>NZ_CP162801.1:6532500-6562962 GCF_054669175.1 Pseudomonas sp. H3_D04 | reverse complement strand
GCCTTTGTACGGCTCTGGTGGACGGAAGTCGCGGATCTCGGCGGCCACTTGACCTACCAGCTGCTTATCGATGCCCTTGATCAGGATATCGGTCTGGCTAGGAGTCTCAGCGGTGATGCCTTCCGGCAGTTCATAATCCACTGGGTGCGAGAAGCCAAGAGCCAGGTTCAGCACTGTGCCTTTTGCTTGCGCTTTGTAACCAACACCGACCAGCTGGAGCTTACGCTCGAAGCCTTGGCTTACGCCTTGGACCATGTTGTTTACCAACGCACGAGTGGTACCAGCCATTGCGCGAGTTTGTTGATCGCCATTGCGAGCAGCGAAACGCAGCTCACCAGCTTCTTCAACGATCTCAACGGACGAATGGATGTTCAGTTCGAGAGTGCCCTTGGCACCCTTCACCGAAAGCTGTTGGCCTGCGAATTTTACTTCGACACCGGCTGGCAGCTTAACGGGGTTCTTAGCGACGCGTGACATGCTTATCCCCCCTTAGAACACAGTGCAAAGAACTTCGCCGCCGACACCGGCAGCGCGCGCAGCACGATCCGTCATCACACCTTTGTTGGTGGAGACGATAGACACACCGAGACCGCCACGAACCTTTGGCAGATCATCGACGGACTTGTACTGACGCAGGCCTGGACGGCTAACGCGCTTCACTTCCTCGATGACCGGACGGCCTTCGAAGTACTTCAGCTCGATGGACAGCAGTGGCTTGATTTCGCTGCTGATCTGATAACCCGCAATGTAACCTTCGTCCTTCAGGACTTTGGCAACAGCTACCTTCAAAGTAGAAGATGGCATGCTTACGACGGACTTTTCAGCCATCTGGGCATTACGGATTCGAGTTAGCATGTCCGCTAACGGGTCCTGCATACTCATGGGCTAGACGCTCCTAATACAAAAAAATTAGCCTTGCGGCTACTACTTGTCGCCGAGCTCATCCATGCGAAAAAAGCACGGGCTCAGGCGAGCCGGGTATTCTAGACACACCCCACAAATGAATCAAGCCCCAAAAGGGGCTTGATTCAAGTTCAAGGTCACCGGTGGTCAGGATCTTGCGATCCCGAACACCGAGACTTTGATAGTGCTTACCAGCTGGCTTTAACCAGACCAGGTACGTCACCACGCATTGCAGCTTCACGCAGTTTGTTACGGCCGAGGCCGAACTTGCGGTAAACGCCGTGTGGACGACCGGTCAGGCGGCAGCGGTTACGCATGCGCGAGGCGCTTGCGTCACGTGGCTGCTTCTGCAGAGCTACCGTAGCTTCCCAACGTGCTTCTGGACTTGCGTTCAGATCAACGATGATAGCTTTCAGTGCTGCACGCTTTTTGGCGTACTTGGCAACCGTGAGCTGACGCTTCAGCTCGCGGTTTTTCATGCTCATCTTGGCCATTTTCCTACTCCAATCAGTTGCGGAACGGGAATTTGAAAGCACGCAGCAGCGCGCGACCTTCATCATCGTTCTTGGCAGTGGTGGTCAGGGTAATGTCCAGACCGCGGAGAGCATCGATCTTGTCGTAGTCGATTTCCGGGAAGATGATCTGCTCTTTTACGCCCATGCTGTAGTTACCACGACCATCGAAGGACTTGGCATTCAGGCCGCGGAAGTCGCGAACCCGAGGCAGGGAGATCGACAGCAGACGATCCAGGAATTCGTACATACGCTCACGGCGCAGAGTCACTTTGACGCCGATCGGCCAACCTTCACGGACTTTAAAGCCAGCGATGGATTTCCGAGCGTAAGTCACAACGACTTTCTGACCGGTGATCTTTTCCAGGTCGGCAACAGCGTGCTCGATGACTTTTTTGTCACCGACAGCTTCGCCCAGACCCATGTTCAGGGTGATTTTGGTAACGCGTGGAACTTCCATCACGTTCGAAAGCTTAAGTTCTTCCTTAAGCTTCGGTGCGATTTCCTTCCAGTAAATCTCTTTTAGTCGTGCCATGGTCTTCTACCTAGCAGTGTTCAAGCATCAACCGCTTTTTGGGTCGACTTGAAGACACGAATTTTCTTGCCGTCTTCTACTTTGAAACCAACGCGGTCAGCCTTGTTGGTTTCGCCGTTGAAAATGGCGACGTTAGAAGCGTCCAGTGGAGCTTCTTTTTCGACGATACCGCCTTGTACGCCCGACATCGGGTTAGGCTTGGTATGACGCTTAACCAGGTTCAGACCACCAATAACCAGACGGTTATTAGCGAGAACCTTAAGCACCTTACCGCGCTTACCTTTGTCTTTGCCGGCGATCACGATGATCTCGTCGTCACGACGAATCTTTTGCATGTCGGATCTCCTTACAGCACTTCTGGGGCGAGCGAGACGATCTTCATGAACTTCTCAGTACGAAGTTCACGGGTCACTGGCCCAAAGATACGGGTGCCGATCGGCTCTTGCTTGTTGTTCAGAAGAACAGCAGCGTTGCCATCAAAGCGGATAATGGAGCCATCAGCACGGCGTACGCCGTGACGAGTGCGGACTACAACAGCAGTCATCACTTGGCCTTTTTTCACTTTACCGCGAGGAATTGCTTCCTTGACGGTAACTTTGATGATGTCACCGATACCAGCGTAACGACGATGGGAGCCACCCAGCACCTTGATGCACATAACACGGCGAGCGCCAGAGTTATCGGCCACATCGAGCATGGATTGAGTCTGAATCATATAATTTCTCCGACCCCTAGTCCTTAGACTTCCACAGCGCGTTCGAGAACATCAACCAGCGCCCAAGACTTAGTCTTGGCCAAAGGACGAGTTTCACGAATAGTGACTTTGTCGCCGATGTGGCACTGATTGGTTTCGTCGTGCGCGTGCAGCTTAGTCGAACGCTTAACGTATTTACCGTAGATCGGGTGCTTAACGCGACGCTCGATCAGAACGGTGATGGTCTTGTCCATTTTGTCGCTGACAACACGGCCAGTCAGCGTACGGACGGTTTTTTCGGCTTCAGCCATGATTACTTACCTGCCTGCTGTTTGAGCACAGTCTTCACGCGAGCGATGTCACGCTTAACTTGCCGGAGCAGGTGAGACTGCCCCAACTGGCCAGTTGCTTTCTGCATGCGCAGATTGAACTGGTCGCGCAGCAGGCCGAGCAGTTGCTCGTTAAGCTGCGGCGCGTCTTTTTCACGAAGTTCATTCGCTTTCATCACATCACCGTCCGTTTAACAAAAGCGGTGGCGAGCGGCAGCTTTGCAGCAGCCAGGGCAAAAGCCTCACGCGCCAGCTCTTCAGAAACGCCCTCGATTTCATACAGGACTTTGCCTGGCTGAATCTGGGCTACCCAGTACTCCACACTACCCTTACCTTTACCCATCCGAACTTCGAGTGGCTTTTTGGAGATAGGCTTGTCCGGGAATACACGGATCCAGATCTTGCCGCCACGTTTAACGTGACGGGTCAGAGCACGACGCGCTGACTCGATCTGACGAGCGGTGAGACGACCACGAGCTACAGACTTCAGCGCGAACTCGCCGAAGCTGACTTTGCTACCGCGCTGAGCCAGACCACGGTTGTGGCCTGTCATCTGCTTGCGGAACTTCGTACGCTTTGGTTGCAACATTTGGCGTACCCCTTACTTAGCAGCTTTTTTACGAGGCGCTGGTGCTTGTGGTTTCAGTTCTTCTTGGCGACCACCAATTACTTCGCCTTTGAAGATCCAAACCTTTACACCGATCACACCGTAAGTGGTGTGAGCTTCGTAGTTGGCATAGTCGATGTCGGCACGCAGGGTGTGCAGTGGCACACGACCTTCGCGATACCATTCAGTACGTGCGATTTCAGCACCGCCGAGACGACCGCTCACTTGGATTTTGATGCCTTTGGCACCAATGCGCATGGCGTTTTGTACAGCGCGCTTCATAGCGCGACGGAACATTACGCGACGCTCCAGCTGCTGAGCTACGCTCTGCGCAACCAACATACCGTCGAGTTCCGGCTTGCGGATTTCTTCGATATTGATGTGCACAGGCACACCCATTTGTTTGGTCAGGTCCTGACGCAGTTTCTCAACATCTTCACCTTTCTTCCCGATAACGATACCTGGACGAGCGGTGTGGATGGTGATACGTGCAGTTTGAGCCGGACGATGGATATCGATACGGCTTACGGACGCGCTTTTTAGTTTGTCTTGGAGATACTCACGCACCTTCAGATCAGCGAACAAATAGTCCGCATAAGTCCGACCGTCTGCGTACCAGACGGAGGTGTGTTCCTTGACGATTCCCAGGCGAATGCCAATGGGATGTACTTTCTGACCCATCTCTTCGACTCCGTTACTTGTCAGCAACCTTGACAGTGATATGGCAAGACCGCTTGACGATGCGATCAGCACGGCCTTTGGCACGTGGCATGATTCGCTTCAGCGAACGCCCTTCGTTGACGAAAACGGTGCTGACCTTGAGGTCATCAACGTCTGCGCCTTCGTTATGCTCGGCGTTGGCTACGGCCGACTCCAGCACTTTCTTCATGATCTCGGCGGCTTTCTTACTGCTGAAAGCCAACAGGTTGAGCGCTTCGCCCACCTTCTTCCCGCGGATCTGGTCGGCGACCAAGCGGGCTTTCTGGGCGGAGATTCGAGCGCCCGACAACTTAGCGGCTACTTCCATCGTTCCTTACCCCTTAACGCTTGGCTTTCTTGTCTGCCACGTGCCCACGATATGTGCGGGTACCGGCAAACTCGCCTAGTTTGTGGCCGACCATGTCTTCGTTCACGAGAACTGGAACATGTTGACGACCGTTATGAACTGCAATGGTCAGACCGACCATTTGTGGCAGGATCATCGAACGACGCGACCAGGTTTTAACTGGTTTGCGATCGTTCTTTTCCGCCGCCACTTCGATCTTCTTCAGTAGGTGAAGATCAATAAAAGGACCTTTTTTCAGAGAACGTGGCACTGTCGTATCCCTCTATTTACTTGCGACGACGGACGATCATTTTGTCGGTACGCTTATTACCACGAGTCTTCGCGCCCTTAGTCGGGAAGCCCCATGGCGATACCGGATGACGACCACCAGAGGTACGACCTTCACCACCACCATGTGGGTGGTCAACCGGGTTCATGGCAACACCACGAACGGTTGGGCGAACGCCACGCCAGCGTTTGGCACCAGCTTTACCCAGCGAACGCAGGCTGTGCTCGGAGTTCGAGACTTCACCCAGGGTCGCGCGGCATTCAGCCAGCACTTTACGCATCTCACCAGAACGCAGACGCAGGGTCACGTAGACACCTTCACGAGCGATCAGCTGAGCCGAAGCACCAGCGGAACGAGCGATTTGCGCGCCTTTACCTGGCTTCAATTCGATGCCGTGTACGGTGCTACCAACTGGAATGTTACGCAGTTGCAGAGCGTTGCCCGGCTTGATCGGCGCCAAAGCACCTGCGATCAGCTGGTCGCCAGCACTCACGCCTTTAGGGGCGATGATGTAGCGACGCTCGCCATCTGCGTACAGCAGCAGAGCGATGTGAGCAGTACGGTTTGGATCGTATTCGATACGCTCGACAGTGGCAGAGATGCCATCTTTGTCGTTGCGACGGAAATCGACCAGACGATAATGCTGCTTATGGCCACCACCGATGTGACGAGTGGTAATGCGACCATTGTTGTTACGACCACCAGTCTTCGATTTTTTCTCGAGCAGCGGTGCGTGAGGAGCGCCTTTATGCAGCTCCTGGTTGACCACCTTGACCACAAAACGGCGGCCAGGGGAAGTCGGTTTGCATTTAACGATTGCCATGATGCACCCCTTCCTTACTCAGCACTGCTGCTGAAATCGAGATCTTGGCCTGGCTGAAGGGAGATAACTGCCTTCTTCCAGTCATTACGCTTGCCCAGACCGCGAGCAGTGCGCTTGCTCTTACCCAGAACATTCAGGGTAGTAACACGCTCTACTTTCACGCTGAACAGGCTTTCGACGGCCTTCTTGATTTCCAGCTTGGTTGCGTCAGTTGCAACCTTGAAAACGAACTGGCCTTTCTTGTCAGCCAGAACCGTAGCCTTCTCGGAAACGTGCGGGCCAAGCAGAACTTTAAATACGCGTTCCTGGTTCATCCCAGCAGCTCCTCGAATTTCTTCACGGCCGACACGGTGATCAACACCTTGTCGTATGCGATCAGACTAACTGGATCGGAACCTTGCACGTCACGTACATCAACGTGTGGCAGGTTACGAGCAGCCAGGTACAGGTTCTGATCAACTACTTCAGACACGATCAAGACGTCAGTCAGGCCCATGCCGGTCAGTTTGTTCAGCAGATCTTTGGTCTTCGGTGCATCAACAGCGAAGTCCTGAACCACAACCAGACGATCAGTACGCACCAGCTCAGCAAGGATGGAACGCATTGCTGCGCGATACATCTTCTTGTTCAGCTTCTGGGTGTGATCCTGAGGACGAGCTGCGAAAGTGGTACCGCCGCCACGCCAGATTGGGCTACGGATAGTACCGGCACGAGCACGGCCAGTACCTTTCTGACGCCATGGGCGCTTACCGCCACCACGAACGTCGGAACGGGTCTTTTGCTGCTTGCTACCTTGACGGCCGCCGGCCATGTAGGCCACGACTGCTTGGTGAACCAGCGTCTCGTTGAATTCGCCGCCAAATGTCAGTTCGGAAACTTCGATCGCTTGAGCGTCATTTACATTTAATTGCATGTCAGCTTCCCCTTAACCGCGAGCCTTGGCTGCTGGACGTACAACCAAGTTGCCGCCAGTAGCGCCAGGAACAGCGCCCTTGACCAACAACAGATTGCGTTCAGCGTCCACGCGCACTACTTCGAGGGACTGCACGGTCACGCGCTCAGCGCCCATATGACCGGACATTTTTTTGCCCTTGAATACACGACCAGGAGTCTGGCACTGGCCGATAGAGCCTGGAACGCGGTGGGACACGGAGTTACCGTGGGTATTATCTTGCCCGCGGAAGTTCCAACGCTTGATCGTACCCTGGAAGCCTTTACCCTTGGACTGACCGGTTACATCAACCAGTTGACCAGCGGCGAAGATTTCAGCGTTGATCAGATCGCCGGCCTGGTACTCGCCTTCTTCAAGGCGGAATTCCATTACGGTACGACCAGCGGCAACGTTCGCTTTAGCGAAGTGGCCAGCTTGAGCAGCTGTAACACGCGAAGCACGACGCTCGCCTACAGTGACTTGCACTGCACGATAGCCATCGGTCTCTTCAGTTTTGAACTGGGTGACGCGATTCGGCTCGATCTCAATGACCGTGACCGGAATGGAGACACCTTCTTCGGTGAAAATACGGGTCATACCGCATTTACGACCGACTACACCAATAGTCATGTTGTAAACCTCATGAGTGTACGGGGCTTTCACCCGCTATGGCCGCCCATTTCAGAGCGTTACACGACTAAGACCGAGTCTTAGCCGAGGCTGATCTGTACTTCCACACCGGCCGCCAGATCAAGCTTCATAAGAGCATCAACGGTTTTATCCGTTGGCTGGACGATGTCCAGTACGCGCTTATGAGTACGGATCTCGTACTGGTCACGCGCGTCTTTGTTGACGTGCGGGGAGACCAGAACGGTGAACCGCTCTTTACGGGTAGGCAGTGGAATTGGACCACGCACTTGAGCACCAGTACGTTTCGCGGTTTCCACGATTTCCTGGGTGGATTGGTCGATCAGGCGATGGTCAAAAGCCTTCAACCTGATACGGATTTGCTGATTTTGCATTGGATTTCAGACTCCGGCTGCTATTCCCACCGAGCGCAATACGCCCGTTAAAAGGAGGCGCAATTCTATAGACGCCCCATATAGGTGTCAACCCAATAAAAAAGCCCCCGCTAAGCGGGGGCTTTTTCAATTCATCAAAGCCAACTCGAAAAGAGCTTACTCGATGATTTTGGCTACGACGCCAGCGCCGACGGTACGACCGCCTTCACGGATAGCGAAACGCAGACCGTCTTCCATTGCGATGGTCTTGATCAGGGTGACAACCATTTTGATGTTGTCGCCCGGCATTACCATTTCAACGCCTTCCGGCAGTTCGCAGTTACCAGTCACGTCAGTAGTACGGAAGTAGAACTGTGGACGGTAGCCTTTGAAGAACGGAGTGTGACGACCGCCTTCTTCTTTGCTCAGAACGTAGACTTCAGCTTCGAACTTGGTGTGCGGCTTGACCGAACCTGGCTTAACCAGAACCTGGCCACGCTCAACGTCGTCACGCTTGGTACCACGCAGCAGAACGCCGCAGTTCTCGCCAGCACGACCTTCGTCGAGCAGCTTACGGAACATTTCAACACCGGTGCAGGTGGTGACGGTAGTGTCACGCAGACCAACGATTTCCAGTGGATCCTGAACCTTGACGATACCGCGCTCGATACGGCCAGTTACAACAGTACCGCGACCGGAGATCGAGAATACGTCTTCGATTGGCATCAGGAACGGCTTGTCGATAACGCGAACTGGATCTGGAATGTAGCTGTCCAGAGTCTCAACCAGCTTACGAACGGCAGTGGTGCCCATTTCGTTGTCGTCTTGGCCGTTCAGAGCCATCAGAGCCGAACCGATGATGATCGGAGTGTCGTCACCTGGGAAGTCGTAAGTGCTCAGCAGGTCGCGCACTTCCATCTCAACCAGTTCCAGCAGCTCAGCGTCGTCAACCATGTCAGCCTTGTTCAGGAAGACAACGATGTACGGAACGCCAACCTGACGGGACAGCAGGATGTGCTCACGGGTTTGTGGCATCGGACCATCAGCGGCCGAGCAAACCAGGATAGCGCCGTCCATCTGAGCAGCACCGGTGATCATGTTCTTCACGTAGTCAGCGTGACCTGGGCAGTCAACGTGAGCGTAGTGACGGATCAGCGAGTTGTATTCAACGTGCGCGGTGTTGATGGTGATACCACGAGCCTTTTCTTCCGGAGCGCTGTCGATTTTGTCGAAAGCAACAACGGCCGAACCGAAAACTTCGGAGCAGACGCGAGTCAGAGCAGCGGTCAGCGTGGTTTTACCGTGGTCGACGTGACCGATGGTGCCAACGTTGACGTGCGGGAGGGTACGGTCAAATTTTTCTTTAGCCACGACAATTAACTCCTAGCCTAAAGGGGCTGAATCAGCCTTGTTTTTTGGTAACGGTTTCGACGATGTGCGACGGAGCCGTATTGTATTTTTTGAATTCCATAGAGTAGCTTGCGCGACCTTGGGACATGGAACGGACGTCAGTTGCATAACCGAACATCTCGCCCAGCGGAACCTCAGCACGAATTACTTTGCCGGAGACCGTGTCTTCCATACCCAGGATCATGCCGCGACGACGGTTAAGGTCGCCCATCACGTCACCCATATAGTCTTCAGGTGTAACAACCTCTACCGCCATGATCGGCTCAAGCAACTCACCACCGCCCTTCTGGGCCAGTTGCTTGGTTGCCATGGAAGCAGCCACCTTAAACGCCATCTCGTTGGAGTCGACGTCGTGGTAAGAACCATCAAACACGGTAGCCTTCAGGCCGATTAGCGGATAGCCGGCCACAACGCCGTTCTTCATCTGCTCTTCGATACCCTTCTGGATAGCCGGGATGTATTCCTTAGGAACCACACCACCCACTACTTCGTTCAGGAATTGCAGACCTTCCTGACCTTCGTCAGCAGGAGCAAAACGAATCCAGCAGTGACCGAACTGGCCACGACCGCCGGACTGACGAACGAACTTGCCTTCAATTTCGCAGCTCTTCGTGATGCGCTCACGGTACGAAACTTGTGGCTTACCGATGTTGGCTTCGACGTTGAACTCACGGCGCATCCGGTCAACCAGGATGTCCAGGTGCAACTCGCCCATGCCGGAGATGATCGTTTGACCAGTCTCTTCATCAGTCTTGACGCGGAAAGATGGATCTTCCTGAGCGAGCTTGCCCAGAGCGATACCCATTTTTTCCTGGTCATCCTTGGTCTTAGGCTCTACGGCAACCGAAATAACCGGCTCCGGGAAGTCCATGCGAACCAGGATGATTGGCTTGTCAGCGTTGCACAAAGTCTCACCAGTGGTGACGTCCTTCATGCCGATCAAGGCCGCGATGTCACCAGCGCGTACTTCCTTGATTTCTTCACGGGCGTTTGCGTGCATTTGCACCATACGACCCACACGCTCTTTCTTGCCTTTAACCGAGTTGATCACGCCGTCGCCGGAGGCCAACACGCCCGAGTAAACTCGAACGAAGGTCAAGGTACCCACGAATGGGTCGGTAGCGATCTTGAACGCCAGAGCCGAGAACGGCTCGCTGTCGTCTGCGTGACGCTCCATTTCCTTGGTCTCGTCATCCGGGTCTGTACCCTTGATGGCAGGAATGTCGGTAGGAGCAGGCAGGTAGTCGATCACGGCGTCGAGAACCAGGGGAACACCCTTGTTCTTGAAGGAAGAACCGCAAACAGCCAGAACGATCTCACCAGCGATAGTACGCTGACGCAGAGCGGCCTTGATTTCCGCGTTGGTGAGTTCTTCACCTTCGAGGTACTTGTTCATCAGCTCTTCGCTGGCTTCAGCCGCAGCTTCAACCATATTGCCGCGCCATTCGTCAGCCAGTTCCTGCAGTTCTGCAGGGATAGGCTTGCGAACTGGAACCATGCCTTTGTCAGAATCATTCCAGTAAACAGCTTCCATAGCCATCAGGTCGATCTGACCCTGGAAGTTGTCTTCGGAACCGATAGCCAACTGGATTGGAACCGGGGTGTGACCCAGACGCTGTTTGATCTGACCGATCACGCGCAGGAAGTTCGCACCAGCACGGTCCATCTTGTTTACATAAACAAGACGTGGAACGCCGTACTTGTTGGCCTGACGCCATACGGTTTCCGACTGAGGCTCAACACCCGAGGTGCCGCAGAACACAACGACCGCGCCGTCGAGAACACGCAAGGAACGCTCAACTTCAATAGTGAAGTCAACGTGGCCCGGGGTGTCGATGACGTTGAAGCGATACTGGTCTTTGTGCTGCTTCTCGGAACCCTGCCAGAAGGCGGTAATAGCAGCAGAAGTAATGGTAATACCACGCTCCTGCTCCTGCACCATCCAGTCTGTGGTCGCGGCGCCGTCATGCACCTCGCCCATTTTGTGACTTTTGCCAGTGTAAAAAAGGACGCGCTCGGTGGTGGTGGTTTTACCAGCATCCACGTGAGCAACGATACCAATGTTACGGTAGCGATTAATCGGTGTAGTACGAGCCATAAAGCCCTCGCAAAATTAGTGACGCTAAAATTAGAAGCGGTAGTGCGAGAAAGCCTTGTTGGCTTCAGCCATACGGTGCACGTCTTCACGCTTCTTAACTGCAGCACCTTTGCCTTCAGCAGCGTCCAACAGTTCGCCAGCCAAACGCAGAGCCATAGACTTCTCGCCGCGCTTACGGGCGAAGTCTACCAACCAGCGCATTGCCAGAGCGTTACGACGGGACGGACGAACTTCGACCGGAACCTGGTAAGTAGCACCGCCTACACGGCGCGACTTTACTTCGACCAGCGGAGCGATGGCGTCGAGAGCTTTCTCGAAGATTTCCAGGGGATCGCTGTTCTTGCGTTCTTTAACCTTTTCCAGCGCGCCATAAACGATACGCTCGGCAACGGCTTTCTTGCCGCTTTCCATTACGTGGTTCATGAACTTGGCCAGGATCTGGCTGCCGTATTTTGGATCGTCAAGCACTTCGCGCTTGGCTGCTACGCGTCTTCTTGGCATGGATAAGCCCTCAAACGGTCTTCAGGTTCGCTCGGAATCGGTGCCCTTTCGGGACGCCTCCGACCTTACTCTTATCGACTCAGAAAAATAGAAAATCAGTTCTTACAAAAAGCCGCTACTACTTAGGCTTCTTGGTACCGTACTTCGAACGACCCTGGTTACGACCTTTAACGCCGGAAGTATCCAAAGAACCGCGTACGGTGTGGTAACGAACACCTGGCAAGTCTTTTACACGACCGCCGCGGATCAGTACCACGCTGTGCTCTTGCAGGTTGTGGCCTTCACCGCCGATGTACGAGGAAACCTCGAAACCGTTGGTCAGACGCACACGGCATACTTTACGCAGTGCCGAGTTAGGTTTTTTCGGCGTGGTGGTATACACACGGGTGCATACGCCACGACGTTGCGGGCAGTTCTGCAGCGCAGGCACGTCGGATTTCTCGACGATACGCTTACGCGGCTGACGTACCAGCTGGTTGATAGTTGCCATCTACTAGCTCCACTGTTGTCTTGCGACGCTATTGTCTTGCAAGAAAAGCAAAATGGCAGGAACGAATTCCCGCCAAATTTAGGGGTACAAGAGTCTAAAGAGGATCTTGTCCCCAGTCAAGGCAAGGCCCCGACCTCCCCGCTCATCCAAACTCGACAAATTGTCTCGATTCGATGAACGGAACGACCGGGGCCCCACACTCATTTACCGCAGAACTCAGTTACCGCTCGAGTTCAGTGCTTCGGTCAGTGCAGCTTCCACTTCACTGGCGCTAACGCGCAACGGTTTGTCAGCATCACGGCGGCGCTTGCGCTCGCTGTGATAAGCCAGACCGGTACCGGCCGGGATCAGACGACCCACGACTACGTTTTCTTTCAGGCCGCGCAGGTAATCGCGCTTGCCGGTTACCGCCGCTTCGGTCAGTACGCGAGTGGTTTCCTGGAAGGAAGCCGCCGAGATGAACGATTCGGTGGACAACGACGCCTTGGTGATACCCAGCAGCACGCGAGTGAACTTGGAAACGAATTTCTCGTCGCCAGCCAGACGCTCGTTCTCTACCAGAACGTGAGTCAATTCCATCTGGTCGCCCTTGATGAAACTGGAATCGCCGGATTCAGCGATTTCAACTTTACGCAGCATCTGACGCAGGATGGTCTCGATGTGCTTATCGTTGATCTTCACGCCTTGCAGACGATAAACGTCCTGGATCTCGTTCACGATGTACTTGGCCAGCGCACTCACACCCAGCAGACGCAGGATGTCGTGTGGATCGCTTGGGCCGTCGGAGATAACTTCGCCGCGGTTTACCTGTTCGCCTTCGAAGACGTTCAGGTGACGCCACTTCGGAATCAGCTCTTCGTACGGATCGCTACCGTCGTTCGGGGTAATGACCAGACGGCGCTTGCCTTTGGTCTCTTTACCGAACGCGATGGTGCCGCTGACTTCAGCCAGAATCGAGGCTTCTTTCGGACGACGGGCTTCGAACAAGTCGGCAACACGCGGCAGACCACCGGTGATGTCACGGGTTTTCGAAGTCTCTTGCGGAATACGAGCGATAACATCACCGATCGCGATTTTCGCGCCGTCCGCTACACCGACCAGGGCGTTAGCAGGCAGGAAGTACTGAGCAATTACGTCGGTACCCGGCAGCAAGAGATCCTTGCCGTTGTCATCAACCATCTTCACAGCAGGACGGATATCTTTACCGGCAGCTGGACGGTCTTTGGCGTCGAGTACTTCAATGTTGGTCATACCGGTCAATTCGTCAGTCTGACGCTTGATCGTGATGCCTTCTTCCATGCCCACGTAGGTCACGGTACCTTTCATTTCGGTAACGATTGGGTGAGTGTGCGGATCCCACTTGGCCACGATTGCGCCAGCGTCGACCTTGTCACCTTCTTTAACCGAAATCACAGCACCGTACGGCAGCTTGTAACGCTCGCGCTCACGACCGAAGTCATCAGCGATCGCCAGCTCACCGGAACGGGACACAGCAACCAGGCAACCATCCACTCGCTCAACGTGTTTCAGGTTATGCAGACGGACGGTACCGCCATTCTTCACCTGAACGCTATCAGCTGCGGAGGTCCGGCTTGCCGCACCACCGATGTGGAACGTACGCATGGTCAGCTGAGTACCCGGCTCACCGATGGACTGGGCAGCGATAACGCCGACCGCTTCACCGATGTTCACCTGGTGACCACGAGCCAAGTCACGGCCGTAGCACTTGGCGCAAATGCCATAGCGGGTTTCGCAGCTGATCGGCGAACGCACGATCACTTCGTCGATGCTGTTCAGCTCGATGAACTCGACCCACTTCTCGTCTACCAGCGTGCCGGCAGGAACGATGATTTCTTCGGTACCTGGCTTGAACACGTCACGAGCAATGACACGGCCCAATACGCGCTCACCCAACGGCTCGACAACGTCACCGCCTTCAATGTGCGGAGTCATTACCAGGCCATGTTCGGTGCCGCAATCGATCTCGGTCACAACCAGATCCTGCGCCACGTCTACCAGACGACGAGTCAGGTAACCGGAGTTCGCAGTTTTCAACGCGGTATCCGCCAAACCTTTACGAGCACCGTGAGTGGAGATGAAGTACTGAAGTACGCTCAAACCTTCACGGAAGTTCGCAGTAATCGGCGTTTCGATGATGGAACCGTCCGGCTTGGCCATCAGGCCACGCATACCGGCGAGCTGACGGATCTGCGCAGCAGAACCCCGTGCGCCCGAGTCGGCCATCATGTACATCGAGTTGAAGGACTCTTGGTCGACTTCGACGCCATGACGGTCGATGACTTTCTCTTTCGAGAGGTTGGCCATCATCGCCTTGGAAACTTCGTCGTTCGCCTTGGACCAAAGGTCGATCACTTTGTTGTACTTCTCGCCCTGGGTTACCAGGCCGGAGGCGTACTGACTTTCGATCTCTTTCACTTCGTCGGTAGCAGCACCGATGATGCGGGCTTTTTCATCCGGGATAACGAAGTCGTTAACACCGATGGAAACGCCGGAGATGGTCGAATAAGCAAAACCGGTGTACATCAACTGGTCAGCGAAGATCACGGTCTCTTTCAAACCAACCACGCGGTAGCACTGGTTGATCAGCTTGGAGATCGCCTTTTTCTTCATCGGCTGGTTGACGACATCGTATGACAGGCCAGGTGGAACAACCTGGAACAACAGCGCACGGCCGACAGTGGTGTCGACGATACGGGTGTTCTTGACGCTGCCACCATCACGATCGTTGACGGTTTCGTTGATCCGCACTTTGACCTTGGCGTGCAGTGCGGCTTCGCCGGCACGGAACACACGGTCAACTTCTTGCAGATCCGCGAACACACGACCTTCGCCCTTGGCGTTGATCGCTTCACGAGTCATGTAGTACAGACCCAATACAACGTCCTGCGACGGAACGATGATTGGCTCACCGTTGGCTGGCGACAGAATGTTGTTGGTCGACATCATCAACGCACGCGCTTCCAGCTGGGCTTCCAGTGTCAGCGGTACGTGCACGGCCATTTGGTCGCCGTCGAAGTCGGCGTTGTACGCAGCACAGACCAGAGGGTGCAGCTGGATAGCCTTACCTTCGATCAGTACCGGTTCAAACGCCTGGATACCCAGACGGTGAAGGGTCGGTGCACGGTTGAGGAGAACCGGGTGTTCACGGATCACTTCAGCGAGAACGTCCCAAACCTCTGGCAGCTCGCGCTCGACCATCTTCTTGGCAGCTTTGATGGTGGTAGCGAGACCACGCATTTCCAGCTTGCCGAAGATGAACGGCTTGAACAGCTCGAGGGCCATTTTCTTCGGCAGACCGCACTGGTGCAGACGCAGGGTCGGACCTACGGTAATTACCGAACGACCGGAGTAGTCAACACGCTTACCGAGCAAGTTCTGACGGAAACGACCTTGCTTACCCTTGATCATGTCAGCCAGGGATTTCAGAGGACGCTTGTTCGAACCGGTGATAGCGCGGCCACGACGACCGTTGTCGAGCAGTGCATCGACAGCTTCCTGCAACATACGCTTTTCGTTGCGCACGATGATGTCCGGAGCGGACAGATCGAGCAGACGCTTCAAGCGGTTGTTACGGTTGATCACTCGACGATACAGATCGTTGAGGTCGGAAGTCGCGAAGCGACCGCCATCCAGCGGGACCAGTGGACGCAGATCTGGCGGCAGAACCGGCAGAACGGTCAGCACCATCCATTCTGGAAGGTTGCCGGAACCCTGGAAGGCTTCCATCAACTTCAGACGCTTGGACAGCTTTTTGATTTTGGTTTCGGAGTTGGTTTGCGGAATTTCTTCGCGCAGACGGCCAATCTCGTGTTCCAGGTCGATAGCGTGCAGCAGTTCACGGACAGCTTCGGCACCCATGCGGGCATCGAAATCGTCGCCGAACTCTTCCAGCGCTTCGAAGTACTGCTCGTCGTTGAGCAGCTGACCTTTTTCAAGGGTGGTCATGCCTGGATCGATAACGACATAGCTCTCGAAATAGAGAACGCGTTCGATATCACGCAGGGTCATGTCCATCAGCAAGCCGATACGCGACGGCAGCGATTTCAAGAACCAGATGTGGGCAACTGGCGAGGCCAGTTCGATGTGCGCCATGCGCTCACGACGAACTTTAGCCAGCGCGACTTCAACGCCGCACTTCTCGCAGATCACGCCACGGTGCTTCAAGCGCTTGTACTTACCGCACAGGCACTCGTAATCCTTTACCGGGCCAAAGATCTTGGCGCAGAACAGGCCGTCACGTTCAGGTTTGAACGTACGGTAGTTGATGGTTTCCGGCTTTTTAACTTCACCGAACGACCACGAACGGATCATCTCAGGCGATGCCAATCCAATACGGATGGCGTCGAACTCTTCGACTTGACCCTGGTTTTTCAGCAAATTCAGTAGGTCTTTCAAGGCCTTTCCTCCTGGCGGAGCAGAGAGCGGGCAATCCTGCCCCGCTCTCGATTCGCGTCACGTGTTATTCGGTTTCCAGATCGATATCGATGCCGAGGGAACGAATTTCCTTGATCAACACGTTGAAAGACTCGGGCATGCCCGGCTCCATACGGTGATCGCCATCCACGATGTTTTTGTACATCTTGGTACGGCCGTTCACATCGTCCGACTTCACTGTGAGCATTTCTTGCAGAGTGTAAGCAGCACCGTATGCTTCCAGTGCCCAGACCTCCATCTCCCCGAAACGCTGACCACCGAACTGCGCCTTACCACCCAGCGGCTGCTGGGTAACCAGGCTGTACGAACCGGTAGAACGAGCGTGCATCTTGTCGTCTACCAAGTGGTTCAGCTTCAGCATGTACATGTAGCCAACAGTAACCGGGCGCTCGAACTTGTTGCCGGTACGGCCGTCGGTCAGCTGCATCTGGCCGCTTTCTGGCAGGTCTGCCAGTTTCAGCATGGCCTTGATTTCGCTTTCCTTGGCGCCGTCGAACACTGGAGTGGCCATTGGAACGCCGCCACGCAGGTTCTTCGCCAGATCCAGGATTTCCTGGTCGGAGAAGCTATCCAGATCTTCGTTACGACCGCCGATCTGGTTGTAGATCTCGTCGAGGAATTTACGAAGCTCAGCGACTTTGCGCTGCTCTTCGATCATCCGGTTGATCTTCTCGCCCAGACCTTTGGCCGCGAGGCCCAGGTGGGTTTCAAGGATCTGACCAACGTTCATACGCGAAGGTACGCCCAACGGGTTGAGGACGACGTCGACCGGAGTGCCATTGGCATCGTGCGGCATGTCTTCAACCGGCATGATCACGGAGACCACACCCTTGTTACCGTGACGACCGGCCATCTTGTCGCCCGGCTGGATGCGGCGACGGATTGCCAGGTAAACCTTGACGATTTTCAGCACGCCTGGAGCCAGGTCATCGCCCTGCTGCAGTTTGCGCTTCTTGTCTTCGAACTTGTCGTCCAGCAGACGGCGGCGATCAACGATGTAGGCCTGAGCCTTCTCAAGCTGCTCGTTCAGAGCATCTTCAGCCATGCGCAGTTTGAACCACTGACCATGCTCAAGACCGTCGAGAACTTCGTCGGTGATGTCCTGACCTTTCTTCAGGCCGGCGCCGCCTTCGGCTTTGTGGCCGACCAGAGCGGAACGCAGACGTTCGAAAGTGGCGCCTTCAACGATACGGAACTCTTCGTTCAGGTCCTTGCGGATCTCGTCGAGTTGAGTCTTCTCGATCGACAGTGCACGAGCATCACGCTCAACGCCGTCGCGGGTGAAGACCTGTACGTCGATGACGGTACCCTTGGTGCCGGTAGGCACGCGCAGGGAGGTGTCTTTAACGTCGCTGGCTTTTTCACCGAAGATGGCACGCAGCAGTTTTTCTTCCGGAGTCAGCTGGGTCTCGCCTTTCGGAGTGACCTTACCAACCAGGATGTCGCCTGCGCCTACTTCAGCACCTACGTAAACGATACCGGCTTCGTCCAGCTTGTTCAGTGCAGCTTCACCCACGTTCGGGATGTCTGCAGTGATTTCCTCTGGCCCAAGCTTGGTGTCACGTGCCACACAGGTCAGTTCCTGAATGTGGATCGTGGTGAAGCGATCTTCCTGAACCACACGCTCGGACAGGCAGATGGAGTCTTCGAAGTTGAAGCCGTTCCATGCCATGAACGCGATGCGCATGTTCTGACCCAGAGCCAGCTCACCCATATCGGTGGACGGACCGTCGGCCATGATGTCGCTACGCTGAACCCGATCACCTTTACGCACCAGCGGACGCTGGTTGATGCAGGTGTTCTGGTTGGAGCGGGTGTACTTGGTCAGGTTGTAGATGTCGACACCAGCTTCGCCGGTTTCAACTTCGTCATCAGCAACTCGAACCACGATACGGCTGGCGTCGACGGAATCGATAACGCCACCACGACGAGCCACGACGCAAACGCCGGAGTCACGGGCTACGTTACGCTCCATGCCGGTACCGACCAGCGGCTTGTCAGCGCGCAGAGTTGGTACAGCTTGACGCTGCATGTTCGAACCCATCAACGCACGGTTGGCGTCGTCGTGCTCGAGGAACGGGATCAGCGACGCAGCAACCGAAACTACCTGCTTCGGCGATACGTCCATCAAGGTGACGTCTTCCGGCGCCTTGACGGTGAATTCGTTCAAGTGACGAACAGCTACCAGCTCGTCGATCAGGACTTTCTTGTCGTTCATCGTGGCCGAAGCCTGAGCGATCACGTGATCAGCTTCTTCGATGGCGGACAGGAACACGATCTCGTCGGTGACCAGAGCGTCTTTCACCACACGGTACGGGCTCTCGAGGAAGCCGTACTGGTTGGTGCGCGCATAGGCTGCCAGGGAGTTGATCAGACCGATGTTCGGACCTTCCGGCGTTTCAATCGGGCATACACGACCATAGTGAGTCGGGTGTACGTCACGAACTTCAAAGCCAGCACGCTCACGAGTCAAACCGCCAGGGCCGAGTGCAGACACACGACGCTTGTGGGTGATCTCGGACAGCGGGTTGTTCTGGTCCATGAACTGGGAAAGCTGGCTGGAACCGAAGAACTCTTTCACCGCCGCAGCCACTGGCTTGGCGTTGATCAGGTCTTGCGGCATCAGGCCTTCACTTTCAGCCATCGACAGACGCTCTTTGACCGCACGCTCAACACGTACCAAGCCAACGCGGAACTGGTTCTCGGCCATTTCGCCTACGCAGCGAACACGACGGTTACCCAGGTGGTCGATGTCATCGACGATGCCTTTACCGTTACGGATGTCGACCAGAGTCTTCAGTACCGCGACGATGTCTTCTTTGCACAACACGCCCGAACCTTCGATCTCGGTACGACCGATACGACGGTTGAACTTCATCCGGCCGACCGCAGACAGGTCATAGCGCTCAGGGCTGAAGAACAGGTTGTTGAACAGAGTCTCGGCAGCGTCTTTGGTTGGCGGCTCGCCTGGACGCATCATGCGATAGATCTCGACCAGCGCTTCCAATTGGTTGCTGGTGGAGTCGATCTTCAGGGTGTCGGAGACAAACGGACCGCAGTCGATATCGTTGGTGTACAGAGTTTCGATGCGAACAACCTGGGCCTTGGCAATTTTTGCCAGGATCTCGGTGTTCAGCTCGGTGTTGCACTCTGCCAGGATTTCGCCGGTTGCCGGATGCACGATGGCCTTGGCGGTAGTGCGGCCCAGGACGTAGTCCAGAGGCACTTCCAGGGTCTTGAGACCGGCTTTTTCGATCTGGTTGATGTGGCGCGCAGTAATACGGCGACCAGCCTCAACGATGACCTTGCCCTTCTCATCCTGAATATCAAGAACAGCGATTTCACCACGCAGACGCGAAGCAATCAGTTCCAGACTGAGGGTTTCGCCGCTCAGGTGGAAAACGTTGGTGGTGTAGAACGCGTCGAGCACTTCTTCAGTGGTATAGCCGAGCGCGCGCAGCAGTACCGATGCAGGCAGCTTGCGACGACGGTCGATACGCACGAACACGCAGTCTTTCGGGTCGAACTCGAAGTCCAGCCACGAACCGCGGTAAGGAATGATGCGCGCGGAGTACAGCAGTTTGCCGGAGCTGTGCGTCTTGCCACGGTCGTGGTCGAAGAACACGCCCGGGGAACGGTGCAGCTGGGAAACGATTACACGCTCGGTACCGTTGATTACGAAGGTACCGTTCTCAGTCATCAGGGGGATTTCACCCATGTAGACTTCTTGCTCTTTAATGTCCTTGATCGCTTTGTTCGACGATTCTTTGTCGAAAATGATCAGGCGCACTTTTACCCGCAAAGGTACGGCGTAAGTCACACCGCGCAATACGCATTCTTTGACATCAAATGCCGGTTCGCCCAGGCGATAACCGACGTACTCCAGCGCAGCATTGCCGGAGTAGCTGATGATCGGGAAAACGGATTTGAAGGCCGCATGCAGGCCCACGTCGCGGAACTGATCTTTAGTCGCTCCCGCTTGCAAGAATTCACGATACGAATCCAGCTGGATGGCCAGGAGGTACGGCACATCCATGACGTCCGGCAACTTGCTAAAGTCCTTGCGGATACGTTTTTTCTCAGTATATGAGTAAGCCATCAGCGTTCCCCAGCTTGGTCACCTGCTTGTTTGGCCCCTCCCGACGGGAGCAGCCAGAAAATCGTGCAAACCCCATGGTTTGCGCCACCGCATCGGGTGGTTACAGCTCGTTACCAGCACCGACCCAGTCGGCTGCCAATAACGGAAAAAGGCCGGTGGCAAGAGCCACCAGCCATCAGCCTTTCGCTTAACGCTCGGGCTGGAGGAGCAAAGTCGATGCTTACTTCAGCTCGACTTTAGCGCCTGCTTCTTCCAGAGTGGCTTTGGCTTTGTCAGCTGCGTCTTTCGAAACAGCTTCCAGAACGATGCCAGGAGCGCCGTCAACTACAGCCTTGGCTTCTTTCAGGCCCAGACCGGTCAGTTCACGTACTGCCTTGATCACGTTAACTTTCTTCTCGCCAGCTTCCAGCAGCATGACGTTGAATTCAGTTTGTTCTTCAACAACAGCAGCGACAGCAGCTGGACCAGCGGAAGCAGCGGCAGCAGAAACGCCGAACTTCTCTTCCATGGCCTTGATCAGCTCAACGATTTCCAGAACGGATTTTTCGCCGATTGCTTCGATGATTTGGTCGTTAGTCAGAGACATGACTATAAATTCCTGTATTGGGGTGACAGCCTACGCGGCCGTCGAAATAAACAATAAACGCTGAAAGGTGCCGCTCAGCCTTAGGCTGCAGCGGCTTCTTTCTGGTCGCGAAGAGCCGCCAGAGTACGAGCCAATTTGCTGGTTGCGCCTTGAATCACGCTCATCAGCTGAGAAATTGCTTCGTCACGGGTCGGCAGGCTTGCCAGTACGTCGATCTGATTAGCCGCGAGGAACTTGCCCTCGAACGCAGCTGCCTTGATCTCGAACTTATCCTGACCTTTTGCGAACTCTTTGAAGATACGAGCAGCAGCGCCCGGATGTTCTTTGGAGAATGCAATCAAGGTCGGGCCAGTGAACACGTCGTTGAGCACGTCATATTGAGTGCCAGCAACGGCGCGCTTGAGCAGGGTGTTACGTACAACACGTACGTAAACGCCAGCTTCACGAGCCTCTTTACGGAGTCCGGTCATAGCGCCTACTGTTACGCCACGGGCATCAGCCACGACAGCGGACAGAGCAACTTGGGCAGCCTTGTTGACTTCAGCGACGATGGCCTTCTTGTCTTCAAGTTTAATTGCCACGGGAAAAACTCCTGCTTGTTACCGTTTCATCCAACCGAGGCCAGATGTCGTTTTGGTGTCTGATTCGGTAAGGAACCGGGAGCACCATCTGCGTAGGCTTGAGGTTTAAGACTTGCGTCGCCTACGGTCTTGGATAGCCCCCGCCAGGCAGGGACCCCAATCTTTCAATTGGCGCAATCGCTTGCGCCAATCTGTGTCTTACGCGTCGAGCGAGCCTTGGTCGATGACCAGACCTGGACCCATGGTGGTGCTCAGGGTAACGCGCTTGACGTAAATACCTTTCGAGGAAGCTGGCTTGATACGCTTCAGATCAGCGATCAGGGCTTCAACGTTTTCCTTCAGCTTGACGGCATCAAAGCCGACTTTGCCAACGGAGGTGTGAATGATGCCGTTTTTGTCGGTGCGATAACGAACCTGACCAGCCTTGGCGTTTTTAACCGCGGTAGCTACGTCTGGCGTTACGGTGCCGACTTTAGGGTTAGGCATCAGGCCGCGCGGGCCCAGGATCTGACCCAACTGACCAACAACGCGCATGGCATCCGGGGATGCGATAACTACGTCATAGTTCAGGTCGCCGCCTTTCATTTCGGCAGCCAGGTCGTCCATACCTACACGGTCAGCGCCGGCAGCCAGAGCGGCCTCAGCAGCTGGACCCTGGGTGAACACAGCTACGCGAACGGTCTTGCCAGTGCCATGTGGCAGCACAGTAGCGCTACGAACAACCTGGTCAGATTTACGCGGGTCAACACCCAGGTTTACAGCAACGTCGAACGACTCGCTGAACTTGACAGTCGACAGCTCAGCCAGCAGGGCGGCAGCATCTACAAAGTTGTAGGACTTGCCCGCTTCGATTTTGCCGGCGATAGCCTTTTGACGCTTGGTCAACTTAGCCATTACACACCCTCCACGTTAAGGCCCATGCTACGAGCAGAACCGGCGATAGTACGCACGGCTGCGTCCATATCAGCTGCAGTCAGATCCGCGTTTTTGGTTTTCGCGATTTCTTCCAGCTGAGCACGGGTCACGGTGCCAACCTTAACGGTGTTCGGACGAGCGGAACCGCTAGTCAGACCAGCAGCCTTCTTCAGCAGAACCGAAGCAGGGGTGGACTTGGTTTCGAAAGTGAAGCTACGGTCGCTGTAGACAGTGATGATCACTGGAGTCGGCAGACCTGGTTCAATACCCTGAGTACGGGCGTTGAAAGCCTTGCAGAATTCCATGATGTTCACGCCGTGCTGACCCAAAGCAGGACCAACAGGTGGGCTTGGGTTAGCCTGAGCGGCCTTCACTTGCAGCTTGATGTAAGCGGTAATCTTCTTGGCCATGAGGCACTCCAATTACGGGTTCGAACGCCTCGAAAGGCTCCCCGGTTACTTGCGCGTTTATCCCAGTGACGACAAAACCCCACAGCCTATGGCTGCGGGGTTGGGATGCTTGCTCAGCTAGACCTTTTCGACCTGACTGAACTCTAACTCTACCGGAGTAGAGCGACCGAAAATGAGCACTGCCACTTGGATCCGGCTCTTTTCGTAGTTAACTTCTTCGACCGTGCCAGTGAAATCAGCAAACGGCCCGTCATTGACACGTACCGACTCACCCGGCTCGAACAACGTCTTCGGCTTCGGCTTGTCGCTACCATCAGCAACACGACGCAGAATCGCTTCTGCCTCTTTATCAGTGATCGGCGCAGGTTTATCAGCTGTACCACCGATGAAACCCATCACCCGAGGAGTATCCTTGACCAAGTGCCAAGTACCCTCATTCATGTCCATCTGAACCAGCACATAACCTGGGAAGAATTTGCGCTCGCTTTTGCGTTTCTGGCCATTACGCATTTCAACCACTTCTTCAGTGGGAACCAGAATCTCGCCAAAGCCATCTTCCATGCCAGCCAGCTTTACGCGCTCTACCAACGAGCGCATGACATGCTTCTCGTAACCGGAGTAAGCATGCACAACGTACCAACGCTTAGCCACGGGACACCCTTAGCCGACAATCAAGGAAACAAGCCAGCCGAGCAGGGAATCAAGCCCCCACAACAGCAACGCCATAACCAGAACAACAGCCACAACAATCAGCGTGGTCTGCGTGGTTTCTTGGCGAGTTGGCCACACGACTTTACGAATTTCGGTGCGAGCTTCCTTAACCAGTACAAAGAAAGACTTGCCCTTGACTGTCTGCAGGCCTACAAAGGCAGCTACGACAGCAATGGCGAGCAATGCAAGTACGCGGTACAGGATCGGCGAAGCAGAGTAATACTGATTGCCAACAACGCCAACAACCACCAAGGCGACTACTACAAGCCACTTGAGCAGATCGAAGCGAGAGCCTTGAGCTTCAGCTTTAGGAGTCATCTATGAAGATCCTGTGAAAAGAAAGCCAGATACACCAAGTGAATCTGGCAGGTCAGGAGGGAATCGAACCCCCAACCTACGGTTTTGGAGACCGTCGCTCTGCCAATTGAGCTACTGACCTAAAACAAAATCAGGCCGACCATTATGCCGGCCCGAAAAAGACATTACAACAATTTACTCGATAACTTTGGCTACGACACCAGCGCCGACGGTACGACCGCCTTCACGGATAGCGAAACGCAAGCCATCTTCCATCGCGATGGTTTTGATCAGAGTGACAGTCATTTGAATGTTGTCACCTGGCATCACCATTTCAACGCCTTCTGGCAATTCGCAGTTACCAGTCACATCAGTTGTACGGAAGTAGAACTGCGGACGATAACCCTTGAAGAACGGAGTATGACGCCCTCCCTCTTCCTTGCTCAGAACGTAAACCTCAGCAGTGAACTTGGTATGCGGCTTGACTGTGCCCGGCTTGACCAGTACCTGGCCACGCTCGACATCATCACGCTTGGTACCGCGCAGCAGAACGCCGCAGTTCTCGCCAGCACGACCTTCGTCGAGCAGCTTGCGGAACATCTCAACACCAGTACAAGTAGTTTTGACAGTGTCACGAAGACCAACAATCTCAACTTCTTCCTGAATGCGAACAATGCCACGCTCAACACGACCAGTCACAACAGTGCCGCGACCGGAGATCGAGAACACATCCTCGATCGGCATCAGGAACGGCTTATCAATAGCACGCTCAGGCTGCGGTATGTATGTATCCAGCGTCTCGACCAACTTCTTGACGGCAGTGGTACCCATCTCGTTGTCGTCTTGACCGTTCAACGCCATCAGCGCCGAACCAATGATGATCGGAGTGTCGTCGCCTGGGAAATCGTAAGTGCTCAACAGATCGCGCACCTCCATCTCAACCAACTCCAACAGCTCAGCATCGTCAACCATGTCAGCCTTGTTCAGAAAGACAACGATGTACGGAACGCCAACCTGACGGGACAACAGGATGTGCTCACGGGTTTGCGGCATCGGACCATCAGCGGCCGAGCAAACCAGAATAGCGCCATCCATCTGAGCAGCACCGGTAATCATGTTCTTTACGTAGTCGGCATGACCTGGACAGTCAACGTGCGCGTAGTGACGCACAGCCGAATCGTACTCAACGTGAGCTGTGTTAATGGTGATACCACGTGCTTTTTCTTCTGGGGCGCTATCGATCTTGTCGAAGTCAACCTTTGCCGAACCGAAAACCTCGGAGCAGACACGGGTCAGCGCAGCGGTCAGGGTAGTTTTGCCGTGGTCTACGTGACCAATGGTGCCTACGTTGACGTGCGGCTTATTACGTTCGAACTTTTCCTTAGCCATCGAAGCAACCCCCAGCAGAAGATTTAAACAGTAATACCAGCCATTAAAACAAAGGCAGATATTTTCATATCTGCCTTGTTATATGGAGCTCTTGAGCGGATTTGAACCGCTGACCTCACCCTTACCAAGGGTGTGCTCTACCAACTGAGCTACAAGAGCGTAACACCTTTGCAGGACCTGCAAACTTGGAGCGGGTAGCGGGAATCGAACCCGCATCATCAGCTTGGAAGGCTGAGGTTCTACCACTAAACTATACCCGCGGAGCTTGCAGCTCTCGCTAAAAATGGTGGAGGGGGAAGGATTCGAACCTTCGAAGTCGTAGACGTCAGATTTACAGTCTGATCCCTTTGGCCGCTCGGGAACCCCTCCTAAGCGAGCCGGCATTCTATATCATGCCGACCTTCTGTCAAGCATTTTCTCATTAAAAACCTGAGGTTAGCTGCGTTGACACCGCTTCGTACCGCTGACCGTTAAAGGTCTTCACTGCGAAGCGGGCGCCATTCTATGCAAACTATTCCGAAGGCGCAACCCCCTCGCACGGCATTATTTTATGTTTTAACTCATTGAATTCTTTGGAAAGGTTTAGCAGCTGAAGATCATCCACTAAACGCCGGCTTTCAGGTGCTACACGGAGCCAGTAGCCAGACGGATCAGAGGAGTCTTTTGGCAAGGCTTGAACTTTGATATCCATCCTACCCAGTCGGCGCTCAGCTGCCAGGGCGACCTCCTGACGGGTGAAACCACCCAAATAAAGACAGCCACTATCGGTCGACGCCAACTTTACCTTCTCACGCCCCGCATCAGCTGCCTCGCTTAGCAAACGGATATCCTGGTGCGATCCTCGATACAAACTCAAAGGCGTTACATCTTTCGCACGCAGCGGGGCCTCTTGTTGATGCCAGATGTAATAGAAGACATTGAGAACCAGCAACAGCAGGAACAACCAACGCATAAGAACCTCAAGACAAAGGGCATGCCATCGCCAGACCTACAAATACCAGGTCTGGAACCAGCCTGGCATCCGGTACGATTTCAGAGACGAGCGTCGCATCGCCTCCCGTGAGGAATACCGCAAAATCCTCCCCCCAATAACTACGCGCCATTTCCAGCTGAGTCAGGACAAACCCCCTCAACATCAGCGAACATCCACGCTCAACCGCCTCAACAGTTGTGCGACCAGGCACGAGGCTTTCCAGCGCACGCTCGGCCGCGATATCGCCATAGCGAATCTTACGGGTATGAGTTCGCAACTGGTTGCGCATCAGAGGCATTCCAGGGCAAATAAACCCGCCAAGATGCTCTCCGTCCCCCGCAATAAAATCAGCAGTCACTGCCGTACCGAAATCGAGCACCAGACACGCTCCTGGGGAAAGATGAAATCCACCAAGCATCGCAAGCCATCGATCGAGTCCCAACCGCTCGAACTCTTCGTATCCATTTCGAACGCCAGCCATCTCGCGCGCCGGCGCGGCACATATCGCGGACACTGAGAACGTTTGTGCCAGTAGAGAAGTCAATGCAGCAGTCTCTTCGGTCGTTCTCACGCTGACCAACCGGCAATGTTTGAGGGACAGCCCCTCAAGTCGACTCAGGCTTTCCAGCAACGCGAGATCCGAATCCACCACCCCCTCTCCAAACACCTGCTTGGCATCCGCATAGAGAACGCGCCACTTTATAAAACTGTTTCCGCAGTCGAGCTCAAGAATCATCACGCAACCTCAGGCTGAGCTCACCACCACTAAAGACTTTTTCCACACCATTTACCTTCAAGCGTAAGGCACCCTGGCTGTCGATACCCAACACCTCACCATCAATCTGGTTGACACCAGCAATCAACGAGACTGCCCGCCCTTGCCAAAGATGGTTCTGCTCCCATTCCCGCTGAATGGCGGAAAACCCATCAATCTGATGACGGGTCAGATACTTCTGAAGCATCAACCCTAATTGCGCGACAAGGTGATTGCGATCAAGCACCCCGCCCGACTCCAGCCGCACGGATGTCCATTGCTGATCAATCTCATCGGTTGCCTGCATGTTCACATTAATTCCAACACCCAGCACCACGTGACACACGTCAGCGGGATCACCCACCAACTCGAGCAATATCCCGGCGATCTTTTTCTGACCAACCAGAACATCGTTGGGCCACTTCAAGCCCGCGCCCGGGATACCGAGATCTCTCAACGTTTGCATGACAGCAAGCCCGACCACAAGACTCAACCCTTCGAGCTGACGCATTCCACCTTCGATGCGCAATACGAGGCTGTAATAGATGTTTTCTGCGAAAGGACTGGCCCAATTTCGCCCACGTCGGCCGCGACCCGCAGTCTGCCGTTCGGAGAGCACCAAAAATGGTGCAGCCTGGCCTCGGTGTATTGCGCGCAACGCTTCAGCATTAGTGGAGTCAATTGAGTCGAAGAGCAGAATAGGCCAGTCGCACGAGGGCGCCTGTTCTTTTATGCGGGCAGGATCAAGCAGCGTCAGTGGCGTAGCCAATTGATAGCCACGTCCGCGCACCTTGTGGATAGACAAGCCAAGCTCAGCTTCTAAATGCTGTAGCTGCTTCCATACCGCACTACGACTGACGCCCAAGGCGACGCCCAGGGCCTGACCCGAATGGAACTTGCCATCCTTAAGAAGCTTTAACAACGTCAGCATGCAAGTCTCGCCTCACAATGAGGCCCGCATGATAGCCATGCCCCGAGCCGTTGCATAGAAACCCCGAGAGCCAGATTTTCCTGCGGACAAAACAAAACCCCTACCTGCATACGCAGATAGGGGTTTCGGAATTTAATCTTGACGATGACCTACTCTCACATGGGGAAACCCCACACTACCATCGGCGATGCATCGTTTCACTGCTGAGTTCGGGATGGGATCAGGTGGTTCCAATGCTCTATGGTCGTCAAGAAATTCGGTAGCCAGGTCGTTTGCCTTACGGCGCACGCTCCAGCGAATGGGTATGTGATAGATCTCGGTGTTTGTGAACAATCGAACTTTCGGTTCATTTCGTCTTCACACACCGCAATCTGGTGCCCTTTCAGGTCAGCAAATTGCTTGGGTGTTATATGGTCAAGCCTCACGGGCAATTAGTATTGGTTAGCTCAACGCCTCACAGCGCTTACACACCCAACCTATCAACGTCGTAGTCTTCGACGGCCCTTCAGGGGACTCAAGGTCCCAGTGAGATCTCATCTTGAGGCTAGTTTCCCGCTTAGATGCTTTCAGCGGTTATCTATTCCGAACATAGCTACCCGGCAATGCCACTGGCGTGACAACCGGAACACCAGAGGTTCGTCCACTCCGGTCCTCTCGTACTAGGAGCAGCCCCTCTCAAATCTCAAACGTCCACGGCAGATAGGGACCGAACTGTCTCACGACGTTCTAAACCCAGCTCGCGTACCACTTTAAATGGCGAACAGCCATACCCTTGGGACCGGCTTCAGCCCCAGGATGTGATGAGCCGACATCGAGGTGCCAAACACCGCCGTCGATATGAACTCTTGGGCGGTATCAGCCTGTTATCCCCGGAGTACCTTTTATCCGTTGAGCGATGGCCCTTCCATACAGAACCACCGGATCACTAAGACCTACTTTCGTACCTGCTCGACGTGTCTGTCTCGCAGTCAAGCGCGCTTTTGCCTTTATACTCTACGACCGATTTCCGACCGGTCTGAGCGCACCTTCGTACTCCTCCGTTACTCTTTAGGAGGAGACCGCCCCAGTCAAACTACCCACCATACACTGTCCTCGATCCGGATAACGGACCTGAGTTAGAACCTCAAAGTTGCCAGGGTGGTATTTCAAGGTTGGCTCCACGCGAACTGGCGTCCACGCTTCAAAGCCTCCCACCTATCCTACACAAGCAAATTCAAAGTCCAGTGCAAAGCTATAGTAAAGGTTCACGGGGTCTTTCCGTCTAGCCGCGGATACACTGCATCTTCACAGCGATTTCAATTTCACTGAGTCTCGGGTGGAGACAGCGCCGCCATCGTTACGCCATTCGTGCAGGTCGGAACTTACCCGACAAGGAATTTCGCTACCTTAGGACCGTTATAGTTACGGCCGCCGTTTACCGGGGCTTCGATCAAGAGCTTCGCGTTAGCTAACCCCATCAATTAACCTTCCGGCACCGGGCAGGCGTCACACCCTATACGTCCACTTTCGTGTTTGCAGAGTGCTGTGTTTTTAATAAACAGTCGCAGCGGCCTGGTATCTTCGACCGGCATGGGCTTACGCAGTAAATGCTTCACCCTCACCGGCGCACCTTCTCCCGAAGTTACGGTGCCATTTTGCCTAGTTCCTTCACCCGAGTTCTCTCAAGCGCCTTGGTATTCTCTACCCAACCACCTGTGTCGGTTTGGGGTACGGTTCCTGGTTACCTGAAGCTTAGAAGCTTTTCTTGGAAGCATGGCATCAACCACTTCGTGTTCTAAAAGAACACTCGTCATCAGCTCTCGGCCTTAGAATCCCGGATTTACCTAAGATTCCAGCCTACCACCTTAAACTTGGACAACCAACGCCAAGCTGGCCTAGCCTTCTCCGTCCCTCCATCGCAATAACCAGAAGTACAGGAATATTAACCTGTTTTCCATCGACTACGCTTTTCAGCCTCGCCTTAGGGACCGACTAACCCTGCGTCGATTAACGTTGCGCAGGAAACCTTGGTCTTTCGGCGTGGGTGTTTTTCACACCCATTGTCGTTACTCATGTCAGCATTCGCACTTCTGATACCTCCAGCAAGCTTCTCAACTCACCTTCACAGGCTTACAGAACGCTCCTCTACCGCATCACCTAAGTGATACCCGTAGCTTCGGTGTATGGTTTGAGCCCCGTTACATCTTCCGCGCA
>NZ_CP162801.1:5037500-6530000 GCF_054669175.1 Pseudomonas sp. H3_D04 | reverse complement strand
TACCATACTCTAGCTTGTCAGTTTTGAATGCAGTTCCCAGGTTGAGCCCGGGGATTTCACATCCAACTTAACAAACCACCTACGCGCGCTTTACGCCCAGTAATTCCGATTAACGCTTGCACCCTCTGTATTACCGCGGCTGCTGGCACAGAGTTAGCCGGTGCTTATTCTGTCGGTAACGTCAAAACAGATACGTATTAGGTAACTGCCCTTCCTCCCAACTTAAAGTGCTTTACAATCCGAAGACCTTCTTCACACACGCGGCATGGCTGGATCAGGCTTTCGCCCATTGTCCAATATTCCCCACTGCTGCCTCCCGTAGGAGTCTGGACCGTGTCTCAGTTCCAGTGTGACTGATCATCCTCTCAGACCAGTTACGGATCGTCGCCTTGGTGAGCCATTACCTCACCAACTAGCTAATCCGACCTAGGCTCATCTGATAGCGCAAGGCCCGAAGGTCCCCTGCTTTCTCCCGTAGGACGTATGCGGTATTAGCGTCCGTTTCCGAGCGTTATCCCCCACTACCAGGCAGATTCCTAGGCATTACTCACCCGTCCGCCGCTCGCCACCAGGTACAAGTACCCGTGCTGCCGCTCGACTTGCATGTGTTAGGCCTGCCGCCAGCGTTCAATCTGAGCCATGATCAAACTCTTCAGTTCAAACATCTTTGGGTTTTTAAGAAACCCTAAACTTGGCTCAGCAATCGTTGGTTACATCTTTGATTTCTCGCGGAGTAACTTGTGATGCTGATAATCTTGTTGACTATCAGTCTGACTCCACAAGCACCCACACGAATTGCTTGATTCAGTTGTTAAAGAGCGGTTGGTTAAGATCTTTCGTCTCAACCGAGGCGCGCATTCTACAGCAGCCTCTGTTGCTGTCAAGCGGTTATTTTCAGAAGTTTTCAAAGTTTCCTCTGCAACTTCAACCACTTGCGCTTCCGATCTCTCGTTAGCGGGAGGCGAATTCTACAGCGTTACTCGCTGCTGTCAACACCTCTTTTTCTCCGCTTTCGACCGAGAAGATCGAACCGTCAATCAAGCCAAACAACCCCGCCTGATCAACTCCTTCTGGGCTTCGATAACCTGAAGCAACTCGCTGTCGAAAACTGCGTAACTCTTTGTTTACCAAGGAGTTTTCCGTTTCGACTGCGCCGGAAGTGGGGCGAATTATAGACTTCCAGAATCTGCCGTCAACCCCTAACTTAAGCTTTATTCAGATTTGAGCGTAATACGCGCAAATGCCTTCTTTCCGGCCTGGCAAACATGGGTCGCGCCCAGCACGTATATAAAGGCGCGATCAACAACCTCTCCATCTATACGCACACCGCCGGAATTCAGCAGATCACGGGCCACCGCCGAGTTCTTCACCAGCCCTGCCTTATTAAGGACAGCAGCAATCGGCATGTCTTCAGTAGCCGTCAGCTCGATCTCCGGCAGATCGTCCGGCAACTCGCCATCCTTCATACGATTGCCCGCTGCACGGTGAGCATTGGCCGCGGCCTCTTCACCATGGAAACGCGCAACGATCTCTTCGGCCAGCTTGATCTTGATGTCACGAGGATTGGCGCCCGCCTCGACATCAGCACGGAATGCGTTGATTTCATCCATGGAGCGGAAGCTGAGCAATTCGAAGTAGCGCCACATCAGCGCATCCGGAATAGAGACCAGCTTGCCATACATGACACCCGGCGCTTCTTGGATACCGACGTAGTTGCCCAAGGACTTGGACATCTTCTTCACACCATCCAGACCTTCGAGCAGCGGCATCGTCAGAATGCATTGAGCCTCCTGACCATAACCGCGCTGCAGTTCACGCCCCATCAGCAGATTGAACTTCTGATCGGTACCGCCCAACTCGACATCCGCGCGCAAAGCGACCGAGTCATACCCTTGAACCAGCGGATAGAGGAACTCGTGAATAGCGATTGGCTGGTTGGTCGTGTAGCGCTTGTCGAAGTCATCACGCTCAAGCATGCGAGCCACGGTGTACTGCGAAGTCAGACGAATGAAGTCCGCCGGCCCCATCTGGTCCATCCAGGTGGAGTTGAACGCCACCTCGGTTTTGGCCGGATCAAGAATCTTGAAGACTTGAGTCTTGTAGGTCTCGGCATTCTCGAGAACCTGCTCGCGGGTGAGCGGAGGACGCGTTGCGCTCTTGCCGCTCGGATCACCGATCATCCCGGTGAAGTCACCTATAAGGAAGATCACCTGGTGACCCAGTTCCTGGAACTGGCGCAGCTTATTAATAAGCACGGTATGACCCAGGTGCAAATCCGGCGCGGTCGGATCGAAGCCTGCCTTAATACGCAGCGGCTGGCCACGCTTGAGCTTTTCGATCAGCTCGGACTCGACCAACAGTTCTTCCGCACCACGTTTAATCAGCGCTAGCTGCTCTTCAACCGACTTCATAACAGACCCGCAAGGCTCGAATTCAAAGGGGACCAACCATACAAGATCACGCGTCAAATACAAAGTTTGGCCGGCGCAATGACGCCAATCCGCTGGCAGAGTGACCGCGGACTTGCTTCAGAGATGATTTGGTTATATTTTATACAGTTATTTCATCTTCATCATGTCATTCATCTTTTCCAATTCATCTTTTTCAAAGTCAAAAATTACCTATGACCAAAGAATCGTCTAAAGCGCCACCGCTTTACCCGAAGACCCACCTGCTCGCAGCAAGTGGCATCGCCGCTCTTCTGAGCCTGGCGCTTCTGGTATTCCCTTCCAGTGATGTAGAAGCCAAAAAGACGACGCTGAGTCTTGAGCTGGAAAGCCCTGCTGAACAACTGACACAAGATCAAGACGCTGCTGAAGCCGTTCAAGCCACAAATGAACCGGCAGCCTCCCCTTTCGCGCAGATCGAAAACAGCGCTGAAGAGCCACAGGAAACCGCCCAGGCCGAGCCTGTACCCGCCCCGGTCATCGAAGAAAAGAAGACCCCAAACCACAGGGAAGTGATCGTTTCCAAAGGCGACACACTTTCCACGCTGTTCGAGAAAGTAGGCCTCCCCGCCACTTCGGTGCATGAAGTCATGGCCAGTGACAAGCAGGCCAAGCAATTCAGCCAGCTCAAACGCGGCCAGAAACTCGAATTCGAACTGACCCCCGACGGCCAGCTGAGCAACCTGCACAGCAAGCTCAGCGACGTCGAAAGTATTACCCTGACCAAGAATGACAAGGGTTATACGTTCAACCGCATTACCGCCAAGCCAACCGTGCGCTCCGCCTACGTTCATGGCGTGATCAACAGCTCGCTATCGCAGTCTGCTGCGCGTGCCGGGCTGTCCCACAGCCTCACCATGGACATGGCCAGCGTGTTTGGCTATGACGTCGACTTCGCCCAGGATATCCGCCAGGGTGACGAGTTCGATGTGATCTACGAGCAGAAAGTCGTCAACGGCAAGGCTGTCGGCAACGGCCCGATCCTGTCCGCACGCTTCACCAACCGCGGCAAGACCTACACCGCCGTGCGTTACACCAACAAGCAAGGCAACAGCAGCTACTACACCGCCGACGGCAACAGCATGCGCAAGGCGTTTATCCGCACGCCAGTGGACTTCGCCCGCATCAGCTCGAAATTCTCCATGGGTCGCAAACACCCGATCCTGAACAAGATCCGCGCTCACAAAGGTGTCGATTACGCCGCTCCACGCGGCACGCCGATCAAAGCGGCCGGTGACGGCAAAGTGTTGTTGGCCGGTCGCCGTGGCGGTTACGGCAATACCGTGATTATCCAGCACGGCAACACCTACCGTACGCTGTACGGCCATATGCAAGGCTTTGCCAAAGGCATCAAGACTGGCGGCAGCGTCAAGCAAGGCCAGGTAATCGGTTATATCGGCACAACCGGGCTCTCCACCGGCCCACACTTGCACTATGAGTTCCAGGTCAATGGCGTGCACGTCGACCCACTGGGCCAGAAAGTTGCGATGGCCGACCCTATTTCCAAAGGGGAACGCGCACGCTTCCTTTCGCAGAGTCAGCCGCTGATGGCGCGCATGGACCAAGAGAAAGCCACCATGCTGGCTTCGAAGCGCTAAATCATGACGCTCTATATCGGTGTGATGTCCGGAACCAGCCTCGATGGCCTGGACATTGCGCTAATCGAGCTGACCCCGGCGATCAACCTGATCGCCACGCACTACACCCCCATGCCTGACTCCCTGCGCGCCGAGCTGCTTGGCTTGTGCGCCAGCGGCGCGGACGAGATTGCCCGCTCCGCCATCGCCCAGCAGAACTGGGTGAAACTGGCGGCTCAGGGTATTAACACTCTCCTCCGCCAACACAACCTGAAACCCGAAGACATTCGTGCGATTGGCAGCCACGGCCAGACCATTCGCCACGAACCGGCGCGCGGCTTCACGGTACAGATCGGCAACCCGGCCCTGCTGACCGAGTTGACCGGCATCACTGTGGTCAGCGACTTCCGCAGCCGTGACGTGGCCGCTGGCGGGCAAGGCGCGCCTTTGGTGCCGGCCTTTCACGAAGCGTTGTTTGATGAACGTGCCGGCAATCGTGCGGTATTGAATGTCGGCGGATTCAGCAACCTCAGCCTGATCGAGCCCCGCAAACCTGTCGCCGGTTTCGACTGCGGCCCGGGCAACGTCCTGCTGGATGCCTGGATTCATCAGCAACGCGGCGACAATTTTGATCGTGACGGCCAATGGGCTGCCAGTGGCAAGGTTGAACCGGTTCTGCTGAATGAATTGCTGAGTGATCCATTCTTCGTAACCAAAGGCCCGAAAAGCACCGGCCGCGAAGTGTTCAACCTGCCATGGCTGACACAGCATCTCTCGAAGCTCCCGCCCTTCGCCGCGGAAGATGTGCAAGCAACCCTGCTCGAACTGACCGCACTGACCATCGTCGAGTCATTGCAGCACGCCCAATCGGACACGCAGGAACTGCTGGTCTGCGGTGGTGGCGCGCACAACGCCACGCTGATGAGCCGTCTGGCCGCCCTGCTGCCGAACGCGAGAGTCACCAGCACTGCCGCTTACGGTGTGGACCCGGACTGGGTCGAAGCCATGGCCTTCGCTTGGCTGGCTCATTGCTGCCTGGAAGGCATCGCCGCCAACCGCCCGAGCGTCACCGGCGCCCGCGGCCTGCGCGTACTCGGCGCCATCTACCCGGCATAAACGCCGCACAGCAAAACGCCGCAAAGCCCTGAAGCCATGCGGCGCTTGATACTGCGGTGAAGCGCGATCAGATCGAGAACGAAGAGCCGCAACCACACGTGGTGCTCGCGTTCGGATTCTTGATCACAAAACGCGAACCTTCCAGACCTTCCTGATAATCCACCTCGGCACCGGCCAGGTACTGGAAGCTCATCGGGTCTACGACCAGACTCACACCTTCGCGCTCGACGATGGTGTCGTCATCGGCCACTTCTTCATCGAAGGTGAAGCCGTACTGAAAACCTGAACAACCGCCGCCCGTAACGAATACGCGCAGCTTCAAGCGATCATTCCCCTCTTCATCGACCAGGCTCTTCACCTTGTGCGCGGCACCGTGGGTGAATTGCAAAGCGGTGGGGGTGAAGGATTCGACGCTCATGCTGACTATCTCCCGGCGTTACGCCGCCATAATGCGTGATGACGCGCATTATCCGCTTCTCCTAGAAAATCGGTCAACTATTGTTACGGTATAGCAATAAACCCGATTGCCGGTTCGAAATGCAAAAAGGCCCGTCAGACGGGCCTTTTTGCTGAGCGGGATAAAGCCTTACGGCAGCATGCCGGCGTGGGACAGGCCCAGGCGCTCATCCAGCCCGAACAGAATGTTCAGGTTCTGCACCGCTTGACCCGACGCACCCTTGACCAGGTTATCGATTACCGACAGCACCACCACCAGATCGCCGTCCTGCGGACGATGCACGGCGATACGACAAACGTTGGCACCGCGAACACTGCGGGTTTCCGGGTGGCTGCCCGCCGGCATCACGTCGACGAACGGCTCGTTGGCGTAGCGCTTTTCAAACAACGCCTGCAGATCCACCGAGCGATCCACGACGGTCGCATACAGCGTCGAATGAATGCCGCGAATCATTGGTGTCAGGTGCGGAACGAAGGTCAGACCGACGTCCTTGCCCGCTGCACGACGCAGACCCTGGCGGATTTCCGGCAAGTGACGGTGACCTTTGACGGAGTAGGCTTTCATGCTTTCCGACGTCTCGGCATACAGCGAACCGACCGAAGCGCCACGACCGGCACCGCTGACACCGGACTTGCAGTCAGCAATCAAACGCGTGGTATCGGCCAGGCCGGCTTCCAGCAATGGCAGGAAACCCAATTGCGTCGCCGTTGGATAGCAACCCGGCACCGCGATCAGGCGCGCATCCTTGATTTGCTCGCGATTGACTTCCGGCAAACCGTAGACCGCCTCCTCCAGCAACTCCGGCGCGCCGTGAGGCTGGCCGTACCACTTGGCCCACTCGGCAGCGTCTTGCAGACGGAAGTCAGCCGACAGGTCGATGACCTTGGTCCCCGCAGCGAGCAACTCACCGGCCAGTGCATGGGCAACACCATGAGGCGTGGCGAAGAACACCACATCGCAAGCGCCCAGCGTCTTGATGTCCGGAACACTAAAAGCCAGGCCGTCGTAGTGGCCTCGCAGGTTCGGGTACATGTCGGCCACGGCCAGACCGGCCTCGGATCGGGAAGTGATCACAACCACTTCAGCTTGCGGATGCTGTGCCAACAGACGCAGCAGTTCGACACCGGTGTAACCCGTGCCGCCGACGATACCGACCTTGACCATAAACCTGCCCTCAACGAACCCACTGGAAAGCCGTCGATAATAGGGGCCGCGCGGCCCTGCGACAACCGCTTAGGTGACGTGTGGCGGCTCATGTGTCCCTTCTCGGGCATATCGCCCAACTTTTGGCGAGTGGCTTTTGTGGCCTGGCAAGGCCCCGCGACGAGTCATAGCTCGCTATGGCGAGGAGCGGCAACGCAGTCTGGCCGCAAAAGACGCCGTCAAAATTGAACAGTTATGTCCGAGACGGGACACTTTCTCTACTATTCGGGCTACCGTGAACCTGGGAATAACTAAAAATGCTTTATCTATGGCTCAAAGCGCTTCATATCGTCAGCATGGTCTGCTGGTTTGCCGGCCTGTTTTACCTGCCCCGTCTGTTCGTTTATCACGCCCAAAGCGAAGACACCGTCAGCAAGGAACGCTTCAGCCTCATGGAGCGCAAGCTGTACCGCGGCATCATGGGCCCGGCGATGATCGCTACCCTGATATTCGGCATTGCACTGATCTGGCTTAACCCGAGCCTCTTCAGTCAAGGCGCGTGGATTCACGCCAAGCTGACCCTGGTGGTGATCCTGATCGGCTACCACCACATGTGCGGCGCACAGGTGAAGCGTTTTGCCCGTGGCGAAAACATCCGCAGCCATGTCTTTTATCGCTGGTTCAATGAAGTGCCGGTTCTGATATTGCTGGCTATCGTAATTCTGGTCGTCGTTCGGCCGTTCTAATAAGCACAACTCACCGGGGTACTTCCAATGTCGCTGCCCGCTTTGCTCGAACAACGCTTGCGCCTGCCGGTAGTGGCAGCGCCGATGTTTCTGATTTCCAATCCGCAATTGGTGCTCGCCTGCTGCCGTAACGGCGTCGTCGGCAGCTTTCCTGCGCTGAACCAGCGCGAGAGCAGCGGCTTCAAGGCCTGGCTGGAAGAGATCGAAGCAGGGTTGGCGACACTGGAGAACCCGGCGCCTTACGCGGTCAACCTGATCGTTCACAACACTAACCCACGGCTGCAAGCTGACCTTGCGATCTGCATCGAGCATAAAGTACCGATCGTGATTACCAGTCTCGGTGCAGTGAAAGAAGTAGTCGATGCCGTTCACAGCTATGGCGGACTGGTGTTCCATGACGTGACAACGCGGCGCCATGCCGAGAAAGCCGCCGAGGCCGGTGTGGACGGCTTGATCGCCGTGGCAGCGGGTGCCGGTGGACACGCTGGAACCTGGAGCCCGTTCTCGCTGATTGCCGAGATTCGCCAGTTTTTCGACAAGACCCTATTGCTGGCAGGCTGCCTTAACCACGGCCACGAGATCCTTGCTGCGCAATTGCTCGGCGCTGATCTGGCCTATTTCGGTACGCGATTTATCGGCACCACCGAAAGTCATGCGCCTGACGCCTACAAAGAGATGCTGCTGACGTCCAGAGCCGCAGACATCGTCCATACGCCGGCAGTGTCAGGCGTACCGGCGAGTTTCATGCGTCAAAGCCTGGAGGCTGCCGGTTTCGACATGGCGGCACTGCAAGGCAAGGGCGAAGTCGACTTCGGCTCCAAACTCAAGCCGATCAGCGATGAAGCCAAAGCCTGGAAAACCGTGTGGTCTGCGGGCCAGGGTGTCGGGGAAATCGATGATTTGCCGAGCGTCGATCAATTGGTCGCTCGACTTGACGCGGAATACCGCAAGGCTCTGGAACTGGCGGCCGAGCTGCCCAAACGCTGGCCACGATGAGATGAAAGTTTGGCCAGCCCGCCCCGGCTGGCCTTACAATCCACGCTTGAAACACACCCTATTACAAATTCTCGCGACAAGGATGCCTCGCAATGAGCGACAACCGTTTCAAGATCGTGTTCGACGGCGCTCTGCTGCCAGGTGTTGACGCCGCCAGCGCCAGAGAGAACTTGGCTAAACTCTACAACAGCCAAGTCGCGGCCGTCGAACGGCTATTCACTGGCAAGACGGTTACGCTCAAGAAAGACCTGTCGCACGCCGACGCGCAAACCTACCTTCAGGCGCTGACGAAAACCGGCATCGATGCTCGCATCGAAAGCGAATCGTCCATTGAGCTGAACCTGGACGAAGCCCACGAACACAGGCCTGTCGCCAGCCAACCGGCATTTGCCGACCCCGCATCCCCTTACGCACCACCCCGAGCCACTGTCGGCGAAAGCCTGCCCGCGTATGCTCCACTCAAGCCATTCAGCGTTGAAGGCCGCATCGGTCGTTTGCGCTATCTCGCCTGGACGATGGTCCTGACGCTGGTCACCCTGGCCGTCGGTTCGGTATTGGCCATTTTCGCCTTCGCCATCATCAGCGCCGATTCGACCGCAGGCCTGATACTCGGTGGCCTGGTTGCGTTCATGCTGTTCATTGCCATGGCGGTCGTGAGCATTCAGATCAGTGTCCAGCGCCTGCACGACATCGGCTGGTCCGGCTGGCTCTGGTTGCTGAACCTCGTACCCTTCGTAGGCAGCTTCTTCCCGTTCGTGATCATGATCGCCCCGGGCACCAACATCGCCAATCGCTATGGCGCGCCGCCTCCACCCAACACCACGGCTGTCAAAGTGTTGTCTTCGTTGTGGGTGGTGTTGATCGCCATCGTATTGGTTGGCGCGCTGGCCGGAGGCCTTACGGCGATCCAGGAAGAGTATGAAACTGCTGCCGAAACCAGCTATGACAGCAGCTCGGTGATCACTGAAGAAGTGGAAGTCGAGCCGGCCGCAGAGGCTGAGCAGGCACCCGATTCTGCAGACGATGAAGCCGAATAAGCCCCGGTCCCTGTAGACTCTGCGAAAGAATGAACAGCGCTCCCCGCCCGTGACACCCGCGTCGCCGGCGCGGAGCTGCTGCGATGGAGAACTGCATGACCCGTTACGCTCTGATCACTGGCGCTTCCAGTGGGATCGGCCTGGCGATGGCCGAAGCGCTGGCCCGCCGAGGCCGCAGCCTGATTCTGGTGGCCCGACAACGTGATCAGCTGGAAAGTATTGCCATTGAACTGACCCAACGCTTTGGCGTGGAAGTGCTGTTCCGCGCCTGTGACCTCGGCGAACCGCTACGGCTGTCCGGGTTCTTGCTGGAACTGGAAGAAGGTGACCGGCAAATCGATTTGCTGGTCAACTGCGCCGGCATCGGCACCTGCGGACCCTTTCTGGCCCAGGACTGGATGACCGAGCAAGACCTGATCGAAGTGAACATCCTGGCCCTCACTCGCTTGTGCCATGCCATCGGGAACAGCATGGCCTTGCAGGGGGGCGGACAAATTCTGAACGTCGCTTCAATGGCGGCATTCCAACCCGGCCCGTGGATGAGTACGTACTACGCCAGCAAAGCCTATGTGCTGCATTTTTCCGAAGGGTTGCGCGTCGAACTGAAGAAATGTGCGGTCAAGGTCTCGGTGCTGTGCCCCGGCCCGACCCGTACCGGGTTCTTCCGTACCGCTCAACTGGACACCGGCAAACTGGCCGACAGCAACATGCTCATGAGTCCCGAAGAGGTTGCGCTGTATACGGTGCGCGCCCTGGAGAAAAATCGAGCGATCATCATTCCCGGTCGAGGCAATCGCTGGCGCGCCCTCCTGCCACGGCTGGGCTCTCGCTGGCTCAATCGGACAATCGCTGGCATGGTCAACAAGGCCTACTGCCCGCGCTGACCCGGCCTCAAGGTAAAAGGCTGGGCTCGGGGATAACCCATGAGTACACTCAAGCCAGCCCAAACAACGGAGAAAACAGCTGTGGATACTCTGTTCACCAAGATCATCAACCGGGAAATCCCGGCGAAGATCATTTACGAGGACGACCAGGTACTGGCCTTCCACGACATCGCCCCACAGGCACCGGTGCATTTTCTGGTCATTCCGAAAAAAGCGGTGCGCACCCTCAACGACCTCACCGAGGAAGACAAGGCTTTGGCCGGACATATTCTGTTCACCGCCCAGCGCCTGGCCCTGGAACTGGGCTGCGAAGAAGGTTTCCGTGTGGTCATGAACTGCAATGAACTGGGCGGGCAGACTGTCTACCACATTCATATGCATGTGCTGGGTCAGCGCCAGATGCACTGGCCGCCGGGCTGATTGCAAAAAGCTTCGAGGGAGTGGCCAGCCACTCCCGTATGACCCAGCGCAAACCTTCCCCGGCCGATTGGGTTAAACTGGCCGCCGAGATTCCTCCCGGAGGTCAGCATGACTACCCAGCGTCACTACTCGCCGATTGACCGTCTTCTGCTGCAAGCCGATGCCGCGATGCGAACGTTGCTGCCTTTCAGTGGCCAGCCATACCGTCCGTCGCCAGCCATCGTGCAGCCGGATGCGCAAATGAGTGACGAAGACACCCGCCACGTTGCTGGCTTGATGCGCATCAACCATACCGGTGAAGTCTGCGCCCAGGCGCTGTATCAGGGTCAGGCCCTGACTGCCAAGCTGCCGCACGTGCGGGCCGCCATGGAACATGCTGCCGAAGAAGAAATCGATCACCTGGTCTGGTGCGAGCAACGCATCCAGCAACTGGGCAGCCACACCAGCATTCTCAACCCGCTGTTCTACGGCATGTCGTTCGGGATTGGCGCAGTGGCCGGATTGATCAGCGACAAGGTCAGCCTGGGTTTTGTCGCCGCCACCGAGCATCAGGTGTGCAAACACTTGAACGAGCACCTCGAGCAATTGCCGGCGGAAGATGAAAAGTCCCGGGCCATTCTCGAGCAAATGCGGATTGATGAAGAACATCATGCCGAGAGTGCGCTGGATGCCGGAGGTTTTCGTTTTCCGGCGCCGGTGAAGTTCGGGATGAGTCTGTTGGCCAAGGTAATGACCAAGAGTACCTACCGGATCTGATCGATACGTTGCCTGACAGGGCCTCTTCGCGAGCAGGCTCGCTCCCACAAGGTTCTGTATTCCAGACATGAAAAAGGCGACTGCCGTGAGGAAGTCGCCTTTTTTGTGCTTGAAATCTTAGTTCGGCATGTTGCGCGCGTAGAAGATTTCCAGCATTTCGTGTTTCACACGGTCAGTCACCTGAGCACGCTGCTCGGAAGACAGGTTGCTGGTGGCATCGCCGAACAGGTAGTTATCCAGTTCGAAGTTCTTCAGCAGCATTTTGGTGTGGAACAGGTTTTCCTGGTACACGTTCACGTCGGTCATCTGGTACGCGCCGCGGGTGTCTTCGGACAGGTAGTTCTGGATCGAGTTGATCTCGTGGTCGATGAAGTGCTTTTTGCCTTCCACGTCACGGGTGAAGCCGCGCACGCGATAATCCACGGTCACGATGTCCGAATCGAACTGGTGAATCAGGAAGTTGAGCGCTTTAAGCGGTGAAATCACGCCACAGGTCGACACGTCAATGTCCACACGGAATGTCGCAATGCCGTCGTCCGGGTGGATTTCCGGGTAGGTGTGCACCGTGATGTGGCTCTTGTCGAGATGGGCCAGGATAATCTCGGGCAACGGGCCCGGCGATTCTTCGATCTGGCTGTCGGTCGGGGTTACCGGCTCTTCAGAGATCAGAATCGTGACGCTGGCGCCCTGGGGTTCATAGTCCTGACTGGCAATGTTCAGGATGTTGGCACCAATGATATCGACAACTTCCGTGAGGATCTGCGTCAGGCGTTTCGCGTTGTACTCTTTATTGATGTACTCGACGTAAGCCTGTTGGTCTTGCGGGGTTTCCGCGTAGCAGATGTCATAGATGTTGAAGCTCAAGGTCTTTGTCAGGTTATTGAACCCGTGGAGCTTGAGTTTGCTTTTCACCGTTAAAAACTCTCTATGTATTGCGGCCCGGGCCGCGTGATCAAGCATGCCCGTCAGATGCGAACAACGCAGCTGCGTAGGACGGTTAACACCTCTTCGCGATGGCGATTTTGGTTGTCTGTTCGGGTTCGCAGCCTGTCGATGACGAGGCCGTTACCCTGAAAAAAGTGGCGCATTATGCAGACGTCAGCTTGGGATCGCCAGAGTCTGCACTGCTTTTATGATAGTTGAATGTCGATTCAACCGAGTTCGATGATTTCGTAGTCGTGGGTAATGGCCACGCCAGCCGCGCCCAGCATGATCGAAGCCGAGCAATACTTCTCCGCCGACAGCTCGATGGCGCGTTTGACCTGGGCTTCTTTCAGCCCCCGGCCCTTGACCACGAAGTGCATGTGGATCTTGGTAAAGACTTTCGGATCCTCGGTCGCACGCTCGGCTTCGAGAAAGGCTTCACAGCTTTCGACGGCCTGACGGGACTTCTTGAGGATGCTGACCACATCGAAATTGCTGCAACCGCCGACACCCAGCAGAAGCATTTCCATCGGCCGGACACCCAGGTTGCGACCACCTGCATCGGGCGGACCGTCCATGACCACGACGTGTCCACTGCCGGATTCACCGAGGAACATGGCTTCGCCAGCCCATTGGATGCGTGCCTTCATCGCCAGACTCCACTGCATAAAAAAGGGTCGCCAGCTTAGCACAGGGCCCCGGACTGACAGTGCCTTGCATTTGTAGGGCATAACCTTCTGAACCGTAGGTAAATTCTCGAATATTGCAGGAAGTGTCTGTTAAGCTGGCGCCAATTCGCTGGCGCATGGCCAGCCTTTGCGCAGCCGTCGTCTGCGACTCATAAAAAAACCAAACACACCGTGAAGTCTTTTCGGGATACAACCATGGTTGCTATTGCCCCAACCCCCAAAATCAAGAACCTCGACAAGCTGTTGATGCATTGCCAGCGCCGTCGTTATGCGGCCAAGAGCAACATCATTTGTGCCGGTGATCGCTCGGAAACGCTGTTCTTCATCATCAAGGGTTCGGTCACGATCCTGATCGAGGATGACGACGGCCGCGAAATGATCATCGCCTACCTGAACTCCGGGGACTTTTTCGGTGAGTTGGGTCTGTTTGAACAAGCTGGGCTTGAGCAGGAACGCAGCGCTTGGGTACGCGCGAAGATCGAGTGTGAAGTCGCGGAAATCAGCTATGCAAAATTCCGCGAGCTGTCCCAGCAAGATCCAGACATTCTTTACGTGCTCAGCGGACAAATCGCACAGCGTCTGCGCAATACCACGCGCAAGGTCGGCGACCTGGCCTTCTTCGACGTAACCGGTCGTGTCGCCCGCTGTCTGCTGGAACTGTGCAAACAGCCGGATGCCATGACCCACCCGGACGGCATGCAGATCAAAGTGACCCGCCAGGAAATCGGCCGGATTGTCGGTTGTTCACGGGAGATGGTCGGTCGCGTGCTCAAGGATCTGGAAGAACGCAACCTGGTGGACGTCAAAGGCAAGACCATGGTGGTCTTTGGTACGCGCTAAGCCTTGAACATGTCTGCCAGCAACTGGCGATAAAGCGCATCAAGCCGCCCGAGCGCATCGGGTGCGGCAAATTTCTCATGCAGGGCAATGTGGCTTTCGGCGCGAACCCGCTGCTCCAGGCCACAGGTTTCATTGAAGCGATTGACTGCGGCGACCATCGACTCGCGTTCGTTATCCAGCAACAACGCACCGTGTACCAACCCGACCGGACGCGTGCCGCCCTTGCTCTGGCGCCAGCGCTGGGCAGTGCCGACCATCTTGCGGCCGTCGAGGTTAACGTTGAAACGGCCATCGCAGAATGCGCCGTCGACTTCGCCCAAGGACGAAACGCCGCCCAGCTCATCCAGTAACTGACAGATCGGGTCGCAGAGTCGGCGGTAAGCGCTTTCGATTCGATTTTGATCGCCTTCGCTACGCGGGGGTGCGTAGACAAGGGCGATATTGATGGTGGAAGCCGATTGCGGCACTGGCTCGCCGCCGGTTTCACGCAACAGCACCGGCCAACCGGCGGCGGCTGAGACTTCGCAGGCCGTTTCGAAGCCGGGTAGACGATTCAGGCGTCGGGGCATGACCAGTGCGCGGTCGCTGGGTTGCCAGAACAGCAGACCAAACTCAACATCACCGGCACAGACAGACGCCAGCAGATCCTGTTCGGCCTGTAAGCCGGCTTCGACAGTCAAAGAGACGATTGAGGTCATAAGGTATTCCGTTGGACATGAAGTCTGTGGTGCTACTTATGCCGCCATCGCGAGCAAGCTCGCCCCCACAAGGAGTTTTCTGACACCGCAGATCCAATGTGGGAGCGAGCTTGCTCGCGATGGGGTCGACTCGGCCTGAGCCTGATCAGTCGAGGGTCGAACCGCTGACCGGACCGCCGCGCTCAGGAAAGAACAGGCGCTGCAGTTCAGTGCCCGGGCTTTCAGCGCGCATGAATGCCTCGCCCACCAGGAACGCGTACACGTCGCTGATTTCCATCAGTTCCACATCGGCCCGGTTGAGAATGCCGCTTTCGGTAATCACCAGGCGATCACGCGGAATACGTGGCAACAGGTCAAGGGTGGTTTCCAGGCTGACGTCAAAGGTGTGCAGGTTGCGGTTGTTCACGCCGACCAGTGGCGTGTCGAGGGTTTTCAAGGCCCGCTCCAGCTCGTTGCCATCATGGACTTCTACCAGCACATCAAGGCCGACGCTTTTGGCCACGGCCGCCAGCTCGGCCATTTTCACGTCGTCCAGTGCGGAGACGATCAACAACACGCAGTCAGCGCCCAAGGCACGGGCTTCGACGATCTGGTACGGGTCGATCATGAAATCCTTGCGGATCACCGGCAGGTTGCACGCTGCCCGCGCCTGCTGCAGATACGCATCGGCACCCTGGAAGTAATCGATATCGGTCAGCACCGACAAGCACGTCGCGCCGCCCTTCTCGTAGCTTTTGGCGATGTCGGCGGGAACGAAGTGCTCGCGGATCACGCCTTTGCTTGGCGACGCTTTCTTGATTTCGGCAATGACGGCCGGTTGTTTCGACTTGGCCTGAGCAATCAATGCCTGGGCAAAACCACGGGGTGCATCGGCCGCCTTGGCCAGACTTTCCAGCTCCGCCAGACTCACACGGGCGCTACGCTCGGCGACTTCCTGGACTTTGCGGGCCAGAATGTTTTCCAGAACCGTCGGTACACTCATCCCTCATTCTCCACTTTGAATACCGCGGTAAATGCACCCAACTCCTCAAGTTTTTCCCGTGCGAGGCCTGTGTGCAGCGCATCGTGCGCCAGGGCAACGCCTTCTTTCAAACTGGTCGCCAGGTCGGCGGCGTAAAGCGCCGCACCGGCATTGAGCACAATCATCTCGGCGGCTTTCTGACCGCTCTCGGTCTTGCGCTTGCCCAAAGCATCGCGAATCAGCTCAAGGGACGCCGCCGGACTTTCCACTGCCAGGCCGTGCAGGCTCTGGCTCTTCATGCCCAAGTCTTCTGGCTCGACCCAATATTCGGTGATCTGGTCATTCTTCAGTTCTGCCACATAGGTTGGCGCCGCCAGGCTGAATTCGTCCAGGCCATCCTTCGAGTGCACCACCAGCACGTGCTTGCTGCCCAGACGTTGCAAGACTTCGGCCAGTGGCCGGCACAACGCCTGACTGAACACGCCCACCACCTGATGTTTCACGCCGGCCGGATTCGTAAGCGGGCCAAGCATGTTGAACAAGGTACGCAGGCCGAGATCCTTGCGCGGGCCGGCGGCGTGCTTCATGGCACTGTGATGGGTCTGGGCAAACATGAAACCGATGCCGACGTTATCGATGCAGCGAGCCACCTGCACCGGGGTCAGGTTCAGGTAGATCCCGGCCGCCTCCAGCAGATCGGCGCTGCCGCTTTTGCCCGACACCGCACGGTTACCGTGCTTGGCTACGGTGCAACCGGCTGCAGCGACTACGAAGGAGGAAGCTGTCGAGACGTTGAAAATGTTCGCACCATCACCGCCGGTGCCGACCACATCGACGACGCCGTCGAGGGTCTTGAGTTCGACCTTGTCCGCCAACTCGCGCATGACAGAGACCGCGCCGACGATCTCATCGATGCTTTCGCTCTTCATGCGCATGGCCATCATGAACGCGCCGATCTGCGCATCCGTGCATTGCCCGGTCATGATTTCGCGCATCACATCGCGCATTTCATCGGTGCTGAGGTCGAGCTGATCGACGATACGGCTCAGGGCTGTCTTGATATTCATGAAAAGTCCTTAGCGCGTGCCGCCGGTTTGTTTGAGGAAGTTTGCGAACAGCTCGTGGCCCTGCTCGGTGAGGATAGACTCGGGGTGGAACTGCACACCCTCGATGTTCAATGTCTTGTGGCGCAAGCCCATGATCTCGTCGACCGAGCCGTCTTCGAGCTGGGTCCAGGCGGTCAGCTCCAGGCAATCGGGCAGGGTTTCGCGCTTGACGATCAGCGAGTGATAACGCGTCACCGTCAGCGGATGATTCAGACCTTCGAACACGCCCTTGTCCTCGTGGAATACCGGGCTAGTCTTACCGTGCATGACTTGGCGGGCGCGGACTACATCACCGCCAAAAGCCTGGCCGATGGACTGGTGGCCGAGGCAGACGCCGAGAATCGGCAGCTTGCCGGCGAAATGCTTGATCACGTCGAGCGAGATGCCGGCTTCGGTCGGTGTGCAAGGACCGGGGGACACGACGATGCGCTCAGGGTTGAGGGCTTCTATGTCGGCAATGGTGAGTTCATCGTTGCGCACGACTTTGACCTGGGAGCCGAGCTCACCGAGGTACTGCACAACGTTGTAAGTAAAAGAGTCGTAGTTATCGATCATCAGCAACATGGCGTTTGGAACCTCTTGAATTCACTGACTTTTAATACAGCCTTCGAATGATTACCCGCAGCGTCCTGCGCTTTTTCAGTCGCCGGGTGCGCCAGCAAAGCGGTATGTCATACGGGTGAAGAAGGCAAAGCGGTACAGGTCCGGCGGGGCCGGCAAAAGAATTCAGGCGCGCCAACGCCAGCGGGCGTGTGCCTTGATGACTTGATCCAGAAGTTTGCTGATGATCAACACGGGGAAGGTCTCATTCATACGTCTCGGCACAGTAACTTAGCTGGGCAGAGCGTGCAATATGGCCGTGGCGACTGGCTGCGAAACAATCGAAGGGTTCGCGACCGATGGCAAAAGGCCGGAAGTTTTTGGTACTGTCGTTTCGTTCACTACAACAATAAATAAACGGACTTGCTCATGATCAAACAGACGTTGTTTGTACCGCTCGCAGGATGCTTGCTCGCCGCGGCCTGCGCCCAGGCGATCGCCGCGCCTAACCCTTACTCCAATTTCGTCGTCTTCGGCGACAGTCTCAACGATGCCGGGACCTTTGCCGACACGGGCGGGCCTGCCGGCTCGACCCAGCGCTATACCAACCGCACGGGGCCGGTTTACCTGGATGGCAACGGTGAAGTCCGCTCGCTCAACTCCACGCAGATCCTGGGGGGGAAACTGGGGTTCTCGGCGGATCAGACCGCTTCATCGTCCTCGGCGGTACGTGCCAGCAATGGCCAGCCCGATGGCAACAACTGGGCCGTCGGCGGTTATCGTACCGACCAGATTCTCGACTCGATCACCAGCACCTCCGCCACGGGTGATCGCACCCGGGCAGGCTACCTGCCGTCGAACAATTTCCGCGCCGACCCGAATGCGCTGTATTACATTTCGGGCGGTGGTAATGACTTCCTTCAGGGGCGCGTGACCAGCCTGCCCCAGGCCAGCGCTGCCGCCGATCGTCTGGTCAGCAGCGTGCAAACCCTGCAACAGGCCGGTGCTCGCTACATCATGGTCTGGTTGCTGCCGGACATCGGCTTTACCCCGGCCTTCAACGGCACCCCGTTGCAAGCGTTCACATCCCAGCTCAGTTCTCAGTTCAACACCGAACTGGTGAGCCAACTGCAAAACGTCAATGCCAACGTCATCCCCCTCAACATTCCGGTGCTGCTCAAAGAGACGTTTTCCAACCCGGCGCAGTTCGGCCTGGCCACCGACCAGAACCTGAGCGCCACCTGTTTCAGCGGCAGCAGCTGTACCGAAAACGCCCGTTACGGCATCAACAGTGCGACGCCGGACCCGACCAAGCTGATCTACAACGACTCGGTGCACCCGACCGAAGCCGGGCAGCGTCTGATTGCCGATTACGCTTACTCGCTGCTGGCCGCGCCGTGGGAAGCCACCCTGTTGCCACAAATGGCCCAGGGTACGCTGCGCTCTCATCAGGATGAGTTGCGCAACCAATGGCTGGCCGATTGGGAAAACTGGCAAGGCGTGGGCCAATGGCGAGCGATTGTCGCCGGCGGCGGCCAGCACCAGGATTTCGACAGCCAGCGCAGTGGTGCCAGTGCTGACGGCAATGGCGCCAACCTCAACATCGGTGGCAGCTACCGGCTGAATGACGCGTGGCGTGTAGGTTTGGCGGCGGGCTTCTACAACCAGAAGCTCGAAGCCGGCGACAACGATTCGGACTACAAGCTCAATACCTACATGGGCACGGCGTTCGCCCAGTACCAGCAGAATCGCTGGTGGGGTGACGCGGCCGTGACGGCCGGGCATCTGGATTACGACAGCCTCAAACGTAAATTCCAGCTGGGGGTCAATGAACGCGGGGAGAAAGGCGATACCGACGGCTATCTGGTGGCTTTCAGCGGTCGCGTGGGGTACGACATCGCGCCGATGGCGAGCAGCCCGTGGCACTTGTCGCCATTCGTGAGCGCTGATTTCGCCAAAGTTGAAGTCGACGGTTACTCGGAGAATGGCGCCGACTCCACTGCGCTGACATTCGACGACCAATCGCGCATTTCCCGGCGTCTCGGCCTTGGCCTCCAGGGTAAGTACCAGATCACCTCGCAAACCCAAGTCTTCGGCGAACTGGCTCACGAGCGTGAGTACAACGACGATACCCAGGATGTGACCATGAACCTCAACAGCCTGCCGAGCAACCGCTACACCCTGGCCGGCTATACCCCACAGACCAACCTGAACCGCCTGAACCTGGGCGTGAGCCACAACCTCACCAAGGACCTGGCTTTGCGGGCGAGTTATGACATTCGCAAGGATGATGACTTTACCCAGCAAGGCATTAACGTAGGCGTTGCGCTGGACTTCTAAACATCAGGCAAAAAAAACGCGGCGCCCTCCACAGGCGCCGCGTTTTTTTATGCTGAACACTTATTGTGGCGAGCGATCTTGCTCGCGCTCGGCTGCGAAGCAGTCGTCGATTGGGCCTGCTTCGCAGGCCAACGGGAGCAAGCTCCCTCGCCACAACGGCTCACTCCCACAGATGTTGCGTGAACTCAAGCGTCCGGGGTTTGTTCGGCCAGGGCTACGGCGCGGAACATCGCGCGGCGCTTGTTCAGGGTTTCTTCCCATTCCAGCGCCGGCACCGAATCGGCGACGATGCCGCCGCCGGCCTGCACGTGCAGCTCGCCATCCTTGATCACGGCCGTGCGGATCGCAATGGCGGTGTCCATGTTGCCGTTCCAGGCGAAGTAGCCCACCGCCCCGCCGTAGACGCCACGCTTGACCGGCTCCAGTTCGTCGATGATTTCCATCGCCCGAATCTTCGGCGCGCCCGACAATGTGCCCGCCGGCAGAATCGCCCGCAGCGCGTCCATCGCCGTCAGCCCGGCTTTCAATTGGCCAGTGACGTTGGAGACGATGTGCATCACGTTGGAATAACGCTCGATGACCATCTTCTCGGTGAGTTTCACCGAACCGATTTCCGACACCCGACCGGTGTCGTTACGGCCCAGGTCGATCAGCATCAAGTGCTCGGCGATTTCCTTGTCGTCCGACAGCAGGTCTTTTTCCAGCGCCAGATCGGCCTCTTCGTTAGCCCCGCGTGGGCGAGTGCCGGCAATCGGGCGCACGGTGATCAGGTTGTCTTCGACCCGCACCAGCACTTCCGGCGAACTGCCGACGACGTGGAAGTCGCCGAAGTTGAAGAAATACATATAAGGCGTCGGGTTGAAGCAACGCAGCGCCCGGTACAGATCGATCGGCGCAGCCTTGAAGTCGATCGACATGCGCTGGGACGGCACGACCTGCATGCAGTCACCGGCCAGGATGTATTCCTTGATGGTGTCGACGGCTTTTTCGTAATCGTCCTGGGTGAAACTCGAACGGAATACCGGGTCAGCCGACTGTTGCTTGCTGAAATCCAGGCCGCGGCGTGGGGTGATCGGCTGACGGAGTTTTTCCAGCAGCTCTTCCAGTCGCGCCTGGCCTTGCTCGAATGCATCGTCCTGCGACGGATCGGCCAGCACGATGGCGTGCATCTTCCCGGCGAGGTTGTCGAACACCACCACCGCGTCGGAGACCATCAGCAGAATGTCCGGCACGCCCAGCGGATCCGGGTTCGGGCATTTGCCCAGACGTTTCTCCACATAGCGTACGCAGTCGTAACCGAAGTAACCCACCAGACCGCCATTGAAGCGCGGCAGGCCGGGAATGGTTGGCACGTTGTAGCGGGCTTTGAATGCTTCAACGAAGGCCAGCGGATCTTCGGCTTCATGGCTTTCGATCTCGACGCCGTCGTGGGTCACGCTGACGTGATGATCATGAACCCGCAGCACGGTGCGGCACGGCAGGCCAATGATCGAATAACGGCCCCACTTCTCCCCGCCCTGCACCGATTCCAGCAGGTAGGAGTTTGGCTCGTCGGCCAGTTTCAGGTAGATCGACAGCGGCGTGTCGAAGTCGGCCAGGGTTTCGCAGGCCAACGGGATACGGTTATAGCCGGCAGCGGCCAAACGCAGGAATTCTTCGCGGATCATGGGGTAGCCTCGTGGCTTGAGGTGCTAACAGTCAGGTATGCAAACGCGCCGGAAAGCCGGCCAGAATCGAGTCAGGCGCGCCAACGCCAGCGGGCCAGGGCCTTGATGACTTTCATCCAGAGTTTGCGAGTGACCACCACGATGACGTTTCCAGAAGGGGATTGAGCAACGTCGGGCAACGTTATCTCAGAGGCTGGATCCAGGCAACCGGGAATTAGCTTGCGCAGATCATCGATCACCAGCGCCGGCGACTCTTCCGAAATCGGCCGACCGTGGTTGTAGCCGTAGCTGAGGGCCACGCACTTGACCCCTGCCGCTTTCGCCGCCAGCACATCGCTGCGTGAGTCGCCTACAAACAGCGACTGCGAGGCCGGGATGTTGGCCATTTTCATCACGAAAAACAGCGCGGCCGGGTCAGGTTTCTTCTGCGGCAAGGTGTCGCCGCCGATGATCCATTTGAAGTAACGGCCGATTTTCATCTGATCCAGCAGTGGCGCGACGAAGCGCTCCGGCTTATTGGTGATCAGCGCCATTTCGACACCCTGCTTGTGCAGCCATTTCAGGGTGTCACGCACGCCGGGATAGACCACGGTCAGATCATGGCTCTCGCTGTAAGCCTCCATGAAGATATCCAGCGCGCCCTCGGCTTCGCCATCGTCGACCGCCGAATGGTCGATGCCGCCGGCCAGCGCACGGCGGACCAGCACCGGCGCGCCATTGCCGACCCATTCACGCACCGACTCGATGCCGGCGGGTTGACGCCCCAGTTTGAGCAGCATGTTATCCACGGCCACAGCGAGGTCCGGGACCGAATCGACCAGCGTGCCATCCAGATCGAACATCACCAGCCGTGGCAGACGCCCCGGAAACAGCTGCTCAAAGCCACTCATGGACGAGCCAACGCCAGTTCGGAACGCATCTTTTCAATCACCTCTTGGTAGTTCGGTGCATTGAAGATCGCCGAACCGGCGACGAAGGTGTCCGCGCCAGCCGCAGCGATTTCACGGATGTTGTTCACGTTGACGCCGCCGTCGATTTCCAGGCGGATGTCACGGCCGGAGGCATCGATCAGCGCGCGTGCTTCACGCAGCTTGTCGAGGGTGCCGGGAATGAACTTCTGCCCGCCGAAGCCCGGGTTGACGCTCATCAGCAGAATCATGTCGACCTTGTCCATCACGTACTTGAGTACGTCCAGCGGCGTCGCCGGGTTGAACACCAGGCCGGACTTGCAGCCGCCCTCGCGGATCAGTTGCAGGGAACGGTCGACGTGCTGCGTGGCTTCGGGGTGGAAGGTGATGTAGGTCGCGCCGGCCTCGATGAAGTCACCGACAATGCGGTCCACCGGGCTGACCATCAGGTGCGCGTCAATCGGCGCGGTCACCCCGTATTTGCGCAGCGCGGCGCAAACCATCGGGCCGATGGTCAGGTTTGGCACATAGTGGTTGTCCATGACATCGAAGTGCACGAAGTCGGCGCCGGCGGCCAGGACGTTGTCCACTTCTTCACCCAGGCGGGCGAAGTCGGCGGAGAGAATCGACGGAGCAATGACGAAGGGCTGCATGACGCACCTTTTTTGAGCAGAATCACGATGGCGCGCATTGTATACCTCATGCTTTGACGCGCGCGACGTGGCCGCGATGATCAGTACGCCGCTCGGTAGATCTTCTCGATATCGACGGCGCTCAATTTACGTGGATTGTTGCGCATCAGGCGCTCGATCCCCGCCGCTTCCACGGCCATGGCCGGGATCGCATCCTCGGGCACACCGAAACTGCGCAGACCTGACGGAATCTCTACCGCCGCGCACAATGCGGTCATTGCCTCGACGGCTTTGTCCGCTGCTTCGTTGGCGCTCAGATGGACAGTCCTCACCCCCATGGCTTCGGCAATATCCTGCATACGCTCGACGCAGGCCATCTTGTTCCACGTCATGACATACGGCAGCAGCAAGGCGTTGCTGACACCATGAGCGATGTTGAAACGCCCGCCCAGCGGATACGCCAGCGCATGCACCGCGCCGACCCCGGCATTACCGAAGGCCATGCCGGCCATCAGGCTGGCGGTGGCCATGTCTTCGCGGGCTTGCAGGTTGGACGGGTTGGCATAGGCCTTGGGCAGCGCTTTGGCGATCAGCTTGATGGCGCCGATGGCCAGGGCATCGGTGATCGGCGAGGCGTTGACCGACAGGTAGGATTCGATGGCATGCACCAGCGCGTCGACACCGCTGGCGGCGGTGACGCTGCGTGGGCAGGTCAGGGTCATTTGCGGACTGACCAGCGCCACGTCCGGCAATAGGTAGTCGCTGACAATCCCTTTCTTCAATTGCGCGACCTTGTCGGAGAGGATCGCCACATTGGTCACCTCCGAACCGGTGCCGGCCGTGGTCGGGATGGCGATCAGCGGCGGACCTTTGCGCGGCACCTGATCCACACCAAACAAATCCTCCAGCGCACCGTGGTAACCGGCGTAGGCCGCGACGCTTTTGGCGATGTCGATGGCGCTGCCGCCGCCGAGGCCAATCAGACCGTCATGCCCGCCCTCGCGGTAAACCCGCATGCAGTCTTCGACGATGTCGATTTCCGGGTCTGGCAGCACACGGTCGAAAATTTCGTAGGATCGATCGCCCAACTGCGCCAGCGCCAGCTCGACCGTGCCGGACTTGACCAGCGCCGCGTCGGTGACGATCAGCGGGTTGTCGATATCCAGGCGGGTGAGTTCGGCGGCCAACTGCTCAATGGCACCTGCGCCGGTGATCAGTTTGTGAGCAATCTTGAAAGAGGAAAGACTCATCGTGCGCAGCCTCTTATAAATAGGGGAGCTGGGCACAATAGTAGCTGGGGATTGGGGTTTGTCTGCTATTCAGGTTGTGAATGACCCAACATCCCGAAACACCTTGAACTCCTGTGGGAGCGAGCCTGCTCGCGATAGCGGAGTATCAGTCGACATCAAGATTGAATGTCAGTCCGTCATCGCGAGCAGGCTCGCCCCCACAGGGGATGGTGTGTGGGATTAGACCTGGGCGGTGCGCAGTTTTTCGCTGCGGCCACGCAGCCACTCGAGGGTCAGCAACAGGATCACCGAGAAGGCGATCAGCAGGGTTGCTGCAGCGGCAATCGTCGGGCTGAGGTTTTCGCGGATCCCGCTGAACATCTGCCGAGGCAAGGTCGCTTGTTCGGGACCGGCGAGGAACAGCGTCACCACCACTTCATCGAACGACGTCGCGAAGGCAAACAGCGCACCCGAGATCACACCCGGCGCAATCAGCGGCAACGTCACCCTGCGGAACGCCGTCAGCGGCGAAGCCCCCAGACTGGCGGCGGCGCGCACCAGGTTATGGTTGAACCCCTGCAAGGTCGCCGAAACAGTAATGATCACGAACGGCACGCCCAACACCGCATGCACCACGATCAGCGAGAAGAAGCTGTTGCCCAGGCCTAACGGCGCAAAGAACAGGTAGCTCGCCACACCGATGATCACTACCGGCACCACCATCGGCGAAATCACCAGGGCCATGACCAGCGCCTTGCCCGGGAAATCACCCCGAGTCAGGCCAATCGCCGCCAGCGTTCCGAAGATCATCGCCAGCACCGTCGCCGCCGGAGCGACGATGATGCTGTTCCTCAATGCCCGCATCCATTCCGCCGAGGCGAAGAAGTCCTGATACCAGTGCAGCGAGAAGCCTTGCAGCGGATAGACCAGGAAACTGCCCGAGTTGAACGACAGCGGAATGATCACCAGCACCGGCAGAATCAGGAACAACAGAATCAAGCCGCAGAGAATCCGCAAGCTGTAGAACCACACCCGCTCAATGGGCGACATATAAGGACTCAGCATTTCATTCTCCCCTTAGCTCAGGCGCAGGCGACTGGCGCCCACCAGCCAGCTGTAAATCAGATAAAGCACCACGGTCGCCAACAGCAGCAGCCCACCGAGTGCGGTCGCCATGCCCCAGTTGATGCTGGTGTTGGTGTAGAAGGCGACGAAGTAGCTGACCATCTGATCGTTCGGGCTGCCCAGCAACGCCGGGGTGATGTAGTAGCCGATGGCGAGGATGAACACCAACAGGCAACCGGCGCCGACACCGGCATAGGTCTGCGGGAAGTACACCCGCCAGAAACTGGCGAACGGGTGGCAGCCGAGGGAAATCGCGGCGCGCATGTAGGTCGGCGAAATGCCTTTCATCACGCTGTAGATCGGCAGAATCATGAACGGCAGCAGGATGTGCACCATGGAGATGTAAACGCCTGTGCGGTTGAACACCAACTCCAGGGGTTTATCGATGATGCCCAGCGCCATCAGGCCGCTGTTGATCAAGCCACCCGATTGCAGTAACACGATCCACGCGGCCACCCGGACCAGGATTGAGGTCCAAAAAGGCAACAACACCAGAATCATCAGCAGATTACTTTGGCGTGACGGCAGGTTCGCCAGCAAGTAAGCCAAGGGATATGCCAGCAACAAGCAGATCACGGTGATGATCAGGCCCATCCAGAACGTGCGGGCGAAGATGTCGAGGTAGATCGCCTGGTCAGGCGTGGCCGGTGCGATTTCGCCGAGGTCGTCGATGCGATGATCGACAGCCGCCAGCAAATAGTACGGTGTGATGTTGCTGGTATTGCGGCGCACCGCTTGCCAATAGGCCGGGTCGCCCCAGCGTTCGTCGAGGCCTTCCAGCGCTTCTTTATAAGAGGCCGGTTCAGAGGCGAACGGCAAGGCGCGGGCGGTTTTGGTCAGCAGGCTGCGGTAGCCGGCCAACTCCATGTTCAAGCGCTTGGACAAGTCGCCCAGGGTCTGATTCTTGCGCGCTTCAGCGAGGTCTTCGCTGGCCGCTTTGTACACCGGCTCGGCGGGCAGGCCGCGGCCGTCCCAACTGGCGATGGCCGCCACAGTGCGCGGCATGCCGCCGACCACTTCTGGGTTACCAACGCTTTTGTAGAGCAGCGCCACGATCGGCACCAGGAACACCAGCAACAGAAACAGCACCAAGGGCGCGATCAAGGCCTGGGCCTTCCAGCGGTTGATCCGCTCGGCGTGCTTGAGCCGCTGCTTCAAGGTGGGGTCAGTGCCCGCGTTCAGGGGAATGGCGGTGGCCATGGCGTACTCCGGAAATCTTTGATCGTTGCAGAGGCAGGCAAGCCACCTCTGTTCCTGATAACTACATATCACCCCTGTAGGAGCGAGGCTTGCCCGCGAAAACGTCGGCACATTCAACATTAATGCTGACTGACACGCCGCCTTCGCGGGCAAGCCTCGCTCCTACAGGGGACTGACCGTTCCCACGCTCTGCGTCACAGGGACGCGGAGCATCCCGGGCGGCATTCCCACGCAAAGCGTGGGAACGATCATCCGCAGAACCGTCGTCCTGTGTGACTTGCTTATTTGGCAGCCCAGGAATTGAAGCGCTGCTCCAGTTGCTCGCCGTTGTCAGCCCAGAAGCTGACGTCGATCTGCACCTGGTTGGCGATGTTTTCCGGGGTGGTCGGCATGTCTTTCAGGACATCCTTGGCCAACAACGGTACGGCTTGAATGTTGGCCGGGCCGTAAGCGATGTTTTCCGAGTAGGTCTTCTGCTGCTGCGGCGCCACCGAGAACGCGATGAATTTCTTCGCCGCTTCGGCGCGCTTGGCGTCCAGACCTTTCGGGATAGCCCATGCGTCGAAGTCGTAGATACCGCCGTTCCACACGACTTTCAGGTTGCTTTCTTTCTGCACGGCGGCGATCCGGCCGTTGTAGGCCGAGCTCATGACCACGTCACCGGACGCGAGGTATTGCGGCGGTTGTGCGCCGGCTTCCCACCACTGAATGCTTGGCTTGAGCTCATCGAGCTTCTTGAATGCACGGTCCTGACCGTCTTTGCCGGCCAGCACTTTGTAGACGTCTTTCGGCGCAACGCCGTCGGCCATCAGTGCGAATTCCAGGGTGTACTTGGCGCCTTTACGCAGGCCGCGCTTGCCCGGGAATTTTTTGGTGTCCCAGAAATCCACCCAGCTGGTCGGTGCCGAGGCCAGTTTGTCGGCGTTGTAGGCCAACACGGTCGACCACACGAAGAAACCTACGCCGCAAGGCTGGATCGCGCCCTTGACGTAATCTTCGGATTTGCCGAACAGCGCAGGATCAAGTTGCTCGAACATGTCTTCGTCGCAACCGCGAGACAGTTCTGGCGACTCAACTTCCACCAGGTCCCAGGACACGCTCTTGGTGTCGACCATGGCTTTTACCTTGGCCATCTCACCGTTGTATTCGCCAGCCACGATCTTGCCGTTGCCTGCCGCTTCCCACGGTGCGTAGAAGGCCTTGACCTGCGCCGCCTTGTTCGCCCCGCCAAAGGACACCACGGTCAAATCCGGGCCCGCCGCCATCGCGTGTGCCGCACCGATCATGCCCATGACCAAAGCGGTGAATTTCAGGGATCTCAACATTTATTGTTCTCTCCACGTGCAGGGTTGGTGTTGGTGTAGCCGGGGCGATCAGTTCGCCTCTAGAAGGGGGTCGAGCGCGCGAACGTGTTCGACCTGCCAGCCAAGCGGTACCACGTCGCCGACAGCCAGCGCGGGATCAAGCTCGGCAATCGGTTGTTTCACGAAGAAGTCGGTCTTGCCGCAGACTTCCAGGCGAACCCGGACGTGGTCGCCCAGATAGATGAATTCCGCTACCCGCCCTGAGAAGCGGTTGACGCAGGACTCGCTGGAGCCGTTGAGGCTTACGCGTTCCGGGCGAATCGACAGCGTGACCGGTTCGCCGGTTTTGCCGACGTTGACCGCCAGGGCTTCAACCTTTTCACCGCGGCCGAGCTCGACGATGCAGCGGTCGCCGGTCTGGCTGTGCAAGCGGCCGTTGAGGCGGTTGTTCTCGCCGATGAAATTGGCGACGAAGGTGTTTTTCGGCTCTTCATAGAGGGTGCGCGGCGCGGCGATCTGCTGGATCTCGCCCTGATGGAACACCGCCACGCGGTCGGACATGGTAAGGGCTTCGCCCTGGTCGTGAGTCACATAGACCACGGTCACGCCGAGGCGCTGGTGCAGGTGTTTGATTTCCATCTGCATGTGTTCACGCAGCTGTTTGTCCAGTGCGCCGAGGGGTTCGTCCATCAGCACCAGTTGCGGTTCGAACACCAATGCGCGGGCCAGGGCCACACGCTGTTGCTGACCGCCGGACAGTTGTGCCGGGTAGCGCTGGGCGAAGGCGTCGAGCTGAACCATGCTCAGCACACGCTTGACCCGGTCACTGACATCGCTCTTGTTCAAGCCGCGCACGGTCAGCGGGAACGCCAGGTTCTCGGCGACGGTCATGTGCGGGAACAACGCGTAGTTCTGGAACACCATGCCGATGTCCCGCTTGTGCGGCGGTACGTTGTTGATGGAGCGTCCGGCCAGCTGGATTTCGCCGGCGGTGGGTGTTTCGAAACCGGCGAGCATCATCAGGCTGGTGGTCTTGCCGGAGCCGGAAGGCCCGAGCAAGGTGAGGAACTCGCCTTTGCGAATCTCCAGGTTGAGGTCTTTGACGATCAGGTTCTCGCCGTCGTAGCTTTTTTGCACTCCACGAAAGCTGACCAGAATGTCACTGGCCCCTGCGTTTGAATCGACCTGGCTCATACCCACACCTTTTTTGTTGATGACTGCTGTGGACTAAGCCTAGTGGACGCTGCCGACCGCGCAAATCGGGGCGCAGGAGAGAATCGCCTCAGCGGGATGGAAGGTTGGGTGTAGGGATTGCCCTACAAGGATGGCGGGGATGGGCAGGTGCAACGGTGATTTGCAGCTACAAGCGGCAAAAATGGGCAAAAGCGGGATTTCAGGATGTCGCAAATGGATATGACGACGAGATTCCTGTAGGAACGAGGCTTGCCCGCGAAGGCGCCCGCGCTGGCGCTAAAAGCTTCGCGGGCAAGCCTCGCGCCTACAGGGGATCGCATTCAGATCTAGAGGAGTTTGTGTTCCATCGCGTACTTCACCAGTTCCGCCAGTGAGGTGATGTTGAGCTTTTGCATCAGCCGCGCCTTATGGGTGCTGATGGTTTTGCTGCTCAGGGCCAGTTGCTGGGCGATATCGTTAACGTTGGCGCCCTGGGCCAGGCGTTCGAACACCGAGAACTCACGCTCCGAGAGCAATGAGTGCAACGGCCGCGAATCGGTCAGGCCGACTTCGAAGACCATGCGGTCCGCCAGGTCCGGGTCAATGTAGCGACCGCCCGCAGCGACCTTGCGGATCGCTGTCAGCAACAGCGCCGGATCGCTGTCCTTGGTCGCATAACCCGCGGCGCCGACCTTTAATGCCCGGGCAGCCATTTGTGCCTCGTCGTGCATCGACAACACCAGGATGGCCGGCGGATTGTTCAACGCACGAATCCTTGGAATCGCTTCCAGGCCATTGACGCCAGGCATGGAGATGTCCAGCAACACCACTTCGCAGGGCACATGCCGCAAGGTTTCGAGCAACTGCTCGCCATTGCTCGCCTCCCCTACCACCAGCAAGTCCTTGGCCAGGCCAATCAACTGCTTGATGCCTTCACGGACGATGGTGTGGTCTTCGGCTACCAGTACACGGATCACAGTCTTCTCCATTCTTTTTATGTAAGAGCCAAGATCATTCTCGGGCAAGCTCGCTCCTAAAGTGGACTACGGGGTATATCAGCTATCTGCGCACCTGCCCGAATCCCTGTGGGAGCGAGCCTGCTCGCGATGACGAAAGCAAAGTCACCACGAAGACTTCAGCCCTCATCCACCGGCACTCGCACACTCAACGTGGTGCCCTCCCCCGGCTCACTCTCCAGCGACAACCGCCCGCCCATGATCAACACCCGCTCACGCATGCCGACCACACCGAAGGACGTTGCCCTGCCCGTGGCGGGGACAAATCCTACGCCATCATCGCTCACCGTCAGACACAACTCGTCACCTTCCAGCGTCAATGTCAGTTCGACAGTATGCGCCTGGGCATGCCGCATGACATTGGTCAGCGCTTCCTGAAGGATTCGGAACAGCCCAATCGCCTTGGCATCACTGAGCACCGGCAGGTTCTCCGGCACCTGCACCAGACATGGAATCTGCGTGCGCGCCTCGAAGCGCCGGGCCTGCCACTCGATCGCCGAGGCGATCCCGGCATCGAGAATCGGTGGTCGCAGCGCGGTCGCCACATCGCGCACCAGCTGGAACAGCTGCGCAATCAGGCGTTTCATGCTGTTCAAGCGCTCGTTCAGACCAGGGTCGAGCTGGGCGTAGGCCAATTCGCACATGGAGGTTTCCAGCTTCAGTACGGTGAGCATCTGACCCAGTTCATCGTGAACTTCCCGGGCGATGCGCGCTTTTTCCTCTTCGCGCACGCTCTCCAGGTGAGCGGACAGCTCACGCAGTTGCTCACGGGAACTGGCCAGTTCCAGCTCGATGCGCTTGCTCTCGCTGATGTCCCAGACAATCCCGTCCCAGACATAGGCGCCATCTTCGAGCCGACGAGTGATGGCCTTGATCTCGGCCCAGCGCTGCTCGCCCGAACGAGTAAGAATCCGCCCCTGCCACGACCAGTCACTGTCGGTGTCCAGCGCATGGTCCTGAGTCTGGTGATAGCTGGCCTTGTCGTCCGGGTGCACCAGGCTGCGCAGGCCTTTGTCACGGTGGGCCAGGGTCGCCGGCGAATAACCCGACAGGCTCTCGCTGCCTTCGCTGATGTAGGCAAAGTCGATCTGCCCTGTCACCGGCGCCCGCTCAAGGCGGAAGACCAATCCCGGAACGTTGGCCGCAATCCCCTGCAACCGCGCTTCGCTTTCCTGCAACGCCGCCAGGGCGCGACGACGTTCGGTGACGTCGTTGAGGTAGACCACCAGGTATTCACCACCACGAAAGCGCATAAAGCTCAACGAAACATCGGTCGGCAGGATGCTGCCATCCGCTCGCACACAGTTGGTTTCGAAACTTTGCGGCCCTTCTTCGCTGGCCCGGGCACGCTTCCACAGGTTCAGCCAGCGATCCATGTGCAGGCCCGGCTCAAAGTCGATCAGCGGCCGATCCATGATGCCGCCGACCGGATACCCGAGCATGGTTTCGGCCGCGCGGTTGGCGTAGCGCACGTGGCTGTCCCAATTGACCCAGAGTATGCCGACGGTGCTCTGATCGATGGAAAATTGCGTGAGGCGCAACGCCTCTTCGCTGGCCTCGCGCAGGGCGATGTCCTCGCGCGCCTCCAATAGTCGCTGTTCCAGACTGTGTTGTTGGCGGCGCTGCCAGAACACGATGGCCATGCTGCTCAACATCAACACCGCCATCAACAGGCTGAGGTTTTGCCAGAAGCCCGGGGTCTCGGTCAGGCGCGGGTATTTGGGTTGCAGCCATTGGTTGTGCAGTTGCTCCAGGTCCTTGGCCGGGATCGCCCGCAGCGCGCTTTCGACGATGCCGGCCAGTTCCGGTTGATCCCGCCGCGTGGCTACTCGCAGCAATTGCGGCAAGCCGATGTCACCCACCACGACCAGCCCGGCAAATTCAGGCTCGACGGACAGCCGCCCCAATTGCGCTTCATCGACCACGGCATAACCGGCCTGCTGACTCAGCAACAATTGCAATGCCTGGCGCTCGGTCGGTACGCCTTGCAGGTTCAGGTGGGGATAGTTGCCGCGCAGATAGTCAGCCGTCGCACTGGGCATGCGCACAGCGACGCGGGTTTGGCTGTCGAGTTTTTCCAGCTCCACGGCGCCGGTGCTTTTCTGGTCACTGACCACCAGTTGCGGCACCCGCATGTAGGGGTCGGAGAATTGCCAGAACCGCAGGCCGGCGGGGGTTTGGGTCAGCCCGGGAGCGATGTCGATTTCACCCTCGCGCGCGGCGGCTTCCAGTTGCGCAAGGTCGGGGAAATTACGCCAGCTCAGCTCGACCTTGAGCGCTTTGGCCAGCCATTTCATCAACTCGACGTTGACCCCCGACAGGCGCTGCAAGCGGCGATCGTATTGCGCGTAAGGCGCCTGCAGCACCAGCCCGACACGCAATTCTCCGTGCACTGCCAGCCACTGTTGTTGCTGGAGCGACAGGGGCGCGACGTGCGTCGGTGGCGCGGAAGCCGCCCAACTCATCAAGGGAAACCACAAACAGCCGATAACCCACAGGCAGCGAAAACGCATCATCGAAGTCTCACACACTGACAAATACTGACCAACCCATTAGGCTGCCGGAATAACTTCTGGCCTGGAATATCCGATGCCCCCTGTCTACCGCCTGGCATTGCCAGCATTGTGCCTGTCGCTGATCCTGCCTTGCGCCTTTTCCGTCGAGGCGGCCGACCCGGCACCTGCCGCTGCGGAAAAACCCGCAGAAGAAAAACCGGTCGAACGCCAGCCACTGCTTGAGCGTAGTCAGGAAGAAACGACAGCACTTGAGCGAAAAATCCCCGCGCAGGAACAGCAACAGCTGCAAGCCGGCGCCGACACCTTCCTTGCGCTGTGGAAACCGGCCAACACCGCCGAGCCCAAAGGCGCGGTGATTATCATCCCAGGCGCAGGTGAAACCGTTGACTGGCCGCAAGCAATCAGCCCGTTGCGTAACAAATTGCCCGACGCGAAGTGGAGCAGCCTGAGTATCACCTTGCCGGACGTGCAAAGCGACGCCATTGCGCCACGCGTCATGGAAATGCCGCCAACGCTCAAGGCGCCGGAAACCGGCAGCAAGGACTCGACTACGGCCGCTCCCATCGAGCAAGCGGCAGGTGGTGAAGCGGAAGTAGCCGACAAGGCCATCGCCGAAACCACCGAGGAACAGTCAAAGGCCGCCGCCGAACGCATCTTTGCTCGAATTGATGCGGCCATTGCGTATGCCGAACAGCAAAGCGCTCGCAGCATCGTGGTGTTGGGCCATGGCACAGGCGCTTATTGGGCCGCGCGTTATCTGAGCGAGAAGCAGCCGTCGCAAGTGGAAAAATTTGTGATGGTCGCGGCACAGACGCCTGCCGCGGCGAAACCCGAACTGGTCGAGCTGACGCCGACACTGAAGCTGCCGACGGCAGATATCTTCTACATGGATAAGCCGCTGGATCGCAACGCAGCACTGGCACGGATGCAGGCCAGCAAGCGCTTGAAGTCTTCAGCGTTCAGCCAGGTATCGCTCAAGGCGTTGCCCGGTAATGCCAGGGCAGAGCAAGAGCAACTGGTGCGCCGGGTGCGCGGGTGGTTGAATCCGCAGAAGGCGGCGGACTGAAAGACCGCGTCGCCCCCATCGCGAGCAAGCCTAGCTCTTACAGGTTCTGTGTTGTATGACGCGAAACCTGTAGGAGCGAGGCTTGCCCGCGAAGACGGTATCCCTGGCGACACGAATCTTTCCAGCTACCGAAAATCCCGCCGCTCACGAATCAACGTATAAGCCGTATGCAGTTCGCGAGTCTTGTCCGTCGCCTCACGCACCTGCAACGCCGTTGCACCGCTGCCGGCAATCTTGTCCGGGTGATGGCGACTGAGCAGGCGTCGATAGGCACGCTTTATCTGCGCCGGCTCGCTGGTCGCGGACACCCCCAACAGCTGCAAGGCATCCTGATAAGTCAGGGTGCTGCTGACCTGCGGTCGCTTGTGCTGATCGTAGTCGGCCGCCAGCGCCAGTACTTGTTGCGGCGTCCAGCCCAGCCACTTGCCCCACAGGGCCAGCAATTCACGTTCATTGTTCCCCGCACGCCCATCGGCCCAAACCATGCGCCAACAGGCGCGCAATACGCCTTCCGCGGCGTGGGGCTGAGCACTCAAGCGCCGCAGATACCCGCGCAACCGGTCACGGCCCGACTTGCCGCGATTGAACGCGGCAATGGCACGACGCTGCGCCGGTTCGGTCATTTCCAGCGCACGCATTTCCTGGCGAGCCTGCTGGATGTGACCATCCACCACGCGTCCATCGCTCTTGGCCAACCGTCCCAGCAACACGAACAACAGTTCATCGTTGCGCAGCATCGGACGACCGCCGAGCTTTTCACGCAAATGCCCCCAGCTTTGCAGGTGCAAGCGCCGATCCAGCGCCTGTCCCAGCAAAGCACCGAGCATGGCCCCCGGAATGCTGGCTATGACAAAGCCCGCTCCGGCTCCAATCAGAGTCCCTGGCCACAGCATCTCAGCGTCTCGCTTCTATCAGGGTTTCAACTTCAGCCAGGCGTTCGTGCGTGCCGACATCCACCCAGTGTCCGCTCAGGCGTTCGCCGGTAACCTGTCCATCCGCCATCGCTTTGCGCAGCAACGGCGCCAGTTTGAAGGCGCCGGCCGAGCAACCGTCGAACAGTTGCGGATGCAGCACGGCAATGCCGCTGTAGGTCAGGGTGTCGGCGTCGGGCTGACCGTCGCGCACTTGCCCGTCGACCAGCGTGAAATCGCCGGTCGGGTGATGGGCCGGATTGTCCGCCAGCACCAGGTGCGCCAACCCGGCGATGGGTTGATGCAGCACGCTGAAGTCGTAGTCAGTCCAGATGTCACCATTGACCACCAGGAATGCTTCATCGCCCAGCAGAGGCAATGCGCGGAAGATACCGCCGCCGGTTTCCAGTGGGTCTCCTTCCGGTGAGTACTGAATACGCAGGCCGTATTGCGAGCCGTCACCCAAGTAGCTTTCGATCTGCTGACCGAGCCAGGCGTGGTTGATCACAATCTCGGTAAACCCGGCGTTTGCCAGGGCTTTCAAGTGGTACTCGATCAGAGGCACGCCGCCAGCACGAACCAGCGGTTTGGGTGTGGTCAGGGTCAGCGGGCGCATGCGCTCGCCTTTGCCGGCCGCCAGGATCATCGCCTTCATGCAGGGGCTCCAGCACGCAGGCTCAGCAGCAACACATCCAGCTCGGCCAGCTCAGGACGGCGGGCGATCACTGCATCTATATAAGCAAAGAAGCGCGGCACATCGGCCAGGTAGCGCGGCTTGCCGTCGCGATGACAGATGCGGGCGAAAATGCCGATCACTTTCAGGTGACGCTGCACGCCCATCAGGTCGCTGGCGCGCAGGAAGTCTTCGAAATCAGGCTGCACGGGAATGCCGAGCGCACCCGCTTGCTGCCAGTAATTTTCCAGCCAGGCGTGCACACGCTCCTCGGGCCAACTGAGGAAAGCGTCCTTGAACAGGCAAGTGACGTCGTAGGTCACCGGGCCGTAGACCGCGTCCTGGAAATCCAGCACGCCGGGGTTCGGCTCGCTGAGCATCAGGTTGCGAGGCATATAGTCGCGATGCACCAGCACTTTAGGCTGGGCCAGGGCGCTGTCGATCAGCAGCTCAGTCACGTGCTGCCAGAGCATTTGCTGCGCCGAGTCGAATTCGATGCCCAACTCGCGCTTCACGTACCACTCGGGGAACAGCTCCAGCTCACGACGCAGCAAAGCCACGTCGTAACTCGGCAACGGCGCGACCATCGGCAATTGCTGGAAAGCCAGCAATGCTTGCAGGGCATCCTTGAACAAATCGTCGGCGTTTTCGCTGTCGATCACGTCCAGATAAGTCTTGTTGCCCAAGTCATTGAGCAAAAGAAATCCGCGTTCGAGGTCTTCGGCATAAATTTTCGGCACATTTATTCCGGACTTCGCCAACAAAAAAGCGATATCCACGAAGGGTTTGCAGTTTTCCTGGGGCGGTGGCGCGTCCATCACGACGAAACTTCTGCCTTCGCCTTCCCAGCGGAAATAGCGCCGAAAACTCGCGTCACTACTGGCCGCGGTCAATGTGGCCGGGGGTACGACGCCCCAGCCCTGTTCTGCAAAGAGAATAGCCAACTGCTCATCGAGCCAAACTTTCAGGTGTTGCAAACGTACATCTTGGTCAGGCATTGCAAGGGTCTCCGACGGCGCTAGCCGTCAAGCGGGTCATGCTTTATTATCCAGCATCTTTTTCAGACCATCGAGAGGCGTGCGGCCCACACCGCGGGCAGATGGCACGCAGGAAGCCCGGACTAATAAGATGGCATTGAAATCCCCCGCGTTTCGTAAAAAATTTCCGTTGTTGGTTACCGGCAGTCTGCTGGCCCTGCAACCCCTAGCCACTTCTTTCGTGGTCGCCGCGGAACAGTATGACTGCTCAGTCTCTGCTTCGGGTGCCTGGGACTGTGCGCCAAAAGCGCCAGCGGCGGCATTGCCTCCGCGTCCCGTCCATGACGGCAGCGCAGTTTCCGCCACCGGCGAACCTGCGTCCGAAAGTGGCACCAGTGAAGACACTGGCGCCAAGCCTGTGCTGGTTACCGAGTCCAAAGGCCGCGGCCTGAAGTCGCGTAGTGCAGACTACAGTCACCTCGACTGGGTTCCGCGCGAGAACCTCACGGCAGCGCAACTGGCCGAGACCGGTCCTTACTGCTCTGGTTCCTATATCGAACCGATTCGTCCTGGCATGAATGACAAGACGGATAAAAGTGACGCTCCAACCTTTATCGGCGCGAAAGCCTCCCGCTATAAGCAGGAAGAGCAAGTCGCGACCCTGGCCGGTGACGTCGTCATGCGTCAGGGCAGCATGCAGGTTGAAGCCGACGAAGCGAATCTTTACCAGGCCGAGAGCCGTGGCGAACTGAGCGGCAACGTGCGCATTCGCGACAACGGCGCACTGATCGTGGGCGACCACGCCGACGTGCAGCTCGATACCGGTGAAGCCAAGGTCGATAACGCCGAATACGTGATGCACAAATCCCGTATCCGCGGTAACGCGCTGTACGCCAAACGTGCTGAAAACGCGATCATCCGCCTCAAGGATGGTACGTACACCACGTGCGAACCGAACAGCAACGCCTGGCAGCTCAAGGGCAACAACATCACCTTGAACCCGGCGACCGGCTTCGGTACCGCGACCAACGTGACACTGCGGGTCAAGGACATTCCTGTCCTGTACACGCCGTACATCTATTTCCCGATCGATGACCGTCGCCAGTCCGGCTTCCTGCCGCCGACTATCGGCACGGGCAGCGATACCGGCTTCATGCTGGTCACACCGTATTACTTCAACCTGGCACCGAACTACGATGCCACGTTGTACCCGCGCTACATGAGCAAGCACGGCTTGTTGATGGAAGGCGAGTTCCGTTACCTCACCAAGTCGAGTGAAGGTCAGTTTGGCGCCGCGTACCTCAACGACGAAGACACCGATCGCAGCAAGCAGACCGACTACCAGAAAAACCGCTACATGTATAACTGGCAGCACAAGGGTGGTCTGGATTCGCGGGTCCTCACGCAGGTTGATTACACTAAGATCAGCGATCCGTATTACTTCCAGGATCTGCAGACTGATCAGATTGGTGTAAAAAGCGAAGATTACGTGAACCAGCAGGGTTCCGTTACGTACCGTGGAGACAGCTACACGGCTCGACTCAACGCCCAGGCCTATCAGCTGGCGACCGTTTCCAACGTCACTCCGTACGATCGCCTGCCGCAAATTACCTTCAACGGTGCGCTGCCGTATCACCCTGGTGGTCTTGATTTCGCCTATAACACGGAACTCGTGCGGTTTGACCGAGACCTAAAGAACGGGGACTTTACCGACGAAGATGGCAATGTAACGCCGCGACTCGACAGAAACGTTACCGGGTTAGCACGTGCTACCGGTGATCGCCTGAATGTCGCCCCGGTTGTCAGCTATCCGATGAATGCCAGCTATGGCTTCCTGAAGCCAACTCTGAAGTACCAGTACACACAGTACCAACTGGATCTGGACGGAATCGGAAAAAGCCAAGTCGACGCACAGACCGCAGAGCAAGACAAGCTCAACGGCACCTTCGGTAGCAACCAAAACCGTGGTGTGCCAATCGCAAGCATCGATAGCGGTCTGTATTTCGATCGCAACACACAATGGTTCGGTAAAAACTATCGCCAGACGCTCGAACCTCGCCTGTTCTACCTGTACGTCCCTGAAAAAGACCAGGAAGACATTCCGGTTTTCGACACTAGTGAATACACCTTCAGCTACGACTCGTTGTTCCGTGACAACCGCTTCTCGGGTTCCGACCGCGTCGGTGATGAGAATAAATTGTCTCTGGGCATCACCAGTCGCTGGATTGAAGACAACGGTTTCGAGCGCCAAACCATCAGCATCGGGCAGGCTTTGTACTTCAAGGATCGTGAAGTTCAGTTGCCTGGTATCGATGCAAAAACCCGCGACGATGCGCAAGCCAATGTATCTCCATATGCGCTGGTCTATGGGTATCGTTTCAACCGCGACTGGCGAGCCACGGCGGACTACAACTGGGACCCGGACAGCCGCAGCCCGCGCTCGGGTAGCGCGATGTTCCACTACCAGCCTGAAGACAACCCGAACAAGGTCATCAACGCCGGCTATCGCTATCGTAATGACCAAGTCCGTTACGACCAGAACACCGGTAAGTGGTCGGTGGGCGGCGGTGACTACGGCACCCCCGGCCAACCTGGCTACGTGAAGGACTACTACAAAATCCAACAGCACGACTTCTCGGTGATCTGGCCGATCGTGCCGCAATGGAACGCCATCAGCCGCTGGCAGTATGATTACAATCGTAACCGTACCTTGGAGGCCTTTGGTGGTTTCGAATACGACAACTGCTGCTGGAAATTGCGTCTGATCAACCGTTACTTCGTCGACTACGACGAATTTAGCCAAGACGCCCCACAAAACGAAAAAGGCGACCACGGCGTCTTCCTACAAATCGTTCTGAAAGGTCTCGGCGGCCTCACCGGCGCCAAAGTAGAGAGCTTCCTCGACAAAGGCATCCAAGGTTATCGTGAACGTGAAGACCAAGCTTTCTGATTGTCTGCGCCCGCTAGTGCTGGGCGCGCTGTTCCTGGGTACTGCGGCGAACGCCGCGGTACAGTCCATCGATAAAGTGGTGGCCATCGTCGACAACGACGTGGTCATGCAGAGCCAACTGGACCAGCGTGTTCATGAAGTTCAGCAAACCATCGCCAAACGCGGTTCTGCGGTTCCGCCGGCCGGCGTGCTGGATCAGCAGGTGCTTGAGCGTCTGATCGTCGAAAACCTGCAATTGCAGATCGGCGAGCGTTCCGGCATCCGCATTACCGATGAAGAACTGAACCAGGCTGTCGGCACCATTGCCCAGCGCAATAACATGTCGATTGATCAGTTCCGTGCGGCCCTGACTCGCGACGGCCTCTCTTATGAGGACGCACGGGACCAGATTCGTCGCGAAATGATCATCAGCCGAGTGCGCCAGCGTCGTGTGGCCGAGCGCATTCAGGTGTCTGAACAGGAAGTGAAGAACTTCCTCGCTTCCGACCTCGGCAAAATGCAGTTGTCCGAAGAGTTCCGTCTGGCCAACATCCTGATTCCTACGCCGGAAAGCGCCAACTCCGATGCAATTCAGAATGCAGCCAAGCAAGCGGACGCGGTTTACCAGCAGCTCAAGCAAGGCGCTGACTTCGGTCAGTTGGCAATCGCCAAATCCGCCAGCGAAACCGCACTGGAAGGCGGCGACATGGGCTGGCGTAAAGCCGCTCAATTGCCACCTCCGTTCGATCGCATGTTGAGCACCATGACCGTTGGCGACATTACCCAGCCAATGCGCACGCCGGGGGGCTTCATCATCCTGAAGATCCTCGACAAGCGTGGCGGTGAAACCCAGACCCGTGACGAAGTGCACGTGCGTCACATCCTGGTCAAGCCGAGCCCGATTCGTGACGAAGCAAAAACCAAAGCCCTGGCTGAATCGCTCTACACCCGAATCGAAGCGGGCGAAGATTTCGGCGAACTGGCGAAAAGCTTCTCGGAAGACCCGGGTTCCGCCCTCAACGGTGGCGACCTGAACTGGATCGACCCGAACGCATTGGTGCCCGAGTTCCGCGAAGTGATGGCCAAGACCCCGCAAGGTCAGCTGTCCAAGCCGTTCCAGACTCAATACGGCTGGCACGTTCTGGAAGTCCTTGGCCGCCGCGCCACCGACAGCACGACCCAGGCCCGTGAGCAGCAGGCGATGACCGTACTGCGTAACCGCAAATACGACGAAGAACTGCAAACCTGGCTGCGTCAGATCCGTGACGAAGCGTATGTAGAGATCAAACTCCCTGGTGCAGACCAGGCAGCGCAGTGAAACCCAAGCGTTTCGCGCTGACACCCGGCGAACCGGCCGGCATAGGTCCTGACCTGTGCCTGCTGCTCGCCTCGCAAGCCCAGCCACATCCCCTGATTGCCATAACCAGCCGCGACCTGCTCCTTGAGCGGGCCGCGCAGCTGGGTGTGGTCGTCGATTTGCTGCCGGTAACACCGGACAGTTGGCCGGATGCCCCGGCACCCGCCAACAGCCTGTATGTCTGGGATACCCCGCTCAATGCACCGGTCATCGCCGGGCAACTGGACAAGGCCAATGCGGCTTTCGTTCTGGAAACCCTGACCCGTGCGGGCCAAGGCTGCCTCGACGGGCATTTCGCCGGCATGATCACCGCCCCCGTGCACAAGGGCGTGATCAATGAATCGGGCATTGCCTTCTCCGGGCACACCGAATTTCTCGCTGACCTGACCCATACCGCACAAGTGGTGATGATGCTTGCCACCCGCGGCTTGCGCGTGGCGCTGGTCACCACTCACCTGCCCCTTCGGGAGATTGCCGATGCAATCACCCCTGAGCGTCTGGAACGGGTCACACGCACTCTGTACTCCGACCTGCAACAAAAGTTCGGCATCGCCCGGCCACGCATCCTGGTCTGCGGGCTAAACCCGCACGCCGGTGAAGGCGGACATCTGGGCCATGAAGAAATCGACATCATCGAACCTACATTAGAGCGCCTGCGCGGCGAGGGCATGGACCTTCGCGGCCCCCTGCCCGCCGACACTCTGTTTACCCCCAAATATCTGGAGCACTGCGACGCGGTGCTGGCGATGTACCACGACCAGGGCCTGCCTGTGCTGAAATACAAAGGCTTCGGCGCGGCAGTCAACGTGACCCTGGGCTTGCCGATCATCCGCACATCGGTCGACCACGGCACTGCCCTGGATCTGGCCGGCAGCGGCAACATCGACACCGGCAGCCTGCAAGTCGCCTTGGAAACCGCCTACCAGATGGCCGAGACCCGTATATGACCGAGCATTACCAACACCGGGCGCGCAAGCGTTTCGGCCAGAACTTCCTGCACGATGCCGGCGTTATCGACCGCATCCTGCGCTCCATCCACGCCAAGCCTGAAGACCGCCTGCTGGAAATCGGCCCGGGCCAGGGTGCGTTGACCCAAGGCCTGCTGGGCAGTGGCGCGCAACTGGACGTGGTGGAACTGGACAAAGACCTGATCCCGATCCTCAATCAGCAGTTCGCCAGCAAGAGCAACTTCAACCTGCATCAGGGCGACGCACTGAAGTTTGACTTCAACAGCCTGAACGCAGCCCCGGGCAGCCTTCGGGTCGTCGGCAACCTGCCGTATAACATCTCTACGCCGCTGATTTTTCACTTGCTGCACAACGCCAGCCTGATTCGCGACATGCACTTCATGCTGCAAAAGGAAGTGGTCCAGCGTATGGCGGCGGGCCCTGGTGGCGGTGACTGGGGTCGTCTGTCGATCATGGTTCAGTATCACTGCCGGGTTGAGCATCTGTTCAACGTTGGCCCCGGTGCGTTCAATCCGCCACCGAAAGTCGATTCGGCCATCGTGCGCCTGGTGCCTCACGCGGTGCTGCCGCACCCGGCCAAGGATCACAAGCTGCTGGAGCGTGTTGTGCGCGAAGCCTTCAACCAGCGCCGCAAAACCCTGCGCAATACCCTCAAGTTGCTGCTGAGCAACGACGAAATCACGGCAGCCGGCGTCGACGGCAGCCTTCGCCCAGAGCAGCTCGACCTTGCCGCCTTCGTGCGCCTTGCCGACAAGCTCAGCGAACAAGTCCTGGCTACTCCCGCCGTCGACTGACAGCCGACGAGCGTTATCGGGTAGGACACCAGCGCCCATGTCTGGTTTACTACCCGATACTTGGCCTAGACTGAGCTCCATCAGCTACGCCCCGCGTCCCGCTTCGCTTTTAAGGCCTCTTGCATGTCCGATCCTCGTTATCAGGTCGACGTCAGCGTCGTCACCCGCTATCTGGCAGAACAATCGCAACCCGAGCACAACCGCTTCGCCTTTGCCTACACCATTACCGTGCATAACAATGGCGAGCTACCGGCCAAACTGCTGTCTCGGCACTGGGTCATCACCGATGGCGACGGACATGTCGAAGAGGTTCGCGGTGCGGGCGTTGTCGGCCAACAACCGTTGATCGAACCAGGCAAGAGCCATACCTACAGCAGCGGCACCGTCATGACCTCCAAGGTCGGTACGATGCAGGGTACTTATGAAATGATCGCCGACGACGGCAAACACTTTGACGCCGTTATCGCGCCATTCCGCCTGGCGGTGCCCGGAGCCCTGCACTGATGGCGACGTATGCCGTCGGAGACCTTCAAGGCTGCCTTGAAGCCCTGCAATGCCTGCTCAAAAAAGTCGCGTTCGACCCGACAAAGGATCGTCTGTGGCTGGTGGGCGATCTGGTCAACCGTGGCCCGCAGTCGCTGGAAACCCTGCGTTTTCTCTACAGCATCCGCGAATCGCTGGTGTGCGTGCTCGGCAACCATGACCTGCACCTGCTGGCCGCCGGTAAGAACATCGAACGCCTGAAGAAAACCGATACCCTACGCGAAATTATCGAAGCCCCCGATTGCGCCGAGCTGCTGGAATGGCTACGCCAGCAAAAACTCATGCATTACGACGAACAACGTAACGTTGCGCTGGTGCATGCCGGTATTCCCCCGCAATGGTCGCTGCGCAAAGCACTGAAGTACGCCGCCGAGGTCGAGACGGCGCTGCGCGACGACAATCTGCTGCCGCCCTACCTCGACGGCATGTACGGCAACGATCCGGCGAAATGGGACAGCGACCTCAGAGGCGTCACGCGCCTTCGGGTGATCACCAACTATTTCACCCGCATGCGTTTCTGTACGGCCGAAGGCAAGCTGGACCTCAAGAGCAAGGAAGGCCTGGGCACTGCGCCACCCGGCTACAAACCCTGGTTCCAGCACAAGGAACGCAAGACCAAAGGCGTGAAAATCATTTTCGGGCACTGGGCCGCGCTTGAAGGCCAGTGCAACGAACCGGGCATCTCTGCGCTCGACACGGGTTGCGTCTGGGGCGGTGCCCTGACGATGATGAACGTCGACAGCGGCGAACGCCTGTCCTGCAAATGTGACGAGCATGGCCATGCCGCCGCGCCGCCAATCGCCCCACGAACTAGCGAACAAACGCCAGCCAGCGCCCAGCGCTAGACTGCGCTTTCAGCCGAGCCACAGGAGCCCGCCATGAGCGAATTCAAACGTATCCCCCCAGAACAGGCACAGGCCCTGCGCGCACAAGGCGCCGTGGTGGTCGATGTCCGTGACCCCGCGACCTATGCCGCCCTGCACATCAGCGGCTCGAAGCATCTGGACAATCATTCCCTGCATGCCTTCATTCAGGCGGCCGATCTGGACGCACCGACCGTGGTGGTCTGCTATCACGGCAATTCCAGCCAGGGCGCCGCCGCATACCTGATCAGCCAGGGCTTTTCCGACGTGTACAGCATGGATGGCGGTTTTGAGCTGTGGCGTACGACTTATCCTGCGGAAACGGCGCAAGGCACTTCCGAATAATTTTTTTGTAACGTGCAAGCCCCGTCCCCTGTGGGCTCGCGCGGTGGCAGACGAACGGTCTGCCACAACTAATTACGTATCTCGCCTTTACCTCCTGAATAAGCAACTATCCTTAAGCGCAGGCCATCCAAAACAGGGGAGAGCCGGTACACCGGCGCGCGGGTCATCGGGAGTAGCTTTCGAGGTCGTCAGCTTCGAAAGAGTTCTGGGGGGTAAACAGCGACTGCATATCCGGTTGCTGCCAGCATCGACTGAATGATCCGGCGTCGGCTCCACGTATCGAGCGAGGTGACGTCATGAGTATCTTTAGCCACTTCCAACAACGCTTCGAGTCCACACGCCAGGAAGAACTTTCGCTGCAAGAGTATCTTGAGCTGTGCAAACAGGACCGCAGCGCCTACGCCTCCGCCGCCGAGCGTCTATTGCTGGCCATCGGAGAACCGGAGCTGCTCGACACCTCGACCAACTCGAGACTGTCGCGAATCTTTTCCAACAAGGTGATCCGCCGCTATCCGGCCTTTGAAGACTTCCACGGGATGGAAGAATGCATAGACCAGATCGTGTCGTATTTCCGCCATGCCGCTCAGGGCCTGGAAGAGAAGAAACAAATCCTCTATCTGCTCGGCCCCGTCGGTGGCGGTAAATCGTCCCTGGCCGAGAAGCTCAAACAACTGATCGAGAAAGTGCCCTTCTACGCCATCAAGGGCTCGCCGGTATTCGAGTCGCCGCTGGGTCTGTTCAACGCCACTGAAGATGGTGCGATCCTCGAAGAAGACTTCGGCATTCCGCGGCGCTACCTCAATACCATCATGTCTCCATGGGCCACCAAGCGCCTGGCCGAATTCGGCGGTGACATCAGCCAGTTCCGTGTGGTGAAACTCTATCCGTCGATCCTCAACCAGATCGCGGTGGCCAAAACCGAACCGGGCGATGAAAACAACCAGGACATCTCGGCGCTGGTGGGCAAGGTCGACATCCGCAAACTGGAGGAATACCCACAGAACGACGCTGATGCCTACAGCTATTCAGGCGCGCTGTGCCGGGCCAACCAGGGCCTGATGGAATTCGTCGAAATGTTCAAGGCGCCAATCAAGGTGCTGCACCCATTGCTGACCGCCACCCAGGAAGGCAACTACAACAGTACCGAAGGCCTCGGGGCGATTCCGTTTACCGGGATCCTGCTGGCTCACTCCAACGAATCGGAATGGCACACCTTCCGCAACAACAAGAACAACGAAGCCTTCATCGACCGGATCTATATCGTCAAAGTGCCGTACTGCCTGCGGGTCAGCGACGAGGTGAAGATCTACGACAAGCTTCTGTTCAACAGCTCTCTGGCCAAGGCCCATTGCGCACCCGACACCCTGAAAATGCTCGCCCAGTTCACCGTGCTCTCACGCCTCAAGGAGCCGGAAAACTCCAACATCTATTCCAAGATGCGTGTGTATGACGGCGAGAACCTCAAAGACACGGATCCGAAAGCCAAGTCGATCCAGGAATACCGCGACAACGCCGGTGTCGACGAAGGCATGAACGGTCTGTCGACCCGGTTTGCGTTCAAGATCCTGTCCAAGGTCTTCAACTTTGATCCGCACGAAATCGCCGCCAACCCGGTGCATTTGCTCTATGTGCTGGAACAACAGATCGAACAGGAACAATTCCAGGCCGAGACCCGTGAACGCTATCTACGCTTCCTCAAGGAGTACCTGGCACCGCGTTATATCGAATTCATCGGCAAGGAGATCCAGACTGCCTACCTCGAGTCTTACAGCGAGTACGGCCAGAACATCTTCGATCGCTACGTGCTGTACGCAGACTTCTGGATCCAGGACCAGGAATACCGAGATCCGGAAACCGGCGAAATCCTCAACCGCGTCGCGCTGAACGAAGAGCTTGAGAAAATAGAAAAACCGGCCGGCATCAGCAATCCGAAGGATTTCCGCAACGAAATCGTCAACTTCGTCTTGCGCGCCCGGGCCAACAACAATGGCAAGAACCCGACCTGGCTCAGCTACGAAAAACTGCGGGTGGTCATCGAGAAGAAAATGTTCTCCAACACCGAGGACCTCCTGCCTGTCATCAGCTTCAATGCCAAGGCCAGCAAAGAGGACCAGCAGAAGCACAACGACTTCGTCACACGGATGGTCGAGCGGGGCTACACCGACAAACAGGTACGACTGCTGTCCGAGTGGTACCTGCGGGTCCGGAAATCGCAATGACGCAGCGGCAAGCCATAAGCTACAAGCGGCAAGAAAAAGCGCGTAAGCCCTGATATCCGGGCAGCTTCTACTTGCAGCTTGTAGCTCACAACTTGAAGCCGCCCGGAGGGGCCTATGAGCTATGTGATCGACCGACGTCTCAATGGCAAGAACAAGAGCACGGTGAACCGTCAGCGGTTTCTGCGGCGTTATCGTGATCACATCAAAAAGGCCGTCGAAGAGGCGGTCAGTCGGCGTTCCATTACCGATATGGAACACGGCGAACAGATCAGCATCCCCGGCCGCGACATCGACGAGCCTGTGCTTCACCATGGACGTGGTGGCAAGCAGACCGTCGTGCACCCCGGCAACAAGGAATTCACCAGCGGCGAACACATTGCCCGTCCGCCAGGCGGTGGTGGCGGCAGAGGCCCAGGCAAGGCAGGCAACTCGGGCGAAGGGATGGACGAGTTCGTCTTCCAGATCACCCAGGAGGAATTCCTCGAATTCATGTTCGAGGACCTCGAACTGCCGAACCTGGTCAAGCGCAACCTGACCGGCACCGACACCTTCAAGACCGTGCGCGCGGGTATCAGCAACGAAGGTAACCCGTCGCGAATCAACATCATCCGTACCCTGCGCTCGGCCCATGCCCGGCGGATCGCCCTGTCTGGCAGCAGCCGGGCAAAGTTACGGGAAGCCAAAGAAGAACTGCTGCGACTCAAGCGGGATGAACCGGATAACTTCGGCGATATTCAGGAGATCGAAGCAGAAATCGAAAAACTCAGTGCGCGCATCCATCGCGTTCCCTTTCTCGATACCTTCGACCTCAAGTACAACTTGCTCATCAAGCAGCCGAACCCCAGCTCCAAGGCGGTGATGTTCTGCCTGATGGACGTGTCCGGCTCAATGACCCAGGCGACCAAAGACATCGCCAAGCGCTTTTTCATCCTGCTGTACCTGTTTCTCAAGCGTAACTACGACAAGATCGACGTCGTCTTCATCCGCCACCACACCAGCGCCCGCGAAGTGGATGAGGAAGAGTTCTTCTACTCCCGGGAAACCGGCGGCACCATCGTCTCCAGCGCCTTGAAACTGATGCAGGAAATCATGGCCGAGCGTTATCCGAGCAATGAGTGGAACATCTACGCGGCCCAAGCCTCCGACGGTGACAACTGGAACGATGATTCGCCGATCTGCCGCGACATTCTGATCAACCAGATCATGCCGTTCGTGCAGTACTACACTTACGTTGAGATTACCCCGCGCGAACACCAGGCTTTGTGGTTCGAATACGAACGCATCGCTGAAGCTTTCTCTGACACTTTTGCCCAGCAGCAACTGGTCTCGGCCGGGGATATCTACCCGGTCTTCCGTGAACTCTTCCAGCGCAGGTTAGTGACATGACCGCCAAAGAGCAGAAGCGCCAACCCATTTCCACCGGCTCAGAATGGACATTCGAGCTGATCCAGGCCTATGACAAAGAAATCAGTCGCCTGGCGGCTCGTTATGCCCTGGATACGTACCCTAACCAGATCGAAGTGATCACCGCCGAGCAGATGATGGACGCCTACGCCTCCGTCGGCATGCCACTGGGTTATCACCATTGGTCCTATGGCAAACACTTCCTCAGCACCGAGAAGTCCTACAGCCGTGGGCAGATGGGGCTGGCCTACGAGATTGTGATTAATTCAGACCCATGCATCGCCTATCTGATGGAAGAAAACACCATCTGTATGCAGGCCCTGGTGGTCGCTCATGCCTGCTATGGCCACAACAGCTTCTTCAAGGGCAATTACCTGTTCCGCACCTGGACCGACGCCAGTTCGATCATCGATTACCTGGTTTTCGCCAAGCAGTACATCATGCAATGCGAAGAACGCCACGGCATCGATGCAGTGGAGGACCTGCTGGATTCCTGCCATGCGCTGATGAACTACGGGGTCGACCGCTACAAACGCCCATATCCGATTTCGGCTGAAGAAGAGCGCCGCCGGCAGAAGGATCGGGAAGAGCACTTGCAGAAACAGATCAACGATTTGTGGCGGACCATTCCAAAAGGGGCCGACAAGTACAGCGACAAGGACAACGCACGCTTCCCCGCCGAACCTCAGGAAAACATCCTGTACTTCATCGAAAAACACGCGCCGCTGCTGGAGCCCTGGCAGCGGGAAATCGTGCGCATCGTGCGCAAGATCGCCCAATATTTCTACCCGCAACGCCAGACCCAGGTCATGAACGAAGGCTGGGCCACGTTCTGGCACTACACGCTGATGAACGACCTGTATGACGAAGGCCTTGTTACCGACGGCTTCATGATGGAGTTTCTGACGTCCCACACCAGCGTGGTCTACCAACCCGGCTTCGACAGCCCCTACTACAACGGCATCAACCCCTACACCTTGGGTTTTGCCATGTACCGGGACATCCGCCGCATGTGTGAACACCCTACCGAGGAAGATTACCGCTGGTTCCCTGAGATAGCCGGTACCGACTGGCTGTCGAGCATCAAGTTCGCCATGAGCAGCTTCAAGGACGAAAGCTTCATCCTGCAGTACCTGTCACCGCAGGTGATCCGCGACCTGAAGTTGTTCAGCATTCTCGATGACGACCAAAAGGACGACCTGCTGGTCCCGGCCATTCACGATGAAGGTGGCTACCGCACCATTCGCGAAACACTGGCCGCGCAGTACAACCTGGGTAATCGAGAGCCCAATATTCAGATCTACAGCATCGACCGGCGTGGCGACCGCTCCCTGACCTTGCGTCACCAGCAGCACGACCGCAAACCGCTGGGCGAGTCCACCGAGGAAGTGCTCAAGCACCTGCACCGGCTGTGGGGCTTCGACATTCACCTGGAAACGCTGCAAGGCGACCAGGTCATGAAAGTTCACCATGTCCCGCCCAGAAGCGAGCACAGCGAGGGAGATTACGGCCGGCTGGACCTGGCCGTCATTCATCTTTGATCCTGTTTCTGCCTCCGGAAGTTCGACGCAAAGGTTATTCTGTCGAGCTAACGGAGGTTTTTTATGCGGATTTATAAAGTCGGCGGCGCGGTACGCGATCGCCTGCTGGGCAAACCTGTCACCGATATCGACTGGGTCGTGGTCGGTGCCACCACTGAAGAAATGCTCGCCCAGGGTTATCGCCCCGTGGGTGCTGACTTTCCGGTATTTCTTCACCCCAAGAGCGGTGAGGAATACGCCCTCGCCCGTACCGAACGCAAAAGCGGACGTGGTTACGGCGGTTTCACCTTTCATGCCAGCCCCGAAGTCACCCTCGAAGAAGACCTGATCCGTCGCGACCTGACAATCAACGCCATGGCCGAAGATGATCAGCAGAATCTGACCGATCCTTACCACGGCCAGCGCGATCTCGAAGCCCGAGTTCTTCGTCACGTTTCCCCCGCGTTCGCCGAAGATCCGCTCCGTGTCCTGCGCGTTGCCCGCTTCGCAGCCCGATACGCAGGACTGGGCTTCACCGTTGCGCCTGAAACTTTGGAGCTGATGCGCCAACTCAGCGAATCAGGTGAACTGAAGGCGTTGACGGCGGAACGCAGCTGGAAAGAGATTTCCCGTGCACTGATGGAAGATCAGCCACGGGTGTTCATTGAGGTGCTGCGTGAATGTGGCGCGCTCAAAGTGTTAATGCCGGAAGTTGATGCTCTGTTCGGCGTGCCGCAACCGGCAGCCCATCACCCTGAGATCGACACGGGGGTGCACACCCTGAGCGTCCTTGAGCAAGCGGCGCAGCACAAACAGCCGCTGACCGTGCGCTGGGCATGCCTGCTGCATGATCTGGGCAAAGGGCTCACGCCCCAGGAAGAATGGCCACGCCACATTGCCCATGAGCACACGGGCCTGAAGCTGATCAAAGCCGTGAATGAACGGTTCAAGGCACCGAAGGATTGTCAGGAATTGGCATTGCTGGTGGGTCAGTACCACACACACGGCCACCGCGCCCTGGAGCTGAAACCCTCTACGTTACTGGACCTGCTGCAGAGTTTTGACGTTTACCGTCGGCCGCAGCGGTTTGAAGAGTTCATTGCGGCGTGCGAGATGGACGCCCGCGGCCGCAAAGGGCTGGAGCAGAGAAGTTACCCACAGGCGGATTATTTACGCGGAGCGGCGACTGCGGCGCGGAACGTGGCGGTACAGCCGTTGCTGGAGAAGGGATTCAAGGGGCCGGAGCTGGGTGAGGCGATCAAGCGTGAGCGACTAAAAGCGCTGAAGGCCTACAAAGAGGCGGCGTCTGCCTGAAAAGCTTTGCGGGCAAGCCTCGCGCCTGCAAGATCCAAGTCGTTTGCGATGGGGCGAACGACGCAAAACCTGCAGGAGCGAGGCTTGCCCGCGAAGGCGTCATCCGCCTCACAACAAACTCGAAGGTGTCAGCTGTTCACCGCGCCACTCAAACGCCACCGGCGCCAACACCTGATCAATCTGTGCCTCACGCCACAACGTCGCAAAGCTTTTGCCTACCCCCGGATGCACTCTGTCCGGCGCAATCAGGGACAACGGCCATAGCACAAAGGCATTTTTCAGAATCTCTGCCCGCGGCAGGATCAATCCATCGAAATTGCCCACCAGATCGCCAAACAGCAGCACGTCGATATCCAGCGGCAAACCCTTGCGGTCGGGCGCATACCGGCCATTGTCCGCCTCGATGAATTTCAATCGACGGTCCAGCTCCATCAGCGGCAAATCGGTGTAAGCCGACACCACGAAATTGAAGAACGGACCGCTCTTGATCCCCACTGGCTGGCTTTCGAACACCGCCGAGCAACGGATATCCACCAGGAAGCCTGCCAGGGCTTCCAGGCCCGCCTGCAAATGGGTTTCGCGCTCGATATTGCTACCGAGCCCGAGATACACCTGAGTCAGCGACATCCGCGCTCGATCTCCACGCCCACACCACCGGTGGCCGCCGGGACGGCGCCAGGCTTGGTCAGTTTGAGGCGCATCCAGGTGATCTTGAATTCGCTCATCAATACTTCAACCAGACGCTCGGCAAAGGTCTCGACCAGTTGGAACTGTGCCTGCTCGGCAAAGGCCTGGATGCGCGACGAAACGCTCGCGTAATCGAGCGCCAGGGTCAGGTCATCGCCTGCCGCTGCCGGGCGATTGTCCCAGGCGAAGCTCAGATCAAGTCGCAGGCACTGTCGGATGCCTCGTTCCCAGTCGTAGGCACCAATCACGGTGTCGACTTCCAGGCCCTCGATAAACACTCTGTCCAAGCACTTTTCTCCGCTGCACGACAAGGGCGCAATGCGCCGTTAGAATCAGGGCGTCCTCGCCCGGAATAGTTAGCATGTTTTGGTTACTGGCGACCCTCGCCTACCTGCTCGGCTCTCTGTCCTTCGCCATTTTGCTCAGCCGCCTGACCGGGAACCCCGATCCGCGAATGAGTGGCTCGGGCAATGCCGGCGCCACCAACATGTTGCGCCTGGCCGGCAAAAAACTCGCCATCCTGACCCTGATCGGCGACCTCTGCAAAGGCCTGTTGCCGGTGTTGATCGCCGGTGTTGCGGGTCTTTCGCTGCAAGAACAGGCCTGGATCGGCGTCTGTGCCGTCATCGGCCACCTGTTCCCGCTGTACTTTCGCTTTCGCGGTGGCAAGGGTGTCGCCACCGCGGCAGGAATGCTCCTGGGCCTGTATCCGCCAGCTGCATTGCTGGCGGTTTGCGCCTGGTTGCTGACGTTCTACCTGACCCGCACCAGCTCCCTCGCCGCATTGATCGCCACGCCGCTGACCCTACCGCTGCTGGCCTGGCAAGCACCTGCGGCATTGCTACCCATGAGCGCACTCACGGGGCTGATCGTCTGGCGTCATCGCGGCAATCTACGCGACCTGTTTGCCGGGCGCGAACGGCATTTTTAAATACTGGACATGAGCCCCGCTCATCACAGCGCCGACAGTTGCTCCATCGGCCAGCGCGCCTGCACGCTGATCGCCAGGCTTTCGTGCTGGCCGGCCTGCAAGCGCTGGCAACCGGCAAACGCAATCATCGCGCCGTTGTCGGTGCAGAACTCCGGACGGGCATAAAACACGTCGCCCTTCATGTCGCCGAGCATCTTTTCCAGGGAGGTGCGCAGCGCCTTGTTGGCGCTGACGCCCCCAGCGATCACCAGACGCTTCATGCCCGCTTGTTTCAGGGCGCGCTTGCACTTGATGGTCAAAGTCTCCACCACGGCCTGCTGGAACGCCAGCGAGATGTCGCAACGGGCTTGCTCGCTGTCGTCCCCGGCGCTGACGCTCTGCTGCCAAGTGTTCAGGGCGAAGGTTTTCAAGCCACTGAAGCTGAACGCCAGGCCCGGGCGGTCGCACATGGGACGCGGAAAAGTGAAACGTCCTGAAACGCCCCGCTCCGCCAGCTTGGCGATTTCCGGACCGCCCGGATAATTGAGGCCCATCATCTTCGCGGTCTTGTCGAATGCTTCACCGGCGGCGTCATCGAGGGTCTCGCCCAAGAGCGTGTAGTGACCGATACCGTCGACCTGAACCAGCTGCGTATGACCACCCGACACCAACAAAGCGACGAACGGGAATTGTGGCGGCTGCGGCTCCAGCATCGGCGCCAGCAAGTGGCCTTCCATGTGGTGCACACCCAAGGCCGGAATGCCCCAGGCAAAGGCCAGCGCCTGAGCGCAAGAGGCGCCCACCAGCAAGGCGCCGACCAGGCCAGGACCCGCGGTATAAGCGATGGCATCGATCTCGGTCGGCACACAGTCAGCTTCGGCCAACACCTGACGAATCAAGGGCAGCATGCGCTTGACGTGGTCGCGCGAGGCCAGCTCCGGCACTACACCGCCATAGGCGCGGTGCAGGTCGATCTGACTGAACAGCGCGTCGGCCAGCAGGCCGCGCTCACTGTCATATAATGCGACACCGGTTTCGTCGCAGGAGGTTTCTAATCCCAGTACTAGCATGGGTTTGCGCCTTGTTTAGGCTGAATTCGAAGGCGCGCATAATAGTCGCCATGGGATGCCCCGACTAGCGGTTTTCGATCAGAGGCTTTGCATTCCGGTCGATGAGGAGTTAACATCCGCAACCCTTAAAAACCGACGTCTTCAAGTGCTCTTTTGCCGCGAGGATGTTGACCCCGGTAATGAATGAAGGTAGCTCTGGATGCCAGCCGTCAAAGTAAAAGAGAACGAACCCTTCGACGTAGCTCTGCGTCGTTTCAAGCGCTCCTGCGAAAAAGCCGGTGTACTGGCTGAAGTTCGTAGCCGCGAATTCTACGAGAAGCCTACTTCTGAGCGTAAGCGCAAAGCAGCAGCCGCTGTTAAGCGTCACGCGAAGAAAGTTCAGCGCGAACAGCGCCGCGCCGTTCGTCTGTACTAATACACAGACGTTCGTAGCAAGCTTCTGCCAAGCCCGGCCCTCAGCCGGGCTAATGGCATTTGCGGAAAACGCTTGATGCTTCACCGTCAAAGCCGCAGACGCGACCGAGACAAACCTGCTTCGCAGCGTCAGACCTGGCTCTTTTGCCAGCGGTGCACGTCTTTTCTGACGAGCCTTCCAAGGCTACTGACGAGCACACCCACTGATTCCTCTTACGACGATCAGCCCAAGGCACCTTCTTGCGTGCCCGCTTATGAGCTATCCGAGGCCCTCGACTGGCCGCAGCGGATTTCAGCGAAATACTTTCATATAGTCGAATACTGATTGGTACTAACGTCAGTGGATTTTCGGCAGATACACTTCCCGACAGCGATTACGCAGACGACACCGGTCGAGCCGCACATTTTGCGCGCCTCAAACAACGACCCGCGTTCGGCCGCTCATCGTTTTGGGTCCATTTCAGCGCAGATGACGAGAACGCCATGGCCGGGCTAATTCCCCAGAGCTTCATTGACGACCTTCTGAACCGCACCGACATCGTCGATGTGGTCAGCTCGCGCCTGCAAATGAAAAAGGCCGGTAAAAACTACACCGCCTGCTGCCCTTTTCATAAAGAAAAAACCCCGTCCTTCAGCGTCAGCCCCGACAAGCAGTTCTATTACTGCTTCGGCTGCGGCGCGGGCGGCAACGCCCTCGGCTTCATGATGGACCACGACAACCTGGATTTCGTCCAGGCTGTCGAAGAACTGGCCAAAGCCGCGGGCATGGAAATCCCCCGCGAAGAAAGCGGTCGGCCGCACAAACCGCGGCAACCGACTGATTCGCCGCTGTACCCGCTGCTGACTGCAGCCGCCGACTTCTACCGGCAAGCCCTGAAAAGCCATCCATCGCGCAAAGCGGCTGTGGATTACTTGAAAGGTCGCGGGCTGACCGGCGAAATCGCCCGGGACTTCGGCCTCGGCTTCGCGCCGCCCGGTTGGGACAATCTGTTCAAGCACTTGAGCAGCGACACCCTGCAACAAAAAGCCATGGTCGACGCCGGCCTGCTGATCGAGAACGCCGAAACCGGCAAACGCTATGACCGCTTTCGCGATCGCGTGATGTTCCCGATCCGCGACAGCCGCGGACGCATCATTGCTTTCGGCGGCAGGGTATTGGGCGACGACAAGCCGAAATACCTGAACTCACCGGAAACCCCCGTATTCCATAAAGGCCAGGAACTCTACGGCCTTTATGAAGCACGCAAGAACAACCGCAACCTCGACGAAATCATCGTCGTCGAAGGCTACATGGACGTCATTGCCCTCGCCCAACAAGGCTTGCGCAATGCCGTCGCGACCCTGGGCACCGCCACCAGCGAAGAGCACTTGAAGCGGCTGTTTCGCGTCGTGCCGAACGTGCTTTTTTGCTTCGACGGCGACCAGGCCGGCCGCAACGCTGCGTGGCGCGCACTGGAAGCTGCCCTGCCGTGCCTGCAAGACGGGCGGCGCGCGCGCTTTCTGTTCCTGCCCGAAGGTGAAGACCCCGACACGCTGGTCCGCTCCGAAGGCACTGACGCTTTCCGCGCGCGAATCAACCAGCACGCCCAGCCGTTGGCGGATTATTTCTTTCAGCAACTGACCGAGGAATCGGACCCGCGCTCGCTCGAAGGCAAGGCCCACATGGCCACCCTCGCCGCGCCGCTGATCGACAAGGTCCCTGGCGCCAACCTGCGCATCTTGATGCGTCAGCGCCTGACCGAAATTACCGGCCTCAGCGGTGAAGCCGTGAGCCAACTGGTTCAAAGCGCACCTCAAGATGCGCCGCCGGCATACGACCCGGGCGTCGATTACGACGCCATGCCGGATTACAGCGACTACCATCAGCCGCAGGCACAAGAGATGTATGTGCCGCAGCAGGAATGGACGCCGAAGAAACCCGGAGCGGGCGGCAAGAAGTGGGACAAGAAGCCCTGGGACAAAAACGGCAAGCGAGGCGGTGATCGCGATCAACCTAGCGCCCCGCGCACACCGATTGCTGTGGAAGCCCCAACCCTGATCGCACTTCGCACGCTCATTCATCACCCCGATCTGGCTAGCAAGGTCGAAACCGCCAACCACTTCGCCAATGAGAGCAATACCTACGCTCAGTTGCTGGTAGCGCTGATCGAGGCCGTGCAAAAAAATCCTAAGCTAAACTCTATTCAGTTGATGGCCCGCTGGCACGGGACTGAACAGGGGCGTCTGCTCAAGGCTTTGGCGGAAAAGGAATGGCTGATTGACGGCGATAACCTTGAACAACAGTTTTTAGACACCATTACTAGGCTATCGGCAAGTCAACACACGGATAGCCTGGAAGTACTTATCAGGAAAGCAAGGCAGCCAGGATTGACCGCGGAGGAAGCAAATCAGATCGCAAATCAGATGCGCGACCTATTAAAACGCAATATGGCTGTATCAACCCCGACCTCAACTGGCGCGTGAGGTCATAGCTCAGGTATAATCCTCGGCTTGTTTTTTGCCCGCCAAGACCTTCAGTGGATAGGGTGTTATGTCCGGAAAAGCGCAACAGCAGTCTCGTATCAAAGAGTTGATCACACTTGGTCGTGAGCAGGGTTACCTGACTTACGCGGAGGTCAACGACCACCTGCCGGAGGATATTTCAGATCCGGAACAGGTGGAAGACATCATCCGCATGATTAACGACATGGGGATCAACGTATTCGAGGTTGCGCCAGATAAGGATTCCCTTATGCTGGCCGACGCCGATACTGACGAAGCCGCGGCCGAAGAGGCAGCAGCAGCGTTGGCAGCGGTCGAGACCGACATTGGTCGTACCACCGACCCAGTGCGCATGTACATGCGCGAAATGGGTACGGTAGAGCTCCTCACTCGTGAAGGCGAAATCGAAATCGCCAAACGTATTGAAGAGGGTATCCGTGAAGTGATGGGCGCAATCGCGCACTTCCCTGGTACGGTTGACCACATTCTCTCCGAGTACACTCGCGTTACCACCGAAGGTGGCCGCCTATCCGACGTCCTGAGCGGTTATATCGACCCGGACGACGGCATTGCGCCGCCTGCTGCCGAAGTGCCGCCGCCTGTCGATCCGAAAGCCGTTAAAGCGGACGACGATACCGACGACGACGAAGCTGAAGCCAGCACCGACGACGAAGAAGAAGCCGAAAGCGGTCCGGATCCGGTCATCGCAGCACAGCGTTTTGGCGCTGTCTCCGATCAGATGGAAATCACCCGCAAGGCGCTGAAAAAGCACGGTCGTGGCAACAAGCTGGCAATCGCCGAGCTGGTGCTGCTGGCTGAGTTGTTCATGCCGATCAAACTGGTTCCGAAGCAATTCGAAGGCCTGGTCGAGCGTGTTCGCAGTGCCCTGGATCGTCTGCGTCAGCAAGAGCGCGCGATCATGCAACTTTGCGTTCGTGATGCCCGCATGCCGCGTGCCGACTTCCTGCGCCAGTTCCCGGGCAACGAAGTTGACGAAAGCTGGACCGATGCACTGGCCAAAGGCAAAAGCAAATACGCTGAAGCCATTGGTCGCCTGCAACCGGACATCATTCGTTGCCAGCAAAAGCTGACCGCGCTGCAAACCGAAACCGGTTTGACGATCGCCGAGATCAAGGACATCAACCGTCGCATGTCGATCGGTGAGGCCAAGGCCCGCCGCGCGAAGAAAGAGATGGTTGAAGCGAACTTGCGTCTGGTGATCTCCATCGCCAAGAAGTACACCAACCGTGGCCTGCAATTCCTCGATCTGATCCAGGAAGGCAACATCGGTTTGATGAAAGCGGTAGACAAGTTCGAATACCGCCGCGGCTACAAATTCTCGACTTATGCCACCTGGTGGATCCGTCAGGCGATCACTCGCTCGATCGCCGACCAGGCCCGCACCATCCGTATTCCGGTGCACATGATCGAGACGATCAACAAGCTCAACCGTATTTCCCGGCAGATGTTGCAGGAAATGGGTCGCGAACCGACCCCGGAAGAGCTGGGCGAACGCATGGAAATGCCTGAGGACAAGATCCGCAAGGTATTGAAGATCGCTAAAGAGCCGATCTCCATGGAAACCCCGATCGGTGATGACGAAGACTCCCATCTGGGTGACTTCATCGAAGACTCGACCATGCAGTCGCCAATCGATGTCGCCACTGTTGAGAGCCTTAAAGAAGCGACTCGCGAAGTGCTGTCCGGCCTCACTGCCCGTGAAGCCAAGGTTCTGCGCATGCGCTTCGGTATCGACATGAATACCGACCACACCCTTGAGGAGGTTGGTAAGCAGTTCGACGTGACCCGTGAACGGATTCGTCAGATCGAAGCCAAGGCGCTGCGCAAGCTGCGCCACCCGACGAGAAGCGAGCATTTGCGCTCCTTCCTCGACGAGTGATCACAGAACCCCCGGCCCAGGCCGGGGGTTTTGCTTTCTACAGATAAAATCCCCCGTACCTCCCCCCCGCCGAATTGCCCGTCTACACTCGAAACATTCCCCCGAGCCATAACGAGACCGTTATGCCCAGACTGCCGACCGTGCTTTTTTTGCTGTCGCTGATGACCTGGACCGCAACGGCTGGCGCGCTGACTCTGACCGACGAAGAACGTAGCTGGCTGGCGGCTCACCCGGACTTGCGCCTGGGTGTCGACGCGTCCTGGCCGCCGTTCGAATTTCGTGACGACCAGGGCCGCTATCAGGGCCTGGCGGCGGACTACATCAACGTGATCCGTCAACGGCTGGCCGTCAAACTGACGCCCATCGAACCGATCAGCTGGACCGAAGTCCTGCAACAGGCCAAGCAAGGCAAGCTGGACGTCTTGCCGGGCATCATGTCGACCCCGGAGCGCCAGTCGTACCTGTCATTCACTCGTCCCTACCTGGACTTTCCGATTGTCATCCTCGCCCATGTCGGAGGCCCCCAACCGCGCAAGCTCGAAGAGCTCTACGGGCTGAAGATCGCTGTGGTGGAAAACTATGCGCCCCATGAGCTGTTGCGCACGCACCACCCCGACCTGAATCTGGTGGCGATGCCCAATGTCAGCTCAGCCTTGCAGGCGTTGGCCACCGATGAAGTGGATGCGGTCGTGGGCGATCTCGCCTCCAGCGTCTGGAGCCTGCGTCAGCTCAAGCTCGACGGCCTGTATGTCAGCGGCGAAACGCCCTATCGCTATCAATTGGCGATGGCAGTGCCCCCCGACAACAAGATACTGGTCGGGATTCTGGACAAAGTCCTGGCGGACATGACTTCAAGTGAAATCAGCGCCATTCAGGAACACTGGGTGGGCAATGTACTGGATCACCGAACCTTCTGGTCCGACTTGCTGGTTTACGGCCTGCCCGGATTGCTGTTTCTGATGATCACGCTGGCCGTGGTCATCCGGATTAACCGCCGGTTGAGTTCGGAAATCGCCCGGCGGGTCGACCTAGAACAAGAGCTGCGCAGCAGTGAATACCATTACCGCGGGCTGGTGGAGAGCCTTTCCGCAATTGCCTGGGAAGCACGGATCAGCGATTTCACCTACAGCTACGTGTCTCCGCATGCCGAAGAGCTGCTTGGCTATCCCCTGTCCCATTGGCTCATTCCGGGGTTCTGGCGCAACATCATCCACCCTGCGGACCTGACCCGGGCCCAGACATTCTGCGATCACGAAGTGCTGGCCGGGCGCGATCATAGCGTCGATTACCGCGTTATCACCGCCGACGGGCGCTGCCTGTGGGTGCGCGATATCGTCAGTCTTATCGAGCATGGCCATGAGCCGGTTATGCGCGGATTGATGATCGACATCAGCGACGCCAAGCGCACGGAAGAAGCGTTGAGACTCTCCGAGCAAAAATTCGCCTCCGTGTTTCAGCAATGCCCGGACATCCTGGTGATTGCGCGGCTGTCCGACGGCTGCCTGCTCGAAGTCAACAAAGCGTTCGAAGAACAAATTGGTCTCAAGGCCGAAGATGTCATTGGCCAGACCGCCACCGACCTCAACATCTGGGGCATCCCCGGCGTCGGGCCGGGCCTGCTGCAGCGCCTGCAAGCCGGCAGCATCCGCAACCTGGAGATGCCTTTTCGACGCAGCAATGGCCAGGTGTTTACCGGTCTGATTTCCGCCGAGCCCTTCGACCTCGATACGACCCCTGCGCTGGTCGTCGTGGTGCGCGATATCAGTCAGCTCAAGGAAACCCAGCAGCAACTGCAAACCTCCGAAGAAAAATTCGCCAAGGCCTTCCACGCCTCACCGGACGGCTTGTTGCTGTCGCGGCAGAGCGACGGGTTGCTAATGGAGGTCAACGAGGGTTTCAGCCGCATCACAGGCTTCAACAGCGCGATGTCCGTGGATCGCTCAGCCCTGGAGCTGGGGATCTGGGTCAATCTCAATGAACGCAAACAGATGCTCGACTTGCTGCACCGGGATGGCTTCGTCCGCGACTTCAGTTGCCACATCCGCCGCAGTGACGGGCAGATCCGCCTTTGCGAGGTTTCAAGCCGTCCGCTGCCGATCGGCGACGAAGACTGCATGCTGACCATCGCCCGGGACATCACCGAGCGGCACCTGATGCAGGAGAAACTGCAACAGGCCGCCACAGTGTTCGAGAGCACCGCCGAGGGCGTGTTGATCACCGACACCCAACAGCACATCAGCGCGGTCAACCGAGCGTTCACCGAGATCACCGGTTACAGCGAGAGCGAAGCACTCGGCCACACCCCTCGCTTGCTCGCCTCGGGGCTTCACGACAGCGCGTTCTATGCGGCGATGTGGCATCAGCTGACGGACGAAGGTCACTGGCAAGGCGAGATTTCCAACCGACGCAAGAATGGCGAGCTCTACCCGAGCTGGCTGACCATCAGCGCCGTGCGTAACCGGGAAAAATTCATCACCCACTTCGTGGCGGTGTTCGCGGACATTTCCAGCCTCAAACACGCGCAGGCCAAACTCGACTACCAAGCGCACCACGATCCGCTGACCGGCCTGCCAAACCGCACGCTGTTCGAGAGCCGACTGCTGACCGCACTCAATACCCAACAGGAAAACGGTGGCCAGGGCGCGGTGCTATTCCTCGACCTGGATCGCTTTAAACACATCAACGACAGCCTTGGCCATCCGGTGGGCGACCTGCTGCTCAAAGGCATTGCCGTGCGCCTCAAAGAGCAGCTGCGCGACATCGATACCGTCGCGCGCCTGGGGGGCGACGAATTCATCATCCTGCTGCCCGGCCTGCAACAATCCAGTGACGCCGACAACATTGCCACCAAGCTGCTCAATTGCTTCGCGGCACCTTTCCAGGCCGGCGAGCACGAGTTTTTTATCAGCGCCAGCATCGGCACCAGCCTGTACCCAAAGGATGGCTGCGACGTCGCCACGCTGGTCAAAAACGCCGATGCGGCGATGTATCGCTCCAAGGCCAAGGGCCGCAACCGGGTGGAAAGCTACACCCGCGACCTCACCGCCCAGGCCAGCGAACGCGTGGCGCTGGAACATGAATTGCGCCGCGCCATCGAGCGCAATGAGCTGTTTCTCTATTACCAACCGAAAATCAGCCTCGCCGACCATCGACTCGTCGGCGCCGAAGCGCTCATCCGCTGGCAACATCCGACCTTCGGCTCGGTGCCGCCGGAACACTTCATTCCCTTGGCGGAAGAAAACGGCATGATCCTGCAAATCGGCGACTGGGTGCTGGAGACAGCCTGCCGACAGATGAACGAGTGGAATCAGGTCTACGAGTGCCTCGGTCCCCTCTCGGTCAATCTCGCAGGTGCTCAATTGCGTCAGCCGAACCTGCTCGGACGGATCGAGCAACTGCTCAAAGACAACGGCCTGGCGCCCGGTTTACTGCAACTGGAAATTACCGAAAACTTCATCATGAGCCAGGCCGAAGAAGCGCTGGCAGTGCTGCACCAACTCAAACACCTGGGCGTGCAATTGGCCATCGATGACTTCGGGACCGGCTACTCGTCACTGAGCTACCTCAAGCGCCTGCCACTGGACATCCTCAAGATCGACCAGTCCTTCGTCCGCGGCCTGCCTGACGATCCCCACGATGCAGCCATTGTTCGCGCCATCATTGCCTTGGGCCGCAGCATGCAATTCACCGTCATTGCGGAGGGCGTCGAGACCCTCGCACAGCAACAATTCCTCGCCGAAGAAGGCTGCGAACAGATCCAGGGCTACATCGTCAGCCTGCCGCTTCCCCCCGACGAATTCGCCGCGACGTTTCTTCGTATAGCCGTATCGGATTTTTCGGATAGCACAGCCGAGAAACCATCGCTATAATCCGCGGCCTACTGAGGGCCTATAGCTCAGTTGGTTAGAGCAGAGGACTCATAATCCTTTGGTCCACGGTTCAAATCCGTGTGGGCCCACCAAACAAGAAAGCCGCGCTGATGCGCGGCTTTCTTTTGATTTAACGAATCACGTCAATAGTGCTATCGAAGCGACTGACCGGATGAGATTGAGCGCTTCCCAGCCGCGAAAGCCGTAACTGCGCAACGCGGTTCGCAAGTGGTGTCCGGATCTGCTTTACCAAATCGAAGAAGACGCCTATGGCGTCTTTTTTCGTTTCTGCCCTAGCAATACAGCCCTGCTCATAATCCTTTGGTCCACGATTCCTCCGTGTGGACCCACCAAACACGAAAGCCGCGCAAATGCGCGGCTTTTTTTCTGCGACTAACGTTTGGCCTAAGAGATCAGACCAGCCGAACCACCAAGGCAACAGCAACAATAGTCACGAGCGCCAGCGCGGCACCGAGTCCAAACGGCAGTAGGATTGCTCGGGTCGCGATGGGGGATGGGCTACGCATGTCTTCGGCCAAGGCGGCCACGTCACGGTGTAACTGTTCAATGCTGGCTTGAATCGTAGGAGGTGTGGACATACTGCGTCTTCCTGCAGGGATCACGAGTCACGCCTAATGCGCTAACCCTTGTTAGATAAGGTGGGCTGCTAAGCGGTAAAACTCAAGCACCTCCGATCATTGGTCGCTTCCGCGTGTTAGCGATTTTAAAGCTTGAACCACAATCCGACGGCGGCGACAACGGCGGTCACTAGACCGGCGCCTACTGCGAACGGATACCAAAAAGCCTCCTGCCTAAGCTTGCTTTCTTCCGCCATAAACTTGCGGGTTTCAGCAATGAATCTCCGGATTTCGACTTGAAGCTTATCGAGCTCCAGATTTTTGCGGTCATTTTGTAGCATCAGTCATCCTGTCGGGGCTCGGGTCGCGTCCTGTGCGCTGCTCCGCGGCGGGACATGCGTTTTTTCCTGTCTGCCGTCTAGGTTATATTTTGCGCTGACGTGAGGTTATCGGATGACGTCAACCAAGGTTGTAGGCAAACTACGAGAATTGCGTAATGGGTGCGTTTGGGCACTTTGCCGCCTTGTTGGCGTTCTCTTCGACGGGATACTCTCCGGACGTCGCTGCAAATGCAGTGATCGGGTGTGGTAACCCGGCTAGACAAAGTGCAGCAGTGCTCCCATCACGGTTTCATGTGTTTTTACACCTGTAATCCTGAGTTATGGCGGCTGTGCGTGGGAGACCTTCGGGTCTGCCGGTTTCTTTGCTCTCCCGGTTTACCACCCTGCGTACATCTGCCACCCATTCGTGTGGTAACGAATGCGGCAGCTCCTCGTTTTAAGGAGCGAAACAATGAGCAAAACCAATTCGTCTGCACCGTCAGACCTGAAAACCATCGGTTTCACCCCACTCATCTACTGCTCGGATCAGGCGTTGTTTAACGTCCGCGCCGGCGTCCCCATCGTTGATGCATTGTCACAAGCCTCCGACCTGCTGTTCCTCGCCAAATCATTTGCCGAGGACGCAGCCTACGCAAGAGACACCGACCGCCACGCCTGGGCCGCGCACTATCTGACGGCGATGGGTAAGGCGGTGACTGATGATGTGGTGAAGGTGCTTACACCAAGGCCTCCCCGGACAGCGACGGAGTCCGAGTAATAGCGCGGCTTTTCCCGTTGTAAGGCGCCCCGATTATTCGGGGCTTCCGAATCGTAATCGGGCGTGCATTGCGCGCCTGCAATGTCGTTATTTCCTGAATGGATCGGCATTACTGCAGCTGCCAGCCCCAACGCCCAAGGCCGGAATCGCCCGCACCACCCCCATCAGCTCAAGCCCCTCCCTCGTCAAAACACCCTCATACGTATCCGCCGCCCGCCCCCATTGCTCCACGATACTCATGCCATCCACCAACGCCTCGCCCAACCCAATAATCGTATCGGCCAACTGCTCAACGATTGTTTGAGTCCGTAACCACAGGCGATCCGTAATCTCTTTCAGCTCGGCGGTTACGCGATCAGGCGAAGCCGGATCCGTATCGGGGTAGGTGATGTTGCGCAGCAAGTGCCGTAACTCCCTGATTTTTGCGTAGTCCTGTTCTGCCCCAAGTTCTCCCCTCAGGATGGCGGCCGCTTTCGGCTTATCGACGCGTTTGCCGGGCGAACGCTTTGAAGCCAATGACTGCGCCATGGCGCCCGCAAAGAGAACCATCATTCGGGCTTGCAGATGCTCCTTCATTGCCTCAATCGTCGTAATTGAACGCGCCAAGGTAATGGAAGCGCCCGCTTGATGCCTCAAGTCCATGGTCACTGTCAGGCTCACATCACCCGTTTCAAACCCCAGGGCCCGGGCAACGACGTAGTGACCCATTTCGTGATTGGCAATCTGCACTGCGCGATCCCGTACAGCGGGAGGCATCTTCTTCGTCATTGTGGTCACCTCGCATCCCTCGATTTCTCATTCGACTATGACTGACAGCTGGTGTCCATCCTGTCTTCCGCGCGGCGTCTGACGTTCTCTGACATCCGCCGTGCCAGCCGTGCTGTAACATGCCAGCCCACTGATTTGTGTTGCTGGAGACGACCCTTGCCTGACACCCGCCCGCCCGTTCTTGACGAAATCGACCGCCAACTGATCGCGGCCTTGCAGATCAACGCCCGTGAAAGCGTGGCCATGCTCGCTCGCCAGTTGGGGGTCGCACGGACCACGGTGACTTCACGTCTGGCACGACTGGAAAAGGCCAAAGTCATCACCGGTTACGGCGTGCGTCTGGGTCAACGTGTGGTGGATGGCGGATTGCAGGCGTATGTCGGGATCACGGTGCAACCGCGCTCGGGCAAGGAAGTGCTGCGCCGGCTCAGTGCCATGGCCCAGGTGCAGCAGTTGTGTGCGGTGAGTGGCGAGTTTGACTACGTGGCGTGGCTTCGCACGGAATCGCCGGAGCAGCTGGATCAACTGCTGGATCAGATTGGCAGTGTGGATGGGGTGGAGAAGACGACGACGTCGATCATCTTGAGCAGCAAGATTGATCGGGGGCAGCCGGTTTGATTTGCAGCGTCTTGAGGGCCTCATCGCGAGCAGGCTCGCTCCCACATTGGTCAGTGTGTAGTAGTTTGTCGTCATAGTGACCAAAAAATTAGCAAAACGACGACACATTGCGTCTTATTAACGTGTTCTACGCTCTCTAGAATGGCTGCCATCTTTTCCTATACTCAGATGCGCATTCCGCGTCGGGTCGCCAGTAAGGTCAGTCATGAACAAGAACAATCGCCATCCTGCAGACGGTAAAAAACCAGTCACCATTTTCGGCCCGGACTTTCCTTTCGGCTTTGACGACTGGATCGAACACCCGGCCGGCCTGGGCAGCATTCCGGCACACAATCATGGTGCCGAAGTGGCGATTGTTGGCGCAGGTATCGCCGGTCTGGTGGCAGCTTATGAGCTGATGAAACTGGGCCTCAAACCCGTCGTCTACGAAGCTTCGAAAATGGGTGGCCGTCTGCGTTCCCAAGCGTTCAACGGGACCGATGGCATCGTCGCCGAACTGGGCGGCATGCGCTTTCCGGTGTCGTCCACGGCGTTTTACCACTATGTCGACAAGCTCGGTCTCGAGACCAAACCCTTTCCCAATCCGCTGACGCCAGCCTCTGGCAGCACCGTGATCGACCTGGAAGGCAAAACCCATTACGCACAGAAACTGGCAGATCTTCCTGCACTATTCCAGGAAGTGGCTGACGCTTGGGCAGATGCACTGGAGGCTGGCTCGCAGTTCGCCGATATCCAGCAAGCGATCCGCGACCGCGATGTGCCACGCCTCAAAGAGCTGTGGAACACCCTGGTTCCGCTGTGGGATGACCGAACCTTCTACGACTTCGTCGCTACCTCCGAAGCCTTCGCCAAGCTCTCATTCCATCACCGCGAAGTGTTCGGCCAGGTCGGTTTCGGTACCGGCGGCTGGGATTCGGACTTCCCGAACTCGATGCTGGAAATCTTCCGCGTCGTGATGACCAACTGCGACGATCACCAACATCTGGTCGTCGGCGGCGTCGAACAAGTGCCGCAAGGCATCTGGCGTCATGTGCCGGAACGTTGCGTGCACTGGCCCGAAGGCACCAGCCTCAAGTCGCTGCACAGAGGCGCGCCACGCTCCGGGGTTAAAAAAATCGCTCATGCCCCGGACGGCCGTTTTGCGGTCACCGATAACAACGGCGACACCCGCGAATACGCGGCGGTACTGACCACCTGCCAGAGCTGGCTGCTGACCACCCAGATCGAATGCGACGAAACCCTGTTCTCGCAAAAGATGTGGATGGCCCTCGACCGCACCCGCTACATGCAATCGTCGAAAACCTTTGTGATGGTCGACCGGCCATTCTGGAAGGACAAGGATCCGGAAACCGGCCGCGACCTGATGAGCATGACCCTCACCGATCGCCTGACCCGCGGCACCTACCTCTTCGACAACGGCGACGACAAGCCGGGGGTGATTTGCCTGTCGTACTCGTGGATGAGCGACGCACTGAAAATGCTGCCGCACCCGGTGGAAAAACGCGTGAAGCTGGCGTTGGACGCATTGAAAAAGATCTACCCGAAAGTCGACATTGCCGCGCGCATCATCGGCGATCCGATCACCGTGTCATGGGAAGCCGACCCGCACTTCCTCGGCGCTTTCAAAGGCGCCCTGCCCGGCCACTACCGCTACAACCAGCGGATGTATGCGCACTTCATGCAGGACGACATGCCGGCCGAGCAACGCGGGATCTTCATCGCGGGCGACGACGTTTCATGGACGCCGGCGTGGGTGGAAGGCGCGGTGCAGACCTCGCTCAACGCGGTCTGGGGCATCATGAAACACTTCGGCGGTGAAACTCACGCCGAGAACCCGGGTCCAGGTGATGTGTTCAACGAGATCGGTCCGATCGCCCTGCCCGAGTAAAAGGAGTTCCAAATGCGCGTAGCCCTTTACCAATGTCCGCCGCAGCCCCTGGATGTCGCCGGCAATCTGCAACGCCTGCATCAACTGGCGCTGGAGGCCAAGGGCGCTGACTTGCTGGTGCTGCCGGAGATGTTCCTGACCGGCTACAACATCGGCATCGATGCCGTCAGCGTGCTGGCGGAGGTGCACAACGGTGAATCGGCGCAGCAGATCGCGCGCATTGCCAAGACCGCCGGGATTGCCATTTTGTATGGCTATCCCGAGCGCACCGAGGACGGGCAGATCTACAACGCCGTGCAGTTGATCGACGCCAACGGCGAGCGCCTGTGCAACTACCGCAAGACTCACCTGTTCGGCGACCTCGATCACTCGATGTTCAGCGCCGGGCAGGATGATTTCCCCTTGGTGGAACTCAACGGCTGGAAGCTCGGCTTTTTGATCTGTTACGACCTGGAGTTCCCGGAAAACGCCCGTCGCCTGGCCTTGGCCGGTGCCGAGTTGATCCTGGTGCCGACGGCGAACATGGTTCCCTTTGACTTCGTTGCCGATGTCACCGTCCGCGCCCGCGCCTTCGAAAACCAGTGTTATGTGGCATATGCCAACTATTGCGGGCAGGAAGGCGAGATCAACTATTGCGGCCAGAGCAGCATCGCTGCACCGGATGGCAGCCGCATCGCCCAGGCGGGCCTGGATGAAGCACTGATTGTCGGTGAGCTGGATCGTCAGTTAATGGTCGAATCCCGTGCCGCCAATCGCTACTTGGTCGATCGCCGTCCTGAGCTTTACGGCGACCTTAACAAGCGCTGATCCATCGTAATCCGCTAGCATTAGCGCTTCTCTGTCCTGGAAGTGCTCATGCCTGCGCTGAATCATCCCCGCCCCCACACTGAAACCCTGGCCAATGGCCTGCGGGTGACGCTGCGTCATGCTCCCGATTTGAAGCGCTGCGCCGCGGCGTTGCGGGTTTTCGCAGGCAGTCATGACGTGCCGCTGGCATGGCCCGGCCTCGCGCACTTTCTCGAGCATTTGTTGTTTCTGGGGACGGAGCGCTTTCCCGCAGGGCAAGGGCTGATGGCCTACGTGCAAGGTCATGGCGGCCAGGTCAATGCGCGCACCAGCGAACGCACTACCGACTTCTTTTTCGACCTACCGCCTCAGGCGTTTAGCGGTGGGCTGGAGCGTCTGTCAGACATGCTCGCTCATCCGCGTATGAATCTGGACGATCAGCGGCGGGAACGGGAAGTGCTGCACGCCGAATTTGTCGCCTGGTCCCGGGATGCCACGGCTCAACAGCAATTTGCGCTGTTCGACGGGCTGTCGACGGCTCACCCGCTACGGGCGTTTCATGCGGGCAACCGTTACAGCCTGCCGGTGCCGCAGCCGGAGTTTCAGCAAGCGTTGAGGGATTTCTATCAGCGGTTTTATCGGACCGGGCAGATGACGTTGAGCCTGGCCGGACCGCAGAGTCTCGATGAGTTGAGGGCAATGGCTCAGCACTTTGGCGATCTTCTCGCCGTAGGGGAAAAGGTTGCGCAAGAAGCACCTGCACCGCTTATGGACTCTTCCGACAAAAGTTATCAACAGGCTGGCGAACGTCGGCTCGATCTACTGTTCGCGTTCGAAGCGTTGCCCGACTCATCCCGCGAGGCATTAGCGTTCCTGTGCCATTGGCTGAACGCCGCTAAACCTGGCGGTCTGCTGGCTGAATTGCGCGAGCAAGGGCTGGCGGACAGCCTGAAAGCCGCGCCGCTGTATCAGTTCGCCGGCCAAGCCTTGCTGCACATTGAATTCACCACAACTAAACCGGGGAACGCGATCCGCGAACGGCTTGTGGATTGGCTGGGCTTTTTTGCCTCTCACCAGAACTGGACCGAGTTGCGCCAAGAGTACGCCGCCCTGCTCGACCGTCAGCAACACGTCAGCGGTGCCCTGCAACTGGCGCGACTGGACAGTGAGCAGCTTGAAGCCGGTTTATCCGGACAAGGCGTCATAGCGCTCAAGGACATCCTGAAAAAAATCGGCGCTGTGGATAACTTCTCCGGCGAATGGCAATTGCCAACGCCAAACCCGTTTTTACGCACAGAAGCACCAGCGACCAATGCCGGATTGATTCGCGGCCAGACCAGCAAACACCGCGGCCTGCGGACGTTTGCCCAGGATCGCTCGCGCAGCCGTCGCGAAAACTCGCCGATGCAGTTCAGTCAGGCGTTGCCGGATAACACGGATGAGGGCGCGATTTATCTGCGCTGGCGACTGCAGGCCAAACCTCATCCCCGTGTTCAATCGAACCTGGAAAATCGCCTGCAACCCTTGCGTGAAGATGCCCGCCAGGCGGGGGTCGACTTTTCCTTCAGTGCATCAGGCAATGAATGGCTGCTGAAGATGACAGGCCTGCAGGAGCCCATGCCGACCGTCCTCGAACATGTGCTGAAAGAGCTGACAAAACCCGATGTCGGTTTCCCACAGGAAGAACCGCCAAGCATGCCGTTGATACCGATCAGACAGCTGCTGAAAATGCTTCCCGAGCATTCACTTGAGCGCACCGCTGAAAGTGATGACGTGCAGCAGCTCTGGGCGAGCGCACGCTGGCAAGGTCTGGCGATGGGCCTGTCGGCGCAGACGCAAGCAGCGATGGGCCTGGCACTTAGCCGCGTGCCCGGTGCTGCGGACGATCAGCCGTCGCCGCCCACCTCGATAAACGCGCTGCATCTGTGGAGCACGCTCGACACCGGTTCCAGCGAACACGCGCTATTGCTGTTTTGCCCGCAGGCCACGCAAGACATCACCGACGAAGCCGCTTGGCGTTTGCTCGCTCACCTGTGCCAGACGCCGTTCTATCAGCGCCTGCGGGTTGAACTGCAATTGGGTTATGCCGTGTTCAGCGGCCTGCGTCAGTTCCATGGGCAGACCGGGCTGCTGTTCGGCGTTCAATCACCGAGCGTTGCCCCTCAGGATCTGCTGGAACACATAGAGCGTTTCTTGAACGAAATGCCCGAACTGATTGAAGGCATCGATGATGCGACCTTCATTGCCCAGCGCCAGGCCTTGGCCGACCAATTCCACGCCACCGCACTGCCCCACGCTCAGGCGGCCGAACTGCTCTGGCAGGGCAAACTGGCGGGCCACTCGTCGGATTATCTGGAGCGATTGCCTGAAGCGATCCTGCTGATCGACCGCAACGCATTGAAAGAAGCAGCCCGGCGACTGAATCAGGCCGAAGGTGGCTGGCGCTGTCTGGCCAGCAGCGCCTGCGCGACAGCACCTTGGCAAGCGGCAAAATGATCATTACCGACGCTGCAATTAGCTTTCTCAAAGATTCGCGGCCAATCGCTCTGTAATTTTGAGTAACATAGCCACCTAACTATCTGAACATCTCCGACTGGAGGTGGACTATATGTATAGGTCTCAACTGTCTCATCACCTGAAGGAGCGCTCCCATGTCCTGGTCCAAACCTGCTTACACCGACCTGCGTATCGGCTTTGAAGTCACCATGTACTTCGCAAGCCGCTAAGGTCTGCCGTTGTAATGATGTGCAACGCCTCGGTTTACCGGGGCGTTTTTATTTTCAGCGTTGAAATGGAGCGCCCATGTTTGTCCAGATTCTAGGTTCCGCCGCCGGCGGCGGTTTCCCCCAGTGGAACTGCAACTGCGTGAACTGCGCCGGTTTTCGCAACGGCAGCCTGAACGCCAAGGCGCGTACCCAGTCGTCCATCGCGATTTCCGATGACGGCGTGAACTGGATCCTGTGCAACGCTTCGCCGGACATCCGCGTCCAGCTGCAAGGCTTCACCCCGCTGCAACCGGGCCGCGCCCTGCGCGATACCGGCATCAGCGCAATCATCCTGATGGACAGCCAGATCGATCACACCACCGGTCTGCTCAGCCTGCGCGAAGGTTGCCCGCATCAGGTCTGGTGCACCAACATGGTCCATGAAGACTTGAGCACCGGTTTCCCCCTGTTCACCATGCTCAAGCATTGGAATGGCGGGCTGAACTGGAACCGCATTGAACTCGACCGCAGTTTTACCATCCCGGCCTGCCCAAGCCTGCTCTTCACCCCGCTGCCCCTGCGCAGTGCCGCACCGCCCTACTCGCCCCACCGCTTCGACCCGCACCCGGGCGACAACATTGGCCTGATCGTCGAAGACCTGAACACCGGCGGCAAACTGTTCTACGCGCCGGGCCTGGGCAAAGTCGATGCGCCGCTGCTGGACATCATGGCCGCCAGCGATTGCCTGCTGGTGGACGGCACGATGTGGGACGACGACGAAATGCAGCGCCGTGGCGTCGGCACGCGCACTGGACGGGAGATGGGCCATCTGGCGCAAAATGGCCCCGGCGGCATGCTCGAAGTGCTGGAACAGTTGCCCAAGCAGCGCAAAGTGCTTATCCACATCAACAACACCAATCCGATTCTCGATGAAGATTCGCCGGAGCGTGCCGAGTTGGCTCGGCGCAAGGTTGAAGTGGCGTATGACGGCATGAGTATTGTGTTGTAGCGGATGGCCTCTTCGCGGGCAAGCCTCGCTCCTACAGTGATCGCGTGCCCCTGTAGGAGCGAGGCTTGCCCGCGAAGGCGTCGGACCAGACACCAGAGAATCCACCGGTCATCCCCGGAGAACCGCAATGACTGACACCCCAATGTCCCCCGCCGAATTCGAAGCAGCCTTGCGCGCCAAGGGCGCCTATTACCACATCTATCACCCGTACCACGTGGCGATGTATGAAGGCCGGGCGACCCGCGAGCAGATCCAGGGTTGGGTCGCCAATCGCTTCTACTATCAGGTGAACATCCCCCTGAAGGACGCTGCGATCCTCGCCAACTGCCCGGATCGCGAGATCCGTCGCGAGTGGATTCAGCGTCTGCTCGACCATGACGGCGCCCCCGGCGAAGACGGCGGCATCGAAGCGTGGCTGCGTCTGGGCCAGGCCGTCGGCCTCGACCCGGATCAGCTGCGCTCGCAGGAACTGGTCTTGCCCGGCGTACGTTTCGCCGTGGACGCCTACGTAAACTTCGCCCGCCGGGCCAGTTGGCAGGAAGCCGCCAGCAGCTCGCTGACCGAGTTGTTCGCGCCGCAGATCCACCAATCGCGCCTCGACAGCTGGCCGCAGCATTACCCTTGGATCGACCCGACGGGCTACGAGTATTTCCGCACCCGTCTCGGCCAGGCGCGCCGTGACGTGGAACACGGTCTGGCGATCACTTTGCAGCACTACACGACGCGTGAAGGCCAAGAGCGCATGCTGCAAATTCTCCAGTTCAAACTGGACATCCTTTGGAGCATGCTCGATGCCATGAGCATGGCCTACGAACTGAACCGCCCGCCGTATCACAGCGTGACCGACCAGCGGGTCTGGCATAAAGGAATCACCCTATGAGTTTCGATCGCAGCAAGACCCCGACGTGGCGTCAGGGCTACCGCTATCAGTACGAACCGGCGCAGAAAGGCCATGTCCTGCTGTACCCGGAAGGCATGATCAAACTCAACGACAGCGCTGCGCTGATTGGCGGTTTGATTGATGGCCAGCGTGACGTAGCGGCGATCATCGCCGAACTGGACGCGAAGTTCCCCGACGTGCCCGAGCTCGCTGAGGACATCGAGCAGTTCATGGAGGTAGCCCGTGCTCAGCACTGGATCGAACTTGCCTGATTCCGTGTCAGGCACGTTACCGCCAAAACCTGAAATCGGCCTGCCGCTGTGGCTGCTGGCCGAGCTGACGTACCGCTGTCCGCTGCAATGTCCATACTGCTCCAACCCGCTGGACTTCGCCGAACAAGGCAAAGAACTGAGCACCGAGCAGTGGATCAAAGTGTTCCGCGAAGCCCGGGAAATGGGTGCCGCACAGCTGGGCTTTTCCGGCGGTGAGCCGCTGGTGCGCCAGGACCTTGCCGAGTTGATCGCCGAGGCGCGCAAGTTGGGTTTCTACACCAACCTCATCACGTCCGGCATTGGCCTCACCGAGCAGAAAATCAGCGACTTCAAGAAAGCCGGCCTTGATCACATCCAGATCAGTTTCCAGGCCAGCGACGAACAAGTGAATAACTTGTTGGCTGGTTCGAAAAAGGCCTTCGCGCAGAAGCTGGAAATGGCTCGTGCGGTGAAAGCCCACGGCTACCCGATGGTGCTGAACTTCGTGACCCATCGGCACAACATCGACAAGATCGACCGGATCATCGAGCTGTGCATCGCCCTTGAAGCGGACTTTGTCGAACTCGCCACCTGCCAGTTTTACGGTTGGGCACAGCTCAATCGGGTCGGCCTGTTGCCGACCAAAGAACAATTGGTTCGTGCCGAACGCATCACCAACGAATACCGCGCCAAACTGGAAGCCGAAGGTCATCCGTGCAAGCTGATTTTCGTCACGCCGGACTACTACGAAGAACGCCCGAAAGCCTGCATGAACGGCTGGGGCAGCATTTTTCTTACAGTCACGCCGGACGGAACCGCACTGCCGTGTCACGGTGCCCGACAGATGCCGGTGCAATTTCCGAACGTGCGCGATCACAGCATGCAGCACATCTGGTACGACTCGTTCGGCTTCAACCGCTTCCGTGGTTACGACTGGATGCCCGAGCCATGCCGCTCCTGCGACGAGAAAGAAAAAGACTTCGGCGGCTGCCGCTGCCAGGCGTTCATGCTCACGGGTGACGCCAGCAATGCCGACCCGGTGTGCAGCAAGTCGGAGCATCATGGCGTGATTCTCAAGGCCCGCGAAGAAGCCGAACACGCGACCCAGACCATCGAACAACTGGCCTTTCGCAATGAACGAAACTCACGCCTCATCGCTAAAAGCTGAACCCTTCAGCGCTTCCCGGGCCGTCGCAGCCGGTATCGACTTCGCCGAGCTGTTAGTCGGCCAGCATGGCCTGTTCTGGAACGAATACCGTCCCGAAGATGCCGCCTGCAGGATCTGGCATTGGCGCGACGGCCAGGCCCGCTGCCTGACGCCAACGGGTTTCAGCGTGCGCAGTCGGGTGTACGAATATGGCGGTGGCGCGTTTTGTCTGACGGATGACGGGATTGTTTTCGTCAACGAAGCAGACCAGCAACTCTATTGGCAATCGCTGGCGGGCGAGACGCCTGAGGTGCTGACCTCCGGGGAATGCCGTTACGGCGATCTGCAGTTTGCCAACGGACAGGTTTTGGCGGTTGAAGAGAACCGGGATCGGCATCGTCTGGTGGCGATTGATGTGGCTGACGGCCAGCGTCATCTGCTGGCCGAAGGCGCCGATTTCTATGCCGCGCCGACGCTGAGTCCGGACTCGCAACGATTGGCGTGGATTGAATGGAGCCGCCCGGATCAGCCATGGACCGCCACTCGCTTGATGGTTGCCGAGCGCCAGAATGATGGGAGCTTCGCTCAACCGCGTTGTGTGGCGGGCGATGGTGCGCAGGAGTCACTGCAACAACCGCGTTTCGACAGCGACGGCCACCTGTTTTGCCTGACGGATCGCGGCTGCTACTGGCAGCCTTGGGCGGAATCCGCAGACGGCCTGAGCCAGCTGCCGAGTGTCGCCGCTGACCATGGGCCGGCACCGTGGCAGCTGGGGGGCAGCACCTGGTTGCCGCTGGGCGAAAGCCGCTACTTGGCCAGTTGGACCGAAGGCGGGTTCGGCAAACTGGGAATCTGCGGTGACGCCGCTGAAGATTTCACCGGTGATTACAGCCGTTTTCGTCATCTCGCACTGGATGAGCAATTCATCTATTGCATCGCGGCATCGCCGGTCAGTTCGTCGGCGGTGATCGCAATCGAGCGCGATACCTGCCAGGTCAAAATCATCGCCGGCGGGATCGCACCGTTGCCCGCCGAGCGCATCAGCGTCCCGCGAACCTTGCGCTACCCGAGCGGTTCGGGCGAGGCCCACGGCTTCTTCTATCCGCCGATGACCGGCGAGGCGAAACCGCCGCTGGTGGTGTTCATCCACGGCGGCCCGACCTCGGCCTGCTACCCGATGCTTGATCCACGCATTCAGTACTGGGCGCAACGCGGCTTCGCCGTGGCCGATCTCAACTACCGCGGCAGCAGTGGCTATGGCCGGGCGTATCGCCAGGCGCTGCATTTGAGTTGGGGTGACGTGGATGTCGAAGATGCCTGCGCGGTGGTCGCTTATCTTGCCGATCGCGGCTTGATCGACGGCGACAAGGCGTTTATTCGCGGCGGCAGTGCTGGCGGTTACACCACGCTGTGTGCGTTGGCCTTTCACAACGTCTTCCGCGCAGGCGCCAGCCTTTACGGTGTCAGCGATCCCGTGGCACTGGGCCGCGCGACCCACAAGTTCGAAGGCGATTATCTGGATTGGCTGATTGGCGATCCGGTTGAGGATGCCGAACGATACGCCGCGCGCACTCCGCTGCTGCATGCGAACAACATCAGTGTTCCGATGATTTTCTTTCAGGGCGAACTGGACGCCGTGGTGGTGCCGCAACAGACCCGCGACATGGTCAAGGCGCTACAAGACAACGGCATTCTGGTTGAAGCGCATTACTACGCGGACGAACGTCATGGCTTTCGCAAGGCGGGGAACCAGGCCCATGCGCTGGAGCAGGAGTGGTTGTTTTATCGGCGGGTGATCGAACTCGCAAGCTGAAACCGCGTCGCGCCCTTCGCGGGCAAGCTTCGCTCCTACAGGTACGGTGTTATCCCCGTAGGAGCGAGGCTTGCCGCGAAAGCGATCTATCTGACGCCGCAGAACTCAGCGCTTGGCGATGATGTACACCGCATGCACGATCCCCGGAATGTAACCGCACAACGTCAGCAAAATATTCAGCCAGAAAGCGCCGGCGAAACCGACTTGCAGAAACACACCCAGTGGTGGCAACAGAATGGCAATGATGATGCGAATGAAATCCATGGGGCAGCTCCTGATGTGAAGTGAACTCGTGTGAGCCCTACTGCTAATCGACACGCGCCGTTCGTCAGGGTTCAGTAGGAACCTGGCGCAATAGCGAAACCTCATGAATCGCAGGCAAAAAAACGCCCCACGCGAAAGAATCAAACGTGGGGCGATGCGTTATTACCGCGAGACGGTTCTGGAATTAGTGCGGGAAAAGTCTGATCAGACCGCAATCCCCTTGCGGCACTGCAGTTGTGCGGTGCGTACGCGGGAAAAGGCGCGGGACAGGCGCAGGATCATTTCGTCGATGTTGGCGTTGCTGACCGTGAGCGCCGGGGTAAAGCGCAGGCAATCGGGTTGTGGGGCGTTGAGCACCAAGCCTTCGGACAACGCGGCTTTGACCACGGCTTCAGCTGAATCATCGGACAGGGTCAGTCCCCAGAGCAGCCCTTGCCCGCGCAACTCGCCGTGACCATAGCGATAGGACAAACGACTCAAGGCTTCGCGCAGGTGCTGACCGGTTTCAACCACATGATCGAGAAAAACCTTGTCCTGAATCGTGTTCAACACCGCAAGACCGGCAGCAGTCATCAGCGCATTGCCATGATGAGCGCCCGACAGGTCGCCCACCTCGAAACAACAGGCCTTGCCCCGCGCCAACAACGCAGCCAATGGCACACCACCGCCAAGCCCTTCGCCGAGGACGACGATATCTGCCCGAACACCGTGGACCTGTTCGGCAAGCAACGTGCCGCAGCGACCGAGGCCGGTGTGCACGTCGTCGAGGATCAACAAAATGCCCAGCTCCCGACACAGGCGTTCGACACCCTTGAGGTAATGCGCGGTGGCCGGAATCACCCCGGCTTCGTTTTGGATCGGTTCGAGCAGGATGGCCACGGTCCGGGCATCGACCGCCGCGTGCATCGCCGCCAGATCATTGAAGGGAACGGGGTGAAAGTCCGACGGTGAAATCGTCCAGGGACTACGGCCATGGCAGCCGTTGCTGGCCACGATGATCCGTGAGGCCCCGCTGCGATGCAGTCGACCCCATTGACGTGCCAGTTGAATCGCGGCCTCACAGGCTTCGGCGCCGCTGTTGAGCAGGTACGCCTGATCACTGCCGGTGCTATTGCAGAGTCGCTCGGCAAGGTTGAGCATGCCGCGGTTATGCAGTGCGAAACCCGGGTTGATCAGCGATTGAGCCTGTTCTGATATCGCATTGACCAGCACCGAAGGGCTGTGGCCCAGGCTGTTGGCGCCGCCACCCTGCGAGAAATCCAGGTAAGCGCGGTCATCGCTGTCCCACAGCCAGGAGCCTTGCCCGCGGACAAAAATCTGCTTCGGCCGCTCGACACTGGGCATCAGGCACTCGCGGGAAAGGTTGTCGCGTCTGGACGATTGGGAAGTGTCTACGACCAAGTCGTCGAGGCTCGGTGGAGTGCGACGCAAGTTGAACAGATTCATCCGCAAAAGCCTCGCTTGAGGTTTTTTGCCTTACCTATGTAAACACCATCAACGTAAACGGTATTCATCGTGCGCTCTGGCCCTGTAAGCCTTGTGAATGCGGTTAGACTAGGCCCAGACAAGGCGTTGAGCCATTTCGATTTCCCAGCATTTTCGATAAGCGCACCTTATGGATTTCAAGCAACTGCGTTATTTCGTCGCGGTCTATGAAGAAGGCCACGTCGGCCGGGCGGCCGAGCGACTGTCAATCTCCCAGCCGGCGCTGTCCCAGCAGATCCGCCAGCTCGAGCAAAACCTCGATGTAAGCCTGTTCGAACGCAGCAGCAAACGCCTGCTACCCACTCTGGCCGCCCATACTTTGTACAACCACGCCCTACCCTTGCTTGATGGCCTGCAACGGGCCCGCGAGGCATTGGGCAACTTCAAGGGTCAGGCGCTGCGCACCTTGGCCATTGGCGTGTTGCAGACGGTTCACACAAGTCTCGTGCCGCAGATGCTCGAACGCGTGCGCAAGGCGCAACCGCATCTGGTGGTGCAGATCTATGAATTGACTGGCCTGGAAATCGAGCGGCGGCTGCTCAATGGTTCCCTCGACATCGGCATCAGCTACCTGCCGCCCCGACAGCCGGGGTTGCACGGCGTCATGCTGTACGAAGATGAACTGACCCTGGTGATCCCGGCGGACCACCCGTTGCGCGAGTTCAAGAAAGTCTCGATGAGTCAGGCCGCCGAGTTGCCCATGCTGTTGCTGGGTGAAGAGTTTCAAGTGCGGCAGATCTGGCAGACACAACTGGCCAATCTGGGACGACGGCCGCAGGTGCAGGCGGAACTGAACAACATGGCGGGGATTCTCGACAGTCTGCCCCACACCCGGCTGGCCACCGTGCTGCCCGGGCGCTCGCAAAAGGCGCTCGGCAGCAATGAATTGCTCTGGAAACCGCTGACCGAGCCACGAGTGCCGCTGAAAGTCGGATTGGTGTGTCGGGATGTGCAGCGGCAACAAGCCTCGCTGGCCCTATTGCGCACGCTGTTGGAAGAAGTGATGAACGGGCCCGACGACCGTTCGAACAGCTCGACTGCGCTCGACGGGCCGCGCTGAATACTTTTCTGCGGGCAAAAGAAAACCCCGCCGAAGCGGGGCTTTGCAGACTGTTTCCCTGACATCCATTTCACTCCGCCGTCCTGGCAGAATCCTACGTGTCCGTGTTGTTGCTTTGCGCTTCCTGCGCGACGTCCATGTGAAGTAGATTAGCTCTGGATCCAATCTTCGCCTATGGGAGAACAGCAGCACGTCATGTAAGAGAATGCTTACATGACGCTATCGGGTCAGAACTGTCCGGCGTCCAGCAGGAACAGCGACTCGCTCCCCGCCTTCACCGACGCACTCAACGAGTGAATACGCGGCAGCAGACGGGCGAAATAGAACCGCGCCGTGCCCAGCTTGCTCGCGTAGAAATCATCCTGCGCTTCTTTGCCGAAGGCCGCCTTGGCCATCAGGGCCCACATGTAGGCGTAAGCCACGTAACCGAAGGTTTGCAGGTACTCGACCGACGCCGCGCCGATTTCGTTCGGGTTATTTTTCGCCCGGTCCAGCAACCACGAAGTCAGCTCGTCGAGGGTGGTGACGGCATCGTTCAGCGGCTTGGTGAACTCCGCGAGATCAGCGCTGGCGGTGGCGGTGAAATGACGAATCTCATCCGCGAACAGGTTGTAGAACGCCCCGCCCGTTCCGACGATCTTGCGTCCTACGAGGTCAAGCGCCTGAATGCCGTTGGTGCCTTCGTAGATCTGGGTGATGCGCACGTCGCGAACCAGTTGTTCCTGACCCCACTCACGGATGTAACCGTGGCCGCCAAAAACCTGCTGGCCGTGCACGGTGGTTTCCAGACCGAGGTCGGTCAGGAACGCCTTGGCTACTGGCGTCAGCAGTGCGACCAGATCTTCCGCGCGTTTGCGGACGGTCGCGTCTTCGCTGAACTTGGCCGTGTCCAGTTGCATGGCCACGTAAGTGGAGAACGCACGACCGCCTTCGTTCGAGGCTTTCATGGTCAGCAGCATGCGACGCACGTCCGGATGGACGATGATCGGGTCAGCGACCTTGTCCTTGTTCTGCGCGCCGGTCGGCGAACGGCTTTGCAGACGGTCGCGGGCGTATTCGACGGCGTTCTGGTAGGAGCGCTCGCCGGTGGCCAGGCCCTGGATACCGACGCCCAGACGCTCGTAGTTCATCATGGTGAACATCGCTGCCAAGCCTTTGTTCGGCTCGCCGACCAGGTAACCCACGGCTTCGTCGAAGTTCATCACGCACGTCGCGGAGGCCTGGATGCCCATCTTGTGTTCGATCGAACCGCAGTTCGCCGGGTTACGCGCGCCCAGGCTGCCATCGGCATTGACCATGAACTTCGGTACCAGGAACAGCGAAATGCCTTTCGGTCCCGCCGGGGCGTCCGGCAGTTTGGCCAGCACCAGGTGAATGATGTTCTCGGTCAGGTCGTGCTCGCCGCCAGTGATGAAGATCTTGGTGCCGCTGACCTTGTAGGAACCGTCGGCCTGAGGCTCGGCCTTGGTGCGGATAATCCCCAGGTCTGTACCGGCGTGCGGTTCGGTCAGGCACATAGAACCGGCCCAGACGCCGGCATACATGTTCGGCAGGTACGCACCTTTCAGTTCTTCACTGGCGTGGGCGTTGATCGACAGGCAGGCACCGGCGGTCAGCATCGGGTACAGACCGAACGACAGGCTGGCGGAGTTGACCATTTCTTCGACTTGCGCCGACACGGCCTTGGGCATGCCCATGCCGCCGTAGGTCGGATCGCCACCGACACCGACCCAACCGCCTTCAGCGTAAGTCTGATAAGCCTGTGGGAAACCGGCCGGCGTGGTGACGGCACCGTCCGCCCAATGGCAACCTTCTTCGTCAGCTGCACGGCTCAGGGGCGCGATGCTTTTGCTGGTGACCTTGCCGGCTTCTTCGAGAATGGCTTCGACGGTTTCAGCATCAACGGTCTCGGCCAGCGCAGGCAGCTGCGCCCAGAGTTTGGCGACCTCGAAGACTTCATTGAGGACGAAGCGCATATCGCGCAGGGGCGCTTTGTAGTCAGCCATGGCAAACCTCGCAAGATCTAAACAGGTGATTCGTGGGAATGATGTTTTCGTTGGGCTCGAGTGTAACCCAACAACTTTTGCGACACATAGGGTCAGGCCGTGACCGTTTTGTAATTTTTAGTCAGCAGCATTTCAGCTGAGCAGTTCTCGTCTGGCAGAACGCATTCGCGGGCAAGCCTCGCTCCTACAGGTCGGGGTCACGCATATCCCGTGAACGACACTGACCTGTAGGAGCGAGGCTTGCCCGCGAAGCTTTTAACAATCGTCAGAGCGCAAACAACTCCGCCGGCAACTTCATCAAACAATCACTCCCCGCTTCGATAGCCGCCCGATGAGCGGCAGTACGCGGCAGCAAACGCTTGAAGTAGAACTCGCTGGTTGCCAGTTTGCCTCGGCAGTAATCCGCATCACCGCTGCCAGCGTCGAGTTGCGCCTGGGCCACCAGCGCCATGCGCAACCACAGATAGCCGAGGATGATGTAACCGCTGTACATCAAGTAATCCACCGACGCCGCACCGACTTCGTCCGGATTCTTCATTGCGGCCATGCCAACCTTGGCGGTCAACTCGCCCCACTGTTGATTCAGTCCATTGAGTTGAGCCACATAGCTGGCCAGTTGTGGATGCTCGGCATTCGCCGCGCAGAATTTGTGGACGATTTTGGTGAAGCCACGCAGCAATTTGCCCTGACTGCCGAGCACTTTGCGCCCGAGCAAATCCAGCGCCTGAATGCCGTTGGTGCCTTCGTAGATCGGCGCGATCCGGCAGTCGCGAACCAACTGCTCCATGCCCCATTCACGGATAAAGCCGTGACCGCCAAACACCTGCATACCGTGGTTGGTGACCTCCAGACCGGTGTCAGTCATGAAGGCTTTGCAGATCGGCGTCAGGAAGGCCAACAGGTCTTCGGCGTCCTGACGCGCCGTTTCATCCGGGCTCAGGTGTGCGACGTCCAGCAGCTGCGCGGTGAAATAGGTCAGCGCGCGGTTGCCTTCGTTGAAGGCTTTCATGGTCAGCAACATCCGGCGCACGTCAGGATGAACGATGATCGGATCGGCGGCTTTGTCCGGTGCTTTCGCGCCAGTCAGCGCGCGCATTTGCAGGCGATCGTTGGCGTACTTGATGGCACCCTGGAAACTCGCCTCACCCAGACACAACCCCTGCATGCCAGTGCCGAGCCGTGCGTGGTTCATCATGGTGAACATGCAGTTCAGGCCCTTGTTCGGCTCGCCGATCAAGAAGCCCTTGGCTTCGTCGAAGTTCAGCACGCAGGTCGCCGAGGCCTTGATGCCCATTTTGTGTTCGATCGAGCCGCAGGAGACGCCGTTGCGCTCGCCGGCTTCACCCTCGGCATCGGGTAGGAATTTGGGAACGATGAACAGGGAAATACCCTTGGTGCCTGCCGGAGCATCCGGCAGTTTCGCCAACACCAGATGAATGATGTTGTCGCTCATGTCGTGTTCGCCGGCCGAGATGAAGATCTTGCTGCCGGAAATCGCGTAGCTGCCGTCGGCTGAAGGCACGGCGCGGGTTTTGATGATGCCCAGGTCAGTGCCGCAATGCGCCTCGGTCAGGCACATGGTGCCGGTCCATTGGCCAGCCGTCAGTTTGCTCAGGTAGGTGTTCTTCTGATCTTCGGTGCCGTGGGCGTGGATGGCCGACATCGCCCCGTGGGTCAGGCCGGGGTACATGCCCCACGAGGTATTGCTGGAGCCGACCATCTCACTGATGACCAGGCCCAGAGAACTTGGCAAACCCTGGCCGCCATACGCCGGATCAGCTGCCAGACCGTGCCAGCCACCTTCCACGTACTGTGCGAAAGCCTGCTTGAAGCCTGTAGGCGTTGTCACCACACCGTTGTCGAAATGGCAGCCTTCTTCGTCACCGCTGCGATTCAACGGTGCGAGAACGTTCTCACAGAATTTCGCGCCTTCTTCGAGGATCGCATTGACCATGTCCGGGCTCGCGTCGGTGGCGCCCAGCGCGGCGTAGTTGGTGTGGAAGTCGAAGACGTGGTCGATCAGAAAGCGCATGTCGCGCAGGGGAGCTTTGTATTCGGGCATGGTCGTTTCTCCGTCAGCAGATCGTTCAAACCTACTGCCGCCCACCCGGCCTCACAATCACAGTCCAGACGCTGAATGCGCCATCATCACTCAACCCGCAGCGGCGTCCATGCGCACCGCGCCACGGCGAGTCTGACCGAATGCCACCACGCAATTTCGCCCGGCGCCCTTGGCGCTGTAGAGCGCTTCGTCCGCGGACTTGAGTACTTTTTCGGGGGTGCGCTGCTCTTGTCGTTCGGCCACGCCGATGCTGACAGTGACCGACACACTGGTAGCGCCCGAACCTGCACGTTTCTGGCGACCTTGCTGGTCGTCCTGAGGACGGCTGTCCTGATTGCGCAACTGAATGTTGTAGGTGGCGATGGATTCGCGGATGACTTCCAGGTGCGGCATGCACTCTTCGAGGGTCTTGCCCGCGAACACCAGGGCAAATTCCTCACCGCCGTAGCGATATGCCCTACCGCCTCCTCCGATTTTCGACAGCTTACTGGCGACCAGTCTCAAGACCTGATCGCCGACATCGTGACCATGGGTGTCGTTGAATTTCTTGAAGTGATCGACGTCGCTCATGGCCAGCACGTAATTGCGCCCCAGCCGCTGCATCCGCTCGTTCAAGGCGCGACGACCCGGCAGGCCAGTGAGCTCATCGCGGAAGGCCATTTGATAGGCCTCGTGGGCGACCGCGGCGGCAATCATTAGCATCACCTGACTGCACATGATGTTCAGGGTGAACGGCAGGATGAAAGTTTTCGGCAACGCCCAGAACAACCCGACCAACCCCACCAGTTGTGCGGCGTGCAAGGGTCTGGGGTTACGCCAGTATTGCCAGCTCAGCAGCAGGAACGAGGCGATGAACACGGGATAGGACAACTGGATCAAGCTCATCCAGGCGCCATGCAGCGCTGGCCAGCGGATTTCCGACAGCCACATCAACAAGGCCTGGGGATAACTTTGCTCCAGCCCGAGCGCGACACTGCCAACAGCGAGCAATACCGCGAAGCGCGCCACCATGTCCTGAAACAAGTGGGTGCGTTCCTGCCATGCGGCGAACACGCCGAACAACAGCGGCAGCAATAGGCAACACAGGTGGAACACCACTGCTGCATCTTCACGGACCTTGCCGTTGTCGCGGTAATAGTCGGTCTGGGTGTCGAGCAGAAAGTAGGCGATGTACACCGTCACCATCAGAAACAGTTCGCGCTGACGTCGGTAAACCGCGCAGTACGCGCCACCGAGTAACAGCACCAGGGTCGGCAGCACGTTGAACAGTGAAGTGAAGAAGACGTTGAGGTCCTTGATGTAAGCGGCCGCAAGCCCCGCAAGCAAAAGCAGTAACGACGGTAGGAAATGGCTGATACGTACAGCGGAAGAACGCGGCAAGGGTAAAGCTCCGACCGTCATGACAATAGATGGCATTGTGCCCACCTACTGTAACGGCAGAAATGCCGACTTACTGAGTCGATTGTCAGGTTTTTTTAGCGAGTGTTTCAGTGGCCGCAGACCGAATTGGCAGTGACTGGCTCCCATCAAAGATCGCGGGCGAGCTTTTACTTTCACCAGGAACAAAAAAGCCGCTACCCCGGAAGGGATAGCGGCTTTATGAAGAACTGCGTTGAGGCTTAGTAGCCCAGTGCGAAGTCTTCTTCTTTCATGTCCATCAAGTTGTTGGCACCCGACAGCATGGTTGCAACATGAGTGCGGGTACGCGGCAAGATGCGCTGGAAGTAGAAGCGCGCAGTCTGCAGCTTGGCGGTGTAGAACGCCTCTTCGGAGGTGCCGGCAGCCAGTTTCTCGGCAGCCAGACGCGCCATGTCAGCCCAGAAGTAGGCCAGGCAGGCGTAACCGGAGTACATCAGGTAGTCCACCGACGCCGCGCCGACTTCTTCGCGGTCCTTCATGGCCGCCATTCCGACCTTCATGGTCAGCTCGCCCCATTCTTTGTTCAGTGCAGCCAATGGCTCGACGAACTCTTTGACCGCTTCGTTGCCTTCGTTGGTCTGGCAGAACTTGTGGACGATCTTGGTGAAGCCTTTGAGGGCTTCGCCTTGAGTCATCAGCACTTTACGACCCAGCAGGTCGAGTGCCTGGATACCGGTGGTGCCTTCGTACAGCATCGAAATGCGGCTGTCGCGAACGTTCTGCTCCATGCCCCACTCGGCGATGAAGCCGTGGCCACCATAGATTTGCACGCCGTGGTTGGCAGACTCAAAACCGACTTCAGTCATGAAGGCTTTGGCGATTGGCGTCATGAACGCCAGCAACGCGTCGGCTTTTTTCTTCTCTTCTTCGTCTACGCCGTATTTGACGATGTCGACTTGCTTGGCGGTGAAGTAAACCATCGCGCGGTTGCCTTCGGCGAACGCTTTCATGGTCAACAACATGCGACGTACATCAGGGTGAACGATGATCGGATCAGCGGCTTTTTCCGGCGCTTTCGGGCCAGTCAGCGAGCGCATTTGCAGACGATCGCGAGCGTATTTCAGACCACCCTGGAAGCCGATCTCGGCGTGGGCCAGGCCTTGCAGCGCGGTGCCCAGACGAGCGGTGTTCATAAAGGTGAACATGCAGTTCAGGCCTTTGTTCGCCGGGCCGATCAGGTAACCGGTGGCTGCGTCGAAGTTCATCACGCAAGTGGCGTTGCCGTGGATACCCATCTTGTGTTCCAGGGAACCACAGGTCACGGCGTTGCGGGCGCCGATCGTACCGTCTGCGTTCGGCATGAACTTCGGCACGATGAACAGCGAAATGCCTTTGGTGCCAGCCGGCGCATCCGGCAGGCGAGCCAGCACGATGTGGACGATGTTGTCGGCCATGTCGTGTTCACCGGCCGAGATGAAGATTTTGGTGCCGGAGACTTTGTAGGAACCGTCGGCTTGAGGTTCAGCCTTGGTGCGCAGCATGCCCAGGTCGGTGCCGCAGTGCGGTTCGGTCAGGCACATGGTGCCGGTCCATTCACCGGACACCAGCTTGGTCAGGTAAGCCTCTTGCTGCTCAGGCGTACCGTGCTCGGAAATGGTGTTCATCGCGCCGTGCGACAGGCCTGGGTACATGCCCCACGACCAGTTGGCTTCGCCAACCATTTCGCTGACGGCCAGACCCAGAGACTCCGGCAGGCCCTGGCCGCCGTGTTCTACGTCGTGGGCCAGGCTTGGCCAGCCGCCTTCAACGAATTGCTTGTAGGCTTCTTTGAAGCCAGTCGGGGTTTTAACGCCGGACTCGCTCCAGGTGCAGCCTTCGGTGTCACCCACGCGGTTCAGCGGAGCCAGCACCTGCTCACAAAACTTGGCGCCTTCTTCGAGAATGGCGCTAACCATGTCTGGAGTTGCGTCTGCGCAAGCCGGAAGGCTCTGATAGTGCGCTTCGTAGCCGAGCAGTTCGTCACGAACGAAGCGAATATCACGCAAGGGGGCCTTGTAGTCAGGCATAGCGATAAACCTCTGCTGATGTAACCGGGAATGAACGACCGTGTTGATTTGTTGTGACGGTCAAACAGTTGTTTGAAACATACGTTTACGCCCAAATCTTGTCAAGCGCCGATCTTTTGCCGTTCGTCATCACGCGCACAAATGCCGGGCACGCAGCCGCGCCGCCGCCGTTGACAACGCAACAGGCCATGCAGGAAAGATTAGTTGAGGGAGAAGGACTTACGCACAAAAACGCCGCGAATAGTCGCGGCGTTGGCAGGACGGGTTCAGCGAGGGGTCAAGCGTAGGTATCAATTAACGTTCCAAGCATTTCATCGGACGCCTTGGCGACTTTCACGCCGGCCTCCACCTGAAACTTGCCCTGGGCCATCTCGACCATATTGCTGGCCAGGTCCGATTGCTGGCTGCGGTCAACCGAACGCAGGCGGTCTACCTGAACCTCGGAAGACTGGCTCGTCACCGAACGCTCGAGGGTACTGCTGGCGATCTGGCCGGAAGCCTGATCGACACGGTTCTGCCCTGTCTGAATAGTGCTCAGACCGGCATAAAAAGCGGTGTTTCCTGAGATTTCCATGGGAGAACTCGTCCTAAATAGGAACAACAGCGGCCATTGAAACAGACCTGATGGCAAAAGGCCCGACAAAAACACTAATGGCACAGTGCCTTGTCATAGGCAAAACCTCAATCCAGCAGATCCAGTTGCAGATGCTCCGCCACCGCTTCTGCGGTGACCGATTTGAGTTTTGGCACTCGTCCAAGACAAGGCGCGGGAATGCGCTCGGCGAGGGTCGCGAGGTTCTCTTCCAGGCGCGAGGTCTTCGGATCGATGATATTGGCCACCCACCCCGCCAGCTGCAAACCGTCCTGGGCAATCGCCTCGGCGGTCAGCAGCGCATGATTGATGCAACCCAGGCGCACGCCGACCACCAGGATCACCGGCAGGCCCAGCGCCATTGCCAGATCCGACAGATTGTCCTGATCCGCCAACGGCACGCGCCAGCCGCCGGCGCCTTCGATCAAGGTGAAATCGGCCTGCATGTCGAGAATCGCGAGCATCGGCGTCAACAGTGATTGCACCGTCAGCGCCACGCCCGCCTCCCGCGCGGCCAGGTGCGGAGCAATCGGCGGTTCGAACGCCACCGGGTTGACCTGTGCATAAGTCAGCGGCAACGAGCACTCGGCCAGCAACGCCAGCGCATCGGAATTACGCAAACCCTTGGGCGTCACATCACAGCCGGAAGCGACCGGCTTGCCCGCCGCCGTACTCATGCCCGCCGACCGCGCAGCATGCAACAGGCCGGCAGCAATGGTGGTCTTGCCGACATCAGTGTCCGTGCCGGTAATGAAATAAGCAGCGCTCATATGGGTTTCTCCAACACGGCGTAGACCACTTGATAAGTCGCCGGCAATCCTTCGGCCTGACGAAACTGCTCATAAGCCTCGACCAAGCCAAGGATCCGCGCCCGACCGGTCAAACCGCCCGGCCGACCGGGGTTCAAGTTGTGCGCGCCCAACGCCTTGAGTTCATGCGTCAGGCTGCGCACGTCCGGGTAATGCAACACATGAGGACGGGTCTCCAGACTGACAACCCGCAAGCCACTGGTCGCGCACAGCTGTTGATAAATACCGAACTCGCGGAAGCGATTGACGTGCACCATGCCATCCACTTGACGCCAGCTGTCACGCAACTCAAACAGCGTCCCTACACAAAGACTAGCAAACGCGAATAGCCCGCCCGGCTTGAGTGCCCGAAACGCCTCACTGAGCACCGATTCGAAATCCGCGCACCACTGCACCGCCAGGCTGGAGAAGATCAGATCACAGGTCGAATCCTGCAACGGCAACCGTTCTGCATCCCCGGCGATGAAATGGGTGGCGCCGCCTAATGGCCGGGCGTGTTTGAGCATGCCCTCGGCGATGTCCATTGCCAGTCCGTTGCCCGAAGAAAAGCGCTCGCCCAATGCCCGACTGAAATGCCCGGTACCGCAGCCCAGATCCAGCCAGACACCCGGCACAAAATCACCGGGCAAACGGCTCAACAACTGGCTGCCGACATCGCGCTGCAATTCGGCCACGCTGTCGTAGCTCGACGCCGCGCGGGAGAAGGAGGCCGCCACCTGGCGCTTGTCAGGCAAGCCGCCGGGTAGATTGGGGAAAGATAAATCAGTCATCACCGGACTCGTGCAAAAAGGCCTGGATCGCCCCCGCCACACCGTGGGGGTCTTCCAGTAGAAACGCATGGCTGGCCTGTTCGATCAGGCCGATTTCGACATCCGGCAGCAAGGCCAGCAACTCGCTCGCTGCCTCGGCCGGGACCAGACCGTCGAGGCCGGCGAACAAATGCAGTTGCGGACCACGAAATGCCTGCAAGGCTTGACGGGTATCTAGTTGGGCGAGCACTTCCAGACCGCTCATCAGCACTGCTTCAGAGGTGTGCGGCGCCCCACCGAGCAACAACCGCGACAGCCCGCGAGGATCTTCCGAGCCTTGGGCGCAAAGGAGTGAAAAGCGCTTCAACGTCATTCGCGGATCGGCCTTGCAACCGGCGAGAAACGCGTCGAAGGTTTCGCCAGCCATCGCGCTCGGCCATTGCTCATGGGCGACAAAAGAAGGATTGCTCGCCAGGGTCAGCAAGCCACAGCAACGATCACCACGACGCGCCGCCAGCTCAGACGCAAGCATGCCACCGAGGGACCAGCCACCGAGCCAGGTGTCTTGCGGGATCGTCGAATCCAGTTCATCGAGCCACTCTTCAATATCGCTCGATTCCAGTTCCGGCAACGGCTCGATCTCGACCCGCAGATGCTCATCCAGCCCCTGCAAGGCGGCCGCTAAAGGCTCCAGCGGTGAAATGCCGAGGCCCCAGCCGGGCAGCAGAATCAGTCGATCACGCATGGTTTGGCTCCGGTCCCAGTAATTGAAAACAATCGGCCAGTCCATTCAACAATAGCTGCACCTGCGCTTCGCTGTGGGCGGCGGTCAGGGTCACGCGCAGACGGGCGCTGCCGGCGGGCACGGTGGGCGGACGAATCGCCGTGACCATCAGCCCGCGCTCGCGCAGCATCTGCGACAGTCGCATCGCACGCCCGGCATCGCCGATCATGATCGGCTGGATCGGCGTGAAGCTGTCCATCAACTCCAGGCCGATCTGCTCGGCGCCATGGCGAAACTGGCGGATCAGCGTCTTCAGATGCTCGCGTCGCCAATGTTCAGTGCGCAGCAGCTCAAGGCTTTTCAGCGTCGCGCAAGCCAGGGCCGGTGGCTGGCTGGTGGTGTAGATATAGGGGCGAGCAAACTGGATCAGGCTTTCGATCAACTCTTCGCTGCCGGCGACAAAGGCACCTGCCGTGCCGAACGCCTTGCCGAGCGTGCCGACCAGTACCGGCACGTCTTCCTGACTCAGGCCGAAATGCTCGACAATCCCGCCGCCGTTGGCGCCCAGCGGACCGAAGCCATGGGCGTCATCGACCATCAGCCACGCGCCCTTGGCCTTGGCTTCCCGGGCCAGCGCCGGCAAGTCGGCAATATCGCCGTCCATGCTGAACACGCCGTCGGTGACCACCAGTGTATTGCCGCTAGCCTTCTCCAGCCGCTTGGCCAGGCTGACCGCGTCGTTGTGCAGATAGCGATTGAAACGCGCGCCGGACAACAAACCGGCATCCAGCAACGAGGCATGATTGAGGCGGTCTTCCAGCACCGTATCACCCTGCCCGATCAACGCGGTGACCGCGCCGAGGTTGGCCATGTAACCAGTGGTGAACAGCAGCGCACGCGGGCGACCGGTCAGGTCGGCCAACGCTTCTTCCAGCTCATGATGCGGCGTGCTGTGGCCAATGACCAAATGCGACGCCCCGCCACCGACACCCCAACGAGCAGCACCGGCGCGCCAGGCTTCGATCACTTGCGGATGATTGGCCAGGCCCAGGTAATCGTTGTTGCAGAACGCCAGCAATGGCTGACCGTCGACCACCACTTCCGGGCCTTGAGGGCTTTCGAGCAGGGGGCGCTGGCGGTAGAGGTTTTCGGCACGACGGGCAGCAAGGCGTGCGGCGAGATCGAAAGACATGCAGGCCTCGTGGATCAGAATTCAGTAGCGATCGCAGTACCTGTGGGAGCGAGCCTGCTCGCGAAAGCTATCGAACAACCAACATTTATGTTGAGTGTGAATGCCTCTTCGCGAGCAGGCTCGCTCCTACAGGGTTTTGCATTCCTTCAGAAGGATCAGTGGAGCGTCAAACAGCCGCGTTATAGAACTGCTCGCTGCTCTTCTGCTCAACCAACGCTTGTTCGATCGCGGCCTGATGCACTTCGTCCGCGTGCTCTTCGCGCGCTTCCGGCAGGATCCCCAGGCGCGAGAACAGTTGCATGTCCTTGTCGGCCTGCGGGTTGGCGGTGGTCAGCAGTTTTTCGCCGTAGAAAATCGAGTTGGCACCGGCGAAGAACGCCAGGGCCTGCATCTGCTCGTTCATCGCTTCGCGGCCAGCGGACAGGCGCACGTGGGATTGCGGCATCAGGATGCGCGCGACGGCGAGCATGCGGATGAAGTCGAACGGGTCGATGTCCTCGGCGTTTTCCAGCGGCGTACCGGCGACTTTCACCAGCATGTTGATTGGCACCGACTCTGGATGCTCGGGCAGGTTGGCCAGCTGGATCAGCAGATTGGCGCGGTCATCGAGGGACTCGCCCATGCCGAGGATGCCGCCGGAGCAGATCTTCATCCCCGATTCACGCACGTAAGCCAGGGTTTGCAGGCGCTCGCTGTAAGTGCGGGTGGTGATGATGCTGCCGTAGAACTCCGGCGAGGTGTCGAGGTTGTGGTTGTAGTAATCGAGGCCGGCGTCGGCCAGCGCAACGGTCTGGTCCTGATCCAGGCGACCCAGGGTCATGCAGGTTTCCAGGCCCATGGCTTTCACGCCTTTGACCATTTCCAGCACGTAAGGCATGTCTTTGGCCGACGGGTGTTTCCACGCCGCGCCCATGCAGAAACGGGTCGAACCAATGGCCTTGGCGCGAGCGGCCTCTTCGAGGACCTTCTGCACTTCCATCAGCTTTTCTTTTTCCAGGCCGGTGTTGTAGTGACCGGACTGCGGACAATATTTGCAATCTTCCGGGCAGGCGCCGGTCTTGATCGACAGCAGGGTGGAAACCTGGACGCGGTTGGCGTCGAAATGCGCGCGGTGCACCGTTTGCGCCTGGAACAACAGGTCGTTGAATGGCTGAACGAAGAGTGCTTTGACTTCGGCCAAAGACCAGTCATGACGCAGGGTGGCAGAGGTGCTGGCGCTCATGGGCGTTTCCTTGTTTATGCTTGGCAAGCGACTGGGGAAGGGAATACCCACAGACGCGACACGGATGTTCGGCATATTTAAGGAAGAGTGATGCGCTGTCAACCACGATACGTTGGACCGGTTTACATCTGGTTAAACAATAACCAACACTGCTTGCTCTGCAGTGAAGCCACCGAGGACGTCAGGCCGATCTGCATGGCCTGTGAAACCGACCTGCCCTGGCTGGGCGATCACTGCCAGACCTGCGCGCTGCCGTTGCCTGCGTCAGGCCTGACGTGTGGCCCATGTTTAAAACTGCCGCCGGCTTTCGAGCGGGTCGCCGCGCCCTGGACGTACAGCTTTCCGGTGGACACATTGATCACGCGCTTCAAGCACAGCGCCAAGTGGCCGTTTGGCCGCCTGCTCGGCGAACTTCTAGCGCAGTTCCTGCAACATCGCTTCGATGAGGACCTTGATCGGCCCGACGTTCTGATCCCCGTTCCGCTGGCTGCAAAACGCCTGCGTCAACGGGGTTTCAACCAGGCCGCGATGCTCGCCCACTGGCTCAGTAGTAGCCTCGACATCCCTTGCGATGAACAACTGCTGCTGAGGATTCAGGACACCAGCGCGCAACAGGACCTGAATGCCGACGCTCGCAAAAAGAACCTGCGCAATGCGTTTGCCCTGACGGCCGATGCGCCGGTCAAAGGGCGGCACCTGGCAATTGTGGACGACGTGCTGACCACAGGCGCCACGGCTCAGGCCCTGGCTCGCCTGTTGATGGACGCGGGCGCGGCTCGGGTAGATGTTTATTGCCTGGCCCGCACGCCCAAACCCGGCGACGCAGCCTGACGTAACGCCATGCACAAAACCTGTAGGAGAGAGCCTGCTCGCGATGGCGGTGTATCAGACACATCAACGGTGACTGTGATGGCCTCATCGCGAGCAAGCTCGCTCCCACAAGGACGTGGGCTGACTTGACTCCCAGGCTTCCAGCCGCCAACGTCCTCCCCATCACCACAGCCCAAAGCGCCTCACCATGTCCTTGCCCACCTTGTTGTCCCAGCACATTGTCCGTCGCCCGCAGCGCATCGCGTTGCTGCAACATATTGCCGAACAGGGCTCGATCACCCGCGCCGCGAAAAGCGCGGGACTGAGTTACAAGGCGGCGTGGGACGCTATCGATGAGCTGAACAACCTAGCGCAAAAACCGCTCGTGGAGCGCAGCGTCGGCGGCAAGGGCGGTGGTGGCGCCAAGCTTTCAAGTGAAGGCCAGCGAGTGCTGCGCCTTTATCAAAAACTGCAAGCCTTGCAGGCCCAGGTGTTGGAAGCCGCCGAAGATGCCAGCGACCTGGACCTGCTCGGTCGGCTGATGCTCAGAACCAGCGCGCGCAATCAATTGCACGGCAAGGTCGTGGCGATCGACAACCAGGGGCACAACGATCGGGTCCGTCTTGAACTGGCCGAAGGCTTGACCCTCGATGCGCAGATCACGCACGACAGCACCCTGCGCCTGGAGCTGGAGACCGGCACCGAAGTCGTGGCCCTGATCAAGGCCGGTTGGCTGGAGTTACTGGGCATCGATCAGCAAGCGACACCGGGTAGCAACTTTCTGAATGGCATCATCGAAGAAATACTCGACGCCCCAGACGGCCCCAGCGAAGTGCGCATCGGCCTGCCCAATGGCCAGACACTCTGCGCGCTGGCCGAGCCGCAGCACCTGAGGAGCCAGGGGCTTGCCACCGACAAACCGGTGCGGGTGCAGTTCGCGCCGTCCAACGTCTTGCTCGGCACACCGCTCTGAAACAAAAGTTTCATCATTGCTCTTTAAGGTGGCTGCAAAACCAGCAGGGAGCCTGATGTGAGCCTATTAGAAGAAAACCAGTCTACCGACCTCGAGAAAATGGTCGGCCTCAGCCGTCGCGGTTTCATCAGCGCCGGCGCCCTCTGCGGTGCGGCCATGTTCCTCGGTGGCAACCTGCTGAGCCGCAGCGTATTGGCCGCGAGTGTCAGCGCAGGCTCCAGCAAATTGTTGGGTTTTGACAGCATCCCCGCCGCCACCAGCGACGCAATCACCCTGCCGCCGGGCTACAAGTCTTCGGTACTGATCAGCTGGGGCCAGCCATTGCAAAAAAACGGTCCGAGATTTGACCCGAGCGGTAACGGCACCGCCGAGCAACAGGAAGTCCAGTTCGGTGACAACAACGACGGCATGAGCCTGTTCGAATTTCCCGGCGAAAAAGACCGGGCGCTGATGGCAATCAACAACGAATACACCAACTATCGCTACCTCTACCCGCACGGCGGCATGCCGCAATCGGCCGAAGAGGTGCGCAAGGCTCTGGCCTGCGAAGGCGTGTCGGTGATCGAAGTGCAACGCAAGAACGGCCAATGGGCGTTCGTCCAAGGCTCGCGCTACAACCGACGCATTCACGGCAACGCACCGATCAGCCTCAGCGGCCCGGCTGCCGGCCACGCACTGGTGAAAACCAGCGCTGACCCGCAGGGCAAGCATGTCCTCGGCACCTTCCAGAACTGCGCCAACGGCATGACGCCGTGGGGCACATACCTGACCTGCGAAGAGAACTTCACCGATTGCTTCGGCAGCAGCAATGCCGAGCAGAAGTTCGATGCCGCGCAGAAGCGTTATGGAGCAGTGGCGGCCAGCAAAGAGATCAACTGGCATCAACACGATGAGCGGTTCGACCTGGCGAAAAATCCGAACGAGCTCAACCGTCACGGCTGGGTCGTGGAAATCGACCCGTTCGATCCGCAATCGACGCCGGTCAAACGAACTGCGCTGGGCCGCTTCAAACATGAAAACGCTGCGCTGGCTGAAACCCATGACGGTCACGCCGTGGTGTACATGGGCGACGACGAACGCGGCGAGTTCATCTACAAGTTCGTCAGCCGCGACAAAATCAACCACAAGAACCCCAAGGCCAACCGCGACCTGCTGGACCACGGCACCTTGTACGTGGCGCGCTTCGATGCGGGCGACAGCAACGCCGATCATCCGAAAGGCCAGGGCGAATGGATCGAACTGACCCACGGTAAAAACGGGATCGACGCCAGCAGCGGTTTTGCCGATCAGGCCGAAGTGCTCATTCACGCGCGCCTCGCGGCCAGCGTGGTGAAGGCCACGCGCATGGACCGTCCGGAATGGATCGTCGTCAGCCCCAAGGATGGCCAGGTCTATTGCACGCTGACCAACAACGCCAAGCGTGGCGAGGACGGCCAACCGGTGGGCGGGCCGAACCCGCGCGAGAAGAACGTCTACGGGCAGATTCTGCGCTGGCGCACTGATCGTGACGATCACGGTTCCAAAAGCTTTGCCTGGGACCTGTTTGTGGTCGCCGGCAACCCGGGCGTCCACGCTGGCACGCCGAAGGGCGGTTCGTCGAACATCACGCCACAGAACATGTTCAACAGCCCGGATGGCCTGGGCTTCGACAAGGCCGGGCGGTTGTGGATTCTCACCGATGGCGATTCGAGTAATGCAGGCGACTTCGCCGGCATGGGCAACAACCAGATGCTGTGTGCCGACCCGGTGACCGGGGAGATTCGTCGGTTCATGGTCGGGCCGGTTGGCTGCGAGGTCACGGGGATCAGCTTCTCGCCGGATCAGAAGACGTTGTTTGTCGGGATCCAGCACCCTGGAGAGAACGGGGGCTCGACGTTCCCGGAGCATCTGCCGAATGGCAAGCCGCGGTCTTCGGTGATGGCTATCACGCGTGAAGATGGCGGGATCGTCGGCGCCTGATCGGGCCCCATCGCTAGCAGGCTAGCTCCCACACGGGATCTGCGACACACCGCAAATCCCCTGTGGGAGCTAGCCTGCTAGCGATGGCAACACCACTCATCTCAAGCCTTAACACTAAAGACGCCCCGTCTGCGCTACCATGCTTGGCCGGACGCGGCAGCCTGCTGCGCGCAGGAGTCAGCATGGCCCACCCGTTTGCAACCCTCACCCCAGACCTCGTGCTCGATGCCGTCGAAAGCATCGGCTTTCTCAGCGACGCACGCATCCTGGCGCTCAACAGCTACGAGAACCGCGTCTATCAGGTCGGCATCGAAGACTCCGAGCCGCTGATCGCCAAGTTCTACCGCCCACAACGCTGGACCAACGAAGCGATTCTCGAAGAACACCAGTTCACTTTCGAACTCGCCGAGTGCGACGTGCCGGTGGTGGCGCCGATGATTCACAACGGCGTCAGCCTGCATGAACACGCCGGGTTTCGTTTCACCCTGTTCCCCCGCCGTGGTGGCCGTGCGCCGGAGCCGGGCAATCTTGATCAGCTGTATCGACTGGGTCAGTTGCTTGGCAGGTTGCACGCCGTCGGCGCCACCAAGCCGTTCGAACACCGTGAAGCGCTGGGCGTGAAGAACTTTGGTCACGATTCGCTGACCACCCTGCTCGAAGGCAATTTCGTCCCCAAGAGCCTGCTGCCGGCCTACGAGTCCGTGGCCCGCGACCTGCTCAAGCGCGTGGAAGAGGTCTACAAGGCCACCCCGCACAAGAACATCCGCATGCACGGCGATTGCCACCCCGGCAACATGATGTGCCGCGACGAAATGTTCCACATCGTCGACCTCGACGACTGTCGCATGGGCCCGGCGGTGCAGGACATCTGGATGATGCTGGCGGGGGATCGCCAGGAATGTCTCGTTCAACTGTCGGAACTGATGGACGGCTACAACGAATTTCACGACTTCGACCCACGGGAACTCGCGCTGATCGAACCGCTGCGCGCCTTGCGCCTGATGCACTACAGCGCCTGGCTCGCCCGCCGCTGGGACGACCCGGCGTTCCCGCACAGCTTTCCGTGGTTTGGCAGTGAACGGTATTGGGGTGATCAGGTGTTGGCGTTGCGCGAGCAATTATCTGCTCTCAACGAAGAACCGTTGAAGCTCTTCTGACAACCAGATCCCCAGTAGGAGCGAGGCTTGCCCGCGAAGAACGATAACGCGGTATTTCAGGCAGACCGCGATATCGTTCTTCGCGGGCAAGCCTCGCTCCTACAAAAAATACAACACATCTATACAATCCCCTCTTTGTTAGCTGCCTAAGCAAGGATTCTGCATGCAAGCTGCCAACCCGCGTCGCGGGTACATCCTGGGCCTGAGTGCCTACATCATCTGGGGCCTGTTCCCGATCTATTTCAAAGCCATCGCCAGCGTGCCGGCCGTGGAGATCATCATTCACCGTGTACTGTGGTCGGCGCTGTTCGGCGGCTTGTTGCTGATGGTCTGGAAACACCCGGGATGGTGGCAGGAACTGCGGGATAACCCGAAACGCCTGGCGGTCCTGGCCCTGAGCGGCACGCTGATTGCGGCCAACTGGCTGACCTACGTCTGGTCGGTGAACAACGGGCGCATGCTTGAGGCCAGTCTCGGTTACTACATCAACCCTCTGGTCAACGTGCTGCTGGGGATGCTGATCCTCGGCGAGCGGCTGCGGCGGATGCAGTGGATCGCGGTGGGGCTGGCGGCCATCGGCGTGGCGCAGCAGGTGTGGCAAGTCGGCAGCTTGCCGTGGGTGTCGCTGGTGTTGGCGCTGACGTTCGGCTTCTACGGTTTGATCCGCAAGCAAGCGCCCGTCAAGGCGCTGCCCGGCCTGGTGGTGGAAACCTGGATGCTGGTGCCGATTGCCATTGCCTGGCTGCTGTTCAATCAGACGGCCACAAGCGCTCAGCCCGAGTTCTGGACCACATCCGAAGCCTGGTGGCTGGTCGCGGCCGGGCCAGTAACGCTGGTGCCGCTGGTGTGTTTCAACGCCGCAGCACGGCATCTGCCCTACACGACGCTGGGTTTCCTCCAGTACCTGGCGCCGACGCTGGTGCTGTTGCAAGCCGTGCTGTTGTTTGGCGAGCATTTGTCTTCCAGCACGCTGGTCGCGTTTATCTTTATCTGGGCAGGTCTGGCGGTTTACAGCGTCGATGCGGTGATCAGTCTTCGCCGCCGCAGCTGATCAAAAAACACACAAACCTCTGCGAGCCACGTCCTTCGTGGCCTGCAGTGATCCTTCCCAAGGTTATCCACAGCGTGATCCCCGCCGTTTGTGCGCAACTTGTTGAAACTGATGGTTTTTTGATCAGATCTGGAAGAAGCCCGGCCGGCGTGGGCTGGCGGGCTGTCTCTACAGGTTATCCACAGGCAGGTGCACGTTTAACTTGGATAACCCGGTCAGGGTTCACTGCGCAGCACCAATTCCACCATCAGATCGTCGGCCAGGGTTTCCAGGCGCGACTGCAAGACATCCAGCGATAAGGTCAGCGGCACCGCCAGGATCGCTTCGGCGTGAAACAACGGCTCGCTGCTCATCGGTGCCGGACGCACTTCGGTCACCAGACGCTCCAGGCTCACCCCTTGCTCACTCAGCAGGCGAGTGATGTCACGGACAATCCCCGGGCGGTCATTGCCCACCAACTCCATGGCAATCGGTTTCCAGGTGCAGGATTGCTCAATGCCGCTTTCGGCGATCAGCACGCGAATACCGTGGGCGGACAACGCCTTCAGGGCATCGACCAGCTCATCGTAAGCCTCGGCCGGCACGCCCACCCGAAGAATCCCGGCGAACTGCCCGGCCATGCGCGACATGCGGCTCTCCAGCCAGTTGCCGCCATGCTCGGCAATGCATTGGGCAATGCGCTCGACCTGCCCTGGCTTGTCCGGAGCGAAAACAGTGAGTACGAGGTGGTCCATGGCGCAGCCCTCTTTTGTTATAGAGAAAGAAGTATAGGCAAGGGTTGTTACTGCGTTGAATCGGCGAATGCCTTCCCGGGCAAGCCTCGCTCCTAGAAGGAGCCGCCCCCTGCAGGAGCGAGGCTTGCCCGCGAAAGGCGCGCCGCGAAGAACATCGCGAACAATAAATCGTGTACAAGTTTTTATATTTAACTGGAACAATCCAATAGTTTTTTGAGAACATCCCGTGCCCCGACGTGACCGCAATGCGTCATGGGGTCGCAGAACGACGTAATTAGTCTAATTTTCACAAGCGCAATTCATCATGTAGTATGCCGCAGCGCGCACTACATAACGTTGGATCGATGTCTGCCACAGGCACACTCGCAGCCCTGATAGCCCTGTCAGCAAGGCCTCAAAGCCGTTGATCGGTTCCATCCCAGCCGCCCGAAATGGCATGTACTGGTGGAAGGGGTTTGTGGTTTAAATAGCCAGAGGCTTCATTGTTAATTTGAAGAGCTGAAAAGCGAAATAGCTGAGCAGAGTGAGGCAAGCAATGACTGAACACGTTCAAGTCGGTGGCCTGCAGGTCGCCAAAGTCCTGTTCGACTTCGTGAACAACGAAGCCATTCCCGGTACCGGCCTCACCGCCGATAAGTTCTGGGCCGGTGCCGACAAGGTCATCCATGACCTGGCGCCGAAGAACAAAGCCCTACTCGCCAAACGCGATGATTTCCAGGCTCGTATCGATGGCTGGCACCAATCCCGTGCCGGTCAACCACACGACGCTGTGGCCTATAAAGCCTTCTTGCAAGACATCGGTTATCTGCTGCCAGAAGCGGCTGATTTCCAGGCAACGACGCAAAACGTCGATGACGAAATCGCCCGCATGGCCGGTCCACAGCTTGTGGTTCCAGTGATGAATGCCCGTTTCGCGCTCAATGCCTCGAACGCCCGTTGGGGTTCGCTGTATGACGCGCTCTACGGCACCGATGCCATCAGCGAAGCTGACGGCGCGGAAAAAGGCAAAGGCTACAACAAGGTTCGCGGCGACAAGGTCATCGCCTTCGCCCGAGCCTTCCTCGACGAAGCCGCGCCCCTGGCGGCCGGCACTCACGTCGATTCCACCGGCTACAAGATCGTTGACGGCAAACTGGTCGTCGCCCTCAAAGGCGGCAGCAACACCGGCCTGCGCAACGATGCACAGCTGATCGGTTTCCACGGCGATACAGCCGCACCGACTGCAATCCTGCTGAAAAACAACGGCCTGCACTTCGAAATCCAGGTCGATGCCAGCACCCCGGTCGGCCAGACCGACGCTGCCGGTATCAAAGACATCCTGATGGAAGCTGCGCTGACCACCATCATGGACTGCGAAGACTCCGTCGCCGCTGTCGATGCCGATGACAAAGTGGTGATCTACCGCAACTGGCTCGGCCTGATGAAGGGCGACCTGTCGGAAGAAGTCTCCAAAGGCGGTCAGACCTTTACCCGCACCATGAACGCTGATCGCACCTACACCGGTGTCGACGGTAAGGAACTGAGCCTGCACGGTCGTTCGCTGTTGTTCGTGCGCAACGTCGGTCACCTGATGACCATCGACGCGATCCTCGACAAGGACGGCAACGAAGTGCCGGAAGGCATTCTCGACGGCTTGATCACCAGTCTGGCAGCGATCCACAGCCTCAACGGCAACAACTCGCGCAAGAACAGCCGCACCGGTTCGGTCTATATCGTGAAGCCGAAAATGCACGGCCCGGAAGAAGCCGCGTTCACCAACGAGCTGTTCGGTCGCATCGAAGAAGTCCTCGGTCTGCCGCGCAACACGCTGAAAGTCGGGATCATGGACGAGGAGCGCCGCACAACGGTCAACCTCAAGGCCTGCATCAAAGCTGCGAGCGAGCGCGTGGTGTTCATCAACACCGGTTTCCTCGACCGCACGGGCGATGAAATCCACACCTCCATGGAAGCCGGCCCGATGGTGCGCAAGGCGGACATGAAGGCCGAGAAGTGGATCGGCGCCTACGAAAACTGGAACGTCGATATCGGTTTGAGCACCGGCCTGCAAGGTCGCGCCCAGATCGGTAAAGGCATGTGGGCGATGCCCGACCTGATGGCGGCGATGCTCGAACAGAAAATCGCTCACCCGCTGGCCGGCGCCAACACCGCCTGGGTTCCATCGCCGACTGCCGCTGCGTTGCACGCGCTGCATTACCACAAGGTCGACGTGTTCGCCCGTCAGGCCGAACTGGCCAAACGTGCCCGCGCGTCGGTTGACGACATCCTGACCATCCCGCTGGCGGTGAACCCGCAGTGGACTGCGGAACAGATCAAGAACGAACTGGACAACAACGCCCAGGGCATTCTCGGTTACGTGGTGCGCTGGATCGATCAGGGCGTGGGTTGCTCGAAGGTGCCGGACATCAACGACATCGGCCTGATGGAAGACCGTGCGACGCTGCGGATTTCCAGCCAGCACATCGCCAACTGGCTGCGTCATGGCATCGTCACACATGACCAGGTCATGGAAAGCCTCAAGCGCATGGCGCCGGTGGTTGACCGCCAGAACGCCAACGACGCGCTGTATCGTCCGCTGGCACCGAACTTCGACAGCAACATCGCCTTCCAGGCGGCGGTCGAACTGGTGGTTGAAGGCACGAAGCAGCCAAACGGCTACACCGAGCCGGTCCTGCACCGTCGTCGTCGCGAGTTCAAGGCTGCCAATGGCCTGTAACTGAGCACTGACGCCGGACAAAAAAAGGCCCTGATCGAAAGATCAGGGCCTTTTTTTATCAAGTCGGTGTTTGCTCATCCATTATTCCCAACTCATGTTTGACCAGCTCCAACAACCTGCCGGTATCGACAGGTTTGAGCAGGAAGTCGACCACGCTCAGATGCATTGCGGCGATTGCGTCTTTCACGTCGGCGTCGCCGGAAACGATGATGAACGGCATCGCCGCCCGGACTGACTCTCGCACCTGGCGGATCAGGTCCAGGCCATCGATGTGCCCCATTCGCAAATCAGTGATCACCAGGCCAATCGTTGGTTTTTCGATCACCATTTTGAGTGCAGTTTCTCCACTGGCGGCGGTCATGCAACGAATACCGTCCAACGCAAGAATCTCCGACAACAGCTCACGCGCGTCTTTATCGTCGTCAACGATCAGCACCCGCTGCGCCGGTAAATCGGGTTCGAGCATGACGGCACTCAGCGCCTCGCGCTCGGCATCACTCAAAATATCGTGGTCGGACATGGCTTTCTCTACGTTTTCAATTCAATCCCCTAGCACTTTCGTCAGACATCGCTAAGTAGACCTTCAATGTGCACTTCGTCGGAAACTTTTCCTATAGCCAATGTAGGAGGTTTTTCCTGCATTTGCGTCAGACATTTCCTAACTTCCGAAGCCTGCACGCCCCGACCTAGACTTACGTCCAATGGGCACCCTGCATGTACGAGCCGACCATGGGGGTAGTCATCCGACAACAATTCAAAAAAGACTGCGGTAATGGTTATGAGTAGAGAGGACGCCTTTACACAGGCAGGGAAAACCGCGGTGTTGCAGAACATTCAGGGCACTTTGCAATTCCTTCAGCGATTCCCGCCCTTCAATCAAATGGAACACGCGCACCTGGCGTACCTGGTTGAACAATGTCAGCTGCGTTTTTATGCGCCCGGCGAAAGCATCATCAAACCGGCCGACGGGCCGGTCGAGCATTTCTACATCGTCAAACAAGGACGGGTTGTGGGTGAGCGCCCGCATACGGCCAAGGGCGGCACCGAAACCACCTTCGAAATCACCACCGGCGAGTGTTTCCCCCTCGCCGCGCTGCTGGGCGAACGGGCGACCCGCACCGAACACCTGGCGGCCGAAGACACCTTTTGCCTTCAGCTCAATAAGCTGGCGTTCATCAAGTTGTTCGCCCTTTCCACCACGTTTCGCGACTTCGCCCTGCGCGGTGTCAGCAGCCTGCTGGATCAGGTCAATCAGCAAGTCCAGCAAAAAGCCGTGGAAACCCTCGGTACTCAATATTCGCTGAACACGCGACTGGGCGAATTGGCCATGCGCCATCCGGTGACTTGCAGCCCCGCCACGCCATTGCGTGAAGCCGTGACCCTGATGCATGAGCAACAGGTCGGCAGCATCGTGATTGTCGACGAGCGCAAAGCCCCGCTGGGCATTTTTACCCTGCGCGACCTGCGCCATGTGGTGGCCGACGGCACTGACGACTTCAACGAAGCGATCGAACGCCACATGATCCAGGCGCCGTTTTTCCTGTCGCCGGACCACAGCGCCTTCGATGCAGCGATCGCCATGACCGAACGGCACATCGCCCACGTCTGCCTGGTGAAGGACCATCGTCTGTGCGGCGTGGTGTCCGAGCGCGACCTGTTTTCCCTGCAACGGGTGGACCTCGTCCATTTGGCGCGGACTATTCGCAGCGCCCAGAAAGTGGAAAACCTGGTGGCGCTGCGCGGCGAGATCGGCCAACTGGTCGAACGCATGCTGGCGCACGGTGCCTCCTCGACCCAGATCACCCACATCATTACCTTGCTCAACGATCACACCGTGTGCCGGGTGATCGAACTGACCCTCGCCGAAAAAGGTGACCCTGGCATTCCATTCAGCTGGCTGTGCTTCGGCAGCGAAGGCCGCCGCGAACAGACGCTGCACACCGATCAGGACAACGGCATTCTGTTCGAAGCCCGGGACGCGGCGCATGCCGCCGAAATTCGCGGAAAATTGCTGCCGATTGCCCAGCAGATCAACCAGAGCCTGGCACTCTGCGGCTTCACGCTGTGCAAGGGCAACATCATGGCCGGCAACCCCGAACTGTGTTTGTCCCGGGCCGAATGGGCGCGGCGTTTTGCGGCGTTTATTCGTGAGGCGACGCCGGAGAACCTGCTGGGATCGAGCATTTATTTCGACCTGCGGGTGGTCTGGGGCGACGAACAAGGTTGCGAGCAGCTGCGTCGGGGAATTCTCGATCAGGTGAATGACAACCGGTTGTTCCAGCGGATGATGGCCGAGAACGCCTTGCGCAACCGCCCTCCGGTCGGGCGTTTCCGTGAGTTCGTGCTGGCGCGCAAGAATGGCGAGAAAGCCACGCTGGATCTGAAAGTCCAGGGGCTGACGCCTTTCGTCGATGGCGCCCGATTGCTGGCCCTGGCCCATGGCATCGAGTCCAACAACACCCTGGAGCGCTTTCGCGAACTGGTGGCCAAAGAGGTCATCGAACGGCTCGACGGCGCTGCGTATGAAGAGGCCTACCACTTCATCCAGCAAACCCGCATGCAGCAACATCAGCTACAGACTCGGGAGAACTTGCCCTACTCAAACCGGGTCGATCCTGACAGCCTCAATCATCTGGACCGACGGATCCTGCGTGAATCCCTGCGCCAGGCTCAACGCCTGCAAAGCAGCCTGGCCCTGCGGTATCAGCTATGAGCCTGTTTTCATGGCTGCGTCCGGCAGGCCCAAGCCTGACCGCTGAACTCCAGCTACGTCTGCAACGCTTACCCTCGGCGGCCGATCTGAGTGAATGCAGTCTGCGCGAGCAGCGCTGGGTGGTGCTCGACCTGGAAACCACCGGGCTGAACCTGAACAAGGACCGGGTGTTGTCCATCGGCGCGGTGGTGATCGAAGACGGAGCGATCGATTTCAGCCAGCAGTTCGAACGCACGCTGCAATGCGCGGATATGAAGGTAGGGCCCAGCGTATTGATTCATGGTCTGGGGCCTAGCGCGATTGCCGCTGGCAGCGATCCGGCTCAGGCATTGGTCGAATTTATGGAGTTCGTCAGAGACAGCCCGGTGCTGGCGTTTCATGCGCCGTTCGATCAACACATGCTGGGGCGTTCGCTGAAAGAGCATCTGGGCTACAAATTGCAGAATACCTTTCTGGATGTGGCGGACATCGCACCGTTGCTGTGTCCTCAGGCGCACATTCGCGATGCCGGGCTCGATGACTGGATCGACTGGTTCAAGCTGGAAGTCTTCGAACGGCACAACGCCAGCGCCGATGCGTTGGCCACCGCGGAGCTGGCGTTGATTCTGTTCAGCCGGGCGCGGCAGCAGCAGATTCATAGCCCGTTGAATTTGCAGCAGCGGGTGAGTCAGTGGAAACGCCGGCAGCGGGCGCCGTCCTTCTAAATCTGCGGCGCCTGTTCTGACGCCTTCGCGGGCAAGCCTCGCTCCTACAGGTTTTGTGTCGATCTGTGGAACGACGACATCCTGTAGGAGCGAGGCTTGCCCGCGAAGCACGACAACGCGGTCCACCTGAAGACTACCCATCAAAAACCACCTGACCAGTGGCCAATTGCTTACCTCCCCCGCCTCTGCCACAATCGCGAACAATTCTCGTTAGTTAACACTTCCCAATCGGTGATGCTGCGTGTCGTCAGTCCAAAGCCCCCAAAGTGAGCTCGTTGGTGCGTTGTATCGCGACCATCGCGGGTGGCTATTGGCCTGGCTACGACGCAATGTGGCCTGCCCACAACGAGCCGAAGACCTGAGTCAGGACACCTTCATGCGCCTGCTCGGCCGTGATGAGCTGAAGGAGCCTCGTGAACCACGGGCGTTTCTGGTGGCGATCGCCAAGGGCTTGCTGTTCGATTATTTCCGTCGCGCAGCGCTGGAACAGGCCTACCTCACCGAATTGATGCTGATCCCCGAAGGCGAACAACCGTCGGTGGAAGAACAGCAGCTGATCCTCGAAGACCTGAAAAACATCGACCGCCTGCTTGGCAAACTTTCCAGCAAGGCCCGGGCGGCGTTTCTCTATAACCGCCTCGACGGCCTCGGCCATGCGCAAATCGCCGAGCGCCTGGGCGTGTCAGTGCCTCGGGTTCGCCAATACCTGGCCCAAGGCATTCGTCAGTGCTACATCGCGCTGTACGGTGAGCCGGTATGAGCCCGGCCAGTTCCAAACCGGTATCAGCCCAAGTGCTGGACGCCGCGATTGCCTGGCAATTATCCCTGGATTCCGGCAGCCCGGTGGAGCGCGAAGAGTTCACCAAATGGCACGCCGCCCACGAGGAACACGCGCGGGCCTGGCGCCAGCTGGGCATGCTCGACCAGCGTTTCAGCGTCGCCAGCGGCCCGGCGCGCACGGCGTTATTGCAATCGCGCGAAAGCATTCGCCGACGGGTGCGCAAGCTCGGCAGTGGCCTGGCCAGCGTCGTCGCAGTAATCGGCTTGGCGCTGTTCGTCGGTGATCGTCATTTGCCCATCGACTATTGGCTGGCCGACCAGCGCACCGCCACCGGCGAGCAGCGCACCCTGCGCCTGAGCGACGGCACGCTGATCAACCTCAACACCCACAGCGCGGTGGACGTGCGTTTTGACGAGAAGCAGCGGCTGATCATCCTTCAGGAAGGGGAAATCCTCGTCGAAACCGGTCATGGCGACGCTCGGCCGTTTATCGTCGAAACCCGTGAAGGCAGCCTGCGCGCGCTGGGTACGCGGTTCCTGGTCAAGCGCGAGGACGACGGCACGCGACTGAGCGTGTTGCAGTCCGCGGTGGCCGCCCATCCGCAGTCGAGCCCTGAAGAGCAGATCCTGCGTGAAGGCCAGCAAGTGCTGATGCGCAGCAATGGCCTGGGCCCAATCGTCGCGCTGAACCTCGGCGCCGATGCCTGGACCCGCGGCATGCTGGTGGTGGACAACACACGACTGGAAGACCTGGTGCACGAACTCGGTCGATATCGACGGGGGCATTTGGGCGTTGCGCCGGAGGTGGCTGACCTGCGGATCACCGGTAGCTTCCCCCTGCACGACACCGACAAGGCGCTAAGCGCGCTGCTGCCGACCTTGCCCGTGCAGATCGAACAGCACACGCCGTGGTGGGTGACGGTGGCGAAGGCCGAAGCCAAGCCCTGAGGGGTGTTGCGTCTGATCGGCCGCCTTCGCGGGCAAGCCTCGCTCCTACAGGATGTCATCGCTCCACAGGTCGACACAAAACCCGTAGGAGCGAGGCTTGCCCGCGAAGAGGCCGTCCACAACAGCACACATCTAGACTCAGCCCCTCACTTACTGAATCGAAATTATTTTCATCCAGCCCTATCACTTTGGGATTCTCATTCGGCACCTAGGCAATTGAGAAATATTTCCATTCAGGAGCCGCTGTATGTCCCGTTCGCTAGACACCTTGTTGCGCCCCAGCTTGCTGGCCATCGCCATTGCCCTTTGCGCCCCGCTGGCCAGCAGTCAGCTGATTGCCGCTGAACAGGCGTCCAGCGTTCGCGCCTACAACCTGCCGGCCGCGCCATTGGCCAGCACGCTGAACCAGATCGCCAGCCAGGCGGGCCTCGCGCTGTCGTTGAACCCTTCGCTGGCCGCGGGCAAGACCTCAGCGCCGGTCAAGGGCCAGTACGACGCCGCCAGCGCCCTGCGTGAAGCCTTGCGCGGCACCGGTCTGCAACTGGAGCAAAGCAGCGCCGGCACCTACAGCCTGGCCGCCATTCCCGAGGGGACGCTGGCCCTGCCGGAAACCGCCGTCATCGGTGTCCAAAACACTGAAAGCGCCTGGGGCCCGGTGGAAGGCTACGTCGCCACGCGCACCGCCGCCGGCAGCAAGACCGACACCGCGCTGGTCGAAGCGCCGCGCTCGATATCGGTCGCCACTCGCCAGCAAATGGAAGATCGCAATGTGCAGAACCTCGATGACGCCGTGCGCTACATGCCCGGCATCGTCGCCAGCAGCTACGGCAGCGACACCCGTGCCGACTGGCTGCGGGTCCGGGGCTTTGAGCCGACCCAGTTCCTCGATGGCCTGCCGCTGCCGAAAGGCACCTACGCCAACCCGAAACAGGAAACCTGGAACCTCGATCGCCTCGCCCTGCTGCGCGGCCCGGCGTCGTCGGTCTACGGCCAGACCCCGCCGGGTGGCTTGCTGGACATGGTCAGCCGCCGTCCAAGCGCTGAAGACAGCCACGAGATCCAGCTGCAATACGGCAGCGACAACCAGCGCCAGATCAACTTCGCCAGCACCGGCAAAATTGATGACGAAGGCCAGTTCCTCTATAGCCTGAGCGGCGTGGTGCGCGACAGCGGCACGCAGATCGATCACGTCGACAACAAGCGCTACAACATCGCGCCAAGCCTGACCTGGAACATCGACGAAGACACCCGCTTCACCCTGCTCACGCAATTCACCCGCGACGATACCGGCATCACCAGCCAGTTCCTGCCGGTGCAGGGCACCAAGATCGACATGCCGTTCGGCAAGGTTTCCCATCATAAGAATCTCGGCGACCCGGACTGGGAATACTACGACCGCACCTACTACGCTCTGGGCTATGCGTTCGAACATCGCTTGAACGACGTCTGGCAGTTCAAGCAGAACCTGCGTTACACCAAATCCGATCTGTCGTTCCAGGGGCTCACTGTCGGCTCGTATCCGTTCACCCAAGTGGATAACGAAGGCAACGTCGGGCGCACCAGCACCATCGTCGATGAAGACATCAGCCAGTTCGCCGTGGATAACAATTTCCAGGCCGACTTCGCCACCGGCAATGTCCGTCACACCCTGCTGCTGGGTCTCGACCACCAGCGCAGCAACACCAACTACACCTCGATTTTCGGCGACGGGCTGACCACCAACGTCAACAACCCGATCTATGGCCAGCCCATCGTTCGTCCACCGCGCTCCACCGCGTTCTACGACTACAACCAGAAGACCTACCAGACCGGCCTGTACGTACAGGATCAAATGGCCCTCGACCAATGGCGCCTGACCGTCGGCGGACGTGAGGATTGGGTCCACACCAGCACCGAGTTTTTCAACAAGGGCGATGCCACCAACACCCAGCGCGACAAAGCCTTCAGCGGCAACGCGGCGATCAGCTATGTGTTTGACTCCGGCTTTGTGCCGTATCTGTCTTACGCCGAATCCTTCCAACCCACCACTGGCGCATCAGCCTCCAGCACCGAATCGTTCAAGCCGACCGAAGGCAAGCAGTGGGAGTTGGGCATCAAGTACCAGCCACCGGGCAGCAACACCCTGCTCAGCGCAGCGGTGTATGACCTGACCCAGAAAAACGTCTCGGTCACCACCACCGTCGGCGCCACACCGATCACCAGCCAGACTGGCGAAGTGAAGGTCAGGGGCCTGGAGCTGGAAGCGGTGTCCGACGTCACCGAAAACCTGAAAATCATCGCGGCCTACACCTTGGCCAAATCCGAAGTGCAGAAAGGCGACTACAAGGGCAACCGACTGCAACTGATGCCCAACCAACAAGCTTCGCTGTGGGCCGATTACACCTGGCACACCGGCGTGCTGGATGGCTTCGGCATTGGCGCCGGCGCTCGCTACACCGGCAACACCTACGGCGATCAGGGCAACACCTGGCTGGGCAAGGCCGATGCCTACACCGTGTTCGACGCGGCGGTCCATTACGACCTCGGCCGTCTGGACAACAGCCTGAAAGGCGCGTCGCTGGCACTGAACGCCACCAACCTGTTGGACAAGGACTACATCTCCACCTGTGACAGTTTCTACTGCTACTACGGCGACCAGCGCAGCGTCGTCGCCAGTGCAACTTACAAGTGGTAATTGCCTGAGCTGAACGCTCCAAGACCAAGCCGTCCTTCGGGGACGGCTTTGGTATTTCTGAAGGCCATCAAATGAAAAGTAAAACAATTCGCCGCTGGTCGTTCATCCACACCTGGACCAGCCTGATCTGCACCGTGTTCCTGCTGATGCTGGCGCTGACCGGCCTGCCGTTGATCTTCCACCACGAGATCGACCACCTGCTGGGCGATGCCGCCGAGTTGAAGCAAATGCCGGCGGACACCCCGCAGCTGAATTTGCAGCAGTTGGTGCAGGCGGCGGAAAAACATCGCCCCGGCGAAGTCATGCAGTATTTCGGCTTCGACGAAGAAGAGCCCAACGCCGCGATCGCCATCATGGCGGCCACCGCCGGTACCGAGCCCAATTCGTCGCACACCTTCATGCTCGACGCCCGCACCGGCGAAGCGCTGGAGATGCCGTCGGCCAACGGCGGTTTCATGATGGTGATGCTGCGCCTGCACGTGGACATGTTCGCCGGTCTGCCGGGCAAGTTGTTGCTGGCGTTCATGGGGCTGATGTTTGTCGTTGCCATCATTTCCGGGACGGTGCTGTACCTGCCGTTCATGCGCCGCTTGAAATTCGCCAGCGTGCGCCAGGACAAATCCACTCGCCTGCGCTGGCTCGACCTGCATAACCTGATCGGCGTGGTCACCCTGACCTGGGCACTGGTGGTTGGGGTGACCGGCGTGATCAGTGCCTGCGCCGACCTGCTGATCGCCGCCTGGCGCAACGACGCACTGAGCACGATGATCGCGCCCTACCGCGACGCGCCACCGCTGACGCAATTGGCACCCGCGACCCGTTTACTCGACATCGCCAAGGAAGTCGCGCCGGGCATGCAACCCGATTTCATCGCCTTCCCCGGCACGCGGTTTTCCAGCGAACACCATTACGCCGTGTTCATGAAAGGCAGCACCCACCTGACTTCGCACCTGCTGACCCCGGTGTTGATTGACGCCAGCACCCTGCAAGTCACGGCGGTGGCGGAACGACCGTGGTACATGGACGCCATGGGCATGTCGCAACCCCTGCACTTTGGTGATTACGGTGGCATGCCGATGAAAATCCTCTGGGCGACTCTGGATGGGCTGACCATCGTCGTGCTGGGCAGCGGGGTTTATCTGTGGGTAGTGCGGCGCAAGGCGGCGAAACCTGGGCTCGAGCAGGCGGAGGCTCAAGCATGAGGCCACGACAGTCGAACTTCTGGAAGGTCTTCGCCACGCCCACCGTGATCGCGCTGCTCAGTGCCGCGGGGTTGTTCGCCGCGTTGCTGGGCGACGGCGTGTGGGATGCCTTGAGCTGGCTTGGCTTGGGCGTCCCCGCTGTGCTTGCCCTGCGCGGCCTGCTGCAACGCCGCTGATCCTTGTGGGAGCGAGCCTGCTCGCGATGGCGGCCTGACATTCAACAGGGGTGCTGAATATAAACGACCTCTTCGCGAGCAGGCTCGCCCCCACGATCTTGAGCAATCTCTTGAACGCGCTATGCTGCCCAGCACTGCCCAACTCCGAGACGCTGCCATGTCCGCCCCCAGCATGACCCTGTTCCACAATTCGTTATCGCCCTTCGTCCGCAAAGTCATGGTGCTGCTGCACGAAACCGGTCAGACCGACCGCGTGGCGTTGCAAGACTGCGTGCTCACACCGGTAAGCCCGGATCAGGCGCTCAACGAAGACAACCCGCTGGGCAAGATCCCGGCCCTGCGCCTGGCCGACGGCAACGTCATCCATGACAGCCGGGTGATCCTCGATTACCTCGATCATCAACACGTCGGCAACCCGCTGATCCCCCGCGACGGTTCGGCCCGCTGGCGCCGTTTGACCCTGGCCTCGCTGGCCGACGGGATCATGGACGCGTCGGTGGTGGTTCGGTACGAAGTGGCCCTGCGCGCCCCCGAAAAACAGTGGGACGAATGGCTCGATGGCCAGCGCGACAAGATTCGTCGCGCGCTGGCGCTGTTGGAGAAGGACGCGATTGCCGAGCTGACCAGCCATTTCGATGTGGCGGCGATCAGCGTGGCGTGTGCGCTGGGTTACCTCGACCTGCGCCATCCGGATCTGCAATGGCGCGAGGCGAATCCGCAATTGGCGGCCTGGTATTTTGAGGTGAGTCAGCGGCCGTCGATGGTGGCGACGATGCCGAAGGTCTAGATCTTCGCTGGCTGTACCGGCCTCATCGCGAGCAGGCTCGCTCACAGTTGATCGGTGGTGTGTACGAACCTTGTGTTCACTGCAGATCCCTTGTGGGAGCGAGCCTGCTCACGATGGCACCACACCGGGTCAACAGGAAACAAACCGAATATCCGCGCCACCAACTCTTCCCTCACCCGCTGATCCTCGCGCAACCCCAACGACCGGCTCATTCCACCACCCCCAGATCAAACGCCAACGGCTTGGCCGGCTTCTGCCCGATCCCGTACCAATCCAGCTTGCGGGTCAGCACCATGAACACGCCGAGCAAGCCGAACAGCAGCAACGAGCCCATCAACAGCGCGTAATCCTCGGCACTCAACAAGCCGTAGAGCAAGCCATACAACGCCGCCAACCCCGCCGAAAAGCTCAAGCCATGACGCGCGCTGCCCAACACATGGCAGACATAGAACCCGATCAGCAACACGCAGCCGCCGGCCGACAACAGATAAGCCAGGGCAAAACCGATGTGCTCCGACAGCGACAGCAGCAACAGGTAGAAGAATGCCAGCGCAACCCCCACCAATGCGTATTGCACCGGGTGCACCGCCAGGCTTTTCAGCACTTCGAAGAGGAAGAATCCGGCGAAGGTCAGCACGATGAACAGCAGTGCGTATTTGATCGCCCGATCGCTCTTGAGGTATTGGTCCACCGGATCAATGAAACTCACGCCAAAGCTGCGGCCGCTGTACGCCTCGCACCCACCGCCGGACACACAACTGCTCAGCGCTTCCTGCAGGTTCGTGGAGAAAAACGAGGTCTGCCAGTTGGCGGTAAACCCCTGATCGGTGACTTCACGCTGGGCCGGCAGGTAGTTGCCGATGAAGCTTGGGTGCGGCCAGTTGGCGCTCAGCGACACTTTGCTGGTCTTACCCACCGGAAGGATCTGCAACTGACCGGTGCCTTGCAGCCGAAGGTCGAAACCGAAGGTCAACTCCGTGGCTTGCTTGGTATCCAGCGCCGGCAACGTCACGTGTACACCTTCGCCTAACCAACCCACTTGGGTCCCCGGAACAAAGTCCAGGCGCTGGTCATTGAGTTCGAGTTTCAGGGCGTTTTCGATGCCGCGAATGTCGCTGATCCCGACCGCCAGAAACGGTTGGTCGAACTGGTAATCGGCGAAGTCTTCCTTGATGCCCAGTTGCACCGGGACCGAGAAATGCCCGCTGATGCGGTTGTCTGCGTGGAACAGTCGCGCCTCGTAAATGCCTCGGGAGCGCAGTTCGGTCTGCACCTGGCCATCGAGTTCGAAGCGTTCCGGGAGGAAATACAGACGACCGCGCTCCTCACCGACTTCCTGATAACGCTGGTTGGTTTTTTCGTTGAGCTTCCAGGTGCGCACCACTTTGCGATACGGCACCACCATCAGCGGCCCGTTCAGTTGCTGGCTGTAGCTGGAGCTGCGGGCAATGTCTTCAAGCACACCGTCGCGCAATTGCTGGCGGTCCTGGATGACGCCGTTGATCATCAGCAACGGGATCAGCAATAGCAGAATCAGAAGGGCGATTGCCCCGAGTTTTAGGGTCAGGCTGCGGTTCATGGGACTCTCCCTGTTTGGATGGGGAGAGTCTGGAATCGGTGTGTGGGGGATTTATGAGGGGAATATGGAGATTGTGTGGAGTCTGGGCCGGCCCCATCGCGAGCAGGCTCGCTCCCACAGTTGATCTGCGGTCCCCCTGCAGGAGTGAGCCTGCTCGCGATGGGCCGCGACTCGGTCCTAAGCCAGGCGCAACCTGACTTCAACACCACCCTGGACATTGCCGATGCTCAATGCCCCACCATGCAGCTTCACCACTTCTTCCACAAAGTTAAGCCCCAACCCGGTGCTCTTGCGCCCACTGTCCGGGCGCGGCAGCGAGTAGAAACGCTCGCTCAAACGCGGTAACGCATAGTCGGGAATCGCCTCGGCCTGATTGAACAACCTGAACTCGATCTGCTCGCCGACCCTCTCGGCGCTGAACCGCAGCAGCCCCTGAGGCGGGGTGAAATCCAAAGCATTCTCCAGCAGATTCCCCAGCGCCTGACGCAACAGAAACGGCTCGCCATGCAGGGTCATATCCGGCGCAATCCTCTGTTCCACGCGCAACTTTTTCCCTTCGATCCGCGCGGCCTGGGCGTTGAGCAACTCATCCACCAAACCCGCCAACGGCACCGCCACCCGCTCTTCCAGCCCTTGACGCTGTTCGACCTGTGCCAGGTTCAGCAACCGCTCAATCAACTGCTGCATCCGCACACTTTCACTGTCGATGTTGCTGACGAAACGCTGCTGCTGAGCCAACGGCATTTCACCTTGCAGCAACTCAGCTGCACCGCGAATCGCCGCCAATGGGCTTTTCAATTCATGGGTCAGGGTGTGCACATAACGCTCGACGTAGGCTTTGCCTTCCAGCTGGGTTCGCATCTGTTCCACCGCCGTCGCCAGTTGCTCCAACTCCCCGCCGCGATAATGCGGCACCTCGACGCGCCGGCCCTCACTCACCGCTTGGGCATAGGCGGTCAACCGCCGCAGCGCCGCGCTCAGCCACCATGACAACAGCGCGCCGAACAGCAGGCCCAGGCCGATCAACCCGGCGCCATAAGCGAGCAATCGACGTTCGGTGCGATCCACGTAAGGCTGCAACGAACTGTTGGGTTTGGCCACGGTGACCACGCCGATGATCCGGCCGTTGTCGCGAATCGGCGCGCCGACGTGCATCACCGAAGAGGTCGCATCGTTCGGATCGCTGCGGGTGGAACGTGCGCCGTATTCACCGCGCAACGTCAGGTAGACGTCGTTCCATCGTGAATAGTCCTGCCCCACCGCTGCGCCACTGGAGTCCAGCACCACGAGGCCTTTGGCGTCGGTGACGTAAATCCGGTGGTTGACCTGGTTCTTCGGCAAGCCCCAGATGCTTGCCTTCGGCTGCCGTTCGCCATAGGCCCTGAGCAGCTCGGGCCAGCGGTTCTGGTTGAGGGTGCCGGCCTTGAAATCGTCGCGCAGGATCTCGGCCATCAGGTTGGCGGTGTCGACCAGGGTTTCTTCCGTGGACTGGCGCACCCCTGGGCGGATTTCTTCCATCACGGTGTTGAGCACGAAGTAACCGGTCAGGCCGATAAACAGCACGTAGACCAGGAAAATCCGGATCCCCAACGGCATCAGCTGTGCCCCGGGCTGTAGCTGTAACCGAGGCCGCGATGGGTCTGGATCGGTTCGGCGTCAGCCTTCACCAGACGCAATTTGGCGCGCACGCTTTTGATATGGCTGTCGATGCTGCGCTCGTAACCGGCATCGGCGGCCACGCCCAGCGCATCGAGCAATTGCTCGCGACTGAAGACGCGTTCGGGTTGTTCCAGCAGGCATTGCAGCAGACGGAATTCGTGCCGCGTCAGGCTCAATGGTTGATTGCGATAGCTGATCTGCACGCGTTCGCAGTCGACCCGAAACAACGCCGATGAGACTTCGGCCACCGGTCGCGGCGCCATGCGCTTGAGAATCGCCCGGACCCGCGCCGCGACTTCCCGGGGGCTGAACGGCTTGACCACGTAGTCGTCGGCGCCGATTTCCAGGCCCACGACGCGGTCGATTTCCGCGTCACGGGCGCTGAGGAAGATTACCGGCACTTCGCTGAAACGCCGCAGTTGCTTGCAGGTCTCGAAGCCGCTGATGTCCGGCAGGCCGATGTCGAGAATGATCAGGTCGGCCGGGGTCTGGCGCTGATGCTCCAGCGCCGCCGCGCCGAGGCTCAACCAGGTCGTGGTGAACCCCTCGCCCTGCAACGCGAATATCAGGGTGTCGGCAATCGCCGCTTCGTCTTCGACAATCAGGATATGAGGCATGGCGTCCGAGCCCGGCAGTTAAGTGGGCGAACGGTGCCCCAAGCCTCTCGTTCCGTCAATCAGCAGTCGGGTTTGTCGGCTGTGAAACGCCGCGCCGGGTTGACCGCCGCACCGAATTCACGCAAGGCCTTGGCACCGATCAACAGCGGATAGTTGAAGCTGCTGCGGTCGGTAAGGTTGACCTCGACGGTGCGCTTGACGTTGCCCAGGCACAGTTCCAGATCGACTACCGGACGCTTGGTCGGCTCGACAGCTTCCTTGTCATCGTCATCCTCTTCGGAGCGGGTCTTGATCTTGCTGATCCGCGCAACCTTGTGCTCGTAGACCTTGTTGCTCGCATCTTTGGTGGCGAGGCGGAAACGGACCCACTCGTCGCCGTCGCGGGTGAAGGTTTCGATGTCCTTGGCCGACAGCGAGGCCGTCAGGGCGCCGGTGTCCATTTTGGCCTTGAGGACTTCGCCGCCGATTTCCGGCAGCGCAATGTATTCGTAACGCCCGTACAGCGTCGGCTCGGCGGCCAGGACCGGCAGGGCCACGAGAGAAAGCAGTGCAAGGAGGGATTTCACGTAATGGGCATCCTTTGGGAATGGGGGCGCAGTGGCCAAATTCTAGACCGCAAACAACAAAGATAGTTGGACGGCCACCTAGCTTTGTGGCGAGGGAGCTTGCTCCCGTTGGGCGGCGAAGCCGCCGTAAATCCATTCAACTCGGTGTTCCTGACACGCCGCTTCACATTAGTTTTTGGGGCCGCTTCGCAGCCCGGCGGGAGCAAGCTCCCTCGCCACAGGTGATCTCATCAGGCGGCAAGCATAACGATGTAAAGGTGAAACATTCGTCACCGCCGATTTGGCCTGCGGCCCGAAGCTGAATATCATGACGCGCCCAAACGCTTTCAAGAGTTACTTATGCGCCGCCTGCTCACCGGCTGTTTCGTTACCCTGCTGCTGTTGCTCAACACCCTGGTCCTGATCGGGCCGCTGATGGTGTTTGCGCTGCTCAAACTGGTCTTGCCTGGTCGCCATCGCGACTACGCCTCATGGGCGGTGATGTGGATCGCCGAAACCTGGGCCGAGATCGACAAGCTGATCTTCAAGTGGTGCATCCCGACCCAGTGGGACATTCGTGGTGGCGAGGGTCTGCGCGTCGATACCTCATACCTGGTGATCAGCAACCATCAATCCTGGGTCGATATCCCGGCGTTGATCCAGGCCCTGAACCGCCGCACGCCATTCTTCAAGTTCTTCCTCAAGAAGGAACTGATCTGGGTGCCGTTCCTGGGGCTGGCGTGGTGGGCCCTGGATTATCCGTTCATGAAGCGCTACACCAAGGCATTCCTGGCCAAGCACCCTGAGTTGGCCGGCAAGGATCTGGAGATCACTAAAGCGGCGTGCGAGTTGTACAAGCGTCAGCCGGTGACCGTGGTCAATTACCTGGAAGGCACCCGATACACCGCAGCGAAAAGCACTCAGCAGCAGTCACCCTTCACTCACCTGCTCAAGCCCAAGGCCGGCGGCGTGGCGTTTGTCCTGGCGGCAATGGGCGAACAGCTGGATGCCGTGCTTGATGTGACGGTGGTGTATCCGCAGCAGCAGATTCCGGGGTTTTGGGACTTGCTCAGCGGCAACGTGCCGAGGGTCATCATCGACATCAAGACCCGAGAGCTCGACCCGGCATTGTGGCAAGGCGATTACGAAAACGATCCGGTGTTTCGCGAAACGGTCCAGAACTGGGTCAACCAACTCTGGATCGAGAAGGATCAACGCATCGACGCGTTGCGCGCCGAGCGCCGTTGAATCAACTGCCGGTGCCGGCGCCCCAGATCCCGCCCAGGCTTTCCAGCAACGAGCCACCAACGCCCTGCTGACCGAGGTATTGCAACAGCACCGGGGCAAACTGGCCGATCATGCCGCTGTCCATGCCCAACGCGCTGAAAGCGTTGTTCAGATCGTTGGTGTTCTTCACGGCACCCAAGGCATTGTCCAGACCGGCCGCCTTGCCGGAAGACCCAAGCAGGCCGGCCAGCGCACCCAGCTCACCGCCGCCGGACAACTTGTCGATACCCGGAACGCTTTTGGCCAGTTCCGAGTAATCGGTCGAGTTCAACTGATTCTTCGCCAGCCCCAGCATCGCCCCAGTCCCGCCGACGGCCTGTTGAGGTGTCACGTTCAATTCGCTGAGCGCGCTCAACAATCCGGCCGTTTCTGACGTTGGCGCAGCCGCTGCGGCAGCATTACCCCCTGCATGCTCGAAGCCGCTTTGGTCACATCGTCCAGGCTGAAACCGGCGAAGACCGGGCTGGCCGCGAGGGTCATCAGCGAAGCCAGTGCTAAACCGCGTGAAATCTTCATCCAGACATCCTCTTGCGCCGTGAGAGCCACCCGTGTGTGGGCGGGAAAACTGCCGATTTGACCGGGGTTTGGGGGGTGTTGTTCCTTGCTGGCGCAGGCATTTTTTGCCTTTGGAAGTGCATAGCATGAGATAGACCAGTTAATTGACTGCTATAAGAAACAACCTGACTACATCGAACCGGTATAAAAATCTGTCATATCTGACAGTTGCGACCGTTTCGCAGCACAAACTAAGCTGAGTTTGTAACAACAGCAATCGGGAGTGAGTTATTAAATAGCAGCTCGCACCTCTTCGTTTTCGATCTGGTAGGAAGCATTAATATGGCTGGCAGAGAAACAGGTATAGTTAAATGGTTTAACGATGAAAAGGGCTTTGGATTTATCACTCCAGATAGTGGAGGAGCGGAACTTTTCGTACACTTCAAAGCAATTGAATCAGACGGCTTTAAAACTTTGAAAGAGGGACAAGCAGTATCTTACGTTTCAGAAAAAGGGCAAAAAGGTCAACAGGCTGCGCAGGTTCGCACCGAATAAATAAACAATGACCAAAGTCGTTGAAGACTCGACCAGGCCTGCTTCCACCTAGTGGTTAGGGCAGGCCATTCTTATCGGAGACACGGCGATGAGGCGAAAAACAGAAAAGTGCGATACTACAGTCATTAACGAACCTACTTCGTCGCCATCGAAAAGTTTGGAACATATAGAACTGGAGACTCAACCAATTATCTTTTGCATCAACCCGGGCGACCGTCATCCAAAGGTCGGCGATAAGGTGACGTATGACCTAGTCCAAGGCGATAACGGACAGTGGTACGCAAAGAACATCATAGTGGTAAGCGACAAAAAGCCTCATTAAATCTATTTAGTTTTGACCGTAAGTCCAGCTTCTCTTTTGCGTACATACCAACTGAAGCTATTGTTTTTCTTCACTTACGGCAATTAGCTGGCAATAGGTATCAACGCGAGTGTTTATTACGGACAAACAAACGGGGGTTAGACACCATGCAGACAAAGATTATTGCCAGCGCTTTAGCAATCCTGACCGTGAGTAACTATACCTACGCAGATACTTGCCCTGAACCCTCATCTATTTACAAAACAAAGAGTGGCTTTGAAGCCAAGGACAGATCCGGCCATATCTGGAAAGGAGAAGATCCGGGACAACCGGTCGATGTTAAGACTCTGGTTTTTGAAGATGCGGCGTATATCACTGAAGACGAAACCGAAAACGGGCCAGTGAAAGTCAGTCAGTTGAGTTGCCGCTACCAAAATCTGGCCTTGTTTCTAGACAATGTAGTCAACTGGAAAGCCGGGGCGCCTGCGAATTGGGACGAATCGAATCGCTGTTATTCTAAACCCCACAATGACTGCTCATTCTCTTTGAGCAATTAGGTGTCACCGGACAGCCATAAAAAAGGGCGACATCACTGTCGCCCTTCTCCCGTCTTGCGTAACGCCTACGCCGCGCTGAACAACTTATGCGGATCAATCACAAACTTCTTCGGCACGCCCGCATCGAACTCGCCATAACCGCGTGGCGCGTCATCAAGGCTGATGACTTCCACGCCAACGATGTCGGCAATGTGAATGCGGTCCCACATGATCGCCTGCATCAGCTGGCGGTTGTACTTCATCACGGGCGTCTGGCCGGTGTGGAAGCTGTGGGATTTGGCCCAGCCCAGGCCGAAGCGGATGCTGAGGCTGCCCATTTTTGCGGCAGCATCGACGGCACCTGGATCTTCGGTCACGTACAGGCCCGGGATACCGATTTTGCCGGCAACCCGTACCACGCCCATCAGCGAGTTGAGCACGGTGGCCGGGGCCTCGTGTTTCACGCCGTCATGGCCGTGGCCGCGCGCTTCGAAGCCTACGGCGTCGACGGCGCAATCCACTTCTGGTTCGCCCAGCAGTGCAGCGATTTGTTCGTGCAGCGGGGTGTCCAGGGACAGGTCGGCGATTTCGAAACCCTGGGCCTTGGCGTGTGCCAGGCGGACGGTGTTGACGTCACCAACAATCACCACCGCCGCGCCCAGCAGGCGGGCGGACGCGGCAGCGGCCAGACCGACAGGGCCGGCGCCAGCAATGTACACGGTGCTGCCTGGGCCAACGCCGGCGGTGACTGCGCCGTGGTAACCGGTCGGCAGGATGTCGGAGAGGCAGGTCAGGTCGCGGATTTTTTCCATCGCGCGATCACGATCAGGCAGTTTCAGCAGGTTGAAGTCGGCATACGGCACCATCGCGTATTCAGCCTGGCCGCCGGTCCAGTCGCCCATGTCGACATAACCGTAAGCACCGCCCGGACGCGCCGGGTTAACGCTCAGGCAAACACCGGTATGCATTTCCTTGCAGGAACGGCAGCGCCCGCAAGCCACGTTGAACGGCACGGAGACCAAGTCGCCGATCTGCAGGTTTTCGACGTCGCTGCCCTTCTCGATCACTTCGCCAGTGATTTCGTGGCCCAGCACCAGGCCGGTCTGAGCAGTGGTGCGGCCGCGCACCATGTGCTGGTCGGAACCACAGATGTTGGTGGAAACCACACGCAGGATGACGGCGTGGTTAATCTTCCTGCCGCGCGGGTCCTGCATTTTCGGATAGTCGATTTTTTGCACCTCGACCTTGCCATTGCCGAGATACACCACACCACGATTGCCAGACATGCTTTCACCTCGCTGTTGTTTTTATGTAGCGGTCGCGTCGCCATGAAGCGGCGGCGCGTTGATTGCTCGGGTTATTGCCTGTGTCTTGTGTTGCCTGATAGGGCCTCTTCGCGAGCAGGCTCGCTCCCACATTTGATCGGGGGTGTACACACGTCTGTGACCAACACAAAACCTGTGGGAGCGAGCCTGCTCGCGAAAGCGAACTAGAGAACGACCGTGCGATTGGCGTTGAGAAACACTCGTCGTTCAATGTGATACCCGACGGCCCGCGCCAGGGTCAGCCCTTCGATATCCCGACCTTTGGCGATCAAGTCTTCCGGGTAATGACTGTGGTCCACCGCCTCCACGCCCTGGGCGATGATCGGCCCTTCGTCCAGGTCGTTGTTGATGTAGTGCGCCGTGGCGCCGACCAGTTTCACGCCCTTGTTGTAGGCTTGGTGATAAGGCTTGGCGCCCTTGAAACCCGGCAGCAACGAGTGATGGATGTTGATCGCCTTGCCGTCGAGTTTGCGGCACAACTCTGGCGAGAGGACTTGCATGTAGCGGGCAAGAATCACCAGTTCAGCGCCGGACTCTTCGATCACCTGCCACACCTGACGCTCTTGCGACGGCTTGTCGTTCGGGTCCAGCGGGAAGTGGTAATACGGAATCTGATGCCAGTCGGCCAACGGTTTGAGGTCCGGGTGGTTGGACACCACGGCGGCCACGTCCATCGACAATTGGCCAATGCGTTGGCGGTAGAGCAAATCGTTGAGGCAGTGATCGGCCTTGGAGACCATGATCACCACTTTTGGCCGGTAGTTCGGCGGTGTCAGCTCGAAGACCATGCCGAAGGCTTTGCCACGCTCTTCCAGTCCGGCGCGGAAGGCTTGCTCGTCGAAGCCATCGGGCTGGCGGAATTCCACGCGAATGAAGAAACGGCCCGAGAGCCGATCATCGAAGGAATGGTGCTCGGTGACGTAGCAGCCCTGCTCGAACAGAAAGCGGGTCACCGCGTCCACGGTGCCGAGGACGCTTGGGCAGTCGGCGGTCAGAATCCATGTGTCTGGGGCGCGGCTCATAGTGCGGTGACTCCTGAGAGTTCGGGGAACAAAACATTCTCCTGTGGGAGCGAGCCTGCTCGCGAAGAGGGCGTGTCAGTCGACATCAATGTCGCTGAGATACCGCCTTCGCGAGCAGGCTCGCTCCCACAGGTGATCGCCTCCTGATCAGGCCTGGACGCTCAGGCCGTATTCCGCCGCTGCATCCTGCAACCACAACCACCAGTAATCCGAGAAGCTGCGACGGATCAGCAGTTCCCAGGTGTCTTCGGCGGTGTGGCGGATCACCAGTTGCGACTTGGCAAACACGGTGCCGACAGCCTTGCCCACCGGGAAGCTGTTGGGGTGCACGTCGTAGCTGGTGGATTTCATCAGCACCTGGCGCACGTTCGGGCCGCTCAGTTCGAGGATCTGCTGGCCGCCGCTGACGTTGGTGATCGCGATGTGCAGGTCGCCCAGCGCTTCACGCAGTTTTTGCTCGGCGGCGAATTCTTCGCCGGTCGGCACAATCAGCAGCCATTCATCCGGCCCCATCCATTGCAGGCTGGTTTCGCCTTTGACGACGACGGTCAGCGCGGCCGGCAGTTCGATCCCGAGGGCCTTGTGCACGCCAGCGGCGAACGCCGCATCGTGGCCATCACCACGAATAGTCAGGTGGCCGAGGAGTTTTTTCTCACGCACGATCACGCCGGCGCTTTTACGGCCCTTGCCCACCAGACTGGCGAGGTCGGCATGATGCAGCGACGACTCGGCCTTGGCCCCGGTGGTTGGGCGTTGTTGGTAAACATTAGCTGCGGTCATAAAGCACCTTTCCTGAATTCTGTTGGTTCCTGTGATGGCTGCACTGCCGTCATCGCCAGCGGGCTAGCTCCCACATTTGACCGCGATCTCCTGTGGGAGCGAGCCTGCTCGCGAAGGCGGTAGCAGGCACCCCACAGGACCCGAAGCCATTAGATGTTCTGACGATCACCCTTTGGATCGAAGAACACCGAAGAAACGATTTCCGCCTCGATCACGCTGCCATCGGCCAGCGGTGCGAACACGCGCTCACCGATGCGCTTCAAACCGCCCTTCACCACGCCCATGGCAAACGAATAGCCCAGGGAGTTGTGCAGGTAGCTGGAAGTGACGTGACCGACCATCGTCATCGGGATCGTCTGCTTGGTGTTGAACACCAGTTGCGCACCTTCCGGCAGCCATTTGGTCGGGTCGATCGGTTTCAGGCCCACCAGCTGTTTGCGTTGATCACGCACGCAGTCTTCGCGGTTCATGCCACGCTGGCCAATCCACGAGAACGGTTTGGTGCGACCGACACACCAGCCCATGTTCAGGTCGTCCGGGGTCATCGAGCCGTCAGTGTCCTGACCGACGATGATGAAGCCTTTCTCGGCCCGCAGGATGTGCATGGTTTCGGTGCCATACGGGGTCAGGTTGTACTGCTTGCCAGCCTCGACGATTTTCTCGAGCACGCCCATCGCATAGTCGGCTTGCACGTTGACTTCGTACGACAGCTCACCGGTAAACGAAATCCGGAAAATCCGCGCCGGCACACCGCCGACCAACGCTTCTTTCCAGGTCATGAACGGGAAGGCTTCGTTGCTCAGGTCGGCGTCGGTCACTTCGCTGAGCAGCTTGCGGCTGTTCGGCCCGGACAGGGTCATGGTTGCCCAGTGATCCGTCACGGACGTGAAGTACACCTTCAGGTCTGGCCATTCGGTCTGGTGGTAGATTTCCAGCCATTGCAGCACGCGTGCAGCGCCGCCGGTGGTGGTGGTCATCACGAAATGGTTGTCGGCCAGGCATGCAGTCACGCCGTCGTCAAACACCATGCCGTCTTCTTTGCACATCAGGCCGTAACGGGCCTTGCCCACGTCGAGCTTGGTCCAGGCGTTGGTGTAGATGCGGTTCAGGAACTCGCGGGTGTCCGGGCCCTGGATGTCGATCTTACCCAGGGTCGAAGCGTCCAGCAGGCCGACGCTGTCGCGCACGGCTTTGCATTCGCGTTTCACCGCAGCGTGAATGTCTTCACCGTTTTTCGGGAAGTACCAAGGACGCTTCCACTGACCGACGTCTTCAAACTCGGCGCCGTTTTTCACGTGCCAGTGATGCAGCGCGGTGTGACGCACCGGTTCGAAGATGTGCCCACAGTGACGACCGGCCACGGCGCCGAAGGTAACCGGCGTGTAGTTCGGGCGGAACATGGTGGTGCCCATCTGCGGGATGGTCACGTTCAGCGAACGGGCGGCGATGGCCAGGCCGTTGACGTTGCCGAGCTTGCCCTGGTCCGTGCCGAAGCCCAGTGCGGTGTAGCGTTTGACGTGCTCGACCGACTCGAAGCCTTCGCGGGTCGCCAGTTCGATGGCGGCGGCGGTGACGTCGTTTTGCAGGTCGACGAATTGCTTCGGTCCGCGCGCGGTGCCTTTTTCGTGTGGCACCTGGAACAGCGCCAGGGTGGGCTCTTCGAGACGGCTCAGGGCTTTCGGCAACGTGCCTTCGACCACACTGAAACCGGCTTCGCTGGCTGCGCGAGCGCCGCCTTCAAAACCATCGGCCAACGAATCGCCGAGGCCATAGACGCCGTTGATGCCACCGACGCACACGCGTTTCTGCGGTGCTTCGCCCGGTACGAAACCGAGGATGTCTTCACGCCAGATCGGTTTGCCGCCCAGGTGAGAAGCCAAGTGAACAACCGGGCTGTAACCACCGGAGCTGGCGATCAAATCGCAATCAAGCCACTCGCCAGGGCTGGTCACGGCGTGTGCTTTGACATCGATCGCGGCGACGCGAGCGGCGGTCACGTGCTTGCTGCCACGGGCCTCGATCACGGCGCTGCCGGTCAGGATGCGAATGCCTTTGGCGCGCGCTTCTTCAACCAATGCACCGCGCGGATTGCTGCGGGCGTCGGCGATGGCCACCACTTGCAGGCTGGCATCGAGCCAATCCAGGGCAACGCGGTAGGCGTGATCGTTGTTGGTCGACAGCACCAGTTTCTTGCCCGGTGCCACGCCGTAACGGCGAACGTAAGTCGAGACAGCGCCGGCCAGCATGTTGCCCGGCACGTCGTTGTTGCCGTAGACCAGTGGGCGCTCGTGAGCGCCGGTCGCCAGCACCACACGTTTGGCGCGAACCCGGTGGATGCGCTGACGCACCTGGCCAATCGGAGCACGGTCGCCGAGGTGATCGGTCAGGCGCTCGTGAATGGTCAGGAAGTTATGGTCGTGGTAACCGTTGACCGTGGCGCGCGGCAACAGCAGCACGTCCGGGGTGTCTTTGAGTTCGGCGATGACGCTGGCGACCCACTCGACCGCTGGCTTGCCGTCGAGGCTTTCGCGGGAGTCGAGCAGGCTACCGCCGAACTCTTCCTGTTCATCGGCGAGGATGACACGAGCACCGCTGCGCGCAGCCGCCAGTGCAGCGGCCAGACCTGCGGGGCCACCGCCGACGATCAGCACGTCGCAGTGCTGGTTCATGTAGTCGTAGGTATCCGGATCGTTCTCGGTCGGCGAGCGGCCAAGGCCGGCGGCCTTACGGATGTACTTCTCGTAAGTCATCCAGAACGATTGCGGGTACATGAAGGTTTTGTAGTAGAAGCCCGGCGGCATCAGCTTGCCGCCGACCTTGCCGAGAATCCCCATCATGTCGTTGTTGACGCTTGGCCAGCCGTTGGTGCTGGTGGCGACCAGGCCTTGATACAGCGCTTGTTGCGTGGCACGTACGTTCGGGATCTGCGTGGCTTCGGTCGCGCCGATCTGCAGCACGGCGTTCGGCTCTTCAGCGCCGGCAGCGAAGATGCCGCGCGGACGGGAGTACTTGAAGCTGCGACCGATGATGTCGACACCGTTGGCCAGCAGGGCAGCGGCCAGCGAATCGCCTTCAAAGCCTTTGTAGACCTGACCGTTGAAGGTGAAGCTCAGCACTTTGTTGCGGTCGATCCGTCCGCCGTTGGACAGGCGATTGATCTGGCTCATACCTTCTCTCCCAGAGCCGTCGTGGCCGCTTTCGGGCTATCGGTCTTGTCGGTGAACTGCGGCTTGGCGCCGATCTTGTAGGTCTCGAGAATCTCGTAGGTCACGGTGTCGCGGGTCGCGTTGAAATACTGACGGCAACCGGCGACGTGATCCCACAACTCGTGGTGCAGACCGCGAGGGTTATCGCGGAAGAACATGTAGTCGCCCCACTCCTCGTCGGTGCAGGTGTTCGGATCCAGTGGGCGCGGAATGTGCGCCTGGCCGGATGCGTGGAATTCCTCTTCGGAGCGCAACTCGCCGCAGTGAGGACAGAAGATATGCAACATGGGGATTTCTCCTGTTAGTGGGCAACCGCAGCAGCGCCGTGTTCATCGATCAACGCACCGTTGTGGAAACGGTCGATGGAGAAAGGTGCAGCCAATGGGTGCATTTCACCCTTGGCCAGACTCGCGGCAAACACGTTGCCCGAGCCAGGTGTGGCCTTGAAGCCGCCGGTGCCCCAACCGCAGTTGAAGAACATGTTCGGGACCGGGGTTTTCGAGATGATCGGGCAGGCATCCGGTGTGGTGTCGACGATGCCGCCCCACTGCCGGTTCATGCGCACGCGGGACAACACCGGGAACATCTCGACGATGGCCTGGATGGTGTGTTCGATCACCGGGTACGAACCACGCTGGCCGTAGCCGTTGTAGCCGTCGATACCGGCGCCGATCACCAGGTCGCCCTTGTCGGACTGGCTGATGTAACCGTGTACGGCGTTGGACATGATCACGCTGTCGATAATCGGCTTGATCGGCTCGGACACCAGCGCTTGCAGCGGGTGGGATTCGATCGGCAGGCGGAAACCGGCCAGCTTGGCCATGTGCCCGGAGTTACCGGCGGTCACCACACCGACGCGCTTGGCGCCGATGAAGCCTTTGTTGGTTTCAACGCCGATGCACACGCCGTTTTCCTTGCGGAAGCCGATCACCTCGGTCTGCTGGATCAGGTCCACGCCCAGTGCGTCGGCGGCACGGGCAAAGCCCCACGCCACGGCATCGTGACGGGCCACGCCGCCGCGACGCTGAACGGTTGCGCCCATCACCGGGTAGCGAGTGTTCTTCGAGCAGTCGAGGTACGGGATCTCGTCGGCCACTTGCTTGGCATCGAGCAGTTCGCCGTCGACGCCGTTGAGGCGGTTGGCGCTGACCCGACGCTCGGAATCACGGATGTCTTGCAGGGTGTGGCACAGGTTGTAAACGCCGCGCTGGGAGAACATGACGTTGTAGTTCAGATCCTGGGACAGGCCTTCCCACAATTTCATCGCGTGTTCGTACAGGTGCGCCGACTCGTCCCACAGGTAGTTGGAGCGAACGATGGTGGTGTTGCGCGCGGTGTTACCGCCGCCCAGCCAGCCTTTCTCGACCACGGCCACGTTGGTGATGCCGTGCTCTTTGGCCAGGTAGTAAGCCGTGGCGAGACCATGCCCGCCACCGCCGACGATGACCACGTCATAGACCTTTTTAGGGGTCGGCGTGCGCCACATTTTCTGCCAGTTTTCGTGATGGCTGAGGGAGTGTTTGAAGAGGCCGAAGCCCGAGTAGCGTTGCATAGTCATTTACTCCAAAACCGCGCTCAGCGATAAACCGGGAAGTCCGCGCACAGGGCCGACACTTGCTGGGCAACATTCGCTTCCACGTCGGCGTCGCCGAGGTTGTCGAGGATGTCGCAGATCCAGCCGGCCAGTTCCACGCACTGGGTCACCTTGAAGCCGCGCGTGGTCACCGCCGGGGTGCCGATGCGCAGGCCGGAGGTCACGAACGGCGACTGTGGATCGTTCGGGACAGCGTTCTTGTTGACGGTGATGTGGGCGCGACCGAGTGCTGCATCCGCCTCTTTGCCGGTAAGGCCCTGACGGATCAGGCTGACCAGGAACAGGTGGTTATCGGTGCCGCCGGACACTACATCGTAGCCGCGTTTGATAAACACGCCGGCCATGGCCTGGGCGTTGTCGATCACTTGTTGCTGGTAAACCTTGAAACCAGGCTCCAGCGCTTCCTTGAAGCACACGGCTTTACCGGCGATGACGTGCATCAGCGGGCCGCCCTGTGCGCCGGGGAATACCGCAGCGTTGAGCTTTTTCTCGATTTCTTCGTTGGACTTGCACAGGATCAGGCCGCCACGCGGACCGCGCAGGGTCTTGTGGGTGGTGGTGGTGACCACGTCGGCGTACGGCAGCGGATTCGGATACAGGCCAGCAGCGACCAGACCGGCCACGTGGGCCATGTCGACGAACAGTAGCGCACCGACCTTGTCGGCGATCTGACGGAAACGTGGGAAGTCGAGGGTCTTGGAGTAAGCCGAGAAGCCGGCAACGATCATCTTCGGCTGGCATTCGACCGCCAGGCGCTCGACTTCGTCGTAATCGATCAGCCCGGTCTTGGTGTCGATACCGTACTGCACGGCGTTGTACAGCTTGCCCGAGGACGACACTTTGGCGCCGTGGGTCAGGTGACCACCGTGGGCCAGGCTCATGCCGAGGATGGTGTCGCCCGGCTGGATCAGGGCCAGATACACAGCACTGTTGGCCGAAGAGCCGGAGTGCGGCTGGACGTTGGCGTAGTCGGCACCGAACAGTTGCTTGGCGCGTTCGATGGCCAGCGCTTCAACTTTATCGACGTGCTCGCAGCCACCGTAGTAGCGCTTGCCCGGATAGCCTTCGGCGTATTTGTTGGTCAGGCCGCTGCCTTGCGCTTCCATGACGCGTTTGCTGGTGTAGTTCTCTGACGCGATCAGCTCGATGTGATCTTCCTGGCGTTGCTCCTCGGCATTCATCGCCGCCAGCAGTGCATCGTCGTAACCCTGGATCTGGTCTTGCTTGCTGAACATCGCGTCTCTCCCAGCGGCATCTATGCGCCATTCGTCTCGGTAAGGCACCGGTGTTTCGACAGTGCCCTTTGATGCGATGGTATGACCGGCGCAGACAGGCCAAATGCCTACGGACGCCACGCAAAGGTGCGTTTACGACATGGCGGGAAATGGCATGCCGAACACACTCCTCAAATCACCAAGGAACCCCTGTAGGAGTGAGCCTGCTCGCGATAGCGGTGGGTCAGGCAACATCAATGCTGGCTGTGACGGCCTCATCGCGAGCAGGCTCACTCCTACAGGGGTCAGACGATTGCCTGGCGCATTGCGAGCAACAGCAAAAAATGCAGCGGATACAAGGCATACGCCCAACGCCGCATTGGCGGCGGCTGGAAATGCCGGGTATGTCGCAACAGGAACAACCCGAGCAATGGCGCAATCAGACAAGCGGCAATGCCGAGGAAGGCTGCACGGTTGCCGATCCGCGCGGAGTAAAACAGCACCTCCCATTGATTCGCCGCCAGGCACACCAGCCCCGGCAACAGGCTGAAATACCAGGGCCGGCGGATCACCAGCAACGTCGCCAGCGGCAGCAGCACCCCGAAGAATCCAAACATCAGCCACTGCGGGAACAGCGCCGCCAGCGCCAGCGCGACCACCGCGAGCAGTCGTGATTGCAGGCGTCGATCCTGCCAGCCACGGGCCACCAGCAATCCCAGCGCCAACGTAGGCAACACGTTCAAGGTGTCGGGATCGGGAATGTACATCCGGTAGGGAATTTCGCTCAGGGCGCTGAACAACAGTAACCAGCCCAGGTATCGCCACTGGCCGTCGGTCGTCGTGGCACCAGTGCGCGCAAGGTTGGCCGCCATCGCCAGGCAGAACCACGGAAACGCCAGCCGTCCCGGCACATACAGCAGATCGACGGAGTAACCGACATATCGCAGGTGATCGAGCACCATGCTCAATAGCGCCAGCCACTTGAGCAGATCCAGTGCCCCATCCCTTTGCGTCATGTGCATAATTGCCCGTCGTCTTTGTAGTGTTCTGTCAGACGCATCCCGTGTGCTCGCCGGATGATCTTCGGTAAAGTGCGCACCATCATTGACCACGAGGCGCTTCACCATAAGCGTCTCGACCACGGAAAGCAGGGCCATGACCGATAAGAGCCAACAATTCGCCAGCGACAACTATTCCGGTATCTGCCCTGAAGCCTGGGCTGCCATGGAACAGGCCAACCACGGCCACCAACGCGCTTACGGCGACGATGAATGGACCGCACGCGCGTCCGATGATTTCCGCAAACTGTTCGAAACCGACTGCGAAGTGTTTTTCGCCTTCAACGGCACCGCGGCCAACTCGCTGGCCCTGTCGTCGCTGTGCCAGAGTTACCACAGCGTGATCTGCTCGGAAACCGCCCACGTCGAAACCGACGAGTGCGGCGCGCCGGAATTCTTCTCCAACGGTTCCAAGTTGCTCATTGCCCGCACCGAAAACGGCAAGCTGACCCCGGAATCGATCCGCGAAGTCGCCCTCAAGCGCCAGGACATCCACTACCCGAAACCCCGCGTCGTGACCCTGACCCAGGCCACCGAAGTCGGCAGCGTCTACACCCCGGAAGAAATCCGTGCCATCAGCGCCACCTGCAAAGAGCTGGGCCTGAACCTGCACATGGACGGCGCGCGCTTCTCCAACGCCTGCGCATTCCTCGGCTGCTCCCCGGCCGACCTGACCTGGAAAGCCGGCGTCGATGTGTTGTGCTTCGGCGGCACGAAAAACGGCATGGCGGTGGGTGAAGCGATTCTGTTCTTCAACCACAAACTGGCCGAAGACTTCGACTACCGCTGCAAACAGGCGGGGCAACTGGCCTCGAAAATGCGTTTCCTGTCGGCACCGTGGGTCGGGATTCTGGAAAACGACGCCTGGCTCAAATACGCCCGCCACGCCAACCATTGTGCGCAGCTCCTGGCAGAACTGGTCAGCGATATTCCCGGCGTGGAACTGATGTTCCCGGTACAGGCCAACGGCGTGTTCCTGCAACTGTCGGAGCCGGCCATCGCTGCACTGACGGCCAAGGGCTGGCGTTTCTACACCTTCATCGGCAACGGCGGCGCACGCTTCATGTGCTCGTGGGATACCGAAGAAGAACGCGTACGTGAATTGGCGGCGGATATTCGCGAAGTCATGTCCCACTGATTCCTTCAAACAGCAACCCGATCCCCTGTGGCGAGGGAGCTTGCTCCCGCTCGGCGGCGCAGCCGTCGTAGAACCAGCCAATGCGGTCTGCCAGACAGACCGCATTCTCAGTATTCGGGGCCGCTTCGCAGCCCAGCGGGAGCAAGCTCCCTCGCCACAAAACCCCTTTCCCCCTCCCCTGATCACTCACCCTGAAACTCTTGGTCTACATTGATTGGCGAGCCGCTTCTATCCGCTCAGACAATAATAATCAGGAGCGTACGCATGTCCTTACAAGGCAAAACCCTGTTCATTACCGGTGCCAGCCGTGGGATTGGTCGTGAGATCGCGCTGCGAGCTGCGCGGGATGGGGCCAACATTGTGATTGCCGCCAAAAGCGCCGCCCCCCACCCCAAACTGCCCGGCACGATTTTCAGCGTGGCCAAGGAAGTTGAAGACGCGGGTGGCAAGGCGCTGGCCTTGCAGGTGGATGTTCGCGATGAACTCGCGGTACGCGAGGCGCTGGCCCAGGCCCACGAGCATTTCGGCGGTATCGATGCATTGATCAACAACGCCGGAGCGATCAAGCTGACCGGCGTTCAACACATCGAGCTCAAGCGCTTCGACCTGATGCACCAGATCAACACCCGCGCCGTGTTGCTGTGCAGCCAGGCTGCCCTGCCCTATCTGAAAAAAACCAAGGGTCACATTCTTAACCTGTCGCCACCGTTGAACCTGGCGACGAAATGGTTCGCCCAATACAGCCCCTACACGGTGACCAAATACGGCATGAGCATGCTGACCCTGGGCATGAGTGAGGAATTTGCCAGTTATGGCATCAGCGTCAATTCGTTGTGGCCGCAGACGATGATTGCGACGGCGGCCATCGAGTTTCAGCTTGGCTCGAGGGAATCCTTCAAACACGCACGAACGCCGGCGATCATGGCCGATGCTGCTTACGCAATTCTGGACAGCAGCGGTCGCAGCATTACCGGGCGGCTGCTGATTGATGAAGAGATTCTGAGTGAGCACGGCGTGACCGAATTCGATCATTACCGTTTCGAGCCCGGCACCAACGACACGCTGATGCCAGATTTGTTTGTCGACTGAATACCAACACCTGTAGGAGCGAGCCTGCTCGCGATAGCGCCGGTACATTCACCACCGCTATCGCGAGCAGGCTCGCTCCTACAGGTTGCGCGGCGCGAATCAGAATTCGATGCGCACGTCGCCCTTCGGCACGCTGCAGCACGACAGGATGTAGCCTTCGGCTTCGTCTTCCTCGGTAATCCCGCCGTTGTGGTCCATTTCGACCTCGCCACCCAGCTTCAGCACTTTGCACGTGCCGCAAATGCCCATGCCGCAGGCCTTCGGAATCAGCAAGCCCAGCTTGGCCGCCGCCGCATGCACGGTTTCACCCGGGGCCACGCGAATGCTCTTGCCGGAGGAGATAAATTCGACTTGATGCAGGTCCGCCAGATCAACTTCCGGCGCGTCGGCAGCAATTTCGGCCTGTTCCACCGCATCGGCACGGGCTTCCGGCGGCGTGGCACCGAAGGATTCCTCGTGGTAACGCGACATGTCGAAACCGGCGGTCTCGAGCATGCGCTTGACCGCGTTCATGTACGGCGTCGGGCCGCAGCAGAACACTTCGCGCTCCATGAAGTCCGGGGCCATCAGTTCGAGCATCTTGTGGTTCAGGTAACCGCGATAACCCGCCCACGGCTCACCCAGACCATGCTTCTCGCAGATCAGGTGAAGGCTGAAGTTATCGATCCGCGACGCCATGTGTTCCAGCTCGCGGTGATAAATGATGTCTTTGGGCGAGCGGGCGCTGTGGATAAACACCATGTCGACGTTGCCGTTGGTGTCGTAGAACCAGCGCGCCATCGACATGACCGGCGTGATACCGACACCGCCGCTGAGGTACAACACCTTCGGCGCGGTGAAGTCCATGGCGTTGAACAGCCCGACCGGCCCGTGCACCGCCAGCTCCTGACCTTCATGCAGCGTGTCGTGCAACCAGTTCGAGACTTTGCCGCCCGGTACGCGCTTGATCGTCACCGAAAAGCTGTACGGCACCGATGGCGAGCTGGAAATGGTGTAGGAGCGCATGATCGGCACGCCTTCGATTTCCAGCTCCAGGGTGACGAACTGCCCCGGCTTGAAGAAGAACAGGATCGGCTGGTCGGCCATAAAGCAGAAGGTGCGCACATCCCAGGTTTCCTGGATGACTTTGACGCAACGGACAATGTGTCGACCGTTGGCCCAGGTCTGGGTGGTTACCGGATTCAGGAAGCTGTTGGACATGCTGTTCTCCACCGCCGATGGTCGGCCTTATGTTGGCGATTCTGCGTATAGCGCGAGCCACCCATTTACCTATCTGCGACATTCACATACTTATCGCGACCAGCCCCCAACTACCGGGGGTTGCGCGTCGGGAACAGATTGGGCCATGTCGCCCATGGATAAGGTTCTGCCCAGCGCCGGCCCCACACTCGCTCCATACCAAGACACAATCTTTACACCTTGCGTAGCAAACCTGATTAGCCACTTTCGCCGGCCACACAGAATGGCCTTGAGGATCAAATCGATGGACGTCACCGCAAAAATCAGCCTGGGCGATCCGCTGGAACCCGCACGCAAGGCCACCGCGCAGATGCTGCAAGAGCGCGAGCGCACTTTCTCGCTGCCGCAGCCGTTTTACTCTGACGAGCGGCTGTTTGATATCGACATGCAGGAAATCTTCCAGAAAGAGTGGTTGATCGCCGGCATGGCTTGCGAAATCCCGACCAAGGGCAACTACCTGACCCTGCAAGTCGGCAAGAATCCGATCATCGTGATTCGCGGCGCCGAAGGCGTGATCCATGCGTTCCACAACGTCTGTCGTCACCGCGGCTCGCGTCTGTGCACCAGTGAAAAGGGCAAGGTTGCCAAACTGGTCTGCCATTACCACCAGTGGACTTACGAACTGGACGGTCGCCTGCTGTTCGCCGGCACCGAAATGGGCGCCGACTTCGACATGAAGCAGTACGGCCTCAAACCGGTGAACGTGAAGACCGCCGGCGGCTACATCTTCATCAGCCTGTCGGAAAACCCGCCAGCCATTGATGACTTCCTGTCGACGCTGAACCATTACATGGAACCGTATGACATGGAGAACACCAAGGTGGCGATTACCACCACCTTGATGGAAAAGGCCAACTGGAAGCTGGTGCTGGAAAACAACCGCGAGTGCTACCACTGCAACGCGTCGCACCCGGAACTGCTGAAAACCCTGCTGGAATGGGACGACGTCACCGACCCGCGTGCCGACCAGGCCTTCAAGGACCACGTCGCGGCCTCCGCCGCTGCCTGGGAAGCCGAGAAGATCCCTTACGCCCACGCCAGTTTCGGCCTGCGTAACCGCATCGTGCGCATGCCGCTGCTCAAGGGCACCGTGTCGATGACCCTGGACGGCAAACAGGGCTGCGCCAAACTCATGGGCCGCATCAAGAACCCGGACCTGGGCTCGATGCGCATCCTGCACCTGCCGCACTCGTGGAACCACTGCATGGGCGATCACATCATCGTCTTCACCGTGTGGCCGATCAGCGCTCAGGAAACCATGGTCACCACCAAGTGGATCGTCCACAAGGACGCGGTTGAAGGCGTGGACTACGACGTGGAGCGCATGCGCCAGGTCTGGGACGCCACCAACGACCAGGATCGCCGTCTGGCCGAAGAGAACCAGCGCGGGATCAACTCCACGGCGTACCAGCCTGGGCCTTACTCCAAGACCTATGAGTTTGGTGTGGTGAACTTTGTGGACTGGTACAGCGAGCGTCTGTTGAGCAACCTCGGGGCCGAGCCTGCGCCTTACCTCAAGGGCGTTCCGGTTCAGGGCTAACAGCAAAAGCATCGCGAGCAGGCTCGCTCCCACAGGGGATCTTTGGTGCGCTGAAGATCGAATGTGGGAGCGAGCCTGCTCGCGATGGCGGCCTCACATTCACCCGATCAACTTGAAGACCACCGCACGCTGCCATCCTCCCCGAAAAACGTCTCTTCGATGTGCTCCCCCACCAACCGCACCTTCACATACCCATTCAACACCCGATCCGGGTACGCCTCATCCCGCGCATTCTCGGTTTCCGACCACAACACCCGTGTATGCCCGTCCAGCTCGCTGGCATTACCATACGGAATCGCCCCATGCCCGGCGCAACGCGCATGCAGTCCACCCTGGGCCGCATAGCAAATGCCATTGTGCAAATGCCCCCAATACCAGTAATCAGGCTCCCGACCCAACGCATCACAGACCGGCTGATACAACGCCGTCTTGTTGTGCCCGGAAATATCGAACCCCTGATGGTGACTGAGCACCATGATCTTCTTGCGCTGGGGCAGTTCTTTCATCCAGGCGATCTGCTCCTTGTTCAGCGTGCCGTCCATGTACAGATTGATGGCGTCTGACGCATAGGCCGTATCGAGCCCGACCACCAGCCAATCGTCGTTGTACAACGCGAAATAACTGGTGCCCTGCTGCGCCGGAAAACGCTTGGCCAGTTCCTTGAAATAACCGTGGGCGCCGCTGTACATCTCGTGATTGGAATTGAGGGTGAACGAGCCGTGCTTGCCCATGGGCCAGCCGACCATGTCGACGTCTTCCTGGGAATGGGTACCGGCGTAATACACATCCCCCAGGTGAATAGTGAAATCGGCCTGAGCCAGTTGCATCTGGTTGGCCACCGCCACCGCCGGGGCGTGGCTGTCGAACGGACCGGTGCCCCAGTCGCCGGCGATCGCCAGCACCACGTCACTGTCCATCTTCATCAATGCCGGGTTAGTGGCGAACGGCGCGTGATGGCGCAGGTTTTCGATCCACTTGAGCAGCGCTTCGCTCCACAACAGATCCAGCAGTTCCCACTTGCGACAGCCCAGCAGACTGCCGTCCTTGAGCACCCGGGTCTGCAACTGGTCGACCGATTGCGGTAAAGGCGTGGCGTTGCCGATGTGCAGGATCGACAAACCGTGGGACAACTCCCACGGCACGCTCGGCTGATCGACCGGCAGATCGCCGTGTTTGAGCACGTATTGCGCCTGATCGTGGCCACGCTGCAACAGGGCGACGATGGCCTGGAACTCCTCGGGCTCGAGCTCGCTGATGAGCTTTTTCCAGGACATTTCCAATCGCGTGAACAGCCCATGCACGCGAACTTTGACCTTGTCGTATTCATGTTCCCAATGAGTAACTAATGACATGTTGGCATTCCTCCATCCGTAGTGGGATCACAGGGTTTTCATGAACTCGATGAGCGCCCGTTTATCGATGTCCGACAGTTGCGTGCCGTACAGGTGGCCGCTGTTGTGGTTGCCCTCCAGGCGCGTGTCGTATTTGAAGTCCGCCGAGGCCTTGGCCTGCGCCCCGCTCGTGACGAAGCCGACCTTTTCCTGGTCGTACACATCGGAGCCGGTGTAGAACACCGACGGCCGCTGCTCCGGCGTCTGCAGCAGATCCCACAACGTGGGCACCGAACCGTTATGCAGGTAGGGCGCCCGCAGCCAGACACCATCGGTCGGCGTGTTGCTGTAGCTCTGGGTCTTGCGATAGGCGTTGAAGTCGAATGGCGGTTTCTTGAAGGTGTGGAAGGCCTCCACCAACCCCGTGGTGAACGAGTTCAGGCGATGGGGATCGGTGCCCAGTTCGTCGATGTGGGTGGTGACCTGGCCGGTGTCGGTGCGACCGAAGTCGTGACAACCGGCGCAGTTCTGATCCCAGAGCGGTTTGCCCTGGGCGACCTTGGCCTGGTCCAGCGCGAACGGCCAGGCGGGGGGCTTGGTGCCGAGCAGCCAGTTGGTCACGCGGTTGAAGCTTTCCGGCAGCACCGATTCCGGCGTCGCGCCCACGGCCATCGCCGCTGCGTAGTTGCGCTCATGGATATCGTTGTTGTTGCCGTCCCAGTGCAAGTACAGCGACTCCCGGGGTTTCTGGTTCCACACTTGCGGCAGGTCGACGGTGCCGATGGTCGAGTCATCCGGGAAGCCGAACACCACCATTTTCGTCGGGTTAAAGGTGTCGGTGCGCCCCGGCCCCTGTTGCGGGCGCAGCTTCTGCCAGGCGTAGGCCTGTTTCTGTTTGAGCAACGCGCTCTTGGCCATCGGAATGATGAGGTAGCGGTTGTACAAGCGCTCGAAAAACCCGAGTTGGAACTTGCCGTTGATCGCAGTCATCACCGCGTCGGTGGTGAATGTCGGATCGCTGGCGCAATCGTAGGCGAACCACTGAAAGGCTTGCAGTTGAAGGGTATTGGCCGGGGCGGTGGCCACCGGGGTGGCAACGTCGCTGGCATTGGCCCGGTAGGAACCGGTGTGACACAGGGCGCAGTTCGGCTCCACGGTCGGGTAGCCGATTTGCCGCTTGGCCATGCCGATGGGCAGGTCCTTGCCGTTCTCAAAGAGGAAACCGAAGACTTCATAGCCGCCGGGTTTCGGCAGTTTCTCGGGGCACATCTGCGGCAGCACGGCGAACAGGTAATACGGGATGCGTGCTTCGATGCCGAGGCCGATGGCGGCGTACTTGTAGTGGTCTTCGTCGGAGGCGTACTTCTCAGCTGGCACCACCCGCAGCATCTGGTACCAAGTCTCGTAACCGATAAATCCCAGCACCAGGACCACGATCAGCGTGCCGACCTTGAAACTGTGCCGCTGCCAGCGCAGCGCCCAGCCGGCACGCCATTCCCGCCAGCCGTCACAGAGCAACGCCAACGGACGATTGGCCGGCGTGCTGCCCAGGTACAGCAGGATGCCGAGGATCAGGAACATGCTCAGATCGCCCATCAGCATCGGCACGAACACCGATGCCTGGCTGCTGGTGTTGATCAGGTAGATCCAGAACGCCACGGCGATCAGTCGCGACAACACACATAACCAGGAATGCACCACAAACCGCGGCGCATTGAAGCCCGACGGCATGTAGAACACGCTGATACCCACCAGCAGCATGCCGGCGTTTTCAAGCCATGGATCGGAGAGTTGCGGTGGCATGCCGAGCATCGAGGTCAGCAGCGCCGGAGCGAAAAGCGCCGGGATCGCGAAGACCATGTTCATCACGATGCCTAGCCAGATGAAGCGTTGGAACCAGCGGATGTAACTGTCCATATCATCCATTTCCTTCTAATCCTGAACACCGTCCACTGTGGGAGCGAGCCCGCTCGCGAAAGCGGTGTATCAGGCAACGTCAATGTTGACTGTGCCGCCGCTTTCGCGAGCAGGCTCGCTCCCACAGGTTGTGCGACAAATCTCCAGCCTCCGGCGGTGTTAGCCGAGGGCGGTTTTCTCCAGGTGTTGCAGGATGATCGGGTACACATCGACCACCGCGTCCTTGCCGAACATGCAATCGATATGGCCGTACCCCGGCACCACATGCCGGCTGTAACGCTCCGGCCCATGGACCTTGCACACGCGGTCATAAGTCTTGAGCGTGCTTTCCGGCAGGTAGCACTGGTTGTCCGCGCCGCTGATAAAGCAGATCGGCATGCTCAGCCGGTCGAAGTGCGGCATGTAGACGTCGTCACCATTGAAGTCCACCAGATGGCCTTTGCGCACGATCAGCGCCAGGTGCTCGAAGGTGTGCATGTTCGACTCGCCAAACAATTCGTGCAGGTTGTCGTGCAAGGTTTCGTTGAGGGTGTCGTGGCGATACAACGACGCGTACATGAAGGTGATGCGATGGCACACCGGGTTGGTGCAGTAGCCTTGGGCCTCGATCCGGGCGTAGCCGTTGAGCGCCTTGTCGTAGAGCTTGTTGAACCAGTTCTCCTTGTTATCGGCATACGCCGTCAGGGATTTGATGCCGATGGCGTCGAGCATGCCCGGCAGGTGCAAACCGGCCTTGAGCCCGGTTGCCGTGGCGACCACCGTATCCGCCGCGATCTGCGAGCAGACCACCGAGCGCACGCCCTGCAGCCCGGCCAGCAACGACATGAAGAAGGTCGTCGCGCCGTAGCAATGCACCACGCACTGCACGTCCGCCGCCTCGGTTGCCTGGCGGATCTGCGCGATGGCCGCCTTGAAGTCGTACTGGGCGATCTGGTCGCCGTTCCATTCCTTCTTGCTCGCCGGCAGCAGGATGCTCACCCGCAAATCCAGGAGCCAGACGTCGTACTCGTGCTTGCACAAGAACTCCAGCAGGTTGGTCTGGATGGTGTCGGTGGAGAAAATATTCGAGCCCACGCCCAATCCATGCACCAGCATCACCGGCCCTTTACTGCCGCCCTGATAACGGGTCAGGCGCAATTCGACGTTGTCTTCGGTCTGGAAGAAATGCACCACGGGCGACGGCGCATCCAGGGGTCGTTTGAGCCGTGGCGGTGCGTCGGGATTGAAGTAGATGTCGCCGGCGAACACGCCGCCATAGCTCTCCCAGAGAATCCCGGCGAAGAACTTGCCGAACCGCGCCAGGCCTTCGATGCGTTCGCGTTCGTTGCGGGCGTTGAGCACCTTCATGGTGGTCATTTGCTTGGCAAAGTCGGTCGGATGGATGTGCATCACCCCGCTGCCGATCACCTCGCCGGTCTTGTCCGGCCCGCGATACAGCGTCACGTAGAGGGTGCTGGTGTCGTGCCAGATGTTCAGCACGCCGTTGTCCTCGGGCACGGTTTTGAAGGCGCTGAAGTAAAAGTCGCTGCCGTCCTCGGCGGTCAGTTTCATGTCGTACTTCATGTGGCGCACGCCGACCTGCTGCTGATACTGCTCGAACAGGTTGAACACGCCGTTGCTGGCGGTCAGCGGCTGCGGCGACAGGCTCGGGGCGTTGACCGTACCGACCAGCGTCGCGGCGTGCTCCGGCTCCTTGATCATGCGATTGAGGTCGTTGGCGGTGATGGTCAGGGTGAAATCGATGGGCGAGTTATCTGCCTCGCCGCGTTTGGCCGCCGCTTCGTAGACCTTCAGGTCAGTACTTTGGGCTGCGGTGAAGGCCCGGGAAAAGTAGCCTTTCATGGTTTCGGTGAATTGCACGCCGAGCGTTGGCGACGCCACTTGTTTGCGTGGGGCCGAAGGCAGCGTGTAGTCGATCTGCCAGCCGCGATCGGCAGCCAGCAGGCCCATGTTGCGCTCGCTCACCGCCGAAATCGTCAGCAGCGGATTGACCGCCAGGGACGTCGGAATTACCGCGCCGTCGGTCACGTACAAACCGGCATACACGTCAGTCCCGCTGGCGCCGCTGAACACCTGGCCCTTGTGGTTGACCACGCCCTGCCCCGCGTCCTCGCCCATGACGCAACCGCCCAGGGGGTGTACCGAGACGATGCTGTGCTTGAGCAATTTGGTCCAGATCGGGTTCTCGACCCAGATGCCGCCCAGTGCCTTGGTGCTCAGGTGCAGCCGTTCGTTGCCGATCTTGACGTTTTCCTGCTCGCCAACGCCCGGCCAGTCGATGCGCAGCTGATCCTTGCTGTCCAGCACCATCCGGCCCTTGCCGTCGTCGTGGCTCATGATCAGGTACGTCTGCATGTTGTGCAGCGCGCCGTAATACGGGCCACGGAGGAAGCTTTCGGCTTCGCGTTCCTTGTACTTCAACTTGCCGGTAAAACTGTCGTCGGTGGGCTGACCGATCAGCTCGGCGAACCCGGCCATGCTCGGCACCATCGGCCGACCGAGGGCACCGGGGATCGATCCTTCTTCGATGACCATGCGGCTACGCCAGTCGCCTTCGGTGCGCATGTCGATGACCGAGGTGATGCACGGGCCGACCGGCTGCAATTCCTTCGCCGGATGCGCGCCGAAACCGATGCCATTGATCGGTTGTGCGCAGTTGTGACCGAAGCCGAGGATGTCGCCGTTGCCGCTCATGTTCTCGCCGAGCTGGCCGGACATCGACAGGCCTTTGTCCCGGGAGCGCAGGAGGATTTCGGTGGAGCCGAGGGTGCCGGCAGACACCACGACGATGTCGGCTTTGACGAACAGCGTCGGCGCCGAGAACTTCTCGCGGCCACTGTCCAGGTACTGGAAGTGCACGATCCAGCCATCGCCGTCGCGTTCCAGATGCCGCACTTGCGCCTGGCAGAAAATCTCCGCGCCGTGGTTCCAGGCGTCCGGCAGATAATTCATCAGCGTGGTGTTCTTGGCCTTGTTGTTACAGCCCGAGACGCAGTCGCCGCAATGGTTGCAAGGCAGTTGCTCAACGCCGACATGGTTGAGGTTGTTCGGCAGTTTGTCGAAGGTCACGTTGATCGGCGGCCGGTAAAAATGCGCGCCTTGCTTGAGGTAGTCCGCCGACTTCTTGTTGGCTTCGAGTTTCGGCAACACCGGCGATGTAGCGGGATACGGATTGGGCTTGAGCATTTCCCGCGCCCGGGCGTAACCGTCCTTGAGCAAGGTGTCGCGATGTTCGCGCACCGCCAATGGCCAGCGCGGATCGTCGAACACACCGGGCTCCGGTTCGAGGGCGACGTTGGCGTTAATCAGCGACGTACCGCCCAGGCCGCAACCGACCACCACGTTCTGCTGGGCGTTGACGTGCAGATCGAACAACCCGGTGCGCGAGCCGAGGTGGCCGTCCGGGTCGTGCACCTGCAATTCCTCGGTGGCTGCCAGCATCGTGTTCGGGTATTCGCCGGGTTGTATCTCCCGGCCCCGTTCCAGCAGGCAGACCCGCTTGCCGGCGCGGGACAGGCGCGACGCCGCGATCCCGCCGCCGTAACCCGAGCCGATGACGATTACGTCGTAATGTTCCTTGATGTCGCTGATGGGCGTTGCGATCCGTGTCATGGGACTTTCCTCTATCAGGCAGATAGGGCAACTCTGCGGTTGCCTGCAATCGATGGGCGAACGAGTACCTGGCCACTGAGTGAACTCAACGGCAGCACGCGGGTGTCACTACGAAAGGTCGGGCGCTATAGGCGAGCGCGCTGATTGGCGGCGCGGCGGTGAATGCGTTTGCGCAACAAGACCGCCGGGAGGGGCACGCACGTTGCGAAGAAAATGGGGGCGGGCTGGCTATCCATCACGCGTTCTCCCTGAACCAGATGTGGATAAATGACGGCGGTCCTTGTGACCTGTGAGTGAAGACAGGCGACCGATCGAAGTCAAGCCAGCGGCTTAGAACTGTATGAAATCTGATCTATTCCATTCAAGCCTATGCGGGACGTGGCTTTCAGGGTTTGGCGAACAAGTTATCCACACCTCCACCCACAGCTAATGGGGACAAGTGTGGATAGGCGGGAATCTTTCTCCACAGAAACCGAAGAAAAACCGTGACTTATCCAGAAGGCCGGTTTTCCACAGCGATTGGTTGTTTTTTGATCTAAAGCTTGCAGGGCACGTTATACGTGGCTTGCAGCGGATGGCGAACACCTTATCCACAGAAGCGCCAACAGACTTTGGGGGCAACTTCCGCCGATCTGTGGAAAACCTCTGAAAACCGCAATATATCGGGCTCTGCGGGTGATTAGTCGCGCAAAACCGCTGATTTGATCGTTTTTTAACCATCTACCTGACAAGCCCGTTTTATAAGGCCTGTAGCGGACAGCGAACATCTTATCCACAGATGCGCTAACAGAGATTGGGGGCAAGTATTGGCTAGCGGACAAACTTATCCTCTGGAAAAAGCCTGTAAAAACCGCAAGTTAGCCTGGTTGTTTTTTGTACGAAGGTTTGCAGGGCTTGTTTTGTATGGTGTGTAGCGAAGGGCGAACATGTTATCCACAGAAGCGCTAACAGGGATTGTGGGTAACCATGGGTTTCCTATGGGATGGAAACGCCAGCCTGAATCTGGCGCAACATCGGGTGAGTGTTCATGGCCGATACATCAGGTAGGCCTCCCCCGTGACCCGAATCATCGGATGGGGCGTGATCTGGCAGGTGTCAACGATGCGGAAGCCATGACGCTCATAGAACCGACGCGCGCCAGTGTTGGCGGCGTAGTCGATCAGGCTCAAGCCGTTGAGCCCGAGCCGGTTGGCACGGTCGTAGGCGTAGGCAAGGAATTGCTTGCCCAGGCCCAGGTTGCGCCAGCCTTCATGCAACGCCAGGCTGGAGATGTACAGGGTGTCGGGGATTTCCATCTTCGCGTAGGGCGCCAGGACCGGATCGGTCGTCGGCTCTGCCAGCGGATCGTGACGCATCACGTAACTGTGCAGCATGCCGATGACCCGGCCCTCCGACTCTGCGATAAGGCAGTTCTGCCAGGAGAAATCCACGTCGTCGCGGGCGTAACGAATGGCGCCGACGTCCAGCAGATCCTGACCGGGCTGGGCGAGTTGGCTCCAAATGTAATCGGCAGCCCCCTCCGATGTGATTTGAAACAGACGCGCAATCTCACGCGCATCGGCGCGCACTGCCGAACGAAATTCTACTGCCATTGTTTCCCCATAAATGTCGGTGACACGGACACCCTGTGGGAGTGAGCCTGCTCGCGAAAGCGGTTGATCAGTCGCAAGGATGTTGAATGACCCACCGCTTTCGCGAGCAGGCTCGCTCCCACATGGGTTCTGTGCTGATTTTCGGTTAGCGGACGACGCCTTCTTCGATCAGCAACTTGAGAATCGCCTCAGCCCCGGCCTGCGCGGTCACGCCTTTGAGCACTTGCCCACCGCCGCCACTGGCCTTGGCCGTCGCAGCTTTCATCCGGTCCGCGCCGCTCTTGGCCTTGATCACCTTCAAACGTTTTGGGCGTGGCTTGGCCGGTTGCAGCGTGGCGACGGCCAACAATTCATCGTCGATCACTTCGACTTCATCGGCCTGCAGCACACCGCGCCGCGCCGGGCCGTAGGCGCTCTGCCGAGGTTTCGGTGCAGCGTTATCCACAGTTGCGAGAAACGGCAGCCGCACTTTCAATCGACGGCGTTGACCGCGAGGCAAGGCTTGCAGCACCAGCGCTGAATTACCGTCGATGGACTCCACTTGAGCCAGCCCCACCACCAGCGGCCAGCCGAGGCTTTCCGCCAGCAGGAACGGGAGCATGCCCGAGCCTTCGCCGGTTTCCGCCTGACTGCCAGTCAGCACCACTTGCGCCCCGGCGTCGCGCAGGTACGCGGTCAATGCAGGCAGTGCATCGGCGCCTTGCGGTTGTTCGAGCACATGCAGTTGTTCCAGGCCCATGCCCAGATAAGCGCGCAACGCCGGCTCTGCGACATCGCCGGCATGCAGCACGTGCAAGTTATCCCCAGCCAGTTGCAGACCCAGTTCCACCGCCCGCGCATCCTGCTCCGCGCGACGTGGCCGGCCGGAGGTCGGGTGGGCGCCGATGGACACCAGGCTGATGATTTTCGTGCTCATAACCCTTTCCTTTCCTTAAGCCGCATCGCGCTTGGCTTCGTTGCGGTAAGCCTCTACCGCCGCGATCAAGGCTTGAAGAATTTCGGCGCTCTCACCGATCACCGACAGGTCGGCTCGTTTGATCATGTCGCAGCCAGGGTCGAGGTTGATTGCCACCACCTTGTCGCAGGCACCAATGCCTTGCAGGTGCTGGATCGCCCCGGAAATCCCCACCGCCACGTAAACCCGCGCGGTGACCCAGGTACCGGACGCGCCCACTTGGCGATCGCGCGCCATGAAGCCATCGTCCACCGCCACCCGCGACGCGCCTTCGGTGGCGCCAAGGGCTTCAGCGGTCCTGTGGAAAAGTCCCCAGTCCTTGACTCCGTTGCCGCCGGAGAAGATGAATTCGGCTTCGGCCATCGGAATCGCCGCCGGATCCACCGCCACCGCGCCCAAATCTTCAATGCGCGACAAGCTGCGCGCGACGGCTGTGGATAACTCCACGGGCAACGCTTCGTGACGGGTTTCGCTGACCGGTTCTGCGCACTCGACAGCGGCCAGAATCAAGCGTGCGACCGGACGCGCAAGGTCCTGTAAACCGGCACCGGCGCGGCCGATACATTCCTGATCCTTGACCTGCCAGACCCGCGTGGCCGGGCGTTCGCCCAGTGCGGCGGCAAAGCGCCGACCGAGTTCACCGCCACCGCTGCGGCTGTCCGGCAGCAGCCAGTGACGCGGACTGAACTGGTTATCCACAGCCCGCAGGCCCTGGACCCGTTGCTCCGGTGCATAACCGCTGAATTCATCGCCGTCCAATACCAGCAAGCGATCGACGCCTGCGGTAGTGAAAGCGTTTTCTTTGTGTTCGCCGAAAACCACGGCCAACACCGCGCCTTCCTTGCCGGCGAGTTGATGAGCCAGACCGAGCAAGTCGCGGTCGTGGCTGCTCAAGCGGCCGCCGACCATGTCCGGCACCACACTGATGTAAAACGCAGGTGCAGGCACTTGATGCAGTGGCAATTGCACTTCCACGGCCGCCGAGCGTTTGGTCGCGCCGCCCTGCTGAGCGCCGCTGCGGTCAATGCGCTTGATGCCGTTGGGACCGATAAAACCGATGCCGTGCAGGTTCTTGCGGATGACGCCGTTAGGGCCCATCCAGCTGTGTTGCGCCGGTTGCATGGCCGCGTGCAGCGGGTGCAGGCGGTTACGGGCAATCCATTCGGCGCGGGGGTCGCGGCGGATAATGTCGCTCATCAGTGGGCCTCCGCAGGTTCACGTTGGGCCGGTTTGGTCGGCTTGCTCGGCGCCGCGTCTTCGAGCAACGCGTCCGCCACCAATTCGGCGATGTCCTTGATCAGCGGACGCGGTTCGACCACGCCTTCGAGCATCGCGGTGCATTGCGGGCAACCCACGGCCACCAGTTCGGCACCGGTTTCGCGGATGTCGTCCATGCGCATGTCAGGGATCCGTTGCTTGCCCGGAATGTCGGTGATCGGCGCCCCGCCACCGCCGCCGCAGCAGCGCGAGCGGAAACCGGAGCGTTGCATCTCTTTGACTTCAATGCCGAGGGCGCGCAGCACTTCACGCGGCGCCTCGTATTCGCCGTTGTAGCGGCCGAGGTAGCACGGGTCGTGATACGTCACGCTGCTGCCTCTGTGCTGGCCAAGGTTCAAGGCGCCAGCGCCGATGATTTCGGCCATGTAGGTGCTGTGGTGCTGCACCAGGTAGTTGCCGTCGAAGGCGCCGTACTCGTTTTTCAGCACGTGGAAGCTGTGTGGGTCGCAGGTGACGATGCGGTTGAAGCTGTACTTGGCCAGGGTCTGGATGTTGCGTTTGGCCAACAACTGGAAGGTTGCTTCGTCGCCCAGGCGTCGGGCCACGTCACCGCTGTCGCGCTCTTCGAGCCCCAGCACCGCGAAGTCGACCTTGGCTGCTTTCAACACTTTGACGAAAGCGCGCAGGGTGCGCTGGTTGCGCATGTCGAAGGCGCCGTCGCCAACCCAGAACAGCACGTCGACGGATTTCTTCTCGCTCATCAGGTTGAGGTTCAAATCCGCCGCCCAGTTCATCCGCCCGCCCGGCGCGAAACCGCCCGGGTTATCGGTGGCAATCAGGTTTTCCAGGACTTCGGCGCCCTTGTTCGGAGTGGCGCCTTTTTCCAGGGTCAGATGGCGGCGCATGTCGACGATGGCGTCGACGTGCTCGATCATCATCGGGCATTCCTCGACACAAGCCCGGCACGTGGTGCAGGACCACAGGGTCTCGGCGTCCACCAAACCGTTGACGATCGGTTGATGCGGGTTGCCGGCGTGCTCGCCGATGGCCTTGCCCGGATACGGGCTGCCAGCGAACTTGGCGTCGGTGCCACCGGCCAGGCCGACGACCATGTCCTGAATCAGTTTTTTCGGGTTCAGCGGCTGGCCAGCGGCGAATGCGGGGCACGCGGCTTCGCATTTACCGCACTGCACGCAGGCGTCGAAGCCGAGCAGTTGGTTCCAGGTGAAATCCTTGGGTTTTTCCACGCCCAACGGTGCGCTCGGGTCGTTCAGGTCCAGCGGTTTCAAACCGGTGGAACGACCGCCGCCAAAGCGTTCGGCGCGACGGTGCCAAGCCAGGTGCAGGGCCCCGGCAAAGGCGTGCTTCATCGGCCCGCCCCAGGTCATGCCGAAGAACAGTTCGCTGACGCCCCACAGCACACCGAGGCCGAGGATCGCTGCCACCACCCAACCGCCGAAGTTTTCCGGGAGGATGCCGGCCACCGGCAGGGTCAACAGGAAGAAGCTCGCCGAGAACGCCAACAGGCTTTTCGGCAGGCGCATCCACGGCCCTTTGGACAGGCGCGCCGGTGGGTTGCGACGACGCAGGTACACGAAGATCGCACCGACGAACATCACCACCGTCATCAACAGCAGCGCGTAACCGAGGATGCGGTTATGCAGGCCGAAACCGTGCACCAGAATCGCCAGCACGATGGACGCCACCGCACCACCGGCCGTGGCCACGTGGGTGTTGGCGATGTATTTGTCCCGCGCCACGACGTGGTGCAAATCGACCATGTAGCGCTTGGGCATGGCGAACAGGCCGCCGATCAGGTCGACCTTGGAGGCACGGCCCCGGCGCCACATAGCCACCCGCCGCAACGCGCCGAGGACGGCAAGGCCCAGGGCAGCGAACAACAGGATTGGAAGAAGGGTGTTCAACATCAGAGTCACCTCTGGCGAGGTGCAAGCTACAAGCTACAAGCTGCAAGAAAAAGCGGCGGTGAGGATGAGCTTTTACTTGTAGCTTGCAGCTTAAGGCTTGCAGCTAAGCCGTCAAAAATCCTTACAGAGCCGGAGTGCGTCATAAATGGCGGCGTGTGTGTTGCGCTGCGCCACGCAGTCGCCGATGCGGAATAGCAAGTAGCCGTCGCCCGCCTGGCTCAGCGAAGGTTGCGGCTTGATCGCGAACAGGGCTTCGATGTCCATCTGGCCTTTGTTGCGCGAGCCTTCCTTCATGGCGTAGTAGATTTCTTCGTCCGGACGCACGCCGTTTTCAACGACGACCTGGTCCACCACTCGCTCCTCTTTGGCGCCGGTGTATTCGTTTTCCAGCACCGCCACCAGCTTGTCGCCTTCGCGGTAGACCTTTTCCAGCATCATGTCGCCGGTCATGATCACTTCTTTGGGGTACATGCTGCGGTAGTACGTCGGGAACGACGTACCGCCAATCGCCACGCCCGGCTTGATGTCGTCAGTAACGATCTCGACCTGGCTGCCTTTGTCAGCGAGGAAGTCGGCGGTCGACATGCCGGTGAATTCGCAAATGGTGTCGTAGACCAACACGTTCTTGCCCGGCGCGACCTTGCCGTCGAGGATGTCCCAGCTGCTGACCACCAAGCCTTCAGCCGCGCCCCAGTGTTCGTTTTGTTCCAGGAACGGATGACCGCCAACGGCGAGCACCACCACGTCCGGACGCAGGTCGAGAATGGTTGCCGCATCGGCCGCCACGCCCAGGCGCAGGTCGACTTTCAGACGCGCCAATTCCAGCTGGAACCAGCGAGTGATACCGGCGATCTGGTCCCGTTGCGGGGCTTTCGAAGCGGTAGTGATCTGCCCGCCAATGAATTCTTTCTTCTCGAACAGGGTCACGTCGTGGCCACGTTCGGCCGACACACGCGCCGCTTCCATCCCGGCAGGACCGGCACCGACCACCACAACCTTGCGCTTCACACCGGTCGATTTCTCGATGATGTGCGGCACGCCCATGTACTCACGGGAAGTCGCGGCGTTCTGGATGCACAAGACGTCCAGGCCCTGATACTGACGGTCGATGCAGTAGTTGGCGCCGACGCATTGCTTGATCTGGTCAACCTGACCCATTTTGATCTTGGCGATCAGGTGCGGGTCGGCGATGTGGGCGCGGGTCATGCCGACCATGTCCACGTAGCCGCCTTCCAGAATACGGGTCGCCTGGTTCGGGTCCTTGATGTTCTGCGCATGCAGGACCGGGGCCTTGACCACTTCCTTGATACCGGCCGCCAAATGCAGGAACGGCTCCGGTGGATAACTCATGTTCGGGATAACGTTGGCCAGGGTGTTGTGGGTGTCGCAACCCGAACCCACCACGCCGATGAAGTCGATCATGCCGGTGTCGTCGTAGTACTTGGCGATCTGCTTCATGTCCTCGTGGGACAAGCCGTCCGGGTGGAACTCATCACCGCACAGACGGATGCCGACGCAGAAATCCGGGCCGACTTCAGCCCGCACAGCCTTGATCACTTCCAGGCCGAAACGCATGCGGTTCTCGAAGCTGCCGCCCCATTCGTCGGTACGCTTGTTGACCCGCGGGCTCCAGAACTGGTCGATCATGTGCTGGTGCACGGCGGACAGCTCGACGCCATCCAGGCCACCGGCCTTGGCCCGTGCCGCAGCGCTGGCGTAGTTGCCGATCACCCGCCAGATTTCTTCCGGCTCGATGGTTTTGCAAGTCGCACGGTGCACCGGCTCGCGGATGCCCGACGGCGACAGCAGAGTTGGCCAATGCTCGCCATCCCAGCGGGAACGACGGCCCATGTGGGTAATCTGGATCATGATCTTGGCGCCATGCTTGTGCATGGCATCGGCCAGGTTCTGGAAGTGCGGAATGATCCGGTCGTCGGCCAGGTTGACCGACTTCCACCAGCCTTGCGGGCTGTCGATGGCCACGCTGGAGGAACCGCCGCAAATCGCCAGGCCGATCCCGCCCTTGGCTTTCTCTTCGTAATACTTGACGTACCGGTCGGTGGTCATGCCGCCGTCGGTCGCGTAGACCTCGGCGTGCGCGGTACTGAGCACGCGGTTGCGGATGGTCAGTTTGCCGATCTGGATCGGCTGGAACATTGCTTCGAAAGCCATGGCGGGTTCCTCGACTTACAACGGCTTGACGGTGAACAAACCGTCGTCGTGGCCTTCTTCGGAGCCACCGTAAACCTGTTCGGCGACAGTGCGGATCTTGCTGCCACGGGCTTGCAGAATCTGGTCCATGGCCCCGGCAAACCAACCGGTGAACATGTAGTCGACCTTGCGCCCGACCTTGCCGTACACGTAGACGAACGCCGAGTGTTCGAGCTTGACGCTGGCGGTGCCCTTGTCGAGGTCGATGTCCTGGATCTTGAACAGGCCCCAGCCGCGCTGCGACAGGCGCTTCATGTAGTGCTCGAACACCGCGACGCCTTCAAGGCCGTGGCATTCGGCTTCTTTTTCACACCAGTGCCAGGCGGATTTGTAGCCGGCCTTGTAGAGGATTTCGGCGTAGGCGTCGGCGCCCAGTACTTCCTCGATGCCCATGTGGTTGTTGACGAAGAAGTGACGCGGTACATACAGCATTGGCAGGGCGTCGGAGGTCCAGACACCGGTTTCGCTGTCGACTTCGATTGGCAATTGCGGGGCGATCTTGGCCATGGAAACTTAACTCCAGAAAATTTTGGGTGTTGCCCCCGGCGCGGACGGCCGGGGGAAAGAATTCTTCAGATGCGGCGGCTTATTCGCCCCAAACGTCTTTCAAGACGTTGACCCAGTTCTCGCCCATGATCTTGCGCACCACACGCTCGGAGTGGCCGCGCTTGAGCAGGGTTTCGGTCAGGTTCGGGAACTCGCCGACGGTGCGGATGCCCAGCGGGTTGATGATCTTGCCGAAGCTGGTCAGGCGGCGGGCGTAGCCCTTGTCATGGGTCAGGTATTCAAAGAAGTCCTGGCCATGGCCCTGGGTGAAGTCGGTGCCGATACCGATGGCGTCTTCACCAACGATGTTCATGGTGTATTCGATGGCCTCGGCGTAGTCGTCGATGGTCGAATCGATGCCCTTGGCCAGGAACGGCGCGAACATGGTCACGCCGACAAAACCGCCGTGATCGGCGATGAACTTCAGTTCTTCATCGGACTTGTTGCGCGGATGGACTTTCAGGCCCGACGGCAGGCAGTGGGAGTAGCACACCGGTTTCTTCGATTCGAGAATGACTTCTTCAGACGTCTTGGAGCCGACGTGGGACAGGTCGCACATGACCCCGACGCGGTTCATCTCGGCAACGATTTCACGACCGAAACCCGACAGGCCGCCATCGCGCTCGTAGCAGCCAGTCCCTACCAGGTTCTGGGTGTTGTAGCACATCTGCACAATACCGACGCCGAGCTGCTTGAAGACCTCGACGTAGCCGATCTGGTCTTCAAACGCGTGAGCATTCTGGAAGCCGAACAGGATGCCGGTCTTGCCCTGCTCCTTCGCTTTACGGATGTCGGCGGTAGTGCGAACCGGAATCACCAGGTCGCTGTTCTCGCGGATCAGCTTCTGGCTGGCGGCGATGTTGTTGACGGTGGCCTGGAAGCCCTCCCACACCGACACGGTGCAGTTAGCCGCGGTCAGACCGCCCTTGCGCATGTCTTCGAACAGCTCACGGTTCCACTTGGCAATAATCAGCCCGTCGATAACGATGCTGTCGGCGTGCAATTCGGCTGGGCTCATCAGGCTGTCCCCTATTAGCGATTCATGCGCCGAATCGTGTGCCGGCGCTTTGGGGCCAGCATATGCCTGAGGACCGGGGCAGCCGGGTGCAAAAACGACAGGGGGTTTGCCGAAAGCGTCAATCCGCGACAAAGGGTCGTTGATCGACGCAATCGCCCACCTGTTCAAGGGCCGCTGCTTGGGCCAGAATCCGCTGCATTACTGAATAGGCACTGAAAAATAGGGGCTGCGTCGCAATGAGAACGATCTTCCTGGCTTTGGCACTGATAGCGACCGGCGTACACGCAGCTGAAGAGGCCGACGACAACCCCTGCGACAAGGTCGAAAACGACGTCCAGACCCTGGAATGCTCCGCCTTCAGCAGAACCACCGCCGAAGACCTGCTCAAGGACAACTACCAAAGCCTGACCGAGCGCATGCAAACGGCCTACGGCAAGAACCCGGCGCAACTGAGCGACATCACCGCCAAGCTCAAGGCCGCGCAGCAGCAGTGGCTGAAAACCCGGGATGCGGATTGCGCGGTTGAAGCGTTTCCGGCGACCAGTGGCAGCAAGGCGTTCACCATTGCGCAGAATGATTGCGTGGCGCGGATGAGTGATGAGCGGTCGGAGTTTTTGGAGTCGATTGGGCAGGAGTGAAAACATAAATATGGAGAATGATTTGATCCCTCACGAAGTAGTCAGCCTTATCGTTGATGGCGCGTTACCGGTCAGGGCCTGGCGCGAGCACCTGAACCTTACACAGGATGAGGTGGCCAAACGCATGGGCATTTCTCAACCTGCTTTTGCCCAGCAAGAGACTGTAGCGAAGCCTCGCAAGGCCACCCGCGAGAAAATTGCCGCGGCGTTTGGCATCACGGCTAATCAACTTGAGCTGTAGGCTGCACACAACCATTTGTGAAAGGGATCGAAATGAAAATCTGCGGCATCGAAATCAAAGGCAGCGAAGCGATCATTGCCGTCGCGTCCCTGGACGGTCAGACGCTGAGTCACGTAGCCCTGCCCACCAAGAAAATTGCCCTCGACGATGACGACGAAGCCGCGAACGTCAAAGTCTTCGCCGCTCAGGTGGCGTCGTTTGTACGCGAGAACTCCATCGACCGGATCGCGATCAAGAAGCGCAGCAAGAAAGGCGAGTTCGCCGGTGGACCGACCACGTTCAAGATCGAGGGTGTGTTTCAGCTGCTGGAAAATTGCGAGGTGACGCTGCTGTCGCCGCAAACGATCAATGCGCAGAGCAAGAAGCACAACGTGGAACTGCCGGCGACGCTGAACAAGTATCAGCATGAAGCCTACAAAACAGCCTGCTCGGCCTTAATGAAGAAATAAGATCCACAACAAATCATAACTGTGGGAGCGAGCCTGCTCGCGAAAGCGGTGGGTCAGTCGACATCAATGGCGGCTGACAGATTGCATTCGCGAGCAGCCTCGCTTGTATGTTTAGACTTGAAGGGGTGGGTGGGACTAAAGCTCGTCATCTGACTCTGACCAGTACAGACCGTGGGAGACTTCGTCCCACCCCTTCACCTAATGCGCCGATAAGGAATGCATCGGCTCGGACCGACGATAGAAACAAGCCAGCGCAACGGTGAACCCCGTCAAGTATCTAAACCCTAGCTCGGAGGGTGTGCCATGACAATCCTGGATTCGCAGGTGGTCGTCGGTGTGGATGTGGCGAAGGACGAGATCGTTATCTATCGATCCGACCTGGAAAAGACCCTAAATATCGCGAACAAGCGATCAACCTTGAAGCAATGGCTCAAGACGCTGCCAGCGCACAGCGCTATCGCGCTAGAAGCGACCAATATCTATCACCTTGATACAACGGAAATGGCCCATGAAATGGGCCATGACGTTTACGTCATCGATGGCAGTCGCCTCAACAAATACCGCGATGGAATAGGCATGAGGGCGAAAACAGATACGTTGGATGCCGAACTGCTGGCCCGTTACTTGAGCCGCGAATCCGACAGATTGAGGATCTGGAATCCGCCACCGAAGGCTTACACACAAATGAAAAGCCTGCTTCGCCGTCGGGCTCAGTTGGTCCGGGCCTGTGTTGCACTCAAGCAGAGCTGGAAAAACGAATCCTTGCTGAAAGAGCACTTCAACCAGCTTCTGGCCGCCATTGCCCAGTTCGAAAAGATGATTCAGAAAACGCTCAAGGAAATTGCTGAGGAAGGTGGGATTGATGATCAGGTGAAGCGTTGCCAGGCCATCGAGGGCGTAGGGCTCCTGACGGCCACCGCAGCGGCCACTGCTTTTATGCGTGGGGAATTTGCCAACAGCGACGAGTACGTCGCCTTCCTCGGCATGGATCCGCGTGTGAGGCAGTCAGGACAAAAGGATCAAAAGCGCCGACTCTCTAAACGAGGGGACTCGGAGTTCCGGCGCTTGTTTCACAATAGCGCTATGGCTGCCAGCCGTTCGCCGACCTGGAAGCCGTACTACGAACGCTATCTGGCCAGAGGTCTAAAAGGCACTCAGGCCTTGGTTATCCTGGCACGCAAGCTGGCCAGAGTGATGTTTGCCCTGATGAAAAACCAAACCGAATACAAGCCAAATTCTATGTTTGGGTGTTCCCCCCAAACATAGAATCTCCCACAGGGTTTTTTGGTGTTGTTGGAATCTGTGCTCAGACCAGCTCTCGCCCATCCCCAAGCCGTCGGCGATCCTCGCGCGGGCACCGCGCAAACTTCGCCCGATAGCTGCGGGTGAAATACGACGGCGATTCAAAACCGCACGCAATGCTCACCTCCAGCACACTCATGTCCGTCTGTCGCAGCAACTGCCGGGCCTTCTCCAGCCGCAAGCGCAGGTAGAAATTGCTCGGCGTGTCGTTCAGGTGCAACCGAAACAGGCGCTCCAACTGGCGCCGCGTCACCTTGATCGATTCGGCTAACTCAAGCGTACTCAGCGGTGGTTCGCTGTGCTGCTCCATCTCCCCAATCACATGCACCAGCTTCTTGTTGCTGATGCCATAGCGCGTGGCGACTTCCATGCGCTGGTGGTCTTTGCGCGGGCGGATGCGCCCGAGCACGAATTGTTCGCTGACCTGGATCGCCAGTTCCGGGCCGTGGGCCTGGGCGATCAGGTCGAGCATCAGGTCGATGGAGGCTGTACCGCCGGCAGAGGTGATACGGCGGCGATCGATCTCGAACAGCTCCTGGGTGACGCTGAGCTGTGGATAAGACTCCTTGAACGCGTCGATGGCTTCCCAGTGCAGGGTCAGGCGATGGCCGTCGAGCAGGCCGGCTTCGGCGAGGACGAAGCTGCCGGTATCGATGGCGCCGAGGGTCACGCCCTCGTTGTCCAGACGGCGCAGCCAGTGCTCCAGCGCGGGCGTGGCGAATTTCAGCGGTTCGAAACCGGCGACCACCAACAGGGTTGCACCTTTCTTCAGCGGTTCCAGCGCCGCATCGGCGTTGACCGACATGCCATTGCTGGCCAATACCGCCCCGCCGTCAGCGCTCAGCACGTGCCAGCGATACAACTCGCCGCGAAAGCGATTGGCGACCCGCAGCGGCTCGATGGCCGAGATAAAACCGATGGCCGAGAAACCCGGCATCAACATGAAGTAGAAGTCCTGGGACATGGAGCGCACTCGACTGGCAGGTAACGAGAGGGCGGGTAGCGTGTGGACGTTGATACGCCACTTGCAACAGGCTTTCAAGAGCGCAGGTCGCTGCAGTGCAAGAGCTGGTCGCCGCAGTGCGCTTTCACGGGGCCTTAGCTGCGTAACTTGGCATCACCGGCGCACAAAGATGCCGGAACCCACAATAACGTCTGCCGAGGAACCCCGACATGAAACGACTGATCAGCAGCTGTGTTCTTGCACTCAGCGGTACCGCCTTCTTGAGCGCCAGCGTCATGGCGGCCGAACCTGCTTCATGCCAGAACGTGCGCATGGGCGTCGTGAACTGGACCGACGTGATCGCCACCAGTGCCATGACCCAGGTCTTGCTCGACGGCCTCGGCTACAACACCAAACAAACCAGCGCCTCCCAGCAAATCATCTTCGCCGGGATCCGCGACCAGCGCCTGGACCTGTTCCTGGGTTACTGGAACCCGCTGATGACCCAGACCATCACGCCGTTCGTCGACGCCAATCAGGTCAAGGTGCTTGAAGCGCCTAGCCTGAAAGACGCCCGCGCCACCCTCGCCGTTCCGACTTACCTCGCCGACAAGGGTCTGAAAACCTTCGCCGACATCGCCAAGTTCGAAAAAGAACTGGGCGGCAAGATCTACGGCATCGAGCCTGGCTCGGGCGCTAACACCCAGATCAAGGCAATGATCGCCAAGAACCAGTTTGGCCTCGGCAAATTCCAGCTCGTCGAGTCCAGCGAAGCCGGCATGCTCGCGGCCGTGGATCGCGCCGTGCGCCGCAAAGAAGCCGTGGTGTTCTTCGGCTGGGCGCCGCACCCGATGAACGTCAACGTGCAGATGACTTACCTCACCGGCAGCGAAGACGCTCTCGGCCCGAACGAAGGCATGGCCACGGTCTGGACCGTCACTTCGCCGAACTATGCGCAGCAGTGCCCGAACATCGGCAAATTGCTGAGCAACCTGACCTACACCGCCGAAGACGAGAGCCGGATGATGCAGCCGCTGTTGGATCACAAGGACGCTTTCGAATCGGCTAAACAATGGCTGAAAGATCACCCGCAAGACAAGCAACGCTGGCTCGAAGGCGTCACCACCTTCGATGGCAAACCGGCCGCTGACAATTTGAAACTGACCAGCAAATAAACCCCGATTGAACCACCGGATCGCAGCCCTGCGGGGCTGCGAACGGAATCATCACGCCTGCAAGGAACCCGCCTCATGAACCACGACGTCATCATCACCTGCGCACTCACCGGTGCTGGCGACACGACCAGCAAGAGCCCACACGTGCCGGTCACCCCGAAACAAATCGCCGCTGCCGCCGTGGAAGCCGCCAAGGCCGGTGCCACGGTCGTTCACTGCCACGTTCGCAACCCCGAAACCGGCAAATTCAGCCGTGACGTGGCCTTGTACCGCGAAGTGATGGAGCGCATCCGCGAGGCGGACGTCGACATCATCGTCAACCTCACCGCCGGCATGGGCGGCGACCTGGAAATCGGCGCGGGCGAGAACCCGATGGAGTTCGGTCCGAACACCGACCTGGTGGGCCCGTTGACCCGTCTGGCCCACGTTGAAGCACTGTTGCCGGAAATCTGCACCCTCGACTGCGGCACCCTGAACTTCGGCGACGGTGACACCATTTACGTGTCCACCCCGGCGCAACTGCGCGCAGGCGCCAAACGCATTCAAGAGCTGGGCGTGAAGGCCGAGCTGGAAATTTTCGACACCGGTCACCTGTGGTTCGCCAAGCAGTTGATCAAGGAAGGCCTGCTCGACGATCCGCTGTTCCAGCTGTGCCTGGGCATTCCGTGGGGCGCGCCGGCCGACACCACCACTATGAAAGCCATGGTCGACAACCTGCCCGCGAACGCGGTGTGGGCCGGCTTCGGCATCGGTCGCATGCAAATGCCGATGGCGGCGCAAGCGGTGCTGCTCGGCGGCAACGTGCGGGTTGGTCTGGAAGACAACATCTGGCTGGACAAGGGTGTGCTGGCGACCAACGGCCAGCTGGTCGAACGCGCCTCGGAAATCCTCAGCCGCCTCGGTGCCCGCGTCCTGACTCCGGCGGAAGGACGGGCAAAAATGGGCCTGACCAAGCGCGGCTAATCCTCCACGCACATAACCTGTAGGAGCGAGGCTTGCCCGCGAAGGCGGCATTCCTGCCGGAAGAGATCCGTCGGATGTACCGGCCTCTTCGCGGGCAAGCCTCTCTCCTACAGAGATCACCGAATTCTTTTAGGACGACGCCATGAGCTTTATCACCGAAATCAAAACCTTCGCAGCCCTGGGCAGCGGTGTCATCGGCAGCGGTTGGGTATCCCGCGCCCTCGCCCACGGCCTCGACGTTGTCGCCTGGGACCCGGCGCCTGGTGCCGAAGCCGCGTTGCGCAAGCGCGTCGCCAATGCCTGGGGTGCGCTGGAGAAACAAGGCTTGGCACCGGGTGCTTCACAGGATCGGCTGCGCTTTGTCGCAACCATTGAGGAATGCGTTCGCGACGCCGACTTCATTCAGGAAAGCGCCCCTGAGCGCCTCGATCTGAAACTGGAACTGCACAGTAAAATCAGCGCGGCGGCCAAGCCCAATGCCTTGATCGGTTCCAGTACTTCCGGTCTGTTGCCGAGCGAGTTCTACGAGAGTTCGACGCACCCGGAACGCTGCGTGGTCGGACACCCCTTCAACCCGGTTTACCTGCTGCCGCTGGTGGAAGTGGTCGGCGGCAAAAACACCGCACCGGAAGCCGTTCAAGCGGCGATGAAAGTCTACGAATCCCTGGGCATGCGTCCGCTGCACGTGCGCAAGGAAGTGCCCGGGTTCATCGCCGACCGTTTGCTCGAAGCGCTGTGGCGGGAGGCGCTGCACCTGGTCAACGACGGTGTGGCGACCACCGGAGAAATCGATGATGCGATTCGCTTTGGCGCGGGTCTGCGCTGGTCATTCATGGGCACGTTCTTGACGTATACCCTGGCGGGTGGCGATGCGGGTATGAGGCACTTCATGGCGCAATTCGGACCGGCGTTGCAGTTACCGTGGACGTATCTGCCGGCACCGGAGCTGACCGACAAGTTGATTGATGATGTGGTGGATGGCACCAGCGATCAGTTAGGCACGCACAGCATTTCCGCGCTGGAGCGCTATCGTGATGATTGCTTGCTGGCGGTGCTGGAAGCGGTGAAGACCACCAAAGAGAAGCATGGGATGGCGTTCGCTGACTAAACACCCCACCCTCTGTAGGAGCGAGGCTTGCCCGCGAAGGCAATTTCCCTGCCGCAAGAGATCCGTCGAATGTACCGGCCTCTTCGCGGGCAAGCCTCGCTCCTGCAGGCCTCAACCATTTCGGATGTGACGACATGCCCGCACTCACCACCTACCAAACCAAAATCATCCCCGACTGGGTCGACTACAACGGCCACCTGCGCGATGCCTTCTACCTGCTGATTTTCAGCTACGCCACCGACGCCCTGATGGATCGCCTGGGCATGGACAGCAACAACCGCGAAGCCAGCGGCAATTCGCTGTTCACCCTCGAACTGCACCTCAATTACCTGCATGAAGTGAAGCTCGACGCTGACGTCGAAGTGCGTACCCAAATCATCGGCCACGACAGCAAACGCCTGCACCTCTATCACAGCCTGCATCTGGTCGGCGACGACAAGGAACTGGCGGGCAACGAACAAATGCTGCTGCACGTGGACCTCGCCGGACCTCGCTCCGCACCGTTCAGCGAAGACACCTTGAGCAAGCTGCAAGCCATCGTCGCCGAGCAAACCGACCTGCCAACCCCCGCCTACATTGGCCGAGTGATCGCATTACCCCCTAAAAAATAACAAGGAGATCGCCATTGAACACCGCCGCTTTTGCCGACTTCCGTACCTACCCGTTGATCAGCGCGTTGTCCGCCGTGCAAACCCTGGCGGATCGAATTCAAGTGCAGTGGGCTGACGGCCGGGTCAGCCCCTTTCATCATCAATGGCTTCGAGATAACTGCCCGTGCCCGCAGTGCGTCTACACCGTGACCCGCGAGCAAGTGCTGGAAATCGTCGACGTCGCAGAGGACCTGGTGCCGACAGCGGCAAACGTCGACGCCGAAGGTTGCCTCAGCGTCGAATGGCAGGACGGCCACCTAAGCCGCTTCGACCCGGGCTGGCTGCGGGCTCACGCCTATGACGACGAGTCCCGCACCGAACGCCGTGTCGGCAAACCAAAATCCAGGCTGTGGAAAAGCGACTTGCAGCTGCCGGCGTTCGAATACCAGGCGCTGATGAACGATAACGACGCCTTGCTGCAATGGCTGCTGGCGGTGCGCGATATCGGCCTGACTCAAGTGCGCGGCGTACCCACCGAACCCGGCTCACTTAAACTGATCGCCCAGCGGATTTCCTTCATCCGCGAGAGCAATTTCGGCGTGCTGTTCAACGTGCAATCCAAGGCCGATGCCGATAGCAACGCCTACACCGCCTTCAACCTGCCGCTGCATAGCGATTTGCCGACTCGAGAGTTGCAACCGGGGCTGCAATTTCTGCATTGCCTGGTGAATGACGCGGACGGTGGCGAGAGTATTTTTGTCGACGGCTTTGCCATAGCCCAAGCGTTGCGCGAGGAAGATCCCGAGTCGTTTAAAAGCCTCTGCGAAATCCCGGTGGAGTTCCGCAACAAAGATCGCCACAGCGACTACCGCCGTCTCGCGCCGATCATCGCGCTGGATGCCTTTGGGCAGGTGTCGGAAATCCGCATGGCGAACTTTCTACGCGGACCGTTTGATGCCTCGATCGAGGACATGCCCAAGCTGTACCGCGCTTATCGGCGGTTTATTGCGATGACCCGCGAAGCGCGATTCCGGGTGATGACGCGGCTCAATCCCGGTGAGCTGTGGTGCTTCGACAACCGCCGCACCCTTCATGCCCGCAATGCGTTTGATCCCGCCAGTGGCGCCCGTCATTTTCAAGGGTGCTATGTTGATCGGGATGAATTGTTGTCGCGGATCCTTGTGTTGCAACGCTAGACCGCGTCATCGTTCTTCGCGGGCAAGCCTCGCTCCTACAGGGGATCGCATATCCCCGTGGGAGTGAGCCTGCTCGCGATGTCGTCAGCCCGGACACCCCATCCCGCCCTGATTCACAGGCAAAAAAAACCCCGATCAAGCCGTGACAGGATCGGAGCTGAGGAGGGTACTGTTGAGGAGCCTTCGCGCGAGGGTGACCAAACCTTCGTGTTGCCAGCTGAATCCAGTGTGCCCACTCTCCCCTTTCGCAAGTTAGCCGAAAACGACCTGTTCATAGGTATCGCGGCCATTGCGACAAAACGTCCTTGCCGCCACCTCTTGCCCCGATGAGAATCGAATCACGACACCGTTCCCTGAAGAAGGATTGCGTCATGATGTACGCCGATTTGATTGACCAGGAAGACCTGTTGGGCCAGCTCAAGGCGTTAGGATTTGCAGTGCCCCCTGGCGCTAACGCCGAGCAGGCCTGCGAGTGCGCGGTACGGGGTTTGAACAACGAACGGGCAACGGATCTGCGAACTATGGTCAAGCAGATGTACACCAGCAGTGCGACCATCCTGCCGGCCGTGCGCCAGGCGATCGACAAGCAATTGCTGCCGGCGCTGGCGGAGTATCAACAAAGCCGTAGCGCCTGAGTAGCGCCTCACCATGATCGTTCCCACGCTCCGTGGTGTGCACCCCAAAAGTTGGACGATTGTGGATCTAGGCCTGAACGGATTGAGTCCTGTATTCCACAGGGCTCATTCCGTTCAGCCTCAGCTTGATGCGCCTGTGATTGTAATAGTGGATGTAGTCCACTAATCCGGCCTGAAGCTCGTCCAGATTACTGAATTTGTTCAGGTAAAAAAATTCGGATTTGAGCGTGCCAAAGAAGCTTTCCATGGCCGCGTTGTCGTAACAGTTCCCTTTGCGTGACATGCTCGCTGTGACCGAGCGCTCTTTTAGGCGTTGCTCATAAATAGGCATCCTGTACTGCCAGCCTTGGTCTGAGTGCAAGATGGGTTTTTCGTCTGGTTTTAGTCGCGCAAAAGCTTTGCTAAGCATTGCCCCGACCATGCTGAACAACGGCCGTCTGGCGATATCGTAGGAAATGATCTCGGCGTTATAGAGGTCCAGAATTGGCGATAGATACAGCTTCTGTCCTCCCACCTTAAACTCCGTGACGTCGGTTACCCACTTCTGATTGGGTTGTGATGCTTGGAAGTCGCGGTTCAGAAGATTGGGGGCAGCTCGCCCCACTTCACCTTTGTAGGCGCGATATTTCTTCACCCGTACTCGGCATCTGAGGCCAAGTTCAGCCATAAGGCGTTGCACGGTCTTGTAGTTGATCAAGAAACCGGCATTGCGCACTGCCAGCGTCACGCGGCGATAGCCAAACTTGCCTTCTTCTTCGTTGAAGACCTCACAGATCTTGGCTTTCAGCTCCGCATACTTATCAGCCGCCTGGAGCACTTTCTGCTGATAGTAGAAGGTACTGCGCGCCAATCCAGCGATTTTCAACAAGCCGTCGAGAGAGTGCCGCTGCCTCAGTTCAATTACGATTTGCGCTTTTTCTGTTGCGCTGCTCGTTTCTTTTGAACCAAGGCATCGAGCTTTTTTAGGTAATCATTTTCCAGCCGAAGTTGATTCAGTTCTGCGATCAACTCATCCCGGGAACGGGACTCATCAGGTAACAGAGGCTGGGCAGATTCGGGCGGTTTGGGCATTTTCTTTGTAGGTCCAGTTCGTCTGGGCTGGCTGAGCAGGGCATTTTCACCGCCCTCATCATAGCGGCGGTGCCAATCGCCGACGATGTTGAATTTCCGGATATCAAATAACGCGGCCACTTGGCGGTAGGAAAGCTGCTCTTCGCGCATCCGCTTCAAGACGGACATCCTGAATTCAGCACTATAGTGCTGCACTTTTTTTACTTCCAGAGCGGCCGGACCGTGCACCTGGTAGGCCGCGACCCACTGGCGCAACGACGAAAAATCCACCTCGTGACGGTGTGCGACATCTCTAAGCCCCGCTTTGCCAGCGCAGTAATCCTGGACCGCTGATAGCTTCGCTTGAACCGTGTACTTTCCCATGAAACACCCCATCGGTTGTGTCCAACTTTTGGGGTGCAGACCACCGCGTGGGAACGATCAGAGCATTAGAGCCTTACGCTGGCAAACGTCGACTCATTACGCGCCTGACTCAGCGCCGACAACGGCCCGGACAGCGGCGACAGCACCAGTGCTTGCGGCAACGGCATCATCGCCACCTGTTGCGTGGTATTGGAACCTACGCGTTCGTCACGCGGCGGAATGCCGAAGTATTCGCGGTAGCACTTGGAGAAGTGCGGCGTGGACACGAAGCCGCAGACCGACGCCACTTCGATGATCGACATCGGCGTTTGCTTGAGCAGCTGCCGGGCACGGATCAGGCGCAGTTTGAGGTAGTAACGCGACGGCGAGCAGTGCAGGTATTTCTGGAACAGGCGCTCCAGCTGACGACGGGAAACAGCGACATACACCGCCAGTTCGTCGAGGTCGATCGGCTCTTCCAGGTTGGCTTCCATCAGCGCGACGATTTCCTGCAACTTCGGCTGGTTGGTGCCGAGCATGTGCTTGAGCGGCACGCGCTGGTGATCCTGCTCGTTGCGGATGCGTTCGTAGACGAACATTTCCGAGATCGCGGCCGACAGTTCACGACCGTGATCGCGGCTGATCAGGTGCAGCATCATGTCCAGCGGCGCGGTGCCGCCGGAGCTGGTGAAACGGTTACGGTCGAGGGTGAACAGGCGTGTGCTCATGGCTACACGGGGGAACGCTTCCTGCATCGCGGCCAGGCATTCCCAGTGCACGCTGCAATCAAAACCGTCCAGCAGGCCGGCGCACGCCAAGGCCCAGCTGCCGGTGCAGACCGCACCGAGACGGCGGGACTGACGCGCCTGGCTTTGCAGCCACGACACGTGCTCGCGGGTAACGGTGCGCTGGATGCCGATGCCGCCGCAGACAATGATGGTGTCCAGTGGGGGCGCTTTGTGCATGGAGCAGTCGGGGGTGATCTGCAGACCGTCACTGGCCCAGACCTGACCACCGTCGACGGTGAGCGTGGTCCAGCGATACAGCTCGCGGCCGGACAATTGGTTGGCCATGCGCAGAGGTTCTACTGCGGAGGCCAGAGAAATAAGCGTGAAATTGTCCAGCAGCAGAAAGCCGATGGATTGAGGCGCACGGTTCTGGGGTTGAGCCCCGGAGTTGAACGTCGTCATCGCGGTATCTCCTCACACAAAGCGGGTGATGGCCTCAGGCGGAGGCTCTTGTTATTGCCATCGTTCTCGCGTGGGAGACGGGCTTTGTAATGACAGAGCAATTGCCATGCCTAAAGTTGAATGGTCATTCAATAACTCCTGAAAACGACGTCGCGGTGTGTCTAAATAAGCCTTGCCGCGAGTGGGGGTTATAAGTGCCATTATCGGCGGGAGGCGCTCTGCCCCGTTGGGCTTGAGCAGATCGGTAGCACTTGTGGGAACAGGGCTACGGCGACTTATTGGAGAGTGTCACCACAAGCACAGGTGACAGGCGGTAATGGCCAGGTTGGATCCCTGTCCTGGGTGAAGCCGCTTATCTGTAAGCGACGCGCCAAAACGTGGCGCGTTTTAATTCCGGTGTTCACTTAGCGCGCAGTTTTGACTGGTCTTCTCTCGCAGATGACTTTTCTGTGGAGAGGGAGCTTGCTCCCGCTGGGGCGCGAAGCGGCCCTGAAAACTGCAAACGCGAACTTTCAGATATACGCGGTCGCGGGCTATTCGGCTGCTGCGCAGCCGAGCGGGAGCAAGCTCCCTCGCCACAGATACTCATTTCACCAGAGAGTTAAGCGTTATCAGCACTCAACCGCGCTCACCGCCAACCCTCCACGCGAAGTCTCTTTGTATTTGTCATGCATATCGGCGCCGGTATCACGCATGGTGCGGATCACCCGATCCAGCGAGATAAAGTGCTGACCATCCCCGCGCAGCGCCATCTGCGCCGCGTTGATGGCTTTCACCGCGGCAATCGCATTGCGCTCGATGCACGGCACTTGAACCAGCCCGCCCACCGGGTCGCAGGTCAGGCCGAGGTTGTGTTCCAGGCCGATTTCCGCCGCGTTGCACAACTGCTCCGGGGTCGCGCCAAGGATCTCTGCCAACCCGGCCGCAGCCATCGCGCAGGCTGAACCGACTTCGCCCTGACAACCGACCTCGGCCCCGGATATCGAAGCGTTCTTCTTGCACAGAATTCCCACCGCCGCAGCACTGAGGAAATAGTCGACCACGTTGGCGTCCGTCACCGCCTCGCTGAACTTCATAAAGTAGTGCAACACCGCCGGAATGATTCCCGCCGCACCGTTAGTCGGTGCCGTCACCATGCGCCCACCGGCAGCGTTCTCTTCGTTGACCGCCAGGGCGAACAGGTTGACCCATTCCATGGCGCTCAAGGTCGAGCCGATGACGTTGGGTTTGCCCAGCTCTTGCAGGCTGCGATGCAACTTGGCCGCACGACGGCGCACATTCAGGCCGCCGGGCAAGATGCCTTCGTGCTTGAGGCCCTGATCGACGCAATCCTGCATGGCGCGCCAGAGCTTCATCAGACCGCTGCGAATCTCTTCCTCGCTGCGCCAGACCTTCTCGTTAGCCATCATCAATTCGGCGACGCGCAGGTTGTGCTTCTGGCACAGGCTGAGCAGTTCGACAGCGCTGGAGAAATCGTAGGGCAACACGGTGCGATCCAGATCGACCACGCCGCTGGAAGCCTGCGCTTCATCCACGACAAAACCACCGCCGATGGAATAGTAGGTGTCGCGATGTAACTCACCGTGTTCGCCTTCGACGATCAGGGTCATGGCGTTAGGGTGGAACGGCAGGTTTTCGTCGATCAGGCGCATGTCGCGGGCCCAGATAAACGGCACCGACAAGCGACCGTCGAGCAACAGGGTGTGGGTCTCGCGCAAGGTTTCGATACGGATGCCGATTTGCGACGGATCAATCGCGTCCGGCCACTCGCCCATCAGGCCCATGATCACAGCGTTGTCGCTGCCGTGACCGATTCCGGTGGCCGATAACGAACCATAAAGCTGAACTTCAACGCGCCGCACTTGTTCCAAAAGACCCTGCTCACGCAAACCTTGCACGAACAGCGCGGCGGCCCGCATAGGTCCCACGGTGTGCGAACTGGAAGGGCCGATGCCGATTTTGAACAGGTCGAAAACACTGATAGCCATTACTGCCGAACTCCTGGATGTGCCAACTCCAGACGCAAAAGCGCCCAGTGACGGAGCTGCTACGCTCAAGCTGCAATCCGCCGAGATTGGCCGCATCATCAGGCTTTTTCCGTGTCGTTCGACGTCTCACACCGACGCACTCATGCTCACTAACGCCGCAGGCGTTTTACGCTTCGTTTTCGCCGTTTTTTTGCGGATCAGGGAGGCAAAGGGGGCTGAAAAAAGCTGTAAACGACGTCACCGACACTGGATGCGACCATCCCTGTACTGGTTACGACGCACCCTGTAGGCGTCAGATTTTCACTGGTACATGATCGTATCGACTCGATTGCAAGGCGCCGTGGTAGAGCTGTCTCCAAAACGCCATCCAACCGCAACCTATAAGTGCGGTGGTCCAGTCGGAACACTGCCAAAAAAAACACCAAGGAGTCCATCCATGAAAGGTTCCCCGTCGTTGTTGTTGGCCGCCATGCTGAGTCTGCCGTTACTGGCTCAAGCTGCAGAACCCGCTCAGTGCAGCACCGTAAACTTCTCCGATGTCGGCTGGACTGACATTACCGTCACCACCGCCACCACCAGCGTCGTTCTCGATGCCCTGGGCTACAAGACCAAAACCACGATGATTTCCGTTCCGGTGACCTACAAGTCCCTGGCCGACGGCAAGAACATGGACGTGTTCCTGGGCAACTGGATGCCGACCATGGAAAACGACATCAAGGCTTACCGTGATGCCGGTACCGTGGAGACCCTGCGCGCCAACCTCGAGAACGCAAAATACACCCTCGCCGTGCCCGAAGAGTTGTATAACAAGGGTCTGAAAGATTTTGCCGACATCGCCAAGTTCAAGAAAGAACTCGACGGCAAGATCTACGGCATCGAACCGGGCAACGACGGCAACCGCCTGATTCAGAGCATGATCGACAAGAACGCCTTCGGCCTGAAAGACGCCGGCTTCAAGGTGGTCGAGTCCAGCGAGGCAGGCATGCTCTCGCAAGTCGATCGCGCCCAGCGCCGCAACACCGCCGTGGTGTTCCTGGGCTGGGAACCACACCCGATGAACACACGTTTCAAGATGAAGTACCTGACCGGCGGCGACGACTTCTTCGGCCCGAACTTCGGTCAGGCGACCATCTTCACCAACACCCGCAAGGGCTACGCGCAGGAATGCAGCAACGTCGGTCAGTTGCTGAAAAACCTGGTGTTCACCCTCGACATGGAAAGCACGCTGATGGGCAACGTCCTGGACGACAAAATGAAGCCTGACGCGGCCGCCAAGGCCTGGCTGAAAAAGAATCCACAGGTGCTCGATACCTGGCTCGCTGGCGTAACCACCATTGACGGTAAACCTGGCCTGGAAGCCGTGAAAGCCAAGCTCGCGCAGCCTTGATTTAGGAAGCATCGCTTACGCCGGGCGGGTTCGCTCGCCCGGGCTGTTTATTTCCTTGCATGCGGACGTTCACTACCATGCTGATTGATCAGAAAATACCTCTAGGCCAGTACATCGCGGGCTTCGTTGAATGGTTGACGCAACACGGCGCCAACACCTTCGACGCCATCGCCGTGTCACTGGAAACGATGATCCACGGCGTGACTTTCGCGCTGACCTGGTTCAACCCGCTGGCATTGATCGGCCTCATCGCACTACTGGCTCACTTCATTCAACGAAAGTGGGGGCTGACCGTTTTCGTCATTGCCTCCTTTCTGCTGATCCTCAACCTGGGGTACTGGCAGGAAACCATGGAAACCCTCGCCCAGGTGCTCTTCGCGACCCTGGTCTGCGTGGTCATCGGCGTACCGTTGGGTATCGTCGCCGCGCACAAACCGATGTTCTACACACTGATGCGGCCGGTGCTCGATCTGATGCAGACCGTACCGACGTTTGTGTACCTCATTCCTACCCTGACCCTCTTCGGGCTGGGCGTGGTCCCGGGTCTGATCTCCACGGTAGTGTTCGCGATTGCCGCGCCTATCCGCCTGACCTACCTGGGCATCCGTGATGTTCCCGCAGAACTGATGGACGCCGGCAAAGCCTTCGGCTGCTCGCGCCGCCAGTTACTCGCACGCATCGAACTGCCTTACGCCATGCCAAGCATCGCGGCCGGTATCACCCAGTGCATCATGCTGTCATTGTCGATGGTGGTGATTGCGGCTCTGGTGGGCGCGGACGGCTTGGGCAAACCTGTGGTCAACGCACTGAACACTGCTGATATCGCCCTGGGCTTCGAAGCCGGCCTGGCGATCGTACTGCTGGCGATCATGCTCGACCGTATCTGCAAACAACCCGACGCTAAAGCAGGGGGTGACGCATGAGCATTATTCGCTTCGAAGACGTCGACGTAATCTTCTCCAAAGATCCACGCGAGGCGCTCAAGCTCCTCGACCAAGGCATGACCCGCGACCAGATCCTGAAAAAAACCGGGCAGATCGTCGGCGTTGAAAAAGCCAGCCTGGACGTGGAAAAAGGCGAAATCTGCGTGCTGATGGGCCTGTCGGGCTCCGGCAAATCCAGCCTGCTGCGTTGCATCAACGGCCTCAACACCGTGAGCCGTGGCAAGTTGTTCGTCGAGCACGAAGGCAAGCAGATCGATATCGCTTCCTGTACCCCGGCAGAACTGAAAATGATGCGCACCAAGCGCATCGCGATGGTGTTCCAGAAATTCGCGCTGATGCCGTGGCTGACGGTGCGCGAGAACATCAGTTTCGGTCTGGAAATGCAGGGTCGCCCGGAGAAAGAACGCCGCAAACTGGTGGACGACAAGCTTGAGCTGGTGGGCCTGACCCAGTGGCGCAACAAGAAGCCTGACGAACTCTCCGGCGGTATGCAGCAACGCGTGGGCCTGGCCCGTGCGCTGGCGATGGATGCGGACATTCTGCTGATGGACGAACCGTTCTCGGCGCTCGACCCGCTGATCCGCCAAGGTCTGCAGGACGAATTGCTGGAACTGCAAAGCAAGCTGAGCAAAACCATTGTGTTCGTGAGCCACGACCTCGATGAAGCCCTGAAACTCGGCAGCCGTATCGCAATCATGAAAGACGGCCGAATCATCCAGTACAGCGTGCCGGAAGAGATCGTGCTCAACCCGGCGGACGACTACGTGCGGACCTTCGTCGCGCACACCAACCCGCTGAACGTGCTGTGCGGTCGCAGCCTGATGCGCACCCTGGACAACTGCAAACGCATCAACGGTTCGGTATGCCTCGATCCGGGCGGCGATTCATGGCTGGACCTGGCCGAAGGCAACACCATCAAAGGCGCCCGCCAGAACGGCGCGAGCCTGGATCTGCAGAACTGGATTCCAGGGCAAGCGGTTGAAGGCCTGGGTCGTCGGCCAACGCTGGTGGACTCGAACATCGGCATGCGCGATGCGCTGCAGATTCGTTATCAGACCGGCAACAAACTGGTGCTGCACGACAACAACAAAGTGGTCGGGATTCTGGGCGACAGCGAGCTGTATCACGCACTGCTCGGCAAGAACCTGGGTTAAGGCAACAGACACAAAAACGCCGCGAGAGGATCGCGGCGTTTTTGTTAGTGCAGATATTGGCTTGGAATGCTGATAACTGTGGCGAGGGAGCTTGCTCCCGCTGGGTTGCACAGCAACCCCAAAACAAGACACCACGGTCATTCAGAAAGACCGCGTTATCGTTAAATGCGACTGCTACGCAGTCGAGCGGGAGCAAGCTCCCTCGCCACAATGGATCTGCGGTGCAGCAACTTGCACCGCATGACCTCAAGTTTCAGCTATAGACACGGCCAAGGAGCTGCCGATGGCTTTCGAACTGATCGAGCACGTCACGGGTGATCTGATCCTGAGTGAAGCCCATCAAGTCGTAATCCTGGCTGCCGTTGTGCAGGTAAACCTCGGCGCGGTAATAGCGCGCACGCGGTTCGTCAGCGCTTTCGGCCGACACCGTTTCACTCGCCGCCGCCAGATAGCCATCCAGGCTCACTTCGTAGACAAAAGGGTTGCCCTCTTCCATCTCGATGCGCACACCCATGCAACGCTTGGACTTGCCCAGCAACGTTTGCACGTCCAGACCCTGGGCACGCAATTGCACGGCCGCATCTTCCAGCGCCGGGCTGACTTGCTTGTCCATGAAACGCTGAACGATCGACTGATTCGGTTGCAGGTCCAGCTGCGTCAAACGCTCGCTGAAACCACGGCGACCGCGTGCTGCGAGCTCCGCTTGCTCCTGTTCGATCTGCACGTCCTGGCGCATCGCCTTGTGCAGGCCAAACATGAAGAACACCAACACCACCGAGAACGGCAGACCGGCCAACACCACCATGGTTTGCATGGCTTCGAAGTTACCGGCGAACAGCAGGCCGATGGTCACCAGGGTGATCACCGCCGACCAGAAGATCCGCAACCAGTGCGGAGCATCTTCATCGACGTTACCGCCCTTGCAGGAAAGGTTGGCCATCATCACCGCGCCGGAATCCGCCGGGGTCAGGAACAGCACGAAACCGACGAAGATCGACACGCCGATCACAATCTTCGATGCCGGGTAATGCTCAAGCAATTGGTAGATCGCCATCGACGGCTGTTCGAGCGCCGTCTTTCCGAGCTCCACCGCCCCATGGTTCATCACCAGGTCCAGGGCCGAGTTACCGAAGATCGACAGCCACGCCAGGGTGAACCCCAGCGGGATCAGCAGCACGCCGGCCACCAGTTCACGCACCGTGCGACCACGGGAAATACGCGCGATGAACATGCCGACGAATGGGGCCCAGGAAATCCACCAGGCCCAGTAGAACAGGGTCCACAAGCCCAGCCAGCGGTCGGACTTCTCACTGTCGCCTTCGTAGACGTAGAGGTCGAAAGTCTTCAGGACCACGCCGTTCAGGTAGTCGCCGACGTTCTGCACGAAGCCGTTCAACAGGTGCAAGGTCGGGCCGAACAGCAGCACGAAAATCAGCAGACCGCTGAACAGTACGATGTTCAGGTTCGACAGACGGCGAATGCCGTTTTCCACACCCGACACAGCCGCGATGGTCGCCACGGTGCTCATCACGATGATCACGATCAGCAGGTTGGTGTTGCTGTGTTCCATGCCGAACAGGTTTTCAAGGCCCGACGACACTTGCAGCGAACCAATCCCCAGGTTCGTCACCAGCCCCAGCAGGGTCACGAACATGCCGAAACCATCCACCGCATGGCCGGCCGCGCCTTTGACCCAACGCTCGCCCACCAACGGATACAACGCCGAACGCAACGCCAGCGGCTGGTTATGACGGTAGGCAAAGTACGCCACGGCCAGGCCGACCAAGGCGTAGATCGCCCAGCCATGCAGGCCCCAATGCAGGAATGTCAGCTGCACAGCCTGACGGGCGGCCATGTTGCTGGCAGCCACGCCTTCCGGCGGGTTGAAGTAATGGTCCAGCGGCTCGGAAGCACCGAAGTACAGCAGCGAAATGCCGATACCCGACGAGAACAGCATCCCCGCCCACGCGCCGTAGCTGAAGTCCGGGGTGTCATCCTTGCTGCCCAGCTTGAGCTTGCCGTAGGACGAAAACGCCAGGCCGACGACAAATACCAGGTAGGCGGCGATCACCACCATGTAGTACCAGCCGAAGCTGCGGGACAACCAGGCCTGGGCGATGCCGAGCAATCTGCCGGCCTCTTGCGGGGCGATGATCAGAATGGCGGTCAACAACAGAATCAGCGCGGTAGAGGTGTAGAACACCCAACCGTTGACCGTCACCTTCTCGGGCGGGGTCTTTATTAGAGAGGCAGAACTCATGGCACAGATGCTCCAGGCAGTGCGAGAGAAGAACACAAGGCAACGCGGTACCCGACCAATCGGTTAGTTGGCAGCCGACCGACGGGTGATATAAAGACACCCCGAAAAAAGCCCGAAGCCCGGAACGCCAGTGCGTAGGGGTTTCGAGCCGTTTTGGATGTCGGTTTATCGTCATTTACACGTAGGAAAAATCTGTAAGCAGCGACGAATTGTCGCAGATCTTATTCTTTGTTGATTGAACGTTCAATCAAAACAAAATAGACTGGCCCTCAATCCGATAGACGTTTTACGTCCGCCGGAAGGCCTAAGGAGATGTGCAAGATGCCCAAGGTCGGTATGCAACCCATCCGCCGCCAGCAATTGATCGAAGCCACATTGCAGGCGGTCGATCAGGTCGGAATGGGGGACGCCAGCATTGCGCTGATCGCCCGTTTGGCCGGTGTCTCGAATGGCATCATCAGTCACTATTTTCAGGACAAGAACGGCCTGATTGCTGCCACAGCGCAGTATCTGATGAGTGTCCTGAGCGAGAACGTCACCGCGCGCCGTCAGGCGCTGGAGGACAGCAGCCCGCGGGCGCACCTCCAGGTGATCATCGAAGGCAACTTCGACGCCAGCCAGGTCAATGGCCCGGCAATGAAAACCTGGCTGGCCTTCTGGGCCACCAGCATGCACCACCCGTCTTTGCAAAGGTTGCAGCGGATCAACGATCACCGCCTGTATTCCAACCTGTGCTGCCAGTTCCGCCGTGTATTGCCGCTCGATGACGCGCGCAGTGCAGCCCGTGGCCTGGCAGCCCTCATTGACGGTTTGTGGTTGCGCGGCGCGCTGTCGGGAGATGCTTTCGACACCGAGCAGGCGCACCGGATCGCTTACGAATACATGGACTTTCAACTGGCCAAGCAGGTGAGTTAGAGCACACATAAATCGCTCAACCCCTGAACTGCTGCTGATCGGTGTTGCCACAACCCTATGGCTTCACTCCAGTGGCCTACGCCAACCACTTATGCACTTGCGAGGACACTATGGCCCGTTTCGAACTGCAAAAACTTTACATCGATGGCGGTTACTCCGACGCCAGCAGCGACGCCACCTTCGAAGCCATCAACCCGGCTAACGGTGAAGTCCTCGCAACCGTACAGCGTGCGACCAAGGAAGACGTTGAGCGCGCCGTCGTCAGCGCCGAAAAGGGCCAGAAAATCTGGGCCGCAATGACCGCCATGGAGCGTTCGCGCATCCTGCGTCGTGCCGTTGACATCCTGCGCGAGCGCAACGATGAGCTGGCCGCCCTGGAAACCCTGGACACCGGCAAGTCGTTCTCCGAAACCAAGTATGTCGACATCGTCACCGGTGCCGACGTGCTGGAATACTATGCAGGCCTGGTGCCCGCCATCGAAGGCGAGCAGATCCCGCTGCGTACCACGTCGTTCGTCTACACCCGTCGCGAGCCACTGGGTGTCGTCGCCGGCATCGGCGCGTGGAACTACCCGATCCAGATCGCCCTGTGGAAATCCGCGCCAGCCCTGGCGGCCGGTAACGCGATGATCTTCAAGCCAAGCGAAGTCACTTCCCTGACCACGCTGAAACTGGCCGAGATCTACACCGAGGCAGGCCTGCCAGCCGGCGTGTTCAACGTGTTGACCGGCAGCGGCCGTGAAGTCGGCACCTGGTTGACTGAGCACCCACGCATCGAAAAAATCTCCTTCACCGGCGGCACCGACACCGGCAAGAAGGTCATGGCCAGCGCTTCCGCTTCGTCGCTGAAAGACGTGACCATGGAACTGGGCGGCAAATCCCCGCTGATCATCTTCGACGACGCCGACCTCGATCGCGCCGCCGACACCGCGATGATGGCCAACTTCTACAGTTCCGGTCAGGTCTGCACCAACGGCACTCGCGTGTTCGTGCCGACTCACCTGAAAGCCGCTTTCGAAGCGAAGATCGCTGAGCGCGTTGCGCGCATCCGCATCGGCAACCCGGAAGACGAGAACACCAACTTCGGCCCGCTGGTCAGCTTCGCCCACATGGAAAGCGTGCTGGGTTACATCGCCAAAGGTAAGGAAGAAGGTGCTCGCGTGCTGTGCGGCGGCAATCGTCTGACCGAAGGCGAATTCGCCAAAGGCGCGTTCGTGGCCCCGACCGTGTTCACCGACTGCACCGACGAGATGACCATCGTTCGCGAAGAAATCTTCGGCCCAGTGATGGCGATCCTGACCTACGACACCGAAGAAGAAGTGATCCGTCGTGCCAACGACACCGACTTCGGCCTGGCCGCCGGCATCGTCACCAAGGACCTGAACCGCGCTCACCGCGTGATTCATCAACTGGAAGCCGGTATCTGCTGGATCAACGCCTGGGGCGAGTCCGACGCGAAGATGCCGGTCGGCGGCTACAAGCAGTCCGGTGTTGGTCGTGAAAACGGGATCAGCTCTCTCAATAACTTCACGCGCATCAAGTCCGTGCAAGTCGAACTGGGTGAGTACGTTTCGGTATTTTGATTAGCTGATCCAGCGACAAGCGGCAAGCTTCAAGCTGCAAGCAAAAGCAGTTTGGTTTGCCGCTCCATCTCAACACCGCTCGCTGCTCTCTTGCAGCTTGAAGCTTGAAGCTTGAAACTCCCGGAGGGCCTATGTCCCAAGAATTCGATTACATCATCATCGGTGCCGGCTCGGCCGGTAACACCCTGGCGACCCGTCTGACTGAAGACGAAGGCGTCACCGTCCTGCTGCTCGAAGCAGGCGGCCCGGACTACCGTCTGGATTTCCGCACGCAAATGCCGGCCGCCCTGGCGTTTCCGCTGCAAGGCCGTCGCTACAATTGGGCCTACGAAACCGATCCAGAGCCACACATGGACGGTCGCAAGATGGAATGCGGTCGCGGCAAGGGCCTCGGCGGTTCCTCGCTGATCAACGGCATGTGCTACATCCGCGGCAACGCGATGGACTACGACAACTGGGCCAAGCTTCCAGGTCTTGAAGACTGGGACTATCTGAACTGCCTGCCGTACTTCCGCAAGGCTGAAACCCGCGACATCGGCCCGAACGACTACCACGGTGGCGACGGTCCGGTCAGCGTGACCACGCCGAAAGCCGGCAACAACCCGCTGTTCCACGCGATGGTTGAAGCAGGCGTACAGGCCGGTTACCCGCGCACCGAAGATCTCAACGGGTACCAGCAAGAAGGCTTCGGCCCGATGGACCGCACCGTGACGCCGAACGGCCGCCGCGCCAGCACCGCTCGCGGTTACCTGGACATCGCCAAGAAGCGTTCGACCCTGACCATCGTCACCCACGCCCTGACCGACAAGATCCTGTTCGAAGGCAAGCGTGCCGTTGGCGTGCGTTACCTGATCGGTGCCGCTGAAGAGCGCGTTGAAGCCCGTGCCCGCAAAGAAGTGCTGCTGTGCTCCGGCGCCATCGCGTCGCCGCAGATTCTGCAACGCTCCGGCGTCGGCCCGGCTGAACTGCTGAACAAGCTCGACATCCCGGTGGTCCATGACCTGCCCGGCGTCGGCGAAAACCTGCAGGATCACCTCGAGTTGTACCTGCAATACGCCTGCACCCAACCGGTCTCGCTGTACCCGTCGTTGCTCTGGTACAACCAGCCGGCCATCGGTGCCGAATGGCTGTTCAACGGCACCGGCATCGGCGCCAGCAACCAGTTCGAAGCGGGCGGTTTCATCCGTACCCGCGAAGAATTCGATTGGCCGAACATCCAGTACCACTTCCTGCCGGTCGCGATTAACTACAACGGCAGCAACGGTGTGAAAGAGCACGGTTTCCAGGCGCACATGGGTTCCATGCGTTCGCCGAGTCGTGGTCGCATCCAGGCCAAGTCCAAGGATCCGCGCGAGTACCCGAGCATCCTGTTCAACTACATGGCCACCGAGCAGGACTGGCAGGAATTCCGCGACGGCATTCGCCTGACCCGTGAAATCATGCAACAGCCCGCACTGGACGCTTTCCGTGGTCGCGAAATCAGCCCGGGCATCGACGTGCAAACCGATGAGCAGCTCGACAAGTTCATCCGCGAACACGCCGAAACCGCGTTCCATCCTTCCTGCTCGTGCAAGATGGGCACCGACGAGATGGCCGTGGTCGATGGCGAAGGTCGAGTGCATGGCCTGCAAGCCCTGCGTGTGGTCGATGCCTCGATCATGCCGATCATCACCACCGGCAACCTGAACGCACCAACGATCATGATCGCCGAGAAAATCGCCGACAAGATCCGTGGTCGCCAGCCGTTGCCGCGCAGCAAGGCCGATTACTACGTGGCCGGCGATGCGCCGGTGCGTGGCAAGCCGTTGCGGGAAGTGAGCCTTACCGCTCAGTAAGACTTAATACCGAGGTGCGCCCTTCGCGGGCAAGTCGAATCGTCGCACCGCTCGCTCCTACAAGGGAACGCGATTACTTGTAGGAGCGAGGCTTGCCCGCGAAGGGGCCCGACCAAGCAACACATCTCTAACTGACACATACCGGTAATCCCTTCCTACACCGCTCCACCCTTGATCCTACCCCCCGCCCAGGCCTAATCTAGCGCCACGCAAACGTTTCACCCCCCCTTCGCAACACCGCTGCACCGCCACTCCAGACCAAGGAGGTTCCCGAATGTTCGATTTCCACCCCCAGCTCAAGCAGCGCTTCGCTGCCTTGCGCACGGGCGCTGAATTCTTTTCGCTGCGTTATGTACGCGAGTCCGGCCAGTACCTGTCGGTGCGCAAGAATGTCGCCGAACCTCCGAGCCTGAGCCGTGACGAAGGCGCGATGCTGACCGTGCGAGTCAACGGCGTCGAAGCCTACGCCGCGACCAACGACCTGTCGCAACAAGGCCTGCAAGCCGCACTGGAGAAGGCCGAGCAACAAGCCCGCCGACTCAAGCCCCACGCCCTGCTCGACCTGAGCGCACAGGTGGTCTCCAGCGACCGCGCCGACTACTTTTCGCCGAACCTCGACCAGCCCTTCCCTTCCCTGAGCGATTGCTACCAACTGCTCGGCGCCGAATCCGCATCCGTACCCAAGGACGAGCGACTGGTGAACTGGGAAGTGAGCATCGGCATCACCCATGTCGAACAGCTCTACCTCAGCAACGCCGGTGCCGAACTGCGCCAGGCCCAGCGGTTCGTCTACCCGAGCCTGGAAGTCACGGCCTACGACGGCAACGACAGCCAGACCCGAACCCTGGGCCGCGAGAACTTCGGTCAACAGGGCGGTTTTGATGTGATCAGCCGCTGCGGCCTGGTCGGCGCCGGTCCGAAAATCGCCGATCAGGCGCTGCAATTGCTGCTGGCGCCGAACACCCCGAAAGGCCCGCGTGACCTGCTGCTGATGCCGGACCAGATGATGCTGCAAATCCACGAATCGATTGGCCACCCATTGGAACTGGACCGCATCCTCGGTGACGAGCGCAATTACGCCGGCACCAGTTTCGTCAAGGCAGAAGACTTCGGCAGCCTGCAGTACGGCTCGAAACTGCTGAACGTGACCTTCGACCCGGAGATTCCCGAACAGCTCGCCAGCTATGGCCATGACGACGACGGCACTGCTGCCAGCAAACAATTCCTGATTAAAGAAGGCTTGCTGCTGCGCCCATTGGGCGGCGCGCTGTCGCAGTTTCGCGCGGGCATGGATGGCGTGGCCAACAGCCGCGCCTGCAGCTGGAACCGTCCGCCGATCGATCGCATGGCCAACCTGAACATCGAGGCCGGCGATCAACCGCTGGAGCAAATGATCGGCAACATCGAGCACGGCATCTTGATGAGCACCAACCGGTCCTGGTCCATCGACGATGCCCGCAACAAATTCCAGTTCGGCTGTGAATGGGGCCAACTGATCGAAAACGGCGAACTCAAAGGCGTGGTCAAGAACCCGAACTACCGGGCGATTTCCGCGCAGTTCTGGAAAAACCTCAGCGCCGTTGGCGATGCCAACTCCGTCAAGGTCCTGGGCACGCCGAACTGCGGCAAGGGCGAACCGAACCAGGTGATCCGCGTCGGCCATGCCTCGCCGGCCTGTGTGTTCAGCAACGTTGATGTGTTTGGGGGGGATGCCTGATGAGTACTTCAAAAGTCAGGCCGATGCGTTCAAGGCCTTGGTCAATTGGCTGCGTGATGCGATTCGCGAGCCGGAACAGTTCACTCTAAGTTACGCCGCCGAATCCTCGGCCTTCGTGCGCTTCAACCACGCCAAGGTGCGTCAGGCCGGCCAGGTGCAGCAGGCGAGCGTCGGTTTCAAGCTGATCAACGAGGGTCGGCATGCTGACCTCAACATCACGCTGGCCGGCGATCAGGAAGTCGACCTTCAGCGCCTGGCCGAAGGCCTGCAACAGTTGCGCGAAACCTTGCCGCTGCTGCCGCAGGATCCCTACCTACTGCTCAACCACAACAGTTGGCAGAGCAAGAACGTGCAGGAGCATCCGCTGCCGGACACCGAGCAGGTCGTGGCCGAAATCACCCAGGCCGCCGAGGGGCTGGATCTGGTCGGCTTCTACGCCGCCGGCCCGATCAGTCGTGGTTTCGCCAGTTCTTCGGGGGCGCTTGGCTGGCATCAGGCCAACAGCTTCAACTTTGATTTCAGTCTGGTCCATGAAAACGGCCAAGCGGTGAAAGCCAGTTACGCCGGGCACGACTGGAACAGCGAGGGTTTTGCCAAGCGCTTTGCGCAGGCGCGTGAGCAGTTGGCATTCCTCGGCAGACCGCAACGCACCCTGGCGCCCGGTCAGTACCGCGCCTATCTGGCACCGGCAGCCCTGGGAGAAATAATGGACATGCTGGGCTGGGGCGGTTTCTCGGCACAGTCGATTGCCACCAAAAGCAGCCCGTTGCAGAAGCTGTATGCGGGCGACAGTGCGTTCAGCCCGTTGGTGTCGGTTGATGAAAAGGTCAGCGGTTCGTTGAGCCCGGCGTTTTCGGGCGAAGGTTATCCGCGCAGCGATCTTGGCTTGATCGTCGAAGGCAAGGCGGGCGCGCAGATGGTCAGTTCACGCAGTGCCGCCGAATACGGCCTTACCGCCAATGGCGCCAGCGGCGGTGAAATGCCGAGTGCTGTGAACATGGCCGCCGGTACGCTGCCCGATGCAGAGATTCTCAAGCAACTGGGCACCGGTCTGTACATCAGCAACCTCTGGTACCTGAACTACTCGGACCAACCGGCGGCACGCCTGACCGGCATGACGCGATTCGCGACGTTCTGGGTCGAGAACGGCGAGATTCAGGCGCCGGTGAGCACCATGCGCTTTGATGACAGTGCTTACAGTCTGCTTGGTTCCCAACTGGAAGCGTTGACCGAGGAGCGTGAGCTTATGTTGTCGGCCAGCACCTACAGCCAGCGGGCCACGGCTTCGGCGTTGTTGCCGGGGGCGCTGATCAGCAAGCTGACCTTGACCCTCTGACACCGATCGTGCCCACGCTCTGCGTGGGAATGCCTCAATGGACGCTCCGCGTCCGCTTCGGCAGGGACGCGGACCGTCCCGGACTGCATTCCCACGCGGAGCGTGGGAACGATCATTAACTCCGACTCACACGAGGTCCCATGCCCAACCGCCCGCCTCTCGACGCTGTCACCGCCCGCTGGGTGCCGTGGGTCGTCGCCATCGCCTTCTTCATGCAGTCCCTCGACGGGACCATCCTCAACACCGCCCTGCCTGCCATGGCCCGGGATCTGGCCGAAGATCCGCTGCGCATGCAGGGCGTGATCATTGCCTACATGCTCACCGTCGCGCTGCTGATTCCTGCCTCAGGCTGGATCGCCGACCGCTTCGGCACCAAGAAAATCTTCTTCGGCGCAATCCTGCTGTTCAGCCTCGGCTCATTGCTCTGCGCCTTGTCGAGCACCCTGAGCATGCTGATCGGTGCCCGAGTGATACAAGGCCTGGGCGGTGCGTTGATGCTGCCGGTCGGGCGGCTGGTGGTGCTGCGCGCCTATCCGCGCTCGGAGCTGGTGCGGATCATGGGCTTCATCACCATTCCCGGCCTGCTCGGCCCGTTGATCGGCCCGACCATGGGCGGCTGGATGGTCGAATACCTGACCTGGCACTGGATCTTCCTGATCAACCTGCCGGTGGGCGCCATCGGCTGCTACGCCGTGTGGAAGTTCATTCCCGACCTGCGCGGCACTGAACGCACGCGCTTCGACAGCCTGGGCTTTTTGCTGTTCGGCGCGGCGATGATTCTGATCACCATCGCCATGGAAGGCCTCGGTGAACTGCACCTGCCGCACTTGCGGGTGATGTTGCTACTGTTCGGCGGCATGGCGTGTCTGGCGGCGTATTGGCTGCGCGCCGGGCGCATCGATAATCCGCTGTTCGCGCCGTCGCTGTTCAAGACCCGGACGTTTGCCGTGGGCATCCTCGGCAACCTGTTCGCCCGCCTGGGCAGCGGCGCCCTGCCGTTCCTCGTGCCGTTGTTGCTGCAAGTGGCGCTGGGTTATTCGCCGTCACAAGCCGGGATGAGCATGTTGCCGTTGGCCGCTGCGGCGATGGTCGCCAAATCGGTGGCGCGTCCGCTGATTGAGCGCCTGGGCTATCGCATCGTGCTCACCGGCAACACCCTGGCGCTGGGGCTGATGCTGGCGAGCATGGGCCTGGTCAGCGAGCAGACGCCGTACTGGCTGCTGCTGGGGATGCTGGCGATTCTCGGCGCGATCAACTCCTTGCAGTTCACCGCCATGAACACCGTGACCCTGATCGACCTCGACGACGCCAGCGCCAGCAGCGGCAACAGCCTGCTGTCGGTGGTCGCGCAATTGTCCCTGAGCCTTGGCGTTGCCTGTGCCGGCGCGTTGCTCGGCGGCTTTACCGCAGAGATCGGCAACGATGGCGTGGACACGGTGCTGGGTGCGTTCCAGCTGACGTTTGTGACGGTCGGAATCATGGCGATGCTGGCCGCGACGATCTTCTCCCAGCTCTCAAAGGAAGACGGACGGCGCGTCAGAAGCCCGGAAGAACACATAGAGCCTTAGTTTCCAGACGATAAGTGCCTGCGCTCGGCGACTTCTCGTCTGGAAACTACGGGCGAATGGCCATGGGACTGATACACTGCGCGACATTTTGTTTTGCAGGCCAGTCCCGTGACCACCATTGCCACCGCTTTTAATACTTTGCCGCTATCCGCCGCCATGCTGGCTAACCTCGACTCTTTGGGTTATGCCGAGATGACGCCGATCCAGGCGCAAAGCTTGCCGGTGATCCTCAAGGGGATGGACCTGATCGCCCAGGCCAAGACCGGTAGCGGCAAGACCGCCGCCTTCGGTGTCGGCCTGCTGAACCCGATCAATCCGCGCTTCTTCGGTTGCCAGGCGCTGGTCATCTGTCCGACTCGCGAGTTGGCCGACCAGGTCGCCAAGGAAATCCGTCGCCTGGCCCGCGCCGAAGACAACATCAAGGTCCTGACCCTGTGCGGCGGCGTGGCTTTCGGCCCACAGATCGGCTCGCTGGAGCACGGTGCGCACATCATCGTCGGCACCCCTGGTCGGATTCAGCAGCACCTGCGCAAGGGTTCGCTGATTCTCCATGGCCTGAACACGCTGATCCTCGATGAAGCCGACCGCATGCTCGACATGGGTTTCTACGATTCCATCGAAGAAATCATCGCCCAGAGCCCTGAACGTCGCCAGACCCTGCTGTTCTCCGCCACCTATCCGACGGGCATCAAGCAATTGGCGGCGAAATTCATGCGTAACCCGCAGATCGTGAAGGCCGAAGCGTTCCACGACGACACGCAGATTGAGCAGCGTTTCTACGAAATCTCCCCGGAAGAGCGCATGGACGCGGTGGTCAAAGTCCTCGCGCATCACCGTCCGGCGTCCTGCGTCGCCTTCTGCTTCACCAAGCAGCAGGTTCAGGAAACCGTCGATCACCTGACCTCTAAAGGCATCTCCGCCGTCGGCCTGCACGGCGATCTGGAACAGCGTGACCGTGACCAGGTGCTGGCCATGTTCGCCAACCGCAGTACTTCGGTACTGGTCGCCACCGACGTCGCCGCTCGTGGCCTGGACATCGATGCGCTGGACATGGTGATCAACGTCGAGCTGGCCCGTGACTCGGAAATCCACATTCACCGTGTCGGCCGTACCGGTCGTGCTGGCGAGAAAGGCATTGCGATCAGCTTGGTCGCGCCGTCCGAAGCGCACCGCGCCCAGGCCATCGAGCTCCTGCAGAAGTCGCCGTTGAGCTGGGATCAGCTGGACAACCTCAAATCCCAGGGTGGCGCACCGCTGCTGCCGGTGATGAGCACGCTGGTCATCGGCGCAGGCCGTAAAGACAAAGTGCGTCCGGGCGACATTCTGGGTGCACTGACGGGCGATGCCGGTATTCCGGGCGCTCAGGTCGGCAAGATCGCGATTTTCGACTTCCAGGCATATGTGGCTGTTGAACGCGGGATCGCCAAGCAAGCCTTGCAGCGCCTGAACGACGGCAAGATCAAAGGCCGTTCGTTGCGCGTTCGTATCCTCTAAGAACGCCGCAACTCCCCCTGCCTGATCGTTCCCACGCTCCGCGTGGGAACGATCAATATAAGCTCCTGTGTGAGGACACCGTTTTGCGCTCTACCGAAGTCGTGATCATTGGCGCTGGCGCCGCAGGGTTGATGTGTGCGCTGACCGCCGCCGGACGTGGGCGCAAGGTCATGTTGCTCGACCATGCGAACAAGGCCGGCAAGAAAATCCTGATGTCGGGCGGTGGCCGCTGCAATTTCACCAACATGTACACAGAACCGGGCAATTTCCTCTCGCAAAATGAACACTTCTGCAAATCCGCACTGGCGCGCTATACCCAGTGGGATTTCATCGGCATGGTCGCCAAACACGGCGTGCCGTATCACGAGAAGAAACTCGGCCAACTGTTCTGCGATAACAAATCCAGCGACATCCTTGAGATGCTCCTCACCGAATGCGATCAGGTCGGCGTCAGCCTGCACCTGGACACCTCGATCCAGACCATCGAAAAGCTCGAAAGCGGTTACTTGCTCGACACGACGCTCGGTCAACTGACCTGTGAATCCCTGGTCATCGCCACGGGTGGTCTGTCGATTCCGACCCTGGGCGCCACCGGTTTCGGTTATCAGGTCGCCAAGCAGTTCGGTCACGAACTGCTTCCGACCCGTGCCGGCCTGGTGCCGTTCACCATCACCGATCAGCTCAAGGAACTGTGCACCGAGCTGTCCGGCACATCGGTGGATTGCCTGGTGAGCTGCAACGACCAGAGCTTTCGCGAGAACATCCTGTTCACCCATCGCGGCCTCAGTGGCCCGGCGATTTTGCAGATTTCCTCGTTCTGGGAATCCGGCGACACGGTCGAGATCAACTTGATGCCGGACCACGACGTGCCGAGCTGGCTGCAACAGCAGCAAGCCGAACGCCCGAACAGCGAACTGAAAACCCTGCTCGGTGAAATCTTCACCAAGAAGATGGCCAACTTGCTGGCGGACAACTGGTTCGTCTCCAAACCGATGAAGCAATACACCCACGCGGAAATCGCCGACATCGCCGAAAAACTGGCGAGCTGGAAAGTGGTTCCTGCCGGCACCGAGGGCTATCGCACTGCGGAAGTGACTTTGGGCGGTGTCGACACTCATGAAGTGTCATCCAAGACCATGGAATCGCTGAAAAGCCCTGGCCTGTATTTCATTGGTGAAGTGCTCGACGTCACCGGACACCTGGGCGGCTTCAACTTCCAGTGGGCCTGGGCCTCGGGTTATGCCGCTGCGCAGTACGTCTGATATACCGCGTCATCGTTCTTCGCGGGCAAGTCGGATCGCGAAGGCGTCCGAACAGACAACACTGAACAATCAAGGAACAGATTTTGCTGTCAGATGTGATCGGCGCCATTGCGTCGGCGTCATTACTGGCTCAATTTAGCGGCATTGCCTCGGAAGGCCTTCGCACTTCATGTCATCGACCTCATTTCGTCAGTCGCTGCGCCGTCTCTGGGCGCTGGATAAATTCAGCTACAGCGTGCGGGTGTTCATCGCCCTGACCGGCAGCATGGCCGTCTGTTGGTATCAGGATGAAATGGGGCTGCTGATCCCGTTGTTCCTGGGGATCATCGCCAGCGCCCTGGCCGAGACCGACGACAGTTGGCAGGGCCGCCTCAACGCGCTGGCCGTGACGCTGGTGTGCTTCAGCGTCGCCGCCCTCTCCGTCGAATTGCTGTTCCCCTACCCCATCGTTTTTGTCATCGCCCTGGCCCTCGCCAGTTTCGGCCTGACCATGCTCGGCGCCCTCGGCGAACGCTATGGCGCGATTGCCTCGGCGACGTTGATTCTGTCGGTCTACACCATGATCGGCGTGGATCAGCGCGGCGGCGCGGTCACCGATTTCTGGCACGAGCCGGTGCTGCTGGTGGCCGGCGCCGCCTGGTACGGCTTGCTCTCGGTGCTGTGGCAGGCGATGTTTTCCAACCAGCCGGTGCAGCAGAGCCTGGCTCGGTTGTTCCGTGAACTGGGCTTTTACTTGAAGCTGAAATCGTCGCTGTTCGAGCCGATTCGGCAGATGGACGTGGAAGCACGCCGACTGGAACTGGCGCAGCAAAACGGTCGAGTTGTCGCGGCACTCAACGCTGCCAAGGAAATTATCCTGCACCGGGTCGGCAATGGACGACCGGGTTCGAAAGTCAGCCGCTACCTCAAGCTGTACTTCCTCGCTCAGGACATCCACGAGCGCGCCAGTTCTTCGCACTACCCTTACAACGCGCTGGCCGAGGCGTTCTTTCACAGCGACGTGCTGTTCCGTTGCCAGCGTCTGCTACGCCAGCAAGGCAAAGCCTGCCGGGCGCTGGCGGAATCGATCCAGATGCGCCAGCCGTTCATCTATGACGCCAGCTTCGCCGAAGCGTTGAGCGACCTGCACGCCTCCATCGAACACTTGCGCATCCAGAGCAACCCGGCCTGGCGCGGTCTGTTGCGCTCTTTGCGGGCATTGGCCGCCAACCTCGGCACCCTCGACCGTTTGCTCAGCGATGCCAGCAACCCCGACGCTCTGGCCGACGCCACCGACAGCAGCCTGCTCGACCGCTCGCCGCGCAACCTCAAGGATGTATGGATTCGCTTGCGCACGCAGCTGACGCCGACCTCGCTGCTGTTCCGCCATGCACTGCGCCTGCCCCTGGCCTTGAGCATCGGCTACGGCATGGTGCACTTGATTCACCCCTCGCAAGGTTACTGGATCATCCTCACCACGCTGTTTGTCTGCCAGCCAAACTACGGCGCCACTCGACGCAAACTGGGCCAACGGATCATCGGCACCGCGATTGGCCTGACGGTGGCCTGGGCGCTGTTCGATCTGTTCCCCAATCCGCTGGTCCAGTCGTGCTTCGCGATCGCAGCCGGAGTGGTGTTCTTTATCAACCGCACCACGCGCTACACGTTGGCGACCGCCGCGATTACCTTGATGGTGCTGTTCTGCTTCAATCAGGTCGGTGATGGTTACGGGCTGTTCCTGCCGCGGCTGTTCGACACCTTGCTCGGCAGCTTGATCGCCGGGCTCGCGGTGTTCCTGTTCCTGCCGGACTGGCAGGGCCGACGCCTGAACAAAGTGCTGGCCAATACCCTGACCTGCAACAGCATTTACCTGCGCCAGATCATGCAGCAATACGCCGCCGGCAAAAGCGACGACCTGGCCTATCGCCTGGCCCGACGCAATGCGCACAACGCTGATGCGGCATTGTCGACGACACTGGCCAACATGCTCATGGAGCCAGGGCATTTCCGTAAGGAAGCGGATGTCGGGTTTCGCTTCCTGGTGCTGTCGCACACGTTGCTCAGCTACTTGTCGGGATTGGGTGCGCACCGTGAAACCCAGTTACCGGCGGATGTTCGCGAGCATTTGATCGACGGCGCGGGCGTGAGCCTGGCGGCCAGCATCGACGAGATCGCCCAAGGGTTGGCGAGCAAACAGCCAATTGCGATTCAGAGCGATGCCGAAGAGGCGCTGGCCAATGAGTTGGAGCAAATGCCGGACGAGATCGATGAAGGGCAGCGGCTGGTACAGACGCAGTTGGCGTTGATCTGCCGGCAGTTGGGGCCGTTGCGGACGTTGGCGGCGCATCTGATCAAGGACACCAGTGAAGCCTGAGATCTGTAGTGACAGGTCGGGGCCCATCGCGAGCAGGCTCGCTCCCACAGATTCGGTGCAAATCCTGTGGGAGCGAGCCTGCTCGCGATAGGGCCATCAGCCACACCGAAGCTTACATCCCATGCTGCTTCATCAACCGCTCATAACTGCCATCAGCCTTCATCTCCGCAATCTCGCGATCGAAACCGGCGACGATCTGTTCATGCTGCGGATTTTTCAGGCTGACCAATATGTGCAAGCTGTTCTCGCTCAATGCCTTGGGCAGGAACTCCACGGCATTGCGCACCTTGGATGATTCCCGAGCCAGGTAATAACGGGCGACGTATTCGTCTTCCAGCGTCAACTTGACCCGGTCTGCCGCGACCATGCGCACGGCCATGGCGAAGTTATGCACGGGGACTTTCTGCAACGACACGTCCTCATCGAATTCCGGTGAATAGGCATAACCGCGCACCACTGCAATCGGGTAAGTGTGCAATTGCTGCAAGTTGTTGTATTCGATGGGCGCGTCTTTGCGCTTCAGAAAACGCACGCGGTTGAGCAGGTATTCGCCGGAAAACTGGCCCAGCTTGGTGCGCTCGTCGGTGTACCAGGCGTTGACCAGCACGTCGTAACGGCCTTCACCGACGCCGAGCAACGCTCGCGCCCAGGGCACCTGCTCGAAATCACTGGCGTAACCGGCCCGTGCCAGCGCAGTGCTGACAATGTCAGTGGCCAAGCCACCGTTGACCAGCGTGGCGTCGGTAAACGGTGGCCAGGCGTCGGCGACCAGACGCAGCTTCTCCGCTGCCGCGCTCTGTGTCAGCAACAGCAGCACGATCAAAGCAAACGCTCGATGCAATCGCGGCATGCTAGAAAATCCTTAGCGGGCGGGCTGCCCGACGCATTTTTCTGCCAAAACTCCAAGACACATGTATCAGCACCCAAGTACTCAACATTAGCTCATTGAAGCCACTGCACTGCGCTCAATCGCAGATTACACAAAGAAGACAGTGCCGCGAGAAATGAATGATGGCATTTTGGCCTTCGTCACAGATTGCTCCGTCATAAAGACATATATCGCCGGGACGCTTAGTATCCGAAGGACGTTGCTCAAGGAAAGTGAAGATGACAATCGATTGGGTCTGCAAACACCACAGCGATCTGGGGAAAGAGCAGCTGTACGCCATTCTCCAGTTGCGCGCAGAAGTGTTCGTCGTCGAACAGAAATGCGCTTATCAGGATGTCGATGGCCAGGATCTGGAAGGGGACACCTGCCATTTGATGGCGTGGGACGGGGATCGGCTGGTGGCCTATCTGCGCTTGCTCGACCCGGAAACGCAGGGCGGCGACGTAGTGATCGGGCGGGTGATTATTGCGCCTGGCGCCCGTGGCACCGGGCTGGGGCACGAGTTGATGGCCCAGGCGTTGAAGCAGGCCGCGAAACGCTGGCCCGAGGTGCCGATCTATCTTTCGGCCCAGGCGCATTTGCAGGGGTATTACGGGCGGTACGGGTTTGTGGTGTCGGGTGAGGAGTTTCTGGAGGATGACATTCCGCATATCGGGATGCGTCGCCCTTAAGGGCCCTATCGCGAGCAGGCTCGCTCCCACAGGGGACCGCGGTCAAATGTGGGAGCGAGCCTGCTCGCGATGGCGTCAGCTGTATCATCGAAGAACTCAGGGATACTCGAGCACCGCTTTAATCTGCCGCAGATTCCGCTCGATCCACCCCCGATCAATCGCCCCCCACTCGCGAATCCGATAGCGCCCCGCATGATTGCGCGCGCCCTCTTCCTGCTCGAACTCGCAAATGATGTCCAGGTCCGCCAATGCGGCAATTGTGTCCTGCGCCGTGCGCCGGGGCATGCCGGTTGCTTCGGTCAGCGCCGGGACGCTGCTGGCCAACCCGCTGTCGATCAGGTAGGCCACGTACAACCGGCGATAAAAGCTGCTCTTGGTCTTGCTTACATCCATTCAAACACTCCCTTTACTGCATATCCCGCCACGTCAGGTACACCCGCAGATCAAATTCCACCTGGTGATACCCCGGCAACATGTGTTCGCAGAGCTTGTAGAACGCCTTGTTGTGATCCGACTCTTTAAAGTGCGCCAGCTCATGCACGACGATCATTTTCAGAAACTCGGAGGGTGCTTCCTTGAACAACGAGGCCACCCGGATTTCCTTCTTGGACTTGAGCTTGCCGCCCTGCACCCGCGAGATTGTCGTGTGCAGGCCAAGGGCGCGATGGGTCAGGTCGAGGCGGTTGTCGAACAGCACCTTGTCGATGGCCGGCGCGTTGCGCAGGTATTCCTGCTTGAGGTCCAGCGCGAAGGTGTACAGCGCCTTGTCGCTCTGCACCGCGTGTTTTTCCGGGTAGCGCTTGCTCAGGTAGTCGCCCAGCCGACCTTCGGTGATCAGCTGGCGCACCTGGTCCTGCAACGCAGCGGGATAGGCCTGGAGGTATTTCAACGCGGTCATCAGGGTCGGCAACACGAATCACGAAAAGGTCGCCAGTGTAGCGAATTCAGCGGATCAGCGCGCTCCAGTCAAACGGCGTCACAAAGTCGCCGGCATCCTCGGCCATCATCGGCCGCCCCACCAGAAAACCTTGCACGTACTGGCAGCCGTTGGCTTGCAGCCATTCATATTGCGCGATGGTTTCCACCCCTTCGGCAATCACCAGCATCCCGTATTGCTTGCACAGGTCGATCACATTGCGCACCAGCGCCGCATCCCGTTCTGACGCCGGCAATCGGGCGATCAAATGCCGGTCAAACTTGAGCGTGTCCAGTTCCAGATCGCGCAGATGCGCCAGCGAGCACGGTCCGGAGCCGAAGTCATCCAGCGCCACCCGCACTCCAAGATTGCGCAGCAAGCGCAGGGTCTTGCGGGTTTCTTCGGGGTTTTGCATCAACGCTTCTTCCGTCACTTCGACTTCCAGATAACGCGGCTGCAAGCCGTGACGCTCCAGCACCTGGCGCAATTCAGTGACCAGGTTGGGCATGCCGAACTGGGTGCTGCTCAAACTGACGCCCAGCACCAGGTCTTCGGCAAACAAGGTTTCCCACGCTTTGCGCTGGCCGGCCCCGCGATGGTAAATCCAGCTGCCCAGACGACTGATCAGCCGCGCCTCTTCCAGCAACGGCAAAAACAGCCCCGGCGGCACGTCACCGACGCTCGGGTGCTGCCAACGCAGCAGCGCTTCGAAACCACGAATCTGCCCGCTGTCTATCGCCACCTGCGGCTGATACACGAGGTTGAAATCACGGTTCTCAATGGCGGTGCGCACGCTATCTTCGAGCATCAGCCGCGAGCGCGCCCGGCCATTCATGTCGTGATCGTAGAAACGGTATTGCTGACGGCCGGCCCGTTTGGCTTCGTACATGGCAATGTCCGACGCACGCAGCAAGCCGTCGAGGTTCGAACCGCAATCCGGGTACGTGGCGATGCCGATGCTGGCGCCCAAGGCGATATCCAGACCATCAATCTGCTGACAGATCGACACCCGCTCAATGAGCTTCTCGGCGATCTTCGCCGCTTGCTCCGGGAACTCCAGATCCAGCAGCGCCGTGAACTCATCGCCGCCCATGCGCGCCAGAATGTCAAAGGGCCGCAGACAGGCTTTCAATTGCTCGGACACCCAGCGCAGCACCCGGTCGCCGGCATCGTGTCCGAGGGAATCGTTGACGCGCTTGAAGCCGTCGAGATCCAGGTACAGCAGTACCCAGGCGCTGTCGGACCGTTCACCGCGCAACAGCAGATTCTCCACCGTCTGGTAGAAACCGCGACGATTGAGCAGCCCGGTCAGCGGATCCGTCACCGCCTGGAATTCCAGTTGCTGATGCAGATGGCGCACCACCGACATATCCAGCACCGTCACCACCATCGCATGTTGTTCGCTAGGCAATGGCGCACAAGACAGCGCCACCGGCACTTGCTGGCCGGGCGCCGTTCGCAGCAACGCGTCGTGCAGGCGCAGGGTTTCGCCGCGCCGGTAACCGGTATAAAAGTCAGAGTCCGCCCAGACCGGGATGTGCGGCTTTTGCAGGAAATCCAGAAACTCTTTGCCTTGCAGGTCTTGCACCGTGGCATTGAGCAACCGGGACATCGCCGGGTTGGCAAAGCGGATCACACCGTCCTCATCCACCACCAGGATGCCTTCGGCGGCGTTGTCCAGCACCGAGGCATTAAACGCGCGAGCGACCTCCAGATCGTGGCTCAGGCGCTGCAAGGCACGGCGATTGCGTTGATGCTCGAGCAACGCCTGAACTTTGGGCTTGAGAATTTGCGGGTCGAACGGCTTGAACAGGTAATCCACCGCACCACTGGCATAGCCCTTGATCACGGCGTCCTGGGACTGTTCGTTAGCGGTCAGGAAAATAATCGGTGTGAGACGGGTTCGCTGACTGCCGCGCATCAGGCGCGCCACTTCAAAACCATCCATGCCCGGCATCTGCACATCCAGCAGCACCAGGTCGACATCGTGTTCGAGCAACAGACTGAGCGCTTCGAAACCGGAAGCCGCGGTAATGACCTGCCAATCCTGGCGCTGGAGCAAAGCGCGCAAGCTGATCAGGTTTTCAGGGTAATCATCGACGATTAAAAGGATCGAGCTGCCTTCAGCTGGCGTCGGGTGCGCGCATTCCATGCTGCTTCTCTTATTTCGGGGCGTCAGGCCAGTCTCTCGTGAAAACCGGCCAAATACTGAGCCTTCACTCTAGACCGGGATCCGCAAAAGCAGAAGCTGCCAGTGCGCCATCATTTAACCATCACGTACATTTGCCGACTAACGGTCGCTTCTACAGCCCCCTGAAACCGGGGAAGATGGCCTTTTGACAGGATTTTGACGCCATCCATCTGTCATTTTCGCATTAACAAATTGAACTTCTACGCTTATAAGGATGGCCCCCAAGGCCCGCGCCAGAGCTTCTGGCACGGGCGTGCAGCAAAAAAAATCGTGGAAGCTTTTGACTATGATCGATCTCGCAACCTGGAACCTTAGTGTTCCTGTCGGCAGTCCGCCGTACACCGTTGACACCCCCAAACTGGTGAACGGCTTCAAGGATCAATACTTCCACTCCGACACCGGCACCCTGTTTTTCTGGTCCCCGGTCACCGGCTCCAAAACTGCAAATGCAAAATACCCCCGCACCGAACTGCGCGAAACCTACAGCAACGGCACCCTGAAAAACTGGCTTTACCCGGACGCCGACAACTCCCTACGCGCCACCCTCGCAGTCAACCAGGTACCGAGCACAGGCAAAATCGTCATCGGCCAGATCCACGCCTATGAAAGCCAGAAACCCATGGTGAAGCTCGAGTATCAGTACAAGACCAGCACGCAATCGGGCAACATCGTCGCCAAGGTGCGCATGCGCCCGGATGACGACGAAGGCCGGATCATCACCATCGCCACCGGGGTGAAACTTGACCGGGAGTTCTCCTACCTCATCCACCTGAGCCCGGGCGGCGCGCTGGGCATCAGTGCGGCGGGGTATCAGTGGGACACCGACATCAGCGCGACGTGGCGGGACAAACCGCTGTATTTCAAGGCCGGGGTCTATGTGCAAGACCACACCGGGTACACCAGCGAAGGTGGGAAAGTGACGTTCAGCAAGTTGGATATTGATCACGATAAGTAAGAACACCTCTGCCCCTGTAGCAGTTGTCGAGCAACGCGAGGCTGCGTTCGAGGATGAAGTCCTCTCAATCTCGACAGCTGCTACATCGTCCGAAAAACGCGTAGGACGCCTCTGACTGTGGCGAGGGAGATTGCTCCCGCTGGGCTACGAAGTAGCCCCAAATCCTGCCACCTGATTCCCACAGACACACCACGCCACCGATTCACGGCGCCCACGTCGCCGAATGGGAACGAGTGCCCTTGCCACAATGACCGCATACACGTCCTACAGCCCGGTTGCGGCTACCCGAATCGCTGTCCTCTAAAGTTGGCCTGTCGCTGACATTGTTAGCGATAGGGTTTCGCAGCCCTGACGATACGTGGAGTAACCTAGCGCCTCGAAAAAAGGGGCACGTAAACGCTCGCCCTCCTTTGTTATGGTGGCTGTGTGTGGGAGACCTTCGGGTCTGCCGGGTTCCTCGTATCCTCGGTCTGCGAACCCGACTACCCCGTCCTGCTCATCGACAACGACGCCCCATTACGCGAACTCCACAACTGCGTCAGCGAACGCCTCAACGCCGTCCTCAAATATTTGAATCTGATGGCGTGCACCAGCCTGCCGGACTACGCCGAGAACGACATCAACACCGTCACCAACATTGCCCGGATCATGGTTCAGGACGTCGCCGACGTTTTTGGGGTCATTGAACAGCGCGGATTTGATACACCTAAGCAGCAGTAAAAATCAGGCAATAAAAACCCGCATCACTGCGGGTTTTTACTTAAATCAAGATAAAAATCATGGCGGACCGAAATACTCACAGCCGGCCCGCAGCGCGCCCTGACTTTCATCTCGCTTTTGCTGTTATCTGCGGAACACGCAGGTCCTTTATAGTTTTTACTAAGATCTCTTTATCATGATCAGTGCCAACCAACGTCAACTTCAGCTTATTATCTTCATACGAAACAAAAAGACCTGACACTGTGGTGCCATCATCCAGAGTCACATCAATCCGCTCCCCGCCATTCAGCGAACTCAATCGAGCTGGAATAGAAAGTTGAGTATTACTCCCGCCAAATTTACTATTTTCCATGACCCTGCTCTCCTTCAATAATAGTAAAAAGAAACCGACCAGCCTTATGCTCAAAGAAAGGGGACAGATTTATTTAACACTTCCCTTCCTTTTCTCTCGGTTACGCATTAAACAATAGGCGGCAGCCCGCATTAAATCACCTGTAATAAATGACAGTTTTTTATACGTTTTTGCGATAACGGAGTTCACTAAAAAGCAAGCGACAACTCGAATAAAGTAACGCAGGGGTCGATTAGCAAACAAATGGGACAGATTTATTTAATCGATTATCTGCTGCTATGCTTCACCCATCACTACAAGGACGTAGGAGGCTATATGCCCAGAATGGGACGAGTTGTTTTACCCAATTATCCGCATCATGTCGTGCAACGAGGCCACAATAGGCAGGTAGTGTTTGCCGAGCCGGGCGACTTCCAACGCTATCTCGACGACCTCCGAGAGCTCAAAACGCTATATGACGTTAAAGTCTATGCCTTCTTTTTAATGACCAATCATGTCCACTTACTCCTCGCACCAAGAGACTCCGCCGCGAGTCTCGGGCAATTGATGAAAGGCCTGGCAGGCCGCATGACGCGCTATCGCAACAAGCTGGAGGGACGCTCCGGTACCTTGTGAGAGAGTCGATACAAATCCAGCGTGGTTCAATCCGATACCTATTTGCTGGCTTGTATTCGATACATCGAGCTAAATCCGGCGCGAGCGCAAATGGTACAGCGTGCACAGGATTACCCTTGGTCGAATCTGCACCTTCGCCTCAACGAAGCAGCCGGAAATCATTGGCTTGATGAAGATCTTTGCTTTACCGAACTGGGCAACACTCACGCCGAGCGCCTTGCCCGCTATACCTCATTTATGGAACAAACGATTCCTTCCACAGAGTTGCAGTTGATCAGAGGCGCCCTTCAGCGCGGACAGCTGACGGGCAACCCCCGATTCACAGATGAGATTGAAAAAATCACCGGTTTGCGAATCTCACATCGAGTGCAAGGCAGACCTGCAAAACGACTCGAACAGAAGAACGCCGGGGACGATTATTAAATAAATCTGCGCCCTTTAAGTTAAAGAAAACGACTTTCAGAGAGCAAACAATGGGACGGTCAAATAGATCCGCCCCCTTTTTTTCAGATCTTCATTTATGCTGTCTTTCCAAGACTTGCACTAAACACCGTGGCACCGCCGCCAAAATACGAAACAGTACCTTGCAGCAGTGAATAAGTTTTATCAGGCGACATTAATTTCATCTCATAACTCGGAGAGTCGTCACGAGATGCCAATACCAGATTAATAACAACCTTTGTATTGGGCTGACTCATATAATAAAAATTACCCCTTACATCATAGACCTTCCCCGCATACTCATATGTTCCGCCATTTATAATATCGCGACTAGCATCTGAGTCTGTGATCTTCAGAATAGCTTTGCTGTCACCATCTCCGCCTTCATATGCTCCATTCAACATTATATTAATCTCCATAATTGCAAATCAACAGAGCTAGCGAAATGAGTTCATTCACATCGCTTGCCCCTTGGATACGGCATATGAACGATATGTCAAAATAACTTGCGGATCACCTGTAACAAATTACAGTTCTTTATACAATTTCGAAATAACAAAAAGCGCGAAACACATGCTATCGCAACAGTACCAAGACAACGCGACCACTTAGGAACTATTCCAAAAATCAAGGTCGTACAAGATAAACATTATCGAGACAGAAAAATCGAATCAACTACGACTTCCTTACAAGCAAAAAACCCGCCTCTCGGCGGGTTTCTTATGCGACTCAAACGCTAAAAACTTAGTTAACCTTAGCGTTCAACTCACCCTTCAAATACCGCTGGTACATCGCTTCCAACGAGATCGGCTTGATCTTCGAAGCATTACCCGCAGTACCGAATGCTTCGTAACGAGCGATACACACATCACGCATCGCAGTAACCGTCGCACCAAAGAACTTACGCGGATCAAACTCGCTAGGATTGGTCGCCATCAACCGACGCATCGCACCGGTGGAAGCCAAACGCAGGTCAGTATCGATATTGACCTTACGCACGCCGTGCTTGATGCCTTCAACGATCTCTTCAACCGGCACGCCGTAGGTTTCTTTGATGTCGCCGCCGTACTGGTTGATGATCGCCAGCCACTCTTGCGGAACCGAAGAAGAACCGTGCATCACCAAGTGGGTGTTCGGGATGCGCTTGTGGATTTCTTTGATGCGGTCGATGGCCAGCACGTCGCCGGTAGGTGGCTTGGTGAATTTGTACGCGCCGTGGCTGGTGCCGATGGCGATGGCCAGGGCGTCGACCTGGGTGCGCTTGACGAAGTCAGCGGCTTCTTCCGGGTCGGTCAGCATCTGGCTGTGATCCAGAACGCCTTCGGCGCCGATGCCGTCTTCTTCACCGGCCATGCCGGTTTCCAGCGAACCCAGGCAGCCCAGCTCGCCTTCTACCGAGACGCCGCAGGCGTGAGCCATGGCCACGGTTTGTTGGGTGACACGGACGTTGTAGTCGTAGTCAGTCGGGGTCTTGCCGTCTTCGCCCAGGGAACCGTCCATCATTACCGAGCTGAAGCCCAGCTGGATGGAGCGCTGGCAGACGTCAGGGCTGGTGCCGTGGTCCTGGTGCATGCACACCGGGATGTGCGGGAATTCTTCGATGGCGGCCAGGATCAGGTGACGCAGGAACGGTGCGCCGGCGTATTTGCGAGCACCGGCCGAGGCCTGGACGATCACCGGGGAGTCAGTCTTGTCAGCGGCTTCCATGATGGCGCGCATCTGCTCAAGGTTGTTGACGTTGAAGGCTGGAACGCCGTAGCCGAACTCGGCTGCGTGGTCCAGCATCTGGCGCATGCTGATAAGTGCCATTGTGTGTGTCTCTCCCGGTTTGGGTCGTTAATCGTGCCAGCCTGCCGGAGCGGCGGCGGCTATTCAAGTTATTGCAGATCGGGGGTTGGCCCGGGCTGCGAATTCGGTGTTGCTCAAATCTTGAGAACCTGCACAGATCCACTGTGGGAGCGAGCCTGCTCGCGAATGCGGTTTAACATTCAATCTTGATGCAAGCTGATCCACCGCTTTCGCGAGCAGGCTCGCTCCCACATTTGGATCTGCTCCCACATTGGATCTGTGGTGTGTCAATTACTGCGCTTTACAACCGCGGCCAATCAAATCATTGGTGGCGACCCAGTACACCAGGCCTTCCTCACCTTTTACGTGAAACGCCAGCATGTCGTTGCTGTACAGCGAACCTTCGGCGCCCGGTTCAAGCTTCAAGCGGTAGACCTGATCGGCCCCGCCGAGGCGCACGTCGACTTCCTTGCGGCTGTCGTCGGTGTAGCGCCAGAGCACTTTGGCCTGGCTGTCGCAGGTCCAGGTGGTCCAGTTGTCCGTCGATTCGGCAGGCTTGAACAGGTTGAAATTCGAGCAACCGGCCAGCAATGCCAACGCCGTAACGGCGATAAAACCTTTCATCCATGTTCCTCGACTGACGGCGCACGCCGCCAGCCCTGAGTAAAGTGTCTGACCCGTCAAGGGCAACCATGTTCCTTGGCCGGGGTCTGGGTCTCGTATTTCTCCAGGCCATCAGGCCCGGAACGCTTGTTGATCACCGGGTTGGTTTCCGCTTGCCAGTCGGCCTGGTAGCAGCCTTTTTCCACTGACTGCGGCGCAGGTTCCGGCTTGGCTTTCGGGTTACTCCCGCAAGCCACCAGCATACCCGCGGCGATCAACAGCGCTAATGGCTTGACCATGAGAACACTCCTTTGCGTGGCCAAATGAATGACCTCAGCCCTTGGCCCGGCTTTCCAGGACTTCAACGGCAGGCAAGACCTTGCCTTCCACGAACTCGAGGAACGCGCCGCCGCCGGTAGAAATGTAGGAGATCTGGTCGGCAACGCCATATTTATCGATGGCAGCCAGGGTGTCGCCGCCGCCAGCGATGGAGAACGCCGAGCTTTCCGCGATGGCCTGGGCCAGCACTTTGGTGCCGTTACCGAACTGGTCAAATTCGAACACGCCCACCGGACCGTTCCACAGGATGGTCTTGGACGACTTCAGCAGCTCGGCGAAATTCGCCGCGGTCTGCGGGCCGATATCCAGGATCATGTCGTCGGCGGCTACGTCAGCAATCAGCTTGACGGTGGCGGTCGCGCTTTCAGCGAATTCCTTGGCCACCACGACATCGACCGGCAGCGGCACGCTGACCTTGGCGGCGATGGCGCGAGCGGTGTCCAGCAGGTCCGGCTCGTACAGCGACTTGCCGACCGGGTGACCGGCAGCGGCCAGGAAGGTGTTGGCGATACCGCCGCCGACAATCAGCTGGTTGCAGATCTGGCTCAGGCTGTTCAGGACGTCGAGTTTGGTCGAGACCTTGGAACCGGCAACGATGGCAGCCATCGGCTGGGCCGGGGCGCCAAGGGCTTTGCCCAGTGCGTCCAGCTCAGCAGCCAGCAGCGGGCCAGCGGCGGCGACTTTGGCGAACTTGGCCACGCCATGGGTCGAACCCTCGGCGCGGTGAGCGGTGCCGAAGGCGTCCATCACGAACACATCGCACAGGGCGGCGTATTGCTGGGCCAGTTCGTCAGCGTTCTTTTTCTCGCCTTTGTTGAAGCGCACGTTTTCGAACAGCACGATGTCGCCCGCTTTCACGTCAACGCCGCCCAGGTAATCGGCGACCAGCGGCACTTCGCGGCCCAGGGCCTTGCTCAGGTAGTCAGCGACTGGCTTGAGGCTGTTCTCGGCCGAGAATTCGCCTTCGGTCGGACGACCAAGGTGCGAGCAGACCATCACGGCCGCGCCTTTTTCCAGGGCCAGCTTGATGGTCGGCAGCGAAGCCAGGATTCGCGCATCGCTGGTGACAACACCGTCCTTGACTGGGACGTTGAGGTCTTCGCGGATCAGTACGCGCTTACCTTGCAGATCGAGGTCGGTCATCTTCAACACGGTCATGGGTCGCAATTCCTGGGTTACTGTTTTTTGGAAATAGCTGTTTGCAGATAGTGTTCTGCAACGTCCAGCATTCGGTTGGCAAAACCCCATTCGTTGTCGAACCAGGCCAGGATGTTCACCAGCCGTGGGCCGGAAACTCGGGTCTGACTGGCATCGACGATGGCCGAATGTGGGTCATGGTTGAAATCACAGCTTGCATGGGGAAGCTCGGTGTAGGCCAGAAGGCCTTTGAGCGGGCCGCTGGTGGCAGCCTCGCGCAGAATCCGGTTGACCTCGGTGGCGTCTGTGTCGCTGACGGTCTGCATCGTTATGTCGAGGCAAGACACGTTAACCGTCGGCACCCGCACGGCTTTGGCCTGAATTCGCCCGGCAAGTTCCGGCAGCAGGCGTTCGATGCCACGTGCCAGACCAGTGGACACCGGAATCACCGACTGGAACGCCGAACGCGTGCGGCGCAGGTCTTCGTGATGATAGGCGTCGATGACCGGCTGATCGTTCATTGCCGAGTGAATGGTGGTAATCGACACGTATTCCAGACCAATGGCCTGATCCAGCAGGCGCAACAGCGGAACGCCGCAGTTGGTGGTGCAGGACGCGTTGGACACCAGCAGCTCGTCGCCGGTCAGGCAATCCTGGTTTACGCCGTAGACGATGGTGGCGTCGACATCCGCCTCACTGGCCATCGGCTGGGAAAACAGTACGCGGGGTGCGCCGGCGTCGAGGAAACGCTGGCCATCGGCACGCGTGTGGTAAGCGCCGGAGCACTCCAGCACCAGATCGACGCCCAGGGACGCCCAATCGATGCCTTCGGGGGTGGCACTGCGCAGGACTTTCACGCAGTCACCATTAATATGCAGACAATCGCCCTCCACTCGCACTTCGCCGGGAAAGCGCCCGTGAGTGGAGTCGAAGCGTGTCAGGTATTCGATGCTGGCCATGTCAGCCAGATCGTTGATCGCAACAATTTCAAACCCGGCCGCCGAGCCTCGCTCAAACAACGCACGCAAGACGCAACGACCAATCCGGCCGTAGCCGTTGAGTGCAACTTTGTAAGGACGCGGTTGAGGCATGGGGTTCTCGATGACGCTTGGGAATGAGGTTGCCAGGACTGCCGCCTTCGCGGGCAAGCCTCGCTCCTACAGGTCTTCGGTTGTCTTGAAAACAACGCGATCCCTTGTAGGAGCGAGGCTTGCCCGCGAAGACTTCAGCCCCGATAACGCTACTTCTGGATCAGTCTTCCAGCAGCTCTTCAGCCTGACCCAGGATGTTTTCCAGGGTAAAGCCGAACTCTTCGAACAAGGCAGGCGCAGGCGCCGACTCGCCGTAGGTGGTCATGCCGATCACGCGGCCTTCCAGGCCCACGTACTTGTACCAGTAGTCCGCGTGCGCGGCTTCGATGGCGATACGGGCGCTGACTTGCAACGGCAGAACCGCTTGCTTGTAGCCGGCGTCCTGGGCATCGAACACGCTGGTGCACGGCATCGAAACAACACGCACCTTGCGACCTTGCTCGGTCAGCTTGTCGTAGGCCTGAACCGCCAGACCGACTTCCGAACCGGTGGAGATCAGGATCAGCTCAGGCTCGCCTGCACAGTCCTTCAACACGTAACCGCCACGGGCGATATCCGCGATCTGCAGCGCGCTGCGTTCCTGATGCTGCAGGTTCTGACGCGAGAAGATCAGCGCCGAAGGGCCGTCCTTGCGTTCGATGGCCTGTTTCCAGCAAACGGCCGATTCAACGGCATCGGCTGGACGCCAGGTGTCGAGGTTCGGTGTGCTGCGCAGGCTGGTCAGTTGCTCGATCGGCTGGTGAGTCGGGCCGTCTTCGCCCAGACCGATGGAGTCGTGGGTGTAGACGAACACCACGCGCTTCTTCATCAGCGACGCCATGCGCACGGCGTTGCGGGCGTATTCCATGAACATCAGGAAGGTGGCGCCGTAAGGCACCAGACCGCCGTGCAGGGCCACGCCGTTCATGATCGCGCTCATGCCGAATTCGCGAACGCCGTAGTACATGTAATTGCCGCTGGCGTCTTCAGCCGAAACACCTTTGCAACCTTTCCACAGGGTCAGGTTGGAACCGGCCAGGTCAGCGGAGCCGCCGAGCAGTTCAGGCAACAGCGGGCCGTAGGCATTCAGTGCGTTCTGGCTGGCTTTACGGCTGGCGATGGTCTCGCCCTTGGCCGCAACTTCGGCGATGTAAGCCGAGGCTTTTTCCGCGAAGTCTTCTGGCAGATCGCCGCCCAGGCGACGGACCAGTTCGTTGGCCAGCTCAGGGAAAGCCGCAGAGTAGGCAGCGAAACGCTGATCCCACTCGGCTTCGGCCGCGCGGCCAGCTTCCTTGGCGTCCCACTGGGCATAGATGTCAGCCGGGATTTCGAACGGACCGTGGTTCCATTTCAGCGCGGCACGGGTCAAGGCGATTTCCGCGTCACCCAATGGGGCGCCGTGGCAGTCTTCTTTACCTTGCTTGTTCGGCGAACCGAAACCGATGGTGGTCTTGCAGCAGATCAGGGTTGGCTGATCGCTTTTACGCGCGGTTTCGATCGCGGTCTTGATCTCTTCCGGATCATGACCGTCGACGTTGCGGATCACCTGCCAGTTGTAGGCTTCGAAACGCTTAGGCGTGTCGTCGGTGAACCAGCCTTCGACTTCGCCATCGATGGAGATGCCGTTGTCGTCGTAGAAGGCGATCAGCTTGCCCAGGCCCAATGTACCGGCCAGGGAGCCAACTTCGTGGGAAATGCCTTCCATCATGCAGCCATCACCCAGGAACACGTAGGTGTGGTGATCGACAACATTGTGGCCAGGACGGTTGAACTGCGCCGCCAGGACTTTTTCAGCCAGGGCGAAACCGACGGCGTTTGCCAGGCCTTGGCCCAGAGGACCGGTGGTGGTTTCAACGCCCGGGGTGTAGCCGAATTCCGGGTGACCCGGGGTGCGGCTGTGCAGTTGGCGGAAATTTTTCAGGTCATCGATCGACAGGTCGTAGCCGGTCAGGTGCAGCAACGAGTAGATCAACATCGAGCCGTGACCGTTGGACAGCACGAAGCGGTCACGGTCGGCGAACGATGGATTGCTCGGGTTGTGCTTCAGGTAGTCACGCCAAAGTACTTCGGCGATATCCGCCATACCCATCGGGGCACCGGGATGGCCGCTGTTGGCTTTTTGCACGGCATCCATGCTGAGGGCACGAATGGCGTTGGCACGCTCACGACGGCTGGGCATCGCTGTTCTCCTGCGGGTTCTGTATCGAGAGTGAATAAAACGAAACGGAAAAAAGGCGAGCATTTTCCCTCACCCACCCGCCTCGGGGCAATGACAGATAGTCATCTGGAGGCGTTTTTCCAATTGTTAACAGCGGTTTCGACTGATGAAACCTTTCTGCAGTTCGTTTGTTGACTGAACCTAACGTCTGGAAGTGCCATTTATCGACCAATATCAAAACTTTTTGATATTGCCCTTGCGGTGATTTCTGAGCGTCACTAGACTGCTGGCCTTATGAATTTACGCGTGCCTTCCATTCAACATGACGATTGCGATGAGCTGGCGGCCCTGTGCAAGGCCGGCGGTGATCCTCTGCGGCTGAATGTATTGCGCGCGCTGGCCAACGATTCGTTTGGCGTACTGGAACTGGCGCAGATCTTCGGTATCGGTCAGTCCGGCATGAGCCACCACCTCAAGGTCCTGGCCCAGGCCGACCTGGTGGCGACCCGCCGTGAAGGCAACGCGATTTTCTATCGTCGCGCCCTGCCCCACACCGACCTGCTGGGCGGCAAGCTGCACGCCGCCTTGCTCGAAGAAGTGGACAACCTGACGTTGCCCGCCGATGTGCAGTCGCGGATCGCTCAGGTCCATGGACAACGAGCGGCGGCCAGCCAGGACTTTTTCTCACGGGTGGCGGAGAAGTTTCGTGCCCAGCAAGACTTGATCGCCGGCCTGCCGCAATACCGCGAAAGCGTGGTGGCGCTGCTCGACAAGCTGAGTTTCAGAGACGGCGCGACGGCCATTGAAGTCGGCCCCGGCGACGGTGAATTTTTGCCGGAACTGGCGCGCCGATTCACCGAAGTCACGGCGCTGGACAACAGCCCGGCGATGCTCGAACTGGCGCGCCAGGTTTGCGAACGTGAAACGCTGGCTAACGTCAGCCTGCAACTGGCCGATGCATTGAATGGCGTGAGCCTCAAGGCCGATTGCGTTGTACTGAACATGGTGCTGCACCATTTCGCCGCGCCGGCCGAAGCGCTCAAGCACATGGCCGACTTGCTGCAACCGGGCGGTAGCCTGCTCGTGACAGAGTTATGTAGCCACAACCAGAGTTGGGCCAGGGAGGCCTGCGGTGATCTGTGGTTGGGGTTTGAACAGGACGATTTGGCCCGTTGGGCCACCGCTGCGGGACTCGTTCCCGGGGAAAGCCTCTATGTAGGCTTACGTAATGGTTTCCAGATCCAGGTCCGCCATTTTCAGCGACCGGCTGGCGACACTCACCATCGGTAAATTCAGGAAAAAATCGAGATGAGCGAATACTCCCTCTTCACCTCCGAGTCCGTGTCCGAAGGGCACCCGGACAAAATCGCCGACCAGATTTCCGATGCGGTGCTGGACGCCATCATTGCTGAAGACAAGTTCGCCCGCGTAGCGTGCGAAACCCTGGTTAAAACCGGCGTGGCAATCATCGCAGGTGAAGTCACCACGTCGGCCTGGGTCGACCTGGAAGAGATCGTGCGTAACGTCATTCTGGACATCGGCTACAACAGCTCCGATGTCGGCTTCGACGGTGCCACTTGCGGCGTGATGAACATCATCGGCAAGCAGTCCCCTGACATTAACCAGGGTGTCGACCGTGCCAAGCCTGAAGATCAGGGCGCTGGCGACCAGGGCCTGATGTTCGGCTACGCCAGCAACGAAACCGACGTGCTGATGCCAGCACCGATCACTTTCTCGCACCAGCTTGTGCAGCGCCAGGCCGAAGCCCGTAAATCCGGCCTGCTGCCTTGGCTGCGCCCGGACGCCAAGTCGCAAGTGACTTGCCGTTACGAAGGCGGCAAGGTCGTCGGTATCGACGCCGTTGTACTGTCGACCCAGCACAACCCTGAAGTGTCGTACAAAGACCTGCGCGAAGGCGTGATGGAGCTGATCGTCAAGCACGTGCTGCCTGCCGAACTGCTGACCAAAGACACCCAGTTCCACATCAACCCGACTGGCCAGTTCATCATCGGTGGCCCTGTGGGCGACTGCGGCCTGACCGGTCGCAAGATCATCGTCGACAGCTACGGCGGCATGGCCCGTCACGGCGGCGGCGCGTTCTCCGGCAAGGATCCATCGAAGGTTGACCGTTCGGCAGCCTACGCCGGTCGTTACGTGGCCAAGAACATCGTTGCTGCCGGCCTGGCCGAGCGTTGCGAGATTCAGGTTTCCTACGCGATCGGTGTTGCCCAGCCGACTTCGATCTCGTTGAACACCTTCGGCACCGGCAAGATCAGCGACGACAAGATCGTCAAACTGGTCCGCGAAATCTTCGACCTGCGTCCATACGCGATCACCACCATGCTCGACCTGCTGCACCCGATGTACCAGGAAACCGCTGCGTACGGCCACTTCGGTCGCACCCCGGCAACCAAGACTGTGGGCGAAGACACCTTCACCACGTTCACCTGGGAAAAGACCGACCGCGCCGACGACCTGCGTACTGCAGCCGGCCTGTAAGACTTTCCTGGCGGTACCAAAAGCCCCGCACGGTTCGCCGTGCGGGGCTTTTTATTGGTTTTCGCTTTACACCGGATCGCCCCCATCGCGAGCCGGCTCGCTCCCACATTAGTCCTGTCATGCGCCAGCTTTGCCCTCACTGAAGATCCAGCCCGGAAACACCAGGCAAAACACCCACTCCTTCCTAAAAAAAATACTGACTAACCTTCAAGCATCCCCCCTGAGCAAGGACGCTCACGATGCTTCTGCGCCTGTTTTCCGCTTTGTTCCTGACCCTGCTTTGCCTGAGCTCGAACGCTGCCGACTGCCCCGACTGGTCACCCGCCCGCGCCCTGGACGAAATCACTGCCCTGCAAAAACAGATCGATTTCTGGGACGACAACTATCACCGCCACGGACGCTCGCTGGTCGCCGATGAAATCTATGATCAATCCCGCGCGCGATTGAGCGAATGGCGTGAGTGCTTTGATTTGAGTCTGGCGCCCGACCCCTTGCGCACGGCGGGCGGCAAGATGGCCCACCCCATCGCTCACACCGGCCTGGAAAAACTGCGTGATGGCGGAGCAGTCGAGCATTGGCTACGCGAGCGCAATGACATCTGGATACAACCCAAGGTCGACGGCGTGGCCGTGACGCTGATCTATCGCAACGGCTCGCTGCATCAGGCGATCAGCCGCGGTAACGGCGTCAATGGCCAGGACTGGACCGCCTCGGCCCGACAGATTGCGGCCATTCCCCGGCATCTGCCGCAACCATTGGATGTGCTGGTGCAAGGCGAACTCTACTGGCGCCTGACCGACCATGTGCAAGCCAAGGCAGGCAGCCTCAACGCCCGCTCCACGGTGGCCGGGTTGATGGCCCGCAAAGAGCTGACCGCCGAGCAGGCAGGTGGTATCGGGTTGTTTGTCTGGGATTGGCCGCAAGGTCCGGCAAGCCTGCCGGCGCGCGTGGCGGCTCTCGATGAAATGGGTTTTCCGGGCACGGCGCCCTACAGTCAGCCGATCAAGGTGTTCGCCGACGCTGAACGATGGCGCGATCACTGGTATCGCACGCCACTGCCCTTCGCCAGTGACGGCGTCGTTTTGCGCCAGAGCCAGCGACCACCGGCAGAACGCTGGCAGGCGCGCCCCTCCTTCTGGAGCGTTGCCTGGAAGTATCCGTTCGCCCAGGCACTGGCCGAAGTGCGCAAGGTCCACTTCAAGATTGGTCGCACAGGGCGGATTACTCCGGTGCTGGACCTGACGCCGGTGAAGCTGGATGACCGACAGATCAAACGGGTAAGCGTCAGCTCCCTGCGACGCTGGGAAGAGCTGGATGTCCGCCCTGGGGATCAGGTGTCCATCAGCCTGGCGGGACTGACCATTCCAAGGCTCGATGGCGTCGTGCTGCGCAGTACCGAACGCACTGAATTAAACGTGCCATCGGCAGCAGACTTTCACCATTTGAGTTGCTGGCAACCGACATCAGGCTGCGAGAGCCAATTCCTCGCGCGACTGACCTGGCTCAGCGGCAAGCAAGGACTGGCTTTGCCCCATCTCGGCCCTGGCACCTGGGAGAAACTTTTCGAAACAGGCCGCCTCGACAGCCTGTTGGATTGGTTGACCCTCGATGCTCAAGAGCTTGCTAACATTGATGGCTTCGGCGAACGCAGCGCGGCTCGTCTTCTAAACAGCTTCAACAGTGCCCGGCAACGCCCTTTCGCTCGCTGGCTCAAAGCCTTGGGGTTGCCGCCGACCGGCCAGGCACGGCTTGCCGATTCATGGCAGGAACTGGCGAATAGAAACACCGAACAATGGCAGGCAGAAGCAGGTATCGGCCCGGGACGCGCAGCGCAATTGAGCGCCTTTTTCCGCGACCCGCACGTCCTGGCACTGAGTCAAACATTACGTATGGCCGGGATTGACGGCTTTTAAACACCGAGCCCCCGGCAGCCCGGGAACCCAAAGGGGCCGACGGGCTCAAACGCCCATCGCCACATCGACCCGATTGTCTTCGCACTTGGAGCTTTTATGAAATTTCTTTCACCACTCGCCTTGCTGACCCTTTGCAGCGTGATGGCCGCTCCCCTGATGGCCGCCGAAGAAGCCCCGGGGCTGACCGGCTGCGCCGCCAAGAAACAGGGGATCATCAATCAGATCGAACTGGCCAAATCCCACGGCAATGCTGAACAGCAGGCTGGCCTCGAAACGGCCCTGAGCGAAGTCACCACCCATTGCACCGACGCCTCGCTGAAGAAAGAACGGGAAAACAAGGTGCTCGATGCCAAGCATGAAGTCAGCCAGCGCCAGGCCGATCTGGACAAGGCCATGAAGAAAGGCGATCCGGACAAGATCAACAAGCGCAAAGACAAACTTGCCGAGTCCCGAAAGGAATTGCAGAACGCGCTCGACGAGTTGGACAAGTAACCCCCGAATTGAGCGAGGGAGCTTTTGTGACGAGGGGCTTGTCGGAACGCCCCCTCGCCACAGGAATGCATTGCCAATCAATGATCCCGAAACTCTTTATGGCAGGCACTACAGGCATCTTCGACTTTCTGCACCGCCGGGCCCAGGTTACTGGCCTTGTAAGGCTGAACCTTGCTGGCAATCACCAATTCACCGGTGGCGGCTTCAAGGGTGCGGGCCATGTCCTGGAAGCGTGCCTGCTGCTGCCACACATTGTCCTTGGCGCTGCTGTGATCTTCTTCACGCACTTGCGGGAAATGTTTCCAAGGCTCACGGGACAAGGTGTCGAGTTTCACGGCGCCTTCGGCAAATTTCGGACCGTCGAACGGGATACGACCACGCAACATACCGCCCAGGTCTTCACCGGTCTTGAGCATCTGTTTGAAGATCGCCTTGCGTTGTCCCAGCGGCGAATTCGGATCAACGCCACCGCAGGCAGACAAGGTCAGGCAGGCCAGCAATACAACAGAAAGTCTTTTAAGAGTCATGGTGGCTTCAGGTCACGGGAAACGGCGGCCAGTATCCTCGTGTCATCGGCAAAGACCAATAGCCCTATTATCAATACGGGTTGTTTGAGCGCATGGAGCACTCAGGCAACCGACAAAGGAATTACTCCATGAACAGCCGTTTCAAGGCATGGCGTCACCACCTCGTGTGGACTCTTCCAATGGTGGCCGTGCTCGCCGGCTGCACCGGCGGCGATAAAGACACCCCTAAAACCCACGCCCTGGCGACCTACTCCAGTACCAGCTGGGAAGCATTGCCGGCGGTGTCCGACACCGACCTGGTCGCCGGCTTCGGCTCGTGGCGCAGCGCCTGCACCCGACTCAAGGCCGACCCGGTCTGGGGATCGACCTGCGCGGCTTCCGCCAATGTGCCGCAGACCGCCAGCGACATTCGCGGCTTCCTCAAGCAGAACCTCGACGTCTACGGCCTGCGCGCCGCCAATGACAATCCCAACGGTTTGATCACCGGCTATTACGAGCCGGTCTACCCGGGCAGCCTGACCCAGACCGAAGTGGCGAACATTCCGGTGTACGGCGTGCCCGAGGACATGATCATTGTCTCGCTGGACAGCATCTACCCGGAACTCAAAGGCAAACGCCTGCGCGGACGCCTCGAAGGTCGCGTGCTCAAGCCTTACGACGATGCGGCAACGATTGAAACCAATGGAGTAAAGGCGCCAGTGGTTGCGTGGCTGACCGACCCGATGAACCTGCAATTCCTGCAAATCCAGGGTTCGGGTCGCATCCAGCTCGACGACGGCCGCCAACTGCGCATTGCCTATGCTGACCAGAACGGCCATCCCTATCGCCCCATCGGGCGCTGGCTGGTGGAGCAAGGCGAGCTGAAGAAAGAAGACGTGACCATGGGCGCCATCAGCACGTGGGCAAAAGCCAATCCGTCGCGCATTCCGGAACTGCTGGGCAGCAACCCCAGTTACGTGTTCTTCACTCGCAACCCGGACAGCAACGAAGGGCCACGCGGCTCGCTGAACGTTCCGCTGACGGCCGGTTACAGCGCGGCAGTGGACCGCAAAGTCATTCCGCTGGGCAGCCTGTTATGGTTATCCACGACAAAACCGGACGGTACGGCACTGGTACGGCCCGTGGCGGCGCAAGACACTGGCGGCGCGATTGCCGGCGAAGTGCGTGCGGATCTGTTCTGGGGCACTGGCGAGGCGGCCGGGCAATTGGCCGGGGACATGAAACAGCAAGGGCAGATCTGGATGCTCTGGCCTAAAGGCGCGGCGTTGCCGCAAGTGCCGCAGGTTGCCGATGCGGCGAAGGCCAACCCGTAAGCCTTGTATTTGCAGTTAGATAGTCATCGCGAGCAGGCTCGTTCCCACGGTGGATCTCGGTTGTACACAGCGTTTGTGTTCACTGAAGATCAACTGTGGAAGCGAGCCTGCTCGCGATGAGGCCAGACAAATCACCGCAATACTTTCAGACCGACACCACAAAGAAACTGGCAATCAACCCCATCCCCACAAACCACACCAGCGACCGCAATATCGCCCAGTCCGCCAGGTAGCAAATGATGTACAGCAGCCGACTGGTGATAAACAGCACCGCCAGCACGTTAACCGTCACCAACTGCGCCGTGCCCACCAGATGCGCAACAATCACCGCGATCGCAAACGCCGGGGTCACTTCAAAGCTGTTCAGTTGCGCCGCATGCGCGCGCCTGCCCAGACCATTGAGCGACTCGAGAAAGTCCCGGGGGTCATGGTTGTCTTGCAGCCTGAACCTGCCACTGACCTTGGCGATGACCGTGCAGAGATAGGGCAGGAAAATCGCGATCAAAACGCACCACAGAGCAACCGTCATAAAGCAGTCCTTTCTTCAGTTTTGGAATGTTGAGTGCCCGTTAGAACTTCATGACCAAAATACCGATCAGTACGAGCCCACAGGCTAAGAGCCTTGGCCTGCCGAAAGGTTCTTTCAGGTAACGCATGCCGAACAGCACCACCAGAATCACGCTGATCTCGCGCAACGCCGCCGCTTCGGCAATCGACCCCAGCTGCATTGCCCACAGCACCAAAGCGTAGCTGAACAACACGCAGAACCCGACCGCCAGCCCCAGTCGCCACTGTTCACGCCAAAACAGCATGAACGCCGTGCGCTTGCTTACCAGCGCCAGCAACGGGAACGGCCAAGCGCTGAGCAACGTGACCCAGACCAGATAGTCCAGAGGGTGCGACCAGCGCCGTAACGCCTGGCCATCGATGAAGGTGTAGCAGCCGATGCACAGGCCGATCAGTGCCACCACCGGCAACATCGACCACGGCAGACGCGCACCACCACCGCCCTGCCAGAGCAGGCACAGCATGCCAAACGGAATCAACAGGATTCCGAAAATCTGCTGATTTGTCAGGACTTCGCCAGCGAAGATCAGCGTCAGTGCCAGCACCACCAGCGGCGACAGCCCACGCATCAACGGATAGACCAACCCGAGGTCGCCGACCCGATACGCCTGGATCAGCAGATAGCGATAGAGCAGTTCGAACGCCGCCGACGCCAGAATCCATGGCCAGATTTCAATCGGTGGCAGCGCCACGAACGGCAGCATCAGAGCGACAAACAGCATCGCGACGCTATCCATGCAGGCCACCACCAGCAGCCGTTCGGCACTGAATTTGATCAGGGTATTCCACGCCGCGTGCAACAGCGCCGCCACCAACACCAAAGCCGTCGCAAGCACGGCACGCTCCTTTTATTGACCGCCGCGCCCCCCTGTAGGAGCCAGGCTTGCCGGCGAAGGCAATCTCAAGGACGCCTTCGCCGGCAAGCCTGGCTCCTACAGGACGCGCGTGGATAATTGATTCGCCATATGTCAGCAGCTGTTTATACTGCAAGCGACCACGCCGCACTCAGTTGCGCACAGACTAATTCCAATAATTTCTGCCCCTGCCCGCGCTCATCGAGAACGGTCATCGGCATGCGTATGCCTGATCAAAGCGTCAAGACTACCGACAGAGACCTTGCGCATGCCACTCGCCTTGCTCGCCCTCGCTGTTGCCGCGTTCGGCATCGGCACCACTGAATTCGTCATCATGGGCTTGCTGCCCGACGTCGCCCGCGACCTCGCCGTGAGCATTCCCCACGCCGGCCTGCTGATCACCGGCTACGCCCTGGGCGTGGTGTTCGGCGCGCCGATTCTTGCGATCGGCACCGCCAACATGCCGCGCAAAGCCACGCTGCTGGGCATGACGCTGATGTTCATCCTCGGCAACGTGCTGTGCGCATTGGCACCGAACTATGCCACGTTGATGGCCGCGCGAGTGGTCACCGCGCTGTGCCACGGTGCGTTCTTCGGCATTGGCTCGGTAGTCGCGGCGGGCCTGGTTGCACCGAACAAAAGGGCGCAGGCCATTGCCATGATGTTCACCGGCCTGACGCTGGCCAACGTGCTCGGCGTGCCGTTGGGCACCGCGCTCGGGCAATACGCCGGTTGGCGTTCGACGTTCTGGGCGGTCTCGGTGATCGGGGTGATTGCAGCGCTCGCGCAGTGGCTCTGGCTGCCGAAGGACATCGCGATGGACAAGGCCAACCTCGCCAGCGAGTTCAAAGTGCTGGGCAAGGTCAATGTGTTGTTGGCATTGGGCATGAGCGTGCTGGCGTCGACCAGTCTGTTCAGCGTGTTCACCTACATCGCGCCGATTCTGCAGGACATCACCGGGGTCAGCCCCCATGGCGTGACAATCATGCTGTTGTTGTTTGGCGTCGGCCTGACGGCGGGCAGCATGCTGGGTGGTCGCCTGGCGGACAGCCGATTGCTGCCTTCATTGGTGGGCATGGCGCTGGCCGTGGCGGTGGTATTGGCTGCCTTTAGCCAGACCAGTCACTCGGTGATTCCGGCGGCGATCACACTGGTGCTGTGGGGGATTTTCGCGTTTGCCCTGTGCCCGATTCTGCAACTGCTGATCATCGATCAGGCGCATGAAGCGCCGAATCTTGGCTCGACGCTGAACCAGAGCGCCTTCAATCTTGGCAACGCAGCAGGTGCGTGGATCGGCGGGCTGGTGGTTGCCAGCGGTGCGGATCTGGCGGATCTGCCGTGGACCGGTGCGCTGGTCAGTGGCCTGACGGTGCTGACCGCCCTGTTCTACATCTATCTGCAACGCCGCGGTGCGACTGCGGTCAATGTGTCCGGCTGAATCATTGCGTCGCTGCTGACACCGCTATCGCGAGCAGGCTCGCTCCCACAGTGGATCTCCAGTGCACACAGATTCTGTGTACACCGAATTCCATGTGGGAGCGAGCGTGCTCGCGAAGAAACTGACTCGGTGCAACTGTCTTAAACCCCACCCCCATCCAAGGACCCCGGATGCTCGAACTTGTCGCTGCCTTTATCTGCCTGACCACACTCCTCACCTACGTGAATTTCCGCTTCATCGGCCTGCCTCCGACCATCGGGGTCATGGTCACCGCGCTGATGTTTTCCCTGCTGCTGCAAGGCCTGAGCTTGCTCGGCTACCCCGGCCTCGAAGAGCGCATTCAGCAGCTGATCAGCCAGATCGATTTTGGCGATCTGCTGATGAACTGGATGCTTTCCTTCCTGCTGTTCGCCGGCGCCCTGCACGTCAACCTCAATGACCTGCGCAGCTACCGCTGGCCTATCGGGCTGCTGGCGACCTTCGGCGTATTGATCGCCACGGCGGTGATCGGCAGCCTCGCCTATTACATTTTTGCCCTGTTCGGCTGGCACGTGAGCTTCCTTTATTGCCTGCTGTTCGGCGCGCTGATTTCCCCCACCGACCCGATCGCGGTCCTCGGCGTGCTACGGACTGCCAATGCGTCCAAGCCTCTGAAAACCACCATCGTCGGCGAGTCGTTGTTCAACGACGGCACGGCCGTGGTGGTGTTCACCGTGTTGCTGGGCATCGCACAACTCGGTGAAACCCCGACCGCTGGCGCCACAGCGATGCTGTTCGCCCATGAAGCGATTGGCGGTGTGCTGTTCGGTGGGCTGATCGGTTATCTGGTGTACCTGATGATCAAGAGCATCGAGCAGCATCAGATCGAGGTCATGCTGACCCTGGCGCTGGTGATCGGCGGCTCGGCCATGGCGTCGGAGCTGCATGTGTCCGCCCCCATCGCGATGGTCGTCGCGGGTCTGATCATCGGTAACCTGGGCCGCAACCTGGCGATGAACGACATGACGCGCAAGTACCTGGACGGCTTCTGGGAATTGCTCGATGACATGCTCAACGCCCTGCTGTTCGCTCTGATCGGCATGGAGCTGTTGCTGCTACCGTTCAATTGGCTGCACGTGCTGGCGGCGAGTTTGCTGGCACTGGCGATTCTGCTCTCGCGCCTGCTGACGGTCGCGCCGGCCATCGTGCTGCTGCGGCGCTGGCGCACCGTGCCGCGCGGGACAATCCGGATTCTGACCTGGGGTGGTTTGCGCGGCGGTGTTTCGGTGGCCCTGGCCCTGGCCCTGCCGCTGGGCCCGGAGCGCGACTTGCTGCTGAGCATCACCTACATCGTGGTGCTGTCGTCGATCCTGCTGCAGGGTTTGAGCATCGGCAAACTGGTCAAGCACGTGACCCGGGATGAGCCTGCGCCAGCGGCACAGGCCGAGCATCACTGATTACTTTTTGCTCTTCTGCGGATCAGGCTCTGACGCCTGATCCGCCGTCTTCTTCGGCGGACCGCTCTCGCTGCGGATCTGCGCGTGGCTGATCAGCGCGAAGATGAAGCTGCCGCCGATGATGTTCCCCGCCAGCGTCGGCCCGGCGAACACCAGCCAGAAATCCTTCCACGGCAATTCGCCGGCAAACACCAGGTACGAGACCTCGGCCGAACCGACCACGATGTGGGTGAAATCCCCCAGCGCCATCAGGTAAGTGATGAGGATGATGATCCACATCTTGGCGCTCTCCATGGACGGGATCATCCAGACCATGGTGGCAATCATCCAGCCCGACACAATGCCTTTGGCGAACATCTGGCTGGCGTCGTTTTCCATGATCTTGCGCCCGATATCGAGGAAGGCCAGGTCGGTCTTGCTGTCGAAAATCGGCAGATGGAGCATCACGTAGGCCACGAGCAGCGTGCCGCAGAGGTTGCCGACCAGCACCACCGACCACAGGCGTAGCAATCGCCCGAAATTGTTCAGTGTGGGTTTGGTCATGATCGGCAGCACGGCCGTCAGGGTGTTCTCGGTGAACAACTGCTGACGGGCGAGGATTACCGCAAGAAAGCCAGCGCAATAGCCGAAACTGGCGATCACCTTGAAGCCTTCACCGTCTGGCAGTCGAGAATTGAGCAGTCCCATGGCCATCAGCGACAGGCCCATGGTCAGGCCGGCGGCGAGTGCCGACCACCACAAGGCGGCGACGCTGCGTTCGAGCTCCTGATCGCCCTGGGTGCGGATGATTTCATGCAGCACCGCGGCCCGCGGTGGCTGGTTTTTGTCGACGTCGTGCTGTTCTTCCGGCGACAGGTTGGGGGTCTTGCCGTCTTGCTTGATGTCCATAGCGCTCCGGAACAGGTGATGTGTCATGTAGGTACGACACGCGCGGCCCGGAGCTGTTCACTGACCGTCCAACGAAACTGGCTCTGTAGGCGCGAGGCTTTCCAGCGAAGGGTTCACCTCGGTATTGCTGGTGACACAAATGACGCCTTCGCGAGCAAGCTTCGCTCCTACGGGGGCTCGCATTACTCGCTGGCGACGTCGTCCTTGAACTGGTCTTTGACGTACTTGATCTCGGTCTGGCCGTGCGGCGCGGGCAAGCCGTCTTCACCCAGGTTGACGAAGACAATCTTATCCACCGTCAGGATGCTTTTGCGGGTGATCTTGTTGCGTACTTCGCATTTCAGGGTTATCGAGGTACGACCGAACTCGGTGGCAGTGATGCCCAGTTCGATGATGTCGCCCTGGCGCGAGGCGCTGACGAAGTTGATCTCGGAAATGTACTTGGTGACCACTCGCTGATTGCCCAGCTGGACGATGGCGTAGATCGCCGCTTCTTCGTCGAGCCAGCGCAACAGGCTACCGCCGAACAGTGTGCCGTTGGGGTTGAGGTCTTCGGGTTTTACCCATTTGCGGGTGTGGAAATTCATAGGGGGCTCCAGGTTTGAGGCGTTTGAGCGATAGAGTTCTGCCCCCAGCTTCAAGTTTTAAGCGCCAAGCTGCAAGTAAATGCAGATTCGCTGTTACTTGCCGCTTGTAGCTTGTCACTTGCCACTAGCCGGACAAAGGAAGCTATAATCGCCACCGATTTAAAACGGCTACTACCGTTTTCCCGCCACCTGTCCGAGGGGCGCTGCAGCAGGTTCGACCTGTCAGGCTCGGATGGGGCGTTGACTGGCCATGATCGGCCGGACACTAAACGCACAACGGCGCCCATTCGCATACATTACGAATGGAGGCTCATCATGAGCGCTGTTATCACGCCTGCAGATTTTAACGATTACAAAGTGGCCGACATGTCCCTGGCTGCCTGGGGCCGTCGCGAAACCATCATCGCCGAATCCGAAATGCCAGCCCTGATGGGTCTGCGCCGCAAGTACGCCGGTGAGCAGCCACTCAAAGGCGCCAAGATCCTTGGCTGCATCCACATGACCATTCAGACTGCCGTGCTGATCGAAACCCTGGTTGCCCTGGGTGCCGAAGTGCGTTGGTCGTCCTGCAACATTTTCTCGACTCAAGACCAGGCCGCTGCCGCTATCGCAGCTGCCGGTATCGCGGTTTATGCCTGGAAAGGCGAAACCGAAGAAGAGTACGAGTGGTGCCTGGAGCAAACCATCCTCAAAGATGGCGCGCCTTGGGATGCCAACATGATCCTCGACGACGGCGGCGACCTGACCGAGCTGCTGCACAAGAAATACCCGGCGATCCTGGACCGCGTCCACGGCGTCACCGAAGAAACCACCACTGGCGTTCACCGCCTGCTGGACATGCTGGCCAAGGGCGAGCTGAAAATCCCGGCCATCAACGTCAACGACTCGGTGACCAAGAGCAAGAACGACAACAAGTACGGCTGCCGTCACAGCCTGAACGATGCGATCAAGCGTGGTACTGACCACCTGCTGTCCGGCAAGCAAGCGCTGGTCATCGGTTACGGTGACGTGGGCAAGGGCTCGGCTCAGTCCCTGCGTCAGGAAGGCATGATCGTCAAGGTCTCCGAAGTCGACCCGATCTGCGCCATGCAAGCCTGCATGGACGGCTACGAGCTGGTTTCGCCGTTCATCGACGGTATCAACAACGGTACTGAAGCCAGCATCGACAAAGCCCTGCTGGGCAAGATCGACCTGATCGTGACCACCACCGGCAACGTCAATGTTTGCGATGCAAACATGCTCAAAGCCCTGAAGAAGCGCGCTGTTGTCTGCAACATCGGCCACTTCGACAACGAAATCGACACCGCTTTCATGCGCAAGAACTGGGCATGGGAGGAAGTGAAGCCGCAGGTTCACAAAATTCACCGTACCGGCCCTGGCGCATTCGATGCCCAGAACGACGACTACCTGATCCTGCTGGCCGAAGGCCGTCTGGTTAACCTGGGTAACGCTACCGGTCACCCAAGCCGCATCATGGACGGTTCGTTCGCCAACCAGGTTCTGGCGCAGATCTTCCTGTTCGGCCAGAAGTACGCCGACCTGTCGCCAGCCCAGAAAGCCGAGCGCCTGACCGTTGAAGTACTGCCGAAGAAACTCGACGAAGAAGTGGCCCTGGAAATGGTCCGCGGTTTCGGCGGCGTTGTGACTCAACTGACCAAGACCCAGGCCGACTACATCGGCGTGACCGTCGAAGGTCCGTTCAAGCCGCACGCTTACCGCTACTAAGACAAAGCAGCTGCGAGCTTTAAGCTTCAAGCGGCAAGCAAGGTCAAAAGCCGAACTTGCCGCGCGAAGCTCGAGAGCTCTGCCCCTATTCCAAAACAGTTTCAGGCAGCAGGCTCCAGGCACAAGAGATCAGCGCACCTCCGCTTCTCTTGCAGCTCGCAGCTTGCAGCTTGTAGCTGGAGGTTCCCTCCATGTCCCAAGACCGTCGCTACAGCTTCGAGTTCTTCCCTACGAAGACCGACGCTGGGCATGAAAAGCTACTCGCCACTGCCCGTCAGCTCGCCACGTACAACCCCGATTTCTTCTCCTGCACTTATGGCGCTGGCGGTTCGACCCGTGATCGCACGCTCAACACCGTGTTGCAGCTCGAAAGCGAAGTCAAAGTCCCGGCTGCGCCGCATCTGTCTTGCGTTGGCGACAGCAAGGACGACCTGCGCGGCCTGCTGGCTCAATACAAGGCAGCCGGCATCAAGCGTATCGTTGCCCTGCGCGGTGACCTGCCATCCGGCATGGGCATGGCCAGCGGCGAAATGCGCCACGCCAACGACCTGGTTGAGTTCATTCGTGAAGAAACCGGCGATCACTTCCACATCGAAGTCGCCGCCTACCCGGAGATGCATCCGCAAGCGCGCAATTTCGAAGACGATCTGAACAACTTCGTGCGCAAGGCTAACGCTGGCGCCGACAGTGCGATCACCCAGTACTTCTTCAACGCCGACAGCTACTTCTACTTCGTCGAGCGTGTACGGGCGATGGGCGTGAACATCCCGATCGTGCCGGGGATCATGCCGATCACCAACTACAGCAAGCTCGCGCGTTTCTCCGACGCTTGCGGTGCGGAAATCCCGCGCTGGATCCGCAAACAACTGGAAGCCTACGGCGACGACACCCAGAGCATTCAAGGCTTTGGTGAGCAAGTCATCACCGAAATGTGCGAACGCCTGCTGCAAGGTGGCGCACCGGGGCTGCACTTCTACACACTGAACCAGGCTGAAGCGAGCCTGGCGGTGTGGAACAACCTGAAGCTGCCGCGCTGAAACAGTGCAGCACTCCAATGAAGGCTCTGGCGCAATCCAGGGCCTTTTTTATGGATTGCGCCTCGGGCCAGAGCTTCTGGATCCGATTTCTGGCTCTTTATGACTTCTCGTCGTAATCTCAAGCCATGCCTCTGATCGCACAGTTACTCACCGTGTTTCTATTCTCTTGCCTGAGCTTTGCCGCCCGGGGCGAGAAGTTGCGCATTGTCACCGAGCCGTGGGCGCCTTATGTCTATGAGGAAAACGGCAAATCCCTGGGCCTGGATTACGAAACCACGGCGATCGTGTTCAAACGCCTGGGGATCGAAGTGGACTGGCAGTTCCTGCCATGGAAACGCTGCCTGTCGATGCTTGAAACAGGCCAGGCGGATGGAGCGCTGGACATTTTTCACAGCGATGAACGCGACGCTACCTTGCTCTACCCCAGCGAACCGCTGTCGGAAGTCGAGTTCGTGATGTTCTACGCTAATGAGCGGCCCCATCCGTTCCGCACCCTCGACGACCTGAAAGGCCTGACCGTCGGCACCTCGCCGGGCTACCTCTATAACAAGGATTTCAGCGAGTCGACTTTGTTCACCCGGGAGCCGGCGCCAACCCATGAAGCCAACTTCGGCAAACTGGTGCGCGGGCGTATCGACCTGCTGATCACTGATCGCCGGGTCGGGCAGCACTTGCTCGACGAATTGGGCATCCGCGACAAGATCACCGAAAACCCCACCGTCATCAGCCGCCAGAGCCAGTTTTTGGCGGTACGCCGTAACGCCGGCATGGATTTGCTGGTGCAGCGTTTCGGTGCCGAACTCAAGCGCTTCAAGCGCGAGCCCGCCTACGCTGAGCTCAGCGCCCGTTATGGCGCAGGCCCGGGGGTGCAAGCCGCCGCCACCACCACCGAAAAAACCGTTGAGCAGCAGGAAAGCGGCGCGCAGTGATTGCTCTGTTATACTCCGGCCTTCCCGCCAGGCTCACGCCCGGACGCTCGGACTTGTTCAAGGCATCTCGATCCGCTACAGCGCAGCTTTTCAGCCCGCGCGAGCGCTCCAGACGAGCTTTCAAGACCCAGCAGGACCGGACGGGATTGCGTTCCTCTTAAACGCCATTCGCGCCAGGCAAGACTCCCATTGGGCCAAGCCCTAACTAAAACAGGATTACTCATGTCCTTTGCTTCCCTCGGTCTCTCCGAGGCTTTAGTCCGCGCCATCGAGGCAGCGGGCTATACCGAGCCTACTCCGGTGCAACAGCGGGCTATCCCCGCCGTGTTGCAAGGTCGCGACCTGATGGTCGCGGCTCAGACAGGTACTGGTAAAACCGGCGGCTTCGCCCTTCCGATTCTGGAGCGGTTGTTCCCCAACGGTCACCCGGACAAATCCCAGCGTCACGGCCCGCGCCAACCGCGCGTACTGGTCCTGACCCCTACCCGCGAACTCGCGGCTCAAGTACACGAGAGCTTCAAGGTGTATGCCCGTGACCTGAAGTTCGTCAGCGCCTGCATCTTCGGCGGCGTCGGCATGAACCCGCAGGTTCAGGCCATGTACCGTGGTGTCGACGTGCTGGTGGCCTGCCCTGGCCGCCTGCTCGACCTCGCCGGCCAAGGCAGCGTCGATTTGTCCCACGTGGAAATCCTCGTGCTGGACGAAGCCGACCGCATGCTCGACATGGGCTTTGTCCATGACGTGAAGAAGGTCCTGGCTCGCCTGCCGAGCAAACGTCAGAACCTGCTGTTCTCGGCGACCTTCTCCAAAGACATCACCGACCTTGCCGGCAAGCTGCTGCACAACCCGGAACGCATCGAAGTCACGCCGCCGAACACCACGGTCGAGCGTATCGAGCAACGCGTCTTCCGCCTGCCAGCCAACCACAAGCGTTCGCTGTTGGCGCACCTGATCACCGCTGGCGCCTGGGAACAGGTCCTGGTGTTCACCCGCACCAAGCACGGCGCCAACCGTCTGGCCGAGTACCTGGACAAACACGGCCTCAGCGCCGTCGCGATCCACGGCAACAAGAGCCAGAACGCCCGCACCAAAGCCCTGGCCGACTTCAAGGCCGGTGAAGTGCGCATTCTGGTCGCCACCGACATCGCCGCTCGCGGCCTCGACATCGACCAGTTGCCACACGTGGTCAACTTCGAGCTGCCGAACGTCGACGAAGATTACGTTCACCGTATCGGCCGTACCGGCCGCGCCGGTCGTTCGGGCGAGGCGATCTCGCTGGTCGCCCCGGACGAAGAAAAGCTGCTGAAAAGCATCGAGCGCATGACCAAGCAGAAGATTGCCGATGGCAACCTGATGGGCTTCGACTCCAGCGCTGTAGAAGCCGAGAAACCGGAAGTTCGCGAGCGTCCGGATGTGCGTAACCCACGTAACCCACGTGGCCCGCGCGGCGACGGCCCGAACGGCACCGGCGGTGGCGGCGGTCGTAAAGACAAGGGCAAGGACAAGGGCGGCAAAGAAAAAGCGCCCGCCACTGGCCGTGGCGATCGCCCGGCCCGTGAACACAAGCCACGCGAAGGCACCCCGGCTCGCGAGCAACAGCGTCCGGCTCCTCGTGCTGCCGTTGATCGTGCTCCGGATGAGTTCCTGGACGACGATGTGGATAACTTCGGTAACCGCGTTGACTACGTGCCTCAAGCCAAACCGGCTCAGGGCCGTGGCCGCCGTCCGGGTGCTCCGGCACCAGGCGCGGCAGCCGGCGCAGGTGCTCCACGCACCGGCGGCAAGCCTCAGGGTCGCCAAAGCGGTCCGCGCAGCAGCGACGGCGCCACCACCGGCACGCCGCCGGCCAAGCGCAGTGGCCCACGTAACGGCGCTCCACGTGACGGCCAGGCCCGTCGTGAAGAGTCGCGCAACCGTCGTCCGGCTCGCACCGACGACCAGCCGCGTTCGGAACCGGCCGTGCAAAACCCGCGCGGCCCGGCACCGAAGATCATTCACAAGGAGTCGAAAACCGATCGTTTCCCGACTCCAGAGCAACTTGATCAACTGCCAGGCCGTCCACGCGGTGAGAAGCCAGCGTTGCTGACCCGCAATCGCTGATTTAGCACTGCCATAAAAAATGCCCCGGCTCTCACGACCCGGGGCATTTTTTTGGCCTGACGCAACCCCCTGTAGGAGCGAGGCTTGCCCGCGAAGGGGTCAACCGGATTTCTGTGGAGAGGCCGCTGGCGCTTTCGCGGGCAAGCCTCGCTCCTACAGGATTTTGGGTGCGACGCAGATTATGTTCGGCCATAAAAAACGCCCCCGATCGCGAGATCGGGGGCGTTTTCGTGTCAGGGGCGAAAATTACTTCGCCTTCACACCTTCAAACGAAACGTACAACTCGACGGCATCGGACGCTGGGCCCAGGTCTTTCTGCTTGCCGAAGTCGGAACGCTTGATGCTGGTGGTGCCTTCGAAGCCGGCACGGTAGCCGCCCCATGGATCCTTGCCTTCGCCCAGGAAGGTAGCCTTGACCACGACTGGCTTGGTCACGCCAAGGATGGTCAGGTCACCGGTCACGTCGGCAGTGTCTTTGCCAGCGGCGTTTTTGCCGGTGGATTTAACGCTGGTGGAGACGAACTTGGCTTTAGACCCGTCCAGGAAGTCTTTGCTGGCGATGTGCTTGTCGCGCTCGGCATGGTTGGTGAACACACTGGCGGTGTTGACGTTGAACTCGATCTTGCTCGCTTCCGGCTTGGCCGCATCGAAGCTGAACTTGCCGTCGATGTCCTTGAAGGTACCGGTGATGTAGCTGTATCCCAAGTGGCTGATCTTGAAGTCAACGAAGGCGTGCTGGCCTTCTTTGTCGACGACGTAGTCAGCCGCCATCACGTTAGCGGACAGCAGAGCCGAACCGATTGCCAGAGCAGCGAGTGTTTTTTTCAACATGCTTTCTATTCCTTTGGAGTCGAGGTTGAACTTCAGGCTTTGCGGCCCAGCATTCGATTGAGGGTCGCATCACGATCGATAAAGTGGTGCTTCAATGCTGCCAACGCGTGGAGACCGGAAAAAATTACCAGCGCCCACGCCAGATACAGATGAATCACACCGGCGGTGTCTGCCTGGTCCGGTAGTCCGGAAACCAGCGCAGGAATTTCAAACAGGCCAAACACCGAAATCCCGACACCGTCTGCGGTGGAAATCAGGTATCCGGCAATCATCACAGCAAACAGGCTGAAGTACAGGAACGAATGACCGAACTTGGCGCCGAGACGCGTCATGCGGCTATACGTTTCCAGTGTCGGCGGTGGCGGGCTGATAAAGCGCCACAACACCCGCAGGACCATGACAGCCAACAACACCAGGCCAATGCTCTTGTGCAATTCCGGCGCGTCTTTGCGCCAGGTGCTGTAGTAGTCGAGACCGACCATCCACAAGCCCAGCGCGAACAAACCGAAGACCGCCAGCGCCACGCCCCAGTGCATGAAGACGCTGACCCAACCGTAGCGGGAAGAAGAGTTACGTAGCTGCATTGCCCAAATCCTGTGAGAACTGCGACCAAGACTATCGAGTTATCTATCGAATTAAAGCGGAAAATTTCGCTTTGAAATATCGAGAAATACGATCAAGAGTCTGAAATAGAGTCGTTAAGGAAAGATTAAAGACCAATGTGTAATAAAAAATGAAGTCCAGCCATGGAACACCTGCGCCACAAGATTTATTCGATTCTTGTGATTGGTTTCTTTCAGGCATAAAAAAACGCGGCATGTCTGCCGCGTTTCTTTGAGTGCCAAAAGCTTACTGCGCTTTGGTTTCCGTCGCCGGGGTCGTAGAAGTTTTTGCCGCTGGTTTCTTCGCGGTTTCAGCCTTCTTCGCCGGGGCTTTGGCCGGCGCTTTTTTGGCTTCGGTCTTGGCAGCAGGCTTTTTCACCGGGGCTTTCTTGGCCGGCTCGGCTTTCACCGGGACCACAGGCTTCGGCGCTTCAACCGGTGCAGGTGCTGGAGTCGGTGCCGGCGTTGGAGCAGGTGTCGGCGCCACTGGCTCTGGTGCCTTGACCGGTTCCGGCTTCTTGTCGTCATCGGACGAACCACCGAACAGGTTGGTGAAGAAGTTGCCTTTCTTCGCCGCCACCGCGCCGGCCGCTACAGCGGTCGCTGCCGGCACAACCTTCGCAGGCTCAAACGACTTGCCCGCCGCCAGGTCTTCAACCTGACTGGCTGCACGTTGACCGGTGCGCAATGCGCCTTCCAGCGTGCCTGGGTACAAGGTGTCGGTGTGTTCGCCAGCGAACGCTACGCGTTGCAGCGGACGTTCCCACAGGCGCCAGTATTTGCTGATCTGGCCCGGGCCGAAGGCCAGGTAAGCGCCGCCCATCGACGGGTCGGTGCTGTAGCGGCGGATTTCATAACCGGTGAACGAACCGCGCGCCTGTGGATAAAACGCATGCAGACGAATCAGCACCTGGTCGACCATCTGCTTGTCGCCGAACGCCTGCATCACCCGTGCGTTGTCGCCGGACAGGTTGATCACCACGTTGGCGCCACCCTTCAGCGCCGGCTCGACCCACAACATGCCCAGGCCGGTGTTGCTGTAGATCTCGCCGGACATGCGCGCCTTGCTTTCCCACACTGGCGTCTTGAACTTCAGCATGATCTGGTCACGCCAGCCGTAGTTGGTGCCCTTGATGGCACCCAGGTGCTGGGCGTCCAGCGCCGGGATCATCTGAATCTTGTTCAGGGCGCGCAACGGCACGGCCACCACCACGTAGTCAGCCTGATAGCCAACGCTGCCGACTTTGACGGTCACACCGTCCTTGTCCTGGTTGATGGACGACACCGGAGAGCTGGTCTTGATGGTTTTCAGCTGTTTGACGAAGGCCTGGGCCAGTACCGGGCTGCCGCCGAGCAGGCGCGAAGCGCGCAGGTCACGGTCGGAGACGCCACGGTAAACACGGCTCTGCTGTGCGAAATACAGCAGCGACAGGCGCGAAGGTTCGTCGTAACGGGTACGAATCTGCTGGTTCACCAACTGACGTGCCGTGGCTGGCAGGCTCAGACGGTCGAGCCAGTTGGAAACGTTGATCTGATCCAGAGCGTGCAGCGTACTGTTGGCCGCCGGGTTCTGTGGATCTTCGATCGAACGCGCCAGATCGTCCAAGGTCTTTTCGTAGCGCTTGAGGGCTTCGGCGGTGGCCGGTTCCTTGGTGGCCAGGTCGGCGGCGGTGTAATACACGCCATCGATCAGGTAGCTCGGGGTCCGCACGAATTCAGGGGCTGGCGTGGTGCTCAGCTTGAAGGTCGATACGTATTTGTTCAGCACCGGTTGGGTCTTGTCGTTGCCGATCCACTCACTGGTGGCCATACCGGAGCGACCGCCCAGGCTCGGCTTGGCTTCCAGCAGGGTCACCTGCCAGCCTTTGTTCTGCAGTTCATAAGCGGCAGTAAGGCCCGAGAGCCCGCCGCCGATCACGATCGCCGTTTTATCCTTGGCCAGCGCAGACACGCTGAACAGCCCCAACATCACCAGCGCACAGGCGCGCAGCCAACCAGCAGACATTCAGCGAACTCCGGAAATACACGAGGAAATAGCGGTTTTACGAGTCAGACGACTCAAAGAACCGCGAAGAATACGTCAGCCATCAAAAGGCCGCCAGCGACGTCTATCGACCTATACAAAGTAGCTCAATCGACACAATGGGTTGTCCCCGTGCGATGCATTGCATAGGCTTGCGCGATTGTTTGCCCGCGAAACCAGCGAGCCGCCTCGAGGAGACTGAACATGGGCCTGAATAATCAGTGGATGCAACGCGATCTTGCGGTGTTGTGGCATCCCTGCACCCAGATGAAAGACCACGAACAGCTGCCACTGATCCCGATCAAGCGCGGTGAAGGCGTATGGCTGGAAGACTTCGAAGGCAAACGCTACCTCGACGCCGTCAGCTCCTGGTGGGTCAACGTGTTTGGCCACGCCAACCCGCGCATCAACCAGCGCATCAAGGATCAGGTCGATCAGCTGGAGCACGTGATTCTGGCCGGTTTCAGCCATCAGCCGGTGATCGAGCTGTCGGAGCGTCTGGTGAAGATGACGCCGGAAGGCCTGACGCGGTGCTTCTACGCCGATAACGGTTCGTCCTGCATCGAAGTCGCGCTGAAAATGAGCTTTCACTACTGGCTCAACCGCGGCCAGCCGAACAAGAAGCGCTTTGTCACCCTGACCAACAGCTACCACGGCGAAACCATGGCGGCGATGTCGGTGGGCGATGTGCCGCTGTTCACCGAAACCTACAAGGCGTTGCTGCTGGACACCATCAAGGTGCCGAGCCCCGATTGCTACTTGCGCCCGGAAGGCATGAGCTGGGAAGAACACTCGCGGAACATGTTCGCGGCCATGGAACAGACGTTGGCCGAGAACCACGACACTGTCGCGGCAGTGATTGTCGAGCCGTTGATCCAGGGCGCCGGCGGCATGCGCATGTATCACCCGGTGTACCTCAAACTGCTGCGCGAAGCCTGTGATCGCTATGGCGTACACCTGATCCACGACGAAATCGCCGTCGGCTTCGGCCGCACCGGGACGATGTTCGCCTGTGAACAGGCCGGCATCCGCCCGGACTTCCTCTGCCTGTCCAAGGCCCTGACCGGCGGCTACCTGCCGCTGGCGGCCTGCGTGACGACCGAGGATGTCTACAGCGCGTTCTACGACGACTACCCGACCCTGCGCGCCTTCCTGCATTCGCACAGCTACACCGGCAACCCGCTGGCGTGCGCGGCGGCTTTGGCGACGCTGGATATCTTCGAAGAAGACAACGTCATCGAGAACAACAAGGCATTGGCGCAGCGCATGGCCAGCGCGACCGCGCACCTGGCCGATCACCCGAACGTTTCGGAAGTGCGCCAGACCGGCATGGTGCTGGCCATCGAGATGGTCAAGGACAAGGCAACAAAAGAAGCTTATCCGTGGCAAGAGCGTCGCGGTTTGAAGGTGTTCCAGCACGCGCTGGAGCGCGGTGCTTTACTTCGACCGTTGGGCAGCGTGGTGTATTTCCTGCCGCCGTATGTGATTACACCGGAGCAGATCGATTTTCTGGCCGAAGTGGCCAGTGAAGGGATCGACATCGCGACCCGTGAGGGCATCAGCGTGTCGGTGCCGAAGGACTTCCACCCCGGCTTCCGCGATCCGGGCTGAGTCACCGAAAAACCCTGTGGCGAGGGAGCTTGCTCCCGCTCGGCTGCGAAGCAGTCGTACTCCGGCTTGCGCGTTTTAACTGACAAATCGCGGTCGCCAGGTTTGGGGCTGCTTCGCAACCCAGCGGGAGCTAGCTCCCTCGCCACAAAAGCTGATTGAGCACGCTGCTATATTCGACTTTTACAGAGATCCAAGATGAGACTGTCCCGCTTCTTTATCGACGCCCCCTTGAGCACCGGCGAACACGAATTGCCCGAGGCCCAGGCCCATTACATCAGCCGCGTCCTGCGGATGGCCGAGGGTGATGCGCTGCAATTGTTCGACGGCTCAGGCCATGAGTTTCGGGCCACGCTGGTGGAGGTCGGCAAGAAGCGCGTCGTCGTGCAGATCGATGAAAGCTTCGCCGGGCAAATCGAGTCGCCCTTGCAGATCCACCTCGGCCAGGGCTTGTCCCGAGGCGAGCGCATGGATTGGGCGATTCAGAAAGCCACTGAACTGGGCGTCACCGAAATCACCCCGATCTTCAGCGACCGCTGTGAAGTCCGCCTGAAGGATGAACGCGCCGACAAACGCCTGATGCACTGGCGCCAGGTGGCGATCAGCGCGTGCGAGCAATGCGGGCGTTCACGGGTGCCAGTGATTCATCCGCCGCTGTTGCTGGCGGACTGGTTGAAGCAGACCGAGGCCGAGTTGAAACTGGTGCTGCATCCGGTGGCTGAGCCGTTGGTGAGTCATGCCAAACCGACAACCTTGGCGTTTCTGATCGGGCCTGAGGGCGGGTTGTCCGATGCTGAAGTCGAGCAGGCCAAGGCTGGCGGTTTTCATGCCGCCCGCCTCGGTCCTCGCGTATTGCGCACCGAAACCGCACCCGTCGTGGCGTTAGCGGTGGCGCAACAACTGTGGGGCGACTTCTAGGTTCTGATCGTTCCCACGCTCCGCGTGGGAATGCAGCCCGTGACGCTCCGCGTCACTGGACGCAGAGCGTTCCTAGAGGCATTCCCACGCAGAGCGCGGGAACGATCTGCCCGCAACTACTGCACCGGATCACTCACCGGTTTGGCGATGATGGCTTTCAGTTCGCTGGTCATCGGGAATTCCAGGTTCAAGCCTTTGGGCGGGATCGGCTGTTGGAACCAGCGGTTGTAGATGCCGTTGATTTCCCCTGAGCTGTACAGGTCGGCCAGCGTGGAGTTGACCAGTGCCAGGAACTGCGGATCATCCTTGCGCACCATGCAGCTGTAGATTTCCCTCGACTGCTCCTCGCCCACCACCACCCACTTATGCGGATCGCGGGCCTTCGCTCGTTCACCATAGAGCAGCGCGTCGTCCATATAGAACGCCGCCGCCCGACCCGACTGCAGCATCTGGAAAGCCTCGCCATGGTCCTTGGCGCTGATCACGAACATATCGATCTTGTGATCGATGTTATAGCTCTTCAGAAACCGTTCATTCGTTGTGCCCGCGGTGGTCACGACGTTCTTGCCGCGCAGGTCAGCGAAACTCTTGATGCCGCTGTCCTTCGCCGTGAGCAACTGACCCTTCACGTAGATAAACCCGTAGGAAAACGCCACTTGCTGCATGCGCTCGGCGGTCACGCCGGTGGAGCCGCACTCAAGGTCGACCGTGCCGTTCTGCACCAGCGGAATGCGCGTTTGCGAGGTCACCAGGTTGTACTTCACCTGCAGATCCGGCAGTTCAAGCTTTTGCTTGATGCGCTCGACAATCTTGCTCGCCAGGTCCACCGAATAGCCCATCGGCTGCCCCGTGTGATCACCCACGTAGGAGAACGGCACCGACGCGTCGCGATAGCCCAGCGTGATGCTCTTGGCATTGGCAACCTTGTTCAGCGTACCGGTCAGTGGCGTTTCGTTGGCCTGGACCTGACTGGCGAGCAGCAGACCGAGGGTGCAGCCGATCAACGTGATTTTTTGCATTGTTATTCTCCGTTGTGGGTTGAGCGATTAGCGGCGCGCTGCGATCACGGTGATTTCCACCAGGACCTCGGGACGGGCCAGTTGCGCCTGCAAAGTAGTGCGGGTTGGCGCTTTGCCCGGTGACAGCCACTGCGACCAGACCTCATTCATGGCGGCAAAGTCGCGGCCAATGTCGTTCAGGTAAATGGTCGCGTTGAGCAGATGATCCTTGTCGCTGTCAGCTTCGGCCAGCAACGCATCGATCTTCGCCAGCACCTCGGCGGTTTGGCCAGTGACGTCGAGGCTGTCACCCGGAACCTGTCCCGAGAGAAACACCAGATCGCCAAAGGTCACCGCGCCAGAGAGCCGGCTGTTGCTGTTGATACGGTTGATGCTCATCGGTTTTTCCTTTTCAAGTCAGGCGACGCGGGGGGCGAGGCCCTGCATTTCAATCGAGGGTGCGCGCCGGGCGATCAACTCGCTGAGCAACCGGGCGCTGCCGCAAGCCAGGGTAAAACCCAGGGCGCCATGGCCCAGGTTGAGCCACAGGTTGCGGTACGCCGTGGCCCCGATCAACGGCACGCCGCTGGGGGTGGCCGGGCGCATGCCGGCCCATTCGATGGCGGCGGTGTAATCGCCGGCATTGGGTAAGGTTTCCTGCGCCTGGCGCTTGATCAGCGCCAGACGTTTGGGGTCGAGCGCCGGGTCGAAACCGACGATGTCGACCATCGCCGCCACGCGCAGTTGATCACCGATGCGGGCATAAACGATCTTGCGGTTGTAATCGGTGATGCTCAGCTCCGGCGCGCGATGTTCGGTGCGCACGGGCAAGGTCAGGCTGTAGCCCTTGAGCGGATACAGCGGCAGGTGCATGCCGGGCAGCGCCAGCGCCGGACTGCGATGACCGGCGGCGATCACCAGTTGCTCGACCGGCAGCACGTGCGAACCCATTTCGACAGCCTGCACCGCGCCATCCGCGTGGCGAATGCCGGTGACCTTGCGTCCCAGCAAAAACTCGCAACGCCCCGACGCCTGGAGCCGAGCCAGCAGTTGCTGGCAGAAAGCATGGCAATCGGCGACTTCTTCATCAGGCGTATAAATCGCGCCCACAAACGGCGCCTCGGCAAGCGCAGGCTCCAACTGTGCGCATTCGGCACGCGACAGCACATGCTGCTGTTGCGGATCGGCCAGGCCATGGCGCGCATGCTCAAAACTCGCGGCTTCACGAAACGTCACCAGTTTGCCGTTGCGCCGCCAAGCGAAGCCGTCGAGACGGTCTTCGTCCCGCCAGCCTTGCAGCGTGGACTGGCTCAGCAGCGCCAGACGCAGCAGGTGCGCGCCGTTGCGCTGATTCACAGAACGACGGCACGCCGCCAGGAAGGACCCCATCCAGCGCCATTGCGCCGGGTCCAGGCGCGGACGCAACTTCAGCGGAGAGTCACCGCGCAGCATCCAGCCAAGCGCCTGCAACGGCACGCCGGCATCGGCCAGAGGCGCGACGTAACGGTAGGACAACTGGCCGCCGTTGGCGAAACTGGTCTCGCTACCCAGCGAATCTCGGGCCTCGATCAGCGTCACGTCGATGCCGTCGCGAACCAGTGCGTAAGCCGTCGTCAGGCCGATGACGCCGCCACCGATGATGCAAACCCGCTGAGCCATGTCTGTCCTTAACCGTTGTTGAAACAGGCTTCAGGTTAGGACCAGGTGACAGACCTTGAACAATGCATAAAGATGCCTGACCCATAAACAAAGGTTATGGACTTGCCATGCGACTGCGACACATCGAGATTTTCCAGGCCATTCGCCAGACCGGTTCGGTCAGTGGCGCCGCGCAGTTGCTGCACGTGTCGCAGCCGGCGGTGAGCAAAGTGCTGCAACACGCCGAGCAGCAACTGGGCTTCCCGTTATTTCTGCGGGTTCGCGGTAAATTGCAGGCCACGCCCGAAGCGCTGGAGCTTGAGCGCGAAGTCGACAAGGTCACCGAAAGCCTGCAAGGCGTGCGACGTCTGGCCCAGAGCCTGCGCCGCGAGCCGGGTCACAGCGTGAGGATCGGCGCGATCCCGGCGCTGGCCTTGTCGCTGCTGCCGCCGGCCATCAACGAGTGGACGCAACGCTACCCGGACATTGTCTGCGAGCTGTCCAGCGCCCACAGCCGTGAGTTGATGCAGAATTTGTTGATGCGCGAAGTGGATGTCGCGCTGACCTTGCAACCGCCGGATCATCCGGGCCTGAAGGCGCAGCCCCTGGCATGCGGGGTGTTGGTGGCGCTGGCGCCGTTGGGCTATTGGACCGACGACGCCTTGGGCCAGCCATTACCCTTGATCGAACTGGCCGGCGCGCCGCTGATCGGCCTGTCCAGCACCGATCCGCTGGCGGCCAGGCTCGACAGCTACCTTGAGGCGGTCGAGCCGCCACCACGGGTTCGCATCGCCGTGCAGACCTATTCGCTGGCGCGGGCGATGGTTGAATCCGGTGCCGGGCTGGCGGTGATCGACCCGTTTACTGCGCTTGGCGCATCCCCCGCCACCACGGCGATTCGACCTCTGGCGCCAGCGTTACCGATCACGTTGTATGCGGTCACCCGCGCCGACGAACCGCCGCCCCATACCTTGAGCGACTTGTTGCAGGTGTTCAGCCGACGGGCGCAGGCACAACTGGATCGCCTGTGTTCCTGAGGGAGCATGCCTGCTCGCGAATGCGGTGGATCAGTCAGCGATGATGTCGACTGACCTGGCGCTTTCGCGAGCAGGCTCGCTCCCACAGGTTTTTCATATAGCTGCGGTGCGATCTACAAGACATAAAACATAATCGCCACGAAGTGCAGCAGACTCCCGGCGATCACGAACAGATGCCAGATCCCGTGGGCATGACGCAAACGACTGTCCAGCGCAAAAAAGACAATGCCCACGGTGTACAACACGCCGCCCGATGCCAGCCAGGCAAAACCTGTGCTGCCCAGCGCCGCCAGTAGCGGCTTGACCGCCACCAGCACGATCCAGCCCATAACCGCGTAGATCACTATCGACAGAATCCGCGCTTCCGAACGCGGTTTGATCTCTTGCAGGATGCCGATCAGCGCCAATCCCCAGACAATTCCGAACAAGGTCCAGCCCCACGGCCCGCGTAGCGTCACAAGACAGAATGGCGTGTAACTGCCCGCAATCAGCAGGTAGATCGAAAAGTGATCGACCTTCTGCATGATCGCTTTCTTGCGCCCGCGCACGCTGTGGTAAACGGTCGATGCGCTGTAAAGCACCATCAAGGTAAATCCGTAAATCGCCACGCTGACAATCTTCCACGGGCTGCCGTCCATGCTGGCAATCACCAGCATCCACACCACCCCGACCATCGCTGCCACCGCACCGACCAAATGCGTCCAGGCGTTCAATCGTTCCCCGTGATACATGTGTCGCCCACCTCAACATTCGTTACAACATGGCGCAAGGCTCAGCCCTTGAGCCTAAAAGCGCAATGTTTCAGATCACAAATCCGCGCATACGTGCACAATCGAGCCATTCGACCAAGAGTCACGCCCATGCTGATCGACGAAGAGTTGACCCTGAAAAAACTCGAGGTGTTCCTCGCCTTCATGCGCACCGGCAACCTGGCCCGGGCCGCGGCCGAGTTGCAGACCAGCAACGTCAGCGTGCACCGCGCCATTCACTCGCTGGAAAGCGCCTTGCGCTGCCCGTTGTTCAAGCACGAAGGCCGCAACCTGACACCGCTGGAAAGCGCTTATGTGCTGGAAGAACGCGCCCAGAAGCTGATTCAGGACGTGGTCGAAACCGTGCGCCTGACCCGCGAAGCGGCCGGGTTCTCCGCCGAACGCTTCAAGCTCGGCTCGTTGTATTCGCTGACGGTGAAGACGGTGCCGCAGCTGATCATGGGCCTGAAAATCCGTCGCAGCGAGCTCAACATCGACTTGATCCTCGGCTCGAATTTCGACCTGCTGTACAAGCTCAAGAACATGGAAGTCGACGCGATCCTGGTGTCCCTCGACGACAGCGTCAACGACCCGGACTGCGAGCAGATTCCACTGTTCTCCGATGACATCTTCCTGGCCACGCCAGCGGATTCGAAGTTTGCCCAACGGGCGGAAGTCGACCTGGCCGAAGTGCGCGACGAAACCTTCATCACACTCACTCAGGGGTTTGCCACGCATCAGGACGGCAACCGGGTGTTCAAACAGGCGGGGTTCGAGCCGAAGGTGGCGATGCAGGTCAACGACATCTTCACCCTGCTGAGCATGGTCAGCTCGGGGGTGGGTTATGCGTTGCTGCCGGGGCGGATTGCGGCGGTGTATGAGAACCGTGTGAAGCTGATTCCGTTGCAGGAAAAGTATCGGTTGCAGCAGCACATTGGCGTGGTGTTTCTGAAAGCCAAGGAGCGCGATCCGAATCTGCTGGCGTTGTTGGCGGAGTGTCGGATGTATGCCAATCGCCAGGCCTGAGACCCTGTCGCGCCCTTCGCGGGCAAGCCTCGCGCCTACAGGCATTGCGCAGATCCTGTGGGCGCGTGGCTTACCCTCTAGCGCATCAGCCCATTAATCCGCGCATGATCAGAAACAGCAACGAAGGCCCGAGTAAACAGCCCAATGCCGTGTAGAACGCGGCGGTCAGGCAACCATAAGGCACCAGTTTCGGATCCGTGGCCGCCAACCCGCCCGCCACACCGCTGGATGTCCCCATCAAGCCCCCGAAGATCACCGCACTGCGTGGGTTGTTCAGACCAATCATCGGCGCCACGAACGGCGTCATGACCATCACCAGAATGGCTTTGATCAACCCTGCGGCAATCGACAGCGCCATGACCTCGGAACTGGCACCGATGGCAGCCCCGGTCACCGGACCGACGATATACGTCACAGCCCCGGCACCAATGGTGGTCAGGCTGACCGCATCGGTGTATCCGAAGGCCATGGCCACGGCGACACCGGCAATAAACGACGTCCCGACGCCGACGAACAACGCCAGTACTCCGACAAAACCGGCACGTTTGAGCTCATCGACACTGACACCGAACGCCGTGGCCACAATGGCGAAATCGCGCAACATGGCACCGCCCAGCAGGCCAATCCCGGACAGCAACGGGATGTCCACCACGCCTTTCTGGCCACCGGTCAACGCACCACCGACATACGACAACAACAGGCCGAGCAAAATGGCGATGGCCGAGCCGTGCAAGCGGCCTTTAGTGAACGTATTGGAAATCCAGTAGGACACCCACATGGTCACGCCGACAATCAGAAAGCCACTGATCAGGCCGTAACCGGTAATTACCTTCATCATCGATTCGTACATGGCGATCACCCTACCGTCTTCGGAGGAATGACAGAGGCGGGTTCCTTGTTGCCGATGCGTACCAGCACCGGCACCAAGGCAAAGGCGATAACCACCGCTGCCGTCCCCGCCAGAATCGCCATCGGCCCACCCTTGAGTGCGCCATAGACGTTTTGTTGCGCCGCCATGGCGACGACGATCGGAATATAAATTGCGCTCCAGAACTCCACGCCCTGCTCTGTCTTGCCTTTGAACCAACCACTTTTATTCAGGTAACTGCCGAGGCCGATCAACAGCAGCATCGCAATACCTACACCGCCAACGTTGGCCGGTACGCCAATCAGCTTGCCGAGCAGTTCACCGACAAAAATACCCACCAGGGTACAAAAGGCGAGAAACGCCACACCATAAATAATCATTGTTGTTGTCCTCAAAGTGCATCGTCGAATGTTGTTTTTGTTGTTCGAAGGCTTGAGTCGGTGGTCTAGGGTTGGCGGCTTCCCTCCTCACGCAACAGCGCCTGCAAGGTATCAAGGCGAGCACCGTCGAAGGCAATGACGGTGCCCTGCTCGAACACCCGGCGCGCCAGCCCGGTCAGCACCGCACCGGGCGGCAGTTCGATCTGTAGACGTACGCCACGCTCGTAAGCGCTTTGCACCGTGCCGCGCCAATCCACCACGCGACACATGTTGAAAGCCAGGTCATCGCGCAAGGCTTCGGTGTTGATGACGGGCCGGGCGCGACTGCCGCTCAGGTAACTCAATGTCGGTGTTTTCAGTTGCACATTGGCGAAGGCTTCGGCCAGGGTTTTCGCCGGAGCTTCCAGCAGCGGGCAATGGGAAGGCACGCTGACGGCCAGTCGTTTTGCCAGACCTGCACCGCGACCTCGGGCCAGTTCGGCGACAGCTTTCATCGCCGCATCGCTGCCGGCAATGACCACTTGGTTATCGGCATTGATATTGGCCAGGTAAACCGGCATATCGACGCGGTGAACCTGCGCCAGCAACCCTTCCACTGTCGCCAGATCCAGACCGATGATCGCGGTCATGCCGTAGCCCTGAGGATAAGCCTGCTGCATCAGCTCACCACGCAGGCTGACCAGATGCAGCGCATCGCTGAAGCTCAGGGCGCCCGCCACCACCGCTGCCGGGTAGGCGCCGATGGACAATCCCGCCACGTAATCCGCTGCCATTGATAACTGGCGTGAAGCCGCGACGCCGGCAATCAACAGGCAAAGCTGAACGGCCCTTGTCGATTTCAACGCCTCGGCGCAATCCAGCCGCAACACGTCTTCGCCCAGCACTTCACTGGCCTCATTCACCGTTTCGAGAGGCAAACGGTGGAGCATGCCCGGTTGCTGCGCGCCCTGACCTGGGAACACCAGCAAACTGCTCACGCTGCTTGCTCCCACGGATCAATCACCAGGCAGGCTTCACGGGCGTTTTTCAGCAAAACCCGGCGGGCAGCACCAGCCCATTCGCGCAGGGCGACGGCGCCGAAAGGCGTCTGCAACTGCATGTCTACCTGGCACGCAGCCGTGTCCAGAATCTTCACCAGCGCCTGCGCTTTCAATCGATCCAACGGTTGCGGGGTGCGCAGGATCAAGTCGAGATCACTGCCCTCGTGCAACGCCTGAACACCGCTGGCCAATTCAAACCCGGCGCTGCCGCTGACGCCCCACGCCCAACCGAAGTCATCGAGCATCGGCCGCAAATCATTGAGGGCGCGTACTGCTGGCAGATCCCGCTCGATCAAGGCATGACAAAGGTCTTCCGGTCTGACGCGACGAGCAATCGCAGCGATCGACATCACCGTTGCAAACCGCTGCTCACGCAACCGCCCACGTACCCCGACCGCGACGTGATCCGGCGCACTCAACGCACGCCGAACCACCACCGGCTGACCTGCGCTGACCGACTCGATCGCCCATGCAGGCGCGTCCATCGGCAGCTGCTCCGGGGTCATCCCCCAAAGCAGGTCGTGGGCCAGAAACGTATTCACCACTGCGCTCTCAGCAATTGGCGAACGGTGCTTGATGCCGCACGGTTGGTCGCGCCCAAGCGGCTGCCCAGGTCACGTCCGCTGGTGGCGACATCGCCAATGGCTAGGTTCAGGCATTCAGTCACCCGCGCCAGATCCGCCGCTGTCGGCTGCTCGATCTGCTCTACCGACAAGGTTTCCCAAAGCAATCCCAGACTCGCATAGCTGTCGATGTCATAAGCCATCGGAGGCACGCTGGAAGCCAGGGCTTCGAGTTCTTCGACGCTGCGCAACGTCACCCGCGCTGCCGATGCCTTGCCCATCGCATGGACCATCACGCCTGGATCACGCAAGGCAATCAAGCGATTGGCCTGATACCCATGGGCCAGAAACGCCCCGGACATCGCCTTGCCCACCAGCAAGCCAATCACCGCATGACCGGCCAACCGGGCGCGGGCATAACTGTCTGCCGCACCCGCCAGGGCCTGATGAATGCCGAGCGCTTCTTCGCGCCGACCGTAAGCCTGGCTCGGCACATCGACGATGGCGACCAAAGCGCGTTTGTGCGGTTTATCCGTGTCTTCGGCGATGACGTCATCCACCGCCTTGGCCAGGCCCCAACCTTCCAGCAGACCGACCTCGCCATTGCGAGCGCGGACGAAACGGTTGTCGGGATCAGCCACCACCGCGATAAACCGTACAGACTGATCACCCAATACACCGTCGGCGACCTTCAACGAAGCAGGCAAACCTTCGACCGGTTTCGCGCCCGCACTCAAGGCGTTGAACCAGTTCAAACCTCTCAGGGAATACGAACTCATGAGTGCTCTCCTTGATACAGATCGCGAACCACTGACGGCTCGATTTGCGGTTCGGCGTCCAGACGGGCCAGCCGTTGCAGGAACAGATCGGCCTGACGGCTGCGTTGCTGTGCCGGCAAACCTTGCTTGAGTAACTCACCGACCTGCTGCTGAATCTGCGCCACGTCGTCGGCGACATAACGGTCCACCAAACCGCTGGCAAAACGCTGCTCGCCACCGGTCAGGCTCCAGATGAAAGGACGGTCGCGGGAGTCGTATTCCTCAAGCCCGGCTTCCTGTTCGATCACTTGCGGACCGTTGAGGCCAAGCCGCGCTTCCTGAGTCACCAGCAAATAGCTGCACAACCCGGCGGCAATCGACATCCCGCCAAAGCAACCCACGCTGCCGGCGACCACACCGATAACCGGCTGGTACTGGCGCAGGTCGACAATCGCCGCATGAATATCGGCAATTGCCGCCAGCCCAAGATTGGCTTCCTGCAAACGCACGCCGCCGGTTTCCAGCAGCAACACGGCGCGAGTGGGAATGCCATTGCGGTTGTCTTCGGCGGCGAGTTCCAGCGCACCGGCAATCTTCGCCCCGCCGACCTCACCGAGGCTGCCGCCCTGAAATGCACCTTCGATGGCGGCGATCACCACCGGTAATCCGCCGATGCTGCCCTTGGCGATCACCACGCCGTCATCGGCTTGCGGCACCACGCCCTGGCGCGACAGCCACGGCGACATGACGCGTTGAAACGGGTCGAGCAATTCGCGGAAGGTGCCAGGGTCGAGCAAGGATTTCGCCCGTTGCCGGGCGCCGAGTTCGACGAAGCTGTGCTTGTGTAGGAGTTCTTTACTGTCAGTCATGACCGATCTCCTCAAAGCCTTGTTCCAGACGCAAGCGCACCACGCCGGGGGTAGCGCCGAAATCGTGGATATCAATGGCCATCGCTGGCGGTGTCTGGCCGTCGAACATCCGTGCAAACAGGTGCTGCCAGCGTTGTTCGGCGCCATTGACCGAGGTCTGCACCTTGATCGTCAATTTGCCGGCCTGACCCGGTTCGATCAGCACTTCCAGATCGCCCGAACCGACACAGCCCACCAGCGTGCGGCCCCGTGGCGGCTGCCCGGCGGGGAATTCAAAGGATAAGGTTTCCATCAGAAAGCTCCCGACTCGATGCGGTCGATAAACAGGCAGGCGGCGAGCAAATCCGCGGCACCGCCGGGCGACGCATTCAATGCGATTAATTGTTCGTCCAATTCGTGCAGACGGCGGCGACCGGCGAGGCTGGCACTGCCGCCCGCATCGAGTACCGCTTGGGCACCAAGCTGCATGGTTTGCAGGCCGTGTTCGCCGGCGCGGTAGAGCACGCAGGTGTCGGCCAGGTTCGTCATGATTGCGAGCAAGGCGTCGAGCCGGGCGTTCTGCTCGCCATGGCCCAAGGCGCGGCTGCGTTTGAGTTGTGGCAGTGCGCGTTGCAGAACCGAAGGAAAGCCGAGTTGGGCTTCTTCACGGGCACCGCGAGCGCCGTAGCGTTGGGCAACCTGGGCGCCATGGCTGAGTGGACGTGGTGCGTAACGGTCGTCGATTAACGCGAGTCGGGCAGCACGCAAAGCAATCGGGCCTGCGGCACTGGATTCAGGCTCAAGCGCGCAGGCGGTGACCAAAAGACCCAAGGCCCAGATCGCCCCGCGATGGGTGTTCACGCCAGCCGTCGTGGCGAGCATCGCTTGCTCCCCTTCCCGACCGATCCGTCCAACGGCTTCACGCAGCGGCACACCGACTTCGCCAGATTCAATGGCCGCTTGCGCCATTTCCTTGAATGCAGGCCACAGCGACAGCGCCGAGGCGTGCATCAGCCCGAGGTGCAAATCGGTATGAGCGCCATTGCCACGACGGTCGACCAACGCCGGTTTCGGCGACAGGTCCGCTTCGTCGATCAATGCGTCCACCGCCAGGTCCGCCAGCCGTTCAGCCAGGGAAAGCGTTTTCGGTTGCAGGTTGAATGCGTGCATTACCAGCTCCTGAACTTGGCGGGCGGGTTGTAGAGGCCACCGGACCACTCGACCAGATCAGCCACGCTCTTGGCCGCGAGCAATTCGCGGGTGGCGTCGGTGCGGCGGATGCCGAGGTCTTCGGGCAAGGCGATCAAGCCTTCACGGCGCATGCGTGCGGTGTCTTTCGGGTTGTGGCGCAGGCCGATGGCGGTCACTCCGGCGACGGCGGCGATCATCGCCTGGCGCTCTTCAAGGGAACGGGCCTTGTACAAATAGGCGATGCCTTCTTCGGTCAGCAGGTGGGTGACGTCGTCGCCGTAGACCATGATCGGCGCCAGCGGCATGCCGCTTTTCTTCGCCACTTCTATTGCATCGAGGGTTTCGACGAAGGTCGGTTTGCCGCCCTCCTGGAAGGTCTCGACCATTTGCACCACAAGTTTTTTACCGCGTTCGAGCAACGCTTCGGGCGCGTCGTCATGGCGCATGTCGAGCCAGGCCGGCGTGCTATGACGGCGACCGCGCGGGTCGTGGCCCATGTTCGGCGCGCCGCCGAAACCGGCCAGGCGCCCACGGGTCACGGTGGAAGAATGACCGTCGCCATCGACTTGCAGGGTTGCGCCGATGAACAGGTCCACCGCGTATTGCCCGGCGAGTTGGCAGAACATCCGATTGGATCGCAGAGAGCCGTCGCGCCCGGTGAAGAACACGTCCGGCCGCGCAGCGATGTAGTTTTCCATGCCCAATTCAGTGCCGAAGCAATGCACACTTTCGACCCAGCCGCTTTCAATCGCCGGGATCAGCGTCGGGTGCGGATTGAGCGTCCAGTTGCGGCAGATCTTGCCCTTCAGGCCTAGGGATTCGCCGTAGGTCGGCAGGATCAATTCGATAGCGGCGGTGTTGAAACCGATGCCGTGGTTCAGCGACTGAACGTTGTGTTTTTCGTAGATCCCACGGATCGCCATCATCGCCATCAGCACGTGCACAGGCTTGATGTGCCGTGGGTCGCGGGTGAACAGCGGTTCGATGTAGAACGGCTTGTCCGCCACCACCACGAAATCGACCCAGGACGCGGGAATGTCGACGCGTGGCAGGTCGCTGACATCGTCCACCAGTTGGTTGACCTGGACGATGACAATGCCGTCGCTGAAGGCGGCCGGCTCGATCAAGGCGGGGGTGTCTTCGGTGCTCGGGCCGGTGTAGATGTTGCCGGCACGGTCGGCCATGAAACCGGCCGAGAGCACGACGTTGGGAATCAGGTCGACCACCAGCCGCGCATAGAGCTCGATGTAGGTGTGGATCGCGCCGATTTCCAGCAGGCCGTCTTCCAGCAATTGGCTGATGCGCAGGCTCTGGGTGCCGGCGAAGGAGAAGTCGAGCTTGCGGGCGATGCCGCGCTCAAACAGGTCCAGGTGCTCGGAGCGGCCGACGCTGGGCATGATCATGTGCAAGTCATGCAACTTGGCGGGATCGGCCTTGGCCAGGGAGCGAGACAGGAAATCCGCCTGCTTCTGGTTATTGCCTTCCAGCACCACGCGGTCGCCGGGCAGGATCAGAGCTTCCAGTGCCGCGACGATGTTGTCGGTGGGCAGGACCACACCGTCGGCAAGATCCTTGACCAACGCCAGACGCCGCTGCTTTTCGCTGCGCCGCCGCGTCCATCGCGAGTCGGGGGATATTGTTGTTGTCATGACCACTCCACGGGTTCGCTGTCGTGGGAGTCACCTTAGGAGGGTTGGGTGGGGAGCATCAATCAAGCACAGAGACGGATCGTTACGGTCAGGGTAATGGTTGACCATGCCGACGCCATCGCGAGCAGGCTCGCTCCCACAGGAGAGCGCATTTCAATGTGGGAGCGAGCCTGCTCGCGAAGAGGCCAGAACGATCACCGCAGTTTTCAACGAGTAATAATTACAGCCCAGCCATCTGCTGCTGCACACGAATGGCTTTCAGCCCACCGCTACGTAACAGGTTTTCCAGATTCTCGTTGCTGCCCATCCTTGGACTCCAAAGGGTTTTCCCCCATCAGGTTGATCTTGTCCTGCTGCGCTACCCGCACGACGAAGCTGTTTTCAGCCGCCAGTTTTGCGGCCCAGTCGTCGGGGGTATAGAGCGTCGGATTGAGGACGCGGCCTAATTGCTCCTCCAGAGGCATAAGCCGCTCCATCACTTCACTGTAGTGCAGGCCTTCACCGATCAGCATGAGATCAATGTCACTGGATGCGTTTGCCGAATCCTTGGCGATTGAACCGTACACAAATGCCCAGGTGATCTGTTCGGCAAAGGGTTGAAGCGCCTGACGCAGAGGCTCGGCAATGCCAAAAGTCTTGCGGGCGATGCCCAACAGCTCAGCATAAATCGGGCACTGCGGATTGGCCTGATAGTGGGTCTGGTTGCCTTGGCGGCTCAAGGTCAACACGCCTGCCTGTTGCAACCGATCCAGCTCTCGCATGAGGCTGCCTTTACCCACTTGAGCCCAGCGGGCGATTTCGTTGGCGTAAAAACTTCGATCGGGTTTGCCGAACAACAAGCCCAGCACTTTTTGCTGAGTGGTCGTGAACAAGGCTTCGCTGAGGGAAAGGTTTTTCACAGTGGCAACCGATGAGTCCCAAAAAGGGAACGACAGGTCCCTTTTTGGGAATCTTCAACCTGTCGCGAGCCGAATAGGGATTTGTGTTTAAACATTTGTCCGCAGGAACGGTGCGAGGCTACACAGTCTGGCGTCGCCGCCTACAGCAATGCCGGAAGCCGCTGACTGGGGGGGTTTTGCGCTGATCGTTATTGTTTATGGGTCGCTGCCAATCAGCGATCGGGTCTGGAACCCCCGAAAAGACGGAGAAAAAGCGCCATTCATTTCGAATGGACCAACGCCAATCTGTAATCGGAAACTCATTATGTCCAAGGTAAAGACCAACCCAGCAGATAACACTGACATCGATTCCCAAGCGTCCCTTGAAGCCGAGAAACTTAAAGAAGCTGCCGACCGCGTCTTCTCCTATTACTTTCCCCCTGCTCACGAAAAAACGTCGAGGCGCCGTAATAAGTCCCGGCTCTTCACTGTATGCCCCGACATCGACACCGAAGCCTTGCTGGCCAATGCCTCCGAAGACTTGCTGTCCATCAGCGCCATTGCGGCCGATCTGGCAGACGATGTGGAAGGCTCGGGCCGGGGTTTAGCTGTGAAGTATTCGGTAAGGTGAAGGCCGCCTTCGCGGGCAAGCCTCGCTCCTACAGGTTTGGCGCAGTCCTTGTAGGAGCGAGGCTTGCCCGCGAAGGGGCCCGTCAGACTAGCCCGGCACTTACCAACAACTCCTCCAGCGCCAGCAAATCAGGCACCTTGGCCACTTGCTCCCCCACCTGCACCGCCGCCTGCTCCAGCGGACACAACGGCACATCGACGTAACTCAACTGACTGTCGAGCTTGTACGACCGCGGAATCCCCTGAACCAACAGCGCAATGAACTTCAACTCTGGCCGCCCACCCAGTGCATTGAGAATCACGATCCGCGCACGCTCACCGATGACGGTTTTATTGCCGCACGCCGATTCGAAACTCAGCAACGGAATCTGCCGGTCCCGCCACGTCACCAACCCCAGGTACCACGGCGGTGTGTCCAGATCGAACGCCCCCGGTTGATAGTCAATCAACTCCGCCACCGCCACGTTGGGCAGAATCAGGTTGCGGTCAGCCAGGGGCAGCAGCAGGCCGGTGAGATTGCTGGTGCGATGCTCAAGCATGGGTTTTGCTCCACAACGCGATGCTGTCGAGCAGCACCGATTCCTGGTACGGCTTGCCGAGGTAGTCGTTGACGCCGATGGCCATGGCGCGGTCGCGGTGTTTCTGGCCGGTGCGGGAGGTGATCATGATGATCGGTAAATGCTGCAAACGTTCGTCGCTGCGCACCTGGGTCGCCACTTCGAAGCCGTCCATGCGCGGCATTTCGATGTCGAGCAGCATAACGTCGGGCATATGTTCTTCGAGCAGCAGCATGGCGTCGACCCCATCCTTGGCAGTCAGCACGTTCATGCCGTGACGTTCGAGCAGGCGGCTGGTGACCTTGCGCACGGTGACCGAATCGTCGACCACCAGCACCAGCAGCGGTTTATGCGGCTCGACCTCAACGTCCTGTGTCGCCGACTGTTGCGGCACTCGGGCCTGCATGGCGCGGATCGGCGCCAGCAAATCGAGAATCAGCACCACCCGGCCATCGCCCAGAATCGTCGCCCCGGATAACCCCTGCACCGACGCAAATTGCGGGCCGAGGCTTTTGACCACGATCTCCCGCGTGCCGGCCGTGGAATCCACCTGCACGGCGATGTGCCGCTCGTTGCATTGCACCAGCAACACTGGCAGCGGCAGGCTCTGGCCCAACAGTTTCGGGCGGGTGCTGGTTTTCAGCAGCTCGCCCAGATAACACAGTTCATAACGCTGCCCGGCGTATTCATAGGTCGGCGGATCGAGCCGGTAATGCCCTTCGAGCTCGTTGGGCAGCACGCGAACGATGCCGTCGATGGTGTTCAGCGGGATCGCGTATTGATCCTCCAGACACTGCACCATCAGCGCGCGGTTGACCGACACGGTGAACGGGAGGCGAATCCGAAAGTGCACGCCCTGCCCCGGTGTCGAGTCGATGACCATGGTGCCACCGAGCTGCCGGACTTCTTCGTGAACCACGTCCATGCCCACGCCACGCCCGGAAATCTGAGTGATTTTCTCGGCGGTGGAGAACCCCGGTTGCAGGATGAATTGCAGCACATCGCGGTCGCTGACCTCGGCGTCCGGGGCCAGCAAGCCGCGCTTGATCGCCTTGCGCCGCACCGCGTCCAGCGGCACGCCTGCGCCGTCGTCGCGGATGTCGAAAATCATGTCGCCGCCCTCGCGGGACAGGTCGAGAGTGATTCGTCCCTGGGCCGGTTTGCCGGCCGCAATACGCACCTCGGCCGATTCCAGGCCGTGGTCCACGGCGTTGCGCAGCATGTGTTCCAGCGGCGCCGCCATGCGCTCAAGCACGTTGCGATCCATCTCGCCTTCGGCGTTGCCGACCACGAACTCAACGTCTTTACCCAGTTCACTGGAGACCTGGCGGACGATGCGCCTCAAGCGCGGCAGCATGCGCTCGAACGGCACCATGCGCGTGCGCATCAGGCCTTCCTGCAATTCGGTGTTGATGCGGCCCTGCTGTTGCAGCAGGTTTTCCGCATCCTGATTGCGTCGATCGAGGGTTTCCTTGAGGTCGAGCAGGTCGGAGGCGGATTCGAACAGCGCCCGCGACAACTGCTGCAACTGCGAGTGACGGTCCATTTCCAGCGGATCAAACTCCTCGTAGCCCAGACGTTCCGCTTCGACTTGCTGGCGGCTGAGAATCCGTCCCTGGGTTTCGGTGTCGAGCCGTCGCAACTGATCGCGCATCCGCTCGATGGTGGTTTCCATCTCGCTCAGGGCCACCCGCGCATCGTTGACCTGTTGCTCGATACGGCCACGGAAGATCGAGGTTTCACCGGCCAGGTTGACCAGATCGTCGAGCAGTTCTGCCGAGACCTTGACCATGTCGACGCCCACTTCGGCTTGCGCCACCGGGGCGTCGGGTTTCGGCGTGGCGGGCACGATCACCGGCGTATCAAGAACAGCGGGATGGCTGAAGTTCTTGATCGCGTCGATCAACCGATCAGCCGGCGGCAAGGGCTGGCCGGCGCGGGCGGCGTCGAGCATTTGCGCCAGTCGGTCATGACTGCTTTGCAGCAGGGCGAACAGCGCCGGGGTCGGTTGCAGCACGCCAGCGGACAGACCTTCGTAGAGAAATTCCAGCTCATGGGCGAGGTCGCCGATGGGGGCAATTTCCACCATCCGCGCACCACCCTTGAGCGTGTGCAGGTCGCGCAGCAGGGTTTCCACTTCCTGACGGTTCGATGGTTCGGCTTGCCAGCGCACCAGCGCCGCGCCGGAGTTTTCGATGATGTCGAAACCTTCCTCAAGGAAGATCTCCAGCAGCTCGGGGTCATGCCCCGGCGAGTCATTGGCCGGCGCAGGTTCCGCCACTTCGGCGGTGTTGGCATTGCCTTGACGGAACTCGCGAATCGCCTCGATCAGCTCGCTCGGGGCACCCAGGGTGTGCTGGTTTTTCAGCTGTTCGAGCAACACCGCGAGCCGGTCATGGCTCTGTTGCAGCAACTGCGCAAGGGTTTCGCTGTAGCTGTAACGGTGGTCCACCAGGCCTTCGTAAAGACTTTCCAATTCATGGGCCAGGTCGCCGACCGGCTCGACCTCGGCCATCCGCGCGCCGCCCTTGAGAGTATGCAAGTCCCGCTGCAAGGACGACAGCGGCGCGGCGTTGTCCGGGTCGTTCAGCCAGCGCTGCAAGGCCTGGCCAGCACTCTCGAGAATATCCACCGCTTCTTCGAGAAAGATCGAAACGATCTCATCGTCCAGCTCGACCTGAGTCGCAGTCTGTTCCAGTTCTGCGGTGGCGCTGCCCAGTTCGCGGATGCTCAGGGTGCGGCTGCCATCGCTGCGGATCAGGCCCATGGACGATGGATCAAGGCTTTCATCGAGCAGGCCGCGCAAGGCCCGGATGCGTTCCGGTTGCGGGCTGACTTCCTGGCCGGCGGCCAGTTCGTCGAGCATATTGATCAGCGCTTCGTGGGCACTTTGCGCCTCGTGGAAAAACCGGTCGCTGACTGCCAGGCTGCTCTCTTCCACCGCGCCGTACAGGTCGAGCAACGCTTCGCACAATTCATCCACCGGATGCAGATCGGCGAGGTGCGCGCCTTCGCCCAAGGTGGTCAATTCGTCCAGCAACGCGCTGAGTTCCTGGCGCTCGCCGGGGTGCTGCTGCCAGCGCTGCAACAGGCTTTCGGCGTCCAGCAGGATGTCCATGCCCTGGGCCAGGAAGTTGTTGATCAGTTGCGGATCACGCTTGATTCGCAGCGCGGTGTTCGGCGCTTTCAACAGCGCATCCAGACGCTCAGCGAGCAGCGCCTTGGTGCGCTCGATCAGTAAATCGGCATCCGGTATTTCGGCCAGCGGATCAGTCTTGAGTTGCCGCAGCCCGAGACGGAACAGACCTTCGGCTTCCAGCAGCAGTTCGACTTCGTCGAGGTCGAGGGCGATCAGGTGCGCTTTGTATTCGCGGGCCAGTTGATCCAGCGGCGTCGCCAGCTCGGCGATCGGCAATACGCCGGCCATCGAGGCGCTGCCCTTCAAGGTATGCAACGCCCGCTGCAACTCGTCGCTGGCTTGCAGCGGCACGTGCTCGGCGGCTTGATCGAGGAAACGGTTGAGGCTGGCGAGATGGGTCTCGGCTTCCTTGCGGAAGATCTCCAGCAACAGCGGATCGAGGGCCGCGACGTCCTGGGTGTCCTCATCGCTGGCGGGCGTATCGCCCTTGGCGAGGGCATGGGCGCGAGCGGCCAGTTGGTCGACCTGGTTGCACTGGCGCTGGGCATTGGCGGCAAACTCGGCCACCAGTTGCGGCAGCAGTTCCAGTGCATCGAGGAGCAATTGTTGCACTGCCGCCCCAGGCGCAACGCTGCGCTCCAGCACGCGGTTGAGCAGGTTTTCCACCGCCCACGCCAGCTCGCCCAGCACCAGCGCACGGACCATCCGGCCACTGCCTTTCAAGGTGTGGAAAGCCCGGCGCAATTCACTCAACGCGGCGTTATCGTCCGGGTTGGCCGTCCAGCGCGGCAAGTACTCCCGGAGGATTTCCAGGACTTCATCGGTTTCTTCGAGGAAGACTTCCCGCAGCTCTTCGTCCACCGGTTCTTCGCCGGCGGGCGGTGGCAGCAAGCTGCCCGGGATGGTCAGCGCCGGCGGATTGACCGAAGACACCGGGCTGGCCAGGACATCGGCCAGCGACTGCACGGTATCGGGGTCATCGAGTTCTTGCAGGTCCTGCATCACCTGGGCTTCACTCGGGCTCAGCACATCCTCAAGCATCGGCACCTGTTGTTCACTGGGGAAAAACCCAAGGGACGCCAGGCTCTTTTCCGCCACGTCGAGCAGTTGTTCACCGGGTGCCTCGGGGTCGTCGCTGAGACGCTCCAGGTAATACTCGATGCTGGTGATAACGTCGGCCAGGCTGTCCAGTTCCTGCCAGCCGGGCTGGCCCGGGTCCAGCAGCAGATGCTCGCGAATGAAGTGGTTGCAGGCTTCGATCAGGCTCGCCGCACGACCCAACGGAATCATCGACAGCGCACCGCGTACCTGGGTCAGCAACGCCGGCAAGGCCTGCAAATGCTGGCGATCCCAGTCGGCGTCGATGTAGTCGACGATCATGTCCTTGGCCTGTTGCAGGCAGATGCGCGCTTCCTTGATCACGATCTGGTGGATCTGCGTCAGATCGGTGGTCGGCAGGTGGCTTTCTTCCTGGCTCTCCGGCTCTACGGTGCCGACCATGCCGGCCAGCGTCGCTTCGACGTAGAGCAAGGCCCCGGCAACGTCCATGAGAATGGCGTCGTTGGGTTCACGCTGGCCCTGGGCGAGGCTCAGCACCACCGCCAGTTGATCGATGATGACTTTGCGCGGCTGGCCGAAACCCAACACCGCCAGGGTGTCGGCGATTTGCCGCAACGGCGCCAGCAGGGTTTCGAGGTCCGAGGTGTGCTGGCGGTCGCTGCGCACAAACAGGTCCAGGCGTTCCTTGACCCGCACCAGCTCTTCACACAGCGCGGCCAGCACCGAGCGCATGGCGTCACGGTCCGGTCCGGCCAGGCGGGCGCGTTCTTCGTCGACCATTGCGCTGTCAGGCAGCGCGTCGTCCAGTGAGTAACGATCTTTCATGGTCAGCATCTGCCCGGTGGGATGTTCGGCCTTGGCAATGTAGAACAGCAAACTCTTGAGCAACTCCGGCGGTGCCGGCTGATTGATGCCGCGTATGCCCTGTTCGAGCAAGCGCTTGAGTTCTTTGTCGGCGTCCTTGAACAGGCTGCGCAGCGCCGGGCTGTTGGCAATCGAGCCGCCGCGCATGCCTTCGACCAGCGCCGAGGCGACTTGCCACAACGGGCTCAAAGGCGCGTTGCCGCACAGTCCTTCCAGGCGTGAAAAAACCTTGGTCAGATAGCCAAGGTTAGTCTCGTCATCCTGCTCGCGCAGCAACCCGACCAACGCCATTTGCAGCATCTGCCGCAACTTGCGCAGCACATTGGCAAAATCCGCCGGTTCCAGCAGGGCCAGCGATTCTTCGTCCAACACCGGCAGGTCGAGCAATTGCGGGCTGAACAGGCTGGTTTCCGACAACAGGCTTTCGCCCCGGGCACTGCGTAAATCGTTGATCAGCGGCAGCACCACCAAGGGCAGGTCACGGCGCGCGCCTTGCACCCGGTCGAGGTAGATCGGCAGTTGCCCGAGGGCTTGCAACAGCAGATGAAGCGCCTCGTCGCGATGGTTGATGCGGTCTTGCTGCAAGGCGGTGGCCAGGTGTTCCATTTCTTCGGCGAGCAGGGCCGCGCCGTAGAATTCGACCATCTGCAAACTGCCGTGGACCTGATGGATGCACGCCAGGCAATCGCTCAGGGCGTGCGTCGCCTGGGGATCATCAAGCAGGGTTTCGATCGCTTGATGAGCCACTTTCAGCGTTTCGGCAATCTCGCCTTTGACCCACTCGAGGGCCACATAGTCGTGCCGATCACCCATAACCACTCCAAATCACTGCTCTACTCAAAAAACCCGAACGCCTGCGGGCGCTTCACACTTTATCCGCCGCCTGCGCCTTGGCCGCCGGCAAGGTAAAACCGGACACCGAGCGCCGCAGCTGACTGGCCATTTTCGCCAGGTTGCCAATGCTTTCGGCGGTGGCGGTCGAGCCCGACGAAGTCTGCGTGGTGATCTGCTGGATCACGTTCATGGTCAGGGAAATCTGACCGGCTGAAGACGTCTGCTGCTGCGCAGCGTTGGAAATACTCTGGATCAGCGCCGCCAGGGTCTTCGATACCCCTTCGATTTCTTCCAGGGCCACACCGGCATCCTGCGCCAGACGCGCGCCGCGCACCACTTCGGTGGTGGTCTGTTCCATGGAAATCACGGCTTCGTTGGTGTCGGTCTGGATCGCTCGCACCAGGGTTTCGATCTGCCGGGTAGCGGCGGACGAACGCTCGGCCAGACGCTGCACTTCATCGGCCACCACTGCAAAACCGCGCCCGGCATCACCGGCCATCGAGGCCTGGATCGCCGCGTTGAGCGCAAGGATGTTGGTCTGATCGGCAATGTCATCGATCAGGCTGACAATGTCGCCGATTTCCTGAGAGGACTCGCCCAGACGCTTGATGCGCTTGGCAGTGTCCTGGATCTGCTCGCGAATGTTGTCCATGCCGTGGATGGTGTTGTGCACCACCTCGTTGCCCTTGTTGGCGATTTCCACCGAACGTTCCGCCACCGCCGAGGACTCGGCAGCGTTGGCGGAGACTTGGTCGATGGACTGGGCCATGTCGTTGATCGCGGTGGAGGCTTCGCTGATCTGTTGCGCCTGATGTTCCGACGCCTGGGCCAGGTGCATGGCGGTGGCCTGGGTTTCCTGCACGGCGGCGGCGACCTGGCCGGCGGTGAGGTTGATGGTCGCCACCAGGTCGCGCAGTTGATCGACGGAATAGTTGATCGAGTCGGCGATGGTGCCGGTGAAGTCTTCGGTCACCGAGGCCGTCACGGTGAGGTCGCCGTCGGCGAGGTCTTCGATCTCGTCGAGCAGGCGCATGATCGCGGTCTGGTTGCGCTCGTTCTTCTCGGCGGTTTCGCGCAGCTGGCGGTTGGTTTCGCGAACCATCACCAGGCCGATAAGGATGATCGACATCAGCGCCAACAGGCCCAGCACGTAGCCGCCAATGGTGTCGGTGTCGCGCCCACCGGCAAGGTTTTCGAACCCGCTGGCCAGGTGCGAGGCTTCGTCGAGCAGGGTCTGTGACAAGGTGAAGATGTTGGTCGCCGATTCGCGAACCTTGAACAGCTCCGGCGAGGTTTCGAGGATTTCATCCACAGAGCCGGAAACGAATTCGAACAGCTCGGAAATCTCGGTCAAGCGGGCCCGCGCATCGCGGTCTTCGACCTGGCTGACCCGCAGCGACGTATTGCCCTGGAGCATGCCATTGAGTACCTGGCCGAATCGGGCAGCGTCGCGACCGAACGCGTCGGCGGCCTGTTGTGAATTTTCATCGCCGGACAGCACGGTGTTCACCGCGCCCAGGATGCGTTCGGCCAGCAGCGACTGACGCTGGGCCATGGCCACCTGAGCGGCTGGCGCGCCGCGCTGCAAGAGGATTTCGACGACTTTTTCGTATTCGACCTGCAACTGCGGCACGGTTTCGGCCAGCGTCGCGGCGACCTGATGCAGCGAGAGTACGGTCTGCTCGCTGGAGAGGATGGCGTCGGTGTTTTTCAGCAGCCGTTCCCAGTCCAGCTGAACGGCGCGCATTTCCGGGCGCACGGCGGACGGCGCTGGCGGCAGGCCGGTGGCCGGGTCGCCCTTCTTCAAGTAACCCCAGCGTTGGGCGAAGTCGTTGCGTGCATCGCTCAGCAGCTTGAACGCTGCCGCCTTGCCGGCAGCGGCTTCGGTGGCGTTTTTGGCGATGCGTTGGGACAGCACGCGCAGTTCGCCGGCGTGGCCGATGTACTGTTTGTCATACGTGGCTTGCGTGTTGAGGTAAGCGAAGTTGGCAAACAGCAGCATGATGAAGATGATCAGCGCGATGAACAGCACGATGATCTGCGAGCGGCTGCGCGATCCTTCTGGCTTGCCTGTTTTTGTTTTTATCATCGGTCCTCGCCTGTACTGCCTGATTCAACGACGCCCTTGCAAGAGCGAGGCTTGCCCGCGAAGCAGGCGCTACGGTCTTACGGGAACACCGCGTTTTCGTTCTTCGCGGGCAAGCCTCGCTCCTGCAGGATTGGGGCGTCGCCTTGATTACAGCGCTACATGCATAAAGCTTTGCGACTGCGCCAGCGTAAACGGGCTGAATATTTGCCACGTCTGCTCACGCTGAAACCGGCCCTGGACGAACGCGGCAATCGGCCCGTGCAGATCGGCCATCGACACCGGTTCCAGACTGTCCTGGGCAAAGTGCTGCAAGCCGAAGACTTCGTCGACCATCAACCCGGCAAACACTTCACCGTGCTCCACCACCAACACCCGCCGCTGTTTGCGCAGGGTCGACTGCTCATGTCCGAAGAAGCTGCACAAATCCATGATCGGCAGCAATCGTCCGCGCAAGTTGGCCACACCCTTGACCCAGGGTTTGACGCCCGGCAATTGGGTGAAACGCGGTTCGTGCAGGACCTCGCTGACTTCGCCCATGGGCGCGACGTACCAGTTTTCGCCCAAGCGAAAGCCGATGCCGCTCCAGCGGTCCTGTCGGGTTGGCTGGGATGGCAGATCCGCCGCCAGCAGACGACAGCGCTGGTCAATCTGCAGCAGCAGTTCGAAAGCCGTCAGCGACTCGGTCATGGCCGGACGATCAACCGGCCAGCACGTTGTTCAGGGTTTTGATCAGGGTCTCTTCGTCGACCGGTTTGGTCAGGTAATCCTTGGCGCCCTGGCGTGTGCCCCAGACTTTGTCGGTTTCCTGATCCTTGGTGGTGATGATGATCACCGGGATATGCCCGGTTTCCGGGTCTTTGGTCAACTGGCGGGTCGCCTGGAAACCGTTGAGGCCGGGCATGACGATGTCCATGAGCACCGCGTCGGGTTTTTCCTGACGGGCCAGGGCCACGCCGTCGGCGCCGTTTTCGGCTTTCAACACTTCATGACCGTGCTTTTCCAGCATGCCGGTCAGTTTGTACATTTCGGTCGGCGAATCATCGACGATCAGAATACGTGCCATGGTCTTCCCCATTCTTGTCAACGCCGGGCCCGCTGGCCGAGCGTCACTGTGCGTGTCCTACTGCGGCAAAACGGCGGCGAAGCCCGGTACATGGGCCTGGATCGCGTTCAGCAGTTCTTCCTTGCTGAAAGGCTTGGTCAAAAACTGGTCGGAGCCGACGATGCGCCCCTTGGCCTTGTCGAACAGCCCGTCCTTGGACGACAGCATAATCACTGGCGTGGACTTGAACGCACTGTGGTTCTTGATCAACGCGCAGGTCTGATAGCCATCCAGGCGCGGCATCATGATGTCGACAAAGATGATGCCGGGATGGTTATCGGCAATCTTGGCCAGGGCATCGAAACCATCGATGGCCGTGATGACTTCACAACCCACGTTTTTCAACAGCGTTTCGGCGGTACGACGAATCGTCTTCGAATCGTCGATCACCATGACCTTCAAGGCGCTGGAATGCTGTTCCATAAATGCTCTACCGTCGCCTTTGCGAATCAAATTGTCCGTTTACGGACCTTCGGTGGCTCGAAACCCTTGATGTTCAAGGGCCAGCACGACATGGCAGCCTTTTTAGCACAGTCTCCAACACCAATCTATCGGGCGACTGACACGGTGGTTTTTCCTTGACCGGGAACACACTGGGCGCCAATCTGACGCCACTTTTTCGTGTCCATCCGGACCACCCCAATTCGAGGAAAAACCCATGAGCGTTCGCGTCGGGATTGTCATGGACCCTATTGCCAGCATCTCCTATAAAAAGGATAGCTCGCTGGCCATGCTGCTGGCCGCACAGAAGCGCGGCTGGGAACTGTTCTATATGGAACAGAGCGATTTGTACCAGGCCGAAGGTGAAGCCCGAGCGCGGATGCGTCCGCTGAAAGTCTTCGCCAACCCGGAAAAATGGTTCGAACTGGAAGCCGAGACCGACGCGCTGCTGAGCGATCTTGACGTGATACTGATGCGCAAGGATCCGCCATTCGACATGGAGTTCGTCTACTCCACGTACCTGCTGGAGCAAGCCGAGCGCGCTGGCGTGCTGGTGGTCAACAAGCCGCAAAGCCTGCGTGACTGCAACGAAAAGCTGTTCGCCACGCTGTTCCCGCAGTGCACGCCGCCGACCATCGTCAGCCGTCGCCCGGACGTGCTGCGCGAGTTCGCCGATCACCACGGCGATGTGATCCTCAAGCCGCTGGACGGCATGGGCGGCTCGTCGATCTTCCGTCACACCGTCGGCCACCCGAACCTGTCGGTGATCCTCGAAACCCTGACCTTGCATGGCAAGCAGCAGATCATGATCCAGGGTTACTTGCCGGCAATCATCGATGGCGACAAACGCATCCTGATGATCGACGGCGAACCCGTGGATTACTGCCTGGCACGGATCCCGGCCGCCGGTGAAACCCGTGGCAACCTGGCGGCCGGCGGTCGTGGCGAAGCCCGCCCGTTGACCGACAAGGATCGCTGGATCGCTGCTCAGGTCGGCCCGACCCTGCGTGAGAAAGGCCTGCTGTTCGTGGGTCTGGACGTGATTGGTGAGCACCTCACCGAAATCAACGTCACCAGCCCGACCTGCATTCGCGAGATTGATAATGCGTTTGGCACCGACATCGGCGGCATGCTGATGGATGCCATAGAGAAGCAGCTGCAAGCTTCAAGCCGCAAGCCGCAAGCTTGAAGCTGACGCCCTACAGCTTGTCGCTTGATACTTGTAGCTTGAAGCTAAAAACCAACATTGCGTTATCATGCCGAGCCCGTAAAAACGCGATGTTGGTTTTTTTGTCATGACACTTCCGTCCGATCTGCCCCCTGAACTCGCCCATCGTGGCGTGCGCCCGGCCGATCGCCTCGGATTTACCCTGTTTCTAGCGGCGCTGATTCACCTGGCCTTGCTGTTGGGCGTCGGGTTCACGATGGTCGAACCCAAGCAGATCAGCAAAACCCTGGAAATCACCCTCGCCACCTTCAAAAGCGAAAAGAAGCCTGCGAAAGCTGATTTCCTTGCCCAGGAAAATCAGGAAGGCAGCGGCACCCTGGATAAAAAGGCGATTCCCAAGACCACCGAGGTCGCGCCCTTCCAGGACAACAAGGTGCAGAAAGTCACGCCACCGCCGGCCGCCAAGCCGCCAGTGCCGGAAGCCGCGCCCAAGGCTGCCGTGACCACGGTCGCGCCGAAGCCGAAAAAAGCCCCGGCCAAGAACGAAGAGATCAAGCCGATAACCAAGCCTGCGGTGGCGGCGCCGACGTTCGACACTGAACAGCTGTCCAGCGACATCGCCAGCCTGGAAGCGGAACTGGCCAACGAACAACAGCTGTACGCCAAGCGCCCACGCATCCACCGCCTGAGCGCTGCTTCGACCATGAAAGACAAGGGCGCCTGGTATAAGGACGAATGGCGCAAGAAGGTCGAGCGCATCGGCAACTTGAATTACCCCGACGAAGCGCGACGCAAGCAGATCTACGGCAATTTGCGCCTGATGGTCTCGATCAACCGCGATGGCTCGCTGTATGAAGTGCTGGTGCTGGAATCCTCCGGGCAACCGCTGCTGGATCAGGCGGCGCAGCGGATTGTGCGGCTGGCGGCACCGTTTTCACCGTTTACCGGGGATTTGTCGGACATTGATCGGCTGGAGATCATCCGCACGTGGAAATTCGCCCGTGGGGACCGGTTGTCCAGTAATTGATCAATTGATTTGGGTGATTGAGCCGGCGCCTTCGCGTGCAAGCCTCGCGTCTACAGGTCATGCGCCACTTTTGCGGTACATACCGAACCTGTAGGAGCGAGGCTTGCCCGCGAAGAGGCCCTCAAGCAAAACCCGGATCAAAAGACACCCGCCCAGGCATTTCCTGTGCATCCCCAGCTTGTCAGTTCGCCCCTCCAACGCCACACTAGCGCTCATGAAGAACGTCAGCCCCAGCTACCTCAAGCATCACTTCCTGATCGCCATGCCTCACATGGCCGACCCGAACTTTGCGCACACCTTGACCTACATCGTCGAGCATACGGCCAATGGTGCCATGGGGCTGGTGGTCAACCGCCCGCAAGACCTGAATCTGGCCGATATCCTCGAGCAATTGCGCCCCGACATCGAACCGCCGGTGCTCTGCCAGCATGTGCCGATCTTCATCGGCGGCCCGGTGCAGACCGACCGTGGTTTTGTCCTGCACCCTTCGGGCAAGACCTTCCAGGCGACCGTTGATCTGGAAGGCGATCTTTCCTTGTCCACCTCCCAGGACGTGCTGTTCGCCATCGCTGACGGTGTCGGCCCGGCCAAAAGCGTCATTGCCCTCGGTTACGCTGGCTGGGAAGCCGGACAGCTTGAAGCCGAACTGGCGCAGAACGCCTGGCTGACCTGTCCGTTTGACGCCGACATCCTGTTCAACACCAGCAGCGAACTGCGCCTGGATGCAGCGGCCAAGCACCTCGGGGTCAATCTCAGCCTGCTGACCAGCCAGGCGGGCCACGCCTGATGGCTCTGCGACTGATTCTGGGTTTTGACTACGGCACCAAACAGATCGGCGTTGCGGTCGGCCAGGTGATTACCGGTCAGGCCCGCGAGCTGTGCACCTTGAAGGCGCAAAACGGTATTCCCGACTGGAACCAGGTCGAAGCCCTCATTAAAGAGTGGAAGCCCGACGCCGTGGTCGTCGGCCTGCCCCTGAACATGGACGGCACGCCGAGCGACATGTGCCTGCGCGCGGAGAAATTCGCCCGCCGCCTCAATGGCCGCTACAACCTGCCCTTCTATACGCACGACGAACGCCTGACCACCTTCGAAGCCAAGGGCGAGCGGCGTGATCGCGGCGGGCAAAAAGGCAGTTACCGCGACAACCCGGTCGACGCCATCGCCGCCGCCCTGCTGTTGCAAGGCTGGCTCGACGAAAACACCGCACTGTTCGAATCCTGAAGCGCCGTCACAGCGTCTCTCTTAGCTAGAACCCGAGCCAAACCCCGCACGCACCGGCTCGGGCCCAAGAAGGAGCAACCATGAGCCTGCCCAATCCCGCCGAACTGATCAGCCAGATGGCGATCCGTCTCAAGGCACATCTGGAACACCGTGGCATCAGCGAACCGCGTTACATCGGCATTCGTACCGGCGGCGTCTGGGTCGCCCAGGCGTTGCTCGATGAACTGGGCAGCGATTCGCCCCTCGGCACCCTGGACGTGTCCTTCTACCGCGACGATTTCAGCCAGAACGGCCTGCACCCGCAAGTGCGCCCGTCCGCCCTGCCGTTCGAAATCGAAGGCCAGCACCTGGTGCTGATCGACGACGTGTTGATGAGCGGTCGAACCATCCGCGCCGCCATGAATGAACTGTTCGACTACGGCCGCCCGGCCAGCGTGACGCTGGTGTGCCTGCTGGACCTGGACGCCGGCGAGTTGCCGGTCCGCCCGAACGTGGTCGGTGCGACGCTGACGCTTGCGGCCCACGAGCGGGTAAAGCTGTCCGGCCCGGAGCTCAAGCTCGAACTGCAAGACCTCGCCCTTTAATCCGCCCTATTGAGAGTCCCCCTCGCGATGACGCCTCTAGAAACCAAGCGCCCGCTGCAGCTCAATGATCAGGGCCAGCTGCGCCACTTCCTCTCGCTCGACGGTTTGCGCCGCGAGTTGCTGACGGAAATCCTCGACACCGCCGACTCGTTCCTCGAGGTCGGCGCCCGGGCGGTGAAGAAAGTCCCGTTGCTGCGCGGCAAGACCGTGTGCAACGTGTTCTTCGAGAACTCCACCCGCACCCGCACCACCTTCGAGCTGGCGGCCCAACGGCTATCGGCCGACGTCATCACGCTGAACGTGTCGACCTCGTCGGCGAGCAAGGGCGAAACCCTGCTCGACACCCTGCGCAACCTGGAAGCCATGGCCGCCGACATGTTCGTCGTGCGTCACGGTGATTCCGGTGCGGCGCACTTCATTGCCGAACATGTCTGCCCGCAAGTGGCGATCATCAACGGCGGCGACGGCCGTCATGCGCACCCGACCCAGGGCATGCTCGACATGCTGACGATCCGCCGGCACAAGGGCGGCTTCGAAAACCTCTCCGTGGCCATCGTCGGCGACATCCTGCACTCGCGGGTGGCGCGCTCGAACATGCTGGCGCTGAAAACCCTCGGCTGCCCGGACATCCGTGTGATCGCGCCGAAAACCCTGCTGCCGATCGGCATCGAGCAATACGGCGTGAAGGTGTACACCGACATGACCGAAGGCCTGAAAGACGTCGATGTGGTGATCATGCTGCGCCTGCAACGCGAACGCATGACCGGCGGCCTGCTACCGAGCGAGGGCGAGTTCTACCGCCTGTTCGGCCTGACCACCGCGCGCCTGGCCGGGGCCAAGCCGGACTGCATCGTCATGCACCCGGGGCCGATCAACCGTGGGGTGGAGATTGAGTCGGCGGTGGCCGACGGTCCGCACTCGGTGATCCTCAACCAGGTCACCTACGGCATCGCGATTCGTATGGCCGTTTTGTCCATGGCCATGAGCGGGCAGACTGCGCAACGTCAATTCGAGCAGGAGAACGCCCAGTGAAGCTCAGCATTCTCGGCGCACGTGTCATCGATCCGGCCACAGGCCTGGATCAAGTTACCGATATTCATATTGAAGCCTGCAAAGTCGTTGCCCTCGGCGCCGCACCCGCCGGTTTTGTGCCCGTCGACACCATTGACGCCAAAGGCCTGGTGGCCGCCCCTGGCCTGGTTGACCTGAACGTCGCCCTGCGCGAGCCGGGCTACAGCCGCAAAGGCTCGATCATCAGCGAAACCCGCGCCGCCGCGGCCGGTGGCGTGACCAGCCTGTGCTGCCCGCCGAAAACCAAACCGGTGCTCGATACTTCGGCCGTGGCCGAACTGATCCTCGACCGCGCCCGCGAGGCCGGCAACACCAAAGTCTTCCCGATCGGCGCCCTGAGCAAAGGCCTGGACGGCGAACAGCTGGCCGAACTGGTCGCTTTGCGCGATGCCGGCTGCGTGGCCTTCGGCAACGGTCTGGAGAGCTTCCGCAACACCCGCACGTTGTGCCGGGCGCTGGAATACGCGGCGACCTTCGACCTGACGGTGATTTTCAACTCTCAGGATCATGATCTGGCCGAAGGTGGTTTGGCCCACGAAGGCCCGACCGCCAGTTTCCTCGGCTTGCCGGGCATTCCGGAAACCGCCGAGACCGTGGCCCTGGCCCGGGACCTGCTGCTGGTCGAGCAAAGCGGCGTGCGTGCGCACTTCAGCCAGCTCACCAGCGCTCGCGGCGTGGCGCTGATCGCTCAGGCCCAGGCCCGTGGCCTGCCGGTGACCGCCGATGTGGCGTTGTATCAACTGATCCTGACCGACGAAGCGCTGATCGACTTCAGCAGCCTCTATCACGTCCAGCCGCCGCTGCGCACCCGCGCCGACCGCGATGGCTTGCGTGCAGCGGTGAAGTCGGGCGTGGTTTCGGCCATCTCCAGCCATCACCAGCCCCACGAACGGGATGCCAAACTGGCACCGTTTGGCGCGACCGAGCCGGGCATCAGCAGCGTTGAACTGCTGCTGCCGCTGGCGATGACACTGGTGGAGGATGGGTTGCTGGATCTGCCAACGTTGTTGGCGCGCCTCAGCACCGGGCCTGCCGAGGCGTTGCGCTTGCCGGCGGGCAAGTTAGCCGTAGGCGGGCCGGCGGACATCGTGCTGTTTGATCCGGCGGCTTCGACCGTGGCCGGTGAGACCTGGCTGTCCAAGGGTGAGAACTGCCCGTTCATTGGGCATAGCCTGCCCGGCGTCGTGCGCTACACCCTGGTGGATGGGCGGATCAGCCACCAGTCTTGAGACTGAGCTGTCCCAATCGCTAGCAGGGCTAGCTCCCACGCAGGATCTGTGAACAACACAAATCCCCTGTGGGAGCTAGCCTGCTGGCGATGGCTTACTGGAAAGTGCCGCGATTCTGCGCGTTACGCACGGACACCTGGTCATTCAGCGTCCAGAAGTCATACAGCACCCCCAGAAAGAACAACCCGCCCGTCACCAGGTACAGCAATCCGCTGATCCACTTCCCCTGATACATCCGGTGTACGCCGAAGACACCGAGAAACGTCAGCAGAATCCACGCTACGTTGTACTCGATGGGCCCGGCGGTAAAACGCAGGTCCGCTTCACGGTCCATGGCCGGGATCAGGAAGATGTCGATCAGCCAGCCAATACCCAGCAAACCGAAGGTGAAAAACCAGATCGTCCCGGTCACCGGCTTGCCGTAATAGAAGCGGTGAGCCCCGGTAAAACCAAAAATCCACAGCAGGTAGCCGATCACTTTGCTGTGTGTATCTTGCTGCTGGCCAGCCTGTTGATAGGTGTTCATGAAGGACCTCGATTCACACGATAGATAAATATTCTTGAATTCTTTGTGACTTTTTTACAGGTTGCCGACGTATGGCACATGCTACCTTCGGTTGCGTCAAAGCCTTATACCACCTGACTTCTGTCCGACAATTGCGTCCATTTGCCGCTTATTTGGTTCCGTTGACCACAAGTTGAATCGACCAACGGCCTCGGAAGGGCAAAAAAAGCTGTTATAAAGTTGCGCGCTAACCCATATGAGCCTTGCCTAATGCGTCCATTTTTCAAGACATGGCTAACCATTTGCCTTTTGATGCCACTGGCCGCCCACGCCACCAATCGTGAGCAACGTCTTCCAAACGTTAATGGTTACACCCAAAAATCCCATGTTTCTGCTCCTTCGAGCAAAAACAAGAAAACCGAAAAACGTGCTCCACAGCTGGCTAGTAAAAGCAGCCTTGTTCCGCCGATGGCGACCAAGGAAAGCAGCAACGTGCTGAGTCGCGCCGTCAACGTCCTCGGTACACCTTACCGTTGGGGCGGCAGCAGCCCAAGTAAAGGGTTCGATTGCAGCGGCCTGGTGAAATACGCGTTCAACGACGCCACGTTCGACCTGCCACGCACGTCCAATGCCATGGCCAGCGGTCATGGCGAGAAAGTCGATCGCAAGGATCTGAAGCCGGGCGACCTGATTTTCTTCAACATCAAGAGCCGTCGGGTCAATCACGTTGCCATCTACCTGGGCAACGACCGTTTTATCCACGCACCGCGCCGTGGCAAGTCGGTGACCATCGACACCTTGAAGAAACCGTACTGGGAAAGCCACTACGTGGTTGCCAAGCGGGTTCTGCCGAAAGAGAAGAACACACTTCAGGTTGTTCAGCGCTGATCTGAAGTCCCGGGGTCAGACCCGGCACTTGCTTCGGTCATGACGCCCTCTTCGCGGGCAAGCCTCGCTCCTACAGGTCACGTGCCATTTTTTGCGGCACATGCCTGACCTGTAGGAGCGAGGCTTGCCCGCGAAGGCGTTTCTGGCCTCCTCAGAAGTTATCCGGCGTCCGCGCCTTCTCCCGTGCATGCTCCCGGCTGATCAAGCCCTTGGTCACCAAATCCTTTAAGCACATGTCCAGCGTCTGCATCCCCAGGCTGCCCCCGGTCTGAATCGACGAGTACATCTGCGCCACCTTGTCTTCGCGGATCAGGTTACGGATCGCCGACGTGCCGAGCATGATTTCGTGCGCCGCAATGCGCCCACCGCCGATCTTCTTGATCAGGGTCTGCGACACCACCGCCAGTAACGACTCGGACAGCATCGACCGCACCATCGATTTCTCGTCCCCCGGAAACACGTCCACCACCCGGTCGATGGTCTTCGCCGCTGACGTGGTGTGCAGCGTGCCGAACACCAAGTGACCGGTCTCGGCGGCGGTCAATGCCAGGCGAATGGTCTCCAGGTCACGCATTTCCCCCACCAGAATCACGTCGGGGTCTTCCCGCAGCGCCGAGCGCAGGGCCGTGGCGAAGCTACGGGTATCACGGTGGACTTCGCGCTGATTGATCAGGCATTTACGCGATTCATGGACGAATTCGATGGGGTCTTCGATGGTGAGGATGTGGTGATGGCGATGGTTGTTCAGGTAATCGATCATCGCCGCCAGGGTGGTGGACTTGCCGGAACCGGTGGGGCCGGTCACCAGCACCAGGCCGCGCGGCGCCTCGGTGATCTTGCGAAACACCTCGCCCATGCCGAGGTCGTCCATGCTCAGGACTTTCGACGGGATGGTCCGGAATACCGCACCCGCCCCCCGGTTCTGGTTGAAGGCGTTGACCCGGAAACGCGCCACGCCGGGCACTTCGAAGGAAAAATCAGTCTCCAGGTGTTTCTCGAAGTCCACCCGCTGGGTGTCGTTCATGATGTCGTAGATCAGCTCATGCACCTGTTTGTGGTCCAGGGCCGGCAGGTTGATGCGCCGCACGTCGCCGTCGACGCGAATCATCGGTGGCAGGCCGGCAGACAGGTGCAGGTCGGACGCGCCCTGTTTAGCGCTGAAGGCCAGCAGCTCAGTGATATCCATAGCGCTCCTCAATTCCAGTAGAATGCCGCCAACCTTCAAACCGCCGGCGCCTCTTTGATGTCCACGATAGCAGACAACATTCTTCAGGTTAGTTCGCGCATCCGCGCCGCCGCCCTTGCCGCCCACCGCGACGAGCACAGCGTTCAACTGCTGGCGGTGAGCAAGACCAAGCCTGCCGAGGCCGTGCGCGAGGCGTATGCCGCAGGCGTGAGCGATTTTGGCGAGAACTACTTGCAGGAAGCCTTGGGCAAACAGCTCGAATTGGCCGACCTGCCCTTGATCTGGCACTTCATCGGCCCCATTCAATCGAACAAGACTCGCGCTATCGCCGAGCACTTCGCCTGGGTGCATTCCGTGGATCGCTTGAAAATCGCACAACGCCTGTCCGAACAACGCCCTGCCGATCTGCCGCCCCTGAACATCTGCATCCAGGTCAATGTCAGCGGTGAAGCCAGCAAATCCGGCTGCACCCCGGCCGACCTGCCGGCCCTGGCCAAGTCCATCAGCGAATTGCCGCGCATCAAGTTGCGAGGGCTGATGGCGATCCCTGAGCCGACTGAAGATCGCGCCGCCCAGGATGCCGCTTTTGCTGCCGTGCAAAGCCTGCAAGCCAGCCTGAATCTGCCGCTAGACACACTTTCCATGGGCATGAGCCACGACCTCGAGTCGGCCATCGCCCAGGGTGCCACTTGGGTCCGCATCGGTACGGCCCTGTTTGGCGCCCGCGACTACGGTCAACCATGACAATGGCTGACGCCTCTCTTGATAAGGACCTGACATGAGCAAGACTCGTATTGCCTTTATCGGTGCCGGAAACATGGCCGCCAGCCTCATCGGCGGTCTTCGCGCCAAAGGCCTGGACGCCGCACAGATCCGCGCCAGCGATCCGGGCGCCGAAACCCGCGCCAAGGTGCAGGCTGAACATGGCGTTGAAGTATTCGCCGACAATGCCGATGCCATTCAAGACGCTGACGTGGTAGTGCTGGCGGTCAAGCCGCAGGCCATGAAAGCCGTGTGCGAAGCGATTCGCCCAAGCCTGAAACCGAATCAACTGGTGGTTTCGATTGCGGCCGGCATCACCTGCGCCAGCATGAACAACTGGCTCGGCGCCCAGCCGATCGTGCGCTGCATGCCCAACACCCCGGCGCTGCTGCGTCAGGGCGTAAGCGGTTTGTTTGCCACGGCCGAAGTAAACGCTGAGCAACGTCAGCAAGCCGAAGAGCTGTTGTCGGCCGTCGGCATTGCGCTGTGGCTGAACGAAGAGCAGCAACTGGACGCGGTCACCGCCGTTTCCGGCTCGGGTCCGGCGTACTTCTTCCTGCTGATCGAAGCCATGACCGCCGCTGGCGTGAAACTCGGCCTGCCAGCGGACATCGCCGCACAATTGACGGTACAAACCGCGTTGGGTGCCGCACACATGGCGGTTGCCAGTGATGTCGACGCTGCTGAATTACGCCGTCGCGTGACGTCCCCTGCGGGCACCACGGAAGCGGCAATCAAATCGTTCCAGGCCGGCGGCTTTGAAGCGCTGGTCGAAAAAGCACTCGGCGCCGCTGCGCACCGTTCGGCCGAGATGGCTGAGCAACTTGGCCGCTAATCAGCTCTTACAAAGGAATTAATGATGCTTGGACTCAATGACGCTGCCATTTTCATAATTAAAACCCTGGGCAGCCTGTACCTGCTGATCGTACTGATGCGCTTCATCCTGCAATTGGTCCGGGCGAACTTCTACAACCCGCTCTGCCAGTTCATCGTTAAGGCCACCCAACCGCTGCTCAAGCCGCTGCGCCGGGTCATCCCGAGCATGTTCGGGCTGGACATGTCGTCACTGGTATTGGCGCTGATCATTCAAATGCTGCTGATCGCGGTGATCCTGCTGCTCAAAGGCTTCATGGTCGACTGGCTGTTCCTGGTGCCATGGGCCCTGATCGCCCTCTTCTCTCTGTTCTTGAACATTATTTTCTGGGCGATGATCATCAGCGTGATTCTGTCCTGGGTCGCCCCGGGCAGCCACAACCCAGGTGCAGAACTGGTCGCGCAGATCACTGAACCAGTACTCGCCCCGTTCCGTCGGATCATTCCGAACCTGGGTGGCCTCGACATCTCGCCGATCTTCGCGTTTATCGTGATCCAGTTGCTGCAAAGCTGGCTGATCCCGCGCCTTGCGAACTTCGCCCTGATGCCGATGGGGCTCCTCGGCCTGATCTGATGAGCTACTTTCGCTGGGACGGTGACGATCTGATTCTGGAATGTCACCTGCAACCGGCAGCCCGCAGCGATGACTTCTGCGGGCTGCACGGGGATCGGCTGAAGATTCGCCTGACCGCACCGCCGGTCGAAGGCAAGGCCAACGCGTATCTGATGGCGTTTCTGGCCAAGGCGTTTGGGGTGTCCAAGAGTCAGGTCAGTTTGATCAGCGGGGAGTTGAACCGGCAGAAGCGGGTGCGGATCTGTTCGCCGAAGAAGCTGCCGGATTTGCCGGATCTGCTGCGTCCGGCAGGTTAACCGCGTCATCGTTCTTCGCGGGCAAGCCTCGCGCCTGCAAGATGACGCAATCCCTGTAGGAGCGAGGCTTGCCCGCGAATGCCACATCTCGGTCCAGCTGAATGAAATCAGGCCCGCCCTTTGCTTGCCGCTGACCCCACCGGTCTTTAGACTTACGCCTCATTTCAACGAGAGCAGGGTCGATGCCAACTGCCTTTCCCGCCGATTCTGTTGGTCTGGTGACGCCGCAAGTGGCGCACTTCAGTGAACCCCTGGCCCTGGCCTGTGGCCGTTCGCTCCCAGCTTATGACCTCATTTACGAAACCTACGGCACGCTGAACGCCACGGCGAGCAACGCCGTGCTGATCTGCCACGCCTTGTCGGGTCATCATCACGCTGCCGGCTTCCACAGCCCCGACGACCGCAAACCCGGTTGGTGGGACAGTTGCATCGGCCCCGGCAAGCCGATCGACACCAACAAATTCTTCGTGGTCAGCCTGAACAACCTCGGCGGCTGCAACGGCTCCACCGGCCCCAGCAGCATCAATCCGGAGACCGGCAAGCCGTTTGGCGCTGACTTCCCAGTCCTGACCGTGGAAGACTGGGTGCACAGCCAGGCGCGCCTGGCCGACCTGCTCGGCATTCGTCAATGGGCCGCCGTAATCGGCGGCAGCCTCGGCGGCATGCAGGCGATGCAGTGGAGCATCACCTACCCCGACCGCATTCGTCATTGTCTGGCCATCGCCTCGGCCCCCAAGTTGTCGGCGCAGAACATCGCCTTCAACGAAGTGGCGCGCCAGGCGATCCTCACCGACCCCGATTTCCACGGCGGCTCGTTCCAAGAGGCGGGAGTGATCCCCAAGCGCGGTTTGATGCTGGCGCGGATGGTCGGGCACATCACCTACCTGTCGGATGACTCGATGGGCGAGAAATTCGGTCGTGGCCTCAAGAGCGAAAAGCTCAACTACGACTTCCACAGCGTCGAATTCCAGGTTGAAAGCTACCTGCGTTATCAGGGCGAAGAGTTCTCCGGGCGTTTCGACGCCAACACGTACCTGCTGATGACCAAGGCGCTGGACTACTTCGACCCGGCAGCCAACTTCGACGATGACCTGGCGAAAACCTTCGCCAATGCCCAGGCCAAGTTCTGCGTGATGTCTTTCACCACCGACTGGCGCTTCTCCCCTGCCCGCTCGCGGGAACTGGTGAATGCGCTAATGGCGGCCAAGAAGGACGTTTGCTACCTCGAGATCGACGCTCCGCAAGGCCACGACGCCTTCCTGATTCCGATCCCGCGTTACTTGCAGGCCTTCAGCAATTACATGAACCGCATTACGTTGTGAGAAAGCCATGAGAGCTGATCTGGAAATCATCCAGGAATGGATCCCCGCTGGCAGCCGCGTGCTCGACCTCGGTTGCGGCGACGGCGAACTGCTGACCTGGCTGCGCGATAACAAACAAGTGACGGGCTATGGCCTGGAAAACGATCCGGACAACATCGCCGAATGCGTGGCCAAGGGCATCAACGTGATTGAGCAGGACCTGGACAAGGGCCTCGGCAACTTCGCCAGCAACAGCTTCGACGTCGTGGTCATGACCCAGGCGCTGCAAGCCGTGCATTACCCGGACAGGATCCTCGACGAAATGCTGCGGGTCGGCCGCCAGTGCATCATCACCTTCCCCAACTTCGGTCACTGGCGCTGCCGCTGGTACCTGGCGAGCAAGGGCCGGATGCCGGTGTCGGAGTTTCTGCCATACACCTGGTACAACACGCCGAACATCCACTTCTGCACCTTCGAAGACTTTGAAGCGTTGTGTCGCGAACGTGAAGCCAAGGTCATTGATCGGCTGGCCGTGGATCAACAACACCGCCACGGGTGGGCCAGTAAGCTATGGCCTAATCTATTAGGTGAAATCGGTATTTACCGCGTCAGCAGCCCAGGGTTGCAGGATCACAAAATCGCGGTCTGAACCACGACATTCCAAGGAGAACGATCATGGGTCGTCTAGCGCTGTTTGTACTTACTGCCTGCCTGAGCGTCACGGCCATGGCCGCCGACGTCATCAAAGGTGATCGTCAGGAGAAGTTTGGTGATGTGACGGTGCATTACAACACCTTCAACTCGACCTTTCTGACCCCTGATATCGCTAAAGCCGCGGAGCTCACCCGCAGCAAGAATCAAGGCGTGATCAACGTTTCGGTAATCAAGGAAGGCAAACCCCAGATGGCTCAGGTCAGCGGGACGGTCAAAGACCTGACCAGCCAAAGTGTGCCGCTGAAATTCAAACAGATCACCGAACAGGGCGCGATCTACTACATCGCCCAGTTCCCGGTGGATCAGCAGGAAGTCCGCACCTTCGAGATCAAGGTGCAGAACGGCGATAAAATCAACACCATCAATTTCAACCAAGAGCTTTTCCCCGGCGAATGATGAACTTCACGCAACTCGTACTGGCCAGCCATAACGCCGGCAAACTCAAGGAACTCCAGGCCATGCTCGGCGAGTCGGTGCAACTGCGCTCGATCGGCGAGTTCAGCAGCGTCGAGCCTGAAGAAACCGGCCTGTCGTTCGTCGAGAATGCCATCCTCAAGGCCCGCAACGCCGCGCGCATCTCCGGTTTGCCGGCGCTGGCCGACGATTCCGGGCTAGCGGTAGATTTCCTTGGCGGTGCGCCGGGTATCTATTCGGCTCGTTACGCGGATGGCCAGGGTGATGCGGCGAACAACGCCAAACTGCTCGATGCGTTGAAGGATGTGCCGGAATCTGAGCGCGGCGCACAGTTCGTCTGCGTGCTGGCGCTGGTGCGACATGCCGACGATCCGCTGCCGATCCTCTGCGAAGGCCTGTGGCACGGGCGCATCTTGACGGCGGCCAGCGGTGAACACGGGTTTGGCTACGACCCGCTGTTCTGGGTGCCGTCGCGCGATTGCTCCAGCGCCGAGCTGAGCCCGAGCGAGAAGAACCTCATCAGCCACCGCGCCCGTGCAATGGATCTGCTGCGCCAGCGTCTAGGCCTGATATGACCCACGACTCATCCGCGTCACCGCTGATTTTCGGCGGTGCCGCCCCCTCGCCTCGGGCCGCGCTCCCCGTGCTGCCGCCCCTTGCGTTGTACATCCACATTCCGTGGTGTGTGCGCAAATGCCCTTATTGCGACTTCAACTCCCACACTGCCAGCCCGGTGCTGCCGGAAGAAGAGTACGTCGACGCGTTGCTGGCCGACCTCGATCAGGACCTGCATGCGGTTTACGGTCGTGAGCTGAGCTCGATTTTCTTCGGTGGCGGCACGCCGAGCCTGTTCAGCGCCGAAGCCCTGGGTCGTTTGCTCAAAGGCGTCGAGCAGCGGATTGCGTTCGCCAGCGACATCGAAATCACCCTGGAAGCCAATCCGGGAACGTTCGAGCAAGAGAAATTCGTCGCCTACCGCGCGCTGGGCATCAATCGCCTGTCGATCGGTATCCAGAGTTTCCAGGAAGAGAAGCTCAAGGCCTTGGGGCGGATTCACAACGGTGACGAAGCGGTGCGAGCCGCCGGCATGGCACGTCAGGCCGGGTTCGATAACTTCAATCTGGACTTGATGCACGGCTTGCCGGATCAGTCGCTGGACGATGCGTTGAACGACCTGCGCCAGGCCATCGCCCTGAAGCCGACGCATCTGTCCTGGTATCAACTGACGCTGGAGCCGAACACGGTGTTCTGGAACCAGCCGCCGACGCTGCCGGAAGACGACACGCTGTGGGACATTCAGGAAGCCGGTCAGGCGCTGCTTGCCGAACACGGTTACGCGCAATACGAAGTCTCGGCTTATGCTCAGCCTGGTCGCCCGGCGCGGCATAACCTCAACTACTGGAGTTTCGGCGACTTCATCGGCATCGGTGCCGGTGCCCACGGCAAGCTGAGCCATCCGGACGGGCGCATCGTGCGCACCTGGAAAACGCGCCTGCCGAAGGATTACCTGAACCCGGCGAAAAGCTTCAAGGCCGGAGAGAAAGCGCTGACCAACGACGAGCTGCCGTTCGACTTCCTGATGAACGCCCTGCGCCTGACTGAAGGCGTGGAATCGCGCCTGTATCCGGAGCGCACCGGACTGCCGCTGGAAAGCCTCGCCGAAGGCCGGCGGGAAGCCGAACAAAGCGGCCTGTTGCGGGTCGAACCGTCACGTCTGGCGGCGACTGATCGCGGACAGCTGTTTCTCAATGACTTGCTGCAAACATTTCTGAGCTGATTTCAGCCTTAGGGGAAAACGAATGGATTTGATACTCGACCTGCTCGCCACCGTCTCCCGCTGGAGCCGCAGCAACCTGTCGGAAATCTCTCTGGCGCTGGTGGGCTGTCTGCTGGTGTTGTTTGGCGCCGATATCAAAGGCTGGGTCGACCAACGCCTGGGCAGCATCGCCGGCGCCTTGCGCGTCCCGCTGATGGCATTGGTGTGCATGGTCGGCAGCGGCGTCGCGTTGATCTACGCCACCCCGTGGATCATCAAAGGCCTGAGCCAGTTCAACAACTACAGCCTGGCGCCGGTGTTGTTGGTGGTGCTGGTGCTGATCGGCGTCGTCGCCGACCGCCGCTGACCTTTGACTACACCCAAAACAACTGTGGGAGCGAGCCTGCTCGCGATGACGTCATAACATTCAACATCTTCGTTGACTGTCAGACCGCCATCGCTGGCAAGCCCGCTCCCACATTTTTTGTATTGCGAATGCCCTTTATGGCTTGCCCACGGACTTGGCTTCGCTTCGGATCCTGGCAATGATCCCCATAAAGTCGTGGCAGCCCAACGCTTCGGCCTTGTCCAGATACACAACATTCTGACGGTCGAGCCTGCCACTCTCATTGACTCGGCTCATTGCCAGAATGTAATTGGCCTCGGCCCGGTACTGATCTTCGGTCAGCATCAATGCGACAGCACGCGCCTGCAAGGACCCTATCACTCGTTCTTTTGACAAGCCTGGCTGCAAGTCCTGAAAGCACAGGGCGCGCTTGGCCGGCATCGGATAAAAATCAGCAAAAATATCTGGCTCCTGAAGCAGCTCCTCAAGCGTCTGCAGATATTTCAAGTGACCGGCATCGCGTCGGTCAGACTTCATCGAGTCCTGATCGCACCGATGGAAGTAGGCGACGGCTGCCGCCAAAAAGCCTTGATCCATGGCTTTTTCATAAAGCTCACAGGTTTCCCTGCGCTGTTGTTCGGTAGGGCCCGGTTTGCTCAGGGTATTAGCCAGCAAATAGCTCGCGATGGGATGCCCACCGTCAGACGCCATCTTCAAATTGTATTTGAAGGCCTCCAGATCACCTTCCATGTTGCCTATTTGCTCGGGCTTGTTCTTGAAATCCAGCTCCCCGCTTGCTTCCAGCCTGACCAACTCATCCGCGTTACGTTTGATTTGATCAGCTGCATCCTGGGCACGTTGAAAGTAGTCGTCGATCGTCAGCGTCTGTCCGTGAGCCATTGAAGGCAGGGCGATGAACAACAGGATGCAGACGAGGATGAATTTCAAAACCTTGTCTTCCTTTACAATTGGGGGCATAGAGCTTTCGGCGGCCAGACGCCGATCTTGAACACTGCATAAAGCAAATGTGGGAGCAGCCTGCTCGCGAAGGCGTCGTCACATTCAACATTATCGTTGACTGTCAGATCGCTTTCGCGAGCAGGCTCGCTCCCACAGTTTGTAGTGCGTAGGGCTCAGGACTGTTTTTCGAACTTCAGGTCCCAAACGCCATGCCCAAGTCGCTCGCCGCGGCGTTCGAACTTGGTGATCGGGCGTTCGGTCGGGCGCGGGACGCATTTGCCGTCTTCAGCCAGGTTCCGATAACCCGGGGCGACGTTCATCACTTCCAGCATGTACTCGGCGTAGGGCTCCCAGTCGGTGGCCATGTGCAGAATGCCACCGACTTTCAGCTTGCTGCGCACCAGCTCAGCGAACGACGCCTGAACGATACGACGCTTGTGGTGACGACTCTTGTGCCATGGATCCGGGAAAAACAGCATCAGGCGATCGAGGCTGTTGTCGGCCACGCAACGGTTGAGCACTTCGATTGCATCGCAATCGTAGACCCGCAGGTTGGTCAAGCCCTGCGTCAGAACGCCATTGAGCAGCGCGCCGACACCCGGACGGTGCACTTCCACGCCAATGAAATCCTGTTCTGGCGAGGCCGCGGCCATTTCCAGCAGCGAATGGCCCATGCCGAAACCGATTTCCAGCGAGCGCGGCGCCGAGCGACCGAACACTTGGTCGAAGTCTACCGGCGCGTCGGCCAATGGCAGCACGAACAGCGGCGTGCCCTGGTCCAGACCGCGTTGCTGGCCTTCGGTCATGCGCCCGGCGCGCATCACGAAACTCTTGATGCGGCGGTGTTGGCGCTCGTCGCCTTCTTCCGTCTGGATTGGCGTGTCGTTTGATTCAGTCATCAATGGCTCTTACTTGATCAGACCATCCAGCGGCGAGGAGGCGCTGGCATAGAGTTTTTTCGGCATGCGACCGGCGAGGTAGGCCAGGCGGCCCGCGACGATGGCGTGTTTCATGGCTTCAGCCATCATGATCGGCTGCTGGGCGTGGGCGATGGCCGAGTTCATCAGCACGGCTTCGCAACCCAGTTCCATGGCGATGGTGGCGTCGGAAGCGGTACCGACACCGGCATCCACCAGCACGGGAATCTTGGCTTCTTCGAGGATGATCTGCAGGTTGTACGGGTTGCAGATCCCCAGGCCCGAACCGATCAGACCGGCGAGCGGCATGACCGCGATGCAGCCGATTTCCGCCAATTGACGGGCGATGATCGGGTCATCGCTGGTATAGACCATCACGTCGAAGCCTTCCTTGACCAGCGTTTCGGCGGCCTTGAGGGTTTCGATCACGTTGGGGAACAGGGTTTTCTGGTCGGCCAGCACTTCCAGCTTCACCAGATTGTGCCCATCGAGCAGCTCACGGGCCAGGCGGCAGGTGCGCACGGCTTCGATGGCGTCGTAGCAACCCGCGGTGTTCGGCAGGAAGGTGTAGCGATCCGGCGACAGCACTTCGAGCAGGTTCGGCTCGCCTTCGATCTGGCCCAGATTGGTACGGCGCACGGCGAAGGTGACGATCTCGGCACCCGAAGCTTCGATGGCCAGGCGGGTTTCTTCCATGTCGCGGTACTTGCCGGTGCCTACCAGCAAACGCGACTGGTAAGTACGACCGGCCAGGACGAAGGGCTTGTCGCTACGAACGATGCTCATGGGAAATCCTCTGTAGGGGTGAGGTTCTTGCAGAATTCTGTGCCCTTGCGGGCCGGGCGACTAGCCGCCGCCGATGGCGTGGACCACTTCGACGGAATCGCCATCGTTGAGCGTGGTTTCTGCATGCTGGCTGCGCGGGACGATATCCAGATTGAGTTCGACCGCCACCCGGCGTCCGGTCAGTTCCAGACGGGTCAGCAGGGCCGCAACGGTTTCACCGTCGGGCAGTTCAAGGGATTCGCCGTTCAACTGAATGCGCATACCGAATGCCGCCATCATTTTTAGGGGCTGGCATTCTAGCCCGATCAGTCTTGGCGACCCAAGCCATTCGTCATGAAATGGACTGCCCGGTCAGCTCAACCGCCAGGCGGCAAGCCCCAGGCAGAACCAGCCGACCAGGAATGCCAGGCCGCCGAAGGGGGTGACGATCCCCAGCTTGCTGACGCCGGTCAGGGTCAGCAAGTACAGGCTGCCGGAAAACAGCAGGATGCCGATGGCAAACGAGGCGCCGGCCCAAGTGATCAAGCGTCCCGGAATCTGCGTGGCCAGCAGCGCCACACCCAGCAACGCCAGGGTGTGCACCAGTTGGTAGGTGACGCCGGTATGGAAAATCGCCAGGTACTCGGGAGTCAGACGGTTTTTCAGGCCGTGGGCGGCGAACGCGCCAAGGGCAACGCCGGTGAAGCCGAAGAAAGCGGCCAGCATCAGAAAGCCACGCAGCATGAAGAACTCCAGTCAGACTCGATCCACAGGGTCTGTATAATGGCCCGCTCAACGGGTTCGGCCAAGTCATCTCTATGCTGCGTTTATTTTTAAGACGATTTACCAAGGCCGTGCTCTGGTTCGCGGCCGGCAGCGTGCTGCTGGTACTGATCTTTCGCGTGGTCCCGCCACCGGGAACGGCATTGATGGTCGAGCGCAAGGTCGAATCCTGGTTCGACGGCGAGCCCATTGACTTGCAGCGCACCTGGAAGCCTTGGGATGAAATCTCTGACGACCTGAAAGTCGCGGTGATCGCGGGCGAGGATCAGAAATTCCCGGAGCACTGGGGTTTTGACTTTGGTGCGATCCAGAAAGCCCTGGCCCATAATGAGCTCGGTGGTTCGATTCGCGGTGCCAGCACTCTGAGCCAGCAAGTCTCGAAGAATCTGTTTTTGTGGTCCGGCCGCAGTTGGCTGCGTAAAGGCCTGGAGGCGTGGTTCACCGGGTTGATCGAGGTGCTCTGGCCCAAGCAGCGGATTCTTGAGGTGTACCTGAACAGCGTCGAGTGGGATGACGGAGTGTTTGGCGCGGAAGCGGCAGCCCGGCATCACTTTGGTGTGAGCGCTAAAGGTCTTAGTCGCCAACAATCGAGCTTGCTCGCGGCGGTGCTGCCAAACCCGCGGGTGTGGAGTGCAAGTCATCCGACCAACTATGTTGCGCGTCGGGCCGGGTGGATTCGGCAGCAGATGAGCCAGTTGGGTGGCGATAGCTATCTGGTTGGCATCAATGATTCACGCCGGGCACCTTGGTCCCAATAACGAGCTCGAGACGACGCAAATCACCCGTAGGAGCGAGGCTTGCCCGCGAAGGCGGTATGTCAGCCAACCCCTTCATCGACTGATACACCGCCTTCGCGGGCAAGGCTCGCTCCTACAAGAGGCGGCTTGTTACTAGTAGGCACACACAAAAACGCCCCGATCATCACTGATCGGGGCGTTTTTTATTGCCGCTTCGCAGGTCAGGCGGCGATCGACAACTTGAGCTTGTTCATCGCGCTCTTTTCAAGCTGACGAATACGCTCGGCCGACACGTTGTACTTCTGCGCCAGGTCATGCAGCGTGGCTTTTTCTTCCGCCAGCCAGCGCTGGTAGAGGATGTCACGGCTGCGGTCGTCCAGCACTTCGAGCGCTTCGTGCAGGTTGTGATTGGAGTTGTCGCTCCAGTCGGCATCTTCCAGTTGACGCGCCGGGTCGTACCGGTGGTCTTCCAGGTAGTTGGCCGGCGACTGGAAAGCGCTGTCGTCGTCCGCTTCCGCGGCCGGGTCGAAGGCCATGTCATGGCCGGTCAGGCGACTTTCCATCTCGCGCACTTCCCGCGGCTCTACGCCGAGGCTTTCCGCCACACGGTGGACTTCCTCGTTGTTCAGCCACGCCAGACGTTTCTTCTGGCTGCGCAGGTTGAAGAACAGCTTGCGCTGGGCCTTGGTGGTCGCGACTTTCACAATGCGCCAGTTGCGCAGGATGAACTCGTGAATTTCCGCCTTGATCCAGTGCACTGCGAACGAAACCAGACGCACACCCATTTCCGGGTTGAAGCGCTTCACCGCCTTCATCAGACCGACGTTACCTTCCTGGATCAGGTCAGCCTGAGCCAGGCCGTAGCCGGAATAGCTACGGGCGATATGTACAACAAAACGCAGGTGGGCGAGCACCATCTGCCGAGCCGCCCCCAAATCCTGCTCATAATAGAGACTCTCGGCCAGTTCACGCTCCTGCTCCGGAGTCAGCAATGGAATGCTGTTCACGGTGTGCACATAGGCCTCCAGGTTCGCACCCGGGACCAGAGCATATGCAGGTTGCAAAGAATTGGTCATACGAAAAAACCTCCGACTTACATAACTCGTGCAGTTCAGCACTGCGAAAATTGACCGGAAACCGAAAGACAAGTTCCCATAAACGCTGAAAGGTCAATACGAGCAAAATGATACTACTTAGGCGCAAGCTCCCTCAGGTGGCGTGCGACTGCAATCCATGCACCGATATACCCCAACAGCACCGCGCCAAGCAAGAGAGACAGACCGTCGGCAACTGGCACTCCGGCCAGCGCAAAATCACTGCCATACAAACCGGCCAGCCCGACAACTGCGTCGTTCAGCCAATCAAGGCCAAACGCCAATACACCCCAGGAAAGAATCCCCGCACCGAAGCCATAAAGCGCACCCATGTACAGAAAGGGCCTGCGCACATAGCTGTCCGTGCCGCCGACGAGTTTAATCACTTCTATCTCTGTGCGGCGGTTTTCAATATGAAGACGAATGGTATTGCCTATCACCAAAAGTAATGCAGAAACCAGAAGCACGGTCAGACCGAAGACAAAACGGTCACCCAGCTTGAGGATCGCTGCCAGACGCTCGACCCAGACTAGATCAAGTTGAGCCTGTTGTACCTTGGGCAGCTCGGAAAGTTTTTGTCGTAATGCTTCAAGCGCGGGCTTGTCGACTTCGTTCGGGGTCACCAGCACCACGCCTGGCAGCGGGTTTTCCGGCAGTTCCTTAAGCGCCTCGCCCAGTCCGGACTGCTGCTGGAACTCTTCCAGCGCCTGATCTCGGCCGATATATTCAGCATCGGCTACGCCAGGCATGCCTTTGATCTGCTCGCGCAACGACTCGCCTTCAGCCGGGCTGGCCTCGAGTTGCAGGTACAGGGAAATCTGCGCCGCTCGCTGCCAGGAACCGCCGAGACGCTCGACGTTACTCAGCAAAAGTGACAGGCCCATCGGCAAGCTCAGGGCGACCGCCATCACCATGCAGGTGAAAAAGCTGCCGATTGGCTGTTTACCCAACCGACGCAAGCTGTCCAGCAGACTGGCGCGATGGCTTTCAACCCAGGCACGAAACAACGTGGCGAAATCCGGGCCGTCGTCATCGTTGCGCTTTTTCTTCTGCGGTTGCGGATCGGCGGCTTTCGGCGCCACGCGCTCGGAAACCTTGGGGCTGCGTGTCGCACTCATACGCCCGCCTCCCCGTCGCCGATCAATCGGCCGCGTTGCAGGGTCAGCATCCGATGACGCATGCGGGCGATCAAGGCCAGGTCGTGACTGGCGATCAGCACGCTGGTGCCCAGGCGGTTGATGTCTTCGAACACGCCCATGATCTCGGCCGCCAGACGCGGATCGAGGTTACCGGTGGGTTCGTCCGCCAGCAGCAAGGCCGGACGGTGGACGATGGCGCGAGCGATGCCGACGCGCTGTTGCTGCCCGGTGGACAAGTCGCCGGGGTACAGATCGGTTTTATCCGACAGCGCGACACGCTCAAGCGCCGAATCCACACGTTTGACGATCTCGGCCTTGGACAGCCCAAGAATCTGTAACGGCAGAGCGACGTTGTTGAACACCGTGCGATCAAACAGCAGTTGGTGGTTCTGGAACACCACGCCAATCTGCCGGCGCAAGTACGGAATCTGCGCATTGCTGATGGTGGCGAGGTCCTGGCCGGCCAGCAGCAATTTGCCGGTGGTCGGACGTTCCATCGCCAGCAGCAGCCGCAACAAGGTGCTTTTACCGGCGCCGGAATGGCCGGTTACAAACAAGAATTCGCCCCGACGGACTCGAAAGCTCAGCTCATGCAAGCCGACGTGACCGTTCGGGTAGCGTTTACCGACCTGTTCGAAACGAATCATGAACGCTCCCGCTCGGCAAACAGTGCCTGGACAAAGGGTTCTGCTTCAAAAGTACGCAAGTCATCGATGCCTTCACCGACGCCGATGTAGCGAATCGGCAAACCAAATTGCTTGGCCAGGGCGAAAATCACCCCGCCCTTGGCGGTGCCATCGAGCTTGGTCAGCGCCAGGCCGGTCAGTTCGACGGTCTGGTTGAATTGCTTGGCTTGGCTGATTGCGTTCTGGCCAGTACCGGCGTCGAGCACCAGGAGCACTTCGTGCGGCGCGTCGGCGTCGAGTTTGCTGATAACCCGGCGAACCTTTTTCAGCTCTTCCATCAAATTGTCTTTGGTGTGCAGGCGACCGGCGGTGTCGGCGATCAGCACATCAATGCCACGGGCCTTGGCGGCCTGTACGGCGTCGAAGATAACCGAAGCGGAGTCGGCACCGGTGTGCTGGGCGATGACCGGGATCTTGTTGCGCTCGCCCCAGACCTGCAATTGCTCAACGGCGGCGGCGCGGAAGGTGTCACCGGCCGCGAGCATGACTTTCTTGCCTTCGAGTTGCAGCTTCTTCGCCAGTTTGCCAATGGTGGTGGTTTTGCCGGCACCGTTGACGCCGACCACCAGAATCACGAAAGGCTTGTTCTGCGAGGTGATTTTCAGCGGCTGCTCGACAGGCTTGAGCATCGCGGCGAGTTCAGCCTGCAGGGATTTGTACAGCGCGTCGGCATCGGCCAGCTCCTTGCGCGCAACCTTTTGGGTCAGGCGCTGGATGATGACCGAGGTCGCCTCGACCCCGACGTCGGCGGTCAGCAGACGGGTTTCGATGTCTTCGAGCAGTTCGTCATCGATGATTTTCTTGCCCAGGAACAGGCTGGCCATGCCTTCGCCAATGCTGGCGCTGGTCTTGGACAGGCCTTGCTTGAGGCGGGCGAAGAAACCGGCTTTGGTTTCTTCGCTACGCGGCGGCTCGGCCGGGACTTCGGCGGGAACTGCGGGCGCGGCGACTACCGGAGCAATGACAGGAGCAGGCGCAGGCGCAGGTGCTTCAACCACAGGAGCGACGAACGCAGGAATCACAGACTCTGGAACAACCGGCTCCGGCTCGGCCACGATAACCGGCGCAACGACAGGCTCAATGACCGGCGTTTGAACAGGCTCAGGTGCAAAAGCAGTCGGTGCAGGAATCGTCGGCGTCACATGCGGCGCCAGCTCATCTTCGACCAAGGCCACCGGCTCTTCCGCCACTGGCAACGTCAGCCACGGCTCTGGAGCGGGTGCCAGCGGATGCTCGGCAATGACTTCGGGTTCAGCCTCGGCGACCGGCTGCAGCACCGGCTCGGCCATCGGCAAGACAACCGGCGCCGGTGCTTCTTCTATTACCGGCGCGGGTGTTGGCTCAGGAATTGGCTGTGGCTGTTCGACGACGGGTTCCTGCGGCTTTTTGCGCAGCCATCCGAACAGGCTTTTCTTCTCGCCAGCCGCAGCTGGGGTCTTCTTGTCGTCGTTGGAACCAAACATGGAGGACGGCTATCTCACGGTAGCGACGCGCCAAAGGGCGCCCCGGCAAATAAATATTCGATGCAGAACAGACTGCGATTGACCCAGCTTGTTCACGCGCAACATTTTGTCGAGGTGCAAACAGCACCTCAAAGGTTGACTAATACGAAGGACTGGTACGGCATCTTCTGCGAAAACGCAGAGTTTAGCTGACAAAACCAAGGTTCCGCAGGTAACCCATGCAACCGTCCGGCCGATCAAAGGCCTGATAGACGTGGCCGCCAGTAAAACGGACCAGTATCCTAGCACCCTCTCGCCCGCCGACGCTAAGCCAAGGGGCAGCTCAACAGGTTTAAAAACGAATGAATGCTTTAGCCCGCCGCGCTGCAGGCCTGCTGCTCAGCACAGTTTGTCTGCCCCTCTCGGCCCTGGCTGCCGATCCACAACCCACCCACGAATTCACTCTGGATAACGGCCTGAAGGTCGTTGTGCGCGAAGACCATCGTGCGCCCGTGGTGGTTTCCCAAGTCTGGTACAAGGTCGGCTCGAGTTACGAGACGCCGGGCCAGACCGGTTTGTCCCACGCCCTCGAACACATGATGTTCAAGGGCAGCGAGAAAGTCGGCCCCGGCGAAGCGTCGCTGATCCTGCGCGACCTCGGTGCCGAAGAGAACGCGTTCACCAGCGATGACTTCACCGCGTATTACCAAGTGCTGGCCCGCGACCGCCTGGGCGTGGCCTTCGAACTGGAAGCCGACCGCATGGCCACCCTGCGCCTGCCGGCCGACGAGTTCGCCCGCGAGATCGAAGTCATCAAGGAAGAACGTCGCCTGCGCACCGACGACAAACCGATGTCCAAGGCCTACGAACGCTTCAAGGCCATGGCTTTCCCGGCCAGCGGTTACCACACGCCGACCATCGGCTGGATGGCTGACCTGGACCGCATGAAAGTCGAAGAGCTGCGCCACTGGTACCAATCCTGGTACGTGCCGAACAACGCCACGCTGGTGGTGGTCGGCGACGTGACCCCGGACGAAGTCAAAACCCTGGCCCAGCGCTATTTCGGCCCGATCGCCAAACGCGATGTGCCAGCGGCGAAAATCCCGCTGGAACTGGCCGAGCCTGGCGAACGCCAGATCACCCTTCACGTACAGACCCAGTTGCCGAGCCTGATGCTGGGCTTCAACGTGCCGAGCATCGCCACCGCCGAAGACAAGCGCTCGGTGAATGCCTTGCGCCTGATCTCGGCCCTGCTCGACGGCGGCTACAGCGGACGCATCCCGACGCAACTGGAGCGCGGCGAAGAACTGGTGTCCGGTGGTTCGTCGAGTTACGACGCTTACACTCGCGGCGACAGTCTGTTTACCCTGTCGGCCACGCCGAACACCCAGAAAAAGAAAACCATGGCCCAGGTCGAAGCGGGCCTGTGGAAGCTGCTCGATCAGCTGAAAACCACTGCGCCGTCCGCCGAAGAACTGGAACGCGTCCGCGCCCAGGTCATCGCCGGCCTGGTCTACGAGCGTGATTCGATCACCAGTCAGGCCACCTCCATCGGCCAATTGGAAACCGTCGGCCTGTCCTGGAAACTCATGGACACCGAACTCGCCGACCTGGAAAGCGTGACACCGCAAGACATCCAGAAAGCCGCCAAGCTGTATTTCACCCGCGAACGTCTCAGCGTCGCCCATGTACTGCCACTGGAGACGACTCATGAGTGAGCGTAAAAAATCCCGTCTGGTCCTGATCGGCCTGATCGCAGTCGCCCTGATCGGCTCTGCTGCGTTCTATTTGTCGAAAAGCGAAGACTCCACGGCCAGCGAAGCCCTAGACAAGGCCAAGTCCAGCCAGAAGCTGCAATCGCTGAGTGAACTCGACGGTAAGGCGCCGAGCCACCGTTCGCTCGACGTACAGACCTGGAACACCGCCGAAGGCGCCAAGGTGATGTTCGTCGAAGCCCGCGAGCTGCCGATGTTCGACCTGCGCCTGATTTTCGCCGCCGGCAGCAGCCAGGACGGCAACGCGCCCGGTCTGGCACTGCTGACCAACGCGATGCTCAACGAAGGTGTGGCCGGAAAAGATGTCGGCGCCATCGCTCAAGGCTTCGAAGGCCTGGGCGCAGACTTTGGCAACGGCGCCTTTAAAGACATGGCACTGGCTTCCCTGCGCAGCCTCAGCGCCGCAGACAAGCGCGAACCCGCGCTGAAACTGTTCTCCGACGTCGTCGGCAAACCAACCTTCCCTGCCGACTCCTTTGCGCGCATCAAGAACCAGATGCTTGCCGGTTTCGAATACCAGAAGCAGAACCCGGGCAAACTGGCGAGCCTGGAGCTGATGAACCGCTTGTACGGCGATCACCCCTACGCGCATTCCAGCGACGGCACGGCGACAACCGTCCCGGCGATTACCGTGGCGCAAGTCAAGGCGTTCCACGAGAAAGCCTACGCAGCCGGCAACGTGGTGATTGCGCTGGTGGGTGATTTGTCCCGCGCCGAAGCCGAGGCGATTGCCGCGCAAGTCTCCAGCGCGTTGCCGAAAGGCCCGGCACTGGCGAAAATTGCGCAGCCTGAAGAACCGAAAGCCAGCATCGGCCACATCGAGTTCCCGTCCAAGCAGACCAACCTGATGCTTGCGCAACTGGGCATCGACCGTGACGATCCGGACTACGCCGCACTGTCCCTGGGCAACCAGATCCTCGGCGGCGGTGGTTTCGGCACCCGATTGATGAGTGAAGTGCGCGAGAAACGTGGCCTGGCCTACGGCGTCTATTCGGGCTTCACCCCGATGCAGGCACGCGGCCCGTTCATGATCAACTTGCAAACCCGCGCCGAGATGAGTGAAGGCACGTTGAAACTGGTGCAGGACGTACTCGCCGACTACCTTAAAACCGGCCCGACCCAGAAAGAACTCGACGACGCCAAGCGTGAACTGGCCGGCAGCTTCCCGCTGTCCACGGCCAGCAACGCCGACATCGTCGGCCAGCTCGGCGCCATGGGTTTCTACAACCTGCCGCTGAGTTATCTGAATGACTTCATGCGTGAGTCGCAGAGCCTGACTGTCGAACAGGTCAAAGCCGCACTGAACAAACACTTGAGCACGGACAAAATGGTCATCGTCAGCGCTGGCCCGACCGTGCCGCAAAAGCCGTTACCGGCCCCAACTGATAAACCTGCCGAGCAGCCGCTCGGGGTTCCGGAGCATTGATGGCCACTCGTCCTAAGAAACCTGTTCACAACGTCCACAACGGAGTGAACCAATTGCGCATCATCGGCGGCGAATGGGGCAGCCGGAAGCTGAGCTTCCCCGACGCCCCGGGCCTGCGCCCAACCCCGGACCGGGTGCGTGAAACCCTGTTCAACTGGCTCGCGCCTTACATCGCGGGCGCCAAGGTGCTTGATCCATTCGCCGGCAGCGGCGCGTTGTTCCTTGAGGCGCTGTCCCGTGGCGCGGCGATGGGCCAGGCACTGGACGCCAGCAACATCGCGGTCTCAAGCATCAAGGAACATCTGGGCACCCTGCGCTGCACCACCGGCCAGATTCAGACGGCCGATGCCTTGCGCTATCTGGAGACCCAGACCGCGACCGCCTACGACGTGGTGTTCCTCGACCCACCGTTCAATCAGAACCTGTTGCCGGCCGTTTGCACGCTGCTGGAAGAGCGCCAATGGCTGGCGGACGATGCGTGGGTGTACACCGAAAGCGAAACAGCACCCTCGACGCTCGGCCTGCCGGCCAACTGGCGCCTGCACCGTGAGCAGAAATCCGGGCGCGTCTACTATTCGTTGTGGCAGCGAAGCACTGAAATATCTTCTTAAAAGAGTAACCTGGACAGGTGAACCGCCTGTCCAGGGTGCCCTCCCGTTTTTTCAAACAGCAACATAACCAGTTTGCTTAGCTCTTTTCCTTTCGTTCACTGTGAACCTGCGAAACAACTCGCATGGACGCAAAGGACTGTTAACGGAATGAAAGCATCAGCTAACGAGACAACTTCCAGTTCAACTACCGAGTTCACACTCGACAATGGCCTCAAGGTCATCGTGCGCGAGGATCATCGGGCACCGGTGGTAGCTTCCCAGGTCTGGTACAAGGTCGGCGCCAGCTACGAGCCTCCGGGTCAGACCGGCTTGTCCCACGCTCTGGAACACATGATGTTCATGGGCAGCAAAAAAGTCGGCCCAGGCAAAATCTTGCCGCTCCTGCGCGAGCTCGGTATCCAATTCAACGCCTTCACCAGCAGCGACTCCACCGCGTACTACCAGACGCTGGCTCGAGATCGTCTGAGCGTGGCCTTCGAACTGGAAGCGGACCGCATGGCCAATCTGCTCCTGCCGGTCGACGAGTTCGTCCGGGAGATTGAAGTCATTAAAGAAGAACGTCGCCTGACCACTGATGACAAACCAATGGACAATGCCTACGAACGCTTCAAAGCGATGGCCTACCCGTCCAGCGGTTATCACACGCCGACCATCGGCTGGATGGCGGACCTCGACCGGATGAAGATCGAAGAGCTGCGCCACTGGTATCAATCCTGGTATGCGCCGAACAACGCCACGCTGGTGGTGGTCGGCGACGTGACCCCGCACGAAGTCAAAGCCCAGGCCCAGCGCTACTTCGGCGCGATCGCCAGACGCGATGTGCCGGCCGCGAAAAGACCGCTGGAACTGGCCAAGCCCGGCCAACGCCAAATCACTCTGCACGTGAAGACCCCACTGCCCAGCTTGATGCTGGCCTTCAACGTGCCGAGCATCGCCACCGCCGAAGACAAACGCTCAGTGAATGCCTTGCGTATGATTTCGGCCTTGCTCGGCAACGGCCACAGCTCACGCATCCCAATGCAACTGCAACGCGTTGAAGAGCTGGTGTCCGACGGTTCGTCGAGTTATAGCGCTTACACCCGGGGTGACAGCCTGTTCCTCCTGTCGGCAACACCCAACAGCCGTAAAAACAAAACCATCGCCCAGGCCGAAGCCGGTTTGTGGAGGCTGCTCGAACAGCTGAAAATCACTGCGCCGTCCACTGAAGAACTGGGACGCGTACGCGCGCAGGTCATCGCCGGGCTGGTTTACGAGCGCGACTCAATCACCCGCCAGGCCACCGCTATCGGTCGACTGGAAACCTTCGGCCTGTCGTGGAAACTGATGGACACCGAACTGGCCGAACTGGAAAGCGTAACGCCAGAAGACATCCAGAAAGCCGCCAAGCTGTATTTCACCCGCGAGCGGCTCAGCGTCGCCCATGTACTGCCAATGGAGGTGAATAAAGAGGATGGGGATGAGTCCGGCGCCGGCAAAGTACCAGACAAGGAAAACTCCGACCAAGGGCTGCAATCGCTGGCTGAGCTCGACGGTCAGGCGCCAAGTCCCCGCACGCTTGATATTCAGGCTTGGAATACTGCCGAAGGCGCCAAAGTGTTGTTCGCCGAAGCCCGAGGGTTACCGATGTTCGACATGCGCCTGACCTTCGCAGCTGGCAGCAGCCAGGATGGAGGCACTCCGGGTCTGGCCATGCTGACAAACTTGATGCTCAACGAAGGTGTTGCCGGCAGGGATGCCAACGCTATTGCCCAAGATTTCGAAAGCCTGGGCGCACAGTATGCCCCCAGCACTGGTCTGGATACGGCACAGGTCTCCCTGCGCTGCCTCAGCGCCAAGGATAAACGCGATCCGGCATTGACACTCTTCGCCGAAGTCGCAGGCAAGCCGACCTTCCCTGGCGATTCGTATGCCCGCCTTCGCAATCAGACCCTCGCCGCTTTCGTAGATAAGCAGCATGACCCGAGCAAACTGGCGAGCCTTGAGTTGATGAACCGCCTGTATGGCGATCATCCTTACGCGCACGCCAGCGATGGCATGGCGCAAGCCATTCAGTCCGTCACCCCGACACAGCTGCGCGCGTTCCACGAAAAAACCTACGCGGCCGGCAACGTGGTGATCGCGTTGGTGGGCGACTTGTCCCGTGCCGAAGCTGAAGCCATTGCCGCGCAGGTATCCGCTACCCTGCCCCAAGGCCCGGCCCTGGCGAAAATCCCGCAACCGACCGAACCCAACGCCAGCATCAGCCACATCGAATTCCCATCGAAACAGACCATTCTGATGCTCGCGCAACTGGGCATCGACCGTGACAATCCAGACTACGCGGCACTGTCCATGGGCAATCAGATCCTTGGCGGCGGCTTTGGCACTCGACTGATGAGCGAAGTGCGCGAGAAACGTGGCCTGACTTACGGCGTGGTTTCGACCTTCACCCCGATGCAGGCGCGCGGTCCGTTCATGATCAAGTTGCAGACCCGCTCCGAAATGAGCGAAGGCACTCTGAAACTGGTACAGGACGTGCTCGCCGACTACCTTAAAACCGGCCCGACCGAAAAAGAACTTGATGATGCCAAGCGCGAGTTGGCTGGCAGCTTCCCGCAGTCCAATGCCAGCAACGCACAAATCGTCTCGAAACTGGCGTCCATCGGCTTTTATAACCTGCCGTTGAATCACCTGGACGACTTCATGCAGCAGTCCCAGCGCCTAACCGTAGAGCAAGTCAAAAGCGCATTGAACAAACACCTGAGCATGGACAAATTAGTCATCATCAGCACAGGACCGACCGTCCCGCAAAAGCCATTGCCGGAGCCTACTGGCAAACCTTCCAGGTAATCGCTCAAACTGTCAGGAAACCTGCACCGCATCGGAATGCAGAAATCCGGGCAGGTGTATTACGCGTTGTGGCAACGTATGGCAGAGATCGCCGGTTAACCGACCGGCCTGAAAAAGGTGCGCACCGGTTGCGCACCGCTGCATCGAGAGCAATCGTGTCCTTTCCGTCAGAACGCTTCACCCCCGCCTTCGGCCTCGGCAACCCGCACCTGCAAACCTTGTGGGGACCGCTGTGGCGCAAAACCACGCACATCGAACGCGAGCGCGAACGCTTGTGGCTTGAGGATGGCGACTTTCTCGATATGGACTGGCACGGCCCGCACACTGCCGATGCGCCGCTGGTGCTGGTGCTGCACGGACTGACCGGCTCTTCGAATTCGCCCTACGTGGCCGGTGTGCAAAAGGCGTTCGCTGCCCAGGGTTGGGCCAGCGTCGCACTGAACTGGCGCGGTTGCTCCGGCGAGCCGAATCTGTTGCCACGCAGCTACCATTCCGGCGCCAGTGAAGACCTGGCCGAAGCCATCAGGCACCTGCGGGCCAAGCGCCCTCTCGCACCGCTGTATGCGGTCGGCTATTCCCTGGGCGGCAATGTCTTGCTCAAGCATTTGGGCGAGACCGGCAGTGACAGCGGCGTGTCAGGCGCGGTGGCGGTGTCGGTGCCGTTTCGTCTCGATCAATGCGCTGATCGCATCGGGCAAGGTTTCTCGAAGGTCTATCAGGCGCATTTCATGCGCGAGATGGTGGCCTACATCAAAAACAAGCAGCGCCAGTTTCAACATGACGGGCGCGAGGATGGACTGGCGGCGTTGGCGGCACTGGGCTCGCTGGAGAACATGCGCACCTTCTGGGATTTCGACGGCCGGGTCACGGCGCCGCTGAACGGTTTCGTCGATGCCGAGGATTACTATCGCCGCGCTTCGAGCCGGTATTTCCTTGGAGAAATTCGCACACCGACCCTGATCATTCAGGCGGCTGACGACCCCTTCGTGTTCCCCCATAGCCTGCCGCAGGCGATGGAGCTGTCCGCCTCCACTCAATTCGAGTTGCAAGCCAAGGGTGGGCATGTCGGTTTTGTCGATGGCTCGTTCCGCCAGCCAGGTTACTACCTGGAACGCCGCATTCCGCAGTGGCTGAGCGCCGTGGGTCGCGGGTAAGCCATGGATGCCGACCAAGGCGAGTCGATCCGATTCTGGCAAACGGCGCCATTGGCCGGCGTCGAGTTATTGTCCGCGCGCTACATCGAACATCGCTTCGCGCCCCACGTGCATGACGGTTATGTGATCGGCATGATCATGGCCGGCGCCCAGCGCTACCGCTATCGCGGCGCCGAACACCTGGCCGGCAGCGGCACGCTGGTGTTGATCAATCCTGATGAACTGCACACCGGCCACAAAGGGACGGAGGATGGCTGGTTGTACCGGGCGTTTTATCCGGACAGCGGGCAGATTCTCTCGCTGCTGGACGAACTGGAACTGCCGACCAACAACCTGCCGGGGTTTGGCGCGACGTTGTATCGCGACCCGGACCTGGTGAAGGGTTTCTGCCAACTGCATCGCTTGCTGGAAAGTCCGTCCACCGCCTTGCAACAGCAAATGGTCTGGCGCGAGATGATGCTGTTGCTACTACAACGTCACGCCTCCGTGCCGATCGCCGGCAAACCCGGCAAGGAGCACCGGGCGGTGACGCTGGCCAAGGATGTGCTGCATGCACAATTGGCGGCGCCGCCTTCGCTGGAAGAACTGGCGGCACTGGTCAACCTTTCACCGTTCCACTTCGCCCGGGTCTTTCGCCGCGCCACGGGCATGCCGCCGCATACCTGGCTGATGCAGCAACGCATCGCGCAGGCAAGGGCGCTGTTACAGAACGGATGTTTGCCGCTGGAAGTCGCGATGCAATTGGGGTTTGCCGACCAGAGTCATCTGAGTCGGCAGTTCAAGCAGGTTTACGGGGTTGGGCCGGGGGCGTATCGCAGCGCCCGGCAATTATCAGGAAGTTGAGCTCGACACAGGTCCAAAAGTGGGAGCGAGCCTGCTCGCGATAGCGGCGGGTCAGTCAGCAATGATGTTGACTGACCCGCCGCTATCGCGAGCAGGCTCGCTCCTACAGGGGATCAGTGTTATTCGCCGATGGCGATGCCGTGCGCAGGATCGTTGATCCACTCGCTCCACGACCCGGCATACAACGAGCCCAACGGATAACCCGCCAGGCACAGCGCGAACAGGTTATGGCACGCCGTCACGCCGGATCCGCAATACGCCACCAGATCGGTCGGCGCACGATCGCCGAGTTTCGCGGCAAAGCGCTGCTTGAGCTGATCGGCCGGCAGGAAACGTCCGTCACTGCCCAGGTTCTCGGTGAAGGCTGCGCATTGCGCACCGGGGATGTGCCCGGCAACCGGGTCGATCGGTTCGACTTCGCCCTTGAAACGCGGCAAGGCGCGAGCATCGAGCAAGGTCAGCATGGGTTGGCCGAGACGTTTTTGAAGCTGTTCGGCGCTCAAGATCAGCGCGTCGTCCGGCGTCCCGGTAAAGGTGCCGCGCGGGGTGTCGCACGCATCCAGGCTCAGCGGCAACCCGGCGGCGTGCCAGGCCTTGAGCCCGCCATCGAGAATAAACACGCCGTCACGCTTGCCCAGCCAGACCAGCAACCACCAGGCCCGCGCCGCGTAGGCACCGGGGCCGTCATCGTACAAAACCACTTCGCTGTCGGCGTTGATGCCCCAGGCTTGCAGACGCTCGATCAACTCTTCAGGCTCAGGCAACGGATGGCGCCCGGTCACACCCTTGACCACTGTCCCGCTCAAATCACGCTCAAGATCGGCAAAACTCGACCCGGCGATATGCCCTTCGGCATAACTACGCTGGCCGTAATCCGGGTCTTCGAGGGCAAAACGACAATCCAGAATCACCAGCCCAGGTGCATCCTTTTTCAGGTCCAACGCTTGCGGGCTGATCAGTTGCGCAATGGGCATAACGGGCTCCTGTGATTAAGTCGGTCTTGAATCCTACTGCACTTCTTCCAGCGCCTGGGCCAGTGGCACGTAAAACTCTTCGTACAGCGCGTTGACTGCGTCGCGAGACTGTTCCGTGACGAAACCGGCCTCAAGCACCAGCACCTGATACACCCCACGTTTAATCGCCTGCTCACTCAAGTGATTGGAGTTTTCCCGCGTGGTGCACAGAAAACGCACCCAGGACGTCAGGATGATCCAGGCATTGAGCGTCAGGGATTCGATCTGGACTTTGTCCATTTTCAGGATGCCGGCGTCGACGAAGGCGGCGTAGATGTGGGTGCCATGGATCAGGCAGCGCTGGGAGAAACGCCGATAACGGGCAGCCAGTTCGGGATCGCTGTCTAGCAAATGCTCAAGATCGCGATGCAAAAACCGATAGCGCCACATCGCCGCCAGCAGTTCCTGAAGGTAGAAGCGTTTGTCTTCCACCGTGGACGCTCGGCCCTGGGGCGGGCGCAGGAAGCTGTCCACCAGGCTTTCGTACTCACTGAACAGCACGGCGATGATCGCCTGCTTGTTGGGGAAGTGGTAGTACAGGTTGCCCGGAGAAATCTCCATGTGGGCAGCAATGTGGTTGGTGCTGATGCTGCGCTCGCCCTGTTGATTAAACAGCTCCAGGCTGTTCTGCACGATGCGCTCGCTGGTTTTGATCCGAGGGGCCATGGCTTGAGCTTTAATTCAGAGTGCGTTGGCAGGCATCTTACGACCTATCGGCGAGTGGATAAAACAATGCTGCGCCAGGATGCCATTTGACTTTATAGAGCTTAGACTCTAAAAAGTGCCTCATTACAACAAAAACCGGAGCCGATCATGACCGCCGACATCGCTTATCTGCAGAACCTGCAACAGCCGCTGGACGAGCTTCAGGCCCTGTTCGATGCGCAGCGTGCGGCGTATGCGGCCAACCCGATGCCACCGGCCGCCCAGCGCCAGCAATGGCTCAAAGCCCTGCGTGATCTGCTGAGCAACGAACGCCAGTCCTTGATCGATGCGATCAGCCAGGATTTCAGCCACCGCAGCGCCGATGAAACCCTGCTCGCCGAACTGATGCCGAGCCTGCACGGCATTCACTACGCCAGTCAGCACCTCAAAGGCTGGATGAAGCACTCGCGGCGCAAGGTCGGTATCGCGTTTCAGCCGGCTTCGGCGAAAGTGGTTTACCAGCCGCTGGGCGTGATCGGCGTGATCGTGCCGTGGAACTACCCGCTTTATCTGGCTATCGGGCCGCTGGTGGGTGCGTTGTCGGCGGGCAATCGGGTGATGCTCAAACTCAGTGAGTCGACCCCCGCCACCGGCTTGCTGCTCAAGGAACTGCTGGGCCGGATCTTCCCGCAAGACCTGGTCTGCGTGGTGCTGGGCGAAGCCGATATCGGTGTCGCGTTCTCCCGACTGCGTTTCGATCACCTGCTGTTTACCGGCGCCACCAGCATCGGCAAGCACGTGATGCGCGCGGCAGCCGAGAACCTGACGCCGGTGACCCTTGAGCTGGGTGGCAAGTCCCCGGCCATTGTGTCCCTCGACGTGCCGCTCAAGGACGCCGCCGAACGCATCGCGTTCGGCAAGACGCTCAATGCCGGGCAAACCTGCGTGGCCCCGGACTACGTGCTGGTGCCGGAAGATCGTATCGGCGCTTTCGTCGAAGCCTATCGCCACGCGGTTCGCGGGTTTTATCCGACACTGGCCGACAACCCGGACTACACGGCAATCATCAATGACCGGCAACTGGCGCGACTCAATAACTACGTCAGCGACGCCACCAGCAAGGGCGCGCTGCTGATTCCGCTGTTTGATCAGGGCCAGGGCCGGCGCATGGGTCATAGCGTGCTGCTCAACGTCAGCGACGACATGACCGTGATGCAGGATGAAATCTTCGGCCCGCTGCTTCCGATCGTGCCGTACAAGACGCTTGATCAGGCGTTTGCCTACATCAATCAACGACCTCGTCCGCTGGCGCTGTATTACTTCGGCTACGACAAGCACGAACAAAATCGTGTACTCCACGAAACCCATTCCGGCGGTGTTTGCCTCAACGACACCTTGCTGCACGTGGCGCAGGACGATATGCCGTTCGGTGGTATCGGCGCCTCGGGCATGGGCCATTACCACGGCCACGAAGGTTTCCTGACCTTCAGCAAGGCCAAAGGCGTGCTGATCAAGCAGCGCTTCAACGCGGCGAAACTGATTTACCCGCCTTATGGAAAATCCATTCAGAAACTGATTCAGAAGCTGTTTATCCGCTAACAATCGCACCCTCGGGTAATAACAATAATGAGCCCAAGCCTGTCCGATACACCCGCGCTGTCGCGGCGCGGCCTGCTTAAATTCAGCCTCGGCGCGAGTGCTTTCCTGGCCACGGCCGGATTGGGCGCGAGCCTCAGCGGCTGCTCATCGAGCATCCCGGCTAACGGTTTCGCGACCCTGCGCAGCGGCGATCTGTTGTTTCTGCGGGCATTGGTCCCGGTAATGCTCGAAGGCGCCGTGGCCGCCGAAAAAATGCCGGCCGCCGTCGATGGCACCCTGAAAACCCTGGATAACGGCCTGAATCACCTGTCGCCGGAAATGCTCAAGCTCACTCGGCAATTGTTCGACGTGCTGGGGATGGCGGTGACCCGCGGGCCGCTGACCGGGATCTGGGGCAGCTGGGAAAACGCCAGTACCGATGAGATCCGGCACTTTCTCGATCGCTGGGAAAACAGCTCGTTGAACCTGTTGCGCATGGGGCACAGCTCGTTGCTGCAACTGGTGATGATGGCGTGGTACAGCCGCGCGGAATCGTGGGTGCATTGCGGGTATCCGGGGCCGCCTGCCGTTTAAGACCGGGTCGCCCCCTTCGCGGGCAAGCCTCGCTCCTACAAGGGCTTACGCGGTTCTGTAGGAGCGAGGCTTGCCCGCGAAGGCATCCTCATGAACACCACTGCATCCAAAACCATAACAACTAGAGAACCCGAAGATGCCCGTACCCGACCCGTTCCGCGAAGGCATGGCCCGTGGCTGGAAAACCTACAACGGCTCGCAACTGACCCAGGACCTGACCCTGGACGCGGACGTGGCGATCATCGGCAGCGGCGCGGGCGGCGGGACCACCGCGGAAATTCTCAGCGCCGCCGGCTACAAGGTGTTGCTGATCGAAGAAGGCCCGCTCAAGACCAGCAGCGACTTCAAGATGCTCGAAGACCAGGCCTACACCAGCCTCTATCAGGAAGGCATCGGCCGCATGAGCAAGGACGGCGCGATCACCATCCTCCAGGGCCGCGCGGTGGGCGGCACTACGCTGATCAACTGGACATCGAGCTTTCGCACGCCCGACCCGACGCTTGAGCATTGGGCCAGGGAACACAACGTCAAAGGCCACAGCCCGGCCGAGATGGCGCCTTGGTTCGAGAAAATGGAACAGCGCCTGGGCGTTGCGCCCTGGATGGTGCCGCCCAACGCCAACAACGACGTGATCCGCAAAGGCTGTGAGCAGCTCGGCTACACCTGGCATGTGATCCCGCGCAACGTGCGCGGGTGCTGGAACCTTGGCTATTGCGGCATGGGCTGCCCGACCAACGCCAAGCAGTCGATGATGGTCACGACCATCCCCGCGACCCTGGAAAAAGGCGGCGAGCTGCTGTATCTGGCCCGCGCCGAAACGCTCTCGATCAAGGACGGCAAGGTCACGGGCCTGCAATGTGTGGCGATGGACGACCGTTGCGTCGCACCTACCGGACGCACAATCACGGTCAAGGCGCGGCATTACGTGCTGGCGGGCGGCGGGATCAACAGCCCGGCGCTGCTCCTGCGCTCGGAGGCGCCCGATCCGCACCAGCGGCTGGGCAAACGCACATTCCTGCACCTGGTGAACATGTCCGCCGGGCTGTTCGATGAGGTGATCAACCCGTTCTACGGTGCGCCGCAGTCGATCTATTCCGACCACTTCCAATGGCAGGACGGCACCACCGGCAAGATGTCCTACAAACTGGAGGTGCCGCCACTGCACCCGGCGCTGGCCTCCACCCTGCTCGGCGGTTTTGGCAAGGAAAACGCCGGGCACATGGAAAATCTGCCCCACACCCACGCGATGCTGGCGCTGTTGCGCGATGGTTTCCACCCGGACAGCCCCGGCGGCAGTGTCGAATTGCGCGGCGACAACACGCCGGTGCTCGACTATCAAGTTTCACCCTACGCCTGGGACGGCTTGCGCCGAGCCTTTCACAGCATGGCCGAGATCCAGTTCGCCGGCGGCGCCAACGCGGTCATGCCGATGCACGCCGACGCGCGCTACGTGAAAACCCTGGCCGAAGCGCGCACGTTGATCGACGGTTTGAGCCTTGAGTTGTATCGCACCCGCCTGGGCAGCGCTCATGTGATGGGCGGTTGTGCCATGGGTGAAGACCCGAAAAACGCCGTGACCGACAGCCTTGGCCGGCATCACCAGATCAGCAATCTGTCGATCCACGATGGCTCGCTGTTCCCCACCAGCATTGGCGCAAACCCGCAATTGTCGGTCTACGGATTGACGGCGCAACTGGCGACTTCGCTGGCCGAACGTTTGAAAAACCCATGAAAACGGAGAATATTCCAATCGTCTATAGTGCTTTCTTACCCAACAGGCGACTTGGCCGACCGGGAAGGCTGCGATACCATCCGACTCCCCAACGGACTCCCGCCAGGACGACGCGATGAACCGAGTGTTGTACCCAGGTACCTTCGACCCTATTACCAAGGGCCATGGCGACTTGGTCGAACGCGCCGCGCGCCTGTTCGATCATGTGATCATCGCCGTCGCTGCCAGCCCGAAGAAAAACCCGTTGTTTCCCCTGGAACAACGTGTGGAGCTGGCCCGCGAGGTCACTAAACATCTGCCCAACGTTGAAGTCGTCGGCTTCTCGACGCTGTTGGCGCATTTCGCCAAAGAGAAGAACGCCAATGTGTTCCTGCGTGGTTTGCGCGCGGTGTCGGACTTCGAATACGAATTCCAGCTGGCCAACATGAACCGCCAACTGGCGCCGGATGTGGAAAGTCTGTTTCTCACACCGTCCGAGCGTTATTCGTTCATTTCCTCGACGCTGGTCCGTGAAATCGCAGCGTTGGGCGGCGATATCACCAAGTTCGTCCACCCTGCGGTGGCGGATGCCCTCACCGAACGCTTCAAGAAGTAACGACCGCTCAAGCGGCGCCCGCGTGCACTGCGGGCGCCAATGCGGCACAATTGCGCGCATTGGTTTATTGCGCCCGGGCCGTCCGCCCTGGCTGGAGTTAGCATGTCCCTGATCATCACCGACGATTGCATCAACTGCGACGTCTGCGAACCCGAGTGCCCGAACGCCGCTATTTCCCAAGGCGAAGAGATCTACGTGATCGACCCGAACCTGTGCACGCAGTGCGTCGGCCACTACGACGAACCTCAGTGCCAGCAAGTGTGCCCGGTGGATTGCATTCCGCTGGATGAAGCGCATCCGGAGACTGAAGAGCAGTTGATGGCGAAGTATCGGATTATTACCGGGAAGGCTTGAGGCAGGCATTTTTGTAGTGCCTGTGCCGGCCTCATCGCGAGCAGGCTCGCTCCCACAGTGGGTTTGTGGTGCTCACATCATTTGATTCACAACACAAATCAACTGTGGGAGTGAGCCTGCTCGCGATGAAGCCATCAGGTACACCGAACATGTAACTGATTCACTCCCGCTGCTCAAACCCCTCCCCGATACACCCCAGGCACCGCACAAATGCGGCTTTCGCCGGATCAACCACCAGCGCCTGTCCCGCATCGCCGATGCCGCCGCCCAAGGCCGTGAACGGCAACGACACCACAAACGCCCCGGCACCGATCACCGTCGCCACTACCAGCAACGGTCTGGCGATCAGCAAGTCACCGAGCATGGCGTAGGCCGGGGGATTCTGGATGGTGTAACGCGGATCACCGCTGCCGCTGCTGGCCGCCAGCGCGGGCGCACCGACGCTCAGCAGCAGCGCAACAACAAGGGTTCGAAACGAATTCATGGCGCGGTCCTTCGGCTAGGCAGTGAGAACACTGACTATAGACCGTCGCACGTATCAGCTCTGGCAGCGTGGGCAAAAGACGCTGGCGCGCTGCCCCAGTTTCACTTCGCGCAGTTCAGTGCCACAGACTTTGCAGGGCTCACTGCCCCGGCCGTAGACAAACAATTCCTGCTGGAAATACCCCGGCTGACCGTCGCCGCCGATAAAGTCCCGCAGCGTCGTACCGCCCCGCTCAATGGCCGCGGCCAGAATGCGTTTGATCTCGATCGCCAGCTTCAAATAGCGCGCCCGGGAAATGCTCTTGGCCTCGCGACGCGGGTCGATGCCGGCGGCGAACAGGGCTTCGGTCGCGTAGATGTTGCCGACGCCGACCACCACCGCGTTATCCATGATGAACGGCTTGACCGCCATGGATCGTCCGCGGGACTGCTGAAACAAGCGATCGCCATCAAACAGGTCGGTCAACGGCTCCGGCCCCAGGCGAATCAACAGTTCGTGGTTGAGCGGATCGAGACTCCAGAGCATCGCACCAAACCGGCGCGGGTCGGTATAGCGCAGGGCCAGGCCGGACTCGAGTTCGATGTCCACATGCTCATGCTTGGCCGCCGGCATACCGACTTCAACCAATCGCAGGTTGCCCGACATACCCAAGTGACTGATCAGCGTGCCCACTTCAGCATTGATCAGCAGGTACTTGGCGCGGCGCTCCACCAGCACGATGCGCTGGCCGGACAGGCGCACATCGAGGTCTTCAGGAATCGGCCAGCGCAATCGGCGGTCACGCACGATCACCCGGCTGACGCGCTGGCCTTCCAGGTGCGGTGCAATCCCGCGGCGGGTGGTTTCGACTTCCGGCAGTTCAGGCATGGTGTTCTCGAATCAGGGCGCTCGAATAAATGCAGCAGCCGATGTTCAGCGGTGGGCGCCGAGGTCACGAATCGTTTGCTTGAGGGTTTCGAAGTCGTAGTCCGAGAGGCCGACATAATCGAGCACCAGATGCCCGATGCTGTTCCATTCGTGGTCTTCGGTCTGATTACCCAACACCCGGTAGGACGCACAAATGTGCTCGGCCATTTTCAGGATCGCCAGCAGGTTCTTGAGCTGAGCGTTGCGCGAAGATTCGTCGCTGAAGATCGCCAAGGCGTTGTGGTGATTGGCGATAGCGGCGGTCACATGCTCCGGCAGGCGCCAGGACTTGGCCGTGTAGTAACCGACCACCGCGTGGTTGGTGTTGAACACCCGGTTCTCGGTGTCGACCACCCGGCATTCGGCACTGGCGTTGGCGTAGGCCTCTTCCAGAACGGTCATGTAGTTGGGGAACCGTTGCAGCATCAGCGGCACGCCGCAGTCGTGGAACAGACCCAACGCGTACGCTTCGTCACCGGCCTGGGCGCCGATGCGCTTGGCCAGCGTCAGACAGGTCATCGCCACGTCCTGAGCCGTATCCCAGAACCGGTTCAGGGTGACGATGGTGTCGTCGTTCATCTCGCCCTTGATCGACTGCGCGTTGATCAGGTTGATGATCGAACGGCTGCCCAGCAGGTTCACCGCACGCTGGATCGAGGCGATCTTGTTGCTCAAGCCGTAATACGGCGAGTTGACGATCTTCAGCAAGGCACCAGAGAGCCCTGGGTCCTGGGAGATCAGCTTCGCGATCACTTCCAGGTCCGGGTCGGGCATGTACTGCTCCATCTGCAAATCCACCATGATTTGCGGCTGGGCAGGCACACTGATGCCTTGCAGGGACTGTTGAATCTGTTCGGAAGTCAGCTCTTGGGACATAAGTACACACTCTGGGCCAGGGGGCGATTCTAACCTTTATAAAGTTGGATCCGACACACCGGTCGACACATTGGCGAAATGTTTCATTTCTGCATAGCCATCGACATCGCTTTCGCGGGCAAGCCTCGCGCCTGCAGATTCACACGATCCAGCAGGAGCGAGGCTTGCCCGCGAGGAGTCCATCAGCGTTTCATCGCCCGCCCGGCCCGCCGCAAGCCTCAACACGCTATACTCCCGCTCTTTTTTCCGGAGCGACGTCATGTCCCTGCCTAGCCTGCGCCTCAAAGCCAACGCCGACCGTCGCCTGCGAAACGGCCACTTGTGGGTCTATAGCAACGAAATCGATGTAGCGGCGACCCCTTTGCACGGTTTTCAAGCCGGCGACCAGGCGATCCTCGAAGCCGCCGGCGGCAAGACGCTGGGCATCGTGGCCATGAGCCCGAACAACCTGATCTGCGCCCGTCTGCTGTCGCGCGACATCAAGTTGCCGCTGGACAAGTCGCTACTGGTCCATCGCCTGAACGTTGCCCTGTCCCTGCGTGATCGCCTGTTCGACAAGCCGTTCTATCGCCTGGTCTACGGCGACTCCGACTTGCTGCCAGGCCTGGTGGTCGACCGCTTCGGCGACATCCTGGTGGTGCAGATCGCTTCGGCGACCATGGAAGCCCATAAAGAAGACGTGATCGCGGCGCTGACCCAAGTGCTCAAGCCAAGCGGCATTCTGTTCAAGAATGACTCCGCTGCCCGTGACGCCGAAGGCCTCAACCGTTATGTCGAAACCGTGTTCGGCCTGGTGCCGGAGTGGGTCGCTCTGGAAGAAAACGGCGTGAAGTTCGAAGCACCGGTCATCCAGGGCCAGAAAACCGGCTGGTTCTACGACCACCGCATGAACCGCGCACGCCTGGCTCCTTATGCCAAAGGCAAACGCGTGCTGGACCTGTACAGCTACATCGGCGGCTGGGGTGTGCAAGCGGCCGCGTTCGGCGCCAGTGAAGTGTTCTGCGTCGACGCGTCGGCCTTCGCCCTCGACGGCGTCGAGCGCAACGCCGCGCTGAACGGTTTCGCCGAAAAAATGACCTGCATCGAAGGCGACGTGTTCGAAGCCTTGAAAGAGCTGAAAGCCAGCGAAGAACGCTTCGACGTGATCGTTGCCGATCCACCCGCCTTCATCAAGCGCAAGAAAGACATGAAGAACGGTGAAGGCGCCTACCGCCGCCTGAACGAGCAAGCCATGCGCCTGCTCAGCAAGGACGGCATCCTGGTCAGCGCGTCGTGCTCGATGCACCTGCCGGAAGACGATCTGCAGAACATCCTGCTGACCAGCGCCCGCCACCTGGACCGCAACATCCAGATGCTTGAGCGCGGCGGTCAGGGCCCGGACCACCCGGTCCACCCGGCCATCGCCGAAACCCGCTACATCAAGAGCATCACCTGCCGGTTGCTGCCAAACAGCTGATGACACCGGTTTGACAGGGAGCCAGAGGGCTCCCCGTTTTATTATCTGTTATTGAATTCCGTTCAAACTTCCTACACTTGCGATCCTACGGACTTGCAGGACGTTTCCCTGCGCCTTTCACTATTCAGCATTCAACTGACAAAACTTGTTCATGCCCAAGATCGATCCGACGAAATTACTGGAAGTTTCCTACCCAATATCGCCTTGATAAGCGCTCATTACACTCTATGATTGAGCGTGTCACCACGAAGTGACTCTTACTTTCAATTACAAGGAGTTCCAAATGAAAGCAATTACTCTGGAAGCTAACAGCATCGCCAACCTGGCTTTCCTGGTCGCCCCTAAAGCCCGCTAAGTAAATGAGACGCTGGGGAGTGCCGGCTACCCAGCGTTTTCTATGGCATTGCCCAGAGCGAACCGCCCATCATGCAGATCAGTCCTCATTTATTCATACTTCCACGCACGCCCGGTCAAATAGTCTGGGATTACAAGAATCACAAACAGTTTGAACTGAACCTGAAGTATTCAACCCGACTGGCAGAACTTATCGACAACCCCGAAAAGTTCAACGAACGCAATACAATTGACACCCAGCTACTTGACGCTGGAATACTGACAACTGCAATAACAGATACTACAGACTGGGGCTGGGACGAACTGTCGAAGATATTCCATATCGGCACCAAGAACATTCCGTGCGAACACGTTCCGCAAAATATCAATGAATGGTCAAAACAATACCTTGATCATTGCAGCGACGTACTGAGCACGCCCTCGCCGAAAGCCAGGCGCTCGGAACGCCTGGGATTCGAGCTGATTACCCTGCCAAAACCTTCCTGCCTGCCGGAAGGTTCCCTGGCAAACGCCCTGGTCAATCGGAAAACCTGCCGCACCTTCACGGGTGAAGCCGTTTCCCTCGAAGCCGTCAGTACATTGCTGTACCTGTCCCTCGGCTATCTGCATGAGCGCGAAAACGACGTCGACGAAAGCATCGTCGAAGGTCTCGGCGCCCGGCGCAGCAGCCCGTCCGGAGGTGGACTGAATGCCTGCGAAGGCTTTCTGCTGGTGCAAAACGTCAGCGGCCTGCCACCCGGTGTCTACGCCTATCACCCCACCGGGCACGCGCTGAGTCTGGTTAATCCGCTGCCTCCCCAACCTTTAGGGCAACTGATGTGCGGACAACACTTCATCAATAACCTGCCCGCAGGCCTGTTCATCACCAGCCGATTCGACAAGCTGTGGTGGAAATATGAACACTCGCGGGCCTACCGAATGGCCTACGTCGAGGCCGGCCATATTTCCCAGACCTTTCAACTGGCGGCCACCGCGCTGGGATTGAACACCTGGCTGACCGGTGCATTGACGGACGACCAGGTCGAAGCGCTGCTGGGACTTGAGAACAGCGCAGAGCAACCGCTGTTCTTTGTCGGCTGCGGCCAGAGCGACGGGCAAGTGATGTGCAAGGAATTGAAAGCACTGCTGAGCAGTCGGGGGGCGGAACAATGACCGAGCCCCTCATCGACCCCGCGTCAGCCTCTGCCTCATGGGCCCATCGCTTCACCCTTGGAGACTGGAACACCCGAGCCTCGGTGCGGATCAGCGAACACACCTACCAATTGCCACCGGACCTGAAACGGCAACTGGAAACCCGCCACTGGTTTGCGCCGGACTTTCTGCCCTACCTGAGTCATCCGGCAATCAAAGCAGCAGGCAGAGCAATCACTCATCGCCTGTCCGCCAACCATCTGGTGTATTTCCTCGACTACACCACCCTGCTGGAACACCGCATCGTCAACCGTTCCGTGGAAACCATCGTCCACAACGAACTGGGGGTATCCATCCCCCCACGGATGAAAACCGCCGCGCTGCAGCTCTATACGGATGAGGCTTATCACGCACTGTTTTCCAACAGCCTCGCCGAGCAGATTGCCGATATTTACGACATGACAGATCGCCCGGTCGTGCCCCACCGGATAGCCCGGCTGAACGCCCTGCTCGATCGCACACCGGACAAGCACAAGGCACTGGCGTGGTTTCTCGTCGGCTTCGTCTCGGAAACAATTATCGCCAAGGAACTGCTCGACGTTTGCCGTGACACGCTGGTGAGCAGCGTTCAGGAAATGCTCAGGGATCACCTGGCCGACGAAGCGCGTCACAGTCGCTACTTTTGCGAAGTATTCCACCATCTGTGGGTGCAATTGAACTGCGGCCAACGCACGTTCACCGCCAGGTCGCTCGCGGAAATCCTGCTGATTTTCTTTGAGATAGATGAACGCTGGCTTGGGGAAAGCCTGCGCAGCGCCGGCCTGAGTGAAGCGGCTGTCGCGCAGATCCTTGGGGATCTGACCGGCTCGCAAGCACAGCGCCTGCGCGTCCGATCGAGTGCTGGTGCAACGCTCAATGCAATGAAAAAAGCCGGGTTCTTCGATCTGCCTGCCAATCGCCAACTTTTCTCCAGGGCAGGGCTGTTCGATGAATGACGGAAAACAGGTAGCCCGGGGCGAACAACGTGCCATGGTCATTCTGTTGATGACCATGACGCTGCTCGGCGTCTTTCCCCTGGATGTGGTACTCCCCTCCTTTCCCGATCTTTCTGACTACTTTCGGACCTCACCGTCCGACATCGCCCTGTCCGTGAGCGTGTTCGCCATTGGCCTGGCGTTGTCCGTGGTGCTGGTCGGACCATTGTCGGATTTGTGGGGACGCAAGAAATTACTGCTGGCCGGTATCGCAATTGCGGTGGTCGGAGCGACAGGGTGTTTGGTGGCCAGCGAATACAGCTGGTTTTTGTTCTTCCGGGTGATCCAGGCCGTTGGTTGCGGGTCATTCGTCCTGTCACAGGCGTTGGTTCAGGATCTGTTCGTCGGCAAGGAACAGGAGCGAATCAGAATCTGGATGGTGACCGGCGGCGGGGTATTCATTTCGATTTCGCCGCTGCTGGGGACGTGGTTGCAATTGCAGCTAGGCTGGCAGGGCAGCTTTTATGTGTTTATCAGCCTGGCCGTCATTGTCTGGCTTAAAGCCTTCTTTCTGCTCAGGGAAAACCCTCACCTTCATACCACGGCACCTGAACGTTTTTTCAGCGCCTATTGGCGGCTGTGTTCGGATTTTCGCTTCATGGGGTATTGGTTGATTTCAGCCTTGGCTTTCGCCTGCCATTTCTCGTTCATCGTCATTTCACCGATCATTTTCATGGAGCGGCTGGCGCTGTCGCCTTACGCATTTGCCTGGGCGTTGCTGCTGTATGGCGTGGCTTATGTGTTTGGCGGGATTGTCGCCAGCGCGCTGCATCGGTACCTGCAGGCCAACACACAAATAGTCATTGGCCTGGGGCTGATCGCTTTGTCAGGGCTGGTGATGCTGTGGTTGGCGGAACAGTTCGGGCTCTCTGCGGCAGCGGTGCTGATACCCATGTTGATTTGTACGGCAGGCACCACCATTGCCCGGCCCATCGCCAACTCCAAAGCCATGAGTCTCTACCCCCGGAATGCCGGAACCTCGACCTCGGTAGGCGGCGTGCTGATTTTCATGTGCGGCGGTGTGATCAGCGTAGTGATCAACCTTGCCTCCGAAGACCTGACCACGGCACTAGCCCTGTGTTTTCTGAGCTTGAGTGCTACGGGCCTTGGCCTGAATGTCTTGATTACACGACGGCATCTGGCGCTGAAGGCGGGCTGAAACCTGCCAGTCGTCATCCCGCACGTTGTGTCAGCGCCGGATCAACGCTTCCCGGCATTCCCTCCTGACGCCAGCCGTGTAGAATCGCGACATTCATCGCCAGTCATCCCCCGGCGGGTTTATGAGCTCAAGCTGAAGCGCGCGGCGATCCCGCAAAGTTATCGGCAACTTCCGGACACACGGCCATTTCTGGGTGTTCCAGACGTCAATAGAAGCTCACTTCCCTTTTGATACCTGATTAGCCGCCCGGAGTGCTTCATGCCTGATTACCGCTCGAAAACATCCACCCACGGCCGCAACATGGCCGGCGCCCGCGCACTGTGGCGCGCCACGGGGATGAAAGATGACGACTTCAAAAAGCCGATCATCGCCATTGCCAACTCGTTCACCCAGTTCGTACCGGGCCACGTCCACCTCAAGGACCTGGGCCAACTGGTCGCCCGCGAAATCGAACGCGCTGGCGGTGTGGCAAAAGAATTCAACACCATCGCCGTGGATGACGGCATCGCCATGGGCCACGACGGCATGCTCTATTCGCTGCCGAGCCGCGAGATCATCGCCGACTCCGTCGAATACATGGTCAACGCCCACTGCGCCGACGCCATCGTCTGCATCTCCAACTGCGACAAGATCACCCCTGGCATGCTGATGGCCGCCCTGCGCCTGAACATCCCGGTGATCTTCGTTTCCGGCGGCCCGATGGAAGCCGGCAAGACCAAACTGGCCTCCCACGGCCTCGACCTGGTAGACGCCATGGTCATCGCCGCCGACTCCAGCGCTTCTGACGAGAAAGTCGCCGAGTACGAGCGCAGCGCCTGCCCGACCTGCGGCTCGTGCTCCGGCATGTTCACCGCCAACTCGATGAACTGCCTGGTCGAAGCCCTGGGCCTGGCATTGCCGGGCAACGGTTCGACCCTGGCCACCCACAGTGACCGCGAGCAGCTGTTCCTGCAGGCCGGCCGCACCATCGTCGAGCTGTGCAAGCGTTACTACGGCGAGAACGATGAGTCGGTATTGCCGCGCAACATCGCCAACTTCAAGGCGTTCGAAAACGCCATGACCTTGGACATCGCCATGGGCGGCTCTACCAACACCATCCTGCACTTGCTGGCCGCCGCCCAGGAAGCCGAGATGGAGTTCGACCTGCGCGACATCGACCGCCTGTCCCGATTCGTGCCGCAACTGTGCAAAGTCGCTCCGAATATCCAGAAATACCATATGGAAGACGTGCACCGCGCTGGCGGGATCTTCAGCATCCTCGGCTCGCTGGCCCGTGGCGGCCTGCTGCACACCGACCTGCCGACCGTGCACAGCAAGACCCTGGCCGAAGGCATCGCCAAGTGGGACATCACCCAGACCGACGATGAAGCCGTGCATCACTTCTTCAAAGCCGGTCCTGCGGGCATCCCGACGCAAACCGCATTCAGCCAGTCGACCCGTTGGGAAACCCTGGACGACGACCGTGAAAACGGCTGCATCCGCAGTGTTGAGCATGCATATTCGAAAGAAGGCGGCCTGGCCGTTCTCTACGGCAACATCGCACTGGACGGCTGTGTGGTGAAAACCGCTGGCGTCGACGAATCGATCCACGTGTTCGAAGGCAACGCGAAGATCTTCGAAAGCCAGGACAGCGCCGTTCGCGGCATCCTCGCCGACGAAGTGAAGGCCGGCGACATCGTGATCATCCGTTACGAAGGTCCGAAAGGCGGCCCGGGCATGCAGGAAATGCTCTATCCGACGTCGTACCTGAAATCCAAAGGCCTGGGCAAAGCCTGCGCCCTGCTCACCGACGGCCGCTTCTCCGGCGGCACCTCGGGCCTGTCCATCGGTCATGCTTCGCCGGAAGCCGCTGCAGGCGGCGCGATTGGTCTGGTGCAGGACGGTGACAAGGTGCTGATCGACATTCCGAACCGCTCGATCAATCTGTTGATCAGCGACGAAGAAATGGCTGGCCGCCGTGCCGAGCAGGATCAGAAAGGCTGGAAGCCTGTGGAAAAACGTCCACGCAAAGTGACCACTGCACTGAAGGCCTACGCCCTGCTGGCGACCAGCGCCGACAAGGGTGCCGTGCGTAACAAGGCAATGCTCGACGGGCTGTAAGGCTTAACCGTCGAACAAAAAATGCCCCGCCAAGTGCGGGGCATTTTTTTGACCACGATCCCCCAAACACTGGAGATCAACTGTAGGAGTGAGCCTGCTCGCGATAGCGGTATGTCTGTCACCATTGATGTCGTCTGACACTGCGCTATCGCGAGCAGGCTCACTCCTACATTGGATTTTTGGTGCTTACTGGATTTCCTCCGGTTTCACGATCACCCAGTTCTTGTCCGCCGTCACCGGCAACCCTTCCTTGGCCTGTGCTGCCGCGTGCTTGGCCATCATGCCGTTAATCTGGGTCATGTATTTGTCCTTGCGGTTGATCCACAAGTGAATGCCGCCCTTGGCCACGTCGACGCTGTGGAACAGCATGAAGCCGTCGCTGGTCGGTGTGTCGCCGCCGACGAGCACCGGTTTTTTCCATTCATCGATGTAGGTCAGGATCGCCGCTTGCTTACCCGCCATCCAGGTCGCCGGGGTCCACAGGTACGGGGTCAGTTCGAGGCCAAGGTTGGCCTTCTCGTCATACTTGCCCGCAGTGATTTGCTTACGCGCCGTGGTCAATTCACCGGACTTCGGGTCCTTGAGCAGCAGGCTCACACCAATGACGTTTTGCGGTTTGACGTTGTAGCCGTACTTCGGATCGGAAGCGACCATGCGCACCAGTTCTTCCGAGGCGGCGGTCATCACGTAGACCTCGATGCCGTTCTCCATCAGCTTGTTGTAGAGCTCTTTCTGACCGGTGAAGATTTTCGGCGGGTTGACGTCGAGGTTCTTGACCACATCGCCTTCGTAATAGGTCGCCGGCACTGGCTTGTCCAAGGCCATCAGCTCATCGACGTAGCCTTTGAGTTCCTGGAGGGTGAAACCGGAGAACACTTGCGCGACCCATGGATAGCACACCATGTCGTCGAGTTCGCAGAGGCGATAGTAGTAGCTGAACAGGCTTTCCTTATGGTCGGCGGTGTCCTTGAACGGGATCAGTTTCAGGGAGGGGTCGAGTTTCTCGCGGGTGATCAGGCCTTTGCTTTCCATGTACGGCAGCAACGACTCTTCGAGGTCGTAGCGGTAACTGGTGTTGTCCATGTCGAACACCGCGTAGTTACCTTTGTTCGCGTTGGCTGCAATCATCGCGTCCAGCGCCTTGGCCTGATCGGCTGGCCAGTGCTTCAAATCCGTGGCGAAGACCTGGCCGGCGAGGCCAAGACAGAGTACTGCTGCGAGAAATTTGGGTGCGAGCTTCATCGGCGGTTTCTCCCTGATCCAAAGATATCGACGCTAACAAATAAGTGTGACAACTCTCGTCCACTAGCGACCGCACACGTCCCTTTCGCGTCAAGTGCATCCCCGACAGCGACACCGGCTTATTCCAAAAACGACAGTTATCAGACTTTTTTGATATTAATTCTTTGTAAATCAAGCTGTTAGGCTTGCCGGTTCGCAGCTGCCCCGGAAGGTGGCTGGCACAAGTCACTTTCGGAGTTCTCATGAATCTGCCGCTGATCCTCAATCTGCTGGTGTTCCTCGCGTTACTGTTTGGCCTCGCGCAAACCCGCCACACCACCTGGAGCCTGGCGAAAAAAGTCCTGCTCGCGTTGGTATTGGGCGTGGTGTTCGGTGTCGCGTTGCACACGATTTACGGTGCCGGCAACCCGGTGCTGAAAGCCTCGATCAGCTGGTTCGATCTGGTGGGCAACGGGTACGTTCAGTTGCTGCAAATGATCGTCATCCCGCTGGTGTTCGCCTCGATCCTCAGCGCCGTGGCCCGTCTGCACAACGCCTCGTCGCTGGGCAAGATCAGCTTCCTGACCATCGGCACGCTGCTGTTCACCACGGCCATTGCGGCGTTGATCGGTATCGGCTTGACCAACCTGTTCGGCCTGACCGCCGAAGGCCTGGTCGCCGGCACCCAGGAAATGGCTCGCCTGCAAACCATCCAGACCGACTATGCCGGCAAGGTTGCCGACCTGAATGTGCCGCAGCTGCTGCTGTCGTTTATTCCGCAAAACCCGTTCGCCGACCTCGCTCGCGCCAAGCCGACGTCGATCATCAGCGTGGTGATCTTCGCCGCGTTCCTCGGTGTCGCGGCGCTGCAACTGCTCAAGGATGACGTCGAGAAAGGTCAGAAAGTGATCAACGCCATCGACACCCTGCAAGCCTGGGTGATGCGTCTGGTGCGTCTGGTGATGAAGCTGACCCCCTACGGCGTATTGGCGCTGATGACCAAAGTGGTCGCCGGTTCCAACCTGCAAGACATCATCAAGCTCGGCAGTTTCGTGGTGGTTTCCTACATCGGCCTGGGCCTGATGTTTGTGGTCCATGGCCTGTTGGTGTCGGCGGCCGGGATCAACCCGCTGCGGTTCTTCCGCAAGATCTGGCCGGTGCTGACGTTCGCGTTCACTAGCCGCTCCAGCGCCGCGACGATTCCACTGAGCATCGAAGCGCAGACCAGCCGCCTGGGCATCCCGCAATCCATCGCCAGTTTCGCCGCGTCGTTCGGCGCGACCATTGGCCAGAATGGCTGTGCCGGTCTGTACCCGGCGATGTTGGCGGTGATGGTGGCGCCGACTGTCGGCATCAACCCGCTGGACCCGCTGTGGATTGCAACACTGGTGGCGATTGTGACCTTGAGTTCGGCCGGTGTGGCGGGCGTGGGCGGCGGTGCGACGTTTGCCGCGCTGATCGTGCTGCCGGCGATGGGTTTGCCGGTGTCATTGGTGGCGTTGCTGATTTCGGTTGAGCCGCTGATCGATATGGGCCGCACGGCGTTGAACGTGAGTGGTTCGATCACGGCCGGGGCGATTACCAGCCAGATCATGCAGCAGACGGATAAAGCACTGCTGGATGCCGATGAGCATGCGGAGTTGGCGCACGCTTAAGTTTTTTAGCGTCTGAGCTGGCCTCTTCGCGGGCAAGCCTCGCTCCTACCAGAATTTGTGTCGTACGCAATTTTCGCGATCGACACAAATCCTGTAGGAGCGAGGCTTGCCCGCGAAGCTTTTAGACTTTCTCCCAAACTTCAAAGTCGTACGCTGGTTTGTCGCCTTCAGCCGGATTCTGGGTGTTGGACACCAATGTCCACTGCCCCAAATCAAACTCCGGAAACCACGCATCCCCTTCCGGGCTCAACGCCACTCGGGTCAGATACAACCGATCCGCCTGCGCCATCCCCTGCGCATACAATTGCGCGCCGCCAATCAGCATCACCTCATCGACGCCCTGCTCGTTCGCCCATTCCTGCGCGCGAGCCACGGCCGCCTCCAGCGACGGATAAACCTCCGCGCCTTCCAACACCAGATCCGCCTGACGGCTGACCACGATGTTCAATCGGCCCGGCAGCGGCCGGCCGAGGGAATCCCAGGTCTTGCGACCCATGATGATCGGTTTGCCGAGGGTGGTGGCCTTGAAGTATTTGAAGTCCCCCGGCAAGTGCCAGGGCATGCTGTTGTCGACGCCGATCACACGGTTTTCACCGAGGGCTGCGATCAGGCTGAGGGGGAGTGATTTAGTCATGCCGGCGAGGATACCAGAGCCTCCCGTACCCCGATAAGCGCCACAGCGGTTATGCTCACAGCTCATTTGAGCGACGGGATGCCGCGTGACTGAACTGACTCCACTGCAAACCCTCTGGCTGACCGAGACGGTGCGCCTGCGTGAAGAACACGCCGGCCCCCTGGAGGATCTGGAAGCCAACCGGCTGGCCCGCAGCGCCGGCGGCGACTTGCCGACGCGAATTCAGCGCCGTGCCGTGTGGCTGGCCGAGCGCGACGGTTTGTCCGACGCCCTCAAGCATTGGCTGCAAGGCGCGCGACTGGCGCTGATCGTCATGGCGGTGCTGGCCATCGTCAGCGGTGCTGGCCTGGCGTTTGCCGCACTGGGTGATGGCCAGACCCCGGTAAATGTGTTCTGGGCCCTGGGCAGTCTGCTTGGGCTCAATCTGATTCTGCTGCTGAGCTGGGCGTTGGGCCTGGTGTTTGCCGGTGAGCACGGCGCCAGCCTTGGACGCTTATGGCTGTGGCTCAGCGAAAAACTCGCTCGTGATGCCAAAGCCGCGCAACTGGCACCCGCCCTGCTGCTGTTATTGCAGCGACGCAAACTCAATCGCTGGGCGATCGGCGTGCTGGTCAACGGCTTGTGGTTGCTGGCGTTGCTCAGTGCGCTGGTTATCGTGCTGATGCTGATGGCGACCCGGCGCTACGGCTTTGTCTGGGAAACCACCATTCTGCGCGGCGACACCTTCGTCGCCATGACCCAAACTCTCGGCGCCCTGCCGGCCTTGCTCGGTTTCAGCGTGCCCAGCGTGGAGATGATCCGCGCCAGTGGCGATGCCGCGCTGAACATCGAAAGCGCTCGTCAGGCCTGGGCCGCTTGGCTGGTGGGCGTGTTGCTGGTCTACGGGGTGTTGCCCCGTTTGTTGCTAATGCTGTTCTGCCGCTGGCGCTGGACCTCCGGCCAAGCCGCTTTGCGCCTGGATTTGAACCTGCCCGGTTACGCCCAATTGCGCGAACGGCTGATGCCCACCAGCGAACGCCTCGGCATCAGTGATGCCGCGCCTGCGCAACTGCATCGTGTCGAAAGCGGCGTCAGTGAGCAGCAAAGCGACGGCGCGTTGCTGGTGGCCATCGAGCTGGACGATCAACGCCCGTGGCCGCCGCAACTGCCGAAAACCGTGAACAACGCCGGCATCCTCGACAGTCGCGAATCGCGCAACAAACTGCTCGAACAGTTGAGTCGTTTCCCTCCGGCACGCCTGGCGATTGCCTGCGATCCGCGACGTTCGCCCGACCGTGGCAGCCTGGCCCTGATCGCCGAACTGGCGCGCAATGCCGCTGCCACCCGTGTCTGGCTGCTGCAAGCGCCGCCCGGCGAAGCACTGGATGCCGAACGTCTCGGCGACTGGCACGTGGCGCTGCAACAGCTGGACCTGCCGTTCGCCGATTGCGCGCCCGTGAACTGGCTGGAGACCGGCCATGACTAATGCCTGGAAAGCGCCCTTGAAGCTGGCCGTGGTCGGCCACACCAATGTCGGCAAAACCTCGTTGCTGCGCACGCTCACCCGGGACGTCGGTTTCGGTGACGTGTCCCATCGCCCCAGCACCACCCGCCATGTCGAAGGCGCGCGGTTGTCGGTGGACGGCGAGCCGTTGCTCGATCTCTACGACACGCCCGGCCTCGAAGACGCCATCGCCCTGCTCGACTACCTCGAGCGCCTGGAACGTCCCGGCGAACGCCTCGACGGCCCGGCACGGTTGGCCCGATTCCTCGACGGCAGCGAAGCCCGGCAGCGCTTTGAACAGGAAGCCAAAGTACTGCGCCAATTGCTCGCCTCGGACGCCGGCCTCTATGTGATCGACGCCCGGGAGCCGGTCCTGGCCAAGTACCGCGACGAACTGGAAGTGTTGGCCAGTTGCGGCAAACCGCTGCTGCCGGTGCTGAATTTCGTCAGCAGCGCCAACCATCGCGAGCCGGATTGGCGTGAAGCCCTGGCACGCTTGGGCCTGCATGCCCTGGTGCGTTTCGACAGCGTTGCACCGCCCGAAGATGGCGAACGTCGACTCTATGAAAGCCTCGCCTTGCTGCTGGAAAACTCCCGCGAACAATTGGAGCGCCTGATCGCCGATCAACAGGCTCAACGCCTGGCTCGCCAACAGAGTGCGGCGCGATTGATTGCCGAGTTGCTGATCGATTGCGCCGCGTGCCGGCGTAGCGTGGTCAGCGACGCGGAGCAGGAACAACAGGCGATCAGCGAACTGCGCAAAGCCGTTCGCCAACGGGAACAGCGCTGCGTCGAAGGTTTGCTCAAACTCTATGCCTTCCGCCCACAGGACGCGGCGGCCAGTGAACTGCCGCTGCTCGATGGCCGCTGGGGCGATGATTTGTTCAACCCGGAAACCCTCAAGCAATTGGGTGTGCGGGTCGGCGGTGGCATCGCGGCCGGCGCGGCGGCCGGTGCCGGGGTTGATTTACTGGTGGGCGGCCTGACCCTCGGCGCGGCGGCACTGGCCGGCGCCATTGCCGGCGGCGCCCTGCAAACCGCCCGCAGTTATGGCAGCCGGTTAATGGGCAAGATCAGGGGTCAGCGAGAATTGACGGTCGACGACAGCGTGTTGAGGCTGTTGGCCTTGCGTCAGCGCCAATTGCTGCATGCGCTGAATGCCCGTGGGCATGCGGCGATGGACAGCATCCAGGTGGCCACGCCACAGGACAAGACCTGGCGCGAAGGCAAACTGCCCGAAGCCCTGAACAAGGCCCGGGCGCATCCGCAGTGGTCGTCGCTGAATCCGCAGGCGAAGTTGAGTCAGGCGGAGCGGCAAGAGCAGGTTGAGGTGTTGGCGCAGCAGTTGTAAACCTTGGTTATTGGGGTGTCCGGGCTGGCCCCTTCGCGAGCAGGCTCGCTCCCACATTGGAATGCGTTCCCCTGTGGGAGCGAGCCTGCTCGCGATGGCAGCGACCCGGTTTCGAGCTATTACGCAGCCAACAGCCGCAACGCCTTATCCTTCAACACCCCCAGATCCATCACCGGCACGCCCATGTCCTTGGCCTGTTCATCCCACTGGCGCATCCGCAAACTGGCCTTGCATAACGGATCCTTCTCGAAGGCTTCCGCCTCTTCCGCGGTCATCACCCCACCCTGGTATTCCAGGGTCCGGCGGCTGGCTTCGCTCAATCGCTCGTAGTACCCGGGCTCTTTAAGCGTCAGATAACGCTTGGCCTGAACGTGGTATTCCACCAGCCGCGCCAGGCGCTCGCTGAAACCGGCCCGACGCAAGTAATCGGCGCCCAGACGTTCGTGGCTGACCACACCAAAACCACCCATGTTCTCGGCGCTCCCGCCACAGATATGCCCGATGTCATGGAAGAACGCGGCCAGCACCACTTCGTCATCAAAGCCTTCAGCCATGGCCAATTCAGCCGCCTGGGACATGTGTTCGATCTGCGACACCGGCTCGCCGATGTAATCGCTGTCGCCAAAGCGTTCGTACAGCCCAAACACCTCGGCGATCACTTGCTCATTGCTGTCCATCAATGCTCTCCCAATAAGGTGGCGACGTTACGTTCGGCAAGCGCCGGGCCGACGCTCATGCCGACACCGGTGTGCATCAGCGCCACGCTCACACCCGGCATCGGGAGCAGGAACGAGAACGGCCCCGGCCCCCGTGAACCATAGACGCCCTGCCAGCGCTCGACCACCTGCACCTTGCACCCCAGGGTTTGTTCAGCGAGTCCGATCATCCAGTCATCGACCTGCTCGGCATTGAACGGCGATGGATCGCGGCCGTAATGGTGGGAGTCGCCGATGATCAACTCACCGTAAGGCGTCGGGCTGATCAGCAGGTGGATGCCGTTTTCATGCAAGTGTGGCTCCTCGCGCAGAATCTGCGCCTGCACCGCCGCCGCTTCCGGCAGATCGGCGAAGGCGCCGTAATGCACGCAACTCAAACCGGTGAGCAATGCGTGTTGCAGGTTGAGGTTGATCTGCGGCCGGGCGCGGAGCATTTGCAGGCGGCAGATTTGCGGGTTGAGCGCGGCGATCGGCTCGGCCAGCAAGGTCTGATAATCGTGGCCGGAGCAGACGATGATCTGATCGGCGCTGAACGTGCCGGCCGTGCTGCGCAGGCGACCCGGCTCGATATCGCGCACCAGGGTAGAGAAGTGAAACGCGACGCCGAGCTCGCGGCGCAAGTAGTCGATCAACGCCGGAATCGCTTCACGGGAATACAGTTGCTGATCGTCCAGGCCGTGCAACGCCGCGCGGTGATGGCGGAACTGACCGCCGTAGAGATCGCGCAAGGCAGCACCGCGCAGCAGGTCGACGCGGTAACCGTATTCCACGGCGCGGCCGGTGCAGAAGGCTTCGAGCAGGTGTTCTTCGGCTTCGCTGCGAGCGAACAAATACGAGCCGTTGCGCTTGAGTTGCAACCCGGCCAGTTGTGCCCATTGGCCCCAGATCTCTCGGCTGGCCTTGGCCAGTTCGAGCATCGGGCCCGGGGGTTGGCCGGTGACGAGGGCCTGGCCGAAGTTGCGGACCGAGGCGCCCAAGGGGGTTTCGCTGCGTTCGAAAACCGTGACCTTCAGACCGCGTCTGGCGGCGGCGTAGGCGTGGGACAGGCCGAGAATGCCGGCGCCGACGATCAGCATGTCGTTGTGGTGTGTCATCAAGTGATGTCCTGAATTTGAAGCCGCCTTCGCGGGCAAGCCTCGCTCCTGCAGGGTTGCGCGTTATCACAAACGACACCAACCCTGTAGGAGCGAGGCTTGCCCGCGAAGAGGCCCTTCAGCCGATAGAGATCTTACTTGGCAGCCACTTTCTCGGACTTGCCGTCATACCGCTTGCGCCACTCGCTCAGGATTTCGTCGCGATTCTTCGACGCCCAGGCAAAGTCGTTCTTGATCAAACGCTGCTCATAATCCGCCGGCAATTCGGTCTGCGGCTTGGCAATCCCCGGTTGCGCGAGCACCGCGAAGTTCTCTTTATAAAGCTCCATCGCCGCCGGGCTGGCCGAGAAGTCAGCCAGTTTCTTCGCCGCCTCTTCGTGTGGTGTGCCCTTGATCACAGCGGTCGCTTCGATCTCCCAGCCCAGGCCTTCCTTCGGCAGGATGATGTCCAGCGGTGCGCCCTGACGCTTCAGCTGAACCGCCGGGTATTCAAAGGAAATGCCGATCGGGAATTCACCCGAAGCCGCCAGCTTACAAGGCTTGGAACCGGAGTGAACGTACTGGCCGATGTTCTGGTGCAGGTCGTCCATGTACTGCCAGCCCTGCTTCTCGCCGAAGGTTTGCAGCCAGGCGCTGACGTCGAGGAAACCGGTGCCGGACGAGGCCGGGTTGGGCATCACGATCTTGCCTTTGTACTCAGGCTTGGTCAGGTCCTGCCAGCTGACCGGCTTGGTCAAACCCTGCTTTTCGGCTTCGACGGTGTTGAAGCAAATGGTCGCCGCCCAGACGTCCATCCCGACCCACGCGGGCGGATTGGCGGCATCGCGGTAGTTGCCGCCGATCTTGCCCAGGTCCTTCGGCGCGTAGCTTTGCAGCATGCCTTGCTGATCGAGGATCGCCAGGCTCGACGCCGCCAGGCCCCAGACCGCATCAGCCTGTGGGCGGGCTTTTTCGGCCAGCAGTTTGGCAGTGATAATCCCGGTGGAATCGCGTACCCACTTGATCTCGACGTCCGGGTTAGCCTTTTCGAAGGCTTCTTTGTAAGTCTTCAGTTGCTCGGCTTCGAGGGCGGTGTACACCGTCAACTCGGTTGGCGCCGCGAAGGCGTTCAGGCTGAAAGCGGTGAGGACAGCAGCGGCCAGGGCCATAGGCTTGAACATGATCTTTTCCTGTTTGAGTTGAGGGTTGGTCTTTTATGGGGACAGATTTATTTACCAGGAGCGGTCTGCCGCCAGGCCTGGGAACGGTGCAGCAAGCCGCGCGAGGCCCAGGCCAGCAGCAGGGACACGCCTGCCGAAGTGAACAGAATCAGGGTCGACATCGCCGCTGCGCCGCCGACGTTGCCGGCGTCGTCCATGTTCAGCACCGCCACCGCCGCGAGGATGGTGTCGGGGCTGTAGAGGAAGATCGCGGCTGAAACGGTGGTCATGGCCGAGACGAACAGGTAGCGCACGATGTCCAGCAGCGCCGGCAGGCAGATCGGCACAGTGACTCGCAGGTAGTGCCGATACAGCGGCGCCTTGAGTGACAACGCGGCGGCCTCGAACTCGGCGTCGAGTTGACGTAGCGCCGTGGTCGCGGTCATTTGTGCGGTGGTCAAATAGTGAGCAATGGTGCAGACCACCAGCAGCGTCATGGTCCCGTAGAGCACATGCAGCGGGTTGCCGCTGAGGTTGAAGAAGAAAACGTAACCCAGGCCCAGCACCAGACCCGGCACCGCCATCGGCACGAAACTGAGCATGCGCAAGGTCAGGTTCAGTCCGCGCTGACCTTTGGTTTTCTCCATCAGGTAGGCGCCGGTGAAGATCAGCACGCTGCCGATCAACGCCGTGCACAAAGCCATTTTTACGCTGTTGCCATAGGCCAGCCAGCCGCCGCCCGCGGTGTCGCTGAACTGGTAATGGTTGAGCGACAGCGACAGGTTGTACGGCCAGAATTTCACCAGCGAGGAGAACACCGCCATGCCGAACACCAGCAGCAACACCGCGCAGATCAGCAGCACGATGGCCAGATAACAACCGTCCCGCCGCTTCGACGGCGCGGGTTTGAAGACTTGGGCGCGGCCGCTCATGGCGTCGCCGTGTCGTCGACGCAACCAGGCATCGACTGCAAAACTGAAGAGTGCCGGCAGCAGCAGGACCATGCCGATCAACGCGCCGCGACCGAATTGCTGCTGGCCGACCACGGCCTTGTAGGCTTCCAGCGCCAGCACTTGATAGTCGCCACCGACCACTACGGGCACGCCGAAGTCAGTGATGGTCAAGGTGAACACCAGGCAGAACGCCGCGAACACGGCCTGACGGGTCGCTGGCCAGGTGATGCTGCGAAAGGCTTTGGCCGGACTGGCGCCCATGCTGGAGGCGGCATCGAAGAGTCGCGCATCCGCCAGGGAAAGCGCCGACAGAAGAATCATCAGCGCGTGTGGGAAGGTGTAAATGACCTCGCCCAGAACAATGCCCCAGAAACCGTAGATATTGTCCGAGAGCAAGCCGCGCAACATGCCCTGATTGCCGAACAGATAAACCAGCGCAATCCCCGGCAGCATCGACGGCGCCATCAGCGGCAACAACGAAATTGCGCGACAGATGCCTTTGCCGGGAATCAACGTGCGTTGCAATGCGTAGGCAAACAAGTAGGCCAGCGGTACGACAATCGCCGCCACGCTGAGGGAAACTTTCAGGCTATTGCCGAGCAACCAGTGGAAGTTCGCACTGGTCACCAATTCGCGCGCAGCCACCAGGCCTCCGCCCTGCCCGGCCTCCGAACTGAAACCGCGCCAGAAGATCGCCAACAACGGCATCAACACCGCGAGGCCGAGCAACACCAATAAAAGGAGTTTGCCGCCGACCACGAACACCCGGTCGCCGATCTCGGCACGGGAGGTCTGCCGAACCTGCTTGTGCGGTATCGGCAGCGCGATGTTCGCGCTCATCAGGCAAACACCTGCAGGCTGCGCGGGGGCAAGGCGACCATGATCTGCTGCGCACCGAGGCGCGGCATGGCTTCCGGTGCCAGTTCGGCCAGCAATGCGTGGCCGGGCAGTTGATCGAGTTCGAAGCTCATGCGGCAGCGGTTACCGAGAAAGGTGATCTCGCGAACCTTGGCCGGGAACAGGTTTTCTTCATGCACCGGCGGGTTGACGTTGATCGCTTCCGGTCGGCAAAAAAGACGGCCCGACGTGGTTTTAGCGCTGCCATCCGCCAGGCGCATGCTCATCCCGCCGACCTGGGCGTGGCTGTCACTGCTGCGGCTGAATGGCAGCCAGTTGCCCTGGCCGACAAACTCCGCCACAAATGGCGTGGCCGGGCGGTCGTAGATGTCCTGCGGCGTGGCGTACTGCTCGACCTTGCCGTTGTTCATCACGGCGATGCGGTCGGCCATCAGCATGGCCTCGTCCTGATTGTGCGTGACCATCAGGGTGGTGACGCCGAGGTTGCGCTGCAGTTGGCGCAGTTCGGTGCACAAATGCTCGCGAACCCGGGCGTCGAGGGCCGACATCGGTTCGTCCAGCAGCAACAACGATGGAGCCGGCGCCAATGCCCGAGCCAGCGCGACACGTTGCTGTTGGCCGCCGGACAATTGGCCGGGGTACTTTTTCTCGCTGCCGGTCAGGCCGACCAGTTCCAGCATCTGACCGACACGTTTGCGCACTTCATCACGACCACTGCCGGCGAGGCCGTAGGCAATGTTCGCTTCGACGGTGAGGTTGGGAAACAGCGCGTAGGACTGAAAAAGAATGCCGTAGTCCCGGGCCTGGGGTGCCAGGTGGGAAACGTCGCGATCGCCGAGGTACAACTCGCCGCTGTCCTGTTTCTCCAGGCCGGCGATGCAACGCAGCAACGTGGTTTTGCCACAGCCGGACGGGCCCAGCAGGCACACCAGTTCACCGGCCGCCACGTCGAGGGAAACATTGTCCAGCGCGGTGAAGGCGCCAAAGCGTTTCTGCACACCGCGCACTTTCATCGGGGCGCCGGGGTTGGTCAGGGCAGTTGCGATCGAGTGGTTCATGGACAGGCCTCATCAAGCAGATGAAGCCCATCCTAGGTTTGTAATGCGTCCGTCATGTGGCAGTGAGGCAAAATCGGCTGATAGTGGTATTCAAGAATTTGGGTTGGATACGTTGGTGCACTGACGGACGCCTTGGCGGGCCCGCCTCGCTCCTACAGGGGAATGCGACCACCTGTAGGAGCGAGGCTTGCCCGCGAAGGGGCCCTCACATTCAACACAAATCTCACGCGGGGGCCATTTCCTGCGCCAAACCCAGGAACGCCGCCGGCAACCGCGCGCCTTTGCGCTCCTTGAGGCAGTACAGATACTCCGGAATCTGCGGCGCATTCTCAATCGTCAGCACGCGCAATTGCGGGTCATGCGGCACTTCCTGTCGGGCAATGATGCTGATGCCGATGTTGCGCAGCACCGCCTCGCGAATCGATTCACGGCTGCCAATTTCCAGCAACGGCCCGAAACTCACCCCGGCGCTGGCCAGTAATTCTTCGGTCAGGCGTCGAGTGGTCGAGCCTGATTCGCGCATCAACAAGGTATGCCCGGCCAACGCGCTGAGCGGCACATGATCGTGCGCCGCCAGCGGATGGTTGCGATGCACCGCCAACACCAGCGGATCGCTGCCGAGCACCCGCCGAATCAGCCGCGCGTCATCGAGCAATTGTGACGACGCCGCGACATCCACCCGGTAATCCTCCAGCGCTTCCAGCACCTGCTGGGAGTTGCCGATTTCCACCGACACTTCCACTTGCGGCAAGCGCTCGCGGAAAGTCTTCACCAGGTCGAGGATGTAATACGGCGCAGTAGCAGCAATGCGCAATGTGCCCTGGACCTGGCCGCTGTTGCGCAGGAAAAACTCGATGTCGGCTTCCTGCTGCAACAGCGCCTTGACCATCGGCAACAGCCGCGCGCCTTCATCGCTGACGCTGAGGCGGCGGCCGCCACGGTAGAACAGCTCAACCGAATACTGGCTTTCCAGATGGCGGATCTGCGTGGTCACCGTGGGTTGGCTCAGGCCGAGCTTTTTCGCCGCCAGGGTAATGCTGCCCAGGCGGGCAACCATGTAAAACGCCTTCAGCTCGGCACTCAGCACACCCGTCCCTCATCGCTTACTTGCGCAGCAGGCGCAAACCGTTGAACACCACCAACAGGCTGACACCCATGTCGGCGAACACCGCCATCCACATGGTGGCGATCCCGGCGAAGGTTACCCCAAGAAAGATCACCTTGATGACCAAAGCGAGGGCGATGTTCTGTTTGAGAATGGTCGAGGTTCGACGCGACAGGCGGATGAACGCAGGGATCTTGCGCAGATCGTCGTCCATCAGGGCGACATCGGCGGTCTCGATGGCGGTATCGGTACCGGCAGCGGCCATCGCGAAACCAATCTGGGCGCGGGCCAGCGCCGGCGCATCGTTGATGCCGTCGCCGACCATGCCAACACGATGGCCCTGTGCATAAAGTGCCTCGATGGCTTGCAGCTTGTCGTTGGGCAGCAGATCGCCCTTGGCCTCGTCGATGCCGACTTGCACGGCAATCGCCTGGGCGGTGTGGACATTGTCGCCGGTCAGCATCAGGGTTTTGATGCCCAGATCGTGCAACTGCTGGATCGCTTCGCGGCTGGACTCTTTCACCGTGTCGGCCACGGCAAACAGCGCCAACGGGCCGGACTTGTCGAGTAACAGCACCACCGATTTGCCCTGTTTTTCCAGGGCAAACAGCTTCTCTTCCAGCGCCGGCGAACACAGGCCCAAATCTTCCACCAGGCGATGGTTACCCAAGTGGTAGACCTGACCGTTGATTTCCCCGCGTACACCGCGACCGCCCAGGGCTTCGAAGTTATCCACAACGAGCGGCGCGAATTGTTTATCCACAGCCGCATTGGCGATGGCCAACGACACCGGGTGGTCCGAGCGACCGGCCAGCGCTGCGGCAATCGCCGGGGCAGTGGCGTCTGCGGTGGGATCAAGCGACACATAATCGGTCTGCACCGGTTTGCCGTGGGTCAGGGTGCCGGTCTTGTCCAAGGCCAGGTAATCGAGTTTGTGGCCACCTTCCAGATAAACGCCGCCCTTCACCAGGATGCCTTTGCGTGCCGCCGCGGCGAGGCCGCTGACGATGGTTACCGGAGTGGAAATCACCAAGGCGCAGGGGCATGCGACCACCAGCAAGACCAACGCGCGGTAGATCCAGTCGAACCAGACGGCGCCCATGAACAGCGGCGGAATCACCGCCACGGCCAAGGCCAGCAGGAACACCGCCGGGGTATAGATTTTCGAGAACTGATCGACGAAGCGCTGGGTCGGCGCCCGTGCGCCCTGGGCCTGTTCCACGGCGTGGATGATCCGCGCCAGTGTGGAATTGTTCGCCGCGGCAGTGACGGAATACTCCAGCGAGCCTGCCTGGTTGATGGTGCCGGCGAAGACCTTATCGCCCACCGTCTTCTCGATCGGTAGACTTTCGCCGGTGATCGGCGCCTGATCGATGGTCGAACTGCCCGACACGACTTCGCCGTCCAGGCCAATCCGCTCGCCGGGACGCACCCGCACTCGCGCCCCCAGTTCGATGGTTTTGACCTCTTGTGTGACCCAGCTGCCGTCGGCTTGCTGCACCGTCGCCTGTTCCGGGGTCATCTGCATCAAGCCGCCAATGGCGTTACGCGCCCGGTCCAGCGACTTGGCCTCGATCAACTCGGCCACGGTGAACAGGAACATCACCATCGCCGCTTCCGGCCATTGCCCGATCAGGATCGCGCCGGTGACTGCGATGCTCATCAACGCGTTGATGTTCAGGTTGAGGTTCTTGAGCGCGATCCAGCCCTTCTTGTAAGTGGTGAGGCCACCGCTGAGGATCGAAATCAGCGCGATGATCGCCACCACCCAGTCCGGCGCGGCGCTAGTGAAGTGGATCACTTCTGCCGCCAGCGCACCCACGCCGGACAGTGCAAGAGGCCACCAGTGCTTTTTCTCGGGGGTCGGCGCTGGCGCATCAGTGCCCTGTTCCATCGGTTCGGCCACCATGCCCAGCGACTTGATCGCCTCGATGATCGGCGCAGTGCTCGGCAGGTCATGGGTCACGCCCAGGACCCGATTGATCAGGTTGAATTCCAGTTGCTGCACCCCCGCAAGCTTGCCCAGTTTGTTCTGGATCAGCGTCTGCTCGGTCGGGCAGTCCATGGCGTCGATGCGGAAGCTGCTCAGCCGCGCGCCGTCGGTCGGCGTGTCGCTCAACTTGATCAGCGAAGGCGCTGCCGCCTTGGAGGAACAGCAGGAGTCGCCGTGCCCGCCATGGTCATGCTTCTGCACAGGCTGCAGCTTGTGGCTGTGATCGTGATCGTGATCGTGATCGTGATCGTGATCGTGATCAGCCTCGGGTTTGTGGGTGTGAAGGGAATCGCTCATTGGTTGCGTCCATGAAGGTGCCTGTTGCCAAGTAAAGACCCTGTAGCCACTATAGGGTCAAGCACCCTTTTGGAGATTGCTGTCATGAAGATCGGAGAACTGGCGAAGCTCACCGACTGCGCCGTCGAAACCATCCGCTACTACGAGCGCGAAAACCTGCTGCCGGAGCCCGCCCGCAGCGACGGCAACTACCGCGTCTACACTCAGGCCCACGCCGAACGCCTGACCTTCATCCGCAACTGCCGCACGCTCGACATGACCCTGGAAGAGATCCGCAGCCTGCTGGCCCTGCGCGACAGTCCGCAGGATCAGTGCGAAAGCGTGAACGCGTTGATCGACGAGCACATTCATCACGTGAAAGCGCGGATCGACGGATTGATGGCGTTACAGACGCAACTGCTCGACCTGCGCCAACGCTGTGGCGAGGGCCCGGACATTGATCAGTGCGGGATTTTGCAGCGGCTGGAAGTGAGTGGCGGGGTGGTGGCGACGGAAGTTGAGCATTCCCATGTCGGCAGGAGTCATGGGCATTAGCCCCATCGCCACATCAGCGACTAGATCAACTTGAATTCCAATATGCCTCGATGCCCCATGCCGTAACCGATGCCCGGGACCATGCCCGAGCCCAGAAAAAGACTGCAGCGCAGGTGAACGGTCTCACCCCGGTGCTTTTGATAGACAGAGGGCTCAATCCGAAACTTGAGGGGTGAATCGGGATTGACCGTCAACTTGCGCTGATAGTCTCTCCAGGCTCCGCCCTGCCCGCCATTCGCGCTACTTATCCAGAGCATTTCAATGGCGTTGTTTGTTCGCAGGTTTTCAATCCGCGGAATGGTCAGAACGACGCCATCGGGATGTGGGTCAATCTCCAGAACGCCTTCAGATACACCCTCAATAGAGACCGGACCGGTTTGCATCAGTGCCGGGGCGAAGGTCATCAGCAACGATGCAGAAGGTATAGCGCCCCCGCCTCTTTCGATGACAAAAATGACCTCGACCCGGTCTCCTTCAAACTGCCTTGCCGTGTCGTCGGGCACAACAAAATGCAACGGCATAAAACTCTGTACGGACTGCGGCTGCGACTGATAATTGCCCCCCGAACCGCCAAACGCCGCCCATTGCACTCGAACCTGATCGCCGATCTGAAATTCTCTATCGTTTACCGCCACGACCACTCGAAGTGAATCGACGAAGATCGGTGCGCCGGTGAAAACCTCCATGGGCACCACGCATCCCCATGGATCGAGGCCCGGAATGAAATGAAAGAGCCCCGACTGGCTTTCACAGCCAACGAACGGTGCTCCTGTCAATCCGCTCCTTAGAGGATTTGTGCCGAAATGTCGCTCCGAAAAGCCGTCCGTTCCACCGGCCGCAGTGTTATTCATGACAAGGCTCCTGAAATAAAAAGAGGGTGTTGCTGACCACGGCCTGATGGCCTCGTGATCAGTCAAACACCCTCTCATTTATTCGCCTACTGGCAGAAATGACAGTCAGGTAGAACCTTTTCTAATAAAACAGCCCTGCCCGTCAAACAATCAGACGGCCATCGGTGCCGTCATCGGCGCGTGATGCTGATACCCCTCAAGCGAGAAATCGCTCGGCTCGATCAACTCCAGACACTCCGGCTGATACAAGCCGGTCTTGGCAAACTCCGGCACACGGTCACTGATCACCAGTTTCGGCATCGGGAACGGCTCGCGCTTGAGCTGTTCGTTGAGCATGTCCAAATGGTTTTCGTAAACGTGGGCATCACCGATGAAATAGGTGAACCAGCGCGGTGTGTAGCCGGTCAGTCGGCCGATCAGGCTCAGCAACGCGGCGCCTTCGGTGAGGTTGAACGGCGTGCCCAGGCCCAGGTCGTTGGAGCGGATGTAGAGCGTCAGGGAGATTTCCCTGGTCTCGACATTCGGGTGGAACTGGTACAGCAGGTGGCACGGCGGCAAAGCCATTTCATCGAGCTGGGCGACGTTCCAGCCGTGGAACAGAATGCGGCGGCTGCCCGGGTCCTTGATGATGGTGTCGACGCACTGGCGGACCTGGTCGATCGCCTTGTACAGAACGACATAGGCCTGACCGTCTTCCTCGCCTTCGGCGATCTGACGATAACCCTGGCTCAGGGTCTGTTCGATAGCGGCCTGATTGCTGACCGGAATCTGCTTGTACGCCGGCCATTTGCGCCATTGCACGCCGTAGATTTCGCCAAGGTCGTCTTCACCCTGACGGAACGGATTGGCCAGCCACTGCGCGTTTTCGTTGGCGTTCTGATCCCAGACCTTGCAGCCCAGCGCGCGGAATTCGGCGGCGTTGTTCACGCCACGCAGGAAACCACACATCTCGCCGATGGCCGATTTGAAGGCCATCTTGCGCGTGGTGATCGCCGGGAAACCTTCTTTCAGGTCATAACGCAGCATCGCGCCCGGAAAGCTGATGGTGTTCACGCCGGTGCGGTTGGCTTGCTTGGTGCCGTTCTTGATGACGTGGGCGACCAGTTCGAGATATTGCTTCATGAATTACCTGTGTCCTTGAACCCGGGGCCGTCACCCCGGGATTCGAATTTATACGGCAGCCGCTGGAGTCGCCGGGGCGCGGTGATACGCCAGCCAGATCAGGAACAGCCCGCCAACGATCATCGGTACGCAGAGCACTTGGCCCATAGTCAGCCAGTTCCAGGCCAGATAGCCCAGTTGCGCGTCCGGTACGCGGACAAACTCCACGATGAAACGGAAGATGCCGTAGAACAAGGCAAACATCCCGGACACCGCCATGGTCGGCCGCGGCTTGCGCGAGAACAGCCAGAGAATGGCAAACAGGGCCACGCCTTCGAGCGCGAACTGGTACAGCTGCGACGGGTGACGCGCCAGTTGCGCCGGATCGGTCGGGAAGATCATTGCCCACGGCACGTCGGTCGCCTTACCCCACAACTCGGCGTTGATGAAGTTACCGATGCGCCCGGCACCCAGGCCGATCGGCACCATCGGCGCGACGAAATCCATCAGCTGGAAGAACGACTTGTTGTTCTTCTTGCCGAACCACAACGCCGCCAGCATCACGCCGATGAAGCCGCCATGGAACGACATGCCGCCCTTCCACACTTCGAAAATCAGTGTCGGGTTGGCCAGATAAGCGTTCAGATCGTAGAACAGCACATAGCCCAGGCGGCCGCCGACGATAACGCCCATCGACATCCAGAAGACCATGTCGGAAAGCTTTTCTTTGGTCCAGGTCGGGTCGAAACGGTTGAGCCGCCGCGATGCCAGCAGCCAGGCGCCGCCGATGCCGATCAGGTACATCAGACCGTACCAGTGGATTTTCAGCGGACCGATGGCCAGGGCCACCGGGTCGATCTGCGGGTAAGGCAGCATTGCGACTCCTTGTTGAAAGTTGAAACCAGAATTCCCGGGCGACGCTGCCACCTCAGGATTAAGCCAGCATTGCGAGCTAGAGCAGGAAGCTCAGGCCTACGCAGAACAGCAAAGCTGCGAACAGCCTTTTCAGCAACTTTGGCGACAGCCTGTGGGCCAGTCGCGCACCGAGGCGGGCGAACACCATGCTGGTCAGGGCAATCCCCAGCAGCGCCGGCAAATAGATAAAACCGAGACTATGGGCCGGCAGCAAGGGATCGTGCCAGCCCAGAATCATGAAACTTGATGCACTGGCCAAGGCGATGGGCAGGCCGCAAGCCGACGAAGTCGCCACGGCTTGCTGCATCGGCACGCTGCGCCAGGTCAGGAACGGCACGGTCAACGAGCCGCCGCCAATGCCGAAAATCGCCGAGGCCCAGCCAATCACACTGCCGGCCACGGTGAGACCGAGTTTGCCGGGCACCGTTCGACTGGCCTTGGGTTTGACGTCCAGCGCCAGTTGCGCGGCGATGATCAGCGCAAACACACCGATGATTTTCTGCAGATTCGGGCCGGAGATCGCTTCGGCCGTCAGCGCCCCGAAACCGGCACCCATCAGAATTCCGACGGTCATCCACACGAATATCGGCCAACGCACGGCGCCACGACGATGATGTTCGCGGACGGCATTGACCGACGTAAAGATGATCGTTGCCAGGGACGTGCCGACCGCCAGGTGGGTCAGGATCGAGGCGTCGAAGCCCTGCAAGGTGAAACTGAACACCAGCACCGGGACGATGATGATCCCGCCACCTACCCCGAACAGCCCGGCCAGCACGCCTGCGCAGGCGCCCAGCGCCAGATAGAGCAGAAATTCCATGGACGATCCCAATGCTTAGGCAAAACCGGAGCGGCATGGTAACGGATGCGTGGCCTCGGGCTCCACTGCGGATGGCAATGGAACGACAGGCGACGACTGCGTAGAGTGGGCAAAAAACACACAAGGACCACCTTATGTGCCTGATTGTTTTTGCCTGGCGACCGGGTCACGCCCAGCCGCTGATTGTGGCGGCCAACCGCGACGAGTTCTATGCCCGGCCCAGCCAGCCCCTGGCGCAATGGCCGCACGCACCGCATGTCTACGCCGGTCTCGACCTCGAAGCCGGCGGCACCTGGCTCGGTATTGGTGCCAATGGGCGTTTTGCTGCGCTGACCAATATTCGTGATCCGAATCAGTCGCCATCGCGAAAATCCCGAGGTGAGCTGGTGGCGGGTTTTCTCTTGGGCAATATGCCAATTGATGATTACTTAAGCGACGTTGTCGGACGTTCGCTGGAATATGCCGGATTTAATCTGCTGATCGGCAATGCCAACGAGCTGTGGCACTTCAATGCGCGGGAGTCTGAGGCGGTGATGCTGGCGCCTGGGGTTTATGGGCTGTCGAATGCCGGGCTGGATACGCCGTGGCCGAAATTGCTCAAGGCACGGGCGGCGCTGGAGGAAGTGCTGGAGGATCCGCAGCCAGAGGCGTTACTGGCGTTGCTGAAAGATCCGCAAACCGCACCCTTCGCCGAGTTGCCGGATACCGGGGTGGGGTTGGCGACCGAGACGTTGCTGTCGAGTGTGTTTATTGCCAGTCCGACTTATGGGACGCGTGCGAGTACGGCGTTGATTGTGCAGGCGGATGGGACGCGGCGGATGGTCGAACGGAGTTTCGGGCCGTATGGGGGGCATTTGGGGGAAGTGGAGATCTGGGTTTAGATTTTTGGAGTGTTCGAGGACGTCTTCGCGGGCAAGCCTCGCTCCTACAAGGGTCAGGTAATCCCTGTAGGAGCGAGGCTTGCCCGCGAAGGGGCCATCAGCCTTTTAGAGAGCCTTGACCACAGCCGGATTGACCATTCGCGCCAACCCAAGGTTTTTCAGCGCCAATTGCAGCGAGCTGTGGATCACTTGCGGGTTGTCGATGGTCATCAGTTCGGCCAGCAATTCCTGGGCCTTGCTCAGGTTGATCTGACGCAGCATCCACTTCACTTTCGGCAGGTTGGTGGCGTTCATCGACAGGCTGTCGAAGCCCATCGCCATCAACAGCACCGCCGCCGCCGGGTCACCGGCCATCTCGCCGCAAATGCTCACAGGCTTGCCTTCGGCGTGGGCATCACGCACCACGTTCTGCAACGCTTGCAGCACCGCCGGGTGCAGATAATCGTAAAGGTCGGCTACACGCGGGTTGTTCCGGTCCACCGCGAGCAGATATTGAGTCAGGTCGTTGGAGCCGACCGACAGGAAGTCCACCTGCCGCGCCAGTTCCTTGGTCTGATACACCGCCGCCGGAATCTCGATCATCACGCCAATCGGCGGCATTGGCACGTCGGTGCCTTCGTCGCGGACTTCGCCCCATGCCCGGTGAATCAGGTGCAGGGCTTCTTCGAGTTCGTGGGTGCCGGAGATCATCGGCAGCAGAATCCGCAGGTTGTTCAAGCCTTCGCTGGCCTTGAGCATGGCGCGGGTCTGCACCAAGAAGATTTCCGGGTGGTCGAGGGTAACGCGAATGCCGCGCCAGCCGAGGAACGGGTTGTCTTCCTTGATCGGGAAGTACGACAGCGACTTGTCGCCGCCGATGTCCAGGCTACGCATGGTGACCGGTTGCGGATGGAACGCGGCGAGTTGCTCGCGGTAGATCGCCAGCTGCTCCTTTTCGCTCGGGAACCTCTGGTTGATCATGAACGGCACTTCGGTGCGGTACAGACCGACCCCTTCGGCACCACGCTTCTGCGCTCGCGCCACGTCCGCCAGCAGACCGGTGTTGACCCACAGCGGCATGCGGTGGCCATCGAGGGTCACGCACGGCAAGTCGCGCAAAGAGTCGAGACCCAGCGCCAGCTGTTTCTCTTCTTCCACCACTTCGGCGAACTGCTTGCGCAGCACGTCGCTGGGGTTGGTGTAGACCTCGCCGCGATTACCATCGACGATCAATTCGATGCCGTCGACCTTGGCATAGGGCAGGTCGACCAGGCCCATCACCGTCGGGATGCCCATCGCCCGGGCGAGGATCGCGACGTGGGAGTTACCCGAACCGAGGACCGAGACCAGACCGACCAGCGTGCCTTCCGGCACCTCGCCGAGCATGGCCGGCGTCAGTTCTTCACTGACCAGAATGGTTTTTTCCGGATAGACCAGATTCTGCTGACGCTCTTCCTGCAAGTAGGCGAGCAAACGGCGGCCAAGGTCCTTGACGTCCGAGGCGCGCTCACGCAGGTAGGCGTCGTCCATCAATTCGAAACGGTTGACGTGCTCGGTGACCACCTGACGCAACGCACCCTGGGCCCACTGACCGGTCTTGATCACCGTGGTCACTTCGTTGCCCAGCGCTTCGTCGGCGAGCATCATCAGATAGACGTCGAACAAGGCCCGCTCTTCGGGGCGCAGCTGCGAGGCCAATTTGGCGGACAAGGCACGCATGTCGGCGCGAACGCCTTCGATGGCGGTCTTGAACAGCCCGAGTTCGGCGGCGATATCGGAGATGGTCTTGTCGGGCACCACGTCCAGGTCGGCCGGCGGCAGCATGACCACCGCGGTCCCGACCGCCGCACCCGGCGAACCCGGTACACCGACGAACTTGGCTTCCTGGATGCCTTTGCCCTGACGGCCCAGGCCACGGATCGAACCGGTGGCTTCGGCGTGGGCGATAACGCCGGCGAGCTGCGCGCTCATGGTCACGAGGAAGGCTTCTTCACCTTCATCGAACTGGCGGCGTTCTTTTTGCTGAATGACCAACACGCCGACGACGCGGCGGTGGTGAATGATCGGCGCCCCGAGGAATGAGGCGTAGCGCTCCTCGCCCGTCTCGGCGAAGTAGCGGTAGCGCGGGTGATCCGCGGCGTTTTCGAGGTTCAGGGGTTCTTCACGCGTGCCGACCAGGCCAACCAGACCTTCGTTGGGTGCCATGCTGACTTTGCCGATCGAGCGCTTGTTCAAGCCCTCGGTCGCCATCAGCACGAAACGGTTGGTCTCGGGGTCAAGCAGGTAGACCGAGCAGACCTGGCTGCCCATGGCCTCTTTGACGCGCAACACAATAATCCCCAACGCCGCCTTGAGATCCTTGGCGGAGTTAACTTCCTGGACGATCTTGCGCAGCGTATTGAGCATGGCTCGGGGTCGAACTCCGTCGTCAGTCGCGCGTTAAAAGGCGCGGGGCAAGCTCTTTGAGAGCGCGTCGATACACCTCGCGCTTGAATGTCACCACCTGGCCCAACGGATACCAATAACTGACCCAGCGCCAGCCATCGAACTCCGGTTTACCGGTCAAATCCATCCGCACCCGCTGCTCGTTGGAGATCAGGCGCAGGAGAAACCATTTCTGTTTCTGGCCGATGCACAGCGGTTGGCTGTGTGTTCTGACCAGACGTTGCGGCAAACGATAGCGCAACCAGCCCCGGGTGCAGGCGAGAATTTCAACATCTTCGCGCTCAAGACCCACTTCTTCGTTCAACTCGCGGTACAAGGCGTCTTCCGGCGTCTCCTGGGGGTTGATCCCGCCCTGTGGAAACTGCCAGGCATCTTGATTGATACGGCGAGCCCATAGCACCTGTCCGGCATCATTCGTGAGAATGATCCCGACATTGGGGCGGAAACCATCGGGGTCGATCACGGCAACAACCTCGCAAACGCATGTCGCCGCATTGTTCCACAAAGGTTGTGAAGGCAGCAACGAGCCGACCTACCTTATGTGCACTCTTGTGAAAAGTCCGTATTCTGGACGCCTTTCTACAGACTTTTCAGCGAGTAACTGCAATGCGGCTGGCTTTATTCGACTTGGACAACACGCTTTTGGGCGGCGACAGTGACCACGCCTGGGGCGATTACCTGTGCGAGCGCGGCTTCCTCGATGCCGTCGCCTACAAGGCACGCAACGACGAGTTCTATCAGGATTACCTGGCCGGCAAGCTGGATAACGATGCTTATCTGAACTTTTGCCTGGAAGTCCTCGGCCGCACCGAGATGGCCACACTGGATCAATGGCACCTGGATTACATGCGCGATTGCATTGAGCCGATTGTGCTGCCCAAGGCTATCGATTTGCTGGCCAAGCACCGCGAGGCTGGCGACAAATTGGTGATCATCACCGCGACCAACCGCTTCGTCACCGGGCCGATTGCCCAGCGCCTGGGGGTTGAAACCCTGATCGCCACGGAATGCGAGATGGTTGATGGCCGTTATACCGGGCGCAGCACCGATGTTCCGTGCTTCCGCGAAGGCAAGGTCACGCGGTTGAATCGTTGGCTGGAAGAGACCGGGCATTCGCTGGAAGACAGCTATTTCTACAGCGACTCGATGAATGATTTTGCGTTGCTGGAGCAAGTGGCGAATCCGGTGGCGGTCGATCCTGATCCGAATTTGCGCGCCGAGGCCGAGCAGCGTGGCTGGCCGGTAATTTCGTTGCGCGACTGAAATTGCTTTCGCGGGGAAGCCTCGCGCCTACAGGATTTGTGGTGGTAGCCGACTACAGACTCGACACATCACCTGTAGGAGCGAGGCTTGCCCGCGAAGGGATCGCCTCGGTTTCAAGCCTTAAACCGGCTTGGCGCCCATCAACCCCGCGATGGCGATAAAGCAGACAAAGCTGAACAGCGCGAGAGCAAAGGTGAACTTGCCGCTGCCGCCCGGCGCAGTACGCAGCTTGTTCAGCCGCACCAACAACCAGAACCACCCCAATGCTGCCAGGGTGTAAAGCACACTCGACGCGAGCAACCACGTCTGCCCCAACGGCCAGCCCACCAGATGCACCATCCACCAGCCGGTGAATGGCATGCTCAGCAGCGCCAGGCCCATCAACAGCCAAACGAACACCCGAGGCCGTTGCAACGTGCGCGCTGCAGCAGTCGCATCACCACGACGCCGCGTTTGCCAAAACCATATCCCCAAGCCCAGCGCACAGCCCAACAATATTGCCGTCGCCGCGGTGTGCGCCATTTTCAGGGCGGTTAACGTTTCCATTGTTCGACTTCCTTAGAGACTGCCCATCAGCGTAGCCGCTCAGCCGAGAAACAGCTGATAGGCCGGATTGTCGCTTTCATCCCAGTACGGGTAACCGATTTCCTCAAGCGCCGCAGGAACCAGATGACGTTCGTCGTGAGGCACTTGCAGGCCCGCGACCACACGGCCATCCGCCGCGCCGTGGTTGCGGTAGTGGAACATCGAGATGTTCCAGCGCCCGCCGAGCTTGTTGAGGAAGTTGAACAGCGCACCCGGACGTTCCGGGAATTCAAAGCGCAGCACCACTTCATCGACGACCTGGGCCGCGCGGCCACCGACCATGTGACGTATGTGCAACTTGGCCAGTTCGTTATCGGTCAGGTCCAGCACCGGGAAACCCTGCTCGCTGAGGCTGGCGATCAGCGCACTGCGCGGGTCGGTTTCCGGGTGCGTCTGCACGCCGACGAAGATATGCGCTTCGCTGCCAGTGTTGTAGCGGTAGTTGAATTCGGTGATCTGGCGCTTGCCGATGGCTTCGCAGAACGCCTTGAAGCTGCCCGGTTTCTCGGGAATGGTCACGGCGATGATAGCTTCGCGGCCCTCGCCCAGCTCGGCGCGCTCGGCAACGTGGCGCAAGCGGTCGAAGTTGACGTTGGCGCCGGAATCGATGGCGACAAAGGTGTGCCCGGTGACACCGCGTTGCTCGACGTACTTCTTGATCCCGGCCACGCCCAGGGCGCCGGCAGGTTCGGTGATCGAGCGGGTATCGTCGTAGATGTCCTTGATCGCCGCGCAGATTTCGTCGGTGCTGACGGTGATCACTTCATCGACGTAGTCTTTGCAGATATCGAAGGTGTGCTGACCGATCTGCGCCACCGCGACACCATCGGCGAACAGGCCCACGGTCGGCAGCACCACGCGCTCGCCGGCCGCCATGGCCGCTTGCAGGCAGTTGGAATCGTCCGGTTCGACGCCGATGATTTTGATTTCAGGGCGCAGGTATTTCACATACGCCGCGATCCCGGCGATCAACCCGCCGCCGCCCACCGGAACGAAGATCGCATCCAGACGCCCGGGGTGCTGGCGCAGAATCTCCATCGCCACGGTGCCCTGCCCGGCAATAGTGTGGGGATCGTCGTAAGGATGAATGTAGACGTAGCCTTTTTCGTCGACCAGTTTGAGCGAGTAGGCCAGGGCTTCCGGGAACGAATCGCCGTGCAGCACGACTTTGCCGCCACGGGAGCGCACGCCTTCGACCTTGATTTCCGGGGTGGTCTTGGGCATGACGATGGTGGCTTTCACGCCCAGCACTTTTGCCGCCAGGGCCAGGCCCTGCGCGTGGTTGCCCGCCGAGGCGGTGACCACACCGCGAGCGCGCTCTTCATCGCTCAACTGCGTCAACTTGTTGTAGGCGCCGCGAATCTTGAACGAGAACACCGGCTGCAAGTCTTCACGCTTGAGCCAAATGGAATTGCCCAGCCGCTCGGAGAGCTGGCGAGCAGTCTGCAACGGGGTTTCTACGGCAACGTCATAAACGCGCGAGGTGAGGATCTTTTTGACGTACTGTTCGAGCATCGGAAAGCATCACTGAGCGGGTTGGGCAGGGCCAAGGAGTCTAACCCGGCTTTCGGCCGGACGACCACACTAAACAGGTGGTTTTACCGTCCATGGAAGGGATCATGAACCTGTGGGAGCGAGGCTTGCCCGCGAAGAGGCCGTCACATCCAACATAAATGTTGGCGGTATGATCGCTTTCGCGGGCAAGCCTCGCTCCTACAGGTAAAGGTCGGGGCCCGCCAATCGGGCAATGACCTTCCCTGCCCCGAAGCCTATAATGCTGGCCTTTCGTTCCCTCCTTCGGCACCTCGGAGCCCGCATGACCCAGGATCAACTCAAACAGGCAGTGGCTCAGGCCGCCGTCGACTTCATCCTCCCGAAACTCGACGACAAGAGCATTGTCGGGGTCGGCACCGGCTCCACCGCCAACTGCTTCATCGACGCCCTGGCCAAGCACAAAGGCGCGTTTGACGGCGCGGTCGCCAGCTCCGAAGCCACCGCCGCTCGCCTCAAGGGCCACGGCATTCCGGTGTATGAGCTGAACACCGTCAGCGACCTGGAGTTTTATGTCGACGGCGCCGATGAAAGCGACGAGCACCTGAACTTGATCAAGGGCGGCGGCGCGGCCCTGACCCGCGAGAAAATTGTCGCGGCCGTGGCCAAGACCTTCATCTGCATCGCCGACGCCAGCAAACTGGTGCCGGTGCTCGGCGCGTTCCCGCTGCCGGTCGAAGTGATCCCGATGGCCCGCAGCCATGTGGCCCGCGAGCTGGTAAAGCTCGGCGGCGACCCGGTCTACCGTGAAGGCGTGTTGACCGACAACGGCAACATCATCCTCGACGTGTTCAACATGCAGATCACCAACCCGGTGGAGCTGGAGGCGCAGATCAACGCCATTGTGGGCGTGGTCACCAATGGTTTGTTCGCGGCGCGTCCGGCGGATTTGCTGCTGCTGGGCACTAGCGAAGGCGTGAAAACCCTCAAGGCCTGACCCCGCACTCCCCCGCAGAAGCGAAGCTTGCTCGCGAAGAGGCCGTAACAATCGACAGCGATGTTGAATGTGACGGCCTCTTCGCGAGCAAGCTTCGCTCCTACAATTGGTTTGCGGTGTTTGTTAGTTCTGCGCTGGTTTTTTGAAGACGTAGAACAGGTTCGGCTCGCTCACCAGGTACATCGTGCCATCGTCATCCATGGCGATGCCTTCCGCTTGCGGCACGGTCTTCTGCAACCCCTGTCGCCCCTTGCTCAGCGACATGGTGCTCAGCGGCCGCCCGTCCACATCCAGTTCCAGAATCAGCCGCGACTCGTCGGACAGCGCCAGCAAATGGCCGCTGCGCTCGTCGTATTGCAGGCTCGACAGGTCTCGCACGAACATCCCGGCATCGCGCTTGGGGTTGTTGACCACGTGCACCGCGTAGGATTTCTCCGGGTTGTAATGCGGGAAGCCCTGCACTTCGTAGATCAGCATCGGGTCGCGCTCTTTGGCGACGAACAGGCGCTTGCCCACCGAATCGTAAGCCAGGCCTTCGAAACCCTTGTTGCCGCTCATGTGCACGCCGAGGGTCATCTGCTCGGCGTCCGCCGCGTCGAGGAACGTCGTGTCCTTATCCAGATGAATCTTGATCAGCCGCTGCTGGCGTTCATCGGTGATCACGTATGTGTCGGCGCTGATGAACTCCACCGCCTCCGGATCACCGAAGCCGACCAGCGAAATGCGTCGGACGATCCGCCCGTCCAGCGACAGCTCGATCAGCTCGGCGTTTTTGTTGGTGACGGTAAACAGGCTTTTGCGCACCGGATCGAAGGTCAGCGCCGACACGTCGTCGTTCAGCCCGTCAATGACCCGGGCTTCGATCTCCACCCGGTATTGATCCAGGCCGATGGACTCGCTGCTTAAAGGTTGCCAGAGGGTGTGCAGGTTGAACCAGGCGCGCTCGAACAGACGCATGTATTGGCCAACCGCAATCAGCGCGACCAGTGCAATGACTGTCAGGATCAAAATAAGGGGTTTGGGACGGGCAAGTCGGCGCATTCAGGCGGGCTCGGAAACAGAAACAGGCGGATGAAATATCACGCCTGTATGAATTCAAGCTTAATGGCCAGTTGCCTTTGACCACAACGCCTGGATTCTGAGCGCCTATTTCTGCTTTTCGAAACGGTAGAACAGGTTCGGCTCACTCACCATGTACAGCGTGCCCGCCTCGTCCATGGTCACGCCTTCGGCGCGCGGAATGGTCTTCTTCAAGCCGTTGAAGCCGCCCAGCAAGGTCATGAAGCTGACCTGCTCGCCCTTCTCGTCCAGCTCCAGCAACAAGTGGGAATCGGCGGACAGCACCAGGGTGTGGCCTGTGCGCGGGTCGATGGCCAGTCCCGAGAGGTTGCGGATGTCCAGTTCGTCATTGGCGAGTTTCTGCTTGTCGCCCTTGAGGGTCTGGCTGCCGTCGCTTTTCCAGCTGAACAGCGCAGGCGGACGCTCCTCACCCAGGAGGATTTGCTGATTGCGCGGGTCATAGACGATGGCTTCGAAGGCCTTGTTCTGGTCTTTCGAAGGACCGAGGTCGTATTTAGGGAAGTTGGCGATGTTCAGTTCACGAGTGTCGGCATCGACCTTGACGATGGAGAGCATATGCTCACGCTCATCGACGATGGCCAGCAGACCATTGCCCATCATGGTCAGGCCTTCAGGGTTGCTCCAGCCCACCAGCGGCATCTTGCGCAGGACATCGCCTTGCAGGGTCAGCTCAACGAGGAACGGGTTTTTGCCCATGACCGAAAACAGGGTTTTGGTGTGCGGGTTGTAGGCCAGGTCCGACGCTTCGTCCTTCTCCATGCCCGGCAGCAGCTTGGCGTCGATCACTGCGCGGTAATCCGGTAGCCAGATACTTTCCTGACGCTCGGCCGGGCTTTCAAAACGCTCATGCAGCCAGAGCACACCGCGATCGTCCCAATGCATCGCAAAGGCGAGGCCATAAACGGCGACGGCCACCAGCAAAAGCCAGGAATACCAACGCATGACAAAGCGCGAGCGGCGGGCAGTTTTGACAGTGGGCAGCGGTCGGGTGGCCATTCAGGATGCGTTCCAGAAATTCAGGCTACGGGTAATAGCACAATTGGGACCGGCTCAGACGCCGGAATCCGCGGAATTATCCAGACAAGATGTGAAAAAAACGGGAAATGGCGGGATTGCCCTTCTGCGGGCCACCACAAACCGATGTCGGAGCGAGCCTGCTCGCGATGAGGGCGTGTCAGTCAACAGAGATGTCGAATGACAGGCCGGTATCGCGAGCAGGCTCACGCCTACAGGGTTTTGCGGTGTTTGGGTTAACGGACGCTGCTGGTGAAACTGCTCGCGCCGGACAGTTCGATCACCAGTTCATCACCGACATTCAGCGGGCCAACGCCCACTGGCGTGCCGGTCAGGATCACGTCCCCGGCCTGCAGCGAGAAGCAACCGGCCATGTGCTGGATCATCGGCACGATCGGGTTGAGCATGGCGCTGCTGTTGCCATCCTGGCGCACTTCGCCATTGATGGTCAGGCGGATGCCGATGTCAGTCAGGTCGGCAAAGGTGCTGCCGGACACGAACGGCGCAATCACCGCCGCGCCGTCGAAGGACTTGGCGATTTCCCACGGCAGGCCCTTGGATTTCAGCTCGGCCTGCTTGTCGCGCAACGTCAGGTCCAGGGCCGGGGCGAAACCGGAAATCGCATCCAGCACTTCTTCACGGCTTGGCTTGGTCGACAACGGCTTGCCGATCAACACCGCGATTTCCGCTTCGTAATGCACCGAACCGCGCTCGGTCGGAATGCTGAAACCGCCTTCCAGCGGCACCACGCAACTGCCTGGCTTGATGAACAGCAGCGGCTCGGTAGGCACCGGATTGTCCAGTTCCTTGGCGTGTTCGGCGTAGTTACGGCCGATGCACACCACTTTCCCCAGCGGGAAGTGAATACGCGTACCGTCGACATACTGGTGCTGATAGCTCATTACCGACTCCTGTTCCGTTGATTCAAACAGCGAAGATTTTGCCCGGGTTCATGATGCCGTTCGGGTCGAACACCGCCTTGACGGCTTTCATGTACTCGATCTCGACCGGCGAGCGGCTGTAGGTCAAGTAATCACGCTTGGTCATGCCCACGCCGTGTTCGGCGGAAATCGAGCCGTTGTACTTCTCGACCGTTTCGAACACCCACTTGTTGACGGTGGCACACTTGGCGAAGAACTCGTCCTTGCTCAGGTTTTCCGGCTTGAGGATGTTCAAGTGCAGGTTGCCGTCGCCGATGTGGCCGAACCAGACGATTTCGAAATCCGGGTAGTGTTCGCCGACAATCGCGTCGATTTCCTTCAGGAATGCCGGGACTTTCGACACGGTGACCGAAATGTCGTTCTTGTATGGCGTCCAGTGGGAAATGGTTTCGGAAATGTATTCGCGTAGTTTCCACAGGTTCTGCAGCTGGGTTTCGCTCTGGCTCATGACGCCGTCCAGCACCCAGCCCTGCTCGACGCAGTGCTCAAAGGTTTCCAGGGCGTGGTTGGCCACTTCTTCGGTGGTCGCTTCGAATTCCAGCAGCGCGTAGAACGGGCAATCGGTTTCAAACGCCGCCGGCACGTCGCCGCGGGCCATGACCTTGGCCAGGGCCTTGTCGGAGAAGAACTCGAAGGCGGTCAGGTCGAGTTTGCTCTGGAACGCGTGCAGCACCGGCATGATCGAGTCGAAATCGGCGGTGCCGAGGACCATCGCGGTGAGGTTTTTCGGCGCGCGGTCCAGGCGCATGGTCGCTTCGACGACAAAACCGAGGGTGCCTTCGGCGCCGATGAACAGCTGACGCAGGTCGTAGCCGGTGGCGTTCTTGATCAGGTCGCGGTTCAGTTCCAGCAGATCGCCCTTGCCGGTGACGACTTTCATGCCGGCTACCCAGTTGCGGGTCATGCCGTAGCGAATCACCTTGATTCCGCCGGCATTGGTGCCGATATTGCCGCCAATCTGGCTCGAACCCGCCGACGCAAAATCCACCGGGTAATACAGGCCTTTTTCTTCAGCCACGTTCTGCAGATGCTCGGTGACCACGCCTGGCTGGCACACCGCCGTGCGGTCGGTCAGGTTCACGTCGAGAATCTGGTTCATGTAGTCGAACGACACGACCACTTCACCATTGGCCGCCACCGCAGCGGCGGAAAGACCGGTACGACCGCCGGACGGCACCAGCGCCACCTTGTGCGTGTTGGCCCAACGGACAATGGCCTGGACCTGCTCGATGGTCTTGGGGAACACGATGGCGGTCGGGGCCGGGGCGAAATGCTTGGTCCAATCCTTGCCATAAGTATTCAGGGAGTCGGCGTCGGTCAACACCTTGCCAGGCTCAACCAGGGTCTTCAGCTCATCAATCAGGGCAGGATTGGTCATCGACAGAACTCTCGAACAATTCATGGTCATCCTGAGAACGCTTCACGTCGCAGGAATGAGTGTTTAGCGGGGTGCGTATGCTAGCATACCGACCCCGCAGGGTAGTGCCCAACGGCTATTCTGCGGTGACGGCTTTCCTGCCGTCCGGGTCAGCGTTATGTGCCCTGTTTTATACGTACGATCCTCTTTTGACGAGTGGCTGTTGTCGTCAGGCAAGGCGCCGCGACGAGTCATAGCCCGCTATGGCGAGGAGCGGCAACGCAGCATGACGGCAACAGACGCCGTCAAAAAGGAACAGTACGTATAAGACAGGGCACCCTGACTATTTCCTGCCATTTTTCTCCGGGATACAGGTTTACGCAGATGAGCAAGACTTCTCTCGATAAGAGCAAGATCAAGTTCCTTCTTCTCGAAGGCGTCCACCAATCGGCTGTCGACGTCCTCAAGTCGGCGGGCTACACCAGCATCGAGTACCTCACTGGTTCTCTGCCGGAAGCCCAGCTGAAGGAAAAGATCGCTGATGCGCACTTCATCGGCATTCGCTCTCGCACTCAACTGACCGAAGAGATCTTCGATCACGCGAAGAAGCTCGTGGCTGTGGGGTGTTTCTGCATCGGCACCAACCAGGTCGACCTGAACGCGGCGCGCGAACGCGGCATCGCGGTGTTCAACGCCCCGTACTCCAACACTCGCTCCGTTGCCGAGCTGGTGCTGGCCGAAGCGATCCTGTTGCTGCGCGGCATTCCTGAGAAAAACGCGTCCTGCCACCGTGGCGGCTGGATCAAGAGCGCGGCCAACTCCTTCGAGATCCGCGGCAAGAAGCTGGGCATCGTCGGTTACGGCTCGATCGGCACGCAATTGTCGGTCCTGGCGGAAGGCCTGGGCATGCAGGTGTACTTCTACGACACCGTGACCAAGCTGCCATTGGGCAATGCAACCCAGGTCGGTAACCTGACCGAGCTGCTGGGCATGTCCGACATCGTTACCCTGCACGTTCCGGAAACCGCGGCGACCCAGTGGATGATCGGCGAGAAGGAAATCCGCGCCATCAAGAAGGGCGGCATTCTGATCAACGCCGCACGCGGCACCGTGGTCGAACTGGACGCCCTGGCGGACGCGATCAAGGACAAGCACCTGATCGGCGCGGCCATCGACGTGTTCCCGGTGGAGCCACGCTCCAACGACGAAGAGTTCGAAAGCCCGCTGCGTGGCCTGGACAACGTGATCCTGACCCCGCACATCGGTGGTTCCACCGCCGAGGCGCAGGCCAACATCGGTCTGGAAGTGGCAGAAAAACTGGTCAAGTACAGCGACAACGGCACCTCGGTGTCGTCCGTGAACTTCCCGGAAGTGGCCCTGCCGGCTCACCCTGGCAAGCACCGCCTGCTGCACATCCACCAGAACATTCCGGGTGTGATGAGCGAGATCAACAAGGTCTTCGCCGAAAACGGCATCAACATCTCCGGTCAGTTCCTGCAGACCAACGAGAAAGTCGGCTACGTGGTCATCGACGTAGACGCCGATTACTCGGAAATCGCCCAGGAGAAACTGCAGCACATCAACGGCACTATTCGTTGCCGCGTGTTGTTCTGATAGCGACTTGAGTGACAAAAAAGGAGCCCTTCGGGGCTCCTTTTTCATGCGCGCTACTGTGTCATTTGACGTTGACGGTGATCTTCTTCGACACGATGGGCGGATCGAACGGCATGTGTCCGCTGTCGCCCAGCTCAAGCTGCAAGGTGTGTTTGCCCGGGGCCAGTTTGATTTCGGCCTGGGTCTGCGCCTTGCCGAAGTGCATGTGGTTGGCATCCAGCGGAATCGGTGCGCCGGCGGCCGGCAGTTTGTCGACATCGATCAGCAAGTGGTGGTGACCGGTGTTCTTGGTGACATCCCCGGCCGGTGCCAGGGCGATGTCCTTGACGCCGAATTTGACGGTGAAGGTTTCCGGGACAGTGGCGCCGTCTGCGGGAGATACGATAAACACTTCTGCACCCTTGGGCGCCGGAGTCGCAGCCGTTGCCAGCATCGAAGCACTCAGCAGCAGCCCAGCGAATGCTGCTCGTGACATAAACGTTTTCATTCTCTTCTCCAGTTTTTCCGTAAAATCCGCGTGGCCGAGACAACTTCACGGCCATTTGTTGTCGAAGGACCTCGACAACCATAGCAAAGCGAGCCTGAATCAGAGCATCGCGATAAATGTATTCAAAGGAGTGACCATGCGCTTTTTGCCTGGCCTGATCTGCCTGCTACCCCTTTTGAGCCCTTTGGCCCATGCCGAACTGATTGACGATGTAAACGATCGGGGCGAACTGCGTATTGCCCTTGAGGCTAATACACCCCCCTTCAATTTCAAGGACGAGGGCAAACTCACCGGCTTCGAAGTGGAATTGGGCCAACAGCTGGCCAACGAACTGGACGTGCGGGCCGACTTCGTCGTGACCGATTCCAGCGACCTGTTGTCCGGCGTTGAAACCGGCAAGTACGACATCGCCATCAACCACATAGCAATGACCCCGGATCTCAAGGATCGTTTCGACTTCACCGAGCCTTACATTCAAACCAATGCGCAATTGATCGCGCAGAAAGAAGAGCCGCGTTCGATCCTGTTGGTGCAGTCGCTGACGGAAGAAAAGCCGAAAACCGCCCCGGCTGTGGATTTGGCGATTCCGTTTCAGAAGGGTAACCCGGCGTTTCACGCCAGCCTGGAAGCTGCGTTGAAGCGGATCAAGGCGGATGGTCGACTGGGGGCGCTGGAGCAGAAGTGGTTTGGGGCGGATGCGAGTGTGGCGCCCAAACCCTGATCCCGGACTGACGACCAACCCTGTAGGAGTGAGCCTGCAGGGTGTGAAGGTGGTTAGTCTTGCGCGGTCAATGCAGCGGACGCTTCGGCCAGCTCCAACTCACTGAAGACTTGCACACCATGGCGCTTGAGCAACGCCGCCGTCACCCCCTCGCCGCTGACCTTCACACCGCTGAAGCTCCCGTCATACGTCAGCAAGTTCCCGCACGACGGGCTGTTGGCCTTGAGCACGGCGATGCGGATGCCGTGCTTTCGCACCAACTCCAGCGCCTGATAAGCCCCCGAGAGAAACTCGGCGCTGACGTCCTCACCCTCGGTAGTGATGACGGAGGCGTGGCCATCCAGCACTTCACCGCCCTGCCCGCCCGGAATTTCCGCTGCGGCCCTGGGTGTTGGCAAACCACCGGCAACCTCCGGGCACAACGGCACCACGCGACCTTCATCGAGCCACTGTTGAAGCTGATCGAACGGCCCGCTCGCCCCGCCGTCGTAACGCACGCGATGGCCCAGCAGGCAGCGGCTTACCAGAATCTTCTGCATGATCAGAACGGCTCATTACCGCGGCGCCGGAACCAGCCCGTCAATGACAGGCGATCCCGGGTCGCGGGCAGGACTTCGTGAGGCACCTCGCCTGACAGAAACACCACCAGGCATCCGCCAGTGGGCACAACGTCGTGTTCGACGCCGTCCTCCAGGTACATGCGCAACTGGCCTCCGTGCTCGGGCAGCCAGCCGTCATTGAGGTAGATCACCGCCGAAACCATGCGCCGGTCGTCATCCCGAAAACGATCGACATGCTTGAGGTAAAACGCACCGGGCGGGTACAGAGCGAAATGGCTTTCGAAATCTTCCAGGCCCAGGTACAACCCGCGATTCATCGCCTCGCGCAGGCTGTCCATCAAGCTCAGGTAACTGTCGCACGCCAACGCCTGGCCGGGCTCGATCCACTGGATGTGGTCGCCGCGGATCCCCTCGCGAATCTCCGACGTCGGCCCTCGCCCCACGGCCGCCGGGGCCAGTTCGCCCTCAGCTGCACGTTTACGGCACTCAGCCGCCAGTTCCCGGGTCAGACCCAGAGGCAGGAAAATATTCTGCTGCGACCAGCCGCGCTCGGCCAGGTCGTCGACGATACGTAACAGCAGCGGGTGATCAGAGGATATTTGCATGGCGCGCATAGTATTCCTGTGCCTGCAAATCCGACAGAGCCGCGCGGCGGAGGATTTGTCGGATTACTGATACGAATTCTCGACAAGTACGAAAGCCGCACGGAGAATAGTCGCCTGCTGACAGGAGTCCCTATGCGCCGTTTGTTTTTTTCATTGCTGATGCTCTGTGTGTTGCCCGCTTGGGCAGACGGCCACGACCAGTTGTACAAGGTCGCCGGTTGGCCAGATCAGCGCGCGCATTTTAACGACGCCCTCTCTGCCGCTCAGCAGCGCTACCAGAACAGCCTGCCACCGGCGGTGTTTCAAGCCTTGGTGAACAACAGCAATCAACGTTTCGCCTCCCAGGCCGTGGACCAGCGCGCCGAAGCTCAATTGCGCAAAAGCCTCGCCGATCCGCAACCGGCGCTGACCTTCTTTCAATCGCCCCTGGGCAAGAAAATCGTCGCCGCCGAATTGCTGGCGACCCGTCGCGATCAACTGGCGAAAAACGCCAAGGGTTTGCCGAAGATTCAGGCCAGTGACAGCCGTCTGCTGATCATCGGCCACCTGGCCCAGGCCCTGCCCGCTCGCGAGGCTGGTGCGGAAGTCAGCCTGGCGATCGCCGGTGTCGCGGCTGACAGCCTGAGTTCGATGATCCCGGGGTTGCTCGGTGGCGGTCAGGCGCAAGGGGTGTTGAATGGACAGCGCCAGCGTTTGATGGAACAGATTGGTGCTGATCTGAACAACACGCTGTTGTATGTGTATCGCGATCTGTCGGATGAAGAACTGGAAGAGTTCGCCACGTTTGCCGAGTCCACCGAGGGCAAGGCGTATTACCAGGCAGCGCTGGCAGCCATTCGGGCGGGGTTGGCGGTGGGGCAGGATCCGGCGAATCTCAGTCAGTAATCTTTAGCGCCTGATACACCGACTTGCCCGCGATGAGGCCCTCACTTGCGCTAAAGATTCCGACCCTTGATCCGCTTGGTCAAAAACCCGAAATACTCCCGCCGCAACCCAACCGTCTCATTCGCCAGATGATGCCGCGCCTCCGGCAGCATCAATACCTGCGGCCGATCAAACTTGGCCTTCAACACCTCAAGGTTATGCTCCCAATCCACCGTCATGTCCGACTGCCCCTGCACAATCAGCGGTCGCCGTGGACTGTTCGGTGCCGCCTCGATTCGCTTGATCCACCGCGCCAACGCACCGACCCACGCCGTTGGCAGTCGCAGCGCTTGCAACGGATCGGCTTGCAGGAACGACAGGAACTCAGGGTCGTTGGAGTTCTCGCTGAAGCGCCGGGCAATGCCGTTCACGAAAGGCTTGAGCAGGTAATAACTGAGCTGCGACCAGCCCCAGGCGCGCGGCCGAACCAGCGGTGACAGCAGAATCACCTGACCCTGGGCCGGACTGTCTGCACCGTGGTTAAGTACATGATCGATCACGATCGCCCCGCCAGTACTTTGCCCGCACAGGTGCCATGGCTGTGGGAGGTCGAGCGACTGCGCCTCGGCAAGCAACCCTTCCAGGGTGTGCTGATACTCGGCGAAATCCTTGATGCTCGCCCGCTCGCCACTGGACAGGCCATGCCCCGGCAAGTCGCAGGCAATCACTGCGAAGCCCTGATCCAGCGCCCACTCGATCACATGCCGGTAGAGCCCGGTGTGGTCGTAGAAGCCATGGAACATAAACAGCGTCGCCTTCGCCTGGTCAGGCCACCAGACCTGGCTGACCACTTCATAGCCATCGACCTCGAAACGCCCCAATCCGCGGCGCAGCATTCGCCCCGGAAAATCCAGCCCGTAAAACCGCTGATAGGCCAGCGCTTCCACCGAAAGCGGCTGCCATTCGGCCAATGGCCGCAGGCTGGCGCGCAAATGATCGGGGTCGAAAGTGGCAGACATGAGCTATTTCCAGAGCGTTAAACAGACTTTATGGGCCTGCGATATTCATCTGTCGCGGCAAGCATGGCAAGCTAGCCGACCTTCGAGGATTGAAACCCATGCGCCCGGCCTACCGCACCACACTGCTTGCCAGCCTGCTCGCCCTCGTGTGTGCCGGCGTCTTGTGGGCGGCCTATGACTGGTTTCAGGGGCGCTACCTGCGCGCATTCAGTTCGCACACCGCGTTATTTTCCGGTGATCCGCTGCGCCTGCCCGCCGACCTCGCCGGCCCCGGTGCCATACGCCTGGTGCACTTCTGGGACCCTGCCTGCCCGTGCAATGTCGGCAACCAGCAACACCTGACTGAACTGGTCGATCAATACGTACCGCAGGGCGTGGAGTTTTACGCGGTCCAAAAACCCGGCAGCCACGGTCAGTTGCCCAGCACCTTGAGCCGCCTGAAAACCATCACCGTTCTCCCGGGTTCCGAACAGATCCCCGCCAGCCCGGCGGTGGCGATCTGGGACCGCAGCGGCAAACTGGCCTACTTCGGCCCGTACAGCGAAGGCCTGACCTGCAATTCGAACAACAGCTTTATCGAGCCCATCCTGCAAGCACTCAGCGAAGGTCGTGCGGTGGGTGCCACCCATACGCTGGCGGTCGGTTGCTACTGCCCTTGGCCGGAGGAAGCGAAGTAAGGCAATCCTGACTTTTCCAGGACCGCGATGCCCGGCACAGAAGGTCTGTGCTACATGTTTGCAGCCCGCACGGGCGGCAATCCCGAAGAACAAGGAGTCACCATGAAACGCGTCCTGACCGTACTTGTATTGCTGATCGTCACGCTCGTCATCGGGGTCGGCGGGTACGTGTACATCAAGCAGCCGACGCGCCAGGGCCAGGTGGAGTTGCAGCATCTTCAGGGCTCGGTGACCGTGCGTTACGACGAGCGCGGCGTGCCGCATATCCGCGCCGAAAACGAAACCGACCTCTACCGCACCCTCGGCTACGTGCAGGCTCAGGATCGGTTGTTCCAGATGGAAGCCATGCGCCGCCTCGCCCGGGGTGAGCTGGCCGAAATCCTCGGACCGAAACTGATCGACACCGACAAACTGTTCCGCAGCTTGCGTATCCGGGAGCGCGCCGAGAGTTATGTGGCCGCACTGGATCGTCAGTCACCGGCATGGAAGGCGCTGGAAGCCTATCTGGATGGCATCAACCAGTATCAGGACACTCACGCGGCGCCCATGGAGTTCGACGTGCTGGGCATCCACAAGCGCCCGTTCACCGCCGAAGACAGCATCAGCGTCGCCGGTTACATGGCGTACAGTTTTGCCGCCGCGTTTCGCACCGAACCTTTACTGACGTTTGTGCGCGACCAACTGGGCGTCGAGTACCTGAGTGTTTTCGAACTCGACTGGCAGCCCAAAGGCGTATTGGCCAAGACGCGCTCAACACCCGGCCCCGCCCTCGCTGCCGGTGACTGGAAAGACCTGAACGCCCTCGCCCGCCTGAGCGAACAGGCCTTGGCCGACAACGGCCTGCCACAGTTCGAAGGCAGCAACGCCTGGGTGATTGCCGGCAACCGCAGCAAAAGCGGCAAGCCGCTGCTGGCCGGTGACCCGCACATTCGCTTCTCGGTGCCGTCGGTATGGTACGAGGCGCAATTGTCGGCGCCGGGCTTCGAGCTCTACGGTCATCATCAGGCGCTGGTGCCGTTTGCCTTTCTCGGCCACAACCTGGACTTCGGCTGGAGCCTGACGATGTTCCAGAACGACGACCTCGACCTGATCGCCGAGAAGATCAATCCGGACAACCCGAACCAGGTCTGGTATCGCGGCAAATGGGTCGACATGGTCAACACCGAGCAACAGATCGCGGTGAAAGGCCAGGCGCCGGTCACCCTGAAGCTGCGCCAGTCGCCCCACGGCCCGATCATCAACGATGCACTCGGCACTGCCGCCGGCAAGACACCGGTGTCCATGTGGTGGGCGTTCCTTGAAACGCCGAACCCGATCCTCGAAGGTTTCTACCAGCTCAACCGCGCCGACACCCTGGCCAAGGCCCGCGCCGCAGCGGCCAAGGTTCAGGCTCCGGGATTGAACATCGTCTACGCCAACGCCAAGGGCGACATCGGTTGGTGGGCCTCGGCGCTGCTGCCCAAGCGTGCGGCCGGGGTGAAGCCCGGTTTCATCCTCGACGGCAGCACCAATCAGGCGGACAAGGACGGTTTCTACCCGTTCAGCGCCAACCCGCAGGAAGAGAATCCGGCGCGCGGCTACATCGTCTCGGCCAACTTTCAGCCCGTTTCGCCGACTGGCATGGAGATTCCCGGTTACTACAACCTCGCCGATCGCGGCCAGCAACTCAATCATCAGCTCAGCGACAAGAGCGTGAAATGGGACAACGAGGCCAACCAGAAGCTGCAACTGGGCACCACCACCGCCTACGGCCCGCGTCTGTTGGCGCCGCTGTTGCCGGTACTGCGTGAAGGGGTGAGCGATCCCGCCGAACTGAAACTGGTCGAGCAACTGGCGCAATGGAAAGGCGATTACCCGCTGGATTCCACCAGCGCTACGCTGTTCAACCAGTTCCTGTTCAACCTGGCCGACGCGACGATGCACGATGAGCTGGGGAATGATTTTTTCGAGACCCTGCTCTCGACTCGCGTGATCGACGCTGCGCTACCCCGCCTGGCCGCGACGGCCGATTCGCCGTGGTGGGACAACCGCAACACCCTCGGCAAGGAAACCCGCGCCGATACAGTGAAAGTGGCCTGGCAAGCGAGCATCGCCCACCTAAAGACCACCCTTGGCCCTGACGTCGCGCACTGGCAGTGGGGCAAGGCGCACACCCTGACCCACGATCACCCCTTGGGCGTGCAGAAGCCGCTGGACCGAATCTTCAACGTCGGCCCGTTCGCGGCGCCCGGCACCCATGAAGTGCCGAACAACCTCTCGGCCAAGATCGGCCCGGCGCCGTGGCCGGTGACGTATGGCCCATCGACGCGGCGCCTGGTGGACTTTGCCGACCCGGCCCACAGCCTGACCATCAACCCGGTCGGCCAGAGCGGCGTGCCGTTCGACAGCCATTACGAAGACCAGGCCGAAGCGTATGTCGAAGGGATTTACTACGAGGCGCACTTCAATAACGAAGAAGTCACGGCCAATACGCGCAGTACGTTGAAGCTGTTGCCGGCGCGAAGTGCTCAATAGTTTTGTATTGCCAGCAGGCTGGCTCCCACAGTGATCCTGTACACGCAGATCCATTGTGGGAGCCAGCCTGCTGGCGATGAGGCCCGCAAGAACAACGCCTGTTCATGGCTCAAACCATCGCCGCAAAATTCAACCTGAACTGCTGCGGCGTCACCCCCAGCCGGCGACTGAACACCGTGCGCATGTGCTGGGCATCGCGAAACCCGCATTGATACGCCACCGTTTTGAGCGGTGAATGGGTGCTTTCAAGCAGCACCCGCGCCGCGTCCACCCTCGCCCGCTCGACGAATTCCGCCGGAGTGATTTTCGCCTCCTTGGCGAACACCCGGGAAAAGTTGCGGGCACTCATGTTGGCCGCGTTCGCCAGATCGGCAATGGTCAGGTCGCCGGTCAGGTTGGCCAGGACGTAGAGTTGCACCAGTGCCACCGCCGACGTCGGTTCGGCGTGGGGTGTGAGGAACGGGCTGAACTGTGATTGCCCGCCCGAGCGTTGGGTGAACACCACCAGCCGCTTGGCCACGCTCAACGCCACTTCCGGCCCATGGTCCCGGGCCAACAGGTACAACGACAAATCAATCCCCGCCGTGACGCCGGCCGAGGTGAAGAGCTCACCGTCCTGAACGTAGAGGCGATCGGCATCGACCTGAGTCGATGGGCACGCTGTCGCCAACGCCGCGGCATCATCCCAATGGGTGGTGACGGTCCGTCCTTCGAGCAATCCGGCCCGGGCCAGCATGAACGCGCCGTTGCAGATCGAACCAAATCGTTGCGCCCGCGCACAGGCATCGCGCAACCAGCCATCGAAGGCCGCGCCAAAATCCAGGAACGGCAATTGCGGCCCGCCGGCCACCAGCAGCAAGTCATAAGCCTCCAGCGCTTCGCTGAAATGCCGATGGGCATTGAGCGACAAACCGTTGGAGCACGCCATCATCCCGTGCTCGACGCCGATAACCTCTAGCCGGTAATGGTCATGCGGTTCGAGGAAGCGATTGGCTTCGCAAAACACATCCATGGGACCGGTGACGTCCAACGACTGGACGCCAGCGAACACTACGATGGCAACGGTTTTACTCATGGTTGGATTGCCTCTACGGGTCACACTTACCTGTGGCGAGGGAGCTTACTCCCGCTGGAGTGCGCAGCACTCCCATTCCTGTCACTACTGTTTGCCTGGTGTAATTGAGTTGCAGGTTTTGGAGCCGCTTCGCAGCCCAGCGGGAGCAAGCTCCCTCGCCACAAAAGCGTATTCGCCGGTACCAAACTTAGCCAACCCGGGCGCAACAAGCGAGGTTGGCGCGATTTGCATGCTCATTGGCCGGGATCGCAGCCATGGATCGATTGTCCGGTTTTGGAGGCCGGAACAGACTTGTTCCATCAGCGCCGCCACGGCGTTCCCCACGAGGAAAGCACCATGAGCAGCATCATTGCCGGTATCAAAATCCCCGACAGCGCGTTGGCCAAGGCCACCACCGAATACATTCGCGACGCCGAGTCCGATTTGCTTTACCACCATTCGCGCCGGGTGTTTCTGTTCGGCGCCTTGAGCGGTGAGCGCAAGCAGTTGGCCTACGATCCAGAGATGCTCTACGTCGGCGCCATGTTCCATGACCTGGGCCTGGTGGACGGTCATCGCACGGACAACGAGCGCTTCGAAGTCGATAGCGCCAACGCCGCCAAAGCGTTCCTCAAGCCGTATGGGTTGTCGGATGGCGATATCGAGCAGGTGTGGCTTTCGATTGCCCTGCACACCACGCCGGGCGTACCGCAACACTTGCGGCCTAACGTGGCATTGGTCACGGCCGGTGTGGAAATGGATGTGCTGGGTATCGATTACGCCGCGTTTCCCACCGTGCAGCGTGAGGAAGTGGTGCATGCGCACCCACGGGGCGAGGGGTTCAAGGAATGCATCCTGTGCGCGTTCGCCAATGGCGTCAAACACAAGCCGGACACTACGTTCGGCACGGTGAACGCAGATGTGCTGGTGGACAGCGAGCCGGGGTTCAAGCCGATGAACTTCGTCGAGATCATCCGCAAGTCTCCCTGGATGTCCTAAAACAACTGTGGGAGCGAGCCTGCTCGCGATGAGGTCGTGTCAGTCGACATCTCTATCCACTGACACGACCTCATCGCGAGCAGGCTCGCTCCCACACTGGATCGGGGTTGGCCACATAATCGTGGCCAACCTTCAAGCCGCTTCCGGCGCCTGCTGGGCGCGACGCACGTCCGGTTGTTTCCAGGAGTCGGCCGCGCTTTCTTCGATCGCCTGCTGGATCGCACGCTTGCGCGCTTCTTCGGCACGGCGGCTGAAGAACCAGACCAGGAAGGTCATCAGCGAAACCGCCAGCAGAATCAGGCTGGCCACGGCGTTGATCTCGGGTTTAACCCCAAGGCGCACCGCCGAGAACACTTCCATCGGCAGGGTCGTGGAGCCCGGGCCCGACACGAAGCTCGCCAACACCAGGTCATCCAGGGACAGGGCGAACGACATCATGCCGCCGGCACCCAGGGATGGCGCGATCATCGGGATGGTGATCAAGAAGAACACCTTCCATGGCCGCGCACCGAGGTCCATGGCCGCCTCTTCGATGGACAGGTCCAGCTCACGCAAGCGCGCCGACACCACCACCGCCACATACGCCGCACAGAACGTGGTGTGAGCGATCCAGATGGTGACAATGCCGCGTTCCTGTGGCCAACCGATCATCTGCGCCATGGCCACGAACAGCAGCAACAGCGACAGACCGGTGATCACTTCGGGCATCACCAGCGGCGCGGTGACCAGGCCACCGAACAGCGTGCGACCCTTGAAGTGGGTGATACGGGTCAGCACAAATGCCGCCAACGTACCCAGTGCCACCGCCGCCACCGCCGTGTAGCAGGCGATTTCCAGCGAGCGCACCACCGAGCCCATCAATTGAGTGTTGTCCATCAAACCGACGTACCACTTGATCGACCAGCCGCCCCACACCGTCACCAGTTTCGAGGCGTTGAACGAGTAGATCACCAGGATCAGCATCGGCGCGTAGATGAACAGCAAGCCCGCGATCAGCATGAAACTCGAGAAACGGAAGCGCTTCATTCTTTACCCTCCATTTCCTTGGCCTGACTGCGGTTGAACAGAATAATCGGCACAATCAGGATCGCCAGCATCACAACCGCCAGGGCGGACGCCACCGGCCAGTCGCGGTTGTTGAAGAATTCTTGCCAGAGCACTTTACCGATCATCAGGGTTTCCGGACCGCCCAGCAGTTCCGGGATCACGAACTCGCCCACCACCGGAATGAACACCAGCATGCAGCCGGCGACGATGCCGTTCTTCGACAGCGGAATAGTGATCTTCCAGAAGCTGTTGAACGTGCTCGAACCCAGGTCCGACGCGGCTTCCAGCAGACTGTTGTCGTGCTTCACCAGGTTGGCGTAAAGCGGCAGGATCATGAACGGCAGATACGAATAGACGACGCCGATGTACACGGCGAGGTTGGTGTTGAGGATCTGCAGCGGTTCGTCGATCCAGCCCATGGTCATCAGGAAACCGTTGAGCAGGCCGTTGTTGCTGAGGATGCCCATCCACGCATACACGCGGATCAGGATCGCCGTCCAGGTCGGCATCATGATCAGCAGCACCAGCACCGTTTGCAGCTCTTTACGGGCACTGGCGATGGCATAGGCCATCGGGTAGCCAATCAGCAGGCAGAGGACGGTGCTGATCAGCGCCATCTTCAGCGAGCCGAGGTAGGCGGCGATGTACAACTCGTCGCCGGCCAGCATCGCGTAGTTGCTCAGGTTAAGCAGCAACTGCACCTTCTGGTCGATGTAGCTGTAGATTTCGGTGTACGGAGGAATGGCTACGTCGGCTTCAGCGAAGCTGATCTTCAGGACGATGAAGAACGGCAGCATGAAGAACAGGAACAGCCAAATGAACGGTACCCCGATGACCAGCTGGCGGCCACCGGGAATTATTCGATTGAGGCGGCGTTTGAATTTGCGCATGTTCATGAGCGAAGTACCACGCCGCTGTCGTCTTCCCAGTACACGTAGACCTGGTCACCCCAGGTTGGGCGCTGGCCACGGCGCTCGGCGTTGGCGACGAACGACTGGACGATCTTGCCGCTCGGCAGCTCGACGTAGAACACCGAGTGACCGCCGAGGTAGGCGATGTCGTGCACCTTGCCGCTGGACCAGTTGTATTCGCAGGTCGGCATGGTCGGGGTCACCAGCAGTTTTTCCGGACGGATCGCGTAGGTCACGGATTTGTCCTGCACCGAGGTGCTGATGCCGTGGCCCACGTAGATCTTCCGGTCGAGGTCCTTGCAGGTGATGATCGCATGACCCTCGGCGTCATCGATCACTTCGCCGTCGAAGATGTTGACGTTGCCGATGAACTCGCAGACCAGGCGGCTGGTCGGGGTTTCGTAGATGTCGATCGGGCTGCCGATCTGAGCGATCCAGCCCAGGTGCATGATCGCAATGCGCTCGGCCATGGTCATGGCCTCTTCCTGATCGTGGGTCACCATGACGCAGGTCACGCCGACGCGCTCGATGATCTCGACCAGTTCCAGCTGCATTTGCGAACGTAGCTTCTTGTCCAGCGCACCCATCGGCTCGTCGAGCAGCAACAGCTTCGGCCGCTTGGCCAACGAGCGCGCCAGGGCCACACGCTGACGCTGGCCACCGGACAACTGATGCGGCTTGCGTTTGGCGTACTGGGTCATCTGAACCAGCTTGAGCATGTCTGCGACACGGGCATCGACTTCAGAGGCGGGCAGCTTGTCCTGCTTGAGGCCGAAGGCGATGTTCTGCGCCACGGTCATGTGCGGGAACAACGCGTAGGACTGGAACATCATGTTGATCGGCCGCTCGTATGGCGGCATGTCAGTGATGTCTACGCCATCGAGGTAAATGCGCCCCTCCGTGGGCCGTTCGAAGCCTGCGAGCATGCGCAGCAACGTGGATTTGCCCGATCCAGAACCGCCGAGCAAGGCGAAAATCTCGCCTTTCTTGATTTCCAGGGACACATCGTCCACGGCAATCGTCTCGTCGAACTTCTTCGTGACCCGGTCGATTTTGACCAGCACCTGTTTAGGTGTCTGGTCGCCCTCGAGGGCTTTCTTATAGGCGCCGGAGGCAACTGCCATTTACGAAACTCCCAGAAAAAAAGAGTGCAGTTCGCTCAAGGTGAGCCAACCTTGGATAGTTTGAGCCTTGTCGCTATTTACCCGACTTGACCTTGGTCCAGCTGCGGGTCATCAAACGTTGAATGTTTGGTGGTAACTCGACGGACACATAGGTCTTGTCGAGAACGGCTTGCGGTGGATAGACCGACTCGTCGGTGCGGATGGACTGTTCCATCAACTTGTCCGAGCCAGGGTTGGGGTTCGCATAGCCAACAGAATCACTGACCTGTGCGATCACCTCGGGTTTCAACAAATAGTTGATGAAGGCGTGGGCCTCTTTGACGTTGCTCGAATCCTTCGGAATCGCAAGCATGTCGAACCACAGCGCACCGCCCTCCTTGGGAATGGTATAGGCCACATTCACGCCTTTGCCGGCCTCGGATGCCCGGGCCTTGGCCTGGAACATGTCACCGGAGAAACCGATGGCGATGCAGATGTCGCCGTTGGCGAGGTCCGCGATGTATTTGGAGGAGTGGAAGTACGTCACGTAAGGGCGCACCGCCAGCAACTTGGCTTCGGCCTTTTTGTAGTCTTCGGGGTTGGTGCTGTTAGCGTTGAGGCCCATGTAGTTGAGGACGGTGGGCATCATTTCATCAGCGGAATCGAGGAACGCGACGCCGCAAGCGTGCAGCTTCTTGATGTTCTGCGGTTCGAATACCGCGCTCCAGGAGTCGATCTTGTCGACGCCCAGTACCGCCTTGATCTTGTCGACGTTGTAACCGATGCCGTTGGTGCCCCACAGGTAAGGCACGGCGTACAAGTTGCCCGGATCGTTTTGCTCAAGACGCTTGAGCAGTACCGGATCGAGGTTGGCATAGTTAGGCAGCTTCGACTTGTCGAGCTTCTGGAAGGCGCCCGCCTTGATCTGTTTGCCCAGGAAGTGGTTGGACGGTACGACCACGTCGTAACCGGTGCGCCCGGCCAGCAACTTGCCTTCCAGGGTTTCGTTGGAATCGAAGACGTCATAAACCGGTTTGATGCCGGTCTCTTTCTGGAAGTCGGCCAGCGTCGTCGGGCCGATGTAGTCCGACCAGTTATAAATATGCACAGTGCCGGCGGCCTGGACACTGACAGCGAGTGTCAGCCCGGCGCCGACCAGCATGGCATTGCGCAACAAAGAAAAAATAGGCAAGTGGAGGTCCTCTAAAATTAGTTGGGCCCAAGTTGCCCCGCGTTACATGACAGGCATGGCTGCCCAGCAACAAAACCGGCGCGCAACTTACCCTCGAAAAACCGTTCCAGCAAAACTTTCTGTCATTTAATTACACCTGTTGCCGTCACCGCGCAGGCGACGGCAACAGGTTGTTGCCTCAAAACGGCTTATTTACCCGATTTGATCTTGGTCCAGCTGCGCGTCATGATCCGCTGGGTCGCGGCCGGCAAGTCGGCAATCGCGTACAACTTGGCCAGCACTTCTGCCGGCGGGTAGATGCCCGGGTCGGCGGTGATTTCTTTATCAACCAAGGCGGTGGCGGCCGCGTTACCGTTCGGGAAGCGCACGGCGTTGGTGATTTCAGCCATGATTTCCGGCTTCTGCAGGAAGGTCATGAACTTGTAGGCGCCTTCGACGTTTTCGGCATCTTTAGGGATGGCGACCATGTCGTAGAAGCTACCGGCACCTTCTTTCGGAATGTTGTAGCTGACTTTCACCTTGTCACCGGCTTCAGCCGCGCGGGACTTGGCCTGGTAGATGTCACCCGAGTAACCCACGGCCACGCAGATGTTGCCGTTGGCCAGGTCGGAGATGTACTTGGACGAGTGGAAGTAGCCCACCGAAGGACGAATCTTCAGGAACAGCGCTTCGGCTTCGGCCAGTTGTTTTTTGTCCTGGCTGTCGGTTGGATAGCCCAGGTAGTGCAACGCCACCGGAATCATCTCGGTTGGCGAATCGAGGAAACTGATACCGCACGACTTCAACTTCGCGGCGTTTTCAGGTTTGAACAGCAGGTCCCAGGAATTGGTTGGTGCATCCGCACCCAGTGCAGCCTTGACCTTCTCGGCGTTGAAGCCAATGCCGATCGAACCCCACATGTACGGGAAAGCGTGTTCGTTGCCCGGGTCGCTCACCGACACAGCCTTGAGCAGGTCAGTGTTCAGGTTTTTCCAGTTAGGCAGCTTGGACTTGTCCAGCTTCTGGTAAACGCCGGCCTTGATCTGCTTGGCCAGGAAGTTGTTCGACGGTACGACAATGTCGTAACCGGACTTGCCTGCCAGCAACTTGGCTTCCAGGGTTTCGTTACTGTCGAATACGTCGTAGACAACCTTGATGCCGGACTCGGTTTCGAACTTCTTGATGGTGTCCGGCGCGATGTAGTCGGACCAGTTATAGACGTGCAACACCTTGTCGTCCGCCTGAACCGCACCCGCCATTATGCCCATCAGGGACATGGCGAGAAGTGTCTTGCCAGCAAGCTTTTTTCCTAATGCCTTCATGCGTAATGCTCCAAATTTTTTCTTTTTTGAACCACTTTGTTCAGCGGCCGAACCCGGACAACTGGAACCGCGGCTAGTCTGGCAAGATCCGAGGCGGTCTTTCAAGGAAAGGCCTCCCTTAGAACTGCTCTGAGCGAAAGTTTCATGACTCCCGCCCAGAGCCTAGCACTTAGCCCTGCAACGCACTCAGGGTCAGGTCCAGGCACTTGCGTGCCTTGGTTACCAGCTCATCGATTTCAGCCTTGGTAATCACCAGCGGCGGAGCAATGATCATGGTGTCCCCCACGGCGCGCATGATCAGGCCGTTGTCGAAGCAGAACTGGCGGCAGATCATGCCGACGCCCTTGCCTTCGTAACGCTTGCGAGTGGCCTTGTCCTGCACCAGCTCGATTGCCCCCAGCAGACCGACCCCACGCACTTCCCCCACCAACGGGTGATCGTTCAGTTCCCGTAGACGCTTTTGCAAATAGGGTGCCGTTTCGGCATGAACACGCTCGATAATTTTTTCTTCGCGCAGGATGCGGATGTTTTCCAGTGCCACCGCAGCGGCCACCGGGTGTCCGGAATAAGTGAAACCGTGGTTGAAATCGCCACCTTCGTTGAGCACGGCGACCACTTCGTCACGCACGATCAGGCCACCCATCGGAATGTAGCCGGAGGTCAGGCCCTTGGCGATGGTCATCATGTCGGGCTTGAGGTCGTAGAAATCGGTACCGAACCACTCACCGGTGCGGCCGAAACCACAGATCACTTCGTCCGCCACGAACAGGATGTCGTACTTGGCGAGGATTTCCTTGATGCGCGGCCAGTAGGTGTCTGGCGGAATGATCACGCCGCCAGCGCCCTGGATCGGCTCGGCAATAAAGGCGCCGACATTGTCCACGCCGAGTTCCAGAATCTTTTCTTCCAACTGATTGGCCGCCCACACACCGAACTCTTCCGGTGTCATGTCGCCGCCTTCGCCGAACCAGTACGGCTGGGCGATGTGGACGATGCCAGGGATCGGCAAGTCGCCTTGTTCGTGCATGTACGTCATGCCGCCCAGGCTCGCGCCGGCCACGGTGGAACCGTGATAGCCATTCTTGCGGCTGATGATGACTTTCTTCTTCGGCTGGCCCTTGATCGCCCAATAGTGGCGGACCATCCGCAGCATGGTGTCGTTGCCTTCGGAACCGGAACCGGTGAAGAACACGTGGTTCATGCCTTGCGGTGCGATGTCGGCGATGGCCTTGGCCAGTTCCAGCACCGGCGGGTGGGCCGTCTGGAAGAACAGGTTGTAGTAAGGCAGTTCGCGCATCTGTTTGCTGGCGGCATCGGCCAGTTCATCGCGACCGTAGCCAATCGCAACGCACCACAGGCCGGCCATGCCGTCGAGGATCTTATTGCCTTCGCTGTCCCAGAGGTAAACGCCTTTGGCGCTGGTGATGATCCGCGGGCCTTTCTCTTTCAGCTGCTTGAAGTCGCTGAACGGGGCCAGGTGGTGATCGTTGCTCAGGGTTTGCCATTCACGGGTTTGCGGATTGTTGCTAGTCATACCAATCTCCAAAAAAATCAGGTGAAAGCGCCGCCCGACAACGACGGCGCCCGGCGTATCAGACGGCGAAGAGCAGGAATTCCCGCTCCCATGAGCTGATCACGCGCTTGAAGTTTTCATGCTCGGCCCGCTTGACCGCGACGTAGCCAGTGATGAATTTCTTGCCCAGGTATTTCTCGATAGTCGCGCTGTTTTCCATGCGTTCCAGCGCGTCTTCGATGGTCAGTGGCAGGCGCAGGTTGCGGCGTTCATAGCCACGACCCACCACCGGCGCACTCGGGTTCAAGCCTTCGACCATGCCGATGTAACCGCAGAGCAGGCTCGCGGCAATCGCCAGGTACGGGTTGGCGTCGGCGCCCGGCAGGCGGTTTTCCACCCGACGGTTTTGCGGCCCGGCATCCGGAACCCGCAGGCCCACGGTGCGGTTCTCTTCGCCCCACTCCACGTTCACCGGTGCCGAGGTGTCCGGCAGGAAGCGGCGGAACGAGTTGACGTTGGGTGCGAACAGCGGCAACAGCTCGGGGATCAGTTTCTGCAAGCCACCGATGTGGTGCAGGAACAGCTGACTCATGGTCCCGTCTTCATTAGAGAAGACGTTCTTGCCGGTTTCGAGGTCGATGATGCTTTGGTGCAAGTGCATGGCACTGCCGGGCTCGCCGGTCATGGGTTTGGCCATGAAGGTGGCCGCCACGTCGTGCTTGAGCGCGGCTTCGCGCATGGTGCGTTTGAACACCAGGATCTGGTCGGCCAGGGACAGGGCATCGCCGTGACGGAAATTGATTTCCATCTGCGCCGTGCCGTCCTCGTGGATCAGCGTGTCGAGGTCCAGCTCCTGCAATTCGCACCAGTCGTAGACGTCCTCGAACAGCGGATCGAATTCGTTCGCGGCTTCAATGGAGAACGACTGACGACCGATTTCCGGGCGCCCGGAACGGCCGATAGGCGGTTGCAACGGGTAGTCCGGATCGTCACTGCGCTTGGTCAGGTAAAACTCCATTTCTGGCGCAACGATCGGCTGCCAGCCCTTCTCGGAATAGAGTTTGAGCACTTTCTTGAGTACGTTGCGAGGCGACAGCTCAATCGGGTTGCCTTGCTTGTCATAGGTGTCATGGATCACCTGCGCGGTGGGCTCGACGGCCCAAGGCACCAGGAACACCGCGTTCTGATCGGGGCGGCAGATCATGTCGATGTCGGCCGGGTCGAGCAGTTCGTAATAGATGTCGTCTTCGACATAGTCGCCCGTCACGGTCTGCAGCAGAACGCTCTCGGGCAGGCGCATGCCTTTTTCAGCAATGAACTTGTTGGTCGGCGAAATCTTGCCCCGGGTGATCCCGGTCAAGTCGGCGATCATGCATTCGACTTCTGTGATCTTGTGGTCTTTCAACCAATCGGTGAGCTGGTCGAGGTTGTTACTCATAAATGCCTCTTAGGCTGAGTTTCCTGACTCTTATAAGTCAGGCGTTGTTTGACGCACGGGCGTCGCGTGATACAGATTGCCACTGCAATAGCCGCGCACAAGTACCCACACGGGTAATGGCGTGGGTCAGTGAGAGCGTAGTGGAGCGTGCAGAATCATGAGCAGAAGCCGACGCGTTGGTCGGGCTGCCAGGACGAAACGGAACTATATTGGATAGAGAGGCAGTCAAGAGAATGTCGTGCAGACCGTCCAGAATATCGGACGGTGCCAGCAGGTTCGCCGGGGAAGTAAGAGTCGACGGCACGCCTTGGGCAACGCTTGCCTTGGCGTGGACGCTACGATCGCCACTGATGTGATAAGCATACAGACCGATCTGCCTTGAGCAGATGGCGACGCCGATTAACGGCAGGCGAGACATGAAGCACCCCGGTATTATTGCTGTTATGGGTTTGAATCGAGCTTAGCCTTGTTCATTTTTTTACACAACACCCCCGTAAAAAATACAACACGGCCCGCTCAAGCTCGCGGGCGCTAAAGCGCTCAAAGGCATAAAAACGCCCCAAACTGCCTCAAAAAAGCCCTACGAGCGCTTTTTTAGGGCAAAAAAGGCCTCGCTTGACTTCGGCATGCCGTTCGGGTTGACTGAAACCCGAAGAGATCAATGATTGATATTTTTAACAACAAAGGTGTTGCATCATGTCGGTACCCCCGCGTGCCGTTCAGCTTAACGAAGCGAACGCGTTCCTTAAGGAACATCCTGAGGTTCTGTACGTTGACCTTCTGATTGCGGATATGAATGGTGTGGTGCGCGGCAAGCGCATTGAACGCACCAGTCTCCACAAGGTTTACGAGAAAGGCATCAACCTGCCGGCCTCTCTATTTGCTCTGGATATCAATGGCTCGACGGTGGAAAGCACCGGCCTGGGCCTGGACATCGGTGATGCTGACCGAATCTGCTATCCAATCCCCGACACCCTGTGCAATGAACCCTGGCAGAAGCGCCCTACTGCGCAACTGTTAATGACCATGCACGAACTCGAAGGTGAACCTTTCTTCGCGGATCCCCGTGAAGTCTTGCGTCAAGTTGTTACCAAGTTTGACGAGATGGGTTTGACCATCTGCGCCGCCTTCGAACTTGAGTTCTACCTGATCGACCAGGAGAACGTGAACGGTCGCCCACAACCTCCGCGCTCGCCGATTTCCGGCAAACGCCCGCATTCGACCCAGGTTTACCTGATCGACGACCTCGACGAATACGTCGACTGCCTCCAGGACATTCTGGAAGGTGCGAAAGAGCAAGGCATCCCTGCCGACGCGATCGTCAAGGAAAGTGCTCCGGCGCAGTTCGAAGTGAACCTGCACCACGTGGCTGACCCGATCAAGGCCTGCGACTATGCGGTCCTGCTCAAGCGTCTGATCAAGAACATCGCCTACGACCATGAGATGGACACCACCTTCATGGCCAAGCCTTATCCAGGCCAGGCGGGTAACGGTCTGCACGTCCATATCTCGATTCTTGATAAAGATGGCAAGAATATTTTTGCCAGCGAGGATCCCGAGCAGAACGCCGCACTGCGTCACGCGATCGGCGGTGTGCTCGAGACCCTACCGGCGCAGATGGCTTTCCTCTGCCCGAACGTCAACTCCTACCGTCGTTTCGGCGCACAGTTCTACGTGCCGAACTCGCCGTGCTGGGGCCTGGACAACCGTACTGTGGCGATCCGCGTACCGACCGGTTCCTCCGATGCCGTGCGCATCGAACACCGTGTGGCCGGTGCCGACGCCAACCCGTATCTGTTGATGGCTTCGGTCCTGGCAGGCGTGCATCACGGCCTGACCAACAAGATCGAGCCGGGCGCCCCCGTGGAAGGCAACTCCTACGAGCAGAACGAGCAAAGCCTGCCGAACAACCTGCGCGATGCATTGCGCGAGCTGGACGACAGCGAAGTCATGGCCAAGTACATCGATCCGAAATACATCGATATCTTCGTCGCGTGCAAAGAGAGCGAGCTGGAGGAGTTTGAACACTCCATCTCCGACCTTGAGTACAACTGGTACCTGCATACCGTGTAAGCGGTTGCCGTAAAAACAACGCCGCCGGCTATTGAAGCCTGCGGCGTTTTTTTATGGCCAACATCAAACCTGTGGCGAGGGCGCTTGCTCCCGCTGGGTTGCGAAGCGGCCCCAAAACAGTCAATGAGGTGTGTCTGACAGAACCGTATCGCTGTTACAGGGAGTCCTTCGGCCTCCAACGGGAGCAAGCTCCCTCGCCACAGGGGATATGGAACATGTGCCCGCTCTGCGTACAATGCCCGCTGCCCCGCAGGAGGACTCCAATGACGCGCACCGCCACCGTTCGCAAACCCCGCGCCCGCAGCCAGGCCCGGATCGATTCGATACTCGATGCCGCCCGCACGCTGCTGGCGGCCGAAGGCGTGGCCAGTCTGTCGATCTACAGCGTCGCCGAACGCGCGGAGATCCCGCCCTCCTCCGTCTACCATTTCTTCGCCAGCGTCCCGGCGCTGCTTGAAGCCTTGACGGCCGACGTCCACGCCGCGTTCCGGGCCTGTCTGCAAGCGCCCATCGACCACGAAGCCCTCAACGGTTGGCGCGACCTGTCGCGAATCGTCGAGCAGCGCATGCTCGACATCTACGACGAAGACGCTGCCGCCCGGCAACTGATCCTCGCCCAGCACGGACTCACCGAAGTCACCCAGGCCGACCGTCAGCACGACATCGAACTCGGCGACCTGATGCACAAGCTGTTCGATCATCACTTCGAGTTGCCTAGATTGCCGAGCGATGTCGATGTGTTTGCCCTGGCGATGGAGCTCGGCGACCGCGTCTACGCCCGTTCAGTGCAGCAGCATGGGCAGATCACGCCGCGCATGGCAGAGGAAGGGATGCGGGTGTTTGATGCATACCTGGGGCTTTATCTGCCGCCGTACCTGCCGAAGCGCCCCATTTACGCCTGATTTCTGCGGTGCCTGCGATGGCTTCTTCGCGAGCAGGCTCGCTCCCACATTGGATCTTCAGCGGGCATAGCGTCTGTGTACGGTACAACTCCCTGTGGGAGCGAGCCTGCTCGCGAAGGCCGCACCGCTAAACTCACTGATCCAAACACATAAAAAACCCCGAAGGGTTCACACCCTCCGGGGTTGTCTGCACGGCATGCCCTTACAACTTGGCGATCGACACCTCGGTGGATTTCACAAACGCGATCACTTCACTGCCGACCACCAGTTCCAGCTCCTTCACTGAACGCGTGGTGATCACCGAAGTGACGATGCCGGAAGCGGTCTGTACGTCGATTTCCGACAGCACGTCGCCCAATACGATTTCCTTGATCGAGCCTTTGAACTGGTTGCGAACGTTGATGGCTTTGATAGTCATACGATTTCTCCTGAGGTCGAAATGAGCTGCAGGTGGCAAGCTACAAGTGGCAAGTAAAAGCGCCCTGCTTCTTCTTGCAGCTTGAAGCTTGCAACTCGCCGCTGCGTCTATTGCGCCCAGCGCAATTGCGTGGGCAAGGGTGAAACAGGTTCCGGTTCCGGCGGTTGGCCGGGCAGCGCCAGCACGCGATTGAGCACTTCGGTTTCCAGCGCCGCCAGCCGATGGGAGCCGCGCACGCGTGGGCGGGGCAATTCAACCGGCAGGTCGAGGCCGACTTCGCCCTCTTCGATCAGGATCACCCGGTCGGCAATCGCCACGGCTTCGCTGACGTCGTGGGTTACCAGCAACACGGTGAAGCCGTGCGTCTGCCAGAGCCGTTCGATCAACTGCTGCATTTCAATTCGGGTCAGGGCGTCCAGCGCGCCCAGGGGTTCGTCGAGCAACAGCAAGCGCGGTTGATGGATCAGCGCGCGGGCCAGGGCCACCCGTTGTTTCTGGCCACCGGACAATGCGGCGGGCCATTCATTGGCGCGATCCGCCAGGCCGACCGATTCCAAGGCTTCCAGCGCTTGTGGCCGCCAGTTGCCCTTGAGCCCGAGGCCGACGTTGTCGATGACCTTTTTCCACGGCAGCAGACGCGCTTCCTGGAACATCAATCGGGTGTCTTCCCGGGCATCGTTCAGCGGCGCGGAGCCGGCGAGCAATTCACCCCCGGTGGGTTTGTCGAGACCGGCGAGCAACCGTAGCAAGGTACTTTTGCCGCAACCGCTACGACCCACCACGGCAACGAACTGACCCGCTGGAATGTGCAGGTCAATCTCACGCAACACCTGCCGAGAGCCGTAGGTTTTTTGCAGCTTACGCACCACCAGCGGGATCCCGCGCTGCAACCGTGGAGGTTGTTGAGCCGTCATGCCGCACCTCCTTTAACAACTTGATAGGCTGGGTGCCAGCGCAACCACACGCGCTCAAGCCCGCGGGCCGCGAGGTCGGCGAGTTTGCCGAGCACGGCGTACAGAAGAATCGCCAGCACCACCACATCGGTCTGCAAAAACTCCCGGGCATTCATCGCCAGGTAGCCAATGCCGGCGCTCGCGGAAATGGTTTCCGCGACGATCAGCGTCAACCACATGAAGCCCAGCGCGAAGCGCACACCCACCAGAATCGAAGGCAGCGCCCCCGGCAGAATCACCTGGCGAAACAGGCTGAAACCGGACAAGCCATAACTGCGCGACATTTCCACCAACGCCGGATCGACGTTGCGGATACCGTGATAGGTGTTGAGGTAAATCGGGAACAACGTGCCCAACGCCACCAGGAAAATCTTCGCCGACTCGTCGATGCCGAACCACAGGATCACCAAGGGAATCAGCGCCAAGTGCGGCACGTTGCGGATCATCTGCACCGAACTGTCGAGCAGGCGTTCGCCCCACTTCGACAGACCGGTGATGAAACCCAAGGCCAGGCCGATGCCGCCGCCAATGGTGAAGCCCAGCGCAGCACGCCAGCCGCTGATTGCCAGGTGCGTCCAGATTTCGCCGCTGCGCACCAGGCTCACGCCGGCCTCGATGACCGCGATCGGCGCCGGCAGAATCCGCGTCGACAACCAGCCCGCCGACACTGACAACTGCCACACCGCGAGCAGCAACACCGGCAACGCCCAGGGCGCGAGGTTGTGGATAAGTCTGTTCATGCGCGCCTCAGCTCTGGGACGCGGCTTTGGGAAGAATGTCGTTGGCGACCATCTCACCGAACGGGCTGACGTAATTGGCGCCTTGGGGCAGTTCCGGACGTTCGATGTCGAGGTGCGGGAACAGCAATTCCGCAACCCGGTACGACTCTTCCAGGTGTGGATAACCGGAGAAGATGAAGGTATCGATGCCCAGGTCCGCGTATTCCTTCACGCGGGCAGCCACAGTCGGACCATCGCCCACCAACGCCGTACCGGCACCGCCACGTACCAGGCCGACACCGGCCCACAGGTTGGGACTGACTTCCAGGTTGTCGCGGCTGCCGCCATGCAGCGCGGCCATGCGTTGCTGGCCGACCGAATCGAACCGGGCCAGAGAAGCCTGGGCTCGGGCGATGGTTTCATCGTCGAGATGGGAGATCAGCCGATCCGCCGCTTGCCAGGCTTCGGCATTGGTTTCTCGGACGATCACGTGCAAGCGAATGCCGAAACGCACGGTGCGACCCAGCTTCGCGGCTTTGGCTCGCACTTGTTCAATCTTCTCGGCGACGGCGGCTGGTGGCTCGCCCCAGGTCAGGACCATTTCCACCTGCTCGGCCGCGAGGTCTTGCGCCGCTTCCGACGAACCGCCGAAGTACAGCGGCGGACGCGGTTGCTGGATCGGTGGATAGAGCAACTTGGCGCCTTTCACGCTGATGTGCTGACCGTCGTAATCAACGGTTTCGCCTTCCAGTACGCGACGCCAGATGCGGGTGAATTCCACCGAGGCTTGATAGCGCTCTTCGTGAGTCAGGAACAAACCGTCGCCGGCCAATTCTTCCGGATCACCGCCGGTGACCAGGTTGAACAACGCACGGCCGCCGGACAGGCGATCCAGGGTCGCCGCCTGACGCGCGGCCACCGTCGGGGAAATGATCCCGGGGCGCAGCGCGACAAGGAATTTCAAACGCTGAGTCACTGGAATCAGCGACGCCGCCACCAGCCACGAGTCTTCGCAGGAGCGACCGGTGGGAATCAACACCCCGCCGAAGCCCAGGCGATCCGCCGCCTGGGCGATTTGTTGCAGGTAACCGTGGTCGACGGCGCGGGCGCCTTCGGCGGTGCCAAGGTAATGGCCATCGCCGTGGGTAGGCAGGAACCAGAAAATATTGAGGCTCATGGAGTGGTCTCCTTGGGGAATCGAATTACTGCGCTTTGGCAACGGCTGCCGGTGGCGTCCAGATCACGTCTTTGATGCTCAACGGTTTCGGGATCAGCTTGAGCTGGTAGAAGCTGTCGGCGATTTTCTGTTGGGCGGCGACCACTTCAGGCGTGAGGAACAACGCGCCGTAACCCTGACGTTTCATCGAGGTCAGGGTGATGTCCGCCGGCAAGCCGAGCAGTGGCGAAACCTGTTGGGTCACCTCGACTGGATTGGCCTTGGACCACTCGCCGACGGCGCGCACTTCTTCCACGAGGGTCTTGATCACCTCAGGGTTTTTCTGTGCGTAAGGCTTGGTCGCCAGATAGAACTGGTGGTTGTCGACGATGCCCTGGCCATCGCGCAGGGTGCGCGCTTGCAGTTGCTGTTCGGCGGCAGCCTGGTACGGGTCCCAGATCACCCACGCATCGACGCTGCCACGCTCGAACGCAGCGCGGGCATCGGCCGGCGGCAGGAATACGGTCTGGATGTCGGTGTATTTGAGGCCGGCGTCTTCCAGTGCGCGGACCAGCAAGTAGTGGACGTTGGAGCCTTTGTTCAGGACGACTTTCTTGCCCTTGAGGTCCTGCACCGATTTGATCGGTGAATCCTTCGGCACCAGGATCGCTTCGCTGTGTGGCGCTGGCGGTTCGTAGGCGACGTAGAGCAGATCGGCGCCGGCGGCTTGAGCAAAGACTGGTGGGGTTTCGCCGGCGACGCCGAAGTCGATCGAGCCGACGTTCAGGCCTTCAAGCAATTGCGGGCCGCCGGGGAATTCAGTCCATTGCACGTCCACGCCTTGGGCGGCGAGGCGTTTTTCCAACGTGCCTTTGGCTTTGAGCAGCACCAGGGTGCCGTACTTCTGATAACCGATTCGCAACGTCTCGGCTTGAGCTTGAGTAATGGCGCCGAAGGTGACAGCCGCTGCAAACAGAGCGACCAGACCACGACGCAAAATGACAGTGCGCATGGCGCTCTCCTTTTTGCAGTTGGGTTTTGGCTGCACCTGCTTGCCCGTTAGCGGGCGAGTAAGGCCAGTACATCAATTTCAGGTGTGGCTTTAGTGCCGACTTAAATGCTCCAGCGAGCACTCAACAAACGTTCATTCAACAGCTTCGGATCGATCGGCTTGGGCCGTCGGGCCATGGCGCTGAAAAACAGCTCCAGCGATTCCTTCAGTCGTTGTTCCAGCTCTGGTGCCAACTGCGCCTGGGCGCTGCCTTCGCCGTAAGCGATCTGGCTGTCTACCGCGAAAACCCCATGGAGCATTTCCTGGGCTTTCAACGCCGACAGCACCGGCTTGAGCGCGTAATCCACCGCCAGCATGTGGGCGATACTGCCGCCGGTCGCCATGGGCAAAACCACTTTGTGGTCCAACGCGCGCTCGGGCAGCAAATCCAGCACGGTTTTCAGTGCGCCGGAGAACGACGCCTTGTAGACCGGAGTGGCGATCAACAGGCCATCGGCATTTTCAATCTGTTGCAGCAGGTCGATCACCTTCGGGCTGTCGAAGCGTGCATGAAGCAATTCTTCGGCCGGGAAGTCCCGCACCTGGTAACTCACCACTTCCACACCCTGCTCCTGCAACCAGCGTTGGGAGCGCTCCAGCAGCACCCCGGAGCGGGAGCGTTGGCTGGGACTGCCACCGAGTGAGACGACCAGCATTCAAATGATTCCTTGCACGGTGTTGGCGATTCGCGGTTTGCGATCTCGCTGTGATGGAGGTGACCTTAACAGGTGATTGTTATATCCATAAATCATATTTGTTCATTTGGTTATGCACATTGGATATATAAGAAGGTAGTTCCTGCGGGCGAAAAAAAGGCCGTCGAAACGGCCTGAAATCCCCTGCTTTATGGATATGGTCAATCTTTCTGCGGTGCCTGCAATTCCGTCATCGCGAGCAGGCTCACTCCCACAATGGATAGCGTTTTACCTGCTCGTGATGGCGATACCAGCCACACCGAAAATGCTGATGGCTTACCTGTTGGGCTGCGGCGTCAGACGCAGGTACGGCTTTACCGCGCGGTAGCCCTTGGGAAAGCGCTTCTTGATTTCGTCTTCGTCCTTGAGCGACGGCACGATCACCACTTCATCACCGTCCTGCCAGTTGGCCGGGGTGGCCACCTTGTAGTTGTCGGTAAGTTGCAGCGAGTCGATCACCCGCAGGATCTCGTGAAAATTGCGCCCGGTACTCGCCGGGTAGGTGATGGTCAGCCGAATCTTTTTGTTCGGGTCGATCACGAATAGCGAGCGCACGGTCAGGGTGTCATTGGCGTTCGGGTGGATCAGGTCATAGAGGTCGGAGACCTTGCGGTCCGCGTCGGCCAGGATCGGGAAATTGACGAGTGTGTTCTGGGTTTCATTGATGTCCTCGATCCACTTGTGATGCGAGTCCACCGGGTCCACGGACAGGGCGATGGCTTTGACGCCGCGATTGGAAAACTCATCCTTGAGCTTGGCAGTGAAGCCCAGTTCGGTGGTGCACACCGGCGTGAAGTCCGCCGGATGGGAAAACAGCACGCCCCAGCTATCGCCCAGCCATTCGTGGAAACGGAGGGTGCCGGCGCTGGAATCCTGTTCGAAGTCGGGGGCGATATCGCCCAGTCTGAGGCTCATGGTGCTGCTCCTGATGAGTGCTTGTCGGGCTCAACTTTGCCTGTGTTCCTTATGAATTAAAAAGAATAAATATCGATGAATTTAGATCATAAATGAATATTAAATATCTATTCACTGGACCTCCAGGAACATCAGGACGAACATCGCCGACAAGGTTCGAGAAGGCCTTGAGTTGCTGCAAAGAGGGAGTTTTCACGGCGGGATTACGGGGGTGACCCCGCCTTGAAAACGCAAAAGCCCCGCCCGGCGAGATGCCGGGCGGGGCTTTTTTTTCAGCGGTTACGCGAGCGCTATTACAACAGCGGGATCGAGTAGCTGACGATCAGACGGTTTTCGTCCTGGGAGCGAACGCCCGGGATGTTGGTGCGCCAGGTGGCGTTTTTCCACATCAAGCCAACGTTCTTCAACGGGCCTTCCGGTACGACGTAACCGACAGTCAGGTCGCGTTCCCACTCGGTGCTGTTATTACCGGCTGCAGCAGTAGAGGTGCGATTGGTGTCGATATCGTCGCCACGCAGATAAACCATACCAGCGGTCAAGCCAGGCACGCCGACTTTGGCGAAGTCAAACGAGTAGCGAGCTTGCCAGGTGCGCTCGCCGGCACGGCCGAACTTCTGGATTTGCATGTCGGTGATGGTGTAGTTCGACGAACCGTCGCCCTGGTTCAGCCAAGGGAAGTCGCTGCTGCCGTTGCTGACCTGATAGCCACCACCGAAGGTGTGACCGGCAACGGTGTACAGGAACAAGCCGCTGTACAGATTGTTGTCGACCTTGCCTTTGCCATTGGAGGTGCTGCTGTAGTTGCCGGAGCTGTAGTACAGCGGGTCGTGACCGTTTGCGCCGTCATCCGAGCTGTTGAAGTAGCGCAAGTCAGACTTCAACACGCCAGGGCCGATAGCCCAGTTGTGTACCAGACCCAGGAAGTGCTGCTTGTAGAAGTCTTCCAGATTGCCGTAGTAGTACTGGGCAGTCAGGTCTTTGGTGATTTTGTAATCACCACCGGCATAGATGAACTTGTTGCTGTCGCGGCCGCTGGCAGTACGAGCGTTGGCGCCGCCGATGCTCAGCTGCTCATTGTTGCTGGAGTTACGTCCCTTCACGGCTTCGATCTGACCGCCAACCAGCGTCAGGTCCTTAATCTCGCCGGAAGTGATCTGACCACCCTGCCAGGTTTGTGGCAGCAGACGACCGTCGTTGGTCACGATAACCGGGTTCTTTGGCTGCAACGTGCCCAGCTTCAGTTCGGTCTGGGAGATCTTGGCTTTTGCAGTCAGGCCCAGGCTGGAGAAGTTATCAACTGCTTCGCCGTTGGACTCGCTTGGGAATACTGTGCCGCCGTACGAATTATTGCTGGCACCGTTGGTACCACCGCCCGAATCCAGACGCACGCCCAACAGGCCGATCGCATCGATACCGAAGCCGACAGTGCCTTGGGTGTAACCGGAGATGAAACGCAGGTCGAAGCCTTGGCCCCACTCTTCGTTTTTGTTCGCGCCCGAACCATCACGGTTATCGGTGTTGATGTAGAAGTTACGCAGACCCAGAGTGGCCTTGCTGTCTTCGATGAAACCGGCGGCGCTTGCCTGCTGCGCCAAAACCCCTACGGCCACGGCCAGGGCCAAGGTGGACTTGTTCATTTGTTTCGCTCCTATCGTTTCTAATTTTTTATGCTTCTGGCCCTGGGTCGGATGCCCTGGATCCTGAAAAGCGCGGTTAGCGCCAGACCGCATGTCATCGTGACAACGCGCATCTACGGTCGCGGCCTACCCGCTGTGATTTTTTGGGGGGCGCATGGTAAAACCGAAAAACATTTATTTCATTATTTTTAATGCCATTTCGGAATATAGCTATGCGCGCCGAACACAGGGTATCGGCTCCTTGGCTTGCCACTTTAGGCGCCCGGATAAAAATCCAAAAAGAATAATAAATTACTATTTTAGGTCTATTTGGAATATCAAATAAAACGCGAAAAAAAGCCCCGCCCTGAGGCGAGGCTATTTCTGGTGGGTGTTACAGGAAGCTGTAGGTGTAGTTGAAGATCAGACGGGTCTGGTCTTGCGCAGAGATGTTGGTATCGCCGCGGTAGGTACCGTGACGCAACGTCGTGCCGAAGCCTTTAAGCGCGCCTGTCTGGATCACGTAATCCACACGCAGGTCGCGTTCCCACTCGGTCTGGTCTTTACCCACGCCGTTAGTAGCCTTGATGTTATCGCCACGCAGGTAGGCGGCCGAGGCTTTCAGGCCAGGAACACCCAGAGAAGCGAAGTCGTAGGTGTACTGACCGAAAGTGGTGTTCTCACCAGCACGGACGAAGCCGTTAACCATGGCGTCGGTGAACAGGTAGAAGCTCGTTCCTCCCGCGCCTTCGTTGCGACCGTTGCTGTCGACCACGTTGCCCTGGTTCAGGTAAACAAAGCCACCGTCATCGCTGACACGCTGATGGCCGAGCAGGAAGGCGTTCGCACCCAGGGTGTAGGTGAACATGGCGCTCCAGGTCTTGTTATCGACCTCGCCCGGGTTCTTGGCGAAACCACCGTTGTTATTGAACCGATAGCCCGCATCGCCGTTCTTGCCGTCGGAGCTGCTGTCGAAATAGCGCAGGTCTGTCTTGAACGACTGGTTGGGTGCGATCGTGTAGACGTGCACCAGACCGAGGAAGTTCTGCTTGTAGTAGTCTTCCAGGTTCGCGTAGTAGTACTGCAGGGTGAGGTCTTTGGTGACCTTCCAGTCCGCACCGGCATACCGGAACTTGTTGCTTTCCTCGGTACCGCCTGCCACGGCCAGGCCGGTGGTGTTCGACGAAGCGCGACCCGCTGCGTGCTCAAACTGGCCGACGTTAAAGGTGAAGTTGTCGATTTCCTTCGAGGTGATGGTGCCACCTTCAAAGCTCTGTGGCAGCAGACGACTGTCGTTCGCGACCAGAATCGGCATGTTCGGTTGCAGAGCGCCGCCCAGGTGAGCCTCGGTCTTCGAGAAACGCGCCTTGACGTTGGCGGCTGCGCGACTCCATGGGTCCGACGCCGAACCGTCGGAATCGCTTGGGAAGAAGGAGTTGTTATCCGGGTGGTGACCACGGCCACCGTCCAAATGAATGCCAACGACCGCCTGGGCATCGATACCGAATCCAACAACACCCTGAGTGAAACCAGACTGGTAATCGAACTTGAGACCTTCAGCGGTCTCTCTTTGATCGTTCGCAGTCCCTTCGCGGGTGTCCGCGTTGTAATACATGGTGCGGGAACTGACGGATGCCTTGCTGTCTTCGATAAAACCCGCGGCGCCTGCCTGCTGCGCCAAAACCCCTACGGCCACGGCCAAGGCCAAGGTGGACTTGTTCATTGTTTTAGCTCCTCTCGTTTCTAATTCTTGTATTCCTGGCCCTGAGTCGAATGCCCGGGATCCTAAGATGCGCGATTAGCGCCAGACCGTGACTCACAAGTCAATCGTAACTATGTGTGTCTACGACCATGGTCTAATCCCCGTTTTTTTTGGTCCTTGCAGGGTCGTGCGTTCGTCACAAACCCAAAAAGAATTGGTCTGTTCTTTTTAATACCTTTTAGGAATGAAGCTCCGCTCCATTCCTCGTCCCGGGCCAGAGCGGCTGGCTCGAAAATTAATTCCTAAAAGGTATTTTTTAGCGGTTTTTTAGATCGATCAGCTTTGACGCCATTCGGAAACAATCCCCTCCCGAAAGGCCTCCCGAAAGGCCACGCCATGACGACCAAACGCGCACTATCCAGACCAATTGTTACAGTTTGTGTATCGCTATTATTTTTCACTCAGCGTTCAAACGGCGAACCTCACGGTCGGTTATCAAACCGGTATCGACCCCAGCAAAGCCCCCCAAGCGGACGGTGTTTACGAAAAGACCATGGGTGGAAAATCGACTGGCGCCGTTTCAGGGCCTGGATGCCTCGAAGGTCAAAGTGGTGAACGGCAACCGGCGGAAATCGCTGCCGCCTGCAAGCGTGGCGCTGCTGGACGGCGGCACGGCCAAGGCCATTGGCGAGACGGCGAAGTTCTTGAAGGAGCAAGGGAAGGGTCGAGACGGTGCTGCCGGATTATTCGGCGTATGTCAGCGCGAAGTTCGTGCAGGAGTAACACAAACCCTGTGGCGAGGGAGCTTGCTCGCGCTGGGCTGCGGAGCGCCCCCAAACCCGGTAAACGCGTTATGTCTGATAGACCGAGTTGCCGGGTTTGGGAGTCCTTCGGCCTCCGGCGGGAGCAAGCTCCCTCGCCACAAAAGCCCGCAGTTACAGGGATTTTTCGAAGATCTTCGAATTACGCTGATAGTTGTACAGCGACGCTCGCGCCGACGGCAGGCGTTCGACGCTGCTCGGCACGAACCCGCGTTCGCGGAACCAGTGAGCGGTCCGGGTCGTCAGCACGAACAGGGTTTTCAAGCCCTGGGCCCGGGCGCGGGTTTCAATGCGCTCTAACAGCTCATCACCGCGACCGCCGTGGCGGTATTCCGGGTTGACCGCCAGACACGCCAACTCGCCAGCGTCCGAATCGGCAATCTGATACAACGCCGCACAAGCGATGATCATGCCTTCGCGCTCAACCACGCTGAACTGCTCAATCTCGCGCTCCAGCACCTCGCGGGAACGACGCACCAGAATCCCTTGCTCTTCCAGCGGGCTGATCAGGTCCAGCAAACCACCGACATCTTCGATGGCCGCTTCGCGCACGATCTCGAATTGCTCCTGGGCCACTAGCGTACCGCCACCGTCGCGGGTGAACAGCTCGGTCAGCAGCGCACCGTTTTCGGCATAGCTGACGATATGGCTGCGGGCAACGCCGCCCCGGCACGCTTCAGCCGCGGCATCCAGCAGTTCCGCCTGATAGTTGCTGCCCAGACGCTGCAAATGCGCCGGGACTTGTTGCGGACGCAGCTCACGCACCAGCCGACCGTTTTCATCGATCAAGCCAAGGTCAGCACCAAACAGCAGCAGTTTGTCCGCACCCAGGTCGATGGCCGCGCGCGTGGCAACGTCTTCGCAGGCGAGGTTGAAAATCTCCCCGGTCGGCGAGTAGCCCAATGGCGACAGCAGCACGATGGAGCGCTCGTCCAGCAGGCGATTGATGCCCTTGCGGTCAACCCGGCGCACTTCGCCGGTGTGGTGATAGTCGACGCCTTCCAGCACGCCGATCGGCCGTGCCGTCACCAGGTTGCCGCTGGCCACCCGCAGGCGCGAGCCCTGCATCGGCGACGAGGCCATGTCCATCGACAGCCGCGCTTCGATGGCGATGCGCAACTGGCCGACCGCATCGATCACACACTCCAGGGTCGCGGCATCGGTGATGCGCATCCCGTGGTGGTAATGCGGGGTCAGGCCGCGTGCGGCGAGGCGGGTTTCGATTTGCGGACGGGAACCGTGAACCAGCACCAGGCGCACGCCGAGGCTATGCAGCAGCACCAGGTCGTGGACGATGTTGCCGAAATTCGGATGCTCAACGCCGTCGCCGGGCAGCATGACGACGAAGGTGCAATCGCGGTGAGCGTTGATGTAAGGCGAAGCGTGACGAAGCCAATTAACGTATTCGGGCATGAACCTGGGCCTGTAATAAATAGCAGCCAAAAAATGGGCGAAACTGAAAACGCACAGCGGGCTGATGGTTATCGTCGGAACAGGCTTGGCGACACGCGCGCTCTCCTCATGAATACGGGTTGGGACACTGGCAATTTACACCTGTAGGAGCCGGCTTGCTGGCGATGCAGGCGCCGCGGCTCATCAGGAGAACCGCGTCATCGTTCATCGCCAGCAAGCCGGCTCCTACAGGTTCAACCACCTGACATTGGCGTTTGGGCCGGTGTCAGGCAGTAATGTTCAATCAATTGACGTAATAGATGCACGGTAGGCTGCAAACGTGACATTTCGAGGTATTCACCCGGTTGGTGCGCACAGGCGATATCGCCCGGGCCGAGTACCAGCGTTTCGCAGCCAAGACGCTGAAGATAAGGCGCTTCGGTGCCGAACGCCACTGCTTCGGCGCGATGGCCGGTGAGCTTTTCGGCGACCCGGACCAATTCGGCGTCCTCGGCCTGCTCGAACGGCGGCACTTCGGGGAACAGCGGCGCGTAATTGATCTTCACCTGATGGCGTTCGGCAATCGGGTTGAGCCGCTGCAGAATGGCCGCGCGCAGGGCTTTGGGGTCCATGCCCGGCAACGGCCGCAAGTCGAATTCCAGTGAACACTGGCCGCAGATGCGGTTGGGATTGTCGCCGCCATGGATACAGCCGAAGTTCATGGTCGGTGTCGGCACGCCGAATTGCGGATTGCGGAATTCACGCTGCCACAACAGGCGCAGGCCACGCAGCTCGCCGATGGCATCGTGCATGGCCTCAAGGGCGCTATGTCCCAGGCGCGGGTCCGAGGAATGGCCGCTCTGCCCGAGGATGTCGATGCGCTCCATCATGATGCCTTTGTGCATGCGGATCGGCTTCAGCCCGGTCGGCTCGCCAATCACCGCCGCACGCCCCAGCGGACGGCCGGCTTCGGCCAGGGCACGAGCGCCGGACATCGAGCTTTCTTCATCGCACGTGGCGAGGATCAGCAGCGGTTGCTTGAAAGGCTGATCGAGCAGCGGAATCACCGCCTCGATGGCCAGGGCAAAAAAGCCTTTCATGTCGCAACTGCCAAGGCCCACCCAGCGGCCGTCGACTTCGGTCAGTTTCAGCGGATCGGTCTGCCACAGTGCGCCATCGAACGGCACCGTATCGCTATGCCCGGCCAGCACCAGGCCACCGGGGCCGGAGCCGAAACTGGCCAGCAAGTTGAACTTGCCGGGGCTGACCTGCTGGATGTCGCAGGCGAAACCAAGGTCACCGAGCCACGTCGCCAGCAAGTCGATGACCGGACGGTTGGATTGATCAAGGCTGGGCTGGGTACAGCTGACCGTCGGCGCAGCAATCAGCGCAGCGAACTGATCTTTCATGGACGGCAAAGGCATCGCTGACTCCAACTCGCGAATTGAAGACCATCATAGAACCATCTGGCGACAGGAATAAACCGTCGCGGCACGTAGGACTAAGGAGTCCTGTACACTGCACGGCCTTGGCAGCCACACATTTCCCCCGGCTGCGCTCCCGATCCTGGATTTTCCGGCCATGCAGAAAGAAACCGAAATCAAACTCCGCGTCAGCCGCGAAACCCTCGCAGCCCTGCGCGAGCACCCGCTCCTGAAAAAACGCAACAAAAGTGGCTGGGAACGCCGTGAGTTGATGAACCAATACTTCGACACGCCTGAGCGCGACCTGGCCCGCGCCAAGGTTGCCCTGCGCCTGCGCAAGGACGGCGAAGAAGTGATTCAGACCCTCAAGACTCGTGGCCAGAGCGTCGCCGGTCTGTCCGAGCGTAACGAATACGACTGGAACCTGCCCAAAGCCAAGCTCGACATCAAGAAACTTGACGGTGAATGCTGGCCCGAAGAGCTTGCCGAACTGGACAAGAAAACCCTGAAACCGATCTTCACCACCGATTTCGTTCGCGAACGCGCCGAAATCGCCTGGGGCCGCGGCAAGACCAAAGTGGTCATCGAAGCCGCACTGGACCTGGGCCACGTGGTGGTCGGCAAGCAGAAAGAAGAAATCTGCGAGCTGGAACTGGAACTGCGCGAAGGCGAGCCGGCTGCCCTGCTGGAACTGGCCGCCGAACTGGCCGCGACCCTGGCCCTGATGCCGTGTGACATCAGCAAGGCCGAGCGCGGTTATCGCTTGTACGACGCCAACAGCTATTCGTTGAGCCTGCCGGCACCGCAAATCACCGCTGAAACGCCGCTGGACGATGCATTCGCCGCGCTGAGCTGGCATTTGCTGAGCAGCAGCCAGCGTCTGGCCGAGCAGTATCGCTTCAATGGCCACTGGCGCTTGTTGCAGGACTGGGTCGAGAACCTGGCCGAATTGCGTGCCTTGCTGAGCAGCCTGGGCCAGGCCGCACCGCGTCAGTCGACTCACGATCTGCGCGTTGCTCTGGATGCCTTGCTCGAAGACTGGCGCCCGCTGGTGCAAGCCGGTATCGACGACGAAGACGTGCGCAAAGCCGCGCCGGAGCAATTCCTCGAAGAACTGGAAGACCCGCGCTGGGGCTTGTTCTCGCTGAACACGTCGCGTTGGTTGCTGGCCCGCACCTGGGCAGCTGATCGCAACGTCCGTGGCAATCGCCAGGGTGCTGCGCAATTGGGTAGCTGGTTGCCACGTTTGCTGGGTGAAGAAGCGACCTCCCTGCAATTGCAGCGTTATCAGCAACAGCCGGAAGACCTGGCCGAGCAACTGCCGCGCATCGAGCGCATCCAGGCCTGGCTGCACCATGCCCGTGGCGTGCTGGACATTCCGGAAATGGACCGCCTGTACGGTGAGCTGAAGCAGCTTGCCCAATTGGCGAACGAGCCGATCACCGATGAATCGCTGGATGCGCGCAAGCAGCAGGCCATTGCGGTTTATCAGAATCGTGCCTGGAAAATGCTGCTGCGTATGTAATGACGCCTTCGCGGGCAAGCCTCGCTCCTACAGTATTTTCGTTGACCCCAATTCGGCGGCCGACTCAAACCTGTAGGAGCGAGGCTTGCCCGCGAAGAGGCCAGCACATTCACCGCATACCCTAGACAGGCAAACTCGTCGTCGACTTGATCTCCGACAACGCCACAATCGAGTTCACTTCCTGAATCCCCGGCACCATCGACAGCTTTTCAAAGAAAAACCGCTCATACGCCTCGATGTCCGCCGTGACGATCCGCAGCAAGAAATCCACCGATCCCATCAGCACATAACACTCCAGCACCTCGGGAAAGCCGCGAATCGCCTCGGTAAACTCAGTGAAGTTCGAACGCCCGTGCGCGTTGAGTTTGATCTCGGCAAAGATCTGCGTGTTAAGCCCGATCTTCTTCCGGTCGAGCAACGTCACCTGCCCGCGAATGATCCCCTCTTCCTTCATCCGCTGAATCCGCCGCCAGCACGGCGACTGAGAAAGTCCCACCTGCTCGGCAATCTGCGCGCTGGACAGCGAAGCGTCCTCTTGCAGCAACGCGAGAATCTTGCGGTCGTAGCCATCCAGCTCGCTGTGCATAAATAAACCCGTAATTGATAGATGGCCAAATCAAACAATTCGAAAAATAGCCAACAAGCCCCATCATAGATAAGAAATGCCCGGCACCGAATGTAAAAATTCCTCCATTGATTTGGAGACCGACCATGCCGCACCTGGAAGCTGTGAACACCTCGCCTATCCGCGCCGATGTCTGGCACGCCGGCAACGCGCACTGCCGCGTTCATTACCAACTGCTGGCCGAAGCCGAGCCGGACCTGCTGTGCCGGGCGCTCAACCTGTTCGCTTTGCAGTTTCTGACGCCGCAACAGGTCAGCGCGCAGCGGATGGACGATCTGATGTCGATCGACATCGTCATGGACGGGTTGAGCTGGCATCGCGCCGAAGTGATTGCGGAAAAATTACGTAACCTGATCAACGTGTGTTCGGTGGAGCTGCAAGCGGCTGATTCCCTGCGGGAAGCGCCTGTTCAGGCGGCGGGCTGACAAACCTCGACACGGCTTCGTCGGGTAGTGGCCCAACGGTCGGTGGGTCCGCGACTATCCTTTGCGAACTGTTGTTCATGAGGAGCCCGCATGTCCGTTCAACTTGCCATTCAGGACCGCTGGCTGGATCTCAATGATTTGCTGCGTGAACTGGTCGCCCAGGGCTTTATCAGCCAGGACTCGGCCGAACACGCGCTCAATGCCCGCCGCCGCCACGCCACCCATGGCCAGATGCATCCCCTGGAATTCATCGCCAGCCAGCACCTGGACGACCTCAGCCGTCCCGGTAAACACCTCGACCTGGAAAGCCTGACCCTGTGGCTGTCGCAGCAGGCGGGCCAGCCTTACTTGCGCATCGATCCGCTGAAAATCAACGTGGCGGCGATTACGCCGCTGATGTCCTATGCCTTCGCCCAGCGTCACAAGATTCTGGCGGTGTCCATCGACCGCGACGCGGTGACGGTGGCCAGCGCCCAGCCTTACGTCAACGGCTGGGAAGCTGACCTGACTCATGTGCTGAAACTGCCGATCAAACGCGTAGTGGCCAACCCGGTGGACATCCAGCGCTTCAGCGTCGAGTTTTTCCGGCTGGCCAAATCGGTCAGCGGTGCGACCAACAACGATCAGCAGGCCAGCAACCTGGGCAATTTCGAACAATTGCTCAACCTCGGCGCCAGCGATCAGGAACCGGACGCCAACGACGCGCACATCGTCAACATCGTCGACTGGCTGTTCCAGTACGCCTTCCAGCAGCGCGCCAGTGATATCCACATCGAACCTCGACGCGAGCAAGGCACGGTGCGCTTTCGCATCGACGGCGTGCTGCACAACGTCTATCAATTCCCCCCGCAAGTGACCATGGCCATCGTCAGCCGCCTGAAAAGCCTGGGGCGGATGAACGTGGCGGAAAAGCGCAAACCCCAGGACGGCCGGGTGAAGACCAAGACCCCGGACGGCGGCGAGGTCGAGCTGCGGCTGTCGACCTTGCCGACGGCATTCGGCGAAAAAATGGTCATGCGGATCTTCGACCCGGAGGTGCTGCTCAAGGACTTCGATCAGTTGGGCTTCTCCGCCGAAGACTTGCGCCGCTGGCAGGACATGACCCGCCAGCCCAACGGCATCATTCTGGTGACCGGGCCGACGGGTTCGGGCAAAACCACCACGCTTTACACCACGCTGAAGAAACTGGCGACGCCGGAGGTCAACCTCTGCACCATCGAAGACCCGATCGAAATGGTCGAGCCGGCCTTCAATCAGATGCAGGTCCAGCACAACATCGACCTGACCTTCGCCGCCGGTGTTCGCGCGCTGATGCGGCAGGATCCGGACATCATCATGATCGGCGAGATTCGCGACCTCGAAACCGCAGAAATGGCGATCCAGGCTGCGCTCACGGGTCACCTGGTGCTCTCGACCTTGCACACCAATGACGCGCCCAGCGCGATCAGCCGCTTGCTGGAACTCGGCGTGCCGCATTACCTGATCAAAGCCACGGTGCTCGGCGTCATGGCACAGCGCCTGGTGCGAACCTTGTGCCCGCACTGCAAGGCACCGCTGACGTTGGGTGAAGAAGACTGGCAAACCCTGACCAAACCCTGGCAAGCGCCACTGCCCACCAACGCCCAGCGCGCCATCGGCTGCCTGGAATGCCGCGACACCGGTTACCGTGGCCGCGCTGGGGTTTACGAAATCATGCAGCTGACGGATGGCGTTAAGGCGCTGATCAATCCCGACACCGATCTGCTGGCGGTACGGCGCCAGGCGTTCAAGGAAGGCATGCGCAGCCTGCGGCTGTCGGGGGCGCAGAAAGTGGCGGCCGGCCTGACGACCATCGAGGAAGTCTTGCGCGTGACGCCGCAGAGCGAACAAAAGTAGGCACGGCCGTCACGGAACTGGAGGGGGGGAAAGGCATCCAACGCCGTAGTTAACCAGTGGAGTCACCCCATCATGCGTCTCAAACTTGCTGTCGCTACCATCGCGTTGTTGTCCCTTCCAGTCGGTTCGGCGATGGCCGATAGCTTTTGGCGTAACGTCATTTCGTCCGGTGCCACCACCGGTTCGACCTACCTGACCTTCAAGGATCACAAGCTGATCGTTGCCGCGCAGGACGATGCCGGCAGCTTCGTCGCCAGTGACGGCGGCATCCGCGGTCCTTATCTGGAAGCCGCAATGCAGAAAGTCCGCGCCGACAATCCGGGCCTGCAGGCGACGGACATGGAGCTGGCGAATGCGATCCTGGCAAAGAATGCCGTGGCTTCGGAATAAGCTGTTCAGCTGAATAAAAATGCCGCTCCCGTGAGCGGCATTTTTTTGCCCGACACAAAACCCTGCAGGAGCGAGCCTGCTCGCGATAGCGGTGGATCAGTCAACATTTCAGCGACTGTTGCACCGCTATCGCGAGCAGGCTCGCTCCTACATTGGATTTGCGTAGTCCGGGCGATCAGCGGTAATCATCGACGGGCACGCAGGCACAGAACAGATTCCTGTCGCCATAGACGTTGTCCACCCGATTCACCACCGGCCAATACTTGTGCGCCTTGGTGTGCGCATCCGGCGTCACCGCTTGCTCGATGCTGTAAGGCCGCTCCCAGACCCCGGTGATATCGGCCAGGGTGTGCGGCGCTCGCTTCAGCGGATTGTCTTCGGCGGGCCAGTTACCGTTCTGCACCTCGGTGATTTCCGCGCGAATGCTCAGCATCGCCCCGATAAACCGATCCAGTTCGGCCTTTGATTCGCTCTCGGTCGGCTCGACCATCAGTGTCCCTGGCACCGGAAACGACATGGTCGGCGCATGGAAACCGTAATCCATCAGGCGCTTGGCCACGTCCTCTTCACTGATCCCGGTCAGCGCCTTCAATGGCCGCAAATCGAGGATGCATTCGTGCGCCACCCGTTCATTGCGCCCGGTGAAGAGCACTGGAAACGCCCCGGACAAATGTTGCGCCAGGTAATTCGCAGCGAGGATCGCCACCTCGCTGGCATCCGCCAATTGCGGGCCCATCATGGCAATGTACATCCAGCTGATCGGCAAAATGCTCGCGCTGCCCCAGGGCGCTGCGCTGACCGCACCGTTCTGCGCCAGCGGTCCCTCAATCGGCACCACCGGGTGATTGGCGACGAACGGCGCCAAATGCGCGCGCACGCCTATCGGCCCCATGCCCGGCCCGCCGCCGCCATGGGGAATGCAGAACGTCTTGTGCAAGTTCATGTGGGAGACATCGGCGCCAATGTCCGCCGGCCGCGCCAATCCCACCTGTGCGTTGAGGTTGGCGCCGTCCATGTACACCTGGCCGCCGTGGCTGTGGATAACTTCACAGATTTCGCTGATGCCTTCCTCGTACACGCCATGGGTCGACGGATACGTCGCCATCAGGCAGGCGAGTTTGTCGCCTGCGTCCGCGGCCTTGCCTTTCAGGTCATCCAGATCGACGTTGCCGGCCTCGTCGCATTCGACGATCACCACGCGCATCCCGGCCATCTGAGCCGAGGCAGGGTTGGTTCCGTGGGCCGAGGACGGAATCAGGCAAATCTCTCGCGCCCCCTGATGACGGCTCTCGTGATATTTGCGGATCGCCAGCAGCCCGGCGTACTCGCCTTGAGCGCCGGAGTTGGGTTGCATGCAAATCGCGTCGAAACCGGTGATTGCGCAGAGCCAGCGTTCCAGTTCCTCGATCATCAGCGAATAACCCACCGCCTGCTCTTTCGGTACAAACGGATGCAGGTTGGCGAATTGCGGCCAGGTGATGGGGATCATCTCGCTGGTGGCATTGAGTTTCATGGTGCAGGAGCCCAGCGGGATCATTGATTGGTTGAGCGCCAGGTCTTTGTTTTCCAGTTGCTTGAGGTAACGCAGCATCTCGGTTTCGCTGTGATGGGCGCTGAATACCGGATGACGCAGATAAGGCGAGGTGCGCAGCAGACCTGCCGGAATACCGGAAGCAAGGGTTTGAGCGTCCAGTTCGTCGACGTTCAGCCCATGATCGGAACCGAGGAACACATCAAACAGTTTCGCTACCGTGGATTCGTCAGAGGTTTCGTCGAGGCTCAGCCCCAACTGCCCGCGCCCGAGAATGCGCAAGTTGATCTGTGCTGCCTGGGCGCTTTCGATAATTGCGGTCTGAGTACCACCAACCTCCAGCGTCAGCGTGTCGAAAAAGTGAGTGTTGAGGCGAGTGATGCCGTGACGCTCCAGGCCAGCGGCGAGGATGCAGGTCAACCGATGGACGCGCTGGGCAATGCGTTTGAGTCCTTCCGGACCATGGTAGACCGCATAGAAACTGGCGATGTTGGCCAGCAGCACCTGAGCGGTGCAGATGTTCGAGTTGGCCTTCTCCCGGCGGATATGTTGCTCACGGGTTTGCAGGGCCATGCGCAGCGCGACATTGCCACGAGCATCTTTCGACACGCCGATGATCCGCCCGGGAATCGCCCGTTTGTACTCATCGCGGCTGGCAAAAAACGCAGCGTGCGGCCCGCCGTACCCCATCGGCACACCGAAGCGCTGGGACGAGCCGAACACCACGTCGGCGCCCAACTCCCCAGGCGGGGTCAGCAACAGCAGGCTCAGCAGATCCGTCGCGACACAGGCCAGCGCCTGCTGGGCATGCAGATGATCGATCAACGGACGCAGGTCGCGGATCTCGCCGTGGGTGTCGGGATATTGCAGCAACGCACCAAACACCTCGTGCTGTTTCAAGTTATCCACAGCGTCGATGATCAGCTCGAAACCGAACCCTTCGGCCCGGGTCTGCACCACGGAAATGGTTTGCGGATGGCAGTTCTCATCGACGAAGAACAGATTGCTCCGGGACTTGGCGACCCGCTTGGCCAACGCCATGGCTTCCGCCGCCGCCGTGGCTTCATCGAGCAGCGAAGCGTTGGCCAGTTCGAGGCCCGTGAGGTCGATGGTCAATTGCTGGAAATTCAGCAGCGCTTCGAGCCGCCCCTGGGCAATCTCCGGCTGATAAGGGGTGTAGGCGGTGTACCAACCGGGATTTTCCAACACGTTGCGCAGAATGACGGCCGGCGTGAGGGTGCCGTGGTAACCCATACCGATCAGGCTGGTCCAGACCTGGTTTTGCTCGGCGTACCCGCGCAGCTTGGCCAGCGCAGCCTCTTCGTCGAGGGCCGGCGGCAAATCGAGCTCGCGGTTCAGGCGGATTCCCGGCGGTACCGTCTGTTCGATCAGTTCAACCCAGCTGCCGAGGCCGAGGCTGTCGAGCATCGCCTGTTGCTCGGCAGCATCGGGGCCAAGATGGCGGCGAAGGAAGGCATTGGGATCGCGTAACTGGCTCAAGGACGGCAACTGGGACATGACGGGCTCTCTCTAGGCTGGCGCTCAACGTCGATGCAACACGGTCAAACCAGCATAGCAGCCGCTGCCAACAGCGAACCCGTGCAGGAGCGAGGCTTGCCCGCTCCCACAGGGAAATCCGTCAGGCGAAAAAAAGCCCCGACACGTCGGGGCTTTGGGATGACGCTGAAGGCTTACTCGCCGATGGCGGCCTTGTAGCCGGCTGCATCGAGCAGCTTGTCCAGCTCAGCCTTGTCGCTAGGCTTGAGTTTGAAGATCCACGCGCTGTATGGGTCAGAGTTGAGGCTTTCCGGAGAGTCACCCAGAGCGGCGTTGACAGCGGTCACTTCACCACCGATAGGAGAATAGATATCGGAAGCGGCTTTGACCGACTCGACCACACCGGCAACATCACCGGCAGCGAAAACTTTTCCAACTTCAGTCAGCTCAACGAACACCACATCGCCCAAGGCTTCCTGAGCGTGATCGCTGATGCCCACGGTAACGGTGCCATCGGTTTCCAGACGGGCCCATTCGTGACTTTCGGCAAAACGCAGGTCGGCAGGGATATCGCTCATGTTCTGTGTCCTCAAGAGAATTGTCAGCGGTCGTTGCCCGCCAAAAAGGTTAGATCAAGGTTTTGCCATGGCGGACGAAGGTCGGTTTGACCACCCGGACCGGGTACCACTTGCCACGGATTTCCACTTCTGCGCGGTCGGCAGTTGCCATCGGCACGCGCGCCAGTGCTATCGACTTGCTAAGCGTAGGAGAGAAACTACCACTGGTGATCTCTCCTTCGCCAACATTGGCGATACGGACCACTTGATGAGCGCGCAAAACCCCACGCTCCTCAAGGACCAGACCGACCAGCTTATGCTGCACACCACCGGCCCGCTCGGCTTCCAGAGCACTGCGACCAATGAACTGGCGAGTGGCCGGTTCCCAGGCAATGCTCCAGGCCATGTTCGAGGCCAGCGGTGAAACGTCTTGATGAATGTCCTGGCCGTACAGGTTCATGCCGGCTTCGACACGCAAGGTATCCCGGGCACCCAGGCCGATAGGAGAAATGCCCGCGCCCACCAGGTCGTTGAAAAACCCTGGCGCCTGATTGGCGGGTAGAACGATTTCCAGGCCATCTTCACCGGTATATCCGGTGCGCGCGATGAACCAGTCGCCGTCAGGCTGGCCTTCAAAAGGCTTGAGCATCTGGATCAGGTTGCCGCGGGACTGGGTCACCAGTTCGGAAATCTTGTGCCGGGCATGGGGGCCTTGAATCGCCAGCATCGCCAGTTCGGAGCGCTCGTTGAGCTGCACATCGAAACCATCGAGATGGGCCTGCATCCAGGCGAGGTCCTGATTGCGGGTGGAGGCGTTGACCACCAGCCGATAACCGTCCTCGAGACGGTAGACGATCATGTCGTCGACGATGCCGCCGCGCTCGTTGAGCATGGTGCTGTACAAGGCACGGCCAGGGCTGTGCAGGCGCTCGACGTCATTGGCCAGCAAATGCTGGAGCCAGGCTTTGGCCTGGGGGCCGGTGACATCAATCACGGTCATGTGGGATACATCGAAAACCCCGCAATCGCGGCGCACCTGATGGTGTTCCTCGACCTGCGATCCGTAATGCAGAGGCATATCCCAACCGCCAAAATCGACCATCTTCGCGCCTAGGGCGAGATGAAGGTCATACAGAGGCGTGCGCTGTCCCATGGGTTTCTCCTTCCGGGCGTGGCGAAGGTGCGGGCCGGTGCTTTACGGGCGAAAGCCTTGAAATAGAAGGCTTTGAGCCGATGTCAGCTACCAGGTCCGTAGGACGGACCGCACCGAATGCCGCGCATTGTAGCCTCAAGGTGTAGGACTGACACCTAGGCGTTTCGATGCGCCGAACGTCGAATCAATCCGATGACCGGTAACAGCCCGACCAAAACCAGAGTCAAGGCCGGCAACGAAGCTCTCGCCCACTCCCCTTCGCTGGTCATTTCAAAGATCCGAACCGCCAGCGTGTCCCAGCCAAACGGGCGCATCAGCAGGGTCGCGGGCATTTCCTTGAGCACATCGACGAACACCAGCAACGCAGCGCTCAAGGTGCCGGGCAGCAATAACGGCAGATACACTTTGAAAAACAGTCGTGGCCCACTGACCCCAAGGCTACGTGCCGCTTCGGGCAAAGATGGCCGTATTCGCGCCAGGCTGCTTTCCAACGGCCCGTAAGCCACTGCAATGAAACGCACCAGATAGGCCAGCAACAACGCCGACAAACTACCCAGCAGCAATGGCTTGCCCGCGCCACCGAGCCAGCCCGACAGCGGGATGACCAGCTCGCGATCCAGATAACTGAACGCCAGCATGATCGACACCGCCAGCACCGAACCCGGCAGGGCGTAGCCGAGATTGGCCAGGCTGATACCGGAGCGGATCGCCCGGGTCGGTGCCAGGCGCCGGGCAAATGCCAGCACCAGGGCAACGCTGACGGTGATCAGCGCGGCCATGCCGCCCAGGTACAAGGTGTGGACGATCAGACCGGCGTAACGCTCATCCAGGTCGAAGCGTCCACGCTGCCAGAACCACACCACCAGTTGCAGCATCGGAATGACGAAGGCACAGGCGAACACCAGGCCACACCAAGTCATGGCCGCCAACGCCTTGAAACCCCGCAGGTGGTACAGCGCCTTGATGCGAGGTCGTTCATTGCTGGTGCGGTTGGCCCCGCGAGCACGCCGTTCGCCGTACAACACGACCATCACCACCAGCAGTAACAGGCTGGCCAGTTGCGCGGCGGTGGAGAGGCTGAAAAATCCGTACCAGGTTTTGTAGATGGCCGTGGTGAACGTGTCGAAGTTGAACACCGACACCGCACCGAAGTCCGCCAGGGTTTCCATCAGCGCCAAGGCCACACCGGCACCAATCGCCGGCCGCGCCATGGGCAAGGCCACTCGCCAGAACGCCTGCCACGGCGATTGCCCCAGCACCCGCGCCGCTTCCATCAGGCCTTTGCCTTGGGCCAGGAACGCAGTGCGCGCCAGCAGGTAAACGTAGGGATAAAACACCAGCACCAGAACAAGGATGACGCCGCCGGTGGAACGCACTCTCGGCAATCGCAGCTCGGTGCCGAACCATTCGCGCAGCAAGGTTTGCACGGGGCCGGCGAAATCCAGCAGGCCGACGAAGACGAAGGCCAGCACGTAAGCAGGAATGGCAAATGGCAGCATCAGCGCCCAGTCCAGCCAACGCCGGCCGGGAAATTCGCAGAGGCTGGTGAGCCAGGCGAGGCTCACACCCAGGAGCGTGACGCCGATACCGACGCCGAACACCAGGGTCAGGGTATTGCCCAGCAGGCGCGGCATCTGGGTGTCCCAGAGGTGGGACCAGATTTGCTGATCGATGGTTTGCCAGGAGAAGAACAGGACGCTCAGGGGCAGCAGGACCAGCGCGGCGATGGCGAAGACCAGGGGATACCAGCGGCGTTGGGCGGGGTGGGCCAAGGGGATTCTCTAGAAAATATGGGCCGACTCTAACCTGAAGTCGGCTCCATTTTGTGGCGAGGGAGCTTGCTCCCGCTCGGGTGCGAAGCAGCCGCAGGAGGTTATCAGATCATCTCGATCCTGACCTGTCGACGCCAACAGGGCCGCTTCGCAGCCCAGCGGGAGCAAGCTCCCTCGCCACAGGTAGCCGCTCGCCACAATAACGGTGAAGTCAGTTCCAGCCAGCCCGATCCATCATGCGAATCGCTTCAGCCTGACGCTTGCCGGCAATTTCCACCGGTAGCGTATCCGCCACAAACTTGCCCCAGCTCGCCACTTCCTGCAGACGGTTGAACCGCAGGGTTAGCCGGGAATTCCTGGTTCACGTCAGCGAAGATCTTCTGCGCTTCAGGGGTGGTCATCCATTCAACCAGGGCTTTGGCGGCTTCTGGATGCGGTGCATGCTTGGTCAGGCCGATGCCCGACAGGTTCACGTGTACGCCGCGATCGCCCTGGTTCGGCCAGAACAGCTTCACGGCCAGGTCAGGCTTCTGTTTGTGCAGGCGGCCATAGTAGTAAGTGTTGACGATGCCGACGTCGCATTGGCCAGCGTTGATCGCTTCCAGCACCGCGATGTCATCGGAGAACACATCGGTGGACAGGTTGTTGACCCAACCTTTGAGGATCTTCTCGGTTTTTTCGGCGCCGTGCACTTCGATCATGGTGGCGGTCAAGGACTGGTTGTAGACCTTCTTCGCCGTGCGCAGGCACAGGCGACCTTCCCAGTTTTTATCGGCCAGCGCTTCGTAAGTGGTCAGCTCGCCCGGTTTCACCCGCGCGGTGGAGTAGGCGATGGTCCGGGCCCGCAGGCTCAAGCCAGTCCAGGCGTGAGCCGAGGAGCGGTATTGCAGCGGGATGTTGGCGTCGATCACCTTGGAGGTGAACGGTTGCAGGATGCCCATCTGCTCAGCCTGCCAGAGGTTGCCGGCATCGACGGTCAGCAGCAGGTCGGCGGTGGCGTTCTCGCCCTCGGCCTTGATCCGCTGCATCAACGGCGCTTCCTTGTCGGTGATGAACTTCACCTGCACACCGGTTTTCGCGGTGTAGGCATCGAAGACCGGCTTGATCAGCTCGTCGATACGCGAGGAGTAAACCACCACCTCGTCGGCGGCCTGGGCAGTGGTGCTACCGATCAGGGTCAGGGCGAGTGCAGTCAGTAGACGCTTCGGTGCCAACATGGGAGCGATCTCTCGATTGGAAAATTGAGGGCAAATGATAAGGACTCACATTTAGCTTCTCAATCGAACAGTTCGCGGAGGCGTTACCAAATGTTGCATGGTCGACATGGGCGGTGAATGTACCAACGCCATCGCGAGCAGGCTCGCTCCCACAGGGGAATGCATTTCAACTGTGGGAGCAAGCCTGCTCGCAATGAGGCCGTCTGCCGCAATGAAGATGTCAGGCCTTGGCCAGCGCCGGCAAATCCCCGATCAACCCCAGCGCTTCGCGCACGAACAACGCCTTGGCTTCTGGCATCTGGTCAACCATCTTCAACCCGGCATTACGCAACCAGCGAACCGGCAACGGATCCGCCTGGAACAAGCGTTCAAAGCCTTCCATCGCCGCCATCAACGCCAGGTTGTGCGGCATGCGCCGACGCTCGTAACGACTCAGCACCTTCACATCCGCCAATCGCTCGCCGCGCCCTGCCGCTTGCAGCAGCACTTCGGCCAGCACAGCGGCGTCGAGGAAACCGAGGTTGACGCCCTGCCCGGCCAGCGGGTGAATGGTATGCGCCGCATCACCGATCAACGCCAAACCTTCAGCCACATATCGCTTGGCATGCCGCTGACGCAGCGGCACGCACAAACGCGGGTCGGCGCTGAGCACCGTCCCGAGCCGGCCTTCAAAGGCGCGTTCCAATTCGAGACAGAAAGCGCCGTCGTCCAGCGCCATCAGGCGTTCGGCTTCGCTCGGCGTGGTCGACCAGACAATCGAACACCAATCCTGCTGACCGTCCCGCTCCAACGGCAGAAACGCCAATGGACCGTTGTCGGTGAAGCGCTGCCACGCGGTCATTTGATGAGGTTTGGAGTTGCGCACGCTGGTGACGATCGCATGGTGCAGATAGTCCCACTCGCGCGTGGCCACGCCGGTCAGGCGCCGCACCGCCGAATTGGCGCCATCCGCCGCTATCACCAGGGGCGCGCGCAAGGTGCGACCATCGGCCAGGGTCAGCAGCCAGTCATCGCCGGAGCGGCGCATCTGCTCCAGACGCGCATTGGCCAGCATCCCGAGGTCGCAGTCGTGCAGACGATCCAGCAAGGCATCCTGAACCACGCGGTTCTCGACGATATGGCCCAGCACGTCGGCATGCACACTGGCGGCCGAGAAACGAATCTGCCCGGTGCCGCTGCCATCCCAGACCTGCATGTCGGTGTAAGGGCTGCTGCGGCGATTGGCGATGCCGTCCCACACGCCCAGGCGCTCGAGAATGCGCTGGCTGGCCGCCGACAAGGCACTCACCCTCGGTTCGAACGGCGCCTGGGCATCAAAGGGTTTGACGCTCATCGGGCTGCCGTCCAGCAACAGGACTTCCAGCCCGCTGTCCTGCAACGCCAGCGCCAGGGCGCTGCCGACCATTCCGGCCCCGACAATCAGCAGATCTGCGCGCATTTCCATGCTTTAAGCCTGTCTCGCTTGCGGTTTGAGCCGCACGTAAAGGGTTTTCTGCACCCGCGCCACCAGGGCGCCAGCACCGTCATGAATATCAACCTGCAGCTGCGGCAGGTATTTTTCGCCGTTCGCTGTCTGTCGACGGATCTCGTCGAGCAAGGTCTCGTCGATGCTGAAGCGGGCGAACACCGGGCCTTTGCCCGGCGCGATGAAATCGATGTCGGCAGCCTTGTCCCAGACAATGAACTGACGACCGAGGTTTTCCATCAGCATCAGCATGTAGAACGGGTCGACCATCGAATACAGGCTGCCGCCAAACTGGGTACCGACGTAATTGCGGTTGTACCAACTCAGTCCCATGGACACTTGAATGTCCCGGAAGTCATCGCTGATGTGCTGCACCCGCACCCCGGCACCGAGGTACGGCGGGTAGAAGGTCATGAACCACCGCATCAACAGCGCTTTACCGAACGTATCAGTCAGCCACTTAAGCATCGGGACGCGTACCCAGGCCCATGGCTTGCCGGGCGAACCAGCGCTTGGCCGGCGGCAGCAGATCGAGACCGAGCAGGCCTATGTTGCGGCCCAGCGAAACCAGTGGCTGGGTGCTGCCGAACAAACGGGTCACCTGATCGGAGAACCCCACAGTCAGGTTCTGATCCATGCGCTGACGCTCGCGATAAGCCTGCAAGGTCGCGAAGTCGCCGGGCGACGTGTCGCTCGCCAGCAGCGCATCGGCCAGGGCTTGAGCATCACGCAAGGACAGGTTGAAGCCCTGGCCGGCAATCGGGTGCAGGCTGTGGGCGGCGTTGCCGAGGATGGCCAGATGCGGACGCACTTGCTCTTCGGCTTCGATCAGCGTCAATGGGTACAGATGCCGCGCGCCCACCTGCTTCAGGGTGCCAAGGCGATAACCGAACACGCCCTGCAACTCGCTGAGGAAACTGCGCTCATCCAGCGCCGCCAGTCGTTGCGCGTCCATCCCCAAGCGGGTCCAGACCAGGGCGCAGCGGTTGTCCGGCAGCGGCAACAACGCCATCGGGCCGTCATCGGTGAAGCGCTCGAAGGCCACGCCGTTATGCGCTTCGCTCGGGGTGACGTTGGCAATCAGTGCGCTCTGGTTGTACGGACGCTTTTTGATGCCGATGCCCAATTGCTCGCGCAGGCCCGAACGGCCGCCATCAGCGAGCACCGCAAGGTCGCATTCCAGGGTGGTTTCATCGTTGAGGGTCAGGCGATAGCCATCGGTCAGCGGTTCCATGCGCGTGACTTCCGCCGGGCAACGCCAAGTGACCACATCCTTGTCCAGGCCCTGCCAGAGGCATTGGCCGAGCCAGGCGTTTTCCACCACATAACCCAGCGCCGGCACGCCCTCTTCCATCGCCGACAAACGGGCGGTGGAAAAACGTCCACGGTCGGAGACATGAATCTGCTTGATCGGCTCGGCGCGGCGGGAGATTTCCTGCCACACGCCCAACCGTTGATAAATCTGTTTGGCCCCGTAGGACAGCGCCGAAGAGCGGGCGTCGTAGCTCGGTTGATAGGTGTCGCCCGGGGCGAATGGCTCGATCAGCACGATCTTCCAGCCACGGGCCTTGGCCCCGGCCTGCAACGCCAATGCAAGGCTGGCGCCCACCAGGCCGCCACCGATAATTGCCAGATTGACTCGACTCATGCCGCTTTTGTCCGCGCAGCAGCCATCAAGGCCTCGATCTCGGCGACCGTTTTCGGCACGCCTTGGGTCAGGATTTCACAACCGTTTTTGGTGACCACCACGTCGTCCTCGATGCGCACGCCAATGCCGCGCCATTTCTTCGCTACGTTCTGGTTGTCCGGGGCAATGTAGATGCCCGGTTCCACAGTGAGCGCCATGCCGACTTCCAGCACCCGCCATTCGCCGCCGACCTTGTATTCGCCGACGTCATGCACATCCATGCCCAACCAATGGCCGGCACGATGCATGTAAAACGCTTTATAGGCTTCGCTGGCGATCAACTCGTCGACGTCGCCCTGCAACAGGCCCAACTTCACCAGACCGGAGGTAATCACCCGGACCGTGGCTTCGTGCGCCTGATTCCAGTGTTTGTTCGGGGCGATTTCGGCGAATGCGGCTTCTTGCGACGCCAGCACCAACTCGTAAATCGCTTTCTGCTCCGCTGAATATTTGCCGTTGACCGGCCAGGTGCGGGTGATGTCGCTGGCGTAGCAGTCGATCTCGCAACCGGCATCGATCAACACCAGGTCGCCATCCTTGAGCACGGCGTCATTCTGCTGGTAATGCAGGATGCAGCTGTTACGCCCGGCGGCGACGATCGAACCGTAGGCCGGCATCTTCGCCCCGCCCTTGCGGAATTCGTAATCGAGTTCGGCTTCGAGGCTGAACTCGTGCAGCCCGGCCCGGCTGGCCTGCATCGCCCGGATATGCGCCTGGGCGGAAATCCGTGCAGCTTCGCGCATCACCTTCACTTCTGCCGCCGATTTATACAGGCGCATGTCGTGCAGCAGATGATCCAGGGCAACGTATTCGTTCGGCGGCTGGGCGCCGAGGTGCGCTTTAGACCGGATCACGTTGATCCACTCCATCAGGTGCCGGTCGAATTCCGGGTTGCTGCCCATGGCCGAATACACCCGGTCGCGCCCTTCGATCAGGCCCGGCAGGATGTCGTCGATGTCGGTGATGGGAAACGCATCGTCGGCGCCGAAGTCGCGGATCGCGCCTTCCTGGCCGGCGCGCAGGCCGTCCCACAGTTCTCGCTCGGCGTTGCGTTCACGGCAGAACAGAATGTACTCGCCATGTTCGCGACCGGGCATCAGTACGATGACGGCCTGAGGCTCGGGGAAGCCGCTGAGGTACTGGAAGTCGCTGTCCTGCCGGTAGACGTGCTCGACGTCGCGGTTGCGTATGGCTACTGCGGCGGCGGGCAGGATGGCGATGCTGTTGGGTTCCATCTGCGCCATCAGGGCCTTGCGGCGACGGCTGTATTCCGATTTCGGGATATGAATCATGGGCAGATGGCGTTCCCTGGCAACAATTAATGCAGCGACGGCTTGGCCGCAGCCGGCTCTTCCGCTTTTTTGGTTTCGGAGAACAGCAGCAGCGGCGCAACGCGCAGGTATTCCATCACTTCCATGTAGTCGCTTTCGCCGTCTTCGGACTCTTCCAGGGCGTCTTGCACCTGGGAAATGGCCGCCAGATCCTGCAACACTTCGGTGGCTTCGGTGCTCAGCATGCTGCTGTCGCGGCAGTTCAGGCCGAAACCGCTGAGAAAGCCCTGGCACCATTGGCCCAGTGCCGCGGCACGGTCAGCCAGTGGCGCGTCATCGGTCGGCAGCAGCAGAACGACAGTGACGTCGTCGCCGGTGAGCTCGCCCTTGACCATCTCCTGCAAGCCGATCAAGGCATTGCGGACATTATCCTGGGGCTCAGTTTCGAGCAGTTCGGCGGCATCGACCAGCCAGCCTTCGGCATCGAAACCGGCACCGGCGCAGCTGCGGCCGAGCAGCAGGCCGTGCAGTTCGGCAGGCGAGACGTTATGACCGCTGGAAGTCAGCAGGGTGGCGAAGGCTTGATACGGGGAATTCTGAATGGGCATGGGCAGCTAGGCGCCAGACGGCGCTATGTCTAGAATGAAGGCCTTGTATCCTACATCGACAGACTCGCCAAGACTATTAAAGGCTGTCCGCCCGTTACCCCCATCAGACTATTCAGTGGACACAATGGAAGACACCGACCTGCAAGCGCTGATGGCCAGACTCGAACTGCTAATTAATCGGGTCGAGCAACTTAAGAGTCAAAACGGACTCCTATTAGCTCAGGAAAAAACCTGGCGCGAGGAACGCGCTCACCTCATTGAAAAGAACGAAATCGCCCGGCGTAAGGTCGAATCAATGATTTCGCGCCTCAAGGCCCTGGAGCAAGACTCATGAGTTCAAGCAATAGCGTTACCGTGCAGATCCTCGATAAAGAATATTCGATCATCTGCCCCCAGGAAGAGCGCAGCAACCTGGTGAGCGCCGCCCGTTACCTGGACGGGAAGATGCGTGAAATCCGCAGCAGCGGCAAAGTCATCGGCGCCGACCGCATTGCCGTGATGGCCGCGCTGAACATCACGCACGATCTTCTGCACAAGGAAGAACGCCCGGATGTGCAGGCCAGTGGCTCGACGCGCGAGCAGGTTCGCGACCTGCTGGATCGCGTCGATCTGGTGCTTGCCACCGATCCGGACGTCACCAAGGGCTGAAACACGAAACCGCTTGGGGTATACTCGCATCACTCCCTGGGGTGCTTGCCAGTTGACCACGTCCCTGAGCCGATTCGCACTACCCTGGAGGCTGCACGTTGGGCTGGTGTGCATGTCCGCTAGACGGAAAGCCTTAAAGCCTACTGCATCTTCCACCTTGAACTTTCGGGTTCAAGGGCTAAGTCAGCAGCGGTTCATCCGGGGAGCCTGATTCCAGTCCGATGCCGGTTTAAATACCGGCATCGGCTTTTTTACGGGTACGCTTTACGTATCCGTCCTGTCGAAGCCTGAATCCATGACCGAACCTGCGCTGCTGCCCCGCCCGCAACTTCGACGCATGCTGCGCAAGGCCCGCCGCGCACTGACCCCCAGTCAGCAACGCCAGGCTGCTCGCGGGCTGTACAAGCAATTGGCTCAGCAGCCGTTGTTTCGCCGGGCCAAACACATCTCCCTCTACCTGCCCACCGACGGTGAAATCGACCCGCGCCTGTTGCTGCGCGCAGCGCAACGTCGGGGCAAGGCGACTTATCTACCGGTACTCAGTGCCTGGCCGCGGACCAAAATGGTGTTCCAGCGGATTCGTCCCGGTGAAAAACTCAAACCCAACCGCTTTCGTATTCTCGAACCCCGGCACAACCTCGCCCGCCAGCGCAAAGTCTGGGCGCTGGACCTGGTGCTGTTGCCATTGGTGGGATTTGACGACGTCGGCGGCCGCCTGGGAATGGGCGGCGGTTTCTACGATCGAAGCCTCGCCTACCTGGCGCGGCGAAAAAACTGGCGCAAGCCGACGCTGCTGGGCCTGGCCCATGAATGTCAGAAGGTAGAACGATTGGCTCAGGCGAGCTGGGATGTGCCGTTGCAAGGAACGGTTACCGACAAGGCGTGGTATTTCGCAGGCTAGACGCCACTGGAATCAGCGGCGCCCGAAAAACAGGCTCAGCGCTTGAAGGCCGACGGCTGTTGTTGCTGTGCGATTTCGATTGGCGCGTCAGTCTTGTTGTTCCACAGGCTTTGGGCATAGCCGGTGGTCACGACGCCGAGGCCGAACAAAATAACCAAAATCCATAGTAAATCCGGTTTGCGTTTCATCGATTGCCCCCCAAAGGCACATCAACACGATGACAGCAGCGGTTTCCGTTGTAGGTGTAGGCCGTGCAGCAGCGTCAAGCTTAGAAGGCCGGCATTTTGCGGCAACGTGAACTGACACGCAAACGCTGGCGTCAACCGACTGTCGGTTTGTCATAAAATTGCCCGACAACTTGCCCAATCACCTCGCAAGGAGCAAAAACCATGGCCTATTGGCTGATGAAATCCGAGCCCGATGAACTCTCGATCAAAGACCTGGCGAAGCTTGGCAAAGCGCGCTGGGATGGGGTTCGCAACTATCAGGCGCGTAACTTTTTGCGGACGATGGCGGTGGGCGACGAGTTTTTCTTCTATCACTCCAGCTGCCCGGAGCCCGGGATTGCCGGGATCGGAAAGATTATTCAAGCGGCGTATCCGGACCCAACGGCGCTGGAGCCGGAAAGTCATTACTACGATCCAAAGGCCACGCCAGAGAAAAACGCCTGGAGCGCGATTGATGTTGCGCATGTCGAGACGTTTTCCAAGGTGTTGAAGCTGGATTACTTGAAGCAGCAGACGGCGTTGGCCGAGATGCCATTGGTGCAGAAAGGCTCAAGGTTGTCGGTGATGCCGGTTACCGCCGAGCAATGGACAGCGGTGCTCGGCCTGCGCTAAACAAGCTGAACCGCCCGACGCTCTGGCCTGGATCGGTCAGACGTGACACCCCGTTGACGGATATCAAGTCGCCCCGCCGCTTGCCTGTCAGACTACGACGCTACAGACGCAGGATGCCGACATGTCGATTCACCGCCGCTCTTCACTTTTTTTCGCCTTTTTACTGGGGGCAGTGTTACTGGCCGCTGGGGGTTTTGGTTATTGGAAGTCGACCCTTAGCCGACTGCCCGAAGGGTTGTATGTCGGTAATGGCCGACTTGAAGCCACTGAAGTACAGATCGCCAGCAAAACAGCCGGCCGGCTGGCCGAAGTCCTGGTCGATGAAGGCGACAAGGTGACCAAGGGTCAACTGCTGGCACGCATGGACACCCGGACCCTCGAAGCCCAGCGCAACCAGGCCGAAGCCGAAGTGATACGCGCCCGGGAAAACCTCAATGCCGCCCAGGCCAATGTGCAACTGCGCCAGAGCGAGCAACGGCTTGCCCACCAAGAGCTCAGCCGTTCTCAGGAATTGTTCAAGCGTGGCTTCTCCAGTGGCCAGACCATCGATCAGCAACAATCTCGCTTCGAAACGAGCAACGCGGCCGTCACCGCGGCCCGTGCGCAGGTGTCCGCCGTCGGCGCCGCCATTGGCGCGGCGCAGGCACAAGTCGCTCAGCTGACCAGCGAGATTGACGACAGCAGCCTGCGGGCGCCCATTGACGGGGTGATTCAGCTGCGCATGGCCGAACCCGGTGAAGTCCTCGGCGCCGGTGGGCGGGTGTTGTTGCTGATTGATCCGAACGATCAGTACATGAACCTCTATCTCGCCACATCCGTAGTGGGACGCCTGGCGGTCGGTGATGAAGCGCGGATCCTGCTGGACGCCCTGCCCGGCCAGCCGTTGCCGGCGAAAATCAGCTTCGTGGCAGCCAAATCGCAATTCACCCCCAAAGAAGTCGAGACCCGCGACGAACGTCAGAAACTGGTGTTTCGGGTCAAGCTGCGCCTGACCCAACCCAGCAGCGTGCCCCAGGCCAAACCGGGGATGCCCGGTAACGGCTACGTGCGCACCGCGCCCATTGGCTGGCCGGCCAATCTTCAATGACCGGCCTGGCGCTGCAAGCCACCGGCCTTCAGCACCGATACGGCCAACAGCAGGTGCTGACCGACATCACGTTCAGCCTGCCCGCCGGCACCCGGTGCGGCTTGATCGGTCCGGACGGCGCCGGGAAATCCAGCCTGCTGGGATTGATTGCCGGCGTGAAGACGCTGCAAGACGGCCAACTGGACGTGCTCAGCGGCTCGATCCAGGACCGGCGCCACCGTATCAGCCTCTATTCGCGAATTGCGTTTATGCCTCAAGGCCTGGGCGGCAACCTGTATCCCGAGCTGTCGATCAGCGAAAACATTCACTTCTTCGCCACTTTGTTCGGCCTGTCCGGAGCCGAATGCGATCAGCGCATGCAAAGTCTGTTGCTGGCCACTGACCTGCAGCGGTTTGCCGAGCGCCCGGCGGGCAAGTTATCGGGCGGGATGAAACAGAAGCTCGGCCTCTGTTGTGCGCTGATTCATGAACCCGACCTGTTGATCCTCGATGAACCGACCACCGGCGTCGATCCGCTGTCCCGGCGGCGCTTCTGGGAATTGATTGATGACGTCCGGCGTCAACGTCCGCAATTGACGCTGTTGGTTGCCACCGCGTACATGGAAGAGGCCGAGCAATTCGAACACTGCCTGATGCTCGATGGCGGCAAACTGATTGCCGCCGGCTTGACCCGCGACCTTGGGGCAGCGACCCCCAGCGGCAAGCTCGATGAGGCCTTTACTCACTTTCAGGGCGACAGCGGCCGTGACAACCAGCCGCTGGTGATCCCTGCCCGAACCAACGCCACGGCCGACATCGCCATCGAAGCCCATGACCTGACCCTGCGCTTCGGCGATTTCACGGCGGTGGACAAGGTCAGCTTCGCCATCGGCCGCGGCGAGATCTTCGGGTTTCTGGGCTCCAATGGCTGCGGCAAAACCACCACCATGAAAGTCCTCACCGGGCTGATCCCGGCCAGCGAAGGCCGCGCCACGCTGCTGGGCAATCCGGTGAACGCCAAGGATCTTGCCACCCGCAAACGCGTCGGCTTCATGTCCCAGAGCTTCTCGCTCTATGGCGAGCTCAGCGTGCGACAGAATCTGGACTTGCACGCCCGGCTGTTCGATTTGCCCAAGGCCGAGAGCGCACAGCGCATCGATGAGCTGATCCAGCGCTTCAACCTGGGCAGCGTCGCTCATCAGCCGTCCGGAGCACTGCCACTGGGCCTGCGCCAACGCTTATCCCTGGCGGTGGCGGTGCTACATCGCCCCGAAGTGCTGATCCTCGACGAACCGACGTCCGGCGTCGACCCGGCCGCACGGGATGATTTCTGGCGTCTGCTGATCGAACTGTCTCGCGAACAGGGCGTGACGATTTTCCTCTCCACGCATTTCATGAACGAAGCCCAGCGCTGTGACCGCATCTCGCTGATGCACGCCGGCAAGGTCCTGGCCTGCGACACCCCGGCGGCTCTGCAACTGCAGTTCAAGGGCCAGACTCTGGAGGCGGCGTTCGTCACCTGCCTGGAGCAGGCCCAGGCCCCGATCGCAACGGCGGCGCCACCAACGCCCATCGACACGACGCTCGCCCCCGTCGCCCCGATGCAAGACAGCCGCTTCAGTTTTGGACGGTTGCGGGCGCTGGCGAGTCGTGAAAGCAAGGAGTTGCTGCGCGATAAAGTGCGCATGGCCTTTGCCCTGCTCGGGGCGATGTTCATGATGGTGATTTTCGGCTACGGCATTTCCCTGGATGTGGAAAAACTCGCCTTCGCGGTTTACGACCAGGACCAGACGCCACAAAGCCGGGCGTATCTGGAGGCTTTCCGCAGCTCCCGTTACTTCGACGAACAACCGCCTATCAGCGATCCGGCGCAATTGCATCGACGATTACAGCGCTCGGAAATCAAACTGGCGCTGGAAATCCCGCCGGGATTCGGCCGGGACTTGTTCGCCGGTCGCCAACCCGCTGTCGCGGCCTGGCTCGATGGCGGCATGCCGTTTCGCGCCGAAACCAGCCGCAATTACGTGGAAGCGGTACACCAGGGCAACCTGGTGCAATTGGCCGAGCAGTCCAGCCCCGCACTGAACCGGCAAGCGGCAGCCCAACTGGAAACCCGCTTCCGCTACAACCAGGATGTCGTCAGCGTCAACGCCATCGGTCCCGGGGTGATGGCGCTGATCCTGGCGTTCATCCCGGCCATGCTGACGGCGCTGGGCATCGTGCGGGAGAAAGAACTGGGCTCGATCACCAACTTCTACGCCACACCGCTGACGCGACTGGAGTTCCTGCTAGGTAAGCAAGCGCCATATTTGGCCATCAGCTTGATCAACCTCGCCGTCCTGACGGCTATGAATCGCTGGCTGTTCGGCGTGCCTTTCAAGGGCAGCGGCCTGACCCTGGCCTTCGGCGGGCTGCTCTACGTGCTGGCGACCACCAGCATGGGCCTGTTGATTTCGGCGTTCACCCGAACCCAGATTGCCGCCATTCTCGGCACCATGATCATTACCAGTCTGCCGACCATTCAGTTCTCCGGCTTGATCGTGCCGCGCTCGTCACTTGATGGCGCGGCCGCTGTCATGGGGATGCTGTTCCCGGCGGGTTACTTCCTCGATATTGCCGTTGGCACGTTTACCAAGGCCCTGGATATCCGGCAGTTGTGGCCGCAATGCCTGGCACTGTTCGGGTTCTTCCTGGGGTTTACCGGCCTTAGCCTGGCCATGCTGAAAAAGCAGGAGGCCTGATGCACAAGCTTGCGCACATCCTGCGACTTGGCCTCAAGGAACTCACCAGCCTGCGACACGACAGCGTGTTGCTGCTGTTCCTGTTCTATGCCTTCACCGTCGCGATCTACATGCCGGCCGCGGGCTCGGTGATTGGCGTGCACAACGCCAGCGTGGCCATGGTCGATGAAGATCACAGCCACCTGTCACGACAATTGGCGCAAGCCCTGCAGCCGCCGGAATTCCAGGCGCCGGTGTCGCTGCCCTATGAGCAACTGGACGATGTGCTGGACAGCGGCCGATTCACCTTCGTCATCAATGTCCCGGCCAATTTCCAGGCAGATCTGTTGGCTGGCCGCCAGCCAGCCGTGCAGGTCAACGTCGACGCCACGGCCATGAGCCAGGCTTTCATGGGGGCGGGCTACATCGGACGGATTTTCCAGCGCGAACTGCAGACCTACAGTGAACAAGGCGATGCAGCGAGCAAAGCCCCCGTGCTGCTGACCACCCGAGCGCTGTTCAATACCAATCTGGAGGGCGGCTGGTTCCTGGCGGTGATTCAAATCGTCAACAACATCACCATCCTCGCCATCATCCTGACCGGCACAGCGTTGTTGCGTGAGCGCGAACACGGCACCCTCGACCATTTGCTGGTGCTGCCCCTCACGGCGCTTGAAATCATGCTGGCGAAAATCTGGAGCAACATGCTGGTGGTGGTGCTGTGCACCTGGATCTCGCTGGAGGTGATCGTCAAAGGTGCACTCGGCGTGCCGCTGGCCGGTTCCATGACCCTGTTCCTGATGGTGACGGCCGTTTATCTGTTCGCCAGCACAGCGCTGGGGATATTCCTTGCGACACTCGCCCGCTCGACACCGCAATTCGGCCTGCTGGCGATTCCGGTGATCATCCCGATGTTGCTGCTCTCCGGCGGCAGTACGCCGCTCGACAGCATGCCGCAATGGCTGCAATGGGTCATGCAGGGCTCGCCATCGACCCACTTCGTCAGCCTCAGCGCCGCGATACTGTTTCGCGACGCGGGGATCAATGTGGTGTGGCCGGACTTGCTGGCATTGAGCGCCATTGGCCTGCTGTTTTTTAGCGTGGCGCTGATGCGGTTTCGCAAGAGCCTGGCGTCCTGAATCGCGGGCAAGCCGGCGCCCACAGGGTTCTGCTCAGGTCCTGTGGGAGCGGGATTGCTCGCGAAGAGGCCGGCCCGGGCAGCGAGAGACTTACTGAATGATGAGGTTGTTGAACAACAAATCCTCAACCATCGGCTTGCCGGTCTCATCGTTCATCACTTGCTGAGTCTGCTTCAGGGCTTCCTGACGCAGCTTCTCCTTGGCTTCAACGTTGCTCATCGCTTCGGTCGTCTGCTGGGCAAACAACGCCACCAGCTGATTACGGATCAACGGCTCGTTGGCCTTCACTGCCTTGGTCGCCTCCTCACCGGTCACGCGCAATGCCACATCGGCCTTGTAGACCTTGAGCTTCGGCGTACCGTCCAGCCCATAGTTGCCCACGAACGGCGGGCTCAGGGTGATGTAATTGACCTTCGGAGCTTCACCTTCTTTGGCTTCTTCGGCCATCGCTGCCACAGGCAGAGACAGGGCCAGCAACAACATGATCCACGCTTTCACAATTCGCTCCTTATCCGGTTTGCGGCCTAGCATAACGACCCGCCGCTCAAGCACAAGCTTATGGCTGACTATCAGGGTCGGGCATGCTCGTTGACCCATCGACTCACACACCTACACTTATCGGCCATCACTCCCAAAGGAATAGCCCTGATGAAAGCCGTGCTGTGCAAAGCCTTCGGCCCTGCCGAATCGCTGGTGCTGGAAGACGTCGCCAGCCCTGTCGCGAAGAAGAATGAAATCCTGCTGGACGTGCATGCCGCCGGGGTGAATTTCCCGGACACGCTGATCATCGAGGGCAAATACCAGTTCAAGCCGCCCTTCCCTTTTTCCCCGGGTGGCGAAGCGGCCGGTGTGGTCAGTGCAGTGGGCGAAAAAGTCAGCCACCTCAAGGTCGGTGACCGGGTCATGGCCCTGACCGGCTGGGGCAGTTTCGCCGAGCAGGTCGCCGTGCCGGGCTACAACGTGCTGCCGATCCCGCCCTCGATGGACTTCAACACCGCCGCCGCGTTCAGCATGACTTACGGCACCTCGATGCACGCACTCAAGCAACGGGCCAACCTGCAACCGGGTGAAACCCTGCTGGTGCTCGGCGCTTCCGGCGGTGTTGGCCTGGCCGCCGTGGAAATCGGCAAAGCCATGGGCGCCCGCGTGATTGCCGCCGCCAGCAGCGCCGAAAAACTTGCGGTGGCCAAGGCAGCCGGCGCCGATGAACTGATCAACTACAGCGAAACCAGCCTCAAGGACGAAATCAAACGCCTGACCGACGGCCAGGGTGCCGACGTGATTTACGACCCGGTCGGCGGCGATCTGTTCGACCAGGCCATCCGCGCCATCGCCTGGAATGGCCGCTTGCTGGTGGTCGGTTTCGCCAGCGGACGCATTCCAGAACTACCGGTGAACCTGGCGCTGCTCAAGGGCGCGGCCGTAGTCGGCGTGTTCTGGGGTTCGTTTGCCCAACGCCAGCCGCAGGACAACGCGGCGAACTTCCAGCAGTTATTTGGCTGGTTTGCCGAGGGCAAACTGAGGCCGTTGGTTTCGCAGGTGTATCCGCTGAGCAATGCGGCGCAGGCGATCAATGATCTTGGCCAGCGCAAGGCGGTCGGGAAAGTGGTGGTACAGGTTCGCTGAACCTTAAAAAGCGGGCCGGATTGTCCGGGCCGCTTTTTCAGCACGCTTGAAATGCCTCATCAACCGCCGCCCAGGACCATTCCCATAACGCCCTTCACTTATACCTGTGCGACATGTTCATAAAGGAACACGCGACTGCCCACATTTCCGCTGTTTGGTCGATGCGAACCGGTGCTATTTTCGGTAACGAAACTGTAACATTCGCATCCGCAGTCAAAACAAGAAATCTGGAGCTCTTGAATGTTTGCTTTCTTTCGTCCTGCCGCACATCAGGCTCCATTGCCTGAAGAAAAAATAGACGACACCTATAAACGCCTCCGCTGGCAGATCTTCGCCGGGATTTTCATCGGGTATGCGGGTTACTACCTGCTGCGCAAGAACTTCACCCTGGCGTTCCCCGATCTGATCGCCCAAGGCTATACGAAGGGTCAACTGGGTGTGGCCATGTCGGCGATTGCCATCGCCTACGGTCTGTCCAAGTTTTTGATGGGCATCGTGTCCGACCGCTCCAACCCGCGTTACTTCCTGCCCTTCGGCCTGGTGGTCTCCGCCGGGGTGATGTTCGTTTTCGGTTTCGCGCCGTGGGCGACGTCCAGCGTGACCATGATGTTCATCCTGTTGTTCATCAACGGCTGGGCGCAAGGCATGGGCTGGCCGCCAAGTGGCCGCACCATGGTGCACTGGTGGTCGCAGAAAGAACGTGGCCAAGTGGTGTCGATCTGGAACACCGCGCATAACGTCGGCGGTGGCTTGATCGGCCCGCTGGCGATTCTCGGCATGGGCTGGTTCAACGACTGGCACAGCAAGTTCTACGTCCCGGCTGCGGTGGCGCTGCTCGTTGCCGTGTTTGCGTTCATTGTGATGCGCGACACGCCGCAATCGACAGGCCTGCCGCCGATCGAGAAGTACAAGAACGATTACCCGGAAGGCTACGACGCCAGCCACGAAGAAGAATTCAGCGCCAAGGACATCTTCGTCAAATACGTGCTGCGCAACAAAATGCTCTGGTTCATTGCCCTGGCTAACGTCTTCGTCTACCTGCTGCGCTACGGCATCCTGGACTGGGCACCGACTTACCTCAAAGAGGTCAAGCACTTCGACTTCGACAAGAGTTCGTGGGCGTATTTCCTCTATGAGTGGGCAGGCATTCCGGGCACGTTGCTGTGCGGCTGGATGTCGGACAAGGTTTTCCGTGGCAACCGTGGCCTGACCGGCATGGTGTTCATGGCGTTGGTGACCGTTGCAACGATCGTGTACTGGCTGAATCCGCCGGGTAACCCGATGGTCGACATGATCTCGCTGTTCGCGATCGGCTTCCTGATCTACGGCCCGGTGATGCTGGTGGGCTTGCAAGCGCTGGAACTGGTACCGAAAAAGGCCGCCGGTACTGCCGCGGGCTTTACCGGTCTGTTCGGTTACTTGGGCGGGTCAGTCGCGGCCAGTGCGCTGATGGGCTACACCGTGGACTACTTCGGCTGGGATGGCGGCTTCATCCTGTTGGTAGCCGCCTGCTTGCTGGCAATGGCGTTCCTGGCGCCCACGCTGGGGCACAAGCAAATCGCCAGTCAGACCCGCGAAGAAGCGATCGCCTGATCGGCTTTTGATTGGCAGCGCTTGAGCCGCGCCTCCAGATTCAGGTCTGGCATGGCGTGGCTACGCAGGGCGTTGGCGGTCTGCTCGACATAATCGCGAGTGGTGCCGTAACGCCCGCAAGCGTTTTCGAACACATGGCTCAGCACATGATCCGGCAAGTTGCCGGCATAGCTGGGCAAGTGTCGCTCCAACACAAATCCCAAGGCCTGAACCTGGCTTCCGTCTTCGAGACGGCAGTTGAGCCAGTGTGGCCGATAAGACGGGAACGGCATTTCGCGCTGCCAAAGCGCATAAAGCGAGGCTTCCAGTTGTTCTTCGGGCAAACGGTAAGCGAAGCCGCTGCAAGAACCGCCGCGATCCAGGCCAAAGACCAGACCAGGGACTTCCGGCGTGCCGCGATGTTCGTGGGACCACAGGTATAACCCGCGATGGTAGCCATGCACTCGGCCGCGCACTCGCTCCACCGCCGCACATTCAGGGCGCCAGATCAGCGAACCATAAGCGAATAACCAGACGGGCCCGCCCTTGTGTCGAGCCATGATCGACTGCATCGAGCTGAGTAATTGTTCGTGCGTAAGCTGCGGCCCCAGATCGAGCCGCGGAGGGTAAGCCAGATTCAAAAATGAAGATTCAATGGCGCTCATGGCGAATAGCGTTCAGCTCCCCGCGGATAAAGAATTACTAAATAGAACGCACCGCTGTAACAATAAGGCACATATGTTTTCAGGCAATTTAAGTGCCATGGCACAGTTCTTAAATAATTGCCTTCCTTGGATATAACCTACCGGCATTTATATAAATTTATAAATACCGATCGGCTATATAGGGAGTTATAACGATTAGAATCGCGGATCAAGATCGTGGATCAAGATCGCGGCGCGTACGCAAAGACGTCGGCACGCATTTGATGGGCATCCATCCCCGCTTCAACCAACGCATCCAGCGTGCCGTAGACCATGGCCGGTGAGCCGCTGGCATATACGTGCAGCGCTTTCAGATCAGGGAAGTCCTCACACACTGCCTCATGCAACATGCCGCAACGCCCCTGCCAGCCGCATTGATCGCTGACGACTTTATGCAGGAACAGATTGGGCAGTTTCAGCCACTCATCCCAATGTTCGATTTCATAAAAGTCTTCAGGCCGACGCACCCCCCAATACAGATGCACCGGATGTTTAAAACCCGCGGCCCGGCAATGTTCGATCAGGCTGTGGATCTGGCCCATGCCGGTGCCAGCGGCAATCAGCACCAGCGGACCGTCCGGCAGTTCCGCCAGATGGGTATCGCCGAACGGCATCTCGATCCGCACCATCGGGTTGCGTTGCAGTTGTTCGATCAGGCTCAGCGCACTGCTTTCGCGCGCCAACACATGAATTTCCAGGTCGCGGCCGGAATGCGGTGCCGAGGCCAGGGAGAAGGCGGATTTCTCGCCGTTTTCACGTTCGATCATCAAATACTGGCCAGCGTGATAACGCGGTGGCTTGCCGGCTGGCGCCCGCAGATGCACGCGAAAGGTATCGCCGCCGACGTCCCTGCATTCAATGACCTGACACGAAAAGCTGCGCACCGGCAGTTCTCCCAGCGCGAGCACGCCATCCCACAGCACGATGCAGTCTTCCAGCGGCTCTGCTATGCAAGTGTAGAACTCGCCATGGTCACGCACACCGCCGTCCTGTTCGACCCGGCCTTCCACCAGCAACGCCGCGCACACGTGGCAATTGCCGTTACGACAGCTTTGCGGGCATTCATAGCCCAGGCGCCGCGCGCCATCGAGAATACGCTCGCCGGGCAGAATCTCTAGCACTGCTCCGGAAGGCTGCAAGGTTACACGCATCAATCTATTCCTAACTGATTCCAGATGGCATCGATCCGTTGGGTCACGGCGTCGTCCTTGACGATCACCCGGCCCCACTCGCGAGTGGTTTCGCCCGGCCATTTATGCGTGGCATCGAGCCCCATCTTCGAACCAAGGCCGGAGACCGGCGAGGCGAAGTCGAGGTAGTCGATCGGCGTGTTGTCGATCATCACCGTGTCGCGCTTGGGGTCCATGCGCGTGGTGATGGCCCAGATCACGTCGTTCCAGTCTCGCGCATTGATATCGTCGTCTGTGACGATAACGAACTTGGTGTACATGAACTGTCGCAAAAACGACCAGACACCGAGCATTACCCGCTTGGCGTGGCCCGGATACGACTTCTTCATGGTCACGATGGCCATGCGGTACGAGCAACCTTCCGGCGGCAAGTAGAAGTCGGTGATTTCCGGGAACTGCTTCTGCAGGATCGGCACGAACACTTCGTTCAGCGCCACGCCGAGAATCGCCGGTTCATCCGGCGGACGGCCGGTGTAGGTGCTGTGGTAGATCGGTTTGATCCGATGGGTAATGCGCTCGACGGTGAACACCGGAAAGCTGTCGACTTCGTTGTAGTAGCCAGTGTGGTCGCCGTAAGGGCCTTCGTCGGCCATCTCGCCCGGATGGATCACGCCTTCAAGGATGATCTCGGCGGTGGCCGGCACTTGCAGGTCGTTGCCGCGGCACTTCACCAGTTCGGTGCGGTTGCCGCGCAGCAGACCGGCGAAGGCGTATTCGGAGAGGCTGTCCGGTACCGGCGTCACGGCGCCAAGGATGGTCGCCGGGTCAGCGCCCAGGGCCACGGAGACCGGGAACGGCTGGCCGGGATGCTTTTCGCACCACTCACGGTAATCCAGCGCGCCGCCCCGGTGGCTCAGCCAGCGCATGATGACCTTGTTGCGGCCAATCACTTGCTGACGGTAGATACCGAGGTTCTGGCGGTCTTTGTTCGGACCTTTGGTGACGGTCAGGCCCCAGGTGATCAGCGGGCCGACGTCGCCGGGCCAGCAGGTCTGCACCGGCAGCATCGCCAGATCGACGTCGTCGCCTTCGATGACCACTTCCTGGCACACCGCGTCTTTCACGACTTTCGGCGCCATCGCAATGATCTTGCGGAAGATCGGCAGCTTGGACCAGGCGTCTTTCAAGCCCTTCGGCGGCTCGGGCTCTTTGAGGAAGGCCAGCAGCTTGCCGATCTCGCGCAGCTCGCTGACCGCCTCGGCGCCCATGCCCATCGCCACCCGCTCGGGGGTGCCGAACAGGTTGCCGAGCACCGGAATGTCGTAGCCGGTCGGGTTTTCGAACAGCAGCGCCGGGCCTTTTGCCCGAAGCGTGCGATCACAGACTTCGGTCATCTCCAGCACTGGAGAGACGGGGATCTGGATGCGTTTCAACTCTCCGCGCTGCTCAAGCTGCTGCACGAAATCCCGAAGATCCTTGAATTTCATTGACGATGGCACCCCTAAAATAGGCGTACATCCTACCTGCTCTGCCGCCCGCTGGCAGCTTATCGCTGCTTACTTGGCCGCATTTGCGTTGCCATTGCCCAGTGTCGTGCGGGCTTGCAAGCGCTTGAACAGCGGCTCAAGCACCGGCGCGATAAAGCGCGCACCGACTTCCGACAGGTGATTGTCGTCGGTATACAGCGAATGACCGTCGAGTTCGGCGCGGCACAGGCCCGCGTGATCGCACAGCAATGGCGCCGGATCAACCACGGTCACGCCGGGGTTCGCCGCCGCTATCTGCGCGAACAGTTGGCTGATGAACGCCTGGCGCTTGAAGTGCTCAGCCACTGCTAATCCGACGTCATCGGTCGGACGATGCAGCATGGCCAGGCGGCTGAGGCGGTAAGGCGGGCTGAAGGGTTGCAACGGCGCTTCCTTGATCAGCCAGACGCGATGCCCGCCATTGCGCAATTGCCGGATGGTCGCCTGTAACCCTTCCGCCAGTTGCTGCTCGGCATTGGCCCTTTCATAACGACCATGGGCATCTTTCAGTGCATGCCCGAGATCGCCTTTCGCATCACCATAGAGATACAGGCTCCAGCGCGCGACAAGCACCACATCGCCCACCGACTGCGGCTTCAACTCCTGCTCGACCCGGCGATTGAAACGGGCGCACCGTTGATCGTGCTCAAGCCCTTCCACCGGGAGGCAGCCCGTGGAGCTGGCGAGAATCACGCTGACGCCATGCTTCTGCGCCCCCTCATCGAATACCGGAATCAGCGCGGTGGCGTGACTGTCGCCCCAGACCAGCACCCGTGACGACAACGCCGGCGCCCCGTAGTGACAGAAGAGCTTGTCGTCAGGGGTTTTGTCGTCGGCTAAACAGCGCATCAGTTCCGGACGCCATTCCTTCGCCTTGGCGTACTGCAACGCTTGATCGGACAGGCGCGAAGGCAAGCCATGGGTCCAGCGCAACGTTTGCCCGGCCAGCCCCAGCACCAGTACACCGACGCCCGCCGCCACCAGCATCTGCCGACGCCCCGCCAGCAGCCGTCGTTCACGGAACGGCGTCTCGACAAATTTCCACGACAAGTAGCCCAGCACCAGGGTGAGCAGAATCAAGCCGGCAATATCAAACGGGCCGGGCTCCTCGACACTGGCGTAACTGGCGAAGACAAACACCGGCCAATGCCACAGGTACCAGGAATAGGAAATCAGCCCGACGCCGACCAGTACGCGACTGGCCAGCAGCCCACCCACCAGGGTCTGCCGATGGCCGTTGGCCCAGATCAGTGCAACCACGCCCAAGGTCGGCAACAACGCCGCGACACCGGGAAATGGCGTGCTTTTGTCGTAACCTACTATCGCCAGCAGAATCAACCCGAACCCGGCCAGGCTGACCACTTGAGCCCCGGCGGTGGTCAGGCGCCATTGGCTTCTGGGCGCCACGGCCAGCATGGCGCCGGCCAACAACTCCCAGGCGCGCATCGGCAACAGGAAAAACGCTTTCTCAGGGTGATGCGCAACGGCCCACACACTGAGCCCGAAAGACACCAGCAATACGGCGAACAGCGCCAGACGCCAGGCTTTCAGGCGACTCGACAACAGCGTCAGCAACAGCGGGAAAACGATATAGAACTGCTCTTCAACCGCCAGCGACCAGGTATGCAGCAACGGCTTGAGGTCGGAAGCAACGTCAAAGTAGCCGTCCTGACGCATGAACAGGATGTTGGAGACAAACATCACCTGGTAACGCACCGAGCGCCCCAGTTCTTCATAGTCCTTGGGCGCTAACAGAAACCAGCCCACCGCCAGCACGGCAATGATCATGGCAAACAGCGCGGGGAGGATTCGCCGGGCACGGCGGGCCCAGAAGTCGACAAAGCTGAAACGCCCGGCCTGACGCTGGTTCCAGATGATCGAGGTGATCAGGTAGCCGGAAATCACAAAGAAGATGTCCACGCCGACGAACCCGCCGGTAAACCCTGGAACGCCAAAATGGAACAGCACCACGGCAATCACGGCGATTGCGCGTAAACCGTCGATATCCCTTCGATAAGCAAGCGTGCTCATAAACAGTAAGGCCAGTCAGTTGATTGTTTTTACGATCGTTTTTTTGTTTTCTAACTGACCGGAGTTAATCACAAACCTCCCATTTTTCTGGCAAAAAAAATGGCGCCCCGAAGGACGCCATTTTAAGCGGATGTAAAAACCGCCTTACTTGCGCTTCATCGACAAGAAGAACTCGTCGTTGGTCTTGGTCGTTTTCAGCTTGTCGACCAGGAACTCGATGGCCGCAATTTCGTCCATCGGGTGCAGCAGCTTGCGCAGAATCCACATGCGCTGCAACTCGTCGTCGGCCGTCAGCAACTCTTCGCGGCGGGTGCCGGAACGGTTGATATTGATGGCCGGGAACACGCGTTTTTCAGCGATACGACGGTCCAGAGGCAGTTCCATGTTGCCGGTGCCTTTGAATTCTTCGTAGATCACTTCGTCCATCTTCGAGCCGGTTTCAACCAGCGCGGTGGCGATGATGGTCAGCGAACCGCCTTCCTCGATGTTCCGCGCGGCGCCGAAGAAACGTTTCGGTTTCTCCAGTGCGTGGGCATCGACACCACCGGTGAGTACTTTGCCGGAGCTCGGGATCACGGTGTTGTAGGCACGAGCCAGACGGGTGATGGAATCGAGCAGGATCACCACGTCTTTCTTGTGTTCGACCAGGCGCTTGGCCTTCTCGATCACCATTTCTGCAACCTGCACGTGGCGGGTTGGCGGCTCATCGAACGTCGAGGCAACCACTTCGCCGCGCACGGTGCGCTGCATTTCGGTCACTTCTTCCGGACGTTCATCGATCAGCAATACGATCAGGTGAACTTCAGGGTTGTTACGAGCGATGTTGGCGGCGATATTCTGCAGCATGATCGTTTTACCGGCTTTCGGCGGTGCAACGATCAGACCGCGCTGGCCTTTGCCGATCGGGGCGCACAGGTCGATGACACGACCGGTCAAGTCTTCGGTGGAACCGTTGCCGGCTTCCATCTTCATGCGCACGGTCGGGAACAGCGGGGTCAGGTTCTCGAAGAGAATCTTGTTTTTCGCGTTCTCGGGACGATCGTAGTTGATCGTGTCGACCTTGAGCAGCGCGAAATAACGCTCGCCTTCCTTCGGAGGGCGGATCTTGCCAACGATGGTGTCACCGGTGCGCAAGTTGAAGCGACGGATCTGGCTCGGCGAGACGTAGATATCGTCTGGGCCGGCGAGATAGGAAGCGTCAGCGGAGCGCAGGAAGCCGAAGCCGTCCTGGAGAATCTCCAGCACGCCATCACCGGAGATTTCCTCGCCGCTTTTCGCGTGCTTTTTGAGCAGGGAGAAAATCACGTCCTGCTTGCGCGAACGGGCCATATTTTCTATGCCCATCTGTTCGGCCAATTCGAGCAGTTCGGTAATCGGCTTTTGCTTGAGTTCAGTCAGATTCATATAGGAATGACGTAATCATTTATGGAGGGGGGAAATTAAGCTTTTGGCTTAATGAGGCCGCGCCGCAGAGAAGGCGACAGGATCGCGTACTTATTCGAAAAGGAGTGCGTCGGCGACGGCTAGCAGGGGGCAATGGAGAAACCAGTGCGGGGCCGAATGTACCACCTGAGTTTCGGAGCGTCTAGCCCTCAATAACGAAAAGGCCCCGCAATATGCGGGGCCTTTTCCTGACGCTTTATAACAACGCTTAAATGTTGGCGTCGAGGAAGGCCGCCAGTTGCGACTTCGACAGTGCCCCGACCTTGGTCGCTTCAACGTTGCCGTTCTTGAACAGCATCAGAGTCGGGATACCACGCACGCCATGCTTGGCCGGGGTTTCCTGGTTCTCGTCGATGTTCAGCTTGGCAACGGTCAGTTTGCCTTTGTAGGTTTCAGCAATTTCGTCCAGGACAGGAGCGATCATTTTGCAAGGGCCGCACCATTCAGCCCAGTAGTCGACCAGTACAGCGCCTTCGGCCTTGAGGACGTCGACGTCGAAGCTAGCGTCGGTGACGTGTTTGATAAGATCGCTGCTCATGGAAGTCTCCAGGTTGTAAGCAAAAAAACGTGGCCCATCATAGCCGCCCTTCCCTCGTTCAGGAAGGTGCAGTTGATTGAGTCTCGCTATGGTGGCGCATGACTTTGGGTATAGCTCAAGTCACGGGGTGGCGGGAGCGACGAAGGCAATTCCGGTACGCAGGGCTGCATTGCGTACATGTTCCTGCATGGCTTTCTGCGCCGCGCCGGACGAACGCCGGGCTAGCGCACGGAGGATTTTGCGGTGTTCCTGCCAGGTTTCCATGGCGCGTTCGGCCCGGATGAACGGTAGCTTCTGGCTCTCCAAAAAGATGTCGGCGCTGGCCGTGAGGATGCTCAGCATCGCCTGATTACCGCTGGCCAGCAGGATGCGTCGGTGAAAATCGAAATCCAGTCGTGCCGCCGCCTCGAAGTCGCCTGCCTTCAATTCGTTGCGCATGGCGGCCACGTTGTCTTCCAGCGTATCGAGCTCGTGAGTGCTCAGGGTCACCGCGGCCAAACCGGCGGCAAAACCTTCCAGGGCATAACGCAACTGGAAAATATCCAACGGCGATGCCTGCGCTGCGAAGGGCCAGCTCAGTGCCGCATCGCCGCGCGGCAAATCCATCGGCGACTGCACGAATACGCCCTTGCCCGGCTGAATGCTGATCACGCCCAACGCACTCAACGACGACAGCGCCTCACGCAGGGACGCCCGACTCACCCCCAATTGCACCGCCAGATCTCGCTGCGAAGGCAAGGCATCGCCCGGCGCGAAACCCTGTTCGGTGATCAGTTTACGGATGGCTTGCAGCGCCACTTCAGGTACGGCTCTGGAAATCGAATTCATGGTTTTTTCAGACGAACCAGGACAATGAGCGGCTAGTTGTAAAGCTATTCGCAGCCCTCGGCAAGTCGTGCCCCATGGGGGTTCGGCACGTTTCACGGATGCGCCATGAGGGTGCGAAACGCCCATTCACTGTTCAGACCAGTAAGACCGAAAGAATCCAGTAAAACCGTGGCCTGCGGCCCCCAAATCCGCTTCTTGGCATGGCCCGTGCTCTGTCGATCCGCAGAATTCATTCCTCGTCGATTCGGAGATTCGCCATGACCCTGCGTTACAGCGCCCTTCTCACTGCCCTGTTTGCCAGCCTGATGTTGAGCCAGGCACCCGCTCACGCCGACGGCCTGGAGGATGTAGTCAAACGCGGCGTCCTCAAGGTCGCCGTGCCTCAGGACTTTCCGCCGTTCGGCTCGGTCGGCCCGGACATGAAACCCCGCGGCCTCGACATCGACACCGCCAAACTGCTGGCCGAGCAACTCAAGGTCAAACTTGAACTGACCCCGGTCAACAGCACCAACCGCATTCCATTCCTGACCACCGGCAAGGTCGACCTGGTGATCTCCAGCCTGGGCAAGAACCCCGAGCGCGAGAAAGTCATCGACTTCTCCAGCGCCTATGCGCCGTTCTACCTCGCCGTGTTCGGTCCGCCAGATGCCGACATCAAAGGCCTGGACGACCTCAAGGGTAAAACCGTCAGCGTCACCCGGGGCGCCATCGAAGACATCGAGCTGACCAAAGTCGCTCCCGAAGGTGTGACCATCAAACGCTTCGAAGACAACAACTCGACCATTGCCGCCTACATCGCCGAGCAAGTCGACCTCATCGCCAGCGGCAACGTGGTGATGGTCGCGATCAGCGAGAAGAACCCTAAACGCATTCCAGCGTTGAAAGTGAAGCTCAAGGACTCGCCGGTCTATGTCGGCGTGAACAAGAACGAGCCGGCGCTGTTAGGCAAGGTCAATCAGATCCTCGCCACCGCCAAAACCGACGGCGCACTGGAGAAAAACTCCCAGACCTGGCTGAAAGAGCCATTGCCGGCCGACCTCTGATCGTCGCTCGGGAGATTTGATATGGCCTATCAGTTCGACTTTCTGCCGGTGGTGCAAAACACCGATCTGCTACTGCGCGGCGCCTTGTTCACCCTTGAACTGACGGCCATCGGCGCGGTGCTGGGTGTGGGGCTGGGCATCGTCGGGGCGCTGGTGCGGGCGTGGAACATTCGCCCGTTTTCGGCGATCTTCGGGGTCTACGTCGAGTTGATCCGCAATACGCCGTTTCTGGTGCAGCTGTTTTTCATTTTCTTCGGCTTGCCGTCGCTGGGGGTACAGATTTCCGAATGGCAGGCGGCGGTGCTGGCGATGGTGATCAACCTCGGTGCCTACTCGACCGAAATCATTCGCGCCGGTATCCAGGCGATCCCCCGAGGACAGCTGGAAGCCGCTGCGGCCTTGGCGATGAGTCGATTCGAAGCGTTCCGCCACGTGGTGCTGCTGCCAGCGCTGGGCAAGGTCTGGCCGGCCCTGAGCAGCCAGATCATCATCGTCATGCTCGGCTCGGCGGTCTGTTCGCAAATCGCCACCGAAGAATTGAGCTTTGCCGCCAACTTCATTCAGTCGCGCAACTTCCGCGCCTTTGAAACCTATGCCCTGACCACGCTGCTGTACCTGTGCATGGCGCTGCTGATCCGCCAACTGCTGAACTGGATCGGCCGCCGCTACATCTCGAGGAGCAGCCAATGAGCGATTTCACCTTCTGGGACGTCGTGCGCAACCTGCTCACCGGCCTGCAGTGGACCCTGGCGTTATCGCTGGTGGCGTTTATCGGCGGCGGGCTGATCGGCTTGCTGATCATGGTCATGCGCATCTCGAAAAAGCCTCTGCCGCGTAACATTGCCCGCACTTACATCGAGCTGTTCCAGGGTACGCCGCTGTTGATGCAGCTGTTTCTGGTGTTTTTCGGCGTGGCGCTGGCCGGTGTGGAGATTTCGCCGTGGATGGCGGCGGCGCTAGCCCTGACGCTGTTTACCAGCGCCTATCTGGCGGAGATCTGGCGCGGCTGCGTCGATTCGATTCCCAATGGTCAGTGGGAAGCCTCGTCAAGCCTGGCGCTCAACCCGCTGGAGCAACTGCGCTACGTGATTCTGCCGCAAGCGCTGCGGATCGCCGTGGCACCCACCGTGGGCTTCTCGGTGCAAGTGGTCAAAGGCACCGCCGTGACCTCGATCATCGGTTTCACCGAACTGACCAAGACCGGCGGCATGCTCGCCAACGCGACGTTCGAACCCTTCATGGTCTACGGCCTCGTCGCCCTCGGCTACTTCCTGCTTTGCTACCCCTTGTCCCTCAGTGCGCGCTACCTGGAAAGGAGACTGCATGCCTCTGCTTAGAATTTCCGCCCTGCATAAATATTACGGCGACCACCATGTGCTCAAAGGCATCGACCTGAGCGTCGAGGAAGGCCAGGTGGTGGCGATCATCGGCCGCAGCGGCTCGGGCAAATCCACCTTGCTGCGCACCCTCAACGGCCTGGAGTCGATCAACGACGGCGTAATTGAGGTCGACGGCGAATACCTCGATGCCGCTCGCGCCGATTTGCGGACCTTGCGGCAGAAAGTCGGGATGGTGTTCCAGCAGTTCAACCTGTTCCCGCACCTGACCGTGGGCGAGAACGTGATGCTCGCGCCGCAAGTGGTGCAGAAAGTGCCGAAGGCCAAAGCGGTCGAGCTGGCGCGGGAGATGCTGGAGCGGGTCGGGCTGGGCGAGAAGTTTGATGCCTTCCCGGACCGGCTGTCGGGCGGGCAGCAGCAGCGCGTAGCGATTGCCCGGGCGTTGGCAATGTCTCCCAAAGTCTTGCTGTGCGACGAAATCACGTCAGCGCTGGACCCGGAATTGGTCAATGAAGTGCTGAGCGTGGTCCGGCAACTGGCCAAGGAAGGCATGACACTGATCATGGTCACCCATGAAATGCGCTTTGCCCGGGAGGTTGGGGATAAGTTGGTGTTCATGCATCAGGGCAAGGTGCATGAGGTGGGGGATCCGAAGATTCTGTTTGCGAACCCGCAGACGGCGGAGCTGGCGAACTTCATCGGCACAGTTGAAGCAGCAGGCTAACCCTTTTGTGGCGAGGGAGCTTGCTCCCGCTGGGCTGCGCAGCGGCCCTAAAAACTATCACCTCGTTTTCACTGGATCGCATGTGCAGGTTTTGCGACTGCTGCGCAGTCGAGCGGGAGCAAGCTCCCTCGCCACAGGAACTCATGCCGTCCGTGCTCTGGATCAAGGCTTTGAACGCTGCGCGTTGGCGGCAGCGTTTGATCGTGGCAGGATGTCGAGGTTATCGACCGAGACCCCATGACCATGCCGCAATCCCAAGCCAAGAATCTGTCCCTGATCGCCGCAATCGACCTGGGCTCCAACAGCTTTCACATGGTCGTGGCCAAGGCCCAGAACGGCGAAATCCGTATTCTCGAGCGCCTCGGGGAGAAAGTTCAGCTGGCCGCCGGCATCGACGAAGAGCGTCAGCTCAACGAAGAATCCATGCAGCGCGGGCTCGATTGCCTGAAGCGTTTTGCCCAACTGATCAACGGTATGCCGCCCGGTGCCGTGCGGATCGTCGGCACCAACGCCCTGCGTGAAGCCCGCAACCGCGGTGAATTCATCCGCCGCGCCGAAGAAATCCTCGGCCACTCGGTGGAAGTCATCTCCGGCCGTGAAGAAGCGCGCCTGATCTACCTCGGCGTGTCCCACACCCTCGCCGACACCCCGGGCAAACGCCTGGTGGCCGACATCGGCGGCGGCAGTACCGAATTCATTATCGGCCAGCGCTTCGAACCGCTGCTGCGCGAAAGCCTGCAGATGGGCTGCGTCAGTTATACCCAGCGTTATTTCAAGGATGGCAAGATCACCCCGGCCCGCTACGCCCAGGCGTACACCGCAGCGCGGCTGGAGATCATGAGCATCGAACACGCGCTGCATCGCCTGACCTGGGATGAAGCCATCGGCTCCTCGGGCACCATCCGCGCCATCGGCCTGGCGCTGAAGGCGGGCGGTCATGGCACGGGCGAGGTCAACGCCGAAGGCCTGGCCTGGCTCAAGCGCAAACTGATGAAGCTGGGCGATGTCGAGAAAATCGACTTCGAAGGCATCAAGCCCGACCGCCGCGCGATTTTCCCCGCCGGCCTGGCGATTCTCGAAGCGATCTTCGACGCCCTAGAACTGCAACGCATGGACCACTGTGAAGGCGCCCTGCGCGAAGGCGTGCTCTATGACCTACTGGGCCGTCATCACCATGAAGACGTCCGTGAGCGCACGCTCAGCTCGTTGATGGAGCGTTATCACGTCGATCTGGAACAAGCGGCGCGGGTCGAGCGCAAAGCCCTGCATGCCTTCGATCAGGTGGCCAAGGATTGGGAACTGGATGACGGCGTCTGGCGCGAACTGCTCGGCTGGGCGGCCAAGGTCCATGAAGTGGGCCTGGACATCGCTCACTATCAGTACCACAAGCACGGCGCTTACCTGATCGAGCACTCGGACCTGGCCGGGTTCTCCCGTGAAGACCAACTGATGCTCGCGTTGTTGGTGCGCGGTCACCGACGCAACATTCCCCGGGACCGGTTTGCCGATTTCGGCGAGGACGGGATCAAGCTGATTCGTCTGTGCGTGCTGCTGCGCTTTGCGATCCTGTTCCATCACATCCGTGGCACCCAGGAAATGCCGCAGGTCGTCTTGCACGCCAAACGCGACAGCCTCGATGTGTTGTTCCCTGAAAACTGGCTGGACGAAAACCAACTGACCCAAGCCGACTTCGCTCTCGAAGCGGAATGGCTCACCCGAGTCAGCTTCACGCTGAACGTGCGCTAAAAACCGCAGCGAACACATTCCCTGTGGCGAGGGAGCTTGCTCCCGCTGGGGTGCGAAGCGCCCCCGTCTATCCCTGAAAAGAAGGGGACTGCTACGCAGTCCAGCGGGAGCAAGCTCCCTCGCCACAGGTAGGAAGCTGAAACCAAAAAGGGCGATCCATGTGGATCGCCCTTTTTTTGCCCAACCGAATCTGCGTCAGCGAACGGCGAGAATCGGGCTGCCCAGCCGCTCCAGCAAGGTCGCCTGCGCGCTGCGCGGGTTCTGGTTGCCGGTCGGCGTGTTGCGGATGTAGCGACCGTCCGCCTGCAGGCTCCAGCTGTGGGTGTTGTCGGTCAGATAAAGCTCCAGCTCTTTCTTGACCCTCATGATCAGCTTCTTGCCCTCGACCGGGAAGCAAGTCTCTACGCGCTTGTCGAGGTTGCGCTCCATCCAGTCGGCGCTGGACAGGAACATCTGCTCTTCACCGCCATTGAGGAAGTAGAACACCCGGGTGTGCTCCAGGAAACGCCCGATGATCGAGCGCACATGGATGTTGTGCGACACCCCGGCGATACCCGGACGCAGGCAGCACATGCCGCGCACCACCAGATCGATACGCACCCCGGACTGACTGGCCTTGTACAGCGCGCGGATGATCTTCGGATCGGTCAGCGAGTTGAATTTGGCGATGATGTGCGCCGGTTTGCCATCGAGGGCGAACTGGGTTTCCCGGGCAATCATGTCGAGCATGCCCTTCTTCAACGTGAATGGCGCGTGCAGCAGCTTCTTCATGCGCAGGGTTTTCCCCATGCCGATAAGCTGGCTGAACAGTTTGCCGACGTCTTCGCACAAGGCGTCGTCCGAGGTCAGCAAGCTGTAGTCGGTGTACAGACGGGCGTTGGCCGCGTGGTAGTTGCCGGTACCCAAGTGGGCGTAACGCACGATCTCGCCGGCTTCGCGACGCAGAATCAGCATCATCTTGGCGTGGGTCTTGAAGCCCACCACGCCGTAAATCACCACCGCACCGGCCGCTTGCAGACGGCTGGCCAGTTGCAGGTTGGACTCTTCGTCGAAGCGCGCACGCAACTCGATTACCGCGGTGACTTCCTTGCCGTTACGCGCGGCATCCACCAGCGCATCGACAATTTCCGAGTTGGCGCCGGAGCGGTACAGAGTCTGGCGGACCGCCAATACATGCGGGTCCTTCGCGGCCTGGCGCAGCAGGTCGACCACGGGAGTGAAGGACTCGAACGGGTGCAGCAGCAGGATGTCCTGCTTGCTGATCACGCTGAAGATGTTCTCGCTGTTCTGCAGCAGTTTCGGGATCTGCGGGGTGAACGGCGTGTATTGCAGCGCTCGCTGACTGTCCAGGCCGGTGATGCTGAACAGGCGGGTCAGGTTGACCGGACCGTTGACCTGATACAGCTCGGTCTCGTGCAGGTTGAACTGCTTGAGCAAGTAGTCGGACAGGTGTTTCGGGCACGTGTCGGCCACTTCCAGGCGCACCGCGTCACCGTAGCGACGGGAGAACAGCTCGCCGCGCAGGGCGCGGGCCAGGTCTTCCACGTCTTCGGTATCGACCGCGAGGTCAGCGTTTCGGGTCAGGCGGAACTGGTAGCAGCCCTTGACCTTCATGCCCTGGAACAGGTCATCGGCGTGCGCGTGGATCATCGACGACAGGAACACATAGTTGTCGCCCGAGCCGCCCACTTCTTCCGGCAACTTGATCACGCGCGGCAGCAAGCGTGGCGCGGGGATGATCGCCAGACCGGAATCGCGACCGAAGGCGTCGATGCCTTCGAGCTCGACGATGAAGTTCAGGCTCTTGTTCACCAGCAACGGGAACGGGTGCGTCGGGTCGAGGCCGATCGGGGTGATGATCGGCGCAATCTCGTCGCGGAAATAGCGGCGCACCCAGGTCTTGATCTTGGTGGTCCAGTGACGCCGACGGATGAAGCGGACCTGATGTTTTTCCAGTTCCGGCAACAAAATGTCATTGAGGATCGCGTACTGACGGTCGACGTGACCGTGTACCAGCTCGCTGATGCGGGCCAGGGCCTGATGCGGTTGCAGACCATCAGCACCGGCCTGCTCACGGGCGAAGGTGATCTGCTTCTTCAGGCCAGCCACGCGAATCTCGAAGAACTCGTCCAGGTTGCTGGAGAAGATCAGCAGGAACTTCAGCCGCTCCAGCAACGGGTAGGACTCATCCAGCGCCTGTTCCAGCACGCGGATGTTGAACTGCAGTTGCGAGAGCTCGCGATGGATATACAGGCTGCTGTCATCCAGACCGGGAATGGCAATCGCTGGCGCCGCTGTTGCGGTTTCGGTCACCGCCGCGGGTGGAGCGGGTTCCAGCTCCGGCGGCGTCTCGGCGATTTGCTCGACCACGGGTTGAGCTTCTTTTACGGCAACTTCAGTGAGTCCTTCGGTATTCATGGAATGTTCCTGGGAGGGCTATTTCTGCTCTCGTAACAATTGAGCGGCGCGCACGGCAAAGTAAGTCAGGATGCCATCAGCCCCTGCACGTTTGAAAGCGGTCAGGGATTCGAGGATAACCCCTTCGCTCAACCAGCCATTCTGGATGGCCGCCATGTGCATGGCGTATTCACCGCTGACCTGATAAACAAAGGTCGGCACTTTAAATTCTTCTTTGACCCGGTAAAGGATGTCCAGATACGGCATGCCTGGCTTGACCATGACCATGTCCGCGCCTTCTGACAAGTCCGCCGCCACTTCGTGCAGGGCTTCGTTGCTGTTGGCCGGGTCCATCTGATAGGAGGCCTTGTTGGCCTTGCCCAGGTTCAGCGCCGAACCCACCGCGTCGCGGAACGGGCCGTAATAGGCGCTCGCGTACTTGGCAGAGTAAGCCATGATCCGCACGTTGACGTGATCGGCCAGCTCCAGCGCTTCGCGGATGGCCTGGATGCGACCGTCCATCATGTCCGACGGGGCCACCACCTGTGCGCCTGCCTCGGCGTGGGATAGCGCCTGCTTGACCAGGGCATCGACGGTAATGTCGTTCTGCACGTAGCCCTCTTCGTCGAGAATGCCGTCCTGGCCGTGGGTGGTGAACGGGTCCAGAGCGACGTCAGTGATCACACCCAGTTCCGGGAACTGCGCACGCAAGGCGCGGGTGGCGCGTTGGGCGATGCCGTTCGGGTTCCAGGCTTCGGCGGCGTCCAGGGACTTGAGCTCCGGGGGCGTTACCGGGAACAACGCCACTGCCGGAATCCCCAGTTCGACCCACTTGGCCGCTTCTTCGAGCAACAGATCGATGGTCAGACGCTCAACCCCCGGCATCGACGCGACTGCTTCGCGACGGTTTTCACCGTCCAGCACGAACACCGGCAGGATCAGATCGTCGACGGTCAGAACGTTTTCACGGACCAGTCGACGCGAAAAATCATCACGGCGATTGCGACGCAGGCGGGTTGCAGGAAACAAACGGTTGGCGGGGGTAAAGCTCACGGCAGACTCCTGAGCCCGCTGGCGTGCGAGCGTGACAGTTATAAGCGGCCATTATGACCGTGGTATTACAGTTATGTGCACCCCTGCGGCAGGTAGTCGCATTCCATTGTCCTTGTAGGAAATGTTCACGTCGAGACACATTTGGACACTTTCATGAATGTTCACGAAGGGTTAGGCTGCGCGTTCATTTCGCCAGCATCCAGACAATGCTCCAACAATTTCTTCAGGAATTCGGCTACTTCGCCCTCTTTCTCGGCACGTTCTTCGAAGGCGAAACCATCCTGGTGCTCGCAGGCTTCCTCGCGTTCCGCGGATACATGGACATCAAGATCGTCACGATCGTGGCGTTCTGTGGCAGTTATGCTGGCGATCAGCTGTGGTATTTCCTCGGGCGAAAACACGGTCGCAAATTGCTGGCGCGCAAACCACGCTGGCAACTGATGGGTGACCGGGCGCTGGAACATATCCGCAAACACCCGGACATCTGGGTGCTGAGTTTCCGCTTCGTCTATGGATTGCGCACGGTCATGCCGGTGGCGATCGGCCTGTCGGGATATCCGCCGGGGCGTTATCTGCTGCTCAACGGGATTGGTGCTGCGATCTGGGCGACCGCACTGGCCGCAGCGGCGTATCACTTCGGCGCGGTGCTTGAGGGCATGCTGGGCAGCGTCAAGAAGTACGAGCTGTGGGTGCTTGGTGCCCTGCTGGTACTGGGCCTGGGCTTGTGGCTGCGCCGGCGTTTCAAGAATGCCCGTCTGGCGAAGAAGATCTACGCCGACGAGCAAGCCGAGCTGGCCAAGGCAGCCGAGACTAAGACGCCAACCGAGTGAAGCGGTCCCTGCAACAGTAGAGACCGATGCCGCTGAGCAGGCTGTAGCTGAACAGGCCGATCCAGCCCACCGCGCTGGCCGGCCACAGCCCGACTACCGGCGCCAGCCACACCAGCGGCACATTCGATGCCAGGCGCAGCAGCTCCAGTTTCAACGCCTGCGGGCGATTCTCCAGGGCCATACCCAACGTAAACAAGCCGAACGCCACTGCGCCCCAGCCCAACACCAGCGCGGCAGTCGGCAAACGTGGCTCAAGGTTCATCAAATAGCTGCCCAGCGCGATGTAAACGCAGAACTGCAACGCCACATACACCTGCTGACGCCCGTCCAGCGGCACCTCGAATTTGCGGAACTGACTCAGGTCCGGTTTGTTCATCGGGTACTTGGCCGCCACATCCGCCGGCCGCCAGCCGGTGCGCATGAACCAGATCCGCAGCTTGTCCCATGTGCTTTCAGCCCGTCGCGCGTCATCCCAAAGCTGTGCGTAAAACTGCACGTTCGCCCACAACGGATTCCAGCTTGCCAACGGCGTGGTCACGCCGAAAATCACCGGCTCGTTGTCGTCCTCTTCCTGGAACGAGCCGAATAGACGGTCCCAAATAATGAACACCCCGCCGTAGTTGCGATCCATGTAGAGAGCGTTCTGTGCATGGTGAGCCCGATGATTGGACGGCGTGACAAAAAACCACTCGAACCAGCCGAGCTTGGGAATGTGTTTGGTATGCACCCAGAACTGATAGAGCAAGTTGAGCGCAGCAACGCTGATGAACACCAGCAACGGCACGCCGAGCACCGCCATCGGCAGGTAGAAAATCCAGCTCAGCAGAAAGCCGGTACTGGTCTGGCGCAGGGCCGTGGAGAGGTTGTAGTCCTCACTCTGGTGATGCACCGAGTGCGCGGCCCAGAGGATGTTGCGCTCATGGCCCATACGGTGCAGCCAGTAGTAGCAGAAGTCATAGAGGACAAAGGCAAACACCCAGACCCAAACGCTGTCGGCCGACAGTTCGAACAGCGCCAGGTGCTGGAGGGCAAACGCATAGGTCACCAGGCCGACGCCTTTGGTCAACAGGCCGGTAGTGGTCGACAACACCCCGGTGCTGATGCTGTTGATCGCGTCCGCCAGCCGATAATTGCTCAACCCGCGCCAGCGGTCCGCCAGCAGCTCGACGGCAATCAGCACAAAGAAAAACGGCACCGCATACAGAATGAAGTCCATTGACGCGCCCTGATCGGAATCTTGAGGACAGATGCTAGGTGTAGCCGCGAATTAACCCTATGGCAACGAGTGACAAATTAGTGGACATTTAACGCCATGAATCTGGAGAAAAACCCATGAGCAAAAAAATTGCAGTGATCCTTTCCGGCTGTGGCGTGTACGACGGCGCCGAGATCCACGAAAGCGTGATTACCTTGCTGCGCCTGGACCAGCGTGGCGCCGAGGTGCAGTGCTTTGCCCCCAATATCTCGCAATTGCATGTGATCAATCACCTGACCGGCGACGAAATGCCCGAGTCACGCAACGTGCTGGTGGAATCGGCGCGGATCGCCCGGGGCAACATCAAGGACATTCGTGAGGCCAGCGTCGAAGACTTCGACGCGCTGATCGTGCCGGGTGGGTTTGGCGCGGCCAAGAACCTGTCGAACTTCGCCATCGAAGGCGCCGGTTGCACCGTCCAACCGGACGTCCTGGCGTTGACCGAAGCGTTTGCCGAAGCGGGCAAACCGGTGGGGTTGATGTGCATTTCGCCGGCGCTGGCGGCGAAAATCTATGGGCCAGGCGTGACCTGCACCATTGGCAGCGACGCCGATACCGCCGCCGCCATGAACAAGATGGGCGCCACTCACCAGGATTGCGCAGTGAGCGACATCGTCGAAGACAAGGCGCGCAAACTCGTCTGCACCCCGGCTTATATGCTGGCCCAGAGCATCAGCGAAGCCGCCTCGGGGATCAACAAACTGGTCGACCGTGTCCTCGAACTGACCCACGAAAACGACGCTTAACGCGGTCAAATTGTGGGAGTGAGCCTGCTCGCGCCCACCTTTGATTTGAGTAAGGCTCAGGCTTTACGGGTCAGCCGAGTGAGTATCCGGTCAAGCGCATTGGCGAACGCCTGCTTCTCGCGCTCACCAAACGGCGCCGGCCCGCCACTCATCTGGCCTTGTTCACGCAGATCGGTGAACAGGTTACGCACTGCCAACCGATCGCCCATGTTCTGCGCATCGAATTCCTTCCCCCGCGGGTCCAGCGCTGAAACGCCGTTTTTCACCAGCCGATCGGCCAGCGGCACATCGCTGCAAATCACCAGTTCACCTGGCACCGCGTGTTCCACCAGATAGTCATCGGCGGCATCCGGGCCGCTGGGCACAACGATCAGCTTCACCAGAGCCAGGCCAGGTTTGATCTGTGGCTGCCCCGCCACCAGCACCACTTCGAACTGGCGCTTGAGGGCGAATTTCACCACCAGATCCTTCGCCGCCCGTGGGCAGGCGTCGGCATCGATCCATACGCGCATTGTGTTTCCCTCCGTTAAAAGCTTCGCGGGCAAGCCTCGCTCCTACAGGATTCGCGCGTTATTTGGGGCCGCGTACAACCTGTAGGAGCGAGGCTTGCCCGCGAATATGGGCGCAGCGAATGCTCTTAAGAAACCTGCACCCGCCGCTTCTCCGCCATCCAGCTACGGCCATACAGCACCACAATCGCAACGATCACCACGCACTGGGCACTCAGCGAATACGCATCCGCGTGGATCCCCAGCCAGTCGAAGTCAAAGAACGGCACCGGCCGGGTGCCGAAGATTCCGGCTTCCTGCAACGCCTTCACGCCATGCCCGGCGAACACCACCGACAGCGCGCACAGCAGACCGGCGTTGATGCTGAAGAACAACGACAGCGGCAGTTTCTGCGAGCCACGCAGGATCACCCAAGCCAGCCCGACCAGCAACACCAGCGCCGTTGCACCACCGGCCAACACTGCGTTATGCCCCGCAGGCCCCGCCTGCAGCCACAGGGTTTCGTAGAACAGAATCACCTCAAACAGCTCGCGATACACCGAGAAAAACGCCAGCGTCGCAAAGCCGAAGCGTCCGCCGCCGCCCACCAGGCTGCTCTTGATGTAATCCTGCCAGGCTGCCGCGTGACGACGGTCGTGCATCCACACGCCCAGCCAGAGCACCATGACGGCGGCAAACAACGCCGTCGCACCTTCCAGCAATTCACGCTGCGAACCGCTGACATCAATCACATAGGCCGCCAGTGCCCAGGTCGCCAGACCCGCCAACAACGCCAGGCCCCAACCGACGTTGACGCTGCGAACCGCCGATTGCTGGCCGGTATTGCGCAGGAACGCCAGGATCGCCGCCAGCACCAGAATCGCTTCGAGGCCTTCACGCAGCAAAATCAGCAAACCGGAGATGTAGCTCAGTGACCAGCTCAAGCCGTCGCTGCCCAGCAGCCCGGCGGACTCCTTCAACTTGGCCTTGGCCGCGTCCAGACGCTGCTGGGCCTGGGCCACCGGCAAACCGTCCTGCAACGATTGACGGTACGCCATCAGGGACTTTTCGGTGTCCTTGCGCACGTTGGCGTCGACGTTGTCCAGCGAGCTCTCGACCAGTTCGAAGCCTTCCAGATACGCCGCTACCGACAAGTCATAGGCTTGATCATGATCGCCGGCACGGTAGGCCGCGAGGCTCTTGTCCAGGGTGGCGGCGGTGTAGTCGAGCAACTGCGCCGGGCCGCGCTTGACCTGCGGCGGTTGCGCCCGCTGCGCACGGAACGTCGCGGCGGCTTGCGGGCCATCGGCGGCCTGCACTTCGGCTGGCATCTGACGAGCGAGGTCGGCGATGTTGTAGGTCTTTTCGGATGTGGCGGCGGCCGGATCGGCGCTGAAACCGGCGATGTAGGTTGCCAGGTCCCAACGCTGGCGATCGTCCAGTTGATCGGCGAAGGCCGGCATGTCCGTACCTTCGACGCCCAGGCCCACTGTGGTGTAGATCGCGTACAGACTCAGGTGATCCAGGCGCGCCGTGTCACGCAGATTGGCCGGCGGCGGCGTCAGACCGACACCGGCCGGGCCGTCGCCGGCCCCCGTATCGCCGTGGCAGACCGAGCAATGCTGGGCGTAAAGCGGTGCACCACGGGTCGGATCCGGGGTAATGATCGGCGCCTGGCTGACTTCATAGGCCACGGCCAGTTTCGCGCCGAGTTGCCGAGCCTGACGGGCCACGTCCGCGCCGTCCTGACGGGCAGCGATGGCGCTGCGCAGCGTGCTGACGCCCTGCTCCAGCCCGGCTTTTTCCGGCTTGGCCGGCATCGCCGCGATCAAGCCTTGCAGCACCTTGATGAATTCCAGCTGCTCGCGGTATTCGGACTCGTCGATGACCTTGCCCGCTTGCACCGTCTGCGGATAATCCGCGCCGATGTAATCGAGCAAATGCAGGGCTTGCGGCGCGCCTTCCACGGTGGAAGCCAGCAGATTGAAACTGCACAAGGCAAACAGCGGCAACACCAGCCAGGCCAGGAAACGGGACGGGGCAGTCATGAATGAATCTCAATTGGAAATACGAAGTAACACATTGTTCACTTCCAATGACTTTCACTCAAGCTTTGTTAGCAAGTACCGGCGTTTCTGCACGGGCTCCGGACATGAAAAAGGCGACCTCGGAGGTCGCCTTCTGTGTTCCTTGGTGCTTTAAACCGCAGCTTTACGCAATGTCGCCATAAACGCCGCCGCACCGATGAACAGCCCGGCAAAGGTCCGGTTCATGCGTTTTTGCTGCTTGGGCGTGCGCAACAGGCGCAGCACCTTCGACGCCAGCCCGGTGTACCCGGCCATGACGATCAGGTCGACGCAGACCATGGTCACACCAATGATCAGGTACTGAGCGAGCAGCGGTGCGTGAGGATCAATGAACTGCGGCAACACCGCCAGCATGAACACGAGGGCCTTGGGGTTGCTGATATTGACCAGGAAACCGCGGAACACCAGGGCCAGCGGCTTGCCGATCTGACGCACGGCCGCGTCGTCACTCATGTCGCTGGGCAGCGCGCGCCATTGCTTGACCGCGAGATAAACGAGGTAGGCCACACCGAACCATTTGATCGCATAGAAAGCGGTGGCTGATGCCGTGAGAATCGCGCCCACACCGGCGCCGACAATCGCGATCTGTACCGCCAGGCCCAATTGCAGGCCCAGGGCGTTCCAGTAACCGCGCCAGAAACCGTATTGCAGACCGCTGGACATCGACGCAATGGCGCCGGCACCGGGAGACAGACTGATCACCCAACAGGCGGCAAAAAACGCCAGCCATGTTTGAAGCTCCATTGCACACCTCGACTCAGACTTGTGACAGACGTCTAAGCTAATGCGGCTTTGGGCTGATGACTACCGATTTTTTGAAGGATAGAGCGACTGCCGACCAACGTTTTATGACTTTTTGCCCCATCGCGAGCCGGCTCACGCCCACAGTTGAAATACGTTCCCCTGTGGGAGGAGCCTGCTCGCGATAGCGGTGTGTCCGGCAACAGAAGGTTTACTTTTCGATCCCGCTCAACGGAAACACATCATTCCCGCGCCAGCGCCGAACCGAACGCTGGAAGAACAGGCTGTTGGGCACTTGCACCATGGCGCTGCCGGTACCCAGTTCTTCCGCTTCAATCAGTGTGGTGTAAAGCAGATTGATCGCCACCACCCGGCCTTTGACGCCGGGCTTGTCGGTGGTGTCCACCAACTCGACGACGTCACCGATGCGGAACGGGCCGACGGTGAAGATCAGGATCGCGCACAGCAGGTTGGACAGCACGCTCCACATGGCGAAGAACGCCACTGCCGCGACCGCAACAAACCCGGACAACGCGGTCCAGAGCACGGTGGCCGAGACTCCGAGGCGTTCGAGTACGAAAATCAGCGCACTGCCCATGATCAGCCAGCGCAAACCTCCGCGCAGCGGCATCAGCAGTTGCGGTGGAAACGGGTAGCGCTCGCCCAGGCGCGTCAGGCATTTAGCGACGAAGCGCTGGGCAAAGTAACCCGCCAACAGAATCAGCAGGATTTGCGCAGCGAACCAGATCGGCTCGCCCCACCCCGCCGGCAGCGGCAGCTTGAAGGCTTCCATCAAGACAGCGCCTCCAGCTCCGCCTGCATGCTTTCGAGCAGTTCCAGGGCTTCCATCCAGGCTTCTTCGAGTTCGGCTTCACGCACCTTCAACTTGGCCTGTTCAGCCAGCAGATCGCGCAAATCGTTCTTGCGCGCCGGTTCGTAAATGTCACTGTCGCCAAGGCTGGTATCGATCTTCGCCAGTTTCTCGTGCAGCTTGCCCAACTCGGTTTCGAGCTTGTCAGCCTCACGCTTGTGCGGTGCCAGTTGCTGACGCAACGCAGCAGCGGCCTGGCGCTGGGCCTTCTTGTCGGTCTTGTCCGGGTTGACCGGGGTGTTGCTGACCGGCGCATTGCGCTGACGGTAGTCGACCAGCCAGCGGGCGTAGTCTTCCAGATCGCCGTCGAACTCCTCGACCTTGCCGTCGGCCACCAGATAGAAATTATCGGTGGTGCTTTTGAGCAGATGACGATCGTGAGAGACCACCAGCACCGCGCCACTGAATTCCTGTAGGGCCATGGTCAGCGCCAGGCGCATTTCGAGGTCCAGGTGGTTGGTCGGTTCGTCGAGCAGCAACAGGTTCGGCCGATCCCAGGCAATCAATGCCAGGGCCAGACGGGCCTTTTCGCCACCGGAGAAATTCAGCACCGGCTCGTCGATACGCGCGCCACGGAAGTCGAAACCGCCGAGGAAGTCGCGCAGGGTCTGCTCGCGTTCGGTCGGCGCCAGACGCTGCAAGTGCAGCAACGGGCTGGCCTTGGAATCGAGGGAATCGAGCTGATGCTGGGCGAAGTAGCCGACGACGGTGTTCTCACCACGGGTCAGGCGCCCGGCCAACGGCGAGAGTTCACCGGCGAGGTTCTTGATCAGGGTCGACTTACCGGCACCGTTCGGGCCAAGCAAACCGATCCGCGCACCGGGGGTCAGTTGCAGCTTGACCTTCTCCAGCACGGCTTTGTCGCCATAACCCAGGCGAGCGTCCGACAGATCGATCAACGGGCTGGAGATTTTCTGCGATTCACGGAAGACGAAGTCGAACGGCGAATCGACGTGGGCGGCGGACAGCTCTTCCATCCGCTCCAGCGCCTTGATCCGGCTCTGGGCCTGACGGGCCTTGGTGGCCTGGGCCTTGAAGCGGGCGATGTAGCTTTCCATGTGCGCACGTTGCGCCTGCTGCTTCTCGTAGGCCTGCTGTTGCTGGGCCAGGCGTTCGGCACGGGCGCGTTCGAAGGCGCTATAACCACCGCGGTACAGAGTGATCTTGCGCTGGTCAACGTGGGCGACGTGATCGACCACGGCGTCGAGGAAGTCCCGGTCGTGGGAAATCAGCAGCAAGGTGCCCGGATAGCTTTTCAGCCAATCTTCGAGCCAGATGATGGCGTCGAGGTCCAAGTGGTTGGTCGGTTCGTCGAGCAGTAACAGGTCCGAGGGGCACATCAAAGCCTGCGCCAGGTTCAGACGCATCCTCCAGCCACCAGAGAAATCTCCTACCGGACGATCCATCTGCTCGTTGGTGAACCCAAGGCCGGCCAGCAGCTTGCGGGCACGAGCGTCGGCGGTGTACCCGTCGGCGCTGTCGAGTTCCGAGTGCAGGCGGGCCTGAGCCGCGCCGTCATGGGAGGCTTCAGCCGCGGCGAGGTCGCGTTGCACCTCACGCAGGCGCAGGTCACCATCGAGCACGTAGTCGACCGCCAGGCGTTCGAGGGTCTCGATTTCCTGGCGCATGTGGGCGATGCGCCAGTCGGCCGGCAGGAAGCAGTCACCCGAGTCCGGGTGCAGTTCGCCCCGGATCAAGGCGAACAGGCTCGATTTGCCGGCGCCGTTGGCACCGATGAGGCCGGCTTTGTGGCCGGCGTGCAGGGTCAGCTCAGCGTCTTCTAGCAGACGTTGAGGGCCACGCTGTAAAGTCAGGTTCTGAAGTCGAATCATAATGGCGGCGGAGTCTACCAGCTTCGCTCGCAACTGGCGCGAGTAGCACTATGTCCTCTGACCTGTGGAGCTTTTCCCTTACCACCTACGCGCGTCCCGGCATTGAAGACGCGTGCCTGACGTTGCAGTCGGCGGGTGTGAACGTGTGCTTGCTGCTATGCGGGTTGTGGCTGGGAGAACGGGGCGTCACCTGTAACGAACAACGCTTGCAGTTGCTTCGCGATATAGCCGGACCTTGGGACGCAGATGTCGTGCAACCGTTGCGCGCCTTGCGAATGCAATGGAAAGCCGCCGCCAGCGAGGATGCCGGACTGGATGATCTGCGCGAACAAGTGAAAGCACTGGAGATGGAAGCCGAACGGCATCTGCTGTTGCGACTGGAACGTGTGGCGCAGAGTTGGCCGCAGTATGAGGTGACCGATTCAACGGCCTGGCTGGAAGGTGTGGCGGCAGGCGCCGCCCACCTGAACCGCGACGCGCTGCATCAGCTGCGCGTCGCGGCAACCGGCACTTAAGAAGCGCTGGCTGGGGTGGTGCTGGTGCTCGACGGTGCGGCTGGCGTTGGCGCAGTCGATGGGGTCGAGGGGGTGGCTGCTGCTGCCGCTGGCGAAGCCGATGCAGCTGGAGTCGCTGGTTTGGTAACTGGCGCAGTAGCTGGCTTGGCAGCAGCGGCAGGCTTTTTCACGGCCGGTTTGGCGGCAGGTTTTGCAGCTGGCTTCGCGGCAGCTGGCTTCGCGGCAGCTGGCTTCGCGGCAGCAGGTTTTGCTGCAGCTGGTTTGGCTGCTGGTTTCGCTGCAGCAGCTGGCTTGGCGGCGGCAGCGGGTTTCGCGGCGGCAGCTTTGGCAGCGGGTTTAGCAGCGGGTTTGGCCGCAGCTTTTGCAGCCGGTTTTGCGGCAACGGTTTTAGCCGCGGCAGGTTTTGCGGCTGGCTTGGCGGTAGCAGTTCTTGCAGCGGCAGGTTTTACAGCAGGCTTCGCAGCAGCCGATTTTGCAGCTGGTTTTGCCGCTGCGGTTTTCGCCACAGCCGGTTTCGCAGCAGCGGTTCTTGCAGCAGGTTTAGCGATGGCCGTTTTGGCAGCAGCTGGCTTGGCGGCCGTTTTGGCAGTCGTCGATTTAGCCGCTGGTTTTGCAGCGCTGGCAGCAACCGGTTTTTTCGCCGCAGGTTTTGCTGCGGCTTTCACCGGCGCTTTGGCGACAGGTTTGGCCGGTGCTTTGGCAGCCGCCGGTTTGGCAGCGGCTTTCTTGGCAGGTGCCGCAGCAGGCTTGGCCGAACGCAGGGACAACGCCTTGCCGACAGCCTCTTGTACACGACCGATACCCTGGGCCAGTTTCAGGCTTTCTTGAGCATCGCGCTTGAGTTGCAGAATGTAGCTGCGCGTTTCGGATTGACGATCCTTGAGGGCATCGAGCAAGTCCTCAAGTTCTTTCACCGCACCCTTCGCTTTGGTTTGTGCCTTGGCTTTACCGGCAGTTGCGGCGTCCTGCAACTTGGTACGGGATTTGTGCAATTTCTCCTGCGCTTTTCCGCGCTGCTTTTCCAGTTTGGCGAGCAGTTTTTCAGCATCAGCCAAGGCTTGGGAACAAGCGTTTTCCAAATGATCGAGCAGGCTGCCCGAGAGTTGTTGGAGTAAGTGCAACGGGGTATTTACAGGCTTCTTGGTGGCCGACATGGTTTACCTCCTGGCTGACGTGGGTGCGGCTCATACTAGACCTCTGATGACACCGCCGCTAGGGCATGTTGACAGTATCGAAAGCGCTGCGTTGCAACAGATTGAAATTCTTCTGCGCGGGTGCAAAACCAGTTCACCTTTGAGCGCACTCACACTGGCATAATCCACCGCATCTCAGATCGGAGTGTGCCCATGTCGCGCTACTTTTTTTTATCGTTGTGTGTGTGTTTTTCCGTGGCCCAGGCCGCCGAAAAAACCACCCCGAACGAGGCCCACGATCTTGCTTACAGCCTAGGTGCGAGCCTGGGTGAACGCTTGCGCCAAGAGGTGCCGGATCTGCAACTCCAGGCATTGCTCGACGGTCTGCAACAAGCCTATCAAGGCAAGCCACTGGCATTGAAAGACGAGCAGATCGAACAGATTCTGGCCGAGCACGAAGCCCAGGTCGCCGAGCAACCCGCCCTGCCACAAAGTGAAGTCGCGCTGGAAAAAGAGCAGCGCTTTCTCACCGAGGAAAAAGCCAAACCGGGTGTTCGTGAATTGGCGGATGGCATTTTGCTGACCGAGTTGGCACCGGGCACGGGGGCCAAGGCAGGCCCTGATGGCAAGGTCGAAGTTTTATATGTCGGACGCCTTCCCGACGGCACCGTGTTCGATCAGAACAGCAAGCCGCAGTGGTTCAGTCTGGATAGCGTAATCAGTGGCTGGCGCAGCGCATTGCAAAACATGCCGGTCGGTGCGAAATGGCGCCTGGTGATTCCGTCGTCGCAAGCCTATGGCGCGGACGGTGCCGGCGACCTGATCGCTCCGTTTACGCCGCTGGTGTTCGAAGTCGAATTGCGCGGTGCCACAAGCTGAAAACCGAGAACGAAAAACGGCGCGCATAGCGCACCGTTTTTTAGTCTTGCAGGAGAGGTTCAGGCCTGAACCGAGTCCTCTTCCTTGTGAGCAGTGTGCAGCACTTCGATCAGGCAATCTTCCAGTTCGAAGCGTTCGTGCAACAGCCCGCCCAGCTCCTTGAATTTCTCTGCCACGCACTTGCCTGCATCACACAGGTCGTTGAACGCCAGCAGCTTCTCGGTGATGACGTCGATGCGCGGGTAAATCGTCTCGGCCAGCTCCAGCCCGCGAGTATCGCCAAAAGCCTTGGCTTCGCCGGTCAGCTGTTCGTAGATTTCGAAGTGCCCGGCAGACACGTAGTCGACCAGCACGCCGCAGAATTCCTGCAACGGCTTTCGGTTTTCGCCCAAAGCCTCTGGCTTGGCACCGAGAGCATCGTAGGCTCGAACCAGTTCGTGACGCTCCTGCAACCAGCGATCGATCAGCAGATGCACTCCACCCCAACGTTCCTGAGCATTCTGACAACTTTCGAGCATGGTGATCTCTCTTCCCTTGTGGGTCATGCTGCCCTACACCTGTCGCAGTCTTGATAATCAAGAATCGGCCAGGCAGAGCGCCATCGAGCAACATAATTCCAATGACACGTGCGGGCCAGATTATGCCCGCGCGACAATGGCTTCAAGGTACGCAGGAGATAAAGTTCATACAAGTGTTTAATCACCCGCCAGCCCCCGGTGCGACGACACGCCGCTGAGCGGTCGCTTGCAGGCAAGCCAGACAACGCGCAGCAGCAGATAAACACTCAGAATTGTCACCGCCATGAAGAGCAGCAGACTCCACTCCGGGATGCTCAGGTCGAACAGCGTCCAGGAGATTTCTGCGCAATCTTCGTCCCCTTTGAACATCCGCGTCACTTTGCACAGCCAGGGCACGTTCTCGTATAAGGCCTGCGGATTGGTAGAGCAGGTCGATAGCTGATGCGCCGGATCGCTTTGCAACAAGACTTGCCGCCACGCCGCGACCATACCGGCGAGACTGCATGACAAACCGAGCAGCCAATAAAGAAAAGTCCCGAAGCGGCCGGGGCCATGCACCGAAGCTGTCAGGCAGACACCGGTGAACAACGCCAGGCAGACTCGCTGCAAAAGGCATAACCCGCAAGGCTTGAGGCCGATTGCGTATTCCAGGTAATAGGAAACGCCCAAGGCCAAGGCACCTGCAATAAAAGCCATGAAAAACAAGGAGCGTGAGCAGGCCAAAAACATGGCTTATCCGTAACAGTAGAGACAGGCGGTTACGGTAGAGGAAAGCGCGCCAGCCTTTCAAGGCAGGCCGGCACGGACACTTCACCAGAAGTGTAGGGAATTCCCGACAGCGTCGGGAGGACTTGATGAAGTCCCGTGTAGGACAAAGCCGATCAGGGATTACAAAGCTAAACATTCAGCGAAATTCGAGCGGCCGGATCGCGCCCAGGAACGACTCCCGCCCCTGGCGCAGCCTGCATCCGGCTGCTGAGCAGTCGTCATACATTTAAACGCGATTGGCCTGATGAAACCGTGGTGCTCGCTTTACAACAGCTTCGCAGCCGGACGCAGGCTGCGCCAGCTGCTACAGAAGGAATACGTCAGGCGTAAACGGGCGCTGGGAGTGGTGCCGCCAGCAGGCGCTCATCCAGCAGGCCCAGACCTTCCTGAAACAGCTGATTGCTGCGCTCTGTGTCGCCGAGCTGAGCGAGCAACCGCGCCAGTTCCGCACAGGCTTCCGGGTTGCGCTGGACCCGCAAACTGCTTTCCAGATAGTCCCGCGCCTTGCCCCACAGACTGCTTTGCAGGCACAGGCGGCCGAGTGTCAGCAGAAGGCTTGGGTCGGCCGGATGATCCTTGAGCCAACCCTCGGCCGTTTGCAGTTGACGAGCCGGATCGCTACCACGCACCAGACCGTAGAGACGCGCCAGATGACTGTCGTACTTGCGCTTCAGCGCTGTGCGCAGAACCTCCTCCGCTTCGACCTGTGCTCCCAGTTGCCGCAGTTGCTCGGCATAGGCCAGCACCAACTGAGGCTCCTGGCGCTGAGCCGAGGTGAGTTGCTGCCAGGCGCGATTGAGCGATTGCAAACCCACCGTGCCGTCCGCTTCCTGATGCGCCGCCAGGGAAAGGTTTTCACCCCACGCCCGTCGCTCCAGATCGGCCAGCTCGGCGGGAGGCAAGACTTTATCCTTGCGCAGCTCCGGCAGCAGGCGAATCACCGCCGACCAGTCGCCGCGCTGCTGATGCAGACGCTGCAACTGGCGCAAGGTCTGGACGTTATGAGGATGACGCTCGTGCATGGCTTGCAGGGTCACCAGGGCGCCTTCGGTGTCGCCACGGTCGTTCTGCAACTGGGCGTGACTCAAGGCAATCGCCAACTCCGCCTGGGGCTGGCGTACGAGGGCGCGCTCCAGCAAGTTGTCGCATTCCTCGTAGTGACCTTGTTCATTGGCGGCGCGTGCGGCGCCAAGGTAGTAGAGCAGCGGCTGGCGCTCGGCTTCGGCGGCGCGATGCAAATGACGCTGCGCACTGGCCCAGCGACCTTCCGCCAGGTCCAGCTGACCGTGTTCGATCGCCACTTGCACCCGACGGCTGCGATTGCGCCGCGACCACGGATTGACCACGCCGCTGGACGTCATCACCAGCTCAACCAACGCCTTGATGCCCCAGAACACCAGCCAGAGCACCGCGACCAACGCCAGGGTGGCCCACAGACTCGCTTCATAACGGAAGGTCTTGTAGGCAATCAGCACGTAACCGGAATGCTCGGCGATCGCCAGGCCCAGTGCAGCGGCTGCGGCGATGACCAGAAACACGATCACATAGAGGCGTTTCATGGCGTGGCCTCCTGCGCAGTGTTCGCGGCCGGTTTTGCCATCGGTTTGATCGAATCTTCGGCGTTGACGTTACGCCGCTCCAGATACCCCTGAACCGCACTCAATGTCCCGGTCAGGTCCGGCGTGACCACAGTGACCGGCTGCTTGCTCAACTCGCCCACCTGCTCAAGCATGACTTTGCTTTGAGGGTTGTCCGGGTTGAAGTTGCCCGTCAATACGTCACGCGCCTCAGCCAGCGCCTGGGTGTAGACCGCTGCCTGGCCATTGAGCGCGGCCCATTGCGCCTGCTCCAGCGCCAGGCTCAGCGCCAGACGCACCTGACTCAGGCTCTGCCCTGCCAGCAATGGGCGAACATTTTTGTCAGCATTGAAGTCGATGCGGATGTAGCGCGAAATCTGATCCCACCACTGCGCCCAACGACTGGCTCCGTCGCCATCGGCCGTCAGGCCCAACAGCGATTCGCCACGATCCTTGTACTCGGGGGCCAGCTCGGTGAGGTTGATGACCTGATCGCGCAGTGCGCCCAATCGCAGGAACAACCCGGTGCGATCCGGCTGTTCTGTGCTGCGCAGCGCCACCAGGGTTTTGGCCACTTGCTCGCGAGCTGCGAAGGCACCGGGATCGTTCTGTTCACGCAGAATTTCATCGGCACCCTGCACCAGGGCCTGGGCGCTGCTGATGTCCTGCAGCGCAGAAAGGCGCAGGCTGGCCAGACGCAACAAGTGCTCGGCTTCGGCCAGACGCCAATCCTTGCGACTCGCACCGAGGACCGTCTCCAGACGCTGATTCAAGCGTTGCTGATCGCCTTGCAACTGCGCCACCAAACGGCTGCGAGCGTCCAGTTCTTCGGCTGCAGGCATTTGTTCAAGGCGCGCGCTCAAGCGCTGTTCATTGAGTTTCAGGCTCTGCGCCTGATCGCTCAACGCCTGGACCTGGCTCAACTGCTGCTGAGTGTTGGCTTGCAGGTGACGCACCTGCCAGACACCCCAACCGCCCACGGCAACACCGGCGGCGCCCAACAGCAGCGCGACGATTGCCAGCCCATTGCCCCGGCGCTGCACTGTGGCAGGTGGTGGAGTTTCAACCGGCGCTTCAAGCACCGGCAGCACGTCATCTTTAGGCAAGGCTGTTTCGCTCACGTATCCATCCTTTGCATTAGAGAACGGGTTCGGGATGCTCCCGTAACGCCGTCAGCAAAGCCGTGGCACTGGCGCCACGACAATCCACAACTGTTTGGGCCCCGGCGGCACGTGCCAGCTCGGCGACCCTGGGGCTTGGAACAAACAACGGCAACTGCGCCATTTCAGTCCAGGCATTGCCTGCCAATTGGCGCAGGTGCTCAAAACCCTGTCCACTGCTGACCACCAGCCCGTTCAAGCGTTCCGCTTCGATCCGGTCAGGCAGCACCGTCGACGGGTAGTGAGGCAGTCCACGACGGTATAACTCCAGATACTCGACACTAGCACCAAGCTCGCGCAAACGCTCAGCCAGCAACTCGCGCCCGCCCTCCCCGCGCAAGATCAGCACCCGCGGATAGGGTCGGGCAATCGCCTCGCGCAACGAGGGCAACTCAAGCAAGGCTTCGCTGTCATCGCCCTCGGCGGGGAAACTCACGTCCAGCCCGTTATCCGTCAGGATCTGCGCCGTCGCCGCGCCCACGCTGAACCAGCGTGGGGACGGTGGCTGTGGCCAATACTGATTGAGCAGGTCAACGCCCATTCTCGCGGCCGGTTTACTGACCACGATCACCGCACAGTAACGATCCAGTCCCTGAATCACCTCGCGCATTGTGTCAGAGACAGCAATCGGCTCAATCTCCAGAAGCGGCAAACTGCTGCTGAAAATCCCCGCTTGCGACAAAACGCTGGCCAGCGCCGCCGACTCATCTGCGGGGCGCGTCAGCAGCAGGCGCCAGCCCGTCACTCGTGACCTGCCTCGCCATAGACCGCTTTCAGAATGTCGGCGGCGCCCTGGCTCAGCAAGTCTTCAGCGACTTGCACACCCAAGGCTTCTGCATCGGCCCTTGGCGCACGAGCCTCGGCGTTGAGCAGCAGGCCGCCGCTCGGATCGCCCACCAGACCGCGCAACCAGATCTGCTCGCCTTCAAGCACGGCGTAGCAGGCGATTGGCACTTGGCAGCCACCATTCAGATGTTTGTTGAGGGAACGTTCCGCGGTCACGCGGGTGGCGGTGTCCTGGTGATGCAACGGCGCCAGCAGGGCGTGAATTACGCTGTCGGCGCTACGGCATTCGATGCCGACCGCGCCTTGGCCACCGGCCGGCAAGCTGTCGTCGACACTGATTGCCGAGGTGATGCGATCTTCGAAGCCGAGACGAATCAGGCCGGCAGCCGCGAGGATGATGGCGTCGTATTCGCCGGCATCAAGCTTGGCCAGGCGCGTGTTGACGTTGCCCCGCAGGAAGCGGATTTCAAGGTCCGGGCGGCGAGTCAGCAGCTGAGCCTGACGGCGCAGGCTGGAGGTGCCGACGATGCTGCCTTGCGGCAACTCATCCAGGCTGGCGTAGGTATTGGAAACGAACGCATCGCGCGGGTCTTCACGCTCGCAGATGCAGAACAGACCGAGGCCTTCGGGGAAATCCATCGGCACGTCTTTCATCGAGTGCACGGCGATGTCGGCTTCGTTTTCCAACAACGCGGTTTCGAGTTCCTTGACGAACAGGCCCTTGCCACCGATTTTCGACAGGGGCGAGTCGAGCAGCTTGTCGCCACGACTGACCATGGGCACCAGCGTCACAAGCAAGCCCGGATGAGCCTGTTCCAGACGTGTCTTGACGTATTCGGCTTGCCACAGGGCAAGAGCACTTTTGCGGGTGGCGATGCGGATTTCGCGAGAGGACATGGATCAATCCGTACTGAATAGATACGGCGGATAATAACAGCTCAGCCAAATCCACTTTGACTTGTATCAGAAACTACGTGGCCTCCCTGGCCCCGGACGTCCAACAAACGGGTGTGAAGTTCGCTTCTGATCAACGAATCAAAGCTGTTGCATCATTTTTCGCACGCCGGCCACGTGGCGACGGCTGACGATCAGGGCATCGCCATTGAGGCCTTTGAGGAACAGCTGAAAATGCCCCAGCGGCGTGCGCTGCAAGCGTTCGATGCGTTCGCGGGCGACCAGAGCGTTGCGGTGAATGCGCACGAAACGGTCGCCGAATTCATCTTCCAGGGCCTTGAGCGGTTCATCCAGCAGCACTTCGCCGCCTTCATGGCGCAAGGTCACGTATTTGTGGTCGGCAATGAAGTAGACCACCTGACCCAACGGGATCAGCTCAATGCCTTTACGTGTTCGGGCACTGATGTGGCTGCGGGGGCCGCTGCCGCTTTCGGCGGCTGGACGGGTCAGGGCGGCGAGCTGGACGCGATTGGGCCGCTCGGCTTTTTTCAATGCATCATGTAAATGTTCGGTTCGCACAGGCTTCACCAGATAGCCCACGGCGCTGGCCTGCAGGGCTTCCACGGCAAATTCATCGGGCCCGGTGCAAAACACCACGGCGGGCGGGGTTTCGCGTTCGCACAACCGGGCAGCCACTTGCAGGCCATCAAGGCCTGGCATGCCGATATCGAGCAACACGATATCCGGCTTGTGACTGTCGATCAGCGCTAACGCCTCTTCGCCGTTCGTGGCGCTGGGCTCCAGGACAGTGTATCCCTCGAGTTCGCCAACCATTCGGCTCAGGCGCTCGCGGGCTAGGGGTTCGTCATCAACGATCAGGACATTCATATTGCGCTGGATTCCTGCGTGAGTCTCGCACAAGGATAGCGTAGACAGGTGAAGTGACGTCCGTCACCGCGATCCACGCTAAGACTAGCGCGAGGGCCAAAAAGTGCCGCGAGACCGGCGGCTAAATTTTTATCTGCCAATTGATTGGAGGCTCTGGCCCGCATAAGCGAGGTATCGCCGTAGGGTTTGCCGATACACAATATGAACACCCCCTCTTCTTATAGTCAGCCGCAGCGCCGAGAAGTGCGCTGTTCCTATTGTCCAACTGTAGACGGTTGCAGGGACGATATTGCTCAATCGGAAAATATCGTTGCGCAATTTCCCACAAGGCATGTCCCGAGTATGGACCCCGCCTTGTGAAAAAAACCTGTCGACCAGCGTCAGCGACAGGATTGGCAACCCTGTTATTATCCGCGGCAGCTTCCACCGTCATTTTTTCTTCAGCCGACACGAGCGAATTCATGAGCACTGACAAGACCAATCAGTCCTGGGGCGGCCGCTTCAGTGAACCCGTCGACGCCTTCGTCGCCCGCTTCACCGCCTCCGTCACTTTCGACCAGCGCCTGTATCGCCACGACATCATGGGCTCGATCGCCCACGCCACCATGCTGGCCAAGGTCGGCGTGCTGACAGACGCCGAGCGCGACAGCATCACCGATGGCCTGAAGACCATCCAGGGTGAAATCGAGGCCGGTCAGTTCGACTGGCGCATCGACCTCGAAGACGTGCACATGAACATCGAGGCGCGCCTGACCGACCGCATCGGCGTCACGGGTAAAAAACTGCACACCGGGCGCAGCCGCAACGACCAGGTCGCCACCGACATTCGCCTGTGGCTGCGCGACGAGATCGACCTGATCCTCAGCGAAATCACCCGCCTGCAAAAAGGCTTGCTGGAGCAGGCCGAGCGCGAAGCCGGCAGCATCATGCCGGGCTTCACCCACCTGCAAACCGCGCAGCCGGTGACTTTCGGGCACCACATGCTGGCCTGGTTCGAAATGCTCAGCCGCGACTATGAGCGCCTGGTCGACTGCCGCAAGCGCACCAACCGCATGCCGCTGGGCAGCGCCGCGCTGGCCGGCACCACTTACCCGATCGACCGCGAGTTCACGGCTCAGTTGCTGGGCTTCGATGCCGTGGGCGGCAACTCGCTGGACAACGTGTCTGATCGCGACTTCGCCATCGAGTTCTGCTCGGCCGCGAGCATCGCGATGATGCACTTGTCGCGGTTCTCCGAAGAGCTGGTGCTGTGGACCAGCGCCCAGTTCCAATTCATCGATCTGCCGGACCGTTTCTGCACCGGCAGCTCGATCATGCCGCAAAAGAAAAACCCGGACGTTCCAGAGCTGGTGCGTGGCAAGACCGGCCGTGTCTTCGGCGCGCTGATGGGCCTGCTGACCTTGATGAAGGGCCAGCCACTGGCCTACAACAAAGACAATCAGGAAGACAAGGAACCGCTGTTCGACGCGGCCGATACGCTGCGCGATTCGCTGCGAGCTTTTGCCGACATGATCCCGGCGATCAAGCCCAAGCACGCGATGATGCGCGAAGCGGCGCTGCGTGGTTTCTCCACCGCGACTGACCTGGCTGACTACCTGGTACGCCGCGGCCTGCCGTTCCGTGATTGCCACGAAATCGTTGGCCATGCCGTGAAGTACGGCGTGGAAAGCGGCAAGGACCTCGCGGAAATGAGCCTGGAGGAGCTGCGCAAGTTCAGCGACCAGATCGATCAGGACGTATTCGCCGTGCTGACCCTGGAAGGCTCGGTGAACGCCCGCGACCATATCGGCGGGACTGCGCCGGCGCAGGTGAAGAAGGCCGTGGCGCGCGGTCAGGCATTGCTCGCCAGCCGCTAAAAGCTTCGCGGGCAAGCCTCGCTCCTACGGGATCTGTGTCGTTCGCGAAATTGCGGGGCGACACAGATCCCGTAGGAGCGAGGCTTGCCCGCGAAGACTGACTCAAGAACGCTACAAAACCCTACTTCTTGGAAGCGACCATCGCCATAAACGCCGGCATCGCCGCTTCCTTGTCCGCCGCAATCCGCTGCACGTTCGGGTTCTGCTCCAGTCGCTCCAACAGCGCCCTGGCCGCCGGCATCTCGGCCAGCAGATCGATATCGAACAGCTTATGCGCCACCGCACAGGCCAGTGGAACGCTGTACAGGAAGTACAAATCCGCAATGCTCAGACTGTCCCCTGCCACATAAGGGGCGAACTTGCCGTGCCTGCCCAACGCGGCAAAGCCTGCCAGCAGCTCGGTCTTGGTCTTGTCCCTGATCGCGTCCGGCACCTGCATGCCGAAAAATGCCTGGGGATAACAGGCGCGAGCCGGCAACTCGATGTACAACTCGATTTCCTTGGCCACTGCCAGCACTTGCGCCCGCTCGAACGGGTCGCTCGGCAGGAGCGATATACCGTTCTGACTTTGCTCGATGAACTCGAGGATTACCGCGGTTTCATTGATGAAACCCTGCTCGGTGCGCAAAACCGGCACCTTGCCGCGCGGACTGATGGCCAGCGAGTCCGGGCTTGTGCCGGCATAAAACGGTACTTCTTCAAACGGCACGCCCTTCTCCAGCAGCGCCAGCTTGACCATGTTGTAGTAGTTACTGACGGAAAATCCATAAAGCTTGAGCATCACAAAGCCTCCAGGCCGTGCGGGGGTTGGCAGTGCCTGTTTATAGAACGCCGAAGCGATTCCTGCCAGCAGCATCACAGCGCTGAATGCAGGTAAACTGGCCGCCTTAAACTTGAGGAGCCTGCCATGAGCGAGCCAACTGATATCGATAGCGACGAAGAAGAATTCACCGAAACCACCCTGATCGAAGCCATCGAAAACCAGATCGAAAGCGACAACCCGCCTGCGGCCAAGGCCACGTTCAACAAGCTGACCCTGGTGGGTTACGAGCGCGAGGAAATCCTCAACCTGATGGCCCATGTGCTGGCAGTAGAAATCGACGCAATCCTCGAAGAAGACCGCGCGTTCAACACCGAATGGTATGAAACCGCCCTGCGTGCACTGCCAGAGTTGCCGCCGGAAAAGAAGTAACCCCGATTCCGTAGGAGCGAGGCTCGCCCGCGAAGGGTGCGCTGAAGTTTTTCCAGACAAACCGTGTCATCGTTCTTCGCGGGCAAGCCTCGCTCCTACGCACCCCGCTGGCGCACCACCCTGCGGGGAATGCATCCCGAGGCGAAAAAACCCTGTCGCGAGCACTGGACATGCCGCACGAGTGGGCTCACCTTAGGGGCGCTGTCGTCCAATTCCTAGAAAGTCTGGAGTCCTTATGTCGCTTACCCCTGAGTTGGTTGCCGAACTGGAAATCCTCGCACTCTTCAACCTGGACAGTTCCCAGGAAGGTTTGAAAATTCATCAGACCGCTGCCCCGAAAGCCATTGCTGCCGCCCAAAGACTGTTCGACAAAGAACTGATCACCCAGCCAGATGGTGGTTATCTGACCAGTCTGGGTCGTGACGCCGCGCAAAATGTGCAAACCGTTCTGACCATTCTCAACGTCCAGGAAACAGCCTGAGCATTACCGTAGCGCCCACGGAAACCCCTGCTACGGGATTTCCGCGGGCACACTTTGTGACTTGCCGTCGCCTCGCGGTAGAAATCTGGCGTCAAAAATACAAATTCAGCTTAAAAGTCCCGCGTCCGAGGCGCTAAACTGCCCCCATCCGCAGACCCCACGTCCGAGCTTCGCGAGCCGGTTTGAGCTGACATGACCCGCACCCATGAAATCCGCCCCGATCTGGACGAGGGAATCGACCGCAAGGTTCTCAGCCAGCTGCGCGCTCGCTTTCTGAAGCTCAACGAAGGCCGCATGGCCCGTGCCATGGAAGGGTTGTCGCCCCGCCAACAAACGGTGCTGACGCTGCTGCCGCTGTTTTTCCACGTGAATCACCCACTGTTGCCAGGTTATGTGTCGGGCAGCACGCCGGCCGGGCTGTCGAATTTCGAGCCTGACGCCAACGCCCTCGCCGAAGCCCAGCGCCTGACCCGATCGTTTTCCTATAAGCCACGCCACGGCAGCAATCCACCGCGTCCGATCCACGGACTATTCCTGATGGGCAGTCTGGGCACCCTGGCCCAGGCCGATCAAAGCGACATGGACGTGTGGGTCTGTCACAGCCCGGACTTGAACGAGAACGAACTCGCCGAGCTGCGCAAAAAGTGCCAGTTGCTTGAGGCCTGGGCCGCCAGCCAGGGCGCCGAGGCGCATTTCTTCCTGATCGACCCGGCCCGCTTCGTGCTCGGCGAGCGCGATACGCAATTGAGTTCGGAAGACTGCGGCACGACCCAGCACTACCTGCTGCTGGATGAGTTCTACCGCACCGCAATCTGGCTGGCCGGCCGCACGCCAATCTGGTGGCTGGTGCCAGTCTACGAAGAAGCCGCCTACGACCGTTACACCCACACGCTGCTGTCCAAGCGCTTCATCCGTGCGGACGAGTCGCTGGATTTGGGGCATCTGGCCTATATCCCGCCGGGGGAATTCATCGGCGCCGGGCTCTGGCAGTTGTTCAAGGGCATCGAGTCGCCCTACAAATCCGTGCTCAAACTTCTGCTGATCGAGGTGTATGCCAGCGAACACCCCAAGGTCCATTGCTTGAGCCTGCGCTTCAAGCAGGCGGTATTCGCCAATCAACTGGACCTCGACGAGCTCGACCCCTACATCGTGGTCTACCGACGCATTGAGGAATACCTCACCGCGCGGGGCGAGCCGGAGCGCCTGGAGCTGGTACGCCGCGCGTTGTACCTGAAGGTCAACCGCAAGCTCACCGGCAGCAGTCGCACCCAGAGCTGGCAACGTTCGCTGCTTGAGCGCCTGGCTCACGAATGGCACTGGGATCAGCGGCAGCTGGCGCTGCTCGACAGCCGCAGCCAATGGAAAGTCCGCCAGGTCAGCACCGAACGCCGAGCCCTGGTCAATGAACTGAACTACAGCTACCGCTTCCTGACCCAGTTCGCCCGCAACGAGCAAACCGCCAGCCTGATCAACAAACGCGACCTCAACGTGCTGGGTCGGCGGCTGTATGCAGCCTTTGAGCGCAAAGCGGGCAAAGTCGAGTTCATCAACCCCGGCATCGCCCCGGACCTGGCCGAAGACACCCTGACCCTGGTGCAGGCGCCCAACAAGAAAGAACCCGGGCAAACCCAGTGGGGCTTGTACAACGGCAGCCTGGCAGCCCACGAGTGGGAACATTTCGCGCCGATCAAGCGCAGCCGCCAATTGCTGGAGCTGCTGACCTGGTGCCACCGCAACGGTGTGATCGACAGCAGCACCCGCCTCGCCTTGCACCCAGGCACCAGCGATTTGAGCGAGTTCGAACTGTTCAACCTGCTCGGCAGCCTGCAACAAAGCATCGCCCTGCCGTTGGCGACGGTTGCCGAAGAGCCCTTGCTGCGCGCCAGTGTGCCGAGTGAAGTGCTGATCCTGGTAAACGTCGGCGTTGACCCGCTCAAGCATCACCGCGACCTGAATATCCTGATGACCACCGAGCGCACCGACTCCCTGAGCTACGCCGGTGTCCGGGAAAACCTGGTGCTGACCCTGGACCAGGTCACGCTCAACAGCTGGAACGAAGTGTTGGTCAACCGCTACGACGGCCCCCACGCCCTGCTCGACTGCCTGCGCGATTACCTCAACAACTTGCCGAACGGTCCACAACAACCCCGTTTGAGGGTGCGTTGTTTCTGCCACAACCGGGCGCAATTCATTGCACGGCGGGTCGAAGAGGTCCTCGATACGGCGCAGAACCTGCTGCTGAGCCAGCTCAATCATCGCTACCTGCTACAGGTCCAGCAGCATTACCACGTGCTGGAGTTGGTGCCCGGCCAGGTCAATCACGTCGCCCTTGCCACGCTGCCGGCGCTGTTCGATTACCTGGGCGAAGAACTGGCGAGCTACAGCCCGCTGCACCTGGACCCGATGGCACTGGAAGACCACGACCTGGCGCTGATCCTGCCCATGGGCCAGCCCGAATGCATTCAAGTGTTCTACCGAATCACCGAACAGCAGGCGGAGCTGTACGTACTGGATGAATTCAATGCCCTGTGGCAGCAGCGCTTGCCCTATCACGACGAACAAAGCCTGCTGGTGCCACTGCAACGGTTCCTGCAATCAATCCAGTACCGACGCGACGCATTGCTGCCGATGAACGCCGCCCAGCCCCTGAACCTCGACACGTTGTATTACCAGCTATTGCCGTCAGGTCCTGGCCGGGCGCGTCGCGTCGAAACCCGGCCGGCGCCGCAAACCCCGATCAATAAACCGTTCTACGACGTGCAGGCGATCATCGGCAAAGCCGCGCCGGGACAGGTGCAGGTCACGTTGTATTGCAATCAGCGGGAGTTTTCAGAGCTGGAGTATGGCGACCTATTGTTCAGCGTGGTCGCCCAGGAAATCGTCGAGCAGCGCCGGGAAACCGAGCGCTATCGCTGCTACATCACCGACCTGGACTTGTCGGGCCTGCTCGGTGATGGTCAGGGTTCAAGCAATTTGTACTTGCGCTACAAGGCCGACCTGGAGCGCGCGTTGAATGAGGCGCTCGAGCAGGTCTAAGCGGTTTACTCCGGAAAATGACCGCCCCCGGCCGGCTGGGATTCAACTTCCAGCAGGGTCAGTTTGAGGGTTTTGCCGCCTGGTGCTGGCCAGTCGATGTGCTGGCCAACTTTAAGGCCGAGCAGCGCGCTGCCGACCGGCGCCAGAATGGAAATCTTGCCTTCGTCGGCGTTGGCGTCCTTGGGATAAACCAGGGTCAGGTGATAGTCCTTGCCACTGCCTTCTTCGCGGCAATGCACACGGGAATTCATGGTGACGACATCGGCGGGCACTTCTTCGTGACCGACCACGGTATCGGCGCGATCCAGTTCGGTTTGCAGCGCAATGACGCCCGGCAGCGTGTCATCCAGGCTGTCGATCAGGCGCTCCAGACGTTGCACGTCCAGACGAGTAAGGGTGATGGAAGGTGTGGTCATGATTGAGGCAGACTCCTTTCTTCTGCACAAAAAAAGCAAAACCCCGCCAGAAAAAGGCGGGGTTTTCACGAGCCTCGATGGGTTGAGGCGTTTCTGGACACTATCACAGCTCAATAAATATACAAGTGAGCGGCGACCACGCACCTGCGCTGATATTTTTGAGAGAGGCTTGCCTGTGGCAAGGGAGCTTGCTCCCGTTCGGCTGCGCAGCAGTCGTAAGCTTTTTGGGGCCGCTTCGCAGCCCAGCGGGAGCAAGCTCCCTCGCCACAAAAGCTCTTATGCCAAGACTTTGCGCTGGACTGCCTGGGCGCAGATCACACGCCGACGATCATCATCCGCCGAGCGCCATTCGCGGATGTCTTCGACATGGCGAAAACAGCCAAGGCAGACCTTCTGTTCGTCCAACCGACACACACCGCTGCACGGCGAAGGCACGGCCGGGCTGACATTGCTGTAGAGCGGTTTGGGCGGACGAACGGGCGCAGGCTGGGTCACGGTCTCACAGGCCTTCGAAATCGAGCTCGGCGTCAGCTTGCTGCTTGACGATGCGCTCAAGCATCTCGCCCAACTGTTCTTCACTCTTGTCGCACATCCAGCGCTCGCTCTCTTCGTCGTAATCAAAGTGGAAACCACCGGACACGGCCGCAAGCCACAGCTGACGCAGGGGTTCCTGGCGGCTGAAGATCAACTGGCTGCCGTTTTCGAACTTGACGGTGAGCACACCGGCCGAGCTCTCCAGATCGATATCCAGGCCACTATCGTCAAAAATATCCTCCAGCGTCTGCTGGGTGGCATCGACCAGGTCATGGAAACGGGCTTCGGTCAAACTCATTACGGCAACCTCAAAAAGTGTCTGTTCACGCTCAAGCGCCGCAAGATACGGGCGAGCCCCGGTGATTGCAAAGGATAACGACCCACGGTGATCACGAAACCTGTGGGAGCGAGCCTGCTCGAGAAGGGCCCATCATATTCAACATCAATGTTGACTGACACTACGCCTTCGCGAGCAGGCTCGCTCCCACAGGGATTGCGCCCGGCTGACCAGCATCGTGCCAAGCCCCGCCGGACGGGAGCCCCGTCGCATAGGCAAGCTGACGGGTGGCCGGTATACTCCGGCGCAATTAATGCATTTTCAAGGATTTCGCCATGAAGCGCCTGATCTCTTCCCTTGCTGCGCTCGTCGCGGTTGCCTGCCTTGTGTCGGCCTGTGGTCAAAAAGGCCCGCTGTATCTGCCCGACGATTCCCAGGATCCCGCCGAGCAGGCTCAGTCCTCGCAAAAGCAGCCGTCCAAAGCACACAAGCACGACGTCTACCAATAAGGGAACGCCATGGACGCTTTTAATTACCGTGGCGGGGAGCTGTTTGCCGAAGGTGTGGCCCTGTCGGCCATCGCCGAACGTTTCGGCACACCGACCTACGTCTACTCCCGCGCGCACATCGAAGCCCAGTACCTGGCATACGCCGATGCGCTGGTCGGCATGCCGCACCTGGTCTGCTTTGCGGTCAAGGCCAACTCCAACCTGGGTGTACTGAATGTCCTGGCCCGTCTTGGCGCCGGTTTTGACATCGTCTCCCGTGGCGAGCTGGAACGCGTACTGGCCGCCGGCGGCAGCGCCGACAAGATCGTTTTCTCCGGTGTCGGCAAGACCCGTGACGACATGCGTCGCGCCCTGGAAGTTGGCGTCCATTGCTTCAACGTCGAATCCACCGATGAGCTGGAGCGTCTGCAAGTGGTCGCCGCCGAGCTGGGTGTTCGCGCACCGATCTCGCTACGTGTGAACCCGGACGTCGATGCCGGCACGCACCCGTACATTTCCACCGGTCTCAAAGAGAACAAGTTCGGCATCGCCATCGCCGACGCCGAAGACGTGTACATCCGCGCCGCCCAGTTGCCCAACCTGGAAGTGGTCGGCGTCGATTGCCACATCGGTTCGCAACTGACCACCCTGCCGCCGTTCATCGACGCCCTCGACCGCCTGCTGGGCCTGGTCGACCGCCTCGGCGATTGCGGCATCTACCTGCGCCACATCGATCTCGGTGGCGGTTTGGGCGTGCGTTATCGCGATGAAGAGCCGCCATTGGCTGCCGACTACATCAAAGCCGTGCGCGAGCGTCTCGACGGTCGCGACCTGGCGCTGGTGTTCGAGCCGGGCCGTTTCATCGTCGCCAACGCCGGCGTGCTACTGACCCAGGTCGAGTACCTCAAGCACACCGAACACAAAGACTTCGCCATCGTCGACGCGGCCATGAACGACCTGATCCGTCCGGCGCTGTACCAGGCCTGGATGGATGTCACCGCCGTGCGCCCGCGCACTGCAGCGGCGCGCGCCTACGACATCGTCGGCCCGATCTGCGAGACCGGCGACTTCCTGGCCAAGGATCGTGAACTGGCCCTGGAAGAAGGCGATCTGTTGGCCGTGCATTCGGCCGGCGCCTATGGGTTTGTCATGAGTTCCAACTACAACACCCGCGGCCGCGCCGCCGAAGTGTTGGTGGACGGTGATCAGGCATTTGAAGTGCGTCGCCGTGAGACGGTAGCCGAGTTGTTTGCTGGCGAAAGCCTGCTGCCGGAGTAATCCCATGCTGCTGCGTTTTACCAAGATGCACGGCCTGGGCAACGACTTCATGGTCCTCGACCTGGTCAGCCAGCACGCGCACATCCTGCCCAAGCACGCCAAGCAATGGGGCGATCGGCACACCGGCATCGGTTTCGACCAGTTGCTGATCGTCGAAGCGCCGAGCAACCCGGACGTGGACTTCCGCTACCGGATCTTCAACTCCGATGGTTCCGAAGTGGAACAGTGCGGCAACGGTGCGCGCTGTTTCGCCCGCTTCGTGCTCGACAAACGCCTGACCGCCAAGCGGCAGATTCGCGTCGAGACCAAAAGCGGCATCATCGAACTGGATATCCGCAGCGACGGCCAGATTGGTGTCAACATGGGCGCACCGCGCCTGGTGCCGACCGAGATTCCATTCGACGCGCCAGAACAGGCCTTGAGTTATAAGCTCGATGTCGAGGGTACGACCGTCGAACTGGCCGCCGTGTCCATGGGAAACCCCCATGCCGTGTTGCGGGTCAGCGACATCAACAACGCACCGGTGCATGAACTGGGACCGAAAATCGAACACCACCCGCGCTTCCCGGCGCGGGTCAACGTCGGTTTTCTCCAGGTCATCGACCGGAACCGTGCGCAGTTGCGCGTCTGGGAACGTGGCGCCGGGGAAACCCAGGCCTGCGGCACCGGCGCATGCGCTGCCGCAGTGGCCGCGATCAGCCAGGGGTGGATGGATTCGCCGCTATTGATCGACCTGCCCGGCGGGCGTCTGTCCATTGAATGGGCAGGCCCTGGCCATCCGGTCATGATGACCGGCCCGGCAGTCCGCGTTTATGAAGGACAAGTGCGTCTTTGAGAGAGTCGAATCCATGAAAGATAAGCCCCAGGTTCCCGCCCCACAGCCCGACGAATCCCCTTCCGAAAGCCTTGAGGCGGCGGCGATTGCCGCGTACCTGGAGGCTCATCCGGATTTCTTCGTCGAGCACGAAGAACTGCTCCCGGCCTTGCGCATTCCGCACCAGCGCGGCGATACCGTCTCGCTGGTCGAACGCCAGATGAAGATCCTGCGCGACCGCAACATTGAGTTGCGTCATCGCCTCTCGCATTTGATGGACGTGGCCCGCGACAACGACCGCCTCTTCGACAAGACCCGCCGCCTGATTCTGGCGCTGATGGATGCCAGCAGCCTGGAAGACGTGGTGATCAGCGTCGAAGACAGTCTGCGCCAGGACTTCCAGGTGCCTTTTGTCAGCCTGATCCTGCTGGGTGACAACCCGATGCCGGTGGGCCGCTGGGTCACCCATGCCGACGCGCAAACGGCCATTGGCGGCTTGCTCTCGGAAGACAAAAGCGTCAGCGGCAGCCTGCGCGATCACGAACTGGACTTCCTGTTCGGCGAAGAACAGCGCAAACAGATCGGCTCCACCGCCGTTGTCGCCATCAGCCATCAAGGCATCCACGGCGTCCTGGCCATCGCCAGTCGCGACCCGCAACACTACAAAAGCTCGGTCGGCACGCTGTTCCTGAGCTACATCGCCGAAGTCATGGGTCGCGTGCTGCCTCGGGTCAACAGTTCCCTGCGCTCGGTACGCTGACCATGGAACGGCAACTGGACGCTTACTGCGAACACCTGCGCAGTGAGCGGCAGGTGTCGCCCCACACGCTGCACGCCTACCGCCGCGATCTCGACAAAGTGCTGGGCTGGTGCGTCAAACAGAACATCAGCAGCTGGGCCGCGCTGGACATTCAGCGTCTGCGCAGCCTGATCGCGCGCCTGCATTCCCAGGGTCAATCTTCGCGCAGCCTGGCGCGACTGCTGTCGGCCGTCCGTGGGCTCTATCATTATTTGAACCGCGAAGGTCTTTGCGATCACGACCCGGCCAACGGCCTGGCACCGCCCAAGGGCGAAAGACGGCTGCCGAAAACCCTCGATACCGACCGCGCGCTGCAACTGCTTGAAGGCGCAGTGGAGGATGACTTCCTGGCACGTCGGGATCAGGCGATTCTGGAGCTGTTCTATTCCTCGGGTTTGCGCCTTTCGGAGCTGACCGGGCTTAATATGGATCAGCTGGATCTGGCCGACGGCATGGTTCAGGTGCTCGGCAAAGGCAGCAAGACTCGCCTGCTGCCGGTCGGCAAAAAAGCGCGTGAAGCCCTGGAACTGTGGCTGCCGTTGCGGGCCATGACTAACCCGGCAGACGATGCGGTGTTCGTCAGCCAGCAAGGTCGGCGCCTTGGCCCCCGGGCGATTCAGTTGCGGGTCAAAGCCGCTGGTGAGCGCGAGCTGGGGCAGAACCTGCACCCGCACATGTTGCGGCATTCCTTTGCCAGCCATTTGCTGGAATCCTCGCAGGACCTGCGCGCCGTACAGGAATTGCTCGGCCACTCGGACATCAAGACCACCCAGATCTACACCCACCTGGACTTCCAGCACCTGGCCACGGTCTACGACAGCGCCCATCCACGGGCCAAACGCATTAAAGGCGATGATTCATGACCATCCAATTGATCACCTTCGACCTCGACGACACCCTGTGGGACACCGCCCCGGTGATCGTCAGCGCCGAAGCCATACTGCGTGAATGGCTGACCGAGCACGCACCGAACCTGGGCGCGGTGCCGGTGGAGCATTTGTGGGCTATTCGGGAACGGATCCTGACCCTCGAACCGAGCCTCAAACACCGCATCAGTGCGCTGCGGCGCCGGGTGTTGTTCCATGCGCTGGAGGAGGCCGGATACGACCACGGCGAGGCGTCGGACCTGGCCGACAAGAGTTTTGAAGTGTTCCTGCATGCCCGGCATCAGATCGAAGTGTTTCCCGACGTCGAGCCGACGCTGGAAACCCTGGCCAAGCATTACGCCCTGGGTGTGGTCACCAATGGCAACGCCGATGTGCGCCGGCTGGGGCTGGCCGATTACTTCAAGTTTGCGTTGTGCGCCGAAGACATCGGCATCGCCAAGCCCGATGCGCGCCTGTTTCATGAGGCATTGCAACGGGGCGGTGCGACGGCGGAGACGGCGGTGCATATCGGCGATCATCCGGGGGATGACATTGCCGGGGCGCAGCAGGCGGGGTTGCGGGCGATCTGGTTTAACCCGGCGCGCAAGGCCTGGGAAGCCGAGAAGGCACCGGATGCCGAGATTCGCAGTTTGACCGAATTACCGGCGTTGCTGGCTCGGTGGAATTCCCAGCACCAATCCTGAGATCACCGATATTCCCTTGTAGGAGTGAGCCTGCTCGCGATTGCGGTGTGACATTCAGCATTTATGTTGCCTGACACACCGCAATCGCGAGCAGGCTCACTCCTACAGGGGATCGCCGCAGGCCCAGAGCTTTTTACCGCCCATGAAAAAGCCCGCAGCGACGGCGGGCCTTTTCAGCAAGCCAATAGCAGACGCTTAGATAGGCCGGCTGCCGTACTTGTTGTCAGGCTTCTTGGGCGGATCGGCGACCACATTGGCCTCCACTTCCTGCACCTTGCCGCCCCGTGCCAGAAACTCTTCCATGGCCTTGGCCAAGGCGTCGCGTTCCTTGTTCTTGGCTTCGACGCTCGGCAGCTCGTCAACCGACACCGCAGCCTTGGCTTTGCCTTTGGCGGTCGGAACGGGCGTTTCACCGCCGTCGTCTTCAGCGACGTCTTCGGCCGCTGCTTCCAGACCTTCTTCGGTTTCGTCGTCGTCGCCTACTTCGAGGTCGTCGTTTTCCAGATCATCGTCGCTCATGTTCTACCTCATGACTTGCGAAAAGCAGATTAGTTATAGCCCAGCTTCACCGTCTGTCGACAGCCGCCGGAAAAATTCAATAACCACTGGTGACCAGCGGTTCATGCCTCTTCACCGTGCACGGTGGCGAGGACTTTACGGGCACCGCCAAAATCACGGTGCTCGCCCAGATAAACACCTTGCCAGGTCCCCAGCGCCAGTCGGCCTGCCGAAATCGGCAAACTGAGCTGACAGCCAAGCACGCTGGCCTTGAAGTGCGCCGGGAGGTCGTCCAGGCCTTCGTCGTTATGCTCATAGCCGTCTGTTCCTTGTGGGATCAGACGATTGAAAAATCGTTCGAAGTCGCGACGTACCGCCGGATCGGCGTTCTCGTTGATGGTCAACGACGCCGAGGTATGCTGCAGCCACAAATGCAACAGACCGACCCGGCACGCCTTGAGTTCAGGCAGGCCGGCGAGTAACTCGTCCGTTACCAGATGAAAGCCCCGGGGCCGTGCCCGCAGGGTAATCAGAGTCTGTTGCCACATACAGTTCTCCGCACGTTCGGGGCGCATTCTAGCGCGCTCTGGGAAAAAACAAAGGCCCTAATATTCCTTCAATCATGTAAGCCATTGGCCGCAGAAAAACGCCCGTCGTAAACGCCACCAAACGTGTACGAAAAAACCTTTCAGCAGTCTCTTCACTGACAAACGCCAGACAAAAAAATGCCCGGCAAGCCGGGCAAGTTTTTTATGCGCGTGCTTACAAGTTGTAGCCGCGTTCGTTGTGGAGTGCCAGGTCGATGCCGACGGCCTCTTCTTCTTCCGTGATACGCAGACCCATGACAGCGTCCAGTACCTTGAGAATGATGTAGGTGACGATCGCGGTGTAGATCACCGTGAAGCCCACGCCTTTGCACTGAATCCAGACTTGAGCGGCGATGTCGGTGACGGTGCCGAAGCCACCCAGGGACGGTGCGGCGAACACACCGGTCAGGATCGCGCCGAGGATACCGCCGATGCCGTGCACACCGAAGGCGTCCAGGGAATCGTCATAACCGAGTTTGCGTTTCAGGGTGGTGGCGCAGAAGAAGCACACCACGCCCGCTGCCAGGCCGATGACCAGCGCGCCCATCGGGCCCACGGTGCCAGCGGCCGGGGTGATGGCGACCAGACCGGCCACAACACCCGAAGCGATACCCAGCGCACTTGGTTTGCCGTGAGTGATCCACTCGGCGAACATCCAGCCCAGTGCAGCGGCGGCGGTTGCGATCTGGGTCACCAGCATTGCCATACCGGCCGTGCCGTTGGCCGCAGCGGCGGAACCGGCGTTGAAACCGAACCAGCCGACCCACAGCATCGCGGCGCCCATCAGGGTGTAACCGAGGTTGTGCGGTGCCATCGGGGTGGTCGGGAAGCCTTTGCGCTTGCCGAGCACGATGCACGCAACCAGACCGGCCACACCGGCGTTGATGTGCACCACGGTGCCGCCCGCGAAGTCGAGCACACCCCAATCCCACATCAGGCCGCCGTTGCCGGACCAGACCATGTGCGCAATCGGTGCATAAACCAGGGTGAACCACACGCCCATGAAGATCAGCATGGCGGAGAACTTCATCCGCTCGGCGAAGGCACCGACGATCAGCGCAGGGGTGATGATGGCGAAGGTCATCTGGAAGGTGATGAACACCGCCTCAGGGAACAGCGCCGCAGGACCGGTCAGGCTCGACGGCGTGACACCGGCGAGGAATGCCTTGCCCATGCCACCGAAGAACGAGTTGAAGTTGACGACGCCCTGCTCCATGCCGGTGGTGTCGAACGCGATGCTGTAGCCATAAATGACCCACAGAATGCTGATCAGACCGGTAATGGCGAAGCACTGCATCATCACGGAAAGAATGTTTTTGGAGCGAACCATGCCGCCGTAGAACAGGGCGAGGCCGGGAATGGTCATGAACAGCACGAGGGCTGTCGAGGTCATCATCCAGGCGGTATCGCCGGAGTTGAGGACTGGGGCCGCCACTTCGTCTGCCGCCATAGCCAGGCTGGGCATTACGAGGGACAACAGGGCTCCTAGCCCTGCGAATTTACGCAGAGTCATATTGTTTTCTCCTGGGGCGTTGGGTTTGTGGCGGCGTTTAAATCGCGTCGGTATCGGTTTCGCCGGTACGGATGCGAATCGCCTGTTCCAGATTGACCACGAAGATCTTGCCGTCACCGATCTTGCCGGTGTTGGCGGCCTTGGTTATCGCCTCGATAACCCGGTCCAGATCCTTGTCGTCAATGGCGACATCGATCTTTACCTTAGGCAGGAAATCGACCACGTATTCCGCGCCGCGATACAGCTCGGTGTGACCCTTCTGCCGACCGAAGCCTTTGACTTCAGTAACGGTAATGCCCTGCACGCCGATCTCGGACAGCGACTCGCGCACGTCGTCCAGTTTGAACGGCTTGATGATGGCAGTGACTAGCTTCATGAAAACTCTCTCCCGAATTGGTGGACTTGCCCCAGGAAAACAAACCCGACTCAAGTCTAAGCGCAGTGCCTGGCTTTGTAACGCATCGTCGACCTTACCTGCCCGTCCGACGCCAGCTAACCGCTCCTCACGAAACAACTCCCCGTTTCGCTTGGCGCACTGCATTCGTCACAGCGACTGCATCAGTGCATGGGTTACGACTGACTAAGCAGAAAGCTTGCCATCTCGCCAAAACCCACTGAATTCAACCCCTTGACCGCCGCCAACAGCCCCTTTCCTCAATCGGCCCCACGGATACGCACAACAACAGTGCGCAGCCGTCTGTCCACATGCGCGAAAAGCGTGCATCCCTGCTGACGGAATTGACTATAGACACTGCGTGATACACTGCCCGCCATTGTTGACAGGACATTTCCCATGCTCGCACCCAAAGATTTCCTCGACGCCCTGAGCGGCACCGCCTCCCGCCTCTTCAGCGGCGAAACCCCATTGCCGAAAAGCGAAATCGAAAGCCAGTTCAAGGCGTTGTTGCAGAGCGGCTTCAGCAAGCTGGACCTGGTGAGCCGGGAAGAGTTTGATAGCCAGATGGTTGTGCTGGCGCGGACCCGGGCACGGCTGGAAAGCCTCGAAGCGAAGGTTGCGGAGCTGGAAGCGAAGCTGAGTCCGCCTGCCGAATAACCCTGCTGACAACGCAGCCCCCTGTGGGAGCGAGCCTGCTCGCGAATAGAGTCACCTCGGTCTACCAGCCTTCCCACACTGGACCGACCAACCCTGTAGGACCTGCCAAAGGCTGCAATCTCCTGATCTGCCGCCCCGCCACCATCTCGGCAACGTCCTACAAAGATCACCACCGCCGTCCGATAGCGCCGTGAAGCCCAGGCTCCTAAGCTCATTCTCAGCTGAATATTCAGCACTGGGTTTGGCGACCTGGAAGCTTAAGGCGTACGACGACCATCTCTCGAGTCATGGCGGCTGTGCGTGGGAGACCTTCGGGTCTGCCGGGTTCCTTTTGCTCCGGTTCGCCAACCCGCGTACAGCTGCCACCCAATTGTTTGGCGACGATTGACGGCAGCCTCTTTAGCAAAAGGAGCTGTATTAATGAGTTGCGATAACGCTTATCTAGTCCCTCACGTCTTCACCCGCCACAAACTCCACCTCCACGCGCTTTTGATCGAAAACCAGCCTTGGTTCAGCGCCCGAGACCTGGGCCGTCTGCTTCGCCTTTTCCTCGACGAACGCGCCGTCCGAAAACTCGATCCCGATCAACATCAATCCGCGCGAGTCGTCATCCACGGCACCCTCGAAAACACCCTGATGATCAGCGAATCCGGCGTGTACGCCCTGCTTGTCTACCACTACTGCCCCGAATACCGAGGCCTGCGCGAATGGCTGACCCACAACGTAGTGCCAGCCCTCAGAGACGCCCAACATCCGGCAACAAGCGAACGCCCGATTCTGAGTCTGTTGAACTGGCCGGAGATGTCGCTGAGTTTGCTGCACTGGAATAACCAGCCGTGGATTCGGTTGCAGGATGTTCCGCACATGCTTGCGGAGGGTGAACGGGTGCAACGGACGGTCAATGCGCCTTGGTGGAAGCGTGCTTCGCGGATGTTGCAATCGCTTTAAGTATTTAAAGCCCTACCACGTTCGATTCCAGCTTCCCGCAAATCGTAAGTCGCTTGCAGGTTCAGCCAGAACTCGGGCGTGGTGTTCAGGTGGCCAGATAGCTTCCCCGCTAGATCAGCACTGACACAACGCTGTTGCATCACGATGTCGTTGACCACATTTAACGGTTCGTTCAACGAATGGGCGAAAGCTGACTCTGAAATGCCCAACGGTTCAAGAAACTCCTCCTGAAGAATTTCGCCAGGATGAACGGGCCGCATTCCATTACTGTTCATTATCCTCTCCGAAGTCAGCGATCAATTAATGATCATAAGCAGCCCTGCCAGACAGACAAGAGCGCTCGCCCACTTTCACCGGCGTCCGTCATTGTTCTAGGCAAGGTCCTACAAAAACCTCATCCCGTGACTGATTACATCGGCAATCCACACTCGCTTACGCTTCATCACCAGAAAGACACTCGCAACATCCAGTGAAAGTTTGTCGCCTCATTCGTAACGCCGAAGAACAACACCCCGACTACCCTTCAAAAACCGCAGGAAGCGGTTCCCGTAAAGCTCAAGGAACGACCATGTCCCTCTCCATCGTCCACAGCCGCGCCCAAATTGGCGTGGATGCGCCCGCCGTTACCGTCGAAGTCCATCTGGCCAACGGCTTGCCGTCGCTGACGATGGTCGGTTTGCCCGAAGCAGCAGTGAAGGAAAGCAAGGACCGGGTACGCAGCGCGATCATCAATTCAGGCCTGCAATTTCCGGCGCGGCGCATCACGCTGAATCTCGCTCCCGCGGACCTACCGAAGGACGGTGGACGATTTGATCTGGCCATTGCGCTGGGGATTCTGTCAGCCAGCGTGCAGGTGCCGACGTTGACGCTGGATGACATTGAGTGTCTGGGAGAGTTGGCGCTATCGGGCGCGGTGAGGGCAGTTCGCGGTGTGCTGCCGGCAGCATTAGCAGCACGCAAGGCCGGACGGACGCTGGTAGTGCCGCGGGCAAATGCAGAAGAGGCGTGCCTGGCGTCGGGGTTGAAGGTGATCGCGGTGGATCATTTGCTTCAGGCGGTGGCGCACCTTAATGGACACACTCCAATCGAGCCCTTCGTATCCGATGGCTTGCTGTACGCCAGCATGCCGTACCCCGATTTGAATGAGGTGCAAGGTCAAATGTCAGCCAAGCGCGCGCTGCTGATAGCGGCGGCAGGTGCGCATAACTTGTTGTTCAGCGGTCCGCCGGGAACAGGGAAAACCCTGCTGGCTAGTCGTTTACCGGGGCTGCTACCGCCATTGGCTGAGAATGAAGCGCTTGAGGTCGCAGCAATTCAATCGGTTTCCAGTTGCGTGCCGCTGAGCCATTGGCCGCAACGACCGTTTCGCCAACCTCACCATTCCGCATCAGGCCCGGCACTGGTCGGCGGCGGCTCACGACCACAACCCGGCGAAATTACCCTCGCCCATCATGGCGTGCTGTTCCTGGACGAACTTCCTGAATTTGATCGCAAGGTGCTGGAGGTTTTAAGGGAGCCGCTGGAGTCCGGCCACATCGTGATTTCCCGCGCCAAGGACCGCGTGAGGTTTCCGGCGCGCTTTCAGTTAGTCGCCGCGATGAACCCGTGCCCCTGTGGATATCTTGGCGAACCCAGCGGCAAATGCAGTTGCACACCGGACATGGTCCAGCGCTACCGCAACAAACTGTCGGGGCCGCTGCTGGATCGGATCGACCTGCACCTGACCGTCGCGCGCGAAGCCACGGCGTTAAATCCTGCGCTCAAACCCGGTGATGACACCGCCACTGCTGCGGTACTGGTCGCCGACGCCCGGGAGCTTCAAAACAAACGCCAAGGCTGTGCCAACGCCTTCCTTGATTTGCCAGGGCTGCGTCGACACTGCAAGTTATCCACAACCGATGAAGCCTGGCTGGAAACTGCTTGCGAGCGTTTGACCTTGTCACTCAGGTCAGCACACCGACTGCTCAAGGTAGCCCGTACATTGGCAGACCTTGAACAGGTAAATGCAATTACACGCGAGCATTTGGCGGAAGCGCTGCAATACCGACCTGCCTCAGCGTAATCGATGACTATCACAGCAAATCATTCAGATAATATTCAGAGAGAGCGTCAGTAATACATGAAGTTACTAAGAAGTCATTGGATCAGATTCGTCTATTGCCTGATAAGCATTGCTATCGTATGGGCGGCGCTATTACAGCAGGAAATTGTTGTTGGCTCTCCGACAACCCTGAACAACTTTTCCTACATTGGCACAGTCATTACGATCGTCGCGCTAATCATTTCAATATCCGAAGTTCTGCACAGTGTTCGTTACTCACGCAGCATCAGTGCAGAAGCCAACAGAATACTCAAGGACGCAAAAGCTGTAGAGGGCGCCTCGGCCGTCAGTGAATGCATTGCGACGCTCAATGAAGCAGCAGGTTATGTGGACACCGAAAACTATCCATTGGCGCTGAAGTGCTATCAGCATTTCAGGATTCTGTTTGCCAAAATACCCGGTACAGGTCAGGAGTTCGAAAGGATTGACAATATCCTTGGAGAAACTGAAATCACCATCAGAAAAGGGGTTTTCGCGACGGCAAACGCTCCGCTCGAAAAGCCGATCAGAATCCTTCTTCACCACAATCTTGAAAACATCAAAGAAAACCTCGAAAAGGTTAACCCGGCCAGAGGGCGTCAATATGCTACCGCCTAGATTTCTCGATTTCATCAAAGCACTCACCGCGAGAACGGAGAGAGGCGAATTCTCCTGGAGTTATGACGACAACAACTCGTTTGTGAAACTCAAGGAAAAGGACTTTTCTCTTTCATTGCGTTACAGCTTCAACGCCGACGAGAAATATGCGGAGTACGTTATCTATTACATCGATGAGATCGGAAATAAGGAGCATCGGTTTTATACCAACCAAACCTGGAACGACTTCGATTTCATCCGGCGCCTGTTTGATGCGGCACAAGCGTCAGAAATGAGACTTCCTTTTTAGCCTTTTGATGAGCGGTGAACACAGACTTCCACTGCTCATCTCGAAAGGCCGCTTACTCTTTGGTCAAATCCACCAGCGGCGCCTGCCTTACCTCAGTCTCCCGCCCACCTTGAATCTCACTCACACGCTTCAGCGCCTTATCCACAGCCCCCTTGTCTGCCAACAAGCTGTAATGGATTTGAAACTGCCTCTGCTCTTTAACCCCAATCATCGGCACCAAACCAATCGGCCGCTGATACCGACGGTTGTAAGAAAAACTCGTCCCCGGTTCCAACCCGGTCACATACCCCTGCCCTTGCGTATCCGTGTTCTTCCACAACGAAAACACCGGCAACTGCTGCGTATTGAACCCCACCGACACCCCAAGGCTCCCGGCTTTGTTATGCAACACGGTCAACGTATCACCCTTGGCATCGCCATAAGGCACGACGTTGTAAACCGTCTCGTCGTAGTCCTTGGTCGGTGCACGGTAAGTCTGCCAATCCGGTAAATCCCCTTTGGCCTTGTCGTTGAACGGCGACACCTGTTTAACCGGCGCTGCAAAACGCGCGCCCTGCTCCAGGAATGGCGTGCTGAAGTTGCTGTGGTACAGCGCCTGGTATTCCTTCGGGTAGTCGCCGTTGTTGGTCAACGTGTCGTTCAGGGCGAACGCTACGCTGCCGGGTTCAGTGACCAACTCAGTTACCACCGAGAAATCGACTTTTTTGAACGCCTGCTCTTTCAGCTCGCCGCGCAGGCTGATGGCGTAAGGCGGTTTTTCGTCGATGTGCAGGGTGACTTTGCTGGCCGGGATGTTGGCGGCGCGGCCATGCAGGGTCAGCAGTTCGCCGTTGTCGATGCCGGGATGGCCGACCCATTCGTAGCCGCAGCGAGCCACCAGTTCGTTGAAGCCTTCGAGCCAGCCCAGTCCGCCGCGGCCGTTGAGTTCGATGAAGGACGGATTGACCACGTCCTTGACCGGAGAGTCCCAGCCCATGCGCACATCGCCGACCGATGCTTGCAACACGTTCATGCCGCGAGTGGGCACCACCGAGAGTTTCATTGTGCCGTTATCGATGTCGACGATGCTGACGCCCTCTTGCCGGCCGCCGTGCAAGGTGCGCAGGGTCACGGAGAAGGGTTTGTCGGTTTTGACACCGAGTTGCTGGCTGGTGATCTGCCAGTTCTGGGCAGCCTTGTCGCTGTCGAGCAGGACGTAGTCCCAAGCCATGGCGTGGGAGGCGGACAGCGCGCCAAGGGCAACGACTAATTTGAGAGGGGTCATGGGGAAGCCTTTCTTGGAGTTGTGCATTTTTTATAGCGCTGATGAAACGATTCAGCAAGCTTAAAAAAGCGGACGTCCGAGTCTTCCCAAATCAATTCACATTGCCCCCATGCAACCTCCGCACGCTTACGCTAGTCTCATACGGTTTTGGACCTCTGCTGATTGACGGCGACATCATTATGACATTAAGGTCGCCAGCTAAATGCAGGAGCAGGAACAGACACCTTTGTCTGTCATTTTTGCGCAACGGAACATATGGAGTTTGAATGCGCGGGGCATTATTACGCAGCGGTAAGAGCGGGTCATTCACAGCCCTGGGCGAAACAGGTCAACCGGTCTATCGGGCTGCCCTGCAATTGCGCGAAGCCATTCGCCGCAAGAACCCCGACATGGTCGACCACCTGGCCATTCCTCAAAGCGATGAACTCGGCAACCAGATCGATTGGTACAGCGGTATCGAAGGCGATGTGATCCCGTGGAGCAGTGCGACCGAAGAAGAACGCGCTCCGGCCCGTCGCCAACTTGAAGCCCTGAAGACTGCGCTCGATGAGTTGAGCCAGCGTTTCCTGGGCACGGACCCGGCCGAACAGCAGCAAGGCGACAAAGCCGTGTTCGGCAAGCTGCTCAAGCGCGTCATTCATTTCCCTGACGAAAACTTCGTCTACCTGGTGCAAGGCAAGCCGGTGCTGACCTTCTGGGGTTTCGAGCACGCCGGTACCGGTAATCGCGATCCCCTGCACTGCCTTTATCAGGTTCCGCCCGTCTTCACGCTGCCACCCGTGGTTGAAGAACCGGTGGTGGCGCCCGTCGTGCCCGTGGTAGCTCGTCCGTGGTGGCGTCGCTGGTGGTGGCTGTTGCTGCTGCCGCTCCTGTTGTTGCTGTTGTGGCTGTTGCTCGGCCTGCGCGGTTGCGTACCGATTCCATTGGTGGCGGTGGACTTGCTGCCCGAGGGCATCGTGCCGGTGGAAAATCAGCTGGAAGAGCCACAACTGACCGACAATGTCACAACGCTGAATGGCGTTCCCGTGACCGGCACGGTCGCTGGTTCCACCACAGGCACCGCCGTGACCGGCACCCAAGGCTCGGAAGCCCCGGCGCTCGCTGGCAACGAAGCTGACGCCGCGACTGCCGGCATCACGCAAGACCCGGCCGCCGAATCCCCAACCGCGCCTACCGCGCCACCCGACGCCGAAGCCAAAACCGAGGTGCCGGCCGTCACACCACCCGACGCACAAAAATCCGCCGCCGCAGCCGCAACCACAAAACCGGGCCCGGCCTTGAGCATTCCGCCTGACGCCGCCGACGGTGCCGCCAAGTTCCTCGACGGTCAGTACCGCGCCGGTGCCGGCATTCAGGATCGCCGGACCGGCAAGCCGCTGCGCCTGGAATACCAGCTCAAGGACGGTAAGGGCGAAGTCACCGTACACCAGGCCGACGGCACGAAATGCAGCGGGCCGGTGAGCGCTACCATGAAAGGCGGCAGCCTCGCCATCGACAGCCAGGGCCAGGCCGTGTGCGGCGATGGCAGCACTTACGACATGCCCAAGGTCAACTGCCGCAAAGGGGCGACCACGGTCGCGGACTGCACCGGCGGTTACGGAAAAGATCAATTCCCCATGTCCATGCGGCAAATGGGCGAATAAGACTGGAATAACCCGACATGTTGCCTGAAGTCACCCAATTCGAAGACACCGTCACGCTCGTCAGTGACACCGGTATCCAGTTCATGGATTTCGCCCTGCGCCTGGATCCTCGCAAGGAACCGGCGGGCGAGTTCGCGCCGATGATCAGCGGGCTGATCTGCCGGCTGATGTACAACGAAGAGAAAGACTTCTACTTCTATGAGCCCGAACCGGAAAAGGTCGAGAAGGCCAAGCCGGCGTTCAGCGTCGACATGAAAAGCAGCCTCGAGCTGCTTGACGGTGTCTGGCTGCCGACGCCGTTTTTCCGTTTCATGCCGCCGCACCGCTTCGACGAAGGCCCGACCAACTGGTCGCGGATGCGCCTGGTGAAACTGGCCACGCCAGACATCGACGGCAACACCCATCGCCTGACGATGGCGTTCGACAGCCGCGTCATGCCCAAGCGTGACGGCACCGCCTACCTGGCGCCGAACGAAGAAGACATCAGCTCCGGCGTGTCCTTCAAACTGGCGACCAAGGCCAGCGAAACCCGTTGGTTCCTGGCCCAGCCATGGGTCAACGAATGGCTGCTCGAAGTGTTCAACGAAGGCAATGCCCATCGTTCCCGCGAAGAGCTGGACATCGACATCCGCGCCAACCATCACCTGGCGCACTACCTCAACCTGCTGAGCCTGTTGAGCACGCCGTCTGCGGCAGCGCAGTCGACCGCCAGGCCGAAGGTGGAAATCCCTGAGCTGAAAGTGGTGGCCAACGACAGCAATGGCCTGGTCAAACCGATTCCGGTGGACTTGGTGCTGGACGTCGGCAACTCACGCACCTGCGGCATCCTGATCGAGAACCACGGTCAGGCCGGCTCCGGGCTGAAGCAGAATTACGTGCTGGAACTGCGCGACCTGATCACCCCCGAACACACCTACAACCTGCCGTTCGAAAGCCGTGTGGAGTTTGCCCAGGCGTATTTCGGCAAGGACCACTGCTCGGTCAAGAGCGGACGTCACGATGCGTTCCAGTGGGCGACGATCGCCCGGGTCGGCAACGAGGCCAGCCGTCTGGCCAGCCGCCGTCGCGGCACCGAAGGCTCGACGGGCCTGTCCAGCCCGAAACGTTACCTGTGGGATGAAAACGCCTACGGCCACGGCTGGCGTTTCAACTGCTCGTACATCAAGACCGACAACGAGCCCTACGCCACCGCCGCGCCGTTCTCGCACCTGATCAACGAAACCGGCGAGGCGCTTTACAGCCTCGAAGAAGACGATCGTCTGCCGGTGTTCATGCCGCGTTACTCGCGCAGCTCGCTGATGACCTTCATGCTCGCCGAGGTGCTGGCCCAGGCGCTGTCGCAAATCAACAGCCCGGCCCAACGCTCGCGCCAGGGTCACACCCGCGTACCGCGCCAGCTCAACAGCATCACTCTGACCGTGCCACCGGGCATGCCCCAGGCCGAGCGCAGCATCCTCAACGAACGCATGCAGCAGGCCATCGGCCTGGTGTGGAAAAGCCTTGGCTGGCACGCCGGCGAGGAAGATCCGCATCAGGATCAGGCCGTCAGCCCGCGCACGCCGATCCCGAGCATCCGCGTGGAATGGGACGAAGCCTCCTGCGGCCAGTTGGTGTACCTGTACACCGAGGTCAACGAGAACTTCGCCGGTCACCCGGAAGAGTTTTTCGACACCATCGCCCGGCCAGACAAGACCGACCGCGAACGCATCACCCTGGCGACCATCGACATCGGCGGTGGCACCACCGACCTGGTCATCACCGACTATCGCCTCGACCGCGCCGGCAACACCGGCAGCGGCAGCAACGTGCACATCGTGCCCGAGCAGCGTTTCCGCGATGGCTTCAAAGTGGCCGGCGACGACATCCTGCTGGACGTGATTCAGGACTTCATCCTGCCGAGCTTCGAGAAAGCCTTGCAGAACGCGGGCGTGAAAGCCCCGGATTCGCTGATGTCGCGGCTGTGCGGCGACGAATCGGTCAGCGCCCAGGACATGATTCTGCGCCAGCAACTGAACCTGCAGGTGTTCGCACCGCTGGGCCTTGCGTTGCTTAAGGCCTACGAGCATTACGACCCGCAAGTCCCGCAGGAAGTCAGCCCGCAAAGCTACCGCCAGTTGCTGGGCGACAACGCGATCAGCCAGACCGTCCTTGACTACGTCAACGCCGCCGTGCGTCGCGATGTCGGGGGCCAGAGCGGTTTCGACCTGTACGAATCGCTGATCGGCTTCGACCTGCAAAAGCTCCACGCCGCGTTCCTCAACGATCAGATCAACATCACCAAGATCCTCGGCGCACTCTGTGAAGTGGTCGCGCACTATCCGTGCGACGTTCTGCTGCTGACTGGCCGCCCTTCGCGTCTGCCGGGCATCCAGGCGTTCATTCGCAAGGTTCTGCCGCTGCCACCGGGGCGCATTCTGGCGCTGCAAAACTATCGCACCGGCGGCTGGTACCCGTTCCACAAGAACGGCCGCATTGACGACCCGAAAAGCACCGCTTCGGTGGGCGCGATGTTGTGCCTGTTGTGCGCCAACCACAGCGTGCCGAACTTCTACTTCCCGCTCTTCGGCGCTCAAACCGTATTCGACGGTCAAGCACATCGGCGTCATCGACCTGAACAACGTGATCAAGGATGCCGACGTGCTGTACCGCGACATCCAGTCCGAAGACTACAAAATCAAGTTGCCGGAAATCGGCACGGGCGATGACGCCGACACGCCGCAGCTGGAAATGCGCGGCGACCTGCGTCTCGGTTTCCGCCAGTTGGCCGCTGATCGCTGGGCGGCTTCGCCGCTGTACATCCTGCGGTTCACCAAGGCCGGCCGGGAAAAGTTCTCCCGGGCGATTGGAGAAAACGGCAGCGCGCCGCTGCTCAAGGTACGCTTCGAGGTCAAGGCGGCCGACAAGTACACGCGCAAGCAGGATCTGGTCAGCGACCGCCTTTCGGTTCGCGACATCGAATCCAACAGTAACAACGTCAACTTCAACCCGCGCAGCGACCTCGAGCTGGAACTCAACACCATGCTCGACGCCGGCCTGCGCGAGACCAAGTACTGGCTCGACAGTGGAAGTGTGAAACGCAAATGAATGACCTGACCCCCGATCAAACTCAGCTCTCTGCCAGTTGGGCCGCTGTTTATGAAGGTGCCGGTCAGGCGCTGGACTGGATTGCCCAGACGCGCGGCAACGCGCCGCGCCTGGACAGCGAAGCCGATAACCTGAACATCCGCCTGCACCGTGCCCGCAACCTGGCTCACAGCCTCGGCCGCGTGGCCTGCACGCCGATGACCATTGGCTTTTTCGGCTTGTCCCAGGCCGGCAAGTCCTACCTGATTTCGGCCCTCGCGGCAGGTCAGAATGGCAAACTGGAAACCGATTTCGGTGGCCAGCGCCTGGACTTCATCAAGCACATCAACCCGGTGGGTGGCGGCAAGGAAGCCACCGGCCTGGTGACGCGCTTCAGCCGCCGCGCCACGCCGAGCCAGGATCCGCAGTTCCCGGTCGAACTGACGCTGTTCAAGGAAATCGAGCTGGCGAAGATTCTCGCCAACTCGTGGTTCAAGGACTTCGACCTTGAGCGGATCTCCTACGAGATCGACGAAGCGCGCATCCAGCGCGTGTTGAAACCATTCGAAGGGCGCGAGACCGGGCCGCTGCAAGCGGGCGTCAGCGCTGACGATCTGGTGTCGCTGTGGGATTACCTGCGCGACAACTTCCGCAATTCGGTGAAGAAGCTTGAGCACCTGTATTGGCCGACGGCGCTGCAACTGGCGCCACGCCTGAATTTCCAGGAGCGTGCCGAGCTGTTTTCCATCCTTTGGGGTGAGCAAAGCGAGCTGACGCGCGTGTACCAGCAATTGGCCGGCGCGCTGCACAAGCTGGGCCTGCCCGAGACCGTCTTCGCGCCATTGAAGGCTTTGGTAAGTTTCGAAAACGACACCTACAGCCAGCGCGACAGCATCATGAACGTCGACATCCTCGAGCGCTTCGGCAGCCCGCGGGACTTGCCGATCGACGTGCGGCCCCGGGTCGACGGACGCCTGCAAAACAGCCAGGGCATCCCGGTCGCGCAACTGGCGGCACTGACCGCCGAGATGACTTTCGGGTTGATCGAAGCCCCGGCGGACGACATCGTCAACCAGGTCGACTTGCTGGATTTCCCCGGTTATCGCGGGCGCAAGAAGCTGCACGAGATAGCCGACTCCAACGACCCGGAATCAGCCACCAAGGACAACTCCGTCTCGCAGCTGATTCTGCGTGGCAAGGTCGCTTACCTGTTCGAACGCTACACCGACAACCAGGAAATGAACGCGCTGGTGGTCTGCACCGGCTCGACCAAACAGAGCGACGTCAACGACGTCGGCCCGGTGCTGACGCGCTGGATCGAAAAGACTCAAGGCGCCGACGCGGCCGCCCGCAGTAAACGCGACACCGGTCTGATCTGGGCGCTGACCATGCTCGACCTGCGCATCACCAACTCCCTGAGCCTGACGCCTGATCAGTACGACGAGAGTTGGAACGGCATGGTCAAGCTGACCATGCTCGAACGCTTCGGCAGCCTGAGTTGGATGAACGACTGGGCCGGCACGCCTTTCCAGAACACCTTCCTGGTGCGTAAACCGCGCATGGATGCCGCATTCATCGTGCAAGACGCCAGCGGCGCCGAAACCGGCCTCAACCCCAGCTACCTGGAGCGCGTCGACGCCCTGGGCACAAGCTTTGCCGGCAACGAACTGGTGTGCAAACACATCAACAATCCCGCCAACGCCTGGAAAGAAATGCTGCGCAACGATGACGGTGGCATCAGCCATTTCAGCGGCAGTTTCAAGGGCGTGGCCAACATTGAATTCAAACTGCAGCGCATCCGCGAGCAGCTCAGCGAATGCCTCGAAGGCCTGACCACTCACGGCCTGAGCACCTGGTATCACGCCGACGGTGACGGCGCCGCCGCCGCCAAAAAAGCCCAGGCGCAGATGATACTGACAGGCCTGGGCCGTCGTCCGGCCGTGCTCGGCGAGTTCATCGATGAACTCGACATGCCCAGCGAGTCGGTGCGCGACCTGTACCTCAGCGGTGTGTACGAAACCGATGACGCGCCCGCCGCCAGCGATGAGCCGGCCACGCCGACACCGAGCCAGAGCCTGTACGGCAACGACGCCGGGTTCGATTTTGATTTCGGCGACGACCTGAGTCACGACACACCGGCCGCCAGTAAATCCAACACCCCGACGCCGGAACTGCAAAGCAACGAACACCGCTTCGCCAAAGCCGCGTTCAAGGCCTGGATTGCACACCTGCGCGAACTGACCACCCGGCAAAGCCTGCTCACCCTGCTAGGGCTGGAAAAGGCGTTGATCGAAGCCGTGGTCGACGAATTGATCACCGCCGGTTACCGCCAGGACTTGCCCGGCCAACTGAGCCGTGCGGTGCTCAAGCGTGCACAAAGCGGCGCTCGGCGCGATCAACTGGTCGAACGCCAAGTGCTGGAAGTGCAACGCGTGCTGCGCGATTTCGTGTCCTGGTTCGGCTACCTGCAAAAACCGGTCAACGAGCGCCCGAACAGCCGTGCCGGTGCCAAGGCGCCCTTGTTCTCGTTCTATACCGACATCGGTCCGGGACAAGTGCCGGTGTTGCCGCCGCAACCGGCTAACCAGGCGCAGCGGTATCTGGGTGACTGGCTCTCGGGCCTGGCCTACATCACGCAGGACAATGCCGGCCATGGTGCCGGTCGCGAAATCACCCCTGAACAGAATGAACGGCTGGGCCATGTGCTCACAGCCTTCACAGCGAGATAAGCAATGCCAATTCGTGTCGACCTGCTCGCCTTAGAACCCAACGTGCCTGGCCAGGCGTGCGTCACTGTGAAGAAATGGCAGGGTGGCGAAGAACAGCTGGAGTTCTCCATTCAGCGTAACCAGGACGGGTTCTACCTCCAGGATCAGAAAGCCTGGAGCAGCAATCCGTTCTGGTTCAAGGTCTCGCGCTTCAGCGTTGCGACCAGTGGTGAAGCCCTAGAAGCCCAGGTCGGCCCGGAAGTAGTCGACCCGCTGCTCGAAGGCGGCACCAACTCGCAATTCATGATCGAGCTACGCGAACAGAGCCAGGGGCACACCGACAAAGGCGTGGTCCGTCCAGGCGTCGGGTTGCTGCCGTCCACGGCCGGTGGCCAGACGCGTTCGACTTACGGTGGTGCAGACTTGAGCGCACCTGCTGCACCGGAACCCGAAATTCCAGAGCTGCCGGAATTGGTCCTGAACACCGCCGAGCCAGAAATCGAACTGGAATCGGTGCCAAACGAACCTGCTTACACACCGCCTCCACCCCCGGTAAAGAAAAGCAAAAAAGGCCTCATCGGCCTCGCGCTCGTCGTGCTGTTGCTGGTGGCCGCAGCGGCCGGGTTCTGGTTCTACAAACGTACTCCGGTCCCCGCCCCGGCCATCGCTGCCGCCGTACCGGCCGGTGCCGATGCGCAAGCCTGCACCCTCGACAGCATGAACAGCCTGCCCGAGCTGACCTTCGTCCAGACCTGCATCAAGGCCGCGCCCGACAGTGCCAAGTTGCTGGAGATCATCAACGAAGCCAAGGCCGGCAAACACTGCGGTGTTGCCCAGCGTCTGTACGCCAACCGTGCCCAGGCCGGTGACGCGCTGATCGCCAACGCCTATGCCCGCGAGTACGACCCTAAATACCTGAAAGCCAGCGAGTGCTTCCCGGCCGCGGACAACGCCACCGCCGCCTACTGGTATGAAACGATCCTGACCCAGGACCCGAACAACGCCGAAGCCAAACAGCGTTTCGAGGAGTTGCAGAAGTGATGCGTTCTCCCCTGAGTCGTTTCCTGCTGAGCGGCGCCGCGCTGTTGGCACTGTGCATCAGCCCGTTGTCCCAGGCCGAAGACAAACCGCTGATCCAGGCCGGTAAAAAGACCTTGTTCCAGCGCGTACTGACCACCCCGGGCTGCAAACTCAGCCCGACGGCAGGCGGCGCGGCAGGCGATGCGCAACCAGTCTTCAGCCGCTTCTATGTTTATGAGCGTGCTCAAGCGGCCAACGCCGAATGGCTCAAAGTCGGTCCCGACAGTTACGGCAAAACCATTGGCTGGTTGCCCGCCAGCTGCACCACCGACTGGAAAATGCAGCTGACACTGGCGTTCACCAACCCGGCCAACCGCGACCGGCTGCTGTTCTTCAAGGATCGCGCCACTGTCGAAGGCATCCTTGATGCACCGGACCCGGTGAGCAAAGTCGCCCCGCTGCGGGCCACGCTGAAAAAGGGCAAGCAAGCACCGGGCGTGCTCGCCGAAGAACCTGAATATTTCGTCGACCTGCAAAAGCAGTTCTACCTGCTGCCGGTCCTCAGCGGCGAAGAAGTGATGACCGAGGGCGGTTTCCGCACGCGGTTGCTGAACGTCGCATCGGTCAGCAAGCCCGATGACCAGAACACCAAGGGTGGTGCGGCCAACAGCGCGGCCGGTGGCAAGGAAGCCGAGGACAAGGCGGCCAACCAACTGAAGGAATTCACTGCAGCGGTGGTGTTTGTCATCGACTCGACGATCTCGATGGACCCGTACATCGACCGCACCCGCGAGGCGATCCGCAAGGTCTATCAGCAGATCGAATCGCAGAACCTCGGCAAGCAGGTCAAGTTCGGCCTGGTGGCGTTCCGCTCCAACACCCAGGCGGTGCCAGGCCTGGAATACACCACCAAAATGTATGCCGACCCGACTCAGGTGAAGGACAGTTCCGACTTCCTCGCCAAGGTCGCCGACCTCAAACAAGCCAAAGTATCGAGCAGCAGTTTCGACGAAGACGCCTTTGCCGGTGTCATGGAGAGCATCGACAAGGTCGACTGGAGCCAGTTCGGTGCGCGCTACGTGGTGTTGATCACCGACGCGGGCGCCATCGAAGGCGACGACAAACTGTCGAAAACCGGTTTGAGCGCCTCGCAGGTTCGCCTCGAAGCTGCCAACCCGGGCGTGGCGATTTATACCCTGCACCTGAAAACCCCGGCCGGAATCAAGGACCACGCCAAGGCCGAGGCGCAGTATCAGAATCTGTCGACCTACCCGGGCACCAACACCTCGCTGTATTACCCGGTGAACGCGGGCGACATTCAGGAGTTCGGGCGCAAGGTGGATTCGCTGGCCACCGCGATCACCTCGCAAGTGAAAGCCGCCTACATGGGCGAAGACGCCATCGGCAGCGCGGTGAACGCCAAGCAGGACCCGGCCGAGAAGAAAATGCTCGAAGACGCGGCGCTGATAGGCCACGCCATGCAACTTGCCTATCTGGGCGAGAAGACCAACAGCAAGGCACCGCCAGTGTTCAAGGCGTGGATCACTGACCGTGACCTGATCAAGCAGAACGTCCCGACCACCGACGTGCGGGTGCTGCTGACCAAATCCCAGCTCAGCGACTTGAGCGACGTGATGAAGCAGATCCTCGATGCGGCCAACGAAGGCCTGATCTCGCCGACGGAAATGTTCGAGCGCCTGCGCTCGGTGGCCGCCACCATGGGTGCCGATCCCAATCAGCTCAAGCAGAACGGCAATACCAAACTGGCGGACATGGGCGTGCTCGGCGAGTACCTCGAAGACCTGCCGTATCAGAGCGAAGTGCTGAACCTGGACGAAGAAACCTGGAAGAGCTGGGATGGCCTGGCGCAGGAGAAATTCATCCGCACGCTCAATACCAAACTGCGGCACTACCAGCGTTACAACGCTGACGTCGACCGTTGGGTGGCTTTAGCCAAAGACAGCGATGCACGGGACAACGTGTACCCCGTGCCGCTGGAAATGATGCCTTAACGAGACGCCGATGCTCGATATCAAGAACCTGCTGGTGCGCCGAGGAGAAGGTGCGCTGGCTCATCATGTGCGCCTGCCGCACCTGCACGTCGGTGCCGGGGAAATACTCGCCATCACCGGCGAGAGCGGCAGCGGCAAAAGCACGTTGCTCGAAGCCATCGGGCTGTTGCTGGCACCGATAGAGCTCGAGCGTTTTCGGCTGGGCGCAACGCAGGATCAAGACATCGCACAATTGCTGGCCCGCGATGACCAGCCGGCCCTGGCGGCGGTGCGTTCGCGGCACTTGGGATTCATTTTGCAGAGCGGCGGTTTGCTGCCGTTTTTGAGCGTGCGCGACAACATCAGCCTGCCCCGTCGTTTGCTCGGCATGCCGGTCAAGAGCGCGCACATCGATCACGCGGTTGAGGTGCTGCGCCTGCAAGGCTTGCTGGATAAACACCCTCAAGCGTTGTCGATCGGTGAACGCCAACGCGTGGCCTGCGTGCGGGCGATTGCCCATGAGCCGCTGCTGCTGTTGGCCGACGAGCCGACAGCGGCACTCGATCCGCACAGCGCCCGGCGCTTGTTCGAATTGTTGATGAGCCTGGTGTCGAGCATGGGCCTGAGTGCGCTCGTTGTGTCCCATGACTGGGCCCTGCTGAAGGATTTCGGCTTGCCGCGACTCGGCGCTATCAGCCGTCAGGGAGAGACTCTGTTTGAACCGATGGACTGACCGCTTGCGCCTGCTCGCAACGCTGGCCCTGCAAGACCTCTGGCACGACCGCAAGGTGTCGTTGTGCATCGCCGCCTCGCTGGTGGCGGTGATCGCGCCGCTGTTGCTGCTGTTCGGCCTCAAGCACGGCGTGGTCAGCCAGTTGCAGGACGAACTGCTGCGCGACCCGCGCAACCTTGAAGTAAAGATGCTCAGCAACGGCAACTACGACAGCGCCTGGATCGAACGTGTGCGCCAGCGTCCCGAGACCGGATTTGCCCTCGGCCAGACGCGCTCGCTCAACACCCAGGCAGACTTGCTGATGGGCATGCAACGGTTTGTCGAAGGCGCGGAAATCATCGCCACCGAACCCGGCGACCCGCAGTTGAACCTGCCACAACTCAACCCGACCGGCGACCAAGTGATCCTCAGCGCCCGCGCCGCGCAACGCTTGCAGGCCAAGGTCGGCGACCGCGTGCAACTGCGCGTGTTGCGCCGACTGGAAGGCGTCAACGAGCGCGGCGAGATGACGCTGACTGTGCTGGCAGTACTCGACGGCGCTCGTTTCGGCCGCGCAGCCGGGTTTGTTGCCCCTCCGTTGTTGCTGGACCTGGAGCGCTTTCGCGACGGTTATCAGGTCAGCGCATTCGGCATCGAAACCGGCAAGCCGTTGGGTGATCTGCAACCGCTGTATGCCCGCGCCCGCCTTTATGCCCGCGACATCGATCAAGTGGCGCCGCTGGAACGCTGGCTCAACGAACAACACATCGAAACTTCAAGCCGACTGGCCGACATCGACAACGTCAAAGCCATCAACCATGTGCTGGGGCTGATCTTCGGGGTTATCGCCCTCGCCGCGCTGATCGGCTGTGTGGCGTCGATGGTCGGGGCGTTCCTGGCCAACATCGACCGCAAGCGCAAAAGCCTCGCGGTGCTGCGCCTGCTGGGTTTCAAACGCACGGCGGTCGCCGGTTTCGTGGTCTTGCAAGCGCTGGTGCTGAGCCTGGCCGGCTACCTCGGTGGATTGGGCTTTTACGCTGTCGGCAGCCATTTGTTCGACTACCTGCTCGGCAGCAGCCAGGCCACCGGCACTTTTGTTTGCCACATCACACTCTGGCACGGCCTCGCCGCCCTGCTCCTGACCTTTCTGGTCGCTGCACTGGTGGCCGTGATCGGCGCCGTGCGAGCGATCAACATCCAACCTGCGGAGAGTCTGCGTGAGCTATAAACGTTTTGGCTTGCTGTTGCCCCTGAGCCTCGGCTACTTGCTCGACGCTTCGGCGGCGGGCTGGGAAGAGAAGTATTACAACCCGATGCCCGAGGCCAGCGACGTCGTGCTGCCGATGCCGTGCGAAGGCTCGATGGTGTTTCGCAAGGTGTTCATTCCGGTCGCCGGACCGCTTGACGACTACCCGATCAACATCGGCCAGGACGGCGCGGAATACGGCTACGTCGAACAAACCCGGCCGACCTTCATCGCCGGCAGTTTCACCGGCGCCAAGAATGACAAATCCCGCTACTACCTGATGGCCAAGTACGAGATGAGTCAGCTCCAATACGCCGCGCTGACCGAAGAAACCTGCCCCACCGCCGCCACCAAAATGCGCCTGCCGCAAGTGTCCGTGAGCTGGGTGCAGGCCGTCGAAGCGGCCGACAAATACAACCTGTGGCTGCGCAAAAACGCGGCCGGCAAATTGCCGAAAGAAGACGGCGCACTGGGCTTCCTGCGCCTGCCGACGGAAGTCGAGTGGGAGTTCGCGGCGCGCGGTGGCCTGGAAGTCGGCGCAGCGGAATTCCGCGATACGCGCTACCCGATGCCCGACGGTATCAACGCCTACGAGTGGTTCGCCGGGGCGCAATCGTCTAACGGCAAACTGCAATTGTCCGGCCTGCAAAAGCCTAATCCATTGGGCTTGCACGACATGCTCGGCAACGTCGACGAGATGATGTTCGAGCCGTTCCGCCTGAACAAACTCGACCGCCAGCACGGCCAGGCCGGTGGCTATGTGGTCCGTGGCGGCAACTACCTGACCGCCCAGGCCGACCTGCGCACCGGCTTGCGCAAGGAAGAGCCGTACTACAACGCCGAAGGCCAGGTGAAAAACAAAACCACCGGTATGCGACTGGTGCTGGTCTCGCCGACCCTGACGTCCCGGGAGCGTGTCGCCAGCATTGAAAGCAGCTGGAAGAAACTCGGCACCGGCAGCAAGGAAACCGAGTCGGCTGATAAAGGCACCGTTCAGTCACTGAACACCCTGGCCTCGGGCGTGGAAGACAAGGCGCTCAAGGAAAAGCTTCAGGCGCTGGAAAACCAATTGCGCGCCAGCAACCAGCAGCAGGAAGAAACCCGCGACCAGGCGATCCGCGCCAGCCTCAACCTCGGTGCGTTCCTGTGCACCAAGATGCTCGACGACGGCCAGTACGTGGACTTCTTGCAGAAGAACTACAAGCTGAACTGCGAATCTGCCGATAAAGACGCCAGTTGCGACATGCGCAAAGGCAAGCTCGACGAGCAGAAGGATCGCCTGCACAAACTCAGCCGTTACTACGCCAGCAGCCTGGTGGAATCGGCAACCTTGTATGGCCAGCCGCTGCTGGAAGCGCAGGTGCCGGTGATGGAAGAAATCATCACCCGCAACAAGCAGCTGCAAGAACTCAAACCCTATTTGCGCACCCACTGGGCCAATCAGAAGACCTTCCTGCAAAAGCAGAAGATCGACACCGATGCCTGGCTGACCAGTTGCAAAACCGTCACTCAATAACTTACTCAACAACAACAGCCAACACCGTCACCAAGGAGTTTCACCATGTCGCGCAGCCTCTGGACTCGCTTCAAGCTACAGATCGCTTTTGTCATCACTGGCAGCCTGTTGCTGACAGGTTGTGCCAACACCGGCAGCTCGATGCTCGGTGGCAGCGAGGGGGCCGACCCGCGTCTGACCCAAGGCAATGACGCAGAGTTTTTCAGCAAATCCGGTTACCAGGCCTGTGCGGTCGGCGCCGGTGTCGGCATCCTCGGTTGCGCACTGTCCAATAGCAGCAACAAGGCGGTCTGCGCCATCGCCGCCGGTATTACCGCGTGTGGCGTGGCCATGGGCGCGAACTATTACCTGGATCAACGTCGCAGCGAATACTCCGACACCACCACCCGCCTGGCGAAGATGAACAGCGACGTCGAGCAAGACACCCAGAACGTGATCGCCCGTACCGCGACCGCTCAGCAAGTCATCAATGATGACCAGGCGCAAATCGCCCAGATCAAAAAGGACATCGCCAACAAGAAAGTCGACAAGGCCAAGGCCCAAGTGCAAATCGCCGAGATCGATTCGAACATCGCGCGCCTGCGTAAAGACCTCGGCAACATGCGCACCAAGGTCACCGAGTACACCAAAGTGGCGGATGCCGAGCGTGCACAAGGCGCCGGTGCCGAGATCAAGCAGGTGGACATGAACATTTTGAAAATGAACCAGAAAGTCGCCGCCCTGCAAAAGGAAGTCGACGGTCTGTACAACCAGCGTTCCGCGATCACCCTGGGCTAAGCACATGACTCTACGACAGCTGGCGGTCCTCACCGCCGTCCTGGCCCTGAGCGGTTGCGCGACGAAGCCGGGCGAATGCGATGCGACCAATCGCGACAGCAGCATGCTGACCAAGATGAACTGCGACTACTCTGGTGGTTATAGCGACCAGGTCAAACAGAAGGAACTGGCCCTGACCGCGTCCCGCCAGGAAAACGCGATGTTCCGCCAGGTGTACGAGAACATTCAGGCCCAGCAGCTCAGCACCAAGACCGACCTGGCCAGCCAGCAGAAGTCCCAGGCGGCGCTGAACCAGTCGCTGGGCCAGTTGCTGACCTCGCTCAAGGCCCGGCATGGCAACCAAAGCCAGGTGCAGAAGCAGATTGCCGGGCTCGAGCAGCAGCTCAAGGCCTCCCAGGCAGCGCCCGTGACCAAGACCTCACCCGCGACGCTGGCTGCCAAGCAGGAACAACTGAAGGCCTTGCAGAAGAAAGTGAATCAGCTGCAATTCAGCCTCGGTTACGAAGAGTAACTTTTCACCCCGCAGGCCTGCCGATGGCGGCCTGCACCCTTTTCAGGAATCGTCGTCATGCAGCGGGTCATCAGGGATGCGCAAGCCACACCAGAGGGGATGAGTGCGCTGCAAGCCAAAGTCGCCCTCATCCAGAAACACTTTCCGCCGACCGTCGCCAGCCTCTTCGCCATCCCGCGAATGGGCAGCGGTGACGTGCTGGAATGGTGGACTGAACTGGGTGGCCAACCCACGCCCTATGCCGACCTCAACGAGGACGCGCAACGACGTTTGCTGGAAACCTATGAAGTGCGTCAGACGTCCCTTGGACAGTTGGCGGACGAACTGCAAAAACGCGGCCAGCCCACCGTAGCGGATGACCTGCGCAGCCTGCTCGGCACGCCCGAGCTGGATAAACTCTACAGCCTCAACGGCGAGCCGCTGGTGGTGCGCTGGAACCAGCGCCCGCCCAAACCGATCGTGCCGCCGGTTGTTCCAGTGGTGCCGGTAGTGCCGCCGTCGCGTCGCGGCTGGTGGATCGCGGCGGCCTTGCTGGCGCTGCTGTTGCTGCTTCTGGCGCTGTGGCTTTGGTGGTTCTTGCACCGTGAACCCGTTGTCGTGGCTCCACCTGTAGCGCCAGTGGTGACGCCGGTCGAGAAACCGGTTGAGAAACCGGTTGAGCCTGTTCCCGAGCCTGTCGTGGAACCCGAGCCGGTTCCAGAACCGGAACCCGTGCCAGAACCTGTGCCGGTGCCGGTGCCGGAACCCAAGCCCGTCCCGCCACCAAAACCGGTCGTGGCCGCCCCGCCACCGGCCCCGACGCTGGACAACTTCGCCTGCCGCAAAAAAGCGCCCAACGCAGAGATCCCGCAATTTGTGGTGGTGCTCGACACTTCGGGTTCGATGGATTTGAACATCAAGTCTGTGAAAGCCGACGAGGACTGGTTCTTCGGCAACGAGCTCAACAAGTACCTGGATGTGAACCGCACCACGCAGATCTTCGCCAAACCGAGCCGCATGGACGTCGCCAAGGACTCGCTGGCCGGCATGATCAACGGGCTGGACCCGAAGATCGACACGCGCCTGATCACCTTCGCCGGCTGCGAAAGAACGCCGGACCAGGGCGTGTTCAAGTTTGGCGACCGTCAGCGGCTGATCAACGGGATTCGAGGCCTGGTGCCCAACGACGGCACACCACTGGCCGACAGCCTGGCCCACGCGGCAAGCACCGTCGACGGGCGCAATAACGACGCCGTGATCGTGATGTTCGTCGACGGTGAGGACGGTTGCCAGAAAGACGTGTGCGCCGTGTCCCGCCAAATCGCCAGGGATCAACCGCGGCTGCGGGTCAACGTAGTGAAAATCGGTGCCGGCGGCCCGTCACGTTGCATCGCTGAAAACACCGGCGGCCGGGTTTACAGCAGCACCAATGCGGCGGAGCTGGGCAAGCAGTTGAAACTGGCGAGCAAGGAAGTGTCGAGCAATGCCAAGTGTGATTGATCGTCTGATCTGAACATTGAGGTGAGCCCTTCGCGGGCAAGCCTCGCTCCCACAGGTGATATGTCGTTCACAAAAGAGTGGAACGCCACATGCCCCTGTAGGAGCGAGGCTTGCCCGCGAAGACTATTTCAGCGACGACTCAACGAAACCGGTCAACCTCTTGGCGCAAGTCCGCCGCCAGCTTCTCCAGCTCTTTGGCGGTCACGGCCAGGTTCGACACCACTTCGCGCTGCTCGCTGTTTGCCAGCGCAATGCTTTGCAGGTTGCTGCTGAGCAAGGTCGCGGTGCTGCTCTGCTCCTGAGTCGCGGTGGTGATCGCCGCAAATTGCTGGCCCGCCGAGCGGCTTTGCTCATCGATCCGCGCCAGGGCCGAGGCCACGTTGGCGTTGCGTGACAAACCTTCCTGCATCAGCACATTGCCTTGTTCCATGGTGCTGATCGCATTGCCGGTTTCCTGCTGGATGCTTTGAATCATCCCGGAAATTTCGTCAGTGGCCTGACGTGTACGCGAAGCCAGGTTACGCACCTCGTCGGCCACCACCGCAAAACCACGACCTTGCTCACCGGCGCGGGCCGCTTCGATGGCCGCGTTCAGCGCCAGCAGGTTGGTTTGATCGGCGATCGAGGTAATCACTCCGACGATGCCGCCGATTTCCTGGGAGCGCTGCCCCAAGGTATTGATCACGATGGCGGTGCTGTTCAACGCGCCAGCGATTTGCTCCAGCGACGAGGACGCCTCGTCCATCGAGGTACGACCGATCTGGGTTTGCTGTGCGTTTTCCTGCGCCAGACGCTGGGTGCTGCCCATGTTGTCGGCAATGTTCAGCGAGGTTGCGCTGAACTCTTCCACGGCACCGGCCATGCTGGTGATTTCGCCCGACTGCTGCTCCATCCCTTCATAGGCACCGCCGGACAGACCGGACAACGCCTGGGCACGGCTGTTGACCTCGACCGAGGCCTTGCGAATGTGCTCGACCATGGTCGACAAGGCTTGGCTCATCTGGTTGAAGGCACGGGCCAGCTGACCGATTTCGTCGTTGCTCGACACGCTCAGGCGCACGCTCAAATCACCGGCGCCCAAGGCTTCTGCCTGACGCACCAGATCACCCAGCGGCGCGAGTTTGCTGCGCAGCAGCCAGACCGCCGAGCCGACGGCGATCAACGTCGCCAGCAGACTGCCGATCGCCAGTTGAATGCCGACGCTCCAGGTCACGGCGCTGATTTCGGCTTTCGGCATGCTTGCCACCACCGACCATGGGCCGCCTTCAAACGGCACGGCCACGCTGTAGAAGTCTTCGGACTTGTCGCTCCAGAAATCACCCTTGCCCGGGGTTTTCGCCAGATCGACGATGGCCGGGACTGCTTGATCCAGCGCTTGCACACCCGCAATCGGCACCAACCACTTCTTCTGCTCATCGAGCAGCGCCAGCGAGCCGGTCTGGCCGATGCGGAAGCGTTTGAGGTTCTCAAACTGTGCGTTCTGCGCGTCGGTGTAATCGAATCCTACGAACAGCACGGCAATCACCTTACCGCTGCTGTCGCGTACAGGCGTGTACTGCGTCATGTAGGAACGGTCGAACAGCAAGGCGCGGCCGACATAACTCTGCCCCGCCATCAAGCGTGCATAGGCCGGGTGAGCGTGGTCCAGCAGGGTGCCGATGGCCCGGTTGCCGTCCTGCTTGGTCAAGGACGTGCTGACGCGGATGAAATCTTCACCGCTGCGCACAAACACCGTCGCAACGCCCGCGGTCATCTGCTTGAACTCGTCGACTTCCTTGAAGTTGTTGTTCAACACTTCGCTGCCCAGGTGCAGGCCCGGGGTCTGCGTACCCGCCACGGCCACCGGTTCGTCCGGGTGCACGCTCAGGCCGGCGCTGAAGCGCTTCTCGAACAGACCGGCCAGACGCTGAGTGCTTTCACGCAACGTGCCGTGAAAGGTACTCAACTGATCGGCCAGCAACCGGGCTTCACTGGCCAGGTGCTCTTCGCGGGTGGCGAGGTTGGCGGAGTCCAGCGAACGCAGGGCGAACACGGTACTGCCAGTGATGACGATCGCCAGTATCACGGCAAGCGCAAGACCAAGCTGTGAGGCGATCCGAGCACGAGGTTGAGACATGACAGCTCCTGGCCAAGTGACCGGATCATCCTGATCACGATGCACACTCAGCAAAATTCTAATTAGAGGAATTACAGGGGACCTGCACGAAGGTCCCACCTGCAGATTTTCGGCGGCAAACCTGAATACTTGAGTAAATAGCCGGGATATGGCTCAAGGCCTCTATTGCTGGGGCTTCATCGATTCAGCTCAAGCGCTCGACATCCGGTAAATCCATGGCCCGGACCTCGCCTTGCAGAAAGTCGCTGAGGCGGCGCAAACGTTCACCTCCCGGGCGGGTTTTCGGCCAGACGAGGTAGTAATGCTCACCGCTGGCGACAGCCGTCGGCCACGGCAAACTCAGACGACCCTGCGCGACATCTTCCGCCACCATCAGCAAATCCCCCATGGACACGCCATAGCCTCGGGCCGCCGCGATCATGCCCAACTCCAGCGTGTCGAAAACTTGCCCGCCCTTGAGCGAGACCTGATCTGACAGCCCCATGCGCTCCAGCCAACTGCGCCAGTCGCGACGATCTGGCGTTGGGTGCAGCAACTCTGCGCTGGCCAGGCGTGCGACGTCCCACGGCTGGTCCTTCAGCAGGTTCGGCGCGCCGACCGGGATCAGTTCTTCCGGGAACAGCAACGTCGCCTCCCAGTCCGGAGGGAAACGCCCGTTACTGAGGATGACGGCGCAGTCGAAGGGTTCGTGGTTGAAGTCCACGGTGTCGATGTCCATCCAGGCACTGGTCAATTGCACTTCGTTGCCCGGTTGCAGGTGCCGGAAGCGACTCAGGCGCGCCAGCAGCCAACGCATGGTCAACGTCGACGGGGCTTTCATGCGCAAGATGTCGTCTTCGGCGCGCAAGGTATTGCAGGCGCGTTCGAGCGCGGTGAAACCTTCACGGATGCCAGGCAGGATCAACCGCGCCGACTCGGTCAGTTGCAGGTTGCGCCCGCTGCGGTGAAACAGCCGGCAGGCGAAATGATCTTCGAGGGTACGAATGTGTCGACTGACCGCACTTTGGGTGATCGACAATTCTTCAGCGGCGCGGGTAAACGAGCTATGCCGCGCCGCCGCTTCGAATGCGCGCAGGGCATACAAGGGAGGAAGACGACGGGACATTGGGAAAGCTCCTATAGCACGGTTGCGCCACGTTAGCAGAAACTTGCCAGCATGAGTCTGACTCATGCCACCCATCCTTTTTATCCCTTTGTGAAAACCCCGCAGAGCGCCGAGAATCGGCTCTCTCCTGTTTACTCCGATAACCGAGGCGTGATGACCATGCAGCATCCAGCACGTACCGAACTCCGGGCCATCCTGCGGCTGGCGGGGCCGTTGATTGCCTCGCAGTTGGCGCACATGCTGATGGTCCTCACCGACACCTTGATGATGGCGCGCCTGAGTCCCGAAGCGCTGGCCGGTGGCGGCCTGGGCGCGGCAACGTATTCGTTCGTGTCGATCTTCTGCATCGGCGTGATCGCAGCGGTCGGCACCCTGGTAGCGATCCGTCAGGGCGCAGGCGATATCGTCGGTGCCGCGCGCCTGACCCAGGCCGGCTTGTGGCTGGCGTGGTTGATGGCGCTGGTGGCCGGCCTGCTGCTGTGGAATCTTAAACCGGTGCTGCTGCTGTTTGGCCAGACCGAAACCAACGTCCAGGCTGCCGGGCAGTTCCTGCTGATCCTGCCGTTCGCCCTGCCCGGCTACCTGAGCTTCATGGCCCTGCGCGGTTTCACCAGCGCCATCGGCCGGGCGACCCCGGTGATGGTCATCAGCCTCGGCGGCACCGTGGCCAACTTCCTGCTCAACTACGCGTTGATCACCGGGATGTTCGGCTTGCCGAAAATGGGCCTGGTGGGCATCGGGCTGGTCACGGCGATCGTCGCCAACCTGATGGCCGTGGCGCTGGCGCTGCACATCCGTCGGCATCCGGCTTACGACGCGTATCCGCTGCGCCAGGGTCTGTCGCGGCCTAACCGCCAGTACCTGAAAGAGCTGTGGCGTCTCGGCCTGCCCATCGGCGGCACCTACGCGGTGGAAGTCGGGTTGTTTGCATTCGCTGCGCTGTGCATGGGCACCATGGGCAGTACGCAACTGGCGGCGCACCAGATCGCCCTGCAGATTGTTTCGGTGGCGTTCATGATTCCGGCGGGGCTTTCTTACGCGATCACCATGCGCATCGGCCAGCACTACGGTGCCGGGCAGTTGCTGGACGCGCGACTGGCCGGCCGGGTGGGGATCGCCTTTGGCGCGGCGGCGATGCTGGGTTTTGCCATGGTTTTCTGGTTCCTGCCGAATCAGTTGATCGGCTTGTTCCTGGACCACAACGACCCGGCCTTTCGAGACGTCTTCAACCTGGCTGTGAGCCTGCTGGCGGTGGCGGCATGGTTCGAGCTGTTCGACGGCACCCAAACCATCGCCATGGGCTGCATCCGCGGGCTCAAGGATGCCAAGACCACGTTCCTGGTCGGACTGGGTTGCTATTGGCTGATCGGTGCGCCGGCGGCGTGGTGGATGGCGTTCAACTTGAACTGGGGGCCGACAGGCGTCTGGTGGGGATTGGCGCTGGGCCTGGCGTGCGCGGCGGTGAGCCTGACGCTGGCGTTTGAGTGGAAGATGAAAGGGATGATTCGGCGCGAGCCGTCAGTACAGCGTTTCGAAGTCCCTCAGACAGACTGAGATCCCCTGTAGGAGCGAGGCTTGCCCGCGAAGGCGTCACATCAGTCGACATCTTTGTTAACTGACACGACGCCTTCGCGGGCAAGCCTCGCTCCTACAGGTTCGGGGTTAGCTCACGATTTCGAGGGCAGGCTGCTGGCTGCTGCCAAACGTCAGATACTCAACCAACTCCGCCAACGGCAGCGGCTTGCTGATCAGATACCCCTGCACCTGATCGCAACCAAACCCGCGCAACAACTCCAGCTGCTCCGCCGTCTCCACGCCTTCGGCCACCACTTCAAGGTTGAGGTTGTGCGCCAGGTTGATCATCGCGTGGACCAGTTTGCGATTCTCTTCCCGCTCTTCCATGCCGCCGACAAAGCTCTTGTCGACCTTGAGCAAGGCAATCGGCAGGCTGTTGAGGTGCACGAAGGACGAGAACCCGGTGCCGAAATCATCCAGCGAGAAGCGCACGCCCAGGCGCCCGAGGGCGTCCATGGTCTGTTTCACCAGGTCGCTGCGGCGCATGACCGCAGTTTCGGTCAGTTCGAATTCCAGCCATTGCGCCTCGACGCCGCGCTCGGCGATCAGCCGGCTCAGGGTCGACAACAACTGGCTGTCCTGAAACTGCCGGAACGACAGGTTGATTGCCATGTGCAGCGCCGGCAAACCACGCTCGCGCAATGCCTGCATGTCCCGCAGGGCCCGGGAAATCACCCAGTAACCGAGCGGTACGATCAAACCGCTTTGCTCGGCCAGCGGCACGAACTCGCTGGGCGCCAGCAAACCGCGCTCGGCATGCCGCCAGCGCACCAGGGCTTCGAGGCCGACGATCTGGCCGTCCTCAAGGTTCAGGCGCGGCTGGTAATGCAACTCCAGTTCGTCACGGCGCAACGCCCTACGCAGCTCGCTTTCGAGGTCGGCCATGCTGCGGGCATTGCGGTTGATGCGTTCGTTGAAGATATGAAAGGTACAGCCCTGAGTGCTCTTGGCTTGCTGCATGGCGATGTGCGCGTGCCACATCAGCGGGTCGGCGCCGGCCTGGGCCCGGGCGTGGGCGATGCCCAGGCTGGAACCGATCAACAGGCTTTCGCCGTCGACCCAGTAAGGTTCGGCCAGGGCTTCGGTGATGCGCTCGGCCATCCATTCGGCGCGCTGAGGCGCGCGGCGGGTGTCGATCAGCAAGGCGAATTCATCGCTGCCCAGGCGCGCCAGTTGATCGCCGGCCTCAAGCTGGCTTTTCAGCCGCGCAACCACTTGCAGGATCAACCGGTCGCCGGCCTGGTGGCCGAGGGCATCGTTGGCGTGACGGAAGTTGTCGAGATCAAGGTGACCGAGGGCCAGGCCACGGCCGTCGTTTTCCGCCAGACGCGCGGCCAGCAAGGTCTGGAAGCCCTGACGGTTGGCGATGCCAGTCAGCGGGTCTTGCTCGGCCAGGCGTTGCAGGGTGTTTTCCAGCAAGCCACGTTCGCGCACATGCCGCAGGCACCGGCGCAGCATGCCGGCATCGAGATGGTCGCGCACCAGCCAGTCGCTCACACCATCGGGCGACGTCAGGGGCTCGTGCTCGAGCAGCAACACTGTCGGCAAGCTGCATCGGCCTGGCAGAGGCTGAAGTGCTGGAATGGTCAACAACACCGCGTTGCGGTTGTCATCGAACAGACTGCTGACCGACTCCCAGCTCGGCGCGCTGATAAGCACGGCCGAGCTCCCCATCGGAGCCAGACACTCGCGCAACAACGCTGCCCACACCGGCTCTTCGGCCAGTAGCAGCAAACGCAAGGGTTCGACAGGCGTAGACAAGCTAGCTCCCTAGACTCTGCAAAGATGTAGGCGACGGGCATTATGCCGCGCCTGTAACCAATGACCAAATGACATCAGTTATCAAACGTGAGTTTGTGTCTGGAATACGAACATTAGCCGCTAATTCACCGCGCATCCTGCTTGAAAGTATCAAAACCGGCAAATAGAGATAGCGTGGTGCGTCACAAGTCGGAGAGAGCAGCACAATTCGCTGAGCCTGTTAAAATGCCGGCCCATTTCACTAACGACTCCCTGATTTCGTATGTCCCGACTCAATCCCCGGCAGCAAGAAGCCGTGAGCTACGTCGGCGGCCCTCTTTTGGTGCTCGCCGGCGCCGGCTCCGGCAAGACCAGCGTGATCACCCGCAAAATTGCGCATCTGATCCAGAACTGCGGCATCCGCGCCCAGTACATCGTCGCCATGACCTTCACCAACAAGGCCGCGCGCGAGATGAAGGAACGGGTCGGCACCCTGCTCAAGGGCGGCGAAGGCCGTGGCCTGACGGTGTGCACCTTCCACAACCTGGGCTTGAACATCATCCGCAAGGAACATGTTCGCCTGGGCTACAAGCCGGGCTTCTCGATCTTTGACGAAACCGACGTCAAAGCCTTGATGACCGACATCATGCAGAAGGAATACTCGGGCGACGACGGCGTCGACGAGATCAAGAACATGATCGGCTCGTGGAAAAACGACCTGATCCTGCCGCCCGAAGCCCTGGAAAACGCGCGCAATCCCAAGGAACAGACCGCCGCCATCGTCTACACCCACTATCAGCGCACGCTCAAGGCGTTCAACGCGGTGGACTTCGACGACTTGATCCTGCTGCCGGTGAAGCTGTTCCAGGAACACGCCGACATCCTCGAAAAATGGCAGAACAAAGTCCGCTACCTGCTGGTGGACGAATACCAGGACACCAACGCCAGCCAGTATTTGCTGGTGAAACTGCTGATCGGCACGCGCAACCAGTTCACCGTGGTCGGCGACGATGACCAGTCGATCTACGCCTGGCGCGGTGCCCGCCCGGAAAACCTGATGCTGCTCAAGGACGATTACCCGTCCCTGAAAGTCGTCATGCTCGAGCAAAACTACCGCTCCACCAGCCGCATCCTGCGCTGCGCCAACGTGCTGATCTCGAACAACCCGCACGAATTCGAAAAGCAGCTGTGGAGCGAGATGGGCCACGGCGACGAAATCCGCGTGATCCGCTGCCGCAACGAAGACGCCGAAGCCGAGCGCGTGGCCGTGGAACTGCTGACCCTGCACCTGCGCACGGACCGGCCTTACAGCGATTTCGCGATCCTGTATCGCGGTAACTACCAGGCCAAGCTGATCGAACTGAAGCTGCAGCACCACCAGATTCCGTATCGTTTGTCCGGCGGCAACAGCTTCTTCGGTCGCCAGGAAGTGAAAGACCTGATGGCCTACTTCCGCCTGATCGTGAACCCGGACGACGACAACGCCTTCCTGCGGGTGATCAACGTCCCGCGCCGGGAGATCGGTTCGACCACGCTGGAGAAGCTGGGCAACTACGCCACCGAGCGCAAAATCTCGATGTATGCCGCCACCGACGAAATCGGCCTGGGCGAGCACCTGGATGCGCGTTTCACCGATCGTCTGTCACGCTTTAAGCGCTTCATGGACAAGGTCCGCGAGCAATGCGCCGGCGAAGACCCGATCTCGGCGCTGCGCAGCATGGTCATGGACATCGACTACGAGAACTGGCTGCGCACTAACAGCTCCAGCGACAAGGCCGCCGATTACCGCATGGGTAACGTCTGGTTCCTGATCGAGGCGTTGAAAAACACCTTGGAGAAAGACGAAGAAGGCGAGATGACCGTCGAAGACGCCATCGGCAAACTCGTCCTGCGCGACATGCTGGAACGTCAGCAGGAAGAGGAAGACGGCGCTGAAGGTGTGCAGATGATGACCTTGCACGCTTCCAAGGGCCTGGAATTCCCTTACGTGTTCATCATGGGCATGGAAGAGGAAATCCTCCCGCACCGCTCCAGCATCGAAGCCGACACCATCGAAGAAGAACGCCGCCTGGCCTACGTTGGCATTACCCGCGCGCGTCAGACCCTGGCCTTCACCTTCGCCGCCAAGCGCAAGCAATACGGCGAGATCATCGACTGCGCGCCGAGCCGCTTCCTGGATGAGCTGCCGCCGGACGACCTGGCGTGGGAAGGCAACGACGACACACCTGTTGAAGTCAAAGCCGTTCGCGGCAATACCGCATTGGCGGATATACGGGCAATGTTAAAGCGCTAGAATTGAGCACTTTTTAACCGAACACTTTTTAACCAGGCATTTTTGACAAGCTAGGCGCACATGGCGCCAGTAGAGGAACGCTTCATGGAAGCACTGCACCAGAAAATCCGCGAACAAGGCATCGTGCTTTCCGATCAGGTCTTGAAGGTCGACGCCTTTTTGAACCACCAGATCGACCCGGCCCTGATGAAGCTGATCGGCGATGAATTCGCTGCGCTGTTCAAGGACTCGGGCATCACCAAGATCGTCACGATCGAAGCTTCGGGCATCGCCCCGGCGATCATGACCGGCCTGAACCTCGGCGTGCCGGTGATTTTTGCCCGCAAGCATCAGTCACTGACCCTGACTGAAAACCTTCTGTCGGCGACCGTTTACTCGTTCACCAAGCAGACCGAAAGCACCGTGGCCATCTCCCCGCGCCACCTGACCAGCAGCGACCGCGTGCTGATCATCGATGACTTCCTGGCCAACGGTAAGGCGTCCCAGGCGCTGATCTCGATCATCAAACAGGCCGGCGCCACCGTCGCCGGCTTGGGGATCGTGATCGAGAAGTCGTTCCAGGGTGGGCGTGCGGAACTGGATGCCCAAGGTTATCGCGTTGAGTCGCTGGCTCGGGTGCAGTCGCTGAAAGATGGCGTGGTTACCTTCATCGAATAAAGCCACACCGCATATCCCTTGTGGGAGCGAGCCTGCTCGCAAAAGCGCTGGATCAGTCAACGATGATGTCGACTGATACTCAGCATTCGCGAGCAGGCTAGCTCCCACAGTGGTTTTGGAGTGGCTGTTATGGCGCGGTGGCCTTGAGGCCGGTGAGCAGTAGCCGCTGAAACAGGTCCTCTTTCAGCCCTTCCGGGTTGGTCAGCTGCATCCGCTCCAGATGCTCGGGAAACGCCGCAGGCTCCGGCGCGTCCAGCGCAGCCTTGCCCAACTCCAGAATCTCCGAGAGCTTGAACTTGCTCTTCAACCAGTTCAGCGACCGCAACAAATCCCTCTCCACCGCAGTGAAATCACACCCCAGCGGATATTCCGGAAACAAATTCGGATGCAACGCCTGAATCGCCTGTAAACGCTCCGGGCTGTTGTCGGCAAAACGCGGATCGATGCGGAAATTCTTCGGCAATTTGCCAACGTTCTGCGCCTGCTCGATCAACCCCGGCTGGAAGCGAGAGTCGCTGATATTCAGCAATGCCTCGATCACCGCCGCATCGGTCTTGCCGCGCAGATCGGCGATGCCGTACTCGGTGACCACGATGTCCCGTAGATGCCGTGGGATCGTGCAGTGGCCGTATTCCCAGACGATGTTCGAACTGACCTCACCGCCCGCCTCGCGCCAGCTGCGCAACAGCAGCACCGACCGCGCGCCCTCCAGCGCATGGCCCTGAGCAACAAAGTTGTATTGCCCGCCAACGCCGCTCAGCACTCGCCCGCTTTCGAGCTGATCGGCCACGCCCGCGCCGAGCAGGGTCATGGTGAACACGGTGTTGATGAAGCGCGCGTCCAGGCGCTGCAAGCGTTTGAGTTCTTCCTGACCGTAGAGCTCGTTGATGTAGCTGATGCGGGTCATGTTGAATTCGAGTCGCTTGCTTTGCGGAAGCTCGCGCAGGCGCTCGTAAAAACTGCGCGGCCCGAGGAAGAACCCGCCATGCACCGAGATGCCATCGGTTTGCGCGGCTTCGTCGAGAGTGCCGGCATTGGCTTGTTGCTGGGTCGGCACGTCCGGGTAGACCTTGCGCCGTACGATTCCGGCATCGGCCAGTACCAGCAAGCCGTTGACGAACATTTCGCTGCAACCGTAAAGGCCCTTCGCGAACGGATCGATGCCGCCTTCGCGGTCGATCAACTGCGCCCACTGGCTGAGATTGATATCCGCCAGCAACGCCTTGTAACCGGCATTGTCGGCCTGACGCGCCAGCAACGCTGCGGTCAGGGCATCGCCCATGGCACCGATGCCGATCTGCAAGGTGCCGCCATCGCGCACCAGCGTACTGGCGTGCAAGCCGATGAAGTGATCCTGGAAACCCACGGGCATGTTCGGCGTGGAGAACAGTGTGGTGTTGTCCTTCTCGTCGATCAGCAGGTCGAAGGTGTCGATACCTATTTCGGCGTCACCGGGCATGTAGGGCAAATCGTTGTGCACCTGGCCCACCAGCAGGATCGTCTCTCCCGCCGCCCGGCGTTTGGCGATCATCGGAAACAGGTCGAGGGTGATGTCAGGGTTGCAGCTCAGGCTCAGACGATCCGGGTGTTCGGCGTGGCTGGCCACCAGTTGCGCCACGAGGTTCAAACCGGCGGCGTTGATGTCCCGCGCGGCGTGGCTGTAGTTGCTGCTGACGTAGTCCTGCTGGGCCGATTCGCTATGCAGCAGGCTGCCGGGCTGCATAAAGAATTGATGGACGTGAATGTTGGCCGGCAGGCTGTCTTTGTGAAGTCCGGCGAGAAAATCCAGCTCCGGATAATCGCCAAACACTCGCTCGATGAAGGGTTCGAGGAAGCGCTTTTGCAAACCGTCGCCCAAGGCCGGGCGGCCCAGGCACAGGGCAGTGTAGATCGTCAGCTGCCGGTCGGGCAGTTGCGCGACGCGCTGGAACAACGCGTTGACGAAGTGGTTGGGTTTGCCCAGGCCCAGGGGCAGGCCCATGTGGATATGCGCTGGCAACCGCGCCAATACGTCATCGACCGCCTGCTCGATAGAACACAGCTGCACCATCTGATCCTCCCTTACATTCCGTGAATTGGGGTTGGACCGAGCTTGCCGGGCCTTTACTGCAAAGAATAGTCCCCAAGGAAAATCGCAGGCACAAAAAAGCCGCTCGTAAGCGGCTTTTTCGCTGAAGATGCTGGCGTGTTACAGGCCGGACATTTCTTTGATGGCGCCCTTCAGCTCGTCGTCGGAGCAGTCGGCGCAGGTGCCTTTAGGCGGCATCGCATTGATACCGGTAATGGCTTTGGCCAGGATGCCGTCTAGGCCGCCCTGGTGATCGGCGCGCTCTTTCCAGGCAGCCTTGTCGCCGATTTTCGGCGCACCCAGCAGGCCGGTTCCGTGGCAAGCATTGCAATGTTTTGCAATCACATCTTTAGGCGTCTTGGCACCGCCACCGCCAGTAGCAGCAGCAACTTCCATCCCCTTGCACTCTTGACCCTGGACGCAAACCTGGCCGACTGGCTCAAGGCGTTTAGCAATATCGTCGTTGGTCGCTGCTTGTGCGCTGACTGCCCATAGGGCCAATACGGTTGCTGGTACGGCCAGCATTTTCATAATTAGATTCACGCGTTCACCCTCAATGGTGGCTAGTCACGCCTACGGCCACGGTTCGCAGGCGGGCGCAAGTATAACGGTAACCCCGTCACACTGAAACAACCCCAAAGTCGAAGGGGTCTTGTTGCGCAATGGAAAAACGGTTTGGGTGCCTCCGCCATGCTGGCAGGACGCCTCTTCTCTTAGAAATTCGCGGGCGTGGCTGCGCTGATTAGTCGCGCCGGCGCATCGAACGGATTACGGAAACGGTGTGGCTTGGTACTTTCAAAGTAGTAGCTATCCCCCGCTTCGAGCACAAAAGTTTCGAGGCCTACCACCAGTTCCAGTCGGCCTTCCACCAAAATGCCGGTTTCCTCGCCCTCATGGGTGAGCATCTCGTCACCGGTGTCGGCGCCAGGCGGGTAGATTTCATTGAGGAAGGCGATAGCCCGGCTCGGATGCGCCCGACCGACCAGTTTCATGGTCACTGCACCATCGGAAATATCGATCAGCTCGTTGGCCTTGTAGACGATCTGCGTCGGTTTTTCCTGCAGGATTTCTTCGGAAAAGAACTCGACCATGGACATGGGAATCCCGCCCAGTACCTTCCTCAGCGAACTGATCGAGGGGCTGACGCTGTTCTTCTCGATCATGGAAATCGTGCTGTTGGTGACGCCCGCGCGCTTGGCGAGCTCACGCTGGGAAAGACCTTTGAGCTTACGGATGGATTGCAGTCGTTCACCGACGTCCAAGCTTGCGCCTCCAAGATTCAGGTTGTAGAAATATTGAGCGTTATCATGGCGACAGCGTTCAGTATTTACAACACTTTGGCCTGAATCCTGTTCAGCGAAGCGACTTCCGGTACGGACTGCTGACCGCTAACCCTCGGAATAGAGCTTTGGCACCCGGCGCAGGTTGCAGAAGATCTGATAGGGAATCGTGTCAGCGGCGGCGGCCACGTCGCTGGCGAGGATGTTTTTACCCCACAACTCAACGGCCGAACCCAGGCCGGCCTGCGGTACATCGGTCAGATCGATGCAGAGCATGTCCATCGACACCCGGCCAATCAACTGGCTGCGCTGCCCGGCGACCAATACTGGCGTGCCGGTCGGTGCCTGACGCGGGTAACCATCGGCATAACCCATGGCCACCACCCCGACGCGCATGGGCTTGGGGGTGATGAATTTGGCGCCATAACCGATCGGCTCGCCGGCCGGCAGTTCACGCACGCAGATCACTTTCGATTCCAGGGTCATCACCGGCTGCAAACGGGAGGCCACGGCGTTGGCTTCTTCAAACGGCGTGGCGCCGTAGAGCATGATGCCCGGGCGAACCCAATCGCTCGGAATCTGCGGCCAACCGAGTACCGCCGGCGAGTTGCGCAAGCTGATCTCGGCCGACAAACCTTTACGTGCCGCTTCAAACACAGCGACCTGCTCGGCGCTGGCCTGCTGGTGCAGCTCATCGGCGCGGGCGAAGTGGCTCATCAAGACAATCTTCGCCACCTTGCCGCTGGCCAGCAGCCGTTGATACGCCGCGTGATAATCCTTTGGATGCAAGCCAACCCGGTGCATACCGGAATCGAGCTTGAGCCAGACCGTGATGGGCTTGCTCAACGCGGCGTTCTCGATGGCTTCGAGCTGCCACAACGAATGCACCACGCACCAGAAATCATGCTCGACGATCAGCGACAGCTCATCGGCTTCGAAAAAACCTTCCAGCAACAACACCGGCGCCCGAATGCCAGCCGCGCGCAGCTCCAACGCTTCTTCGATACAAGCCACGGCAAATCCGTCCGCCTCGGCTTCCAGCGCCTGGGCGCAACGCACCGCGCCATGGCCGTAGGCATCCGCCTTGATCACGGCGAGGGCCTTGGCCCCCGTGGTTTCACGGGCGATCCGGTAGTTGTGACGCAGGGCTTGAAGGTCGATCAGGGCACGGGCTGGACGCATGGCGGCAGACTTCTAGGCGGTCATGGGAATAAAAACCGGCGCTGGCTGACGGCGTGAACCGCCAACAGCACCGGAAGAGGGATCTTTCTAACGTCCTGACAGGCTTACGGCAGAGCGGCGACCACCGACAGCTCGATCAGGATTTGCGGTTCACACAGCTTCGACTCAACGGTCGCACGGGCCGGGGCGACGCCTTTTGGCAGCCACTTGTCCCACACCGCGTTCATGCCTTCGAAATGCGCGTCGATATCTTTCAGGTAAATCGTGACCGAGAGCAAACGGCTCTTGTCGGTGCCTGCCAGATCGAGCAAACGCTCGATATTGGCGAGGGTTTCACGGGTCTGCTGTTCAATCCCGGCACTCATGTCGTCGCCGACCTGCCCTGCCAGATAGACGGTGCCGCTGTGGACAACGATCTGGCTCATGCGCTCATTGGTGAGCTGGCGCTGGATTGACATGTTTTGCGGACTCCTGAAGTTTTGTGCCGTAACGGGAAATATCGAGGCCTTCGGCGCTGATCTGCGGCGTTTTTTTCGCCATCAGGTCAGCCAGCAAACGGCCGGAGCCGCACGCCATGGTCCAGCCGAGCGTGCCGTGACCGGTGTTCAGGAACAGGTTGCTGAACGGGGTGGCACCAACGATGGGCGTGCCGTCCGGGGTGGTCGGACGCAGACCGGTCCAGAAGCTCGCCTGGGCCAGATCGCCGCCCTGAGGATAAAGGTCGTTGACGATCATCTCCAGGGTTTCGCGCCGACGCGGGTTCAGCGACAGGTCAAAACCGGCTATTTCAGCCATGCCGCCGACACGGATGCGGTTGTCGAAACGGGTGATCGCGACCTTGTAGGTCTCGTCGAGAATGGTCGAGGTCGGAGCCATCGCCGGGTTGGTGATCGGCACGGTCAGGGAGTAACCCTTGAGCGGATACACAGGGGCCTTGATGCCCAGTGGCTTGAGCAGTTGCGGCGAGTAGCTGCCGAGTGCCAGCACGTAGCGATCCGCAGTTTCCAGCTTGCCGTCGATCCATACGCCGTTGATGCGATCACCGGCGAAGTCGAGCTTCTGAATGTCCTGGCCGAAACGGAATTCCACGCCCAATTTGACGGCCATTTCGGCCAGGCGAGTGGTGAACATCTGGCAGTCGCCAGTCTGGTCGTTCGGCAGGCGCAAGGCACCGGCGAGGATATCAGTGACGCTGGCCAGGGCCGGCTCAACGCGGGCAATGCCAGCGCGGTCGAGCAGTTCGAACGGCACGCCGGACTCTTTCAGAACAGCGATGTCTTTCGCTGCGCCGTCCAGTTGAGCCTGGGTGCGGAACAGTTGGGTCGTCCCGAGGCTGCGGCCTTCGTAGGCAATGCCGGTTTCAGCGCGCAGTTCGTCGAGGCAGTCACGGCTGTACTCGGACAGACGCACCATGCGTTCCTTGTTCACCGCATAACGGCTGGCGGTGCAGTTGCGCAGCATCTGCGCCATCCACAGGTATTGGTCGATGTCGGCGGTGGCCTTGATCGCCAGCGGTGCGTGGCGCTGCAACAGCCACTTGATGGCCTTGAGCGGCACGCCCGGCGCGGCCCACGGCGAGGCATAACCCGGCGATACCTGCCCGGCGTTGGCGAAACTGGTCTCCATGGCAGCGGCCGGCTGACGGTCCACCACCACCACTTCGAACCCGGCACGCGCCAGATAATAAGCACTGGTGGTACCGATGACGCCGCTACCCAAGACCATAACGCGCATTTTCATATCCCTCATCGCGGCTTGCCGCTGACGTTCGTAGTTGTAGAGCATTGATGTGCGCAGTGTAAAAAAGATTAGGCAGTGCTTTTCACTATATAACTGCCTATATTTGGCGAGAATTCTCGGCAAAAACCCTTTTCACGGAGGCGCATCCCCTATGCGTACCAACACTCAGACCAAACGTGAGCTGGACAAGATCGACCGCAACATCCTGCGGATCCTGCAAGCGGACGGACGCATCTCCTTCACCGAGCTTGGGGAAAAGGTCGGGCTCTCGACCACACCGTGTACCGAGCGGGTCCGGCGCCTGGAGCGCGAAGGGATCATCATGGGCTACAACGCCCGGCTCAATCCGCAGCACCTCAAGGGTAGTCTTCTGGTGTTCGTCGAGATCAGCCTCGACTACAAATCCGGCGACACTTTCGAAGAGTTCCGACGTGCGGTGCTGAAACTGCCCCATGTGCTGGAATGCCATTTGGTGTCGGGGGATTTCGACTACCTGGTGAAGGCGCGGATTTCCGAGATGGCTTCCTACCGCAAGCTGCTGGGCGACATCCTGCTCAAGCTGCCGCATGTGCGCGAATCCAAGAGCTATATCGTGATGGAAGAGGTGAAAGAGAGTTTGTGCCTGCCGATTCCGGATTGAGACTTTGTGGTGTCTGTTCAGACCCCATCGCTAGCAGGCTCGCTCCCACCATCTTCAGCGTGCACACAGTCTGTGCATGACGCAGATCCAGTGTGGGAGCTAGCCTGCTAGCGATACAGGCGACTCGGTCTTCCCTCAGACGAGGACCTGCCGGGTCGACGCCATGTACTCATGAATCTGCTTCTCCACCCGCGGATGAATCAGCTCCACTGGCCCCCGCCCATTCGGGCACGGCAAGGTCTTGGTGGTCCCAAACAACCGGCAGATCAGCGGCCGCTCGTCATACACCGTGCAGCCATTGGGGCCCAGGTGCACGCAGTTGAGCTCATCCATCGCCGCATCCTGCTCGGCCCGGGTCTTGCGCGGCAGGCGGGACATTTCTTCCGGCGAGGTGGTCACCGGTCCACAGCAGTCATGGCAGCCGGGCACGCACTCGAACGAGGGGATCTGCTGGCGAAGCGTGCGGATTTTCTGGCTGTTGCAGCTCATCGAAGCGGTGACCCAAAGCGGAATAGACCGGGATTCTGACGCAAAAGCCGCGATCCAGACAGCACGAACCGACCAATGTTGCCCGCGCCGGAACGTCCGGCTTATGCTCCGTCAAATTTTATAGACACACGAATCAGGGACGCTCACATGAATGCCCGTGCCCAGCACACTGCCTCTTACTACGCCGCCAGCAGCCTGCCGCAGCCCGATCATCCGGTGCTGCAAGGCGATCTGGTGGCGGACGTGTGCGTGGTCGGCGGCGGGTTTTCCGGGCTGAACACGGCGCTTGAGCTGGCCGAACGCGGCCTCAGCGTGATCTTGCTGGAAGCGCACAAGATCGGCTGGGGTGCCAGCGGACGCAATGGCGGGCAATTGATTCGCGGCGTCGGTCATGGCCTCGATCAGTTCACCGACGTGATCGGTGCGCAAGGCGTGCGCCAGATGAAACTCATGGGCCTGGAAGCGGTGGAAATCGTCCGCCAGCGTGTCGAGCGTTTCCAGATTCCGTGCGACCTGACCTGGGGTTACTGCGACCTGGCGAACAAACCCCGCGACCTCGAGGGTTTCGCCGAAGATGCCGAAGAGCTGCGCAGCCTCGGCTACCGCTATGAAACCCGGCTGCTGCAAGCCAATGAAATGCACTCGGTGGTGGGTTCGGACCGCTACGTCGGCGGCTTGATCGACATGGGTTCGGGCCATCTTCACCCGCTTAACCTGGCACTGGGCGAAGCGGCCGCCGCGCAGCAGCTGGGCGCAAAGCTGTTCGAACACTCGGCGGTGACCCGCATCGATTACGGCCCCGAAGTAAAGGTCCATACCGCCCAAGGCTCGGTTCGCGCCAAGACGCTGGTGCTGGGCTGCAACGCCTACCTCAACCAACTCAACCCGCATCTTAGCGGTAAGGTGCTGCCCGCGGGCAGCTACATCATTGCCACCGAGCCGTTGAGTGAAGAGCTGGCGCACTCGCTCCTGCCGCAGAACATGGCGGTCTGCGATCAACGGGTGGCGCTGGATTACTACCGGCTTTCGGCGGATCGACGCCTGCTGTTTGGCGGTGCCTGCCATTATTCGGGCCGCGACCCGAAGGACATTGGCGCGTACATGCGGCCGAAGATGCTGGAAGTCTTCCCGCAACTGGGCGGGGTGAAGATCGACTATCAATGGGGCGGGATGATCGGCATCGGCGCCAACCGACTGCCGCAGATTGGCCAGCTCAAGGATCAGCCGAATGTGTATTACGCCCAGGCGTATTCCGGACATGGGGTGAATGCCACGCACCTGGCGGGCAAGTTGTTGGCCGAGGCGATCAGTGGGCAGCAAGGGGGCGGGTTTGATCTGTTCGCTCGCGTCCCGCATATCACCTTCCCCGGCGGGAAGCATTTACGCTCGCCGCTGTTGGCGCTGGGGATGTTGTGGCATCGGCTTAAAGAGTTGGTCTGAGGAAGTTGTAGCGCTCTGGCGGGCGCCTTCGCGGGCAAGCCTCGCTCCTACAGAGTTAGTGTCGATCTTCCGACCGACGCATAACCTGTAGGAGCGAGGCTTGCCCGCGAAGAGGCCCTCCAGAACACCGCAAAACTCAGATCCGCCAGAAAGGCTTAAGCCCCTCCTCCCGCGCCTGCTCCCGACTCAACCCCACATCCCTGAGTTGCTCGGGCGTGAGCGTCAGCAACGCCTTGCGCGTGTGCAGACGATGCCAGAACAGTCCCCAGCGACTCAGGCCGGACGGCGCATTGCGCATGACTGCCTCGCGCGCACCGTTTTTCTGCCCTGCCGCCAGTTCCTGACTGTGTAACGTCAGCCGCACATCGCTCAAGCCGTTCATTTTGATTGCTCCTGTTTACTTGGGTAGCCAGAGCTTTCATGATGCGCGGACGGCAAAAAGCATTACAGATTCAACGAGACTGTATTAACCCCATACAGATTCTTCGATTCAGCGTCTGAATCCGATAATTTAGCCCCATCTGTACTGGTTAACCGAATTACCCGCATCGAGACTGCGCCATGACCCTTTACGTCAACCTCGCCGAATTGCTCGGTACCCGTATCGAACAGGGCTTCTATCGCCCCGGTGACCGGCTGCCGTCGGTGCGGGCGTTGAGTGTCGAGCACGGGGTCAGCCTGAGCACTGTGCAGCAGGCCTATCGCGTGCTGGAAGACAGCGGGCTGGCGACCCCCAAACCCAAGTCCGGCTACTTCGTACCGGTGGGCCGCGAATTGCCGGAGCTGCCGGCCATCGGCCGTCCGGCCCAGCGTCCGGTGGATATTTCGCAGTGGGATCAGGTGCTGGAATTGATCCGCGCCGTCCCGCGCAAGGACGTCGTGCAACTGGGCCGCGGCATGCCGGACATCACCACGCCGACCATGAAACCGTTGCTGCGCAACCTGGCGCGCATCAGCCGTCGCCAGGACATGCCCGGTCTGTATTACGACAACATCTACGGCACCCTCGAACTGCGCGAACAGATTGCTCGCCTGATGCTCGATTCCGGGTGCCAATTGACCGCCCACGACCTGGTGGTGACCACCGGCTGCCATGAAGCACTGTCCACCAGCATTCGTGCGATTTGCGAGCCGGGGGACATTGTGGCGGTGGACTCGCCCAGCTTTCACGGCGCCATGCAGACCCTCAAGGGCCTGGGCATGAAAGCCCTGGAAATCCCCACCGACCCGATCACCGGGATCAGCCTCGATGCGCTCGAACTGGCGTTGGAGCAATGGCCGATCAAGGCCATACAGTTGACGCCCAACTGCAACAACCCGCTGGGCTACATCATGCCGGAATCGCGCAAACGCGCCTTGTTGACGCTCGCACAGCGTTTCGACGTAGCGATTATCGAAGACGATGTGTATGGCGAACTTTCCTACAGCTACCCGCGTCCACGCACGATCAAATCCTTCGACGAAGACGGCCGCGTGTTGCTGTGCAGTTCCTTTTCCAAAACCCTGGCACCCGGGCTGCGCATTGGCTGGGTCGCGCCCGGACGCTATCTGGAACGGGTGCTGCACATGAAATACATCAGCACCGGCTCTACCGCGCCGCAACCGCAGATTGCGATTGCCGAATTTCTCAAGGCCGGGCATTTCGAACCGCATTTGCGGCGGATGCGCACGCAATACCAACGCAGTCGCGACCTGATGATCGACTGGGTCACGCGCTATTTCCCCGCCGGCACCCGCGCCAGTCGCCCGCAAGGCAGCTTCATGTTGTGGGTTGAGCTGCCGGACGGCTTTGACACCCTGAAACTGAATCGCGCCCTGCATGATCAAGGCGTACAGATTGCCGTCGGCAGCATCTTTTCCGCCTCGGGCAAGTACCGCAACTGCCTGCGGATGAACTACGCTGCCAAGCCAACACCGCTGATCGAAGAAGCCGTGCGCAAGGTCGGCGCCGCAGCGATCAAACTGCTGGCAGAAACGGACCACATCACCGACTGACCTTTCTCAGGAATCCAGCGTCCATATACCGACCTTTGCCGCCAATCGGAACGTTCCTACGTGAGAGTCAGACAGCCCCTACTTGCTCTTCTGCTACTCGCCTCGTTTCTGGGCGGTTGCGCCAGCTTCGACGTTCAACGCGAACCGAGCCAGGCTTTACCCGCCAGCGATTCGGCGTTCGGCCGCTCGATCCAGGCCCAGGCCGCGCCCCACGAGGGCAGGTCCGGCTTTCGCTTGCTGTCCAACAGCAGCGAAGCCTTCATGGCCCGTGCCGAGCTGATCCGCAATGCCCAAAGCAGCCTCGACTTGCAGTACTACATCGTGCATGACGGCATCAGCACGCGGATGCTGGCGGACGAATTACTCAAGGCTGCGGATCGCGGCGTGCGGGTGAGAATCCTGCTCGATGACACCACCAGCGACGGCCTGGACTGGATCATCGCGACCCTCGCTGCGCACCCGCAGATCCAGATCCGCCTGTTCAACCCGCTGCACCTGGGCCGCGCCACGGGCGTGACACGCACCATGGGCCGCTTGTTCAACCTGTCGCTGCAACATCGGCGCATGCACAACAAGTTGTGGCTGGCGGACAACAGTGCGGCCATCGTCGGCGGCCGTAACCTGGGAGACGAATACTTCGATGCCGAGCCCAACCTGAATTTCACCGACATCGACATGCTCGGCGTCGGGCCGGTGGCGGAACAGCTTGGCCACAGCTTCGACCAGTACTGGAACAGCGCGCTGAGCAAACCGATCGACGAGTTCCTGTCGAGCAGACCGACGCAAAAGGACCTGCAAAATACCCGCACGCGCCTGGAAGAATCCCTGGAAGAGACCCGCAAGCAGAATCATGCGCTCTATCAGCAGTTGATGACTTACACCACAAAGCCACGCATGGACATCTGGCGCCGGGAGCTGATCTGGGCCTGGAACCAGGCGCTGTGGGATGCACCGAGCAAGGTCTTGTCGGACGGCGAGCCTGACCCCCATTTGTTGCTGACCACGCAACTGGCGCCGGAGCTTACGGGCGTCAGCAAAGAACTGATCATGATCTCGGCTTACTTCGTACCGGGGCAGCCGGGGTTGGTCTACCTCACCGGCCGGGCCGACGCCGGGGTGTCGGTGAGTTTGTTGACCAACTCGCTTGAAGCCACGGACGTGCCGGCCGTGCACGGCGGTTACGCGCCTTATCGCCGGGCGCTGCTGGAACATGGCGTGAAGCTGTACGAACTGCGCCGCCAGCCCGGCGAAGGCGGCGGCAGCGGGCCGCATATTTTCTACAGCAAGTCCTTCCGGGGTTCCGATTCCAGCCTGCACAGCAAGGCGATGATCTTCGACCAGCAGAAATCCTTCATCGGCTCATTCAACTTCGATCCACGCTCGGTGCTGTGGAACACCGAAGTCGGCGTGCTGGTGGACAGCCCCGAACTCGCCGCGCATGTGCGTAGAGCGGCCATGGAGGGTATGGCGCCGCCCTTGAGCTATCAGGTGAAACTGGAGAATGACCGGATCGTCTGGGTGACGGAGGATGACGGCAAAATGCACACGCTGACCAAGGAGCCGGGGAGTCTATGGCGCCGCTTCAATTCCTGGTTCAGCACGGCGGTCGGCCTTGAGCGGATGTTGTAGCGTTGCTTCCATCAATCAAATGTGGCGAGGGAGCTTGCTCCCGCTGGGTCGCGAAGCGGCCCTAAACCAGAAGCCCCCGTTCATTCAGACTGAACGAGGGCTCCGATCGGCGACTGCTGCGCAGTCGAGCGGGAGCAAGCTCCCTCGCCACACGCTTGTGCAGGGTTTCAGGCCGGTTCGGCAACTCCACCGAACGCGCCTTGGCGTGACAGTAAGATCACCAACCCGAACGCCCCCGCGGCCATGAACAGCGGCAACGCATGCCCGCTGATCCACTGGCTGCCGGCACCGGCCGCCAAAGGCCCGATCAGGCAACCGATGCCCCACAGCTGCGCAATGTGCGCGTTGGCTCGCACCAGTGCATCGTCGCGATAGCGTTCGCCGATCAGGATCAGCGACAAGGTGAACAATCCCCCGGCACTGGCGCCAAACAGCACCCACAACGGCCAGATCAACAACGTATCGATGAGCAACGGGATCGCCAGACTCGAAAGTAGCAACACCACCGCGCAACCGGTGAACAAAGTGCGGCGTGACAAGCGATCCGCCAGCGCGCCGATCGGCAATTGCAGCAGGGCATCACCCACCACCACGGTGCTGACCATCGCCAAGGCGATTTCCGTGGTGAAACCCTGACGCAGGCAATACACCGGCAACAAGGTCAGGATCATCGCTTCAAACGCCGCGAACAGCGACACCGCCCAGGCAATCGCCGGCAAGCCACGGCAGAAGCCCCACAAGTCGCCAAACGTCACGCTGGCAGCCTCACTGGACGGTGCGCCGCTGCGGCCCAGCAACAGGAGCGGCGCCGCTATGAGCAAGCCGACGCCGACCCAGAAGCCGTAATCGTGTTCGGTGCCCAGAACGCCCAGCAGCAACGGCCCGGCCAGCTGACTCAGCGCGTAGCTGCTGCCGTACAGCGCCACCAATCGTCCGCGCCATTGTTCGATCACCAGTTGGTTGATCCAGCTTTCGCCAAGGATGAAGACCAGGGTCAGGATCACCCCGATCATCAGGCGCATCACCAGCCAGACCGGATAGCTCGGCAACAGCGCCAGCAAGCCGATGGACACTGCCCCGGCCCACAGGCACAGACGCATCAGATTGGCCGTGCCCAGACGCGAGGCCAGATGGCTGGAAATCTTCGCCCCCAGCAGCACGCCAATGGCCGGCATCGCCGCCATCACACCGATGGCGAACGAGCCGTAGCCCCAGCTTTCCAGGCGAAACGACACCAGCGGCATGCTGACCCCCAGGGCCAGGCCAACACTCAAGACAGACGCCAACACGGCGAAATAAGTCGCCCAACGCATGTTCCACGCTCCTGTGGATATTTTTGGCACCGCACAAAACAATGTGGGAGCGAGCCTGCTCGCGATAACGGAACAACATTCAACACTGGATGTTGACTGTCACACCGCCATCGCGAGCAGGCTCGCCCCCACAGGGGATCTTCGTTGCGTGGTGCTTACAACTTGATCCAGGTCGCCTTCAGCTCGGTGTATTTGTCGAACGCGTGCAGCGACTTGTCGCGGCCATTGCCCGATTGCTTGAAGCCGCCAAACGGTGCGGTCATGTCGCCGCCGTCGTATTGGTTGACCCACACGCTACCGGCACGCAGCGCACGAGCGGTCAGGTGCGCCTTGGAAATGTCCTTGGTCCACACCGCAGCAGCCAGGCCGTAAGGCGTGTCGTTGGCAATCGCGATGGCTTCCTCGGCGGTGTCGAACGCGATCACCGACAACACCGGGCCAAAGATTTCTTCCTGAGCGATTTTCATCGCATTGTTTACGCCGTCGAAAATCGTCGGTTCAACGTAAGTGCCACCGCTTTCCTGAAGCGTGCGCTTGCCGCCAGCCACCAGTTTGGCGCCGTCGGCGTGGCCGGATTCGATGTAGGACAGCACGGTATTCATCTGCTGGGTGTCCACCAGCGCGCCGACGTTGGTCGCCGGGTCCAGTGGGTTGCCCGGCTTCCAGGTTTTCAGTGCTTCGATCACCAGCGGCAGGAAGGTGTCCTTGATCGAGCGTTCGACCAGCAGACGCGAACCAGCAGTGCAGACTTCGCCCTGGTTGAAGGCAATGGCACCGGCCGCCGCTTCAGCTGCGGCTTGCAGGTCCGGGGCATCGGCAAACACGATGTTCGGGCTCTTGCCGCCCGCTTCGAGCCAGACGCGCTTCATGTTCGATTCGCCGGAGTAGATCAGCAATTGCTTGGCGATCTTGGTCGAACCGGTGAACACCAGCGTATCGACATCGTTGTGCAGGGCCAAGGCCTTGCCGACGGTGTGACCGTAACCCGGCAAAACGTTAAGCACGCCTTTCGGAATGCCGGCTTCGACGGCCAGCGCAGCAATGCGAATGGCGGTCAGCGGGGATTTTTCCGATGGCTTGAGGATCACCGAGTTACCGGTGGACAGCGCCGGCCCGAGTTTCCAGCAGGCCATCATCAACGGGAAGTTCCACGGCACGATGGCGCCAACCACGCCGACCGGTTCGCGAGTCACCAGACCCAGCTGATCGTGCGGGGTGGCGGCGACTTCGTCGTAGATCTTGTCGATGGCTTCACCGCTCCAGCTCAGGGCTTGCGCCGCGCCGGGAACGTCGATGTACAGGGAATCGCTGATCGGCTTGCCCATGTCCAGGGTTTCAAGCAGCGCCAGCTCTTCGGCGTGCTGTTTGAGCAGGCCGGCGAAACGGATCATGGTGGCTTTGCGCTTGGTCGGTGCCAGGCGCGACCAGACGCCGGAATTGAAGGTGGCGCGGGCGTTTTCAACGGCGCGCTGGGCGTCGGCGGCGTCACAGCTGGCAATCTTGCCCAGCAGACGGCCATCGACCGGGCTGATGCACTCGAAGGTCTCGCTGGAGACGGCATCGGTGTATTCGCCATTGATGTAGGCACGGCCTTCGATCTTCAGATCGCGAGCCCGTTGTTCCCAATCGGCACGAGTCAGGGTGGTCATACGAGTGTCCTCCTCTTGTTGAATACGAGCGCCCAACGATCGTCGCGGACGCTGTCAGGAATTCTGCCCAGCCAGCCTGATTTTTCGGCCCAAGGCAACCGCCACCCTAAACCAGCGACAGGTGAAGTTTCAATATATTTGACATAAGGCCGGCAAACGGCCTTGCGATGTTCATTTTAATAAACATAGACTTTGGGCTTTCCAACCAACCGCGCCGCAATCACGGGGGATAACAACAATGAGCATCCAGGACATCGTCGACTTCAGCCAGGCCACCACCCAACCCGATCGCTATCGGCCGGACCCGGCAAAAGTCCTCAAGGGCGACCCCGAGCAAGCGGTCTACAACCACTACAACAGCCCTTGCGGCCAGTTGAATGCGGGCGTGTGGGAAGGCGCTGTTGGCCAGTGGCATGTGAACTTCACCGAGCATGAGTACTGCGAAATCATTCAGGGCGTTTCAGTGCTGCGTGACAACGACGGCAACAGCAAGACCGTGCGTGCGGGTGATCGCTTCGTGATCCCGGCCGGGTTCAGGGGCACCTGGGAAGTGCTGGAGCCGTGCCGCAAGATTTATGTGGCGTTTGAACAGAAGGCCTGAGGATTTGTATTAGCCGGGCCGGCCTCTTCGCAGGCAAGCCTCGCTCCTACATCGGACGCGACTCACCGCAGGCGAAGGGGCACTAACAGGCAACCCATAACCTGCAGGCAACAAAAAAGGCCCGTATCTCGCGATACGGGCCTTTTTTGTAAGAGGGAAAAATCAATTACTTGATTTTGCCTTCTTTGTACATCACGTGCTTGCGAACGCGCGGATCGAACATGCGCTTTTCGAGCTTGTCCGGAGTAGTACGCTTGTTCTTGTCGGTAGTGTAGAAGTGACCAGTACCGGCGCTAGAAATCATTCGAATCAATTCACGCATGATTAGCTCCCTTAGATCTTGCCAGCTTTGCGGATTTCGGCCAGCACGACAGTGATGCCACGCTTGTCGATAATACGCATGCCTTTGGCAGATACGCGCAGACGCACGAAACGTTTCTCTTCTTCAACCCAGAAGCGGTGATGCTGCAGGTTCGGCAGGAAACGACGACGGGTTTTGTTGTTTGCGTGGGAAATGTTATTCCCAGTCACCGGACCCTTACCGGTAACTTGACATACTCTCGACATGCCTCAGCCCTCTAAAACCACATGCCCAACCCGGCATGGGTTGGCCGCTTAATCTCTCAGTCATTTGGCGCCAGGCGCCGCGTTTCTTTAGAGGTCTTACCGGCTACACCTACAGTGAAGGAACCGGGCCCCTAGAAAAGAGCGCTGCTTTATACCAGAAAGACTGGAGAGCAACAACATTCCGTGTGCGCGGACTTTATAAATTCCCCATTTTTCGGGCGCCGAGCGCCTTGGATAAAGGCTGTGGCCGATTAAGACCGCTCGTCGCAGAGAATCGGTCAACCGACCGATTTCGGGTTTTCCTCGGCCCGCATCACCGAAAACAAGCGCACATACTCTCCTTAAAATGAAAAAGGAGATAGTCATTTGCAAAAGAGCCCACTAGGGTAAGCCTTTTCCAGACTGCACTTGCAGATGGGCCTTCGATCTGTAAAGGAATCCGACCATGCGCCTCGCTGCCCTACCGCTGTTGTTCGCCCCGCTCCTGCTGAGCCCGCTGGCCCATGCCGCCGCCCTGAGCGTCTGCACCGAGGCGAGTCCGGAAGGGTTCGACGTGGTGCAATACAACTCGCTGACCACCACCAACGCGTCCGCCGATGTGCTGATGAACCGTCTGGTGGACTTCGACACCGCCAGCGGTAAAGTGGTCGCCAGCCTCGCGGACAGCTGGGAAGTCAGCCCCGACGGCCTGACCTACGTGTTCAAGTTGCACCCACAGGTGAAATTCCACCGCACCGAGTACTTCAGCCCGACACGCGAGCTGACCGCCGAAGACGTCAAATTCAGCTTCGACCGCATGCTCGACCCGGCGCACCCTTGGCACAAGGTCGCCCAGAGCGGCTTCCCGCACGCCCAATCGATGCAGTTGCCGGCGCTGATCAAGAAGATCGATGCACTGGACCCGCTGACCGTACGCTTCACCCTCGATCACCCGGACTCAACCTTCCTCGCTACCCTGAGTATGGGCTTCGCCTCGATCTATTCCGCGGAATACGCCGACAAACTGCTGAAGGCCGGCACGCCCGAGAAGCTCAACAGCCAGCCGATCGGCAGCGGCCCATTCGTGTTCACCCGCTTCCAAAAAGATGCCTCGATTCGCTACAAGGCCAACCCGGACTACTTCCGTGGCAAGCCTTCGGTGGACCCGCTGATCTTCGCCATCACCCCGGACGCCAATGTGCGTTTGCAGAAATTGCGTCGCAACGAGTGCCAGATCGCCCTGTCGCCCAAGCCTCTGGACGTACAGGCCGCGCTGAAAGAACCGACACTGAAAGTGGAAAAGACTGACGCCTTCATGACTGCGTTCGTCGGCATCAACAGCCAACATCCGCCGCTGGACAAACCTGAAGTGCGCCAGGCGATCAACCTCGCCTTCGACAAGGCCAACTATGTCAAAGCCGTGTTCGAAGACACTGCCGAGCCTGCCAACGGCCCGTACCCGCCGAACACCTGGAGCTACGCCAAAGGCCTGCCCGGTTATCCGCATGACGTCGAGAAGGCCAAGACATTGATGGCCAAGGCCGGACTCAAGGACGGCTTCCAGACCACCATCTGGACCCGACCTTCCGGCAGTCTGCTGAACCCGAACCCGAGCCTGAGCGCTCAAATGCTGCAATCGGACCTTGCGGAAATCGGCATCCAGGCCGAAATACGGGTGATCGAATGGGGCGAGCTGATTCGCCGCGCCAAAGCCGGCGAGCACGACCTGCTGTTCATGGGTTGGGCTGGCGACAACGGTGACCCGGACAACTTCCTCACGCCGCAGTTTTCCTGCGCCGCGGTCAAATCCGGCACTAACTTCGCCCGCTACTGCAACCAGGACCTGGACAAGCTGATCAGCGCCGGCAAGACCACCGGCGAGCAAGGTGTGCGTACCAAGCTTTACGAACAGGCCCAGGCGCAGATCCAGCAGCAGGCGCTTTGGCTGCCGTTGGCCCACCCGACGGCGTTCGCGTTGACGCGCAAGAACGTCGAGGGTTACTCAGTCAGCCCGTTTGGTCGCCAGGATTACTCCAAGGTCAACCTCAAGTAACGCTTGGAAACGCTGCGCGAATGCTTCTCTGTGGCGAGGGAGCTTGCTCCCGCCGGGCTGCGCAGCGGCCCTGAAGATCCTGTGAGCGCTGCGCACTCAAGCGGGAGCAAGCTCCCTCGCCACAGAAGCCCGTCCCCAAGCCCTACATCCACCCATACTCGGCCATTGAAAGCGGCTCGCCGTCACCAATGATGAAATGGTCAAGCACTCGCACATCAATCAATTCCAGCGCCTCTTGCAAGCGTTTGGTCAGCGTGCGGTCGGCCTGGCTGGGATCGGAATTGCCCGACGGATGGTTGTGGCAAAGGATCAATGCGGCGGCGTTATGAGCCAATGCGCGCTTGACCACCTGTCGCGGGTACACGCTGGTGTTGTCGATGGAGCCGCGAAACAGCACCTCAAACGCCAGCACCCGGTGTTTTGAATCCAGGAACAGGCTACCGAAGACCTCATGCGGCTCGTGGCGCAGCATCGACTTGAGGTAGTCGCGCACCGCCAGGGGGCTTTCCATCACTGAATCACGTCGTAACCGCTCTGCCAGATGCCGGCGGGCCATTTCCAGCACCGCCTGCAACTGCGCAAACTTTGCCGGCCCAAGGCCGAGCTCACCACTGAAGGTCCGAAGGTCGGCTTCGAGCAAAGTGCGCAGGCTGCCAAATTGCTGCAACAGGTGTCGCGCCAAATCCACCGCGCTTTTGCCGGACACACCGGTCCGTAAAAAAATCGCCAGCAGCTCTGCGTCCGAGAGACTCGCCGATCCCTGCTCCAGTAACTTCTCCCGCGGCCGCTCCGCCGCCGGCCAATCACGAATACTCATAGCACCTTCCCTGTCTGTGGGCGCCGCTGTTCCATAGCGGTCGCTGTGATATCGTAGCCCATCTTTTTTGCTGGCGATTTCATCCCTGGGGAGGGGGTCTCGCCATGCTGTCATCAACGAAATAAAAGGCAGACCTATGCAGCGGCTGTATCGGAAACGCATCGTTCTGGGCGTCGGCGGCGGTATTGCTGCCTACAAGAGCGCCGACCTGGTTCGCCGCCTGATCGACCAGGGTGCCGAAGTGCGCGTGGTCATGACCCGTGGCGGCAGCGAGTTCATCACTCCGCTGACCATGCAGGCCTTGTCCGGGCACCCGGTTCATCTCGACTTGCTGGACCCCGCAGCAGAAGCTGCCATGGGCCACATCGAGCTGGCCAAGTGGGCCGATATGGTGCTGATCGCCCCTGCTACGGCGGACCTGATTGCCCGTCTGGCCCAAGGCATTGCCGACGATCTGCTGACCACGCTGGTGCTGGCCACCGATGCGGTGGTCGCCATCGCCCCGGCGATGAACCAGGCCATGTGGCGCGACCCGGCAACCCAGGCCAACCTGCAAACCCTCGAAAGCCGCGACATCAAAGCCTTCGGGCCGGCCTCCGGTAGCCAGGCGTGCGGCGACGTCGGCCTGGGCCGCATGCTCGAAGCCGTCGAGCTCGCCCAGTGCGCGGCGGACTGCTTCAAGCGCCAGGCATTGACCGGCAAACACGTGCTGATCACCGCCGGCCCGACTCAGGAAAACATCGATCCGGTGCGCTACATCACCAACCACAGCTCCGGAAAAATGGGCTTTGCCCTGGCCGAAGCCGCGGTGGAAGCCGGCGCCCGCGTCACGCTGATCACCGGCCCGGTGCACCTGCCGACTCCGGATCGTGTCACCCGCATCGACGTGGTCAGCGCTCGCGACATGCTCGCCGCCTGCGAAGCCGCGATCCCTTGCGACCTGTTTATCGCCTCGGCAGCGGTCGCGGACTACCGCCCTGAAGTCGTCGCCCCACAGAAACTCAAGAAAGACCCTACGAACGGCGACGGCTTGTTGCTACAGATGGTGCGCAACCCGGACATCCTGGCCACCATCGCCACCCGCCCCGACCGTCCGTTCAGTGTCGGCTTCGCTGCCGAAACCGAACACCTGCTCGATTACGCTGCCCGCAAGTTGAAAGACAAGAACCTCGATCTGATCGTCGCCAACGACGTCGCCAACCCGAGCATTGGCTTCAACAGCGAAGAAAACGCCTGCAGCGTGATCGATCGTGAACTGCACGCCACACTTTTCGCCCAGACCAGCAAGAGCAAAATTGCTCGCCAGCTGATCACTTTTATCGCCGAACGTCTGAACCAGGTTTAATTTACATGCACGCTTTGCAAGCCAAGATCCTCGACCCCCGCATCGGTACCGAATTCCCGCTGCCGCAGTACGCCACGCCTGGCTCCGCCGGCCTCGACCTGCGCGCCATGCTGGAAAAAGACACCGTCATCAAGCCGGGCGAAACCCTGCTGATCCCGACCGGCCTGTCCGTCTACATTGGCGATCCGGGTTTGGCCGCGCTGATTCTGCCGCGCTCCGGCCTGGGCCATAAACATGGCATCGTGCTGGGCAATCTGGTCGGTTTGATCGACTCCGATTACCAGGGCCCGCTGATGGTTTCGTGCTGGAACCGTGGCCAGACCGACTTCAACATGGTGGTCGGTGAACGCCTGGCTCAATTGGTTCTGGTGCCGGTGGTTCAAGCGCACTTCGAGATGGTCGAAGAGTTTGTTGAAACCGAGCGTGGTGCCGGTGGTTTCGGGCATTCCGGCAGCCATTGATCCGATAAAGCATCCTGTGGCGAGGGAGCTTGCTCCCGCTGGGCTGCGAAGCGGCCCCAAGATTTTGTGAGTGCCGCGCACCCAAGCGCAAGCAAGCCTCCTCGCCACAATTCGCACAACGTTCATCTGGAAGGTTTACCGCCCAAAATCAAGGCATTGACCGATCATTACCCCGCAAACGCAGGTGGCATGGCCTTTTCGCACCACGAACTCTCAGTGGAAAACGCCGTCATACCCTTCAGTTTGAGCCCGCCGACGAGATTTTCGCGGACAGGTCCAGTCACTTTCGAGATGGAGCATTCCCACAGATGAGCACCCCAGCCACAGTCGCACCCAAGTTCCCGGACAGCATCTTCCGCGCCTACGACATTCGCGGCACGGTCCCGGAATTCCTGAACGCTGAGACCGCTTACTGGCTCGGCCGCGCCATCGGTGCCCAGAGCCTGGCCCAGGACGAACCGAACGTTTCCGTTGGCCGCGACGGCCGCCTGTCCGGCCCGGAACTGGTCGAACAATTGATCAAAGGCCTGGCCGACAGCGGTTGCCACGTCAGCGACGTGGGCCTGGTGCCAACCCCGGCGCTGTACTACGCCGCCAACGTACTGGCCGGCAAATCCGGCGTCATGCTCACCGGCAGCCACAACCCGTCGAACTACAACGGCTTCAAAATCGTCATCGCGGGTGACACCCTGGCCAACGAACAGATCCAGGCCCTGCACGACCGCCTCAAGACCAACAACTTGAGCAGCGGCAAGGGCAGCGTCACCCAGGTCGAGATCCTCGACCGCTACAACACCGAAATCGTCCAGGACATCAAACTGGCTCGTCGCCTGAAAGTCGTGGTCGACTGCGGCAACGGCGCGGCCGGCGTGATCGCTCCGCAATTGATCGAGGCGTTGAACTGCGAAGTCATCCCGCTGTTCTGCGAGGTCGACGGTAACTTCCCGAACCACCATCCGGACCCGGGCAAGCCTGAAAACCTCGTTGACCTGATCGCCAAGGTCAAGGAAACCAACGCCGATATCGGCCTGGCTTTCGACGGCGATGGCGACCGCGTCGGTGTGGTGACCAACACCGGCAGTATCGTTTACCCGGACCGCCTGCTGATGCTGTTCGCCCGCGACGTACTGGCGCGCAACGCGGACGCGGAGATCATCTTCGACGTCAAATGCACCCGCCGCCTGACACCGCTGATCAAGGAATACGGTGGCCGTCCGCTCATGTGGAAGACCGGTCACTCGTTGATCAAAAAGAAAATGAAACAAACCGGCGCCCTGTTGGCCGGCGAGATGAGCGGGCATATCTTCTTCAAGGAGCGCTGGTTCGGTTTTGACGACGGCATTTACAGCGCCGCGCGTCTGCTGGAGATCCTCAGCAAGGAAAAATCCACCGCGGAAGAGCTGTTTGCGACCTTCCCGAACGATATTTCTACGCCGGAAATCAATATCCATGTGACCGAAGAGAGCAAATTCAGCATCATTGATGCATTGCACGACGCGAAGTGGGGCGAAGGCGCCGACCTGACCACCATTGACGGCGTGCGAGTCGACTACGCCAAAGGCTGGGGCCTGGTGCGCGCGTCCAACACCACACCGGTGCTGGTGCTGCGCTTCGAGGCCGATGACGAGGCTGAATTGCAGCGCATCAAGGACGTGTTCAAAGTCCAGCTGAAGCGTGTAGCACCTGATCTCCAATTACCGTTTTGATCTTCTGAAGCACCCGGAGCCCTGAATGACCCTCGAACGCGAAGCCGCCGCCAACACCGCCAAGGTCCTGTCCGAAGCGTTGCCTTACATTCGCCGCTATGTCGGCAAGACGCTTGTGATCAAATACGGCGGCAACGCGATGGAAAGCGAGGAGCTGAAAACCGGCTTCGCCCGCGACATCGTGCTGATGAAAGCCGTCGGTATCAACCCGGTGGTGGTTCACGGCGGCGGCCCGCAAATCGGCGACCTGCTCAAGCGCCTGTCGATCGAGAGCCACTTCATCGATGGCATGCGCGTGACTGACGCGCAGACCATGGACGTGGTGGAAATGGTCCTCGGCGGCCAGGTCAACAAGGACATCGTCAACCTGATCAACCGTCATGGCGGCAGCGCCATCGGCCTGACCGGTAAAGACGCCGAGCTGATTCGTGCGAAGAAGCTCACCGTGACCCGCCAGACGCCGGAGATGACCCAGCCGGAAATCATCGACATCGGCCAGGTAGGCGAAGTGGTCGGGATCAACACCGACTTGCTGAACCTGCTGGTCAAAGGTGATTTCATCCCGGTCATCGCGCCAATCGGCGTCGGTGCCAACGGCGAGTCGTACAACATCAACGCTGACCTGGTGGCCGGCAAAGTCGCCGAAGCGCTGAAAGCTGAAAAGCTGATGCTGCTGACCAACATCGCCGGCTTGATGGACAAGTCGGGCACGGTCCTCACCGGCCTGACCACCCAGCAAGTCGACGAGCTGATCGCCGACGGCACGATCTACGGCGGCATGCTGCCGAAGATCCGTTGCGCGCTGGAAGCGGTTCAGGGCGGCGTGGGCAGCTCACTGATCATCGATGGCCGGGTGCCGAATGCGATTCTGCTTGAGATCTTCACCGATACCGGTGTGGGTACGTTGATCAGCAATCGCAAGCGTCACTAAGCAACACAAACAAAAAGACCCCGCTCAGCTTGGCTGAGCGGGGTCTTTTTTTGCCTGCGCACTCCCTTGTAGGACCGAGGCTTGCCCGCGAAAGCGATCTGACAGTCCCATCATTGCTGAATGTGACGACGCCTTCGCGGGCAAGCCTCGCTCCTACAGGTCAGCGTTAGACGCCGTACTGGGCGCGGTACGCTTCTACGGCTGGCAGGTGCTGCTTGAGCTGCGGATCATCCGCCAGGAATTCCAGCACCTGGTTCAGCGACACAATGCTGATCACCGGAATGCCGAAATCACGCTCCACTTCCTGGATCGCCGACAACTCGCCGTTGCCACGCTCCTGACGGTTCAGGGCGATGAGCACGCCCTTGGCCTTGGCGCCGTCCTGCGAAGCGATGATCTGCATCACTTCGCGGATCGCGGTGCCGGCGGTGATCACGTCATCGATGATCAGCACGTCACCGGTCAACGGCGCGCCAACGAGACTGCCGCCTTCACCGTGGGCCTTGGCCTCTTTGCGGTTGAAGCACCACGGCAAATCACGGCCATGATGTTCGGCCAGCGCCACCGCAGTGGTCGCCGCCAGCGGGATGCCTTTGTACGCCGGGCCAAACAATACATCGAACGAAATACCGCTCTCGACGATGGCTGCCGCGTAGAAACGACCCAGCTGCGCAAGGGCCGAACCGGTATTGAACAGGCCGGCATTGAAGAAGTAAGGACTGGTGCGCCCGGACTTCAGGGTGAACTCGCCGAAGCGCAAAACGCCGCGATCGATGGCAAAACGAATGAAATCGCGCTGATACGCTTGCATGAAAAAAACCCCAAATACCACGGATTTAGCTAATTAGGTTGACGCCGTGTATCATACACGCACGCGATTTTTGGGGCCATTTATGCGGATCATCAGTGTGAACGTCAATGGTATTCAGGCTGCAGTGGAGCGAGGGTTGCTCAGTTGGCTGCAAGCACAGAATGCCGACGTCATCTGCCTGCAGGACACCCGCGCCTCCGCCTTTGAACTGGACGATCCAGCCTTCCAACTGGATGGCTACTTCCTTTATGCCTGCGAAGCCGAAGTTCCCGCCCAGGGTGGCGTGGCTTTGTATTCGCGGTTGCAACCGAAGGCAGTCATCAGCGGTCTCGGTTTCGAGACAGCCGACCGCTACGGGCGCTACCTGCAAGCCGATTTCGACAAGGTCAGCATCGCGACCTTGCTGCTCCCTTCGGGGCAGAACGGCGATGAAGACTTGAACCAGAAGTTCAAGCTAATGGACGATTTCGCCCGTTATCTGGATAAACAGCGACGCAAACGTCGCGAGTACATTTATTGTGGCTCGCTGTACGTGGCGCAACAGAAGCTGGATATCAAGAACTGGCGCGACAGCCAGCAATCCCCGGGCTTCCTGGCACCTGAACGTGCCTGGATGGACGAGATTGTCGGCAACATGGGCTATGTTGATGCCCTGCGTGAAGTCAGCCGTGAAGGCGACCAGTACAGCTGGTGGCCGGACAACGAACAGGCGGAAATGCTCAACCTCGGTTGGCGTTTCGACTACCAGTTGCTGACCCCTGGCCTGCGCCGCTTTGTTCGCAGCGCACGCCTGCCACGCCAGCCACGGTTCTCGCAACACGCACCACTGATCGTGGACTACGACTGGACGCTGACCATTTAAGCGTCTTTTCGCAGACACAAAAAAGCCGACATCGCCGTCGGCTTTTTTGTGCGCCTCATTCCTGTAGGAGCGAGGCTTGCCCGCAAAGAACGATAACGCGTTGTTCCTGACAGACCGAGGCGCCTCAATTCGCGGGCAATCCTCGCTCCTACGGGACAGCGGTGGCTACTTGATCAACCGCCAGGTGAACGGATACCGATACGGCACCCCTTCATTGGCTTTCACTCCACCGATGATCGTCAGTACCAACGCACCAATCGCTACCAGACCGAACAGGAAGAACCCGATGATCACCACCATCAGCAGGAAGCAGATGGCAGAAGCAATGGCGACGGTGATCTGAAAGTTCAGCGCCTCCTTGCCCTGTGCATCGACAAACGGGTCCATCTCGCGCTTCATCTGCCAGAGGATCAGCGGGCCGATCAGCGTACCGAACGGAATCCAGATTCCCAGCAACGCGGACAAGTGACAAAACATCGCCCACTGCCGAACCTCTTTGCTCGGGATGGGAAGTAGCTGCTGCTCGTCACTCATGGTGTCCTCCTTGCGTGGAACATCCGATCAGTCGGCCAGTGCGGCCTTTTGCAGTTCGAAGATCTCGGTCATGCCTTTCTTCGCCAGTTCAAGCATAGCGTTCAGCTCTTCCGGCTGGAACGGCGCGCCTTCGGCAGTGCCCTGGACTTCGATGAAGCCGCCAGTGCTGGTCATCACCACGTTCAGGTCAGTCTCGGCAGCCGAGTCTTCCAGGTAGTCGAGGTCGAGCACAGGCTCGCCCTGGTACATGCCCACCGAAACGGCCGCGATCATTTGCTTGAGCGGGTCGCCGCCTTTCAGGCCGCCGCGCTTCTTGATCACTTTCAAGGCATCGACCAGCGCAACCATGGCGCCGGTGATGGATGCGGTGCGGGTGCCACCGTCGGCCTGGATCACGTCGCAGTCGACGTACAGGGTGACGTCGCCCAGCTTGGACATGTCCAGCGAAGCACGCAGGGAGCGACCGATCAGACGCTGGATTTCCAGGGTGCGGCCGCCTTGCTTGCCACGGCTCGCTTCACGCTGGTTACGCTCGCCAGTGGCGCGCGGCAGCATGCCGTATTCCGCGGTCAACCAGCCTTGGCCCTGGCCCTTGAGGAAACGCGGTACGCCGTTCTCGACGCTGACCGTGCAGATGACTTTGGTATCACCGAATTCGACCAGTACAGATCCCTCGGCGTGTTTGGTGTAGTTGCGGGTAATGCGGATCGAGCGGAGCTGATCGGCAGCGCGACCACTTGGACGTTTCATAGGGAATACCTGTACGGAGGACGGAAAACTGCCGAGCATTATAGAGCCGCGCGCCAAGACTGGGCACTTCTAAAAAATCCGTCCGACGATTGAAGGCGCTGACTAGAGCTTAGAACAGCGCTTTACCGACGGCCTGCAGCCCTTTGTCACACCGTGTGTTTGGGCGCATCCGCCCCACTGCGCTACAATCCTGCGCCTTTGCTGCCTGTCGGCTTTAATTCACAGATATCGGGTCTCGCGAAACCTTTGGTAACGCAAACCTGAATTGCGAGGTACCTCCATGGTGCACAGCATGACCGCCTTCGCCCGCGTTGAAAAAGCCGGCGCCCAAGGCACCCTGAGCTGGGAATTGCGCTCGGTCAACAGCCGCTACCTGGAACCCCATTTGCGCCTGCCGGAGTCGTTTCGCGACCTCGAAGGTGCGGTCCGCGAAGCGCTGCGCCAGGGGATATCCCGGGGCAAGCTCGAATGCACTCTGCGCTTCACCGAAGAAAACACCGACAAACCCCTGCAAGTGGACCGCGAGCGCGCCGCGCAATTGGTCGCTGCCGCCGAGACCATCGCCGGCCTGATCAAGAATCCCGCCGCATTGAATCCGCTGGAAGTCCTGGCCTGGCCTGGCGTTCTGGTGGGCGACGCCGCTGACCCGCAAGCATTGAATGCCGAAGCACTGGCGCTGTTCAATGAAGGTCTGAAAGAACTCAAGGCCGGCCGCGAGCGCGAAGGCGCGGAGCTGGCCCGGTTGATCAACGATCGCCTCACCTCCATCGAAGAAGATGTGGTGACCCTGCGCGAACTGGTCCCGCAGATGCTCGCCACCCAACGCCAGAAAGTCCTCGACCGCTTTGCCGACATGAAAGCCGAGATGGACCCGCAGCGACTCGAGCAGGAAATGGTCATGCTCGCGCAAAAGAGCGACGTCGCCGAAGAACTGGATCGCTTGAGCACTCACATCATTGAAGTTCGCCGGGTACTCAAATCCGGCGGCGCTGCCGGTCGGCGCCTGGACTTCCTGATGCAGGAGCTCAACCGCGAAGCCAACACACTGGGCTCCAAAGCCTTCGACCCGCGCAGCACCCAAGCGGCGGTCAACCTCAAAGTGTTGATCGAGCAGATGCGCGAACAAGTGCAGAATATTGAGTAAGGCAACCCCGACATGACCCACAGCACCGGCACCCTGTACATCATTTCCGCCCCTTCGGGCGCGGGCAAGAGCAGCCTGGTCAAGGCCCTGACCGACGCTGACCAGGAGATCCGCGTCTCGGTCTCCCACACCACCCGCGCCATGCGCCCCGGTGAAGTGAACGGCGTGAACTATCACTTCGTCGAACGCGGCGAGTTCGTGAAGATGATCGAGCACGGGGATTTCCTCGAGCGCGCCGAAGTGTTCGGCAACCTCTACGGCACTTCGCAAAGCCACCTGCAGCAGACCCTGGACGAAGGCCACGACCTGATTCTGGAAATCGACTGGCAAGGTGCCGAGCAAGTGCGCAAATTGATGCCTCAGGCCCGCTCTATCTTCATTCTGCCGCCGTCCCTGCAAGCCCTGCATCAGCGTCTGAACAATCGCGGCCAGGACAGTGACGAGGTCATTGAAGGCCGGATGCGCGAAGCCGTCAGCGAAATGAGCCACTACGTCGACTACGACTACCTGATCATCAATGACGATTTCGCCCATGCGCTGAAGGATTTGCAGGCGATTTTCCGTGCCAATCAGCTGCATCAGAAGCGTCAGCAGCAGCGCAACGGAAAACTTTTGGCTGAATTGCTCGGCTAAACAGCCCTTCCCAAAACCGCTGCAAGGGCTTTACATTGGCACTTGCAGCGCGTTGAAGGGCTTGGTCAAAAAATCAGCGCTTCCCTAATCGCTGGTGATTTTTTAAACTGTTCAGTCCGCTCGCCCACCCGGGCAGCGCGCATATTGCATTCGCTCCGAGGAATACCATGGCCCGCGTAACCGTTGAAGACTGCCTGAACCACGTGGAAAACCGTTTTGAACTGGTCATGCTGTCCACCAAGCGTGCCCGTCAACTGGCCACCGGCGGCAAAGAGCCACTGGTCCAGTGGGAAAACGACAAGCCTACCGTTGTAGCCTTGCGTGAAATCGCCGAAGGCCTGATGAGCTACGAGTTCATCGCCAATGCTGAAATCGTCGAAGACGAACCGCTGTTCGCAGCGTTCGAGGACGAGTCCAACGAGGCAGTCTAAGCCTATGCCTGGTCGACGTAGCACGGCGCGGGGTCACAGCGAACGGCAGGAGTCATCATGCCGAGCATAGACGCCCTCGCCGATCGCTTATCGACCTACCTCGGCAAGGACCAGGTCAACCTGGTCCGCCGAGCGTACTTCTACGCCGAACAAGCCCACGACGGCCAACGCCGCCGCAGCGGTGAGGCGTACGTCACGCATCCTCTTGCGGTGGCGAATATTCTTGCCGACATGCACATGGACCATCAGAGCCTGATGGCGGCGATGCTGCATGACGTGATCGAAGACACCGGTATTGCCAAGGAAGCGCTGCAAGCGCAGTTCGGCGAAACCGTGGCCGAACTGGTAGACGGGGTCAGCAAACTGACCCAGATGAACTTCGAGACCAAGGCCGAAGCACAAGCCGAAAACTTCCAGAAAATGGCCATGGCCATGGCGCGCGACATTCGCGTGATCCTGGTCAAGCTCGCCGACCGCCTGCACAACATGCGCACGCTTGAAGTCCTGTCCGGTGAAAAGCGTCGGCGGATCGCCAAGGAAACCCTGGAAATCTATGCGCCCATCGCCAACCGGCTGGGCATGCACGCCATCCGCATAGAATTCGAAGACCTCGGCTTCAAGGCCATGCACCCGATGCGTTCCGCACGGATCAACCAGGCCGTCAAACGCGCCCGGGGCAACCGCAAGGAAATCGTCAACAAGATCGAAGAATCCCTCAGCCACTGCCTGGCCATCGATGGCATCCAGGGCGAGGTCAGCGGTCGTCAGAAACACCTCTACGGCATCTACAAGAAAATGCGCGGCAAGCGTCGGGCCTTCAACGAGATCATGGACGTCTATGCGTTCCGGATCATCGTCGACAAGGTCGACACCTGCTACCGCGTGCTAGGCGCTGTGCATAATTTGTACAAACCGTTGCCGGGACGCTTCAAGGATTACATCGCGATCCCCAAGGCCAACGGCTACCAGTCGCTGCACACCACGCTGTTCGGCATGCACGGTGTTCCGATCGAGATCCAGATCCGCACCCGTGAAATGGAAGAGATGGCCAACAACGGCATCGCCGCCCATTGGCTGTACAAATCCAGCGGCGACGAGCAGCCAAAAGGCACTCACGCCCGCGCTCGCCAGTGGGTCAAAGGCGTGCTGGAAATGCAGCAACGGGCCGGCAACTCGCTGGAATTCATCGAGAGCGTGAAGATCGACCTGTTCCCGGACGAGGTCTACGTCTTCACGCCCAAAGGCCGGATCATGGAGCTGCCCAAAGGCTCCACGGCGGTCGACTTCGCTTACGCGGTGCACACCGACGTGGGCAACAGCTGCATCGCCTGCCGGATCAATCGTCGTCTCGCACCGCTGTCCGAACCGCTGCAAAGCGGCTCCACGGTCGAGATCGTCAGTGCTCCCGGTGCCCGGCCGAACCCGGCGTGGCTCAACTTCGTGGTCACGGGCAAGGCACGGACCCACATCCGCCATGCGCTGAAACTGCAACGCCGTTCCGAGTCCATCAGCCTGGGCGAGCGCCTGCTGAACAAAGTGCTCAATGGTTTCGACAGCTCGCTGGAAAAAGTACCGGCCGACCGCGTCAAGGCGATGCTCGCCGAATACCGTCTCGAACTGATCGAAGACTTGCTGGAAGACATCGGCCTGGGCAATCGAATGGCCTATGTAGTCGCCCGCCGCCTGCTTGGCGAAGGCGAACAGCTGCCAAGTCCGGAAGGCCCGCTGGCGATTCGCGGCACCGAAGGCCTGGTGCTCAGCTACGCCAAGTGCTGCACACCAATCCCGGGCGACCCGATTGTTGGTCACTTGTCCGCCGGCAAAGGCATGGTCGTGCACCTGGACAACTGCCGCAACATCAGCGAAATCCGTCACAACCCGGAAAAATGCATCCAGCTCTCGTGGGCCAAGGATGTCACCGGCGAATTCAACGTCGAGCTGCGCGTCGAACTGGAACATCAGCGCGGCCTGATCGCCCTGCTGGCCAGCAGCGTCAACGCGGCCGACGGCAATATCGAGAAAATCAGCATGGACGAACGCGATGGTCGCATCAGCGTGGTCCAACTGGTGGTCAGCGTGCACGACCGCGTACACCTGGCCCGCGTGATCAAGAAACTGCGTGCGTTGACCGGGGTGATCCGCATCACCCGCATGCGCGCCTAAGCCCACTATTACAAGGAGTCATTCATGACCAAGACTGTTATCACCAGCGACAAGGCCCCGGCCGCCATCGGTACTTACTCCCAGGCGATCAAGGCTGGCAACACCGTCTACATGTCGGGCCAGATTCCTCTGGACCCAAAAACCATGGAACTGGTTGAAGGCTTCGAAGCCCAGACCGTCCAGGTGTTCGAGAACCTCAAAGCCGTGGCCGAAGCCGCTGGCGGTTCGTTCAAGGACATCGTCAAACTGAACATCTTCCTCACCGACCTGAGCCACTTCGCCAAGGTCAACGAGATCATGGGCAAGTACTTTGACCAGCCATACCCTGCCCGCGCCGCCATCGGCGTAGCCGCCCTGCCAAAGGGTTCGCAGGTTGAAATGGATGCCATTCTGGTCATCGAGTAATACATCCGGCGCAGCCTTTTCAAGGTTGCGTCGACTTCGTTTCTGAAAGGATTCCACCATGCGCCATGCGCTAGCTCTCTCGCTGGTCGCCCTACTCTTGGGCGGTTGTGCCAGCAACCCTGCCGATCGTGACATCAGCGGCACCTGGATCAATCAGGTGGCGATCGACGCTGCGTCCAAAGGTGGCCCCCTGCGTGAAGCGCTCCAGGCTTATGGCCCGAACCTGGAATGGGACGTCAACACCAAGGCCGCTCAAGCCCGCTACACCAATGGTTTTGAAAACGTCGACGGCAAGCTGCTGGGCGAAGAGTCCGGCGCCTGGAAAGTCGACTTTTATGGCAGCTCCGCCAGCGAACTGAAGCGTGACGGCAAGCAACTGAGCCAGGCCGCCAGCGAAAACGAGCCGGAGCAGGTCTTTGACCGCGCGTTGATTCCGGTCCCGGATGGCGCACCGATTGGCGCGAGCTTCGAACGCGCGCTGTACACCGCCTACATGGGCGGCAGCTGGAAAATCGTCAACGGTCCGGGCGAAGGCAATACCGTGCAATTCCAGGCCGATGGCCAGGTTGCCGGACTGCCGGGTGCCGATCGATATGCCCTTTGCCTGGCGGGCGATTGCGCGTCGATGAGCGGCGGCAATGACAACATGTGGCTGCAAGTGAACGGCCAGGGCAATACCTGGATCTTTGCGCGCAAGGGCAAGGAACTGGAGATTCTGCAGGCAGTGAACACGGCTCAGGCGGATGAAATGCCTCAGTTCACGCCGGGTGATCGCAAGTGGTTGCTGGAAAAGCAGTAACCCGGCCCTGAAGCCAACGCAAAACCAATGTGAGAGCGAGCCTGCTCGCGATGAGGCCATAACAGCCAACGATGATGTTGAATGTTATGCCACCATCGCGAGCAGGCTCGCTCCCACATTTGGTTTGTGGTGATGGGAAGTCAGCAGCGGCCTTCGAGAATGGCGGCGTAGCCTTCTCGATAGCTTGGGTACTTCGGCGTCCAGCCTAGGGCCTTCGCCCTGGCATTGCTGCATTGCTTGCTGCCCGTGCGCCGTACGCTCGCGTCGTCAGCCCACTCGGTCACGCCCAGATACTCACGCAACCAGCCCACCACTTCGGCCAGCGGCGCTGGCGCGTCGTCGACACCGATGTAGACGTCATCCAACGCCACCCCGCGTCGATCCGCTTCAAGCAGAAACGCCATCAAGCCCGCCGCGTCATCGGCGTGGATGCGGTTGCCATACAGCGGCGGGTCAACCGCCACGCGATAGCCACGACGCACTTGAGTCAGCAGCCATTCGCGGCCCGGGCCGTAGATGCCAGTCAAGCGCACGATGCTTGCCGGGATGCCGCTCTGGAGCGCCACTTTCTCGGCCTCCAGCATCAATCGACCCGAGTAGCCTGATGCAAGGGTCGGCGAAGTCTCGTCGACCCACTCGCCCTCCTGCTGGCCATACACACTGCTGCTGGAAACAAACAGCAGGCGATTCGGTACCTGCCCGTAGTCGTCGAGCCACTCCAGCACATGCTCCAACCCCTCGACATACGCGGCGCGATAACCGGCTTCATCGTGATTGGTCGCGGCCGCACAATAAACGAGGTAATCCACGGCACCGATGGGCCACGTCTCAGGACAGTCCTTATCGAACAAGTCGCCGGCAACGCCAATGACCCCCTCGGGCAGGCGCGAGACGTCCCGCCTCAGGCCATGAACCTCCCACCCGGAAGCCATCAATTGCGTGGCCAAACGACCGCCGACATCACCACAGCCGGCGATCAAAACAGAAGGCGCAGACATCAGAAAACTCCCATCAGAAAGGCAAAGACTAGCGCCGACAATGGACGAGCGGCTAGCAATGAAGGAAAAAAAGATACTCTATTACTTTTGTTAACAAGAATTACTTGCAATAATGCACGCCACTTTTGTTCTCGGCCTTACGAGGCCTGGAAGAGCATTTACCGTTTTTCTATTTCAGGTCCGGCCAGCATGACACGCAATCAATTCCCCGCTTCGCCAACCAAACGACCTCGCGCCTGGAGCGCAGTGGCCGCCCTGCTGCTCAGCCTGATGCTGGCACCGACCGCCGCTTTCGCTGACGTACAAGCTCCGGCCACTACGGCCGCCGCCGCTGCTCCAGCCCCGGCTGATCATGCCGCCCCCGCCGTTGCACCCGCCGCAACCGACCCGGCTCAGGCAGTAGATGCCGAAGACGTCCCTGAAGTTCTCGAAGCCGACAACACCCTGGGCATGGCCCACGACCTGTCGCCTTGGGGCATGTACCAGAACGCCGACATTATCGTGAAAATCGTGATGATCGGTCTGGCCATCGCCTCGATCATCACCTGGACCATCTGGATCGCCAAGGGCTTCGAGCTGATGGGCGCCAAGCGGCGTCTGCGCACTGAAATCGTCCACCTGAAAAAAGCCACCACCCTTAAAGAAGCCAGCGCCACCGCCACGAAGCAAGGCACCCTCGCCAACCTGCTGGTGCATGACGCCTTGGAAGAGATGCGATTGTCTGTCAACAGCCGCGAGAAAGAAGGCATCAAGGAACGTGTTGCCTTCCGTCTCGAGCGTCTGGTTGCAGCCTGCGGTCGCAACATGAGCAGCGGCACCGGCGTGCTCGCCACCATCGGTTCCACCGCGCCATTCGTGGGCCTGTTCGGCACCGTGTGGGGCATCATGAACAGCTTCATCGGCATCGCCAAAACCCAGACCACCAACCTCGCCGTCGTCGCCCCCGGCATCGCCGAAGCCCTGCTGGCCACCGCGCTGGGTCTGGTTGCGGCGATTCCTGCTGTTGTGATCTACAACGTCTTCGCCCGCTCCATCGCTGGCTACAAGGCGCAAGTGTCCGATGCCTCGGCTGAAGTCCTGCTGCTGGTCAGCCGCGACCTCGATCACCTGCCGACCGCCGAGCGCTCCGCGCAACCCCACATGGTCAAAGTAGGGTAATCAGCCATGGGCTTGCATTTGAAAGAAGGCGCAGACGACGATCTGGCCGAGAACCATGAAATCAACGTCACGCCGTTCATCGACGTGATGCTGGTGCTGTTGATCATCTTCATGGTGGCCGCTCCGTTGGCCACCGTGGACATCAAGGTCGACCTGCCCGCCTCCAGTGCCAAACCGGCGCCGCGGCCAGAGAAGCCGGTGTTCCTCAGCGTCAAGGCTGACCAGCGCCTGTTCCTCGGTGAAGACGAAGTGAAGGCCGAAGCACTTGGCGCCACCCTCGACGCCAGGACCCAAGGCAAGAAAGACACGACGATCTTCTTCCAGGCCGATAAAGGCGTGGATTATGGCGACCTGATGAGCGTGATGGACAACCTGCGCTCCGCCGGTTACCTGAAGGTAGGTCTGGTCGGGCTCGAGACGGCAGTCAAGAAATGATCACGACGCGCCATAAGCTGACGCGTTACAGCGCGAGCCTGGCCGTGGTGCTGGGCGTCCATGCACTGGCTATTGCGCTGGCGCTGAACTGGACGTCGCGCCCACCCATCGAGCTGCCTCCGCAGGCGATGATGGTCGAGTTGGCGCCGGTTCCGGCCCCACCACCGCCGGCACCGCCGAAGGTGATAACGCCGCCACAGCCACCGGCCCCGGTAGAAGAACTGCCGATCCCGAAACTGGCTGAAGTGCCGAAGGCCGAGATCGTTGTGCCGAAGCCGGTCAAACCCAAGCCGAAGCCGAAGCCGCAACCACCCAAGCCTGTGGAGAAAAAGCCGGAGCCGCCGAAGGAGAAACCGTCCGAGGAGAAACCTAGCGACGCGCAACCGACCCAGGCACCGACGGAGAAATCCGCGCAACCAGCACCGGGCCCATCGCCTGCACAACAGGCTGCCAAGGCCAGCTGGGAAGGCACTTTGCTCGCGCACTTGGGCAAGTACAAAAAGTACCCGGTGAGTGCACAGAATCGGGGCAAGCAAGGCACCAACCGTCTGCGCTTCATCGTTGATGGCGAAGGTAATGTGTTGTCGTACGAACTGGTGAGCCGTTCAGGCACCGCCGATCTGGACCGCGCTACCCTGGAAATGATCCGCCTCGCCCAACCGCTGCCCAAGCCACCGGCGGACATGCTGACCAATGGCACCATCGAAATCACGGCGCCGTTCCTCTACTCACTGGAAAAACGCCGCCGCTAATCGCAACACAAAACCATTGCAGGAGTGAGCCTGCTCGCGATCAGGCCACCACATTCAACCTTTTCGGTGAATGTAATACCGCTATCGCGAGCAGGCTCACTCCTACAGGGGTCTCCTCCAGCAGGAAAGTCCATGATCATGCAGAGAAGGCACCCAAAGGTGCCTTTTGTGTATCTGCCAGCGGCAAACCGGCATTACCCAGTGTCACTCTGCACACTCACTCTGATAACGTGCGTCTATCGATTGCAGCCGTTATGCTTGGCGCGCAACTTCATGGACGCTTGCTATGACTCTCACAGAATTACGCTACATCGTTACCCTCGCCCAAGAGCAGCATTTCGGCCACGCGGCCGAGCGTTGCCACGTCAGTCAGCCGACCCTGTCGGTGGGCGTGAAAAAGCTTGAAGACGAACTCGGTGTGCTGATTTTCGAGCGCAGCAAGAGTGCCGTGCGCCTGACCCCGGTCGGTGAAGGCATCGTTGCCCAGGCGCAGAAAGTCCTGGAACAGGCCCAAGGCATTCGCGAACTGGCCCAGGCTGGCAAAAACCAGCTGACCGCTCCGCTGAAAGTCGGCGCGATCTACACCGTCGGCCCGTACCTGTTTCCGCACCTGATTCCACAACTGCACCGGGTCGCCCCGCAGATGCCGTTGTACATCGAAGAAAACTTCACTCACGTACTGCGCGACAAACTGCGCAACGGCGAGCTCGACGCAATCATCATCGCCCTGCCGTTCAACGAAGCCGACGTGCTGACCCTGCAGCTCTACGACGAGCCGTTCTACGTGCTGATGCCGGCCCAGCACCCGTGGACGCAAAAAGAATCCATCGACGCCAGCCTGCTCAACGACAAGAGCCTGCTGCTGCTCGGCGAAGGCCACTGCTTCCGCGATCAAGTGCTGGAAGCCTGCCCGACCCTGGCCAAAGGCAACGACGGCGCCAAACACACCACGGTGGAATCCAGCTCTCTGGAAACCATCCGCCACATGGTCGCGTCCGGCCTGGGCATTTCGATCCTGCCGCTGTCGGCCGTCGACAGCCATCACTACGCCCCTGGCGTGATCGAAGTGCGCCCACTGACGCCTCCGGTGCCGTTCCGCACCGTGGCCATTGCGTGGCGCGCGAGCTTCCCGCGTCCGAAAGCCATCGAGATCCTCGCTGACTCCATTCGCCTGTGCTCGGTTGCCAAGCCGCAAGCACCGGTGGTTGCGGCCTAAGTCGCTGCCATGACCGAGTTGTCGCAAGTGTCGGTCACGACACTCAAGGGTGTCGGCGAGGCCATGGCCGAGAAACTGGCCAAGGTCGGCCTGGAGAATCTCCAGGACGTGCTGTTCCACCTGCCGCTGCGTTATCAGGACCGCACCCGTGTAGTCCCGATCGGCCATTTGCGACCCGGCCAGGACGCCGTGATCGAAGGCACCGTCAGCGGCGCCGACGTGGTCATGGGCCGTCGCCGCAGCCTCGTCGTGCGTCTGCAGGACGGCACCGGCGGGCTCAGTCTGCGCTTCTACCATTTCAGCAACGCCCAGAAAGAAGGCCTCAAACGCGGCACGCGGATTCGCTGCTACGGCGAAGCCCGGCCCGGTGCGTCGGGGTTGGAAATCTACCACCCGGAATACCGCGCCATCACCGGCGACGAGCCACCGCCGGTGGATGAAACCCTGACCCCGGTCTACCCGCTCACCGAAGGCCTGACCCAGCAGCGCTTGCGTCAACTGTGCATGCAAACCCTGACCATGCTCGGCCCGACCAGCCTGCCCGACTGGCTGCCGACCGAACTGGCCCGGGACTATCAACTCGCGCCGCTGGCCGATGCGATCCGCTACCTGCATCACCCGCCCGCCGATGCCGATGTCGACGAACTTGCCCTCGGCCATCACTGGGCTCAGCACCGTCTGGCCTTTGAAGAACTGCTGACCCATCAGCTATCCCAGCAACGTCTGCGCGAAAGCATGCGCTCCCTGCGCGCGCCGGCGATGCCGAAAGCCACCAAACTGCCGGCGCAATACCTGGCCAATCTGGGCTTTACGCCAACCGGCGCACAGCAACGAGTCGGCAACGAAATCGCCTACGACCTGAGCCAGCACGAACCGATGCTTCGGCTGATTCAGGGCGACGTCGGCGCGGGCAAAACCGTGGTCGCGGCCCTCGCCGCGCTTCAGGCGTTGGAGGCTGGTTATCAGGTCGCATTGATGGCGCCCACGGAAATTCTCGCCGAGCAGCACTTCATCACCTTCAAGCGCTGGCTCGAACCGCTGGGCATTGAAGTCGCGTGGCTGGCCGGCAAGCTCAAGGGCAAAAACCGCGTGGCCGCGCTGGAGCAGATCGCCAATGGCGCACCCATGGTGGTCGGCACTCACGCGTTGTTCCAGGAGGAAGTGCAGTTCAAGAACCTTGCACTGGCAATCATCGACGAACAGCACCGCTTCGGCGTGCAGCAGCGCTTGGCATTGCGGCAGAAAGGCGTCGGCGGGCGGATGTGCCCCCATCAGCTGATCATGACCGCCACGCCGATTCCACGAACGCTGGCCATGAGCGCCTACGCCGACCTCGACACCTCGATCCTCGACGAACTGCCGCCCGGCCGAACCCCGGTCAACACGGTATTGGTCACCGATACCCGGCGCGTCGAAGTCATTGAACGCGTGCGCGGCGCCTGTGCCGAAGGGCGTCAGGCCTATTGGGTGTGCACGCTGATTGAAGAATCGGAAGAGCTGACCTGTCAGGCCGCCGAAACCACTTACGAAGACCTCACCGCCGCGCTCGGCGAGCTGAAGGTCGGCCTGATCCACGGCCGCATGAAGCCCGCGGAAAAAGCCGCCGTCATGGCCGAATTCAAGGCCGGCAATTTGCAGCTGCTGGTTGCGACCACCGTGATCGAAGTCGGCGTCGATGTGCCGAACGCCAGCCTGATGATCATTGAAAACCCCGAGCGCCTCGGCCTCGCGCAGTTGCACCAATTGCGCGGCCGCGTCGGTCGAGGCAGCGCCGCCAGCCATTGCGTGCTGCTCTACCATCCGCCGCTGTCACAGATCGGCCGTCAGCGCCTGGGCATCATGCGTGAAACCAACGACGGTTTTGTCATCGCCGAAAAGGACCTCGAGCTGCGCGGCCCCGGTGAAATGCTCGGCACGCGCCAGACCGGCCTGCTGCAATTCAAGGTCGCCGACCTGATGCGCGACGCCGATCTATTGCCCGCCGTGCGCGACGCCGCCCAGGCATTGCTGGAGCGCTGGCCGGATCACGTCAGCCCGCTGCTCGACCGCTGGCTGCGCCATGGGCAGCAATACGGCCAAGTGTGAGCACCGTCGCAGTTTGTGGACGATGCTTTTAAACAAGCTGGTTATACTCCTGCAATTGTTTGAATACGGATACAGACCATGACTGAAGCTGCCCTCGCCCCGGAACCCCTGCACGCTCCGTCTGTTATTCGGTTGCTGCTGGGCAAATTGGGCATTGCCTACGAAGAAGTCCTCGATCATCACGGCCTCAACGCCTCGCGCAAAGTGCAGGCGGTATTGGTGGACGACGCCGTCGGTGCCTTGATGGTGCTGTTCCCGCAAAGCCAGTTGCTTGACCTCAATCGCCTCGCCGAATTGACCGGTCGCCGCCTCACCGCTGTGCCCACCGAACGCCTGGTGAAAATGCTCGGCAAGCACAACCTGAGCCTGCTGCCTGGCCTGCCGGCGCTGACGAGTTCGCCGTGCCTGTACGAAGAAAGCCTGCTGCGCGAACCGAAGTTGCTGATCAACTCGGGCGAGCCGGGCCTGCTGCTGGAAATCACCAGCGAAGATTTCAAAAGCATGCTGACCAAGGCCAGCGCCGCCAACTTCGGCGAGAACCTGACCAGCATCCGCCCCAACCTCGACCGCCCCGACGATGACCGCGAGGAAATCACCCAGGCCGTCCAGGCGTTCACCGCACGACGCATCCAGCAACGCCTGGAAGCCACCATCGAGATTCCGCCGCTGGCCGAGACCGCGCAGAAAATCATCAAGCTGCGTGTCGACCCCAACGCCACCATCGACGACATCACCGGCGTGGTCGAAACCGACCCGGCGCTGGCCGCCCAAGTCGTCAGCTGGGCCGCGTCGCCGTACTACGCCTCGCCGGGCAAAATTCGTTCAGTGGAAGACGCGATCGTGCGCGTGCTGGGTTTCGACCTGGTGATCAACCTGGCGCTGGGCCTGGCCCTGGGCAAAACCCTGAGCCTGCCCAAAGACCACCCGCAACACACCACGCCGTACTGGCAGCAATCGATCTACACCGCCGCCGTCATCGAAGGCCTGACCCGCGCCATGCCCCGCGCCCAGCGCCCGGAAGCCGGCCTGACCTACCTCGCCGGCCTGCTGCACAACTTCGGCTACCTGCTGCTGGCCCACGTGTTCCCTCCGCACTTCTCGCTGATCTGCCGTCACCTGGAAGTTAACCCGCACCTGTGCCACAGCTACGTCGAGCAACACCTGCTCGGCATCAGCCGCGAACAAATTGGTTCGTGGCTGATGCGCTACTGGGACATGCCCGACGAACTGGCCACTGCGTTGCGCTTCCAGCACGACCCAAGCTACGACGGTGCCTACGCTGAATACCCGAACCTCGTCTGCCTGGCCGTACGCCTGCTGCGCAGCCGCGGCATCGGCTCCGGTCCGGACGAAGACATCCCCGACGCATTGCTGGAACGCGTAGGCCTGACTCGCGACAAAGCCAACGACGTCGTCAGCAAAGTCCTCGAAGCCGAAGTCCTGCTGCGCGAACTCGCTTCGCAATTCAGCCAAGCCTAAAAGCACCACGGGCAAGCCCACTCCCACAGGATTCACGCAATCCCTGTAGGAGCGAGGCTTGCCCGCGAAGAATCCAACTCGGTCTATCTGAGCTTCTCAAACCAAGTAGCGCGCAACAAACCCGCCAAAACGCTTATGCCATGGGGTGGAGTCGCGCCAGAGGTGGCCACACAGTACGATTCGGCCATCCGCCATGATCGCCATGTCCTTTACGGATTCATAAACATACTCAAGGTCGAAAACGACCCAGCCCCGAAGATTAAACGTCGGATCCAGGGTGCCGTCAGAGAGATACCGCGCAGTCACCCCTACCAATTGCTCCCCGACAAAGCCATCACCGCGGCTGCCGGCGACTACAATCGCTCCGTTTGCCTGCCAGGAACATCGCTTCCAAGCCAGACCTTCAGGCAGCATGTCCGAATATAACGGCATTCCCCTGTTAAAGACCCGATTGAAAGATCCGCTGGAGTTCAGGACGACGATCATCCCGTATCGCAAACTGCCACGCCGCACATCACCAACCGCAACGATCCCGCCATCACTTTCTCTAACAGAGATTGCATTCATAAAAAACAATCGATAAGCGGGATCAGAAATGGTTACCGGAACACCTTCATTAAAGCTGGCATCCACCTGACCCTCGGCGTCGAACCGCATGACATACCCGCCTCTGGAGTTATCCGAATCATTGGTGTAATAACCAGAGACCAATACTTTTCCATCTACCTGCACGGCAATAGCGTCGACCTGATTCCGATTATGCACCACGCCTGGAAGCTCAACGATTGCAGAGCCAACACCATTAAAAGTTTTATCGGTAGTGCCGTCTGAATTAAGTCTTAGTACAAGCCCTTTCGAAATACCGGGGCCAGGCGAAATGCTAGCAGTAAAGAAGATTTTACCGTTTGACTGTGCAACTGCGGAGTAGCCGGAATTGCCCGCCCGCTCAGGTTCCACTTCGGCCCCCTTCTCGCCATCCCGATGCAAAATATCCGCCTTCACCCTCAACTGCTCGGGATTGCCAATTTCATTGTAGGGAATGAAACGCCCACCGCGAACACCGAACGACTCTTCCAGAGTGCCATCCTGGCGCTGCCGTACAAACGCCAATCCGTCAGAATTTTTTGAGGTGTATTGGCCGTAAGTCACCCATCCCCCATCAGATAAAGGAATGAGCCCGAATATGGGATACACATAGGTATCCTCGAAGATCACGCGCACCACGCCGTTTTGTTCAACGCCAAATGTAGTGTCAAGCGCTCCATTCTCATTTAGACGCGCTACTGTAAACGAGCGCTCTCCCACGTATGGTTCGACGGCAATAAGCAACTTGCCCTCAGGTAGTGCGAGAATGGCCGACGAAATGGCCCCGGTAGTGCCAATCGGCACAGTTATTGAACCTTGATCACCAAACTCCGGGTCTAGACTCCCCGCGCTTTTCTTTACTTGTCGCTGATTCATGATTTTGCCCTACCAATATTTGAGTGAAGGTCCTTAATGGACTTCTCACATCAGTAGAGCAGTCAGTGGCACCCTCAAACACCTGTCATAAATAACAGTATTGCTGTCTTTGAGAGACACTCTTATGACGCACGGAGCCAATGTTTCGCAATTCAGCCAAGCCTAAAAGCATCGCGGGCAAGCCCACTCCCACAGGATTCACGCAATCCCTGTAGGAGCGAGGCTTGCCCGCGAAGAATCCAACTCGGTCTATCTGAGTGAATCAAGCCAGATAGCGCAACATCCATCCGCCCTTGAAGCTCGGCAAAGGTTCACCGTCTCCCCACAAGCTTCCGCAAATAACAATGCGTCCATCAGCCATTAATGCCATGTCCAAAGCGTGCTCAAATCCTTTCTCACCGTCAAAAACAGCAAAGCCTTTACCGGCATTGAATGTCATGTCCAATGAGCCGTCAGAAAGATAACGCGCCGTCACCACTGCCATCTCCTCAGAGACGAAGCCTTGCCCGGTGCTTCCGGTGACACTGATTGATCCATTGGCGTGCAACGCACAGCGCGCCCAATCCTGCCCCTGCGGCACCAACTCAGAAAAAAGGGCCCGTCCGTTGTTAAAAGGAAGATTGTAGGACCCACTCTTGTTTAAAACGACGATCACCCCGTTTTGAACGTCCTTCTCTCGCGAATTCCCCACCGCAACAATCCTGCCGTCACTTTCTCTAACCGTGATGGCGCTCAACATCATCCAGCGAGGACTCGGAATGGTCACCGCAAGGCCGCCATTAAACGTGCGGTCTACTTGTCCCAGTGAGTTGAAGCAAGTTACGAAGGCTCCCATGGATTCGTCCTGTTTCACGTACATGCCAGTCACCAATATCTGGCCGTCCGCCTGAACCGCAACACCTTCGGCACCGCTCCATTCATGCTCGACACCTGGGAGTTCGACAATCGCGAAGCCAGTCCCGGCAAACGTCAGATCGGGCGAGCCGTCTGAATTACGCCGCAGCACAATTCCCTTCGGTTTTCCGGAAGTGTTGATAACGGAACTGACCAGCACGATCTTGCCATCCGACTGCTCAACCACAGAGACTCCGCTGTTGCCAGAGACCCGGGAGCGTCCTGCCGACGTCTTTTCGCCATGGCGGCCAGCAACCTCCAGCGTCACCCCACTGTGCTGGGGACTACCCAAATCATCATAAGGAATGAAGAGTTTTCCATCGCCATTCAAGGACGTATCCAGTCGGCCATCCTGAAACTGCCGCACGATGAGCAAACCGCCACCGCTGAACGATATGTATTGGCCAACGATCAGCCACCCACCATTAGCCAGAGGCGTGAGCCCGAATACATAGATGTCACTATCTTCGAAAGGCACTTCAACAAAGCCACGCTGCGCAGTGCCAAATGAGCGATCCAGCGTCCCGTCTTCATTCAGCCGCGCAACTATGACCGGAACGTTGAACGCTGTAGGCCTCATGACAACAAGCGTTTTGTTGTCATCCAATGGGAGAACCGCATCGGGGAATCCGTACACTTCAGAGAGCGGAAAGTCCAAAACACCAGAACCGTTAAATGTCGGATCGAGGCTTCCTGAGTTGGCTGGTTTCAGCTGGATCATGATCTTGCTCCATCAAGGTGAGTGGAATCCGCTATGGACCTCCCTCCCCCAAGTAGAGCATTCACAGTCACCCTATCGCGCCTGTAAAAACTGACAGTTCTATTGTCCTCTTGAGCCTAAATGATGACAGCGTGAGCCAGCACTGGATTTATCAACGAACAGCAGCAGGCTTCTTCTTCGGCTTCAAATACTTGGTCAACCCCTGAAACCAGATCACCAACGCCGGATTGCCCTTGATCTGAATCGACTTGTCCTGAATCCCCGTCATAAACGCCAACTGCTTGTTCTTCGCCTGCATCGTGGCAAAGCCATACGTTGCGTCTTTAAAGGCAATCGCAAACGCCGGCTCGGCATACACGCCCGACTTGCTGGTAATGCGCTGATCCTTCACAAAGAAATGCCGCGCCACCTTCCCGTCCAGGGTCTGTAGCTGGAACACCAATTCCTTGTCACCCAACTGCTGCTGAAACGCAGGATTAGTCCGACTGGCCTTACCCATCAACAAACCCAGCATCCACAGAAGAAAACGAAATTTCATGCGCACAGCCTCAAGAGAAAAGTGAACGGCCGGCGCAGTGTAGCGGCTTCAAGCGAGAACGCCACTGTTGTGCAGCGATAGAAGAAGATGCCGTGGTTTTTGACGCTGATGACTACCAAGTCATTGACGAAACGAGGGTGTTTAAAAGCGTGGAAATTTTGAGCTTTCTACGCTCGACTCCCTCGGATATTTCCTTCAACACGTGGTGTTGTTCGTGAACTAGGCAGTCTTGGGCTTCGTCGATAGGCTTTGTTCGTCGCCGCAAAATCGGTGACACGGACGTGCAAGTCCGTGATCGGCACACAATCGGTTATGGCTATTCACCGAGCGTTTTCTTATGCTCGCGAATTGTTATGGCGGCTGTGTGTGGGAGGCCTTCGGGTCTGCCGGTTTGCCGATTCCGGTCTTGCACACCTATACACAGCTGCCACCTCATTCGAAGCGCAAGCGAAAAGGTGTTTAGCTCCTAATATCGGTACTACTCATATGATCAAGCCAACACCCAATCCACCACAAAACGAAGCCACCTCCCCCTACGAATCCCTCGATTCGAAGAAACTCCACGAAGCCGCCGAACGCGCGCTCAACCACCATTTCGCCCCACCACCCGGCGATAAACCCAAGCCTCGCAAAGGCAACCTCTTCACCGTCTCCCCCGACATCGACACCGAAGCCCTCCTGGCCAACGCCTCGGAAGACCTGCTATCCATCAGCGCCATCGCCGCCAACCTGGCCGACGACGTGGACGGAGCACGGCGCTCCTTAGCCTTGGCGCTAAGCAGATTGGCGGATGGGGTCCGGTTGTTGGTGGAGCGAGCACTGGATCATATTGATTCGCCCAATCCGGCGGAGCATCGGGCGAAGCTGTAGCAGAACCACGGATAGAAAAAGGGGACTTAAGTCCCCTTTCTTGATTATCCCTGACTCACCACTGACAGCCTGTCTGGGGAGGTGGGTTCATATCGCTATCGCTCTCGAATACGTACCTTTTTCCGGATTTGTAGTTCGTATAGATCATTGCGTAAATCAGAGCACCTTGACTGACCATTGCATAATCTCCCGTCACCAGACCTTCGGACACTTCAATCCATCTTGTCGTGAATTGAGAGGGCCGATTCGGATCGAGTACCTCTTCCTCCGAATCCTTAAAGACGAGAGAAATGGCCTCCTTGGATTTACTGTACTGAACGCTTGCACCGCTCCATTTGGAAACCGAGTCGTAATAGCTTCTGAACTCAAAATTGATGTCCTTGCCTTCCTGCGAGCGGAAGCAAGAGACCTCCGTCGTGACTTCGCTGTGAGCCGTCATCGGACAGAGGAGTAGCAGGGCCAAAAAAACCGAAGAAAAATATTTCAAACCGATCATTCCTTTAGCGGTTCATAGGTAACTGAAAGCGCATTCGCACAGCGCAATAAGCGAGGTCTTCACGAAACAGACGGAAACTCATCTCGCACTGCCCATCCGCATATTGCTTCCAAACCGGATCGTCGAAGTCTCCCCCTCCGAGCAGATTGATCGAGGCCTTCAGACCGCTTTCGCGATCCTGCCCTGCCATCAACGAAGCAGCTTTGTAAAAACCATCATTAGGCATACCTGTCTGTAGATAAATGAGCTCGCCCAACCGGGCGGTGGTTGTCTGCGCCAAGCACGTAATCTTATCGATGGGCGCCTCCGCTCCCGGCAAAACCGCTTGATACAGATCCTCGCAATACGCTTCCTTGAAGCGCACCCATCTTCTTTGCACATCGGTGAGTTGCTTCCTGTCTGCGGGAGACAAGCTGGCCAGGGTTTTCTTGTATTGCTCATTCAACACAGCGTCGACTTTTTCGAAGCTTTGCTGGCCGCAAATGATCAAATCGGGATTGGTAAAGCTGTCAGGGTTGCAGGTTTCCTTAGCGTTAAGGGATGCAGCTGAAACACTTTTCACCGATGTCTCAGTTTTTTCCGGCCCGATGGGTAAGCAATTGGACAGACAAACCATCGTCGACAGATCCGGCTCCTCGCTTTTAGCAAAAGCATATGTAGCAGCACCGACACGAGTTCGGGCGCTATACACCGGAACACTGACGGCCAAGGATTTTGAGGGTTTGGATATAGATGAATCTTCCGGCACCAACATCACCACACCTTCGACGTCGCCGCACAGCGACTGCATTGCTGACTCGCTGAAAGAATCACCGCTTGGAGGACTGAATGGTTTGGAGCCGGGCCGGCAGTCGTAACCATGCCAGTGAGGCCCTGAATGTTCAGATGTGTCTAACGAGAAAATATAAATCCTCTCCAGAACAATCCTCCCACCGTCATAGCCAAACACCACCCAGCGGTGCGACTGAGCCCTTGAGAAGTTTTCATTGGCCAGTATGTATCGATCGCCATCCCGGTAGAGCTGAAACGAATTCAACGCTCCAGTCGACTCAGCTGTGTCGGATAGCTTCTTGCCGGAATGGGCATCCACCAAATAGCTATTACTGTCCATGACCACCGAGCAATTACTCGTGGCACTGTCTTGCTTGCATAACTGCAGAGACTGAAAGATCGGTTCAGCGGCTACTGCCAAAGGACACAAGAGCATCACCGATAAAAATAACTTCCTCAATACCGTTCCCTTGTTTTGATTCAGAAATGCGAAAGCGTCGTATCGAAATTTCCATATAGAGCTGACAGATTTATTTGTCGACGACCAACCCGCAAAATGGCAAGTTCAATCAAATAAATCCGCCCCCTTCCCTCACTTATCCTGTGCAGTCAGATATTTTTTTATACTGCCAGCATCTTTATAAGCGCAGACTGCATTTTTTCCTGTCGCTAACTCACGCCCTTCCCTGCAATTCTGCAGTATGGAATCAGATGAATCGCCTGGAAAAAAGGAAACGGATAACCTGTCACCATCCTTTATTAGAGGCAACTCCAAAGTTGAATACGTAACACCGTCGAATTCGCTATTGGACAGTTTGCTTTTTGTCAAAACATACATTGTTTTTCCCGATCTATCTGGCGACTTCCATTCGTAGAAAAATACGGATGTAATTTGTTCACCCTCGATCTTCCAGACATAATTTAAGGTAGCTTTATCGGAATTTATCGAAGAATAGAATATTTCCGCGTCTGCCACATGCACGTCTTTAATTTTATTCTTTAAATTATTCTTCAGAAAATACACTACAATTTTTTGTTGACCTACAGCAGCGACAACTGGAGGGTGCAACTCCCCAATAGACGGCGCTTCAGCGGCCCAAGCATTTGAAATCATAAAGCCGACAGCAAATGCACAAGTTTTGAACGTTTTAAATACCTTCGAATATTTTTTCAACTTTGTATATCCTTTCAAAATTGTTCCATCGTTTAAGATAACTGTCGGTATCTCTATTGATGATTTTAGTTACAGCATCGACATTTTCTCTAGTATCTCCTTTGTCTGCTTCTGCAAAGATACTGTTTTTAAGCCAAAAGTAGACGCCAGATCTTACCGAATACTGATATTTTGTATGTAGTAAGTCCGGGCTTCCAACAAAATCAACCTCTTCCCCCCAAAACGTTTTGTGATATGTTTTGAAAGCTTCATAGTTAGCCTTGCCTGTTAGATGCTTTAGACCTCTACCGCGGTACTTCCATCCCATACCAGAGGCGACATTTCCATTACCAAGCCTACTGGCATAAGCTCGATTCGCAATAGCGATCTGATTTTGAGGGGACACATATTTCGTAGGGCCTGGATAGCCATAGGTTGTAGCCTCGCCGGGGTGGCTCGCGAAGTAACCAAAAGTAGACTTAAGCCCTTCCACACCATACGTGAAATCTTCTTCAACCGTACATTTCGATCCGATTTCCTGCCTGACTTGAGCGAAAAAGTGACTCAACCTCAGAACAGTATCTAGTTTGTACTTTTCACTATTCTCATTTATTTGAGATGCAACCTCAGCTAATAAATCATCCTTCTCAGCAGTTTTTTTTAAACCTTCAAAAACTTTTTTCAGCATCGCAACGGTTATCTTTATTTTCCCACGTGAACTAATTGCATTACCTACAAATGCGACTGGATGAAAATGCCAAATAAGTCCGCTGCCAAGCTGTTTCGTCTGCAAAGCGGGATCGTCCCAAAAAACCAAACTATTGATTCTAGCCTGTTCATGTTCAAGTACCTCTGGGCTTCCTTCGAGCAGCTGTGCCAAACGAGCCCACTTCGGTGTATCAGCTTTATCTTTCCATTCAGTTGGGTGATAGGCGATGAGTTTTGACCAGTGATCTCTGAGTTCTACATTTTTCAGCGCTTTAGGAAAGTCTTGAGGTGTCACTTTTCCGTCACCATCACCTAATTCATCGAGCTCACTGTATAAATCCTTGAAAAAATCTGGCATGTCTTCGGGATCTAAAAAGCCGTCGGAGCTCGGATTAGACTCTTTGATGACGCGGAAGCCTAGTTTTTCCCAATCATGTTGCGTGAGTAGCGTAACTTCACTTTTTTTGAGTAAACCATTCTTGGTTTCACCGTTGTCTACGACTGTTAGCTCATACCACTCAAAAGTGTCCGTAAATGGAACAGCTTTACCAAGTTCAACAACATGCTCTTTGACCAGCTCAAAAGTTCCGATCTCAGGAGGTTTTTTGCTTAGTACAGTTGCAGCGGGTAAGTGAATGTACTGCTTGCCTTGCTTAATCCCTGCCGTATTCTTTAGAAAATCTTCAATCCTCGGATCGGCAGAAAAAACCTCCAAATGAACCTGATATTTACCCGCAACCCCGCCAGTTGGACTTTGAAGCGTTTCATTCATACCCAAATATCCAATTGGGTCGCCAGCCTTGATGGCCGTACCCAAAGGCACGACCTTATCAAAAGCGGTCGGCGTCAATTCACGCCAATCGACGAAGCGGTTTGGAGCGATATCCTCGACACAAGCCCAGAAATTTGGTGGTACTGAGAGCGTTTGATTTTTAAGCCCAGTGGCTGGACCCGAAGTGCTCGGAATGAATGTGCATTCTGCCATCCGCAGTGTTTGACTGCCCACTTTCAGATTGAATACTTTTCCACTATCGAACTCGATTGTGCTGTTAGTGCAAAGAACTAACCCCGTCCCCATTGGGTCACCGGCTGGGGCGCCGTGAGCAAGAGTCGCTGGTGGCTTACGAAGTGTTAACCCCGTTCCTGTCACCACTGCTTTGACTTTGCCTTGCCAGTAACCAGGTTTCGTACGTTCAGGAAGCAGGACAGTAATCCAACTGGCACCTCCGCCTGTTTTGGGGTAAGCGACGCCATCTTTTTTATAGGCAAACCAAAACTCCTGGCCATCAACCCGGCCGACAACAGTACCTTTAAGAAGTTTGCCTTTAGCGTGTATGCCGTCCACGTGTTCTTCAAGGATCTCTATCTCGGTTCCCGAAGAAATCCCGCCGTACTCAATACAGCCAACTGCATCTTTTATATAGCTACGCGCTTTGAAGCCACCTGCAACCATCTTAATTCTCGGTGTAGGTATTTCCTCTGGCGGTGCCGGGTATCGGTCAAACGGTAACAGATGCATATAAAGACTATAGAGCGTCAGCTCATTGTGCGTATTTGGCGTTACTTCGGTATTTGCTGGAGACTTGTATTCATGGCGAACAAGGCAAAAGGAATTGGAGTATTTCAGGGCTTCTGAGTCGCTCGCGCCTTCGAATGTCGACGTCAGATAATCCTTATTCAACCTATACGCCACCACTACCCCATCGCCTATGCAACGGACAGGTTCATCACGTACGCATTGTGGAGCACTCTTATTGCTAATGTGAATTCCGCCGTGCCAAAACTTGTGGTTCCCCAAGAGATAGTGACCTGAAGTTTCTAGCTCAAGAGCAGCGAACAGTTCATCGGCGTCTTTAAACTGAGTCCCGCCTGTCTTGCGAATCGGGAATTGGAAAGCTGATGTACTAGCCACTCCAGGCTCTGACACCGGCGGAGCACTAGCGGGAGCCGTCGTCTGCTGGTTCCACCATGTCTCGGGGCTGATTAAAGTGCCAGTGGGTCCCTTCATTTGATAATGCACGTGACGAGGATACTGTGCAGCGCCATTTGGCCCTTGCCCACCCATCGCACCAATTTCATCACCCGCTGCAACAGTCGCGCCCACGCTTACGATGTGGCTGCTTGTATGCAGAATTTCGTGGCTATTACCCTCCGCATCTTTGATCTTAATCGTGCCGTATGATCCGCCTGTAAATGTGACTACACCGGCTATCGGCGCATATACCTTTGGGTATTGCAAATTTATACCGTTCTGCCCGCCGATATAATTAAAGTCTGTACCACCATGGGGACCACTAGGTCGTTGTTCGCCATAATGACCCGTAATATGTGGTTGCTGACCATTCACGGGCGGTAAAACACGAAGCATCACTTCAGCGAAAGACATAAAACTTCCTTTTCAAATGGCAATCAAAGTGAATAATCTTTGACTTCGTCTAAAAACCAACACGAGCTAAACTTAAATACGTAAATAACTTGGTAGTCTGTATCAGGCTTTTCTAATTTTACTGCGGCCTCTTCACTTGTACTATCTAGAACTTGCAACTTAAGACCTGTCTCCTCCCGACGTTTCTTGTCAGGTATTACAGGAAATACCATTTTCATCTTTTCAATTAGTATGGCTTCTTGTTTGGGCTCTGGCTCCGCATCTACTGTGATAATTTTCTTAAGCGGCAAATTAGTAAACTCCTCCTGAACAGAAGAGCTTTCAGTAAATGCAACTAAAAACTTTGTGAATTCCTTCGAGGGGCATAAAGTTGCACTACTGCTGGCAGCCTGAACACTGATGGAGAACAAACCAAGCATCGTGGCCAACATAAAAAAACAGAAACGTTGCTGAGCTTTCATTTCTTAACCCTTTTTTTCTTACTCAGAAAACACAAAAAAAGCCTTCGGTTTAACCTTCTCAGGCACAGCATTCCCCAACGCCTGATCCATCAAACTCCCCGCCTTATCCTTATCCGCAGCCCCCGGCAACACCGGCGGCTTAATTCCAATCCCTGTCCCGCTCCCTGCCGAACCACCCGCATTAATCTTCACCACCGGCCCAACAACGGTCACACCACCGGCATCCAGCTTGATAAAGCTCCCTCCCCCCAAAATGGTGAGTTCGCTACCAGCCTCGATAACAATCTTCGCCCCAGCCTTCAGATGAATCTCTTTCCCGACACTCGTCAGCTGCGCAGTCCCGAGCTTCACGTGCTGGTTCTGCCCAATCGTCAGGTGATCATCCAGCCGCGCTTCAACCTTGCGGTCGGCGATGGTGGTGCGGTGTTCTTCGGCTTTCAGCTCGGTGTAGGTGTTCTTCACCACCGTGTCGTGGCGTTCGTTGCCGACGCGGATTTTCTGATCATGCTCGATGTTTTCATCCCAATCCCGCTGGGCATGGATGAAGATCTGTTCGGCGCCTTTCTTGTCTTCAATCCGCAGTTCATTGAACCCACCGCCCCCCGGGGAGCTGAGGGTTTTGAAGACGGTGCGAGTCTTGTTCGCCGGCAATTCGTAGGGGACCTGGTTTTCCTTGTGGTACAGGCACCCGGTCACCAACGGCTGATCGGGGTCGCCTTCGAGGAAGGTGACGAGTACTTCCATGCCGATGCGCGGAATGACGATGGCACCGTAGCGATCCCCGGCCCAACTCGAAGACACGCGCATCCAGCAGCTGGTTTTGTCGTCGGCCTGTCCTTCGCGGTCCCAGTGGAATTGCACTTTGATGCGGCCGTACTGATCGCAGTGGATTTCTTCGCCCTTGGGCCCGGTGACCATGGCGGTCTGGCTGCCGAGGACGCGGGGTTTCGGGTGTTCCAGCACGGGGCGGTAGAAGACGTTCCATGGGGTGGCGAGGAAGCGGTTGCGGTAGCCCTGGTGGAAGTCGTCTTTGTTGTCGGTGGTGTCGCTGGTCACGGACTCTTCGAGGACTTGCGGTTGTTTGCCTTCGTGGACGATTTCGGTGAGTAGCCAGAGGTCGTTCCACTCGGTGCGCGGGTGGTCGGACATTTCCAGGAAGTGGCCGCTGATCAGCCTGGTCTGGTCGCCGTGGCCTTCGGCTTGCTGGTAGTCGGCGCGGTGGCGTTCGAGGGCGCGTTGGCTGAGAAATTTGCCGCGCGCGCGGTCGAGGAAGCGGCCAGGGTAGTCGTAATCTTCCAGATCCGGTTCGGTGCTTTCGCCGTCGGGTTTGTAGGCGGCTTCGAGTTGCAGGCGCGGTTTTTCGAAATCGTAGTCGCGGCGCGTGACGCGGCCGGTGCGGGTTTCGAGGCGCAGTTTGAAGCCTTTGATGACGGGCTCGTCGGCGACCATGCCGCTGCCTTGCACATACGCGGTTGGCTGGCCGAGCTTCGGAAATACGGTCTGGTCGTCGCCGAAGACCAGCAGATGGCCTTTGTCGCTGTGCTGGAAGTGGTAGTGAATACCTTCCTCTTCGCACAGGCGCTGGACGAAGTGCAGGTCGGTTTCGTCGTACTGCACGCAGTAGTCGCGATCCGGGCACGGCTGGCTGAGCTGGAAGCGGTAGGCGTTGCCCTTGATGCCGTGCTCGTCGAGGATCAGCGCGATGATTTTCGGCGCGGACATCTGCTGGTAGATGCGCTGGTTGGTGCGGTGATGCAGGTATTGCAGTTGTGGCACCAGGGAGATTTTGTAGCGGGTCAGGCGCTTGCCGGCATCGCCCTGGGCGACGCGGTAGATCTGGCCATGGATGCCGGAACCCTGTGGATCGAACGCCAGGAACGCCTGTTTGTGCAGGAGTTTTTCCAGGTCCAGATCGGGGTTTTCGCTGACCAGTTCGAGGTCGAAGCGATACGGCTGGCTGATGCCTTCGGTGCCGGTGAACGACAGCACTTGCAGGTCGCCCACGTAGTCTTCGACGGTGAGGCTGAAGTGGGTTTCGTTAGCTGAGTTGAACATTGCTTGCTCCCTGTTCGGTAGTCATCCGTTACGCCCGCAGTCGCAGGCGTTGCAGCAAAGACGAAGTGGCGCCCAGGGCGTCACGCAGTTGGGCGGCGGTGATGGTGCGCTTGGCCGCATCGAAAGCCAGCGCCGTTCGCAGGGCTGGCCAGCAGTGTTTCGGTAGATTCCGTGGAGCGTGCAGCTCGCGTTCGAGGTGGCCGTCGCGGGCTTCGGTCGACGGCAAGCGGCGGAACGGGTGTTTGCCGCCCGCCAGTTCGTAGAGCACGCAGGCCACGCCGTAGACATCTGCACTGGCCGACAGCGGTTGACCTTCAAGCAGTTCGGGGGCGGCGTAGCCCGGGGTCCAGGCGTTGAAGCGGTCGCGGCTCAGGTGTGGCAAGCCAGGCAGGATGCCCTCTTCAGCCTGGCCGAGGCCGAAGTCGAACAGGCGCACGCCTTCTTCGCTGAGCATCACGTTGCTCGGTTTCATGTCACCGTGCAGCACGCCGCGAGCGTGGGCGTAGGCCAGCGCGTCGAGCAGCGGCAGCGCGATGTCGCGCAGTTCTTTCCACGGCAGGCCCAAGGGGCGCTCGCAGAGCAGTTTGTCCAGGGTCAGCCCACGCATGAGTTCCATGGTGATGAAGGCGCGCTGGCAATCGGTGTCCACTTCAAAGCTGTGCAAGCGCAGCACGTTGTCGTGGCGCAGGCGCCGGATCAGGGCGAACTCGCTGTAGAGCAAGGCGCTGGCGTCCGGCGATTCGGCAAATTCTTCGCTGAGGATCTTCAGCGCTATGTAAGGGTCGGGATCGCCGAACTGTTCGCTCAGCAAGTCCCGTGCGCGGTAAACCGCGCCCATGCCGCCGGCACCGAGCAGACGCTCGATGCGGTAACGGCCTGCGAGCACGTCGGGCATTTCGCCGATGCTGGCCTTGGTTGGCGCCAGCGCGGGCTCAGCTTTATGCGACTTGGCGAACGCGAAGTAAGTCAGGTTATTGGCTTCCTCGTCGGTCACCAGCAGGTCGTCGAGCGGCGGCATGAGTTGGGTCATTGTCGGATCACCACGGCAGTCAGGTTGTCCCGGGCCGAGCCACGCAAGGCGCCGTCGAACAGACGCTCCAGCGCAACGTGCGGCGCGGTCAGGCTCAGGGCGTTGCCCAAGGCATCGCTGCTGAGTCCTTGGTACAAACCGTCGCTGCACAACAGAAACGTATCGCCGGGGTAAACCTCGAGTTCGAGCACGTCCAGCGTCAGCACATCAGCCGCCCCGACCGCACGGGTCAGGGCATGGGCCGATGGATGCGCACGGGCGTCCTCGACGCTCATGTTTTGCTCGTCGATCAGTTGCTGTTGCAGCGAATGGTCCTTGGACAGCTGATACAAACGCTGGCCGCGCCACAGGTAGCAACGGCTGTCGCCGGCCCAGATACAGGCCGCTCGATTGCCTTCCACCAGCAGCGCCACCACGGTGCTGCCCATGATGCTGTCATGGTGCCCGGCGGTGACGGTCAACTCCTGACCCAAGCGGCGATTCAACCAGTGCAGGCACTGGCGAATGCCTTTGAGTCGTTCGTCGAAGTCGTCCTGCACCGGCAATTCCGCCAGGCTGGCGACGATCAACTGGCTGGCGATGTCGCCACCCTGATGACCGCCCATGCCGTCCGCGACCACCCACAGCCCCTGCTGTGGACAGTCGAGGAAAGCATCTTCGTTGCGCGCCCGAACCTTGCCCGGATCGGTACGCGCAGCGCTGCGCCAGGGACTGGCAACCAGCATCAGAGCTGCACCGGCATACGGAAGGTGCGCAGCACGCCCATGTCGAACGGGTTCGGCGTGCGCTGGCTGCTGAGCAGGTAATTGGCGCGCAGGCCACCCACGTCAGCTTTCAGGACCATCACGTCGCGACCGTTCAGGTACTCGGTCTGCATCAGGTCGAACAGACGGAACAGCGACCACGGGCCGGTGTTCTTCTCGATGCCGATCGGGCGGCCGGCCATTTTGTCGAGGACCAGGCTGGTGCGACCGTCTTCAGCGTCGGTCGGCCATTTGAAGGACACCGGCACGATCGGGCCGTGACGGTATTCGATGGTCTTGTCGCCAAACTTGAACTCGGAACGGCTGACGGCCGGGTCGAGGGTGTACGGCTCCAGTTTGAACTGCACTTGCGGCTCGGCCGGGTTGACCGAGAAGAAGCTCTGGCGGATCACTTGGGCCGCGGCCATCTGGTCGAGGTAGACCTTGGAGATCGGCATGCTGTGACCGTCGATGGAACGCAGACGGTAATTGCCTGGATCGCCACTGACGAACGGACGCATGTAGGTCTCGAAGAAGCGATCGTTGATGCCCTGCGCCTTGAAGAACTCGCGGAAGTCGCTGATCGCGACGTCGCTGGTGCTGTGGGCGCTGAACGGGTAACGCTTGTTGATCGCCTTGCCGTAGAAGCTGTACAGCTCGCTCTGATAACGCTGGTTCAGGTACTGGTAGGAATCGTTCAGCACCAGACGCCAGGTGTCTTCAGCCAGGACGTTGAACCACACGCTGACCGGACGCGGCAGACGGTTCGAGGCATTGCGCAAGTTGCTCAGCGCATCACGCTGGCCGCTCATGCGAGTCTTGGCCATTTCGAACGCGGCCTGATCCGGGGAACTGGCACGCGCCAGGCTCGCCAGTTGCAGTTGCAGGTCGTTGAGCGCCGTCAGTGCCGGGGTCAAATCAGCGGCCGGGCCGTTGTTGTCATCCAGCAGACGGTGCAACGGTTCGAAGCGGCGTTGCAGGGATTTCTTCGCGGTATCCGGCAGGTTTTTGATCGCCGCCATCTCCGAAGCCTGGTCCGCTGCGGCAGACGCCAGTTTGCCCAGCTTGCCCAATTTGCCTTTCTGATCGGCCAGTGCTCCAGCGGCTTCAGCCGCTTGCTCAGCCGGTTCGGCTTCTGCCGGGAACCGGGTGTTCTCGCGCACTTCCACCAGCAGTTGCAGCACCGGGGAATTGGCCGACGTCAGGCCCGCCAGTTGCTCGGCGCCCTCGCCCGCATCATTGATCGGTGGCAGGGCAACCTGGCCGACCGCCTCACTCCAGAAGTTGGCGTAGTCGCGGAAGTACAATTGCTCCAGTTCAACCATCAGGCGGCGCAAGTCCATGCCGCTGATGCCCGCGCCTTCGCCCAGTACCCAGTTGTCACGCAGGATATCGGTGACCAGCGCGCTGCCCTGGACCGAGAAATACTGCTGATAACCCTGCTGGGTGTAGAACCCCGGGATCACGTAATCGGTGCCGACAAACAGCGCAGCCTGCGGACCGATGTGTTGGCTCAAACGGTATTCCGGCAGGTTGCGGGCCTGCTCTCGCAGCATCCGGTAAACCACGTTGGCCAGCGACTCGCTGCGCAATACCTGACGCGCTTGGGCCACCAGTTGATCGTTCAGCGGGTAGATAAACGGCTGCTTGAGCAGACGCTCGAAGTGCGTGTTCAAACCGTTCTGCACCGCGGTGTTGCCGGCGTAACGCTGGGACCAGTCAGTGGCGACCCAATCCTTGAGCCATGCCGCATCGCGACGATCCTTCATGTTCAGCATCAGGTACGCGCGCAGGCTGTTGAGCAAGCGTTCGCGGTCCTTCATGTTGGCGCGGATCTGCCCTTCCAGCAGCGTCGCAACCTTCGGCAGCAACTGCGCTTCGAGCTCACGCTCGTAGGCGTCCTTGACCACCGGGTTGACCTCTTCACCTTGGTACAGGCCGCCACGCTCGTGGTACGACACGTCACCTTTTTTCGGGAAGACCTGGGTCGCCGCATAGCTGGTGTCGAGGGTCTTGAGCACGGCCATGGAATCATCACGCGCGGTCAGGGCCGAGCGCTGCTGAGTCCAGTTGGTCGCCAGGTTGCGCAGGTTTTCCAGACGCTCGTAGTTGGAGGAGAAACCGCCGGCCCAGAGCATGCCGAACAGCGCCAGTGCCGCCAGTGCGCCCACGTAAAGGGCACGTTGCCCCCAATGGATGCGGCTGCGTTCGCGCTTGTCCAGACCCGCCAGATCGGCCTCGGGGAAAATCACCCGGCTGAGCAAATGGTGAATGAACCGCGAGCGGCCACTGCGCAAGGTCGGCAGCATGCCGGCGCTCATGCCCAGACTGGCGCCGATGCCGGCGGTGGTCTGGTCCATCTCTTGAGTCAGGTGCGGTGCGCTGGTCAGGTAGAAACCACGTAACTGGCTGACACGCTGGTAGCGGTTGCCGGTGAACGCCATGTCGACGAACAGGCACAGGCGCTCGCCGATCTGCCCCAGTTGATGCGGGAAGTCGAGGATGCGGCCACGGCGCTGGGTGTCGCGCTCCTGGTGCATGCGCATGATCACTTGGCTGTTGAGGCGACGCAGCAGCTCTTCGAACTCGGCGCGCAGAACGGCAACGTCGGTGCCGCTCTGCTCTTTGCGAAAGCTGGTGCCGAGCACCTGATCGCTTTCTTCACGGGTCAGTTGATCGAAGAACTCGTCGAAACCGAGCAGCTTGTCCGCCTTGCTCAGCACCAGATAAACCGGCACATCGACATGCAGTTTTTGATGCACGTCTTGCAGACGCGCACGCACCTGGCGAGCCAGGGTGTCGAGGTCCTGCTCGGTGTTGCCCAGCAGCAATTCAACCGGGATGGTCACCAGCACGCCGTTCAACGGACGGTTGCGGCGACGCTTGCGCAGCAGGTCGAGCAAGGTGCTCCAGGCACTGCCATCGACTTCGGCATCCGGCTGGGTCAGGTAACGCCCGGCGGTGTCGATCAGCACACCATGGTCGGCGAAGTACCAGTCGCAATGACGGGTGCCGAGGGTGTCGCGGGTCAGCTTGCGGTCGATCTTGTTGATCGGAAACTCAAGGCCCGAGAAGTCCAGCAGGCTGGTCTTGCCACTGCCCTGCGGGCCGATCAGCAAGTACCACGGCAAGTCACTGCGCCAGCGTTCGCTGCGACCGCGATACAGACTCGAGGTCTTCAGGGTTTTCAACGCATCCTTGAAGCGCACGCGAAGTTCTTTCTGCTCTTCGTCGATCAGCTCTTCACGGCGGATACGATCCTGGCCGTCTTCGGTGTCTTCGATAGCCTTTTTGCGTACGCCAGCGCGCCAGCTGACGAAGACCATGGTCAGGCCCCAGATCAGGAACAGCACACTGATGGTCAGCAGGCGGGAGGTCGAACCTTCCCAGAACTTGTAGTCATCAACGGCCAGCAGCGGCCCGACAAACCACACCAGCAGCGCGACAAACAGCACCACCAGCAAGGTCCAGACCCAGGTCTTGCGCAAGAATGCGCCGACTTTCTTGAAAAACTTTTTCATCACACGTCCCTGTTTACGGCTGCGACTGCGGCTGGACCGCGGCCGGATCTAGCTGCTGAAAAGGTTGCAGAACGGTTTCGCGTTGCTCGCCCAATACCCAGGCGAAACCCGAATACATCACCACCAGGCAGACCACGGTGAACAGCACCACCATCCACGCCGGCACGATGCGCACCAGGCTGCGGCGCTGATCGTTCAAGCCTTCCCAATGCGGCGACAACTCACGAGGCACGTCGCCGCGCAACTGACGGATCTGGCGATACAAGGCGTCGCGGATGCCTTCGAGTTCGAGCATGCCGCGGGCTTGCACCCGGTATTTGCCTTCGAAACCGAGGGACAGGCACAGGTACATCAGCTCCAGCATCGGCAGGTGCTTGACCGGGTTTTTCGACAGGCGATCCAGCAGCTGGAAGAACTTCTCGCCACCGAAGGTTTCGTTGTGGAAGCTGCTGAGCAGGCTCATCTGCGACCATTCGCTTTCGTTGCCCCACGGCGTGGTCACGACGGCTTCGTCGACCACGGTGCAGAGCACGTAACGCGCGGCCATCACCTGGCTGCTTTCGGCGCCGTTGTGCAGGGCGCGCACTTCAAACAGTTTCAGCCCGGCAGTCAGGCGCTCGTTGAGCGCGTACATGTCTTCGCGGGTATCGCTGTGCTTGAGGCGCACCACTTCCGACAACAGATCGGACGCCGCGGCCACCAGCGAATTGAGGCTGATGTTGAAGGATTCCGCCGGGCGCAGGCGCGCGGCATAAATCATCCGTTCTTCAAGCTGTTCGAAGCGCGGCGGTGCAGCGAAGTCTGTCAGCGGACTCGAAGCAGGGCCGTGGCCCTGGCGGTCGAGCAGGACGGTTTTATCGTCCTGGTTATGTTCCATGTCCTTGATCATGTCGGTCAGTTCCTGATGGCCCAGAATTTCAGTTCAAGCTCGGCAAATTCGCCGGACACGTGGAACGCGAAGCCGCCGGAGCGCTCGAGTTGTGCCAGGTCTTCGGAACTGAGTTCGAGAATGAAATAGGTTTTGTTGGAGTGGAACGCGATCTGCCGTGGTGCAACCGGCAACGGTTTGACCTTGATCCCCGGCAGGTGCAGGTTGACCAGCTGGCGGATGCGCTCCACCGGGCCGACCTTGAGGTGCGCCGGCAAGCGGTGGCGCAATTCTTCGGAGTCGCAGTTGGCACTGGCGGCGAGCACGAACGAGGCCGAGCCCAGCAGTTTATGGTCGTGCAACGGCGAGACGATGATCCCGTACTGACGCGCTTGCAGCACCAGTTCGATGGCGTGCTGTTCGAGCACCATCGACAGCACCTGACGAATCGCTTCCATCAGTTTGCGGAAGCTCGCGCCCTGGTCGCTGTGCTGGTAACGGCTGTCCAGACGCGGGCGTTTGCTGTCGCTGGAGAAGGTTGCCAAGTCGCCGAGCATGGTCAGCAGCGTGCGGTACAACTCTTCCGGGTGAACCTGCTCCAGGCCGAGGTAGTGACGCAGCAGCAGTTCGGTGCGGTTGATCAGTTGCAGCATCATGAAGTCGCCGACTTCCGCGCCACCGACCTTGCCGTTGGAACGGATGCGCTCGGCGATGGTGTCGCCACGGTGACCGAGCATGCTGATCACTTCTTTCAGGCACGACAGCAAGTAGCTGGAGGCATGCGCCTGAATGTAGGTCGGCACGAAATCCGGGTCGAGGCTGATCACGCCGTCGGGCGTGGTGTCGAGCACGTCGCAGATTTTCAGCTTCACGTAAGCCTGGTCGCTCTGTTGCTCACCGAGCAACAGTTTGAAGTCCGGGCGGCCACAGCTGACCTGGCTGGCGGAGTCATCGCCGGCGTTGGAGTCGGCCACTTCCGCTTCATACGCGGTATAGCGCGCCAGCACGTCGGATTGCTCCGGGCGGCGGGACTCGATGTGATTGCCGGTGACCAGTGGCAGTGCCAGGTAGATCGGCGTGTTGCCGGTGTTCGGCGGCACGTCGAGGGCCAACGGCTCGGTGTTGCCGCCGAGTTCGAACAGACTGCCGTCCGGCAGAATCCCCGAGGCCTGGCTGATCACCAGTTTGCCCATGTTGAGGAACTGCAAATCGATTTCCAGATTGAGGAAGCCCCAGGTGTAGCTGCCCAGCAACTGGGTGCGGGTCTTCATCTGGTGCTCGTAATAACGGTCGTTATGCTGGAAGTGCTGCGGACGCAGCAGCATGCCTTCCTGCCAAATGACTTTATGGGAATTCATGTTCAGTCATCCGCCTTGGCGAGCGTTTCGTTGCTGTTGCGAATACCGGCCTGATCGAGGGTCAGGTCTGCGTCGGTGACTTCCACCGGGGTGATTTGCACCGTATAGCGCCATTTGGTTTCCGGCAGGTCGCGGTAGGCTGCGAGGATGCCGACGTAGCGGCTGCCCTCCTCCACGCTGAGCTTGAGTTCGACGGTTTCGCCCGGGCGCAGTTCGAGTTCTTCGCTGGCCACCAGGTCCGGGGCCAGGGATTCCTTGGCGCGCTCGTACAGGCTGAAGAAGTCAGCGTTCTCGAAGGTCACCGGGTGCTTGAGCTCGAACAGGCGCACGACGATCGGCGACGGACGCCCGTTGAGGTCCGGGTTCAGCTGATCGCTGGCGGTGAGCTTCAAGTTGAGCTTGGTGACGTGGGAATACGGCGACAGCGACGAGCAGCCAGCCAGCAGCACCAGGGCCGCGAACGCCGTCAGCGTCTTGAAAAAAGCGGTCGAGCAGCGAGACATGCGCATCATCCTTGGTGGTCGGTGTGAAGGGTGGAAATCAGACGGATCTGTTCTTCGTAGGCCTGGGCAAAATCTCGGGCCAACAGGCGCTCGCTCCAGTCATCGTCCTGGCGCAGGGCCTGGTGATAACGACCGTAGGCTCTCCAGCGGCTGCCGGACGTGGCCAACAACGGCTTGTTGTCGCGCTCGAAACGCAGGGTCAGTTGCTGCGGCGAGAAGTGTTCCAGCGTGCCCCGAACGGCGGCGCGGCTGGCGGTCAGCAATGCCACCTGATGCGCCTGCAAATCACGGAACGCACGGGAGATCGCTTGCTCGGGCGGCATCTGGCCCGGCTTGTTCGGCTGCAACAAAATGCCCAGCGCTTCGCCGGCATCGACGGCGAATTTCAGCGGGTTCTTGTGAGTGCCTTGCACCGTGGTCTGGGCCAGGCGCAGTTCGTTTTTCAGTTCGCTGCGGGTGCGCAGGCTCTGCTGCAACCCGCCGACGCTCTGCTTGAGCAAGCGCGCAGCGTTCAGCGCCATGGCTTCGCGGGCGTCGTGGTCGAGGCCTTTGAGGTCCACACCCAGCGCCGCGCCGAAGTGCTCCCAGAAACCTTCGCTCTGACGCTCGACCGCTTTGGGCGGTGGAGCAGGGGCTGGCTCTGCCGGGGCGTTGATCAGCTCCGGGACCATCAGGCTTTCCATGTCGATGCGGGCGTAGTCGGCGCGCTGACGGGTGTCCTCAATGGTCGTGCTCGGGGAGATCAGTTCGTCGATTTCCGAATACACGCGCTCTTGCTGATCGAGAGCGTTCAGCGGGTCGAGGTCGAGGAACGCATCGTCCGGAATGATGCTGCCGGCCGCTTGCGGACGGCCGACTTCGACGTCGAAGGTCGCCGGATCGCGGACCAGTCGCGCACGGATCTCGAAATCACCCAGCACGTACACGCTGCCGTGCTCGATGCGCATCGCTTCGCCCTTGCGCAGGCGCGCGCCGCTCTCGCTGTCCTGGATACCGTTGCTGCTGGTATCGGTCAGGAAAAACGTGCCTTCGCGGTAGCTGATCAACGCGTGGTGGTTGGACAGGTGACGCTTGCGGTCAGGGATGATCCAGTCGCAGTCCTCGCCCCGGCCAATCACGCCACCAGCCTGTTTGAAGGTCTTCTGGCACAAATCCGTGGGCACGAATTGCTTGGTGTTCAGCATTTCGAAAACCAGTTCCATGGTGATACTCCTTGCGGTCACTTGCCGCGATTGACCGCCTGCGGATCACCCAATGGGCGATAGGTGTTGTCGTTGTATTTGTAATTGCCGCTACAGCCGCCGAGGCCGCATAGAACGACGAGGGTCAGCAGGACGGCTTGCCAGTGACGAACAGGCATCAGAGGGTCTCCATGGGTAGACAAAGCACAAAGCGCCGACCCGGTTGGGCGGCGCTATCGAAAGCAGATGAAATGGGTTGTGGGGCTCTAATCCGGTGGTTAGAGCCGATCCCCTGTGGCGAGGGAGCTTGCTCCCGCTCGGCGGCGCAGCAGTCGTAAATCAACGAATGCCGTTTGACTGAGACACCGCGGCGCATGGTTTTGGGGCTGCTGCGCAGCCCAGCGGGAGCAAGCTCCCTCGCCATAGGGAATGTGCTCGCCAAAGCAAGCATTCCAGCCAGAGTTATTGGTGGGTAGAAAATGGGGTTAACCATCGAAATCACCCAAATTGATATTCAGGCGCCCAAGGCGATAAAGCAGCGTGCGGCGTGGCAGGCCGAGTTCGCGGGCGGCGAGAGTCTGGTTGCCGTCGTTTTTGCGCAGGCAATCGAGCAACAGGCTGCGTTCGACCTGCTCCAGGCGTTCGCGCAGATTCAGGCTGTTGTCTTCGGGCATGGCCTCCATGCGCAGGGAGAAATGCTCGGCCAGCAACTCACCGCCCTCGCACAGCAACACCGCGCGTTCGACCAGGCCTTTGAGTTCGCGCACGTTGCCGGGGAACGCATAGCCGGACAGGTGATCCAGCGCCGCATCGGACCAACGCACCGCATCGCGCTGCAAGAACGAGCACGCCTTGTCGGCGAAATGCCGGGCCAGGTCGAGGATGTCGCCTTCGCGCTGGCGCAGGGCCGGGAGCTCGATCGGGAATTGCGCGAGGCGGTAGTACAAGTCCTCGCGGAATTTGCCTTCGCTGACCAGCACCGACAAATCCCGGTGCGTCGCGGCAATGATGCGCACGTCAATCTTATGGGTGTCGTTGGAACCCAGCGGACGAATCTCGCCTTCCTGCAAAACCCGCAGCAGCTTGGCTTGTAGGGACAACGGCATGTCGCCGATTTCATCGAGCAGCAAGGTGCCGCCATTGGCCGCGTCGAACAGCCCGGCACGGTCGCGGTCCGCGCCGGTGAACGCGCCTTTGCGGTAGCCGAACAGTTCGCTTTCCAGCAGGTTCTCGGGGAACGCCGCGCAGTTCTGCACGATGAACGCCTGGGAACGGCGCGGGCCACAGTCGTGGATGGCGCGTGCGACCACTTCCTTGCCAGTACCGGTTTCGCCGCGCAGCAGCACGGTGTACGGGCTGTGCAGGACTTTGCTGATCAGCGAATACGTCTCGCGCATGGCCTTGCTCTTGCCGATCAGGCCATAACCGCTGGCGCTCGGAATGCTGGCCTTCAACGGTCTCGCCTCACCCGCCGGCTGGCGCAAACGCTGTAACAGATGCAGTTGGCCCAGCACGAACGAACCCAGTTGAGCGAGGGAATCGGCAAAGCCTTGCAGGTCGACGTGCCGGCGACTGGCGCACAGCAGCAAGCCTTCGACAGCTTTCTGCTGATTGACCAGCGGCACGCACAACAGCGACTGCCAAGGCGTGGCCTGTGGCGGCAAAAAGCTGGTTTCGTGCAGGCTGCCGCTCAACTCGCTGAGGCTCACTACGCGGTTCTGGCACAGGGCGAATTGCAGCAGTTGTTCACCGTTGTAATCCGCCGGCAGGCTCGCCGCTTCCCGGGGTTGCAGGATGCCGTTGAGGCACTCGGCGTTCATCCCCAGGCACGTGTGAGTCGCGTCCAGCAAGTACAGCTGCGTCAATTCGCAACCACTGAGCTCGGCCAGCCCGCGCACGAAGTCACCCAGCAGCGCAGCACCGTCCGCCGCGCGCGACAGGCTGGCGAACTGCGCCAGCAAGGCTTCGGCATAGATCAGCGGTTGCGGTACTTGAGTGAACATCACACCCACCTCAGGCGAACTCGCACGTCACGCTGGCGTTGCCGTCGAGCGTCGCGTGGACACGCTTGAGGCTTTCACCGGTGGCCATCGCGTCGAGCAGGCGGTCGGCCACCAACGGCAGCACGTGCAGGTCGAGCAAGTGGTCGATCAGGCGCGCGCCGCTGTCGCTTTGGGTGCAGCGTTCGGCCAGGTGATCGACGAGGTCTTGCGAGTAGGTGAAATCCAGCTGACGACGGTTCAGGCGCTCGCCCAGACGATCGAGTTTGATCTCGATCAGCTCGCGCAGCACCGGGCCGCCCACAGGGTAGTAAGGCACCACGCGCATCCGCGCCAGCAGCGCCGGTTTGAAGTGCTTGCTGAGCACCGGGCGGATGGTTTCTTCGAGGACTTCGGCCGATGGCCGTGCGCCGTTTTCGCAGAGTTCGCTGATGCGGTCGCTGCCCAGGTTCGAGGTCATCAGGATCAACGTGTTGCGGAAGTCGATCTCGCGTCCTTCGCCGTCGTTGGCCACGCCTTTGTCGAAGATTTGGTAGAACAGGTTCAGCACGTCCGGATCAGCCTTCTCGACTTCATCGAGCAACACGACCGAGTACGGCTTCTGGCGCACGGCTTCGGTGAGCATGCCGCCCTCGCCATAACCGACGTAGCCCGGCGGTGCGCCGATCAGGCGCGAGACGGTGTGTTTCTCCTGGAACTCGGACATGTTGATGGTGGTGATGAAACGATCACCGCCGTACAGCAAGTCGGCCAGGGCCAGCGCGGTTTCGGTCTTGCCGACGCCGCTCGGGCCGACCAGCAGGAACACGCCAACCGGCGCATCCGGTTTGTTCAGGCCGGCAGCGGTGGCGCGCATCGAGCGGTCCAGCGCGTGAACGGCTTGTTCCTGACCACGAATACGGGTGCGCAAATCGGTGGCGAAGCTCGCGACTTTGGCGTTGTGCTCGCGGGCCAGTTGCGCCAATGGCACGCCGGTCCAGGCGCTGATCACTTCGGCGACCAGACGCGGGCACACTTCGAAGCTCACCAGACGTTCTTTGACTTGAAGCTCGGTCAGCGCTTTGTGCGTTTCATTGAGTGCGGCTTCCAGGGTTTCAACGCTGTGCGCCTCGTCCACCGGCAGCGTTTCGATCACGGTGCCTTCGGCGTCTTCTTCAACCGTGACGGTTGGCTCGACGGCTGCTGCTTCACGGGCCTTGGCCAGTTGCTGACGCAGATCCAGCAAGCGTTCGGCCAATTCTTTCTGTTCGGTCCACAGGGTTTCCAGTGTGACCATTTCCTCTTCGGCGGTGGCCAGGCGATCTTCCAACGCGTCCAGCGCTTCGTGATCGATCAGCAAACCGGCCTCGGCATCACGGCGCAGGGCCTGACGCTGACGGCCACCTTCAGCCAGTTCACCACGCAGGCGTTCGAGGCTTTCCGGGGCGGCGGCGAGGCTGATGCGCACACGGGCGCAAGCGGTGTCGAGGACGTCGACGGCTTTATCCGGCAGCTGACGGCCCGCGAGGTAACGTGCCGACAACTCCGCCGCCGCCACCACCGCGTCATCGCGCAGGTAGATGCCGTGGCTCTTCTCGTACACCTGAGCCAGGCCACGGAGGATGGTCACCGCTTCGCTGACGGTCGGTTCGTGCAGTTGCACCGGCTGGAAGCGACGGGCCAGGGCCGGGTCTTTTTCGAAGTATTTTTTGTACTCCGCCCAGGTGGTGGCGGCGATGGTGCGCAACTCGCCTCGGGCCAGGGCTGGCTTGAGCAGGTTGGCTGCGTCGGAACCGCCGGCATTGCCGCCCGCGCCGATCAGCGTGTGCGCTTCGTCGATGAACAGAATGATCGGTTTCGGCGAGGCTTTGACTTCGTCGATCACGCCTTTGAGGCGACGTTCAAATTCACCTTTGACGCTGGCGCCGGCCTGCAACAGGCCCATGTCCAACGACAGCAACTCGACACCTTTGAGCACTTGCGGGACTTCACCGGCAGCAATGCGCGAGGCCAGGCCTTCGACGATGGCGGTTTTACCGACACCGGCTTCACCGACCACGATCGGGTTGTTTTTGCGACGGCGGGCGAGGATGTCGACCATTTGGCGAATCGCGCCATCGCGGCACAGCACCGGGTCGAGTTTGCCGTCGCGGGCTTGTTGAGTGAGGTTGTGCGTGAAGCGCTCCAGCAGCGATTCGCCCGGCACGGCAGGCTTGCCGGTGGCCGGTTGTTCTTTCTGCGACAGGGCGAATTCTTTCAGGCGCTCGATGTTCAGCTTGGCCAGCAACGACTGGTAGCGGCTGCCGGCGTAGCGCATCGGGTTGCGCAGCAGCGCGAGGATCAACGCGGCTTGCTCGACCTGGCTCTGGCCCAGTTCAAGGTTGGCCACCAGCAACGCATCTTGCAGCCACTGCACCAGTTCCGGGGCGAACACCGGGTTGCGCGAGGCGCTGTGCTCGACCCGCGATTGCAACGCGGCGCTCAGTTCGCCGGCATCCACTTCGGCGTCTTGCAGCGCGCGTGCGAGCAGGCCTTGCGGGCGCTCCAGCAGGCCGAGCAGCAAGTCTTCGACGAGGATTTTGCTGCCGCCACGGGCGACGCAACGTTCGGCCGAACTTTCCAGGTCACGACGGGTTTCGGCGTCCAGCGCCTGGATAAGTTGTTGCAGGTCTACGTTGATCATGGGTCATCTGTCCTTAATGAATTTTGCTGCCCAGGGTAACCACGCCGTCCGCTTTTTCGCGGCCCAGCCAACTGGTCCATCCCAGGCGACAGGCGTTTTGCTCACCGATGCGCAGTTCGCGGATTTCTTCCTGGCGCAGCACCAGGCGAATGTCGTAATCGAGCGGGTCACGCAGGGTGAACCGCACCAGCGCGCACAGCGGCTGGTAGCCGAAACCGATCGGCAGGAATTCGTGGAAGCGCTGCCAGTCGAGCTCGCGGATGTGGATGCGGAATTTTCCGCTGCGGTCGCGCACGTGCTCGCCCAGCACCAGGTCTTCGCCGAGCAGGCTGTTGGCGCGGCCCAGACGATTGCGCTGCTCGTCGAGAATTTCCACGCGACGCTCGATGCACTGCTCGATGGTCAGTTCAGCGTGCTTGAAGTAGTAACGCAGCACCGCTTCGATCAGCGCCGCCGAGTGCGCCCGCAAACTGAGCAAACCGAGGTACGGCAGCAGACGTTTCCAGTTCAGTTCCTGGGCCTTGCGGATCTCTTCGCCGCCAAGGCCGATCAGGGCAAAAAGCTGGGAAGAAAACGGATCAAGCGCGCCGCTCTCGAAACTGGCGCGGTAGCGGTACTTGCGCCAGATCGGCAGCATCAGCCGTTGCAGGCGATGGTGGAACAGGTCGAGGAAGTTGCGGGTCGGGTTGCCGTCTTCGCTGTCGCCCAGGGCCTGTTCACCGTAGAACGCCGGCAGTGGCGAGCCGGAACCGACCAGGCCGATCAGGTTGAAACGCAGGCGCGCGCGCATCTGCCCGTGCTCGTGGAAAAACTCCACGCGATCGACGTCGCTGCCAGGGAAACCCAGGCTCGGGTTGGCCTGAAATTCGAGCTGATCGTACAGATCGTCCTGGCTCAGGTGCGGGTGGGCCTCGCGCAGCCGGTCAACCACCAGCAGCACGGCCTGAAACAGCGAGTACTCGCGTATTCCTCGGGTCAGACCGCTTAAAGAAGCGGCTGAAGGCCCATACGTGGTGTCCATTGGTACACCTCTCCCTGTGTGCTTTTTACTCGCAGCTCGTGGTACGAATTGAGACTGGCGTAAAGCGCGAAAAACTCGTTAAGAACCGAGGCGAAAACGAACAGGTCGCCCTCGCCGATATACCCTTCCGGGTCGATGGTCAGTTCGGTGCGCAACCCGCGAACCGGTAACCCTCGGTGCAACCGGTCGACGTGTTTGTGCTTGATCGACTTGAGCCCGCCGAGCAGGCGTTTGCTGACTTTTTCAGCGTGTTGGTCGTAGTAGCGCGGCAGGTCGTAGGTTTCCAGAATCACCTTCAACGCGTTGACGTCGGCCAGCGACAGGTAGTTGAGCGACATGTTGCTGATCAGCTTCCAGAGAAAGTCGCGGTTCAGCGGCGGCGCGTAACTGGGTGTGGCCGGGGTGATGTTGCGGAAGCTCAGGAACTCCGGCGTGTCTTCGCAGGCCATGCTGATGTCGCCGAGCTTGAGCTTTTTGGGCAGATTCTGGTTGGTGCACATCAGCTCGATCGACAGGGTTTCGTGGGCTTCGGTGTGGCGGATGCCGAAGCTCAGGTAGGTGTCGAGGCCGTCGTGCAACAGCGACGAACGCTGGCGGATGCTGTAATGCGGACGGCTGTTGGGCACGTCGAAGCTCGGGTCGTGCTCGAACGATTCGAACGGCACGTATTCCTGATAACCGAGGCCGCCGGGCTTCCATCCCGTGACCGTTTCCACCGAGAACACGCCGCAGTTCTGCAAATCGAATTCGGCGGGCAGCAGCAGGTATTCGTCTTGCTTGCCGTCGAGGCGGATCGGCAGCGCGTCGTGCTTGAACAGGTTGACGATCGGCGTGCAGTAGAGCTTCACGTTGTCCAGCGTCGGGCGCATGCGCATGATGCCGCTCTTGCGAATGTCGAAGCGCAACTCGAGGCCGCGCATTTGCTTCAACGTGTCTTCCGGCAATGCCTTGAGCATGTCCAGACCGTTGACGTCGACGAACAGGAACTTGTCCTGGAAAGCGAAGTATTCCTGCAAGTAGCGATAGCCACGGAAGGTATTCAGCGGATACGGGATCAACGCTTCTTCTTCGGCGAAACCCACCGGCTGCACGCGGTCGCCGGGCATCTTGAACGCCATCGGCATGCCGTTGACGCCGTTGATGGGCTTGCCGGCGCCGTCCAGCGGGATCAGCTCGATGCCTTCCAGATTGCGCAGCAGGCTGAGGTAGAGCATCTGGCTGATGTAACGCTCGCCGGCGAAGTGCAGGCGCAGGCGGCTCAGCTCCAATTCACCGAGATGACCGTCAGCGCTCATCTCCAGACGCAGGCTCAACAGCGAGCCGTCGCCCTTCACCGAGTAATTCAGCGCAGCCAGATCCAGCGGCAAGACTTCGGTCGGGTAGCACGTGCGGAAACGGCAACGCACGTCGTCGATTGGCACACTCTCGACTGGCGTGTCGCGCTCGACCATCAACGCAGGACCCGAACGCTTCAACGGATCGAACTGCAAAATGCTGAACGCCGGCAACGGCCGCATGTAGTTCGGCCACAGCAAGTGCATCAGCGAATGGCTCAGCTCCGGCAACTCGTCATCGAGCTTCTGCCGCAGGCGACCGGTCAGGAAAGCGAAGCCCTCAAGCAACCGCTCCACGTCCGGATCTCGCCCGGCCTGGCCAAGGAAAGGCGCCAACGCCGGGCTACGCTCGGCGAATCGACGACCTAACTGGCGAAGTGCGGTGAGTTCGCTTTGGTAGTAGTGGTTAAAGGACACGGGGTACCTTCCTGGTGGTGGATCTCATGAAAAAACTGTCCTGTAGAGCGCGACTGTCAGACCGGAAACCACGTAGCCCGCAATGAGGAGGTACGGTAAAAAAGCCAGCCAGCCAAACATCATCGGGAACCCGGCAAGGCTCCCCAAAAGCACATGGGCCAACCCATAAATCACCCACGGGACAGCGTAAAAAGGGATGAAGGTCAGTGGTGCGCGCCACACGCTTTTCAAAATCTGCTGTTCGGTTTTTCCGTTCAGTGCTCGCATTGCCCACAGGGCAAATGCGATGTAGGCCGGGATTCCGAATGAGAGAACGTAGATCAACAGCATTTGTTGCCAGTCCAGAACCGCCGCGTATTCGTCGCCCTGCTCGACCAGTGTCAAAGCCAACATCACCAGGAGCGGAGACCAGAGCGCTACTCTGAAAAAATTTGGATTAGCGCAGCATTCGCTTTTTCGAATGTTCTGCGCCGAATCGTTAGTAAATTTCACTGAACACCCAGTGATTGAAACTGTAAAGAGCAACAACACCTACAACGGAGGAAACCAAGAACGAAAAGCCATCGTGCGAGCGTTTATATTTGAAGAAATCCATTAGCGCTCTTACAAAATAGTAAAAAGAAAACACCATCATCGGAATATAAAAAAACATACAAAAAACAAATAAGCCTCCGTAGACATCAACCCCAGCTATTGACCACTTAGTTTTCGGATCAGTGCACGACATCAACAGAAAAACCGCGGAGGTCAAAAAATAAAAATAGTTGATCATTTTAAGAATTTTCGACACGACCAAATCTTTCGAATGCAGCAGCTCAAGCGCAATCTTTGGAATGGGGTTAGTTTCATAACTAATCACGACATCGGCCCATCTGAAAAAAACTTCGGAAGCACGAACAACACCAGCAAACCGATTATCCAAAGCACGAGCAAATAATAGTTACTGGGCATTCTGCAGGCCATCCACCCTTTAACCACTCCATAACCAATAGCGAACTGTAATAGCAAGAACGAGATAATTCCCAGCGGAACGGAAAGCAAATAACTATAAGGCTCCGCAAACCCGAACCGGATAACCGCATAAATTTCGAACAATGCAAACGGTGCGATCAAAGCGTTGGCGATGATGATCATTGCTCTGACTGTTTTTGCGCTACCCATCAACGCAAGCCCTGTGCATAGAGGAACTTTGCCAGCTCTAGTCGGCGCTGCTCACCTGAAGGACCGTCAATACCGTAGTAAAAATGTCCCACACCTTCTTTACGCTCGCTGGACTCGGTCATCTGCGAGCCGAGCAAAGGAGCATGCTCAGCCAAGTCAAAAAATGACATGCCTGCATGAATAGGGTCGCCATGCTCCTTCAAGTCAAGAATGACTACATGCTCGATCAGGGATTGCTGCCTAACTTCCCCAAGCATTTCTTCAGAAATTGGAGAACCTATCAGTACAAGATAATCAACGGCCTGCCCTTTATCTGCGTAATAAAGAGCAGATTGGGCGGCTACCAGCGATCCAAAGGAATAACCAATAAGATTAAATTGCCCTCCGGTTGGAAAAGATCGGCTAACGCCTAACGACTTCAGACTCCAGTCCGCCTCAACGCTATACGGTCCAGTGTCCGACATGCCGTTAATTTTCTTAAGCCTGTAACGGTGCTTATTGACGCCAGCAACAGCATCAGCATATTGACCCTCAGTATTACGCCCTACTACTGCGCCACTAATACCCACCATACGCAGTGACTTAATCTGGTCATCAATATACCCACCGGTCATCCCAGCACCACCGAGATAAACAGTCAGACCTTCTTCCAGAACGATATGTTTCGGTGTCCTGTCCGCAGTAGCAGTACTGCTGGTCGAAGCAACCTTTTTAAATATCCCTGTTGATGTTTCCAACACGTCTGTCGTCATTTGCATCAATCCTCTGATGCAACGTAAATATCGACTTTTTCCGCACTCGCGTGCCGCGTCACTCGATGAGTCAAACCTGTATCACTAGTAACGCCTTCTTCTTGAAGACCATTTTCTCGGACCAAGAGATATCGACGGTTTGCCATAGGCGCTCCGCTTTTGTCAGTCAGGACAAATTGCTCATCAAAACCAGGCAGAATCAAAGGCAACGGCGCCACAAACGGCACCGGCGAATGCGAATTCCCGATAATCACCGTCCCGGACCCAGCTGTAACCTTGTTGCCATGGGTCCCGACGGAATCCACCGTCGCAGCCGGTTTGCCGTTGATCAAAACCGTCGTCGCCAATCCGCCCGACATCGCACCACCACACGCCGAGGCATCGCCTTGGCGGGCGGCCGCGAGGCCGTCGAAGAAGACGTCGCCGGAACCGGCGGCGATCGGGTTGGTGCCGTGGCCGGGGAGCGGGCAAGCGGTGGGGTCGGTGACACGTGCTGCGGGTTTGCCGGACATACGAATCTCCTTAGTTGACCTTGACTTGACCGCTGCCATCCAGGCGCGCGGCGAAACTGACCTGACGCTTGAAACCATCAACTTCCAGCAGGCCTTCGATGCTGAAGGACAGGCGAAGCTGATCGTGATCACGCGGCAGGGAGATGACACGCACATTGCTCAAGCGTGGCTCGTAGGCTTCGATGAAATTTTCGATGGCCAGACGGGCCTGACTCAGGGAGTCGTGCAGGCTCAGACGCATGTCATTGAGATCGGGTAGCCCGTAATCGGACAGCGTTTGCACGCTGCCCGCACGGGTGCTGAGCATCTTGGCCAGATGGGCAGCCACGGACGCCATGGCGGAGACCTCGCGGCTCCAGCCGACGCGTTTGTCCGCGTCGCCACCCAGGCGTTCGAAAAGGCTGCCGTATCCAGTCATGACTCAGGCTCCTCTTACTCTTTGTCCAGCTTGCCAACCAGCGACAGGGTGAAATCGGCACCCATGTACTTGAAGTGCGGGCGCACGTTCAGGCTGACGCGGTACCAGCCAGGCTCGCCTTCGACATCGCTGACGATGATCTGGGCAGCGCGCAGTGGACGACGGCCACGGACTTCGGCGCTCGGGTTTTCCTGGTCGGCCACGTACTGGCGGATCCACTTGTTCAGTTCCAGCTCGAGGTCGGTACGTTCTTTCCACGAACCGAGTTGCTCGCGCTGCAGCACTTTCAAGTAGTGAGCCAGGCGGTTGACGATCATCATGTACGGCAGTTGGGTGCCGAGCTTGTAGTTCAGCTCTGCCGCCTTGCCTTCTGCGCTGATGCCGAAGAACTTCGGCTTCTGCACCGAGCTCGCGGAGAAGAACGCCGCGTTGTCGGAGCCTTTGCGCATGGTCAGGGAAATGAAGCCTTCCTCGGCCAGTTCGTATTCACGACGGTCGCTAACCAGAACTTCCGTAGGAATCTTGGTTTCGATTTCGCCCATGCTTTCGAAATGGTGCAACGGCAGGTCTTCAACCGCGCCACCGCTCTGCGGGCCGATGATGTTCGGGCACCAGCGGAATTTGGCGAAGCTGTCGGTCAGCTTGGTGCCGAACGCGTAGGCAGTGTTGCCCCACAGGTAGTGTTCGTGGCTGTTGGCGACGGTTTCTTTGTACACGAACGATTTGACCGGGTTTTCTTCCGGGTCGTACGGGTTACGCAGCAGGAAACGCGGCACGGTCAGGCCAACGTAACGGGAGTCTTCCGACTGGCGGAAGCTCTGCCATTTGGCGAATTGCGGGCCTTCGAAGTGATCTTTCAGATCCTTGAGGTCCGGCAGGCCGGTGAAGCTTTCCAGACCGAAGAATTTCGGGCCGGCAGCCGCAATGAACGGCGCGTGGGACATGCAGGCAACGCTGGACACGTACTGCATCAGTTTCACGTCCGGCGAGCTTGGGGACATGAAGTAGTTGGCGATGATCGCGCCCACAGGCTGACCACCGAACTGACCGTATTCAGCGGTGTAGATGTGCTTGTACAGGCCCGACTGCATCACTTCCGGCGAATCGTCGAAATCGTCCAGCAGGTCTTCTTTGGAGACGTTGAGGATTTCAATCTTGATGTTTTCGCGGAAGTTGGTGCGGTCGACCAGCAACTGCAGGCCACGCCACGACGATTCCAGGGACTGGAAGTCAGGGTGGTGCAGGATTTCGTCCATCTGACGGCTGAGCTTGGCATCGATCTCGGCGATCATGCGGTCAACCATGGCTTTCTTGACCGGCTCACCGTTGTTCTGCGGCTTGAGCAGCTCTTCGATGAAGGCCGACACACCGCGCTTGGCGATGTCGTAGGCTTCGTCGTCCGGCGTCAGGCGGGTTTCGGCGATGATGCTGTCGAGAATGCTGTATTCGCCACTCTCTTTGTTCTTTTGCTGTGCTGCGCTAGTGCTCATGGTGTTGGCTTCCTTAGGCTGATGGAGACTCAGGCGTCCTGGGCTGCGGCGTTCAGGCCCAGCTCACCCAGTACGCGACCGCGGGATTCGTCGTCGGCGAGAACGCCTTCGATGGCTTTGCGGAACGCAGGCGCGTTACCCAGTGGGCCTTTGAGGGCCACCAGCGCGTCGCGCAGTTCCATCAGTTTTTTCAGCTCAGGCACTTGCTCGACCAGCGAGGCCGGGTTGAAGTCCTTCATCGAATTGACGCGCAGTTTCACGGCCAGTTCTTCAGTGTCACCTTCTTCCTGAAGACGGTTCGGTACGCTCAGTGTCAGGCTCAGCTCTTGCTTGGCCAGCACTTCGTCAAACGTCATTTTGTCGATGCTGATCGGCTTGCGATCTTCGACTTTGCGTTCGTCCTTGCGGTGGGTGTAGTCACCGATTGCCAGTAGTTTCAACGGCAGTTCGATCTCTTCCTGTGCACCACCGGTGGCAGGTTTGAAGGTGACGTTGATGCGTTCCTTGGGGGCTACCGAGCCTTCTTTGGCCATGGCTTTTCTCCTTGCGGTTGTGGCCCTGGGGCCTATTCGAGTACCACTTCGAGATCGAGGTGGCACAGCCTGCGATAAATCTCTTCCTTGCGTTCACGTACGGCATGGTTCTGCGGCAACAACTCGCAGCAGCTATGCAGTAAATGCAGCACTTCCAGCGCAAGATCGGGCTCCCAGGCGTTCAGGCCTGAGTCCTGTAATGTTTGGTCGAGTGTTTCGAGTTGGGTCTTGGCCAGTTCGTATTTCTTGGCCATGAAGCACAGCCGCGCGAGGGCGAACTGCCAGAAGAACCGCACGCGTCCGCCGTGGGCGCTTTGCAGGCCCTGCTTGAGGATCTGCACGGCGGCCTTGAGGCCGTCCTTGCGCAGGATCGGCAGGACTTCTTCGAGGGCCACTTCCCAGGCTGGCTGGCTGTCGGCGACTTCAACCTTGCGCGGCGCACTGGCGCTTTGCAGGTGCGGCATGACGTTGGCGCTGATCCAGGCGCGGGTGGCCGGATCGGCGAACGGCGCGCCGTCGTGGAAACGCAATTCGATGATGCCGGGCAGGCGCTGAATCAAAAGCGCGAAGTGGATTTCCACTTCGCGCATTGCCATCTCGGCGTTCAGGCCCTGGAGGCACTCCCAGACCATTCGCTGGCCATCGAACCAGAACGGCGCCTTCGCCAGGCTCGCCTCCAGTTCCACCAGCAAGTCGGCGTATTTGGCTTGATCGTAGCGGTCCTGATAGGCCTTGAGCTTGTCGGCGGGCAAGCCGCGCAACACGGTGATTTGCTCGGCGTTACGCTCGGGCACCGCGTCGATGGGCAGCCACAGCAGCGTGCGATTGAGGCGCAGGGCGCGCAGATCAGTGGCTTTCTGCTTGAGCCACCAGGCACACAACGGACGGGCACTTTCCTGCTGGGCGCGCAGGGCCTTGTGGGCTTCTTTTTCGTTGTCGATCGGTGCGCCGGGGGCGAACAGCTGCGTCGCGGCCTGTTTGACCTGCGCCACCGCGGCGCCCACCACGCCGGGTTCCGGCTGGTTGTCGGCGGCGCGTTGCACCATGTTTTTCAGACGGCGGGAAATCGGCAGCAGCAGTGGCGCATCGTCACCCAAATGCTCGGTGCAAGCGGCATCGAGGCCTTCCAGATGTTCGACCAGCCGCCGGAACATCGGCAACTGCTCTTTGATCGCGACGTTTTCGGTCAGCACCTGCTCAAGGCGCGGCACCAGCCAACTGATTGCAGCGGAGCGAGTGCGGGCCTTGTTCGGGTGAAGGTCAGCCCAGTGGTTCTCGCACAGGTGGTGCAGCAACCCGAGGCCAGCCAGCAAGCCCTGGAACGATTCGCGCTGGTACAAGGCCCACGTCAGCCAGGCGCCGACCCGCAAATCCTTGGACTGGGTGCGCAGCAGGTTTTCGCTGTTTTCGCGGATTTTCAGCCAGTCGATCTGACCGCTTTCGTGCATGGACGAGGCTTTCGCCAGCTCACTTTCCAGTGCCTCATATTCGCTCGAAAAGCGAACGTCCTCGCCCGCGAAATTCTCTTTGGAAACAGAGGCTTTTGCGAGTTCGAGGTAATGAGCGGAAAGTTTGCTTGAGTAGGACATCCATGGCCTTTAATTAGGATTACGGTCGAACGCCAATTGCAGTTGCAGCGGCGCGGGACAGTATCAAAGAGCTGCGATGAGTCTCATCCAATTGAGTTCGTGCTCTTTCAAGTGGGCGCATCGTAATCACAATGATGGCCACTAGCAAGCATCTGATTAAACAACAAGACGAAGTGTTGTTTATTACGTGTAGGAGATATCCCTATATGTGTAAGGGGATTCCCTGATGTCGATTTAATATTCCCCCCTCCAGCCAACAGCCCTGAAACCGTTGAGGCAGAGCGGCGGATGAAACCATCATCAAGTCGTGGCCGGCACCTCCCCAATGGAGGACGTGAAGCATGCCAACAATAAAGCAGGATGAATGTAGGAACGATCCGAAAGATTAGTGTCATCTGTGAACAAAACGAATCTGGACAACGGAGGATTAAGAAAGTGCCACCAAAATGATGGCACTTTATATTAAGCGGTATTTTTGTAAGGTCATCGCAAACAATGGGATCTGTGGACGGTTATTTTCCAATCTGTATTAATCAGTCCACGAAACATATACAGAACTAAACGTTGCCCATAAAAAATGGGCACCCGATTCAATCGGTGTGCCCATTTTTCAATACGGTTCTCCCCGTTATTCAGGGAGTTCGCCGCAATTACGGATTAACGCTGTCTTTCAACGATTTGCCTGGCTTGAACGCGACAGTATTGCTGGCCTTGATTTTGACAGGTTCACCGGTTTGCGGGTTTTTGCCGGTGCGGGCACCGCGGTGGCGTTGCAGGAAGGTACCGAAGCCCACCAGCGTGACGCTGTCTTTGCGGTGCAGAGCGCCGGTGATTTCTTCGAGAACGGCGTTGAGAACGCGGTTGGCCTGCTCTTTGGTGAGATCTGCTTTTTCAGCGATTGCAGCGGCGAGTTCTGGTTTACGCATTAGTGAAGCCCCTTTGACGGTTTTTTGTTGTTATGTCCGTGCTGTTCTCGTTGGAACAGCGCCCAAAGCGCCGCAGGTGCTCTACTCTGCGGCAGACGGGAGTGAGAATGGCACGCACGGAAGAGCCGCGCCAGTCTCGGCGCGACCTTTGTAGGGGCAAAAGAGGGGTGATTCCGACAGAACGACCGGTATTTACGCCAGCAGTGCCGGAAGCTCTTTGTTCAGGGCCAGTTTTTCCATCACCGCCGCGCCTGTCAGGGCATAACCGAGCAGTTTTCCGCTGGCATCGCGGCATAAAGCTTTGATGTCCGCGCCCTGCCCTTCAACGGTCCAGACACCCTCGGCACCCCGTGGTGGTGGCGAAACCACCAACGGACAGACCGGGGTTTTCACGGTGATTGGCATCGGGCCATAACTCACGGCGGTGGGGTTGCCGGCGAGGGTTTGCGCCAGCGCTCTCGCACAGCTCATCAGGGGCATGACGTACAACAGATTCAGCCCATCGACCTCGGCGCAGTCGCCCAAGGCGTAGATATTGGCGTGGGAGGTTTTCAGGTGGCGATCGACCATCACGCCTCGGTTGACCTGCACACCAGCCGCAGCCGCCAGATCGATACGCGGACGCAGGCCGATGGCCGAGACCACCACGTCGCAAGCAATCACCTGACCATCGGACAGATGCGCTTCCACGCCGTCTGCGACGTGCTGCAAGCGGTTGAGCACCGGCCCCAGGTGGAAACGCGCCCCCAAGCTTTCCAGCCCGGCCTGCACCGCAGCCGCCGCCGCCGGGTGCAGCAGGGTCGGCATGACTTGCTCGCACGGTGCAACCAGTTGCACCTCGTAGCCGCCGAGGATCAGGTCATTGGCAAACTCGCAACCGATCAGGCCGACACCTAGCAGCAACACCCGATGTTTGCCTGCCGCTGCGGCGCGAAAGCGGGCGTAATCTTCCAGGTCGTTGATCGGGAACACCACATCCGCCGCATCGCCTTCGATGGGCACCCGCACGGTTTCCGCGCCCCAGGCCAGGATCAAGTCGCGATAAATGACCGCTTCCTCACCGATCCACAGGCGCTTGTGGCCCGGATCGATGCCGCTGATGCGCGTGTGGGTGCGCACTTCGGCCCTCAATTGCTCGGCCATGGCACCCGGCTCGGCCATGCTCAGGCCGTCAGCGTCTTTGTTTTTGCCAAAACCGGTGGAGAGCATCGGTTTGGAGTAGGAGCGTCCGTCATCGGCGGTAATCAGCAGCAACGGGGTTTCGCTATCGAGTTTGCGAAACTCCCGGGCCAGGTTGTAACCAGCCAGCCCGGTGCCGACGATCACGACAGGTGCGTTCATTCCTTACTCCTCTGGTGTTTTGTTAGTTGATTTCGATCATTTCGAAATCCATCTTGCCGACGCCGCAGTCCGGGCACAGCCAGTCTTCCGGCACGTCCTGCCACAGCGTGCCCGCCGCAATGCCGTCGTCCGGCCAGCCCTCGGCCTCGTTATAGATCAGGCCGCAGACCACACATTGCCACTTTTTCATTCAGGTACTTCCTCAGGATTCAGGCTTATTGCCGGCGCGAACGGTCGATGGTTGGAGCGCTGCCGTCCGGCTCAGGGGCGTTTTGTACTGATCGGGCCCGGCAGATGCAAGCGCGTTCCGCGCAACGGCGGCCCCGATCAATCAAAATCGCTGGCTGACATGGTAAGCTCGCCGCCTCATTTGCTGCCAATAATGACTCACTGTGCCGCACTCAAAACTCCCCTCCGCTATCCCGCTGTGGCTCCCTCAAAGCCAACTGACGCCCCTCCCCGACACGTCTACCCTCGACTGGCTGTTCGACGAAGGCTCCCTGACCCGACGCCTGATCCGCTTGTCGAATGACGGCTTCAGCGTCACGCCGTTGTTTGAAGGCTGGCAAACGCTGCGCGCCGACGAATGTGCTGCGCTGGAGTTGGAGGAAGGCAGTGAAGGCTGGGTGCGCGAGGTGTATTTGCGGGGGCACGGCGAAGCCTGGGTGTTTGCCCGTAGCGTGGCGGCGCGCAGCGCCTTGCAGGGCGACGGCTTGCACATGGATGAACTGGGTAGCCGCTCGTTGGGTGAGTTGCTGTTTTGCGATCAGGCGTTCCAGCGTCGCGCCATCGAGGTTTGTCACTATCCTCAGGAATGGCTGCCGCTGGCGTCCCGGGCCCCCGAACTGTGGGGCCGTCGCTCGCGGTTCGACCGTGGCGCCTTGAGCGTGCTGGTGGCTGAAATCTTCCTGCCGACCTTGTGGCTCGCCGCCCGCGCCCACCCGGAGAACTGCTGATGTACCAGAGCCTGCTCAAGTCCCTGAACCGCTTGAACCCTCGGGCCTGGGACTTCATTCAGCTGACGCGCATGGACAAGCCGATCGGCATCTATCTGCTGCTGTGGCCGACCCTGTGGGCGCTGTGGATTGCCGGCAAAGGCTCGCCCTCCCTGGCCAACATTGTGATTTTCGTCCTCGGCGTGGTCCTGACCCGTGCGGGCGGTTGCGTGATCAACGACTGGGCGGATCGCAAGGTCGACGGTCACGTGAAGCGCACCGAGCAGCGCCCTTTGGTCAGCGGCAAGATCAGCTCCAAAGAAGCCCTGGTGTTCTTCGCGGTGCTGATGGGCGTGAGTTTCCTGCTGGTGCTGTGCACCAATGCGGCCACGGTCTGGTTGTCGTTCGGCGGTTTGGCGCTGGCCTTCAGCTACCCGTTCATGAAGCGCTACACCTATTACCCGCAAGTGGTACTGGGCGCGGCGTTCTCTTGGGGCATGCCGATGGCGTTCACCGCCGAAACCGGCGAGCTGCCGGCAGCGGCATGGTTGCTGTGGATCGCCAACCTGCTGTGGACCGTGGGCTACGACACTTACTACGCGATGACCGACCGCGACGACGACTTGAAGATTGGCGTGAAATCCACCGCCATTCTGTTCGGCGATGCGGATCGGGTGATCATTCTGACGTTGCAAGGCTTGGCGCTGGGGTGTCTGTTGCTGGCAGGATCGAAATTCGAGCTCGGGGGCTGGTTCCACTTGGGATTGCTGGCGGCGGCGGGCTGTTTCGCGTGGGAATTCTGGTACACCCGCGGCAAGGACCGGATGCGTTGCTTCAAGGCGTTTTTGCACAACCACTGGGCCGGGTTGGCGATTTTTGTCGGGATTGTGCTGGACTACGCCACTCGCTGACCGCCCAAGCCGTTGCCGACGCTATGTGTCGGCAACGGCTACAGGCGTTGAGTCGTCTATTTTTGCGACTCGTGAACAACGTGCCAGACGTCTTTCATTTTGTCGCCCACCATGTCGCCGGGTTTTTTGTCCTTCACGAATGTGTAAAGAGGTTTACCGTCGTAGGCATATTGGCTCGTGCCGTCATCGCGCTTGATGACGCTCCACTTGCCAGCGGCCGTGGCACCCGCCGGTGCCATCATGGGTGGCCAGTTTTTGGCGCAATCGTCATTACACATCGACTTGCCGCCGCTGTCCTTGTCAAACGTGTACAAGGTCATGCCCTTGTGGTCGACCATCATCCCGTCCTTCATCATCGCCGGGTCGGCGGCGAAGGCCATGGTTGGCAGCGTTAGAGCTGCAGTCACTAAAAATGCCTTCCAGGATTGAGCAATGTGATTCATGGAAACCTTCCTTTTGTGGTTGTCAGGATTCGGACTTAGAGCTTAGTTCAGGATCATGACCACCGCCGACCTGCTAAATTGCTGTCACACGACTGCAATAATTCCGTTATCTAATGCGGCGCAAGACAGTTAAATGACAAGAGGATTAAGGCATGGTTGGCAGGAGCATTCTGATCGTCGACGACGAAGCGCCCATTCGCGAAATGATCGCCGTTGCGTTGGAAATGGCCGGCTATGACTGCCTGGAGGCCGAGAACTCCCAACAGGCCCATGCCATCATCGTCGACCGCAAACCGGACCTGATCCTGCTCGACTGGATGCTGCCCGGCACGTCCGGTATCGAGCTGGCTCGCCGTCTCAAGCGCGATGAGCTGACCGGGGACATCCCGATCATCATGCTCACCGCCAAGGGCGAAGAGGACAACAAGATCCAGGGGTTGGAAGTCGGCGCTGATGATTACATCACCAAACCGTTTTCCCCCCGTGAACTGGTGGCGCGCCTCAAAGCCGTGCTGCGCCGTGCCGGTCCTACCGATGGCGAGACACCGATCGAAGTCGGCGGCCTGCTGCTGGACCCGATCAGCCACCGTGTGACCATCGACGGCAAACCCGCCGAGATGGGCCCGACCGAATATCGTCTGCTGCAGTTTTTCATGACTCACCAGGAACGGGCCTACACCCGTGGCCAGTTGCTGGATCAGGTCTGGGGCGGCAACGTGTATGTCGAAGAGCGCACCGTCGACGTGCACATCCGCCGTCTGCGCAAAGCCCTCGGTGATGCCTATGAGAATCTGGTACAAACCGTGCGTGGCACCGGTTACCGCTTTTCTACCAAAGCCTGACCAAGAGCTTTCCCGCCCGACAAGCTGACAAGGACGCGTGTTCAATTGAACCAAAACTGGCATGGCACCCTGATCCGCCACATGCTGTTGCTGGTGACCGGGTGTCTGGTGATCGGCCTGATTACCGGCTACTACGGCTGGAGTCTCGCCGCGGGCCTGGGCCTTTACTTGGCCTGGACCCTCAAGCAATTGCTGCGGCTGCACGAATGGCTGCGGCTGCACAAACCCGACGAGGCACCACCCGACGGCTATGGCCTGTGGGGCGAAGTGTTCGACAGCATCTACCACTTGCAACGTCGCGACCAACGCGTGCGCGGACGCCTGCAAGCGGTGATCGATCGGGTCCAGGAATCCACTGCCGCGCTGAAAGACGCCGTCATCATGCTCGACAGCGAGGGCAACCTTGAGTGGTGGAACCGCGCCGCCGAAACACTGCTTGGCCTGAAGACGCCGCAAGACAGCGGCCAGCCGGTCACCAACCTGGTGCGCCATCCGCGCTTCAAGGAATATTTCGAGCAGGACAGCTACGCCGAACCGCTGGAAATCCCTTCGCCGATCAACGATCGCCTGCGCATTCAGCTGTACATCACCCGCTACGGCAACAACGAACACTTGATGCTGGTGCGCGACGTGACGCGTATCCATCAGCTGGAACAGATGCGCAAAGACTTCATCGCCAACGTCTCCCATGAACTGCGCACACCGTTGACGGTCATCTGCGGTTACCTGGAAACCTTGCTGGATAACGCCGAGGAAGTGAACCCGCGCTGGACCCGTGCCTTGCAGCAAATGCAGCAGCAAGGCGGGCGCATGCAGACCTTGCTCAACGACTTGTTGCTGCTGGCCAAACTGGAAGCCACCGATTACCCCTCGGACAACCAGCCCGTGGCCATCGACGGCTTGCTGCAATCGATCACGAGCGACGCCCAGCAGTTGTCCGGCCAGAAAAACCAGCACATCACTCTGGAAGCTGATCCAACGATCCTGCTCAAGGGCAGCGAAGCCGAGTTGCGTAGCGCGTTTTCCAACCTGGTGTTCAACGCAGTGAAATATACGCCGGCCGAAGGCAATATCCGCATTCGCTGGTGGGGCGATGAGCAAGGCGCGCACCTGAGCGTGCAGGATTCCGGGATCGGCATCGACAGCAAACACCTGCCGCGCCTGACTGAACGTTTCTACCGCGTCGACTCCAGCCGCAATTCCAACACCGGCGGCACCGGCCTCGGCCTGGCAATCGTCAAACACGTGCTGCTGCGCCACCGCGCACGGATGGAAATCAGCAGCGTGCCGGGCCACGGCAGCACCTTTACCTGCCATTTCGCGCCCGCTCAGGTCACAAAAACCCGGGTCATCAGCACCGCCGACTGATACCGGCCAGCACTCGCCACTAGGCAATCGCCCGGTCAGCCGCTACATTGGCTGACTTGTGCCTGCCCTTCAGGCACCGCATTGACCCCCTATTCGAATACACGGAACCCGCAAAACTCCATCATGGACCCTTCCCCAGGCTTGACCCTCGCGACACTCTTCGCCGATTTCGGCATGATTCTTTTTGCTCTGATCCTGGTTTTGCTCAACGGCTTTTTCGTTGCGGCGGAATTCGCCATGGTCAAATTGCGCTCGACCCGGGTCGAGGCCATCGCTGAGAAAAACGGCTGGCGCGGACACATCCTGCGCACCGTTCACAGTCAGCTCGATGCGTACCTCTCAGCGTGCCAATTGGGTATCACCCTCGCCTCCCTGGGCCTGGGCTGGGTCGGTGAACCGGCGTTCGCACACATTCTGGAGCCGCTGCTTGAAGCCGTCGGCGTGCAGTCGCCCGAAGTGGTCAAAGGCGTATCGTTCTTCGCTGCGTTCTTCGTCATCTCGTACCTGCACATTGTGGTCGGTGAGCTGGCCCCGAAATCCTGGGCCATTCGCAAACCCGAGTTGCTGTCGCTCTGGACCGCAGTGCCGCTGTACCTGTTCTACTGGGCCATGTACCCGGCGATCTACCTGCTCAACGCCAGCGCCAACACCATCCTGCGGATCGCCGGCCAGGGTGAACCCGGCCCGCATCACGAACACCATTACAGCCGTGAAGAACTGAAACTGATCCTGCACTCCAGCCGTGGCCAGGACCCGAGCGACCAAGGCATGCGTGTGTTGGCTTCCGCCGTGGAAATGGGCGAGCTGGAGGTGGTCGACTGGGCCAACTCCCGTGAAGACCTGGTGACGCTGGAGTTCAACGCGCCGCTCAAGGAAATCCTGGCGATGTTCCGTCGCCACAAGTTCAGCCGCTATCCGGTGTACGACAGCGATCGCCAAGAGTTCGTCGGCTTGCTGCACATCAAGGATCTGCTGCTGGAACTGGCGGCTCTGGACCACATTCCCGAGTCATTCAACCTCGCCGAACTGACCCGGCCGCTGGAACGCGTGTCGCGGCACATGCCGCTGTCGCAGTTGCTGGAGCAGTTCCGCAAGGGTGGCTCGCACTTCGCCCTGGTCGAAGAAGCCGATGGCAACATCATCGGCTACCTGACCATGGAAGACGTGCTTGAGGTGCTGGTCGGCGACATTCAGGACGAACACCGCAAGGCTGAGCGCGGCATTCTCGCGTACCAGCCGGGCAAGCTGCTGGTGCGCGGTGATACGCCGTTGTTCAAGGTCGAACGCCTGCTGGGCATCGACCTGGACCACATCGAAGCCGAAACCCTCGCCGGGCTGATCTACGAAACCCTGAAACGGGTGCCGGAAGAGGAAGAAGTGCTGGAAGTCGAAGGCTTGCGAATCATCATCAAGAAGATGAAAGGGCCGAAGATCATTCTGGCCAAGGTGTTGATGCTCGATTAAGCGCGACACCGGCGGCGAGCGAGCTTTTGTGGCGAGAGAGCTTGCTCGCGCCGGCCGATCCGCGCCAGGGCGTAGCAGTCGTAAACCGATGAATGCGGTGTGCGGTTGCAGGCGTTGGGGCCGCTTCGCAGCCCAGCGGGAGCAAGCTCCCTCGCCACAGTAATCGTGCTGATCCGGCTATTGCTTGCCCAACGCAAAGTTGGGCAACGCACCCACTGGCTGATTGAACTGATACGGAATCGACACCAACCCAAGCCCCGTATTGCGCTGCACCACGAAGTGCAAATGCGGCCCGCTGCTGTTGCCGGTGTTGCCCGACAGGGCCAGCGCACTCCCCACCGCTACCCGTTGCCCCTCGCGAACGCCCACCGAACCTTGCTTGAGGTGCAGGTACACGCCCATCGTCCCGTCATCGTGCAGCACCCGCACGAAATTGCCTGAAGGATCGGTGCCACGTCCGGTCTGGGCATTTTCGGTTTTCACCACCACCCCGCCCCGCGCCGCAATGATCGGCGTGCCTTCGGGCATGGCGATGTCCATGGCGTAACGGTTTTTGGCGCCGAAATGGCTGTATTGGCCGTTGGCACCCTGACTCAAGCGAAACGGCCCACCACGCCAGGGCAGCGGATACCGATAGGCCATGGCAGCCCCTGAAGGGTCGCCCAGGGAATATTCGAACCTTGGGGTGTACGTCAGCGGCCTTCCGGCCTTAGTCGCCGTGAGCAGCGCCAGACGGATGTTGCTGCGGGCCGGCATCACCCGGCGGATCGGTCGGCTCGGCGCGCCGCTGACATTGCTCAACCCGGCAAAACTCAGCTCGATCTCGACCGGCGCATACAGGTCGTTGCGCACGTACACGTTGTCCACGCCCTTCTGCTTCTTGATCTCCAGGTACACCTGGCGCTCAAGGTGCTCGACCATGCGATCACGAAAAACGAACACCTGGGAGCCTTTCGTGGGGCGGTCGCTGTAGGAGACCACGCCATTGGCGTCTTTGGACTTGTAGATCGTCATGGCCACAGCCGAGGTGGAGGCCATGAAAAGACCACAGAAAAACAGCAGGCGCGCGAGCATGGGCAAGAGTCTGTCGAGTGAGGCCTGGGAAGGAGCCTAGCAGCTGCAATGGACCCGGGTAGTCGGCAGATGTTTCAAAATGGGCAGCAAAGGGGATGTGCGGTGAGTTTGATGGCCCCTTCGCGGGCAAGCCTCGCTCCTACAGGTCGGTGTGATCTGTCGAGGCTTGCCCGCGAAGACGGACTCTCAGGCGATGAAGATTACGCGCCTGGGACGAAATGCTTCTGCGCCGTGCCACGTGCGATCAATCGGGAGATGTAGTCGAGCTTCTGCGCATCCTGATCCACAAAGCGGAAGGTCAGTTGCAGCCAGTCGCTGTCAGGTTTCGGCTCAAACGCGACAATGGCGTGCAAGTAGCCATTGAGGCGGGCGACTTCAGCGTTGTCGCCCTGCTCCAGGTCCAGCACGGCGCTGTCGAGGACTTGCGGCAGCGTGTCGGTACGCTTTACCACCAGCAGCGCTTCCTTGATGCTCAAGGCTTTGATCACGCACTGCTGAATGCCGCTTGGCAAACGCAGCTGACCTTGACCCCGACCGCTGGCGGGAGCGGAAGCAGCGCCCGGTGCCTTGACCGGCGGGCTATTGAGCAAACCGCGAGACGCAGCCGGGGCAGGGGTCGGCGCGGCGGCAGCAGGTTTGGCGAACGGGTTGACCGGCGCCGCTGCAGGTGCGACCACGGCCGCCTTGCCGCCGGTCAATGCGCTCAGGGAATCGTTGCCGAAAGCCGAGTTCATTTTGGTCGGCGCACCGTTCATCAAGGCGTCGAGCTTGCCGACCTTGTTCAGCGCTTGCTTGACCTTGGTCAGCAGTTGTTCGTTGGTGAAGGGCTTGCTGACGTAGCCGGAAACGCCGGCCTGAATCGCCTGGACCACGTTCTCTTTATCGCCACGGCTGGTCACCATCACGAAGGGCATGGTCTTGAGATTGTCCTGCTCGCGGCACCAGGTCAGCAGTTCCAGGCCAGACATTTCCGGCATTTCCCAGTCGCACAGCACCAGGTCGAACGCTTCCTTGGCCAGCATGGCCTGAGCTTTTTTGCCGTTGATGGCATCTTCGGTCCGGATACCCGGGAAGTAGTTACGCAGGCACTTCTTTACCAGGTCACGAATGAACGCTGCATCGTCCACCACCAACACACTGATCTTGCTCATCCATCACCCCTCGAAAAAATCCCGGCAAGCATACCGTTTTGCTGATGGCACATTGCCAAAAACCTTCAGTCACGCCGGGACTTTTCGTTCGCGGGTGCTGCTTTTGAAGTCGAAAGCCACACACAAAAACGCCCGGCCAAAGGACCGGGCGTTTTTCTTGGGCAGTCTTACTTATCGTCAGCTTTGCCCGGAACATTAGCGGTTTCGCCACTTGTGCCTTCAACTTCTTCTTTCATGCGCTTGAGGCCCAGGTGACGCACGTCCGTGCCGCGCACCAGGTAAATCACCAGTTCCGAGATATTGCGCGCGTGGTCGCCGATCCGCTCCAGCGAACGCAGCACCCAGATAATGCTCAAGACCCGCGAGATAGAGCGCGGGTCTTCCATCATGTAGGTCGCCAGCTCACGCAGTGCGGTCTTGTATTCGCGGTCGATGATCTTGTCGTACTGGGCCACCGACAACGCCAGGTCGGCGTCGAAGCGGGCAAAGGCGTCCAGCGCGTCACGCACCATGTTGCGCACCTGGTCGCCGATGTGGCGAACCTCGACGTAGCCGCGCGGGGCCTCGCCTTCTTCGCACAACTGAATGGCGCGGCGGGCGATCTTGGTCGCTTCGTCACCGATGCGCTCCAGGTCGATCACCGATTTGGAGATGCTGATGATCAGACGCAAGTCGGATGCTGCCGGCTGACGACGGGCCAGAATGCGCAGGCATTCTTCGTCGATGTTGCGTTCCATCTGGTTGATCTGGTCGTCGATCTCGCGAACCTGCTGGGCCAGGCCGGAGTCGGCCTCGATCAGCGCGGTCACCGCGTCATTGACCTGCTTTTCCACCAGACCGCCCATGGCCAGGAGGTGGCTGCGAACTTCCTCCAGCTCAGCGTTGAACTGCGCGGAGATGTGATGGGTAAGGCCTTCTTTACTAATCATTCGGTTCGCTCCGCGAAAGTTGCCAGCTTCAAGCTGCAAGCTTCAAGCAGTTATGTATAAGTCCTGATATCGCACCGCTTCCTACTTGCCGCTTGAAACTTGCGGCTTGCAGCTGTACGGCTAGCCGTAGCGACCAGTGATGTAGTCTTCGGTCTGCTTCTTCGCCGGATTGGTGAACAGCGTATCGGTGTCGCCGAATTCCACCAGTTTGCCCATGTACATGAACGCCGTGTAGTCGGAAACCCGCGCGGCCTGTTGCATGTTGTGGGTCACGATGACAATGGTGAATTTCGATTTCAATTCGTAGATCAGTTCTTCGACTTTCAGCGTGGAGATCGGGTCGAGTGCCGAGCATGGTTCGTCGAGCAGCAGCACTTCCGGCTCTACAGCGATGGTGCGCGCGATGACCAGACGTTGCTGCTGACCACCGGACAGGCCGAGTGCCGATTCATGCAGACGGTCTTTGACTTCGTCCCACAGCGCCGCGCCTTTCAACGCCCACTCGACCGCTTCGTCGAGAACGCGCTTTTTGTTGATGCCCTGGATGCGCAGGCCGTACACCACGTTTTCGTAGATGGTTTTCGGGAACGGGTTCGGCTTCTGGAACACCATGCCGACGCGACGACGCAGTTCGGCCACGTCTTCGCCCTTACGGTAGATGTTGTGGCCGTACAGGTTGATTTCACCTTCTACGCGGCAACCGTCGACCAGGTCGTTCATGCGGTTGAAGGTACGCAGTAGCGTGGACTTGCCGCAGCCGGACGGGCCGATGAAGGCGGTCACACGCTGTTTCGGAATGTTCAGGCTGACGTCGTACAGCGCTTGTTTGTCGCCGTAGAACAGGTTCAGGCCCGGCACTTCGATGGCCACGGTTTCCTGTTCAAGGCTCAAGCTCTGTTTGTCGCGGCCCAAGGCAGACATGTTGATGCCGTGGGTATGTGCTTCGTGCTGCATGGGGTCTCACTCCGTTCGTAGCTGCAAGCTTCTAGCTGCAAGCTGCAAGTTTTGAGCAAAAGCGGCTTATAACTTGCCGCTTGTGGCTAATGGCTTTAGCTGTCTAGAGCTTTGTATTTTTCGCGCAGATGGTTACGGATATAAACGGCCGACAGGTTCAACGTGGCAATCACCAGCACCAGCAGCAGCGCCGTGGCATACACCAGCGGCCGCGCGGCCTCGACGTTCGGGCTTTGGAAGCCGACGTCATAGATATGGAAGCCCAAGTGCATGATCTTCTGGTCCAGGTGGAGGTACGGGTAGTTGCCGTCCAGTGGCAGCGACGGCGCCAGTTTCACCACACCCACCAGCATCAGCGGCGCCACTTCACCGGCGGCGCGCGCCACGGCGAGGATCATGCCGGTCATCATTGCCGGGCTGGCCATTGGCAGCACGATCTTCCACAAGGTTTCAGCCTTGGTCGCGCCGAGGGCCAACGAGCCTTCACGCACGGTGCGAGGAATCCGCGCCAGGCCTTCTTCCGTGGCCACGATCACCACCGGAACCGCCAGCAGCGCCAGGGTCAGGGACGCCCAAAGCAAACCCGGTGTACCGAAGGTCGGCGCCGGCAACGCTTCCGGGAAGAACAACCGGTCAACCGAACCGCCAAGTACGTAGACGAAGAAGCCCAGGCCGAACACGCCGTAGACAATCGCCGGAACGCCCGCCAGGTTGTTCACCGCGATGCGGATAATCCGGGTCAACGCGTTCTGCTTGGCGTATTCACGCAGGTAAACCGCCGCCAACACGCCGAACGGCGTCACGATCATCGCCATGATCAAGGTCATCATGACGGTGCCGAAAATGGCCGGGAAGATCCCGCCCTCGGTGTTCGCTTCACGCGGGTCATCGCTGAGGAATTCCCAGACCTTGCTAACGTAGAAGCCGATCTTGGTGAAGGTGCCCATGGCGTTCGGCTGATAGGCGCGGACCACTTTGCCGATGCCGATCTCGATCTCTTTGCCGTTGGCATCGCGGGCGGTCAGGCTGTCGCGGTTGAACTGGGCGTGCAGGTCATTCAGGCGGGCTTCGATGTCCTGATAACGAGCATTGAGCTCAGCGCGCTCGGATTCCATGTCCGCTTGCGCGGCGGCGTCGAGCTGGCCGGCCAGTTCCAGTTTGCGACCGTGCAGACGCACACGTTCCAGACCGGCGTTGATCGCGCCAATGTCGACTTTCTCCAGGGTCTTGAGCTGTGCTGCAAGCTTGTTCACGCGATCGACACGGGCCTGCAACTCGGGCCATGCGGCTTCGCCCTCAGCAATGACTTTGCCGTCCTGCTTGACGTTGACCAGGTAGCCGTAGAAGTTGCCCCACTCGCGACGCTCGACGGCCATCAGCTCCGGCGGCGTCTTCTGGTTGGTCAGCCACTCGCCGACGATCCAGGTGAAGTCGTTGCCGTTCAGGTCGCGGTTGCCGACCTTGATCAGCTCACGGGTCATGAACTCCGGGCCCTGATCGGGCACCGGCAGACCAGCGCTTTTCAGGCGCTCGCGCGGCACTTCTTCTTTCTGCACCACTTCGCCGATGACGAGGTGGTTGGCCTGGCCCGGCACGTCATAACTGGCGTGCACCAGGTCTGCCGGCCAGAAGTGGCCCAGACCGCGCACGGCAATCACCGCCAGCAAGCCAATGGTCATGATGACCGCGATGGACACCGCGCCACCGCTGATCCAGACGCCTGGGGCGCCGCTCTTGAACCATCCTTTCAGGGAGTTCTGTTTCACAGACTTCTACCTTTCTTAAAGCGACGAGTATTTCTTGCGCAGACGCTGACGAATCAGTTCCGCGAGGGTGTTCATGACGAAGGTGAACAACAGCAGCACCAGTGCCGAGAGGAACAGCACGCGATAGTGGCTGCCGCCGACTTCCGACTCGGGCATTTCCACCGCGACGTTGGCGGCCAGCGTTCGCAGACCTTCGAACAGGTTCATTTCCATGACCGGGGTGTTACCGGTGGCCATCAGCACGATCATGGTTTCACCGACCGCACGGCCCATGCCGATCATCAGTGCCGAGAAGATGCCCGGGCTGGCGGTGAGGATCACCACACGGGTCATGGTCTGCCATGGCGTGGCACCGAGGGCCAGGGAACCGAGGGTCAGGCCGCGGGGCACGCTGAACACGGCGTCTTCGGCGATGGAGTAAATGTTCGGGATCACCGCGAAGCCCATGGCCAGACCGACTACCAGAGCGTTGCGCTGGTCGTAGGTAATGCCCAGGTCGTGGGAGATCCACATGCGCATGTCGCCGCCGAAGAACCAGGTTTCCATGTACGGGCTCATGTACAGCGACAACCAGCCCACAAACAGAATCACCGGGATCAGGATCGCGCTTTCCCAGCCGTCCGGCACTTTCAGGCGGATGGACTCAGGCAGGCGGCTGAAGACGAAACCGGCGACCAGGATGCCGATCGGCAGGAGCATCAGCAGGCTGAAGATGCCCGGCAAATGCCCTTCCACATAAGGCGCGAGGAACAGGCCGGCGAAGAAGCCGAGGATCACCGTCGGCATCGCTTCCATCAGCTCGATCACCGGCTTGACCTTGCGACGCATGCCCGGGGCCATGAAATACGCGGTGTAGATCGCGGCAGCGACGGCCAGAGGAGCGGCCAGCAGCATGGCGTAGAACGCGGCTTTCAGGGTGCCGAAGGTCAGTGGCGACAGGCTCAGCTTGGGTTCGAAGTCGGTGTTGGCGGCGGTCGATTGCCAGACGTATTTAGGCTCGTCGTAGTTCTCGTACCAGACCTTGCTCCACAACGCGCTCCACGACACTTCCGGGTGCGGGTTGTCGAGCAGCAGCGGCTGAATCTTGCCGCCCGCTTCGACGATCACACGGTTGGCCCGTGGCGACAGGCCGAAGACGCCTTGGCCGTCGACCACCTGGTCCACCAGCAAGGTGCGGTGGGCGGTGCTGTGGAACACGCCAAGCTTGCCGGAGGCGTCGAGGGCCACGAAGCCTTTGCGACGTTCTTCAGCGGTGATTTCAACGATCGGCGTAGTGCCCATCTGGAAAGTGCGGATCTGCTTCAGGCGCAACTCGCCATCCGGGTCACGGGCCATGAACCACTGGGCCAGGCCGCCTTTGGAGTCGCCGAGGATCAGCGAGATACCGCCCACCAATTGAGTACTGGCAGTGATTTCGGCGTCACCGTTTTCCAGCAACTTGTAGCGACCGTTGAGGCTCTTGTCGCGCAGGCTGAATACGTCGGCCTGGGCGCGACCGTTGATCACGTACAGCCATTGCTGACGCGGGTCGACAAAGATGTTCTTCACCGGCTCGGTCATCTGCGGCAGCTCGATACGCTTCTGCTCGTTGGTGACTTCGCCGGTCATCATGTTTTCTTCGCTGGTCAGCGAGAGCACATTGAGTTGTGAGCCGGTGGAACCGACCAGCATCAGGGTCGAATCCGTGGCGTTGAGGCTGACGTGCTCCAGTGCACCGCCCGCTTCGTTCAGCGCGATCGGCGTTTCGCCGTACGGGTATTCGATCGCCGGCGAGATGGTTTTCTTGCCATCTGGATAGCTGACTTTATAAGTGTGACGGAACACCAGCGCCTGACCGTTGGACAGACCTACTGCGACCAGCGGATGGCCGGGCTGGTCTTCGCCGATGGAGGTCACGGTGGTGCCGGCCGGGATCGACAGATCGACGCGCTTGAGTTCAGCGCCACTGTCGATGTCAAAAAACAGCGCCTGCCCTTTGTCGGAAACTCGCATGGCGACCTGGTTCTGCTCTTCCAGAGAGATCATCAACGGCTTGCCGGCGTCTTGCATCCAGGCGGGCGTGATGGATTCCTTGGCGGTCAGGTCGGCACCCTGAAACAGGGGGAAGACAACGTAGGCGAGGAAGAAAAAGATCAGCGTGATCGCGCCGAGAACGGCAAGGCCGCCCACGAGGACGTACCAGCGGGTCAGGCGATCCTTGAGCGCGCGGATGCGGCGCTTGCGTTGCAGCTCAGGCGTATTGAAATCAATTCGCTTGGGGGGATTAGTAGTCATGGTGGAATTGGCCAGATCATTCATGCGCACACCCTAGCGATCCTGTATGACAGAAAGATGACAATGCAGTGACGCAGCAAATCCGCCGCCAGCGGGAACTGGCAGTGGACCGGAAATTTGGGGGCCGGCGTACCGGCATTTGCAGGATCGAAGCTTGCTCGCGAAGGCGTCATTACATTCAACGTCACGTTGACTGAACCACCGCTTTCGCGGGCAAGCCTCGCTCCTGCAGAGCCCGGGATTACCCCGGGCTCAGGGTTTTACTTTTTTGCTACGTTGCCGCCTTCTTGCAGACCCAGGTCAGCCAGTGCTTTTGCAGCAACCTTGGCTGGCAGTGGGATGTAACCGTCTTTCACTACAACTTCCTGACCCTGTTTGGACAGAATCAGTTTCACGAACTCAGCTTCCAGCGGGGCCAGAGGCTTGTTCGGGGCTTTGTTGACGTAAACGTAGAGGAAACGCGACAGTGGGTACTTGCCGTTCAGGGCGTTTTCTTCGCTGTCTTCGATGAACTCGGTGCTGCCTTTCTTGGCCAGGGCCACCGTCTTCACGCTAGCGGTTTTGTAGCCGATGCCCGAGTAACCAACACCGTTCAGCGAAGAGCTGATCGACTGCACGACCGAAGCCGAACCTGGTTGTTCGTTGACGTTTGGCTTGTAGTCGCCTTTGCACAGGGCTTCTTCTTTGAAGTAGCCGTAGGTGCCGGATACCGAGTTACGACCGAACAGCTGAACCGGCTTGTTGGCCAGGTCGCCCGTCACGCCCAGATCACCCCAGGTTTTCACGTCGGTTTTAGCACCGCACAGACGAGTCGAGGAGAAGATCGCGTCGACTTGCTCCATGGTCATGTGCTGGATCGGGTTGTCTTTGTGTACGAAGACAGCCAGGGCGTCCACGGCAACCGGAATAGCGGTTGGCTTGTAGCCGTATTTGGTTTCGAAGGCTTGCAGCTCGTTGTCCTTCATCTTGCGGCTCATCGGGCCCAGGTTAGCGGTGCCTTCAGTCAGCGCAGGTGGCGCGGTAGAGGAACCAGCAGCCTGAATCTGGATGTTGACGTTCGGGTATTCTTTTTTGTAGTTCTCAGCCCACAGGGTCATGAGGTTGGCCAGGGTATCGGAGCCGACGCTGGACAGGTTGCCCGACACACCAGTGGTCTTGGCGTAGCTCGGGATAGCAGGGTCAACAGCGGCAACCGCGTTGGCAGTCGCAACGCCAGCAGCGACAAAAGTCATTGCCGCCATCAAACGCTTCAGTTTCATGCCTTACTCCTAGCAGATAGGGTGTGTTAGTCGGGGCCAAGTATCAGCAGGCCGTGTGAACACTCTATGGCTGAAATATGACAATTGGATGAAAGGCCAGCATTCGAGTTTTTACCGGATAATTCATGCGCCCCAAATCGCTAGCAGGCTAGCCCCACATTGGAATGCAATTCAATGTGGGCGCTAGCCTGCTTGCGATAGGGCCGGTACAGCTACAGACAGTTTCGGGGATCAGCGACCCTTCTTCCAAAGATACGCACCCACCAGAATCCCGACCCCGCAAATGATCGCCACGTAGTAGGCAGGTCCCATCGGGCTTTCCTTGAGCAGCAGCGTCACCACCATCGGCGTCAAACCACCGAAAATCGCATAGGCCAGGTTGTAGGAGAACGACAACCCGCTGAAGCGCACCACCGCTGGAAAGGCTTTGACCATCACGTAGGGCACTGCACCGATGGTCCCGACCAGGAAACCGGTCAAGGCGTACATCGGGAACAGCCAGTCCGGGTGGTTGAACAGGCTGTGATAGAACGTCCACGAGCTGATCAACAGCGCGGCGCTGCCAAACACAAACACTCGGCCAGCGCCGAAACGGTCAGCCAGGGCACCGGAAGCCACGCAACCTACACTCAGGAACACGATCGCCAGGCTGTTGGCCTGCAACGCGGTAGTTGGCGAGAAGTGGTAAACGGTCTGCAGCACGGTCGGCGTCATCAGAATGACCACGATGATGCCGGCGGACAGCAGCCAGGTCAGCAACATGGAAATCAGGATCGCACCGCGATGGTCACGCAGCACCGCGCGCAGCGGCACTTCTTCGGCCAGGGCCTTGCGCAGTTGCAGTTCGGCAAACACTGGGGTCTCGTGCAACCAGCGGCGCAGGTAGACCGAGAACAGACCGAACACGCCACCCAGCAGGAACGGGATCCGCCAGGCGTAATCGGACACTTCCAGCGGGGTGTAAATGCTGTTGATCGCCGTGGCGACCAATGAACCCAGGAGGATGCCAGCCGTCAGACCGCTCGTCAGGGTGCCGCAGGCATAACCGATATGTCGCTGCGGCACGTGTTCGGAAACGAATACCCACGCGCCCGGCACTTCACCGCCAATCGCCGCGCCTTGAATCACCCGCATCAACAGCAACAGGATCGGCGCCCACATGCCGATCTGCGCATAGGTCGGCAGCAGACCCATGATCAGGGTCGGCACCGCCATCATGAAAATGCTCAGGGTGAACATCTTTTTGCGGCCAAGCAGGTCGCCGAAATGGGCCATCACAATGCCGCCCAACGGACGAGCGAGGTAGCCGGCGGCGAAAATGCCGAACGTCTGCATCAGGCGCAGCCACTCGGGCATGTCCGCCGGGAAGAACAGTTTGCCCACCACCGTGGCGAAGAACACGAAGATGATGAAGTCGTAAAACTCCAGTGCGCCGCCCAGGGCAGACAGCGATAACGTCTTGTAGTCGCTACGGGTTAACGGGCGGGCGGGCTGGGTCGGCTGCGCGATGCTAGAGGGCGCTGTGGTCATGGCAAGGGCTTCTCTTATAGTCGGATCTGCAACCCCAACAACGCTGGCGAGGGCTTGGGCAGGTCCGGCACGATAGCAAATTGTTCGAAAAAGCACATAGAGGTGCGTATTTGACGGTCAAAATGAGAACCGGACGGTCGTCTCGGAGTCTACCGATCGATATACTCGCTGCGTTGCAGCATTTGTAAGGGGTTGCTGTGCGAAAACGCGCTGGATGACTGGCAAGGTCATTGCGTGGCTCAGTCGGTTTCGCAGAGTTTCCCTTTAGGCGCCTTTCGAAAAACGTGACGAACGTAGTATGTTCGGGGCTGAATCGTTTTTTCTTGAGACGGCTATTCACCTGAAGTACCAATGAAGAGTCACGGGTCAGAGGCACCCCCGGCATGATAGAGCTCGAACAAGAAGATCCAATTCCGCAAGGCGACCTTGCCCTGCAAATCACCGCGCTTCCGCGTGAAACCAACGGCTTTGGCGATATTTTCGGCGGCTGGCTGGTGGCACAGATGGATTTGGCCGGCACCGCAATGGCCAGCAAAGTTGCGGGTGGGCGCGTAGCAACCGTGGCGATTGATCGCATGGCGTTCCTGGTCCCGGTGGCGGTGGGCGCTCAGCTTTCCTTCTATACCCAGGCGCTGGAAATCGGCCGCAGCTCGATTCAGATGATGGTCGAAGTCTGGAGCGACGATCCGCTGTCCAGCGAGTGGCGTAAAGTGACTGAAGCCGTGTTTGTGTTTGTCGCGATCGATGGCAGCGGCCGTACTCGTTCGGTTCCTCCACGCGCGCGTTAAACACGGCGACCTTTCTGCGGTCCATTGCAGTCATTGTTCCTGATCGAGAGTTGCCCCATGAGCACGCCCAACGTTGAAGCCGTGAAACTGGATGAACTGAACTGCTGGCGCATCCGCCACGGTCAGGCCGAATTGCTGGTTGCCCAGCAAGGCGCGCACATCCTCAGTTATCAATTGGCCGGCCAACCGCCGCTGATCTGGCTTAACGATGAGGCCGTGTTCAAGACCGGCAAGAGCATCCGCGCCGGCGTGCCGGTGTGCTGGCCGTGGTTCGGCAATTTCAAGCGCAACCCGCAAAGCGTCCAGGCGATGCGCGTCAGCAACGAACCGCCGACTGCCCACGGCTTTGTCCGGGCGATGGATTGGGAATTGGGCGGCATAGAAACCGAGGGTGAGAGCCTGAAGGTGGAATTCGTCCTGCCCTACCCCGAAGGCGGCTTTCCAGGCTGGCCACATCAGGTGGATCTGAAGTTGAGCATCCGTCTGGATGAGCAACTGCACATCAGCTTGACCAGCCACAATCAGGGCACCGATACCGTCACCATCAGCCAGGCGTTGCACAGTTACTTCGCTGTCAGCGATGTGCGCACGGTGCATGTCGAAGGGCTGGATGGCTTGAGCTATATCGAAACGCTGGACGACTGGAAAACCGTGACCCAGACCGGCGATCTGCGCTTTACCGGCGAAACCGACCGTATCTACCTCAATACCCCGGCGAAGCTGAGCATTGTCGACCCGGCCTGGAAACGGCGCATTGAGCTGACCAGCAGTGGTTCGCGCTCGGCGGTGATCTGGAACCCGTGGATCGAACGCGCGGTGGCATTCAGCGACATGGCCGACGATGGCTGGCAGAAGATGCTGTGCATCGAGACGGCGAATGTGATGGATGATGTGGTGACGCTGAAACCCGGCGCCACCCACACTCTCGAAGTCAGCATCGCCAGCAACCCTTTATAAGCAACACCACAAAACCAATGTGGGAGCGAGCCTGCTCGCGATGACGTCATAACATCCAACATCAATATTGGCTGTTACACCGCTATCGCGAGCAGGCTCGCACACAGTGGATCTTTGCCAGTCTGGTTGGCGCTGTTACAAATCCGACTCCTGCACCACCCGCACCTTCGCCGCATCCAGCGCATACGCCGCGTCAGCTAGGTCGTTGTTGACCTTCTCGATCTTCAGCGTGCCGGTCACCCACAGCGGTGTGTAGATATCGTCCAGCTTCAAACCCTTCGGATAACGCACCAACACCAATTGGTTAGGTGGCGGTGGCGGCACGTGGATGCAGGCGCCCGGGTACGGGACAAGGAAGAACAGCGTGCTGTGGCCCTTGGCGTCGGACTCCAGCGGTACCGGATAACCGCCGATGCGGATGTTCTTGTCGTTCATCGACGGCACGGTTTTGGTCGAATACATCACCGCCGGCAAGCCCTTGCTCTGCTTCATGCCACCTTTTTCAGTAAAGGTGCCATCGCCTTCGGGGGAGTTGTGGTCGATTTCGGGCATGGCCTCGAGGGCTTTCTGGTCCGACTTGGGCATCAGTTCGAGCCAGTCGGTTTCCGGCAGTTCGCCGGCATGGGCAAGGCCCGTACCCAGTAAAAGAAAAGTCAGCAGAAAACGGCGCATGAAGGTGCTCGGCATAAGGAGAGGTCTGTGCAACGCCGAGCATTCTAGCCCTCCCCGCGTGCGGCGCGGAGAGGACTTCGTCGCTTGAATCAGTTCTTTCTGATCAAACCGTAGATCACCAGCAGCACCACCGCGCCGACCAGCGCACCGATGAAGCCTGCACCTTCGCCTGCGTGATAGATGCCCAGAGCCTGGCCGCCATAAGTGGCCGCCAGCGAACCGCCGATACCGAGCAGGATGGTCATGATCCAGCCCATGCTGTCATCACCCGGTTTCAGGAACCGAGCCAGCAGGCCGACGATCAAGCCGATAAAGATGGTTCCGATAATTCCCATGGCACTTCCCTCTGATTGAATGGCAATGCAGAAGCCTAGTCAGACTTTCGCATCCTGCCATGAGAGAACGGCGGACCTAGAATGGTTCCGCCGCTGCCACATGAAACTGTTTATTCGGCGATGAGCGCTTCGACCTTGAGGATCTGCGCGGCCAGTGTTTCGCGGTTTGCACAACGCAGGTTGGCGTGACCGACCTTGCGGCCAGCCTTGAACGCTTTGCCATAGTGATGCAGATGGCAATCGGCGATGGCCAGGACCTTTTCAGTCTCCGGGACTTTGCCGATGAAGTTGAGCATCGCGCTCTCGCCGACCTTCGCCGTCGAACCCAGCGGCAGGCCAGCAACGGCCCGCAGGTGGTTTTCGAACTGGCTGCACTCGGCGCCTTCAGTGGTCCAGTGACCCGAGTTATGCACGCGCGGGGCGATTTCGTTGGCCTTGAGGCCACCGTCGACTTCAAAGAACTCGAACGCCATCACGCCGACGTAATTCAGCTGCTTGAGCACGCGGCTGGAATAGTCTTCCGCCAAGGCTTGCAGCGGATGGTCGGTGCTGGCCACGGACAGTTTGAGGATGCCGCTGTCGTGGGTGTTGTGAACCAGCGGATAGAATCTGGTTTCACCATCGCGAGCACGCACAGCGATCAGCGAGACTTCGCCGGTGAACGGCACGAAGCCTTCCAGCAGGCAGGCCACGCTGCCCAGTTCGGCGAAGGTGCCGACCACGTCTTCCGGTTTGCGCAGGACTTTCTGGCCCTTGCCGTCGTAACCCAGGGTGCGGGTTTTCAGCACGGCCGGCAGACCGATCGACGCCACGGCAGCGTTCAGATCGGCTTGCGATTGAATGTCGGCGAACGCAGGGGTGGGAATCCCCAGGTCCTTGAACATGCTCTTCTCGAACCAGCGATCGCGGGCGATGCGCAGGGCTTCGGCGCTCGGGTAGACCGGGACGAATTGCGACAGGAAAGCCACGGTTTCAGCCGGGACACTTTCGAACTCGAAGGTCACCAGATCGACTTCATCAGCCAGCTGACGCAGGTGGTCCTGATCGCCATAATCGGCCCGCAGGTGTTCGCCCAACGCGGCTGCGCAAGCATCCGGTGCCGGGTCCAGGAAAGCGAAGTTCATGCCCAGCGGGGTGCCCGCCAACGCCAACATGCGGCCCAACTGGCCGCCACCGATTACACCGATCTTCATCGTCAACAACCTCAGGCGATGCGTGGGTCTGGATTTTCCAGGACGCTGTCTGTCTGCTCAGCGCGGAATTTTTTCAGCACCGCGTGGAACTGCGGGTGCTTGGCGCCGAGGATACTCGCCGACAGCAGGGCTGCGTTGATCGCGCCGGCCTTGCCGATGGCCAGGGTGGCAACCGGAATGCCCGCTGGCATCTGCACGATCGAGAGCAGCGAATCGACGCCCGAGAGCATCGACGACTGCACCGGCACACCCAGCACCGGCAGGTGGGTCTTGGCCGCACACATGCCAGGCAAGTGGGCCGCGCCGCCGGCACCGGCGATGATCACCTCGATGCCACGCGCCTCCGCCTCTTCGGCGTACTGGAACAGCAGGTCCGGGGTGCGGTGGGCAGAGACCACTTTCACCTCGTAAGGGATGCCGAGCTTTTCCAGCATATCGGCGGTGTGGCTAAGGGTGGACCAATCGGACTTGGAGCCCATGATCACGCCAACCAGTGCACTCATCGTCGTGCCTCTTCTCTCTGGGCGCCCGCAGGCGCGTCAAAAAACAACAAGCCACGCAAAATGCGTGGCTTGATTGTACGAATTATGGCCAGTCAAGCCGGCCGAAGGCCGCGCAGTATACCTCAATGAAGCAGATAAACAGCCCCTGAAACGACCATCTGTCATACGGCGCAAAGTGCCGGTTTTATTGACTTGAAGGTCAGCGAAAGAACACCACAAATCCCCTGTGGGAGCGAGCCTGCTCGCGAATGCAATGTGCCAGTCGCCGACACTGTTGACTGAACCACCGCATTCGCGAGCAGGCTCGCTCACTTTTGATCTTCAGTGGTTTCAGGAACCCGTCGTGCCTTGGGCGGCGCCGCCTTCCAGTTTGCGCCACAGCAAACGAACGTTCGCCTTGCGCACCAGCGCGCAGCGATACAGTCGGATCTCCAGCGGCACATGCCATTGCGGGCCGCCGCAGACCACCAGTTCACCGCGCGCCAGTTCGGCACGCACGCTCAATTGCGGCACCCAGGCAATCCCCAACCCCTCGAGCGCCATGCTTTTCAGGCTGTCGGCCATGGCGGTCTCATAGATGGTGGTGAAGCGCAGCGCACGCTGGCGCAGCAGCATATTGACCGAACGCCCGAGAAACGCACCGGCGCTGTAAGCGAGCAGCGGCACACTGGCCTCGCCTTCCAGATCGAACAAGGGTTTGCCGTCGGCATCCGCCGCGCACACCGGCAACATCTCCGTGTGACCAAGGTGCAGCGACGGGAAGATTTCCGGGTCCATCTGCAAGGCCGCGTCCGGGTCATAGAACGCCAGCATCAAGTCGCAACCGCCCTCGCGCAGCGCATGCACCGCGTCGCCGACGTTGGTCGCCACCAACCGCGTGGCAATGTTCAGGCCTTCATTGCGCAACTGCGCGATCCAGCGCGGAAAGAACCCCAAGGCCAATGAGTGAGCGGCAGCCACTTGCATCACTTCGCCCTGCCCGCCTTCCAGGTGATGAAGGTGGCGCAGCACTTCGCCGAGCTGTTCAACCACAGTCCGCGCAGTCACCAGGAACAACTGCCCCGCCGCCGTCAGTTCGACCGGCGTGCGCGAGCGGTTGACCAACGTCAGCCCCAGCGCGGCTTCCAGGCTGCGGATTCGGCGACTGAACGCGGGCTGAGTCACGAAGCGGCGTTCCGCAGCCTGGGAGAAGCTGCGGGTGGCGGCCAAGGCGCTGAAGTCCTCGAGCCATTTACTTTCCAGATTCATCACGTCCTCCCGGACACGCACCAATTTAGGTCACACGCTCGCCGCACACACGGCGTCACACCGGCATTATGCCGAATGTGCATAGGCCAGTGTTTAACAGCATTGGCCGAAAATTCTCTACAAGCCTAGCATTTGCAGCGTTCCGGCACAGACCGGGTCCTTATCGAGATGATTTCTATCATGTCCTCCGCTGCATCTTTCCGCACAGAAAAAGACCTGCTTGGCGTACTCGAAGTACCTGCTCAAGCGTATTACGGCATCCAGACCCTGCGAGCGGTGAACAACTTCCGTCTCTCCGGCGTTCCGATTTCGCATTACCCGAAGCTGGTTGTCGGCCTGGCGATGGTCAAACAGGCCGCCGCTGACGCCAACCGCGAGCTGGGTCACCTGAGCGAAGCCAAGCACGCGGCCATCAGCGAAGCCTGTGCCCGTCTGATCCGCGGCGATTTCCACGAAGAGTTCGTGGTGGACATGATTCAAGGCGGCGCTGGCACTTCGACCAACATGAATGCCAACGAAGTCATCGCCAACATCGCGCTGGAGGCCATGGGTCACCAGAAGGGCGAATACCAATACCTGCACCCGAACAACGACGTGAACATGGCGCAGTCGACCAACGACGCCTACCCGACCGCGATCCGCCTGGGTCTGCTGCTGGGTCACGACGCGCTGCTGGCCAGCCTCGACAGCCTGATCCAGGCGTTCGCTGCCAAGGGTGTTGAGTTCAGCCACGTCTTGAAGATGGGCCGTACCCAGCTGCAAGACGCCGTGCCGATGACCCTGGGTCAAGAATTCCGCGCCTTCGCCACCACGTTGAGCGAAGACCTGGCACGCCTGAAAACACTGGCCCCTGAACTGCTGACCGAAGTGAACCTGGGCGGCACCGCGATCGGTACCGGTATCAACGCCGACCCGCGTTATCAGCACCTGGCCGTTCAGCGCCTGGCCCTGATCAGCGGTCAACCGCTGGTTCCGGCGGCCGACCTGATCGAAGCCACCTCCGACATGGGCGCCTTCGTGCTGTTCTCCGGCATGCTCAAGCGCACCGCGGTCAAGCTGTCGAAGATCTGCAACGACCTGCGCCTGCTGTCCAGCGGCCCGCGCACCGGCATCAACGAAATCAACCTGCCGGCGCGTCAGCCAGGCAGCTCGATCATGCCCGGCAAGGTCAACCCGGTAATCCCGGAAGCGGTTAACCAGGTAGCGTTCCAGATCATCGGCAACGACCTGGCCCTGACCATCGCTGCCGAAGGCGGCCAGTTGCAACTGAACGTGATGGAGCCGCTGATCGCCTTCAAGATCTTCGACTCGATCCGCCTGCTGCAACGCGCCATGGACATGCTGCGCGAGCACTGCATCGTCGGCATCACCGCCAACGAAGAGCGTTGCCGTGAGCTGGTCGAGCACTCGATCGGCCTGGTCACCGCGCTGAACCCGTACATCGGCTATGAAAACGCCACCCGCATCGCCCGTATCGCCCTCGAAAGCGGCCGCGGCGTGCTGGAACTGGTGCGCGAAGAAGGCTTGCTCGACGACGAAATGCTCGCCGACATCCTGCGCCCGGAAAACATGATTGCTCCGCGTCTGGTGCCTTTGAAGGCTTGACCGAACGCAGACTCTTGCTCTTTTAACGAAGAGCACCAGGAGCCACACGCTCACCAGGTCGAGGGACTAGACACCTCTCACCTTTTGAGGGCTTGGGGATTTATTCCCCAAGCCCTTTTTTTTAACTTTTGTAAGGAAAACCGTCTTCTGTAGGAGTGAGCCTGCTCGCGATGAACGATAACGCGGTGTAACTGAAATACCGCGGTGCCTGCATCGCGAGCAGGCTCACTCCTACAAAGGCCTGGCTCAAAAAGTCAGGTGTTTCAAAGGCTTCGTTTCGTCGCTTGCACCACAACCGTGCAGACGGACGGCACTCTCCTAGGTATAGTGCCGCCCCTCTTCGCGTGAGCGGTCGTCGGTAACGAGGCCCAAACCCATGCGAAACCCGAACTAATAACAAACCTGCGATATGGGCCCGGGACGAACACTCGCCTCACTGTTGTGCCACGTGCACACCGGTGTAACGCGATGTTTCTGCCTGCCCAACATTTGCCTACACAAAAAACAGCGAGGAATAATCCATGCTCGAAGTCATTAACGACTTCCTCTCAGGGAAAGTACTGATCGTGCTCATTGTCGGGCTCGGTAGCTACTTCACGATCCGCTCGCGTTTCGTTCAATTGCGCCATTTCTTCCACATGTTCGCGGTGTTCCGCGACAGCCTGAAAAGCAGCGCCGGCCAACTCAGTTCGTTCCAGGCCTTGATGCTCAGCCTCGCCGGCCGTGTCGGCGCGGGTAACATCGCCGGTGTCGGCATCGCCGTTACCCTGGGTGGCCCGGGGGCGGTGTTCTGGATGTGGGTGACCGCACTGGTCGGCATGTCCAGCAGCTTCTTCGAATGTTCCCTCGGCCAGCTCTACAAGCGCTGCGATGCCGACGGCACCTACCGTGGCGGCCCGTCCTATTACATCCAGCACGGTCTGCAGAAACGCTGGCTGGGCATGATCATGGCGTTCCTGTTGCTGGTGACCTTCGGGTTTGCCTTCAACGGCCTGCAATCCCACGCCGTGACTCACTCGCTGAACAACGCGTTCGGCCTCGACACCACCTACACAGGCCTGGCCCTGGCGGTGCTGCTCGGTCTGGTGTTCATCGGCGGGATCAAGCGCATCGCCAAGGTCGCTGACCTGCTGGTGCCGGTGAAAACCCTGGTGTACATCGGCGTGACCATCTATGTGATCGTGCTGCAATTCGACCAGGTTCCGGGCATGCTGATGACCATCGTCAAAAGTGCTTTCGGTCTGGACCAGGCCTTCGGCGGCCTGATCGGCAGCGCGATTGTCATGGGCGTGAAGCGTGGCGTGTTCGCCAACGAAGCGGGCCTGGGCAGTGCGCCGAACGTGGCGGCCGTGGCTTCCGTCGAGCACCCGGTGGCACAAGGCGTGGTTCAGGCGTTCAGCGTGTTCCTCGATACTTTCGTGATCTGCACCTGCACCGCATTGCTGATCCTGCTCTCGGGTTTCTACACCCCAGGCTTCGAAGGCGACGGCATTGCCCTGACCCAGAACTCGCTGGCCGCCGTGGTCGGTGACTGGGGTCGCAGCTTCATTTCCGTGGCGTTGTCGTTGTTCGTGTTCACCTCGATCCTCTACAACTACTACCTGGGCGAGAGCAACCTGCGCTTCCTGATCGGTGAAAACCGCAAGGCGCTGATTGGCTACCGCGCGCTGGTGCTGGTGTTGATTTTCTGGGGCGCCATCGAAAACCTCGGCACGGTGTTCGCCTTCGCCGACATCACCATGACCATGCTCGCGTTCGTGAACCTGATCGCGCTGTTCCTGCTGTTCAAGGTCGGCATGCGCATCCTGCGTGACTACGATGACCAGCGTGCCGCCGGGATCAAGACGCCGGTATTCGATTCGAGCAAATTCCCGGATCTGGACCTGGACTTGAACGCCTGGCCAGCCAATCCGCCGGCCGCGGCTCCAAAGGCTGAAGCCGAACTGCAAGGCGTACCCGCAGCGCAACGCTGATGGGTAAACGACGGGCGCATCCTCTGCGCCCGTCAGTTAAAGTGCACAACTTGTGAGAGCGGGCAGGCTCGCTTGTATGTTTAGACTTGAAGGGGTGGGTGGGACTAAAGCTCGTCATCTGACTCTGACCAGTACAGACCGTGGGAGACTTCGTCCCACCCCTTCACCTAATGCGCCGATAAGGAATGCATCGGCTCGGACCGACGATAGAAACAAGCCAGCGCAACGGTGAACCCCGTCAAGTATCTAAACCCTAGCTCGGAGGGTGTGCCATGACAATCCTGGATTCGCAGGTGGTCGTCGGTGTGGATGTGGCGAAGGACGAGATCGTTATCTATCGATCCGACCTGGAAAAGACCCTAAATATCGCGAACAAGCGATCAACCTTGAAGCAATGGCTCAAGACGCTGCCAGCGCACAGCGCTATCGCGCTAGAAGCGACCAATATCTATCACCTTGATACAACGGAAATGGCCCATGAAATGGGCCATGACGTTTACGTCATCGATGGCAGTCGCCTCAACAAATACCGCGATGGAATAGGCATGAGGGCGAAAACAGATACGTTGGATGCCGAACTGCTGGCCCGTTACTTGAGCCGCGAATCCGACAGATTGAGGATCTGGAATCCGCCACCGAAGGCTTACACACAAATGAAAAGCCTGCTTCGCCGTCGGGCTCAGTTGGTCCGGGCCTGTGTTGCACTCAAGCAGAGCTGGAAAAACGAATCCTTGCTGAAAGAGCACTTCAACCAGCTTCTGGCCGCCATTGCCCAGTTCGAAAAGATGATTCAGAAAACGCTCAAGGAAATTGCTGAGGAAGGTGGGATTGATGATCAGGTGAAGCGTTGCCAGGCCATCGAGGGCGTAGGGCTCCTGACGGCCACCGCAGCGGCCACTGCTTTTATGCGTGGGGAATTTGCCAACAGCGACGAGTACGTCGCCTTCCTCGGCATGGATCCGCGTGTGAGGCAGTCAGGACAAAAGGATCAAAAGCGCCGACTCTCTAAACGAGGGGACTCGGAGTTCCGGCGCTTGTTTCACAATAGCGCTATGGCTGCCAGCCGTTCGCCGACCTGGAAGCCGTACTACGAACGCTATCTGGCCAGAGGTCTAAAAGGCACTCAGGCCTTGGTTATCCTGGCACGCAAGCTGGCCAGAGTGATGTTTGCCCTGATGAAAAACCAAACCGAATACAAGCCAAATTCTATGTTTGGGTGTTCCCCCCAAACATAGAATCTCCCACATGTCATCTCTTGCGGAGACTTTCCCATGGTTCCCAACTCCTACCCTGCCGCCCAGCACGTCATGGTGCTCTACACCGGTGGCACCATCGGCATGCAAGCCAGCGCCAATGGCCTGGCCCCGGCGTCCGGTTTCGATGCGCGGATGCGTGAATATCTGCACAGCCAGCCCGACGTGGTCGTGCCGCAGTGGCGCTTTCGCGAAATGTCGCCGCTGATCGACAGCGCCAACATGAGCCCGACGTACTGGCAGCAACTGCGTGAAGCGGTGGTCGACGCCGTTGATGTCCAAGGCTGCGACAGCGTGCTGATCCTGCACGGCACCGACACCCTCGCCTACAGCGCCGCCGCGATGAGTTTTCAATTGCTCGGCCTGAATGCCCCCGTGGTGTTCACCGGCTCGATGCTGCCGGCCGGCGTGACCGACAGCGATGCCTGGGAAAACCTCAGCGGTGCGCTGGTTGCCCTCGGCCATGGCCTGGCGCCGGGCGTACATCTGTATTTCCACGGCGAACTGCTGGACCCGACCCGTTGCGCAAAAGTCCGCAGCTTCGGTCGCCATCCGTTCAAGCGCCTGGAGCGTCAGGGCGGTGGTGTGAAGGCCACGTCGCTGCCGGCTCAATTGAATTACAACCAGAGCAAGCAACTGGCGAAAGTCGCGGTGCTGCCGTTGTTCCCAGGCATCGGCGCCGAGCAGCTTGATGGCGTGCTGAACAGCGGTATTCAAGCCCTGGTGCTGGAGTGTTACGGCAGCGGCACCGGGCCGAGCGACAACCCTGAATTTCTCGCCGCTCTGGAGCGGGCGCGGGACAAAGGTGTAGTTGTTGTCGCCGTCACCCAATGCCATGAAGGTGGCGTTGAGCTGGATGTCTACGAGGCCGGTAGCCGGTTGCGAGGCGTGGGTGTGCTTTCGGGCGGCGGCATGACCCGTGAGGCGGCGTTGGGCAAGTTGCATGGGTTGCTGGGTGCCGGGCTGGACACCTCTGAAGTCCGGCGTCTGGTCGAGCTCGACCTTTGCGGTGAACTGGTCTGATACACCGCAGGACCTGTAGGAGCGAGGCTAGCCCGCTAAGACGTCCTTGAAGGCGCCAAAAGCTTCGCGGGCAAGCCTCGCTCCTGCAAGTATTCATTCGCGGCATACAACTTGCTCGATTCCAGCATCCAATCGCTGGAACTTCCCATGCTCCACTCTCACCTCACCACCCTCAACGCCGTCTCCCTGGTGCTCAACACCTTCAAGGCCGAAGGCTTGTCCAGCGAAGCACTACTGGCAGGAAGCGGCATCAGCGCGGCGGATCTGAGCCGGGCGGACACGCGCATCACCACCAACCAGGAGATGCAGGTGTGTGCCAACGCCGTCGCGCTCAAGCGTGATATCGGCCTGGAACTGGGCCGGCGGATGCACGTTTCGTCCTACGGCATACTCGGTTATGCGCTACTCACCTCTGCCACCTTCGGTGACGCTTTGCGCCTGGCGATGCGTTATCCGGCGCTGTTGGGAACACTTTTCGAGTTGAGCCTGGAAGTCGACGGCGAGCGGGTGTGGTTCGTGGCTGCCGATTATCGAGAGAACCCGGCGCTGGCCGTGTTCAACGCCGAGTTCTGCCTGGTGTCGTTGAAAGTCATTTGCGATGACCTGCTCGGGCACCCGCTGCCATTGCTCGCCGCTCGCCTGGAACATACGGCGCCGGATTATCGGGCGAGCTACGCCGAACACTTCGACTGCCCGCTGCACTTCGACGCGCGAGATAACGCCTTCGCATTCGACAAGCGCTGGCTCGACCAGCCCTTGCCGCTGGCCGATGTCATCACCCATCAGGCCATGGTCGACCGCTGCCGCAAGCAGAACACCGAATTCACCGGGCGTCAGGCGTGGTTGGGGCGGATTCGGCAGTTGCTTCGTGCGCAACTGAATGCAGCCCCGGGGCTGGAAGGTTTGGCGTTGCAGATGAATTGCTCGGCGCGCACCTTGCGTCGCCATCTCAAGGACTTGGGGTGCAGCTATCAGGAATTGCTCGATGAACTGCGCTTCGAGCAGGCCAAGCAGATGCTCTGTGAGGATCAGCTGCCGATCTACCGGATCGCCGAGGCGCTGGGCTTCAGCGAAACCGCGAGTTTCCGCCATGCGTTCGTGCGCTGGAGTGGTGTGGCACCGAGTCAGTTTCGCCCTTGACCCACAACTCTCTGTAGGAGCGAGGCTTGCCCGCGAAGGCGTCTTCAAGTACGCCAAACGCTTCGCGGGCAAGTCTCGTGCCTACAGGTGGTTGCCCAACACCGGGGCACTTGCGCGCCAATAAAGGGCGAATTCCGGTCAGATCTTTTGGCCATATCGATCCCCTTTTGGCCTTTCCTGCCGTTCTCCGAATCGCGCTGCGCCGCAAGACTGTGTTCAACCGAATCAGCCTGCGGAGAACAAGAAATGCTGACGATCTACTCGGACGATCACCACCTGCACCACGGCCGTTGTGAATTGATGGACGGGCAACTGATGCCCTGCTTCGAAATGCCCTCGCGTGCCGACCATGTGCTGCAACGCGTGCAAACGCAGAACCTCGGCCCTGTCGAAGCGCCGAAGGATTTCGGCCTCGACCCGATCGCGCGCATCCACAGCCGCGACTACCTCGACTTCTTCAAAGGTGCATGGGCACGCTGGACCGAATTCAAAACCGACGGCGATTTACTGCCCTACACCTGGCCAGCCCGCACCTTGCGCCGGATCATCCCCACCAGCCTGCACGGCCAGCTCGGCTATTACAGCTTCGATGGCGGCGCGCCGATCACCGCCGGCACTTGGCAAGCGGCATACAGCGCAGCGCAAGTGGCCCTCACCGCGCAAGCCGCCATCCAGCGCGGCGCTCGCAGTGCCTTTGCCCTGTGCCGTCCACCGGGACACCACGCCGCCAGCGACTTGATGGGCGGTTATTGCTACCTCAACAACGCCGCCATCGCCGCTCAGGCGTTCCTCGATCAAGGCCACAAAAAGGTCGCGATCCTCGATGTCGACTACCACCACGGCAACGGCACCCAATCGATTTTCTACGAACGCAGCGATGTGCTGTTCACCTCGATCCACGGCCACCCGGAAGCCGAATTCCCGTTCTTCCTCGGCTATGAAGACGAGCTCGGCGAAGGGGCCGGTGAAGGCTTCAACTTCAACTACCCTTTGCCGGCTGGCAGCGGCTGGGACCGTTGGAGTGCAGCGCTGGAGCAAGCCTGCAACGAGATCGAAACATACGGCGCCGACATCGTCGTCGTGTCCCTGGGCGTCGATACGTTCAAGGACGATCCCATCTCCCAGTTCAAGCTCGACAGCCCCGATTACCTGGCCATGGGCGCGCGCATCGCGAAACTCGGCAAGCCGACGCTGTTCGTGATGGAAGGCGGCTACGCGGTAGAAGAAATCGGCATCAATGCCGTGAACGTTCTCGAAGGTTTTGAAAGCGCCCAATGAGGAATTAGAACAATGAACAGACTCACGCGTTTTATCGCACCGGTACTGTGCGCCACAGTACTCGGTGGCGCCGCCCACGCTGAAGAGCGAACGTTGCGCGTCTACAACTGGTTCGACTACATCACTCCCAAGGCGCTGGAAGACTTCAAGGCGCAGAACACCCAGACCAAACTGGTCTACGACATCTTCGACACCAACGAAGCACTCGAAGCCAAGCTGCTGACCGGTAACTCCGGCTACGACGTGGTGGTGCCCTCCAACGTGTTTCTCGCCAAGCAGATCGAAGCCGGCGTGTTCCAGCCCCTGGACCGTAGCAAATTGCCGAACTGGAACCACCTCGATCCGAAGCTGATGAAGCTGCTCGAAGGCAACGACCCGGGCAACAAATTCGCCGTGCCGTACATGTACGGGACCATCCTGATCGGCTTCAACCCGGACAAAGTCAAAGCCGCGCTGGGCGACAAGGCGCCGGTGGACAGCTGGGACCTGATCTTCAAGGAAGAGAACATCAGCAAGCTCAAGCAGTGCGGCGTCGCCCTGCTCGACTCGCCGTCGGAAATCCTGCCCCTGGCCCTGCAACACCTCGGCCTGGACCCTAACAGCAAGAAGCCGGCGGACTACGAAAAGGCTGAAGCGCTGTTGATGAAAATCCGTCCGTACATCACCTACTTCCACTCCTCCAAATACATGGCGGACATTGCCAACGGCGACATCTGCGTCGCGGTCGGTTATTCCGGCAGCTTCTCCCAGGCCGCCAACCGCGCCAAGGAAGCCAAAAATGGTGTGGTCGTCGATATGCGCCTGCCCAAGGAAGGCGCGCCGATCTGGTTCGACATGCTCGCAATCCCCAAAGGCGCGAAGAACCCGGAAGACGCCTACACCTTCATCAACTACCTGCTGCAACCCCAGGTGATTGCACCCGTCAGCGATTTCGTCGGCTACCCGAACCCGAACAAGGACGCCACGGAACTGGTCGACCCGGCGATCCGCAACAACCCGAACCTGTACCCGACCGAAACCGCGATGGGTACGCTGTACACCCTGCAACCGTTGCCGCGCGATGCCGAACGCGCGCGGACCCGGGCCTGGACCAAGATCAAGTCCGGGACCTGATACCCGACCGAAAACCGAAGACCCGCGGCGACGCGGGTTTTTTTGCCTGCGATATTTATGTACCACCCGACACGGGTGGCCGCCCGATACCTTCTCCCGATTCCGCGCTGCGCAATCAGCAGCGGCGCGCTCTCAGTCAGGAGACGACCATGTCCGAAACCGTTGCCCCGAGTGCAGAAGAGCTACTGACCCAACTGGTCACCGGCCCCTCGATCAGAGAAGTCGCAGCGGCCGCGCTGAGTCCTGCGCTCAACGCGCTGTATCCGCAGTTGAGGATTGACCCGACACTCGCCACGGTCGTCACCCCGACCTGGGTCGATACCGGCACCGAGGTAGTGCCCGGCCCTAACGTGTTTGAATCGCTCACCGATGTGTTGGTACGACTCGGTTTGTCAGGATCGACGGTGACGCTCATTGATGGAGAACACTTCCTGACCCTGCAACCGGGCGCGGAACCGCAGGCTCAACTGCCGGTGAAAATCGATGCCATCGGCTGCCTGCTCAATGCGCTCGCACCGCAGTTGTTCATCGCCTATCAGCAACAGCAGCTTGATTACTGGAACCAGGAGACAAGCCCTTCGACGCCGCGCTGGCATTCGCTCGCGAAATCGCTGCAGGACATCTGGAGCCCCGATCCCGCCTCGGACTGGGATGCGGATGAAAAAGCCATGGCCCAGGCCATCTTCGATCATCCGGATCGCGCAACTCGGACACAGGACAAGTACCTGACCAAGGCCTGCCTGATCGACACCGATCGGCTTGAGAACGCCGTCAGCGAACACCTGCGCGTTCTGGATATCGCCGTGTTCGTGGGCACATCGGGCACGCGCCCCCTGGTGCTGACGCACTCGATTGCCGAAGGGTTCAAGCGTTACGACTCGGTTGCCGCGCTGGGTGAAGCCGTGTTCAAACACCCTGGAACGTCAAGCGTCGAGCAGACCCTGCAATGGCGTCTGTATGAGCCCGAGGGCAATTTCTTTCACCACCAGGCCTGCGCGCTGATTGCGCTCGAGGTCGAAGCCATCGGTGCATTCGGTGCGGTCCAGCGCGCGTCAGCCACACCTCTTTCGCCACAAATCAGTGCGGCGGCAAAAAGCTTCACTGAATTTGAAGCCCTGCCGTCGTCACGCTTCAACAGGGTTCAAGGGTTGCTGACCGACTGGCTGAAAAACGCTTCGTCGGCGGACCTCTCCCGCTACAGCCGACACTTGATGGACCTGGCACAGCTGCGGGAACAGGACGCTGGAAAAACCTTCGACGAGGACATCGCGTCACTGCCGGCGTTTGCGCTGCAGACCCTGCGAGAGCAGATGATCAAGGATCATCCCGCGGCAGCGGACCTGGACCTGCAAGACATTGAAATCAGCATCACCAGCGTCGTGGTGCTCGGCGCTGTCGTGATACCCGGCAAGACGCAGACCACCACGCTGTCGCTGATCGAGCTGGCGCTGCAAAACCTGATTGCCATTCCGCTGGGAAACAAGACGGTGAACTGCAAAAACGGCGACGCAGTGCCCATCTGGATGACCCCTGCCTATCTTGAAAAGCTCGTCACACAGGTCAATATCGGTGGGGTTTACCCGGCGCTGATCAAGCGCAAGTTGCTTGACGACCCGGCAGAAACGTTGCGACGACAGACGCTCTACACCCGCCATCTGCGTATCCAGCTGCCCTTGCAGGCGCTGCAACAGAAGATGCGCGGCGAGGCGGGTATTGATGAACGTGGTTACCAGTACGTTAATGCCGTCATGCTGGAAAACGCTGCCGACCGCAGGGTAAACGGGCAGGAGATTGTCATTCGACCGCTGGCCTTTATGACCGGTGATCGCGCCAGCAGCCAAGGCGATGAAGTCGCCAACATGTTCGTCATCGGCCCCAGGCTCACCGATCAAGGACCGTGCCTGCTCTACCGACCATTGCTCACCCCCTCGTTGATGCAATACCCGAGCGAGGCCAATCTGCTGTATGCCATCAAACACGAAAAATCACTTCGCCAATCGATCCTGGCCTGGCTGTCCGACGATGTTCGGTTCAACTATTCCCAGTATGTGTTCTCGGGTGAGTTGCCTTCGGTCTGGACGTTGACCCAATTGCTGGTCGATCCCACGTCAGCCCTGGGCAAGATGGGCACGGTGACGCTCAGTGCAGCAGCCCTTGATGACACGCCGCTGGCCGCCGTGTTCAAGGCCAACGCCAACGCCATGATTACCTTGGCGGACCAACAATCGGTGTCCAATGCGCAAGCCCGCTGGGCAACACTCAAGCAAGGCACATGGATGCTGTTCAATGTCGCGCTGCCCTTTCTTGGTCGCACCGCCGGGGTGGCTGCGTGGATCTGGCAGATCATGGACGACTTGCAGGACATTACCGAGGCCGCTGAGAACGATGACAGCTCACTCGCCTGGTCCGCCCTGACCGATCTGCTGTTGACCCTTGGCATGGTGCTGGCTCATCGCGCCGCCACTCGCAACAAACCCGTCTCGCGGTTGCCCGAGAAGGTCGAGCCGCCACGCGTCATACCCGAAAGCAAGCCTGCGCACACCATCACGGTGAGTCATCTGCCCGACCTCAATCAGCCTCCACCCTCCCATGAGGTAGCGATGCACGCCATCGCCACGCTGCCGCCTTCATCCCTGGGCGTCTTGCTTGATGAACTGGCCGTCGCCGAACCCAAAGGGATGGCCGCCGCCTCCAGCGAGCCCGGCCTTCGCCAACACCTCGGTTCGCTCAAGGGAAAATGGTATGCGAAGGTTGGCCAGCGATGGTTCGAGGTCACCCTCAACGACAATGACGATGTGCAGATCATTGATTCACGCCGGTCTCCCGCACGCACGGGGCCGTTGCTGATCAAGAACGCCAGGGGTGAATGGTTTATCGATACGCGGCTGAGGCTCAAGGCCGGAGGCAAGGAGAAACAACGGCTGGAGCAACAAAACCGGCAACGCCAGGCTGAACTGAAACAGCAAATGATCGCGTTCGAAAGCCAGACCCAAAGCCGCGAAACAGAGCTCAAGGAAGCTCAAAAAAACGCCCAGGCGACGACCGCCACCGACACCCATCGCCGCGTGTACCTTGAAATGCTCGACGCGCAGATGTCACTCCTCAGCATCAACATGGAACAGATGAAAGCCTTCAATGCTCGCGAGGCGATTCCCAATTACCGAAAAGCGATGATCAGTCGCCTGGATTTCCAGCTGTCGCTGCTGCAAAGATGGTTCGTTCAACAGCAGTCGGTTTTCGGCAATCAAATGCGCTTTTCCCTCGATATTCTCGACAACCCGTCAACGGAAAATACACAGACCACCCGGCAAATCCATCAACTCACCGGCGAGTTGACCGCCAGCTACATCAATAAAATCGAGTCGGCACAGGCGTGCTTCGAGCAACTGAACCTGCTCGGCAAAGAAGCCATCGAAGTTATCCGCGACGTTAAAGCCAACATGCCGTCGTTCGATTTAAAGGACCTCAAACTGTTTCAGATCACACTCGGCCAGGAGTTGTGCCTCGACAACAGCGTTGAGCCCGCACCTGAAGCGCGCCAGGCACTGGAGAGCGTTGTCGAAAATGCAGGCCTTGCGATTCAGGCCTCACTGGACCTGATCGCTGACGAAGAAGTGCTGCACTTGCCGGATCGGATCGACGGGCTCAGCGATCTGGTGGAGCAACTGACGATCACCGACCAGCGCATCGTCGATCTGCCCACGGAGTTTCCCGGTCAGTTCCTGCAACCAGCCCTCGACGTGATGCGCCAACGTCTCGACGGTTTTCAACAGCGCACCGTGAAACACCTGGCGAGCTTGCTGCGGGAGCGCCAGGCGCTCGAGCCGCTACCCGGCCCTTCCCGTCCACCGACCGCGCCCGCCAAGCGAATCATCAAGACCCGCTACAAAGGTACTGTGGTGGGCCAGCCTCGTGCCGACTCCATGACACACGGTTCAGAACTGATCGACGTGACCTCGGCGCTGACCGGTAAAGTCATCTCGACTTTTCATGAGAAAACCCCGGGGGTCTGGGTTGAAAGAGTGGCCCCGCCACCGGTTTCCGCCGTCGTTCTCCAACCCGACTTGAGTGCAAGCACCGCTCAAGGGCAGGCGTTGCTGGAGGGATTGGAAGCGTTCATTCGTCGAACGCAAGCCCATTCAAAAGGGATGCGTCGAATCCCCGTGGAAATCGAGGAGATGTTTCATCAGCAGGCTCACCGGCTGCAGGACGCCGCCAGCGCAATCGACGCAGCGTTGGTCGCGACCAATGCCACCGAGGGCGGTCCGGGATCCGTCGTCGTTTTGGTCAAGCAGCTAAACGACGCGGCGACCAAGCTGTATAACCAGGGACGCGTCACGCGAATCAGCATGACCAAACTACAGCCGCCGACAGCGGAGCGCGTCCGCTGGCTGCAAAGCGAAGGTCAGGTCGACATCGTCAAGAATCCAGGCCGACGCTTGCTCAAAAGCCGTAAACGAGACTATCTCGAGGAATATGAGGTCCGCGATCACAGCAACCAAAGTGTTCTGTGGTATGCCCACTTCCACTATGCGGAGCCCGCTTCACCTGCACAAACCTTCACCGCGGCACACCTGAAAACCGTGCAACAACGACTGCTGGGTGGCGCATCCGAGTCCCGCCACGCCAACGACGACCTCCAGGCGATCTCGATCTACCGCAGCGAGATCAGCCCGCAACTGGCGACGTCCCTGTTCTTCGCAAAAGTACCGGCCTCGGCCTCAGGGTCATAAACCGTGCTGAACCCGAGACCTGCATTCGCGGGTCTTTTTTTACCCGCGATATCTATCTACCACCTCCAGTGGCCGACGCCTGATTACCGTCGATGCACCAAGAGGCTTTCCCGGCCTCGTCATTGCCCCCACCTAAGGACGCCAGACCTTTTCCAGTCGCCCGAGCGCGGCGCTGATGGCCGCCTCGGGCACCGCCGCGAAACCCAGGACCAGCCCCGCGCGCTGGTCCATAGGTGTTGTCGAATCCGGCAACCAATAACCGCTCAGGGCATTGATCTCGACGTCGACACTCGCCGCCTGCTCCACCAGCTCGCGCTCGCGGGCCTGTGAGTCGACCGCCACGGTCAGATGCAGCCCTGCCGCGACACTGGGCAGGCTGCCGATGCCGGGAATATTCCGCGGCCAACCGGCCAGCAAGGTATCGCGCCGGCTCAGGGCCGCGCGACGCATGCGGCGGATATGCCGCTGGAAATGCCCGGCAGCCATGAACTCGGCCATGACCGCTTGGGTACTGACCTCGGAGTGCCGGACGTCCACCGCTCGACGTTGCGAAAACGCCTGCACCAGCGTTGGTGGCAACACCAGGTAACCCAGGCGCAGCGCCGGGAAGGCAACTTTGCCAAACGTCCCGACGTACAAAACCCGGCCCTGCCGGTCGAGTGCGGCCAACGGGGCCAGTGGCGCGCCGCTGTAGCGGTATTCGCCATCGTAGTCGTCCTCGACGATCCAGCCTTGGGTACGTTCGGCCCAGGCCAGTAACTCAAGACGTCGCGCCAGGCTCATCACCACCCCGGTCGGGTATTGATGCGACGGCGTGACATACGCCAGTCGACAATCGCTGAGGCCATTCAATTCGTGGCAGTCGATGCCCTCACTGTCCACCGCCACGCCATGCAATCGCGCACCGGCCACGGCGAAGGCATGACCTGCCGCCCGATACCCCGGATTCTCGATCGCCACCCCATCGCCCGGTTCCACCAGCAGCTGTGCACAAAGGCTAATCCCCTGCTGCGCGCCGCTGGTGATCACTATTTGCTCAGCCGAACACTGCATCCCTCGTGAACTGCGCAAATACGCGGCGATCATGCCGCGCAAACGCTCGTCCCCCGCCGGATCGCCATAACACAGTTGCTGTAAATCCGGTTTACGCCAGAAAGCGGCATTCAGCTTGGCCCAGACCTCGAAAGGAAACAGATCGAACGCCGGAACACCCACCCGAAAAGCCCGCGGCGGACCGCTCGGCGGCAGGGCCAAATGGTTCTTTTCTACGCGCCCCAACGCGCCACTGTGGATAACTTTACTGGATGAAATCACAGGTAAATCCAGCCAATTTGTGGATAAGGCTGTGGGTAAACCTGTTGACAACCCTGTGGATACTTTTGTGGATAATTTTTTTCCGGATGCCGCGGTTTGAGGCAATTGCGCGACGTAAGTCCCGTCACCGACACGCCCTTCGATAAACCCCTCGGCATAGAGCTGGTCGTAGGCCCGCACCACACTGTTGCGGGAAATTGCCAACGCCGCCGCCAGATCCCGGGTGGCCGGCAATCGCGTGCCACTGGCCAGTCGTCCGTCGAGCACCCGCAGGCGCAAGGCCTGATAGAGCTGGCGACTCAGACCTTGGCGACGGTCGAGTTCGATACCCGCGGGGTTGAAGGACAACGAAAGCGACGTTCCGCTCATGACAATGGACCTACGAAATTGGTCATTAATGGCTCTTACAACAGACCAATAGCCTGCCTAGGATGGATGCATTCGCCAAGGAATATTTCCATGTACAACCCCAGCGGCTTTGCCATCAAAGATTTGCATGAACTGCAGCAGCAGATAATCGACACGCGTCTCGCCATGGTGGTCACCCACGGCGAGCAAGGTTTGCAAGCCAGTCATCTGCCGCTGTTATTCAATCCTGAGCAGGGCCCGAATGGCACCCTCTACGGCCACTTCGCCCGGGGCAATCCCCAGTGGAAGGAACTGCAGAACGGCGCAGAAGCCCTGGTGATTTTTGCCGGTGCCGACGCTTATGTCAGCCCGGGGTTTTACCCGAGCAAAGCCGAGCACGGCAAAGTCGTGCCGACCTGGAACTACGTCGCCGTGCACGCTTACGGAACCGCCGACGTGTTCACCGAGGCCGATCGCCTGCTCAACCTGGTGAGTGCGCTGACCGATCGTCACGAAGCGAGTCGCCAGCAGTCGTGGAAAGTCACCGACGCGCCCGCCGACTACATCGACGGCATGCTCAAAGCCATCGTCGGGTTTGCCCTGCCGATCCAGCGCCTGGAAGGCAAGCGCAAGCTCAGTCAGAACCGCAGCGCTGCAGACATCGCCGGTGTGCGCGAGGGGCTCGCCGCCAGCCCTGATGTGCATGACCAGGCCCTCGCCCACTTGATGCGTTAAGGAATGATCATGAGTCAGATTGAAATTCGCCCGGTCAGCGCAGACGATCACGCCGCCTGGCTGCCGCTGTGGCAAGCCTACCTGCGCTTCTACAACACCGAATTGGCCGATGCGGTCACGGACAGCACCTGGCAGCGCATGCTCGACCCGAATGAACCGACTCACTCGGCGTTGGCCTGGGTCGATGGCAAGGCGGTCGGCATGGTGAACTTCATCTACCATCGCTCGAACTGGAGTATCGAAAACTCCTGCTACCTTCAAGACTTGTTGGTAACGCCGCAAACCCGGGGCACCGGCATCGGCCGCAAGCTCATCGAATTTGTGTACGCCACCGCCAAAGCGGATGGTTGCTGCAAGGTCCACTGGCTGACCCACGAAACCAACGCCACCGCGATCCAGCTCTACGAGCGCATCGCCGAACGCCCCGGTTTCATCCAGTTTCGCAAAGCCCTTTAAGGTTCAAGGAGAACACTATGTCGACTTCACTCGCAGACTGGAAAGGCGCCCCGGCGCCGTCGGTTCAAACCATCGAAGGGCGTTTCATCCGCCTGGAAAAACTCGACCCGTCGCGTCACGCCGAGGGTTTATGGAAAGCCCTGCAAGGCCCGGGATCAGACCCGAAACTCTGGGACTATCTGCCTTACGGCCCTTTCCCGGAGCGTAGCGCTTTCAATGATTGGCTGAACAACCATGCGGCCAACAGCGACCCGTATTTCTTCAGCGTGATCGACCGTGCCAGCGGTGATGTACAGGGCCTCCTGAGTCTGATGTCGATCGTCCCGGCCCAAGGTCGCATCGAAATCGGCCACGTCACCTTCGGCGCGCCGATGCAGCGTTCGCCGAAAAGCACCGAGGCCGTTTACTTGCTGGCCAAGGAATCCTTTGCACTGGGCTACCGGCGCCTGGAGTGGAAATGCAATAACGGCAACGCCCGCTCCAAGTACGCGGCCGAGCGGCTTGGGTTCAGTTTTGAAGGCGTGTTCCGTCAGCACATGGTGGTCAAGGGAGAGAACCGGGATACGGCGTGGTATTCGATTCTGGATTCAGAATGGCCGGCGATTGGCGCGGGGTTTGAGCAGTGGCTATCCGATGAAAACCAGACGGAGTCCGGGCAGGTGAAAACACTGGTCGAGTGCCGCGGGTAGCTTTCAGAGTCTGGACGTACGGCTTCGCGGGCGAGCCGGATCGCCCGCGAAGTTTTGGATGTTCATTAACGCCTCGCTAAATCCCGCCTCCAGCCCAGCGAACCTGAAGTATCACAACCGTCCTCAATCAACATTGGCGAAATGCAGGCGCATTTATGAATGAAGCCCATACCCGCAACTTCAGTCCGTTGCTACACCCATTAAGCAAAAGCGGAGCTTGAGTTTTCTTAGTTCAAGTCTCGCCGAATCCGCACTACACCCATCTTCAGTCCAAACGGCTTGAACACGGCATTCAGCGATTTCAACGTTTGATTCCCTTCCCCATGCTCGATATGTACCAGCGTGCGCACCGAAATTTTGCACATTTTTGCGAATTGGGTCTGGTGCAGCCCTGTGGCCTCTACTCGTAATCGACGAACTGCCTCGCCTATCTCAAGAGTGCCTTGAGCCAGCCCTTCCTGGATACTTTCAATGAGTACAGTACGCTCGGCCACGGTCATGCTCATTTCAGGTCCCACTCTTTCAAACGCTGCTCCAGATTTTTCAAGGCAATTCGCGGGTGATTCATTGTTGCGTCGGGCAAGCCACTGGCGGTCAAAATGTCGGGGAGTGCTGCCAGATGTTTGGCATCCTCGCGCAATCGTTCGAAAGAATTCGACGCGTCACTCACCGCAGCTAATGGATCATTTGGATCGGCAATGTCAGCCAATGCTCGACATACGCCACGCCAATCAACGTCACCCGCTCTCTCCAGCTCTTTTGGCCATTTGGTAGTGCGTGTCACACCTTCGTCGTCCATCACCATAGGCGCCAGATCATAGATCGGTGCTAAACGAAACGAAGCTGTGTCCCGAAGGATTGCGGTGTTGCGGCCATGGTTATCTGAGTTGCCGAGGATTTTATTGATCAGATCCCGACGCAGGTAGTCAGCAACAAGATTCGGGATTTGGTCCGTCTGCCCCGCTTCACGCCAGAGTCTCGCAAGTAGCCGGATAACCTCCATGTGGTCCATTGCGCTACCGGGCGTGGTTATTTGCGCCAAAGAATAGATCGACTCCACGGCAAAACGCTCGACCCCCTGAGGGGTTACTTGTCGGTCAAAACGCTGCATCCACAAACTAGGTTTGGTCGCCTCTTCCAACGCCAAGCCCTGTTCTGCCACCGTCTCGATGTCTAGTTTCTGTAGTGCTTTGTAGTAGTGGTATTCGCTTCTGAGGATATCTTGATCGTTCCTGTTTCCTTTGTTGCGAGAGAACTTCACGAACCAGTGCTGGGTAACGTCTGCGTCGTCCAATACTGCGTCCGGGTATAAATTTCCATCCTTACCCTGAACTAACAAAAGTTTGGGCGCCTCGCCACCCGCCCCCGTTGCTCCACCAATAGCGGCGCCTTGCTCATAGGCATATTCGAGAAACCGGTTATCACGACTAATGACCTCTTGGCGTTTAAACCCTATAGCCTCACGCTGATCTACCGCCTCGACGGACTCCTTTATGCGCATATTGCCAATCGGTGCCGGAGTGCTTCTGGCCACTAAATAAAGATCAGTACTGATATCAGCAGGCTTGTCGCGACCTATGCGCGCCAGAAGAAATCTCTTGGCTGCACCGGAAGGAGCAATATCGTGCAGAAATGCTGGTGCACTGGATCGCTTGCCCTCCCATTCAAGGGGAAACCTGGCACTCACCGCCTTGGCAAATGGAGCTCCGATGTCCTCAATATTTTCGATGAGATAAGGTGTTGCGTAGCCGAAGTTACATCGACTTTCGAATCCTTTTTCAGGGCTGTCGAAGCTCAAGACCATGGCGTCGTGCCATTTCCCTGTAATGAAAATCTGTAAAGTCAGGTCGTACATGCCATCAGCACCTGCATAAATGCATTTCTTGAGGATTTCTTAAGCCTTGAGTGCACTATAGTGCGTTTGTGAAGCTCCAGGCCTACGCTTAAACGCATTAAAATGCAGATAGATCACGATTAGCCGTTTTAGAATGCAAAATAATGCAGATACAGGGGGGCGCGCAGACATCATTCTGTAAAAACCCTCCGCTATACAAGACGGCCCGCTTATAACAAAAAGGCCGTCTCACATGCCCTTCTCCCCCCAGCGCCTGGCACTCAGCATCGCGTTGTTGATCAGCACTGGCGCCCACGCCGCACCCTTCAAGAATGTGCAGATCGACACGCCGACCACCGCTGCGCAAACCCTCGGCGGCGCAGACACGCTGACGATTTTAGCGCCGGGCAGCATCACCAACGCTGGCAAGGCAGTGAGCCTGAAAGACAGCACCAGCGGCGTGGGTGTGGTGATCGATAACTCGGGCAGGATCATCTCGACCGGCGGCCGGGCGATCGACAGCAGCGGTGACCTGACCCAGGCACGCAACTACAGCATTTATAACCGCGCGGGTGGGCAGATTCTCGGTTTCAACGACGCGTTGCGCATCGACAGCAACTTCGCCAGCGGCAGCTTGCTGATCGACAACAGCGGCATTATCCGCTCGACCACCGGCCAAGGGCTGGACCTGGATGCGCTGCGCAGTGCCGGGGTCAAAACGACGATCATCAACCGCGCAGGCGGGTTGATTCGCGGGGACGCCAGCGATGGCATGAAGACCGGCGCCAACGCGATAATCACCAACTATGGCGAGATCTCTACCGGCGACGCTCGAATCGCTGACAACAAATTCGACGGTATCGACATCGACACCGCGACCGGCGTGACGGTGACCAACTACGGCAGCATTTCCGGTGGCCGCCATGGCATCACCACTGACCTGGGCGCGACACTCACCAACTACGGTCAAATCACCGGCCGCAATGGCTCGGGCTTCGGCTCCGATGGCGACGGCACCGTCATCAACCACGGCACGATTACCGGTGCTTATTCGGGCCTGCAACCCAATGGCGACGGTGATGGCGTGGACATCGACAAGCTCGCCCACATCGAAAACTACGGCACCATTCAAGGTGTCGGTGCCGGCGGTGTCGACAAGGGGGGGTTCGCCAACGGCAGCGAAGGCATCGCGTTGGGTGGCGGCTATGTGTTGAACGCCAGCGGGGCGCTGATCAGCGGCGCCAACAGCGCCATTTTGGTGGACGACGGCAGCGGCGGTTCGGGCGTGGCCGCGACCACGCTGGAAAACTTCGGCACCATTCAGGGCCTCGACGGATTCGGCGTGAAGTTCGTCGGCGGGTTCGATGACAGCGTGATCAACGGCGGCACGATCAGCGGCAGCAATGGCCTGGCGCTGGACTTGGGCGGCGGCAACGACAACCTGACAGTGCGCAATGGCAGCCGCTTCGTCGGCATGGTCGACGGCGGCAGCGGTGACGACCGCGTGGTGATGGACGACGCGGCGGGCGGACATTTCGGTGCGAGTCGCAACTTCGAATGGCTGGAGGTCAGGCACGGGGCCTGGACGCTGACCGGCAGCGGTGATTTCAGCGACGGCGGCGCGGTGCGCAATGGTGCAACGCTGATCAACCAAGGCGGCATCGCTGGCACTTTGACCGTCGATGCGGGCGGTGTATATGCCGGTGGTGGTTCGGTCGGCAACTTGCTGGTCAACGGGACGTTACGGACCAACACTCAACTCGGCACAGCAACCATCACCCACGACTTGACCATGGGCAGCGGCGCGACCCTGGCCTACGGCGTCAATGCCGATGGCAGCAGCGCGCCGATCCAGGTCGGCGGCTTAGCCAACCTGAACGGCTCAACCCTGGCGGTGAACCCTGGCAGCGGCACTTATCCGTGGCAGAGCCACTACACCGTCCTGCAAGCCGCGAACATCAACGGCACCTTCGGCAAGGTCACCAGCGACTACGCGTTCATCACGCCGACCCTCGCTTACACCCCGACACAAGTCGACCTGACCTACACGCGCAACGATGTCGCCTTCAACCAGTTCGCCGTCACGGGTAACGGCAGCAACGCCGCCAACAGCCTGGCCTCGATGGGCAAAAATAACGCGCTCTACAACGCACTGCTGAACACCACCAGCGCCACGGCCGGCGCGGCGATCGAGCAACTCGCCGGCGCCAGCAACGCCAACCTGACCAGCGCCACCCTCAGCGCCAGCAGCCAGATCGGCAGCAGCATGCTGTCGGCGATGCAGCAAATGGGCGGTGGGCCAGGATTGCTGGTCGGCCTGGATCAGCGCGACACCCCAGTACTCGCCGCCGCTGGCGTTCCCTCTGAAGCCCGCAACCTCAATGACCCGAACGCCCAAGGCCGACTATGGCTGCAAGCCATCGGCGGCTACGGCAAGCTCGATGGCGAGCATGGCAGCAGCGGCCTGGAGCAGCGCACCAAAGGCAGCGTGCTCGGGGCCGACTGGGCGCTCAATCCACAATGGCGATTGGGTGTTCTGGGCGGTTATTCGAAAACAGATCTGGATGCCACGGGAGTCGATGGCAGTGTCGAGAGCTGGCACGCCGGCGTCTATGCCTTGCGCCAAAGCGGTCCCTTCGCTTTGCGCCTCGGCGCCGCGTACAGCGGTCATCAGGGTGAAAGCAAACGCACGGTGGCCTTCAACGGCTTCAGCGACCGCCCAAAAGGCGATTACGACGCCGACAGCCAGCAGGCCTTCGCCGAACTGGGCTACGCAATGGGCAGCGGTCGACTCAGTGCCGAGCCGTTTGCCAACCTCGGCTACCAGCGTTATCACCGCGACCGCTACCAGGAAAAAGGCGGCGCCGCCGCACTTCAAGTCGACAAACAAACCCAGGACAACTTCAGCAGCACCTTCGGCCTGCGCCTGGCGCACCTGAGTTCGCTGGAGAACGGCATGAGCCTGACGCCCCGTATGACCGCAGGCTGGAAGCACACCTATGGCGATGTCAGTAACTCGACGCGTCAGGCTTTTGTGGTCGGGGGAACGGCGTTCAGCGTTGATGGCAGTTCACTGGACCGTGACAGTCTGGTGCTGGAAGCCGGGCTGGACCTGGGCATTTCGGCGCGGCATTCGGTGGGGATTGGGTACAGCGGAGAGATGGGGAGCAACAGCCGCAATCATGGGGTGATTGGGCAGTGGCAGATGAGTTTCTGATCCGTAAAAAACAGACCAGTCCGGAAAGGTTGTAGGCAAATACTCCGCCGTGTGAAGGCCAATGCACACGTAATCTGCGGAGTAGGATTTTTGCTACAACCGAATTTCCATGGCCCTTCAAAAATGCCGGAAACGCCCGGCATTCAAGGACCAGCGCTCCCTCCTAGAGTTTGACCTTCTCAAAAACAAGGTCAAATTCAATGCCCACGCCGTCCACTTATCGCCCGCATCGACTCGCCCTGGCGATCGCCCTCTCCCTTGGCTGCATCGATGTATCGATGGCTCAGCAACCAGAGATTGATGCGGCTGTCGAAGCGCCCGACAAAAAAGCTCGAACAACCGCTTGGCGAAAAAGTGATGATCTTTTGGCGATCAGGAACTTCATTGGTCCGATGCAGCATGCCGTCAAACCCGCTTCACTAAAGCCCCAAGAACCGGTAATTCAGCCGCCAACTGATTCGGCTGCCCCGGAACCTGTAGATCTCGCAGCGCACCTTTACGACTTTCCCGAAACTGCCGACGATTCGCTCCCACCGCCATCGCCCGCAACACTGGAAGGCGAACCCGGCCCGGTTTCGGCTGAGGTGCCAGCGAATCCTGCTCCACCTGTAGCCGCTACCACGGAACCCATCGATCCAGCAGAGCCTCTTTACGAGTTACCCGGGAACAATGATGTCCCGCTCGAAACGGTAGATAACGATTTACCGATGACGTTCGACGAATTCTCAAATGCCGATGGCGTCAAGCGCACCACTGCAGCAGGGCGGTACGAAAGCATCGACGGCGTCTCACTGACACTGGGGATGGGAGATGACCTTCTTATCATCGGTAGCGGTGTCAGCTTTGCAGGAGAAATTCAGGGCGGTGGTGGGAAAAACGCACTACTGCTCGACTCCCCCGAGGGCGGCGTACTCGACAAAACCAGTAACTTTTCCGGGTTGCGAGTCGCGCAAGGCGCTTGGTCTTTGACGGGTAAAGACGACTTCGACCGCGGAGCCGAGGTATTGGACGGCGCAACGCTGTTCAACATGGGCAGCATCGCGGGTGATGCCATTGTTCGCGAAGGGGGGCGCTACGGTGGCCAAGGTGAAGTACGCAATCTTTATGTAGACGGTACATTGCAGGTCAGCGAGCGGCTTGGCGCTCCACGCATCAAAGGAGACCTGATATTCACAGAGGGTGCCACGCTCTCCTACGGCGTAACGGCTACCGGCAAGCCTCCCACCATCATCGTCGAAGGTATTGCAGCGCTTGAAAATGCCTCACTGGAGGTTGCTGCACTGCCGGGCAACTATCCCGACAGCAGTGATTACACAGTGCTGAAAGCCGGCCTGGTGGAAGGCAAATTCGGTAGCGTCACGAGCAATCTGGCGTACATGACGCCGAAGCTGTCTTACTCCAAGACTGATGTGGTGCTCAACTACGCTCGCAATGAAGTACCGATAGAGGATTTCGCCGCAGACGACAATGCTCGAGCGTTTGGCCAAAGCGTGGCCGAGCCGACGGCTAAAACAAGCGCGTCCAATGCGGCCGTCACCGCCCTGCTCACCACCGACAAATCCACTGCCACCTACGCTCTTGAGCAACTGGCCGGTGACAGCAATGCCAACCTCGCCAAGGCAACCCTCAACAGCGACAGCCCTGTCAGCGCCTCCTTGCTCTCGACCATGCGCCAACTGGACCGCGCCAGCGCGTACAACCCACGCGGCAACCGTTCCAACTCGCCACGACTCGCCGCCGGCAGCCCGGAAAACGGCAGGGTCTGGCTGCAAGCCTTGGGACACGGTGGAACGCTGGATCGCGACCACTACGCTCTGCAAACGTCGACCAAAGGCCTCGTTCTGGGCGCAGATTGGGGTGTCGATGAGGAATGGCGTGTCGGTGTGATGGGCGGCAAGTCTGAGACTCGCCTGGACAGCCGCGAACTAGACGGCGATCTCGACAGCTGGCACTTGGGCGCCTATGCCCTGCGCCAGAGCGGCCCCATGTCGCTGCGTCTGGGCGCGACCTACAGCAATCACGACGCCAGCACTAAACGTCGGGTTGCCTTCAACGGTTTCAGCGACCGCCCCGAAGGCCGTTATGCTGCCAGCACCCAGCAGGCCTTCGCGGAAGTGGGTTACAACCTGGGTCGAGCCAATGTCAGCATCGAACCCTTTGCCAGCCTTGGCTACCAACGCTATCAGCGCGACGGTTACACGGAAAAAGGTGGCGCGGCAGCGTTGAAAGTCCACGGCCAGACCCAGAACAACCTCAACAGCACGTTCGGCCTGCGACTGGCGAAGATCAACACCCTGGATAACGGCATGCAACTGACCCCGAGGTTCAGTGCCGGCTGGAAACACACCTACGGGGATATCGACATCGACACCCGTCAGCGACTGGCAACGGGCGGAAAGAACTTCACCGTTTCCGGTGCGCCGCTGGACCGTGACAGCTTGCTGGTTGATACAGGTCTGGACCTTGGCTTGTCAGCGAAACATACGTTGGGGGTCGGCCTTAACGGCGAGATCGGCACTGACAGCCGCAATCACGGCGTAATGGGCCAGTGGCGGATGGCGTTCTGATCAACCATTGATTCACCCAGTCCCAGTGGGAGCGAGCTGGCTCGCTCCCACATGTTCAAACGCGAAACTGCGGGCAAAAAAAAGGGGAGCACATGCCCCCCCGAGGTTTAAAACGGTGTATCGAGGCTGTTATCTCAGCCTTCGATCTCGATCAGGATTTCGCCCGGGTTCACCCGGTCGCCCTTCGCCACATGGATGGCGGTGACTTTACCGGCGATGGCCGCCTGGACTTCGGTTTCCATCTTCATCGCTTCGGTGATCAGCACGGCCTGGCCGGCTTTCACGGTATCGCCTTCCTTGACCAGCACGTCGACGATGTTGCCCGGCATGGTGGTGCTGACGTGGCCCGGAGCTGTGGCTTGCTTGCGCTTGCTGTTGCCGCCGCTGACGAATTCGTTGAGCGGTTCGAACACCACTTCTTCCGGCATGCCGTCGATCGACAGATAGAAGTGACGCTTGCCTTCAGCCTTGACGCCAACACCGGTAATGTCGACGCGGTAGGTTTCGCCGTGGACGTCGATGACGAACTCGGTCGGCACGCCTTCACCACCGGCCGAGGTCACACCGCCGGCTTCAGGAATCGGCAGCAGCACTTCTGGCGTCAGGGTGCCGGCCGCGCGTTCTTCGAGGAATTTGCGGCCGATGTCCGGGAACATGGCGTAAGTCAGCACGTCTTCTTCAGACTTGGCCACGGCACCGATCTCGGCACGCAGCTTGGTCATTTCCGGCTTCAGCAAATCGGCCGGACGCACGTCGATCACGTCTTCGCTACCAATCGCCTGACGACGCAGTTTCTCGTTCACAGTGCCCGGCGCCTTGCCGTAGCCGCCTTGCAGGTAGAGCTTCACTTCGTTGGTGATGGTCTTGTAGCGCTCGCCGGCCAGCACGTTGAAGAACGCCTGGGTGCCAACGATTTGCGAGGTCGGGGTCACCAGCGGCGGGAAACCAAGGTCTTCACGAACTCGCGGGATTTCGGCCAGCACCTCGGCCATGCGGTTCAGGGCCCCCTGCTCTTTCAGCTGGTTGGCCAGGTTGGAGATCATCCCGCCCGGTACCTGGTTGACTTGCACACGGGTATCGACTGCGGTGAACTCGCTTTCGAACTGGTGGTATTTCTTGCGCACGGCGTAGAAATACAGACCGATCTCTTGCAGCAGCTCCAGGTTCAAACCGGTGTCGAACTCGCTGCCTTTAAGGGCGGCGACCATCGACTCGGTGCCTGGGTGGCTGGTGCCCGAAGCGAAGCTGGAGATCGCGGTGTCGATGTGGTCGGCACCGTTTTCGATGGCCTTGAGTTGGCACATCGTGGCCAGGCCAGCGGTGTCGTGGGAGTGGATGAACACCGGCAGCGATTGCTCGGATTTCAACGCCTTGACCAGTTCGCCGGTGGCGTATGGCGTCAGCAAACCGGCCATGTCCTTGATCGCCACCGAGTCGCAACCCATGGCTTCCATTTGCTTGGCTTGAGCCACGAACGCGTCAATGGTGTGCACCGGGCTGGTGGTGTACGCGATGGTGCCTTGGGCATGTTTGCCGGCCGCTTTTACGGCTTCGATGGCGACGCGCAGGTTACGCACATCGTTCATGGCATCGAAGATGCGGAATACGTCGATGCCGTTGACCGCGGCCTTGGCGACGAAAGCCCTGACCACATCGTCGCTGTAATGGCGGTAGCCCAGCAGGTTCTGGCCACGCAGGAGCATTTGCAGGCGCGTGTTAGGCAGCGCGGCGCGCAGTTGGCGCAGACGCTCCCACGGGTCTTCTTTGAGGAAGCGTACGCAAGCGTCGAAAGTCGCGCCGCCCCAGCATTCCAGCGACCAGTAGCCGACTTTGTCGAGCTTGTCGCAGATCGGCAGCATGTCTTCGGTGCGCATGCGGGTGGCGAGCAGCGATTGGTGGGCGTCGCGCAGGATGGTGTCGGTTACAAAGATCTTCTTGCTCATTCTTATATTCCTCACAGGCCTGCGTGGGCGGCGATGGCGGCGGCGATGGCCAGGGCCAGCTCTTCGGGTTTGCGCTTGATCGAGTAGTTGGTCAGTTCAGGGTGGCTATCAACGAAGCTGGTATTGAACTGGCCGCTACGGAATTCAGGGTTACGCAGGATTTCCTGGTAGTACGCGGCGGTGGTCTTGACCCCTTGCAGACGCATGTCGTCGAGGGCGCGCAAGCCACGGTCCATTGCTTCTTCCCAAGTCAGCGCCCACACCACCAGTTTCAGGCACATGGAGTCGTAGAACGGCGGAATGGTGTAGCCGGTGTAGATGGCCGTGTCGGTGCGCACGCCGGGGCCGCCGGGCGCGTAGTAACGGGTGATCTTGCCGAAGCTCGGCAGGAAGTTGTTTTTCGGGTCTTCGGCGTTGATCCGGAATTGCAGCGCGAAACCGCGGTGCTGGATGTCTTCCTGTTTCACCGACAGCGGCAGGCCGGACGCAATGCGGATCTGCTCACGGACGATGTCGATCCCGGTGATTTCTTCGGTGATGGTGTGTTCCACCTGCACCCGGGTGTTCATCTCCATGAAGTACACCTCGCCCTCGGCGAGCAGGAACTCCACGGTGCCAGCGTTCTCGTAGCCCACGGCCTTGGCTGCGCGCACAGACAGGTCGCCGATGTAGGCGCGCTGTTCCGGGGTCAGTTGCGGGCTTGGCGCGATTTCGATGAGCTTCTGGTTACGGCGCTGGATCGAGCAATCACGCTCGAACAGGTGCACCACGTTGCCAAAGCTGTCGCCGAGGATCTGTGCTTCGATGTGTTTCGGGTTGACGATGCATTTTTCCAGGAACACTTCCGCCGAACCGAAGGCCTTGGTGGCTTCGGAAATGACGCGCGGGAAGGCTTGTTCGAGTTCTTCACGGCTGTCGCAACGACGAATACCCCGGCCACCACCACCGGACGTGGCCTTGAGCATGACCGGATAACCGATGCGGTCACCTTCGACCAAGGCTTCGGCGATGTCCGCAACGTTGCCTTCGGTCCCCGGGGTGACGGGTACGCCTGCCTTGATCATGCTGCGACGGGCTTCGGTTTTGTCGCCCATGCGGCGAATCACTTCAGCCGATGGACCGATGAACTTGATGCCGCGCTCGGCGCAAATGTCCGCCAGCTCAGCGTTTTCCGACAGGAAACCATAGCCGGGATGCAAGGCATCACAACCGGTTTCGACCGCCAGATTCACCAGCTTGCGCGCATTCAGGTAACCGGCCAATGGCTCGGCACCGATGCTGTGGGCCTCATCCGCACGCTTCACATGCAAGGCATGGCGATCGGCGTCGGAATAGATCGCGACCGAGCGAATGCCCATCTCGGCGCAGGCACGCACGATTCGTACGGCAATCTCACCACGGTTGGCGATCAGGATCTTTTTTATCACTTGGAGGTTCCCTTGAGCCGGTGGTACCCACGACCTGCTAGACCAGGTCGACGCGTGACTAAATGTTTCGACTTAGTCGCAGCCCCACACTAGCCCCCACAAGGGATTAACAAAAATGATTAATAATTGGGTTAGCCATAAGTAAAGACTTATAGTTGATCCATCAGCTTGTGGCGAGAGTGCTTATAAAATGCGTAAGTCATTGATGCGTATGACATTGCGTCAATTGCAGATCTTCAATGAGGTCTGTGATTTGAGGTCGTACAGCCGGGCAGCCGATGAAATGTCCCTCACCCAACCGGCCGTCAGCTTGCAGATTCGTCAGCTTGAGGAGCTGATTGGTCAGCCTTTGTTCGATTACGTCGGCAAAAAACTCTACATGACGGAAGCCGCCGAAGCACTACAGCGTGCCAGTCGAGACATTTTCGGGCGCCTGGAAAACCTCGATATGCAGCTGTCGGACATGCAGGGATCGTTGCAGGGACAGCTGAAACTGGCGGTGGAATCCAGCGCAAAGTATTTCGTCCCGCACTTGTTTGCTGCGTTCAAGCGTCAGCATCCGGAGGTGAATCTGCAACTGACGGTGGTCAACCGAGGGCAGGTGATCCGTCGATTGTCTGATAACCGCGACGACCTGGTGATCATGTCCATGGTGCCGCAGGACATGGGGTTGGAGTTTCTGCCGTTCCTCAACAACCCGATCGTGGCCGTGGCGCCACCGGACCATCCGCTGTGTCACATGGGGCCGCTGCGCCTGCAAGACCTCGAGCCTTACACCCTGCTGCTGCGCGAGCCCGGCTCTGGAACGCGTATGGCGTGCGAAGAGTATTTCAAAGAGAAGCGCGTGCACTTCAACCAGACGCAGGAGGTCTCATCGGCCGAAGCCCAGCGTGAATGTGTGCTGGCGGGTCTGGGCGTCGCGCTGTTGACGCGCCACGCCCTGAACCTTGAGTTGGCGACCGGCGGATTGATCGAGTTACCGGTCGAAGAACTGCCGCTGTACCGCAGCTGGTGCCTGGTGCAGGCCAAGGCCAAACGGCTGTCGCCGGTGGCCCACGCATTCCTTGCGTTTATCCGCAGCGAACGGGTGCAGATCAGCGCCCTGGTTGAGCGTTTCGACGGGAAGTTGCGGGAGCTGCCTGCCAGTAGTTGAGTTCCAGATCAGAAAAATCGCCGATCTCGGCCAGCAACTGGCGGCGCTCGCAGCGATCTTCGATGGCGCGGCGAAATTCCATGCGGCGCTGGTCTTCTTGCTGGCGACGGGTTTTGACGGCGCTGTTGCGTTCTTCGTAGGGCTGGGCCATTTCGAGTCTCCCAAGGCGATTACGGGAGTTTCAAGATAGGCGCGAGGGATGACGGTTTGGCGGCGGGTGGGTTACAGAACGATGAAACTCGCAGACTGACCGCGAACCTGTGGCGAGGGAGCTTGCTCCCGCCCGGCTGCACAGCCGTCGTAATGAGCCTGATGCGATTGGTCAGAACATCGCTGTGAATGGTTTGGGGCCGCTCCGCAGCCCAGCGGTAGCAAGCTCCCTCGCCACAATTCCAGCCATTATCAGTCGTCGAGGGCTTTCACTGATTTGGGCGACAGCCGCAAGCTGCGCAGACTGCGTTTGACGCTCTTGAGGTGGTTGACCAGGCTCGGCCCGCGCGCCATGGCCACGCCCATCGCCAATACGTCGATCACCACCAGGTGAGCGATACGCGAGGTCAGCGGCGTGTAGATTTCAGTGTCTTCATGCACATCAATCGCCAGGTTGACGGTCGACAGCTCGGCCAACGGCGTCTGGCTCGGGCACAACGTGATCAACGAGGCGCCGCTCTCGCGCACCAGGTTAGCGGTGATCAACAAATCCTTGGAACGCCCGGACTGGGAAATACAGATCGCCACATCGGTCGGTTTCAAGGTGACCGCAGACATCGCCTGCATGTGCGGATCGGAATACGCCGCCGCAGTCAGCAGCAAACGGAAGAATTTGTGCTGGGCATCCGCCGCCACCGCGCCCGACGCGCCAAAGCCGTAGAACTCGACGCGTTGGGCCTGGGACATCAGCGACACAGCCCTCTGCAATTCCACCGGATCGAGCTTCTCGCGAACCTCCATCAAGGTGTGCAGGGTGGTGTCGAAGATTTTCAGGCTGTAGTCCGCGACCGAATCGTCTTCATGGATCGCAAACTGACCAAAACTCGCACCTGCCGCAAGGCTCTGCGCGAGCTTGAGTTTCAAGTCCTGGAAACCGGAACAACCGATGGCGCGGCAGAAGCGCACGATGGTCGGCTCACTGATGCCCACGCTATGGGCCAGGTCGGCCATGGAGCTGTGCATCACCGCCGCCGGATCAAGCAGCACGTGGTCGGCGACCTTGAGCTCCGACTTGCGTAAGAGGTGGCGTGACTGGGCGATGTGTTGCAGCAGATTCAAAGGTCTGGACTCTTTGTTATTGGCAGGGGCCGGAGATGTAGCAAGCTTGTAGTTATACTACATGAATCGGCTTTTTGCCTGCTCAATGCGTAACTCGATGTCCCCATTCCACGCCACATACGCTTGATGTAGCACTTACAAGGGTTTTGCGTCCTCACCTAAAAGCGCCGCCAGGTCATCGGCCTCGACTGGACGGCTGATCAGGTAACCCTGCACTTCATCGCAGCGCTCGGCTTTCAAGAATTCCAGCTGCTCTGCGCGCTCCACACCTTCAGCCACCACTTTCAGCGACAAGCCATGCGCCATGGCGATGATCGCCCGGGTGATCGCTGCGTCCTCGCTGCCCTGCCCCAGACCGCGGATAAACGCCTGATCGATCTTCACGTAATCCACGGGAATGCGCTTGAGATAACTCAGGGACGAATAGCCCGTGCCGAAATCGTCGATCGCCAGTTTCACGCCCAGATCCCGCAGCTGCTGGAACGTCGCGATGATGTGCTCGACGCTGTCCAGCAACTGGCTTTCGGTGAGTTCGAGCTCCAGGTAGTGCGGCGCCAGACCGGTTTCTTCCAGTACCTGCCGCACCAGGCTGACCAACTTGCCCTGGCGCAATTGATGCACCGACAAATTGACCGACACGCGAATCGGCTCAAGCCCCTGCCGTTGCCATTCGCAGGCCTGCCAACAGGCTTGGCGCAACACGAACTCGCCGATCGGACCGATCAGCCCGGTTTCCTCCGCCAGACCGATAAATTCAGCGGGTGGCACACGCCCCATGGTCGGATGATCCCAGCGCACCAACGCTTCGGCAGCGTTCAGGCGTCCGGTGGCGAGGCAAAGTTTCGGTTGGTAATAGACTTGCAGCTGCTTCTCTTCGATCGCTTTGCGCAGCTGATTTTCAAGCTGCAATCGCTCAAGGGTGCTGGCCTGCAAGCTCTCGGTGTAGAACTGGAAGTTGTTGCCGCCCAAGTGTTTGGCGTGCTGCATGGCAATGTTCGACTGGCTGACCAGCGCGGAAATTTCCCTGGCGGTGTCCGGCAACATGCTGATGCCCATCGAGGCGCTGACCACCAGTTCATGGCCATCGACGGTGATCGGCAAACGCAGTTTGGTCGACAACCGGGTCGCCACGCGCGCCAGGCTCGACAGGTTGCCGTAGGCATCGAATATCACCGCAAATTCGTCACCGGAAAGCCGCGCGATGGTGTCCGCCTCGGGCAATGCGTTGACCAGCCGCCGGGCCATTTTCTGCAGCAACTGGTCAGCGACTTCATGGCCAAGGCTGTCATTGAGCAGCTTGAAACGATCCAGGTTGATATGCAGCAGCGCCAGGCTGCGACGCCCGCCCTGACGCACTCGCTGATGCGCTTCGCGCAGCCGTTCACGGAACAGCGAACGGTTGGCCAGGCCCGTGAGTTCATCGTAATGGGTCAGATAGCGCATGCGCTCTTCGGATTCCCGTCGAGCGGACAGATCGGCGAAGAAGCCAACAATATGGCTCACCTTTCCCCGAGCATCCCGAACAGCGTTGAGTTGCAGCCACTGTGGATAGAGCTCGCCGTTTTTGCGGGTTTCCACCAGCTCGCCCTGCCACGTGCCGTGCTGTTCCAGCGCATGATGGATCGCGCCGTAGTGCCTGCGCGCATCGCGGCTGCACGGCAATTCGACGACGTTGCGCCCGATCATGTCGTCGATGTCGTAGCCGGTGACCCGGCTGAAAGCCTGATTGACCGCGATCAGCGCGTAATTGGGGTCGAAAATCACGATGCCTTCGCTGGCCGCCTCAAACACCGTCGCCGCCAGTTGGCGCTGTTCTTCCTGGCCCTTGCTCGCGCTGATGTCGCGGCGGGTGCCGACCATGCGGATCACCCGACCATTTTCGCTGCGCTCGACCGCTCGTCCACGGTCCTCGATCCAGACCCAGTGACCGTCGCCGTGCCGCACCCGGTATTCGATCTGGTAATCCTCGCTGCGGCCTTTCAAATGCTCGACCAGGGCACGACGCAGCGACGGCAAGTCTTCGGGGTGAAGGCGAGGCTTGAGGTGGCTGAGCATCGCGGTGACGAATTCCGGTTCCAGGCCGAACAACTCTTGAAGTTGGGTGTGATGGACTTCGTCAGTTTGCAGGTTCCAGTCCCACAGCCCGAGTTCACTGGCCTTCAACGCCAGCGCCAGTCGCGCTTCGCTCTTGCTCAGGGCCTGGTTGGCCGCGTCCAGTTCGAGGCTGCGCTGGGCGACCCGGTTTTCCAGCTCGACCTGGGCTTCGCGCAACTTGTCTTCGGCGCACCGGCGATGATCAATCTCTTTGGCCAACTCGTGATTGAGCTGGTCGCCGCAGCTCTGCGCCTGCTGCAGATGCTCGATCAGGGCCTGATTCTGAAAGCGCCGTAGCAAGCCGCTGTCGATCAACCTGTTGACCTGCCAGGCCACCACACTCAACGCGCCCAATAAAATCAGCCCGAACCAGCCCCAACCCTGGCCTTGTTCATCTCCCCCCCAGAAGAGATAGGCGATGGCCGGCAACAGGCAAGGCAAGGTAAAGGACAGGAATGCCGGCAGGCTGACCGCATACGCAACGCTGGCCGACAGGGCGGCGGCGCCGATCAGGCCGAATACCCAGGCTTGCTGCATGAAATTATCAGCGGGAACCAGAGCGATGCCGGCACCGGCCAGGGTCAGGCCTGTCATGGCGGAGCCCAGCAGGAACATGCGACGCCAGACCGGATGGGCCTGGCGATTGGGAATGGCCGAATCGAAGGCCGCGACTTGAATCACCCGCAGGGCCACCAGCGATAGAAGCCAGATCAGCCAGACGCTGACGATGAAGTAGCGCTGCGGACTCCAGAGCAGTGCGGCACAGACCAGCCCGTTGATCAGCATGAACAGCGTAGGCAGCAGCGAGCCCTGGTAGAGCAGGCGCGTGCGCTCGACCGCCATTTCCATGGCGTACTGTTTGCGGATAACCCGGGGCTCCACAGAAGGGCCCGACAGGTCGGAGCTGAGGGTCATAGGCAATGTTCTTGTTCTTATAATGGTGAGCATGAGCCCGAAACGTGGACGGAGCATACACAAGCCGATGCCCTTACCAAACTGCCCCGGATCATAAAATCGACAAAATTTCAGCCCCCCGCCGCCGCCTCAAAACCCTTGGAGCGAGCCCCGCCAACGCTTGCAGCCAGTGACTGACCGGTCGTCATTCGTGCTTCTTTCATCGGCTAATGCAAAGCTCGGTTTGCCCGGTGTGACGGCGCACCCTAGAATGCCCCGATGCGCGATGATCTCTCCCTTCTGCTGAACTCCCTCAACGATGCCCAACGCCAGGCCGTAGCTGCCTCCGTGGGTCGTCAGTTGGTCCTGGCCGGTGCTGGTTCCGGTAAAACCCGAGTGCTAGTGCACCGTATCGCCTGGTTGATCCAGGTCGAAAACGCCTCGCCCCACTCGATCCTGTCGGTGACCTTCACCAATAAGGCCGCTGCCGAGATGCGTCATCGCATCGAGCAGCTGATGGGTATCAACCCGGCCGGCATGTGGGTCGGCACCTTCCACGGCCTGGCGCACCGCTTGCTGCGGGCGCACTGGCAGGAAGCCGGCCTGAGCCAGACCTTCCAGATTCTCGACAGCGACGACCAGCAACGGCTGGTCAAGCGGGTGATCCGCGAGCTGGGGCTGGACGAGCAACGCTGGCCGGCCCGCCAGGCTCAGTGGTTTATCAACGGGCAGAAAGACGAAGGTCTGCGCCCACAACACATTCAAGCCAGCGGCGACCTGTTCCTGGCGACCATGCGCAGCATTTATGAGGCCTACGAGGCCGCTTGCCTGCGCGCCGGTGTTATCGACTTCTCCGAATTGCTGCTGCGTGCCCTCGACCTGTGGCGCGATCACCCGGGCCTGCTGGCCCATTACCAGAAGCGCTTCCGGCACATTCTGGTGGACGAGTTCCAGGACACCAACGCCGTTCAGTACGCCTGGTTGCGTCTGCTGGCCAAGGGCGGCGACAGTTTGATGGTGGTGGGCGACGACGATCAGTCGATCTACGGCTGGCGTGGCGCGAAAATCGAGAACATTTATCAGTATTCCGACGATTTCCCGGATGCCGAGACCATTCGTCTGGAGCAAAACTACCGCTCCACCGCCGGGATTCTCAAGGCTGCCAACGCCCTGATCGCCAACAACACCGGGCGCATGGGTAAAGAACTGTGGACCGATGGCGGCGAAGGCGAAGCGATCAATCTGTACGCCGCGTTCAACGAGCACGATGAAGCACGCTACGTGGTGGAAACCATCGAAAGTGCGCTGAAAACCGGCTTGGCCCGTAGCGATATCGCGATTTTGTACCGCTCCAACGCCCAATCGCGCGTTTTGGAAGAAGCGTTACTGCGCGAGCGCATTCCGTACCGCATCTATGGTGGGCAGCGCTTCTTCGAGCGCGCCGAAATCAAGAACGCCATGGCCTACCTGCGTTTGCTGGAAGGTCGCGGCAACGATGCGGCGCTGGAGCGGGTCATCAACGTTCCGGCCCGTGGCATCGGCGAGAAAACCGTTGAAGCGATTCGCGACCATGCGCGCCACAGTGACGTATCGATGTGGGAAGCCATGCGCTTGCTGGTCGCCAATAAAGGCCTGACCGGGCGTGCCGCTGGCGCGCTCGGCGCATTTATCGAGCTGATCGAGAACCTTGCCGCCAAGTGCATGGAAATGCCGCTGCACCTGATGACCCAGACGGTTATCGAACAGTCGGGGCTAATTGCCTACCACGAAGCGGAAAAAGGCGAGAAAGGCCAGGCCCGGGTAGAGAACCTTGAGGAACTGGTCAGCGCCGCGCGCAACTTCGAAAACGCTGAAGAAGATGAAGACCTGACGCCATTGGCGGCGTTCCTGGGCCACGCGTCGCTGGAGGCCGGTGATACCCAGGCCGACGAGCACGAAGACAGCATTCAGCTGATGACCTTGCACAGCGCCAAGGGCCTGGAATTCCCTTACGTGTTCCTCGTGGGCATGGAAGAAGGCCTTTTCCCGCACAAGATGAGCCTGGAAGAGCCGGGGCGTCTTGAAGAGGAGCGCCGTCTGGCTTACGTCGGCATTACGCGGGCGATGCAGAACCTGGTGATGACCTACGCGGAAACCCGACGCCTGTACGGTAGCGAGACCTACAACAAGGTGTCGCGTTTCGTGCGTGAAGTGCCAAAAGGCCTGATCCAGGAGGTGCGGCTGTCCAACAGCGTCAGCCGTCCGTTCGGCGGTGGTCAGCAACAGAGCTCCAGCAGCCTGTTTGGCGGCAGCGAGATTCCGGACACCGGGTTCAGCCTCGGTCAGGCCGTGCGGCATTCTGTGTTTGGCGACGGCGTGATCCTCAACTTTGAGGGCGCCGGTGCTCAGGCCCGGGTGCAGGTGAACTTCAGCGAAGGCAGCAAGTGGCTGATGCTCGGTTACGCCAAGCTGGAAGCTATTTAGGCGCCCATGATCGTTCCCACGCTCGGCGTGGGAATGCATCCCGTGACGCTCCGCATCACAGTGGACGCAGAGCGTTCATGGCGGCATTACCACCCAGAGCGTGGGAACGATCTATCTGCGCCGCGCCCGCTACGGGCATTCCTACAGAACTTATCTCCTCGTCCTACAGACCAAAGTTAACAGGCCCGATTGCGCTGACCGAAGCTGAACGCAACCTGTCAGGCAAAAGCCCGAAACACTCTGCCGCTAGCCAGTAACACTTCAGCTGTGCAACATGGCGCGCGTGCCATCCACAAATGGGAATTCCCTTTATGAAACGTTTTCTTAGCATCGCCATGGCGTTGTGCATCGGCCTGACGATGAGCCTCGACGCCAACGCCAAGCGCTTTGGTGGCGGCAAGAGCTCCGGCGCTGCGCCGACTCACCAGACCAGCCAAATGGCTCCTTCTTCTGCCGCCGGTGGTGCTGCCGCCACTGCGGGCGCGGCCGGTGCCGCAGGCGCTGCCGCCAAGGCTGGCGGAGCTTCGCGCTGGCTCGGCCCTCTAGCCGGCATCGCTGCCGGTGGCCTGCTGGCCTCCATGTTCATGGGCGACGGCTTCCAGGGCATGCAGATCTTCGACATCCTGATCATGGCTGTCATTGCGTTCCTGATCTTCCGCTTCATCGCCGCTCGTCGTCGCAAGCAACAGGAGCATCTGGCTCCAGCTGGCGCGCCGATGCAACGTGAAGTGTTCGAGCAGAAGCCAGCCGGCATGGGTTCGATCTTCGGCGGCTCGGCGGCACCTGCTGCCGCTCGTCCGGTAATCAACGCGCCAGCCTGGTTCAATGAACAGAACTTCATTGAAGCGGCCCGCAACCACTTCCAGTCCCTGCAGCAACACTGGGACTCCAACGAAATGGACAAGATCGCCGAGTTCGTGACCCCGCAATTGCTGGAGTTCCTGAAGCGTGAACGTGCCGACCTCGGCGAAGGTTTCCAGTCCACCTACATTGATAACCTCAATGTTCAACTGGACGGCGTGGATGATCGTGCCGACAAGACCATCGCCACCCTGACCTTTACCGGTGTGTCGAAGACTTCGCGTTTCGACCAGGGCGAAGTGTTCAGCGAAAGCTGGAACATGGAACGTCCGCAGGGCGAAAACCAGCCTTGGCTGGTGGCCGGTATCCGCCAGAACGGCTGATCCCCTCCGCGTTACGCATGCTGTAATAGAAACCCCGGCCTCGGCCGGGGTTTTCTATTTCGCAGTTGCATCTGTAGCGAGCTACTGTATAAACCGCCCCAACTAAACCGCGCCATCAAGCAAGAGGATCCCGGACGTGGAAGAAATCATCGAACAACTGCGTGAAGCCAACGAACCGGTACCGGTCCCCTTGGAGTTGCCTGACGAAGACCAGATCGTGGAAATCGAGGAACAACTGTTCATCGACATTCCCTTCGTCTTCAGAGAGTTTTTGCTGACTGTCAGCGACGTTGTCTACGGCAGCCTGGAGCCGGTGACCGTCACAGACCCGCAATCCCACACCTACCTGCCAGACGTTGCTGCCAACGCCTGGGATGCGGGTGTTGATCGCAGCATGATCCCGATTTGCCAGGACGGCGACAATTACTACTTGGTCGAAGAAGACGGCACCGTGGTGCTGTGGTTGGCCGAAGAAGAGCTGGTCGCCGAAGAAACCTGGGAATCGGTGTGGCACTGGGCGCGGGACGTCTGGCTGGAAAGCTGAGTCGTCTGACGCGCCGCGTGGTCAATGCCCGGACGACTCCTTGTGGTTGTCCAGTGTTTCGAGCAACGCCACCTGCATCCGCGTGTGCACGCGGATGAACCAGCGCCAGAGCAGTGCTGCCACCCCGGCGGCCACCACGACGATCAGTACCAGCAACTTGTTGGTCGGCAAAATACTGGCCGACAAGGCTGCCAGCAGCAGGAAGATCACCAGCAGCGAGAGGATCGGGATCACTTCGGCGATCACCCGGCGCACTCGCTGCGTGTGGCGCCCTGCCATCTCCGGCTTCACGCCCATCTCCGCCAACAGCATCGACAGCGCCTTGAGCTTACGATAAGCGGCGATCAGAAACGGCAGCGACAACAGCAACGCCCCGCCCCAGATCAACGCTTTCTGCCAGCTCGGATCGCTGATCCACGCTTGCAGGTACACGGACATGCGTTCGGCGAAATACGCGCCGGAAAAAAAGATCGCAATCACCAGCGCCAGATTGACCCCGACCTGCAACAGAATCCGCCGGATCATCGACGCCAGCAGCGCGCCCTCGCCCTGAGGCTGAATGCTGCGCAGCCACTCGCCGTACATCCCCAACACTCGCGCCAGCCGCTGCGGCATCACCGCAGCAAGCTTGATCGACAGCGGATCAGCCGCGCGGATCAGATACGGTGTCAGCAACGTGGTAATCACCGAGACTGCCACGGCGACCGGGTAGAGGAAGTTGCTGGTGACCTGCAGCGTCATGCCCAGCGCAGCGATGATGAAGGAGAATTCGCCAATCTGCGAAAGCCCCATCCCCACGCGCAGTGAGGTGCGTCCGTCATTGCCGGCGATAAAGGCCCCGAGGCCGCAGGAAAGCATTTTGCCGAGCACAACGGCCACGGTAATCACTGCGATTGGCCAGGCGTATTGCAGCAGGATCATCGGATCGAGCATCAACCCGATCGCCACAAAGAAGATTGCACTGAACAGGTCGCGAACCGGCTCGATCAAGCGCTCGATCTTCAGCAATTGCCGTGACTCGGCCATGATCGCCCCAATCAGGAACGCGCCCAGGACCATGCTGTATTCAAGCTTGACCACCAGCAGGCAGAAGCCGAAACACAGGCCCAGCACAGTGATCAGCAGCATTTCATTGCTTTCGAACTTCGCCACATAGGCCAGTAATCGCGGCACCAGCAAGATGCCAATGACCAGTGCCACGATCATGAACAGCGAGAGCTTGCCCACCGTGGAAAACACTTCGCCAGAACTGACCGTGCCGCTGACCGCGATGCTCGACAGCAAGGCAATGATGCCGATACCGAGGATGTCCTCGACAATCAGCACACCGAAGATCAGCTGGGCAAAGCGCTCGTTCTTCATCTTCAGGTCGTTGAGCGCCTTGACGATGATGGTGGTTGAGGAAATCGCCAGGATCGCGCCGAGGAACAGCGAATCCATGGTGTTCCAGTCAAACCATTGGCCGATTTCGTAGCCGATCCAGATCATCAGCACGATTTCGAGGAACGCCGCGATGAATGCCGTGGCACCGACCTTGAACAGCTTGCGCAGGCTGAACTCCAGGCCCAGGCAGAACATCAGGAAAATCACCCCGAGTTCCGCGAGGGTCTTGATGGTTTCTTCGTCATGGATCAGGCCGAACGGCGGCGTGTGCGGACCGATGATGAAGCCGGCGACGATATAACCCAGCACCACCGGCTGTTTGAAGCGGTGGAACAGCACCGTCACCACCCCTGCGACCAACATGATCACTGCCAGATCCTGAATAAAACTGATGGCATGCATGGTGTCGGGCTCCTTGAGGTGGACGTCCGGAGGTTAACACCGCGACTTCCGCCAGAAAGGCGGTGCAATATATGGAAACAGATCGATCCGGCGTGACGGCGAGCAGCCGCCCGGCGTCCCGATAACTGTGGTTTGAAAAAAACCGACCAGGCACCCGCAGAGGTGCCGCCCTTCCCGCCATTCTGCCTTGACCCGTGAGAACGCTATGGAACCCGGAAACGCCCAGCTGTCGATGACGGTATTGATGACCCCTGACATGGCCAACTTCTCTGGCAATGTTCACGGCGGTACCCTGCTCAAATACCTCGACGAAGTGGCCTACGCCTGCGCCAGCCGTTACGCCGGCCGCTACGTGGTGACCTTGTCGGTGGACCAGGTGATTTTCCGCGAGCCGATTCATGTCGGTGAACTGGTGACCTTCCTGGCCTCGGTCAATTACACCGGCAACACTTCCATGGAAGTGGGCATCAAGGTGGTGACCGAAAACATCCGTGAGCGCTCGGTTCGCCACACCAACAGCTGCTTCTTCACCATGGTGGCAGTGGATGACGACCGCAAACCGGCTGCCGTACCGCCGCTGCAACCGCAGAACAGCGAAGACAAGCGCCGCTTCATGCAGGCTCAGCAACGCCGGCAGATTCGTCAGGAACTGGAAAAGCGGTATCAGGAAATCAAGGGCGATGCCTGACGTGTTCGGGGTTTAGATCGCTTTCGCGGGCAAGTCTTGCCCGCGAAGCTTTTAAAGGCTGATGGCAGTCGCTTCGAACTTCACCCGCGGATGCGCAATCCGGTCCTGCGCCCGCACCAGCTCCAGCTCATAGCTGGCACACGCCTGGGTTTCCAGCAGCACTTCATGCACCGCCGCCGCCGTGAACTCGAAGGCCGCCAACAGGCTGTCGCCTAACAGCACACGCGCCAGGAACAGCCCCGACGTCAGGTCGCCAACGCCCACCGGCTGACGCGGAAACGCCAGCAACGGACGACGCAGGTGCCAGCTGCCTTCCGCCGTTACCAACAACATCTCGAAGCCATCCGCCGGCTTGCCGGGATAGTCCAGATGCTTGACCAACACCGCCTTCGGTCCGCGCGCCAGCAGTGCGCGTGCCATCGCCAGGCAATCGAACAGCGACTGCGGCTTGCGCCCCGAGAAACTGTCCAGCTCCAATTGGTTCGGGCACATGAAGTCCGCCACCGAAGCCGCCTCTTCCAGCAGGAAATCGCTGACTTCGGCCGGCACGCTGCAGCCCTTCTCCGGATGGCCCATTACCGGGTCGCACAAATACAGCGCCTTGGGGTTCATCGACTTGATCCGCGCCACACCCGTCAGGATCGCCCGGCCCTGAGCCGCACTGCCGAGATACCCGGACAGCACCGCATCGCAATTGCCCAGCTCGCCAATCGCCGCGATCCCTTCAACCAGATCGGGGATCTGGTGCGGTGCCAGCACCTCACCGGTCCACTGGCCGTATTGCGTGTGGTTGGAGAACTGCACGGTGTTGAGTGGCCAGACATTCACCCCGACCCGCTGCATCGGGAAAACCGCGGCGCTGTTGCCAGCGTGGCCGAACACCACGTGGGACTGGATGGCGAGCAGATGGGGCGTACGTTTCATGCGGTGAGTTCCGTAAAACGATTGAAATTCGAGCCGCGCAGTATGCGACGAAACACGGCCTGTACGACAGACCGGCGACGCAGTTAAGCTGGCACTATCTTGTTGGAGCAATTTGCTGATGCTGACCCTCGGAAATATCTTCGTGCTGATGCTGCTCGCCACTGGCGGCGCATGGCTGTGGCACAACCACGGCTTGCGCGAGCGCGCGCTGGAAAGGGTCAAGCTGCATTGCACCAAGCTCGGGATCGAGTTGCTGGACGGTAACGTGGCGCTGAAAAAGATCGCGTTCATCAAAGACGCCAACGACCGGCGGCGCCTGGCTCGTGTGTATAACTTCGAGTTCACCGTGACCGGCGAAACCCGCCACAACGGCACCATCACCCAGTTCGGCGCCCACAGTGCGCAAATCGAACTGGCGCCTTACCCAATGCCGTTCGACGACACGCCTGCTGTGGTCGACGTGGAGAAGCCTCGCGCGGAAGTGATCGAGCTGAGCCAGTGGCGGCAAGAACACACCAAGTGGCGTCCTTAACCGGTCCGACAGTCGGCCAACGCTTTTTGCAGTGAAGCCACTTCCTGCGGCTCACCGAAAATCAATTCGATCCTCGAATCCTGGCGCCATTCGCTCTGTTGCCATTCCAACGGCGAGTTATCCAGCGCATTCGCTGATACCCAACCGTCGACGCTGTGGATAACCAGCTTCGCCCGTCGCCAGGCAAAGCTTTCAAGCCACTGGCCAACGCAAGCCGCATCGAAGGTCTGAGTCGGATGCCACCGCCAACCGACGCTCCAGCCGCCGTCCTGCGCCTGACTCAAGCAAATTGGCAGCGCAGGATCGGTCCAGATGGCCGGCATCTGCGCCAATCCCTTGGGCACGATAAAGTTATCCACACCCGCATCCGCCTGAACGCCAAGGCCCGGTAATTCGTTCAACGGCAGGCGCGCTTGCTGCGTCCAGTACAAAGGACGAGCAGGCAGCTGCGCGGCGATTCGCTGGCGATCATTGACGTCGAGACCTTCCGCCTTGTTCAGCACCAACAAACCGGCACTGCTCAACGCCTCCTGTTGCGCCTCGGGCAATGGTTTGCCAGCGGCGAGCGCCTGGGCATCCAAAACCAGTACACAAGGTTGTACCGCCAGTACGCCTTGCCACGGCGCTTCACTCAATTGCTTGAGCAACTGCGCCGGGTGGCCCAACCCTGATGGCTCGATGAACAGCCGATCCGGCCGCGCCTTGCGCAGCAACCGCCCGAGGCCGATCTGAAACGGCGCACCATTCACGCAACACAAACAGCCCCCGGCCACTTCCCCCAGTGCGATACCATCGGCGTCCCGGGTCAGCAGCGCGGCATCGAGGCCGATCTGGCCGAACTCATTGATCAGCACCGCCCAGCGCTCGCTCGCTGGCCGCTGCGCCAGTAGGTGCTTGATCAAACTGGTCTTGCCCGCGCCCAATGGGCCGGCAATGACGTGAGTGGGAATGTTCTGCAACATGGTCGATGTTTTCTGAGGAGGTAATGGATGCGGTTGATGGAATTGTCGTTGCTGTTGGCGCTCTGTTCCGGTGAGGCGCTGGCCCAGGCTTGCGTGGTACATAGCACAGCCGAGCGACTTGACGTGAAAGTCTGCCAGCAGAACCGCAACATCCCGCAAAAGCTCTTCGCCGACGGATTCTGCCAGCCGAACCTTCCCGGGCAGAAAGTCGACGTGCAATACGTCGACCAATGTCCCACGGGCGCGTTCGGCGTGTGCAGCAACGCCCAAGTCGCCAATATGCCTTACCGACAGGATATTCACTATTACGGCGTAGCCACCGATGCGGCGTATCTGAAGCCGTTTTGCGAAGGCCAGAGCCAGGGCAACTGGCTCAAGCCTTAGGCCAGCCAATCCAGGGTCAGGATCAAACGGCGTTCGCCCGATGCGGGTTGCGGCGAACGGTGGATCAGGCCGAATCCTTCGTTGCCGTGCCATTTCTCGCCTTTCAGCAGTGCCACTTCACCGCTGACGATCTGCTCGATCAGCGAATGCTGCGTGGGCTCGGCACCAGGCTGGCCCAGTTGCCGGCGATCCATCACCCCTTCTTTCAGCCACTGACTGCCCGCTCCGGAATACGTCGTGATTAACCGCACCGGCACATGATCGACGTGAAAACGCGGGCACATGGCCTTGTCCAGAACGCGCACGCGCAGGCCGATGCGCTTGGCGCCCAACAGACAAGCGAATGCGCTGACCAGCCAGGACACGTCGGCAATGAAACCGGCATAGCCTTCGAGATCGCGGAAACCGGATGCCAATTCATGCAGATCGGGCTCGGTGTCTTCGTTGGGTAACTCCAGGACCAGCGACTCGGCCAGTGGCTCGTTCAGGGACAGCAACAAGCACCCGAAATCACTGATGTGCGCCGGGAGCTGGCGCTGCCAGATCGCCAGATTTACCCCGTCTTCAAGAATTCGGGTCAGGGTTTGCGGCGTTTCCCCTTGAACCTGATGAACGACCGGCCGCAGCTTCAGACTGGGCGCCAGCATCAGGCGGCAACCTCTTCGTCCCAAGGGCCGAACGGATCTGACAGCAAACGCCAGCCTTCGATACCCAAGGCCATTTCATCATCGCTCAGCAGGCAATTGTCGAGTTCGGCGGTGAGTTGCGCAAAGTCGATGTTCTGACCGATAAACACCAACTCCTGACGGCAATCGCCGGTGGCTGCCGTCCAGTTTTCCATGATCCCGGCCGTGCTTTCTTCGTCCTGCGGCCACTGGGTTTTCGGCACGAAGCGCCACCAGCGCCCGGCGAAACCATGGCGCATCAAGCCGCCGGCCTGGGACCAGCTACCCGCGTCCATATGCTTGCTGGCCAGCCAGAAAAAGCCTTTGGAGCGCAACAGTTTGCCGTTCACCCACGGTCGATCGATGAAGCTGAAAAAACGTTGCGGATGAAACGGTCGGCGAGCTCGGTAAGCCGTCGAGGCGATGCCGTACTCCTCGGTTTCCGGCACGTGTTCGCCGCGTAACTCCTGCAGCCAGCCTGGCGCTTGAGCCGCCTTTTCAAAGTCGAAACGCCCGGTGTTGAGGATTTCCTTCAGGGGGACTTCACCCATGACCATCGGGATGATGTGCGCCTGAGCGTTGAGGCGTTCAAGAATCGCGATCAGCTCCTCACGTTCGTGGCGGCTGATCAAATCGATCTTGCTGATGAGGATCACGTCGGCGAATTCGATCTGCTCGATCAGCAGGTCGGTGATCGAGCGCTCGTCCTCCTCGCCCAATGTTTCACCACGGGAAGCGAGGCTTTCGGCCGCCTGATAGTCGAGCAGGAAGTTCATGCCATCGACCACCGTGACCATGGTGTCGAGCCGCGCGATGTCGGCCAGGCTCTGCCCCTCTTCATCCCGAAAAGTGAACGTTTCGGCCACGGGCAATGGCTCGGAGATACCGGTGGATTCGATCAACAGGTAATCGAAACGCCCCTCCCTGGCGAGCTTGCTGACTTCTTCGAGCAGGTCTTCGCGCAAGGTGCAGCAAATGCAGCCATTGCTCATCTCCACGAGTTTTTCTTCGGCACGATTCAGGCTGACATCGCGCTGGACTTCGCTGCCATCGATGTTGATCTCGCTCATATCGTTGACGATTACCGCGACTCGCAGGTTCTCGCGATTACGCAACACGTAATTGAGCAGCGTGCTTTTACCGGCGCCGAGAAAGCCGGACAGGACGGTCACGGGGAGACGATTGGGCATCAGGATTTCCTCACAGAGATGCCCGATCGCAGTGTCGGGCTGATTTCAATGTTATAGTATAACAATGCAATCAAGCCAGTCTGCTCTTGTCCTTCACGATAAAGGGTACGATGCTGAAACCCGCCCACGCCGTGAGAATTCCCATGCGCATTGCCCTGAAATCAGCGCTGGTTACCTTTTCGCTGTTGCTCGCCATAGACGCCCGGGCTCAGATCCCGAACCTGGCCACATGCACCCGAAGCGCCAATCTGCTCGCCTGCGTGGATGCCGATGGCAATGCCTATAGCGTCAACACCGTTGGCAGCACGATCTACTTGCGCGGTTTCGAAAGGGTAGGCAAACGCTATTGGGCGCAGACCAACAGCCGTTACGGCCAGCTCACGTTTTTCACCGGCATCGCCTCCGACGGCGAAGCCTGGGTCGGTTACAACCGGCGAGTCGGCTGGACTACGATCAACCGTTTCTCCAGCTCAGGCGGCAGTAGCGCCAGGTTCACCTGTAGCAGGATCAGCGGCTGCTAGGCCTGCGCTTTTTTCTGTTGCTGTTGCCAGGCGATGTAGCTGTCGAGCGGCGGGTTCTTCTGAAAATAGCGCTGCAATCCTTCGAATAATCCATCAGCCACAGCCTGCTGATGGCGGGCGGTTACCAGTCGCTGACTGTCGCGGGCGTTGGAAATGAAGCCGGTTTCCACCAGGATCGATGGCACGTCCGGCGACTTCAGCACCGCGAATCCCGCTTGTTCCACACGCTTCTGATGCAGCGAGGTGATGGCCGCCAGACTGCCGAGCACGGTGCTCCCTAGCTGCAAGCTCGCGGCGATAGTGGCATTCATCGACATGTCGAGAATCACCCCGGCGAGCATTGGGTCCTTGTCCTTGAGATTGAGCAGACTGGTGGCGCCCAACAAGTCCGCGCCGTTCTCCCTCTGCGCCATGAAACGCGCCGTGGCCGAGGTGGCGCCGCCCTCCGACAAGCAATACACCGACGCGCCTGAAGCGGTGAGACGCGGCGCCGCGTCCGCATGCACCGAGATGAAGATATCGGCGTTGTGCTTGCGGGCAATCTCGACACGTTTACGCAGCGGAACGAAGAAGTCGTCGTTGCGCACCAGCTTCACGTCGAAGCCCTTCTCGCGTTTCAACCGCTTGGCCAATAGCTGGGCGATGGACAGGACGACGTCTTTCTCTCGCTCCCCTTTGGCGCCCACTGCACCGGGGTCTTTGCCGCCGTGACCGGGGTCGACCACCACGATGATGTCGCGCCTGGGGTGAGCCTTGTCGACCCTCGCCTGGGTCGCCTCGGCGATGTTGAGCGGCGCTGATGGCTTCAGATCGAGGACCAGCCGGTCGCCTTGGCCATCCTGCGGCGGCAGCAGAAAGCTGTTGAGCTGAACCGGGCCGCTGAGGTCGAGGACGATCCGCGTATCGCCCTGACCAAAACGCCCGGACCGGATCGAACGAATGACCGTATTGCCAAGCGCCAGTTGGCTGAAGTCGCCGCTGAGGCTGGCACCACGCAGGTCAACAATCAGCCGCTCGGGAGTGCTTAGCGAGAACGTTTTGTACTGCACCGGCCCGCTCAAATCGAACACCAGACGCAGCTTGTCATCCGATCGCCAGAGCCGCGCGTTGCGAATCTGCGTAGCCGAAACACCAAAGGGCAACGCGAAGGCCGCGCAGGCCAGCATCCAGTTGAGCAAGTGACGTCGGTGCATGTTGGAAGCCGCTCGTGAAAAAGGCATGGTCGATTTCAATGTAATAACATAACATATGGAACCCCACTCCTACGACGGACCTGCTCATGAATGCGCTGACTCTGCCGGATATCGCCGCGCAGGCTTCCCGCCAAGCCCTGCCACTCGACTGGGTGGGCATGTGCGGCATTGCTCTTCCTGTGTTGTTCGATGGCCAACGGCTTAGCGCAAAGGTGGACGCCGGCGTGAGTCTCGATGATGGAGAAGCGCGCGGTATTCACATGTCCCGGCTGTATTTAGCGCTGGAAGCACTTGAGCAGGAAAACCTGACGCCCGCCCTATTGCGGCGAGTTCTTCAACGTTTTCTCGACAGTCATGAAGGGCTGTCCCACGGCGCTTACTTAAAAATTGATGCGGATTTACTGCTCAAAAGGCCGGCGTTGATCAGTCCGCTGGCCGGCTGGAAAACCTATCCAGTGAGCATCGAAGCGCGTTTGAAAAACGCGATGTTCCACGTGGAACTAAAAATCGATGTTCCATACTCCTCGACCTGTCCGTGTTCAGCCGCACTTGCCCGGCAGTTGATTCAGCAACAATTCGTCGACGACTTCGCCAACAAGTCGCTGCAACACGCTGATGTATTGGCGTGGCTTGGTTCTACCAAAGGCATCGTTGCGACACCGCACAGCCAACGCAGCAACGCACGTTTAAAGCTGCGGCTGGACGACTACCTGGATGACCTGCCGCTGATTGCACTCATCAATGACGCCGAAGCGGCACTCGGCACTGCCGTACAAACCGCCGTGAAGCGTGCCGATGAACAAGCCTTCGCCCTGGCCAATGGGCAAAACCTGATGTTCTGCGAGGACGCCGCTCGCCGACTGAATCTGGCCTTGAAACGCTCTCCCGGTATCAACGCTTTCCACATACGCGTCGTCCACGCCGAAAGCCTTCATGCCCACGATGCCGTTGCCGAAAGCCGATGGAACTGGGTAACCGCATGATCCGTTGTCAGGCATTGCGCTGGGGGGCGCCCGGTCAACCGCTTACGCCCCCTGTGGATTTTGAATTGCCCGAAGGCAGTCTGACTGCCGTGATCGGCGCCAATGGCTCGGGTAAAAGCAGTCTGCTGAAAGTCATCGCGGGGCTGCAAAAACCCTTGGCCGGAAAAGTCAGCCTCGCTATTCCACGCAAGGGCTCGCTTTCCTTCCTCCCTCAACAGCAACACCTGGACAGGCAATTCCCCATCAGCCTTCAGGAGTTGGTAGCCGCTGGTTTCTGGGGCAGCAAGCAATCGCCAGAGATACGCCACCAACGTATCAAAGCCGTGCTGGAAGACTGGTGCCTGACGGGATTGGAACAGCGCCCGTTGATGGCCCTTTCCGGCGGCGAATTGCAGCGCGCCCTGCTCGCTCGCTTGAGTCTTGCCGAAGCGCCTTTGCTGTTACTCGATGAACCCCACGCCGCGCTCGATGAGCTGGGCCAGTCGCTGCTTTGGAAACACCTTCATAACTGGCACGCCGAAGGTCGAACCCTGGTGGTCGTGTGTCATGACCTCGCCGCCGTTCGCCAACACATTCCTCAAAGCCTGCTGATCAAAAGCAGCGGCTGCATCCTCGGCCCCAGTACCGAACTGATCCGCCAACCACAGCAAGTGCAGGTGGCCTGATGCTCGCTGCCGCTCAGCTTTGGCAACCGTTCCACGAGTTTGTATTCATGCGCCGTGCACTCTTGGGCGGATTGGTCTTGGCTTGCAGCACCGCGCCGTTGGGTGTGTTTCTGATCCTTCGCCGGATGAGCCTGATCGGCGACGCGGTAGCTCACGGCATCCTGCCGGGTGCAGCGCTCGGTTTCTGGTTCGCCGGTTTGAGCCTCCCGGCACTGACCATTGGCGGACTTGGTGCAGGCCTGAGCATGGCCGGACTCGCCGCATGGATCACCCGCCGAACGGGGTTGCGCGAAGACGCGAGCCTCGCCGCGATCTATCCGATTTCCCTCGCCAGCGGCGTGCTGATCCTTGGCATTGCCGGCAAACGCCTGGACCTGCTTCACCTGCTGTTCGGCTCCGCGCTGGCGGTCGATGGGCCGACGCTGACCGGCATGCTGTGGGTCTCCGGGTTCAGCCTGATCGCCATGGCGCTGATCTACCGCCCCTTGCTGCTGGACACCCTCGACCCGCTTTTCCTGCAAACCGTCAGCCGTCTTGGCCCGCTGGCTCACGGCGTATTCCTGACCCTGGTGGTACTGAACCTGGTGATCGGCTTCCAGGCCATCGGTGCCTTGATGGTGGTCGGTTTAATGATGTTGCCGGCCGCCGCGTCGCGGTTCTGGAGTCGCCGTTTACCCATGTTGATTGCGATTGCCGCCCTGCTCGGCTGCCTCTCGGTATGGCTCGGCTTATTGCTGTCGTTCTATTACTCGCTGCCCAGCGGCCCGGCGATCGTGCTGGTGGCGGGCGGTTTGTATGCGCTGTCCGTGGTGTTCGGTCCGGTGCACGGTTTGCTGCGCCGCCCACCTTTACTCACATCCCAATGAGGTTCTTTCCGATGCGCGCTTTACTCGTGCTGTTCAGTCTGATGCTGTCGATGTCGTTGTCTGCGGCGGAAAAACTTCAGGTGGTCACCAGTTTCAGCATCCTTGCCGACATGACCCATCAGGTCGGCGGCGACCATATCCAGATCACCAACATGGTCGGTCCTGACGCCGATGCCCACACCTACGAGCCGACTCCGGACGATGCCAAAGCCTTGCTCAAGGCCAGACTCATCATCAAAAACGGTTTGGGTTTCGAACCATGGCTGGACCGCCTGGTGACCAGCACCGAGACCAAGGCCCCCGTCATCAGTGCGAGCCACGGCGTCATCCCTCGCTCCCTGGATGAAGACGGCGAGACCGTGCCCGACCCTCACGCCTGGCACAACCTGGCCAACACCGAGCTGTACATCAGCAACATCACCAAGGCGCTGATCGCCGCCGACCCGGCGAACACGGCCGACTACGAACGCAACAGCCAGGCCTACCTGAAACAGATCTACGCACTGCTCGCCCAAGCCAAGGCCAAGCTCGGTTCGCTACCGCCGGGCAATCGCAAGATCGTCACTTCTCACGATGCGTTCGGTTATCTGGGTCAGGCCTACGGCATCGACTTCATGGCGCCGCAAGGCCTGTCGACGGAACGCGAACCTTCAGCCGCGGAAGTCGCTGCACTGATCACCCAGATTCGTCAGGCCAAGGTCAAAGCGGTGTTCATGGAAAACATCAAGGATGCCCGTCTGCTCAAGCAGATTGCCGATGAAAGCGGCGCGCACATCGGTGGCACGTTGTACTCCGATGCGCTCGCCGCAAGCGGTCCGGCGAGTACCTTTGCCGGCCTGTTCGAATACAACCTCAACACCCTCTACGACGCATTGAGCAAGCCATGATCCGCAAGAACCCCTCAGGCGATTTGCCACTGATTGCGGAATCCGCCTATGTGGATAAAACTGCGATCATCTGCGGCAAGGTGGTGATTGGCGAGAACGTCTTCGTCGGCCCCTACGCCGTCATTCGGGCTGACGAAGTGAACGCGTCAGGCGAGATGGAGCCCATCACTATCGGCGCCAACTCGAACATTCAGGATGGTGTGGTGATCCACTCCAAGTCCGGCGCGGCGGTGACCATTGGCGAGTTCAGTTCAATCGCTCACCGCTCCATCGTTCATGGCCCTTGCACGGTTGGCGATCGAGTGTTCATCGGTTTCAACAGCGTACTGTTCAACTGCGCGGTCGGCGATGGCTGCGTGGTGCGGCACAACTCGGTGGTCGACGGTCGTGACTTGCCCGAAGACTTCTACGTGCCCTCCACCACCCGTATCGGCCCCAACACCGACCTGTCGCAGTTCCCACCGGTGAGCGTCAGTGCCTCGGAATTTTCCGAGGACGTGGCGCGCACCAACGTCGACCTGGTGCGCGGCTACAAAGCCCTGCAGAACGAGTTTTAACCATGAGCAGCGTGCTGATTCGCAATGCCAGATTGGTGAACGAAGGTCGTGAATTCGATGGCGACCTGCTGGTGAGCAACGGCAGGATCGTGAAGATCGCGGACAGTATCCACGGAGAAAATGCCCACGTCGAAATCGATGCACAAGGACAGTGGCTAGTGCCTGGAATGATCGATGACCAGGTGCATTTCCGAGATCCCGGGGCACCGGACAAGGGTAGCTTTTACACCGAATCGCGGGCGGCCGTGGCGGGCGGCATCACCAGTTTCATGGACATGCCCAATACAAATCCGGCAACCCTGACCCTCGCGGCACTCGATGACAAGAAGCGTCGAGCAGCGATCAACTCCGTCGCCAACTACGGCTTTCACTTCGGCGTGAGCAACGACAACCTCGACACCGTGGCGGCGCTCAATCCCTGTGAAGTAGCCGGTGTGAAAGTGTTCATGGGCGCCTCTACCGGCAACATGCTGGTGGACGATCCGCAGACGCTCGAACGATTGTTCGCCGAGGTGCCGACCCTTCTGCTGGCCCATTGCGAACACACACCCAGCATCGAAGCCAATGCTGCAAAAGTCCTCGAGCGTTTAGGGGAGCACATTCCCGCCTCGGTGCACCCGCAGATTCGCGATGCCGAAGCGTGCTTTCGTTCGTCCTCAATGGCCGTGGACCTGGCCAGGCGACACGGCACCCGCCTGCACGTTTTGCATTTGACCACCGCGCGTGAACTGGCATTGTTCGAAGACAAACCGCTGACACATAAGCGCATTACCGCCGAAGTCTGCCTGCATCATTTGCTGTTCGATGATCGCGACTACCCGAGTCTCGGCAACCTGATCAAATGCAATCCGGCGATCAAGACTCAGGCCGATCGTGATGCCCTGCGCCAAGCCCTGATGAGCAATCGGCTGGACGTCATCGGCAGCGATCACGCGCCGCACACCTGGGCGGAAAAACAACGGCCCTATCACCAGGCCCCGTCCGGATTGCCACTGGTGCAACACGCCCTGCCCGCGTTAATGGAACTGGTGATCGACGAAGTACTGCCGATAACTGCCCTCGTGGCCAAGACCAGTCATCGCGTGGCTGATCTGTTTGCCATTCCCGACCGTGGCTATCTGCGCGAAGGCTACTGGGCCGACCTCGTTCTGATCAAAGCCGAGCCAGAGGGCGTGGCCGTTTCCAGGCAGCCGATCTTGTCGCAATGCGGCTGGACACCCTTCGCTCGCCAGCGTTTTCGCCACAGCGTCAGCACCACGATCGTATCGGGGCAAATCGCCTGGCACGACAAACGTCTTAATGACAACTGCCAGGGTTTACCCCTACGGTTTATGCGCTAACGCGCGTTAATTGCACTCGAGAGCACCGACATGATTCACATCACCCTGAGCGATGGTTCATTGCGTGAATACGACCAGCCGTTGTCGGTGTATGAATTCGCCGCGAGCATCGGTGCCGCGCTGGCCAGAGCGGCCGTGGCTGGTCGGGTGGACGGTGTTCTGGTGGACTGTGAGTTCATGATCGAGGCCGATGCCCGGGTCGGCATCGTCACGCCTCAGGAGCCCGATGGGTTGGAGATCTTGCGACGCTCCTGCGCATTGATGCTGGCAGTGGCCATCAAGCAACTCTATCCAAAAGCGCAATTACAGATCGGATCGGCGATGGGTGATGGCTTCTTCTACGAGTTTGCGTTTGAGCGTCTGTTACACCTGGTCGACCTTGCCGGTATCGAAGCGCGCATGAGGACACTGGCTGCAACCAACCATTCGATCCGGCGCAGAAAGCCGCCAACCGGATCGACGCCCCCGGAAAAGTCATTGCCCTATCTCCTTGGGGACTTCGAGTGTCTGTCAGTGGGGCCGCATGTTCCCGCAACCCGGGTGTTGCAGGCATTCGCGCTCGATCACATCAGCGGCACCGCGCCACAACGGATTTATGGAACGTGCTGGCCCAGCCAACAGGAACTGGATGACTGGCGGGCGCCGCTGCACGTGATCATTGTCAGCATGGACGAGCGTCAGGCGGATTACGCACAGTCGGTGACCGAGGCGTTGCGCCGGGGTGGCGTGCGCGCTCGTGCTGATCTGCGCAACGAGAAAGTCCGCCACAAGATCCGCGAGCACAGTCAGCAAGTGCCGTATCTGGTGGTGATCGGTGAGAAAGAAAAAGCCGGCGGGTTTGTCAGTGTGCGCAGCCGCACCGGAGAGGATTTCGGCAGGATGGCGGTTGATGCGGTGTGTGAGTGGTTGAGGTCAATTGGCATTGCGAGAGTCTGAGCCGGCCCCTTCGCGGGCAAGCCTCGCTCCCACAGGATCTGCATCGACCCTGTAGGAGCGAGGCTTGCCCGCGAAGCTTTTAAGCCCTCGGCTTGACCGTCCCGCAATCCTGACCCAACCACACGGCGCGAGTATCGAGGCTACCCTTCTGCTGAAGGCCGGTCGCATTGAACGTGCCGTTGACCTTGGTGGTGAACTCACGATCACTGAGGAAAGTGGCGACCCCCGCGCCCTGCGCTTTCGGACAGCTGAAACGGAATTTCCACTGATTACCGCTGCGGTCAGTGATTTCCTGTTTGCAGCCCGATTGCGGGTCCGTCAGCGGGATATTGTCTGACTTCACTTGCTCCGGCGTCAGGCACGCCCGAATCCCCTTTCCGCCCATGGTGATGCCCTGCTTCTCCAGCTGCGCACGCTGTTGCGGAGTCATCTGGCCCTGCAACTGGCCGAGGATCAGCTGCAAGTCCGGCAGGTTCTGGTCATCGACCTTCATGTTGCTCGTGGTCAACTCCCACAAACCTGGCTGCAGCATCTGCGCCTGAGCGGCCAGGGGAACTGCTAAACCTAAAGCCACGGCCAAACCCAGCAGACGAACGTTCATCGAGTAACTCCTGATCAGTAGTGGCCGTTAGACGTCAGCCACAGGCTTCAGTTCATGGGCCAATTAAATAGCGACATTCTGCACGGAACATGGTCTGTTAAGCATTGAATCTTCAGGAGCAAGGCTGCCCCATGGATTACTTTGGACCGCACATTTTCGGCTACATGATTGCACTGCTTCATACGCTGGGCCTGATCGCAGCCATCCACGCCGTACTCACCGTCCGGACCGCCCAGGGCGCTATCGCCTGGGCCCTGTCGTTGATCTTCATGCCTTACCTCACGCTTATTCCGTACTTGGTCTTTGGCCGCAGCACCTTCGATGGCTACATCAAGGCGCGGCGCCAGGCCAACGAGGAAATGCGCAAGGCGATCTCAGAGCTCAACTGGCGCCCCTGGGTAGAAGAGGCGCTGACCGCACGCGCCTCCAACGCCTACGCGTCCCTGCGGGCGATGCCGAAACTGGGGCGCATGCCGTGCCTGGCGAACAACGAAGTGCGCTTGCTGATCAACGGCCAAGCCACCTTCGACGCAATTTTCGAAGCCATCGACAACGCGAAGGAAGCGGTGCTGATTCAATTCTTCATCATCCACGACGACCGCCTCGGCCAGCGCCTGCAAACCCTGCTGCTCAAGAAAGCCGCAGAAGGCGTGGCCATACACTTGCTGTACGACCGCATCGGCAGCCATTCCCTGCCCCACAGTTACGTGCAGCCGTTGCGCGATGCCGGCGTCGAGGTCAAAGCCTTCGCCACCCGCAGCGGCTGGCTTAACCGTTTCCAGGTCAACTTCCGCAATCACCGCAAGATCGTCGTGGTCGACGGGATTCTGGGCTTCGTCGGCGGGCATAACGTCGGCGACGAATACATGGGCGAGAAACCGCCGCTGGCACCCTGGCGCGATACGCACGTGCGCGTATGCGGGCCGGTGGTGGCCTGCATGCAGGAATCGTTTGCCGAAGACTGGTTCTGGGCGGCGCGATCATTGCCACCACTGATCCTGCCGGACGTGTATCCGGACGACGGTGTGCTCTGCCAATTACTCGCCAGCGGCCCGGCCGATTCCTACGAAACCTGTTCATTGTTCTTCGTCGAAGCCATCCATGCGGCGACAGAAAGGGTGTGGATCACCAGCCCCTACTTCATCCCCGACGAAGCCGTGTTCGCTGCGTTGAGACTGGCCGCTCTTCGAGGCGTGGATGTGCGGCTGCTTCTGCCCTCACGACCGGACCACCGAATCGTTTACGCGGCCTCAAGCCTTTATGCTTTCGAAGCCGTGCGCGCAGGCGTACGCGTGTTCCGGTACGCGCCGGGTTTCCTGCATCAGAAGGTGGTGTTGATCGACAGTGAAATCAGCGCCATAGGCAGCGCCAACCTGGATAACCGCTCATTCCGGCTCAATTTCGAAGTGATGTTACTGACCGTCGACAGCGCGTTTGCCGCCGAGGTGGAACAGATGCTCAATGATGACTTCGCCCAGGCCCACGAGATCGCCAAAGAAGAAAGCCGGGAGACCCGCCGCCTGCAACAGGTCGGCATGCGGATCGCCCGGCTTATTTCACCGATTCTCTAAAGGTAGATGTCGTCTCGCGTCCAAGGCAGTTCATGGCTGCCATCGGCGTGGGCTTTCACCGCGAGGATCTGGTGCAGGTTGATCCAGCCTCTGGCGAACGCGTAAGCGCATCCCGCCAGGTACAACCGCCAGATCCGCAGCGCCTGTTCCGGAACCAGTTTTGAAGCCGCTTCCAGATTGTCCTCCAGGCGTTCGCTCCAATGGTCCAGGGTGCGCGCGTAGTGAAGGCGCAGGCTCTCGACATCGACGATCTCCAGCCCCGCTTCGCTGATCTCGGCGGAGATCATCGACAGGTGCGGCAACTCGCCGTTGGGGAACACATATTTCTCGATGAAATCCCCGGCACCGCGCCCCACAGGTCGGCCATCCGTGTGCTTGGCGGTGATCCCGTGGTTCATTACCAGGCCGCCCTCTTTCACCGCGCCGAACAAGGTCTTGCAGTACTCGGCCAGGTTGGCGTGGCCGACGTGTTCGAACATGCCGACGCTGACCACCTTATCGAAGCGCCCGTCCTGAGGCAGATCGCGGTAGTCGAGCAGTTGCAGTTCAACCAGATCGTCCAGGCCTTCGGCAGTCACTCTTTCACGGGCCAGGGCCAGTTGCTCTTTACTCAGGGTAATCCCGAACACTTTCGCGCCAAACTCGCGGGCCGCAAAACGGGCCAGCCCTCCCCAACCGCAACCGACATCCAGCAGGTATTCACCCGGTTGCAGCCGCAGCTTGCGGCACAGGTGGCGGAACTTGGCTTGCTGGGCTTGCTCCAGCGTTTCGCTGCCGGTCTCGAAATAGGCGCAGGAATACGCCATGTCGCTGTCGAGCCACAGCTGATAAAACGCATTGGAAAGGTCGTAGTGGTAGGAAATCGCCTTCGCGTCGGTTTCCTTGTCGTGGAACGTGCGCACAGGCTGACTGTCGTCGTCCTCGCTCAACAACGCCTGACTCCATTCATCACAAACGCGGATCACGTCGCTGATGGAGCCTTCGAGTTCCAGCTTGCCTTCGACAAACGCCGCTCCGAGCGCGTCCAGGCTGGGATGAGTGAACTGGGTAACCATTTGTGGGTCCTTGACCACAATAGTGACGCTGGGCGTCGGCCCCAGGTTGAATTCATGGCCGTCCCAGAGTCGCAGGCGTAGCGGTAACTGCAGATTCTGTAAGGCCGGTGGGAAGTTGCGCGAGCATGGAAAGTCCCCCTTGTTTCAGACGTCTGATGTGAGGGTAGACCATCCTAGAAAAATAGCTGGCTATCGATTTAATAGCGTTTTTCTATAACTCGCGGCGCTTAAACCAGCCGTCGTGCGTCCACAAAAGCAGATGGTCCTTACCCTAGATGACTACAAATTTGATGCACAGTTCTAAAAACTCGGTTTTGCCCTCATAGCCCTGGTTTAGAAGCGTTCAAGCCTCGTCTTTAATTTTCAGCAAAGGCTCCTGAAAGCGCAGCAGACGCCCCGCATTACCGAGCACCAACAACGTACTGAGGTTATGCAGCAACGCTGCAATCATCGCCCCCGCAGCACCGAGCCAGCCGAATGCCGCAAACGCGACAATCGCCAGGGTCCAGCCCAGACCGATGATCACGTTGACCTGCAAGGTCTGCCGACATTGGCGACTCAACCGGACACAGGTGCCGAGGCGACGCAGGTCGCTGCCGATCAACACAATATCCGCCGACGCCAGCGCGATGTCCGCGCCACCCGCGCCCATGGCCACCCCCACGACGCCGGCCTTGAGTGCCAGCGAATCGTTGATGCCATCCCCCACCACCATCGGCCGGAAGCCGTTGCCGATTTCCGTCAGCACCCGGTTGAGTTTGTCCTCAGGCAGTGCCTGCGCTTCAACATCGGTGATGCCGACATCACGTGCCAGCGTGTGCGCGACGCTGTGCCGATCGCCCGTAAGTAACAACTGGCGACCCAAACCCAGTTCACGTAATTCACTCAAGGCAAAACGCGCCTCAGGTTTGACGCTGTCTGCCAGCAACAGCCAGGCCAGGAATTCACCGTTGAGTGCCAGCCCGGCAATCGGGCCATCGTGTTCGGGAACCGCCGAAGTGGCGATGCCCAGTTGCGCGAATAGCTCTGGACGGCCGAGCGCTGCTTCGCCCTGCTCCGTCATCGCGACCACGCCCAGGCCCTGGCGCTCGTGGATGTCCGACAGCAGCAGAAAATGTTCCTGAGTGACCAACCCGGCGAGCGCACGGCTCACCGGATGACTGCTGGCCGAGCCGAGGCTCGCAGCGAGTTTAAGCACGTGACTGCGGTCCTCCAGCGGGCTGTCGATGGACTGCAAGCGCAAGGTGCCAAACGTCAGGGTTCCGGTCTTGTCGACCACCAGCGACGTGAGGTCCGCCAACTCTTCCAGGAACGCCGAGCTGCGAATCAGAATCCCGTGCCGCGCCGCCACCGCCACGCCGGCAATCGCCGTGGCCGGCGCCGATAACACCAACGCGCAAGGACACGCCGCCACCAGCACCGCGAGCATCGCCTGGGCATCATTGGTGACAAACCAGGTCACCGCGGCCAACAGCAATACCAGCACCATGTAACTGCCAGCGTAACGCTCAAGCAAACGGGTGATCGGCGGCTTCGAACGCTCGGCGCTTTGCATCAGGGCGATGACTTTACCGAGGGTCGATTCGTTGCCGGTGCGTGTCACTTCGAGGCGCAGCAAACCGTCGAGATTGATCGCGCCGCCAAAGACCTGCATGCCGACACCCGCCTCGATCGGCACCGACTCACCGGTGATTGATGCCGTGTCGAGGCTTGCCTGACCGGACAACACCCGACCATCGGCCGGCACTCGGTCGCCCGCACGTACCTCGACAATGTCGCCGGTTTTAAGGGTGCCGTTGTCGACTTCGACGATGGCTCCGTCAGCCTGAACCTTGCGAGCGTGACTGCGGGTCAGTTTGCCGAGCGCACGAATCGCTTCCTGGGAACCGATCACGCTGCGCTCTTCCAGCACGTGGCCGAAGATCATGATGATCGGCAACAACGCAGCAGTCAGCAGATCACCCGTCGCCCAGGCACCGAGCATGGCGAGGGCAATCAGCTGATCGGTGATCCCGTGCAAGCTTGGATATCGCAGGCTGTACCACGCCGAACGCATCACTGGCACGGCCACCAGCAACGATGCAAAACCCAACAGCAATTGACTGACGCCCGTCTGCTCCGGTGACAGCCAGCGCCAGATCAACCCGAGGCTGAGCAAGCCAAGGGCAAGCATGGCCAAGGTCAATTGGCGTGCAGCGCTGCGTTGTTCAGCCGAGGACAACAGGCTGGGTGCGGCGGCGGTTGGGGTGGTCATTGCGCTGCTCCCTGAATGATCAGGCGGGAATCATCTTTCGGATTGACCGTCGTTACTGAGCCGGCCTGGCCGAGAATCTTCGGCATCCGCTCGCGGTAGATACGCAGCAACATTTGCGGGTCAGTGCCCTGTTGTTGCGCTTGGGCCAGGCTCAACACCGTGGCCGTATCAGCCGAAGCTTTGGCCAGCCGTTCGCTCGCCTGGGCGTGGGCGACTTGCAGTGTCCGGTCGCCTTGTTCATTGGCGGCCTGGGTCAGTTTCTCGGCCTCGGTGCGCGCATTGGCGACGGTTTTGTCCGCTTGCTGGCTGGCGGTCAGCACCGCATTGAAAGCGTTCACCGCTGGGCCGGGCAGACTCGATTGCACGTCGACTCGCGCCACTTCGATACCCAGGCCCTGTCCCGTCGCGGTCAGCTCGGCCAGACGCTGATTGATGCCCTGCACCAAATCACCGCGCAGACGTTCGCGACGTTCTGCCGCCTGATTGTCGCTACCGATCAGTTCCGGTCGCGCCACCAAAATGGTGTCCAGGTCTCGCGCGGCCGTCAGGGCAACGGCGCTGCGGGTGACCAGCCGATCGAGTGCCGGCAACACATGTTCACCTTGAAGCACGAAGGCATAAGGTTCGGTGACCTTGTAGAAAACCCGCACATCCAGCTGCACCACGCCCGCGTCACCGGTCAGCAGGTAGCCCGATCCAGCGAGCGTATCGCTCAGCGGTGTCGCGAAAGACGCCACCCGATCGGCCTGCAACGCAGCATCGCTACGAAGCAGATTCTCCACCCGACGTTCGATCACCCGATCAGCTGCCGGCAGCAAAATCACTTGCTCAAACGGGCGCGGCCAGGCCAATAGCAAACCGGCATTCTGGATGCGATCCAGCGCGCCGAAGTGCAGGACCACCGCCCGATTCTGAGGATCAATCTGCCGCACATTGGAGAATGCCCACGCTAACGCAGCCAGAACGGTCACGCCGTAAAGCGCCAAAAAAGCCAATCGCCCAGCCTGAATCCAGGGGCTGCTTAACTCATGTGTTCCACGTGGAACTAAATTCATGGCTGTGACCCGGACTTGTTATCGAGGGTCGGTGGACCGTCAACCAGCACCCGGAAAGGTGCAGCATCAGTGCGCAATATCAGCTTGGTGTCCGGGGTGACGATCGTGCCCAATGTATCGAGGGAGCGCAGCAAGTTGTAAAGCTGTGGCGAACCGGCGTAGGCACGGCCGTAAATCTGCGCGGCTTCGACGCGGGATTGGGCTTCGATATCGGCAGCTTTCACCGTCGCATCAGCTTGCACGATGCGCGCATCTCGTTCAGCCGCGGACCGGATTTGCGCGGCTTCACGCTTGCCGATGGCGGTGCGCTCGGTGGCAATTGTTTCACGCTCGGCGCGCATGCGATCGACGGTGGCGGTGAGCGTCACCGACGGCAGGGTCAAACGCTCGATGCCCACTTGCAGCACGCGAACGCCATACGTGGTCAGCAACTGCTGATCGATCTGTTTACGCAACTGCGCTTCGAAGTCGGCAATGTGCACCTGATTGGCGTCGGTGTTGACCAGATTGGCCAGGTCGAAACTGCTCGCGGTGGTTTCCAGTGCCGACCCCACAAACGTGCGAATCTGCCGCGCCGCTTCGTCCGGCTGATTCTGCACGGCGCGCATAAAGCGCTGCACATTGTCCGGGTCGCCCTGAACCTGCCACGCCACGTAGGCCTGAACAATGATGCGCAATCCGTCGCGCGTGCCCACATCCTGCAAACCGCTGGAGGTGGTGCGCAGCCGTAAGTCGACCGGAATGGCCGCTTCAAACGGTGCCGGCCAGCGCCAGCCGAGACCCGGCTCCAGCAACACCCGCGACGGATTACCGAAGCGAGTAATCACCGTGGCCTCCCCCGAGCGAACCTGCACCAGACTCGCTGCCGCGATGGCGAATGCCACGAGCAACGCCGCCCACCCCATGCGCCGCCACGGGAATGGACCGGCTTCCTGTGAATCACCGTGATGATGGTGGTGACCGTGGTGATGTCCGCCATGTCCGTGATCGTGGCCGGCGTGGTCGTCATGATCGTGAGAGTGCGACTGGCTCAATGGGTAGCTCCTGGCTGAGCGCTGTTGCGCGGCGACGCAGGATCGGCCGGCAGCGTGAAGGTACGTAGGTCGATGGTCGGTGCATTGCTGGTGCCGCCCAGACGATGATCGAGCACCAGCAATTTGGCGTTAGCCAGACCCTGGGTCAGTTGGCTGAAATACTGCTCCAGCAAGAACGCTTGGCCGGCACTGGCATAGGCTTTTTGTTCGGCGGTGAATTTCAGATCAGCCGCCTGCGCGGCGGAGTTGATTTCATGCGCGCTGGCGCTCGCCTGATCGCGAGCGATGCTGGCCTGCAACTGCGCTTGATTGGTCGCTTGCGCTGCTGCCCCGCGCTCACGCGAGATCAATGCCTGGGCACCAATCTGCGCCGCCTGAACGCCGTGATAAGCGTTGGCTGCACCGGCCGGCGGATGGATCGCCTCCACCACGGTGGCGAGAATTTCCACACCGCTGTCGAGCTTCTGCAGATCAGATTGCACGGCGCGGCCGATCTCCTCGGCCAGCCCTACCCTGTCCTCGCCAAGCAAACCGTCGAGGGTCCGCGAGGCAAAGTCGTGCACCAGAATCCGGCTGGCAGTGCTGCGAATCAGCGTCGGTACATCGGCGCTGTTGTACGTCGCAGCCAACGCCGCTTGATCGGTCAGACCGATGCGGTACACAAAACGCACGTCCATGTTAACGATCTGAAAGCTCTGCTTGTCGGCACGGCTGCTGGCGATCACCTGGGATTTATCGTTCACATGGCTGGCGTCCCACAAGCGATTGGCAATCGCCGGCGCCGGGCCTTCTGCAGGTTCCAGGACGACCGGCACCGATGTTTCGCCAACGCTTGTTGCCAACTCGTGAACCACGCCGTTTTCAACGCTCAGTACCCGGCCCAATGGCCACGGCAAACCGGCGTGCAACCCCGGACCGAACACTTCCACCGGTTTGCCGAAACGTTCGTAGATGCCCCGCCCTTGCAGGGGTATTTCGTGAACGCCGGTGAGCGACCACCCGACAATCGCCACCACCGCCATCACCGGTAAAAACGCCCGACGCATATAGGTGAAGGCCCAGATCTGCCGCAAGTCGATACCGAAGCGGTTATGCAGTTCGTGCTGCAACGCCAGCAACGGTTGTGGCGGCCAGCGCAGCATGTCGGCGACAACACTTCGTGCCAGCAACGTCGGTTCAAAGTGTTCACGGCGAGGACTGAACAACGACAACATGGCGCGTAGCAGCAACTCGGCCGCGACCAGTCCCGGCAGCAACCCGATCAACACGGCAAGGCGTACTGGCCAGACCGAAGTTTCGCTGCCAAACAACAAACACAACGCGCTGAGCACCAGGCAAATGATCGCCACCCGGCTCAGTTGCGCCAACTGCCCCGCTTCTGGCCATTGGGCGATGTTTTCCTGGGCGAGCTGACGCTCAAGCACCAGCAAACCGAAGGCCAGCAACAACGACAGCACGGCACCGACGCTTGCCGATAATCCCAACGCTGCGGGCGCCAACGCGAGGCTCCAGAACTGGCTGATGCTGTAGATCGCCAACAGTGCCCAACCGGCGAGCCATAGGGTCGGTGCGCCGATCTGCCCGAGCAAGCGCACCCAGCGCTGACCGAGCCGCTCCAGCAGTCGCTCATACCAGCCATCGGGGGCAACGGTTTCATCCGAAACAACTTCTGGCAGCGGCGGATTCATCGCTTGCCCGCGCCACTGAGTCACCCACCATGCCGATTGCAGGCCGGCAATCAGCACCAGCAAACCGGCGCTCTGATTCACCAGCAACGGGGCCCACAGCGACAACGGCGCAAACAGCCCGACAAAAAACGCCAACACCAACCCGACCGCCGCCAAGGCACTCAGGCCGATGGCGAACTGACGCAATCGCCGCCCTTGAAAAACCGCCTGCTGAAAGCGCGGCAGCCCGGCTACCTGCGTTCCATCGACTTCGAGATCGACTTGCATACCACCCCAGTGCTTATCATTGGCCACATCGCAATTCGTTACGATATAACGAAAGTGGTGAAATTTTTGTACTAAATCGCTCTATCTAAAGATGCCCAACCTGTCGCTACGCTGAAGCCTTGACCGAAATAGCCGTAAACGCACATATTACGCTCATAATTTTAATCAAAGACTACGTTTACCCAGCCCATTTCCCTTTCAGTCCAGGAGTACATCCATGAGCACTTATGACGTCGTGATACTGGGCGGTGGCCCCGGCGGTTACAACGCAGCGATCCGCGCGGGCCAACTGGGCCTGAAAGTAGCGTGCGTGGAAGGTCGGGCGACCCTCGGCGGAACCTGCCTGAATGTCGGCTGCATGCCCTCCAAGGCACTCCTGCATGCCTCGGAACTCTACGACGCCGCCATGGGAACGGAATTCGCCAACCTGGGGATCGAGGTCAAACCCACTCTCAACCTCGCCCAGATGATGAAGCAGAAAGATGAAAGCGTGACCGGGTTGACCAAGGGCATCGAATTTCTGTTTCGCAAAAACAAAGTCGATTGGATCAAAGGTTGGGGCCACATCGACGGGCCGGGCAAAGTGACGGTGACCGACAGCCAGGGCGGCAAGACCGAGCTGAGTGCCAAGGACATCGTCATCGCCACCGGCTCCGAGCCCACTCCCCTGCCCGGCGTCCAGATCGATAACAAACACATCCTCGATTCCACTGGCGCGCTGTCGCTGGCCGAAGTGCCGAAGCACTTGGTAGTGATCGGCGCCGGCGTGATCGGCCTGGAACTGGGCTCAGTGTGGCGCCGCCTGGGCGCCCAGGTGACCGTGATCGAATTTCTCGACCGGATCTGCCCCGGTGTGGATGCTGAGGCGGGCAAAACCCTGCAGCGCTCGCTGAGCAAACAGGGCATCAGCTTCAAGTTGAGCTCAAAAGTGACCAGCGCCACCCCGTCCGCAAACGGCGTTCAGCTCAGCGTGGAGCCGGCGGCGGGCGGCACTGCCGAGACGATTGAGGCCGATTACGTGCTGGTGTCCATCGGCCGTAGGCCTTACACCGAGGGTTTGGGCCTGGAAAACGTCGGCCTCACCACCGACAAGCGCGGCATGCTCGCGAACAAGGGCCATCGCACCGACGCTGCGGGCGTGTGGGTGATCGGCGATGTCACGTCCGGGCCGATGCTCGCCCACAAGGCCGAAGATGAAGGCATGGTGTGCATCGAGCAAATCGTCGGCAAGGCGGGCGAGGTCAACTATGACTTGATCCCCAATGTCATTTACACCAAGCCTGAACTGGCCAGCGTCGGCAAGACTGAAGAGCAGCTCAAGGCAGAAGGTCGCGCGTACAAAGTCGGCAAATTCCCCTTCACCGCCAACAGCCGGGCGAAGATCAACCACGAAACCGAAGGCTTCGCCAAAGTGCTGGCCGATGAGCGCACCGACGAGATTCTCGGCGTGCACCTGGTCGGACCGAGCGTCAGCGAAATGATTGGTGAGTATTGCGTGGCGATGGAGTTCAGCGCTTCGGCGGAGGACATCGCGTTGACGTGCCATCCGCATCCGACGCGGTCCGAGGCGTTGCGTCAGGCGGCGATGAATGTGGAGGGGATGGCGACGCAGATGTGAGCCCGCCTGCCAGATGATCGTTCCCACGTCGAGACGTCGAACCGTCCGCGTGGGATCGATCCTGCTCGGTCTAAAGCGGCAAATGCCCCAACGGCAACGCCCCCGGCGTCTTCACCGTGTGAATCGCAAAGTTGCTGCGGATATCACTTACACCCGGCAATTTCAGCAGGCGCTCGGTGAGAAAGCGGTCATACCCGCGTAGATCCGGCACCACCACTTGCAGCAGAAAATCCGATTCCCCTGAAACCAGGAATGCCGAAATCACCTCCGGCAGTGCGGTGACGGCCAGGCGAAAGGCTTCGGCCTGCTCATCGTTGTGGCGCTCAACCTTGACCCCGACAAACACCGTCAGCCCAAGCCCCACTTCGTCACGATCAAGGTTGGCCTGATAGCCACGAATCACGCCGGCCTCCTCCAGCATCCGCACCCGACGCAAACAGGGGGAAGCGGACAAACCGATCTCGTCGGCCAATTGCACATTGCTCAGGCGCCCGTCCCGTTGCAGGGCGGCGAGAATCTTGCGGTCGTAGGCATCCAGCTTCATGGCTTGGCAGATCCTGATGGTTTTATCGTCACAAAGTGGCAGGTTATGCCAATTACCCAGCATTTAGAAGCTGACTTCGCAAGCACCTGCCCCACCCTTCAACCCTAGACTGGCGCTACCGAATCAACAACGAATGGGGTGCAACGTGGAAGGACTCTGGCTGTTTTTCATGGCGCTGGCAGTGGTGTATCTGTTGCCCGGCCCGGACATGATTCTGCTGCTGCAAACCGGCGCCCGTCAGGGCAAAGGCGCGGCGTTGGCAACGGCGGTGGGTCTGGGCATTGCTCGTGGATGTCATGTGGCGCTGGCCGCGCTGGGGCTGGCGGCGCTGTTCAAGGCTGCGCCGTGGACCTTCGACGTGGTGCGCCTGGCGGGAGCCGCCTACCTGTTGTGGATCGGCATTCAGTGCCTGCGAACCACGATGTTGCCGAACCTGAATGGCGCAGACGCAACCGGCGAAAAACCATGCTGGCGGGCCTCCATCCAGCGCGGCTTGCTGACCAACCTGCTCAACCCCAAGGCGTTGCTGTTCTGCTCAGTGTTATTGCCCCAGTTCATCAACCCTCACGCCGGACCGGTGCTCGCGCAATTTGCGGTATTGGGCATGCTGCTGGTCGGCGTCGGTTTGCTGTTCGACAGCGCCTATGCCTTGACCGGCGCCGCGCTGGGCCGCTGGCTGCAACGCAGCCCCTCGGCCCAGCGCCTGCAACAATGGGTGTTCGGCAGCCTGTTGATCGGCTTCGCGGTGCGGCTGACCTTTGTTCAACAGGCATGAGCCTTACTGCGCTTTACGGCGGCGCCGGTTGATCAATACCAGCGCCGCGGCCGTCACCGCGATAACACCACCGATCTGCAATGGCCACTTGTACGGCCGCAGCGCCGAACGGGCGGCGTCAGTCGCCTGGGTTACATATCGTTTGCTGGCATTCTCGAAGTCGGGATACGGGCACTGGTGGCCGAAATCCACCGCCCAATCCACGTAGGGCCCTTCTTTGACATAACGCTGGTACAGCGCACTTTGGTCTTGAAGGCTGCTGTTCCACCCTGCCGCCGAACACAACACAGCAGCAAAAGCCTGGCTGGTGTGAGGCAGGTTATCGGCGGCGCGGTTGGCCAAGGCCGTGGCGACGAATCGATAGTGGTAGCGCTCGTCGGGCTTCGCGGCACTGGCTTGCTGGCGCTGGACTTCACTTTCGGCCACCAAGGGGCCGACCTTCAGTTCAGTCGTCTCCAGGCTGTAATTGCCGCCAAACGTGGCGTAGTCCGGGGCCATTTCATAACCCAGAATGTCCATGCCCCACTCGCGTGCCGTCCAGGCTGCGTTGAACAGAGCAGACGCACGCTTGGTCGGCCACCACGCTGAATCAGCGAGCTGACGCTGTTGCGCATACAACCGGGCCTTTTTCTGTAGATCGGGGTTGTCGAAATACACCAGCGCCTCGTCGTAGCGCTCTTCACGCAGTAATCGACGCCCGAGCAGATTGCGCAGTTGCGCCGCCACCGGCAACGGCACGTAGTTGTCGCGATCCTGCTGGCTGAGCGCTGGCGGCGCCGGCACCTGGGTGTCAACGTAATGCTTGAGCTCATCGACGGTCAGCACGCGCTCGGCAACGGTCGCGGCATCGAACCAATAGATACTTTGGCTGCGATAAAGCTGATCGAACGCTTGCAGGTAATCCCCGCGTTGCAGCGCCAGGATCGCGCTTTCACCCTCGACCCGGCACTTGGGTTGCAGGCTTTCGAAATCATAGTCAGGCGTGCGTCGCTCGCCCCACGATTCGTTCTGCGGGAAGGCCTGGGCCGCCTTGGCATACGCCGCAGCCGCTGCGCTTTTGTCACCCTCACGCAACGCCAGTTTCGCCCGCAGCCACCACGCCAGACCGCCGTCCCCGGCATGCTCAAGGAACGCTTTGGCGCTGGTGTAATCGCCCTGTTGATAATTCATCGCCGCCAGTCGGTCCGCGTTGTCCAGACTGCCCCGGGTGCTGCTTTGCAGGAGTTTGATCAGCTTCAGTTCATTCGGCGGTTGATCACCGAATGACCAGCCCAGGCGACTGATCAGCGACGCCGTCACCAGTTGTTGCACCGGTTTGCCCTTGAGCAACTCGGTCAACTGATCTTCAGGCATCGCCAGCAAATCCGCCATCAACAGCTTCAGCGAGGTGTAACCCACCGCCGAACCGTGGCGATTTTGCGTGGCGTACAGATTGATGGCGCTGTTCCAGTCGCCAGCGGTGCGCGCCACGCGGGCCTCCTCGCCGAGGCTGGCGACACCGAGTTCCAGCGGGTCGCTGAAGCCGTCGATGCTCAGCTGACGGGCCTGCTCGAAGGCTTTGCGCGACTGTGCCAACAGGTCAGGCGCTGCGTCTGCTTCGGCGCTCTGGGCAAACAGCGTCCGGCCCAATGAATAAGCGGCCCAGGTGCTGCGCAAGGCGCGTTGATCCGCCGGCAGCGCCAGCACTTTCTGGAAGTACTCGGCGGCCAGCGCATGATCACCGGCGTTAAACGCCACCGCACCCGCCAGATAGAAACGAAGCTCGGCCGGCAGGCTCGCGCCCTGGGTCTCGACTTGACGGGCATCGGTCAGCGCGCGCAACTGTTTGACCAGGGCTTGCTGCTCCGCCGTCAACCCGGCCTGTTCGGCCTTGTCCCGCTGCTCGGCGTAGTCGGTTGCCTCCAGGCCGTAAGGGGACGACTCGACGTTCTTGAGCCCTGCGATCACATGCCCCAGGCGATTGATCTCGAACTGGAAGTTGCCTTCCGGCAGCTCCGCCAGCGACTGGGCGCGGTTGTCCAGCAAGCGCATCGGGAAGTCCGGCCCGCAGGCCAACGCCGAACCCAGCGGCAGGCTGAGGCTCAGGCAAAGCACATGGCGGGGCCAGTTACGGGTGAACATTCGAACCTCCTTGATCAATGTGTGCGCAGCGAGCCCAACCGATGGCGCGCTGCTCGCCGGCCGGTATCCGGCCGTCGCGCAGGCGGGTGAAGGTAAGCAGATCCGGGCTTTGTTGCAATGCGTAACCGGCCAGCGCATCGGCACCGTCGCAGCCGCGAACCGCCAGCGTGACGCGTTCGGGCCAGGCGTTGTCGAGGTTGCCTTGATTGCTGACGCTGATGTCATAGAGGTCGTCTTGCGCGATGAGTTTCAAACTTAACCGACTATTGAGCGAATCTCCGCGAGCAACGGCCCTCAGCGTGTTCAGGCTCCAGGCCCGACGATCACCCGCCAGCGGCAGACGAAACCAGATCAGACCGGTCAGATGCGCCGGTGGATCGGCGCGCAACTCGGCGGCGAGTGCGCTCAGTTGCAAGGGATCCGCCAGCAATTCCCGGCGTTGGCCGGCTCGCCCGACAGGCACTTCGCTTTCCACGACCGGCGCACCGCTGGCGCCCGGCAACAGGGCCACGCCATAGGCGGGCAGCGCCAGGTAAAAGGGTTTTGAGGTGATGAGGCTCCAGGCGTTTACCCATTTCCTGGCTTGTTCCGGATCAAACAGACCACGACGCGGATCACTCACCGCATGCACCTGCAACACGCTGCTGTCGACGGTCGCCAAGAGTGCCGGCAATTCAGGGCTGTCGAGCCAGGCAGGCAATGCGGTGATGCTTAACGGCAAAGCGGTGGGTAAAGCCGTGCGCAGGTGAGTAAGAAATTCGCGGTAAGCCGGTAGCCGGGCGCTACCGGCGTCGTGGTCGATTTCCACGCCAGAGAGCGTCAGCCCCTGCCCTTGCCACTCGCTGAGCACTTGCTGGATGTGCGTCGTGACGTCGTCCTGATCCAGCGACTTGAGCTGGCCGTCGAGGCGAATCACCGCAATCAGCGGTCGGCCATCGCGCTTGAGCAGCGCCGGATCGACTCGCGCCCGGCTCCAGCCCGCCTGAGGAAACGCCTGCAAGGCCAGCACCCGCAAGGTCGAAAAGTCCGCGCGACTGTCTTGCAGGGCGGCGTCATGGGCTGACGTCCATTGCCGTTGCCAGACGTAGAGTTGCTGATCGAGCGGCGGCGCGTCTGTTTGCTCGCAACCGTTGAGCAGTGCCAGAGCAACAAGCAGGACAGAAAGACGAACTAACAACATGAAATCCCTGATCCTGGAAACACAGGGCTACAGGGTACACAAAACCTGTGGGAGCGAGCCTTTGTGATGAGGGGATTTATCCTCTCACCACAAGGCAGCGGCTACAGAGAGTGGCTACACCAAGGGCTTGCGGGCAATGATCACCTGACTTTTCGCCACGACCGCGTCCAGCGCCTGTTTGATCTGCGCGCCACGGGGCGACGCCAGAATGGCCTGCCAGGTGTCGGCCCAGTGGTTGAGCAACGGGTGGTCAGGATTGCTGAAATCGACCTTGGCTTCCCAGAACAACAGCATCCACATCGACCAGTAAAACCCGTACTGGCTGTGGCTGAGCACTTCCAGGCCAGCGTCGCTGACCATCGCCTTGAACTGCTCTTCGCTGATGATGCGAATGTGGTTGGGCTTCTGAAAATACTCGGGCGCGGCGATGTCTTTTTGCAGGTCTTCGGAGCTTGGGTGCGGGACGCTGAGCAAATACAACGCGCCCGGTTTGCCGACACGCACCAGTTCAGCAAGGAACTGCGCCGGATCGTCCACGTGTTCGATGACTTCGGTGGACACCACGCGAGTGGCCGTCGCATCGGCAATCGGCAGCGGGTTGCAGTCGGTGACGTGGCATTCGATGTCACGCGCCGGTGTGTCGCTCAGGCGCTGTCGGGTGGCTTCGACCTTGGCCGCGTCGATGTCGGCGATGATGATCTTCGCCCCGCGCATGCCGCAGAAATGCACGTTACCGCCGTCACCGCAGCCGACGTCCAGTAGCGTGTCTTCGGCGGTCACCGGGAACCCGGTGAACAGCTCGCCGGTTTGCTGATTGAACCAGCCGCTGAGCATCGCGTCGTGCAGGCCGAGCATGTACGGATCGACCTTCTCGACCGTGTCCGCCACAGGCGCCACGGGAACGGGCGTACCCGCCGTGAGTTTCTTCAAAAGGCTCAGCATGAGGTAGCTCCAGAGGTTTGGGCGGCTGTTCGGGACGTGCCCAGGCGTTTGACCAGCGAGGCACCGCGGTTACGCATGGGCATTTCGATGAAGCGGTAGTTGAGTTCGCTCAACAAAGCGATCAAACCGCCAGCAATCATCAGTGTCAGGATCGGATGGCCGCCGGGATTGGGCAGACCGGCGCCCTGCAAGCGGAACGTGAATTCGCGCACCAGCAAATAAGCCGGTATGTGGATCAGATAGATCCCGTAGGAGCGACTGCCGACCCACGTCATCAGGTTCTTCAACACGCCCCGTGGCAGCAGGTAGTCGCGATTGTAGGAAGCGATCCAGACCAGCACCGCGCACAACAACGCGATCGTGCCGATGCGGTAATGAGTGAACGTGAAGCGATCCGTCGCCATGAAACTGAGCACCAGCGACAGCGCGACCAATGCTGTCACCCCGGCCCATGGACGGCGCAGGAACGTCGGCTCCCAGCGCAGATACGAGGGTTGCGCGCTCCACATCGCCAACAGGATGCCGAGTGCCAGCGCATCGGTGCGAACCACCATCAAGATCGGTGTGCGCAACGTGAACAACTGCACCGCGACCAGCGCCAGCAAGGCCCAGACCAGGTGCTTGCGACAGATCAGAATCAGCAGCGGAAACAACAGGTAGAACTGCTCCTCCAGCGACAGGCTCCAGTACACGAAACTGGTGCCGTACTCATAGTTATAGAAGCTGTCGGCGAAGCGGAAGTTCGCGTACTGCGCGACCCCGGCCAGGGTCGCCTGAAGGTTGGCGTGCAGCGTGCCGAACGCTCCGGAGCGATTGAGAAAAATGCAGCCCAGCAACATCAGCGCCAGCCACAACCACGCCGACGGCAGCAATCGAAAGGCCCGGCGCAGCCAGAAGTTACGCGTCTGCTGCCAGTACTCCTGACGGGTACTGCAACCCTGCAACGCCGGGATCAGGCTGCGCGCGATGACAAACCCGGAGATGGCGAAAAACAGATCCACGCCCCACCACGGCTGACCCCACGCGGTGATGGCTTGCAACAGCGGCACCGGGGCCGCAAACAGGCTGTCTTGCAGGTGATGAAACAACACACCGAGCACCGCAATGCCGCGCAACAACTCGATGTCCATGATCCGTCTGTCGTTATTCATGCCGTCCTCCTGGACGTTGCCCTGTTTTCCACCCCATTCAACACTGCGCGGATCATGCTTCGCGGGTATCCGGAGCGACGCGGGTTTCAAGGAGCTGCGCGAAGAAGGCTTTCAGTCGTTGCTCGGCGGTGGCCTGGCTGCAGAATTTTTCGAGGCTGGCCACCGAATGCGCGGACATCTGCGCGTAACGCTCCGCGTCGTTTTTGGCGACGTCATAGCTGGCCCGATAAGCGCGGCACAACGATTCCCAGTTCGTCACGTAACGCAGGGTTCGGAACGCCCTGCGCGGGTCGTGGGGCCAGGCCGTCAGCTCGTCGGTGGAGTCGATCAGAAACGCATTATCGGCATCCAGGTAATCGATCATCGCCGTGGTGCGTGGCGCGACCGCCGGTATACCGCAGGACATGAACTCCATCAGCGGCAGGCACTGGCCTTCGCCGTAAGAGGTGTTGACCACAAAGCGGGTTGCCTGCACCAGGTGCTCGTAGTCCGAATCCGCGAGGTAGCCGTAGATCAGCACGATGCGGCAGCGATAGGACTGGTTTTTGTACAAATGGTGAAGGATGTCGGTCAGCGCTTCTTCGGCATCGTGGTGGGTCAGTTTGAGCACCAGCGTCGCGTCATCCACCTCGCGGAACGTCACGCAGAAGGCACTGAGCATGTCTTCCCAATTCTTGCGCCCATCACCCGGGTTGAACACCGAGGTGTAGATCACGCCGTCGAGCACCAGTTCGTGTTCACGGGGCGGTGCTTCGAAATCGATACCTTCGCCTTCGCGTAACGACGCCGGCCCAAAGGCTCGCAAGTCCAGGGTGCGGCTGTCGGCCACCAGGCCTTTGATCTTCAGGCGCACCTGACTCGCCAGTGGCTGACGTTGCAACTGGGCGCCGCGTGCCGAGAATCGATCCCACACCGGCGCCGGCACCGCGACGATCGAATAGTCGGCGCCCATCGCCTCGCGCACGGCGTTTACCGTGTAGCTGGAATGGGTAATCGCCGCGCCTGAAGCGCGCAATACCGTGCGCCAATCATTGCGCGGCTCACCCGCGAAGGGTTCGTTGGGAATGGTGCTGAATTCCCACGCAAACACCGGCAAGGTCGGACAGGCGAAGTGCACCGGCGTGCAATGCGGCGGCGAGAACGACAGGAACACGCAGTCTTCACCTCGGGACAGCGCGTCGCGGTACAAGGCATCGACTTCGGTCTGCGGGTCTCTGACTTCCACCACGCGCCCCAGACGTTCCAGCACCGGCCGGTATTCCTTGAGCACGAAGTAATAGCTGTACTCCGAACGGCCAAGGTTCTGGGCGATGGTGTGCTGGTTGGTTTCCGAATGAATGATGATCAGCATGAGGCGTTATCCGTCACGGCCGCTGCCGGCAAAGCCTGCGGCGTCAGCCCGAAAAAATCCGCCAGGCGCTTCTGCACCGGGGCGAAGGCGCAGTAGTCGTGCATGCGCTCGACCGCATCGCCCGACATGCGCCGGTACTCCAGCGGTTGCTCCTTGGCCGTCCGGTAGCTGTTTTCGTAGGCGGTTTTCAGCGAGCCCCAGTCCGGGCGATAACGCAGGGTCCGGTAAATGATCCGGGTGTCTTGTGGCCAGATGGTCAGCTCTTCGCTGGACTTGACCACAAACGCCACACGCTCATCGATGTAATCCTCCATGGCGGTGTGGTCCGGGGCGATCACCGGCTTACCGCTGGCCATGAACTCCATCAGCGGCAGGCACAACCCCTCGCAGCGCGACGCGTTGACGTAATAACTGGCGGCTTCGTACAACCGGGCGTATTGCGGATCATCCAGGTAACCGTGCATCACCACCACCCGACAGGCGAACGGCGAGAGTTGCGCGAGCAAGGTCATCAGCTCGTCGTAGTAGGACGACAGGTCGCTCTGGGTAATCTTCAGCACCAGCGTGGCATCATCCGTTTCGCGAAAGGCCCAGCAGAATGCGGTGATCAATTGATGCCAGTTCTTGCGACCGTCACGGGGGTTGAACACCGTGACGTACACCACGCCATCCACCTGGGTTTCAACCCGGGAAGTGGTGTCCGGCCAATCCCGCGGTGCAGGCTCCGGCACGGCCATCGTCTGCGGGCCAGCGATAGCCGGCAGATACTCGGCGAGCCGTGCATGAGCGGTATCGGAAAGAAGATCGCGGATGCCTTCCCAATACCACTGGCTCAGAAAGTGCGTGCGATGCACCGGGACGGGCAGCGTTTTGCCCATGTCCCGACGCCACATGTGCAGGTAATGGCGAGCGATGACGAAGCGACGTTTTAGCGTCAACGGCGGCGGCTTCAATGCCTCCAGTGCCGCCAGTTCCTCGGCGCTCGGCGGTACGGGAATCAGCGCGTCGGCAGACAGCCCAAGCGTGCGCGTATCGAAGATGCAGCCTTTGATCTCCAGCGTCGAACCGGCATTCACCGGCGCGCTGGCGTGGTGGCTGCGAATGGCCGCGAAGTTCTCCCACAAGGGCGTGGGCAACACCAGCACGGGGAAATCTTCGCCCATGGCCCGCCGAATCGCCCGGGCCGTGTGGCTGGAAAGCGTGATGACCCGGCCCTGGCGTGCCAGCATCTGCGTCCAGTCCTGACGTGGGTCGTTATCCCATTGCTCATCGGGAATGGAGTCGAACTCCCAGGCCACCACGCAGATCGTCGGGCATTCAAGATCGTTCGGGGTTTTCTGCGGCGGGGTGAACGACAGGAACAGGCTGTCTTCGCCGGTGGCCAGCAATTGTCGATAGAGAGGATCGACCTCGGCGGTGGAGGACACCACATGCACCCGCCCGAGGCTTTCGAGCACCGGGCGATAAGCCTTGAGCACGAAGTAATAACTGTATTCGGGACGACCGAGGCTCTGACTGATGGAGCTGTCGTTGACGTCCGAGTAAAGAATGAAGTTCATGGCATCCCACGATGAAACCGCCATCCCGGCAGCCCCACTCTATGACGGCAAAACCACGGATCGACCCGGCGTTTGCCAGTCGTCGTCCAGCGCCTTCTTGCCCGTCTACGTTCTTGTTTTAATGGTCAGCTTCGCGGGGTGTGAATACCACCCGGCCGAACCCTGGGTAATCGTGACGAGGGGCATTCTAAACACATCCGCTGAGGATTCGTGAACCGCCCGGCGAGAATAAATCGGGCTTCGCTGACGAGAACTGACCGGTCACGGTGGGACCTGTTGAAATTGCCGCGCAATTGGCACAGATTGGCTACCAAACAACTACAACAAACGTTTCGCCTGTCTTTCGACCAAGGAATCCACCCGGTCTGTCAGACATCTCCATAAAGCCTGTGGGGAATGGACGAAATGCACGACCAAGGGGCCGCTGTTTGAAAAAGCGTCTGTTCGTTACGGGTCTCAGTGGATTCGTAGGACAACACATCCAAACCCGCCTGAAGGCTGATGCCTCGGAATGGGAGCTTCTGCCTGTCGCCGCCCGCTACGATCTCGGCGAGCCAGGCTCCCTCGACGGCCTCTGGCCGGACATGCCCGACGCGGTCATTCACCTGGCCGGCCAGACCTTCGTTCCCGAAGCCTTCCGCGATCCGGCACGCACGCTGACAATCAACCTGCTCGGCACCTTGAACCTGCTTCAGGCACTCAAGGCCCGTGGCTTCAACGGGACCTTCCTGTACGTCAGCTCCGGCGACGTCTACGGGCAAGTGACCGAGTCAGACCTGCCCATTACCGAACACCAGCCACCCTGCCCGCGCAATCCCTATGCCGTCAGCAAACTGTCGGCCGAGTTCCTCAGCCTGCAATGGGGCCTGAGCGAAGGCTGGCCGGTCGTGGTCGCCCGCCCGTTCAACCATATCGGCACCGGCCAGAAAGACAGCTTCGTCATCGCCAGCGCCGCCCGCCAGATCAACCGTATCAAACAAGGCCTGCAAGCCCCGCAACTGGAAGTCGGGGACATTGACGTCACACGCGACTTCCTGGACGTGGGCGATGTGGTGTCCGCCTATCTGGCGCTGCTGGAAAAAGGTACGCCGGGACAGGTCTACAACATTTGCTCGGGGCGCGAGCAGAGCATCCGCAGCCTGATCGAACAACTGGGGGACCTCGCCCAGGTCGACATGCAATTGATTCAGGATCCTGCGCGTTTTCGCCGCGCGGATCAGCGTCGCGTTTGTGGCAGCTCTGCCAAGCTTGCCCAGACCACAGGATGGACGCCTGAAATCACAACACAACAATCCCTGCGGGCGATCCTGTCCGACTGGGAGAAGCGAGTAAAAGAAGAATGACAAAAAGTGCATTGATCACGGGGATCACCGGTCAGGACGGCGCGTATCTGGCCAAATTGCTGCTCGACAAGGGCTACAAGGTCCACGGTCTGGTGGCGCGTCGCAGCAGCGATGCACGCTGGCGTTTGCGTGAAATGGGAGTCGAGGGGGACATCGTTTACCTGGACGGTGACATGGCCGATGCCTGCTCGGTGCAGCGCGCGGTGATCAAATCCGCTCCGGACGAAATCTACAACCTGGCGGCGCAAAGCTTTGTCGCGGCCTCCTGGGATCAACCGGTCACCACCGGCATCGTTGACGGGCTGGGCGTGACTCACCTGCTCGAAGCGATCCGCCAGTTCAGTCCGCACACGCGTTTTTACCAGGCGTCTACCAGCGAAATGTTTGGCCTGATCCAGGCCGAGCAGCAGGACGAGAACACGCCGTTCTACCCGCGCAGCCCTTACGGCGTGGCCAAGCTGTATGGTCACTGGATCACCGTGAACTATCGCGAAAGTTTCAACCTGCACGCCAGCAGCGGGATCCTGTTCAACCATGAATCGCCCCTGCGCGGCATCGAGTTCGTGACCCGCAAAGTGACCGACGCCGCCGCCCGCATCAAACAGGGCAAACAGCAGGAACTGCTGCTGGGCAACATCGACGCCAAACGCGACTGGGGGTTTGCCGGTGATTACGTCGAAGCCATGTGGCTGATGCTGCAACAGGACAAGCCTGACGATTTTGTGGTCGCTACCGGCGTGACCACCACCGTGCGCGAGATGTGCCGCATCGCCTTCGATCACGTGGGCCTGAACTACCGCGACTTCGTGAAGATCGACCCGGCGTTCTTCCGCCCGGCCGAGGTCGAAGTGCTGCTCGGCAACCCGGCCAAAGCTCAGCGCGTATTGGGCTGGAAGCCAAAAACAGACCTGGATACCTTGATCCGCATGATGATGGATGCGGACATGAAACGCGTCGCCAAGGAGTAGGCCATGCTGATTCCTGTGATTCTCTCCGGCGGTGCCGGTACTCGCTTGTGGCCGGTGTCCCGCGAGGGCCATCCCAAGCCGTTCATGACCCTGCCCGACGGTCAGTCGCTGCTGGGCAAAACCTATCGGCGAGCGGCCGGTCTGCTTGATGGCTGGGGCGATATCGTCACAGTGACCAACCGCGACTACTACTTCCAGAGCAAGGATCACTATCAGGAGGCGCAGCTCAGTCGCCATCGCGGGCACTTTCTGCTGGAGCCGACAGGCCGCAACACGGCCCCGGCCATCGCCGCCGCCGCCCTGTCACTGCAAGCCCTGCACGGCGATGACGCGATCATGGTGGTGATGCCCGCCGACCATTTGATCCTCAACGAAAACGCCTTGAAGTCTGCGGTCGAACACGCCGTGGCACTGGCCAAGGACGGTTTCCTGGTGACGTTCGGCGTGGTGCCGACGGCCCCGGAGACCGGTTTCGGCTACATCGAGACCGGCGCGGCACTGGACGAAAAAGGCGCCGCCAAAGTGCAGCGTTTCGTCGAAAAACCGGATCTGCAAACCGCCACCCATTACCTGGAAAGCGGCAAGTTCCTGTGGAACTCGGGGATGTTCTGTTTCTCAGTGACGACCGTGCTGGCCGAATTGCAGATCCATGCCCCCGAGCTGCTGGAACAGACGCAAACCTGCATGGCGCAAAGCGCCCCCGTGGAAACGGCCGGGTGCCTGCAGCAGGAATTATCCCCGGCGTTGTTTGCCGAGATCACTGACATTTCCATCGACTACGCCTTGATGGAACGCTCTGACAAAGTGGTGGTGGTGCCCGCCGGTTTTGACTGGAGCGACATCGGCTCCTGGGGCGCGGTGGCCGCGCTGGTGCCGGCGGATGCGCAAAACAACCGCGCCAGCGGTGACGCGGTGTTCGTCGACAGCCACAACAACTTCGTCCAGAGCGAAGACCGGCTGGTAGCCGCGGTGGGTGTGGATAACTTGATCATCATCGACACCGCCGACGCGGTGTTGGTGGCCCACGCCGATCGCGCGCAGGATGTGCGCCGGGTGGCCAAGCAGCTCAAGGACAAAAAGCACGAGGCCTATCGCCTGCACCGCACGGTCAGCCGGCCTTGGGGCACCTACACCGTGCTCGAGGAAGGCCCGCGCTTCAAGATCAAGCGCATCGTGGTCAAACCAGGCGCCAAGCTGTCGCTGCAAATGCACCACCACCGCAACGAACACTGGGTGGTCGTCGAAGGCATGGCCAAGGTCACCAACAACGGCGCCGGCACCCATCTGGTGGCCAAGAACGAATCAACCTTCATTGCCGCCGGTCACAAGCATCGCCTGGAAAACCCGGGCGTGATCGACCTGGTGATCATCGAAGTGCAAAGCGGCGAATACCTGGGAGAGGACGATATCGTTCGCTTCGAAGACCAATACGGCAGGACGGTTTGAATGCTGCTTTCCCTATACCGCACGCTGCGTAGTTATCGAGGGTTTATCTTCGGTAGCGTCCAGCGTGAGTTTCAGGCGCGTTATCGCAATTCGCTGTTTGGTGCTCTGTGGCCGGTGCTTAACCCCCTGTCGATGATCATCGTCTACACCGTGATTTTTTCCCACATCATGCGCGCGCGCCTGCCGGGCGTGGATGACAGCATGGCCTACAGCGTTTACCTCTGTGCCGGCCTGCTCGCCTGGGGACTCTTTGCGGAAATCACCCTGCGCAGCCAGAACATGTTTCTGGAAAACGCCAACCTGCTGAAGAAAATCAGCTTCCCACGGATCTGCCTGCCGGTGATTGTGCTGTTTAACGCGGGCATCAACTTCGCAATCATCATGGCCCTGTTCCTGGGCTTTCTGCTGATCACCGGGCGTTGGCCGGGTATGGCGTTGTTCGCCTTGATACCGCTGATGGCGTTGCAAATGATGTTCTGTGCCGGGCTGGGAATGATACTCGGCGTGCTGAATGTCTTCTTCCGGGATGTCGGGCAACTCTTCGGCATCTGCCTGCAATTCTGGTTCTGGCTGACGCCCATTGTCTACCCGATGAGCATCCTGCCGGACTGGGTGCAGCGCCTGCTGCAACTCAACCCCCTGACCAACCTGATCGTCAGCTATCAAAACATGTTTCTTTATGGGCAATGGCCGGTCTGGAGTTCGCTGCTGCCGATTTTTGTCACGGGCTTAGTGTTCTGTCTGATCGGGCTGCGTCTGTTTCGCCAGCGCGTCGGTGAAATGGTGGATGAACTCTGATGGGGCATATTCGCGTCACCGGCCTGGGCAAGGCCTACAAGCAATACCCGACCCGCTGGAGCCGACTGGCCGAGTGGCTGATTCCGTTTTCGCCCCTGCGCCACCACCAGCACTGGGTGCTGCAAGACGTCGAATTCGAGATTGCCCCCGGTGAAGCGGTGGGCATCGTCGGGGTCAACGGCGCAGGCAAAAGCACCTTGCTGAAGATGATCACCGGCACCACCCAACCTACGTGCGGCAAGATCGAGCTCGAAGGCCGGGTGGCGGCCCTGCTGGAACTGGGCATGGGCTTTCACCCGGACTTTACTGGCCGACAGAATGCAATCATGGCCGGGCAATTGCTGGGCATGCAGGTCGATGACATCGAAGCGCTGATGCCACAGATCGAAAGTTTCGCGGAAATCGGCGAAGCCATTGACCATCCGGTGCGAACCTATTCCAGCGGCATGCAGATGCGCCTGGCGTTCAGCGTGGCCACCGCGCAGCGTCCGGACATCCTGATCGTCGACGAAGCCCTCTCCGTGGGCGACGCCTACTTCCAGCACAAGAGCTTCGAACGCATCCGCAGCTTCCGCAAGGCCGGCACCACCCTGCTGATCGTTTCCCATGATCGCTCGGCCATCCAGTCGATTTGCGATTCGGCGATCCTGCTCAAAGACGGCCGCATGGCCATGTACGGCAAACCCGAAGCGGTCCTGGATTACTACAACGCCCTGATGGCCGAGCGTGAAGGCCAGGTGGTCCGTCAGGAAATGCTCGCCGGCGGCGAAGTCCAGACCGTTTCCGGCACCGGTGAAGCGGCCATCCTCAGTGTGCGGATGCTGGACGAGAATGAACGTTCCATCGACGCCGCCGAGGTCGGTCAGAGCGTGGTGCTGGAAGTCCAGGTCGAAGTCCGCCAGGACATCGAGCGATTGGTGCTCGGTTTCATCCTCAAGGACCGCCTGGGTCAGATGATGTATGGCATCAACACCCATCGCCAGGACAAGGCCCTGACCGATCTGCACGCCGGGGAGCGTTACACGTACCGTTTTTCCTTCGTCATGGGCCTGGGCAAGGGCAACTATTCCGTGTCCCTGAGCTTGTCGCGGCTGGACTCGCATCTGGATCGCAACTACGAATGGCGCGATTACGGGCTGGTGTTCCATGTGATCAACAACCGGCATGAAGACTTCGTCGGCTGCTCGTGGCTGGCGGCGCAAACCACCATTACCCGCTCCGACTCGATTATTTCGGAGCGCACGCCATGACGCGCCTTCTGGTGGAATGCACCCACGTGTTCCTGCACCCCAAAGTCAATTCGGGCATCCAGCGGGTGGTGCGTAACGTCATCAATCAATTGCCGGCAAGCGTCGACGGTGTTGAGTGCATTCCAGTGGTGATGCTCAAGGGCAAACTCTATCGGGTGCTCAAACTCGGTGCGTTGAACATCCCGTTTTTTGATGGGCTGATGACATTCGGTGGGCGACTGGAGCGGCTGGCTCATCGTTTCTGGCAACTGCATCAACGCTTGCACAATCGCAGTCACTCGCGAGTGGTCAAGCGCCTGCTGCACGTGGCCTACCGCCTCACGGCGATCACCTGCTTCAGCATTCCTTTGCGCCTTATCGACGCCATCAACCAATATCAACTGCCCAAACGGTGCTCGCCATTGCAGCATCAGCCGGGTGATCAACTGGTGTTGCTGGATTCTTCCTGGCACAGCGATTTCTTCCCGTTTGCCGAACAGCTCAAGCGTGAAGGCGTGGGCATCGTTTCGGTGATCTACGACCTCATCCCGCTGACTCACCCGCAGTTCTACGACACGCGGCTGGTGCAGATTTTCAACGAGTGGTTCAACTGGATCACCCAGACCGCCGACGGCTACGTGGCGATCTCCGCCACGGTGCGCGATCAGGTACGCGAGGAATTGCAGCGTCGGCTGGGTCCGGCCAAAGCCGATACGTTGTGGTTCGATTATTTTCACCTCGGCTCCGAACTGGACCTGAGCGAAGCCTGCGCCGCCGTCGAGCCGAGACTGACGCACGTATTCAAAACACCGGAGCCGGTGTTTTTGATGGTCAGCACCATCGAGCCGCGTAAAAACCACGATTACCTGCTCGACGCGTTCGAACGTGCCTGGGCCTCAGGTTCGCACGCCCGGCTGTGCATCGCCGGGCGCATCGGCTGGAAGTGCGACGCCCTGCTCGCCCGCGTGCGCAACCACCCACAGCTGAACCAACGCCTGTTCATGTTCAACGACCTGAGCGACACCAGCCTCGAACACGCCTATTCCCACGCTAGCGCGCTGGTGTTTCCGTCGTGGGTTGAAGGCTTCGGCTTGCCACTGGTGGAAGCCATGCAGCGCGGTTTGCCGGCCATGGGCAGCGACATTCCGATCTTTCGCGAAATCGGTGGCGAGTTCATGGCGTACTTTGACCTCGCCGAACCGCAAAGCCTGGCGGACCTGGTCACCGGTTTCGAACGCTCCGGGAAATTCCCGGCCGCTCGCAGCGTGGCGGACTGGCAGTGGATCGGCTGGCGTGAAGCCAGTGCGCAACTGGCTGAACGCACCCTGCGCAATCTGGTAGACGCGCCGGTCGTACAAGAGAGGCAACATGCGAATTGCCCTTAACGCCCGGATCCTTCAAGCCCCGCGCACCGGCATCGGCCATTACGTCGCCGAACTGGCGAACGCGCTTGCTGATGAGCCCGATGTCGAACTCGCACTGTTCCACGGTTGGGGCTGGAGTTCGGACTTGCCAGAAGCCGCCATGCCCGGCTATTCGCGACTGACGCCGTTGCTGCGACAAATTCCGGGGGCTTATCAAGCCCGGCGCTGGCTGGAGCAGAAACGCTTCGATCAAGGGCGCTCGAAAACCATCGACCTCTATCACGAACCGAGCCTGTGGCCGCTGTCGTTCGACGGCCCGACAGTAATCACCCTGCATGACCTGACGCACCTGCACTACCCCGACACGCAACCCCCCTCGCGCCTGCGGGAAATCGAGCGGCGCCTGGCCGACGGCGTGCAGCGAGCGAGTCTGATTCTTACCGACTCGCAGTACATTGCCGACGAAGCCCAGGCGTATTTCGCACTGCCGGCCGAGCGTTTTGTCGTCGCACCGCTGGGCGTGGCCGCACGTTTCCACCCACGGGAGCCTGAAGCCATTAACGCGGTGCTCAAGACTCACGGCGTCGAGGCGCGGGAATACTTCCTGTGTGTTGGCACCCTCGAGCCGCGCAAGAACCTCACGCTGGCCCTGCGCGCCCATGCCCTGTTACCGGAAGCCGTGCGCCAGGGTTTTCCACTGCTGATCGCCGGCATGGCCGGTTGGCAAGGCGAACAATTCAGTGATGAATTGCGCGCAGCCCTGGCCACCGGGGATGTGTGCCTGCTCGGGTATTTGCCTGACGAACAGATCGCGCAATTGTTGGCCGGTGCCCGGGCACTTGTTTTTCCGTCGCTCTACGAAGGTTTTGGTCTACCGGTTCTTGAAGCCATGGCCAGCGGCACGCCGGTGATCCTCGCTCGACGTTCGGCCATGCCAGAGGTTGCGGGGGCTGCGGGCAATTACATTGAACCTGACGAACCGGAAGGCCTGCGTGATGCAATGACCCGTCTGATCGACGATCAAGCGTATTGGCAGGCTTGTCGGGAAGCCGGATTGCAACAGGCACGGCTGTTTACCTGGGAACGCTGCGCCAGCATTACGGCCAGCGCCTACCGCCAGGCAATGGGAGGTTGAATGCGAGTACTCCATTTTTTCAAGACGTACCTGCCTGACTCGGTCGGCGGTATCGAGCAAGTCATCTTTCAATTGTGCGAAAGCGGTGCCCAGCACGGCGTTGAAAGCCAGGTGCTGACACTCAGTGCCGATCCGACCCCACCCGTGATGCAACTCGGACAACACGAAGTCCACCGGGCTAAACTCGACATTCAGTTTGCTTCCACGGGGTTTTCCTGGAGCGTCTTCAAACAGTTTCGCGAGTTGGCGGCCGAGGCTGACGTGGTCAATTACCACTTCCCGTGGCCATTCATGGACTTGGTGCACTTCACCAGCAGCCTGAACAAGCCGAGCGTGGTGACGTACCACTCGGACATCATTCGCCAGAAGCACCTGCTCAAGTTTTACCGGCCATTGATGAACCGCTTCCTGGCCAATGCCGACCGGATCGTCGCCGCGTCGCCCAACTACTTCCACACCAGCGAGGTCCTGCAACAGTTTCAGCACAAGACCCGAGTGATCCCGTATGGTTTGAACAAGGCAGGTTATCCACAGCCCGACAGCGATCGCATGGCCCAGTGGCGGCAAACACTTGGGGATAAGTTTTTCCTGTTCGTTGGCGTGATGCGCTATTACAAGGGTTTGCACATCCTGCTCGACGCCTTGAAAGACCTGGATTATCCGATGGTGATTGTCGGCGCCGGCCCTCTGGAAACCGAGCTTCACGCCCAGGCTGCGGCTTTGGGCTTGCGCAACATTCACTTCCTCGGGCGTTTGGGGGAAGAAGACAAAGCAGCGTTACTGCAACTGAGCTACGCCATCGTCTTTCCGTCGCACCTACGCTCGGAAGCGTTCGGCATCTCGCTGCTCGAAGGCGCGATGTACGGCAAGCCGATGATCTCCAGCGAAATCGGTACCGGCACCAGCTACATCAACATCCACAACGAAACCGGGCTGGTGGTGCCGCCGAGTAATCCACAGGCGTTCCGAGAAGCAATGCGCACGTTGTGGGAAGACCCGGTGCGTGCGGCAGCAATGGGCGTGAAGGCCGAGGCGCGTTATCGGCAGTTATTCACCGCCGATGAAATGGGCCGCAAGTGGACGGCGTTGTACGAAGAACTGCTGGAAGAGAAATCCCTGTCCTACGCCTGAAATCTGTAGGAGCGAGGCTTGCCCGCGAAGGCGGTGTGTCAGTCGACATCAATGTTGAATGACACGCCGCCTTCGCGGGCAAGCCTCGCTCCTACAGGGGTTTAGCGATGTGGCGCGGGGTTTACGGCCACGTTGTCCAGCATCCGGTTCACCGCAAGCTCCGCGAGCATGACGATCTGCTGAATCGCCATCGCTGTGTGCCGGTGCGGTCCTTCCAGGTACCCCGCAAAATCACTCGCCATCACATTGGCCTGGGCCAAGGATTCACAGGTGTGGGCCAGCAGGTCTTCGTCTTTGATGTCCGGCGCGATCATGAACATCGTGCTGGGCTTGCGGGTCGCGGGGGATTTGAGGGCGGAGGGGTTGAGGTAGTGATCCAGCGCCCGCTCGGCGGCTTCGTTGAGCTTTTTGGAATCGATGGATTCGTAAGGGGAAACGTCGTCGGTTTCCGGGGGATTTGGTGTTTCTTTAATCATGGCAAAAGACCTTTTGAGCTATGGAAGTTGAACCGCCATGTTTCGTTTTCCAGACGAAAAGGTGGCAGCTGTACGCGGACTGGAAAAACCGAGATAAAAGGTCAAAACCCGGCAGACCCGAAGGTCTCCCACGCACAGCCGCCATAACTCAAACTGAAGCCAGAAAAAAGCGCCACAGTATGCCACGGGGGACAAGCCTATTATCTTCGGGTTTTCCAGACCCGATCGCTGATGTGCAGCGACCTCCAAAGCCTATCCCCCCGACTTCCGACACGACAACCGCTAGAACGTGTCGGAATCGTCCTCCCGAACACTCAAGTCTGTAGGACGTTCGCAGTATTTTTCAGGCCAACCCCGGCCCAATGTGGGAGCGAGCCTGCTCGCGAAGGCTGTTTAACATTCAACATTGAAGCTGGCTGATACACCGCTCTCGCGTGCAGGCTCGCTCCCACGAGGGTTTTCTGTGTTAGCCCGAAGGGTCACAAGTCCAGCACCAACGGCTGCGACCCCTGCGCCGGCACCGCGCAACAAATCAGCACCTCTCCCGCATCGGGCACTTCCGCCGGAGGCTGTGGATAATTCACCGCGCCACTGATCAGACGCGTCTTGCAGGTCCCGCAGGAACCCCCACGGCAACTGAATTCCGGGCGCAATCCGCGGCTTTCCGCCAACTCCAGCAAACTGCCGCCATCCGGCTGCCAGCGCGCTTCTTTGGCCGAGCGCTCGAACACAACGGGCACTGAAACCGTGGCGGCCGGTGGTTGTTCGATGACCACCGCATCCGGGTCTGGCGTTCGACGCAGTGTCGACGGGCCAAAGGTTTCGGCATGAATCCTCGAATCGCGAATGTCCAGTTCCCGCAGCGTGTCGTACAGCCCCTGGGTAAAACTGCCCGGGCCGCAGAGGACAAAGTCCACTTGGTCGTAGTCCTCCGCCTCAAGCATCGTCTTGAGCAAGTCGCCGTCAATCCGCCCGGTCAGGTCGAAATCTTCACCCTCGCGAGCCTCCGCCTCAGGCTGACTGAGCAACCGCCGCACGCGCACCGCGTCACCGAGGCCATCTAGCAAGCGGTCCAGCTCGGGACGAAACGGCTGATCGGCCAGGGTCCGCGAACTCTGGAAAAACCAGGTCGGACGAATACGCCGCGTGCGCAGGCCTTGATACACCACCTCGCGCACCATCGACAGCAGCGGCGTGATGCCGACGCCAGCCGCCAACAGCACCAGCGGCCGACGCTCATGGGGCGCCACGGTGAAATGCCCTTGGGGCGCGCGGGCTTCCAGCACATCACCGACCCGGATCTGCTCATGCAGGTGCGACGACACGAGGCCTTCACGCTTCACGCTGATGCGGAAAAAATCGTCGGACGGCGCGCTCGACAGGCTGTACGTGCGGATGTGCACATCGCCGGCAATATTGAAGCGCAGCGGCAAATGCTGCCCGGCCTGGAACACCGGCAACCCGGCGTCATCAGCGGGCTCCAGATAGATCGAACGGATGTTGTGGCTTTCCTGTTCGATGCGCGCCACCCGCAACGGCCGCCAGTGATCGCCCAGGGCCTTGGCTTGCAGGCGTGCATTTGCCTGCGCCCAGGTGCCTGTCAGCAAACTGGTGGGCGACACGCCGTCAAAGCGCCAGCGCAAGGCCAGCGCCGCAGGCCGGCGCACAACGCGCTCTACCTCAAAGGTCCAGAGCCGCTCGGCCCCCTGAAAAGCCTCGACCTGTGGGCCTTCGAGGATGACGTCCGCGCGGCCGCTGAGGTGCAGCAGATCGCCCGTATTGAAATCGATGAACAGCAAACCGGCCCGAGGATTGATCAGCAGGTTGCCCAAGGTGTTGAAGAACAGGTTGCCGGCGAAGTCCGGGATGGTCAGGCGATTACCTTCCACCTGTACGAAACCGGCCTGACCACCGCGATGAGAAACATCCACCGAGCGTTGGCCGTCGACGTCCACATAACTGGCGACAAAGAAGGTATCGGCCCCAGCGATCATGGCTTGGGCCGCGTCATCCAGCGCGTTGAGATGCTGCGCGACACGGGTCGACGGGTCCGCCAGGGGCACCGAGCGAAACTGGCGCAATTGAATGTATTGCGGGCAATTGCCGAACGATTGGTCCACCGTCACCCCGAAGCCGCTCGAAGTCACAGCACCGACCCGGCCATTCATACGGTTGCGACGCCGGGTGTGCAACTCGATACCGAGCAGGCCGATCGCCGCGCCGTCTTGCAATTGCGCTGGGTCGTCGCTGCCGGGCAGACTGTCGAACTGTAACAGCGCAGGCGCTGGAGAATGAGCAAAACCCGGCGGCCCTTCAAGAACACTGGCCCAAGGGTTGCCGTCAGCATCCACCGCGCCGTACAGCATGAACGGCAGTTGCTGATAGAACTGGCGGTGCTGATCGGGCATCTCGCCGCGAATCACCCTACGACCTAATGTGTCCATTCGCTCGGCTACACCTACGTGAGCCTGCAACTGTTTCTCGCCAGCGTGCCAAGGTGAACGGTCCATAACGGCTTCTCCCCTGCGCTTATCGCGCAACAAGAACGGCCCGACTGAATCGGGCCGTGAGCATCAGGCTGTTTTTTGCAGGCCGGCGACGGTGCGCGGCATGCCGACAAACCCTGGCAAGGCTTCGACGCGCGCCAGCCAGGCGCGGATGTTGGCGTAGTCGTCCAGCGACACATTGCCTTCCGGCGCATGGGCGATGTAGCTGTAGGCCGCGACGTCGGCGATGGTCGGCTCGTTGCCGACAAGGTATGGGCTGGCGGCCAGTTCCTGATCGATCACTTTGAGCACGGTGTGGGCGTAAGCGATCACCTCCTCAGCGTTGTAAGGCGCACCAAACACGGTGATCAGCCTTGCTCTTGCCGGGCCAAAGGCAATCGGCCCGGCGGCGACCGATAACCAGCGCTGCACCTTGGCCGCACCGACGGGATCGGTGGGCAGCCAACGACCGTTGCCATATTTCTGCGCCAGATAGACCAGGATCGCGTTGGAGTCGGCCAGCACCACGCCTTGATCATCAATCACCGGGACCTGACCAAAGCGATTGAGCGCCAGGTAATCCGGCTGCTTGTGTGCGCCCTTGGCCAGATCGACAAAGATCAGTTCAGTTGGCAGTTGCAGCAGGGACAGCATCAGCTCCACACGATGAGCATGGCCAGAGCGTGGGAAGTTGTAGAGTTTGATGGCTTGCATGGTCGACTCCGCTGGGTGGAGGCGCCAATTGGAAAGTGTCGGCGCCGATGGGTTGTCATCTTCCACCTGCTACCGAAACAACAGAATAACCAGCAAACGCAATCCATTATTTCAACTAGAGCAATAATGCCTCGTTCTTCAAAGCGGGATGCTCGCGCAGGGCATTCACCGTGAAGTCGACAAAACTGCGTACTCGCGCTGGCGCCTTGCGCCCGCCCTGATAAATCACATGAATCGGCAACGGCGCCAGTTCGAATTCAGCCAGGACGATTTGCAACTCACCCGCCGCGACTTTTCTCGCGACTTGATAAGACAACACACGGGTGAATCCCAGACCCAGGCAGGCGGCCGTGATGGCAGCCTGATTGGCGGTGACCACCAGCCGAGCCTCCGTGCGCACCGTCAGCGGATCGCCATTTTCAAGGAATGGCCAGTTACGTAACTGGCCCGTGGCCGATGTCGCAATGATCGGCGCCTGCACCAGATCCTGCGGATGAGAAGGCCGGCCATGGGCTGCGATCAGCGCTGGCGAACCGCAAATCACCCGCCGCACTTCGCCGACACGAATCGCATGCTGATTACTGTCAGGCAAATCGCCGATGCGCACCGCCACATCGATCCCCTCTTCGACAACACTGACCACACGATCAAGCAACAGCGCATTGATACTGACCTCAGGAAACTGCGCCAGATAATCAACCATCACTGGCGTGACAAATAACTCTCCGAACAATACCGGCGCGGTAATCGTCAATTGCCCACGGGGTTGTGCGTGACTGCCTGCCGCCGAATCCTCCGCTTCCTGCACCTCGGTGAGAATCCTCCGACAATCCTCCAGATAACGCTGCCCCGCCTCGCTCAAATGCACGCTGCGGGTGGTACGGGTGAGCAACTGCGTGCCAATGCGCGTCTCCAGCGCCGCCACCGCCCGTGTGACACTGGCCGCCGACATCCCTAAACGCCGCGCCGCCGCAGAGAAGCCTTGGTCCTGGGCGACGGCGGCGAAGACCTGCATTTCCTGGAATCTGTCCATGGGGCAATGTCCTTCATTCGGATAAAAAAAATCGCAACCATAGGCTGCGATTTTTAGTGTTGGGTACCAACAACATAGTTTGACACAAACCCTCGCCTAAATCGGGGTCTGTAGGATGATTCGGGATAAAGACATCAGCAACATAGATTGACCCAGATAGGCTGCGTTTGAAATACAGGGCCCGATTGCTCACAACATAGTTTGACACGAAGAGCTAGAAGTAAGCAGCCATGAAGGGAGAGCCCATAAACTGCTGTCTTCAGCACAAGCTCAGTGCGATATCTAAATCTGTACGCAACCTACGTCCGGCTCCCATGAGCACATAAACCGTGTTTTTCGTCTCAAATAAGCAGTTCTGGGACAAGGAAACCTCCAACGTTGATCTAACCCAATCACCAGGTGCAAAACGGCCTTTACTATCTTGGATAACAGTCAACGCGTAAACCAAGGCCGGGATAAGCCCTCTAGCGGCGATGGCAGTTCGCTGACGTGTTGTAACTTCTAGGTCCAAGATTACCCAATCCGCAACAAGGCAATAGGCACGGGAAGGAAAATGCAGATTTGCGAGTGCCACTGCATCTGAGTCAGTGAGCGGGAACCCGTCTATGGTCTCGCCTGCGGAAAGCAGCAAGGTAAACGCCGCCAAATTCATTAATTCCTCCGGCTGGTCGGTAAACCGTCTCGAACGTTAATCATCACTAAGCATAGCTCCCAGCGAACAGCCTGGTATTGATGGCGACAAAAAGTAGTCAAGTCATCTCACACCTTGTTCCTCTACTCTTCCTTTATCTCCCTGAACGGGATGATTGCTGTTAGCGGAGTGACCGCACAAAGCGGTTAGCGCCAATAGCCCACGCTTTGCCATTGACCGTGCTTGAAACCAACCTCCGGGTAGGTGCCGATTTGAGTTAGCCCGAGCGCTTTATGGATACCTGTGCTTCCAGCGTTGGGTGGGGCAATGCCGGCATAGGCTACATGAAAACCTTGTTTCTCTAGGCCTAGAAGAAGCTGCTTATAAAGCACACCTCCCTTCGGTGCAAAGCCGGGTCGACATATACGGTGACATCCACCGACCAGGGCGTTTCTCGCTCGATGCTGGCTTGCGTGAGCGTATCCATCGACGCTGCCTTCCACCCTGGGCTACCAGATAGGGATACGTTGGCAGTGTCGCGGCTATTCGTGCTTACATCTTTTTCGCAGTCGGTAGTATCAACGCGAACGAGATGAATGAGCCCGAAACCACTGGTCCATAGATTGGCTTGGATGGCAAAGGCATCAGTGGGTGAAGCACCCCTCACCTTATAATTCATATCTTTTCTTGCTGCCACTTGAGGAACCGCGTTTGAAGGGCTGAACGACTTAAGGCACAGCCTTCAGCTTGGATAATGGTGCTGTCCGCAAATGCGCTGCGACTCCGGAGAGTTGCGTCTTAAAGTCCTCAATCTGAGCGTGGCAGTAACTCACTTGCTGATCCGCGGCAACCAGGTCGGTCTGGTGCGCGCCAGCGGGCTCGTAATTACATATCGCCCCAGCCATCTGGAATGATATTTTATGAAAAAATATCATAAGGACTAAAATTTATAAAGCTGTCACCTATTCTAAAAAACCTACTAAACCTGAGCGACAATGTTTCAGATGGCGCAAGAACCTATAGTGAAGTCTTTTCGCTGATAACCCGCCCCCTCGTCCATAACTGTTATTGCAGATATCATATCCAACCTCACCTCTTGAAGTAAATTCGGGGACTCCAGTTGAAGATACTCTTCCTTGGAAGCGGAGGTTTTTGTAGTTAAAGCTCGTGCTTTTATACGTTGGCCGTCTAACATTTCCACATCGAGCAAATTATGTCGCATACAGACCATTTCAATAAAATCGTAGAGACCGCAGTCCAGTGGCTGATATGTCATATCAATTACCTGTTTTCAAATATTACGAAACCATCATCTTTGGATTCGAGTGCCGAAAGTGAATGACCGACGATAAATATTGATACTGCGAGAAGTGCAACATCCTTTAGCAAAAACTGTCCAAGAGAAACCGTAATAGCGGGAAAACCAAGGCCTTCTTCAATAACTCCAGGAGTAGAAAACATAAAGCTTATCGTGGTTAAAAATAACCCAATAGATAACACACCACCGAGCAATGAAATCTTTGGTGATACGATGCGACCGAGGATAAGGGCTCCAATCAAGACCTCTATATAACCAAGCGCACTAGAAAAATTACCCACGCTGAGCATTTCATATGTCCAACCTACCACCGGGCTGTTGCTAACAAGCGGTACTAAACCTTGTGCTTCGTATTGAGTGAACTTCATACCGCCAAACCAAAAATAGATTACAGCTAAGGCACAGTATAAACCATAAATACTAAGCTGCATGATTTTGTCGCCCCAAACGCGCAACTTCTCAATGCCAAATAATGAAGTTTGATTCTTGAGCTGTGGATTCGTCATTTTAGACACTCACGGAGAAATATTTATTTGCTAATAAGATACAATTTTGCACGAGGCAGAATAACGCCGGTATCAGTGCCGCACGGCGACCGTGCGGCACCGACTGATTTTCAGCTAACCGCTGGAAAATCTAGCGGAGTATCATTTATACGGTTAATTAAATTAGTAAATGTGATACTTGAAACAGCAAGCACGACATCCACAATCTGCTGATCTGAATAACCGACTTCTTTGACAGTATTAACGGCTTCGATCGCGAGGGTACCCGATGTACTAACGAGCGTTCTAGCGAACTTCGACAAAGCATCAAATTTGGAATTGCCAGAAGGCGTATTGTGTCGCGCCGCGAGTATTTCGTCGTCCTTAAGACCGGCACCTTTCCCGATCACAGTATGTGCTGCAAGGCAATAATCACATCCTGAAGCCTGGCTGACGGCGAGTTTGATTACCTCGATTTCCTTTACGCTTAGACTTCCCTTATGTAGAGCACTATCGAGTGCGAGCGCGGCTTCCAAAGCGAGAGGGCTGTTAGTGCCTGCGACTAGAAAAGCATTGGGCACTCCACCAAAAGCACGCTTAATAGAGGCGAATACTTCTGCAGAGTGACCGGTCGCGTCATCAACGCCCGTTACATTCAAACGATTCATAAAGTTACCTTTTGTCATGCATGAGTGAACGCTCAGCCGCCTCTTTTTAAAGAGGCTGTTTAATCATGCTGCGGCGTTCATAATTACGCCTGAGATCAGGCGATCTCCAATGTCAGCTTTCAAACCGACATTGGTGGATTCAGAGCGAAGAAAAATTACTATTACGCTTACAAGTTCTTCGAATTATTACCAAGAAAATTAAGCATTCTCTCGGCAATTACATCTCCATGAGTTTCAATTGCAAAGTGACCGGTATCGAGAAATACGATTTCTGCATTCGGAATATCCCGTTTGAACGCCTCAGCACCAGCGGGGAGGAAGAAAGGGTCATTTTTCCCCCAGATCGCTAACAGGGCAGGCTGCCTAGTTCTAAAGTATTCTTGCACCTCAGCATATTGCTTGATGTTTTCGCCATAGTTCATAATCAAGTCGAGTTGGATGTCGACGCCCAGACGCTCCACAGCTGCCTGTGCCAACAGGTAGCTCTCAGGCGCGATAAGCGCAGGATCATTTACTCCCTCGGTGTACTGCCACTTGGTCATTTCCAGCGTATTCAGTTTTCGCAACGCTTCGCGATTTTCAAGGGATGGATCCGCCCAGGCTTTACGCATATCTGCCCACCCTGGGCTAAGCCCTTCTTCGTAGGCATTCCCATTTTGAGTGATGATGGCTGTGATTTTTTCAGGGTTTTTAACAGCAAGACGCCAACCTACAGGTGCACCATAATCAAAAACATAGATGGCATATTTGTTTAAAGCTTTAGCTTCTGTAAACCTTTGTACTACCCCTGCAAGATTATCAAAATTATAAATAAACTTTCTTGTAGGATCGACTGTAGTCAAACCAAACCCCGGTAAATCTGGTGCGACCACATGGTACTTCGTAGCCAATTTCGGAATTAAATCACGAAACATGTGGGAGGATGCACCAAACCCGTGCAGCAATAAAACTGTCGGAGCACTCTTATCACCTGCCTCGCGATAGAAAACTTCTACTCCATCGATATTAATAGTCTGGTGGCGGGTTTGATTTAAAATCGGGGACGCCGAAGCGACACTTGCGATCAAGCCTAATGTAGTAACCAAACCAGCAATCAAAAAAGATTTCATATTTAGTTTCATAAATCCCTCTCTATTTTCTTTTAAGTTTAGTGCCTACCAACGTTTTAACTCCATAATAATCTGCCTTAGCAGTGGCGCTACAGCAACTTGCAATTAATCATTCGTCACTGCGAAGGTCACTGCTAGTTCTACAGATGCTCCAAGCGGTAGCTGCGTTACAGAGAATGCCGTCCGGCTATGGCTACCAAGAGACTGGCCAAAAACAGACACAAAAAGCTCTGACGCTCCATCCAGCACATGTGGCTGTGCAAGGAAATCCTGTGCACTGGCAACATACCCTTCCAAACGCAATAACCCGCCAAACCGTTGAAACCCACCTAAGGCCGTTTCAATTTGCGAGATAACATTGAGAGCTGCCGCTCTTGCAGCGGCGTAGCCATCGGCTTCACTTATATGGAAGCCAACCACACCAGGGTGGAAAAGTTTGCTGTTAACTAAAGGAAACTGCCCAGAAACAGCCCCTATGCCATTGCGAATCATCACCGCACTATAGGAACCGACCGGCTTAGGGGGCTCCGGTAACGTAATGCCGAGCAAGCGCAGTCTTTCAGCAATTTCGTCGCCACTTAGCGCGTCGGGCGATAATTCCAATGATATAGGTGTCTTCATGATCTACTCCGAATCAAGGCTTCAGCACTAGATTGCCCGACACACGCCCTTCCCCGAGTAGCTCATGAGCACGAGCTGCTTCAGAAAGCGGAATTACTTGATCCAGTACTGGGCGCACAGCGCCTTTCTTTATCAAATCCAACCCGAAACGCAGGTCGTCCAAATCCCCCATAAGCGTCCCAAGCAGCCGACGCTGGCTGAAGAAAAAGCTACGAATATCAAGATTCAGCTCAGACCCTGCGACGAAGCCCAAGGTAACCACAGTGCCAGTAGGACGCGTGGCTTCAATACTGCGGGCAAGAATTTCACCACCGAGGTTGTCGATCGTTACATCCATACCTTTACCTCCTGTCCACTCGCGAGAGACTGCTACAAAGTCTTCACGCTTGCTGTTGATGACCAGATCGGCACCGAGCTTTCGTGCGACTTCAGCTTTCTCATCGTTACTAACTGTAGTTACGACCCTGGCGCCAAGCGCCTTAGCGATTTGGATGCTCATCGAACCTGTACCCGAACCGCCCGCTTGGACCAAAACGGTGTCTCCCGCTTTCACCGCGCCTACGACTCTCACAGCGCGCACAGCAGTCACTAGGACCATTGGCAACGTCGCAAGCTCCTCTGGGGACAGGCCCGTATCGTCGCGCAGCAACCAATGCGCGGGAACTTCCATGTACTCAGCATAGGCCCCCCAACTCATAATGCCTGCAATGGCATAGCTGGGAGCTGCACTCATGGGGGAAAATGCATAGTCAGCTTTATCTAGCGGGTAACCAGGCATAGGTACTACACGTTCACCCAGTGAGAAGTCGGTCACACCGGCACCCAACTCGACTACCTCCCCAACCGCATCCGACCCAAGAATATGAGGCAAAGCGAGATCACGGGTGATAGCACCTTCACGCAGGTAGAGTTCAAGTCGATTGATGCCTGCAGCTAGTACCCGAATGACCACGTGTCCTGGGCGTGCGCTTGGCGTAGCAACGTCCTCGTAGCGCAGAACGTTCGGGCCACCGAACTCACGAAAAATAGACGCTTTCATAAAAACTCCGTTAAACAGAAAAATAAGAGAGATCACGTCGCCGGCATCGTTCATCTTGAACATTTACCCGCTTGAGTGGCTATTATGTGAGCGAACGAAGCAGCCGAATATTGGGATTTTCTTGCCGGAGCAATAAGCTGTGCTTAACGAAGAAGCTCGACGGATTGCAATTTATTTGAATGCTCTACGGGCATTCGAGGCAGCTGCAAGGCTGCAAACGTTCTCCGCTGCTGCGGAGGAACTCAACGTAACCCCTCCTGCGATCAGCCAATTAATCAAAACGTTAGAAGATTACGTAGGGCGTTCTCTGTTTGAACGATCCCGTAGTGGCGTGACGTTAACCCCTGAAGCCGCTGCGATTTATCCTCAGATCCGCGACGGATTTTCACTGCTGGCGGAGGGATTACAACGTTTGCGGACAGCGCTACCGGTTAATGTCGTCACGCTATCTGTAACGCCTGCTTTTGCTAGCAAATGGCTCTTGACCCGAATTTCTGGTTTCAGCGCTCGCTATCCACAATGGGATATTCGATTGCACACTACTGACCGTCTTGTCGATTTTCGCAGTGAGGGCGTAGACATCGGCGTTCGCTTTGGGATAGGCCGTTACCCCGATTTAACAGCGGAGCGAATGATGGGAGAGTACGTATTCCCGGTTTGCAGCCAAAATTTGCTAGACAAGCTGGGAAAGCCTTCATTAAGTCTTGACGATATTGCTTCTTTGACCTTGATACACGATGCAACCATAAGCTTCGATCCAAATTTCCCAACGTGGACTTCATGGCTGTCATCTCGAGGGTACAATAATATTCATGGACTGCGTGGCATGCATGTGAATGCATCTGCGCTAGCTATCCAGGCAGCTATTGAAGGGCACGGTGTCGCGTTAGCTCGCAGCCGATTAGTAAAAGAGGATTTGGTTTCAGGGCGATTGGTGCGTCCTTTCGATGGATACGAAACGTCTCACTCTTCCTATTTCGTGGTGTATCCCCACCACGCTACCCTGCGCCCCCAAGTAAAAGCAGTGCGTGATTGGCTGATGTCGGAAGCAGAAGAGGAACAAATACTGACAACTTACTACTAAACGAGGCGCCTTAAGAATTATTCGATCAGCATAAACTATTTAATTAAGGGTTTTTGTTGAAGGTGATGTTCGAATCCCGTGTAGCGCAAGGATGCCCTTCGTGATATCGATAATGATAGCGGCCTGCCTTTTCCAACTTCTAAAACGGGAGTTGTTAGGCCCTTCATACTTAATAGCGCAACGACTATTAAAAGCCCAAAAACACTGATCCTCCGGAAGCACGAAAAAGTATTAAGCCGTTGCATAGCAACTATTCCTGAATCGTGTAAGACGCTTACGACGTGTTCTCTGATGCGGCGTAAATGCGGCGTAAAAACAGCCTCGGTGAACTGAATTTATAGTAATTTGGTCAGTCCATGATCGCTGACAAAGCACGTTCTTTTCATTACCCTAGCAGGGCGTCACGACTACCCGCGTGCTCAAGTGCAATCATATAATCGAAGCCACTTACATGATGCTCTCCAACAAACATCTGCGGAACGTTGTGTCGTCCCACTTTTGATAATCCGTTCTCGCAAGCGCTGAGAATCAGCCTTAACATTAATTTCTTCCACCCTATTGCTCTCGCCTGTTAAGAATGCTTTGGCATAATGGCAACGAGAACCAACGCTGGGGAATAAACATTGTTACATTTTTCATTTTATCTACTCCCAAACTACTATTAAAGCTCTGGCAAACCGATCGATATTACTCGCCATAATATGTTTAGACAATTTTAAGTCCTAATTTCTGCAACGCCCTACTGACCGCCGCGGCGAGTTCACCGCGGCTGAGGAACAGAATTAGACAGTAACCACTTTCCGCTATTGAGAGCTAATCCTAAACTTTGAGCAACTTACCGAGATCTTGCTTCAGTAGATAGACAGAAGCCATCAATAAGACGAGATCTTTCAACAAGAAACCCGAAACTATGGTCATCGCTGGGAACCCGCCAGCTTCTGGGTGCCAAGCTCCTGGTGCAAACGGGAAAATCGTGAGTGTACCTATAAATGTTACAATCGAACCAAGAGCGCCAAGTACGCCAATTTTTTTGTTCCAGAACCCAAGGAACAATAACAGCCCGAAAGTCCATTCCGCAGTACCCAGCAAAATGCTCGTGCCGCTAACACCTAATACTGGAATTGTCCAAGAAAGAAGTGGCGCGTTGGTCAGCAAAGGAATTAAGTCTCTTATTTCAACATCGAACCACTTGTCATAGCCAAACCAAAGGAAGATAAGCACCATGGAGGCTCGGAGCAAGTGATAATCTAGGTCGTGCTTCATGATAAAGGAACGGCCAAGCAAATTAATAATGTAGTTCATAATTATTTCCTCTAGACGAATGATGGGCAACTGGCTATTAATAGTCGCTGGGGACTATAAGCAACATTACGGTGATTTTGTATACTGGGTGCTGCGCCTAAAACTTACTGGTCTTTTCAGGTTACTTTCGGAAACTCAATTACGGTGTCATTCACACGATTAAAGTAGTTAGTGAAAATACCAGACGAGATAGCAAGAAGGATCTCAACAATTTGCTTGTTGTTATAGCCGGCGGCTTTTATTGCATCCACATGCTCCGCTGGTAGAGTGCCTCGAGTTTGGTACAAAACTCGGGCAAATGACGCGAGCGCATCTAGCTTTGCGTTGCCCGATGATGCATCGCCATGGCGAGCAGCCAGGATTTGTTCTTTACTAAGACCCGCACCTCGACCGATCACCGTATGCGCGGCAAGGCAATAGTCGCAACCGGTCTGTTGGCTGATAGCGAGCTTGATTACCTCGATGTCTTGTGTAGTCAGCGATCCTTTTGACAAGGTGCTATCGACTGCCAGAGCTGCCTCCAGCGCTGCGGGGCTATTGGCACCGATATCTGCGAAGGTATTGGGTACAGCGCCAAAGGCAGTCTTGATAGCAACGAACAATTCGGCAGCGCGGCCGGTTGCCTGATCGACGGGGTGGGAAGTAAGGCGAGTCATACGATTTCCTTTTGCTAATGTGGACCGGCAGGAGCGCCGGATGTAGCCACTTTAGCGAGGTAATCGATCCAAATGATGATAGGTTTGGGCATCTTCTTGCCCTAGCGTCTCAATCTGGAAAGAAAATGGACCTATTAAGCCGCTTACTGCACCTCTATCCCGTCGAGGTCGCTCTAGACCATGTGTGCAAGCTCGGGGCTCCCTGGGCGCTCGAGAACCCGCCTACCAATTACGGAGTCGCTCCTTATCATATTGTTACCTCTGGAAGTGTGTGGCTTTACACCTCTGGCTTCGAGCCACTGCATCTGCACTGCGGTGACGTTATCGTTTTCCCTACTGGCGCTGCACATACCTTAAAAGCAGACCCTGATAGTTTGCCGAGCTTAGTACGGGTGGAAACCGGTTCAGCGCTGCCTGTTGCAGTAAATGATGAGGTGGGTGCGCAAAGCGAGATACTGTGCGGGTACTTTCATTTTGAGCCTGGCATTGCTGGCCCATTGTTCAGCTCTCTGCCTAGCTTGATGGTTGTTCGCGAAGCCGGCGGTAAAGACATGCAGGTTATGCAATCTTTGATCGCCATTCTTGGCTGCGAGCAACGGGCCACAGGTCAGGGGTCGGAAGTAATCCTGAGCCAGCTTGCCTCAGCCTTGTTCGCAATCATTCTCCGGGCATGGATGTCCCAGGCACAAACTCAACCTAGTATGCTGGCATTACTGTCGGATCCACGCCTCGTTCGCGGCTTATACGCTATGCTGGAGGACCCGGCTCGACAGTGGTCGGTGGAAGAGCTGGCTAATACCTGTCATTTATCGCGCGCTACGTTCGCACGTCATTTCGTGAAAGTAGCAGGAATGACGCCTGGAGATATGCTCGTGCGTATCAGAATGGCGAAGGCTGCGCATTGGTTAAGTCGTGACACGCGCAGCGTGGCCATCGTTGCAGAGATCGTTGGTTATCAGTCCGAGGCAGCCTTTAGCCGCGCTTTTAGTCGCTTCCATGGCAAGAGCCCTGGATCATTTAGGCGTGAAAACGGAAGATAAAAGTATCCGGGCCTGCGCTTTTCGCTGGACGCGTATATCGTCCACGTTCTTCAAAGACGTTTGTGAAAAAACTCCACACCACAATTTTTCCGTTAAAGAACCACCGTGGCTCCTAGCGACGACTTCATTTGAATCACACACTTCCTTGTAGAGCTCGACGCTGCGACATCTCAACTGAATGTTAGTAGTCACCAGAATGCTTGCGGCTCTGGTGGTTGAAACGTAAGCGTCCGGGCAATACACCGGCGCCTTACTGAAGGGCTTAACGTTTAGCGAAGGCGAGACGCGCCGCAAAAAGAACGAAGATCATTCCTGTTGCACGATCCATCCACGCGACCACCTTCTCACGCCGCAATATACCGGCCAGCGACTGGGTTGCGGCGATTAGAATAATCGACCATAGCAACCCAATTACCACGTGAATGCTTACCAAGCCGAACGTCCAAGCAACCAATGGTTGGCCTTGGGGAATGAATTGGGGCAAGAAAGAGACGTAGAAAATACCAATCTTGGGATTCAGGATATTTCCCATCATTCCCTTCAGGAACCAGTTATGGCCTGGCTTTGCTGCCGCTTGGACAGGCGACAATGATCTACGCGGGCGTAAGATCATATTCAGCCCGAGCCAGGCTAGATAGGCGGCACCGCAGTATTTCAAGACGTTGAACGCCAACTCTGATACGGCAATCAGTGCGCCTAGTCCAAACGCCACAGCGGCGCCCCACAGCAAGCAACCTGTATTGATGCCCAGTGCGGCGCGAAAAGCCTGTTGCCTACCTTCCACGGTGGCCGTTCTCAATATCAAAGCAGTGTCGAGGCCTGGCGTCAGGGTTAACAGCGTTGCTGCGAAGGTGAACGCAATAAGGTTGTCAGCAATTGACATAGGAAGATGGCCTCGGCGTGATTTAGAGGAGAAGTTAACCTCAAAAAGCTGTCTGTTAGAAGTCGCATCTCTAGGCAGAGTGGGCTCAGACTGACGACAAGGATGCTGTGAATCCGGACGAGGAGCAGCCTGACTGGGCAAGGAGCTGCCTGTTTTACCATAAGTCCGTACTCGCACCCGGTGAGCAGTAAGCATCCGCGTTTTGCTCTAGATGTGGGAGGCTAGCGTCCAGTTGTGGGGCAGCAAGACGTTGATGTCGCTCGCCCGCTGCGTCGGCAGACGAGCCAGAACGTGCTTAATATAAGCATAAGGATCGTGCCCGTTCATGCGCGCAGACTGGATCAAACTCATGATCGCCGCCGCCCGCTTGCCGCTCCGTAGCGATCCAGCAAACAACCAGTTCGAGCGCCCAAGTGCCCACGGTCAGATCTGATTTTCTACCTGATTGTTGTCGATAGGCACAGCTCAGTCGTCCAGGTAGGTGTCCACTTACGAACAGGGTTGGCGTTGATACCGTGTCGCAAGGCTACGCTAGCTATCGATACACCGGGTTGCAGGCATTCTTGAACGACTTGGGCTTTAAAAGGTTTTGGATAAGAGGTTCGCTGGCGCATGGCAATCCTAACGATAAGGGCGATGGTGCCCACGTATTTTTAAGTGGACACCATCGCCCTTATTGCAGAGATCGGGTAGGTGACTTTGCCGGACGCTTACGTTGAAACCTTCAAGCAGGGCTTTGCTTATCCAAATTGGGTAACCGCCGGCACGGGCATGCCGCTAGGTTCGATTCTCCCGGGTTTGGTGGATGACATTCCTTGTACCTTCGCCTATCCCTAACTCGGCGAAGAGTTTTTGACAGCCAGGTGAGTGGTGAACGCCTCATTGGCGACACCGGTTACCGGCAGCTTTAGTAACTCATTTCTTTATGGAGACAATCGTTCCTTTACCTCCCTCGACCCGAAAGGAGAATGACACACGATCTCCTACCTTCAACCCTGCCAACTGATCATCCGATGCGGAAAAGGACATGGTCATCGGCGGCCATTGAACAGCTGGAACGGCACCGTGAGCGAGTGTCAGGCTATGTTTCGCAGGATCAATGGCCTTGATCGTGCCCTCGGCATTGGCGACAGCCATCTGCTTTGATTCCTGCTTCATTTCCATGCCTTCCATACCGTCCATTTTCATTGCTGGCGTTTCTTGTGCATGGGCAGCGAGAGAGAACACAACCGCAGTGCTGGCAACTGTAATAAGGGTCAGTTTCATACAACATTTCCTTTCAGAGTTACGGGTTTGCTAGGTAGCTTTCGACGACGCATTAAGCGATAGGCCGCCGGGATGACAAACAGGGAAAGCAAGGGCGCAGTTACCATTCCGCCGACCATTGGCGCGGCAATTCGGCTCATCACTTCGCTGCCGGTACCACTGCCCAACAGTATGGGCAACAGGCCCGCGATGATGACAGCCACAGTCATAGCTTTGGGACGCACTCGCTGCACAGCGCCTTCACGGATCGACTCCACTAATGCACGTTCAGAGTTATCGCCAAGGTCTACACGTTCGGCCCAAGCATTTTTCAGGTATAGCAGCATGATCACGCCGAACTCTGCAGAAACCCCGGCTAGTGCGATGAAGCCGACCCCCGTTGCCACCGACAGATTGAACCCGAGCAAATAGAGGAACCACGCCCCTCCGGTGAGAGCAAAAGGGAGTGTGGCCATGATCAACAAGGCCTCATCGAATCGAGCGAATGTCAGGTAAAGCAGCACGAAGATGATCAATAGCGTGGCCGGTACGACCAGCTTGAGTCGTGCGTTAGCTCTTTCGAGAAACTCGAACTGCCCCGAGTAGCTCAGGCTCATACCAGGCTGCAACTTGACCTGTTGATTGACGACCTGACGAAGATCGGCGACCACGGAGGCAATGTCACGACCACGCACATCGATGTACACCCAGCCCGAAGGCCGCGCGTTCTCGCTCTTGAGCATTGGCGGACCGTCAGTGATTTTGATTTTTGCCACAGTACCGAGGGTGATCTGGATGCCTGACGATGTGTAGATGGGCAATTGTTCCAAGGCTCCCGGTGAGTCACGCCACTCTCGCGGATAACGGACGCTGATCGGAAAACGTGCGAGCCCCTCAACGGTCTCCCCGATATTTTCGCCTCCGATAGCACCGGCCACGATGGACTGCACATCAGCGATATTCATGCCGTAGCGGGCGGCTGCATTACGATCGATATCCACATCGATGTAGCGGCCACCGGTTAGGCGCTCGGCCAACGCGGAGCTGACACCGGGCACATTCTTGGCTGCCTTTTCAACCGCCTGGGTGACCGAATCGATTTCCGTCAGGTTAGTGCCGGCAACTTTCACCCCGATGGGACTTTTGATCCCTGTGGCCAGCATGTCGATGCGGTTGCGAATCGGGGGTATCCAAATATTGGTCAGGCCAGGCACGCGTACCACGCGGTCCAGCTCCTCCACCAATTTTTCCTGGGTCATGCCTGAGCGCCATTGCTCATGCGGTTTGAACTGAATCGTGGTTTCAAACATTTCCAACGGCGCTGGATCGGTAGCGGTCTCAGCACGACCGGCCTTGCCGAAAACGTGTTCAACTTCAGGGACTGTTTTGATTAGGCGATCGGTCTGTTGCAGCAATTGTGCAGCCTTCTGCGCCGACAACCCCGGCAGGGCTGAAGGCATGTAGAGCAGATCCCCTTCGTCCAGTGGTGGAAGGAACTCCCCACCTAAGCGAAACATTGGCCATAGCGCACTGACAAATACTAACAGCGCCACCAGCAGAGTGGTTTTCGGACGACGCAGAACTGCGTCCAACGCGGGTTGGTAGATCCGTATCAACCAGCGGTTTAAAGGGTTCTGTTGCTCACTCGGAATTCGCCCCCGAATCCAGTAACCCATCAGCACCGGCACCAGCGTCACCGACAATCCCGCCGCTGCCGCCATGGCGTAGGTCTTGGTAAACGCCAGTGGGCCAAACAGTCTTCCTTCCTGAGCCTCCAATGTGAACACCGGAATGAACGACAGAGTTATGATCAACAGACAAAAGAAAAGCGCGGGGCCGACCTCGGCCGCTGCATCGGTCATCACATGCCAATGCTGCTCACCCTTCAACTCCTGCCCAGGATGAGAGGTGTGCCAGGATTCTATTTTTTTGTGTGCGTTTTCAATCATCACCACTGCGGCATCGACCATGGCACCGATAGCGATAGCGATCCCACCCAAGGACATGATGTTGGCGTTGATGCCCTGGTATCGCATGACAATGAATGCAATCAACACCCCCACAGGTAGCGAAATGATTGCCACCAAGGATGAGCGCAGGTGCCAGAGGAAGATCCCGCACACCAGGGCAACGACGATGAACTCTTCCAGAAGCTTGTAACTGAGGTTGTCTACTGCGCGGTCGATCAGCTTGCTGCGATCGTAGGTTGTGACGATTTCTACGCCTGCTGGGAGACTGATTTTCAGCTCATCCAGTTTGCTCTTCACCGCCGTAATGGTCTCGCGAGCATTCTTACCGCTGCGCAAAATCACCACCCCACCGACGGTCTCGCCTTCCCCGTCAAATTCAGTGATGCCTCGTCTCATTTCAGGCCCAAGCTGAATCGTGGCGACATCGCCAAGGCTTACAGGCACACCGCCTGATTCCAACTTTAGCGGGATCGTCCGAAAATCGTTGAGCGTCTTTAGATAACCCGAAGCTCGCACGATAAACTCGGTTTCGGCCATTTCCAGCACGGCACCACCGGTTTCCTGATTGGCCTTGCCGATGGCTTCAGTCACCTGTGCCTGAGTGATCCCGAGATTGGCCATCTTGAGCGGATCGAGCTGTACTTGGTATTGCTTGACCATGCCGCCCACGGTGGCCACTTCCGCAACATTGGGCAGCGTATTGAGTTCAAATTTAAGGAACCAATCTTGAAGCGCACGAAGTTGCGCGAGATCGTGCCTACCAGTGCGATCCACCAATGCGTACTGATAGATCCAGCCCACTCCCGTAGCATCCGGCCCCAATGCGGGCTTTGCGCTGGCTGGCAACCGGCTTTGTATTTGACTCAAATACTCCAGCACCCGAGAGCGAGCCCAGTATAAGTCCGTATCGTCTTCGAACAGCACGTAAACAAAGCTGTCGCCGAAGAAGGAGTACCCGCGCACGGTCTTGGCTCCAGGTACTGAAAGCATGGTGGTGGCCAGCGGATAGGTGACCTGATTCTCGACAATCTGCGGTGCTTGTCCCGGATAAGGGGTACGGATGATCACCTGTACATCGGAGAGATCCGGTAGGGCATCGATGGGCGTGTTCTGAACTGACCAGATGCCCCAAGCTGTGACGAAAAGTGTCGCCAATAGCACCAAAAAGCGGTTGGCAACAGACCAACGGATGAGGGCAGCGATCATGGCTGACCTCCCGTTTTATCTAGACGCTCGACACGCAATCCATCGTCGGTTTGGCTCACCGCGACCCGAACCTTGTCGCCCGTTTTCAGACCCTGAATCAGGGTCGGATTGGCAAGTGGAAACATCATCGTCATGCCCGGCATGCCCAGTGTCTTGAAGGGGCCGTGGGCGAGTGTGACTTCTTTATCGTCGATTTCGACGATCTGCCCGTCTGCCTCATGCAAATTTGAGGCTGCTGCGATACGGGGTGATTCGTCTGCTGAACTGGCCACGATACCTTTGAGACTGGCCTCCGAGTCGAGCAGAAATTGCCCCGAGGTAACTACCTTCTGACCTTCATCCAGACCTTTAACGATTACTGTCTTGCCACTGCTTTCCTGCCCGAGCTGCACTTCAACGGGGCGATAGCGGCCAGCATCTTCGGCTAGCATCACCAAGGCACGTCGACCCGTGCGAATGACCGCCTCGCTCGGCACCCACAACACACTCTGCTCAGTTGAGCTGCTCAAGCGCACTTGCGCCGTCAAACCGGGCCTTAGGCGGCCGTCTGGATTGGGTAGTTCGACCCGTACGCGCAGGGTGCGGCTGTCCGCATTGGTGTCCGGCAGAATTGTGCTGACAGTGCCATTGACCTTGGTCCCAGGGAAGGCCGGCAACTGCGCCTCGACCTTTTGCCCCTCGGCGATGGTACCCGCGTCGGATTCAGGAACGGACACCGCCAGCCAGACACTGCTCAGACCATTGACTCGCGCCAGCGTCTCGCCCGCCGCGACGGTCATGCCTATGCGCAGGTTGAGCTCTTGCAGCACCCCGCCAATCGGGCTGGTCAACGTCAGATAAGGTTGGATCTTACCGCTACGTTCGACCTGGGCAATCACTCCCGGCGGCATTCCACTGAGCCCTAAGCGCTGCCGCGCAGCGGCGAGCAAGTCGCGATCACCGTTGTTTTTCAGGGCCAGGAACTCAGTCTGAGCCGCCGCCCACTCGGGCACCAGAATATCCGCCAGCGCCGCATTGGCTTTGAGCAGATCACCGGGTGCATGGGCGTAGACCCGCTCTACAAAGCCTGGAGTACGGGCTTGGATAACCGCGACATCCCGTTCGTTAAAGGCGAGGATGCCACTCACATCAAGGCTGGACGCAAACACTCCACGGCTGACCATCGCCGAGCGCAGACCGAGATTCTGCGCCACGCTCGGATCGATACTGACCGTCGCTTGATCGTTGCCGCCACTGGCGTATTGCGGAACCAGCTGCATGTCCATGAACGGCGATTTACCCGGTTTGTCGAACTTCTGTTGGGGGTACATCGGGTCATACCAATACAGTGCTTTGCGTTCATTTGGTGCGTTTAGATTTTGCTCAGGCGAAGCGCCCTTCACTTCGCTGATGCGTTGAAGCGCCAGCCAGTAACCACCGGCGATGCCCACTGCCATTGCAACGCCTGCCAACAACACCCCACTCTTTTTAAGGCTCATTGGCTGGCCTCTCCATACGCAAAATACAGTCGTGCATTGGTCAGTGCTCGCTGTTCCTCCACTTCGACTTGTTTGAGGCGAGCCTCGATGAGTTCACGTCGGGCGGCGACAACCGCATTCAAATCGCCTTTACCGGCGCGATAGCTGGCCATGCTGAGTTCGACTTTTTCTTTGGCCAGCGGCAGTAGACTTTGCGCATTGCGCTGGACCGCACGATTGAGCCGTTCATAGTCAGCCAGTTCACTTTCCAGTTGCTCGGTATGCTCGCGTGACAAGGCTTCGCGCTCGGATTCGAGTTGGTTGACTTCGGCTTCTCGGGCGGCAATTTTGGGGTTCTGCCGAGTCTGCGGAAACAACGGCAGATCCCAGGAAAGTTGCACGCTTACCATGTCGCCGAACTGCCGATCACGGTGCTGATAATCCACCTCCCAGCTCCAGTCGGACTTTTTCTCCGCCTGCGCCTCGCGCACCTTGGCTTGCGCTTCACGGGTCATCGGCCCGTACGCAGCCAGCTCGGGATGATGTTGCAGTTTCTGGGGCAAGCCTGACGTATCGATCGGCCACTGCGGAAGACTTCCCGCCGGCGTTGCGTTGGCGGCCGGACCAATCCAGCGTTTCAGCGCCGCGCGCGCTTGAGCACGCTGGCGTATCAGATCGTCCTGCTGCTCGGCCAGTTGCGCCGCTTCCTGCTTCGGTGTCACGGCATCGGCCGGTTGTGCGCGACCGCCGGCAATTTGCGCGCGGACGGTGTCGCTCAGCAGGCGGTTCTCCTTGTAGAAGTCCTGGAACAGCGCGTCTTTGCGCTCGATTGAATAGCTGCTTATCCAGGCCAGCGCCGTGGCTTGGCGCACGTTCAGGCGTTCGATCTGACGCTCAGCAGCGGCACGCTTAACCCCTTCGTTCGCAACCTCGATCCGCGCCCTCCGCTTGTCACTATTGGGCATATCTTGCCTGACCCCGACCATTTGCATGGTCATGAAGTCATCATTGACACTCCAGCGATCTGGACCGCCGATGGGATAGTTCTGCAGACCAGCGAGCAACTTCGGGTCAGGTAGCTCACCCGCTGGAATGGCCGCACTGCTGGCAGCCTGAATCTTTGCATCCTGTGCAGACAGCGACGGCGCGGTGTTTTCGGCCAGCCGCAAGGCTTCGTCGAGCGTCAGCGAGGTAGCGAAGCTCGGCAAAGCCAGTACGCTTGCCGCCAAGCCGGCCACTAGGGACCAACCTGTGCAAAAGTACCTGGGGTTCATGTTTGCGATTCCTGTGATGATCCGCTGCGCGCGGCAAAATATCTGCGCACAGCCATGCCATCCCGTTAAAACAGGATGAGGTTCAATAACGGATAGGAATCAGACGCGGGGCGGTCGCCATACCCCGGACGGGGTGGGCACAGAAACGGAATCACTGGAAAAGACCAGCACGACGGGGCTGAACAGTGTCACGGGCGGCTTGACGATCGAGACTTGCAGCATCCCGCCCGTCTTGCACTCCTGACCCGGTTTGCAGGGTTTCCCATGCTCGGTCGGGCTCTTCATGTCATTGCAACAATCCATGCCCATGTCGTCCATCATCGCCATGCCCATGGCTTTCATCGGGCACGGTTCTGTTGGTGCCTGCACCCCCGCCATCCCGCTGAGGGGAAGCGCCAGGCTGATCACAAAAATAAGGCAAAACCGCAGGTAGCGTTTCATGGGGTTGGAGTGTAGCCGTCAGAATTAGCGCGAACAATTAATTAGACACTGGCTTTCATCTAGCGCATGCAAGCCGCTTGATAACGCACGATATAAGCCCATCAGCATTAAGCCTGCATTATTTTGTTTTGACGCAAGACGCCCTATCTTCAGGAAAAAGCGATTCTCACTAATCGGCTGCGGCTGCGGCTGCGGCTGCGGCTGGATTAAGATGACATGCCCTCAGCCACCTGAATCAGCATTTCTTCGACTAGATGTGTGCCAATGGTTGTAGTGAGCATCGCCGATGGGCTCTCTCCCACAAAACGGGCTTTGGGTTTTGAAAGCCATCGTTTGGCCTTCCCTTTGTCACCGAAGATCACCTCGGCCATGGCAGTAATGTGTCCAAACCGGAACAGGCGGTCGCTCTCATGCAAAGTTAAGAGTTGATTGGCTGCCAATTTTTTTTTGAGCGTTTTGGGTTGAATGATTCTGTCGCGTTCTTCGTCGCTTAGGGTTCCATCATCATAGAGCACCTTGATCAGGCTGGCCGAGAAGCCAGCTACAATCTTGTCGTGAATGTCCAGATCCGAAGCATTGACCGAGATATGAAGAAGCGCCTCCAGACGCGTGCGGTAACCATGATAGACATCATGACGCAGGACGCCAGCGAACATTGGCCGCACTGATGTTGCGTTGTCCAGGGGCATCAGCACTAATGTGCCATTCGCTACCGTTAGCTCCAGGTCGTCCCCAACACCTAACCCCATTTGGTCAAGCAACTCTGGAGGTAGGTCAATGATGATGTCGCCAGTACCGTCCTCAGTATTCTGGCACTTGACTATCCAACGCTCGCTCATGATTGTCCGGCCCTCATCCGCGATTAGAGAATGACACACATCATTATGCTCGGGCGCAGAGCTGACCAAAGGAACGTGCACTCCTCCAGTAGACATGCACTGCCGCTGCTCGAACGCCGGATAGCGAGTAAAACAGCAAAAAATGGGTCAATGGCTTTGCCGCCTTTCCACCGTCACATGGTTACGAGCTTGATCTGGCAACTACACGAAAAGGATATGACATGAACCCTGTTGAGCTTTATGTTTCCGTCGACGTCGAGACTTCTGGACCTATACCAGGCGAATACAGTCTGCTTTCCATTGGAGCCTGCCTTGTAGATCAACCTGCCACATCCATCTATCTTGAGCTACGGCCTGACAGTCCAAAACACGACCCAGAAGCACTGGCAGTATCGGGGCTGAGTCTGGAGAAGCTGGAGCGCGAAGGACTCACTCCGCAACAGGCGATGCTGACATTTGGTGAATGGCTGAAATCTTCCTGCCAAACGGGGCAGAAGGTCATTTTCGTAGGACTCAATGCACCGTTTGACTGGTCATTCGTCAACTACTACTTCCATAAATACTTGGAAACCAACCCCTTTGGTTTTACCGCTATCGACATGAAGGCCTACTTCATGGGAGCTGTAGGTTGCAGCTGGCAGGAAACAAGATCATCCAAGATGACCGCTGCGCTGAAGCCGCTCAGCGAACCGAACCATAACGCATTGGATGATGCTCGCTTTCAGGCAGAGCTCTTCGCACTAATGCTGGCGGGTAAAGGTAACCGCTGACGTGCCTCCCATGGCACCGACTTGAAGCTTATCTAAGCCAGGTTGCCTCAACATACCTGCCGCCCCTGAACGACCACGCCTTGATGCCTTCTGGTTTTTCGGACTTGCCAACGATAACGGCTATTGGGTGCGGCAGATCCTGCGTGTAACGCGCAGCAAATCTGGAAAAACTTCCTATGTCTGCCGGAGAAATCACCGGAACAGATTGGGGATGCGTATGCCAATAGCCCACCAGACGTAACCCTTGTTGGTTAGCAGCTTGGATCTCCTGGCAGCACCGCTCCGCATCCAACTCTAGCCAAGACCAGCCTGACCGATCGGCGCGATGAGGCAACGTGGCCAAGGCCAGCAGCAACCCTTTCGGATTAACCGGGTTGACGAATAACTGTCCCCCTCGCTCCATGCCAAAGAGGCCTTGCCGATGACTATCCAAGATGTCCGCGACAGCTTGCGACACCAATAGCTCGGAATCCACCTCCGCCCATCTCCAGCGCCAAGCGATATCCGTCATACCATTTCATCCTTATGTTCCGGCCATCCGCGCTCGAGTAGGAGTTGCTGCGCCCCCTCTGGAAGTTTGGGCCCATGGTATTGGCCTCCTAGGCTCGGCACATCTTCAGGCCTGTAGATACTGCTGACCCAAGATGCAGTGGTGATGTTGCCGGTCAATGCACGTAAAGCCGTGTGCGACACCATAGAGGCGATATTGGTCATCCCCAACGATCCGCCTGGAATAAAGCTCTCCCCACAAGCGGGCAGCGGAACTGCACCTCCTCCCGGCCACTCTGTAAACTTATGAAGAAAATCGCCGATGTCCGTGAATAAATGACGGCCATCAAAGGTACCGGCTGGTGCGAATAGCGCGTGGCCTACCTGGGTATACGGTTCGCTCCAGGCTTGTAAAAGTCCCCAAGAAACGCCGCTGGATTTGGCTCGCCATACAGTGACCTCTGACTGCCAGTCCGCTGTCGTAATCACCACAAGATCTGCGTTATCGAACACTTCTGGTTTGCTACTCATAACTACTTCGGCGAAAGTCGAATAAGCGGTGCATTCTGTAGTCGGAAGATCTAACAGAATCTTGTCCCTCAACGCTGAGGCTTTCAGCCTCCCTAGGCTATCCGCTCCCAGAACGTGCCTACCCAGATTGGCTGACACCAGAGTGTCAGGATCGATGAGGGTAAGGTGGCCGACACCGGAGCGTGCCAATTGTATTGCCACCGCACTGCCTAACGAGCCAACGCCAACACAAACGACCCGAGCATTTTCAAGGTGCTTTGCAGTGCCGCTTATATCGCGGGACAGAATGGACGCACGATCAAGCACGTCTAGGGCAGTTGCGCGGACGAGTGCCGGAGGATGTGCATTTGCGATGGCCGGCCGGCGGCGCGCTGTGCGCAAGCCAAACTTTGCCCCCCGCTCTTGCTGTACGCCAAGCGAGCGCACATTGAGGCAATAAGTTGGAGCATCCGTCCCCCCAGGAAGCTCCAGGACAATCCATCGACTCGCCAACGTTCCATGCAGCTCAAACCATGCCAGTAATTGCTCGGCATCGTCTGGTTGAAGGTGTGGCGTGAGCCACAGCAATAAATCTTCTGGATCCGGGGTGCGGATATCCGGATAAGTCTGAAGCTTGACGTAAAAACCGGGAGTTTCGGCCGCGCGAATGACAGCGGAGCGCCCGACAACCCGTCGGTAATGCCCTTTGAGCGCAGCTATGTTCGATGCTAGCCAAACCGTTTCCTGACCGGATGGCACAGCCCGGCGCGGATCGCTGAGAGCAAACAACTGCGAGGCAGCCTGAGGTCGATCCAAAAGTAAAAGGTTCTGGTACGACTGTCCGTGCTGAAAAGACCAGTAGGTAGTGATCTCATTCTGAAATTCGATATCGCGCGTTGTCTGACTTGATCCCATCTTGGACAACGAAACGATCTGGGCCAAGCGAGCAAGACTGTCCTCTACCACGACCTCCGGGGAGCCCATAATGGGGCGTTCCTGAAAGCCATGAAGGCAAAGCCCCGACTTAGTGGCATGCGGCCAAACCAGCCATGGAGAAGGTTCGACGTTCAGCCGCAAGAGCCCACGAGGAAAGTTGGAGGGGAAACCAATACGCAGTCGCCGCTCCTGCCCCGTGTAATCAATGGGCAAGGGGAAGTGAAAGCACGCCGCTTCGTCAGTCCGCATGGGTGCGGGCTGGAGCAATGCATTGGCAGCATCCTGACCTAGGGTGTTTCGCAGTGCGGCGATTCCGCGCTGCAATGGCGTCTTAATAGGATCAGCCAAGGCGTCCAACTGGCTTTACGCTCGACTGAGAGGTTCCGCCACCGCTGGCCCCTCCGAAGAGCGAACCCATCGAAGCAGAGTTTCGAGTAGTGCCATCCGGTCGGCCGGGCATCGTCCAATTCGCAGGGATCTCATTGTTCACTGCCGTAATGAATGCCGGTGCAATACCGAAATTCTTTTTCACTGCCTCGGCAAAGGAATCGTTGGATTCAAAACTTTCCAAACCCAATGACACAGATGCACTGGCGTCCGCATGCCACTTGGTAAATGCTTGGCGATAGCCTTGCCCCTCGCCCGGTCGATTCCACTTCTCTGCAAAGTTTTCGCCGTTATCGGCAGGGTTGCAGACAAAGCAATCGCTACCTCTTTGCGCGATGTGCTGCGGCATTCTGCGAACGATTTCCAAAATTGCATCGAGCGGTGCCAAAGGCTTCGACTGGGACTCCTTCACGACATCCAGGTACGCGTGAGTGGCCAGAGTGGTGATAACTGCAGATATGGGGCGAGTATCAGCGCTCCTTGTTTTGATGGCCCATTCATCGCGATGCCGCTTAAGCAGCTTTATGGTCGCACGCAGGGGATCTTGATCGATGTAGTCCTGATAATGCGGCAAAGGATCTTGTGTCGCGGCATCAAGCATTCGCTGGCTTTTGGCAATCACCAAGCTTTCCAGGGAGATTTCTTGGGCAGATGCGACCTGCAACCAATTCGAGTAAGGAATAGGGCTGCTTGCTTTCCACCCTGTGACCCGATCCGGAACCTCCAGCTTACCCTCGCCGTTTGCTTCGCCATTTCCGTTGATCGCGCGGGCAGGTGTGACATCAATGTGGAAACCTGGATTTTCGTCGGCATAAACGATCCGAATACCACGACGTAGTTGCTTAACTTCTTCCTGAACGCGGGAGCCCTCTCTAAAACGCTGTTCAATCGCCTCTAGAACTTCCTTCGCACCAGCGCCTTGAGCGTGAGGGAGCCAGATAATCGCGTCCGCATCAATGGTGTCCAGATCCGCAGGCGCGCCGGGAATTGGCTTAATGGTGGTTTTCAGCCGCATTGAGCCCTGAACGAAGATATGGGCCTCAGCGAGCAACGGATTGTCAGAAGCCGAGAGGATTTTTTCCAGTTGGGAGTAGCGGTCATTGATTTTTTCGTACTGCGCTTCCGACAGCGAGATTTCCCGCGCGGCGCGAAGCAGAAAATATTCCCAACTGCTGCGCTTGGTTTGTTCGTTGCTCAAAAGCATTTACATAGCCTCCTGGGCCACCGAGCCCAATTGCAGTGTTTGCGTAAACCGATCTTGGTTTTCTTTGTCCCGATCGAAGATCAGGTACGTATGTTGATGCTGCGTTGTGAGCAACGCGCCAAACTCGATGGCCAGTGCCGCAGGAATGGCGGCGAAGACGTGGATAGGATCAGGAGTCAGAGCCTCAAGCTGGCTCAGTCGTATTTGGAGTGCGTCGCGAAAGGCATGAATCACCCGACGGTTCTGTACCATCGCGTAGCTAGGTTCCGGAATCAACAGCTCTGCAATGCGCGCACCTGGAATGGCGTCAGTCACGTCGCGAATTGGAACTTGCGCAGAAATGGAGAGCACTAGCGCCAGTGGGCCATCACCGTCCGGCGGAGGAGTAAACAGAAACTTGGGCGGCTCAGCGGACTGATCGGGCCAGCGCAGAAGATGCTCGCGGTTAAAAGAGAAGATCAAGCGTTTAGAACGGTCGCCGATGCTCTGACCCAACATCATCAAAGCTGGAATATCGGCCAAGCCCACTACAGCTAGTGCAGGCGCATCGCCATAGGTGCCGCCGCGACGCCTGAGTTGCTGCTCCAGCTCATACTGGACGCTGTCTTTGATGTTCTGCCAATAGGTCGCGTCTCTACCTCGCGGTCCGGGCGCAGGGAAAGTGATTTTGATGCCTTGATCGAAGGCCGTTAGTCCTTCAGCAGACATCGCAGTCAACAGATCGCGAACGGGAATGTCGTTGAAAGTCTGGAAATGCTGACTCTGGACAATTAGGGGAATGGCTCTGCCACCATCGGGGGTCGTTGCAGCGATTCGGATGCGTTCTATGTATGCTTGGTGCAAACCACTCAAGTCATTTTCAGGGTAACCATCTGCGTCACGATCAATTTTGTCATGACAGCCTGGGCACAGGAGCATCAGGTTAGCAGTATCGTTCGTGTGCCCCTCAGCATCATGATCCGCGCGTCCCCGAGGCCCCTTGGGACTGGCGGGTAGGATATGCGCCACTTCGCCCCATTTCATTGGCTTGCCGGCACGATAGTCGAACGTTAGATCTGTGCCGCACAGTTCGCAATGACCAGCGGTCTGTGTCCATACGATCCGCTTCGTCTCATCATTCGTGTTAAAGCGCCCACTCGCGGGCTTAGCGTCTTCTGGTTCTGCCATTTCGACCTACCCCCGAGAAACATCCATGATTGAAAACGATGATGGCAAGATAAGATCATATTAAGGTCATTTGCCGCGATTTCAAGAGAGATTTGAGGGTGATTAATGCCGAGCCGTCTTGACCAAGACGCTTTTTTTGACTCATCGAAACGGAGTGATGGCAGCTTTCGATTTCTGGCAAATGCTGATGGGTTATGGTGCTGACCAGAAGCGTATGTATCGAAATTAGCGATTTTATGCAGAAGACATAAACTCGCTAATTTCGATACATATCTCGCTCAAAAACCAAACGACATCAATCTCCATGCGCCCCCCACAAGAACCAGCTAAAGAACCCGATGCGCGATAATCGGTTCTTAAAGCTATCGCTCCAGCCCCTGAGGGCGTTTTCGGGGCGGATAGAGCGCAGATGCCCTCAGAAGCTAATCGCAATCGGCGGTCCCTCCCAGTCTCTCGATACTCCGGTAGACTTGAGCAAGGCCTCTGCATCCACGCCTGTTCTCGCCAAGCTTTCCAGATCCCACTCGAAGAAGCTGGAAAAAACCAAGAAAACTTTGCTTGCTACCGCCGAGGTCAATCTTACAGTCGAATAGTTCACCGGCAGCTTCATTCTTATGATTTCAGAGATGCTCCACACCAATGTCCTTAATCGGAAATACCACACTGACTCTTGGTGACGCTTGATCTGGTGATAAGTAAGAGGGAACCTCTGCTTACGCAGTTCTAGGCCGTGAGGTAACGAGTTTGGGAGCAGCGTCTGCAAATTTCTAATGTTCACCCTTTTAGGATCTTTCGCAACGCTATACAACTCATCCACGCCCGCTTCAATAAGGGCTGCATAACCAGCGTCTCTTGAGTCGATAGTCTTCTCAACCTTAACGGCAACCTTCTTAGGCATGCGAAGTTTTGCGATCAGCCATGCATTATCATTTTCCATTAGCCAATGAGTTGGTTTATAGGCTTTTTTCCAAAGGTACTCCACATCAGCCTCGGAGCGCAGCGCCAAAAGCATCTCGATTTTTTGACGGTACTTAATCATTTTACCGGAATGCGCATCTTCATTTTTAGAAGGTCGTGGCGAACTCGAAGCACTTAGCAGGATAGACTCATTCTTCAACGCTCCCTCGAAATCATCAGCACTGGAAAATAAATGAAGCGCGATAATCAAATGTCGCGCTAGTGGCATATTAAGCTGACCCTTGTCTGACTTCAGCCTAATCCATTGCTCATGCTTTCCATTATTGTAGGCCGGATCAATTTGCGCTAAATACTCATCGCCATAAGCACTTTGAATACTATCAAAAAGTTTCGCAATGCCCGCATTGTTTCCAAATACAAATCCACGTTTCTTACATTGCCGCACATAGCAAGAGCTCAATACCGCGCTACCTATTGGCGGGATCTTTCGTTGCAAGATATCATGCGCGAATAGCGCGACCTTCTTCTCCAGATCCGAGCCCTTATGCGTCGTCTTAGCGTTAAGTGGATTCCACCCGCATGCGCATGGTTCAGTCAGATTTGGAAGCAGCTTCAATTTTCGATAGAAAGGGTGGGAGCACTTGGGGCAAGCATGGATCAGCGAGTCCCCGTGGCGCCAACAGACTGAAACACCGGGTATATGGTGTGATCGATGCCAGTAGGCAGAACCGCAATCGATCAAATCCTCCTGAACGCAGGTAGGGCAAAGCTTAGCTTTCCCATGGATGGACTCTTCGCGGCGAGGAATTCGTACCACCCCATCAAAAGCGTGCGATCCAGAATGGTCCTCCGGTCCTTGCCTCACACCTAGAAAAGGTCTGTACGCAGGAAACGTCGTGTTGTTACTGATAAGTTCTGCAAGATTGCTCTCCAGCTGCCCTGGTAGCATGTCGGCAAGCTTCTCAATCTGCTGAGGCACGATGCCACCGATGCTAAATGGCTTAGATGCGAATAAATCACGGTAGGTTTCCGCCGCTGTTCTATTCCCTGACAGGTAGTGATAGCGGGTGACGCGAGAGTGCAGCATTTCATCCGGCATCGATACAGGGAAAAATAGTAGTTCAGACATCATTTACCGATTAACAAAGTAGGGTTAAAGAAAAACGCGGATCCAAGATGGAGTATATAGATTGCACATTAAATTTTGTACTGGGGTTAGGCTCTCTGAAATGACCACACGATAGGGTGTCACCCTGCTCCGAATTTTGATGGATTACCCAACCGCAATCGTAGCAGTATTCATTGAATCAAAAACACGTATCGATAATCCAGCTCCCGCAAGTTGAACGCGTGAGGAATATACAATCAAGATTATTCTGATCGCTAGATGAAACATACTTCTCATATCGCGACCTACGTAGCTTAATGCCAGCTATTTTTGAGAAGTAAACGGATTTTTGTGGAATGCCCTGCGGCACAAAGAGTTGAATGCGGGGTGTCGAATGATGATTTATTACCGGCTGGATCACACCGTTAGCCGTATGCTCGCGAGCCTGTAGAGCGAAGAACGCGTCACGGACTTGCCCTCCGAGAGCAGTTTGCGCCTAGCCCACCGTAAACGCCGTTCGTGAAAGCTTTCAACTGATTCACATACCTTGTCAAGCGCTGCTGCACAGAGAGGAAGCTTGCTGAGCTGCTTTTCGAAGCGAGACAGAACATGAAGTTCTCTCCCAATTCTGGTACGTGACACGCGGACCGGCTTACCTTTAAAACGATAGAGTACATCAGCACAGTGCCGTACTTCCCCGGCTAGTCTGTTATCGAGAGAAGCGAACATCTCTGAGCTATTGATTCGGGGTGCGCGATGGATACTTGGGTTTGTAGTTGATCTCGACAGCCACTGCTTGTCATTTCGATATAGCCAAGCGTACCCCTTGCACGCATGTGCTTTTTGCAAACGGTAATCGGCCTCGAAGACCCTGCGTCTTGCACATAGCTGAATTTGAAATCGAGCCTTCCTCCAAGCATCTTGACCGCCAGGTACGCTGCGGATGCGGCGATAGACGCACGCCAATGAGACACCTAAAACGGCAGCAATCTTTTTGGCATCAGCTCCCTCAAGGGCATGTTCCCATACAGCGGTCAACGAACAGTCCTGTCCTTTACTCGACGTCTCCGGTAGATCGCGCCTGGGTAGCCGCATGTGTGTTTTCGGACCAGACGCCACTTCCCGCTCCAGCGGGCGTTGTTCATGCAGCAACCTCGCCATGTCAACGTCCAGTGCACCGGCTAACAGAATGTATTTGAGCGGATGATGAGAGGTGATTGGCTTACGAAGCAGCTTCGTGACCCATGTGGCGGGTATATCCCCACCGACGTTCCCGAGTACAGCAAACTCCCAATCTCGAGGCAGTGCTGCAAAAAAATTGGTCATGTGCTGTGCCAGCAGTTGCAGATATAAACGGTGGTTTCCAGAGGCAAGATTAAGCTGTGTTGCCTTTTGCATAAACGTGTAGCGCATCGTATCTGCCGACAACGCACTGACTTCAGATTCAAGGATCTGAAGCGAGCGCAACGCTATATCGTGGAGCGGCGGCTTGCACACCGACGGGATATCAAGAGGTATCGTGTGTGCTTGGACATGCTCGTCACTCGGCAGTGTGAGTTGTCGAGAGTTGCGGCTGGACCAGCGATGATCAAGGATCCTGAGTGACGTGCCGTGATGCGGACAGACCAGCACGCCCGGAAGCATGTGAACCCTATGCCAGTAAGCGACCCCCCGTTGTACCTGATCTTGGGCAATACACTCTTCGCATAACCGCACTCTAGAGGCGAATTCAATACGGCTCGCGTTGACACCCAGCTTCAGCATCAGGCCTTTGCCATCAGCGGTCATCAACATACGAGCATGTTCTACCTGGCGCATACTCAAAAATGGCGCGTAGTAGGGTAATAACGTGTGGCGCATAAGAATCTCGGCTACTGATAGCTCGGTACCGCTGGGTAGCGCTTCGACAAAATCCCTAAGATGACTTGGGAAGGCGACATTCTGTGAAAATGCCGCCGCCGATTTCAGGCCGGAGAACGCGGCTCGGATACTACGAACACCGCAAAGACTGGCATAGCGAGAAATCAGGCTGTGCAGCGTTTCGTCTGGAAACGCTGTGGGGAAGAAATGGAGTTTAAGGTGCACTTCATCACCCCCTACTTACTCTTTTTGATACATCGGCGAGAACTCAAATAGATCCTCGTTAAGCCAGTCCGCAGCTCGCAACGCATCGAGAGGATTGTTGTGTTCACTTAACGATTTAGCCTCTGAGCTTTCCACTGCAGCAGCAACCGGCGATTGGCGCTCTTTCGCGGGAGATGCATCTGCCGGCTTTTCACGGGAAACAACGCTTCGAAGTAAGGAAAGGCGGTCCGCTCGTGCCAACCCGTCGAAAACCATCATTTCGTTCAGTTGCTCCTCAATCGGAAGCAAATCGTCGAACTGCCGCATGCGCTTCGGATCTCGGCTACGCAGAGCCGAAAGGGCTGGCTTGAGAATCTGCATTTTTGAGTTGCTGACCTTCACCAAAGTCTCGGCAGTCAAACACTCGGAGCCACTCTGAACCGCGTATCGCTGACTCAATACCAGCAGCTTGACCAGGAAATCTGTGACACCTTGGGTGTGCTCATACAGTGTGTCTAAAATTTCGTCGGTCAGCTCAGCGGTCTGCTTGCACCATTGATAGCTCCAAAGATTTTCGACCAACAACCGCCACTCCTCATCATCTTTCTCGAAGCGTTTGAATTCGAGCGTACCGGCTCCACAGACTCGGCGGGCCGTACGCATCACTTCTGAGAACAGGCTAATCATCGAGTTCGTGCCACTGAAAACGACCGGAATACCGATGTTGTTAACCAAGTGCAGAAAAAAATTCAGCATGCTCTCCTTACCACCAGTTTTCGCCAGGTGGAGGTTTTGCAGCTCGTCGATCAACAAGGCGCCGATGAAAAATGTACTCGCCACCTGCTCCATTTGTTGCAGCGCATCATTGATGTTTCGGTGCCTGTAGCGCTTGTGGTAGTCCTTGTCCCCTAGAGCATCCCCAACCGCATAAAAAAACTGCTGGCAAAACCCAGCCAGTGATCCATCCCGAGGGCAGTCAAGCTTCAGCCAAGTGATTTGGGTATGAACAAACTGTCTCCCTTCATAGCGCTCATGACGGATTGTCTGTGGATAAAGGCTCAAAATGGCGTGAAGTGCCGTCGACTTTCCAATGCCGCTCAGGCCGACGACGGTAAATGTCTCTGCGGTGGATTTGAACGCATCGTGGTAACGCTGAGCACCGGATAAAGAATGCAAATGCCGGACGGTAGCGGGCGACATCGGGTTACGCCCAACATACCCTCGACGGATGAGCAGCGAGAAGAGAGCCTCCAGTTCCAAGTGCAACAGAAACGGCTGTACCACTGTTCTCAAACGGTCGATACAGTGAATACGAGTGGCTCCTTCGAGGCTCAGCTCTTTCGGATCCACCGGCTGAGGAAAATTCGAGATCAGCTCTATAGCCGTCGCCTCCGAGAGTATTGGAGGCAAAGCTTCAATTAGCGGATTTCCGGCATACTCACGAATATCCTGTTTGACGTAATTGGCAAACGTCTGTGCACCTTTCATTGCGCCTGTCCTGGCCGAATTCTTTTGAGCAAATCGATAACCTGCGCGGTGCGCTCGCCGGCATATGAGTCACGCGCTGTCGGCGTCGATTCAGATTGTTGAGAAGCTGGCTCAGCCCTGACACCTGCTGGTACAACAGCATTTTCACGCTCACGGAGCCGTTCTTCGGCGCGGTTTTCGCGGATGTTTCCTGTGGCCTCGGCCTTGGTGGGAGGAGCAGGCTCCAGCTCTCTTTCAGAAAGGGCATTGGTGATGATCTGATGGACTTGATCGCTAAGCTGCACACGGCTTTCCAGCTCAGCTCGTCGGTGAGCTGGTGGTTTCTGGCGATAGGCTTCGAGCAGGTCAAAAATTTCGTCCGAGCGGTAGTTCGCGTAACTGGCATCCGATTGTCGAAGATCACAACGGATAAACTGCTTGGCATCACCCTGGATCCAAATGTGCGCAGCAGAGTTCGGATCGAACCAACACTCTATTGACCAAACTCCCCCTTTGCGAGCTTTGGCAAACCAGTTTTTCTCTACGGCCATATCACACACGTAGTGCATTCCGCGAAACATCACTCCACGCTTTTGAACGGTCGCGCGCTCTCGGGGCAGGAGGTGGAGGTAAACCATCTCGTCGGGGCGTTTGTTAGATTCGACCAGATCGTTCTCGCAAGCCCAACTCCATATTCCGCTGGGTGTTGGTTCAACGCCGTCATTCATCATTGCCTGCGTCAGCCGGTCAGGCTGACGATGATGCCGGTTATAGTGGAGCACGCAGTTGATGAGGATCTGTGTGAATTCTCTAAGCGTGAGGGTGGCATCGAGCCGGTAGTCTCGCTCGCCTCGCTCTTTATCACGCGCAGCTACCCCGCCAGGTAGCCATCTAATGCCCGTCAGATCATTCAAAATGCCAAACCGACTCTCTACCATAGGCTTCCAATCCGGCCGATATGGCGGGGCAGTGCCCATCTCAATCCCCAAGCCTGACGAAAGCCCTTCTGCTGCCAGTGAGAGCATCTCGCCCCTGTCGGCATAAATCTGGTGGGGCAAGTGGTGACAATCCCAGTCTTCTGCGTTGATTTCAACGCCGTTTTGCGCGCAAAACGCGACCTTTGAAGTAAACGCGTTGAATAGCGCCTGCCTCGCCCCATTCCAACTGGGGCCTTCCAACCCCACATAGAGACCAACGATCATTCCGGAAAAGCTATCCACTACGATATAAACTACGGGGCGGCCTATTAGCATCCGTCTAGAGTAGCTGTTGACCAAATAAATATCGGCAATAGTTGCGTCGATTTCAAACTGGTGACATGGTCCGCGCAGCCAATCGCGAACAGTACCTGAAAGCGGGCGGCAGTCTTTCAGCCACCTCCTCAAACCTTTACGGCCACGCTCAGTTTCTATTTCGTCAAAAAAGATTTGGCCCCAATATCTAAACTGCCTCAAGCTGGGTATTTCTGAACTCGGAAGCAAATGAAGTTTTTCTTCGCTGTTTTTCGAGATATCTCGAACAGAGTAGAATCTTCTCAACATTTCGTCATATGCGCTCGAAATAGATGATTTTTTATCTTTCACGTAAAGCGCATACCCAACACGAATACACTTTTTATCAACATCACTAAGCATCTTGGAGGACGACGTAAGAACGCCTTGAAATTTAGGCTTTCGACCTGGAGGCTTACTCGGATCATATTTTCTATCGGAAACACCTACCGCTGAATAATTCTTAAGCAAGGAGTTTCGGATTTGACCATAGATCCAATAACGGTAAAGAAGCCGATAAATCTTCTTCCGCTGAATCCCCAAGTCTGAAGCTCTTTTGCTAACCAACGGGCCCAATTCCCCCCGTGCGAATATTCGCCCTGGGTAGTCAGGATCTAGCAGAGGGGCAATGATGGCCCATTTTTCGTCTCGGCCCAGCTTGGCTGCCTCGTCCAACTGATCCTCAAGCACAAGCATGAACTCGGGTGTGGCGATGGTCACTGGTTTCGTATCACCACCGGATACCGATCGATGCAGCTGTTCAAGACTAATAGCGTATGGCTGCCTGGGAGGATCAGCTAGGTCAATCACAACAGCCACGTCATGCATTTCATCAAGGTAAATGAGCCTAACGATCGTACCAATAACTGACAAACCGGTAACAGGCTCAAAAACGTCATTTACGAACAAATTCATGACATTTTCTCCTTCGCCGAAATATCGATAGAGTTCTGGATAACTTCGAAGTCAGGAACTAGCCCAGTAAGATGTAGAGGTGAGCTTACCAAGTCGATTTTCAGTACCTTATTCCAAACCAGATGGAAGAGTATTGCTTGGGCGTCGATATAGGAGATGGACAGAAGGGATGCAATTTTTCTCAAACAGTTGGCCAAAGTCCACGGATATCCCCGGCTGTTTGCCAAGCAATCAATAAAATTAGAATGCAGCGATACTTTCATTAAATCACGAGGGAGTTTTGAGTATTTTCTGATTAGCCCAAGGTTTTTAATCAGATCTCGTGTAAAAAACTCGTCTGTGACGATTTTCCAATCGACACCTTGACCCTGCCAAAAGCGCTTTTCAATCTCAAGTTTTTCAAGCGTGCGTTTATTTCCTTTACCTACTAAATCAGAACGATACTTCACAGTTCTAGCTACCGACTTGAAATTTCCATTCTGGTCCTTAACAGTTAGTAGAAAGTCGGTCGTCATCACATAAGGTAGCGTTGTTCTAGGGTACCGGGGGAAGCGTACATCTATAGACGTTGCTATTGCTTGCGCCCTCTCTGAGGGGAGCAATGGGTATTGCTCACGAATATCCACGACGTCTTCTGAAAATTCACACACAAGGAAGTAAGAACGCTCGAGATCTGACAGCAAGTGATGGATCCTGTCGATCTTGACGCCTTGAATCTTGTGCGAACGACCGATCGAAGGAACGTCCTGTACCCGCAGCCAAGGCACGTAGCTCGCCCCGGCGCCTCCGCCAAATCCATTTGCAATGTGCCGATCAATGTCCTGCTGTGATGCAAACTTACGACCTCGCAACCCACGCCTCCTCAGTCTATGTGGACCGCTTCACCTCTTGCCGAGAAAAAGTCGTAGAAGAACATGACCACCGTAGCGACCATATTTAAAGCATTTCTAGACTACACCCGCTGAAAACTGAAGCGATGAATCCAGACCAAAGGAAAGCCTGGAAAGAAGAAACCCCCGTAGATACGGGGGTTTCAGCCTTGTGTCAATCTATGTTTCCGCGTGTCAAACTATATTGATTAGTGTCAATCTATATTGTTCAAAACCAAGTGTTCAGTCAGCTGTGGATAACTTATTCCACCGTCACCGACTTCGCCAGATTCCGCGGCTGGTCAACGTCAGTGCCTTTCAACACGGCCACGTAGTACGACAGCAACTGCAGCGGAATGGTGTAGAGGATTGGCGACAGGATGTCGTGGATGTGCGGCATGTGGACAACGTGGGTGCCTTCGCCGTTGGTCATGCCAGCCTTCTCGTCTGCGAAGACGATCAACTGGCCGCCACGGGCGCGGACTTCCTGGAGGTTGGATTTCAACTTCTCCAGCAGTTCGTTGTTCGGAGCCACGGTGACCACGGGCATGTCGTTATCCACAAGCGCCAACGGGCCGTGCTTCAGTTCGCCGGCCGGGTAGGCTTCAGCGTGGATGTAGGAGATTTCCTTGAGTTTCAGGGCCCCTTCCATTGCGACCGGGAATTGCGCGCCACGACCGAGGAACAGGGTGTGGTTCTTCTCGGCGAACAGCTCGGCGATTTTCTCTACGGTGCTGTCCATGGCCAAGGCTTCGCCCAGCCGTGTTGGCAGACGACGCAGTTCTTCGACCAGAGTGGCTTCGACGCCTTTGGCCAAGGTGCCGCGAACCTGACCCAGGGACAGGGTCAGCAACAGCAAGCCGACCAATTGGGTGGTGAAGGCTTTGGTGGAGGCCACGCCGATTTCGCGACCGGCCTGGGTCAGCAGGGTCAGGTCGGATTCACGCACCAGCGAGCTGATGCCGACGTTGCAGATCGCCAGGCTGGCGAGGAAGCCCAGTTCCTTGGCGTTGCGCAGGGCAGCCAGGGTATCGGCGGTTTCGCCGGACTGAGAGATAGTGACAAACAGGGTATCCGGCTGCACCACGACTTTGCGGTAGCGGAATTCACTGGCGACTTCGACCTGGCACGGGATACCGGCCAGCTCTTCGAGCCAGTACCGGGCAACCATACCGGCGTGGTAGCTGGTGCCGCAGGCGACGATCTGTACGTTGCGCACTTTGGCGAACAGCTCGGCAGCCTGTGGACCGAACGCCTGCACCAAGACACCGTTCGGGCTCAGACGACCTTCGAGGGTGCGTTGAACCACGGCCGGTTGCTCGTGGATTTCCTTGAGCATGAAGTGGCGGAATTCGCCCTTGTCGGCTGCTTCAGCGCCGTCGCGGTACTGCACGCTTTCGCGCTCGACGGTTTGGCCGTTCACGTCCCAGATGTGCACGCTGTCGCGGCGAATTTCGGCGATATCGCCTTCTTCCAGGTACATGAAACGGTCGGTGACCTGACGCAGGGCCAACTGGTCGGAAGCGAGGAAGTTTTCACCCAGGCCCAGACCGATCACCAGCGGGCTGCCACTGCGCGCTGCCACCAGGCGATCTGGTTGATCGGCGCTGATAACGGCCAGACCATAAGCACCGTGCAGTTCTTTAACGGTGGCTTTGAGGGCCACGGTCAGATCGCGCAGGTCCTTGAGTTTATGGTTCAGCAGGTGTGCGATGACTTCGGTGTCGGTGTCCGAGGTGAACACGTAACCCAAGGCTTTCAGTTGTTCACGCAGGGCTTCGTGGTTCTCGATGATGCCGTTGTGCACCACGGCCAGGTCGCCGGAGAAATGCGGGTGCGCGTTGCGCTCGCACGGCGCACCGTGAGTGGCCCAGCGGGTGTGGGCGATGCCGAGGCGACCGATCAGAGGTTCGGCTTCCAACGCGTTTTCCAGTTCGCTGACCTTGCCCGGACGACGCATGCGCTCGAGCTTTTCGTCGTTGGTGAAGACCGCCACACCGGCGCTGTCATAGCCACGGTACTCCAGGCGCTTGAGGCCCTCGAGCAGGATGGCGGTGATGTTACGTTCTGCGACTGCGCCGACAATTCCACACATGCTATTTCTCCTGACTGACAGCCGCGCAAATCAAATTGATGCCGCGGGCCTGAATCTGATCGCGTGCCGCTAGTGGCAGGCGTTCATCGGTAATGAGGGTATGGACGCTGCTCCAGGGCAGCTCCAGATTAGGAATCTTGCGGCCGATCTTGTCGGCCTCCACCATCACGATCACTTCACGGGCGACGTCAGCCATGACCCGGCTCAGCCCCAGCAATTCATTGAAGGTGGTGGTACCGCGAACCAGGTCTATGCCATCGGCTCCGATGAACAACTGGTCGAAGTCGTAAGAGCGTAGTACCTGCTCGGCGACCTGGCCTTGAAAGGACTCGGAATGCGGGTCCCAGGTGCCACCGGTCATCAACAGCACCGGCTCGTGTTCGAGTTCGCTCAACGCATTGGCAACGTGCAAGGAGTTGGTCATCACCACCAGGCCCGGCTGTTGGCCGAGTTCCGGGATCATGGCGGCGGTGGTGCTGCCGCTGTCGATGATGATCCGTGCATGCTCACGAATCCGCGTAACAGCGGCGCGGGCGATGGCTTGCTTGTATTTGGAAACCGGTTGACCGATGTCGGCGACCAGCTCCTGAGGCATGGTGATCGCTCCGCCGTAACGGCGTAGCAGCAGACCATTACTTTCAAGCGCAGCCAAATCCTTGCGAACCGTAACTTCAGAAGTTTCGAAGCGCTTGGCCAGCTCGTCCACACTGACTTCGCCCTGTTCATTGAGCAAGGCGAGAATGTTGTGGCGGCGTTGGGGTGTATTGCGTTTCGACATGAGCGAGTAAGTTTCGATTCGAAAGATAACGGAAGCAATCAAAACCTATTGGCGAAACTTCGTCAAGTCTGCGCTAGAAAAATTATCTGTGGATAAAAAGCTTCGCGGGCAAGTCGGATCGCCGCCCGCTCGCTCCTAAGGACCGGAGTCGTTCACAAAATTTGTTAACGACATGGATCCTTCAAGAGCGAGTGGGCGGCGATCCGACTTGCCCGCGAAGACAATCTCAAAACCGCCGCAACGCGCTGTGGATAACTCAGCTCTTTTTGATCTTCACCGGCCGTTTCCAGCCATCGATGTTTTTCTGACGTGCCCGACCCACAGCCAACTGCGCGTTATCCACATTCTGCGTGATGGTTGAACCGGCCGCCGTCGTCGCACCGGAAGAGATATCCACAGGCGCCACCAACGAGTTGTTGGAACCGATGAACACGTCTTCACCCAAGACGGTTTTCCACTTGTTGGCGCCATCGTAGTTGCACGTGATGGTGCCCGCGCCAATGTTGGTGCGCGCACCGATCTCGGCATCGCCCAGGTAGGTCAAATGACCGGCCTTGGCGCCTTCACCCAGGTGGGCGTTTTTCAGTTCGACAAAGTTACCCACATGCGCGCGAGCTTCAAGCACCGTACCCGGACGCAGACGTGCGAATGGACCGGCATCGCTACCTTCGCCCAGGATCGCACCTTCGATATGGCTGTTGGCTTTGATCACCACGCCTTTGCGCAGGGTGCTGTCCTTGATCACACAGTTCGGGCCGATCACCACGTCATCTTCAATGATGACCTTGCCTTCGAGGATCACGTTGATATCGATCAGCACGTCTCGGCCGACGGTGACTTCACCGCGTACATCGAAGCGGGCCGGGTCACGCAGGGTCACGCCTTGAGCCATCAAGCGGCGACCGGCGCGCAACTGATAATGACGCTCGAGTTCGGCGAGCTGCTTGCGGTCGTTGGCGCCCTGCACTTCCATGGCGTCATGGGGATGCTCAGTGGCCACCACCAGACCATCGCTGACTGCCATTGCGATCACGTCCGTCAGGTAATACTCGCCTTGGGCATTGTTGTTGGAGAGACGGCTCATCCATCCACCCAGCTGTGCGAAAGGCAGGGCCAGAATGCCGGTGTTGCCTTCGGTGATTGCGCGCTCGGACTCGCTGGCGTCTTTCTGCTCAACGATGGCCGTGACCTTGCCGGCGGCATCGCGGACGATGCGGCCATAACCGGTAGGGTCATCCAGCTCGACGGTGAGCAAGCCCAGTTGCTGCGGGGCCACTTTCTTGAGCAAACGTTGCAGGGTTTCAACTTCGATCAGGGGAACGTCACCGTACAGAATCAATACGGTGTCGGACTCGATGAACGGCACGGCCTGAGCCACCGCATGGCCGGTACCCAGCTGTTGGTCCTGCAGGACGAAATTCAGATCATCCGCCGCCAGACGCTCGCGCACCGCTTCGGCGCCATGGCCAATCACCACGTGGATGCGCTGTGGATCAAGTTGCCGGGCGCTGTGGATAACATGGCCAAGCATCGAGTTGCCGGCGATCGGGTGCAGAACTTTCGGCAACGCCGAACGCATGCGAGTGCCTTGGCCGGCAGCGAGAATAACGATTTCAAGAGACATGACTGGCTACCAATCCTGGGTGGTCAGCGGCTGCGACCAGGTTATGAAAAACGGAAAAGAAAAAAGGGTAGCCGAGGCTACCCTTTTTAATCAATCGCGCAACAAGCAATGGCCTATTAGTGGCCAAACTTCTTGCGGATCTGCTGGACGGTGCGCAGCTGAGCTGCGGCCTCGGCCAGACGTGCGGCAGCAGAACCGTAATCGAATTCCGCGCCCCGCTCATGCAAGGCCTTCTCGGCAGCCTTAACGGCTTCCTGAGCGGAGGCTTCGTCCAGGTCGGCAGCACGTTGCACGGTGTCGGCAAGAACCTTGACCATGTTCGGCTGAACCTCGAGGAAACCACCGGAGATGTAATACACCTCCTCTTCCCCGCCCTGCTTGATCAGGCGGATCGGACCAGGCTTGAGATTAGTGATCAGCGGCGCGTGACCCAAGGCGATACCAAGATCACCCAGTGCACCGTGCGCAACCACCATCTCGACCAGGCCGGAAAAGATTTCCCCTTCCGCGCTGACGATATCGCAATGGACTGTCATAGCCATCTGATTGCCTCAACCTAAATTAGCGCCCGTTGCCGGGCGCCGGGATTACAGTTTCTTGGCTTTCTCGATCGCTTCTTCGATGCCGCCGACCATGTAGAACGCTTGTTCTGGCAGGTGGTCGTAGTCACCGTTGAGGATGCCTTTGAAGCCAGCAATGGTGTCTTTCAGGGAAACGTATTTACCCGAAGCACCGGTGAAGACTTCAGCCACGAAGAACGGCTGCGACAAGAAACGCTGGATCTTACGAGCACGGTTTACCAACTGCTTGTCGGCTTCCGACAGCTCGTCCATACCCAGGATCGCAATGATGTCCTTCAGTTCTTTGTAACGTTGCAGAACATACTGTACGCCGCGAGCGGTGTCGTAGTGGTCCTGGCCGATTACGTTCGGGTCCAGCTGGCGCGAAGTCGAGTCGAGTGGATCGACCGCTGGGTAGATACCCAGGGAAGCGATGTCACGGGACAGAACGACGGTGGCGTCCAAGTGGGCGAAGGTGGTCGCTGGCGACGGGTCAGTCAAGTCATCCGCAGGTACGTATACCGCTTGGATCGAGGTGATCGAACCGTTCTTGGTCGAAGTGATACGCTCTTGCAGAGTACCCATCTCTTCGGCCAGGGTCGGCTGGTAACCTACTGCGGAAGGCATACGGCCCAGCAGTGCGGATACTTCAGTACCGGCCAGGGTGTAACGATAGATGTTGTCGACGAACAGCAGAACGTCGTTACCTTCGTCACGGAACTTCTCGGCCATGGTCAGGCCGGTCAGTGCTACGCGCAGACGGTTACCCGGCGGCTCGTTCATCTGACCGTAAACCAGTGCCACTTTGTCCAGAACGTTGGAATCCTTCATCTCGTGGTAGAAGTCGTTACCCTCACGAGTACGCTCACCCACACCGGCGAACACGGAATAACCGCTGTGCTCGATGGCGATGTTACGGATCAGTTCCATCATGTTTACGGTTTTGCCTACACCGGCACCACCGAACAGACCGACTTTACCACCCTTGGCGAACGGGCAAACCAGGTCGATAACCTTGATGCCGGTTTCCAGCAGGTCGTTGCCGCCCGCTTGTTCAGCGAAGGTTGGCGCAGGACGGTGAATGCCCCAGCGCTCTTCGGTGTCGATCGGGCCAGCTTCGTCGATCGGGTTACCGAGGACGTCCATGATCCGGCCCAGGGTCGCTTTACCGACTGGTACGGAGATGGCTGCGCCAGAGTCGGTGACTTCCAGACCGCGCTTCAAGCCTTCGGTGGAACCCATCGCAATGGTACGAACCACGCCGTCGCCCAGCTGTTGCTGAACTTCGAGGGTGGTTTCAGCCGCGCTCACTACTTTCAGCGCGTTGTAGATGCTCGGTACGCTGTCGCGTGGAAATTCCACGTCGATAACGGCGCCGATGATTTGAACGATACGTCCGCTACTCATAGCTGGATCCTCTGAATATTTGAACCGTTAAACCGCGGCAGCGCCGCCGACGATTTCCGAGATCTCTTGGGTGATCGCAGCCTGACGCGCCTTGTTGTAGACCAGCTGCAAATCGCTGATCAAATCACCGGCGTTGTCGGTAGCGTTCTTCATCGCGATCATCCGCGCAGCTTGTTCAGCCGCGTTGTTCTCGACCACCGCCTGGTAGACCTGCGACTCCACGTAACGGACCATCAAGCCGTCAAGCAGCTCTTTGGCGTCCGGTTCGTACAGATAATCCCAGTGGTGCTTGAGTTCCTGATCCGGGGTTGCCACCAGCGGAATCAACTGCTCCACGGTAGGCGATTGCGTCATGGTGTTAACGAATTTGTTGGACACCACGGACAGGCGGTCAATACGGCCGTCCAGGTAGGCATCCAGCATCACCTTGACGCTGCCGATCAGGTCATTGATCGACGGCTCTTCACCCAGGTGGCTGATAGCTGCTACGACGTTACCGCCGAAGTTGCGGAAGAAAGCCGCACCCTTGCTACCAACAACACACAGATCAATCTCGACGCCGTTTTCGCGGTTTACCGCCATGTCCTTGACCAAAGCCTTGAACAGGTTGGTGTTCAAGCCACCACACAGACCACGGTCACTGCTCACCACGACATAACCGACGCGCTTTACTTCACGGTCGAGCATGAATGGGTGGCGATATTCCGGGTTGGCGTTGGCCAGATGGCCAATAACCTGGCGGATGCGCTCCGCATAAGGACGGCTAGCAGCCATGCGCATTTGTGCCTTGCGCATTTTACTGACCGCCACTTTTTCCATGGCGCTGGTAATCTTTTGCGTGCTTTTGATGCTCGCAATCTTACTGCGAATCTCTTTTGCGCCTGCCATGTAACACCTATCAGGTTAGCAAGCGGGAGCCTTGCGGCTCCCGCTGCGGCTTACCAGGTTTGGGTGGCCTTGAACTTCTCGATACCGGCTTTCATGCCAGCGTCGATTTCGTCATTGAAGTCACCCTTCACGTTGATCTTCGCCATCAAATCGGCGTGATCGCGGTTGAAGAAAGCAATCAGCGCTTGTTCAAAGCTGCCGACCTTGGCGATTTCGACGTCAGTCAGGAACCCACGCTCAGCGGCATACAGCGACAGCGCCATGTCAGCGATCGACATTGGTGCGTATTGCTTCTGCTTCATCAGCTCGGTAACGCGCTGACCATGCTCAAGTTGCTTACGGGTCGCTTCGTCCAGGTCAGAAGCGAACTGGGCGAATGCCGCCAGTTCACGGTACTGAGCCAGAGCGGTACGGATACCACCGGAGAGCTTCTTGATGATCTTGGTCTGAGCGGCACCACCCACACGGGATACCGAAACACCGGCGTTCACAGCAGGACGGATCCCGGAGTTGAACATGGCCGATTCCAGGAAGATCTGACCGTCGGTGATGGAAATCACGTTGGTCGGAACGAACGCGGAAACGTCGCCAGCCTGGGTTTCGATGATCGGCAGTGCGGTCAGGGAACCGGTTTTGCCGGTCACTGCGCCGTTGGTGAACTTCTCTACGTACTCTTCCGAAACGCGGGATGCGCGCTCCAGCAGACGGGAGTGGAGATAGAACACGTCGCCTGGGTAAGCTTCACGGCCTGGTGGACGGCGCAGCAGCAGGGAAATCTGGCGATAAGCCACTGCTTGCTTGGACAGATCGTCATAAACGATCAGCGCGTCTTCACCGCGGTCGCGGAAGAATTCACCCATGGTGCAACCGGAGTACGGTGCCAGGAATTGCAGTGCTGCAGATTCCGAAGCGCTCGCTGCCACGACGATGGTGTTAGCCAGTGCGCCGTTTTCTTCCAGCTTGCGAACCACGTTGGCGATGGTCGATTGCTTCTGACCGATCGCGACGTAGACGCAGAAAATGCCGCTGTCTTTCTGGTTGATGATCGCGTCGATCGCCAGAGCGGTTTTACCGATCTGACGGTCACCGATGATCAGCTCACGCTGGCCACGGCCGACAGGAATCATGGCATCGACAGCCTTGTAGCCAGTCTGTACAGGCTGGTCTACCGACTTACGCCAGATCACGCCTGGAGCAACTTTCTCGACCGCATCGGTCTCGGTGTTGTTCAGCGGACCTTTGCCGTCAACTGGGTTACCCAGTGCGTCGACTACGCGACCCAGCAGTTCCTTACCAACCGGAACTTCGAGGATACGGCCGGTGCACTTGGCGCTCATGCCTTCAGCCAGAGACTGGTAGGAGCCCAATACAACGGCACCTACGGAGTCTTGCTCCAGGTTGAGAGCCATACCGAAGACGCCGCCCGGAAACTCGATCATCTCGCCGTACATGACGTCGGCCAGACCGTGAATCCGCACGATACCGTCAGATACGCTGACGACAGTGCCTTCGTTACGGGCTTGGGAGGTCACATCGAGCTTGTCGATGCGGCCCTTGATAATTTCACTTATTTCGGAAGGATTGAGTTGCTGCATTGCTCTGCTGCCCCTTCAAACTCAAGATTTCAATGCTTCGGCAAGGCTCGCGAGTTTGCCGCGAACCGAGCCATCGATAACCAGGTCGCCGGCGCGGATGACAATGCCCCCAATAAGGGATTTGTCTTCCTCGACTTGCAGGCGCACTTCCCGGTTGAGTCGTGCACTGAGAACCTTGGCGAGTTTGTCTTGCTGTTCTTGGTTCAATGCAAAAGCACTGGTCACTTCAACGTCTACCGACTTCTCTTGTTCAGCCTTGTACAGGTCGAACAGAGCGGATATCTCCGGCAAAAGCGGGAGACGGTCGTTTTCGGCAACGACGTGAATGAAGTTCTGTGCCTTGGCATCAAACTTGTCGCCGCACACGTCAATAAACGTGGCGGCCTTGTTTGCGCTCGTCAGTCGCGGGGCCTTGAGCACGCGCTGCATAGTGCCGTCTTGCGACACTGCTGCAGCCAGGCCGAGCATGGCTGACCAAGAGGCCAGTTGCTGGTGGGCCTGGGCGTGCTCGAAGGCTGCCTTAGCGTAAGGTCGGGCCAACGTGGTCAATTCTGCCATGATCGCCCTCGCTTAAATTTCAGCAGCCAGTTTGTTTACCAGCTCCGCGTGCGCGTTTTGATCGATTGTGGAACCCAGGATCTTCTCGGCGCCAGAGACTGCCAGGCTACCCAATTGGGCACGCAGCGCGTCTTTGACACTGTTCAGTTCCTGCTCGATCTCGGCCTGAGCCTGAACCTTCACACGGTCAGCGTCGATACGGGCTTTTTCAACAGCCTCTTCAACGATCTGGTTACCGCGTTTCTTGGCTTGCTCAATGATTTCGGCTGCCTGAGCTTTTGCTTCGCGCAGTTGCTGACCCGCTTTATCTTGGGCCAGCTCCAGGTCGCGAGCTGCTCGGGCGGCAGCGTCCAGTCCATCCGCGATCTTCTTCTGACGTTCGTGCAAAGCCGCGATGACCGGAGGCCACACGAACTTCATGCAAAACAGTACAAAAATGAAGAACGCAACGGACTGGCCAATCAGGGTTGCATTAATGTTCACGCCAACACCTCGCTCGTTCGTTGCACATCACACCAATTACTCGAAGGTTCGAGTAATTAGCCAGCGAGTTGACCAACGAATGGGTTCGCGAAAGTGAAGAACAGAGCGATACCAACACCGATCATGGTTACGGCGTCGAGCAGACCGGCAACGATGAACATTTTAACTTGCAGCATTGGAACCATTTCTGGCTGACGCGCTGCGCCTTCCAGGAACTTGCCGCCCAACAGGCCGAAACCAATTGCGGTACCCAGTGCGCCCAGGCCGATCAACAGTGCAACAGCGATAGCGGTTAGACCAACTACAGTTTCCATCTTTCCTCCCGACTTTTACGTCGTATGGTTTAGGTTTTTTAGATTTTAAAGCGGTAAAACAAATCGTTTCATAGCCCTGTTCGGGCCCCCACCCGTTTGACCGGATGGGACATCAGACTAGTCGAGACTGGTCTTAATGGTTCTCTTCGTGTGCCATCGACAGGTAGACGATGGTCAGCATCATGAAGATAAACGCCTGCAGGGTGATGATCAGGATGTGGAACACAGCCCACGCCCACTGCAGAACTACGCCCAGGCCGCTAAGCCAGAGCAGACCGCTGCCGAACATCACAGCAATCAGAATGAAGACCAGTTCGCCGGCGTACATGTTGCCGAACAGACGCAGTGCCAACGAGATTGGCTTGGCGATCAGTGTCACGAACTCCAGCAGGAAGTTCACCGGAATCAGCAGGGCTTGAACGAAGATGTTCTTGCTGCCGAACGGGTGCAGGGTCAGTTCGCCGATAAAGCCGCCGATGCCCTTGACCTTGATGCTGTAGAAAATGATCAACGCGAACACCGACAGGGCCATGCCCAGGGTAGCGTTCGGGTCAGTGGTGGATACGGCACGGAATGGAATGTGCGCATCACCAGTGATCAGGATGGCCAGCTGAGGAATCCAGTCGACCGGAATCAGGTCGACGGCGTTCATCAGGAAGACCCAGACGAAGATGGTCAGTGCCAACGGTGCAATCACCGGGCTACGGCCATGGAAGCTGTCTTTCACGCTGCCATCGACGAATTCGACCAATACTTCAACGAAGTTCTGCAAAGCACCAGGCTGACCGGAAGTCGCCTTCTTCGCCGCCATGCGGAAAAGAAGAACGAAGATCAGACCCAACGCGACCGACCAGCCGAGAGTATCGACGTGGAAAGCCCAGAAGCCCATTTCTTTGGCTTCTGCTGCGGTGTGGGCAAAACCCCACCCGCCAGTTGGGTGCTGACCGAAGGTCAGGTTCTGCAAGTGGTGCTGGATATAGCCCGAAGCGGTTGTTTCTGCCATGGTTGCCTCAAACGCCCTAAGGTCTCGAAAGTCTTGTTCTCATCAGCAGGGGCGCGAACCAGCTGACCAGTTGGGTCAACACGAAGACGCCGAATACAGCTAGCGGCGCCAATGGCTTCACACCTGCGAACGTCAATGCAAAGAGCACTGCCGTCAAAATCAGTTTGCCCGCCTCACCGGCATAAAAAGACCGGACGATGGCTTGGGCTGCTCGGGCGCCGGAAAACCGAAATGCCCTGTGAGCGAAATAAACATTGGGCAGCAAAGCTATCAGGCCTCCGCAGAGTCCTGAGTACCCGGCAACGACTCCGTGCCATTGCCAGAGCGCCAAAGCGGCGATCAGCAAAACGACAAACTGAGCCATTAACACCGGAAAAACTGCCAGGCGATGGAACGGCAAGCGGTTTGGCGTGCGGCTTTCCATCACAATTACTCCCCAATGGTCGGCTGCCAGAATTCAATAACTTGGCATAATTTGTGCCGACAAAATGCGCGCAGAGTATAGGGGCGGTTCTGCCCCTATTCAACCGTCAGGTAGTGATTTCCGACTGCACGCTACATGAGGAAATGTTTCAACGAATGTGCGCGAGCACACCTTGAAGCTCATCGAGGGAGTTGTAACCAATAACCAACTGCCCTTTCCCCTTCTTTCCGTGGCGGATCTGCACCGCAGAGCCTAGGCGTTCAGCCAGGCGCTGCTCGAGTCGGGCGATATCAGGGTCCTGTTTAACCGGTTCAGCAGGCTCCTGTTTGCCACTCAACCACTGGCGAACCAGTGCCTCAGTTTGGCGCACCGTCAGCCCTCGTGCGACAACATGTCGCGCCCCTTCAACCTGTTGATTCTCCGGTAAACCGAGCAAAGCACGCGCATGACCCATTTCCAGGTCGCCGTGCGACAGCATGGTTTTGATAACTTCCGGCAACGCGATCAAGCGTAGCAGGTTGGCCACGGTCACGCGGGATTTGCCCACGGCTTCGGCGACTTGTTGCTGAGTCAGCTGGAATTCCTGCTGCAAACGCTGCAAGGCCACGGCTTCTTCGATGGGATTGAGGTCTTCGCGCTGGATGTTCTCGATCAGCGCCATGGCGATCGCGGTTTCATCCGGCACATCGCGAACCATCGCCGGGATGGTTTCCTGGCCAGCCTGCTGGCTGGCGCGCCAGCGGCGTTCACCGGCGATGATTTCAAAGCGACCGCTGCCAATCGGACGCACCACGATCGGCTGCATCACGCCCTGGGCCTTGATCGACTGCGCCAGTTCTTCCAGCGCCTGAGGATCCATGTCCCGTCGCGGCTGGTACTTGCCGCGCTGGATCAGGTCCAGGGGCAGGTGCTGCAGCTCACGCTGATCGGCCTGGACCGCTTGTTCTTCCAGCGAGCTGACAGTCGGACCACTCAGCAGTGCATCCAGTCCACGTCCGAGACCTCGTTTCTTGACGGCCATGGGGATTCCTTAAGTTGCCTGAGCGGCGGCGGTGCGTGAGTTTTTGCGTTGACGACGAACAAGCTCGCCGGCCAACGCCAGATAGGCGATAGCGCCACGCGATGCTTTGTCGTAGGCCAGCGCCGGCATGCCATAGCTAGGTGCTTCGGCCAGACGGATATTGCGCGGGATGACGGTGTCGTACAGCTGCTCGCCGAAGTGTTCCTTGAGCTGCGCCGATACATCGTTCATCAGGCTCAGGCGCGGGTCATACATGGTCCGCAACAGGCCTTCGACTTTCAGATTCGGGTTGAGCAATTCAGCGATGCGCTTGATGTTATCCACAAGGTCGCTCAGACCTTCGAGCGCGAAGTACTCGCACTGCATGGGGATAATTACCCCGTCAGCTGCAACCAACGCGTTCAGCGTCAGCATCGACAACGACGGCGGGCAGTCGATCAAAATGTAATCGTAGTTTTCACGGATCGGCGCCAACGCACTGCGCAGGCGACTTTCCTTCATCTGCATTTCCAGCAGAACCACTTCGGCTGCAGTCAGGTCACGGTTGGCCGGCAACAGCTGGTATCCGCCGTGCTCGGAGTAGTGCATGGCCTCAGCCAGGTCGCACTCGCCGATCAGCAGGTCGTAGACCGAGTTTTCCAGCCCGTGTTTATCCACACCGCTACCCATGGTGGCGTTGCCCTGTGGATCGAGATCGATCAACAGCACCCGGCGCTTGGTAGCGACCAGGGATGCTGCGAGGTTGATGCAGGTGGTGGTTTTACCCACACCACCTTTCTGGTTCGCTATCGCGAATACCTTAGCCATTCTTGCTTGTGTTCCCAATCATGCCGTGCGGCGCAGTATCAGCAGATGGCGTTGGCCTTGGCAACCAGGTACGGCCAGGGCGTGTTCGCTATCGAGGTGGAAGTCTGCCGGCAATGCTACCAGCTCATCAGCCGGATGAACGCCCTTCATTGCCAGCCAGCGTGTATCGGCATCGCCCAAGTGGCGAGTCCAGTTGCTGAAGTTTTCCATGCTGCTGAACGCCCGGGAGATTATCCCGTTGAATGGCTGGGCAGGCTGGAAAGCTTCGACACGACTGTGGATAACTTGCAGGTTATCCAGTTTGAGTTCGAGTTTGACCTGGGTCAGGAAACGGGTTTTCTTGCCGTTGCTGTCCAAACAGGTCACTTGCGACTCTGGAAACAGGATGGCCAACGGAATACCCGGCATGCCGCCGCCGCTGCCAACGTCCAGCCAGCGACCATTCTCGACAAACGACATCACGCTCAAACTATCGAGCAGATGACGGGAGACCATTTCGTCCGGATCGCGCACGGCAGTCAGGTTGTAAGCCTTGTTCCATTTGATCAACAGGGCCAGGTACCCCAGCAGCTGCGCATGCTGGGCTTCTGTCAGCGTGACACCGAGCTGGCGAGCGCCTGTGGATAACTCTTCGGCATGTTGCGAGGTGACCAACGAACTCAAGCGCTTTGCTCCAACTGACGGCCCGCGCCGCGTTTTTTCAAATGAATCATCAACAGCGAAATCGCTGCCGGCGTGACACCCGGGATACGTGACGCCTGGCCCAAAGTCTCTGGACGGGTCGCGCCGAGCTTGCTCTGGATCTCTTTTGAGAGACCGGAAATGTTTGTGTAATCGATATCCACAGGCAGTTTTGTATCTTCGCTGGCCCGCAGGCGAGCGATTTCATCCTGCTGGCGATCGATGTAGCCGGCGTACTTGGTCTTGATTTCGACCTGCTCGGCGACTTGTGGATCTTCCGCGCCCCCACCGGTCACGGCGATCAGACCAGCGTAGTCGATTTCCGGACGGCTCAGCAGGTTGAGCAAATTGTATTCGTGAGTCAGCGGCGTACCGAACTTCTCGGAAATCGTATCGCCCTGCTCAGTGCCCGGGCGGACCCAGGTACTTTTCAGGCGCTGTTCTTCAAGGTCGATGCTTTCGCGTTTCTTGCAGAAGGCCGCCCAACGCGCGTCATCCACCAGACCCAGCTCGCGACCTTTTTCGGTCAGACGCAGGTCGGCGTTGTCTTCACGCAGGATCAGGCGGTACTCGGCACGGGACGTGAACATCCGGTACGGCTCTTGAGTTCCGAGAGTAATCAGGTCGTCGACCAACACCCCGATGTACGCCTCGTCGCGACGCGGGCACCAGGCATCTTTGCCCTGCGCACGCAGAGCCGCGTTGGCGCCAGCCAGCAAACCCTGGGCGCCGGCTTCTTCGTAACCAGTGGTGCCGTTGATTTGCCCGGCGAAAAACAGACCGCCGATGACTTTGGTTTCGAGGCTGTACTTCAGGTCACGCGGGTCGAAGTAGTCGTACTCGATGGCATAGCCAGGACGAACAATGTGCGCGTTTTCCATGCCGCGGATCGATTGCACGATCTGCAGTTGCACGTCGAACGGCAAGGAGGTGGATATCCCGTTCGGGTACAGCTCGTGCGTAGTCAAACCTTCCGGCTCGATGAAGACCTGGTGGCTTTCCTTGTCGGCAAAGCGGTGGATCTTGTCTTCGATCGACGGGCAATACCGCGGGCCGATGCCTTCGATCAGCCCTGCATCGGAATACATCGGAGAACGATCAAGGTTGGCGGCAATGATTTCGTGGGTGCGAGCGTTGGTGTGGGTAATCCAGCAGCTCACCTGTTTCGGATGTTGCTCTTTGGACCCCATGAACGACATCACCGGGATCGGTGTATCACCTGCTTGCTCGGTCATCACCGAGAAATCCACAGAACGACCGTCGATCCGCGGTGGCGTACCGGTTTTCAGGCGACCGACTCGCAGCGGCAATTCACGCAGACGATGAGCCAGGGCGATCGATGGCGGATCGCCGGCACGGCCACCGGAGTAATTCTGCAAGCCGATGTGGATAAGTCCACCGAGGAAGGTGCCAGTAGTCAACACCACGGAATCGGCGAAGAAACGCAGACCCATCTGGGTGACAACACCGCGCACTTGTTCCTGCTCGACGATCAGGTCATCAGCAGCTTGTTGAAATATCCACAGGTTCGGCTGGTTTTCCAAAGCTTCGCGGACAGCGGCCTTGTACAGAACCCGGTCTGCCTGAGCGCGAGTCGCTCGTACGGCCGGACCTTTGCGGCTGTTCAACACGCGAAATTGAATACCACCTTTGTCGGTAGCCATGGCCATCGCGCCGCCGAGGGCATCGATTTCTTTCACCAGATGGCTTTTACCGATCCCACCGATGGCGGGGTTGCAACTCATGGCACCGAGGGTTTCCACGTTATGCGTCAACAACAGGGTTTTTGCACCCATACGTGCTGAGGCCAGTGCTGCCTCGGTACCGGCATGACCGCCGCCGATGACGATCACTTCAAAACGGGAAGGGAAATCCACCACGCACCTCGTGCCTGCTTCAGTTAGGTAATCAGGAATAGTTTGAGCTCAGGTTTCTGGACCTGGTCGACAAGTATAGGGACTTCGCCCTTCCTAAAGAACCCTTTGCACAAAATTTAACCAGCTGTGGAGAAGTCGGGGTTATAGAAATTAAAAAGAGAGAAATTTATTAAATCTTTGTTTTTATGTTTATTTCTACTGAGTCACATTTCTGTGGATAGATCGCTACAAGCCTTTATATTCAATATGTACAGCGATTCAAAACCCTGTGGTCATGTACCAAGGAGGCCCTTGGATAACCGGTTTAAGCCTGTGGATGAAAGGGATGGTTATCCACAGGGGCGGTTATCTTCAGTTTTCACGCCCTGTTATCAACTGCCCTTAGTGGCACTTACTCACAGGGCTTAATCCACAGATAAATGCTGATCGAGCAAATTCCGGACACGGAAAATCCGCTCAAGCAGAAAGAATCTGCTCGGCACTGGAGGAAATTTAAGGCAAGGGAGGGAACAGACAGGCGCGAACGGCCTGTCTGTGAATATCGGAAGGACTATTTACCGATGCAGAAGCTGGAAAAAATACGTCCCAGCAGATCATCCGAGCTGAATGCGCCGGTGATCTCACCCAAAGAGTGCTGAGCCTGGCGCAAATCTTCCGCCAGCAGCTCACCAGCACCCGCCAGAGTCAACTGCGCACGGCCATGCTCAAGGGATGCGCTGGCGTGTCGCAACGCATCAAGGTGACGCCTGCGTGCACTGAAGCTGCTTTCCGAAGTCTGCTCGTAACCCATGCAGGCCTTGAGATGTTCGCGTAGCAATTCCAGCCCCATACCGCCAGATTTGGCACTAAGGCTGATGGTGACGTGGCCATCGTCACTGACTTCCAGGGCAATCGCTTCTCCCGTCAGGTCAGCCTTATTACGGATCAGCGTAACTTTTGCCGGATCCGGGCGGATTTCAAGGAACTCCGGCCATAACGCAAACGGATCAAGTGCCTCAGGAGCGGTCGCATCGACCACCAGCAACACCCGATCTGCTTCGCCGATGGCTTTCAACGCCCGCTCGACGCCGATTTTTTCCACCTGGTCATCGGTATCCCGCAGACCGGCGGTGTCGACCACGTGCAACGGCATGCCATCGATGTGGATATGTTCGCGAAGAATATCCCGGGTGGTGCCGGCAATCTCGGTCACGATCGCGGCTTCTCGACCGGCCAAGGCATTCAGCAGGCTGGACTTGCCGGCATTGGGTCGGCCGGCAATGACCACGGTCATCCCGTCGCGAAGCAAGGCACCTTGCCCGGCTTCACGAAGCACTGTGGATAATTCATCGCGCACTTTGTCGAGCATGGCCAGTACGTGGCCGTCGGCCAGGAAGTCGATTTCTTCTTCCGGGAAATCGATCGCAGCCTCGACGTAGATGCGCAGGCCGATCAACTGCTCGGTGAGGTTATGCACACGCAAGGAGAATGCGCCTTGCAACGAACGCAGTGCATTTCGCGCAGCCTGTGCAGAACTGGCCTCGATCAAGTCGGCAATGGCTTCCGCCTGGGCCAGGTCGAGCTTGTCGTTGAGGAAGGCGCGTTCACTGAATTCTCCTGGCCGAGCCAGACGACAGCCCAGTTCCAGACAACGTTTGAGCAGCATATCGAGAACAATCGGCCCGCCGTGCCCCTGCAGTTCAAGCACATCTTCGCCGGTGAAGGAGTTCGGTCCCGGAAAATACAACGCGATGCCTTCGTCCAGCACCTCTTCGTTTTCGTTGAGAAACGGACCGTAGTGGGCAAATCGAGGTTTCAATTCCCGACCGCTGATCGCCCTGGCAGCAATGCTCGCCAACGGCCCGGAAATACGGACGATGCCCACACCGCCGCGACCTTGAGCGGTGGCGACAGCTGCGATGGTTTCCCGAGGAACGCTCATAAACCAGTACCCAGACAAAAGTGACAGATAGCAAAACGCCCCACTAGGGGGCGTTTTGAGTGGTTATCCACAGTGTAAATCAGGCAGCTGCTTTGGTAGCTGCTTCAACTTTACGAGTGATGTACCACTGTTGGGCGATGGACAGGCAGTTGTTCACAACCCAGTACAGCACCAGACCAGCCGGGAACCACAGGAAGAAGAAGGTGAAGATGATTGGCATCAGCTTCATGACCTTCGCCTGCATCGGATCCGGAGGAGTCGGGTTCAACTGCTGCTGGATAAACATGGTTGCACCCATGATGATCGGCAGAATGAAGAACGGATCCTTGATCGACAGGTCAGTAATCCACAGCATGAACGGCGCTTGGCGCATTTCAACGCTTTCCAGCAGAACCCAGTACAGCGACAGGAAAACCGGCATCTGCACGAGGATTGGCAAGCAACCACCCAGCGGATTGATCTTCTCTTTCTTGTACAGCTCCATCATGGCTTGCGACATTTTCTGCCGATCATCGCCATGTTGCTCTTTCAGCGCAGCCAGTTTCGGTGCCACTGCACGCATGCGCGCCATGGATTTGTAGCTGGCAGCCGACAGCGGGAAGAAAATCCCCTTGATCAGCATAGTCAGGAAGATGATCGACCAGCCCCAGTTGCCGATCAGCGCGTGGATGTGTTGCAGCAGCCAGAAGATTGGCTGGGCAATGAACCACAGAATGCCGTAATCGACGGTCAATTCCAGACCTGGGGACAACTCTTTCAGCACAGCCTGGCTTTTTGGACCAGCGTACAGAACAGCGCTGACTTCGGCTTTTGCACCTGGTGCAACGGTCACTGCCGGAGCGGTGTAGCCGATGATGTAGTTGCCTTTGCTGTCTTTACGGGTCTGGACGAGGTTGTTTTCGCCCTTCGCCGGAATCCACGCGGTCACGAAGTAGTGTTGCAACCAGGCAACCCAACCGCCGTTAACGGTTTCTTTCAGCTGAGCCTTGTCCATGTCCTTCATCGACACTTTCTTGTACGGCTCGTTACTTGTCCACAGGGCGGCGCCCAGGTAAGTCGCGGTGCCGGTGGCAGTGCTGGAAGAAGGATCGGAGCTGGCGTCACGCTTCAGCTGGGCGAACATCGCACCCGACCAAGGCTTGGCGCTTTCGTTGTCGATCAGGTAGGAAACGGTTACGTCATACAAGCCACGTTTTACGGTGAAACGCTTGATGTAGTTGACGCCGTCCTTGCTGAACTTGAGGTCCACGACCATTTGGTCCTGACCGTCAGCCAGTTGGTAGATCTTCTTCTCGGAGGAGTAAACCGGGCGACCGGCTGGACTTGCGTCCGGACCGTCGGTGCCGATCAGACCGCTCTGGGCCAGATAAGTCCGCTCGTTGCCGTTATCGAACAACTGGAATGGAATTTCCGGATGGTCCTGGCGACGTGGATACAGCGGCAACGTCAGTTGGGCAACATCACCACCTTGTGGATCGATAGCCAGGTTGAGCACATCCGTTTTGATCTGGATGAGGTCTTTGCTTACAGCCACTGGTGTTTCAGTAGGTGCAGTTGCACTGGTATCACTTGGTGCGCGTGGAATGTCGTCACTGACAGAAGCATTATTGCCAGTCGCCGTGTCCGGTAGGCCCGGTGCGGTAGTACTGGAAGCAACATTCTGAGTCGGCAGGGCAGCCTGGCCATAGTCCTGGTTCCATTTAAGAACCATAACGTAGGACACGATTGCCAGGGCGACGATCAGGATCGTGCGTTTGATATCCATGATTACTCGGCCATCGAAGAAGAACGGGAGGTAGGGATAGGCGGAACCGGGTCATAACCACCGGGATTCCACGGATGACAGCGACCTAAACGACGAAAGGTCAGCCAGCCACCGCGCAGAAGGCCATGATTTTCTATGGCTTCATACGCGTAGCAGGAACAACTGGGGTAGAAACGACAGTGACTGGCCATCAGAGGACTAATGGCATAGCGATAAAACTGGATCGGAACGAGTGCCAGTTTACGCATCGGGACTGTCTACCCCTACAGTTTCGGTTTTGACTGCTGGTACCGGCTTGCTACGTGCCAGACGCTTCCAGAGCTTGCCGAAATGCTGAATCAATTCGGGGTTTTCTACGTCACCCAAACCTTTGCGCGCGACGATAACGATGTCCCAACCGACCAGTGAATCCTGGTTCAGGCGAAACGATTCGCGCATCAGACGTTTGAGGCGATTGCGCTCGACGGAGAGCTTTACGCTCTTTTTCCCGATAACCAACCCGAGACGGGGGTGATCAAGATCGTTGTTGCGCGCAAGGAGCAGGAGATTTTTCCCCGGAACCTTGCCGGTAGGGGAGTCAAAGACTGCCTTGAAATGCCGGGGAGTAAGCAGACGCTTTTCCCGACTGAAGTCCTGACTCACCTCCAGTGCCGGATTATCAAACTGCCAGACGCGCACGACCTTTGGCGCGACGACGCGACAGGACGGCACGACCGTTCTTGGTAGCCATGCGAGCACGGAAACCGTGGGTACGAGCGCGTTTGATAGTGCTTGGTTGGAAAGTACGTTTCATTGTCGTGTTACCTGGTTCGTCCACAACGGGCCGGAATGGCCCCCGTTTTAAGAGACCGGGGATTCTAGAGAAAGCAAGCCTCTAGGTCAATTTCCAACCAGCGTTTCCTTATAAATAGATCTCCAGGCCTTTTCTCGTCCGCACGCCTTCGCTAGATATAGAAATAAAGAAGGAAGTTATTTAAAGCTTTTTTATAAAGCTTATAAAAGCTAGGGAGGCGGTCATCTGTGGATAACTACCTTCAGACCTTCTATCCCGTGCTGTACAGAGAATGACAACTACGGTGGAAAACAGGGGGCAGCCTGTGCTGCACTGTCGGATAAGCTGTGTGTGGAATGGCCAGTTATCCACAGGCGTGTTATCCACCGAGTTTCACCCCCACTTGTCCAGTGCCCTCATGGGCGGTTATCCACAGAGCTTATGCACATACCATTGGTCGCCTTTTTGGCGGTTAACGCGTTGATAATTCATGGCCTGTGCGCAACCTGCATGTGGATAAGTGGGCGTCTGGCCGCTACAATGGCCGCTTGTTTTTGCCTCACCGGCTTTCAACTTAGGGGATATCCGTGTCAGTGGAACTTTGGCAGCAGTGCGTGGAGCTTTTGCGCGATGAGCTGCCTGCCCAACAATTCAACACTTGGATCCGTCCACTACAGGTCGAAGCCGAAGGCGACGAGTTGCGTGTCTACGCACCGAATCGTTTTGTTCTCGACTGGGTCAACGAAAAGTACCTGGGCCGCGTCCTTGAACTGCTGGATGAGCATGGCAATGGCATCGCGCCCGCGCTCTCCTTATTAATAGGCAGCAAACGCAGTTCGGCACCGCGTGCGGCACCAAATGCACCGTTGGCCGCCGCTGCTTCCCAGGCTCAGGCCGCTCAAGCGCCTGTCAGTGCTCCAGCGCCAGCCCCGGCGACCGCACCGACCAAGCGTGCGACGCAAAAAGTGGCGGAGGTCAGTGAAGAGCCGTCTCGCGACAGCTTCGACCCGATGGCCGGCGCCAGCTCGCAACAGGCTCCTATTCGGTCCGAGCAGCGCACGGTGCAAGTCGAAGGCGCGCTCAAGCACACCAGTTACCTGAACCGCACGTTCACCTTCGAAAACTTCGTCGAGGGTAAGTCCAACCAGCTGGCCCGGGCTGCGGCCTGGCAGGTCGCGGATAACCCCAAGCACGGTTACAACCCGCTCTTCCTTTATGGCGGCGTCGGCTTGGGTAAGACTCACTTGATGCATGCTGTGGGTAACCATCTATTAAAGAAGAACCCGAATGCCAAGGTCGTGTACCTGCACTCGGAGCGATTCGTCGCCGACATGGTCAAGGCCCTGCAGCTGAACGCGATCAACGAGTTCAAACGCTTCTACCGTTCGGTGGATGCGCTGCTGATCGATGACATTCAGTTCTTCGCTCGCAAAGAGCGGTCCCAGGAAGAGTTTTTCCACACCTTCAACGCCCTGCTTGAAGGTGGCCAGCAGGTCATTCTTACCAGTGACCGCTACCCGAAAGAAATCGAAGGCCTTGAAGAGCGCCTTAAATCCCGCTTCGGCTGGGGCCTGACGGTTGCCGTCGAGCCGCCGGAGCTGGAAACCCGCGTCGCGATCCTGATGAAAAAGGCTGACCAGGCCAAAGTCGATCTGCCACACGATGCGGCGTTCTTTATTGCCCAGCGTATCCGCTCCAACGTCCGTGAGCTGGAAGGCGCGCTTAAACGCGTGATCGCACACTCGCACTTCATGGGCCGCGACATCACCATCGAGTTGATTCGCGAATCCCTGAAAGACCTGTTGGCGCTGCAAGATAAATTGGTCTCTGTGGATAACATTCAGCGCACGGTCGCCGAGTACTACAAGATCAAGATTTCCGATCTGCTGTCCAAGCGTCGTTCTCGCTCGGTCGCACGTCCGCGTCAGGTTGCAATGGCGTTGTCCAAAGAGTTGACTAACCACAGCCTGCCAGAAATCGGCGATGTGTTTGGTGGCCGCGACCATACGACCGTTTTGCACGCCTGCCGCAAGATCAACGAACTTAAGGAATCCGACGCGGACATCCGCGAGGACTACAAGAACCTGCTGCGTACACTGACTACTTGATGAACACCAGCGCAGCTTATTAAGGCAAGGGACTAGACCATGCATTTCACCATTCAACGCGAAGCCCTGTTGAAACCCCTGCAACTGGTCGCAGGCGTCGTCGAGCGCCGACAGACCTTGCCGGTGCTCTCCAACGTGCTGCTGGTTGTCGAAGGCCAGCAACTGTCGCTGACCGGTACCGACCTGGAAGTCGAGCTGGTCGGTCGTGTGCAACTCGAAGAGCCTGCGGACCCGGGTTCCATCACTGTGCCTGCGCGCAAGCTGATGGACATCTGCAAGAGCTTGCCGAACGATGCGCTGATCGACATTAAGGTCGATGAGCAGAAGCTCGTCGTGAAGGCCGGTCGTAGCCGCTTCACCCTGTCGACCCTGCCGGCCAACGATTTCCCTACGGTCGAAGAAGGCCCTGGCTCGCTGACTTGCAGCCTGGAGCAGAGCAAGCTGCGTCGTTTGATCGAACGCACCAGCTTCGCCATGGCCCAGCAGGACGTGCGTTATTACCTGAACGGCATGCTGCTGGAAGTGTCCGAAGGCATCATCCGCGCCGTGGCCACCGACGGTCACCGTCTGGCGATGTGCTCGATGAAGGCCGATATCGGTCAGCCGGATCGCCATCAGGTCATTGTGCCGCGCAAAGGTATCCTTGAACTCGCGCGCTTGCTGACCGAGCCGGACGGCATCGTCAGCATCGTGCTGGGTCAACACCACATCCGCGCGACCACCGGCGAGTTCACCTTCACTTCGAAACTGGTCGACGGTAAATTCCCTGATTACGAGCGCGTTCTGCCAAAAGGCGGCGACAAGCTGGTACTCGGTGATCGCCAAGCCCTGCGTGAAGCATTCAGCCGCACTGCGATCCTGTCCAACGAGAAGTACCGCGGTATCCGACTGCAATTGGCCAACGGCCAGCTGAAAATTCAGGCGAACAACCCGGAGCAGGAAGAAGCTGAAGAAGAAGTCGGCGTCGAGTACAACGGCGGCAATCTGGAAATTGGCTTCAACGTGAGCTATCTGCTCGACGTGCTGGGCGTGATGACCACCGAGCAGGTTCGCCTGATCCTGTCCGACTCGAACAGCAGTGCGCTGGTGCAAGAGTCCGACAACGATGACTCGGCCTACGTTGTCATGCCGATGCGTCTGTAATCATGCTCAGCAGAAGCTAGATGTCTTTAAGTCGCGTCTCGGTCACCGCGGTGCGTAATCTGCACCCGGTGACCTTCTCCCCCTCCCCCCGAATCAATATTCTTTACGGCGCCAACGGCAGCGGCAAAACCAGTGTTCTGGAAGCCATTCACCTGCTGGGGCTTGCCCGTTCGTTTCGTAGCACCCGATTGTTGCCGGTCATTCAGTACGAGCAACTGGCATGCACGGTGTTTGGGCAGGTTGAATTGGCCGAGGGTGGCCATAGCGCGTTGGGGATATCTCGAGACAGGCAGGGCGAGTTTCAGATTCGCATCGATGGCCAGAACGCTCGCAGTGCGGCGCAACTGGCGGAGATCCTGCCGCTTCAGTTGATTAACCCGGACAGCTTCCGCTTGCTGGAAGGCGCACCGAAGATTCGTCGGCAGTTTCTCGACTGGGGTGTGTTCCACGTGGAACCGCGATTCATGTCCACCTGGCAGCGCTTGCAGAAGGCCCTGCGCCAGAGAAACTCTTGGCTGCGGCATGGTACACTTGACGCCGTTTCGCAAGCGGTTTGGGACAGGGAACTGTGCCAGGCCAGCGCTGAAATAGATGAATACCGCCGCGCTTACATCAAAGCCTTGAAACCAGTCTTTGAACAGACCTTGAGCGAACTGGTTGAGCTCGAGGGTTTGACGCTCAGCTATTACCGCGGTTGGGACAAGGACCGGGAGTTGAGTGCTGTGCTCGCCGGGTCCCTTCAGCGGGATCAGCAAATGGGTCATACCCAAGCCGGACCACAACGTGCTGATTTGCGCCTTAGGTTGGGTGCACATAACGCCGCGGACATCTTGTCCCGTGGTCAGCAGAAGTTGGTGGTCTGTGCATTGCGGATTGCCCAAGGGCACCTGGTAAGCCAGGCCCGACGCGGCCAGTGTATTTATCTGGTGGATGACCTGCCGTCCGAACTGGACGAGCACCACCGTCGCGCGCTTTGCCGCTTGCTGGAAGACTTACGCTGCCAGGTGTTTATCACTTGTGTAGATCACGAATTATTGAGGGACGGCTGGCAGACGGAAACGCCAGTCGCTCTGTTCCACGTGGAACAGGGCCGTATCACCCAGACCCACGACCATCGGGAGTGAAGGCATTGAGCGAAGAAAATACGAATACCTACGACTCAACGAGCATTAAGGTGCTGAAAGGCCTGGATGCCGTCCGTAAACGTCCTGGTATGTACATTGGTGACACCGACGATGGCAGCGGTCTGCACCACATGGTCTTCGAGGTAGTCGACAACTCCATCGATGAAGCGCTCGCTGGCCACTGTGACGACATCAGCATCATTATCCACCCGGATGAATCCATCACTGTTCGCGACAACGGTCGTGGCATCCCGGTAGACGTGCACAAAGAAGAAGGCGTTTCGGCAGCCGAGGTCATCATGACCGTGCTGCACGCCGGCGGTAAGTTCGACGACAACTCCTACAAAGTATCCGGCGGTCTGCACGGTGTAGGTGTTTCGGTGGTCAACGCCCTGTCCGAAGAGCTGGTCCTGACCGTTCGCCGCAGCGGCAAGATCTGGGAACAGACGTACATTCACGGCGTTCCGAAAGAGCCGATGAAAATTGTTGGTGAGAGCGAAACCACCGGCACCCAGATCCACTTCAAACCGTCCGATCTGACCTTCAAGAATATCCACTTCAGCTGGGACATCCTGGCCAAGCGGATTCGTGAACTGTCCTTCCTCAACTCCGGTGTCGGTATCGTCCTCAAGGATGAGCGCAGCGGCAAGGAAGAGCTGTTCAAGTATGAAGGTGGCCTGCGTGCGTTCGTTGAATACCTGAACACCAACAAGACTCCGGTCAACCAGGTGTTCCACTTCAACATCCAGCGCGAAGACGGCATCGGCGTGGAAATCGCCCTGCAGTGGAACGACAGCTTCAACGAGAACCTGTTGTGCTTCACCAACAACATTCCACAGCGCGATGGCGGTACTCACTTGGTGGGTTTCCGCTCCGCACTGACGCGTAACTTGAACACCTACATCGAAGCGGAAGGCCTGGCGAAGAAGCACAAGGTCGCGACCACCGGTGACGATGCCCGTGAAGGCCTGACCGCAATCATTTCGGTGAAAGTCCCGGATCCGAAGTTCAGCTCTCAGACCAAAGACAAGCTGGTGTCTTCCGAAGTGAAGACCGCGGTCGAACAGGAAATGGGCAAGTACTTCTCCGACTTCCTGCTGGAAAACCCGAACGAGGCCAAACTGGTCGTCGGCAAGATGATCGACGCGGCTCGCGCTCGTGAAGCGGCGCGTAAAGCCCGCGAGATGACCCGTCGCAAAGGCGCGCTGGATATCGCCGGCCTGCCGGGCAAACTGGCTGACTGCCAGGAAAAAGACCCTGCCCTGTCAGAACTGTACCTCGTGGAAGGTGACTCTGCTGGCGGCTCCGCCAAGCAGGGTCGCAACCGCCGGACCCAGGCCATCCTGCCGTTGAAAGGCAAGATCCTGAACGTCGAGAAGGCGCGCTTCGACAAGATGATCTCTTCGCAAGAAGTGGGCACCTTGATCACCGCGCTGGGCTGCGGCATCGGCCGCGACGAGTACAACATCGCCAAGCTGCGTTACCACAACATCATCATCATGACCGATGCTGACGTCGACGGTTCGCACATCCGTACCCTGCTGCTGACCTTCTTCTTCCGTCAGTTGCCGGAACTGATCGAGCGCGGCTACATCTATATCGCTCAGCCGCCGCTGTACAAGGTCAAGAAAGGCAAGCAAGAGCAATACATCAAAGACGACGACGCCATGGAAGAGTACATGACGCAGTCGGCCCTGGAAGACGCGAGCCTGCACCTGAACGAGGATGCTCCGGGTATTTCCGGACCTGCCCTTGAGCGTCTGGTGAACGACTTCCGTCTGGTAATGAAGACTCTCAAGCGTCTGTCGCGACTGTATCCACAGGAACTGACCGAGCACTTCATCTATCTGCCTGCTGTCAGTCTGGAGCAATTGTCTGATCACGCAGCGATGCAGAATTGGATGGCCCAGTACGAAGTCCGTCTGCGCACTGTCGAGAAGTCTGGCCTGGTCTACAAAGCCAGCCTGCGTGAAGACCGTGAACGTAACGTCTGGCTGCCAGAGGTCGAACTGATCTCCCACGGCTTGTCGAACTACGTCACCTTCAACCGCGACTTCTTCGGCAGCAACGATTACAAAACCGTTGTATCCCTGGGCGCTCAACTGAGCACCTTGCTGGACGACGGTGCGTACATCCAGCGTGGCGAGCGCAAAAAGCCGGTCACCGAGTTCAAGGAAGCCCTTGAATGGCTGATGGCTGAAAGCACCAAGCGTCACACCATCCAGCGATACAAAGGTCTGGGCGAAATGAACCCGGATCAGCTGTGGGAAACCACCATGGACCCAAGCCAGCGCCGGATGCTCAAAGTGACCATCGAAGACGCCATTGGCGCAGACCAGATCTTCAACACCCTGATGGGTGATGCGGTCGAACCTCGTCGTGACTTCATCGAAAGCAACGCCTTGGCGGTGTCTAACCTGGATTTCTAATCCAGCAGCTGACTGCTAATTGAAAAAGGCCAACGCTCAGCGTTGGCCTTTTTTATACCTTCAAAGATGATCGCAGAGCCAAACACATCGCAAATCGCAGGCATAAAAAAACCGGCTATATCAGCCGGTTTTTTTGCGCCCGAAAAAAACTTATGCACCATTTCCGGAGTTTTATGAGTTTAAGAAATATATATATAAATCATAAAGATACGATCACAAAACGTTAATTTTCGGTAAAACGGTACACAGGTTATCCACAGAATCTCAGACAGCCACTTGATCGTTGGCCGAGGGGGCGGCTGGGGCGGCTGGCAGCGAACCCATTTCCCGCTGCATCTGCTCGTTCCAGCTCTGCACACGGTCATTCAGATCGGCAATGGCGCGCGGCCCACTGCCTACGGCGTACATCGGCTCGCCAATGATCACGGTGATGACGCCCTGCTTCTTCGCCCAACCGGTTTTCGGCCAGAACTTGCCGGCATTGTGCGCAATCGGCAGGACTGGAAGTGCGGCATTGACCGCCAATGCGGTGCCACCGCGTGAGAACTTGCCGATGGTGCCATAAGGAACGCGAGTCCCTTCGGGGAAGATCAGCACCCAGACGCCATCCTTCAGCAATTCATGTCCCTTCTTCGCCACATGCTTGAGCGCAGCTTTCGGATTGTCGCGGTCGATAGCGATCGGTCGCAACATGGCCATGGCCCAGCCGAAGAATGGCACGAACAGCAATGAGCGCTTGAGCACTTGGCTCAATGGCTCGAAGTAGGCAGAGAGAAAGAAGGTCTCCCAGGTGCTCTGGTGGTTCGACTGAATCACGCAGGGCTGGTCAGGCACGTTCTCGGCACCCCTTACTTCGTAGCTGATGCCCAGAAAGACTTTGCTCAGCCACAAGGCGCAACGGCACCAGTACACATTGATGAAGCGATACCGCGCCTTGAACGGCAGAAACGGCGCGATTAAAAAGCTCAGGCTGCACCAAAGCAAGGAGCTGGTGCCCAGCAGCAGGTAAAAGAGGAAGGTTCTGATGGCCTGCAGTATCGACATGGCGACATTTACCGTTGCGGGCACTGCCCGCCTATTCAAGCGCACTCCCGATCAATCCTTGGTCAGGAACAATCGAAGCACTCTAATTGTGGATAAGTTCTGCGGCAATCGCCGCAAGATCGTCAAAAATCAAGGTGCCCACCGGCAGGGTCTTGCCCAGAGTCTTTTCGCCTTTCCCGGTCTTTACCAAAACTGGCTGAGAGTCGACGGCTTTGGCGGCTTCCAGGTCACCAAGGGTATCGCCGACGAACCATAGATGAGTCAGCGATACGTTGTAATGAGCGGCGATGGTTTTCAACATCCCGGGTTTTGGCTTGCGGCAATCGCAGCCGTCGTCCGGCCCGTGCGGGCAGTAGACAATCAGCCCGACCTCGCCGCCCTGCTCCGCCACCAACGAACGCAAGCGCTCGTGCATAGCGTCCAGGGTAGCGATGTCGTAATAGCCGCGAGCGATGCCCGACTGGTTGGTAGCCACCGCCACCGTCCAGCCGGCCTTGCTCAACTGCGCGATGGCTTCGATCGAACCGGGGAGCGGAATCCACTCCTCCACCGACTTGATGTAAGCGTCGGAGTCGTAATTGATCACCCCGTCCCGATCGAGAATCAGCAGTTTCAACAGCAGTCCCTCAGCCCAGCATCGAAATGTCGGCAACGCCGAGGAACAGTCCACGCAGGCGCGCCAGCAATGCGTAACGGTTTGCGCGGACCTTGGCGTCTTCAGCGTTGACCATCACGGCCTCGAAGAACGCATCCACCGGCTCGCGCAAGGCAGCCAGACGGGCCAGCGATTCGCTGTACTGACGGGCAGCGGCCATCGGCTGTACAGCCTGGTCAGCCTGCTGGATCGCCGAGTACAGGGAGAACTCGTTGGCATTGTCGAAGTACTTGGCTTCCACGACCGAAGGAATGGAGCCTTCGACCTTGCTCAGCAAGTTCGAAACGCGTTTGTTCACTGCGGCCAGGGCTGCGGCTTCCGGCAATTTGCGGAACGCTTCCACGGCTTGTACGCGCTGATCGAAGTCCAGGGCAGAACCCGGTTTCAGGGCACGGACCGACAGGTAAGTCCCGACATCCACGCCTTCGTCTTCGTAACGGGCACGCAGACGGTCGAAGATGAACTCCAGCACCGAATCGTTCAGGCCGGCAGCCTTGACCTTGGTACCGAACGCATTCACGGCGAATGCCACGGCGTCGTTCAGGTCGAGGTCGAGCTTCTTGTCGATCAGGATGCGCAACACGCCGAGTGCAGCACGACGCAGGGCATACGGGTCTTTGCTGCCGGTTGGCAGCATGCCGATGCCGAAGATACCGACCAGGGTATCGAGCTTGTCGGCGATGGCCACGGCCGCACCGGTCAGGGTGGTCGGCAGTTCAGCACCGGCACCGCGCGGCATGTACTGCTCATTCAGGGCCAGTGCGACTTCTTCCGGCTCGCCATCGTTGAGGGCGTAGTAGTAACCGGCGACGCCTTGCATCTCCGGGAACTCACCGACCATCTCGGTCGCCAGGTCGCACTTGGACAGCAGGCCGGCACGGGAAGCCCAGGCTGCGTTGCCGCCAATGCGTTGCGCGATGAACGCGGCCAGTTTGGAAACGCGCTCGGCCTTGTCGTAGACGCTGCCGAGTTTTTCCTGGAACACCACGTTCTGCAGGCGCAGGTTGAAGTCTTCGAGTTTCTGCTTCTTGTCTTGCTTGAAGAAGAACTCGGCGTCGGTCAGGCGTGGACGAACCACTTTCTCGTTACCGGCGATGATCTGTTGCGGGTCTTTGCTTTCGATGTTGGCCACGGTGATGAAACGTGGCAGCAACTTGCCGTCGGCATCCAGCAGGCAGAAGTACTTCTGGTTGTCCTGCATGGTGGTGATCAGGGCTTCTTGTGGCACGTCGAGGAAACGTTCCTCGAACGAGCACACCAGCGGCACCGGCCATTCGACCAGCGCGGTCACTTCGTCGAGCAAGGCTGGAGGAACGATGGCAGTACCTTCCTGCATCGTCGCCAGCTCTTCGGTGCGTTTGCTGATCAGCTCGCGACGTTCGTTGGCATCGGCCAGTACGTAGGCGGCACGCAGGTCGCTCAGGTAATTGGCCGGCGAAGTGATACGCACGCTTTCCGGGTGATGGAAGCGGTGACCACGGGAATCACGACCGGACTTCTGGGCGAGGATCGTGCAATCGATGACCTGGTCACCGAGCAGCATTACCAGCCACTGGGTCGGACGAACGAATTCTTCCTTGCGAGCACCCCAGCGCATGCGCTTTGGGATCGGCAGGTCGTTCAGCGAATCTTCAACGATGGTCGGCAGCAGGCTCGCAGTCGGCTTGCCGGCGATGCTTTGGCTGTAACGCAGTTTCGGGCCGCTTTGATCGATTTCGCTCAGGTCGACGCCGCATTTCTTGGCGAAGCCCAGTGCTGCTTGAGTCGGGTTGCCTTCGGCATCGAACGCGGCCTGACGTGGCGGGCCGTCGAGGTTGATGCTGCGGTCCGGTTGCTGAGTCGCCAGCGAGGTGATCAGCACAGCCAGACGACGTGGTGCGGCGTAGACGGTTTTGGTCTCGTAGTTCAGGCCCGCGGCTTGCAGGCCCTTGTCGATACCGGCCAGGAACGCGTCGGCCAGGGTGTTCAGGGCTTTGGGTGGCAGTTCTTCGGTGCCCAGTTCAACCAGAAAATCTTGAGCACTCATTGTGCAGCCTCCAGCTTGGCCAGTACTTCGTCACGCAGGTCCGGGGTCGCCATCGGGAAGCCCAGCTTGGCGCGAGCCAGCAGGTAGGCTTGCGCAACGGAACGCGCCAGGGTGCGCACACGCAGGATGTATTGCTGACGCGCGGTCACCGAGATCGCCCGGCGCGCATCCAGCAGGTTGAAGGTATGGGAGGCCTTCAACACCATTTCGTAGCTCGGCAATGGCAGCGGCTGGTCGAGTTCGATCAGGCGCTTGGCTTCGCTTTCGTAGAAGTCGAACAGTTCGAACAGCTTCTCGACGTTGGCGTGTTCGAAGTTGTAGGTCGACTGCTCCACTTCGTTCTGGTGGAACACGTCGCCGTAAGTCACTTTACCGAACGGACCGTCAGCCCAGACCAGGTCGTAGACCGAGTCCACGCCTTGCAGGTACATGGCCAGACGTTCCAGACCGTAAGTGATCTCGCCGGTCACCGGGTAGCACTCGATGCCGCCCGCTTGCTGGAAGTAAGTGAACTGCGTCACTTCCATGCCGTTGAGCCAGACTTCCCAGCCCAGACCCCAGGCGCCCAGTGTCGGCGATTCCCAGTTGTCTTCGACGAAGCGGATGTCGTGGACCAACGGGTCCAGGCCGACGTGCTTGAGGGAGCCCAGGTACAGTTCCTGGAAGTTGTCCGGGTTCGGCTTCAGGACTACCTGGAACTGGTAGTAGTGCTGCAGACGATTCGGGTTTTCGCCGTAGCGGCCGTCAGTCGGGCGACGACTGGGCTGCACATAAGCGGCGTTCCAGGTTTCCGGGCCAATGGCGCGCAGGAATGTAGCGGTGTGGAAAGTGCCGGCGCCTACTTCCATATCGTAGGGCTGAAGTACCACACAACCTTGCTCGGCCCAGTATTGCTGGAGGGCGAGGATCAAGTCTTGGAAGGTACGCACGGCTGGCGTAGGCTGGCTCACGAAATTCACCTGTTTCTTGGGCTGCGATTTAAAGAGCGGGAGTATACCCGATTCGGTCCTGCGCACGCCCCCTGGAGCCTTATGCCACGCTGCTTTTGGTGTTCCGAAGATCCGCTGTACATGGCTTATCACGATCAGGAGTGGGGCACGCCGCTACGCGATGCGCAGGGTTTGTTCGAGTTGCTTTTGCTCGAAGGGTTCCAGGCCGGCCTTTCCTGGATCACCGTGCTGCGAAAACGTGAGCGATATCGCGAGGTATTGTTCGGCTTCGACGTACAACGGGTGGCGCAGATGAGCGACGCGGAAATCGATGAATTGATGCTCGATCCGGGCATTATTCGCAATCGCCTCAAACTCAACGCCGCCCGACGCAACGCCCAGGCCTGGCTGGCGCTGGAGGACCCGGTAACGTTTCTCTGGTCCTTCGTCGGCGGCACGCCTGTGATCAATCATTTCAAGGATCGCACCGAAGTGCCGGCGGTCACGCCGACGGCGGTGGAGATGAGCAAAGGCTTGAAAAAGGCCGGCTTCACGTTCGTCGGTCCGACCATTTGCTACGCACTGATGCAGGCCTCGGGCATGGTCATGGACCACACGCAAGACTGCGACCGCTACGCTCAGCTCGCCAACGGCGGTTAGAATGGCCGCCTCGCGCACAGCACAAGATCAGGAGTGACCTGTGGATAAGTTTAAAGGCGCCTTGCTGGTAGGCGCTCTGCGGCTGTTTGCCCTGCTCCCTTGGCGGGCAGTGCAAGCCGTGGGCTCGGCCATTGGCTGGGTCATGTGGAAAACACCCAACCGTTCCCGCGATGTGGTGCGGATCAACCTCGCCAAGTGCTTCCCCGAAATGGACCCGGCTGAACGCGAGCGTCTGGTCGGCCAGAGCCTGAAAGACATCGGCAAGTCACTGACCGAAAGCGCCTGCGCCTGGATCTGGCCGGCCCAGCGTTCCATCGACCTGGTGCGTGAAGTCGAAGGGCTCGATGTGTTGAAGGACGCCCTCGCCTCCGGCAAGGGCGTGGTCGGCATCACCAGCCACCTGGGTAATTGGGAAGTGTTGAACCACTTCTATTGCAACCAGTGCAAACCGATCATTTTCTACCGACCGCCGAAACTGAAAGCGGTGGATGATCTGCTGCGCAAACAGCGGGTGCAATTGGGTAACCGCGTGGCCGCTTCCACCAAGGAAGGCATCCTCAGCGTCATCAAGGAAGTGCGCAAAGGTGGTGCAGTGGGTATTCCCGCTGACCCGGAACCAGCCGAATCCGCTGGGATATTCGTACCTTTTTTCGCCACCCAGGCGCTGACCAGCAAGTTCGTACCGAACATGCTCGCCGGCGGTAAAGCGGTCGGCGTGTTCTTGCATGCCCTGCGCCTGCCGGACGGTTCAGGTTACAAAGTGATCCTGGAAGCCGCGCCCGAAGCCATGTACAGCACCGATACCGAAACGTCGTGCGCAGCCATGAGCCAGGTGGTCGAGCGGTATGTGCGGGCCTATCCGAGCCAGTACATGTGGAGCATGAAGCGCTTCAAGAAGCGGCCACCCGGTGAAGAGCGTTGGTATTGAGTTGATTGGCATGATCTGTGGATAACTTGTAGGAGCAAGGCTTGCCCGCGAAAGCGATATAGCATCCAGCATCAATGTTGAATGTAATGACCTCTTCGCGGGCAAGCCTCGCTCCCACAGGGGGCAGGTTATCCACAACGGTTCATACAAGGGCGCAAAAGATGTCCGAACACCGCAAATCGTTTCGCATCAAGATCACTCATGAAAGCTTCGGCGAATGCCTGGGCCAAACCCGCAACCTTTCGACGACGGGCGTCTACGTCAAGCATTCGGGCTTGTCGTCGTTGCCTAAAGGCGCGGTGGTTTATGGGCAGGTACAAGACTTGCCCACAGGTGCGCCGCGAGTGCGCATGGAAGTGGTGCTGGTCGACGCCGATGGCATCGGCCTGCGTTACCTCTGATCAGTGCGCCTGACGCTCAAGCTTCTTCAGAAACACCGTCATCTCCTTCTCTGCCTGCTTGTCGCCATGCGCACGGGCGGCTTCCAGGCCCTGCTCCCACGCCTGACGCGCAGCTGGAAAGTCGGCAAGCGCCAGATGAGCCTTGCCTAAGAGCTTCCAGGCGGCCGAATACTTTGGATCGAACTCGACGCAACGCTGGAAATGCTCGGCGGCCTTGGCGTTTTCCCCAAGATCCAGATAACCCTTGCCCAGGCCGAAGCGCAGCAATGAGTTATCCACACCCTTGGCGAGCATTTTTTCCAGGGATTCGAGCATGGGGGGTTCCTTGTTGAGGTGTGTCAGGCGTTGATCTGTTTTAGTGAGGTCGCCTTCGCGAGCAGGCTCGCTCCCACAATTGATCTTCAGTGAACACGAATTTGGTGTGCGGCGAAAATCCCACTGTGGGAGCGAGCCTGCTCGCGAAGAGGCCCGCGCAGACGCCAAAAATGCTTGATCAGAAGAAGCTGAGCCCCACATGGAACAGCTTCTCCACATCCCGAATATGCTTTTTATCCACAAGGAACAAAATCACATGGTCGCCCGCCGCGATCACCGTGTTGTCATGCGCAATGATCACTTCCTCATCACGAATGATCGCGCCAATCGTCGTCCCCGGCGGCAAACCGATGTTCTGGATCGCCTTGCCAATCACCTTGCTCGATTTTTCATCACCATGGGCAATCGCCTCGATGGCCTCCGCCGCGCCGCGGCGCAATGAGTGCACGCTGACGATATCGCCGCGTCGCACGTGGGCCAGCAGCGTGCCGATGGTTGCCAGTTGCGGGCTGATGGCGATGTCGATATCGCCGCCCTGGATCAAGTCCACGTAAGCCGGATTGTTGATGATCGTCATCACCTTCTTCGCACCCAGGCGCTTGGCCAGCAGCGAGGACATGATGTTGGCTTCGTCATCGTTGGTCAGGGCCAGGAAGATGTCTGCGTCGGCAATGTTCTCTTCCATCAGCAAGTCGCGGTCGGAAGCACTGCCCTGCAACACCACGGTGCTGTCGAGGGTGTCCGAGAGATGGCGGCAGCGGGCCGGGTTCATCTCGATGATCTTCACTTGGTAGCGGCTTTCGATCGCCTCGGCCAGGCGCTCACCGATCTGCCCGCCACCGGCAATGACGATGCGCTTGTAGGTTTCATCCAGACGGCGCATTTCACTCATCACCGCGCGGATATTTGCCTTGGCGGCAATGAAAAACACTTCGTCATCCGCCTCGATCACCGTATCGCCCTGGGGCAGGATCGGCCGATCGCGGCGGAAAATCGCTGCAACCCGGGTTTCAACATTGGGCATGTGTTCCCGCAACTGGCGCAGTTGCTGGCCCACCAACGGTCCGCCGTAGTAGGCCTTCACCGCCACCAGTTGCGCTTTGCCTTCGGCGAAGTCGATCACCTGCAACGCGCCCGGATGCTGGATCAGGCGCTTGATGTAATTGGTGACAACCTGTTCCGGGCTGATCAGCACGTCAACCGGAATTGCTTCGTTATCGAACAGCTCGGAGCGCGTCAGGTACGCGGCTTCGCGGACCCGGGCGATCTTGGTCGGGGTATGGAACAGGGTGTGGGCGACCTGACAGGCCACCATGTTGGTTTCGTCGCTGTTGGTTACTGCCACCAGCATGTCGGCATCGTCCGCGCCGGCCTGACGCAGCACCGTCGGCAACGAGCCGCGGCCCTGCACGGTACGGATGTCCAGGCGATCGCCGAGGTCGCGCAGGCGTTCGCCGTCGGTGTCGACCACGGTAATGTCGTTGGCCTCGCTGGCCAGATGTTCTGCCAGCGAACCGCCGACCTGGCCTGCGCCGAGGATGATGATTTTCATCCAGTCACTCCCTTATAAACCGGTTAACCGCGCGCGGCGGCGATCTTGATCAGCTTGGCGTAGTAGAACCCGTCGTGGCCGCCTTCCTGGGCCAGCAACTGGCGACCGTGAGGTTGCTTGATACCGGCCGCCGTGGCGAGGTCCAGTTCACGCGCACCCGGCGTGCGAGCGAGGAAGGCTTCGATGACTTCAGTGTTCTCGGTCGGCAGCGTGGAGCAGGTGGCGTAAAGCAGAATCCCGCCGACTTCCAGAGTTATCCACATGGCGTCCAGCAGCTCGCCCTGAAGCACCGCGAGTGCAGCGATGTCATCCGGTTGGCGAGTCAGCTTGATGTCGGGGTGACGTCGGATCACGCCAGTCGCCGAGCATGGCGCATCCAGCAAAATGCGCTGGAAGGGTTTGCCGTCCCACCAGGTGGCCGTGTCGCGGCCGTCGGCAGCGATCAGCTCGGCGCTCAGGCCCAGGCGTGCGAGGTTCTCGCGCACGCGCACCAGACGCTTGGCTTCCAGATCCACGGCCACGACGCCCGCCAGTTTTGGCTCGGCTTCGAGGATGTGGCAGGTCTTGCCGCCCGGTGCGCAGCAGGCATCCAGTACCCGTTGGCCCGGCGCGAGGTCGAGCAGATCGGCGGCCAATTGCGCCGCTTCGTCCTGCACGCTGATCCAGCCTTCGGCGAAGCCTGGCAGGCTGCGCACGTCGGCGGCAGCTTCGAGAATGATGCCGTCCTGACTGTAGACGCACGGCGTAGCGGCGATGCCGGCCTCAGTCAGCAGCCCAAGGTAAGCATCGCGGGCGTGATGGCGGCGGTTGACCCGCAGAATCATCGGTGGATGCGCATTGTTCGCCGCGCAAATGGCTTCCCATTGCTCAGGCCAGAATGCCTTGAGGGATTTTTGCAGCCAGCGCGGGTGGGCGGTGCGCACCACCGGGTCGTGTTCCAGCTCGGCCAGCAACGCTTCACTTTCACGCTGGGCGCGGCGCAACACGGCGTTGAGCAAGGCCTTGGCCCAAGGCTTTTTCAGCTTGTCGGCACAACCGACGGTTTCGCCGATGGCGGCGTGGGCCGGGACGCGGGTGTAGAGCAGTTGATAGAGGCCGACCAGCAGCAGCGCCTCGACATCGGCGTCCGCTGCCTTGAACGGCTTCTGCAGCAGCTTGGCCGCCAACGCCGACAAACGTGGTTGCCAGCGCGCCGTGCCGAAGGCCAGGTCCTGGGTGAAGCTGCGATCACGGTCTTCAACCTTGTCCATTTGTGTCGGCAGTGAACTGTTGAGTGAGGCTTTTCCGTTAAGAACAGCGGCAAGTGCCTTGGCGGCGGCCAGACGTGGATTCATTGAGCGTCCGCCGCTTGACCGAGCACGGTGCCGACGGCGAATTTCTCACGACGGCTGTTGAACAAGTCGCTGAAGTTCAGCGCCTTGCCCCCGGGCAATTGCAGACGGGTCAGGCATAGCGCTTGCTCACCGCAGGCGACGAGCAAGCCGTCCTTGCTGGCGCTGAGGATTTGCCCCGGTGCGCCCTGCCCTTCAGCGAGGCTCGCGGCCAGCACTTTCAACGCTTCGCCGTTCAGCGTGCTGTGGGTGATCGGCCACGGGTTGAACGCGCGGACCAGGCGTTCCAGCTCAACCGCCGGACGGCTCCAGTCGATGCGTGCTTCGTCTTTGTTCAATTTGTGAGCATACGTTGCAAGACTGTCATCCTGCACTTCGCCTTCCAGCGTTCCGGCGGCGAGGCCGGCAATCGCCTGGATCACGGCCGGTGGGCCCATTTCGGCGAGACGGTCGTGGAGACTGCCGCCGGTGTCTTCGGCGGTGATCGGCGTGGTGACTTTCAGCAGCATCGGCCCGGTGTCGAGGCCCAGTTCCATGCGCATCACGGTCACGCCGCTTTCACTGTCGCCTGCTTCGACTGCACGCTGGATCGGCGCCGCCCCGCGCCAGCGTGGCAGCAACGAAGCGTGGCTGTTGATGCAACCCAGGCGCGGAATATCCAGCACCGCTTGCGGCAGGATCAAGCCATAGGCGACCACCACCAGCAAGTCCGGCTTGAGTGCGGCCAGTTCAGCCTGGGCGTCTTCGTTGCGCAGCGTTGGCGGTTGCAACACCGGGATGTTGTGTTCCAGCGCGAGTTGCTTGACCGGGCTTGGCATCAGCTTTTGCCCACGGCCCGCCGGACGGTCCGGCTGGGTGTAAACCGCGACGACTTCGTAAGGGCTGGCGAGCAGGGCCTTGAGGTGTTCGGCGGCGAATTCCGGGGTGCCGGCAAAGACGATGCGCAGTGGCTCAGTCATGGGAGCAATCTCTGAAAAGAAAAAGGCTTGCCGCAGCAAGCCTTTGAAAGAAGGGCATCAAGCGTTCTGGCGATGGAGCTTTTCCAGTTTCTTCTTGATTCGGTCGCGTTTGAGGTTCGACAGGTAGTCGACGAACAATTTGCCGTTGAGGTGGTCGCATTCGTGCTGGATGCACACGGCGAGCAGGCCTTCGGCAATCAGTTCATAAGGCTTGCCGTCGCGGTCCAGGGCCTTGACCTTGACCTTCTGCGGGCGATCGACGTTTTCGTAGAAGCCCGGCACCGAGAGGCAGCCTTCCTGGTATTGCTCCATCTCGTCGGTCAGCGGTTCGAACTCGGGGTTGATGAACACCCGTGGTTCGCTGCGGTCTTCGGAGAGGTCCATCACGACGATACGTTTGTGCACGTTGACCTGGGTCGCGGCGAGGCCGATGCCTGGCGCTTCATACATTGTTTCAAACATGTCATCGACCAACTGACGCACTTCGTCGTCCACTACGGCCACAGGTTTGGCGATAGTGCGCAGGCGCGAGTCGGGAAATTCGAGGATGTCTAAAATGGCCATAAGCTTAATTGCTGCACGTGTGAGGTAAAGTCGGGTCGATGGCCTGGCAGGTCCGAAGATGCAGGCTACCGTTGTGAAGCGTAGCTCCTTTTCTTTTATCAAAGAGTCAGGAGCGAGCCACGAGGGCTCTGGCGTTTCACGCGAACGCACATAATAAAGGGATTCACCGCATGAGGAAATCACTACTCGCCTTGCTCCTTCTGGCCTCGGCCGGTTTGGCGCACGGGCAAGTGCAACTCAAGGAAGGTTTTCCACAGCAATACACCGTGGTGACGGGTGACACTCTCTGGGACATTTCCGGAAAATTCCTCCGGGAGCCGTGGAAGTGGCCGGAACTGTGGCAAGCCAATCCTCAGATCGAAAACCCTAATCTCATCTATCCCGGCGACTCGCTGTCGCTGGTCTATGTCAACGGCCAGCCCCGCCTGACCCTCAATCGCGGGGCTTCGCGCGGCACCATCAAGCTCTCGCCTCGGGTGCGCAGCTCGCCGGTGGCCGATGCGATCCCGAGCATTCCGCTGCAATCGATCAACAGCTTTTTGCTGAGCAACCGCATCGTCGACAAGGTCGAGGACTTCGACAAGGCGCCTTATATCGTCGCCGGCGATGCCGAACGCGTGCTCAGTGGCACCGGTGACCGCATTTTCGCCCGTGGCCATTTCGACCCGAACCAGCCGGTCTACGGCATCTTCCGCCAGGGCAAGGTCTACACCGATCCCGATAGCAAAGAGTTTTTGGGGATCAATGCTGATGACATCGGCGGTGGCGAGATTGTGGCCACCGAGGGCGACGTCGCCACCCTGGCACTGCAACGCACGACTCAGGAAGTACGTCTCGGCGACCGTTTGTTCAGCGGTGAAGAACGGTCCATCAACTCGACCTTCATGCCCAGTGCGCCAAAAACCGAGATCAATGGCTTGATCATCGATGTGCCGCGCGGGGTTACCCAGATTGGCGCGCTGGATGTGGTTACCCTGAACAAAGGTCAGCGTGATGGCCTGGCCGAAGGCAACGTGCTGGTGGTGATGAAAACCGGTGAAACCGTACGCGATCGGATCACTGGCCAGCCACTGAAAATTCCCGATGAGCGTGCCGGTTTGCTGATGGTGTTCCGCACTTACGACAAGCTCAGTTACGGGCTGGTACTCAACGCATCGCGCTCGCTGGCGGTGATGGATAAGGTGCGAAATCCGTAAGCAGGCTCCACAAGTTACCAACAGAGTTATCCACAGCTTATTCCCGTTTGAACGGGGCTCATAACGATCAAGGATGATCCATGTCGCTGTCTGCCGTCACACCGGTTTCCCCTGCGGAACTGGAAGCTCGTTTACGTCTGCACCGATTGCCAGAACTCGGCCCGGCGCGTTTCAAGAAATTGCTCGAAGCCTTCGGCTCGGCGTCCAAAGCCATCAGCGCGCCCGCCAGCGCCTGGCGTTCGCTGGGCTTGCCGCTGGCGTGCGCCGAGGCACGGCGCGTCAATGAAGTACGCGATGGCGCGGCCCACGCATTGGCTTGGCTAGAGCGCTCGGGCCAGCATTTACTGATGTGGGACCAGCCTGAGTACCCGGCGCTGCTGGCGGAAATCAGCGATGCGCCGCCGCTGTTATTTGTGGCAGGCGATCCCGACATTCTGGAAAAACCGCAATTGGCGATGGTCGGCAGTCGGCGCGCCTCGCGACCGGGCATGGACACTGCGGCGGCATTTTCGCGCAGCCTGGCCGGCGCCGGTTTCGTCATCACCAGCGGTCTGGCGCTAGGCATCGATGCCGCCGCGCATCAAGCCGCGCTGGACGTGGGCGGGCGAACGGTCGGGGTCCTTGGCACGGGACTTGAAAAGTTTTATCCACAGCGCAATCGGCGGCTGGCGGACGCCATGATCGCCTCGGGCAGCGCAGTGCTTTCCGAGTTCCCGCTGGATGCCGGCCCCAGTGCCGGAAACTTCCCCCGGCGCAACCGGATCATCAGCGGTTTATCCCTCGGGGTGCTGGTGGTCGAAGCGAGTGTCGCCAGCGGTTCATTGATAACGGCGAGGCTGGCAGCGGAGCAAGGACGCGAGGTGTATGCGATTCCAGGATCGATCCACCACCCTGGCGCCAAGGGTTGTCATCAGCTGATCCGTGACGGTGCGGTATTGGTGGAAACCACCGAGCATATCCTCGAAGCCTTGCGCGGCTGGCAACGGTTGCCGTTGTCCACAGAGACGCTGCAAGCACCCACTCATCCACTGCTCCTGTTGCTTCACGCCGCGCCCCACACCAGCGAAGCGTTGTCGGTCAGCAGTGGCTGGGCCTTGTCCAAAGTGCTTGCAGCGTTGACGGAGCTGGAAATGGACGGCCGGGCGGTGTGCGAAAGCGGGCGCTGGTTTGCGCGGGTGAGCTAGGTTTTATAAGGAAGATCGGTAAACTGCGCAGAGCCTTATTCCGGAGAGTTTTTCATGGTCAACAGTTGGCGCGTGCAACAAGCCGCACAAGCCGTTCGCGCAGGGGCAGTAATTGCCTATCCAACCGAAGCGGTCTGGGGCCTGGGTTGCGATCCGTGGGATGAAGAAGCGGTCTATCGTCTGTTGATGATCAAGGGCCGGTCTGTGGAAAAGGGCCTGATTCTGGTTGCCGACAATATTCGTCAGTTCGACTTCCTGTTCGAAGACTTCCCGGAACTGTGGATGGACCGCATGGCCAGCACTTGGCCGGGGCCGAATACCTGGCTGGTACCGCATCAGAATCTGTTGCCGCAGTGGATTACCGGCGTGCATGAAACCGTAGCGCTGCGCGTCAGCGACCACCCGCTGGTGCGGGATCTGTGCGCGGTGGTCGGGCCGCTGGTGTCGACCTCGGCTAACCCTCAGGGCCGGCCAGCGGCGCGGACGCGAATACGCGTCGAGCAGTATTTCCGTGGGCAAGTGGACTACGTGTTGGGCGGGAATCTGGGTGGCCGCAAGAATCCGAGCGTGATTCGCGATGTCGCGACCGGGAACGTCATTCGCCCGGATTAATCCCGCAGTAACACCTGTGGCGAGGGAGCTTGCTCCCGCTGGACTGCGCAGCAGTCCCGTTCTTTTAAAGATATGAGGGGCCGCTTCGCGGCCCAGCGGGAGCAAGCTCCCTCGCCACAGTTTGATGTTAAGGCAGCAGAACAGTCGAGCCAGTCGTACGCCGTGCGGACAACTCGGTCTGCGCCTTCGCCGCCTCAGCCAACGGATACTTCTGGCTGACGTCCACCTTAAGTTTGCCGCTGATGATCATCTCAAACAGCTCATCGGCCATGCGCTGCAGGTTTCCTGCGTTATTGGCGTAGGTCGCCAGCGTCGGCCGGGTCACGTACAACGAGCCCTTCGCCGCCAAAATCCCCAGGTTCACCCCGTCCACTGCGCCGGACGCATTGCCGAAGCTCACCACCAGGCCCCGTGGTGACACGCTATCGAGCGACGTTAGCCAGGTGTCCTTGCCGACGCCGTCGTACACCACCGGGACTTTTTTGCCGTCAGTCAATTCCAGCACCCGTTGTGCGACGTTTTCGTGGCTGTAATCGATAGTCGCCCATGCGCCGTTGGCTTTGGCCAGTGCGGCTTTCTCCGGCGAGCTGACCGTGCCGATCAACTTCACCCCCAAGGCCTTCGCCCATTGGCAGGCCAAGGATCCGACACCGCCCGCGGCGGCATGGAACAGGATGGTTTCGCCACCCTTGAGTTCATACGTCTGACGCAGCAGGTATTGCACGGTCAGGCCCTTGAGCATCACACCGGCGGCCTGTTCAAAACTGATGGCGTCCGGCAAGTGCACCAGGTTGGCCTCCGGCAAAACGTGAACCTCGCTGTAGGCGCCCAACGGGCCGCTGCCGTAAGCCACACGGTCGCCGACCTTGAACCGGGTCACTTCGCTGCCCACCGCCTCGACCACGCCCGCACCTTCCGAGCCCAGGCCCGATGGCAGGGCGGGCAACGGATAGAGACCACTGCGGTAGTAAGTGTCGATGAAGTTCAGGCCGATCGCCTTGTTGGCCACGCGAACCTGCTGCGGGCCGGGCTCGGCGGGTTGATAGTCGACATACTCGAGCACTTCGGGGCCGCCATGGGCGCGGAACTGGATACGCTTTGCCATCAGAACTCTCCTTAGGTCATTTGCGAAGCTCCCTATCGGACTCCTAAGCTTGACCTTCGTCAACTGCGGCAGGCCCATCTGCGATGTTATGCTACGCGCCCATTTGCGCCGGCCCCTGCTCCGATGGAGCGCCGCGTAGTTTTGCCCGATTCAAGGTGATGACATGACGACCCGCACCGAGGCCGTAAAAGCCTACCTGCTCGACCTGCAAGACCGGATTTGCGCAGCCCTTGAAGCCGAAGACGGCGGCACGGCATTCGTCGAAGACGCCTGGACCCGGCCTGCCGGCGGTGGCGGTCGCACGCGAGTGATCGAAAACGGCGCGGTCATCGAAAAGGGTGGCGTCAACTTTTCCCACGTCTTTGGCAGCGGGCTCCCACCCTCCGCCAGCGCCCATCGCCCGGAACTGGCCGGCCGTGGTTTCGAAGCCCTGGGCGTGTCGCTGGTGATTCACCCGCACAACCCGCAGGTGCCGACTTCCCACGCCAACGTGCGCTTTTTCATTGCTGAAAAAGAAGGTGAAGAACCGGTCTGGTGGTTCGGCGGCGGTTTCGACCTGACCCCTTATTACGGTAACGAAGAAGACTGCGTGCACTGGCACCGCGTCGCCGAACAGGCCTGTGCGCCGTTCGGCCCGGACGTCTATCCGCGCTACAAGGCCTGGTGCGACAGCTATTTCCACATCAAGCATCGCCACGAGCCACGGGGCATCGGCGGTCTGTTTTTTGATGACTTGAACGAGTGGGACTTCGACACCAGCTTCGCCTTCATGCGCGCCATCGGTGACGCCTTCATCGAGGCCTACCTGCCGATTGTGCAGCGCCGCAAGAACGATGCGTTCACCGCCAAACAGCGTGAATTCCAGGAATTTCGCCGTGGCCGCTACGTCGAGTTCAACCTGGTCTACGACCGTGGCACGCTGTTCGGCCTGCAATCGGGTGGGCGCACCGAGTCGATCCTCATGTCCCTGCCCCCGCAAGTCCGCTGGGGCTACGACTGGAAAGCCGAGCCGGGCAGCGAAGAAGCTCGCCTGACCGACTATTTCCTGCAAGACCGCGATTGGTTGGCCAAGGCCTGAACGAGGAGTTCTGATGGACCGTTACGTCGTATTCGGTAACCCGATTGGTCACAGCAAGTCGCCGCTGATCCACCGCTTGTTTGCCGAGCAGACCGCTCAGCAACTGGACTACAGCACCTCGCTGGCGCCACTCGACGACTTTTCCGACTTCGCCAAGACGTTTTTCCTCGAAGGTCGCGGGGCGAATGTGACGGTGCCGTTCAAGGAAGAGGCTTATCGCCTGGCCAACAGTCTGACGGCACGGGCGCAGCGGGCAGGCGCGGTGAACACCCTGAGCAAACTCGCCGATGGCACGTTGTTGGGTGACAACACCGACGGCGCCGGACTGGTGCGGGACCTGACGGTCAACGCCGGTTTCAGTCTCAAGGGCAAACGCATCCTGCTGCTCGGCGCTGGCGGCGCGGTGCGCGGTGCGCTGGAGCCGTTGCTGGCCGAGCAACCCGCTTCGGTAATTATCGCCAACCGCACCGTCGAGAAAGCCGAGTTGCTGGCGGAATTGTTCGCGGACCTGGGGCCGGTGTCGGCCAGCGGTTTTGACTGGCTGCAAGAGTCGGTGGACCTGATCATCAACGCGACATCGGCGAGTCTGTCAGGCGATGTACCGCCGATTGCCAGCAGCCTGATCGAACCGGGCAAGACGGTGTGCTACGACATGATGTACGGCAAGGAGCCGACCTCGTTCTGCCGCTGGGCCACTGAACACGGTGCGGCGGTGTCGATGGATGGATTGGGGATGCTCGCTGAGCAAGCGGCAGAAGCGTTTTTCCTGTGGCGCGGTGTGCGACCGGATACAGCGCCAGTGCTGGCCGAACTACGCCGCCAACTGGCGCTGTAGTTCTTTGTGGCGAGGGAGCTTGCTCCCGCTCGGGTGCGAAGCGCTCGCAGATTTTCAGGGCTGCTTCGCAACCCGGCGGGAGCAAGCGCCCTCGCCACAAGTTATGCGTTCGTCATCAGAGTGGTGTGTTAGTCCTCAAACCGGATCGGGCATTTCTCCGCCCCTTCAAGCTTCCTCAACTCCTCCACCACCTGCGGCCGCGCGCTGCGCAGCGTCAGGCTGCGATTCTGCTTGAGCAGCCGCCGCGCTTCCTGATGCAGCATTTCCACCCCTGAATAGTCGATGAAGTTGATCTGCTGCGCCTCGATCACCACCCGTGCGCCGTGCATCCGTTGCAAACGCACTTGCAGGTAATGGCTGGCGCCGAAAAAGATCGACCCGCCGACCTGCAGAATGTCTTCATCGCCTTCACGCCAATGCTGCACTCGCGGTTGTGAAGTCCGCTTGAGGTAAAAGAACAGCGAAGCCAGGACCCCGGCATAGATAGCTGTCTGCAATTCCAGCAGCAGCGTGGCCACGCAGGTCAGCGCCATGACCAGGAACTCGGCGCGGCTGACCCGCAACAGCGCGCGGATGCCGCGATGATCGACCAAACCCCAGGCGATCAACAGGATGCTCCCGGCCATGGCCGGGATCGGAATGTGCGAAATCAACGCCGCGCCGAAGATGGCGAACAGCGCCACCCACAGTGCTGAAAATACCCCGGCCAGCGGTGAGCAGGCACCCGCCTCGTAACTCAGGCCCGAGCGGGTGAAGGAACCGGCTGACAGCGAGCCGGAAAAAAACGCACCGACCATGTTCGAAAAACCCTGGGCGCGTACTTCCTGATTGGCGTCGAGCAATTGCTGGGAGCGTGCCGACAAGGAACGGGCAATCGACAGGCTCGTCACCAGCCCGAGCATCCCCACCGCCACGGCGCTGGGCAGCAGGCGAAGGATCAGATCCAGGTCCAGCGGCAGTGGGCTGAAGGGCGGCAGCCGCCCGACAAACGCACTGACCAACTTCACATGGCTAAACATCGACGGCCAGAACCACACCAGCAGTCCGCTCAGCGCCAAGGTGATCAAAAGCGTCGGCCAGCGTGGCAGCAGTAATTTCAGGATCACGCCCACCCCGACGGTGGCCAGACCCAGCACCAGCGAAGGTTTATCCACGTCACCGAGGTGTTTGAACACCATCAAAAAGCTGTCCAGCGCCGTGGACTGATTGGGCAGGTCCAGCCCCAGCAGGTTCGGCAACTGGCCGATGGCAATCACCACCGCCGCGCCGAGGGTGAAGCCCAGCACTACCGAGTGAGAAACGAAATTCACCAGGGCGCCAAAGCGCAACAATCCGAGCAGCCACTGGAAAATGCCGGCGAGCAGTGTCAGAAGCAGGATCAAGGTGACGTAGTCTTCTGACGCGGGAACGGCCAGAGGACTGACGCTGGCATACAGGACGATGGATATCGCCGCTGTAGGACCACAGATCAAATGCCACGACGAACCCCAGAGGCAAGCGATCAGCACCGGAATGATCGCGGCGTACAGGCCGTATTCCGGCGGGAGACCGGCGATCAGGGCGTAGGCAATGGATTGCGGCAGCGCAAGAATGGCGCCGCTGAGGCCAACGATCAGGTCACGCCCGACGCTGGCGCGGGTTTGCCGGGGCAACCAGGAAAGGAAGGGAAAGAGTGAATGGCGGCTGGGGAAGGCCATGGGTCCTCTCGGGTGGAGTTTTGCGCAAGGGTATCAGTACGGGGTGAACATTGTGGCGAGGGAGCTTGCTCCCGCTCGGGAGCGAAGCGCCCGCAGATTTTTAGGGCTGCTTCGCAGCCCAGCGGGAGCAAGCTCCCTCGCCACAGGTAACCCTTACAACTTCGCTTTTACCGCCGGCAACGCATCTTTCCCATCCACGGTTTTCACGCCATCCAGCCATTTATCCAGCACGGCAGGGTTGGCCTTGATCCACGCCTTGGCTGCCTCGGCATTGCTGATTTTCTTGTTCACCACCTCGGCCATGATGCTGTTCTCCATCTCCTGGGTGAAACTCAGGTTGGTGAGCAGCTTGCCGACGTTCGGACAGGCCTGTGCATAACCTTTGCGGGTCAGCGTATAAACGCTGCCGGTGTCGCCGAAATACTTCTCGCCGCCTTTCAGGTAATGCATTTTCAACTGCACGTTCATCGGGTGCGGCGTCCAGCCGAGGAAGGTCACGAACTTCTGTTTTTTCACTGCGCGGGACACTTCGGCCAGCATGGCCTGCTCGCTGGACTCGACCAGTTTCCACTGGCCCATGTCGAAGTCGTTCTTCTTGATGATCTCTTGCAGCGAGATGTTCGCCGGGGCGCCGGAACCGATGCCGTAGATCTTCTTGTCGAACTTGTCGGCGTATTTATTCAGGTCGGAAAAGTTATGCACACCCGCGTCCCACACGTAATCCGGGACGGCCAAGGTGAATTCGGTGCCGTCGAGGTTCTTCGCCAGTTGGGTGACATCACCCGTGGCGACGAATTTGTCATAGAAGCCCTGCTGCGCCGGCATCCAGTTCCCCAGGAACACGTCGACCTGGCCATCCTTCAGCCCGCCAAAGGTGATCGGCACCGCGAGGGTGTCGACCTTGGCCTTGTAGCCCATGCCGTCCAGCAGAAACCCGGTGATGGCGTTGGTCGCAGCGATGTCGCTCCAGCCCGGATCAGCCATTTTCACCGTGTCGCAGCTCTGATCGGCAAAGGCCGATGCACTGCCCAGAGCCAGTAGCCCGACCGTCAGTACTGTGGATAACTTTTGCATGGACTTCCCCTTAACATTATTGGTTTTGGCAGGGTTGTGGATAACGTGCTTTACGTTCCAGATCGTCGAGGTCGATGTGGTTGCGCATGTATTGCTGACTGGCGTCTACCAGCGGCTGGTGATCCCAGCTCTTCAGCTTGCCGATGGTCAGCGCCTCGGCGACGAATCGCCGGCGACGCTGGCTCGCGAGCACCTGTTGGTGGATCGCCGGAATGTCCCATTTGGCCCGTGCTTCAGACAGAAACGCCTCGAACAGCGGCCGATGTTGCGGCGATTGGCTGAGTTCTTCCTGTTCGCGCGGGTCGTTGTGTACGTCGAAGAGTAGGCAAGGGTCATCTTCGCTGTAGATGAATTTGTAAGCGCCACGGCGGATCATCATCAAAGGGCTGATGGTGCCTTCGGCCATGTATTCGCCGAAGACTTCGTCGTGACCGCCCTGCCCTTGCAGGTGCGAGACCAGCGAACGACCGTCCAGTGGCAAGCCCGGCTCCAGCGAACCGCCGGCCAGCTCTACAAAGGTTGGCAGCAAATCAGCGGTGGAAACCGCAGCACTGACCCGCCCGGCGCCGAATTGTCCCGGTGCGCTGATCAACAGCGGTACGCGGGCGGCCATTTCGAACCAATGCATTTTGTACCAGAGGCCGCGCTCGCCGAGCATGTCGCCGTGGTCGCCGGAGAAGACGATGATGGTGTCATCGATCAGCCCGGTATCTTCCAGCGTTTGCAGGAGTTTGCCGACGTTGCTGTCGATATAGCTGCAAGCTCCGAAATAAGCACGACGCGCATCGCGAATCTTATCCACAGGCAGCGGCTTGTCCCACAGGTCATACACCTTGAGCAAACGCTGGGAATGCGGATCAAGTTCGGTTTGCGTCGGGGTTTCCGGCAGCGGGATGTCGGCATCGTCGTACATGTCCCAAAAAGCCTTGGGAATGGTGTACGGATCATGTGGGTGCGTCATCGACACGGTCAGGCAAAACGGCTGGTCGCCATCCTCGCGAATGTGATCGAACAGGTATTGCTGGGCCTTGAACACCACCTCTTCGTCGAAATCCAGCTGATTGGTGCGCACGCACGGCCCGGCCTGCAGCACCGAAGACATGTTGTGGTACCAGGTCGGACGCACGTCCGGTTCATCCCAGTTCACCGACCAGCCGTAGTCGGCCGGGTAGATGTCGCTGGTCAGGCGCTCTTCATAGCCGTGGAGTTGATCCGGGCCACAGAAATGCATCTTGCCCGACAGCGCGGTGCGGTAGCCGAGGCGACGCAGGTAGTGGGCATAAGTCGGTACATCGGCGGGGAAATCGGCCGCGTTGTCGTAGGCGCCGATCTTGCTCGGCAATTGACCGCTGACCAGGGTGAAACGCGACGGCGCGCACAGTGGGCTGTTGCAATAAGCGGCGTCGAACACCACGCCTTCGGCGGCGAGGCGGCTGAGATTGGGCAATTTGATGGGCGAGGAACCGTAGAACGGCAACATTGGCGCGGCCATCTGATCGGCCATGATGAAAAGAATATTCTTGCGCTTCATGTGATCGCGGCATTCCATAGTGAATATTTATGCGAGAGTGCTGCGATCGAGCATGGAGTCCAGGCACTTTGTGGTAAAGCCCATGCACGGCAATGACTAGGATAAGCACCGCTTATGTATGACGCCCTTGGAAGTTTGTCGCTGGACCTGCTGCGAGCGTTTGAAGCGGCGGCCCGCCATCGCAGTTTTACCGCCGCAGCGGTAGAGCTGGGCACTACGCAGCCCGCCGTCAGCCAGCAGATCAAACGCCTGGAAGAACAACTCACCGCGCGGTTGTTTGATCGCATTTACCGTGGCATTGAGTTGACTGAGGCCGGGACCATTCTTTTCGAGCAGGTTCAGCTCGGTTTGCAGAATATCGATGCCGGATTAAGCGCGATCAGCACACAGCATCAACATGAAGTCTTGCAGGTGGCCACGGATTTCGCTTTTGCCGCGTATTGGCTGATGCCCCGATTGCACCGCTTTCATAAAGCCAATCCCCACGTCGACGTCAGCCTGGTCACCAGCGAGCGCAATCACAACATGCTGCGCACTGATATCGATGTGGCGGTGTTGTTTGGGGATGGCCGCTTCAAGCAGGGCGAAAGCCATTGGCTGTTCAGCGAAGAAGTGTTTCCGGTCTGCAGCCCGCTGCTGTTGAAGGATCGTCCCCTGCCCTTGCCGGCCCAGTCATTGCTGGAATTTCCACTGCTGCACCTGCGCGGCGAAAACAGCAGCAACTGGTTTGACTGGAGCGGCGTCTTTCGCGAGTTAGGGATTACATCGGCCCCGGCCCCCGGGCAATTGCGCTTCGACAATTACACGTTGCTGATTCAAGCGGCGATTGGTGGTCAGGGTGTTGCAATCGGCTGGCGGCACCTTGTGGATAACTTGCTGGCGCAAGGTTTGTTGTGTCGACCGATAGCCGACACGGTGATTTCCAGGCTCGGCTACTACGTGGTTTTGCCCCAGCGAAAACGGCGTGGGGTATTGATCCAACAATTTGTGGACTGGTTGATGGCTGAGCAGGCCAGCAGCGCCCAATCGCTGAATGGTTTACCGCTGCCGTCTATCGCCGTGTAGGGTCGGTCGAAACGAAGTTCACATGCTCGCGAACGTGAAGATTCAGCCGCAGCTCATCGGCAATCCCTACGGCCACGCGGTTCAACCGTTCAAGCGGTTCGGCCAGGCCCGGTTCAAGGCTGCTGCTGACGTGGCTGAAATGTTCAATCGTCAGCCCCGGCACTCCGCGAGGCGCATTGACCAGGGTCCAGTGCAAGGCACTGCTTTGCAGTGCATCAAGGATTTCCTCGGCGGCATGCCGCTGAAGGGGGTCCAGCGCTTCAGCCTCTGTGTCGTCGAGTTCGGCAAAATCCCCCACCAGGAACAGCCGGGCAATACCGGCCGCCTGCATGCCCTCGATCAGCGCGTCCACGGCCAACACCTGTTCGACCGGGCCTGGAACGATGGTTTTTTCAACGGTCTCGCTATTGAATGGCAATCCGGGGGCATCCAGCAGGCAAATAACCACCGAACTCCCCGCTACGCTTTGCTTGACGCGTTCGGCCTCGAACAGATCGCCGGTCTTGGTGCGCAATCCTGGGCGCGGTGGGAGCGCCGTCAGGTCATCCAGAATCGCGATCACTTCATGTTGACGCCGTAGCATTTCAGCCATCAGCGCACTGCCCAGGCTACTCATGGCACCATAAAGCACCACTTTGACCACCGGGGTTTCGGCATTTTTCATGGCTGAGGTTCCTTGTTCACAACGTATATGGCGTGTGACCTGTGGGAATAGGTGAGGGTTCGACTGGGTTTCAGAGGGTTTCAGATGCAACAGATCAAGGGTTACCACGCCCATGTCTATTTCGACGCCACGAGCATTGACCAGGCGCGAGCGCTGTGTGAGCACGCCGCGCAGGTGTTCCCGCTGAAAATGGGCCGCGTGCATGAACGTCCCGTGGGTCCGCACCCGGACTGGAGTTGCCAATTGGCGTTCGGGCCGGAGCTGATCGGCGAAGTGCTGCCGTGGCTGGCGCTCAACCGCAAGGGTTTGGTGGTGTTTCTGCACCCGGACACCGGCGACGATTTGCTGGACCACACCGAGCACGCGATCTGGATGGGCGCAATCCGGCCGCTGGACCTGTCTATTTTTTGATCAGAGGTTTTCTTCGGCTTCGCCGGGCAAATGTTCGTCCAAGTGCAGCCAGGGTAAGTGGCTGCGGGTCCAGATGTGACGCTCGGCCGGGGCTTGCTCCGGGTGATCGAGGGTGGCGATGGTCACGTCGATACTCTCGGGGCTCAGATGTGTGATCAACGCCAGTTGCGCCCCACAGTTCGGGCAGAAATAGCGCACGCAGGTAGTTGAAGATTCGTACTGCGCCGGCGTCCCTTTCAGCCATTTAAAGGCCGATACGGGAACCGTGATCCAGGTTGTCACGATCCCGCCGCTGACGCGCCGGCAGATCGAACAATGGCAGTGGGCGATGTCGTGCAAAGGTCCGCTGAATTGATAGCGCAGATGTCCGCAGTGGCAGCCGCCGGTGTGAAATTCGCTCATGACCTTACCTCCTGATGCGTATTTCCTGACGCTTTCGCGAGCAGGCTCGCTCCCACATTGGTTTTGTGTACGACACAGATCCTGTGTGGGAGCGAGCCTGCTCGCGATGCCCGCAACTCGGTCGCCCTCCCTGCCCCAGTCCGACGACCGGTTGCACATCCGGTCAATGCTTTCATCAGCGAAAGCTGGGTGAAAGCTTCCCCGATTAGGATCGCCCCCACTGCCGGCAAAAGACCGGTCGGCCAATGCCAGTGTTTTATCGCTCGCACAGCCCATTTAACAACAACAATGGTGATTCTGATGTCCTCTGCTACCCGCCGCTTCGCTGCAACTCCGCCCGTACGCCTCGTGCTTCCCGTTCTGCGCTGACCCACCCGGTTCGCCCATTCCCTAGCCGCGCTACGCCTGGAGTATTCCCATGCTGACTTTCCTTGGCTTCGCCATGGTCATCACGTTCATGTTCCTGATCATGACCAAGCGCCTGTCCGCGCTGATCGCCCTGATCATCATTCCTATCGTCTTCGCCCTGTTCGGTGGTTTCGCGCCGAAGATCGGCCCGATGATGCTCGAAGGCATCACCAAGCTGGCGCCGACCGGCGTGATGCTGATGTTTGCCATTCTGTATTTCGCCCTGATGATCGACTCCGGCCTGTTCGACCCGGCCGTGCGCAAGATCCTCAAACTGGTCAAGGGCGACCCGCTGAAAGTGTCGGTCGGCACCGCCGTACTGGCGCTCGTCGTTTCCCTCGACGGTGACGGCGCAACCACTTATATGATCTGCGTGGCCGCCATGCTGCCGCTCTACAGTCGCATCGGCATGAGCCCGCGGATCATGGCCGGCCTGATCATCCTCGCCGGTGGCGTGATGAACATGACGCCATGGGGCGGCCCGACTGCCCGTGCGGCCAGTGCGCTGCATGTGGACCCGTCCGACATTTTCGTTCCGATGATTCCAGCGATGGCGTTCGGCGTGGTGGCAATCCTGGCGATTGCCTACTTCTACGGCAAACGCGAGCGTGCGCGTCTGGGTGAACTGCACCTGGTGGGCGATGAAATCGACCACAGTGAAATCAGCGTTTCGCAATTCCCGGATGCCCGTCGTCCGAAGTTGATCTGGTTCAACGGCGCCCTGACCCTGGGCCTGATGTGCACCCTGATTGCCGGTCTGTTGCCGATGCCGGTGTTGTTCATGGTGGCGTTCAGTATTGCCATGATCGTCAACTATCCTTGCCTGCAACAGCAGAAGGATCGCGTCGCGGCTCACGCTGGCAGCGTACTTGCGGTGGTCGGTTTGATCTTCGCGGCGGGCATTTTCACCGGTATCCTGTCGGGCACCGGCATGGTCGATGCGATGTCGAAAAGCCTGCTGGCGGTGATCCCTGATTTCCTCGGCCCGTACCTGGCCGTGATTACCGCGCTGGTGAGCATGCCGTTCACGTTCTTTATGTCGAACGACGCATTTTATTACGGCGTGTTACCAGTACTTGCCGAAGCCGCCAGTCATTACGGTATAACCGCGGTTGAAATGGCACGTGCCTCGATCGTCGGTCAGCCCGTCCACCTGTTGAGCCCGCTGGTACCATCGACCTACTTGTTGGTGGCCCTGGCCGGCATCGATTTTGGTGACCATCAGCGCTTTACCCTGAAATGGGCAGTGCTGGTGTGCATGTGCATACTGGTAGCCGCATTGCTGATGGGGATTTTTCCGCTGTTCAGCACTCTATAAGCCCAAGACTCACCACAAAGGGTCCAGGCTTCGCTGTTTGAAGCCGGGCCTTTTGTGGTTTAACACTCGCTCAAAGGAATACACATGGAATGGCTGACCAACCCTGAAATCTGGGTTGCCTTCTTTACCCTGACCGCCCTGGAAATCGTCCTGGGTATCGATAACATCATCATGATTTCGATCCTGGTCAGCCGCATGCCCAAACACATGCAGCAGCGCACCCGGATCTTCGGCCTGGCGCTGGCCATGGTCACACGGATCCTGTTGCTGCTGTCGATCACTTGGGTCATGCGCCTTACCGCCGACTTGTTCGAAGTGTTCGGCCAAGGCATTTCCGGGCGAGACCTGATCCTGTTCTTCGGTGGCCTGTTCCTGCTGTGGAAGAGCTCGCAAGAGATGTACCACGCGCTGGAAGGTGAAGACGAAACGAACGAAGAGCCGAGTGGCAAGGGCGGCAACTTCCTCTACACCATCATCCAGATCGCGATCATCGACATCGTGTTCTCGCTGGACTCGGTGATTACCGCCGTCGGCATGGTCTCCCACGTACCGGTCATGGTCGCGGCGATCATCGTTGCGGTGCTGGTGATGATGCTGGCTGCCGGCACCATCAGTGAGTTCATCGACAAGCACCCGTCGCTGAAGATGCTGGCGCTGTCGTTCCTGCTGATCGTCGGTACGGTGCTGATTGCCGAATCCTTCGACGTTCACGTGCCAAAAGGCTACGTCTACTTCGCCATGGCGTTCTCGCTGGCGGTGGAAGCGATCAACATCAAGATGCGCACCGCGATTGCTAAAAAGCGCAAACAGCAGGATCCGGTGAAACTGCGCAAGGACATTCCGGGGCAATAACCCGAACCTGTGCACTGGCTGCTGCCAGTCAGTGCACAAAACCTGTGGGAGCGAGCCTGCTCGCGATAGCGGCCTGTCATTCAACATCAACGTTGAATGTGACGGCCTCATCGCGAGCAGGCTCGCTCCCACTTTTTTTGCTCTGTGATTAGCCTGGCGGATCGAGGTTATTCAACACTCGATTGCGGATACTTCACGATGGCGTGTTCAAAGGTTGACGCACCGAGCTCTGGTGGTTAGCGTCCCTCGCTCGCTTCAAACGACATGACAAGGAATGCATGTGTCTGGAAAACCGGCTGCACGCCTCACGGACCCGACCACCTGTCCCCTTCCCGGCCACGGCACCAACCCGATTGCCAGCGGCTCACCCGATGTCTTTTTCAACGGTCTTGCGGCCGCTCGGGTCAGCGACACATGCACCTGCGACCAGGCCCTGAACGGTGGATTCTCTTCAACCGTGTTCATCAACGGCCTGAATGCCATACGCTCGATAGCACCACCAGCCATGGCGGTGTGGTGATTGGCGGCTCCGGCAACGTCATCATCGGCAACTCTCATTCCCCTGCGCCCTTCATCCCGCCCTTGCCGATCATTGGCCAGCCTTTGGTCGAATTCAAAGCCGTCAGCGCTGGCAATGGCGAACCGATTGCCCAACAGGACTACGAAATCGAAACCGCTGAAGGCCGGATCGTCAAAGGCCAGACCAACGCGGAGGGCATGACCCAAAGCGTCGCTACCCTGCAGCCCGACCTCGCCGTCGTCCGCTGGACTGTCTGACGCCTCAAGGAAGAATGAAATGACTGGACAATGCATGGCCCCAGACGACCTGGACATGAAGAAACTCTGGGACAGCACCTGCGAACTCCCCGTTTGCAAACGCGAAACCACTAAGGGCGGCCCTAACCCGAAAACCCGCGTTGAAGTGCCATTACTGACCTGTAATTGCCTGTGGCGCAGGTTTCAAAAAGAAGCCGAAGAGTGGGTCGCACCGGGCGGCGTGTTGATTGCCGACCCGCAAGCCCGTAACCGCAAGATCAACGCGGCCTATGCACAGTTGTGGCTGGCGGATAACCGGTTTCAATGGGCGGGGTTGGCGGCGTTTGCTTCGAAGCAGGTGGGGTGTGGGTTGATCCATGCCACCAAGTTGCAAACGGCTATTGCGGCGCAGAAGGCTGCGCAGGAGAAATTACGGACGGGGAAATCGGAAACCCTTTTCGAAGGGTTTGGGTTCAAGCTCAGCAAGACTGATCCGGAAATCGAGAAAGAGTTAGCGAGCGCCAAAGCGGCCAATCCTCTTCCCACTGAGGATATTACCTTCGGCGACAACTCCCGCTCCGCTGTTCAGCAGCAGTTGGACTACGTGTATGAAATGCTGGCCCTCGGTAATACCTCGCTGTTTCTGGATGTTTATCCGTTGCATCGGTTTTTTATGGTGCGGGGCTTCAAAGAAATGGAAGCCTGTCTTTCCAAACGCAACCAACTAAAAAATGAAGTTCTGTGGCCCATCGCTGACAAAGTAGAGTTCGGTGCAGCGCGTGCAGAAGTGACCGATACTTTCAAAGCCATAGATGAAGGAAGAATTACCAAAAGCGTCGAATTCATGGCCGGTCATGAACAGCTGAACATTTTGCAACCTGCGATGTATGACGATTCCCACTTCGCTTACCTAATGCGCGGCACCCATGCTGGAGATGTCGTATCAGTAGTCACAGGGATGCTGTCCGGAGCCGCAGAAGAAATCCAGTTGACTCTGGCAAGTCAATGCAAAGCGGCAGACGGGCGAAAGGTTGCCTTCGGCAGTAATCCATTGGCCAATCTGGCAAACAAGGATCAACGAATGGAATTCGTACTTCGTGCTGCAACACAATTCGATGCCTTATTAAAAAACCCCACTTCAAAAGCCCAACTAAAGCAATCCATTACAGAAATATCTCAAGGTGGAGGGATCCGCTGATGAAACCACTCACCAGGCTATCTCTGATAAGCATGAGTGCAATTGTTATTGGGCTGTGTATTGCCTACTTCAATTGGAATACGGAAGTTTTGAGTGCGCACATAGGGAAGTCTTACAAGGATACCGTTGAGGACTCAACGTTTTCGGTGCCTGCGAATACCGCTTTTTATCCGAGCACGCCACCGCATCCTAGTTCTACATGGATATCAGAGCCAGTCATCATCCATTTTGATGATCCTGAGCATGGTTTTACGCTACCAGCAACCAAGTTTGGCGCCGTTGGTTTTGATGAAGGCAAAGTCTCGACCATGACAACTTCTCCAATGTTGGAGACCTTGCCTTTCAATCAGCTGATTCCCTTACTCACTCAGTTGCAGGGGAAGCTAAAAGACTCGGGCTGGGTACCGCGCAACCCACAAGATAACTCTTGGTTAGCCGTCGGCAGCGAAGTAGAAAAAAACGCTTTGCAAAGGCAGTTGTTCGATCAGGTAGTCATCGTGATGCTCCTTATACCTCACAAATACAGTCTTGCGCTAAACGTCAAATGCTACGCCCGCTGTGATGAGCGCGACCCGAAAACGGCGAAGTATTTGATAGATGTTAGCGTCGGTTCGGATTACTACAGCGAATGATGAGTCGCGCCAGAAGGCGGCGTCGGTGTTTGCAAAGAGCAGCATTTTTTACGCTGTTCATTTGTCTGACTTCTTTTCACCACCCAGTTGATTTTTTGAACATTCATATCGGGAAGTCATACAGAGAAGTCGCACAAGACTCGACATTCCCAAATATTTGATCGACGTAGGGCTAGGCGACGATATCTTTAGCGATTGAACTCCCACCGATTTTAAGGCTGCTGCGCAGCCCAGCGGGAGCAAGCTCCCTCGCCACAGGGGTTGTGTCGCGCACCTTTTCAACTGTCCGGCTGAGACCTTCGGGTCCCTTTTTTACTCTCTGCATCAACCTGTTTTCATGACAGTTTTGTTTCAATCACTTCTTTAGCTATGCGATGCTGGCGCCCAGACCGTTAGCCAACTACAGCTTAAGTACAGAACGTAGAACGTCGCGCGGCACCGTCAATTTGCCCCTCTGGGGCGCTACCACCACAGGGGGCCTGCATGCTCACCCTGCTCAATTTGTTATCGGCCGTGGCCTTGTTGATCTGGGGCACGCACATCGTCCGAACCGGCATCTTGCGGGTCTACGGTTCCAATCTGCGCCATGTGATCGGCCAGAACATGTCCAAACGCTGGCTCGCGTTCATCTCGGGGATCGTCGTTACCGCGATGGTCCAGAGCAGCAACGCCACGGCCATGCTCGTCACATCCTTCGTCGGTCAGGGCCTGATGGCGCTGACGCCCGCCCTGGCAACGATGCTCGGCGCGGATGTCGGTACGGCGCTGATGGCGCGGGTGCTGACGTTTGATTTGTCGTGGCTGTCGCCGCTGCTGATTTTTCTCGGGGTGATTTTCTTCCTGTCCCGCAAGCAGACTCGCCTGGGCCAGATGGGTCGCGTCAGCATCGGTCTTGGGCTGATCATCCTGGCGCTGCAACTGATCGTCGAATCCGCCGCGCCGATTACCCAGGCGCAGGGCGTGAAAGTGATTTTCGCCTCATTGACCGGCGATATCCTGCTGGACGCCCTGGTCGGCGCGTTGTTCGCGATGGTTTCCTATTCCAGCCTGGCCGCCGTGCTGCTGACCGCAACCCTGGCTGGCGCCGGCGTCATCAGCCTGCCGGTGGCGATCGGCCTGGTGATCGGTGCCAACATCGGCAGCGGTATCCTCGCGTTTCTCAGCACCAGCATGCAAAACGCCGCTGGCCGTCAGGTGGCGCTCGGCAGCCTGCTGTACAAACTGATCGGGCTGCTGCTGATCATTCCGGTGCTGGACCCGCTGGTGCACTGGATCGACAGCCTCGACTTCAGCCCTCAGGAAATGGTCATTGGCTTCCATCTGCTCTACAACACCGTGCGCTGCCTGATCCTGTTGCCCAGCGTCGGCCCGATGGCCAGGCTTTGCGCGTGGCTGCTGCCGGAGCGGCCGGAGCTCAACGGCACGGCGAAACCCCGCCACCTTGATCCGACCGCGCTGGTTACCCCCAGCCTGGCATTGGCCAACGCCGCGCGAGAAACCCTGCGCATGGGCGATCTGATCGACAACATGCTCGAAGCAATGCTCGACGTGCTGCGTGGTAAACAATCCGCCATCACCCAGGAAATGCGCAAACTGACGGATGATGTCGAAGCGCTCTACAGCGCCATCAAGCTTTACCTGGCGCAAATGCCCCGAGAAGATTTGAGCGACCAAGACAGCCGGCGTTGGGCGGAAATCATCGAACTGGCGATCAACCTCAAGCTGGCCAGCGATTTGATCGAACGCATGCTGCGCAAGGTGCAGCAGCAGAAAACCTCGCAGCGCCGGTCTTTTTCCGAGGTTGGTCTGGAAGAACTGGCCGGGTTGCACAGCCAGTTGATCTCCAACCTGCGTTTGGGCTTGTCGGTATTTCTCAGTGCCGACAAGGAAAGTGCCCGCCAGCTTCTGCGTGAGAAACGTCGCTTTCGCGCACAGGAACGCCGCCTGGCCCATGCTCACGTCAGCCGTCTGCAACGTAAGATCGTGCAAAGTATCGAGACCAGTTCACTGCACCTGGAGCTGATCGCCGACATGAAGCGCTTGAACTCGCTGTTCTGTAGCAGCGCTTATGTGGTGCTGGAAACATCGGACACCGGTGCACTGGCGGTCGACGATATGGCTGACATCACGCATTCGCCTTGAACGTCTGGCGGTGTGGTCAGTCAGTAACAGTGGTTCCGGTTCAAGATCATCGCGAGCAGGCTCGCTCCCACATTTGAATTGTGGTGTTCACAAAACCAATGTGGGAGCGAGCCTGCTCGCGATGGCTGCCTGGAAAGCGACACGGATCTCCAATCAGCCGTATGGAAGCTTGCTATGCGTTGTCTGCTGTTCGCCTGTCTGTTGCTTGGCTCATTTCCTTCGTTTGCCCTGGATCGTTTCCAGGTCGAGGGCTATACGCTGCCCAACGGTTTGCAATTACTGCTCAAACCCGGCACCGAGCGCGGGCACGTGGCGATTCGCCTGGTGGTCGGCGTAGGTCTGGATGATTTCAGCTGCGCCGACAAGGAGCTGCCGCATCTGCTCGAACACTTGTTGTTCAGCGGCATCGATGCAACCGGCGAAGGCGGCCTGGAAGAGCGCATGCAGGCGTTGGGCGGTGAGTGGAACGCGTTCACCAGCAACGCTGACACGACGTTCGTCATTGAAGCCCCGGCGAAAAACCAGCGCAAGGTGCTCGACCTGCTGCTGGCGCTGCTGACGCAGACCCGAATCGACGACAACGCCATCAACGCCGCCAAACAAGTGGTCGAGCGTGAGGACGGCGGCCATTACTCGCACTTGCAGCGCTGGCTGGATCGTCAGGACCTGGGCCACACCGCGAGCAATCAGCTGGCAGTGGAGCTGGGCCTTAAATGCCCCGAGCGCCCGGAAGTCGATAACCTGACTCGCGAGCAACTCGAGACGGTACGCAAGGCCTGGTACGCGCCCAATAACATGACGCTGATCGTGGTCGGCGAGCTCGACAAGTTGTTGCCGGCGTATCTGGAACGCTCCTATGGTGAACTTGAAGCGGTCGAGCCTACCGATCACCTGCCCTTGCCGGAAATCCAGGCCAGTGCCGCCCATGAACGAACGCTGAGCGATGGTTTCGTCGGCGGCGGCGCCAAGTTGCATTGGCTGGTGCCGGAACCGGTGCTGCAGGATCAGCACGACGAAACCTTCGACCTGCTCAAGGACTATCTGGACTGGGCGCTCTACCGCCAATTGCGCCTGTCCCACGGTTTGTCCTACGGCCCCTCGGCCGAGCGCGAGGTGTTTGGCGGGGTGGGCTTCATGAGCCTGAACGCCGACCTTGAGCGCGATGACGTGCCTAAGGCCCGGCAGGTGCTGGAGGATTTGAAGGCCGATTTGCTCAAGGACGGTCTCGACGCAAACACCTTCAACCGCCTCAAACAGGCCGCCATCGCCCGCCAGGCTTGGGCCGTGCAAGGCACCAGCGCGCTGGCCGATTACTACTGGAGCGCGCTGGGCGACTACCAGGACGGGCGTTTCGCCGCCCCGGCCAGGGAACTGCAAGGCGTGACGCTGGAAGAAGCGAACAAGGCCATGCGCGAGTTGCTCATGCAACCGGGGTATGTGCGGATCGAGAAGCCGCTGATGAGTTATGACCAGTTGATGTGGGCGATGGCCGGGGTGTTTGGATTGCTTGTCCTCGGGGTATTGGCTTGGCGAGTCCATCGCCGCCGGTAACTGGCCGCCCTGGCAGCAGGGCTTTTGTGGCGAGGGAGCTTGCTTCCGCTCGGCTGCGCAGCAGTCGTAAAACCGGTGCTTGCGCTCTACCTGATGACACGCAGTGTGCGGGTTTGGGGGCGCTTCGCACCCCAGCGGGAGCAAGCGCCCTCTCCACAATGTTGTATAGGGAAAACGGACGTATCCCCCTCGCCACGCCCCCGCCCGGGCGGTACTCTGTCGAGGATTTTTCCCACGACTATTGCGAACCGCCGAATGCCTACTCTGACCCTGTACGTCCAGCGCATCCTGGAATTGATGAAGCGCTATCCAGGGGTCATTGCGCTCGGTGGTTTTATCTCCGGAGTCGGCAGCTTCATCCTGGTGGATCGGCAACAGGGCCTGGCGACCTGGATCACCATCATCATGGTGCTCAGCTGGATCTGGCTGATGCTGGAAAACAGCCTGACCAAGTTGTTCACCAAACTCTTCAAGCGCGAAATCCCCCAGCCTTTGCTGCGTTACGCCACGCAGATGATCCACCAGGAAAGCCTGTTCTTCGTCCTGCCGTTCTTTTTCATCACCACGACCTGGAACAGTGGCCAGTTTTTCTTCACCGGTTTGCTGAGCATGGCGGCGTTGATTTCCATCATCGACCCGCTCTACTACAAATGGCTGGCACCCCGGCGCTGGGCGTTCCTGGCGTTGCACACGCTGACGCTGTTTGCCGCGCTGCTCACCGCCCTGCCCGTCATCCTGCACCTGACCACTTCGCAAAGCTTCAAACTGGCGCTGGGCACCGCTGTTTTACTGTCGTTCCCGAGCCTGGCCTCGATCTTCCCGATCCGCACGGTGCGCAACGCGTTGGCGATCCTGAGTATCACGCTGGGCATCGGTGCCCTCGGCTGGGTGCTGCGTTCCTGGGTGCCGCCGGCCACTTTATGGATGACCGACGTGGCGATCAGCACGCAAATGCAGGACCGCACACCCGGCAAGAGTCTGGACGAAGTCAGCGCCGAGCAGATCCGTGGGGACGGGTTGTACGCCTACACCGCCATCAACGCACCGCGCGGCCTCGATGAGCGGATTTATCACGTGTGGCAGTTCAACGGTAAAGAGGTCGACCGTATCCCGCTGGACATCCACGGCGGACGCAAGGAAGGCTACCGTGCCTGGACCCACAAGCAGAATTTCCCGGGCAATCCTGCCGGTAAATGGCAAGTGCGGGTGCTGACCGAGGATGGCCAGGTCATCGGCGTGCTGCGCTTCAAGATCACGGACAGCACACCGATCAAAGAAAAGTAATCCGGTTCGTGCTATTACGTAGCGCTGCGCTAATAGCCGAACAAGCACGGAGCTTATGACCAGCAGCACAATGGCCGGCAATGCCCAGCTAGATGTCTCTCACTCCCCTGCTCAACTGCGGGTCACGGGCGACTGGACGCTCGCCCACTACGCCGATCTCAAGCACCTGAGCGAAAAGCTCCGTGGTCAATACGACGACAGCACGCACATCGACCTCAATGGCCTCGGTGCGCTCGATACCGCCGGGGCGTCGTTGTTGGTGGAATTGCTCGGGTCCGAGCGTCTGGGGCGATCCGCCGAACACCCCGATTGCACGTTGTCCCCTGCTGACCGTGCCTTGTTGCAGACGGTTTATTGCTCGCTCAGCGACTTCTGCGTACCGGTCAAGGAACCGGAGATCAGTGTCGGCATTCAACTGCTGACCCGCATTGGCCGCGCAGTCGACACCGTCTGGCAGGACACCCTGCAACTGCTGGGCTTCGTCGGCCTGATCCTCGAAACCATTGCCCGCAATCTGTTTCGTCCCAAGCGCTGGCGCATCACGCCCATGGTCGCGCACATCGAACAGACTGGCCTCGACGCCGCGCCCATCGTCGCCCTGCTGACCTTTCTGGTCGGTGCGGTGGTGGCGTTTCTCGGGGCGACGGTGCTGGCCAGCTTCGGTGCGAGTATTTTTACCGTGGACCTGGTGGCGTTCTCCTTCCTGCGAGAGTTCGGAGTATTGCTGACCGCGATTCTGATGGCCGGCCGCACCGCCAGTGCGTTCACCGCGCAAATCGGTTCGATGAAGGCTAACGAAGAAATCGACGCGATCCGCACACTGGGCCTCGACCCGATGGAATTGCTCGTGGTGCCACGGGTGCTGGCGCTGCTGGTGGCGTTGCCGATGTTGACCTTCCTGGCCATGCTCTCGGGGATTATCGGCGGTGGCGTGGTCTGTGCCGTGTCGCTGGGTATCTCGCCGGCGATGTTCCTGTCGCTGCTGCAAACCGATATCGGCGTTCAGCACTTTCTGGTGGGGATCGTCAAAGCGCCGATCTTCGCGTTCCTGATCGCTGCAATCGGTTGCCTCGAAGGCTTCAAGGTCAGTGGCAGCGCTGAGTCCGTGGGCGCGCACACCACGTCGAGTGTGGTGCAGTCGATTTTCGTGGTGATCGTGCTCGATGCCGTGGCCGCGCTGTTTTTCATGGAGATGGGCTGGTGAGTCGTTTACCCCGAGCGCCCTCCGAGGCGGTGATCGAAGTCCGTGGGCTGTGCAATCGCTTCGGCAGCCAGAGCGTGCACGAAAACCTCGACCTCGATTTGTACAAAGGTGAAATCCTTGCCGTGGTCGGCGGTTCCGGCAGCGGAAAATCGGTGCTGCTGCGCAGCATCGTCGGCTTACGCCAGCCCAGCGAGGGTGTGGTGAAGGTCTTTGGCAAGAACCTGCCGACGCTGCCCGAACATGAACGCTCGATGGTCGAACGGCGTTTCGGCGTGCTGTTCCAGAAAGGCGCCCTGTTTTCTTCGCTGACCGTGACCGAGAACGTCGCCCTGCCCCTGATCGAACACGCCGGCCTGAGCCGTGAAGACGCCGAGCATCTGGCGGCGGTGAAACTGGCGTTGGCCGGGTTGCCGCTGTCCGCGGCGGACAAATACCCTGCCTCGCTGTCTGGCGGCATGATCAAGCGCGCGGCGCTGGCCCGGGCGTTGGCGCTGGACCCGGACATTCTGTTTCTCGACGAACCCACCGCCGGCCTCGACCCGATTGGCGCCGCAGCCTTTGATCAATTGATCCTGACGTTGCGCGATGCGTTGGGCCTGAGTGTGTTTCTGGTGACCCATGACCTCGACACGCTCTACACCATCACCGACCGGGTGGCGGTGCTGGCGCAGAAAAAGGTGCTGGTGGCGGACGCCATCGACAAGGTCTCGGAAACCGACGACCCGTGGATTCACGAATACTTCCATGGCCCTCGCGGCCGCGCGGCGCTGACCGCCGCTCAACAGTTGAAAGAGGTCTGACATGGAAACCCGAGCCCATCATGTATTGATCGGCCTGTTCACCGTGATTGTGGTGGCAGGTGCCCTGCTCTTCGGCCTGTGGCTGGCCAAGTCCAGTGTCGACACCGAGTTCAAGGATTACGAAGTCGTCTTCAACGAGGCGGTCAGTGGCTTGTCCAAGGGCAGCGCCGTGCAGTACAGCGGGATCAAGGTCGGTGATGTGGTGACGTTGCGCCTGGACCCGAAAGACCCGCGCCGGGTGCTGGCGCGGATTCGCCTGGGCGGCGATACGCCGATCAAGGAAGACACCCGGGCCATCCTGGCGCTGACCGGGATCACCGGCACATCGATCATTCAACTCAGTGGCGGTACGCCGCAAAGCCCGACCCTCAAAGGCAAGGACGGCCATCTGCCGGTGATTGTCGCTTCACCCTCGCCTATCGCTCGCTTGCTCAATGACAGCGGCGACCTGATGGCCGGTGTGAACACACTGATGCATAACGCCAACCTGATGTTTTCTACGGAGAACGTCGAGCGCATCAGCAAGACGCTGGAACATCTGGAACAAACCACCGGGACCATCGCCGACCAGCGCGGTGATATTCGTCAGGCGATGCAGCAACTGGCGTCGGTCGGCAAGCAGGCTGGCGCCATGCTGGAACAGACGTCGACGCTGATGCGCAACGCCAACGGCTTGCTCAACGATCAGGGCAAGCAGATGTTCGGCAGCGCCGAGCAGGCGATGAAATCACTGGAACAAAGCAGCGCGACCATCAACAAGTTGCTCACGACCAACCAGGATTCCCTGAACAGCGGCTTGCAGGGCCTCAATGGCCTGGCGCCAGCGGTGCGCGAGCTGCGCGACACCCTGACGTCGTTGCGAGCCATCTCCCAGCGCCTGGAAGCCAACCCCAGCGGTTATTTGCTGGGCAATGACAAGAACAAGGAGTTCACGCCATGAAGCTTGCGACCTTCGCCCTCCTCGCCAGCTTCACGTTGGTCAGCGCCTGCTCGATCCTGCCCAAGTCCGAGCCCTCCGATGTCTATCGCTTGCCGTCGACCCAGAGCAGCGTTTCGGCCAGCCACGGCACGCCGCAACGCTGGTCGCTGCGCCTGACCAAGCCGCAGGCCAGCGAAGCGTTGAACAGCCCGAAAATCGCCGTGATCCCGCAAGGTGATCTGATCAGCAGCTACACCGCCTCGCGCTGGAGTGATCCGGCGCCGGTGTTGCTGCGTAATCGGTTGCTGGATGGTTTCCAGCGGGACGGCCGGGTGCCGTTGCTGAGCACGGATGACAGCAACTTCCAGGCAGATCTGGAGTTGGGCGGGAGCCTGCAAGCATTTCAGACTGAGTACCAAGGCACCGCTGCGAGCGTGGTCGTGCGGCTGGATGCCTTGTTGGTGCGTGGGTATGACCAGCGCATCCTCGCCAGCCGCCGCTTTGAAGTGCGTCAGCCATTGAGCGATGTGAAAGTGCCGGCGGTGGTGGCCGGATTTGGCCAGGCGAGTGATCAGTTGACGGCGCAGGTGGTGGCTTGGACGGTAGAGCAAGGCCAGAAAGTCGCCCTTAAAGCCAACACGGGACCCCTGTAGGCGTAAGCCTGCTCGCGATAGCGGTAAATCAGTCACCACTAATGTCGACTGTCACACCGCTATCGCGAGCAGGCTTGCTCCCACAGGGGATCGTTGGTTAACCGAAGAACCAGTAGCAAACGCCGATGGCGCCCAGTACGCCAGCAAACTCCGCCAGCAACGCACACCCCACCGCGTGCCGCGCCCGCTGGATGCCCACCGCGCCGAAGTACACCGCCAGCACATAGAATGTCGTTTCCGTACTGCCCTGGACCGTCGCCGCCACCAGCGCCGGGAAGCTGTCCACGCCAGAGGTCTTCATCGTTTCGATCAGCATCGCCCGCGCGGCGCTGCCGGAGAACGGTTTGACCATCGCCGTCGGCAGTGCGTCGACGAAGCGCGTGTCCCAACCGGCCCACTCCACCAGATGCCGAATCCCGTCGAGACCAAAATCCAGCGCCCCGGACGCCCGCAGTACACCGACGGCGCAGAGCATCGCCACCAGATACGGCAGCAGGTTCTTGGCCACGTCGAAGCCCTCCTTGGCGCCTTCGACGAACGCTTCGTAGACCTTCACTTTGCGCAATGCGCCAACCACCAGAAACAGCATGATCAACCCGAACAGCGTCAGGTTGCCGAGGATCGATGACAGGCCGGCCAGAGCGGTCGCCGAGAGCGTCGCCAGCAGCGCCATGAAGCCACCGAGGGCCAAGGCACCGGGAATCAGATACGCGAGCACCACGGGGTCCCACAGTCGCAGACGTTGCATGAACGCCACCGACAGCAGGCCCACCAGTGTCGAGCAGCTGGTTGCCAGCAAAATCGGCAAGAACACCAGCGTCGGATCGGGCGCACCTTGCTGGGCGCGGTACATGAAGATCGTCACCGGCAGCAGGGTCAGGGAGGAGGCGTTGAGGACCAGGAACAGGATCTGCGCGTTGCTGGCGATGGTGGCGCTGGGGTTGAGTTCTTGCAGCGCCTTCATGGCCTTCAGCCCGATCGGCGTGGCGGCGTTGTCCAGGCCCAGGCCGTTGGCGGCGAAGTTCAGCGTGATCAGGCCGATGGCCGGGTGACCGGCCGGCACTTCCGGCATCAGGCGCAAAAACAAGGGACCCAGCGCCTTGGCCAGCCATTCGACGATCCCGGCCTTCTCGGCAATTCGCAGAAAGCCCAGCCAGAGGGTCAGGGTGCCGAACAGCAGGACCATGACTTCGACCGATAACTTGGCCATGGCGAAAATGCTTTCCACCATCGCCGCGAAGATCCCGGCGTTACCGCCGATCAGCCATTGCGCCAGTGCCGAAACGGCAGCCACGATGAAAAAGCCAAGCCACAGGCCATTGAGCACAGTTAAATCCCCCGAAGAATGCCGCGAATGATAGCGGGGTGTGCAGAAACGACAAACCCCGGATTTCTCCGGGGTTTGTTTGTTCGGCTTACACCGGACCTTTGTAGGAGTGAGCCTGCTCGCGATGGGGGCGGCACATCCAACATCTCTGTTGTTTGATGCACCGCTATCGCGAGCAGGCTCACTCCTGCAAGGTTTTGCGTTAGTTCTTGGAAACCTCGCCAACTGGCAGCTTTTCCTTGCTGCGCCAGTGCGGCAGCGAGTTCCAGTAGCGTTGGCCCTTGGCGTCGTCGTACATGCCTTCCCAGCGGGAGATGACCAGCACGGCCAAGGCATTGCCGATCACGTTCAAGGCAGTACGCGCCATGTCCATGATGCGGTCTACACCGGCGATGAAGGCCAGGCCTTCCAGCGGAATACCCACGCTGCCCAAGGTGGCCAGCAGCACTACGAAGGACACGCCCGGTACGCCGGCGATGCCTTTGGACGTCACCATCAGGGTCAGCACCAGCAGCAATTGCTGGCTGATCGACAGGTCGATGCCGTACAGCTGGGCAATGAAGATCGCCGCGATGCTCTGGTACAGGGTCGAGCCGTCGAGGTTGAACGAGTAACCGGTCGGCACCACGAAGCTGCAAATGGCTTTCGGCGCGCCGTAGGCTTCCATCTTCTCGATCACGCGCGGCAGCACGGTTTCGGAACTGGCGGTGGAGTAGGCCAGCACCAGCTCATCCTTGAAGATGCGCATCAGCTTGATCACCGAGAAGCCAAACATCCTGGCAATCAGGCCGAGAATGACAAAGGCGAAGAAGGCGATGGCGACGTAAACCAGGATCACCAGTTTGGCCAGCGGTATCAGAGAAGCGAAACCGAAGTTGGCCACGGTCACCGCGATCAGTGCGAACACGCCGATCGGGGCATAGTTCATGATCATGTGGGTGACTTTGAACATGCTCTCGGATACGCCCTGGAACATCTTCACCAGCGGCTCGCGCAGGTCCGATTGCAGGCTCGACAGACCGAGGCCGAACAATACGGAGAAGAAGATGATCGGCAGCATTTCGCCACGGGCCATGGCCGCGAAGATGTTCGACGGGATCAGGTTGAGGATGGTTTCGATGAACGCGTGTTCATGCTGAACCTCGGCAGCTGTGGCCTGGTACTTGGAAATATCCACCGTACCCAGGGTGCTCATGTCGATGCCGGTGCCCGGATGGAACACGTTGGCCAGCACCAGACCGACCACGATGGCGATGGTGGTGACGATCTCGAAGTAAATGATGGTCTTGAGGCCGATACGCCCGAGTTTCTTCGCATCGCCTACGCCAGCGATGCCGACGATCAACGATGAGATGACGATCGGGATCACGATCATCTTGATCAGACGGATAAAGATATCGCCTGCCGGTTGCAGGACGTTGCTGATCCACCAGGCTTTTTCGGCACTGAAATGGTTGAGCAGCGCACCGATTGCTATCCCCAGAACCAGACCGATGAGGATCTGCCAGGCGAGGCTGAGCTTTGCCTTCTTCATATCTTTACCCTTACTTGCGTTTGACTCAGGCGAATGCAAGAACTGGAACGCTCGTGGCGAAAAAGTCTGCGCATCTGCCCCCGTATAAGGTGCCCCGGAGCGCTTTGTTTCGGCTCTCTGGCAGGCGAAAAAAGGCGCAACTATTCCGATGCAAGGATGCGACGTCTAATGCCGTAAACGCCTACCCTATGCCGAATCGGCATGAGCTTTTTTAATTGAAACTCGCGTCCCAACCGGTTCGAATACGACATTTCGGCAGGCATAAGTGCCGTGAACCGGCCATTTCAGAGGAGGTTGGTTGTTTTTTAAACAGTTGAATTCATGACGAAATTTCGGAAAAAGCCTACGTTTGGCAGCGAAAACTCTTCTGCCGAAAGTCGAAGGTTTCTCGATATACGGTCGTGAAGAAACACCGCGAAACGGTTTTGTGGGGAATATGCAGCAGGGGGAATAGGGTGCAGTGCTCTAGATCAACGCTTTGCACGTTGAAGCTCTTCGCAAGTCCGTCCAGCCACTCTGGGCTGGCGAACTTGCGTCGCAGCTTTATTACCTGACCCGGCCCTTGCGCAGACACTCCATGTGCCCGTAGGTCACTCCGACCCTGAAACAGTCAGAACGTCCCGACCCCTTGGTCATGCGTCTACCTTCCTCGGGTAGCGCACTGGAAAGAAGCGATGCTGCTCCTTTCATGTTTCAAACTCAGTACCAGTTCGGATCTTTCTTGAGCTGTTCCATCAACATGTCCTGCATGCCTTGGTTCGGTTTCCCGAGGAAGCGGTAGTCGGCATGTCGCGTTGGCGACTTGTCGGCCGGCAATCCTGCAGGTACTTCGACCAGCATGGCGTAGGCGTCCTTTTTGTCGAAGCTGAAAGCCACGATCAAGCGCTTGTTCAGGCACGTCGGTTGCGTTTCGCAAAGCGGCCCGACCAGGTACTTGTCGCCATCCTCTTCAACAGCATTCATTTGCTCGGCATCGCCAGACAGGTTCATCACCCATTCCGGCAGTCGTTCTTCCTTTTTAACGACTTTAGTCCACGTTTCACGGTACTGCGGGTCCGAATTCAATAATTCGCTGGCCCGCGTCTGGCCGTCATTGGCCGCCATCGCCATGGCACTACCGCCCAGAAGCAGGGCGGCTGCCAGTGTCTTTAACAAAACGCTCATGTTCAGCCTCGACCGCGACGGCCAAAGAAGAAGGAAGCAATAAACATCACCAGGAACACGACAAAGAGAATCTTGGCGATACCCGTGGCGGTGCCCGCGATACCACCGAAGCCCAGTACTGCAGCGATGATGGCAATGATCAAGAATGTGATTGCCCAGCTCAACATGGTGATTCTCCTTACGCTTCTATATTAGAGGTGCAGCTTGTGTTGCTTTTCCCGGCGCATTGAGCGCGCCAAGTCCGGTTGCTCAGAACACCCAACGTTCCTGACGGGGCATCTCATCCACAGGCTGCGCCTGGTCGACGTCCATCATTCGCATCGGTGCGAGGTCAGCCTGGCTGCTGCTGACGGCGCTGAAATGGGTCTGGGTAGCGCGTTGAATCGACAGGTGCGGAGCCTCTGGTTGCTGGCTCTGTTCCCAAAGCAAAAACTGCTGACCTGCGATCAGCGTGATCAGCAGCGCCAGAATGCCAAACAGTCCTTGTTGGATATGCAAAGGCGAGATACGCAATTGGGCGACACGTTGGCGATTCATCCTGAAACTCCTCCCACTCTGGTGGTGATCTTGTTTAGTGGGCGTCGATTCAAAATGGCCCTGGTTATCTAGGCTATTGCAGCCTGCATGCCAGCTTTTTCAAAGAAAAAAATCGTTTTAAATCAATATGTTAGATCTGGCATATAAATCATGACGGACGCATCCTGCACGATGGGCCGTGCAGGGTCGTGCGTATTGCACGATCGTTTCCCGGCAACTTTGATTATTTTTGAATTGAGAGGAGGGCGCGGATGTCAGAAAAGAACGCAGGTAATCGCCTCAACGGCGATTTTTGTGCAAAAAACCAGAGAAATCAGTCCATTAGCTAATGGATGAGTAGAGAGCTACCCTGCCATGGCCGGAATGGATCAGAATCAACCATGCAACTTGCCCGATTTTTCCGGGACTAACTCAAGATCATTCATTAAAGGAGCGCAGGAACATGGAATCAGCCACTGAGCATCAAGGCCGCATTCTGCTGGTGGATGACGAATCCGCCATTCTGCGAACCTTCCGCTATTGCCTTGAAGATGAAGGCTATAGCGTCGCCACCGCGAACAGTGCAGCGCAGGCCGATGCGTTGCTGCAACGTCAGGTGTTTGATCTGTGCTTCCTCGATCTGCGCCTGGGTGAAGACAATGGCCTGGATGTGCTGGCCCAGATGCGCATTCAGGCACCCTGGATGCGGGTGGTGATCGTCACCGCTCACTCGGCTGTCGACACCGCCGTGGATGCGATCCAGGCCGGTGCCGCCGACTACCTCGTCAAACCTTGCAGCCCCGACCAGTTGCGTCTGGCCACCGCCAAACAGCTGGAAGTTCGGCAGCTCTCGGCGCGGCTGGAAGCCCTTGAAGGCGAAGTGCGTAAACCCAAGGACGGTCTGGATTCCCATAGCCCGGCCATGAAAGTGGTACTCGAAACCGCACGCCAGGTCGCCAGCACTGACGCCAACATTCTGATTCTCGGCGAGTCCGGTACCGGTAAAGGTGAACTGTCCCAAGCCATCCACGGTTGGAGCAAACGCCAGAAGAAATCCTGCGTCACCATCAACTGCCCGTCGCTGACGGCGGAATTGATGGAAAGTGAACTCTTCGGCCACAGCCGAGGCGCCTTCACCGGTGCCAGCGAAAGCACCTTGGGTCGGGTCAATCAAGCGGACGGCGGTACCTTGTTTCTCGACGAGATCGGCGACTTTCCCCTGACGTTGCAACCCAAGTTGCTGCGATTCATTCAGGACAAGGAATACGAGCGCGTGGGGGACCCCGTGACCCGCCGCGCCGATGTGCGCATCCTCGCCGCGACCAACCTGAACCTCGAAGACATGGTGCGCGACGGCCGTTTCCGTGAAGACCTGCTCTATCGCCTGAACGTCATCACCTTGCACTTGCCGCCACTGCGCGAGCGCCGGGAGGACATTCTGAACCTGGCCGACCGTTTCCTGGCGCGTTTCGTCAAGGAGTACGCGCGTCCGGCACGTGGCTTCAGTGACGAGGCTCGCGAAGCGTTGCTGGGTTACCGCTGGCCCGGCAACATCCGCGAACTGCGTAACGTGGTGGAGCGGGCGAGCATTATCTGCCCTCAGGAACGGGTCGAGATCAGCCACTTGGGCATGGCCGAGACCCCGACCAACAACGCTCCTCGAATCGGTGCGGCGTTGAGCCTGGATGAATTGGAGAAAGCCCACATCGGTGCCGTCCTCGCCACCGCCGATACCCTCGATCAGGCGGCCAAGACACTTGGCATCGATGCCTCGACCCTGTATCGCAAACGCAAGCAGTACAACCTGTGAGCCGGCAATGAAACTGGCGATGAAGCTGCGTACTCGGCTGTTCCTGAGTATTTCGGCGCTGATTACCGTGGCGCTGCTCGGGCTCTTGCTCGGGCTGGTCAGCGTGATGCAGATGGCTGGCACCCAGGAAGTGCTGGTTCGCAACAACTTTGTCACGCTGGACCTGGGCTTGAAATTGCGTCAGGCCTTGGGCGATCAACTGATGATCATGATCGACGAAAATCCCGATCCCGCAGCCTTCCAGGCCTCCAGGCAGCACTACCTCGAGCTGCTTGAGGAAGGCATTACCCTTCAGCAATCCGGCAATGGCGGCTACGGTTTCACACAGGCGAAGGCTGACTACCTCGACTTTCTTCAGGCCTACGATCAAACACAAGCCTCGGTGCCCGTATTGACCGGCAACGAGGCGCTGTTGGAAAAATTCAATACCCTGCGCAGCGGTCTCGTCTCTGAACAAAAGCGTTCCCTGGATAACATCAATGACATCGAACGCCAGGCCCGGGAACGCGCGTTGCTGATTGCCGGGCTGCTCGGTTTGATAGGGCTGGCCGTGCTGATCATCGGGTTCGTGACCGCCCATGCAATCGCCCGGCGGTTTGGCGCTCCGATTGAAGCGTTGGTCCAGGCTGCCGACGACATCGGCCAGGGTAATTTCGAGGTGACACTGCCGGTTTCCTCCGCCGAGGAAATGAACCAGCTGACCAAGCGCTTCGGCATCATGGCAGAGGCGCTACGTGAGCATCAGGCGATGAACATCGACGAGCTGCTCGCCGGTCAGCAGCGTTTGCAAGCGGTACTCGACAGCATCGACGATGGGTTGTTGATGATCGACCGCGAAGGGTATCTGGAACACCTCAACCCCGTGGCCCAGCGTCAGTTGGGGTGGGACACCGACCGACTCGGTCAAGGGCTGGGCACAGCGCTCGATCGTCCTGAACTGGATGAGCAGCTGCAATTGGTGCTGCGCGGCGGGACCCTGGAGCGGGCGCCGGAAGACCTGAGTATTGAGGTCGACGGTGAGTCGAGGTTACTGACGTACAGCCTGACCCCTGTCAGCCATACGCAGGGCCACATTCTTGGCGCCGTGATGGTGCTGCATGACGTCACAGAACAGCGTGCATTCGAACGGGTGCGCAGCGAGTTCGTCTTGCGCGCCTCCCATGAGTTGCGCACCCCGGTGACCGGGATGCACATGGCCTTCGGGCTGTTCCGCGAACGGGCGAAATTTCCTGAAGACTCTCGCGAAGCCGATTTACTGGACACCGTGAACGAAGAAATGCAGCGCTTGATGCAGCTGATCAACGACCTGCTGAATTTCTCGCGCTACCAAAACGGGTTGCAGAAACTCACGCTGGCGCCTTGTTCCATTGAAGAGTTACTGGAACAGGCTCAGGCACGCTTTGCCGGGGCTGCGGCGCAGAAGGGTATTGAGCTGCGGGTGGAAGTGCAGGGGCCGTTACCCCGATTGCAGGCCGACCAGGCGCAATTGGACCGGGTGCTCGATAACCTGATCGATAACGCTTTGCGTCATACCGCCCAGGATGGACTGATACGTTTGCAGGCGCGGCGCCATGGCGAGCGAGTGATCATCAGCGTTGAAGACAACGGTGAAGGTATTGCCTACGGTCAGCAGGGGCGGATCTTCGAGCCCTTCGTCCAGGTCGGACGCAAGAAGGGCGGTGCCGGACTTGGTTTGGCGTTGTGCAAGGAAATCGTGCAGTTGCATGGCGGGCGAATGGGCGTTTATTCGCGGCCGGGACAGGGCACGCAGTTCTACATGGCGCTGGCGGTGTAGACCCAGCAGTCTGCTCAGGCTTCATCATCCAGGCGTCGATTGCTCAATCGGCGCCCACGGGTAATCAGTTCGATGAACTGCACGGCGCTCAGTGCATGGGCGAACAGCCAGCCCTGACCATACTTGACGCCTTCGCTGCTCAGAAACGCCGCTTGGGCTTCATGTTCTATGCCCTCGGCAATCACCCTGAGTTGCAGGGCCTGGGCCATATGAATGATGTGCGGTGCCACGCCGCTGCTGGCGGCATCATGGCCCAGCGCATCAATGAACGCCTTGTCGATTTTCAGGCAGTCCACCGGCAGGGTTTGCAGGTAGGCGAGGCTGCAATAGCCCGTGCCGAAATCATCGATCAGGACCTGATGCCCGACATCGCGCAAGGCTTGCAGGTTTTCCCTGGCCACCACTACATCGATCAAGCCCCGCTCAGTCACCTCAAAAGCAATCTGCTTTGCCGCGACCCGGTGCAAGGTCAGCAGGCGTGCCATCACCTGGCCGATACGCGGCACCATGACGTCGCAAGCTGCAAGGTTGACGGAGATGTACAACTGCGGATTGGCGCGTAGCAGTTGCCCCAGTTGTTCGAGAAGTCGCTGCAATACGAAGTCGGTCATCTGGCGGATCTGGCCGGTGTTTTCCGCCATCGGGATAAACAGGTCGGGGCTGGTCAGCGTGCCGTCCGGCCTTCGCCAGCGCAGCAAGGCTTCGGCCCCGACACAGTTGCGGCTGTCGAGATCGAAGATCGGCTGATACAACACCTGCAATTCGCCCCGTCGAATGGCGCCGTTCAGTTCAGCGTCCAGTGACTGACGCTGGCGCACCAGCAGAAACACCATGAAACCGACCAAGGCACTCAGCGCCAGACTGGCCGGCAGAAGCCACCACCACACGGCTGGCACATGCATGTTCGTGCGTGGGGTGATCAGCACCAATTGGTATTCGGGGTTGTTGGTGGGCATGCGGTAAATCAAGCGGGTTTGTGTCACCTGCAGCGCATCGCGGCTTTCCAGGGGCCAGAATTCCGTGGGCGGCCAGGCCTGTGCGGCACCGAGGACAGGAATCGCACGAGTGCCATGGGAGAGCACCACCAGCAGGCTACTGCCGGGGGATAGATCGACCATGTCGGTCAAATGGCCGCGAGAGGTAGCGACCCGAAAGTTGCCGCGTCCCAGCATCAGCGCAGCACGGTTTTCATCGGGCTCGGTGGTGGTGTTCAGCCAGTAGCTGTAGGTGGGGCCCTTGATGTCCGGTGGTCGACTCAGCGACAGCCCTTCCTGGCGAGGGCGATTCGAGCAAATCCGCGAGGCGTCCATATAGGCAGCTTCATAAACGAATCGGTAATTGAAGCTGACCTGTTGCAAGGTTGCGATCATTTCATCATCGCAGCCACGCAGGGGCTGGGCTTCCAGATCGTCGAGGCTTTCGCGTAGCTGCCCGAATAGCTGTTCAAGCCGGGCGAGGAAACGCTCGCCCTGGGCATTCATTTCCTGGCTTTCCCGCTGCTCCACTTGATGCATCGCCAGAAACAGGCTGGCGGTCATCAATAGCGTTGCACTCAAGGCAGCAGCCAGCGTCGCCAAAAACCAAGGGCGATAGAACCAGCTACGGAGCGTCTCTCGAGCTACAGCCATTATGGATATCCGAAGAATTACCAATGAGTTATAGCTGCTGATTGAGAAAAAGCCCTTACCGTCGGGCGGCCGTCATTATTTTGTCTGATTCAAAACTTGTAGAAGCGCCGCCGTCTGAGCGTCAGGAGTGCCATCGAATCGAGCGGGGCGGAAATGCATTTGAAAGGCCGCCAGTACATGGCGCGTGGCGACATCAAGCTCGCCCGTTTGTGGCGTGGCATAACCCAGTCGGGCCAGCTGTCCCTGATACCAGCTGATGCTCGGCAGTTCTGCTGCGAACTGGGTTTGCTGGCGTGCGACGGCCTGCTCGTTTGGCCAGACGCCTATGCCTTCGCCGGCCAGGCGCTTCCAGGGGAACAGCGGGCCGGGATCGAGCTTGCGCAGCGGCGCGATGTCGCTGTGCCCGATGATGGAACGAGGGTTGATGTTGTAACGCTTGCTGATGTCTTTGAGCAGGAAGATCAGCGACTGAACCTGATCTTCACTGTAGGGATACCAAAGGCGGCCCGTCGGAGTGTCTTTGAAGCCAGGATTGACGATCTCGATGCCAATGGAGCTGGAGTTCAGCCAGGTCCGGCCTTGCCATTCGCTTTCGCCTGCGTGCCAGGACCGAAGATTTTCATCCATCAGCTTATAGATGGTGGCGCCTTTGTCGTCACCGATCAGGTAGTGACTGCTGACCTCGCCGTGGGTCAGCAATTGCAGGGAGCGCTCGAGGGAGGCGGAGGTGTAATGCACCACCACGAACTGAATACGACTGTCGTGATTGGCTGAAGGGTGGCTGGTGTCGATCCGCGGGCCGCTGGCACAACCGGCCAACAGGAGCAGCGACGTAAAGAGGGCAAGACATTTCATGGCAGTAGGCAGTACACGCAAGTCAGTAATGCAACAGTGTAACGTACTGACTTGCGCGCAGAGGGCAAAAGCGCTGTTTTAAATAAAATGGAACAATTGGCTGTCAACCAGCCTCGACGCGATTGCGACCAGCATTTTTCGCACGGTATAGCGCCTGATCGGCTCTTTTAAGCACCAGGTCGCTGTGTTCTCCGGGTTTGAATGCCGTAAAACCTATGGAAATGGTGATGGTTACCCGCTCGCCCTTGAAGTGAAAAGGGCAGGCTTCAATCGATGCGCGCAAAGTATCCAGCAGTTGTGCGCCATTTATCGGTGACGTGTCTGGCATCAGCAAGACAAACTCCTCACCCCCGAACCGCGCAATGAAATCCGTCCCGCGCAGGCGTTTGCGCAACACGCTGGCAATGATTTTCAGCACTTTGTCACCTGCCAGGTGACCGTAGTTATCGTTGATGCGTTTGAAGTGGTCGAGGTCGAGCATCGCCAGCAACAGGATGTTGCCGTGTTGCTGCCATTCGCGGACTTCGTGTTCCAGCCGCTCACTCCAGGCCGCGCGATTGGGCAGGCCGGTGAGGGGATCGAGCAGCGCTTTCTGCCGTTGTTCTTCAAGGTGTTCGCGGTAGCCCAGCGCTTCCTGTTCCATGTGCGCCACGCGTTCGGCCAGGCTTTGCAACCGAGCCGCGACTTCCTGCTCACGTTCGTCGCGCTGTTTCTGGTGTTGATCCATGGTGCCGAGCAGGCCTTCGAGGTGGTTCTCCAGGACGTGCTTGAGGTCGTCCAGGTCCGCCGCCTCTTGCACGCTGCTCTGCAGGCCGTCGACTTGCTCGCGAATCTGCGTATCCATCTCGCGTGCAGCCGAGCGGTTGTCGGCATGGCCGTCGCTGGCAGCTTGCAAGTTGCTCTGGAACGATTCGAGACGTTCGTTGAGTTGTTGCAGGTACGCTTCGAATTCGTGCTGGCCGCTGTCGGTGATCGCCAGCATCAACGTCGCCAGATCATCGAGGATCGGGATCAGTTCGTACCAGTTCAACCCGTTTTGCAGACGATCACGCATCGCTTCGGCTTGTGGTCGATGGCGTTCGGGCAGCGTCAGGTCGTCGAGGAGGCCAAGGAGCGTGTCTTCGATATGCTTGGCGACTGAACTATAGGACGGCTCGGGTGAGTCGGGCAGGGCGTAGAGAACTTCCTCTGGCGCCAGGTGCTCCGCCTCGATAGTCACCGGGGTCAGTTCATCCGGGTTGACTGCCTGTGGCTCTTGCTCGGCTGGCGTTGGATCTATCGGTTGTTCGATGTTCGGCTGGGTCTGTGGCTCTACCGCTTGCGCAGATGCAGTCTCTGACTGAAGCACAGGCGGGACAAACACCACCAATTCCGGAGCAGGTTCCGTTGCCTGTACTTCCAGTGATTCAGGGATCGCAGCGGCAGGTTGGACGTCGATGACCGTTGGCTGTTCGAATGGCGGATGCTCCACCGCGGGGGCGAGATCAACCGTTGCCGGCGGGGTCTCGGCAATCGGTTCGACAGTTTGCAGGGGCGCCGCTTGCACCGCAGGAACGGTGGCCTGCGGGGTGGCCTCATCCGCTTCCCGGTTACCAAAAAGGCGCTGCAGAAAACCGGGGCGATCAGGTTCTGCCGGGGTATCCAGTTGACGTAAGGCTTTGCCTTGCAGGCCACTCAGTTCGCTGAGCAGCAACGGAATCTCACGGGCCTGACTGACTCGACCATCCAGTTGTTTGGCAAAGTTCTTCAGCGTCCGACTGACTTCGCGAGGCAGTGGCAGTGTTTGCAGCTGAGTCACCAGCGCAGTCAATGCGGCGCTGGTCTGGTTGACCCGGGTTTCCCGGCGCTGCTCGGAGTCGAGTACGGCTTTTTCCAGGCGCGGAAGCAGGGCGGCCAGACCGGCGTCCATGTCATCGGTGCGCACGACTTCGCGCATTTCCTTCATGCACTGGTCAACGGCGCGATCGGTGCCTTCTGCGGCCAGGGTGCTGCGCACCAGCCCACGGCGCAGCAAGTCGAGCCGGGCATCCCATCGGCGTTCGAGCTTTTCCTGTTGTTCGATGCTTTTAAGGTATTTCTCTTTCCAGCGCTGTGTTTCGTCGCTCATTCATGGGATCCGCGAAGGGGCAGGACTCAACGCGGGGAATGCATCGGCCGTGAGCGAACCCGGCAGACGAATCTCTACCGCGACGGGCAGGTGATCTGAAATCGGTTGTGCCAGCACTTCGACCTTTTCAAGGGTCAGAGTGGGGCTGAGCAGAATATGGTCGAGGCAGCGCTGCGGGCGCCAGCTGGGGAAGGTCGCTTCCAGTTGCGGTGCTAGCAGACCGAGGTCACGCAACGGTGAGTTCTGCAGCAAATCACTGGCGTGGGTGTTCATGTCGCCCATCAGCACCTGGTGTTTGTAACCGCCGATCAACTCGCGGATGTAAGCCAGTTGCATGCTGCGAGCCCGGGCACCCAGCGCCAGGTGCATCATCACCACCACCAGCGCCTCCGGACCTTCGCCGAAACGCACCAGAATCGCCCCGCGGCCCTTGGGCCCCGGCAGCGGATGATCTTCGATTGCCCACGGGCGCAGGCGGCTGAGCACGCCATTGCTGTGCTGGCCGAGGCGACCGAGATTGCGATTGAGTTGTTGATACCAGTAGGGAAAGGCGCCGAGCTGCGCCAGGTGTTCAACCTGATTGACGTAGCCTGATCGCAGGCTGCCGCCATCGGCTTCCTGCAAGGCGACCAGATCGAAGTCGCCCAGCAGATTGCCGATCTTTTGCAGATTGTCGGCACGCCCGGTGTGCGGCAGCAGATGCTGCCAGCCTCGGGTCAGGTAGTGCCGATAGCGCTCGGTACTGATGCCGACCTGGATATTGAAACTGAGCAAGCGCAGACGGCTGTCTGCGGGCAATCCCGTCGATTCCAGGTGATGCTCGTTGACCCGCGGATCATGCAGGCCAACGACACGTTCAGTTCCCCAGCGGCGCATGGCGGGCCCCGCGCTTAGTTGGCAGCAGCCTTGTTAGCCGCTCGCTCTTTGGCTACCAGTTGGTCGGCCAGTTTCAGCGCTTGTTCGGCGCCGCCGGCAGAACCGATGTCAAAGCGATACTTGCCGTTGACGATCATGGTAGGCACGCCGGTGATTTCATATTTCTTGGCCAGTTCTTTGGCTTTGTTGATCTGGCCCTTGATGGCGAAGGAGTCGAAGGTGGCCAGGAACTTGTCCTTGTCTACGCCTTGAGTGGCCAGGAAGTCGGCCATGTCGTCTTTGTCGGTCAGTTTCTTGTGTTCTTTCTGGATTGCGTTGAATACCGCAGCGTGAACCTTGTTCTCTACGCCCATCGCTTCAAGGGTCAGGAACATCTGGCCGTGTGCGTCCCATGGGCCGCCGAACATGGCAGGGATACGGACGAAGTTCACGTCGGAAGGCAGTTTCTCGACCCAAGGGTTGATCACCGGTTCAAAAGCGTAGCAATGCGGGCAGCCGTACCAGAACAGCTCCACGACTTCGATCTTGCCAGGCACGGCGACCGGAACCGGATTGGTCAGTTCGACATAAGGGGCGGCGGGTGCTTCGGCGGCTTGGGCAGTCATGCCGAACAGGCTGGCAGCGACGAGTGCGGCGCTGATGATCAGATTACGCATGCTTTACTCCTGGACAATTTGGGTCGCCTCGCGCGACCTGTTTTCAGACAGGTCCTGGCGGGCTTGAGTTCTGTAGTGTAACGGCAGCGGCCACAAAAAAGGGCGGCCTGAGCCACCCTTTTTATACTTGCTGCGACGGATTAATAGAGCGTTAACGTTGCAGGAGATGTACTTCCCGCGGCACGCCCGGTTCGCCGGTCTTAGTGCAGGCCTTGAATGTAGCTGGACACCGCAGCGATATCTTCGTCGCTGAGCTTTTTGGCAATGCTTTGCATTGGTTTGGTATCGCCATCGTTGGCACGACCGCCTTCTTCCTTGCGGAAGTCGGTCAATTGCTTGGCAACGTATTGAGCGTGCTGACCACCCAGATGCGGGAAGCCGGCAGCCGCGTTGCCCTTGCCATCCGGAGAGTGGCAGCCGGTGCAGGCTGGCAGGCCCTTGGCCAGGTCGCCACCGCGGAACAAGGCCTCACCGCGAGCCACGACTTTCGGGTCGGCGGCGCCAACGCTGCCTTTCTGGCTGGCGAAGTAAGCGGCGATATCAGCCAGGTCCTGATCGCTCAGGTTGGTCAGCAGGCCGGTCATTTCCAGAACGGTGCGTTTGCCGGACTTGATGTCGTGCAGCTGCTTGTTCAGATAACGCTCGCCCTGGCCTGCCAGTTTCGGAAAGTTAGGCGCCATGCTGTTGCCATCCGGGCCATGACAGGCGCCACATACTGCGGCTTTCGCCTGACCAGCAGTTGCATCACCTGCAGCATGGGCTACGCCGGAGATCCCCACGGTCAACAGCAGACTCACGATCAATTTGTTCATCAGCTAATCCAACTACGGCTAAGGGTTAAAGAGTTATGGACCGGGATCACTCGCTCATCCACTGGATGATTGCCTGGTAATCCTCGGCACTGCAGTCCATGCACAAACCACGCGGCGGCATCGCCTTGAAACCCTGGGTCACGTGTTGCACCAGCGTCCCCATACCTTTCGCCAACCTCGGCGTCCAAGCTTCCTGGTCGCCCTTTTTGGGCGCCATGGGTAGTTGGCCGGAATGACAGGCACCACAAACACGGTTGTACACAGCTTCCGGATCCTGTGTAGCCTGAGCGCTGTAAAGCGGCATCAAGACACCGGCAGCTAGCAGCCATTTCGTCATAAAACGACCTTTTCAGGGTTGAGAGCGTTCTGCGTTCTAATGCGCAATCAAGGTCAATCGCTCTCGTGAACTTCATCCTACGCTGGGACAAAGCGCACACAAAATCTGCGGCATTATATACTGGCGTCACTGAAACGGAAACGACACCGCTTGCCGCGTCCATTCCCGGCGCCGCCCACATCGGAAATCCCATGCAACTCAAGAACCCCATCCTCGGCCTGTGCCAACAGTCCACCTTCATGCTCAGCGCTGCCAAAGTCGATCAATGTCCCGACGACGAAGGCTTTGAAGTGGCCTTCGCCGGGCGTTCCAACGCCGGCAAATCCAGCGCGCTGAACACCCTGACGCACGCCAGCCTGGCGCGAACCTCGAAAACTCCGGGTCGCACGCAGCTCTTGAACTTCTTCAAGCTAGACGATGATCGTCGTCTGGTCGACCTTCCGGGTTACGGTTACGCGAAAGTACCTATCCCGTTGAAGCTGCACTGGCAGCGTCACCTGGAAGCTTATCTGGGTGGTCGCGAAAGTCTGAAAGGCCTGATTTTGATGATGGACATCCGTCATCCAATGACCGATTTCGACCTGTTGATGCTTGACTGGGCCGTCGCCAGTGGCATGCCGATGCACATTTTGCTGACTAAAGCTGACAAGCTGACCTATGGCGCGGCGAAAAACGTGCTGCTCAAGGTTCAGGCAGACATCCGCAAAGGATGGGGCGATGCGATTAGCATCCAGCTGTTCTCGGCGCCAAAGCGCATGGGTCTGGAAGACGCCTACACTGTATTGGCAGGCTGGATGGAGCTGGCGGACAAAGGCTCCGAGGTTGCGGAGCAATAAATCGCAGGCAAAAAAAACCCCGGACTTCTTATGGGGAGGGGGAAGTTCCGGGGTTCAAGTTCCGGACCGCTAGGGCGGGGTCCAGATATCTGCCAACACTTAACACAACATAGGAGCATCGAAGGGCTTCACCAGCCATTCAGTAACTCTGAGTGGCAGTTCACAGGTTTAGTTCCGGAGCTTCAGAAACCATTTGTAATAAGTGTGATTTCTTTCCGAAATAAGGGCTCTTGACCCATCTGCCGCGGCACTATGCCGCAGCAGAAAACGCTCTTTCAGACGGCTCAGTGAGCCTCATCCCAGTTATTGCCTACGCCAACCTCGACCAGAAGCGGTACATCCAGCTTCACGGCGTCGCTCATGTGCACGCGAATTTCATCGCGGACCTGGTCGACCAGATCTTCACGCACCTCAAGCACCAATTCATCGTGCACCTGCAGGATGACTTTGGCGTCGAGGCCCGAGGAGGTCAGCCAGTTATCCACCGCCACCATGGCTTTTTTGATGATGTCCGCCGCCGTACCCTGCATCGGGGCGTTGATCGCCGTGCGTTCTGCGCCTTTGCGCAGGGCCGGGTTTTTCGCGTTGATTTCCGGCAGGTACAGGCGTCGGCCGAAGATCGTTTCGACAAAACCTTGCTCGGCCGCCTGGGTGCGGGTGCGTTCCATGTACGCCAGAACACCCGGATAGCGGGCGAAATAACGGTCGATGTATGCCTGGGATTGCTTGCGATCAACGCCGATCTGCTTGGCCAGGCCAAACGCGCTCATGCCGTAGATCAAACCGAAGTTGATCGCCTTGGCGCTGCGACGTTGATCGGTGGTGACGTCGGCCAGTTCCACGCCGAACACTTCGGCGGCGGTGGCCTTGTGCACGTCCAGGTCATTGCGGAAGGCGTGCAGCAAACCTTCGTCCTTGGCCAGGTGCGCCATGATCCGCAGCTCGATTTGCGAATAGTCCGCCGCCAGCAGCTTGTAGCCCTTTGGCGCGACGAACGCCTGACGAATCCGCCGCCCTTCGGCCGTGCGGATTGGAATGTTCTGCAAGTTCGGATCGCTGGACGACAAGCGCCCGGTCGCCGCGACAGCTTGATGATAGGACGTGTGAATCCGCCCGGTGCGCGGGTTGATCTGTTCCGGCAGGCGATCGGTGTAAGTGCTTTTCAGCTTGCTCATCGAGCGGTACTGCATCAGCACTTTGGGCAACGGGTAATCCTGCTCGGCCAGTTCCGCCAGGACGGCTTCGGCTGTGGACGCCTGGCCCTTGGCGGTTTTGCTGAGGATCGGCAACCCGAGTTTTTCGTACAGGATCACGCCCAATTGCTTCGGCGAGCCCAAGTTGAATTCTTCACCGGCGATGGCGAATGCCTCACGCTCCAGCGCGACCATTTTGTCGCCGAGCTCGACGCTTTGAATGCCGAGCAGGTTGGCATCGACCAACGCGCCCTGGCGTTCGATTCGCGCCAGTACCGGCACCAACGGCATTTCGATTTCGCTCAGGACTTTGCTCAGGCTCGGAATGGCATTGAGCTTTTCCTGCAAGGTCTGGTGCAGGCGCAGCGTCACGTCGGCGTCTTCGGCGGCGTAAGGTCCGGCCAGTTCCAGCGAGATCTGGTCAAACGTCAACTGCTTGGCACCCTTGCCGGCGATGTCCTGAAAACTCGTAGTGGTGTGGTTCAGGTACTTGAGCGCCAGGCTGTCCATGTCGTGGCGGGTCGCGGTGGAATCCAGCACGTAAGATTCGAGCATGGTGTCGAACGCGATGCCTTGCACGGTGATACCGCAATTCTGGTCGCCACCGATGGCGCAGTTGGCGAGGATGTTCATGTCGAACTTGGCGTGCTGGCCGACCTTGAGTTTGTTCGGATCTTCCAGAATCGGTTTCAGCGCGCGCAGCACGGTGTCGCGATCAAGCTGATCCGGCACACCCATGTAGGAATGGGTCAGCGGGATGTAGGCTGCTTCGTTGGCCTGTACAGCAAACGACAGGCCGACAAGCTGCGCCTGCTGCGCATCGATGCCGGTGGTTTCGGTATCAAAGGCGATCAATTTGGCGTCGTTGAGCTTCTTCAGCCACAGGTCGAAATCGGCCTGGGTCAGGATCGTGGTGTATTTGAGCTCGGTCTCGACAGCGGCTTCTTCAGCCACCGGCACGGTAACTTCCTGGCCGGAACGCTTGGCATCACGCTGGTTCTCTTCGAACCAGCTCTTGAATTCGAGCAGGGTGTAGAGCTCAGCGAGTTTGTCGTGATCCGGCCCGCCCATTTGCAGGTCGTCGAGCCCGATGTCCAGCGGCACGTCGATCTTGATGGTTGCCAATTGATAGGAGAGGAATGCCATCTCCTTATGCTCTTCGAGCTTGGCCGGCAGGGTCTTGGCGCCGCGAATCGGCAGGGTCGGAACGATGTCGAGCTGTGCGTACAGCTCGGTCAGACCGCCGTTCACACCCACCAACAGGCCGGAAGCGGTTTTAGGACCAATGCCTGGAACGCCCGGAATGTTGTCGGAAGAATCGCCCATCAGTGCCAGATAATCGATGATCTGCTCGGGAGCGACGCCGAATTTCTCCTTCACGCCCTCCACGTCCAGCGCGCTACCGGTCATGGTGTTGACCAAGGTAATGTGGCCGTCGACCAGTTGCGCCATGTCCTTGTCGCCGGTGGAGATCACCACTGGTCGGTCAGCTGCTGCGCTGCTGCGGGCCAAAGTGCCGATCACGTCATCGGCCTCGACGCCTTCAACGCACAGCAGCGGGAAGCCCAGCGCGATCACGCTCTGATGCAGTGGCTCGATCTGTACGCGCATGTCGTCGGGCATGCTCGGACGATTAGCTTTGTACTCGGCGAACATTTCGTCACGGAATGTCCCGCCCTTGGCGTCGAACACCACGGCGAACGGACTGTCCGGGTACTGCTTGCGCAGACTCTTGAGCATGTTCAACACGCCTTTGACCGCTCCGGTCGGCAAACCCTTGGAAGTGGTCAGCGGCGGCAGGGCGTGAAAGGCGCGGTACAGGTAAGAAGAACCGTCCACCAGGACGAGGGGGGCTTGGCTCATGAGCAGGATCAACCTTTTCGGCGGGTCCGGCGCTAGAATAGCGGGACCGTTGACGACAAAGGGACAAGGTTATCATGCGCACACTAAATCGCCTGTTGCTGGCTGGCTTGTTTGCAACCGTTCCCCTGGCCGTCATGGCGGCGGATGATGCGCCCACACCGGAGCCGGAAGTCACGATCCGCACGGAAGGGGACAAAACGATTCAGGAGTACCGCCAAAACGGTTTCCTGTACGCGATCAAGGTCACGCCGAAGGGCGCACCGCCGTATTTCCTGGTGCGTGCGGATGGGACAGATGCAAACTTCATCCGCTCGGATCAGCCGGATATGCTGATTCCGTCGTGGAAGATTTTTGAATGGAAGTAGTTTCTTAATTTCAATCGGCGCTGGCTCATGCAGCGGCGCCCGTACTGGCAGTTTAAACATGTCTGTGTTCACCCCGCTGGCTCGGCCCGAGCTGGAAACCTTTCTCGCCCCATACGGGCTCGGCCGCCTGCTTGATTTCCAGGGAATTGCCGCCGGTAGTGAAAACACCAATTTCTTCATCAGCCTGGAGCAGGGCGAATTTGTCCTGACCCTGGTCGAGCGCGGTCCGGTTCAGGAGATGCCGTTCTTCATCGAACTGCTCGATGTGCTGCACGAGGCCGATTTGCCGGTGCCTTACGCACTGCGCACCACCGACGGCGTGGCCTTGCGCGAACTGGCCGGCAAGCCTGCGCTGTTGCAACCACGCCTGGCCGGCAAGCACATCAAGGAAGCCAACGCGCAGCATTGCGCCCAAGTCGGCGAGTTGCTGGGCCATCTGCATCTGGCGACCCAGGCCAACATGATCAAGCGCAAAACCGATCGTGGCCTGGACTGGATGCTGGAGGAGGGCACGCAGTTGCTCTCCCACCTGAATGCCGAGCAGAGTGATTTGTTGCAGCGGGCGCTGGACGAAATCACTCAGCAGAAGACGAAAATCCTGGCGTTGCCACGGGCCAACATCCACGCGGATCTGTTCCGCGACAACGCGATGTTCGAAGGCACGCACCTGACCGGGTTGATCGACTTCTACAACGCGTGCTCGGGGCCGATGCTCTACGACGTTGCAATTGCCTTGAATGACTGGTGTTCGGATGACGACGGGCTGATCGATGGGCCGCGGGCGCGGGCGTTGCTCGGGGCCTATGCTGCGTTGCGTCCGTTCACTGCCGCAGAGGCTGAACTGTGGCCGACCATGTTGCGCGTGGCGTGTGTGCGGTTCTGGTTGTCACGGTTGATTGCCGCGGAGTCGTTTGCCGGTCAGGACGTGTTGATTCACGATCCGATGGAGTTTCAGCAGCGGTTGGCGCAGCGGCAGAAGGTCAGTACGCCGCTACCGTTCGCCCTTTAACAGCTTCGCGGGCAAGCCTCGCTCCTACAGGTTTGTGTCGTGCACATTATCTGTGAACGGCACAAATTCCGTAGGAGCGAGGCTTGCCCGCGGATGGGGCGTCGCAGATCCCGCCGTTACAACGACTCCAGACACCCCGCCAAATCATTCCCCAACTTCTCCAGCACCTGCTCATACCCCTGCGCAGTCGCCGGCGTGTACCCGCCCAACGCATCCAGCTCCGCCAATTTCACCGGCAGGCCTGCCACCAGGGTTTCCGCCAGGCGCGGACGCAACGGCGGCTCACTGAACACACAGGTCTTGCCGACTTCCTGCAACCGCGTGCGCATCGCTGCGACGTGCTGGGCGCCCGGCTGGACTTCGGCGGCGACGCTGAATACGCCGGCGTGCTTGAGGCCGTAGGCGTCTTCAAAATAGTCGAAGGCCTCGTGGAATACGAAGTACGGTTTGCCTGCGATGCCGGCCAGACGCGCTTTCAAGCGAAGATCCATTGCATCCAGACGCTCATCGAACGCCTTGAGGTTGCTCTGATAACGCGTGGCGTTGGCCGGATCGGTTGCACTCAAGTCAGCAGCCATTTTTGTGGCGATCACGCGAGCGTTTACCGGAGACAACCACAAATGCGCGTCCAGGCTGCCAAGGCGATGATCGTGGTCATGCTCGTCGGCTTCTTCCGCGTGTGATTGGTTGTCTTCGCCGAAGTGGCGAAGTTTCAGTCCCGGCAGATCCTGCACAGCGACGCTCGGCAGCGTTCGACCGTTCAGCACGCGAGGCAGGAACCCTTCCATGTCTGGACCGATCCAGTAAACCAGATCCACCGATTGCACCTTCCGTACGTCGGAAGGACGCAAGGCATAGTTATGCGGTGAAGCGCCCGGTGGTAGCAGCACTTCCGGGATTGCCACGCCGTCCTGCACCGCAGCGGCAATCAGCTGTAGCGGCTTGATGCTGGTGAGGACTTTGACGTCGGCTTGAGCTGAGCCAATGAACAGAAAACTTGCGGCAAATGTGACAAAGATAGAAAAAAGTCGGGACACGATGACCACTCGAAGAGGCGAGAACGGGTAACATAATAACGTCTCTCACAAAACTCGTCGCCGCTCATGCCTAAAACACCGATTGCCAGCCGTCCACACGACCACTCTCATTGCGTACATAGCGCACTGACTGAGGCCGATGCCTTGTGCGCACGTCAAGGCCTGCGCCTGACCGCCTTGCGTCGGCGGGTGCTGGAGCTGGTGTGGCAAAGTCACAAGCCCTTGGGTGCCTACGACATTCTTGCGGTACTCAGTGAGCAGGATGGCCGCCGCGCTGCGCCGCCTACCGTGTACCGTGCGCTGGATTTCCTGTTGGAAAACGGCCTCGTCCACCGCATCTCCTCGCTCAACGCCTTCGTCGGCTGCAATCACCCGGAGCATGCCCACCAGGGTCAATTCCTGATCTGCCGCGAATGTCACGCCGCCATTGAGCTCGAACAGAAATCCATCAGCGACGCGATCATCAGCAGCGCCAAGGATGTCGGTTTCGTCGTCGAAGGCCAGACCGTTGAAGTGGTCGGCCTCTGCTCGGGTTGCCAGGGGGCTTGATGAGCAATGCGCTGATTCGCCTCGAGCAGGTTGTCGTCACCTTTGCCGGGCAAAACGTGCTGGATAACATCGAGCTGAGCGTCGAGCCGGGGCAGATCGTCACGCTGATCGGCCCGAACGGCGCGGGCAAGACCACGCTGGTGCGCGCGGTGCTCGGTCTGTTGAAGCCGGACAGCGGCAGCGTCTGGCGCAAGCCGAAACTGCGGGTCGGTTACATGCCGCAAAAACTTCACGTCGATCCGACGCTGCCGTTGTCGGTACTGCGCTTTTTGCGTCTGGTGCCCGGCGTGGACCGTGCCAGGGCCTTGGCGGCACTCAAGGAAGTCGGCGCCGAGCAGGTGATCGACAGCCCGGTGCAAAGTGTTTCCGGTGGCGAAATGCAGCGCGTGCTGCTGGCTCGAGCCCTGCTGCGTGAGCCGGAACTGCTGGTGCTCGACGAACCGGTGCAAGGCGTCGATGTGGCCGGCCAAGCCGAGCTCTACAGCCTGATCACGCGGCTGCGCGACCGTCACGGCTGCGGGGTATTGATGGTCTCCCACGATTTGCACCTGGTCATGAGCACCACCGACCAGGTGGTCTGTCTGAATCGTCATGTCTGCTGCTCCGGGCACCCGGAACAAGTCAGCGGCGATCCGGCTTTCGTCGAGCTGTTCGGCAAGAACGCACAAAGCCTGGCGATTTATCACCACCACCACGACCACGCCCATGACCTGCATGGTTCGGTGGTCAACGCGGCCCCGACGGCCCAACCCCATGTCCATGGAGATAGCTGCAAGCATGGCTGATTTTCTGCTCTACGCCCTGCTTGCAGGTCTGGCTTTGGCGCTGGTCGCAGGACCGCTGGGTTCGTTCGTGGTCTGGCGGCGCATGGCCTATTTCGGCGACACCTTGTCCCACGCGGCCTTGCTCGGCGTGGCATTGGGCTTTCTGCTGGATGTCAGCCCTACCGTTGCCGTCACCGTCGGTTGCTTGCTGTTGGCGGTGCTGCTGGTGACGTTGCAACAGCGTCAGCCGCTGGCGTCCGACACGCTTTTGGGAATTCTCGCACCAAGCACGCTCTCTCTGGGCCTGGTCGTACTAAGCTTCATGCACGAAGTGCGGATCGACCTGATGGCGTATCTGTTCGGCGACTTGCTGGCGATCAGCCCGACCGACTTGGCCTGGATACTCGGTGGCAGCGCCGGTGTTCTTGCGTTGCTGGTGACGTTGTGGCGGCCATTGTTGGCGATCACGGTGCATGAAGAACTGGCCCGGGTGGAAGGTTTGCCCGTGCCGGCGCTGCGCCTGGCATTGATGTTGCTGATCGCGGTGGTGATCGCTGTGGCGATGAAAATCGTCGGTGTGTTGCTGATTACTTCGCTGTTGATCATCCCGGCGGCTGCGGCACAACGTCACGCTCGCTCGCCGGAACAGATGGCGCTGGGCGCGAGCCTGCTGGGCATGCTCGCGGTCTGTGGCGGGCTGGCGTTGTCGTGGTTCAAAGACACCCCGGCGGGCCCGTCGATTGTTGTGACGGCCGCCGCACTGTTTCTGCTGAGTTTTGTCCTGCCCCGTCGAGGGGTGTAGACTTGCTCGTTTTTTGCGCAAATAGAGAGTCGCAGGAATGAAGCTGTCAGCCTCCCGTTATCTGCTCCTTGTCGCATTTTCGCTGCTACTGGGCGCTTGCCAAAGCACGCCATCGGCCACCACTGCGGCGACCGATGCCCGGGCCACGGCCATCGCGCAGCTGGAACAAAACCTGGCCAGCAGCGAGCTGGCCACCGCCGAAGACCAGTTGGCGACCTTGCAGGCCCAGTCGCCAGACGATCCGTCCCTCGTGCACTATCAGCGGCAATTGGCCGAAGCCTATCTGCGTCGCAGCCAGATCGTGCTGCAAAAAGGCGATGTGAATGCGGCCGCTACGGCGCTGGCCCGGGCCCGGGCATTAATGCCAAAGGCTCCGGCGCTGACGGGTGGGGTCAACAACGCCATCGTCAATGCCCGTAAAGCTGAACTGGACAGGGCTGAAGCGGCGCTCATGGCAGCCGAGGCCAAGCCACCGGCCAAAGTCATTGATCCTACGGCTGAGAGCACCACAATTGCCTTGAACCTCACGGATATGAGCAAACTTCGCCGTCAATTGGATGCGATTGCCGCCGATGTGGTGAATTACCAGTGCGATGTCAGCATTCAGGCGCCGCGTACCCAGGATTACCCATGGTTGGCGACGTTGCTGACTAAACGGGTGAAGAAGCTGGATTCGGAGTTCGATCTGAATCTGCAGAAGCAGATTCTGCGCAACGTTCCGGCGCAGATCGTCTTGAGTCCGCGTAAACCCTGAAAGCGTCGCGAGCAGACTCGCTCTCACAGTGAATCGGGGTTGATTACACTTTCTATGATCAAACCCAAACCCTGTGGGAGCGAGCCTGCTTGCGAAGGCGCCCTCCCTAACGATACAAAACCTTAAGCCGGAATCGCCTTGGCCTTCGGCTCCCGATCCCAAACCCGATGCTGCCCGATGGCGGCAAAGAACGGTTTGATCAACTTGGCATCCGCACCTACGACCAGCCCCGCATCCACCTCAAGCTTCAACACGTCCAGCAACTGCTTCGCCTCGCCATGCAGCGCAATCGCTTTCAAGTGTTTGTAAGCTTCCAACAGGTAATGCAGCGCTACGCCATCGCCACTCAACGCCTTGATCGACGCCGCGCCACCGGGTACGAACACCGCATCGAATGCCACCGAAGGCAAGCCTTCCATTGAAGCGTCCACCGGCAGTGTCTTGCCATCGGCGGTGGTCACTGGCGCGGAAGTCGGGCCGAGCAGCTTGGCGTGCGCACCTTCTGCCTTCAGCGCCTTCTTCATCGCATCAATCGCAGCACCATCGACACCGTTGGCCGCCAGAATCGCCACTTTCCGCGTTTTGATATCCCCCGGCAGCAGGTTGGCCTGGCTCAAGGCCGGTGAGCGATCGAGTGAAGTTTTACGCACTTCGACGGTGCCAGCCTTCGGCGCCGGCAAACCAAGGTTCTGCGCCACGCGTTTGGCCAGTTCCAGATCGATATTGGCCAGGATCTCGTTCACCTGACGTGCACGGATGAATTCACGCTCAACCTTGCCCAGCTCAAAGCTGTAAGCCGAGATGATGTGTTCCTGCTCGTGCTTGCTCATGCTGTGGAAAAACAGGCGCGCTTGGGAGAAGTGATCGCCGAACGACTCGCTGCGCTGGCGAATCTTGTTGGCGTCGATGCGCTCTGGATAGGTCTCGAATCCACCGTCCTGCGCGGCAGGCGGCGTTTCTTTCGGCCAACCGCCATCGATGGAATTCGGCTCGTAGGAGGCGCGCCCCTTGTCGATGGTGGTGCGATGCAGCGCATCCCGCTGGCCGTTATGGAAGGGTGCTACGGGACGGTTGATCGGGATCTCGTGAAAATTCGGCCCACCGAGTCGGCTGATCTGCGTATCGGTGTAGGAAAACAGCCGCCCTTGCAGCAGCGGATCATTGGAGAAGTCGATGCCCGGCACGATATGGCCCGGGCAGAACGCAACCTGCTCGGTTTCGGCGAAGAAATTATCCGGGTTGCGGTTGAGCACCATCTTGCCCAGCGGGGTAATGGGCACCAGTTCTTCCGGGATCAGTTTGGTCGGGTCGAGGATGTCGAAGTCGAAGTTATGTTCGTTTTCTTCTTCGATGACCTGCACGCCCAACTCCCACTCCGGGTAGTCGCCCATCTCGATCGACTCCCACAGATCGCGGCGGTGGTAATCGGTGTCTTTACCGGCGAGCTTCTGCGCTTCATCCCACACCAGTGAGCAAGTACCGGCGGTAGGGCGCCAGTGGAATTTGACGAAGCGTGATTTTCCTTCGGCATTGATCAAGCGGAACGTGTGTACGCCAAAGCCCTGCATGCTGCGCAGGCTTTTCGGGATCGCCCGGTCGGACATGGCCCAGATCACCATGTGCGCCGACTCTGGCACCAGCGAGACGAAATCCCAGAAGGTGTCGTGAGCCGAGCCGCCGGTAGGGATCTCGTTGTGTGGCTCCGGTTTCACCGCGTGCACGAAGTCAGGGAACTTGATCGCATCCTGAATGAAAAACACCGGCATGTTATTGCCCACCAGGTCGAAGTTGCCTTCGTCGGTGAACAACTTCACGGCGAAACCTCGCACGTCCCGCACGGTATCGCCTGACCCTCGCGGGCCCTGCACCGTGGAAAAGCGCACGAAGACCGGGGTTTTCTTGCCGGGATCTTGTAGGAAACCGGCTTTGGTCAGTACGGAATGGTTTTCATAGGTCTGGAAAAAACCATGAGCGCCAGTGCCCCGAGCATGGACGATGCGCTCTGGAATGCGCTCATGGTCAAAATGCGTGATTTTTTCACGCATGATGAAGTCTTCCAGCAACGACGGCCCGCGCGCGCCGACCTTCAACGTGTTTTGGTTGTCCGAAACCTTCACGCCCTGATTGGTGCGCAGGGCTTGTTCGGTGGCGTCGGAGCGAAACTTTTCCAGGCTCTCGAGCTTGGCATTGGTGTTGCCGCGGTCCAGGGTATCGGTCCCGGCCAGTGCGCTTTTAGGTGCGGCAGGCTTTTTAGTACTCATCAGTCGTAAACTCCTCGTTGCGATCCCGTAGCCAGGACTTATATGCATTCCCCAGGCACGGCACCGGGGGCGTTTTCGAGTTGCCTTATTAGTGACTGGCGAGCTTTTTAGCCGTTCCTTTTTTCTAACCTTCGATCGCGTTATTGCCAAATGGAAGGTTGAATGCGGAATAAATGCTAATAACCTCTATACGGACAGGCTAAAATGCGCGCCCGGCTAACCGCTGACCCTTTTCCAACGCGCCCCACAAGGTTCGCTACGTGATCGAGTTTCAAAACGTCCACAAAACCTACCGCGTCGCCGGTAAGGATATTCCCGCCCTGCACCCGACCAGTCTGACGATTGAGAACGGTCAGGTCTTCGGCCTGATCGGTCACTCCGGCGCGGGAAAAAGTACCCTGCTGCGTCTGATCAATCGCCTGGAAGAGTCCAGCGGCGGCAAGATCTTCGTCGACGGCGAAGAAGTCACCGCGCTCGACGCCAACAGCCTGCGCCGCTTCCGCCAGCAGGTCGGGATGATTTTCCAGCACTTCAACCTGCTGGCGTCCAAGACCGTGGCCGACAACGTCGCGCTGCCGCTGACCCTGGCCGGTGAACTGTCGCGCAGCGAGATTGACCAGCGTGTCGCCGAGTTGCTGGCGCGGGTCGGTCTGTCTGACCACGCCAAAAAGTACCCGGCGCAGCTGTCCGGCGGCCAGAAGCAGCGCGTCGGCATTGCCCGCGCCCTGGCGACCAAGCCGAAAATCCTGCTGTGCGATGAAGCCACCAGCGCCCTGGACCCACAGACCACGGCGTCGGTCCTGCAATTGCTGGCTGAGATCAATCGCGAGCTGAAACTGACCATCGTCCTGATTACCCACGAGATGGACGTGATCCGCCGGGTCTGCGACCAGGTCGCCGTAATGGACGCGGGTGTGATCGTCGAGCAAGGTTCGGTGGCCCAGGTGTTCCTGCATCCGAAACACCCGACCACCAAACGTTTCGTGCAAGAAGACGAGCAGATCGATGAAAGCGAACAGCGTGACGACTTCTCCCATGTGCCGGGCCGCATCGTGCGTCTGACCTTCCAGGGCGAAGCGACCTACGCACCACTGTTGGGGACCGTCGCTCGGGAAACGGGCGTGGACTACAGCATCCTGGCCGGTCGTATCGACCGCATCAAAGACGTCCCTTACGGGCAATTGACCCTGGCTGTTACCGGTGGCGACATGGAGGCGGCGTTCGCCCACTTCACCGCAGCTGACGTCCACATGGAGGTCCTGCGCTGATGGAAGTCCTGACAAGTTTCTTCGTTAACATCGACTGGTTCGAAATCTGGCTGGCTACCGGCGATACCCTGCTGATGCTCTTCGGTTCGTTGTTGTTCACCGTGTTGCTCGGCCTCCCGCTGGGTGTGTTGTTGTTCCTGTGCAGTCCGCGTCAGTTGCTGGAATCCAGAACGCTATACGCCGTGCTGTCGCTGGTGGTGAACATCCTGCGTTCGCTGCCGTTCATCATTTTGCTGATCGTGATGATCCCGTTCACCGTGCTGATCACCGGCACCTCGCTCGGCGTCGCCGGTGCGATCCCGCCGCTGGTAGTGGGTGCCACGCCGTTCTTCGGGCGACTGGTGGAAACCGCCCTGCGTGAAGTGGATCGCGGCATCATCGAAGCCACCCAGGCCATGGGTGCGACGACCCGGCAGATCATCATCAACGCCCTACTGCCAGAAGCCCGCCCGGGCATTTACGCGGCGATTACGGTGACGGCTATTACACTGGTGTCCTACACGGCGATGGCCGGTGTGGTCGGTGCCGGTGGGTTGGGCGACCTGGCGATCCGTTTTGGTTATCAGCGTTTCCAGACCGATGTGATGATCGTCACCGTGGTGCTGTTGCTGGTGCTGGTGCAGGTTCTGCAAATGGTTGGTGACAAACTGGTCGTCCATTTCTCCAGAAAATAAACAGTTCTCGTAAACAAGACATGAGCCGGCCATTCGCTGGCAGGCGCCAAATCCAGGCGCCGCAAGCGGGTACCCACAAGGAGTTAGCTGAATGAAAAAACTACTCGTCGCGTTCGCAGCCGTTGCAGCGTTTTCCGCTCACGCTGACACTCTGACCGTTGCAGCCACCCCGGTGCCGCACGCGGAAATCCTCGAATTCGTCAAACCGGCCCTGGCCAAAGACGGCGTGGACCTGAAGGTCAAAGTGTTCACTGACTACATCCAGCCAAACGTGCAGGTTGCCGAAAAACGCCTGGACGCCAACTTCTTCCAGCACCAGCCGTACCTCGATGAGTTCAACAAGGCCAAGGGCACCGACCTGGTCGCCGTTGCCGGTGTACACCTGGAACCGCTGGGCGCTTACTCCAGCAAGTACAAGGCCCTGACCGAACTGCCAGGCGGCGCCAACGTGGTGATCCCGAACGACGCCACCAACGGCGGTCGCGCGCTGTTGCTGCTGGCCAAGGCCGGCCTGATCAAGTTGAAGGATTCCAACAACATCCTCTCGACGGTCAAGGACATCACCGAGAACACCAAGGACCTGAAATTCCGTGAGCTGGAAGCCGCGACCATCCCGCGCGTGCTGACCCAGGTCGACCTGGCGCTGATCAACACCAACTACGCGCTGGAAGCCAAGCTCGATCCGTCCAAGGATGCACTGGTCATCGAAGGCAACGACTCGCCTTACGTGAACATCCTCGTAGCCCGCCCGGACGACAAGGACAGCGAAGACATGAAGAAACTGGTTGCTGCGCTGCACAGCCCGGAAGTGAAGGCCTTTATCCTCGAGAAGTACAAAGGCGCGGTATTGCCGGCGTTCTGATCTGAGTCGTTAACAAAAAATGGGGCGCATCGAATGCGCCCCATTTTTTTATGCCTGAAACACCGTCCCCTGTAGGAGCCAGGCTTGCCGGCGACGGCGATCTCACGGGCGCTTTCGCCGGCAAGCCTGGCTCCTACAGGGGGCGTGGTGTTTATTTGCGGTTGAGCATCACCGGCAACTGCGCCACCAACTTGGCGTTATTCAGCGGTGCACGAATGAAGCCACGCTGTGTCCCGTCCGGCCCGATCACCGCGAGGTTGCCGCTGTGATCAACCGTGTAATTCGGCTTGCTGGTGTCTGCCGGAATGAACGGAATGCTCACCGCATTGGCCAGTTTCTGAATGTCTTCAATCGACGAAGGCGTCAGGCCTGTGAACTGCGGATCGAAGTAGCCCAGGTACTGCTTGAGCTGCTTGGGCGTGTCGCGGTTCGGGTCGACGCTGACCAGGATGATCTGCAACTTCGCCACAGCCTCTGGCGGCAGTTCACTTTTGATCTGGCGCAGCTGGGCGAGGGTGGTCGGGCAGATGTCGGGGCAGAAGGTGTAGCCGAAGAACAGCAGTGACCATTTGTCTTTCAGCTCGTTGACCATCACCGGCTTGCCGTCCTGATCGGTCATCGTCACGTTTGGCAGGTTGCGGCTTTGCGGCAGCAAAATGATCCCGGCATCGATCAATGCCGTAGGATCGCCCTGGCCTTTTCCGGACAGCACTTTGTTGATGGTCAGGCCCAGAACCAGCGCGATCAGGGCGACGAGGATAAAGACGGTTTTCTGAGTTCGAGTCATAGGTTCAACAGTAAGTAGTGGTCTACGAGCAGCGCGATAAACAGCAGGAACAAGTAGTAGATAGAGTACTTGAAGGTGTTGATCGCCGCGTGCGGCCGAGTGCCACGGTACAGCACCACGGCCCATTGCAGAAACCTTGCGCCCAGTCCCAGGGCGCAAATCAGGTAAAGCATGCCGCTCATGTGGATCACGTAGGGCATCAGGCTGACCGCCAGCAGCGCGAAGGTATAAAGCAGGATGTGGACCTTGGTGTAATGCTCGCCATGGGTCACCGGCAACATCGGGATGTTGGCCTTGGCATATTCCTCTTTGCGGTGAATGGCCAGGGCCCAGAAGTGAGGCGGGGTCCAGGCGAAAATGATCAACACCAGCAACAGGGGTTCGGCGCTGACATGACCGGTGGCCGCGGTCCAGCCGAGCAACGGCGGGGCAGCGCCGGCCAGGCCACCGATAACGATGTTCTGCGGCGTCGCGCGCTTCAGGAAACCGGTATAGATCACCGCATAACCGAGCAGGGACGCGAGGGTCAGCCAGGCCGTCAGCGCATTGGTGAAGGCCAGCAGCACGGCTTGCCCAATCACCGCCAATACCAGGGCAAATGTCAGCGCCGCCGCAGGTGAAACCCGCCCTTCAGCCAAGGGACGTTTGTGGGTACGCGCCATCACTGCATCGATACGCCGGTCCACCACATGATTCACCGCCGCCGCACCCCCGGCACACAACGCGATCCCCAGGTTGCCGAACACCAGCACCGTCCACGGCACCCCGGCGCGGGTCGCGAGGAACATGCCGACCAGCGAGGTGATGAGCATCAGCACCACCACTTTAGGCTTGGTCAGCTCCAGGTAGTCACGCCAGATCGCCTGACTGTGACGTTCGCCGATCAAAGTCGCCATGGCATCTCTCCTTTTATTGTTATGGGCCCGGCTGAGTGTTTACGCGGGCTGAACCGCCAGCGTGCAAGGTTTTGCTGTTTGACCCGAACCAGGCTGGTTCGCGCGTGATAATTGACCAGCACCATCGTGAGCAACAGCGCTGCGCCCCCCGCGTTATGCGCGACCGCGACCGGCAGCGGCAGGTGGAACAAGACGTTGCTGATACCGAGGGTGATTTGGGCCGCAAGGGCGATCAGCACCATTGCGGCCAAGCGCGTCATGCCAACCACTTTCAGTTGCCAGGCCAGCCCCAGCAGCACGAGCGTCACCAGCAACGCGCCGATGCGGTGAGTCAGATGGATCGCTGTGCGGGCATCACTGTCCAGTTGCCCGCCCAGGTAATTGGGGCCGATGTGTTGGGTCAGGTGAAAACCGTTGGCGAAATCAGCCGGTGGCAGCCATTGCCCATGGCAGGTCGGGAAGTCGATGCAAGCCACGGCTGCATAGTTGGAACTGACCCAGCCCCCGAGGGCGATTTGCAGGATTACCAGCAGCAACCCGGCCGTCGCCCAGTGCTGCAAACGCCGTGGCACGGTCAGCGCCGGCAGTACGCCGGACAGGCGCAAGGTCAGCAAAAACAGCAGGCTCAAGGTCGCAAAACCGCCGAGCAAATGCCCGGTCACCACCTGCGGCCAGAGCTTGAGCGTCACCGTCCACATGCCGAACGCCGCTTGGGCGATGACAACCACCAGCAGAAACAGCGGCAGCTTCACCGGTTGCCCCGGATGATGACGATGCATCCAGGCGCGACCGGCCAGCACTGAAATCAACAACCCGAGGGTGCCGGCGAAATAGCGGTGGACCATCTCGTTCCAGCCTTTGTGGGCTTCGACGGGTGCATCGGGAAAATGCAATTCGGCATGGGCCAGTTGGGCTTCGCTTTTCGGCACGCTGATAAAGCCGTAGCAACCCGGCCAGTCCGGGCAGCCGAGGCCGGCGTGGGTCAGGCGGGTGTAGGCGCCGAGCAACACCACAATCAGTGCCAGCAAGGTGGCAAACAGCGCGAGGCGAAATCCAGGTTTGGCCATGACGATGCCCTTATCCGATGTTCGACAGTTTCAGCAAATGACGCAGGTCGTTGAGCAGGTCCTTACCCTTCACCGTCGGGTCGTAGCGCAGCACCAGATTGCCGTGCGGGTCGATGATCCACAGTTGCGGTGCGGTTTTGCCTCCCGCTGTTTTGGTGAAAGTGGTCAGGTCCATTGGGTAGCGTTGCAGTTGCGGGTATTCGCGGGTCAGCTTGGCGTCGTAATCGGCCGCCAACGGTTGGGCCGCGGCCAGGGCGTGACTGGCACGCCCGGCATCGCGACCGAGGCCGATCTGGATCTGCCGCGCCAGATAAACCAGCTGCTGGCAGTCCACCGAACACTCCTTGGGCGCCGTGACCAGCAATTGCCAACGGTCCTCCTGCGCTTGCACGCCAAGGTCGGCGCGGGTCTGGCCGTTGCCGATCAGCTCGCCGTGATAACTGCGGCCTTCCGGCACCCAGAACTGCAACTTGTACATGCCCGTGGCGAGGATCATCGGACCGATCACCCCCAGCAGGATCAGCAATAACTGCAACCGGCCCTTGCGCCGACTCGCCGGCGTTTTCGCCTCAGACATGCTGGGTGGATTCATGGCCGCTCCCATGGTGTTTCTCCTTTGCGTTGTGCCAGCCGAGATAGAGATAAAGGCCGAACAGGGCGATCGACATGGCGAACCACTGCACGGCATAAGCGATATGTTTTTCCGGCCCCATGGCCACTACCGGCCAATCGGCCTGGTAGGACGCGGAGCCGGCTTCTGCGCGTAATTCGTAGGCAAAACCGTCACGGTCGAGCGCCGTCCACAGCTTGGCGGGTTCGACGGCAGTGATCAGTTGTGGCCAGGTGGTGGTGCTCGGGTCGGCGTGCAATTGGAAGGTGGCGCCGGGGGAGACGTAGACCCAGGCATCCAGGCTCAGGGCCTGAGTCGGTGTCGTGAACTGCGGCGGGGTACGCCGATCCGGCCACGGCAGCCAGCCGCGATTGACCAGCAACCAGAGCCCGGTCGCCTGGTCCTGAAACGGTTGCAGCAGTTCGACGCCGACCTTGCCGTCGCGCTGGCGGTTATCCAGCAGCAGGCTGTGTGCGGCATCGAACTGGCCGTGAATTTGAACCCGGCGAAAGGCTGGATCCTCGGTGTGTAGCAGCTCGGTGCTGGCCATCGGTTCAGCCGTGCGGCGCTCGGCGTAGCTGTGCAGCAGCGCGCTTTTCTCCGCGCCCCGGCTCAATTGCCAGAACCCCAGTGACACCAGCATGGGCAATAGAAGTGCGACCACCAGGGTCGGCACGATGCCCGGCCGGAAGCGCTTCATGGCGTCGCCAGAAAGTCGCTGGTTGCGATAGCTATACTCAAGTGCATCGCCTTTCCCCCGGAGTCCCACCATGCTCAAAGCAGCCATCGTCCTGATGCTGATTGCCACGGTTGTCAGCCTGTTCAGCGGCCTGTTTTTTCTGGTCAAGGACGACAGCAGCTCGAACCGCCTCGTCATTGCCTTGAGTGTTCGTGTTGCCCTGGCCGCTATCACCGTCGGCTTGATTGCCTGGGGTTTTTTCAGCGGCCAGTTGGTTTCTAGTGCGCCTTGGTAAAGCCTCAGAGCACGTAGACGAAAACGAACAGCCCGATCCACACCACGTCCACGAAGTGCCAATACCAACTCGCCGCTTCAAACGCGAACTGGTGCTCGTTATCGAAGTGCCCACGCATGATCCGCATCAGCATCACAAACAGAATGATGGTGCCGATGGTCACGTGGGCGCCGTGGAACCCGGTGAGCATGAAGAACGTCGCGCCGTAGATGCCGGAACCCAGGGTCAGGCCCAGTTCGCGATAGGCGTGGATATATTCTTCGGCCTGAAAACCGAGGAACGCACAGCCGAGCAAGACAGTGATCGCCAGCCAGATTTTCAGCGCACCGCGATGGCCCTTTTTCAAAGCGTGGTGGGCGATGGTCACGGTGACGCTGGAGCTCACGAGCAATACGGTATTGAGCAGCGGCAGGCCCCAGGGGCTGATAACGTCCTTGGGTGCCGGGAAGAGTTTCGGATCCGGGTTGTTCAACAGCGGCCAAACGAACTCGAAGTTCGGCCACAGCATGTGCGCCAGGCCTTTCGCGCCTTCACCGCCGAGCGCCGGACCGGACACATGCCGCACATAAAACAGTGCACCGAAGAAGGCGATGAAGAACATCACCTCCGAAAAGATGAACCAGCTCATGCCCCAGCGGAACGAGCGGTCCATCTGGGCGCTGTACAACCCGCTGCGACTTTCCTTGATTACCGTGCCGAACCAGCCGAACAGCATGTAAGCCAAGAGCAGGCCGCCGACGAAAAAGATCAGCGGGCCGTGGGATTCCGGCCGCGCAGCCTTCAGGTCGTTGAACCAGGTGGCCAGGCCGAACACGGTGACAAACATGCCGACGGTGGCGATGATCGGCCATTTGCTCTGGGCCGGTACGTAATAGTGTTCATGAGTTGCCATTTATTGTTCTCCTTATCGGGCACGCTCAGCCGCCAGTGTTTACAGCTACCGGTGGATGTCGGGCGGTGATATCGAACAGCGTGTAGGACAGCGTCAGGTGCTTCACTTCCTTGGGCATGTCGCGGTCAACGATGAAACGTACCGGCATCTCGATCCGTTGACCGGGCTGCAGCACTTGCTGGGTAAAGCAGAAACATTCGGTCTTGTGGAAGTACGCTGCCGCGTTGCTGGGTGCGATGCTCGGCACTGCCTGGGCGCTCATCGGTTTGTCGGTCGGGTTGTGCGCGATAAAAATCATCTCGTTCACTGCCCCCGGGTTGGCCGTCAGTTCGTCACTTTTGGGATAGAAATCCCAGGACATGTCGGCGGAGTTGGTCGACAGGAACTGCACACGCACCTGTCGCGAAGTGTCGACCGTCTGCTCGCCCTCGTACTGCCCGGCGGTCTTGCCATTGATGCCGAACGCCTTGCACATCACGTCATAGATCGGCACCAGGGCAAACCCGAAGATAAACATCGCCACCACCACCAACAGCAGACGCGTGACCAGCTTCTTCATCGAAATCGAGTCAGCCATGGTTTCCAACCTCTTCGCCGAACCCTGTGGGAGCGAGCCTGCTCGCGAAGCAAACACCGCGGTTTAACAGGCAGACCGCGTCATCGTTCTTCGCGAGCAGGCTCGCTCCCACATAGGTTTGTGTGTTCATTTCACTTCCGGCGGCGTAGTGAAGGTGTGATACGGCGCTGGTGACGGAATGCTCCACTCCAGGCCTTCCGCGCCATCCCACGGTTTGGCGGGTGCTGGCGGGCCGCCGCGGATGGTCTTGATTACGATGAACAGGAAGAAGATCTGCGTGGCGCCGAACATGAACGCACCAATCGACGACACCATGTTGAAGTCGGCGAATTGCAGGTTGTAGTCCGGAATCCGCCGCGGCATGCCCGCCAGGCCCACGAAGTGCATCGGGAAGAACGCCATGTTCATGCCGATGAACGAGAGCCAGAAATGCAGCTTGCCGAGGGTTTCGTCGTACATGTGGCCGGTCCATTTCGGCAACCAATAGTAGGCCGACGCGAAGATCCCGAAGATCGCCCCCGGCACCAATACATAGTGGAAATGCGCGACCACGAAGTAGGTGTCCTGGTACTGGAAGTCCGCCGGGGCAATGGCAAGCATCAGCCCGGAGAAGCCGCCGATGGAGAACAGGATCACGAACGCCACCGCGAACAGCATCGGTGTCTCGAAGGTCAGCGAGCCTTGCCACATGGTGCTGGCCCAGTTGAACACTTTCACCCCGGTTGGCACCGCGATCAGCAGTGTGGCGTACATGAAGAACAACTCGCCCACCAGCGGAATGCCGACCACGAACATGTGGTGCGCCCAGACGATGAACGACAGGAACGCGATGCTCGCCGTGGCGTAGACCATCGAGGTGTAGCCAAACAGCGGCTTGCGCGAGAAGGTCGGGATGATCGAGCTGACGGCACCGAAGGCCGGCAGGATCATGATGTACACCTCGGGGTGACCGAAGAACCAGAACACATGCTGGAACAACACCGGATCACCGCCACCGGCGGCACTGAAGAAGCTGGTGCCGAAGTGGATGTCCATCAGCATCATCGTCACGCACCCGGCCAGCACCGGCATCACCGCGATCAGCAGGAAAGCGGTGATCAGCCACGTCCAGACGAACAGCGGCATCTTCATCAACGTCATGCCGGGGGCGCGCAGGTTGAGGATGGTGGCAATCACGTTGATCGCACCCATGATCGAACTGATCCCCATCAAGTGGATGGCGAAGATGAAGAACGTCACGCTTTCCGGTGCATAGGTCGTCGACAGCGGGGCGTAGAACGTCCAGCCGAAGTTCGGTCCGCCACCGGGGGTGAACAGGGTCGACACCAGCAGGATGAACGCCGCCGGCAACAGCCAGAAGCTGAAGTTGTTCATCCGTGGCAGGGCCATGTCGGGCGCGCCGATCATCAACGGGATCATCCAGTTGGCGAGGCCGACGAACGCCGGCATCACCGCACCGAACACCATGACCAGACCATGCATGGTCGTCATCTGGTTGAAGAATTCCGGCTGGACGATTTGCAGTCCCGGCTGGAACAGCTCGGCGCGAATCACCATCGCGAACGAGCCACCCAACAGGAACATGGAAAACGCAAACCACAGGTACAGCGTGCCGATGTCCTTGTGGTTGGTGGTCAGCACCCAACGCATCAGGCCTTTGGCGGGACCGTGGGCGTGATCGGCATGACCATGGTCATCGATGACGGCGCTCATGGCGTGTCTCCTGCAAACAGATGGGCTGGGCAGGCCGGGGCGTGCTGCCCCGACCGGTTCCTTGGTTGCGCAATAGAGCGGGTCATTTGCTTTCCGCCTGTTTCAGCTCCAGCACTTCTTTAGGAGTGACCATGTCGCCTTTTTTGTTGCCCCAGGCGTTACGTTCGTAGGTCACCACCGCCGCGATATCGACTTCCGAGAGCTGCTTGCCGAACGCCGCCATCGCGGTCCCCGGCTTGCCGTGGTAGACAATGCTCAGGTGACCTTCCTTCGGTCCGGTGGCGATTTTCGAGCCTTTGAGCGCCGGGAACATCGGCGGCAAGCCCTGACCTTCGGCCTGGTGACAGGCGACGCAGGCGGTGTGATAGACCTTGTCGCCGCGCTCCTTGAGCTCGTCGAGGGTCCATTCCTTGCTGGTCAGTTCTTTAAGCTGCAGGGATTCGGCCTTGCGTTCGGCCAGCCATTTTTCGTAATCGGCCTTTTCCTTGACCTCGACCACGATCGGCATGAAGCCATGGTCCTTGCCGCACAGTTCGGCGCACTGGCCACGATAGATGCCGGGCTTGTCGACGCGGGTCCAGGCTTCGTTGACGAACCCCGGAATCGCATCGCGCTTGACCGCGAAGGCCGGCACCCACCAGGAGTGGATAACGTCGGCGGACGTCACGAGGAAACGCACCTTGGCGCCAATCGGCAGCACTAAAGGCTTGTCGACCTCAAGCAAGTAATGCTCGCCCTTGGTTTCCTTGTTGTGGATCTGGTCGGCAGGGGTCGTCAGGTTGCTGAAGAATTCGACGTCCTGGCCCAGGTATTTGTAGTGCCACTTCCACTGATAGCCGGTGACCTGGATATCGATATCCGGCTCACTGGCGTCGTACATCTTGATCAGGGTTGCCGTCGCAGGAACCGCCATGGCCACCAGAATCAGGAAGGGCACGATGGTCCAGAGGATTTCGACGGTGGTGCTTTCATGAAATTTTGCGGCCACCTGCCCGGTGGAGCGGCGGTGGACCATCATCGACCAGAACATGGCGCCGAAGACGATGATGCCGATCACTACACAGATCCAGAAAATGGTCATGTGCAGGTCAAATACTGCGTGACTGATTTCAGTCGCTCCCGGCGCCATATTCACAGTCCAGGCGGCTTGCGCCTGGCTGAAAATCGACCACAACAGGAGGCCCATCCAGACGTGTGGATGTCGCATCATTGCGGGTTCCCCTTATCGTTCTTGTTATCCCGCCGGCTTTCACCTGCGGCAAGGGAGCGGCTTTTTCAGACTACGAAACTTGAATCGCCGAGCCTTGCTGCGTGTGCAGTCGGGCGTCATCAGCTAACTCCATTCCCACCCGAGTATAGACAGCGACTGCTACCTCGCAACGTGATGGCGTAAATGATCTGAAACAGCTGGGACTTGCGTTCAAGGTCACGAATGGAGAAGGATGCAGACGAGTGGTGGCAAATCGATATAACGGAGGCGTCTCAAGGATGAAACAATTATGACAAATGCGTCTTAGCATTTTTCATAAGCCAGCTAAGTTATGTCTTCCCTATTTCATTGCCTTTGTTTCCTGGAGTTTTCATGAACACCGCCGCATTGCGCGAGCAGATCCAAAAAGCCCAACAACACGAGGCCGAGACCGGCCTGCTGACTCGTCAGCTTGAAACTCAATTGCCACACCTTCACTCCGCCATCCAATTGCCGGATGCCGACGCCAACGGCGTGATGACGCGTTTTGTGGCCGCGTACATAGAGCAAGTGCCGGACCTGCTGGACGCAGCCAATGAAGTCGCCAGGGAAGCGGGTATCGAATCACAGATCAAGCCGGTGCTGACAATCGCCGAGCAGTTCTTCCTCCAGCCACCGGCAATCATGGCCGGTCATGTCGGCCTGGACAGCCTGCTGGATGAAGCCTATCTGGCGCATCGGTTGGTGGAAGAGGTCAATGACCTGTACATCAAGCATTTTGGCCAGCCACTGATCCCCTTGGACATGACGGTCGCCAACCTGATTGCTCACCAACTGATCGGCGAGGATTTTGCCAACCAACTGGATGAGGCGGTGCATCACGCTGTGGATGAGATGCTCAATGAAGACAGTTTCGCGCTGGAGTCCGTGGAGGCCTACCGCGAAAAACTCAACAGCCCGGACACCGGCGCCGCCTGGAAGCGCTGGCCGTGCCTGTCGCGCCAGCTGGGCGTAGGGCTGGAGCTGGATCAGCCGGCGGCTTGATTCTTTAGAATCAGCACCGTCCCCTGTGGGAGCGAGCCTGCTCGCGATTGCGATATGTCATTCAACATTTATGTCGATTGATACACCGCCTTCGCGAGCAGGCTCGCTCCCACATTGATTACTTCTATGCCGTAGAGCCCACTCCGGAGGTGGTTCGTAAACGCCCCTCCAACCGACGCTTCAACCCCCGCGCTTCAATAATCAGCTTCGACCCCTTGGCCGCATTGGCCCGACCCCATTCCTCAAGCAACTCCAGACACGAGTGATCGATGTAGCTCAGGTTATTGAGCGGCACATGCACCGTCGCGCCTGGGGGAATGGTCCCCAGCACCTGGGTCAGCGCCGGCACCTTGAGAAAGGTTGCGGCCCCCGTCAGTCGTAACTCCATCTCACCGTCGGCCGGCAGGTCGATCAGGCTGATTTTCAACCGCGAGGCCTTCCAGGCCAGTTTGGCCAGGGTCAACCCGAAGCCGATCAGCACGCCGGTCAACAGGTCGGTGAAGATGATTGCCAGCGCTGTCGCGGCGTAGGTGAACATCGGCATCCGGCCATAACGGCCCAGGCCGCGAAAGGCCTTGAGGTCGACCAGTTTGAAACCGGTATACACCAGCACACCCGCCAGGCTTGCCACCGGAATGCTTTGCAGCACGCTGGACAGCAACAACACGAAAGCCAGCAACCACAGACCGTGGAAGATCGCCGACATTCGCGTGGTGGCGCCAGCCTGGACGTTGGCAGAACTGCGCACGATCACGCCGGTCATGGGCAGCGCGCCAAGCAGGCCGCAGAGCATGTTGCCGACGCCCTGTGCCGACAACTCCCGATCGAAATCGGAGCGCTGGCCGCTGTGCATGCGATCCACCGCCGCTGCGGAGAGCAGGGTCTCGGCGCTGGCGATGAAGGCCACGGCGAAAGCGGCGATCAATAACGTCGGGTCGGCCAGATTGAGCAAGTCGGCAGGCTTCAGCCAGTCGATGGCTTCTGCCAGGTTGGCCGGGACTTCCACGCGTTTGACCTGCAAGGCGAGCATCAGGCTGGCCACCGTCGCCAGACCTACGCCAAGCAGCGCGCCGGGTATGAAGCGAAGGGAGTGCGGACGGAATTTTTCCCACAGCCACATCACCGCAATCGTCGACAGGCCAAGCAACCCAGCCTGCCAGCCGAGGGAAGGCAAGGCCTGGATCACGGCCGCCGGGAAGGCTGCAAGGTTATCCAGCCCCGAAGGCTTGGGCACGGCGTCCAGCATCACATGCACTTGCGACAACACGATCAGCACGCCAATCCCGGCGAGCATGCCGTACACCACCGCTGGCGCCGTAACCCGAAACCAGCAACCCAGCTTGAAGCGCCCGGCCATCAGTTGCAGAAAACCCGCCAACAGCAGGATGGGACCGAGCATGGCAACACCATGCTGGCGCACCAGTTCAAAAACCAGCACCGCCAGACCCGCCGCCGGGCCGCTGACTTGCAGAGGCGAACCTGCAAGCCAACCGACGACCAGTCCACCGATGATCCCGGTGATCAAACCCTTGGCCGGCGGCAGGCCCGAGGCGATGGCGATGCCCATGCACAAGGGCAGGGCGACCAGAAACACAACCACGGACGCCAGCAGCTCCCGTGGCAGAACAGCTTTGAGTTGAGCAGCACGCATGGTGACTCTCCCGAAGTTTTCTTCAGGCGTGGCAAAGCCAGGCTGCTTGATCAGCAACCTCGGCTAAACCACACCTGGGAGGATTTAGAAGCGCGCTTTGGGCGTCGCCACGGGGATCGGATGGCTGCCATCAAGCGGCAGGAAACACCCTTTGTCCGCGTCGTAAGCTCTGATTTCGCTGGTTTCGATGTTGTAGATCCAGCCATGGATAAACAGCTGACCGTTAGCCATGCGCGAGGCGACCGAAGGGTGCGTGCGCAAATGCTGAAGCTGGGCGATCACGTTTTCTTCGGTGAGGACATGCATGCTTTCGCTTTCGTCAGCGCAATGGCAGTTTTCCTGGACCATCGATTTCGCCACTTCGGCATGACGCAGCCAGGCTTTGACCGTGGGCATTTTTTCCAGGCTTTGCGGGTTGAGCACGGCGCGCATCGCGCCACAGTCGGAGTGCCCGCAAATGATGATGTGCTGTACGCCGAGGGCCAGGACCGCGTATTCGATGGCCGTGGAAACACCGCCGTTCATCTGCCCATAAGGCGGCACAACGTTGCCGACGTTACGGGTCACGAACAGGTCGCCGGGGGCGCTTTGGGTGATCAGTTCAGGAACGATGCGCGAATCGGCGCAGGCGATAAACATCGCTCGAGGGCTCTGAGCCGTGGCGAGTTTTTTGAAGAGTTCTTCCTGCTGGGGAAAAACTTCGTGATGAAAATGCAAAAAGCCGTCAACGATATGCTTCAGCGCTGCATCGGCGGTTTCCGCCTCGGGTTGGGCTGAAGCCGACGCAGCCAACGGCTGTTTATCCTTGTCACTCATGATTCATCCTCTTTGGCGGAGTCAGGGAATTTTCCCGTTTTGTCCGGTGTGAAGCCAGTGGCTGTTTAAAAAACATCCAGGCCGAAGATCTCGACCCGTCAGTCACTCGATGAACAAGGTATCTGTCGAAACTTAACTCAAACTGAATCAAGCGCTCTAGGACGTGTGTTCCAGGTCACAAAAAACGTGACCAGCCTAATGGCCAAGTGCTTTTCCTCCTACTCAACCATAGGCCAATTGTCCTCAAATCAACGACATCTGGCGACCTGGCGGACAGAAGGCGTCGCAGTCCAGGTTAAAACCTTCGCGATGATTGAGCCCCAACCGTTTGATCGATTTGGCAAAGCGTTGCGCCAACAGATCTGCAAACGGCCCCTCTCCGCGCATTCGGGCTCCGAACCGACTGTCGTAGAGCTCCCCGCCACGGCTCTGGCGGATCAGGCTCAACACATGAGCGGCACGCTGCGGATAGTGGGCGGCCAGCCATTCTTCGAACAACGGCGCCACTTCCAGCGGCAGCCGCAACATCATATAGGCGGCGCTCTGGGCACCGGCAGCATGGGCTTCGGTGAGCAGGCTTTCGAGTTCGCTGTCGTTGATCATCGGAATCATCGGCGAACACAGCACGCCCACCGGTATCCCGGCTTCGCGCATGACCCGGATGGCGCGTAGCCGGGCCTTGGGCGCAGCCGCGCGCGGTTCGAGGATGCGTTTGAGTTCATCGTCGAGGGTGGTGAGGCTGATCATCACCGCCACCAGCCGTTGCTCGGCGAGTTCGGCCAGCAGGTCCAGGTCCCGAAGAATCAGCGAGCCCTTTGTAATGATGGTCACCGGATGCCGGTACCGCAGTAGCACTTCAAGGGTCTTACGGGTGATTTTGTGTTCGCGCTCGATCGGCTGGTAGGGATCGGTGTTGGAGCCCAGATTGATCGGCGCGCATTGATAGCCGCGCTTGGACAGCTGTTCTTCCAGCACATCGGCGGCGTTGGTCTTGGCGATCAGTTTGGTTTCGAAATCGAGCCCGGGTGACATGTCCCAATAGGCATGGCTGGGGCGCGCGTAGCAGTAGATGCAACCGTGCTCGCAGCCGCGGTAAGGGTTGATCGAGCGGTCGAAGGGCAAGTCCGGGGAATTGTTGCGGGTGATGATGGTTTTCGCCGTTTCGATGCGCACTTGTGTGCCCTGCGTGACGGGCGCTTCCTGATACCAGCCGTCATCCTCGGCCACCGAGCGATTCGGCGCGATGCGGTTGTGCGGGTTGGTGGCGGTGCCGCGGCCGCGAGGGGGAATAGGAATGGCCATTTGAGCTCCTGCTAGCTGTATAAATACACAGTATTAGAAGCAACAAGATTTGCCTAGCTCCGTTCGGCGTGTTCTCCAAGGTAGAGGGGACTGGTTGTGTATATACCTGTCATGTTTGACAGTAGACGGGGCAAGAAATACATCCTATGAATAACAAGGCACCGATATCTGGCCGCTGTTTCACGTTTACGTCATAGGAGATTTGGTTATGGAGACGAGTAAAGGGATATTGTTGACGGTACTCGACGTTAATAAAGACGGAGTTCAAGAGGTCAAAATAGAATTTGTTACTCGGGAAACTGACTTCGATCTGGGCTCCGGGAATTTTAGCGACACTATCGTTAATTCATATGCGGTTTTGGTTTCTAAGAAAAATGGCTCGACAACATTAAATAAGGCTTCCGTGCATGGCGATATTGACCAAGATGGAGATATTGATATGGAGGATGAGCAACTGCTTTTTGATCTTGCAAACACAGTCATTAAATTCAAGGCGAGTAGCGGAAATTGAAGGCGCTGAACAGTACTGGATATACAGCCACCTGTCATGTATGACAGTAGACAGCTTGTGAGTGGGCGGCCTACTTTGGGTTGGAGGATTCCAATTCAATGGAACCTCCCTCTCAATTGACTGACTCACGAGGTGTCATGATGGCCGTTAAAGAGATTCGCATTTCCATTGAAGATTTTAACAACGATAAAGTCCCAGAAGTCTTGCTCGAGTTCTATGATAAAAAGAAGGAGCTCGAGTTTTCAACTTCCGTTTCGGCGTCAAAAAAGAAAGGTGTTTACGATAAGGTTGACGTTAAAGGTGACGCCGATGGTGATGGGGATTTCGATCCCGCCGATGATAAAAAATTCATCCGCCTTGCGGCTGCCGCCGCTGAAATGTTGAAGTAAGTATTGGTGAGGCCGTACGGAATGCTCCCTACGGCCTATTTAGTTTTGGATTTGTTGGAGTATTGATGGGTTCTATCAAATATTTGCAATCATGAGAAACACATCGCAAGTGGCGCAATTATAAACTTCATTAGTAGTATTCGTTTTACGCGAAATTGTCGTGTTTAAAACATTAAAAGGATTTAATGAATGTCGAATTACAATCAGCGCGGTATCTTTCTTCAGCTGTTGCCCGCCTCTATCGTTAGTCCAAAAGAAGTTCGGGTTTCCATGCAGTTTGCGTTAAAGGAGGAAGGTTATGACCCGGAAAACCGCACGAGCACTTACTCCCTGCTGGACTCCAGCACCCGCGAGGCTGTATCGAATGACGGCGGCGTGACCTTCACCATGGGCGCCGCTCGTTCTGATGTGGACGGTGATGGTGACATCGACGCGCAAGACAAGGCCGTTCTGCTGGCCCTGGCGAAAGCTTATTCGAAAATCACTAATCCTTGAGTGCTACTGAACGCAGGCTTGTATAAAAACTGCATGAGTATGTCTTTGAACTAAGCACTTATAAGCGGTGCGAAAATTTCCGTGCCGCTTCTGTGTTATTGAATTGTGTAGGTCGCGCGATGAAAGCAGGATGAACTGTTCGATTCACAATTCTTTGACGGTTGACTCACGGGCCTTTGACCGTTCAGGGCCGAAGCTGTGAGTCATCTATCCACTTCTTCACACACGGTCGTCCGAGCATGTCCTTAACGCGCCTCTTTCCTGTGACGCTCCTGTTGTCGCTGGCCGCACTTTTCAACCTGACGGTGGCCTTCGCTGACGACAGCGCATCGCCCCGCCCGGCGGAATGGGCTCAATCGGTAGAGGCGCAATACAACCTCTACCAAATGACCCCGACGCTTTACCGCAGCGCTTTGCCCGACAGCGGCGCCGTATCGCTGCTGAAGAAACTCAACGTCGCGACCGTCATCAATTTTCTGCCCGAGTCGGATTCAAGCTGGTTGTCCACGCCGGACATTACTCAGGTGCAGCTGCCCTATCGCACCAATCACGTGGATGACGCCCAGGTGCTCAAGGCCCTTCGTGCCATCCAGACCGCCGAATCCCACGGCCCGGTGCTCATGCATTGCAAACATGGTTCGGACCGCACCGGCCTGATGGCGGCGATTTATCGGGTGGTGGTGCAAGGCTGGAGCAAGGAAGACGCCCTGAACGAGATGACCCAAGGCGGCTTTGGTGACAGCACCCATTTCAAGGACGGTGTGCGTTACATGATGCAGGCCGATGCCGACAAGCTTCGGACCGCGCTCGCCAACGGCGATTGCAGCACCAGTCCGTTTGCGGCCTGTTCCATGAAGAGTTGGTTCCAGTCCGCCCACGTCGAATAAGCATCAGTTCAGTGGGCAGCGGCTGCTGGACGGCGTTGCGAAAAAGCTGTCGGCGATCGGTTGTCCGAGGAATTCTTCCAGGGCGACCAATAGCGATCGCGAATCCCCCGGCGAAAAAAAGGCTTCGCGAAAGGCCTTGCCGGTTTGCGGGTTGAATACCCACTCGCGTTGAAACCGTTTGAACACCTCGGTCGCCAGTACACCCGACCATTTGTAGGCGTAAACCGACGCTGCGTACCCGGTCACCAGGTAATCGAAGCTGTTGGCGAACCGACAGTAAGGCGGCAGTTGCAGGTGAGGGATCTCGCGCTGTACGTCGTCGAAGATCTGTTCAACGCTTCGGCCATCGCCTTGGCTGCGGTGCAATTCGAAGTCAAACAACGCGGACATTAACAGCTCTGCGGTTTGCCGGCTGGTCTGGGTCTGGATGGCTGCCAATGCGGCGTCGACTCGCGCTTCGGCCAGGCGCTCGCCGGTCTGGTGGTGAGCGGCCAGCCACAGCAGAAACTCCCCTGACAGGCACCAAAGCTCGAACAATTGCCCGGTGAACTCTGCCGAATCGCGTCCCAGCTGGGTGATACCGGACAGGCGATGGTGAGGCGAGCGGGTCAGAACGTGCTGCAGGCAATGGCCGAACTCATGGAACAAAACCCGCAGGTCCTTATGAGCGAGAAGGCAAGGATGCTCGGCAATTCCGGGCGTGAAGTTGCCATGAAGCACGGCGATCGGCAGCGTCAATCGACCTTCGGCGTTCACCCGTCGATTACGTGGCGTGGCGGTCCAGGCAAAGTCCGGCGCTTCGTCCCGATGAAAAGGGTCGAGGTAAATGTACCCGACGACCTGGCCATGCTCGCTGATTTCAAACAGACGCACGTTGTCATGCCAGCGACGGCACTCTTTCTGTTCGACGATCCGGATGCCAAACATGCGCTCGCTGAACAGGCAGAGCCGCTGCAAAGTCCCGTCCAGTGGAAAGTACGTTCGCAGGTTTTTCAGCGCCCCGCCGAGACGTTGCTGGCGCAATTGTTCGGCGAGAAACTCGTGGTCCCAAGGGGCAACTTCAGTCATGCCGCGCTCAAGCGCAATCGTCTTGAGTTCTTGTGCGTCCTTCTCGAGTTCCGGTGTTGCCTGCACGATTTGCCGCCGCAGGAAACCGGTGACTTGCTCGGTGGACTCGGCCATTTCCGTTACGAGGCTGAGTTGCGCAAAGTTCTCATACCCCAGCAACCTGGCTTTCTGATGACGCATGGACAACAGCAGCTCCAGCACCGGACCATTATCGAATTGCCGGTCGTGGGGGCCTTGATCGGAAGCCCGGGTGGAGTAAGCGACAAAGTATTCTTCGCGCAGGGATCGGTCTTCGGCATAGGCCATGACACGAGTGTAGGTGTCCTGGTCCAGACGCATCAGCCAGCCGTCGTGCCCTGCCTGTTGCGCGTTGACTGCCAGACGCTCCAGTGTCGCCGCAGACAAACCGCGCAACTGCGAGATGTCATCGATGCGCTTGCTCCAGGCTGCGCTGGCGCCTTCCAGGTTGGTCAGGAACAGGCTTTGCAGCACCCCGATGTCACGATTCAGCCGGGCCAGCGTCTGCTGTTGTTCGATGGGCAAGTCGATGCCGGACAAGCGAAACCGGCGCAGAATTTTGTTCAAAACCGCTTTGCGCGGTTCATCGTAATTCGCCGCAGCGGGACTTTGCGCCAGCCGCTGATAAGCCCGGAACAGTGCGTGATTACCCATCTTTTCAGATTTGTACTGCGCAGCGGCATCGCGGCAAGTCCCGCTGGCTGCGTCCCAGGCCTTACCCTCATGTTTCACCATTGAAAGGGTTTCGATGACGCCCATGGCCTCATCCAGGCGCGCATCGGTTTCATCAACGGCCAATACCAGATCATCCCAGTTCGGGGTCGTGGATTGGCTCGCGATAATCCCGGCAATGGCCTTGCGGTTGTCGGCAACAAGGGTGTCGATGGCATGCACCAGGTGCTCGGCGCGGATGTCCGGCCACGGCGGCAGGTCCCAGTGTTGTAGCAGCGGATTGTTATCAGGCATGGCGTCTTCCTTGAGTAGGGCTGAGGGATTCAGCCTAAGGAAGAAGCGCGGGGGAAGGGTGGTAAATAGATACCACCTTCCACCCGGTCAAAGGGTGGAAGGTGATGTTGACTCAATGGTGCTCGTCAGGCTTCTTCTTCAGCTTCGGGTTCGGGAAGAACTGCACCGCCTGAACCTTGGCGTCCGGCACCTTGAGCGCCGAAGTGTTGACCCGCGTGCCCAATTCCTTGGGCACCGACAGACCTTGTTCATTGAGCGTATCCGAATAACCGCAGGCCACGCATTCGCGATGCGGGACCTCGTCTTCGTTCCACATCATCAATTTGTCTGGCTCGCTACAGGCCGGGCAGACCGCCCCGGCGATAAAGCGTTTCTTCGTGATCACAGGCCCCTCGCTCATGCTGCCGCGTCCTCACTCAGGCCGCTATGGCGCAAGAGTGCGTCAATCGATGGCGCACGGCCACGGAAGTCGACGAACAGCACCATGGGTTCCTGCGAACCGCCACGCGCCAGAATCGCTTCGCGGAACGCACGACCTGTTTCGGTATTGAGCACGCCGTCTTCTTCGAACTTCGAGAAGGCGTCGGCCGACAGCACTTCAGCCCACTTGTAGCTGTAGTAACCCGCTGCGTAACCGCCGGCGAAGATGTGGGCGAAGCTGTTCGGGAAGCGGTTGTAGGCCGGTGGACGCATGACCGAGACCTCGTCACGCACACCTTCGAGTACTTGCAGCACGCTGCGACCGTCGCCGTGGGTGGCGTGCAGTTCGAAGTCGAACAGCGAGAACTCGAGTTGGCGCACCATCATCAGGCCGGACTGGAAGTTCTTCGCCGCGAGCATTTTCTCCAGAAGATCCTGAGGCAGCGGCTCGCCGGTTTCGTAGTGACCGGAGATCAGCGCCAGGCCTTCCGGCTCCCAGCACCAGTTTTCCATGAACTGACTTGGCAGCTCCACCGCATCCCAGGCCACGCCGTTGATGCCGGACACGCCGGCGTGTTCTACGCGGGTCAGCAGGTGATGCAGGCCGTGACCGAATTCGTGGAACAGGGTGGTCACTTCATCGTGGGTCAGCAGGGCCGGTTTGCCGCTGTCGGCTGGGGTGAAGTTGCACACCAGATTGGCCACCGGGCTTTGCAGCACGCCGCTGATGGTGCGGCGACGGTCACGGGCGCCGTCCATCCATGCACCGCCGCGTTTGTTGGCGCGGGCATAGAGGTCGAAGAAGAAGCGGCCGACGTGCTGGCCGTTTTCCTTGATTTCGAACAGGCGAACATCCGGGTGCCAGGCGTCGAAGCCTTTCAGCTCGGCGATCTCGATGCCGTACAGGCGCTGGACGATAGCGAACAGGCCGCCCAGCACTTTGTCGATCGGGAAGTAGGCGCGCAGTGCTTCCTGGGCAACGCTGTAACGTTGTTCGCGAAGCTTTTCGCCGTAGAAACCGCTGTCCCAGCTTTGCAGGTCCGGGCAGCCTTGTTCGGCGGCGTAGGCCTTGAGCTGTTCCAGGTCCTGGGCGGCGAACGGTTTGCTGCGTTTGGCCAGATCGCGCAGGAAGCTGAGGACCTGATCGCTGGATTCAGCCATTTTGGTGGCCAGGCTCAGTTCCGAGAAGCTGGCGAAGCCGAGCAGCTTGGCCAGTTCCTGACGCAGGTCGAGGATTTCTTCCATGACCGGGCCGTTATCGTTCTGACCGGCGTTCGGGCCTTGGTCCGACGCACGGGTGCAATAGGCGGCGTAGACTTCTTCGCGCAAGGCACGGTCCTGGGCGTAGGTCATCACCGCGTAATAGCTCGGGAATTCCAGGGTGATGAGGAAGCCATCCAGATCTTTGGCCTGGGCTGCGGCGGCCATTTGCGCCTTGGCCGAATCGGTGAGGCCGGCGAGGGCGGCTTCATCGGTCACGTGCTTGGTCCAGGCTTGAGTCGCGTCGAGCAGCTGGTTGGAGAAGCGGCTGCCCAGCTCCGACAATTTGCTTTGCACTTCGGCGTAGCGCTTCTGCTCGGCGTCCGGCAGATCGATACCCGACAGACGGAAGTCTCGCAGGGCGTGTTCCAGGATGGTTTTCTGCGCCACGTCGAAACCGGCGGCTTCCGGGCTGTTGGCCAAGGCTTCGAAGGCCTCGAACAGTTCACGGTTCTGGCCCAGCTCGGTGGAGTAGGCGCTCAAGGCCGGCAGGCAGGACTCGTAGGCTTCGCGCAATTCGGCGCTGTTGCACACGGCATTGAGGTGGCTGACCGGGCTCCAGGCGGCGCCCAGACGATCATTGAGTTCGTCCATCGCCAGCACCAGGCCGGCCCAGGTCGGTTGTTTGCCCTGGCTGTTGAGGATCTCGATAATGGCGGCACGGTTGTCAGCCAGGATCTGTTCAATGGCCGGTTGTACGTGTTCGGCCCGGATCGCCGAGAAGGGCGGCAGGTCGTAGGACTGCAAAAGAGGGTTGTTCACGCTCACGGTTGGCACCTTGGCTGGAAGAAACATGGGGCCATCTTAATTACAATCGACGCTCACCGCAGCTATCAGCAAAAGAGAGAGAGCCTATCGTGACCCTTCGCAAGTATCAGAACCACACGCCGCTACTGGGTAAAGGCGCTTTTGTCGACGGCTCGGCGGTGGTGATCGGCGACGTTGAAATCGGCGAAGACAGCTCTGTCTGGCCGCTGACGGTGATCCGTGGCGACATGCACCGCATCCGTATCGGTGCGCGCACCAGCGTTCAGGATGGCTGCGTGCTGCACATCACGCATGCCGGGCCGTTCAATCCCGATGGCTTTCCCTGCTTAATCGGAGACGACGTGACCATTGCCCATAAGGTCATGCTGCATGGCTGCAGTGTCGGCAACCGGATTCTGATCGGCATGGGCAGCATCGTCATGGATGGTGCGGTGATCGAGGACGATGTGATTGTCGGCGCTGGCAGTCTGGTGCCGCCGGGCAAGCGTCTGGAAAGCGGCTTCCTGTATGTGGGCAGCCCGGTGAAACAAATCCGCCCGCTGACGGACAAGGAAAATGCCTTTTTCACCTACAGCGCGGCGAACTACGTGAAGCTCAAGAATTTGCATCTGGCTGAAGGCTACGACCAGCTCTGACCCCGCGCCCCTATTCAGGATTCAACATGCATTACCAAACCGTTTTGTTTGATCTCGATGGGACCCTGACCGACCCGCGCGAGGGCATCACCCGTTCGATCCAGTTCGCCCTGAGCAAACTGGGGATCGATGAACCCGACCTGACCAAGCTCGAACACTTCATCGGCCCGCCGTTGTTGCAGGCGTTCATGCAGTTCTACGACTTCGACGAGCCCAAGGCTTGGGAAGCGGTGAATTTCTACCGCGAACGCTTCAAGGTCACAGGCCTGTACGAGAACCGTGTGTTCGACGGCGTCACACCGCTGCTGGAAACCCTCGGCGGGCAAGGGCGACAGTTGTTCATCGCAACCTCAAAGCCGTGGGTGTTCGCCCGGGAAATCGCCCGGCACTTCGACTTCGCCAGGCACTTCAAGGTGATTTACGGTAGCGAACTGGACGGGACACGCACCAACAAAGTCGAGTTGATTGCCTACCTGATGGCCGAAGAAGGCCTGGACCCGGCCAACACCCTGATGATCGGCGACCGCAAACACGACCTGATCGGCGCGCGCAGCAATGGGCTGGATGCGGTGGCGGTCGGTTATGGGTTTGGCAGCCGGGAAGAATTGAGCGCAGAAGCACCGGCCTATCACTTTGAGACGCTGGAAGAGATGCATCAGGCGTTTTTGCGGCGTTGATCAGTACGCCTTCGCGGGCAAGCCTCGCTCCTACAAAAGCAACATAGACCCCGTAGGAGCGAGGCTTGCCCGCGAAGAGGCCCGCCCAGATACATCCTGTGCAACAGTTACCACCCAAGTCCCTTCTAATCGTCCTAGGCTCAAAGTCTGAGGTCACGATCAAGGAGGATCATTAATGACAGAGCTAAAACATGCTCATCGATTGCGCACCGGCCGATATTCGGAGCCCGGACAGATTTACCTCCTGACAGCCGTCGTTTTGAACCGGCAACCGTTATTCCATGACTTCAAGAGTGGGCGACTGGTAGTCGATGCCCTGAAAACTGCTGAGCAGGAAGGGTTTGCGACGTCACTGGCCTGGGTCGTCATGCCCGATCATTTCCATTGGCTGATCGAGTTACAGAATATTCAGTTACCCAGTTTGATGGCTCGAACCAAATCACGCATCGCAGTAACGCTTAATCGCTCGGCAGGACGCCAAGGTCCGGTTTGGCAACATGGTTATCACGATCGCGCCATTCGTAAGGAAGAAGATCTACAGGCAGTTGCTCGCTACATCGTCGCCAATCCGTTGCGAGCTGGCTTGGTCGAGAGGGTAGGGGATTATCCGCTATGGGACGCGATCTGGTTGTGAGGTTGAAAACGCCTTCGCGGGCAAGCCTCGCTCCTACAAAAGCAACATAGACCCCGTAGGAGCGAGGCTTGCCCGAGAAGAGGCCCGCCCAGCCACCAGATTTTATGACCCCGTCAATGCCTTCAGCGCTACCTTGCGCTCAACCACTGGCAACGCACCAAGCTGCTCGACGGCGGCATAAAACTTCAGCCAGTCCCCACCCTCCTGCCTGTACAGCGCCGCAAACGCCGGCACCCATTGGTCATACAACCCAAACGGTAACAACCGGGCGTTGTTCATTGGCGCGTTGATCCACGCGTCATAGCGTTTATCCCCGGCCCATTGGCTATCGCGCAGCTGTCGATAGTCATGGCGCAGACGTTCGAATTCCGCCGCTTTGCGTTGGCGCATCTGGTCGGCGGGCAGTGGCAGGGCGTAGAGATTTTCAAGCCGCGTGCGCGTATCCAGAACCAATTGAATAAATTGGTCTCGATGCTGCGCCTGCGCGCCATTGTCCGCTGCCAGACCGCGTGATGCCCGCCATTGCCGGGTGCCTTCCTGCTCGACGAAGGTGGCGAAGGACTCGTTGAACTCGGTGTCGTCCTTCACATAAAAGCGCTGGTGCGCGAGCTCGTGAAAGATCAGCGTTGCCAGCCGCTCGTCGCCCCAACCCATCATTGAACTGAGAATCGGATCGTTGAACCAGCCGAGCGTCGAATAGGCCTCGACGCCGCCAATGGACACGTCCATACCTTTCAGGCGTTGCAAGGCCGCTTCGCCGCGGGCAGCACTCTGGCTGTAGTAACCGCGGTAGGCGACGCAACCGGCGATAGGGAAGCAATGGTTTTGTGCTGTCAGGGAAAATTCCGGCGTGGCAAAGACGTTCCAGACCACGAACGGCCGGCCAATGTCGGCGTACAGACGGTAGCTCTGGTTATCCGGCAGATGCAGCTGTTGGCTGGCGAATGTCCGGGCCTTTTGCGATTGGGTCAGGTGCGCACGCAGCATCGGATCGCGAGACGGATCGGCAAGCACCTGGGCCACCGGCTCCCTGGCCCGCAGCAATTGCAGCTGACCGCTGGCCAACTGGCTGTAATAGCTGACGCTGGCGCAGCCGCTGAGGAATAAAAGCAACATACCCGGAAACAAAATCCGCAAAACGCGATCAAGTAACCCAAGGCTTGGAAGCGGCCTGATCAAAATAAAATCATCCCTGGAAAGTCTGCCCGCAAGACTATCCCGCCTGACTGGAGCTCCGCTATGCGCAAATTGATGCTGACGGGAGGCTTGTTGATGCTGACCGGCTGTGCTGGTTTCGGTTTACCTCACCATGATCCGTCGCAAGCATGGATCGAACTGGACTCACAGCAAGAAGACACCGCCCTGCAAGCGCTGGAAGTCGATGACAAAGCCTCTACCGACAAGCGATATTTCGAGGTGCATCCGGGCCGTCATGAGCTGACGGTGCGCTACCAGTTTGCGGTCCAGCCCACCAACATAGGCCCCGACGCCGAGCCGCTGTGGCGTGACTGCCAGTTAAACGTGAAATTCAACGACTTCAATGCCGGTGAGCGATATCAGCTGCAAGCGGGGAATATCGGCTTCCGGCCATGGGCAAAGCTCTATGACCAGCAACGAAAAGTGATTGGCCAAGGCACGCCGGCTGGCTGCCAAAGCAGCTGATCGGCGCTATGCTGAATGACCATCCTTTGGGACATTCATCATGCGCAGATTGATGCTGTTGCTCGCGGCAGGCGTGGTTGCCGGCTGCCAGAGTCCGTTACCGGCGGTAAATCCGCAGATGGCCTGGATCGACTTCTCGACGCCATTCCCCAACGACAGGTTGCTGATGGCAGAGCGACTGGACAAACAGCGATTGCGTGACGGGCGTTTTTTCCAGGTGACGCCCGGCAGCCATGAGCTGGTCGTCAGGTTCGACTTTGAGGTGCCCGGTGGTGGGGGCATGAACATGATGAACACCCCCACGGAACGGCTGTGCTACCTGACCGTCAACTACGATCATTTCGAAGCCGGCCAGCGTTATGTGCTGGAAGGCCGTTCGATCGCCTTCACCCCAAGCGCCCGATTGTTCAATGCAAAGCGGGAGATCGTCGCTGAAGATCGGCAGACCTATTGCGTCCCGTGAGGTGAATCAGCGGTCGTTTTTCTGGTAGATGATTTTCTTTGTGCCGTTTTCGCAGCTGCCGACGACCATGTTCTGATCGTGGACTTCGTCATTGGTGACGATTTCCAGGGTGTAGGACGAGACGTTATTGGCCTGGATCTTGGCCTCGATCTCGGCCTTGAGTTCTTCACAGGATTTCGGTGCCGCCAGGGCCGAAGTGGCCAGCGTGCAACCGATAATCGCCAAGGCAAAACGTTTCATGGTTGAAGCTCCCTTGAGGCCGCGCGCAGTTTTTGCGCTTGAGCGGCTGTCATTTATTCGACCACAGTTTTGCAAAGCGAGTTCTGACACCGCTCACAAAGCGCAGCTTTATCGTTGGAATTGTGTTGTTTACAAGTTCGCCTTCGCGAGCGGGTCGGGTCGCGAAGGCGTCAGTACATTCAGCGCCTGATCATCAGCTGACCAACGTCGCATCCAGGCTGATTTTCGCATTCAGCACTTTGGACACCGGGCAGCCTTCTTTGGCCTTGTTGCTCAGCTCCTCGAACTGCGCCTGAGTCGCCCCGGGGATTTTCGCCTTGAGGATCAATTTCACCGCAGTGATCGCAAAACCACCGTCGACTTGATCCAGGGTCACTTCAGCATTGGTATCGATGCTGTCAGCCTTGAGCCCGGCATCACCCAGGATCATCGAAAACGCCATCGAGAAACATCCCGCATGCGCCGCGCCGATCAGCTCTTCCGGATTGGTGCCTTTGCCGCCTTCGAAACGAGCCTTGAAGCCGTAGGGCGCTTCTCTGAGTACACCGGTTTCAGTAGAGATCGAGCCGATGCCGGTTTTCAGATCGCCTTCCCAATGAGCCGATGCTTTCTTCGTAATAGCCATGTCTGCCTCCTCAAGATCCGGTGCGAGCGTCGCACCTTCGTGGTTTTCGGTTGCTAGGGTTCTGAGGGTAGACGGTTGTGCAAAGTTCACCTCATCTCATAAAGTCCTACTGCTTTCGTAGGATTTTTTGGCCTGGCTATTGAATCTCGGGTATATGCCCTCATTGCATGAAGCACGCTTATAGATTCGGCAGGTTTTCGTTCGCAAGAAAAACCTGCGCCCACCATTGGAGAAGCAGGCTTATGAAACGACTGTCCGATATCAAGTTTTCGACCCTTGATCTGGTGCCCGTACGCGAGAACGGCAGCGCGGCCCAGTCGCTGCGTAATTCCCTGGACCTGGCGCAGCATGTCGAAAAATTAGGCTATACCCGCTTCTGGGTCGCCGAACACCACAACATGGACGGCATCGCCAGTTCGGCCACCTCGGTATTGCTCGGCTACCTGGCCGGTGGCACGTCGACCATTCGTGTCGGCTCCGGCGGCGTGATGCTGCCCAACCACGCGCCGCTGGTGATCGCGGAGCAATTCGGCACACTCGAAAGCCTGTATCCAGGTCGGATCGATCTGGGTTTGGGGCGCGCCCCCGGTTCCGATCAAATGACTGCACGCGCCCTGCGTCGCGAACGTTCCGGCAGCGCCGACGAGTTTCCGGAAGATGTTACGGAGCTGATGCGATATCTCGGCCCACGCACGCCTGACCAGCGAATCATCGCCATGCCGGGCACCGGCACCAATGTCCCTGTCTGGTTGCTGGGCTCCAGCCTGTTCAGTGCACAATTGGCCGGTGAGCGCGGTTTGCCCTACGCCTTCGCCTCGCATTTCGCACCGCGCTTCATGCACGAGGCGATTCGCGTCTACCGTAATCACTTCAAGCCTTCGGCGGTGCTGGATAAGCCGTATGTGATGCTCGGTGTGCCGCTGGTCGCCGCTGACACGGACGAGCAGGCGGATTACCTGGCGACATCGGTCTATCAGCGCATCCTGGCGTTGATGCGTGGCCAAAGCCTGGTGCAGCGTCCGCCGGTGAAAACCATGGATGGCCTGTGGCTGCCCCATGAGAAAGAAGCCGTCGGCGATTTCCTCGGTCTGGCGATGGTGGGCAGCCCGCAGAAGATCCGCGCCAAGCTTGAAGTGCTGATCGAGCAGACTCAGGCGGACGAGCTGATTTTCACCTGCGACCTTTACGAACATGCGGATCGGGTGCATTCCTATGAGCTGCTGGCGCAGGTCATGAAGGGCTGAGGCGCCGACGCCGCCACACAAAAAAGCCGACGCATTGCGTCGGCTTTTTGATTTGTAAGGGACATCAGTCTTTCTTGTAGACGATTGCCTTGGTGCCCTTTTCACAGGTACCGACGACTGTTCCGCCGGCCTCAGCGCCTTTATCGACGATTTCCAGTGAATAGCCGGCAACGCCCTTGACATCCAGTTTTGCTGCGATTTCGGCTTTCAGCTCTTCGCACGATTTGCCGTCAGCAAAGGCTGTTCCTGCAAGGCTCAACAAACCTACCGCTAAAATAAAATACTTCATCTGTCGCATTCCCTGGTCGGATCAAAGGGAGCATCCAGCCATCAGCCGGAGGCACTCATGTAGCGCTTTGCCATTTCCCTATGGCATTCGGCCAGCGCGCAAGTTCAGGAGACTAGCTCAAACTCAGCTGCTGGCAATCCGGAACCCGACTTTGAGCGTCACCTGAAAGTGAGCGGCCTTGCCATCCTTGATGTGCCCGCGGGTTTCGGTCACTTCAAACCATTCCAGGTGCTTGATGCTCTTATTGGCTTCGGCCAGCGCGTTATTGATGGCGTCCTCAATGCTGCTGGTGGACGAGCCAACCAATTCGACTTTCTTGTAGGTGTGATGGTCAGTCATGGCGTTCTCCTTGGGTGTGAAATACAGCCTAGCAGTGATTTTTCGTATTACTTCTGTCGGCTAATGCCATGCAGAAGTTCAGATTTACTGCACTTTCTCGAACCGTTGAAGTCCCAACCAACACACGCTACTCATCATCAATGAAGGAGAGCCACCATGGCCAACACCTCTTTACGTAAAGCCTCATTGCAAAGCATGGAAGCCGAGATCGAGAGTCTGCTGAAATCTTTGGAAAATCTGAAAGACGACGCCTCGGACGAGTCGCGTAAAACCCTCAAAGCGCTGAAAGGCAACGCCGAGAACGCGCTGAAACATTCGCGCCATCTGCTCAGCGATGCGTATGAAGAAGTCAAAGTCAAAACCCGCGAAACCGGGATTGCCACTCGGGACTACGCCCAGGAACACCCTTGGACTACTGCGGGCGTCGCTGTCGGCGCACTGGGTCTGCTTGCGGCTTATCTGCTGTTCAAGCGCGGCGACTGATCGGTTTGGTGCAGCTCGGCCTTGAGCCACTGCGCCAACTGTCGAGCGCGCCCGTCCGCGGCGCGCTTGGGTAGCCACAAGGCCAGTTGCGCCGGGGTTTCACTGAATCCCCAGGGCGCAACCAGGCGACCGGCCTTCAAGTCCTCAGCCACCAGCGGCTCAGGCGCAATCGCCACCCCCAGCCCCGCTACGGCTGCTTCCAGCAAATAATACAAATGCTCGAAACTTTGACCGTACTTCAACGCCTTGGCGTCGAGGCCACTTTGCTGTGCCCAGCTCGGCCAAGCCTGTGGGCGCGAGGTGGTGTGCAGCAAGGGTTCGTTCAATAACGCTGTGGCCTGCGCAGCTTGCAGCCTTTCATAACCCGCGAAACGCGGGCTCATCACCGGGCCGATTCGTTCGCTGGCCAACTCATAGACTTGCATGTCCGCCGGCCATGGCGGCTCGGCAAACACCAGCAGGGCATCGAGCCCCGGCCGTCGCGGATCGAGATCGCCTTCCCCGGCCGACAGGTGCAGGCGCAGGTCGGGCAAGTCCGCATTCAGTCGTCCCAGGCGTGGAATAAACCAGCGCGCCAACAAACTGCCCGAGCAACCCAAAACAAATGGAGCGTCAGCGGTGCTTTGGGTCAGCTCTGCGCAAACCGTGCGTAGACGTTCAAAGGCCTCACCGCTGGCATCGCGCAAACGCACGCCGGCATCTGTGAGTTTCAGGCCGCGTCCATCCTTGATGAACAGGCTCACACCAAGGTGTTCTTCGAGCACCTTGAGTTGTCGGCTGACCGCGCCATGAGTGACGTGCAGCTGTTCGGCAGCCTGACTGACGCTGTTCAGCCGTGCCGTGGCTTCAAAGGCGCGAAGGGCGTTGAGCGGGGGAAGGTCGTGGCTCATGGGATCTGTGAGTTTTCCTGACAGGTTGTGGCGATCTTATCGGTTTTCAGGCTGGGACGTCAGGGGTAGAGTGACCGTCATTGTCATCTCACGAATCCCACTGGAGCGAACCATGACCCAGACAAATCTGCGCAACGGCCCCGACGCCAACGGCCTGTTTGGCTCGTTCGGCGGCCGTTACGTCGCTGAAACCTTGATGCCGTTGGTGCTCGACCTGGCCCGTGAATACGAATTGGCCAAGGAAGATCCAGCATTCAAAGAAGAATTGGCCTACTTCCAACGGGACTACGTCGGACGTCCAAGCCCGCTGTACTACGCCGAACGCCTGACCGAATTCTGCGGCGGCGCAAAGATTTATCTGAAACGCGAAGAGCTGAACCACACCGGCGCGCACAAGATCAACAACTGCATCGGCCAGATCCTGCTGGCGCGGCGCATGGGCAAGAAACGCATCATTGCCGAGACCGGCGCCGGCATGCACGGCGTGGCGACGGCGACCGTGGCTGCACGTTTCGGCCTGGATTGCGTGATCTACATGGGCACCACCGACATCGAACGTCAGCAGGCCAACGTGTTCCGCATGAAGCTGCTGGGCGCCGAAGTGATCCCGGTGGTCGCCGGGACTGGCACCCTGAAAGACGCGATGAACGAAGCGTTGCGTGACTGGGTGACCAATGTCGACAGCACCTTCTACCTCATCGGCACCGTGGCCGGCCCGCACCCTTATCCAGCGATGGTTCGCGACTTCCAGTCTGTTATCGGCAAAGAAACCCGTACTCAACTGCAAGCCCAGGAAGGTCGTCTGCCGGACAGCCTGGTGGCGTGCATCGGTGGCGGTTCCAACGCCATGGGCCTGTTTCACCCGTTCCTCGATGACAAAAGCGTCGAAATCATTGGCGTGGAAGCCGCCGGTTACGGCATTGAAACCGGTAAGCATGCCGCCAGCCTGAACGGCGGTGTTCCGGGTGTGCTGCACGGCAACCGTACTTTCCTGTTGCAGGACGACGATGGCCAGATCATCGACGCCCACTCGATCTCGGCCGGCCTCGACTATCCAGGCATCGGCCCGGAACACGCTTGGTTGCATGACATCGGCCGCGTTCAGTACACCTCGGTGACCGACGACGAAGCCCTCGATGCGTTTCACAAATGCTGCCGCCTGGAAGGGATTATTCCTGCACTGGAAAGCGCCCACGCCTTGGCCGAAGTGTTCAAGCGCGCACCGACCCTGCCCAAAGATCACCTGATGGTGGTCAACCTGTCCGGTCGTGGCGACAAAGACATGCAAACCGTGATGCACCACATGGAACAATCGAAGCAGGAGAAACACTGATGAGCCGCCTGCAAACTCGCTTTGCCGAACTCAAGGAACAGAATCGCGCCGCCCTGGTGACCTTCGTCACCGCTGGCGACCCGAGCTATGACACGTCCCTGGCGATCCTCAAAGGCTTGCCCGGTGCGGGTGCCGATGTGATCGAGTTGGGCATGCCTTTCACCGATCCAATGGCCGATGGCCCGGCCATCCAGTTGGCCAACATCCGCGCCCTTGGCGCCAAGCAGAACCTGGCGAAAACCCTGCAAATGGTTCGCGAGTTCCGTGAAGGCAATACCGAGACGCCGCTGGTGCTGATGGGGTATTTCAACCCGATCCACATGTACGGCGTGCCGCGCTTCATCGCCGACGCCAAGGAGGCCGGTGTTGATGGTTTGATCGTGGTCGACCTGCCGCCGGAGCATAACGGTGAGCTGTGCGAGCCGGCGCAGGCCGCCGGACTGGATTTCATCCGCCTGACCACGCCGACAACCGACGATGTGCGCCTGCCGACCGTTCTGAACGGCAGCTCTGGCTTCGTCTACTACGTGTCGGTTGCCGGTGTGACCGGGGCGGGCGCGGCGACGCTGGAACACGTTGAAGAAGCGGTTGCTCGTCTGCGTCGCCACACCGACCTGCCGATCAGTATCGGTTTCGGCATTCGCACACCGGAGCAAGCGGCGTCCATCGCGCGTCTGGCCGATGGTGTGGTGGTAGGGTCGGCATTGATCGACCACATCGCCAATGCCTCAACGCCGGCGCAGGCGGTTGATGGCGTGCTGAGCCTTTGCTCGGCGTTGGCTGAAGGCGTGCGTAAGGCCCGCGTCAGCTGAAGGTAAAGTTCCTGATACAGAGGAATTAGAGCCTCGCGGCACAGACTAAACAGCAAGACCGAGGGCTTCAGGACTACGTTCTGAAGCCCTTTTTGCTGTGTGTGCAGTGAGGAAAGACCTGATGAAAATGCCGAAACGTCTGATTGCCGGCCTGGGCGTGCTGATGCTCAGTGCCACGCCGCTGCTGCATGCGAGCGCCGATCAGCGCGACGATCACGACCGCGGCGGCCCGCCGCAGGGCCATTACGATAACCGTGGTGACAACCATGGCGATGACCACCGTGGCCCGCAGGACAATCATCGCGGCGGCCCTCCGCCACGGGACTTCGGCCCGGTGCGCCAGACTATTCACGATAACCACGGCTATTTTGTACGCGGGGCACCCCCTCCTCCAGGTGTTCATCTGGTGCGTGGTCGACCATTGCCTCACGGCTATTACGGTGAGCGTCTGGATAATCGTGCCTTGGGGCGGCTGCCGCATTACCCGGGCTACGAATGGCGCCGTGCAGGGGGCGACATTGTGCTGATCGCCGTGGGCACCGGGATCGTCTATGAAATTCTGGAAGGGGTGCTTTGATTTAACGTGCAGGCAAAAAGAAGGCGTCATGGATCATCCACGACGCCTTCTTGCTTATGGCAACTCCAGCCCGCCTGCTGCTTTATGCAATTTGCGCAAATGTTCGCCAACCAGTTTCAGGTTGGCTTCATTGGCGGCCATCTCCGCTGCCCGGCCTGGTTCGAGCAGCGCTCTGACTTCCTTGTCCAGATCGCCGGTCAGCAGTTGAAGCTGCTTCTGCCGCAGGTTGCTTTCCGATTCCAGGCGCTGCCATTCATTCGGTTGAGGCAATCCGTAACCGCCGGTGCCGAGCAGCTCTGCGGGACGACTGAGGAAGCCGCTATTAGCGAGAATTTGCTGCAAGGTCGCGTTTGCCTTGTCCATACCGCCGTTCTTCAATTCCCGTGCGCCCAGATAACGCTGCTTCACTTCATCCTGGGCCAGCACCAGTTGTTGACGGAAGCTTGCCTGCTCCAGCAACAGCAATGCCGCGCTGGTGCGCAAGTCAGCCTGCTCAAACCATTGCCGGCGCTCGTCAGCTTTTAATGCCAGCCAGTCTTCGACTTTTTCCTGCTTGATCGGCAAGTGCTTTTTCAGCACTTCGAACATCGCTTGGTAACGATCACGGAAGGAGTCGAAGCGGTAACCCAGGCGCAACGCTTCGCGTGGGTCATCCAGCACGCTGGTATTCGCCAGTCCGCGGCCCTTCATCACTTCCAGCAAGCCGTTGGGCATGATGCTGTCGAGCCCGACCAGTTTCGCGTTGTTGCTGCCGCTGCGCAGCAACTTCAAGCCTTCCACCGCGCAGTTGTTGGAGAGGAAATAATAGTTGCCGTCGTAACTCCAATGCATCTCGGCGGCGTGTTCCACCACGTCTTCAATTTCGTTGCGCGACAAGTTCAGCGGTACCGAGGCCAGGCTGCGCAGTTCAGTCTTGGTGTATTCGTCGATCACTTGGGCCAACGGCAGTACAAACAGGCGCGAGGGGTATTTACCCACCAGCCCATCCCAGCTCGAGAGCTGCACGTCGCCGACGAAGGCGCGGTAGGACAAGACCAGGTGCTGGTCGAGATCCAGTCGGCAATCTGGCCCGCGAGGCCGACCCGGCGCGCAGATCACCAGGCGCAACATGCTGTGCCCCCAGCGACTGACCCAGTTCTGGTTGGCTTCGGCCAGCAGATAGTCGACGGCGTACACCCGTTCCGGATCGACTTGGCCCAGCGGTTGTTTAGCAAAGTCGTTGCCGGCATTGAGGAAGGCAAAGGATTTGCTGCACGGGTCCTTGGCGGCGGGAGCCCAGCCGAAATGTTCTTTGTAGTAGCGATACAGCGCGGGGCGACGGCAGGCATAGCTCGGGTCGAGGAGGAAATACTCCATGTTGACCGCGACAAACTCTTTGGGACTGCTCGTTTCGTAGATGTCCGGGCTGCGGGCGATCTGCCGGTTGTGCTGCTCGCGCTCGCCACGGCGACCGACGTATTGCGGCCAACCGGCCAGGTCGAGCAAGCGCGGATCATCGCTCAGGGTAAAGCGGCGGTCGGATTGACCACGGCATTCATCCGGGATGCCGATCAGGCCGGAACTGTTGTTGCGCCGGGTACAGCGCTGGATCAGCGTACGTTCCGCGTCCGGCCACAGGCGCGAACGGTCGTAAATATGGGTGAGTTCATGCAACACCGTTGCGAGCATTTCGCGGCGGACGGTGACGTGGGGGCGATAGGTTTTTTTGGTGGCAGCGCTGCCGTCCGTGAGGCTGGCGAGCAGGTTGCGGTTCAGGTCGAGTTCGGACACCAGCGAAGCCTGGCCATAGGCATTGCTCGGCATGTCGTCGGTCCAGCCAACATCAATGCGCCGGTCCAGTTTTTCGATAAAACGTGGCGGCAAGGCCTGCATGGCTTCATCGAGCAACGCCTGACTGGCTTGCTGTTGTTCGGCGCTCAGACCCTCGGTCTTGAGTCGTAATTGCAAGCCAGCCTGGGCCGTGTTGCACAGCAGCAACATCAGCCCGGCCAGCAGCCAGGCGTTTGGCGACCTCACAGTGCGAGGATGGCTTCGGCGAGCACCTGATCACTGGCGTCCCGGGCTTCCGGCACACGGGTGCGCAATGTACTGAAGGCGGCCTCCAGATGCGCACCACGAATATCCCCATCGCTGGCGACGAAACTCGCGGCATCATCGTGGGCTTCGCGAATAATTTTCGAGTCGCGAATGGACGTCGTGGTATCGGAAGTGAAATCAAGTGTGCGTTGGGTGGCATTGATGAGGATGTTGCTGGTGGCAACCAAGGTGTGCGCCTGGGTCACATCGGCCAATAAAAGCAGGCCAAGGGCAACAGCAATCAGAGGGCTACGCATGGAACGACTCCGCAAGGACAAAGGATAACTATTGGACGAGAATTGCCTGCGCCAGTTCAAGGTCGCTTGCATGAAGTTTTGGCTGGCTGCGGCGCAAGTAAATCAACGCGGATTCCAGTTGCGCTCCGCGTAGTTGGCCGTCACTGGCAATGAACGCCGCAGCGTCATCGTGTGCGGCGATCAGCAGCTTACGGTCGAAGGGGGCGGCGGTCACCATGCTGGTGGCGTAACCCGTGACGACGATGCCTTGGGTCGACAAGTTGAACGCGTCGAAGGCATAGGTCGGGGCCGACCAGCAGGCCGCGAGAAATACTGAAATGAAAAGCTGCTTTGAAAGAAGACGCATGAGACTCGTTTGTCGAAAGCGAGTCCAAAGGCTAGCGCAATCCCCGGGCTAGAGCCAGTGCCGAAACATTGGGACACGACAGGCGTGTCCCATGTGACAGCGTTGCTTAGATCGTCAGGATGGCCTGTGCCAGCTGTGCATCAGTGGCGTTTAGCTGAGGAGCCTGGTGGCGGATGTGGTCAAGTGCGCTTTCCAGTTTCACGCCACGAATGGCGCCTTCGCTGGCGACGAAGCTGGCGGCGTCGTCACGGGCAGCGCGCACGATCTTGTCATCGCGAAAGGAGGAAGTGACATCGGAGGTTGCATCGGAACTGGACTTAAGTGCGCCTACGACGGCATCCGTGGTCACGATAAAGCTGGTCGCGTGGGAATTGGCAGCCACGGCAAGCAGGGCTGCAGCGCTGAGCAGACGAAGACGGGACATGGTGTAACTCCTTTGGATAACCGATTGAGAGGTGTTGAGGTAGCTGTTGAGTCAGACGCCTGTCGAACAGCGCTCGCCACGTTCTGGCTTGATATTAGGCCTGCTTTTATCGGTTCGAACAGTCCCTTCTGTTAAAGCAGCGGCCTAGCGCCAGAACGGTTTATCCAATTCATTAATCCGATCCGCGTGGCTGATGCCTAGGTCCGAGAGTTGCTGATCATTGAGCTGGCCCAGCAAACGCCGGGTTCTGGCTCTCTCAAGGGCGGCGGCGAGCGACTGCAGCAATCGTTTAAGTCTGTGGAGTCGAGGCTTCTTTAGAAGTGCGGGGGCAGAAACATTCAGTAAGTTATCCATGGCGCGAAGTCCTTTTGCCGGAGAGTCAGGACTTCATGTTGAGCGCAGCGACACTGGGCCTACAGATACACTGTCGTAAAATTGTACTGGTGCAATATGATAAATATTAAAACTGTACTCATTGTCGGCTAACCCTTTTGTACGGCCGCCGACTAGGGCCGAAAACGACAAAGCCCGTCGTGGTTTCCCACGACGGGCTTTGTTTTTTCAATTTGGAGTGCTGGCGGTGGACCCGGTGGGTCAGAGCCAGCGACGCTAACTTAGCGCCAGAACGGCTTGCTCAGCTCTTCGTAGCGTTGTGCTTCGCTAATCCCGGCATCAGCCAGCAGACGCGAATCCAGACGAGCCAGTTGATGGCGGCTGGAGATGCGGCGCTGCCACAGCATCAGGTTGGCAATAACGCGAAGAGGCATGGAAGCCTGGGTTTTTGCAGCGGTATCTTCGAAGAACAGTTCGGAACTGAGTGTACGTTCCATGGTTGACATCCTTCCGCTTGTGGCGGGATTAGGTAGTGGTTTAACTGATGCCAATGATCCTCTCGTTTGGCTAGTCTCTGTAGATACAGTTCACCTGTATTGTGAGGGACCAGTTAACTGTTAATAGGGGGTGTACTGGTCGAAATTGAGGCAACTGTACCTGTCGGCACTATATTGGTGCGATTTTGATGTTTTCGCTTGAATGGGTAGGCAAATACGGTAGGAAATGACCAGTACAGCAGTACAGTTTTAAACAAAATCTAGTGTGGCCAAAGCCAGCTGACGCAACTGTGTTTGCGTCAGCTGTTTTTTTGCTGAATCAGACCGCCAGCATTCGTCCGGTTTCTTCCAGGTTGATGTGCCAGCGCAGGGCATCGCGCAGGATATGCGGGGTGTGCCCGCCCAATGCGCAGGCCGACGTAAAGTAGTCATCCAGCGCCTGGCGATAGTCCGGGTGCACACAGTTGTCGATGATCACCCGTGCTCGCTCCCGTGGTGCCAGGCCACGTAGGTCGGCCAGGCCAATCTCCGTCACCAGGATGTCGACGTCATGCTCGGTATGGTCGACGTGGCTGACCATCGGCACCACGCTGGAGATCGCGCCACCCTTGGCGATGGATTTGGTCACGAAGATTGCCAGGTGCGCGTTGCGCGCAAAGTCCCCGGAGCCGCCGATGCCATTCATCATGCGTGTGCCGCAGACATGGGTAGAGTTGACGTTGCCGTACAGGTCGAACTCCAGAGCGGTGTTGATGCCGATGATGCCCAGGCGCCGCACGACTTCCGGGTGGTTCGAGATTTCCTGTGGCCGTAGGACCAGTTTGTCCTTATAGCGCTCGAGGTTGCCAAAGACGTCGGCGTTGCGCCGGCTCGACAGGGTGATCGAACTGCCTGACGCAAAACTCAGCTTGCCGGCGTCGATCAGGTCGAAGGTCGAGTCCTGCAGCACCTCGGAATACATGGTCAGGTCCTCGAATGGCGAGTCGATCAGGCCGCACATTACCGAGTTGGCGATGGTGCCGATACCGGCCTGCAATGGGCCGAGTTTGTTGGTCATGCGCCCGGCAGCCACTTCTTGCTTGAAGAAGTCGATCAGGTGATCGGCAATGGCTTGGGTGTCGACGTCCGGCGGCAGGACAGTGGAGGGCGAGTCGGACTGGTTGGTGATCACGATCGCGACAATCTTTTCCGGCGGGATGGGGATGGCGGTGCTGCCAATGCGATCGTCAACCTTTACCAGCGGAATCGGTGTACGAGTCGGGCGATAGGTCGGGATATAGATGTCGTGTAGACCTTCGAGATTCGGGTTGTGCGCGAGGTTGATCTCGACGATCACCTGTTTGGCGAAAATCGCGAAGCTGGCCGAGTTGCCAACCGAGGTGGTCGGCACGATATGGCCCTGCTCGGTGATCGCCACGGCCTCAATCACGGCGATGTCCGGCAGCGTGAGTTGCTGGTTGCGCAATTGCTCCACAGTTTCCGAGAGATGCTGGTCAATGAACATCACTTCGCCGGCGTTAATCGCCTTGCGCAAAGTGCTATCAACCTGGAATGGCATGCGTCGCGACAGTACGCCGGCTTCGGTGAGCTGTTTATCGAGGTCATTGCCCAGACTGGCGCCGGTCATCAACGTGATTTTCAGCGGGGTGATTTTGGCGCGCTCGGCCAATGCGTGGGGGACGGCTTTGGCTTCGCCAGAGCGAGTGAAACCACTCATGCCGACGGTCATGCCGTCCTGAATCAGAGCGGCAGCGTCAGCGGCGCTCATCACCTTTTCCAACAACGAAGGCAAGCGAATACGATCACGGTACATGGATGGTTATCTCGGGCAACGGAAGCAAGGTGTGCAGTCTAGTGATTTGAAAAAAATCCGTCCCGCTACCATGGTCGAATGCAGAGGCCTGATTTAGAGCCTTTGGTCGGGTTTCACGGGGAATAAAAAAACCCCAGCCTACTAAAGGCTGAGGTTTTGGGTATTGCGTTGGAGCAGGTTTTACTCGACAGCTTTGACCATGTCTTCGATGACTTTCTTGGCGTCGCCGAAGACCATCATGGTTTTGTCGAGGTAGAACAGTTCGTTGTCCAGGCCGGCATAACCGCTGGCCATCGAGCGCTTGTTGACGATGATGGTCTTGGCCTTGAACGCCTCGAGAATCGGCATACCGGCAATCGGCGATTTCGGGTCGTTCTTCGCGGCCGGGTTGACCACGTCGTTGGCGCCGAGCACCAGCACTACGTCGGCCTGACCGAACTCGGAGTTGATGTCTTCCATCTCGAACACCTGGTCGTAAGGCACTTCGGCCTCGGCCAGCAGCACGTTCATGTGGCCAGGCATGCGACCGGCAACCGGGTGGATCGCGTACTTCACGGTCACACCGCGATGGGTCAGCTTCTCGGTCAACTCTTTAAGCGCATGTTGCGCCCGAGCGACCGCCAGGCCGTAACCCGGAACGATGATCACGGTGTCGGCGTTGGTCAGCAGGAAGGTCGCGTCGTCAGCCGAACCGGATTTAACCGGGCGGGCTTCTTTCGAACCGGCCGGGCCAGCCGCGTCTGCCGTATTGCCGAAACCACCGAGCAGTACATTAAAGAAGGAGCGGTTCATCGCCTTGCACATGATGTACGAGAGGATCGCACCGGACGAACCCACCAGCGAACCGGCGATGATCAGCATCGAGTTGTTCAGCGAGAAGCCGATCCCCGCGGCTGCCCAGCCGGAGTAGCTGTTAAGCATCGACACCACCACCGGCATGTCGGCCCCGCCGATCGGGATGATGATCAGCACACCCAGGACGAAGGCCAGGGCCAGCATCAACGCGAAGGCACTGAGGTTGCCGGTCAGCATGAAGGTGATGCCCAGCGCCAGAGTGGCCAGACCCAGCAAAAGGTTCAGCTTGTGCTGGCCGCCGAACTGTACCGGTGCGCCCTGGAACAGGCGGAACTTGTACTTGCCCGACAGCTTGCCGAAAGCGATCACAGAGCCGGAGAAGGTGATTGCACCGATGGCCGCACCCAGGAACAGTTCCAGACGGTTGCCCGCCGGAATTGCATCACCGAGCTGTTTGACGATGCCCAACGATTGCGGCTCAACGACCGCCGCGATCGCAATAAACACCGCAGCCATACCGATCATGCTGTGCATGAAAGCGACCAGTTCCGGCATCTTGGTCATTTCAACGCGCTTGGCCATGATCGACCCGGCAGTGCCGCCGACCAGCAGGCCGACGATGACGTAACCGATACCGGCGGTGGCCAGCTCAGCGCCCAGCTTATAGATGAGGCCTACGGTAGTGAGAATCGCCAGGCCCATGCCGAGCATGCCGAACAGGTTGCCACGGCGCGACGTGGTCGGGTGCGACAGGCCTTTGAGCGCCTGGATGAAGCAGATGGACGCAATCAAGTACAGCGTCGTTACGAGGTTCATGCTCATTACTTGGGCGCCTCTTCTTTTACTTTCGGGGCTTTTTTCTTGAACATCTCAAGCATTCTGCGGGTGACCAGGAAACCACCGAACACGTTTACCGCGGCCAGCGCCACGGCGAGGGTGCCCATGGTTTTGCCCAGTGGCGTCACGGTCAACGCGGCGGCCAGCATGGCGCCGACGATGACAATCGCCGAGATCGCGTTGGTCACCGCCATCAATGGCGTGTGCAGTGCAGGTGTAACGTTCCAGACCACGTGATAACCGACATAAATCGCCAGCACGAAGATGATCAGGTTGTAGATACCGGGGGAGATAAGCTCTTCCATCGTCTGAATCCCTGCTTAGGCGTTTTTGCGGATGACTTGGCCGTCGCGGCACATCAGGCACGCGGCGACGATGTCGTCTTCGAGGTTGATCTCGAACTGGCCTTCTTTGTTGAAGACCAGCTTCAGGAAGTCCAGCAGGTTGCGTGCGTACAGGGCCGAAGCGTCTGCCGCGACCGCGCCCGCCAGATTGGTCGGGCCGCAAATGGTCACGCCATTCTCGACCACGACCTGATCGGCCACGGTGAGCGGGCAGTTGCCGCCCTGGGCTGCGGCGAGGTCGATGACCACCGAGCCTGGCTTCATCTGCGCCACGGTTTCCGCGCTCAACAGCGTCGGCGCCTTGCGGCCCGGGATCAGTGCGGTGGTGATGACGATGTCAGCCTGCTTGGCGCGTTCGTGCACGGCCAGGGCCTGACGCTGCATCCAGCTGGCGGGCATTGGCCGGGCGTAACCGCCGACACCGACAGCGCATTCGCGCTCTTCATCGGTTTCATACGGTACGTCGACGAACTTGGCGCCGAGGGATTCGATCTGCTCTTTAACTGCAGGGCGCACGTCGGACGCTTCGATCACTGCCCCCAGGCGTTTCGCCGTGGCGATCGCCTGCAAACCTGCAACGCCGGCGCCCAGAATCAGCACGCGCGCCGCTTTCACGGTACCCGCAGCCGTCATCAGCATCGGCATGAAGCGCGGGTAGTGGTGAGCGGCCAGCAACACGGCTTTATAGCCGGCGATGTTCGCTTGGGAGGACAGCACATCCAGGCTTTGAGCGCGGGAGGTGCGCGGAGCCGCTTCCAGCGCGAACGCGGTAATGCCGCACTCGGCCAGCTTGGCAATGGTTTCATTGCTGAACGGGTTGAGCATGCCGACCACAACGGTGCCGCTTTTAATCAGCGTCAGCTCGCTGTCGCTGGGGGCGACCACCTTGAGAATCAGCTCGGCACCAAACGCGTCGTTGGCGCTGCCAATCGTTGCGCCTGCCGCTTCATAAGCACTGTCGACAACGCTGGCGTTAATGCCGGCGCCGCTTTGCACAGTGACCTTATGACCCTGGCCGATCAGCTTCTTGATGGTTTCCGGGGTTGCAGCAACCCGCGTTTCACCCGTCTGGGTTTCGAGAGGAACACCAATGTGCACGTCAAATCTCCTGCGTGATCTTATTGAGTAAACCCAGGCACTTCGGATGGTGCGGCTGGGGCGGCCGATCAGCACGATCCCGCCAAATCTGGGCGGGGCGCGGCATTTTGCAGGCGAACTTTGTGCCCTTCAAGGGATTATGACGGGTGACGGAAAATTAACTACAAGTCACCCCGTGACCGAATGTCGCAACCGACCGCCTCAATCCCTTGCAGGCCGTGCCTTGTAAGGATTTTGGCCGAATTTCAAGAATTTACACATCGGCACGGTGAATGAGGCGTCATTGCTGGTGAATGGAGGCTCAAAGCCACGTCGGCAGGCACTTGTGGGACGTTTGTACTGCTTGTCGGTACAGTCTGCGAATATGCGACAAAAACGTATATCTGTAGGGCTTTGGTTTTGTTGACTACGGGGTCAGCTAACGCCGGTAAGCCTTTACCCTTCTAGGCTGTAGCTTTGTGCTTGGGTGACCAGCCAATCGCGAAATGCCCGTAGAGACGCCGATTCGACCTTTCGCTCCGGAATCATCAGATAATAGGCCTTGATGCTCGACAGCGCCTGAGTGTTGGCTATCACCAGGCGCTTCTCCGTCAGTTCGCGTTGAATCAGGAATGGCGGAATCAGCGCGATCCCCATGTCGTGCATCGCCGCTTGGGCAAGCATGGAGAATAGCTCGTAGCGCGGTCCTGTCATGTCCCGTGGCACATTCAGGTGCTGAGAGTTGAACCACTGGCGCCAGGCATAAGGGCGCGTGGTCTGTTGCAGCAGGGGCATTTCGGCGATTTCATCGGGTGTCAGATTGGCTTTTTTGCGCAGTAGCGTAGGGCTGCACACCGGCATCGGATTTTCGCCCATTAGCCTGTGGGATTCGGTACCCGACCAATCCGCATCACCAAAGTAAATTGCGGCATCGAAGTCGGTATCGGCGAACAGGAAGGGGCGTGTTCGGTTGGTGAGGTTGACCGTCACTTCCGGGTGTTTGTGCTGGAAGTCTTTGAGGCGTGGCAGCAGCCATTGGGTGCCAAAGGTCGGTACGACGGCCAGCTCGATCACATTGGCGCCCTGTTGCCCCATCACGGACAAGGTGTCCCGCTCGACCGCGTCAAGCTGGGTTGCTACGCGGCGACTGTAGGAAAGTCCGGCTTCCGTCAGCTTCACTCCGCGCCGCGAGCGTCGGAAAAGTTCTACGCTGAGGAACTCCTCGAGGCTGGCGATCTGTCGGCAAATGGCGCCTTGAGTGAGCGAAAGCTCCTGCGCCGCTTTGGTAAAGCTCTCGTGGCGCGCTGCCGCTTCAAAGCTGATCAGGGCGGTGGTGCTAGGGATTTTCCGGCGCATGTACTCCAACCTCACTAATACATCGCATAAAGGCTATTTCGCGACGTTACGGAGTGAGAAATTAGCACAACAGTATGCAAAATCCTCGTTTGCCGTAATGCCGGACCAGGCCTAGGATCAGTCCACGTTATTTGACCCGATTCGAGAGGACACACTCATGGGCGGTAAAGCTAGCTTCAACTGGATCGATCCCCTGCTGCTGGATCAACAGCTCACCGAAGAAGAGCGCATGATCCGCGACACTGCCGAGCAATTCGCTCAGCAGAAGCTCGCACCGCGCGTGCTTGAAGCTTTCCGTCATGAAAAGACCGATCCGGCGATCTTCCGCGAGATGGGCGAAGTGGGCCTGTTGGGTGCGACCATTCCCGAGCAGTACGGTGGCAGCGGTCTGAACTACGTCAGCTACGGGCTGATTGCTCGTGAGGTTGAGCGTGTCGACTCCGGCTACCGCTCGATGATGAGTGTGCAGTCCTCGTTGGTCATGGTGCCGATCAATGAATTCGGCACTGAAGCCCAAAAGCAGAAGTACCTGCCGAAACTGGCCTCGGGCGAGTGGATTGGCTGCTTCGGTCTGACAGAGCCTAACCATGGTTCCGACCCGGGCGCGATGATTACTCGTGCACGCAAAGTGGAAGGCGGCTACAGCCTGACCGGCAGCAAGATGTGGATCACCAACAGTCCGATTGCCGATGTGTTCGTGGTTTGGGGTAAGGATGATGCGGGCGACATCCGTGGCTTTGTTCTGGAAAAAGGCTGGAAAGGCCTGAGTGCTCCGGCGATCCATGGCAAGGTTGGTTTGCGTGCATCAATCACCGGCGAGATCGTCATGGACAACGTGTTTGTTCCTGAAGAGAACATTTTTCCTGACGTCCGCGGTTTGAAAGGCCCTTTTACTTGCCTCAACTCCGCGCGCTACGGCATTTCCTGGGGCGCTTTGGGCGCTGCCGAGTTCTGCTGGCACACCGCTCGCCAGTACACCCTGGATCGTCAGCAGTTCGGTCGCCCGTTGGCCGCCACTCAGCTGATCCAGAAGAAGCTTGCCGACATGCAGACCGAGATCACCCTGGCACTGCAGGGCTGCCTGCGTCTGGGTCGTATGAAGGATGAAGGCACGGCGGCAGTCGAGATCACCTCGATGATGAAGCGCAACTCCTGCGGCAAGTCCCTGGACATCGCGCGTATGGCGCGTGACATGTTGGGCGGTAACGGCATTTCCGATGAATTCGGTGTTGCTCGCCACCTGGTCAACCTGGAAGTGGTGAATACCTATGAAGGTACGCACGACGTCCACGCACTGATCCTCGGTCGCGCGCAAACCGGCATCCAGGCGTTCTATTAATAGGAGAACGTCCATGGGCGCGCTTTCGCATCTACGGGTACTGGATTTATCGCGGGTGCTGGCCGGGCCTTGGGCCGGGCAGATCCTTGCCGACCTTGGCGCCGAAGTGATTAAGGTTGAGCGTCCGGGCAATGGCGACGATACGCGCGCCTGGGGACCGCCCTTCCTGAAAGACGCCTATGGCGAGAACACCAGCGAGGCCGCCTATTACTTGTCGGCCAATCGCAACAAGCAATCGGTGACCATCGATTTCACGCGTCCAGAAGGGCAAAAGCTGGTGCGTGAGCTGGCAGCCAAGTCGGACATCCTGATCGAGAACTTCAAGGTCGGTGGCCTGGCGGCTTATGGGTTGGACTATGAGTCGCTTAAAGCCATCAATCCGAATCTGATTTATTGCTCGATTACCGGGTTTGGCCAAACCGGGCCTTACGCCAAGCGTGCGGGTTATGACTTCATGATCCAGGGTCTGGGCGGGCTGATGAGCCTGACCGGTCGACCTGAGGGAGATGAGGGTGCAGGGCCGGTGAAAGTCGGTGTGGCGCTGACAGACATCCTGACGGGGCTCTATTCGACGGTAGCGATCCTTGCCGCGTTGGCCCATAGGGAACATGACGGTGGTGGTCAGCATATCGATATGGCGTTGCTGGATGTTCAGGTTGCGTGCCTGGCGAACCAGGCGATGAACTATCTGACTACGGGTAATGCGCCCAAGCGCCTGGGTAATGCACATCCGAACATCGTGCCCTATCAGGACTTTCCTACGGCGGATGGAGACTTCATTCTCACTGTGGGTAATGACGGGCAGTTCCGCAAGTTTGCGGAGGTGGCTGGGCAGCCTCAGTGGGCGGATGACCCACGCTTCGCGACCAACAAGCTGCGGGTGGCGAATCGCGCGGTGTTGATCCCGCTGATTCGTCAGGCGACTGTCTTCAAGACCACCGCTGAGTGGGTGTTACAGCTGGAGCAGGCGGGTGTGCCATGCGGACCTATTAATGACTTGGCTCAGATGTTTGCTGATCCTCAGGTCAAGGCGCGTGGTTTGGCGATCGAGCTACCCCATGTGCTAGCAGGCATGGTGCCGCAGGTAGCGAGCCCCATTCGCCTGTCGGAAACGCCGGTGGAGTATCGTAATGCGCCTCCGTTATTGGGCGAGCACACGCTGGAGGTTCTGCAGCGGGTGTTGGGTCTGGATGCAGAAACGGTCGCCGCTTTCAAAGTGGCGGGGGTCCTCTGAGGATTCCTTCTATATAGAGGGGGTGGTTTTGCTCTCCTATATAGAAAGAAGCGGTCTGTTTTCCGGCTTTCTGCAAGTTATTGATAGAAAAGCCAAATCAGGGGTTGACGGCAGATTCTGGAAGTCTATAATTCGCCCCACTTCCGGCGCAGTCGAAACGGAAAACTCCTTGGTAAACAAAGAGTTACGCAGTTTTCGACAGCGAGTTGCTTCAGGTCATCGAAGCCCAGAAGGAGTTGATCAAGCGGGGTTGTTTGGCTTGATTGACGGTTCGATCTTCTCGGTCGAAAGCGGAGAAAAAGAGGTGTTGACAGCAGCGAGTAACGCTGTAGAATTCGCCTCCCGCTAACGAGAGATCGGAAGCGCAAGTGGTTGAAGTTGCAAAGGAAACTTTGAAAACTTCTGAAAATAACCGCTTGACAGCAACAGAGGCTGCTGTAGAATGCGCGCCTCGGTTGAGACGAAAGATCTTAACCAACCGCTCTTTAACAACTGAATCAAGCAATTCGTGTGGGTGCTTGTGGAGTCAGACTGATAGTCAACAAGATTATCAGCATCACAAGTTACTCCGCGAGAAATCAAAGATGTAACCAACGATTGCTGAGCCAAGTTTAGGGTTTCTTAAAAACCCAAAGATGTTTGAACTGAAGAGTTTGATCATGGCTCAGATTGAACGCTGGCGGCAGGCCTAACACATGCAAGTCGAGCGGCAGCACGGGTACTTGTACCTGGTGGCGAGCGGCGGACGGGTGAGTAATGCCTAGGAATCTGCCTGGTAGTGGGGGATAACGCTCGGAAACGGACGCTAATACCGCATACGTCCTACGGGAGAAAGCAGGGGACCTTCGGGCCTTGCGCTATCAGATGAGCCTAGGTCGGATTAGCTAGTTGGTGAGGTAATGGCTCACCAAGGCGACGATCCGTAACTGGTCTGAGAGGATGATCAGTCACACTGGAACTGAGACACGGTCCAGACTCCTACGGGAGGCAGCAGTGGGGAATATTGGACAATGGGCGAAAGCCTGATCCAGCCATGCCGCGTGTGTGAAGAAGGTCTTCGGATTGTAAAGCACTTTAAGTTGGGAGGAAGGGCAGTTACCTAATACGTATCTGTTTTGACGTTACCGACAGAATAAGCACCGGCTAACTCTGTGCCAGCAGCCGCGGTAATACAGAGGGTGCAAGCGTTAATCGGAATTACTGGGCGTAAAGCGCGCGTAGGTGGTTTGTTAAGTTGGATGTGAAATCCCCGGGCTCAACCTGGGAACTGCATTCAAAACTGACAAGCTAGAGTATGGTAGAGGGTGGTGGAATTTCCTGTGTAGCGGTGAAATGCGTAGATATAGGAAGGAACACCAGTGGCGAAGGCGACCACCTGGACTGATACTGACACTGAGGTGCGAAAGCGTGGGGAGCAAACAGGATTAGATACCCTGGTAGTCCACGCCGTAAACGATGTCAACTAGCCGTTGGGAGCCTTGAGCTCTTAGTGGCGCAGCTAACGCATTAAGTTGACCGCCTGGGGAGTACGGCCGCAAGGTTAAAACTCAAATGAATTGACGGGGGCCCGCACAAGCGGTGGAGCATGTGGTTTAATTCGAAGCAACGCGAAGAACCTTACCAGGCCTTGACATCCAATGAACTTTCCAGAGATGGATTGGTGCCTTCGGGAACATTGAGACAGGTGCTGCATGGCTGTCGTCAGCTCGTGTCGTGAGATGTTGGGTTAAGTCCCGTAACGAGCGCAACCCTTGTCCTTAGTTACCAGCACGTAATGGTGGGCACTCTAAGGAGACTGCCGGTGACAAACCGGAGGAAGGTGGGGATGACGTCAAGTCATCATGGCCCTTACGGCCTGGGCTACACACGTGCTACAATGGTCGGTACAGAGGGTTGCCAAGCCGCGAGGTGGAGCTAATCCCAGAAAACCGATCGTAGTCCGGATCGCAGTCTGCAACTCGACTGCGTGAAGTCGGAATCGCTAGTAATCGCGAATCAGAATGTCGCGGTGAATACGTTCCCGGGCCTTGTACACACCGCCCGTCACACCATGGGAGTGGGTTGCACCAGAAGTAGCTAGTCTAACCTTCGGGAGGACGGTTACCACGGTGTGATTCATGACTGGGGTGAAGTCGTAACAAGGTAGCCGTAGGGGAACCTGCGGCTGGATCACCTCCTTAATCGACGACATCAGCTGCTCCATAAGTTCCCACACGAATTGCTTGATTCATTGAAGAAGACGATAGAAGCAGCTTTAAGCTCCAAGCTGATAGCTCCAAGCTAACAGTTGCGCGCTCGAAATTGGGTCTGTAGCTCAGTTGGTTAGAGCGCACCCCTGATAAGGGTGAGGTCGGCAGTTCGAATCTGCCCAGACCCACCAATTTTGTTATGGGGCCATAGCTCAGCTGGGAGAGCGCCTGCCTTGCACGCAGGAGGTCAACGGTTCGATCCCGTTTGGCTCCACCATATAACTGCTTCTGCTGTTAGAGTTTAGAAATGAATATTCCGGTGTGAATATTGATTTCTAGTCTTTGATTAGATCGTTCTTTAAAAATTTGGGTATGTGATAGAAAGATAGACTGAACGTTACTTTCACTGGTAACGGATCAGGCTAAGGTAAAATTTGTGAGTTGCTCTTAATTGAGTATTATCGAATTTTCGGCGAATGTCGTCTTCACAGTATAACCAGATTGCTTGGGGTTATATGGTCAAGTGAAGAAGCGCATACGGTGGATGCCTTGGCAGTCAGAGGCGATGAAAGACGTGGTAGCCTGCGAAAAGCTTCGGGGAGTCGGCAAACAGACTTTGATCCGGAGATGTCTGAATGGGGGAACCCAGCCATCATAAGATGGTTATCTTAAGCTGAATACATAGGCTTAAGAGGCGAACCAGGGGAACTGAAACATCTAAGTACCCTGAGGAAAAGAAATCAACCGAGATTCCCTTAGTAGTGGCGAGCGAACGGGGACTAGCCCTTAAGTGGCTTTGAGATTAGCGGAACGCTCTGGAAAGTGCGGCCATAGTGGGTGATAGCCCTGTACGCGAAAATCTCTTAGTCATGAAATCGAGTAGGACGGAGCACGAGAAACTTTGTCTGAATATGGGGGGACCATCCTCCAAGGCTAAATACTACTGACTGACCGATAGTGAACTAGTACCGTGAGGGAAAGGCGAAAAGAACCCCGGAGAGGGGAGTGAAATAGATCCTGAAACCGTATGCGTACAAGCAGTGGGAGCCCACTTTGTTGGGTGACTGCGTACCTTTTGTATAATGGGTCAGCGACTTATTTTCAGTGGCGAGCTTAACCGAATAGGGGAGGCGTAGCGAAAGCGAGTCTTAATAGGGCGTCTAGTCGCTGGGAATAGACCCGAAACCGGGCGATCTATCCATGGGCAGGTTGAAGGTTGGGTAACACTAACTGGAGGACCGAACCGACTACCGTTGAAAAGTTAGCGGATGACCTGTGGATCGGAGTGAAAGGCTAATCAAGCTCGGAGATAGCTGGTTCTCCTCGAAAGCTATTTAGGTAGCGCCTCATGTATCACTGTAGGGGGTAGAGCACTGTTTCGGCTAGGGGGTCATCCCGACTTACCAAACCGATGCAAACTCCGAATACCTACAAGTGCCGAGCATGGGAGACACACGGCGGGTGCTAACGTCCGTCGTGAAAAGGGAAACAACCCAGACCGTCAGCTAAGGTCCCAAAGTTATGGTTAAGTGGGAAACGATGTGGGAAGGCTTAGACAGCTAGGAGGTTGGCTTAGAAGCAGCCACCCTTTAAAGAAAGCGTAATAGCTCACTAGTCGAGTCGGCCTGCGCGGAAGATGTAACGGGGCTCAAACCATACACCGAAGCTACGGGTATCACTTAGGTGATGCGGTAGAGGAGCGTTCTGTAAGCCTGTGAAGGTGAGTTGAGAAGCTTGCTGGAGGTATCAGAAGTGCGAATGCTGACATGAGTAACGACAATGGGTGTGAAAAACACCCACGCCGAAAGACCAAGGTTTCCTGCGCAACGTTAATCGACGCAGGGTTAGTCGGTCCCTAAGGCGAGGCTGAAAAGCGTAGTCGATGGAAAACAGGTTAATATTCCTGTACTTCTGGTTATTGCGATGGAGGGACGGAGAAGGCTAGGCCAGCTTGGCGTTGGTTGTCCAAGTTTAAGGTGGTAGGCTGGAATCTTAGGTAAATCCGGGATTCTAAGGCCGAGAGCTGATGACGAGTGTTCTTTTAGAACACGAAGTGGTTGATGCCATGCTTCCAAGAAAAGCTTCTAAGCTTCAGGTAACCAGGAACCGTACCCCAAACCGACACAGGTGGTTGGGTAGAGAATACCAAGGCGCTTGAGAGAACTCGGGTGAAGGAACTAGGCAAAATGGCACCGTAACTTCGGGAGAAGGTGCGCCGGTGAGGGTGAAGCATTTACTGCGTAAGCCCATGCCGGTCGAAGATACCAGGCCGCTGCGACTGTTTATTAAAAACACAGCACTCTGCAAACACGAAAGTGGACGTATAGGGTGTGACGCCTGCCCGGTGCCGGAAGGTTAATTGATGGGGTTAGCTAACGCGAAGCTCTTGATCGAAGCCCCGGTAAACGGCGGCCGTAACTATAACGGTCCTAAGGTAGCGAAATTCCTTGTCGGGTAAGTTCCGACCTGCACGAATGGCGTAACGATGGCGGCGCTGTCTCCACCCGAGACTCAGTGAAATTGAAATCGCTGTGAAGATGCAGTGTATCCGCGGCTAGACGGAAAGACCCCGTGAACCTTTACTATAGCTTTGCACTGGACTTTGAATTTGCTTGTGTAGGATAGGTGGGAGGCTTTGAAGCGTGGACGCCAGTTCGCGTGGAGCCAACCTTGAAATACCACCCTGGCAACTTTGAGGTTCTAACTCAGGTCCGTTATCCGGATCGAGGACAGTGTATGGTGGGTAGTTTGACTGGGGCGGTCTCCTCCTAAAGAGTAACGGAGGAGTACGAAGGTGCGCTCAGACCGGTCGGAAATCGGTCGTAGAGTATAAAGGCAAAAGCGCGCTTGACTGCGAGACAGACACGTCGAGCAGGTACGAAAGTAGGTCTTAGTGATCCGGTGGTTCTGTATGGAAGGGCCATCGCTCAACGGATAAAAGGTACTCCGGGGATAACAGGCTGATACCGCCCAAGAGTTCATATCGACGGCGGTGTTTGGCACCTCGATGTCGGCTCATCACATCCTGGGGCTGAAGCCGGTCCCAAGGGTATGGCTGTTCGCCATTTAAAGTGGTACGCGAGCTGGGTTTAGAACGTCGTGAGACAGTTCGGTCCCTATCTGCCGTGGACGTTTGAGATTTGAGAGGGGCTGCTCCTAGTACGAGAGGACCGGAGTGGACGAACCTCTGGTGTTCCGGTTGTCACGCCAGTGGCATTGCCGGGTAGCTATGTTCGGAATAGATAACCGCTGAAAGCATCTAAGCGGGAAACTAGCCTCAAGATGAGATCTCACTGGGACCTTGAGTCCCCTGAAGGGCCGTCGAAGACTACGACGTTGATAGGTTGGGTGTGTAAGCGCTGTGAGGCGTTGAGCTAACCAATACTAATTGCCCGTGAGGCTTGACCATATAACACCCAAGCAATTTGCTGACCTGAAAAGGCACCAGATTGCGGTGTGTGAAGACGAAACGAACCGAAAGTTCGATTGTTCACAAACACCGAGATCTATCACATACCCATTCGCTGGAGCGTGCGCCGTAAGGCAAGCGACCTGGCTACCGAATTTCTTGACGACCATAGAGCATTGGAACCACCTGATCCCATCCCGAACTCAGCAGTGAAACGATGCATCGCCGATGGTAGTGTGGGGTTTCCCCATGTGAGAGTAGGTCATCGTCAAGATTAAATTCCGAAACCCCTATCTGCGTATGCAGGTAGGGGTTTTGTTTTAGTAGAAGTCACCAATTTTGCTGGCACGTTACGACTGTAACGGGCTGGTCACAGAATTTCTTGACGACCATAGAGCATTGGAACCACCTGATCCCATCCCGAACTCAGCAGTGAAACGATGCATCGCCGATGGTAGTGTGGGGTTTCCCCATGTGAGAGTAGGTCATCGTCAAGATTGAATTCCGAAACCCCTGTCTGCTAACGCAGACAGGGGTTTTGTCGTTTTGGCTCCTAAAAACGTCAGGTCATTATCCCCCGCGAGTCATGTCACTTCTGCGCCACACCCTTGCCCAGTGTTGATGTCCAATAAGCGCATCGAGCTCCAACGGCTCTAGAACGCCGTTCGGCGGGAATGTCGGTCATTTCATACAAACCCCTAAGATTTCTCCGACTAGTGCCGAAAGACTAGTGAGACATGCGTGCACCAAAGTAGCGCGACCGAAGAATGCCGCCTGCGCTGTTACATGGAATGTTGCACCTGGAACGCATCCCCACTTTTTGCATAAGAAGTCCCATGAAATGAATCTCAAGTTCAGCCATAAAATCCTTCTGGCCGCCTCTGGCGTCGTGGTGCTGGCTTTTGCGTTGTTCACTTTGTACAACGACTATCTGCAGCGAAACACCATCCGGCAAAACCTCGAGTCCTCCGTCCAGCAAGCTGGCGATCTGACCGCCAGCAGCGTGCAGAACTGGATGAGCGGCCGTGTGCTGGTGCTGGAAAACCTTGCCCAGAACGTCGCTCATCAAGGCGCCAATGCGGACCTTCCCGGACTGGTTGATCAACCGGCCCTCACCTCGAACTTCCAGTTCACTTACGTCGGCCAGGCCAACGGCGTGTTCACCCAACGCCCTGACGCGAAGATGCCGGACGGTTACGATCCGCGTCAGCGTCCCTGGTACAAACAAGCCGTGGCTGCCGATAAGACCATGCTGACGCCGCCGTACATGGCCGCCGTCGGTGGGTTGGTGGTGACCATCGCCATGCCGGTGAAAAAGAACGGTGAATTGCTCGGCGTGGTCGGCGGTGATCTGAGCCTGGAGACCCTGGTAAAGATCATCAACTCGGTGGACTTCGGTGGCATCGGCCACGCGTTCCTGGTCAGTGCCGACGGTCAGGTGATCGTCAGCCCGGACAAAGACCAGGTGATGAAAAACCTGAAGGACATTTATCCAAACTCTGGCGTGCGCATCGAGAAGGGCAATCAGGACGTCACCCTGAACAAGCAGGACCGCATCCTCTCGTTCACCCCGGTGATCGGTTTGCCGAATGCCGAGTGGTACATCGGTCTGTCGATCGACAAGGACAAGGCCTACGCACCACTGAGTCAATTCCGCACTTCGGCGTTGATTGCAATGTTCATCGCCGTCAGTGTGATTGCCGTGCTGTTGAGCCTGCTGATCAACGTGCTGATGCGTCCGCTGACCACCATGGGCCGCGCGATGCAGGACATCGCCCAGGGCGAGGGCGACCTGACCCGTCGTCTGGCCGTGGAAAGCAAAGACGAGTTCGGCGAGTTGGGTGGTTCGTTCAACCAGTTCGTGGAGCGGATTCACGCATCGATTTCCGAAGTGTCCTCGGCGACCCGCCAGGTCCACGATTTGTCGCAGCGCGTAATGGCATCGTCCAACGCTTCGATCGTCGGCTCCGATGAGCAAAGCGCGCGCACCAACAGCGTGGCTGCCGCCATCAACCAATTGGGTGCCGCCACCCAGGAAATCGCCCGCAATGCTGCCGATGCTTCGCAGCATGCAAGCGGTGCAAGCGAGCAGGCGGATGATGGTCGTCAGGTAGTAGAGAAAACCATCCTGGCCATGACCGAGTTGTCGCAGAAAATCAGCCTGTCCTGCACCCAGATCGAAACCCTGAACGCCAGCACTGACAACATCGGGCACATTCTGGATGTGATCAAAGGCATCTCCCAGCAGACCAACTTGCTGGCGCTCAACGCCGCCATCGAAGCGGCGCGTGCCGGTGAAGCCGGTCGTGGTTTTGCGGTCGTGGCGGACGAAGTGCGCAACCTGGCGCATCGCACACAGGAGTCGGCGGAAGAGATCCACAAGATGATCACCTCGCTGCAGATCGGTTCTCGCGAAGCAGTGACGACCATGAATGCCAGTCAGGTCTCCAGTGAAGAGAGTGTCGAAGTGGCGAATCAGGCGGGCCTGCGATTGGTCAGCGTGACGCAGCGCATCGGCGAAATCGACGGCATGAACCAGTCGGTGGCCGCGGCGACCGAAGAGCAGACGGCGGTGGTGGAAACCCTCAACGTCGACGTCAACCAGATCAATTTGTTGAACCAGCAGAGCGTGGCGAACCTCAATGAAACGTTGAAGGATTGTGATGCGTTGTCGTTGCAGGCGAACCGGTTGAAGCAACTGGTCGATAGCTTCAAGATCTGATTCGGGTCAGTTCTACTGCGTTATCGTTCTTCGCGGGCAAGCCTCGCTCCTACAGGGCATGGAAAACCCTGTAGAAGCGAGGCTTGCCCGCGATAGCGGTAGAAAAGTCACCGCTGAACCAAAGCTCTACACAAACAGCTTCAACACATTATTCATCGCGTCATCCGCAAAGCCCTGCACAAAATCCTTGAACCCCGGCAACGCCTCAGCACCTCCCTGCGCCGGTTCGGCAATGATCGTCCAGGTCGCCCGTGACGTGTCCGCACCCAGCGGTTCAACACTCATCGCCGCCCACAAATTGGCCACGCCCAGCGTGTTGTAAATGGTCGTCCACGTGATGTTCAACGCCTGGTCATCCCGGGAGTTGAGTTGCTCGACCACCAGGTTGCCGTCCTTGAAAAATTTCTTGCGCAGCGACGACACGCCTTCGCCCGTCATCTCGATGTGCGACAGCGCCGGAATGAATTGATCGAAGCCGGCAAAGTTGCCGACCACCGCCCAGACCTGCGCGGCATCCGCCGGCACCTCCACCGAGGACACGACGTGGCAGCCTTGCGGGTTTTTGATCAGGGTATCGGGTTGCAGATTGTTCATGGTCTTGCTCCATTGGGTTTGAATGAATCAGATGAAATTGATTTCTTTGAGGTAGTCGCAACCGCGACGCAGCAGTGCGGGTGATTTTTCCGGGTAGTGCGCGCCCATCTGCCGAACGCCGGCCTGGGCGTTGTCGTGGCCGATCATCGAGATGTCGCCGATGTCTTCCTCGAAGCCGTTGAGGTAGAAACCGAGTACGCCGAACAGCGCGTTGTCGCTGTCGACCCGACCCAGTTGCTGTTGCCAGTCGGCGACGCTGACCATGGAGAACTCCCGGCCCGCCTCACGGAATGACGCGACGTAATCGTCCCAACTCAGGGGCTCGGGGTTGTGCAGGTTGAACACCGCTTTTTCAGATGAATAACGGCTGGCATGGAAGCCAATGAAGCGAGCGAGAAAGTCCACCGGCATCAGGTCGAAATTCAGCGAAAACTCCGGCACCTGGCCGAGCTGGATCGAGCCCTTGAGCATCAGCATCAAGCGGTTTTTGTGCGGCTGACAGACGCCGGAGAGGCTGTTGAAGCTGATGTTGCCGGGGCGATAAAGATTGACCCGCACCCCACGTTCACGCGCTCGTTCGAGGATCCGTTCGCCGACCCACTTGGACAGGTTGTAGCCGTTCTTGATGTAGATCGGCGGTGTCTGCGCTGCGGGTAATTCCAGCACTCGGCCATCGTCGGCAATCGTGCTGGACGCCGACAGCGTGGAGACAAAATTGAAGATCTTCTTGCTGCGCCCCTCGCACAGCCGAAGGCATTCGAAAATCGGCTCGACGTTGTCCCGCGCCAGCGACTCGTAATCGAGCACGTGATTGACGTTGGCGGCGTTGTGCACCAGCGCGCCGAACTCTCGATCGAGGCGCTCGTAAACGTGCGCATCAAGCCCCAACGCCGGGCGAGTGATGTCTGCCGCGTAAACCTGCACCCGACTCAGGTCCAGGTGCTCCAGGCGGTTTTCCCGCAACGCATGAGCGAAGCGCTCAGCCGCCGATTGCCCACCGCCATCGCGCACCAGGCAGGCCACTTCAGTGACGCCCCACGCCAGCAACGCTTCGACGATGTGCACACCGACAAAACTGTTTGCGCCGGTGACGATCACCTTGTGCACATCGCCCATGCGGCTGATGGGCAGTGGCTGAATATCCAGCTCGCGAAAGGCATCCGCCAGTGCTTGCGCGCTCAGGACTTCCTCGGTGCCGGAGCCGCGCACCAATGTCGCCAGCTTCGCAATAGTCGGCAATTCAATGAAGCGATTGATCGAGATGCTGCGGCCGAATTCTTCACGTAATCGCAGCAACATTCGTGACAACAGAATCGAGTGGCCGCCCAGATTGAAGAAACTTTCGTCGGTCGAAATATCGCTGGCCGGCAACTCCAGCAGCTCAGCCCAGATCTCCAGCAACAGCGCTTCATCGGCGCTCGCGGGCAAGCGCCGTGTCGTGTTTTCGGCAACATTCACCGGCATCGCCAGCAGCGCTTTACGGTCGACTTTGCCGTTACTGGCGAACGGCATGCTCGGCAATTCAGTCCAGGCGATGGGTTGCATGTAGTCCGGCAAAAACTGCATCGCATGAGCCTTCAAGGCTTCGCGCGCGGCGCCCGTTTGGTTCTCCTGAGGTTGTGCGAGGAACGCCAGAATCCGCCGTTGGCTGTCGATAACCACCGCCACCTGGCGGTACAACTGACTGTCGCGCAGGCAGCGTTCGATCTCTTCCGGCTCGACGCGAAAGCCGCGGATTTTCACCTGATTGTCCCGCCGTCCACACAGCTCGATACCGTCGCCGGTCCATTTCGCCATATCGCCGGTACGGTAGGCGCGCAGGCGCTGGCCGTCTGCCAAGTTCATGTCCAGGTAACGTTCGGCAGTCTGCTGCGGGTTGTTCAGATAACCCAGGCACACCCCCGGCCCGACAATGTACAACTCACCGACGACCTGCTCGGCCACCGGCTGAAAAGCCTCATCGAGAATCAGCACCTGGCTGTTGGCAATCGGCGACCCGAGGGTGCGGTTGCTGTCGCCAGCGCGCAGTTGGCGCGCGGTAATCAGCACCGTGGCTTCGGTCGGGCCATAGAGGTTGTAGAGATTGCCCTGACGGGTGAGCTGCTCGATAACGTAGGGTTCGCAGACATCGCCGCCGGTCATTACATGATCCAGGACCTGCAGCTGATCCAGCGGCAGAATGCTCAACAGTGCTGGCGGTAAAAATGCATGGCTGAGGCGTTGATGGCGAATCAGCTCGACCAGTTGCAACGGATCGCGACGCTGGTCGTCGTTCGGCACGATCAGTTCAGCGCCCTGAAGCAGGGTCGGGAAAATATCGATCAGCGACGAGTCGAAACTCAACGACGAAAACTGCAAGGCCCGACTGTGTTCGGTCAGCTGCACATAGTCGGCATACCACGCGGTGAAGTGCGCGAGGTTAGCCTGGCTGAGCAGCACGCCTTTGGGATGCCCGGTGGTGCCCGAGGTATAGAGCGCCATGCAGGGCGCGTCGAGAGCGGGGCGCTGGTGCATCAAGGGTTGACCGAGGGCGACGTCAGCGAAGTCGATGCGACTGATGTCCAGCCCCGGCATTTCATCGGCGAGGGGATGCTGGCCGTCATGCAGCAACAACACCGCTCCTGCATTCGCAAGGATGTACTGCTGACGTTGCAGCGGATGGCTCGGCTCCAGCGGCAAGTACACCGCGCCGCTGCCCAGAATCGCCAGGATCCCTGCATACAACGCACTGCTTTTCGGCAGGCAGATCCCGACCACCAACGGGCCTTGATGCTGTGCGAGCAACGGCAGCAAGCGTTGCTGGATCGCACGGCTCTGGGCGTGTAATTGCCGATAACTCAGCGATGTGCCATCGATGTTCAGCGCAGGTCGTTCGGCGGACTCGATGAAGCGTTGCTGCAGACGCTCGATCATCGGGATCCGGGCGAGTTCTTGCAGCCACGGTTGAGCGGTGTTGTTGAGTTGATGAACGAACGCCAGGCGTTCTAAAAACAGCAGATTGTCCACCTGTTCAAAATGGGCTGCCGCAGCCGGTTCAGCGCAGAGAAAATACTCGGCGTCCCGGGAGAATCGGCTGACCAGCAGTGAGACGTGATCCACCAGTTCCGCCACCGCTCGCAGGCGCAAGGCCTGGCCGTTTCCGCTAGGTTCACCGGCAATCGGCACGCGCGTGAACAGCGTTGATCCTTGCATGCACAGCAGGTCAATCGGCGGTAGACCGGTGACGTTCGGCACGCCAATTCCCAGTTGCAGTGTTAGATGCGGCGCATCACTCGGGACTGAAAACGCCTGGCTGGCGTCGTCAATCAGCAGATCAAACGACGGTGCCTCCTCAAACGCATCGAGCCGCACCAGCGAATGACCCTGTTGTTCAAGTTCCAGCGCCAGGTCGGTCAAGGCCTGGCTTTGCCCAATGAGCAGAATGTCGAGACGTCTCATGATGTTCTCCTCGTTAAACCAGGTAGTCGCTGAGGGTGTCTTGCACGCACGGCGAATCCAGCAGCGAACTGCTGCGGAAAAACCGCACGATGTTGGCGACCAGTGGGTGATGACGATTGATCGGGAAGGCCAGCCCCGAGATCTCGTTCTTGAGTGCCTGGCGTGCCGCGTCGCTGATCCGCAAGGCTTCGATCAAGCGGAAATCGAAGGACTTCTGGATGTCGTTGGTCAGGTAATGGCCGATGAACACTGGCAGGATTTGCGCGATGAGCTGGCGGTCGTCTTCGCTCGCGGTGTGCCAGTAAATACGCACCATCCGCGACCAGAACCCGGAGTGGCGGCCCTCGTCGAGCAAGTGATCGGCCATCAAGCCTTTGATCGACTGTTTGACCGTGTCGTCCTTGGCGAACGCCGCGACATCGCCGGTTACGGTGTTCTCGGCGATGGCCACGCAGATCAGTTCTACCGCGCTGCGCAGATGCTCTGGTGCGAGGGCCACGGCCGCCGGGATCGCTCGGCTCAGCTCGATTTCATCCGGCAGCTGGATTGGCGTAATGCCGGTCATGGCGACGGTCTGCTGCATGAAGTCCATGGCCACCAGCGCGTGGTAATCCTCGTCCACCACCACCGTCATGGCGTCATAGCGACAGGCAAACGGGAACGCCACGGCGAAGCGATTTTTGGCGATGCTGCGGGCGGTCTTGTCGACGATCTCGGTTTCGAAAATCACCACGTCGTTGATGAATTTGTAGAGCGTCTGCACCAGCGCGAAGTCCCGTTGTTCCGGGCATTCGCGCAGGAAGGTCTCGCTCAGCACCAACGGTTGGCGGCTCAACGGATAGATCAGCTTGCCGTCATTCTCCAGCACGCGCCGCGGGCGGGTGCGGATGGTCGCGCGACTTTCCCAGGCGTCGGCGAAGGATTGGTAGTCGGCGGCGTTCATGCGTTCACCTCCGCAACCGGTTCGCTCATGCTCAGGCGCAGGCCGTCCCACAAGGCAATGCGACTTTCCACGGCGGCAATGGCGCTGGCGTAGACGTCTGCTTCGCGTTGCGGATCGCCGTCGACCAGCCGGGCGAGGAGTTTTTCAGCGGCGGGGCCGTGGTCCTCGGAGTCGACTTCGATGTGCCGCTCCAGGTAGTAACGGAAGGTGGGTGCCTGCTCGATGCCGATGCCCCAGTCGTCGAGAATCCGTTGGAACATCTGCGGAATAACGCTCTCACGACCGTGCAAAAACGCTGCGGCAACGCTATGTCCCGGCGCATGCAGCGCGGTGTGCAAGGTGTGCCGTACAAACTGCGCAGCCGCCGGATCGACATCAACGCTTTGCAGCGCCACGTCGTAACTCACGCCTTCTTGTTGCAACGCCACAAAGCGTTCCACGGCCGCCGTGCTGGCACCGACTTCGCGCATCGCATCCAGGTACAACTCGAAATGACTGTAATGACCTTGGGCCGGGCGATCATCGGACTCTTCACCCAGCACAATCTCATTGATAAGACGCGCGGCCTGCGGATCTCGCGGCGGCAACCAGGGCAGTTGGACGCAGGTCAGCTCCTGTTGCAGGCGTTTGGTCAGCGACATGAAATCCCACACCGCAAAGACATGGGTTTCCATGAACCGTTGAAGTACCGACAGCGAATGTATTTCAGAAAAGATCGGGTGTGCACTAAGTTCTGCTTTCTTCTGGTTGAGTCGGTCTTTATTCGTTTTCATGAGCGAGCCTATAAGTGATCTGAAATGCCGTTAAGGGTGTTGTGATCAATAAGTGACGGTCGTCTAACGTTTTTGTTGGCGAGCGAATGCCTCAACTAAATTGATCTCATTAAGTGCGATACAGTCGTTTGGGTGCCGTGTTTGCTGGCGGCGGAGAAAAACTAATACACGAATAAAGTATCGGGCAAGTTATTTTTATATTATTTGAAAGTTAAACTTTCTTGAGTGCGATAAGTTCTAATAAAACTATAAGTATCAGTTTTATTTGGGCGTAGTTGCTCCTTTCGGCGAAGTATCGTCAAAATTCAAATGAAGAGTGAATGCCTCACTCAAAGCAACTTTCAAAGTTGTTCCGTTGAATGCTTCAAGGGGGTGGAAGTTGGCTGGGATTGACGCCGGTGCTTCCTTTCCCGTGACAAGACTCCTTCCGTAGGTTCTTGGTGCGAGGACTGTGCCGCCATGGCGGCGCGTCGCCCGTTCATTATTCGTTGGCAGCCCAAGAGTGAGCGTAAATCACGGCCGCCGCTATCGCCCGGCCGTCATCTTTGCTGGCGTATTGATGGAACCTGAGGGAGGCGAATCGAAGGCAGGCTTGGGGTGGGGGCGTGCGGTGGCTGAAGCGGGGATGTGTAAGTAGATTATTCACAGCAAGCGCGGCGCGCAGTTCGAACTGCGCGCCCAGGCTTGGCGCCGGGAGTTACCTGGGGGTTTTCTTGTTAAGCGCTTCGGGGCTGTTGAGGTAGCGCGTGATGACCTCGACACCGCGATTGAGGTGATGCTTGAGCAGCTCGACCGCACGCTCGACGTTGCGGTCTTCGACGGCCAGCAACAGCGCTCGGTGGTCTTCCTGGGACAACTTGCCCAAGCCCATGGCTTCCAGATTAAAGCGCAGAAAGCGCTCTTCTTCGTTCAACCCGTCCTCGACCAGCCGCAATAGCCGCTGGTTAGGGGCCTTGCAATAAAGTGCCATGTGGAAGAGCCGATTGAGGCGGCCGATTTCGCTGTAATCGTGCTCCATTTCCAGGTCGTCGATATGCTTGGCTGCCCGCTCGACGTCTTCCTTTTCCAACAAGGGAATCGACAAACGCAGTGCCTCGGATTCCAACAGAATCCGTAATGCATACGTTTCGACGGCATCGCCCTGGACCAGCGGTGCAACCACCGCGCCTTTATGGGCGATAACATTCAGCAGCGCCTGGGCTTCAAGTTGGCGCAAGGCTTCACGCACCGGCATGCGGCTGACGCCGAACAGGTCGGCCAAATCTTGCTGGCGCAACGCGGTGCCGCAGGGAATGCGCCCGTCTAGAATGGCCGATCGCAGGGTTTCTTCGATCACCGAGCGTGCCAAGTGAGCGGGAATCGGCCCGTTGACCTTGATACTGCTGAGGGGGTTGGGCTTCTGTGTCACAACTACGCACCCTGATTGGCTGAAATATTTGGATCCAAATGGACACTAGTGACTGCCATGCAGCTTGTCAAACGGACAAAAGACCGCAGCCCGCGACGTTTCATGTCACCTACCATTCAAAGTCTAGCGCGTTGCCAGTGATTGCACCGTGCCATTGTCTTTTAACGGGCTAACCTGCACCATCAACCGAATTTCACCTGCCTGACCTGGATGCCTCGCATTGGCGGTACGTTTCGCGATCCCTCGGACTTTGCGCTGGCTGTGTTGCGCGTTGCTGCTGGCCGGCGCCATGCTGGGCGGGCTGCATGCCGATTGGGATTTTTCGCTGATCAGCCGCAAGGCGCAGGCCTTGTATGGGCCATTGGGTGACGGGAAGCCGCGCATCGATGCCTGGCAGCATCTGCTGGCCACGCAGAAGCAGGCCAGCGAGCTGGAACAGCTCAATGTGGTCAATCAGTTTTTCAACAAGCAGGTGCGTTACGTTGAGGACATCGACCTTTGGCATGAGGTCGATTATTGGGAAACACCCATCGAAGCCCTGTGGAAGGGCGCCGGCGACTGCGAAGACTATGCGATCGCCAAGTACTTCAGCCTGCGCCATCTCGGCGTTTCCAGTGACAAGCTGCGCATTACCTACGTCAAGGCGTTGCGCCTGAACCGGGCGCACATGGTGCTGACTTACTATTCGAGCCCCGAGGCCATGCCGCTGGTGCTCGACAGCCTGATCGATGCAATAAAACCGGCCAGCCAACGAACCGACTTGCTGCCGGTCTACTCTTTCAATGCCGAAGGGTTGTGGTTGCCGGGCGCCAAGGGCAACAAAAAGGTCGGAGATACCAAACGCCTGTCTCGCTGGCAGGACGTGTTGAAGAAAATGCAGGCCGAAGGTTTTCCGGTCGAGACGACTAACTAGGAGCACGCGCTCAGATGTCTTTGTTCAAACAGCTGTTGATCGCTATCTGTCTGTTCCTGGTGGTCGCCTTCACCGGCAGCTTCATGGTCAGCCTGGAAAGCTCTCGGACCCAGTACGTCAACCAGTTGCGCTCCCACGCCCAGGACGCTGCGACGGCATTGGCGCTGTCCCTGACGCCGAACATCGACGACCCGGCGATGGTCGAGCTGCTGGTCAGTTCGATCTTCGACAGCGGCTATTACGCGAGCATCCGCGTGGTCGACCTCAAGACTGACCAGACCATCGTCGAGCGCAGCGGCATTCCAGCGGTGAACAACGTGCCGGACTGGTTCGTCAAAATGATCGGCCTGGAACCGGCCGGCGGCGATGCGCTGGTCAGCCGTGGCTGGGAACAGGCGGCGCGGGTCGAGGTGGTCAGCCATCCGATGTTCGCCTTGGCCAAGCTTTGGCAGAGCGCGTTGGGCAGCCTCGGCTGGTTGCTGATTTGCGGTGCGGTGAGCGCGGTATTGGGCGCGCTGTTGCTGCGTCGACAACTGAAGCCGCTGGATTACATGGTCAAGCAATCCCACGCCATTGCTCGCCGCGAATTCCTCAGCCTGCCGGAACTGCCGCGCACACCGGAACTGCGCCGAGTGGTGCAGGCCATGAATCAGATGGTCGAGAAGCTCAAGGCGCTGTTTCAGGAACAGGCCGAGCGCAGTGAAAAACTACGGGTCGAGTCCTACCAGGACAACCTCACGGGCCTGGCCAACCGTCGTTATTTCGAGATGCAGTTGAACGCCCGGGTGAGCAATCCGGAGCAGGCGAGTTCGGGTTATCTGCTGCTGTTGCGGGTCAAGGACCTGGCCGGTTTGAACCAGCGTCTGGGCGGTCAGCGCACCGACCAATTATTGCAGGCCGTGGGCGAGCAACTGTCCCGCGAGTGCGCCAAGTACCCGGAAACACAGAACCTCGTCACCCGGATCCGTGGCGGTGAGTTTGCCGTGCTGGCGCCGGGGCTGGTGCGCGAAGAAGCGCTGCAACTGGCGCAGAATCTGGACAGCGCCTTGGCCAGCCTGCATGCGACCGGTGCCACGGATGTGGCCTCGGTCGCGTCGATCGGTCTGGCGCCGTTTGTTCATGGCGACTCGCCCCAAGCGGTGTTGGGTTTGGGCGACCAGGCGCTGGCTCAGGCTGAAGGCCAGGGCGAACAGAGCTGGGCATGCCTCGATCACAGCGCCTCGGCCAGCGTCGGGGATGACCATCACGCCTGGCATACATTGCTGGACCAGGCGCTGAATCAGCAGCGGTTTCAGTTGTATTTCCAACCGGTGGTGGCCAGCCAGGACACGCAAGTGGTGCTGCATTACAAGGTGCTGTCGCGGTTGATCGACGACGAGGGCCAGACCATTCCCGCCGGACGCTTCCTGCCGTGGCTGGAGCGCTTTGGCTGGACCGCGCGCCTGGATCGGCTGATGTTGGAGTTGGTGCTTGAGCAGATGGCCGAGCATGAAGAATCGCTGGCGCTGAACCTGTCTTCGGCGACGTTGGCCGATCCGCAGGCGCTGAATAAAGTCTTCGAGATTTTGCGTGCCCACTCCGATCTCGGACCGCGGCTGACCCTGGAAATCGGCGAGGAACAACTGCCCGAGCAAGCGATGCTGGAAGAACTGACACGGCGCCTGCGTGAGCTTGGGTTCTCGTTGAGCCTGCAACGGTTTGGCGGACGCTTCAGCATGATCGGCAACCTGGCGCGGCTGGGGTTGGCGTACCTGAAAATCGATGGTAGTTACATCCGCGCGATTGATCAGGAAAGCGACAAGCGCCTGTTTATCGAAGCGATCCAGCGAGCGGCACATAGCATTGATTTGCCGTTGATCGCCGAGCGGGTGGAGACCGAAGGGGAGTTGTCGGTGATTCGGGAGATGGGGTTGTATGGGGTTCAGGGGCAGTTGTTTGGTGAGCCGAAGCCTTGGCAGTGAGGCTTTAGGATTTGGTCGTCTGGGAGTCCGTCTTCGCGGGCAAGCCTCGCTCCTACAAGGTCGTGCGTTGGCGTAAACCTGTAGGAGCGAGGCTTGCCCGCGAAGGCGTCAGCACAGCCAACATCGAAGGCTGAGGTTTAAATCAACCCCGTCTCATCATCATCAATCAAGTGACTCAACCCACCCAACGCCTCACGCGCCTGGGTCCGGTCCATCAGCTTGGCCTGGGCGGCGGCCGGCAGGTCGGTGACGCGGATAACGCCTTTGCTGGTCAGCACCTGGATCAAGTCGTCGAGTACCCGGATCATTTCCTGGTCGCTCGTCTTTAGCTGCTTGAGGCTTTTTTCCACAGCTTCGTTGGCGTACCAAGCCTGGATTTCATGGTTGTCGGCCGGCAGCGTTTCCGTGGCTTCGGCGTAGGCCGCGGCTTCCACGCGCACTAACTGACCTTGCGCATCTCGTTGCACGTAGAACATTGAGCATCCCTCAGAAATGAACCAGCGTCATGCTGTCAGCAGCATAGGCCAACTGGGCACGAGTATGCGGTGCGGCGACGAAATCGTCACCGGGGGGATGGGCACAACGTGACGGCCGCCCCATAAGGGCGGCCGTTTTTCGTGGGATCAGCTGTTGTTGTGATCGACTTTGATGGTCGGGTCACTGCCGGCAATCAACGAGTTCAGGTTGGCGCTGGACCAGTTATTGCCTTCCAGTTTGATCGTCACATCCGGCGTTGCGGCCGCGGCATCGCCTGAGTTGAACTTGCCGCCGGAGCTGACTTGCAGCGACGACACGCCATCCACGGTGCTGATTTTCAGGAAGTTGTCGATGGTGCTGCCGGTTTCGCCTTGCAGCAGATCGCGCAAGTCGATGCGGTCACCTTCGCTGGCCTTGAAGTCCTTGATCACGTCGTTGCCGGTGTCGCCAGCCTTCCAGACGAAGGTGTCGGCACCCGAACCGCCAATCAGGATGTCGTTACCCTGACCGCCCATCAGCGAATCGTTACCCGAGCCGCCGAGCAGAATGTCATTGCCCTTGCCGCCGTCGAGCAGGTCGTTGCCGCCCTGGCCGAAGATAATGTCATTGCCCGAACCGCCCAACAGCGTGTCGTTGCCGTCATGGGCGCCGGACACGTCGAATGCGCTGTAGTGCTCGGTGATGAACTGGTGCACGTTGCTGGTGGTGACTTTGCTGACGTCCACGCCGGTTTCTTTGGCGACGAACGCCTGCATCGCCTGGTAACCCTCGCCGGCGATGCCGTTGAAGCTCACCAGGTCGCCGAACAGGATGTCGTTACCATTGCCGCCATTGACCGTGTCGGCACCCGGCATGGTCGCTTCGGTGTGACCGATGATCGAGTTGGCCAGGTCTTTCGGATCAATGTTGGTTTGCGGCGTCTTGTCCGAGTCGTATGGCTTGAGGTCGCTGAGGGTGACGTCTTTGTTCAGGCCGATGGCTTCAACCGTCGACACCTTGTCCAGCAGCGCGAAACCGTTGGTCGAGTTGTCGATGGCGCTGGAGCCAGTGCTGCTGCCGTTGCCGTCGCGATAGGACAGCTCGTAAGTGCCGTTGCCCTCAGCGCGAATGGTGCCCAGTTCGGAACTGCTCCAGTAACCGCCCCACGAGTTCTTGTACGTCTGCAGTGTGACGGTGCCGGAGTTGTCGATGCTCAGGTAGTGAGTGCTGTCCAGATAACCGGAGTAGGTCTGCCCCAACTTGTAATTGGTGGTGGTGATCACATCATCGAGCTTCACGTTGCCGAACAGGGTCGGGTTGGTCTGCTCACCGCTCTGGTAATAGGTCGGCTTGCCATCGGTGATGAAATACGTGAGGTTTTTGGCCCCGGTGTTGGCCATGGCGTCGGCACTCTGGAACCAGTTCGCCGTGGTTTTGAATACGTCTTCGTAGTTGGTGCCGCCGCCCGACGACATGGAATCCAGCACCGCTTTGAGCAGGATCAGTGCATTCGGATCGTTCAGGTTCACCGAGACAGACTTGTTGACCTGGTTATCGAAGTCCGCAAGGAAGATGTTCACCGTCCCGGAATTACCACCCATGCTCTGCTTGAGGGTGTTGAATACCGACGTCAGCGAGTCCTTGGCGGCGCTGATCGACGAGGCGCTCATGCTGCCCGAACTGTCGACCATAAAGGCGATGTTGTAGTTGGTGCCCGGCACCACGGTCAGCCCGCCGATGTCGGCGACCATGATGTCGTTGCCGTCGGTGCCGGTGATGGTGTCATCGGCCGCCGTGGCTGTAACGGCGTTGTAGACCGCCGGGTAAACCGTGACCGGGATTGTCGCGGTGCTGGCCGCAGAGCCGCCGAGAACTTCGGTGGAGGTCGAGGTCACGGTCAGGTTGAACTGGCCGTTGTAGTACGGCGGCGGGGTCACGGTCAGGGAGCCGAGGTTCCAGCCGGTGACGTTGGCCTCACCCGACGAGGTGCTGGCGGTGAAGGTGTGGCCGGCGCCATCGGTGAGCACGGAGCCCGCCGGGATGCCGCTGATCTTCACGACCAGGCTTTCGGAGCCGTCGGTGTCCGTGAGCGCAGTTTTGATCGCAGACAGGTGAACGCTGGTGCCTTCGGCCGCTTCGTTGAGCTTGTAGCCGTCGTAGTAGCCTTCGCCGTTGGTGCCGTGCAGGTCGGAAACTGTCACGCCGGAAGCGGCCAGATCTGCCACGCCGGTGTACAGCGGCACACCAGCGCTGCTCAGGTCGACCGCCGCGCCGCCGTTGACCGACAGGTTGACGTCATAGCTGCCCGGGCCGCTCTGGTTGTGGTGGTAGATATCCAGGGTGTAGTAGCCGCTGGCGGTCGGGGTGAACGAACCGCTCAGGTTGCCGCCCGCGCCCCAGAGCGCGCTGGCCACGTTTTTGCCGCCAATGGTCACGAGCAGGCTGTCATCGCCGGTGCCGCTGAAGCTGTAAGTCTTGCCGGCTTCAAGGTAGATCAGGCCGGACGTTTTTGATGCGGTGCCAGCGGTCACGCTGCCGTCGGACTGCACGTTGGTCACGGTGGTGCTGCTGTTCGGTTTGCCGGCCGCATCGATTACCGACTTCAGCGTGTTCGACGCCGCGCCGCTGCCATCAGTGCCGAGGCCCGACAGGCCGGTCCAGACTTCCTTGATCAGCCCGGTGGATTTGACACTGTTGTCCGCCACGCTCAAGGACGGCGCGTCAGCCACCGGCGTGATGTCGATCTTGATCGTGCCGATGTTGCCCAACGTCGTGCCGTCAGTAGGCTGGAACTTGATCTGTGCGTAGTCCGCCAGATTGTTGCCGACGCCGGTGCCGCCGTAGCCATTGGCGCCGGACTCGTTGGCATCCGGCAGGAAGCGCACTTTACCCGCGTCGATGTCAGCCTTGGACAGGGTCTGATTGGTCGTCACGTCGGTCCAGGTCGAACCGTTCAGGTACTGCAATTTGCCTTCGCCCGGCAGGCCGGTGATTTTTACGCCGAGGCTGGCGGCCGGACTGTCGACGTCGCTGACGCCGAAGGTCGACCAGCCGAGGATCAGCGGGGTGTCCTCGGTGCCGGTGAGGTTAACCGGCGCGGCGGTTGGCGCATCGTTCACTGCCACGACGTTGACGGTGGTGGTCGCAGTGTTGGAGTAGTTGCTGCCATCGGTCACCGTCACGGTGATGATCCGCGGCACGGTGCTCGGGTCTTCACTGCTGTTGGTGAAACTGATGTTCTTGATCTGCTGCATGTAGTCGGCCAGCGTCGCATTGCCGGACAACGTCAGCGTGACGGTGCCGTCCTTGCTGTTGGCATTGATGGAGATGCCGTTGACGCTGTTGCCCAGGTTCAGCGCGTCGCCCGGTTGACGGTTGGTCAGCACGATGGTCGCGCCGGTCAGCAGGGTGCTGTCCGGGTCGGTGATTTTCAGGTCGGTGTCGCCGATCGATACACCTTGGCCCGTGGTGCCTTCGGTGAAGGTCACGTTGTAGTTGGCCCCGGTGGCGCCGCTGGAGTTGTTGGCGTCCAGGTCGAGCACGGGCGGCGCATCGTTGTCGATGATCGAAGTGCTGATGCTGCCGTTGGACGCGCTGATCGCCAGGTTCTCGAAGTTGCCGCCGGTGGCCGAGTCGATCTTGACCACGAAGTTTTCGGTGCCCTCGGTGATCCTGTTGTCCAAGGTCGCAACATTGAAATTCGCCGTGCTGGCACCCGCCGGAATTTTCACGGTGTACACGCCGGTGAAGTCCGAACCGTCGGCGGCGGTGCCGCTGTAGGTGATCTTCAGGGTGACTTCGGTCTGCGCCGGGCTCGTCAGGCTGACGGTGTAACTGGCGGTCTGGCCCTCAGTCACCGAGGTGCTGCCGGTGATGCTGACTTCGGTCCGGTCGAGGGTGTCGGTGACGTTGGTGACGGCCGCCGCCGGGCTTTTGACCAGGTTCTCGAAATTACCACCGGTGGCGTTGCTGATGGTCGCCTGGACCGTGCCCGCGTCTTTGTAGACGTCGTCGGCCGGCGCCTTGACGGTCACGGAGCCGCTGGTGGCGTTGGCGGCGATGGTGATCACTGCGCCGTTGCTCAATGTCACGGTGACCGGAGTGCCGGCGGCATGGGTCAGGTTCGCTGTGTAGACGATCGAACCGCCTTCAGCGACCGAGTCGGTTGCTGTCAGGCTAAGCGTGGTGGTGTCGGCCGAGTCGGTGACCGAGGTGTCGGCCGACTTGCCATCGACGTCCAGCTTCTCGTAATTGCCGCCCTTGGCGTCGTCGATCTTGACGCTCAGGGAGCCGCCACCGGCCAAGGCATCGTTCGGTGCGATGAAGTTCACACTGGCGCTGCTCGCGCCGACCGGAATGGTGATGGTCTGGTTGTTGGAGAGGGTCACCACTACTGGCGAACCGGTCACTGGTGCAGAGACGGATGCGGTGTAAACCACGGTGCCGCCTTCGGCCACGGACGAAGTCGCGGTCAGGCTGACGGTCGAGGTATCGATCGTGTCGGTGACGTTGGTCACCGCTGCGGCCGGGTCCTTGACCAGGTTTTCGAAGTTGCCGCCAGTGGCATCCTTGATGGTCGCTTCGACTTTGCCGGCGTCTTTGTAAACGTCATCGGCCGGAGCCTTGACGGTCACGGAGCCGCTGGTGGCGCCGGCTGCAATGGTGATCACTGCGCCGTTGCTCAGGGTGACGGTGACCGGCGTGCCAGCCGCGTTGGTCAGGTTCGCGGTGTAGACGATCGAGCCGCCTTCAGCGACCGAATCGGTTGCTGTCAGGCTGAGTGTGGTGGTGTCCGCCGAGTCGGTGACCGAGGTGTCCGCCGACTTGCCATCGACGTCGAGCTTCTCGTAGTTACCGCCCTTGGCGTCGTCGATCTTGACGCTCAGGGAACTGCCGCCGGCCAGGGCATCGTTTGGCGCAACGTAGTTCACGCTGGCGCTGCTCGAGCCGACCGGAATGGTGATGGTCTGGTTGTTGGAGAGGGTCACGACAACCGGGGAACCGGTCACTGGCGCAGTCACGGACGCGGTGTACACCACGGTGCCGCCTTCAGCCACAGTGGACGTCGCGGTCAGGCTGACAGTCGAGGTGTCGACGGTGTCGGTCACATCAGTTACCGCTGCCGCCGGGTCTTTCACCAGGTTTTCAAAGTTGCCGCCAGTGGCGTCCTTGATGGTCGCTTCGACTTTGCCGGCGTCTTTGTAGACGTCATCGGCTGGCGCCTTGACGGTCACGGAGCCGCTGGTGGCGTTGGCGGCGATGGTGATCACGGCGCCGTTGCTCAGGGTGACGGTGACTGGTGTGCCAGCCGCGTTGGTCAGGTTGGCGGTGTAGACGATCGAACCGCCTTCAGCGACCGAATCGGTTGCTGTCAGGCTCAGCGTGGTGGTGTCCGCCGAGTCGGTGACCGAGGTGTCAGCCGACTTGCCATCGACGTCCAGCTTCTCGTAATTGCCGCCCTTCGCATCATCAATCTTGACGCTCAGCGAGCCGCCGCCCGCCAGGGCATCGTTTGGTGCAACAAAATTCACGCTACCCGAACTTGCGCCAACCGGGATGGTGATGGTCTGGTTGTTGGAGAGGGTCACCACTACTGGTGAACCGGTCACTGGCGCGGTGACGGACGCGGTGTAAACCACGGTGCCGCCTTCGGCGACGGAAGAAGTCGCAGTCAGGCTGACGGTCGAGGTGTCGACGGTGTCGGTCACATCAGTTACCGCTGCCGCCGGGTCCTTGACCAGGTTTTCGAAGTTGCCGCCGGTGGCATCCTTGATAGTCGCTTCGACTTTGCCGGCGTCTTTGTAAACGTCATCGGCTGGCGCCTTGACGGTCACGGAGCCGCTGGTGGCGTTGGCGGCGATGGTGATCACCGCGCCGTTCGACAGGTTTACGGTGACTGGTGTGCCTGCCGCGTTGGTCAGGTTCGCGGTGTAGACGATCGAACCGCCCTCAGCGACCGAGTCGGTTGCTGTCAGGCTAAGCGTGGTGGTGTCGGCCGAGTCGGTGACCGAGGTGTCGGCCGACTTGCCGTCGACGTCCAGCTTCTCGTAATTGCCGCCCTTGGCATCATCAATCTTGACGCTCAGCGAGCTGCCACCGGCCAAGGCATCGTTCGGCGCAACGTAGTTCACGCTGGCGCTGCTCGAGCCGACCGGAATGGTGATGGTCTGGCCGTTGGACAAGCTCACGACGACCGGCGAACCGGTCACTGGCGCAGTCACGGACGCGGTGTACACCACGGTGCCGCCTTCGGCCACGGACGAAGTCGCGGTCAGGCTGACGGTCGAGGTATCGACGGTGTCGGTCACATCGGTGACCGCTGCCGCTGGGTCTTTAACCAAGTTCTCAAAGTTGCCGCCAGTGGCGTCCTTGATGGTCGCTTCGACTTTACCAGCGTCTTTGTAGACGTCATCGGCCGGCGCCTTGACGGTCACGGAGCCGCTGGTGGCTCCGGCGGCGATGGTGATCACGGCGCCGTTGCTCAGGTTCACGGTGACCGGCGTGCCAGCCGCGTTGGTCAGGTTGGCGGTGTAGACGATCGAACCGCCTTCAGCGACCGAATCAGTAGCGCTCAAGCTCAACGTCGTGGCGTCCGCGCTGTCGGTCACTTTGGTGACGACGGCGGAGCGGTCGGTGTCGAGTTTTTCGAAGTTGCCGCCCGTGCTCTCTGCAATCGCTGCCCGAACAGGCGAGGCGCCGGTGTAGACGTCATTTGGCACGGTGTACGGCGCCGAACCGCTGGACTCGCCGGCCTTGATGTTGATCACCAGACCGTTATTCAGGGTCACGGTCATGGCCGTGTCGGCAGGATGGCTCAACGTGGCGGTGTAGTTGATCTGACCACCTTCGCCGACGGTGCTCACATCGGCACTGAGCTTGAGCGTGGTGGTATCCACGGTGTCGTTGACGGTGGTGGTGTGCGTGGTTTTGCTGACGTCGAGTTTTTCGAAATTGCCGCCGTCGGTGCTGGCGATGCCAACGGTGATTTTGCTGCCGTCCTTGTAGACGTCATCGCTCGGCGCCGGAACGGTGATGAGGCCCGACTTGTCGCCGGCCTTGATCAAGACGCTCTCGCCGTTGCTCAGTTTGACCGTCATGTCGGTGCCGGCGGCATTGCTGAGGTTGACGGTGTACGTAATGGTGCCGCCCTCGACCACGTAGTCGCTGGCGGTCATGGTCACTTTGGTGGTGTCCAGGGTGTCACTGATGGCGGTCGAGGTCGGGGTCTTGTCGGCGACCAGGCTCTCGTAATTGCCCCCCGTCACATCCTTGATGGCGTTGGTCAGCGGCTCGTGGCCGACCAAGGCATCGTTCGGCGCTTTGACGGTGATCGAGGCGTTACTTTCGCCGACCGCAATGGTGATTTTTTCGCCATTGGACAAGGTCACGACGACCGGCGAACCGGTGACCGGCGCGGTGACGGAAGCGGTGTAGACCACGTTGCCGCCTTCGGCGACAGAGGAAGTTGCGGTCAGGCTGACGGTCGACGTATTGATCGTGTCAGTGACTTCAGTAACCGCCGCTCCCGGGCTGGTGACCAGGTTTTCGAAGTTGCCGCCAGTCGCGTCTTTGATGGTCGCTTCGACTTTTCCGGCATCTTTGTAGACGTCATCGGCTGGTGCCTTGACCGTCACGGAGCCGACCGTCGCGCCGGCCGCGATGGTGATCACGGCACCGTTCGACAGGTTCACAGTGACCGGGGTGCCGGCAGCATTGGTCAACGTCGCGGTATAGACAATCGAACCGCCTTCCGCGACCGAGTCGGTAGCGCTCAGGCTGACGGTGGTGGTGTCTGCGGAATCAGTAATCGAGGTGTCTGCCGACTTGCCGTCGATGTCCAGCTTCTCGTAGTTGCCACCCTTCGCGTCGTCGATTTTCACGCTCAGAGAACCACCGCCCGCCAATGCGTCGTTTGGCGTTATGAAGTCCACACTGGCGCTGCTCGAGCCGACCGGAATGGTGATGGTCTGGCCGTTGGACAAGGTCACGACAACCGGCGAGCCGGTCACCGGAGCGGTAACGGACGCGGTGTAAACCACGGTCCCGCCTTCCGCCACGCTGCTGTTGGCCGTCAAGCTGACGGTCGAGGTATCGAGGGTGTCGGTAACGTCAGTCACTGCCGGAACAGTGCTTGGCACCAGGTTCTCGAAGTTGCCACCAGTCGCGTCTTTGATGGTCGCTTCGACTTTCCCGGCGTCTTTGTAGACGTCATCGGCTGGTGCCTTGACCGTCACGGAGCCGACCGTCGCGCCGGCCGCGATGGTGATCACCGCACCGTTGCTCAGGTTCACGGTGACCGGGGTACCGGCAGCATGGGTCAACGTCGCGGTGTAGACGATCGAACCGCCCTCAGCCACCGAATCCGAAGCGCTCAGGCTCAGGGTGGTGGTGTCTTTGACGTCGGTCACCGAAGTCACCGCCGGGGTTTGATTCGCCACCAGGTTTTCGTAGTTGCCGCCGGTGGTGCCATCGATTTTCACGCTCAGAGAACCGCCGCCAGCCAAGGCGTCGTTCGGTGCAACAAAATTCACGCTACCCGAACTCGCGCCGACCGGAATGGTGATGAACTGGCCGTTGGACAACGCCACTACCACCGGCGAACCGGTCACTGGCGCATTGACCGACGCGGTGTAAACCACGGTGCCGCCTTCGACCGTGCTGGCCGTGGCGGTCAGGGAGACGGTGCTGTTGTTGATGGTGTCGGTTACGTCGGTGACTGCTGGCGTCTTGTCGGCCACCAGGTTTTCGAAGTTGCCACCGGTGGTCTTGGTGATGCTGGCGTCGACTTTTCCAGCGTCTTTGTAGACGTCATCCTTGGGGGCGGCGAAGTTCACCGAACCGCTGGTGGCGCCCTTGGCGATGTTGATGACTGCGCCGTTGCTCAACGTCACGGTCATTGCAGTGCCAGCGGCATTGGTCAGGGTCGCGGTGTAGACGATCGAACCACCCTCGGCGACCGTACCGGTGGCGCTCAGGCTCAGGCCGGTGGTGTCGGTCGAATCGGTGACGGTGGTGACCGCTGGCGAAGAGCTGGTGACGACTTTTTCGAAGTTGCCGCCGTTGTGGCTGGCAATCGTTGCCTGGACTTTGCCGCCGTCGATGTACGGCGTATTGGCCGGTGCGGCGAAGTTCACCGACCCGGTGGTGGCGCCGGCGGCGATGTTGATCACTGCGCCGTTGCTCAACTTCACGGTCATCGCCGTGTCCGTCGGGTTGCTCAGGGAGGCGGTGTAGGTGATCTGGCCACCTTCGCTCACGGTGTGGCTGGCCGACAGGGACAGGGACGTCGTGTCCACCGTGTCTTTGACGGTGGTGCTCACTGACGTCTTGCTGACGTCGAGTTTTTCGAAGTTGCCACCGCTGGCGTCCGTCATCTTGACGGTGAGCTTGCCGGCATCCTTGTAGACGTCGTCGCTCGGCGCCGCGATGGTGACCGAACCGCTGGTCTTGCCGGCTGCGATGGTGATGGTCTCGCCGTTGCTCAGCTTGACGGTCACCGGGGTTTGCGCGGCGTTGGTCAGGGTCGCGGTGTACGTGATGTGCGAACCTTCGAGCGCAGACTTGTCAGCGCTGAGGGTCAGTTGTGTGGTGTTAGTGGTGTCGGCGACGTTGGTCACGGCCGGATTCGGGCTGGTGACCAGGTTCTCAAAGTTGCCGCCAGCGGCGTCCTTGATGGTGACTTCGAGTTTGCCAGCGTCTTTGTAGACGTCGTCTTTCGGCGCGTCGACGGTCACGGTGCCAGTGGTTTTACCAGCCGCAATGGTGATCACGGCACCGTTGCTCAGGGTCACGGTGACCGGAGTGCCGGCCGGATTAGTCAGGCTCGCGGTGTAAACGATCGACCCCCCCTCGTTGACGTTGCCGGTGGCAGTCAGCGACAGGGTGGTGGTGTCGACGGTGTCGGTCACGCTGGTGCTGACCGGGGTTTTATCGGCGACCAGGTTTTCGTAGTTGCCGCCACTGACGTTGGTGATCGAATTACTCACCGGCGCGTGGCCGCTCAGCACATCATTCGAGACCACGGCGTTGACGGTGCCGCTGCTGGCGCCGACCGCTATGGTGATGGTCTGACCGTTGGCCAGCGTCACGATCACAGGCGAGCCGGTGACAGGTGCGCCGACCGAGGCGGTGTACACCACGGTGCCGCCTTCAGCCACGGCGCTCGTTGCGGTCAGCGTGACGGTCGACGTGTCGAGGGTGTCGGTGACGCTGGTCACCGCTGCGGCCAGGTCCTTGACCAGGTTTTCGAAGTTGCCGCCAGTGGCATCCTTGATGGTCGCTTCGACTTTGCCGGCGTCTTTGTAAACGTCATCGGCCGGAGCCTTGACGGTCACGGAGCCGCTGGTGGCGCCGGCTGCAATGGTGATCACTGCGCCGTTGCTCAGGGTGACGGTGACTGGTGTGCCAGCCGCGTTGGTCAGGTTGGCGGTGTAGACGATCGAACCGCCTTCAGCGACCGAATCGGTTGCTGTCAGGCTCAGCGTGGTGGTGTCCGCCGAGTCGGTGACCGAGGTGTCGGCCGACTTGCCGTCGACGTCCAGCTTCTCGTAGTTACCGCCCTTGGCGTCGTCGATTTTGACGCTCAGCGAGCCGCCGCCGGCGAGGGCATCGTTCGGCGCAACGTAGTTCACGCTGGCGCTGCTCGAACCGACCGGAATGGTGATGGTCTGGCCGTTGGACAAGCTCACGACAACTGGCGAGCCGGTCACTGGCGCGGTGACGGACGCGGTGTACACCACGGTGCCGCCTTCGGCGACGGAAGAAGTCGCAGTGAGGCTGACGGTCGAGGTGTCGACGGTGTCGGTCACATCGGTGACCGCTGCCGCTGGGTTTTTCACCAGGTTCTCAAAGTTGCCGCCAGTGGCGTCCTTGATGGTGACTTCGACCTTGCCGGCGTCTTTGTAGACGTCATCGGCCGGTGCCTTGACGGTCACGGAGCCGCTGGTGGCGCCAGCGGCGATGGTGATCACCGCGCCGTTCGACAGGTTTACGATGACTGGTGTGCCAGCCGCGTTGGTCAGGTTCGCGGTGTAGACGATCGAACCGCCTTCAGCGACTGAATCGGTTGCTGTCAGGCTCAGCGTGGTGGTGTCCGCCGAGTCGGTGACCGAGGTGTCCGCCGACTTGCCATCGACGTCCAGCTTCTCGTAATTGCCGCCCTTCGCATCATCAATCTTGACGCTCAGCGAGCTGCCGCCCGCCAGGGCATCGTTTGGCGCAACGTAGTTCACGCTGGCGCTGCTCGAGCCGACCGGAATGGTGATGGTCTGGCCGTTGGACAAGCTCACGACAACCGGCGAACCGGTCACTGGCGCGGTGACGGACGCGGTGTAAACCACGGTGCCGCCTTCGGCCACGGACGAAGTCGCAGTGAGGCTGACGGTCGAGGTGTCGACAGTGTCGGTGACGCTGGTCACCGCTGCGGCCGGGTCCTTGACCAGGTTTTCGAAGTTGCCGCCAGTGGCGTCCTTGATGGTTGCTTCGACTTTGCCCGCGTCTTTGTAGACGTCATCGGCCGGCGCCTTGACGGTCACGGAGCCGCTGGTGGCACCGGCGGCGATGGTGATCACCGCGCCGTTCGACAGGTTTACGGTGACTGGTGTGCCAGCCGCGTTGGTCAGGTTGGCGGTGTATACGATCGAACCGCCTTCAGCGACCGAATCGGTTGCTGTCAGGCTCAGAGTGGTGGTGTCCGCCGAGTCGGTGACCGAGGTGTCGGCCGACTTGCCATCGACGTTGAGCTTCTCGTAGTTACCGCCCTTGGCGTCGTCGATTTTGACGCTCAGCGAGTTGCCGCCCGCCAGGGCATCGTTTGGTGCAACAAAATTCACGCTACCCGAACTTGCGCCAACCGGGATGGTGATGGTCTGGCCGTTGGACAAGCTCACGACAACTGGCGAGCCGGTCACTGGCGCAGTCACGGACGCGGTGTACACCACGGTGCCGCCTTCGGCCACGGACGAAGTCGCAGTGAGGCTGACGGTCGAGGTATCGACGGTGTCGGTGACGCTGGTCACCGCTGCGGCCGGGTCCTTGACCAGGTTTTCGAAGTTACCGCCAGTAGCGTCCTTGATGGTTGCTTCGACTTTGCCCGCGTCTTTGTAAACGTCATCGGCTGGCGCCTTGACGGTCACGGAGCCGCTGGTGGCGCCGGCTGCAATGGTGATCACCGCGCCGTTCGAAAGGGTGACGGTGACCGGCGTGCCGGCCGCGTTGGTCAGGTTCGCGGTGTAGACGATCGAACCGCCTTCAGCGACCGAATCGGTTGCTGTCAGGCTCAGAGTGGTGGTGTCCGCCGAGTCGGTGACCGAGGTGTCAGCCGACTTGCCGTCGACGTCCAGCTTCTCGTAATTGCCGCCCTTGGCATCATCAATCTTGACGCTCAGCGAGCTGCCGCCCGCCAAGGCATCGTTTGGTGCAACAAAATTCACGCTACCCGAACTTGCGCCAACCGGGATGGTGATGGTCTGGCCGTTGGACAAGTTCACGACAACTGGCGAGCCGGTCACTGGCGCGGTGACGGATGCGGTGTAAACCACGGTGCCGCCTTCAGCCACGGACGAAGTCGCGGTCAGGCTGACGGTCGAGGTATCGAGGGTATCGGTAATGTCAGTGACTGCCGGAACAGTGCTCGGCACCAGGTTTTCGAAGTTGCCGCCAGTGGCGTCCTTGATGGTCGCTTCGACTTTACCGGCGTCTTTGTAAACGTCATCTGCAGGCGCCGGGACGCTCACGCTGCCAGTGGTGGCACCCGCCGCGATGGTGATCACCGCGCCGTTCGAAAGGGTGACGGTGACCGGCGTGCCAGCCGCATTGGTCAGGGTCGCGGTGTACAGAATCTGACCACCCTCAGCCACTTCGGTGGACGCCGACAGGCTCAGGCCGGTGTCGTCCTTCGAGTCGGTAATGGCGGTCAGCGCCGGCTCGGTGCTCGGAGTCAGTTGCTCGAAATTGCCGCCGGTGGTCCCGGTGATGGTGGTGCTGACGGTGCTGCCGTTGTTGTAAACGTCATTGTCCGCGGTATCGACGGTCACGCTGCCGGTGGTCTTGCCCGCTTCGATGGTGATGACCGAGCCATTGCTCAAGGTCACGGTCATCGGCGTGCCGGCCGGGTTGGTCAGGGTCGCGGTGTAAGTGATCTGGCCGCCTTCGACCACGGTGCCGGTGGCGGTGAGGCTCAGGCCGGTGTTGTCGACCGAGTCAGTAATGGTGGTGACCGCTGGCGTGGTGCTCGGAGTCAGTTGTTCGAAATTGCCGCCGGTGGTCCCGGTGATGGTGGTGCTGACGGTGCTGCCGTTGTTGTAAACGTCATTGTCCGCGGTATCGACGGTCACGCTGCCGGTGGTCTTGCCCGCTTCGATGGAGATGACCGAGCCATTGCTCAAGGTCACAGTCATCGGCGTGCCGGCCGGGTTGGTCAGGGTTGCGGTGTAAGTGATCTGGCCGCCTTCGACCACGGTGCCGGTGGCGGTGAGGCTCAGGCCGGTGTTGTCGACCGAGTCGGTAACGGTGGTGACCGCAGGTGTAGTACTCGGCACCAGGTTTTCGAAGTTGCCGCCGGTAGCGCCAGTGATCGTGGCGCTGACGGTGCTGCCGTTCTGATAAACGTCATTGGCCGCAGTGTCGACGTTCACGGTGCCGGTGGTTTTGCCGGCTTCGATGGTGATGGTCGAGCCGTTGGACAGGGTGACAGTCACCGGCGTTTGAGCCGGGTTGTTCAGTGTGGCGGTGTAGGTGATCTGGCCGCCTTCGGTGACCGTCGAACCCGCCGTCAGTGTGAGGGTGGTGGTGTCCGGCGAGTCGGTAATGGTGGTCACGGCCGGAGCCGGGTTTGGCACCAGGTTCTCAAAATTGCCGCCGGTGGCGCCGGTAATCGTGGTGGTGACCGTGCTGCCGTTGTTGTAGACGTCGTTGGCTGGAGTCGACACGTCGACGGTGCCAGTGGTTTTACCCGCATCGATGGTGATCGTCGACCCGTTGGACAGGGTGATGGTGACCGGTGTCTGCGCCGGGTTGGTCAATGTCGCGGTGTAAGTGATCTGGCCGCCTTCGGTGACGCTGGCGCCAGCGGTCAAGGTGACCGTTGTGGTGTCGACGGTGTCGGTGACCTGGGTCACGGCCGGTGTCGTCGGCGGGGTGACGGTGATGCCGTTGCCACCCGTGGTGCCGGTGACGGTCACGCTGATCTGGGTCGAGTCGTTATAAACAGTGTCGTTCGGCGCGAGCGGGACGTTGACGGTACCGGTCAACTGGCCGGCCTGAATCACGATCACGGAGCCATTGGACAGGGTGATGGTCAGGTCGGTCAGCGGCGCCTGGGTCAGGGTCGCGGTGTAAACCAGTACGCCACCGGCCTCGGTGATGCTCGGCGTGGCGCTCAGGCTCAAGGTCGATTCGCGCTGTACGTTGGCGCTAGTGTCAGCCGTCTGGCCACCGGTGGTGAGTTGTGCCGCCTGCGCCGCAGTGCTGAGGCCCGCGGTCGGGAAACCAATGGTCGGGTCTACCCGGCCAGCGGTTGCATCCAGCATCACGAAGCTGTGACCGCCACCCGCCGCACCGCCCGTGCCCGCAGCGGTAGGGCCGGCTGCGGTGGCTTCGAGTTCAGTGGTCGGGTCGGCACCGGCAACGATGGCTTGTTGCAGTTCTTCAACCGATGGCGCGGCTTGTGCAGTGGCTTCTGACAGGTCAGTGCTGGAATCCGGGTCGCTGGCGCTCCACTGAGTGTCGCGGCCCAGGTCCAGGGTGCGGCCGTCAGCCAGTTCCAGCGTAACGGCGCCCGCCGCGCCCGTGTCTACCTGATCGCCGACAAACAATCGGTCGCCTTCAACGAGTACTCGGCGAATGCCCTCTGGGGACACCGCGAAAACCTGACCGACAATGCTTTTGACGATGGCAACAACACTGCTCATTGAAGACTCTCCGGGTGTCACGTTCAGTTGACTTCCATGGACCTGATGGCGCTTTCGCCAACTCAGTCTGGACGTACTTTCAAGGTATTCGAGGCACAACTTTGACGCGGTTAGCCGTCAACAAATTGGCTATACTTTTTCGCTATAAACTATATGCCAAACTATTGACCTTAGTGCTGTCATCCTAAACACTCGTCCCAGTAATGTCACATTGATATTTAGGTAACTACCCGCCCCGCAGAGTGCGATTCAGTTCCAAATTCAAACTTTCCGACACACGGTCATTCCGATGGTCATCATCCGATGCAGCGGTACGTTCTGCAGTGATTCAAGACAAGTAATTCCGGGAAATTCCAACATGCGTTTGCACCTGTTCAAGGCTCTACCCTTCGCTCTAGCCGCCAGTTTTGTTCAGGCGCAGTCACTTCCGGAGGCCATGCAACAGGCGTTGGATGTCCATCCGGAAATCCAGGCAGGTGTTAATAGTCGATTGGCCGCGGATTATCAGTTAAAGGCGGCAAAAGGTGGATACCTTCCCCGGGTCGATCTGCTGGGCGGTTATGGTCGCGAAGGCACTGACAGCGTCACCACCCGCGCGGCCGGCAGTGACAATCACTGGGAAACCCTGAACCGCAGCGAGTCAAGTTTGCGTCTGTCGCAAATGGTTTTTGACGGTTTTGCGACGTCCAGTGAAGTGGGGCGTCAACAAGCCACCGTTAATTCCCGTGCTTATTCCTTGTTGGGCACGTCCGAACGTACCGCGCTGACCGTGGCTCAGGTTTATCTGGATGTACTGACCCGCCGCGAGTTCGTGCGCCTGGCCACAGACAACCTGAAGAGCCACGAACGTATTTTTGACCAGATCAAGTTGCGCACCCAGCGCGGCGTCGGCAGCGGTGCCGACCTCGACCAGGCCGAAGCGCGTATGGCCCAGGCCCGCAACAACCTGATCACCGAACAGACCAACCTGGCGGACGCCGAGACCAACTTCCTCAGTGCCGTGGGCCAGATGCCGGATCAACTGGAGCGTCCTGCCGATTTCCTCGCGCTGTTGCCGGCCAACCTGAATGAAGCCCGGGCGCAGATGCTGGAAAACAGCCCGATCCTGCGTTCGGCCGAGTCCGACATCGCTGCGGCCGAGAAACAGTACGATGCCGCCAAATCGTCCTTTTACCCGCGCTTCGATGCCGAACTGGGTCGCTCCGCCGACAACGATCTCGACGGTCAGAATGGTCACAGCAACGAATGGCAGGCGATGTTGCGCATGCGCTTCAATCTGTATGCCGGCGGCAGTAACAAGGCGGATCTGGAATCCAAGTCCTACCTGTCCAACCAGGCCCTGGATATCCGCAACAACGCCCTGCGCGTATTGAATGAAGAACTGGGCCTGGCCTGGAATGCCTTGAACAACGCCAACGCCCAGGTGCCGATCGCCCAGCAATATGTCGATCACAGCACCAGCGTACGCACCGCGTACCAGAAGCAGTTCAGCCTGGGCGAGCGCACCCTGCTCGACCTGCTCGACAGTGAAAACGAACTGTTCACCGCTTCCCGTCGCCTGGCCGAGATCAAGAACATTCAGTTATTTACTCAATACCGAATCAAGGCGACCATGGGCGAGTTGCTCAAGAGCCAGGGAGTGGTCGCACCGTTGGCATCCGTTGTGCAGAACGACGTGAAGCCCAGGGTCCAGCTACCCGGGATGAATTGAGTCTTCCCTTTTTACTGTTAGCCAAGAGTGCCGAGCGTGGAATCAGAAGTCAGTCGAGTTCAACTCATTCATGATCCACGCGCGCTGCACGACGATCCGTTACTGGATGGTCTGCTAGCCCTTTGCACCCTGCATCAGAAACCGGCCAGCGCCGCGATGCTGACCACCGGCCTGCCGTTGCCCAAGCAGCGTCTGAGCGTTGAGTTGTTGCCCCGCGCCGCCGCTCGCGCCGGTCTGCAAGGGCGGGTGCTGGTGCGCAAGCTGGAGCAGATTCCGGCGATTGCGATGCCGGCGCTGCTGCTGCTCAAGGATGGCCGCAGCGCCGTCCTGCTCGGCTGGCACGGTGAAGACCAGGCCCGCCTGCTGATCAGCGAAAGCGACGGTGGCGAAAGCCTCGTCAGCCGCGAACTGCTGGCCGACGACTACATCGGCAAAGTGTTCTTCGCCCAACCCCAGCACAAATTCGACGTCAATCACGGCACGCTGATCCCGCGCGCGCGCTCGTGGTTCCGCGACACCCTCAAGCGTTCGCGCTGGCTGTACGCCGACGCCATCGCCGCCAGTTTCCTGATCAACATCATCGCCATGGCCGCGCCGCTGTTTGTGATGAATGTCTACGACCGCGTGGTGCCGAACCAGGCGGAATCGACGCTGTGGGTGCTGGCCATCGGCATCACCGGGGCGTATCTGTTCGACCTGATCCTCAAGAGCCTGCGCAGCCTGTGCCTGGACCTGGCCGGGAAGAAAACTGACCTGATCATTTCGGCGACGTTGTTCGAACGCATTGTCGGCATGGCCATGAAGTACCGCCCGGCCCGGGTCGGTAGCTTCGCGCAGAACATCCATGAGTTTCAGAGCCTGCGCGACTTCCTCGCCTCGCTGACCCTGACCAGCCTCATCGATCTACCGTTTACGCTGCTGATCTTCATGGTCATCGCCATTCTCGGCGGGCACCTGGTGTGGATTCCGGTGCTGGCATTCCCGATTGCCCTGCTGATCGGCTATGCGCTGCAAAAGCCGCTGGTGGCGACCATGGAACGAACCATGGCCTTGGGCGCCGAGCGTCAGTCGAGCCTGATCGAAACCCTCGCCGGCCTCGATGCGGTGAAGGTCAACAACGCCGAAAGCGAACGCCAGTATCAGTGGGAACAGACCATCGGCACGCTCAGCCGCCTCGAACTTCGGGTGAAAATGCTCTCCGGCCTGGCGATGAACATCACCTTGCTGATCCAGCAATTGGCCGGGGTGATCATGATCGTCTTCGGCGTGTACCAGATCATTGCCGGCAATTTGAGCATGGGCGGTCTGATTGCCTGCTACATGCTCAGTGGCCGCGCGCTCAGCCCGCTGGCTTCGTTGTCCGGCCTGCTGACACGCTACCAGCAAGCGCGGGTGACCATGGTCTCGGTGGACCAGATGATGGAGTTGCCGCAAGAACGCAACTTCGAAGAGCGCCCGCTGAGCCGCAAGGTACTGCAAGGCGCCATCGAATGCCGGCAGATGAACTTCACCTACCCGAATCAACAGAACGCGGCGCTGAAAAACATCAACCTGATCATCAAGCCGGGCGAGAAGATCGGCATCATCGGTCGTAGCGGCTCGGGCAAAAGCTCCTTGGCCAAACTGCTGGTGGGGCTCTATCAGCCGGACGACGGCGCGCTGTTGGTGGACGGTGTCGACATTCGTCAGATCGACGTCAGCGAATTGCGCCACAACATCGGCTACGTCGCGCAGGACATCCAGCTGCTGGCCGGCACCCTGCGCGACAACCTGGTCTCGGGCGCGGGCTATGTAGAAGACGAAATGGTCCTGCAAGCCGCCGAGCTGGCCGGCGTGCATGAGTTTGCCCGCCTGCACCCGCAAGGCTATGAGCTGCAAGTCGGCGAACGCGGGCAGAACCTGTCCGGCGGTCAGCGCCAGAACGTGGCCCTGGCCCGTGCGCTGCTGCTCAACCCGCCGATCCTGCTGCTCGACGAACCGACCAGCGCCATGGACAACACTGGCGAAGAACGCCTCAAGCAACGCCTCGCGGCGGTGGTTGAAAACAAGACCGTGGTGCTCGTGACGCACCGGGCTTCATTGTTGTCGCTGGTGGATCGCCTGATCGTCATCGACCGCGGACAAATACTCGCCGATGGCCCGAAAGCCGCCGTGATGGAAGCGTTGAAGAAGGGGCAGATCAGTGTTGCTTAAGTCGGGTTTCAAGGATTCGATCCGCCGTTACTTCAAAGGCTCCGAGTCGCTGCATGGCCAGCCACTTCCCGAGGTCAATAAAGCCCTTATCGAAGACGCCCCGCGTGTGGTGCGGCTGACGATCTGGGCGATCATCGGCTTTTTCATATTCCTGATGCTCTGGGCCAATTACGCGGTGATCGACGAAGTCACCAAGGGCGACGGCAAGGCGATTCCGTCGTCGAAGATCCAGAAAATCCAGAACCTTGAGGGCGGTATCGTCTCCGAGTTATTCGTCACCGAAGGGCAGATTGTCGATGCCGGTGCGCCGCTGATTCGTCTGGACGACACGCGGTTTGCCTCCAACGTGGGCGAGACCGAAGCCGATCGGCTGTCGATGCTGCTGCGCGTGGAGCGCTTGAGCGCCGAGGTCGATGACCGCCCGCTGAACTTCCCCGCCGATGTGCTCAAGGCTGTTCCCGGTCAGGCCGCCAGCGAAGAGTCGCTGTACATCAGTCGTCGTCAGCAACTGCACGATGAGATCGGTGGTTTGCAGGAGCAGTTGATCCAGCGCCAGCAAGAGCTGCGCGAATTCACCTCCAAGCAGGCGCAATACCGCAATGGATTGTCATTGCAGCGCCAGGAAATCAACATGTCCGAGCCGCTGGTGGCTCAGGGCGCGGTGTCGCCGGTCGAGGTTTTACGGCTCAAGCGGGCTGAGGTCGAAACCCGTGGGCAACTGGACGCCACAACGCTCGCAATCCCGCGCGCCGAATCGGCAATCAAGGAAGTGCAGCGCAAGATCGACGAGACGCGCGGCAAGTTCCGCAGCGAAGCCCTGACCCAACTCAACGAGGCCCGCACCGACCTGAACAAGGCCCAGGCCACCGGCAAGGCACTGGAAGACCGGGTCAGCCGGACGCTGGTCACTTCGCCGGTGCGCGGCATCGTCAACAAGTTGCTGGTAAACACCATTGGCGGCGTGATCCAGCCGGGCAGCGATCTGGTGGAAATCGTACCGCTGGACGACACCTTGCTGGTGGAAGCGAAGATTCGCCCGCAGGACATTGCGTTCCTGCACCCGGGCCAGGAAGCGACGGTGAAGTTCACGGCGTATGACTACACCATTTACGGTGGGCTGAAGGCCAGGCTTGAGCAGATCGGTGCCGACACCATCACCGATGAAGACAAGAAGACGACGTACTACATCATCAAACTGCGCACGGATCGCAGTCACCTGGGGACAGATGAAAAGCCGTTGCTGATCATCCCGGGGATGGTGGCTTCGGTGGATATCATTACTGGCAAGAAGACAGTTCTCAGCTATTTGCTCAAGCCGATTATCCGGGCCCGCGCCGAAGCGCTGCACGAGCGGTAGTTCTCGGTTGGGGCTGATGGCCTCTTCGCGGGCAAGCCTCGCTCCTACAGGGATTTGTGAACGCGCTATCCCATGTAGGAGCGAGGCTTGCCCGCGAAGGCGGTCTCAAAAACGCCGCAAGTCAAAAGCCATATCGTTATTCATTAACGGTATTCAAATTTCAATTCTTGGTGAAGAGCCTGGTGTTTGACACGCTGGAGCGCGTGACTGTTAAACGCTGGGGGACGCAGCGCTGAGTTTTGCAGTGTCTGAGCTGGCCTCATCGCGAGCAGGCTCACACCCACAGGGTTTTGTGTTGAATACAAAATTTGCGTCCACTGAAGATCTCCTGCAGGAGTGAGCCTGCTCGCGATGAGGCCGGTCCAGCCAACACAATAATTGGGGATGTTTGCTAGCATTGCGTCTGAATCAATCCAGCCCAGACACGAGTGCTCAGCATGCAACTCCCGGACATGAACCTTCTGGTCGCCCTAGACGCCTTGCTCGATGAAGGCAGTGTGGTGGGTGCCGCGCGGCGGATGAACCTCAGCCCGGCGGCCATGAGCCGAACACTCACGCGAATCCGCGAGGCCATCGGCGATCCGATTCTGGTGCGCGCCGGTCGTGGTCTGGTGCCGACGCCCAAGGCGTTGGAGCTCCGCGAGCAAGTGCGCGACGTCGTCGAGCAGGCCGCATTGCTCTTTCGCTCGGCTGATGCGGTGGACTTGGGTTCGTTGCGTCGTCGGTTCAACATCCGGGCCAATGACTTCTTCGTCGGTGTCTACGGCGGCAAGCTGTTTGACACCCTCGACCGCCAGGCGCCGCATTGCGAGCTGCGCTACGTCCCCGAGGGCGATGGCGATGATGAAGCGCTGCGCGAAGGGCGCATCGACCTGAGCATCAGTAACACCCGGCCGCTGACCCCGGAAGTGAAGGTGCAGAATCTGTTTTCCACTCATTTCGTCGGCCTGGTTCGCGAGGACCATCCACTGTTCGACGAAGAGATCACGGCCGAGCGCTTCGCCGGTTTCTCTCACATCAGCATGTCCCGTCGCGGCATTGCTCGCGGGCCGATCGATACAGCACTCAATGCCCTTGGGCTGGAGCGACGAGTGGCGGTGATTGCGCCGAGTTTCCATGCGGCGATGTTTGCGCTGCCGGATTCCAACCTGATTTTACCGGTGCCCAAGGAAGCGCTCTTGAGTGTGCGGCGCCTGGGCTTGAAGCTGCGCTCGTTTACCCTGCCGGTTCCCTTGCCCACGCTGATGCTGACCCAGGCCTGGCACCCGCGTTTCGACAAGGATCCGGCGCATCGCTGGCTGCGTGAAACACTCAAGGCGTGCTGTGAGGAAACCTGGCTGGCCGCACAACCCACCTGAAATTGAACACTGTCCCCTGCAGGAGCGAGCCTGCTCGCGATAGGGCCATCACATTCAACATAGAGGTTGACTGAACCACCGCTATCGCGAGCAGGCTCGCTCCTGCAGGGGGTTTCACATTGCTGCGTCTGGCGCACTTATAACCTGCCCATAAGTCAATTTTCGTCAGGCCCCTCACTTCTTAAAATACTCCGTTATTCAAACCCGGAGCCTGCAGCAAATGACGTCCCCCTCGGTCACGGCATCTCTCGCCACGGCCAGTCCAGCCGCCGTTACGCCCCCTGTTTTCGGCCCGCGGATCATCATCGGTCTGGTGGGCGTATTGCTGGCGGTATTGGTGTCGGGTCTCAATGAGATGGTGACCAAGGTCGCGCTGGCTGACATTCGCGGCGCAATGGCGATCGGCTACGACGAGGGCACCTGGCTGGTTGCCAGTTACACGGCGACCTCGGTTGCCGCCATGGCCTTCGCGCCCTGGTGCGCGGTGACGTTCTCGCTGCGGCGCTTCACCCTCTGCGCCATCAGCGCCTTCACCCTGCTGGGCGTGTTGTGCCCGTTCGCTCCGACCTACGAAAGCCTGCTGCTGATGCGTACGTTGCAAGGTCTGGCCGGCGGCGCGCTTCCGCCCATGCTGATGACCGTTGCGCTGCGTTTTTTACCGGCCAATGTGAAAGTTTATGGCTTGGCGGGTTATGCCTTGACGGCCACCTTCGGTCCAGGGCTCGGCACGCCTTTGGCCGGTTTGTGGACCGAGTACGTCGGCTGGCAATGGACCTTCTGGCAAATCATCGCGCCGTGCCTGATCGCCATGGCGGCGGTGGCCTATGGTTTGCCGCAGGATCCGCTGCGTCTGGAGCGCTTCAAGCAATTCAACTGGCGCGGCTTGCTGCTGGGTTTTCCGGCGATCTGCATGTTGGTGATCGGCATCCTTCAAGGCAATCGGCTGGACTGGTTCGAGTCGAGCCTGATCTGTGGATTGCTCGGCGGTGGGTTGCTGCTGTTGGTACTGTTTTTGATCAATGAATGGTCGCAGCCGATTCCGTTTTTCAATATGCAGATGCTCGGCATCCGCAACCTGTCCTTCGCCTTGCTGGCCCTGGCCGGTGTGTTGGTCGTGTTGCTGGCAGTGATCATTATTCCGTCCAGCTACCTGGCGCAGGTTCAGGGTTATCGCCCGGTTCAGACCGCGCCGATCATGCTGCTGGCGGCCCTGCCGCAGTTGATCGCGCTGCCGTTGGTGGCGGCGCTGTGCAACCTGCGTTGGGTCGATTGCCGCTGGGTGCTGGGGCTCGGCTTGAGCATGTTGGCGCTGTCATGCATCGGCGGTTCGCAGCTGACCTCGGTGTGGATTCGCGACGATTTCTACGCATTGCAATGGCTGCAAATTTTCGGTCAACCCATGGCGGTGCTGCCTTTGCTGATGCTCTCGACCGGCAGCATCACGCCGATGGAAGGCCCGTATGCCTCGGCCTGGTTCAACACCGTGAAAGGCTTGGCGGCGGTGATCGCCACCGGGGTGATCGAGGCGTTGACCACGTCGCGGCTGCATTTCCATTCGACCATGCTGGTGGACAACCTCGGCAACTCCCCTCTGACCAACAGCGACGGCGCCGGCCTTGCCCATCGGCTGCATGAGCAGGCTGTGGTGCTGACGGCATCGGATCTTTATCTGTGCATGGCCGGCGTCGCGCTGACGTTGATCTTGCTGATTTTCTGGCTGCCGACGCGGATTTATCCACCGCGTGCACCGACATGAATGCTTCACTGAAACAGAAGGTTTTTATGACGACTCAAACAAAGCAAAAAGTGGCTGTCGGCGTCGCCGCAGTGGTGGCGGTCGGCGTGCTGATTTACCTGCTGGCGCCAGGCGTTTTCGGTAAGCGCAGCCAGCAGAACACCAATGATGCCTTCGTCTCGGCGGACTTCACTTTGGTGGTGCCTCGCGTGGCGGGTTTCATCAAGGAAGTGCTGGTGGAAGACAACCAGCAGGTCAAGGCCGGGCAGTTGCTGGCGTTGATCGATGACCGCGACCTGCGTGCCGCCGCCCAAGCCGCCGATGCCGAAACGCTGGTGGCCAGGGCGCAACTGCAAAATGCTAAGGCGACCCTTGAACGCCAGACGTCGGTGATCGCTCAGGCCCAGGCCACGGTGGTGTCGGCCAAGGCTGAAATGGCCTTCGCCGAGCATGAACTGAACCGCTACAACCACCTCGCCGGGGTCGGTGCCGGCACTGTGCAGAATGCTCAGCAAGCGCGCACGCGCATCGATCAGGCCTCCGCGCGGTTGGCCAATGTCACGGCGGTGCTGGCGGCGGAACGCAAGCAAGTGGAGATCCTCACCGCGCAGCGCGACGCGGCCGACGGTGGATTGAAGCGGGCGCAAGCGGCGCTGGAAATGGCCAGCTACGAGTTGTCTTACACGCGCATCGTTGCCCCTCAGGACGGCATGGTGGGCGAGCGGGCTGTGCGGGTCGGCGCTTACGTAACGCCGGGCAGCAAGATTCTGGCGGTGGTGCCGCTGGCACAGGCTTACGTGGTCGCCAATTTCCAGGAAACCCAACTGACCGACGTGAAGCCTGGGCAGGATGTGCAAGTGCGTGTCGACAGCCTCGGAGGCGAGGTCCTGACGGGGCGCGTCGAGAGCATCGCGCCGGCGACCGGTGTGACGTTTGCGTCGATCAAACCGGACAATGCCACCGGCAACTTCACCAAGGTGGTGCAGCGAATTCCGGTGAAGATCATTCTGGATCCGGGGCAGGCATTGGCCGAGCGGTTGCGGGTGGGGATGTCGGTGGAGGCGAGGATTGATACGGCCAGTGAGGCGACTGCGTCCGAGGTGGTTCAGCGATGAAGATCTGCGTTGGCCACTGGCCTCAACTCACCCTGTGCGCCTCGCTGGTCATGAGCCTTTCCGCCTGCACCGTCGGCCCCGACTTCCAGAAGCCTCAACCCCAAAAAATCACTGAATGGTCAAAACCATCAAAAGCCGCCGCCAGCGAAGCGGTATCCACCGACATGAACGAACGCTGGTGGGACGTCTTCAACGACCCAAAACTCTCGGCCCTGACCCAGCGCGCCTTGACCGATAACCTCGATCTGAAAATCGCCAGCAGCCGCTTGCAGCAAAGCCGTGCGGCGCGTCAGGTCATCACGGCCGACCGTTATCCGAATACCGCCGCCACCGGCAGCTACGGGCGCAAACGCAACAGCGGAGAAGGTCTGAACGACCCATCAGGCAACAACGGTGATTCGGCGTTCAACCTCTGGGACGCAGGTTTCTCCGCCTCCTGGGAACTGGATTTCTGGGGCCGTGTGCGCCGCGAAACCGAAGCCGCCGATGCGACCCTGGAAGTCGCGGAAAACGATCGCCGTGGGGTGCTGCTGTCGGTGCTCGCCGAAACCGCTCAGGACTATATTCAACTGCGCGGCGTACAGAGCACGCGGGCCGTTACCGAGCAAAACCTCGAGGTCGCCCGGCACAGCCTGAAACTCTCGCAACTGCGTCTGGCCGACGGCGTTGCCACTGACCTTGATGTCGCCGAAGCGGCTGCCCAAGTCGCCGCCATCGAGTCGCGTCTGCCCGCGCTGGAACAGCGCCAGTCACAACTGATCAACGCCCTGAGCTTGTTGATGGGCGAACCGCCTCAAGCGCTCCAGGCCGAGTTATCCACAGACGCCCCCGTGCCTTCGACACCGCGCCAGGTCGCCATTGGCCTGCCGTCGCAATTGGCTGAACGCCGCCCGGATATTCGTCAGGCCGAAGCCCGACTGCACGCCGCTACTGCGAGCATCGGCGTGGCCAAGGGGGACTTCTATCCGCGGATTACCCTGTCGGGCAACATCGGTTCGCAAGCCATGCAACTGAGCGATTTCGGCTCTTGGGGCTCGCGCTTGTTCGGCATCGGCCCGCAATTCAGCCTGCCGCTGTTCGATGGCGGCCGCCTGCGCGGGGTCCTGAACTTACGCGAGGCCCAGCAACAGGAAGCCGCCATCGCCTACCAGCAAACCGTCCTGCGCGCCTGGCATGAAATCGACGATCAACTGAGCGCCTACAACGCCAGCCAACTACGCCGCGACAGCCTCGCCGAAGCCGTCCGCCAAAACCGGATCGCCCTGCGCACCGCGCAGCAGCAATATGTGGAAGGGGTGGTGGATTTCGTTAACGTACTGACAGTGCAAGGCGCCTTGTTGGCGACACAGGAGCAGTTTGTCGAGAGCTCGACCGGGGTGTCGCTGGCGATGGTGGGTTTGTATAAGGCGTTGGGTGGGGGATGGGAGTCGGTGTATCCGTTGGCTAGTGTCGTTACCAGTAATCCGGTTTGATGGCGGGAGCCTTATGGGTCGGTACCCGTGTCTGAAATTGGTGTACCTGCAACTCTTCAGAGGTGACGACACGCCGCATCCAGTGAGAGTGCTCCTTCAAAGAACCTGGTGATGGGCGGTTTAACTCGGCACGGTGAGGAAGAATGACCCCGACTTTCATGTCAGGAAAATCTTCTCGAATTGCTTTCAGGGCTGGAGTCATGTCTGTGTCACTGGATACCAGGACTAGCTGTTCGATTTGTTTATTAGCATGGAACTTGGTCTGTCTTGCGGCTGTGCGATACATGCTGATCGCAATGTGGACATCTGTCTCTTTCTCTTCAAGCTTCCAGATGTCGACTTTGTCTTGGCGAGAGGCGCCAGTTTTTCTGTCAATGAAGCGAGGTGCTTTCGCGGGCTCAAGCTTATGGCGACCGTAGTGAACGGCAACGTTGGTTGCTTTTAATGCACGCAAATAGGTGTCTTGAGCTTCTTTGGAGGCTCGGCCGCGAGTTGAAAGCTCTGGCTTGACGGATGAGGTGAAGTAATCAACCGAGATTAATGAGCTTTGGGGATTCTCGATGTAAGCGACATGGCCCAGCAAACTTTTCAGATTGAGCCATTTGTATGGCGTGCCCGCGAGTAATCCATAGAACACGTTGTAGCCATCGACAAAAAACGCGGTTCGCACAAACTCAATCCTCTGAAACGAAAAAACCGGCCGAAGCCGGTTTCTTCACCCCAACGGCCAGTGAATTTAATCTCTGCGTACGGGGTTCAGTTGGGGAATCCTAAGTCGGGTGTGTCATATACGTCAACCCACTGGCTGATCAACATTTGACTCGATTGAAGGATTTCCAGCGCCGGCGAGTCAGTTTTGATCGCCGACCTTGGTGATGGTCAAGGCGTTATCGGCCTGAGTTATTAGTAATTGCTACAGGAAGAGTGTTGAGGTGCTGCATTTCGATAAAGGTTTGAAGTGTCGATCGCTGCTCTCCGTATCGATTGAAAGTACGTTCCCAATCTGATGTGGGATTTATTACCGATAGCTACTGAAGGAAAGCCCACGTTTTCGTGCTGAGAAATCAGGCAATTTTGAAACAGCACATTTCTATCCAAGGACATCTATCCACTTGACGCCCACCCACCCTGTCATAGACTCCGCTCATCCGTCAGGGAGATACGGTTATGCGGCGTTTTTGTGTTTGGGTTATTGGATTGACCGTTGTGTCCTGCGCAGTCCACGCGCAAACGCCCGCGCCAGACGATCCGTTGTTGGAAAACAGCACCGCTGGCAGCAATGCGACAACCAGCAGCGAGGCCCGGGGCGTGTTGCGTGCTCGGGATCAGGCGGTGCTCGCCAGTGAGTTGTCCGGGCGCATTGTCGAGCTGCCGTTCAGTGAGGGCGAGTCGTTCAAGAAGGGCGATACGCTGGCGCGTTTCGATTGTTCCGCTTATCAGGCCCAGCTCAATGCGGCGCAGGCTGCCAACCGTGGTGCGGGTGAAGAGCTGTCCCACAACAAACAGCTGGCGGCGTTGAATTCGGTCGGGCGTTTTGAAGTGGCGCGGGCCCAAGCCAAAGTCAGCGAGACGCAGGCGCAGTCTCAGGTTTATCAGGTTCAGGTGAAACGCTGCAGCGTGCTGGCGCCGTTCGATGGCCAGGTCGTCGAGCGCAAGGTCAAACGCTATGAAAGCGTGGCGGCCGGTGCACCGTTGCTGGATGTGGTAGACAATCGAACGCTGGAGATCCATCTGCTGGTGCCGTCACGCTGGATGGCCCGGCTCAAGCCCGGTCAGACCTTCAGCTTTGTCCCCGATGAAACCGGTCAAGCGCTGGATGCCACAGTCAAACGCCTCGGCGCTCGAATTGATGAAGGCAGCCAGACCTTGTTGCTGGTTGCAACACTGCCCAATGCCAACGGTTTGCTGGCCGGCATGAGCGGTACGGCGCGTTTCGCGGAGCTTAAATGAACGCGCCCGCTGCGAGCGGTGCCGAACAGGTCTTCGCCAGGTTTCTTGATCTCGAACGCCTGACCCGCGCTGCACGCACGCCTGCGCAACTGGCCTACAGCCTGGTCAATGACGGGCAGGCGCTGTTTGGTTTTCGTCATGCGGCGCTATTGATTGCCGGCAAGGTGCAGGCGGTGACGGGTGTCAGTGCCGTCGACCCGAATGCGCCATTCGTGGCGTTCGTCGAGCAGGCCGTGGCGCAGTTGTTCAAGGCCGGTGTGCTGAAGCAGGCAAGGGTGATACCGGCGAATGTCCTCAGCGAATCGATTCAGGCCGATTGGCAAAGTCTTTCGGCGGCTCAGGTGTTTTGGCTGCCGCTGATCGATCACCAGGGCGAGGTATTCGGTGGGCTGTGGCTGGCGCGGGACCTGCCGTGGAACCCTTCCGAGCAAGTGCTGCTGTCGCAACTGGGCGACACTTACAGCCATGCCTGGTTGGCGCTGCAACCGCGCAAACCGTGGCGGCTGCGCTGGACCCGAAAACGTCGGGTGGCACTGGTCGCCGTGCTGTTGCTCGGGTTGCTGATCCCTGTGCGCCAATCGGTGCTGGCGCCGGCAGAAGTGGTTCCATTGGGCGGCCGCGTGGTGGCTGCGCCCTTGGACGGCGTGATTGCCGAATTCCTGGTCAAACCCAATCAGACGGTCAAAGCCGGCGACCTGTTGCTGCGCTTCGAAAGCACCACGCTCAAGGCCCAGGCCGATGTGGCCGAACGCGCCTTGGGGGTGGCCGAAGCTGAACTGAAGGCCAATTCCCAACGCTCGTTCGCCGATGCCGAGTCCAGCTCGAAGATCGATCTGCTGGCTGCGCGAGTCGAGCAAAAACGCGCCGAACGGGATTACGCCCGCGAATTGCTCAAACGCAGTGAAGTCCGCGCCGAGCGCGGCGGTATCGCGGTGTTCGCCGATGCGGAACGCTGGACCGGCAAGCCGGTGCAGACCGGCGAGCGGCTGATGGAAATTGCTGACCCGACCCAGGCCGAGTTGCGCATCGAACTGGCGGTGGGCGACGCGATATCCCTTGAGCCCGGCGCGCAAGTCGCGCTGTTTCTCGACAGCGATCCGTTGCAGCGGCACTTGGCGAAACTCGAACGCTCGGCTTATGAGGCGCAACCCACCGCTGCCGGACAACTGGCTTATCGCCTGGATGCGAATTTCGAGGGCGCACCGCCGCGCATCGGCCTGCGCGGCACCGCTAAAATTTTCGGCGACCGTGCTCCGTTGGCGTTGTACCTGCTGCGTCGACCTCTGGCCGGGTTGCGCCAGAGTGTGGGGCTTTAGATGAGCCTGCCGAGCCTGCGGGCCGACTTGCAATTGTCCGTGGCGACTCCGGCCCTCGATGGCTCGCCGCGCTGGACCCTCGCCGACCCAGTGCGCGGGCGCTATTTCAAACTCGGTGCCGCCGCGATGCGGTTGCTGCGTCATTGGTCGTTGGGGGATCCCGAGCAGGTGTTACGCGCCGCCAACCGCGAGCCCGGGTTGCCACTCGATGGCGCGGAGCTTGAGCAGTTGCTGGGCTTTTTGCGTGGCCACGACCTGATCAGCGCACTCGATCCGCAACAGCGCGCCAGTTACAGCCTGAAGGCGGCCGCCCAGCGTCAGACGCTGTGGCAGATCCTGCTGCACCAATACCTGTTTTTTCGCATTCCCCTGTGGCGCCCCGACGCTTTTCTCAATCGTGCCTGGCCATGGATCGAGCGCTTCGGCCCGCGGGCGCTGCGCTACGGGTTGCCCGTGACGTTGGGGCTCGGGGTGTTTCTGGTGTCGCGGGACTGGCAGCGGTTTATCGCCACCTTCCCGCATCTGTTCAGTCTCGGCGGCGCTCTGGCGTTCGGTGTGGCGCTGTTTTTCGCCAAGCTCTGTCACGAGTTCGGCCACGCCTTCATGGCCAAGCGCGCGGGTTGTCGGGTGCAGAGCATGGGCGTGGCGTTCATGGTGTTGCTGCCGATGTTTTACACCGACGTCAGTGATGCCTGGCGGGTCAATGATCGTCGTGCGCGACTGTTGATCGGCGCCGGTGGTGTGCTGGCGGAATTGCTGCTGGCGAGCATTGCACTGCTGGTCTGGTCATTGCTGCCGGACGGTCCCGGGCGCACCGCTGCATTCATGCTCGCCAGTGCCACCTGGATCACCACGCTGGTGATCAACCTCAACCCGTTCATGCGCTTTGATGGTTACTTTTTGCTCAGCGACTTTTGGGAAGTGGACAACCTTCAAGGGCGAGCCTTTGCCTTGTGTCGTTGGCGGTTGCGCGAGTTTTTGTTCGGCTATGGGGCTGCGGCGCCGGAGCCCTGGTCGCCGAAGATGCAACGTCGATTGCTGATCTGGGGCTATGGCGCGTGGCTGTGGCGTGCGGCGTTGTTTCTCGGGATCGCGCTGGCGGTCTATCACCTGTTCTTCAAGGTGTTGGGGATTTTCCTGATGCTGGTGGAGCTGGTTTGGTTCATCTTCCTGCCGATCTTGAGTGAGTGGCGGCAATGGTGGAGCCGACGGGAGCAAGCCTCTGTTCCCCGCGTGTTGCTCAGCGGTCTGGCCTTGCTCGGACTGGTGCTGGTGCTGGTTTTGCCGTGGCGCAGTGCGGTGGAGCTGCCGACGATGCTGGAAGCGGGACGCGCCAGTGCGTTGCACGCGCCCGTCGCGGCGCGGGTCAAAACGGTGAACGTGCAGGACGGTCAGGTGGTTGTCCAGGGTGAGGTGCTGATCGAACTGGAATCGCCGGACCTGGACTCGCGCCAGGCCATCGTCCGGCGTGAAATCCAGATCCAGCAGTTGCAGATGCGCCGTCAGGCCAGTCGCAGCGAAACCGCCGCCGACGCCGGGATTATCGAGCAACGCCTGGCGGAGGCGGTGGCCGACTATCGCGGACTGGCCGCCCAGCGTGAACGTCTGCTGCTGCGCGCGCCCCACGCCGGCACCGTGCGCGATCTGTTGCCGCAACTGGTGGCAGGTCGCTGGTTGTCGACCAAAGATCCTCTGGCGCGGGTCGTTGAAGACGGTGCACGGTTGCGTGGCTATCTGGCCGAAGCCGAACTGTGGCGCGTGGCGCCGGGGGCCACCGGGCGGTTCATTGCCGATGATCCGATGCACCCGGCGATCGCCGTGCAATTGACCGAAATCGACACCAATGGCGCGGCCTATGTCGATCAGGAAGCGCTGACGTCCGATCACCACGGGCCGATTGCCGTGCGCCGGGATGCGCATCAACGGGCTGAGCCGGTGCAGGGACAATACGGAGCGCGGTTGAGCACCCTCGAAGCCGCGTCGACGCCGATGCAACCCTTGCGCGGCGTGGTGGTGTTGCAGGGCCGCGGCGAGTCGTTGTTGGGCGTGGCCTGGCGCCGCATGGCGGCGCTGGGTGTCAGGGAAAGCGGTTTCTAAGGAGAGCAGGTGATGGCGAATACCGAATCAGTGGCGGCCGATGGTTTGGTGGTTCGGCCCTCGCGGACCAGCGATGGGCCTTTTTTGCACAGTCTTTACCAGGCGGCGCGGCCGGATCTGCAATGGATCGACGGTGAGCGAGAGGTGGTGGAGCAGGTGGTCGCCCAGCAATTTCAGGTGCAGGAACAGGGATTGGGGGAGCGATTCCCCAACGCGATGCATTACGTGATTGAAAAGCTCGACACAGCCATCGGCGCGCTGACCACCGATTTTGGCCCCAATGAAATTCGCGTGTTGTACCTGGCATTCATTCCACAGGCCCGCGGCCAGGGTTTTGGCCGCAAGGTGCTGCAAGGTGTGCTACAAGCCGCCCAACAGATCCGCTGCCCGGTGGCTACGGTGGTCTGGGCCAACAATCCCCATGCGCGCCAGCATTACCTGGCGCTGGGGTTTCAGGTTGAAGAGTGCAGCCCGGCGGCGGAGCGGTTGGTGTGGTATCCACAAGGCTGAATCCACCCCCTGTAGGAGCGAGCCTGCTCGCGATGGCGGAGTATCAGTCACCATAGATGTGAATGAACCACCGCCATCGCGAGCAGGCTCACTCCTACAATGGGATTTCGGTATGTTCAGTTGAAGGCGATATAGAAATACCCCATGTCCGGATCACGGCCCATGGCCGGCACACGAGAGACAAAAATGCCCTGCACCTGACCCAGCATCGGTAACTCCAGCGTGCATAACCCATCCACAAACGCTGTGGGTTCCAGGCTGTTGAACTGGACACTGAACGGCACGCGCTCGCTGTTTGGCATCCGCGAATGGGGCGTTTCTTCAAGCGTGTCGATATGGATCGACAACTCACTGCCATCCGGCAGCCGCAGCGAGCCTGTCTTGCCCAGCAGGGTCTGAAAGTGTTGGCTTTGAACCTGTTGCAACATGGCGTCACTCCCGAAAAACAGCCGGGGGATGGGTATCCCCCGGCCAGACCTCAATTGCGAGAAGGGAACAACCCGTTCAAGGCGATGCTGAAGTTGAGCACCAGGAATGGGTTCATCGTTTCCATCGGCAAACCGTTACCGGCCGACGAGATTTCCCCCGTCACGGCAGTGGCCACGCCCTTCAGCGGTACCGCCGCAGCGCCTTGCGCATCAGAGAAGATGCTCGCCGAGCCCGGGCCGCCGCCCGAAGCACCGATGTACGAGTTGGTCGCGGTTGGAGCGGTGACCGGGTTGCTCGCCGGGCTGGCCAGTTGCAGGGTGGTGGTGGCCGTCAGCCCGGACAAGGCATGGGTGTGATTCGGCAGGTTGGTGATGGTCGCGGTGACGTTCTCGGTCCCGGAGATTTCGCCAATGACCCGTGGTGTCAGGTTCAGCCCGTTGCCCATGCACACCGGCATTCGGCCTTGCAGGTTGGGTAGCATGAAGTTGGTGGAGCCATTGCCGCCGAAGTTGACGCCGAGCAGGGCAAATAGCGCGTTGTATTGCTGGACCGCCAGCGTCTGGCCGTTGCACAGGGCCCAGCCGTTGGGAGCAAAGTTAAAGGCGAAAGGCTGAATAGTGCCCATGAATACTTCCATAGTTCCTTATCCCTCAGGTTAGTGTCTGAAGCGTCACGTAAGGCCCGGTTATCCGGGCGGATCGCGCTGATCAGCCGACTCCATTCATCTCCGTGGCTGGGTCACGCCAAGCCAGAGCGTAGTAGATCCGGATGATTGCCGAATGTCGTTGGTCGTAAAGCCAGCATCGACGACGGCGCTGACGCTGACCTACAGTGATGACACGCTTCACGCTTTTTCACTGGCAGTCCCGAGGGGAGCAATGGAGGCGTACAGAGAATTGCCACTTGAGGGCACCCAAGGCCCGCAAGCGACACCCGGTGCCTGGGCGAGCGTCAAGCGCTTGCTTCGGTGGGTGCGCGAACATTGGCTGTTGCCGATCCTCGCGTTGGCCGCGCTGGTGCGTTTCTACGACCTGACGGCGGCGGCTATCTGGGGCGACGAAGGTTCCAGCCTGCTGATGAGCCAGTTTTCGCTCGGCGGGATCTGGCTGCACGCCGCGTACGATGTCCACCCGCCGCTGTATTTCATGCTGCTGCACGGCTGGGTCGAGCTGTTCGGCGACGGTATATTTTCGATCCGCAGTTTCAGCGCGCTGCCCGGGATCGCCACGGTGTGGCTCGGCGTCTGGCTGATGGACTTGCTCGCCACCCGGCGTGCCGCGCTGCTGGCCGGTTTGCTGCTGGCGCTGCTGCCTACGGCGGTGCGATACAGCCAGGAAGTGCGGATGTACTCACTGCTGGGCCTGTGGCTGATCGGTGCGACGATTGCCTTGGTCTACTGGATCCGATACCCCCGGCGCACGCGTTATCTGGTGGCGTATGTGCTGCTCATGACAGCGGCGTTCTACACCCATTACTTCACCGCCCTGTGCGTGCTTTGCCATTGGCTGTATCTGGGGGTGATCCGCCTGCAACCAGGTTACCGCTTGCGGCATATTCAACGCCCCGGCTGGTGGCTGGCGAACGTGGCGATTGTGTTGTTGTACTTGCCTTGGGTGCCGAGCCTGATCGATCTGGTCCAGCACATGGATCAGCTCAAGGCCAATGGCGATGTGGGATGGGAGGCACCGGTCACGTTCGGCTCGTTGCCGTCGATGATCTGGTCGTTTCTGATCCAGGACGATGGCGAGAACCTGCCGACCCTGATTTTCAGCACGTTACCTTTGGCGTTGCTGGCCTTGATGTGGGTGGCGCTGGCGCGGGATCGCAGCGTGATTCGGGGCAGTGCGCTGGTGGTGATCTACACCGTTGTGCCGTTGCTGGTAGTGTTTGGGGTGTCGTTTGTCTCGCCGGTGTTCATCGAGCGTTACCTCACTGCCTACGCCCTCGGCCTGCCAATGATTGCCGCACTGGCCATTGATCGCCTGTACTCAGGGGCCCGGGTGTTGGCCATGACGGTGCTGGTGTTGTTTGCCGGTGTCGAACTGGTGGGCCTGAATAACAACGCCACGGTCGATAGCAACGACCAGTTCAACGTCATGGTCAATTACGTCAACCAGCACTTCGTTGCCGGTGACCGAATCGTCACCAGCGACATGCTTTGGTACCTCAGCTACGTCTATTACAACCGCACCGACGCCAAGCCGTTGCTGTACACGCCACCGTTATCAGGCGGTGCCTCGAGCCGGCCGAGTGCTTATGGTTTCGGCACGTTGGTGACCCCGGACATTTACCTCGATAGCCTTGGCACCTTGCCTAAAGGCACGGGGCGCGTGTGGTTGATCGGCACTGTCGGTGTGCCGGACGAGTTCGCCCCGTTGCCCGCCGGCTGGCAGAGCGTTGGCCAAACGCAGGCAGGAGGCGCCAATGCGCGCTTGTTCGTGATGCGTTAAGTCAGTAACAAAAATCTTGTTTTTCAGACGATTTAGCTTCGATTTGATATCAAAACACTACTACTGCTTCGGCCATTCATAGTCTACGCTCCGTCATACATAAAGGACTGATGATCAGGTGAAGGGATGCAGCAGTACCACTTTATCTCCGGCTTGCCGCGTTCAGGCTCGACCCTGCTTTCTGCAATCCTGTTGCAGAACCCGCGTTTCCACGCCGGCATGACCAGCCCCGTTGGCGCCCTGTTTTCAGGTGTTCTGGAACAGTGCAGCGCCGGCAGTGAGTTTGGCGCGGTGATCGATACCGATCTGCGCCGACGCTTATTGCGCGGTCTGTTCGACTCCTTCTACGCCGACAAGGCCGACAAACCGGTGGTGTTCGACACCAACCGGCTATGGAGTTCGCGCTTGCCGGCCATCAGCGACCTGTTCCCGCAAGCCAAGTTCATTGCCTGTGTGCGCAATGTCGCCTGGGTCATGGACAGCATCGAGCGTTTGTACCGCGCCAACCCCTTTGAAAACACCAAACTGTTCGGCGACGCGATCGAGCGCAACACCGTCTACAGCCGTTGCGAAACCCTGGCCCAGCGCAATCGCCTGGTGGGATTTGCCTGGGCTGCGCTCAAGGAAGCCTATTACGGCGAACACGCCGAGTCGCTGCTGATCGTCGACTACGACCTGCTGACTCAGGCGCCGGATCGGGTGATGCGGCTGGTCTACGACTTCATCGGCGAACCCTGGTTCGAGCATGACTTTGATCACCTCGCTTACGACGCGCCAGCGTTCGACCAGGCCCTGGGGGTTTCGGGCCTGCACAAGGTCAAGCCGAGGGTCGAACTGCAATCGCGGCGAACGATTTTGCCGCCGGACTTGTTCAAGCAGTACGCAGAATTGTCCTTCTGGCTCGATGGCTCAGCCAGCGCCGCCAATGTCATTCGCATGAAAGCCGATGCCGCGATCAGTTGATCGCGGCATTTTCATTTTCGCGTCACGAAAGTTCGAGTCCGGGTGAGCAGCATGTGGTGGAGCAAAGGCAAGTCGCGGGTTACCGAAGGTGCACGGGCGCTGGCCTCGCCCATGATCATGTCCCTGGAGCCGCGAATGTTGTTCGACGGCGCGGTCGCGGCCACCGTGGCGGATGCCGCCCAGCCTGAAAGCCATCCCACGGCCGACGCGGCGAAAGCGCCGGCGAATGATCAGCCGGTCGCCAGCCAAGACACCCACGGCCAGGCCGATGCCACGCCGGCTTCAACACCCGTTGCCGTACCGGGGCAGAGCGTGGTATTCGTCGATTCCCGGGTCAAGGACGCCGACAGCCTGCTCAAAGGCGTGGCGCCTGGCACTCAAGTGGTTCAGCTGGACGCGAGCCGGGACGGTCTGCAACAGATTGCCGATTATCTGGATACCCATCAGGGCATCAGTTCGGTGCAAATCATTGCTCACGGCAACGCGGGCGACCTGTGGCTGGGCGACAGCTATCTGTCGGCCGACAACGTCGCGGCCCGAAGTGCGGTGCTGGCGGAAATCGGCAAGGACATGAATGCCGGCGGCGACATCATGATCTACGGCTGCTACACCGCCGAAGGTGAGCGAGGCTTGAGTTTTGTCGATTCCCTCGCGCAGCTGACCGGCCGTGATGTAGCCGCTTCCAGCAACCGCACCGGGATCGGCGGCGACTGGGACCTGGAAATTGTCACCGGCAACATCGAAAGCGCCAACGTGCTGTCGACCACGGCCATGAGTGAGTATCAGTGGGGCCTGGCGACCTGGACTGCTACCAACAACGGCAACACCGGTATCGGCTCGTTGCGTGCCGCCATCGCCTCGGCGCAGAACGGCGATATCGTCACCTTCAACGCCAGCATGACGGTGCAGCTGACGTCCGAACTGCTGATCAACCAGAACATCACCGTCGATGGCGACTTGAACAACGACGGCGTGGCTGACGTAATTCTCGACGGTCAGTACCGGACCCGGGTGATTGAAATTGCCGCGGGCAGAACCGTGACCCTTGATGGCCTAGTGATTACCCGTGGCCTGGTGGCGGGAACGGGCGGTAACGGTGGCTACGGTGCCTCAGGGGCCATGGCCGGGGGGATTTTCAACGCCGGCATCCTGACCCTTAACAACGTCAGCGTGACCTCCAATGCCGCTTCCGGCGGCGGTGGCGGCGGCGGTGTCACGGGTGCTTATTACGGCGGTGGCGGTGGTGGTGGCGGCGGTTTGGGCGGTCAGAACGGCGGGCACGGTGGCTCGGCCGGGCCGGGCACCGGCACGTTGGGCGGCCAGGCTGGCAGCGCCAATGCCGGCGGCTACGGTGGCGGTTATGACGCGACCCACATGGGCGGTCGCGGTGGCGCCAATACTGGCGGCGCGGGCGGGCTGGGCGTGTCCTATTACAGTAACGGCGGTAACGGCTCGACGGCCACCAATGGCACGATTTCCATTGGCGGCGGGGGCGGTGGCGCCGGTTGGGACAAAGTTGGTGGCGCTGGCGGCAACGCGGCGGGCGGGATCTACAACGCCAGCAGCGGCACCATTACCATCATCGGCACTTCGACCATCAGCAACAACATCGGCGCCGGTGGTGGCGGTGGCGGTGGCGGTGGCCAAGGCAGCAATGCCAGCAATGGCGGCATCGGCGGTCGGGGCGTCGGCGCGATCTGGAACAAAGGCACGCTGCTGATCACGGCCTCCAACTTCGCGGCGCTGGCTGGTAATGCCGCGGCCAGTGGAGCAGGCGGTACCGCGCAGGGTGGAGGTACAACCGGCACTTCGCCGACCTCCGTCGCTACTATCTTCAACGACGGAGGTGTACTCAACACCGCGTATGCGCCGCCGCCGACCGCAACCATTGTGGTCGCTGACACCACGCTGAGCATCGGCGAAACGTCCTTGGTGACGATCACCTTTTCCGAGGCCGTGACCGGTTTCACCAATGCCGACCTGACCATTGCAAATGGCACCCTGAGCGCCGTCAGCAGCGCCGATGGCGGCATCACCTGGACGGCCACCTTCACGCCGACCGCGAGCATTTCCGATACGACCAACCTCATCACCCTGGACAACACCGGGGTGAACAACGGCCTGGGCACGGCCGGCGTCGGTACCACGAACTCCAATAACTACGTGGTCGACACCTTGCGCCCCACCGTTGGCATCGTGTTCACCGACACCGCGCTGAAGGTCGGCGAAACATCGCTGGTGACCTTCACCTTCAGCGAGGCCGTGACAGGTTTCACCAACGCGGACCTGACGATTGCCAACGGCACCTTGTCGGCCGTGAGCAGCAGCGATGGCGGCATCACCTGGACGGGCACCTTCACGCCAACCGCCAGCATCACTGACGCGACCAACCTGATCACCCTCGATAACACCGGGATCAGCGACCTGGTCGGCAACGCCGGCAGCGGCACCACCGATTCGAACAATTACGCCATCGATACCGTGCGCCCGACCGCGACCATCGTGGTGGCCGACACGGCACTGAAAATCGGCGAAACCTCGCTGGTGACCATCACCTTCAGCGAAGCCGTCAGCGGTTTCACCAACGCCGACCTGACCCTCGCCAACGGCACCCTGAGCGCGGTGAGCAGCAGCGACGGCGGCATCACCTGGACGGCGACCTTCACACCGACTGCCAGCGTCAATGACACAACCAACCTGATCACCCTGAACAACACCGGGGTCAGCGACCTGGCGGGCAACGCCGGCAGCGGCACCACCGATTCCAACAACTACGCCATCGATACATTGCGTCCAACGGCAACCATCGTGGTGGCGGACACCGCATTGAGAATCGGTGAGACCTCGCTGGTGACCATCACCTTCTCCGAGGCGGTGAGCGGTTTCACCAACGCCGACCTGACTATCGCCAACGGCACATTGACGGCCGTGAGCAGCAGCGACGGCGGAATTACCTGGACGGCGACCTTCACGCCGACCGCCAGCATCAACGACACAACCAACCTGATCACCCTGAACAACACCGGGGTCAGCGACCTGGCGGGCAACGCCGGCAGCGGCACTACCGATTCGAACAACTACGCCATCGACACCGTGCGGCCAACGGCAACCATCGTGGTGGCGGACACCGCATTGAGAATCGGTGAGACCTCGCTGGTCACCATCACCTTCTCTGAGGCGGTCAGCGGCTTCACCAACGCCGACCTGACGATTGCCAACGGCACGTTGACGGCCGTGAGCAGCAGCGATGGCGGCATCACCTGGACCGCGACCTTTACCCCGAGCGCCAGCATCAACGACACGACCAACCTGGTCACCCTGAACAACACCGGCATCGCGGATCTGGCGGGCAACGCCGGCAGCGGCACTACCGATTCCAATAACTACGCCATCGACACGGTGCGTCCGACGGCCACGATTGTGCTGGCCGATACCACCCTGACCGCGGGCGAAACCTCGCTGGTGACCATCACTTTCTCCGAGGCCGTCAGTGGTTTCACCAACGCTGACCTGACGATTGCCAATGGCACGTTGACGGCCGTGAGCAGCAGCGATGGCGGCATCACCTGGACTGCGACCTTCACGCCTACCGTTGGCGTGAATGACCTGAGCAACGTCATCACCTTGGCCAACACTGGTGTGGCCGATCTCTCCGGTAACACAGGCAGCGGCACCACCAATTCCGGCAATTACACGATCGACACCGTGCTGCCGACGGCGACTATCGTGGTCGCCGACAATGCGCTGAGAATCGGCGAAACCTCGCTGGTGACCATCACCTTCTCCGAAGCAGTGACCGGTTTCAGCAACGCCGACCTGACCATCGCGAACGGCACGCTCAGCGCGGTGAGCAGCGCCGATGGCGGGATCACCTGGACGGCCACGTTCACGCCGACCGGCAGCATTACCGACGCGACCAACCTGATCGTGCTCAACAACAGCGGTGTGCAAAACGGTTCGGGCAATGCCGGCAGCGGCACCACCAACTCCAACAACTACGCCATCGATACCGTGCGCCCGACGGCCACCATCGTGGTGGCGGACACTGCACTGAGCATCGGCGAAACCTCGCTGGTGACTATTACCTTCAGCGAAGCGGTCAGCGGTTTCACCAACGCCGACCTGACCCTTGCCAACGGCACGTTGAGCGCGGTGAGCAGCAGTGACGGCGGCATCACATGGACGGCGACCTTCACCCCGAGTGCCAGCGTCAATGACACGACTAACCTGATCACCCTGGACAACACCGGGATCGCGGATCTGGCGGGCAACGCCGGCAGCGGCACCACCGATTCCAACAACTACGCCATCGATACGCTCCGCCCTACCGCGACCATCGTCCTGGCAGACCCGACCCTGAGTGCCGGCGAAACCTCGCTGGTGACGATTACGTTCTCCGAGGCCGTCAGTGGTTTCACTAACGCTGACCTGACGATTGCCAATGGCACGTTGACGGCCGTGAGCAGCAGCGATGGCGGCATCACCTGGACTGCGACCTTCACGCCTACCGTTGGCGTGAATGACCTGAGCAACGTCATCACCTTGGCCAACACTGGTGTGGCCGATCTCTCCGGTAACACAGGCAGCGGCACCACCAATTCCGGCAATTACACGATCGACACCGTGCTGCCGACCGCCACCATCGTGGTCGCCGACAATGCGCTGAGAATCGGCGAAACCTCGCTGGTGACCATCACCTTCTCCGAAGCGGTGACCGGTTTCAGCAACGCCGACCTAACCATCGCGAACGGCACGCTCAGCGCGGTGAGCAGCAGTGACGGCGGCATCACCTGGACGGCCACATTCACGCCGACCACCACCATTACCGATGCCACCAACCTGATCACGCTGGACAACAGCGGTGTGCAAAACGGTTCGGGCAATGCCGGCAGCGGCACCACCAACTCCAACAACTACGCCATCGATACCGTGCGTCCGACGGCCACCATCGTGGTGGCGGACACTGCACTGAGCATCGGCGAAACCTCGCTGGTCACGATTACCTTCTCGGAAGCGGTCAGCGGTTTCACCAACGCCGACCTGACCCTTGCCAACGGCACGTTGAGCGCGGTGAGCAGCAGTGACGGCGGCATCACCTGGACGGCGACCTTCACCCCGAGTGCCAGCGTCAATGACACGACTAACCTGATCACCCTGGACAACACCGGGATCGCGGATCTGGCGGGCAACGCCGGCAGCGGCACCACCGATTCCAACAACTACGCCATCGATACGCTCCGCCCTACCGCGACCATCGTCCTGGCAGACCCGACCCTGAGTGCCGGCGAAACCTCGCTGGTGACCATCACCTTCTCCGAGGCCGTCAGTGGTTTCACCAACGCTGACCTGACGATTGCCAACGGCACGTTAACCGCCGTGAGCAGCAGCGACGGTGGCATCACCTGGACCGCGACCTTCACGCCCACCGTCGGAGTGAATGACCTGACCAACGTCATCACCTTGGCCAATACCGGCGTGGCTGACCTTGCTGGCAATACCGGCAGCGGCACCACCAATTCCGGCAATTACACGATCGATACCGTGCTGCCGACGGCGACTATCGTGGTCGCCGACAACGCCCTGAACATCGGTGAAACCTCCCTGGTGACCATCACCTTCAGCGAAGCCGTGAGCGGTTTCAGCAACGCCGACCTGACGATTGCCAACGGCACGTTGAGCGCGGTGAGCAGCAGCGACGGCGGCATCACCTGGACGGCGACTTTCACGCCGACCACCAGCATCACCGATGCCACCAACCTGATTACCCTGGACAACAGCGGTGTGCAAAATGCCTCGGGCAACGTGGGCAGCGGCACCACCGATTCGAACAACTACGCCATCGACACCGTGCGCCCGACGGCCACCATCGTGGTGGCGAACACCACGCTGGCGCTGGGCCAAACCTCGTTGGTCACCATCACGTTCAGCGAGGCGGTCAGCGGTTTCTCCAATGCCGACCTGACCATCGCCAACGGCACATTGAGTGCGGTGAGCAGCAGCGACGGCGGCATCACCTGGACGGCAACCTTCACGCCGACCGTCAGCGTCAACGATGCGACTAACCTAATCACGCTGGACAACACCGGCATCGTCGACCTGGCCGGTAACGCGGGCAGCGGCACCACCGATTCGAACAATTACGCCATCGATACCGTGCGCCCGACCGCCACCATCGTCTTGAGTGATACGACTCTGAAACCGGGCGAAACCTCACTGGTGACCATCACCTTCAGCGAGGCGGTCAGCGGTTTCGACAACAGCGACTTGAGCATTGCCAACGGCACGTTGAGCGCCGTCAGCAGCAGCGATGGCGGGATCACCTGGACCGCGACTTTCACCCCGACCCTCGGCGTGACCGATGCGACCAACCTCATCACCCTGAACAACACCGGCATCGCAGACCAGGCCGGTAACGCCGGTACGGGCACCACCAACTCCGCCAACTACGTGGTGGAAACCCAAGTGCCGACCGCGACCATCGTGATCGCCGACAACGCCCTCAAGGCCGGCGAAACTTCAGGCGTGACCATCACCTTCAGCGAAGCGGTGAGTGGTTTCAGCAACGCTGACCTGACCATCGCCAACGGCACGCTGAGCAATGTCTCGTCCAGCGACGGCGGCGTCACCTGGACGGCGACCTTCACGCCAACGGTCGACGTGACGGACAGCAGCAACCTGATCAGCCTCGACAACAGCGGTGTGATCAATGCGTCAGGCAACAGCGGCGTGGGCGTGACCGATTCCAATAATTACGCCGTCGACACGGCGCGGCCGACCGCCACCATCGTGGTCGCGGACAATCGCCTCGGTATCGGCGAGACCACCACGGTGACCATCACCTTCAGCGAAGCGGTGTCCGGTTTCGACTTGTCGGACCTCAGCGTGGCCAACGGTGTGCTGTCCAACCTGGCCAGCAGCGACGGCGGCGTGACCTGGACCGCGACCCTGACGCCGACGGCGAACATCAACGACACCACCAACCTGATCCTGCTCGACACCGGCAACGTGGCTGACGCGGCAGGCAATGCCGGTGCCGCGATTGCCATTTCCAACAACTACGCCCTCGATGCCACGCGCCCGACCGCCACCATCGTGGTCGCCAATTCGCATTTGGGCATTGGCCAGACCACGCTCGTGACCTTCACCTTCAGCGAGGTGGTCAGCGACTTCGACTTGTCGGATTTGAGCGTGACCAACGGCGAGTTGAGCAACCTGGCCAGCAGTGACGGCGGCAAGACCTGGACCGCGACCTTCACGCCCACAGCAAATATGTCCGACCCGAGCAACTTCATCGCCCTCGACACCAGCAATGTCGCCGACCTGGCAGGCAACATCGGCAGCAGCTTCGCCGTGTCCAACAATTACGCCATCGACGGTGAACGGCCGACCGTCACCGTCGTGGTCGCCAACCCCAACATTGGCGTCGGGCAGACGTCGCTGGTGACGATCACGTTCAATGAAGCAGTGAGCGGTTTCGATCTGTCCGACATCAATGTGGCCAACGGCACGTTGTCCGACCTGTCCAGCAGCGACGGCGGCACAACCTGGACCGCGATGCTGACGCCTACCAACAATGTCAGCAACGGCAGCAACGTGATCAGCCTGAACATCGCGGGCGTCAGTGACGGTTCGGGCAATGCCGGCAGCGGCGCCAGCCAGTCGAATAACTTCGCGATCAACACCGTATCGACCCCAAGTGTGTTGGTGCCGGTCGATCCGGTGATCCCCGTCTCGCAACCCGTAACCGTTGCCGAGCAACCGAACGTGCCGCTGCAACCGATCATTTTCGCCGCGCCAACGGGCGCGCTGGGCTCGCCGCTGACCTTTACCCCGCTGTTCGAAGACCGGGTGATCGGCAACGGCATCCGGCCGCTGGGGGACATTTTCATCAACCGTGGCGCGCTGACCCGCAGCTTCATCGCCCAGGTATTCAGCAGCAGCGACAGTGGCGGCGATGGGTCAGGTCACGGTTTCCTTGGCTTTGGGGGTGGCGATGGCGGGGTATTCAGCACCAGTACGCTGTCGAGTCTGTTCAATCAGGACACCAGCAGTGAACGCGGCGAGCTGAACTCTTTCGGCAGTCATTCCATCAGGGGCGGGGATGTTTCCCAAGGACTGCGCGGCGTGTTTGGCGCGCTGACGCTGAACGAGCAATTGCAACAACTCAAAGACACCGAGCAACGGCAGGTCGACAGCCTGGCCGCAGCGTTGAAACAGGTCGGCATCAGCGAAATGCAGGCCTGAAATAACCATAAAATCAGTGCAGCACTCAGGGGCAGTCAAGGATGAATAGAAGTCACTCGTTGTTGTGCGTCAGCCTGCTGGCGCTTGCGATAAGCGGATGTGCCGTCAAAAGTGAACCGATCGAACGCAGCGTCAGCGAACAGCGCGCCAAGAGCGATCTGCAAAATATGTACACCGGCCAGGAGCCGCTCAGTGGTCCGCTGACCTTGCACCAGGCCATGGCCCGTGCGGTGAAATACAACCTTGAAGGCCGGCTCAAGATCATGGAAGAGGCATTGGCCAAGCGCCAACTCGACCTCGCCAGTTTCGACATGCTGCCGCGCATGGCCCTGGATGCAGGCTACGTCGGGCGTAGCAACGTTGGCGCCTCCAGCAGCCAGAGCGTACTGACCGGCACCCAGTCTTTGGAACCGTCGACCTCCCAGGACCGCGACCGCCGAGTGGCCGACCTGACCATGGTGTGGAATGTCCTCGACTTCGGCGTCAGCTACATCAGTGCCAAGCAACAAGGCGACCAGCGTCTGATTGTTCAGGAACGCCGGCGCAAGGTCATCAACACCATCGTCCAGGACGTGCGCTCGGCCTATTGGCGAGCGGTGGCCGCCGAACGTTTGCTCACGCAGATCGACAGCCTGATGGCGCGGGTCGATACGGCACGCGGCAACAGCCAAAGCATGAGCACCCAACGCATCGGCGATCCGATCCAGGCGCTGGGTTACCAGCGTTCGCTGATCGAGGCGACCCGCCAGTTGCAAGAGCAACGCCGGGCGCTGTCCCTGGCCAAAACCGAACTGGCGACCCTGATCAACCTGCCGATGGGCACCGATCTGAAATTGGCGACCCCGGACGACTACTCGATTCCGCAGTTGAAGGTCGGCATGGCCAGCCTGGAGCATGAAGCCCTGGCCAGCCGTCCGGAGCTGCGCGAACAGGATTACCAGACCCGCATCAGCACTGCTGAAACCCGTAAAGCCATGCTGCGGCTGTTGCCGGGGCTGGAGTTTTCGGCAGGTGGGCATTACGACAGCAACTCGTTTCTGGTCAATGACAAGTGGGCCGACTACGGTGTGAAGCTGACCTGGAACCTGTTTAACGTGATTTCCGCACCGGCCGCGATCAACGTGGCCAAGGCCGGCGAAGAGGTCGCCAAGGCACGGCGCCAGGCCATGTCCATCGCGGTGCTGGCCCAGCTCTATGTGGCGAACGCCAACTACCAGGAAGCGCTGAATCAGTTCCAGACCAACCAGGAACTCTCGAGCATCGACGGGGAGATTCTGGGGCAATTGCGCAACCGTCATCAGGCGGCGGGACTTGGTGAACTGGACCTGATCCAGGGTGAACTGAACACGTTGCAGGCGGATTTGCGCCGGGACCTGTCCTATGCCGATCTGCGTAACGCCTACGGCCAGATCTTCGCCAGCGCCGGCCTCGACCCGATGCCGGACGAGGTGCAATCCACCGAAGTCCAATCCATCGCCACCGCCTTGGCCAACCGCGAAGCGGCGTGGGCGTCGGGCAATATCAGTGTGCCGGTGACCCATGCTCCGGTCCAATAACCTGCTGGCGCCGACCGCGAGCATCAATCGCGAACAACGGGAGACCCGCAATGGTCATCACGGAGCCGCGATCCTGCTGACCGGTTTGCCGGCGGCGGGTAAATCGACGCTGGCCCAGGCCCTGCACGCTGAGTTGTTCGAGCGCGGCGTGCAGAGCGTGGTGCTCGATGGCGACGGCTTGCGGGTCGGGCTCAATCGTGACCTGGGCTTTTCTGACAGTGATCGTCTGGAGAACATCCGCCGCGCCAGCGAACTCGCGGCGCTGTTGGTGGAGAACGGGCAGATCGTCATCCTCGCGATGATCGCGCCGCTGGTGGAGTTGCGTGAGGTGTTCGCTCGCCGTCTGGGCGAGGATTACCGCGAAGTCTGGTGCTGCGCTTCGTTGGCGGTGTGCGAGCAGCGAGATCCCAAAGGTCATTATGCGCGGGCGCGTCGTGGTGACTTGGCAGGGTTTACCGGGATTTCCGCGCCCTATGAACCGCCGACGTCCGCCTCCCTGGTGCTCGACACCGGCGTGCAGTCGGTCGAAGCCTGCCTCGATCGCTTGCTGACCTGGCTCGGCGAGTGTGCGGTGCTGCCGAAACGATGAGCCGGCCGGCATTTTCCCGCTTGCCGGTGGCGGTGGATTTACCGCTGTTGTTGCAGGCGCTGGCGGCGATTGGCGAGGACGCGTGGCATGCGCATTTCAACAGCGATTACTACGCCGGGGACTGGAGTGGTGTGGCGCTGGTGTCGGCGGCGGATGCCCTGACGGAACTGTCCCCGGGGCGTGGCGAACCGCTGTTGCGTGCGCCGTGGTTGCAGGATCCGCGATGGCAGCAGGGCTTGCGGGATCTGCCGCTGGAAATCGTCAGCGCACGCCTGTTGCGACTTGGGCCGGGCGGACAGATTCATGAGCATCGTGACTACGATCTTGGCGGACCAGCCGCCGATCTGCGCCTGCACATTCCGCTACTCAGCCCGCCGAAAGTGGACTTCATGCTGGACGGTCAACGCATGCCGATGACGGCAGGCGAGTGCTGGTTCCTCGACCTGTCGCGACCGCACCGTGTGGACAATCGGGATACTCAGACGCGGGTTCATTTGGTGCTCGATTGCCGGCCGGGTGACTGGCTGGAGCAGGCGATTGTCGACGGTGTATCGACCACGCCGCAGCCGGGTTCGGGTGACGGCGCCTTGCTGCAATTTCAGCGTCTGGTGGCCAGTGATTTGCAGCTTTCGAAGACCTTGCAGGGCTTGCCGGACACCGAGGTGTTTATCACCCGCACCTTGGAGCTGGCGGCGGAGCGAGGCCTGGAATTTTCTCGGGAAGAACTGCGTGCCGCGATGCGCAGCGGTCGCCGCCGATGGAATGAACAATGGAGCGCCTGAATCTCGAAGGCTGGTTGCCGATTCGGATCTGGCAGCCGGCTGGCGAGTGGCAGGTCGATTGGTGCTGGTTCGGGGACACGCCGTTGCATCAGCCGTTTTTTCGCGATGCCGTGGAAGCTGCGCTGAGGTTACCGTTCAATCAGGCGTTTCGTCGGCAGACGCCGTTGGCTGTTCTCGGCGACTGGCAGGCGCAGAGTCCCGGGTTGGCGCCGAGTGCATTCATTTTTCACGCTTCGCGATGCGGCTCGACTCTGATCAGTCAGATGCTCGCGCAACTCACCAACCACATCGTCATCAGCGAACCGCCGCCGCTGGATGCCTTGTTGCGCAGTGGTTTGCCAGTCGTCGAACGGTGTGCCGCGATCAAAGGGTTGTTGTCCGCCTATGGTCAGCGTCGGCTTGGTACGGAGCAGCGGCTGGTGATCAAACTCGATGCCTGGAACATCACCGAATTGCCCCTGCTGCGCGAGTGCTTTCCCGACACGCCCAGGTTGTTTGTGTACCGCGATCCGCTGGAAATCGCTGTTTCCCATATACGCCGCCCGGGCATGCACATGGTGCCGGGAATGATCGGGGCCAGTGGGCTGGATGACGAATGGCCGTTCGACAGTCGTGAGGATTTTATTGCGCGGCGGTTGGGGCGGTTGCTGGCATCGGGGTTGGCGCAATGCCAGGCGTTTGGTGGGTTGGCGGTGAATTACAGCGAGTTGCCGGGCGCAATGGCGGGGCGGTTGGCTGGGTTTTTCGGGTTGGATGACGTGCAGAGGGAGCAAGTGTTTGCGGCGGTGGGGCGGCATGCCAAACAGCCTTCATCGGTGTTTGTCGGGGACTGTGATGACAAGCGGCGTGAGGCGTCGACGTTGTTGCGTGAGCGGGTGGAGCGTTGGGCGCGGGGGCCTTATGAGGCGCTGGTTGCCAAGTCATGCATTGACAGCACTGACGCCATCGCGAGCAGGCTCACTCCTACAGTTGATCTTCAGTGAACACAAATTATGTGTACGACGCAGATCCAATGTAGGAGCGAGCCTGCTCGCGATGGCGGCGGTCAATTCACCGCCAATCGACCTGGCTAAACCTTGGCCTGAGCCTGCTGAATCTGCATCGCCTCCCAATGATCCATCGCCCGCTCTACGAGCAACTGCACGCCATCGGCCATGCGGCTGAGCGCCAAGGCAACCGAACGCCGCGTCCCGTCCACATCGTCCGCCAGATCGGCCGCAATGGCGCTGATGGACAGCAGGTCTTCGGAGGCATTGGCCAGCAGGGCTTCGGTATCGATGTCGGGGGAAACGGTGAAGAGATGGCCTTTGCGGCGTTTGGCTGGTTTTCCGTCAGTCGGGGGGAAGTAGTGGGCGAAGGCGCGGTCTGCGGCTTCCTTGAGTTTTTCGGCTTCGAGGGAATCGTCGGAATCGGTGCCAGGGTTACCTGGTGGATTCGGCGTAATTTTGTGCATATATAAAAATCCTAAACAGTAAGTAGGAGCCGTCACCGTTCGCTTGCACGCGAATGGGGTGGCGGCCGAGCGCAGGTGTGCAAGACCGGGACTGTTTAGGACACCCAGCAGATCCGAGGATCTCCTGCGCGCAGCCGCCATAAAGCAATGAGCCATGGCAATTGCGACCTAAACAGTTTCGTCGGACTTGCACGTCCGTGTCACCGTTTATTCAGTGACAAACCCAGACTAGACCTGGGTTCAGGCCGGAACAAGTTCACCAACACCACTACAACTTGAAGGAAATCTCCGACGGAGTTACCAGACGTTGGTGTTTTCGCGGAAGGTCAGGATTTGGACGACAAATCCGCCATCCCCTTGAGCAATTCGATCGGCAGCGGGAAGACGATGGTCGCTGTCTTGTCCCCGGCAATCGAGCTCAGCGTCTGCATGTAGCGCAACTGCATGGCCCCCGGCTGACGCCCCAACATCTCGGCGGCTTGCATTAGTTTTTCCGAGGCCTGCAATTCACCTTCGGCGTGAATCACCTTGGCCCGGCGTTCCCGCTCGGCTTCGGCCTGTTTGGCGATGGCGCGGACCATCGATTCGTTGAGGTCTACGTGCTTGATCTCGACGTTCGCCACCTTGATGCCCCAGGCATCGGTCTGGGCGTCGAGCACTTGCTGGATGTCGATGTTCAGCCGCTCCCGTTCGGCCAGCAGTTCATCGAGCTCATGTTTACCCAGCACTGCCCGCAACGTGGTCTGGGCCAGTTGGCTGGTGGCCATGAGGAAGTCTTCGACCTGGATGATGGCTTTCTGCGGATCGAGCACGCGGAAATACAGCACGGCGTTGACCTTGACCGAGACGTTGTCGCGGGTGATCACGTCTTGCGGCGGCACGTCGAGCACCACGGTGCGCAGGTCGACGCGGACCATTTGCTGGACCACCGGAATCAGCAGGATCAGGCCAGGGCCCTTGACCTGCCAGAAGCGCCCGAGCTGGAACACCACCCCGCGCTCGTATTCGCGCAGGATGCGGAAGGTCGACCCCGCCAGCGCGATCAGCAGTAACAGCAGCGCGGCAAAACCCAGTTGCAGGCCCATGGCTATTCTCCCTTCGACGCCGCGTCAGCCGCGGCCACTTTCAGCAGTAATCCCTTGCGCGCCACCACCCGGACCTTTTGCCCCGGTTGCAGCGGCGTGCTGCTGAGCACTTGCCACTGTTCGCCTTGCAGGTGCACCCAGCCGTTACAGGCGTTGTCGGCGTTCAACGAAATTACCGGCGTCACGCTGCCCACAAGTCCGGCATCGCCACTGACGTTATGCCGCGGTCGGGTTTTCAGGGCGCGGATCAGCAGGAAAATCAACAGCAGCGCACTGACCAGGCCTAAGCCGATGATCAACGGCACCGGCACCTCGGTGTTGGTCAGAATCACCGCGCCGATGACGAACATCACAATGCCGCCGAGCCCGATCACGCCGTAATTGGGCAGCGCCGCCTCGGCGATCAAAAAGGCGATGCCGAACGTGATCAGCCAGATCCCCATGGGGTTGGGGGCCAGCAAGACAATGGTGTCCGACGCGAAGACCGATCCGCTCAAGGCCAACAGCAGCGCAACTGCACAGCAACGAATGTTCACGCGACCCTCCGGGAGAGTCATTGATGGTTCTTTATACAGTCTAGCTGAGCTGTGGGTTGTACGAATTTTGACCAGTTGTTGACCTTGGCCCGGCGGGCGGATTTCACTCCGGAATGCGCCAGCGGGCCTAGACTTTCAGTACGAAGAAAAGTGTTAACCATCGTCCGCCAAACAGTGTTTGCGGACACCGAGGTGCATCATGCGTATGGCAAGAACCCTGCAGAGCAGCCTGGACAAGGCGCACTGCGAATATGACATCGTGTCCCACCCGCACTCGGCCAGCAGCCTTGAAACCGCGCGACTCGCGGGCATTCCTGCCGAACGGGTGGCCAAGTCAGTTATCCTCGACGACCAACACGGGCATTTCCTGATGGCTGTGCTGCCCGCCAGCCGTCATCTGGACCTGAGCAAAGTTCGCAGCAGTGGCGAATGGCAGATCTCCCGGGAAAGCAACCTGCCGCACCTGTTCGATGATTGCGAACGCGGCGCTGTGCCCGCCCTGGGCGAAGCCTATGGCCTGGACGTAGTCATCGACCCGCTACTGACCCGGCAGAAAGACATCTACCTGGAAGCCGGCAACCACACCAATCTGTTGCGCATGGAAATGCCGCAGTTTCTGAAAATGGTGCCGCACGCCGAGGTGCGTGAATTGAGCCAATGAGTTTTGTGGAGTCAGTGACATCGCCTTCGCGGGCAAGCCTCGCTCCTACAGGATCACGCGGCACCTGTAGGAGCGAGGCTTGCCCGCGAATGACTGCGCAGCAGTCACCCCATCATTTGCCATAAAAAGGAGCCCGACATGGAATCCCCAACCCACAACCTCCCCTCGCTGTTCAAGCAACTAGGCCTGCCGGACGACGCCGAAAGCATCGATAAATTCATCGCCACTCACTCACCGCTCAAGCCGGAATTGCATCTGGCCGATGCGTTTTTCTGGAACGAGAGCCAGGCTCAGTTATTGCGGGAGGAGATTCTGGATGATGCCGATTGGGCGGAGGTGGTGGATCAACTGGATGTGCTGATGAGAAAGGGGCGGGGGGTGTAACCATCTGAACGCAAGACCTTGTCACGGCTTTTCTGAAAGGTGTTACCTGAGCTGAAGTAGCTTTCATGGCGTTGAGTCCAACCATGAGACCGAGTCATGCAGCGTGTTTTGGCAGAAAGAGTCATCAGCATCTCTGAACTCGCGAAAAACGCAGGAACTATAGTGCGTGAGGCGCAAGACAGGCCTATTGAGGTGATTGAAAAAATCAGATCAAGGCCTATCTGGTTTCGGCAGAGCTTTTCGAAACGATGCTGGTGCGTCTGGGCGATTTCAACCTGGGGTCCGGTTGAATGTCGTAAACGGTCCGTCCGGCTACAGAATTGTTTCAAAACTTGACCAACTTTCCCCTCCAATGCCATATTGATAGTTAGCAAGCTAACAGTGTGCATTTCCCCTCGTGCCGAAAAACCTCGACGCTCTCCAGATGAACATCAGCAGCTCCATGGTGGTGGCCGCGCGGCATTGGCGGAAGATCTGCCAGACCACGCTGGTCAACTATGGGATTTCCGAAGCCTGCGCCGTCCCGTTGTTGATGATCGGGCGCCTGGGCGAGGGTGTGCGACAGGTGACGGTGGCGCAGGCGGCTGGGATGGAGAGTCCGTCGCTGGTGCGTCTGCTCGATCAGCTGTGTCACGCCGGTTACGTCTGTCGCACTGAAGACGTCCATGACCGCCGCGCCAAATGCCTGAGTCTCACTGAAACCGGTCGGGAGTTGGTGCAGGCTGTCGAAATCGAGCTGGTGCGTTTGCGCAATGAGGTGCTCGAAGGGATCGACCGCAGTGATCTGGAAGCGACGTTGCGGGTGCTGCGAGCCTTTGAAGCGGCCAACCCGCCATCGGTGGCCAACCCTTGAGCGGATTTTTCACCGGCGTTCCTCCGGCGCGGGACTGGTTCTACGGAGTGCGCACGTTCGCGGCGTCGATGATTGCGCTGTACATCGCCATGCTCATGCAAATGCCGCGTCCGTATTGGGCGATGGCCACGGTGTATATCGTTTCCAGCCCTTTTGTCGGCCCTACCAGTTCCAAGGCGTTGTACCGGGCGGTCGGCACCTTGCTCGGTGCGGCGGCCGCGGTTTTTTTCGTGCCGATGTTTGTCCAGAGCCCGTATGTGCTGGTGGTCGTGATCGCGCTGTGGACGGGGACGTTGCTGTTCCTGTCTTTGCATCTGCGCACGGCCAACAGTTATGCGCTGATGCTTGCCGGTTACACCCTGCCGCTGATCGCCCTGCCGGTGGTGGATAACCCGTTGGCGGTGTGGGATGTCGCGGAAGCGCGAACCGAAGAAATCTTTCTCGGCATCGCGGTGGCGGCCGTGGTCGGTGCCATGTTCTGGCCCCGGCGGCTGGCGCCGGTGTTCAACGATTCGGTGAACAAATGGTTCGCCGATGCCTCGACTTACAGCCTGCGTTTCCTCAGCCGCGACGTGCAACCTGATGAAGTCAGCGCCTTGCGCTCGGCGATGGTGGCGACGTTCAACAGCCTGGAATTGATGATCGGCCAGCTGCCCCACGAAGGCGCGCGGCCGCAGACGGTGCGTAATACCAAGGAACTGCGCGGCCGCATGATTCACCTGCTGCCCGTGATCGATGCCCTCGACGACGCGCTCTATGCCCTCGAACGCAGAACGCCCGAGCTTGTGGATAAGTTTGCGCCGCTGCTGACGGCGACCACCGAATGGCTGAATCACAAGGATGCCGACCTCGGCCGCTGGCAGGCGCTGAAAGATCAACTTGAGGCCTTGCAACCGTCCGCCGAAGCGCTGAATGACCGCAAGCAACTGCTGTTTTCCAACGCCCTGTATCGCCTCGGCGAGTGGATCGACTTGTGGCAAGACTGCCGCAGCCTGCAATACGCCATTCAGTGCGAAAGCCAGGACAGCTGGCGCGCGGTGTATCGGCACTGGCGCCTGGGCCGCCTGTCGCCGTTTCTCGACCGGGGGCTGATGCTTTATTCGGCGGCGTCCACGGTGACCGCGATTATTGTCGCCTCGGTGCTATGGATCCTGCTCGGCTGGACCGATGGCGGCGCTGCGGTGATTCTGGCGGCGGTGGCGTGCAGCTTCTTCGCCTCGATGGACGACCCGGCGCCGCAGATTTTCCGGTTCTTTTTCTGGACCGCGATGTCGGTGTTGTTCGCCAGTCTTTATCTGTTCCTGGTCCTGCCTAACCTGCATGATTTTCCGATGCTGGTGCTGGCGTTTTCTGTGCCGTTCATTTGCATCGGCACCCTGACGGTCAAGCCGCAGTTTTACCTGGGCATGCTGCTGACGCTGGTCAACACCTCGTCGTTCATCAGCATTCAGGGCGCTTACGACGCGGATTTCCTCAGCTTCGCCAACTCCAACCTCGCCGGCCCCGTCGGCTTGCTGTTTGCCTTTGTCTGGACGCTGATCGCCCGGCCATTTGGTGCGGAACTGGCGGCCAAGCGCCTGACCCGTTTCAGCTGGCGCGACATCGTCAGCCTGACCGAGCCGGCCACGCTGGCCGAACACCGGCACTTGGGCGTGCAGATGCTCGATCGCCTGATGCAGCATCTGCCGCGCCTGGCCATGACCGGGCAAGACACCGGCATCGCGCTGCGGGAAGTGCGCGTAGCGCTGAACCTGCTCGACTTGCTGGCTTACACGCCGCGAGTGCTCGGCGCCCCGCAAGTGCTGCTGCATCAAGTAGTGGCCGAGGTTGGCGAGTATTTCAAGGCGTGCCTGAAGGCGGGCGAGCGATTGCCGGCACCGAGCCCGCTGCTGATGACCCTCGACCGCACCCGCCGCGCCCTCAACACCGAGTGCGATGACGGCGCGCGTCTGCACCTGTTGCATGCCCTGAGCGGCCTGCGCCTGTCGCTGCTGCCAGGGGTGGAATTCGTCGCCTTGGGCGAACTCGAAGAACCGCTTCCCCATGGCATCGATGGAGCGCCTTTATGATCGGTGATCTGGATATCAGCGGGGTCTTCCTGCCCACGTTGCTGGTGCTGATGGGCATTACGTATCTGTTGTTCCTGTTGGTGCACGGGCTGCTGACACGCCTGCACTTTTACCGTCTGGTCTGGCACCGGGCATTGTTTAACGTGGCTCTCTACGCCTTGCTGCTTGGCGCCGTGGACTCACTCAGTCGATACCTGATGACATGAAAAAACCTTTTTTGACCCTCGGTCGCGTGGTCCTGACCTTGCTGATCGTGACCTTCGCCGTCGTCGTGGTCTGGCGCATGGTGATGTATTACATGTTCGCGCCCTGGACCCGGGACGGGCACATCCGCGCCGACATCGTGCAGATCGCGCCGGACGTTTCCGGGCTGATCCAGCAAGTGCAGGTGCGTGACAACCAATTGGTGAAGCGCGGCCAAGTGCTGTTCAGCATCGACCAGGACCGATTCAAACTGGCCTTGCGTCAGGCGAAAGCGGCGGTCGCCGACCGTCAGGAAACCCTGGCCCAGGCGCAACGGGAAGCCAAGCGTAACCGCGGCCTCGGCAATCTGGTGCCGGGCGAGCAACTGGAAGAAAGCCAGTCGCGGGTCGCTCGCGCCGAAGTGGCGTTGATGGAAGCCCAAGTGGCGGTGGACAGCGCCCAGCTCAACCTGGACCGCTCGACCATCCGCAGCCCGGTGGATGGCTATGTCAACGACCGCGCGCCGCGTGCGCAGGAATTCGTCACCGCCGGGCGTCCGGTGTTGTCGGTGGTGGACAGTAATTCGTTCCACATCGACGGTTATTTCGAAGAAACCAAACTCGACGGCATTCATGTCGGCCAGTCGGTCGACATCCGCGTAGTCGGCGACCGCGCGCGTTTGCGTGGCCACGTGGAAAGCATCGTCGCCGGCATCGAGGACCGCGACCGCAGCAGCGGCAGCAACCTGCTGCCCAACGTCAATCCGGCCTTCAGCTGGGTGCGCCTGGCCCAGCGGATTCCGGTGCGGATTGCCTTCGACGACGTACCGGCGGATTTCCGCATGATCGCCGGGCGCACCGCCACGGTATCGATCATGGAAGACCAGCCGCAGGAGCCCGCGAAATGAGCAGGGCCTCGGGTTTGGCTGTCGTCGGATTAGGCGTGTTGCTGTCGGCCTGTCAGGTGGTCGGGCCGGATTATCACCTGCCGGACGACGCGGCCATCCACCGTGAAGACTTGCAGGGTGAATTGGCGGTGAACGGTAAAAATGTCGTTTCGGCCCCGGTGCCCGCCGATTGGTGGCGCCTGTATCAGGATCCGCGCCTGGACCAATTGGTGCAGCAGGCCATGGTCACCAATACCGATTTGCGCGTGGCGGCGGCGAGCCTTTCCCGGGCCCGTGCTCAGGTTGACGAAGCGCAGGCGGCGGGCGGCTGGAGCGGCGGCGTGAAAATGGGCGCCCAGCGTTTGCAGGAGTCCGGCGAAGCCTTCTTGCTGGCGGATAAAGTGCCCGTGGCCAACGTTGGCGACATCGGCATTACGACCTCGTATCAGTTCGACCTGTTTGGCACCTTGCAGCGCGGCATCGAAGCGGCCAAGGCCAATGCCGACGCGACCCAGGCTGCCGCCGATACCGCACGCATCACCTTGGTGGCCGATGTGGTTCGGGCCTACACCCAAGTGTGTGCGGCCAATGAAGAGCAGGAAATCGCCCAGCATTCCCTCGACCTGCAAGCCCAAGGCACGACCCTGATCCAGCGTCTGCGCGACGCCGGGCGCGGCGATGAAACCCAGGTCACGCGCTCGCAAACCCAATTCAAATCCTTGCGCGCCGATATGCCGCGCTATGAAGCGGCGCGCCAGGCGGGTTTGTTCCGTTTGTCGATGCTGTTGGCCAAACCGGTCGATCAGTTGCCGGCCGGGACCGCCACCTGCAACGAACTGCCGAAAATCACTCAATTATTGCCGGTCGGTGACGGCGCCACTTTGCTCAAGCGCCGGCCCGATGTGCGCCAGGCCGAGCGCCGATTGGCCGCCGCGACCGCTGGCATCGGCATCGCCACCGGCGAGTTGTACCCGGACATCAGCATCGGCGCGACCGTCGGCACCGTCGGCATCCTGGAAAACCTCGGCAAACCGGCAACCAACCGCTGGGGCTTTGGTCCGTTGCTGACCTGGACTGTGCCGTCCAATGGTTCCCGGGCGCGAATCCGTGAGGCAGAAGCGGCGACCCAAGGCACGCTTGCGCATTTCGACGGCGTGGTGCTCAACGCCATCCGCGAAACCCAGACCAGCCTGGCGCAATACTCCGCGCTGCTGCAACGCCGCGATGCGTTGGCCGATGCCGAACAATCGGCACAACTGGCCGCCGACCAGACCCACCGCTTCTTCCAGGCCGGCCGCGCATCGTTCCTGGCGGACCTGCAAGCCACCCGCACCTACACCGATGTACGGGCGCAATTGGCCTCCGCGAACACGCAAGTTGCCATGAGCCAGATCGATCTGTTCCTCGCGTTGGGCGGTGGCTGGGAAAGCGGACGAACGCAAGCGTCACAACCCGGCAAACCCTGAGGCCGTTGCTATGCTTTGATTTGATGAAGTCGCGCGTCGATTTCATCGATCAAGGCTCGCGTTGGTCATGGGGATCTAATAATGAAAAACCCTTATGCTCCCGGCTTCTGGTGCGCTATTGCGGCATTGGTTCTGCTGTCGGCCACCTATTTCTACGGCATCATGCTGGCCCACCAGATCGACAAGGCTCTGGTGTTCCTCGACAGCGCAGCCGCGCTGATTGCCGTGATGGCAATCGTCGTAGTGGCCTGGGCCTCAGTCCAGGGCCAGCGCATCAAGAAAAGACAACTCGAACAAGGCAAGACCCGGGTGCTGATCTGGGACACCAAGGTGGCTTTGCGTCGGGTCGAAACGGTGTTTGACCGCTATTTCTGGGGCAGTTACTGGCAACCGGGGCGCACGTTCCAGGAAGTCATGGGCGAACTCACCGGCACGCCACTGGAAAAAAGCCTCGATACGTTGAAGAAACAATGCCTTGAACTGGACAAGCAAGTCTCCGAAGACGGCAGGCACTGGCTGAACAACGCCCGCGAACTCTCCGATGTCGCCGCCGCCATGGCCCGCGAACGCTATCAGCTGGACTTCTGCGATCCCCGTGCGGACGTGGCGGGCGGGGCGGTAATCAATCGCGATTTTGAAGTGCTGGTGTATACGTGGACGGCGCGGCTCAAAAGCTTTGATCACCAGCTGGATGAGATGGAAGTTCAGTATTCCTGAATTGATGTTGTCGGTATTGACGCCTTCGCGGGCAAGCCTCGCTCCTACAAGGATCATGCGATACCTGTAGGAGCGAGGCTTGCCCGCGAACGCGATTTCATGACCGCCGAAACTCTCGGCCCGTGCGCGCGGTCCATAGACACTCTTTAACCTTTAAACATTGGGCCGCCCGGTGCGCCTGATGATAATCTCCCTCGCACTTTCAGCGCAGTCGTGACCGCAACCCGTCAAGGGTTCAGGGAAGACGACCACATTTTCAACAACGGACATTGATCGGGTAATTCATGAATAAATCAGCAGGCGTGCTTCTTGGAATCGTCGTTGCCATCGGTGCAATCAGCGCCGGTGGTGCCTGGTACACCGGCACCAAAATCGAAGGCGTGCTGAATACCTCGATCGCTGACGCCAACAAAGAGCTGAAAGCCGCGCTGGTGGGTTCCAACGGCACGGCATCGCTGGAACTGGTCTCGCTGGAGCGCCACGTGTTCAGCAGCACCGCGCACTATCGCCTCAAGGGCGAAGGTGAAATGTTTGGCGAAGCGCCGGTCGAGTTGCTGTTCGTCGACCACATCGAACACGGACCGCTGCCGTTCTCGCGTCTGATGTCGCTGAAATGGCTGCCGGTCATGGCCACCAGTCACTACGAACTGGAAAGAACGCCAACCACCGAGAAATGGTTCGCCGCTGCCAAGGACCAGTCGCCTCTCAAGGGCCTGGTCAATATCGGGTACGACAATTCCACCAACGGTACGCTCGAATTGCTGCCGCTGGACGTGGCGCTGGACGCCACCTCCCATCTGAAGTTTTCCGGTCTGAACCTCGACGTCGCCGCCAGCGCCCAAGCCCAAAAGGTCAAGGCTGACGGCTACATGGACAGCCTGACGCTGACCACGGTGGCTGAAGACCAGACACCCGTGAAGGTCGAGCTGAACGGCCTGACCGTGGCCAGCAACCTGACCAAAAGCACCTACGGTTATTACGTCGGCGACAACACCCTGGAGGTGACCGACAGCAAAACCACCTTCGGCGCCAAACAGTCGGTACTGGGCTTCAAGAAATTTGAAATGAAAAACCACACCGAAGAGTCGGGCACCAGCGCTTCGGGGCGCGCCGATTACAAGGTGGGCGAGGTGTCGTTGAATGGCAAAACGTTCGGTTCTGCGCAGATGGCCATGAGCCTGAAAAACCTCGACATCCCGGCGACCATGTCGCTGATGCAGATCTACCAGACCAAATTGCAGCCCTACGAGAAGGCCGCCGCCGAAGCCGCTGCCGCCGGTGAACCGGCGCCAGAACTGGTGTTGACCCCGGAAGAAGAAGCACAGGTCAAAATCGGTCTGGAAAAACTGCTCGCGGCTGGCCCGCAGGTCGCCCTGGAGAATCTGTCGTTCAAATCCACCAACGGTGAAAGCCGCGCCAACCTGGTGCTCGACCTGACCAAACCGCAGTCCATGGACCTGCCGCCAGACCAGTTGACCCAACAACTGATTGCGCTGCTGGATTTCAATCTGAAAGTGTCCAAGCCAATGCTCGTTGACCTGTTCACTGTGCAATCGCAGATTGACGGTCAGACCGACGCCAAGCTCATCGCCGATCAGGCAACGGCGACTGCTGACATGTTCAGCAGCATGGCGGTCGGTACGCAACTGGCCAAGCTGGAGGGCAACGATGTCGTCACCAAATTGCATTACGCCAACAATCAGGTGGAATTCAATGGCCAGAAAATGACCGTTGAACAATTTGTCGGCTTCGTGATGAGCAAACTCGGCGGCGTTGCACCGATTCAGTAATACCGCTCGCTTCATGGCAACGCCCGGTCTCTGCGAACGCAGGCACCGGGCGTTTTGCTGTCCGCTGTTTAAACCTAATCCACATCCCGAATCAACAGCCACGCCTCATCCACCGGCAGCGGTTGCTTCATCCGTTCAGCGAGCATCGCCATCGCCCGCTCTTTGTCGCAGGCAACAGCCGCCACCACCACGCCGTTCTTGCTGAACAGGCCGATAAAGGGTGGATGGTCAGGGTTGCCTTTGAACTCGACTTCGTCCCAGCTTTCGGCGTGGCCGAGGTAGTCGTAATTTTTGCCGAAGTGCCAGGTCCAGAAATACGGCACGTCGAGGTAGTGCTCGTCGCCGCCCAGCATGTTCGCCGCCGCGATCCGCGCCTGTTGCTGGGCCAGGCGCCAGTGTTCGATGCGCTGGGGCTGGCCGTTGAGCGGGAAGGTCGCGATATCACCCGCCGCCCAGAGCCCGTCGGCCACGCGCATGCCGCCGTCGGCCTGCAGTGAACGGTCTTTTTCCTTGGGCAGGTCGGCAAACGGATCCGTCGCCGGGCTGACGCCTATGCCGACGAGCACCAGATCGGCAGGCAAACGTTGACCGTTTTCCAGTTTCACCGCTTCGACCTTGCCCGCGCCTTCGATTTGCGCGGCTTCGCTGTCGGTATGAAACACCACGCCGTTGGCCACGTGCCGGGCACGAATCGCTTTGCCGACCGCTTCGCCAAACTGCTTGACGAACGGCACTGCGTGGCGCGCCAGCACGGTGACCTCCAGACCGTATTGGCGCAGGGCCGACGCGGACTCCAGGGCAATGAAGCTATCGCCGATGATCACCACCCGTTGGCCGGGTTTTGCAGCGTTCAGAATCCGCGTCGCCTGATCCTTGGAGCGCAGCAGGAAGACTTGCGGCAAGTCGGCGCCTGGCAACGTGAGGGGGTTGGGTGTGCCGCCGGTCGCGAGCAGCGCGGCGTCATAGGTCAGTGACTGACCGTCGGCCAGTCGCAGTGTTTTGTTGGCCGTATCCAGGCTCGCCACTTCACCGTTTATTCGCTCGATGCGCTGCTCGCGGTAAAAGCGTTCATCCCGTAGCGGCGGGACTTCTTCGGGCGGCATTTCCCCGGCAATCACGAATTTGCTCAGCACTGTGCGGTCGTAACCGGCGTCGGCTTCACGGTCGATCAGCACGACACGGCCGCCAAAGCCTTTTTCGCGCAATGCCGCTGCTCCCGCCGTGCCGGCGGCCCCGGCTCCGATGATCACAAACGTACGCTCATCATCGGCTGGCGGGGTGTGGGGATCCGAGAGCGGCTGATCGTCGACCCAGACCTCGTCATCACGCATCTCCAGGGGATAGCGCTTGAGGCTGTCCAGAGACGGCGGATCACACAGCCCGCCATCCTCGATCCGATACGCGGCTTTGTGCCACGGACAGATCAGACGCCCATGGCACAGCGCACCCTCGGCCAGCGGCGCCCCGGCGTGGGGGCATTCACCTTGATAGGCGCGCAATTGATCGCCGACCCTTAGCAAAACTATCTTGGTGTCCGCGATCCGTACTTCCAGGCCTCGGTTTTCGGGCACATCGGCAAAACGGGCGACGCGGTGCAGGGCCATGATCATTCTCCAGGCGGGCGTTTCACTTAAGAGTTTGGCCTTAGTCCCGAGGTTCAGCCAATTCCCACTGCCACCGCACCAACGGTACGGCTATAGTTCGCAGGCCGACGAAGGCCCCATCCGCACAAGGTGCTCCGGAATGACCCGATTGACCTCTCTGAACCCTTGGCTGGCGGCCGTTGCAGTCGCCCTTTGCGTGCAATTTCCGGCGCAGGCCCAGGAGCGTTTCACCGTCAGCATTCCCGGTGTTTCGGATAACCGCCTGTTCACCTCGGCGGCGGCCAGCGACGCCAGCGGCTGCGGCGGCAAGAATCAGTCCCCGGCCCTGAGCTGGAACACCGGCCCCCAGGGCACCTTGAGCTACGCCATCGTCATGCACGACCCGGACGGCCAGAAAGGCCTTGGGGTCGATCACTGGATTCACTACGGCATCAAGGCCACGACCCGTCAGATCCCGGCCGGTGTGGGCGCCAAATCCGCGCTAGAAGGTATGGGCGGCAGCAACAGCAAAGGCACCACCGGCTACATCGGTCCTTGCCCACCCGTCGGCGACAGCTCCCACCACTACATTATCCAGCTCTACGCCCTGGACCTCGCACCGGACGCCTTGCCCGCCGGCCTGACGCGTGCGCAGCTGCTGGAGAAAATCAAAGGCCATGTGCTGAAAAACAGCAGTGTGGTGCGGCGTTATCACCGCTGAGATTAATTTTTCAGCCGGCTTAACCCGAATCTGAACGGGGGCTCGTCTCAGAGGATGAATGGATCAATTTCCTCCTGAGGTCAGCCCCCATGTCCCTCCCTCTGCATTTCCTCCGCCCGGCCGCCCAGGGTTTCACCGTCGGGTTGCTGTTGGCCGTTGCCGGTTGCGGCGCTTCCTCTAAACCTGAGTCCGCCGCTGTGTCGCCACCGGCTCAAGGTGCACTGAAGACTGAGGCGCTGGTGCGCAGCGAGTCCGTTGCCGCAGATGCCTCGATGGCCAAACGCAGCGCCCGTCCAGCCCCCATGGCGAGCTTTGCGCCTGAGGTGGCTGCGCCGGGTTATCGGGATGAGCAGCGCGAGCAATATCAGGCATTGGCGGATAACCCGATTCACAGTGTGGCCGAGGCGCCGGTCTCGACCTTCAGCGCCGACGTCGATACCGGCGCTTACGCCAATGTCCGCCGCTTGCTGAATCAGGGACGCCTGCCGCCCGAAGGCGCTGTGCGGCTGGAAGAACTGGTCAATTACTTCCCCTACGACTACGCGCTGCCCACGGACGGCTCGCCTTTTGGCGTGACCACTGAACTGGCGCCATCGCCATGGAGTCCGCATACCCGTTTGCTGCGCATCGGTATCAAAGCCTCGGACCGCGCAGTCGCGGAACTGGCCCCGGCCAACCTGGTGTTTTTGGTGGACGTCTCCGGCTCGATGGACCGTCGCGAAGGTTTGCCACTGGTCAAAAGCACCCTGAAATTGCTGGTCGATCAACTGCGCGAGCAGGACCGGGTGTCTTTGGTGGTCTACGCCGGCGATTCGCGTGTGGTTCTAGAGCCGACTTCTGGACGGGAAAAAGCGAAGATTCGTACAGCGATTGATCAATTGACCGCCGGTGGCTCGACGGCGGGTGCCTCGGGCATCGAATTGGCCTATCAGATGGCGCAACAAGCCTTCATTCCCAAAGGCATCAACCGCATCCTGCTGGCCACGGACGGTGACTTCAACGTCGGCATCAGCGACTTCGACAGCCTCAAGCAAATGGCTGTGGATAAACGCAAGACTGGCGTTTCCCTGACCACCTTGGGTTTTGGTGTGGATAACTACAATGAACACCTGATGGAACAACTGGCCGACGCCGGCGATGGCAACTACGCCTACATCGACAACCTGCGCGAGGCGCGCAAAGTGCTGGTGGATCAACTCGGTTCAACCCTCGCGGTGGTGGCGAAAAACGTGAAGCTGCAAGTGGAGTTCAACCCGGCGCAGGTCAGCGAATATCGGCTGCTGGGGTATGAGAACCGGGCGCTGAAGCGTGAGGATTTCAGCAATGACAAAGTCGATGCCGGTGAAATTGGTGCAGGACACACGGTGACGGCGTTGTACGAAATCGTGCCCAAGGGCGAGAAGGGCTGGCTGGAGCCGCTGCGGTATGGCAAGGCTGAGCCGGTGGCTTCCGGTACAACTGGGGAGTTGGCGATGCTGCGTGTGCGATATCAGCTGCCGGAAGGTGGGAAAAGTCGCTTGATCGAACGGCCGATTGCGGGTGATTCGGTCGGCAAAGCCAGTGATGACCTGCGCTTCGCGTCGGCTGTGGCAGCGTTTTCCCAGCAGCTCAAGGACGGGCGTTACACCGGTGATTTCAGCCTGAAAGACACCGAAGCCTTGGCGCGCGGTGCACGGGGCGACGACCCATTCGGTCTGCGCGCCGAGTTCGTGCAATTGGTTGAGTTGGCGCAGAGCCTGCGAACCACTACCACCGCCTCCAACACTGAGTCGCATAAAGGAGCTTATAACTGACATGTCCGCGCCTGAACCGAGCGACGAATCGCTACTGGCCCGGTACCGCGCAGGCGACGGGCCAGCGTTCGAGATCTTGTACGCCCGTCATCGCCAGGGCCTCTACCGATTCCTCTTCGGTTTGAGCGGCAGGCCGGAACTGGCCGAAGAGGTTTACCAGGACACCTGGCTGAGCCTGATCCGCAGCACCAGTCAGCCACAAGGCCGGGCGAATTTTCGTACATGGCTTTATCAGATTGCCCGCAACCGATTGATCGATCACTGGCGCAAACATGGCATTCACAACCCTTTGCACGATAGCTACGACGAACAAACCCACGCCGTGATTGATGAGGCGACCGATCCCGAACAACTGCTGAACCTGAGCCGCGACAGCCAACGCCTCGAAACCGCGCTGCACGACCTGCCCGCCGACCAGCGCGAAGTGTTCCTGCTGCGCGCCCACGGCGAACTCGACCTGCCGCAGATCGCCGCCCTCACCGAAACACCCCTGGAAACCGTCAAGAGTCGCTTGCGCTATGCCCAGCAAAAACTGCGTCGGCTGCTGGCCGAGGAGGTACTGACATGACTGACGCCCGTAAAACACCGGAAGACCAAGTGCTTCAGCATTACCGTGAACACGTGGCTGGCGAACCACCGGCTCATCTGGATGCATTCATCCTGGCTGCTGCACACCGTGAAACACCTGCGCACAAACCGAACCTGTGGCAACGCTGGGTCCAGGCTTGCCAGAAACCCCGATGGCAAGTCGCGTTCGCCAGCCTCGTTGGTGTGGCGCTGATGCTGGCGCTGGTGCAACGTACCCCTGAGCAAGTGCCAACTTTGGATTCCAGCCCTGCACCCAAAACCTCGTCTTTTGCGGTCAAGAAAGAAGCTGCAGAAGCGCCGGCATCGGTTGCCCGCTCAATGGCGGCCCCGGCCGGCGCGATGTCCGCGCCTGCGCCCGCACCCGTAGCGCCAATGGCTGAATTTGCCGCGCCGGCGCAGAGCGAATCGATCAGTGCTGACATGGCGGAAGAATCAAAAATGAGCAAACGCCCAGCGGAGGCTCCGGCGAAATTTATCGACGACCAGTTACGTGAAGTGATTCGCTTGCAAAATGCCGGTCAAACCAAAGCAGCTGATGAGCTGATGGCGACCTTGCACAAACGCTTTCCCAAGGAAAATCTCGCGGCTCGGCTCAAGGAATTGCAGAAAAACTGAGCAGCAGGGCGGTCGGCCATTTGGCAACGAGCCCCGAAAGCGCGCACTATCGGCCTATAGCCGATGCGTTGGAGGATGCCGTGGCAAAAAAAATCGACCGCATCGCCCAAATGCTCAACTGCCCGGAAAAGGGTGAGGTATTGCGGCGCGCTGTGACGGAGAGTCGTAAGGAGTTTCTGCTGGCGAAGCAGGCAGAGGAAGCGCTGGAGGAAGACGTTCTTGACGATGAAGAGGTTGAGGACGAAGAGGATGATGAGTATGACGAGTTTGATTGGACGACGGAATGAAAGACCACATTATGCTCGTTTGTGAATCTGACACCTTGGTTGCTCAGCGCTCGTCCTACACGGAATCACAGCAGATGGCAGTTCGGTTACAAGCTAAGGCTATTGAAGCTAGCTGTAATGATCCGCGTCCAAATATCGCCGCCGAAACAGTGTTTGCGGAGTTTTATGTGCTCATTGATGACATTGAGGCTAAGCAAAGCAGGACGGGACACCGCCCACAAAAAAGCCCCAGTCCTTAAGGCCTGAGGCTTTCTCGTTTCTACTAGTATGGTGCACCAGGCGGGATTCGAACCCACGACCCCTGCCTTCGGAGGGCAGTACTCTATCCAGCTGAGCTACTGGTGCAAGCGGGCGCCATGATACTCATATGCACTGCGGGCGTCCATGCTGCTGAATCGACTGCGGTTTTCGCAAGCGTAACAACCGTTTGCTACGTTGATCAGAAAAAGTAGGCAAATGCGGCGTTTTCGTTCTTTTTTTCGAACAGACTATTGTCCTTTACCCCCTTTGATCCTAGGATTCGTTTGAGATTTCAAACGCTCTTGTCTGGGTGCTGAACCGCACGAGTTTCGAACAGTGCGCTATTTATGTGCTTCAGCCCGGTGAATGATTTCCCTGACGGCAGCCTACAAGGCGCCTTTCTACAATCATAATTCGCTCCGCGCTGGTCGCGGTGCTGTTAAGGAAAGCCGACATGCAGCTTAAAGATACCCAGTTGTTCCGCCAGCAAGCCTTTATCGATGGCGCTTGGGTTGATGCGGACAATGGTCTGACGATCAAGGTCAACAACCCGGCAACGGGCGAAATTCTGGGCACTGTGCCGAAAATGGGCGCTGCCGAAACCCGCCGTGCGATCGAAGCCGCTGACAAGGCGCTGCCGGCCTGGCGTGCACTGACCGCCAAGGACCGCGCGAACAAGCTGCGTCGCTGGTTCGAACTGATCATCGAAAACCAGGACGACCTGGCTCGACTGATGACCCTGGAACAGGGCAAGCCATTGGCTGAAGCCAAGGGCGAAATCGTTTACGCCGCTTCCTTTATCGAGTGGTTCGCCGAAGAAGCCAAGCGCATCTACGGTGACGTGATTCCGGGCCACCAGCCAGACAAGCGCCTGATCGTGATCAAGCAGCCGATCGGCGTGACCGCAGCCATCACCCCGTGGAACTTCCCGGCCGCGATGATCACTCGTAAAGCCGGCCCGGCCCTGGCCGCCGGTTGCACCATGGTGCTCAAGCCTGCTTCGCAAACCCCTTTCTCCGCATTCGCGTTGGCTGAACTGGCCCAGCGTGCCGGCATCCCTGCCGGTGTGTTCAGCGTGGTCACCGGCAGTGCCGGCGACATCGGCAGCGAGCTGACCAGCAACCCGATCGTGCGTAAATTGTCCTTCACTGGCTCGACCGAAATCGGTCGTCAGTTGATGGCTGAATGCGCCAAGGACATCAAGAAAGTGTCCCTGGAACTGGGCGGCAACGCGCCGTTCATCGTGTTCGACGACGCGGACCTGGATAAGGCCGTCGAAGGCGCAATCATTTCCAAGTACCGCAACAACGGCCAGACCTGCGTCTGCGCCAACCGTCTGTACATTCAGGATTCGGTCTACGACGCGTTTGCCGAGAAGCTGAAAGTGGCCGTGGCCAAACTCAAGATCGGCAACGGTCTGGAAGAAGGCACCACCACTGGCCCGCTGATCGACGAAAAAGCCGTGGCCAAGGTTCAAGAGCACATTGCTGACGCAATCAGCAAAGGTGCAACCGTTCTGGCGGGTGGCAAGGTCATGGAAGGCAACTTCTTCGAGCCGACTATCCTGACCAACGTGCCGAAAAACGCTGCCGTGGCCAAGGAAGAAACCTTCGGTCCATTGGCGCCACTGTTCCGCTTTAAAGACGAAGCCGAAGTGATCGCGATGTCCAACGACACTGAGTTCGGCCTGGCCTCGTATTTCTATGCTCGCGACCTGGGTCGTGTGTTCCGTGTGGCCGAAGCCCTGGAATACGGCATGGTCGGCGTCAACACCGGGTTGATCTCCAACGAAGTCGCGCCGTTCGGCGGCATCAAGGCGTCGGGCCTGGGCCGTGAAGGCTCCAAGTACGGCATCGAAGATTACCTGGAAATCAAATACCTCTGCCTGGGCATCTAAGCTCGGCAGACGGGAATGCAACAAGCGGAAAGGGCACGAGAGCGCTGTCCCTTTCTGCGCTTCAAACGGAATTTTCTCTGTGGCCGGGAAAGCTGTGGCAGTCGATCATCGCATGCTGCCGTAGTTGCCTCCCCGCCGCATTTTCCTTGAACCACGCCGCCCGATGAGCGGTGAATGAGGACTTTATGAGCAAGACTAACGCATCCCTGATGAAACGCCGCGAAGCCGCTGTACCGCGCGGTGTTGGCCAGATTCACCCGATCTTCGCCGACCACGCGAAGAACGCCACCGTGACCGACGTTGAAGGTCGCGAGTTCATCGACTTCGCCGGCGGTATTGCCGTGCTGAACACCGGTCACGTGCACCCGAAAATCATCGCCGCGGTGACCGAGCAGCTGAACAAGCTGACCCACACCTGCTTTCAGGTGCTGGCCTACGAACCGTACGTAGAGCTGTGCGAAAAAATCAACGCCAAGGTGCCAGGTGATTTCGCCAAGAAAACCCTGCTGGTCACCACCGGTTCCGAAGCCGTTGAAAACGCTGTGAAGATCGCCCGTGCCGCCACTGGCCGTGCCGGCGTGATCGCGTTCACCGGCGCTTACCACGGTCGCACCATGATGACCCTGGGCCTGACCGGTAAAGTCGTGCCTTACTCGGCCGGCATGGGCCTGATGCCAGGCGGCATCTTCCGCGCGCTGTACCCGAACGAACTGCACGGTGTGAGCGTCGACGACTCGATCGCCAGCATCGAACGCATCTTCAAGAATGACGCCGAGCCGCGTGACATCGCTGCCATCATCATTGAGCCGGTTCAGGGCGAAGGCGGCTTCTACGTCGCGCCTAAAGAGTTCATGAAGCGTCTGCGTGCCCTGTGCGACCAGCACGGCATCCTGCTGATCGCTGACGAAGTGCAAACCGGCGCTGGCCGTACTGGTACGTTCTTCGCCATGGAACAGATGGGCGTTGCTGCCGATCTGACCACCTTCGCCAAATCCATTGCTGGCGGCTTCCCGTTGGCCGGTGTGTGCGGCAAGGCCGAATACATGGACGCCATTGCTCCAGGCGGCCTGGGCGGTACTTACGCCGGTAGCCCGATTGCTTGCGCTGCGGCCCTGGCCGTGATGGAAGTGTTCGAAGAAGAGCACCTGCTGGATCGCTGCAAGGCAGTCGGCGAGCGTCTGGTCACTGGCCTGAAAGCCATCCAGGCCAAATACCCGGTGATCGGCGAAGTCCGTGCCCTGGGCGCGATGATCGCGGTCGAGCTGTTTGTCGACGGTGACAGCCACAAGCCGAACGCTGCCGCGGTGGCATCGGTGGTGGCCAAGGCTCGCGACAAAGGGCTGATCCTGCTGTCCTGCGGCACTTACGGCAACGTTCTGCGCGTCCTGGTTCCGCTGACCGCGCCGGATGAGCAATTGGACAAAGGTCTGGCAATTATCGAAGAGTGCTTCTCGGAACTCTGATCTAAAATGTTCATATGAATGTGTGAGCTGATCGAGAAAAAACCCGCTTCGGCGGGTTTTTTTGTCCCCGGGACAAACTGCACCGTCCATGATCAGCATTGACTAAGGTACAAGCATCGCAAAGGGAGCGTGCAGATGACCGCTGTGGTTTTACCGGCTGTACCGCGTGTGTTGGTTGCCGAGGCTGACCCTTGGTCTCGTGACCTGATCAAACAAGTGCTGTTGAGCGTGCGCTGCGACGCACGGCTGGATCTGTGTGCCGATGGTCAGGAAGCGTTGCGGCTGTTGGCGGAAAATCCGTATGACCTGGTGATCGTCGACGGGGAGCTGCCCGGCGTCGACGGTCTGAATGTCTTGCGCAACGTCCGTCAGCGCAAACGCAATCCGCCACTGCCTTTCATCCTGATGAGCAGCCGCAACGACAGCGCCAGTGTGCGCGAAGCCTTGCCCCTGGCGCCCACGGCGTACCTGACCAAACCCCTGAACATGGAAAGCCTGACCCAGCGTCTGCAGGATCTGCTGCTGAACGCCGGTGAAGAGGTTTTCTGTGAAATGCCGACACTGGCGGCCGGTATGACCTTGTCGGTGTATCTGCAGCGCCGTCGCGAACTGGCGGAGGGTGCGCCATTGATGGCCGATGTGCAGATGGCGGTCAACGCCAGCCTGAACACCCGCGGTCTTGACCTGGTGCGGCTGGAAGAGGAAATCCGCACCGACCCGCACATCACCGCCGTTCTGATCGCGGCGGCTAACAGCGCGGCGCTGCACGTTGGCGATGCGGTCCAGACCTTGTCTCAGGCGCTGCACCGCTTGGGCTCCGCGCAAAGCATGAACCTGATCCTCGGGTTGGCACTCAAGCACAGTGCCCGGCTCAGCGATCCGTTCCTGGCGGACTATGCCGAGCGCTTCTGGGACTTGTCTCTGCACACTGCCGAATACGCCCGCACGCTGGCGCGGTTGCTGGATCTGGATCAAGAGCGTTGTTATTGCGCAGGCATTCTGCATTGCCTCGGCGACCTTGCGTTGCTGAGGTGTTTGCAGGAATGGAAGCAGGCCGGTGGCGAGCTGGATGAACGGGAGGAGGTCGGCAATGCCTTGGCCGAGTTCGGCGCAGCCTACGGTTCGTCGCTGCGAACTCGCTGGCGGCTGCCGCTGGAGTTGCGAGAGTTGATTGCTGCGACCTATCAGCTCGGTGGCGGCGTTTATTCTCGTGAAGCGTTGGTGATGAACATGGCCGCGCAACTGGCGCGCCTGACCGAGCACGAGGGCATTGAGGCCTTGGCGAAGAGCCGGACTGCGCGGTTGCTCAAGATCGGCTTGCCGGAGTTGATGCGGCTGCGCAAAAAGTAAACTTCACACAAAAACCTGTGGGAGCGAGCCAGCTCGCTCCCACAGGAGTTGTGTTGGATTTTGGATGGGTGTCACCCGGAAATAATGCGATTTTTTCCCTGGCGCTTGGCTTCATACATGGCGGCATCCGCGCGGGCGAATACGCTGTCGAGGGAGTCGTCCTCCGGCGTCAGGCTGGTCAACCCCTGGCTGACGGTGATGCCGAACGTCTGGTCATCATGGCTGAAGCTCAGTTGCTGAATCTGCCATTGCAGGCGCTCGGCGACTTGCATGGCCATATCGGGTGCACAGCCGGGAAACACCGCTGCGAATTCCTCGCCTCCGATCCGCCCGAATACATCTCCCCGGCGTAATGCGGCTCGACCGCTCTCGGCGATTCGTTGCAGTACGTTGTCGCCCGCTTGATGACCGTAAGTGTCGTTGACCCCTTTGAAGTCATCGATGTCCAGCAACAGGAACGCCATCGGTGCGCCTTGCTTGCGCGCCTGAGCAAACTCGCGCTGGGCGCATTCGAAGAAGTGTCGGCGATTGCTGCTTTGCGTCAGCACATCGGTGGTCGCCAGGCGCTGCAACTCGGCTTCCATCCGTTTCTTTTCGGTGATGTCTTCGGCAATGCCGACGATGATCACCGGTTGGCCCGGCTCGGCCTGGCGGTTGATGAAGCATTTGTCGCTGAGCCAGCGCACCTGGCCGTCGGCGGCGATGATGCGGTATTCGCGGTCTTCAACGGCGCCTTTGACCAGCACTTCGGCGAGGCTGCGCTCGGCGTAGTCGAGGTCATCGGGGTAAATGCTGTCGCGCCATTCGTTGTAGTCGGACAGCAAGCTGCCAGCCGATCGGCCAAAAATCCGTTCATACGCCGGACTGACGTAAAGCACCTGACGGGTTTCCCAGTTGAAGGCCCAAAGCACCGCGTTGACGCTCACCAGCAGGGAGCTGAACAGCTGTTCGCGTTCGCTCAGGCGCGCGACTTCGCTCTGGGCGTGCATCAGCGCCATCAGGGTTTGAGCAGTGTCGGGCGATTGAGCGAAGGGTGCGTCTTGCAGGTTTTTTGGGACCATTGGGACAACTCTCAAAGGGCGTGCGCCGCTTGAGGTTCGAAAGCAGCAACAACGAAGCCCGCCGGGGTATGGCGAAGTGTCTTTGAGATAGGGGATTTGGAGATTGGTTCCCGCGCTACGTGGCGAGGAGGCTTGCTCCCGCCGGGCGGTATCTGAGGCGCGTTTTTTCAGTTAAAACGCGTCGTCAGATTTTGCGGCGACTTCGTCGCCGCAAGGGGGCAAGCCCCCTCGCCACAAGGAAGAGCTTCGGCAGGGTCAGGCAGCAGCAGGGCGCAGGGAGTAGGTTTTCAACTGGTCGGCGAAGTCGCGCAGGGATTGAATCCCGCTGGCTTCCGCTTCGTGTACCCAATCCTTGATGGCAGCCAGCATGTCGTGACCATTTGAGCTGGTCTTGACCCAGATCTGCTGCAAGGCCAGGCGTTTCTCGTAAATTACCTTCAGCGCCTGGCTGTGCTCGAGCATGGTCTGGATGCGCAGGTGGTGCTTATCGTCCAGCAGACTGGTTTCCCGCGAAAGCAGACGCTTGGCCCGGTGGAACTGGTGACGGACCGAGTGATCGACCTTTTCCAGCTCTTGCTTGACCAGCGGCGCGATGACCAATTTGCGGTATTGGGCCATGATCTGGAAGCGGTTGTTGAGGATCGCCATGGCGGTGTCCATGTCCAGGCTGCCTTTGCCTTCGACGCGGTGGGCGATCGGTGCAACCCGCTGGACCTTGGCCAGGCGGAAGAAACTGAAGACCTGGATCCAGGCCCAACCGAGGTCGAACTCCCACTTCTTCACCGACAGTTTTGCCGAGTTAGGGTAGGTGTGATGGTTGTTGTGCAGTTCTTCGCCGCCGATCAGGATGCCCCAAGGCACCAGGTTGGTCGCCGCGTCGCGGCATTCGAAGTTGCGGTAGCCGATGGCATGACCCAGGCCATTGACCACGCCGGCGGCCCACACCGGGATCCACATCATCTGGATCGCCCAGATGGTGATGCCGATGGTGCCAAACAGCAGCAGGTCGATGACGCCCATGATCGCCACACCCAGCAGCGGGAAACGGCTGTAGAGGTTGCGCTCGATCCAGTCTTCAGGGCAGTTCTTGCCGTAGATGCGCAGGGTCTCCGGGTTCTCCGCTTCGGCGCGGTACAGCTCGGCACCTTTGCGCAGAACGGTGGACAGGCCCTTGATGACCGGGCTGTGCGGGTCATCGACGGTTTCGCATTTGGCGTGATGCTTGCGGTGGATAGCGGTCCACTCGCGGGTGTTCTGCGCCGTGGTCAGCCACAGCCAGAAACGGAAGAAATGTTTCAGGCCAGCATTGAGCTCAAGCGAGCGATGGGCTGAATAACGGTGCAGATAGACCGTGACGCCGATGATCGTCACGTGGGTCATCAGCAGGGTGACTGCCACCAGTGACCAGGGCGACAAGCCGAGAAAACCTTCGTACCACATAGGCTATAGGGCCCTCGATAAAGAAAAAAACAGCCGTTGCATTATCACTAAGCCCACAGATAAAACCAGTCACCCTTTCAGATAAGAGTGGCTGGATGTTTCTTTAACCTATAATCCCATCCTTTTCGCAGGGACAAGGACGGCTAATGTCTGCCACCTATCGCGACGCGTCGCGAGCAGCGCTGCTCTATCTATTGATTTCCATCGTCTGGTTGCAGCTCAGCGGCTATTTATTGAACAGTTTCTTCGATGGCTCCGACGAGTTGGTACGTTGGCAACTGATCAACGGTTATGCCTGGATCCTGCTGAGCACCGGCCTGATCTTCGTTGCCAGAGCGCGATTGCTCCGTTGCCTGGGGATCGGCAACACATTGAGTGAGCGTCATGAAGAGCGCGAGCGTTTGCGCCAGGCGGCAGCTGTGTTCGATTGCACACGTGAAGGTGTGCTGGTCACCGATAGCAACGGGCTGATCGTCCACGTTAACCGGGCGTTCATGGAAATCACCGGCTACTCGCAGGCGGAAGTGCTGGGTCAGCGACCGAGCCTGTTCAAGTCGGGCCATCACCCCGCGGATTTTTACCAGACGATGTTCGTGACACTCAAGAGCCTCGGCGAGTGGAGCGGGGAGATCTGGAACCGCCGCAAAAGCGGTGAGATCTACCCGCAATGGCAGACGATCCGCGTCATTCGCGACGATCAGGGCCAGCTCAGCCATTACGTCGCGGTGTTTTCCGACATTAGCGCAATCAAGAATTCCGAACATGAGCTCAAGCACCTGGCTCATCACGATCCGCTGACGGATCTGCCTAACCGCTTGCTGTTCACCGACCGTACCGAGCAGGCGCTGACGTCAGCGCAACTGCACAAGCGTGGCTGTGCATTACTGATGATCGACCTGGATCATTTCAAAATGATCAACGACAGCCTTGGGCACACCATCGGTGACGAACTGCTCAAGGCCGTGGCCGAGCGATTGCAGGCCATGCTCGGGCCGGAGCTCACGCTGGCGCGGCTCGGTGGCGATGAGTTCGCGGTGCTCGCCGAAAGCTGTCCGCAGTTGATGCAGGCGGCGGCGCTTGCGCAACGGATCATTGATGTTCTCAAAGAACCGTTCCTGATCGGCGGGCATCAACTGTTCATCAATACCAGCATCGGTATCAGTCTGTTCCCCGGCGATGCCTTGAGTGCCGAACAATTATTGCGTAACGCTGACTCGGCGCTGTTCAAGGCCAAAAGCGCCGGTCGCGATGGCTACGCCTTGTACACCGAAGAGCTGACCGCCCATGCCCAGAATCGGGTCGAAACGGCTGTTGAACTGCGCCGAGCGCTGGAGCAGCAGGAGCTGCGCGTTTATTACCAGCCGGTTCACGACCTCAGGACCCGTCGGCTGGTGGGCGCCGAGGCGCTGGTGCGCTGGGAACATCCGCAACGAGGGCTGGTGCCGCCGGCAGAATTCATTCCCATCGCCGAACGCACCGGATTGATCGCGGAGATCGATGCGTGGGTGATGCGCCAGGCTTGTCAGCAAATGTGCTCGTGGCAGCAGGCCGGTGTGGCGTTGTCGTTTATCGCGGTAAACGTCTCGTCTCGACTGTTCGCTCGCCGTGAGCTCTTTCAGCAAGTGGCGAAAGTGCTTCACGAAACCGGGCTCGATCCAGCGTTTCTGGAACTGGAAGTCACCGAGAGCGCGGTCATGGAAGACCCGGGAGTGGCCTTGGAGCAGATGCATCGACTGCGCGAGTTGGGTGTGCGGCTGGCCATCGATGATTTCGGCACCGGCTATTCGTCGCTGCTGCGGCTCAAGCGTTTGCCGGTGCAGAAGCTCAAGATCGATCAGGGCTTCGTCGCAGGATTGCCATGGGATGAGGACGACGTGGCGATCGTGCGGGTGATTATCGCGCTGGCGCAAAGCATGGGGATGCAGGTGCACGCCGAAGGGATCGAGCAGGTCGAGCAGGCGCGTTTCCTGCTCGAACACGATTGCGATCTGGGCCAGGGCTACTGGTTTGGGCGACCGGTTCCGGCCGAGCAGCTCGATTGGGCGCATGCGCCGGAAATTCGCTAAGCGCAGGTCCCCCCTTAATCCGTGACGCAAAGCGTCACCGGATACTTCCCCCCTTCGCGCATAGCGCCGAAGCGATCTGCTTTCTGGTTATATAAACATTCTTAAATAGTCTTTTTAAGAATATCTACGCGTCTCTAGTATTGCTCTCACGCCGCAAGCAGTGCCGCCACTGCCAGGCAATCTCTCAGTTGAAGGAGCAGCACCATGAGCGCATCCCTACGTAGCGTTGAGGGTCAAGACGAAGCCACCATCTTGCGTGAGATCCAGAGCGCACTGCGCGACCTGCGTTTTGGCGCAGTCGAGATCACCGTGCACAACGCCCAGGTGGTCCAGATCGAACGCAAAGAAAAATTCCGTCTGCAAAGCCCGAGCAACAAACCGAGCTGAAAAAAACCGGCAGCCCGCGCTTCCAGCACTCCATAAAAAAGCCAACACATCCAAGAATTCCAGGAGCTTTCACCATGTCGTCGATTCGTCATTTCGCTTTGGCCGCCCTGGCCAGTGCATTTTTTGCTGGTTCTGCGGTTGCCAAGGATTACGAGTTGCTCAACGTGTCGTATGACCCGACTCGCGAGCTGTATCAGGATTACAACGCCGAGTTCGTCAACTTCTGGAAGAAGGACCACGCTGGCGATAACGTGAAAATCCAGCAGTCCCACGGTGGTTCCGGCAAACAAGGCCGTGCCGTGATCGATGGTCTGCGCGCCGACGTGGTGACCCTGGCCTTGGCCGGGGACATCGACGAAATCGCAAAACTCGGCAAGACCCTGCCGGTCGACTGGCAGAAGCGTCTTCCCGAGGCGAGCACGCCTTACACCTCGACCATCGTGTTCCTGGTACGCAAGGGCAACCCTAAAGGCATCAAGGACTGGGGCGACCTGGTCAAAAACGACGTGTCGGTCATCACTCCTAATCCGAAAACCTCCGGCGGTGCGCGCTGGAACTTCCTCGCGGCCTGGGCCTACGGCCTGAAAGCCAACGGTGGTGACGAAGCCAAGGCCAAGGAATACGTGCAGACCCTGTTCAAGCATGTGCCGGTCCTGGACACGGGCGCTCGCGGTTCGACCATTACCTTCGTCAACAACGGTCAGGGTGATGTGTTGCTGGCCTGGGAAAACGAAGCGTTCCTGGCTTTGAAAGAAGACGGCGGCGCGGACAAGTTCGAAATCGTTGTGCCTTCGCTGTCGATCCTCGCCGAACCGCCGGTGGCTGTGGTCGACAAGAACGCCGAGAAAAAAGGCAACGCCGAGATCGCCGAGGCGTACCTCAAGCACCTGTACAGCCCCGCCGGCCAGGAAATTGCGGCGAAAAACTTCTATCGTCCACGTGACAAGGATGTGGCCGCCAACTACAGCAAGCAGTTCCCGACCCTGGACCTGGTGACCATCGACAAGGATTTCGGCGGCTGGAAAAGCGCTCAGCCGAAATTCTTCAATGATGGCGGTGTGTTCGACCAGATCTACCAGGCGCAGTAGTTTTAAATAGCCATCAACGAGCCCCGGATTTAAGTTCGGGGCTTTGCGCGTTCTCAACCAAGGACTTTTATGTCGCGTCGTATCTCCCCCGTCATACCCGGCTTCGGGCTGACGCTGGGCTACACCTTGGTGTACCTCAGCCTGATTGTGCTCATTCCACTGGCGGCGATGTTTGTGCATGCCGCTCAACTCACCTGGGATCAGTTCTGGGCGATTATCTCGGCGCCACGGGTGCTGGCGGCGTTGAAGCTGAGCTTCGGCACCGCGCTCTATGCCGCGATCATCAACGGCATCATCGGCACGCTGCTGGCCTGGGTGCTGGTGCGCTATACCTTCCCTGGACGCAAAGTCATCGATGCGATGATCGACTTACCCTTCGCTTTGCCCACCGCCGTGGCCGGTATCGCGCTGACTGCGCTATACGCGCCCAATGGTTGGGTGGGTCAGTTTGCAGCGGACCTGGGTTTCAAGATCGCGTATACCCCCCTCGGCATCACCCTCGCCCTCACTTTTGTGACACTTCCATTCGTAGTACGTACCGTACAGCCAGTATTGGCTGATATCCCGCGTGAAGTGGAAGAAGCGGCAGCGTGCCTGGGTGCAAAACCGCTACAGGTTTTCCGCCATATTCTGGTGCCCGCGCTGCTGCCAGCCTGGCTGACCGGTTTCGCGTTGGCCTTTGCCCGCGGGGTCGGCGAGTACGGTTCGGTGATTTTCATCGCCGGCAATATGCCGATGAAAACCGAGATCCTGCCGCTGCTGATCATGGTCAAACTCGACCAGTACGATTACACCGGCGCCACGTCCATTGGTGTACTGATGCTGGTGGTTTCCTTCGTCCTGTTGCTGCTGATTAACTTGCTGCAGCGGCGCATCGAAACCCCATAAGGAGGCGCAGAAATGTCCCAATCGTCTATTGCTGCTGCTTCCTCGAACGCTGCCCGTCGTGGCAGCGCTTCGTCGCGGCGAATCCTCATCGGCCTTGGCTGGCTGGTGTTCGTCCTGTTCCTGTTGCTGCCGCTGGTGATCGTGGTGTCTCAGGGCCTGAAGCTCGGAATCGGTGCGTTCTTCACCGCGATCTTCGAACCCGACGCGCTGTCGGCCCTGAAACTCACGGTGATTGCCGTGCTGATATCAGTGCCGCTCAACCTGGTGTTCGGTGTCAGCGCTGCATGGTGCGTGAGCAAATACTCGTTCCGTGGCAAAAGTATGCTGGTCACGCTGATCGACCTGCCGTTCTCGGTATCGCCGGTTATCGCCGGTCTGGTCTACGTGCTGATGTTTGGCGCCCAGGGCCTGTTCGGGCCGTGGTTGCAGGATCACGACATCCAGATCGTCTTCGCCTTGCCGGGCATCGTGCTGGCGACGATTTTCGTCACCGTGCCGTTCGTGGCGCGTGAACTGATCCCGCTGATGCAGGAACAAGGCACCCAGGAAGAAGAGGCTGCGCGCTTGCTCGGGGCCAATGGCTGGCAGATGTTCTGGCACGTCACCGTTCCCAACATTAAATGGGGCCTGATCTACGGCGTGGTGTTGTGTACCGCGCGGGCCATGGGTGAATTCGGTGCGGTGTCGGTGGTTTCCGGGCACATTCGCGGGGTGACCAACACCCTGCCGCTGCACGTCGAGATCCTCTACAACGAATACAACCACGTGGCCGCGTTCGCTGTGGCGAGCCTGTTGCTGATCCTGGCGCTCTTCATCCTGCTGCTCAAGCAGTGGAGCGAAAACCGTATTAACCGCCTGCGCGCCAGCGCCGCGGAGGAATAAGTCATGTCGATCGAAGTGCGTAACGTCAGCAAGAATTTCAATGCGTTCAAGGCGCTGGACAACATCAGCCTGGACATTCAAAGCGGCGAACTCGTGGCCCTGCTCGGCCCTTCGGGTTGCGGCAAGACCACGCTGCTGCGGATCATCGCCGGCCTGGAAACCCCGGATCAGGGCAACATCGTGTTCCACGGTGAAGACGTCTCCGGCCACGACGTGCGTGATCGCAATGTCGGCTTCGTGTTCCAGCACTACGCGCTGTTCCGTCACATGACGGTGTTCGACAACGTCGCGTTCGGCCTGCGCATGAAACCGAAAAACCAGCGCCCAAGCGAAAGCCAGATCGCGGTGAAGGTTCATGAACTGCTGAACATGGTGCAACTGGATTGGCTGTCGGATCGCTACCCGGAGCAACTCTCCGGCGGCCAGCGTCAGCGTATCGCGTTGGCCCGTGCCTTGGCGGTGGAGCCGAAAGTCCTGCTGCTCGATGAACCGTTCGGGGCGCTCGACGCCAAGGTCCGCAAGGAGCTGCGTCGCTGGCTCGCACGGCTGCACGAAGACATCAACCTGACCTCGGTGTTCGTGACCCACGACCAGGAAGAGGCCATGGAAGTCGCCGACCGTATCGTGGTGATGAACAAAGGCGTGATCGAACAGATCGGCTCACCGGGCGACGTCTACGAAAACCCGGCCAGCGATTTCGTTTATCACTTCCTCGGTGATTCGAACCGCCTGCATCTGGGCGAAGACAACCATGTGCTGTTCCGCCCGCATGAAGTGTCGCTGTCGCGGCATGAGCTGGAAGACCATCACGCGGCGCAAGTGCGGGATATCCGTCCGCTGGGCGCGACCACTCGGGTGACGTTGAAGGTCGAAGGCCAGAGCGAGTTGATCGAAGCTGAAGTGGTGAAGGATCACGACAGCCTGATCGACCTGGCGAAGGGCGATACGCTGTTCTTCAAGCCCAAGGTCTGGCAGAAACTCGCCAACATCTAAGGCAAAAGCTTCGCGGGCAAGCCTCGCTCCTACAGGGGATCTATGGCGTACATAGATCCCCTTTAGGAGCGAGGCTTGCCCGCGAAAGCAATCTACGCAGCAGCGCGCTTCGGATTGACCCGCACCCCACCCACCCGCGCCTCGATCTGCTCTTTCAAATCCCGCCGCATCCCTAGCAAAAACGCCAGTTCAACCACCACAAACAGTGGCCCGACAATCAACCCCGTCACATCATCGACAAACGCCGGTTTGCGTCCTTCATAGTGATGACCGACAAACTGAATCGCCCAGCCCACCACAAACATCCCGATCCCGCTCGAGAGCCACACCAGCGTACTTTGCTGCGCGAGAACCTGACCCGCCCAGACGCACAGCCCCAGCAGCACCGTCATCAACACCCCGAGCCGTACCTCCAAGCGCAGGTAAAACCATGCCGAGGCCAGTGCCAGCAGCACCGCCGGCGACACCCAGCCCCCGACCCATTGCGGCCGCGACAGCAGCACCGCCACCGCCACCACAATCAGCGGAATCCCGATAAAGTGGCTGGCGATATTGCGCGGGTCACGGTGGTAAGCGGCGTATTGACTGAGATGGTCAACGAGGCTTTTCATTGTTATTCCTCCTGTAGGGTGATTGATCATGCCTCGGGTTCACCTTTCGCTCTGTCAGGCAGGCGACAATCTCCAGGAGTTTTCATGAACATGCAGGTTTGGCGTTCGCGCCTGGAGTCGGGGCAGTGGTTCAGTCATTTACCGGTTCCCTTACAGGATAGTCTGCTGGCTGCGGCCCGGGTGCGACGGTTGTCGACCGGGCAGCTGTTGTTCAAACGCGGTGACCCGCCGTGCGGGTTGTATGCGGTGATCGAAGGCGCGGTACGCATCGGCGCGGTCAGCGAGCAGGGCAAGGAAGCGCTGTTGAGCCTGGTGGAATCGCCCCATTGGTTCGGCGAAATCTGCCTGTTCGACGGCCAGCCACGCACCCACGATGCGTTCGGCGTTGGCCAGTGCACCCTGTTGCACATCCCGCAGGCGGCATTGCTGGCGTTGCTCGACGAACAACCGGTGTATTGGCGGCAGCTGGCATTGCTGATGAGCCACAAACTGCGCCTGACCTTCATCAACCTCGAACAGCTGAGCCTGATGCCCGCCCCGGCACGCCTGGCTCACCGCCTGCTGATGATCGCCGAGGGCTACGGCGAATACGATCCGCCGCGCCGAGTGCTGCAACTGCCGCAGGAGCAACTGGCGTCAATGCTGTCGCTGTCGCGCCAGACCACCAACCAGATCCTCAAGGACTTGCAGGGGCAGGGCATTCTGAATTTGAAGTATGGCGAGATCGAAATCCTCAACGCCGAGGGCTTGCGGGCATTGGCGATTTTCTGAAACTCAGCGTTTTTGATGGGCTTTGCCCGCGAAGACGCCTAGCCTGTGATGACGACAATCGAGGTGTGCCATGCGTGTGCTGCTAGTAGAAGACGAACAGGAGATCGCCAAACGCCTGGCCAACGGCCTGAACGAGGCGAGTTATTCAGTCGATGTGGCGCTCAACGGTATGGACGGGCGTCGCTTTATCGAGTCCGGCGAATACGATCTGATCATCCTCGACGTGATGCTGCCGGGGCTCAACGGCTGGCAGTTGCTGCAACAGATCCGCAAGCTCGGCGACACGCCGGTGCTGTTGCTGACCACCAGGGACGGCATCGAAGATCGCCTGCGCGGTCTGGAGCTGCATGAAGATGATTACCTGCTCAAGCCGTTTGCCGTGAGCGAACTGGTGACGCGGGTGCGCAAGTTGTTGCGGCGGGATCGGGGGCGTTAGGGCGTTACTGCGGTGTCTGGCCTGGCCCCTTCGCGGGCAAGCCTTGCTCCTGCAGGTTTTTCGATTTGCCGCGATATTGTGGTCCATATGGAACCACTGTAGAAGCGAGGCTTGCCCGCGAAGAGGCCGGTTCTGGCAAACCATCTTTCCGATGTTTCACCGCAACCCATCCCGAAACTGCCCCGGTGTCATCCCGGTCCAGCGCTTGAACGCGCGGCTGAAGCTGCTGGTATCGGCGAACCCCAGCATATAGCTGACTTCACTCAACGAGCATTGCGGGTCACGCAGGTGCAGCAGCGCCAGGTTTTCGCGGCTTTCATTGAGCAGCGCGTCGAATCGACAACCTTCGTCCGCCAGATGCCGTTGCAGGCTGCGCAAGCTCAGGTGCAGGGCCTTGGCGATGTGTTCGGCGCTCGGTTCGCCTTCGGGCAATTGTTCTTCAATGGCATCGCGGACCTTGCGTTCCCACGTCAGCGGCTTGAGTTGCGCCAAAGTACGCTTGAGCACTGCTTCGTTGTGTTCAGCCAGTTCCGGGTTGGCATCGTCCAGGTGACTGTCGAAGTCCACGAGGGCAAATTCCAGTCGGTCCTCGTCGGCGGCGAAGTGCACCGGCGAACGAAAGACTTTGTGCCATTGATGCGGGTCGGCCGGTTCCGGGCGGCGCAGATACACCGCCAGCGGGGCATATTCGCGGCCCAGGCGATTGCGGCAGGTGCGCACGTAAATCGCGGCAAACGCGTCGATGGCCTCCAGCGCCGGTGCGGGATTGCCTTGCGGAATTTTCAGACGGAAGCGGTAGCGATCTTCAGCGCGGGTCAGTTCCAGTTCCAGCGCATCGCTGACCACCTGGTGATAACGCACGATGCGCTCGAACACTTCGCGCAGACTGCCGCTGGCCACCAGCGCATAACCGAGCGCATGGAACGTGGTCGGGCTGACAAAACGCGACACCCGCAAGCCAATCGCCGGGTCGCCGCTGACCTGCACCGCGATTTCCCACAGGCGCGTGGTGCCCGACAACGGGTAACGGGCGTTCGGGTCGTCCATCAATTGCGGGTCGAGCCCCGCCTGCTGGCACAGAGCGGTGCTGTCGAGGCCCAGCGCATCGAGTTGCTTGCGCAGGGCGCGGGTCCAGCTGGCGAGGGAGGTCGGTTCAGTCATGCTGATTGGCGCTTCCGGTCAACAGGTTGGCGTTCACGGCTACCACGGTGTGAGGGTTCACAAGGCAGGATGCGAACATCAATAACCAGAGGATGGAAGCATGGACGGTACTTCTGCAAGTCCCCAGCGACTGAATGCAGCCCAACGATCAGCGCATATTCGCGAAGTGGTGCTGGCCAGAGGGGTCGAACTGCGCAAACGCTACCCCATTCTCAACCATCAGGACGCCTTGGGCGCGGGCATTCTGGCCTTCGCGCTGGCCGGAATGATCGGTTCAGCGGCGCTCTACCTGACCGGGCACCTGGCCTGGTGGGCGTGCCTGTTGCTCAACGCGTTTTTCGCCTCGCTGACTCACGAGCTGGAACACGACCTGATTCATAGCATGTACTTTCGCAAACAACGGGTGCCGCACAACCTGATGATGGGCCTGGTGTGGCTGGCGCGCCCGAGCACGATCAATCCATGGATTCGCCGGCATCTGCACCTCAATCACCACAAGGTGTCCGGTACGGAAGCCGACATGGAAGAGCGCGCGATCACCAACGGCGAGCCTTGGGGATTTGCGCGGTTGTTGATGGTCGGCGACAACGTGATGTCGGCGTTCATTCGCATGCTGCGCGCCAAGACCTGGGCGCATAAATTCAGCATCATCAAACGCACGTTGAAGGTCTACGCGCCGCTGGCGCTGGTGCATTGGGGCGCCTGGTACATGTTCCTCGGTTTCCATGCGGCGAATGGCATTGCCTACCTGATGGGGTCACCCATCGAATGGTCGGCGACCACGCTGTCGGTGATGACAGTCATCGACATCGCGGCGGTGGTGATCATCGGCCCGAACGTGTTGCGCACGTTTTGCCTGCATTTTGTCAGCTCCAACATGCATTACTACGGGGATGTGGAGCCGGGGAATGTGATTCAGCAAACCCAGGTGCTGAACCCTTGGTGGATGTGGCCGATGCAAGCGTTCTGCTTCAACTTCGGCAGTAGCCACGGGATTCATCACTTCGTGGTGAAGGAACCGTTTTACATCCGCCAGATGACCGTGCCGGTAGCGCATAAGGTAATGCGCGAGATGGGCGTGCGGTTCAATGATTTCGGGACGTTTGGGCGGGCGAACCGGTTTGTGCGTGAGGAAACAGCAGAGGCGCAGGAGGTGCGTGCCGCTCAGGCGTGATCGATGTTCTCGGAAACTCAACACGGCAAAGGCGCCCGTCATCAATCTGACCCAAAGGGTCGGTACGTTATGACCCAAACAGGATGACTTGGTAGTTGCTGTATCGCGATCCAATTATGCGTTTAGGATCTAATAAAGTAATTAAATATTCCTTTATTGGATAAGCATTTAAGTCAATCATCGCATCCAGTGGTGTTGATTAGCGCTGGCAAATTTTGAGTTTCCGGGGCCGTCTCCTTGGCAGGGTGCGGTCCCTTTTTTTGTCTTTTTAAAACCACCGAATATTCCTTATAGGTCTTAATAAATAGCTTCTTATTCCTTAACGGATATAACTCTCCTCTCTATACTCGACCGGGAACAGACACGCAGCAGGAGAGCTCCCCCATGCGCAACGAATCAATTCGCTACCTGATTGTGCCGGGCTGGCAAGGATCGCCGGAAGATCATTGGCAAAGTCACTGGCAGAACAGCCTGCCCAATAGCGCTCGGGTGGAGCAGGCCGACTGGCTGACGCCGCGTCGTGAAGACTGGGTTGCCGCGCTGGCAGAAGCAATTGCTGCCGACAGCACGCCGGTGATCTTGATTGCGCACAGTCTGGGTTGCATTACGGTCGCCCATTGGGCGGCCACGGCATCGCTGCATTTTTTGCGACAGGTTCGCGGTGCCTTGCTGGTCGCGCCGGCGGACGTTGAACGTCCGGCATGTGCTCCGGCCTTGCGCAACTTCGCACCGATTCCCACAGCCCTTTTGCCCTTCCCGAGCCAGGTCGTCAGCTCCGACAACGACAGCGCCGTGAGTGCGCCGCGAGCCCTGGAGCTGGCTCGCAACTGGGGCGCCGAGGCGGGGATTCTGCCGGGTGCCGGACACATCAACGTGAAGTCCGGTCACCAGCGCTGGGAGCAGGGATTTGCCTATCTCTACCGCCTGCAAAATCGAATGGAACACCACGCCCTGCGACGTGCTTGAACCTTTTTCTTTTTTAGAACGCCAACCCGTCTCCCGGCGGTTCAGGGCGGGAGTCTGCCATGAGTTTCGAAGCCTTCGGTCAGCCACTGCTGACCTTTCCCGACGCAGAAAAAAGTCCCCTGAGTATTCGCGCCAAGGCGCTGGTGTTTGTCGATCCACGTTCCCGGCAGTTGCGCCTGGAGCTGGAACAACTGGCGCCGCGCTCGATCTCGGTGTTGATCCGTGGTGAAACCGGCAGCGGCAAGGAATTGCTTGCGCGGCACATCCATCGTGCCAGTGATCGCGGCGGGTTATTCGTCTCGGTCAACTGCGGCGCCATCAGCCCGACCTATGCTGACGCCGAACTGTTCGGCTATGCCGCCGGCAGTTACAGCGGATCGGCCAGCAGCCGCGCGGGGTGGTTCGGTTCGGCCAATGGCGGCACGCTCTATCTGGATGAGATCGGCGACTTGCCGCTGCCGATCCAGATCAAATTGCTCGCCGCCCTGGAAAACCACGAAGTCACCCGCGTTGGCGCTCAGCAACCGAGCCCGGTGGACGTGCGCCTGGTGGCGGCCACCAGTATCGATCTGGCCCAGGCGGTGGCGGCCGGGAAATTCCATGAGCGGCTTTATCACTACCTCAGCGAAGGTCAACTCGAACTGCCGGCATTGCGTGACAGGGTCGGGGATATTTTGTCGCTGTCAGAATATTTCCTCGGCATCTACAGCCAGCGCCTCGACCTGCCGGTGCCGCTGATCAGTGAGGCCGCGCAGTTGGTGCTGGAGCGGCACAGTTGGCCGGGCAATACCCGGGAGCTGGAGAATGTCATTCACTTTGCGCTGCTGGTCAGTACCGGCGACGAGATTTTGCCGGAGCATTTGAATCTGCCTGAAGTGCCTGTGTCGTTGGTGCAGATAGAGCAGCAGATCGCTCAAGTGAGCAAAAACGGCACGGCTGACGAGCGTTCGGCTCTGAAGGATCTGCTCGAAAGCTTTAGCCGAATGCTGTAACCCGTGTGGGTTAGAGCTGTATGAACAAAATGGAATATGAGAGTGAATAAAAGATATTGTTCGGGAATAAAAAATCCCGGTATTGTCCGCCTCACGCCAGCGATAGCACTTCACTGGCACACGTACTATTTAGCCGTCGTCGCTGACGACCGTGATTTTCGATAAGGACACTGCATGAAAAAGGTTCTGTTGTTCACCGCACTGGCGGCTGCCCTGACCGCGGGCCTGGCCCAGGCTGGCGAGAAACTGGTGGTGGCGGCGACCCCGGTTCCACACGCCGAGATTCTGGAACTGATCAAGCCAACCCTCGCCAAAGAAGGCGTGGACCTGGAAATCAAAGTGTTCACCGACTACGTTCAGCCGAACGTACAGGTCGATCAGAAGCGTCTGGACGCCAACTACTTCCAGACCCTGCCGTACCTGAAAAGCTTCAACGAAGGCAAAGGCACTAATCTGGTAACCGTGATCGGCGTGCACGTCGAACCATTCGGCGGCTACTCGAAGAAAGTCAAAACCCTGGCTGAGCTGAAAGACGGCGCGACCATCGCCATCCCGAACGAAGGCAGCAACAGCGGCCGTGCCCTGATCCTGCTGCAGAAGGCTGGCCTGATCGAGTTGAAAGACCCGAAAAACGCTCTGGCTACGCCGAAAGACATCGCCAAGAACCCGCACAACTTCAAGTTCAAGGAACTGGAATCGGCCATGCTGCCGCGTGTGCTGGATCAGGTCGACCTGGACATGATCAACACCAACTACGCGCTGGAAGCAGGTCTGAACCCGGCTAAAGATGCGCTGGTGATCGAAGGTGCCGATTCGCCTTACGTGAACTTCCTGGTGGCTCGTCCGGACAACAAGGACAGCGTTGCCATCCAGAAACTGGCCAAAGCCCTGACCAGCCCGGAAGTGAAAGCATTCATCGAGAAGAAGTACAGCGGCGCGGTACTGCCGGCGTTCTGATTCGCGAGGTAAACCCCTTCAAGGTTTCGAACGCCGACGGCTGGTAAAGCGTCGGCGTTTTTTTTTGCCTGCGAGAAACCTGTGGCGAGGGCGTTTGCTCCCGCTGGGTTGCGACCCTAAATCCTGCACATGCGCTTCTTCAGGCACACCGTTTCGACTGATTTTGCGACTGCTGCGCAGTCGAGCGGGACGGTGCGGCGGTCCGACAAGCTCCCTCGCCACAAAAGCGCCCGCGCATTCAGGCTACCCTGGCCTCCAGCGCCCGGCGCAATGCCACCAATAACTTCACGATTTCCTGCGGATCCAACCGCTGTGGCACTTTCATCTCAGCCATTTTTCTCTTCCTTGTGAGGGTTCAGCCAGGGAGTCTGGCCAAAAGCTGTGCGTCCTTGGAGGGGCTTTTTGAAAAAAAGATCCCTCCTACAGCTGCAAGGAAAATAGTCGTCTTCTTTCGCCGCGACAAATCCGCGGGATAGTTTTTTGCGTGATGCGACAAGGTCGACGTGAAGCTGGCCAACACGACTGTCATCCGAACCTCAGGCTGGCTCTCAGTGGGCTCCGCCGCGTGCTACAAGATTTGTGACTTGATGGCTTTATTTGAGGGCGTCAGGTGCACCCATGGAACCCTGTTCTAAGCTCACAGTCGTATCGCCATTGGCACGTCCGTACAACGCAAAGGAGTCTGCATGGCTGGTCCCGGATTGAAAATAGCGGTTGGTCTGAGCCTCCTTGCACTACTGACCGCGTGTGGCGATAAAAAACCGGTCGAGAAGGACCGTCCACGGGTCTTCGTCCAGGAGGTCAAACCCTTGGATTACGCCGCGTCGGTGACGCTCACCGGCGATGTTCAGGCCCGGGTCCAGACTGAGTTGTCGTTCCGCGTGGGCGGCAAGATCATTCAGCGCATGGTCGATGTCGGTGACCGAGTGTCGGCCAAACAAGTGCTGGCCAGACTCGATCCCAAAGACCTGCAGACCAGCGTCAATTCGGCCCAGGCCCAAGTCACCGCCGAGCAGGCCCGGGTCAAGCAGACCGCCGCCGCGTTTGTCCGCCAGCAAAAACTCCTGCCCAAGGGCTACACCAGCCAAAGCGAATACGATTCCGCGCAAGCTGCCTTGCGCAGCAGTCAGAGTGCGTTGACCGCTGCCCAGGCGCAATTTGCCAACGCCCGTGAACAACTCGGCTACACCGCGCTGATTGCCGAGGCGCCAGGCGTGATAACGGCGCGTCAGGCCGAGGTCGGCCAGGTGGTGCAGGCGACGGTGCCGATTTTCAGCCTGGCGCGCGATGGTGAGCGTGACGCGGTGTTCAACGTCTACGAATCGCTGCTGGCCGAGGCGCCGGAGGATAAAACCATCGTGGTCAGCCTGCTCGACAACCCGTCGATCAAAACCACTGGCACCGTGCGGGAGATCACCCCGGCGGTGTCCGCGCAGACCGGCACCGTGCAAGTCAAAGTCACCCTCGACAGCCTGCCCGAGGGCATGCAACTGGGCTCGGTGGTAAGCGCTACGGCCAAGACTCCGGGCAAGTCCGCCGTGGAATTGCCGTGGTCGGCCCTGACCAAAAACCTCAGCGATCCGGCGGTATGGCTGGTGGATGGCGAGGGCAAGGCGCAACTGCACAATGTTACGGTCGGTCGTTACCTGACCGGCAAAGTGATCATCAGCGCCGGCCTGCAGAGCGGCGAGAAAGTCGTCATCGCGGGCGGTCAGTTGCTGCACCCCGGCGTGAAAGTTGAAATCGCCGAAAACACCTACAAGGATCTTGCTGTGGAAGCCCAGCCATGAAGCGTCTGTTACTGGTGTGCACGGCGATGATGCTGGCGGCTTGCTCGAAAGAGGAACCGCCGCCGGAGCCGATACGTCCGGTGCTGTCGGTCAAGGTCCAGTCGCTGAACGAGGAAAATCTCGGCCGCTTCGCCGGCAGCATCCAGGCCCGCTATGAAAGCAATGTCGGGTTCCGCGTGCCGGGGCGCATCGCCAGCCGTAACGTCGATGTCGGTGCCGAAGTGGAAAAGGGCGCGCTGCTCGCCACCCTGGACCCTACCGATCAGCAGAATCAGCTGCGTTCCGCCCAGGGCGATCTGGCCAGCGTCCAGGCGCAATACATCAACGCCCAGGCCAGCGCCCGGCGGCAGCAGGAATTGTTCGATCGCGGCGTCGGCGCCCAGGCGCAACTCGATGTCGCGCAGACCGACCTGAAGACCACCCAGGCCTCTCTCGATCAAGCGAAGGCGGCGGTCGATCAGGCCAAGGATCAGCTCAACTATGTCGAATTGCGCTCGGACCACAAAGCCATCGTCACCGCGTGGAATGCCGAAGCCGGGCAAGTCGTCACCGCCGGCCAGCAAGTGGTGACCCTGGCGCAGCCGGACATCAAGGAGGCGGTGATCGACCTGCCGGACACCCTGGTCGATCAACTCCCGAGCGACGTCGTCTTTCAAGTCGCGGCGCAACTGGACCCGAGTATCAACACGACGGCCACTGTTCGTGAAATCGAGCCCCAGGCCCAGAGTGCGACCCGTACCCGTCGAGCCCGCCTGACCCTGACAGACACACCGCCCGGTTTTCGCCTGGGCACCGCGATCAGCGTCACCCTCAGCTCCGCGATCAAACCCCGCATCGAACTGCCCTTGAGTGCGCTACAGGAGGTCGGTGGGCAATCGCGCATCTGGGTCGTCGATACGCAGACCCAGACCGTTGCCCCACGGGACGTCAACCTTCTCAGCCGCACCGATTCGACCATGGTCCTGGCCAACGGTGTGAAGTCGGGTGAGCGGGTGGTCAGCGCGGGTGTGAACAGCCTGAAACCCGGACAGAAAGTGAAAATCGACGAGGACAGCCCCCAATGAAAGGGAGTTTCAACTTATCCGAATGGGCTCTCAAGCATCAGTCGTTTGTCTGGTATTTGATGTTCGTCGCGCTGCTGATGGGCGTGTTCTCGTACATGAACCTGGGGCGCGAGGAAGACCCGTCGTTCACCATCAAAACCATGGTCATCCAGACCCGCTGGCCGGGCGCGACCCAGGAAGAAACCCTCAAGCAGGTCACGGATCGCATCGAGAAAAAACTCGAAGAGCTCGACTCCCTCGATTACGTCAAAAGCTATACCCGGCCCGGCGAGTCCACGGTGTTCGTCAACCTGCGCGACACCACCAGTGCCAAGGACATCCCGGAAATCTGGTACCAGGTGCGCAAGAAGATCAACGACATTCGCGGTGACTTCCCCCAAGGCCTGCAAGGGCCGGGATTTAACGACGAATTCGGTGATGTGTTCGGTTCGGTCTACGCCTTTACCGCCGACGGCTTGTCGATGCGCCAGTTGCGCGATTACGTGGAACAGGTTCGCGCTGAAATTCGTGAAGTGCCGGGGCTGGGCAAGGTCGAGATGGTCGGTGAGCAGGACGAAGTCCTCTACCTGAATTTCTCTACCCGTAAACTGGCGGCGCTGGGTATCGATCAACGCCAGGTGGTGCAAAGCCTGCAAACCCAGAACTCGGTGACCCCGGCCGGTGTGATCGAGTCCGGCCCGGAGCGCATCTCGGTGCGCACCTCCGGGCAGTTCGCTTCCGAGAAAGACCTGGCCAACGTCAACCTGCGGCTCAATGACCGCTTCTACCGCCTGGCCGACATCGCCGACATCAGCCGTGGCTACGTTGACCCGGCGACCCCGGAGTTCCGTTTCAACGGTCACCCGGCCATCGGCCTTGCCATCGCCATGAAGAAGGGCGGCAACATCCAGGAGTTCGGCAAGGCGTTGCACCAGCGCATGACCGACCTGACCGCAGACTTGCCGGTGGGCGTTGGTGTGCACACTGTGTCCGATCAGGCCGAAGTGGTGGAAAAAGCCGTCGGAGGCTTCACCAGTGCCTTGTTCGAAGCGGTGGTGATCGTGCTGATCGTCAGCTTCGTCAGCCTCGGTGTGCGCGCCGGGCTGGTGGTGGCGTGCTCGATCCCGCTGGTGCTGGCCATGGTGTTCATCTTCATGGAATACAGCGGCATCACCATGCAGCGGATTTCCCTCGGCGCATTGATCATCGCCCTCGGCCTGCTGGTGGACGACGCAATGATCACGGTCGAAATGATGGTCACACGCCTGGAAATGGGCGAGACCAAGGAGCAGGCGGCGACGTTTGCCTACACCTCCACGGCGTTCCCCATGCTCACCGGCACATTGGTGACCGTCGCCGGGTTCGTGCCCATCGGGTTGAACGCCAGCTCGGCGGGCGAGTACACCTTCACCCTGTTTGCCGTTATTGCGGTGGCGATGCTGGTGTCGTGGATTGTCGCTGTGTTGTTTGCCCCGGTGATCGGCGTGCACATTCTCAGCGCCAAGGTGAAACCCCATGACGCCGAGCCCGGGCGCATCGGCCGTGCATTCAATTACGGGATGTTTTGGGCCATGCGCAATCGCTGGTGGGCGATCGGTATCACCATTGCGCTGTTCGTGGCCTCGGTGTTTTCCATGCAGTTCGTGCAGAACCAGTTCTTCCCGTCGTCGGACCGCCCGGAAATCCTCGTCGACCTCAACCTGCCGCAAAACGCCTCGATGGCCGAAACCCGCAAGGCGGTGGACAAGCTCGAAGCGACGCTCAAGGATGACCCGGACATCGTGCGCTGGAGCACTTACATCGGCGAAGGCGCAATCCGTTTCTACCTGCCCCTCGACCAGCAATTACAGAACCCGTACTACGCGCAACTGGTGATCGTCAGCAAAGGCCTGGAATCGCGCAACGCCCTCAGTCAGCGCTTGCGCGAACGGCTGCGCAAGGATTTCGTCGGGATCGGCAGCTACGTCCAGGCGCTGGAAATGGGCCCGCCGGTGGGTCGCCCGATTCAGTACCGGGTCAGCGGCAAGGACATCGATCAGGTGCGCAAGCACGCCATCGCCCTGGCCACCGAGCTGGACAAGAACTCGCACATCGGCGAGATCATTTACGACTGGAACGAACCGGGCAAAGTCCTGCGCATCGAGATCGCCCAGGACAAGGCGCGGCAACTGGGGCTGTCGTCGGAAGACGTGGCCAACCTGATGAACAGCATTGTGGTTGGTTCGCCGGTGACTCAGGTCGATGACGATATCTACCTGATCAACGTCGTGGGGCGCGCGGTGGACGCGGAACGTGGCACGCCGGAAACCCTGCAAAACTTGCAGATCGTGACCCCGAGCGGCACGTCGATTCCGCTGCTGGCGTTCGCCACGGTGCGCTATGAACTCGAGCAACCGCTGGTCTGGCGCCGCGACCGCAAGCCGACCATCACCATCAAGGCGGCAGTGCGTGATGAGATTCAGCCGACTGACCTGGTGAAACAGCTCAACCCCGCCATCGATAAATTCGCCGCCGGTTTGCCGGTGGGTTACTCGGTCGCCACGGGTGGCACGGTGGAGGAAAGCGGCAAGGCCCAGGGGCCGATTGCCAAGGTGGTGCCGCTGATGCTGTTTCTGATGGCGACCTTCCTCATGATCCAGCTGCACAGCGTGCAGAAGCTGTTCCTGGTGGCGAGTGTCGCGCCGCTCGGGCTGATCGGCGTGGTGCTGGCGTTGATCCCGACGGGCACGCCAATGGGCTTTGTGGCGATCCTGGGGATTCTGGCGCTGATCGGCATCATCATCCGCAACTCGGTGATCCTGGTGACCCAGATCGACGCCTTGGAGAAAGAGGGCGTTTCACCTTGGGATGCTGTGGCGCAGGCCACGGAGCATCGACGCCGACCGATTCTGTTGACCGCTGCGGCGGCCAGCCTGGGGATGATCCCGATTGCCCGGGAAGTGTTCTGGGGGCCGATGGCTTACGCCATGATTGGCGGGATCATTATTGCGACGTTGCTGACGCTGCTGTTTTTGCCAGCGCTTTATGTCGCCTGGTACAAAATCCGCGAGCCGCAGAAAGAGGTGCAGTAAGGCGAGCGCTACGCGCTTATCGCGAGCAGGCTCGCTCCTACAGGGGGACCGCGTCCGTCTGGACAACTCGGTCAACTGTAGGAGCGAGCCTGCTCGCGATGGCGTCCTGTCAGGCTACACCGGCTTGCGCCACACACTCGCCAACCAAGGCTGCTGCTCCCGCGGCAGCCCCGCCGGCCGGTAGTAATGCTCCAGCTCCACAAACCCCGCCTCAGTCAGTAATTGCTGCCACGCCGCAAGATCGTGGTAAGCCCCATAACGCGGCCCATTCCACCCTTCCTGATTCTCGCCGCGAGGATTGGAACTGAACAACACGCCACCTGGCTTCAACGCCCTGCGCAACTCCTTCAACACCCGAGGCAATTCCTGGCGCGGGATATGAAACAACACCGCATTGGCAAAAATCCCGTCGAAGCGTTCATCCGGCAGGTCCAGCTTCAGAAAGTCCTGCTGCCATACTTCGCATCCACTGTCCTCACGCGCCATCTGCGCAAACTTTTCCGAACCATCAAGCCCGACAGCCCTGTGGCCCATGCGCGTGAACGTCTGCAAATCCCGCCCCGGCCCACAGCCGAAATCGAGAATGTCGAACGGCGCCTCGCCCTGAATATGCCGCAGCAGGGCATCGATGTTCTGGCTGACATCATGATCGCGAGTCCCCTCGCGAAAACCTTCGGCCACCGAGTTGTAATGGTCCAGGGTGGTGGCGGTGATCTTCTGGAGGTCGTCGGGGGTTTGCTTCATGGTCGGCTGCGCAGGCAATGGGGATATGGCCGAATATACGCCATCAGACGTGGGGCTGCTTCGCAGCCATTCGCGGGCAAGCCTCGCTCCTACAGTTGATCGAGTTGTTTCGACAGACGCGTACTCCTGTAGGAGCGAGGCTTGCCCGCGAAGGCGATTTCACTGCCGACCGATGTCAGCCCTGCTTCATCCCCAAACAATCAATGGAGCGATCAACCATGGCTTTGGCAATCTCCAGCAAATGCCAAACGGAAAACACCATGGCTCGATCCGCCCCCTTGAGGTGATCGCCACACTGATACGCGGTGACTGAAGCGCAGCGCAGCAAGTCCGCAACATAGAGTTGGGTGTCTTCAAAGCTCACGTCTTCACTGACGTTGTAGAACCGCAGTTCATCGGGGGCCGAAGGCTGTTCTCCGGTGAGGTAGAAATCGATCGCACGATAAAGGGCGGAACGATCTCTGAGTGGATCGTCGGTGGGTTTGTCTTGGGTGGATGTTTCGAGAGGTGGATCGGGGACAGATCTTTTCATTGGCGTTGCTCCTATTGCTGCAGGGGAGCCGACACCTTCGCCTACTAAGCGGTGGGTGGCAGCTGTACGCAGGTAGTAGGCCGGTCAATAGGAAAACCGGTGCACCCGAGAGTGCCCCACGTACAGCCACCATTTTCTGCACGCGGCAAGCAACACCGGGCATGAGCATGGAACCGCCATACGCCTATTGTTCCGGGCTACTAAACCCGATCACTGATGAGCAGTGACGGACCGAGACTAGCCACCGAATTTGGCAGGCGCAAGCGAGCGGAATGATCTAGGAAATGTCCTGCAAATGAAAGGGACCAGGCCTGTAGGCACACTGATTTTCCTGTGGGAAATGTTCCCCCTGTTGCGAGGGAAATTGCCCGTGTCGAGGACACTTTTGTGGCGAGGGAGCTTGCTCCCGCTGGGCTGCGAAGCAGCCCCCAGCCATTCAATAAGGTGTGTCAGATAAACCCGGTCTAAAGATCTTGCGATTGCTGCGCAATCGAGCGGGAGCAAGCTCCCTCGCCACAAAAGCGCTACAACCTTGACCGTGTTCAGCGCTTGTTGAGCCCCCGAGCCAAGCGATCCCCACCCAGCTGGATGATCGCCACCAATACCACCAGCAACACAATCACCGTCAGCATGATCTGGCTGTCAAACCGCTGATACCCATACCGATACGCAATGTCCCCCAACCCCCCCGCACCAATGGCCCCGGCCATGGCCGACGAGTTGATCATGGTCACCAACGTGATGGTGAAACCACCGACAATCCCCGGCAGCGCCTCGGGCAACAGCACATGCCAGACGATGTGCCAGCGCCGGCAACCCATCGCTTGGGCCGCTTCGATCAAACCGTGATCCACCTCGCGCAAACTGACTTCGGCTATGCGCGCAAAGAACGGCGTGGCCGCAATCGTCAGCGGCACCACCGCGGCCCAGACCCCGTAAGTGGTGCCGACGATCAACCGGGTGAACGGAATCAGCGCCACCATCAGAATCAGAAACGGAATCGAGCGGAACAGGTTCACGAAGGCGCCCAGTGCACGGTTCAGCGCCGGTGCTTCGTAGATGCCGCCTTTGGTGCTGGTGACCAGGATGACCGCCAGCGGAATCCCCGCCAGCAGCGCAATCAGCGACGACACGCCCACCATCAGAAACGTGTCGATGAAGCCTTGCAACAAACGATCAAACCACATAACCGAGCACCTCCACCTGTTGCGCCCAGTGGCCGGCGCGCTGACGCAGTTGCTCGGCGCCCAAGGACGATCCCGTCACCGTCAGCAGCAATTGCCCCAGCGCATGGCCCTGAATGCGTTCCACGCCACCTTGCAGCAACCTCACGCGACCGCCGAGGGCGCTGAACAGCGCTGCCAGATCCGGTTCGTCTGTGGCGCTGCCGGTGAAGCGCAAACGCAACACAACCGCCGCGTCCGAGGACTGAGGTTGTGGACGCAAACCGCTTTGCAGTTCTTCCGGCAGCGCGTGTTGCAGCGGCGCGAGCAAGGTCTTGCTGACTTCATGCTGCGGGTCGCCAAAGACTTTCCAGACCGGCCCTTGCTCGACGACTTTTCCGTGTTCCAGCACCACCACCCGATCACAGATATCGCGGATCACCGCCATCTCGTGGGTGATCAGTACGATGGTCAAACCCAGCCGCTGATTGATCTCGCGCAGCAGGCCGAGGATCGATTGCGTGGTCTCCGGGTCCAGTGCCGATGTGGCTTCGTCACACAGCAGGATCTCCGGGTCATGCACCAACGCGCGGGCGATGCCGACACGCTGTTTCTGTCCGCCGGACAGCTGCGCCGGATAGGCCTTGTGCTTGCCTTGCAGGCCGACCAACTCCAGCAGTTCGCGGACTTTCTGTTCGCGTTTTTCCTTGGGTACACCAGCGACTTTCAGTGGCAATTCGACGTTCTGCCAAACGGTCTTGGCCGACATCAGATTGAAGTGCTGGAAGATCATGCCGATCCGTCGGCGCAGCGCGACCAGGCGGTCTTCATCGAACTCGCCGATGTCCACTTGATCGATCAGCACCCGGCCGCTGCTCGGTTGTTCGAGACGGTTGATGGTGCGGATCAGCGACGACTTGCCAGCGCCGCTGCGACCGATGATGCCGAACACTTCACTGCGCTGGATCGCCAGGTCGATGCCGTGCAACGCCGCCACTGGACCCTGCTGGCCGGTGTAGGTTTTGCCCAGGCCGATGAAGCGCACATGAGCGCGGTTCAGGTCCGGGTGCAGTTCGGTCTGTTCGGCTTTATGTGGCTCTGGAATCTCCAGTCGCCGTTGGATCGCGGCCGTCATCCTCAGCTTTCCCAGCCGGCTTGATAGAGCTTGCCGTGGGCTTTATCCAAGGCTGCACGAACAGCCGGCGAGTGCTGGTAGATATCGACAAACTTGATCAGGCGCGGATCGGTTTTGCTCTTGGGCTGGATCACGAACTGGATCACGTATTCCTTGTGATCAAGACCGTCGAACAGCAAGGCCGAACCGGCATCGAAGGTCTTCGACAGCCGGATATACGCCGGGTAGCCCTGCACCAGATCGGCATCGTCATAGGCGCGCACCAGCTGTACCGCTTCAACCTGGAGGATTTTGATGTTCTTCGGGTTGGCGATGATGTCTTCTTCGGTGGCCTTGTAGCCGACACCCGGCTTGAGGGTAATCAGGCCAGCCTTGGCCAGCAGTTGCAGGCCGCGACCGCTGTTGATCGGGTCGTTGGCGATGGCGACGCTGGCGCCTTGCGGCAGTTCATCGAAGCTTTTGTATTTTTTCGAGTAGAGGCCGACGTTGTTGATGATCCCCGGCGCGAATGGCACCAGGTCAAAACCGGCGGCAGCCTTGGCGTTTTCCAGGAACGGGACGTGCTGGAAATAGTTCACGTCGATGTCGCCGGCCGCGAGGCTGACGTTGGGGGCGATCCAGTCGCTGAACTCCACGAGGTCGACTTGCAGGCCTTGTTTTTTGGCTTCCTCGACGGCGGCTTCCAGCGGGATGGCGAAGGCGGCGGTGGTGCCGACTTTCAGCGGCGCGTCGGCGGCGAAGGTGACAGAGCTGAAGAGGCCGAGGGCCAGGGCCAGTGCTTTGACTGGGTGGGAGAGGCAGGTCTTTTTCATGATGGGGTTTCCAGTCAGTGCATAAATTTTGGGTGTTTGGGCGGGCCTCTTCGCGGGCAAGCCTCGCTCCTACAGGTTCAGCGCCGTACCGGACACTTGTGATCGACCAATACCTGTAGGAGCGAGGCTTGCCCGCGAAGCTTTTAGCGCCGAAACGCCGAGCCCGTATGTTGCTCAGGCAAATGCGCTTCGCCGTGAAACAGCTTTTCCCGCAGGCTGCCGTTGTCATAAGCCGTTTTGTACGACCCACGCCGCTGCAGCTCCGGAATCACTAGCTCAATGAAATCCACATAGCTTTCCGGCGTGACAATCCGTGTCAGGTTGAAGCCATCCAGCCCGGTCTCGGCGATCCACGATTCCAGTTCGTCCGCCACTTGCTCAGGCGAACCCACCACCGTGATGTAGCGGCCGCCGAGGGCGTGTTGCTCGAGCAATTTGCGCCGGGTCCAGTCGTTGTTTTGCAGGTTTTTGGTCGCCGACTGGATCGCATTGCTCTTCACGTACTGGATCGGCTCGTCGATCTCGTAGTCGGAGAAGTCGATGCCGGTCGACGCCGAAAAATGCGCCACGCCGGCCTCCGCGCTGGCATAACTCAGGTATTCGGCGTGCTTGGCCCAGGCCAGCTCCTCGGTGGCGCCGACAATCACGTTCAAGCCCATGAACACCTTGATGTCTTCGGGATTGCGCCCGGCTTCAACCGCGCTGGCGCGAACCTTATCCACCTGAACCTTGGTCGACGGTTTGTTCTGCCCGCTGATGAACACGCACTCGGCATGACGCCCGGCGAACAGCAAACCGCGATCGGAACTGCCGGCCTGGAACAACACCGGCGTGCGCTGCGGCGATGGCTCGCAGAGGTGATAACCCTCGACCTGATAGAACTCACCCTTGTGTTCGACCTTGTGCACTTTTTCCGGTTGGGCGTAGATCCGCTGTTGCGGGTCATTCAACACCGCTCCGTTTTCCCAGCTGCCTTCCCAGAGTTTGTAGAGCACTTCGAGGTATTCATCGGCCTGGTCGTAACGGCGGTCGTGTTCGACCTGTTCGCTGAGGCCCATGGCCTTGGCGGCGCTGTCGAGGTAACCGGTGACGATGTTCCAGCCGACCCGGCCGCGACTCAGGTGATCGAGCGTCGACAGGCGGCGGGCGAACAGGTACGGCGGTTCGTAAGTCAGGTTGGCGGTGAGGCCGAAACCGAGGTTTTTCGTCACCGCCGCCATGGCTGAAACCAGCAGCAGTGGGTCGTTGACTGGCAGCTGGATCGATTCTTTCAGAGGCACGTCCACGGAGTTCTGGTAGACGTCGTACACGCCGACGATATCGGCGATGAACAGACCGTCGAACAAGCCGCGTTCCAGCAACTGCGCCAGTTCGGTCCAGTATTCAATCGTTTTGTACTGGGTGGAGGTGTCCCGTGGATGCGTCCACAAGCCGTGGTTGATGTGCCCGATGCAGTTCATGTTGAACGCGTTGAGCAGGATCTTCTTTCTCGCCTCGGCCATCAGATGGTCCCTCGCAACGGAGGGTTTTCATCGTTGAGGTAGTAGTTGCCGACGGCGTGATACTTCCAGCGCACCGGGTCGTGCAGGGTATGCACCCGCGCGTTGCGCCAGTGGCGATCGAGGCCGTGTTCGATCAGCGTTGCCTGGCTGCCGGCCAGTTCAAACAACGTGCTGCCGGCGGCGAGGGAAATGTCGGTGCTGATGGCGCGGGCTTCGGCAACGGCAATCGAGGCCGCAGCGACGGTCTCGGCGTTGGTGTTGGCCTGGGCTTTGTCGAGGAATTCGCCGGAGCGTTCCAGCAAGGCTTCGGCGGCGTGCAGGCGAATGCTCAGGTGGCCGAAACTCTTGAGGGTGAGCGGGTCGTCAGTGGCTTTTTCATGGGTGGCGTCGATCCACGGTCGGGTTTTGGTGCGCACGAAGTGCAGGGCATCTTCATAGGCGGCGCGGGCGATGCCGGTGTCGATGGCGGCGTGAAGAATCTGTGCCAGCGGGCCAACGGTGGTCGGGCGCTCGAACGCACTTTGAAACGGGATGACGTCTTCGGTGGCGACGTAGACGTCTTCGAACACCACCGAACCGCTGCCGGTGGTGCGCTGGCCGAAACCGCTCCAGTCGTCGATGACGGTCAGGCCTTTGCTGTTGTGGGGGACGAACGCCAGTTGCTGCACGCCGTTTTCATCCACCACCGACGTCGGAATGCGTTGCGCATAGATCGCGCCGGTCGCGTAGAACTTGCGCCCGTTGATGCGATAACCGTCAGCGTCGCGGGTCAGGCTGGTGACGCGGTCATGGGCGGTTTTGGTGCCCAGTTCCGCCAAGGCATTGCCGAAACGCTGGCCGGCGAGCACTTCGGCGTACAGGCGTTTTTTCTGCTCTTCGCTGCCGTTCACGCGCAGCACTTCGAGGGCGTAGAAATGGTTCTGCGGGATCTGTCCGAGCGAGCCGTCAGCCTGGGCAATCAGCGCGATGACCTTGGCCAGGGTCACGTTGGAAACCCCGGCGCCGCCGTATTCCTTGGGCACGCTGATGCCCCAAAGACCCGAGCGGGAAAACACTTCCAGCTCCGGGTGCGGCAAACGGCGTTCGCGGTCGCGCAGGGCGCTGTCGCGTTTGAAATCTTCGGCCAGATCGGTAGCGACGATCAGGGCTTGCTCATCGCTGGTTATGACCGCGACGTGGTGAGAATGAGTCATGTGTTTCTCCAGAGATCTGGTCGTTAAATCCAGGAGTGGCGAGCGGGCAGCGTGCCGTTCAGGTGATAGCTGCCGATGGCGTGGTATTTCCAGCGCACCGGGTCGTGCAGCGTGTGCACGCGGGCGTTGCGCCAGTGGCGGTCGAGGTTGAATTCGGCGAGGGTCGCGCGGCTGCCGGCCAGTTCGAAGAGCTTTTCGCTGGCGAGCAGCGAGATCTCGGTGGTCAGCACTTTTGCTTCAGCGACGGCAATGGACGCGCGCGCGGCGGACTCGGCAGTGAGTGGCGCGGCGCTGACCTCATCGAGTACTTGTCCGGCCTTGCGCAGCAGTGCCTCGGCGGCGTGCAGTTCAATTTTCAACTTGCCGATATCGGCGATGACGTAGAGGTCGTCGCTGGCCCGCTCGACCTTGGCGTCGATCCACGGACGGGCACGGGTTTTCACGAACTCGATGGCGTCGTCGATGGCACCGCGAGCGATACCGGCGTCAATGGCCGCTTGAATCAGTTGCGACACGGCACCCTGGATGTTCGGGCTGTCGTTGATCTTCCAGTTGTCTACCACCAGCTCGGCGTCGACCCGCACGTTGTTGAGCAAAATGGTGCCGCTGGCGGTGGTGCGCTGACCGAAGCCTGACCAGTCATCCACAATGCGCAGGCCCGGTGTGCCGCGACGGACGAAGGCCAACACTTGCTTGCCGTCGTCGTTCAGCGCCTTGACCGCCACCCAATGGGCGAACAGTGCGCCGGTGGAGTAAAACTTCTGCCCGCTGATGACAAAACCATCCCCGTCAGCGGTGATTCGTGCTTTGAGTTCCAGGGTGTTTTTGGTGCCGCGCTCCGGCCCGGCATTGCCGATGCGCCAGCCTTCGAGCACGCTTTTGAACAGCTGTTTTTTTTGCGCCTCGGTGGCGCTGCCGAATACCAGGTGCAGGATGCCGAACTGGTTCTGCGGGATCTGTCCCAGTGCCGGGTCCGCCGCAGAAATGATCGCGAAAACCTCGGCCAGGGTGACGAACGAAACCTGCGGGCCACCGTACTCGCGCGCAATGGAAATGCTGCCCAGGCCGCTGCGGGTGAACTGTTCGATTTGCGACCATGGCAATTTGCGCTGCCGGTCACGTTTGGCCGCTTGCAGGCGGGCGACTTGCGCCAGCTCATGGGCGGCCTTGATGGCTTGTGCGTCGTTGCGCAGGACCTGCGCGGGCAACAACTGGGGGGCGATGTCCAGATCACTCTGAACGATTGCATCTGCCAGACTGGACATCAGTGCCGCTCCTTGGCTGCACGCAATGCCCTGGCGATCTGCACTGGGTTGATTGTGTTCCGGACCATACCTACCTCACATCTCATGGAGTCGCCGCGAGGGTTGCGGCGAACGAAAATCAAGAATGTCCGGTGGTCCGGTGCATATACCCTAAACATGTATAAAAAATTAATAAACTAACTTTTAGTAATATGCATAGAAGGGTGTTGCTTCCCCTGTAGGAGCGAGGCTTGCCCGCGAAGGCGGAGTGTCGGGGACCTTTGATGTTGGCTGACGCACAGCCTTCGCGGGCAAGCCTCGCTCCTACAGGGACGGCGGTGTTTTTACTTTTTGCGCGTTTCGGCGGCTTTCAATTGCTCTTTGAACGGCACTTTCAGATAGGGATTGTTGCAACCGATCTTGAGCCAGCGCGGTGGTGCCCAGCCGGAGTTGTTGCCCACGCGATCGAGGATGCAGTAAGTCACCTCCAGCCGAAGGTCTTCGCCGGCTTCGAGAATGATCGCCGGCGGCACCCAGACCTGAACCGGCTGGCCCACCTCGTCGGCCTTGAGCTGCGGCAGGTCCATGCGCACATCACCCCAGCGCAGGGTGATTTCATCGTCGACGGCCATGTTCAGGTAAGGCTCGATGGTCAACGGCACGCCCCGCTTGATCTGGTTCGGATTGACCCCCTGACGGCGAATGGTTTCGGGGATGCCCACTGGCGCCAGGTGCTCGTTTTCGTGGCCGCACAGCGTGAGTGGCTGACCGCCCGGGCAATCGAGCTTGATCTGTACCCGTGTGGCGAGCGACAGCGCCGGCCCCTGTCCGACTTGCATGACGCGGTAGTGAATGCAGGAGGAGCCATTGGCAATGAAGCTTTGCGGCACACGCAGACTGACGACTTCGCCGACATCGTCGGCCATGAGGACGCGGGAGGCGACGTAGCAGTTGTCCCAGAACAGTTCGATCAGGTCGCCTTCGTCCATGCCGGGGTAGGGCGCCACATCGATCAGCAGATGGGCCGCCGAAGTGACATTGATGCCAGTCTTGTGGGATTGCGCCAGGGTAGGGGCCGCAAGTCCGGATTTATTCGAGGTGCTTGTCATGGGTTTCTCCTTGACGCCTTGCAGCGAAGTCCGTTTCTGAAAAAATCAAAAGGCGTGTATTACCGAGCAACAAAGTTGTTCACTATTTGCAAGTTTCAATAATGGTTTTTAACGATGGTTGACGCCTGCTGGGGACTAGATAAGAGTGCGCCTGAATAGGTGTCAATAGAACTGGCTAGTTAAGTAGGGTATTCAGTGCTATTCAGAAAAATCCTACGCCTTGAAGTTAATATGCCGCACCGCTCTGTCGAATTTCGCCGCGTATTTATTGATTTTCGGGCGTGGGTGGCGGCGACGGTGTGCTCATTGATGGCACTGGATCTGGCGGATTTTAGGCGCGTTGAATCTGTTGCAGAACATATATATGTACCGCATGCAGTTGTAAAAATTTATCTATTGTTCGAATGAACGAGAAGAGAGAATCGAGCGATGTGGGTGGCGGGATAAGTTGTCACTTCCATCCATGGAAGTTGACAAATAGTGAAGCGATATTAATGGTTGGTGTTATTCAGGAACTTGCTGAGAAACTGCTTCGTCCGTTCTTCTTTCGGGTTGGCAAACAACGCCTTGGCTTCGCCTTGCTCGACGATCACACCCTTGTCGAAAAACACCACACGGTTGGCCACGTCCCGGGCAAAGCCCATTTCGTGGGTAACGATCACCATGGTGCGCTTCTCTTCGGCCAGGCTGCGGATGGTCGCCAGCACTTCACCCACCAGCTCTGGATCAAGCGCTGAGGTGGGTTCATCGAACAGGATCACTTCCGGCTCCATCGCCAGTGCACGGGCAATCGCCACACGCTGCTGCTGACCACCGGAAAGGCGTCGCGGGTAAGCGTCTTCCTTGCCCGCCAGGCCAACCCTGGCCAACAGCTTTTTACCCAGGGCAACGGCGTCGGCGTGCGGGATCTTCTTCACGATGATCGGGCCTTCGATGACGTTTTCCAGGGCGGTGCGATGGGGGAACAGGTTGAAGTTCTGGAACACGAATCCGACGTGCTGACGCAAGCGCCGCACCAGGTTCTGCTGCTGGTTCAACGGGCGGCTGCCATCGATCTCGATGTCACCGACCTTGATCCGGCCGCTGGTGGGTTCTTCCAGAAAATTCAGGCATCGCAGGAAGGTGGTTTTACCCGAGCCACTAGGCCCGATGATCGCGACGACCTCACCTTCCTTCACTTCCAGATCGATGCCGTTGAGCACCACTTGACCCTTGAACTGCTTTGTCAGTTTTTCCACGACAATCATTGGGTCAGGACTCCTGGTCGTGCCGATTGACCCGCTCTTCCAACTTGTTCTGCAGGTGCGAGAGCACCGTGGCCAGAATCCAGTAGATCAGCGCGGCGGCAAGGTACATGGTGAACACTTCGAAGGTGCGTGCTGTGATCAGCTGCGCCTGGCGGAACAGTTCCGGCACCTGGATGGTGGCGGCCAGCGCGGTGTCCTTGACCAGCGAAATGAAGCTGTTGCCCAGCGGCGGTAATGCGGTGCGCATCGCTTGCGGGATAATGGCCCGGCGAAGGGTTTGCGCACGGGTCATGCCGATGCTGGCGGCAGCTTCCCACTGACCGCGCTCGATGGAGCTGATCGCGGAGCGCAGGATTTCACAGGCGTAAGCGGCCATGTTCAGCGAGAAGCCGATCAGGGCCGCCGGCAGCGGATCGAGTTCCATGCCCAATTGCGGCAAGCCGTAATAGATCACGAACAGTTGCACCAGCAACGGCGTGCCGCGAAAGAACGACACGTAGATGCGGGCGATCCAGCTGACCAGCTTGAAGCGCGACAGGCGCATCAGTGCCAGGCCGAAGCCCAGCATGAGGCCGAAGAACATCCCGCCCAGGCTCAAGATGACCGTGTAGTAGGCCCCCTTGAGCAGGAAAGGCAGGGAGTCCAGTGCGAGTTGAAAAGCTTCTTCCATTATTGAGTGACGTCAGCGCTGAAGTATTTTTCCGAAAGCTTTTTCAGCGTACCGTCGGCACGCAGCTTGTCGATGGCTTTGTTCACCGCAGCCAGCAACTCAGGCTCGCCTTTGCGCAGGGCAATACCGGCTTCCTGGCGGGAGAACGCTTCGCCGGCGGCGGTGGTGTCCTTGGCTTTTTTGGCGTATTCCAGGGCGGCCAGACGGTCGATCAGAATGGCGTCGATGCGGCCGACGCGCAGGTCCTGGAACTTGGTCGGATCATCGTCATAGGTCTTGATGATGGCTTTTGGCTGATTGTCTTTGAGCCACTGCTCGTAGTTGGTGCCCAGGCCTACGCCGACTTTCTTGCCGGCCAGATCGGCGGCAGACTTGATGTTCAGCTCCGCGGCCTTCTTGGTCAGCACCAGCGCCTGAATCCCGGAAACGGTGTACGGCTCGGAGAAGTCATACTTCTTCTTGCGCTCTTCGGAGATGGTCACCTGGTTGATCACTGCGTCCAGACGTTTGGATTCCAGCGCCGCGAGGATGCCGTCCCATTTGGTCGGTTGCAGTTTGACCTTCACGCCCAGTTCTTTGGCCAGGGCTTCGGAGAACTCGACTTCGAAACCGGCCAGTTTGCCGTCGGCGTCAACGAAGCTGAACGGTGGGTAAGTGCCTTCCAGACCGACGTTGATCACGCCCGCGTCCTTGATTTTTTGCAGCTGCTCACCGGCAACCGCCTGCCCCAGCAGACCGGCGCTCAGCGCCAGGCCCAGCGAACCGACCAGCAGATTTCGACGTAGTGCGGAAAAATTCATGACAAGCCCCTGTGTTTTCTTATGAAGACGCTTTTAGGAATGTTGGCAAAATCGGGATTTGGACGACTGCAATATCCTGCCCTAAAGCAGCGTATGCGTCTCGCTGCAAATTCGCCTGCGGCGTGACTATATGATGGCGCTTTTAGATAGGAAAATAATAAATATCGTGTTTGTTATTCTTTTATTTCATATGAGATGCACGCGATTCCCTGTGGCGAGGGAGCTTGGTCCCTCGCCACAGGAGTACTTCAACTGGTCAGCGAGTCCTTGTAGGCAAACAACGCTGGTGCCCCGCCGGTATGCAGGAAAATGATCGGGCCATCGTTGAACCGTTGACGACCGATGCCATCCAGCAACCCGGCCATGGCTTTACCGGTGTAAACCGGGTCCAGCAGCAACCCTTCCTGACTCGCCACCAGCTTCACCGCCGCCAGCGTCCCGGCATTCGGCTCGCCATACCGCGGGCCAAAATATTCGTCCCACAGTTCGATCTTGAAACTCTCCGGCAGGCTCACGCCCAGCAACTCGGCAGTGCGCTCGGCCAGGCCCTGGACTTTCGGGCGCTGATCTTCATCGCTACGGGACACCGTGACACCAATCACTGGCAAATCCGGCAGTACTTCACTCAGTGCCAGCGCCAGACCACTGTGGGTCCCGGCACTGCCCGAGGCCAGGACCACGGCGGCGAATTGCAGGCCGGTGTCCTTGATCTGTGCGGCCAGTTCCAGCCCGGCGCGCACATAACCCAAAGCGCCCAGCGCATTGGAGCCACCAATTGGCACCAGATACGGTTTCTTGCCGTTATTGCGTAAACGGTCGGCCAAGGCTTGCAGTTGCTCGTCGGCATTGTCGAGGTTTTCCACCAGCTCGACCTTGGCATCGAACAGGTCGAGCAGCAGCCGATTGCCGTTGCCCAGGTAGTTGGCGTCGTCGGTGCCCAATGGATTTTCCAGCAGCGCGACGCAGCCCAGACCAAGCTTGGCCGCAATGGCGGCAGTCTGGCGCACGTGGTTGGACTGAAGCGCACCCGCGGTGATCAACGTGTCGGCGCCCTGGGCCAAGGCATCGGCCGCCAGGTATTCGAGTTTGCGCAGCTTGTTGCCGCCCATGGCCAGCGGTGTCAGGTCATCGCGTTTGACGTACAGATCACGGCCGAGCCAGGTCGACAGCCGTTCGAGTTTTTCAAGCGCGGTAGGGTGGCCGAGGAGGTCGAGGCGGTTAAAGCGGGCAAGCTGTTGTTTGATCATGGGTCCGTACTGGCCAAGGAAGATGTCAGGACTATAGGCACGGCTATATGCATGGGCAACCGTCAATCGCTTATAGCCAAAAGAACTGAACACAGCACAATTGGTTCTTAATTCGGCCTCCAGACCTTGCCGTAAAGTAATCGCCGACAACGCGGCCAGACACTCCGGCCGCCCGTGAGGAGTTTTTACCGTGAGCGAGCGTTCCAGCCATTGGCAATTGCAGACCATCGTCAGTCAACTGCGTACTGCGCGGGACCAGTGGCGCGCACAAAACGGCCGAGTCAGCGGCGAGCAGGGCGGTCGCGAATTGCCTTCCCGGGCCGCCATGGCGGAGATACTGGAAGCGCTGTGCGGTGCCTTGTTTCCGATGCGTCTGGGACCGGTGGATTTGCGTGAGGAGAGTGAAGACTTCTACGTCGGGCACACGCTGGACGTCGCGTTGAACGCGTTGCTCGCGCAGGCACGACTCGAACTGCGTTACGCCGCTCGTCACAGCGCCGAAGCTGACACCGAAGTGGAGGCCAAGACTATTGCGATCATTCAGGATTTCGCCCTCGCGTTGCCGGGGCTGCGCAGCTTGCTGGACACCGATGTGCTGGCGGCCTATCACGGTGACCCGGCAGCTCGCAGCGTCGATGAAGTGCTGTTGTGCTATCCCGGGATTCTGGCGGTGATCCACCATCGCCTGGCGCACCATTTGTACCGCTCGGGGTTGCCGCTGCTGGCGCGGATCAGCGCAGAAATCGCCCACTCGGCCACCGGTATCGACATCCATCCTGGGGCACAGATCGGTCGCAGCTTCTTTATTGATCACGGGACGGGTGTCGTGATCGGCGAGACGGCGATCATTGGTGAACGCGTGCGGATTTATCAAGCCGTGACGTTGGGCGCCAAGCGCTTCCCGTCGGATGAGGACGGCCAGTTGCAAAAGGGCCATCCGCGGCATCCGATCGTTGAGGATGATGTGGTGATCTATGCCGGCGCGACGATTCTGGGGCGGATCACCATTGGCAAGGGCTCGACCATTGGCGGCAACGTCTGGCTGACCCGTAGCGTACCGCCGGGGTGCAACCTGACGCAGGCGAATTTGCAGCATGATGACGGGACGCAGAAGTAAGCTTCGAAATTTCAGCTGATTGCACCGGCCTCATCGCGAGCAGGCTCGCTCCCACAGTGGATAGGTGTTGGACCACAGATTTTTGAACGACACATTTCCCTGTGGGAGCGAGCCTGCTCGCGAATGGATTTCAAGGCGCACGGTAATCATGGCATTTAGCTAATTTCCCGCTGAACGAATCCCCCCAATCCCACGTCATACCCATCCTTGAGCTAGCGTACAGAACGTACCGCCGAGCCCTGCGATTAGTCCTTAGCACCCTATTCATGTTTAACTTGAACGCTCATTCAAGTTAAACCGCCGGTTTGCTGCCCGTTCACAACAGGAGGCTTGCCTTGCCGAGTCCGTTATTGATTGCCCTGTTTCACCCCCTTGAGGTGCACCTTTCATGAGTGCATCGTCCCTCCCTCCAAGCGGCCAGGTCCGCATGAATCCGCCGGTGTTTTATTTCGCGGCGACCTTCATTCTGCTGTTCGGCATCGTCGTCATTGCCATGCCTGAACAGGCCGGCGCCTGGCTGCTGGAAGCGCAAAACTGGGCGGCCAATACGGTCGGCTGGTATTACATGCTCGCGATGACGCTGTATCTGGTCTTCGTGGTGGTCACCGCCTTGTCTGGTTACGGCAAGATCAAGCTCGGTGCCGACCACGACGAGCCCGAATTCAGTTACCTGTCCTGGGCCGGCATGCTGTTCGCCGCCGGGATCAGCATCACGCTGTTCTTCTTTTGCGTGTCCGAACCGCTCACTCACCTGGCCCAACCACCGCAAGGCGAGGCCGGCACGGCGGATGCGGCGCGTCAGGCGATGCAGATTCTGTTTCTGCACTGGGGCCTGCACGGCTGGGGCGTGTTCGCCTTTGTCGGCATGGCGCTGGCCTACTTCGCCTACCGCCACAACCTGCCGCTGGCCTTGCGTTCGGCGCTCTATCCGCTGATTGGCAAGCGCATCAACGGCCCGATCGGTTACGCCGTGGACGGCTTCGGCATCATCGCCACGGTGTTCGGCCTCGGCGCCGACATGGGCTTTGGCGTGTTGCACCTCAACTCGGGCCTGGACTACCTGTTCGGCATCGCTCACACCCAGTGGATTCAGGTCGGCCTGATCACGTTGATGATGGGCGCGGCGATCATCGTCGCGGTGTCCGGCGTCGATAAAGGCGTGCGGGTGATGTCCGACATCAACATGCTGCTGGCCTGTGCGCTGTTGCTGTTCGTGTTGTTCGCCGGTCCTACGCAGCACTTGCTCAACACCCTGATCCAGAACATCGGCGACTACCTCGGCGCGTTGCCGATGAAGAGTTTCGACCTGTACGCCTACGACAAACCCAGCGACTGGCTGGGCGGCTGGACCGTGTTCTATTGGGCCTGGTGGATTGCGTGGTCGCCGTTCGTGGGCCTGTTCATCGCCCGGATCTCCCGTGGCCGTACCATTCGCGAATTCGTCTTCGGCGTGTTGCTGATTCCGCTCGGTTTCACCCTGGCGTGGATGTCGATCTTCGGCAACAGCGCCATCGACCAGGTCCTGAACCACGGCATGACCGCACTCGGCATGTCGGCCGTCGACAATCCGTCGATGACCCTCTACCTGCTGCTGGAAACCTACCCGTGGAGCAAAACCGTCATCGCGGTGACGGTGTTCATCAGCTTCGTGTTCTTCGTCACCTCGGCCGACTCCGGCACCGTGGTGCTGTCGACGCTCTCCGCCAAGGGCGGCAACCCGGATGAAGACGGGCCGAAATGGCTGCGGGTGTTCTGGGGCGCGATGACCGCGCTGGTGACCAGTGCGTTGCTGTTCTCCGGCAGCATCGATGCGCTGAAGTCAGCGGTGGTGCTGACGTCGTTGCCGTTCTCGATGATCTTGCTGCTGATGATGTGGGGGCTGCACAAGGCGTTCTATCTGGAGTCGCAGAAGCAGATCGCGCAGCTGCATTCCCTGGCGCCGGTGTCCGGCTCGCGGCGGGGCGGTTGGCGTCAGCGTTTGACCCAGGCCGTGCATTTCCCGTCCCGCGATGAGGTCTATCGCTTCCTCGACACCACGGTGCGCCCGGCGATCGAAGAAGTGAGCGCCGTGTTCGTCGAGAAAGGATTGAACGTGGTCACTCAGCCCGACCCGGCCAACGACAACGTCAGCCTGGAAATCGGACACGGCGAAGAGCATCCGTTTATCTATCAGGTGCAGATGCGTGGCTACTTCACGCCATCGTTTGCCCGTGGTGGCATGGGTTCCAAGGAACTCAACAACCGCCGTTATTACCGGGCCGAAGTGCATTTGAGCGAGGGCAGCCAGGACTACGATCTGGTGGGTTACACCAAGGAGCAGATCATCAACGACATCCTTGATCAGTACGAACGGCATTTGCAGTTCTTGCACTTGGTGCGTTGAACGTAGTGGCGGTGCTGTTCACGTTTCGGTGGTCAACACCATGAACAGCACCAGCGCCGCCACCGGTACACCGAACACGGCGCTGCCAACGACCAGTTCCGTGCTCAACGGCTGGCCGGCATTGACCATGCCGACCGCGCCGTTGATCAGTGTCAGGGCCAGCCACAGGACCACAAAACTGTAGGCCAGGGTCTCGCGGCTGAAGCCGATTTTCTCGCCGATGAACAGCATCAGCGCCAGCAGGATCAGGCCGAAGGTGATGATGATCGTGGTGTGCATGATGCATTCCGTCCTTTAGATGTGTGCTGCCCTCAAGACCGCCTTCGCGGGCAAGCCTCGCGCCTACAGATTGCGCGCAACCCCTGTAGGCGCGAGGCTTGCCCGCGAAGGCGTCTGGCCTGCCTGCAAACCAGCTTAAACCAATCCACCATTCACCCGCAGAATCTGCCCATTGACCCAAGCCGAATCCGGCCCGACCAGAAACGACACCACACGAGCAATGTCCTCCGGCTGACCGAGACGCTCCAGCGGAGGCATCTTGGCGAAGGTCTGGATCTGCTCTTCGCTCTTGCCGTGCAAAAACAATTCGGTCGCTACCGGCCCGGGGGCGACTGCGTTGACGGTGATGTTGCGCCCGCGCATTTCTTTGGCGAATACCTGGGTCAGGGATTCCACGGCCGCTTTGCTGGCGATGTACACCGCGTAGCCTGGCAGGTTCATGCCAACGGTGCTGCTGGAGAAATTGACGATCCTCCCGCCGTCATTCAAACGGGTGGCCGCTTCGCGCAAGGTGTTGAAGGTGCCGCGCGCGTGGATGTTGAAGGTCTGGTCGAACAGTTCGTCGGAGTGTTGCGCCAGCGCCATCACTTTGAGAATGCCGGCGTTGTTGATCAACACATCGACCTTGCCCAGTTGCGTTTCTGTCTCGTCGAACATCCGGCGTACGTCGTCGGCATTGGCCACATCGGCCTTGATCGCTATGGCTTGATGGCCGGCCTGACGCAACTCCACCACCCGTTTTGAGGCTTCGATGGCGCTGCTGGCGTAGTTGATGGCGACGGCGAACCCTTCGCTGGCCAGTTGTCTGGCGATCACGGCACCGATGCCACGGGAGGCGCCGGTCACGAGGGCAACTTTCGAAGTTTGAGTAGTCATGGTGAACCTTTGAAGGTGTTTGTTGGGGTGAAGCCAGATTCACATGTTTACCGAAGTCGATAAATGCACGAGAGTTGCCTTGACTGTTCAATAATCGCCAACAATCGAGGAGCAGGAGCCGAGCGTGGATCAAGTCAAAGCAATGAAGGTTTTCGTGCGGATCTACGAGCGCAGCAGCTTCACGCTGGCCGCCGAGGACCTGAATCTGCCGCGGGCGACGCTGACCCATACGCTGAATCAGTTTGAAGCGTGGCTCGGTACGCGCTTGTTGGAACGCAGCACCCGCAGGGTGCGTCCGACGCTGGACGGCGAGGCCTACTATCAGCGTTGTGTGCACTTGCTGGCGGAACTGGAAGAAGCCGAACTGGCGTTTCGCGGTTGCGCACCCAAAGGCCGCTTGCGCGTTGACTTGCATGGCACCCTGGCCAGGCATTTTGTGATCCCGGCATTGCCACAATTCATGGAGCGTTACCCGGACATCGAGTTGTCCATCAGCGAAGCCGACCGTTTTGTCGACCTGATCGCTGAAGGCGTCGACTGCGTGCTGCGCGCCGGCACCTTGAGTGATTCGGCGCTGATCGGAAAACGTATCGCCAGCCTGCGCCAGATCACCTGCGCCAGCCCCGCCTACCTGCGTCAATACGGTGAACCGAAAAGCCTTGAAGACCTGAAACACCATCGCGCGGTGAACTACGTCTCGCGCACCACCGCCAAGTTGTTCCCCTTCGAATTCATGGTCGATGGCGAGCTGAAAGAAGTCGCTATCGAAGGCGCGGTTTCAGTGTTCGGCGCGGAAATCTACGCGGCGTCGGCAATTGCCGGGCTCGGCCTGATCCAGTGTCCGCATTACCGAATGGAGGCGCAGATTTCCCAAGGCCTGGTGCAAGAAGTCCTCATCGACACGCCGCCACCGTCAATGCCGGTTTCGGTGCTGTACCCCCACAACCGACACATGTCGCCACGGGTTCGGGTGTTTGTGGATTGGTTGGGGGAGCTGTTTACGGGCGCTGTTTGACCTTGCTGTTCTTGATCGTTCCCACGCTCCGCGTCGGAACGATCATCTGTGAAACGTTTCAGCTTTTTCTCGAGTCCGAGGTTTATCGGCGTTTGTCTGGGCGTATGCTGGGCAACTTGCGAAGCAGTCGATACCAACTTCAAGACAGACAAGAGAGGATTCGATGACTTACACCGCTGCCGAAAACCGCTACGACTCTATCCCTTACCGCCGCGTAGGCCGCAGCGGTCTGGTGCTGCCGGCGCTGTCCCTGGGGCTGTGGCACAACTTCGGTGACAGCACGCCGATCGACACTCAGCGCTCGCTGTTGCGCACCGCCTTCGACCTGGGCATCAACCACTTCGACCTGGCCAATAACTATGGCCCGCCGTATGGCAGCGCCGAGATCAACTTCGGTCGTTTGCTGCGTGAAGACTTCAAGCAGTACCGCGACGAGTTGATTATTTCGAGCAAGGCCGGCTGGGACATGTGGCCCGGCCCTTATGGCCAGGGCGGCGGTTCGCGTAAATACGTGCTGGCCAGCCTCGACCAGAGCCTGCAACGCCTGGGCCTGGACTACGTGGACATCTTCTATTCCCATCGCTTCGACCCGGACACGCCGCTGGAAGAAACCGCCAGTGCGTTGGCCACCGCCGTGCAGCAGGGCAAGGCGCTGTACATCGGCATCTCGTCCTATTCCGGGGTGAAAACCCGTGAGATGGCGGCGCTGCTGAAAGAGTGGAAAGTACCGTTGCTGATTCACCAACCAGCCTACAACCTGCTTAATCGCTGGGTTGAAAAGGATCTGCTGGACGTCACCGACGAACTCGGCACTGGCGTGATTGCGTTCACGCCGTTGGCGCAGGGCTTGTTGACCGACAAGTACCTCAATGGCATTCCGAAGGATGCGCGGGTCAATCGCCCGGGCGGTGGTTCTTTGCAGGAATCTCATCTGTCCGAAGCCAACATCGCCCACGTGCGCGGGCTCAACGAAATCGCCAAGCGTCGCGGTCAGAGCCTGGCGCAACTGGCGTTGGCATGGACGCTGCGCGATCCGCGCGTGACCTCGGCACTGATCGGTGCGAGCCGGCCGGAGCAGATTATCGAGAACGTCGGAGCGTTGAAGAATTTGAGTTTCAGCGCGGAAGAACTGGCGGAAATTGACCGGTTTGCCCAGGAAGGCGGGATCAATCTTTGGGAGAAACCTTCGACGGCTGAATAAGTGTTCGGCACGGGGGCTTGCTGCGCCTGTTCCTGCCTCTTCGCGAGCAGGCTCGCTCCCACAGTGGATTTGTGTCAGGCACAGACCCTGTGGGAGCGAGCCTGCTCGCGATGGGGCCAGAACAGGCAGTAAAGAACTCAGGGCTCACCGAAAGAAAGGCACATCCCCCAACACAGTCGCCCGCTGCATCACCCGCCGCGCCGGTCGGTAATCATCCACGGCGTAATGCTGTGTCACGCGGTTATCCCAGAACGCCACGTCATCTTTTTGCCAACGCCAGCGAATGGTGAATTCCGGCCGCGTCGCATGAGCAAACAACAGCTTCAAAATCGCTTCACTCTCGGTGTCCGACAGCTCATTGATCTTCGACGTGAAGCCTTCATTGACGAACAACGCCCGGCGCCCGCTCACCGGGTGTGTGCGGATCACTGGGTGCGACAGCGGTGGATTTTTGCGGCGTGCTTCTTCCCACTGGGCCAACGCTTGCGGCGTGTTGCCATATCGCTCCAGCGGGAACGAGCGGGTGAAATCGTGTGTGGCCGTCAGGCCTTCGAGCAAGCTTTTCATCGGCGCGGACAACGCTTCATACGCCGCGATGCCACTGGCCCACAACGTGTCGCCGCCAAACTCCGGCAACAGCTTGGCACTCAGCACCGCTCCCATGGCCGGGGTCGGCAGAAAGGTCACGTCGGTGTGCCAGATCGCGTTGTCGCGCACGTCGGTGACGGCGGTGTCGAGGATCAGCACTTCGGGCTGTTCCGGCACGTTCGGGTAGATCGGATGGATGTGCAGGTCGCCAAAATTCGCAGCGAATCGCGCCTGCTGTTGCGGCGTGATCGGCTGGTCGCGGAAGAACAGCACTTGATGCTTGAGCAGCGCTTGCTCGATGGCGTCGCGCTGTTCCTGATTCAGTGGCTGGCTGACGTCGATGCCGATGATTTGGGCGCCGAGGGCCGAGCTGAGGGGGACGATGGTCAGGTTGCTCATGGTGATTCTCTTTAATCCGGGGTGCCGAGCTTTTGTAGGAGTGAGCCTGCTCGCGATAGCGGAGAGTCAGGCGACAGGGTGGTGGCTGATACACCGCCATCGCGAGCAGGCTCGCTCCCACATTAAGATCCCAAAAAACTCAGTGGGCCTGGCCGTGCCACGGCACCAGTTTGCGTTGCAGGGCGCGCAGGCCCATTTCCATGGCAAACGCGATCAAGGCAATCACCAGAATTCCCAGCACCACCACATCGGTGACCAGGAATTGCGCGGCCGACTGCACCATAAAACCCAAACCGCTGGTGGCGGCGATCAATTCGGCGGCAACCAGCGTCGACCAACCCACACCGAGGCCGATGCGCACGCCAGTCAAAATATCCGGCAAGGCGCTCGGCAGAATCACATGGCGAATCAATTGCGCCCGGGTCGCACCCAGCGACTGCGCGGCGCGCAGTTTGGCCGGGTCAACCGTGCGCACGCCAGTTGCAGTGGCGATGGCAATCGGGGCGAAAATCGCCAGGTAGATCAGCAAGACTTTCGACAGCTCACCGATGCCGCACCAGATCACGATCAGCGGCAGGTAAGCCAGCGGTGGAATCGGCCGGTAGAATTCGATCAACGGATCGAGCACGCCGCGGGCGATGCGGTTATGGCCGATGGCGATGCCGATGGGCACGGCGGTCAGCACCGCGAAACCAAGGCCCAGACCGATACGGCTGAGACTGGCCCCCAAGTGCTGCCACAACGTTGAATCCATGTAGCCGCTGGTCACCAGCAGCCAGCCCTTTTGCAGCACGGCGGACGGTGGTGGCAGGAACAGCGGTTCGATCATCCCTGTGGCGGTGACGGCCCACCAAATGACAACCAGCGCCACCAGCGTCAGCACGCTGATCCACCGAGTGCTGAGGCTGCGACGTGACGGGATGTCCGTGGAACCCGGTTTAACCGCGACGGCGGGAATTTGATAGCTGCTCATGCGCGCTCCTGCCGCTGGGCGGTGCTGCGTTGGGAGAACACTTTGGCGAGTACGTGTTCGCGAGTTTCGATGAAGCGCGGGTCGGACTTGATCGAGCGAGCGGACTCACCGGCCGCATACCGCTGACCGAAATCCAGGCTCAGGCGCTCGACGATTTGTCCCGGATCAGGCGCCAGCAGAATCAGGTCCGTGGCGAGGAACACCGCTTCTTCGATGTCGTGGGTAATCAGGAAAACCGGTTTGGCGGTGCGCTGCCAGACTTGCAGCAGCAGCTCCTGCATCTGTTCGCGGGTGAAGGCGTCGAGGGCGCCGAAGGGTTCGTCCATCAGCAAAACGCGCGGGTCGGCGGCCAGCGCGCGGGCCAGGCCGACACGTTGCTTCTGGCCACCCGAGAGCTGCCAGATCCTGCGATGTTCGAAACCGGAAAGGTCCACCAGTGCGAGCATTTTCTGAGCGCGCAGTTCACGTTTTTCCCGCGCAATGCCGGCCAGTTCCAAGCCGAAACCGACGTTGGCCAACACGTCCTGCCAAGGCAGCAGGGCGTCGTCCTGGAACACCACGCCGCGTTCGGCGCCCGGGCCTTTGACCGGCACGCCGTCAAGGGTGATGCGCCCGGCGCTGGGTTCGACGAAACCGGCAATCAGGTTCAACAGCGAGGTCTTGCCACTGCCGGACGGGCCGAGGGCCACCAGCAACTGCTGGGGGCCCAGGCTCAGGGAAATATCCGCCAGTACCGGTTCGGCGGCGCCGGGGTACTGTGCGCTGATGCGCTCCAGCTGTAGCAAAGCCATCGCAGTTAACTCCCGATCAGTTGGTGATGTACTTGGCGCTGACGTAAGGGGCGTAGTCCGGCAGCACGGCCTCGACCTTGCCTTGTTCCTTGAGGAAGGCGGCGGTGTCGGTAATGGCCTTGGTGGTCGGTGCGCCGAGGGTGATCACTTGGTCAGCCGCCAGCGGGAAGACGTTGCCTTGCAGCAACAACGGAATGTCGCTGGCCTTGGCGCCCGACAGTTTGACAAGCTTGTCCACGTTGCTTTGATTGGCCAGCCAGGCTTTCGGGTCTTTGCGGTAATCGGCGTAGGCGTCGAGGGTCACTTTGGCGAACGCAGTGACGATTTCCGGGTGCTTCTCGGCGAAGTCCTTACGCACGATCCAGGCATCGAAAGTCGGAGCGCCGAACTTGGCCAGTTCGCCGGAGGTAATCAGCACTTTGCCGTTTTCCTTGGCGACACCGAGGGCTGGGTCCCACACGTAAGTGGCGTCGATATCACCGCGTTTCCACGCAGCGATGATGGCGGGCGGAGCGAGGTTGAGCACGGTGACCTTCGACGGATCGATGTTCCAGTGCTTGAGCGCCGCCAGCAGGCTGTAGTGGCCGGTGGAAACGAACGGCACGGCGATTTTTTTGCCGATCAGGTCTTGCGGAGTCTTGATCCCGGAGCCGTCGCGGGCGACCAGGGCTTCAGCTGCGCCGATCTGGGTGGCAATGAGGAAGGTTTCTACCGGGACTTTGCGGGTGATGGCCGCCGTCAGGGGGCTGGAACCGAGGTAGCCGATCTGCACGTCGCCGGAAGCGATGGCGGCGATGATGTCGGCGCCGTTGTCGAATTTGCGCCAGTCGATTTTGGCGTTGGTGGCTTTTTCGTAAGCGCCGTCGGCCTGGGCGACCTTCGCCGGGTCAACCGTGGTCTGGTAGGCGACGGTCACGTCAGCCGCCTGGGCAAACAAACTCGCAGCAGCCAGAGACGCGGCCACCAAGAGGCGAAGAGAGAAATTCAGTTTCATTGAGAAGCTCCTTGTCAGGCGACCGAGAGTCGGCGTGAAAGGAGACTAAATGATCTAAGAATCCGAAAATAAATAACTTTTTCGAATGAGCTTATGAGCGGAAAATTCTAAGGGAGACCGCAGTGCGGCCATAGCGGGCAAGCCTCGCTCCTACAGATTCGGGGTCGAGTCACAAATGGGGACCGACACAAAACTGTAGGAGCGAGGCTTGCCCGCGAAAAGGTCTGAAGGACCTTCTGATGTTAGTTGCTGATCGCCAGAATGCTCGCCTGATACGACCCGACAAACACATCGAAATCGCCGACTTCGTTCTGCTCCAGCGCCACCTGCTCAGCCAGCGAGGAGCGTGCGCGTTCTTCAAACTTCGCCTGATCTTCGCTATTCAACGGCTCGCTGCGGAAAAACTCCGCATGCGCCTGGCTCTGGCGCAGGGAGAACTGGGCAAAGCTCTCCTTGTGTTCAGCCATGGCCGCCAGCACTTGTGCTGAAGGTGTACGCGACGAATCCTTGACCTTCTCCATCTGCACGTCCAGCGCCTTGCTGTGGGCATCGCCGCCATGGCTTTGATCAAGCAGCGCCGCGAGCGGAGCTATTTTTTCCAACAATTCGCCGGCCCATTCCTTCAGGTCGACCGGTTGACCGTCACGCTGCAGTTGCAGGCCCGGACGACGACCTTCCTTGACCACGCTGAGGAAGTTCGAGGTCGCGTTGCCGCACGAAGTATTGGTCAGCAGCGGGCTGTCGTTCAGCGCGCAATACAGCAGGAACGCGTCGAGGAAGCGCGACTCTGGCAAATCGATGCCCATCGGCAGGAACGGATTGATGTCCAGGCAACGCACTTCGACGTACTGAATGCCGCGGGCCACCAGCGCCTGGATCGGCCGTTCGCCGGTGTAGGTCACGCGCTTCGGGCGGATGTTGGAGTAGTACTCGTTTTCGATCTGCAGGATGTTGGTGTTGAGCTGAACCCACTCACCGTCCTGATGCGTACCGATTTCGACATACGGTGCATACGGCGTGGCGACCGCTTTGCGCAGGCTGTCGGTGTAGCTGGCCAGATCGTTGTAGCACGGCGTCAAGCCGGCCTGGGCGTTGCTCTGGTAACCCAGGTCACTCATGCGCAGGCTGGTGGCGTATGGCAGGTACAAGGTGTCCGGGTCCAGTTGCTCCAACTGGTGCGAACGACCGCGCAGGAAACCGGCGTCCAGCGCAGGGGAGGCGCCGAACAGGTACATCAGCAGCCAGCTGTAGCGGCGGAAGTTGCGGATCAGCGCAATGTAGGCTGACGACTGATAGTCGCGGTCGGTGCCGACAAATCCTTCAGCCTCTTTAAGCAGTGGCCAGAGCTTTTCCGGCAGGGAAAAGTTGTAGTGAATCCCGGCGATGCACTGCATGGTCTTGCCGTAACGCAGGGCCAGGCCCTTGCGGTAGACGTACTTGAGCTGACCGATGTTGGACGTGCCGTAATAGGCGATCGGGATGTCTTCCTCGGCCGGCAACGGGCACGGCATCGATGGACTCCACAGAAACTCGTTGCCGAGCTTGCTGTAGGCAAAACGGTGAATCTTGTCCAGGCTCGCCAGCGTATCGGCCGGGTCTGGCAGGGCCGGGGTAATGAATTCCAGCAGCGACTCGGAATAGTCGGTGGTGATTTGTTCATTGGTCAGCGCGGAACCCAATGCTTCCGGGTGCGGCGTTTGCGCCAGGCGACCTTCGCCGGTCACGCGCAGGCATTCACGTTCGATGCCGTGAAGGCACTGTTCGAGCAGAGAGAGGTTAGCGCGCTCGCCAAGCAGAGCCAGGCGGCGGTTGAGAAGTTCGCTCAAGTTGGATTCCTTCACGCGTCAGTCGCCCCAATATGGGGGTGGGCAAGACGGTCTACAAGGGTGAAGTTGAAACTGGCGTTTTCGCCTGGTTTTTGGACCGTACACGGCTGCTGACAGCAGCCAAGGAATTCCCTGTGGGAGCGAGCCTGCTCGCGAAGAGGGCGTGTCAGTCAACATTGATGTTGTCTGATACATCGCCTTCGCGAGCAGGCTCGCTCCCACAGGAAACTTCGGCGCTGCAGTCACAGCGCCGAAATTAACTCAAATCGATGACTTCTAGCTACAGGACAGCGAACGTGCCTTGTGCTTTTGCGACGAGTTTGTCGCCTTGCATCACGTCGGCTTCGACCACCAGCGTGCGCCGGCCCGGGTGAATCACCCGCGCCGTGCACATCACTTCACCGTCGGAAACGGCGCGAATGTAGTTGATCTTGCACTCGATGGTCGCGCTCTGCTGGTCAAAGCCGTGGGTGCTGGAACAGGCCAGCCCCATGGCAATGTCCACCAGACTGAACAAGGCCCCGCCGTGCAGCTTGCCGCCGCGATTGCGCAGCTCTGGCGCAAGCCCCAGGGCAACTTGCGCCACCCCGGCTTCCAGACTGTGCAAGCGACATCCCAGCAGCTTGAAAAAAGCGCTTTCGGTCAGCCCGGCAGGGATCTCCATCAGCGTTTCTTCAACTGCTTGGCGTTGGCAAACAACGACGCCATGGCGTTGTTGGCCGGGGCCGCCGTCGTGGTTTCTTTGCGCGGTGCGTTATTCTGGGACTGGCGTGGCGCCGACCCCGGACGCGCACCACGAGCGCCGTCGATTTTCTCGCCCGGGGTGTCGCTCATGCGCATCGACAGACCCACGCGTTTACGCGGGATATCGACTTCCATGACCTTCACTTTCACCACGTCTCCGGCCTTTACCGCTTCGCGCGGATCCTTGATGAACTTCTCCGAAAGCGCAGAGATGTGCACCAAACCGTCCTGATGCACGCCGATGTCGACGAACGCGCCGAAGTTGGTCACGTTGGTGACGACGCCTTCGAGGATCATCCCCAGTTGCAGATCCTTGAGGTCTTCGACGCCTTCCTGGAACTCGGCGGTCTTGAACTCCGGACGCGGGTCACGGCCCGGTTTTTCCAGCTCTTGCAGAATGTCGGTGACCGTTGGCAGACCAAAGGTTTCGTCGGTGTACTTCTTCGGGTCGAGACGCTTGAGGAAGCTCGCGTCGCCGATCAACGAGCGAATGTCACGGTCGGTCTCAGCGGCAATGCGCTGCACCAGTGGATAGGCTTCCGGGTGAACCGCCGACGAATCCAGCGGATTGTCGCCGTTCATGACGCGCAGGAAACCGGCCGCCTGTTCGAAGGTTTTCTCGCCCAGACGAGCGACTTTCTTCAACGCCGCACGGGTTTTGAACGCGCCGTGCTCGTCGCGGTGGCTGACGATGTTCTGCGCCAGGGTCGCGTTGAGGCCGGAGATGCGGGCGAGCAGCGCCACGGAGGCGGTGTTGACGTCCACGCCCACGGCGTTCACGCAGTCCTCGACCACGGCATCCAGGCCACGCGCCAGTTTCAGCTGCGACACGTCGTGCTGGTACTGGCCGACGCCGATGGATTTCGGATCGATCTTCACCAGTTCGGCCAGCGGATCCTGCAAGCGGCGGGCAATCGACACGGCGCCACGGATCGACACGTCGAGGTCCGGGAATTCCTTGGAAGCCAGTTCCGACGCCGAGTAAACCGATGCACCGGCCTCGGAGACCATGACCTTGGTCATCTTCATCGCTGGGTATTTTTTGATCAGCTCAGCGGCGAGCTTGTCGGTTTCACGGCTGGCGGTGCCGTTGCCGATGGCGATCAGGTCCACGGCATGCTTGGCGCACAGGGCCGCCAGAATCGCGATGGTCTGGTCCCATTTGTTGTGCGGTACGTGCGGGTAGACCGTGGCGTGATCCAGCAGCTTGCCGGTGGAATCGACCACGGCGACCTTGCAACCGGTGCGCAGGCCCGGGTCGAGGCCCAAGGTGGCACGCGGGCCGGCCGGGGCCGACAGCAGCAAGTCGTGCAGGTTGTGGGCGAACACGTTGATCGCTTCGGTTTCCGCGCCATCGCGCAACTCGCCGAGCAAATCGGTTTCGAGGTGGGTGTAGAGCTTGACCTTCCAGGTCCAGCGCACCACTTCGCCCAGCCATTTGTCGGCGGCGCGGTTCTGGTTCTGGATGCCGAATTGCTGGCCGATCATGCCTTCACACGGGTGCATGGTGCCCGGCAGCTCGTCGCCGACTTTCAGCGCCGAACTCAGGATGCCTTCGTTGCGGCCACGGAAAATCGCCAGCGCGCGGTGCGACGGCATGCTTTTCAGCGGTTCGTCGTGTTCGAAGTAGTCGCGGAACTTGGCGCCTTCCTCTTCCTTGCCGGCGATGACGCGGGCACTGAGGGTCGCTTCCTGCTTGAGGTAGCTGCGCAGCTTGTCCAGGAGGCCGGCGTCTTCGGCGAAACGTTCCATCAGGATGTATTTGGCGCCTTCGAGGGCCGCCTTCACATCGGCCACGCCTTTTTCGGCGTCGACGAAGCGTGCGGCTTCGGCGTCTGGCGTCAGGGTCGGGTCGTTGAACAGGCCGTCGGCCAGCTCGCCGAGGCCGGCTTCCAGGGCGATCTGGCCCTTGGTGCGGCGCTTCTGCTTGTACGGCAAGTACAAGTCTTCCAGGCGGGTCTTGGTGTCGGCGAGTTTGATGTCGCGTTCGAGTTGCGGGGTCAGCTTGCCTTGCTCCTGGATGCTGGCAAGGATGCTGATACGCCGTTCGTCGAGTTCTCGCAGGTAGCGCAGACGCTCTTCCAGATGACGCAACTGGATGTCATCGAGGCTGCCGGTCACTTCTTTCCGGTAACGGGCGATGAAGGGAACGGTAGAGCCTTCATCGAGTAGCGCGACGGCCGCTTCGACCTGTTGTGGGCGTACACCGAGTTCCTCGGCGATGCGGCTGTTGATGCTGTCCATAAAACCACCTGACAAATTGTGAAAGCAGGCTCGCAGGCGCAGGGAGAAAGGCTCGGCGAGTCTGGTTGAGCGGCCTGGCGTGCGCCGCTACCTGGATCAACAGGTATCCCGTTGACCCGTGAAATCGAACAATGACTGCCGGCGCCATGAAAATAAAAAAGCGGCCACCTGCAGCCATGATCAGACGTTGCCTGACACAAAAGGCCGCGCATTATAACCAGCGTTCTATCATTCAGGGGCATCGCAGGCATTAGCGCGAGGGCCGGATTTCTGGCAGTGAAGGAAAAATCTGCTAACAATGCACACGGTGCGTATAACGGCAGCTACGCCATAATGCGCGCCGAGATCAAAGGAGCATCCAATGAGCAGCACTGCAAACAATGCTGAAGGCGAAAAAATTCTTATTGTTGACGACGATCCAGGGCTCAGCAGCCTGCTGGAACGCTTTTTCGTCAGCAAGGGCTACCGCGCCCGCGCCGTGCCGAACACCGAACAAATGGATCGCCTGCTGGCGCGTGAAGTGTTCAACCTGGTCGTCCTCGACCTGATGCTGCCCGGCGAAGACGGTCTGACCGCCTGCCGCCGGCTGCGCACGGCGAACAATCAGATCCCGATCATCATGCTGACCGCCAAGGGCGATGAGCTGAGCCGCATCAAGGGCCTGGAACTGGGCGCCGACGATTACCTGGCCAAGCCCTTCAACCCGGATGAGCTGATGGCCCGTGTCAAAGCGGTCCTGCGCCGTCAGTCGACACCTGTGCCGGGCGCACCGGGCAGCGAAGACGAAAGCGTGACCTTCGGTGACTACGAACTGTCCCTGGCCACCCGCGAACTCAAGCGCGGTGACGAAGTGCACATGCTGACCACCGGTGAATTCGCGGTGCTCAAGGCCTTGGTCATGAACGCGCGTCAGCCACTGACTCGCGACAAGCTGATGAACCTGGCTCGTGGCCGTGAATGGGATGCGCTGGAGCGTTCCATCGACGTGCAGATTTCCCGTCTGCGCCGGATGATCGAGCCTGACCCATCCAAACCGCGTTACATCCAGACGGTCTGGGGCGTGGGCTACGTGTTCGTTCCGGATGGCGCCGCCACCAAGTGATCGGCGATTTGTAGGAGCGGGTCTTGCGGACAATCGTCCGCAGACTCGCGATCCGCAATATGCGAGCATCGCTCGCTCCTGCAAGTGTGTAGCGGTTATTCATGAAAACCCCCGTTTGGTTCCCCCAGAGTTTCTTCTCCCGCACCCTGTGGCTGGTGCTGATCGTCGTCCTGTTTTCCAAGGCACTGACCCTGGTTTATCTGTTGATGAACGAAGACGTGCTGGTGGACCGCCAATACAGCCACGGTGTCGCCCTGACGCTGCGCGCTTATTGGGCCGCTGATGAAAAGAACCGAGAGAAAATCGCTGATGCTGCCACCCTGATCAGGGTCGTGGGCGCGGGTGTGCCGGAAGGCGAGCAACATTGGCCTTACAGCGAGATCTATCAGCGGCAGATGCAGGCTGAGTTGGGTGCCGACACCGAAGTGCGATTACGCATGCACTCACCGCCGGCCCTGTGGGTTCGGGCACCTAGCCTGGGCGATGGCTGGCTGAAGGTGCCGCTGTATCCGCATCCGTTGCGCGGCCAGAAAATCTGGAACGTGCTCGGCTGGTTCCTTGCTATCGGCTTGCTGTCCACCGCCTCGGCGTGGATCTTCGTCAGCCAGCTCAATCAACCCTTGAAACGTCTGGTGTATGCCGCACGGCAACTCGGCCAGGGGCGCAGCGTGCGCCTGCCGATCAGTGACACGCCGAGCGAGATGACCGAGGTGTATCGCGCCTTCAACCAGATGGCTGAAGACGTTGAGCAGGCCGGTCGCGAGCGCGAGCTGATGCTGGCCGGGGTGTCACACGACCTGCGTACACCGCTGACCCGTTTGCGCTTGTCCCTGGAATTGATGGGCGACCACAACGACCTCACCGACGCGATGGTGCGTGACATCGAAGACATGGACGCGATCCTCGACCAGTTCCTCGCGTTTATCCGCGATGGTCGTGACGAGTCTGTCGAGGAAGTGGACCTGATTGACCTGGTTCGTGAAGTCGCTGCGCCGTATAACCAAAACGAAGAAAAAGTGCGTCTGCGCCTGGAACCGATCCAGGCGTTTCCCTTGCGTCGGGTGTCGATGAAGCGGCTGCTGAACAATTTGATCGGCAACGCGTTGCACCATGCTGGCAGCGGGGTTGAGGTGGCGGCTTATGTCTCCGGTGATACCAGCGCGCCGTATGTGGTGCTGAGCGTCATGGACCGTGGCGCAGGGATTGATCCGTCGGAACTGGAGGCGATCTTCAACCCGTTCACCCGGGGTGATCGTGCCAGGGGCGGGAAGGGGACAGGACTTGGACTGGCCATCGTGAAGCGGATCGCTTCGATGCATGGCGGGAATGTCGAGTTGCGTAATCGGCCGGGTGGCGGGCTTGAAGCTCGGGTGCGGTTGCCGCTTGGGCTTATGTTGCCGCGGGATGCGGTTTAACAGCTGACTACTCCAAGCATTCCCACGCAGAGCGTGGGAATGCTCGGTGGGTCAGCCCTTGCCTTTGGTGCGCGTCATATTCGGCCCGCCATTCTTCTCAAGATGCTCGATGATGATCCCCGCCACATTCTTCCCGGTGGTGGTCTCGATCCCTTCCAGCCCTGGCGACGAGTTCACTTCCATCACCAGCGGCCCGTGATTGGAACGCAGGATATCCACGCCCGCCACCGCCAGCCCCATGACCTTGGCCGCCCGCAACGCGGTCATGCGTTCTTCCGGGGTGATCTTGATCAGGCTGGCACTGCCACCGCGATGCAGGTTGGAGCGGAACTCCCCAGGCTTGGCCTGGCGCTTCATCGCCGCGATCACCTTGTCGCCCACCACGAAGCAGCGAATGTCCGCGCCCCCGGCTTCCTTGATGTATTCCTGAACCATGATGTTCTGCTTCAGGCCCATGAAGGCCTCAATCACCGACTCTGCCGCCGTCGCCGTTTCACACAACACCACGCCGATGCCTTGTGTGCCTTCCAGCACCTTGATCACCAGCGGTGCGCCGTTGACCATGTCGATCAGGTCGGGAATATCATCCGGGGAGTGCGCAAACCCGGTGACGGGCAAGCCAATGCCGCGGCGCGAGAGCAATTGCAGTGACCGCAGTTTGTCCCGAGAACGGGCGATGGCCACCGATTCATTGAGCGGGAAAACCCCCATCATTTCGAACTGACGCAACACCGCGCAGCCATAAAACGTCACAGACGCACCGATCCGCGGGATCACCGCGTCGAAACCTTCCAGCGGCTTGCCGCGGTAATGGATCTGCGGTTTGTGGCTGGCAATGTTCATATAGGCGCGCAGGGTGTCGATCACCACCATTTCATGTCCACGCTCGGTACCGGCTTCGACCAGACGACGAGTGGAATACAGACGCGGGTTCCGCGACAGCACAGCGATCTTCATGCAACACCTGTGGAAGAGGTAGATACCGGGAACACCGGCTTGTCTTGTACATATTTGATGCCCGGATTGACCACCAGTTGGCCGTCGATCAGGGCTTTGGAGCCGAGGAGCAGGCGATAACGCATGGACTTGCGGCAGGCGAGGGTGAATTCGACCCGCCATACCCGATCACCCAGGGCCAGTGTGGTGCTGACCACGTAACGCATCTGAGCGTGACCGTTGGAGCTTTTGATGGTTTTGCGCGTCACCAGTGGCGCCTCGCAGCGTCGATGGCGCAACTGCACCACCGTGCCCAGGTGGGCGGTGAAGCGCACCCAGCTTTCACCGTCGCGCTCGAACGGCTCGATGTCGGTGGCATGCAGGCTTGAGGTGCTGGCGCCGGTGTCGATTTTTGCGCGCAGGCCCGCGACTCCCAGATCCGGGAGCGCCACCCACTCGCGCAGACCGATAACGGTCAAATGGTCAAATGTCTTCAATAGGAAAAAACCGGCGATTAACGCGTCCAGGCCTCAGGTGCTACCTGGGCCAACGCTTTGAATGCAGGCTTGGCGAACCAGTAACCCTGCATCAGAAATATTCCACAGTCCGCCAGGAAATCCCGTTCTCCGGCGCTTTCGATGCCTTCGGCGATGACTGTAACGTTCAACTCCGCACACATTGTGACAACCCCTCGGACGATCGCCTGACGAACACGGTCGCGATCGACATCGCGGATCAGTGCCATGTCGAGTTTGATCAGGTCCGGTTGGAAATCAGCCAGCAGATTGAGCCCCGAGTAGCCCGCGCCGAAATCGTCGATGGCGGTCTTGAAGCCGAATTCGCGGTATTCACGCAGAATATTAGTCAAATGGCGATAGTTATCTACGTGCTCGCTTTCCAGGGTTTCGAAAATCAGCCGGTTGATGGGGAAGTTGTGTGTTTTCGCGGCTTCCAGAGTGGTGCGGATGCACAGCTCCGGGCGGTACACGGCGTTGGGCATGAAGTTGATGGACAAGTGTGTCTGCATGTTTAGATTGGCCGCTCCTGCAATGGCGCGGGTCCGGCAGAGCTGGTCGAAGCGGTAGCGATTTTCCTCGGTGACCTGGTGGAGCACCGACAGTGCGCCTTCCCCGGCAATGCCACGCACCAACGCTTCGTGAGCAAAAACTGATCGGTCGCGCAGATCGACGATCGGTTGGTAGGCAAAAGAAAAATCGAAGCCCAGCGGCTCGCTTTGCTGGCAGCCCTGGCAACCGCCCTGAGGCGAGGTCAATGAAGACGGGAATATAGTCACTCGATCACTCCATGCCGGTGAGCCGGCCAAGATCACAGTCTATCTGGGGGGCCGAGTTCTTGCGCCCGACAGAAACGGTAGTACAGTTCCGACTATGGGCTGAAAGAGGAATTCCAGTGGCACAAAAAAACGAAGAGGACGACAAGGTCCGTCTCGATAAGTGGTTGTGGGCCGCGCGTTTTTATAAAACACGTGCCTTGGCCAAGGCGGCAATTGAAAGCGGCAAGGTGCATTGCCGTGGTGAGCGCTGCAAACCGGGCAAGGAGCCGAGGGTGGGCGACGAGTTTCAGATTCGTGTGGGGTTCGAGGAACGCACGGTGGTGGTTCAGGCGCTATCGATTGTGCGCCGTGGCGCGCCAGAGGCTCAGACGTTGTATGCGGAAACCGATGCCAGCATCGCCAAGCGCGAAGCGGCTGCGGCCATGCGCAAGGCGGGCGCGTTGGGCATGAGCACCGATGGCAAGCCAAGCAAGAAACAGCGGCGGGATTTGTTCAAGTTTCGTGGGAGCAGTAACGACGAGTGAGGTAGATGCTTCTGTGTCGTCTGGGCTGAAGTCTTCGCGGGCAAGTCACGCTCCCACAGGTATAGCGCAGACCTTTGTGGGAGTGAGCCTGCTCGCGATCGAGTACGCAGCACTCGCCGGCAGCACCACAAAATCAGGCCCTAAGCACCACACTCATCCGCGAAACTCCCCACATCGAATGGGCGCAGACTTGCAATCGCCCAGATGCGTAGCCATATCGGGTTGCTGGCCAGCGGCGCATTCAGCAGATGAAACAGCCACTCGTCGAAAATCACACACAGCATCTGACCCGTAGGCCATAACCAAAAGGCCAGCAGCGCCAGAGGCACGAAATTGCACAGAGCCAACCGGCGCAGGTTCCACCTTGCTTGGAACAAACCCGGATTGTTCATAAAATGCCTCCCATGGCTGAACGTCGCGCACCAAAGTGGTGCTGCAAAGGCGCAATTTTCACGATTTGTAACCATTTTGTCATTACTTCAGAACCCAGACCTATGACCGATCTACCGGATACCGACTACACCCAACGCTTCATCTTCGATGACAGCGACACCCGCGGCGAGCTGGTTTCGTTGGAACGGAGTTACGCTGAAGTCCTCGCCAAACACCCGTATCCGGAGCCGGTCGCGCAACTGCTCGGCGAACTGATGGCGGCTGCGTCGTTGCTGGTCGGCACGTTGAAGTTCGATGGCTTGCTGATTCTTCAGGCCCGTTCCGACGGTCCGATTCCGCTGCTGATGATCGAGTGCTCCAGCGAGCGTGAAATCCGTGGCCTGGCCCGTTACGAAGCCGACCGGATTGCCCCCGACGCGACCCTCGCCGACCTGATGCCCAATGGCGTGCTGGCACTGACCGTCGACCCCACTCAGGGTCAGCGTTACCAAGGCATTGTCGACCTGGATGGCGAAACCCTGTCGGAGTGCTTCACCAACTACTTCGTCATGTCGCAACAGGTTGGCACCCGGTTCTGGCTGTACGCCGATGGCCGTCGCGCCCGCGGCATGTTGTTGCAGCAACTGCCTGCCGACCGCTTGAAAGACCAGGAAGAGCGCGAGGACAGTTGGCAGCACATCACCGCGCTGGGCAACACCCTGACCGCCGACGAATTGCTGAGCCTGGACAACGAAACCGTGCTTCATCGCCTCTACCATGAAGAACAGGTGCGCCTGTTCGATGTGCAGAGATTGCGTTTCCGTTGCAGCTGCTCGCGAGAACGTTCGGCCAATGCTCTGGTCAGTTTGGGCATGGAAGACGCGCAGGCGCTGGTCATCGAGCACGGCGGCAACATCGAGATCGATTGCCAGTTCTGCAACCAGCGCTACCTGTTTGACGCGGCCGATATCACCCAATTGTTCGCCGGTGCGGGTGTCGAGACACCGTCAGATACCCGGCACTAAAACGGTTCAGCGCAGGTAAATTCACTGGATAGCGCCGGAATAACGCCGTTCTGACGGGAGGGCCCTACTATTTTTGGGCGTTTCTGGCATAATCCGGCCCACTTTTTGTCGCGGTAGTAGTGCACGACTTTCTACTACAAAACGTTTGGAGCACACTCGGCCACTGGCCGACGGGGAATCTCATGACGCAAGCCAATAACGCCGTGTACACCGATCTGAGTGTTGATGATCTGGTAAAAGAAGCTCTGAATCGCGGTGAAGGCGAGCTTGCCGACACTGGCGCACTGGTTGTTCGCACCGGTCACCGTACCGGCCGCTCGCCAGTCGACCGTTTCATCGTTGAAGAGCCGTCCACTCAGGCCGCCATTGCCTGGGGCCCGATCAACCGCAAGTTCCCGGCCGACAAGTTCGATGCCCTGTGGGACCGCGTCGAGGCCTTCAACAACGCGCAAGAACATTTCGTTTCCCACGTCCATGTAGGTTCGGCTGAAGAGCACTACTTGGCCGTGAAAATGACCACTCAGACGGCCTGGCAGAACCTGTTCGGTCGTTGCCTGTTCATCAACCCGGCTCAGTACAACCCGGCCGGTCGTGAAGAGTGGCAAGTTCTGAACGTCGCCAACTTCGAGTGCGTTCCAGAGCGTGACGGCACCAACTCCGACGGCTGCGTGATCATCAACTTCGCCCAGAAGAAAGTGCTGCTCGCCGGCATGCGTTACGCCGGTGAAATGAAGAAAGCCATGTTCTCGGTGCAGAACTTCCTGCTGCCGGCCGCCGACGTGCTGCCAATGCACTGCGCTGCCAACATCGGTGAAGCGGGCGACGTGACCCTGTTCTTCGGCCTGTCGGGCACTGGTAAAACCACCCTGTCCGCCGACGAAAGCCGTTACCTGATCGGTGACGACGAACACGGCTGGGGCGAAGGCGTTGTCTTCAACATCGAAGGCGGCTGCTACGCCAAGTGCATCGACTTGTCCGAGAAGAACGAGCCGGTCATCTGGAAAGCCATCAAGCACGGCGCCGTCCTGGAAAACGTCGTCATCGACGATGCCAAGCACGCCGACTACGCCGACGTCAGTCTGACCCAGAACAGCCGCGCCGCTTACCCGCTGGAGCACGTTGCCAAGCGTTCCGAGAAGAACCTCGGTGGCGAGCCAAACGCTGTGATCTTCCTGACCTGCGACCTGACCGGCGTACTGCCGCCAGTCTCGATCCTCAGCGAAGAACAAGCGGCCTACCACTTCCTGTCCGGCTACACCGCGCTGGTGGGCTCGACCGAAATGGGTTCCGGCAGCGGCATCAAGTCGACCTTCTCCACCTGCTTCGGCGCACCGTTCTTCCCGCGTCCGGCCGGCGAATACGCAGAACTGCTGATCAAGCGCATCCGCGGCTTCGGCTCCAAGGTTTACCTGGTCAACACCGGCTGGACCGGCGGCGGCTACGGCGTTGGCAAACGCTTCAACATCCCGACCACCCGTGGCGTGATTGCAGCGATCCAGAGCGGCGCGTTGATCGGTGCAGAAACCGAGCACCTCGACACCATCAACCTGGACGTGCCGTTGGCAGTGCCAGGCGTTGAGACTGGCCTGTTGAACCCACGTAACACCTGGGCTGACAAGGCTGCTTACGATGAAGCGGCGAAAGCACTGGCTGGTTTGTTTGTTGAGAACTTCAAGAAGTTTGAAGTGAGCGACGCGATCAAGGCTGCGGGTCCTAAGCTGTAAGGCTTGGATTTAGCGAATGAAAAAGCCGCCCTTTGAGGGCGGCTTTTTTGTGGGCGTTTGATTTCACCATCCAACTCACAACTGCCAATATTCCAGCTGTGTTGGCGCTAAACGACCAGAATAATGGCACTTATGTGTTGGGCTCGATGCCTTCCAGTTGCTGCGTATCCCACCGTTGCATTTTGATCGCTTGGTAAAGCATGCCGATGGTCAGCGGGATTTTGTCACCGCGACCCTTTGCCTTTCGCTTGAGATGCACATCAAACCCTTCGGGCTGAAAGTAGCGATAGGCGTCGTAGTCATCGAGGTCGAACCCGAACTGTTGTTCCAGCGATTCCATCAAATGCCGCGCATCAGCGCCATTGCAGCCCAGGTCGAAGTTGATCGAGGTGGTGAGGCTGATGGTTTTGCGTTCGGGCAGGCCGAGCTCTTCGTGCAACAGCTGCATGAGCAGGTGCATGACTTGGTCGTCGGGGAAGTTGGGGGAGAGGTTCATTGCGGGGGTGTCCGGTTGGGCTTGGATGGATCTTATTGATCGGCAGGCTTGTGGGGAAGGGCGGGAGCGGGTTGTGACGGTTTGTCTTGTTGGTATTTGGCGAGCGCTTCTTCTCGCGTAGGCAGTGGTTTGTCGAGGTCTGCCGGTGATGTGTCGAAACCAGCGAGATGCAGACTGGCCAGGTAATTAGAGCGGCACACCTTTTCGTAGTGCGCTTGTTTGTGTTTGAACGTTAATTCAGACATCACGATTGTCTCAGGCGTTGAAGGCTTGATCGAATGCAGCCCGGGACGCTCTGCGTCCCAAGAGCCGAACGCGGAGCGTCCGTGGAGGCATTCCCACGCGGAGCGTGGGAACGATCTTTTCACTCGGCGTCAGGCAGGTGCTTTCCAGCCCATCATGCGTTGTTGGGCGACTTGGAGCAGGTCGCAGCCGTCCTGGGCCAAGAGGTAGAGCGCGTGGGTGATGTGGGGGATATCTTCGACGTCGCCGTGTTTGAAGCAAACGCAGTGCAGGGTTTTGAGGAGGTCGCTGGAGGCTCGGATGCGCTGGAGGGCGGCTTCGAGGATGTCCTGGGGGTTGGCCTCTGTGTCGATGATCAGGGGCGGGGAATCGGTTAGGTTGGTTTGTAGTGGGAGGTAGCGATCGTTTGTAAGTGTCATTATTTGTAGCCTCAAATGCATCAGAAAGAACCGCCGCCACCGTGACCAAGCGATGGGAGGCGGACTGTGTTCGGGTTGGTCAACCGATGAGGCTCACATCCCGGCACGCCCGAGGGCGTCCCAAACACAGCCGCCATATAGCGTGCAGGCACTTGAAGTGCCGGCAGCATACAACGGACGCTTAGATATGAGCCATTCGGGTGACCAAGCCCGAGTCGCTGATTTGGCAGCGACAGTCACGACTATAGATACGAGCTACCAAGCAGCGATAGGCGACAAAGCATCCCCGCTTGTAGGAACGGGCCGAACCTCGGTTAGGCCCTTTCTATAGGAATTTTCCGCGGCGCAATTTTCCGCGTTTTTCCGCCATCAGCTTCCTCGCGTCCCCATCAGAAATGCTCGGCGTGAATCATCAAGGTTGACCTGAACCTGCTCCCACTCCCATCACTTAACCAATATGCTGATAAGCCCCCACATCCTGCAGGCCAGTGGTCAACCCAGTCGCCGGCGCATAGATCGTGCCTTTTACTGCCGAGAACTTGACCCCGTTGCTGCCTAGCGAAACGTAGCGCTCGCCCTGGTCCAGTTCGGTGAAGAAGGTGTACGAGCACTTTTCCATCGCTTTGTATTTCGCGGCGGCGCTGGCCATGGCGTTGTGGTGGTTTTGCAGGTCGGTCGGGGTCAGGTTGGTGGTTTTGTTCAGCGGCACACCCCAGCGTTTCAAGCATACTTCGGCAAAGTGGCGGACGATCAGGCCGGGTTCGGCCAGCGCTTTAGGGCCGCTGACACCATCGGCGGCGGCGTTGCCGACCAGCGTGCCGTGGCGGCCGGGCATCGGGTAGATGTGAGTGCGGGTGCCGGTGGCCGTTTGCGGGATGACGCAGCTGAAGCCTTTGGAGCGTTCGTCCCGGGCGTAGAAGCCAACGTATTCTTTTACGTTGGCATTCAGTTTGACTTTTTCTTCCTGAAAGTTACCGATGCCCGGTACCGGATCTATCGCAAAGATGTTCACCGGGATGTTCTTCAGTGCGCTGTCCTTGAACATGGCATTGGCCAGCATATGGCAACTAATGCCGCCGCGGCTCCAGCCTACCAAGTTGACGTTGGTTGGAATAACGCCGTCCTTGCGGAATGTTTTGATGATTTGTTCCTGTAACTTCTGTTGGGTCACGCTGCGGTCGCCGTAGTTGTACTTGCGCCACAACCAGGAACCTTCGACGATCACATCTTCAATAGGGATTCCGGCAGCCTTGAGACGGTTGTATTCAGCCTCGGTCAATTTTTCACGTTCCCAGTCGCATTTGCCTTTGATGATGTTGATGGCGTGTTTGACGTTTTCTTCCCAGCCCTTGCCGAACAGCGTGCCGCTCAGGCCGTAGTCCCCGGATTTGGTGAACAGCTCGTCGGCTTGCAGGTTGCTGGTGCCGGGGCCGTCAATCACGATCCATTCGGCAAATTCGCGGCCGCCGTGATGGGAAGCCAGTGTCGAGACCAGTTCGCCGTTCCAGTAAGTCGGGTTCTGGTTGTCGAATTTGGTCGAACCGGTGCCGCAGAAGAAAATAGTTAATGTAGTCATTGTAGTGCTCTTGATGGGTTTAAGAGCTTGCAGACTAGTGTTTGTTATTTGCAAGTTGAAGAAGTTAGTTGTTTCTGTATTTGTGTTTTTAAAGTTCTGTTCGTTGTCTTGCAACTTCAAGAAGTTCGCAGCCGTCCTGCGTTAATAAATAAAGTGCATTCACTATGTGAGGAATATCCTTCACATCCGCCTGTTTGAAGCACAGGCAGTAAAGTGTTTCGAGCAGGTCGCTGGCGGCGCGCAGACGTTGGTGGGCGGCGTCGAGGATTTCGTGAGGGTCGGCCTCGGTGTCGATGACCAACACGGGCGATTCGCTGTAGCGGGTTTTGAGCGGGCGATAGCGGTCTTGCATGAGGTCCGTCCTGTTTTCAGCGGCGACGCAAACTATAGAGGCGTACTTCCTGGCGTCGCAATACAGCGCAAATGGACGGGATTTGTAGGGGATTTACTTGCGTTGTGGCTTTTTGCCTACGTGTACCCCGAGGCTTTTTTCAGCAAATCCCCTAGAAGTCGAATTTCCTACATGTTTGTCAGGCGCAACGCAGCAATCCTCTGTATGGTGCGCGCCAGAATCTGTAGGACGTTTCGAAAACGTCTGTTCAATGCTTAAAGGGAATTAGGTATGCAATGGCTACGTATGGCCTCGATTTTGTTGCTGTGGGCAGGTGTTTGTCGTTTGGCGGGCGCAGCTGACACGGATAATTCGTTAATCCTCGCCAATGTGGATCGCACCGGTTGGCCAGATGCGATGACAAGCCAGGCCAATGTGGACACTGCGTCCCGCGCCGAAGTATTGATGTTCGGTAAGGCGCTGCTGGCCAGCGAAATGCTCGACGAACAAAGTCTGAAACAGCGACTGGGCGTGCAGGATGTAAAGCTCAAGTCGGTCAGGCGAGTGCGTGACGGGTTGTGGGATCGGTTACTGATCACCTACCGCGGCGCCAGTCAGAACTGCGACGGCGAACCCTTCTGCCCTCGCGTGCGAAGCGTCGCCGATTTGCGTCAGTTGGCGGCGGCGTTCACGGGGGAAATCAGCCCGGCCCATGTGGTTTGGGTGAGCAAGAGCCAAACCGTTCACGAGCAAGCGCTGAATGATCAATTGCGTGTGGCGGTGTTGGTGCCCTGAGGGCTCTCGAAAGTCTTGCGGAGACTGCTCTGGTCTTTTCGCGAGCAGGCTCGCTCCCACACTATTTTGAAATGCATTTCCCTGTAGGAGTGAGCCTGCTCGCGATAGCGATCTGAACGCTGCCCAACCCTCATGCCTTGCCGTGTCCAGGTTGCATCCGCTGTATCATCCCGTATCGTTTTGGTCCCCGACCTTTTCTCGACTCGCTGCGTTTGCCGGCTAGGCTTTGGGCTTCGCAGCGGTCAACGGAGTGACAGCTTATGCACAACACCCTGGAACAGGTTTTCGGTTATCCACAGTTTCGGCCCGGCCAGGAGGCGGCGGTCAGCGCGGTGTTGGCTGGGCGTTCGGCAGCGGCGATTTTTCCCACCGGCTCGGGCAAGTCCCTTTGTTATCAATTGCCGGCGCTTTTGCTGCCGCACCTGACGCTGGTGGTCTCGCCACTGCTGGCGTTGATGCAAGATCAGTTGGCCTTCTTGCAGCGCCACGGTATTGCGGCGGGCAGCATCGATTCGGCCCAGAGTCGGGACGACGCAAGTGATGTGATGGCCCGGGCCAGGTCCGGCGAACTGAAGATTTTGATGATCTCTGTGGAGCGCCTGAAGAACGAGCGCTTTCGCAATTTCCTGCAGCAGGTGCCCATCTCGTTGTTGGTGGTGGACGAGGCGCACTGCATCTCGGAGTGGGGCCACAATTTCCGTCCCGACTATCTCAAGCTTCCCGACTACCAGCGCCAGTTCAACATTCCGCAGGCGCTGCTGCTGACCGCCACTGCGACGCCCAAAGTGATCGCGGACATGGAGGCCAAATTCGCCATCGCACCCGAAGACGTGGTGACCACCGGTTTCTACAGGCCGAACCTCAATCTGCTGGTCGAGCCGGTACGCGGTCAGGACAAGCGCCGACGTCTGGTCGAATGGATGAGCGAGCGTCCGGGCCAGCCGAGTATCGTCTACGTCACCCTGCAAAAAACCGCCGAGCACATCGCCGAACACCTGGGCCGTAACAGCATACAGGCCGAGGCCTATCACGCCGGTTTGCCCCACGAACAACGCGAAGCCATTCAAAAACGGTTCATGGGCGGGCAGTCCAATTGCATCGTCGCCACCATTGCCTTCGGGATGGGGATCGATAAGAGCGATATTCGCAACGTCGTGCATTTCGACCTGCCCAAATCCATCGAAAACTACAGCCAGGAAATCGGCCGTGCCGGACGTGACGGGCAACCGTCCGACTGCCTGGTGCTGGCCAATCGCGACAGCCTCAACGTGCTGGAAAACTTCGTCTACGGCGACACGCCGGAACTGGACGGCATTCGTTGTGTGCTCGATGAGATGCAAGCTGCCGCGCCGGAGGGGCAGTGGGAGTTTCTGTTGGGGCCCTTGTCGGACCAGAGCAACATTCGCCAGCTGCCGCTCAAGACCTTGCTGGTGCAACTCGAACTGCGTGGTTTGATTGCCCCGCGTTACGCCTATTACGCCGAATACCGCTTCAAGTATTTACAAGAACCGGAAGCTTTGCTGGCCCGCTTCGAGGGCGAGCGCAAAGATTTTGTCGCGGCCATCATCCAGACCTCCAGCCGCGCCCGAACCTGGGCAACGGTGAATTTCGACGCTCTCTATGAACAGCATCAAGCCGAGCGCAACCGGGTGGTCAAGGCGCTGGATTATTTCCAGGAGAAAGGCTGGGTCGAGCTGGAAAGCAAGCAGATGACCGAGGTCTACAGCCTGCTGCAAGCGAATGTCGACAGTCAGGCACTGAGCGCCGAACTGCACGCCTATTTCACCCAGCACGAACGTACCGAGATTGCTCGGATTCACGCGATGCTGGATCTGTTTGCCACCGACCACTGCCTGGGCTATCGCCTGGCCGAGTACTTCGGCGATGAAAACGCGCCTCGTCAGTGTGGACATTGTTCGGTGTGTCATGGGCACGTGGCGCGACTGCCATCGCCGCCGGAATTGCCGGCGCTTGTGGATAAAAACTTTGAAGCGCTGTGCGATGATTTTATCCACAGGCATGAACAGCACACCGGCAATGTGCCGTCGGCTGAACGCGTAACGCGATTTTTGTGCGGGATCAGCGTGCCGCTGTTTACCAAGCTCAAGGCGCGTTCGATATCGGGATTTGCGGCGCTGGAAAATTATCCGTATGCCGACGTGCGGGTGTGGGCTGAACAACATCTCGCAGGCTGAACTGCGCCCCCCTGTAGGAGTGAGCCTGCTCGCGATAGCGGATTGTCAGCCAACGTCGTTGTTGAATGTACTAACGCCATCGCGAGCAGGCTCACTCCTAAAGGGGGCTCCAGTGTCTGGCTGAGGTAGATCCATCCGCTGAATGTCCCTCATCACAGGAATAAATTTCAAAAATACCCGGCGGCTGACTATGGTGAGGGCTGTCTTTGGATCGCCAACAAGAGAGCAAACATGAGCCAGACACCGTTCAACATTCAGCGTGCCGCCGTGATTGGTGCGGGCACCATGGGCCGTGGCATTGTCATGTGCCTGGCCAATGCCGGGGTGCCGGTGCAATGGGTCGATAACAACCCGCAGATGCTGGAACAGGCGCTGATTACCGTGGCGGACACCTACGCGCACAATGTGCGCCAGGGTCGCATCGATCAGGCCGAGGCGGATGCGCGCATCGCTCGGGTCACGTCAGCGGCTGATTATGCGGCGATCCGCGAGGTTGATCTGGTGATCGAAGCGGTTTACGAAAACCTGGAGCTCAAGCAAAAGATCTTTCGCGAACTGGACGGGCTGCTCAAACCCGAAGCCATTCTGGCCAGCAACACTTCAGCGCTGGATATCGACGCCATCGCCGCGGCGACTCGCCGTCCGGCTCAGGTCCTGGGGCTGCACTTCTTCAGCCCGGCGCACATCATGAAATTGCTGGAAATCGTTCGCGGTGCGAAGACTTCGCCCGCCGTACTCGATGCGGCGCTGGAGCTGGGCACGCGCATGGGCAAGGTCAGCGTGGTGGCGGGCAACTGTGAGGGTTTCATCGGCAACCGCATGCTCAATACCTACGTGCTTGAAGCGCGCAAGATGCTGCTTGAGGGCGCTTATCCCTATCAGGTGGATGCGGCGTTGCAAGGCTTCGGTTTTGCCATGGGGCCGTTTCGCATGTACGACGTGGTGGGCGTCGACCTGGGATGGCGGGCTCGGGAACTGGCAGGCACAGGCCAGGATGCGCCTGAGGTTCAGGTGGATAACCGTCTGTGCGAACTGGGGCGATTTGGTCAGAAGAGCGGCAATGGCTATTACCACTATGAGCCGGGCAGTCGACAGGCAGAACACGATCCTGAAGTCGATGCGCTGGTGCTAAATGTTAGCGAAGGGCTTGGCTTCCAGCGTCGGGAGATAAGCCCTGAGGAGATTCTTGAGCGCTGTCTGCTGGCGCTGGTCAATGAAGGCGCGAAGATCCTTCAGGAAGGTATTGCGGGGGCGGCGCACGACATTGATCTGGTGTACCTCAACGGGTACGGTTTCCCGGCGGACAAGGGCGGGCCAATGGCGTGGGCGGATCAGCAAGGGTTGGCGGATATTCATCAGCGGTTGATGGCGCTGGAGGCTCGCCAGGGCGATCACTGGAAGCCGGCGCGGTTGATTGGTGAGTTGGAGTTGATGGGTAAAGGGTTTGCTGACAAGTAATTGATGCAGCGCCTGTGCTGGCGCTTTCGCGAGCAGGCTCGCTCCCACAAGGGATCTCGGTGGCCCACCCCTTCAAGTCTAAACATACAAGCGAGCCTGCTCTCGATGAATACAGCGCGGTATTCGCCTTAGACTGGCAATCCAACTCCAGGAATTGACACGATGTCCAACCCGATGCCCCAACGCACCGACTACCCGCACTTCCAGCCCATCACCACCCGCTGGCACGACAACGACGCCTACGGTCACGTCAACAACGTCACTTACTACAGCTTCTTCGACACGGCAGTGAATACCTACCTGATCGAAATCGGTGGCCTGGATATCCATGACGGCGAGGTGGTGGGTTTTGTGGTGAGTTCGTCTTGCGATTATTTCGCCTCCATCGCCTTTCCGGAGCGGATCGAGATCGGTCTGCGGGTGGGCAAGTTGGGTAACAGCTCGGTGCAGTACGAACTGGCGGTATTCAAGGCCGGGGAAGACGAGGCCTGCGCGGCGGGGCGCTTCGTGCATGTGTTTGTGGATCGGACGTCGAATCAGCCGGTGGCGATCCCTGCCAGATTGCGTGGTGCATTGGAGCGTCTGGTGGTTTGACGGACAAAAAAAATCGCAGCCCTTGGGCTGCGATTTTTTATCTATCGGTCAGCGAAGCCGTTCAGGCCTCAATGATGACGATAGTGCTTCTTATGTTTGCGATGACCGTAGGCATGACCTCGGCCCGGGTGGCCGTCACGGTAGTAGCGACGATCATCACGGCCGCCGCGATAGGAGCGACGATCATCGTCTTCATCGCTCTTGTTGCCCATGTAGTTACCCAGCGCGCCACCGGCGCCGCCGCCTGCTGCGGAGCCGATCAGGCTGCCGGTGGTGCCGCCCATGCTGCGGCCGACCACGTTACCGCCTGCTGCGCCCAACGCACCACCAATGGCGGCTTCGCCACGGCTGCGTTTGTCTGCGCCGACTGCGCTACCACCCGCGCCGCCCAAGGCCGCGCCAATGGTGGAACCCGTATTACCGCCAAGCGACTGACCGACGACCGAGCCAAGAACCCCGCCCAATGCGCCGCCCACACCTGCTTCGGTGGTGCCTCCGGCAGAAGCGAAGCCACTGACCAGGCCAAGGGACAACAAGAGAATCGAGGAGAACTTCATAGAGGAACCTCAAGGGGATGACGGCGCGATCCTGAGGCTGTGTCGGGGTTGTGACAATCGAAATCCGACGAGTAACACGACTTGAGCACATTTCTATAAGTTGCTGTTTTTTGGGCGGAACTTAACGGTTTTTCGCCGGTCTTTAGCTACTTCGGATAGGCCGTTTTTGTGAAAAAGCGGCTTTTTTTGTGGGCGATTGGAAAGTACCGAAAGGGGCCCGATCATGTGTTGTCATGTCGGACGCCTTCGCGGGCAAGCCTCGCTCCTACAGGATTCGTGTCATGTACAAAAAAAATGCGTAAGACACCGATCCTGTAGGAGCGAGGCTTGCCCGCGAAGAGGCCAGACCTGCCGTCCCGTTAAGCCGACTTGGCCAAAATCAACCCAGTCTCACTCGCCATTTCCAGACGGATCGCCACAAACTTCGACGTCGGCGTATGGCTGCCATCCCCGGTGCTTTCCAGCGGCACCAGCGGATTCACTTCTGGATAGTAAGCAGCCGCCTGCCCCGCAGGAATATCAAACGCCAGCAGCGTAAAGCCCTTCACTCGACGCTCACGTCCATCATCCCAGATCGAAACGATGTCAGCCTTCTGCCCAGGCTTGAACCCCAGGCGAATGATGTCCGCTTCATTGACGAACAACACATCCCGCTGACCCTTCACGCCACGGTAACGGTCATCCAGCCCATAAATCGTGGTGTTGTACTGATCGTGAGAACGCATCGATTGCATGATCAGGTCCGGCAACACGCCCGTGGCACGGGTGCGTTCGTGCACCAGGTCCTTGGGCAGGGCGTTCGGGCGGAAATTGGCGCGCCCGGACGGGGTGTTCCACCTGCGTGCACCGGCGCTGTTGCCGAGGTAGAAACCGCCCGGATTCTTGATCTTCTCGTTGAAGTCGCGAAAGCCCGGAATGGTATCGGCGATCAGATCGCGAATGCGGCTGTAATCGGCCACGAGCCAGTTCCAGTCCACCGGTCTGCTGCCCAGGGTCGCGGCAGCGATGCCGGCGATGATCCAAGGCTCCGAGCGCATCTGGTTCGACAGGGCCTGCAACTGGCCGTTGGAGGCGTGGACCATGCTGAACGAATCTTCGACGGTCACCGCTTGCGCGCCTTCGGCCTGGATATCGATGTCGGTACGGCCCAGGCACGGCAGAATCAGCGCATCTTTACCGTGGGCCAAATGGCTGCGGTTGAGCTTGGTGCTGATCTGCACGGTCAGGTCGCAATTGCTCAGGGCCTGGAAGGTGCGGGGGCTGTCCGGGGTTGCCTGGGCGAAGTTGCCACCCAGACCGATAAAGACTTTGGCGCGGCCTTCGGCCATGGCATGAATCGCCTCGACCACGTTATGACCGTTTTCACGCGGCACCTTGAACTGGAAGCGCCGCTCCAGGGAATCGAGGAACGCCACCGGCGGACGTTCGTTGATGCCCATCGTCCGGTCACCCTGCACGTTACTGTGGCCACGCACCGGGCACAGGCCGGCACCCGGCCGGCCGATGTTGCCGCGCAGCAGCATCAGGTTGGCAATTTCCTGGATGGTTGCCACTGAGTGGCGGTGCTGGGTGATGCCCATGGCCCAGCACATGATGACGTTCTTGCCTTTGGCGTACATGCGCGCCGCTTGCTCGATTTCCACCAGGGGCAGGCCGGACTGCTCGACGATCTGCTCCCAGGAAGTGTCGTCGACGGTGCCCAGGTACTCCAGGATGTTGACGCTGTGCTCATTGAGGAAATCGTGGTCGAACACGGCCGGCTCACCCGCCTTCTGCGCGTCGCGCTCCCATTGCAGCAGGAATTTCGCCATGCCACGCAGCACCGCCATATCGCCGCCCAGCGCCGGGCGGAAGTAGGCGGTGTTGGTCGGCTTGTCGCCGTTGGTGAGCATTTCGATCGGGTGCTGCGGGTGCTGGAAGCGTTCCAGGCCCCGCTCTTTCAACGGGTTGATGCACACCACCTGCGCGCCGCGTTTCACGGCTTCGCGCAAAGGTTCGAGCATCCGCGGATGGTTGGTGCCCGGGTTCTGGCCCCAGACAAAAATCGCGTCGGCGTGTTCGAAGTCGTCGAAGGTCACGGTGCCTTTGCCGACACCGACACTTTGCGCCAACGCCACACCGCTGGCCTCGTGGCACATGTTCGAGCAGTCGGGGAAGTTGTTGGTGCCGTAGGTGCGCACGAACAATTGATAGAGGTACGCCGCTTCGTTGCTGGCGCGGCCCGAGGTGTAGAACTCGGCCTGATTCGGGCTCGACAGGCCCTGCAAATGTTTGGCGATCAAGGCGAACGCCGCTTCCCAGCTGATCGGCTTGTAGCGATCGGTTTCGGCGTCATAGCTTAATGGCTCGGTCAGGCGACCCTGATACTCCAGCCAATAGTCGCTCTGTTCCAGCAACGAACTGACGCTGTGTTTAGCAAAGAAAGCGCCGTCGACACGCCGTTTGGTCGCTTCCCAGTTCACCGCTTTGGCGCCGTTCTCGCAGAACGCCACCATGCCGGCTTCGTTGGAATCGCCCCAGGCGCAACCGGGGCAGTCAAACCCGCCGTTCTTGTTGGTTTTGAGCATCATGCGCAGGTTTTTCAGCGCGTTGTCACTGGTCAACCAGGCCCGGGCAACGCTGGCCAGTGCGCCCCAGCCACCGGCCGGGCCTTTGTAGGGCTTGTAGCGAGGGACGGGTTTCTGGTCGGCTTGACGGTGTTGACTCACGCTTGATTCTCCAATGCCGGGCTGTAGACCCGCGGCGCATTCTTCTGGGGCAGATGGATGAGGTTGAGGTTGTGGCGACGGGCCCATTGCACGGCAAGGCCCGTGGGCGACGACAGGCTGACCAGGGTCTGGATGCCGGCGCGCAATACTTTTTGAATCAATTCGAGGCTGCAACGGCTGGTGACAATCGCCAGGCCGCCTTCAGTCGGGATCTTCTGGCGGATCAGCCCGCCAATCAGTTTGTCGAGGGCGTTATGCCGGCCGATGTCTTCACGGCCCAGCAGCAATTCGCCCTGACCGTTCATGAACACTGCCGCATGCACTGCGCCGGAGTACTGACCTAGAGGTTGGAACGCACCGATGCGCTGGCGCAAGCCATCGAGCCATTCGGCGGGGGGCAATGGGGCGCCGGGCAATACCTTGAGGTCTGGCAACGCCTGTTCAACCGCTTCCACGCCGCAGAGCCCGCAGCCGCTGGTGCCGGCCATTTGCCGACGCTGCTGCTTGAGGTTCCAGAACGCGCGGTTGGCGATGGTCACTTGCGCGTATTGCGCCGAGCCCGAGCCGCTGAGTTGCAAGTCATAGATGTCAGAGGCGGCTTCGATGATGCCGCTGCCGAGGCTGAAACCGACGATGAAGTCTTCAAGGTCCGTCGGCGTTACCAGCATCACCGCCTGACTGATGCCGTTATACGCGATCGCCAACGCGACTTCTTCGGCGAGCGCGGTGCTGGCCGATTCGGTTTGTTGAAGGTCGCTGTAACTGTAGGTTTGGCTGGCGGCGGGTGCGGGCGCTTCAGAGGCGGGCGCCGCGCAGGCAGGGCGCTTGGCTTTCATGGGCATCACCGACGGTTTAGTCAGCTTTAAGCCTAGGCGCGTCAACTTGTCGCGTCTAATCGCTTATACCGATCTACCGATAGATGACGTCGATCAAGAAGCTGTCAGCGATTTCTGATAGATCGCAAAGCAGGCTTCGGCCAGCGCTGAACGCGGGGCGCTGCGACGCATGATCAGCCCAAGCCGGGCAAGGGTCTTGGCGTTTTCGATGGGTTGCAGACGCAAGTGATCGGTGAGGTTTTCCAGGCCGCCATCCAGCGGCATCACCGCGCAGCAGAGGCCGCCGTGCACCGCTTGTAACAATTGGTGGACCGCGTCGGTTTGCAGAAGCGGCTGGGGTGTCAGGCCGCGGCTGTGGAAGTTGTGATCAATGGACTGGCGAAAGTGCATGCCGCTGGTGAGCATGCCCAAGGGTAACTCGATCAAGGACTCCCAACTCAACGGCGCCTCGCCAAAGCTGAAGAAGCGCTGATCGTAGAGCAGGCCCATGCGGGTTTCGCTGAAGGCCAGGGAGTCGAAACGCTCGTTGTCCAGTCGCTCCAGGTAAGACACGCCGAGGTCCAGGCGATTGTTCGCCAGTTGTTCGAGGATTTGTTCGGAGCTCAGGGCCGAGAGTTCAAAGCGCAGGTTCGGGTGTTCGGCATGCAGGCGTTGCATCAACGGCAGCGGATCGAAACTAGACAGGGGCACCACGCCCAACCGCAGCGTACCGACCAGATTGCCGCGACAGGCGGCGGCCTCGGCCTGCAAGCCGTCGTAGGCCGCCAGCACCGTCCGTGCCCACGCCAACACGCGCTCGCCCGGCGCGGTGAAGCCTTCGAAGCGCTGGCCGCGATTGACCAACGGCAGGTCGAGCTCTTCTTCGAGGCTGCGCAGGCGCATGGACAGGGTCGGCTGGGTAATATGGCAGCGCGCCGCGGCCTGGCCGAAGTGGCGGGTTTCGTCGAGGGCGATGAGGAATTTCAGCTGCTTGATGTCCATCTTCGCTCCAGGGCGCGGTGAAGGTCGGGATTCTAGCGCTTGTGCCGGATCAGCGTCATTGGTCGGGTTGGAACCGGGGGTTTCAAGCTTGGTCTAGTCTTTTGCGTCTGGAACCCTAAACCCAAGGAGCGTGCACCATGAGTATTTTTAGCTTTGTGAAAGAAGCAGGCGAAAAACTTATCGATCTACTGACACCGGGCAACGCCAATGCCAGTGAGCAGTTGAAGGAACACATCAGCAAGGTCGGCCTGGGTAACCCGAATGTGCAGGCTACGGTGGACGGCGACAAAGTCACCGTCACCGGTGATGTGGGCAGCCAGGAAGAGAAGGAAAAGATTCTGCTGGCGGTGGGCAATATCGCTGGAGTTGGCAGTGTGGACGATCAGATGACCGTGACCGGGCCGGTGGTAGTGGCCGCAAAGTTTGTCACCGTCGTGAAGGGCGACACCCTCAGCGCTATTTCCTTGCGCGTGTATGGCGATGCCAACAAGTATCAAAAAATCTTCGACGCCAACAAACCGATGCTCAAGCATCCGGACAAGATCTATCCGGGGCAGACGTTGCGGATTCCTGAGTAATCCTTAAGTCCGTTTGATGGCCTTCGCGGGCAAGTCGGAGCGAGCGATGCGGCGTTCCGACTTGCCCGCGAAGCAGGCGATAAGGTCTAAAGCCCTGCAATAAGCTCCCGATAATCCCCCACCGCCGCAAACTCCGCCGTGTCCTTCGGCCCTTTGCGACTGTCCGGCTCACTCACCGCCAACAGGTGCGCCACCCCAAAACTCTGCGCACTGCGCAGGATCGGCAACGTGTCGTCGATAAACAGGCTGCGCGCCGGATCAAAACCGATGTCGGCCTGCAACGCCTCCCAGAACTGCGGATTCTCCTTGGGAAAACCATAGTCATGCGAGCTGATCAACCGCTCGAAGTAGGGCGCCAGTTCAATCCGTTCCAGCTTCAATGACAGCGAGTCACGGTGCGCATTGGTGATCATCACCACGCGCTTGCCCGCCTGTTTGATCGCCGCCAGAAACGTGTCCGCATCGGGCCGCAGGGCGATCAGGTGGGCGGTTTCCAGTTTCAGTTCGCGCACCGGCAGTTTCAGCTCGGCGCTCCAGAAATCCAGGCAATACCACTGCAATTGGCCGGCGTTGCGTTCGAACAGCGGCTGCAATTCCATCTCGGCCATGGCCCGGCTGACCCCTTGCAGCTCGGCATAACGCTGAGGCAGGTGCTCCATCCAGAAATGGTTGTCGTAGTGCAGGTCCAGCAGCGTGCCGTCCATATCCAGCAGAACGGTGTCGATGTCGCGCCAGGGCAGCAGGGACATAAAAAACTTCTCCAGCGGTAAAAAAGATATCCGAGGTCAACAATCAGGATAGGCCGGGTATAGTAACCCGCTTACGCCAAGGAGCCTTTCATGCGCCAGAAACCCACCGTACTCGCCCGCGAGATTGTCGCCACCAGCCGTTTGTTCTGCGTCGAGGAGCTGAAGCTGCGCTTTTCCAATGGCGTGGAGCGCACCTACGAGCGCTTGGTCGGCAAAGGCGCCGGCTATGGCGCGGTGATGATCGTGGCGATGCTCGATGCGGATCATGCCGTGCTGGTCGAAGAGTATTGTGGCGGCACCGATGCTTATGAGCTGTCGTTGCCCAAAGGCTTGATCGAGCCGGGCGAGGACGTGCTGGCGGCGGCCGAGCGCGAGCTCAAGGAAGAGGCCGGGTATGGCGCGCGGCAACTGGAGCACCTGACCGAGTTGTCGTTGTCGCCCGGTTACATGAGCCAGAAGATCCAGGTGGTGCTGGCCACCGATCTGTACGAAGAGCGCCTGGAGGGCGACGAGCCCGAGCCGATGGGCGTGGACAAGATCAACCTGCGCGAGCTCTCATCCCTGGCGCAGAACCCGCGATTCACCGAGGGCCGTGCCTTGGCGGCGCTGTATCTGGCCCGTGATCTGCTGACTCAGCGTGGGGTGTTTCTGCCATGACGTTCCCACATCCATTGATGGCGCCTGTGATTGAGCTGGCGTTGAAGGCTGGCGAAGCGATTTTGCCGTTCTGGCGCATCGGCACGGCGGTGACCGCCAAGGCTGACGATTCGCCCGTCACCGCAGCCGATCTGGCCGCCCACCATCTGATCCTGGACGGACTGACGGCACTGGACCCGAGTATTCCGGTGCTGTCCGAAGAAGACGCCAACATTCCCCAAAGCGTGCGAGCCGGCTGGCAGCGTTGGTGGCTGGTGGACCCGTTGGACGGGACCAAGGAGTTCATCTCCGGCAGCGAAGAGTTCACCGTCAACATCGCGCTGATCGAGGAGGGCCGGGTGGTGTTTGGCGTGGTGTCGATGCCGACCAACGGGCGGTTTTATGTCGGTGGTGCCGGTCTGGGCGCGTGGCGCGGTGATCAAGGTGCCGAGGCGTTGCCGATTCAGGTTCGCGAGGTTCCTGCTGCGGGCGAGGCGTTTACCGTGGTCGCCAGCCGCCGGCATTCAAGCCCCGAGCAGGAACGTTTGCTGGCCGGTTTGAGCGCCAGTCTGGGTGAGTTGCAACTGGCTAATATCGGCAGTTCGTTGAAGTTCTGTTTGCTGGCTGAAGGGGCGGCGGATTGTTATCCGCGCCTGGCGCCGACTTCGCAGTGGGACACGGCGGCGGCCCAAGGTGTGCTGGAAGGGGCGGGTGGTGAAGTGCTGGATTTGAGCGGGAAGCCTTTTTGTTATCCGGCGCGGGAATCGTTGCTGAATGAGTTTTTTCTGGCGCTGCCGGCGAAGGCTGCGTGGCGAGAGAAGTTACTGGAACTGGCCCGATCCTGAGTTCACCCAAACCTGTGGCGAGGGAGCTTGCTCCCGCTGGGCTGCGAAGCGGCCCCAAAACCTAGACTCCGCGCAGCATCAGTTAAACCCGGCTGCCTGATTTGCGACTGCTGCGCCCGAGCGCGGACCGGCCGGCGGGAGCAAGCTCCCTCGCCACAGGTTTTGTGTCTTTACCGGTGCAAGACGTACTGCCCGGTAAACCTCACCGCATCCTCATCACTATCGGCATTGACGATCCGCGAATGCAACGCCAGCCGCGCCCGTCCATAGCGCTGATACATCGCCAGAAACTTCTTCCACACTACCGCGCTCGGCGCCTGGCAAATCGCAATCGCGTCCATGGTCACCGGCAGCGGATAAGTGATGTGCCCCTCTTGAATCACGATGTGCCCGCCTTCAATCCCTTCTTCGTGCAAGCGCAAATGCAGCCAGCCCCAACCTGCCAGCACCGCGCCGCAGTACAGGCTGCCGCCGAACATGGTGCTTTTGTGATTGACGTTGGCCTCCAGCGGCAAGTGCAGTCGCAGTTGCTGGTCGTGCCAGTCGAGCACTTTGAGGCCCATGTCCCGGGTCAACGGAATATCGCGGTGGAGGACTGATTCCAGGTGACGACTGTCGCGGCTCATTCACGGGTCTCTTTTTTAAAGATGATGATGGGACGGTAGCTCAATCGAGTTCGTCGGTGTGGCTACTGGCGCCGCCGTCGGCGAAGTTCAGGCCGTGCTTGCGCAGTTTGTCGTGCAGAGTCTTGCGCGGAATGCCGAGGGCCTCGGCGAGGCTGCGCACCGAGCTGTGAGAGCGCGCCAGTTCGGCGGCAATCAACGATTTCTCGAAGTTTTCCACTTGCTCGCTCAGGCCGCCGCTGACCACTTCGACGGTCATGCCGGCAGCGCCCTGCGGTGCGTTGTTGTCCAGGGCCAGTTCCAGGCCCAGGGCAAAGCGTTCGGCGGCGTTTTGCAGTTCACGCACGTTGCCCGGCCAGGTGTGGCGCAGCAGCAGGGCGCGTTGCCCCGGTTGCAGTTCATGGGGCGGCAAGCCATGGCGGGCGCTGGCTTCGTCGGCGAAATACTGGAACAGCACCAGCGCGTCTTCGCCGCGTTCACGCAGCGGCGGAATACGCAACGGCGCGACGTTCAGGCGGTAATACAAGTCGGCCCGGAAGCGCCCTTGATCGGCGGATTGACGCAGGTCTTCCTTGGTCGCGGCGATAATGCGGATGTCCAACGGGATCAGTTGATTGCCGCCCAAACGCTCGACCACGCGCTCCTGAAGCAAGCGCAGCAGTTTCACCTGCACATCCAGGCTCATGCTTTCGATTTCATCGAGGAACAGCGTGCCGCCGTTGGCGAATTCGAATTTGCCGATTCGGCGCTTTTGCGCGCCGGTGAAGGCACCCGGCTCGTGACCGAACAGCTCGCTTTCCACCACAGACTCAGCCAAGGCCCCGGCGTTGATCGCTACAAACGGACCGCTACGGCGGCTCGACAAATCGTGCAGCGCGCGGGCCACGACTTCTTTGCCGGCACCGGTTTCGCCAAGAATCAGCACGTCAGCCTTAGTTGCCGCCAGCGCACCAATTTGCTCGCGCAAGCGCAGCATCGGCGCCGATTGCCCGACCAGGCGGGTGCTCAGTTCATTGCGATCGCTCAGGGCCAGACGCAGGCTGCGGTTATCCAGAACCAGTCGGCGCAGGGCCAAGGCGCGGCGAACGCTGTCCAGCAGCGCGTCGCTGGCGAAGGGTTTTTCCAGGAAGTCATACGCCCCGGCACGCATCGCTTGCACGGCCAGCGGCACATCGCCGTGGCCGGTGATCAGCAACACGGGCAACTCAGGGTCCTGGGCATGCAGTTCGGTCAGCAGTTCGAGGCCGTCCATGCCCGGCATGCGGATGTCGCTGACCACCACGCCGGGCCAGTCGCGCTCCAGTTGCCCGGCCAGGCCCTTGGCTTCGGCCAGTGGCAGGATTTTCAGGCCCGCCAGGTCCAGCGTCTGGCTCAACGCCTGACGCAGGTGGGGATCGTCGTCGATCAGCACGACCTGGACACGGTTATCGATGGTCATGCACTTCGGTCCTCGGACGGTTGCAGGCTCACACCCGGTGCGCCTGCGCGCAACTTCAGGGTAATCAGGGCGCCGCCTTCCTTGTGGTTGGCGAACGACAGTTCACCGCCGAAGGCGCGCATCAGGGTTTCGCAAATCGCCAACCCCAGGCCAAGCCCCTGGGTGCGGGTCTTGGTGGTGTAGAAGGGCTCGCTGGCGCGACCAAGGGCTTCCATGCAGAAGCCGGGGCCGTTGTCGCGAATGTACAGCGTGACGCCGTCCGCGGTGGATTGGGCACTCAACCAGAGTTTACGCGGCGGGCCTTTTTCGGTCAGCGCGTCCAGCGCGTTGGCCAACAGGTTGCCGAGTACCTGGCGCAGACGGGTTTCCCCGGCCTCGACCCACAACGTGGCCGCCGGCAAATCGCGGATCAGTTCGACTTCCATGCTGCGCCGACGCTTGGCCAGCAACGCCAGGGCGTCATCCAGCGCTGGTTGCAGGGCGACACTTTCCGGCGCATGGCGATCGCGCCGGGCGAAGGCGCGCAAATGAGCAATGATCGACGCCATGCGTCCGGTCAGTTCGCTGATCAGCTTGAGGTTGCCGCGGGCATCGTCGGTGCGCTGATGATCGAGCAGCACTTCGGCGTTTTCCGCGTAGCTGCGAATGGCGGCCAACGGTTGATTCAATTCGTGGCTGATGCTCGCCGACATCGTCCCCAGCGCCGACAACTTGCCGGCCTGCACCAAGTCGTCCTGGGCGCGCACCAGTTCCTGCTGGGCATGTTCGCGCTCCAGCACTTCCTGTTTCAATCGACGGTTGAGGCCTTCGAGGTCACTGGTCCGCTCGGCGACCCGGCCTTCCAGCTCGCGCCGCGCCTTGGCTTCGAAGGCGATGCGTTCGAGGTAATGGCGGCGGCGCTGCATCATCAGGCCGAGCAGCAACATCAAGACCAGCAACGTCGCGCCGCCAATGGCGACAACGGTACGCACCGGGCGGTCGATCAGGGTGCGGGGGGCGAGGATGCTGACGTTCCAGCCGGTTTCGGCGATCTGCTGGGTTTGAGTCAGCCAGGCGTTGGGGTTGAGCCTCAATGGTTTCGGATCGCGGGTCGGGTACGGCTGGATCGCAGTGATCGCTTTGCTTTCTTCTTCGCTCAAGGGCCGGGTCGAGCGGAATCGCCACTCAGGCCGCGACGTGAGGATGACCACACCGTTATGGTCGGTCAGCAGCAGTTGTTCCGGGGTTTTACCCCACAGGCTTTCGGTGTGGTCCAGGTCGACCTTGACCACCAGTACGCCGATGATTTTCTCGCCGTTGCGCACGGCGGCGGCGAAGAAATAGCCGCGCTTGGCTGACGTGGTGCCTAAGCCGAAGAAGCGCCCGAGCCGCCCGGCCATGGCTTCGCTGAAATACGGACGGAAGGAAAAATTGCGGCCGACGAAACTGTCGTGTTTGTCCCAGTTCGATGCGGCCAGGGTCTTGCCCGTGGTGTCCATCAGGTACATGACTTCGGCGCCGGTCTGGGCGCTGATGTTTTTCAACAGGCGATTGGCATTGCCTTGGGTGACGCTGTCATCCGGCGCCCCGAGCACTGCGCGCAGGGCCGGCAGATCGCCGAGGATCTGCGGCAACACTTCATAACGGTGCAGCGTGCCCAGCAGGTTGGCAACGTAAAGGTCGAGGGTCTGACGGTTCTGCCCGGCCAGCTCGCTGCGGTAGTAACGCTCGGCCAGATGCTCCAGCGGCCACAGCAACGGCGCCAGGCACAGCGCAAGCAGTGCGAGGCTGCGCCAGCGGGGTCTGCGGGGAAGGGTCGGAGTCATGAGCATCGGGCGCCTGTGGGTACAGGCGCATTATGCCTAGGCTTGCTCGGCAAGACACTCGCGCAGCGCGGTTTGCCAGTCAGGCTGACTGACGCCCCATTCGCGTTGCAGGCGGCTGCAATCCAGGCGCGAGTTCAATGGCCGGGCGGCCGGCGTCGGATAGTCGCTGGAGGGGATCGGCAGCAGGTTTGCGCAAGGCTTGCCCTGATCCCGCAGTGCCTGGCCGATGGCCTGGGCGAAACCGAACCAGGAAGTCTCACCCTGAGCGGTCAAGTGATACGTGCCCCAGGCCCCGGCCTGTCCCGCTTGCCAGCGTTCGATCAGTGCGACGGTGCTGCTGGCGATCGTGCCGGCCCAGGTGGGCGCGCCGATCTGGTCGGCGACAATGCGCATCTCCGGCTTTTCTTGCAGCAGGCGTTGCATGGTCAGCAGGAAATTACGACCGTGGGTCGAGTAGACCCAACTGGTGCGCAGGATCAGGTGCTGGCCTTGTACCGCGCTGATCGCTTGCTCGCCGGCCAGCTTGCTCTTGCCGTAAACGCCGAGCGGGTTGGGCAAATCGGCTTCGTTGTAAGGCTCGGCTTTGCTGCCGTCGAAGACATAATCGGTGGAGTAGTGAATCAGCGGGATACCCAGCGCCGACGCTTCTTCGGCCAAAATACCCGGCCCGGTCGCGTTGATGGCAAACGCCAACTCCGGCTCGCTTTCAGCTTGATCGACTGCGGTGTGAGCGGCCGCGTTGATGATCAGGTCCGGGCGAACGCGCTGCACTTGCTGACGAATCTGTTGCGGCTGAGCCAGATCGAGCTGATCGCGACCCAAAACAACCCATTCGCCAACAGCACCCAGGCGAAGCTGCAACTCACGCGAAACCTGACCGTGCTGACCGCAGATAAGAATTTTCATGGAAACAGATCAGCCTCTTTCAGGCTTTTGCCGTTCTGATCCTTGGCCGACAGTTTGGGCGCTTCGTCCAGTTGCCAGTCGATGGCCAGCGTCGGATCGTCCCAGCGAATGCAGCGCTCGGCGGACGGCGTGTAATAGTCCGTAGTCTTGTAGAGAAACTCGGCGAATTCGCTCAGCACCACGAACCCATGGGCGAACCCTTCCGGCACCCAGAGTTGGCGACGGTTTTCTGCAGACAGGCGCACCGCTTCCCACTGGCCGAAATTCGGCGAGCTGCGACGGATGTCCACCGCGACGTCGAGCACTTCGCCGACGGTTACCCGCACCAGTTTCCCCTGGGTATTTTCCAGCTGATAGTGCAGGCCGCGCAGCACGCCTTTCTGCGAGCGGGAGTGGTTATCCTGAACAAACTGCGTGTCCAGGCCGGTCGCTTCTTCGAACGCCTTGGCATTGAAGCTTTCGTAGAAAAAACCGCGCTCGTCACCAAACACCTTGGGTTCAATGATCAGCACGCCGGGCAAGGCGGTTTCAATCACATTCATTGTTCTTCCCCGGCCAGTTTGAAGAGGTACTGGCCATAGCCGGTCTTGCCGAAATAGCTGGCGCGCTCCAGCAACAGCTCGCGGCTGATCCAGCCATTTTCGTAAGCGATTTCTTCGAGGCAAGCGACTTTCAGGCCTTGGCGGTGCTCGATGGTCTGCACGTATTGCGAGGCTTCGAGCAGGCTGTCGTGGGTGCCGGTGTCGAGCCAGGCGAACCCGCGACCGAAGCGCTCGACCTGCAGATCGCCGCGTTGCAGGTAAGCGTTGTTGACGTCAGTGATCTCCAGCTCGCCGCGCGGCGAAGGCTTCACCGCTTTGGCGATCTCGATCACATCGTTGTCGTAGAAATACAGGCCGGTCACGGCATAGCTGGACTTCGGCTTTTTCGGCTTCTCTTCGATCGACAGGGCGCGGCCTTCTCTGTCGAAATCAATCACGCCGAAGCGCTCCGGATCCTTGACCCAATACCCAAACACGGTGGCGCCGGAAGGGCGCATGGCCGCGTTTTTCAACTGTTCGCCAAAGTGCTGCCCATGGAAGATGTTGTCGCCGAGGATCAGGCACACCGGATCGTCGCCAATAAATTCTTCGCCGATCAGGAAAGCCTGGGCCAAACCGTCCGGCGACGGCTGTTCGGCGTAGCTGAAGTTGACGCCGAACTGACTGCCGTCACCCAGCAGGTTGCGGTATTGCGGCAAATCCTGAGGCGTGGAGATCAACAAAATATCTTTGATGCCGGCCAGCATCAGGACCGAGATCGGGTAGTAGATCATCGGTTTGTCGTACACCGGCAACAGCTGCTTGGAGACGCCAAGCGTGATCGGGTGCAGACGCGTGCCTGAGCCACCGGCCAAAACGATGCCTTTCATCATGCGAGCAGCTCCTTGGTATTGATGGCACCCAGGCGTTCACCCTGATAACTGCCATCCTGAACGCGACGGCACCATTCCAGGTTGTCGAGGTACCACTGAACGGTTTTGCGCAGGCCGGTTTCGAAGGTTTCTTCGGGCACCCAGCCCAGTTCGCGCTCGATCTTGCTCGCGTCGATGGCGTAGCGCAGGTCGTGGCCCGGCCGGTCCTGAACGAAGGTAATCAGGTCAGCGAAATGCGCCACGCCTTCAGGCTTGTTCGGTGCCAACTCTTCGAGCAGCGCGCAGATGCCACGCACCACGTCGATGTTCTTTTGCTCGTTGTGACCGCCAATGTTGTAGGTCTCGCCGACCACGCCTTCGGTGACCACTTTGAGCAGCGCCCGGGCGTGATCTTCGACAAACAGCCAGTCACGCACCTGCAGGCCGTTTCCGTAAACCGGCAGCGGCTTGCCGGCCAAGGCGTTGAGGATCACCAGCGGAATCAGCTTTTCGGGGAAGTGGAACGGCCCGTAGTTGTTCGAGCAATTGGTCAGCAACACCGGCAAGCCGTAGGTGCGCTGCCAGGCGCGGACCAGATGGTCGGACGCCGCTTTGCTGGCCGAATAGGGTGAGCTGGGCGCGTAAGGCGTGGTTTCGGTGAACAGATCGTCGACGCCATGCAGGTCGCCGTAGACCTCGTCGGTGGAGATGTGATGGAAGCGGAAGGCGCTTTTTTCCGGCTCGGCCAGCGTCTGCCAGTAGGCGCGAGTGGCCTCGAGCAGGCTGTAGGTGCCGACGATATTGGTCTGGATGAAGTCCGACGGACCGTCAATAGAACGGTCGACATGGGATTCTGCCGCCAGGTGCATGATCGCGTGAGGCTGGAAACGTGCCAGTACCGCACTGACGGTGGCCTGGTCGACGATATCGGCCTGGACGAATTCGTAGCGGGTGTCGGTGGCAATGCTGGTCAGCGACTCGAGATTGCCGGCGTAGGTCAGTTTGTCCAGGTTGAGCACTTCATGCCCGGTGTGCCGAATGAGGTGGCGAATCAGGGCAGAGCCAATGAAACCGGCACCGCCGGTGATGAGAATACGCATGTTGGCCAGCCTTTTTCTGTAAGACGATAAAGCGAATGAGCATAGCTTGTCGGCAGGAGCAGGGCGGTGCAAGAGGGTTGTTGGTCGTAATTGGCATTTGCCGCACCAGGGGGGGGTTGATTCTCGACCGATGCAGTGGCGATATAGGCGCCTAATAACATTTCAGGGGTCGTTGTATGCCGCTCGCCACGTTGATTCACCGCGCCAGTTTGCCCAGCCCGCAAGTGTCTGCGGAGCAAGCGCTAGAGCTGCTGGAAGGGCATTACGGGCTGAGTGGAAGGTTGCACGCCCTGGGTAGCCAGCAGGACCTCAATTTTCGGGTCGACAGTGATCAAGGGCGTTTCGTCCTGAAAATCTGCCGTGGCGACTATTCGGCGCTGGAGCTGCAAGCCCAACATGCCGGACTCAAGCAGTTGGGTGAACACTCCGGCGTGCATGTGCCGCGAGTGATTCCTGCAATAAACGGCGCTGAACTGCTCACGCTGGAAGTCGGGGGGCAGGCCGTGCATATGCGCCTGCTCGATTACATCGAAGGCCAGTCGCTGACGCACCTCGATCATTTGCCCGGTCCGGTGGTGGCCGGTTTCGGTCGGCTGTGTGGCGAAATGGACCTGGCACTGGCCGCTTTCGAGCATCCGGGCCTTGAGCGCACGCTGCAGTGGGATGCCCGCCACGCCAGCGCGCTGATTAGCCATTTGCTGCCGGTGATCAAGGATGACGCGCAACGCCAGTTGATCGCCGACGCGGCGGAACGGGCCGAGCGCCATTTGCTGCCGCTGGTGGACAAGCTGCCGGTGCAGGCGATTCACATGGACATCACCGACGACAACGTGGTCTGGCAGCGTGACTCGCAACGCCAATGGCAGTTGCAGGGCGTGATCGATTTCGGCGACCTGATCCGTACCTGGCGCATCACCGATCTGTCGGTCACTTGCGCGGCGTTGCTGCATCACGCCGATGGCGATCCTTTCTATATTTTGCCGGCGGTCCAGGCGTATCACGCCGTCAATCCGCTCACCCATGAAGAACTGCGGGCGCTGTGGCCGCTGATCGTCGCGCGCGCGGCGGTGCTGGTGCTCAGTGGCGAGCAGCAAGTCAGCATCGATCCGGGCAATGATTACAGCCGCGACAACCTGAGCCACGAGTGGGAGATCTTCCGCGTGGCCACGTCGCTGCCGCTGGAATTGATGGAAGCGGCGATTCTGACGTCGGTCGGCCAGACACTGCCGAGCATTGGCAGCGAAGGTTTCGCGCCGTTGCTGCCGAGCCTGGTGGGGCGTGAATTTGCCTTGATTGATCTGGGCGTGCTGAGCCCGCATTTTGAGGCGGGTAACTGGGAGCAAGAGGGGGTTGATCAGCGTTTGCTGACTGAGGCCGCGGCGGCTCACGGATTGGCGGCCAGTCGTTATGGTCAATACCGGCTGTCCCGTACTCGTCCAGATAGCTCAGGCGAACCCGACACCTGCCCGTTGCACGTGGAGTTGCGAGTGCCAAACGGCACGGCGGTCGAATCGCCGTTTGCCGGCGTGGTCCATCAGCCGGCGGCGGGTGTGTTGCAACTGGACGGTCCGCAACTGAGCGTGCGGTTGTGGGGCGTGACGCCGTCGCTGCACACCGGCGCGGCGCTGGTCAAAGGTCAGGTGCTGGGTGCGGTCAGCGGGCCGTTGATTGTGCAGTTGTGCCGAGGCGCTTCGTTCGATGCGCCGTTGTTTTGCACGCCGTCTCGCGCACCGGCCTGGCAAGCGTTGTGCCCGTCACCGGCGGCGCTGCTGGGGCTGGCCTGCGATGCTGAAGCCGAGCTCGATTCGCAGACGTTGCTGGCGCGCCGTGACGCCAGTTTCGCGCGCACGCAGAAGCATTATTACGTCGACCCGCCGCGCATCGAGCGTGGCTGGCGCAATCACCTGATCGACATGCAGGGCCGCTCCTACCTCGACATGCTCAACAACGTCGCGGTGCTGGGCCACGGTCATCCGCGCATGGCGGCGGTGGCCAGTCGTCAGTGGTCGTTGCTCAATACCAACTCGCGCTTCAACTACGCGGCGGTGGCCGAGTTTTCCGAGCGCCTGCTGAAGCTGTCGCCGGAGGGCATGGACCGGGTGTTCCTGGTCAACAGCGGCAGCGAGGCCAATGACTTGGCGATCCGTCTGGCATGGGCCTACAGCGGCGGTCGCGACATGCTCAGCGTGCTGGAGGCTTATCACGGCTGGACAGTGGGCGCGGACGCGGTTTCGACCTCGATTGCCGACAACCCGCAAGCCTTGAGCAGCCGTCCCGATTGGGTGCATCCGGTGATCGCGCCGAATACCTATCGCGGCGAATTCCGTGGCCCAGGCAGCGCGCCGGACTACGTGCGCAGCGTCGAACACAACCTGGCGAAAATCGCTGAGCAGAAACGCCAGTTGGCCGGTTTCATCTGCGAACCGGTGTACGGCAATGCCGGCGGGATCTCGCTGCCGCCGGGTTATCTGAAACAGGTCTATGCGTTGGTTCGCGCCCAAGGCGGTGTGTGCATCGCCGATGAAGTGCAGGTCGGCTACGGGCGCATGGGTCACTTCTTCTGGGGCTTCGAGGAGCAAGGCGTGGTGCCGGACATCATCACGATGGCCAAAGGCATGGGCAACGGCCAGCCGTTGGGCGCGGTCATCACCCGCCGGGAAATCGCCGAGGCGCTGGAGGCCGAGGGTTACTTCTTCTCGTCGGCCGGTGGCAGCCCAGTCAGTTGCCAGGTCGGCATGGCGGTGCTGGACGTGATGGAGGAAGAAAAGCTCTGGGAAAACGCTCAGGTGGTGGGGGGGTATTTCAAGGAGCGGCTTGAAGCGCTGATCGATATTCATCCGTTGGTGGGCGCGGTGCATGGTTCCGGCTTCTATCTGGGTGTCGAGCTGATCCGCAACCGCGAGACCCTGGAACCGGCGACCGAAGAAACCACGGCGCTGTGTGACCGGTTGCGGGAGTTGGGGATTTTCATGCAGCCGACAGGGGATTATCTGAACGTGCTGAAGATCAAACCGCCGATGGTGACCTCGCGCCGGAGTGTGGATTTCTTTGTCGACATGCTTTCGAAGGTGTTGGGTGAAGGGTTGTAAGGCTTGATACCGTCTTCGCGGGCAAGCCTCGCTCCTACAGAATTTGCGCGATTTCAAATTGGCGCATGGCCTGTAGGAGCGAGGCTTGCCCGCGAAGGGGGTCTCAAAAAAGCCGATTGTTATCGAGTTTAAGTGCTTTAAATAAGACGGGCGGAGTATTAATCGCTTCTAAAGTCGATATTTATCGGCTATAAAGTCGCCATTGCTCACGGCGTGCCTCATCGCGCCCTTGCTTCCCGTTTCTGTCATCGGTCGAGGCCATACTCGACCCATCAGCACTTGCCCGGAGATGATCCATGAGTCGTATCGTTACCGTCGCCGCCACCCAGATGGCCTGTTCCTGGGACCTTGAAGCCAACATCGAGACCGCTGAGAAGCTGGTCCGTGAGGCTGCAGCCAAAGGCGCGCAGATCATACTGATCCAGGAGCTGTTCGAGGCGCCGTACTTCTGCCAGAAACCGAACCCGGATTACCTGCAACTGGCCACGACGGTTGAAGACAACGTCGCCATCAAGCACTTCCGGAAAGTCGCCAAGGAACTGCAAGTGGTGCTGCCGATCAGCTTCTATGAACTGGCCGGCCGCGCCCGTTTCAACAGCATCGCGATCATCGATGCCGACGGCAGCAACCTCGGGATTTATCGTAAAAGCCACATCCCGGACGGCCCGGGTTACCACGAAAAGTATTACTTCAACCCGGGCGATACCGGCTTCAAAGTCTGGAACACCCGTTACGCGAAAATCGGCGTCGGCATCTGCTGGGATCAGTGGTTCCCGGAGTGCGCCCGCAGCATGGCGTTGCTGGGCGCGGAAATCCTGTTCTACCCGACCGCCATCGGCAGCGAGCCGCACGACAAAACCATTTCGTCCCGCGACCACTGGCAGCGCGTGCAACAAGGCCATGCCGGCGCCAACCTGATGCCGCTGATCGCGAGCAACCGCATCGGTAACGAAGAACAGGACGGCTACGACATCACGTTCTACGGCTCATCGTTCATCGCCAACCAGTTCGGCGAGAAGGTCCAGGAACTCGACAAGACTGAAGAGGGCGTGCTGGTCCAGAGCTTCGACCTCGACGAGCTGGAGCACATTCGCAGCGCGTGGGGTTCGTTCCGTGATCGTCGCCCGAACCTATACAATGCGATCAAAACCCTCGACGGTTCCCTGGAGTCCTGATCGCATGACCACTTTAAACAGCACCCCGCGCGCCGATGGCTTCTACATGCCCGCCGAGTGGGCGCCACAAACCCAGACCTGGATGATCTGGCCGGAGCGCCCGGACAACTGGCGCCTGGGCGGCAAACCCGCGCAAGCCGCGCACGTGGCCGTCGCCAAGGCCATCGCCCGTTTCGAACCGGTGACCGTGGCGGTCTCTGCCGGCCAATACGAAAACGCCCGTGCCCGTCTCGACGTGCCGAATATTCGTGTGGTCGAGATGTCCAGCGACGACGCCTGGGTTCGCGACACCGGCCCGACGTTCGTCATCAATAACAGTGGCGAAGTCCGTGGTGTGAACTGGGACTTCAACTCGTGGGGCGGTTTCGATGGCGGTTTGTACTCGCCGTGGAACCGCGACTCGCAGGTGGGCGGCAAGATCCTCGAGATCGAGCGCAGCCAGCGCTACCGTACCCAGGGCTTCGTGCTCGAGGGCGGTTCGATTCACGTCGATGGCGAAGGCACCCTGATCACCACCGAAGAATGCCTGCTCAACCGCAATCGCAACCCGCACCTGAGCCGGGGGGAAATCGAAGCGGTGCTCAGTGCTCATCTGGCTGTGGATAAGATCATCTGGCTGCCGGACGGTCTGTTCAACGACGAAACCGACGGCCATGTGGATAACTTCTGCTGCTACGTGCGTCCGGGTGAAGTATTGCTAGCCTGGACCGATGATCCGCAGGACCCGAACTACCCGCGCTGCCAGGCGGCAATGAAAGTGCTGGAAAGCAGCACCGATGCCAAGGGTCGCCCATTCACGGTGCACAAGATGCCGATTCCGGGGCCGCTGTATGCGACCGAGGAAGAGTGTGCCGGCGTGGATCCGGTGGACGGGACTCAGGAGCGTAATCCGAGCGTGCGTCTGGCCGGTTCCTACGTGAACTTCCTGATCGTCAACGGCGGCATTATCGCGCCAAGTTTCGACGACCCGCTGGACGGTCCTGCGAAAGAGATTCTGCAGGCGCTATTCCCGCAGCATGAAGTGGTGATGGTGCCGGGCCGCGAACTGTTACTGGGGGGCGGTAACATCCACTGCCTTACCCAACAACAGCCGGCGCCGCACAAGGAGTGAGTGGGGTTGTAACAGCCTGAACCGGCTGAAAAATCACCAAGACGCCGGTTTATCCCCGCTCTTCACCCAGAAGCCCGCAGCCCCAAAGGACTGCGGGCTTCTTTGTATCCACTTGTCGACACTTGGGAAACATTGGCACAGCTCTTGTATCTGTCACGGAGTGAAACAGGGAGGGGGAGGACTTCGATGTTCTGTCATAAACCTTGGATAAGTTAGCCGCTCACGAACCAGGAGAGAGCGCTGAAATGAACGCCGAAGTGAACGTAGTGAGAGAGCGGGCGTTGCATCCCCTGGCAGTTAATAGCGAATCGCTCCAGGTCCTGGCGCACTGGTTGAAGTCCAATGGAACGCGTCAGATCAGAGAACCTGATCCGCGCCGGATGATGATCGAGCGCTACCCCGCTGGTTTATTCAGCGAGGCGGAACTGGAAGCGTTGTGGGATGTGATGGAAGGATAAGAAGAAAAAACAAAGGATTGATGAGAGCGCTGCCGGGATGGCGGCGCTTTTTTATGGGCGATGGATTTGTAAGCTACACCCTGACCATTGTAGGAGCGAGCCTGCTCGCGATGGCGGCCTGGCAGTCACATTAACGTTGACTGACCCGCCGCCATCGCGAGCAGGCTCGCTCCCACAGGTGATTGGTGGGAACACATCAGCAGTGTTTAGAAGCTGTAGGTCCCCGTCACCACCAGGCTGCGCGGTTCGCCGGGTTGAATCTGCGCGGCGCTGGTGGCCGACGAGTAATAGTTCTTGTCGCTGATGTTGTTCAGTGCCGCACGCAAGTCCCAATCCTTCTGCCGGAATCCAGCCAGTGCATCCCAACGGCCATAACCCGGCAGTACGACGGTGTTGAGGTTATCGGCGTAACGCTGGCCGACCAGGGTCAACCCGGTTTCCGCATACCAGCCCATTTCCGGTTTCCAGGTCAGGAACAGACTGCCGTTGTGCTTGGCCACGTTGCTGATGCGTTTGCCTTCAAAGCCGTTGTTGTCCTTCTCGACCGTCGCGTCCTGTACGCCCACGCCACCGCGCACGTACCAGTTGCCGGCAATTTTACCGGTGCCGGTCAGCTCGATCCCGCGGGAACGTTGCAGGCCCGAGAGCAAGGTGACGGTCGGGTTGAGGGGATCGCTGGTGCGGCGGTTGTAGAGTTCCAGTTCGTAGATTGCCAGGGTGGTGCTCAGGCGGTCGTCGAGCCAGTCGCTCTTCACGCCGATTTCCTTCTGCTTGGTCAGCTCCGGGCTCAAGTCGTTGCTGTTACCGGCCGCGCCGGGCGTGATGCCGATCAAGCCGCCGCCCACTGGCGAGAACGTCTTGGTCCAGGAGGCATAGAAGGAATGATTCTGCAGCGGCGTCCAGACCAGGCCTACACGCGGGCTTGTGCTGTGGCTGTCACGGTCTTCGGAAATGTCGCGCAGCTTGTTGGTTGATTCGATGTCGAACGTGTCGTAGCGCAGACCGGCCAGCAGTTGCCATTGATCGTTCAGACGCAATTGATCCTGCACGTACACCGCACGGCTTTCGACTTCGGTGTGGTTGTCGCTGGACACCTGCATGCGGCCGGTATGCCGCAGATCGCGATTCGGGTTGTGCAGGTCCAGCGCCGGCACCGGCGAGCTGCCCGGCCCGGAAGTGGCCGCGTTGTAAAGGGTCGGATCGCGGCGTTGACTGCCGATCTCGATCCCGGTCAGCAGGCGATGCTCCAGGCCGAAGGTGTCGAAACCTCCCTCCAGTTCGACGTTGTTGTAGACATTGCGGGTGGTCAGGTCTTGCTGCCAATGCTGACGCGTGACCTTGTTGGTGGCCGGGGTGTATCCGGTCAGGTACGTGTTGTCGAAATCGCTGTCGAGCTTGAACACGCCCAGGGTGTGGCGCAGCTGCCAGTTGTCGCTCAGTTCATAGCTGAGTTTGGAGCGCAGGGATTGCGACTTGTCGTCGATGAAATCGTGCTCGCTGCCGTAGGTCGTATCGCGTCCTACGTCTGCCGGGCGCCCGTTTACGCCAGGAATACCGCGATCCGGCGTGCGGTTGTAACGGCTGTATTCGTATTGCACCAACCAGTTCAGGTCCGGCGTCAATTGCCAGCTCATGGATGGCGCGAACAGTTGGCGGTTGCCGCTGACACCCTCGCGAAAGCTGTTCTGATCCATGTTGCCCATGTTCAGGCGCAGGCTGATGTTCTCGGACGGATCGGTGCTGAGGTCGGCATAAAGGCTGCGTAAATCATCGCTGCCGCCCTGGGCTTCGATGGTCGAACGGCGGCCGAACTCGGGCAGTTTGCTGACCCGGTTGACGATTCCGCCCTGGCTGCCACGCCCGTATAACACGGCGGCCGGCCCTTTGAGGACTTCGATACGCTCGATGTTGTGCAAGTCGCGCACGTATTGGCTGTCGTCACGAATGCCATCGAGGTAGAAGTCGTTGCTCGCATCGAAACCGCGGATACGCAGGCTGTCGAAACGAGTGTCTGCACCGCTGCTGACGTTGGGGATGCCGCTCAATGCAGTGCCCAGATCATTGGTACCGTAATCCGAGACGTTCGAGGTTTTAATCGAGTCGATGGCTTGTGGCACGTAGCGCACCGGAGTCGCAGTCCGGGTGGCGGTGCTGGTTTCCTTTACTCGCGGATCGTCGGCCTCCGCTTCGGCACTGATCGAGGTTTCGGGTAAAACGGTGGTCGCGGCGCAGGTGAATCCGGCAGACAGAAAAGCAGAAAACCCAAGGGTGACGGGCATAAGGCGGAAGGGGGCAGGCATCTGAAGCGCATCCGAAAGGGTAGAAGAATTCGAGGGCGCGAATGGTAATGCTTGTTATTTGCTTCGGTTAATTATTCTTGAAAAGCTTCGTTGTTCGATTGTTTCAAGTTGTGTCGAGATTGCTACAGAGATTCGTCGAGGCTATTCGACCGATTCATGAAACAGACTGAACGCCATTCCAGCGTTTTTCCGCAACGGTCCGAGGATTAGTCTGCCGGCACTGAGTTTCCCTGATTGATTGCCGGAGTCTTTCCATGATCCTTCACTACATTTACGACCCTTTGTGCGGCTGGTGCTACGGCGCCAAACCGCTGGTGCACGCCGCCCAAGGCGTGTTGCCGGTGATCGCCCACGGTGGCGGCATGATGAGCGGTGCCAACCGCCAAGCCGTTTCGCCACAATTGCGCAGCTATGTGATGCCCCACGACCGCCGAATCGCCGAGTACACCGGCCAGCCATTTGGCGAAGCGTACTTCGAAGGTTTGCTACGCGACGACACGGCGGTGTTCGATTCCACCCCGCCAATCGCTGCGGTGCTGGCCGCCGAACGCATCGCCGGCCGTGGGCTTGAGTTGCTGGGGCGTTTGCAAACCGCCCATTACGTGGAAGGGAGGCGGATTGCCGATGAGGCGGTGTTATTTGAGCTGGCAAAAGAGATTGGTCTTGAGCCTGATGCCTTTGCGTCAGCCTTCATAAGCACCGACTCGGATCGCCACATCAAGGACAGCCGCGCATTGCTGGCCCGTGTCGGTGGCCAAGGTTTTCCGACCTTGGCGTTGGAGCAAAATGGTCATTTCACGGTGGTCGATATCAGCCCTTGGCTTGGTAAGCCGCAAGCGTTCGCGTCCTGGCTTGCTCAGTCCGCTTAGATGTTTTTCGCCTATGGATAGACGATTCATCAAATTGACACAGCCTTCTGGGCGCGGCTACGATCGCGCCCAACGCCTGTGGCTAACCGCCATGACTCATAAAATAATAAAAAGGCCCGCCACGATTTCTTCGTGGGCGGGCCTTTTTGTTTTGGGGTGAAAAAAGAGTGCGATAGCGCCGTTTCAGCCGTTCGACACAGCGCGTATCAACCGGTAATAAGGAAAAAAACAAAATGTTGAATAAGCGAATCAGCTTGATCGCTCTGGGGATGTTGAGCGCTACACAGGCCATGGCTAACGACCAGGCCGAATCCAAGGGATTTGTTGAAGACAGCAGCCTCAAAGTGCTGCTGCGCAACGCCTACATCAATCGTGATTACAAAGACGGTCGTGCGGACAAAGCCGAATGGGGCCAAGCGGCCATCGGCACGTTCTCGTCCGGCTTCACCCAAGGCACCGTCGGTGTCGGTGTGGATGCTTTCGGTCTGTACGCACTGCGTCTGGATGGCGGCAAGGGTCGCACCGGCGCACAAGGCATCGACTTCTTTAAAAAGGGCGACAGCGGCAACGCGGCTGACGACTTGTCCAAAGGCGGTGCAGCAGTCAAATTCCGTGTCTCCAGCACCACGCTGACCTACGGCGACCAGATGCCGGCCCTGCCGGTGCTGAGCTACGACAACTCGCGCCTGCTGCCGGAAAGCTACACCGGCACCTTGATCACCTCCAAGGAGATCAAAGGCCTGGAGCTGAACGCCGGTCGCTTCACCGCCGAATCGCGCAAAAGCGCTGAAGGCCGTGACAGTGGTGGCCTGAAGTCGATCAACGTATTGGGCGGTAGCTACCAGTTCACCGAACAATTCAAAGCGGCGCTGTACGCATCCGACGTTGAAGACGTGTTGAAGAAGCAATACGTGAACGCCAACTACGTGTTCCCGATCGACAAGGATCAGTCCCTGACCCTGGACTTCAACGGCTATCGCACCAAGCTGGATGATTCCTACGTCCGCGAAAGTGGCGCTACCGGCGACGACAACAAAATCTGGAGCCTGGCGGCGACCTTCGCCACCGGCCCGCACTCGTTCACCCTCGCGCACCAGCGCAGCACCGGCGACAGCAATCTGGGCTACGCCTACGGCGGTTACCAGAAGGATCAAGGTCGTGTCGGCGACGGCGGCAACACCATCTACCTGGCGAACTCCTACTGGTCTGACTTCAACGCCGAAGACGAGCGCAGCTGGCAGTTGGGCTACGGCCTGGACTTCACCGCATTCGGCGTTCCTGGCCTGAGCTACAACTTCGCCTACGTGCGCGGTGACAACATCACCACGTCCACCAGCGAAGGCGGCACCGAGCGTGAAATCTTCAACCAGTTCAAGTACGTCGTGCAAAGCGGCCCGGCCAAAGACCTGAGCGTGAAACTGCGCAGCTCGATCCTGCGTGTCTCGCAGAAATCCAGCGAGTACAACGTCAGCGGTAACGAAGTGCGTGTGTTCGTGGATTACCCGATCAACATCTTCTGATGATCGACTGAGTGTTCAACACTCACTAAAGAACCCCGACTGGCTCGGGGTTTTTTTCGCCTGAGATCCGTTGAAAAACGCATAAAAAGGCCATTTTCGATCGTAAAAAGTCAAACTAATGCAACGTCATGCTCCGTTTCAAGCAGCGCTTGATATGCCTCAAATTCTTTCTCATGGACGTAAATCCTGTGCTCTCTAGATTAGGCAGCTAAATGCACGGAGATTTTTAAAATGATCGTTTTGAACAAAGAAGTGGGCGAGTTTCTACGGCGTGACAAATATGCGAACGTCCGGGGTGCTGACTTCAATCTTTTCGGTCATTTCAACGATTTCGTCAGATTGACCAATAGCTGGGAAAACATGGAGCCGGACAGTTACTACGGACAGTCCGAGGCGGGCATGCGCTACCGTCGCTACAGCGATTTCGAGTACAACCCGGTCACGCGCGATCTGAAGCAACTGGAACACCGCGCCTATGTTCAGTCCAAGGCGAACAACAGTTATGTTGGCGGGATGGTTCGGCACTTCCAGGACTTCTCTGATGAAATCATCAGTTCGCCGGTGATGCGCAGCCTGATCGACACCGACTTCGAAGTGTACAAAAACGTTTTGCCACCTGAGTTGCACGACGAAATCTGGCAGTGCCAGATTCATCAGATCCGCATCGAGATCAAGCCTGGCAAACAACTGGAAATCACCCCGGAAGGTATTCACTGCGACGGTTATCCGTTCAGCGGCGTGCACTTCTGGGGACGCAATAACGTTGAAGGGGCAGAGAGCCGGTTGTACGACACGGAAAACCAGGAGCACCTGGCCTCGACGACGTATCAGGAAATCCTCGACACCACCTACTTTCTCGATCGCGACATGCGTCACTACGTGACACCGGCACGCAATACCCATTCTCACGACATGGCGTACCGGCAGATTCTGGCGATCTCTTTCTCGCGGCCCGGGACCGCTTTCGACATTGTTCGCTGAACAGTACAACACCGTGACCAGCCTCGCCGAGTGCCCCGCACCGGTGATGCTGCGGCGCACCACGGCCAAGGATGCACAGCGCCTGGAACGCTTCTTTCGGCAATTCGAAGAAGTGTCTTTCTGTGAATGGCAGGACGCCAAATGCCTGCGCAGTGTGCTGGTGCAGAAGACCACCACCGCGTTTATCGCACTGGACGTCAGCGGCGAAATCGTCGGCGCGGTGTTGGGCGGAATGCTCGGCAGTCGCGGCACGATCAACCACCTCGCCGTGAGCCCGGATTACCGCAGCCAAGGCGTCGGTCAACGCCTGGTTGAAGCAGCGTCGTCAGACATGAAGCGCGTGGGCGTGCTGCGGATGTTCCTGTTTGTCGACGATGCTAACCTTGCCGGCCAGCGCTTCTGGAGTGCCCAGGGTTTTTGCGAGCCGCGCGGCGAAAGAACATTTGAGAGGGACCTATGAATGAGACGTCCAGCAGCCAGCCGCTGATGGTCGAGCCGCACGCTTCGCGCACCTTCGCCGAAGCCAGCCCGGTGGTTGCGGGTTACTTCACGGTGTCGTTTGTGTTCGGTTTGATGGCGGTGAACGCCGGGTTGCCTGTGTGGCTGCCGGTCGCCATGTGCCTGTTCGTGTATGCCGGCGCTTCGCAGTTCGCGGCCCTCGCGCTGATTTCCAGCGGTGCGTCGCTGACCACCATCATCCTCACCACGTTTCTGATCAACGCGCGGCACATGCTGATGTCGGTCTACATGGCCAAGGCGTTGCAGGCGATGGGCCTCAGCCGAATGGAGCGCTGGTGTTACGCGGGCGGGCTGACCGATGAGTCGTTCGCTTTTCACAGCGTCAAACTGGGCAAAGGCTCGCCCGTCAACGTGCGTTACCTGATCGGTTTCAATCTGTATTGCCACACCTCGTGGGTGCTCGGCGGTTTGCTGGGGGCGATTTGCGCGCAGTATGCGGCGCACTTGATCCAGTATCAGCTCGACTACGCGTTGACCGCGATGATGCTCTACGTGCTGGTGTCGCTGTGCAACACGCGTAACAAACTCATCGCCGCACTGGCCGCCGTCGCCTGCATGGGCGTGCTGAGCCTGGTCGGCAGCTCGCCCTTCAACGTATTCATCGCCACATTTGTGGGCTGCGGGGTGGGCGTATGCCTGACCAAACGTTCCTGATTCTGGTCGTTGTGCTGATGATGGCCGTGACCTTCCTGCCGCGCGCATTGCCGCTGCAAGTGAACACTGACCATTGGCCGCCCTTCGTCGCTCGGGCGCTGGAATACCTGCCGGTGGCGATCGTCGCTGCAATCAGCCTCACGCCGTTGTTGATCAAGGATCAGCACGTGCAGCTCGATCGCCCGGAATTTTATGCCGCGATTCCGACGTTGTTATGTGCGTATTTCAGCAAAAACCTCTTTCTCTCCGTTGCGGTGGGAACGGCTGCGTACATTGCGCTCGGCTCGTTCATGTAGCGGGAGGTCGACCACATCGTGCAAAGCCTGGCCCGACAACTCAGGATTATTGATCGCCAGCCGCACTTCAAGGGCATCCTCGAAGCCGGGGAAAATCGTCAGGCCATTGCGCTGGGCTGCATCCCGCGAAACCATGCCAAGGCCGTCCATCTGGGTGATCAACGACAGCGTCAGGGTTTCGCTGCACGAATAGACCATCCGCTTGCCCGACTCGTAATTGCCGAGACCGGCGTCGAGAAAGCGCAAGAAGCTGTGGGAATACGGACAATCGTCTGCCGGACGCACCTGAAACTTGTTGCCGAGCAGCACCAGCGGATCATGTTCCTGACCGCAATGCGCACCGACCACCTGCACCTGGACCTCGGGCAGGATGATGCTGGGCAATCCCGGCTTCTGCGGACCAATCAGCACCGCCAGGTCAAAGTCTTCGTTCTTCAGCTTGCTGAGGTTTTCCATCGACTCGGCGTAGCTGAATTCCAGCTGATAGTCGGGAAACACCTCAATCAGGCGTCCGATCATTCGCCGATTGAAGTCAGCCGACAGCGTCGTGTTCAGCGCTACCTTGAGCGTGCGCTGCCCAGGCACCTTCAACGCGGCGACTTTTTCTTCCAGTTGCCGCGTGGCAACCAACACCTTGTCCATGTAAGGCGTGAGTTCCGTGCCCTGCGTGGTCAGGGTCAAACCCTTGTTGGAGCGACGAAACAACCGAAAACCGAACTGTTCTTCGACCTTGTTCAACTGCGCGGCCAACGCCTGCACGGTTAAACAGGAATGCTCTGCCGCCGCCGACAAAGAGCCGGTCTGAACAATGCGCATGAGGTTGCGTAGGGTTCTGCTATCCATTGGGTAATGCCCTCTAAAGTGGGCTGGCTATTGTTGAGTACCTGGCCGCCGGTTGGGCGATACGTGCTGGCTATAATCCTGCACCTGAACACGCTTGTCCCGAGTTTAGTAGCGAATTGATGCTGCGTCCGATGGTTGGAGGCTTACATAGAGTCGAGGTTTTTTGGGAAAGCTGGGTGATCAGGGTCAAAAAAATGCTCAGGCCGGGAGGTTTGGGCATTTTTTTTGGGGTTGTGAATGCTCGACCTTGCCGCTTTTCTGTATCTGAGGGCGGCTACTGCGGTGGCTGGCAAAGGTATTTGTGAAAAAACAGGTTTCCTCCATAAATGATCAAAACGATCATTTGAATGATTGATTTGCGCAATTAAGAACGAAAGCCTAAGATTATTTTGACTGACTCAATCACCAAATGATCGAATCAGTCAGTTTCGAGGTGAAGTACGTCTTACCAAACAATTATAAAAGGAGACCCTCGTGGCCCAAATTCCTATCAAGCGCACCATTGAACGCATCCCTGGCGGCATGATGATTGTCCCGCTGCTGATTGGCTCACTGGTGGCTACATTCCTTCCTGACACACCGAAGTTTTTCGGCTCTTTCACCAATGCGCTGTTCACCGGGGCGTTACCCATCCTCGCGGTGTTCTACGTCTGCATGGGCGCGAGCATCAATATCAAGGCCACACCTTATCTGCTGAAGAAGGGCGGCACGCTGCTTATCACCAAAGTCGGCATCGCCGTGCTTATCGGCATTGTGCTCGGGCATTTTCTCGGCGAGCAGCCGATCTCGTCTGGCCTCTTCGCCGGCATTTCAACGCTGGCGGTCGTCGCCGCGATGAACGACACCAATGGCGGCTTGTACATGGCGCTGATGGGGCAATACGGTCGATCCGAAGATGTCGGCGCCTATTCGGTCATGTCCCTGGAGTCCGGGCCTTTTCTGACCATGGTCACCTTGGGGATCGCCGGCCTGTCGGCTTTCCCTTGGCCGACGCTGGTGGGCAGCATCCTGCCACTGGCCCTCGGCATGCTATTGGGCAATCTCGACCGTGACATGCGCGACTTTCTGGCCAAGGCCGTCCCGGTGATGATCCCGTTTTTTGCCCTTGCACTCGGCGCCAGCCTGGACTTGCATAACGTCTGGCAGGCCGGTTTGCTGGGTCTCGGCATGGGCGTTGCGGTGGTTGTGCTGACCGGCATTCCGCTGTTCTTCGCCGATCGTTTGACCGGTGGCACGGGCGTCGCGGGTGTTGCCGCCGCCACCACCGCCGGGAATGCCGCCGCCGTCCCTGCACTGATTGCGGCAGCCAACCCGGTGTACGCCGAAGCGGCCAAGAGCGCGACCATACTGGTAGCCGCCTGCGTCGTGGTCACCGCAATTCTTGCGCCGTTACTCACCGCCGCCGTCGCCAAACGCGTGCAGCAGCGCAGTCCTGTCGTCATGCCTGAACCGGGGATCGAACCTCAAAAGCAGGAGGCTTTGCGATGAGGATTCTGATCATCGCTGACGATCTGTCCGGCGCGGCAGATTGCGCCATCGGCTTTGCCAGCGTGGGGATGCAAACGGTCGTCACCCTCGACCCCCTGAATGACGAGGCTGACGCTCAAGTGATTGCCGCGGATACGGACACTCGGCGCCTCCCACCCGCGAGGGCTGCCGAGCGCACGGTCGCGGCATTCAAAGCGCTGCACAAACCCGGGCAGCGGCTGTACAAAAAAATCGATTCGACGCTGCGCGGCAACTGGGCGGCTGAGGTTGCCGCCCTGCAACCGTTGGCCGGCCTGGCCATCGTCGCCCCGGCGTTTCCGGCCACCGGGCGCACGTTGCGCGGCGGTCGCGTGTTCGTCAACGGCCAGCCGCTGGAAACCACCGACACCTGGAAACTGGAAAACGCCGACCGTCCGGCCGATGTCGAAGCGATGCTGATTGCCGCAGGCCTGAGCACTGCGAAGCTCGACCTCGACACCTTGCGCGGCAACGAAAAAGCGCTCGAGCGGCACATTGCTGAAATTGCCGGCAATGGCACGCAGGCGCTGATCGTCGATGCGCAGACCGAAGACGACCTGCTGACCCTCGCTCGCTTGACCGCGTCGATGGATCAGCCGCTGTTCTGGATCGGTTCGGGTGGCCTTGCACGGGAAATCGCCAGTCTTCCTGATTTATCCGAAGCACAGTTCACGACTATCGAACCTGCGGCCCTCGAAAAAAGCCAGGCGCCGATTCTGATCCTTGTCGGCAGCCTCTCCGGCGTCTGCGAGCGACAATGCGAGCGGCTCAAAGAGCGTGGCGGCGTCAGCGAACTGGTTATACCGCCTGAAGTCCTTCGTCAGGGTTCAACCCACGGCGATTGGTCGCTCTGGCAATCGCGCATTGGCGAGCAACTGGACGGCTGGAGTGACCTGCTGCTGCGCATCGGCCGCGATGAAGCGTTCGATCCCCAAGAGGGCGCGCAACTCTCGACCATGCTCGCCGTGCTGGTCGAACCGCACTTCGCCAAGGTCGGCGGCCTGATCGCCACCGGCGGCGAAACCGCGCGGGCCATATTGACCACCGTCGGCATCGACAGCCTGCAACTGCTGACCGAAATCGAAGCCGGCGTCGCCTTCGCCCGCCCGACCGTTTCCCGCCAGGGCCATCGTCCCGGCATCGTTACCAAGGCCGGCGCGTTCGGTACCGACAACGCCTTATATGCGGCATGGCAACACCTGAGCGACAGCGCCGATCGCTCCCCGCCCCAACGCACACGAATCCAAGGACTCGAATGAACACTATGAGCAATTACCTCCCCATCATCGGCATCACCATGGGCGACGCCACGGGTGTCGGCCCGGAAATCATCGTCAAGAGCCTGACTCACGACATCGTCTACCAACAATGCCGGCCGCTGGTGATCGGCGATGCCCGTCGCCTCGAACAGGCCAACGTCATCGTCGGCGGAAGTGCCAAAGTGCGCCGCATCGAGGACGCCTCCCAAGCCTTGTACGAAGCCGGCGCCATTGACTGCATCGACCTTAACCTGATCCCCGACGACCTGCCGTTCGGCGAACTGTCGCCCATCGCCGGTGACGCTGCTTATCAATACATCGCCCGCGCCGTGCAACTCGCCGAGGCCAGCCAGATCGACGCGATCTGCACCGCACCGCTGAACAAGGAAGCGCTGCACGCCGGCGGCCACAAATACCCCGGCCATACAGAAATGCTCGCGCACCTGACCAACGTCGACGAAGTGTCGATGATGTTGGTGGCGCCTCAACTGCGGGTGATTCACGTCACGACCCACATCGGCATCATCGACGCGATCCGCAAGATCGAGCCGGGCCTGGTCCAGCGCACCATCGAGCGCGGCAACGCGACACTGATCAAGGCCGGCATTGCTCGCCCGCGAATTGGTGTTTGCGGGATCAACCCCCATGCCGGTGAAAACGGACTGTTCGGTTATGGCGAAGAAGAGGAAAAAATCATCCCTGCGGTGAAGCTGCTGCAAGAACGCGGCCTCGACGTCACCGGCCCGCTGCCTGCTGACACCCTGTTCTTCCGCGCCGGTCGCGGTGACTTCGATCTGGTGGTGGCGATGTATCACGACCAAGGCCACGGCCCGGTCAAAGTGCTCGGTCTGGAAGCGGGCGTAAACGTCACCGTGGGCCTGGACGTGATCCGCACCTCGGTCGACCATGGCACCGCGTTTGATATCGCCGGCAAAGGCATCGCCGATGAGCGCAGCCTGCTCGAAGCGCTGCGCCAGGGCGCCGAGCTTGCCACGCGACGGGGATGAGGCGCAGGGGCTCGGTCGTGTAAGATCGACCACCGTCCCCACAACGAGACCTGCCATGAAAGCCTCCGAACGCCACCGCGCCATCCTCGATCTCGTGCGAATTGGCGATGCCAACGTCGAGCAATTGAGCGCGGCACTCGGGGTCTCGGAAGCCACGGTACGGCGGGACCTGACCATGCTCGCCAAACAGCGGCACCTGGTGCGCACCTATGGCGGCGCGACTGCGGTGGTCGGCGTTCATGAGCCGGAAGCCTCGCTCGAAGAACGCAAAACATCCCAGTGGGAACAGAAAGATGCCATCGCCCAGGCAGCGGCGGCCCACGTTCAGGATGGCGATACCGTCCTGCTCGACGGCGGCACCACGTGCGCCGCACTGGCCCATCATCTGTGTTCGCGACAAGACGTGCATGTGGTGACCAACAATTTGCTTGCCGTAATGACCCTGGCCAATGCGCCGGGTATTCGGTTGACGTTGATCGGCGGCGATCTGCGCGGTTCGAGCATGAGCACGTTGGGGCCGCTGGCGGAGCTGACGTTGAGTCGGCTCAGTGTCGACAAGGCCTTTCTGGGTGCGGATGGCGTGGTTGCGGAGTTTGGTTTGTGTGAGGCGAGTGCGCAGCAGGCTTATTTGAAGGAATGCATCATCAAGCGAGCGGCGCAGATTGTTGTGCTCGCGGACACTGACAAGTTGGGGCGCGCCCGACAGCAGCACTGGACGCCGATTGAGCGGGAGTGGCGGTTGATTACCGGAGCTTCAGCGGATGAGGCGGCGCTTGCGCCGTTTTATGCGCTGAAGCAGATCACTGTGGAAACTGTGAGCGTCGACAACGCTTAAGGTTGTGAACGTTTTTATGCAAAAGACCCATTTTATGATCGTTTTTGTGCACGTAGATTCGTTTTTACGCACAAAGCATATGCCAACACCCTCTCATTGACGCAAAAAGCCCCGATTGATTCGGGGCTTTTTTATGCATGCGATTTAGATAGGTACGACGTTACTGGCTCGGTTGTTACATGGCGCGTCCAACACCTTCACCACATCATCAATGATCGCCTTGCTCATATCCTGCAAGTAATGCGATGCCCAGGCGTGCCGGTCGGTGTCGCGAACCATGGCCGCGTCTGACGCGAGCAGTTTGGCGACGTGGAGCAGATCGGAGGCGTGGGAGAGGGCTGCAATGACCGGGACGCCGGCGTTGATGCGGAAGAGCGGTTCGTTGGCGTGGTAGGAGAAGGGGGTGAGGCCGATGGTTTTAAGGTCTTTGGGGTTGGTCATTGGGCACCTCCGGTTTTTGGGCGGTGGTGGGTGATGGCAGGCGTAGCAAAGAGGGAAGTTTTGAACGGATCAATAGCGTGCATTTGCAATACTCCAAAATCAAAGTAGAGCTGCCGCGTTCGTTCTCAGGCGAATGGGTGGCAGCTGTGCGCAGGCTGAGAAACCGGTATGCACGACCCGGCAGACCCGAAGGTCTCCCACGCACAGCCGCCATTGCACGGAAATGCAGGCACAAAAAAACGCCGGCAATCGTGATTTAGGGCGCTGGTGCGCGCGCATATTACCCGGGTTCTCAGGCCCGGTCGCTGAATTGGCAGCGACGGTCTGAAGGTAGCTTGAGGGCGACGGATGCGCAATCGTGGCTAGGTGGTGGCTTGTGTGCAAATTTAACAAAGGAGATTAATAAGAATTTTAAATTACACCTACGTCGGAAAATTCATTCGACTTTTTAGGAGGGATTTGTAGGAGCGCTGTGTCACTGAACTAAAAAAGTCAGCTATATTTATGGCTTGGATCGAGCCTTGAAAAAATGCGGGTGTATGTTGAAAAAAATAACAAAAAACAATTCAAAAAACAGATCGATTGAAGGTAGGGTTTTTTATTTTTCTGTAATGTTTTCCAATTTTTGGATGACGCTAATTTCGCCCGTTATCATTGGTGCGTTTATTAGTAAATATTTTGCGACTGGGGAATTATCTAAGTTTACGTTGGGTGAAACGGTACTTTTTTCATTAAGCGCTTTTCTGCATCTAGTGTTTACCAGCGTTTTATTGTCGTCGAGCACTCGTAAATCCGTGACTCAAGAAGTAGAGAAGCTTATTAAGCAGAATAAGATTTTCAGAAAGATAGTGATTCCGAAAGCTTCCCAAATGTATCAAAACCTAAAGTTTCAACAAACTGTGTCGTATATTTCCACGTTGGAGTTGGAGAATTTAATCGATGAAATCAATGATTCTAATAATACTGACTGCACAAGCGCTCGGGTATCTGCTGATTTAGGAAAGATACTTTCGCCTCTAGTCAAATATAGAGCGGAGCTTTTTGGTTATAGCTCGACGGCTTTATATAACTTTGCATTATACCTTTATAATGAGAGCACAGCTCAGCTTGAGCTTAAATGGAGAAGCCATGATGACAGGCTCGTTACCACGGGGAGGAGCTGGAAACCGGGATTCGGCCATGTAGGATTAACATACATTTTGGATGAGATAAAAATTTGCCATGATATTACTAGGAGCACGGAGCTTTCGGTAAGCTCAAGTACTATCGGTGATGAGCATAAATATAAGTCATTTCTTTCTATGCCAATAAAAGACTCTGCAAAACTCAGCTCTGGCAGCAAACCGTTGGGTGTGCTAGTATTCACTAGTAATGAATCTAATCAATTTTCCTTGGAGAGAGATAAGATGTTAGGCCTGACAATAGCTAAACTCTTATCGATTTATCTGGATAAACGATTTGGAGCAAGACCATGAGAATATTTAATTTTCTTTCAAAGAAAAACAGCGAAATTGATAAAAATAGAGTTGCTGGTGGAAATGATATATATCATTCGTCGATATCTATGTTTTTTGAAGACGAGCTTTTAAAGGGCTCCGAAGAGAAAAATTCGTTTGTAGCGAGCTGGGTTGATTCTGAAATAAAAAATAGCGAAGATTATTTTAATAATGAGCTGAGGTCATCAGCTTCAAAAGAGTAGAGTCTTGTATTTGTTAATGACTAAGTAAGAGTTTTTTGAGTTTATATACTTACTTCGGTCCAATGTAGCATCACTATAATGAACTTAGGTGTCGAGGGCTCTAATTAGAGGCCGTCCTGAGTGGAATTATGAAATTACGATTTGTTGACGAGAGCCCGACCTGTTCGGGCTTTTTTACGTCCGGAAAGGTACTGGGCGCCCAGGAAAATGTGCCCCTAACAACAGATCTCTTAAATCTCTGCGAGAGCTTCCTGATTAGCGAAGAAGTCACGTCGAGCTCGGATTGTAATAATTACACCGCGTAACTAATGATGTTCCCGCCCCCACCTTTATCCCCTCCAGCTAACTCCCTACATTGAACTCCAACGCCGACCCATTCATTCCGAAGGGAAGGTCACTGGAGATTCCTCATGCCTTTCGTAAGCGTACGCATCACCCGCGATGGCGTTACCTCTGAGCAGAAAGCTCAGGTGATCGCCGAAATCACTGAAACCCTGGAACGCGTCCTGAAGAAGGATCCGCACCTGACCCACATCGTGATCGAAGAAGTCGACACCGATAACTGGGGCTACGCCGGCATCAGTACCACTAAGTACCGCAAGCAACTGGCTGAGGCGGAGGGCAAATCATGACCGCGTCCGTCTCCATCGATTTCATCTCCGACGTGGTGTGCCCGTGGTGTGCATTGGGTGCGACGGCGCTGGAGCAAGCGATCGAGAACGTGGCCGGTGAGATTTCAGTGGAGCTGACCTACAAGCCCTTCGAGTTGAACCCGGACATGCCGGCAGTCGGCGAAAAAGCGGTTGAGCATTTGATGCGCAAATATGGACGCACCGCCGCAGACGTCGCCGCCGGCAAAGCGATGCAGATCGAACGTGGCGCGGCCCTGGGGTTCAAGTTCGATCTGGACAAGCGCACTCACTTCTACAACACGTTTGATGCGCATCGGCTGCTGTTGTGGGCGTTGCAGGAAGGGCGGCAGGTCGTACTCAAGAAAATCCTGTTGCGCGCTTACTTCACCGACGGCCAGAACCCGAGCGATCGCGAGACGTTGGTGAGTCTGGCTGCTGAAGCGGGACTGGATGCGGCGGCGGCTCAAGAGGTGTTGGCGTCCGGCGCATTTGCCAAAGAAGTGCGTGAGCTTGAAGCGTTTTACCGCCAGCACGGCATCAACTCGGTCCCGGCCATGGTGCTGAACGGTCGCCATCTGGTGTCCGGTTCGCAGTCGGTCGAGTACTACGAACAAATGTTGAGACAAATGGCCAAGACCCCCGCCGAAGCCTGATTACTTACTTATTCAAACCATTCTTAATTAGTAGAGGTTCATCATGAGCAATTCGAAAAAAGTCATCGTTATCACTGGCGCATCCCAAGGCCTCGGCGCCGGCATGGTCAAAGCCTTCCGCGACCTGGATTACAAAGTTGTCGCCACTTCGCGTTCGATCAAACCGTCCAGCGATCCGGACATCCTCACCGTGGCGGGCGACATCGGCAACCCGGAAGTCGCACAACAAGTCATCCGTGAAGCCATCGCACGTTTTGGTCGCATCGACACCCTGATCAACAACGCCGGCATCTTCATCGCCAAACCGTTCACCGCCTACACCGCCGAAGACTACGCCAACGTGTTGTCGGTGAACCTGAACGGCTTCTTCTACATCACCCAACTCGCGATCAACGAGATGGAAAAGCAAGGCAAAGGCCACGTCGTCAACATCACCACCAGCCTGACAGACCACGCGATTGATGGTGTGCCGTCGGTACTGGCCTCGCTGACCAAAGGTGGTTTGAACGCTGCGACCAAGTCCCTGGCGATTGAGTACGCCAAGCGCGGGATTCGGGTGAATGCGGTTTCCCCTGGCATCATCAAGACCCCGATGCACGGCGAAGAAACCCATGCAGCGCTGGGCAGTCTGCACCCGGTCGGCCACATGGGCGAAATCAACGACATCGCTCAGGCGGTTGTGTATCTGGACAACGCCAACTTCGTCACTGGCGAAATCCTGCACGTCGATGGCGGTCAGAGCGCCGGTCACTAAGACCTCTTTGACTTGTCCACAGCGCCGTCGATCACTATCGACGGCGTTTTTATTGGAGAACGCAGCATGAACACCCACGCTCACAAGGTTTTCCTGATCACCGGCGTCAGTTCAGGTTTCGGCCTGGCCTTTTCGCAAGCAGCGCTGGCGGCGGGGCACACGGTGGTTGGCACGGTGCGGCGCGAATCCGAGTGCGCCGCGTTCGAAGCGCTGGACGCCCATCGCGCTAAAGCGTTCGTGCTCGACGTCACCGATTTCCCAGCCATCGAACCACTGGTGGCTGACATCCTGCGCGAGGTGGGGCAGATCGACGTGCTGGTGAACAACGCCGGCTATGGGCACGAAGGCATTCTCGAGGAATCGCCACTGACTGAAATGCAGCGCCAGTTCGACGTCAACGTGTTTGGCGCGGTGGCAATGATCAAAGCAGTCCTGCCCGGCATGCGTGAACGGCGCAGCGGGCATATCGTCAACATCACCTCCATGGCCGGCTTCATCACCTTTCCGGGCATCGCTTACTACAGCGGCAGCAAATTCGCCCTTGAAGGCGTTAGCGAAGCGCTGGCCAAAGAAGTCGAAAGCCTGGGCATTCACGTAATCGCCGTGGCACCTGGCTCATTTCGCACCGAATGGGCTGGGCGCTCGATGATCCGATCCGGTCGCACCGTGAGTGACTATGACCCGGTGTTCGATCCAGTGCGCAAGGCGCGGGAAGAGAAGAGTGGCAAGCAGGCTGGCGATCCGCAAAAGGCTGCGCAGGCGTTGCTGACCTTGGTCGCCGCTGAAAAGCCGCCGGTTCATCTGTTGCTGGGTAAGGATGCGGTGAGGTTGGTGCGTGAAAAGATTGCGCGGTTGCAGGGGGAGATTGATGCTTGGGAGCATCTTTCGGTTTCTACGGAGTTTGAGTGATTGATGGCCGGTGTATAAATATCCAGAACCCAGAAACAACAAAGCCCTCGTATTTCTACGAGGGCTTTGTTTTGTGGTGTCGGCAATAGATCTGAAAATCATTTGGGCGCCCCCCTCCTCTCGTAGGAGGCGAGTGATTCCATTCGCTACAGTCAGAAAAGCGCCACATCTTCGTCGTCGGGGACTTCGTCCGTAACAATCACTCGTGCGTGTGCGCTGTGCTCGTCCTCCATGCGCAACCCGAAGTAGCGGGTATCGTTGGCGTCCCAAAATGCCTCTATCTGTGACATGGGTGCATGTTCAAGCAGCACCTCGGCGCTGTGCTCCAAGATGATCGAGTAACGTCGTTCGGTGTTCATTACAAAGAGGCTCGCAACGGCGGAGTGAAGTGGCAGGTTGTGCATAAGCACTGCTGTCATTATGCCGCCTCACTGATTTTCGACCGTAACCGCTCATCGTTTCGGTGAGATATGTAGATGCGCGGTACCAGAATTGGCTGCGTCGATTCCGCACCTTTGATGAATGTAACCACCCTTCAGCGAGCGGGGCGCAAAAAGGGGCGAACACGGAACGGGGAGCCAGCAGAGGAAACCCAGGAGCGTAAGACCCATAAACGAAAAAGGCCCACCTTTCGGTGAGCCTTTTTCGATACTGCGTATGGTGCCGGCACCAGGAGTCGAACCCGGGACCTACTGATTACAAGTCAGTTGCTCTACCAACTGAGCTATACCGGCGTGTTAGGGCGACGATTATAGCGATTGGATTGGTTCTGTAAACCCCTGAATTCAGACTATTTTTGCGCAGGTGTCAGGTCAGGCGCGAAGCAGGGTTTTCTTGAGTTTCTGAAGGGCTTTCCAGGTGCGGCTGTTTTGCATCGCGCGCAGCTGTGCTTCGGCCTGTTCGGCGCGTTGCAGGGCGGCGGCGAGTTGGTGTTCGGCGTCGCTGACGGGGTGGCTGAAGTTGTGGCCTTTGCAGAACTGGAACTCGTCCAGGTTGCACGGCGGGATGTCGAAGGCGGGTTTGAGGTTCAGGTGTTCGTTGGCCAGGTAGTAGGTGTTGATGCCGTCGAACAGGATGGACTGATAGCCGGCGTCGGTGACGAGGGTTTCCCAGGTCTGGTCGCGGTCCCATGGGGTTTCGATGAGGATGACCCACGGCCGCCATTGGCTGAAGTCCATGCCGCGCAGGACGGTTTCTTCGTGGCCTTCGACGTCGATTTTCAGAAAGTGGATCTCGCGGCCTTGGGCGTGTTCTTCGCAGATGGAGGTCAGGGTGCGGGATTGGACGGTTTGGCTGCGCACGTCCATGCCGGCGTCTTTGTGCATTTGCGCCATGGCCGGGTCGAGGGTGGAGAGGCCGGTGCCGGCGATGCCGTAGAAGGTCAGGTCGTTGGCGCTTTCACCTGCCACGCATTGCAGGTTGGTGTCTTTGGCGCGTTCCTGGCACAGCGCTTCGTAATAATTGGGCATCGGTTCAACGTTGATGCCGGTCCAGCCACGGTCATAGAAAGCTTTTGTCACGGAGTCGTGAGTGGGGTGGTTGGCACCGACGTCGATATAGAAGCCGTTTTCGACGGTTTTGAGGGCGCGCCACAGGCGTATGTCTTCGAAATTCTGTGCGTAAGAAATGAACGTCACTGTGGCTTCCTGTCTGTCAGAGATTTCTTGTTCGTGGGCGCACTTTGGCGCTCTTGTCTGCCTGTATAACAAGGGTGATCGCGGCACGCAATTTTCCGCCGAGCGCGACCGGGTTTCGGCGGTTATGTCCTTTTCGTCGGACGCTTATGCACAACGGCCGCACTCAGGAGTGGCGCTCATGACTTTTTTGTGGACCCATTCTCATTTGTGCGCAAATGCCTGTTTTTCTCGGTTTTTTATCATGTGTACGAAAATTGAACAGTAGCGTTTCACCCCTGAAACAGGCGGTTATATTGGATCCATGATAATTCCATCAACAGAGTTATCCACAGGCTGTGGCTTTTTACGGACGTTCTGCCAGGAGCAGGAAATTGCGCGGCGTGAGCGGGGTTTTGCAGAAGGTGCCGAGGCGAACGGTGTAGCCCTGATCGGCCAGGAAAAGTGCCCGATCGAGTACCAGCCAAAGCTCCAGCGGGCGTCGGAAAAGGCCACGCAGCAATTCCAGATTGCGCACTTCGGCAAGTCGGCGCCAGCCAGCGGCTTCGAGTGCTGACCAATCTTGCGGGCCGGTTGTGGATAACTCTTTCAACGCGGCCAAATGATGGCAGTAGTCGGCGAAGGATTTATCCAGCCAGGCACTCGGTAGGGAGGGAGTTGGCAGGTACTCGTCAACGCCACGCAGTTGTCTTTGCAGCAGGTCGAAGCCGAGGCGCCGGGCCATGGAAATGTCGCGCTGACGTCTGACGCGAGCCCCGGCGGTGACGGTTTCGCTCATCGGCAATGAGAGATCGTCGAGGGAGAGTTGTAGGTCGGATCGCAAACCGGCCGGGGAAAGCGGTTGGTACGCAGTAAGGCTGATTCGGTTATAGCAGCAGGGCGCGATCGCCAATTGTTTGCAGCCTGCGGCGCTGGCTAATTGAATGAGCCGCACGTGCAGATCACCACAAGCATGCAGCGCAACGGGCGTGTGATCGGCATTCAACATCGCAATGGTATCCGCCGCGAGCACATCCTGTTCGACATGCAGCGCATGCAGGTGATGGCGTTGACTGAGCGCCTGGCCGCTGGAAACCAGCGCAGGGTCGTATTCCAGGCAGGTCAGTTGTTGGCCGTGTTGCAGCAACCGTCGACCCAAATGGCCCTTGCCTGAACACCAATCCAGCCAATGCCTGGGCGGCGAGGTAAACGACAAACGACTGGCGAACGCTTCAATCTGCTGCCACTTACGGCCCGGCACATCGACATTCAATCGATGCCCGGCCGCTTCCAATGCATGCGCCGGCAACTCGCCCACCGAATCCAGCTCAAGGGAAAGCGCCGCCAACGCAGCAAATGGCTGCGGCGCATCCAGCAAACCGGGTTGGTTATGGCTGCTTTCCGCATCCTCCAGCGACCGTCCCCGTAGCCAAAGTGCCAGTTCCGGGTAGGACGCTTCCCAAGGAAGTTGCAGATGAGTAAACGGACGAGGCTTCCACAACGCCTGATGCTTTATCAGAAAAGCATCCAGCGCCGTGAAACGGGCGAGCAGAGCCTCGCCCGTCAGCACAGGAGAATCAGCGCCCTTGGCAGGCATCGACGCGCAGCCAGCGCTCCAGCAGCTTGAAGCCACGCACCAGCACGTAAGCCATCAGCAGGTAGAACATGCCCGCGGCGAAGAAGATCTCCACCGGCAGGTAAGTCCGGGCAATGATGGTGCGGGCCATGCCGGTCAGTTCCAGCAGGGTCACGGTGCTGGCCAGCGCGCTGGCCTTGAGCATCAGGATCACTTCGTTGCTGTAGGCCGGCAGGCCGATGCGCGCGGCACGGGGCAGGATGATGTAGAACAGCGCTTTCGGTCGGGACATGCCCAGCGCCCGCGCGGCCTCGATCTCGCCCGGCGGGATCGCCTGAATTGCACCACGCAGGATTTCGGCGATGTAGGCCGCCGTGTGCAGGGTCATGGTCGCCGTGGCGCACCAGAATGGATCGCGCAGGTACGGCCACATCGGGCTGTTACGGACCGCATCGAACTGCGCCAGGCCGTAATAGACCAGGAACAGCTGAACCAGCAACGGCGTGCCCCGGAAAAAGAAGATGTAGGCATAGGGAAATGCCCGCACGTACCAGAGCCGCGATGAGCGCGCGATGCCCAGCGGAATGGCCAGCAGCAAACCCGCAATGACGGCGATGGCCACCAGTTCCAGGGTCAGTGTGGCGCCCTGGGCCAGCTTCGGCAGCCACTTGATGATGACTTCCCAGTTCATTGGGTGCTCCTCGCGAAGCCGCGAGCGGCGCGTTTTTCCATGAAGTACATGCCCGTCATGGCCAGAATGGTCAGGCCCAGGTACATGAACGCGGCCACCATATAGAAGGTGAACGGCTGTTTGGACACGGTCACGCCGATTTGCGCGTGACGCATGATTTCTTCCAGGCCGATCACCGACACCAGCGCCGTGTCCTTCATCAGGATCATGAACAGGTTGCCCAGGCCGGGCAGGGCGATGCGCCACATCTGCGGCATGATCAACCGGGTGAAGATGCGAAACTTCGACAGGCCCAACGCCACGCCGGCCTCACGGTGACCTTTGGGAATCGCCAGGATTGCCCCGCGAAACACTTCCGTGGCGTAGGCGCCGAAGCACAGCCCCAGCGCAATCACACCAGCGGCGAAGGCATTGAGTTCGAGGTCGGGATTGCCGAAAAACTCGCCCAGGGCACGCATCAGGTTGACCGTGCCGAAGTAGATCAGCAGCACCCACAGTAATTCCGGGATGCCGCGAACCAGTGTCGAATAAGTGCCGCCAAGCCATTGCAACGGCTTGTACGGGGAAGTCTTGGCCAAGGCGCCGAGCAGACCGAGCACCAGCCCCAGGCACAGGGCCGAGAGTGCCAGTTTCACAGTCATCAGCGCGCCAGCGGCGAGTGCCGGGCCGAATCCGTAGAGATCGATAGTCATGGATTTCTTTTCAATGTGCAGCAGGCAATGCCAAGGGCTGGCGCCGTCAAAGAACGGCGCCGGCCAGGCAAGTCAGAATCAATAGATGCTGAACGGGAAGTACTTGTCGTTGATCTTCTTGTAAGTGCCGTCTTCGACGATTTCTTTCAGGGCAAGGTTCAGCTTCGCGCGCAGGGTGTCGCCTTTACGTACAGCGATACCAATCTTGTCGCTTTCTTCCACCGGGTCGCCCTTGAATTCATACGAACGACCGGCGTCGCTTTTCAGCCATTCGTAGTTGACGTATTTGTCGGCCAGGATGCCGTCCAGGCGCCCGGAGGTCAGGTCCAGATAAGCGTTTTCCTGGGTGTCGTAGAGTTTGACTTCGACGTCTTTCATGTTGTCTTCCATCCAGGTGCCGGCGAGGGTCGCACGTTGTGCGCCGATCACTTTGCCTTTCAGGGAATCCTTGTCGGTTTTGAACTCTTTGTCTTTCGGCGCGATGAACTGCAGTTTGTTCGAGTAGTACGGCTCGGTGAAGTCGACCGCTTGCTTGCGCTCGTCGGTGATCGACATCGAGGAGATCAGGAAGTCGAACTTCTTGGCGTTCAGGGCCGGGATGATGCCGTCCCAGTCGGACGTGACCACGGTGCAATCGACTTTCATCTTGGCGCACAGGGCGTCGCCGATTTCCTTGTCGAAGCCGACGACATTGCCACTGGCATCTTTATTGTTGAACGGCGGGTAGGCCGCTTCGATGCCCATCTTCAGGGTTTCAGCCATGGCACCGGCGCTGAACGCCAGGGTGACGGCGGCAGCCAGGAAGACTTTTTTGAAGTTCTGCATGCGGGTAGCTCCGTTAGCGGTTGCTGGACATGAATTGTTTGCAGCGTGCCGAAAGCGGGTTTTCGAACACCTGCTGTGGCGATCCTTGCTCTTCTACCAAGCCCTGGTGGAGGAACACCACCTCGCTGGACACCTGACGGGCAAAGCCCATTTCGTGGGTGACCAGCAGCATGGTGCGGCCTTCTTCGGCCAGTGCGCGGATGACATTAAGTACTTCCTGGACCATTTCCGGGTCAAGGGCAGAGGTGGGTTCGTCGAACAGGATCACCTTGGGCTGCATGGCCAGCGTGCGGGCGATGGCCGCGCGTTGTTGCTGGCCGCCGGACAGTTGCGCCGGATAGGCGTGACGCTTGTCAGCGATGCCGACCTTGGCCAGCAGGGCTTCGGCGACTTCGATGGCTTCGGCCTTGCTCTGGCCGAGCACCCGGCGCGGGGCTTCGATGATGTTGTCGAGCACGCTCATGTGCGGCCACAGATTAAAGTTTTGAAACACAAAACCAATCTCGCTGCGCAGACGGTTGATCTGCTTGCCGTCGGCAGCCACCAGTTCGCCGTTCTTGGCGGCTTTGAGCTTGAGTTCTTCACCGGCCACCAGGATCTGGCCCTGGTGCGGGTTTTCCAGCAGGTTGATGCAACGCAGGAATGTGGACTTGCCGGAACCGGAAGAACCCAGGATCGAGATCACGTCGCCGTCGCGGGCGGTCAGCGAGATGCCTTTGAGCACCTCGAGCTGTCCGTAGCGTTTGTGCAAGTTGCGAATTTCAAGCGCGGGCGTGGCCTCAGCCATGTGCGTTCCTCATAGTGTTTCGCTCCTGCTGTTGGTTGGCCTTCCTGGCGAGGCGGCCAAGCTAGCATAGCGTTCGAATGGCAGCCAACAGCGCTACGGGCGGTAAACGGGTGGCATGTGGCAGGTTGTCGCATCGGTACAGCAGACTGTCGCGCTGCTATCAACCGAACAGCCGTTTGAACCAGCTGTCCCGCGGGTGTCGCGTAAAAAAGGGCGCGATGTTGCCAGCTTTGACGGGGTGTTGGAAGCGCTAACCGGCCAAACGTTCCTGATCTGCACTTTTATTGTGCGTCGACACATTTTCGGGTGTGTTTCTGGTGCGCTGTTTCGTTCTCAAAGTGGGTCGCAGGGTAACGCTCTGGCGAATTGCCATTAATCTCAAGGACTTGCGATGACTGTCCGGTCACGCCGCAGGCCCCGTGCTTCGGGAGTTTGAAACATTTTGGCGCAATTATTGCGTGCAGAATATGGAACGCCCTGTTGGTTTCTTTTTACGAGAAGGAACGCCGGACGGGATGGATGCAAATCGCTTTCCCTTACAAAGGTAGTTTCAATGAGCAGTACCCCAAGCTCCAATGGCCTCGAACAGGGGCTCAAACCGCGTCATGTGACCATGCTGTCGATCGCCGGGGTTATCGGCGCCGGCCTGTTCGTCGGCTCCGGCCACGCCATTGCTGCCGCAGGCCCGGCCGTGCTGTTGGCGTACGCCGCCGCCGGTGCTCTGGTGGTGCTGGTCATGCGCATGCTCGGCGAGATGGCTGTTGCTTCTCCGGACACGGGCTCCTTTTCGACCTACGCCGATCGCGCGATCGGTCACTGGGCCGGTTTCACCATCGGCTGGTTGTACTGGTGGTTCTGGGTATTGGTGATCCCGTTGGAGGCCAATGCCGCCGCGACCATCCTGCATGCCTGGTTTCCCAACGTGGCGATCTGGGCCTTCACTTTGGTCATCACTTTGCTGCTGACAGTGACCAACCTGTTCAGCGTGAAGAACTACGGTGAATTCGAATTCTGGTTCGCCCTGGTCAAAGTCATCGCGATCATCGGTTTCATCGCACTTGGCATCATGGCGATCTTCGGCTACCTGCCGAACAGCCAGGTCAGCGGCGTTTCGCATTTGTTCGACACCCAGGGCTTCCTGCCAAACGGCATGGGCGCGGTGTTGGGCGCTATTCTGACCACCATGTTTTCCTTCATGGGTACCGAGATCGTGACCATCGCGGCCGCGGAATCGAAGAACCCGGGCCAGCAAATCTCAAAGGCCACCAACTCGGTGATCTGGCGGATTGGTTTGTTCTACCTCGTGTCGATCTTCATCGTCGTGGCCCTGGTGCCATGGAATGATCCGGTACTGGCCGCTGTCGGTTCCTACCAGACCGTGCTTGAGCGTATGGGCATCCCGAATGCCAAGCTGATCGTCGACATCGTGGTGCTGGTCGCTGTGACCAGCTGCCTGAATTCGGCGCTCTATACCGCTTCACGCATGATGTTCTCTCTGGGCAAGCGCGGTGATGCGCCGGCCGTTTCCCAACGCACCAACAAGAGCGGCACGCCGTACTGGGCCGTCATGTTGTCGACTGGCGCAGCGTTCCTTGCCGTGTTCGCCAACTACGTAGCCCCGGCTGCGGTGTTCGAATTCCTGCTGGCCAGTTCCGGCGCCATCGCGCTGCTGGTGTACCTGGTGATCGCGATTTCGCAGCTGCGTATGCGCAAACAACGTATGGCTCGCGGCGAAAAAATCGCCTTCAGCATGTGGCTGTTCCCGGTCCTGACCTATGCGGTGATCATCTTCATCGTCGCGGCCCTGACCATCATGCTGTTCCAGGAAGCCCACCGCGTCGAGATCCTCGCGACAGGTCTGCTGAGCTTGTTGGTCGTGGCTGCGGGCTTGTTCGTAGCGCGCCGTCGTCGCAACGAGCAGTTGATCGCAGCGGTTGCGCGCTGAGTGTTCTGACACTGTAGAAACACAGAAACGACCGCCATCAGAAATGATCGCGGTCGTTTTTGTTTTCATTCAGACGAGTGATCGGGCGTTTACCTGATGGACACAGTGATGGCTAGATAGTAGCCTTCTCGCCGAATGTGTATCTCGCTGTTGCGGGGTGCGATGGAGTTTCAGGACACGGATTGTTCGACGCCCCCAGCCTTCCTGGCTAAAGCCCCGACCCTTTCTTGCCTGCTCCCTCATCTGACGCGAGTCACAGATGCATTTGCGTGTGCTTGCCGTTTAAAGCGCTGCATGGAGAGCCCGGCCATCCAGCCAACCCATTGGGGCATCAAGGAGACAGGCATGGCGTTTACATCGGTTGTGTTCAAAAACCCTAACACCGGTGCCATGAAAGAAGCGCCAATCGGCTTCTCGTGGACCGTGTTTTTCTTTGGCTTTTTCCCGGCTTTGTTCCGTGGTGATTTCAAGTGGGCGGCGATCATGTTCGTCGTGGCCTGCTTCACGTTCAGCCTCAGCAACCTGGTGTTCATGTTCATCTACAACAAGCTGTACGTTAAGGACCTGATCGATGCCGGCTACAAGGCTCAGTCCATCGCCAAAGGCGAACTGGGTTATGCCAGCGCCAAGCTGGGTTTTGATATTCCGCGTCTGGAAGGTGTTGCTGCCTGATTGTTGTTTGAAGGTTTAAAAAAAACGGCCGCTGTCAGTGATGACGAGCGGCCGTTTTTTTTCGTTAGCTTTATTCGATTCAATCGGGATGAACCCAATCCTCTACACGTAATCCTGGCACCCGTTCGAACTCACGCAGATTGTTGGTGACGACAATTAACCCTCGTGAGCGCGCATGTCCGGCAATCATTTGGTCATAGGGACCAATGGGCGTTCCGGCCGTCGCTAGCTCGGACCGTATCATTCCGGTATGCGCGGCTGCTTCATTGTCGAAAGGGAAAACTTCAAGGCGGGCTGTGAAGCCTTCAATTACCGCGAGGTTCTTTTCGGGGGTCGCTGATTTTTCGGCACCGTAGATCAACTCCATCAGCGTAATCGCGCTGATGCATAACTGTCCGTCATGCAAGTTGAAAGCTTCTCTGACTATTTGCGGTTTGTTCTTGATGGTGAAAATACAGATATTGGTATCGAGCATGAACTTGATCATCAGAACGACTCACGCTCCTGATCGGCGGGTTGTTGGCGATCAGTCATAAAATCTGTGCTGACGTTATCTCCATCGAACCAGCTATCCCATGTCTCGTCTGCAGGCGTAATGATGCGAGCCCGACCGATGGCAAATACGTTGACCCGTTTGACGTCACTTGGCATCGCCACAGCTTTCGGCAGACGGACAGCCTGGCTTCGATTGCTCATGAAAAGGGTAGTCTGTTCCATTGTGGCCTCCTGCGTTTTTACTGGTGTCTGAGTCCAGAGAATAGATCTCTATTGGGATATGTCAATGGGATATACCTATCCGATGACGAGAGGTCGATGAGCTTTGGAAATGGACATAAAAAAACGGCCGCTGTCAGTGATGACAAGCGGCCGTTTTTGCTTTCAAGGGCGAGTATTTATTCGCTCTTTTCTTCCTGCGCATCCAGCGACTGACGATAGCTGTCCAGCGCATCGCCAAAATCAGTGATGAACTGCGGATCGGTCAGCCACGCCTGTGCGGCATCGCGGTCCATGCCATCGGTCCACATGCGGTAGTCGATCAGCATGTCGGCGGCCAGGTGAGTGGCGGCCATGGCTTCGTTGTCGGCGTTTTCCATGTCCAGCAGTTCGGGGTGGTCGCTGATGATTTCGGCGAGGTCCGACAGCAGGGCCAGCAGCATGTCATTGCGGCTGATGGCTTCGGCGTCGCGCATTTTGCTGAACATCGCCAGGGTGTATTCCGGGATCGGCTCGCCGATTTCGCCCAGGTCATCGCCCAGGTCATCGTCCAGTGCGGCGGGTTTGCGGCCGTGGATGTTGATTTGTTTGGCTTTGATCTTGGCCCGTTTGGCGCGTTTTTGCTGCTTGTTCAGGGATGCCATTAAATTCAGTTCGCTTTCTGTTGGGTTTGGGCCGCAATGACGTCGGACGCCGCGACATAGTCAGCCTGGAAGGCTGGCGATTCGATCCACGCCAGGGCGCCGGCTTCATCGACTTCGGTGGACCATTGGCGATATTCGATCAGCGCTGCGAGGATGAAATCCATCGCGCCTTCTTCGCCTTCCTGCTCGTACACCAGTTCCAGCAGCGGGTCTTCGAGGAAGGCCATGCACATCGCTTGCTGGCTGATTTTTTCGGCGTCGATCATTTTTTTGAACAGTTCGGTCAGGTCCACCGATTCGAAGTCGATGCGATCGTCATTCGGGTCCAGTTCCACCGGCGCGGCGGCCCGTTGGGTGCGGTTCTGCTTGGCCTTGGCTTTGGCGCGTGTGGCGCGTTTTTGCTGCTTGTTGGCGGAGGCCATGGGGGTCGTTCCGTATTTCGTTGAGTGGGCAAGTCCATCAGCTGCGTGGCACGCGCCGCCCGGGTGTGTCGGGGGCCAGTTCGCCGGTCTGCAACCAGGACAATGCAATGGGCCATAGTGTGGCTTGGTATGCGCTGCGAAAAAAGGCGAAATGTCCGACTTCTTCTTCGCCGATGTCTTCGGGGGCGATTCGCAGGTGGGTATTTGTGCTGTGGGTGAAGTAGCCGAGCAGGCGCTCGATGGCGGCAATCGTACCGTATGGGTCGTCGCTGATGCTGATGGCCAGGGTTTTTGCGGTGACTGATGCAAAGGGAAGCCGGCCGGTTTTTGCGTGCATGAGGCGACCACTGGGCCGCGTTTCGTAGCGCGCAGTGGGGGTGCTCCAGTCGCGAACCACCGCAGCGGGCGTGTCCTCCAGCCAGCCGAGGCGTTTGCCGGGGAAGTAGCCGTAAAGCCGGGTCATCAACGGCATCACCACATGCCACTTGCCGAACATCCGACAGCGATGGGCGGGCGCATAGTCGCGCCAGTAAGCGAATTGCGCGCCGACTGTCACCAAGTGCCGAATCAAATGCCCGGACGCTCCCAGACCCGCTGCACAGCCTCCAAAGCTGTGACCGACGACATCAATGGGCTGGCCTGGGAATTCGCGCTGCGCGCGCTTGAGCATCGCCTCGAAATCCAGCGCGCCCCAATCGGACCATGACGCCTGCAACCCTTTCAACGACGTTGGGCGCGACTCGCCGATGCCGCGGTAGTCATAGGTGATGACATCGAAATCGTTGGCGAACAAGTAGTCGGCGAAGCGCGAATAATGCCGGCAACGAACCGAGGTGGCCGCGTTGATGATGACGACCGGGCGCGCGCGGTCCTGAGAGGCGTGCCGCCAAGTGAGGCCGCCGAGGATGAAGGCGTCTGCGGCGGGCTCCTTGAACGGTTCGCCAGCAGTATCGGTGGTCAGCGACAATTCGATCTGAGTCGGTGCCAGTGAAGGCATGTCCTGCAAATTCATCGGCTTTGGACCTTTGCGGGTAGTTGCCAACGATAGTCCTCGTGCAGCTAGTGGACAATCCATGTGTTTAGAGGCGGATTTGATCGAGCAGGCGCTCTTCTATTGCCGCCCGTTCCCGGTCCAGCTCAGCGCGAAGTTCGTCTTCGCTTGGCAGCACTAGTTTGTATTTGCTGGCGAACAGTTGTTCGTTCCCCTGTAATACTGAGTAACGCACCACTGACTCGTTTTTTTGAGCGCAAAGAATGATGCCGACGGTTGGACCATCTGCTTCCTTGCGCTTAAGATCGTCGTACATGCGTACATACATGTCCATCTGTCCGACATCCTGATGGGTTAATTCGCCGCGCTTCAGGTCGAAGATGACGAAGCAATTGAGCAAGTAGTTGTAGAACACCAGATCGATATAGAAGTCTCTGCCTTCGGTGCTTATTCGTTGTTGTCGAGCGATAAATGCAAAACCTTTTCCCAGTTCAAGCAGGAAGCCCTGAAGTTGCTTGATGAGTGCTTGTTCAAGTTCGGTCTCCAGTATCACCCCGGTATCGGGCAAACCAAGAAACTCCAGCATCACGGGATCTCTAACGAACTCCCTGGGATTGTCGTTCATCGCGTGGATATTCCTAATGGCTTCTGTCATGACGGCAGACTTGTCCCGACTCATAAGCAGGCGTTCGTAGTAGAGGGTGCTGATTTGGCGTTCCAGGGCGCGGCTTGACCAGTTTTGGTTGGCAGATTCGTCCATGTACCACTTGCGCGCCTTATCACTGTCGACTCGCAGCAGCCTGCGGTAGTGGGTCCAGCTCAATTCGAGACGCAGTGCGTCTCGAATTGGAAACGCCTGATAAAACAGGCGCATTTTTCGCAAGTTGGTTTCGTCAAAGCCTTTCCCGAACTCCGCTGTCAGTGCCTTCGCCAGCGTCGACAGAAGCTGTTTGCCATAACCCGCCCGCCGAGCCCCCTCCTGCTCGAACTCGACAATATGCCTACCAATCTGCCAGCAGGTTTGCACCTGAACGGTATCGACCGCTCGCAACACCTTCTGGCGTGCCTGACGTATCAGTTCCCCAAGGTTTCCCACCAGAGAGGCGAGTTGGGGATCTTTAGTGATTTCGGTTTTGACGATGCTCCTGAAGTCTTCCGCAGCTGGAGGAACAGGCGAAAGAGGATGGCAAAAGAGTGCAGGGCGGCGATGCAGGGCGCGGCCGGGATATCCGCAGGAAATGCCGGATTCGTTTTGCAGGAGCAATCCGACTGAAATGCGTGCTTGAGGAATACAACGTGTAGTCCATTTCGCAGTGAGCCCAAGTACCAATCAATCTAAAACTTGAGCATCCAGCGAGAAATCCAAAAGGAGTAACGATTGGGTTCCGTGGAACCCGGGAGCCACCATCATGAAGTCCATCCATTCCCTCATGTTTTCCATCGCCACCATCGGTGTGCTGATGTTTCCCGCCATGTCAGGGGCCGCGAGCCTGGAGCCCATCGACAACACAGGCGTGCAGATTCAGCGCCAGGAACAGAACGGGATTACCTATCTGTCCGGCGGTATTGGCGAGGATGAAGCGAAGGCCATTCAGCAAACGACCGGCTACAACCTGCACATGACCTTTTCCATTGGGCCGGAGGGTAAATATGTGCCGGACGTGGAATTGGTTATTCAGAGTGCTCAAGGGCAATCAGTGCTGACACTCAGTCAGGCAGGGCCTCTGGTTTACGTCCAGTTACCGGCCGGCAAGTACACCGTGGTCGCCACCCGTAATGGTGAGGAAAAGCGCGACACGACAGATGTCGGCAGCGCTGGCGTGCGTAATCTGGTGTTCAACTGGAAGGGTGATGAGTGACGGTGGCAGTCCTTCGAGACTGCCCCTCGCCAGTTGATCAGTTGATCAGGCTTGCGTCGTCTGGCCACGCAGGATCAGTTGTTTACGCTGCTCTTCAGGCAAGTCGTTGATGCAGTAGTTCACGTAAAAAATGTTCAGGAAGAAGGTATAGAACCCGTTCATGCGCAGGTCGATTTTGTGCTCGTTGAGGGCGTATTCCGACAGTGCGTTTTTTGCCTTGAAGGCCCATACGATGTACAGCGCGTTCAATGCGATCAGCAAAATGCCGGAAAGCGAGTCGAACAACACGTCACCCAGGTTCGACAACGCGCCGCTCCAGCCAAGGCAGACGGCGACCCAAATAATATAAGTGTCGTCGACCACTTTGATTTTCGTGGTTTCGTTGATCTTCTGGTTGCTCTTGTACAACCACAACAGCAAGTAGATCCCGGCGGTCGCAATCGACAGCAGGACCATGTTCAAGGTTTTGGTGTTGATCTTGTCTTTCAGTTCATTGATGTCAGACATAACTGTTCCATGTTCAGGACTTTCGAGAAGGGAGCGTGCCTGGAAGGCTGGCTTCGTGGAGTCGAACAGGGGAGGGCAGTGTTTTGCGGGGAGGGGTGAAATGCACGCACTCCTTGCGCTGTCTCTATCCTGTATCGGCTGATTCGGATGCGGGGCATCGGGATCAATGTCGGCTTTATTCCATGCACGGGGAAAATAATAGCATGGCGCCATCATCGAGGCGGCGTACTAAAGCGTGATTGTTTTCCGGCAGCTGTGCTGCGGTGGATTGTCGTTATCAAATCCCAGGCATAAAAAAACCCTGAATCTTGCGATTCAGGGTTTTCGGTATTTGGTGCCCAGAGACGGAATCGAACCGCCGACACGGGGATTTTCAATCCCCTGCTCTACCGACTGAGCTATCTGGGCAACGGGGCGCATTAAACGGGTTTTTCAGGGGGTCGTCAAGCAAGTTTTCAAAAAAATTTAACTATTACCGTCGCTTACGTTCCGACCCCCGATAAATCGGGATTATTCCGCCGGCGGAACGTAGCCGTCAGCCTTGGCGTATTCCTCGCCAGAGAAGTACTTGTCCATCTCGCCCTGAAGGTATTTGCGGTCTTCGGCGTTCATCATGTTCAGGCGTTTTTCGTTGATCAGCAGGGTCTGGTGTTTCTGCCAGTCGGCCCAGGCCTTGGCCGAGACGTGGTCAAAAATGTCCTGACCTTTGGCGCCCGGGAATGGAGCGCGCTCCAGGGCGGGCAATTCTTCTTTGTACTTGCGGCACATGATGGTGCGGGTCATGACAACTCTCCTGCGTTCAATACGGCGGCCGCGCGTTCGAGCAAGGTTTTGACCGGGGCGGCAAGGCCCAGGCGCGGCGGGGTGGCGAGGTTATACCAGAGCCAGTCGGCCTCGGCCACGTGATGGCCGGCCTCCTGGACCTGAACCAGCCAGGGTTCGATGGACAACTGGAAGTGGCTGAAGGTGTGGACCAGACTCGGCAGCGCTTGTTGCGTGCCCAGTTCCAGCGAGTGCTGCGAGGCCAGATGTTGCAGGTCGTCGAGGTCATCGAGTTCCGGCAGGCTCCACAAACCGCCCCACAAGCCCGTAGAAGGCCGGCGGTAAAGCAGAATCGCGCCTTCACCGTTGGCGAGCATCGGCATCAACGTGCGCTTCTGTGGCACGGTCTTGCGCGGCTTCGGGATCGGGTAGCGGGTTTCCAGGCCAAGCATGTGCGCTTCGCAGCCCTTTTCCAGCGGGCAGAGCAGGCAGCTCGGTTTGCTGCGGGTGCAGAGCGTGGCGCCCAGATCCATCATCGCCTGGGTGTAGGCGTTGACCCGATCATGCGGCGTGAAGCGCTCAGCGTTCGCCCACAGCTGTTTGGCGACCTTCGGCTCGCCCGGATATCCCTCTTGCGCGGTAAAGCGCGCCAGCACCCGTTTGACGTTGCCATCGAGGATCGGCGCCCGCAGGCCCATGCTCAGGCTGGCGATGGCGCCAGCCGTGGACAGCCCGATGCCCGGCAACTCGACAAGCTTTTCGACATCTCGCGGAAACTCGCCGCCGTACTCGGCCACGACGATCTTTGCGGTTTTCTGCAAATTGCGTGCGCGAGTGTAGTAACCCAGGCCGGTCCATAAGTGCAGCACTTCGTCTTCCGGCGCGGCAGCCAGGGCCTCGACCGTCGGCAGCGAAGCCATGAAACGGTCGAAATAATTCAGCACGGTGCTGACCTGGGTCTGTTGCAGCATGATCTCCGAGATCCACACCCGATACGGCGTGATGCCTTGTTGCCAGGGCAAATCGTGGCGGCCGTGGCGGTCGTACCAGTCCAGCACCGCCGTTGAAAACTGCTCGGCTCTCATCGCTTGAACAGCCCCTTCAGCGCGTTTTTCAGTTCGGGGCTGACCTTGTCGCCAAGCTTCTCGTCGATTTTTTCACTGATCCGCTCGCCCGCCAGTTTGCTCGCGACCTCGCCCATGCGTTCGTTATCGAGACGGCACGCCTTGGCGCCCAGTTCCAGCGGGCCACGGCAGCGCAGCGGCCACTCGATGCCGACGAACTTCTCGCCGACCTGGCAGGCCGGGTCCGGCATGTCGCTCTTATCGCCTTCGACGATCACGCCCACGCGATAATCCATGCCCAGTACTCGCAGGTCGACGTCGCCGTCACCTTTGACGGTCATGCCCGGGATGCGCACTTTCAGGTCTGGGTTGCTGGCCACGCCGTTACGGAAGGTCAGGTTACCGTTGAGCTCCTGGAACGGTGTGTCCTTGCCCCGTGGCTCGCCGCTGAGGCTTTTGCGGTTGAGTGTGGCGATGCCTTTGCACAGTTGTTGTTCAAGGTTGGCGTTGAGCAGCACGCCGTTGTTGATGACGAAACTGGCGTTGCCGTTGAGCGTCTCGATCAGCGCTTGCTGGCTGTTGCCGCTGCCGGTCAGCGCGCTGTTGAGCGTCACCAGGCCTCTGACCGGTGGGTTCTTCCCTTGGCTTTCAAGGATTTTTTCCACGGGCACTTTGGTGATGCGCGTCTGCATGTTCAGCGCCGGTACTTCCGGGCGCACGTCCAGGGTGCCCTTGGCTTCGAAGTTGCCGCCGTACAGGTCGCCGCGCAGTTCCTCCAGAGTCAGCAGGCCGCCTTGGCCAGCGGCCTTGAGCGTTGCGTTCTGAATCGGCAGTTTGTCGAGGGTCAACTGGCCGAAGGTCAGGTCGGCCTGCACGTCGAGTTTGCGCAAGCGTTCTACCGGCAACAGGCGTTCTGTACTCCACGCAGTTTTGGTCGGTGCGGCGGGCAACGGTGTGCTGCCGGCGCCCGCCATGGCGTCGGCTTCGGTGCTGGCGACTTCGGCCTGACGCACTTGCGTCGCGCTACTGGCTTCGGCGGACTTGGGTGGCAGATAGCGGTCAACGTTGAAGGTGTCGGCCTTGAGGGTTGCGCGCAGCGATTGCTTGGCGAAGTCCTCGACGGCGATGCGGCCACTGAAGCTGCTGTCGTCGACTTTCAGGTTGATGTTGTCGAGCGACAGGCTCGCAGGCGTGCCCGCCAGACGGCTGACCAGCTCGACCTTGCTCAGGCTGCCTTCGGCCATGGCCGGGAGTGTCTGGCCGATGCTGTCGACGAATTTCGCCAGGTCGAACTGAGCAATCGAAATGCCGCCGCTGATTTGCGGCGTCTTGTCGAGGTCGTTGACCTTCAACTCGCCCAGTGCGCGCATTTGGTTGGCAGAGATCTTGATACCGGTCCATTCGGCGACGTTCGCGGCTTTATCCAGCAGCAACTGACCTTGGGCGGCAAAGGTCATGGTCTTGCCTTGCAGCGGATCGCCGGCGACTTCGCCGGAGAGTTTCATGTCCTCGAATTTGTAGCGCTGCAAGGCGCGTTCGAAACGCAGCTCGCCATTGAGCTCGGTGCGTACCCGCAGGACCGGCTGATTGGTGCCGAGGAACGCCGTGAGTTTGACCGGAATGTTGGTCGAGTCGTGGACCGGGCCGGTGCTCAGCTGGATGCTTTCGGCGCTGAACTGCTTGCCTGTCTTCTCGTCGTTGTATTCAACGCGGGCGTTGTTGACGGTCAGGCTGTCGATGTCCAGGCGAATCGGTTGGGCCGGTTTCTCCGCCTGGGCGGTAGTGGTCGGCGCAGGCGCAGGTTCGCCAGCAGCAGCGGCTGGCGTGGCCGGGGTGACTGGCGCCGGGGCCTTGCCGATGTCTTCCCAGTTGCCGTGGCCGTCCTTGTCGCGGTTCAGGCGCAGGTTAAGGCCTTCGACGCGCACGTCACTCATCTGCACTTCGCGGCGCAGCAGCGGCAGCACGCGCACAGACAGACCCAGCATCTGCAAGTCGGCGAACGGTTCGGTGGGTTTGGCCAGGGTCGCGACACTGGCTTCGTGCAATTCCAGGCCAAGCCACGGGAACAGGCTCCAGCCGATATCGCCATTGAGCGTCAGCTCGATGTGGGCCTTGTCGCGGGCAATCTGGCGAATCTCGTCTTTATAGTCGTTGGGATCGAAGAGGTGGGTCAGGGCAAAGCCCAGCGCCACAATGATCAGCAACAGCCCGAGAAGCACCAGACCCAGGATTTTGCCGAACGCTTTCATGGGCGAGTCCTTGTAGTTAGTCGAATTCGAAATTTAGCCGGGGAGTATAGCGCTCCGAAGCGGACGACCGGTCAGCGATCACGTCGGCAGCACATCCAGCGGCACTTTCAGCTTGGCGGCCAGTGCCTGAGCTTCGAGATGCCCGGCAGGTGCCAGCAGACGCAAGGTCACGCCCGATTGCGAAGCCATTTTCCGCGCTTCGTCCACCATTCGTTCGGCAACGCCACGGCGACGGGTAATTTTTCGCACGCAGATTTGGGACAAGTGCCAAACGTCGTGGTTTCGTTGCAAGCGAGCCGCGCCGAGCAGCCGATCATTGAAGCGTCCGGCGATCAGCGAACCGTCTTCCAGGCAGCTTTCGATCAGCTGCAAACCCCCTGAAAACGGGGCGAACAGCCAGTCCGGAGCGTCGCGGTAAATTTTTTGCAGGTCTTGCTGATCCTGATAAGTGGCTTCGTGCAGCAGCTCGACAATGATCGGCATGGCGGTTCCTTCAGTGGTACGAGAACAGATGACTTACACAAAGGTGATATCACTTTGGTTTTTCTGTCACGTACAGATGGTAACCTCTGCCGGTTCGTCCGTCCTTCTGCGACGTGATGTCGCACCAAAATGGAGCTTCACCCTGAAAAAGACAGTCATGCGTGCGCATAAGGCTGGGGGTGAAGAGTGGCTGGCGAACCATACTAATAATTGGGGGATACACAATGACCACGAGTATCACGGCGGATGGCTTTACAGCCAATCAGCCCGGGTTCCTGTCCAAGGAACGCATCATCGCCAAGCCCGGTTTCAACCGTTGGCTGGTACCACCGGCCGCACTGGCCATCCACCTGTGCATCGGCATGGCTTACGGCTTCTCGGTGTTCTGGTTGCCACTGTCCAAAGCCCTGGGCGTGACCAAGCCGGTAGCCTGCGCGCCGGACATGAGCTTCATCTCGCAAGTCTTCTCGTCGCAATGTGACTGGCCGATCTCGATGCTCGGCTGGATCTACACCCTGTTCTTCATCTTCCTCGGCTGCTCGGCAGCGATCTGGGGCGGCTGGCTGGAACACGCCGGGCCTCGCAAGGCTGGCGTTGTATCGGCACTGTGCTGGTGTGGTGGTCTGCTGATTTCGGCGCTGGGGATTTATACCCACCAGATCTGGCTGATGTGGATCGGCTCCGGGGTCATTGGCGGTATCGGCCTGGGGTTGGGTTACATCTCGCCGGTGTCGACCCTGATCAAGTGGTTCCCGGACAAGCGCGGCATGGCGACCGGCATGGCGATCATGGGCTTCGGTGGTGGTGCGATGGTCGGTGCTCCGCTGGCCGCAGCCCTGATGGGCCACTTCGCTTCGGCAGACAGCGTCGGTGTGTGGCAGAGCTTCCTGGTGATGGCCGCGATCTACTTCGTGTTCATGATCGGCGGTGCACTGTCCTACCGCGTGCCGCCAACCGGCTGGAAACCTGAAGGCTGGACCGCTCCGGCGAAGAAAGCTTCGAACGCGATGATCACTCACCGTCACGTCCACGTGAATGTGGCGTGGAAAACCCCGCAATTCCGTCTGGTGTGGCTGGTGCTGTGCCTGAACGTGTCGGCGGGTATCGGCATCCTGGGCATGGCTTCGCCGCTGTTGCAGGAAGTGTTCGGCGGTAAATTGATCGGTGTTGACCTGCCGTTCGGTCAGTTGGACGCCGGGCAACTGGCTTCTATCGCGGCGATTGCGGCCGGTTTCACCGGTTTGCTGAGCCTGTTCAACATTGGTGGCCGGTTCTTCTGGGCGTCGTTCTCGGATTACCTGGGCCGTAAAAACACCTATTTCGTGTTCTTCGCCCTGGGCTTTGCCCTGTACGCGCTGATCCCGAACCTCGGTCACCTGGGTAACGTTGCGCTGTTCGTGGCGGCGTTCTGCATCATCCTGTCGATGTACGGCGGTGGTTTTGCGACCGTGCCGGCTTACCTGGCAGACCTGTTCGGTACGCAAATGGTCGGCGCGATCCACGGTCGTCTGCTGACGGCGTGGGCGGCGGCGGGCGTGTTGGGTCCGGTGTTGGTGAACTACATTCGTGAGTATCAGTTGAGCATCGGCGTTGAGCGCGCCGCGGCTTACGACATCACCTTGTACATCCTCGCGGGCTTGCTGGTGCTGGGTTTCCTGTGCAACCTGATGGTTCGCCCGGTGGCCGACAAGTACTTCATGACCGACGCCGAACTGGCCGCCGAACAGGCGCTGGGCCACGACAAGGGTGCTGATGCCAGCACTGTGCTGGAGTGGAAAGCGGCGCCGGGCACCAAGCCGTTGGCGATTGCTGCGTGGCTGGTGGTGGGGATTCCGTTGGCGTGGGGTGTCTGGGTGACCCTGCAGAAGACGGCGGTTCTGTTCCATTAAGTAAAACGCACTGCCCCTGTGGGAGCGAGCCTGTTCGTGAATGCGGTCTGACAGTCGACAGAGATGTTGAATGTGAAGGCCCTTTCGCGAGCAGGCTCACTCCCACATTTGTTTGAGGCGCCATCAAATCCGCTTGTATGGACATGTCTATCCCCGATACTCCCGGATTCACTCCGTCAGTGATATCACCTCCCGTGTTTCTGTTTCGCGCCCGCGCCCCTATAATGGTTGCCTTTTTCGCCCAATGATTTTGCGGAGCTGGTGATGGCCGAACGTAAGGCGTCAGTCGAGCGCGACACTCTGGAAACCCAGATCAAAGCCTCGATCAACCTGGATGGCACCGGAAAGGCCCGATTTGATATCGGTGTCCCTTTTCTTGAGCACATGCTGGACCAGATCGCCCGTCACGGGCTGATCGACCTGGATATTGTCAGCAAAGGCGACCTGCATATCGACGACCACCACACGGTGGAAGACGTTGGTATCACTTTGGGTCAGGCCTTCGCCAAAGCCATCGGCGACAAAAAAGGCATCCGTCGCTACGGCCACGCCTATGTCCCGCTCGATGAAGCGCTATCGCGTGTGGTGATCGACTTCTCCGGCCGTCCTGGCCTGCAGATGCATGTTCCCTACACCCGCGCCACCGTTGGCGGCTTCGACGTTGACCTGTTCCAGGAATTCTTCCAGGGCTTCGTCAACCATGCGCTGGTCAGCCTGCACATCGACAACCTGCGTGGCACCAATACCCACCACCAGATCGAAACCGTGTTCAAGGCATTCGGCCGCGCCCTGCGCATGGCCGTAGAGCTCGATGACCGCATGGCCGGTCAGATGCCGTCTACCAAAGGCGTTCTGTAATGCAGACGGTCGCGGTTATCGATTACGGCATGGGCAACCTGCACTCGGTGGCCAAGGCCCTCGAGCACGTCGGTGCCGGCAAGGTCCTGATCACCAGCGATGCCGATGTGATTCGCGAAGCCGATCGGGTGGTTTTCCCCGGCGTCGGCGCGATTCGCGATTGCATGGCGGAGATCCGTCGCCTGGGCTTCGACTCGCTGGTGCGTGAAGTCAGCCAGGACCGTCCGTTTCTCGGCATCTGTGTCGGCATGCAAGCCTTGCTCGACAGCAGTGAAGAGAACGACGGCGTCGATTGCATCGGTCTGTTTCCAGGCCAGGTGAAGTTCTTCGGCAAGGACCTGCACGAAGACGGCGAACACCTGAAAGTCCCGCACATGGGCTGGAACGAAGTGAAGCAGACGGTGAGTCACCCGCTGTGGCACAACATTCCGGACCTGGCGCGTTTCTACTTCGTGCACAGCTACTACATCGCCGCCGGCAATGCGCGGCAGGTGGTGGGTGGCGGTCACTACGGTGTCGATTTCGCCGCAGCGCTGGCCGATGGCTCGCGTTTCGCCGTGCAGTTCCACCCGGAGAAGAGCCATGCCCATGGCCTGCAATTGCTGCAGAACTTCGCCGCGTGGGATGGTCGCTGGTAAATGGCTGCCAAGAAGAAGCCGCCGATCCTGACCCTCACTCCCGAACAGGAGAACGAGGCCAATCACAAGATCAAACGCTTCATGGAAGATCGCTTCGAACTGGACCTGGGTTCGTTCGAAGCGGCTGAAATCCTTGAGCTGTTTACTCGCGAAATTGCGCCGCACTATTACAACAGGGCGATTTTCGATGTGCAGACGCACCTCAAAGAGAGGTTCGAAAGCATCGAAAGCGACTTGTGGGCGCTCGAGAAAGCATAGGAGCAGCTGCAAGCTTTAAGCTGCAAGCTGCAAGAAGTAGAAACGCGTGCGTGCTCGCAGCTTATAGCTTGCAGCTTGCAGCTCTTTGGACGAAGGAAAAAGCATGCTGATTATTCCCGCTATCGATCTTAAAGACGGTGCCTGTGTTCGTCTGCGCCAGGGCCGCATGGAAGATTCCACGGTGTTCTCCGATGACCCGGTGAGCATGGCTGCCAAGTGGGTGGAGGGCGGTTGCCGTCGTCTGCATCTGGTCGACCTGAACGGCGCCTTCGAAGGCCAGCCAGTCAACGGCGAAGTGGTCACAGCCATTGCCAAGCGCTACCCGAACCTTCCGATCCAGATCGGTGGCGGTATCCGTTCCCTGGAAACCATCGAGCACTACGTCAAAGCGGGCGTGAGCTACGTGATTATCGGCACCAAAGCCGTGAAAGATCCGGCCTTCGTCGCTGAAGCGTGCCGTGCGTTCCCGGGCAAAGTGATCGTCGGTCTGGACGCCAAAGACGGTTTCGTCGCCACTGACGGTTGGGCGGAAATCAGCACCATTCAGGTGATCGACCTGGCCAAGCAGTTCGAAGCCGATGGCGTGTCCGCGATCGTTTATACCGACATCGCCAAAGACGGCATGATGCAGGGTTGCAACGTACCGTTCACCGCTGCCCTGGCCGCTGCCACGCGCATTCCGGTCATCGCTTCCGGCGGTATCCACAATCTGGGTGACATCAAGTCGCTGCTGGACGCCAAGGCGCCAGGCATCATCGGCGCCATCACCGGCCGGGCGATCTACGAAGGCACCCTCGATGTCGCTGAAGCGCAAGCTTTCTGCGATTCGTACAAAGGCTGAGGACTGACCATGGCGCTGGCCAAACGCATCATCCCTTGCCTGGACGTGGACAACGGCCGGGTGGTCAAGGGCGTCAAGTTCGAGAACATTCGTGATGCCGGCGATCCGGTGGAAATCGCCCGTCGCTACGACGAGCAGGGCGCTGACGAGATTACCTTTCTCGACATCACCGCCAGCGTCGATGGCCGCGATACCACGCTGCACACCGTCGAGCGCATGGCCAGCCAGGTGTTCATCCCGCTGACGGTGGGCGGTGGTGTGCGCACGGTGCAGGACATTCGCAACTTGCTGAATGCCGGTGCGGACAAGGTTTCGATCAACACCGCAGCGGTTTTCAACCCGGAATTCGTCGGCGAAGCGGCCCAGCATTTCGGCTCGCAGTGCATCGTCGTCGCTATCGACGCCAAGAAAGTCTCCGGTCCGGGCGAAACCCCGCGCTGGGAGATTTTCACCCACGGCGGGCGCAAGCCAACCGGCCTCGACGCCGTTGAGTGGGCGAAGAAGATGGAAGGCCTGGGTGCCGGTGAAATCCTGCTGACCAGCATGGATCAGGACGGCATGAAAAACGGTTTCGACCTGGGCGTCACCCGCGCCATCAGCGATGCGCTGGGTATCCCGGTGATTGCCTCCGGCGGCGTCGGCAACCTGCAGCATTTGGCCGACGGCATCATCGAAGGTCACGCCAGCGCCGTATTGGCGGCGAGTATTTTCCACTTCGGCGAATACACGGTGCAGGAAGCCAAGGCCTACATGGCGCATCGCGGAATCGTCATGCGCTAAACAAATCCATGCAGGCCAGTGGACAGCATGGCGGGCTCAAGGCACTCTTGGGCACGCCATGGATTTCGGTAGCCCAACATGATCAAACGCCTGCTTCTTGTCCTCGCCAGCGCTTCTCTGTTGCTCATCAATGGAGCCCACGCTGAAGAAAGTCCCGACACCGACCTGGTGTTACTGACGGAAAATTTCCCGCCATACAACATGGCGAAGAACGGCAAGAACTTCGCTCAGGACGAGAACATCAATGGCATTGCCGTGGACATCGTCCGCGAGATGTTCAAACGTGCCGACGTCACCTACAGCCTGACACTGCGCTTCCCTTGGGAGCGAATCTACAAGCTCGCCCTCGAGAAACCCGGTTACGGCGTGTTCGTGATGGCGCGCTTGCCGGACCGCGAAAAGCTGTTCAAGTGGGTCGGCCCGATTGGCCCGGACGACTGGATCATGCTGCCCAAGGCTGACAGCAAGATCAGCCTGGAGACGCTGGATCAGGCGCGCAAATACAAGATCGGCGCATACAAGGGCGATGCGATTGCCGAGACGCTGGCCAAGCAAGGGTTGAAGCCCATTGTCGTGCTGCGCGATCAGGACAACGCAAAGAAGCTGGTGAGTGGTCAGATTGATTTGTGGGCCACGGGCGACCCGGCCGGGCGCTATCTGGCGCGTCAGGAGGGCGTTAACGGTCTCAAGACGGTGTTGCGGTTCAATAGCGCCGAACTCTATCTGGCGTTGAACAAAGACGTTCCAAATGACGTGGTGGCCAAGCTGCAAGCCGCGCTGGATCAGCTGCGCAAAGAAGGCGTGGTGGACGACATCATGGCGCGGTATCTCTGATCAAGTGTGGGAGCGAGCCTGCTCGCGATGAGGCAGTGTCAGTCAACATCACTGTTGGCTGATTCACCGCCATCGCGAGCAGGCTCGCTCCCACAGTGGTTTTGTGTTGTTGCGGATTAGCGGTACACGCCATCCTTTCCATGCGCAGCCGTCGCGCGATTGCTGCGCACGCTGATCATCTGCTTGATGTCGATCCACTCAATGCCCTGAGCCTTGAGCTTGGGCAGCTCCCTCTCCAGCACCGCCAGCGTCTGCGGATACGGATGCCCGATCATCACCGCCGAGCCTTGCTTGTGTGCCAAATTAATCGCCGTCTGCAACTGCGTGAAAATCGCCGCTTCGGTGCGCTCGTCATCCAGAAACACATCCCGCGAAACGCTTGCCAACCCAATCTTCTGTGCCTCGGCTGCCGCGACGGTCTGTGCGCTGGTGCGGCTGTCGACGAAGAGCTTGTGCCGGCGCTGCAAGTCCGCCATCAACCAGGCCATGGCAGGTTGCTGAGCGGTCATGCGACTACCCATATGGTTGTTGATGCCGGCGGTGTAAGGCACGACCTTGAACGCCGCGCTCAGGCGTTTCTCAAGTTCGTCGACGGGCAAATCGGGATGCCAGGCAAACGGGCCGGTGGCCGGGTCCATGGGCATGTGCAGGATGACGATCTTGCCGGCGCGATGGGCCTCGCGGGCGAATTCGGTGGCGTGGGGCGTGTCGGGCATGATCGCCGCTGTTACCGGGCCTGGCAGGGCCAGCACGCGACGATCCCGGGGCAGGTTCTGCCCCAGGTCATCGATGATCAACGTGAGATAGGCTTTCTGCGGCGCAGCGGTAGCGGGCGTTGCGTGGGCAACGCCCGCCAGACAGCACAGCAGACCGATCAGCAGCCGCAGGCGCACCTTAGCGACCGGAGGTGATGCTCAGCCCTTTGAGCAGGCTCAGCGCCTGGGCCAGTTGGTAATCGTCATCCTGCGGCATTGCCTTGGCCTTGCTGCTGGAACCGCTCGGTTTGTCGGCGCCGCCGTTGCCATTGCCCAAGTGACCCTGCAGATCGGCTTCCTTGAAGTATTCGCTGTCCTGCTCGTTGGTGATCTTGGCCCTGCGCACTTCGATGTCCGGGACGATGCCCTGGGCCTGGATCGAGCGGCCGTTCGGCGTGTAGTACAGCGCCGTGGTGATCTTCAGCGCGCGGTCGTTGTTCAGTGGCAGCACGGTTTGTACCGAGCCTTTGCCGAAACTGGTGGTGCCCATGACCACCGCGCGTTTCTGATCCTGCAGGGCGCCGGCGACAATTTCCGAGGCCGAGGCGCTGCCGCCATTGATCAGCGTAACCATTGGCACGGCTTCGCTTTCGTCTTTGCCGGTGGCCGAGAAGCGCAGTTCAGAGTTGGCGATGCGGCCCTTGGTGTAAACGATCAGGCCCTTGGTGATGAAGTGGTCGACCACTTCCACTGCCGATTGCAGCACGCCGCCTGGGTTGTTGCGCAGGTCGAGAATGATGCCGTTGAGCTTCTTGCCGTTGTCCTTGCGCAATTTGGCCAGGGCTTTGGACACTTCTTCACCGGTCTTGACCTGGAACTGAGTGATGCGGATGTAGCCGTAGCCCGACTCCAGCAGCTGCGCCTTGACGCTCTTCACCTGAATGATGGCGCGGGTCAGGGTCACGTCGAACGGCGTACCGCCGTCGCGCACCAGGGTCAGGGTGATTTTCTGGCCGATCTTGCCGCGCATCTTGTCTACGGCTTCGGTCATGCTCTGGCCGCGAGTCGGCTGGCCGTTGATCTTCACGATGAAGTCGCCAGCCTGAATGCCAGCCTTGGACGCCGGGGTGTCATCAATCGGGGAGACCACTTTGATGAAACCGTCTTCCGCGCCGACTTCGATGCCCAGGCCGCCGAATTCGCCGCTGGTGCTTTCCTGCAATTCAGCGAAGTCTTCCGGGCCCAGATAGGCGGAGTGCGGATCGAGGTTGCTGAGCATGCCTTTGATGGCGTTTTCCAGCAGGGTCTTGTCGTCCACCGGTTCGACATAGGCGGCCTTGATCCGATCCATGACCTCGGCAAAGGTGCGCAACTCTTCCAGAGGCAACGGCGCCTTGGTGGTCGCAGCAGTGCCCGCAGGCGCGACCGCCGGGGCCGGTTGAGCGGCAAACGCCAGAGGCGTGCCGATCACCAGGGCGATCGTCAGGGCCAGCGAGGTAAGGCGGGACAAATGCAGCATGTCTAACGAACTCCTGAAGTAGATGGCGTACTTATCCTTGCGCACGACACCATTGCGCCGGATCACTCGGGTGACCCTGCTGACGAATAGCGAAATACAGCGCTGGTGTGTCCTGCCCGCCACTGTTACCGACAGTGGAGATGGACTCACCGGCTTTTACTACGTCACCCGCAGACTTGAGCAGCGTCTGGTTGTGACCATAAAGACTCAGAAAACCGTTGCCATGGTCGAGAATCACCAGCAGCCCGGCGCCACGCAACCAGTCGGCGAATACCACGCGACCGCCATGCACGGCGTGCACCTGGCTGCCGGCGGAGGCGCTGATCATCACGCCGTCCCACTTGGTACGGGCGTCGTCGCCACGGGATTCACCGAAGCGTGCCAGCAGTCGACCATCAACCGGCCACGGAAGTCTTCCCCGGCTTGAAGCAAAAGGGCCGCCAAAGGTCTCGCCTGAACTGGAAACCAATGCGCCAGGGTTCGACTTGACCGGTTTGCGTGGGGCGTCAGTGGCATTCGCCTGCTCCTGAGCCTCACGTAAACGCTTTTTTTCGGCTTCCTGCTGGGCGATGAGCGCTTTTTGTCGCGCCTCTTCAGCCTCTCGTGCCTGGCGGGCCAGGGTTTCTTCGATGGTTTTAAGGACTTTAGACAGGTCTGCCTGATCCTGCTCGCGGGCGGCCAGCTTCTGGTCGCGCGCCTTCACGTCGTCGCTCAACTTGGCCAGGACTTGCTGGCGCTCCTTGCGAACCTTGTCGAGTTCGTCGCGCTGGCTGTCGAGGCTGCTCTTCTGCACCAGCAATTGTGCCTGTTGCAGGGCGATGTCTTTTTCGACGTTAGCCAGTTGGCGCAAGGTTTCGTTGAAATTCTTCAGCTGCTCCAGGCGGGCCTGGCTCAGGTAGTCGTAATAGGTGAGGGTTCGGGCGAATTTTTCCGGATTCTGCTGGTTCAGCAGGAGCTTCAAGTACTCCTGACGGCCGTTCTGATAGGCCGCACGGGCCTGAATGGCGATCAGTCGTTGCTGTTCAGTGCGCGCGCTCTGGAGTTTTTTTCTCAGCATCGAGTCGCTGCAGCTCGGATTCGCTTTTCTTCAGCTCTTTTTGCAGGGCTTCGACCTGCTTCTCGAGCTTGCCCATCTCGGTCTCGGTGCCTTTGAGGTCTTTCTGCACACCGGATTTTTCTTCCTGCAGCTTGCCCAGCAGTTTTTTCAGCTCGGCAATATCCTGACGCGTGGCGTCCAACTGTTGTTGGGTTTGCGCGCGCTCATCAGCGAAGGCCGGTTGGAGCAGGCAAGTCAGGGCAAGGGCTATCAGGACGCGAAGCATAGAGGCGGGCGACACCAGGGAAAGGGACGGCCTAGTATGCCCGCCAAGCGCCGCAAAAAAAACGCCCAATTGGGGTTGTGTGATAACCGGAGCAGCGTTGCCTCTGAAAACACTCCAAAACCACTGTGGGAGCGAGCCTGCTCGCGATGGCGCCCTGACATTCAACAATGATGTTGGCTGTCAGATTGCTATCGCGAGCAGGCTCGCTCCCACAGGGTTTGGCGTCGTCAGATGGATCTGGTTACACCAGAATCGACGTGCCGGTCATTTCAGATGGTTTTTCCATCCCCAGCAGCATCAGCATCGTCGGCGCGACATCCGCCAGCACGCCGCCATCACGCACCTTGAAGTTCCGCTTGCCGACATAGATGAACGGCACTGGCTCGGTGGTATGAGCGGTGTGTGCCTGGCCGGTGGAGGCATCGGACATTTGCTCGACGTTGCCGTGGTCGGCCGTAATCAGCGCTTCACCGCCAACCTTGTCCAGCGCTTCGACGATACGGCCGACGCACAGGTCCAGGCATTCAACGGCTTTCACCGCCGCATCAAACACGCCGCTGTGGCCAACCATGTCGCCGTTGGCGTAGTTGACCACTATCACGTCGTAACGCTGGTTTTCGATGGCCTCGACGATGCGGTCGGTGACTTCCGGGGCACTCATCTCGGGCTGCAAGTCGTAGGTGGCGACTTTCGGCGACGGAATCAGGATGCGTTCTTCGCCCGGGAACGGTTCTTCGCGACCGCCGGAGAAGAAGAAGGTCACGTGGGCGTATTTCTCGGTTTCGGCGATGCGCAGCTGGGTCTTGCCGTTTTTCGCCAGGTAATCGCCCAGCACGTTGTCCAGGCTGCCGGCGGCAAAGGCCGATGGCGCAGGGATGCTGGCGGCGTATTGGGTCAGCATCACGAAACCGGCCAGTTTCGGCTGGCGCGCACGTTCGAATTCCTTGAAATCGTCCTCGACGAACACGCGGGTCAGCTCACGGGCGCGGTCGGCGCGGAAGTTCATGAAGACCACGGCGTCGCCATCTTCGACTTTCACCGGCTCGCCGATGGAGGTGGCTTTGACGAATTCGTCGCTCTCGCCACGCTCATAGGCAGCTTGCAGCCCTTCCTGTGCGGTGGCGGCGTTGAATTCGCCGTTGCCGTCGACAATCAGGTTGTAGGCCTGGGATACGCGGTCCCAACGGTTGTCACGGTCCATGGCGAAATAACGGCCGATGATGCTGGCGATCCGGCCTTTGCCCAACGCCTGGAAAGTCGCGTCGAGCAGTTCGATGGACGACTGGGCGCTTTTCGGCGGGGTGTCGCGGCCATCGAGGAAGGCGTGCAGGTAGATTTTTTCGGCGCCGCGCTTGTAGGCCAGTTCGGCCATGGCGACCAGGTGATCCTGGTGGCTGTGAACGCCGCCATCGGACAGCAGGCCCATGAAGTGCACGGCTTTGCCGGCAGCAACGGCTTTATCGACTGCAGCGCAGATGGTCGGGTTCTCGAAAAACTCGCCGTCGCGGATCGATTTGGTCACGCGAGTAAAGTCTTGATACACCACGCGACCGGCACCCAGGTTCATGTGGCCGACTTCGGAGTTGCCCATCTGGCCGTCCGGCAGGCCGACGTCCATGCCGCTGCCCGAGATCAGGCCGTTCGGCACAGTGGCCCACAAGCGGTCCAGTACGGGCTTCTTCGCCGCAAACACGGCGTTTGATTCAGGGCTCTCACTGTGACCGAAGCCATCGAGAATAATCAGGACCAAAGGTTTAGGCGTGGTAGTCATGGATTCCACTCGTGGCTGAATTAAAAGAGGGCGATGGAAAAGGGAGTGGCAGTTTAAAGCGAAGTTCCTGCGCCGTCACCGCCGGACGGGGTTTGGCCCACCATAGTGGCTGTGTATACTGGCCGACATTTTAACGCCCTGGAACCTCCTTCGATGGTTGCTAACCTGATTCAATTCGCCACTAACCACTATCTGCTCGTCGGTATCTTCGTCGTACTGCTGGCGTTGCTGATCGCTTATCAGATGCAAGGCGGCGGCCGCAGCCTGAGCACCGGTGAACTGACCGGCTTGGTCAACAAGGACGCGGGCGTTGTAATCGACATCCGTCCGGTCAAGGATTTCGCCGCCGGTCACATTGTTGGCGCGTTGAATATTCCTCACGACAAGCTGACCGCTCGCATTGCCGAACTGGAAAAGCACAAGGCCAAGACCATCATCCTGGTCGATGCCATGGGCCAGACCGCCGGCACCCATGCCCGCGAACTGATGAAATCCGGCTACACCGCCGCCAAGCTGTCCGGCGGTATTTCCAGCTGGAAAGGCGATAACCTGCCGCTGGTGAAGTGATATGAGCAACGTCGTCGTCTATTCCAGCGATTACTGCCCTTACTGTTCGCGAGCCAAGTACCTGCTCGAGAACAAAGGCGTGGCCTTCGAAGAGATCAAGGTCGATGGCAAGCCGCAGGTGCGCGCCGCCATGGCCCAGAAGGCCGGACGTACGTCCGTGCCGCAGATCTGGATCGGCGAGCGCCACATTGGTGGCTGTGATGATTTGTTTGCCCTTGAGCGCGCCGGCAAGCTCGACGCCATGCTCAAGGCCTGAACGCCTTCCCTATAAGACCCCAAGATCAGAAAGGATCTGAGATGACTGACCAACAGAACACTGCAGCTAGCGAAGAAGAAACCGCACCGCAATTCTCCTTGCAGCGCATCTACGTACGTGACTTGTCGTTCGAAGCCCCGAAAAGCCCGGCGATCTTCCGCCAGCAGTGGGAGCCAAGCGTCGGTCTGGATCTGAACACTCGTCAAAAGGCCCTGGAAGGCGACTTCCACGAAGTCGTGCTGACCTTGTCCGTGACCGTGAAAAACGGTGACGAAGTGGCGTTCATCGCTGAAGTGCAACAGGCCGGGATCTTCCTGATCAAGAACCTGGACGACGCTTCGATGAGCCACACCCTCGGCGCGTTCTGCCCGAACATCCTGTTCCCGTATGCTCGCGAGACCCTGGACAGCCTGGTGACCCGCGGCTCGTTCCCGGCCCTGATGCTGGCTCCGGTGAACTTCGACGCGCTGTACGCACAAGAACTGCAACGCATGCAGGCAGCTGGCGAGACTCCGACCGTTCAGTAAGCGGTTCAGCAACACCCATGTGGGAGCGAGCCTGCTCGCGAAAGCGGTGTTTCAGTCGGTATTGATGTCGACTGACACGCCCTCTTCGCGAGCAGGCTCGCTCCCACATTTGTTATGGGGGTTACTTGAAGCCGAGCTGACGCCAGCCTTCGTAGACGGCGACCGCCACGGTGTTCGACAGGTTCAGGCTGCGGCAGCCTTCGCGCATCGGCAAGCGCAGGCGTTGTTCGCCGGGCAGGGCATCGAGCACTTCCGCCGGCAAGCCACGGCTTTCAGGGCCGAACAGGAACGCGTCGCCCTCGGCGAAGCTGGCATCGTGGAACGGGCGCGAGCCCTTGGTGGTGAACGCGAACAGCCGTGGATGACCAAGACTTTCCAGGCAACTGGCGAGGTCCGCGTGGCGTTGCAGGGTGGCATACTCGTGGTAGTCGAGGCCGGCCCGGCGCAGGCGTTTGTCGTCCATCTCGAAGCCCAGCGGTTCGATCAAATGCAGGTGGCAGCCACTGTTGGCGCACAGCCTGATAACGTTGCCGGTATTCGGCGGAATTTCTGGTTGAAAGAGGATGACGTGAAACATGCACGGCTCCGAAGGTAAAGATGAGCGGCATTCTACGCCGCCCATCGATCCACGTTCGAAACTATTACCGCGGGTGATGGGTTCGCTGGCGATTGTCGGACTGATGGTGGGGCTGATGATCGGTCGCCTGACCACGCCTGACCCCAGCGAATTGCAACAGATCGAGGTGACGGACGATGGGCTGGTGGTGTGGTTCAACAACGAACCCAAATCCCATGGCGAATTCGTGGACGGCAGCCTCGCGCTGCTGTTCGAGGCGCAAGGCAAGGCGCAGAAAGGTCAGCTCAAGCTCAACGATAAGGTCGTGAACTGGCGGACGCGCTTGAGTGATGGGGGGTTGTTGCTGACGGTAGTGGCGGCCCGGCCACTGCTGGGCGAGTGGACCGGTAGCGAGGTCGATGACCGCTGGCGGCTGGAGATCCATCTCCGGGAGCAATAAAAGAGGGAATCCCCGGCCTGCCTGTACCAAGGTTCCCAAAACGGCAGGGCTCGCGCATGGCGTCGAGCCCGGTGTAAAGAAGGAACCCCTGACCTGCCTGTATCAAGGGCCCCAAAACTGGGGGGCTCGTCGCGAGTGCGGTATGAGCCCGATGTAAAGAGGGGAATCCCCGGCCTGCCTGTACCAAGGTCCCCGAAACCGGGTAGTGAACTGAATCACTGAATGGACTATTGCAGGGGGCGTGCCAGGTTTTAACAAGTTGAAACAGAAAGCTGCGCTGGAATGCCGAAAGCCCCGTATTGCGGGGCTTTCGTGTTTTTTCGATAGGGGTTCAATTGCGAAAACCGACGGGGTTCTGGATTTGTTTTTGTGCGCGATTGCGGTTCACGGTGCATTCAGTCGGTGCACGTTGGCCCCAAAAGCTTCGCGGGCAAGCCTCGCTCCTACAGGGTTTGCGCCATTTCAAGATTAGCGCGTGACCTGTAGGTGCGAGGCTTGCCCGCGAATGGATGTAACTGTCAGCGAAGCGCTAGAGGCCGCTTAGCCTTCTTCCCCCTCATCATCATCCCCACCATCTACCTTCATCCCCAATTCCTTGATTTTGCGCGTCAGGGTATTACGTCCCCAACCCAGCAAGACCGCCGCATCGCGACGTCGCCCGGCGGTGTGTTTCAGGGCGGTCTCGATCATGATCCGCTCGAACGCCGGTACCGCGCTGTCGAGCAAACTCGATTGACCGCGGGCCAACGCCTGATCAGCCCATTGACGCAGCGCTTGCTCCCAATTGGTCACAGGCGCCGAATCCTGCGGCAGGCTCAGCAGTTCCGGCGGCAGGTCGCTGATGTGCACTTCGCGACCCGAAGCCATCACCGTGATCCAGCGGCAGGTGTTCTCCAGCTGACGCACGTTGCCGCCCCACGGCAGGTTCTTCAGGTATTCCTCGGTTTCGCTTTTCAGCAGCTTCGGTTCTACCGCCAGTTCTTGCGCAGCGCGGCTGAGGAAGTGCTTGGCCAGGGTCGGGATGTCTTCGCGACGGTCCGACAGCCGTGGAATGTGGATGCGGATCACGTTGAGGCGGTGAAACAAGTCCTCACGAAATTTCCCGGCGTGCACCAGGGTTTCCAGGTTCTGGTGCGTCGCCGCGATGATGCGCACATCGACCTTTACCGGCGTATGACCGCCGACGCGATAGAACTCGCCGTCGGCCAGTACGCGTAGCAAACGGGTCTGGGTGTCGGCCGGCATGTCGCCGATTTCATCGAGGAACAGCGTGCCGCCGTCCGCCTGCTCAAAGCGCCCGCGACGCAAGTTGGCTGCGCCGGTGAACGCGCCTTTCTCATGGCCGAACAACTCGGATTCCATCAGGTCTTTCGGGATCGCTGCCATGTTCAACGCGATGAACGGCGACGCAGCCCGTGGACTATGGCGGTGCAGGGCGTGGGCTACCAATTCTTTACCGGTACCGGATTCACCGTTGATCAGCACGGTGATGTTGGAGTGGCTCAAGCGCCCGATGGCGCGAAACACTTCCTGCATCGCCGGCGCTTCGCCGATGATTTCCGGGGTGCGGGTCAAGGCGACCGGGACTTCCAGGCCTTGCTGTTCCTGGGCGTGCTGGTTGGCGCGTTTGACCAACGACACCGCTTCGTCGACGTCGAACGGTTTTGGCAGGTACTCAAACGCGCCGCCCTGATAAGACGCGACAGCGCTGTCCAGATCGGAGTGCGCAGTCATGATGATCACTGGCAACCGTGGGTGTTGCTCGCGAATCCGCGCCAGCAGGTCCAGGCCACTGGCACCCGGCATGCGGATGTCGGAGATGATCACGTCCGGCTGCTGGCGCGCCAGGCGGCTCATCACGCCATCGGCGCTGTCGAAGCTTTGCGTGGTCATGCCTTCCTGCTGCAAGGCTTTTTCCAGGACCCAACGAATAGAACGGTCGTCATCGACGATCCACACGGTTTCACTACGGCTCATGTCGATGTGGCTCCTTGTTCCAGGGGCAGAAAGATCGAGAAAGTGGTGTGGCCTGGGTGGCTGTCACATTCGATCAGGCCCTGGTGCTGGCTGATGATGTTCTGGGTAATGGCCAGGCCCAGCCCGGTACCGTCCGGGCGGCCGCTGACCATGGGAAAGAAGATGGTTTCTTGCAGGTCCGCGGGAATGCCAGGACCGTTGTCGATGATTTCGATCTTGGTCACCAGGCGATGGCGCACGTGGCCAATGGTGAACTGGCGCATGGCGCGGGTGCGCAGGCTGATTCGGCCCAGGCGCAGCTCGTTCTGGCTGCTGATGGCCTGCATTGCGTTGCGCACGATGTTCAACACGGCCTGGATCATTTGTTCTCGGTCGATCAAGACGTCGGGAATGCTTGGGTCGTAGTCGCGCACCAAAGTGATGCAGCCCTGACTTTCGGCCTCGACCAGATGACAAACGCGTTCCAGAACTTCGTGGACGTTGCACATGGCCAATGACGGCAGCTTATTGGAGCCGAGCATGCGATCGACCAGATTGCGCAGGCGGTCGGCTTCTTCAATGATCACGTTGGTGTAGTCGCGCAGGCTCTCTTCCGGCAGTTCACGGGCGAGCAATTGCGCCGCGCCGCGAATCCCGCCCAGCGGATTCTTTATTTCGTGAGCGAGACCGCGCACCAGCATTTTGCTGGTTTCCTGTTTCGACAGTTGCGCCTCTTCCTTGGTGATCCGCAACAAACGGTCACGGGGGTGGACTTCCAGCAGCAGCATCGTGGCGCCGTTGGCCAGGATCGGTGTTACTGCGTAGTCGACGGTCAGCGTCTGGCCGGTGAGGGCGGTGAGCATCGCTTCGCGCTTGGTGAACGGGTGCGCCTGCTCGACCGCCTGGCGCAAGGAATTCAGCGCTTCGGTGGATTCGGTGAACAACTCGCTGATGAACTGCCCATGGCTACGCTGACCGCTGATGGCCAGGAGCATCTCCGCCGCCGGGTTCATGTACTCGAGGCGCAATTCGGCATCGAGCAAAATGGTAGCGGTGGTCAGATTGTCGAGAAGCAGACGATGGAGTGCGTCACTGATGGTCATTTAGGACCTCTTTTGGAGCAGGGCATGCGCGCGAATAACGCGCCGATATGAGGAAAATGCAAAAACCAAACCAAGGCTCCGAAAAGAAGCGTTTAAAGCCTGAAACGGGCGTTTGACGCTCGTTTGCGTGGCGTTCTGCCAGCTTTTGCGGGTACTTTCGAACCAAAATGGGTTGAGATGTGGGTACGGTGCACCATATTGCACCAATATAGTGCGCAAAGCTAAACGGCGTTAGAAGAAACGCAGGAAGGGATTTTTTTCTTCTTCGGGTTTGTCTTTGATCGGACATTCCGGCCGTTGGCCATAGTCGGTGAGAGCGCAAGGTTTGACTTTGCGCTTCTGTGCGAGGGAGATGCGCAGCATCTGGAAGGGTTGATTGGCCGTGCGTTCGACGGTGCGACCCTGTTCATCGAGGATTTCCACGGACAGGTTGTGGCGGCCGCGGTCGATGTTGCTCAGGGCAAACACCGGACTGACGCCGGGCTCGGCGGTGGGTTGGCCGTCGAGCAGCAATCGGTAGCGGTGCCCTCGTTGCAGGCCTGGTTCATTGGTGACACTGACGATCAGCTCACCGGCATTGCTACGGACCGTAGCGTCCGGTTCCGGGACCAGCACGCGGAGCATGTCGTAGTGGAACAAGGGTTTGTCTTCGGTTTTTTGCGCAGCGGTCACCGGCGCGGCCCCGCTGGGGTTGGCAGACATGCGATTGCTCGTCGCCAGCGGCACACGCTTGGCGTTGCCTGAGCCTGGCTGGTCGGTGTAGACCCGGTTGCCCTGGGCGTCGACGTAAGTGAACACCTCGGCCGTGACCGGCAGCGCGATCAGGCAGGCGATCAGCAGCCACATCCTCATCGCTTGTGCACCCGTTGCACGGTAAATGTCTGCGTCGGGCTTTGCTGGATGATGTGCTCGCCATCGATCACCTGCACCGCCAGGCTGTGTTCGCCACGATCGATATTCACCAGTTGCAGGATCGGCACGTTGCTCGATTGCCCATAGGGTTGGCCATCAAGCAACAACCTGAACAGATGCGGCGCTTGCAGGCGCGGTTTGATCAGGACGCTGACTGTGAACGTGCCGTTGTTGGCGCGCAGGGCTTCGTCGGTGGGTAAACCGGTCAACTCCAGCACCTCATAGGCGCTGCGCGGCGGCTCGCGGTTGCTGGCTTCGGCAGCGGGTGCGGGAGGTGCCTGAGGCGCAACGCTGTTGAGCGGTGGCAACTCGACCGGCTGCGCCTTGACGCCATCGGGTGGCTGATTGCTGTAGGCGGTGTTGCCGGAGGCGTCAGTGTACTTATAGATCTGCGCTGCGGCGGGCAGGGCGATCAGCAGCCACATCAGAAGAAAACCACGACCCATAAAATCGACCAGAAACAAAAGCGTTGGGGTGCAGCATAGGTCAGGGGTGGCGGTTGACCCAATTCAAAAACATCCGGGCATGATTTACAGGGATCTCCCAAACGCAACAAAACCCTGTGGGAGTGAGCCTGCTCGCGATAACGGTGGATCAGCCAGCATCAATATTGAATGAAAAAATGCCATCGCCGGGAAGCCGCTCTCACTCCCACAGGGTTTTTCAGCGCTTGTTGAATCGCGGGCATAAAAAAGACCTCCCGAAGGAGGCCTCTTTTTTGTCACGCCGCTTGCGCAGGCGCTACCGGATCAGCAGCTGTAGTACAGCTCATATTCCAGTGGGTGTACGAAGGTACGTACTTTGATTTCTTCTTCGCTTTTCAGAGCGATGTAAGCGTCGATGAAGTCATCGGAGAACACGCCGCCTTTGGTCAGGAACGCGCGACCTTTGTCCAGCTCTTCCAGGGCTTCTTTCAGGCTGCCGCAAACTTGTGGGATCTCTTTCGCCTCTTCAGGCGGCAGGTCGTACAGGTTTTTGTCAGCTGCGTCGCCAGGGTGGATCTTGTTCTGGATGCCGTCCAGGCCAGCCATCAACAGTGCAGCGAAGCCCAGGTACGGGTTGGCTGCTGGATCCGGGAAGCGGGCTTCGATACGGCGAGCGCGAGGGCTGGACACGTAAGGAATACGGATCGAGGCGGAACGGTTACGAGCCGAGTAGGCCAGCATTACCGGCGCTTCGAAACCTGGGACCAGACGCTTGTAGGAGTTGGTCGACGGGTTGGTGAAGCCGTTCAGGGCCTTACCGTGCTTGATGATGCCGCCGATGAAGTACAGGGCGGTGTCGGACAGGCCGGCATAGCCTTCGCCAGCGAAGGTGTTCTTGCCATCTTTGGCGATGGACAGGTGAACGTGCATACCCGAACCGTTATCGCCGTACAGCGGCTTAGGCATGAAGGTCGCGGTGCGGCCGTAGGCATCAGCCACGTTGTGTACGCAGTACTTCAGGGTCTGAACTTCGTCAGCCTTGGCCACCAGGGTGTTGAACTTCACACCGATTTCGTTCTGGCCGGCAGTGGCCACTTCGTGGTGGTGAACTTCGATAACCAGGCCCATCTCTTCCATGGCGTTGCACATGGAGGTACGGATTTCATGGTCGTGGTCGAACGGCGGAACCGGGAAGTAGCCGCCTTTGACGCCTGGACGGTGGCCTTTGTTGCCGCCTTCCACGTCCTGGTCGGACATCCACGAACCTTGTTCGGAGTAGATCTTGAACATCGAACCGGAGATGTCGGACTTGAACTTCACTTCGTCGAAGATGAAGAATTCTGGCTCTGGACCTACGAATACGGTGTCGCCGATACCGGTCGACTTCAGGTATTCCTCGGCACGCTTGGCGATCGCACGTGGGTCACGGTCGTAGCCTTGCATGGTCGAAGGCTCGATCACGTCGCAAACCAGGATCAGGGTCGGCTCTTCGGTGAACGGGTCGAGGACGGCAGTGGAGTCGTCCGGCATCAGGATCATGTCGGAAGCTTCGATGCCTTTCCAGCCAGCGATGGAGGAACCGTCGAACATTTTGCCTTCTTCGAAGAAAGCTTCATCCAGCGCGTCGCGAGCCGGCATGGTCACGTGGTGCTGAGTGCCTTTGGTGTCCGTGAAGCGCAGATCAATCCACTTGACGTCATGATCTTTGATGAGTTGAACCGACTTCGACATAGTGTCCTCCGGGTGGCTTCGGGCTTAGTAGTGGATGCCCTTAGAATGTGGGTGATGCCGGCGCGAATACTCTGCCAAGGCAACCTGCCTCACAAGGGAGCAAATTGCATGCCAGTGCCCCAGCATGGGTTTTTTGCCCCAATATCACGCTTATAAAGGCACAAAGCGTCTGTAAGCGGAAAATCTCGCCCTACAATGTAGCGTTAAAATCATCAAATGACCTGTTTTGGTGCGCGCAAAACCTTCTGCACATTAACTGGTTAAACCTTGAGCAATTTCCGCTATAATCCGCGCCCCCCTTTTTCGGCTGGGCCTGCGCGCGCTGTTTTCATGAAATTAATCGTAAAAGTCTTCCCCGAGATCACCATCAAGAGCCGCCCGGTACGGATGCGTTTCATCCGCCAGTTGGCCAAAAACATCCGTACCGTGCTCCGCGACCTGGACCCGGCTGTGGTGGTGAACGGTGTGTGGGACAATCTCGAGCTGGAAACCCGCGTCAGCGAGCCCAAGGCCCTGAAGGAGATGAACGAGCGCCTGAGCTGCATGCCGGGCATCGCGCATTTCCTGCAAGTCGATGAATACCCGCTGGGCGACTTCGACGACATCGTCGCCAAGTGCAAGCAGCACTTCGGTGATGCGCTGGCCGGGAAGATCTTTTCGGTGCGCTGCAAGCGTGCCGGCAAGCACGAATTCAGTTCGATGGACGTCGAGAAATACGTCGGCAGCCAACTGCGTCGTCAGTGCGGCGCCGCGGGAATCTCGCTGAAAGAGCCGGAAATCGAAGTCCGCATCGAAATTCGCGACAAACGGTTGTTCGTGATCCACAGCCAGCACAACAGCATCGGCGGTTATCCGCTGGGCGCCCTGGAACAGACGCTTGTGCTGATGTCAGGTGGGTTCGATTCCACGGTGGCTGCGTACCAGATCATGCGCCGCGGCCTGATGAGCCATTTCTGCTTCTTTAATCTGGGCGGGCGGGCCCATGAACTGGGCGTCATGGAAGTCGCGCACTTCATCTGGAAGAAGTACGGCAGCTCCCAACGCGTGTTATTTGTGAGTGTGCCATTCGAGGAAGTACTGGGAGAAATTCTCGGGAAAGTCGATAACAGTCATATGGGTGTAGTTTTGAAGCGTATGATGTTGCGCGCTGCTTCCCGTATTGCCGATCGGCTGGACATCGAAGCGCTGGTTACCGGCGAGGCGATTTCCCAGGTGTCGAGCCAGACACTGCCGAACCTGTCCGTGATCGACTGCGTGACCGACAAGCTGGTCTTGCGTCCGCTGATCGCCAGTCACAAGCAGGACATCATCGACCTGGCCAACGAAATCGGTACTGCCGACTTCGCCAAGCACATGCCGGAATATTGCGGGGTCATCTCGGTGAACCCCAAGACCCACGCCAAGCGTCCGCGCGTGGAGTACGAAGAACAACAGTTCGACATGGCAGTACTTGAGCGTGCGCTCGAGAACGCCAAACTGGTGCCGATCGATCGCGTGATCGACGAATTGGGCCAGGACTTGCAGATCGAAGAAGTCAGCGAAGCGTTGGCTGGTCAGATCGTCATCGACATCCGTCACCCGGATGCCGCTGAAGACGACCCGCTGGGCCTTGCTGGCATTGAGGTACAAACGATGCCGTTTTATGCATTGAACGCTCGTTTCAAGGAACTGGACCCTACTCGCCAGTACCTGCTGTATTGCGACAAAGGCGTGATGAGTCGCCTGCATGCCCACCATTTGCTCAGTGAGGGGCATGCCAATGTGCGCGTTTATCGACCGAGCTAAGTGCCCGGGGCTGTTTGCCTGTGGCCTGCGTCACCGGCCCCCCGACGCCGCCGTCAAGCTGTAACGGCTTTGCCGGACTCTACTGTTAATCGCTGCCAAGACTTGTCAGCACACCGAATCCTCTGATCGAGATACACAAGTGATCGAAAATCTACGCAACATCGCCATCATTGCTCACGTTGACCATGGTAAGACCACCCTGGTAGACAAACTCTTGCGTCAATCCGGCACCCTGGAGCGCAACGAGCTCAACGACGAGCGCGTGATGGACTCCAACGACCAGGAGAAAGAACGCGGTATTACCATTCTGGCGAAAAACACCGCCATCAACTGGAACGGCTACCACATCAACATCGTGGACACCCCGGGCCACGCCGACTTCGGCGGCGAAGTTGAACGCGTAATGTCGATGGTTGACTCCGTTCTGCTGCTGGTTGACGCTCAAGACGGCCCTATGCCGCAAACCCGTTTCGTGACCAAGAAGGCTTTCGAAGCCGGCCTGCGTCCAATCGTGGTGATCAACAAGGTTGACCGTCCAGGCGCACGTCCGGACTGGGTGCTGGACCAGATCTTCGACCTGTTCGACAACCTCGGTGCTACCGAAGAACAGCTGGACTTCAAAGTCGTCTACGCCTCGGCCCTGAACGGCATTGCCGGTCTGGAACACACCGACATGGCTGAAGACATGACCCCGCTGTACCAGTCGATCGTCGACAACGTACCTGCGCCGAAAGTCGACCGTGAAGGTCCGTTCCAGATGCAGATCTCCGCTCTGGACTACAACAGCTTCCTGGGTGTTATCGGCGTTGGCCGTATCGCTCGTGGCCGCATCAAGCCGAACACTCCGGTTGTTGCTATCGACGCCGACGGCAAGAAGCGTAACGGTCGTATCCTGAAGCTGATGGGTCACCACGGTCTGCACCGTATCGACGTTGAAGAAGCAGCTGCCGGCGACATCGTCTGCATCAGCGGCTTCGACCAGCTGTTCATCTCCGACACTCTGTGCGACCCACTGAACGTCGAAGCGATGAAGCCGCTGACCGTTGACGAACCAACCGTTTCCATGACCTTCCAGGTAAACGACTCGCCTTTCTGCGGTAAAGAAGGCAAGTTCGTGACGTCCCGTAACATCAAGGAACGTCTGGACAAAGAACTGCTCTACAACGTTGCCCTGCGCGTTGAAGAAGGCGACACCGCCGACAAGTTCAAAGTCTCCGGCCGTGGTGAGCTGCACCTCTCGGTACTGATCGAAACCATGCGTCGCGAAGGCTTCGAAATGGGTGTTGGTCGTCCGGAAGTGATCATCCGCATGGTTGACGGCGTGAAGCACGAACCGTACGAAAACGTGACCATCGACCTGCCAGAAGAATCGCAAGGTTCGATCATGGAACAGATCGGTATCCGTAAAGGCGACCTGACCAACATGGTTCCGGATGGCAAGGGCCGTGTGCGCCTTGAGTACAACATCCCGGCTCGTGGCCTGATCGGTTTCCGTAACGAGTTCCTGACCCTGACCTCCGGTGCAGGCATCCTGACCTCGATCTTCGACCGTTACGACGTGATGAAGTCCGGCGACATGTCCGGCCGTCAAAATGGCGTGCTGGTTTCGGTTGCTACCGGTAAGGCTCTGACTTACTCGCTGGAAACCTTGCAGGCTCGCGGCAAACTGTTCCTGGGTCACGGTGAAGACGTGTACGAAGGTCAAATCGTCGGCATCAACAGCCGCGACAACGACCTGGGCGTCAACCCAACCAAAGGCAAGAAGCTCGACAACATGCGTGCCTCGGGTAAAGACGAAACCATCGCTCTGGTTCCGCCTATCCGTTTCACCCTGGAACAAGCTCTGGAATTCGTTCAAGAAGACGAATTGTGCGAAGTCACTCCTAAGTCCATCCGTCTTCGCAAGAAGATCCTGGGCGAAAGCGAGCGTACCCGCGCTGCCAAGAAAGCCGGTAACTGAGTCTCGACTTAGTTAGCTGCTAAAAAAACGCCCCCGACCGCAAGGTCGGGGGCGTTTTTGTTTGTCTGGGGTTTGTGCGGTGTCAGTTCGGGTCCCTTCGCGGGCAAGCCTCGCTCCTACGGGTTTTGCACGCGTCACAAGAACGGCGCATGACTTGTAGGAGCGAGGCTCGCCCGCGAAGGCGATCTATCCGGCAGCGTGATTGCAGATCAGAACTTCTCAAGCGTCCTACGGCTGGCGCTGCTCTCGCGCGCCACTTCTTTAGGCTTGTATGCGCAATACCCCGGCCGTGGCCCGATTTTCGGGTGATTGCGGCAAGTGTCCGGGCGCTTTTCATAAATAGTGCACAGACGGCTCTTACGATCCAGGTACAGGCAATCGTTGTTGCTCATGCGCTGGAGGGTGAAGATCTCGGACTTCTGGTTGTAACGCTCGACGATCCCTTCCTTCTGCAAGCGCTTGGCAATGTTCTTTGGCGGCTCGCCGCGCTCGAACTCGTCGACGATGCCGATGCGGATCAGGTCCTTGATCTTGACCTCGACCGGCAGCGTGCAGCAGCTGGATACACACGAGCCGCACATCGGTGCAGAATATTTGGCCCAGGTATCGAGGCGATCGATCTCCGCGGCGGCGATCAGGTTGGACTTCATCATCGGTTGTTACCAGCGTGTGCATCAGGGCGCGCGATCATACCGGGACTGGTGGATTTTTGAACAACCTTTCGCCAGATTTTTTCTCCTTCGCTCAAATAACACCGTTAATCCGGCACGGCCCCTGCATTGATTCAGGCACATGACAATGTAATGCCGCCCTATCTCGCACTATCAGGAAAAACTGCCGAACCAGAGTCCCAACGGCCTGTCAGACCGTCTAGGCTCAACAACTCCACGCTCGCTCGAGGTCCTATCGATGACTCAAGAACCACTTGTTCGCGAAGCAGAGGTGGCCGCATTTCGCGATGCCGTCTTGACCAAACTCACCTACGCGGTGGGCAAAGACCCGGATCACGCCTTCGACCACGACTGGTTCGAAGCTATTGCGTTGGCAGCGCGCGATCACATGGTCGAGCACTGGATGGATCACACCCGGCAGATCTACCGCAAAGGTCAGAAACGGGTTTACTACCTCTCCCTGGAATTTCTCATCGGCCGGCTGCTCTACGACAGCCTGAGCAACCTTGGCCTGCTCGACGTCGCCCGCGAAGCGCTGACCGAACTCGGCGTCGACCTGGAACGTATCCGCCTGCTGGAGCCCGACGCGGCGCTGGGCAACGGCGGCCTCGGTCGTCTGGCAGCGTGCTTCATGGAAAGCATGTCGACCCTCGGCATCGCTGGCCACGGCTACGGTATTCGTTATGAACACGGCTTGTTCCGCCAGGCCATCGTCGACGGCTGGCAGCAGGAGCAAACCGAACACTGGCTGGACTTCGGCAACCCGTGGGAATTTGAACGGCCTGAAGTCGTGTACCCGATCGGCTTCGGCGGCAGTGTCGAAACCGTCACCGATGAAAACGGCAAGTCCAAGCAAGTCTGGTCCCCGGCGGAAACCGTGCGGGCCATTGCCTACGACACGCCGGTGGTCGGCTGGCGCGGGGCGAGCGTCAATACGCTGCGCCTGTGGCGTGCCCGCGCCATGGAAGATTTGCACCTGGAGCGCTTCAACGCCGGTGACCACTTGGGCGCTGTGGCCGAAGTCGCCCGGGCGGAAAGCATCTCCCGCGTGCTCTACCCGGCGGACAGCACCGAAGCCGGTCAGGAGCTGCGCCTGCGACAGGAATACTTCTTCGTCGCCGCGTCCTTGCAGGACTTGCTGCGCCGCCATCGCAACATGCACACCTCGGTCCTGACCCTGGGCGACCACGCGGCGATCCAGCTCAACGACACGCACCCCTCGATTGCCGTGGCCGAACTGATGCGTCAGCTCGTCGACGTCTACGACGTGGCGTGGGATGCCGCATGGCAGGTCACCGTCGACACGCTCTCGTACACCAACCACACGCTGTTGCCGGAAGCGCTGGAAACCTGGCCGGTCGGTTTGATGGAGCGGATGCTGCCGCGGCACATGCAGATCATTTACCAGATCAACGCCCAGCACATCGATTCGCTGCGCGCCAAAGGCATTCACGACTTCGACGTGCTGCGCGCGGTGTCGCTGATCGAGGAAGACAACGGCCGCCGAGTGCGCATGGGCAACCTGGCGTTCCTCGGATCCCACAGCGTCAACGGCGTGTCCGCGCTGCACACGCAGCTGATGCGCAAAACCGTGTTCTCCGAACTGCACAAACTCTATCCGGAGCGGATCAACAACAAGACCAACGGCATCACCTTCCGCCGCTGGCTCTACCAGGCCAACCCCGAGCTGACGTCGATGATGGTCGACGCCCTCGGCCCGGACCTGTTGGACAACGCTGAAGCACGCCTGAAGGAACTGGAGCCGTTTGCCGAGAAAGCTGCGTTCCGCAAAGCCTTCGCCGAGCAGCGGCTGCACAGCAAAAAAGCCCTGGCGTACCTGATTCATGAACGACTGGGGATCGCGGTCAACCCGGCGGCCATGTTCGACGTGCAGGTCAAGCGGATCCACGAATACAAACGCCAGTTACTCAACCTGATGCACACCGTGGCGTTGTACCAGGCGATTCGCGCCGAGCCGGAAATCGACTGGGTGCCGCGGGTGAAGATCTTCGCCGGCAAGGCGGCGGCCAGTTATCACCAGGCCAAGCTGATCATCAAGTTGACCAACGACATCGCCCGGGTGGTGAACAACGACCCGACGGTGCGCGGTCTGCTCAAAGTGGTGTTCCTGCCCAACTACAACGTCAGCCTGGCGGAAAGCATCATTCCGGCGGCGGATTTGTCGGAGCAGATTTCCACCGCGGGCTTTGAAGCCTCGGGCACCAGCAACATGAAGTTCGGCCTCAACGGTGCGCTGACCATCGGCACCCTCGATGGCGCCAACGTTGAAATGTGCGAGTTCATCGGCCCCGAGCACATGTTCATCTTCGGTCTCAGTGCCCAGCAGGTTGAGGCGCGCAAGCAGAACCATGAGTTCAATGCGACGCCGGATATTGCCGCATCACACCGTTTGAATGACGTGCTGCAAGCGATTCGCGGCGGGGTGTTCTCGCCGGATGATCCGGCCCGTTACACCGGGTTGATCGACTCGCTGATCGATTACGACCGCTTCCTGGTCTGCGCCGATTTCGATTCCTATTGGGACGCGCAGATGCGCGTGGAAGCCCATTGGCACGATTCGCAAGCCTGGTGGCGTTCGGCGGTGTTGAATACTTCCCGGATGGGCTGGTTCTCGTCCGACCGGACCATTCGCGAGTACGCCACGGATATCTGGAAGGCATTGGAGTAACTTTTAGCAATAATTGCGAGCAAGGCCCGTCGGTTGTTGGGCCTGATCGATATACTAAGCCCCAGTTTCACCGGGCAGCAGGCACTGGCAATCCATTGTGGGAGCGAGCCTGCTCGCGAAAGCGGTCTGACATTCAACGTCAATGCTGAATGTCATGGCCCCTTCGCGAGCAGGCTCGCTCCCACAGGTTTGTGTGGTTTCACACTAGACTCAGCCAGAGACTGCTTCACCCGGATTCGCCCCGCAGCGGGGCCGCTTAGGGATATCGACCATGCAATGGATGTTCATGCTGATTGGGCTGGTGCTGGGCTGGATACTCGATGAGTCATTCAGCGATGCGCTATTGGGTGCGCTGCTCGGGTTGGGAGTAGGGCAGGCCATTCGTATCGGCCGCCTGGATTCAGAAGCGACCGAGCAGCGTCGACTGCTGGAGCAGGCGCAGGTTGCGCTCAATGGCGTGCAGCAACGCCTGGCATTGTTGGAGGTGCCGGGCGTCACAACGCCTGAAACCAGCGAGCCGGTTGCCAGCGAAGCCGCTCCGTCGCCTGACTTCACCCTCGATGACATTCCTGTCGAAACCCCCGAGCTGATCTGGGATCTTCCGCCCGAACTCGAGCCGATGAGCGCAACGGCAGCGCAAACCAGCCGTCCGCTGCCCGACGATGTCTGGAAACCCGAGCCTGTTACCCGCGAACCGCAACAACCCGCCGTCCCGCGTGGCCCGAGCTTCATCGAGCGGGCCATCAGCGGCGCTCGCAACTGGCTGTTCGGCGGCAACACCGTGCTGCGGGTCGGCGTGGTGCTGTTGTTCCTCGGTCTGGCGTTCTTGCTGCGGTATGCCACCGAAGGCATGGTGGTGCCGATCGAACTGCGTTACGCCGGGGTTGCGGCCGCTGCGTTGGGCCTGCTTGGTCTGGGTTGGTGGCTCAGGACACGCAACAGCAATTACGCGCTGATGCTGCAAGGCACCGGCATCGCCGTGTTGTACCTGACGGTGTTTGCCGCGATGCGCCTGCACCCGCTGCTCGATCCAAGCGCCGCCCTGGGCCTGCTGGTCGCGGTCACGGTGTTCTCGGCGATTCTCGCCATCACCCAGGATGCGTTGGGCCTGGCCGCGGCCGCTGCACTCGGCGGCTTCGCGGCACCGATCCTGACTTCCACCGGCGCCGGCAACCACGTCGCGCTGTTCAGCTACTTCGCCTTGCTCAACGCCGGCATCCTCGCCATCGCCTGGTTCAAGGCCTGGCGACTGCTGAACCTGATCGGTTTCGTCGGCACCTTCGGCATCGGTTTCGCCTGGGGCCTGCGCTCCTACACACCGGAATTGCTGTGGAGCACCGAACCGTTCCTGGTGCTGTTCTTCCTGATGTACCTGGCCATCGGCCTGCTGTTTGCCCGTCGCAAGCTGCTGGAGATGAGCGACGCCCCCGAGGACGACAGCCGCGAGGCGCTGCTGCGCTGGTCGGCGCGCAAGGGCGATTACGTCGACGGCACGATGCTGTTCGGCCCGCCGCTGGTGGGCTTCGGATTGCAGTTCGCGCTGGTTCAGCATTTGGAGTTTGCCGCAGCGTTCAGTGCCTTGGCCTTGGGCATGATCTACATGGGCCTGGCGCGTTTCCTGATGGGCGGCCGCGCATTGCTGCTCGCGGAAACCTGCCTGGCGCTGGGCGTGATCTTCGCCAGCCTGGCGATTCCGCTGGGGCTCGACGCGCGCTGGACGGCTGCCGCTTGGGCGGTCGAGGGCGCGGGCATTTTCTGGCTCGGCCTGCGTCAGCAACGACCGCTGGCTCGTGCGTTTGCCTTGCTGCTGCAACTGGGCTCGGCCATCGCGTTTGTCAGCGAATTGCGCATCGGCGACGGCAGTTTGCTCGACGGCGCTCCGCTTGGCGCGTTGATGCTCGGCGTGGCGTTGTTGTTCAGCTTCTATCAATTGCGCAAAGCCCTGCCCGAACAGACATCGGAATGGGAGCGCAAAGGGCGGCCGGTGTTGGCTTGCCTGGGCCTGACCTTCCTCTATCTGTTGGCGCCATTGTTCTTCCTGACCCACGGCACCGCCATCAGTTGGGCGCTGGCGGGGTTGGCGACGTTGTTTGTCGGCTTGCGCCTGCAATCGCGCACGTTCCTGTTCACCGCGTTTGCTGTCCAGTTGCTCGGCGGTGCGCTGTTCCTGCTGCGCTTGCAAGGTTCCAGCGGTGAGTCTGGCGCCGTGTTCAGCGCGGGTTGGAGCGGTTTGCTCAGCGCCTCCCTGATTGGCTTCGCGCTGATCGCCGGCATGTTGCTCGCCGCGCGTGATGAGATGGTGCGCAGCGATGTCCGGCTACTGCGCGGCTTGTCGGTGGTGTTGCTGGCGGGTCTGGTGCTGATCAATCTGGCGGTGCTGTTCGTGCTGCCCTGGCAGACCGCGAGTGCGGTGTGGGCGGCCAGTGGCTTGTTCATCATTTGGCTGAGCCTGTACCTCAAGCAGCGCGTGAGTTTTGTCTTCGGCCTGCTGTTGCAGGTGATTGGCGGCGCGGCGTTCCTGTTCGCGGGGCCGGACCTGCTCGGGCCGCTGGCCAGCGAAGGGTTGAAACCTCTGGCCCACAGTGGTTTCTGGACGCCGCTGGTGTTGGGCCTGGCCGCGATGGTCGGAGCGTGGCGCTTGCAACTTGGCAACCATGCCTCGGCGTTTGATGTGCTGAGCTTGCAGCGTTTGTCCGAAGTGTTGCTTGTGTGGGGCGCAGGCTGGTGGGCGCTGGCGTGGATCAGCGAAGTGCTGCGTTTTGCACCGCTGAATCTGCAAGCAACCTTGTTGCTGGCGGTTGCCGCCTTGAGCGTGGCGCTTTGGGCGGTGTTGGCGCTGCGCTTGAATTGGTCGTCGCTGGGCCTGCTTTGCACCTTGCTGATGCCCGCTGCCGGTCTGGTACTGCTCGCCGCGTGGCACTCGCGTTATCACCCGGCAGCCAATTTCGGTTGGCTGGTGTGGGCGGCCGTGTTCGTCGTGCATTTCATCTCCCTGCGACGTCTGGCGCCGATGTTGCCGGCGCGTGCCCTGAGCACCGCTCATGTGATCGGCTGCTGGCTGTTGATCGGTGTGCTGGCCTTGGAGCTGCGTTACGGTTTGCTGCTGTTGTCCGAGCAGTACAACGCCTGGCGCTGGTTGGGTTGGGCGATTTTGCCGAGTCTGTATCTGGTGCTGATGGCGGCGCCACGCAATGGGCCTTGGCCTGTTTCGGCGTATCCACGCGAGTACCGTTTTTATGCGGCGGCACCGTTGGCGCTGCTGATGCTCGGCTGGTTCTGGCTGGCGAATACCGTCAGCGACGGCACGGCCGAGCCGCTGCCCTATGTGCCGCTGGTCAATCCGTTGGAGTTGGGTCTGCTGTTTGCGCTGTTCGGCGTCTACGTCTGGTCCCGCAGCGCCGTGACGCAACTGGCGATTCGCAAAGATTACATAGCGCACGCCACGCAACTGATCGCCGGGGTCTCGCTGTTCGCGTTCTTCACCGCACTGGTGATGCGCACCGCGCACCATTGGGGCGGTGTGCCGTTCGAGCTCGATGCGTTGCTTGAATCGATGCTGGTGCAGGCGGGGCTGTCTATTGTCTGGACCCTGATGGCGCTGAGCCTGATGATCGGCGGCCATCTGCGTCATCGCCGTGAAGTCTGGCTGATCGGCGCCGCGCTGATTGGCGTGGTGGTGGCCAAACTGTTCTTTGTCGAACTGAGTAACCGTGGCGGCCTTGCGCGGATTGTGTCGTTTATCGGCGTCGGCGTGTTGCTGCTGGTGGTGGGCTATTTCGCGCCGCTGCCGCCCAAGCGCGCCGAGGCTGCGCGCCAAGGCGGAGCCGACGCTGAAAGGCCGGCCCCTGAAACCGAAGGAGTGTCGTCTTGAGTCAGAAGTTGAACCTGGGCTGGTTGGGCGCTGTTGCGTTGGGTGTGGCGCTGTCCGCCAGCGCTCAGGAAAAACCGGCGGACTTTGCCACGCACGTGCCGTTGTCGGTGAGCGGCGAAGGGCCTTGGTATCGCCTCGAATTGCCCTTGAGCGTGCAACTGAATGCGCGGCAAACGGACCTCAGCGATGTTCGCGTGTTCAACGCTGCCGGTGAGGCCCAGGCCTACGCCTTGGCTCGCGAGGCGGCGTCAACCCGGGAAAATCGCACGCTGACCGATGTGAAATGGTTCCCGCTGTACACCTCGGCGGACGCCACGGAGCGCGCGCCGGGCATCCGCGTGCAATCGAGCGCGAACGGCACGTTGGTCGAAGTGCAACCGTCCAGTCAGCTGGAGGCGGGCGAAGAAGTGCTGCGCGGCTGGTTGCTCGACGCCAGCGCCATCAAGGCGCCGTTGCAGCAGTTGATCCTCGACTGGACCAGCGAGCGCGATGGCTTTCAGCGTTTCACCATCGAGGCCAGCGACGACTTGCAGCATTGGCAGTCGTGGGGCGAAGGCCAGGTGGCGCGGCTGACGTTTGCCGATGAACGGGTCGAGCAGCATGAAGTCGGCTTGCCGGGGCAATCGGCGCGTTATCTGCGCCTGCTGTGGAATTCACCGCAATTGGCACCGACGCTGACGTCTGCGCAGCTGCAAAGCGCGAGTCCCCGCAGTCTGCCGCTGCCGTTAGTCTGGTCGCAGCCGCTGGCGGGCAGCAGCGTGAAGGCGGGAGAGTACACCTGGCAGTTGCCGATGGGGCTGAATGTCGAGCGGGTCCAGGTCGAGCTGAGTCAGCCCAACAGCCTGGCGCCGGTGACGTTGTCCGGTCGTCGCGAAAGCAGCCTGCCGTGGCAGCCGCTGACCAGCGGTTTGCTCTATCGCCTGACCCAGAGTGGCCAGGACGTGGTGCAGAACGAATTGCAGCTGTCGGGGCAAACCGTGCAGCAGTTGAAGCTGGTCGTGGATGAGCGCGGCGGTGGCTTGGGTGCTGAAGCGCCGACGTTGAAGTTTGCTGTGCGCTCGACGCAATTGGTGTTCCTGGCACGTGGGGCGGGGCCTTATACGCTGGCGCTGGGGAGTGCGACGGTGAGGGCGGCGAACCTGCCGTTGTCGACGCTGATCCCGGATTACAGCGCGGCCAAGTGGGCGGCGCTGGGCAAGGCTTCGGTGGAGGGTGCGGCGGTGGTGAGCAACTCCTCCACGGTGACTGCGGCCACGACAGCGGACACGGACTGGAAGAAGTTCGGGTTGTGGGGGGTGTTGCTGCTGAGCGTGCTGTTTCTCGCAGCGATGGCCTTCAGTTTGCTGCGCAAGCCCCCCGTTAAACCCTGAACCTGTGGCGAGGGAGCTTGCTCCCGTTCGGCTGCGAAGCAGTCGTAACTTCTGCGGCTGCATGTTCTCGGACAAATGGCGGGGAATGCTTCAGGGGGCCGCTTCGCACCCCAACGGGAGCAAGCTCCCTCGCCGCCATAGAGTTCATTTACGGCTACGCTCAACCCCGCGCATGAACTCTATTGGGCGTATCACGTCTGATAGGAGGAAATGCGCCTCGACTCGCGTTAAACTGCGCGGGTTTTTAGCCCCCAATTCCACCGGAGCCTTCCATGTCCCGCGTTACCCTGAGTCGCTATTTGATTGAGCAGACCCGTAGCAACAACACCCCTGCCGATCTGCGTTTCCTGATCGAAGTGGTGGCGCGTGCTTGCAAGGAAATCAGCCACGCCGTGTCCAAGGGCGCCCTGGGCGGCGTTCTGGGCAGCATGGGCACTGAAAACGTCCAAGGCGAAGTGCAGAAGAAGCTTGATGTGATGTCCAACGACATCCTGCTCGAAGCCAACGAATGGGGCGGTCACCTGGCCGGCATGGCATCCGAAGAAATGGATAATGCCTACCAGATCCCGGGCAAATACCCGAAAGGCGCGTACCTGCTGGTATTCGACCCACTGGATGGTTCGTCGAACATCGACATCAACGCGCCGGTCGGTACGATCTTCTCGGTGCTGCGTTGCCCGAACGAATACCTGACCCAGAACGAGCCTTTGAACGAAAAGGCCTTCCTGCAGCCAGGCACTCAGCAGGTTGCCGCCGGTTATGCGATTTACGGTCCACAGACCATGCTGGTGCTGACCCTGGGCAATGGCGTGAAGGGCTTTACCCTGGACCGTGAAATGGGCAGCTTCGTGCTGACCCATGAAGACATCACGATCCCTGAGTCCACGCAGGAATTTGCGATCAACTCGTCCAACAAGCGTCACTGGGAAGCGCCGGTACAACGTTATGTCGACGAATTGCTGGCTGGCGATGAAGGCCCGCTGAAAAAGAACTACAACATGCGCTGGGTCGCGGCGATGGTTGCCGACGTACACCGTATCCTGACCCGTGGCGGTCTGTTCATGTACCCACGCGACAACCGCGAGCCGTCCAAGCCGGGCAAACTGCGTCTGATGTACGAAGCCAACCCGATGTCGTTCCTGGTTGAGCAGGCTGGCGGCGCTTCCACCGATGGCCATCAGCGCATCCTCGACATCAAGCCTGAGGGCTTGCACCAGCGTGTTGCGGTGTTCCTCGGTTCGAAAGAAGAAGTCGAACGCGTCACGGCTTACCACAAGGAATAAACCATGACCGCGCCCTGGCAGCCGTTGCTCGAGTGGTGGTTCGGAACCTTCGAATCCCCCCAAGACATAGCGGCTGACAAGGGCAAGTTATGGTTCGGCAAGCGCGACAGCCAGGACCTCGAAGCGCAGACGCGTTTCGGGGACTGGGTCGAGCAGGCACTGGCCGGCGGATTGACTGAATGGGCGCAACGCCCCGAAGGTTGGCTGGCCTTGGTGCTGCTGCTCGATCAGCTCCCGCGAATGATCTTTCGCGACACCCCCAAATCCTTTTCAGGCGATCTCAGGGCTCAGGCACTGGTGGCGCAAGGCATTGCTGCGGATTTCGATTGGCAGTTGCGGCCGATTCAGCGGGTGTTTATCTACCTGGTGTTTGAACATTGCGAGAATCTGGCGGTGCAGAACGAGGCGGTTTCGCGGTACATCGATCTGGTTAAACAACAACCGGAGGGTGATCAGGCTTTGTTTACCGATTACCTGAATTACGCCGAAAAGCACCAGAAGGTGATTGCGCGGTTTGGGCGGTTTCCGCACAGGAATGCGGTGTTGGGAAGGGAGTCTACGGCTGAAGAGTTGGCGTTTCTTTCGGGGCCTGGTTCTCGCTTTTAGTTTTCTGCTGTAGCTGATGCCGCCATCGCCAGCAGGCTGGCTCCCACATTGGGTTTGTGTCGTTCACAATCCCCTGTGGGAGCCAGCCTGCTGGCGATGGGGCCAGTGAAAGCCGCTTAAATCCGGAAGCTGCCCACCAACTGCTTTAACCGTGCCGCCTGCTGCTCAAGGTCTGCACATGCACGCAACGTCGACTGCAAGTTCTCCACCCCTTCCTGGTTCAACGTATTGATCTCGGTAATGTCGACATTGATCGACTCCACCACTGCGGTCTGCTCTTCAGTCGCGGTCGCCACGGACTGGTTCATCCCGTCGATCTCCCCAATACGCTGGGTCACGCTGCCTAGACGCTCACCGGCCTGGTTGGCGATGCCGACGCTGCTTTCGCTCTGGCGCTGGCTGTCGGTCATGGTGCTCACCGCTTCCCGGGCGCCGACTTGCAGTTCCTCGATCATCTTTTGCACTTGCTGCGCCGAATCCTGAGTGCGATGGGCGAGGTTGCGCACTTCGTCCGCAACCACGGCAAAACCACGTCCGGCTTCACCGGCGCGGGCAGCTTCGATGGCGGCGTTCAATGCCAGCAAATTGGTCTGCTGCGAGATGCTGGTGATCACTTCCAGAATCTGCCCGATGTTCACGGTGTTGCTATTGAGCGTTTCGATGTTGCCGCACGAATCGCTGATCTTCGCCGAGAGCTGCTGCATCGCCGCGATGGTTTTATCCACCACTTGCTGACCTTCTTCGGCCAACGCGCGGGCATCGCTCGAATGCTGGGAGGCGAGGGCCGCGTTCTGGGCGATTTCCTGGGCGGCAGCGCCCAGTTCGTTGATCGCTGCAGCCACGCTGCTGGTGCGCGAGGCTTGCTGATCGGAATTGAACATTGACGAGTTCGACGCGGCAACCACACGCAAGGCGACTTCGTTGACCTGGCCGGTGGCCGAGGACACTTCGCGGATCGAGGTGTGAATACGTTCCACGAAGCGGTTGAACGAGGTGCCCAAGGCACCGAATTCATCGTGGCCGTGGATGGTCAGGCGTTTGGTCAGGTCACCTTCGCCTTCGGCGATGTCATGCATGGCGCTGCCCATGGTCAGCAGCGGCTGCATCAGAAAGCTGATCAACATGCCCAGCAACGCGATGATGATGACTACGGCGATGACCATGGCAATGATCGCCGAGGTACGGAATTCGCTGAGCATCGAGAACGCGGTGTCCTGGTCCAGCACCAGCGCCACGTACCAGTCGGCCGAGGGCACACCGTTGACGTGGGTAAAGGAGATGAACTGGGTCTTGCCGTCGAGCTCGACTTCTTTCATGCCCGGGCTGACTTTTGGTGCGCCGTTCGGGTAGGCCTCGGCGAGGCTCTTGAGCACCAGTTTGCTGTCCGGGTGGATCAGGATCTTGCCGTCGGCGCTGACGATGAACGCGTGGCCGTGACCGCCGAAGTTCAGCGAGTTGATGATTGCGCTGACGCTCGATAGGTCGATGTCCGCACCGGCGACACCGATCATCTGGCTCTGATGCTGCACCGGCGTGGCCACGGTGATCACCAGTTTGCCGGACGAGGCGGCGATGTACGGTTCGGTGACGATGGTCTGTTGCGCGCTGTTGGCCGCCTTGTACCAGCCACGTGCGCGAGGATCGTAGTCTGCCGCACGATTGCCCGCCGGGATCGAGAACATCACGCCGTCAGTGCCACCGAAGTAGCTCAGCTGGAAGTTGCCGGTGTAGGCCGGCAAGTCGATGGCGCGTTTGAGGCTGGCGGGTGTGCTGCCGTCCACTGTGATCTGCTGGGACAACGATTGCAGCAACTGGATGCGGCTTTCCAGCCAGGTCTGGATGTTGCGGGTGGTCAGGCTGCCGAGTTCCTGCATCGAGGATTCGGTACTGCTGCGCAAGGTCTGGCGCTGACGGTAGTCGTTGAACAGGATGAAGCAGGCAAACGCAACAGCGACCACGAGGGCGGCTGCCAGCAGGATCTTGTGGCTGAATTTCATGTTTCTGGTCATTAAGTGCACTACCGCGGAGGGGCTGGTCAGCGAGGGGGCGTCAATTTGCCACAGTCGAGGGCTTTGCGCTGCTTCTATGTCGACTGGCCAGCGCCAAAGATTAGGCGTGTTTTTGCGAAAACCGATGAAATACTCAGCGGCGCAGGAAAGTTGCTGATTTTTCGAAAAAAGGCAGACGAGCGGCCCGATAAATAGCCGGGCGGTCGGGGAACCAGATGGGGGTTTTCTCTTCTAAGCTTCTGCTTGGCAGCCATGCCATTCCCCCCTCGCCCCAGGAGCTACACCATGTCGCTGCGTTCTATCGCCCTGCTCTCGTTCTGCGTGTTGTTGGCCGCATGCAGCAAGGTCAATCAGGAAAACTATTCGAAACTGTCGGCCGGCATGCCCAAGGCAGAGGTTGAAGCCTTGTTGGGTAAAGCCACTGATTGCTCGGGCGCGCTCGGCATGTCCAGTTGCACCTGGGGTGACAAGAACAGCTTTATCAGCGTGCAGTATGCCGGTGACAAAGTACTGATGTTTTCCGGCCAAGGCCTGAAGTAATCCGGGGCTACGCGCCCACGGGAGAAAAACAATGAAGCGGTTATTGATACTCCTTTTTGCCGGCCTGGTATTGGCCGGCTGCGCCACTTCTGGCACAGATCCGTTGGCGCCGAAAACCGTCAACAGCGTCAATCTCAAGAAATACCAGGGCACCTGGTACGAGTTGGCCCGCCTGCCAATGTATTTCCAACGCAACTGCGCACAATCCGAAGCCCATTACACGCTCAATCCTGACGGCAAGGTGCAGGTGCTGAACCGCTGCCTGACGGCGGATTGGCAATGGGAAGAGGCCAAGGGCACGGCTTATCCACAAGTGCCGGGCAAGACCGACAAGTTGTGGGTCGAGTTCGATACCTGGTTCTCGCGCTTGCTGCCAGGTGTGGCGAAGGGGGAATACTGGGTGCTTTACGTCAGCGACGATTACAAGACCGCCATCGTCGGTGACCCGAGCCGCAAGTACCTGTGGCTGCTGTCGCGCACGCCGACGGTCAACGGTGTAGTGCGTGAAGAACTGCTGAGCAAGGCGCGTCAGCAAGGCTACGACACTACGCGGCTGATCTGGCGCGCGTCGGATACGCAGATGGCCAAGACCTCGAACTGACGGCTAGTAAAGAACAAATGTGGGAGCTAGCCTGCTCGCGATAGCGGAGTATCAGTCAACACTTCTGTTGAATTTGATCGCCCTGTCGCGAGCAGGCTCGCTCCCACATTTCGTTTGTGTCAGCCCAGGAGGTCGCGCAGGACTTGGGTAAACGCGCGGTTACTTTCTTCTTCTGCCGCATGACGCCCGTCACGCACCACCCACTGGCCATTGACCAGCACATCGCGCACCTGGCGATCGCCGCCGGCAAACAACCAGCGATTGAGAATCCCGTCACCGCTGGCCGTTGCCAGGTACGGATCGTTGCCGTCCAGCACCAGCCAATCCGCACGTTTACCAACTTCCAGTGCACCGATCGGCTGCCCCAGCGCCTGAGCGCCGCCATCCAGCGCAGCGTCATATAGCGTGCGGCCAACCATCGGCTGATCCGCGCCATACAGCCGATTACGCCGCTGATCGCGCAGGCGCTGGCCGTATTCCAGCCAACGCAACTCTTCCACAACGCTCAATGACACATGGCTGTCGGACCCGATACCCATGCGTCCACCCTGCGCGAGGAAATCCACCGCCGGGAAAATCCCGTCGCCGAGGTTGGCTTCGGTGGTCAGGCACAGACCGGCGATAGCGCGACTCTTGGCCATCAACGTGACTTCTTCCGGATTGGCATGGGTCGCGTGGACCAGGCACCAGCGCTGGTCGACCTCGGTGTTTTCGTACAGCCATTGCAGAGGACGACGACCGCTCCAACTCAGGCAGTCATCGACTTCCTTCTGCTGTTCAGCGATATGAATGTGCACCGGGCACTGCTTGTCGCTGGCCGCCAGCACTTCGCTGATCTGTTGCGGCGTTACCGCGCGCAACGAGTGGAAACACAAGCCCAGCGACTGCGCCGGTTGCTGCGCCAGGATCGGCTGCAAACGCGACTGAAGCGTGAGGTAGTTCTCGGTGCTGTTGATGAAGCGGCGCTGACCGTCGTTCGGCGCCTGGCCGCCGAAACCGGAATGACTGTAAAGCACCGGAAGCAAGGTCAGACCGATACCGGCGGAACTGGCTGCCTGGCTGATGCGCAGCGCCAGTTCGGCCGGATCAGCGTAAGGCTGGCCGTTGGTGTCGTGATGCACATAATGAAATTCCGCGACCGAGGTGTAACCGGCCTTGAGCATTTCGATGTACAGCTGGCGGGCGATGACGCCGAGTTGATCCGGGCTGATTTTTCCGACGAGGCGATACATCAAGTCGCGCCAGGTCCAGAAACTGTCATTCGGATTGCCCGCCACTTCCGCCAGCCCGGCCATGGCCCGCTGGAAGGCGTGGGAATGCAGATTCGGCATCCCCGGCAGCAGCGGACCGCTCAGCCGTTCGGCGCCATCTGCGTTGGAATCGGCCTGGATATGGGTCAAAACGCCCTCGGCGCTGACCTCAAGACGTACATTGTTGGCCCATCCACTAGGCAGCAGCGCGCGTTCGGCAAAGAAGGCGGACATGGTTCAGAACCCCATCGTGTGTTATTTGTATATACATATACAGACGTTTGCCTGCTCGGTAAACTCCGGCAAGCTAGCGACTTCTAACAGACGACCAAGGATTAACCGTGCCGACTCCGCCCCCAGTGTCACCGTTGGCCGCGAACATGGGCGACAGTCCGGCGCCCTTGTACGCCCGCGTCAAACAGATGATCACCCAGCAAATCGACAGTGGAAACTGGCCGCCGCACTACCGCGTTCCGTCGGAAAGCGAGCTGGTCAGCCAACTCGGTTTCAGCCGCATGACCATCAACCGCGCCCTGCGCGAGATGACCGCCGACGGTCTGCTGGTGCGCATGCAAGGTGTCGGCACGTTCGTCGCCGAGCCGAAAAGCCAGTCCGCGCTGTTTGAAGTGCACAACATCGCCGACGAAATCGCCTCCCGTGGCCATCGCCATACCTGCAAGGTGATCACCCTCGAAGAAGAGGCCGCTGGTTCCGAGCGCGCTTTGGCGCTGGACATGCGCGAAGGCCAGCGGGTTTTCCATTCGCTGATCGTGCATTTCGAAAACGACATTCCGGTGCAAATCGAAGACCGTTTCGTCAACGCGCTGGTGGCGCCGGACTACCTCAAGCAGGACTTCACCCTGCAAACGCCTTACGCCTATCTGAACCAGGTCGCGCCGCTGACCGAAGGCGAGCACGTGGTCGAGGCGATTCTGGCCGAGGCCTCAGAGTGCAAATTGCTGCAGATTGAAAAGGGCGAGCCGTGCCTGCTGATTCGTCGCCGCACCTGGTCCGGCCGCCAGCCGGTAACCGCCGCCCGTTTGATCCACCCTGGTTCCCGTCATCGTCTGGAAGGTCGGTTTCATAAATGAATGTAACGAAGGTTCTACGCGCAAAAGATTACCCGCGAATGCCGTGGAAAAACGGCGGTGGCAGCACCGAAGAAATCACCCGCGATGCGGGGACCTGGCTTGACGGCTTCGGCTGGCGCCTGTCGATTGCCGATATCGCCGAATCCGGCGGATTCTCGACGTTCGCCGGCTATGAGCGGGTGATCACCGTGTTGCAAGGCGACGGTATGACCTTGCGGGTTGACGGCCAGGACACGCCTCCATTGTTACCGTTGGAGCCTTTTGCGTTCAGCGGCGAAAGCCACGTGACCTGCACCTTGCTGGGCGGGCCGATTCGCGACTTCAACCTGATTTATGCGCCCCAGCGTTACTACGCGCGGTTGCAGTGGCTGGCCGGTGAGCAGCAGTTTTTCAGCTCGGCTGGCACCGTGCTCATATTTAGTGTCACTGACGAGCTTGTCGTGAAGGTCGGCAACAGCGCCTCGCAACTCGGTCGCCATGATTGCCTGCAACTCGGTGGTAACACCGGCCTGCTGGAAGTTTCCAGCAACGGCTCGTGCTGTGTGATCGAGCTGACTGCACGCTGATCCAATACCACCACTGATCGTTCCCACGCAGAGCTTGGGGGCGATCAACTGATTCGAAACTGCGCACCACTTTGTTACCGAACGCCCCAGCGTGGCGCAAAACCACGCCCAAGTAACAGCAGTCACCCCCCTCGCAAAATCCCCCGAAAAATTTCTTCGTTGCCAGAACCCTTGATCCAGGCGCGTTCCAGCCCGTTTAAAACTTTTCTTGAAGGCCCCTCCAACAAGTTGGCCGCTTGATTGCATATGCTTGTATGTACAAGTAAAGACGTATGCGTATGAGTCGACCGAGACTCCTCGCAACGTCCACTGATTCGCTTGTGGCGCAACAGTGCGCACAGGCTGGCTTACCCACCGCCAGGGTTGGTTTGGATTGATCGCTGAGGAGTCTTTTTCGTGACTGACAATACCCAGAAACCTACTAAATACCGTGATGTTGAAATCCGTGCCGCCCGCGGTAACAAGCTGACCGCCAAGAGCTGGCTGACCGAAGCGCCGCTGCGCATGCTGATGAACAACCTCGACCCTGAAGTTGCCGAGAACCCTAAAGAACTGGTGGTTTACGGTGGTATCGGTCGTGCGGCGCGTAACTGGGAATGCTACGACAAGATCGTCGAAAGCCTGACCAACCTGAATGACGACGAGACCCTGCTGGTGCAATCCGGCAAGCCGGTCGGCGTGTTCAAGACACACACCAATGCTCCGCGCGTGCTGATCGCCAACTCCAACCTGGTGCCACACTGGGCGAGCTGGGAGCACTTCAACGAACTCGACGCCAAAGGCCTGGCCATGTACGGCCAGATGACCGCCGGCAGCTGGATCTACATCGGCAGCCAGGGCATCGTCCAGGGCACTTACGAAACCTTCGTCGAAGCCGGTCGCCAACATTACAACGATGACCTGAAAGGTCGTTGGGTCCTGACCGCAGGCCTCGGCGGCATGGGTGGCGCTCAGCCTCTGGCTGCAACCCTGGCCGGTGCTTGCTCGCTGAACATCGAATGCCAACAGGTGAGCATCGATTTCCGCCTGAACAGCCGCTATGTCGATGAACAAGCCACCGACCTCGACGACGCCCTGGCCCGCATCGAAAAATACACCAAGGAAGGCAAGGCGATTTCCATCGCGCTGCTGGGTAACGCGGCAGAAATCCTGCCGGAACTGGTCAAGCGCGGCGTGCGCCCGGACATGGTCACCGACCAGACCAGCGCCCACGACCCGCTCAACGGTTACCTGCCAGCCGGCTGGACCTGGGAAGAGTACCGCGCTCGCGCCAAGACCGAGCCTGCTGCCGTGGTCAAAGCCGCCAAGCAATCGATGGCCGTGCACGTAAAAGCGATGCTCGAATTCCAGAAGATGGGCATTCCGACCTTCGACTACGGCAACAACATCCGTCAGATGGCGCAAGAAGAAGGCGTCGAGAACGCATTCGACTTCCCGGGTTTTGTACCGGCTTACATCCGTCCGCTGTTCTGCCGCGGCATCGGTCCATTCCGTTGGGCTGCACTGTCGGGTAACGCTGAAGACATCTACAAGACCGACGCCAAGGTCAAAGAACTGATCCCGGACGACGCCCACCTGCACAACTGGCTGGACATGGCCCGCGAGCGCATCAGCTTCCAGGGGCTGCCGGCCCGTATCTGCTGGGTTGGCCTGGGACAGCGCGCGAAGCTGGGTCTGGCGTTCAACGAAATGGTGCGCAGCGGTGAGTTGTCCGCGCCGATCGTGATCGGTCGCGACCACCTGGACTCCGGTTCGGTCGCCAGCCCGAACCGTGAAACCGAATCGATGCAGGATGGCTCCGACGCCGTGTCCGACTGGCCACTGCTCAACGCCCTGCTCAACACTGCGAGCGGCGCGACCTGGGTTTCCCTGCACCACGGCGGCGGCGTCGGCATGGGCTTCTCCCAGCACTCGGGCATGGTGATTGTCTGCGACGGTACTGACGAAGCGGCCGAGCGTATCGCTCGCGTCCTGCACAACGACCCGGCCACCGGTGTCATGCGTCACGCCGATGCCGGTTACCAGATCGCGATCGACTGCGCCAAGGAACAAGGGTTGAACCTGCCAATGATTACCGGCAAATAAAACAGGCTTTGGCCTGATGCAAAACCTGTAGGAGCGAGCGATGCGGCGCCCCGCATTGCTCGCTCCTACAGGGATCACCAACACCGACAAACAATCCACAGAGGTTGAACAATGGCTGTTAATGACGATCGTGCAGGCAGTAAACCGTTGATCGAGACACGTTCGATCGACTACATCCCGGAAGCGGAAAGACACGGTCGTCTGTTAAGCCAGTTCACCCTGTGGATGGGTGCCAACCTGCAGATCACCGCGATTGTCACCGGGGCGCTCGCCGTGGTGCTGGGCGGTGATGTGTTCTGGTCGCTGATCGGTCTGCTGATCGGTCAACTGCTGGGCGGTGGCGTGATGGCGTTGCATGCAGCGCAAGGGCCAAAACTTGGCCTGCCGCAGATGATCTCCAGCCGCGTACAGTTCGGCGTTTATGGTGCGGCCATCCCAATCGTGCTGGTCTGCCTGATGTACCTGGGCTTCACCGCAACGGGAACCGTGCTTTCCGGCCAGGCGCTGGGCCAGTTGTTTGGCGTCAGCGACAGCGTCGGTATCCTCATCTTCGCCAGTGTCATCGTGCTGGTCACGGTACTCGGTTATCGGGTGATCCATTTCATCGGCCGTGTCGCCAGCGTCATCGGCGTGATTGCCTTTGTTTATCTGTTCAGTCGTCTGATGAGCCAGACTGATGTGGGTGCACTCCTGCAAATCCGCCACTTCAGCTGGAGCAGCTTCCTGCTTGCGGTGTCCCTCGCGGCATCCTGGCAGATAGCCTTCGGTCCTTACGTGGCTGACTACTCGCGCTACCTGCCGAGCAACACTTCCTCGGTGAAAACCTTTTTCGCCGCTGGCGCGGGTTCGGTGATTGGTGCACAGGTGGCGATGATCCTCGGCGTGTTTGCCGCCGCTTCGGCCAACGGACAATTCGCCGGCCACGAAGTGGCCTATATCGTGGGTCTGGGCGGCACCGGTGCCACCGCTGCGCTGCTGTATTTCAGTATCGCGTTCGGCAAGGTCACCATCTCCACGCTGAACTCCTACGGCAGCTTCATGTGCATTGCGACCATCATCAGCGGTTTCCGTGGTCACCTGCAGGTATCGCGCTTGCAACGTTTGGTGTTCGTGCTGTTCATCGTCGGTACCGCCACCCTGATCGCGTTGCTAGGTCAGCACTCGTTCCTCGGTGCGTTCAAGTCCTTCATCCTGTTCCTGCTGGCGTTCTTTACGCCATGGAGTGCGATCAACCTGGTGGACTACTACTGCATCACTCGCGAGCGTTATGACGTGCCGGCGCTGGCCGATCCGAAGGGTCGCTATGGCCGTTGGAACCCACTCGGCATCAGCATCTATGTCTTCGGTGTGCTGGTACAACTGCCGTTCATCGCCACCAAGTTCTATACCGGTCCGCTGGTGGAAGCCCTGGGTGGTGTGGATATTTCCTGGATCATCGGTCTGGTGCTTCCCGCAGCCCTGTACTACGTCTGTGCGAAAAAATGGCACGGCTCGGTACCCGATCACCTGATTCTGCCGGTTGAGCAGGACAGCGTTGTACAACAAAAAACAAGTGGGGCTGGTCGCGCTGCGGCGCAGGCCTGATTGGACGTGGACAGGGCTGGATGCCTCTTGACTGCCGTAAGCCAATTCATGATTAGGAGCGTCACTACAATGAAATCGAACAAGACCCTGCTGACCACATTGCTGTCCATGGGCCTGCTCGCCAGCGCCGGCGCCACTCAGGCTGCCGGTTGGTGCGAGTCGGGCAAACCGGTGAAGTTCGCCGGCCTGAACTGGGAAAGCGGCATGCTGCTGACCGACGTGATGCAAATCGTGTTGGAGAAGGGCTACGACTGTAAGACCGACAGCCTGCCGGGCAACTCCATCACCATGGAAAACGCCCTGAGCAGCAACGACATTCAAGTGTTCGCCGAAGAGTGGGTTGGCCGCAGCGAAGTCTGGAACAAGGCCGAGAAGGCCGGCAAGGTTGTCGGTGTCGGCGCTCCGGTCGTTGGCGCAATCGAAGGCTGGTACGTGCCGCGCTACGTGATCGAAGGCGACGCCAAGCGCAAGCTGGAGCCCAAGGCCCCGGACCTGAAAGCAATCGCCGACCTGGGTAAATACGCCGCCGTGTTCAAGGACCAGGAAGAGCCTTCCAAGGGCCGTTTCTACAACTGCCCGGCCGGCTGGACCTGTGAACTCGACAACAGCGAAATGCTGAAAAGCTATGGCCTGGAAAGCACCTACACCAACTTCCGTCCGGGCACCGGCCCGGCGCTGGATGCCGCGGTGCTGTCGAGCTACAAGCGTGGAGAGCCGATCCTGTTCTACTACTGGTCGCCCACCCCGCTGATGGGCCAGGTCGACCTGGTCAAGCTTGAAGAAAAACCAGGCGTGAACAAGGAAGTGACCATCAAGGTCGGCCTGTCCAAGACGTTCCACGAGCAAGCCCCGGAACTGGTGGCAGTGCTGGAAAAGGTCAACCTGCCGATCGACCTGCTCAACCAGAACCTCGGGCGCATGGCCAAAGAGCGGATCGAGTCGCCAAAACTGGCCAAGATCTTCTTGAAGGAACATCCTGAAGTCTGGCACGCATGGGTAAGCGAAGACGCAGCCAAGAAAATCGACGCGGCCTTGTAGGTTGGGCCTCTCCGACTGTCGGCAACGGCAGTCGGGTGCTTGATCGCAACCCCTTGATTGAGAGTCTCTTATGTTTCCCGAAAGCTTTACCTTTTCCATCGCCGACTGGGTCAACGGTTGGGTCGATTCGCTGGTCACCAACTACGGCGATGTGTTCCGGCATATCTCCGACACCCTGTTGTGGGCCATCGTCAATCTTGAAGGGTTGCTGCGTGCGGCGCCCTGGTGGCTGATGCTGGCCATCGTGGCGGGCGTTGCCTGGCACGCGACTCGTAAAGTGGTGACCACGGCAGTCATCGTCGGCCTGCTGTTCCTGGTGGGTGCGGTCGGCCTCTGGGACAAGCTAATGCAGACCCTGGCGCTGATGATGGTGGCCACCGTCATTTCGGTGCTGATCGGCATCCCGCTGGGCATTCTCTCGGCACGCAGCAATCGCCTGCGTTCGGTGCTGATGCCGTTGCTGGACATCATGCAGACCATGCCGAGTTTCGTGTACCTGATCCCGGTGCTGATGCTGTTCGGCCTGGGCAAGGTGCCGGCGATTTTCGCTACCGTGATCTACGCTGCGCCACCGCTGATCCGCCTGACCGACCTGGGCATCCGCCAGGTGGACGGTGAAGTGATGGAAGCGATCAACGCCTTCGGTGCCAACCGCTGGCAACAATTGTTTGGCGTGCAACTGCCGCTGGCCCTGCCGAGCATCATGGCCGGGATCAACCAGACCACCATGATGGCCCTGTCGATGGTGGTGATTGCCTCGATGATTGGCGCCCGTGGCTTGGGTGAAGACGTGTTGGTGGGGATTCAGACCCTCAACGTCGGACGTGGCCTGGAAGCCGGTCTGGCGATCGTGATTCTGGCAGTGGTCATCGACCGCATTACTCAGGCGTATGGTCGGCCACGGCATGAGGTGAGCAAATGAACGACGCAACCGTGAGCAAAATCGAAGTCAAAAACGTCTTCAAGATTTTCGGCAACCGCTCCAAGGACGCGCTGGGCATGATTGGCCAGGGCAAAACCAAGGATCAGGTGCTGGCCGAAACCGGCTGCGTGGTCGGCGTGAACGACTTGTCGTTGAGCATCGGCACCGGCGAAATCTTCGTGATCATGGGCCTTTCGGGTTCCGGCAAATCGACCCTGGTGCGCCACTTCAACCGCCTGATCGACCCCACCAGCGGCGCGATCCTGGTGGACGGCGTGGACATCCTGCAATACGACATGGAAGCCCTGCGCGAATTTCGCCGGCACAAGATCAGCATGGTGTTCCAGAGCTTCGGCCTGCTGCCGCACAAGACCGTGATCGACAATGTCGCCTACGGCCTGAAAGTGCGTGGCGAGAGCAAGCAAATGTGCGCCGAGCGTGCGCTGCACTGGATCAATACCGTGGGCCTGAAAGGCTACGAAAACAAATACCCGCACCAGCTCTCGGGCGGCATGCGTCAGCGTGTGGGCCTGGCCCGCGCCCTGGCGGCAGACACCGACATCATCCTGATGGACGAGGCCTTCAGTGCGCTCGATCCGTTGATCCGCGCGGAGATGCAGGACCAGTTGCTGGAACTGCAAAAGACCCTGCACAAGACGATCGTCTTTATCACCCACGACCTCGATGAGGCCGTGCGCATAGGTAACCGCATCGCGATCCTCAAGGACGGCCGCCTGATTCAGGTGGGCACGCCGAGAGAGATCCTGCATTCGCCGGCGGATGAGTATGTGGACCGGTTCGTCCAGCGTCGGGCGGCGGTGGTTTAAAGGTTTGCGGCGGTTGTGCTGACCCCTTCGCGGGCAAGCCTCGCTCCTACAGGTTTTGTGTCGTTCCTGCATTGGACGGCAAACCTGAATCCTGTAGGAGCGAGGCTTGCCCGCGAAGAGGCCGGTAGAGCTGCAACAATATTCAGGTTTTACGCAAGAGGTCAAAGATGTCCCAGGCTGAAAAAATCGTTATCGCCGACGCCCCGTTGCGTTGGCAGGATGTGGTTGCCGTCGCCCGTCATGGCGCTCAGCTTGAGCTGTCGGCCCAGGCCTGGGCGCGGATCGAGAATGCCCAGGCGATCGTCCAGCGCATCGTCGCCAGCGGCGAGCGAGCGTATGGCGTCAACACGGGCCTGGGTGCGTTGTGCAACGTCTCGCTCAAAGACGAACAACTGAGCCAGTTGTCGCGCAACACCTTGCTCAGCCACGCTTGTGGCGTCGGCGCTCCGCTGGCCGACGAGCAGACCCGTGCAATCATGTGCGCGGCGATCCGCAATTACAGCCATGGCAAATCCGGCATTCATCGCCGGGTGGTCGAAGCCCTCCTGGCGCTGCTCAATCGCGGCATCACCCCGCAAGTGCCGTCCCAGGGTTCGGTCGGTTACCTGACCCACATGGCGCACATCAGCATCGCGCTGTTGGGTGTCGGCAATGTCAGTTATCGCGGGCAGATCGTTTCCGCCCAGCAAGCCCTGGCCGAAGAAGGTCTGCAACCGGTTCAGCTGGGTGCCAAAGATGGCTTGTGCCTGGTCAACGGCACGCCGTGCATGTCCGGCCTCAGCTGTCTGGCGATTGCCGATGCGACGCGCCTGGTGCAATGGGCCGACGTGATCGGCGCCATGAGCTTCGAAGCCCAGCGTGGCCAGATCGCGGCGTTCGATGCCGAGATCATCGCGCTCAAACCGCATCCGGGCATGCAGCAGGTCGGCATCAATCTGCGAGCGTTGCTGGATGGCAGTGAAGTGATTGCATCGAGCAAAGGCATTCGCACGCAGGATGCGCTGAGCATCCGTTCAATCCCGCAAGTCCACGGTGCTGCACGGGATCAACTGACGCACGCGATCCGTCAGATCGAAACCGAACTCAACGGCTGTACCGACAACCCGTTGCTGCTGGGTACGCCAGACAACTTCCGTGTCATGTCCCAGGCCAACCCGCATGGCCAATCGGTCGCGCTGGCGGCGGACTTGCTGGCCATCGCCATGGCCGAAATCGGCTCCATCGCCGAGCGTCGCCTGGACCGCCTGATCAACCCGCACGTCAGTGGCCTGCCAGCGTTTTTGGTGGCCAACCCCGGGGTGAACTCCGGGATGATGATTGTCCAGTACGTCGCCGCGTCGCTGTGCGCGGAAAATCGCCAATTGGCGCAACCGGCCGTGCTCGACAACTACGTCACCTCGGGCTTGCAGGAAGACCACTTGAGCATGGGCACCAACGCGGCGCTGAAGCTGCATCGTGCCTTGGAAAACTGCACGCAGATCCTCGCCATCGAGTACCTGCTGGCGGCCCAGGCGTTTGAATTTCTCAAGGAACAGCGTTTTGGCGCTGGCACCGATGCCGCGTGGCGTCTGCTGCGTGAACGCGTCCCGGCCTATGACCAGGACCGCTGGCTGGCGCCGGACATCGCCGCCGCTGCCGGCTTGTTGAAAGATCCGATTTTGCTGCACAAGGCGTTACCGAACCTCAACTGATTCCTACATCAAACCAGCGTGCCAAGGCGCCAGCCCCCCACGAGGCGGGAAGCGACGGACAACGGACATTTCCGGAGCGTCTGGTTAGTTAACAAAAAGACTCTCAAAAGGAGAATAAAAGTGACTGCGCTAAATTTGATTCCCGGCCAACTGAGCCTTGCCCAACTGCGTGATATCTATCAGCAGCCGGTCAAAATCACCCTCGACAACAGTGCATCAAAGCAGATCGAAGCCAGCGTTGCCTGCGTGGAACAGATCCTCGCCGAGAACCGCACCGCCTACGGCATCAACACCGGTTTTGGCCTGCTGGCTTCGACCCGCATCGCCAGCGAAGACCTGGAAAACCTGCAGCGCTCGCTGGTGCTGTCCCATGCCGCCGGTGTCGGCGAGCCGATCAGCGACGCGCTGGTGCGGTTGGTCATGGTGCTCAAGGTCAACAGCCTGAGCCGTGGTTTCTCCGGCATTCGCCGCGTCGTGATTGACGCGTTGATCGCGCTGATCAACGCCGAGGTTTACCCGCACATTCCATTGAAAGGTTCAGTCGGTGCGTCCGGCGATTTGGCGCCTTTGGCGCACATGTCCCTGGTGTTGCTGGGTGAAGGCAAGGCCCGCTACAAAGGCGAGTGGATGGAAGCGACTGAAGCACTGAAAGTCGCCGGCCTGACGCCGTTGACCCTGGCGGCGAAAGAAGGCCTGGCGCTGCTCAACGGCACTCAGGTGTCGACCGCTTATGCGCTGCGCGGTCTGTTCGAAGGCGAAGATCTGTTCGCCGGTGCCGTGGCGATTGGTGCCCTGACGGTCGAAGCCGTGCTGGGTTCGCGTTCGCCGTTCGACGCCCGCATCCACGCCGCCCGTGGCCAGAAAGGCCAGATCGACGCCGCTGCCGCCTACCGTGATCTGCTGGGCGAGCGCAGTGAAGTATCCGACTCGCATCAGAACTGCGAAAAGGTCCAGGACCCGTACTCCCTGCGCTGCCAGCCGCAAGTCATGGGCGCCTGCCTGACTCAGTTCCGTCAGGCGGCCGAAGTGCTGGCCGTCGAAGCCAACGCCGTTTCCGATAACCCTCTGGTCTTCGCCGCTGAAGGCGATGTGATCTCCGGTGGTAACTTCCACGCCGAACCGGTGGCCATGGCCGCTGACAACATGGCCCTGGCCATCGCTGAAATCGGTTCCCTGAGCGAACGTCGCATCTCGCTGATGATGGACAAGCACATGTCGCAACTGCCGCCGTTCCTGGTAGCCAATGGCGGGGTGAACTCCGGTTTCATGATCGCCCAGGTGACTGCGGCGGCACTGGCTAGCGAGAACAAGGCGTTGTCCCATCCGCATTCGGTGGACAGCCTGCCGACTTCCGCGAACCAGGAAGACCACGTATCGATGGCACCGGCTGCCGGCAAGCGCTTGTGGGAAATGGCTGAAAACACGCGCGGTGTGTTGGCGGTGGAATGGTTGGCGGCGGTTCAGGGGCTGGATTTGCGTGAAGGTCTGAAGACTTCGGCGAAGCTGGAAAACGCCCGTGGGATTCTGCGTAAAGAAGTGCCGTTCTATGAGAAGGATCGCTTCTTTGCGCCGGACATCAATGCGGCGACTGAACTGTTGGCCACGCGTTGCCTGAATGAACTGGTGTCGGCCAGGCTTTTGCCGAGCCTTTAACCCCCACCCACCGATCGTTCCCACGCTCTGCGTGGGAATGCCGCCCGTGACGCTCCGCGTCACTGGACGCAGAGCGTCCCTAGAGGCATTCCCACGTGGAGCGTGGGAACGATCAAAGACGAGGAACTCGGGATGAAAACTCTCTGGCAACACTGCCACGTCGCAACCATGGCGCAAGGCGTCTACTCGATCATCGAGGATGCGGCCATCGTGACGTCCGGTGCGCACATTGAGTGGGTCGGCCCGCGCAGTGAACTGCCGTCGGGTGAGTACCCGGCGGTCAATGATTTGAAAGGGGCCTGGGTCACCCCGGGCCTGATCGACTGCCACACCCACACGGTGTTCGGCGGTAACCGCAGCGGTGAATTCGAACAGCGCCTGAAAGGTGTCAGCTACGCGGAAATTGCAGCAGCCGGTGGCGGCATCGCCAGCACCGTGCGCGCCACCCGTGCCGCGACCGAAGATGAGCTGTTCGCCAGCGCCGCCAAGCGTCTGAAAAGCCTGATGCGCGACGGCGTGACCACGGTCGAAATGAAATCCGGCTACGGCCTCGACCTGGCCAGTGAACGCAAGATCCTGCGAGTCATCCGTCGTCTCGGCGCCGAACTGCCGGTCAGCGTGCGCAGCACGTGCCTGGCCGCTCATGCGTTGCCACCGGAATATGCGGATCGCGCCGACGACTACATCGATCACATCTGCGCTGAAATGCTCCCGGCCCTGGCCGCCGAAGGGCTGGTGGATGCGGTGGACGCGTTCTGTGAATACCTGGCCTTTTCGCCGACACAGGTCGAGCGGGTGTTCATCACCGCACAAGAACTGGGTCTGCCGGTGAAGCTGCACGCCGAGCAATTGTCGTCGCTGCACGGTTCGAGCCTGGCGGCGCGTTACCACGCTCTGTCGGCCGATCACCTGGAATTCATGACCGAAGACGACGCCATCGCCATGGCCAGATCCGGCACCGTCGCGGTGCTGCTACCCGGTGCGTTTTACTTCCTGCGTGAAACCCAGTTGCCACCGATGGATGCCCTGCGCAAACACGGCGTGAAAATCGCCATCGCCAGCGACCTCAACCCCGGCACGTCACCGGCGCTGTCGTTGCGCTTGATGCTGAACATGGCCTGCACCTGTTTCCGCATGACCCCGGAAGAAGCCTTGGCGGGCGCGACCATTCATGCCGCCACCGCGCTGGGCATGGCTGACACTCACGGTTCGCTGGAAGCCGGCAAGGTCGCGGATTTCGTCGCCTGGCAAATCGATCGTCCCGCCGATCTGTCGTACTGGCTGGGCGGTGACCTGGAAAAACGCGTCGTGCGTCACGGCGTCGAAACGAGCGTTTAGGAGAGCAGTTGTGGATAAGGTTCTGAACTTCAAACAAGGTCGCGTGCCGCTGCTGATCAGCATGCCCCACGCCGGCCTGCGCCTGACTCCAGCGGTGGAAGCCGGGTTGATCCCCGATGCGCGCAGCCTGCCGGACACGGACTGGCACATTCCCCAACTTTATGAGTTCGCTGCCGAACTGGGCGCCAGTACATTGGCTGCCGAGTACTCGCGCTTCGTCATCGACTTGAACCGTCCGTCTGACGACAAGCCGCTGTATGTCGGCGCCACCACCGGTCTGTATCCGGCGACGCTGTTCGACGGCATTCCGTTGTTCCGTGAAGGGATGGAACCGTCGGCGGCGGAACGAGCAACATATCTGGAGCAGGTGTGGACGCCGTATCACACCACCCTGCAGAACGAACTGGCGCGACTCAAAGCCGAGTTCGGCTACGCGTTGCTGTTCGATGCGCATTCGATCCGCTCGATCATCCCGCACCTGTTCGACGGCAAGCTGCCGGACTTCAACCTCGGCACCTTCAACGGCGCCAGTTGCGATCCACAATTGGCCACTCAGCTGGAAGCGATCTGCGCCAGGCACACCGATTACAGCCACGTGCTGAACGGTCGCTTCAAGGGCGGCCACATCACCCGGCATTACGGCAACCCGGCCGAAAACATCCATGCGGTGCAACTGGAGCTAGGGCAGTGCACGTACATGGAAGAGTTTGAGCCGTTTCGCTATCGCCCGGACCTCGCGGCGCCGACGCAGGTTGTGCTCAAGGAATTGCTGCAAGGCCTGCTGGCCTGGGGCCAAAAGCACTACAACGCATAACCCTGTGGGAGCGCGCTTTTGTGGCGAGGGCGCTTGCTCCCGCTCGGCGGCGAAGCCGTCGTAAACCCGGCGAGTCGGGTGTATCTGATAACACTCGGTTGAATGGGTTGGGGACTGCTTCGCAACCCAGCGGGAGCAAGCTCCCTCGCCACAGAGTGGGGTTGGTCTCGATACCTGAGCGTAACGGTCGCCACCGTGCAAATCTCGGTCGCTACAGTTCGCTTTTACCCTCTCGACGCTGCGTAATGTGCTGGTCACGGTGCAAGAAGACACCGGCCCTCACAATAATCTGCCGCACGAGAACGCTCTCTATGACAAGCACCAAAGGTTTGTTCACCCGCTGTCTCTCAATCCTCTGCGGCACCGCTCTTCTGAGCACTAGCGTCCTGGCCAGTGACGACGCGTCCTGCAAGGCCGTGCGCATGGGCGTGGTCAACTGGACCGACGTGATCGCCACCAGCGGCATGGCTGACGTATTGCTCAACGGCCTCGGCTACGAAAGCAAGCAAACCAGCGCCGTGCAGCAAATCATCTTTGCCGGCATCCGCGACAAACGCCTCGATATCTTCCTCGGTTACTGGAAACCGGCGATGGACAAGAACATCGCGCCGTTCCTTGATGCCAAACAAGTGAAGGTCCTGGATAAGCCGAGCCTGGCCGACGCGCAGGCAACGCTCGCGGTGCCTCAGTACGTTGCGGACGCCGGGCTGAAAACCTTCGCCGACATCGCCAAGTTCAAAGACAAGCTCGGCGGCAAGATCTATGGCATCGAGCCCGGCAGTGGCGCCAACACCACGATCAAAACCATGATCGAGACCAATCACTTCGGCTTGAAAGACTTCAAGCTGATCGAGTCCGGTGAGGCCGGCATGCTCGCGGCCGTTCAGCGGGCGGTGAACCGTAAGGAGTTCGTGGTGTTCGTCGGTTGGACCCCGCACCCCATGAACATCAACATGAAAATCGCCTACCTGACCGGCAGCGAAGACGTTTATGGCCCCAACGAAGGCGCAGCGACGGTCTCGACTGTGACGTCCCCGGACTATGCCGAACGTTGCCCGAACGTGAACCGTTTGCTGGAGAACCTGACTTTCACCGCCGCCCAGGAAAGCCAGTTGATGGTGCCGATCATGGAGCGCAAGACGCCTCAGGACGTTGCCCGGCAATGGCTGCGTGATCATCCGGAGGATCTGCAGCGTTGGTTGGTGGGTGTCAGCAGTTTTGATGGCAAGGATGGCTTAGCCACCGTACAAGCCAGCCTGAAAAACTGATCACCTTTCCTTCGGCAAGTGCTGTCCTGTGGCGAGGGAGCTTGCTCCCGCTCGGCGGCGAAGCCGTCGTAAACCCGGCTGCTCGGGTGTATCTGATAAAACCCGATTGAATGGTTTGGGGGCTGCGGTGCAGCCCAGCGGGAGCAAGCTCCCTCGCCACAGAACCGGGTTCCCATTCCAAATCGCTGAACTAACTGGCACCAGACTTATGGCCTCTTATCCCTTATCTGAACAGATGACGGCGTTCGTCGAAAAAACTGTCAGCTTCAACAGCACCGACAGCAGCCTCGACGGTTTGCGCCAGGCCTACAGCGCGATGTGCCGGGCGTTCACTCCGCCACGTCCCGCCGGGCTCTACGTGGTCGATTTCGAGTTGGCCGGCGTGCCGGTGCGGTCTTATCAGCCGCCGGTTTCACCTCCGACCGGCGGTGGACCGTGCATCGTGTATCTGCATGGCGGTGGTTGGGTGGTAGGGGATCTGGAATCCCACGATTTCATCTGCGCCGAACTGGCGTCGACACTCGGCGCACTGGTGATCGCGGTCGATTACCGATTGGCGCCGGAACATCCTTTTCCGGCGGCGTTCAATGATTGCCTGGGAGTCTGGCGCGCGCTGCGAAGCGGACCTTTTCGGCTTGATCCCGGACGAACGCTGGTGGCGGGGGACAGTGCCGGTGGCAATCTGGCTGCTGCGTTGTGTCTGGCGCTGCGGGATGCGGGCGAGCCGGTCCCGGCGGCGCAGGTTTTGATCTATCCGGGACTGGGCGGCGATCGCTCGTTGCCGTCGCGTAGCGAATGCATCGACGCGCCATTGCTCGCCAGCAGCGATGTGGATTGTTATCACGCCTTGTACCTGCGCGGCACCCGACAGCCGGGCGCCTATGCCATGCCGTTGCTCGTCGAAGACTTTGGCGGGCTGCCGCCGGCATTGATTGCCGTGGCGCAATTCGATCCGCTGCGCGATGACGGCGTGCTCTATGCCGAGCATCTCCAGGCCGCGGGTGTGCCCACCACGCTTTACTATGGAAAAGGGCTGGTTCATGGCTGTTTGCGGGCCCGGGGCCAGGTCGCCGAGGTCGACTTGCTGTATGAAACGCTGCTCGGGTTTTTGGCTGACAGGTTATGACGCTGCAAGGGGCATGCTCATTGGCGTAATTCGGGTTTATGATGCCGGACGGCAGAATAATAGAAGTCCCCCCAGGGATGACCTCGACCCCTTACGGAGCGCGCAATGCAGACTTTGTACCCGCAGATCAAACCCCACGCCCGGCACGATCTGGCCGTCGATGAAACTCACACCCTGTATGTCGACGAAAGCGGTTCACCGGAAGGTTTGCCGGTGGTGTTCATCCACGGCGGCCCCGGTGCCGGGTGTGATGCCCAGAGTCGACGGTACTTCGATCCGAACATGTACCGCATCGTGACCTTCGACCAGCGCGGTTGCGGGCGTTCCACGCCCCACGCCAGTCTTGAAAACAACACCACCTGGGATCTGGTCGCCGACCTTGAGCGCATTCGCAAACACCTGGGCATCGAAAAATGGGTGCTGTTTGGCGGCTCTTGGGGCTCGACCCTGGCGCTGGCCTACGCGCAAACCCACCCGGAGCGTGTACACGGTCTGATCCTGCGCGGGATTTTTCTCTGCCGGCCGCAGGAAATCGAGTGGTTCTACCAGTGTGGCGCCAGCCGTCTGTTCCCCGATTACTGGCAGGACTATGTCGCGCCGATTCCATTGGATGAGCGCGGCGACTTGCTCAGCGCTTTCCACAAGCGCCTGACCGGCAACGATCAGATCGCCCAGATGCATGCGGCCAAGGCCTGGTCCACCTGGGAAGGCCGGACCGCGACCTTGCGTCCGAATCCGCTGGTGGTTGATCGCTTCTCCGAGCCGCAGCGCGCATTGTCCATCGCACGTATCGAATGTCACTACTTCACCAACAATGCCTTCCTCGAGCCGAACCAGCTGATTCGCGACATGGGCAAGATCGCCCATTTGCCTGGCGTGATCGTCCACGGTCGTTATGACGTGATCTGCCCACTGGACAACGCCTGGGAACTGCATCAGGCCTGGCCGAACAGTGAACTCCAGGTGATCCGCGACGCCGGCCACGCCGCGTCCGAGCCGGGCATCACCGATGCACTGGTGCGTGCCGCCGGGCAGATGGCTCGCCGCCTGCTCGACCTGCCGCCCGAAGAAGCATGAAAGGCCTGCTGCAACGCGTGCATGGCGCGCGAGTCGAGGTAGCGGGGGAAGTGGTGGGGGCGGTCGATCAGGGGTTGTTGGTGCTGGTGGCGGTAGAGCCCGAGGATACTCGTGCCAGCGCCGACAAACTTCTGCATAAACTGCTTAACTATCGAGTATTCAGTGACGCCGAGGGCAAGATGAATCTGTCTTTGGCGGATGTTGGCGGCGGGTTGCTGCTGGTCTCGCAGTTCACCCTGGCCGCAGACACCAAGAGCGGGTTGCGCCCGAGTTTTTCGACCGCTGCCCCTCCTGCCCTGGGCGAGGAGCTTTTCGACTATTTATTAAGCAAAGCGAAACAGGTGCATGGCACTGTGGCATCAGGTAGATTCGGCGCGGACATGCAGGTGCACCTGGTCAACGATGGCCCGGTCACCTTCCTGTTACAGACGTGAAAGCACTTGAAACATGTTTTTCAGGGCTTTTCGACTGAAAACAGGGGTTTTTCGCGATAAATACTTTGTTACCCCTGATGCGTTGTAACGCGGCCTACTAGATAATCGCGCGCTACGGGGATCAGCGTTCGTTGGTCCATTTTGACTTAGGTAGAGACTTGTCCGAGACCTGTTGGGGAATCATTTAGCCCCATAGGAGTCGGAACAATGCTCGCCAACCTGGCATATAGATAGCTGGCCGTTGGTTTTTTGATCTGTTTTCGGCGAGGGTTGCTCGTGATTGTTACTCCCTGTAATGCACCAAAATTGACTGCCAAACGGTTCCGAAGCGCTCTGGTAGCGGGCTCTGCACTGCTCTGCTTGCTCAGCGCCGGCCAGATTTGGGCATTCAATCTGGAGGATGTATCGGTCAAGGCGAAAGAGCTGGCCGGACAAAAATACGAAGCCCCGCGCAGTAACCTGCCGAACGAATTCCGCGAAATGAAATTCGCGGACTATCAAAAAATTCGTTTCCGCACTGAAAAAGCCGAGTGGGCCGATCAGAAAACCCCGTTCAAGCTTTCGTTCTATCACCAGGGCATGCACTTCGACACGCCGGTGAAAATCAACGAAATCACGGCCAACACCGTCGAAGAGATCAAATACGACCCAACTCGTTTCGATTTCGGCGATGTGAAGTTCGATCCTAAAGCTACCGAACAACTGGGTTATGCCGGTTTCCGTGTGCTTTACCCGATCAACAAGGCCGACAAGCAAGACGAAATCATGACCATGCTCGGCGCGAGCTACTTCCGCGTTGTCGGCAAGGGTCACACCTATGGCTTGTCCGCTCGCGGCATGGCCATCGATACCGCATTGCCGTCCGGCGAAGAATTCCCGCGCTTCACCGAATTCTGGATTCAACGGCCAAAACCGGGTGACAAACACCTGGTGATCTTCGCGCTGCTGGATTCGCCACGCGCCACCGGTGCTTATCGTCTGACCCTGCGTCCTGGCAGCGACACCATTGTCGACGTCAAGGCCCGCATGTTCCTGCGTGACAAGGTCACCAAGCTTGGCGTTGCGCCGCTGACCAGCATGTTCCTGTTCGGCGCCAACCAGCCGTCGAAAGTGCTGAACTACCGTCGTGAACTGCACGATTCCAGCGGTCTGTCGATTCATGCCGGCAACGGCGAATGGATCTGGCGTCCACTGAATAATCCAAAACACTTGGCCGTGAGCAACTACTCGATCGAAAACCCGCGTGGTTTCGGCTTGCTGCAACGTGGCCGCGACTTCAGCCACTATGAAGACCTCGACGACCGCTACGACAAGCGCCCAAGTGCCTGGATCGAACCAAAAGGCGATTGGGGCAAGGGTTCCGTCGATCTGGTAGAGATTCCGACTGCCGACGAAACCAACGACAATATCGTTGCGTTCTGGAGCCCGGAAAAACTGCCTGAGCCTGGTCAGCCGCTGGACGTCGCCTATCGCATGCACTGGACCATCGACGAAGCAGCCCTTCACGCACCGGACAGCGCCTGGGTCCAACAGACCCTGCGTTCCACGGGTGACGTGAAACAGTCCAACCTGATCCGTCAGCCGGATGGCAGCGTTGCCTATCTGGTGGACTTCGAAGGTCCGTCCCTGGCAGCGCTGCCGGAAACCGCGGACGTTCGCAGCCAGGTCAGCGTGGGCGACAATGCCGAGCTGGTCGAAAACAGCGTGCGCTACAACCCTGAAACCAAGGGCTGGCGCCTGACCCTGCGGATGAAAATCAAGGATCCGGGCAAGCCTACCGAGATGCGTGCGGCACTGGTTGAGAACATCGTGCCAGGCGACCTCGCCAAGAACTCGCTGCCAGTCTCCAACTCTTCGGTTGCCAAGGCCGATAAAGTGGCCGCCAAGCAACAAGAGAAGGCGGACAAGGAAGCCAAGGACGCCAAGCAAGCCGAAGCCAAGCAGGCCGACGCGAAGCCAGTTGCCGATACCAAGGAAAAGGACAAGGACAACAAAGACGCCAAGCAGCCTGTTGCTGCGGACGCGGCCCCAGCCACACCGGAATCGGCAGCGACGGAAGAAGTCCTGACCGAGACCTGGAGCTACCAGTTGCCTGCCGATGAGTAATTCTCAACTACAGCCAGAGACTCTTGCCGAGTATCTGGCGCATCTACCGATGACCGACCAGCAGCGCGCGGAACTCGCGGGCTGCCAGTCCTTCAGCGAATTGCACCAACGTCTGTCGTCTTCGACGTTCGACGCTCCGACCGAGGCTGCCCAAGCCTCGGTGGGCCGTCGCCTGACCCTGAGCACTGCTGAAGAACTGGAAGAAGCGGAAATGCTGGCGGTCGACGCCAGTGGTCGGGTTTGCCTCAAGGCCACCCCGCCGATCCGTCGGACCAAAGTCGTGCCGGAGCCGTGGCGCACCAACATTCTGGTGCGTGGCTGGCGGCGTCTGACCGGTCGCACCAATCCCCCGGCCCCGCCGAAAGACGAGAATGTGCTGCCGGCGGCTCGCTGGCGCACCGTCGGTTCGATCCGCCGTTACATTCTGCTGGTCCTGATGCTTGGCCAGACCATTGTCGCCGGCTGGTACATGAAAGGCATCATGCCGTACCAGGGCTGGTCGTTCGTCGACCTGAACGAGGTTCTGCACCAGCCGATCCTGAAAACCGTCACGCAAGTGCTGCCGTATGCGCTGCAAACCAGCATCCTGATTCTGTTCGGGATTCTGTTCTGCTGGGTCTCGGCCGGTTTCTGGACGGCGCTGATGGGCTTCCTCGAATTGCTCACTGGCCACGACAAATACCGGATCTCCGGTAAAAGTGCTGGCAACGAGCCAATTGCCAAGGACGCGCGCACTGCACTGGTGATGCCGATCTGCAACGAAGACGTGCCACGGGTGTTTGCCGGTTTGCGTGCGACCTTCGAGTCGGTTGCAGCCACGGGTGACCTGGATCGTTTCGACTTCTTCGTCCTCAGTGACAGTAATGACGCGGACATCTGCGTGGCCGAGCAGCAAGCCTGGCTGGACGTCTGCCGTGAAGCCAAGGGTTTCGGCAAGATTTTCTATCGCCGTCGTCGCCGTCGTGTGAAACGTAAAAGCGGCAACCTCGACGACTTCTGCCGTCGCTGGGGCGGCGACTACAAGTACATGGTCGTGCTCGACGCGGACTCCGTGATGAGCGGTGACTGCCTGACCAGCCTGGTGCGCTTGATGGAAGCCACGCCGGACGCCGGGATCATCCAGACCGCGCCGCGTGCGTCGGGCATGGACACCCTTTATGCGCGTATGCAGCAGTTTGCTACCCGCGTGTACGGTCCGTTGTTCACCGCCGGCCTGCACTTCTGGCAGTTGGGTGAATCCCACTACTGGGGCCACAACGCGATCATCCGCATGAAGCCGTTCATCGAGCACTGCGCCTTGGCGCCGTTGCCGGGTAAAGGTGCTTTTGCCGGTGCGATTCTGTCCCACGACTTCGTCGAAGCTGCGCTGATGCGCCGTGCCGGCTGGGGCGTGTGGATTGCCTACGATTTGCCGGGCAGCTACGAAGAACTGCCGCCGAACCTGCTGGACGAACTCAAGCGTGACCGTCGCTGGTGCCACGGTAACCTGATGAACTTCCGCCTGTTCCTGGTCAAGGGCATGCACCCGGTGCACCGTGCGGTGTTCCTGACCGGTGTGATGTCTTACCTGTCGGCGCCGTTATGGTTCTTCTTCCTGGTGTTGTCGACGGCGCTGCTGGCGGTCAACACCTTGATGGAACCGCAGTACTTCCTTGAGCCGCGTCAGCTCTATCCGCTGTGGCCACAATGGCACCCGGACAAAGCAATTGCGCTGTTCTCGACGACGATTGTGCTGTTGTTCCTGCCGAAGCTGTTGAGCATCATCCTGATCTGGGCCAAGGGCGCGAAAGAGTTCGGTGGCAAGTTCAAGGTGACCTTGTCGATGCTGCTGGAGATGCTGTTCTCCATGCTGCTGGCGCCGGTGCGGATGATTTTCCACACCCGTTTCGTCCTCGCCGCGTTCCTCGGCTGGGCCGCGACCTGGAATTCGCCACAACGTGACGACGACTCCACGCCATGGAGCGAAGCGGTCAAGCGCCACGGTCCGCAAACCTTGCTGGGCTTCTTCTGGGCCCTGCTGGTGGTCTGGCTGAACCCGAGCTTCCTGTGGTGGCTGGTGCCGATCGTCGGTTCGTTGATGCTGTCGATCCCGGTATCGGTGATTTCCAGTCGTGTCGGCCTGGGCCTCAAGTCCCGTGACGAAAGCCTGTTCCTGATCCCTGAGGAATACAATCCGCCGCAGGCGTTGCTGGCAACCGATCAGTACACCCACGAAAACCGTTGGCATGCACTGAACGACGGTTTCATCCGTGCGGTGGTCGATCCACAGCAGAACGCCTTGGCGTGCTCGCTGGCGACCTCGCGTCACGGTCAGGCCGAGCCGATCGAATGGTTGCGCATCGAGCGGGTGCGTCACGCATTAAAAGTCGGGCCTGACGGCCTGAACAACAATGAGCGTGTGCAATTGCTGAGCGACCCGGTGGCATTGGCTCGCTTGCATGAGCAGATCTGGAATGAAGGCCATCCCGAGTGGCTGGCGGCCTGGCGCAAATCGGTGAAAGCCGATCCCCATGCGCCGCTGCTACCGCTCAAACCACTGAGTGCGCAGCCTCAGTTGGCCTGACGAGAAACCCCGCGAAAGCGGGGTTTTTTTGCGCTGATGATCGTTCCCACACAGAGCGTGTGAACGATCAGCGTTAGAGCAACAATTCCTGCTTAAACCCTTGTGCAAACGGAGGCATGACCATGGTCTGCGTCACCCACGAGATGGGCTTTGCACGGGAAGTCGCGGATCGAGTGCTGTTCTTCGATCACGGCAAATTGCTGGAAGATGCCTTGCCGGCCGAGTTCTTCGATGCGCCGAAGGATCCGCGGGCGCAGGCCTTCTTGCGTCAGGTTTTGTAGCTTGAGCGCCTGTCGTGACGCCTTCGCGGGCAAGCCTCGCTCCTACAGTATTGTGTCGTGGCTCAATCGAGCGATACGCAAAGTCCTGTAGGCGCGAGGCTTGTCCGCGAAGGCATCACCTCGGTTTCAAACCTTGAACCTGCCCACCAGCATCTGCAGATGCGTCCCCAGGCGCGCCAGCTCGACGCTGGACGCCGCGGTCTCTTCACTGGCTGCCGAGGTCTGCTCGGACACATCGCGCACGTTCAGCACGCTCCGGTTGATCTCCTCGGCCACTGCGGTTTGCTGCTCGGCAGCGGCGGCAATCTGCTGGTTCATCGACTGAATCGCCGACACCGTGCGGGTGATGCTTTCCAGCGAGCTACCGGCGCGGCGGGTCAGTTCGACGCTGCTGTCGGTCAGGCTGCGGCTGTTGTCCATGATGGTCGCCACTTGCTGGGTGCCGGTTTGCAGGCCGACGATCAGCTCTTCGATTTCCTCGGTGGACTTCTGAGTGCGCTGGGCCAGGCTACGCACCTCGTCGGCGACCACCGCGAAACCACGTCCGGCCTCACCGGCACGGGCGGCTTCAATCGCGGCGTTGAGGGCCAAAAGGTTGGTTTGTTGGGCCACGGACTTGATCACGTCCAGCACGCTGCCGATCTTGTCGCTCTCGCGTTTCAGATCACCCATGGCCGCTGTGGAATTGCCGACCTCAAGGGCCAGGCGCTCGATCTGAGCGATGGCCTCTCCGACCACTTTGTCACCTTCGCGGGCCTGCTGATCGGCGGCGACGGCAGCTTCGGAGGCTTCTTCGGCGTTTCGCGCGACTTCCTGCACGGTGGCCGTCATTTCGTTCATTGCCGTGGCCACCTGATCGGTCTCGACCTTCTGGCTGTTGACCCCGGCGCTGGTCTGTTCGGTGACGGCGGACAGTTCTTCGGCGGCGCTGGCGATTTGCGTTACGCCATCGCTGATACCGCCGATCAGTTCGCGCAGGCCCAGAGTCATGTTCTGCATGGCACGCTGGAGCTGGCCCAATTCGTCGCGACGTTCAGAAACAAGGTTTTGCGTCAGGTCGCCAGCCGCCACGCGTTCGGCGACTTTGAGGGTCTGGTTCAGCGGAACCACGATCTGGCGAGTGATCGCCCATGCCGCCAGCAAGCCAAACGCCAGGGCCAGAACGGTGGCCATCAGCAGCAGGTTTTTGGCGTGTGCGGCGTCGCTGTCGCGGACGATGGTTTGTGACACGGTGAGTTTTTTACTGACGTCGAGCAAGATATCGCCTTGCGCGGCCATACGCTTGAGGGCGGCGGCGCTGGCCACTTGCGAGTCGCGGAACTGGCTGACGGCGGCGCGATAGGCCTTGAGCGAATCGCTGGCCTGCTGCAGGTTGGCAATGTGCTGTTCCGGCAGTTTGGAGGGCAGGCTTTCGAGGTTCTTCAGAGCGTTGTCGATGGCGTCCAGTGCAGGTTGCTCGGCCTCGGTCTTGCCGCTGTAGGTGTAGCCGCGCACCTGGAAGCGTGCCTGCTGAATCAGTTTGCTCAGGTCGATCACGCTGTTGAAGTCGGCGACGCTGTCGCCTTGCAGCATGGACTTTTCGACTTCAGCGACGCGGGCCACGGCGTTATCGGCGGTCGCGCCCAGTTTGCTGCGGGCGTCTTCGCGGTTGGCGCCGGCCTGGGTCATCGCGATGAAGGCTTGCTTGTACTGGCTGACGGCGGCCAGTTGCTGGTCGATCATCGCCGCATCAGCAGGCTGTTCGATCAATTTGCGTGCGGTTTGCAGGCCCGTGTCGAGTTGGCTCAACAGATCGTTGACGGCGCCCGGGCCTTGTTCGCCTCGGCGCATTTCGTAGTCCAGACGGGCCAGGCGCAGGTCTTTGGTCTGGTCGTTGAGGCTGGCAATGAACCCCAGCTTGTCGCCCCGGCTCATCACGCCCGTCAGGCCGGTCCAGGCAGTGAAGGTGATCAGCAGCGTCAGCAGCAGCACCAGACCGAAACCGATCCCCAGTTTGCGATTGACGCTTACGTTTCCCAGACTCTCGGTTAGCCAACGGTACATGCTGCTACTCCCTCGGACTACAAATTGGTTTTATGGGAGCTGTATCGGCCGGCGGCCGGGAATCTGTAGGTACAGCGCGGTATTCAGGTCGAGTAAATCCCTGTGGCGAGGGAGCTTGCTCCCGTCCGGCTGCGAAGCAGTCGCAAATCAGGTTGATACGGTTTTGCAGGAAAAAAGCGGAGGCCGCGGCGCGCCCAAACGGGAGCAAGCTCCCTCGCCACAGTGACCGTGCTTGATCTTAAAAGAGGCGGGCGAGCAGGGCGGTGACGGCGGTTTCGACGCGCAGGATGCGCTCGCCGAGTTGTACCGGTTGCAGGCCAGACTTGGCCAGCAGGTCGATTTCGTAAGGGATCCAGCCACCTTCGGGGCCGATGGCCAGGGTCACCGGTTCATTCAGGCCGCGAGGGCAGGGCGGGTAATTGCCCGGGTGACCCACCAGGCCGAGGGTGCCTTGAGAAATGGCCGGCAGCCGATCTTCGACGAACGGCTTGAAGCGCTTCTCGATGACGATTTCCGGCAGCACGCTGTCCCGGGCCTGTTCCAGGCCGAGGATCAATTGCTCGCGAATCGCTTCAGGTTCCAGAAACGGCGTCTGCCAGAAGCTCTTCTCGACGCGATAGCTGTTCACCAGGATGATTCGTGGCACACCCATGGCCGCCACGGTCTGAAACACCCTGCGCAGCATTTTCGGCCGTGGCAGGGCCAATATCAGTGTCAGGGGCAGCTTGGTCGGCGGCGGCTGGTCAAGGGTGACGCGCAATTCTGCTTCATCAGCGTCCAGGCGCAGCACTTCGGCTGCACCCATCAGGCCGCCGATACGCCCGACGCGCATGCTGTCACCCACTTCACAGCGGTGGACTTCCTGCATGTGCGTCAACCGGCGATCACGCAGGATCACCCGGTCGGCCGCAATGAAATCGGCCTCTTCGAGGAGCAGCAGGTTCACGGCTGGGTCGCTGGCGGCTGGTCGTTGTGATCGTCTGCCGGCTGGTTGTCCGGCTGATCGTCTGGATGATCGCTGCGCTTGCTGATCAGACCGCCGAACAGGATGCCGATCTCGAACAACAGCCACATCGGTACAGCCAACAGCGTCTGCGAGAAGATGTCCGGTGGTGTCAGGATCATGCCGACCACGAAGCAGCCGATGATCACGTAGGGGCGGATTTTCTTCAGGTATTTGACGTCGACCACGCCGATCCATACCAGCAGCACCACAGCCACCGGGATCTCGAACGCCACGCCGAAGGCAAAGAATAGCGTCATGACGAAGTCGAGGTAGCTGCTGATGTCAGTCATCATTTCCACGCCGGCCGGGGTGGCAGCGGCGAAGAATTTGAAGATCAGCGGGAACACCAGGTAATAGGCGAATGCCATGCCGGCATAGAACAGCATGATGCTGGACACCAGCAACGGCACGGCGATGCGCTTCTCATGCTTGTACAGCCCCGGCGCGATGAAGCCCCAGATCTGATGCAGGATCACCGGGATTGCCAGGAACAGCGAGACCATCATGGTCAGCTTCAATGGCGTCAGGAACGGCGACGACACGTCAGTGGCGATCATCGTTGCGCCCACGGGCAAATACTGGCGCAGCGGCGTCGAAACGAAGGTATAGATCTGCTGGGTGAAGGCGAACAACCCGGCGAAGATGATGAAGATCGCCGCTACGCAACGCAGCAGGCGGGTACGCAACTCGGTGAGGTGCGAAACCAGCGGCATGTGCTGGTCGTTTTCAGGAAGATCGCTCATGGGGCTCGCGGCGCCAGTGTTGGGTCATGAGGGGCCGGCGCAACAGGCGCAGCCGCAGGCGTGGCAGGTTCAACCGGTGGCGTTGCAACAACGGGTGCAGGTGCTTCTACGGCGACGACAGGTGCTGGCTCGGCGGCGGCATGAATCGTTTGCTCCGCGATCGGTTCAACAGGCTGAACGGGCGTGGCCTCCTGCTGGGTCGGCGTGAAAATCTTCCGCGCCTCCTGTTCCAGCGACAGGATGTGCTCGTTGTGCAGTTGCCGACGAATCTCGTCGGCACCGATTTCACGTTCAACTTCCTGTTTGATCGCGTTGAAGCTGCGCTTCAGACGACCGACCCACAGGCCGGCGGTGCGCGCAGCGCCCGGCAGGCGCTCGGGGCCCAGCACTAGCAGGGCGACGAGGCCGACGAGCAGCAGTTCAGAGAAGCTGATACCAAACATTAGTCAGTGCTCACACGTCTTTGCGGATCGGCTCTTCGACTTTTTGCGCCTGCACGTCGATGGTGTGCGGCTGGTTCACGGACTGCGTGGTCTGTGGCTGAACAGGTGGAACCGGTTGCGCCGGAGTCACGGTAGGATCGGCCGGTTTCTCGTCATCGTTCATGGCTTTCTTGAAACCCTTGATCGACTCGCCCACGTCAGTGCCGAGGTTTTTCAGTTTCTTGGTGCCGAACACCAGCACGACAACAACCAGGATGACGATCCAGTGTTTCCAGTCAAAAATGCCCATGTTGCTGCTCCTCTCTAATAGTTGTTCAGGCGGACGGACGCGAGGCTTTCTCGGCGTGTCCGGACAGACCGAAACGACGGTCCAGTTCATCGAGTACAGCCTGTGGATGCTGCCCCAGTTGGGCGAGCATGACCATGCTGTGGAACCACAGGTCGGCGGTCTCGTAGATCACATCGCTGCAGTCGCCGCTGATGGCGGCATCCTTGGCGGCAATGATGGTTTCGACCGACTCTTCGCCGACTTTTTCCAGAATCTTGTTCAAGCCCTTGTGGTACAGGCTGGCGACATACGAGCTGTCAGCGGCAGCGCCTTTGCGCTCTTCCAGCACCTCGGCCAGACGGGTCAGGGTGTCACTCATGGCTGTGTCCTGCGGAATAAATGGCGTGCGGGTCCTTGAGCACGGGATCGACGGTTTTCCAGTCGCCGTTCTCGAAGACGCGGTAGAAGCAGCTCTGCCGACCGGTATGGCAGGCAATGTCGCCGATCTGCTCGACCATCAGGATGATCACGTCAGCGTCACAGTCCAGGCGCATCTCATGCAGCGTTTGCACGTGGCCGGACTCCTCGCCCTTGCGCCACAGCTTGCCACGGGAACGTGACCAGTAAATGGCACGGTTCTCGGCAGCGCTCAGTTCCAGTGATTCGCGGTTCATCCAGGCCATCATCAGGACGCGCCCGGTCTTGTGATCCTGGGCAATCGCCGGCACCAGGCCGTCTGCGTCCCACTTGATCTCGTCCAGCCAGTTTTTCATCTTCGACTCCGACAGCGGGTTCCACACTTCATGAGCAGAACCCAAGCGTTCAAACAGTGTGCCAGCGTGCGGGGGCGCTGGCTATCGGCGAACGACCAGATACAAACCGACGGCCACCATGATTCCGGCCGGCCAATGACCCATATCGCTCAATGGCCCGCCGGCCAGCAGAATGGCGCCGCCCGCCAGGTGAGCGCAGCCGAGCAGGCGCAGGAACCAGTCGTCCTTGCGCTTGTGCCACGGTGGCGGGGGATCGTTGGCGTGGGGCTGGGACATGCGTTCGAGCAGGTCACGGGCCATGTTGGCCAGGTGCGGAATCTGTTCGAACTGGCTCTGCACGTTGCCGAGCAAGGCTTTGGGGCTGACGCGCTCACGCATCCAGCGTTCGAGGAACGGCTGGGCGGTGTTCCACAGATCGAGATCCGGGTACAGCTGACGGCCGAGGCCTTCGATGTTCAGCAAGGTTTTTTGCAGCAACACGAGTTGCGGCTGCACTTCCATGTTGAAGCGGCGAGCGGTCTGGAACAGGCGCATCAGCACTTGGCCGAATGAAATATCTTTTAACGGTTTTTCGAAGATCGGCTCGCACACGGTGCGGATCGCTGCCTCGAATTCGTTGAGCTTGGTTTCTGCCGGTACCCAGCCCGAATCGATGTGCAATTGCGCCACACGACGGTAGTCACGCTTGAAGAACGCGAACAGGTTACGCGCCAGGTAATCCTGATCTTCAGGGGTCAGGCTGCCGACGATGCCGCAGTCGATCGCAATGTATTGCGGGCTCCACGGGTTGACGGTGCTGACAAAGATGTTGCCCGGGTGCATGTCGGCGTGGAAGAAACTGTCGCGGAACACTTGGGTGAAGAAGATTTCCACACCCCGTTCGGCGAGCATCTTCATGTCGGTGCGCTGGTCGGCCAGGGTCGCGAGGTCGGTGACCTGAATCCCGTAGATGCGCTCCATTACCAGCACTTTCGGCCGGCACCAGTCCCAATAGACTTGTGGCACATACAGCAGCGGCGAGCCTTCGAAGTTGCGCTTCAACTGGCTGGCATTGGCCGCTTCGCGCAGTAGGTCGAGTTCGTCGTAGATGGTTTTTTCGTAGTCCTGGACCACGTCCACCGGGTGCAGCAAACGTGCATCGGCCGAGAGTTTTTCGGCGGCGCGGGCGAGGATGAACAGCCACGCCAGGTCCTGGGCAATGATCGGTTTCAGGCCCGGGCGTATCACCTTGACCACCACTTCTTCGCCGGTCTTCAGTTGCGCGGCATGCACCTGCGCCACCGAGGCTGAGGCCAGCGGTTCGACGTCGAAACGGCTGAACACTTCACTGATCTTTTTGCCGAGCTGCTCTTCGATCAGGTTGACCGACACTTGCGAGTCGAACGGCGGCACACGGTCCTGCAGCTTCATCAACTCATCGGCGATGTCTTCGGGCAACAGGTCGCGGCGCGTCGAAAGGATCTGCCCGAACTTGATGAAAATCGGCCCAAGGTCCTGCAACGCCAGGCGCAATCGCGCACCACGGCTCAGGTCCAGCGTCTTGCGCGGGAACCAGCGCCACGGCAAGGCGTAGCGCAGCGCCAGGAGAAACCAGGGCAGCGGCAGGGCGAACAGCAGGTCATCGAGGCGGTAGCGAATCACAACGCGCTGGATGCGCAACAAACGGCGGACGGCAAGCAGCTTCATGCGTTATCGCTTGGGTCGAGGGATCGGGAAAGGCGCTCGAAACGCGCCTCGAGACGTTCCAGATCGAGCTTGATCTGGTCCAGTTCACTGAAACGGGCTTCGGCTTCGCGCTGACCGACGAGGGTGCGCGATTCTTCGGCCAGGTATTCGCCAAGATTCTGATTCAGGCTGGCGAAACCTTGCTGATACCAGCGTGCGCGGCTGCGCAGGTGACCTCCGACCAGTTGCGTGGCGACCGGGCCGAGCCAGCGCGAGAGTTCGTACTCCCAGTCCAGCTCAAGGTCCTGAAGGATCGCCGCCAGCTCCAGCAGCACGCCGCTGTCACCGTCGAGCTCGACTTCAGGGCCATGCAGCACCGAGGTCTTTTCCTTGCTCATCGCCAGTTTCAACAGGCTGGAGGCCGGTGCACGCAACGTGCAGTCAGCGCCGGTTTCCCAGTGGGAAGCGAGCATCAGGCCTTCGTCGCTGGGCAGGATGAACAGTTGCAGCGCCGGGCTGCGGCAGTCGACGGCAATCACCCTGCCGCTCAAATGCGCCAGTCGCGGTAGCGCCGTGCTGTCGAGACGCAGCACCCGGTTCAGACCGAGTTCAACGCTGGCGAGCAGGCCGGCCAGCAACATCAGGGTTTGATGCCGCGGTGCAGGGCGACGATGCCTGCGGTCATGTTGTGGTAGGTCACGCGGTCGAAACCGGCCTCGACCATCATCGACTTCAGGGTTTCCTGATTCGGGTGCATGCGGATCGATTCGGCCAGGTAGCGATAGCTTTCCGAGTCGTTGGTGATCAGCTTGCCCATCAACGGCATGAAGGCGAACGAGTAGGCGTCGTAGGCTTTGGACATCAGCGCATTGGTCGGCTTGGAGAATTCCAGCACCAGCAAACGGCCGCCCGGTTTCAGTACTCGCAGCATCGAGCGCAGGGCGTCTTCTTTATGGGTCACGTTGCGCAGACCGAACGCGATGGTCACGCAGTCAAAATGGTTGTCCGGGAACGGCAGCTTTTCAGCGTCGGCCTGAACGAACTCGACATTGCCGGCCACACCCAGATCCAGCAGGCGGTCACGACCGACCTTGAGCATGGACTCGTTGATGTCGGCCAACACCACCTGGCCGGTCGGGCCAACGAGGTGCGAGAACTTCTTGGTCAGGTCGCCTGTGCCGCCGGCGATGTCCAGCACGCGGTTACCGGTGCGAACACCCGACAGCTCGATCGCAAAACGCTTCCACAGACGGTGCATGCCGCCCGACAGGAGGTCGTTCATCAAGTCGTACTTGGCGGCTACCGAGTGGAAAACCTCAGCGACTTTTTCCGCTTTCTGGCTTTCCGGTACGTTTTTGAAGCCGAAGTGAGTGGTGGGTTCGGCATCGCTGCCTTTGCGCTGATCAGTCATATCGCTGTCACCAAAAGAGAATGCGGGACATTCTAATCCCGGTGGCCTGCTTTGTCTTGGCAAGGCTGAAGGTAAGATAGGCAACCACCGGGACGTTTTGCCGCAGCAGCGGTCAAGATGCTTCAGGAAAGTATCCATAAAGCAGGAGTCATTCGATGGCCCGTATTAGTGTTGAGCGTGCCCACGGCCTGGGCAAGGAAGCAGCCCGCGAGAAGGCTGATCTGTTGGCGCAGAAGCTGTCCGATCAATATGGCCTGGAGCCGCAATGGTCCGGCGACACCCTGAACCTCAAACGTTCCGGTGTGAAAGGCGCGGTACATGTCAGCGAAGATTCGATCCGCGTCGATGTGGAGTTGGGCCTGATGATGTCGGCCATGAGCGGCATGATCAAATCGGAAATCGAAAAAGCCCTTGATAAGGCCTTGGTCTGATTCCGGATTGAAATCCCTTCATCTGTAGGAGTGAGCCTGCTCGCGATAGCGGTCTGTCAGTCAACATTGATTTCGACTGACAGACCGCTATCGCGAGCAGGCTCACTCCTGCATTTGTTTTGTGTGAAGCCAAAGTTTTATGTCAGTTGTTAGGGTGCCGTTTCTAATTTTTCTCCCTACTTTGTGCCTGAGCCCGACACTTTCGCGGGCAGTTCCTCAAACCTTCTGCGCGTGAGGTGCACCATGGCCAAAGTTATTTTGAAGAAAAAAATCGACGCTTCGACTACTGCTCTGGGCGACGTCAAATCCTATGCCCGCAAGATCTGGCTGGCAGGCCTGGGGGCCTACACCAAGGTCGGTCAAGAGGGCAGCGAGTACTTTCAAGAGTTGATCAAGGCTGGTCAAACTGTTGAAACCAAAGGTAAAAAAGTAGTTGCCGAGAAACTTGAAGCGGCTAACACAGAGATTGAAGAAGCCAAGAGTGAAGTGAGCACTTTTAAAGGCAAGGTCGAAGTTCAACTCGACAAGGTCGAGAAGGCTTTTGACTCGCGTGTCGCAAGTGCCTTGAATCGTATCGGCATTCCGTCTAAACATGACGTTGAGACACTCTCTGCTAAGCTCGATGAGCTGACGGCATTGCTCGAACGCGTCGCGCGTAAATCTTAAGGAGAACGGGATGGCTGGTAAAAAGAACACCGAAAAAGAAGGCAGCTCGTGGATCGGGAAAGTCGAAGACTACTCCCGCAAAATCTGGCTTGCTGGTTTAGGCGTGTACTCGAAGATCGACACTGACGGCAGCAAGCTCTTCGATACATTGGTTAAAGACGGCGAGAAAGCCGAGAAGCTCACCAAGAGCGCTGTCGGCAAGAAAGTCGATGCCGCCAAGGACTCCGCTTCGTCGGCCAAGTCGCGCATCAGCGGCGTGAAAGATCGTGCACTGGGCAAGTGGGATGAGCTGGAAGGGGCTTTTGACAAGCGCCTGAACAGCGCCATTTCGCGCCTGGGTGTACCGAGCCGCAATGAAGTGAAAGCGCTGCACAGCAAGGTCGATACCCTGACCAAGCAGATCGAGAAACTCACCGGCGCCAAGGTTGCACCTGTTGCGGCGAAAACCGCAGCGGCCAAACCTGCTGCTAAACCAGCCGCCAAAAGCGCTGCCAAGCCACTGGTAAAAGCGGCTGCCAAACCGGTCGCCAAAGCCGCGTCGAAAGTCGCATCCGCCGCCAAGTCCGCTACCAAAACTGCCGCCGCCAAACCTGCAGCAGCCAAGACAGCGGTCAAATCGGTTGCTGCCAAAGCCGCCGCCAAACCAGCAGCAAAACCGGCTGCCAAAACTGCAGCAGCCAAACCGGCAGCCAAGCCAGCGGCAAAACCTGCCGCAGCGAAGAAGCCAGCAGTGAAGAAACCGGCCACGCCTAAGGCTGCCGCGCCAAAACCAGCAGTGGCTGCCGCCAAACCGGCGACCCCGGTCAGCACGTCGAACTCCGCTGCTGCACCGACCCCAGCTGTAACCCCGACTGTCGCGCCAGCTCCATCGACGCCAACCAGTCAGTCCTGATTTTCAGGGCTCAAGAAAACGCCCGGCCTGCAAAGGTCGGGCGTTTTTGTTTGTGCACGATTTCATATACACCGCAGAACCCTTGTGGGAGTGAGCCTGCTCGCGATTGCGGTGTGTCATTCAACATTGATATTGGCTGACCCGGCGACATCGCGAGCAGGCTCACTCCCACAGTGAAATGTGTTTATCCAGTGAAAGGGTTACTCGTGTTCTTCGAGGTATTGCAGGGCCAGGTGCTCGGTCGCCACTTTGATCGGCGGCAGCAAATGCGGCGCCACCAGCATCATGATCTGATACACCACCAACCTGACTTCACCCTCGCGATCAAGAATCCGCTGATAGTCCAGTGAGAACAGCAGCGTCATGGTGATCTGCTCCACCAACTGCCCCAGCGCTTGAGTGTCACTGACCAACTGCCCTTGCGCCTTCAATCGCGCCAGCAACGAAGCCAGCGTGCGCTTCAGTGCATTGAGCAGATTGCGGATGCCCTTGGCCAGTTTCGGCAGGCGCCCGGCCAGGTTTGACAGGTCCTGGAACAGAAACCGGTAATGGGCCAGCCGCTCGACGATCAAGTGCAGGAACAACCAGTAATCCTCCGGTGCCAGCTCCACGTCGGCCGGAGGATCAAGCAGTGGCGCAAGCTCGGCCTGGAAACGCTCGAACAAGCCGAGAATCAACGGTTCCTTGCCGTGGAAGTGGTAGTAGAGATTGCCCGGGCTGATGCCCATTTCGTTGGCAACTTCCATGGTGGAAACGTTCGGTTCACCCTTCTGATTGAACAATTGCAGGGCACATTCGAGGATCCGGTCGCGGGTTTTCATCCAGTCTTCTTAATGGTCGGGTCATGCCACGGCAGGCGTGTGCCGTGGTTCGTTGTCAGTCAGCGCACACGCACGTAAGTGCCGGGTGCCGCCTCCATCGGTGGATAGTTCTGGTTGCCGAGGGCCATGTGGGTTTCTTTTTGCGCGCCCGAGCGTTCCTGAATCCAGCTCAGCCATTGGGTCCACCAACTGCCGTCGACTTGCTTGGCGTCGTAATACCACGCCCGTGGGTCGCTGCTCAGTTTCGCGCTCTCGACGAAGTTGGCCTTCGGGTTGCTCGGCGGGTTGAGGATGCTCTGCACATGACCGCTGTTGGACAGGACGAAACGTCGCTCGCCACCCAGCAGCAGCGTCGAGCGATACACCGCGTCCCACGGCGTGATGTGGTCGTTGATGCCGGCCACGCTGAAGCTGTCGACCGTGACTTTCTGCAAGTCGATCGGCGTGCCGCACACTTCAAGGCCGCCCGGATGACTCAGTGGGTTGTGCTTGAAGAAGTCCAGCAGGTCGCCATGCAAGGCTGCCGGCAACCGGGTGTTGTCGTTGTTCCAGTAGAGGATGTCGAACGCTGGAGGCTCCTTGCCCAACAGGTAGTTATTGACGAAGTAACTCCAGATCAAATCGTTGGGACGCATCCAGGCAAAGACCTTGGCCATGTCGCGCCCGTCCAGCACACCTTTCTGATAGGAGCGACGCTTCGCCGCTTCCAGGGTCTGTTCGTCAGCGAAAAGCGTCGCCGGAGAGTCCATCTGACTGTCGAGCAGGCTCACCAGATACGTCGCGCTGGATACCCGCCGCAGTTGTCGCTTGGCCTGCAAGTGGCCTTGCAGCGCGGCGATGGTCAGCCCACCGGCGCAAGCGCCCATCAAGTTCACTTCGCGAGCGCCGGTGATTGCCCGGCAAACGTTCATCGCTTCTTCAACCGCTTCGACGTAGGTCGACAGACCCCATTCGCGATGGCGCACATCCGGATTGCGCCAGCTGATCATGAAGGTCTGCAGGCCGTTTTTCAGGGCGAACTGGACGAAGCTGTTATGCGGGCTCAGGTCGAAAATGTAGTACTTGTTGATCTGCGGCGGCACCACCAGCAGCGGTTTGGAATACTGCTTTTCGCTCATCGGCTTGTACTGGATCAGCTCCAGCAGCTCGTTGCGAAACACCACGGAACCCGTGGTGGTGGCGACCGTTTTACCGACCTCGAACGCTTGCTTGGTGACTTGTCTGGGCAGGCCGTCGTTGTGCAGGAAATCGTCGACCAGATGGCTGATGCCACGCACCAGGCTGTTACCGCCGGAATTGAAGATTTCCTTGATCGCCAGCGGATTGAGCAGGGTGTTGGACGGCGCCACGGCGTCATTGAGCAAGGCGAACGCAAAGTGGGCCCGAGCGCGATCGTCCGGGGTCATGTTGCTTTCGTCGATCCAGCTTTTAACTTCTTTCTGCCAGCTCAGGTAGGCCTGCAAGCTGCGGCGATAAAACGGGTTGAGGCTCCACGCCGGGTCGGCAAAACGACTGTCCTGCGGGTTGGTCGGGTGCAGGGTTTCCCCCAGCATGACGCGACCCAGTTGGCCGCCCAGTTTCAAGGCATGTCGAACGCTGTGCACCGGGTTACGCAAGCCATGGGCGGCAACGCTGCGCAGGGTCGAAAACAGATCCCGGCCACGCAGGCCGGTGATCGCACTCTGCGCGTTGATGAACGCGGCGGGAGTGGGCAAAAAGTCCCTCGCTGGTTTGTCGCGCATGTGTCAACACTCCTTCGTCTTTCAGGCCAAATACAAACACATCGAACCAGAACACCATAGACGCTGTTATGGGTTGTTGCGCGGTGCGGCGTCCTGCCGACCGACAATGGGCTGGTTAACCGCCCAATGGCGCGGGATGCGGATGCATCACGGCGCGCTGACGTTCCTCCTCGAGGAATTTCATGATGATCGGTGCCACCGCTTCGGCGCGGGTAATCAGGAACAGATGCCCGTCATCGATGATGTGCAACTGCGCATTGGGGATCCGCCAGGCCAGCATGCGCATGTTGATCAGCGGGATCAGTGGATCGTCGTCGCCGGCCAGTACCAGCGTCGGCTGGTTGATCTTGTGCAGCCAGTGAATACTGGTCCAGCCAAGCCCGGCGAACAGCTGCCAGTAGTAACCGAGTTTGCCCGCCGAACGGACCTTCGCCGCATGGCTGGCGGCCAGGGTCGGATCGCGACGGAAAGAGCCGCCGTAGATCATCGGCGCAATGCGGATCACGTGAGACGGCTGGATGTAGCGCCGCGGGCTGGCCATCATCCACAGCACTTTCGGTTTGCCCGGCACCATCACCGCGCCGGCCGCCGTGGCCGCCAGCACGAGTTTCTTGCAGCGCTCGGGATAGTCGTAGGCGAACTGCTGAGCGAGTGCGCCTCCCCAGGAAACGCCGATGACGTTGACTTGCCCGTAGTCGAGATAGTCGAGCATCCGCGCCGTGAGTTTCGCCAGGCCCGGAAAACGGTACGGCCGATTCGGCGTCGACGAACCGCCGACACCGGGAACGTCGAAGGCGATGACTTCCAGGTCCGGGTCCAGCGCTGCCACGAACGGAAACACCAGCTCCAGGTTGGCGCCGATGCCGTTGAAAATCAGCAAGGGCGTCAAGTGAGGCTTGCCGGGGCGTACCGCCGTGCGGAGGGTCTGGCCATCCAGGTCGACGGTACGGAATATGAACGGTTGCGGCATGCTTCAGGCCCTGTGGGTTAATTCATCCCCGGTCCCCCTGCAAGAGCGAAGCTTGCTCGCGAAGGCGTCAAGTCAGTCGACATCCATGTTGAATGAAAGACCGCTTTCGCGAGCAAGCTTCGCTCCTGCAGAGGGGCGCGGGGTGTGTCAGTTACCGCTCATGCACATAAGTGCCGGGTGCTGCTTCGCCCGCTGGATAGGCCTTGTTCCCCAGGCTCGCCGGGGACTTCTTCAGCTTGCCCGAACGCTCGGCCTGCCAGGCCTGCCAGTGCAGCCACCAGGAGTCAGTGTGCTTGGTGGAGTTCTCTTGCCAGTCTTCGGCTTTGACCGGCATTTCGGTGCTGGTCATGTAGCGCGATTTCGGATTGCCCGGCGGGTTCAGAATGCTCTGGATATGTCCGCTGCTGGACAGCACGAACTCGACCTTGCCGCCAAACAACTGCGCCGACTTGTAGCAGGACTTCCACGGCGTGATGTGGTCGTTGGTGCCGGCCAGGGAAAAGATGTCGGCCGTGACCTGCTTCAGGTCGATCGGCGTGCCGCACACTTCCAGTGCATCAGGACGGATCAGCGGGTTGTTTTTGAACATTTCGATCAGGTCGCCGTGGAATGCGGCGGGTAACCGGGTGGTGTCGTTGTTCCAGAACAGGATGTCGAATACCGGCGGCTCGTTGCCCAGCAGGTAGTTGTTGACCCAGTAGTTCCAGATCAGATCGTTGGGGCGCATCCAGGCGAAGACTTTCGCCATGTCGCGGCCTTCCAGCACACCGGCCTGATAGGAATGGCGCTTGGCGGCTTCGAGGGTCTGCTCGTCGACGAACAAGGCCACGTCGCTGTCCAGGGTCGTATCCAGCACGCTGACCAGCAGGGTGAGGGCGTTGACCTTCTTCTCGCCGATCGCGGCGTAGTGGCCCAGCAGCGCGGTGCAGGTGATGCCACCGGAGCAGGCGCCCAGCATGTTCACGTCTTTGCTGCCGGTGATCGCAGTAACCACGTCGACCGCTTCCTTGAGCGCTTCGATGTAGGTCGACAGACCCCACTCGCGCTGCTCCTTGGTCGGGTTGCGCCAGCTGACGATGAACGTCTGCACGTTGTTGCGCAGGCAGAAGCGCGCCAGGCTCTTGTCCGGGCTCAGGTCGAATACGTAGAACTTGTTGATCTGCGGCGGCACCACCAGCAGCGGACGCTCGTGCACCTGCTCGGTGATCGGGCGGTACTGGATCAATTCCAGCACGTCATTGCGGAACACCACCGCGCCTTCGGTCACGCCCAGGCTCTTGCCGACTTCGAACGCGCCCATGTTGACCTGGCTCGGCATGCCGCCGTTGTGTACCAGATCCTTGGCCAGGTGCGAGAGGCCGTCGAGCAGGCTTTTGCCGCCGGTCTCGAAGAACCGTTTGACCGCCGCCGGGTTGGCCGCACTGTTGGTCGGGGCCATGGCTTCGGTCATGAGGTTGATCACGAAATGCCCGCGACTGACGTCTTTGGGCGGCAGGTTGCTGTCGTCAATCCAGTCGTGGAGTTCCTTGCGCCACGCCAGGTAAGTTTGCAGATAACGTTTATAGAGCGGGTTCTGGCTCCAGGCCGGATCGGCGAAGCGACGGTCATCGCTGGTAGGTTGAAGTTCTGATTTGCCGAACAACACGTTCTTCAATTCAAGGCCGAAATGGGCGACATGCTTGGCACTGTGAATCGGTTGTTTGATGGCCTGCCTGAGCACCATTCGAGCAGAAGCCAGTAGATCCTTTCCACGCAGCCCAACGACAGGATTCAGCCCCAAGGTGTTTTCCGAGGCTTGATACTTCAAGTCATCGTTATTCTTGTTACTCATCTACGACGCTCCATTGTCCTGAGACGAGTACCTGGGTCCAGCTGTGGTCACACAGCCAATGCCAGGTACTTATGCTCGGGTGACCGTTAATTCTGCATCGCTGCTTTTTACGGCAGAGAGCACTGCAGGGAACTTGCCAGCTCCATTGGTTACCCGAGTTTAATTTTTTTCGCAAGCGGGCCAATCATTGACCCAGGAGCGGAGCATTCAAACAGATGGAATTAGAAAATGCCCTCTAAAGAGCAAGAGGGCTGACCTAGAGCATCAGCTTGACGATGGATTCGTTCGGATCGCGGGTCTTTCCGGCGGCTTTGAGTTCGGCAAGATAATCGTTCCAGAGATCCTCTTGGCGCACGCCCAGCTGGTACAGATATTCCCAAGTGAACAGGCCGCTGTCGTGTCCGTCGTCGAAGGTCAATTTCAGTGCGTACTGACCGGCCGGTTCTACCTTGGTCAGGCCTACGCCGATCTTGCCAAATTGCAGGATAGGTTTGCCGTGGCCCTGGACCTCGGCGGAAGGAGAGTGCACGCGAAGGAACTCGGCGGGCAGGTGATATTCCTCGCCGGACGCGTATTTCAGCGACAGGGTTTTCGAGGCTTTGTGCAGTTTGATGTCGGTGGGGAGTTGGGTCATGGCCTGCGTTCCGTTATGGATGGAACCCTGTAGGAGCGAAGCTTGCTCGCGAAAGCGTCAGGTCAGACGACATTTACGTTGATTGAATGACCGCTTTCGCGAGCAAGCTTCGCTCCTACAAGTATGGTTTACAGGATATAACGGGACAGGTCTTCGTTCTGCGCCAATTCGCCGAGGTGACTGTTGACGTAATCGGCGTCGATCAGGATCGCCTTGTCGTCATGGGCGCTGGCCAGGTCGCCGGCGCTGAACGACACTTCTTCGAGCAAGCGTTCGAGCAAGGTGTGCAGGCGACGGGCACCGATGTTCTCGGTCTTCTCGTTGACCTGCCAGGCGATCTCGGCAATTCGCTTGATGCCGTCCGGCTGGAACTCGATGACCAGGCCTTCGGTTTTCAGCAGGGCGCAATACTGCTCGGTGAGCGACGCATGCGGCTCGCTGAGGATGCGCTCGAAATCTTCCGGCGTCAGCGCCTTCAGCTCGACACGAATCGGCAGGCGACCTTGCAGCTCCGGCACCAGGTCACTTGGCTTGCTCAGGTGGAACGCACCGGAAGCGATGAACAGGATGTGGTCGGTCTTGACCATGCCCAGCTTGGTGTTGACGGTGCAGCCTTCGATCAGTGGCAGCAAGTCACGCTGCACGCCTTCACGGGATACGTCAACGCCACCGGAGTTACCGCGCTTGGCGACCTTGTCGATTTCATCGATGAACACGATGCCGTGCTGCTCGACTGCTTCCAGCGCCTTGGCCTTCAACTCTTCATCGTTGACCAGGCGGCTGGCTTCCTCGTCACGCACCAGTTTCAGCGCTTCCTTGACCTTGATCTTGCGGTTTTTCTTTTTGCCCTTGCCCATGTTGGCGAACAGGCTCTGCAACTGGTTGGTCATTTCTTCCATGCCCGGTGGCGCGGAGATGTCGACGCCGGCCATTTCGGCGACTTCGATTTCGATCTCCTTGTCATCCAGCTGACCTTCGCGCAGGCGCTTGCGGAACAGCTGGCGGGTGTTGGAGTCGGCTGACGGGGCGTCGTCATTGTTAAAGCCCATGCGTGCCGGTGGCAGCAGGGCGTCGAGGATGCGTTCCTCGGCGGCGTCTTCGGCGCGGTGGCGAACCTTGGTCATTTCCTGTTCGCGCAGCAGCTTGATCGCCGCGTCGGCCAGGTCACGAATGATCGATTCGACATCGCGACCGACGTAGCCGACTTCGGTGAACTTGGTCGCTTCGACTTTGATGAACGGCGCGTTGGCGAGTTTGGCCAGGCGACGGGCGATCTCGGTTTTACCGACACCGGTCGGGCCGATCATCAGGATGTTCTTTGGCGTTACTTCAACGCGCAGCTCTTCGGGCAGCTGCATCCGGCGCCAGCGGTTACGCAGCGCGATGGCGACGGCGCGCTTGGCATCGTCCTGGCCGATGATGTGGCGATTGAGTTCGTGGACGATTTCACGGGGAGTCATGGACATAGTAATTGGCGGTCCTCAAGCAAAAGTGAGCCGTGGCACTAAGGCCGGAACAGGCTTACTCGGCGAGGTCCTGCTCCTCAATGGTGAAGGTGTGGTTGGTGAATACGCAAATGTCGCCGGCGATTCCGAGTGCGGTTTCGACGATTTCCCGGGCCGACAGATCGGTTTTCTTCAGCAGCGCGCTGGCGGCGGCCTGGGCGTAACCGCCACCGGAACCCATGGCGATCAGGCCTTCTTCGGGTTCGACCACGTCGCCGTTGCCGGTGATGATCAGGGAGGCGTCTTTGTTCGCGACGGCGAGCATGGCTTCGAGGCGGCTGAGGGAGCGGTCAGTGCGCCATTCTTTGGCGAGTTCGACAGCGGCGCGAACCAGGTGGCCCTGATGTTTCTCAAGCTGGCCTTCAAAACGCTCGAAGAGGGTGAAGGCGTCAGCGGTGGCCCCGGCAAAACCGGCGATGACCTGGCCGTGGTACAGGCGACGAACTTTCTTCGCGTTGCCTTTCATCACGGTATTACCGAGAGAAACCTGGCCGTCGCCGCCCATGACGACTTTGCCGTGGCGGCGAACTGAAACGATGGTGGTCAAGGGAGAGTCTCCACGCAGCGGGGCGAAAATGCCTTATGCCAACTCATATGGGGGTGGCGATGCGTTTTTCAACTGCGGGGCGGGAGAGGGGACGAGCGGTGTTGCGCGGGGATGGGTGTGTTGGCTGTTCTGGCGCCTTCGCGGGCACGCCTCGCTCCTACAGGGAATAACGCAATCCTTGTAGGAGCGAGACTTGCCCGCGAAGAACGATAACGCGGTGCCCCTGACGAAATCAGCGGTTCTGGCGTTGTTGTAACAACAGGTTGCTGAAGCCGGCGCCGGACAGTTGTTTCTGCGCCGTGGTCAGCTGTTCGCGATTGCTGAACGGCCCGACCAGCACTCGATACCAGGTTTCGTCTTTGACTGTGCCGGATTCAACCGCTACCGCCTGGCCCAGCAGGATGATCTGCGCCCGAACCTTGTCCGCGTCAGCTTCCTTGCGGAACGAACCGGCCTGGAGGAAGAACTTGGTCACCGGGGCTGCTTTGGACACCGGTGGCGCTGGCGGCGGCGTGATCCCGGCCAGTGCCGCCTGGGCTCGCGCAGTATCAATCTTCGCTGCTTGCTCCGGCGTGACCGGCGTGGTCGGAATTGCCGGCACTTGTGGCGTCGGCAGGGTTTTCTCCGGCACGGCATCCGGCGGCACGATCACTTCCGATTCCGGCAGCAGGGTGTAGAAGTCGTACTTTGGCTTCACCGGTTGCGTCGGGCTCGGCGGGGTCTTGTTGGCCTCGGCGATCTTGGTGGCTTTCTGCTGTTCGATCTTCTCGCGCTTGACGCTCTCGCTGCCCTTGCCCGGTTCCAGTTTCATCAGGAACACAATGAACGCGCCGACCGTCAGGCCGATGGCCATCCACAGCCAGCCCGGGATCGGTTGCTTTGCAGGAGCTTGGTAACGGCTGGCGCCACGCTTGGGTGCAGGTTTTTTCTTGGCAGCCAACTTACATACGCTCCAGAGTTTCCAGACCCAAGAGTTCCAGGCCTTGCTTGAGAGTGCGGCCGGTCAGCGCGGCGAGGCGCAGACGGCTCTGCATTTGCGCCGGGGTGTCGGCGCTGAGGATCGGGCAGTTCTCGTAGAAGCTGGAGAACAGGCCGGCGACATCGTACAGGTAGGTGCACAGAATGTGTGGCGTGCCTTTTTCGCACACGTTGTTCAGCACTTCGCCAAATTGCGCGAGCTTGGCTGCCAACTCGTGTTCGTGTGCTGCTTCGAGGACGATCTGGCCTTCGACTTCACTGAAGTCCTTGCCGAGTTTGCGGAATACACCGGCCACGCGGGTGTAGGCGTACAGCAGGTACGGAGCAGTGTTGCCTTCGAAGTTCAGCATCAGGTCGAAGTTGAAGCTGTAGTCGCTGGTACGGTGCTTGGACAGGTCAGCGTATTTCACTGCGCCAATGCCCACGACCCTGGCGATGTTGCGCAATTCGTTTTCGGCCAGCTCCGGGTTCTTGTCTTTCACCAGGGTGTAGGCGCGTTCCTGGGCTTCGGTCAGCAGATCGATCAGCTTCACGGTGCCGCCATCACGGGTCTTGAACGGACGGCCATCGGCGCCGTTCATGGTGCCGAAGCCCATGTGTTCCATTTCCATCGGGTGCGTCACGAAGCCGGCCTTGCGGGCGACTGCGAACACTTGCTGGAAGTGCAGCGCCTGGCGCTGATCGACGAAGTACAGCGCGCGGTCAGCCTTGAGTTTGCCGCTGCGATAACGCACGGCTGCCAGGTCAGTGGTGGCGTAGAGGTAGCCGCCATCGGCCTTGACGATGATCACCGGCAGCGGGTCGCCGTCGGCGTTCTTGAATTCGTCGAGGAACACGCACTGGGCGCCATTGCTTTCGACCAGCATGCCGGCGGCCTTGAGGTCGTTGACCACGTTGATCAGGTCGTCGTTATAGGCGCTTTCGCCCATCACGTCGGCCATGGTCAGTTTGACGTTCAGCAGTTCGTAGATTTTCTGGCAGTGCGACAGCGAGATGTCCTTGAACTTGGTCCACAGGGCCAGGCAGTCCGGGTCGCCGGCTTGCAGCTTGACCACCAGGCCGCGGGCGCGATCGGCGAACTCTTCGGATTCGTCGAAGCGTTGCTTGGCGGCGCGGTAGAAGTTTTCCAGGTCGGACAGTTCATCGCTGGTGATCGGGTTTTCTTGCAGATAAGCCATCAGCATGCCGAACTGGGTGCCCCAGTCGCCGACGTGGTTCTGACGGATGACGTCGTCGCCGAGGAACTCCAGAACGCGTGCCACGCCGTCGCCAATGATGGTCGAACGCAAGTGACCGACGTGCATCTCTTTGGCCAGGTTCGGGGCCGACAGGTCGACCACAGTGCGCTGCACCGGGCCAGCTTTGCGCACGCCGATGTGGTCGTCGGCGAGGGCGGCATCCAGGCGAGTGGCCAGGGCATCAGTGTTCTGGAAGAAATTCAGGAAGCCCGGGCCGGCGATTTCGGTCTTGGTGACGTTTTCATCAGCCGGCAGCGCAGCGATGATTTTCTCTGCCAGGTCACGCGGCTTCATGCCGGCCGGTTTGGCCAGCATCATCGCGATGTTGCTGGCGAAGTCGCCGTTCTTCTTGTCACGGGAGTTTTCCACCTGGATCGCCGGCGACAGGCCTTCAGGCAACACACCTTCGTTGACGAGTTGGGTGATGGCTTGTTGGATCAGCTGGCGAATGGTGTCTTTCATGGTGTTCTCTTTCGACCGCAAGCGCGGCGGCGCTTCGATGCGCTAGTGGAAAAACTGGGCATTATCCGTTGCGAAGACGGGCTTGCCAACTATAGCGGGCAGGTTATGGATATGTGGTGACAAATCGGGCCTCTTCGCGGGCCAGCCTCGCTCCTACAGTTTTTGTGTCGTTCACAGTATTGGCAAACGACTCTCCCCCTGTAGAGCGAGCCTTGCCCGCGAAGGCGATCGACCAATCAATACAAATCGACGGGATCCACATCCAGCGACCAACGCACCGCCCGCCCGCTCGGCATCTGCTCCAGCGCCAGCAACCAGCTACTCAGCAGCCGATGCAACGGCGCCCGGGCCGTGGCTTGCAACAACAACTGCGCACGATAACGCCCGGCCCGGCGCTCCATCGGAGCCGGCACCGGGCCGAGCAGCTCAATACCGGTCAGATTCTGCTCAGCCAGCAAGCGCTCGGCCTCGCTACACGCTTCATCGAGAAAACCTTCGGCCTGTCCCGGTTTATGCGCTTCGGCCCGCAGCAACGCCAAATGCGCAAACGGCGGCAATCCTGCCGAGCGGCGTTCGCTCAAGGCCTGTTCGGCAAAGGCGAAATAGCCTTGTTCGGTCAATTGCACCAGCAGAGGATGATCGGCCAGGTGCGTCTGGATAATCACCTTGCCCGGCTCTTCGGCGCGACCCGCACGGCCCGCTACCTGAACGATCAACTGTGCCATGCGCTCGCTGGCGCGGAAGTCGCCAGAGAACAATCCACCGTCGGCATCGAGAATCGACACCAGCGTAACCCGTGGAAAATGGTGACCTTTGGCGAGCATTTGCGTGCCCACCAGAATGCACGGTTGGCCTTTCTGGATGGTGGCGAACAACTGATTCATCGCGTCCTTGCGCGACGTACTGTCGCGGTCGACCCGCAGCACCGGGACGTCCGGGAACAGAATCGCCAGACGCTCTTCTGCGCGTTCGGTGCCGGCACCCACCGGCCGTAAATCGACTTTGCCGCACTTCGGGCAATGCCGCGGCACGCGTTCCACGTAGCCGCAATGGTGGCAGCGCAATTCGCCGGAGCGCTGGTGCACGGTCATCCGCGCATCGCAGCGCTGGCACTCGGACATCCAGCCGCAGTCATGACACAGCAGCGTCGGCGCAAAGCCGCGACGATTGAGAAACACCAGGACTTGCTGACCAGCCGCCAGCGTCTGGCCGATGGCTTGCTGCATCGGCCCGGAAATACCGCTGTCCAGCGGACGGCTTTTCACATCGAGACGCAGGAATCGCGGTTGCTTGGCGCCGCCAGCACGCTCGTTCAGGCGTAGGAGCCCATATCGACCGGTGTAGGCGTTGTGCAGGCTTTCCAGTGAAGGCGTGGCGGAGCCGAGGACAATCGGGATGTTTTCCTGCCGCGCGCGCACCAAAGCCAGATCGCGGGCGTGATAGCGCAGGCCTTCCTGCTGTTTATAGGAGCCGTCATGCTCTTCGTCGATGATGATCAGGCCGGGATTTTTCATCGGCGTGAACAGTGCCGAGCGGGTGCCGATAATGATGTCGGCGTCACCGTCCCGGGCCGCGAGCCAGGCCTCGAGGCGCTCCCGATCATTGACTGCCGAGTGAATCAGGGCGATGCGCGCATTGAAACGCTGCTCGAAGCGCGCGAGGGTTTGCGGGCCGAGGTTGATCTCCGGGATCAGGACCAGCGCCTGCTTGCCGGCTTCGAGGGTTTCGCGGATCAGCTGCAAATAGACTTCGGTCTTGCCGCTGCCGGTAACGCCGGCCAGCAGGAACGCATGATAACTGTCGAACCCGGCGCGAATCGCTTCATACGCGGCACGCTGCTCTGGGTTGAGTGGCAATTCCGGTTGCGCCAGCCAATGTTCGTGGCGGGCGCCGGGAGCGTGCTTGCGGATTTCCACCTGCACCAGATCCTTGGCCAGCAACAGATCCAGGCTGTCCTTGCTCAGCATCAGTTTGCTCAACAACTGATGGGCGACGCCGTGAGGATGTTGGGCCAACGTGGCCAGGGCTTCGCGCTGGCGCGGCGCTCGGGCGATACGCGGATCATCCAGGCTGGCACCGGGCGCGGCGGACCAGAAGCGTTCCTGGCGCGCCTCGGCCAATTCGCCCTGGCGCAGCAACACCGGAAGCGCCCAGCTCAAGGTGTCACCGAGGCTGTGCTGGTAGTACTGCGAGGTCCACAGACACAGCTTGAACAGTGCTGGCGGTAGCGGCGGGGTGGCGTCGAGCAGGGCCAGCGCCGGTTTGAGCTTTTCCACCGGGACTTCGCTGGTGTCGGTGACCTCCACCAGAATCCCGATCATCTCCCGCCGGCCAAACGGCACCCGCAGGCGCATGCCCGGTTGCAACTGGGCGCGCAGGATCCCGGCCGGGGCACGGTAATCGAACAGGCGGCGCAGCGGCGAAGGCAGGGCGAGGCGCAAAATGGCGTCGGGCACGCGGGGATCTCGATAAACGGGCAGTAAAAGAAGTCGGACGCATACTAATTGTGGGAGTGAGCTTGCTCGCGAATGCGTTGGGTCAGACACCTCATCGCTGGCTGGCAGGCCGTATTCGCGAGCAAGCCCGCTCCCACAAGGGGCACATATCAGGCGGGGAGCCTAGCAGACGGTCGGTAGAAGCGACAGCTTGCGCGATTGGCATTGTCTGGTAGAATCCGCGGCCTAATTACGTGCGGTATTCAACAATAGTGTTGAGTGGCGGCACGCTAGCCCGAGGAAGACACCATGAAAGCCGATATCCATCCAACATACGAAGTCACCGCAGTTACCTGCAGCTGTGGCAACAAGTTCGAAACTCGTTCGAACCTGGCCAAGCCTCTGGCGATCGACGTATGCAACGAGTGCCACCCGTTCTACACCGGTAAGCAGAAGACTCTGGATACTGGCGGTCGTGTACAGCGCTTCGCAGACCGTTTCGGCGCTTTCGGCAAGAAAGCTCCTGCTGCTGCAGAGTAAGGTTGAAAAGCCCCATGGGCTTTACCTTGCTAACGAAAAAGGCGTCCCTCGCGGGCGCCTTTTTTGTGTCCGCGATTTGGCTGTCCGGCGCCCAGGCCTTCTGCCCGGTGCCGAGCGGGCTTACACCCGTCGCGGTGCAGCGAGTGGTGGATGGCGACACCTTGCGCCTGAGCGATGGCCGCAGTGTGCGCATGATCGGCTTGAATACGCCTGAGCTGGGCAAGCAGGGCCGTTCCGACGAGCCGTTCGCCGTGGTCGCGCGCAAACGCCTGGAAGCGCTGGTGGCGGCCAGCGACGGGCGCGTGGGTTTGCTGCCCGGCAAAGAAAGCAAAGATCATTACGGTCGCACGCTGGCCCATGTTTATGGCGCCAATGGCGCCAACCTCGAAGCGCAGATGCTCGCCGAGGGCCTTGGTTTTCAAGTGGCGGTCGCGCCGAATGTCGATTTGGTCAGCTGTCAGCAAGCCGCCGAACTCAGCGCCCGTCAGGCCGGCCTTGGTCTGTGGCAGCAACCCCCTGTACTGAAAGCGGAGCAGATCAACGCCTCCGGTTTTGCCGTGCTCAGTGGTCGTGTGAGCAAGGTTCAGCGCAATCGCGGCGGAGTTTGGATTGAGTTGCAGGACGCGGTTGTATTGCGCGTTGCACCCAATTTGCTAGGGCAGTTCGATGTTGCATCGCTTGAGCGGTTGAAGGGCAAGCAGATTGAGGCGCGTGGCTGGGTCGTGGATCGATCGCGTCGGGGCGGCTTGAAACCCGGGCAGGCACGCTGGCTTCTGCCGCTGACCGATCCGGCGATGCTGCAAGCGGCGCCCCGATAAAAAATTGTAGACATTTTTTATGGCGATTGTGAACAGTCTATCCCTTGTGTTCCGCGGCTCTTGGCCCAAAGTCGTAGGGCAGGGCGCTTGACAGGGGTGACCGGTCAGTCTTGTGGGGACTTTGCGACACGCGTATCCTCGGCGGTCCGTCTGTCCAACAGTAAAAGCGGAATGCCCACATGTCTGATTTGAAAACTGCCGCTCTCGAATATCATGCCCATCCTCGTCCAGGGAAGCTGAGTGTCGAGCTCACCAAGGCCACCGCTACCGCCCGCGACCTGTCGCTGGCCTACAGCCCCGGCGTAGCCGAACCAGTACGCGAAATCGCCCGCGATCCTGAACTGGCCTACAAATACACCGGCAAAGGCAACCTGGTTGCAGTCATTTCCGATGGCACCGCGATTCTCGGCCTGGGTAACCTCGGCCCATTGGCTTCCAAGCCAGTCATGGAAGGTAAGGGCGTGTTGTTCAAGCGCTTCGCCGGCATCGACGTTTTCGACATCGAAGTCGACTCCGAAAGCCCGCAAGCCTTCATCGACACCGTCAAGCGTATCTCCATCACCTTCGGCGGCATCAACCTGGAAGACATCAAGGCACCTGAGTGCTTTGAGATCGAGCGCGCTCTGATCGAGCAGTGCGACATTCCAGTGTTCCACGACGACCAGCACGGCACCGCAATCGTTACCGCGGCCGGCATGATCAACGCCCTGGAAATCGCTGGCAAAACCCTCGCTGACGCCAAGATTGTCTGCCTGGGCGCCGGTGCGGCCGCCATCTCCTGCATGAAGTTGCTGGTGAGCATGGGCGCCAACATCGAAAACATCTTCATGGTTGACCGTACCGGTGTGATCCACTCCGGCCGTGACGACCTGAACCAGTACAAGGCTGTCTTCGCTCACGCGACCGACAAGCGCACCCTGGCTGACGCCCTGACCGGTGCTGACGTGTTCGTTGGCCTGTCCGGCCCGAACCTGCTGAGCGCTGAAGGCCTGAAGTCCATGGCGGCCAACCCGATCGTGTTCGCCTGCTCGAACCCGGATCCGGAAATCGCCCCGGAACTGGCGCACGCCACCCGTGACGACGTGATCATGGCGACCGGCCGTTCGGACTACCCGAACCAGGTCAACAACGTATTGGGCTTCCCGTTCATCTTCCGCGGTGCCCTGGACGTTCGCGCCAAGCGCATCAACGAAGAAATGAAAGTGGCAGCGGCCAACGCCCTGCGCGAACTGGCCAAGCTGCCGGTTCCTCAGGAAGTGTGCGACGCCTATGGCGGCATCAAGCTGGAATTCGGTCGTGAGTACATCATTCCAAAGCCAATGGATGCCCGCCTGATCACCGTGATCTCCGATGCCGTGGCCAAGGCCGCCATTGAGACCGGCGTAGCGACCCTGCCGTATCCGAAGAACTACCCGCTGAAAAGCGTGGATGACGTGTTCAACGGCTAAGCCGTTGTAGCGCTTCAACCGAAAGCCCCGGCTCAATTGAGTCGGGGCTTTTTTTTGTCTGTGGTTTTTGTGGTGTCTGTAAGGATCTCTTCGCGGGCAAGCCTCGCTCCTACAGGGGCAAGCGCTGGGAACTTTCCATGTCCGTAGGAGCGAGGCTTGCCCGCGAAGAGGCCCTCAAGGACAAAGCAAACCTGCAGGCCATAAAAAGCCCCGCTCTTCTTGAGAAGGCGGGGCTTTTGCGTTGCGCTACGATCAGAACAGATCGATTGGCGCTACTTCGTCCGCTGGCAGCGGGCTGCCCGGCGCATTGCCGTTACCCAGTTCATTCACCGACGGAGGCGTGTCCTCTGCCTTGAACAGCTCGAAGTACGCGCCTGGCGTGCCTGGGCTGGCCGCACGGCCGCTGACGGGGTCAACCCGCAAACTGAGAATGCCTTCCGGCTCTGGTTGAGTGTGAGGCGGCTTGTCCTTGAGCGCGGCAGCCATGTAGTTCATCCAGATCGGCAGCGCGACGGTGCCACCGAACTCGCGCTTGCCCAGGCTTTCAGGCTGATCGAACCCGGTCCAGACGGTGGTTACGTAATCGGCGTTGTAGCCGGAGAACCAGGCGTCCTTGGATTCGTTGGTGGTACCGGTCTTGCCCGCAATGTCACTGCGACCCAAGGCCAGTGCGCGGCGGCCGGTGCCGAGTTTGATCACGTCCTCAAGCATGCTGTTGAGGATGTAAGTGGTGCGACCGTCGACGATGCGTTCGGCCACGGCCGGCGTTTGCGGCTCAGTGCCGGGTGCGGCTGGAGCTTCCCCTGGAGTCGCATTGACCGTGAATGCCTGGGCGTCGGTCGGTGCGGCGATGCCGTTGGTCACTGCGGCGCCCTGAGGAACGCTCGGCGGGTTGGCGACGAACAGCGTGTCGCCATTGCGGCTTTCAATCTTGTCGATGATGTACGGGCTGATTTTGTAGCCACCGTTGGCGAAGGTGCTCCAGCCGGTGGCGATTTCCATTGGCGTAAGGGTTGCGGTGCCCAAGGCCAGGGACAGGTTGCGCGGCAGGTCCTGCTTGTTGAAGCCGAACTTGCTGATGTAGTCGATGGTGCGATCGATGCCCAGCGCCTGCACCAGACGGATCGACACCAAGTTGCGCGACTTGTACAGCCCTTCGCGCAGGCGGATCGGGCCGAGGAAGGTGTTGGTGTCGTTCTTCGGGCGCCAGACCTTGTCCAGGTATTCATCGACGAACACGATCGGCGCATCGTTCACCAGGCTGGCGGCGGTGTAGCCGTTATCCAGCGCGGCGCTGTACACGAAGGGCTTGAAGCTCGAACCCGGCTGACGCTTGGCCTGCATGGCGCGGTTGTAGTTGCTCTGCTCAAAGGCGAAACCACCGACCAGTGAGCGAATGGCGCCGTTCTGCGGATCAAGGGATACCAGCGCGCCTTGCGCTTGCGGGATCTGGCTGAACTTCAGCGAATTGTCCGGTTGGCGCTGCACGCGAATCAGGTCGCCGACCTGAGCCACGTCCGAGGGCTGCTTCGGATTGGCGCCCATGCTGTTGGTGTTCAGGAACGGACGCGCCCATTTCATGCTGTCCCAGCCGACGTGTTCTTCGCCGGTGCGGGTCAATACTTGCAGGCCAGTCTTGTCGACCTGAGTGACGATGGCGGGCTCAAGGCTGCTGATGGTCCGCTGTTTGGTCAGTTCGGTGGCCCAGGCCTCGCGAGTCTTGCCCGGCAGGCGCGACTCGGGACCGCGATAGCCGTGACGCTGATCGTAGGTCATCAAGCCTTCGTGCAGCGCGGTGTTGGCCATTTCCTGGAGATTGCTCGGCACCGTCGTGGTCACGCGAAAACCTTCGGTGTACGCATCGCTGCCATAGCGGCCGACCATTTCGGCACGGGCCATTTCAGCAATGTACGGCGCGTTCACTTCCGGCGTCGGCACGTGGTAGCTGGCGTTCAGCGGTTCGTTGATCGCAGTGGTGTAGTCGGCTTCGGTGATTTTGCCGAGCTTGTACATGCGCCCCAGGATCCAGTCGCGACGTTCCTTGCTGCGGGCCGGATTGGCCAGCGGGTTGAAGCGCGAAGGGGCTTTTGGCAGGCCGGCGATCATCGCCATCTGCGCCAGGCTGACATCACGAATCGATTTGCCGTAGTAAACCTGCGCGGCGGCTTCGATGCCATAGGCGCGGTTACCCAGGTAGATCTTGTTGACGTACAGCTCCAGGATTTCGTCCTTGGTCAGCTGCCGTTCGATCTGCAGGGCCAGGAGGATTTCGGTGGTTTTGCGCGAGAAGCTGCGTTCGCTGGTCAGGAAGAAGTTCTTCGCCACCTGCATGGTGATGGTGCTGCCGCCGGACTGGATGTGGCCGCTTTTTACCAACTGGGTTGCAGCGCGCATCAAGCTGCTGGGATCGACGCCGTAGTGGTTGGCGAAATTATCGTCTTCAGCACTTAGTAACGCATTGATGAAATTGGGGGGAATGTCGGCGAAACGGATTGGTGTGCGGCGCATCTCGCCAAATTCTGCGATCAACTTGTTGTCGCTGCTGTATACCCGCAATGGAATCTGCAACTGGATGCTTCGCAGAGCCTCCACAGATGGCAATCCCGGACTAAGGTAAAGAAACGCGCCGCTCAGACCAAGGAGCAGTCCGCAGAAAACGGCGACGATGGACCAACCGAAAAATTTCAGCAGACGAATCAAGGCTTTGGGATATCCAGGGCAAAGAATGAATTGGGCAACAGGGTTCAGATAACAGGGAACGACCCGCGCTTGCAGTAAAAACCGGAAAAAATCGCTGGGCATTATAAGCATTTTTCCGTCGAGGGCGTCATTTGCGCTGCTGTCAAGACGGGTGGTTTGAACGCAATGGGTATTACAGAGTCCGTAAGACACGGATAGTCATAGGGAATTGGTAGTGCTAGGACTCTTCAATAAAAAAGCCAATACGCTTCTGGGCATCGACATCAGCTCCACGTCGGTGAAGTTGCTTGAGCTAAGTCGCCAGGGTGAGCGTTATCGGGTCGAGGCCTATGCGGTCGAGCCCTTGCCTACCAACGCAGTGGTTGAAAAAAATATCGCCGAGCTCGAAGGCGTGGGCCAGGCACTCGCACGCGTGCTGCTCAAGGCCAAAACCAACCTCAGGAATGTCGCCGTGGCCGTCGCCGGTTCGGCAGTCATCACCAAAACCATCGAGATGGACGCAGGTCTTTCCGACGACGAGATGGAAAACCAGCTGAAGATCGAGGCCGATCAGTACATCCCCTATCCATTGGATGAAGTCGCCATCGACTTCGAAGTCCAGGGCGTGTCGGTGCGTAACCCCGAACGGGTCAATGTGCTGCTGGCGGCCTGTCGCAAGGAAAACGTGGAGGTGCGTGAAGCCGCCCTGGCGCTGGCCGGCCTGACGGCGCGAGTGGTGGATGTCGAGGCCTATGCGCTTGAGCGGTCGTTCTCCTTGCTGGCGGGGCAACTGGCGGTCTCTCAGGAGGGGCTGACCGTGGCGGTGGTCGACATCGGTGCGACCATGACCACCCTGAGCGTGCTGTACAACGGGCGGATCATCTACACCCGGGAACAATTGTTCGGCGGTCGTCAGCTCACGGAGGAAATCCAGCGTCGTTATGGCCTGACCGTCGAACAGGCGGGGCTGGCGAAGAAGCAGGGCGGGTTGCCGGATGACTACGTCAGCGAAGTCTTGCAACCGTTTCGCGATGCGCTGGTGCAGCAGGTTTTCCGGTCGTTGCAGTTCTTCTTCGCATCCGGTCAGTACAACGCGGTCGATCACATCCTGCTGGCTGGCGGTACCGCGTCGGTCCCGGGGCTTGATCGCCTGATCGAGCAGCGGTTGGGCACGCCAACCCAGGTGGCCAATCCGTTCTCCGACATGGCATTGAGCAGTAAGGTCAACGCCGGGGCCCTGGCGAGCGATGCGCCAGCACTGATGATCGCTTGCGGGCTCGCCCTCAGGAGTTTCGACTGATGGCACGGATCAATCTTTTACCCTGGCGCGAAGAGCTGCGTGAAGAGCGTCGCAAGCGCTTTTTGCTGGCACTGGTCGGCGTATTGGTGTGCTCGGTGGGCGCGATTTTTATCGCGGACCAGGTCATCAGCAGCGCCATTGACCGACAAGTGGCCCGTAACGAATACATCGGCAAACAGATTGCCGTGGTCGACGAGCGCATCAAGCAGATCAGCGACCTGAAGTCCCGTCGCCAGCAGCTCGTCGAGCGCATGCGCATCATTCAGGACCTGCAAGGTAACCGTCCGATCAGTGGGCGGATTTTCGACCAGTTGGCGCGTACCCTGCCTGACGGGGTGTATTTCACCGAAGTGAAAATGGCCGGAAAAACCCTGTCCATTACCGGTGCAGCGGAATCGAACAATCGTGTTTCGGACCTGATGCGCAATCTGGATGCGTCCGACTGGTTCGATGCGCCGAGTCTCACGGAAGTCAAAGCCACCACCGCCGGTCAGCTGGATCAGGCCAACGTCTTTCAGTTGACCGTCCGTCAGACTCAGCCCGCCGTTGTGGAGGCTGGCAAATGAGCCCCTCGGAATGGTTCGAAAGCCTGCGCAAGATCGACATCAACGATCTGGACACCAACAACATGGGGTCCTGGCCGCCAGCGATCAAGGCCCTGGCGGGCGTCTTGCTCATGGTTCTGGTGTTGACCCTCGGCTACACCTTTTACATCAGCGATCAGGAAGATCACCTCGGACTCAAGCGTGAAGAGGAGTCGACCCTCAAGGAGCAATTCGCGAACAAGGCGCACATGGCGGCAAACCTGGAGCTGTATACCCAGCAGATGAAAGAGATGGAGAACTCTTTTGGCGTGTTGCTGCGGCAATTGCCCAGCGATACCGAGGTGCCCGGGCTGCTGGAGGACATCACCCGCACCGGCCTCGGTAGCGGGCTGGAGTTCGAAGAGATCAAGCTGTTGCCGGAGGTTGCCCAGCAGTTCTACATCGAACTGCCGATCCAGATCACCGTGACGGGTGCCTATCACGACCTGGCGACGTTCGTCAGTGGCGTGGCCGGGTTGCCGCGGATCGTTACGCTTCATGATTTCGACCTTGCGCCGGCCGACCCCGAGGGCGGTCCGAAACTACGCATGAGCATCCTTGCCAAGACCTATCGCTACAACGACAAGGGGTTGCAGAAATGAACCCGATTCGTTGCGTGTCGATGGTTGTGTTGCTCGCCGGCCTGGCCGGTTGCGGCAACGGCAATGACGTCGGCGACCTCGACGCCTTCATGAATGAAGTCCGCCTGCGGCCGCCGGGCAAAATTGAACCAACGCCGACATTCCGGTCTTACCCAACGTTCACCTATAACGCTGCCAACCTGCGCAGCCCGTTTTCTCGGCAGGTCAGGGTCGATCTGGCGGGGCAGAAGCGCGGCTCGCGCAACGTCAAACCCGACCCCAACCGGGCCAGGCAATACCTCGAAGGTTTCAACATCGAGCAGTTTGAAATGGTCGGCACGATCTCCAATGCCACCGGCTCCTTTGCGCTGTTGCGCGGGGCAGGCGGGGTGCATCGGCTGAAAGTCGGCGATTACCTGGGGCGTAACGATGGACGGATCGTCGCCATCAGCGGCTCGCAAGTCGATGTGGTCGAAATCGTTCCCGACGGCGAAGGCGCCTGGCTGGAACGGCCACGAACCATCCCTTTGAAAGAGCACTCATAGTGGAACTCGAATAATGAACAGGATTTTCTCAACCCTCGGTATCTCGCTATGGATAGCGTTGCTGTCGCCGATGGTACAAGCGGCCAACCTCAAAGCGCTGGATGTTGCTGCGCTGCCGGGTGATCGTGTCGAGTTGAAGTTGTCTTTCGATGGCCCGCCCCCACAACCTCACGGTTATACGACCGAGTCGCCGGCACGAATCGCGCTGGATCTGCCCGGGGTGGTGAATCAGCTTTCGAGCAAGAGTCGTGAGCTGGGTGGCGGCAATGCCCGTAGCGCGACGGTGGTGGAAGCCAAGGACCGGACGCGGCTAATCATCAATCTGACCCAGTTGACCCCGTACAGCGCCCGTGTCGACGGCAACAACCTGATTGTGGTGGTTGGCCAAGGCGCCAATAACAAAACGCCTCGGCCGACTACCCGCGCGCCTCGCGCCGCGACTGCAATGCCCGCCCCGACGAAAGCCTATGCGCCCGTGGGCAAAGCCATTCGCGGTGTGGATTTCCAGCGCGGTACGCAGGGCGAAGGCAATGTAGTGATTGATCTGTCGGATCCGTCCATCGCCCCGGACATCCAGGAGCGCGACGGAAAGATCATCCTGGGATTCGCCAAAACCCAATTGCCAGAACCGTTGCGCGTGCGCCTGGACGTCAAGGATTTCGCCACCCCGGTGCAGTTCGTCAATGCCAGCGCCACGGGGGATCGGGCCACGATCAGTATCGAGCCCAGTGGAGCCTTCGATTATTCGACCTACCAGACCGACAACAAGCTGACGGTCAGCATTCGTCCAATGACCGTCGACGACCTGCAAAAGCGCAACGCCGAACGTTTTGCCTATACCGGTGAAAAACTCTCGCTGAATTTCCAGGACATCGATGTGCGTTCGGTGCTGCAACTGATCGCCGATTTCACCAACCTCAATCTGGTGGCCAGCGACACGGTGCAGGGCGGCATCACCTTGCGTTTGCAGAACGTGCCGTGGGACCAGGCGCTGGACCTGGTGCTGAAAACCAAAGGCCTGGACAAGCGCAAGATCGGTAACGTCCTGCTGGTGGCGCCGGCCGATGAAATCGCCGCGCGTGAACGTCAGGAACTGGAATCGCAGAAGCAGATTTCCGAGCTCGCGCCTTTGCGTCGCGAATTGCTTCAGGTCAACTACGCCAAGGCCGCCGACATCGCCAAGCTGTTCACGTCGGTGACCAGTGCCGAAGCGAAAATCGACGAGCGGGGTTCGATCACGGTTGATGAACGGACCAACAACATCATTGCCTACCAGACCCAGGACCGACTCGACGAACTTCGTCGCATCGTCGCGCAACTGGATATCCCGGTGCGTCAGGTGATGATCGAGGCGCGAATCGTCGAAGCCAACGTCGACTACGACAAAAGCCTCGGCGTGCGCTGGGGCGGTTCGGTGCAGAACAAGGGCAACTGGAACACATCCGGCGTCAGCAATGGCTCGTCGACCACTATCGGTACTCCGGGCAGCACCAGTACCAACTCGCCGTTTGTCGACCTGGGCGCTGCGGGCAACACCTCGGGGATCGGCATCGCCTTCATCACCGATAACGTGTTGCTGGACCTGGAGCTGACCGCAATGGAGAAGACCGGTAACGGCGAAATCGTCTCACAACCCAAGGTGGTCACGTCCGACAAGGAGACCGCGAAAATCCTCAAGGGCACCGAGATTCCCTATCAGGAAGCCAGTTCCAGCGGTGCCACGTCGGTGTCGTTCAAGGAAGCGTCGCTGTCCCTTGAGGTCACGCCGCAGATCACCCCGGACAACCGGATCATCATGGAGGTCAAGGTGACCAAGGATGAGCCGGACTACCTGAACAAGGTCCAGGATGTACCCCCGATCAAGAAAAACGAGGTCAATGCCAAGGTCCTGGTCAATGATGGCGAGACCATCGTGATTGGTGGGGTTTTCTCAAATACTCAGAGCAAGGTTGTAGATAAGGTGCCATTTCTCGGTGATGTGCCGTATCTTGGCCGCCTTTTCCGGCGTGATGTGGTTTCGGAGAAAAAATCCGAGCTGCTGGTATTTCTCACTCCGCGTATCATGAATAACCAGGCGATTGCTGTGAGTCATTGATTCTGTGCGAAATTTGATTCTTGTTGGACCGATGGGGGCTGGAAAAAGCACCATCGGCCGGTTGCTGGCCAAAGAGCTGCGCCTGCCGTTCAAAGATTCCGATAAGGAAATTGAATTGCGCACGGGCGCCAATATCCCGTGGATTTTCGATAAAGAAGGCGAACCGGGCTTTCGTGACCGCGAGCAGGCGATGATTGCCGAGCTGTGCGGCTGCGACGGCGTGGTGTTGGCGACCGGTGGTGGCGCGGTGATGCGCGAAGCCAATCGTCGGGCGTTGCACGCCGGCGGTCGGGTGGTCTATCTGCATGCCTCTGTCGAGCAGCAGGTCGGCCGCACGTCCCGCGATCGCAATCGCCCCTTGTTGCGCACCGCTGATCCGGCCAAGACCCTGCGGGATCTGCTGGCGATCCGCGACCCGCTGTATCGGGAAATCGCTGACCTGGTGGTTGAAACCGATGAGCGGCCGCCGCGAATGGTCGTGCTCGATATTCTCGAACGCTTGCAGCAACTACCTCCCCGTTAAAGCGAGGCGCGAAATGCGCTATCCTCGGCGTCCTGTCACGACTGCTCATGGTTGTGGCGGATGGCTACCGAACGGCGTCACACCAGCAGACGCCGTGGACATTCGTTAATTCAAGGCAGGACGCCTGATTCCATCTTCACTGTGGGGACACATGCAGACACTCAAGGTCGATCTAGGCGAGCGCAGCTACCCGATTCATATTGGCGAAGGTTTGTTGGATCAGCCGGAACTGCTGGCACCGCACATCCGCGGACGGCAAGTGGCGATCATCTCAAACGAGACCGTTGCGCCGCTCTATCTCGAACGTCTGACCCGCAGCCTCGCGCAGTTCTCGGTGATTTCCGTGGTGCTGCCCGACGGCGAAGCCTTCAAGACCTGGGAAACCCTGCAACTGATTTTCGACGGCCTGCTGACTGCACGCCACGACCGCCGTACCACGGTGATCGCCCTCGGTGGCGGTGTGATTGGTGACATGGCCGGTTTCGCGGCTGCCTGCTATCAGCGCGGTGTCGATTTCATCCAGGTCCCGACCACGTTGCTGTCGCAAGTCGACTCCTCGGTGGGCGGCAAAACCGGGATCAACCATCCGCTGGGCAAGAACATGGTCGGCGCGTTCTATCAGCCGAACGTCGTGCTGATCGATACCGCGACCCTCAACACCCTGCCGGCCCGCGAACTCTCTGCGGGGCTGGCGGAAGTCATCAAGTACGGGCTGATCTGCGACGAGCCATTCCTGACCTGGCTCGAAGAAAACGTCGATCGCCTGCGCGCCCTGGACCAGGTCGCCCTGACGTATGCCATCGAGCGTTCCTGCGCCGCCAAGGCTGAAGTGGTCGGTGCCGACGAGAAGGAAACCGGTGTTCGTGCCACGTTGAACCTGGGCCACACCTTCGGCCACGCTATCGAAACCCATATGGGCTATGGTGTCTGGCTTCATGGTGAAGCCGTCGCTGCTGGCACCGTAATGGCTTTGGAAATGTCCGCGCGATTGGGCTGGATCAGCGAGCAAGAACGCGATCGCGGTATTCGCCTGTTTCAGCGTGCCGGCCTGCCGGTCATCCCGCCTGAAGAGATGACTGAAGCCGATTTTCTAGAACACATGGCAATTGACAAGAAAGTGATCGACGGTCGTTTACGCCTGGTGCTGCTGCGCCACATGGGCGAAGCGGTGGTGACCGACGATTATCCGAAAGAAGTTTTACAGGCCACGCTGGGAGCGGATTACCGCGCCCTGGCTCAGCTTAAAGGTTAATAAGATCCCGATGACTAGTTTGCATGCCGACGAGGCTTTCCTCGGCCATTACCAGTTGAGTCATGACCCTTTTGCTCCACGGGTGCCTGGCTTCAAATTCTTCCCGGCCCAGCGCAAACCGGTGCTGGGGCAGCTGCATCATCTGGCGCGCTATAGCCAGTTGCTGCTGGTGGTCACCGGCCCGCAGGGCAGCGGCAAGACCCTGTTGCGCCAGGCCCTGGTGGCCAGCACCAACAAGCAATCGGTGCAAAGCGTGGTGGTTTCCGCCCGTGGCGCTGGCGATGCGGCCGGCGTGCTGCATCAGGTGGCCCAGGCGCTGAACGTTGCCCAGGCGGAGGTCAATGCGATTCTGTCGCAGGTCGTGCAGCTGGCGCTGACCGGGCAGGAAGTCTATTTGCTGGTCGATGACGCCGAGCAGCTCGACGAATCCGCGCTGGAGGCCTTGCTGGCCCTGGCCGCCGGTGCGCCGGAAGGTCGTCCGCATGTGTTCCTGTTCGGTGAGTCGTCGCTGATTGCGCAACTGGACGCGCTGAGCCTCGAGGAAGAACGCTTCCACGTCATCGAGTTGCAGCCTTACACCGAAGAAGAAACCCGCGAATACCTGGACCAGCGGCTCGAAGGCGCCGGCCGGGGTATCGAACTTTTTACCGCAGATCAGATCTCTGATATTCACGAAAGCTCCGACGGCTGGCCTGGCAACATCAACCAGGTTGCCCGCGATGCAATGATCGAAGCCATGATTGCCAGCCGCTCAGCGGTCAAGCGTCCAAGTATGGGGTTCAACATGCCGAAGAAACACGTATTGGCGATTTCCGCCGTCGTCGTGGTCGCGGTAGCCGCCGCCTGGTTGATGCCGGGCCGCAGCAAAGCACCGACCACCGGCGCGCCGGCCAACGAACAGGCGCAACTGCCGCTCGGCCAGGGCACGCCACAACCTGATAGCGGCGGGGCACCTTCCGTCGAATTCGCCGGTAATTCGCAGCCGATGCCATTGCCGCTGGTCGGCAACTCGCAACCGGTCATGCGCGGTCCGCTGGCCGAAGCCGCCGGTGGCATCACCGAAGGCGACGACGGTGTGCCGGTCGAAGGTTCCAGCGCTACACCGCCAACCGTGACCACCACTGCGCCGCCGGCGGGCATCCAGCCTGGCCCTGCGCCGACGCCTGCCGCCAAACCGGTGCCTGCGCCGACTCAGGTTGCGACCGCCAAGCCAGTCCCGACTGCGCCAGCCGTGAAGCCGGCCCCAGCGCCAGCCAAGCCAGCCGCCGTGGCCACCGCCAAGCCTGTCGAGAAGCCAGCCGCCGCTCCTGCGAAAGGCGCTGGTGGCACCTGGTACGCCGGGCAGCCTACCAGCAACTATGTGGTGCAGATCCTCGGCACCAGCTCCGAAGCGACCGCGCAAAACTTCGTGAAAGAGCAGGGCGGCGAGTACCGTTACTTCAAGAAAGTCCTCAACGGCAAGCCGCTTTACGTCATCACCTACGGTAACTTCGCCAACCGCGATGCAGCCCTGACCGCCATCAAGGCCTTGCCAGCGAAGGTTCAGGCTGGTAAACCTTGGCCTCGCACTGTCGCCAGCGTCCAACAGGAACTGGCAACAACTCGCTGAAGATTCGGCGGCCTTACCCAGGCCGCCTCTCCAAGCACCTCAAAATTTCTACAAGTGCATGCCGCCTCTACAGGCCGTGTGCCTTGTGGTGTCTGCGTCACAGTAGTCTTTGAGTCGTTGCGGTCAAAATTAAAAAAGTTTTGACTAGCACAGCAGATCGCTTTAAACCTTTCACAAATGCGACATAGATTTGCGACAGTTCGTCGTCAAATTTGTGAGCCTCTGTGTCGCTGTGTACAATGACCACCCTTTTGCCCCCGCTAAAGCCGGCGAACGTTCGGCGCGGAACGCAAGTGGTTGAATTGAAAAGAAATTTGCCTCGAAAAGAGGCAGCCTGGTGAGAAAGTGTCTATGAAAGCAGGTCTGTACCAACCAGATGAATTCAAGGATAACTGCGGTTTCGGCCTGATAGCCCATATGCAGGGCGAGCCCAGTCATACCCTTTTGCAAACGGCCATCGAGGCCCTGACCTGCATGACCCACCGCGGTGGGATCAACGCCGACGGCAAGACCGGTGACGGTTGCGGTCTGCTGATTCAAAAGCCGGACGTGTTCCTGCGAGCCATCGCCCAGGAAACCTTCGGCGTCGAACTGCCCAAGCAATATGCCGTGGGCATGGTCTTCTTCAACCAGGACCCGGTCAAAGCTGAAGCCGCTCGCGAGAACATGAACCGCGAGATTCTGGCCGCCGGCCTGCAGCTTATCGGCTGGCGCAAAGTGCCGATCGATACCAGCGTCCTCGGCCGTCTGGCCCTGGAGCGCCTGCCGCAGATCGAACAGGTGTACATCGGCGGTGAAGGCCTGAGCGACCAGGACATGGCGATCAAGCTGTTCACCTCGCGTCGTCGCTCGTCCGTGGCCAACGCTGCCGATGCCGATCACTACATCTGCAGCTTTTCGCACAAGACCATCATTTATAAAGGCCTGATGATGCCGGCGGATTTGACCGCCTTCTATCCAGACCTCAGCGATCAGCGCCTGCAAACCTCGATTTGCGTGTTCCACCAGCGCTTCTCGACCAACACCCTGCCGAAATGGCCGTTGGCGCAGCCGTTCCGCTTCCTCGCCCACAACGGCGAGATCAACACCATCACCGGCAACCGTAACTGGGCCGTGGCCCGTCGCACCAAGTTCACCAACGATCTGATGGACCTGGAAGAGCTCGGCCCGCTGGTCAACCGTGTCGGTTCCGACTCCTCCAGCATGGACAACATGCTCGAGCTGATGGTCACCGGTGGCATCGACCTGTTCCGTGGCGTGCGGATGATCATTCCGCCTGCGTGGCAGAACGTCGAAACCATGGACCCGGATCTGCGGGCGTTCTACGAATACAACTCGATGCACATGGAACCGTGGGATGGCCCGGCCGGCGTGGTAATGACCGATGGTCGTTACGCGGTGTGCCTGCTCGACCGTAACGGTCTGCGTCCGGCGCGTTGGGTCACCACCAAGAACGGTTTCATCACCCTGGCCTCGGAAATTGGCGTCTGGAACTACCAGCCTGAAGACGTGATCGCCAAGGGACGTGTGGGCCCGGGCCAGATCTTCGCCGTGGACACCGAAACCGGTCAGATCCTCGACACCGACGCCATCGACAACCGCTTGAAGTCCCGTCATCCGTACAAGCAATGGCTGCGCAAGAATGCCCTGCGCATCCAGGCGACCATGGAAGACAACGACCACGGTTCGGCTTTCTACGATGTCGACCAGCTCAAGCAATACATGAAGATGTACCAGGTCACGTTCGAAGAGCGCGACCAGGTATTGCGTCCGCTCGGCGAGCAGGGCTACGAAGCCGTCGGCTCGATGGGCGACGATACGCCAATGGCCGTGCTGTCCCAGCGAGTGCGCACGCCATACGACTATTTCCGCCAGCAGTTCGCGCAGGTCACCAACCCACCGATCGACCCGTTGCGTGAAGCCATCGTCATGTCGCTGGAGATCTGCCTCGGTGCCGAGCGCAACATCTTCCAGGAGTCGCCGGAACACGCCTCGCGCGTGATCCTAAGCTCGCCGGTCATTTCGCCGGCCAAGTGGCGTTCGCTGATGAACCTGGATCGTCCGGGCTTCGAGCGCGCGATAATCGACCTCAACTACGACGAAAGCGTCGGCCTCGAAGCGGCCATCCGCAACGTCGCCGATCAGGCTGAAGAAGCCGTGCGCTCCGGCCGCACCCAGGTCGTGCTGAGTGACCGCCACATTGCCCCGGGCAAGTTGCCGATCCACGCTTCGCTCGCCACCGGCGCGGTGCACCACCGCCTGACCGAGAAAGGCCTGCGTTGCGACTCCAACATCCTCGTGGAAACCGCCACCGCTCGTGACCCGCATCACTTTGCGGTGTTGATCGGTTTCGGCGCCTCGGCGGTCTATCCGTTCCTGGCCTACGAAGTGCTGGGCGACCTGATCCGTACCGGTGAAGTGCTGGGCGACCTTTATGAGGTGTTCAAGAACTACCGCAAAGGCATCACCAAAGGTCTGTTGAAGATCCTGTCGAAGATGGGTATCTCGACCATTACCTCGTACCGCGGTGCGCAGTTGTTCGAAGCCATCGGCCTGTCTGAAGAAGTCTGTGAGCTGAGCTTCCGTGGCGTACCGAGCCGCATCAAGGGTGCGCGTTTCGTCGACATCGAAGCCGAGCAGAAAGCCCTGGCGGCCGAAGCCTGGAGCCCGCGCAAGCCGATCCAGCAGGGCGGTCTGCTGAAGTTCGTCCACGGTGGCGAATATCACGCGTACAACCCGGACGTGGTCAATACCCTGCAAGCCGCTGTGCAGCAGGGCGACTACAGCAAGTTCAAGGAATACACGGCGCTGGTGGACAACCGTCCGGTGTCGATGATCCGCGACCTGTTCAAGGTGAAGACCCTGGACACGCCGCTGGACATCAGCGAGATCGAACCGCTGGAATCGGTGCTCAAGCGCTTCGACTCCGCCGGTATCTCGTTGGGCGCCCTGTCGCCGGAAGCCCACGAAGCCCTGGCCGAAGCCATGAACCGCCTCGGTGCGCGTTCCAACTCCGGCGAAGGCGGCGAAGACCCGGCGCGTTACGGCACCATCAAAAGCTCGAAAATCAAGCAAGTCGCGACTGGCCGTTTCGGTGTAACCCCGGAATACCTGGTCAACGCTGAAGTGCTGCAGATCAAAGTCGCTCAGGGCGCCAAGCCCGGTGAAGGGGGGCAGCTGCCAGGTGGCAAGGTCAACGGTCTGATCGCCAAGCTGCGTTACGCGGTGCCGGGCGTGACCCTGATTTCGCCGCCGCCGCACCACGACATCTATTCGATCGAAGACTTGTCGCAGTTGATTTTCGACCTGAAACAAGTCAACCCGAAGGCCCTGGTCTCGGTGAAGCTCGTTGCAGAAGCGGGCGTCGGCACCATCGCCGCCGGTGTGGCCAAGGCCTACGCGGACTTGATCACCATCTCCGGCTACGACGGCGGCACCGGTGCATCGCCGCTGACGTCGATCAAATACGCCGGTGCTCCGTGGGAGCTCGGCCTGGCCGAAACCCACCAGACCCTGCGTGGCAACGACCTGCGCGGCAAAGTCCGGGTGCAGACCGACGGCGGCCTGAAAACCGGCCTCGACGTGATCAAGGCCGCGATCCTCGGCGCTGAAAGCTTCGGCTTCGGCACCGCGCCAATGATCGCGTTGGGCTGCAAATACCTGCGCATCTGCCACCTGAACAACTGCGCCACCGGCGTCGCCACTCAGAACGAGAAGCTGCGCAAGGATCACTACATCGGGACCGTCGACATGGTGGTGAATTTCTTCACCTACGTCGCCGAAGAAACCCGCGAGTGGCTGGCCAAGCTGGGCGTGCGCTCCCTCGAAGAGCTGATCGGTCGTACCGATCTGCTGGATATCCTCGAAGGCCAGACCGCCAAGCAGCAACACCTGGACCTGACCCCGTTGCTCGGCAGCGATCACATCCCGGCAGACAAGCCCCAATTCTGCCAGGTCGACCGCAACCCGCCGTTCGACAAGGGCCTGCTGGCCGAGAAAATGGTCGACATGGCCACCTCGGCCATCAACGACATGAGCGGCGCTGATTTCGCCCTGGATATCTGCAACTGCGACCGTTCGATCGGCGCGCGGATCTCCGGTGAAATCGCCCGCAAACACGGCAACCAAGGCATGGCGAACGCGCCGATCACCTTCCGCTTCAAAGGGACGGCCGGTCAGAGCTTCGGCGTGTGGAACGCCGGCGGCCTGAACATGTACCTGGAAGGCGATGCCAACGACTACGTCGGCAAAGGCATGACTGGCGGCAAGCTGGTTATCGTTCCGCCGAAGGGCAGCGTCTACAAGACTCAGGACAGTGCCATCATCGGCAACACCTGCCTGTACGGCGCCACGGGCGGCAAGTTGTTTGCCGCCGGCACCGCGGGTGAGCGGTTTGCCGTGCGTAACTCCGGTGCTCACACCGTGGTCGAAGGCACTGGCGATCACTGCTGCGAGTACATGACCGGTGGTTTCGTCTGCGTCCTGGGCAAGACCGGCTATAACTTCGGCTCAGGCATGACCGGTGGTTTCGCCTACGTGCTCGACCAGGACAACAGCTTCGTTGACCGGGTCAACCACGAACTGGTGGAAATCCAGCGGATCAGCGGTGAGGCGATGGAAGCCTATCGCAGCCACCTGCAACGCGTGCTGAACGAATACGTCGAGGAAACCGACAGCGAGTGGGGTCGTAACCTCGCTGAAAACCTCGATGACTATTTGCGTCGTTTCTGGCTCGTCAAACCTAAGGCGGCGAGTCTGAAATCTCTGCTCTCAAGTACTCGTGCGAGTCCGCAATAAACGACGCAGCGGCAAGTCGCAAGCTTCAAGCGCCAAGCTTGAAGCTTGCGCGGTGTGGCGGATTAATTTGATTTTATTGCAGCTTGAAGCTTGTAGCTTGAAGCTGTCGTGTACGAGGTTTTGAAGATGGCCGAACGTCTCAGCAACGACTTCCAATTCATCGATGTCGGGCGCAAAGATCCGAAGAAGAAACTGTTGCGTCAACGCAAGAAAGAGTTCGTGGAGATCTACGAACCCTTCAAACCCCAGCATTCGGCCGATCAGGCCCACCGCTGCCTGGGTTGCGGTAACCCGTATTGCGAATGGAAGTGCCCGGTGCACAACTTCATTCCGAACTGGCTGAAACTGGTGGCCGAGGGCAACATCCTCCAGGCCGCCGAGCTGTCGCACCAGACCAACACCCTGCCGGAAGTCTGCGGTCGGGTGTGCCCGCAGGATCGTCTGTGCGAGGGTGCCTGCACCCTCAACGACGGCTTCGGCGCGGTGACCATTGGTTCGGTCGAGAAGTACATCACCGATACCGCGTTCGCCATGGGCTGGCGCCCGGACATGTCCAAGGTTATACCGACCGGCAAGCGTGTTGCGGTGATCGGTGCAGGCCCGGCAGGTTTGGGTTGTGCCGACGTGCTGGTACGCGGCGGTGTGACCCCGGTGGTGTTCGACAAGAACCCGGAAATCGGCGGTCTGCTGACCTTCGGTATCCCCGAGTTCAAGCTGGAAAAGACCGTGCTGAGCAATCGTCGCGAAGTCTTCACCGGCATGGGTATCGAGTTTCGCCTGAACACCGAAGTGGGCAAGGACGTGACGATCGAGCAACTGCTCGAAGAATACGATGCCGTGTTCATGGGCATGGGCACCTACACCTACATGAAGGGCGGCTTTGCCGGTGAGGATCTGCCGGGCGTGCATGACGCGCTCGACTTCCTGATCGCCAATGTCAACCGCAACCTGGGCTTTGAAAAGTCGCCGGAAGATTTCGTCGACATGAAAGGCAAGAAGGTTGTGGTGCTGGGCGGCGGCGACACGGCGATGGACTGCAACCGCACCTCGATTCGCCAGGGTGCCAAGTCGGTGACCTGCGCTTATCGTCGTGACGAAGCGAACATGCCGGGCTCGCGCAAAGAGGTGAAGAACGCCAAGGAAGAAGGGGTGAAATTCCTCTACAACCGCCAGCCGATCGCCATCGTCGGTGAAGACCGCGTCGAAGGCGTGAAGGTGGTCGAGACCCGTCTCGGCGAACCGGACGCCCGTGGCCGTCGCAGCCCCGAGCCGATCCCGGGCTCCGAAGAGATCATCCCGGCCGACGCCGTGGTCATCGCATTTGGTTTCCGTCCGAGCCCGGCGTCGTGGTTCGAGCAGTTCAGCATCCAGACCGACAGCCAGGGCCGCGTGGTGGCCCCGGAACAAGGTCAGTACAAGCACCAGACCAGCAACCCGAAAATCTTCGCCGGTGGCGATATGGTTCGCGGATCTGATCTCGTGGTAACGGCGATCTTCGAAGGCCGTAATGCGGCCGAAGGGATCCTGGATTACTTGGGCGTCTGATCACTTTCCAGAACTGGAATGCGATCAATTGTGGGAGCGAGCCTGCTCGCGAAAGCGGTGGATCAGTCAACAGAGATGTTGAATGTGAAGCCCTCTTCGCGAGCAGGCTCGCTCCCACATTGGTTTCAGCGTGTTGCTAAATAGCGTATTTCCCCGCGACATATTGACCCGATAGACAAAAGGCTGACCTGCAACCGTGCCTTTTGCGTCGAGCTCTGAGAAAATGCCCGCACTTTTTTTCCGGATGCCGACATGACTGCCCTGAAGAACGACCGTTTCCTTCGCGCCCTGCTCAAGCAACCCGTAGACGTCACGCCGGTATGGATGATGCGTCAGGCCGGTCGCTACCTGCCGGAATACCGCGCCAGCCGTGCCAAGGCCGGTGACTTCATGAGCCTGTGCATGAACCCGGAGTTCGCTTGCGAAGTCACGATGCAGCCACTCGACCGCTATCCGCAACTGGACGCGGCGATCCTGTTCTCCGACATCCTCACCATCCCGGACGCCATGGGCCAAGGCCTGTACTTCGAAACCGGCGAAGGTCCACGCTTCAAGAAAGTCGTCAGCACGATGGCCGATATCGAAGCCCTACCGATTCCTGATCCGCACAAAGACCTTGGCTACGTCATGGACGCGGTCAGCACCATCCGCCGCGAACTCAACGGCCGCGTGCCGCTGATCGGCTTCTCCGGCAGCCCGTGGACCCTGGCCACTTACATGGTCGAAGGCGGTTCGTCGAAAGACTTCCGCAAGACCAAGGCCATGCTCTACGACAACCCGCAAGCCATGCACCTGCTGCTGGACAAGCTCGCGCAGTCGGTCACCAGCTACCTCAATGGCCAGATCATGGCCGGCGCGCAAGCGGTGCAGATTTTCGACACCTGGGGCGGTAACCTCTCGGCGGCGGCGTACCAGGAGTTCTCCCTGGCCTACATGCGCAAAATCGTCAGCGGCCTGATCCGCGAACACGAAGGCCGCAAAGTACCGGTCATCCTGTTCACCAAGAACGGCGGCCTGTGGCTGGAAAGCATCGCCGACGCTGGCGCTGATGCGTTGGGCCTGGACTGGACCTGCGACATTGGCGAAGCCCGCCGACGCGTCGGCAACAAAGTCGCCCTGCAAGGCAACATGGACCCGACTGTGCTGTACGCCAAGCCAGAAGCCATCCGCACCGAAGTCGGTCGGATTCTCGCCAGCTACGGCAAAGGCAGTGGTCATGTGTTCAACCTCGGCCATGGCATCACACCGGAAGTCGATCCGGAACATGCGGGTGCGTTCATGCGCGCGGTACATGAGCTGTCGGCGCAATATCACGAGTGATCGTCGTCCAATAAAAAACGCCCGGCTTATGCCGGGCGTTTTTGTATAGAGATCTCAGGTCACACTCGGCCCCTGTGGGAGCGAGCCTGCTCGCGAAGAGGCCGGCACATCCAACAGTGATGTCTGTTGAAAGACCGCTTTCGCGAGCAGGCTCGCTCTCACAGGGATGTGCATCACGCCTTCAGATTTTCCAACGGCGGTAACTTCGCCAGCTTCAACGCCACCAGCAGCGCAATCACCAGCAACGCACCAATGAACAACCCGATCCCGTTCCACCCGCCCAAGTGCCAGAACACCCCGCCCGCTGTCCCTGCAATACTCGACCCGGCGTAATAGCTGAACAGGTACAGCGACGAGGCCTGCCCCTTGGCTTTCACCGCTCGCCGTCCTATCCAACTGCTGGCCACGGAATGCGCGCCAAAGAAGCCGAAGGTGAAGATCAACATGCCGATAATCACCAACGGCAGCGGCGTGAACATGGTCAGCGCAAGGCCTGCGAGCATCAGCACAATCGTCGCCCACAGCACTTTGCGCCGGCCCAGTTGGTCGGCCAAGGAACCGATTTTCGCCGAGCTGTAGATGCCCGACAGGTACACCACCGACAGTAGACCGACGAAGACCTGGTCCATGTGGTACGGCTCGGCCAGCAAGCGATAGCCGATGTAGTTGAATAGGGTGACAAACGCACCCATCAGCACGAAAGCTTCAAGGAACAGCAGCGGCAGGCCAGCGTCGCGAAAGTGCATGGTGAAGCCATCGAGCAGACTGCGCGGGTGCAGCGAGCGGGGGCGGAAGTTGCGTGATTCGGGGAGAATTTTCCAGAACACCGTCGCCGCGATCAGCGCCAGCCCGCCAATCACCAGCATTGCCGTGTGCCAGCTGACGAAGTCGATCAACACGCCGGTGATCAAGCGGCCGCTCATCCCGCCAATCGCATTGCCGGCGATGTACAAACCCATCGCCAGCCCAATGTGCTGCGGGTGGATCTCTTCGCTCAGGTACGTCATGGCGACCGCCGCCAGGCCGCTCAACGACAAGCCGATCAACGCACGCATCACCAGCACGCCTTGCCAGCTCGGCATCATCGCGCTGGCCATGGTGCACAGTGCGGCGGCGAACAAGGCCGCGACCATCACCGGTTTGCGTCCGACACGGTCGGAGATCGGGCCGGTGATCAACAAGCCAATGGCGAGCATGCCGGTGGCCACCGAGAGGATCAGGCTGCTCTGCGCCGCATTGATCGAATACTCGTGGGACAGCAGCGGCATCATCGGCTGTACGCAGTAGAGCAGGGCGAAGGTCGCAAAGCCGCCGGAGAACAGCGCCAGTACCGTGCGCATGAACATTGGCGTGCCTTTCTCGATGTAGATCTCTTTCAATTCGGCGACAACATCGCCCACCGAGGTGGGCGGAACTTCGTGGGCAAGGGGGGCGACAGCAGTTTTCACTTCGGACCTCGGAGGGCGCAGCCGGTCAGGCAATGAAAAAAGCATATAGCTGCCTAATGATTCAATCCAATATATTGTTCGACCTGTTTGATAGGTTTTACGACCTAATGGAGTTTTCATGGAATTGCGTCACCTGCGCTACTTCATCGCCGTCGCCGAAGAATTGCACTTCGGCCGCGCCGCTCAGGTGCTGGGCATCTCGCAACCGCCCCTGAGCCAGCAGATTCAGGCGCTGGAACAGGAAGTCGGAGCACGGCTGTTCGAGAGAACCAATCGTCGGGTCGAACTCAGCGAGGCCGGTCGGCTGTTTCTGGAAGAAGCGCGACTGGTGCTGGCGCAGGTCGACAAAGCGGCCGACGTGGCACGGCGTGCGCAGTTGGGTGAGTTGGGCGAACTGAAAATTGGTTTCACTTCGTCGGCGCCGTTCAACTCGACCATTCCCCAGGCGATTTTCTCGTTCCGCCAGCGTTTCCCGGCGGTGCATTTGAATCTGCGGGAGATGAGCAGCACCCAAGTGGCCGACGCGCTGGTCGATGAGTCGATCGAAGTCGGCATCATGCGACCGCTTGGGCTGCCGGATTCCCTCAGCGTCGTGGAGTTGATGCGTGAGCCGCTGGTCGCGGTGCTCAGCTCCAAACATCCGCTAGTGAACGACAGCGAAGAGGGTTTGTTCCTCTCGGCATTGGCCCTCGAACCGTTCGTTTTCTTCCCACGCAGCTATGGCAGCGGCCTGTATGCACAGTTGCTCAGCCTGGCCCGCGATGCCGGTTTCAGCCCGCACTTCGCGCAAGAGGCAGGCGAGGCAATGACGATTATCGGGTTGGTGGCGGCGGGGCTGGGCGTGTCGGTGCTGCCGGCGTCTTATCAGCGGATGCGCATTGACGGCGTGGTGTACCGGCCGTTGCTTGATCCGGAAGCGGTGTCGGCGGTGTGGCTGGTGCAGCGCAAGGACCAGAAGTCGCCGATGGCCAAGGCGTTTGTGGATTTGTTGACGAGGAAGGTTGAGGGGGCTTGAGCGCAGGGACACTTAAAGTAACGGATCCTGTTTAGTGATTTGCGCGATTGTTGAGCAAAATCGATTTCTTTCGATGAGTGCCATGGATGCCACTTCTATATCAACCGAAGGAAGGCAGTGTGCTGATTTGTGATTTCAGGGGGTATGAAGTCCCCGAAATGATCAAAGTCAGACCTGTTGTCGTGATACGAAAACACAAAACCAACAGCTTACTGGTGACAGTTGTGCCGCTCAGTACTACCGCTCCGGATCGCATACTTGATCACCACCTGGAACTTCAAAGTCATCTACAGGGTGCCAGTCCTGTTTGCTGGGCGAAATGCGATATGGTTGCGACAGTAAGCCTCTCCAGGCTGGACCGGATCAAAAGTCGAGACCGACATGGAAAGCGTGTTTATGTTATTTCACACCTTGAAACAGATGAGTTTTACGCAATCAAAGTCGCGGTACGTAGTGCGCTTGGCCTGTGATGGCATCGGAAGTGGCGCAGTCAGGCGAATGGCCAGTCGTTGCCCTTGATCCTGTTTCGGGCAATACTCCCCCCGTTCCCGTAAGGGGCTTGTGAGACTCTGAGGATCCTGGGCAACCAGCCATCGCAGAGCCAGACAGGTACAGGGCGATGACAAGCCGACCTGTTTGTGAAGGGGCGCCGAAAGGCGCCCTTTGTCGTTCTCGAGGTGCTCGCCTCAGTCAACCCGCACCAGATCCCCGTGCAACGCCACCCCGGACACCACGGCCTTGAGCGCTTCCAGCCCAGGTATTTCCTCGTCGTCACTGCACTGGTATTTACCGGTGTCCTGGCTCAGGTCGCGCTTGTTGATGCCGGCGATGTTGATCACGGCGTTAGCACCAGCCTTCTTGGCCTTGCTTTGCAAAGTTGCCAAGGTCGATTGCAACGCCCAGTAGCAGGCGTCTTCAGCGGATTTGTCTTCGTTGTCGTCGGCTCTTCGGCTGCTGCTCACCGCCTTCAGCTTGTGCACCTGAGTTGGCAGTGCTTCTCCTGCCAGGTAGAACTTGACGCTGCCGTCCAGCAGACCAACTTCGGTGGCGCGTTTCACGCCTTCCTGAAAGTCCTGGTAGGTGGGTTCATAGGCGCCTTGCGAGGCGAAGACTTGATCAGCGTCCGGGTCGGTGGCCAGTTGCTTGACCACGTCGTCGCGCAGGTAATTGATCCAGCGGTTGTAGGTGCCGTGGATCCTGCCGTCCTTGTAGTCTAGGCCGCGGCTGTCGCGGTAGTCCATTTCGAACGAGGTGGAGGTATAGGGAATGTCGATTTCGGCGTGGTGCCGGTCGCGCACGGTGATTGCCGCTTTGATCATGCCGGGGCGCGCCGACTGCACGATCCATTGGCGCTCGATCAGTGCGGTGACGATGGCGCGGCTCATCCGATCGTCGCTCAGGCCCTTGTCGCCGGGAAAGTGTTCCTTGGCGGTGTACACCGGGCTGGTGCAGCCGCTCAGCGCAACAGCCAGGGTGAATACTGCGCCGATGCGCTGAAACAGAGTCATTCCCTTCACTCCAGACGTTTTTTCAGATCAGTGCCAGCGACGGAAAATGAGCGAAGTGTTGACGCCACCAAACGCAAAATTGTTGTTCATCACGTACTCATTACTCATCTGGCGGAACTCGCCGCGCAGGTAGTCGAGCTTGCCGCAGTGCGGATCGACCTCGTCGAGGTTGAACGTGTGCACGTACAGGTCGCGGTTCATCATTTCGATGCTGAACCAGGATTCCAGCGCACCGCAGGCGCCCAAGGTGTGCCCGAGGAAGCTCTTCTGCGAACTGATCGGCATGTGCTCGCCGAACAACGCGCTGGTGGCCAGTGTTTCGGCAATGTCGCCCTGCTCTGTCGCTGTGCCGTGGCCGTTTACGTAGCCGATGTCTGACGGTTGCAGCCCGGCGTCTTCCAGCGCCAGTTCCATGGCCCGGCGCATGGTGACTTGCTCTGGGCGGGTGGTGTGCTGGCCGTCGGCGTTGCTGCCGAAACCGACGAGTTCGGCATGGATGTGCGCGCCGCGTGCCAACGCATGTTCAAGCTCTTCGAGCACCAGCATGCCGCCGCCCTCACCGATCACCAGGCCATCGCGGTCTTTGTCATACGGACGTGGGCTGGTTTGCGGGGCGTCGTTTTTCAGGCTGGTGGCGTAGAGCGCGTCGAAGACCATGGCTTCGGTGGGGCACAGTTCTTCGGCGCCGCCGGCGAGCATCAGCGGCAGGCGCCCGAATTTGATCGACTCGTAGGCGTAGCCGATGCCCTGGCTGCCGCTGGTGCAGGCGCTGGACGTCGGGATCAGCCGGCCGGTGAGGCCGAAGAAGATGCTGATGTTCGCCGCAGTGGTGTGCGGCATCATCCGCACGTAGGAGTTGGCATTAAGGCCCTCTGCCACCGAGTTGAGCAGCATATTGCCGAACGCCTTGATCTCGTCGGTGCTGCCGGTGGAGGAGCCGCAGGCGACGCCCATGCGCCCATCCTTGATGATCGGGTTACCCAACAGTCCGGCATCGGCCAGCGCCTGCTCCGACGCGCCGACCGCCAGGCGCGAGACCCGGCCCATGCTGCGCAGCTGCTTGCGGGTCCAGTGGCTCGGAACCTTGAAGTCGTCGATAGGCCCGGCCAGGCGCGTGTTGAGTTCGGTGAACCGATCCCACTCGTCCATCCGGCGTATGCCGCTGCGGTTGGCCGCGAAGTTGCCAGCGATGGTCTCCCAGTCGCTGCCCAGTGAAGTGATGCCGGCCATGCCGGTGACGACGACGCGCTTCATCAGCACAGGCCTCCGTTGACGGCCAGAACCTGCCGGGTGATGTACGACGCTTCCGCCGACATCAGGAAATTCACCGCGCCGGCCACCTCTTGCGGAGTGCCCATGCGTTGTGCGGGGATCATTTTCATCAGTTCTTCCACCGGCACGTTTTCGTCGAGCATGGCCGTGTCGATCAGGCCGGGTGCGACACAGTTGACGGTGATTTTGCGCTTGCCCAGTTCGATCGCCAACGCTTTCGCCGCGCCGATCAAACCGGCCTTGGAGGCGCTGTAGTTGACCTGGCCACGGTTACCGATCAACCCGGAAACCGAGGTGATGCAGACAATCCGCCCGGCCGCGCGACGCCGAATCATCGGCATCATCACCGGGTGCAGCACGTTGTAGAAACCGTCGAGGTTGGTGCGCATCACCACATCCCAATCATCCTCGCTCAGCGCCGGAAAAGCACCGTCACGCGTCAGGCCGGCGTTCAGCACTACGCCGTAATAGGCGCCATGAGCTTCCACGTCGGCTTCGAGGATGGCCTTGCAGCTGGCGCGATCTGAGACGTCGAACTGCAAAACTCGAGCATTGCGTCCCAGCGCCTGGATTTCGCCCTGGACGGCGATGGCGTCGGCCAGGCCGCTGCGGCAATGCAGCACGATGTCGTGCCCGGCCTGGGCCAGACGCAACGCAATGGCACGGCCGATGCCACGGCTGGAACCGGTGACCAATACGGATTCAGTCATGGCTGGCTCCTTGGGATTCATGAAGGTATTGAGCGGCCTGAGGCGGGCGGAACACGTTCAGGCGGGCGGTGGCGTGAATGCCGGGGGCGTTGATGTGGCATTCGAACACGCCCATGCCGTTGTCGTCTTCCAGCGAGCGCAGTCCATGGATGGTCAGTTCGGTGCCCGCGGGGAAGTGCTCCACGTTGCATTCGAATTTCCGGGTGCCGAGCAGAAAACCCAGCACCACCGCATCACCGCGCTGGCGCGCATGGCAACCGGCGTAGGCGGCAACACTCTGGGCCATCAGTTCGATACCGACCCACGCCGGCAGGCTGCCGTCGGGACGATTGAACAGGCCCCCGGGCTTGACGGTGAGGCGGGTGTGAATCTGCTCGTCATCGAACGCCAGGATCTGCTCGATGAGGATCATGTCGCCAGCGTGCGGCAGCAGCTCGGCGAGCGGCCAGTCAATCATGGGGCATCTCCGATAATCAGGCTGACGTTGTTGCCACCGAAGGCAAAGGAATTGCTCATCAGGTAGCGAGGTGCAATGGACGTCAGGCGATGGTCCGGGGTCACCCACTGCAAGGCCGGCAAGTCGGGGTCGGGCTGACCGTCCCACACGTGGGGCGGCAGGAGGTTTTCCCGATTGTTCGTGCTCAGGCTCAACCAGCAGAACGCCGCTTCCAGGGCGCCGGCCGCGCCGAGCGTATGTCCGGTCATCGGCTTGGTGGAGGAGCAGGGCACGCCGTGCGGAAACAGGGCCGAGACCGCCAGGCTTTCCATCGCGTCGTTGTGTTGGGTCGCGGTGCCGTGCAGGTTCAGGTAGCCGATTTGCTCGGGCTGCACCTGCGCGCGGTTCAGGGCTTTGCTCATCGCTTGCAGGGCGCCCCGGCCGGTCGGCTCCGGCGCCGAGATATGGTGCGCATCGGAACTGGCGCCGCTGCCGAGCAGGGCAATCGGTTGGCTCGCGCCGGCTTTTTTGCTCATCAGAAACAGCACGGCGGCTTCGCCGATATTGATGCCGTTGCGGTTGGCCGAAAACGGGTTGCAGCGCTGCTCGGACACCGCTTCCAGGGCCGAAAAGCCGTTGAGGGTCAGTTTGCACAAACTGTCGACGCCGCCGCACAGTACGGCATCGCACACACCCAGATCGAGCAGCCGCTGGGCACTCATCAGCGCCCGGGCGCTGGAGGTGCAAGCCGTCGAGATCACATAGGCCGGGCCGCTCAATTGCAACCAGTCGGCTAGGAAGTTGGCCGGCGCGCCGAGTTCCTGCTGCTGATAATCGTAGTCAGCAGGGAATTCATGTTCGCGAATGTAATGGGCCAGGCCACGGCTGGCTTCATCGATGCCGGAAGTGCTGGTGCCGAGGATCACGCCGATTCGATCGCGGCCGTAAGTCTGGATCACTTGATCAATGTCATCGCGAATTTGCAGCGCGGCTTCCAGCAGCAGTTGGTTGTTGCGGCTGCTTTGCTCGGCCAGTTCCGGCGGGATCGGCGCCAGCTCACCACGCACCGCCGCCACCGGCAACGACCGCTCCGGCACCCAGCCGGATTCGCTGCGCATGCCGGAGCAATCGCCAGCAAACAGGTTGCGGGCGACTTCCTGTTTGTCGCGACCCAGGGCGCAGATCACCCCGAGAGCATTCAGGTAAGCGGTCATGGCGTCTCCCCGCTCAAGGGCGTTACCAGGTACTTCGGACCTTTAGGCAGGATCAACTCAAATCTCAGTGGTGGCGAGTAACGCACGTCCCAGCGAGTGGGCAGGGAACGTTGGGAGCCGTGTTGCCAGGCTTCGGGGTAGTTGGCCTGCAATTCGTCTTGCGGGGTCAACGCGAACAGTAACGCTGCGAACAATTCCCGGGCTTCCGGATTCGGCGGCAGCAGGCCGTCAGCTTGCCACTGGCCATCGATCAGTTTCTGGCGTGCCTGCGGAATGCCCAACAAATCCATCATCGACCAGCGAATGCCCGGGCCTTCGCGCGCAATTACTAACACCCAGTCCTGACGCTGATCAGCCAGCAAGCGCTGAATGTGCAGTTGCTGCGGCAGCGGCAGGTTTTCGGTTTGCCCGGGCAGCGGCGCCTGGCTGGCGCAAGCGCTCAGCAGCAGGAGGCAACCCAGAAGCAGGTAACGGATCATGTGGCATCTCTAGCGCAAAGTTCCGACAGCACGCGCAGCCGACGTTTGGGTTCGCTGACGAACGGATTGCGCTCGTCCCAGGCATAACCGGCGAGGATTGCACTGATCATACGGCGGATATCCGCTGAGCTGCCTGGATGATAAATCACATCCTGGAAAGTCCCGGCGTACCAGCCTTCGACGTAGCAGCGGAACGTGTCGACGCCGCGCTTGAGCGGTGCGGCGAACTCGGTCTGCCAGTCGACGCTTTCACCTTGCAGCTGGCGATGCAACACGCCGGCGGCCATGCTGGCCGAGCGCATGGCGATGGTCACGCCGGAGGAGAACACCGGATCGAGGAATTCTGCCGCGTTGCCGAGCAACGCAAAGCCCGGACCGTGCAAGGTTTTGACGTTGGCCGAGTAGCCGCCGATGGTGCGGGCTGGCGTGTCCCAGACCGCGTTTTCCAGGACACAGGCCAGGCTTGGAGTTTCAGCGATGAAGCCGCGCAGGCACTCGTCCAGGTTGTCCATGCGGCCTTCGAAGTGCTCGGCGGCAGCGACCACGCCCACCGAGCAGCGACCGTTGCTGAACGGAATGGTCCAGAACCAGATGTCGCGATGGGTCGGATGGGTGGTGATAAGGATTTTTTCCCGTTCGAAGGTCGGGCTGTCGATATGGTCTTCGATGTGGGTGAACACCGCCTGGCGCACCGGGAAATTCGACGGTGCTTCAAGGTCCAGCAAGCGTGGCAACACGCGGCCGTAGCCGCTGGCATCCATTACAAAATCAGCTTCGACGCGGTACTGGCTGCCATCCTCACGAAGCACATCGAGCTGCGGCTTGGGCAGGTCGAAATCGGCACTGACGATGGCTTCGCCATAACGAACGTCGACGCCTTGCAGCGCGGCCTGATCGGCCAGCAGTTTGTCGAAATCGGCGCGCTGGACCTGGAAGGTGGTCGGCTTGCCGTTGCTGAACGTGTCGCCGAAATCAAAGGCGCTGTAGTGCTCGCCCCAGGCGAACGCGGCGCCGTTTTTCATCTGGAACCCGGCGGCGTTCACGGCGTCGAGCATGCCGGCTTCTTCGACGAAATCCAGGCAGTGCGACAACAGGCTTTCACCGATGGAAAACCGTGGAAAATGCTGGCGTTCAATCATCAGCACGTCGTGGCCTTTGCGCTTGAGCAGCGCGGCGGCAATGGCGCCCGAAGGACCCGCGCCAATGACAACAACCTGGCGACGTTCCATTTCAACTGTTGGCACGGGGGCTCCTTGCCGGGGCGGCGATATTCAAAGGGGATTGGTGCATGCCGGCAAGTGCCGGCAGCAGTGTGGCGATCAGGCCCATCACCATCAGCGCGAAGTACAACGCCGGGCTGATGAGCTGTTGTTGCAGCAGCAGGTTGAGAAAGACGATCTCGCTCAAACCGCGAATATTGAGCAGCAGGCTTTCGCGCCAGCGACTGGCGCCTTCAAATGAAGCGCCGGCCCAGCCGAGACCGAGCCAGTTACCCAGCAGTTTGCTGGCAATCGGCAACAGCAGCAGCGCCGCCAACTGCACCCAGCCGAGACTGGCCATGGCGGCGTGGACATTGATCTGCACGATACCGAAGGTGAGGATCAGCGGGATGGCGATCCAGGTTTGCAAACGGTTCATCCAGATCGCCGGCAACGGCAACACCAGCGGCATTTTCAGCGCGGCCATGCACAGCAGATAACCGATGCCGAAAATCAGAGCATTGAGCTTGAAGTGTTCGGCGACCACCAGCAGCGCAAAAAAGCAGCCGCTGTGCAGTAGCGGTTGGCGCAAACCCAGCAAATGCAGAAGCACCGGAAGGCAGGCGCCGACCAGCGGCAGCAGCAGACTGCTCAGGTGCAGACTGCCTTGGGCGAAGCCGAACAGGGTCCAGCATGCCAGGTCGATGAGGATCGCGGTTTGCACCAGCCGCCGGGTTGCGGCGGGCGGGTAATTGATGTGTCGCAGGTAGAGGTACAACACCGGGATCGCGGTGATGGCGAACACCAGGCCCACTGCCAATGAACTGATCCACGGCTGTGCGGGTAACAACCAGACCGCAGTCGCCAGACCGCAGACAAATGGAATGCAAAAACTCGGCAGGGCGATTTTCAGGCTCTGGCGATCGAGTCGCAGGTCGATCACATCGCTGAGGATGTTTCCCAGCAACAAGGCAAAACCGAGGCTGTAGAGGTTTTTCAGCCATACCGGCGAGATCAGCTCGGCGCCGCTGAGTTGCCAGCCCGGCTCGATCCAGAAGTACATCAGCAGCGGTAGACCGAAGGTCGCCAGCAGCAACTGACTGACGATCGGGATCAGGCCGAAGTGACGACCCACACGGGTGGCCACGGCGAACATCGTCAGGGCCATCAGCCAAAACAGGGCGATCATCATGCGGCTGGCTCCACGACGGCGGCGGCATGCACTTGGCGTCCGGCCCAGGGCGCAAGGATGAAACTGAACGCCAGCCCGAGGCTCACGGACAGGCCGAAGTTGCTCACCGCCGGTGTGCTGGACACGGCCAGCAAACCGAATGACAGCCATGTGGTCACCGCTGCCAGCAAGGTGCCCAGCAGGCTCACGGCGGCGCCGCCGACCTGTTCGCGCATGAGGATTGCGTAATCGACGCTGATCGCCGTCACCAGTAACAGGCCGAACAGGCTGAACAGGGTCAGGGGTTGGCCCATCCAGCCGAGGCTGGCCAGGCTGCACAGCGCGGCCAGCAAGGGCAGTGAGACGATGCGCAACGCACCACCGAAGCCAAACGGCAGGATCAGCACCAGCACGATCAACACGCAGGAGGCGAGTTTCAGCTGCGCCGCGCTGATCTGTGTCGCGGCGAAAACGCTGTTCAGTTCACCGAGACGGTCGACCAGTTCGACCCCCGGCAAGTCCAGCGCCTGAATGCGCAACAGCGAAGGATTATTCAGGCCTTGCAGGCTGACCATCGCCGCCACGCCTTCATCGGTCGGCCCCAGCCATAGGGTGCGATAAGGTTCCGCCAGCGGACCGACCAGCGAGGCGTCGATGTCTTCGGCGGGCAGCGCCAGCAACGTTGCAAGCTCCGCTTGCAGCGCTTCTGCCGGCACGCCGAGGTCGAGCAAGGGTTGCCAGAACTGCGGCAACTTGCTCAACGCTTCGCGCACTTTGTGCTGCTCGCTCGGCTGGCTGACCAGTTGATTTAGAGACAGGTAACCCTGGAGTTTTTCCAGGTTGACCAACTGATCCAGGCGCTCGCTCAGTGCAGTCTGGCGTTCGAGCAGTTCCTGTTGATTGGCCGCGCGCACCAGGAAGAACTGGCTGGTCGGCTGATAGCCGGTGATGCGCGCAATGGCCTGGGCTTCGTCGGTCAATTGCTGCGGTGCGCCGATCCACTGGCGGATATCGTTTTTGCTTTCCAGTTGCAACAGGCCGCCGACGCAGAAGGCAATCAGCAGTGCGAATAACACGGGCGTACTGACGTGTTTGAGCAGCGCTTCGCGCAGGTTCAGCAAACACTCGCAGATACGCAGCGGCCAATGCGCCGGACGCAGGTTCACGCCCTTGAGCAACGCTGGCAGCAGGCACACGGCCGACAAGTAGGCGCCGAGCAGGCCGGCGGCGGAGAACACGGCAATCTGGGTCAGGGCCGGGAAAGGCGTCCAGGCCAGGGCCAGGTAGCCGATGCAACTGGTGATCAGGCTCAGCGTCAGGCCCGGCAGGGTCAGGCGTAACGCCGGCCAGCTGTTCCAGGGTTTCAGGCTCCAGCTTTTCGACAGGTAATGCAGCGGGTAATCGACGGCCACGCCGATCAGGCTCGAGCCCAGCACCAGCGTCATCACATGCATGTGTCCGAACAGCGCCACACACGCCACCGCACCAAACAGCATGCCCACCAGCACTGGAACGAAAGCGAGCAAGACACGCCAGCGCCGGAAGGCCAGCAACAGCAGCAACAAAATGCCCACGGTGGCACCGCCGCCGACCCATGTCATTTCGCGGGTGGCTTGTTGCTGACCGTTGGCCGCGTACAGCAGACCGCTGGCAGCGAGCAGTTGCACGTCGGCCTGGGCGGCTTCTTTTCGGCTGCGTTCAAGCAGGTCAGCCACTTGCAGCGGCAGGCTCATGTCGAAGGCATTGCCGGTGGTTTTTGCCCGCAGCAACACCCAGCTCTTGCCGTCGGCATCGGCGACCAGCGCTCCGCTGCCGATGTCCAGTTGCACGGCTCCGTGTTGTGGTTGGCTGTTCTGGATGCGCCCGGTCAGGCCCAGCCAGTCATCCTGGCTCGGCACCAGGCTGAAACCGGTGAACGGGTCGAACAGCGCCTGCACCCGCTGCTGGATAAAGGCGTCGGGGTGTTCGATCAACTGCTGCCGATCCATCGCCGAAAGCATCGACAGCCGGCCTTGCAGCAATTGCGTGCGCAGCGCCGGCAAGTCGGCTTGCAGGTTCCACTGAACCTTCTCGAACAAACCGCTGGCCTGCCACTGCTCGCCGAGTTTCTGCGCCATGGCAATGGCTCGCGGGCGATCTTTATGGCCTGCCAGCACCAGCATTTCCCGGTTCAACGGTTCTTGTATGCGTTGTTCGGCGCGCAGTTCCAGCGCGTCCGGCGCCGTGCCCGGCACCAGTTCCATCAGGTTGGCCGACAGCGGTGCACCGTCGCGCCATTGCCAACCGGCGAGCGCAAGCACCGCCAACAGCAGGATCAGAAACAGCCACGGAAGTCTGCGTTCACTCGGCAAAGTCATGTTGCTCCGCGTCGCTCAACGGTTGGGTGCTGGTGCTGTCCTGCATGCGCAAAAGGGTGCTGTCGCCCTGGGTTTCCAGCAGCTCGATGCTGTGCACCAATTCGCTGCCGGTGATGTTGATCTGATTGAACACCTGCTTGAGCAGCATTGAGCGCGGGATCAGCGTCAGTTTCCAGTTCTGTGCGTCGCCGCTCAAAGACAATTCGAAGTCCCGTTGCAGACCGGTGCTGTCACCTTGCAACACGGCGAGGAACAAGCGGTTCTGCTCGGCGCCGGCGCTCTTGCCCGGGAGCATTTGCCAGCCGCTGGCTTCGCGGCGGGCGATGCCTTTGTTGGTGATGCGGTAATCCTGTTGCAGCGGGGTTTTCAACAACCAGAGCAATCCGTGGTTTTTAGCGAGGATAAAAGTGCCCTTGCTGGTCAGCGGCTGGGGCAATGCGCGCAGGTGTTTTTCCTGGATGAAATGGCCGTGGATCACATCAGGCTTGGCCAGTTGATCGCTCAACTGCTGCAAATCGAAGGCATGAGCCATCGATGACAGCCCGAGCAACGCCAACGCACCGAGGTATTTGAAAAACGGGGTCATGCGAGCATCCTTTCTACGGCATCTGTGAAGATCTTCGGTGAGGCCAGCTGCATCTCGCGGCTGCTCATGTCGACAGCGACCTGTACGGAACTGGCGCGGGTCAAACGCTCACCGGTTTTCACATCGCTGATCAGGTAATTGATCTTCAGACGGTTCTCCCACTCCACCAGATTGGCCCGCACGTTCAGCTTTTGACCGAACACGGCGCCGCGCACATAGCGCAATTGCAGGTCGATCACCGGCCAGGCATAACCCGACTCGACCATGGCGGTGTAGTTGTGACCGATCTTGTCCAGCAGCGCACAACGGGCGACTTCCAGGTATTTGACGTAATGGCCGTGCCAGACCACGTTCATGGTGTCGACGTCAAAGAACGGCACGAGGATTTCCGTATCGGTGTGAAGCACTCCCTTGCTACGCATGCAGCCTCCAGTGTTGCTCGGCGATACGTTTCAGGCACAGGCGCAATTCGCCTTCCAGCGCGCGATCTTCGATGACCGGCGGGAAGTCTTTGGCCAGCTCTTCGTGCATGGCCGCCAGGGCTGGCGGTAACGGGCGCGCGTCCTCGGCTTTGCTGCGCAGCCAAACACCCTGGTTGGCGGCGAGCAAGGTGGCGGCGGCGACCTGTTCGGTCAGCTCCAGCACACGGATCGCATCGCGGGCGGCAATGGTGCCCATGCTCACCTTGTCCTGGTTGTGGCACTCGGTGGAGCGCGAGAAGACGCTGGCCGGCATGGTGTTTTTCAGCGCTTCGGCGGTCCAGGCGCTGGTGCCGATCTGCACCGCCTTGAAGCCGTGATTGAGCATCGCGCGGTCAGCCGTGGCGCCGGAAAGGTTGCTTGGCAAGCCATGGTTGTAACGCTCGTCCACCAGCAGGGCGAGTTGCCGGTCCAGCAGATCGGCCACGTTGGCCACCAGGTTTTTCAGGCTGTCCATGGCGAACGCAATATGCCCGCCGTAGAAGTGCCCGCCGTGCAGCACGCGTTCGGCTTCGGCGTCGATGATCGGGTTGTCGTTGGCGCTGTTGAGTTCGATCTCGATGAACGAACGCAGCCAGTTCAGGCTGTCGGCCAGGACGCCGAGGACATGCGGCGCGCAGCGCAGTGAATAGCGGTCTTGCAGGCGGTGCAGCGGTGCGGTCGGCGCATCGATTGCCAGATCCTTGCGCAACCACGCGGCGACTTGCATCTGCCCCGGATGCGGTTTGGCGGCGAACAGGCGCTCGTCGAAGTGCTCGGGATTGCCTTGCAGCGCGACCACGTTCAGCGCGGTGATACGGGTCGCCAGTTGCAGCAGGTAATCGGCGCGGGCGTAGGCCAGGCAGGCGAGGCCGGTCATCACGGCGGTGCCGTTCATCAGCGCCAACGCTTCTTTCGGGCGCAGCACCAGCGGTGTCCAGCCCAGTTCGCGATGGACGTCGGCGGCTTGTCGGCGCTCGCCCCGGAACATTACTTCGCGCTCGCCGGACAAGGTTGCGGCGACGTACGACAGCGGCGTCAGATCACCGCTGGCGCCCACCGACCCTTCTTCCGGGATCAGCGGCAGGATGTCGTGTTCGAGGAAGGCCTGGAGACGCTCCAGCAGTTCCACGCGCACCCCGGACACGCCGTGGCACAACGACTGCAAACGCGCCGCCAATACAGCCCGAGTGGCCTGGGCGTCGAGCAGTTTGCCCAGTCCGCAGCCGTGGAAGGTGTACAGATGACGGGGCAATGCCTCGACGTGATGCAGCGGCACCGCGACCACGCACGAGTCGCCGTAACCGGTGGTCACGCCATAGATCACGCCTTCCTTGTCCAGCAGGGAATCGAGAAATCGCGCGCCCTTGGCGATGCGCTCACGGTACGCAGGGTCGCTTTGCAACTGCGTCGGCACCTGACGGTTGGCCGCGGCCAGCACGTCTTCGATGCGCAAAGGGAGTTCGCCGAAGGTTACCGGCTCAAGCGTTGGCGTCGTCATCGGTCTTCCAGAAAGGGTAAAAGTTGAACCATTGTTGGGGCGCTTCAAGGCAATAGTGACCCAGGCGTTCGGCGTAGCGGGAAGCCCACTGATGAATGACCTGTTCGCGGTCGCTGCGTTTCCACACCACGGCCTCGGCAAACGGTTCGAGGGTCACGCGATATTGGCCCGTCGGTTTCTTCAGGCACATCAGCAAATTGATCGGGCATTTCAGCAAGCCGGCCAGCAGCCACGGCCCCTGGGGCAATGCAGCCTGATGACCGAGGAAGTCCACGGTCACGCTGCGCCCGCCATGCAGCGGCACGCGGTCGCCGGCAATCGCCAGCCACTCGCCACGCTCCAGTCGTTCATGCAGTTGCAGCATGATCACCGGGTCCAGTTCACTGACCTGAATCAGCCGCAGATTGGTCGCGCCGGCCTCGCCCAGCAATCGGTTGAACTGCTCGGCGTGCTTGGTGTGCACCAGCACATTCATGGTGACCTTCTCGCCGATCTCCGCGAGTGCGCGGCAGACTTCGAGATTGCCCAGGTGCGCGCCCACCAGCATCTGCCCGCGAGTGCCACGCAGCTGACTGCGCAGCAGCGCCGGGTCGACGATTTCGATGTGATCGATGCTCAACTTGCCGTTCCATACGTCGAGTTTGTCGAGCATCGAATCGGCGAAGGCCATGAACTGGCTGAACACTCGCCAGTGGGTCGGTCGCAATTGCGGGCGTGCGCTCCAGTCCGCGAGGCGTTGCTGGTATTGCCAGGCACTGCGGCGGGCACTGCGACCGAACAGGAAAAAGTACAGGACGATGCCGTACAGCAACGGACTCAGCAGCCGTCGGCCCAGCACTTTGGCGCAGAGCGCGGTGAATTTCATCAGCCAGAAGCTGCCGCGCTCCTGGCGGTCGGCCCAGTGCTGTTTGTCTGCGTTACTGCTCATGCTCGCCACCGTCGCCAGAGGATCACCGGGGCCCGCAGCAACATGCCGAAGAACAGCCGGGTGTGCATGCTCGAAATCAGCACATTGTCGTGGAACATACGGAAATGCGAGACACCGTCCAGCGGGTAATGGACCTTGGTCGGCAGCCACTGCATCGGCTGATTGCGCCAGGCCAGGCGCACGAGGATGTCCGAGTCGAAATCCATGCGCTTGCCGATCTTCGCCGAGTCGATCACTGCCAGGGTCGGCGGCAACGGGTAGACGCGGAAACCGCACATGGAATCGCGGATCTGCAAGGAAAGCGTGTTGATCCAGACCATGACGTGGGTCAGGTAGCGGGCGTACAGACGGCCCTTCGGCACGCTGGCGTCGTATTGCGGATAGCCGCAGATCACCGCGTCGGGATGAGCGCGCGATTGTGCGATGAAGGTCGTGACATCCTGCAGGTCGTGCTGGCCGTCGGCGTCCACCTGCAAGGCATGGCTGAAACCCAGGCGCGAGGCTTCGCGCAGGCCGGTCATGACCGCGCCGCCCTTGCCTTGATTGGCGGCGAGGCGGATCAGGTTGACCATTTCACGCTGGGCCAGTTGGTCGAGCACCCTGGCGCAGGATGGATCGCTGGCATCGTCCACCAGAATGCACGGCAGGCCACTGGAGATCAGCGCGTCGACCACCGTGGTGATCGCGGTTTCGTGGTTGTAGACCGGGATGATTGCGCAAGGGTTATACATCACCTGCAACCTCCAGCAGAATCCGCCCACTGGAGCAGGTTGCGGTTTCATTGCGGTAGGCGAAATACAATTTGCCGCGTTCCGGATCGAAGCGCAGGTGCAGTTGGACTTCATCACCGGGGCGCACCAGTTGCTGGAACTTCAGCACTTCCATGCCAGCGAATTTAGCCGGCAGGTCCATCAATTGCTGGCCGAGGCTCAGCGCCCAATCCACCTGCACCACACCGGGCAATACCGGCGTTTGCGGGAAGTGTCCGCTGAAGTAGGCAAGGTCCGGCGGAACGGCCAGTTGCAGGCTCCATTCGCCATCGACTTCGACCTGTTCCAACACTTCCGGCGCTTTCGGGCGGGGGGCCAACAGCAAGGCTTCGACTTCGGCTTGAGGCAGTTTGCCTTGAGCGTTCAGGGGCAATTGCCGCAGTAACCGCCAGCGTCTTGGCAGGGCCAGGGCTTCGCAGTGCTGGCTCAAGTGCTGACGCAATTCTTGCGTGACGGTGCGTCGGCCCTGATTGCGCAAGGCATGCAGGCCGGCGTCGGTCAGCACCAGCAGCGCGCCTAGCGAGGCGCGGTTTTCCCGGACCACGCCGAGGCGTGCTTCTGCGACCCAGTCATGCTCCATCAACGCCTTTTCCAGCATCGGCAGCGAGATACGTTTTTCTTCCAGTTTGACGATCCGGTCCAGTCGTCCGAGCAGTTCGAATCGGCCGTCGGCAGCGATTCTGGCGGCATCAGCGGTGTGTTCAATATGGCCGACGGGCAAGTAGGGAGAGGCGATCAGCAGCGCGCCCTCGCTGTCCTGACTCAGTTCGACTTCAGCAAACGGCTGCCAGAGATCGTGACCTTGACGCCAGGCGATGCCACCGGTTTCCGAGCTGCCAAGGATTTCCGTCGGCCATTGCTGCAAGCGTTCGTAGAGGCTTTGCGCAGCCTCGGCCGGTAGCGCTCCACCCGAGGAAAACACCCTGCGAACCGCGCTCAAGGCCGGCCAGTCGAGGTTGTCGCCCATGCGCTTGAGCAGCGCCGGGCTGGCGACCCAGGCAAACGCCGTGTGTTCGCGACTGGCTCGCTGCAAGTCTTCCGGGAAGGCCAGTTGCCTGCGCACAAACGAGCGCCCGGCACACAGCGGCCACAGCACCCGAAACAGCAGGCCGTAGATGTGTTGGGCGGCGACGCTCCCGATGATGCACGCCTGGCCCAGATCGGCACCCCAGAGCTGCTCCAGCGCCTGCACTTCATTGGCTATCTGGCGCTGGGTCTTGTCGATGCGCTTGGGTTCGCCGCTGGAACCGGACGTGCACAGGCTCAGGCGACAGGCGTCCAGATCCAGTGCGGCGTGGGGCAGGGGCGGTTGCCGATAGTCGGTGAGGTGCGCGTCATCGGCCAGGTCGGTCAGCCACAGATCGACTTCGCTCGACCAGCGTTGGCGAGTCTGCGGTTGCAGGTCGGCAGGCAGCAGCACACTAACCCCGGCACGCCAGGCGCCGAGCAGGGCAATCGCCAGGTCAGCAGCATCTTCAAGGTGCACGGCGATGCGCTGCACGCCTTGGGATTGCAGGCCGGCTGCCAGGCTTAGCGCCTGTTCGCACAGCTGTGCGTGATTCAACGCCGGTTCTGCCGTAACGGCACGCTCCGGCTGTGCCTTGAGCAACAGCTGCTCAAGTGATATCCAATTCATGGGTGGCCTCGTACCCGTTGTCGTATGAGCCATTCAATGGCAAACAGCAGGCCCATCAATCCATAGGAAATCAGGCCGGTGTACAACATCCACCAACTCAGCGGCGCCCACAGGGTCAAGGCGGCGGCAAGCAAACCGTTACAGAGGAAAAACACACACCAGACGACGGTCACCTGGCGGGTGTAAACAATCGCCTTGGGCGGCAAGTGCGGCTCACGCAGGCGCGCCAGGCGCTCAACCATCGGCGGCCCGATTTTCAGGCTCAGGCCAAACAGCCCCAGCATGAAAGCGCTGATCAGCACCGGGTACCAACGCAGCAACAACGGGCTGTCGAACAGCGCCAGCAACAGGCAAAAGCCGATCGCAGTGAGCGCCATCCACAGGCTGCCGGGGCGACGGGCACCCAGCAGCGCCCGCGCCAGCCACAGGCTGCCCAGCAGCAGACCGAACTGCCACGGAGCAAAGTGTTCCATGCCGAAATACACCGCAAAGGGGTACAACAGGCCCGCCAGCAGCAGGCCAAGGCCGATCAGTCGACTCATGCGGCCGGTTGAACCAGACGGTAGACCGCCTCGACCACGTCACTGACGGTGCGCACCGATTTGAATTCTTCGGCGGCGATTTTCTTGCCGGTCTGACGCTTGATGTGATCAATCAGGTCGACGGCGTCGATGCTGTCGATTTCCAGATCCTGATACAGGTTGGATTCGAGGCTCACGCGCTCAGGGTCCAGCTCGAAGAGTTCTACCAAGGCATCGCGCAGGGTGTTGAAAATGTCATCACGAGTTTGCATGGTCCGGTCTCAAGCTGCCTGTTTTGCGGTGACGAACGCCGCAAGGCTCGCCACGTTGCTGAAGTGATTGCGGGTGTCCTTGGCGTCGGCGTCGATTTTGATGCCGTACTTTTTCTGGATGGCCAGGCCGAGTTCCAGGGCGTCTACCGAATCCAGGCCCAGGCCTTCGCCGAACAGCGTCTGGTCATCGCCGATGTCTTGTGCGCTGATGTCTTCAAGGCCCAGGGCGTCGATGATCAGTTCTTTGATTTCACGGTGTAGATCGCTCATCTTCGGCGAGCTCCTTAATAAAGTAAGAGTGCAAATAATCGTTGAGCTTGCGCGAAGCCTGAGGTGCAGGGCCACATGAAGCAAAGGCTTGTGGGTCTATATCGGCCCCGACACGGAAACTGAAGTGCACGCGACGTTTCGGGATGCGATACCAGGGTTCGGCCTTGGTCAATGTGGTCGGACTGACCTTAATAATCACCGGGGTCAGGATTCTCGCACCGCGCAGGGCGATTGCCGCGCCCCCCCGATGAAAGGCTGGCGGTTCGCCCGGCTGGGTGCGCGTGCCTTCGGGAAAGATGATCAGCGTCTGACCGCTTTTCAGTGCGTCAGCCGCGGCGTCGAGCATGTCCATGCTGCCGTCGTTGCTGATGTAGTCGGTACGGCGTAGCGGGCCGCGGGTGAACGGATTCTCCCAGAGGCTGTTTTTGACCACGCAGTTGGCGTGACGCACCAGGCCGATCAGAAATACCACGTCGATCAGCGACGGGTGATTGGCCATGATCATCTGTCCCGGGCGACCGAGTTTTTCCGCGCCCTGGATGTCGTAAGTCAGTACCCCGGTACGGGCCATGAACCGGACGAAAAACCAAAAGCAGCGACTGACGGTTTGCCGTGCCCGTAACCGATGGGTCTGCGCATCGCCGGGCAGGCAGCCCAGCAACGGGAACACCACCAGCCGCAGGCACAGCCCGCCCAACCCGAACAGGGTGAAGCTTGCGGCAGTGGCCAGCAGACGCCAGTAATAGGCGTCGCGGTTTTTTTCGCTTACAGGTTGCGTTGCCAGGTCCATACACGATTTTTCCAGGCATGTTGGCAGGTAGTCTGCTGGCCGAGCAGGGTACGCAAGAGATTCAGGGCATGGGGCCAGTGGGCGTTGGACAACGTATCTGAAGTGCTGTTCAGGGACAGCTGCCAGTCGGTACCCGGTGTCAGCAACAGGCCAACTGCATAGGGGAATGGCACGTCGTCGATCCAGGCCGAGTAGGCTTCGGGCGGTATTTCTTCAGTGACGATCAGCAGCACGGCAGGCGCGCCTTCGGAAAGTAGCGCCGCGGCCTCTAGCATGCCGTTTTCAAGGCCGTCACCCGCGGCGGCAAGGGCGGTCATCTCGCTGGTTTCACCGCGCATGATCGACCACAGGCCAATGACCGCGTTGTGCACCGACAAGCTGAATTGAGTTGGCGACAAGGGTTGCCCGGCTGCCAGATCACTCAGGATCTCGAAGGTACGGGGTGTTTCGCCATGACGGGAAATAAAGACCAGCGGTAGGTCTTGGCGACCATCGGCCAGGGGCCAGCCGACGCTGAACGCCATCCGCGCCAGGCGACTGAGCCGTCGCCGCTGCATGGCGGGCAGAAAAGACACGTCGGGGGCGGCATCGCTGCTCTGAAGCACGACCGGTTGTCGGCTCCAGGCCTGCCAATCGTCCACGCTTTCGAGCCCAGGGGCCCACGCGCGCCATTGGGCGATGTTGAAATTGATCACAGCCATTCATCCCGCCCCTGCGGGCTTTCTTGACACGGCGAATCGCAAAAAAAGCGAACGGCCATACGTGGCGCTTAGCGCCGAGTGGCGCGCATTATCCCGTTGCGACGGGCGTGTAGCAAATGATGGTTACATTTTGCTCAGTGAAACGTACTGGTTGGTCCGTGAAAAAGCTGTCGTTTGGCCATTATCCACATCGGGGTGAGCATGTCTGTCAGCTCTGTCGGTAATCAGTGGCGGGGTTGGCGGCTTTTTTTATAAGAGATTGTCGCTGACTGTGTAGTCCCCATGCCGGCGAGGTAGCTAAGCAGTGTCGTGGACTACTACACTCGGTCATTCTTTGATACACGGAGGTTTTTGACATGCGGCGCGTGGTGTTCAATCAGAAAGGTGGCGTGGGCAAATCCAGCATTGCCTGCAATCTGGCGGCGGTCAGTGCCAGCGAGGGTTATCGCACCCTGTTGGTGGATCTCGATGCCCAAGCCAACTCCACTCAGTACCTGACGGGCCTTACCGGGGATGACATCCCGATGGGCATCGCCGACTTCTTCAAGCAGACCCTGTCCTCTGGACCGTTCTCGAAGAAAAACAAGGTCGACATCTACGAAACGCCGTTCGAAAACCTCCATGTCATTACCGCGACCGCCGAGTTGGCTGACCTGCAGCCCAAACTTGAGGCCAAACACAAGATCAACAAGCTGCGCAAATTGCTTGAGGAACTGGGGGAAGATTACGACCGCATCTACCTTGATACCCCGCCTGCGCTGAACTTCTATGCGGTATCGGCATTGATCGCCGCTGACCGGGTGCTGATCCCCTTCGATTGCGACAGCTTCTCGCGCCAGGCGCTGTACGGTCTGCTGGCGGAAATCGAAGAGTTGAAGGACGACCACAACGAAGGCCTGGAGGTTGAAGGCATCGTGGTCAATCAGTTCCAGGCCCGTGCCAGCCTGCCGCAGCAAATTCTCGACGAGCTGATCGCCGAAGGATTGCCGGTGCTGCCGGTGTACCTGACCAGCTCGGTGCGCATGCGCGAATCCCACCAAGCCAATACGCCGCTGATCCACCTCGACCCACGGCACAAGTTGACGCAGCAATTCGTCGAGCTGCACAACCTGCTCGAAAACGCCTGACAGTCCCCTGTAGGAGCGAGGCTTGCCCGCGAAGAGGGCATAACATTCAACACTACAGTTGACTGCCAGATCGTCTTCGCGGGCAAGCCTCGCTCCTACAGTTGCGGGGTGATGACGAGATCTCGTTCAGATCCCCTGGCTACGCAACCAGCTCATCAACTGCGGTAACGGAAACGCCCCGCTCTGACGCGCCACTTCCCGGCCGTTCTTGAACAGAATCAGACTCGGAATCGAGCGAATCCCCAACTGCGCCGACAATTGCTGATTCGCCTCGCTGTCCAGCTTGGCCAGCCGACACTTACCCGCCAATTGCCCCGCCGCCTGCTCGAACACCGGCGCAAACGACTTGCACGGCCCACACCACTGCGCCCACACGTCCACCAGCAGCGGCAGATCACCCTTGATCTGACTGGCGTAATCGCCTTGCTTCAATTCGAACGGCTTGCTCAGCAGGACCTGGGCCTTGCAGCGGCCGCACTTTGGATGGTCGTTGAGGCGTTCGGCGGGGATGCGGTTGAGGCCGTTGCAGTGGGGGCAGGGGATGAGGAGTGGGTCGGTCATGGTCGGAGCTCTGAATGTTTGGGCTGTCTAAAACTGATTTGGAGTCGCACGCTACGTTTATCAAGACAACACAACCGGGCAGGCACGGTGATGCTCACATATTCGGGAGAAACAAACGGTGTCGCGGTTTGTAATCAGGTACGTAGTTTTGATATTGAGCAGCGTGCGCGCGACGGCTCAGCCAGGTTCATTGCGCGACTTGATGACGTTACGATGGCAGACATCGTTGCTCGCGTCGTCAGTGCCATGGATCCCCTGGACTGACCAGCATCACGACGAACAACTGATCTCCAAATGTTTCCCCCACTCCGGCGGCCGCTCGGCGTAGCTTTCCATCCCCGCTTGCTCGTCGAATGGATTACTCAACACCTCATGCAGTCGCCGAACCTCTGAATAGTCGCCGTTCTCTGCCGCGTCGATGGCTTTCTGCGCCAGATAGTTACGCAGGATGTACAACGGATTGACCGCGTGCATCCGCTTGCGCCGCTGCTCCTGATCTATCTCGCCTTCGCGGGCAACCCGGGCGACATAAAGCTCGGCCCAGGCATCGAAGCCTTTGATGTCGACGAAGTCATCGCGCAAGCGGGCGACGGCCAGTTTCGGTGATTCATCCCCCAGGCGACGGAAGAACAAGGTGTAATCGACGCCGCTGTTCTGCATCAGTTGCAGCAGGTGTTCCAGCAGTTTCTGGTCATCATCTTCAGCGGTGGTGAGGCCGAGGCGGCGGCGCATCAGGTCCAGGTAGTGGGCCTGGTACAGCGGCAGGTACAGGCCAAGGGTTTCGCGCAGGGCGTCGACGCTGATGAACGGCGTCAGTGCCTGGGCGAGGGCGCTGAGGTTCCACTGGCCGATCGGCACCTGGTTGCTGAAGGAATACCGGCCCTGATCATCCGAGTGATTGCAGATGAAATGGGCGTCGAAGTCGTCGAGAAAGGCGAACGGTCCGAAGTCGAAGGTGATGCCAAGGATCGACATGTTGTCGGTGTTCATCACGCCGTGGCAGAAGCCATACGCCTGCCATTTGGCGATCAGTTCGGCATTGCGTTCGACGATTTCGCGGAACATCGCCAGATACGGTTCCGGTTGTTCCAGGCACTCGGGGAAATGCATGGCCAATACGTGCTCGCCGAGTTCTTTCTGCTTCTCGGGGCGTTTGGTGTAGTAGAAATATTCGAAATGCCCGAAGCGCACATGGCTCGGCGCCAGGCGCAGGACCATGGCCGCGCGTTCCTGCTTCTCGCGCCACACCGGGGTGTCGGAGCCGATCACGCACAGGGCGCGGGTAGTCGGGATGCTCAGTGCATTCAGTGCTTCGGAGGCGAGAAACTCGCGGATCGACGAGCGCAGTACCGCGCGTCCATCGCCCATGCGCGAAAAGGGTGTCTGACCGGCGCCCTTGAGGTGCAGGTCCCAGTGTTCGCCGGCCTCATTGTAGACCTCGCCCAGCAACAAACCGCGACCGTCGCCCAGCTGCGGGTTGTAAGAACCGAACTGATGCCCGGAATAAACCATCGCCCTCGGGACCGCATCGGCCCAGAGCTTGTGGCCGCTGAACAGTTCGGCGAACTCCCGGGTGTCGGCCACGGCCGGGTCGAGGTCGAGCAACGCCATGGCTGCTGGGCTGGCCACCACCAGGCGCGGGTTGTCGATGGGCTCGGGCAGCACATGGGCGGAAAACGTATCGCCCAGGCGGGCGAAGCGATTATCGAAGGTCAGTTCGTCGAGAGGTTTCAACGGCCATCTCCAGCAGAATGTCCGAGCATTCTGCTAGGGATAGGGCCGTTAGTCGAGTTTGGTGGGCGGCGGCTCTTGCGGCGCCTTGCTATCCACCAGCGGCGCGATGGTTTTGGACTCGGGATCGATCGGCACCATTTTGTATTCCTGGCCTTGAAGGTTCTTGAGGTAAACCTCCATCTGCCGGAACGAGATGTTGATGTGCTGCTTCTTGAACTCGCGATTGATGAAGCGGTTGACCTCGTCCAGCACCGGGTTGCGGTCACCGAGGTCACGCACGTGCATGCGCAACTCGTGGTCGAGGGTGCTTTCGCCGAAATTCAGGAAGTACACGTGGGGTTCCGGGTCTTTCAGGACGCGTGGGTTATCGCGCGCGGCTTTGAGCAGCAGCTCTTTCACCAGGTCCAGGTCCGAACCGTAATCGACGCCGAGCTTGAGGGTCACCCGGGTAATGGTGTCGGTCAGGGACCAGTTGATCAGTTGCCCGGTGATGAACGTCTTGTTCGGGACAATGATGTCCTTGCGGTCGAAGTCGGTGATGGTTGTGGCGCGGATACGGATCTTGCTGACCGTGCCCGACAGGTTGCCGATGGTGATGGTGTCGCCGATCCGCACCGGGCGTTCGAACAGAATCATGATGCCGGAGATGAAGTTGGCGAAGATCTCCTGCATGCCAAAGCCGAGGCCGACCGACAACGCCGCCACCAGCCATTGCAACTTGTCCCAGCTCACGCCGAGGGTGGACAGGGTCGAGACGAAACCGATGCCGGCGATCGCATAGGACAGCAACGTGGTCGTGGCATAGGCGCTGCCCTGCGCCAGGTTCAACTTCGACAGCACCAGCACTTCCAGCAGCCCCGGCAAGTTGCGCGCCAGAGCGAATGTGATGCCGATGATGATCAGCGCGCCGAGCATGTCGCCGATGCTGATCGGCACCATGCTCATATTGGCGCCGGTGCCGCTGGTGTATTCGTAGAGGGTGACGTTGTCCAGGTACGAAAACACCGAAATCAGATCGGACCAGACCCAATACAGCGCCGCGATGAAACCGCCCAGCAGTGCCAGGCGAATCAGGCGCAGGGACTGTTCGTTGACCTTCTCGATGTCCAGCGTCGGCTCTTCGATCACCGCTTCGCCGTCGCCGGCCTCTTTCGCCGCCTGGCGTTTGGCCAGGGCGCGTTGGTAGGCCAGGCGTCGTGCCGCCACGCTGAGGCCACGAACGAACGTGGCTTCGATCACCAGCCAGAACATCAGCAGGTAAAGGGTGTTGATCAACCGGTCGCTGAGCTTCAGCGCGGTGTAGTAGTAGCCGAAGCACACCGCCACGAACAATGCCACGGGCAGGATGGTAAACAGGACGCCGACTGCTTTGCGGAACAGCGAAGCGTTCTGGTGCGTCGGGCTGCTGACCAGCAGGCGGCTGAGCAGCCAGGCCATCAAGGCGTAGCAGGTCAGCACCACGGGCATGCCGAGCACGTCATCCGCCAGCGTCGAGGGTTGCAGTTCGGCCACCGCCACCACGGCGACCAATGCCATCACCACCAACCCGAGTCGGCGGACCCAGCCCTGAAGGAATTCGACCTGGGGTTTTTCCCAGCGGAAATGCAGTTCAGCCACGCCGCCCGGCGCGAGAATCCGGTAAGCGGTGTAGAACACCAGCCAGGCCTGGGCCATTTGCAGCAGCGCCGCGCCCATGTTGGCGTTCTGCCCGCGGGCGTCGATCTGCAGGGCCAGGCCGCACAAGGCCAGGCCCAGCGAGACCGGCATCGCCAGCAGAATATTGATCAAGATGGCCTGCGGCGTGTGCCATTGGCTGTCACGCTTGAAGTGGCCGATGTCCTGGTGAACTTTGCTCAATCGGGCGTACAGGCTTTTACGCCGCCACAGCAGGGCGCCGATCAGCAACACCAGGGGCAGGAACAACAACGGCCGCTGGATCAGTCCATCGCTCAATTCGCTCAGGCTGGAAGCCCACGGCAGCGTGGTGACCTGCCGTTGCAAACGCTCCGGTACGCCGTGCATCCATTCCAGATCCAGCGGCTTGTTGCTGGGGATCCAGAACATCTGCTCATCGAGCGTCGCCCGCAGGCTTTGCGTGGTACTGAGCAGTTGCTTCTGGTTGAGTTGCAGGGTGATGGATTGGTTGAGCACTGCGCTCAGTTCGCGGTTGAGGCGCTCCAGCAGGTCTGCGCGGGTTGTGGCCAGCTCCAGCAGGCTCTTGCGCAGCTGCGGGGTGACTTGCTCCGGCGGTTGGGTCGCCAACAGATTGTCGACGTAGGTTGCCGGGTTGTTGAGCAGCTCCCGTTGCTGGCTGACTTCGAATTGAAACAGGCGAATGTCGGCGATCTGGTCAGCGAGGTCGCGGTCGAGCTTGAGGCGCGGCAGGGCCGCCTTCTGTTTGTAGAGAATCTTGGAGAGCAGCAGGCTGCCCTTGAGTACGCTGATCTGCTCGTCCAGGGCCGAATCGCTTTGGGTCACGCTGTCCAGTTGCTGCTTGGTTTGCAGGTTTTGCTGGGTGATTGCGTTGAGGCGGTCGGTGTTTTTGAGCAGGTAGTCAGAGAGTTTCAGGTTCGCCGCGCTTTCGGTGGCCAGCAAGCTGCTGCTGCCGGATTTCTGCGCTTCGATGGATTGTTGGGTCACCGCCTCTTGGGAGTGGGCCAGGCGCTTCTGATTGATCAGGGTCTGCAACTCCTGGATTTCCTGATCCAGGCGATCGGTTTTTTCCGTGAGCAAATCATGCTGGCTGTTGCCCAGGTCCTGCAACTGGCTGTTACCGGCCAGTTCCTCGCGGCGCAGCGGGATCAAGGCATTCAGTGCCGCAAGCTCGGCGTTGAGCTGGTCACGCTGTTCGCCGCTCAAGGCTTTGCCGTTGTCTTTGCCGGCCTTGAGAATGTTGTTGATCTGCTGGATGCGCGTCTGGCTGGTGGAAATTTCAGCCTGGGCGCGCTCGGGTCGTGTCTGGGCGGTAATCACCAGACTGTTGGCGTCGGCCAGTGCTTTCTGCAGATCGCTTTGCTGGGTCGAGCGCTCGGTGAGCACTTGCTCGAGCTGCTGGACCGACTGGTTGGCGTAGCGCTGCGCAACTGGCTGTGCCTTGCTGGCTTTCAGCCGCGCCAATTCCCGCTGGTTCTCGATGTTCTGCTTGGGAGCGGTGGCCAGTTGCTGCTTCAGATCGATCAATTTCTGATCGTAATCGCGCTTGTTATTGAGCTGAGTCAGCGTGTTTTGCAGGATACCCTGCAACGCTTTTTGATCCGCTTCCGGCAGTTTGCGATCGGCGATCTTGTCCAGACTCGCCTGCACGGCTTCGCTGGTCGGCGGTCCAGCCGCTTGCAACGTACCGACAGAAAGACTCAAGCCCAACAGGGCCATGATGAAAAAAGTGCGCAGGGTTGGCATAGAGACCGATCGAAAACGAGACGAAGGTTGGAGTTTAGAGGAACAAGCCCGGGCCGGGGCGACTTCCTTCGGGGAATCTGACGCCCACTTTGCCGATCTTGTTCCCTTCCATGACCGCAACGGTCCAGATGGTGTTGTTCCACTCCACCTGGTCACCGACGACGGGAGCACCACCGACTTTCTGGGCAATGAATCGGCCCAGGGACATGTCCGGGTCGATGCCTTCGACTTTCAACCCGTACAGCGCCGCAACCGCGGCCAGCTGGGCGTCTCCTTCGAGCACGAAGTCGCCGAAGAAGCGCAAATCGAGGCCGCGCTGCGGTGCCTGACTGAAGAGCTTTCCGAGGGCTGGAAGGTTGTGCTCATGGCCGATAACGCACAGCAAATCATCGACTTCGAGCACCGTACTACCCGACGGATGGAGCAGTTGCTGACCACGAAACAGAGCGGCGATACGCGTGCCGTCGGGCATTTTCAGCTCGCGAAGGGGCGAACCAATGCACCATTTCTCGGCGCCGAGGCGATAAACGAACAACTCCCACTCGCTGGTAACGTGCACTTCCAACGCTGCGCGAGAGATCGGTGCCGGCTCCGGCGGAACGGTCACTTTCAAAAGTTTCGCCACCCACGGCAGGCTCGTGCCCTGCACCAGCAGCGACACCAGCACGATAAAGAAGGCAAGGTTGAAGTAGAGCTGGGCATTCGGCAGGCCGGCCATCAGCGGGAACACCGCCAGAATGATCGGGACCGCGCCGCGTAGGCCGACCCAGGAAATAAACGCCTTCTCGCGGCCATGGAAAGCCTTGAACGGCAGCAGGCCGACCAGCACCGACAGCGGCCGTGCAAACAGAATCATCCACAGCGCCAGACCCAGCGCGGGCAGGGCGATCGGCAACAGGTCATGCGGCGTCACCAGCAGCCCCAGCACCAGGAACATGCCGATCTGTGCCAACCAGGCCATGCCGTCGAGCATGTGGAGAATGCCGTGGCGGCTGCGCACCGGACGATTGCCGATCACCAGGCCGCAGAGGTAAACCGCCAGGAAGCCACTGCCGTGCAGGGCGTTGGTCAGGGCGAAGACGGCCAGGCCGCCGGCAATCACCAGAATCGGGTAGAGGCCGTTGGCGAGGTTGATCCGGTTGACCAATTGCAGCATGACCCAGCCACCGCCGAGGCCAATCACGGCCCCGATGCCGAATTCACGCACGAAATGCCCGAGCAGGCTCCAATGCAGGCCCGTCTGGCCGCTGGCGAGCATGTCGATCAGGGTGACGGTGAGAAACACCGCCATCGGGTCGTTACTGCCGGATTCGATTTCGAGGCTGGCAGTCACCCGTTCGTTCAGGCCTTTACCGCCCAGCAGCGAGAACACTGCCGCGGCGTCGGTCGAGCCGACGATGGCACCGATCAGCAAACCCTGGATCATGTTCAGGTTGAACAGCCAGGCGGCGGCCATGCCGGTCAGCGCGGTGGTGATCAACACCCCGACCGTGGCCAGCGACAACGCCGGCCACAACGCCACGCGAAAGCTGGATACGCGGGTGCGCAAGCCACCATCGAGCAGGATCACCGCGAGGGCGAGGTTGCCGACCAGATAAGCCGTGGGGTAGTTATCAAAGATAATGCCGCCGCCGTCGACGCCGGCGGCCATGCCCACGGCGAGGATGATCACCAGAATCGGGATGCCGAGACGCGAGGAAAGTGAACTCACCAGAATGCTCGCACCTACCAGCAACGCGCCGATCAAGAACAGGCTGTTGATGGTCGTCGCATTCAAAGGCAGTACTCCAGAAAGCTGAAAGGCGGGCACAAACTGACCATGCAGTCTGCGTGCCAGCGATTCTAACCTGTTGAAATGTGATGCTGTCAAAAAGCTTTTGCAGCAGCGACAACGTCACCCGGATTGAGCTTGATCCCTGTGGCGAGGGAGCTTGCTCCCGTTGGGTCGCGCAGCGACCCCGAAGAGGCGGCGCGGTGAATCAGATTCAACGCGCAAGCTGATTGGCCTGCTTCGCAGCCGAACGGGAGCAAGCTCCCTCGCCACAGAGAAGGTGTCGGCGCTTACAGGCTGAACCGCCCAACCATGTTGTTCAGGTCCAGCGCCAATCGCGACAACTCATTGCTCGCCGCACTCGTCTGATTCGCCCCGGTCGCCGATTGCACCGACAAATCACGGATGTTCACCAGGTTGCGATCCACTTCACGGGCGACCTGCGCCTGTTCTTCGGCCGCGCTGGCGATTACCAGGTTGCGCTCGTTGATCTCGACAATGGCACTGTTGATCGTATCCAGCGATAGACCTGCACCGCGGGCGATGTTCAAGGTCGATTCAGCACGTTCGGTGCTGTTGCGCATCGAGTTCACCGCATGTTCGGTGCCGCTCTGAATGCTGCCGATCATGCGTTCGATCTCGCTGGTCGACTGCTGAGTGCGATGCGCCAGTGCACGCACCTCATCCGCCACCACTGCGAAGCCACGTCCAGCTTCACCGGCACGCGCGGCTTCAATCGCTGCGTTCAACGCCAGCAGGTTGGTCTGGTCAGCCAGGCCACGGATCACGTCCAGCACCTTGCCGATGTCACGGGACTCGTTGGCCAGATCACCAATCAAGGTCGCGGTGCTCTGCACATCGGCGCTCATGCGTTCGATGGCGCTGACGGTTTCCTGCACCAGGTCACGGCCGTCACCGGCCGAGGTGGTGGCGTTCTTCGAGGCTTCGGACGTGCTCACGGCGTTACGCGCGACTTCTTCCACGGCGCTGGTCATTTCATTGACAGCGGTGGCGGCCTGTTCGATTTCGTTGTTCTGCTGGGTCAGGCCACGGGCGCTTTCGTCGGTGACGCTGTTCAGCTCTTCAGCGGCGGACGCCAGTTGCGTGGCCGAGCCGGAAATCCGCTGCAGGGTGTCACGCAGCTTCTCCTGCATCTTCGACATGGCCAGCAGCAAGCGGCCGGCTTCGTCATCGCCATCGACATGAATCGGGCGAGTCAGGTTGCCTTCGGCGATTTCTTCGGCCGCGCTCAAGGCGTTGGCAATCGGTTTGGTGATGCTGTTGGTCAGGAGCCAGGCGAACAGCAGGGTAAGGCCGCTGGCAATAACCAATAAGGTGATGACCAGGTTGAGCGACGTTGAATACTGTTCGCCGGCCCGGGTGTCGGTGACTTCGATCTGTTGCGTATTGATTTCGAGCAACTTGGCCAGTGCCGCGTTGACGGCCTCGGAGTTGGAGAGCAATTCGCTATTGAGCATTGTGCGCAGTTCATCGACCTGATTGTTGCGCGAGAGGGTCTTCATGCGGTCTTCAAGTTGGCGGTATTGCGCCAGCAACTGCACGTACTGATCGTAGGCGGCACGCTCTTGCGGGCCCTCGATCAGCGGTTCGTAGACTTTCTGCGCGTCACGAATCTGCTGATTACGCAGATCGAACAGCTCGAAGGTTTTCTGCTGCACGTCTGGTTCGCGGTTCACCAGCAAGCGGTAGGACAGCACCCGCAGGCGCAGGGTCAGTTGAGTGAATTCGTCCAGGCTTTTGATGCTCGGCACGCTCATGGAGGCAATGTCTTCGCCGGCGCCGCGAATCTTGCTCATCTGGTTCAAGGCAAACACACCCAGAACCAGCATCAAACCGCCAATCAGGGCGAAACCGAGGAACGCCCGCGGTGCGATATTCATATTACGAAGGGACATGGTGTTTACCAAAGTGAGCGCACCCGTGCGGCGCTGAAGCTGACGTATGGGTGACTTATCGGTCATACGACTAAAGTCTTGAGGGCCTGCGCGTTTTTGTCGCACAACCGCTCCGGCGACGAAGTGCAGGAACCAGATCCGCCAATCACAGTCTTTAAAGCTCGCGAGGAAGGTCGCCCGCCAGGAAAATCAAGGCCTTGCGTCCCAATAACCCTGGCATCGGTGGTGACTTTTCTTTATCGTACGCGCCCTTTGAAATGCTTGGAAAATCAAAATGTTGGAAGCATCCCTTAGTCAATTGGAACAGCTGGTCAGCGACCTTGTGCAACAGAACCAGACCCTGCTCGCCACCAACCAGACCCTGAGCACAGAACTGGCCCAGGCCAAGGATGAAAACGAAAGTCTGCAACTGAACCTGATGGAACAGGAAGAGAAACAAGGGGCCACCGCAGCCCGCATCCAGGCCCTGGTTGAGCGCGTCAGCGCCGGCCCGGTCAGCGCATGAATCACGGCGCCGCAGGGGTAAAAGTCGTCTCGATCCTGGGGGAGGACTATTCGATCAAGGCGCCGGCCGGGGAAGAGCAAACCCTGCTGGACGCCGCGATGATGTTGAAAGCTGCCTTGGCCGACACCAAAAGGAAGTACCCGACACTGATCGGTGACCGACTGCTGGTATTGGCTGCGATGAATCTGTGTTCCCAGCAGATCGAAATGCAAAAGCAGCACAAGCAGGAACTCGACCGTTACCAAGAGCAAGTCAGCGCCACGGTTGAAGTGATCTCCAAGACGATCAATCAAGCCTGATCGGCTTTGCGCACAACCAAAGAATAAATTGTCGGTTTAGTTGTATACAATCGGCACGGCTGTTGCAGTGTTTCAGCCTCTTATTCTTTGGGGGTGCTCCATGCAGTTCTGGCGACGCAGTATTCAATGGCAGTTGATCCTCAGCATGGGCACCGCCCTGCTGGTCAGCATCCTGATCGTGGTTGGCATTTATACCCTCGTGGTCAACCGCCTTGCCCAGAGCTATCTGGTCGAACAGGCACTGCCGTCCAGCATCGAAGCGATGCGCAACGACATCGAACGAATCCTCGTCCAACCCCTCACCGCCGCCAAGGACATCGCCAGCAACAGCATGGTGCGCGACTGGTTGGCCGGAGGTGAAAACAGTGCCCAGACCGCCGCGTTCGTCCAGTATCTGGAAGGCATCCGTGCCGAACACAAAGCCTTTACCGCGCTGATCGTCGGCACGGCTTCAAACCATTACTTCACTGAAAAAGGCCTGGACCGGACCCTCAGCCGTACCAACCCCAAGGACGCCTGGTTCTACGCGTTCCTCGACAGTAACCAGCCACGCACCCTCAATATCGACAATGACACCGCGACCGGAGAATTGGCGTTGTTCATCGACCTCAAGGTCGAGCAGGCCGGTAAAGTCGTGGGCGTTGCCGGGCTTGGGTTGAGCATGAAAGAGCTGTCGGAGCTGATTCACAACTTCAACTTCGGTGAGCGCGGCAAGGTCTATCTCGTGCGTTCCGATGGTTTGATCCAGGTTCACCCTGAGGCGCAGTTCAGCGGCAAGCGCACGCTGGCCGAGCAAATCGGCGCGCCCGCCGCACAATCGGTCATGGGTCAAAAAGTTGCCACCAACAGCAGCTTTGTCCGCGATGGCGAAGATTATCTGGCGTTGAGCCTGCCGTTGCGGGATCTGGGCTGGACCCTGGTGGCCGAAGTGCCACAGTCGCAGATCTACGCCGAAGCGCGTCGCGCCATGTGGATGAGCAGCGGCATTGGTCTGGCGGTGGCGCTGGTGTGTCTGTTGCTGGTGGTATTACTGGCCCGTGGCCTGGTGCGGCCGATCCGTCAGGTAACAGCCGCGCTGGTAGCCATTGGTAGCGGTGGTGGAGATTTGACCCACCGGTTAGATTCCAGCCGCGCCGATGAACTGGGTGACCTGGCGCGAGGCTTTAATCGATTCCTCGACAGTCAGCGCGAGATGATCGGTGAAGTGCTGACCACCAGCGAGCGTTTGCGCACGGCGGTCAGCCAAGTGGCGAAGGTCGTGGACAACACCGCCGAACGCTCCGGTCGTCAGCAGGAAATGACCGACATGGTCGCCACCGCTGTTCATGAGATGGGCCTGACCGTGCAGGAAATCGCCCAGAACGCGGGTAACGCCGCGGTCGCTTCACAGAACGCTCGCGATGAAGCGATGCAGGCGCGGGAAGTGGTCGGTGGGTCGATCCGGCATATAGAAAGCATGTCCGACGAAATCGGCATCGCCGCCAGTGCCGTCGGCGAATTGGCCGATCAGGTCGCATCCATCGATCAGGTGCTGGCAGTGATTCGCGGAATCTCCGAGCAAACCAATTTACTGGCACTGAACGCGGCCATCGAAGCCGCGCGGGCCGGAGACATGGGCCGTGGATTTGCGGTCGTGGCGGATGAAGTGCGCACGTTGGCGCGGCGCACGCAGTCGTCGACCGATGAGATCCAGCAGATGATCGGCAGCCTCAAGCAAGGCGCGGAGAATGCCGTTTCATCCATGCACTCCGGGCAGGCAGCAACAGGCACCGGCGTGGAATCGAGCCAGCGCACTGGCGCGTCGTTGACGGCGATTACCGGTCAGGTCGAGCGCATCAGCGACATGAACCATCAAGTGGCGACGGCCACGGAAGAGCAGTCGGCAGTGACGGAGGAGATCAACCGCAATGTGCAGGGGATTTCCGATTTGGCCCGGGCGACGGCGGGGGAAGTCAGGGCTTGTCGCGAAGACTGTCAGACATTGCAGCGGTTGGCGGATGATCTGGCGCGGCAGATGGGTGGGTTCAAGTTGAGCTGATAAATATGTTGTTTGTGCTGACGTCATCGCGAGCAGGCTCGCTCCCACATTGGATCTGTGAACACTTGACCCTGTGGGAGCGAGCCTGCTCGCGATTGGATTTCAGCAGCAGCAAAAAATTCTGATCAGAACCACTCATCCTGCATCGTCAGGCAAACATCATCCCGAGCCTCAAGAATCGCCAGCTCATGGTGGCAACCCGGCACTTCCCAGGTCAGGAAATACCGCGCCGCCTGCAGCTTGCCTTTATAGAAGCTCACATCCGCCGCATTCCCCTTCGCCAACCCTTCCTCGGCGCGAATCGCCTGTTCCAGCCAGCGCCAGCCGATCACCGTGTGCCCGAACACTTTCAGGTACAGCGCCGAGTTCGCCAGGCTGCTGTTGACCTTGCCTTGGCCCAGATCCATCAGCAAGCCGATGGTCACCGTTTGCAGGCGCGCGACCAGCTTCTCCAGCGGTTCACGCAACGCAGTCAATGACTCATGTGCCTGCGAGCGTTCGGCAGTGTTGGCAATCAAGCGGATCAGCTGCTTGAGCCCCGCCCCTCCGTTCTGCGCCAGTTTGCGTCCCAGCAAATCCAGCGACTGAATGCCGTGGGTGCCTTCGTGGATCGGGTTCAAACGGTTGTCGCGGTAATACTGCTCCACCGGGTATTCGCGGGTGTAGCCGTGGCCGCCGAGAATCTGGATCGCCAGTTCGTTGGCCTTCAGGCAAAACTCCGAGGGCCAGGATTTGACGATGGGTGTCAGCAAATCCAGCAGTTCGTGCGCCTGTTTGCGCTGGTCTTCGGTCTCCAGCGTCGTGGTGTCATCGAACAGTCGCGCCGCATACAACCCAAGGTCGAACGAGCCTTCGACATAGGCTTTCTGCGTCAGCAGCATGCGCTTGACGTCGGCGTGCTGAATGATCGCCACTGGCGCGGTATTCGGATCCTTGCTGTCCGGCACGCGACCTTGCGGACGTTCGCGGGCGTATTCCAGGGAATACAGATACCCGGCGTAACCGAGCATCACCGCGCCCATGCCGACACCGATTCGCGCCTCGTTCATCATCTGGAACATGTAGCTCAAACCATGGTGCGGCTTACCCACCAGGTAGCCGACGCACTCACCGTTATCGCCGAAGTTCAGCGCGGTGGAGGTGGTGCCGCGCCAGCCCATCTTGTGAAACAGGCCTGCCAGCAAGACGTCGTTGCGCTTGCCGAGGCTGCCGTCATCGTTGACCAGGAACTTGGGCACGATAAACAACGAAATCCCTTTCACCCCGGCCGGTGCATCCGGCAGTTTCGCCAGGACCATGTGCACGATGTTCTCCGAGAGCGGGTGATCGCCACCGGAGATGAAAATCTTGTTGCCCTTGAGTCGATAGGTGCCGTCAGATGCAGGCTCGGCGCGTGTACGAATATCCGACAGCGAAGAACCGGCGTGCGGTTCGGTCAGGGCCATGGTGCCGAAGAAGCGACCGTCAATCATCGGTTGCAGGAAACGCTGCTTCTGCTCATCGGTGCCGAAGCTTTCAATCAGGTTCGCCGCGCCCATGGTCAGGAACGGGTACGAGGTCGACGCGGCATTGGCCGATTGGAAATGCGCGAAGCAGGCCTGGGACAGCAGCGTAGGCAGTTGCATGCCGCCGGCGTCGAAGCTGCGCGCCGCGTTGAGGAAACCGGCTTCGAGAAACGCATCCACCGCCGGTTTTACTTCCGGAATCAGAATCGCCTGCCCGTTCTCGTAGCGCGGCTCGTTCTCGTCGTTCTTGCGGTTGTGCGGCGCGAAGAACTTCTCGGCGATGCTTCGGGCCGTGCCGATGGCGGCATCGAAGGTTTCGCGGTTGTGCTCGGCGAAACGCTCACGCTGGGTCAGGCCCTCGGCATCGAGGACTTCGTACAGCTCGAAAGCCAGATTGCGGGAACTGAGCAGCGTCTCGGACATGGCGGCCTACCTTTTTTTGGAATGGACCGAGTCTAGGCGTGAGAATAAAAGCTGAACAGGATGATTGATGAGCGTGATGGTGGAGCCGCGCAGCAACTTAGCAGACACCCCACAAAACAACTGTAGGAGTGAGCCTGCTCGCGATAGCGGTGTGTCATCCAATAATAGGTCGGATGACAGAGCGCTATCGCGAGCAGGCTCACTCCTACAGGATTTTGCATACCGGGCAGCCATTGCGGTTGCCCGGTTTTGTTGCGGTTTAGCCGATGGTCATCAAGCTGGCGTTACCACCCGCCGCAGCGGTGTTGACGCTCAACGCCCGCTCAATCACCAGGCGCTCCAGCGCAATGCTGGTCTCGCCCTGCGACAGACCATGAACCCCGACAATCGCCCCGGCACGCTTGGCCACTTGCTGGCACACCGCACGCAGCTGGTCGGAATGGCCATGATGCAGAACCGCATCAAACACCACTTCGTCCTTGCTCCAGTCGGAAACAAGCTTGATTCGCGCCTGAACTTCCTTCGGCAGACGTGCGAACACCGCCTTGGTCAATTCAGCTTCCGGCCACACCGCCGAACCGCCGACAGCCAATACCGCCGCCAGCTGCGTCAGCAGATCGCCTTCAACTTCCGCCAGGCACAGCACGTGTTCGCGCGGCAGGATGGCGTAGCTGTTGCGCTCGCCAGTCGGGCCAGCGAGGACACGGGTGATGCCGCTTTGCGACTGCGCCGCGAACTGCACACACAGCGTGCTCAGGTCTGCAAACGTGTTGCTGTCGGCCCACGCCTTCAGGGCGGTCAGTGGTTTGCTCATGGCATCACGCAAACGGACATCCGGTGCTGCGATGGCGTCGCCGCGAGCGAAGGATTGTTCGATGGCATCGGTAGGACGCGTCGACAGCAAACGGTACAGGTACAGCGGACCACCGGCCTTCGGGCCGGTGCCCGACAAGCCTTCGCCGCCGAACGGTTGCACGCCAACTACGGCACCCACGATGTTGCGGTTTACGTAGACGTTACCGGCGTTGACGTTGTCGATCACCTTGGCGATGGTCTCGTCGATCCGGGTGTGCACACCCAGCGTCAGGCCATAGCCGGAAGCGTTGATCTGACCAATCAGTTGATCGATGTCTTTGCGCTTGTAGCGAACCACGTGCAGCACCGGACCGAAGATCTCACGTTGCAGCTCATCGAAGCTTTCCAGTTCGATCAGCGTTGGCATCACGAAGGTGCCGCGTTTTACTTCCTCGCTGTTGGCGATGGCCACCTGATACACGTTGCGACCTTTGTCGCGCATGGCCTGGATGTGCTTCTCGATGCCGGCCTTGGCTTCGGCGTCGATCACCGGGCCAATGTCCACGGACAGGCGCTCAGGGTTGCCCAGACGGCATTCAGCCATGGCGCCCTTGAGCATTTCGATCACACGGTCAGCGGAATCTTCCTGCAGGCACAGCACGCGCAGGGCCGAGCAACGTTGACCGGCGCTGTCGAAAGCCGACGACACCACATCGATCACCACCTGTTCGGTCAGTGCCGAAGAGTCGACGATCATCGCGTTCTGGCCACCGGTTTCGGCGATCAGCGGAATCGGACGACCCTGTGCATCCAGGCGACCGGCGACATTGCGTTGCAGCAAACGAGCGACTTCGGTGGAGCCGGTGAACATCACGCCTTTGACCCGATCGTCGCCGACCAGACGGGCGCCGACGGTTTCGCCACGGCCCGGCAGCAGTTGCAGCACACCTTCCGGAATCCCGGCTTCGAGCAGCAAGCGCACGGCTTGAGCCGCTACCAGCGGGGTTTGTTCCGCAGGCTTGGCCAATACCGGGTTGCCTGCGGCCAGTGCAGCAGCTACCTGGCCACTGAAGATTGCCAGCGGGAAGTTCCACGGGCTGATGCAGACCACCGGACCCAATGGGCGGTGGGCGTCGTTGGTGAAATTGTTACGCGCCTGCACCGCGTAATAACGCAGGAAGTCCACGGCTTCACGCACTTCGGCGATGGCGTTGGCGAAGGTCTTGCCTGCTTCGCGAGCCAGCAGGCCCATCAGCGGCTGGATCTCGCCTTCCATCAAATCGGCGGCACGTTCCAGAATCGCAGCGCGTTCGGCGGGCGGAGTGGCCTGCCAGATCGGTGCAGCGTTCAGGGCGCACTGGATCGCGTTGTCGACGTCTTCGACGGTTGCTTCCTGTACGTGGCCGACGACGTCACGCAGATCCGACGGGTTCAGCACCGGAGCCGGGGTTTCAGTGCTGGACGCGCAACCGAGCATCGGCGCGGCTTTCCAGTGATTGTGAGCGGTGGCCAGCAAAGCACAGGACAGCGAAGCCAGACGATGTTCGTTGGCCATGTCGATGCCGCTGGAGTTGGCGCGCTCGGCACCATAAAGATCACGCGGCAGCGGGATACGCGGGTGCGGCAGGCCGAAGCCGCCTTCCAGCGTCGCCATCTGCTCGATGCTGGCCACTGGATCGGCCACCAGCTCCTGAATCGAAATGGATTGGTCGGCGATGCGGTTGACGAACGAAGTGTTCGCGCCGTTTTCCAGCAGACGACGCACCAGATACGCCAACAGCGTTTCGTGAGTACCGACCGGGGCGTACACGCGGCACGGACGATTCAACTTGCCTTCGGAAACTTTGCCTACAACCTGTTCGTACAGCGGTTCACCCATGCCGTGCAGGCACTGGAACTCGTACTGACCCGGGTAATAGTTCTGACCGGCAATGTGGTAAATGGCCGACAGGGTGTGGGCGTTGTGCGTGGCGAACTGCGGGTAGATGACTTCCGGCACCGACAGCAGCTTGCGTGCGCAAGCGATGTAGGAAACGTCGGTGTACACCTTGCGGGTGTAGACCGGATAGCCTTCCAGGCCCTCGACCTGGGCGCGCTTGATTTCGCTGTCCCAGTACGCGCCTTTTACCAGGCGGATCATCAGGCGATGACGGCTGCGACGAGCCAGGTCGATCACGTAGTCGATCACATACGGGCAACGCTTCTGATAAGCCTGGATCACGAAACCGATGCCGTTCCAGCCGGTCAGTTGTGGCTCGAAGCACAGGCGCTCCAGCAGATCCAGCGACAGTTCGAGGCGGTCGGCTTCTTCGGCGTCGATGTTCAGGCCGATGTCGTATTGCTTGGCCAGCAGGGTCAGCGACAGCAGGCGCGGGTACAGCTCGTCCATCACGCGCTCGTACTGCGCACGGCTGTAACGCGGGTGCAGTGCCGAGAGCTTGATGGAAATGCCGGGACCTTCATAAATCCCACGACCGTGGGAGGCTTTGCCGATCGAGTGGATGGCTTGTTCGTACGAGGCCAGGTATTTCTGGGCATCGTGCTCGGTGAGAGCGGCTTCACCCAGCATGTCGTAGGAATAGCGGAAACCCTTGGCTTCGAACTTGCTCGCATTGGCCAGGGCTTCGGCGATGGTTTCGCCGGTCACGAACTGCTCGCCCATCAGGCGCATGGCCATGTCGACGCCCTTGCGGATCATCGGCTCGCCGCTCTTGCCGATGATGCGGCTCAAGGAGGAAGTCAGGCCCGCTTCATTGTGGGTGGCGACCAGTTTGCCGGTCAGCAACAAGCCCCAGGTCGCGGCGTTGACGAACAGCGACGGGCTGTTGCCCAAGTGCGGGTGCCAGTTGCCGGTGCTGATCTTGTCGCGGATCAGCGCGTCACGGGTGCCTTTGTCCGGGATGCGCAGCAGCGCTTCGGCGAGGCACATCAGCGCGACGCCTTCCTGGGACGACAGGGAAAATTCCTGCAACAGACCCTGAACAATTCCGGCACGGCCGCCGGCGCTCTTCTGATTGCGCAGTTTTTCGGCGATCGAGGAGGCGAGCTTGTTAGTGGCTTCGGCCATCGCCGCCGGCAGACGCGCCTGCTCGATCAGCATCGGCACCACTTCAGGTTCCGGGCGACGGTAAGCGGCAGTGATCGAGGCGCGCAACACCGATTGCGGCAGGATGCTTTCGGCAAATTCGAGGAAGCACTGATGGGCGTGATCCAGAGGCGCATCGACGGCTTCGTCGGAATCCTTGGTCAAACCGCTCAGCTCGGTCAGGGTTGCACCACCCTCGAGTTTTTCCAGGTAATTGAAAATTGCCTGCTTGATCAGCCAGTGCGGCGTGCGATCAATCGAGGTCGCGGCCGCCTTGAGGCGCTCGCGGGTCGGGTCGTCAAGTTTGACCCCAAGGGTGGTGGTAGCCATATTTTTATCCTCATGTTTGCCACGACCGCGTGGCATCAGCTGGCCGCAAGATTAGCTGGGCAACCTTTGAGGTGCAACCGGGTGCAACCCTTTTTTTGTCGGAATAATAAGCAGCTCGTCAGGAAATAAATTCCGGAACGAACGTACCGCGCTGACTTGGTGCTTTTCATTCTAGTAAACCGTCAGGACTGCCCTAAAAGGGAGCAAAAACAGGGGTTTTTCAGGTAAATCCGACTAGGTGCAACTTATTCTCGAAAAATGGGTTGCACCTTATTTGCTTTGTTGAATAGCATTCGCGGCCAAGGTGCAACCGGTCATAAAAGACTGGTGTACCGGCTGATGGCTTTCCTGGGGAAACATCAGTCATAAATGCGCGGGACCTGAAATCGTCTGTCAAACGTCGTCGTTTGCGCGCGGTTCACCAGCCGCCGCTACATAAAAACAAAGCCAGGGCGAAACTTAATGAGCGTTAGCAATCCAACACTGATCACGTTCGTGATCTATATCGCAGCAATGGTGCTGATCGGCTTCATGGCCTATCGCTCCACCAACAACCTTTCTGACTACATTCTGGGCGGTCGCAGCCTGGGCAGCGTCGTGACGGCATTGTCTGCCGGTGCTTCCGACATGAGCGGCTGGTTGTTGATGGGCCTGCCGGGCGCCATCTACATGTCCGGTCTGTCCGAAAGCTGGATCGCCATCGGCCTGATCATCGGTGCTTACCTGAACTGGCTGTTCGTCGCCGGCCGTCTGCGCGTGCAGACTGAGCACAACGGCGATGCACTGACCCTGCCGGATTACTTCTCCAGCCGTTTCGAAGACAAAAGCGGCCTGCTGCGGATCATCTCCGCCGTCGTGATCCTGGTGTTCTTCACCATCTACTGCGCTTCCGGCATTGTGGCTGGCGCCCGTCTGTTCGAAAGCACCTTCGGCATGTCCTACGAGACCGCGCTGTGGGCCGGTGCTGCTGCGACGATTGCCTACACCTTCGTCGGCGGTTTCCTGGCCGTGAGCTGGACGGACACCGTACAAGCCACGCTGATGATCTTCGCCCTGTTGTTGACCCCGATCATCGTGCTGCTGGCCACCGGCGGCGTCGACACCACGTTCCTGGCCATCGAAGCGCAGGATCCAAGCAACTTCGACATGCTGAAAAACACCACCTTCATCGGTATCATCTCGCTGATGGGCTGGGGCCTGGGCTACTTCGGCCAGCCGCACATCCTCGCGCGTTTCATGGCGGCGGATTCGGTCAAGTCGATCGCCAAGGCACGTCGCATTTCCATGGCCTGGATGATCCTGTGCCTGGGCGGCACCGTCGCTGTAGGTTTCTTCGGTATCGCTTACTTCTCGGCACACCCCGAGCTGGCCGGCCCTGTGACCGAAAACCCAGAGCGCGTGTTCATCGAACTGGCGAAAATCCTGTTCAACCCATGGGTTGCCGGTGTCCTGCTGTCGGCCATTCTGGCTGCGGTCATGAGCACCTTGAGCTGCCAACTGTTGGTGTGCTCGAGCGCCCTGACCGAAGACTTCTACAAAACCTTCCTGCGTAAAACCGCTTCCCAGGTTGAATTGGTCTGGGTCGGCCGCGCCATGGTGCTGCTGGTTGCCCTGATCGCCATCGCGTTGGCCGCTAACCCGGAAAACCGCGTATTGGGTCTGGTCAGCTACGCCTGGGCCGGTTTCGGTGCTGCGTTCGGTCCGGTGGTCCTGATCTCCGTGATCTGGAAAGACATGACCCGCAACGGCGCACTGGCCGGCATCCTGGTCGGCGCGATCACCGTGATCGTCTGGAAGCACTTCGAACTGCTGGGCCTGTACGAAATCATCCCGGGCTTCATCTTCGCCAGCCTGGCCATCTACATCGTCAGCAAGCTGGGCGCGCCAACTCAGGGCATGCTTCAGCGTTTCGCCGCTGCCGAGGCTGATTTCCGCCTGAACAAGTGATAGGGATGAGCTAAGGCTCTGAGCTTTCGCCGAACATGAAAACGGCCCGCTTCCTTTTGGAGGCGGGCCGTTTTTTTGTCTGCGGGAAAAGATTGGGTGTTTTTTATGGCCCTTTCGCGGGCAAGCCTCGCTCCTACAGGGTTGGCGATTCGCCACAAAACTGTAGGAGCGAGGCTTGCCCGCGAAGAGGTCATCAGATGCAACACACTACTTTGCAGAGAATGTCTGTAGCCAAACATCCCAATTCTTGAAGGACAAATCCCTAAAAAAGTAGGGCAAATCTGATTTTCCTGTCCCTTCCTCAACACCCCTTGTCGCTCATGCAGAATCGCCCGCCCTCATTCTGCAGAGACACATCGGATGTTCGCTCCTGCCAATCAACCGCGTTTCACGTTGACGATCGACGGCGTCCAGATTGAGCTCAAGGTGCTTGAGTTCACAGGCACGGAAGCCATCAGCCAACCCTACCGCTTCGATCTGGAGCTGGTCAGCGACCGGCCAGACATCGAGCTCGAAAACCTGCTGCATCGTCAGGCGTTTCTGAGTTTCGATGCACAAGGTTCTGGCGTACACGGTCAGATCTTTCGCGTCGGTCAAAGCGATTCCGGGAAACGTCTGACGGGCTATCAAATCAGTCTCGTACCGCGACTGGCCTACCTCGGTCAGCGCATCAACCAGCGGATTTTCCAGCACCAAAGCGTGCCAGCGATCATCGCGCAGGTCCTCAAGGACCATGGCATCCAGCGCGATGCCTTCGAGTTCCGTATCGGCAGCGACTACTCACCGCGCGAATACTGCGTGCAATACGCCGAAAGCGACCTCGCGTTTATCCAGCGCCTGTGTGCCGAAATCGGCATTCATTACCACTTCCAGCACAGCCCCGACGGACATCTGCTGGTGTTTGGCGATGATCAGACGGTATTCCCGCGCCTGCCTGAGCCGACGCTGTACTTGCCGGGCAGTGGCATGACGGCAGACGCGCCGGCCATCAAGCGTTTCAACGTGCGTCTGGAGACCCGCACCACGGCGGTCACCCGTCGCGATTACGACTTCCAGAAACCGCGTCTCTCCCTGGAAAACCGGGTCGACAGCGAACAGCGTCCGGTGCTGGAGGATTACCACTTTCCCGGCCAATTCACTGACCGCGAGCAAGGCAAACAGCTGACACAGCGAGCGCTGGAACGGCACAACGCAGACTTCCGTCAGGCCGAAGGTCGTGGCGACGATTCTGCCTTGGTCAGCGGACATTTCCTGCACCTCGCCGAGCACCCGCGTCAGGCGTGGAACGACCTGTGGCTGATCACTGAAATCGAACACCGTGGCCGACAGCCGCAAGTGCTGGAGGAGTCGGCCACCAGTGATGACCCGGATGATTTCCAGGGTTATCGCAATACCTTTCTGGCGACGCCGTGGGATGTTTCGTTTCGTCCACCACTGGGGCCGGAAAAACCACGGATGCTCGGCTACCAACCTGCCGTGGTCACCGGTCCTGTCGACAGCGAAATCCATTGCGATGAGTTCGGCCGGGTAAAGGTCCAGCTCGCTTGGGACCGCGACGGTCAGCTCAATGAGCATTCCAGTTGCTGGTTGCGGGTCGCCACGGGCTGGGCCCACGACCATTACGGCAGCGTGCTGATCCCACGAGTGGGCATGGAAGTGCTGGTGGGTTTCATCGACGCCGATGCCGACAAACCGCTGGTGATGGGGTGCCTGCCCAACGCCGCAACACCGGTGCCGCTGGATTTGCCCGCCGAGAAGACCCGCAGCATTTTCCGCAGCCAAAGTAGTCCGGGCGGCGGCGGTTACAACGAATTGCGCATCGAGGATCGCAAAGGCGCCGAGGAAATCTACCTGCGCGCCCAGCGAAACTGGACCCAGCACGTGTTGAATGATCAGCAGGTGCAGGTCGATAACCAGCGCAGCATCGTCGTCACGGGGACCGCTCGCCATGAGCTGAAGGCTGACGAGCAACGCATCACCCACGGCCAGCGCCAGGCCGAAGTGAAGCTCGACGATCACTTGCTGGTGATGGGCGACCGGCACATCCGCGTGTCCAGTCAGGCGCTCAACGCCAGTCAGCAATTTCACGTCAGCGCCGGTCAGCAAGTGGTGATCGACGGCGGTGCCAGCGCGACGATTCAGGCGGGCGGGCAGTGGATCAACATCGGTCCTGGCGGGATTTTCAGCAGCGTTCCGATTCAGGTCGGGGGCGCGTTGATGCCGTCTATGGCCGCTACTCCCGTGTCGCCAAATACGCCGTTGAAACTCGTCGCCGCCCCGGCCGCCCTGCTGAGCGCCGCACAGATCATGAGCCTGCAAAGCGACGCGCCGTTCTGCGAAGAATGCGAGCGCTGCAAGGACGGTGTCTGTGCCGCCTGATCGCATGTCACCCCACGCCTGGCTGGAACGCCAACCGCTCAAACCCGGACAGCAGTTGTTCGCGATTTTCGGCAACGCCAGTGCGTCGCAGCCGATGAAAGCCTGGCAGCTCTCGACCCCGGCCCAAGCACCGAGCCCGATCTGGGCCGACACCACCTATGCCGAGTGGGAACCGGTGATGCCCTATGTAGGAATCGTTCCCGCAAGCAGTGAGTTTCTGCAGTGGGTCGCCACGACAGAGTCCCGTGATTGGGGTTGGCTGGCGGTTTCTTCTGCGTCTCAGGAAGCGCTGGTCGAACATCTGCGCAGCCTTACACAAGTGCTTTTACCCAACGGCAGGGCGGTGTTTTTTCGGTTCTGGGATGGGCGCTATTTGCTGCCGATTCTTCAGTCTGCCGACGTTAACCCAACGCAGTTAATGCCTGTGCTTGACCGCTGTTTGATCAATGGGCAGCCGCTCGATATCGGCGGTAGCGCATTGAAAGTCTCCAGGGTTTTTCCATGGTGGGAAGTGTCCGAATCGCTGCTCGACGACCTCGCCGCCGAGTCCGCGACAACCCGGATCAACAACTTGATGAAGTGGTTGAGCGAAGACCGTCCTGATCTTTTTGAGGCGTTTTCGGCGCGTGTATTGCGGCACAAGGTCGCGACCTTTCTGAAGACGCCGGACCTGCCTCAAGCACCGAAACAAGCCTTGGCGGATTACCTGATGGCGGAGCGGAACTGATGGACCAGATTGTGCGGATCGAGCAGGAGCTCGACGGTTTTAAAGACACGTTGGTTGTGTATCGAGAGCAGCTCGGCAGTTTCTTGAGTCGGAATGCGGACAAGATCAGCCGGTCGATGGACATGCCTTCGCTGATGGGTATGGAGCGGCTGATAAAGCTTGGCGATTCGACGACAGCGGTGAGCAGTCGCGACGATGATTTTCTCTCGGGTTTGGCACAGTGTCCTGCGAACGGAATTCTGGAGATCGAGAGCAAGTTTGAATCGGTTTATGACATCCCGCTGGGGAATATTCAGGTCGATGTGATCGCCATGGACGGGGGGGAGAGCACCGCGGTCCCGCTCGACGAAAATGGCAAGGGACAGTTCGAAGGCACGCCTGGCAAGTTCTATCGCGTTCATGTCCAGAGTGACGTTTCATCGGATCAAATCGAAGACCTGTTCTCCTCTTACGATGGCCTGACCCAAGAGCTGGACAGTTGGCTGCGCAACGAGTGGGAAGGGTTCAAGCCGCAATGGTCGCAGTCGACATTTGCGGCCGCCGGTAATGGAATACTCGCGGGAAGTTGGGCGGCGATTACCGGTGTCTGGGACAGCATCAGCCTGCTCTCGGACATTCTCCAGGATCCCCGAAAGTTCGTTGGCCGCTTGGGCGATGGGGCCGACAAGCTTGCCGAACTGGCAGAGAAACTCCCGGCAACAATGGAAAAGGTCCAGCTGCTGTTCAGCGATGAAGCGGCCCTTTGTCTGTTGCTGCGCACGGCAAGCCTCTGGCTGGAGATGCTGCCCCCCAGTGAAATCGCCGGCAAAACTGCCGAAGCGCTTTCAGCCGTGGTGGTGCAACTGCTCATCGATATTCTTATCGGGCTTGTTCTGACTTTTGCGGGCGCAGGCGCAGGCGTTGCCTATTTGGGGATGCGCCTTGCCAACTACGGCGCCCGAATCGTCGACGCTGTTGTGGGCTTCGTCAAAGCCATCTTCAACATCATTAACAGCTTCATTACCTACGTTGACCGCTACAAAAAAGTGGCCGCACGCGGTGTAGCGGCAGGCCTGAAAAAAGGCCGCATGCAACTGCGCTGGGACGCCAAACGCAACACCACACTCAAACAAGACGAACACCACGACAACGTCCCGGATCAGGCGAAAAACCCCAACGGCGACAGTGCCGATTCCGTCGATAAAACCGCCACCAACAAATGCCCGGTGTCGATGGTTACCGGCGAAGAACTGCTGACCCTCATCGATGGTTTGCTGGACGGCATTCTGCCGTTCGACTTTGTCCGGCTCTATCGCACCAGTGCTGCCGAAATCGACTGCGGTCTCGGATTTGGCTGGAGCCACTCGCTCTCCCATCGACTGGAGATCGACGGCGACACCGTCATCTGGATCGACCACGAGAACCGTCGCACCACGTTCCCGCTGCCGTCCGCTGAACGCCCGGCGATTCATAACAGCCTGTCGCGCGCCGCGATTTACGTTGGCAATGAACCCGAAGAATTGATCCTCGCCGTCGCCGGCGACGAGTCACGTTTCTACCATTTTCGTAATGGTTTACTTACAGCGATCAGCGACGGATACGACAACCGCCTGCGCATAACCCGCGATCGTCAGGGCCGCATTCGGCGCCTCGACAACGGTGCGGGCCGCGCCTTGTTGTTGCGTTATGAATGCAGTCACTTGGTCGCCGTCGATTATCAGGTTTTCGCCCCGGCCCAAACCCTGGACGAAGCCTGGCAGACCGAGCAAACACTGGTCGGTTACCGCTACGACGAACGCGGTCGACTCATTGAGGCCACCAATGCCGCCGGCGAAAGCGAGCGATACGACTACGACGATCAGCACGTCATTCTCCAGCGGCAATTGGCCGGTGGGGCGAGTTTTTTCTGGGAGTGGGAAAGGTCCGGCAAGGCCGCCCGATGCATCCGCCACTGGGCGTCGTTTGCGCAGATGGACGCGCGCTATACCTGGGATGACCAGGGCAGCGTCACCGTTCACAACATCGACGGCAGCGAAGAGGTTTACGTCCACGACGACCGGGCGCGGCTGGTGCGCAAGGTCGAACTGGATGGCGGTGAACACCTCAAGGCCTACGACGACCAGGGTCGGCTGATTGCCGAGCAGGACCCGCTCGGCGCGGTCACCGAATACCGCTACGACGAAGTCGGACGCTTGGTGGCGCTGATTCCGCCAGAAGATGAGCCAACGGCCTACGAGTATCGCAACGGTTTCCTGCACGCACGCTATCGCGGCAAAGCGGTGTGGAAGTATCAGCGCAATGCGCAGGGGGATGTCACCGAAGCGACCGATCCCGATGGCCATGTCACCCACTATCACTACGACGAAAAAGGTCAGCTGCTGTCGATCCGCTACCCGGACAACAGTCGGCATGTGTTCGTCCGGAATGGCTTGGGGCAACTGGTCGAAGAGACGCTGCCGGACGGTGGCGTACGGCGGTTTTCCTACGATGCGCTGGGGCGGCAGATTACCCGTCAAGACGAACATGGCGCGGTCACCCAGTCGCAATGGGACGCCATTGGCCGATTGATCCAGACGATTCTTCCTACCGGTGCCAGTCGCGCCTACAGCTACAACGCCTACGGAAAAATCACTGCCGAACGCGATGAACTCGGCCGCATCACGCGCTACGAATACCTCGACGACCTGCACCTGGTCAGCCGCCGGCTCAATGCCGACGGCACCCAGCTGAAGTATCGCTACGACAACGCGCAGCTGTTGCTCACGGAAATCGAAAACGAATCCGGCGAAAAATATCAGTTGGCCTACACCCCCGGCGGATTGATCCGACAGGAAACCGGCTTCGACGGCCGACGCACGGCGTATGCCTACGACCTCAACGGCCATCTGCTGGAGAAAACCGAGTTTGGCGACGATGGTTCGCAGCTCGTCACCGCCTATGAACGAGACTCGGCAGGGCGGTTGCTGGTCAAAACGCTGCCCGACGGCGTCAAGGTCGAATACCGCTACGACAGCCTCGGCCGACTGATTGGCGTCGATGACGGGTACGACCATCCGCTGGAGTTCGAGTACGACCAACAGGATCGTCTGATCACCGAGCATCAGGGTTGGGGCACGCTGCGTTATGGCTACGACGCCTGCGGCCAACTCAACCGCCTGCGTCTGCCGGACGGCAGCAAACTCGATTACCACCATGCCAAGGGCGGCGCGCTCACCGCCATCGACCTCAACGGCGCGCGGCTGACCAGCCACCAATTTGCGTTTGGTCGCGAGCAGCAACGTCAGCAAGGCCAACTGCTCAGCGAATATGCCTACGACGATCAAGGCCGCTTGAAGGCCCACGCTGTCAGCCAACAGCAACAACCGCTCTATCGCCGCGACTATGCCTACAGCGCCAATGGCAATCTCGACAGCATCGCCGACACCCATCACGGCCAACGCAACTACCAATACGACCCGCTCAACCGCCTGACCCGCGTGCGCCACAGCCGCGACGACCCGGCGGAAAGCTTCGCCCACGACCCTGCCGGCAACCTGTTGATGCAGGACCGGCCCGGTTTGGTGGCCGTTAAAGGCAATCGCCTGCTGATGCAGGGCGACCGCCATTACGACTACGACGCCTTCGGCAACCTGGTTCGTGAACGTCGCGGCACCGCGCAAAAACTCGTCACCGAATACCGCTACGACTGCCAGCACCGATTGGTCGGCGTCACCACCCCGGACGGTCGCACCGCCAGTTACCGCTACGACGCCTTCGGCCGCCGCATCGCCAAAACCGTCGACGGCAAAACCACCGAGTTCTTCTGGCAAGGCGACAACCTCATCGCCGAAAGCAGCCGCGAACACTACCGCAGCTACGTCTACGAACCCGGCAGCTTCCGCCCGCTGGCCATGCTCGACGGCAAGGGCCCGCGAAAGGCCTGCCCGTTCTACTACCAACTCGACCACCTCGGTACACCGCAGGAACTGACCGATTTTGGAGGCGAGATTGTCTGGTCGGCGAAATACAACGCCTACGGCAAAGTCACTCGCCAGACGTTCGGCGGGGGCGAGCAACTTGAACAGCCGTTGCGGTTTCAGGGGCAGTACTTTGATGCGGAGAGCGGTCTGCACTACAACCGGCATCGGTACTATGATCCGGAGGTTGGACGGTATCTGACGCCGGACCCGATCAAGTTGGCGGGTGGGCTGAATCAGTACCAGTACACGCCGAACCCGACGGGGTGGGTTGATCCGTTGGGGTTGAGCGGGAACTGTCCGCAGTCGGGTAAGGCTGGGTGTGAGGCGCCGGGTGATACGACTGGCGTCAAGGTTGATGAAGGTGAACCGGCGCTGCCGAAGCCTAAGCTGAGTGCTGAGGAGCTCGCCAAGAAAGAAATTAATAGATTAAACGATAGCCAGGGCATGCATATGGTTGGGAAGCATGGTCCGGAGGTCCCAGAACCAGCACTGAAACAGCGAGCAATTGATGGTACGAATCCAATAACTGGCAAAAGACCATGGCATAAACGAGGCAACCCAAGCTCCAGATTTAACAGTTACGAGCTAATGCTTGAGGCTTACATTCTTGCGACAACGAGGACGGAGAGAGGTCTTCCGCGATTTACAGGGAAAGACGGTGACGACAACAACATTGTCAGAATGAGACTTCCGGGTGCTGGAGGAGGGTACATGCCAAATTCTAAGTCAAAAGAAAACCCGAAGTTTATTGGTTTGGATGGCTTTGAAATGAAATTCGGCGACACTGATGTGCCGTTTACATTGTTTCCAATTAAGTAGAGAAAAATATGCTTATTGATCCTGGAACTGAGCAGCCATACATTCCAACGCCTTCATATTTTTTAGGGTGTTTCGATATCTATGACCGTGAAGAGACGCTTGGGGAGGAGTTGGAGAGGTTCGATCCGAATGACCCTGCTGACAGGGAAGAGCTAATACTCAAGTACTGCCTGACTAGAAGACGGTCATACCGGCACCGTTTTCTACTTTATGAATGTCTGGAGGAGGCCCTTCAGGACAAAAATTATGATTTTAAATCACTGTTGAAATATGACCCCGAAGCATATTCGTCATTTCCTTGTGGCTGGGATGAGATGGAGAATACCAGAGCTTTTTTCGAAGATATTTTTCGATTGGCAGCTGTAGAGTGGAAAGAAGATCTTCAAAAAGCGGGTCTTGAAGACCAATCCACTTGGTAGAAGAAGGGTATCTCTGAAGCGGAAGCGAAATTTCTGGGCAAGGTCGTCGGAAGTTTCCTTCAAGCTGCGGCGGTTTCCATGAACTGGTGCGAAATGTTTTCCATGGATAGTCTCTGGTGGTCACTGAAAATTCAGTGATGGGGTGTAGGAACCCTTCAAGACCAGAGAGAACGCTTTGGCGTCGACACCTGAATTGCGGCCGTCAACATGCGTCCGTAACATCAGTTGCGGCGGCTGTGCGCGGGCACGCTTCGGTGTGGTCGAGTTCTCTGGTCTCGATATTCCTACCCCGCGTATAGCTGCCACCCAAGCCTGTAGGAGGGCCGATGGTAGCTTCCCTTCTTGCCAGAGGTTTAAAAATGACAAATCTTCACCCCGATCCACCCTACGAAAAACCATCTCCTCCACCCAAAAGCCGTTTCATGGCACTGACCAGCAACTGCGACGACATGCCCACCTTGTTCGTCGATACCCTCGCACCACTCGACGTTTTATACGACGCGGCCAGCTATCGAATCCGCGCCGTCACCCAAGTAATGGAAAACCTGTCGATGCGTGGTTCGATCGAATGTCAGTCTTTCATCCTTAGTGACTTTGCATTGCTCTGCGCCATTCCGTTGCGGGATGGGTGTGATGTGCTGGATGTGCTGGGGCGGCGGTTGAAAGCGCGGCCTTCGGAGTAGCGCCGGACGCTTTCCCTGATGAAAGATCGTTCCCACGCTCTGCGTGGGAATGCAGCCCGTGACGCTCTGCGTCACATCGGTGTCAGGTCCGAAATCGGCAGTGTGGCTGGAACGCAGAACGGCGCGTTAAAAGTCGTTTCCTGAGAACAAGAGGGCAGGTATGTCGGGTCAACAGCTAACACGGGAATTAATCGAAGAGTGGGCCTATAGCGATATCGTCATCGATGCCTATGAAAGTGGCGATGATGGCGATGCGGCACGCTTTGAAATCGCAGTCTTTGAGTTTTTCGGGGTCAAAGGTCTGCTGGATTTTGCCGCTGATCCTGCCTGTCTGGCACGGCTATATTTTGTAGGTTTGCTAGCAAAGACGTTTCTTTGGATGTTCAGAAATAACGCGGGTCTACCTTTTCATTTTTCTCGTTTTCTTGGAATTATGTCGAGAGAAGACTATCGGCGTATGAACGAGGAGCGGGAGGAGAAGATTTATGAAATCTGTCTTGTCCTGGACAGTATGCGATCCATCAAGGATCCCGCGATTCAGTCGCTTTATAAGCAGATACTTGATTTCAGGCATGACCAAGTCAGCAGTAGCTCTGAGTTTTATTATCAGTGTTTGAGAAATCTGGATCTCAGTCTGTTCAGCACTAATTTGACCTGAATGATGGGTTTTCAGAAGCTTGTTCGGTAATGAATTGATCCTGGGTCTTGATAAAGGCGTCAAACGCCAGCGAGTTATAAACGCTCAAGCATCCATGCATTACCAGCTTTTTGTCCGTGTATTTGCTGACAGATGAGGTGTTGTCATAAGCGTTAAATACGTAGATCCGGGTATTCATGTAAGGGTCATGTGTGACCTTCAAGGTGTCTTCATCCTGAACCACGGTATGCATGCCGTTACCCATGAACGAGTAAGCACCCGCCGATCGCGCGATGTCTGTTTCTAACTCGGACTTCTCTTTAAAGTGCTTGAGAATGCAATGGCTAAGTCCGTAATTTTTTAAGGATTGGCGTGCCTCTGCTATGTGCGTCTCGTCAGCAAAAACGTGGCTTGCCGACAGTAAACAAACAAACGCCGAACATAGAATTCGCATCGGTTTTTTGACTCCCTGTCATTGATTGGGGTGAGTGTGTCGCTCGGTGGGCCAGGAGTATGTGCCGGTCGCGCACGCCCTCGCCAGCGGGTTTTCGTCTGGCCGCCCGGCTGCCACCCCTGACGTTCGCCGCCGTACAAGGTAAACTTCCCGGCCTTCGCAGGAGCAATCATGAATTATCGTCACGCCTTCCATGCCGGCAATCACGCCGATGTGTTCAAACACCTGACTCTGACCCGCATCATCGCCCTGATGTCGCGCAAGGAGCAGCCGTTTGCCTATCTCGACACTCACGCCGGCATTGGTCTGTATGACCTGCAGGGTGATCAGGCGAGCCGTACCGGTGAGTACCTGGAAGGTATTGCGCGTCTGTGGGATCAGCCGGATCTGCCAGCGCTGACCGCCGACTACATGAAAGTGCTGCACGACATGAACCCGGATAGCCAATTGCGCTATTACCCGGGGTCGCCGGAGCTGGCGCGGCGTCTGACGCGGTCGCAGGATCGGGTGATGCTCAACGAGAAGCACCCCGAAGATGGTTTGCTGCTCAAGGACAACATGGCCGGTGATCGTCGGGTGAAGGTACATCTGGGCGAAGGCTGGCATGTGCCGCGGGCGATGTTGCCGGTGCAGGAGAAGCGGGCGGTGATGTTGATTGATCCGCCGTTCGAGCAGCTCGATGAGATGCAGCGTTGCGCGGCGTCGCTGAAAGAGGCGATTGGCCGGATGCGGCAGACGGTGGCAGCGATCTGGTACCCGGTGAAGGATCAGCGCATGTTGCGACGTTTTTATCAGGATCTGGCGGGCACGGGCGCACCAAAGTTGTTGCGTGTGGAGTTGCTGGTGCATCCGCTGGATACGCCGAACAGTTTGAATGGCTCTGGATTGGCGATTGCGAATCCGCCGTGGGGCCTGGAAGAGGAATTGCGTGAGTTGCTGCCGTGGTTGTCCAAGACGCTTGGGCAGACCCAGGGCGGGTGGCAGATGGATTGGTTGATTGCTGAGAGTTGATGGCTGATCAGATGGATTGATGGCGTCTGATCGGACGCCTTCGCGGGCAAGCCTTGCTCCTACAGGGATCGATATCTGAGCACAATTTTGTGATCGACATAATCCCGTAGGAGCGAGGCTTGCCCGCGAAGCTTTTCAGGGCCCGAGAGTTAGATCGGGCAGGTAACGCCCGTACCACCAATCCCGCAATACCCTTCAGGGTTCTTCGCCAGGTACTGCTGGTGATACGCCTCGGCGAAGTAGAACGTCGGCGCTTCATCGATTTCAGTGGTGATTTCGCCTTTCCCGGCCTTGGTCAACTCAGCCTGGAACACGTCCTTGCTGTGTTTGGCGGCGGCCAGTTGCGTCGGGTTGGTCGCATAGATCACCGAGCGGTACTGAGTGCCGATGTCGTTGCCCTGACGCATGCCTTGCGTCGGGTTGTGCAATTCCCAGAACATTTTCAGCAGTTCTTCGTAGCTGACTTTGGCCGGTTCGTAGACCACCAGCACCACTTCGCTGTGGCCGGTCAGGCCCGAACAAACTTCTTCATAGGTCGGGTTCGGGGTAAAACCGCCGGCATAACCCACCGCCGTGCTGACCACGCCTTCACGTTGCCAGAACTTGCGTTCCGCGCCCCAGAAGCAGCCCAGGCCGAAGATTGCGAAATCCACGTCCATCGCGAACGGACCCAGCAGTGGGGCGTCGTGGACGAAGTGTTTTTCCGGCACGGTCATCGGGGTTTCACGGCCGGGCAGAGCTTGTTCTTTGGTAGGGAGCACGTTTTTGTTCACCAGGATTTCCGAGCGCAAGACCATCATCAGTCCCCTCAGTCAGGTTGAATTTAAATTGTCAGACACGCAGTTTGCCCAATGCCGGCCGGTTACGCACTACCCCTATGCGAGCGTGCCTGCTTGCGATAGCGGCGGGACATTAAACATTGATGGCGACTGACACACCGCTATCGCGAGCAGGCACGCTCCCACCGGGGATTACGGTGTTCCACAGGGATTTTGCGGTGTGCTGTCAGACGAGCGGCCCGCGTGGGTAGCGCTTGAGCTTTTCGATCAGCTCGGCGCCGGGGATGGGGCGGTCGAACAGGTAGCCCTGGCCGACATCGCAGCGGTGGCGACGCAAGAACGCAAGCTGCTCGGCCGTCTCGATCCCTTCCGCCACGACCTTGAGTTTCAGGTTGTGGGCCATGGCGATCACCGCGGAGGTGATTTCCATGTCGTCCTGGTTGTCCGGGATTTCGTGGATGAAGCTTCGGTCGATCTTGATGATGTCGATCGGGAATTTTTTCAGGTAACTGAGCGACGAGTAACCGGTGCCGAAATCGTCCATGGCCAGGGTCAGGCCCAGGCGCTTGAGTTGATCGAGCTGCAAGTGGGTGTCTTCGGTGGCTTCCAGCAGCAGGCCTTCGGTCAGTTCCAGCTCCAGCAGGTTCCCCGGCAGCGCTTCTTCCTTGAGGATGTTGGCGATGGACGCCACCAGGTCCGGGTCGGAGAACTGCTTGGGCGACAAGTTGATCGCCACTTGAAGGTTGCCCAGGCCAGCGGCGGTCAGGTCTTTGCTCATGCGGCAGGCCTGGCGGGCGATCCATTTGCCGATCGGGATGATCAGGCCGGTTTCTTCGGCAACGCTGATGAACTGGTCCGGGCGGATCATGCCCTTTTCCGGATGGTTCCAGCGCAGCAGCGCTTCCATGCCCAGCAGGCGACCGCTGCGCAGGCACAGTTTGGGCTGATAGAACACGTCCAGCTCATTCTGGGTCAGGGCGCGGCGCAGGTTGTTTTCCACGAACAGCTTGTAGCTGGCCTCGGCGTTCAGTGCTTCGGTGAACACCTGGACCTGATGTTTGCCATTGGCCTTGGCCTTGTGCAGCGCCAGGCCGGCGTTGCGCATTAATGTCTGTGGATCGCGACCGTGCAACGGCGCGCAGGCCAGGCCCACGGAGCCGGTGACGCTGATCAACTGGTTGTCGACGAACATCGGCTTGTCGAGGGTCGCCAGCAATTGGTTGGCGACGTGCTGGCCCATTGCGAGGTCTGTGTTGTCCAGCAGCACGGCGAATTCGTTACTGGCGAATCGCGCCAGGCTGCCGCTCGGGCTCAGGCTGTTGCGCAGGCGCCGGGCCAGGCTGATCAGCAGTTTGTCGCCGGTCTGGTGGCCGAGGCTGTCGTTGATGCGCTTGAAGTTGTCGATGTCCACCAGGAGCAGGCTGATCGGCGTATCGCTGTCCCGGGCGAAGCGTTCGTCGAGGTTGCGGATGAACGCCGGGCGGTTGCCGAGGTTGGTCAGATTGTCGGTGTAGGCCAGGCGCTCGATGCGCTGCTGGGCGAGCTTGGTCTGGGTGATGTCTTCGTAGATGCCGATGTAGTGCGTCAGCTCTCGGTTGTCGCCATAGACCTTGGAAATCGACAACTGGCCCCAGTAGGGTTCGAGGTTTTTACGGCGGCTTTTGAACTCGCCCTGCCAGCTGTTGCTCTTGGCCAGCGCCGAGGGCGCGTCGAACAGCAGTTCGCTGAGGTTCTCCAACGCAGGCAGTTCCGATAGCCGCTGGCCGTGGACTTCCTCGGTGGTGTACTGGGTGATCGCCGTGAAGCTCGGGTTGACGTATTCCACCACGCCATCGCAATTGACCAGCAAAAAGGCGTTGGCGCTTTGCTCCACCGCACGCTGGAACAGGTGCAGGGCGCTGGTGGCGGTGCGGCGGTTGTGGTTGTTGATGACTTGGGCGAACTGATCCGCCAGCTCGCCGGCAAAGGCGATTTCATCCGACTGCCAGGCACGGGTCGCGCCAGTCTGTTCCAGGCACAGCACGCCGACCACTTGGCCGTCGACGCGGATACTGGCGTCGAGCATGGCGTTCACATCGCGCGGGCGCAGGTGTTCGGCCATTTCCCGGGTACGCGGATCGCGAATGGCGTTGTGCGCATCGATGGCGCGGCTGCCGTGCAAGGCGTCGAGGTAATCCGGGAAGCCGCTGACGTCGATCGGTTCCGGCAGCTGATATTCCCCGGAGGTGCGGTGATAGGCCGAGATCGGCACCAGCAGCGAGCCTTCGAGGTTCCACAGGCTGGCGCAGTCGATTTCATAGATGTCGCAAGCGCTGCGGGTAATCAGTTCGGCGGCTTCTTGCAGGGAATTGTTGGTGCTGTAGCGCTGGCGGGTCAGCAGCAGGATCAAGTCTTGCTGGGCGCGGACCCGATCCAGATGCTGCAGTTGTTCCAACTGGGCGCGTTGATTGAGTTCCAGGGCGATTTGCAGGCGCGAGTTCTGGGTTTCCAGGTCCAGCGACGGCAGCAGCGGTTCACCCTCGAACAAGCCGTCCACGACCATCAGGTAACCGCGCAGAAGGTGTCGATTGTGTTGTCGGTAGGCTTCGCCCAGTTCGAGCAGGCTCAAGGAGCCCTTGGCGGTGTGCAGGTTGTAGCGGATCAGGTAATGCGGGCTCTCTCTGAGTTGCTGCTGAATCGCGTCGTGCAGTTGATAGCGCGCTTCAGGCTCCATCAGGCTGGCATAAGGCGAGTCGACCAAGGCACAAAGCTCCACGGCCGGCAGACCAAATTGTCGTTCGCAATTGGGATCGAGAAACAGGAGTGCCCAGCTAGCTTCATTCAGCCGTTCGAAACGCAGCATGCCGAGCCGCGAGGGCACAGGCAATTGCGTCACTACCTCGGCCACCATACGGCTGGCGGCATCAGGTTGGCTTTTCATTGAGGGAAACTCGCTTCGAATGTGCTGATCGCGCCGGGCTCTCGCCCTCTTTACTGTTGCCTGCGGCAAGGTTGCATCATTGCGACACTGACTGACAAGAGACATGAAGGCCAAGTGCTATAAGAATATGTCGGCAGGGGCGAGGATTTCTCCAGCCAGGGCCGAAAACTAATGCATTTGGCCTTCATTTTCCTTAGTGCAGCGGGATGTTGATCGATTGCAGGCGCCGGCCGTTCCGGTCGTGGTAACTGACCTGAATCTGCTCCCGATCCACCACCAGATGAGCAAAGTTGTCTTCGCTGACCACCTTGCTGGTCAATTCATGTCGATAATCTCCCGCTGCGGTACGTGCCAGCGCCTGGTTCAGAATGAAGGTGGACTCGGAGGCATAGGGCAGCAATTTGCTGTTGCACAGCGGGGACGAGACGATGGTGTGCACGTCGAAGTCCGGATCCTCGCTGTGGGTCAGGCGACTGGTCAGTGAGCCGTGGACATCGCCGGAAACGAAGATGACGTTCTTGATGCGATGCGTGCGAATCGTCTCCAGCAACCGCAGGCGTTGTTCCGGGAAGGCTTTCCAGGCGTCATCGCCGTTGAGTTTGCGGTCGGGGTAGAACATCACGCTGGTGACCACGAACTTGACCCGGGCCGGGCTGTGGATCAGCCATTTGCACAGCGCCTGTTCCTGCTCATCGTCGAGGATGCGTCGATCATTGGGCGACAAGTTACGACGGGTTCGGCTGTCGGTGACAAACCATTCAATATCGCCTTCGGCGAACTGATACCAATACTGTTCCAACTTTCGGCTTACTTGACCGTTGGGTAATAAGTCATGCGCCGGACTGTGGCTGGCTTGGTATATCTCATAGGCTGCCATGGCGTTCTTATATAAATAGGCATCGGCCTTGCTTTCGTTGGTGGGCCAGTTGTCTTCTATTTCATGATCGTCGAGGATCATATAAGTCGAGGTGTTGGACATTAATCGGGCGATGTTCGGTTGGGAAAACGCCGCGCGATATTTGCTGAGTATTTCCTTGTATTCCCGGTCGGGAGCAATAACGTTCAGATCATCGACGTAAATTTGATCACCCGTCATTAACATCGCGCTGATGGGCGGCTCGGCCTGCTGCGCAAGTTCGGTGATCGAGGCAAAAATACGGTCGCCCAGATGAGGCGCCGAAGGGATGCCTGCGGTCATGCGCAGGTAGCGGCATGAGCCGACGATGTACGCCCTCGGTGTGTTGGCCTTGCTGGACAGGGTGCGAAAGCGATAAATCTCCCGTGGCCATTGCAGCGGCAGTTCCTGAACGGTCTCCACGGTGTGCACCGGGCTCATGGGGCTGAACCATCCGGCCTGGTATTCATAGTCGGTATCGGTGGCGAGGTTATTGAGTGCAATCACATCGGACATATCGCGCAAGATCGACAGTTTGGCAAAGACACCTTGCGACCAACGCTCTTCCCCCGCGCGCCGATAACGAATGCCGGCAAATACCAGCGAGTTGTCTTGACGTTCTCCGCGCAAAAAAATACGTACGTGGTTAGTTGTGGTGTGGCCAGTAATAGGGCCGACAGTTGGTTTAAACATGTTCGAATCCGTTCGAAATAACGTTAACTAAGCAAATGAGATTTTCAGTATTTAAAAGAAAATGCTGTCGAACTAAGCCTAGTTATTAAACGGCAAAAAATATCGAGCGAAAGCCGCCATGAGTTGTGGGCGATGTAAGCCACGACTGTAGGAAATTACTTTGTTCAAGGCAAAAAAAGCCCCGCCAAATTGGCGGGGTTGAGGTACGAGCGTGGCGCTCGGAAAACGTGGAACGCGACAGGCCCTCCGATGAAGGAGGGCCGGCCGGTGTTACAGCAGGATGGTACGGATGTCCGCCAGCAGGCTGCTCAGACGCTGGGTGAAGCGTGCAGCAGCAGCGCCGTTGATCACGCGGTGATCGTAGGACAGCGACAGTGGCAGCATCAGTTTCGGCTGGAAGGCTTTGCCGTCCCAGACTGGCTGGATGGTTGCCTTGGAAACACCGAGGATCGCCACTTCCGGCGCGTTGACGATCGGCGTGAAGCCGGTGCCGCCAATGTGGCCGAGGCTGGAAATGGTGAAGCAGGCGCCTTGCATGTCGTCAGCGGTGAGCTTTTTGTCGCGGGCTTTGGCGGCCAGCGCAGCGGCTTCGGCTGCCAGTTGCAACAGGCTCTTCTGGTCGACGTTCTTGATGACCGGTACCAGCAGGCCTTCAGGGGTGTCGACGGCGAAGCCGATGTTCACGTACTTCTTGCGGATGATCGCCTTGCCGCTTGGCGCCAGCGAGCTGTTGAAGTCCGGCAGTTCCTTGAGCAGGTGCGCGCACGACTTGAGCAGCAGCGGCAGGATGGTCAGCTTGACGCCGGCCTTCTCTGCGACGGCTTTCTGAGCGATGCGGAACGCTTCCAGGTCGGTGATATCAGCCGAATCGAACTGAGTCACGTGCGGGATGTTGAGCCAGCTGCGGTGCAGGCTCGACGCGCCGATTTGCATCAGGCGAGTCATCGGCACTTCTTCGGTTTCACCGAAGCGGCTGAAGTCCACGACCGGAATCGGCGGGATGCCCGCGCCGCCGGTTACGCCGGCAGCAGCGGCCGGTGCTTCCTTGGCCTTCTGCATCATCGCTTTGACGTAAACCTGCACGTCTTCTTTGAGGATGCGACCGTGCGGGCCACTGGCGCCGACGGCGCTCAGCTCGACGCCGAATTCACGGGCCAGTTGGCGTACAGCCGGGCCAGCGTGAACCTTGGCGCCCGGCTTGGCCGGTGCAGCCGCGGGTGCGGCAGGTGCCGGAGCAGCAGGTGCTGCGGCGGCCGGAGCAGGAGCGCTCGGTGCAGCAGCGGCTGGAGCCGGAGCAGCGGCCGGCGCAGCGCCTTTGACTTTCAGCTTCAGAATCAGGTCGCCAGTACCGACTTCGTCATCCAGCTTGATGGAAACGCTTTCCACCACGCCAGCGGCAGGCGATGGAATTTCCATGCTCGCCTTGTCGGATTCCAGTGTGATCAGCGACTGGTCGGCGGTGACGGTGTCGCCGGCCTTGACCAGTACTTCGATGATCTTGGCCTTGCCCGACGAACCGATGTCCGGGACATGAATGTCCTGGACGCTATCGGCAACCGGTGCGGCCGGGGCTGCAGCGGCTGGCGCCGGAGCAGCGGCAGCAGGCGCAGCAGCCTGGGCTGGCGCGGCAGCAGCAGGGGCCGCAGCACCCGCCACTTCCAGATCCAGAATCAGGTCACCCGTACCGACTTCGTCGTTGAGCTTGACGCTGATGGCCTTGACCACGCCAGCGGCAGGCGATGGGATTTCCATGCTGGCCTTGTCGGATTCCAGGGTGATCAGCGACTGATCAGCCTCGACGGTGTCGCCGACCTTGACCTGGATCTCGATGATCTGGGCCTTGCCCGCCGAACCGATATCCGGCACGTGCACTTGCTGAACCGAAGCGGCAGCAGGCGCGGCTGCTGGCGCTGGAGCAGCGGCGGCGGCAGGCGCAGCAGCCGGTTTCTCTTCAGCTTTCGCAGCCGGCGCAGCGGCAGCCGCAGGGGCCGCATCAGCGGCACCTTCGACTTCCAGCTCCAGCAGTTCGTCGCCTTCTTTCAGGCGATCGCCCAGCTTCACTTTCAAACTTTTGACGATGCCGGCCTTGGGAGCAGGGACTTCCATGCTCGCCTTGTCCGATTCCAGCGTCAGGATGCTCTGTTCGGCTTCGATACGGTCGCCGACCTTCACAAACAGTTCAATTACTTCACCTTCACCGCTGCCGATGTCAGGTACGCGAATGAGTTCGCTCACAGAGTGTCTCCTCAGCAGTCCAGTGGGTTGCGTTTTTCCGGGTTGATCCCGAACTTGGCGATGGCCTCGGCCACCACTTTAGGTTCGATGTCACCACGGTCAGCCAAGGCTTCCAGGGCTGCCAACACCACGAAATGACGGTCGACTTCGAAGAAGTGACGCAGCTTCTTGCGGCTGTCACTGCGGCCGAAACCGTCGGTGCCCAGGACTTTGAATTCCTTGGACGGGACCCACTGACGAATTTGCTCAGCGAACAGCTTCATGTAGTCGGTAGACGCGATGACCGGACCTTTACGGCCGTTCAGGCACTCTTCGACATAGCTCAGTTTAGGCTTCTGGCCCGGATGCAGACGGTTGGTGCGCTCGACGGCCAGGCCATCGCGACGCAGTTCGTTGAAGCTGGTAACGCTCCAGACGTCGGCGGCAACGTTGAACTCTTCACGCAGAATTTTCGCCGCTTCACGGACTTCACGCAGGATGGTGCCGGAGCCCATCAGCTGAACGTGGTGCGCCGCTTCGCGGGTGTCTTCTTCGAGCAGGTACATGCCCTTGATGATGCCTTCCTCGACACCGGCCGGCATGGCTGGCTGCTGATAGGACTCGTTCATCACGGTGATGTAGTAGAAAACGTCCTGCTGCTCTTCGGTCATCTTCTTCATGCCGTCCTGGATGATCACCGCCAGCTCGTAGCCGTAGGTTGGATCAAAGGTGCGGCAGTTCGGGATGGTGGCAGCCAGGATGTGGCTGTGACCGTCTTCGTGTTGCAGGCCTTCGCCGTTCAGCGTGGTCCGGCCGGCGGTGCCGCCGATCAGGAAGCCACGGGTACGGCTGTCGCCTGCAGCCCAAGCCAGGTCGCCGATGCGCTGGAAGCCGAACATCGAATAGAAGATGTAGAACGGCAGCATTGGCTGGTTGTGGCTGGAGTACGAAGTACCGGCTGCAATGAAGGAGCTCATGGCGCCCGCTTCGTTGATGCCTTCTTCGAGGATCTGGCCCTTCTTGTCTTCCTTGTAGAACATCACCTGGTCTTTATCGACTGGCTCGTAGAGCTGGCCGACGGACGAGTAGATGCCCAACTGACGGAACATGCCTTCCATACCGAAGGTACGGGCTTCGTCCGGGATGATCGGGACGATGCGCGGGCCGATTTCCTTGTCCTTGACCAGCTGCGCGAGGATCCGCACGAAGGCCATGGTGGTGGAGATTTCACGGTCGCCCGAACCATCAAGAATCGCCTTGAGGGTATCGAGCGACGGGGTCGGCACGCTGAAGCTTTGCGCGCGGCGCTGTGGCACAAAACCGCCCAGTGCAGTGCGGCGCTCGCTCAGGTAGCGGGCTTCGGCGCTGTTTGGCTCTGGCTTGAAGAACGGCAGGTTTTCCAGCTCTTCGTCGCGAACCGGAATGTCGAAACGATCGCGGAACAGCTTCAGGCTTTCAACATCAACCTTCTTGGTGTTGTGCGCGGTGTTTTTCGCTTCGCCGGCACCGGTGCCATAACCCTTGATGGTCTTGGCCAGGATGACGGTCGGTTGTTCTTTGTGGTTGACCGCTTCGTGGTACGCCGCGTAGACCTTGTACGGGTCGTGGCCGCCACGGTTGAGTTTCCAGATCTCGTCGTCGGACAGATCAGCAACCATCGCCTTGAGTTCTGGCGAGTTGAAGAAGTGTTCACGCACGAACGCGCCGTCTTTGGCTTTGTAGTTCTGGTACTCGCCGTCGATGACTTCGTCCATGCGACGTTGCAGGATACCGTCGACGTCTTTGGCCAGCAGTGGGTCCCAGAAACGGCCCCAGATGACCTTGGTCACGTTCCACTGAGCACCACGGAACACGCCTTCGAGTTCCTGGATGATTTTGCCGTTGCCGCGAACCGGGCCGTCGAGGCGCTGCAGGTTGCAGTTGATGACGAAGATCAGGTTGTCGAGCTTCTCGCGGCCAGCCAGCGAGATCGCGCCCAGGGATTCTGGCTCGTCGCACTCGCCGTCGCCCAGGAAGCACCAGACTTTCTGCTTGCCTTCAGGGATGAAACCACGGGCTTCCAGGTACTTCATGAAACGTGCCTGGTAGATCGCCTGGATCGGGCCCAGACCCATGGATACGGTCGGGAACTGCCAGAAATCAGGCATCAGCCAAGGGTGCGGGTAGGAAGACAGGCCTTGACCATCGACTTCCTGGCGGAAGTTGTTCATCTGGTCTTCGGTGATGCGGCCTTCCATGAACGCACGGGCGTAAACGCCTGGCGAGGTGTGGCCCTGGAAGTAGATCAGGTCGCCGCCGTGTTCATCGGTCGGGGCCTGGAAGAAATAGTTGAAGCCGATGTCATACAGGGTGGCGCTGGAGGCGAAGCTGGAGATGTGACCGCCCAGGTCCGAATCTTTCAGGTTCGTGCGCATCACCATGGCCATCGCGTTCCAGCGTACCAGCGAGCGAATGCGGCGTTCCATGAACAGGTCGCCAGGCATGCGTGCTTCGTGGGTAACGGGAATGGTGTTGCGGTATGGCGTGGTGATGGCGTAAGGCAACTGCGAACCGCTGCGGGTTGCGAGTTCGCCCATACGGGTCATCAGATAGTGAGCGCGGTCTTCGCCTTCTTTGTCGAGAACCGATTCCAGGGCGTCCAGCCATTCCTGGGTTTCGACGGGATCGAGGTCTTGCATGGCTTGCTCCAGGGCGGAAAGGCTTCCAGAATCGGTTGCCTGAGTTTGCGACTGGCCTTGTGGGCAGACGATATAAATTCTTGGATTGCCGAGTGGTAGGTTCCGGCGACGTGTAGTTTTACTACAAATCATCGGGCATTTCAGCTATCTGGATGTATATACGAGTAGTAAAACTACAGATGAGCGGCTTGTGGCCTCCGGCTGCGTTGTGAGAATAATCGTTAAGGTTGGTCTTTTGCCAACCGAAAAAGGTGAAAGCTTGATGCTGCCTGCCAAAAATAAAGAAATTTCAGCTATTTCTAACCTTTGTTCGACAGTCGATCACGTAGTGCGTTTTGAAAAATCACTACATGCCGCCCTCTACACGCCGATCAAGGATAGACCATGAGCCTCCCTCCGCTTGCCGAACTGCCCGGCATTCTCCTGCCGTTTGTCACCCGCGCCGAGCAGTCGTTCCGTACCGCCGTTGCCGAGTTGGAAGATGACCATGGCCTGTCTGCCTGGACAGCTGAGCGCTGGGCGCAATTCGCCCGCGTCACCGCCGCCAGCGATTTCGTGACCGAACAGAGTGTGCGTGACCCCTTGATGTTGCTGGCGCTGGTGCAGTCCGGCGAACTGGACCGCAGCTTTGCACCCGGCGAGTTGTGCGGGCAGATAGCGGCAGCGGTGAATGCGGCCGAAACCGATGACGAGCTCGGTCGCGCCTTGCGCCGTCAGCGCACCCGTCAGCAAGTGCGGATCATCTGGCGCGACCTGACTCGTCAGGCTGATCTGGTCCAGACCTGCCGCGACCTCTCGGACATGGCCGATGCGAGCATCGATCAGGCCTATCAGTGGTTGTACTCGCGGCATTGCCAGCAGTTCGGCGTGCCCACCGGCCGGCGTAGCGGCGAGCCGCAGCAGATGGTCATCCTAGGCATGGGCAAGCTCGGTGCAGTGGAGCTCAACCTGTCATCGGACATCGACCTGATCTTCGCCTACCCCGAGGGCGGCGAAACCGTCGGCGTGAAACGCTCGCTGGATAACCAGGAATTCTTCATTCGTCTCGGCCAGCGCCTGATCAAGGCGCTGGACCCGATGACCGTCGACGGTTTTGTGTTCCGGGTCGACATGCGTCTGCGGCCTTACGGCTCGGCCGGTGCCCTGGTGTTGAGCTTCAACGCGCTGGAGCAGTATTACCAGGACCAGGGCCGCGACTGGGAACGCTACGCGATGATCAAGTCGCGGGTGGTGGCTGGCGATCAAGTGGCCGGCGCGCAACTGCAAGAGATGCTGCGCCCGTTCGTTTACCGGCGTTACCTCGACTTCTCGGCGATCGAAGCGCTGCGCACCATGAAGCAGCTGATCCAGCAGGAAGTGCGGCGCAAAGGCATGGCCGACAACATCAAGCTCGGCTCGGGCGGCATCCGCGAAGTGGAGTTTATCGCCCAGGCGTTCCAGCTGATCCACGGCGGTCGCGACCTGAGCCTGCAGCAACGCCCTCTATTAAAAGTACTGAGCACCCTGGAAGGTCAGGGTTACCTGCCGCCGGCGGTGATCAGCGAGCTGCGCGAAGGCTATGAATTCCTGCGGTACACCGAGCACGCGATCCAGGCGATTGCCGACCGCCAGACCCAGATGCTGCCGGACGGTGCGCAGGATCAGGCGCGCATTGCCTTTATGCTGGGCTTCGCTGACTGGGAGGCTTTCCATGCGCAGCTTATGTATTGGCGAGGCCGCGTGGCCTGGCACTTTGGACAAGTGATCGCCGATCCCGATGAAGAGGAAGGCACCGAAAGCGAAGTGGTGGTCGGCGGCGAATGGCTGCCGCTGTGGGAAGAGGCCCAGGATGAAGAAGCCGCCTGCCGTCAGTTGGAAGAGGGCGGTTTTGCCGATGCCACCAAGGCACTGAAAGCGTTGGCCGGTTTGCGCAGCAGCCCGCAGTTGCGCGCGATGCAGCGTTTGGGGCGCGAACGCCTCGATGCATTTATTCCGCGTTTGCTGGCTCAGGCGGTCGAGCATGCCAATCCGGATCTGGTACTTGAGCGCGTGCTGCCGTTGGTTGAAGCGGTGGCCCGTCGCTCGGCGTATCTGGTGCTGCTGACCGAGAACCCCGGCGCCCTGCGCCGCTTGCTGACCTTGTGCGCGGCAAGCCCATGGATCGCCGAGCAGATCACCCGCTTCCCGCTGCTGCTCGACGAATTGCTCAATGAAGGTCGATTGTTCAAGCCCCCCCTGGCGCCGGAACTGGCCGCCGAGTTGCGCGAGCGCCTGACGCGGATTCCCGAAGACGACCTCGAACAGCAAATGGAAGCCCTGCGCCATTTCAAACTGGCGCACCGCTTGCGGGTCGCCGCTTCGGAAATCGCCGGCAGCCTGCCGTTGATGAAAGTCAGCGATTACCTGACCTGGCTGGCTGAAGCGATCCTCGCACAAGTACTCGCCCTGGCCTGGCGCCAGACCGTGGCCAAATATGGCACGCCACTGCGCACCGACGGCACGTTGTGCGATCCGGGCTTCATCATTGTCGGTTATGGGAAAGTCGGCGGACTGGAATTGGGGCATGGTTCGGACCTGGACCTGGTGTTCATCCATGACGGTGATCCGCAGGCGGAAACCGACGGAGCGAAACCTATCGACGGCGCGCAGTTTTTCACCCGGTTGGGGCAGCGGATCATTCATTTGATTACGACCCAGACCAACTCCGGCCAGCTGTATGAAGTCGATATGCGCCTGCGGCCGTCCGGCGCCTCGGGGTTGCTGGTGAGCTCGGTCGGGGCGTTTGCCCGCTACCAGGAAAACGAAGCCTGGACCTGGGAACATCAGGCACTGGTGCGGGCCCGGGTGCTGGTGGGCAGCCAGGATGTCGGCCAGGCATTCGAGAGGGTGCGCGCGGCGATATTGGGCAAGCACCGGGACCTGGCGACCTTGCGTCAGGAGGTGAGCGAGATGCGCGCCAAGATGCGCGATAACCTCGGTAGCAAGAGCACCGCAGCCGGCACGGCGGCAAATGCCTTCGAGGCCACGGCGCCATTCGATCTCAAGCAGGACGCCGGAGGTATCGTCGATATTGAATTTATGGTGCAATACGCGGCCCTGGCGTGGTCCGAAACACACCCGCCATTGCTGCGCTGGACGGATAACATCCGCATTCTGGAAGAGCTGGAACACGAAGGGCTGATGCCTGCCGAAGACGCCAGCCTGCTACGCGAGGCCTACAAGGCCTACCGTTCCGCCGCACACCGGCAGGCCTTGCAGAAGGACCCCGGGGTGATACCGGGTGACCAGTTTGTCGATGAGCGTCGGCAGGTATTGCGGATCTGGCGTGAACTAGGGTTAAGCTGAAACGCGCGAGTTGAAGCAACAAGATTCAAATGTGGGAGCGAGCCTGCTCGCGAAGGCGGGGTGTCAGTCGCCATCGATGCTGGATGTGACGGCCCCTTCGCGAGCAGGCTCGCTCCCACAGTAGATCTGCTATGTATCGCAGAACGATGCACACCAAATCCCAATGTGGGAGCGAGCCTGCTCGCGATAGCGGAGTGACAGTCGACAGCAATGTTGAAGGTGATGACCCATCGCAAGCCGACAGGCTCCCGCAGTGATTCTCGAGGCGGGGAGGCGTATGCCTCCCCGGTTCGTTTATGGAAACCACATGAAAATTCTGATCGTTGGGCCCAGTTGGGTCGGTGACATGGTGATGGCGCAGACACTGTTTCAGTGTCTCAAGCAACGCCACCCGCAATGCGAAATCGACGTCCTGGCCCCCGAATGGAGCCGGCCGATCCTGGAGCGCATGCCCGAAGTCCGTCAGGCCTTGAGCTTTCCGCTCGGCCATGGCGCCTTGGAGCTGGCGACGCGTCGGCGCATCGGCAAATCCCTGGCCGGCCAGTACGATCAGGCGATCCTGCTGCCGAACTCCTTGAAGTCGGCGCTGGTGCCGTTCTTCGCCGGCATCCCGAAACGCACCGGCTGGCGCGGCGAGTTCCGCTACGGCCTGCTTAATGACGTGCGCACGCTGGATAAAGAACGTTATCCGCTGATGATCGAGCGCTTCATGGCGCTGGCATTTGAGCGCGGTGCCGAACTGCCGACACCGTATCCACGGCCAAGCCTGCAGATCGACCCGGTCACCCGCGAGGCGGCGCTGGCCAAGTTCGGCCTGACCCTCGACCGCCCGGTGTTGGCCCTGTGCCCAGGTGCAGAGTTCGGCGAATCCAAGCGCTGGCCGTCCGAGCATTACGCCAAGGTCGCCGAAGCGAAGATCCGCGAAGGCTGGCAAGTCTGGCTGTTCGGTTCGAAAAACGATCACGCGGTCGGCGAGGACATCCGCGCGCGGCTGATTCCCGGCCTGCGCGAAGAGTCGGTCAACCTCAGCGGCGGCACCTCCCTGGCCGAAGCCATCGACCTGATGTCCTGCGCCGATTCGGTGGTGTCCAACGACTCCGGCCTGATGCACGTCGCCGCTGCGCTCAACCGCCCGCTGGTGGCCGTCTACGGTTCGACATCGCCGGGCTTCACGCCACCCTTGGCCGAGCACGTCGAGATTGTGCGCCTGGGCCTCGAATGCAGCCCGTGCTTCGATCGCACCTGCCGCTTCGGTCATTACAACTGCCTGCGCCAGCTCATGCCGCAAGCGGTGAACGAAGCCTTGCAGCGGTTGCAGGGCACTGTGGTCGAGGTCAAATAGCTTGCGCGTTCTGTTGATCAAGACATCTTCGCTGGGCGACGTGATTCACGCGTTGCCCGCGTTGACCGACGCGGCGCGGGCGATCCCCGGCATCACGTTCGACTGGGTGGTGGAAGAAGGCTTCGCCGAGATCCCGACCTGGCACCCGGCCGTGGGCAAGGTGATCCCGGTGGCGATCCGTCGCTGGCGCAAGAACCTCTGGCAAACCCTCAAGAGTGGCGAGTGGAAGCGCTTCAAACAAAGCGTTCGCGCCACCCGATACGATCTGGTGATTGATGCCCAGGGCCTGCTCAAAAGCGCCTGGTTGACGCGCTATGTCAAAGCGCCGGTCGCCGGGCTCGACAAGGACTCGGCGCGCGAGCCCATCGCCGCACGTTTCTATTCCCGTCGTCTGGCCGTGGGCCGTGGACAACACGCGGTAGAGCGGGTGCGTCAATTGTTCGCTCTGGCCTTGGGCTACGACCTGCCCAAAGGCCTGGGCGATTACGGCTTGAACGTCGAGCGCCTGGTGGAACTGCCGCGCAAGAACCCTTATGTGCTGTTTCTGCACGGCACCACGTGGGACACCAAGCACTGGCCGGAAGCCTATTGGCGCGAACTGGCCGAGCGCGTTGGCTATCTCGGTGTTGCCGTGAAGCTGCCGTGGGGCAATCCGGTCGAGAAGGCCCGGGCCGAACGCATCGCCGCCGGGTTCCGGCATGTCGAAGTGCTGCCCAAACTGAACCTGGCCGGTGTCGGCAAAGTATTGGCTGGCGCTCAAGCCTGCGTGGCCGTGGACACCGGCCTCGGTCATCTGGCCGCCGCGCTCGACGTACCGACCCTGTCGCTGTTCGGTCCGACCAACCCGGGCCTGACCGGCGCCTACGGCAAGGCGCAGATTCACATCGCCAGCGATTTCCCCTGCGCGCCGTGCCTGCAAAAGAAATGTACGTATCAACCGACGGCCGAAGATGCCCGTCAGTTCGACCTGAAACGCGAGTGGCCCCTGTGCTTCACGCGTCTGAATCCCGAGCGTGTCGCGACCCGACTGAGCACGTTGTTACTGGCTGAGGAGCTGCGCTGATGCAATTGGCATTCGTCTTGTACAAGTACTTTCCGTTCGGGGGGTTGCAGCGCGATTTCATGCGCATCGCCCTGGAGTGCCAACAGCGCGGCCATCAGATTCGCGTCTACACGCTGATCTGGGAAGGCGATGTCCCGCCGGGTTTCGAAGTGCTGGTGGCGCCGGTCAAGGCGTTCTTCAATCATCGCCGTAATGAAAAGCTCAGCGAGTGGATGGAAGCGGACCTGGCCAAGCGTCCTGTGGACCGTCTGATCGGCTTCAACAAGATGCCGGGCCTGGACGTTTACTACGCCGCCGATGGTTGCTTTGAAGACAAGGCGCAGAACCTGCGCAACTCGCTGTACCGTCGTTGGGGCCGCTACCGGCACTTCGCCGAGTACGAGCGCGCGGTGTTCGCCAAGGACGCCAAGACGGAAGTGCTGATGATTTCCGAAGTCCAGCAGCCGCTGTTCATCAAACATTACGACACACCGCTGGAACGCTTCCATTTGCTGCCGCCGGGGATCTCCCAGGACCGGCGCGCACCCGCCAATGCCGCCGAAATCCGAGCCGATTTCCGTCGCGAATTCAACCTCAAGGACGATGAGCTGCTGCTGGTGCAGATCGGCTCCGGGTTCAAGACCAAGGGGGTGGATCGCAGCCTCAAGGCGCTGGCCGCGTTGCCCGCTGATCTGAAGAAACGCACCCGGCTGTTTGTAATTGGCCAGGATGACCCCAAATTATTCCAGATGCAGAGCGCCACTTTGGGGCTCGGCGACAACGTGACGTTCCTCAAGGGGCGCAGCGATATCCCACGTTTCCTGCTGGGTGCCGACCTGCTGATTCATCCGGCGTATAACGAAAACACCGGGACTGTGTTGCTCGAAGCCCTGGTGGCCGGGTTGCCGGTATTGGTGAGCGCGGTCTGTGGTTACGCCCATTACATCGCCGAGGCCGACGCCGGCCTGGTGTTGGACGAACCGTTCGATCAGGCGCAGCTGACCCAGTACCTGACCGGCATGTTGAACGACGCTCAAGCACGGGCGGCCTGGAGCCGCAACGGTCTGGCCTTCGCTGAGACGGCCGACCTCTACAGCATGCCGCAGCACGCGGCCGATGTGATTCTGGCGGAGCACGCTTAATGAAGTTGATGCTGGCTGAACCGTTCAAGAGCCTTTGGGCCGGACGCGATGCGTTCACCGAAGTGGAAGGCTTGCAGGGCGAGGTTTACCGTGAACTGGAAGCGCGCCGGACCTTGCGCACTGAAGTAAACGGCAATGGCTTTTTCGTGAAGATCCACCGTGGCATCGGCTGGGGCGAGATCTTCAAGAACCTGCTGACGGCCAAGCTGCCGGTACTCGGCGCGGGTCAGGAGTGGAAGGCCATTCAGCGCCTCAAAGAAGTCGGCGTACCGACTATGACCGCCGTCGCTTATGGCGAAAAGGGTAGCAACCCGGCGGATCAACACTCGTTTATCGTCACCGAAGAGCTGGCGCCCACCGTTAGCCTCGAAGACTTCAGCATCGACTGGATCAAGAACCCGCCCGAGCCCAGACTCAAGCGCGCGCTGATCGCCGAAGTCGCGCGCATGACCGGCATGATGCACCGCGCCGGGGTCAACCACCGCGACTGCTACATCTGCCACTTCCTGCTGCACACCGATAAACCGGTGACGGCTGATGACTTCAAGCTCTCGGTGATCGACCTGCACCGCGCCCAGACCCGGCCGGCCATTACCCAGCGCTGGCGCAACAAGGATCTGGCGGCGTTGTACTTTTCGGCCCTGGACATCGGCCTGACCCAACGCGACAAACTGCGATTCCTCAAAGGCTACTTCCAGCAGCCATTGCGCCAGATTCTGGCTGAAGAAGCGCCGCTGCTCGCCTGGCTTGAAGGCAAAGCCAACAAACTTTACGACCGTAAACAGCGATACGGGGATGCGCTCTGATGCCCGGTTGGAAGCTGGAACCTGCTTACAGCGATCTGACGGAAGATTTTGGCAGCCTGGAAGCAGTGTTTGCGCTTCAGGGTGAACGCCTGACCCGCGACCCGTTGTCCGAGGTCATCCGCGTCAATCGCAACGGCGTCAATTATTACGTCAAGCGCTACGTGGGTGCCGGCAAAGGCCTGCGCCGCTACCTGGGCAAACCCCGGGTCAAGGCCGAATGGCAGAACCTCAAGCGCTTCGCCAAGTGGGGCATTCCGACCGCTGAAGTGGTTGCCTGGGGGCTGGAGCGGCGAGGCGCGGCGTATGCTCGTGGCGCGATGATCACCCGCGAACTGCCCAACACCGAAGACTTGTCGGCCCTCGCCGACCGCCACGATCCCAAGCTGGCGGACCGCGCCTGGGTCGATTCCGTCAGCCGTCAGTTGGCCGGTTACACCCGGACCATGCACGACAACCGTTTCACCCATAACGATTTGAAGTGGCGTAATCTGCTGATCGACGATGAGGCCAAGCTGTTCCTGATCGATTGCCCCAACGGCGATTTCTGGCGCGGCTTCTGGCTCAAATACCGGATCACCAAAGACCTGGCCTGCCTCGACAAGGTGGCGAAATATCACCTGTCGGCCACCCAGCGCCTGCGCTTTTACCTGCAATACCGCCAGCGTGACCGGCTGAATGCCGACGACAAAAAACGCATCCGGCACGTGGTGAGATTTTTCGAGGGGCGCGAATGACTGATTTCCTGGCCGCTGAAGACCGTGCGCTGCTTGAGCGCCATGGCCTCGGCACGTTCGATGCACTCTGGGACAAGCAACTTGAGGCGGTGGATGAGCCCAACACCGTCAGTGGCGGCTGGAGTAGCGTGTTTCGGCTGGATCTGGAAGGTCATGGCTACTACCTCAAGCGCCAGAGCAACTACCTGACGCGCACCTTCCATGCGCCGTTCGGCGAACCGAGTTTTGCCCGCGAGTTTCGCAACATCAGTCGTTATCAGAAGCTGGGTATTCCGGCGCTGAAAGCGGCGTTTTTTGGTGAGCGCAAAGTCGATGGGGAAGTGCGGGCGGTTCTGCTGACCCGTGCGTTGGACGGTTGGGATGACCTGGATTCGCTGTTACAGCGCTGGTCGGACCTGAGCGAAGCGCAACACACGGCCATCATGAAAGCCTGTGGCGAGCTGGCGCGGCGCCTGCACGGCGTGCGCCAGCTTCACGGCTGCTTCTACCCCAAGCACATTTTCCTCCAGGCCACGGGTGACGGTTATCAGGCGCAGTTGATCGACCTGGAAAAAACCCGGCCGTTGCTGTTCGGCCAGCGTGACCGGGTCAAGGACCTGGAACCGTTGCTGCGCCGCGCGCCGGAGTGGACCGAAGCGCAGTTGCGCGAATTGCTGGCGGTTTATGTGGATCAGCCACGGGACAGTTCGCTGGTGGACAGTTGGGTTTCGCGCCTCACCGCGCGACGTAGTCACAAGGAGGCGCGCTGATGCGTTTGTCCGAATTGAAAGGCGCGGGCCGCAGCCCGAGCCTGCCGATGAGTATTTCACTGGCCGATGCTGCCGGTCCCGCCGAGTTGCAGTTGCTGAGCTTGTTGCGCGTATTGCCGGGGCAGCGTTATGTCGGCGCCGGCGTGTGGCGCGGCCGGCCGGTGCTGGCCAAGTTGTTGGTCGGCGGCAAGGCGGCGCGGCATTTTCAGCGTGAACTGGACGGCGTGCGTTTGCTCGCCGATCAAGGGCTGACCACTCCGCAGTTGCTGGTGGACGGCCTGAAAGAGGGCGAGGGCGGCTGGCTACTGTTCGATTTCCTCGAAGGCGCCGAGAGCCTGGGGGAGACCTGGAAAAAAGTCGAACACTTGCCGGTGCTGGCTGATATGCAAGGGGCCGTGTTGGCCGAGGCGTTAGGCGCTATCGGCCAAATGCATCGCAAGGGGCTCTGGCAGGAAGACCTTCATCTGGACAATCTCCTGCGTCAGCGAGGTCGGCTGTACCTGATCGATGGCGGCGGAGTCTGTGCTGAAACCCCGGGCCAGCCGCTGTCACGGCAGAAAGTCCTGGAAAACCTCGGCGTATTTTTCGCCCAGTTGCCCAAGTCTTTGGAACCGTTCACCGAAGAATTGCTGGTGTATTACCTGCTGAGTAACGGCGAACACGCCTTGCCGATGGAAGCGTTGCAGAAGCAGATCGACAAGGTTCGCAGCTGGCGCTTGAAGGACTACCTGATCAAGGTGGGGCGCGAGTGTTCGTTGTTCAGCGTCCAGCGCGGGCCTTTTGGCTTGCGGGCTATTCGTCGTGAAGAAGAGGCGGCGATGCTGCCGGTGCTGGAACAGGCCGATGCCTTGCTCGATCAGGGCCATCTGTACAAGACTGGCGGTGCAGCGAGTGTAGGAAAAGTCGAGGTTGGTGGTCGGACGCTGGTGATCAAGCGCTACAACATCAAAGGCTTTGCCCACTGGCTCAAACGCTTCTGGCGTCCGAGCCGTGCCTGGCACTCGTGGCGCGAAGGCAATCGCCTCGCGTTCCTCGGCATCGCCACGCCCAAACCGCTGGCGTTGCTGGAGAAGCGTTTTCTCTGGCTGCGCAGCCGGGCGTACTTGATCACTGAGTATCTGCCGGGGCCGGACATCATCGAGCGCTTTGCGCCGTACGTTGAAAAGGGTGATGCGCCCGAAGCTGAATTGGTGGCGCTGGATCATTTGTTTGCCGAGCTGATCCGCGAGCGCATCAGTCATGGGGATTTCAAGGGGCATAACCTGTTCTGGCAGCAGGATCGCTGGGCGCTGATCGATCTGGATTCGATGTGTCAGCATGGCTCTGTAGGGAGCTTTGCCCCGGCGTATGCGCGGGACCGGGCGCGGTTCATGCGTAACTGGCCCGAGAGCAGTGCGCTGTATCAGGTCATTGACCAGCGTCTGCCCAAAGACATCTCTGGCGCGGCCTGAATCAGGTCTTCGACCCTATCGTCGGAACGCCGCCCGGAGCCGGCTCGCTCCCACAGGGGCTCTGTGTTCACCGCAGATCAAATGTAGGAGCGAGCCTGCTCGCGATGGGGCCAGAACAGACACCCGAGATTAAGAGGACAAGTTCTTGTGAACCGTCCTACATGATCCCCAGACCCCGTGAACTGTGCGCTGAAGAGCCGCGATGCTAGTTTCGCCTGACGTTCACGGAGGGCAAACCTTGACCATAAAAACGGCTGTTGCAATCGGTACATTCTCACTGGCTTTATCGGGATGCGGGACCGCGCTGACGGTGCTGCAAGATGACGAAGACGCCGCTCGCGGCCTGCGAAAACAAAAAACCTACTGCCAGTCCATCCCCCGCATCTACAGCGGCCTGGCCTACGACTTCTGCATCCTGAATGCCCCGCCAGATCCCACCGGCTTCCTCGTCCCCTTTGTATTGCTGGACCTGACCCTGTCGGGGGTCATGGACACCGTTTCCTTGCCCTATACGATTTACCGCCAGGCTATCGACGGCAATCTGAGTATTTACTGGCGAGCAGGCCGCGGGTAGCGCTTTTGTAATCCGGCGGGTGATGTGTCTAGTTCTGAAACAGGTTTTCCCTGTTTCAGAAAGCGAAAAGCCCCGATGAACTCACCGAGGCTATAGCGCCGACCGGGATCTCCCAGTCCATTTGAGCAGGAGCCTATGTCGACGTCTTTCTGCTGTCAACGCGTGAGCTTGCTGCTTGCCACTTCCCGCTAGAGGCTTGCCGTCGCTTTTAAGCTATAATCCCGCCCTTTAGCTGTCTCTCGCCCCTTGCGAGGGGCACATCAATTTTTGAGGCGCTTGTCGCCTGCATGCAGACTAAAGAGGCTAGACCCCTGTGGCATTGACGATTCTTGGCCTGTCCGGCGCCCTTAGCCATGATCCTTCAGCAGCCTTGTACATCGACGGCAAGCTGGTCGCGGCGGCTGAGGAAGAGCGCTTCGTACGCGATAAACATGCAAAGAACCGCATGCCTTACGAATCGGCGAAGTTCTGCCTGGAGCAGGCAGGCATCAAGCCGTCCGACGTTGACGTGGTCGCGATTCCGTTCGCCCCGATCAGCATTTTCGGCAAGGCTCGCTGGCAGTACGCCAAGCGTTACTGGTACGCCCCGGACCGCGCACTCGACGCGATCCTGATGGGCAACCGTCGCTACAAGCGCTATCGCAACAAGATCGTCTGGTGCCTGGAGCAACTGGGCTTCGATCCGAAGAAAATCAAGATCGAGCCGGTTGAACACCACCTGGCCCACGCTTCCAGCGCTTATCACTGCTCGGGTTTCAAAGAGAAAACCGCGATCCTCGGCATCGACGGCAAGGGCGAGTACGCCACGACCTTCTTCGGTTATGGCGAAAACGGCAAGATCCACAAGATCAAGGAATTCTTTGATCCGGACTCCCTCGGCGGCCTGTACGGCGCGATCACCGAGTTCCTCGGTTTCGACATGCTGGACGGTGAGTTCAAGGTCATGGGCATGGCGCCGTACGGCGATGCCAGCAAATACGATTTCTCGCGTCTGGCCTCGTTCGAGAACGGCGAACTGGTGATCAACACCGACTACGCCAACGTGATCGGCCTGCGCCGTTATAAAGAGAAGGGCAAGGGTTACTACTTCTCGCCGAAGCTGATCGAGTGGCTGGGGCCGAAGCGCGAAGGCGACATCGCCGACGAGCCGTACATCCACTACGCCGCCAGCATTCAGGCGCTGTTCGAAAAAATTGCGCTGCAGATGATCGACTACTACCTGGGCGACGTGCTCAAGGAAACCGGCAAACTGGCCTACGCCGGTGGCTGTGCGTTGAACGTCAAGCTCAACCAGAAAATCATCGCCCGTGACGACGTCAAGGAGCTGTTCGTACAGCCTGCTTCCGGCGATGCCGGCACCGCAGTCGGCGCAGCAGCCTACGTGTCCAATGCCCGTGGCGTGCCGGTCGAGAAGATGGAACACGTCTACCTCGGCCCGTCGTACAGCAACGAAGACGTGGTCGCCGCGTGCGCCCGTCATCCGAGCAAGCCGGTCTGGCGCAAACTCGAAAACATGCCGGAAAACATCGCCAAAATCATGGTCGACGGTAACCCGGTAGCCTGGTTCCAGGGCCGCATGGAGTTCGGTCCGCGGGCCTTGGGCGGTCGTTCGATCATCGGTTGCCCGAGCGCTGTCGGCGTGGCTGACCGCATCAACCACCAGATCAAGTTCCGCGAGCGCTGGAGGCCTTTCTGCCCGTCGATGCTCGACACCGTGGCCCCGCAGATGATCAAGATCGATCACCCGGCGCCGTTCATGACCTTCACTTTCGAAGTGGCTGAAGAATGGAAGACCCGCGTGCCGGAAGTCGTCCACGAAGACGGCACGTCCCGGGCCCAGGTGCTCAAGCGCGAATACAACCCGCGTTATTACGACATGATGAAGGCGCTGGAAGTGCTGACCGGCAACGGCGTGTCGCTGAACACCTCGCTCAACCGTCGTGGCGAGCCGATGATCTGCTCGCCGACCGACGCGCTGAACATGTTCTTCGGTTCCGATCTACAGTATCTGATCATGGAAGACATCCTGGTGGTCAAAGAGGGCGCCAACGCTTATGACACGCTCGGCTGAACGCCATGTGTTGCAGTTCTGCCACGGCTATGACGGGCCGTTCCTGGACTGCGCCCGGCAGTACGCCAGCCTGTTCGCGGGGACCGGTTATCGGGTGACCACGGTCTTTTTGACCGGGGCCGCCGATAGCGAAGTCGCCGCGAACTGCGCTTCCGATGAAGTGCTGTTCATGGAATACAGCTCCAAGGCCATTCGTGGCCTGAAGCTGGGCGCCATCAGCGATCTGCGCAAGATCGCCGCCTCGCGCAATTTCAGTTTCTGCATTGCTCACCGCTTCAAGCCGATCTACATCGCCTTGCTCGGCACCTCGCTGCCGGTGATTGGTGTGCATCACGCGTTTGGCGATTACAAACGCGGCACCCGCAAACTGTTCGCGCATATTTTCCGCAAGCGCCTGAGCCTGCTCGGGGTCTCCGATGCGGTGCGTGACGACATGCGCCGTTGCCTGCCGAAATGGCCGGCCGGGCGGATTCAGACGCTGTATAACCGTGTCGATGTGCCGGCGTTGCAAACCAGCCAGGTGTCGGTGCGCGAGGCCCGGGAAACCCTCGGCCTGTCGGCGGATGCCTGGATTGTCGGCAACGTCGGACGGCTGCACCCAGACAAAGACCAGACCACGCTGCTGCACGGATTTGCCGAGGCATTGCCGGGCTTGCCGGGCAACAGTCAACTGGTGATCCTCGGCAGTGGTCGCCTGGAGGAGGACCTCAAGGCTCTGGCCCGGGAACTGGGTATCGGCGACCGCGTGTTGTTCCTCGGTCAGGTGCCGGATGCCCGTCGTTATTTCCGTGCCTTCGATGTGTTTGCCCTGAGTTCTGATCACGAACCGTTCGGCATGGTGCTGCTGGAAGCCATGGCCGCCGGTGTACCGTTGCTCGCCACCGCGTGCGGTGGGGCCAAGGAAGTCGTCGAAGGCGTCGGCATTCTGTTCCCGTTGGGCGATGCCGAACGCCTGGCCCAAGGGCTGCAACACCTGGCCGCGATGGACGACCAGCAACGTCACCAGTGTGCCGAGCTGATGCTCGATCGCCTGCGTGAGCGTTTCTCCGACCGCGCGGTACGCGATGCTTTCTGGCATTTGCCGCACGTCACTGAACTGGCACCGAGGGGCTGATGCTCAACCGATTTCAAGGCTGGCGCGAACGGGGCTGGGCGGTGGTCGACGCCTCGACTTATGCACAGGCCTGGCAACGTTTTGGCGGCAGCGTCGCGACCCATCCTCTGGTAGTTGAACGTCTGGCAAAGTTGGCCGGGATCCCGGTGCGTTACCTGGCCTGGGAAAAAAACGGTGAAGTTAAAGCCGCTATCCCGACCTGGGGCCGTGACCTGGCGCTGTCCAAAGACGTACTCAAGCGCCGTGGTAAAAAAGGCCTGTTCGACCTCGGCAATGCCGAGTTGATCCTGCCGGCCGCCGCCGATGCGCAGGCGCCGCTGCGCCATCGCGGACGTTATTTGTCGGCGCTCAACGAAGGCCGTTTCACCGGCATCAAGCTGCAGACTGAGCAACTGGCGATGGCCCGCACGCCCGAAGAGTTGTCGAAGAAGTTTCGCTACAACCAGCGCCGTGAATTGCGTCTGCTGGAAGAGGCGGGCGGGGTGGTGCGGCCGGTCGCCGAGTTTTCCAGCGCTGAGCTGGGCGCGATCTATTGCGACCTGTTCCAGCGTCGCTGGGGCTTCCCGGCCACCGGCGCCGAGCGCATGGGCGAGGTGATCGAGCTGCTGCGGGACTTGCTGATCGGCTCGGTGATTTTCCTCAACGATGCGCCGATTGCGATTCAACTGGTGTACCGCGTCGAGGCGCCGGAGTGGATCAGCGTCGAGTACATCAATGGCGGTGTCGATCCCGAAACGCGAGAGTTCAGCCCCGGCAGCGTGCTGAGTTTTCTCAATACCCAAAGTGCCTGGGAACACGCCCGCGCCCTGGGTAAACCCTTGCGGTTCTCCTTCGGCCGCGCCGACCGGGAATACAAGGACCGCTGGTGCAATCCCGTGCCGGTCTTCACCGTGTGAGTGAACCCATGAGCCGCAAACAGCAACTGCTCAAGCGCCATCGGCGCAACAAACGCATCGGCCTGTTGATCGCGCTGGTGCTGTTGATTGCCATCGGCGTGCTGGTGGCGTGGTGGTTGCCGCTGGTACTCGCGGTGCTGGGCTGGATTGCCCACGAGGCATGGTTCGCCGACCATTTGTTCTATTCGCCCAAAGACGATTACCAATACAGCTTCCCGCCCTACACCCCGCAGCCCAAGGTGCATCTGGACGGTGAGCGGTTACGCCTGGACGAAGGCGTGATGCTGGTCGACGACGCAACGCTGGTGTTGGCGCTGCGGGTAAAAAGCACGTGGCTGGGGCGCTTTATCGACCCGGTGGTCGAGTTGTTGGGTGGCGACAATCCGGACCGGCAAACCTTTGAGCGCGGTGTGAATGGCCTGCGTTACCTGAACCTCAGTGGTCAGGCGCAAGTATTGTCGCGGGGCGAGTTGCGCCTGCACGGACGCTTCTGCCGCTTGCTCGGTGAGCCTGTGCTGTGGGCGCTGGAACAACCGGATTACCGCCGCCAGCGCGTAATGGTGATCGCCCCTCATGCCGATGACGCCGAACTGGCCGCCTATGGTTTATACAGCCAGGCCGATGAAGCCTGGATCGTGACCCTCACCGCCGGTGAAATCGAAGCCGAGCATTATCAGCAGATCGGCCTGAACAAGGTCGAGGCGGCGCGGCTCAAGGGCCGTTTGCGCGCCTGGGACAGCATCGCTGTGCCGCGTTGGGCTGGCGTGCCTGAAGCGCATTGCGTGCAACTGGGTTATTTCTGCCTGCAACTGGCGGCGATGCAGGCCGCACCGGCGAAGCCGATGGGTTCCCGCGAAGCCGAATTGAGCGACACCCGCGTCTATCGCCAGTTGAATCCATTTGCCCTGCCGGGCGACGTCGACGGTGCTCCGACCTGGAACAACCTGCTGGCCGATCTGCGTGAACTGATACTGCGCGCGCGCCCTGAAGTGATCGTGCTGCCGCACCCGACGCTCGACCCGCATCCCGATCATCTCTGTGCCCAGCAAGCGGTCCTCGAAGCCTTGCGAGGCCTGGAATGGCAACCGACCACCTTGCTCGGCTACGCCAATCATCTGCACGATAACGATCGCTGGCCGATGGGCGATGCGGGGCATGGCATCGCGCTGCCGCCGGCCTTCGACTCGACCACACCGATGCAGCCTTGCTGCCTGCCGCTGTCGCTGGACCTTCAGCGTGATAAAGCTATGGCACTGGGCATGATGCATGACCTGCAACCGCCCATGCCGTTCAAGCGACGTTTGCGTCGGTTGATACAGCGTCTGCTGGCCCGTAGAGTGCCGCCCCTTTATGGCGAAAACGAATTTTTTCGCAAGGCGGTCAGACGTCATGAATTGTTATGGCTTTTGAATCATGATGAAACATCTCGACAGCAGAAATGAAGCACTTCGCTGTCTAGCATGGCCGCGTCTTAAACCACTGCAGTGATTCTTCTGTGATCAACCCACGCCCGCGCATTGTTTTTCTGATTCCGTATTTCGGCCAATGGCCGTTCTGGATGCCGTTTTTCCTGGAAAGTTGTCGTCGCAATGCCGATATCGACTGGTTGCTGTTCAGCGATTGCGGCACGCCCGATAACCTGCCACCCAACGTCACCGTCGAGTTCATGACGTTCAGCGAATACTGCGGGTTGGTGTCAAAACGGCTGGGCATCGATTTTGCACCGGATACAGCTTACAAGCTTTGCGACATCAAGCCGGCGCTGGGGCATATTCATGCCGACCGCTTGCAAGGCTATGATTTCTGGGGGTTCGGCGATATTGATCTGGTGTATGGTGACCTGCGAAGTTACTTCACCCCTGATCGTCTGGCCGGTTATGACCTGTTCTCGACTCACGAGCGGCGGGTAGCAGGGCATCTCTGCCTGATGCGCAACAACGCCCGCAAACGTGAGTTGTTCATGCAGATGAAGGACTGGCGAAAGCGCTTCACCGATCAGGAGCATCATGCGCTGGACGAGGGCGCATTCAGTCGAATCTTTCTCTGGCGCAAGAATTTCCCCGAGCCTTTGTTCACTTTGGTGGGCAAGTTCAATCCGTGGCGTCGGCGCAGCGAATTCACCGAGGCGTTCAGCACGCCGGGTGGCTGTATCAAGTGGCACGACGGCACGGATGATTTTCCGCAACGCTGGTATTGGCGTAATGGCTGTTTGAGTAATGATCGCGATGGCGATCGCCGGTTTCCGTACTTCCATTTTGTTTGCTGGAAACGCAACGAGTGGTCACGGTTACCTCCACCCGATCCAGCCGAGGTCAGGCGTATTGCCGCCGAACCGGCCTGGGTCATCGATGCGACAGGTTTTCACCGGGGAGAGTTATGAGTCAACGGTCAAAGGTTCTGCAATTGCAGCCTGACTACAACGTCAAAGCCCATGATTTTGCCGACCTCGCGGAGCAGATCGTCAAGGCGCTGCCGAGTGATCGCTATGAGGTCACGGCGGCATTCCTGCGTGGCAAACCCGGGCCGGGCGAGGCTGTGAGCCGGGCCGACCGTTCGGTGTACTTCGAGTTTTCCGACAAGTCCCTCAAGGGCATGCGCCTGCGGGCGATGTGGCAGCTGTACAAGTTTTGCCGCGCAGAAAAATTCGACGTGGTGATTTGTAACCGCTTCAAGCCGGTAAACATGATGCTGACGCTCAACCGCTGGTTGAAGGTCCCGCTGTGCATCGGCATTTCCCACGGATTTGGCGAGTACGACCGGTTTTACCGGCGTCGCCAGACCCAGCGCCTGATCGATCGTCACTGGCGTTTCGTCGGTGTGTCGCCGGCGGTCAAGCAGTACCTGTTGGACTGTGACTGCGGTTTCACCGACCAGAATACCTACGCCATTACCAACGCCATCGACATCGAGCAGGCCGAAGGCTTGCAGCACAGCCGCGAGCGTGCCCGTGAACTGCTGGGCATCGATCCGTCGGTGCGCTTGATCGGGGCGCTGGGTCGTCTGGTGCCGGTCAAGGGTCACACCTATCTGTTGCAGGCGTTTGCTGCCCTCAAAGACAAATACCCCAATACCCAGTTGGCGATCATCGGTGCCGGCCGCGAAGAGTCGCGCCTGAAATCCGAAATCGAAAGCCTGGGCCTGACCGGTCGCGCGCACCTGCTGGGCTTCAAGGAAATCGCCTTGCAGTACATTCGCGCGTTCGACATCTGGACCATGCCGTCCCTGGCTGAAGGCTTGGGACTGGCGCTGCTCGAAGGCATGAGCGGGCATCTGCCGGTGATCGCCTCCAACGTGCCGGCCATGCTGCCGTTGATCGAAGGTGCCGGCGGGTTGGCGATTACGCCAAAAGACGTGCCGAGCCTGATCACGGCACTGGATAGCTACCTCGGGCTGTCGGATGACGAGCTCAAGGTCAAGGGCGAGCAGTCCTTCCGTTATCTCCAGGAACAACATGACATCGAGGTGTTCCGCCAGGAATACCTGAACCTGATCGACTCCGGCCTGGAACAGGCCCGCAAGGAACAACCATGAGCGACGCGCAACCTCTCGTAACCGTCATCATCGCGTCGTACAACCACGCTCGCTACATAGAGGAAAGCATTCTCAGCGTCCTCAACCAGACCTATAAGAACATCGAGCTGCTGGTGGTCGACGACGGCTCCAAGGATGACAGCGTCGAGCGGATCAAGGTGTTGCAGGCGCAGTACGGTTTCGATTTCCAGGTTCAGCAGAACCAGGGGCTGACCAACACGCTCAATGGCGCCATTGCCCGTTCAAAGGGCAGCCTGATCGTGCCATTCGGTTCCGACGACATCATGCTGCCGGAGCGCATCGCGACTCAGGTGGCGTACATGGATGGCAAGCCCGAGGTCGGTATCTGCGCCGGCAACATCGAGCTGATCGACGCCGACGGCAATCTGTATCCCGAGAAGCGTCAGCGCCGTGATGTGCCGTTCCGTCGTCTGGATTTCGATGACATGTTCCTGGAGCGCAAACCCTATCCGCCCGCGCCAACCCTGATGATCCGCCGGGAAGCGCTGGACAAGGTGGGTGGGTTCGATCCGAACATCCGACTGGAAGACTTGCTGATCGAGCTGAAGGTGACCCGTGCCGGTTACTTTATCGATGGCCTGAATGTGCTGATGGCGCGCTATCGCAAGCACGCCACCAACTCCTATAAGAACCACCGCTTCATGGTCGACAACATCCTGCGCTCCTACGCGCTGTTCAGCGATCATCCGCTGTACGACGAGGTGCGTTACAAGTTCCTCAGTTCTATGTTCCTCAAGACCGCCAACCGTGACCGCAAGCTCGCCCGCGAGCTGCTGGCGCAGATCCCGTTCAGGGCCTGGAACAAGAAGACCTGGCGCGGTCTGGGGCGGCTGTATTTCTCGCCGCTGGAAAAAGACTAAGGTCGTATCGCGATCTGTGCAGCAGCTGGCGAAACCTGCGTCCGGTTGTGCCAGCTGCTACAGAGGATGCGTTATCAGCTTTGGAAAGGGGGCTGATCGCTTCAGCGAGCGACCTTCTCCGTTAGGCTCTTTTCGGCCTTTTTGCCTTGGCGCAGCCACTGCAAGAGTTTGCGGCCGGCCGACATGCCTGGCTTTTCTATGTACAAGAACGTCAGGCTACTGATGACAATCAGCAGGCACGTGCATACGGCCAGCAGCGACAGATAGGTCCAGGTGTCACGAGCGTCCAGATCCATCACCAGCGGCAGGCGTTGCACCATCACCCAAAGCACGAACCCGTGCAGCAAATAGGTGCTGTAGCTGATTTCCCCGAGCCAGCGGATGCTGCGCGGCTTGAGAGCGCCGAACAGGGTGTTTCCAGAGGCCACGATGACAAAAAACAGGGAAAGCAGCAGCAGTGGCAGCAGGTTGAACGCGCGGTTGAATGCCGTAAAGGCAATCGCCAGCGCCAGCAACGCGATAATCCCCGCCTGTCGCGTCTGACCCCAGGCCATCAAGTGTGGGCGGCGTATCCAGTACGCCGCACCAATGCCGCCCAGGAAACTCGCCAGAAAGTGCTTCTTCAGTGAGTGCTCCCACCCGACCAATTGGTACAGAGCGTAAATGCCGATCAGGCACAGCACCACTTGCAGCCAGCTGCCGCGATAAATGAAGACCATGCCGGCCAATGGCAGCGCCAGATAGAAAAACACCTCGTAGCCCAGGGTCCAGGTGACGTTGGAGATCAGCATGCCGGTTTGGTGGTACTGGTTGACGTCCGGCCGGTCGAACGTCAGCCAGGCCAGTATCTGCCCGGCCAGTCGGATGCCGGGGTCCTTGAGTTCCCAGTTCTGCAAATAGAACACCGTGACAAATACAATCAGCATCAACGGCAGGTACAACGGGTAGAGGCGAAACACCCGAGAGACTGCGAAGGCCAGCCAGTCGTGTTGACGTCCCTGAGTGAGCAATCGGTTCCAGAACAGAAAACCGGTGATCATGAAAAACAGCGCGACGCTTCCCTGGCCCAGCTGCGAGTAGAAGTTGCTTGGCGGAAATTCGATAACGCCGGTGCGCAGGAAGATCCAGGTGATGACCGAATGGTGCACGAACACACCAAACGCCAGATAGCCGCGTAGTCCGTCAATGCTGGCATAGCGGCTTTCGCCGGAATGCTCCAGGTGACGGGTGATTTTCGGAACGGCGCGCAACAACAGGGCGGCGGTCACGATGGCCAGCAGGTAGGCTGCCAGCGCAATGAACGGATTGGTTTCAGTCATCATTGAGTCCGAGCCGGGGAACTCCCGGCCAGCACTTGCCTGTGCAGGTTATCGACAGCGGATTTCGACGCCATCATGGCGTATCCCTGGAGCAGTGCTTCGAAATGGTCTTCGAACAACCAGCGCTTATCCACCGTGTAGCGCTGCATATGGCGCAGATTACGCTGACGCAGGGACAGGCTCAGCGACGAAGGATAGATGCGCATGTCGGCGACATCGATCAGGCCGAACTCGCCATCTTCCAACACCAGTACGTTACCCAGATGCAGCGAGCGGAAATAGACGCCCTGTTCATGCAGTTGCGCCATGAACTTGCCGAACCGCTCCACCAGCGCCTGACGTACCGCCGGTGCGGTAATGCCTTGCAGCACCTGACGCAACGTATTGCCCGGCAGTGGCGAGTAGTGCACGGCGCTGCTGCCATCGTCGAGCCGATACAGGTCAAGGATTTGGGGGGTGGGAATGCCGAGGTTGCGCAATTGCTCACTGTTGACCGCAAAGCGTTCGGAATAGGGGTTGAAGTTACCCGAGGTGTACCAGCGGCGTCGCCGGAACAGCTTGAGGAAGCTGCCATCGACCAGACGCAGCACTTTGGGGCCCAGACCATCTTCTTCAATCACCTGCGCATTGGCAGTCATCGTATGCATGACGGTCGATTTCAGTGACTTGACCGGCATCGCCAATAAACGTTTGGCGCGCTGGTTAATGCTCAGCGCAGCGATAAGCGCCAACGGAATCCACAGCAGGAACCAGTGTTCCTTCGGTCGGGAAATGATCCCGCCACCTTCGGTCAAACCCGCGCCGATGCCGAATACCAGCCAGGTGGACGCAATGATGAACAGCGGTTGCACGCGATGGCGCCAGCTGCTCAGCAAACCCCAGGCTTGAAAGAACAACCACGGCAGAAGGCCGAGAATGCCGACGTAATAGAGCACGCCCAATACAAAGCTGTGAGGCTCCTGAAAATTCGTACCAACCCCAGGGTCGATGGCCAGGTCCGCGTTATAGCCATGCCCGATCCACGGGTGATCAGCAATTTTGTTCAGGGCCAACTGCCAGATTTCAAAGCGATAGGAGTCGCCGCGTTCGATGATCATCTGCGAGAACAGTACGGTCACCGTTGCCCCACTGATGAGCAGCGCGCCGAGCAAGACCACGGACCTGCGACCCCAACAAATGAAACTCAGCCACAGTGACGCCAACGTCAGTGCAACCAGAGGCGTTCTTGACCCCGTTTCAAGCACCGCAGCGAACATGATGGCCATCGCCGGGATGCTCAGCCAGAGCACTTTCTGGCGCTTGCAGGTCATGCTCAAACTCAGCCAGTACGCGCAAAAAAAGCCGAAGATGTGAGAACTGAGCAAAGGATTGTCGAACGCGCCGCCACCTATCAGCCGCAGCCCGGGCTCGTAGATTCGAGCAAAGAGGCATAAGTAGTAAGCCGTGCCGATCAGGGCGACCATCGAGGCGCTGAACAACAGCGGCTGAACGATTTCACTGCGATAACGCACCAGCAAGTAACAGCCTGCAAACAACAACAATGTATGCAGTGGCGGCTTGAACTGACCGATGCTTTTGTTTTCAGGACCCCAGCACAAACTCACCAGCGCCCAGGCTGCGAACACCAGCACTGCGACGAAGATCGGTTCGCGCAGCAATTCCTTGAATTCACGGGGCCGCAAGCAAAGGGCAATCAGCGCTGGAATGCTGAACAGGCCATAAAAAAGCTTGTGATGCAGACTTCGTCCCGGCAGGAAAAACAGCGCGCACAAAAGCAAAAAGTAGCCGACCGGAAGAATCCAGAGGCAAATGAAATCGAAGACTCGATTGGATACGCTATTGAAACCGCTGAGTTGCATGCTGAGAGATTCAATCCTGAAGTTGATCGGCCATTTTGGAGCGATGGCTATTTGATGCTTAATCTGACGCGTAACAATAACAGCCTTTATGCGATTGCCAGAACCCTGAGGAAGCTGTGCTAAAGTCAGCGTCCTTTTTATCGACATTCGCGTGATATGACCGACTCCAGTCTCTCCGCAAGCCCTTCGAGCTTGAAAATCTACTTCCGCCTGCTCGGCTATGTCCGGCCGTATATCAGCCTGTTTCTGATCAGCATCGTCGGTTTTCTGATTTTCGCTTCGACGCAGCCAATGCTCGGCTACATCCTAAAGTACTTCGTCGACGGCCTGTCCAACCCCGAGGCAGTGCTGTTTCCAACCGTGCCTTACCTGCGAGACCTGCAACTGCTGCAGGCGGTGCCGTTGCTGATCATCCTGATCGCCGCATGGCAGGGGCTGGGATCTTATCTGGGCAACTACTTTCTGGCCAAGGTTTCCCTCGGGCTGGTCCATGATTTACGTGTGCAGTTGTTTAATAACCTGCTGGTTTTGCCCAATCGGTATTTCGACAAGCATAACTCGGGTCATCTGATTTCACGTATCACCTTCAACGTGACGATGGTCACCGGGGCGGCAACAGATGCGATCAAGGTCGTAATCCGAGAAGGCATGACGGTCATCTTCCTGTTCGCCTCGCTGCTGTTCATGAACTGGAAGCTGACGCTGGTGATGGTTGCGATCCTGCCGTTGATCGCGGTGATGGTGCGCACAGCAAGCAAGAAATTCCGCAAGCAAAGCAAGAAAATCCAGTTGGCCATGGGCGACGTGACGCACGTGGCTTCGGAAACCATCCAGGGCTATCGCGTGGTGCGCAGCTTCGGCGGCGAAGTCTACGAAGAAAAGCGCTTTTACGAGGCCAGCCAGGGCAATACTGACAAACAACTGCGCATGACCCGTACCGGCGCCATCTATACGCCGTTGCTGCAACTGGTGATCTACAGCGCCATGGCGGTGCTGATGTTCCTGGTGCTGTACCTGCGCGGCGATGCGTCGGCCGGTGACATGGTCGCCTACATCACCCTGGCCGGCCTGCTTCCCAAGCCGATCCGTCAATTGTCCGAAGTCAGCTCGACCATCCAGAAAGGTGTGGCTGGTGCCGAGAGCATCTTCGAGCAGCTGGACGTCGCGCCGGAAATCGATACCGGCACGGTCGAGCGTGATGCCGTCAGCGGTCGTCTGGACGTGCGCCACTTGAGCTTCACTTATCCGGACACCGATCGCCAGGTACTCGACGACATCAGTTTCTCGGTCGAGCCGGGGCAAATGGTGGCACTGGTCGGGCGTTCGGGCAGCGGCAAGTCGACCCTGGCCAACCTGATTCCGCGTTTCTATCACCACGACAAAGGCGAGATCCTGATCGATGGCGTTGAAGTGGAGCAGTACAAATTGCTGAACCTGCGCAAACACATCGCCCAGGTGACCCAGCACGTGACCCTGTTCAGCGACACCGTGGCCAATAACATTGCCTATGGCGATCTGGCGGGGGCGCCCCGTGAAGACATCGAAAAAGCGGCAAGAGACGCCTATGCGATGGACTTCATCGCACAATTGCCCGAGGGCCTGGACACCCAGGTCGGCGAGAACGGCGTGTTGTTGTCCGGTGGACAGCGCCAGCGCCTGGCGATTGCCCGTGCCTTGTTGAAGAACGCACCATTGCTGATTCTCGACGAAGCCACTTCGGCCCTCGACACCGAGTCCGAGCGGCATATTCAGGCGGCACTGGACCAGGTCATGAAAGGCCGGACCACTCTGGTGATCGCTCACCGGTTGTCGACCATCGAGAAGGCGGACCTGATTCTGGTCATGGACCAGGGCCGGATCGTCGAGCGCGGCACCCATGCCGAGCTCCTGGCGCAAAATGGCTATTACGCCCGCCTGAACGCCATGGGCCTCGACGCCCCGGCGGAAGACATCGCCTGACCTTTGTTCACCGGGCGCGCAATGTGCCCGGTGATTTGTATCAAGACCTTTACCTTCCTTGACCAAACCTGAATAAAACTACGCTCCGCGCTTGTTAATGTTCCTGAACGAACCTTGACTTCAATCGAGAGGGCCATCCCTTTCGCGCGGGTGCTTTCATGTTGCAACGTTATCTCTGGAAACTCCTGCCCAAGCCGCAACGGGCTTTCCTGCTGGGGCGCCTGTCGGTGGTCGACCGTCAGGTGGTGAACAAGTCAATGTCGGCCAACCTGCATTTTCCCAAGGCCTTCGAACAGCGCTCCTGTCTGTTCATTCATGTCCCCAAGTGCGCCGGAAGCAGCGTCTGCGCGGCGCTGTTCGATAACTGGAGCCCGGGTCACTTGCCGCTGTACTGGTACGAACAACAGTTTCCCGAGCAGTTCGCCGCCTGTTTCAAATTCGCTTTCGTTCGCGACCCGTTGGAGAGGGCCTATTCCGCCTACGCGTTTTTGCGAGGCAACGCGTTGGGACCGCGCGATCACGCGGCGCAGAAACTGGTCAGCCATTACCGCGACTTCGACGACTTTGTCGGTCGCTGGCTGCACCCTGAAACGATCCGCCAGCAACTGCATTTCGCCGCGCAGACGGATTTTCTCACCGACTCCCTGGGGCATCTTGCGTTGGACTTCATGGGTTACCAGGAGCATCTGGAGCGGGACTTCCAGCTGGTCTGCGAGCAATTGGGACATTCGGCGTTGCTGCCGCACGTCAACAGTTCCCGGCAGCGGCAGTCGATGCCGGCCCGTGACTTCTGCTCGGTTCGGACCCGTCGGCTGGTACGGCGGGCGTATCAGCGTGATTACGAGCTGCTTGGTTATGAATGAGGTGCTATCCATGCCCGCTTGCGCCATCAGACCTTACAATTTGTCGCTGTCGAATGAAGCCCGGGCCTCGATCAAGTCCCAGCGACCGCGCTGCCTCTGGCTGACGGGGTTGTCGGGGGCGGGCAAGTCGACCCTGGCCAACGCCCTTGAGCTGCGGCTCAATCAGTTCGAGCTGCACACGTTTCTACTCGATGGCGATAACTTGCGCGCTGGTTTGTGCCGTGATCTGGGGATGGGAGCGGATTGTCGCCGGGAAAACATCCGGCGCATGGCCGAGGTGGCGCGGCTGATGGTCGATGCCGGCCTGATTGTGATCGTTGCGGCGATCTCGCCCTTTCGCGCCGAGCGTGAGGCCGCACGTCGTTTATTCGCCAAAGGCGATTTCATCGAGGTGTATGTCAGCACGCCGTTCGCGGTGTGCGCGCAACGCGACCCGAAAGGTTTGTATCAGGCTGCACGGGAAGGGCGCATCAAGGACTTCACCGGCATCGACAGCCCGTACGAGGCGCCGCTGTCGGCCGAGTGCGAGATCGATACCGAGGCACTGAGCCTGGCAGACGCTTGCCTTCGACTGACGGCATTTTTGCTCAATAAATGAACAGTTTTACCCTGAAGGCCATCCCGTTGCAGCCGTCGCGCAAGCCTGCGCCAACCCTGTGGTAATATCGCGCCCCTGTTCATTTTGTATGTGGGTTGCTCCATGAAGTTGTCCATGCCGCGATTCGATCAAGCCCCTGTCTTGGTGGTCGGCGATGTCATGCTCGACCGTTACTGGCATGGTGGTACCTCACGGATTTCCCCTGAGGCGCCGGTGCCGGTAGTCAAGGTCGAGCAAATCGAGGACCGCCCGGGCGGTGCCGCCAACGTTGCGTTGAACATTGCCGCCCTCGGCGCACCGGCCTCGCTGGTCGGCGTGACCGGCGACGATGAAGCTGCCGACAGCCTGGCCAATAGCCTCAAGGGCGCTGGCGTGCGGGCATTGTTCCAGCGCATTGCGCACCAGCCGACCATCGTCAAGCTGCGGGTCATGAGCCGTCACCAGCAATTGCTGCGTATCGACTTCGAAGAACCCTTCGCCACCGACGCCCTGGCGCTGGGCGAGCAGGTCGACGAACTGCTCGAAGGCATCAAGGTGCTGGTGCTGTCCGACTACGGCAAAGGCGCACTGAAAAACCATCAGGTGCTGATCCAGGCCGCCCGTGCCCGTGGCATTCCGGTGTTGGCCGATCCCAAGGGCAAGGACTTCTCGATCTACCGTGGCGCGAGCTTGATCACGCCGAACCTCAGCGAATTCGAAACCATCGTTGGCGGTTGCGCCGATGAGCATGAGCTGGTCAGCAAGGGCGCGCAGTTGATGCACGACCTGGACCTCGGCGCGTTGCTGGTGACCCGTGGCGAGCACGGCATGACCTTGTTGCGCCCGGACCATCCGGCGCTGCACCTGCCGGCTCGTGCGCGTGAAGTGTTCGACGTGACCGGTGCCGGCGACACGGTGATTTCCACGCTGGCGGCCGCGATTGCTGCAGGCGAAGAGCTGCCACATGCGGTGGCCCTGGCCAATCTGGCGGCGGGCATCGTCGTCGGCAAGCTCGGTACGGCGGCGATCAGTGCCCCGGAACTGCGTCGTGCCATCCAGCGCGAAGAAGGTTCCGAGCGCGGTGTGCTGGGCCTTGAGCAGTTGCTGCTGGCGGTCGACGATGCGCGAGCACATAAAGAGAAGATTGTTTTCACCAACGGCTGCTTCGACATCCTGCACGCCGGCCACGTGACCTACCTCGAGCAGGCACGCGCCCAAGGCGATCGTCTGATCGTTGCGGTCAACGACGATGCCTCGGTCAGCCGCCTGAAAGGGCCGGGTCGTCCGATCAATAGCGTCGACCGTCGCATGGCCGTACTGGCCGGTCTGGGCGCCGTGGATTGGGTGATCAGCTTCCCTGAAGGCACCCCTGAAAACCTGCTGCGCGAGGTCAAGCCGGACGTGTTGGTCAAGGGCGGGGATTACGGGATCGACCAGGTGGTCGGCGCGGACATCGTGACCGCTTACGGCGGAACCGTGAAAGTGCTGGGGCTGGTGGCAAACAGTTCGACTACCGCAATAGTCGAAAAAATCCGCAATAACTGAAGACGACGCGGTCACTGTGGTGAGGGAGCTTGCTCCCGCTGGGCTGCGAAGCGGCCCCAAAACCATACACCGCGTGATTTCAGGGAATACTCGTTAGCCGGTGCGGCTACTGCGTAGCCGAGCGGGAGCAAGCTCCCTCGCCACACAAGCACTCTTGTTCCTATCGCACTGCCTTACGCGGCACAATCTTCTTCAGCAATTGCTTCGCCTTCCCGCGTAACCGGGCCAGACCCGAATCCTTCCCCGGCGGGCTCAATCCCTGCTGCCGTACCCAATCCTTCCAGCGAATCCGCTCATCGCGCACCAGCCAGCCTTCCTGCTGGGCAAAACTCTCTGCCAGGTACAGCCCGCGCGTACTCGCCGGGTACAGCTGATCCTTTTTCAAGGTATACAGCTCGGCCATCGGCTGGCCGTCCTGCAGCGGCATCAAATACAAATCGGGGCGCTTGCGATCGAGCCGGGCCACCAGCTGATCGCCCTCCAGTCGCTCATCGACATGAAACAGGCTCAGGGACTTGGCTTCCTTGGGTACGTCCAGGCGCAAGTCATAAATCAATTGCAGCGAAGCCGTCGGCAAATGCACGTAAGCCCGCGGACGTTCGATCAACTGCATCTTGGCGCAACGCACAGGCCGTGCGGAGCCGGACAACGGCGTCAGGCGAAAGGGTAATGCCTCGCGATAATGCAGCGCCGAGGAGTAGGGCGCCGGCAGCCAGGTGTCATTGAAGCGTCCGCCAAGCCAGCCTTCCGGGGTTTCCAGCAGGCACTCTTCGGCGATCTCCTGGATCGCCGTATGCAGTGGCAGGTTCAGCTCGTGGGCTGGCACGTAACCGGAGATTAACTTGAGCACCACATCGCCGCGGTCTTGCCGGCGTTGACGCACCAAGACCCAGTAATCGCGATTCTGCCAATGCAGGGTCAGGCGCACCGAGACCCCAAGGTTGGCCAGTTCCAGCGAGAAGCGCTCAGTGTCGGGCACCGTCACAGGGCGGCGACGTTGCAGGGTCTGGGAGAAATTGAGCGGCATCCCGACGCTCTGATAGCTCAAGCCTTCGGGAGTCGCTTCGACGTACAACGGCAGGGTCTTGAAGTTGCTCGGGTTCTTTCTTATGAGCGTGCGCGGCATGTCGGCTCCTGCTTAAGGCCGCGTGGGCGGCATCAGTTTCTACGTAGGACCTGGGCAACGGTCGCGACGTTGTGGGCGAGGTGCAGCGGATTGATGGTCCCGACAATAGCACTGGCAACACCCGGATGTTCAAACAACAACTCGAAGCTGGCGCGCACCGGGTCCACGCCCGGACTCAGGCAGACGTGACCGCTGGCGAGGGCTTTTTTGACCAGAATGGCTTTGCCGTGAGCAGCAGCATAGTCAATGACCGGCTTCTCGCTCTGTTCGTTCAGATTGTAGGTGACCATGGCGCAATCACCCTGTTCCAGAGCCTTCAAACCCCCTTCGACGGTTTTGCCGGAAAAACCGAAGCCGCGAATCTTGCCTTCGGCCTTGAGCGCGGCGAGGGTCGCGTAGACCTCGCTGTCATTGAGAATTGCCAGGTCGTTGCCGTCGGAGTGCACCAGCACCAGATCGATAACATCTGTTTCCAGGCGTTGCAGGCTGCGCTCCACTGAACGTCGAGTATGGGCGGCGCTGAAGTCGTGACTCGACTGGCCGTCGGCAAATTCTTCGCCGACCTTGCTGACGATCACCCAGTCCTCACGCTGACCACGCAACAGCGGGCCGAGGCGCTCTTCACTGCGGCCATAAGCCGGGGCGGTGTCGATCAGGTTAATGCCCATATCGCGCGCGAGTTTGAGCAGCATGCGCGCTTCGTCATCGCCGGGAATCTGGAAACCGTTGGGGTATTTCACGCCTTGGTCGCGGCCCAGTTTTACCGTGCCCAGGCCCAGGGGCGAAACCATCAGGCCAGTGCTGCCCAGGGGGCGATGCAGGTCGTGCAGGGTCTTTACGCTCATGGCAGCAGTTGCTCCCAGGCTGGAACGCAAATCGGTGGTTTTGGCAAGTCGGGCAGCGGCGCTGTATGGCTTGGCTGGATGCCGTCACGCTGTAAAGACGCGATGACCCGGTCGGCGAAGTCCGGCGCCAGTGCCAGTTTGGTCGGCCAACCGACCAGCAGCCGGCCTTCTTCGGCAAGGAAGGCATTGTCCGGGCGCGTCAGTCCCGATTGCAGCGGTTCGGCGCGATCCACACGCAAGGTGGCCCATTGCGCGGTGCTCAGGTCGATCCATGGCAGCAACTGGCCGAGTTCTTTCTGCGCTGTGGCGATTTGCTCGGCGGGTTCACGGGCAACCCCTTCGGCTTCAGCGATATCGCCGCCCATGTACCAGACCCATTGGCCATCGGCGGCAGGATGGGTGGTCACGGTCAGGCGCGGTTTGGTGCCGCCGCCCAGGCAGTGGGCATACAGCGGTTTGAGGCTCGGGCCTTTGGCGATGATCATGTGCAACGGCCGGCGCTGCATGGCGGGCTGGCTCAGCCCCAGGGCGTCGAGCAGCGTCGCGGTGCCGGCACCGGCGCTGAGCACGATGCGCTGGGCGCGGATCTCACGTCCGTCGACCTTCAGGCCCACCAGAACCCCGGCCTCCAGCAACGGTTCGATCTTCTGACCGGCGAGCAGGCCATCACCAGCCAGGTCGGCCAGGCGCTGAATCAGGCTTGGCACGTCGATGACCAGTTCCGCCAATCGGTAAACCTTGCCCTTGAAGCGCTTGTCTTGCAGGGCCGGCGGCAGTTGGTCGCCCTTGACCTGATCGACACGGCCACGCACGGCTTTGCTGGCGAAGAAACTGGTGAGGTTGCCAGCGAGGGTGCCAGGGGACCAGAGGTAATGGGCTTCGGACAGCAGGCGCACGCCGGTCAGATCCAGCTCGCCGTCGCCGGCAAGGGCTTCACGCCAGCGGCGTGGCATGTCGGCGATGGCTTCCGAGGCACCGGTCAGGGCGCCATGCAGCGCGTACTTGGCGCCGCCGTGGATGATGCCCTGGGACTTCACACTCTGCCCGCCGCCGAGGCTGGCGCTTTCCACCAGCACGGTCGAAAAACCCTGGCGGCGCAGGCGCGCATTCAGCCAGAGGCCGGCGACACCAGCGCCGACAATCAGAACGTCGGTGGAAATAACGGATGGCATGCAGCGACCTCAGTGTTCAAGACGAGGGCGCAGTATACAGACTCGAAGATTGGAGGTTTTATTGCTGATCAACAGAGGCTATACGCAGGACCTGTGGCGAGGGAGCTTGCTCCCGTTGTGTCGCGAAGCGGCCCCCAAATCTAACGATGCGGTTATTCAGATAAACCGCATCAGGCTATTTACGACTGCTTCGCAGCCGAGCGGGAGCAAGCTCCCTCGCCACAGGGGATTGGGGTGACAGTCAGTGGCCAGCGGTTTTGGAGAAGAGCTGGATGACGACGACGCCCAATACGATCAACGCCATCCCCAGCATCGCCGGTACATCCAGTTTCTGCCCGTAGATAAACAGCGCCGCGATGCTGACCATCACGATGCCCAAACCGGCCCACACCGCATAAGCGACGCCCACCGGAACGCTGCGCACCACCAGGGTCAGCATCCAGAAGGCAATGCCGTAACCGACAATCACCAGAATCAGCGGCAGCGGGGTGCTGAAGCCTTTGACGGCTTTCATTGAAACGGTCGCGATCACTTCGGCGCAGATGGCAATGGCCAGGTAGTAGTAAGCGGTCATAGGTGCATCCTCGTGTGAAGTGTTGCTGTCTGAGTTCGGCATTCTAGAGATTCTCCAGATGCGGTAAAGTCATTACCTATCTGTTCTGAAGATGGGTTGACTCATGAGCATGCAATGGAATCTGGAGCAGCTGCGCCTGTTTGTCAGCGTAGCGGAGCAGCGTTCGTTTTCTGCCGTAGCACGGGTTCAGCGCAAGGCGCAGTCGGCGGTCAGCAGTTCGATTGCGCTGCTGGAGGAAGACCTCGGCGTCAGCCTGTTCGACCGCAGCAGCGGCCGTCAGCCGAAACTCACCGAGGCCGGCAATGCCTTGCTGGAGGAGGCGCGGGAAGTCTTGCGTCAGTGCGAGCGCCTGAACGGCCGGGCGCTGGCGATGATGCGCGGACAGGAAGCGCGTTTGCGCGTAGCTCAGGATGAGGCGATGCCCTATCAGCCGATCATCGAAAGCTTTGCAGCCCTGGCCGACAAATTTCCCAGCCTTGAAGTGCAGCTGACCAGTGCCGCTCAAGGTGATGTGGCGCGCAAACTGGTCGAGCGTCGGGCCGATCTGGGACTGTTGTTTTATCACGACCAGATCCCCGAAGCGCTTGAGCGTCGGGTGCTCGGCAGCGTCGAAATGCTCACCGTATGCGGCGTCGGTCATCCATTGGCGAAACAGGCGCAGGTTGATTGTCAGCAACTGGCGCAGCACCGCCAGCTGCTGATGTCCACCCAGTCCAGTGTCTATCCCGGCAGTGAGCCGGCCAGCCCGCAGGTTTGGCGGGCCGACAGCTTCTATGTGATGGCCGAATGGCTGGTGCGCGGCCTCGGCTGGGCCTGGCTGCCACGGCACGTGGTGCAGTACCCGGCGTATCAGGACCTGATGGTCGAACTGGACAGCGAATGGACCCCGCCGGCGCTGGTTGTTGAGCTGGTCTGGCGCCGCGATGAACCCCTCGGCCCGGCGGCTCGTTGGCTGGCAGAACGTTTTGCCGTGCATTTGCGGGCGATCGGCGAAAAAAACGATAAACTCCGCCGCCATGAATAGAACTCTCTACACCGCGCTGTTTTACTTGGGGCTGCCATTGGTAGCGATTCGGCTGTGGCTGCGTTCGCGCAAGGCGCCGGCGTATGCCAAACGCATTGGCGAACGCTTCTCCCTCGGCCTGCCGACGATGAAGCCGGGCGGCATCTGGGTGCACGCGGTGTCCGTTGGCGAGAGCATTGCCGCAGCGCCGATGATTCGCGCCCTGCTGCAACGTTATCCACAGCTGCCGATTACCGTGACCTGCATGACCCCGACCGGTTCGGAGCGCATCCATGCCCTGTTTGCCAACGAGCCGCGCATCCAGCACTGCTATTTGCCTTACGACTTGCCGTGCGCGGCAGCACGGTTTCTCGATCGGGTCCAGCCGAAACTGGCGGTAATCATGGAGACCGAACTCTGGCCGAACCACATCCATCAGTGCGCCAAGCGCGGGATTGCGGTGGCGTTGGCCAATGCGCGATTGTCCGAACGTTCGGCCAAGGGTTATGGCCGCTTCCGGAAACTCACCCAGCCGATGCTCGCCGAGATGAGCCTGTTCGCGGTGCAGACCGAAGCCGAAGCTCAGCGCTTCCTTAACCTGGGTGCGCGTGCGGACACTGTCGAAGTGACCGGCTCGATCAAGTTTGACCTGACCATCGATCCGCAATTGCTTCTGCGCGCCACCGAATTGCGCGCGCAATGGCAGGCGCAGGAACGCCCGGTGTGGATCGCCGCGAGTACTCACGAAGGTGAAGACGAAGTGGTGCTGGCGGCCCATCGTCAGTTGCTGGCCAATCATCCCGATGCGTTGCTGATTCTGGTGCCGCGTCATCCAGAGCGTTTCAACTCAGTGTTCGCCTTGTGCCAGCAGCAGGGATTCGCCACGGTGCGTCGTTCCTCCGGCGAGCCGGTCACGGCTAATACGTCGGTGTTGCTGGGCGACACCATGGGTGAGTTGCTGTTTCTTTATGCCTTGGCGGACAGCGCGTTTGTCGGCGGCAGCCTGGTGCCGAACGGCGGGCATAACCTGCTGGAACCGGCGGCGCTGGCCAAACCGGTGCTGTGCGGCCCGCACCTGTTCAACTTCCTCGAAATCGCCGCACAATTGCGCAGCGCCGGGGCGTTGCAGGAAGTGGAGGATGCCGAAGGCCTGGCGCTGGCGGTACAGCGGCTGTTCGAATTGCCGCGCGATGCGCAGCGAATGGCGGAGGCTGGGTTGAAAGTGATGCGCACCAATCAAGGCGCGTTGCAGCGGCTACTGGATGGGTTGGGGCGGTTGATCGACTTGACTTGATACCTGTGGCGAGGGAGCTTGCTCCCGTTCGGCTGCGAAGCAGTCGTCAGTCCGGCTTTCTCGGTGTGTCAGGAAACTGCGAGTTGCAGGAGTTGGGGCCGCTTCGCAGCCCAGCGGGAGCAAGCTCCCTGGCCACAGAACCGGTTTTTACTGCGTTGGATTTGCCTTCAACTGCGCCGCCGCAGCCTTCGCCAGATCCGGTGGCAGGAAGTCCTTGTCCGGGTTGTAGTCGGCCTTGAGATAACGCGCCAGGTCCTGCAAATCCCCCGGGTTCAACGTGCCGGCAGCCTGCTTCAAACGCAGGTTGTCGAGGATGTAGTCGTAGCGGGTGTTGTTGTAGTTGCGCACCGAGGTGTACAGCTGACGCTGGGCATCCAGCACGTCAACGATATTTCGCGTGCCGACCTGATAACCGATTTCAGTCGCTTCCACCGCACTCTGGTTGGAGATGATCGACTGTTTGCGTGCCTGCACCTGCTCAACGTCGGTGTTCACCGCCCGGTGCAGGTTGCGGGTGCTTTCCACGATTTGCCGGCGCAGGGATTCACGTTGCTGCTCGGACTGGTCCAGTTGCGCATACGATTGGCGCACCTGGGAGTTGATCAGGCCGCCACTGTAGATCGGGATGTTCACTTGCAGGCCCACCGTCGTTTGTTCGACGTTGCCGCCATACGGCTGGCCAAAGGCGTTCGGGTTGCCGAAGCCCAAGGCGTCGTTATCACCTTTTTCGTACTTCGCCACGGCATCGAGGGTCGGTGCATGACCCGCCTTGCGCTGCTTGAGTGTTTCTTCGGCTGCACTGACGGCGTAATTGCTGGCCAGCAAATTAAGGTTCTGCTTCGCCGCGGTATCGACCCAGGCCTTGGCATCATTCGGTGATGGCGGCAGGATCGGCAGTGTGTGGACAATGCCCTGGATCGAGTTGTATTGGCGGTTGGTCAGGGTGATCAACGCTTCGAACGCATCATCCACCTGGCGCTGGGCGAGGATCCGGTTGGCCCGTGCCGTGTCGTAGCTGGCTTGCGACTGCAGCACGTCGGTCTTGTCCGACAGGCCGACATCGAAGCGCTCGTTGGACTGGTCGAGCTGGCGTTTGAACGCGGCTTCCTCGGCCTTGGTCGAGGCCAGGTTGTCCTGGGTGCGCAGCACGTTGAAGTAGCTTTCGGCTGTCTGCAGGATCAGGTTCTGTTCAGTTGCCGAGAGTTGCAACGCGGCCTGTTCGTTGACGTCCTTGGCGGCCTGGAACTGGAACCAGCGATCGGCACGGAACAGCGGTTGTGCCAACGTCGCTTGATAGGAATGAGCGTTACGGTTGGCGGTGGCCGAAGGCTGATCGATCGCGGTGCGCACGTTGGCGAGCTCGGCGCCGCCCGAGAGATTGGGCAGCAGCCCGGCGCGGGCCTGGGGCACCACTTCTTTCTGGGCACCGTATTGGGCGCGGGCGGCAGCCAGGTCGGCGTTGTTGTCCACCGCTTCCTGGTAGACGCTGACCAGATCGGTTTTGGTCGATAAGGGCGCTTCTGCTGCCCAGGCCATTCCATTGGACGCACAAGACACGGCAAGGGCCAGTGATAGGTTGCGCAGCATGAGGCCATCCCTAAAATTACGCTGATAATTTGAGCGCCAAGGCTACGGCGCGGCCCATACAGCGTCAAGGCGCAGCATGGCTTGGCGAGTGTAATTGTCGCCAAGCACGGCAACAATCCGGTAATTGCGCCATTCATCATGGTGTTTACCGCGGTGTTGGCGTTCTTTGCCAGTTGTGTCTAGACTGGCCGGGTTCTTGTCGGGGTGCCTTGCTATGAGGCTGAGATCGAATAATTTCGGATCCCGTTGAACCTGATCAGGTTAGCGCCTGCGTAGGGAACAAGATTTCTCGTCACCCGGCGAGTCCTCTTGTGCTTCGTCCGGGATGTTGTTCGACAATCGAACACCCCTCGAGCACTGAGCACAGCACCAACGGCTTCGTTATGGCTGATTGGTCGCGTCCATTCGTTACAGGTTCGCTCCGACAAAATTCCACTGCCTGGATGCTGTCTGGAGAGCCCGTGATGACGATAAAACTAAAAAACACTACGAACCTGAGTGACTCGGCCCAAGTCGATCAACAATCGGTTCAGCCGTTTACCCGCTCGCAAAAAATCTATGTCCAGGGTTCCCGCCCGGACATCCTCGTGCCGATGCGCGAAATCAGCCTCGACGTGACCCCGACCGACTTCGGCGGCGAGATCAACGCGCCTGTCGTTGTGTACGACACCTCGGGCCCGTACACCGACCCCAACGTCATCATCGACGTGCGCAAGGGCCTGGCTGATGTGCGCTCGCCTTGGATTGAATCCCGTGGCGACACCGAGCGCCTGCCCGGCCTGAGCTCGAACTTCGGCCAGGAACGCCTCGCCGACGCCGAACTCACCAAGCTGCGTTTCGCCCACGTCAACAACCCGCGCCGCGCCAAGGCCGGGGCCAACGTCAGCCAGATGCACTACGCCCGCAAAGGCATCATTACCGCCGAGATGGAATACGTCGCCATCCGCGAAAACATGAAGCTCGAAGTGGCTCGCGCCGCCGGGCTGCTGGACCAGCAACACGCCGGTCACAGCTTCGGTGCCAGCGTGCCGAAAATCATTACGCCTGAATTTGTCCGTGACGAGATCGCCCGCGGTCGCGCGATCATCCCGGCCAACATCAACCACACCGAACTGGAACCGATGATCATCGGCCGTAACTTCCTGGTGAAGATCAACGGCAACATCGGCAACAGCGCCTTGGGTTCGTCCATCGAAGAAGAAGTGGCGAAACTGACCTGGGGCATTCGCTGGGGTTCGGACACGGTCATGGACCTGTCCACCGGCAAGCACATTCACGAAACCCGCGAGTGGATCATCCGTAACTCGCCGGTGCCTATCGGTACCGTGCCGATCTATCAAGCGTTGGAAAAAGTCGGCGGCGCCGCCGAAGACCTGACCTGGGAGCTGTTCCGCGACACGCTGATCGAACAGGCCGAGCAGGGCGTCGACTACTTCACCATCCACGCCGGCGTGTTGCTGCGCTACGTGCCGCTGACCGCCAAGCGCGTCACCGGGATCGTTTCCCGTGGCGGCTCGATCATGGCCAAGTGGTGCCTGGCCCACCACAAAGAGAACTTCCTCTACACCCATTTCGAAGACATCTGCGAAATCATGAAGGCCTATGACGTCAGCTTCTCGCTGGGTGATGGCCTGCGTCCGGGCTCGATTGCCGACGCCAACGACGCCGCGCAATTCGGTGAGCTGGAAACCCTCGGCGAGCTGACCAAGATCGCCTGGAAGCACGATGTGCAATGCATGATCGAAGGCCCTGGCCACGTGCCGATGCAGTTGATCAAGGAAAACATGGACAAGCAGCTCGAGTGCTGCGACGAGGCGCCGTTCTACACCCTCGGTCCGCTGACCACGGACATCGCACCGGGCTACGACCACATCACCTCGGGTATCGGTGCGGCGATGATCGGCTGGTTCGGTTGCGCCATGCTTTGCTACGTCACGCCGAAGGAACACTTGGGCCTGCCGAACAAGGATGACGTGAAGACCGGGATTATCACCTACAAGATCGCCGCGCATGCCGCCGATCTGGCCAAAGGGCATCCGGGCGCGCAGATCCGCGACAACGCCTTGAGCAAGGCGCGATTCGAATTCCGTTGGGAAGACCAGTTCAACCTGGGCCTTGATCCCGACACCGCTCGTTCGTATCACGATGAGACCTTGCCGAAGGATTCGGCCAAGGTCGCGCATTTCTGCTCCATGTGCGGGCCGAAATTCTGTTCGATGAAGATCACCCAGGAAGTCCGCGAATACGCGGCTAACCAACGGATCGAAACCGTCGACGCCGAAGTCGCCCAGGGATTGGCGGACCAGGCTGAGCGGTTCAAGCAGGAAGGCAGTCAGCTGTACAAGAAAATCTAGCCACGAGCGACAAGCGACAAGCTGCAAGAAGAAGCGGTTTGCTTCTAACTTGTAGCTTGCAGCTTGAAACTTGTCTCTGCTCTTATTGAGATAACACCCTTGAGCATTCAACCCAGCACTTATTCCCCCGACATCGCGGTGCCCATGGACAAACGTGTCTTTGGCGGTCGCGATCTGTTTTCCCTGTGGTTCTCCCTCGGCATCGGCCTGATGGTGCTGCAGACCGGCGCCTTGCTCGCGCCAGGTCTGGGCCTGTCCGGCTCGTTGCTGGCGATCTTCCTCGGCACCCTGGTCGGCGTTCTGCTGCTGGCCGCTGTCGGCGTGATCGGCAGCGACACCGGCCTGTCGTCGATGGCCGCGCTCAAACTCAGCCTCGGCAAACGTGGCGCGAGCCTGCCGGCCGTGCTGAACCTGCTGCAACTGATCGGTTGGGGTTCGTTCGAAATCATCGTGATGCGCGACGCCGCCAGCTTGCTGGGTGCGCGGGCGTTCAGTGAAGGCAGCCTGCTGTCGAATCCACTGCTCTGGACCGTATTTTTTGGTGGTTTGGCGACCTTGCTGGCCGTCAGCGGTCCGTTGACGTTCGTGCGACAAATCCTGCGCAAGTGGGGTATCTGGCTGCTGCTGGCCGCGTGCATCTGGCTGACCTGGAACCTGTTCGCCAAGGCCGATCTGACCGCGTTGTGGGCACAGGCCGGTGACGGTTCGATGCCCTTCGCCGTGGGCTTCGACATTGCCATTGCGATGCCGCTGTCGTGGCTGCCGCTGATTGCCGACTACTCACGCTTCGGCAAGCGTGCGAAAAACGTGTTCGGCGGTACAGCGATTGGCTTCTTTATCGGCAACTTCTGGCTGATGAGTCTCGGCGTGGCCTACACCCTGGCGTTCGCGCCGAGCGGTGAAGTGAATGCCTTGTTGTTGGCACTGGCGGGTGCAGGCCTGGGCATTCCGCTGCTGCTGATTCTGCTCGACGAGTCGGAAAACGCCTTCGCCGACATTCACTCGGCGGCTGTCTCCAGCGGAATTCTGTTGCGCTTGAAAGTCGAGCATCTTGCGTTGGCCATCGGCGTGATTTGCACACTGATTGCGTGCCTGGCGCCACTGGCGCAGTACCAGAACTTCCTGCTGTTGATCGGTTCGGTGTTTGCGCCGCTGTTCGGCGTGGTGCTGGTGGATCACTTCATTCTGCGCAAACGCAGTGCTCAGGTGGCGTCAGCCGCGTTGCGCTGGCCGGCGCTGCTCGCCTGGTTGGGCGGGGTGAGCACCTATCATTTGTTGGCCAATCTGTATCCGGACATCGGCGCAACCCTGCCGTCGTTGATTCTGGCAGGGTTGCTCCAGCTAGTGCTGGGCCGGGCCTTCAGTTACGGCCGGGAAACAGCTCGGGCTTGAGAATGCCGTTCAGGCGCGGGTAGGGGATCTTCAGTTCGACGTGGCCCAGCGCGTAAGGCGCGATGGTGCTCACTTCGTACTTGAGGATCACCCCGCCGTAGGTCAGCGCTACATTCTGGGTTTTCTGGAACGGCCACTGCTTCACGAACTCCGGTTCCTGATCGAGCTTGGTGCTGATCAGCCAGCTGTTGTGCGCCACTTGCGCGGCTTTCCAGAACGCCTCTTCCTGACCCGGCACCAACATGTCGGACAAGGTCAGCACTTTATGCTGCTGGCGCGAATAGTTGATGAAGCCGCGGCCTGGTGTGCCATGTGCGCCGCCGGTGTCCAGGTAGCTGGAAAACTCGACGATCACCAAGCCGTCATGCTGCTCACGTACCTTGGCTTGCAGGTAGCTGCTGTTACGCGGGCCAGCGGTGCGCAAAAACTCATCGCGATAGGCCGCCAGCGTCGGTGCCGCAGGGGCTTCGGGCGAGGTGTGGGTCATTTGCAGCAGGCGCTTTTCGACAATACCGTCAAGCTGAGGCTCGGCCGGGAAGCGCAGCGTATCGATGTTCACCAGCGGGCAGTCAGGCGTCGTGCAACCCGGTTTCAGTGTTTCGGTGGCGTCGCGGGTAGTTTCCAGCGGAGCTCGGTAGTTGGGTTGGAACAAACTCTGGCAGGCACCCAGGGTCAGGGCAATTGCGGCCACGGAGGCGATTTTAAAAAGCGACATGGGCGTCCTTCGTAAAACAGGGAAAGGCAAAAAGTTATCCGCTTCGACTCTCAACGAAGCAGTCAGTTCGCCACTAAGCTAATTAGAGTTGGTTTCGCCCTCACCGTCTATCTCGCTGACGGGAAAGGGGCTGCATCAAACGGCGCGGGCGCGTTAGGATGGCGCGAAGTCGAGGTTGGAGCCTCTTCATGGATTTGCAGTAAACGAGGATTGTCATGACTGATTTTGCCAACGCCATTCCGACCGCCGTTGATATCGTTCGGCGCGAAAAGTGCTACGAGGGCTTCTACAAGCTCGATCGTGTGCACTTGCGCCATGAGTTGTTTGCCGGTGGCATGAGTCGCGAGATCAATCGTGAAGTGTTTGTTCGCCATGATGCGGTGTGCGTGTTGCCATACGATCCGCAGCGCGATGAAGTGGTGCTGATCGAGCAGTTTCGCGTGGGCGCCATGGGCAAGACCGACAACCCGTGGCTGATCGAGCTGGTCGCCGGTCTGATCGACAAGGATGAAGTGCCGGAAGAAGTTGCTCACCGCGAGGCGCAGGAGGAAGCTGGGCTTGTGTTCGGGGCGCTCTGGCCGATGACCAAATACTTTCCATCGCCGGGCGGCAGCAACGAATTTGTGCACTTGTACCTGGGGCGTTGCGACAGCACCGGAGTCGGCGGCCTGCATGGGCTGGAGGAAGAAGCAGAAGATATCCGCGTTACGGTCTGGGCGTTCGAAGATGCCTTGCAGGCCGTCCGCGACGGACGTATTGCCAACGCGCCAAGCATCATTGCCTTGCAATGGTTGGCCTTGAACCGCGCTGAAGTGAGGGGGCTATGGTCGTAAACAAGCTGCGCGATCGTTACAGGGTGGACCTCGTGGGGCTGCAAGCCTCCTGCGAGGCCAACTACGCGCGCCTCATGCGACTGCTGCCGGACATGCGCAACGAACCCGAGGCACGGCGAATTGCCGTGACCCACGGCGACCAGATGCTCGGCGTACTGGCTCTCGAAGTGCTGCAGGTCTGTCCGTACACCACGACCCTGCAAGTGCGCCAGGAACATAGCCTGCCGTGGCTGCCGGTGCCGCAACTGGAAGTGCAGGTCTACCACGATGCGTGCATGGCCGAAGTGGTCAGCGCCGAACATGCACGACGCTTTCGCGGCATCTATCCTTACCCGAATGCCTCAATGCATCAGCCGGATGAAAAGGCCCAGTTGAATATGTTCCTGGGTGAATGGCTGAGCCATTGTCTGGCGTGTGGGCATGAGTACGCCGTTGTGCGCTGAGTGTGAACTGCGTCAGATTCACAGGTTTCCTCTTTTGATCGTCCCCCAGCATAATTGCGGCACTCATCCAATCCCGTGATTCAGCCTGGGAGAACGCCTTGCCGAGCGTATCCACATTGACCACCGCCGATTCGGCGTTGCTGGTGCAACTGTCCGACAGCCATCTGTTTGCCGAAGCGGACGGGAAGTTGCTGGGCATGAATACCCGGGACAGCCTGCAAAAGGTCATTGAGCTGGTGCGCCTGCAGCAGCCGCAGATTGACCTGATCGTTGCCAGCGGTGATCTGTCTCAGGACGGGACGCTGGAGTCTTATCAGCTGTTTCGCGACCTGACCCGGCAGCTCGATGCACCGGCGCGCTGGATTCCTGGCAATCATGATGAACCGCGGATCATGGCCGAGGCGGCGGTGCAAAGTGCGTTGCTGGAGCAAGTGGTGGATCTCGGTAACTGGCGGGTGACTTTGCTGGATTCGGCGGTGCCGGGGTCGGTGCCGGGCTATTTGCAGGATGAGCAGTTGCAGTTGCTGGCGCGTTCGTTGAGTGAGGCGCCGGAGCGGCATCATCTGGTCTGCTTTCACCATCATCCGGTGTTGATCGGCTGTTTGTGGATGGAGCCTATCGGCTTGCGTAATCCTGAGGCCTTGTTTGCGGTGCTGGATCGCTTTCCGCAGGTGCGTGCTGTTTTGTGGGGGCATGTGCATCAGGAGGTTGATCAGGAGCGCAAAGGGGTGCGGTTGATTGCTTCGCCTTCGACTTGCATTCAGTTTGAGCCTGGGAGTGATGATTTCAAGGTTGGAGAGCAGGCACCGGGGTATCGCTGGTTGCGGTTGTTGCCGGATGGGCAGATTGAAACGGGTGTTGAGCGGGTCACCGGGTTTGATTTTCAGGTTGATTTCGGGTCGAACGGGTACTGACTTTTCATCTTGGACTTGGCGGCCTGATAGCCGACCAGGTTCTTGTTTGCCGGGTACATATCCGTTTCTGCGGTAACGGCGGCTGGCGGTTTCGCCCTTACGGCGAGTCCCTTTTGTCAAACGCCCGGAGTGCCGGCCCAGCCAAAAGGAACCAAAAAGTCTCGCCCCAAGCGTCCGGCCCCTCGCTAAGGCTCGGCGTTCCTTCACTCCGGTATCCATCCGGGGACACTGCCCTCCGGTCTGCTTCGCGACGACCTACATGCAGCGTGTTCGACTGCGTCGAACGGCGCTGCGCGCCACTCCCCGGATGAACACCTCCACTCAGCCTCCCGAAAGGGGCGGGTAGATCAAGATCAAAAGCAGGCGAGCTAACGCTCGGCCTAATGAGTGGTGAAGAGCGAAGCGTTTACACCGAACCCCCTGTAGGAGCGAGGCTTGCCCGCGAAGGCGGCCTGACAGCCAACCAATCTCCTGCAGGTACACCCATTCCACTGTAGGAGCGAGGCTCGCCCGCGAAGACGGCCTGACAGCCGACCAATCTCTTGCAGGTACCGACATTCCCCAGTAGGAGCAAGGCTGCCCGCAATGGCGTCTACCCAGCCCCCCATGCCCGCCATGCATATCCCGATCCCCTCGACTCCCTGTAAACTCCGCGTTCTTTACCGACGCACAGGGAGCTCAAATGTCCGGTTCGATCCTTTATATCCACGGCTTCAACAGCGCGCCTTCGTCAAAAAAGGCCACGCAGTTGGTGCAAGTGATGGACCGCCTGGGTTTGAGCGATCAGTTGCGCGTTCCTGCCTTGCATCACCACCCGCGCGAAGCCATCGGTCAGCTGAACAAGGCGATTGAAGAGCTTGGGCGGCCACTGCTGGTAGGCAGCTCACTCGGCGGCTACTATGCGACTCACTTGGCCGAGCGCCATGGCCTCAAGGCCCTGTTGATCAACCCTGCCGTCAGTCCGCACCGGATGTTTGACGGGTATCTGGGGACGCAGAAAAACCTGTATACCGATGAGGCCTGGGAATTGACCCACGACCACGTGACGGCCCTGGCCGAGCTGGAAGTGCCGGCGCCCCAGGATCCGCAGCGGTATCAGGTGTGGTTGCAGACCGGCGACGAAACGCTGGACTATCGCCTCGCCCAGCAGTATTACCGCGCCTGTGCCTTGCGCATCCAGGCCGGCGGCGACCATAGTTTCCAGGGTTTTGCCGCGCAACTGCCGGCAATGCTGAGTTTTGCCGGTATCGGCGCAGATTTGTATCAGGCGATCGATTTCACAGCACTGTGAGTCGTCGTCTCTTTTTCACAGAACACTTTTTTGACAGGCGGACGACGAGACCCCATGGCCACTCCCAGCGCTAGCTCTTATAACGCAGACGCCATCGAAGTCCTCTCGGGCCTCGACCCGGTGCGCAAACGCCCCGGCATGTACACCGACACCAGTCGGCCGAACCACCTCGCCCAGGAAGTCATCGACAACAGCGTCGACGAAGCCTTGGCCGGGCACGCAACGTCGGTGCAGGTCATCCTGCACGCCGATCACTCCCTGGAAGTCAGCGATGACGGCCGTGGCATGCCGGTGGACATTCACCCGGAAGAAGGTGTGTCGGGCGTCGAGCTGATCCTCACCAAGCTTCATGCGGGTGGCAAGTTTTCCAACAAGAACTACCAGTTCTCCGGCGGTCTGCACGGGGTGGGTATTTCGGTGGTCAACGCTTTGTCGACCGAAGTCCGGGTGCGCGTGAAGCGCGACGGCAACGAATACCAGATGACTTTCGCCGACGGTTACAAGAAAACCGAGCTGGAAGTGATCGGCACCGTCGGCAAGCGCAACACTGGCACCAGCGTGTTCTTCGCCCCGGACCCGAAGTACTTCGATTCACCGAAATTCTCCATCAGCCGCCTCAAGCACGTGCTCAAGGCCAAGGCCGTTCTGTGCCCGGGGCTACTGGTCAGTTTTGAAGACAAGGCCACCGGCGAGAAAGTCGAATGGCATTACGAAGACGGCCTGCGCTCCTACCTGGTTGACGCCGTCAGCGAATTCGAACGCCTGCCGGACGAGCCGTTCTGCGGCAGCCTGGCCGGTAACAAGGAAGCGGTCGATTGGGCGCTGCTGTGGTTACCGGACGGTGGCGACAGCGTGCAGGAAAGCTACGTCAACCTGATCCCGACGGCGCAGGGCGGCACTCACGTCAACGGTCTGCGTCAGGGCTTGCTCGATGCGATGCGCGAGTTCTGCGAATTCCGCAGCCTGTTGCCGCGCGGTGTGAAGCTGGCGCCGGAAGACGTCTGGGAACGCATTGCGTTCGTGCTGTCGATGAAAATGCAGGAACCGCAGTTCTCCGGCCAGACCAAGGAACGTCTGTCGTCCCGTGAAGCGGCGGCGTTCGTTTCCGGTGTGGTCAAGGATGCGTTCAGCCTGTGGCTCAACGCTCATCCGGAAACCGGCATGCTGCTGGCGGAACTGGCGATCAACAACGCCGGCCGTCGTCTCAAGGCCAGCAAGAAGGTCGAGCGCAAGCGCATCACCGCCGGGCCGGCATTGCCGGGCAAACTCGCCGACTGCGCCGGGCAAGACCCGATGCGTTCCGAGCTGTTCCTGGTGGAAGGTGATTCCGCCGGCGGTTCGGCCAAACAAGCGCGGGACAAGGAATTCCAGGCGATCCTGCCGTTGCGCGGCAAGATTCTGAACACCTGGGAAGTCGACGGCAGCGAAGTGCTGGCCAGTCAGGAAGTGCACAACATCGCCGTGGCCATCGGTGTCGATCCGGGCGCGGCGGACATGAGCCAGCTGCGTTACGGCAAGATCTGCATTCTCGCCGACGCCGACTCCGACGGCCTGCACATCGCCACCTTGCTTTGCGCCTTGTTCGTCCAGCATTTCCGCCCGCTGGTGGATGCCGGTCACGTTTACGTCGCGATGCCGCCGCTGTACCGCATCGACCTGGGCAAAGAGATTTACTACGCCCTCGACGAAGCCGAGCGCGATGGCATTCTCGATCGCCTGGTGGCCGAGAAGAAACGCGGCAAGCCGCAGGTCACCCGATTCAAAGGCCTGGGTGAAATGAACCCGCCGCAACTGCGCGAAACCACCATGGACCCGAACACGCGGCGTCTGGTGCAGTTGACGCTGGACGATTTCGAAGCGACCTCGGAAATGATGGATATGCTGCTGGCGAAGAAACGCGCCGGTGACCGCAAATCCTGGCTGGAATCCAAAGGCAACCTCGCCGAGGTTCTTGGCTGATGCGGGCTGGCTTTGCCCTGGCGTGTGCGTTACTTCTGACCTCCGTTTCGGCGCTTTCCGAACCGGCACCGCAGTTGCGCCTGTTGTCCGAGCATCCCGTCGACGGCATGCGCGGCGGCAATCTGTCGGGGCTGGCCCAGTGCGGCAAAGACTTGTGGACGGTCTCCGATCGCGACGATGACCAGATCTACCGTCTCGATACCCGCGACACGGTCTGGCAGGCCGAAACCGTGGGCATCGGCGTGCCGGCGGTGCCGGACAGCGGTTTGCCCTGGGGGTTGCGTTCGCGGGCCTGGGTCGCGGCGTTTGTACGGGGCGGGGACCTGGATTTTGAAGGCATCACTTGCGACAGCGCCGGTAATCGCTACATCGTCAGCGAGTCCCATGCCGCGATCCTGCAAGTGCCGCCCGTTGGGCCGTCGTCCTGGCTGAAGATCTCGCCGATGCTGGTTCGCGAAGCTCGGGCCAGTGGCATGCTGTTGCAGTTCAATGCGCTGTTCGAGGGGCTGGCGATCAATCCGGCGGGCGATCAATTGTGGCTCGCCGCCGAGCGTCAAAGCCGTGGCTTGTTGCTGATCAAGCGCAAACAGACGGTGTGGGATTGCGACGGTGGTTGCGTGCTGCTGAGCGAGGCGGGGAAAGAAATGCAGCCGGCACAGTTTCCACGGGCCAAAGCCGTGACTCGGGACTTTGCCGATGTATCGCTGTTCAACGGCAAGCTGTTTACCCTTGAACGCAACGCTTACCAGATCTGCCGCCGCGACCCGGTGACGGCCAAGGTCGAGCGCTGCTGGTCATTTGCCGATGAAGCCTTGCAGGAACACCGCCGCTATCAAAATCCGTTTGGTCTGACTGAAGCGTTGATTGTCGACGCCGAGGGTGCCTGGGTCGGCACCGACAACAACAACGATGCCCGCGCCGATGGCGAGGTTCGCCCGGTCGTTTGGCGCTTCGCCGCGCCTGAAGGTGGCTGGAGTGCCAAGCCGTGAGCCAGCAAACGCCGGGAAAGCGTGCCGGTCGGGTGTTCATGCTGCTGGCCTGGTGCGCGGCGCTGTTCCTGGCGACGCGGTTTTTCGGCCAGTGGGAGGATCGGCAGCAAAATCCCAATGTGGTCGTCAGCTCGGAGCAGGGCGAAGGTTTTATTGAAGTGAAACTGGCCAGCAACACCCAGGGGCACTTCGTCGCCAGCGGCCAGATCAATGGCCAGCCGGTGGATTTCATGCTGGATACCGGGGCAACCGATGTGGCAATCCCGGCGCAAATGGCCGAACGGCTGAAACTGGAACAAGGCTTCGGGGTGACCCTGAGCACCGCCAACGGTCGTACCGAGGGTTATCGAACCCGCGTCGACCGGCTGCAACTGGGCGACATTGTGCTGCGTGATGTGCGCGCCATCGTCGTGCCAGGCCTGGATGGCAAGCAAGTGCTGCTCGGTATGAGCGCGCTGAACAAACTTGAATTTACCCAGCGCGGTGGCACCATGCTGCTGCGCCAGACAACGAACCGATGAGGCCCGCATGAGCGACTCCCTTGATCTCAGCCTGGACGGTGTAGAACGCCGGTCACTGGCTGACTTCACCGAAAATGCCTACCTCAACTACTCCATGTACGTGATCATGGACCGTGCCTTGCCACATATCGGCGACGGCCTGAAACCGGTACAGCGGCGCATCATCTATGCGATGAGCGAGTTGGGGCTGGACGCCGATTCCAAGCACAAGAAATCGGCGCGTACCGTCGGTGACGTGCTCGGTAAATTCCACCCGCACGGCGATTCGGCCTGCTACGAAGCCATGGTCCTGATGGCCCAGCCGTTCAGCTATCGCTACACGCTGGTCGACGGCCAGGGTAACTGGGGTGCGCCGGATGATCCCAAGTCCTTCGCCGCCATGCGTTACACCGAGGCGCGGCTGTCGCGTTATTCCGAAGTGCTGCTCAGCGAACTGGGCCAGGGCACGGCGGACTGGGGGCCGAACTTCGACGGTACACTCGACGAGCCGCTGGTGTTGCCGGCACGTTTGCCGAATATCCTGCTCAACGGTACCACCGGCATCGCAGTGGGCATGGCCACCGACGTACCGCCGCACAACCTGCGCGAAGTCGCGACAGCCTGCGTGCGCTTGCTCGATGAACCCAAAGCCACGGTCGAGCAGCTCTGCGAGCACATTCAGGGCCCGGATTACCCGACCGAAGCGGAAATCATCACGCCTCGTGCCGATCTGCTGAAAATGTACGAAACCGGCAAGGGGTCGGTGCGCATGCGCGCCGTGTACCACATCGAAGACGGCGACATCATCGTCACCGCGCTGCCGCATCAAGTCTCGGGCGCCAAGGTGCTGGAGCAGATCGCGGCGATGATGCAGGCCAAACCGTCCAAAGCCCCGCAGATCGCTGACCTGCGCGACGAATCCGACCACGAGAACCCGTGCCGGATCGTGATCATTCCGGGCGCGCGGAAGAACTTTGACCACGATGCGCTGATGCAACACCTGTTCGCCAGCACCGAGCTGGAGTCGAGCTACCGGGTCAACATCAACATCATTGGCCTGGACGGCAAACCGCAGCTGAAAAACCTGCGGGCGCTGCTGGTCGAGTGGCTGGAATTCCGCGTGCAGACCGTGCGTCGCCGCCTGCAATTCCGCCTCGACAAGGTCGAGCGTCGCCTGCACCTGTTGGACGGTTTGTTGATTGCCTACCTCAACCTGGATGAAGTGATTCACATCATCCGCACCGAGGAACACCCGAAAGCCGCGCTGATCGCACGGTTCGCCTTGAGCGAAATCCAGGCCGACTACATTCTCGACACCCGTTTGCGTCAGTTGGCGCGACTGGAAGAGATGAAACTGCGCGCCGAGCAGGATGAACTGCTCAAGGAACAGGCCAAGCTGCAGGCTCTGCTGAGCAGCGAAGCCAAGCTGAAAAAGCTGGTACGTACCGAGCTGATCAAGGACGCCGAAACCTATGGCGACGACCGTCGTTCGCCCATCGTCGAGCGCACCGAAGCCAAGGCCCTGACCGAGCACGATCTGCTGCCGAACGAGAAAGTGACTGTCGTGCTGTCGGAAAAAGGCTGGGTGCGTTCTGCCAAAGGCCACGAGATCGACGCCACCGGGCTTTCCTACAAGGCCGGGGATGGTTTCAAGGCGTTGGCACCGGGTCGCTCCAACCAGTTTGCAGTGTTTATCGACTCCACCGGTCGCAGTTATTCGGTGGCGGCCCACACACTGCCATCGGCCCGTGGCCAGGGCGAGCCGTTGACCGGCCGCCTGACGCCGCCGCCAGGGGCGAGTTTCGAATGCGTGCTGATGCCGGAAGACGATTCGCTGTACGTGATCGCCTCCGATGCCGGATACGGCTTCGTGGTCAAGGGTGAAGACCTGCAAGCCAAGAACAAGGCGGGCAAGGCGTTGTTGAGCTTGCCGAACAATTCGAAGGTCATTCTTCCGCGCCCGGTGACCGATCGCGAGAACAATTGGCTGGCCTCGGTGACCACCGAAGGTCGCCTGCTGATCTTCAAGATCAGTGATCTGCCACAATTAGGTAAGGGTAAAGGCAACAAAATCATCGGGATCAACGGTGAACGTGTGGCCAGTCGCGAAGAATATGTCACGGACATCGCCGTACTGCCGGAGGGCGCCACGTTGGTGCTTCAGGCCGGAAAACGTACGTTGTCGCTGAAAGCGGACGACCTCGAACACTACAAAGGTGAGCGTGGTCGTCGTGGTAACAAACTGCCACGTGGCTTCCAGCGGGTCGATGCGCTGCTCGTCGAAAACCTCAATTAAGCGGCCTAGAGCGCTCGATCTACGATTTAACGCGTAGATCGACGCTTTGCCGCTGGAGTCGGAACGCATATTCACGGATGATATGGCCTTTCAAGCGCCGGCGTGGCCGAGCGTTCTTCATATTTATTGAGTATTTTCACTGTGGTTAGCCTTGTGGCAACCACCTGGATGGGACGATGACTGCTCTGCGCCTTCCTTTTATTTTGATGCTCGCTGGCGTTCTTGGCCTGGCGGGTTGCAGCGTTCACCAGCCGGTGTCGCTGTATCAGCTGGACAGCGGAAGTCCGGTTCAGCCTGCGCAAAGCGCCGGCATGGCGGTATTGCTCGGCCCGGTAACGCTTGCGGATTACCTGCAACGCGAAACCTTGTTGCAGCGACAGCCGGATGGCAGCCTTCAGGCGTCGACCGACGGTCGTTGGGCTGGAAGCCTGTCGTCGGACGTTGATCAGCTGTTGCTGCGTCAGGTGGCGGGCCATCTGGACAGTCAGCGGGTTGTGCTGGCGCCTGCGACCCTCGGCTTCACGCCGGATGTCCAGGTGCTGCTGACGATTACTCGTCTGGACTCGGGCGAATCGCAACCGGCGATCCTGGATGCGCAATGGCGCCTGATCGACCGTCGTGGCCAGGTTCGCGATAACCGCATCATTCACCTGCAGGAGCAGCACGCAGGCGGCACGGCGGCTCAGGTTCAGGCTCAGGGGGTGTTGCTGCAGCGTCTTGCCGAGCAATTGTCCGTGGCGCTCAAGCCACTGGCTAATCAACCGCCGATCGCTGAAGCACCCAAAAAGCCTGCTCCGAAGCCTGTGGCTCCCGCGGCAGAGCAAGAGAAACAGCCGAAGATCCCGATGGCCTCGCCGATCCGGACCGATATGGAAGTGTTCAGGTTCTAAGCCTGGATTGATCCAAGAACAAAGCCCGCAGTGATGTGGGCTTTGTTGTTTCTGCAGGGTGCAGATATCTGTCGCTTGTCCTGGCCTCTTCGCGAGTAGGCTCGCTCCCACAGGCCCTGCGTCGTTCGCGCGATAGGTGTACGACACAAAACCTGTGGGAGCGAGCCTGCTCGCGAAGAGGCCGGGACACAGGCAACAAAAAAGCCCGCAGACGATCACTCGTCTGCGGGCTTCTTCACTTCTGGGGTTTAAGGCTTACGCCCGACGCTCATGCATCCGCGCCAGTTGTCGCTCCAGCATCGACGGATAAGGCTCCATCAACCGCTCCACACAGCACGCACCCTCAGGGCTGGCAATCGGGCGGATCCGCGCACGCTGGCGTATCAGCGCGTCGTCACCGATCTTGCGCTCCACCAGCAGCAGGTTGCGGCTGTGTTGCGACAAGGCCAGGGCATCCTGAGCGGCTTCGGTCAGCAGCAGGTCGATCTGGCTCAGACCGAATAGCTCATCACCCAGCGTCAGGCCCAGCTGCAATTGCAGGGTGATGCCGCTGTCTGCAACTTCAATCTGCAACTGATGACCCAAGGCTCGCAGCAATTCACCGCAGCAGATTGCGTTGGTCAGGTAATCGTCGCCGCTGTCTTCGGTGTGGAACAGCATCAGCGTGCTGCCATCGTTCAGGGTGTGCAGTTCGCTCTGATAGAGCGAAGCTGCCTGATCGAGGCAGTCGCGATAGCGTTTCAGCAGTTCTTCCAGGCGGGTGCGAGGCAGACGACGCAGTTGATCTTGAGCGCCCAGTTGCACGGCCAGTACGGCGCTGTGCTGCGGCACGTTCGAAATCACCGGTTTGGCGAGCGGTTTAGGCGCAACGTCGGCCGATTCATCACGCAAGTCAGCAAACGCATCGTCGTCATCGTCGTCTTCAACGGTGCTGACACTGCGCCGTGGCGCTGGCTTGAGGCCAGCCACAGGTTTGCTTTCATCGAAACTCGGATCCCGCAGGTTGCGCACTTCGAAGGACGGCTCGTTATCGTCGGCGTCTTCATAGTCGCTGTCGTCGTATTCCGGCTCCGGCACGGGTTCCGGTTCGGCCGGCTCCGGCGCGAAGTTGGCGTGCAGCTGACGGGCCAGGTCGCCGATCTCGTCCTGGCGCTCGGTGGCCGGGGTGTATTCGTCGATATTGCGCAGCCACACGCGCAGTTGCAGCAGCGGCGTGGAGATGTGCCGGCCCAGGCGCAGGCTCAAGGCCAGGGACAGGGCCAGCAGAATCGCACTCAAAATGCCCATGCTTTGCAGGCTGATGGTCATGGGCTGCTGGAACTGATCCATGTCCAGGCTGATGCGCAGTTGCCCGGCGGTGACGTCCTGGAACGTGATTTTGCTCTGGTACATGCCCTCGGCTTCGCCCAGCAGGCTGTGCTTGGGGCGCTGACCGGCTTCGGCGAGGATGCGGTTATCCACGCTGTAAATGGCGGCGTGGGCCACCAGCTTGTTTTTGGTCAGGTTGTTGAGCAGCACGTTGAGGCTGAGGATGTCGTTGGACACCAACAGCTCCGTGGCGGACGTGGCAGTCTGCGTGGTCAGGCTTTCACCCAGCGCATCGGCCTGCTCGTGCATGGCCTGCTTGAACTGCAAACCCATCACGCAGGCGTAGATCACCAGGGCCAGAGCGACCAGGATCACGTTATGGCTGGCGATGCGCAATGCAATCGGTACACGGCGGTGGCGCAGTGCACGGAAGATCAGCAGAAAGAAGTTATCGGTTTTTACTGGCGTGGGCCGGTTCACTTGAGCTCGGCTCTTTTGTCCGTGAAGTTGACGCGCAGTATAGCGACAGGCCCTAGACCGGCAAAGCGCTCACGGTGCCCGATGGTCACTGAAAGTGGGTAGAATGCGGTTTTTTTCCACTTGCGGGGGTGCGCCTTGCGCGAAATCGTCCTGATAAACATCACGGGAGTCGACCGACCGGGTCTGACTGCGGCCATTACCGGCGTTCTGGCCCAGGGTGGTGTGAACATTCTCGACATTGGTCAGGCGGTGATCCACGACACCCTGTCGTTCGGCATCCTGGTTGAAATTCCTGATACCGAGCAAGGCAAGTCGGTGCTCAAGGACATCCTGTTCAAGGGGTACGAGCTCGATCAGCAGGTGCGATTCACCCCGGTGTCCGAAGGGGATTACCAGCAGTGGGTCGGCAATCAGGGCAAAAAGCGCCACATCGTGACGCTGTTGACCCGCAAAGTAACCGCCGGACAGTTGCAGGCCGTGAGCTCGATCACCGCCAAATATGGCCTGAACATCGACCACATCGATCGCTTGTCCGGGCGCATGCCGCTGGACACCCCGGCCGACAAGGGCAAGGGCTGCATCGAGTTTTCCGTGCGCGGCGAAGCGGCTGACCCGCAGGCGCTGCGGGCTGAATTCCTCAGCGTCGCCCAGGAACTGAACGTTGACATCGCCTTTCAGGAAGATTCGCTGTTTCGCCGTAACCGCCGCCTGGCGGTATTTGACATGGACTCGACGCTGATCGAAGCCGAAGTTATCGACGAACTGGCCAAGGCAGCGGGCGTGGGCGATCAGGTGTCGGAAATCACCGAGCGAGCGATGGCCGGTGAACTGGATTTTCGCGCGAGCTTCAAGGAACGCCTGGCCTTGCTCAAGGGGCTGGACGTCAGCGTGCTGGATTCGATCGGTGCTTCGTTGCGCCTGACTGAAGGCGCCGAAACGCTGTTTGCCGAGCTAAAGCGCCTGGGCTACAAGACTGCGATTCTGTCGGGCGGTTTTACCTACTTCGCCAAGCAATTGCAGGCCAAGTTGGGCATCGACTATGTGTTTGCCAACGAGCTGGAAGTGGTCGACGGCAAGGTCACCGGTGTGGCGGTCGAGCCGATTGTCGATGCGCAGCGCAAGGCGGATCTGCTGAAGGAGCTGGCGCACAAGGAAGGTTTGCGCCTGGAGCAGACCATTGCGGTCGGCGACGGTGCCAACGATTTGCCGATGCTGGCAATTGCCGGCCTGGGCGTGGCGTTCCGCGCCAAGCCGCTGGTGAAGCAGTCGGCAAAGCAGGCGATTTCCACCCTTGGATTGGATGGCGTGCTGTATCTGCTGGGCTTTCGGGACCGTGACGGGCAGCTCTGAGTCTCCCCAGAGCTGAAAGGCGCTTGTGGCGAGGGAGCTTGTCGGATCGCCGCACCGTCCCGCTGGGCTGCGAAGTGGCCCCAAAAAAGGACTGCTACGCAGTCCATACGGGGGCAAGATCCCTCGCCACAGGTATTGGATTCATCCTCAGAGCGACTTCCACAACGAATCGAAATCCTCCTCGACGCCGCTCTCCGCGGCGTTGTCGTTTCTGCTCGCCTCCAGCGAACGGTAGGCAAACTGATTGAAGCTGTTGGTGCTCGCTACTCGCCGATCCAGCCCGGCGCGGCGTTCCTGGCCGTTGGTGTTGATCAGCACTTTGCTGCCTTCCTGAAAGGGCAGGCGCGGAGCGAGCAACGTGGCGGGCAGGTCGATGGCGCTGATTTCCGGCAGCAACAGGCCGCGCAGATATTGACTGTGGTCGTCCCGCGTTCGCACCAGTTGCAACCCGCAAGGCTCGGCGTAAGGCGCGACCTGCTCGATCCCCATTTGCGTCCCGCCGCCGCGCACCTGACGAATCCAGCGCACCACCGCAATACTCCAGCCCTGATTGGCAGAGTCCTGGATGCCGATCATTTCGCCAGCCTGCAACTCGGCGGGCACTGCGTCGGGCCACGCCAGGCAATAACCGCCGGGGCTGTGGTTGATGACCGGCAGGGCGTAAGTCGGAAAGTGCCGATTGTTATCGGCCGCCTCCTGGCCGTCGTCGCTCTGGAGGTGCGGGTATTCAATTTCTTCGTAGGGCAGCAAGGTATCGGCGCTGCCGTGGGGGGCGGCGTCGAACGCGTGGTGCCATTGGTCCTTTCCCTGGTTCGTCGGGGACGTTGCCGAGAACTGCGCGAGTCGAGTACCGGGGTTTTTCAGAATATCGCTGAACGAACGTTGCCCGCCCAGGTAGAAGTGCAATGCGCTCATGCCCACACACAAGGTCAAGGTGCCTTGGCCAACCGTGCGCTGAAAACTGCGCTCGGCCGCCTGGCCCCAGGCAGCGTGCAGGTGTTGCAGGGTATCCAGGCTGAGCCCGGTCGGTACCGGCAGCGGCGGTGTGCCGTCATTGCCTTGCAGATGCGCTTCGATGGCGGCGACCAGCGGCTGCGGATCAATCCCCAGCAAACCGGCCTGCTGCTCGGCCCTGAATTTCGAACGATAGCGCGGCCCGGTGTCGAGGTCCGCCGCGACGGCAAACAATCCGTCTGCGGGTTGGCCGGGTTGCAACTTTATCCATTGGCTCCAGGGCTCCAAGACCTCGGCGAGCCGGGCGATCTGGTTCTGGCGCAGTTGATTGCAGCGGGAGGCGCCCAGCAGCAGGGCGGTTACATAAGTCTGTTCGACGCTCAGGGTTTTGGTCTGGCTGGCCAACTCATCGCGCAGGCTCAGGTGCTGGAGTTTGAGTGCGCAGGCGATCCGATACAGCTGATGCAGCTCCAGCCACAGGCCTTCCGGTACCGGGCAATACAGTTGAGTCGAGCGAATCAGCGGCCCGTTCAGGCAATGGATCGCCCGCTGCAACGCTTGGGTCAGCAGCGATGCTCGGTCCTTGCTGAAGCGCGGGGTGATGCGCACGACGATCTGTTTGTAACCAATCGCCAAATGATTTTGCAGGGCCTGGCAGAGGTTGGCGATCTTGCGCGAACGCTCGTCGAGCACTATCGCCTGGTGCAGGAAATGCCGTTCCAGATGTTTGCAGACGTAATACACCTCGGGTCGCAACAGTTCGAGCAGTTGCAGGCGATTGTCGCTGGGGGTGAGCAGCTGGTTGAGTTCGCTCAAGCCTTGATAGAGCAGGCGAGCGGTTTCACCGATGTTTGCTTTGGGCAGGTTGGCGATCCAGCGCTTGAGGTCGCGTGGCGTCGGTTCACAGAATGTCAGGCGCAATTGAGCCGGGATCGGGGCGCGTAGCAGCTGGTGAGGGCTGGTTTCATTCATGCCGTAGAAAAACTCCAACCGGGAAATGGGCAGTGAATGATCTGACTGTAGCAGTTACGGATGTCGACCGTTTGTCTGTCAGTCGAGTGCTGCCCGGGCGTACTACTAATCTGACACACGTGCGACTGGATACGCACGGTCGTGCGGCCTGCTGCCTACACAGGGCAGGTCTCTTGTAACTTCAAGGAGATGAGGTTCATGTCTAGATACGTAGTGGCAAATCAATGGGGCGGTAGTTCGGCACCCTGGCATCCGGGCGGAGACTGGACGTTGGGTGCGAGGGACAACCAGAACGTGGTCGCGATCGAGATCAAATCGGGCGATGGCGGGAAGAGCTTCACCGGCACCATGACTTACGCGGGTGAAGGTCCCATTGGCTTCAAGGCTCAGCGCACGGGCCAGAACCAGTACAACGTGGAAAATCAGTGGGGCGGCAACGACGCTCCATGGCATCCGGGTGGCAAGTGGGTCATCGGCGGCCGTGATAATCAGAACGTTGTGGCGTTGAGCGTCACCTCCAGTGATGGAGGGAAAAACCTCAGTGGCACCAATACCTACGCCAACGAAGGGCCGATCGGCTTTCGTGGGCAGATAGAGTAACGGCGCTACCGAAATGTCCGCCCCTTCGAAGACGTTCGACGGGGCGGATTAGCCAATCAGGCTGTTGGCAGGCCCAGTGCCTGGCCCATTTGTACTGGCGACAGGGCGCCGAGCCCTTCAGCCCACTTCACCTGATCCGGTCCGAACAGCACCACAGCGGTCGAACCCAGCTTGAAGCGACCCAGTTCCGCACCTTTTTCCAGATGGATTGGCGCGCGGGCGGCTTCGTCGTAACGGAAGGTTTTCAGCTCGCGTTTCGGCGGCGTCACCAGCCCGGCCCACACGGTTTCAATCGACGCCACGATCATCGCGCCCACCAGCACCACGGCCATCGGCCCGCGCTCGGTGTCGAAAATGCACGCCACACGTTCGTTGCGGGCAAACAGTTCCGGCACGTTTTCGGCGGTGGTCTGGTTGACCGAGAAAATCCGGCCCGGGATGTAGACCATCTCGCGCAGGGTACCGGCCAGCGGCATGTGCACGCGGTGGTAGTCTTTCGGTGACAGGTAAATCGTCGCAAAGTCGCCGCCCATGAACGGCGCAGCATTGGCGGCATCACCGCCCAGCAATTCCAGCACGCTGAAGCTGTGGCCCTTGGCCTGGAACACGCGGCCATGTTCGATCGGGCCGAGTTGGCTGACCGCACCGTCGGCCGGGCTGAGAATGGCGCCCGGGGTTTCATCGAGCGGGCGAGCGCCGTCTTTCAAGGCGCGGGTGAAGAACGCGTTGAAGTGCTCGTAAGCCGTCAGGTCTTCGACCAGCGCCTGGGACATGTCCACCTGATAGCGCTTGGCGAACCAGGCGGTAAAGGCATTCTTGAACCAACGCACGCGGCATTCGGCAATGCAGCCGGCCAGTCGCGAGAGCAAGTGGTGAGGCAGCAGGTATTGGCTGAGGATAAACAAACGCTTATTCATGGACTGTCCTTAAAAACCTTAAATCTCTACGGGCGTATCGGGGTGGTTGCCCCATTCGCCCCAGGAGCCGGCGTAGCCTTTGACCCGCGGATAACCGAGGGATTTGGCCACCAGATAAGTGAAGCCAGAGCGATGGTGAGTCTGGCAGTGGGTAATGACTTCTTTGTCTTTGGTGATACCGAGTTGTTCCAGGATCTGCGGCATGTCCGTGCGGATGCGCAGGTTGCGCGCTTGATCCATGCCGGCCGTCCATTCGAAATTCACCGCGCCGGGAATGTGCCCGGCCTTGGCTGCCAGGACTTTCTCGCCGGAGTATTCCAGTGGGCCACGCGCGTCCCAGATCGCCAGGTCGGCGGCACCGAGACGGCTTTGCAGGTATTCGCGGGTGGCGGTCGGCTCGTCGTGCAGGGTCAACGCAATCGGGCCGCCAGCGAGGGCCGGGATCTGGATCGACATGGGCATGCCTTCTGCCAGCCAGGCTGTCAGGCCGCCGTCGAGATAGTGGTAGTTGCGATGGCCGATGACATCGAGCAGCCAGATAAAGCGCCCGGCCCAGCCGCCGCCTTCGTCGTCATAGACCACGTAGGTGGCATTGGCGTTATGTCCCAACTCACCGAACAACGTTTCGAGTGCCGCTTGCGGCGGCATCAGCCCAGGCGCAGGCGCCTGGCCGAGTTGTGTGCGTTTGGGATCGACAAAGCGTGCACCGGGAATATGCCCTTCGGTATAGCGGGCACTGCTGGTCAGGTCCACCAGAATCAGTTCGCGGGACTCAAGGCGAGGGAGCAAGTCGCTCGGCTCGATGACCAGCGCCAAGCCAGAGAAGTCAGACATGTGAGGTCTCCAGAGCACAAAAGGGAGGATTGTAGCGCAGCATTCATTGACCGCGCTGGCTAAAGCTATGGAGTGCCTTTTCAATGCACTGCGCGGTTTTGCCGAAGGCTTGCACGGTGATTTCCGAGAATGGCCCGCCGCCCTGATCCGCCACAACGACCATGATCACCCGACCATTGTTGACCAGCGAGCGCAGCAGCAGGTGTTCGCCGCGAAACTGCGCACGCAGGCTGGCGGGTAGCAGCGCCGAGAACTGGGCGTTGTTGGCCGGGGTCAATCGCACCTGGGCCTGTTGCGAGAGCAACCGTTGCAGCACAGTGCTCTGACTCACGACCAGGTTTAGCCCCGCCGCTTCCTTCGCCAGCCCGGCCGTTTGATGCGCACGCAAATTGGCGTGGGTGCGGTCAGCCATCAAAATCATCACTCGACGCATACCGCATGCGACCAGTGCGTCCCGGACCGACGTGGTCAAGTGCATTGCATTGGTGAAGCGGCTCGGCTCGACCAGCAGTTCAGCACATTGTTTACGCCATGCCGTCAGGTTTTCGGTGGTCGGCGCTGGTGCCGGCAGCAACCCGGCGTGAATGCGGTTCACGCCCGAGGGCCAGATCAACGCTACGGCAGGGTGCCAGATGTCCGGCATGGCGTGCTGGTGCGCGCTGTTCACGGCTTGTTGATGCAGTTGCTGCTGCACGTCGCTCATCGGCATTTGCAGGTAAAGGCTGGTCAGGTATTGCCAGCGCTCGCTGTGCGGGCTGTCCCAGGCCTGTTGCGCCGACAGTGCCAGCCCATTGGCCAGCAACACGGTATTGGCCGGTTGGTTGAGCCAGCGACGCAAGGTCGGATCGTCATCGAGGCGATTTTGCTGGCGCAAGGGATGCTCGCTGTCCCGGGCAATACGCAGGACTTTGACCAGTTCGCGCTGCTCGTTGAGCAGCAGGCGATAACCTTGCTGCACCCAGATTGGCAGGCGCCAGATGTCCACCAGCGCCTGGCAGATGTCCAGCAGGCGAACGCCGAACAGGTCCTTTTCGACTTTGCGCGCTGACTCGCCTTTATGAATGACCCGCAGTTCCCATTCTTCGAGCAACTGCGGATGAGTCAGCGCCATCGGCCAGAGCGGCGAGAGAAATAGCAGGCTGCCCCAGTGAATGTCCTGCCAGAGCCGCGCCAGGCGAGCGGCAAAAAAACCGTTGGCCTGTTGGGTCGCGTGCTGGCTGATCATCTGCAGCTGACGCAACGCCACCGGGATCTGTGATTGCGGTTCGGCAGGCAACCGGGCGAGCAATTCCTCGGTGCGTTTCAACCCGAGACGATTGATCGCCACCTCAAGGTTTTCCGCCGGGTCGGTCATGCTGCCGTGGGTATGACGATTGGCTTCACGAATCACGCTCAAGGCCAGGGCCGGGCTGTCCTGCAACAATTCGGCGATGTCGCGAATCGAGCTGCGGTTGTCGGCGAGGGCCTTGCAGACACGGTCGTGACTGTCTTGCGGAACCGGCAGACGCACGCCATCGAGAAGCTTGACCCAGCCTTCAAGAGTGGTTGGTTTTGGGATAGGGGTGTTCGTTTCGTTAGCCATGGTTGGACGTGATCATCGTCTGCATTACCTATGCCCAGAGAGGGCTAAATTAGCTTTTCGCTTGAACTGGCTATAGTCTGGCGCAGTTTTGCCGATAAGTAGAAGAAGAGATTTTTTAACTTCCGAATATGACCTTGAACCCGACTCAGTAAGTGCTCTCCTACCTATGGCTAAAATAATCGGCATCATCGTCGTATTCGCGAGCGTGCTCGGCGGATACGTGCTTTCCCACGGCAAGATTGCCGCCCTGATTCAACCTTTCGAGGTGATGATTATCGGTGGTGCGGCCCTCGGTGCATTCCTGCAGGCCAACCCAGGTCACATGTTCAAACTCGTTCTCAAGAAAGCGCTGGGAATGTTCAGTTCGCGCTTCAACCACACGTTCTATCTGGAAGTGCTGGGTCTGATCTACGAGATCCTCAACAAGAGCCGCCGCGAAGGCATGATGGCGATCGAAGGCGACATCGAAGACGCCGCCGCGAGCCCGATCTTCGCCAAGTACCCTGCGGTTCTGAAAGATGACCGCATGACCGCTTACATCTGCGATTACCTGCGCATCATGTCCTCCGGCAACATGGCGCCCCATGAGCTCGAAGGTCTGTTCGACATGGAACTGACCAGCCTCAAGGAAGACCTCGATCACCCGTCCCACGCCGTGAACGGCATCGCCGACGCCATGCCTGGCTTCGGTATTGTCGCGGCCGTATTGGGTATCGTGGTGACCATGGCCTCCCTGGGTGAAAGCGATCAGAAAATGATCGGCTTACACGTGGGTGCGGCACTGGTAGGTACTTTCTTCGGTATTCTCGCCGCCTACGGCTTCTTCGGCCCGCTGGCCCATGCCCTGGCCCACGAAGCCAAGGAAGAGCTGAACGTCTACGAAGCCATCAAGGCTTCGCTGGTTGCTTCGGCTTCCGGCATGCCGCCATCGCTGGCAGTGGAATTCGGCCGCAAGGTTTTGTACCCGGCGCACCGTCCTAGCTTCGCTGAGCTGGAACAAGCGGTTCGCGGTCGCTAAGTCATGGAAAACAACCAGCCGATAATCATCAAACGCGTAAAAAAATACGCGGCCGGACATCACGGGGGCTCCTGGAAAATCGCCTTCGCTGACTTCGCGACGGCGATGATGGCGTTCTTCCTGGTGCTGTGGTTGCTGTCCACCGCCACGCCGGAACAGAAGATTGCCATCGCCGGTTACTTCAAGGACCCGGTCGGTTTTTCCGAAAGCGGCACGCCATACATCATCGATCTGGGCGGCTCCCCGACCCTGGCGCCGGAGAACACCCTCAACCCTGAGGTGAAGTCTCAGCCGCAGCCGGACCGAGTCACCGTCGACACCGACCAGGTCGAAGGCATGGCCGAACAGGTGGAGAAGGAACGCCTGGAACTGTTGCTGCAAGAATTGCAGAACAAGGTTGATGAAAACCCGCAGCTGCAAAAATTCAAGGACCAGATCCTGTTCGAAATCACACAGGACGGCTTGCGCATCCAGATCATGGACGCGGAAAACCGGCCTATGTTCGACTCAGGCTCAGCGCGTCTGAAACCGTATTTCGAAGACATCCTGCTGGCCATGGCCGACACCATCAAAGCGGTGCCGAACAAGATCAGCATCAGCGGCCATACCGATGCCAAGCCGTACTCGGGCACCGGTGATTTTGGTAACTGGGAACTCTCAGCCAACCGTGCCAACGCCGCCCGCCGTGCCCTGGTCGCCGGCAGCTATCCGGATCAGCAAGTGGCGCGGGTGGTCGGTTATGCCTCGTCGGCGCTGTTCGATCGCGAGAACCCGTTCAACCCGGTCAATCGCCGGATCGACATCGTGGTGCTGACCAAAAAGGCCCAACGCGCCATCGAAGGTTCGCAAGGCGCTGAACCGGCACCTGCGCCAACGCAGGGGCAGGGAGGTCCGGGCGAAGTGCCGGCCACGCCGATCGATCCGAACGCATTGCCGGCGGATAAACTACCGCTGCCGGCCCATGAGCTTCGTGAGCGATTGAATATCTTCGAAGACCCGGCACCGAAACCGGCGGAACCGCCGAAGCAGTGATCCACAACAATCAAGCCGACAGAGATGTCGGCTTTTTTGTGCGTCTTTCACGGGGTTGGACGTCACTGCATTTTTAGCGTGGACATGGCCCCTGTGGGAGCGAGCCCGCTCGCGAAGGCTTTGAGTCAGGCGACGGGGGGAGGGCGGTGTACATATCCATTTCTGCGGTAACGGCCGCCAATGGTTTCGCTCTTACAGCGAGTCACTTTGGAAGAGCCCCAAAGTAACCAAAAGGCTCTTGCCCCTTTCGTTCGGTGCCTCGCTAAGGCTCGGCATGCCCTCGCTCCGGTCCTGCTCCGTGGGCCGCCGCCATCGGCCATCCATGGCCGGGGGCGGCTAACCCGGCATCCATGCCGGGTTGCCCACTACGCAGAACCTCCACTCGGCCTCTCGAGGGGGCGTGCACCGCAACAGCGCCGCGAGGCGGCCTGATAGCCGACCTGATTGTCAGGGGGTGTTTCCCTGTCGGAACCGGTTTGCTGGTGAGATTAGAAGTTGTAGGAACGGTCTGAAATTTTGTGGCGGGGTTCTCAGACTTGCGGGCGTCTGCCTATAGTTTCGCTGTCGCCGACAAATCGGTGATCGACTTTAGCCGGTCGTATCAGATGATGCACAAGCGCCCGTATAATCGCGGCGTTTTTGCTGCCTGGCATCTATGTCTATGGTGGCTGTGCGTGGGACACCTCAGGGTGTGCCGGGTTCATCTGTCCGGTCGGCTAACCCGCGCACAGCTACCACCCCAATTCGTTTAGCCGCGAAAGGGTGGGAGTTTCACCTATCAGATGAGATTCAAGTCATGTCCAAATATCACCCGCTCCAAGGCAATTTCAGCGTCGGTCCGACGCTGTTCATCGACACCGAAGCCAAAGTTTCCGACCTTTTGGAAACCGCTACTCACCGAATCAAAGCCGCCCGTAACCTGCTCAACAGTGTCACGTGCCTGTGCGTCAAAGACGCCGAAGGTCACGACCTAGAGCATTTCGCCAATGCTGCGCATATGTTGTTGCAGGATGGGTGTGACGCCTTGGATGCGTTGGGCTGGAGGCTGGAAAAAGCAGCCCCCTGAAACCAGAAAGCCGCGAGATGATCGCGGCTTTTTTTGTGGAGCATGCCTTTTGAGTATGACTTTTATTATTCGTAGCGCAGAGTAATCCTCTGGCTTAGCGACGATGGCAGAATGCACGATTTTATGATTGGAGATACGGAATGAATTCTACGCAAGTGGTTGACGCTGTTACGGCTCAAGTCCAATCGGCCAAAGATCGTGGACATCAAGAAGTCACTATCGAGAGCTTAGAAACCTACCTTGAAGCCCTAAAGCAGCACATTGAAAGCCAAGCGCCGTTGATGCAGGCAAACATCGATTTTCAAAGGCAAGCCAATGAATACGCTCATCAGTCAGAACAAGAGATGTTTCGCTCTGTGATTGTCAGTGGGCAGATTGCTTTAAAAACAAGTCTTTTGATCGGCGGTGGTGGAGCAGCGGCACTGCTCGCTTTCGCCAGTTCTGCTTGGAAAAGCTTAAAGCCAGAAGGGCTGGAGCTTCTTGGATTGACGGTGTTTCTTCTTGGGGGTGGGGTGCTGCTCGTAGGGATTGCAGCTGGCACGACTTATCTTTCCCAGAGTTTTTACCACGACGGACTAGGCTAGCCGGATAAGTGCTTGGAAGATAAAATCGCTGATCGACTTAGAGTGGCGGCTTGCGCCTTTGTTGTTTTGTCTTATTTGTTGTACGGGTGGTCGTGCTGGAACATATTTCGGATGATGAAAAGTTTTTCGATTGAGGCATTCATTCCTGTGAGTTGAGTTCTCCATTTTTGGAACACAATCGTTAAACGAGGATGACTCCGATCTGAAGTGTCAATTCGTCTACTCGATTGAGCCAAATCTTTGCTGGGGTGATTTGGTAGGACGAGGCGAAGTTCCACTGAAGCAAAAAAAAGCCGCGGGATAATAGCGGCTTTTTTGTGCCTGTCAGTAACCGCGACGAATGCGGTTTTTGAGCTGGTCGTGGAACAGGTCGGCATTACTCTTGTAGGTACCTCGAGCGGATTCACTGAAGGACTCTATTCCTGTCGAGCGCTCCAGCATGGCCTCTTTGCGGTACGCATCGATAAAAAAGTCGAGATCGGTATCACCACTCAGCTTCGGCCATTTATCGAGGTATAGCGGCAGCGCGCTGGCCCCGATCTTGTAAGAGCAGATCCTGCGATCACTGATGGTCGCCTCACCGATTTCGAACGGCACCCACCAGGACATGGCGGTCTCCTGCGAGACCACCGCCAGCAAGTGCGTGCATTCGGTAATGTTGCGGGTGATGACGGCGGTAATGTCGTCGGTCTGCTGGGATTCTGTGTCCAGCACATCGAGATAGGTCTTGATATTCGCCAGTTTCAGGCGCGCATTGATGGCCATCGCCTGGACGCGGTCGGTGTGGCGGTAACTAATAAATACAGGCATCAGAAATGTCCCTTGATCGCGAGTTCGCGGTAATAGGCGCCGAGGGCCGTGAGGCGGCAGCCGGTGGAATGGATGGCGGCGTAGTACATGTGCTCGGCGTCCACCGGTTCGATCAGGCTGTGGCGATTGCACTTTTGCAGCTGGGCGAAGACTTCGCCGTGGTCCGGGTCAAACGATGTTTCGGTGGGTTCGTAGCTGGGGTCGAGCGCAAAGACATGGCTGGGCTCCGGGAACCAATCCTTGAGTTTGCGCAGGGTCTCTTCGGCGATCAGTGGCGTGACCTCGCGCAAGGGGACAAATTGCGAGACGTTGGTCTTGAACACCGGCCGTTGTTCCCACGCCCCCAGCGCATTGTCGACGAACGAATACACGCTGCCGGGAGTGACCTTGCCCAGTACGTTGGCGGCCCCGCCGTGCAGTGCTTGCAGCAGCAGATCGGTAAACACGCCGTGACCGCGTCCTTCGAGCGCAACCTGGTCTTTTTTGCAGGCGGTGAGGATGGTCATGCCTTCGCCGATGACGCTACTGCCGCCGCGTAACCCGCGCATCGCGGCGGCTGCGCCGGCCTGGCAGCAGTCGAGGATGATGATTTTGTTCTTGATGTGAGGGGCGTTGTCCGCCCAACTCAATATGTCGCTGATACGAATGCCATCGCCACCCGGTGCAAAGTCCTGAGGAATCAGCAGTCCTTCGTCGATGCTGGTATCGAACTGGCCGTGGCCGGCGAAATACAGCAGCGCCACATCACAATCGCCGGAAAACAGACTTTGGATGTGCTGCTTCATGGCCGTCAGCGAAAGGTCATCTTCGGCTGAGGTCAGCACCTTGCTGCTGAAATTCGGTCGCCCGTTGGCGTGACGCTCCAGCACTGAGGCCATGGCCATCGCGTCGTTGTTGCATCCGCTCAATGGGGAGACGTGGGCGTAATGGTTGATCCCGATGAACAATCCCTTGCGCATGGCTCATCCCGCCGCGTGAGTGCGAATGGCACTGATGATGCTGTTGGTGTTCCAGGCACACTCAGCATGTGCGGCCTGGCGTACTACGGCAGAAATCCGCTCTGCACCAAAGGGTTTGACCGCAATGATCACCTTGCCCATGCGCCGGGCGATCTCGATTTCCTTGTTGATCCACTTGCTGTAGGTGGAATACATACCCGCCATGATCAGCACCGCCGAGCAAGGCCTGATCTTGTTCTCGATGGCTTCTTCCAGTTGTTTATCGGTCTGGGCGCCGATGATCGGGTTGTCCGTCGGCACTGAAAAATTTTTGAACGTGAAGCCGGGTTTGGCGTTGAGCAGGCGCACGAGGTTGTCGTGGGCGTGGGGATAACTCCACGAGTGGCTGATGAACAAATGATAGGTTTGCATGGATGTCCCTCGGTATCGCCGGAATGCGAAGAGGGCTTGAATGTATGCACTTGGATGGCCGCAACAAGGGCTGCGCGGTTAAAGAGACGGGTCCTTCAAGCAGGCGCGCAAATGCCCTACAGAGCTGTCTGACGTTTAAAAGGCGGGGGATTTTCAGGGCGCAACGAACAATCCGCCGCCCCGTGTGCATCGGAGCGGCTGGACTGTCTGTTTAGTAGCTGGTTTCGGGCAGGCTGGCGATGATCGAGCGATAGCTGTTCATCCGCTGCTGCTGCACGCGGCCTTCTTCGAGAGCTTTGAGCAGGGCGCAACCCGGCTCGCGGTCGTGCTTGCAGTCGCGGAAGCGGCAGGTGCCGATCAAGTCGTTGAACTCGATGAAACCGGCTTCGACGTCGGCACGGCTGACGTGGCCCAGACCGAATTCGCGGATACCCGGGGAGTCGATCAACTCACCGCCACCGGGAAAGTGGAACAACCGCGCGGTCGTGGTGGTGTGGGTGCCCTGGCCGGACAGCTCGGACAGCGGGCCGACACGGGCTTCGACTTCCGGCAGCAGGCTGTTGACCAGCGAGGACTTGCCGACGCCGGACTGGCCGACGAATACGCTGATGCGTCCGTCCAGCTGTTTTTGCAGCTGTTCCATGCCGTTGCCGTGGTGCGCCGAGACCTCCAGCACCGGGTAACCCAGCGTGCGGTAAACCGCCAGCAAGGCATTCAGCGCCGGGGCGTTCTGCTCGTCGATCAGGTCGAACTTGTTGAGCAGCAGCAGCGGACGAATCCCGGCGTGCTCAGCAGCGACCAGGTAACGGTCGATCAGGTTCGCGTGCGGCTCGGGCAGCGGGGCGAAGACGATGACGATCATATCGACGTTGGCCGCAACGGGCTTGAGCTGGCCACGGCTGTCCGGACGGCAAAGTTCGGTTTTACGCGGCAGCTGCGCCACGATTACCCCGATGCCTTGGTTGCCGGCACGCCAGACCACCTGATCACCGGTCACCAGCGCCGGCAGGTTGGCGCGCAAATGGCAGCGGAACACTTCGCCGGCCAGTTCGCCCTCAAGGGCTTCGACTTCGACCTGCACACCGAAGTGCGCGATCACCAGGCCCGTCTGTTCCGGACCCAGGTCGCCGCCCTCAAGTGCCTCGACAGCCGAGGACTCGCGTTTGGCGGCGCGGGCAGCGCGTTCACCTTGGATCTTTTCGATGCGCCAGTTTTGACGACGATTGAGTTGGCGTTTGGCCATGGGTGTTCCGTATCAAGAATGCAGCGATTAGGTAAAACGGCCGCGAGTTTAGCACGCCCGGGCGCCGCCCTAGGCTAAACTGCGCAGCATTGCCTAGGAGCCGACACATGCAAAACCCGCAGAATCTGATCTGGATCGACCTGGAAATGACCGGTCTGAACCCTGATACCGACGTCATCATCGAAATGGCGACCATTGTCACCGACAGTGACCTGAACACCTTGGCCGAAGGGCCGGTGATCGCCATTCACCACAGCGACGAGATCCTCGCCGGCATGGACGAGTGGAACACCCGTCAACACGGCGGCTCGGGCCTGACCCAACGGGTGCGCGACAGCCGCATCAGCATGGCCGAAGCCGAGGCCGAGACCATTGCCTTTCTGGAGAAATGGGTGCCAAAGGGCAAGTCGCCGATCTGTGGCAACAGCATCTGCCAGGACCGTCGCTTCCTTTATACCCACATGAAATCCCTGGAAAGCTACTTCCACTACCGCAACCTCGACGTGTCGACCCTGAAAGAGCTGGCCGCACGCTGGGCACCGGACGTGCGCGACAGCTTCAAGAAAGGCAGCACCCACCTGGCCCTGGACGACATCCGCGAATCCATCGCCGAGTTGCAGCACTACCGCAAGCATTTCATCAAGTTCTGAAGGGTGTCGGGCCTTTGTGGCGAGGGAGCTTGCTCCCGCTCGGCTGCGAAGCAGTCGTAAAACCTGCAAATGCGGTGTGACTGGAAGAATGCCGGGGAGCGCTTCGCGCTCCAGCGGGAGCAAGCTCCCTCGCCACAGGTTGCGTGTAATGCGTTCTCTTGCCCTCTTTTGGTGCCGGGACTAAATGGCTAGACTGCGCGCCTTTCTGCAAGGACCGCCACCATGTTGCTGATGCTCTACCTGATCGCCATCACCGCCGAAGCCATGACCGGTGCCCTGTCCGCTGGTCGTCGCGGCATGGACTGGTTTGGTGTGGTGCTGATCGCCTGCATTACGGCGTTGGGCGGCGGTTCGGTGCGCGACGTGCTGCTCGGTCACTACCCGCTGACGTGGGTTAAACACCCGGAATACCTGGTGCTGACATCGATTGCAGCCATGTTCACGGTTTTCGCTGCGCGCTGGATGCGTCACTTGCGCTCACTGTTTCTGGTGCTCGACGCCGTGGGGCTGGTGGCATTCACCCTGATCGGCTGCATGACCGCCCTGGAAATGGGTCACGGCATGCTGGTGGCCTCGGTCAGCGGCGTGATCACCGGGGTGTTCGGCGGCATCCTGCGCGACATCTTCTGCAACGACATCCCGCTGATCTTCCGCCGCGAACTCTACGCCAGCGTCTCGTTCGCTGCGGCGTGGTGCTACATGCTGTGCATCTACCTGCAATTACCCGGCGAACAGGCGATTTTGATCACGTTGTTTGGCGGTTTCCTGTTGCGGTTGCTGGCGATTCGTTTCCACTGGGAAATGCCGAAATTCGTTTATAACGACGAAGCCTGACGCTCGGCGTGTTGTTTCAGCGCCCACTCGACGTGTTCCCGCACCAGCTCCGACGGATAGTCGCGCCGCGCTTTCAACGCTTCCAGCACCGGAATGCTCGAGGGTGCGTTCCCTAGCCCCACGGCGAGGTTACGCAACCAACGCTCGTAACCGGCACGGCGCAATGGTGAGCCTTCGGTGCTGCTGAGGAACCTGTCCTCATCCCACATGAACAGTTCAGCCAGTTCGGCGTTGTCCAGGTTATGCCGTGGCTTGAAGTCGCTTTCGCCGGACGGGCGGGCGAAGCGGTTCCACGGGCAGACGATCTGGCAGTCATCGCAACCGAACACCCGGTTGCCGATCAACGGGCGCAAATCTTCGGGGATCGCGCTTTTCAGTTCGATGGTCAGGTAAGAAATGCAGCGCCGGGCGTCCAGCACATAGGGGCCGACGAAGGCGTTGGTCGGGCAAATGTCCAGGCACGCAGTGCAGCGTCCGCAATGTTCGGTGCTGTGCGGTGAATCGACTGGCAGCGGCAGATCGACAAAGAGTTCGCTGAGGAAGAAGTAACTGCCGGCCTTGCGATTCAACACCAGGGTGTTTTTGCCGATCCAACCCAAGCCGGCCTTTTCTGCAATGGCCTTTTCCAGCACCGGCGCGCTGTCGACGAAGGCGCGGTAGCCGAACGGCCCGATGACCGCCTGAATTTTTTCTGCCAGTTGTTGCACACGTTTACGGATCAATTTGTGGTAATCGCGGCCCAAGGCATAACGCGATACGTAGGCTTTTTCCGGTTGGGCCAGCAATTGCGCCATTTGGGTATCGCCGGGCAGGTAGTCCATGCGCAGGGAAACTACGCGCAACGTACCGGGGACAAGCTCTTCGGGATGCGAGCGTTTGCTGCCGTGGGCGCCCATGTAATCCATTTCGCCGTGGTAGCCGGCCGCCAGCCAGCGCTCCAGGTGCTGCTCATGCTCGGCCAGGTCGAGGCCGCTGATGCCGACTTGCTGAAAGCCAAGCTCGCGGCCCCAGTCCTTGATGGATTGGGCGAGGGCGGGCAGGTCTGTAGTAATAGCGGGCATGAGGCGAGAGAAACCGGAGCTGAGGTGCGTATAATTCTGCCAGACATCGGAGCCCGAAGACGCATGCCGCACACTAAAGATGATTTACCCGACGCGCTGTACAGCGCCGCGCACGTGCGAGCCCTTGATGCGAATCTGATCGCGGCCGGCACGCCGGGCTTCGAATTGATGCAGCGTGCAGCGCGAGCGACCTGGCGTGGACTCGTCCGTCAGTGGCCGTCGGCGAATGAATTGACCGTCGTGGCCGGTCGCGGCAATAACGCCGGTGACGGTTATCTGGTGGCGGTGCTGGCGCGACGTGCCGGTTGGCATGTCCGGGTCTTGGCGGCTGGCGATCCCCAGCGTTTGCAGGGGGACGCGGCGCTGGCCCATGCCGAGGCGGTGTCCGAGGGCATTGCGGTTCAAGCCTTCACTGCGCAGTCGGAATTGCGTGGAGTTGTGCTCGACGCCTTGCTCGGTACCGGTTTGACCGGCGAAGTGCGAGAGCCCTTCGCCAGCGCGATCACCGCAATCAACGCCAGTGGACTGCCGGTGGCGGCGGTGGATATCCCTTCGGGTTTGTGCGCCGATACGGGGCGCATATTGGGCACGGCTGTCCGAGCTGATCTGACCGTGACCTACATTGCCTTGAAGGTGGGATTGTTCACGGGTGACGCGGCGGATGTGGTCGGCGAGCTGGTGTTCAACGATCTGCAAGCCAGCGCCGAGTCGTTTAACGGGGTCGACATTGATGCACGGCGCCTGACAGCCGGTAATTTGCCGCGTCTGGCAGGCCGCGCGCCAACCGCCCATAAAGGCAAATTCGGTCACGTCTTGCTGATCGGCGGTGATCGTGGCTTCGGCGGTGCCATTCTACTGAGCGCGCAGAGCGCATTGCGCAGTGGTGCGGGCATGGTGTCCGTGGCCACACGCAGTGAACATGTGCCAGCAGCGTTGGCGAGAATTCCTGAAGCGATGGTGTTGGGCACTTCCTCGGCCAATCAACTGATGGAACTGCTGCAAAAGGTTTCCGTGTTGGTGGTCGGCCCGGGCCTGGGTCAGGCTGCCTGGGGGCGCAGTCTTTTGTCGGCGGCGGCCAACGCGCCGTTGCCGCAAGTCTGGGATGCCGATGCGTTGAATTTGCTGGCTTCAAACCATGTGAGCTTGCCCAAGGACTGCGTGATCACGCCGCATCCAGGTGAAGCGGCGCGGTTGCTGGGGATCAGCACCGCCGAAGTCCAGGCTGATCGCCCGGCGGCAGCTCATGCATTGAGCAAAAAATATACAGCTGTTGTGATTCTTAAAGGCGCCGGCAGTCTGATCGCCAGCCCCGATGGGCGCCTGGCGTTGTCTCATCAAGGGCATCCGGCCATGGCCACCGCGGGTTTGGGTGATGTGCTGGCCGGTCTGGTCGGCGCGTTGCTGGCCCAGGGCATGGACGCGTTCAACGCTGCTTGTCTGGCGGTCTGGCTGCACGCCAATGCCGGCGAGCAACAAGGTAAATCGGGCCGCGGGCTGGCGGCCAGTGATCTGATCCCAGCCATTCGTCAGTTGTTGGAGGAGCAAGCACCGTGTCTGAAGTAACCCTGTACCTGGCCGATGAAGAGGCGATGACCGCATTTGGCGCACGCATCGCACAAACCACCCAAGGGCACGGTCTGATTTTTCTGGAAGGCGATCTGGGGGCGGGGAAAACCACGCTGTCACGGGGCATTATCCGTGGCCTGGGGCATGTGGGGGCGGTAAAAAGTCCGACGTTCACCCTGGTCGAGCCTTACGAAATCGGCGACATCCGGGCCTTCCATTTCGACCTCTATCGACTGGTTGATCCGGAAGAACTGGAGTACCTCGGTATCCGCGACTACTTCGAAGACGACGCGCTGTGCCTGATCGAATGGCCCCAGAAGGGTGCAGGCTTTTTGCCAAAGCCCGACCTGACCATTACCATTAGCCCGCAAGACAGCGGGCGTTCGCTGAAAATTTTGTCCCAGGGCTCGCGCGGCGAGTCGTGGTGTGCCGCTTTGGCATTGGAATCCAATTAAATGATGGGGTCAGGTATGCGCTTTCGCGCGATGGTAGCTGCCGTAGGGATGTTGTTTTTGGCGGTGACCGTCGACGCTGTGGCCGAGACTAAGGTCAACAGCGTTCGCCTGTGGCGGGCGCCGGATAACACACGGTTGGTGTTCGACCTGACCGGGCCGGTGCAACACAGCGTTTTCACCCTGACCTCCCCGGATCGGCTGGTGATCGACATCAATGGCGCCTCCCTTGGCTCGCCGCTGAACGTCAACACCTCGAACACCCCGATTACCGCCATGCGCTCGGCCCAACGCACGCCGACCGATTTGCGGGTGGTCATCGACCTGAAAAAAGCTGTTACGCCAAAAAGCTTCACCCTGGCGCCAAATGCCCAGTACGGCAATCGATTGGTGGTCGACCTGTTCGATAACGCCGCCGATGCCGCGCCAATACCGGCGCCGACCAATGTCGCGACGGTGGCGCCGGTGCCGGTCACGCCGGTAGAGCCTCCGGTGAAGCTGCCGCCTGCGCCTGCCGGCAAACGTGACATCATCGTGGTGATCGACGCCGGCCACGGCGGCGAAGACCCGGGTGCCTCGGGGTCTCGCGGTCAGCGTGAAAAAGACGTGGTGCTGGCCATCGCCCGCGAACTGCAACGCCAGGTCAACGGCATGAAAGGCTTCCGCGCCGAACTGACCCGTACCGGCGACTACTTCATTCCATTGCGCGGCCGTACCGAAATCGCCCGCAAGAAAGGCGCCGACCTGTTCGTCTCGATCCACGCCGATGCCGCCCCTTCGGCTGCGGCGTTCGGTGCGTCGGTGTTTGCCCTGTCTGATCGCGGCGCCACCTCGGAGACGGCCCGTTGGCTGGCCGATAGCGAAAACCGTTCCGACTTGATCGGCGGTGCCGGCAACGTCAGCCTCGACGACAAGGACCGCATGCTCGCGGGCGTGCTCCTCGATCTGTCGATGACGGCTTCCCTGACGTCCAGCCTGAACGTAGGTCAAAAAGTCTTGAGCAACATCGGTCGCGTCACGCCGCTGCACAAACAGCGCGTGGAGCAGGCCGGGTTCATGGTATTGAAGTCGCCGGACATCCCGTCGATCCTGGTCGAAACCGGGTTCATCTCCAACGCCAACGAAGCGTCCAAACTGGCTGCCGCGAACCACCAGCAGGCGCTGGCGCGTTCGATCAGCAGTGGCGTGCGCCAGTTCTTCCAGCAGAACCCGCCGCCGGGCACCTACATCGCCTGGCTGCGTGATTCCGGCAAGATCGCTCAAGGCCCACGTGACCACCGGGTAAACCCGGGTGAGACGCTGGCGATGATTGCCGTGCGTTACCAAGTGTCTCCGGCCACATTACGCAGCGCCAATAACCTGAAAAGCGACGAGCTGAAAATCGGTCAGACCCTGACCATTCCCGGCACAGAACTGGCGTCCAAAGAATGAATCAGGTGTTGACCCATGCGGCTCGCATCGAGCTGCTCAGCCCGCGACTGGCGAACCAGATTGCCGCCGGTGAGGTGGTTGAACGCCCGGCCTCGGTGATCAAGGAGTTGCTGGAGAACAGCCTCGACTCCGGCGCCAAACGCATCGACGTCGATGTGGAGCAGGGCGGCGTCAAGCTGTTGCGGGTGCGCGATGACGGCAGCGGCATTTCGGCCGATGACCTGCCGCTGGCCCTGGCGCGACATGCCACCAGCAAGATTCGCAACCTGGAAGACCTCGAGCAGGTCATGAGTCTCGGGTTTCGCGGTGAAGCCCTCGCCTCGATCAGCTCCGTGGCGCGTCTGACCCTGACGTCCCGGACCAAGGATGCCGACCAGGCCTGGCAGGTCGAGACCGAAGGCCGGGACATGGCGCCCCGGGTTCAACCCGCTGCCCACCCGGTGGGCACCTCGGTTGAAGTGCGCGATCTGTTCTTCAACACCCCGGCGCGGCGCAAATTCCTCAAGACTGAAAAAACCGAATTCGATCACCTGCAAGAAGTGATCAAGCGTCTGGCGCTGGCGCGTTTCGACGTGGCGTTTCATTTGCGTCACAACGGCAAAACCATCCTCAGCCTGCACGAAGCCCATGACGACGCGGCCCGTGCGCGGCGAGTGGCAGCGATTTGCGGTTCAGGTTTCCTGGAACAGGCGCTGCCGATCGAAATCGAACGCAATGGCCTGCATTTGTGGGGTTGGGTCGGGTTGCCGACGTTCAACCGCAGCCAGGCGGACTTGCAATATTTTTTTGTGAACGGCCGTGCCGTGCGCGACAAACTGGTGGCCCACGCGGTGCGCCAGGCGTATCGCGACGTGCTGTTCAATGGTCGGCACCCGACGTTCGTACTGTTTTTCGAGGTCGATCCGGCCGGTGTCGACGTCAACGTGCACCCGACCAAACACGAAGTGCGCTTCCGTGACGGGCGTATGGTCCACGACTTTCTCTACGGCACCTTGCACCGCGCCTTGGGCGATGTGCGACCGGATGATCATCTGGCTGCGCCGGTGGCGACGGCGATCGTTCGGCCGACCGGCATAGACGCCGGTGAATTCGGTCCCCAGGGCGAAATGCGCCTGGCGGCCAATGCCCTGCTGGAGCAACCTCAGGCGCAGCCGTCGTTCAATACGCCGGCAGGCTCAGGCGCTGGCGCCGGTTATCAATATCAATACACGCCGCGTCCTCAGTCCGGCGTGCCAGCGGCTGAAGCCCAGGCGGCGTACCGGGAGTTTTTTGCACCTTTGCCAGAGGCAAATGCCGTCGCGCTCCCGGCCGGTCAGGATGATATTCCTCCATTGGGCTATGCATTGGCGCAGCTCAAGGGTATCTACATTCTCTCGGAAAACGCCCAAGGCCTAGTGCTGGTGGACATGCACGCCGCCCACGAACGGATCATGTACGAGCGCCTGAAAATCGCGATGGCCAGCGAAGGCCTGAGCGGCCAGCCGCTGTTGGTGCCGGAATCGTTGGCGGTTAGCGAGCGCGAAGGCGATTGCGCCGAAGAAAACGTCGCGTGGTTCCAGCGTCTCGGCTTTGAACTGCAGCGCCTCGGCCCGGAAACACTGGCGATCCGGCAGATTCCAGCCTTGCTCAAGCAAGCTGAAGCGAATCGATTGGTGAGTGATGTGTTGGCCGATCTGATGGAATACGGCACCAGCGACCGTATCCAGGCGCACCTCAACGAACTGCTTGGCACCATGGCCTGCCACGGCGCGATTCGGGCAAACCGGCGTCTGGCGCTGCCGGAAATGAACGGTCTGCTGCGGGACATGGAAAACACCGAGCGCAGCGGTCAATGCAACCATGGCCGACCGACCTGGACCCAATTGGGCCTGGACGATCTGGACAAACTGTTCTTGCGCGGTCGTTGATGAGCCAGCTGCCACCTGCGATTTTCCTGATGGGCCCGACCGCAGCGGGCAAGACTGATCTGGCCATCGAACTGACCAAAGTGCTGCCTTGCGAGCTGATCAGTGTCGATTCGGCGCTGGTCTACCGCGGCATGGACATCGGCACCGCCAAGCCTTCGAAAGAGATTCTGGCCGAGTTTCCGCACCGTTTGATCGATATTCTTGATCCGGCCGAGAGCTATTCGGCGGCGGATTTTCGCCGTGATGCGCTGGAGGCGATGGCCGAGATCACTTCGCGAGGCAAAATTCCGCTGCTTGTAGGCGGCACGATGCTCTACTACAAGGCTTTGGTCGAAGGACTGGCAGAAATGCCGGCGGCGGATCCCGAGGTTCGTGCGCAGATCGAAGAAGAGGCTGCACGCCTTGGCTGGCAAGCCCTGCACGAACAATTGGCGCTCGTAGATCCGGTTTCGGCGGCGCGAATTCATCCGAACGATCCGCAGCGACTCAGTCGAGCGCTGGAAGTTTATCGCGTCAGCGGTCAGAGCATGACCGAGCTGCGGCTGAGACAAAGTGCGCAAAGTACTGAAGCAGCCGCTTCGGGACTGCAACAATTGCCCTATACTGTCGCGAACTTGGCCATTGCTCCGGCAAATCGCCAGGTATTGCACGAGCGAATTAAACAAAGATTCACAGTTATGTTGGAACAGGGATTCATTGACGAGGTCGTAGCCCTGCGTAAGCGAAGTGACCTGCATTCCGGGTTGCCGTCTATACGTGCGGTAGGCTACCGACAAGTCTGGGACTACCTGGATGGCAAGCTGACCCAAGCCGAGATGCAGGAGCGTGGAATCATTGCCACGCGCCAATTGGCAAAGCGTCAGTTCACCTGGCTGCGCAGCTGGGCTGATTTACACTGGTTGGACAGCCTGGATTGCGACAATCTGCCGCGCGCCTTGAAATACCTGGGGACCATCTCCATATTGAGCTGAGTCCTTGCAATTGCCGTCTATCCTTGGGGGTGTGACGGCCACAAGCCATCTGTTTACCTATTTTTTATATTGAATCCTTAAAGGAGTGCGGCACATGTCAAAAGGGCATTCGCTACAAGACCCTTACTTGAATACTTTACGTAAAGAGAAAGTTGGGGTGTCCATCTACCTGGTGAACGGGATCAAACTGCAAGGCACGATCGAGTCTTTCGACCAGTTCGTTATCCTGCTGAAAAACACCGTCAGCCAGATGGTTTACAAACACGCTATCTCTACAGTGGTGCCGGTTCGTCCAATTCGTCTGCCTAGCGCAACCGAATCCGAAGCAGGTGACGCTGAGCCAGGTAACGCCTGATAGGAGTCTCCTTTGTTCTTTGAGCGCCACGGTGGTGGTGAGCGAGTGATCCTCGTTCACTTGGATGGACAGGACCCTGAGGCGCGCGAAGATCCGCAGGAGTTTCAGGAGTTGGCTAATTCGGCTGGCGCCGAGACCGTTGCGTTTTTTAACGTGCCGCGTCATCGGCCAACCGCCAAATTCCTGATTGGCAGCGGCAAGGTCGAGGAACTTCGCGACCTGGTCCATGCCGAGAAGGCAGATCTGGTGATCTTCAATCACATCCTCACGCCCAGTCAGGAACGTAACCTCGAACGTGTTTTCGAGTGTCGCGTGATCGACCGCACGGGTCTGATTCTCGATATTTTCGCCCAGCGCGCCCGTACCCATGAAGGCAAGCTCCAGGTAGAACTGGCCCAGCTTGACCACATGAGCACCCGGCTGGTTCGTGGCTGGACTCACCTTGAGCGTCAAGGTGGCGGTATCGGCATGCGTGGCCCGGGTGAGACCCAGCTGGAAACCGACCGCCGTTTGCTGCGGGTACGCCTGCGACAGATCAAGGGCCGACTGGAAAAAGTGCGCAGTCAGCGCGAGCAGTCGCGACGCGGCCGTTCGCGTGCGGATATTCCTACCGTGTCCCTTGTGGGCTATACCAACGCCGGCAAATCCACGCTCTTCAATAACGTGACGAAATCCGACGTGTACGCGGCTGACCAGTTGTTTGCCACGCTGGACCCGACCTTGCGCCGTCTGGAGCTCGACGACCTGGGGCCGATTGTCCTGGCCGATACGGTGGGTTTCATACGCCACTTGCCTCACAAACTGGTTGAGGCATTTCGGTCTACGCTCGAAGAGTCGAGCAACTCAGACCTGCTGTTGCACGTGATCGATGCGGCCGAACCGGATCGCATGTTGCAGATCGAGCAGGTGATGGTGGTGCTGGGCGAGATCGGTGCCCAGGACTTGCCGATCCTCGAGGTCTATAACAAACTCGATTTGCTTGAAGGCGTTGAGCCACAAATCCAGCGCGACGAAAACGGCAAGCCCCAACGGGTCTGGCTGTCGGCGCGTGATGGCAGTGGTCTGGAATTGCTTGAGCAAGCCATTGCCGAGTTGCTGGGCGGTGATTTGTTTGTTGGCACCTTGCGCTTGCCGCAACGTTTTGCTCGACTGCGTGCGCAGTTTTTCGAACTCGGTGCGGTGCAGAAAGAAGAACACGACGAAGAAGGCATCAGCCTGCTGGCCGTTCGCTTGCCACGGGTTGAGTTGAATCGACTGGTGAGTCGCGAAGGTCTGCAACCGATGGAATTCATCGAACAACACACTTTGCAATAAAAGCCTGAAAAAGCGGTTGTGCCGCGGTGACAGGCATTCTGTAGCATTGGTCGGCGCGCCGTGGGTGCGTCTTTGCTTTATCAGATGGAGAGCGCTATGGCTTGGAATGAGCCGGGTGGCAACTCGAATAATCAGGATCCTTGGGGTGGCAAGCGCCGCAATAACGGCGACCGCAAGGGACCACCGGATCTCGACGAGGCCTTCCGAAAGCTGCAGGAAAGCCTGAACGGGTTGTTCGGTGGTGGTAAGAAACGCGGTGATGACGGCGGTGGTTCGGGCAAGAGTGGCGGCTTTGGCGGCCTGCTCGGCATCGGCCTGGTCGTGTTGGCGGCCGTATGGCTGTACAGCGCGGTCTACGTAGTCGACGAGCAGGAGCAAGCCGTGGTGCTGCGCTTCGGCAAGTACTACGAAACCGTCGGCCCGGGCCTGAACATCTACTTCCCGCCGATCGATCGCAAGTACCTGGAAAACGTCACGCGTGAGCGTGCCTATACCAAGCAGGGTCAAATGCTCACTGAAGACGAGAACATCGTCGAAGTGCCGCTGACCGTGCAGTACAAGATCAGCAACCTGCAGGACTTCGTGCTGAACGTCGATGCGCCGGAAATCAGCCTGCAGCACGCGACCGAAAGTGCCTTGCGCCATGTGGTGGGTTCCACCGCGATGGACCAGGTGCTGACCGAAGGTCGTGAGTTGATGGCCAGCGAAATCAAGGAGCGTCTGCAACGCTTCATGGATACCTATCGCACCGGTATCACCATCACTCAGGTGAACGTACAGAGCGCAGCGGCACCGCGCGAAGTACAGGAAGCCTTCGATGACGTGATCCGTGCCCGTGAAGACGAGCAGCGTTCGCGCAACCAGGCTGAAACCTACGCCAACGGCGTCGTGCCGGAAGCCCGTGGTCAGGCCCAGCGTATCCTCGAAGATGCCAACGGCTACCGTGACGAAACTGTCTCGCGCGCCAAGGGTGAGGCTGATCGCTTCACCAAACTGGTGAGCGAGTACCGCAAGGCCCCTGAAGTCACCCGCGAGCGTCTGTACCTGGACACCATGCAGGAAGTCTTCACCAATACCAGCAAGGTCCTCGTGACCGGCAACAAGAATGGCCAGAGCAATCTGCTGTACTTGCCGCTGGACAAGATGGTCGAAAGTGGTCGCAACACCAGCACTCCGGTGACCGGTGCGGCAGCCACCAGCAATGAAGCGAATGCGCGTGCGGCAGCTGATCTGCAGCAACAGCAAGCACGTACCAGGGAGAGTCGCTGATGAGCAATAAATCGCTGATCGCCCTTATTGTCGGCGTCGTCGTGGCCATCGCTGCCTGGAACTGCTTCTACATCGTGGCTCAGACCGAGCGTGCGGTGCTGCTGCAGTTCGGTCGGGTGGTCCAGGCCGATGTTCAGCCGGGCCTGCATGTGAAAGTGCCTTACGTTAACCAGGTGCGCAAATTCGACGCACGCCTGATGACGCTGGATGCACCGACGCAACGCTTCCTGACGCTGGAAAAGAAAGCCGTGATGGTCGATGCCTACGCCAAGTGGCGCGTGAAAGATGCCGAGCGCTTCTACACCGCGACTTCCGGCCTCAAGCAGATTGCCGATGAGCGTCTTTCCCGTCGTCTGGAGTCGGGCCTGCGTGACCAGTTCGGTAAGCGTACGCTGCACGAAGTGGTGTCCGGTGAGCGTGATGCGCTGATGTCCGACATCACTGCCTCACTGAACAAGATGGCGGAAAAAGAGCTGGGTATCGAAGTTGTCGATGTCCGGGTCAAGGCCATCGATCTGCCGAAAGAAGTAAACCGCAGTGTGTTCGAGCGTATGAGCTCCGAGCGTGAGCGTGAAGCTCGCGAGCACCGCGCCAAGGGTAACGAGCTTGCAGAAGGCATTCGTGCCGACGCCGATCGTCAACGCCGTGTGCTGCTGGCTGAAGCCTATCGTGAATCTGAAGAGGTTCGCGGTGATGGTGATGCCCAGGCCGCTGCGATCTACTCCAAGGCCTACGGCCAGGATCAGGAGTTCTACGGTTTCTACCGTAGCCTGCGCGCCTACCGTGAAAGCTTCGCGAACAAATCCGACGTCATGGTCCTGGACCCAAGCAGCGACTTCTTCCGTTACCTGGAAAAAGCCAAGCCTTGATACGACGTTGACCTGAATCATCCCCCGCCTGGCGGCTAAAGCCTCGGGCGGGGTGATCCTTTGGGAAAACGTGTGTATGATGCGGCAGCCGGGAAATTCCCGGCTTTTTTGCGTCTGCACGTTTGATTGCTGTTTTTAGCGGGCGCCCGAGTTGAATGACTCGACAGGTTTTTCGAGGAAAGTGGTTGGCGAAGCCGGTTTCAGGCTTTTCGCCACGTTGTTTATGCGCGTGGTTTGCACATGCGCCGACCATTTTCTGCTTCACTCAAGGCTCGCCCAACGGCTGGCCGCCCGGATCATAGGGGAATGGCGTAATGGCAACGGTAGACCGCTGGCTGCTGCCAGATGGCATCGAAGAAGTACTGCCACCAGAGGCGGCGCGCATTGAAGTCGCGCGTCGTCAGGTGTTGGATCTGTTCCAGAGCTGGGGTTACGAGTTTGTCGTGACTCCCCATATCGAGTACCTGGAATCCCTGCTGACCGGCGCGGGCTCGGACCTCGATCTGCGGACCTTCAAGGTCATCGACCCGCAATCGGGCCGGCAGATGGGGTTCCGTGCCGACATCACGCCGCAAGTGGCGCGCATCGATGCGCACACCCTGCGCCGTGAAGGCCCGAGCCGCCTGTGCTATGCCGGCAGCGTGCTGCATGCCCAGCCGCGCGCCCTGTCGTCCTCACGCAGCCCGATCCAGCTGGGCGCCGAGTTGTATGGCGATGCCAGCCCGAGCAGCGACGTGGAAGTCATCAGCCTGATGCTGGCCATGCTGCAACTGGCCGATGTGCCGGATGTGCACATGGACCTCGGTCATGTCGGCATCTACCGCGGCCTGGCCCGTGCGGCCGGTCTGTCTGGCGAAGTTGAGCAGCAGTTGTTCGATGCGTTGCAACGCAAGGCCATCGACGAGGTCATTACCTTGACCGAAGGCTTGCCTGCCGATCTGTCGGGCATGTTGCGCGCGTTGGTCGATCTGTGTGGCGGCCGTGAAGTATTGAGCGCTGCTCGCGAGCGTCTGGCGCATGCGCCAGCGCCGGTTCTGGCGGCGCTGGACGATTTGCTGGCGATTGCCGAGCGTCTGTCCACGCGTTTCCCGGAGTTACCGCTTTATTTCGACCTGGGCGAGTTGCGCGGCTATCACTACCACACCGGTGTGGTGTTCGCGGTGTTCGTACCGGGTGTTGGCCAGTCCATTGCCCAGGGCGGTCGTTACGACGACATCGGCGCCGACTTCGGTCGCGCTCGTCCGGCAACCGGCTTCTCCACCGATTTGAAAACCCTGGTGACCCTGGGGCGTGCTGAGATCAAGCTACCGTCTGGCGGTATCTGGATGCCTGACAGTACGGATGCGGCACTCTGGCAGCAGGTTTGTCAGTTGCGCAGTGAGGGTCAGCGTGTCGTTCAGGCGTTGCCTGGACAACCTTTGGCCGCCGCCCGTGAAGCGGACTGCGACCGGCAATTGATTCAGCAGAACGGGCTTTGGCAAGTATCGCCACTGGCTTCTTGAGTTTTCCTGTCGGCTGCGGCCGGCACCAAGTTTGCGCGAATGAGGACAAGTGTTATGGGTAAGAATGTCGTAGTCCTGGGCACCCAATGGGGTGATGAGGGCAAAGGCAAGATCGTTGATCTGCTGACCGAACATGCTGCCGCCGTAGTGCGCTACCAGGGTGGCCACAACGCGGGTCACACCCTGGTGATCGACGGCGAAAAAACCGTCTTGCACCTGATTCCGTCGGGCGTGTTGCGCGAAGGCGTGCAGTGCCTGATCGGCAACGGCGTGGTGGTTGCACCCGACGCTCTGCTGCGGGAAATCATCAAGCTGGAAGAGAAAGGCGTACCGGTGCGTGAGCGCCTGCGTATCAGCCCGTCCTGCCCGCTGATCCTGTCCTACCACGTCGCGCTGGACCAGGCCCGTGAAAAGGCCCGTGGCGAGCTGAAGATCGGTACCACCGGTCGCGGCATCGGCCCGGCTTATGAAGACAAGGTTGCACGTCGCGGTCTGCGCATCGGTGACCTGTTCCACCGTGAGCGTTTCGCCGCCAAGCTGGGTGAGTTGCTGGATTACCACAACTTCGTCCTGGTCAATTACTACAAAGAGCCTGCGATCGACTTCCAGAAAACACTCGACGAGTGCATGGAATACGCCGAGCTGCTGAAGCCGATGATGCTCGACGTCACCGCCGAGCTGCACGAGTTGCGTCGCGCTGGCAAAGACATCATGTTCGAAGGCGCCCAAGGCTCCCTGCTGGACATCGACCACGGTACCTACCCGTACGTCACCAGCTCCAACACCACCGCGGGCGGCATCGCTACCGGTTCGGGTTTTGGTCCGATGTACCTGGATTACATCCTGGGCATCACCAAGGCGTACACCACTCGCGTGGGTTCGGGTCCGTTTCCGACTGAGCTGTTCGACGACGTGGGTGCATTCCTGGCCAAGCGTGGCCACGAGTTCGGCGCTACCACCGGCCGTGCCCGTCGTTGCGGCTGGTTCGATGCCGTCATCCTGCGTCGCGCTATCGACGTCAACAGCATCTCGGGCCTGTGCCTGACCAAGCTGGACGTTCTGGACGGTCTGGAAACCATCAACATCTGTGTTGGCTACAAGAACCAGGATGGTGCAGTGATCGACGCGCCGACTGACGCCGACAGCTACATAGGCCTGGAGCCGGTGTACGAAGAGATGCCAGGCTGGACCGAATCCACCGTCGGTGCCAAGACGCTGGAAGAGCTGCCGCAAGCTGCTCGCAACTACATCAAGCGCGTCGAAGAGTTGGTCGGTGCGCCGATTGACATTATTTCGACGGGCCCGGACCGCAACGAAACCATCGTTTTGCGTCACCCGTTCGCTTAATAAGTTGTTGATGTAGAAAGCAAAGGGCCCTTGATTGGGCCCTTTGTCGTTTATACCTGCCGGACGGCATGACCTTTGCTGTGATGTTGAATAAAAGCATCGCTTCCAGTGCGCCATCAATTTAATGGCGCCAAAGCAGAGGGATTCCAAGTGTCGGCCGTTCTCTCATTGTTACAAAGCCGTTTGTTGCGGCCTGTGTTCGTTACCCTTGGTATCGCCCTTTTGGTGCAGGTGCTGGTGGCTGTTGCTCTGACTCGGAGCACGGTGACTGCGCTTGAGGCTGATCTTGGTGTGCGTCTGGGTGTCGACAGCCAAAAACTGTCTGGAGAGCTTGAGCAGGCGGGGCGTGAAGTCACGTCGAGCCTGGACAACCTCTCTACCAGCACCCGTCAGCGACTCACTGCCGGCTTGTCTACGCGATTGAAAGACGAGCAGGTGCAATTGCGTGCGACGTTGGAAAAGGATCTCAAGGATTCGGCCAACGACATGGCGCAACTGCTGGCCTCGGTCGCTCCGCGCGCCATGTGGGACAGCGACGTTCCAACCCTGTCCGAATTTGCCCGTCGAGCCCAGCGCAATCCCAACGTGTTGTTCGTGGTGTATGACGACGCGACGGGTCAACACCTGACGCGCTACCTCAACCGCGAAAATCCGATCAACAAGGCGCTGCTGGAGAAAGGCCAGGGCGAGCGTGCGCTGGACAAAGTGCTGGACGCGGCGAAGAACGATCCGTCGGTCTACTACCTCGAAGCATCGATCAACCCCAATGGTGTGGAAATCGGCAAGGTCTTGATGGGTGTCTCGACCGCCTCGGTGGAAACTGATCTGGCGGCCCTGGATAAACGTTTTGCGGCGCTGATCGCTAGCGGAGATCAACTGGTTGGCGACAGCCTCAAAGGCGCGGCCGCCGACAGCGCCACGGCGATGCGTGCGCGTCTGACGTCTGCGCAGGCTACGGCCTCTGAAATGAAAGCCAACACCACCAGCACCGTGCAGGAAGCGGCGTCGACATTGCGCTGGCGCATCGGGATGTTCCTGGCGCTGGTCGGTTGCGGTGTGCTGCTGTTGCTCGCGGTGGTGCTGGGCCGTCGTGTGGTCAATCGCTTGAAAATGCTCATCGCCGCCATGGATGACCTGGCGGCGGGTGAGGGCGACCTGACCAAGCGCGTGCAGATCAATAGCAAAGATGAAATCGGCGATATGGCCGCGGCGGTCAACCGCTTTGTGGATAAGTTGCAGCCGATCGTGCGCGAAGCGGGCGATGTGGCCCAGCGTACCGGTGTGGAAATCGGCGCCATGACCCTGCGCAATGCCGGAGCTGATGCGGCGGCGGGCATGCAGCGTGATGAAGTGGCTGAGAGCCTGCGCGCGTTGTCGCAGATGGCCGATGAAGCCCAATCGGAAAGCAACGCCATGCAGGCTGCGTTGCAGCAAGTGGTGGATATTCGTTCGGCCACCGATGAGAACACTCGAACTTCGGCGAAGGTCGGTAGCCTGATCGAGGCGTTGGCCGGGCAGGTCGATACCGGCGCGAAAGTCATCGAGCGTCTGGCGCAGCAGAGCGAGCAGATTGAAGTGGTGCTGACGGTGATTCACGGGATCGCCGAGCAAACCAACCTTCTGGCACTGAACGCCGCCATCGAAGCGGCGCGTGCCGGCGAAACCGGTCGCGGCTTTGCGGTGGTGGCGGACGAAGTCCGGGCGTTGGCGAGCAAGACCCAAAGCTCCACCGGCGACATCCAGGCGCACATCGTGGCCTTGCAGCAAGGTGCGCGTGAAGCGGTGGCAGCGATCGGCCAGGCCGGGCGTCAGGCCAATGAAGGTTTGCTGGTATTGCGTGACAGCGCACGGTTGCAGCAATCGGTGCAGGCATCGGTCGAGCAGGTGCATGCGGCGATTGGTCTGGCGACCCAGGCAGCGGCGCATCAGGCGCAAGGTGCACAAGCGGTGCGGGGTCGGGTTGAGACGATTCATGCACAGGCTGAGAAAGCGGCTCAGGCGGTGGTGGAAACCACGGCCAGCGGCAAGGTGCTGGATGGGTTGGCGGCGCAGCTGAAGGCGAGCCTGGGGCAGTTCAGGGCGTAAGATTTGTATTGGTTGAGCTGACGTCATCGCGAGCAGGCGCGCTCCCACGGGATTGTGGGTGGGCACAGAATTTGTGACCACCTCAGATCAAATGTGGGGGTGAGCCTGCTCGCGATGGCGATCTTATCGGCTCAAATACATCCGTGTTGTCAGTAAATAAACCGGCAGCCCCGACACCAGAATCAACAACGCCGCATAAGGCGCCGCTGCCGCGAACTCCACGTTCGCGGTATGCGCCCAAACCTCCGTCGCCAGCGTATTGAGCCCGGTCGGACTCAACAGCAGCGTCGCCGTCAGCTCCTTCATCGCATCCAGAAACACCAGCGCAAACGCTGCGCCCAGTGCTGGAAAGATGATCGGCAGCGTCACCCGGCAAAACGCACTGAAAGACGATGCCCCCAGCGTGCGTGCCGCCTCTTCCAGTTGCGGCGCGGCCTTGTTCAGCGCCGTGCGAATCGGTGCCTGCGCCAATGGCAAAAACAGTAGCGCATAAGCGATCAGCAGCAGTGCCGAAGTCTGGTACAGCACCGGTACGTAATGCAGGGCGAAATACACCAGCGTCAGCGCAATCACCAAGCCTGGCAGCGCGTGCAGCAGATAGGGCAAGCGCTCGGCCCAGATCGCCAGCCGGCCTTTGTGCCGCACCACCAGCAATCCCACCGGCACCGCCAGCACCAGGCACAGTGCAGCGCCACCCAGCGACAGCGCCAGGGACGACAGTAGCGCTTCGCTGATTGCTGCCACCGGGAATGCTGCCGACGAACCTACCGCCAGCCAGTACGCCAGCATCCCCAGCGGAATGCCGCTGCCGATGATTGCCAATGCCAGGCAGTAAACCTGTCCGGCAACCGTCCACGGCCCCAGTCGAACCTGTTCCGCCTGCCGCGCTGCGCCCTGGCCGGTGCGCACGTGCCGGCCTTTGCCGCGTACTCGCAACTCAAGCCACAACAGCACCAGGCACAGCGCCAGAAGCACCGCCGACAGCATCGCCGCGTTGGCGTTGCTGAATTCCAGTTCGAACTGCTGATAAATCGCGGTGGTAAAGGTTTGCAGGCCGATGATCGACAGGGCGCCGAACTCCACCAGCATGTGCAGGGCAATCAACAGCGAACCTGCAAGCAGGGACGGCCAAAGCAGGGGGAGGGTAATCCTGAAAAACACGCCCCACCGATTCTGTCCCAGCGTGCGGGCTGACTCTTCCAGGGACGGATCGAGGTTGCGCAGGGTTGCTGCAACGGGCAGAAAGATCAGTGGGTACTTGGACAGGGTCATCACCAGGATCGCCCCGCCCAGGCCTTCGAAATGCGCGCTCAGGGATACCCAGGTAAAACTGCTGACGAACGCCGGCACGGCGAACGGCAAGCACAGGATAACGCCCCACACTCGCCGTCCCGGCAGATTGCTGCGTTCCAGCAGCCAGGCAAGGGACAAACCGATCACGCCGCAGGCGACGGTCACGCCGATCATCAGCGCCAACGTATTGCGCAGCAGCCCGAACACATAAGGCCGCCACAGCAAATGCAGCGCCTCGGCCCAGCCGGCCTGCCAGGTCTTGAGCCCGACATACACCAGCGGCAAAAGGCTGAGCACCACCAGCAGCAAAACCGGCAGCAGCAGCCAGATCGACGGCCGCTTGCGCCGTGGCACGTAACCCCCGCGCGAGGCGGGGGCGGATAACGATGCGCTCATCAGTTCAAGCCAACGTCACGTTCCAGGTCCAGGGCTTCTTCGGCGTTGCCGAGGTCGGCCGGGGTGACTTTCGGTGCCTCCAGTTCGCTGAACGGCTTGAGACCGCGATCCGATTCCATGCCTTTGTGCAGCGGGTATTCGGCGGTGGTCTGGGTGATCACGCGCTGACCTTCTTCGCTGGCCATGTAGGCGAGAAATTGCTGGGCTTCTTTTGGATGCTTGCTGGATTTCAGCACGGCGGCGCTGGAAACAGTGATCAAGCCGCCGACGTCGCCGCCGGTGAAGTAATGCAGTTTCGAGTCGAGCTGGCCTTTTTCCCGTTGCAAGGCGAACCAGTAGTAGTTGTTCACCAGCACGGTGGCGACTTCGCCGTTTTCCACCGCTTTCAGCGCAACCATGTTGTTGCTGTAAGTCTTGCCGAACGCGCGCAGGCCGGTCAGCCATTCTTCGGCCGCGTCCATGCCATGCACTTTGATGATTGCCACGGCCTGTTCCTGGAACGCGCCGCTGGTAGGCACGAAACCGACCTTGCCTTGCCATTTCGGATCGGAGAATTCCATCACCGACTTGGGCAGGTCTTTTTCATCGATCAGTTTCGGGTTGAAAGCGACCACGCGGACCCGGGCGGTGATGCCGATCCAGGTGCCATTACCGGCGACGTAGTCTTTCGGCAGAACGGCGAGGGTGGCTGCGTCGGTCTTGGCCAGCAGGCCCTGTTCGCCGAGTTTGTTCAGCGGAGGCGATTCTTCTGTGTAGATCACATCGGCGGGAGAGCGGTCGCCTTCTTCGACGACCTGGCTGGCGAGCTGATTGCTGCTGCCTTTGCGCACGTTGACGTGAATGCCGGTCTTGGCTTCGAAGGCTTTGGCGATGGCGTCGCCGACTTCCTTGTGTTGGCCGTTGTAGAGGGTCAGGGAAACTGTATCAGCAGCCTGGGAGAGGGGAGTGGCGAGTGCCAGGCCGAGCAGGGTGAAGGTCAGGCCGCGGCGCAGGGTATTTCGAAACATCATTCGCAGGGTTCCTCACTGTCGCATTGCAAAAACTTGAAACAATGATAAACGATATTGTTTCTCAAGTGCGCCTTGCGGGGCGCAGAGGGTTTTGCTAGAGGGGGTGCGATCTCTTTGGCGAGGGAGGAGTAATGGCTTGAAGTTTTTGAATGCCAGAAACGCAAAAACCCGCTTTCGCGGGTTTCTGTGAAATCCAAGATCGAAACCTTGAATTTGAATTGGTGCCCAGAAGAAGACTCGAACTTCCACGACCTTGCGGTCACCAGCACCTGAAGCTGGCGTGTCTACCAATTTCACCATCTGGGCATAATCTTCAGCGTCGCCGCTGTTGATGTGGCGCACTATACGGAGAGCGTTTTGATCTGTAAACCCCTGATTTAGATTTAATAAATCAGATGTTTAGAATGCAAAAAACCCGCTTTCGCGGGTTTTTGTGTGAGCCTTGAAATTGATCTAATCTCAAGCTCGTAATTGGTGCCCAGAAGAAGACTCGAACTTCCACGACCTTGCGGTCACCAGCACCTGAAGCTGGCGTGTCTACCAATTTCACCATCTGGGCAGTATCGGCAACGCTAGTGCGTCGTCGATGGCGCGCACTATACGGAGCGTCTTTTTAACTGTAAACCCCTGGCATCAAAAAAACCTGGAAAATTTTACCAGCGGCATTTAAATCAGCTTTGCGCTGTCGATATAAGGCTTTAGATGGGCTGTCGCAGCCTGAAATTTCCCGTTTCATTACGCCTATGCCAAACTAACCCGCATATAGACAAGGTGAAAACTCTCTAATGGCCGATTGGCAGTCCCTCGATCCCGAGGCCGCTCGTGAAGCGGAAAAATATGAAAACCCTATTCCTAGCCGCGAACTGATCCTTCAGCACCTTGCTGATCGGGGTTCGCCTGCTAACCGCGAGCAGTTGGTGGAAGAGTTTGGTCTGACCACGGAAGACCAGATCGAAGCCCTGCGTCGCCGCCTGCGCGCCATGGAGCGCGACGCTCAACTGATCTATACCCGTCGCGGCACCTATGCGCCTGTGGATAAGCTCGACCTGATCCTGGGCCGCATCAGCGGTCACCGTGACGGCTTCGGCTTCCTGGTCCCGGACGACGGCAGCGATGACCTGTTCATGAGCCCGGCGCAAATGCGCCTGGTGTTCGATGGTGACCGAGCCCTGGCCCGTGTGTCTGGCCTCGACCGTCGCGGTCGTCGCGAAGGCATGATCGTCGAAGTGGTGTCCCGTGCCCACGAGACCATCGTCGGTCGCTACTTCGAAGAAGGCGGTATCGGCTTCGTGGTGGCGGACAATCCGAAGATCCAGCAAGAAGTGCTGGTCACTCCGGGTCGTAACGCCAACGCGCAGATCGGTCAATTCGTCGAAGTGAAGATCACGCACTGGCCGACCCCGCGCTTCCAGCCGCAAGGCGACGTGGTCGAGGTCGTGGGCAACTACATGGCGCCGGGCATGGAAATCGACGTTGCCCTGCGCACCTACGATATTCCTCACGTCTGGCCTGAGGCGGTGCTCAAAGAAGCCGCCAAGCTCAAGCCTGAAGTTGAAGAGAAAGACAAAGAGAAGCGCATCGACCTGCGTCATCTGCCGTTCGTGACCATCGACGGTGAAGATGCGCGCGACTTCGATGACGCGGTTTACTGCGAAGCCAAGCCTGGCAAGCTGCGCCTGTTCTCCGGCGGCTGGAAGTTGTACGTGGCGATTGCCGACGTTTCCAGCTACGTGAAGATCGGTTCGGCACTGGATAACGAATCCCAGGTTCGCGGCAACTCGGTGTACTTCCCCGAGCGCGTCGTGCCGATGCTGCCGGAGCAGCTGTCCAACGGCCTGTGCTCGCTGAACCCGCACGTCGATCGCCTGGCCATGGTTTGCGAGATGACCATCTCCAAAACCGGCGAGATGACCGACTACTGCTTCTATGAAGCGGTGATTCACTCCCACGCCCGCCTGACCTACAACAAGGTCAGCGCGATGCTGGAAACGCCGAAACTCACAGAAGCGCGTCAGCTGCGTGGCGAGTACACCGACGTCCTGCCACACCTCAAGCAGCTTTACGCACTGTACAAAGTGCTGCTGGCTGCTCGTCACGTGCGTGGCGCGATCGATTTCGAAACGCAGGAAACCCGGATCATTTTCGGTACCGAGCGCAAGATTGCCGAAATCCGTCCGACCGTGCGTAACGATGCGCACAAGCTGATCGAGGAATGCATGCTGGCGGCCAACGTGGCCACCGCCGAATTCCTGAAAAAGCACGAAATCCCTGCGCTGTATCGCGTCCACGACGGTCCGCCACCGGAGCGTCTGGAAAAACTGCGCGCCTTCCTCGGCGAGCTAGGCCTGTCCTTGCACAAAGGCAAGGACGGCCCGTCGCCGAAGGATTACCAGGCCTTGCTGGCCAGCATCAAGGACCGTCCGGATTTCCACTTGATCCAGACCGTCATGCTGCGCTCGTTGAGCCAGGCGGTGTACAGCGCCGATAACCAGGGCCACTTCGGCCTGAATTACGAAGCCTATACCCACTTCACCTCGCCGATCCGCCGCTACCCGGACTTGCTCACGCACCGGGCGATCCGCAGCGTCATCCATTCCAAGCAGAACACCCCACACGTTCGCCGTGCCGGCGCGATGACTATTCCGAAAGCGCGCATCTATCCATACGACGAAGCGGCGCTGGAGCAGCTCGGCGAGCAATGCTCGATGAGCGAACGCCGTGCCGACGAAGCCACCCGCGACGTGGTGAACTGGCTCAAGTGCGAGTTCATGAAAGACCGTGTGGGCGAATCGTTCCCGGGTGTGATCACCGCAGTAACCGGTTTTGGTCTGTTCGTCGAGCTGACCGACATCTACGTCGAAGGCCTGGTGCACGTCACCGCGCTGCCGGGCGATTACTACCACTTCGACCCTGTGCACCACCGCCTCGCCGGTGAGCGTACCGGTCGCAGCTTCCGCCTTGGCGACACCGTTGAAGTGCGCGTGATGCGCGTTGACCTCGACGAGCGCAAGATCGACTTCGAGATGGCGGAAAAAACCATCAGCGCGCCGATCGGCCGCAAAAAGCGCGGAACTGAAAAGACCGAGCCAGCCGCCAAGACATCGGCCAAAACCGCAGCAGAACCGGCACCGGCAAAAACCGGTCGTCGTCCTGCCAAGGAAAAGGCTGTCGAAGCCTATCGCCCAAGCGATGCTGCGGCGAAAAATGCCGAGCTGCGTAAAAGCCGTGAATTGAAACAGGCGTTACTGTCTGAAGCAAAAAGCGGCGGTAAAGCGGCGTCTGGGGGAAAGACCGGACGGTCGGCGCCTGACAAGGCCCCCGGCAGCAAGCCAAGCAAACACCGTAAAGGCCCGCCAAAAGCGGGTTCGGCCCCAGCCAAAAGCGGCGGTGCGCGTAAACCTAAGGCCAAGTCATGAGTAATCTGGAAAAGATCTACGGCGTGCACGCTGTAGAAGCATTGCTGCGTCACCACCCGAAACGCGTCAAGCAAATCTGGCTGGCTGAAGGCCGCAGTGATCCGCGGGTTCAGACACTGATCGCCCTGGCTGCGGAAAATCGCGTGGCCGTCGGCCAGGCCGAGCGCCGTGAGCTGGATGCCTGGGTTGAGGGCGTGCACCAGGGCGTCGTGGCGGATGTGAGCCCGAGCCAGGTCTGGGGCGAAGCGATGCTCGACGAGTTGCTCGATCGCACCGAAGGCGCGCCGCTGCTGCTGGTGCTCGACGGCGTGACCGATCCGCACAATCTGGGCGCTTGCCTGCGTTCGGCCGATGCGGCCGGTGCGCTGGCGGTGATCGTGCCGAAGGACAAGTCAGCCACCCTGACCCCGACGGTACGGAAGGTGGCTTGTGGTGCGGCGGAAGTGATTCCGTTGGTCGCCGTGACCAACCTGGCGCGAACCCTGGAAAAACTCAAGCAGCGTGGCTTGTGGGTTGTCGGTACGGCGGGCGAGGCTGAGCAGAGTCTGTATCAGCAAGACATGACTGGCCCGACCATCCTGATCATGGGCGCGGAAGGCAGTGGCATGCGTCGCCTGACTCGCGATCTTTGCGACTACTTGGTGCATCTGCCGATGACGGGCAGCGTCAGCAGTCTCAACGTGTCTGTGGCGACTGGCGTTTGCCTGTTCGAGGCCCAGCGCCAGCGCAGCGTCAAAGCTGCGGCGGGCGGCAAGAAGTCTTAAGCCGGTTGTAATCCCTGTGGGAGCGCACCTGCTCGCGAAAGCGGAGTAACATTCAGCATCAATGTTGAATGTCATGCCCCCTTCGCGAGCAGGCTCGCTCCCACAGTGGTTTGTGTCAGGGCGAAAAGTTGCGGTGCGAACGAACTGTTCAAATAATCACCAATTGCCTTGCACCTCTTCTATCCCTTCTCTACAATTGCGCCCCTTGCTGTGACGGCAGGCACTCACGTGTCTATCGCAAGCAAGTCCATAAGTGTCATTCACTCCTTGTCTGACCGTTTTTGAACGGCAGGCTACAACCCGTAAGGAGCATTCATGCGTCATTACGAAATCATCTTTTTGGTCCACCCGGATCAAAGCGAGCAAGTCGGCGGCATGGTTGAGCGTTACACCAAGCTGATCGAAGAAGACGGCGGCAAAATCCACCGTCTGGAAGATTGGGGCCGTCGTCAACTGGCCTACGCAATCAACAATGTTCACAAGGCTCACTACGTGATGCTGAACGTTGAGTGCACTGGCAAGGCCCTGGCCGAGCTGGAAGACAACTTCCGCTACAACGATGCAGTGATCCGTAACCTGGTCATCCGTCGCGAAGAAGCCGTTACCGGCCAATCCGAGATGCTCAAGGCTGAAGAAAACCGCAGTGAGCGCCGTGAGCGTCGCGACCGTCCTGAGCACGAAGGCGCTGAAAGCGCTGATAGTGATGACAGCGACAACAGCGATAACGCTGACGAGTAATCCACGGACCTTTTAAGGAGCCTATCAAATGGCACGTTTCTTCCGTCGTCGTAAATTCTGCCGCTTCACCGCTGAAGACGTGAAAGAGATCGATTACAAAGATCTCAACACTCTGAAAGCCTACGTATCCGAGACCGGCAAAATCGTTCCAAGCCGCATCACCGGTACCAAAGCTCGTTATCAGCGTCAGCTGGCCACCGCTATCAAGCGCGCCCGCTTCCTGGCCCTGCTGGCCTACACCGACAGCCACGGCCGCTGAGACCGGGCAGTCGACACGTAGCAAAGGATTGAATGCATGCGCGCCTTAGCTGAGTTCATCATGCGCGGCCGTATGCAGGCCACTCTGGTAGTGGCTGGATGCGCAATACTGCCGTTGTTGTATTGGTTGGGTGCTGCCGCCGGATGCCTTGTGCTCCTGCGGCGCGGATTGAAGGACGCCATTGGCGTACTTGCTCTGGGGCTGCTGCCGGCGTTGATCTGGTGGCTTTACTCCGATGACCCACGGGCACTTCTGGTGCTGCTGGGGTCTTCGAGCCTTGCGTTGGTTTTGCGCGCAAGCGAGTCCTGGAACCGCGTGCTGCTGGTCAGCATAGCGATGGGAGTGGTGTTTGCAGTGGTGCTGGGGACAGTTTTTGCTCCCCAAATCGAGATGCTGGCGCAGGCTTTGATAAAAGTCATGCCGTCGCTACTCGGTGATGTCTACCAGAAGTTGTCGGTAGACGAGCAAGCGCATTTTGCGTCCCTGATTGCACCAGTCCTGACCGGCCTGATTGCGGCCTTGTTGCAAATCGTCAGTGTGCTGAGCCTGATTGTCGGGCGCTACTGGCAGGCGTTGTTGTACAACCCGGGTGGTTTTGGTCGCGAGTTTCGCGCCATCCGATTCCCGCTTTTACCAGCGATGTTGCTGCTGGCGTTCATGCTTCTGGGACCGAACATCGGTCCACAGATGGCCATGTTGACGCCGTTGTGCAGCGTACCGCTGGTGTTCGCCGGGCTGGCCCTGATTCACGGGCTGGTGGCGCAAAAGCGACTGGCCAGGTTCTGGCTGGTGGGGTTGTACGTCACGCTGTTGCTGTTCATGCAGCTGATCTATCCGTTGCTGGTGGTCTTGGCCATCGTCGACAGCCTGATTGATTTTCGCGGTCGTTCGACGCCGAAAGACGTCGATAGCGCGAACGGTGAAGGTTAAAAGTTAAGAGGATTTTCACATGCAACTGATCCTTCTGGAAAAAGTCACCAACCTGGGCAACCTGGGTGACAAAGTAAACGTTAAGGCTGGTTACGGTCGTAACTACCTGCTGCCTTACGGCAAAGCTACCGCTGCGACCGCTGCCAACCTGGCTGCGTTCGAAGAGCGTCGCGCTGAGCTGGAAAAAGCCGCAGCAGACCGTAAAACTTCGGCTGAAAGCCGTGCCGCCCAACTGGCTGAGCTGGAAGTGACTATCACTGCCACCGCTGGTGACGAAGGCAAGCTGTTCGGTTCGATCGGTACTCACGACATCGCTGATGCACTGACCGCCTCTGGCGTTGAAGTGGCAAAAAGCGAAGTTCGTCTGCCGAACGGCACCATCCGCAACGTAGGCGAATTCGACGTAGCCGTGCACCTGCACGCCGAAGTTGAAGCCACCGTACGCGTTGTCGTGGTAGCAGCTTAAGCAGCACTTGTCGGCTGGCACCCTCGGGTGCTTGCCGGTAACATCGGGCACGATCCTGTTTACAGGTCGTGCCCTTTGTCTTTCTGAAACCCCCAATTTCTAGTGGCCATGAACGATATCTCCGCTCCCGAGCAATACGATCTGCAAACCGCTGCCCTGAAGGTGCCGCCGCATTCCATCGAGGCCGAACAGGCCGTGCTCGGTGGTTTGATGCTGGACAACAACGCCTGGGAACGCGTGTTGGATCAAGTGTCGGACGGCGATTTCTATCGGCATGACCACCGTTTGATCTTCCGCGCGATCGCCAAGCTCGCCGACCAGAACTCCCCCATCGACGTCGTGACCCTTGCCGAGCAATTGGACAAGGAAGGTCAGACCTCGCAGGTCGGTGGTCTCGGTTACCTGGGTGAGCTGGCGAAAAACACGCCGTCCGTCGCCAACATCAAGGCTTATGCCCAGATTGTTCGTGCGCGGGCAACCTTGCGCCAACTGATCGGCATTGCCTCCGAAATTGCCGACAGTGCCTTCAACCCGGAAGGCCGTACCGCTGAAGAGATTCTCGACGAAGCCGAGCGCCAGATCTTCCAGATCGCTGAGGCCCGGCCAAAAACCGGCGGCCCGGTGAGTGTGAATGACCTGTTGACCAAGGCTATCGACCGCATCGACACCTTGTTCAACACCGACAACGCCATTACTGGTCTGTCCACCGGTTACACCGACCTCGACGGAATGACCAGTGGCTTGCAACCGTCTGACCTGATCATCGTCGCCGGCCGTCCATCCATGGGTAAAACCACCTTTGCGATGAACCTGGTGGAAAACGCCGTATTGCGCAGCGACAAGTGCGTACTGGTCTACTCGCTCGAGATGCCAGGCGAATCGCTGATCATGCGTATGCTGTCGTCCCTCGGCCGTATCGACCAGACCAAGGTCCGTGCCGGTCGCCTGGACGACGACGATTGGCCGCGCCTGACCTCGGCGGTCAACCTGCTCAATGATCGCAAACTGTTCATCGACGATACGGCCGGCATCAGCCCGTCGGAAATGCGTGCGCGTACCCGACGCCTGGTGCGTGAGCACGGCGACATCGCCCTGATCATGATCGACTACCTGCAATTGATGCAAATCCCGGGTTCGGGCGGTGACAACCGGACCAACGAGATTTCCGAGATCTCCCGTTCCTTGAAGGCCCTCGCCAAGGAATTCAACTGCCCGGTGGTGGCGTTGTCCCAGCTCAACCGCTCCCTGGAGCAGCGACCGAACAAACGCCCGATCAACTCCGACCTCCGGGAATCCGGAGCGATCGAGCAGGATGCTGACGTGATCATGTTCGTTTACCGGGACGAGGTGTACCACCCGGAAACTGAGCACAAAGGCATCGCCGAGATCATCATCGGCAAGCAGCGGAACGGCCCGATCGGCACGTCGCGGCTGGCGTTCATCGGCAAGTACACCCGCTTCGAAAACCTCGCACCGGGCAGCTACAACTTCGACGACGAGTAACGCCCAGGCAGGACGCTTGCCTGTGGGGAGCTTGCTCCCGCTCGGCTGCGCAGCAGTCGCAAAGCTGAGGAATGCGGTCCGTCTGGAAAAATTCGGTCGAAGGTTTTGGGGCCGCTTCGCTGCCCAGCGGGAGCAAGCTCCCTCGCCACAAGGGTTGCGCCTGGCCTCTGGATCTTTGCGCGAAACGGGCGCCGCAATTTCCGACCATAGCCGTCGGAATTGGTTGTTTTTTGTGCTATATTCCGCGCCCGCGATTTTTCATCTCAACACCGGTCATCGTCATGCAAACAGCCAAGCCGTTATTTGACTATCCCAAGTACTGGGCCGAATGTTTCGGCCCGGCGCCATTCCTGCCGATGAGCAGGGAGGAGATGGATCAGCTTGGCTGGGATTCCTGCGACATCATCATCGTCACCGGTGATGCGTACGTTGACCATCCGTCGTTCGGCATGGCAATCATCGGCCGGCTGCTGGAGTCGCAAGGCTTCCGCGTCGGGATCATTGCCCAGCCAAACTGGCAGTCCAAAGACGACTTCATGAAGCTCGGCGAGCCGAACCTGTTCTTCGGTGTCGCGGCCGGCAACATGGATTCGATGATCAACCGCTACACCGCCGACAAGAAAATCCGTTCCGATGACGCCTACACCCCGGGTGGCCTGGCGGGCAAACGTCCGGACCGCGCGAGCCTGGTTTACAGCCAGCGCTGCAAGGAAGCCTACAAGAATGTACCGATCGTGCTCGGCGGCATCGAAGCTTCCCTGCGTCGCATCGCCCACTACGATTACTGGCAGGACCGGGTGCGCAACTCGATCCTGATCGACGCCTGCGCCGACATCCTGCTCTACGGCAACGCCGAGCGTGCGATCGTCGAAGTCGCCCAGCGTCTGTCCTTCGGTCACAAGATCGAAGACATCACTGACGTGCGCGGCACCGCGTTCATCCGTCGTGACACGCCGAAGGACTGGTACGAAGTCGATTCCACGCGCATCGACCGTCCGGGCAAGGTCGACAAGATCATCAACCCGTACGTGAACACCCAGGACACCCAGGCCTGCGCGATCGAGCAGGAAAAAGGCCCGGTTGAAGACCCGAGCGAAGCCAAGGTCGTGCAGATCCTGGCCAGCCCGAAAATGACCCGCGACAAAACCGTGATTCGTCTGCCCTCGGTCGAGAAAGTCCGTGGCGATGCGGTTCTGTACGCTCACGCCAACCGCGTGCTTCACCTGGAAACCAACCCGGGCAACGCCCGCGCCCTGGTGCAGAAGCATGGCGAAGTCGACGTCTGGTTCAACCCGCCGCCGATTCCGATGACCACTGAAGAAATGGACTACGTGTTCGGCATGCCTTACGCACGGGTTCCGCACCCGGCGTATGGCAAGGAAAAAATTCCTGCCTACGACATGATCCGCTTTTCGGTGAACATCATGCGTGGCTGCTTCGGTGGCTGCACCTTCTGCTCGATCACCGAGCACGAAGGCCGGATCATCCAGAACCGTTCCGAAGAGTCGATCATTCGCGAAATCGAAGAGATCCGCGACAAGGTTCCAGGCTTCACTGGCGTGATTTCCGACCTCGGTGGCCCGACTGCGAACATGTACCGCATCGCCTGCAAGAGCCCGGAAATCGAATCCGCGTGCCGCAAGCCGTCGTGCGTGTTCCCGGGCATCTGCCCCAACCTGAACACCGATCACTCATCGCTGATTCAACTGTACCGCAGCGCCCGTGCCTTGCCGGGTGTGAAGAAGATCCTGATCGCGTCCGGCCTGCGCTACGACCTCGCGGTCGAGTCGCCGGAATACGTCAAAGAGCTGGTGACCCACCACGTCGGCGGTTACCTGAAGATCGCCCCGGAACACACCGAGGAAGGTCCGCTCAACCAGATGATGAAACCGGGCATCGGCAGCTATGACAAGTTCAAGCGCATGTTCGAGAAGTACTCCAAGGAAGCCGGGAAAGAGCAGTACCTGATTCCGTACTTCATCGCCGCCCACCCGGGCACCACCGACGAAGACATGATGAACCTGGCCTTGTGGCTCAAGGGCAACGGCTTCCGCGCCGACCAGGTGCAGGCGTTCTACCCGTCGCCGATGGCCACTGCCACCGCGATGTACCATTCGGGCAAGAACCCGCTGCGCAAGGTCACTTACAAGAGCGACGCCGTGACCATCGTCAAGAGTGAAGAGCAGCGTCGCCTGCACAAGGCGTTCTTGCGTTATCACGACCCGAAAGGCTGGCCGATGCTGCGTGAAGCGTTGACCCGCATGGGCCGCGCCGACCTGATCGGGCCGGGCAAGAACCAGTTGATCCCGCTACATCAGCCGGCGACCGACAGCTACCAGAGCGCCCGTCGCAAGAACTCGACGCCGGCCGGCAGTCACAAGGTTGCAGGGGAAAAGACCACCAAGATCCTGACCCAGCACACCGGCCTGCCACCACGTGCCAGCGATGGCGGCAATCCGTGGGACAAGCGTGAACAGGCCAAGGCGGCGGCATTCGCCCGCAACCAACAGGCGGCCAAAGATCGCAAGGACGCGGCCAAAGGCAAGGGACCGAAGCCTGCGCGCAAGCCGGTAGTGCCGCGCTAAACGCTGACCGCTGATAACAGAACGCCAACCTTCGGGTTGGCGTTTTTTATTGTCTGCTGATCGTTCCCACGCGCTGCGTGGTAATGCCCCAAGGGGCGCTCCGCGTCCAGTGACGCGGGGCGTCACGGACTGCATTCCCACACAGAGCGTGGGAACGATCGTAGGTATCTCGCCACATTTGCGTGCAATCCTCTCAAACCAATTTCCCGCATCGCCCGATTTTGGTGCTGTACTGCCTCAAGCAATCGAAGAAAGCGCCAGCGCTGCTGGATGGCATAAGTCTTGCGCGCTTTCCCAATACGCTTAAGGCTCGCAGGAGGCACGCCGTGTCGATTCATGTCGCATTGCACCACGTCACGCATTACCGCTACGACCGCGCCGTCGAGCTCGGTCCGCAGATCGTTCGCCTGCGCCCGGCCGCCCACAGTCGCACGCGGATTCTGTCCTATGCGCTGAAAGTCTCCCCCGAGCAGCATTTCATCAACTGGCAGCAGGACCCCCAGGGCAATTACCTGGCGCGGTTGGTGTTCCCGGAGAAAACCGCTGAGCTGCGCATCGAGGTCGATCTGCTGGCGGAGATGGCGGTGTTCAATCCGTTCGACTTCTTCCTTGAGCCCTACGCGGAAAAGATCCCGTTCACCTACGCCTCGGATGAGCGCAAGGAACTGGCGCCGTACCTGGAAACCTTGCCCCTGACGCCGAAGTTCAAGGCCTATCTGGACGGCATCGACCGCACGCCGCTGCCGAGCGTCGACTTCCTCGTGGCGCTCAATCAGCGCCTGAGCGAAGACATCGGCTACCTGATCCGCATGGAGCCAGGGGTGCAAACCCCTGAGCACACCCTTGAACATGCGTCCGGTTCCTGCCGTGACTCGGCGTGGTTGTTGGTGCAGTTGCTGCGTAACCTCGGGCTGGCGGCGCGCTTCGTCTCTGGTTATCTGATCCAGCTGACCGCCGACGTCAAAAGCCTCGACGGTCCCTCGGGCACGGAAGTGGACTTCACCGACTTGCACGCCTGGTGCGAGGTCTATTTGCCCGGCGCCGGCTGGATCGGCCTGGACGCGACGTCAGGGCTGTTTGCCGGTGAAGGACACATTCCGTTGGCGTGCAGCCCCGATCCGGGCTCTGCGGCACCGATCAGTGGCTTGGTGGAACCGTGCGAGTGCGAGTTCACCCACGAAATGTCCGTGGAGCGGATCTGGGAAGCGCCGCGAGTAACAAAGCCCTATACCGAAGATCAGTGGTTGGCGATCCAGGCGCTGGGGCGGCAGATCGATGCCGACCTGCTGGAGGGCGACGTGCGCCTGACCATGGGCGGCGAGCCGACGTTTGTTTCCATTGACGATCCGGACGGCGCCGAGTGGAACACCGCTGCACTTGGCCCGGACAAGCGTCGGCTGTCCGCCGAGCTGTTCCAGCGCATGCGCAAACACTACGCGCCCAAAGGCCTGGTGCATTTCGGTCAGGGCAAGTGGTATCCCGGCGAACAACTGCCACGCTGGTCGCTGAACTGCTACTGGCGGCGCGATGGCGTGCCGATCTGGCACAACAGCGCGCTGATTGCCGATGAGCAGGAAGACTACGGTGCCGATGGCGAACTGGCCGGGCGTTTTCTGTCGAGTGTCGCCGAACGCCTGAAAATTCCGACACGCTTTGTTTTCCCCGCCTACGAAGACAATTTCTATTACCTCTGGCGCGAAGGCACGTTGCCGCTGAACGTCAGCGCCGAAGACTCGCGTCTTGAAGAACCGCTGGAGCGGGCCCGCCTGCGTAAAGTCTTCAGCCAGGGCCTGGACAAGGTGATCGGTCAGGTCCTGCCGCTGGCGCGCACCGCCAAGGGTGATCAATGGCAGAGCGGTCGCTGGTACCTGCGTGACGAGCACTGCCGACTGGTGCCCGGAGATTCACCGCTGGGCTATCGGCTTCCTTTGGGCTCGCAGCCATGGGTAAAAGCGGCGGAGTATCCGTTCATCCATCCTAACGATCCGAATCAGGCATTCCCCTCGCTACCAGACACTCAGCAGTTGAACAGTCCGGGAGCACCGGCCGAAGCGGTCGAGCGGGAACTGAAAGTCGATGAATCCGCCGACTGGCTGACCCGCACCGCATTCTGCGCCGAGGCACGGGAAGGTCGGTTGTACCTGTTCATGCCGCCGCTGGAACGGGTCGAAGATTATCTGGAACTGGTCACCGCGATCGAGGCCACGGCGCAGGAACTGCATTGCCCGGTGCTGCTGGAAGGCTACGAGCCGCCGAGCGATCCGCGCTTGAGCAACTTCCGTATCACCCCTGACCCGGGCGTGATCGAGGTCAATGTGCAGCCGTCCGCCACGTGGGACGAGCTGGTCGAGCGCACCGAGTTCCTCTACGAAGAAGCGCGCCAGACCCGACTGACCACCGAGAAATTCATGATCGACGGCCGGCACACCGGCACCGGCGGCGGCAACCATTTCGTCCTGGGTGGCGCGACGCCGGCTGACTCACCGTTTCTGCGCCGTCCCGACCTGCTGCGCAGCCTGATCAGTTACTGGCATAACCACCCTTCCTTGTCCTACCTGTTTTCCGGCTTGTTCATCGGCCCGACGTCCCAGGCGCCGCGTGTCGATGAAGCGCGCAACGATGCCTTGTACGAACTGGAAATCGCCTTCGCCCAGATGCCGGAGCCGGGCGAGGAGTGTGCGCCGTGGCTGGTCGACCGGTTGCTGCGCAACTTGCTGATCGACGTGACCGGCAATACGCACCGCGCCGAGTTCTGCATCGACAAGCTCTATTCGCCGGATGGCGCGACGGGTCGGCTTGGATTGCTTGAGTTGCGCGCCTTTGAAATGCCACCGCATGCGCGCATGAGCCTGGCGCAACAGTTGCTGCTGCGGGCGCTGGTGGCGCGGTTCTGGCGCGAGCCGTATGCGCCGCCGAAACTGGCGCGCTGGGGCACTGAGCTGCACGACCGGTTCCTGTTGCCGCACTTTATCGAGCAGGATTTCGCCGATGTGATCGTCGATCTCAATGCCGCCGGTTATCCCGTGCGCGCAGAGTGGTTTGCCGCGCATCTGGAATTTCGTTTTCCCAAGGTCGGCGATTACGCCGTCAGCGGCATCGAGCTGGAAGTGCGTCAGGCGCTGGAGCCTTGGCATGTGCTGGGTGAGGAGGGTGCGGTCGGCGGCACGGTGCGCTACGTGGATTCGTCGCTGGAACGCTTGCAGGTGAAGCTCACCGGTCTGGCACCGCAGCGTTATTTGCTGACGTGCAATGGCGTTCCCGTGCCGTTGCAGCCAACCGGCCGCGTCGGCGAGTTCGTTGCCGGCGTGCGTTTCCGCGCCTGGCAACCGGCCAACTGCCTGCAACCGACCATCCCGGTCCACGCGCCGTTGGTGTTCGACCTGCTCGACACCTGGATGCAGCGTTCGCTGGGGGGCTGTCAATACCACGTCGCCCATCCGGGCGGGCGTAATTACGACAGCTTGCCGGTGAATGCCAATGAGGCCGAGAGCCGACGGATGGCGCGTTTTTTCCGCATCGGACACAGCCCGGGGAAACTTCCGATACCGATTCTGGAAATTAATGACGAGCTGCCGATGACGCTCGATTTACGACGTTTCTAAACCGTACACGACGCTCGGATTTTTCGTCTATCCGGGCGTCATGAGCCTGCGTTAGTCTGACCGTTCTTTGCTGTCTGCCGAGCTTTCCATGCCTGACCTGCTTGACCGCTACCCGCTGACGGCGGGCACTTATCACGAACTGCTCGACGACAGCGGCGCCGTGCGCCCGCACTGGCGCCGGTTGTTCGACCAATTGCAACGCAGCACGCCAGCGCAATTGGTGCAGCGTCAGGCTTTGTTGACCCGGCAGATCCAGGAAAACGGCGTGACCTACAACGTCTACGCCGACCCCAAGGGCGCGGATCGGCCGTGGGAGCTTGACCTGCTGCCGCATGTGATTGCGGCAGATGAGTGGCAGCAGTTATCGGCCGGGATTGCCCAGCGAGCTCGGCTGTTGAACGCCGTGCTGGCAGACCTTTATGGCCCGCAGCGATTGATTGCCGAAGGGCTGTTGCCGGCGGAACTGGTATTTGGCCACAACAATTTCCTCTGGCCCTGTCAGGGTATTACGCCGCCGGACGGGGCTTTTCTGCATTTGTACGCCGTGGATCTGGCGCGAACGCCGGACGGTCGTTGGTGGGTGACGGCGGACCGGACTCAAGCGCCTTCCGGTGCCGGTTATGCGCTGGAAAACCGCACCATCGTGTCCCGAGCCTTTCCCGAGTTGTATCGCGACCTGAAGGTGCAGCACCTGGCCGGGTTCTTCCGCACACTCCAGGAAACCCTCGTCCGCCAGGCGCCAAACGATGAAGACGCGCCACTGATCGTGCTGCTGACGCCGGGGCGTTTCAACGAAAGCTATTTCGAACATCTCTATCTGGCGCGCCAGCTCGGTTATCCACTGGTGGAAGGCGGCGACCTCACGGTGCGCGATGCCACGGTCTACCTGAAGACCCTCAGTGGCCTGCGTCGGGTTCACGCGATCATGCGTCGGCTCGACGATGACTTCTGCGATCCGCTGGAACTGCGTACCGACTCGGCACTCGGTGTGCCGGGCTTGCTCGAAGCCGTGCGGCAGGGGCGCGTGCTGGTGGCCAATGCCCTCGGCAGCGGAGTACTCGAGTCGCCGGGGTTGCTCGGCTTTTTGCCGAAGATCAATCAATTCCTGTTCGGCGAAGAACTGATCCTTCCGTCCATTGCGACGTGGTGGTGTGGCGAAGCGCCGGTGCTGGCCCAGGCGCTGGAGAAACTGCCGGAATTGCTGATCAAACCCGCCTTCCCGTCGCAAAGCTTCGCCCCTGTATTTGGCCGCGATTTGAGTGAAAAACAGCGTCAGGCCTTGGCTGAGCGCATGCAGGCGCGGCCTTATGCGTATGTTGCGCAAGAGTTGGCGCAATTGTCCCAGGCACCGATCTGGCAGGCCGAGGACGGTCAGCTGCAACCGCGAGCCATTGGGATGCGTATGTATGCGGTGGCCAGTCAAGACGGTTATCGGGTGTTGCCGGGCGGATTGACCCGGGTGGCCGCCGAAGCGGATGCGGAAGTGGTGTCGATGCAGCGCGGCGGTGCGAGTAAGGACACCTGGGTACTGGGGGATCGTCCGCCGAGCGGCGAGCAATGGAAAACCCAGCGCACGATCGGTGTGCATGACCTGGTTCGGCGCGATCCGTACCTGCCGTCGCGGGTGGTCGAGAACCTGTTCTGGTTTGGCCGCTATTGCGAACGCTGTGATGACAGCGCGCGATTGCTGCGGATCATGCTGGCGCGCTACGTCGATGGCGATGACCCGCAGGCCCTGGAAGCGGCGGTCGACCTCGGCGAGCGCCTCAATCTGTTGCCAGACGAAGGAGAGTTGCCCGAGCGGTTGTTGGCGGCGTTACTCGGCGATGATTGGCCCTTCAGCCTGCGCTCCAATTTGCAGCGCTTGCAGTGGGCCGCCTCGCAAGTGCGCGGCAAGCTCTCGCGGGAAAACTGGCAGGCGCTGGTGGAATTGCAGCGCGAAGCCATGGAGCTGGAAACCGAAGAGCCGGATTTCGGTGAGTTACTGGATTTCCTCAACCGGCTGGTGATGTCCCTGGCGGCACTGTCCGGTTTTGCCCTGGACGACATGACCCGGGATGAAGGCTGGCGTTTTCTGATGATCGGTCGGCGGATCGAGCGTCTGCAATTTCTCAGCGCCAGCCTGGCGGCGTTTCTGCGCGGTGCCGGTGCCTTCGATCAGGCTGGGCTGGAATGGCTGCTGGAACTGGGCAACAGCAGCATCACATACCGCTCGCGGTACCTGGCGGTGGCACAGTTGATTCCGGTGCTCGATCTTTTGCTACTCGACGAGCAAAACCCTCATGCGGTGCTGTTCCAGTTAAAACTGGTGACCCGCACCCTGAAACGCTTGAACGATGATTTTGGCGTGCCTCGCGAAGCCGGTCTGCCGCAACTGGTGGAGCGCCTGGCGCGGTTCGATCTGGGTTGCCTGGAGAATTCGTTGTTCGGCGAAGCCAGCGTTCGCGCCGCCATCAACGGTCTGGCCGATCTGCTGCAAGAGATCGCCGATGCCAGCGGGCAAGTGTCGGATCGTCTGGCCTTGCGCCATTTCGCCCATGTCGATGATGTCAGCCAGCGCACGGTGTCCGTCTGATGAGCGCCCGTTACCAGATTCTCCACGACACCCATTATCACTACGACAGCCCGGTGTCCCTGGCCCAGCAACTCGCGCACCTGTGGCCACGGGCCTGTGCCTGGCAACGCTGCATCGAACAACACTTGCAGATCAGTCCCGACCCGACCTCACGCCGGGATGAATTGGATGTGTTTGGCAATCCGCTCACCCGGTTGGCGTTTGAGCGGCCGCATGATGAATTGCTGGTCAACGCCCGGCTTACGGTCGAGGTGCTGGCCCGGCCAACGCTGGATTTCAATCAATCCCCCGCGTGGGAAGAAACCCGCAATGCGCTGACCTACAGCAGTCAGCCGCTTTCTACAGATTTACTGGAAGCGTGCCGTTACCGGTTTGAATCGCCCTATGTGCATCTGAAGCGCAACTTTGTCGAATTCTCGGAAAGCTGTTTTCCACCGGGACAGCCTTTGTTGCTGGGCGTCCAGGCGTTGATGGAGAAGATTTTCAGCGAATTCACCTTCGACGCCGAGGCGACTCAAGTGGCAACGCCGCTGGTGGAGGTGCTGGAGCGTCGGCGCGGGGTCTGTCAGGACTTCGCGCACCTGATGCTCGCTTGCGTGCGTTCCCGTGGACTGGCGGCGCGTTACATCAGCGGCTACCTGCTGACCCAACCACCGCCCGGCCAGCCACGACTGATCGGCGCCGATGCCTCGCATGCCTGGGTTTCGGTGTTTTGCCCGGTGCTGGGCTGGGTGGATTTTGATCCGACCAACAATGTGCAACCGGCGCTGGAGCACATCACCCTGGCCTGGGGACGGGATTTTTCCGATGTGTCGCCGTTGCGTGGGGTGATTCTGGGGGGCGGCAATCACGACCCCGAGGTCCGCGTCACCGTGATGCCCCTGGACTAACAAAATCCCCTGTAGGAGCGAGCCTGCTCGCGATTGCGGTGTGTCAGTCGATATGAATGTTGAATGACACACCGCAATCGCGAGCAGGCTCGCTCCTACAAGGGGTGGTGTAAGTCAGTTCGGGATGGGGTGTTTCAGATTGGCCTGTGAGGGTCAGCAAGGAACTGCTGACCCTGGACACAGATCCGGTGGGCCTGATCAGATCATCGGGCCCTGAGGGTCTCAGGCGTCGGGCGCCTGATCTTTCGGTGCTTCAGTTTCGTCTGTAGCCACTTCGCCTTCGGCATCCGGGTTCAGTGCTGCTGCTTCTTCTTCAGCTGTAGCTTTCTTGCGCTGAAGCTTTTCCTCTTTCTTCTGCTCCTTGGCCAAGTCTCTCTGACGTTTGGCGAAGGAATAATTAGGTTTAGCCATGGGCGATCCTCTGGGGTCGAAGGTGAGGTTGAGCGGCGCATATTCTGCCCTGTATCGGGACCGAGCCGTTAGCTGGGTTTTTGCTCTGTCCATTTGGGCACCACTGTCGGCTGCCAAGCGTCCAGCGCATCGATCAGGGTTTGCGGCGATTCGCTCACTTGCAGCATGTCACGGTGCGCTTCGCGAACGAAGCCTTCGCCGACGATATGATCAAGAAAACCGGTCAATTTGCTATAGAAACCGTTCACTTCCAGCAACCCGAGCGGTTTGCCATGGTAGCCGAGCTGGCCCCAGGTCCAGACTTCGAACAATTCTTCCAGGGTGCCCAGGCCTCCGGGCAGCGCGATGAAGGCATCGCTGAGCTCGGCCATTCGCGCCTTTCGCGCATGCATGCCGTCGACCACTTCCAGACGAGTCAGGCCGCTGTGGCCGATTTCCTTGTCTTTGAGGCTTTGCGGAATGATTCCGATCACTTCGCCGCCGGCCGCCAGTGCCGCATCGGCGACGATGCCCATCAGCCCGACGGCACCGCCGCCATAAACCAGGGTCAGCTTGCGCTCGGCCAGTGCTCGCCCGAGGGCGACAGCCGCTTCACGATAAGCCGGACTGGTGCCGGTGCTGGCACCGCAAAATACACAAACGGACGCTAAAGACATGCCTTACTCCACGGTCAGGATGGCCATAGAGTAAAGGCAGGCGGGCGGCGCTCCAAGGTCTAAACTTCGCGTTCAGGTGTTTCGTAGGTGCCGCTGGCGCCACAGGCATAAGCGGCGAGCAAACTGCGCAACAGGCTGTTAAATGACATGACAGGCGCTCCAGATCAGGGATGACGGCCTGATGATAGGGCCGGGCCAGACGTCTGGCTGGTAGATTGTTTCGATAGGTGTCATAGCCCGAAAGTTGTATACAATTTTTGATTCAGGTCATAGGAACTTGCGCAGTTTTCAGGCAGTCTTCTGTCCATTCGCACTTTTGTTAACCCCTGCCTTGGAGATTCACCATGTTTGCCAAACTTGTTGCGGTATCCCTGCTGACACTGGCCAGCAGCCAACTGATGGCTGCTGAATGCAAGGTCACTGTCGACTCCACCGATCAAATGTCCTTCAACACCAAGGCCATTGAAATCGACAAAAGCTGCAAGACCTTCACCGTCGAACTGACTCACTCCGGCAGCCTGCCGAAAAACGTCATGGGCCATAACTGGGTGCTGAGCAAAGAGGCTGACATGCAGCCGATCGCCACCGCTGGCTTGGCCGCAGGCATCGACAAGAACTACCTGCCGGAAGGTGATGCACGCGTCATCGCCCACACCAAAATCATAGGTGCCAAGGAAACCGACTCGGTGACCTTCGACGTGTCGAAGCTCGATGCTAACGAGAAGTACGGTTTCTTCTGCTCGTTCCCGGGCCACATCTCGATGATGAAAGGTACGGTTACCCTGAAGTAATCGATTCGAGTACATAAAAAAAGCGTCCCGATTGGGACGCTTTTTTTTGTGCCTGACGAAAGGCCGGGTCATCAATCATCGTCGGAACGCCGCCCGGAGCCGGCTCGCCCCACAGGTACAGTGTTGTCCTTGTGGGAGCGAGCCTGCTCGCGATGGCGTCAGTACAGGCGCCGCAGCTTCAAGGCGCGAACGGCATCACGCGCTTGTGATGGGTCTTTTTATACGTATCGCAAATAATCCTGAACGCTTCCTCACGCACCGGCTGGCCGTGCAGGAACGCGTCGATTTCGGCATAGGTCACGCCGTGGGACGCTTCGTCGGGTTTGCCCGGCGACAGGTCTTCAAGGTCGGCGGTCGGGATTTTTTCCACCAGCGATTCCGGCGCGCCGAAACTGCGGGCGATGTCTCGAACCTGGTTTTTCACCAGGCCACTCAACGGGGCGAGGTCGCAGGCGCCATCACCGAACTTGGTGAAGAAACCCATCACCGCTTCCGCCGCGTGGTCGGTACCGATGACCAGCCCGTGCGCCGCGCCGGCGATGGTGTACTGGGCGACCATGCGCATCCGCGCCTTGGTGTTGCCGAGCACGAAATCCACCGAGACGGCGTGCTTGCCTTCGAAGGCCGCCACTTCATTGGCCAGGGCTTTCACCGCCGGGCCGATGTTCACGGTGTGACGTTCGTCCGGGGCGATGAAATCCACCGAGGCCTGGGCATCGTGTTCATCGAACTGGGTTTCATAAGGCAGGCGCACGGCGATGAACTTGTAGCTTTTGTCGCTGGTTTGCTCGCGCAACTCACGCATGGCGCGTTGGGCCAGCAGGCCGGCGGTCAGCGAGTCGACGCCGCCGCTGATGCCGAGCACCAGGGTCTTGAGCCCGGAATTGACCAGGCAATCCTGGATGAAGCTGACCCGCCGGGCGACTTCGGCCTCGAGGGCTGCGTGGTCGGCGAATGGCGGCTGAACCTTGAGCTGCTCAGCAATCTCACGCTGTACGGCTTGCATGAATTCACTCCTTGCTAGTGGTGCCAGATGTGCTGGAAAGGGCGGCAGGTACTTTGAAAACGTGTCGCAAATAGGCGACGAAATTCGGGTCTTTGCAGTGAGTCTTGCCAGGCTCATCGGAAATCTTTGCCACGGGCTGGCCGTTGCAGGCCGCCATTTTAAGCACGATGCTCATCGGTTCGACACCCGGAATATCGCACGTCAGGTTGGTGCCGATCCCGAAGCTGACATTAATCCGACCGCGCAACGCCCGAAATATTTCCAGGGATTTTGGCAGCGTCAGGCTGTCGGAGAACGTCAGGGTCTTGCTCATCGGGTCGATGCCCAGCTTTTGATAGTGGGCGATCGCCTTTTCTGCCCAGATCACCGGATCGCCGGAGTCATGGCGCAGGCCGTCGAAGAGCTTGGCAAAGAACAGGTCGAAGTCGTTGAGAAAGGCATCCATGGTGATGCAGTCGGTCAGGGCGATCCCCAGCAGCCCCCGATACTCGCGCACCCAGCAATCGAGGGCGGCAATCTGGCTGTCGATCAGTCGGGGACCGAGTTGCTGGTGCGCCATGATCCATTCGTGGGCCATGGTGCCCAAAGGTTTCATGTCCAGTTCCCGTGACAGATGCACGTTGCTGGTGCCGACGAAACGCCCGGGGAAATCGTGCTTGAGCACGTTCACCACTTCTTCCTGCACGCGGAACGAGAAACGACGGCGTGTGCCGAAATCGGCTACCTGCAGTTCGGACAATTCGTCGCTGCTGGCGTTGGCGGTCAACCAGTCGAACTTGCGGTAGAGCTGCTCGCGAGCCTGTTCCAGAACAATTTCGCGGTAGCGATAGCGGTTGCGCACTTCGCTGACGATGGAAAGCAGCGGTACTTCAAACAGAATCACATGCAACCACGGCCCGCGCAGGCGAATGAACAGCTCGCCGTTTTCGATACCCGTGTGGACGTAACGCAGGTTGAAGCGGAACAGCCCGAGAAAGCGCAGGAAATCCGGCTTCATGAAGCTGATGCGTTCCATGAAGCTCAACTGGTCGGCGCTCAGGCTCAACTCGGCCAGGCGTTCGATCTGGAAGCGGATTTCTGCCAGATACGGGCGCAGATCCTCACTGTTACGGCAACGGAACTCCCATTCGACTTCCACGTTCGGGTAGTTGTGCAGCACCGCCTGCATCATCGTCAGTTTGTAGAAATCGGTGTCGAGCAGGTTCTGCACAATGCGATCGCCAAACACGCTCTCGCTCATAACGGGGTTCTCCAGGCGGGCCGCGGCCTGTGGTCGCGACGTTTCAGCTGTTTCTATGAATGGGGCTAGTGGCGCATATCAGAGGCAGTTATTGCCAGCGATTTTTTAGACAGTGCATATCCTTGTGGCGAGGGAGCTTGCTCCTGCTGGGGTGCGAAGCGCCCCCAATACAGGACTGCTGCGCAGCCCAACGGGAGCAAGCTCCCTCGCCACAAGAATTAGCCGGGGCTTCAAATCTACGGCGCATCCGGGCTGTCGATCTGCTCCAGCATCCACTTCACAAAATCGCGCACCTTGGGCACTTCCGCCGAGTGCTCGGGATACGCCAGGTAATAGGCATCCGTGCTTGGCATCGCGTGTTTCCAGGGGATAACCAGTTTGCCGTCCGCCAACTCTTCTTCCACCAAAAACCTTGGCAATAGCGCCACGCCGCAGCCGACCTGGGCGGCGCGGATGCACATATAAAACGTTTCGAAGCGCGGGCCGTGGTAGCTGTGTTCGGTGTGGTAGCCCTGACTGTCGAACCAGTCGTGCCAGGCCTGGGGCCGCGAGGCGTTTTGCAGCAGGACGAGGTCAGCGAGCTGCGTAGGGTCGGTGAACGGCGTGTCCGGCAGGCTGCCCGGCGCGCAGACCGGCACCAGCTCCTCGCCAAACAGCTTCAGGCATTCGGTGCCGGGCCGCGAGCCTTGGCCGAAGTAGAACGCCAGGTCGCTGCGACCTTGCAGCAAATCGTCGGCTTCCTGTTCGCTGCACAGGTCCAGATGGATTGATGGATGGCGCAGGCGCCAGCCTTTCAGGCGTGGCACCAGCCAGCGCGCACCGAAGGTCGGCGGCGTCGAAACCCGCAAGACTTCGGTTTCGCCGCCGTAGGAACGTAGGTAATGGGTCGACATCTCGACCTGGGTGAGGATTTTTCGTACTTCCACCAGGTACAAATCACCGGCCGGGGTCATTTGCAGACGTCGGCGCACCCGGCGGAACAGCAAGTGCTGCAACAACTCTTCGAGTTGCGCGACCTGTTTGCTGACGGCGCTCTGGGTCAGGTTCAGCTCTTCGGCGGCCCGGGTGAAGCTCAAATGCCGGGTCACGGCCTCGAAACACTGCAGTGCGGTGATCGACGGCAAATAGCGTTTATTCAGCATGGACGGTCCTTTTTCTTGTTTCTTTTACTGCCAGCAATTCAAAGCATGAATAAACGGAATGATATCTCTCTTAAAGGTCGTTTGTTGGGTAACCTCCGGGGAGCTAAAACTACAGGTCTGATCAGCCGTGAATGTCCGGCTGTACGTTTTCTGTTTTTTGCTCGAGGAGTGACCCATGGTTGCCGCATTGCTTGATCGTCTTGGTGTGAACCCGGCCCTGTACCAGAACGGCAAAGTGCCGGTGCATTCGCCGATCGATGGCAGCCGGATCGCTGCCGTGAACTGGGAAGGCGCCGCTGAAGTCGAGCAGCACATCAGTCGTGCAGATCATGCGTTCGAATTGTGGCGCAAGGTCCCGGCCCCGCGCCGTGGCGAACTGGTGCGTCAACTGGGCGACATCCTGCGCGAATACAAGGCCGACCTCGGCGAGCTGGTGTCCTGGGAAGCGGGCAAGATCACACAGGAAGGCCTGGGTGAAGTTCAGGAAATGATCGACATCTGCGATTTCGCCGTCGGCCTGTCCCGTCAGCTGTACGGCTTGACCATCGCGTCCGAGCGTCCTGGCCACCACATGCGCGAAACCTGGCACCCGCTGGGCGTCGTCGGCGTCATCAGCGCCTTCAACTTCCCGGTTGCGGTCTGGGCCTGGAACACCACGCTGGCGCTGGTCTGCGGCAACCCGGTGATCTGGAAACCGTCCGAGAAAACCCCACTGACCGCACTGGCCTGCCAGGCGCTGTTTGACCGCGTACTGAAGAACTTCAGCGACGCACCTCCACACCTCAGCCAAGTGATCATCGGCGGCCGCGATGCCGGCGAAGCGCTGGTCGATGACCCGCGTGTCGCGCTGATCAGCGCCACTGGCAGCACCCGCATGGGCCGTGAAGTGGCGCCGAAAATCGCCGCCCGTTTCGCCCGCAGCATTCTGGAGCTGGGCGGCAACAACGCCATGATCCTCGCCCCAAGCGCCGACCTGGACATGGCCGTCCGCGCCATCCTGTTCAGCGCCGTCGGCACCGCCGGTCAGCGTTGCACCACGTTGCGTCGCCTGATTGCCCATGAGTCGGTGAAGGAAGAAATCGTCACTCGCCTCAAGGCTGCCTATTCCAAGGTCCGCATCGGCAATCCGCTCGAGGGCAACCTGATCGGTCCGCTGATCGATAAAAACAGTTTCGAAAACATGCAGGACGCGCTGGAACAAGCCCTGAGCGAAGGCGGCCGGGTGTTTGGCGGCGAACGCCAGCTGGAAGACAAATACCCGAACGCTTATTACGTCTCGCCGGCCATCGTTGAAATGCCGGAGCAGAGCGATGTGGTCTGCAATGAAACCTTCGCACCGATCTTGTACGTGGTCGGTTACAAGGACTTCGACGAAGCGCTGCGTCTGAACAACTCGGTGCCACAAGGCCTGTCCTCGTGCATCTTCACCACCGACGTGCGTGAAGCCGAACAGTTCATGTCGGCGGTGGGCAGCGACTGCGGCATCGCCAACGTCAACATCGGCCCGAGCGGTGCGGAAATTGGCGGCGCGTTCGGTGGCGAGAAAGAAACCGGTGGTGGGCGTGAGTCGGGCTCCGATGCATGGCGCGGCTACATGCGCCGCCAGACCAACACCGTGAACTACTCGCTGGAGTTGCCGTTGGCGCAGGGTATTACGTTCGACTGATCCTCGAGTCGAACAGTGATCCCCTGTAGGAGTGAGCCTGCTCGCGATTGCGGTCTATCAGTCAACATAGATGTTGAATGTTAAATCGCTATCGCGAGCAGGCTCACTCCTACATTTTGAACTGTGTGTTGGTTAGGTTTCTGTTGGAGTCTGGCAATGCCGTTACGCGAAGAGTGTCTGTGGGAAAAACTGACGCCGCAAAGGCCCGACAATGCCGCGCTCAAGGGCGAAGTTACCGTCGATGTCTGCGTCATTGGCGCCGGTTTCACCGGCCTGTCGGCGGCGGTGCATCTACTTGAAAAAGGTAAAAAGGTCTGCGTGCTCGAAGCCCATCGCGCCGGTCACGGCGGTTCGGGGCGCAACGTCGGTCTGGTCAACGCCGGGATGTGGATTCCACCGGACGAGATCGAAGCCGGGTTCGGCGAAGCGGTGGGCAGTCAGCTCAATCGCATGCTGGGTGCAGCGCCATCGCTGGTGTTCAGCCTGGTCGACAAATACAACATCGATTGCCAGTTACGCCGCGAAGGCACGCTGCACATGGCGCACAACGCCCGTGGCGAAGCCGATCTGCGCAGTCGCGAAGAACAATGGAAACGTCGCGGAGCACCGGTCGAACTGCTGACCGGGCAATCCTGCGAACAAGCGACGGGTACAAAAAAGATTGCTGCCGCGCTGCTCGACAAGCGTGCCGGCACGATCAATCCGATGGCTTACACCACGGGGCTGGCCAAAGCGGCCATCAGCCTCGGGGGCCAACTGTTCGATCATTCTCCGGTGACCCGACTCGAACGTCAGGGCCAACGCTGGTCGGTGCAAACCGCTCAGGGATCAGTGCTCGCCGAGCAAGTGGTCATCGCCTCCAACGCTTATACCGAAGGTGACTGGACGGAGTTGCGGCGCAATTTCTTCCCCGGTTATTACTATCAAGTGGCGTCGGTCCCGCTGACTGAAGACGCCGCGCAGCAAATTCTGCCCGGCGGGCAGGGTTCCTGGGACACGCGCCAGGTACTGAGCAGTATTCGTCGCGACAAAGACGGCCGTCTGTTGCTGGGCAGCCTCGGTAACGGCAATCAGAAACCGGCCTGGTTCCTCAAGGCCTGGGCCGATCGGGTGCAGCAGCACTATTTCCCCTACCTCAAACCCGTGGAATGGGAATGCACCTGGACCGGTTGCATCGCGTTTACCCCGGACCATTTGATGCGTTTGTTCGAGCCGGCGCCCGGTTTAGTGGCAGTCACCGGTTACAACGGCCGGGGCGTGACAACGGGGACGGTGGTCGGCAAAGCCTTTGCCGATTATCTGTGTAACGGAAATCCTGAGGCGCTACCCATTCCCTTTGCCCCCATGCAGCCATTGGCCGGGGTGGGTTTGCGCAGTTGTTTGTACGAGGCCGGTTTCTCGCTGTATCACGCAGGCCAGTGCTTGCGGATCGTTATTTGATTGTTGAAATTTGTTGCTGGGAGCGGCGCTTTTTCGCGCAGCGACTAGCCTGTAAAAGGTGCGGGTTGTAGCAGTTCCGCACCAGCAGTGTGCACTTCGGTGACGCACGTTGTTACAGGCTGGTTGCACGTCGTTTGGCGCCGCGGTTGCAATGATGGCGCACGCGGGTTGCGCCTTTAAAAATAAATGGTTTCACCTTCTGCGGTTTAGACGGTTGCACGCCCAATGAAAATGGGATCGAAACAGTCGAAATAACAATAAAGCAGCGACTTTTTTCAGAATAAAAAACCGATGGCACGGCCCTTGCTCTGAGCATTCAGAGAAGTCGCAGTGCCAACTAAAAAAACCTTGGAGCACCACCTCATGTCCCAGACGTTTTACAAGAAAGGCTTTCTGGCCCTCGCAGTGGCAACTGCGTTGGGTGTTTCTGCGTTTGCACAGGCTGATGTGAAAATCGGTGTGGCGGGTCCGATGACAGGCGCCAACGCGGCATTTGGCGAGCAGTACATGAAGGGTGCACAGGCTGCAGCCGACGCGGTCAACGCGGCGGGCGGCGTTAACGGGGAAAAAATCGTACTGGTGAAGGGCGATGACGCCTGCGAACCGAAACAGGCTGTGACGGTCGCCAAGGACCTGACCAACCAGAAAGTCGCCGGCGTAGTCGGTCACTTCTGCTCCTCGTCGACCATCCCTGCCTCCGAGATCTACGACGAAGCGGGCATCATTGCAATCACTCCGGGTTCCACCAACCCAGCGGTTACCGAACGCGGCCTGAGTGCCATGTTCCGTATGTGCGGGCGTGACGATCAGCAAGGCATCGTGGCCGGTGACTACATCGTCGACGTGCTCAAGGGCAAGAAAGTCGTTGTCCTGCACGACAAGGACACCTACGGCCAAGGCCTGGCGGACGCTACCAAGGCCCAACTGGAAAAACGCGGCGTGAAGCCTGTGCTGTATGAAGGCCTGACCCGTGGCGAGAAAGACTTCAGCACCATCGTCACCAAGATCCGCGGCGCTGGCGCCGATGTCGTCTACTTCGGCGGTCTGCACCCGGAAGCCGGTCCTCTGGTCCGTCAACTGCGTGAGCAAGGCCTCAAAGACGTCAAGTTCATGTCCGATGACGGCATCGTGACCGACGAACTGGTCACCACTGCTGGCGGTCCGCAATTCGTTGACGGCGTACTGATGACCTTCGGCGCCGACCCACGCCTGCTGCCAGACAGCAAAACCGTGGTGGACGAGTTCCGCAAGAAAGGCACCGAGCCTGAAGGCTACACCCTGTACGCCTACGCTTCGGTCCAGACCCTGGCCGCAGCTTTCAACGGCGCCAAGTCCAACAGTGGCGAGAAAGCCGCCGAGTGGCTGAAGAAAAACCCGGTCAAAACCGTGATGGGCGAGAAGACCTGGGACGCCAAGGGCGACCTGAAAGTCTCCGACTACGTCGTTTACGAGTGGGACAAGGACGGCAAATACCACCAGCTGGAAAAACAGAAGTGATATGACCTGATCTGCCCGGTGCCTGTTGCACCGGGCAGTCTATGAACATGTCCGTGCAGTACCTGTCTTTTCTCGTAGAGCTGCACACAACCGTGTTGCCCCGGCGGCTGAACCCCGGTCCGTTGCACCCGGCTTCTGTGCAGTCTCTCAAATGCGTGAGATTGCGTTATGGATGGTATTTTCCTGCAGCAACTGGTCAACGGCCTGACCCTCGGGTCGGTCTATGGCCTGATCGCCATCGGCTACACAATGGTCTATGGCATCATTGGCATGATCAACTTCGCCCACGGCGAGGTTTACATGATTTCCGCTTACCTCGCGGCAATCAGTCTGGCTCTGCTGGCGTACTTCGGTATTGAATCCTTCCCGCTGTTGATGCTCGGCACCTTGATCTTCACCATCGTGGTCACGGCGGTGTATGGCTGGGTCATCGAGCGCGTCGCCTACAAGCCCCTGCGCAACTCCACCCGACTGGCACCGCTGATCAGCGCCATCGGGATTTCGCTGATCCTGCAAAACTATGCCCAGATCGCCCAAGGTGCCAAGCAACAGGGCGTTCCGACCTTGTTGACGGGGGCCTGGCGCGTCGAAATCGGCACCGGCTTCGTGCAGTTGACCTACACCAAGGTGTTTATCCTGATTGCCGCATTCGCCGGCATGGCCCTGCTGACCTACATCATCAAGTACACCAAGCTCGGCCGCATGTGCCGCGCCACCCAGCAAGACCGCAAGATGGCCTCGATCCTGGGGATCAACACCGACCGCGTGATTTCCTACGTGTTCATCATCGGTGCAGCGATGGCGGCCCTGGCCGGCGTGCTGATCACCATGAACTACGGCACGTTCGACTTCTATGCCGGCTTCATCATCGGCATCAAGGCGTTCACGGCCGCGGTACTTGGCGGCATCGGCTCGCTGCCTGGTGCGATGCTTGGCGGGATCATTCTCGGGATCTCCGAGTCGCTGTTCTCAGGTTTGGTCAACTCGGACTACAAAGACGTTTTCAGCTTCTCGCTGCTCGTTCTCGTTCTGGTCTTTCGGCCCCAAGGCCTGCTCGGCCGTCCTCTTGTGTCGAAGGTGTAAGCGATGTCTTCAACCACTAAAAAAACCATTGATCTCAAAAGAAGCCTGGTTGACGCGATTCTTGCCGGCCTTGTCGCCCTGATTGTGTTCGGCCCGATTGTCGGCGTGGTCCTCGACGGCTACGGCTTCAATCTGGAAACGACCCGGGTGGCCTGGATTGTCGCCATCGTCATGGCTGGCCGGTTTGCCCTGAGCCTGTTCCTGCAAACGCCCAAGGGACTGAAAATCCTTGAAGGATTTGAAAGCACTGGTTCCGGGGTTCATGTACTGCCGCCTGATTACAAATCCCGCCTGCGCTGGATCATCCCGCTGGTGATCCTCGTTGCCGTGGTGTTCCCGTTCTTCTCCAACTCCTACCTGCTGGGCGTGGTCATTCTCGGGCTGATCTACGTATTGCTCGGCCTGGGCCTGAACATCGTGGTCGGCCTGGCCGGCCTGCTCGATCTGGGTTATGTGGCGTTCTACGCCATCGGTGCCTACGGCCTGGCGCTGGGTTATCAATACCTCGGCCTGGGTTTCTGGACGGTGCTGCCGCTGGCGGCCATCACCGCGGGCCTTGCCGGTTGCATCCTCGGGTTCCCGGTGCTGCGATTGCACGGTGACTACCTGGCGATCGTGACCCTGGGATTCGGTGAAATCATTCGCCTGATCCTCAACAACTGGTTGTCCCTGACCGGCGGCCCGAATGGCATGGCGGCTCCGTTGCCAACCTTCTTCGGCCTCGAGTTCGGCAAGCGCGCGAAGGAAGGGGGCGTCCCGTTCCATGAATTCTTCGGCATCGCCTATAACCCGGACGTGAAGTATTACTTCATCTATGCAGTGTTGTTCCTGGTGGTGCTGGCCGTGCTGTACATCAAGCATCGTCTGGTCAAGATGCCGGTCGGCCGCGCTTGGGAAGCCTTGCGTGAAGACGAAATCGCCTGCCGCTCCATGGGCCTGAACCACGTACTGGTCAAGCTATCGGCGTTCACCATCGGTGCCTCGACGGCCGGCCTGGCCGGGGTGTTCTTCGCCACGTATCAAGGCTTCGTCAACCCGACCTCGTTCACCTTTTTCGAATCGGCGCTGATCCTCGCCATCGTGGTCCTCGGCGGTATGGGCTCGACCATCGGCGTGGTGATTGCAGCCTTCGTGCTGACCGTTGCCCCGGAACTGCTGCGCGGCTTTGCGGAATATCGCGTGCTGCTGTTCGGCGTGTTGATGGTGTTGATGATGATCTGGCGACCGCGCGGCCTGATTCGGATCAGCCGTACCGGTGTGACGCCGCGTAAAGGAGTAGCGCCATGAGCGAAGTCGTACTCTCGGTCGAGAAGCTGATGATGCACTTCGGCGGCATCAAGGCGTTGAGCGATGTCAGCCTCAAGGTGCATCGCAACTCGATCTTTGCCCTGATCGGCCCCAACGGCGCCGGCAAGACCACCGTGTTCAACTGCCTGACCGGTTTCTACAAGGCCTCCGGTGGCAGGATCGAACTCAATACCCGCGGCGAACGCACCGATGTCATCCAGCTGTTGGGCGAATCGTTCAAAGCCACGGATTTCGTTTCGCCGAAAAGCTTCATCACCCGGATGCGCTACAAAATGTTCGGCGGCACCCACCTGGTGAACCGTGCCGGGCTGGCGCGCACCTTCCAGAACATTCGCCTGTTCAAGGAAATGTCGGTACTTGAAAACCTGCTGGTAGCCCAGCACATGTGGGTCAACCGCAACATGTTGGCCGGCATCCTCAATACCAAGGGCTACCGCAAGGCCGAAAGCGACGCGCTGGACCACGCCTTCTACTGGCTGGAAGTCGTGGACCTTGTGGACTGCGCCAACCGTCTGGCCGGTGAACTGTCCTACGGCCAACAGCGCCGCCTGGAAATCGCCCGGGCCATGTGCACCCGGCCGCAGATCATCTGCCTCGACGAACCGGCGGCCGGCCTCAACCCTCAGGAAACCGAAGCGCTGAGCGCGATGATCCGTCTGCTGCGCGACGAGCACGATCTGACCGTGGTGCTGATCGAACACGACATGGGCATGGTAATGAGCATTTCCGACCACATCGTGGTGCTGGACCACGGCGTCGTCATCGCCGAGGGCGGACCTGAAGCGATTCGCAACGACCCGAAAGTGATTGCGGCCTATCTGGGCGCTGATGAAGAGGAAGTGGTGCTATGAGTCAACCCATCCTCGAACTCAAGGATCTGGATGTGTTTTACGGGCCGATCCAGGCTCTGAAAAAAGTCTCGCTGCATATCGAAGAAGGTGAAACCGTCAGCCTGATCGGCTCCAACGGCGCCGGTAAATCGACCTTGCTGATGTCGATCTTCGGCCAGCCGCGAGCGGCTAGCGGGCAGATCATTTATCAGGGCGTGGACATCACCCACAAGTCGTCGCACTACATCGCGTCCAACGGCATCGCTCAGTCGCCTGAAGGCCGACGGGTGTTCCCCGACATGACCGTCGAGGAAAACCTGCTGATGGGCACCATCCCTATCGGTGACAAGTACGCTTCCGAGGACATGCAGCGCATGTTCGAGTTGTTTCCACGGCTCAAGGAGCGCCGTAACCAGCGGGCCATGACCATGTCCGGCGGTGAGCAACAGATGCTCGCCATCGCTCGTGCGTTGATGAGTCGGCCCAAGCTGCTGTTGCTTGATGAACCGAGCCTTGGACTGGCGCCGATCGTGGTGAAACAGATCTTCGCGACCCTGCGGGAACTGGCGAGTACCGGCATGACCATCTTCCTGGTCGAGCAGAACGCCAACCACGCGTTGAAGCTGTCGGACCGGGCATACGTGATGGTCAACGGCGAGATCCGAATCACGGGCACCGGCAAGGAGCTGCTGGTCAACGAGGAAGTGCGTAACGCCTATCTCGGCGGGCACTGACACGCTGCCGAAATATCCACAGCCCCGACGAGCAATCGCCGGGGCTTTTTTACACCTCGAATACACCACGAATCCCCCTGTGGGAGCGAGCCTGCTCGCGAAAGCGGAGTGCCAATCGACAGGTGTTCAATGGCCCACCGCTTTCGCAAACAGGCCCGCTCCTGCAAGGGCCAAGTGTGCTTTCCGGAAATTGTGGAAAACAATATTCACAAGCTCTCAAAGCGCGACATAAAGCCGCTGCAAATAGTTGTTTTGTCACGCTTTTGACTTGTCCCCGTTTACTGTGGAGCTGGCTGTGAATAACGTGGGAGTAGCTGTCTGAGAGCCTTTGAATCCGTGGCTTGCAGCGATGTGGTTGTTTTTTGATCAGGCGTTTTTGCTTGACCCGGAACAGGCTTTGTCAACCTTTTTGTTGGATGGCAAAGTGGCTGGAAATGCAATGGGCCAGCCTGTGGATAAGTCTGTGGTTAAACTCTGGAAAGACTCGGCTGAGGGCCGTAGTTACTGGCTTGGCGCCATCGTCGGTTTGCCCATCACATCGTGCAAAATGCCATGGGCTACACAGCTGGTACCCGAGGGTCAAGCAAAAAACTTTGTAATCTACCCGCAAAGCCTTGTGGATAGCGGCTTGCAGCTTTTCCACTTGCCCCCGGAAACTGTGGACCGGCCTGTGGATAAGGTGCGTGTACATGGCTGCAAGCCACGGTGCCTGTGGCTTTGGAAGGACTGGTTGTTTTTTGTACAGTTTTTGCGGCGGTTGCCGCTGTGGGCAAGGCCGGGCATGCTGCCAGCTGATTTTCTATTCCAATGGCTGTCGATCAGCCGAAGCAAGGAGAACACGATGTCCAACACCCTGTTTATTACCGGCGCGACCTCTGGTTTTGGTGAAGCCTGTGCCCGTCGTTTTGCCGAGGCCGGCTGGAAACTGGTGCTGACAGGCCGTCGTGAAGAACGCCTCAATGCCCTGTGCGCCGAGTTGTCGAAGCAGACCGAGGTGCATGGCCTGGTGCTCGACGTGCGTGATCGCAAGGCCATGGAGGAGGCGATCGCCAACTTGCCGCCGTCCTTTGCCAAGCTGCGCGGGCTGATCAACAACGCCGGTCTGGCGCTGGGCGTTGACCCGGCACCGAAGTGCGATCTCGACGATTGGGACACCATGGTCGACACCAACATCAAAGGCCTGATGTACGCCACTCGCCTGCTGTTGCCACGCCTGATCGCCCACGGCCGCGGTGCCGGTATCGTCAACCTCGGCTCCGTCGCCGGCAACTATCCGTACCCGGGCAGCCATGTTTATGGTGGGACCAAAGCATTCGTTGGCCAGTTCTCGCTGAACCTGCGTTGCGACCTGCAAGGCACTGGCGTGCGTGTCAGCAATATCGAGCCGGGCTTATGCGAGAGCGAGTTCTCGCTGGTGCGTTTCGCCGGTGACCAGGAGCGCTACAACGCGACCTACGCCGGTGCCGAGCCGATCCAGCCGCAGGACATCGCCGATACCATTTTCTGGGTGCTTAATGCCCCGGCGCACATCAACATCAACAGCCTGGAGTTGATGCCGGTGAGCCAGACGTGGGCCGGGTTTGCGATTGAGCGTAATGCCAAGGGTTAAGACCGCATAACGGCTTTCGCGGGCACGCCGCGCTCCCACAAGACTTGTGTTGAATCGTGATTTCGCGAACGACAAAAAACCTGTGGGAGCGGCGGTGCGGCGATCCGAATTGCCCGCGATAGCTATCTGTCAGTCAGCCGAGATAATCGACCAGCCCTCGATAGCAAGTGGCCAAGTGATAAGGCGTGGTCGATGGCATGTCCTTGCGGCTGACTTCGCCCTGCTCGTCGCGACATTCATACCACCCTCCCGCATGCAAAAAGCGTTGCTGCAATGCCTGCAATTGGCGTTGCACCGAGCCTTCGCTATTTGGACGCAAGGTCAGCGCGCGCAGGTATTCAGCCTGGGCCCAGATGCGTTGAGTGGCATCCTTGGCAGAGCCATTCAGATCGAGCATCGCCGTCACCGCACCCGTTTGTGGATCAACGCCCAGTTGTTCGGTGAGTACAAACGCGCGCTCCAGCGAAGCATGCAGTTTTGAGCCGTGCAGCAGTGGCGAAGACTCCAGCAGGAAATACCACTCGAACTGATGCCCCGGTTCAAACCAGTTATCCACAGCGCCCAGCGGTTTTTCCATCAGCACGCTATGGTGCGGGTCAATAAAACGCTTCTGCATGGCTGTGCATAACTCGACCAGCGCGCGCTGTACGGCGATGTCTTCTCGCACCGACAGGGTCGCGAGGAAAGCTTCGGCCAGATGCATCAAGGGATTTTGCAGGGGGCCGGAGTCGAGCGAGGACCAGTCGCGGTCGAGGCTGGCTTCGTACAGGCCGTCGCCTGTGGCGAAGCGCTGCGCCAACACTTCCAGTGTCGCGTTGAGGACCGATTCCACCAGCGGCTCGCGCACCTTGCCCCAGTAATGGGCGCAGGCGAACAGGATAAAGGCGTGGGTGTAGAGGTCTTTGCGCTGATCCAGTGGCGCACCTTGCGGGTCGATGCTGTAGAACCAGCCGCCGTGCTCGGCGTCGTGAAAATGCTGTTGCAAGGAACGGAACAGCGCCGCAGCGCGTTCCTCGGCGGCCGGCACCTGGCCGATCAGGCTGGAAAACAGATACAGCTGCCGCACGCAGGCCATCGCTCGATAGCGTTGGGGCGACAGCGGTTGATGCCCGGCGTCCAGCGCTTCATAAGGCAACGCCATGTCGGCATTCCAGCCGGGGCCTTGCCAGAGCGGCACGATCACGTCCTGGAAATGCTGTTGCACCGAGGCGAACAGAGCGGTCAATTCAGGCTGGGAGGCAGAGCGGGAAACAGGCGGCATTGGCTGGCGTCGTCACGGCAGGGTTGATTGCGCGACATGTTAGCAGGCCTGAGAGATGCGGTGTCTGTCAGGCCGTCTTCGCGAGCAGGCTCGCTTGTATGGTAGGACTTGAAGGGAGGAGGAGGGACAAGGCTCGATTCTGACTGTTGACGCAGTACAGACTGTGGGAGATTTCGCCCCTCCTCCTTTCACCCAAGCGCCGATAAAGAATGCATCTGGCTAGACCGACGATAGGAACAAGCCTGCGCCTCTGGGTGAGCCCTTCAAGTGCTCAAACCTTATCTCGGAGGAAATCCTATGGCAATGCCGGTCTCTCTATCAAAACCGATCGTGGGCGTGGATGTCGCCAAGAATGAACTGGTGATTTATCAGGCTGATAACGATTTGCTTAAAGAGATTCCCAACACTAAAACATCCATCAAGCAGTGGCTGAATACGTTGCCGGGGACGGTGGCTATTGCCATTGAGGCGACCAACATCTATCACCTGGACTTTGCTGATCTGGCCTATGAGGCCGGATGTGCGATTTACATGGTGGGAGGCTATGAACTCAAACATTATCGCGAAGGCGTGAAAATCCGCGCCAAAACCGACGCGCTGGACGCCAAGTTGCTGGCCCGTTACCTGAAGAACGAAGCCGAGGAGTTGCGCCCTTGGACCCCTCCATCACCGCTGTACCGCCAGCTCCTGAGCCTCTTCCGCCGCCGGGCTGCCTTGGTCCAGGCTAGGGTTGGCCTGGTGCAGAGTTGGTCGAATGAGCCGCTGCTGAAAGCGGCTTTTGCAGAACAAGTGAAGTCCATGCAGCAGCTTGAAACGCTGATCGAAAAGACGATCAACGATCAGCTCAAAGAAGCCGGTTTACTCGGTCAACTGAAACGTTGCCTGAAAGTTGAAGGCATTGGATTTTTGACTGGGGCTCGCTTGATAACTGCATTTCAGCGCGGGGATTTTAGAAACGCGGATGCGTTTATCGCCTTCCTGGGCATGGATTTACGGGTGTCTAAATCAGGACAGAAGGACGGTCGCCGCAGTTTGACCAAGCGCGGTGACCCCGAGGCCCGCCGGCTTCTGCACAATGCAGCGATGTCGGCTAGCCGTACGAAAGCCTGGAAAGGGTTTTACGAAGCCCAAAGAGCCCGGGGCTTCAGCACCACTGAGGCGCTGGTGATGCTGGCTCGCAAGCTTGCGCGGGTGGCATTCGCCTTGCTGAAAGGGCAAAGCGAATATCAGTCAAAGGTCAGTTGAGGGTTTCCCCTCAACCATAGAATCTCCCACAGGTGTACGCATTCCAATGTGGGAGCGAGCCTGCTCGCGAAGGGGCCATCACAGGCAATAAAAGATCAACCTGCGAGCAACCACGCACCAGTCGCCGCCGAAGCCGCACCGGCCAATCGAACCAACGGCGCCGCCGCTTGCGGCAACACGCGCACCACGGCATAACCCGCAGCATGCAACGCCGCCGTCGCCGCCACAAACCCTGCGGCATATGCCCAAGGGCTCGACATGTCCGGCAACTCCAGCCCATGGGCCACACCATGGAACAGCGCAAACAAAGCCGTCGCACCGACCGCCACGCTCAGCGGCGGACGCACGGCCAGGGCTACGGCCAGGCCCAGCGCCAGCACCGATGCCGCAATGCCGCCTTCCAGCGCCGGCAGGTTCAATCCTTCAAAACCCAGCAGTCCGCCAATCAGCATGGTGCCCACGAAGGTGCACGGCAGCGCCCAGCGCGCGGCGCCTTTCTGCTGCGCCGCCCACAAACCCACCGCCACCATCGCCAGCAAGTGATCAAGGCCGCCAATCGGGTGGCTGATGCCGGCGATCAAACCGTTGTCGCCATGACCCGGGTGCGCGAAGGCGATGGCCGGGGTCAGCAGCAGGGCCAGGGTGCCCAGGATGCGTTTCAGTGTCATGGATAAGCTTCCTTGTTGATAAGTCGTGATCAGGCTGCGGTCAGCAGGCCTTGGCGTTCGATGAAGGCGATGATTGCTTCCAGGCCCAAGCCGGTTTTCTGATTGCTGAAGACAAACGGCTTGCCGTTGCGCATGCGCGTGGTGTCGCTGTCCATCAGTTCCAGCGACGCGCCCACCAGCGGCGCGAGGTCGACCTTGTTGATCACCAGCAAGTCGGACTTGCAGATCCCCGGCCCGCCCTTGCGCGGCAGCTTGTCGCCCGCCGAGACGTCGATCACGTAAATGGTCAGGTCGGACAGTTCCGGGCTGAAGGTCGCCGACAGGTTATCGCCGCCGGACTCCACCAGAATCAGATCCAGCCCCGGAAAGCGGCGGTTCAGTTGATCCACCGCTTCGAGGTTGATCGAGGCGTCTTCGCGGATCGCCGTGTGCGGGCAGCCGCCGGTTTCCACGCCGATGATGCGCTCAGGGGCCAGGGCTTCGTTGCGCACCAGGAAATCGGCGTCTTCGCGGGTGTAGATGTCGTTGGTGACGACGGCCAGGTTGTAGCGGTCGCGCAGGGCCAGGCAGAGCGCCAGCGTCAGGGCGGTTTTACCGGAACCGACCGGTCCGCCGATGCCGACGCGCAGGGGTTGTGTGTTCATGTGATTCTCCAAGTAAAAAGGCCCTAGGAACGGAACAGACGGCTGTACTGGCGCTCATGGGCCATGCACGCCAGGGACAGGCCGAACGCGGCGCTGCCGTAGTGTTCGGGGTTGATTCGGGTGGCTTCCTGCTGGGCTTGTTGCAGCAGTGGCAGCAGTTCGCTGGTCAGGCGTTGCGCGGCTTGCTGGCCCAGGGGCAGGGTTTTCATCAGCACCGCCAATTGATTTTCCAGCCAGCTCCAGAGCCACGCCGCCAGCGCATCTTGCGGGCTGATCTGCCAGGCGCGAGCGGCAAGCGCCCAGCCGAGGGCCAAATGCGGCTCAGGGCGCTGCTGGAGAAAGGCGCGGGCCGGCGCATCGAGTTCCGGCAAGCCGTTGAGCAGTTGTTGCAATGAATAGCCCATCTGTCGGCTTTCCTGATGCAGCTCGCGGGTTTCCCGGCTGGCACGATGTTCTTCGCAGCGTTGCAGCAACTGGCCCCAGTTCTCATCAACGGCAGCGGTGCAATGGGCGAGCAGCAGCGGCGCTTCGAAGCGTGCCAGGTTCAGCAACAACTGATCGCTGATCCAGCGTCGCGCGCTGTCTGCATCGTTCACCCGGCCGTTATCCACCGCCATCTCCAGGCCTTGCGAATAGCTGTAGCCGCCAATCGGCAGTTGTGGACTGGCCAGGCGCAACAGCGCCCAGGCCGGGTTCATAACCGGACGCCGAACTGGTGCAATTTCGGCGGGTAGTTGAAGTCCTCGTCGCCGTGGCGGGAATGGTGATGGCCGCCCCCATAGGCGCCGTGTTCCGGCTGGAACGGTGCCTCGATGTTGTCGACGTTGGCCTCCAGCTGTTCGAGCATGGCCTTGAGTACGTAATCATCGAGCAGGCGCAACCAGCCATCACCGACTTGCAGGGCGACGTGGCGATTGCCCAGGTGATAGGCCGCGCGAGTCAGTTCGAACGCGTTGGCGCACGTAACATGCAGCAATTGTTCGGGGCGGGCGCAGATGCGGACGATGCGCCCATCTTCGGCTTGCAGGCACTCACCGTCATACAGTGGCGGCTGACCGCGCTCCAAAAACAAACCGACGTCCTCGCCTTCGGCACTGAAACAGCGCAAACGGCTTTTGCTCCGGGCCTCGAAAGTCAGGTGCAACTCGGCGGCCCAGACGGGTTGAGGGTCGATTCTGCGATGAATCACCAGCATCGGAAGGCTTCCAGCAATGGACGATGTTCAGGCTAGAGCAAGGGGCTTGCCAATCGGGCGATACGTAGGAAATACCTGTCGGAGCGTAGTGGGTGGCTCAGGCTGTTGCGGGATTTTGAACTGGAATGGTGCGGGGATTTTTCGGTGGCACCAAATTGATGCCTTGACTGGTTTTGTGGACGTGAGCCTGCTCGCGATAGCGTCGGCACAATCAACATTTGATGTGGCTGACATTCCGCTATCGCGAGCAGGCTCGCTCCTACAGGGTTTATTCAGTGCTGCCGAGGCCTTGCCAATGCTTGAGGCCGATGAAGATGAAGCGCAGTTGTTGAGTGATTTTTGCCTGTGGCGTCAGGTGCTCAGGCAGCGCCTCGGCCGGTGGATCGATAATGTCCGGCAAGGTCGCGAACACACTTTTGACGATCAGGTCCGCCATGACGCTGAGGCCGGCGATGTCCAGATGCTGCAATTTCGGCATCAAGGACAGGTCGGCCGCGAGGTCCGAGCTGATGTCTTCCCGCAGGCGACCAATGGCCTGGCGCACGGGCAGCGATCCGCCGTACTGCTCCCGGGCCAGAAACAGGAACTGTGAGCGATTGGCCGAGACCACGTCGAGAAAGATCCGAACCGAAGCGTCAATGATGCCGCCCATGACGAACTCGTTATGGCGCACCAGGCGAATGGTCTCGCGAAAGGTCTGGCCGACTTCGCTCACCAGTACCAGGCCCAGTTCGTCCATATCGGCGAAATGCCGGTAGAAACCGGTGGGCACGATGCCGGCGGTTTTCGCCACTTCGCGCAGGCTCAGGCTGCCGAATCCTCGACCACATTCCATCAGGTGACGGGCAGCGTCCATCAGGGCGTTGCGGGTTTGTTGTTTCTGTTCGGCGCGGGGCAGCATCGCAAGGGTGTTTTTCTGGACAGGGACAGCGGCGCACTCTAGCAAATCGGCTTCGCTGGCGTCGAACGACTATCGGGGGATCAAGCGGGGATGTACAACTTCCAATGAGGCAAAACCCTATAAAGTCAAAAGCCCAATCCAGGGATTGGGCTTTTTTTCAGGGCCGCCATGGGCTCAGCTCACAGCGCTGTTGCGTTCGATGACACGGTCACCACCACCTTCGGCGAGTGTTTGGCCTGGAGTGCGGTCGGAACCATCGGCAGCGAGTGTTTGACCTGGGGTGCGGTCGGAGCCATCGGCAGCCAGTGTTTGGCCTGGGGTGCGGTCGGAACCATCGGCAGCCAGTGTTTGGCCTGGAGTGCGATCGGAACCATCGGCAGCCAGTGTTTGGCCTGGAGTGCGGTCGGAACCATCAGCGGCGAGAACCTGGCCTTGTGGCGTTTTGTCATAACCGTCTTCAGTGATCAGGCCTTTTTCTTTCAAGCGATCATTGCCACCTTCGGCAAGGGTCTGGCCTTGTGGAGTGCGGTCGGAACCATCGGCAGCGACGGTTTGGCTGAACACCGAGCGGCTGTCTTTGACTTGTGGAGTGGCCTGGTCAGCAGCAGGCAGAGCGAAAGCGGTGCTGGCCAGCATTGAGAGGGTAAGGCTAAGCAGTAATTGGCGTTTCATGATGGGTTGCTCCTTGGGAGGGCGATAAAGTGGGTACGAGGGCAATGCTACTCTCGATAAGTCGATATAAAAGTTCATAAACGCAATGGTAATAATCAACGGAATTGATTGTTCTGCCGAAGCGCTCTAGAACGGGTGTCTCCGGCGATCGCTTTTGCACTGGAGTGGGTATTTTCGACCCACTGATGCCGCACAAAAGTGCGGGGGCGGTAACGCTGGATTCGGGGGCAGTCTCTCCCCGGTCGATTATTTGAGGATTAATCGATGTTTCGGTTAAACCTGCGGGCCGTTTTTCAGTCGTAGATTCCATGGCAGGCCGGTTCTGGCCTGTCGTCTCACACGTGCGTCGCAGTCAGGGCGCTCAGTCGTATCAGGAGCCCTGTGCAATGACGCGCACTCGTAAAATTGTTACCTGGACCTTCGCCAGCCTGATTATCTTGCTGGCGGTATTGGTTCTGATCATCGCGTTCTTCGATTGGAACCGGATCAAACCGCCCCTTAATGCCAAAGTTTCTGAAGAGCTGCATCGTCCGTTCGCCATTAATGGCAACCTCGCGGTGGTCTGGCAGCGCGAGCCCGACGAGGGCGGTTGGCGGGCCTGGGTGCCGTGGCCGCACGTGGTGGCCGAAGACCTGAGCCTGGGCAACCCGGACTGGTCGAAAAAACCACAGATGGTCACCCTCAAACGCGTCGAGCTGCGTATTTCACCCTTGGCATTGCTGGCGCAACGGGTGGTGATCCCGCGTATTGACCTGACCGAGCCGAATGCCGACCTTCAGCGCCTGGCCGATGGCCGTGCCAACTGGACGTTCCAGTTCGACCCCAAAGACCCGAACGCCGAGCCTTCGAGCTGGGTGGTGGACATCGGTGCCATCGGCTTCGACAAGGGCCACGTCACCCTCGACGACCAGAACCTCAAGACTCAGCTCGATGTGCTGATTGATCCGTTGGGCAAACCTATTCCGTTCAGCGATATCGTCGGCGACAAAGCCGCAAAAACCGCGCAGGAGAAAGGCGCGGCTCCCCAGGATTACGCGTTCGCGCTGAAGGTCAAAGGCCAATACCACAATCAGAAACTCGCGGGCGAAGGCAAGATCGGCGGGTTGCTGGCATTGCAGGATGCGGCCAGGCCGTTCCCGCTCCAGGCGCAAGTGAAGATCGCCGATACCAGTGTCGAACTGGCCGGAACGCTGACCGATCCGCTGAACCTCGGCGCCCTGGACCTGCGCCTGAAACTGGCCGGTAACAGCCTGGGCAATCTCTATCCGCTGACCGGTGTGACGCTGCCGGATACGCCGCCCTACGAGACCGACGGGCATTTGATCGCCAAACTGCATGAGCCGGGTGGTGCGGTGTTCCGCTATGAAGCATTCAACGGCAAGATCGGCGAGAGCGACATCCACGGCAGCCTGGCCTATGTCGCCAGCCAGCCGCGGCCGAAACTCAGTGGTTCGCTTGTTTCCAACCAACTGCTGTTCGCCGACCTGGCCCCGTTGATCGGTGCTGACTCCAACGCCAAGCAAAAGGCCCGTGGCGGCGAAAGCAAGCAGCCGACGGATAAGGTGTTGCCGGTCGAGGAGTTCAAGACCGAGCGCTGGCGTGACATGGACGCCGACGTCGAATTCACCGGCAAGCGCATCATCCACAGCGAAAAATTGCCGTTCAATGACCTCTATACGCACCTGGTGCTGACCGACGGTGTTCTCAGTCTGGAGCCTCTGCGTTTCGGCGTGGCGGGCGGCAACCTGGATGCGCAGATTCGCCTCAATGGCCGCACCGAGCCGTTGGAAGGCCGGGCCAAACTGACCGCGCGCAAGTTCAAGCTCAAGCAGCTGTTCCCGACCTTTGAACCGATGAAAACCAGTTTCGGCGAACTCAACGGTGATGCCGACATCACCGGCCGTGGCAACTCGGTGGCCAAGCTGCTGGGCAGCGCCAATGGCAACCTGAAAATGCTGATCAACGATGGCGCCATCAGCCGCGAGTTGATGGAGCTGGCCGGGCTCAACGTCGGCAACTATGTGGTGGGCAAGATCTTTGGCGACAAGGAAGTGAAGATCAATTGCGCGGCGGCCGACTTCGATATCAAGACCGGTTTGGCCACCACCCGACTGTTCGTCTTCGATACCGAGAACGCGATCATCTATATCGACGGCACGGCGAACATGGCGACGGAGCAGCTGGACCTGACGATCACCCCGGAATCCAAAGGCTGGCGGTTGATTTCGTTGCGCTCGCCGCTATACGTGCGGGGCAAGTTCATCAAGCCGGATGCGGGCGTGAAGGCGGTGCCGCTGATTTTGCGTGGCGCCGGGATGGTTGCATTGGGCGTGATTGCAGCGCCAGCGGCGGGGCTGTTGGCGTTGGTGGCACCGAGTGGGGGTGAGCCGAATCAGTGTGCGCCATTGTTGGAACAGATGAAGGCAGGCAAGGCGCCGGTGACCGTTAAACCAACGAAATAATGGGGTGTCAGTGTGGCTGCCTTCGCGGGCAAGCCTCGCTCCTTCAGGAGAATACTAAACCTGTAGGAGCGAGGCTCGCCCGCGAAGGCAATCTGAAAGGCGCTAAAGATCTTTCAGAATGTCAGCCATGTCATCCGCATGCTCTTCTTCCTGAGCCAGGATGTCTTCAAAGATGCGCCGGGTGGTCGGGTCTTTTTCGCCGATGTACTGAATGATCTCGCGGTAGCTGTCGATGGCAATCCGCTCGGCGACCAGGTCTTCGTAGACCATCTCTTTAAGGGAATTGCCCGCCACATATTGCGCGTGGGAGTTTTTCGACAGCAGGTCAGGGTTGAACTCCGGCTCGCCGCCCAGTTGCACGATGCGCTCGGCCAGTCGGTCGGCGTGCTCGGCTTCCTGGGTTGCGTGCTCGAGGAATTCGTCGGCCGCGACGTTGGCTTTCAAGCCGCTGGCCATGAAGTAGTGGCGCTTGTAGCGCAACACGCAGACCAGTTCCGTGGCCAGCGACTCGTTCAGCAGGCGCAATACTTCTTCACGGTCAGCGCTGTAGCTTTCGGTCACCGCGCCGTTCTCGACGTTCTTGCGGGCCCGTTCGCGAAGGGTGGTTACGTCAGACAAATGCATGTCACTCATCTCGTTCTCCTGGAGGCTAATCCGGTTTGCGTCACCTTCTGGGGAAGTGATCGCTACTTAAGGTGTGAGTGATGAGCGCGGCGAAAAGTTTTATGCCATTTGTCCATCGTAAAAGCGCCCGAAATGGTCACGCCAACCCATGCCCGGACAACAGCGCCTCCTCGCGCAGCCACGCAAAAAACGCCCGTACCGGCGGATGCCGTTCGCGTCCCGGCACACAGAGTGCGCTATAGCCGGCGCCATCCACCTGGACCTCGCCCCGGTAGGCGACCAGTAAACCGTTGGCCACGCTTTCCGACACCAGGATATTGCTCGCCAGCACCAGCCCCTGCCCGGCGATCGCGGCTTGCAGGGCGTAATGCTCTTCGTCGTATTCACGGACCGCCGGCTGCCCTGTCAGCCAACTTTCGCCGGACTGCGCGCACCAGGCCGCCCAGCCGTGGGCATAGAGTTTGGAGTTGTGCCAGCGCACGCTGATCAGCGTGGGTACCCGCTCAGCCGCCAGGGCCACCTGCCCGGGCGAGCCATAGACGCCGAACGATTCGTCGAACAGGCACAGCCCATAAAGGTTCGGGTAATCACCCAGGCTGTAGCGCACCACCAAATCGACGCTGGCGTCCTGATGCAGATCGATGACTTCGCAGTGGGTGTCCAGGCGCAGGTTGATGTTCGGATGGCGGGCGTAAAACCGACCCAGACGCGGCACCAGCCACAACGCCGCGAAGGCCGCCGTGGTGGAGATCGTCAGGCTCGCGCCGCTGCGTTGCGGGCGCAGGGTGTCGACGCTTTGCGCCACTTCCAGCAGCGCGCCGTGCAGGCTGCGGAACAACCGTTCGCCGCCGTCGGTGAGGCGCACCTGCCGTGGCAGCCGCTCGAACAGCGGCACGCCGAGCCAGTTCTCCAGCGAACGAATCTGGTGCGACACCGCTGTGGGCGTCACCGAAAGTTCTTCGGCGGCGGCCTTGAAACTCAGCAGGCGCGAGGCGGATTCGAAGGCGCGCAGGGCGGTGAGCGGCAACGAGGCAAACATTCAAATACTCCATGGATGAAATGGATTCATCCAGACTGATTTCTACTCAGTTGAAGAAGGGCGGCTGTGAGCTTCAATCTGCAAGCCACAGGCAGTTTAGCCCTTAAGGAGATTCAGATGAGCAAGATTCTTGCGATCCATGCCAGCCCCCGTGGCGAGCGTTCCCATTCCCGGCGTCTGGCGGAAGTGTTTCTTGGCGCTTGGCAAGCGCGACATCCTCAGTCGCAGCTGACTCGCCGGGAAATCGGTCGGGCATTGATACCGCCGGTTAACGAGGCTTTTGTGGCCGCGGCCTTTTACCCCGAGCCCCAAGCGCGTCCCTTGTCGATGCAGGCCGACCTGGCGTTCAGCGATGAGCTGGTCGGCGAGTTGCTCGGTCACGATTTGCTGGTGATTTCCACGCCGATGCACAACTTCAGCGTACCCAGCGGCCTCAAGGCCTGGATCGATCAGATTGTGCGGCTCGGGCTGACGTTCAATCACACCCTGGACAATGGCGTGGCGCAGTACGAGCCGTTGGTGCACGGCAAAAAAGCCCTGATCGTCACCAGTCGCGGCGGCTTCGGTTTCGGGCCGGGCGGCGAGCTGGAGGCGATGAACCATGCCGATCTGTTGCTGCGCACCGCGCTGGGGTTCATCGGCATCACCGACATCACCGTGGTGGCTGCCGAAGGCGAAGAGTCGGCTGAGCGCACGTTCGAGATTTCGCTGGCCGAAGCCGAGCAGCGCTTGCTGACGCTGGCCCGGGAGTTCTGATGGCCTGGCTGTTTCTGCTGATCGCCGCCGGGTTCGAAGTTACCTTCGCCATGGGCATGAAGTACGCCGAAGGCTTTACCCGGCTCTGGCCATCGCTGATCACGGTGGTGGCCGCCGTCGGCGGGATTTACTTCCTGACCCTGGCCATGCGCGAGTTGCCGGTAAGCATCGCCTACCCGATCTGGACCGCCATCGGTTCGCTGGGCACGGTGTTTCTCGGCTTTGCGCTGCTGGGTGAAAGCCTGACGGCGATCAAACTGGTGTCGGTGGGGCTGATCGTGGCAGGCGTGGTGGGGCTGAAGTAGGGTGGATGTCATAGACTGGTCGTCGAGTTGTCATCTTGGGTGACGATGCTTGGCTGACGTCTTGCATCGCGCCTTGCTTCATCTCATCGATCACAAGGATGTCCGTCCATGTCGCAAGGTTCTGCCACGCGTTATCCGTTGGTGCTGGTCCCGGGAATGCTCGGGTTTATCCGTCTGGTGCTGTATCCGTACTGGTACGGGATCATTTCGGCGTTGCGCCGGGGTGGGGCGACGGTGTTTGCGGTGCAGGTCTCGCCGCTCAATTCCAGCGAGGTGCGCGGCGAGCAGTTGCTGGCGCGGATCGAGGAGATTCTGCGGGAAACCGGGGCCGAGAAGGTCAACCTGATCGGCCACAGCCAAGGCTCGCTCACAGCCCGTTACGCGGCCGCCAAACGTCCGGATCGCGTGGCGTCCGTCACGTCGGTCGCAGGGCCGAATCATGGCTCGGAGCTGGCGGATTATCTGGAAAAGCATTACCCGGCCGACACGTTCAAAGGACGGGTTCTCAGCGTGTTGTTGCGCTGGATCGGCGCGTTGATGAGCCTGCTGGAAACCGGCTATCGCGGGCCGAAGTTGCCTGTGGATATCCCGGCTTCGCACCATTCGCTGACCACTCAAGGCGTGGCGCTGTTCAATCAGCGTTATCCGCAGGGCCTGCCTGAAACCTGGGGCGGGCACGGGCCGGAAGAGGTCAACGGCGTGCGCTATTACTCCTGGTCCGGGACGTTGCAACCGGGCAAGACGGACCGCGGCGGTAACCGGTTCGACGGCACGAACCGCAGTTGCCGGCTGTTTGCCAGAACCTTTGTGCGCGAAACCGGGCATTGCGACGGGATGGTCGGGCGTTACAGCTCGCACTTGGGGACGGTGATTGGCGATGAGTATCCGATGGATCACTTCGACATCGTCAATCAGTCGCTGGGGCTGGTGGGGAAAGGGGCGGATCCGGTGCGGTTGTTTGTCGAGCATGCGGCCCGATTGAAAGCGGCTGGCGTGTAAACGTCAGTTGGACCGCGAAGGCGTCGGGTCAGGCAACGCTGACCTTACGGCCCAACACGGTAGTCCAGCGCTCCGAAAGCACCACCCCACCCAGCGTCAACACCCCACCCACCAGGTGATACATCGCCAACTGTTCATTCAGTACCACCGCCGCAATCAACGCCGTAATCAACGGCAGCAAATTGAAAAACAGCGTGGTCCGGCTCGGTCCCAGGCGCACCACGGCCTGCATCCACGCCAATGGCGCCAGCATCGAAGCCAGCAAGCAGGCATAAAGCACCAGCGGAATATTCTGCAAGGTCGGTCCGACCTTCGGTGAAGCGATAAACAGCGGAAACAGCACCACCACCGCCACCAGCACCTGCAAATACAACAGCACCAGTGGCGGCAAGCGCAGCTGCCATTTTTTCAGCAGCGTGCTGTAGATCGCGTAGGCCAGCGTGGCGATCAGCATCATCGCGTCGCCCAGGTTCACGCCGTGCTCAAGCAGTGCGCCGAGGCTGCCGGACGACACCACCACCAACACGCCGGCGAACGACAACACCGCGCCGGCCAATGCGCCCGCAGTCAGGCGCTGACCGAGGCTGACAATTGCCATGGCCAGCGACATCAAGGGCATCAGCGACAAGATGATCCCCATGTTGGTAGCTGTAGTCAGCGTTGCGGCGAAGTACGCCAGGCTCTGATAGACGGCCATGCCGAGCACGCCAAGGATGAAAATCTTGCCCAGGTTCGGGCGAATCTGCGGCCAATGCGCGATCACCGGTTTGAGCATGAACGGCGTGAACAGAATCCCGGCCAGCAGCCAGCGATAGAAGCCGATTTCCGCGGGGAAGATCGCGCCGACCGCCAGTTTGTTGATCACGGTGTTGCCGGCCCAAATGAAAATGGCCAGCAGGGGATAAGCGTATTGCATCAGAAAAACCATCAACGTTAGTGAGGAGCGATTATCCGCCTGTCTGGATGCAAGCCTATACTTCAATCCAGACAACCTGCCCTTGATGACGGACAGCATGACCAGTAAACACATCGACCTGCTCGACTTCGCAGAATTGCCGTCCCCGGTCTATTTCCGTTATGCCGACTTCGACACCCATGAATATGCCTCGACCCACCGTCACCCGTGGGGCACCCTCGAGTATTCGGCCAACGGTGTGTTGCACATGGAAATTGGCAGCAGCCGCTTCATGTCGCCGCCGCAATACGCGGTGTGGGTGCCGCCACAGGCCGAGCACAGTTTCTACAGCAATCAACCGATCAACTATCGCGCGGTCTGCCTGGCGCCGGTGTTGTGCACCGCGTTGCCACAACAAGCGTGCACGCTGGCAATCAGCGACATTCTCAAGGCGATCCTCAAGGACTTCGCCGCCCGCGACGTGAAAATTCCCGACCACGATGCGGACAAACGTCTGGCGCAGGTGTTGGTGGACCAGTTGCAACTGGCACCCATCCAGGAGTGTTATTTGCCTTACGCCAGCAGCTCGGGATTGCTCGTAATACTTGAAGCCCTGCAAGCCGAGCCCGGGGACAATCGGCCATTGGCGCACTGGGCCGCGCAGATCCATGTCAGCGAACGCACCTTGGCGCGGCAGTTTGTCCGTGAGCTGGGCATGAGTTTCGGCGAGTGGCGGCAACGCTTGCGTTTCCTCGCGGCGATCGAAGCGCTGGACAGTCAACGCAGCATTCAAAACATTGCCTTCGACATGGGTTACAGCACCGGTTCGGCATTTATTGCGATGTTTCAACGTCAGGCCGGGTGTACGCCTGAGCAATATCGTCGGCAACGAATTATCTGAGATAAAGAAGTCAGTGGATGTTAGAAGTTTTAAGTGGTGAAGTTTCTTACAGGCTAATCGGAATTGAACTTCATTTGATTGAGTGATTAACGTTGTACGCTAGTTGCATAAGCCGTTTCTGTTCAGCAAACTTATGCAGAGTATCAATGTGACCACTTCAATCCGGATCGATGAAATATCAGCAACCGCAATACAACAAAAAAGCATACATCACGAACTTATAAAAAATGCTATCCCGGAATGGATGCGCCAAACTTCACCCCACAGAATCAGCGCGTTAAAAACCGTGATAGCCCCACTTCCGGAATGGATTAGCACCGCTTCACCGATGCAGCTCGCAGCCCTGCAGCGCGCCTCGGAGGAAAGCTGGCGGGCACAAAACGATGTCGACCAGATGCTGAGCGAGGCGCAAGATGTCTACGCCTTTGCTGAACCGCTGCTTCGTCAGGCGCTGAAAGATCAATACGGTGTAGACGTCGATGTAAAGGAAACTTTCTTGCAGTTGTTTTCTCCGCCCCATTTATCCCCTTGGGCCAACAATTTCAATAACGGCGTGGAATCGCGCATTGTTTCTCTGCTGGATGCGGCATTACATAATTTTTCAGATAAAGAAGTATTAACCTCTGATTCGCAGTTTATTACCCGGCCGGACAAATCGAATCGATTCGATATAACCGGTGTTCGTAACAATATGAGTGTCGACCAATTCAAGACGCTTTGCCGCACTCTGGATATCGGCGCTCACTATAAAGCCCATCTTGAAGGCTATGTGCGCCCTGTCGACGGGCTGGTGCGTAGTGTGGTGCAGCAAACAGTCATAAAAAGCCAAAAGGCTGCGTTAAAAGCAGCCCTGTATCTGGCCAGCCTTAAAAATGACATCTCGGCCAGTGGCTACCTGGCCGTACAAAGCCTGCTCAAGGATATTAAAGCGTGGAAGATGGATGGCCTTCCCGTTCATTACTATCAGCTGAAAATTCTCGATGTCCAGTTGAGAGGCATCGTGCTGATCGCCCCTGATCTGCATATCCACGACAGCGCCGCCCGGCGAGTCATTGTCTATGTGCCACATGACCCGGAGCATCCACTGAAAGAGTACGCCTCGAAGGCCGAGTTCGCCCGTGAGCTCACTCGCCAATTGCGGGATGCCCCAAGGAATTCCACAAACAGTTATCAGCAGTTCTTCAGCCGTTTTGTCGACCATCAACAACGGGGGCGCTTCTTCTCGGCACTCAATGCCGCGCTGGTGGAAATAACCCAACACGACAAAATTCCGGGCGTCGATCAGCCGGTATGGCGCGAAACGCCCATCGAGAATCCGCGCCTGCACTTTGAGCACGTTCGGTTCGAGAACGACATCCATACCTTTTTTACGGGCGACCCTTGGCTTTATCTCTACCAGCAACAGCAAAACAAAATCCTGAACGACGCCCGGGAGATGGTCATCTCGACGCAAGATGCCGATCGTATGGAGCGCTGGGCGTGGTTCGACAACCTGGAAAAAATGCTTTCCGACGTCTTCAATGCCGCGTTAATGGTGGTGGGGCCTTTCATACCCTTTGTGGGCGAGGTAATGATGGGTTACATGGTTTATCAGTTGGTCAGCGAGGTCGTCGAAGGCATTGTGGATCTGGCTGAAGGTCTCTATCTGGAAGGGGCCGAGCACATCATTGGGTTTGTCGAAAGCCTGGTCCAGTTGGTGGCCTTCGCCGGCGGCATGAAAATCGGCAGTGAGGTGGTACTGCCCAAGTTGTCATCGTTCATCGAGTCGACAACACCGGTCACGCTCGCCAACGGCGCCAAACGCCTGTGGAGCCGCGACCTTGAGCCCTATCAAAAACAAAACCTGACCCTGACTGCGGATTCAAAGCCTGATGAAACCTGGCTGCACCGGCATGAGGGCAAGCCGATTCTCAAGCTGGACACCCGGCACTTCGAACTGACGAAAGATCCACAGAACGGCAAACACAGGGTTAAACATCCGACCCGCTCCGACGCCTATCAACCCGTGGTGGAGAGCAACGGCGAAGGTGCCTTCGTAATTGAAGGCGAGCAACCCCATAGGTGGGATGACTCGACCTTGATGGCGCGACTCGGCCCGGACATGGGTGAGCTGGCCGACGCCTACGGCGACATCCGCACGGTCAGCCAGACCGATGCCAGCGCGATCCGCCAAATGTATGCCGACAATGAGCGGCCATCGCCGTTGCTCAGCGATACCGTGACCCGGTTTCGTATCGACCGTGACATTCAGACCTTCATCGAGCAGATGGGCAGCGAGCGTGCGCAAGATTACTCAAGCGCCGATCCCGAGATGCAATTTCAGCTGCTCGATGGTCTGTGGCCCGGCAATGCGATTGAGCTGGTAGACGCCAGGGGCGAAGTGCTTCGGGTCATCGGTCGCGCGGGCGGGCCGGGTGTCCAGATAAACAGCAATCGTCTGGCTGACGTCGATCTGCTCAAGACGCTGTTATCGCACCTGGATGAAGCACAACTGAACACCTTGTTGGACGTCGAGTTTCATATCACGCCCAGCACGCTGGAGCTGAACGCCAAAAATCTGCGGGCCGAGTTGGCGAAACGGGCCAGGAGCAAGCGCACGTCGCTGTTCAACGCACGTTATCGTCGTGTCGAAGCTGCCACGAGTGACAGCGCCAAAACGATCCAGGCCCAAGTGCCGGGCCTGCCTGGCACTGTCGCCCGGGAGTTGCTGTCCATCGCCACGCCCTCCGAAGTCCAGGCGATTGAGCGCGGGCAGTTGCCCGCAAGGCTGGAAAACCTCGCGCGTTGGGCGCTGCGAGACGTGCGCATGAGTCGTGCTTATGAAGGTTTTTACCTCGACTCGGTCGACAGTCCCGACATGGACCGGCTGGCGCTGCACTCCCTTGAGCATCTTCGCGGCTGGAATCCCGATGTGCACATTGAGGTCCGACGGTTCGAGTACGACGGAACCCTGCTCGACAGTATCGGCCAGGACGACGCAGGGATTCGCCGTACGCTCGTCGAGCTTCATGACTCGACATTCGTCGCTTATGACGAAGACGCAAATGCCCTGCATTCGGGCATGGATCTGTTTTCCGCTATTTTGCAGGCGTTGCCGGACGCCGAGCGTAACGCGCTGAACATCTATATCGGCCAGGGGGCCAAACTGAAGCTGGCCCTGCGCGACAACGCATTGCAGCCCTATCAGTTGCTGAAGGTGCTGGACGGTCTGCCGGTTCTTGATCCGCTCACTTACGATCCTCAATTGATGCGCCTGCGTGGTGGCTCGCCGGGCGCGGGCGGCGAACGTGCAGTCCTGGAAGACATCGGCGGCCAATACAGCGACCTGGTCACGGTAGCGTTCCATCCTTCTGTTTCGGCATTCAAGCGATTCGATTATCTGCGCGGCCTGAAACTGATTCACGACAGCCTTCCACAGGATTATCTTTTCGACCTTTTCGAGGCGCTGAACGCAGCCAATGCGACCGGAGAGGCCGGGCCAGGCCTGCGGATCGTCCAAAGTATCGAGGCGTTGCCTGATCTGCAGAAGCTGATGCTGCCAGAGCAGTTCAACGCGTTGACCGGGCGCCTGTTTACCAAAGAGGGCCTGGTGCCGCTCACTGAACTGGAACGAAACCTGGGGTTGAATGCGCGCAATCTGGAACAGACCGGGCGGGTCAATGCTTACCAGGCGCTGTTACATTCAGTCCGGGAGAACGGTGTAACGCCAAGTCCGGAGCTGGCTGATTTAAGCAGCTATGGGGAGTGGTTTTCCCAGGCCGTGGTCGAGACCGAAGGGCCGGTTCAGGTATCGCCTCAAACCATGGCCAACTTGAAAATGGCGCAGGACGCGATCTATCGAGCCAAGGAGCTCCTGCCGTTATCGGGGAATCAGTTGCCAAGCATGTGGGAAAACGGCGGTTCGGCGATTGCCAAAATCAAAGGCCTGCGAGGGATGGACCTTGAGGAGGGCGGGTTCTCCGCAAAACTGACCACCGCTGAGGCCGCTCGCAAAGCCATTGATATCAAGGGCGGGAATTGTTCGGAGAACTCGAAGGTCACGTTTTCGATTCTCGCCAGCCAGCCCCGGACGTCCAGCATTCACATTGTCAGGGCCACCCGTTTTGATCATCAATATGTAGTGATAGGAGATGATCTGAGCAATCTTGATGCTCTGGTCGTCGCTGACTCGTGGCCGGAATTTCCCGCAGCGCACTTGGCCAGCAATGCACACTTCAATTTCGAAATGCCGCCGGTGACCACACTGACCCCCGGGCCGGCCGTGGCCGAGTACGCCTTTATCAATGAAGCCGCGCCAGGGCCGGCGGTATTGCCTGCGGTTTCCGAGGCGAACACGTTCCGGCAGATAAAAATCAACAAGCTCTATGAGGAGGGTGCGGCATATGCCCAATGGACGTCGTTGCGTGAGCTTGGACAGACTTATGCGGTCGAGGGGGGCACGCCGGTCTTGTTCGAGCGGATGCCCGCGTCGGTCATTGATAACCGGGTTGATGCTTATCAGCGATACCGGGAAGCCTTTAAAGATCTTCTGGAATCGGAGGTTGATTGAGGGCCATCGGTTGCGTCGGTGGATGAATGTGTAACAGGGGTTGTCTACACTCCAGATTGAGGCCGCACCCCTCGGTGCGGCAACAAGGAGAAAACTCCATGATGATGTTGCGTGTCCCTTTGTTGATGATCGGTTTGCTGCTTAGTGCCCAGGGCTTCGCCGCCACTGAGCAGCAGAACAAGATGACCACCTGCAACGCTGACGCTACCGCGAAAGGCCTCAAGGGCGACGAGCGCAAAGCCTTCATGAGCACCTGCCTCAAGGCGGCACCGGCCGCCAATGACGCCAAGACCTTGACCCCTCAGCAAGAGAAAATGAAAACCTGCAACGCCGATGCGGCGACCAAAGCGCTTAAGGGTGATGAGCGCAAAGCATTCATGAGTGATTGCCTGAAGAAAAAATAAATAACTGAGTCATAACGGGCGGCAGATTGTGGTGGCTGTGAGGGCCCCTTTGCGAGCAAGCCCGCTCCCACAATGGAACTGTGTTCGCAGGACTGGGAGCGAGCCTGCTCGCGAAGGGGCCAGCATGGCCGCTATAAAAAATCGCCCACGCCCCACTAAGGTCGCCCTACACAATCCCTAGTGCTGGCCTGCGAACGCTGGCAGACTGCCAATCCTTTTACGTCGTTCGTTTTGAGGCTGTATGCCAACGTTTTCTCAACGCCACGTTTTGCTGCTGATCAGTTGGGTCATCATCTTTGGTGGTTTGCTGCTGGTGATCCCGCTGCGACTGCTGCCTAGCCTGCTGGCCGGGTTGCTGGTGTTCGAACTGGTCAACATGCTCACCCCGCAGTTGCAGCGGCTGATCGAAGGTCGACGCGCGCGCTGGCTGGCGGTGGCGTTGCTGGGGACGTTAGTGGTCAGCGTGTTGACCCTGATTTTTGCCGGCGCCATCAGCTTTTTGCTGCACGAGGCGGAAAACCCGGGCGCATCGCTCGACAAATTCATGCACGTGGTTGACCGCGCGCGCGGGCAGCTGCCGCCGTTCATCGACGCCTATCTGCCCGCCAGTGCCGCGGAATTTCGCGTGGCCATCGGCGAGTGGATGAGCAAGCACCTGAGCGACTTGCAACTGGTCGGCAAGGACGCGGCGCACATGTTTGTGACGCTGCTGATCGGCATGGTGCTCGGGGCGATCATCGCCTTGCAGCGCATACCGGACGTGACCAAGCGCAAGCCGCTGGCTGCCGCGTTGTTCGACCGCCTGCACCTGCTGGTCCAGGCGTTTCGCAATATCGTCTTCGCCCAGATCAAGATTTCCCTGCTCAACACCTTCTTTACCGGGATCTTCCTGGCGGTGATCCTGCCGATGTTCGGCGTCCAGCTGCCGCTGACCAAAACCCTGATCGTGCTGACCTTCCTGCTCGGTCTGTTACCGGTGATCGGCAACCTGATGTCGAACACGCTGATCACCATCGTCGGCTTGTCGCTGTCGATCTGGGTCGCCATGGCGGCGCTGGGTTATCTGATTTTTATCCACAAGCTCGAATACTTCCTCAACGCGCGCATTGTCGGCGGGCAGATCAGTGCCAAGTCGTGGGAGTTGCTGCTGGCAATGCTGGTGTTCGAGGCCGCGTTCGGCCTGCCAGGGGTGGTGGCGGGGCCGATTTATTACGCGTACCTGAAGAGTGAGTTGAAGCAGGTGGGGATGGTGTAACCACCCCATAATCGTTCTCACGCTCTGCGTGGGAATGCCGCCATGGACGCTCTGCGTCCGTTGATGAGGCTGTGACGCGGAGCGTCACGGGATGCATTCCCACGCAGAGCGTGGTAACGATCACTACCTCGGGTTGCGAATCAGTCCATCGTGCCGTAACGCTTCATCGCCTCGATCGCCAACCCGCTGCCGATGCTGCCGAAGATGTTCCCTTCCACATGCCGCGCATTCGGCAACATCGCCGACACGCTGTTGCGCAGCGCCGGAATGCCGCTCGAACCGCCCGTGAAGAACACCGTGTCGACCTGATCGACCCGCACGTTGGCGTCGTTCAGCAGTTGGGTCACGCTGTTGCGCACGCGCTCCAGCAGGTTGTCGATGGCCGACTCGAACAGCGCGCGACTCAGCTCAACGCTCAAGCCCGGCTCGATGCGGTCCAGCGGCACATGGCGGCTGTCGGCGTGGGTCAGCTGGATCTTGGTTTCTTCCACTTCCATGGCCAGCCAGTGTCCGGCGCGCTGGTCGATCAACTTGAACAGGCGATCGATACCGCCGGTGTCTTCGATGTCGTAGCGCATGCTGCCCAGGGCCAGGGTCGACTTCTGCGAGTACACCGAGTTGATGGTGTGCCAGGTCGCCAGGTTCATGTGGTGGCTGGTGGGCATGTAGGCGCCACTCTTCATGCGGCTGCCGTAGCCGAACAACGGCATCAGGCCCTGCAGGCTCAACTGCTTGTCGAAGTCGGTCCCGCCGATGTGCACGCCGCCGGTGGCGAGGATGTCGTCGTGACGGTTGTCGTGGGTGCGGCGCTCCGGGGACAGGCGCACCAGCGAGAAGTCGGAGGTACCACCGCCGATGTCGACGATCAGTACCAGCTCTTCCTTTTCGATGGTGGACTCGTAGTCGAATGCCGCCGCAATCGGTTCGTACTGGAACGACACATCCTTGAAGCCGATGGCGCGCGCCACGTCCACCAGGGTGTTCTCGGCTTCCTGGTCGGCCATTTCGTCGTCATCGACGAAGAACACCGGGCGGCCCAGCACCACTTCCTCGAATTCCCGACCGGCGGCCGTCTCGGCGCGCTTCTTCAACTGGCCGATAAACAGCCCGAGCAGGTCCTTGAACGGCATCGCCGTGCCGAGGACGCTGGTGTCGTGCTTGATCAGCTTGGAGCCCAGCAGGCTCTTGAGCGAGCGCATCAGCCGGCCTTCGTAGCCTTCCAGGTACTCGTGCAGCGCCAGCCGACCGTACACCGGGCGGCGTTCTTCCATGTTGAAGAACACCACCGACGGCAGGGTGATCTTGTCGTCCTCCAGCGCGATCAGCGTTTCCATGCCGGGGCGCAGCCAGCCGACGGTGGAGTTGGACGTGCCGAAGTCGATACCACAGGCACGGGCTGGAGATGCGTTTTTCATGACTTTCAGGTTCCGGTTAAAAAACGGCCGCGCAGTGTATGTCAGTGCGGCGCAGATTCGAAGGCCGACTATCCGCTAAATACACCAATGGCGCCTTGATAAGATGGCCGGATGCCCCAAACTTGTCTGCATTGAGCCTGGCAGCCATCGGACGGTCGCAAGAACCGCCCACTGCTGCCGATAAACTTCTGACGCGCTACCCGGTCACAAACTTGAGATCGGTCAACCCGGCGCCTGGAAATACGCGCAGACTACGGTGACGGCGCGATATCGATAACGGATGGTGATCCTTAGATGGACTTCAAAGACTATTACAAGATTCTCGGTGTGGAACCGACCGCGGACGATAAGACGATCAAGGCGGCTTATCGGAAACTGGCGCGCAAATACCACCCCGATGTCAGCAAGGAAAAGGACGCCGAGGCCAAGTTCAAGGACGCCTCGGAAGCTTATGAAGCGCTGAAAAGTGCCGACAAGCGCGCCGAATATGACGACTTGCGCAAATACGGCCAGCACGGCCAACCGTTCCAGGGGCCGCCGGGTTGGCAGGGCCGTGGCGGCGGTGGGTTCGGCGGTGGTCAGGACACGGGCGATTTTTCGGACTTCTTCAGTTCGATCTTCGGCAACCGTGGTCCGGGTTTTGGTGGTGGACAGTCGGGCCGCAGTGCCGGGCGCCGAGGGCAAGACGTGGAAATGGAACTACCGATTTTTCTGGAAGAAAGCCTGTCGAACGAGTCGAAGAAGGTCTCCTTCCAGGTGCCGCATTACAACGCGGCCGGCCAGCACGTCAGCAACACCAGCAAAAGCCTGAACGTGAAAATCCCGGCCGGTGTGACCGACGGCGAGCGCATCCGCCTCAAGGGCCAAGGGGCGCCGGGCATCGGTGGCGGGGCCAACGGCGATCTGTTCCTGATCATTCGCTTTGCGCCGCACCCAAAATTCGACGTCGAAGGCGAGAACCTGATCATTACCTTGCCGCTGGCGCCCTGGGAGTTGGCGCTGGGTACCGAAGTCGCCGTGCCTACACTGACCGGCAAGATCAACCTCAAGGTCCCGGCCGGCAGCCAGAACGGCCAGCGCATGCGCGCCAAGGGGCACGGTCTGCTGAACAAGGCGGGCGAGCGAGGCTACCTGTTCGTGCAATTGAAAGCCGTGATGCCCAAGACTTCGAGCGACGAGGTCAAGGCGCTGTGGGAAGAACTGGCGAAAAAAGCCGCTTTCGACCCGAGAGAAAATTTCTGATCCAAGAGACGGAGTAGCCCATCATGAGCAAGCCCCTGATCGTTCAACTGGACATGGCAGAATTCTGTGAGGCGACCGAGCTGTCGGACGTCTACGTGATCGAAATCGTCGAGCACGGCATCCTCGAACCTCAGGGCAAGCAGCCCAAGGATTGGGTTTTCAACGATTACGAGCTGGCTCTGGCCAAGCGCGCCGCCAAGCTGCGGCGCGATCTGGAGCTGGAGTGGGAAGGCGTCGCCCTGGCGCTGGACCTGCTTGAAGAGGTCCAGCAGCTGCGGGCGGAGAATCGCATGCTCAAGCAGCGGTTGGGGCGGTTGGTCGTCGAGTAGTGTTCTGCTGGTTTTGTGTCGTTTGACACGGCCCCTTCGCGAGCAGGCTCGCTCGCACATTGGATCGGGTTCTTCCAGAAGCAATACGGTCAACTGTGGGAGCGAGCCTGCTCGCGACGAACGATGACGCGGTCCGTGGTATTAAACCTTGCGCGGCAACACCACGGTAAACAGCGTGCCTTCCGCTTCGCTGGAACTGACCTCGATCGTCCCGCCGTGTGCATCGACCACTTCCTTGACGATAAATAACCCCAAACCAAGGCTGGTGGAGGGTTGGCCGAGCTGCTCGTCAGCGCTGCGCACCAGCGGATCGAAAATCGTGCCGATCGCTTCCTCGGGGATCGGAGCGCCATAGTTATGCACCGTGAGGCGAACCGTGTCCGGCTCGCCCGTCAGGGTCACCGTCACGTCACGCTTGTTCAACCCATGCTGCAAGGCGTTGCCGATCAGGTTCTGCAACAGTTGACTCACTCGTCCGGCATCCCAGGCGCCTCGGGTGTCACCCTTTACGTGGACCGTCGGATCGCACTCGGGGTTACCGGCGCAGGCTTCGGCAATCGCCGCATGGGCGGCATCGGCCAGGTCCATGGGGGCCCGTTCGATCGGCAGGCTTTTACCCAGGCGACTGCGCACCAGCTCCAGCAAATCGCCGACCATCGCCGCCATGTGCCGCGCGCCGTGCTTGATATTGACCGCGCAGGTCAGCGCATCGCCTTCAAGCTTGGCTTTGCGCAGCAGTAATTCGGTGGACATGCTCACCGCTTGCAAGGGTGCCCGCAGGTCATGCCCCAGGATCGCCAGAAAGATATCCCGCGAACGATTGACCTGCTCGGCGTAGGCCGCGGTGGATTCGGCGAGTGCTTCGTCAATGGCTTCGTTGAAACGGATCATGTCCTGGAAATAGGCCATGTCCGGAGACGCCAGGCTGTCGACCCACAAACGGATGACGCAGGCACGCAAATGACGGAATTCCGATGTCATCTGTACCAGATCAAACCCCACGGTATGCCGCAGTTCGCCATGACTGGCACCGGCCTCGTCCAGGCTCGGGGTTTTTTCCGGGCCTTCGCCCTTGGCCTTGGCCATCTGTTCGCTGGAGGTTTGCGCGGTGGTCATGTCTCGCGCGGCGGCCAGCAAAATGACCTTGGCGTGATCGCGCAGGGCGACCTTGTCCATGTGCTCGGCCGCCGGGGTAATGGTGCTGGCGAACTGCTCCCATTCATCGACGATACGGTCTACGTGTTGCCTGATGAAATCGGGTAGGCGCATGTCCGGTTTCCTGATGGGAATTCTGGCGCATCTTAGCCCCTTTGCTGTCCGCTAAAAACTACCATTACGCGGGGGAGCACTTTTGTACGGGGTTCGGGTGGTAATTGCCTGTTTTTTAGATTCTTAAATCGAATGCGACGTTGATGTATTCGTGATTTTGGCGTTGTTTTTTGAGCTTTTGTTTTCGTCGCCAGCCAATAATCTGGTGGTTCAATTCGTCGCATAAGGATTTGCGAAATGAGTGAACGTTCGGACAGCCCGGGTCGGCCAGCCATTGCCGGGCAGGCAAGAGAAGTGAATAACAATGTGTATCGTGATTATCTGCTGGGCAAACTGCCCGCGCCGGTCAAAGACGCGCCCGCCTCACGCCTGGTTGCCTTTGCCCATTCGAAACCGGAGTTTCCTGAGTGGTATTTGAATTCAAGCGCCATTGATCGCCAGTACCTCAAGGAGTTGATCGACGAGCGCTGGCGCCTTCAGGGGCCATTGGACGCGGCGCTGAAGAATGTACAGCAGGACATTCTTGCCTTCGCCGAGCCCTTGCTGGTCCAGGCTTTGAAAGAGCATTTGAACCTGGAACTGGACGTCAACGCGACGCTGATTCGGCTGTACGTCCCCGCCAATCTGGCTATTGGCATCGATACCCATGCCAGTCGGCTCAGGCAATCATCATTGCTGGAGGCGGCCCTGCACAATTTCGAGGCCCCTGAAACACAGGAGGGCGCGTTTCGCGATGGCTCGGGCATCTTCATCAGGGACGACGAAAACGAACTTCAGCGGCATACGCTGACGGTCGAAAGATTTGCCGCCCTGTGCCGCACGCTCGATATCGGTGCGCACTATCAGCGTCACATCAAGGCATTGCTGATGCCCGAAGAGGTGACGGCCAGAGCGACCGTCGTGCAGCAATGCACGGCCAGTGAAAAAGCCGCGTTTCACGAATCGGCACTGATCGCGTATCTGAAAAAAGACATCACGTCCTATGGCTACGGGAAACTCCGGCAGATTCGTGACAACGAACAAGGCATTTTGATGGGCCGTCGGCCCCTGCAATGCCACCGGCTGGCGATTATGGGGTTCAGGCTGTCCGGCATTGTGTTGTTCAGTGCAGTGGCGGACCCTTCGAAAATCAAACGGGTTTACGACGCGCTGATTCCACAGCATCAACGAACGATGCTGGAATGGTCGCGACGTCTGACACTGCTCCCGGGGCAGGAGTTTGATCAGTTCAAGTTGCTCCAGGCGTTTTTCGCCAATGGCCCCAGCGGTCTCGTTGAGGCCATGTTGCAACGGGACGATGCTTATCAACAAAGTCGTCTGGAGGGGACGCTGATTGCGTATGTCCCCGATGATCCCGACCACCCCTTCAAGGAATACGAGTCCTTCACTGACTTCATGAAGGCGCTGACGAGCCAGTTGCGCTCGCCGGGTTATCAACAGTTTTTCAGCCGTTTTGTCGCGCAAAAAGACCAGGGCAAGTTTTTTGCCCGGGTTCGCGAGCGCCTCTCGACCTTCACCTGGAAACAGCGCGAGCCGCTGGACATGGGGCCGTGGTGGCGGGAGAGCGCCGTTGAAAATGCCAACGCAGAGCCTGTCACCCATATCATTTCGGGCGATCTCTGGGCGCAAACAAGACTTTGGCGCAGGGAAAAAGCGATTGCCGATGCGCGGCACATCGCCGTGCCGACCGGCGATGAAGACGCCACCACCCGTTGGAACCGGCTGATCAGTTATCTGAACATCGGCTGGAACGTGTTCAATTTCGGCGCCATGCTGGTGCCCGGCCTGGGCGAAGCGATGCTGGCCGTCATGGTCGGGCAGATGGTCCTGGAAACCCTGGAAGGCTTCGAAGACTGGAGCAAGGGTGACAAGGAAGACGCGGCGTCCCATCTCACCGGCGTCATGATCAATTTCGCGCAGTTGGCCATTATGGGCGCTGGGCATGTCTTGCCGGCCGGTGCGGCGGCGTCGGTCAAACCATCGGCGTTTATCAACCGGTTGAAAAGGTTGATCTGGCCGACGGCCAGACGCGCCTCTGGAAGCAGGACCTTTCGCCCTACGCCCATGACATGGTGTTGCCCGCCGAGGCGAAGCCAAGCGAGCAGGGCCTGTATCGGCACAGCGAAAAGGACTTCCTCAAGCATGGAAACCAACACTTCGAAGTGATCAACGATTCACGCACCGGCCAGCCACGCTTGCAACATCCGGCCCGGCCACAGGCTTATCAGCCGACACTGGAGCACAACGGTGGCGGCGCGTGGAAAACCGAACTCGACCGTCCCATCGAGTGGGACAAAACCACCCTCATGCGGCGCCTGGGCCCGGCGGTCGAGGGCTTTTCTGATAACACCCTGGAGCATATTCGTCTCGTCAGCGGCATGGAGGAGGACGAATTGCGTCGCTTGCATGTGGTCAGCGAACCGCCGCCCGCGTTGCTGACCGACACGATCGAACGCTTCCAGGCCTGGGCCGAAGTGCAAAAACTACCCGGGCAGATAAGGCTCAACGAGGTTCCGCAAGCATTCGTCGAGCAGGTGCCCCGCTTGCTGGTTGAATGGCCCGGATGGCCTGAGCAAAAAGGCATCGAGCTGTTTGACGGCCCTGGGCATAGCGGGCGCTCGATCAAATTCGGCAACGTCGATGCTCTGCCCGCCGACACGCTGAAGATAAGTCGTGCCGAGGTTCGTTCAGGGAAACTGCCGGAGCGTGCCGTGAAGTTTGCGAACGAGGCCGATATCCACGCGATGCTCGGGCAGGGCATTTCAACGGACGAGCAAGTCCGCATCGATGCCTTGAAAAACCTGCTGGCCGGGCGAGCAGACAGTCGCCGCGCAGCTCTGTTTGACGCGCTGAGTCGCCGTTTGCAGCAAACCGACAACCCGCAGGTGCAGGTGCTTCAGGATGCGTTCAATGGGCTCCCCGCTGCGGTAGCCCGGGAACTGCTCGCCGACATCGAGCCGCAAGACCGGCTCGACATCACCGAGCCGTCGCGCATCCCCTTGCAACTCAGGGAGCGGGTAAGAGTGGCCTTGCGGGCCATACGAACCGCGCGCGCTTATGAAGGGCTCTTTCTCGACGCGGCGTTCGGTGTGGACACCGAGCGGCTGGCGTTGCACTCGATGCAGGCGCTACCCGGCTGGCCCGAAAACGTGCGGATCGAAATCCGTGAGTTTTCATTCGATGGCCCGTTGCGCGACAGCGTCGGCCCGACGGACGCCACCCACCGCAGAATCCTGGTCAGCGAGGACGGCCAATACCAGACGCGCGATACCGATGATCTGCAATTGCACGGGGCCGATGATTTATACGCGTCGGTGTTGCATGCGTTGCCGGATGCCGAACGAAACGCGCTGGGGTATCACGTCAACCAAGGTGCCACGCTCAAGTCCGCCATTCAAAAAACGCCATTGCCACGGGAAAGGTTCAGCGCGCTTCTGGGCGATAACCCTGTACGCAAACCGGCGTATGACCCCGTCACGATGCGCCTGCGTGGCGGCATGCGCGGGGTGGCTCATGGGCTAAGTCGAATCAACGAACCCATGACGCCGCAAGAGCGGGTGCGTGTTGTCCGCCCCGGATGGACGGAGGCCGAAGCCTTGGCCTATCTGCAGATGAGTGGCAGCGAACTCAGTCTGGAACAGAGGGCCAGCGCACTCGAAGCGGAATTCGATCGGCTCAACGCCGATTTTCAACGCTGGTTGAAATCGCCGACCGAAGCGTACAGCTTCACGCCTGCCGGCGTCGCCGAATGGCAAGCCAGAAACGCTTTATACAAAGAGATCAGGGAATGCTGGCAGCACACCGGGTTGCGCCACGTGGATTCATTCGGTCATCTGCAGGGCGTTGTGCTCGACCTGGAAAACATCCCGCTGGGGCGTCATCTGCGTACCATGCCTGCCCTGGAAGGTAATTTCGATCACGTCACGCGCCTCAATCTGACCCTGTCCGAATTGACCGACGAACACAGTTCCTTTCTCGATCATTTTCCCCGCTTGCGTTCGCTCAACGTCAACGGCAATGCGTTCTCCGCTGTTCCCGGTGCCATCCGCCGCATGCGCGCGCTGACGGAACTCAACATGCGAGGCAACCGTATTGTCCTGGATGCACAAGGCGTCGCGGACCTGCGCAACCTGACACGACTGGAGGTTCTGGACCTGTTTGGCAATCCGTTGGGGCAAGTCCCGGATATTGGCGGCATGAGAAGGTTGCATACGCTGATCCTGGCGGACACCGGCGTGCACACCTGGCCGCAGGGGCTGTTCGCACAACCGCGGTTCCGGCATTTTTTCCTGGATTTGCAGCGCAACGAAATCACCCACATTCCGGCAGTGCCCCCTGGCTCCGCTCAGGCGGAATTGCTGGCGCGCACCTTGCTGAGCCGAGAGCCGCAGTGGTTGGCCGAGGCCAATCTGCAAACGCTCAGGGACTACATCGAGTCCATCGGCATGGACCCCGATCGACCTTATCCTCCCCGTGGTGTGCGTGACAGTCTCGACTGGGAGGAGGGCATGACACGGCCGGAATGGGTGGCGAAGCAAGCGGTCTGGAACAGTGTCGAGGATGAGCGCGGATCGGTCGGTTTTTTCAACGAAATCCGCAAACTCACCGAGTCGGGGCACTTCAAGCACGACCTCGGGTTTCGGGTCGATATGACCGCCAAGGTCTGGCGCATGCTCGAGGCGATGTCGAAAAATACCGAGCTTCGGCAAAAACTCTTCACCATGAGTACGGTGCCCACAACGTGCGTCGATGCGGGCGCGCAGCTGTTCAATGCCATGGGCCTGGAGGTGCTGATTCATGAAGCCTATGAGTTGGCCAATCCTTCGCTGGTGGAGGGTGAGCTGGTCACGCTGGCGCGAGGCAAGTCACGTCTGGATGAACTGAGCAGGATTGCCCGCAAAACCATTTCCGAACGCGAGGCGATGGGCGAGGAGTTCAGGCGTGTCAATGCCATGGGGGAGGTGATGGGCACGATCGATGAGGTGGAAGTTCACCTGGCGTTCATGACCGATCTTGCCGAACGGCTGGACTTGCCCTGGCAGTCTCGAAACATGCAGTTCCGAGGGATCGCGGGTGTCACCTCGGCGATGACCGACAATGCTTACCTGCGTGTGCTCGACCTTGAGGAAGGTGAGCTGCTCGGTGATTTGCTTGTCGAACAGCCGTTCTGGTCATCCTATGTCGAGGGTGTCAACCGACGGGCTTTCAAAGTGTTCAGGCGCCGGATCGATGCCACGACAGACTTCTATATGGCCTTGGACCAGCGTGCGAACGACACAACGCTGACCCTTGAGCAAAAGGCTCGGCTGAAGGAAGCGCTCAGGGTGCTCGGCGCGGAACTGAACAAGCCGGAAAGCGACTTTGCACCGGGACGCATCATGACCGATGCGCAATACGCTGCTGAGTTGAAGACGATCGATGAAGAGCAAAAGGCGTTGCTCAAAACCTTCACCCAACAGGCGATCGACCGGGCAAAACTGCAAAGGGTAGAACTGCCCTTTGTCGTGCAGCCGGACAGCTGATTGCACCTGTTTTTCCCGGGGGGCTGGTACGCCAGGCCCCCGGGATTGTCAGGCAGACAGAACGATCAAAACAGGAAATATCGCTGGGCCATCGGCAGCACATCAGCGGGCTCGCACCACAGCAGGACACCGTCGGCCTTGACTTGATAGGTCTGCGGGTCGACATCGATGGTCGGCAGGTAGTCGTTGTGGATCAAGTCGGTTTTCTGCACCTCGCGGCACCCTTTGACCACTGCGATTTTCTTCTTCAAACCCAAGGCCTCGGGAAGACCTGCTTCTTGGGCTGCCTGGCTGATGAAGGTCAGGCTGGTGGCGTGCAACGAGCCGCCGTAGCTGGCAAACATCGGGCGGTAATGCACCGGTTGCGGCGTCGGAATGGAAGCATTGGCATCGCCCATCAGGCTGGCCGCAATGGCCCCGCCCTTGAGGATCAAGGTCGGCTTGACGCCAAAAAACGCCGGACGCCAGAGCACCAGATCCGCCCATTTACCCACTTCCACCGAGCCCACCTCATGGCTGATGCCATGGGTGATCGCCGGGTTGATCGTGTACTTGGCGATGTAGCGTTTGGCGCGGAAGTTGTCGTTGCCTTCGCCATCCCCGGGAAGCGGGCCGCGCTGCTTTTTCATCTTGTCGGCGGTCTGCCAGGTGCGCGTGATGACTTCACCGACGCGGCCCATGGCCTGGCTGTCGGAGCTGATCATCGAGAACGCGCCGAGGTCATGCAGGATGTCTTCGGCGGCGATGGTTTCGCGGCGGATGCGGCTTTCGGCGAAGGCCACGTCTTCGGCAATGCTCGGGTCCAGGTGGTGGCAGACCATCAGCATGTCGAGGTGTTCGTCAATGGTGTTGCGGGTGAACGGCCGGGTCGGGTTGGTCGAGCTCGGCAGCACGTTGGCAAAGCCGCAGGCCTTGATGATGTCCGGGGCATGACCGCCCCCCGCGCCTTCGGTGTGATAGGTGTGGATGGTGCGACCCTTGAAGGCGGCGAGGGTGGTTTCGACAAAGCCCGACTCGTTGAGGGTGTCGGTGTGGATCGCCACCTGCACATCGTACTGGTCGGCGACGTTCAGGCAGTTGTCGATGCTCGCCGGGGTGGTGCCCCAGTCTTCGTGCAGCTTGAGGCCGATGGCGCCGGCCTTGACCTGCTCGATCAACGGCTCCGGCAGGCTTGCGTTGCCCTTGCCGGTAAAGCCAATGTTCATCGGGAATGCATCGGCAGCCTGGAGCATACGCGCCAGGTGCCACGGCCCGGACGTGCAGGTGGTGGCGTTGGTGCCGGTGGCCGGACCGGTGCCGCCGCCGATCATGGTGGTGACGCCGCTCATCAATGCTTCTTCGATCTGTTGCGGGCAGATGAAATGGATGTGTGTGTCGATGCCGCCAGCGGTGAGGATCATGCCTTCACCGGCAATGACTTCGGTGCTGGCGCCGACCGCGATGGTCACGTCCGGCTGGATGTCCGGGTTGCCGGCCTTGCCGATGGCGGCGATGCGGCCGTCTTTGAGGCCGACGTCGGCTTTGACGATGCCCCAGTGGTCGATGATCAGCGCGTTGGTGATCAAGGTGTCGACCACTTCGGCGGCCAGTAATTGACTCTGCCCCTGGCCATCACGGATGACTTTGCCGCCGCCGAATTTCACTTCTTCGCCGTAGGTGGTGAAGTCTTTTTCCACTTCGATCCACAGCTCGGTATCGGCCAGACGGACCTTGTCACCGACGGTGGGGCCGAACATGTCGGCGTAGGCCTGACGGGAAATCTTCATTCGTTCGCCTTGAGATTCAATTGAATTTGAAATCGTTCGCTGCGCTCACTCTCGCGAGCAGGCTCGCTTGTATGGTAGGACTTGAAGGGAGGAGGAGGGACAAGGCTCGATTCTGACTGTTGACGCAGTACAGACTGTGGGAGATTTCGCCCCTCCTCCTTTCACCCAAGCGCCGATAAAGAATGCATCTGGCTAGACCGACGATAGGAACAAGCCTGCGCCTCTGGGTGAGCCCTTCAAGTGCTCAAACCTTATCTCGGAGGAAATCCTATGGCAATGCCGGTCTCTCTATCAAAACCGATCGTGGGCGTGGATGTCGCCAAGAATGAACTGGTGATTTATCAGGCTGATAACGATTTGCTTAAAGAGATTCCCAACACTAAAACATCCATCAAGCAGTGGCTGAATACGTTGCCGGGGACGGTGGCTATTGCCATTGAGGCGACCAACATCTATCACCTGGACTTTGCTGATCTGGCCTATGAGGCCGGATGTGCGATTTACATGGTGGGAGGCTATGAACTCAAACATTATCGCGAAGGCGTGAAAATCCGCGCCAAAACCGACGCGCTGGACGCCAAGTTGCTGGCCCGTTACCTGAAGAACGAAGCCGAGGAGTTGCGCCCTTGGACCCCTCCATCACCGCTGTACCGCCAGCTCCTGAGCCTCTTCCGCCGCCGGGCTGCCTTGGTCCAGGCTAGGGTTGGCCTGGTGCAGAGTTGGTCGAATGAGCCGCTGCTGAAAGCGGCTTTTGCAGAACAAGTGAAGTCCATGCAGCAGCTTGAAACGCTGATCGAAAAGACGATCAACGATCAGCTCAAAGAAGCCGGTTTACTCGGTCAACTGAAACGTTGCCTGAAAGTTGAAGGCATTGGATTTTTGACTGGGGCTCGCTTGATAACTGCATTTCAGCGCGGGGATTTTAGAAACGCGGATGCGTTTATCGCCTTCCTGGGCATGGATTTACGGGTGTCTAAATCAGGACAGAAGGACGGTCGCCGCAGTTTGACCAAGCGCGGTGACCCCGAGGCCCGCCGGCTTCTGCACAATGCAGCGATGTCGGCTAGCCGTACGAAAGCCTGGAAAGGGTTTTACGAAGCCCAAAGAGCCCGGGGCTTCAGCACCACTGAGGCGCTGGTGATGCTGGCTCGCAAGCTTGCGCGGGTGGCATTCGCCTTGCTGAAAGGGCAAAGCGAATATCAGTCAAAGGTCAGTTGAGGGTTTCCCCTCAACCATAGAATCTCCCACAGGGGAATGCGATCAACTGTGGGAGCGAGCCTGCTCGCGATGGGGTCGGTGCAGACACCGCATTCCTTAGAGGTCACCCATGATCCTGCCGGCAAACCCGAACACCCGGCGATGCCCGGCCAGGTCCACCAGCTCGACCTCGCGACTCTGCCCCGGCTCGAAGCGCACGGCGGTGCCGGCGGGGATGTTCAGGCGCATGCCGCGACTGGCGGCGCGGTCGAAGCTCAAGGCGTCGTTGGTTTCGAAGAAGTGGTAGTGCGAGCCGACCTGGATCGGCCGGTCGCCACTGTTGGCCACTTTCAGGCTGACAGTGCGACGGCCAACGTTGAGTTCGATGTCGCCGGGCTGGATCTGGTATTCACCGGGAATCATCAGTGGGCTCCCTGAAGAATCTTGTAGTAGAGGGCGGTCGGTTTGTACTGGCCGCTCGGGTCGCAGGCGTAATCAGGGATTTGACCTGCCTTGGTGTAACCCAGGGCCTTGTAGAAGTCTTCGGCGGGGGAGCCGGCTTCGGTGTCGAGGTAAAGCATGCCGCGTTTGTGCTGGAGCGCGGCCTGTTCCAGCGCGCTCATCAATTGTTGGCCCAGGCCACGACGGCGCGCATGTTCGCGCACCAGCAGTTTCTGCACTTCGGCACGGTTCAGACCGTTGGCTTTCTGGCACAGGGTCAGTTGCACACTGGCCTGCACTTGCTCGTCCTTGACCACCACCCACAGCAGTACGTTGCCCTTGTTCAGGTTGTCCTGAACCTCATCGAAATAGGCGCGGGCCTGAGTGGCGTCCAGATTGGCCATGAACCCGACACTGGCGCCATAGCCGACGGCGTCGAGCAGCAAATCAATCAAACCCTGACGATAGTGCGCAAAGCTTTCAACATTGACGCGGCGCAGTTGGGCAGCGTTCATCGGCAATTACTCCTTGTTGGCGGGCGGCGGCTCCGCGCCAGGATTGAGGGTCAGTTGCATGAAGGTCAGGTCCAGCCAGCGGCCGAACTTGGTGCCCACCTGCGGCATTTGCCCGGTGGTCACGAAACCGGCCCGTTCATGCAAACGGATGGAAGCGGCGTTGCCGCTTTCGATGGCAGCGACCATGACATGTTTGTCGCAGTCTTTGGCGCGCTCGATCAGCACCGTCATCAATTGCGGGCCGAGACCGTTGCCACGCTGGTCGCTACGCACGTAGACCGAGTGCTCGACGGTGTGGCGGAAACCGTCGAACGGCCTCCAGTCACCAAATGAAGCGTAGCCCAGCACACTGTTATCGCCGTCGACGATCACCAGGATCGGATAACCCTGGGCTTGCCGGGCGCTGAACCATGCCTGACGGTTGCCCAGGTCCACGGCCTGTTCGTTCCAGATCGCCGTGGTGTTGAGCACGGCGTCGTTGTAGATGTCGCGGATAGCCGGCAGATCGGCGTGCAGCGCGTCGCGGATGTGATAGGTCATGACGCGTCCTCAGGCGATGGGTTGGTGAACGGTGACCAGTTTGGTGCCGTCGGGGAACGTCGCTTCGACCTGGATCTCCGGGATCATTTCCGGGATGCCTTCCATCACTTGTTCGCGGCTGAGCAGGGTGGTGCCGAAGTGCATCAGTTCGGCCACGGTCTGGCCGTCACGCGCGCCTTCGAGCAGCGCAGCGGAGATGTAGGCCATGGCTTCCGGGTAATTGAGTTTCACGCCGCGCGCCAAACGCCGCTCGGCCACGAGGCCTGCGGTGAAGATCAGCAGCTTGTCTTTTTCGCGTGGGGTCAGGTCCATCGTTTGGAATCCATCAGGGCAGTTAAAAAGGTCATTGGAACTGTGAATACAAACCTTGTGGGAGCGAGCCTGCTCGCGAAGGCGGCGGGTCAATCAGCATCTATGTTGAATGACACCGCGCCTTCGCGAGCAGGCTCGCTCCCACATTGGAAAGTGTTTCAGGTGCTCCATATTCTGGGTGGGACCGCTTCCCTGCCGAGCAACGCAGGTCTCAGCAACCGCCACAAATCAATCATCCAGCCCCGCGCCAACAGCGCCTCACTGGCCAGACACCGAGCCACCAGAAGCCCCGGCAATTGCGTCAGATCCCCGCGCACTTCATTGGGCAGCGAGCGACAGGTTTCCAGCAGTTCGCTATCGATCTCACCCGTGACCAGCAACGTCGCAAACACCGGCTGCCCATCCAGGCCAATCGGCGAGTCGAGCAGCCCGTCATCCCCGACAATGCGCTGGCGTTCGTGCCAGAGCAACTGGCCGTCGCGGCGGATGTCCAGTTGCGCCTGAAAATGCCCGAGGTCGAAGCGCTCGCCACTGGCCGGGCGACCCAGCGCCACGACGTCCCAGTAAAACAGCCGGGCGTCGCCCTCCAGATCAATCGAGGTGCCGAGTTCGGCCTGGGCGTCGCTGAAGATAATCGTCTCTTGCGGCAGCCATTCCAGTGTCGCACCGCACGCCACTTTCAACGTCAGCTGCTGATAGGCGGGCCCCGCCGCGCGATACCATTTGGCAGCGCCCGGGCTGGTGATTTGCGCCCAGGCATCCGGGCCGACGCTGGCCGAGATGTCCAGTCGATCACCGCCTGCGATGCCGCCCGGCGGATGAACGATGATGTGCTGGCACACTTGCGGCCCTTCGGCATACAGGTGCTTCTGCACCCGCAGCGGGCCTTTATGCCGGCGCTGGACCGGGCGCGTGCTGTCGCCGAACCGGGCGTAGCCCAATTCCAGCTCGGCATGCCAGCTCGGTGTAAACAGGGCAGTGGGGAGAGGTAAGTTCATGTCTTCTAGTTATCGTCAGGACGCTTCAGATTAGATCGTAACCAGACCGCGTACACCCTCGGCTTCCATATTTTCGCCGCGACCTTGCTGCACGATCTCGCCGCGGGACATCACCAGGTACTGGTCGGCCAGTTCGGCGGCGAAATCGTAGAACTGCTCGACCAGCAGAATCGCCATGTCGCCCCGGGCCGCGAGCTTCTTGATCACCACGCCGATCTCCTTGATCACCGACGGCTGGATGCCTTCGGTGGGCTCATCGAGAATCAACAGCCGTGGACGGCTCGCCAGTGCGCGGCCAATCGCCAATTGCTGCTGTTGGCCGCCGGACAAGTCACCGCCACGCCGTTGCTTCATTTGCAGCAATACCGGGAACAGCTCGTAGATGAAGGTCGGCACTTCCTTGGCCTCAGAACCAGGAAATCGCGAAAGACCCATCAGCAGGTTTTCTTCCACGGTCAGGCGGCCGAAAATTTCGCGACCCTGAGGCACATAGGCGATCCCGGCATGCACCCGCTGGTGCGGCTTGAACGTGGTGATCGGTTTGCCTTCCCAGTTCACCGCGCCTTCCTTGGCCGGCAGCAAACCCATCAGGCATTTGAGCAGGGTGGTCTTGCCCACGCCGTTGCGCCCCAGCAGGCACGTCACTTCACCGACCTTCACGTCAAACGTCAGGCCCCGCAGAATGTGGCTACCACCGTAATACTGGTGCAGTTTGTCGACTTGCAGCATCTTCAAATTCCCCTCAAATCCCCTGTAGGAGCGAGGCGTGCCCGCGAAGGGGGCCTCGAGGCCGCCAAAAGCTTCGCGGGCAAGCCTCGCTCCTACGGGAGCAAAATCATCTTCCGAGATAAACCTCGATTACACGCTCGTTTTCCTGCACCTGTTCCAGCGACCCTTCGGCCAGCACGCTGCCCTGGTGCAACACGGTGACGTGGTCGGCAATCGAGCCGACAAAACCCATGTCGTGCTCCACCACCATCAGCGAATGCTTGCCGGCCAGGCTTTTGAACAGTTCGGCGGTGAACTCGGTCTCGGCATCGGTCATGCCCGCCACCGGCTCGTCGAGCAGCAGCAGTTGCGGGTCTTGCATGAGCAGCATGCCGATCTCCAGAAACTGCTTCTGGCCGTGGGACAACAGACCCGCCGGGCGATTGACCGAGGCCGTCAGGCGAATGGTTTCCAGCACCTCGCTGATGCGATCTTTCTGTTCGCCACTGAGGCGAGCCCGCAGGCTGGCCCACACCGACTTGTCGGTTTTCTGCGCCAGCTCCAGGTTCTCGAACACGCTCAAGGCTTCGAACACCGTCGGCTTCTGGAACTTGCGGCCGATGCCGGCCTGGGCAATCTGCACTTCGCTCATCGACGTCAGGTCCAGGGTTTCACCGAACCAGGCTTTGCCGTGACTGGGGCGAGTCTTGCCGGTGATAACGTCCATCAGCGTGGTCTTGCCCGCGCCGTTAGGGCCGATGATGCAGCGCAATTCTCCGACGCCGATGTACAGGTTCAGAGCGTTGAGCGCCTTGAAACCATCGAAGCTGACGCTGATGTCTTCCAGGGTCAGGATCGTGCCGTGGCGTGTGTCCAGGCCAGGGCCGACACGTTGCCCCAGGCCGATGGCATCGCGGCTGCTGCCGGCGTCCTTGTTGGGCTCCACAGGAAAAAATGCCGGTTCGAGCATGAATTCAGCCGTCGCAGTGACTCTCATTGCTCACCTCTCTTTTTCAGCAGACCGATCACGCCTTTGGGCAGGTACAAGGTCACGACGATGAACAGTGCGCCGAGGAAGAACAGCCAGTATTCGGGGAATGCCACGGTGAACCAGCTCTTCATGCCGTTGACCACACCGGCGCCGAGCAGCGGACCGATCAGCGTGCCGCGACCACCGAGGGCCACCCATACGGCTGCTTCAATGGAGTTGGTCGGCGACATTTCACTCGGGTTGATGATTCCGACTTGCGGCACGTACAGTGCGCCAGCCAGACCACACAGCACCGCACTCAAGACCCAGACAAACAGCTTGAAACCCCGCGGGTCGTAGCCGCAAAACATCAGGCGGTTTTCCGCATCGCGCAACGCGGTCAGCACCCGGCCGAACTTGCTCTGCGCCAGGCGCCAGCCAATAAACAGGCTCGCCACCAGCAACACCACCGTGGCGAAAAACAGCACCGCGCGCGTGCCCGGCTCGGTAATGCCAAAGCCGAGAATGGTGCGAAAGTTGGTGAAGCCGTTGTTGCCACCAAACCCGGTTTCGTTGCGGAAAAACAGCAGCATCCCGGCGAAGGTCAGGGCCTGGGTCATGATCGAGAAATACACGCCCTTGATCCGCGAACGGAAGGCGAAAAACCCGAACACCAGCGCCAGCAACCCCGGCGCCAACACCACCAGGCACATCGACCAGAGAAAGCTGCTGGTGCCGGTCCAGTACCACGGCAGTTCGGTCCACGACAGGAAGGTCATGAACGCCGGCAAGCCATCGCCTGAGGCCTGGCGCATCAAGTACATGCCCATCGCATAGCCGCCGAGGGCGAAGAACAGGCCGTGGCCGAGGGACAACAGCCCCGCGTAGCCCCAGACCAAATCGAGGGCGAGGGCGACGATGGCGTAGCAAAGGATTTTTCCCACCAGCGTCAGGGTGTAGGCCGAGACGTGGAACACACTGTCCGGCGACAACAGTGAGAGCAGCGGCAACGCCAGCAGCAGAACCAGAATCACCGCGCCAACAGCGATGGTGACTTTGGGGCCGGCCTTTTGGCTGGCCGTGAGCATCAGGGGCTGGTTCATCAGTCGATCACCCGTCCTTTCAGTGCGAAGAGGCCTTGCGGACGCTTCTGGATGAACAGAATGATCAGCGCGAGGATCAGGATCTTGCCGAGCACGGCGCCGATCTGCGGTTCGAGAATCTTGTTGGCGATGCCCAGGCCGAAGGCGGCCAGGACACTACCGGCCAACTGACCGACACCGCCGAGCACCACCACCAGGAACGAGTCGATGATGTAGCTCTGTCCAAGGTCCGGGCCGACGTTGCCGATCTGGCTGAGCGCGACGCCGCCGAGTCCGGCAATGCCCGAGCCGAGGCCGAACGCGAGCATGTCCACGCGCCCGGTCGGCACGCCGCAGCAGGCGGCCATGTTGCGGTTCTGGGTGACGGCGCGCACGTTCAAACCCAGGCGTGTCTTGTTCAGGAGCAGCCAGGTCAGCACGACCACGAACAAGGCGAAGGCGATGATCACGATGCGGTTGTACGGCAGCACGAGGTTGGGCAGCACTTGTATCCCGCCCGAGAGCCAGGCCGGGTTGGCCACTTCGACGTTCTGCGCGCCGAACACCAAACGCACCAGCTGAATCAGCATGAGGCTGATGCCCCAGGTCGCGAGCAGGGTTTCCAGCGGGCGGCCGTAGAGGTGACGAATCACCGTACGCTCTAGCGCCATGCCGATTGCGGCAGTGACGAAAAACGCCACCGGCAACGCGATCAGCGGGTAGAACTCGATGGCTTGCGGGGCAAAGCGCTGGAACATCAGCTGCACCACGTAGGTCGAGTACGCGCCGAGCATCAGCATTTCGCCGTGGGCCATGTTGATCACGCCGAGCAGACCGAAGGTGATCGCCAGCCCGAGGGCGGCGAGCAGCAGGATCGAGCCCAGGGACATGCCGCTGAACGCTTGCCCGAGGATTTCGCCGATCAGCAGTTTGCGTTTGACCTGGGCCAGGCTGGTCTCGGCAGCGGTGCGCACGTTGGCGTCTGTTTCAATGCCCGGCTCCAGCAGGCTTTCGAGGCGGGTGCGGGCCAGCGGATCGCCAGTTTCGCCGAGCAGGCGCACCGCCGCGAGGCGCACGGCCGGGTCGGTGTCGACCAGTTGCAGGTTGGCCAGCGCCAGGCTCAGGGCCGCGTGGACGGTTTCATCTTTTTCGCCGGCCAGTTGTTGGTCGAGGAATTTCAGCTGGGCCGGTTTGGCACTTTTCTGCAATTGCTGCGCGGCGGCCAGACGGATTTTGGCGTCGGCGGCGAGCAATTGGTGGCTGGCCAGCGCGGTGTCGATCAGACCCCGCAGACGATTGTTCAGGCGCAGGGTTTTGGCTTGACCGTCGACGGTCAACTCGCCTTGTTGCAGGGCGTTGATCAGTTCGATACGGGCAGGATCGGGCTGCGCAGCCCAGGACTCCAGAAGCTTGGCTTGCTGCACGGGATTGGCGGCGACGAAGTCTTCGGCGTCGCCGGAATGCGCGGCCATCGGCAGTAAGAGCGCGAGTGCAAAGATCAAGCGGTAAAGGGCGGTGGGCATATGTAAGGCCTTGCGCGGGCTAAATGTAGGAGTGAGCCTGCTCGCGATAGCGGTCTATCAATCAACAGGTCTGTTGTCTGTCCCACCGCTATCGCGAGCAGGCTCACTCCTACAGGGATTTGTGTCGGTCCTGAATGAAGTGCTCAGGCCGACATCCAGTGACTCAGTTGCTCTTCACCGCATAATCCGGCTTCTTGTCGTTACCCGAAATGAACGGGCTCCAAGGCTGGGCACGGATCGGCCCTTCGGTCTGCCACACGACGTTGAACTGACCGTCGGCCTGTATTTCGCCGATCATCACGGGCTTGTGCAGGTGGTGGTTGGTCTTGTCCATGGTCAGCGTGTAACCCGACGGCGCGGCAAAGGTCTGGCCGGCGAGCGCTTCGCGGACTTTGTCGACGTCGGTGGATTTGGCTTTCTCAGCCGCTTGCGCCCACATGTGGATGCCCACGTAAGTGGCTTCCATCGGGTCGTTGGTCACCGCTTTGTCGGCGCCCGGCAGGTTGTGTTTCTTCGCGTAGGCTTTCCAGTCGGCCACGAATTTTTTGTTCGCCGGGTTCTCGACCGACTCGAAGTAGTTCCAGGCCGCGAGGTTGCCCACCAGCGGTTTGGTGTCGATGCCGCGCAGTTCTTCTTCGCCGACCGAGAACGCTACAACCGGAACGTCAGTCGCTTTCAGGCCCTGGTTGGCCAGTTCTTTATAGAACGGCACGTTGGAGTCGCCGTTGACGGTGGAAATGACCGCTGTCTTGCCGCCGGCCGAGAATTTCTTGATGTTGGCCACGATGGTCTGGTAATCGCTGTGGCCGAACGGGGTGTAGACCTCTTCGATGTCCTTGTCCGCTACGCCTTTGGAGTGCAGGAACGAGCGCAGAATCTTGTTGGTGGTGCGCGGGTAAACGTAGTCAGTGCCCAACAGGAAGTAACGCTTGGCGCTGCCGCCTTCTTCGCTCATCAGGTACTCCACCGCCGGGATCGCCTGTTGGTTCGGCGCGGCACCGGTGTAGAACACGTTCGGCGACATCTCTTCGCCTTCGTACTGCACCGGGTAGAAGAGTAGGCCGTTGAGTTCTTCGAACACCGGCAACACCGATTTACGCGACACCGACGTCCAGCAACCGAACACCACGGCGACCTTGTCCTGGGTCAGCAACTGACGCCCCTTTTCCGCGAACAGCGGCCAGTTCGACGCGGGGTCCACGACCACCGGTTCCAGCATCTTGCCGTTCACGCCGCCCTTGGCGTTGATCTCGTCGATGGTCATCAACGCCATGTCTTTGAGCGAGGTTTCGGAGATCGCCATGGTCCCGGACAACGAGTGCAGAATACCGACCTTGATGGTCTCGGCGGCCTGGACGGTCCAGGTCATGCCCATCGCGGCAATGCTTGCCGTGAGTGTGAAAGCCTTGATCAAGCTACGACGCTTCATTGTGCGATCTCCATGAACATTAGAATTTTTTCTGGGTTGGCAGATGCGGACTACTGAAGGGTCTTTAGCAAGGGCTGTGCCTGTTCGGAAAAGGCAGGGAAATATTGAAATAGAGCCCTCGGTGAACGTGATGACGCACCAGACTGGGGCTTGATGAAGGCGCGGGTGCACCGCCGTGCGCAGCATTGGTGCCGGGTGCGGCAAAGCAAAAAAACGGTAGCGATATATATGTACCACCTGCCGCGCTCCGGGATCTTGATCATCGTGGCTTCTCAGTTGAGTGAGCAGCGCATGAACGGCATCTCTATCAGTACACCTTCAGCACCCCGACGCGGGGCAACCTTTCCTGCCCTGGGGCCGACCTTCATCAGCGCGGATGACGCGGCCTACTGGGCTCACCGGCAGATCGGCGCGCGCCATGACAAGACTTACGGCGGTGTGATCTTGCAGCGTGGCGACGGAAAATTTCAGCCCACATTGCCGGTGGCGGGAAGGATGAGGCATTTCGATTTCGACTTCCTGTCATCTTCTGAAAACCCCCAAGAGCTGTTTGCCCCACCCGGCTACAGGGGCGCGGCGTATTACTTGTCCCACGCGGCCAGTCACGCTGACGTCCAGCGTATTCATCCGCGCTGGACGACTGAGGAGATCACGTTGAGCCTCGGATTTTTTTCCAGAGCACATCTCCTGAGTCACATGCAGGACCCGGGCGCCTATGGCCAGCGTCATTATTTGTCGGGGCCGGATGGCTCGTTGATCAAGTACGAGTCCACTCAGCCGGCAGAAGAGGAAGAACTCATTGAGCTGGGCGTCAAGGCTTTCGGGCCGTTCTCCGACGTTGAGCAACTGATTCAGAAAGTCGCCCAGACCGGCACCCTGAGCGTACTGGTAGCCAATGCACCGTGGGGAGGCGTGCGAGGAAACGTGCCGACGAACTGGACGCTCGGTACGGCTGCGGTGAGAAGTTCGACGTCGGTACAGCCGTTTTTTTGTGCGGTGTTCGACCAGGTGGACAAGGCCATCGAAGCGGCCGCCGCCACGGTAACCGCATCCACCGGCAGCGTTTATCTGGGGTTTGTCGTGACCTCTGCCGGCAGCGCGCAGTGCATGGCGACCTATCCGGTGCTTTCCAGCGAGCCGGCAGCCGAACTGTTCAAGTCCTTCCCGATGAATGCCGATCGCACGCTGGAGCGCCTGCTCGATTTCGACCTGAACGGCGTCTACTTCATGCCGCAGGGTGATGCGTCTCAGAGCGCCGGCGAGCCCTGGCTTTATGAGCGCTTTTTTTCACCGCAGGAGTTGGCTACGGGCATCAGGTTTTCGCTGGAAGATGTCCACCGGCAGGAGTACCCGGACTACCTCAAGGTGTACGCCCGGACCCGGGACGGCGCCGTGTTGCAATACCGACCTTCGGCGCACCTGCGTGAAGTACCGTTGGAGGACAGCGCGGATCTCAACGTGCGACTGAAGACCGGTACGCTCAAGCCTGCGGAGTACATCGGACAGGTGGCAGCGGCTGGCGAGCTGACGGTGCTGAAGGACAGCGCGCTTTGGGATGTTGTCGGGATCGTGGGGCCTGACTGGCAACCCTATGCCCGGTCGAGGCGCTTGAGTCCCGCTTTCCTCAGGGCGGACGATGCCGCCCGTTTTGCTCATGAATATATTGGCAGCCGGCGTGAACAGGGCTTCGTCGGGATGGTTTTGCAGGATCGAAACCAACGTTTCGTCGCCACCGAGCCGGTGTTTGCCGCAAAACGGTTTGCACTGGACAGGCTCTGCCCCCTCGACGCTACCGGGGCACCGATCGTGTTGGTCGAGGGTCACTCTTTTCATGGGCTGTACGCCTCGCGTTGGCAAGCGGATGCCGGAGCCATTGTGCGTACTGACTTGCAAGAGCAACTGATCCACGCACAAATGTTCACCACCGAAGACATTCGCTCGGTGCTCGACAAGCGTGCGCATGTTGTTGATTTCTACCTGTCCGGTTCAGCCGACGCCCTGTTGGTTTACAGCCCCGATGTATCGAAAGTGGCGGCTCGCAACCGCCTGCAACAGCGGGCGGCCGTACTCGCCGATGGCAAAACGCTGATAGACCAGGAGCTGGCAGCCGGCACACTTGAGCCCAGTGCAGTGGTCGACGAACTGGCCGGCACCGGCAGATTACGCGTGGTGGTCGGCAGCGACGTGTGGGGGCCGCGGGGAACGGTGCTGGGTGATCAGTCAAATAACGAGGCCGCCCGCACAGACATTGCCGCTCCCGTGCTGGGGGCGATTTTTACCAGTGCCGAAGACGCCGTGTTGAACGCCCGCCATCGTGCCCGGCATGACTACCGCGCAGCCGCGGCGGGTTGGGGATTCATCCTCAAGCACAAGGCGCGCGAGGAGTACGTGGCGACCGAAACGGTTACGCCCAGGGGCCTGGGGGCGCTGAACCAGGCAAGCGACTTTGGCGCTCCGGTATTGATCGACGAGTTCAGGACCCTTGGGCTTTATTACGCGGCAAGCTGGATGCCTAAAGGGTTATCGACCACGGAGGCCTGGTTTGCCCGGCATTTTGCGTCCATCAGCGATTTGGCTGCAGCGATCTACGACGACAAGGGTACGCAACGTCTGACGCATTTTCAGGACCTGAACATTTTTATCGCAACACTGGATGGGGCATTGTTGCGTTACCAGTACTCGGCCTCCTCAACACAACTCGACAATCAGGGTGTGCAGCAACTGACGTCAGCATTGGGCAAGGACACACGACCCTATGTCAACGTCATTCAAATGCTCGCCAAGGCCGGAGAACTGAAGGTGCTGCGCACCAGTGAGCTGTGGGACGAGCCGGGGAGTGTCGGACCTGACTGGACACCTTTCGTGCAGATCCAGCGGCGAGCCCTCAGTCCGGTCTTTGTGTCGCAGGACGATGCCGCGGGCTATGCGCTGGCGCAGTTGGGCTCACGGCGTGAGCGGGTCTACGGCGGCCTGGTGCTGCGTCGCGCCGATGGTTTGTTTGTCGCAACGTTGCCGGTGGCCGTGGAGGTCGAGAACTTCCCTGCCAACTGGATTCGTCTGGATGAATTGATTGAACAGGGTTTGTTTCTGACCGGGAGTACGGTCGTCGCCCGGTACCATTCCAGAATCCCGGTCGAACCGATTTTCGCGCTGTCGAACCGCGAGCGGGACGTGTACCAGGCGATGTTTTCCACGGATTTTCTGGCGGACATTCTGACCGGCTCCGGGGGTTCCCCGTCTCTGTCGCCCGGCAAGGAATACCTGCTGGGGCTCGACGGCAGCCTGATCAGCTACACCCTCAGTGCAAGCGCCAGCGAAAAGCAACTCGCCCGGGCATTGGCGCCACCCAGCCAATTGCAGCGCCGGCATACCCCGATAGAACTGCAGATGCGCAACGGCACGCTAACACCGAGCGAGTATGTCAATCAGGTTGCAAGGGCCGGCCGGTTGCAAGTGATTCGGGGGAGCCGACTGTGGGGCGAGGCCAGGCAACTGTCGCACTGGAGTGCTTATCCGGGGATTATCTCGTCGGACGTGCATCGATTTGCCATTACCGAGCCGGCGCTCAGCCCGGTCTTCACGCAGGTAGACGATGCCATGCGCCATGTCCATCGCACGGTAGGCGCCCGTGCCAGCCTGATGTTCGGCTTTGTGCTCAAGGGACTGAACGGTGAACGGTACGTGACGACGCTGCCGATCGACGGGCGGCAAGGGCATCTCACGGTCGAGCGGGTATTTCCCCAAGGGTTGCTACCGTTGGGGTATCGAGTCGAGGGCATTTATTTGTGTCCGTCGACAAGCCCGGGACGATTGCCCCATGACGTGACACAGAGCTTCATCTCGCCTCGAGACCTGTCCTACGGGCTGGGCGCTGTCGGTGTGCGCACGGCTGAAGGATCCACGTACCTCAACGTCTACATCTCCTGCGCCGACGGTGCCTTGTTGCGCTATGCCCCCAGGGCCAAGGCACCTGAGTGGACCCTGTTTCATGCCACGGTGGCCTACGAGAAAATCCTGCAATCAGGCCGGGAATCGCTGATTGACTACCTGCGCAAAGTCATCGCCAACGGTGAGTTGCAGGTCGTGGTGCGCAGCGCTTTCTGGTCGCCGCTCAGGGTTGATGCCCGGGGTGTCAAAACCGGCATCGAGCTGATCAAGTGGGAGCAGGACAACCGGTTTGCGCTCGGCCCCGTCTTCGCCCATGCCGATGATGCGGCTCGCTTGGCGCAGCGATTGATTGGCGAGTACGTCGGCCAACCGTATCTGGGTGGCGTGCTGATCCATCAGGCGTCTTCTTCGTTCGTGACCGTCGAGCCGCATGAGGACGGCGTCAACAGTGGGGCTGCCAGTACGCTGTTTTACTCAGGGCCGGGTGGGCCCATTGCACCGGTCACGGTGCCGGGTGCGCAGCCTTTGCCGTTGCCGGTTTTTCCGCAGGACTACAAATGGGCGGCTGTTCATCAGTTCTACAAACGCTTCAACCTGTTCGTGAAGGCCCCCACCGCGTCTGATCGATTACTGATGGATAACCTGGCCTTGGCCGACCTGTGGTTCTGCAGAGACGTTGTGAAAAAGAGCGGTGTCTCCGGGGGCTGTTGCTATTTCACCGGTCGTGGCGGGGCCCTGTTCAAATTCACCCCCAGCTTCTCGCCACAGGAAACGGCCTTGTTCAACGAGGAGGCGAAGGACGGGGTCGCTGCGTACCTCGCCGCGCTCGCCAGTGTCGGATTGCTTGAGGTACTGGACACCGATGGTTACTGGCAACGTCGCGGGCGATTGAATGCGACCTGGCAGCCCCCTGTGCAACCGGCGACGAAGTCAGATCGTGACGAACTGTGAAGTGCAGCGTTCATTGATCTGAGCGCCGGATGAGCCGTGCCCCCCTCCGGTTGGCATGGCTCAGCGACGCTGCATGAGGCCGATGAAAAACAACCCGCCAATCGCCGCCGTGGCCACGCCAATCGGCAAGTCCTCGGGGGCGATCAGGGTGCGCGCGGCGACGTCGACCCACACCAGAAACACGCTGCCCAGCAATACACACGCCGGTAACAATCGCCGGTGCTCGGCCCCGACCAGTCGACGGGCAATGTGCGGCACCATCAGCCCGACAAACCCGATCGACCCGCTGATCGACACCAATACGCCGGTCATCAGCGACGCAATCAGAAACACCCGCAAGCGCACGGTACGCGCGTTCAAACCGAGGGTGACGGCGGTCTGTTCGCCGGCCATCAGCGCATTCAACGGTCGGGCCATGCCTAGCAGCAAGACCAATCCCAGCAACACGCTGGCGGCCGGCACCGCAAGCAACTCCCAGCGCGCCAACCCGAGCCCGCCGAGCATCCAGAACATCACCGCCGAACTCGCCCGGTGGTCGCCGAGGAACAGCAGCAAATTGGCAATCGCCATCATCACGAAAGACACCGCCACGCCGCACAGCAGTAGCCGGTCACTGTCCAGACGACCGTTGCGATTGGCGATCATCAGCACGGTCAACATGCTCAGCAGCGCGCCGATAAACGCCGCGATCGGCAAGGTCAGCAGGCCGACGATTTCACCGACGTGCAGCACCACAATCACCGCGCCAAGGGTCGCACCGGAAGTGACCCCGAGCAGGTGCGGGTCGGCCAATGGATTGCGCGTCACCGCTTGCAGCACCGCGCCGATCAGCGCCAGGCCAGCACCGACCAGCGCACCGAGCAGCATGCGCGGCACGCGGATCAGCCAGACAATGTGCTCCTGCCCTGCAGTCCAGCTCACTTCACCAGCACCGAACACCTTGTGCAGCAAGATCCGCCCCACCACGTCCACCGGAACCCGCGCCGGACCGAAGCCCAGCGACACTACGCACGAGACCAGCAACAGCGCGCTGAGCATCACCAGCAGCAAGACATAGCGACGATCCATCATTCGCCGTGGAAACCTTTGGCCAGGGTTTCAACCGCCAGCACGTTGTCGATGCCCGGCGTGGCCTGCACATACGGAATCACGATGAAACGCTGGTTCTTGATCGCGTCCACCGATTGCAGCGCCTTGTTGCTGAGCAGGAAGTGTTCTTTCTGTTCGGCGGTGACTTCGCCGTAGTCGACGATCACGATCACCTGAGGGTTGCGCTCGACCACGTCTTCCCAGTTGACGCGGGTCCAGCTCGCCTCGACGTCGTCCAGAATGTTGCGCCCGCCCGCGGCGTCGATCAGTGCCTGCGGCATGCCGAGGCGGCCGGACGTCATGGCGCGGTCTTCACCGCTGTCGTAAAGGAAGACCCGCGGTTTATCGGCGGGCAGCCCCTTGCGCACCTCGGCGACTTGCGCCTGCATTTGGGCGATCAAGGCATTGGCGCGGTCCTGCACGTCGAAGATCTTGCCGAGGTTGCGCAGGTCGTTGTAGGTGTCTTCCAGGCTGGCCGGTGGACGCTTCATGACAAAGGCGCAGGACTCGGTCAGCTCGTAGACATTGATGCCCAGCGGTTGCAACGTTTGAGGCGTGAGGTCGCCACCCACGCGCATGCCGTAATCCCAGCCGGCGAAGAAGAAGTCGACGTTGGCATTGAGCAGGGTTTCCACCGACGGGTATTTGGCTGCCAGCTCGGGCAAGCCGTCGAGGATGGTCTGCATCTCGGGCGTGACTGACTTCCAGCCGGACACGCCGCTGTAGCCGGCCATGCGCGGTTTGAGGCCAAGGGCGAGCATCATCTGGGTCATGTTGATGTCGTGGCTGACCGCGTGTTTCGGCGCCTGCGTGAAGGTCACTTCGCGGTTGCAGCTCTGGATCGTCAACGGGTAGTTCGTGGCCTCGGCCAACGCGTGGGCACTGCCCAGCAACAGCGTGAAGCAAAGCAGGGAACGCAAAGTCATGGTTGGGTTATCCAGGTAATTCGTGGGTAGCCGTGCAAGGGGTGTTCATCGATCAGCGCTTCGACGCCGAACACGTCGCGCAGCAGCGGGGCGCTCAGGACTTCTTTCGGCGTGCCGCTGGCGACGATGCGACCGTGATGGATCACGTACAAACGATCGCAGAAAGCGGCCGCCAGATTGAGGTCGTGGATGCTGGCCAAGGTGCCGATTTTCAGGCGTTTGACCAGTTGCAACAGTTCCAGTTGATAGCGTGGGTCGAGGTGGTTGGTCGGCTCGTCGAGGATCAGCAATTGCGGTTGCTGAGCCAGGGCGCGGGCGAGGATCACACGTTGTTTTTCACCGCCGGAGAGGGTGGCGAAGGCGTGGTCTTCGAAGCCTCTGAGGCCGACGGACGCCAATGCTTGAGTTGCCAGATTCCGGTCTTCAATCGTGTCGCCACCGAACAGGCCTTTGTGCGGCGTGCGGCCCATGGCGACCACCTCGTCGACGGTCAGGCCGAAGGCATCGGGGAACTCCTGCAACACCACGGCGATGCGTTGGGCGCACCAGCGCGAGGATTGCTTCCAGACGTTGTGGTGGTCGAGCCGGACCTCGCCACTCTCGGGCTTGCTGAAGCGATAAGCGCAGCGCAGCAGGCTGGTCTTGCCGCTGCCGTTGGGGCCGATCAACCCGACGAACTCACCGGCGGCCACCTGCAGGGACGCCTCACGCAGCTGGAACTGGTGATGGCAGTGGCCGTGGCCCAGGGGTGTCCAAGCGAGGTTTGAGAGGTTAAGCGAGGTCATTCAGTTGCTCTGAGAGAGTGGGTGATGCTGATGACGCCATTACGGGCAAGCGCGCTCCCACAGGGATCGCGCAAATCCTGGGGAGCGAGCCTGCTGATCAAAACACTGTATTTGAGTTATACAGTAACACTAAAGATGATGCCGAGCTAAGCGCGGCAAGTCTACAGATTCGTCTAAATCGCGCATCTCGCCTGCTTCATGAAGAAGGTGAGGCCGATTCAGTTTGCCGGGTGAATCGCGAAAACAGCACGCGATCCAGCACCCACACCATCACCAGCGAAGCCCCCACCAACGGAAACGCCACGGCCAGAGCGAACATGATGACCATCGCGGTTTTCCATCTCGGCAGGTCGTGGCGCAGCGGTGGAACACCGAACTTGCCTTGTGGACGCCGTTTCCACCAGATCACCACGCCGCTGACCGCGCTGAGCAAAATCATCAGGCAGATCAGCAGCACGACGATCTGGTTGAACACGCCAAACATCTTGCCTTCGTGCAACATCACGCCGATCTCTGTGGCGCGGGCGACGGTCCCGTATTGCTCGTAGCGCACGTCGGCGAGGACATCGCCGGTGTACTGGTCGACATGCAAAGTGGCGTCATTGCGCGGGTCGTCCGCGAACACGGCGATGGTGAACACGCCGGTGTCGGTGGTCGGGAAGGTGATGCTGTAACCCGGCTCGACCTTGCGTTGCACGGCGATGTTCTGCACGTCTTGCAGGCTGATGGTCGGTGCGGCGGGGCCGGCTTTGGCGCCATCGTGGGCCATGTGTTCGGCGTGGTCGCCGGACATCGGCATCGGCGTGTTTTCCATCGCCCATGGCACGGTCTGGCGAGTGGCAGTGTTGAGGCTGCGGGCCTCGACATCGGATTTGGGCACGTTGTCCCACATTGCCGCCGGAAACACGTTCCACACCTGCGCATATTTCTGGCCCCAGAACCCGGTCCAGGTCATGCCGCTGAGCAGCATCACCAGCAGCAACGATGCGCCCCAGAACCCGGTCACAGCATGCAAATCACGCCACAGCACACGACCGCGACTGGTCAGGCGCGGCCACAAAATACCGGCCGCCTGGCCACGCGGCCACCACAGGAACACGCCGGAAACCACCAGCACCACGCCCCAGCCGGCCGCCAGTTCGACCAATCGATCACCGACGGTGCCGATCATCAATTCACCATGAATCGCTCGCGCCACCGCTTGCAGATTCTTCTTGGCGTCTTGCTCGCCAAGGATGTCGCCCTGATAGGGATCGACGAATACGTTGAGTTCGCTACCGCCATTGATCACGACAAACTGAGCGCTGCGCTCGGCGTTGACCGGCGGCAGGTACTGTTTGATCGTGGCGTGTGGGTACACCTGTTTCACCCGTTTGAGCAGGTCGTCGGCCGGGATGCTGTGATGCCCGGCCGGTACGTTCATCAGGCTGCCGTACATCATCGGATCGAGTTGCGGCTTGAACAGGTAGATGACGCCGGTCAAGGCCAGCATCACCATGAATGGCGCGACGAACAGACCGGCATAGAAATGCCAGCGCCAGGCCAGGTTGTAGAAATTTACTTTGGGCTGTTTCATCACGTGTGCTCCGCTTTGGCATGGTTCTTTTAGTTGTTTGTTTTGCGGTTGCTGCGCAACCGATCGCGAGCAGGCTCGCTCCCACAGGTTCTCCACTGTCCATGTGGGAGCGGGCTTGCCCGCGAAGCGCTTAAAAGCTCATGTCCACCTTGGTCCAGAGCGTTCGCCCCGGTTCTTTGATGGCCTGCGGGTCATTGGCCGGATAGCCAAAACCGGCGTTGCCGGCCAGGTTCAAATGCTCGGCGTAAGCCTTGCCGAACAGGTTGTCGACGCCACTGCTGACCTTCCAGTTTTTGTTGATACGGTAGGCGCCATTGAGCGAGAACACGCCAAAACCGGAGGTCTTGTCGAAGTCCTTGCCGACCACGTTGCCCTTGTTCTGGTCGATGCGGTTTTGCGCCGCGACCACTCGCCACAGGGCACCGGCACTCCAGTTGTCTTCGCTGTAGGTCAGGCCGAAACGCGCGTCCAGCGGCGGCATTTGCGGCAATGCGTTGCCATCGCTGCTGTTCTTGCCCCAGGCGTAGGCCAGGGTCGCGTCGGCTTTCCAGTTGCTGGTCAGCTGGTAGGCCGCGCCGAGTTCGCCGCCCATGATTCGCGCGTCGATGTTCTGCGCCTGGGAGGTGGTGCCCATCATGGTCGGGGTGTAGTTGAACAAGATGTAATCGCGCACCTGGCCGACATAACCCGAGGCCCAGGCTTCGAGGTCTTCGGTCTTGTATTGCAGGCCGAAATCGAGCTGGGTGGTTTTTTCAGGCTTGATCGAATCGAAGGCATTCACCGATCCGGCGGGGCCGGACTTGGGCGAAAACAGTTCCCAGTAATCGGGGAAACGCTGGGTGTGACCGAGGCCGGCGTAGAGGGTGGTCGGGCTGTCGGCGAGGTCATGCTCGTAGCGCAGGAAGCCGCTTGGCAATGTGTCGGCGCGGGTTTCGTCGGCGGTCGGGTTGGGGCGAGTCATCATCCCGGAACCGGTGGTCTGCCGGTAATCCTTGGCCGATGCACGGTCCAGGCGTGCACCAGTAATCAACCGGTCACGGTCGGCGGCGTACCAGGTCAGTTCGCTGAACACGCCATAGTTATGGAAGTCGGCGTCCTTGGTATACGGCAGGTCCTTGTAGGTATCGACGCCCATGCTGCCGCGTTGGCGATGCTCGTTGGTCTGCGCATCGATGCCGCTGATCAACTGCACATCGGCCCAGCGCCAAGTCGCCTTGATCCGCGCGCCGAGGGTGCGGCGGTCGACGTTGGAAGCCATTGGGCCGGCCATCATCCCGGTGCCCGATGGCGTGCGCAGCGTGTAGTTGTCCATCACGTGGTCGGCGTAGTTGTAGTAGATCTGCGCTTCGACCTTGTCCAGCACCTCGCCGATGTTCGATTTTTCGAACCGCAGGCCCAGGCTTTCACGCTTGAACTGCGAGCCGTCCATGCCGCGCCCGGCGTAACGCGCTTCACCATCGCCCTTGCCGGCGGTCAGCTCCAGCAGCGTGTCGGCGTCCGGCGTCCAGCCGAGCGCCACGTCACCGTTCCATTTGTCGTAGCGCGACGGCACGGTGTCGTTGTTGCCGTCCTTGTAGTCGTCGGCGTGCGCGGTGTTGCCGATCACGCGCACGTAGCCCAGCGGCCCGCCGGCAGCGGCGTCCACCACTTTGTCAAAACGGCCGTTGGAGCCGGCCAATACGCTGGCGTTCACGCGGGTACCGAGTTCGCCGAAGCTTTCCGGTTCACGCTCGAACAAGATCGTGCCCGCCGATGCGCCTGGTCCCCACAGTACGGTTTGCGGACCTTTGATGACGGTGAGTTTGTCGTAGGTTTCCGGCGAGATGTAGGAGGTGGGCGCGTCCATCCGGCCGGGGCAGGCGCCGAGCAATTGGCCGCCGTTGGTGAGGATGTTCAGTCGCGAACCGAACATGCCGCGCAGCACCGGATCACCGTTGGTGCCGCCGTTGCGTACCAGGGCGAAGCCGGGGATGGTTTTCAGGTAGTCGCCACCGTCGCTGGCCGGAACGGGTTGGCGCGGGTCCTTGGGGTTGGTGACGATGGTCAGCGGCGAACTCGGGGCAATGGCGGTGATCACCGTCGGGCTCAGTTCTTCACCGTGGCCCGCGTGTTCGTTGGCCAGCACCGTGGATGTCAGCAATGCGCTGCAAAGGACGGCGGTGGCGTGCCTGAAACGAATACTCGATTCGTTCGGGGCAAAAGAAGCTTGGGCAGGGCTCAAGCGTGTGTCAGCAGCAAACCTGGACATGACAATTTCCATCGAGCAGTCGTAAACGACACGGCGGACAGCCTGTGGCTGTCTGCAAAACCGTGTGAAATCAGAGGTGCGTGTTTACGCGACGATGGGTGGGGCGCGGGTTCGGGCGCCGGGGAAGACGGTGTACTGGGCATGGCCCAGGCGAGGGGAGGGAGTGGTGAAGGTGGTGGCTGTTGGTGTGTCGAACGCGACGAAGGTCTGGCCGCCGGTCAGCGCCGGGCAATTGAACAGCAGGCTGCAATAGCCGCATTTTTCCCAGAGCGCGTGGTGCGAGGTTTTGGGCGGGCAGTGCTCGGCGGCGGGTTGCGCGCCGTGGTTGGCGTGCTCCATGGCCGACATGTCCATGCTCATGTCCATCGACATGCTCATCGACATCGACGAGGCGCGTTGATCCATCGGCATCGACTGAGAAATCAGCGGGCCGATAAAGATCATCAGCATGGCGAACAGGCTGATCCAGCTGCCGTGCGTCAGGCTTGACGACTGACGACGGTGTGCGGATGACCTGGCGCTAAGCGGGCGCATGGGTGTGTTCAGCTCAGTGATTTACTGGGCGTGGGTGTGCATCTGCATGACTTCTGGTGGCTTCTTCTGCACCGCGACTTCGACCGTCACGTCACCGGATTTTTCGAAGTGCAGGGTCAGCGGGAAACGCTTGCCGTCGCTCAGCAGGCTGCGGTCTTTCAGATTCACCAGCATCACGTGATAGGCCATTGGCGCAAACGTGACGTTGCCACCGGCAGGAATCTCGACGCTCGGCACTTGCTGCATTTTCATCAGGTCGTTTTGCATGATGTGCTCATGCAACTGCGCTTCACCGGCAATCGGCGAGTCGACGCTGAGCAGGCGGTCGGCGGCTTTTCCGGTGTTCTGAATAACAAAATAGGCCGCTACGGTTGGCGCGTTGGGCGGCAATTCCTGGGACCACGGATGAGCGATCTGCAGTTCGCCGACCTTGTATTCGTGGGCATTGGCAAAGCAGGCAGGCAGCAGCAACGCAGCCAGAACGATGAGTTTGTTCAACATGGCAGTTCTCCAGAGCGATTCAAGACGCAGTTCAATTGCGAGAAGGAATCACACCAGAGGGGACGCGCGGGGGTTGAGGCTCGGCCATTGCTGGCGCGGGGTGGGGGTGTCGAGAGCGGTGGCAGGCACGCTTCGATTGGCTTCGAAACGAGCGAAATACAGTTGTGGCGCATGCCCCGGCAACGCCACCAACGGCGCGGAACCGGAACAGCACCAGCAATGCTGCATGTTGGAATGGTCGTCGTTCTGCGGGGCTTTTTGATCAAGGTCGCCCAGGGAAATCGCCACCATCTTCGTGCCGCTGGACGTACAGAAACTGCCCCACAACAATTGCTCGGCGGGTGATTTCGCCGACTGCGCCATGGCTCCGGTCATCGGCATGGCGAGCATGTTGAACAGCACTGCGAAGCAGGCGATCCAGGCAATTGCTAGCCGTTGTCGGGACATGGGACAAAATCCGTTGGGTGGGCGATCAGTCGCGGCTATTTAGCCTGATCAGGGCCGATAAGTAAAAAAGCGGCGTGCGGTGTGGTGTCGCAGTGCACTTTCAAAAGAGTGTAGTGGCTCTGATTCGAAATGCCGGATGAATTGCGTTCGGCATACAACCCTATGGCGAGGGAGCAAGCTCCCTCGCCACAATTACTTAGGCGTCCGGCAGATTGCATTCCGCCAGTGCAGCAAACAACTCACTCACCGATCCAAACTCCCGATCCACACCCGGCAACACCGGCCGCTGCAACACAATCACCGGCACCCCACGCTCCCGCGCCACTTCCAGTTTCGGTTCGGTCGCGGTGCTGCCGCTGTTCTTGCTGATCAGCACATCAATCTGCCGACGTTCAAACAGCTCCCGTTCATCCTCGATCAGAAACGGCCCGCGCGCGCCGATGACTTCGCAGCGTTCGTTGCCCGGGTAAGCGTCCAGGGCGCGCAAGGTCCAGAATTGCTCCGGCGGGATTTCGTGCAGGTGCTGCAACGGTTCGCGGCCGAGGGTGAACAGCGGTCGGCGGAAGGGTTTCAGGGCTTCGATCAGTTCGACCCAATCTTTGACTTCGCGCCAGTCGTCCCCGGCCTGTGGCTGCCAGGCAGGACGGCGTAACGCCCAGCATGCAATGCCGCTCAGCTGCGCGGCGGTCGTGGCGTTGTGGCTGATTTGTGCCGCGTAGGGGTGGGTCGCGTCCAGCAGCAGATCGATCCCTTCATCGCGAATGAACTGCGCCAGGCCTTCGGCACCGCCGTAGCCGCCAACGCGCACCTGGCAGGTCAGGTCCGTCGGCACGCGACCGACACCGGCCAGGCTATAGATGTGTTCCGGCCCCAGCGTGCGGGCGATGGCCAAGGCTTCGGTCACGCCGCCCAGCAGCAAAATACGCTTCATTGAAAAGCACCTGCATGGCCGACAATTCCGCCCTGGCGATCGATGGCAAAGACTTCAACCTGAACCTGCGCCGGCACCACGCTGCGGGCGAAGTCCAGCGCGTGCTGACACACCGCATCTCCAAGGGCGATGCCCGCCGCGCTGGCCATCGCCAAGGCTTGCTGGCTGGTATTGGCGTCGCGAATGCCTTGCTGCAGCGCCTTGTCGGCGCCCATTGTGGCGGCCCATTCGGCCAGTTGCGGCAGGTCGATGCTGGAATGCCGGCTGTGCAAATCCATATGCCCGGCCGCCAGTTTGCTGATCTTGCCGAAGCCGCCGCACAGGCTGAGTTTATCCACCGGCACTTTGCGCAAGTGTTTGAGCACCGCGCCGACGAAGTCGCCCATTTCGATCAGGGCGATTTCCGGCAGGTCGTAGACGCGGCGCATGGTGTCCTCGCTGGCGTTGCCGGTACAGGCGGCGATGTGCAGGTAACCGTTGGTTTTGGCCACATCGATACCTTGGTGGATCGAGGCGATGTAAGCCGCACAGGAAAATGGCCGGACGATGCCGCTGGTGCCGAGGATCGACAACCCGCCCAGAATGCCCAGTCGTGGGTTCATGGTTTTCAAGGCTAGCGCCTCGCCGTCCTCGACGCTGACCGTGACCTCGAAACCGCCGCTATAGCCGAGTTCTTCGGCCAACAACGTCAGGTGCTCGGTGATCATTTTGCGCGGCACCGGGTTGATCGCGGGCTCGCCGACGCCCAGCACCAGCCCCGGCCGGGTGACTGTGCCGACGCCACGCCCGGCGCTGAAACGGATACCCGGCTCGCCGCGCAGTCGCACCTGGGAATACAGCAACGCGCCATGGGTCACGTCGGGGTCATCCCCGGCATCCTTGATCGTCCCGGCTTCGGCGCCGTCGTCGATCAGGCGGCAGAATTCCAGGCGCATCCGCACCTGCTTGCCCTTGGGCAGCACGATCTCCACGGCGTCAGCGCTCATCCCGCCCAATAACAAACGGGCCGCTGCCAGACTGGTCGCGGTGGCGCAACTGCCCGTGGTCAGGCCGCTGCGCAGCGGGGCGGGTTGTTCGGCGGTTTCGTCACGCATCGAGGGGCTTCGTCACGTCCAGCAAGGTAATCGGCAGCGCCTGACGCCAGGTGTCGAACTCCCCCAGCGGCTGGGCCTGGGCAACGTGAATGCGGGTCAGCTCGCCGCCGTGGCGTTCGCGCCAGGTCATCAGGGTGACTTCGCTTTGCAACGTGACGGCGTTGGCGATCAATCGGCCGCCGGGTTTGAGTTGCGCCCAGCAGGTGTCGAGCACACCTTCACGGGTGACCCCGCCACCGATAAAAATCGCATCCGGGAGTTCGAGCCCGGCCAGGGCCTGCGGCGCACTGCCGCGAATCAATTGCAGACCGGGCACGCCAAGGGCATCGCGATTGTGTTCGATCAACAGCTGCCGACCTTCATCGGCTTCGATGGCCAGCGTGCGGCAACTGGGGTGGGCGCGCATCCATTCGATGCCGATCGAGCCGCTGCCGGCGCCGACATCCCACAGCAGTTCGCCGGGTACCGGGGCCAGGCGCGCAAGGGTGATCGCGCGGACGTCGCGTTTGGTCAGTTGACCGTCGTGCTGGAAGGCCGAGTCTGGTAGGCCGGCCAGTCGTGAGAGCCGCGGGGTGTCCGGCGCGGCGATGCATTCGATGGCGATCAGGTTCAGATCGGCGACCGCTGGATCGTTCCAGTCATTGGCCACCCCATCGATGCGCCGTTCGTTTGCGCCGCCCAAATGTTCCAGCACGCTGAGACGGCTCGGACCGAAACCGCGTTCACGCAACAATGCCGCAACGGCGGCCGGGCTTTGGCCATCGTTGCTCAGCACCAGCAAACGCACGCCGCTGAACAACTGCGCGTTCAGTGCGGCGAGGGGCCGGGCTACCAACGAAAGCGTCACCACCTCCTGCAAGGGCCAGCCCATTCGCGCCGCCGCGAGTGAACAGGAGGAGGGCGCGGGCTGGATCAGCATTTCAGCGTCAGGCACTTGCCGGGCCAGGCTGGCGCCGACGCCGAAGAACATCGGATCACCGCTGGCCAGCACGCAGACCGGTTCGCCACGCAGCGCCAGAACGGGGTCAAGGGAAAACGGACTGGGCCACAACTGCCGCTCGCCACGAATGCACGCTGGCAACAAATTCAGTTGCCGCTGGCCGCCGAAGATTCGCGAGGCGCCCAACAGGGCGCGCCGGGCATTCTTGCCCAGGCCCTTGAAGCCGTCTTCACCGATTCCCACAACCGTTAGCCAGGGTGCCATGCCGTTCCTTAATCCAGGGTTCATGTTCAAGGGCGGCATGATAACGCGGCTTCTGTTATCTGGCGCTGCTCCATTGCCGGAGCAGACGGCGTTTTTTTGAAAACTTATGTGGTCGAAAACTTGTTTGGTGTTGGGTTGGTTTTGTTATTTTTGTTTTTGGGTCAAGTTTAAAGTTTGCTGTAAGGCATGCTTGATTTGTTTTCGAGTAACTACTTTTTAAGTTGGATGGATAGTCGCCTTTATGGCGTTAATGGATATGGATATGACTGTGATAACGGATGATGTGAAACATAATGCAGCCCTGGTGGGGGATATCTTGCTGACCGGTGTTCAAGGACAGTCGCGCGAGGATTATCGTTTCGCATTGAATTGTACTTATCTGGCACAGCGGCAAGCGGACAATACTTACAACAGCGCAATCCGGCCCGGACGCTGGATCGATTATTACGCCGATGTACTGTGGTCGCATGGCTGGAATCGTGATCATCCGCCGATTGAGCATGTTCAAACACAGTTTTATGGAAGTGTGCGGCAGGTCTGGTCGAAGCTGGCTTCTCCTATTCTCAGCCGTGACCAGGTGGAAGGGGTGAATCTGGGACTTGCTGCACTGGAAAAAGACGTTGAACTGTTAAAGAAGGTCAAGGGGGTGAGTGGAAAGGCCTTCGACTTTAAGATAATGCCGATTAGCTACAACGCAAATGGGGATATGGAGTTAGTGGTCAGTAATATCAGGTTCATCAAGTCAAGCATGAATACCGAATACCTTTTTTGGGATATATCGCAAGTCATGAATCAGCTGGATGTCCTGGCTCGAAAGGTAGTGATCTCACGGCGGGTGATGGACGCTCGTCGATCCAGCGTGGAAGAGGCGCTGGCAGGCATTAAATTCAACTTCGAGGACTATGAGCTGTAAACCGCCCAAGGGACGGGGGAGTTCGTTACGCTTTCGGATGGCCTGAAACACGAATTCCGACCGGCAGGCATTTTCATGCGCTCGGGCAAAGCAGGCATAATGGCGACCTTTCGCCCACCACGGCGCTGCCAGCCAGCCGGTCCATCCCTTGAACGAACGCCCGATGTCCACCGCTTTACGCCCCTCGGCCTGTCCGGGGTTGTTGCGTATCGTCCAGGCACTGGACGGCGGCATCTGCCGGATCAAGTTGAATGGCGGTTCGATCAGCGCGGCTCAGGCCGAAGCGGTGGCGAATGCAGCCGAGCATTTCGCCGGCGGGGTGATCGAGGCAACCAACCGCGCCAACCTGCAGATTCGCGGGATCGGCGGTGAGCACGCTGCCTTGATCGACAGCCTGATGGCGGCCGGACTCGGCCCGACCAGCGCGGCGGTCGATGACGTGCGCAATCTGATGCTCAGCCCCGGCGCAGGCATTGATCGGCAGATGCTGATCGATACGCGCCCGCTGGCTGAACAGATCCTCGCCACGCTGCAAAGCGATGAACGCTTTCACGACCTCAGCGCCAAGTTTGCGGTGCAACTGGATGGCGGCGAAGGGCTGGCAATGCTCGAACACTCGCATGATCTTTGGTTGTCCGCTGCTGAGCGCGACGGTGAGCGAGTGTTTGTGTTCGGCCTGGCGGGTTGCCTTGTCGACCTGCCCGCAGGCGCGGTGTCGCTGGAGCAGGGGCATGCGCTGGTAGTTGCGGTGCTGGAGTTGTTCCTGGAACTGGCGCGCCCCGAGCAGACCCGCATGCGGCACCTGCTCGCCGAATGTTCGCTCGAGGGGTTTCTCGCGCGTCTCGCCGAGCGAGTGCCGTTGATGCCCATCGAGGCGTGGCGGCGCGAGGCAAATCCAGATGCGTTGCATATCGGCGCTCATCCACAGCGTGATGCCGGTCGTTTCTACATCGGCGCAGTGCCGCCGCTGGGTCGCCTCAACCCGGCGATGCTCCGAGGCGCTGCACAACTGGCCCGCGAACAGGGCGACGGCACGCTGCGTTTCACGCCCTGGCAAAGCCTCTTGGTGCCCGGCGTCCATGGCAGCAAGGCGCCTCACGTTATCCACAACCTTGAACACCTCGGCCTGCGCTGCTCGGCCGACGATGCCCTGGCGCATCTCATCGCCTGCACCGGCTCGACCGGCTGCGGCAAAGGCCTGGCTGACACCAAGGGCGATGCCCGGCAACTGGCGACGCTGTTGCAACGTCACGGCCAGACGCTGAACGTGCACCTGTCCGGCTGCCCGCGTTCCTGCGCGGCGGCGCACATCGCGCCGGTCACGTTGCTGGCGGTTTCTTCCGGTCATTACGACCTCTATTTTCGCGATACAGCGCAGCCGGGTTTCGGCGCGCTGCACGCACGCAATCTTACTATTGAAGCGGTCGCGGCCTTGCTCGACGCCCGCTCACGGAGCCCCTTAGATGCTTGATTACATCCGCGACGGTCAGGAGATCTATCGCAACTCCTTCGCGATCATTCGTGCCGAGGCCAACCTCGAGCGAATCCCGGCCGATCTGGAAAAACTCGCGGTGCGGGTGATCCACGCCTGCGGCATGGTCGACGCCATCGACGGCCTGCAATTTTCGCAAGGCGCGGGCAAGGCCGGGCGTGAGGCGCTCGCCGCCGGTGCGCCGATCCTGTGCGACGCACGGATGGTCAGCGAAGGCGTGACCCGCACGCGGTTGCCGGCCAACAACGAAGTGATTTGCACCCTGCGCGATGAAAGCGTTCCGGAACTGGCCCGAGAGTTGGGCAACACCCGTTCCGCTGCCGCCCTGGAGCTGTGGCGTCCGCATTTGGAAGGCAGCGTGGTGGTGATCGGCAACGCCCCGACCGCGCTGTTCTATCTGTTGGAAATGCTCGATGCCGGCGCCCCCAAGCCGGCGCTGATCCTCGGCTTTCCGGTCGGCTTCGTCGGCGCTGCCGAATCCAAGGCGGCGCTGGCGGCCGACAGTCGCGGCGTGCCGTTTGTCATCATGCAAGGCCGGCTGGGCGGCAGCGCCATGGCCGCCGCCGCCGTCAATGCCCTCGCCACGGAGATTGAATGATGCAGCAGCCTGGACGCTTGATCGGCCTGGGCGTCGGCCCCGGTGACCCGGAGCTGATTACTGTCAAAGCCCTGCGCTTGCTGCGCGAGTCGCCCGTGGTGGCGTACTTCGTCGCCAAGGGTAAAAAGGGCAACGCCTTCGGCATCATCGAAGCGCATTTGCAGGACGCACAAACGCTGCTGCCGCTGGTGTATCCGGTGACCACTGAAGCGTTGCCGGCGCCGCTGTCTTATGAGCAAGTGATCAGCGATTTCTACGATGCGGCGGGCGAAGAACTCGCCGCGCATCTGGATGCCGGTCGAGACGTGGCGGTGATCTGCGAAGGTGATCCGTTCTTCTACGGCTCCTACATGTACTTGCACGATCGTCTGGCCGAACGATACGAAGCCGAAGTGGTGCCGGGTGTGTGCTCCATGCTCGGCGGCGCTTCGGTGCTGGGCGCGCCGTTGGTGTATCGCAATCAGAGCCTGTCTGTGCTCTCGGGCGTATTGCCGCACGAGGACCTCAAGCGTCGCCTGGCCGATGCCGATGCGGCGGTGATCATGAAGCTGGGACGCAACTTTCCCAAGGTCCGTCAGGTGCTCGAAGAACTGGGGCTGGCGGAGCGGGCGCTGTACGTCGAGCGCGCGACCATGGCCAATCAGAAGATCGTGCCGCTGGATCAGGTCGAGCCGATGTCCTCGCCGTACTTCTCGTTGATCATCGTTCCCGGCGAACGGTGGCAAGGTTGATGGCCCGTCCAGTTCCGGCGATTGTCATTCTTGGCAATGGCAGCCTCGCGACCGCACGCAAGATCCAGCAGGTCTACCCCGGCGCCTTGATTCATGGCCTGGCCGGACGGGTTGAAGGCGCGGACCGTGTCTATCACGAGTTTGGCGCGACCGTGCGTGAGTTCTATCAGCAGGACACGCCGATCATTGCCTTGTGTGCGGCCGGGATCGTGATCCGCACCCTGGCGCCGTTACTGCTGGAGAAGGGCGCCGAGCCACCCGTGCTGGCCGTGGCCGAAGACGGCAGTGCCGTGGTGCCGCTGCTGGGTGGCCTCGGTGGCGTGAACGTCATGGCGCGGGAGATTGCTGCCGGTCTTGAGGTGGCGGCGGCGATCACCACCAGCGGTGAACTGCGCTTCGGCACCTGCCTGCTCAATCCACCCAGCGGCTACGCCCTCGGCGATCTGGAACTGGGCAAACGTTTTGTCTCGGATCTGCTCGCCGGCCAAAGTGTGCGCATCGAAGGCACCGCGCCGTGGCTGGAGCAAGCGCAGCTGCCGGAAGATCCGCAGGCGCCGTTGTCGATTCATGTCGGCAGTGCCGAGCGCACGCCGGCGGCCAATGAATTGTTGATCTACCCGCGCAGTGTGCTGGTGGCGGTGAACGCCGAGGTGGCGGATCTGCCGAACGCGATTCGCGGGGCGCTGCATCAGGCAAACATCGCCGTGCAATCGCTGGCGTGCCTGCTGGCCAGCGATCTGCACATGGCCAACCCTGCGTTACGCGACGCGGCGCTTGAGCTGGGTGTGCCGCTGCGGTTTGCCTCGGTCAGCGGCGGCGTCAGCGAGCTGGCCCGCGACACCGCGCCGAACGCTACCGTCGTGGCGGCGGATACGGGCATCGCGATCGCGGTGGCCAGTCAGCCACTGGAGGTTGCACAGATCGGGCGTGCGCGCGGTCGTCTGGCCGTGATCGGCCTGGGCCCTGGCGCCGCCGAACTGATGGTGCCGGCGGTGAAGGATGAACTGGCGCGCGCCAATGACGTGCTGGGTTATGAAACCTACGTGCGCATGGCCGGGCCATTTCGCGAGGATCAAGTGCTGCATTGCACCGACAACCGCGAAGAAATGCAGCGCGCTCGCCACGCCTTTGAACTGGCGGCCCAAGGGCGGTCGGTTGTGGTGGTTTCGTCGGGAGATCCGGGCGTATTCGCCATGGCGGCCGCCGTGCTCGAAGCGCTGCACGAGTCAAGTGAGCCGGGTTGGCACAACGTCGATCTGGAGATTCTTCCAGGCGTCTCCGCATCCCTGGCAACGGCCGCCCAGGCCGGCGCGCCATTGGGGCACGACTTCTGCGTGATGTCCCTGTCGGACAACCTCAAGCCTTGGGCAATCATCGAGAAGCGGCTGGACCTGGCGTCTCAGGCCGACCTGGCGCTGGCGTTCTACAACCCGATCTCGCGGTCGCGTCCTTGGCAACTGGGTCGGGCACTGGAGATTGTCGCGCAGCACCGCACCGCTGAAACGCCGGTGGTGTTGGGGCGGGACATTGGTCGTCCAGGCCAGACATTGCGTGTCACCACGCTGGGTGATCTGACCCCCGATCAGGTCGACATGCGCACCATGGTGCTGGTCGGCTCTTCCACCACCTGCGTGTTCCCGCGTACCGAGGGTGGCCAGTGGGTGTATACGCCTCGTTGGTACGGCGACAAGCCAGCCGGGTAAGTCTTGGCGGCCAGCGGTGCTGGCCGCAGTTCCGCCCCCCTTCCAGTGCGTAAGATTTTTCACCGCGCATCGACCGAAAGATTCCTTGATGCCCGCCGTACTTTAACTGGGCTCACCCGGAAAGTGCGTGCGAGTGCCTCAGACAATTCAATATCCGCGTTTCATGTTCTGATACAACCGACGCAGGCCGTTTGATTCGCGGCTGTGCGCAGTGTGTTAGTAACCGTTTCCGACAAAGATAAAAGTTACACTTGTTTGTCCGGCTTAAGTGTAATTAATTAATTGCGCTGTTCTTGGATTGAGGTTGTTATTTTTATCGCATAGTATTTTTTGGGTGGGCAGCTTGGGCAGTTTTTTGCCTGCTGTTTCAGTGGTTAGCGTATTAGCAATGCCAGTGCTTTCGGCGCTGGTTTTAAATATCAGTTCAGGTTCGCAAACATCGACGGATGGAGTGTGCGCGACGCTGTGGGCTACGTGTATTTCAAGTTTGTTATAAGGGCATGGATGTGATGAATCAATATCAGGGATCAAACACGGCGGGTAAGTCGTTTCTTCAGTATTTCAGACTCGATGATATTCAAGCACTCTCGAACGAGTTTCGCGCCGCGCCGGAATATGAAGCGCTGGTTGGCTATTACTCAGCGTGCGCAAAAGATCAGCCATGGGCTGACCAGATGGCGCCATTGTTATTGCTCAAAGAGACGCTCGACTCACTGATTGGCCAGCGCGCCGGACCGATTTCCGCCGCGTTGGCCGACCTCTCTGCGCGGCTTGAAAACTATACAAACCGGTTGGTCCAGACCGTGCGAATGTTGAATCCGGTTGCGCCCGAAGTGCCGAAAATAATGCACTTCGTTTGGGTCGGCGGGAGCGCGGTTGGCGCTATTCAGCGAGACTACATCAATATATGGAAGGCGGTCATGGTCAAGGAAGGCCATACGTTCAACCTCTGGTACGACAGTGATGCAGTACTGGCCTTCGAGATGAATCGAGTGATCCTGGAAAGTGCCAGGGCGCATGCCATGGAGTCAGGGGGAGCCACTATCGCCACGCCTGTGGAGCTGGCCCGGATGATCGAACATCGAGCCCGGGTGCTGAAAATGCAAATGTCGGCTCACCTCAGGCAGGAGCGCTGGGCCGGAAAGGCGGATGAAGCGCGTATTGATCTGATGGTTCGCGCCTATGGCAAGGACGAAGCCACCCTCATTGCGTTCAGACAAAAATGCCTGGACAGCCACTTGGCCATGGTTGATCAACATCTGCGGTTACGCGACGTGCGTGAGGTCTTCAAAGAACACTCGTTATGGGATGTCTATGAGCGCGAAGTGGCAGGGCGAGGCAACTTTGCTGCGGCCAGCGATGTGGTTCGCCTGCAGGTCGAAGCACTGGAGGGCGGTCGCTACAGTGATGTGGATTACTTGCCGCAACTGAAAAACGTATTGGGCGGAGTCGATATTACGGCGTTCGATGAAAGTGCGCGAATTGGCGTATTACAACTCCTGCTCAATAACAACGAATCGCTGATGCCAGGGCGCGACCCCAGTCGATACCCTGACCGCACAATGAGTATTCCTGAACAGCACAGGACAGCATTAAACGAGTTTGCACTGCAGCGTCCGGGGCCCTCCGACATATTTTCTGCGCCGGGGAATAGTCAAACGCCCACGGACGGTATTCGCATGGCCATCCAGATCAACAGTGAAATGAACTCTCATATCGTTGCGCATGCCGGCGCTGGCTCGACCCAGGCGATTATCGAGTTGATCAGGTTCAACTACGACTTCCTGTCAGAGTTTGAGTCTCGATTGAACGCGACGGCTGTGGACTGGAGCGACAGTGCAGCCGTACAAGATATTCTCGTGGCGATGGTGAATGAAAAGATTGCCGAGGTGCCTGGACTGTCGAAAACGCGCCGAGGGTATTTAGGCAAGCTGGTTAGCGCCATTGGCGCTTACTACAGTGACGGTATTCGTTATGAATCCCGTGGGACCATTGATTTGACCGGGCCTGGGGCCGCGATTACAGGGCTTGAGGAGTATGTGGAAAAGCATCTCCTGTTTGATGGGAAAAACGAAATACGAGACCGATTGAAATTGTCGGATGGCTACAACGTGGCCACCGAAGAAGAGAAGGTTTCTGGCTGGACGATCAACGCTACACCGCAAGAATGGCTGCAAAAAGAACAAGCAAACTGGGCCGACGGCAAATTACAAACACGCTATCAGGGGACTTTTTCCGAGCTGTTGAAAGGGAGCACCATCAGCTTCGAAAAAGGCTGGCCGATCATGGAAGGGCGCCCGGTTTTGTTGACCGCCATCCTGCAGCGCTGGATGGATGAGTTAGGGGAGCCCTTCATCCGTGCGATGAACGAAAAGCTCAGCGGTGAGTTGAATTTCGCTAAACCTTTTTCCCTGGACTTTGATGACCGGCAAAGGATTCTGAACCAGCCTGTAGCCGAGCTACCGGTTTCCCATGGTTTCTATCCGATTGGCAATCTGAATGAAATGATCGTTCGCATCGGTCATGGGACTCTGCCGCTCGATCAGTTGAGTCCGGTACATCGGGTGGTGCTCGGTGGCCTTTTCGGCGCATCGACGCTGGACGAAACCGGTTTCGCCGACGCCTGGCAGCAACTCGGCGCGCTCGCGGAAAGTACGGCCGACCGGGGTATATCCGAGCGTTACATGTCTATCGAGCAGGTGTTGCTTTCGCTCAAAAGTCCCGAGTTCGAAACGGCGTTTGCCGCCGTCAAAACGCCAGTTGACCCCTCCACGGAGAGCGCTCAGGTACTCAAGATTCTTTCATTCGAGAATTCGTTGACGCTTCGTCAATGGGGCGAGAGCGTGGCTCGCATCAGGCACCAGACGGACTACGAGCTACGCCGATACATTCTCCAGCGCAGTGCCTCGGTGCGTAAAACGCTCCTGGAGGCGGGCGCGTCAATGGCCAAGTTAATGCCTCAGGGGTTGCTGGTCAGGGGCGATGGCGACCCCGGAAGACGCTGTTATCCACTGGCGCTGCTGATGGCGGCGGCGACTCATCAGGGCCGCGATGCGGTACAGGCACTCAGCGGCAGACTGGCCAATGCGCATTTCTCGCCCGGTGAAAGTGATACCCATGTATTTCTTCAGGCGCTCGACGAATTGCGCGCCATACCCCAGGCTGATTTTGGCGACAAGCTCGGCCCGTTGAGTTTCGATGGCATCTTTGAGGTGTTGGCGGCTAAACCTGCACCTTGCACGTTGATGCTCAATACCGAAAACCATTCAATGATGGTGGCCAGGACCGGGACGGCCGAACACAGTAGCTGGTCTTTCTACGACCCCAATTTCGGTGTCTTTGGTTTCGATCGGATAGACCACCTCAAGCTTGGGATGAAGGCCCTGTTCAACACGTCCGACCTGGCCAGGCAGTATGCGATCGAGTCGACGGATCGCTCGCCCTTCAATGTGATCGAGCTGGACGGCGCTCGCCTCGCCAGCAAGCACTTACCCTCGGAACTGCCAGTGTCGAAGCTGTTGGGCAATGAATCCTTGAGCTCAGGAAAAAGCATCGCACCCTGGTCCCATCACGCCCAATTACGCTCACGCGCGCTGTCTGAAAATGCGCGATTGGGACGGGGTCTTTCCGAACGGGATGCCAGCGTCTGGGCGAGCAAAATCGATCAGGTGACAAACCGGGTGAGATCGGCGAACGGACTCGGGAGCGAGTACGTCCCCGTGTTCGCAACCCTGCAGGCTCAACCGGATGACGGTTACGCACTGTCGTTCATGGACATCAAAACGCAACAGATCCGCGTGGTGAAAACCAACGAACCGTTTCTCGGGCGAATCAAGTCGTTCCTGGACACGAGTATCGAGTACCTGGCCGGCAGCAACGATGGACATAAACCTGTTGATCCAACGGATGTTTCCGAGGGGAGCCGGCTGAGTTTTGCGTTTGGTTTCCAGGCGTTGATCACCGAACTTCGAAACCGCGATCAACTGGCGCAGCCTGGAACAGAATCGAACCTGGCCGTCGCCGTTCGCCTTCATGGCTACCTGGGCCATGCACAGTTAGTCCACGGTATCGGCCTCGACACGCTGCAAATGGCGAACCTGGTTCGACAGCTGGTGAACGCCGAGCGAGCGATAGCGGTCAGGACCGCTTCGGCGGGCGGGCGACTCCTGGCGCGAATCGCTGGCCCGGGGTTGGGGCAGGTATTGGGCGTGGTCAATATCGGTTTTGATATTTACGAGTTCTACAACGCCGAAAACCACGAGCAGCAAGCGCGTTTCGGCACTCAACTGCTGTTCGATGTCAGTGCGCTTGTGCTCGACGGCGTTGCGCTGGTAGTCGGCGGGACGGCGGGTGCGGTCGCAGGTTTTCTGTCGGTACCATTGCTTGGCATCGGAATCGGCGTCACGGCGATTGCCGGCAATCTCGGGCAAATCATGGACAAGGCAGAGAAAGTTGCCGAATTGTTTACCCGGTTCAAAACGGCGTACAGCCCGCAGGCTTTCTCGGTCAAGCAAGGGGTCGTATCGATCATGCCCGAGTCGGTGGTGGACACGCTTGATCTTCGCGAAGGGGTCATCGTGTTCGGCAGCCAGGGGCTCTTTCGCTCGCTGGGTGGCTCGGGGCTCCCACGGCCCGATGGGAACAAACAGAACGCTATTGTCGTTCGAGAAAGCATGGGGCTGCCAAAACAGGTCGCGATTCCTGGCCCGCGTGTTCATGGTCGATTTAACGCTGTGCCGGCAGAATCGGCCTTGCTGCTTCCGGGTACTCCAAAATGTTATTACGGCTACGAATATCAACTGGGTTCCGATCCGCAGGTCTTTGAGTGGAGCAACCTGCTCCTGAACGTTGTCGGCGGCTCGAGCTTCCTGCCTCGTAAGATGTATCCGCAATATGACGTGTTGCGTGAACTTGAAGCCAGGGAGGAAGGTTTTTTCTTCACCCACGCCAGACCTTTCCCGCACATCCTGTACAAACTCAATCCTGTCTATGAGTCCACGAGCATTACCGTGCGCGTTGGAAATGAAACCCGGGCGCTGTACGTTCCTGAATTACCGCGAGAGATGCGGGGCAGGGTTTCTTACCGCATCGACACGCTGAGGGGGGCTTACTCCCTCGCACTTAAACCTGGACTCGTGTCGGTCCATCTCAGCGCACTTCCCGGTGACGGAAGCGTGAGCTGGGTGTTGAGCGCCGACTGGATCACGCCACAACACATCAGTGTCGGCGCGGCGGGGTTGAACATCGACGGTATCGAGCTGAGCATCGAGGCCGACATCGACGTATATGTTCGAACAAAGAACCTCGAAACCTACCGTGTTGACCGCGAACATCGGCAACTGTACCTGGCGTCACTTCAAGCGGCCGACGGACATTACTCGCAGGCGGAGCTTGACCGTTTGAAGGTGCTTCACCGGCAGCAGCGCATGGGTAATGCCTTAATTCCTGCGGGCAAGTTTCTGCTGCCTTTTGGCAATCCAGAAAAGCCGCAATACACCGCCGGTTGGTACGAAGTGGCAAAGGAACGGTTCGTTTATGGCCGTCAATTCCTGGGTCCGGTCAGCGAGAAACTTCAACTGGCGGCAGTGCAAGACGATCACGCTTACTTCTATCACCCGGATCAACCCCTGATATGGCGCGTCAATGCCGTCACAGGTTTGACTACTTGGCGCTACAGCGTTTTCAATCGTGGAAGTGAAGAGGCGCAGATCATTGGCTGCCTTGATCGGGGCGCTGGCGTTGTTCAAGTCACTCAGCGGGTACGCCTGAGCAAGACCCAGCGTTACGTGGTGATTTATCTGATTCACGGCGAGGAAATCTCGTTGGTTTCGGTATCGAGCGAACCACCTGACTATTTCGATACCTTGAAGGACGTCATTGCCCTGTTACAGCAAGTTGATATTGCGGTTGTTACTGAAGGCGCCGACGCCGAACGGCAAACGTCCTGGAGGCCTGCGTCCTTTGTGACGGTAACGTCCGGAGACCTCGACAAGCCGTCGCTGCCGAGATGGATCAACGGGCAGAGCCACCAGCTCCTGACGCCGCACTTGCCCGTCAGCGAAACCGCCTCGGCGCTGCCCCAGATAAGCTTGCTGCCACCGAATGATCCTGATGCTGCAGCGTTCCTGTTTCACGACGCACACAGTCAAAACCTCTATCACCAACCCTTTACCGGCGATGAGGCACAACGGGTGCCATTGCCAGGCAGCGTCAAGCTCAGGATCAGCGACGGCGGGTACCTGGTCGTCAATGAGTCCGGGCTGATGTTTGACGTTCGTCAGGACGCGAGCTTTTTCCTTAGCGGCGTGACGGGGGATTGGCTGGATGCCCATCCATTGTGGATGAGCGATCTGGAGGCCCTTGGCAAGGAGCATGCGGTTTCGCTGATTTCGCTTTCCGGATTATCGGACGTCACCGGCCAGGTGCCTGTCTACGCGCGCTACCTGAACAACAAGCTGTTGGTAACCGACCTGATGGCTGAAAAAGGTTGCCGTCTGTTGTCCGTCACTCGTGATGGCAAGCACGCCTGGTTACTTGGCCTGAGCAGCGGCCACCTTTATCGTCAGGCGTTTATCGAGCCTGAGCAGCTGAGCCGCGCGTTCGGCAGTGGCAGGCGGCTGATCAATGCCGACGCGCTGCCACGACCAGAAAAGGTCTGGGGAGCCTGGGCATTTTCTGAAGTGCTGCCTTACGGCACCGGTTTGCGGGGCCGCACTCGGGACGGGGTCAATTTCGAACTGATTGAAGGTGAGCCGGCCCGAATCATCAGTGTCGAGAACGCCTGGTCTTATCGTTACAGGGAGTCGCCTGAAGCGCTGACAAAACGCCTGAACGATTTAGTGTCCGGTCAGGCTCATGCGCCTTTTTTGCCGATTGGCCACTCGACCAACCGCTACGCGTATTACGTACCCGAACTCAATCGTGTCTTTGAGGTTAACGGCAGAGCGGATGGGCAGTGGGCAAACTTCCTCGGGACGAAACAAGGGAGTGTTCCGCTGTTGTTTGATCCGGTGGACGGCGTGATCTTCAACCGCAATACAAAAGAGGTTGTGTGGGTGGCGGCGAACAAGGCCAGTCGAGAGGGGGATGTCATGACGCTGGAGATCGCGGGAGAGGTAAAAGACCTGCTGGCTCTGGTGCCCGACGGTGTCAGTTCATTGATTCTGGGAGGCGCTGAAACGGGGTCGATTTACCACGTGTCGGAGACCGCCTGGCAGCACCTCGATTGCATCGTGGTCGATTGCACTGACTGGCCGGACATTGACGCCATACCCTCGCGGCTGATTCTGGCGACCGGAGCGCAGGATGACTGGCGTGTCGATCGGGCAGACAACCATCTGCTGCTCACCGACCCCGACAACGGCAGCAGCCTGGTTTTTCGTTCGGCACAATCTGAAGAGTGGGCATTGGCCCAGTCGCTGAACCTGAGTGCACAAGTTCTTGGCAATACGCTTGAGGTCAGCGTCCATGAACTGTGGCAAACGGTGTTCGATCTTGGGGAAAGCAGCCTTGAGTTAAAAGTGCTCGTCGAGAAGTTGAGCTCGGTCTAAAAAACCGAGGGTGGAGATCCGGGTTCCGAACGTTTCGCAACGTTGTCAATTCACAACGTTGCGCTCCCTGGCTGGTCAGGGCACCAGGTAACCTTTTACGCCCGTGAAGATAATCTGTGCCGCCAGCGCGCACACAAACAATCCCATCAGCCGGCTGACAATCTGCAAGCCCTGGTCACCGAGAATCCGTTCGATGCGGCTGGACAAATAAAGGACCACGCCAACCGTAAAGCTGGCCAGGGCAATGCTGAGAATGGCCGTGAGTTTGTCGTCCCAATGTGGCTGGCTCACGCCCATAACTAACAAGGCACCGATGGTGCCGGGGCCGACCGTCAATGGAATCGTCAGCGGGACGATCGTCACGTCCTGCTGCACATTGTCGGTCTGCACCGCCGACTTGCCTTGGGCCATGCCCAGTGCCGAGATAAACAGCACGCTGCCGGCGCCGATGCGGAACGCGTCCACGGTGATGCCGAAGACACTGAAAATCACCCGTCCGAACAAGTACAGCAAGACGCTGGACACCAGCGTGGCGGTGGCCACTTTCCAGGCCAGTCGACGTTGTTCCTTGCGTGAATAACCGCGGGTCAGGCTGATGAAGCAGGACAACACGAAGAACGGGCTGTAGAGCACCAGCATCTTCAGGTAAACGCTGAATAACACGTGGAGCATGGTTTCGGCTCGCATCAGGAGTGAGGATGACGAGGAGTCTATCAGTCAGTTAATTGCTTGTGGGTGTGAGTTGTGACAGGCGCGTCAGTTAATTTTGCGGTTGGGCGCTTTTGTTAGTTGCTTAGGTGTTGTTGTAACTTATGTTTATTGAATGGATATGGTGTTACAGGTTTTAGTTTGTCGTTGTTCGTTTGTTTGGTTATTGTTTTATCGCAAGTTCATGAGGAACTTGCCTGGTATTTTTATAAGGAATTCATTGTGTATAATCAAGCTATTCGTGAAAGTTATGTTGCTGCCTGTATTGAAGCGATTGAAGCGTGTGATATCGACGAGCAGATCGTTATCCGCCCTCGTGGTCTTATGGTTGTGGGCGACGAGATCGAAGCACCGTCGAAAGGCTCCGTTGTGGGTGAAGGCACGTTGGGCTTTTCTGGCAAGCTCAGTGCTGAAAACAAGTCGGACGCTCAAAACGCCTTTCTCTTTGCATCCCGTGCAGCGAACAAACTATACCCTGAAGAACATCAGGGCAAAGAGTGGTACTTGAGGTTCCGGGAAGTCATGACCCTCGCAGGCTGGACGCCTGTCAGCAAGTACTACAGCGATCTGCACGTCAGCGGCACCAGCGTCCGCATGGACAAACTGGTGCTGGAGATTCTCGGTGCGGTGGTTGCCGGCGTTGCATTGCCTGGTCCGACGACTGCGTTGATGCTCAAGGTGGCGGGTGATGCGATCGCGGCCCTGCAAAAGCGTGACACGGCTGCCCTGACTGTTTATGAGCGAAATCTGCTGGAAAATGGCGTCGGGGGAATCTCGGCAGGTGCGTGTGTCGAAGTCGAGGGTGAGGCAATCATGGCTGTGGGTGCAGTGCGTTTTCTTCGCAAGAACAGCTCCACCCAAGTAATGTTTACGGATGTGGATATCCGAAATGTGAACTTGTATCGCGGCGAAACGGTATTTGCCAAAAATACATTGGTCGCTGATGCAGTCCGTGAGTCCATCAAGAGCAAACTTGTCCCACATAAAGACCAGATCGTAGACATTGATATCTAACTGATCTAAATCGGCAGCCGGTTGTCGGCTGCCTTTTTTATTGTCGAGGGAGTTGATATGAGTTGCGAATATTCTGTGTTGATCGTTGGCGCTTGTGTCGTGATTATTCCGGCTGCGGATGGGGCGGCGCACTATAAGGATCTGGTCGATTCCGTGTTGCTGGCGCAATTGATTGCCAATAAGAAGATTGAAAAAGCCCCGGATGTCGACTGGTACAACGCTTATGTGGAATTTCTGGATGACTACTGGCTGCGACGTACAAGAGCGCGACAGGAATGGCTGATTACCCAGGACAGTGTCGAGTCTGTCAGCGACTGGGTCATTGCAGCGATTTCACAAGGTGCTGTGGATAAAGGAGGCGCTACGGCGGCAACAGTGCAGCGGCTGGCAAGGTTGTCCGGCAACGAGCCCGCAATGGGTTTGCTGCGCGATCACATGCAGAAAATATCCACGGACGAGTCGGGTGATGTTCTTGCGCCCGCAAAGGCTGTGCGTTTGCTGGTGGTTATAGCGCAGACGCCGACATGGCTCACAAGTGTGTACATCGAGCTTAAGACCCGCCAGATCATCAGTGCCAATCCGCTGGCCCAGCGACATCTGGCCGAGGATGTACAAGGCAGCGTTTGCATGCGCTACGCCAGTGCTGACTTGTCCGGAATCCTCTACGGCCCCGTGCGCGACGCCATTGCCTTGAAGATCAGGGACAGGTATCAGGACAACGTCGCGATGTTGACGTTGACCGATGATGCTTCGACCATGGAAATCTGCGCAGCAGATTGAGTCATGCCGGAGTTAATTGCCCTACACGCCTGCCTGGAGCGTGGAGGTCGTGCGATTCTGCTGATCACGCTGGGCAACCCAATGCTCGATCAGATCGCGCAGTTGCGACAGCTCGACCGGTTTGGCCATGTGCCCGTCCATGCCGGCCTGGCGCGCGCGCTCTTTGTGCTCGGCGAGGATGTGCGCGGTCAACGCCACAACCGGGGTGCGAATCCGCTGGTTGCCGACTTCCCAGGCACGTAACTGCTGGGTGGCAGAGAAGCCATCGAGGATCGGCATTTCACAGTCCATCAGGACCAGGTCATAGCGCTGGGCTTTCATTGCCTGCAAGGCTTCTTCGCCATTGCTGGCGGTGTCAGGTTGCAGGTTGAGCTTGCCGAGCATGCCGCGAATCACCTTGGTCGAGATGTTGTTGTCTTCAGCCACCAGAATGCGGAAATCACTCGGAACCTTGACCGGAAGCGTCGGACCGAAGGGCTGGTACGGCGAGACGGTCGGGCCCTTGTTGCGCTGGTTCAGTTCATCCGCCAGGGTGGTCTTGAGGGTGTAGCCGGCCACCGGTTTGGCGAGGATGCGTTTGATCCCTGAGTTGCGCGCGATGATCTTGCTCGGCGCGTTGCTGATGCCAGTGAGCATGATCAGCAGAATGTCGTGGTTCAGGCTCGGGTCTTCCTTGATCTTGGCCGCCAGTTGCATGCCGGTCATGCCGGGCATGTTCTGGTCGAGCAGGACCACGTCGAAATAATCGCGCAGGTGAGCCTTGGTGCGCAGCAATGCCAGTGCCTCTTTACCGGACGGCACGGCACTGACGTTCAGGCCCCAGGCGCTGCATTGCTGCACCAGCACTTTGCGGCACGTGTCGTTATCGTCCACCACCAGCACACGCGCACCTTGCAGCGGTCCGTCGAGGTCGGAGGTCGGGTGCTCGAGACGATCAGGGTCCAGCGGCAGGGTCAGCCACAACGTGCTGCCTTGGTTGGCGCCAATCTTGATGCCGAATTCGCCCTGCATAAGGCGGATCAACTGACGGGCAATCACTAGCCCCAGGTTGCCGCCCAGGCTGGTTGCCGAGAGGAAATGTTTGCTGTGCAGCTCGGCGTGCATCAGTGCGTCGCGTTCTTCGGCCTCCATCGGCACGCCGCTGTCTTGCACGGCGATGCGCAGGCGCGGTTGGGCGCTGCGTTCGTCAAGGGCGACGACGATCAGGATCTCGCCCTCGTCGGTTTTCTTCAGGGCGTTTTCCAGCAGGCTCAGCAAGGTCTGGCGCAGACGCGTCGGGTCGCCGCTGATGACGCGTGGCACTTGCGGCTGGATGAAACTGATCAGCTCGACGTTCTGCTGTTCGGCCTTGGCGCGGAAGATGCTCAGGCAGTCTTCGATCAAGGCATTGAGATCGAATTGAACGTCGTCCAGTTCTATCTGCCCGGACTCGAGCTTGGAGATGTCGAGTATCTCGTTGATCAGGGTCAGCAGTTCGTTGCCGGCGCTGTGGATCGTCTGCACATAGTCACGCTGCTTGACCGACAACGGTGTGCCCAGCAGCAGTTCAGTCATGCCCAGTACGCCGTTCATCGGGGTACGGATTTCGTGGCTGATCTTCGCCAGGAACTCGGCCTTGGCGTTGATCTCGGCATTGCTGGCCGCCAGATCGCGACTGACGCTGAAACGATCTTCGGTGATGCTGCGCTGACGTTCGCTCAACGCAATGCTCATCAGCACGCCGCTGATGCAGATAAACCCCAGCAGCGTCATGATCAAGCCCTGCGGCGCGACCAGCGTCAGCCCCAGCAGGGCCGGCAACATGATCAGCGTGCCAATGTTGAACACGACCATCGCCGCGACGAACAGGCGCGCCGGGCGATAACCTTTTTGCCAGTGATAGGCACTGACGAACAACATGCTCAGACCTGCCAGGGCAACCAGGGCGTAGGTCATGATGTTCAGCGGCAGCGTATTGACGAACAACAGCAGCAAGCCGCACATCACGATGAACAGAATGTCACCCAGCAGCAGTTTGTTCAGCGGGTGCGGGCCGAGTGGCGCAAAGAAACGATAGGCGAACATCAGGCCGCACGGCGCCGTCAGCAGCAGGGCGAGGTAGGCGCCGGGTGTCTGCACCGCGTGCCAGTTTGGCAGCCAGGGCCCCGCCAGATTCAGCAACAGCAGCAGGCTGAGCATCAACAGTGCTTCGCATGCGGCCAGCCAGAGACTGCTGCGCGAGCGCGTATAGGCGTAGCGGACGAGGCTGTGCAGGATCAGCATCCCGAGGCAACCGAACAGAAGGCCGTAAATCAGCATCTGGTTCTGATTGGCCGCGGTCATGATCGCCGATTGCAGGGTGATGTACGGCCGTAACTGGTGTTCGGACACCAGCCGCAGGTAGACGTCGAGGGGTTTGTCGCTTTGTGGCAGCGGCAACATGAATTCGCTGCTGGGCAGGGGACGGTCAGCCTGGGGCTGCCCGGTGCCGGTGTTCAATTGATCGATCAGCGTGTCGCCGTCGAGCACGTACAGATTGAGGCGCGACAGGTCGGGGGCGAACACTCGCAGCAATTGCTCGTGCTTGCCGGGTGCGAGCCGGAAGCGCAGCCACAATGCACCTTCGGGCTCGGCCGCGGTGAGGCGGTCAAGTTCGATGGGGCTGAATTGATTGGTGTAGCGCGCGGAACGGATGTCGCTCAGCTGCAGGTCGCCCTGTTCGTCAAGCAATACCGCCCAGCCACTGCCTTGCGCGGCTTGGGCCGGGAGCATGCAGAGCAAGGTCAGCAGCGTGACAGTGAAACCTATGGCAATCCTGAGCCAGCGCACGGCGAAATCCCTTCGTAGGTTGATGCCAGATTATAACTATGCGCGGCGCCGGAACAGTCCGGCAAGGGCCTGAAGCACAAGCCCTGCCGAACGGATCGCTTATTCCTGATTTTCGCCACGTTCGCGGGCAATGGCACGGTAACCAATGTCCTTGCGATAGAAACAGCCTTCCCAATCAATCTTTGCCGCCAGTTTGTAAGCCTGTTGCTGGGCAGCATCAACGCTGGCGCCCATGGCGGTAGCGCAAAGCACACGACCACCGGCAGTCACCACTTGACCGTCCTTGAGCGCAGTGCCGGCGTGGAAGACTTTGCCTTCCAGTGCGGCGGCTGCATCCAGGCCGTTGATGGCGACGCCTTTAGCGTAGTCGCCAGGATAGCCGCCAGCCGCCAGCACGATGCCGACGCTCGGACGTGGATCCCATTGCGCTTCGACCTTGTCCAAGGCTTGCGCCAGGGCCGCTTCGACCAGCAACACCAGGCTCGACTGCAAACGCAGCATCACCGGTTGGGTCTCAGGATCACCGAAACGGCAGTTGAACTCGATAACTTTTGGGTTACCAGCCTTGTCGATCATCAGGCCGGCATACAGGAAACCGGTGTAGACGTTGCCTTCATCGGCCATGCCGCGCACGGTCGGCCAGATCACCAGGTCCATGACGCGCTTGTGGACTTCAGCGGTCACGACCGGGGCAGGGGAGTAGGCACCCATGCCGCCGGTGTTCGGGCCGGTGTCGCCGTCGCCGACGCGTTTGTGGTCCTGGCTGGTGGCCATCGGCAGCACGTTCTTGCCGTCGACCATGACGATGAAGCTGGCTTCTTCGCCGTCCAGGAACTCTTCGATCACAACGCGCGAGCCGGCGTCACCGAATGCGTTGCCCGCGAGCATGTCGCGCACAGCGTCTTCCGCTTCGGCCAGGGTCATGGCAACGATCACGCCTTTACCGGCGGCCAGGCCATCGGCCTTGATCACAATCGGCGCACCTTTTTCACGCAGATAGGCCAGGGCCGGCTCGATCTCGGTGAAGTTCTGGTAATCGGCGGTCGGGATCTTGTGGCGAGCCAGGAAGTCCTTGGTAAAGGCTTTCGAACCTTCCAGCTGGGCCGCACCGGCCGTTGGGCCGAAGCAATCCAGGCCACGGGAGCGGAACAGGTCGACGACGCCAGCGACCAGCGGCACTTCCGGGCCAACGATGGTGAGGGAAACGTTTTTCTCCGCGAAATCTGCAAGCTGCTCGAGGGCCAGCACGTCGATAGCGACGTTCTCGCACTTGGCTTCAATGGCGGTGCCGGCGTTGCCCGGGGCAACGAATACTTTCTGCACACGCGGATCCTGAGCCACTTTCCAGGCCAGGGCGTGTTCACGGCCACCGCTGCCAATGATCAAAACATTCATTTCAAAAACCTCGGATGACGCTAATTCTGTGGGGGCAGCCTGAGCTGCCTGGCTAACGGTACGCGGCATCCGCCACCACCGAACCTGTAGGAGCGAGGCTTGCCCGCGAAGGGATCGCCTCGGTCTTGTTGATACACCGTGGCGAGCCCTTCGCGGGCAAGCCTCGCTCCTACAAGAGCGAAAAATCAGTGACGGAAGTGGCGCATGCCGGTGAAGACCATGGCGATGCCAGCTTCATCAGCAGCGGCAATCACTTCCGCATCACGCATCGAGCCACCCGGCTGGATCACCGCGGTGATACCGACCTTGGCCGCGTTGTCCAGGCCGTCGCGGAACGGGAAGAACGCATCGGAGGCCATCACCGAGCCTGCCACCTGCAAACCGGCATGTTCAGCCTTGATCGCGGCGATACGGGCGGAGTTCACGCGGCTCATCTGGCCAGCGCCGACGCCGATGGTCTGACGGTTCTTGGCGTAGACAATGGCGTTGGATTTAACGTATTTGGCGACTTTCCAGGCGAAGATCAGGTCGTTGATTTCCTGCTCGGTCGGGGCACGCTTGGTCACGACTTTCAGGTCGTCGGCGCTGATCATGCCGATGTCGCGGCTCTGTACCAGCAAACCGCCGTTGACGCGTTTGTAGTCCCAGGCAGCGGCGCGATCAGCCGACCACTCGCCGCAGGCCAGCAGGCGCACATTGGCTTTGGCCGCCACGATGGCGCGGGCTTCTTCGCTGACGCTAGGGGCGATGATCACTTCGACGAACTGACGCTCGACGATGGCCTTGGCGGTTTCAGCATCCAGCTCGCGGTTGAAGGCGATGATGCCGCCGAACGCCGACTCGGTGTCGGTGGCGTAAGCCAGTTCGTAAGCCTGACGGATACCGCCTTCTGCGTCCGGGCTGACCGCAACGCCGCACGGATTGGCGTGCTTGACGATCACGCAAGCCGGCTTGACGAAGCTCTTCACGCATTCCAGCGCGGCGTCGGTGTCGGCCACGTTGTTGTACGACAGCTCTTTGCCCTGCAGTTGGGTCGCGGTGGCGATACCGACTTCGGCAGGCTTGGCTTCCACGTAGAACGCCGCGCTCTGGTGCGGGTTCTCGCCGTAGCGCATTTCCTGAGCCTTGACGAACTGGCTGTTGAAGGTGCGCGGGAACTCGCTGCGACCGGAGGTCGAGAGGGTGTCAGCGGCCTGGTTCACGGTGCCCATGTAGTTGGCGATCATGCCGTCGTAGGCCGCGGTGTGTTCGAAGGCCTTGAGCATCAGGTCGAAACGCTGAGCGTAGGTCAGGCCGCCAGCCTTGAGGCTTTCAAGGACGCTGGCGTAGTCGCTGGCATTGACCACGATGGCCACGTCTTTATGGTTTTTTGCCGCCGAGCGGACCATGGTCGGACCGCCGATGTCGATGTTCTCGATGGCGGTCGGCAGGTCGCAGCCTGGCTTGTTGATGGTGGCCTCGAACGGGTACAGGTTGACCGCGACCAGGTCGATCGGCTTGATGCCGTGCTCGTTCATGATGGCGTCGTCGATACCGCGACGACCGAGGATCCCGCCGTGGATTTTCGGGTGCAGGGTTTTCACCCGACCGTCCATCATTTCTGCGAAACCGGTGTAGTCCGCGACTTCCACTGCGGCAACACCGTTGTCGCGCAGCAGCTTGAACGTTCCGCCGGTGGAGAGGATCTCGACGCCCAGGGCTTCAAGCTCTTTGGCGAATTCGAGGATCCCGGTCTTGTCGGAAACGCTGATCAAGGCGCGGCGGATCGGCAGGCGGGTAGTCTGGTCGGTCATTTCAATTTCCATCAAAAGCAAAGGAGTCAGCAAAAAGGCGACCGTTTTTACGCGGGCGCCTTTCTGGTTTGATTGAATGCTTACAGCAAGTCGTACTGCTTGAGTTTCTTGCGCAGCGTGCCTCGGTTCAACCCGAGCAGCTCGCTGGCCTTGGTCTGGTTGCCCTTGACGTAGTTCATCACGCACTCGAGCAGGGGCGCCTCGACTTCGGAGAGCACCAGGTTGTACACATCCGTGACGGCAGCGCCCTCAAGGTGGGCGAAATAATTGTGCAGCGCCTTCTCGACACTCCCGCGAAGGGTCTGACCTTCTTCGCTCGGCGTATTGAGGTGCTGTTTCAAATTCACGTTGTCGCTCACGGGTGTTGTTCCACTCACTAAAGTCTCGGTCATCATCGTCATGCGGCCACCCCTTCTCCGTCCCCTGTCAGGCTCTTGTAACGTTCGGCGAAGAAGCCCTGAACGTTGGCGCATTGTGCTTCCGTATCTTCCAAACGATTGAAGTGGGCGCGAAACTCCCTGGCGCCCGGCAAGGTTGCGAGATACCAGCCCACATGCTTTCGAGCGATACGGACGCCCATCACGTCTCCATAGAAGACGTGCAGTGCAGCCAGATGCTCTAGCAGAATGCGTTCCACCTCGATCAATTCCAGCGCCGGGAGTTTTTCGCCGGTACGCAGGAAATGATCGATCTCACGAAAAATCCACGGCCGCCCCTGGGCGGCCCGGCCTACCAGCAGGCCATCGGCACCGGTCGCATCGAGCACGTACCGGGCCTTCTCGGGTGAATCGATGTCGCCGTTGGCAAAGACCGGCATCGACACCGCCTGCTTGATCGCGGCAATGGTGTCGTACTCGGCTTCACCGGTGTACAGGTCGGCACGGGTGCGGCCATGAACCGCCAACGCCGTAATGCCCGCTTGCTCGGCGATCTTCGCCACCGTCAGACCGTTCTTGTTGTCCCGGTCCCAGCCGGTGCGGATCTTCAAGGTGACCGGCACATCAACCGCAGCCACGACGGCTTGCAGGATCTCGGTCACCAATGCTTCATCCTTCAACAGCGCGGAACCGGCGGCCTTGTTGCAGACCTTCTTCGCCGGACAGCCCATGTTGATGTCAATAATCTGTGCGCCCAGTTCGACGTTGGCCCGGGCCGCATCCGCCAGCATCTGTGCATCACCCCCGGCGATCTGGACCGAGCGGGGCTCGGGATCACCTTCGTGGATCATGCGCATCCGCGATTTGCGGGTGTTCCACAAGCTCATGTCGCTGGTGACCATTTCCGAGACTACAAGCCCTGCGCCCAGTCGCTTGCACAGCTGACGAAAGGGCTGGTCGGTGACGCCCGCCATGGGGGCGAGGATCAAGCCGTTGTGCAATGTATATGGACCGATGCGTACCGCCGACATAGGACTTCCCTGTTGTGGGGCCGGATCATGAGAGTTCGAAAAAGGGTTGGCATGATACCCGCTCTCGATGACTGGATAAAGGCTGAATTGAACAAAATCTGAACAGTAATTCTGTTATCGCCAGCGGTTTGGTATGAGCGGTCAAAGTCAGAAATATGCCGTCAATGCCGTAACACTGAAGCGTTTCACTCGGGCGAATGAAAGCTCAGGCTGTAATTCACCGCTTTGGAGCCTGGATCGAGGATATCCAGTGCGATGTGGATCGGCGTTTGCGGCGGCATCTCTGCCAGGCCTTCGAGGTCGCCGTTGAGGTACTCGCCGGGTTTGAAGCGCCGGCTGGCGATCAGGTGGCCGTTAAGGTCGGCGAAGCGCAGTTCCAGCAGCGGGAAGGGCTGGGAGAAGGGCGCACGGTTGTAAATGATCGCATCGACCACCAGTGCACCGTTGAACTCAGGGTGACTGCGGACCACCAGGTTGCTGCTTTTGATTTTCGCGATATCAACTTTCGATGGCACCGTGCAGCCGACTTGCGGGCACAGTTGCTGGAACCATGGACGGTATTGATCCTGGCGCGCCAGTTCGTCGAAGTGGTAAGCGATGTATTGGCCGGCGAGAGCACCGGCACCGATCAGGACCAGCAGCAGCCAGAAAAGCCGTCGGCCCCAGGGGGAGCGACGTTTTTGCCAATCCAGTTGCAGCGGGTCGTCGGTCAGGTCCTGCAGGGCGTCGGCACGTTCGGTCGACTCGCTGCGTTCGTGTCGCTTGCGCAGAGGGGCGATCGGGGGCAGGTCGTCGTCAGGTGCATCGGTTGCCGACAGGCGATCATGGTGCAGGGGCGTGTCGAGCGGATCATTCAGGCGCAGTTGCGGCACCTGGGGTTCGTCGTCCAGATCAACCGGTTCCAGCGAGAACGACGGTTCGGTGCGCGAGTGCTTGCCCGGTACTGGCTGCGTTTCCCGTGGTTCGGCTTCGACCGCCTGGGCACGATCGGCCGCCGATTCGCTGAAGAGGCTGTCGGACCAGGGTTCATCGTCGTGCTCGACAGAGTCGCGGCGAGCACTGAGACCGTTTTCGCGGTGCTGGCCGAATTCCGTGGTGGGCTGGATTTCCCGCTGTTCGAGCCGGGCGAGTTCTTCGTCCAGGTCCAGGCTGTCCAGATCCATTTCGGCGGCGGACCATTGCTTTTGGCTGATGGCGCGCTGTACCGGCGGTTCGACAATGGCCGGGGCTACCGGTTGGACAGTTTCCTTGGCGCCCCGTTGCTCAAGCAGCTGCTTGGCGGCGTTGAACACCTGCAAGCACGAGCCGCAACGAACCACTCCACGGGCCACGCTCAATTGAGCATGGCTGACGCGGAAGCTGGTTTGGCAATGCGGGCACTGGGTGACGAAGCTGTCGGTCATGCGGCGATCCGGTTTATGCAGGCGTTCATTCTAGCGCCGACGGCCAGTGATGCGCACCCAGCCATCGCGATTGGCGATCGGGTCCAGATCGAAGTCTTGAGCGTAGGCTTTGGCGACTTCTTCGCCTTGCTCGGCGAGGATGCCCGACAACGCCAGACGACCGCCAGGCTTGACCAGGCTGGACAATTGCGGCGCCAGGGACACCAGCGGTCCGGCCAGAATGTTGGCCACCAGCACATCGGCTTGAACCTGTGGCAGATCTTCCGGCAGGTACAGCGGGAAGAGCGCGTCGGCAATATTGTTTCGCCCGGCGTTGTCGCGGGAAGCTTCCAGCGCCTGCACGTCGATGTCGGTGCCGACGGCTTCCTTGGCGCCCAGCAGCAGGGCGGCAATCGCCAAAATCCCCGAGCCGCAACCGAAGTCGAGGACGTGGCAGTCCTTGAGGTCCTGACCATCGAGCCATTCCAGGCACAGTGCAGTGGTCGGGTGGGTGCCGGTGCCGAACGCCAGGCCCGGGTCGAGCAGAATGTTCACAGCGTCGGGTTCAGGGGCAGCGTGCCAGCTTGGGACGATCCACAGGCGTTGACCGAAGCGCATTGGCTGGAAGTCGTCCATCCAGCTGCGTTCCCAGTCCTGGTCTTCGATGACTTCGCTGTGATGCTCGGGCAGCGGGCTGCCGGTCAGCAACTCAAGATGAGCCAGCACACTGGCCGCTTCAGTGCCGCCTTCGAACAGGGCAAGCAGATGAGTGTGCGACCATAGCGGCGTGGTGTTGAGTTCAGGTTCGAAGATCGGCTGATCTTCGGCGTCCATGAACGTCACCGACACGGCGCCCACTTCAAGGAAAGCGTCTTCGTAGGTTTCGGCTTGTTCTGGGCTGATGGCGAGACGGACTTGCAGCCAAGGCATGGCGGGCACCTTTGAAAAATATTGATTGCAGCCTAGCGGGCTGCGAGAAGCGCGCAAGTTTACGCGAGCGCGCGGCAGAAGACGACAAGGCCGACACTGGTATGCAGTTTGTAGGAGCGAGGCTTGCCCGCGATGACGCGGTGACGCGGTGACGCGGTGACGCGGTGAGTCTGCAATATCTCGGCGTATGGTTTGCGGGCAAACCTCGCTCCTGCAGGAGTTGTAACCTCCAGAAACAACAAAGCCGCCCGAAGGCGGCTTTGTTGGACGGGCTAAAGCTTAATGCTTGTCGCCAGCCAGCTTGTGTTCCAGGTAGTGGATGTTGATACCACCTTTGCAGAAGCCTTCATCGCGGACCAGGTCGCGGTGCAGCGGGATGTTGGTCTTGATCCCGTCGACAACGATTTCGTCCAGCGCATTGCGCATGCGCGCCAATGCTTCGTCACGGGTTGCGCCGTAGGTGATCAGCTTGCCGATCAACGAATCGTAGTTCGGCGGAACGGCATAACCGCTGTACAGGTGCGAATCGACGCGAACGCCGTTGCCGCCTGGAGCGTGGAAATGCTTGACCGTGCCTGGGCTCGGCATGAAGGTTTTCGGGTCTTCGGCGTTGATCCGGCATTCCAGGGCATGGCCGCGGATAACCACGTCTTCCTGGGTGTACGACAGCTTGTTGCCAGCGGCGATGCTGAGCATCTCCTTGACGATGTCGATGCCAGTGACCATTTCCGAAACCGGGTGCTCAACCTGAACGCGGGTGTTCATTTCGATGAAATAGAACGCGCCGTTCTCGTACAGGAACTCGAAAGTACCCGCGCCACGGTAGTTGATGTCGATGCAAGCCTTGACGCAGCGTGCGAGGACTTCAGCCCGTGCCTTCTCATCGATGCCCGGTGCCGGCGCTTCTTCGAGAACCTTCTGGTGACGACGTTGCAGCGAGCAATCGCGGTCGCCCAGATGGATGGCGTGACCCTGGCCGTCGGAAAGCACCTGGACTTCCACGTGACGTGGGTTAGTCAGGAATTTTTCCAGATAGACCATCGGGTTACCGAACGCCGCGCCTGCTTCGGTGCGGGTCAGTTTGGCGAAGGAGATCAGGTCTTCTTCTTTATGCACAACGCGCATGCCGCGACCACCACCGCCGCCAGCGGCTTTGATGATCACCGGGTAACCGACTTCGCGACCGATGCGCAAAGCGGTTTCTTCGTCTTCAGGCAACGGGCCGTCGGACCCCGGAACGGTTGGAACGCCAGCAGCGATCATGGCGTGCTTGGCCGATACCTTGTCGCCCATCAGGCGAATGGTGTCGGCTTTCGGGCCAATGAACGCGAAGCCGGAGTTCTCGACCTGTTCAGCGAAATCAGCGTTTTCCGCAAGGAAACCGTAGCCTGGGTGAATGGCGGTGGCGCCGGTCACTTCGGCCGCGGCGATGATGGCCGGAATGTGCAGGTAAGAGTGGGCGGCCGAGGCTGGACCGATGCAGACGGATTCGTCTGCCAGGCCCAGGTGCATCAGCTCTTTGTCGGCCTTGGAGTAAACGGCGACAGTCTTGATGCCCATCTCTTTGCAGGCACGCAGGATCCGCAGGGCAATCTCACCGCGGTTGGCGATCAGAACTTTTTCCAACTTCGCAGTCATCAAAGTTTCTCCGCGTTTCAAACGATGGTGAACAGCGGTTGGTCGTACTCAACCGGCTGGCCGTCTTCGACGAGGATGGATTCGATCACACCGCTGGTTTCAGCTTCGATGTGGTTCATCATCTTCATGGCTTCGACGATGCACAGAGTGTCGCCTTTCTTCACGGTCTGGCCGACTTCAACGAAGGACGGCGAGCTTGGCGAAGATTTGCGATAGAAGGTGCCGACCATCGGCGAACGGGCAACGGTGCCGTTCAGCACTGGCGCGACGGGAGCCGCAGGCGCTGCAGCGGCAACCGGAGCAGCAGCCACTGGCGCAGGCGCCTGTGCATGCATCGGAGCCGGTGCGTAGAACTGCTGAGCCGGGGTCTTGCTATGACGGCTGATGCGTACGGACTCTTCGCCTTCCTTGATCTCGAGCTCGTCGATGCCGGACTCTTCCAGCAGTTCGATCAGTTTCTTAACTTTACGGATATCCATGAATCATCAACTCCCAAGGGTCGGTCAGGGGCGTATAGCTTGTTGTTCAAGCTGTTCCAGGGCGGCCTCCAGGGCCAGTCGATAACCGCTGGCGCCAAGGCCGCAGATCACTCCCACCGCTACGTCGGAGAAGTAAGAGTGATGGCGGAAAGGTTCGCGTTTGTGCACGTTAGACAAATGCACTTCGATGAATGGGATGCTCACCGCCAGCAGCGCGTCACGTAATGCGACACTTGTGTGCGTAAAAGCTGCTGGGTTGATCAGAATGAAGTCCACACCTTCGCCTTTTGCGGCGTGGATGCGGTCAATCAATTCGTACTCGGCGTTGCTTTGCAGGTACAGCAGATGATGGCCGGCTTCACGGGCACGGCGTTCCAGGTCCTGGTTGATCTGCGCCAGTGTCGTAGCGCCATAGGTGCCCGGTTCGCGGGTGCCGAGCAAGTTCAGGTTGGGTCCGTGCAGAACCAATAGCGTCGCCATCTGCTGTTCCTTGTTATCTGTGTGCAGTTGTCAGAACCCGGCGACTATGCCGCAAAGCCTTTGTGACTGTCCAGTTCTATGCAAAAGCCAGCACGATGGCCGATGTTTGCGCGAAATATGTGACCGGCCTGTTAAATCCGGTCATTTGCTTTCGCAACACGTTCGGCGAAGTCTGTCGCGCTGATCTCGCCGATCACTCGCACATCGGCGCGTTCGACACCGTCCTTGCCGAAAAACATCAGGGCCGGAGGGCCGAACAGTTTGTAGCGATCGAGCAGGGCACGTTGTTCGGCGTTGCTGGCAGTGATATCGAAACGCACGAGGCGATAGCCTTTCAGGCGTTCGATGACGGTGGCGTCGTTGAGCACTTCGCGTTCGATGACTTTGCAGCTGATGCACCAGTCGGCGTACCAGTCGAGCAGCAGCGGGGTGTTGGCGGATTTGGCCTCGGCGAGGACGCGATCCAGGTCTGCCGGAGTGCTGATGGTTTGCCAGGCGCTGGTGTTTTGCGGCTGTTCGGTGCCGGCAATGATGCGCGGTTGGCCAATCGGGTTGAACGGGTCGGTCTGCCCGCTGAACGCCCCAAACCAACAGGCCAGTGCGTAAAACAGCAGAAACATCCCGAGCAGTTGGCCGAGGCGTTTTCGTGGCGGTTTGTAGACGAATTCCAGCGCGCCCATGAACAAACCGACGCCACCGGCCAGCAAACCGATCAGCAGCAAGGTGATTTGCCCCGGCAATACGCGACTGACCAGCCCGATTGCCAATCCCAGCAACAACACGCCAATGGCATTTTTTACATAGACCAGCCACGGCCCGCTTTTCGGCAGCCAGGCTGCGCCGCCGGTGGCCACGAGTAACAACGGCGCCCCCATGCCGAGGCCGAGCATGAACAGTTTCAAGCCTCCCCCCAGTGCATCGCCGCTGGCGCTGATATAAAGCAATGCACCGGCCAGCGGCGCCGAGACGCAAGGCGACACCAGCAGGCTGGACACCACGCCCAGGACCGCGGCGCCCCATAACGAACCGCCTTCGGTACGCCCGGCGATCCGGTCCAGGCGACTGCTGATGGCATGTGGCAGCTTGAGTTCGAACACGCCAAACATCGCGAGGGCAAACACCGCAAAAAACATCGCGAACGGCACCAGCACCCACGCCGATTGCAGACGCGCCTGAAGGTTGAGCTGGGCGCCGAACATTCCCATCAACGCACCCAGCAGGGCGAAGCAGGCGGCCATGGGCAATACATACGCGAGCGACAGATTAAAACCGCGCAACCCACCGATCTGGCCGCGCAACACCACGCCGGAGAGGATCGGCAGCATCGGCAGTACGCACGGGGTGAAGGTCAGGCCCAGACCCGCAAGGAAGAACAAGGCGAGCTCGCGCCAGCTCCAGCTCTGGGCCGTGGCGAGCGTCGTTGCGCCAATGCCATCTATGTTCAGTCGTTCGGTTTCGGGCGGATAACACAGGCCTTTGTCGGCGCAGCCCTGATAGGTCACGGCCAGCGTGAAGGCGCGGGGATCGGTGCGCGGCACTTCGACGTCGAGCACGCCGTGATAGACCTCGACGTCGCCAAAGTACTCATCGTGCTTTTGTTCGCCCTTGGGCAATTGCGCCGTGCCAAGGCCAACTTCGGCCGGTTCGGCGCGAAACTGAAAGCGGTGCCGATAGAGGTAGTAACCCTCGGTGGCGACAAAACGCAGCTTGATCGATTGCGGCGTGCTGTCGACCAGGCTCAGTTGAAATGCCTCGCGCACCGGCAGGAAGTCGGCACTGTTGTTGATCGAGCCCAAGGTGGAACTGGGTCGACTCTCCAGCAACCCGGCGGCGTTTGCCGGCAGGGCGAGCACTAAAAGCAGCAGGCAGAGCAAACGGCGCATGACAATCTCGCGTATCGGAATTGGGGGCATGATAGCGGACAGTCGCGCGGATTGCCCCGCCCCTGTAGGAGCGAGGCATGGCGGTCTATCAGACGCGGAAAGCTTGAACGGCGGTATGCAAGCGTGCGCCCAACACCAGCAGGTTCTCCCCTTGCACGCGCCCCTCGCCAATGCGCAACAAATTATCCCCACCCAGCTTGTGGATACGTTCGCTGTGATCACGGATCTCACTGACCGCACCACTCTGCTGCGCAGTGACATCGGCAATGCGCACGGCGGTGTCGGAAATGGTCTGGATCGCCCCGACGATTTTATCCAATGCACCGTCGGCAGCCTGAGCCTGATTGGCCGTGGCTTCGGCGTGTTCGACCTGGGCGCGCATGCCTTCCACCGATTGCCGCGCGGCGGTTTGCAGGCCGGCGATCAAGGTCTGGATCTCTGCGGTGGCCCCGGCCGTGCGTTGCGCCAACGAGCGAACCTCTTCCGCCACCACCGCAAACCCACGACCCATTTCCCCGGCGCGGGCGGCTTCGATGGCGGCGTTCAGGGCCAGCAGGTTGGTCTGGTCGGCAATCGAGCGGATGACCGTCAGCACGCCGCCGATGGTCGCCGATTCTTCTGCCAGGTGTTCGATCATCTGCGCATTGCCTTGCACTTCACCCACCAGCGCATGCAGGCCGGTGAGGCTCAGACCGATAACTTTCTGGCCATGCTCGACCGCGATTCCGGCATGACGACTGGCGTCGGCGGCCTGGCTGGCATCGCCAGCAACTTGTTGGATCGTTGCTTCCAGTTCGCCGAGAGAATCGCGGATCAGCGCGGTGTCGCCGGCCTGATGTTCGGCACCGCTGTGCAGGTCGTTGCTCAACTCGGCCAAAGTGCGGCTACTGCCGGCGACCTGCTCGGCATTGAGACGAATAGTCCCGACCAGGTCCGCCAGGTACGCGCGCAAGCGGTTGAGCGAGGCTTCAATGTCGTGCAGTTCGCGATTGGTCTTGCCCAATTGAATTTCCTGGCTGAAGTCGCCTTCGGCCCAGGTCGACAGGGCCGGAGCGAGGTTGGTCAGTGTCCGGGCCAGCTTGCGTTGCAAGGTGTCGATCAACAAGGCGATCAGCAGAATCAGGCCGATCATCACGCCTTGCATCAAGCGTACTTCGCCCTGGATCTGCCCGTGCTGGGCGCGGACCACCGGCTCCAGTCCGGCAATGGCCTGCTGTACGTCGGCGATCTTCAGGTGCGTCGCGGTGCTGAGGTCGGTGCGTTTCTGGATTTGCTCGCGAGTGCGCGCCAGTTCAGCGGGGTAACGCGTCAGCAAGCTGTTGAGTTCCCGTTTGAGGGCGACACCGGCATCTTCGGCGACGGTTTTTTCGGTGTTCTCCAGCCCCATCATCGCGGCGAAATCATCGGTGCCGGATTCGCTGCTGGCGGCCACCCCGAGCAGCGGCAAGGCGCCTATCAGCTCGGACTGCGCACGAATGCTGGCGACTTCGCGTTCGACATCGGCGGCCAGTTCACTGCGACCGCTGCTGACCAGTTTGTCCCGCGCCAGCGACAGTTTGCCCAGGTGCTGGGACGCGGCGAGCAAGGGCGCGAGGTACGCTGCGTTCCCGCTGGCGTATTGGCTGAGCTGATCGAGGCTGGCGCCGAGTTCACGTTCAGCTTGCAGCAGCAAGGCTTGAGGGTCCCCGGCAAGTTTGCCGGCAGCCAGCAGGTCGGTCTTGCTGAATTCACTCAGGTTCGACAGGCTCGGACGCAAGGTGTCGGCCAGGGCTGGCGGTAATTCACCGAGTTCCTTTTGCAGGCTGTCGATGGCCTGGCTGGCGCTGCTCAGGCGCAGGGCATCGCCGCTGGCGAGATAATCCTCGACGTTGCGCGCCACTTCATTTTGAAATTGCTGGGACAAACCGAGGTAACGCTCCATCAGCAGATAGGGGCGTTCGAGGGCTTTTTGCGACCACCAGAGCGTCGCGCCAAGGGCCACGCATACGGCGACTAAAAGGAGGGTGTTGAGATTGGTCAGCAGCTTCAGGCGCATCGCGGGTCTACCAACGGCAGAATGGTAAGCGCCTGAAGTTATTGCGTTTCTGTTACAGGGTTATGACCGAATGGGTCCATTCCGATGAAAAAGTGGCACTTTGCTTTGACGTCCGCGCAGCCTGCACGCGGTTACGTCCACCGTCCTTGGCGCGGTACAGCGCTTCGTCCGCCTGGCTGGCCATCATCAGGCTGTCGGAGTGGTCGCACAGCTCCACCACCCCGGCGCTGAACGTGCACCACAAATCCTGGGGCTGGGCCGGGTAGTGGATTTCGGCAAACCGCTGACGGATTTCATCGAGCACTCTGTGGGCCGCTTCGAGATCGGTGTCCGGCATGACGATGGCGAATTCCTCGCCACCGTAGCGGCCGATGAAATCTGTTTTGCGCAACCGCTGCTTGAGAAACAGCGCCAGGCTCTTGATGACCCGGTCGCCCATGGGGTGGCCGTGGCTGTCGTTGACCCGTTTGAAGTGGTCGATGTCGAGCATCGCAAAACTCAACGGCTTGCTCTCGCGGCGGGCGCGGAAGCTGCAGTCCTCGAGCAATTGCAGGATGTGGGTGTGGTTGTACAAACCGGTCAGGCTGTCGCGCACCATCCGTGCTTTCAGATTGCGTGCCCGCGCCGCGCGGTTGCGCACAGTGGTGATCAGGTGCCGCGGCTTGATCGGTTTGGTCAGGAAGTCGTCGCCGCCTTCGCTCATGGCGTCGAGTTGCTTGTCCAGATCGTCTTCGGCGGACAGGTAAATGATCGGTACGCTCACGTAGCGGTCGTTGTGCCGGATCACCTTGGCCAGTTCCGTGCCGGTGCAGGTCGGCATGTACATGTCGAGGATGATCAGGTCCGGCTGAAAGTCCGCCAGTTCGGCCATGGCCTGAATCGGGTCGATCAGGGTGCGCGTGACGATTCCGGCGCTGTTCAGCAGGCGCTCGGTGTGCAAGGCCTGAGCGCGGGAGTCGTCAATGATCAGCACTTTATAAGGTTCGTACTGGGCGACGCAGGTCAGGACTTCGATCTTCTCCAGCAGGCTTGAGGCTTCGAGGGTGCCGGTGAGAAATTCCTGGCCACCGGCGCGCACGGCGGCGAGGCGGGTCGGGGTGTCTGTTTCGAGCAAGCTGAAGAACAACAGCGGTAAAGGCTCATCCAGTCCGACCTGAGCTTCGGCGGCCAGTTTCAGGCCGATGCCGGCGCCACTGAAGTCCACGTCCATGACGATGGCGGCGGGCAGGCGCTCGATCATAGAGGAGCGAAACGCCGCAACGCTGTCCAGGGATTGGGCGCTGAGCCCGAAAAACTCCAGCTGCTTGGCCAGGCGCTCGGCGCGGTCGTGATCCTGCAACATCACGTAGATCGGCTTGCGCAGCGGTGGCAGAAAGGTTTGTTCGAGCTGATCGCCGTGGCGCAGGCCGGTGCGCGACAGACGCTGCATCAAGCGATTGAGGTCGGTGATCAGGCCACTGCTCAGGCGTCCGCGATTGGCGTCGACAGCCTCCAGCGACTGGCCGATGTGACGCGCCAGTTGCGTGTGTTCCGGTTGTTCGAAACGTTCGGCAAAGCGCAGCAGGCGCAGGTTGGCCTCGCTCAGTTCCGACAAATCGGTGTTGGACCACTCGCTGCGTTGCAGGCGCTGCCATATCTCAAGAATCTGACGTGCCTGATGAATTACCCGCTGGGCAAAGTGGTGCTTGAGGCGCTCACGGCTGGGGTCTTCTGGCTCGGTCATATCCTGACTACTAGTTAGGGTGCATGCTGAGATCGACTGGTGGCTCTATGCTAGCACCTCTTTTCAATCCCATGAGCATCGTGTGTCAATAATCTGCAAAGCGGCCTTATTCAGTTTCTGACTGGATGGTCGCATAGGCTCGCGGCTGAGCTTCATTTATAGTGGCCCCTGATCGCGGTCATTGTAAGTCCCGCCATTTCCCGCAGGATTTAATGCGCGGCAAACGAGGCACGATGGCGTAGGGTTGTGGTCGAACCGATGAACTCAAGTGATTGAAAGGATATCGCCATGCTGGACTGGAAGAATCGCGCGGGCAGCGCGCCTGAACGTGCCGCTGAACCGAAATCGGCCACCCGCAGTTACGTCGGCGGCCTGTTGTTCAGCCGGGCGCTGGCGACGCTGATTGGCCTTTACCTGCTGGTGACGATCGGGCTGGGCTGGTATTGGAGCCAGGAACCGGCACTGTTCCCGGTTCAACAGAATGCGCAAGTGGCGGCCGAGAAAGAAGGCAAGCAAATGGTGGTCGGGTACACCACGGTGGAAACCCTCAAGACCGTCGCTGGTACATTGCTGAGCAAGCCAGGTGGCTATATTTCCAACGACCGTTTCCCGCCGGGTCTGTGGATGGACAATACGCCGAGCTGGGAATATGGCGTGCTGGTCCAGGTTCGCGACCTGAGTCGTGCAATGCGTAAGGACTTCGCCCGTTCCCAGTCGCAGTCCACCGAAGACGCTGACCTGGCCAAGGCCGAGCCGCGTTTCAACTTCGACAACAAGAGCTGGGTGCTGCCCTCCAGTGAGTCCGAATACCAGGAAGGCATCAATTCCCTGAGCCGTTACCAGACACGCCTATCCGATCCGAGTCAGAAAAGTGCGCTGTTCTATGCCCGCGCCGACAACCTGAACAACTGGCTGGGCGATGTCGGCACCCGTCTGGGTTCGCTGTCGCAACGGCTGTCGGCCAGCGTGGGCCGAGTCAAGCTCAACACCGCGCTGAAAACCGAAGTCCTGGCGCCGGGTCAGGTGCCACAGGTCGATGAAGAAATCGTCGAAACCCCGTGGATGCAGATCGATAACGTGTTCTATGAAGCCCGCGGCCAGGCTTGGGCGCTGTCCCACTTGCTGCGCGCCATCGAAGTCGATTTCGCCGATGTGCTGGCCAAGAAGAACGCCACGGTCAGCGTGCGTCAGATCATTCGTGAGCTGGAAGCCTCGCAAGAGCCGGTCTGGAGCCCGATGATCCTCAACGGCAGCGGCTTCGGTGTGCTGGCCAACCATTCGCTGGTCATGGCCAACTACATCTCCCGTGCCAACGCGGCAGTGATCGATCTGCGTCAATTGCTCAATCAGGGCTGAGTCATGGTCGATAACGCCAAAGAGGCTGCCCATCGCGCGGCCTCGGATGCCGAACACATCGCCTGGGTCGACGAACAGGACAACCTGCTCGGCGCCCTGGTCCGTTCTGACCTGCGCGAGCGGGGGCTGATCGGGCGTGGCACCTACATCATGCTGTTCAACTCGGTCGGTGAACTGTGCGTTCACCGTCGAACCCTGAGCAAAGCCATTTACCCCGGTTACTGGGATGTGGCGGCGGGCGGCATGGTGCTCGCCACCGAGACGTACGTCGAATCGGCTGCCCGTGAGCTGGAAGAAGAGTTGGGCGTGAGCGGTGTGGAGTTGACCGCCCATGATCACTTCTTCTTCGAGGACACCGGCAATCGTCTCTGGTGTTCGGCGTTTTCGGCGGTGTGGGACGGCCCGTTGATCCTGCAGCCGGAAGAGGTGCTGGAAGCGCGTTTCATCCCCATCGAGCAGGTCATGCTGGAAATCCAGCAAAAGCCTTATTGCCCGGACTCCCTGGCCGCGTTGAAGCGTTATCTGTGCGCCCTTGGGAAGGGCGTCGCAAAAGAGCAGTAAATTGGCGCCGATTGGCTCTTAGCAAGTCGGCTTTTTGCCGTTACACTGCGCGACCTTTTCAAACTGAGCCAGCGTTGTCTGGCCCAGTAGCGCTGCCCCTGCCTGAGTGGGGCTTCGCGGTCGATGGCAGCTTCCCAAGTTGCCGCGACCAGTCTTTGTCCTCCCAAGAGGATTGCCGGTGGCCAAAAAAGCCGCATCCTTCGCCGCCCTTGGTGGCCTGGTATTTTCCACCGACGCAGGTCGTCATTGCCCGGATTGCAGTAAACCGGTGGACGCCTGCATCTGCAAACAGACCGTTATCCCGGCTGGCGACGGCATCGCGCGCGTGCGTCGCGAAAGCAAGGGGCGTGGCGGCAAGACGGTGACCACCATCACCGGCGTGCCGTTGGCGGAAGAAGCGCTCAAGGACCTGGCCACCACGTTGAAGAAACGCTGTGGCACCGGGGGTGCGTTGAAAGACGGAATCATCGAAATCCAGGGCGATCATGTCGAGCTACTCTTGGCTGAACTGATCAAGCTGGGTTTCAAAGCGAAGAAGTCCGGCGGCTAGCAGCCTCTGTGAAAACCACCCTCGGCTTGATCCAGTCCTGATTCAACTCTGGCCTGGCGTCGTCTACATGGTTTTCACAGAGCCTGTTCTGACCGGTTTCTAAACTCAGCGCTGAATGTGAGGTCTATGGCCCTTGCATACAGGCTAATCGTCATTTTCATTCTTTAGACTGCGCCGGCCTGAACCCAGGCGACGCTCTATGACTTCTTTATAGGGGACTTCAATGTCCGTACGACGCACACGCAAAGACGATGGCAGCCAATGGACAGTTGCGGACAGCCGCAGTGTTTACGGGATTCGCCATTGGGGGGCCGGGTATTTCGCGATCAATGACGCCGGTCGCGTCGAAGTTCGTCCGAACGGTCCGACCAGTTCGCCTATCGACCTCTTCGAGCAAGTCGACCAGCTGCGCAAAAGCGGCCTGTCCTTGCCGCTGCTGGTGCGTTTCCCTGACATTCTGCAAGACCGCGTGCGTCAGCTGACCGGCGCGTTCGATGCCAACATCGAGCGCCTGGAATACCAGAGCAAGTACACCGCGCTGTACCCGATCAAGGTGAACCAGCAGGAAGCGGTGATCGAAAACATCATCGCCACCCAGGATGTGTCCATCGGCCTGGAAGCCGGCTCCAAGCCTGAGCTGCTGGCCGTATTGGCCCTGGCGCCAAAGGGCGGCACCATCGTTTGCAACGGTTACAAGGACCGCGAGTTCATCCGACTGGCGCTGATGGGCCAGAAGCTGGGCCACAACGTGTTCATCGTGATCGAGAAAGAATCCGAAGTCGGCCTGGTGATCGAAGAAGCCGCCTCGCTGAAGGTCAAGCCTCAAGTCGGCCTGCGCGTGCGTCTGTCGTCCCTGGCCTCAAGCAAGTGGGCGGACACCGGCGGTGAGAAGTCCAAGTTCGGTCTGTCGGCGGCGCAGCTGTTGTCGGTGGTCGAGCGTTTCCGCGCGGCTGGCCTGGATCAAGGCATTCGCCTGTTGCACTTCCACATGGGCTCGCAGATCGCCAACCTGGCGGACTACCAGCACGGCTTCAAGGAAGCGATTCGTTACTACGGCGAACTGCGTAACCTCGGCTTGCCGGTTGACCACATCGACGTCGGTGGCGGTCTGGGCGTCGACTACGACGGTACGCACTCGCGCAACGCCAGTTCGATCAACTACGACATGGACGATTACGCCGGTGTCGTGGTCGGGATGCTCAAGGAGTTCTGCGATGCGCAGAGCCTGCCGCACCCGAACATCTTCTCCGAAAGCGGCCGCTCGCTGACCGCTCACCACGCCATGCTGGTGGTGCAAGTGACCGACGTCGAGAAGCACAACGACGACGTGCCGAAGATCGACAACAAGGAAGAGCTGCCGGAGACCGTGCAGTGGCTGGTTGACCTGTTGGGCCCGACCGACATCGAGATGGTCACCGAAACCTACTGGCGCGCCACGCACTACATGAGCGATGTGGCCACCCAGTACGCCGATGGCAAGCTGACCCTGGCCGAGAAAGCCCTGGCCGAGCAATGCTACTTCGCCGTGTGCCGTCGCCTGCACAACTCGTTGAAGGCGCGTCAGCGTTCGCACCGTCAGGTGCTCGATGAACTCAACGACAAGCTGGCCGACAAGTACATCTGCAACTTCTCGGTCTTCCAGAGCCTGCCGGACACTTGGGCCATCGGCCAGGTCCTGCCGATTCTGCCGCTGCACCGTCTCGACGAAGAGCCGCTGCGCCGCGCCGTGCTGCAGGATCTGACCTGTGACTCCGACGGCAAGATCAAGCAATACGTCGACGAGCAGAGCATCGAAACCAGTCTGCCAGTCCACGGTTTGAACGAAGGCGAGGACTACCTGCTGGGTATTTTCCTGGTCGGCGCCTACCAGGAAATTCTCGGCGACATGCACAACCTGTTCGGTGACACCGACTCGGTGAACATCTACCAGAACGCCGACGGTAGCGTGTATCACGCGGGTATCGAAACCCACGACACCATCGAAGACATGCTGCGTTACGTGCACTTGTCGCCGGAAGAACTGATGACCCACTACCGCGACAAGTGCGCAAGTGCGCGCATCACTGCCGCCGAGCGCACCCAGTTCCTCGACGCTCTGCGCCTGGGCCTGACCCGTTCGTCTTACCTGTCTTCTTGAGGTAAGGCACTGGTCTCATCAGGTTGTCGGAAAATGTTCCGCGCGCTGCGGAAATTTCAGATGACCTGGTGGGACGCCTCCCTGAATTCAAGCGAAATGGCTCACATCCTCGCTATCCAAGCGACGTGGTCCTTTTTTCGCGTAGGTCATTTCCTAAGTTGTACTTCGGCTCTCTACTCGGCCAACTCTCTCGGAGAGAATCCCCGGCCGCCCCTCCTGTAGAGAATCGCCGATGTTCGATCCAGTCAACGAGCCGTCATTTCGTCTGGATGTAGAGGGTCTGCCCGACCCCGTTGAGGTCTTGGCCTTTACCGGCAGTGAAGCGATCAGCGAACCCTTTGTGTTTGACGTGGATCTGCTGATCGAAGACCCGACACTGGACCTGGCAAGCCTGCTGTACCGTCCAGCCTTTTTGCATTTCGGGCCGCCGGGGACCGGTTTTCACGGGCAGTTGCATGAGCTCGTCCAGACGGGTCATGGTGCTGCGCCCAGGCTTTGCCGTGTGCGCCTGAAGCCGAAACTGGCTTGCCTGGCCCAGCGTTTCAGCCAGCGCATCTTCAGCAACCGTTCAGTGCCCGAAATCCTCGCCCAGGTGCTCAAGGAGCATGGCATTACCGGTAAGAATCGGCGCTTTGATTTGAGCGGCGATTACCCGCCGCGTGATTTCTGTACGCAGTACCGGGAATCGGATCTGCAGTTTCTCCAGCGCCTGTGTGCCCAGGAGCGGCTCCATTACCACTTCGAGCATCACCCGCGCGGGCACTGTCTGGTAGTTGGTGATAAGCAGGGGCCCTTTCAGCAGGGCGCCGAGATGGTTTTTGCACCCGACCCCGAACAGCCTGGGGTGCGCCGCTTCAAGGTTCACGGCAACACGCAGGCGGGCGAAGGTCAGACGAATTTGACCACGTTGCGCAGCGGCCAGCGGGTTCTGCTGTCCGGCCATCCGTGTACGGACTGGAACCGTCGCTGGCTGCTGATCCAGGTCGAGCATCAGGGTGGGCAGACACCGGGGTTTGCCTACGGCAACAAGATCCGCGTTGCCGGGGCGGTACCGCTTGCGGCGCCTCATTCGGTCATGAACCCCAGGATGCACAGTCTGCAGCGGGCGTGGGTGGTCGATGTCGATGAGCCGCAACCCGATTCAACCAGGCCCGTTGCCGTGCAATTTGACTGGGTCTATCAGGGCGAAGGCGCTGCGCCCAGCCACTGTTGGCTGCCATTGGCGCCGGAGTTGGGCGGCGCGCATGCCAAGCCGTTGAGAGAAGGCGCGCAGGTACTGGTGAGCTTTATCGAAGGCGATCCGGATCAACCGTTAATCACCGGGTATCTTCCCGGCCCCTCTTTCACCCACGCGTCAGGCTTGTCTGAACCTCCACCCACCACGACAACAGATGCCGACACTGCCAGCGTCGGATTGCTGCGTTTGTTGCAATCCAGCGAACCGATCGTGCTGCTGTGTCTGTTGCCTGGCGGGGGTAGTTTCAGCCATTGCGCGCAAGCTTTTTGCACCTGCCGGGCCGCGACAAGGCTTGGCCAGAGCGGTGCGGCATGATCGTCGCTCAGGCGCCGGACTCAACCGCACAATGGCTGTTGCTCGACGTACCGGGGCAGCCCCGCGCCGGCGCGAGGCTGATCCAGCAGTTTGCGCAGGCCCGACGGTTCTGGCTGTTCGATAGCACCGAGTTGCAGCCGTTACGCGAGCACGGTCCGGTGTTGGTTGACCTCAAGGGATGCCCGGCGTTGGCCGAGCTGTGCCTGCGCGAACCGCACCTCTGGAGCGGTTTGTTATTGGTCAGTGAGGCTTCGCCGTCGCAGTTGCTCGAGCATTTGCGTCGCATGCTGACCGTCACTTTTGGCCTGCATCACCGTGCTTTGTTGAGTTACTACAACCCCCACACCGCCAGTTACTTTTTTGATGCCTGCGATGCCCTGGAATTGAGTCGCTGGCTGGGGCCGATCAGTCAGTTGCGCTGGTTCGGCGGAACCTGGGCCGACCGGGCAATCGGCAGTCAGGGTTGGCAGCAGTTGTTCAATCCCGGGCTTGCTGTCAGCCCGTTGGCCATCGAAGAAAACCTCACGCCCCGGCAGCGTGACACCTTGCAAACCTGCCTGCTGGAACAGCACGTCTGGCATTGGAGCCGGTCCACCGGGACCGGCTACAACAGTCTGTGGGCCCTCGTGCAGGAAGGGCTGGCGCTGGGTTTCAGCGAACGCCCGGTGCTCGATGGCTGGTTATGGCTACGCTTGCAGTATCCCGACGCTTCACCCGTGCATTCGCTACCGGGTATCACTCAGCAGGAACGTCTCGATAGCTTGCGCAATCTATGGCAGAACGATCAACCCTGAACACGAGGTTCGACATTGATGGCGAGCACAACGCGCTGGCTGTTCGGCCTGACCATGGGCATTTGTTTGCTGACCGTGATAACGGCGTGTTCACCGCTGAAAATGCTCAATGCGCTGACCCCCGACAGCACGTTCGACAAGACCGAAGGGATTGCCTATGGCGATGATCCGCGGCAGAAACTCGATGTGTATGTGCCTCGTCACCCTCTGGAGAATGCCCCGGTGGTGGTGTTTTTCTACGGCGGCAGCTGGAACAGCGGTTCACGCAGTGATTACTCTTTTGTCGGCGAGGCGCTGGCGTCGCGCGGAGTGGTTGCGGTGCTGGCGGACTATCGACTGTATCCACAGGTACGCTATCCCTTGTTCCTGGAGGATGGCGCTAAAGCCGTGGCCTGGACTCACGATCACATCCACAGGTTTTCCGGTGACCCGCAACGGTTGTACCTGATGGGCCACAGCTCCGGGGCCTATAACGTCGCGATGCTGGCGTTGGACCCCGGTTTGCTGGGGGCCGTGGGGATGTCGCCGCACGATCTGCGCGGCTGGATCGGTCTGGCCGGGCCTTATGATTTTCTGCCCATCCAGAATCCGGACGTGCGGCCCGTGTTTTTCTGGCCGGATTCTCCGCCGCAGTCGCAACCGATCAATCACGTCAGTCGAGGCGCGCCGCCGGCGTTGTTGATGGCTTCGCGCGACGACGATCTGGTCAACCCGACGCGTAACACTGGCGGCCTGGCGCGCAAGCTGCGCCAGGCCGGAGTGCCGGTTCAGGACTTCTATTTTGCCCGCACCGGCCATGCCACGCTGGTGGCGACACTGTCTCGGCCCATGCGGGGTTTGGCGCCGGTGCTGGATGAGGTCAGCGCCTTCATCAGAGCCACGCCGACTCAGTAAACCTTGCCCGCGAACCAGCCGTCGTTCTTGCGCAAGTACCAGGCGAAAGCACCGAGGGTCAGGCTGCGCAGCAACATGAACAACAGGAACGTTATCCAAAGCCCATGGTTGCCAAAACCTTGCAGTGCCCAGGCGAACGGCAGCAGCAGAACGACCGTCAGCAGCATGCCGTTGCGCATTTCCCGGGCCCGCGTGGCGCCGATGAACAGTCCGTCGAGCAGGTAACTCCACACGGCAATCAGCGGCAGCGCGGCGAGGTAGGGCAGGTAGATAAACGCGGTGTCGCGCACACTCTGGATGTCGGTCTGCATCTCAATGAACAAATGCCCGGCGAAGGCGAACAGCACGGCAAATCCCAGGCTCGCCAGCAACGACCAGCCGCAGGCGACCACCAATGAGCGACGCAGCGCCTCTCGATCGCGCGCGCCGATGGCATGCCCGCACAGGGCTTCCACGGCATGGGCCAGACCGTCCAGCGCGTGGGCCGTCAGCAGCAAGCCGTTGAGCAGCAGGGCGTTGGCGGCGACGGTGGCATCACCGAGCCGTGCGCCCTGCACGGTGATCAGGAAAAACACCGATTGCAACGCCAGGCTGCGGATGAAAATGTCGCGGTTGACGGCCAGCAGTGGCCGCCAGCTCTGCCACAGCGCCAGCGCGGCCCAGGCGATGTGGCCGGGATAAGCGCGCAGGGCTTTGCGGGTCATGAACAGGCCGATCAGGGCCCCGGTCCATTCGGCGATCACCGACGCCCGGGCTGCACCGACCACGCCCCAATCCAGTCCGAGCACGAACCACAGGTTCAGCGCGATGTTCACCAGGTTGGTGCTCAGTAGAATCGCCAGCGGGGCCCGGGCGTTCTGGGTGCCCAGGAACCAGCCGACCAGCGCATAACTGGCCAGCGCCGCCGGCAGGCCGAATAGCCTTGTATGGAAAAATTCGCGGGTGAGTTGGTCAAGCTCGGCGGAGGGTTGCATGAAGTGCAGCGCGACGCCGCTCAACGGAACGCCCAATGCGCCCAAGACAATCGCCAGTCCCATCGCCAGCAACAAGCCCTGCAACAAAATCTGCCGCAACGCCGCGCCATCCCCGCGCCCGGCGGCCTGGGCGGCAAAACCGGTAGTGCCCATGCGCAGAAAGCCCATACCCCAGGCCAGAAAGGTATACAGGCTGGCCCCGACCGCGACGGCGCCCAACTGATGGGCGTGGGGCAGGTGGCCGATGACGGTACTGTCGACCAGTGCCACCAGCGGAACGGAAATGTTCGAAAGAATCATCGGCGCAGCCAGCGCCCAGACCCGACGATGGGTAGGGCGGTCGCGCCAGTCGGCAATCAGGTTGGACATGCAGGCTCCTTGGGGAGCAGGCATTGTAGCGGGAGGTGTCGTACTAATGTGGGAGCGGCGGTGTCAGTGGATGATCCAGCTCAGCAGCCAAAGGCCCAACACCAACCAGATAATCCCCATGATGATCGACGCATTCATAAACGCCCGGATCGCCGACCACAACAGCATCAGCCCCAGGATCAGCGCAATGATGCTGATGATCGATGTGTCCATGCCCAGTGCCCGGGACAAGCCTTCGACAAAATTGCTGCCGGCATGGCTCAGCAGGTTGAACAAGCCGCTGAGGCCATCAACGATAAACCGGATGACCGAACCGAGTGCCTGGCCGAGCCATTCGAAGAAACTTTCTACCTGCATGTCGTGAACGTCCTGATGTAAGTGGTGGCGTGCTTGCCGGACTTGGGCCATGGATTACGGTGCCGAGTTCCCCACAAGCATAGAGCGTTGCATCGACCCTGTGGGAGCGAGCTTGCTCGCGATGGCGTTTTGTCAGTCAACATCCGGGCTGGATTAAGTCCGCGCTCTCACATTCAACTGCCCACTTGCCATCCCCGGTCATCCCCCCGAAGCTATACGCCTTCAGGAGAGCCCGATGAACCTTGTTGAACTGACCGAACGCCTGCACGCCATCCGTGACCGCAACGACTGGCGGCAATTTCACAGCCCGAAAAACCTGGCCATGGCCGCGAGCGTGGAAATGTCCGAGCTGGTGGAGATTTTCCAGTGGCTGACCGAAGACCAGTCGCGCCAGTTGCCGGCGGACAAACTGGCCCACGCCGGGCAGGAAGTGGGTGACATCGTCCTCTATCTATTGCTGCTGTGCAGCGAGTTGGGTCTGGACATGAATGAAGTGGTACGCAACAAACTCGCTGACAGCGAAAAGAGGTTCAGCTGATGAGCGATCGTCATTTCGATCAACTGGCGACCCGGTTTGCCGAAAAAATCTACGGCGGGGCGAAAGGTGCGATCCGCCTGGCGGTGCTTCAGGCCGACCTGGCCGAAACCCTGCCGGACCGGCCGCTGCGCGTGTTGGATATCGGCGCGGGCCTGGGCCACATGTCGTTGTGGCTGGCCCAGCGTGGCCATGACGTCACGCTTGCCGAACCCGCCGAACCGATGCTCGAAGGCGCCCGTCAGCGTTTCGCCGACGCCGGGCAGAGCGCCACGTTCATTCAGGCACCGTGGCAGGAATTGCTCGGCCAGCTCACCGAGCCTTATGACCTGGTGCTGTGCCATGCCGTGCTGGAATGGCTTGCCGAACCCCATGCCATCCTGCCGGTGCTGCATCAACTGACCAAACAGGACGGCTGGCTCTCCCTGGCCTTCTACAACCGCGACGCGCTGATCTACCGCAACCTGCTCAAAGGCCATTTCCGCAAGATGCGCAAGAACGACATGGCCGGCGAGAAGCAGAGCCTGACCCCGCAGCAACCTCTCGATCCGCGCGAACTGGCGGCGCAACTTGAGGGCCTGTGGCAGGTCGAAAGCCAGAGTGGGGTGCGGGTTTTCCACGACTACATGCCAGTGGAATTCCAGGCCCGCGCCGAACTCGTGGACTTGCTCGAAATGGAGCTGGCCCACCGCCGTCACCCGAGCTTTGCCGGGCTTGGGCGCTATTTGCACTGGATCTGTCGGCCGGTCTGATCGGAGCGCAACATGAAAAGTCGTTCAGGGTTACTGGTGATCTGTCTCGGGTTGGCGGCCTGCCAGGGCAGCAATCCCTATGTGGCGACCTCCAAGCCCTTGCCGCCGGCACCGCCTCAGGCGGCCAACACCTTCGACCGCAGCGCCTACCCGGCACCGCCGCGTGACTATGGGCGTTACCGCAGCTGGGCCTGGCTCAACGGGCAGCTGCCACCGGGCAGCGCCTGGGCAGACTCGGGCCAGGTCGCCGAAGCGGTCAGCAACGCCCTCGATCAGCGCGGCCTGCGTCCGCTGCACGACAACACCCGCCCGGCCGACCTGTTTGTCAGCGCCGATCTGCACCTGGAAACCCGGTTGCGCCAGGTTCGGGACGACTACGGTTATTACGGCGGTGGTTATGGCGGCTACAACCGCTACGGCACCGGTTATGGCATGTACAACACGGTGCCGATCGTGCGCACGTATCAAGAACAGGTCGTGGTGGTGCGAGTGGATCTGTTCGATGCGGGCACAGGCCAGCCAGTGTGGAGTGCCAGCGCCGAAACCGGCAGTCGGGGCAGTCAGAGTGAGCGTGGCGATGCGATACGTGAGGCTGTGGAAAAGGCCATGTCGGCGTATCCTCCCAGTTAACTTCTCACGTTGAGAGGGCGTTCACAGGTTCATGTCTTCAACCGGAGAACCATCATGATCCGTCGTTTCGCTTTACTGGCTGTGGCCGCGCTGCTCAGTGCCTGCGCCGCCAACCAGGTCAATAATGACTTCGATGCCAGCCGCGACTTCGCCGCCTATCGCACCTGGAGCTGGAAAGAACCTGCACTGCAATATCGCCCCGACGACCCACGGATCAAGAGCGACCTGACCGAACAGCGCATTCGTCAATCGGTGGCCGATCAACTGGATCAGCGTGGCCTGCGCCCGGCCGCCGCTGGCAGCAAGGGTAATTTGGACGTCCAGACTTACCTGATCGTCGAAGAACGCCAGCAACAGGTGACCACCAACTATGGCGGCGGTTGGGGTAATCCATGGAATGGCTACTGGGGTGCGCCGATGTACAACGAAACCCGCAGCGTCAGTTACAAAGTGGCGACCATCCAGATCGATTTGCTCGATGGCAAGGACGGCAAACTAGTGTGGCGTGGCAGCGATGAGCAACTGCTCAGCCGCACGACGAACCCCGCTGATCGCAGCAATGCGATACGCGAAACCGTCGCACGAATCCTCGCCAACTATCCACCGCACTGACCATCCACCCAGCCTGAAACACAAGCCCGCTCCCACAAACGGTTGTGGGGTGGCTTGTTGCCAGCAGCCTTGCCCAGCGTTGTCTACACTGTTTTTCCATGGAGGTAACCCCCCGGCGGTTCACCGGCAAAGGAGTGCATGATGTCTCCACGCTTGCAATTTTGCGGCCCGTCCCGGCAACGGGGGGCGATAGGCTTGATGGCGGCGCTGACATTCGCATTGGCGCTGGTGTTCCTGCTGGTGGTGATCGACAGCGGCCGGCTCTACCTGGAAAAGCGCAACCTGCAGCGCGTCGCTGACATGGCCGCGCTCGAAGCCGCCACCCGTGGCGGTGACTGCGGCGTCGGTACAACCGCGCTCATCTACGCCACTGCCAGCGCCCAACGCAATAATTTCACCGTGCCCGGCGCGGATCGCACACTGGCCGTTGCCTGTGGTGCGCTGACCGTCGGCGCCAACAACCTTCGGGTTTTCGGCGTTGACCCGAGCAAAAGCGAAGCCGTCCGCGTGATCGTCAGCCATGGGGTGCCGCAAAGTCTCGTCGGTGGAATCGGCGCAATGTTCGGGGGCGCACCCGCCAACTCGACCATCACCCTCAGCGCCACTGCGGTGGCTGGGCTGCCGGGGCCGCCGGTCGCCCAACTGACCATTCGCAGCACCCTGGTCGACGTCAATTTGTTGAACGGCTTCCTTTCCGCGCTCGCGGGAGCGTCCATCAACCTGCCTGTCGCGAGTTGGAACGGGCTGTTGGGCGCCGACATCAACTTGCTTAAATACATGGACCAGTTGGCCATTGACCTGCAGGTCACGGCAGGCGATTACACGGGGCTGCTCGGTGCTGATGCCACCGTGGGCCAGTTACTTCAGGCCGCTGCCACGGTGGCGCGACTCAATGGGGCGACGGCGGACGTGCAGGCCGGTTTCGACAGCTTGGCGATCGCGGTCGTCAGCCCGCTCAAAGTGCATTTGGGGGACCTGTTGAAACTGCAGACAGGCACCACGTCTGCCGGCCTGAACGCCAACGTGAACGCGCTTCAACTGGTGCAGGCCTTTATCGAACTCGGCAACAGCAAGAGCGCCGTGGCAGGCACCATTCCGGTGAATCTGCTGGGGCTTGGCGTCGGGGCCAGCGCAAAGATCAAAGTCATCGAACCCCCGCAGTGGTCGGCGGTGGGCAATCCCGCACTGGCAAAAATGGCGCCCTTGGGCGCCAATCGAATCTATGTGCGCACCGCTCAAGTCCGGGTGCTGGTGACATTGGATTTGTCATTGGTCACCGGTCTGCTTGGCGCGGTGACGGGGACTTTGTCCGTGGTCACCGGGTTGCTCGGGCTCGACTTGTACGTGTTGCCCAGCCCCAACCTGGACGTCAGCCTGCAAGCCGGTGGCGGCAACAGTTACGTCACCGATTACACCTGCCCCAGCGAAATCAATAAAAGCCTGACCGTGAACACCACGACCACCGTGGCTGAATTGCGCGTTGGAAGGGTCAATGCGGACTGGGCTTCATCGTCCGCGCCCCTGACGGTCACGCCGGTCACCCTGCTCGATATCCGCAAAGCGGGCGTACCCTTTTCCGGCGGTGGCGCTGAGCTGCAAATTTACAGTCCCGTGCTGCCGGCCAATGCCACCTCGACGTTCATCAACCCGCCGAAAGTCGGTTTGGCCCCTTCGGATCCGCCATACACCTTGACCGCTACCAACGCGGTTTCCGGATTGTCGCAAACCGTCAATGACGTGAACCTGATCGTCCACGCGCCGTCATTCACGCCCAACTTCCTGTTGGCCGCGACCTTCGAATTATTGAAAACACTGCTCGATGGCGTGATCTTGTTGCTGAAGACGACACTTGAATCAATCCTCGGTCCGCTGCTGGATAACCTGCTCGACACGCTTGTGAAAACCCTGGGAATCGAGGTCGGGAAAATCCAGGTCGGTGCCAACCTCAGTTGTTACTCCGGGCGGCCGGCACTGGTGATCTGATCCACGGGGACCACCGGCAACTCGATGCAAAACAGCGCACCCTGCACCGAGTTACGCACACTCAGCCGCCCCTCCATGTTCTCGATGATGCCGTAACTCACCGACAACCCCAGCCCGGTGCCGATGCCCACCGGTTTAGTGGTGAAAAACGGCTCGAAAATCTTCTCCATCAACCGCGGATCTATCCCGCCACCGTTGTCCTCGACCCATATCCGCACGCATCGCTCATCCCGTTCGGCGTATAGCGCAATCCACGGATTGAACTCACGGTCGGCTTCGCGTTTGCTCAGCAGCGCATCCCGGGCGTTGACCATCAGGTTGATCAGCACTTGCTCCAACTGGTCGATAAAGCCGCGGACCTGCACGGCAAAACCAATCTCGCCGATGCGCAATTCAACCCCTTTGCCACGCATGCCTTCGGCCAGCAGCGACAGCGTGCCTTCGATCGCGTCGGCCGGGTTGAACGGTTGCTGCTCGATGTCCGAGCGACGGCCAAACACGCGCATATGATCAACCACCCGTGCGGCGCGCTGGACCTGTGAATCGATGCGGTTGAGCTTGTCTTTCAAGTAATCGATCTGCACGTCGCCATTGTTCAAGCGCTTGAGCACATTGACGATGGCCATGCGCATCACGTTCAGCGGCTGATTGATTTCGTGAGCGAGTCCCGTGGCCATTTCGCCGAGGGTGGCCATTTTCGCGCTCTGGGTGAGTTGCTGCTGCGAGCGGCGGACTTCGGTGTTGTCGCGGCCGACTGCCTGCACTTCCAGCAAGCGACCCTCGGCGTCGAACACGCCGCGGTCCGACCAGACCCACCAGGCGTGTTCCCGCCCCGGCAGTTGCAGATAGATTTCGGCGGTACTGACCGGGGCTTGCGGCGTCAGTTGGCTGAGTCGCAGCACGAATGCCTGGCGCTGATCGTCCGACATCCAGTGGCCCAGGTTCACGCCGGGCAGTTGATCGGGCTGACATTCCAGATACGTCGCCAGCGGCCGGTTGCCGAAGGTCAGGGTCAGGTCCGGGCGATAGCGGCAGATCATCGCCGGGGAGTCCTCCACCAGGATTCGATAGCGCTCTTCGCTCTGTTTCACCTGCTCGGTGGCGAGGGTCGCTTCGGTGACGTCCAGCCACAAGCCGACAGTTTCCACCGGCAGGCCGAGGTCGTCGCGCAACACCTTGGCTTCGTCAAGCAGCCAGTGGTACTCGCCGTGGCTGTCGCGCAACCGGTAACGGGCGCGCACCGTGCCTTCACGCAGCAGCCGTCGGGTGCGCTCGAAATAGTGCTCGCGGTCTTCTGGATGCACCCTTTCTATCAAGGCTCCTGCGGTGCAATCGGCGAGTGTCAGGCCGAGCAACGGCAGCAGGCTGGCGCTGAAAAACGTCGGCAAGAGCGCGCCTTCAACATAGCGCTGCACGTAAATAACGGCCGGCGAGCTGGCGATCAGGTTGTCCAGTCTGGCATGGGCGGTGGCGGCGTTCTGTTCCTGGTTTTTGATGTCGCTGATGTCGAGCATGAAGCCCACCAGCCGGCGGTTTTTACCCATGCCAATGGCCTGGCCTTGCAGCCGATACCAGACGGGCGCTTGCTCACAGTGCCAGCGCACGCAGAGCAGCAACGGGGTGCCGGCGTCCTCCAGGGCGTGCAGTCGGCTGCGCAGTTCTTCGCGGTCGGCAGGGTGCACGTGATCGAGCCATTCGCCGAGCGTCAGGCGGGGGCTCGCCAGGTTCAGCGAGCTGGCCAGCGAAGGGGCCAGTTGCATTTCAGCGCTGTCGCTGAACACTTCCCACCAACCGGTGCCGAGTAGCGCTTGCAGCGACGCCAAGCGCTCCAGCTGCAAATGATGCCGATGCTCGCGCAAGCGTTCCAGAAGGGGGCTGGCGAGGGCGGCGGTGAGCTGCAACCAGTCGTCATCGTTCAATTCGGGCGCCCGCTGCTGCGCGGTGTAAAAACCGCAGAGTAACCAGGTGGCCACGCCGTGAGCATCGTAATAGGGCACCGCAAGTCCTTCGGCATGCCCGAAGGTTTCTTGCAAACGCGGGTGCTCGCCACGTGTCAGGTGTTGCGGGAAAGAACCGTTCAGGCTGTCGAGCCCGGAACCCAGGCGCTGTCCGTTCTGCCACAGCATCGGTGCATCGAAGGCCGCGTAATACTGATGGATTTGCCAGCCCTGGTCCTGCTCATCAAGCAGCGCCACCGCAATGCACGGAATGTGAAAGCGCTGAGCCAATACCTGAAGCTGCTCCTGCAACACATCGGGCAGACGGGTGAGGCTGCACAGGCGCAACTGTTCGCTGATCCTGGCCGCGAGAAGCTGGTTCTGTTCGCGGCGGCACGATTGTCGACGTTCAACCAACACATCGCTGATGTCCAGCAACTGCAACAGCCAGTTGTCCGCCAGCGGAAGTACCCAGCCGCGCAGGTGCAGTGGGGGCCCGCTGACGCTGTGAAAGTCCAGGTCGAGGATTTGGCCTTGCCAGTCGGCGGGGATACCTTCGATGACCAGGCTGCTGTGGGGCATCAGGTAATCGAGCAGCGGTGGTGCCTGTGTGGCGAGCCGTTGCGGGGCGAGCGTATGGCGCAATGGGCCGGTCAGGTGCAGCACCCGGCCTTCGCCATCCAGGTGCACCTGCAAGCCGACACTCGGCACGCTCAGGGTGTCCGGCGCAACCTGAGGTGGTGGCGATTGGCGATTGAGCAGACGCCCGAAGAGTTTTTCCCCGGAATTCAAAATTGCAGGCTCGAACTGGCCGAGAGGGTCGTCGGCAGGTTAGGCACCGCGCCGATGCCCGGCAGCACCAGAAACGGCAGCACCTGGTTGAGTTTGGTGGTGGGGTAATCGATGTTGACCTTGAGCATGCCGCCGACGAAGGTGATGGTCGAATCGGTGGCGACATTGAAGTTCAGTGCGGCGGGAATCCACGCCAGTTGCCGGGTCAGTTCGGCTGAGGCTGTGGCTTGGACGTTGGCGGCGTAACCGGGCGTGCCCGGGTCCACCGCCACGCTGCGCCGCACCGCTTCGGCGGTCGACTGGTTGAACGACTGCATCAGCAACAGCGGCAGGCTGTAACTGACAATGGCGTAAAACACAGCGAAAAAAATCACGAACACCAAAGCGAACTCAATCGCTACGGCGCCTTTTTGCTGGCGGGGGAGGCTCGAATTCATGACTGCGTCTACCCTGACTGTCACTGCGTAATATCAGCATAGAATCATTCAGCCAAAAGGGACTTTTTTTACGCAATGCAAACTTTTGTCCTACTGATCTGGCTGACGCTTTGCGCAGCGCAGGATGCCCGCGAAAAGCACATTGCCAACTCGTTGACCCTTGGCGCGGGGGTATTGGCGTTGGCGTTTCTGCTATGGACCGACACCACTTGGCTGGGGGCAGAAGGGGCGCAGGGCGGCTGGGCTGCTTTTCTGGCACTGGCCTTCACGTTGCCCGGTTACGCGCTGAGGCGATTGGGCGCCGGGGATGTGAAATTAATGACAGCCTTGGGTTTGGCGACGGACGGAATGCATCTGCTGGGCAGCTTTGTCGGGGCCGCGCTGGCCAGCGTGTGCTGGCTGCTGCTCGCGCCAAAAGTATGGCCTCATATGAGTCAACGGGTTAGGGAGCGTCTTCGATATTTAGGCCCTGGGCTGTCAAAAAAGCAGCCATTTGCGCCGTTCGTGCTGATGGGTTTTTCATTGGCCCTGCTTTGGATTCGCTAGTCATGTTGTTCCATCCCCCCTATGTACATAGTCGGAAAGTGCGTCTACTTTTCAGATTGATAGTCGTACGGCCAGTGGCTTTCGTACAGGAACGGTCAGCTGTAGACCGAGCATGGAGTGGCGCGTGAACAAATTCACCTCGGCAGTAAAAGTCCTCGTGGTTGATGATCAGGCGTTGATTGTTGAAGAACTTTGCGAGTTTCTGGAGGCGAGCGGCTATCGCTGCGTTCCCTGTGAATCGGGCAAGCAAGCCATTTCCCGTTACGGCGAGGACCTGCAAATCGGCCTGGTGCTGTGTGATTTGCATATGCCTGACATGGACGGGATTGAGCTGGTGAAGGAGTTGCAGCGGATGTCCGGCAAGCACCGGGCCTTCGAGGCTCTCATGCTGACTGGGCGTGCGGACAAGCAGGATGTGATCAAGGCCTTGCGGGCAGGGATTGCCGATTATTACCAGAAGCCGATTGATCTCGATGAGTTGCTCGAAGGGGTTCAGCGACAAGAGGTGGCGTTGCAAGATCGGCAGAAGAATCTGCAGTTGGGGCATTTGAATCAGAAGCTGCAGTACCTGACTGAGTCGATCGATGATTTGTATCAGGATCTGGATAAGGTGCGGCGTGGTCCGCAGGGGGCGGATTCTTCCGGGGCTGATGTCAGTGATGTGGATCGGGTGGAGATCCCGGCGATTTTCAATCAGTTGTCGCCCCGGCAGCTGGATGTGGCGCGGTTGGTGGGGAAGGGGCAGACCAATTATCAGATTGCCTGTGAGTTGGGGATTACCGAGAACACGGTGAAGTTGTATGTGTCGCAGGTGTTGCGGTTGACGCATATGCATAATCGGACGCAATTGGCATTGGCGTTGTCGCCCGGTAACTCCGGGATGCGCCAGCGGGTTACGGCTCACTGAGTGTGGTGGGTCGCTTTTGGCGGCCTTTGGGCCGACCATGTTCTTGGTGGTTGTGTGCATATCCATTTGTGCGGTAACGGCGGCTGGCGGTTTCGCCCTTACGGCGAGTCCCTTTTGTCAAACGCCCGGAGTGCCGGCCCAGCCAAAAGGAACCAAAAAGTCTCGCCCCAAGCGTCCGGCCCCTCGCTAAGGCTCGGCGTACCTTCGCTCCGGTATCCATCCGGGGACACTGCCCTCCGGTCTGCTTCGCGACGACCTACATGCAGCGTGTTCGACTGCGTCGAACGGCGCTGCGCGCCACTCCCCGGATGAACACCTCCACTCAGCCTCCCGAAAGGGGCGGGTGGATCAAGATCAAGAGCTGCAGGCGAGCTAACGCTCGGCCTGATGAGTGGTGAGAATCAAAAGCTGTACGCTGAATTCTTGTAGGAGCGAGGCTTGCCCGCGAAGGCGGCCTGACAGCCGACCATTTTTTTGCAGATGTACACCAAACCCTGTGGGAGCTGGCCTGCCAGCGATAGCGGCCTGACAGCCGCCCAACATTTGCTGATGTACCTAGTTCAATTGTAGGAGTGAGCCTGCTCGCGATGGCGGCCTGACAGCCGACCATTTTTTTTGCGGATGTACACCAAACCCTGTGGGAGCTGGCCTGCCAGCGATGGCGGAGTGTCAGACGACGTGAATGCCAGATGCCGGACCGCAATCGCGAGCAGGCTCGCTCCCACAGGGGGAATGTGTGTGGATTTGAGGGCTGTGCTTAATAGTGTTTAGCGTTACTTCCTGAAAGCTACAGTTTCTTGCTCCTTTGCCTACGACTACGCCAGAATCCGCCGGCTTGTGCGCTTTGTGACGGCTCCATTAATCAGGGAGTTTCACCATGTTCAAAGCCACACCCAATCCCCCGGAAGCCAACGACGTTTCCCCCTACGATCCGCTCAATCCCAAAAAGCTCAACGAAGCCGCCGACCGCGCGCTGGATCACTAGCTCAATCCGTCTGCCCTCAAGGCCCCCGTCATCCGCAAGGTCAGCACTATGTTCATCGTCGCCCCCGATATCGATAACGAATGCCTGTTGGCCCACGCTTGCGAGTCCTTGGCGTCGGCGAGTGTGCTGGCCAGTGAGTTTGCGGGGCATCTGGAGGGGCCGCAGCGGCATACGGCGTTGGCGATCCAGCAGGTCATCATGCTGGCTGAGTTGGCGGTGAATCGAGCGCTGGATAATGTGGATGTGCCGCAAGCGGTGTAGTACCGGTTAGACCGCGTCATCGTTCTTCGCGGGCGCGTCGGATCGCTGCACCGCTCGCGAAGGCGATGAATTCGATGCAAGAAAGCCTGACGCTACCCCCCCGCCCCACCGTTCACTGTCCCCCCTTCCTCCTGATCGAAAAACATCGGAATCTCATGCTGATAGCTCTTCAGCCAGCGCTGCATGCTCAGCTCTCGTTCGGTCGCGGTTGAGGTCTGTGGGGTGTGTGAGGCGGCCTGGTGGCTGATCTGCAATTTCAACCAGCCTTCGGTTTCCTGTTGTTGTGGTGAGGCGGGGCCGTCGAGGGCGTTGGCGGTGAGTGGCAGGGCCAGCAGGGTGAGGTAAAGGAGGGTCGGTTTCATCTGTCTGCTCCTATTGAAGGCCCGGCGTCGCGACGGCGGCGACCTGATTTGCGGGTGTCGGAATCACCTTGGTCGGGGCCTTGAGTTTTTGTGCGCGTTCCTGGGCTTCGGTGACCTGGGCGGGGCTCAGGCCGACGCGGCTGACGAGTTCGGCGGCGCGGCTCCAGTCGTCCTGGTAGATCAGCAGCGTCACCATGTTCAACGCCGCCAGTCGATCGCTTTGCTTGAGCTCCATGGCCGTCAGGAATTCGAAGCGTGCATCGTCGACGCGCCGTTGGTTGAGGTAGACCACGCCGAGATCGTTGCGGATTTTTTCATCGGTTGGCGCCAGTCGGGCGGCGCGTTGCAGGTGGGCCTGGGCCTGGCCGTTGTCGCCCCTGGCTGCCGCGAGCTGGCCGAGGCCGTGTTCGGCAGCGGCGGCGAGGCAGGTGCCGAGCAGGCTGCGGTAAAGTGGCTCGGCTTCGCTGCGACCCAGCAGCCGGTTTACCTTGGCCCGGCGCAAGCGCACGTCGGCGACGTTGTCGGGCAGGCTTTGCAGGTTGGCGAGGCTCGCGTGCAGTTTGCCGTCGTTGGCCATGTCATCGGCCAGGTTCAATTTCAGCTGTTCATCGGAGCCCAACTTGCTGCAACTGGCGCTTTGGGTCAGGGCGTTCCATGGCGCCTGGCCGTCGGTGGCGCAACCGCTCAACAGGAGCAAACTCAAACCGGCAATCATTGCTTTCATCGCGATCCCTCTATGAGCCAATGGCCCGGGCCAGGGCGGTGAAGCCCGGGCCGGCCAGGACGATCAATAACGCCGGGAAGAGAAACAGCATCATCACGACGGACATTTTGGCGGACATCTTGGAGATGTATTCCTGCAAGCGCGTGAGGCGCCGGTCATCGAACAGTTGCTTGAGCGCCAGTAGCGATTTCATCGCACCACCACCCTGGTGGATCAGCTGTTGAAGGATCACGCAGGTGTCCGTGAATTCGTCTACCGCCAACAAGCGGCTGGCCTTGCTCAGCTCTTCGCCCAACTCCAGGCCGGAATCGACACGGGCCAGAACCAGGCGCAGTTCGTGGGTCAATGCGGGCATCAGTTGCTTGCCTTCCTGGCTCAGCACGCGCAGCGATTGCTCGACGGCCATGCCCGATTCAAACAGGATGCGCAGCAGCGGAATGAAGGTCGATATCTCCAGGGCCAACTGTTTTTGCCGGCGTTGAGACGCGGCGGCGAGCAGGCGTTTAGGCAGCAGGTAACCGATGGCCGTGGCGAAGAGCGGGGCGATCCAGTGGTTTTGCACGCTGGGGTAGAACACGCTTTGAATCAGCAATGCCAAGGCCAGCGCCAGCACCGGCACTCCCACCTGGAACGCCGCGAACTGTGAGCGGCGGCGGGCGCTGCGCCAACCCAAGCGGTTGAGCAGGGTTTGGGTTTCGTTGTCCAGATTGACCGAACGCTGACCGATGCGGCTGTTGCCCAGCGCTTGTAGCCAATGACCCATGCGGTCGTGGTCAACGGCTTTGCCGTCCAGCCGTTGAGCCACCTGACGCGCACGCCGGCGCTGGTCCAGCAGGCTGCCGAGCAGCAACAGCGCAGCCGCCATAAACAGCAGGGCACTGATCAGCAGCGGTATTTTCATACGCTGCGCAACATGCGCCAAAGCGCCAGGCTGCCCACCGCCTGCAAGCCAAACGCACTCGCGAGCATCATTTGCCCTGAGCTGTCGTGCCACATTGCAAGCAGGTAAGCGGGGTTGGCGGCCAGGAAATAGGTGGCCAGGCCCAGCGGCAAACTGCCTAGCACCCAGGCCGTCACGCGGGTTTCACCGGTCATGGCGCTGAGCTGGCGGGCGGCCTGTTCGCGTTCACGGATCATCTTGATCAGGTTCTCCAACAATTCGCTGGCATTGCCGCCGTAGCGGTGATTGACCTTCAGGCCGAGGGCAAACAGGCGCAGTTCATCCTTCTCATACAGCTCGGCGAAGTCCGACGCGGCATCCGGCAGGCTGACGCCCAACTGCACGTTGCGTTGTACCCGGCCCATGGCCTCTTTGAGCGGATTGTCGGCGGCATGGATAGCGCCCAGCACCGCGTCGGCCAGAGTGCGACCGGACTTCAGGCTGCGCACGGTGTGATCGAGCAACGTCGGCAGTTGTTCGATCATGCGCTTGAGCCGGCGCTGATAGCGCCAGCTTATGAACAACCGGAACGCGAGTGGCGGTACCAGCAAACACACCACGAGCCCGATCCAGCCACCGGCGGCGAAGCCGATCAACGTACCGAACGCCCACAGCAGCATCCAGCGTCCCAGCTGTTCGTTCGGGCGCCCAAGGCCCGCGCGCAGGAACGCCCGTTCCAGGCCTGCCCAAGAGGTTTTTTCCACCACCAACTGCGGTTGCCCCTGGGCCAGGCGATTGAGCACGCGCTCGGTGCCAGTCTGGCGCAAGCCTTTGAGCAGCAGGCGAATCGACACGCCGAGCATGATCAGGCAAACGAGGATGAGCAACGCCGGTTTGAGCATGCCGTGGGCCTCAGTACGGTGATGGCGGGAGCGCCGACTCGCGGCGCAGTTTATCGCCGGCCGGGTTGACGGCCTCGCGCAGAAACCCGAATCCGCTGCGCCGGTCGAGCCGGAACAGCGTATTGGTGACGTAGACATCGTCACGGACGCCCACCACCTCCACCACTTCGCTGACGCAGCGTCGACCATCGGGCATGCGCGTCAACTGGATGATCACGTCCAGTGCCGCGCAGATCATTTGCCGCAAGGTCTTTTCGGCAATGACGCGACCGGTCAGGCCGACCAGGGTTTCCAGGCGCAGCAGCGCATCCTGGGCGTTGTTGGCGTGCACGGTGCTCATCGAACCGTCGTGGCCGGTGTTCATGGCGGTGAGCACGTCGAGCACTTCGACACCGCGAATTTCGCCGAGGATGATCCGGTCCGGGCGCATCCGCAGGGCGTTGCGGATCAAGTCGCTGGACTTCACTTCACCGTGGCCCTCGGCATTGGGAGGACGGGTTTCCAGGCGCACGACATGCGGGTGGCCGAGTTGCAATTCGGCGACATCTTCGATGGTGACCAGCCGCTCGTGTGGGTTGATCAACTGGCTGAGAATATTCAACAGCGTGGTTTTACCGGTGCCGGTGCCGCCGCTGATCAAGACGTTGCAGCGCTTGCCCACGGCTTCCTGGAGGAAATCGAAGATCGGCTGATCGATGGTTTGCATCGTCACCAGGTCGTTGCTCTTGAGCATGTCCTTGCGAAATTTACGAATTGACAGGCAGGGGCCGTCGAGGGCGATCGGTGGAATGATCGCGTTGACCCGGCTGCCATCCGGCAGGCGAGCATCGACCATCGGCGAAGACTCATCGAGCCGCCGACCCAGTGGTGCGAGAATCCGTTGCATGACGCGTTCGACGTGGTGCGCATCAATGAAGCGCAAGTCACTTTGATGCAGCACACCGTCGCGCTCGATGAATACCCGGTGCGGGCCGTTGACCAGGATCTCGGTCACCGCCGGATCGCGCAGCAGCACTTCAAGCGGACCGAAACCGGTGAGTTCGTCGACCAGTTCTTCGGCCAGTCGCTCCATTTCATAACGGGAAATTGCCAGGTGCAGTCGCGCGATGTACTCAGCCACTTTGTCGGTGACGAATTGCGACAGTACCTGGCGCGAACCCTCCAGCAGGTTTTTTCCGGACTCTTCGATGGCGTCGATGATGAAACGGTGCAACACCAGTTTCAGGCCTTCATGGTCGGCGTTGGCGCTCGAAGCGCGATGCGGCGCACCGAACAGTTTTTCACTGCTCATTGCGCACCTCGAAGCCGGTTGAACCAACCGGTCCTGGGTTTGGCCAAGGCTTCGGAGCGCTTGGCCAGACATTCACCGAGGGCCCGCAGGCCTTGGCTCAGGCCTTCGCGAGGGGCCAGTTCGAACAGGCTGACGCCCTGATTCTTGGCGTTGAGCCGCACTTCCGGGCTGTAGGCGAGGGTGGCGATGATCTCCATGCCGAAACTTTTACCCAGGGTTTCCGAGTCCGGCGCGACGTGGCGCAAGTAGCGGTCGATGAGCAATCTGGCGTGGTCAAGCTTCATGCCTTTCTCCCGCCACAGATTCAGCAGCGCGAGGTTGCGGCGACAGTCGAGCACGTTCTGATCGGTGTACCAGAGCAGCTTGTCGCAATGGCTGATAAATGTGCGCAGTGCCTCGCTGTCCGGCTGACCGGTGAGGTTCACCACAATGTGCTGGAAGTGTTGGCGCAGGGCGCTGAGCAGCATGTACAGCTCGGCGGCGCTGGTGTGTTCCAGCGGTTCGTCGTGACTGGCGTACGCCAGAATCCGCAGTCCGTCACCGTCGCTGGTGAACGCACTGTCGATCAGCGTTGCGTCCAGCCGCCGCAAATGGCGCAGGGCATCGCCGAAGTGAAACGAGCTCTCCAGGCCGAGCAGGGCCAGGCTGTCGCCGCGTGGCAGGCCGAGGTCGAGCAGCAAGGTTTGCTGTCCGCTCTTTTGCACCACCTGCGCCATATGGTTGGCGAGCAGCGCGCCGTCTGCACTGCTTTGCACGCCATATAGCACGGTCAGGCCACCCAGGTGGGTATTTGGAGCCACCGGTGGCAGGCGTTTACTGAGACGCCGCACCAGCCCCGCGACTTCGCTGGAGCGCGAGCCATACGCGACGAAATCCCGGGCGCCGGCCCGCATCGCGTTGAGCACGAGCTGGTTGTCCATGCCGTCGCCCAGCGCGACGATGGCCAGCATCGGTTTGGCTTCAAGTGCACCCTCGATCAAGGTGCTCTGCGCCACCACGTGTTCGCGATCCAGCCCCACGAACACCAGGCTGGCGAAGGTCACGTCGACCAGCGTCAGCAGTTCGTCGAGGCTGCCGCCACCGGCACTGACGACCTGGCCCAACGGGGCGAGGGCGCCTTGCAGCCATTCAAGGTCGGTGGGGTTGCGGGTGATTGCCAGGAAGGTCTGGCTCAGGTTCTGGCTCATTGCGATAACCCGCTGCGTTTATCGAAGTTGCCGTTTTCGAGGAAGTACATGCGATAGAAACCGGGGTCGTAGTTGCGCAGTTGTTCACCGGGCAGCGACGGTAATTTCGCGTTGGCCGCCAACGGCTGCACCAAGTGCGGCGTGACGATCATCAGCAGTTCGCGCTCCTCGCGCTTGATCGATGAACTGCGGAAAAACGCACCGAGTATCGGGATGTCGCCAAGACCGGGAAATTTGTCGACCTGCGAGGCGTTTTGCGTGCTGATCAAACCGCTGATGACGAAACTTTCGCCATCGGCCAGGGAGATGCTGGTGTCAGTGCGGCGGATGGTGAGCGCCGGGACTGTGGTGCCGCCGATGGTGACGCCGTTGTTGTAATCCAGCTCACTGACTTCCGGCGCCACTTTCAGGGCGATGCGTTGGTTGCTGACGACGGTCGGCGTGAGTGTCAGGCGAATGCCGAATTCCTTGTATTCGATCGAGTAGCTGTTGCTGTTGGCGCTGGGCACCGGAATCGGGATTTCACCGCCGGCCAGAAAGCTCGCGCTCTGCCCGCTGATCGCCACCAGGCTCGGCCGCGCCAGGGTGTAGGCGAAGCCGCTGCCTTCCATGGCGTTGATGATGGCGAGGAAATTACCGCCGCCGGCGACGATGTTGTACATGTCGTTGGCCAGCGGAATGCTCGGCACGGCAATGCGTGGATCGATGTTGCGCAGCGGCAGCACACGCGGTGTGACTGCCGTATTGGGCACGGTGCCGGGTGAGCCGAACAGGAAGTTCGAGTTTTTACCGTAGATCGAGGTGCTGGCCTCTTTCAGTTTGGTCCGGCTGACCTCGACGAAGCGAATATCGGTCTGCACTTGCGACGCCAGCATCGGGTCTTCGGAGGGTATCGACGCCGCGCCGGTCATCGCTGCTGTGGCCCGGCCCTGAACGAACACCATGCTTTGGCGCGGTGTGCTGGCGCAGGCGGTCCAGACCATCAGGCTGGTGGCGCCCGGCGCCATGCCGGTGAGCAGAAACGCCTGATTGCCGTTGACGCGCACGTCGGCGATTTTCGGATCGCCCACGGCCAGTCGCGTGATCGCTACCGGCGATTGCAGTTCCTGCTGCAACCCTTCACCGACTTCCAGCACCGCCGGCAGGGGCCCTAATGCAGAGCAATTGCCCGCGGCGGCGAATGTCATGTCGAGCGGTTGAACGCCCAGCAAGGAGACACAGAGCAGGCCTTGGAACATGGACATGGAACGTCTGCGCATTTAAAGGCGTCCTTGCTCGACTCAGGGGGTTTGTTGGGAGATTTGGTTGCCGCGAATGACTTCCACGCCTGATTTGCGCGGTGCCGTGCTGCCGAGGGTGAGTGCTTTGGGGGGGCCGACGAGGGCCAGTTGGCTGAACTGCACCAGGTCGCGATCAGCCCGGGCAAGGTGGGCGTTTGAATCGTTTTCGCCGGCCCAATAATGCGCCAGGCGTTTCTCTTCGGCACTGCGCACGGCCAGGCGCAGCACCCCGGCCTGGGTCGCCAGCATCAGCCGGCTCAGCAGCGACTCGGGCACGGCGAGCACCACCGAACGGGCGTTGGTGCGCTGTGGGTCCTGCTTGAGTTGTTCTTCGTTGCTGCGCACCGGTTTGGCCGGGCGCCCATCGTTGGTCAGTCCCAGCTGTTCGCCGACGCCGAGCACCCGCAACGCGGGGATGACGACCTGAGCTGACTGCTGAACGTTGTTGGCGTCTGCACGCAGAAACAGCATCACGTCGACATAATCGCCAGGGCTCAGTTGCCCGCCGGCATTGATCACTTCATCCACCGCGACGGCGAGCGCACGTTCATCGGGCCGGATCATTCGCGACAATGCACTGCCGGCTTCGAAGCTTTCAGCGTTGAGCCAGGTGCCTGCGGTCAGTGCGCGCCACGGCGTGCGACCAATGGCCTGATCGAGTCTGGTCAGACTGCCGGCCGGGGCGGTGCGCAGTTTTTCCAGGGTCACGTCGGCGGCGGTGATTTGAACGAAGGGCGCCACATCGCGCAGCAGCACGACAACGGGTTGACGGGTGGGATCGTCTACCGGCGCAGGTGCCGGAACAGGTGCGGTGGCGATAGCGTTCGGCGGGGTGACGGGGTCGGGGGCCGGTTGTCGACTCAGTGTCAGCCCCCAATAACCGGCAATGATGGCACCCACCAGAAAAAAACCGGCCAGACCCATGGTGACTCGGCTGTTCATCACGGCTCTCCCTTTCCTGCTGCTTGATGACTCGTAAGGTCCAACGAGATAACTTCGCAATCAGGCAGCTTTGACCTTCTAACTATTTCGCTATTTGACGTTAGCGCAGGTAGATCAAAATGCCATTACTCCTTGGAAAATATCTAACGAAAGTAAGAGGCTATCGTGCCAAACCTGGTTTTTTGGCGTCGATTGGCCGGTTAATACTTAAGTATTAATTCGTTCTTACAGTTGTTGGTAAGCGGAATGCCGACAATGCTGATGCTGGCACAGGGGAATCATGTTGCGGCCATGCAACACCCGGCACCCTCCAAGGAGAAAACGTCATGTCCCTCACTCAGTTTGTTCAGCGGCTGAAGTCTGAAGTCGTCTTCTACATCAACCTGGCGAAAGACACCGAAGGGGCTTCGGGTATTGAGTACGCCATTATCGCGGGGATGGCGGCGGTCGCACTGGCAGCTTTCATGGAGCCGATCTCGGGTTCGATTACCATAATCTTTGACAGTATCAAGGAGGTACTGCCGGCGGCTTCTTGATCGATGCCGTTTGCCAACGGGCCTGAGTGGTTTTAACGTCAGCGCTTAGTCCATCGCAGGAAAACCCTATGAACGCTCTCGCATTCCCACGCCAACAACTCCTTCTGGTCGATGACGAGGAGGATGCGTTGCTGGAACTGGCGGAGCTGCTTGAGGGCGAGGGCTTCAATTGCTTTACCGCAACCTCGGTCAAACTCGCCCTGAATCATTTGACCCGCCATCCCGATATTGCCCTGGTGATCACCGATCTGCGCATGCCGGAGGAAAGCGGCATGTCGCTGATCAAACGCCTGCGCGAGCACACCTCCCGCCAGCATTTACCCGTGATCGTGACATCCGGCCATGCAGACATGGAAGATGTCAGCGACATGCTGCGCTTGCAGGTGCTCGACCTGTTCCGCAAGCCGATCTATCACGTGCGGTTGCTGGAGACGCTCAATAACCTGTTTCCGCAGCCAAGCGCGCACTTCAATCACTGAACCAGCCCTTTTCTCAAGCAGGCTCACTGCCTCGGACGACTCGCAAACGCGGTCCCCTGCAGGCGCGAACCTGCTCGCGACGGCGATTTCACAGATGATCAACCGGTTCAGGCAATCGGCCGCCAATGTCCCACCATATGTTCAAGATCCCCCGCCCCCAGCAGCTGAAAGTCCCCACTGGACCCCGCCGCGCTGGCCAGCAACGTCACCTCACTCGGCAACCGCACCGGTTTCCTGAACTGCACCGCCATCTCGACATTCGCCGTGGGCAGATGCTCACTCAACGCTGCCAATGTCCGGGCCTTGTTCCACAACCCATGGGCAATGGCCGTCGGAAAACCAAACAGCTTGGCGCTCGCGGCACTCAGGTGAATCGGGTTGTAGTCCCCGGATACTTTTGCGTACTGCCGGCCGATGTCCGCCGGCGCATTCCAGCGAGCCACTTGCGTCATCTCCAGGGTTGATGCCAACACGTCCTCGACCGGTTCGCCTTCGAGCTTGACCCCGCGGCACAGCATCTGGCTTTCAGCTTCCCACAACGGCCCCAACTGATCGTCAAGCGACGTCACCAGATCGAACGTCGCACCCTTGGCATGGGGTTGCAGGTTCTGCACCTGCACGCTGACCCGAACACGGTTGACCCCACCCATGGGGCGCAATACACGAATGCGATTGCTCAGGTGAATCAGCCCAAGCAGCGGGAACGGAAAGTCCTTGGCCGTGAGCAATTGCATCTGCAAGGCAAACGCCAGGATGTGTGGATAGGTCGGCGGCAGCAAACCGTTATCGGCAAAACCACAGACCTTGCGATACGCCGCCAGGCGTTTCGGATCGACCTCGAGCCAGCAGCGCAATCCCGTGTCGGGCAACGTGGTGCCGGTGATTTTGCGCCGTGTTGCCGCCTTCACGTACAGCCCCGTCAGGCTCGGTTCGCGGTTGAGGGTGTGCCAATCGGTGATCATGTTCATGCCCCCAGGACGCTTTGGCCGCAGACTCGCAACGCTTGCCCGGTGAACGCGCCGGTCCCCGGCTGAGCAAGCCACGCGACGGCTTCGGCAACGTCTTGTGGCAGGCCGCCCTGGCCCAAAGAACTCATACGTCGCCCGGCCTCACGGATGCCGAACGGCAGGTGCGCGGTCATCTGGGTTTCGATGAACCCCGGCGCCACCGCATTGATGCTGATGCCGCGTTGACTCAGCAGCGGCGCCCAGGCCTGGGCCAGACCGATCAGCCCTGCCTTGCTCGCCGCGTAATTGGTCTGCCCGCGATTGCCGGCGATGCCGCTGATGGACGCCAACAGAATCACCCGCCCGTTGTCATGCAAGGCGCCGCTGTCGAGCAGGGCCTTGGTCAGCACTTGCGGCGCGTTGAGGTTGACCGCGATCACCGCGTCCCAGAATTCGGGGGTCATGTTGGCCAGGGTTTTGTCGCGGGTGATGCCGGCATTGTGGACCACGATGTCGACGCCGTCGGGCAGCAATTCGATCAACTGCGCGGCGGCGTCTTCGGCGCAGATGTCCAAGGTGATGCTGCGCCCGCCGAGGCGCGCAGCGAGTGCATCGAGGTCGGTTTTGGCCACAGGTACGTCAAGCAGGATGACCTCGGCACCGTCACGGGCCAGGGTTTCGGCGATGGAAGCGCCAATGCCGCGCGCGGCACCCGTGACCAGCGCCTTGCGCCCGGCCAGTGGGCGAGTCCAGTCCGACACCTGCGTATCGCAAGCCTTCAAACGAACCACCTGGCCTGACACAAACGCACTTTTGGGCGAGAGGAAAAACCGTAGCGGCCCTTCGAGTTGATCCTCGGCGCCGTCACCGACATAGATCAGCTGCAAGGTGCCGCCGCTGCGCAATTCCTTGGCCAGCGAGCGACTGAAACCTTCCAGCGCACGCTGTGCGCTGGCGGCGAACGGGTCGGTCAACGTCTCTGGCGCACGCCCCAGAATCACCAGGTGCGCGCTGTGATCGAGGTTCTTGATCAGCGGCTGGAAGAACTCGCGCAGCTGTTTGAGCTGATCGGTCTGCACCAGGTCACTGGCGTCGAACACCACGGCTTTGAGCTTGGGGCCGTGGCCGGGAATCCACGCGGTGGCCAGCGATGGGTCAGTGCCGTAGCTGTAGATCGCATCGGTCAGGCGATTGGCAAAAGCGCTGACTTTCTCTGTCAGCGGGCCGCCGCCAATCAACAGCGCCCCTTCGACAGGCCGCAGTCGGCCTGCTTGCCACCGCTCCAGGCGTACCGGAGACGGCAGTCCCATGGCCCCGACCAGACGATGGCCGATGGAGGAATTGGCGAAGTCGATATAACGGTCAGACATGGAACGCACTCCGGCAGCTGGGGTTCAAAGTGTGGACCACGAATGGCAATCAGTCGTTCGATCCACGATATAAGGCCTACGCTTGAACAGTGTAGGAGCGAAGCTTGCTCGCGAAGACGATGTTTCATTCAGAGGAGATATTGAATGTGCCGGCGCCTTCGCGAGCAAGCTTCGCTCCTGCAGGGCTGGTGTTTACATCTGATTTTTTGACAGGAGCTTTTCATGACCCAGCTGCGCCGCGTCGCGATTATTGGCGGTAACCGAATCCCCTTCGCCCGCTCCAACGGGCCTTACGCCACCGCCAGTAACCAGGCGATGCTCACCGCAGCGCTCGAAGGCCTGATCGAACGCTACAACCTGCATGGCCTGCGGATCGGCGAAGTGGTCGCGGGGGCGGTCCTCAAGTTGTCCCGAGACATGAACCTGACGCGCGAGTGTGTGCTCGGTTCACGGTTGTCCCCCGGCACCCCGGCCTATGACATTCAGCAGGCGTGCGGCACAGGCCTTGAAGCGGCGTTGCTGGTGGCGAACAAGATTGCTTTGGGACAGATCGAGTGCGGCATTGCCGGTGGCGTCGATACCACCTCGGATGCGCCGATCGGCGTCAGTGAAGGTTTGCGCAGGGTGCTGCTGCAAGCCAATCGCGCCAAGACCACCGGCGACAAACTGAAAACCTTTCTGCAGCTGCGTCCCCGGGACTTGATACCGGAGTTCCCGCGCAACGGCGAACCGCGCACCGGTTTGTCCATGGGCCAGCACTGCGAGTTGATGGCCCAGACCTGGAACATCCCCCGCGAAGAACAGGATCAGCTGGCGCTGGAGAGCCATCGGAACCTGGCCGCGTCCTACGCCGAAGGCTGGCACAACGACCTGATGACACCGTTCCTCGGCCTGACCCGCGACAACAACCTGCGCCCGGACCTGACCCTGGAAAAACTCGCCTCGCTGAAACCGGCCTTCGAGAAAAGCGCCAAGGGCACGATGACGGCGGGCAACTCCACGCCGCTCACCGATGGCGCGTCGCTGGTACTGTTGGGCAGTGAAGAATGGGCGAAGGAACGTGGCTTGCCGATCCTCGCCTATTTGCGTGACGGCGAGGCCGCGGCAGTGGATTTCGTCAACGGCGCCGAAGGGCTGTTGATGGCGCCGGTGTACGCGGTGCCCCGTTTGCTGGCGCGCAATGGCCTGACCTTGCAGGACTTCGATTACTACGAAATCCACGAAGCCTTCGCCGCGCAGGTGCTCTGCACGTTGAAGGCCTGGGAAGATCCGGAGTATTGCAAAACCCGTCTCGGCCTCGATGCGCCGCTGGGCTCCATCGACCGCAGCCGCCTCAACGTCAAAGGCAGTTCACTGGCGGCCGGGCATCCGTTTGCCGCGACCGGCGGGCGCATCGTCGCCAACCTGGCGAAGTTGCTCGACGCGGCGGGCAAGGGCCGAGGCTTGATCTCGATCTGCGCCGCTGGCGGCCAAGGGGTGACGGCGATTATCGAGCGCTGATCAGTTCGGCGTTCTGCTGCGCGATGCGTTCACGGTTGCGGTTGGCGTAGCTCTCGGCCATCACCGAGCAGACGATCAACTGCAACGGGTGATAAATCATGATCGGCAGCAGAATCAAGCCCAGGCCAGGATTGGCGCCGAAGATCAGCGCCGCCATCGGCGCACCGGCCGCGAGGGATTTTTTGCTGGCGCAGAACACCGCGGCGATCTCATCCGCCGGGCTGAATTTCAGTGCGCGAGCGGTGCGGGTAGTCATCCACAGGATGACCGCCAGCAGGATCACGCTGCCGATCAGTGCGCTGAGAATTACGCCGTTGCCCTGTTGTTGCCACATCCCCGAGACCATCGAGTTGCAGAACGCCGAGTACACCAGCAACAGAATCACCAGCTTGTCGACGATGTTGGTGTAGCGCTTGTGGCGGGCGAAGAACTTGCCGAACATCGGCCGCAACAGTTGGCCGAGCACCAGCGGCAACAGCAACATGGCGCAGAGGTCGAGCAGCGTCGAGCCCAGATCGATGCCGCCAGCACCGCTGCCGACCACCAGGCTCACCAGCAACGGCGTCAGGAAAATCCCCAGCACGCTGGACAGGCTCGCATTGAGAATTGCCGCCGGCACGTTGCCGCCCGCGCTGCCAGTCAGGGCCACAGACGACGAGATGGTCGACGGCAGGGCGCAAAGGTAGAAGAAGCCAAGCATCAACAGCGAAGGCACGTGCGAACCCAGCAGCTTGTCGCTCAGCAACCAGATCAACGGGAACACCATGAAGGTGAAACCCTGGACCATCACGTGCAGCTTCCAGTTCTTCAGGCCATGGCTGATCTGCTCGCTGGAGAGATTGACCCCGTGCAGGAAGAACACGAGGAACACGCCGATGTTGATCACATATTCCGCGTGCATCCCGCCACCCGTGGCGCCGAAGACCGGGAAGAAATACGCCAGCAGCGTGGCGATCAGCATGCCGCACAAGAACCAGTCGGTGACCACGCGTTTGAGGTGTTTGAAGGCATGCATAACGGCCACCGAATACATTTGTAAGAATTGATGACTTAGCCTAACGTCGGCCCTATCTGCCGTCTTGCGACATAAGGCCAATCAATGCCGGCTAACGGACAACTTTCCCTCGAACGGGCCATTCCGACGCTGAAGGCGCTACCGCGTCCGCTGTTCGCTCGGGCGGAAAGCCTGAATGCCGGGTCGTGGACGCCACCTCATCGCCACGATTGGGTGCAGTTTTCCTACGCCATCAGCGGCGTTCTCGGCGTGCACACGGCTGAGGGCAGTTTCTTTGCGCCGCCGCAGTGGGGGATCTGGATTCCGGCGGACCTCGAACACCAGGTGGTGACCTCGATGCGTGCCGAAATGCGCAGCCTTTACGTGCGCCGCCAGGACTGTGAATGGGCCGACGGGCGTTGTCGGGTGCTGGAAGTCACGCCGCTGGCCCGTGAGCTGATCAAGCGTTTTTGCTTGCTGCCGGTGGAGTATCCGCAGGGCGACAGCCAGGAAACGCGGCTGGTGAATGTGCTGCTGGATCAGTTGGCGAATCTGCCGGAGGTGGGGTTTTCCCTGCCGTTGCCGCGTCATGAACGGCTGCTCGGGTTGTGCAATGAGCTGATCGAACGTCCGGAGCTCAGTGTGACGTTGCAGGAATGGGCGCAACGCCTGGGCACCTCGGAAAAGACGCTGATGCGCTTGTTCCAGCGCGAGACCGGGCTGAGCTTTCGCGGGTGGCGACAGCGAATGCGGTTGCTGTCGTCGCTGAGTTTGCTGGAGGAGGGCGACAGCGTGACCCATGCCGCGCTGTCTTGTGGGTATGACTCGACGTCGGCGTTTATTGCGGCGTTCAAGGGGTTGTTCGGCTTCACACCCGGTGAATTGTTCAAACAGTAATTGTGGCGAGGGAGCTTGCTCCCGCTGGAGCGCGAAGCGGTCCCAATTCAGTAAACACGCTGTATCAGGTATTCCGTGTTTACCGGTTTGCGACCGCTTCGCGGCCGAGCGGGAGCAAGCTCCCTCGCCACAGGTATCGGTTTTCGACCCGTTAGATCAGCGACCTCAGGTCCTGAAGCGACGAACCAACCCGTCCAGTTCATTCGACAACCCGGCCAGGCTCTGCGAGTCCAGGCGCGCCGAGTTCGCCAGTTCTGCCACCAACTGCGCGTCGCCATGGATCTGGCTGATGTGCCGGTTGATGTCTTCGGCCACCTGATGCTGTTCTTCCGCCGCCGTGGCGATCTGCGTGTTCATGTCGCGAATCACATCCACCGACTCACGAATCAGCCCGAAACTGCTGCGCGCTTCACCGATGCGGGTCACCGATTGTTGCGACACTTCCAGGCTCGCATGCATCTGTTGAGTCACTTGGCTGGTGCGCTTGGCCAGGTTGCCCAGCAAGCCATCGATTTCCGCCGTGGAATCCGCCGTGCGTTTGGCCAGTGCCCGGACTTCATCCGCCACCACTGCAAACCCGCGACCTTGCTCACCGGCCCGTGCAGCCTCAATGGCGGCGTTCAGGGCCAGCAGGTTGGTCTGTTCGGCAATCGAGCGAATGGTCCCCAGGATCGACTGGATGTCGTTGCTGTCGCGTTCGAGCTGTTGCATCGACTGCGCCGACTGTTCGATTTCCTGGCTCAGGCGATCAACGCTGGTCACGGCCGCATCAATCTGTTGCTGACCTTGACGCGCCTGGCGCTGGCCACTGTCGGCGGATTCTGCCGCCTGGCTGCACGAGCGTGCGACTTCGTTGGCGGTGGCGACCATTTCATGGAACGCCGTGGACACCATGTCCACCGCCTCACGCTGGCGCCCGGCGGCCTCAGCCATGTCGCTGGAAACCTGAGTCGAGCTCTTCGAGGTGGCGAGAATCTTGGTCGCGGCACCGCCGATGCTTTGGATCAGGTTACGAATCGCCGTCAGGAACTGATTGAACCAGTTGGCCAGTTGCGCGGTTTCGTCGCTGCCACGGATTTCCAGGTTTTTGGTCAGGTCGCCTTCACCTTGGGCGATGCCTTCCAGGCCGCTGGCCACGCTGCGGATCGGTCGCACGATGACACTGGCGAAACTGGCGCCAATGATGGCGAAGAACACTGCCAGAACGGCGGCGATGATTGCGATCAGCCAAGTCAGTTGAGTCGCGGAGCTCATCACATCGTTTTGCTTGATCAGGCCGATAAAGGTCCAGCCCAGTTGCTCCGACGGCCAGACGTTGGCCATGTAGCGTTCGCCGTTCAACTCGACTTCCACCAGGCCTTTGCCGGCCTTGGCCAGTTGCGCATAACCTTCGCCGAGGCTGCTCAGGGCTTTGAAGTTGTGTTCCGGTTGTTTCGGATCGACCAGCACGGTGCCGGTGTTTTCCAGCAGCATCAGGTAGCCGGTTTCACCCAGTTTGATCTGCTTGACGATCTCGGTGAGCTGCTTGAGCGTCACGTCGATACTGACCACGCCGCCGTTGGTGCCCAATTGGTTGTCGATGGTGCGCACGGTGCTGACGTAGGTCGCATCGTCCTGGGCCCAGTAATAGGCCTCGGTGCGAAATGGTTTGCCCGGCTTGGCCTGGGCCGCCTTGTACCAGGGGCGCTGGCGCGGGTCGTAATTGTTCAGCTTCGCGTCGTCCGGCCAGGACACGTAACCGCCCGCCGCAGTGCCGAGGATGGCATAGGCGTAGGACGGATGGCTGTTGCCCAGGTCCTGCAGGAGGCTGAAGACCTTTTTGTCCATCTCGCCTTGGGGAATGCTCTCGGCGTTGGCGCTCATGTAGGTCTTGAGGCTGTCGTCGGAGTTCTTGATCAGCGGTTGTCTGGCCAGGTAGTCGACGTTCTGGCTGATGCCGTCGAAGAACAATTGCATGGCGTTGCTGACCTGACGAATTTCACGACCACTGCCGTCGACGAAATTCGCCTTGGCGTCACTGCGCAGATTCAGCACCACGAGGGTGGCGACCAGCACCACGGGCAGGCAGGCGATGATTGCAAACGCCCAGGTCAACTTCTGTTTGATGTTCATCCGCGCTCCAGATTTTTCTTGTAGGCCCACGCAGTGCAGATGACTCGCGGATTATTGGCAGCCGTAAACGTATTTGATCAACCCGGATCCCTGAGCGCGCCATCGTTTTTGTGGTCGGAACGATTGTCGGACAAATCACTCTGTCACTGAGGACTTCGGCTGAATTAATGGGAAATTGAGGCTTGGTGAGAAATATCCTACGAAGGGTGTGAATTAAGGTGTCAGCTTCTGTCGCAAATGCCCTCGCACCCCTTCGCCACACAGTGGTGCAGGCTCAGCTATGATCTCGGGCGGCCGATGACGACCGAAAGGAGTTGGCCGATTAATTCGGCACATTGTGTGCATCACGACGTTCATAGGTCGGCAACCCCTCCCCCGAACGAGTGGATTGCCGTATAACGAATGACTTTCGCGTGTTTGGTAATAAAGGACCCACAATAAAAGCTGATGAAGACTCCAAAACGCATTGAACCCCTGATCGAGGACGGTCTGGTCGACGAGGTGCTGCGCCCACTCATGAGTGGTAAAGAAGCAGCTGTTTATGTGGTGCGCTGCGGTAACGAGCTACGTTGCGCGAAGGTCTACAAGGAGGCGAATAAACGCAGTTTCCGTCAGGCGGCCGAATATCAGGAAGGCCGCAAGGTGCGCAACAGCCGCCAGGCTCGAGCGATGGCCAAAGGCTCGAAATTCGGCAAGAAAGAAACCGAAGACGCCTGGCAGAACGCCGAAGTGGCGGCGCTGTTCCGTCTGGCCGGTGCCGGTGTTCGGGTGCCCAAGCCGTATGACTTCCTCGAAGGCGTACTGCTCATGGAGCTGGTGGCCGACGAGTACGGCGATGCCGCGCCGCGTCTGAACGACGTGGTGCTGGAGCCGGACCAGGCGCGCGAATATCACGCGTTCCTGATTTCGCAGATCGTGCTGATGCTGTGTACCGGTCTGGTGCACGGTGACCTGTCCGAGTTCAACGTGCTGTTGACTCCGACGGGCCCGGTGATCATCGACTTGCCGCAAGCGGTAGACGCGGCGGGCAACAACCACGCGTTCAGCATGCTGGAGCGGGACGTGGGCAACATGGCGTCTTACTTCGGCCGGTTTGCGCCAGAGTTGAAAAAGACCAAATACGCCAAGGAAATGTGGGCGCTGTACGAAGCCGGCACCTTGCACCCGGCCAGCGTGTTGACGGGCGAGTTCGACGAACCGGAAGAATTGGCCGACGTCGGCGGTGTCATACGCGAAATCGAGGCGGCACGCCTGGATGAAGAGCGTAAACAGGCGGTGCGCGCGGCAGATGACGCGCCACCGGGCAAAACCGAAGAACCGCCTCCACCGTGGATGCAGTGATCGGTTGACGAAAACCCGGCTTCGGCCGGGTTTTTTGTAAATGCTGATCCCTAAACACTGGAGATCATTTGTGGGAGTGAGCCTGCTCGCGCCTACAGTGGATTGTTCCCTGCGACTCCCACACTCAAGGACTGAATGTGAACCCCTCCACCCGCAATGCCCAACTGATCATCGCGGCCCGTCTGGTCTCGGACTTCGGCGCCTTTCTCAACATGGTCGCCCTGGCCACTTACGTCTACCTGCTCAGCAACAGCGCCATGAGCGTTGGCATTTTCCTCGCCAGCCGGGTGGGCGGAGGGGTTTTCGCCAGCTTGATCGGCACCTCGTTCTATCGCCGCTGGGCCGGGCGTATTCCGTTGATTGCCTTTGATTTGCTGCGCGCAGGGTTGTTGGGCCTGTTGCTGGTGCTGCCGGTCGCCCAGCAAGCGCTGCTTTTACCGTTGATCGCGTTCGGCCTGGGGTTCGGCAACTCAATGTTCGCCATCGGCCTCAACAGCCAGTTGCCGCACCTGATCGAAGGCGAGCACTTGCTCAAGACCAACGCCTGGATCACCTCGGCCTCGTCGGCGGCCATGGTCGGTGGGAGCCTGGTGGCAGGACTGTTGGTGGCGGCCTTCGGCTTTGAAACGGTCTTCGCATTGAACGTGGTCACTTATCTGCTGGCCGCGTTGTTCATCTTGCCGTTGCGGTTTTCCCGACCAGCACCCGATCCCGAACAAGCCCAGCCTCGTAGTGAGTGGCACGCCTTGCGCCAAGGCTTGCGCAGTACGCCCGTGGTGGCCGCGATGCTCGCCGTCACCATGGCCGACACCTTGGGCAGCGCGGCGCACAACGTCGGCTTTCCGATCATTTCCCGGCTACTGACGCCCGAGTCGGCCAGCACCACGCTGGGCCTGATGCTGGCCGTCTGGGCGTGCGGAAAGCTGATCGGCGCGCGAATCGCCAGTCGCCTGAAAGGGTCGGACAATGCACACCTGGAGCGGCGATTTTTCTTCGGGGTATTGCTGATGTCCTGCGGTTTTATCCTGATGTTCCAGCAGCAGACCCTCTACGGTTTGCTGTTGTTCTCGTTACCGGCCGGATTGGGTGACGGCTTCTCCGAGGTCGGCCTGATGTCGCGTCTGCAACGTGAACCGGACAGCCTGCGCCTGCCGATCTTCAGCTTGCTGACACTGCTGCAAATGACCGGTTTCGGGGTCGGCATGTTGATCGCCGCGCCGTTCTATTCGTGGTGGACGCCGGGGGCCGTGGTGCTGCTGTTCCACGGCGTTCCCCTGACCACGTTGCTGGTGGTGAAGGTGCTCGCGATCAGGGGCGAACGGGTGGCGCGCAGCAGCCCGACTCCAGGTTCTTGAGGATCGGACAATCGGGGCGATGGTCGCCCTGACAGTGTTCGACCAGGTCCTGCAGGGTGTCACGCAACTGACCCAACTCGCGGATCTTCTGGTTCAGCTCGTCGATGTGCTGGCGGGCCAGGGCTTTCACGTCGGCGCTGGCCCGTTGGCGGTCCTGCCAGAGGGTCAGCAACTTTCCCACTTCTTCCAGCGAAAACCCCAAGTCCCGGGAGCGTTTGATGAACGCCAGCGTGTGCAGGTCATCGTCGCCATAAATGCGGTAGCCGCTGTCGGTGCGGTGGGCGGCCTTCAGCAAGCCGATGGACTCGTAATAACGAATCATCTTCGCGCTCAGGCCGCTGTGCCGCGCTGCTTGGCCGATGTTCATCGATTGTCCTCCAGGTCCTTGGGTTTCCAGGTTTTCAACAGTAACGCATTGCTCACCACGCTGACGCTGGACAGCGCCATCGCCGCGCCGGCCAGCACCGGATTGAGGAAGCCGAACGCAGCCAGCGGAATGCCGATCAGGTTATAGACGAACGCCCAGAACAGGTTTTGCCGGATCTTTGCGTAGGTCTTGCGGCTGATTTCCAGCGCGGCGGGCACCAGTCGTGGATCGCCGCGCATCAGGGTGATGCCGGCCGCATGCATGGCAACGTCGGTGCCACCGCCCATGGCGATGCCGATGTCGGCGGCCGCCAGGGCCGGGGCGTCGTTGATGCCGTCGCCGACCATCGCCACCACGCCGGTCTTTTTCAGTTCGGCGACGGTGGCGGCTTTGTCTGCCGGCAAGACTTCGGCGTGGACATTGGTAATGCCCAGCGCTTCGGCAACCACTTTGGCACTGCCGCGGTTGTCGCCGGTCAGCAAGTGGCTGCTGATGTGGCGTGCGCTGAGCTGTTGCACAGCGTGCAGCGCGCCGGGTTTGAGGGTGTCCCCAAACGCGATCAGGCCCAGTACCTTTGGCTCGGGGCTTTGTTCGATCAACCAGGAGAGGGTGCGGCCTTCGGTTTCCCACGCGGTTGCGGAGTCGGCCAGATCCCCTGCGCTCAAACCGCTTTCTTCCAGCAGCCTGCGATTACCCAAGGCCAAACGACGGCTGTCGAGCGTGCCGGCGATGCCGCGACCAGTCAGCGATTGACTGTCGCTGACGTCGGCCACGGTCAAAACCCGTTCGGCGCAGGCGTCCAGAACCGCCTTGGCCAGCGGGTGTTCACTGCCGCGTTGCAGGGCGCCGGCCATTTGCAGCAGGGCGGCTTCGTCACCGTTAATGGCACTCAGATGAGCGATTCGCGGCGAACCCGAGGTCAGCGTGCCGGTCTTGTCGAACACTACGGCGCTGACTTCATGAGCGCGTTCGAGCGCTTCGGCGTCCTTGATCAGAATCCCATAGCGGGCCGCGACGCCGGTGCCGGCCATGATCGCGGTCGGCGTGGCCAGCCCGAGTGCGCAAGGGCAAGCGATGACCAGCACGGCGACGGCGTTGATCAACGCGGTTTCAATCGGCGCGCCGTACAACCACCAGCCAATCAGCGTCGCCAACGCGATCAACAGAACGGTAGGCACAAATACCTGACTGACTTTATCCACCAGCTTCTGAATCGGCGCTTTGGCGGCCTGGGCGTCTTCGACCAGACGGATGATCCGCGCCAGCACGGTTTCCGCCCCCAACGCTTGAGTGCGAACCAGCAACCGGCCTTCGCCATTGATGGCACCGCCCGTGACCTTGTCACCGGGTTGCTTGGGCACCGGCAGGCTTTCGCCGCTGATCAGCGCTTCGTCGGCGTGGCTCTGGCCTTCGACCACTTCACCGTCCACCGGGAAGCGTTCGCCGGGTTTGACCATGACCAGGTCGTTGAGGCGCAAGGCGCTGATGGCAACGTCCTGCTCGCGGCCGTCGATCACCTGAATGGCGCGTTCCGGGCGCAAGGCTTCGAGGGCGCGGATGGCGCTGGCGGTCTGGCGCTTGGCACGGCTTTCCAGGTATTTGCCCAGCAACACCAAGGCAATCACCACCGCCGAGGCTTCGAAATATAGATGAGGCATGCGCCCGGCCGCCGTGGCCCATTCATAAAGACTCAAGCCATAGCCGGCGCTGGTACCGAGGGCGACCAGCAAATCCATGTTGCCAGCCCCGGCGCGCACGGCTTTCCAGGCGGCCACATAAAAACGTGCGCCGAAAATGAACTGCACCGGCGTGGCCAGCGCGAATTGCACCCAGGCCGGGAGCATCCAGTGCACGCCAAACGGTTGTAGGAGCATTGGCAACACCAGCGGCAGGGCGAGGGCGATCGCCATGATCAACGCCCAGCGCTCACGGTGCAGGCGCTGCTGTTGCTGATCGGTTTGCGGGTGTTCGACTTCCCAGACGCTGGCGCTGTAACCGGCTTTGGTGACCGCGGCGATCAAGGTTTGCGGATCGATGTGTCCGAGCAGTTCCAGATGCGCCCGTTCGTTCGCCAGGTTGACGCTGACGCTTTTCACCCCGGGCACTTTGGCCAGCGCCCGTTCGACGCGGCCGACGCAGGAAGCGCAGGTCATGCCGTCGATGCTCAACTCCAGACTTTGCTGCGGCACGCTGTAGCCGGCCTGCTGCACCGCGTCGATCAAGGCCGGCAGGCTGTCGCCGGGCGCCTGGACCCGCGCCTGCTCGGTGGCGAGGTTGACGCTGACGGCAGAAGCGCCGATGACTTTACTCAAGGCACGCTCGACACGCCCCGCGCAACTGGCGCAGGTCATGCCGGCAATCGGCAGATCGAACGTAGTGGATTCGGACATCGGTCGCGCTCCCTGTAGAAGATGTCTACAGGATCAACCTTGCCATGCTGGCAAGGTCAAGCGCCATGTCTCAGATCAAAAGACCTGATCGTTCCCACGCTCTGTGTGGAAATGCAGCCGGGACGCTCCGCGTCCCATTTAAAAGCCCAACGCAGAGCGTCCGTTGAAGTGTTCCCCCCGCAGAGCATGGGAACGATCGGTGTGGCGATTAGTAGTCGAGAGCGGTGGGCTTCAGGTACATCCCTTCCTGCGTCATCGCAATCCGGAACTTCAACACGTCCCCGGCCTTGAGCGTGATGTTCTGCGAACCCGGTGCGAGCATGCCCGGGTTGCAACCCGGCGCCTGGCCCGGCAGCAGTTTGAGGCGCAGGGACACATTGCCAGGCGGCAGATTGAACGAGGTGCTTTGTTCCTGGAACAGCCGCGCCGACAGTTGGTCCTGGATGTAGACGCCGATCTCGCAGGAGGTCGCGACTTCGAGGCGCTCGCGGGAAATGATCAGTACGCCATAGTCCTCCCCGGCGGCTTGAACCGAAGGTGTCGCGGCAAATAGGCTGAGGAAGCCAAACAGGCTGAGAGCTGACCAGCGCATGGCTGAATCTCCTGAAGTCGAGTCATTGATGCACGCAGCTTGGCCGAGCGCGACACCGATTGCCAGCCCGGCAGATTTCGGCAGAACTTGACCTTGCCATGGTGGCAAGCCCGAGACTGCTCGCAACCTCATAAAAGGAGCCACACCATGCAAGTGTTCAACGTTCAAGGCATGTCCTGCGGTCACTGCGTCAAAGCCATTACCCAGGCGCTGCAAGCCAAGGATCCTGCGGCCAGCGTGCGGGTCGATCTGGCAGCCGGGGAAGTCGGTGTGGAAAGCGCGCTGACGACCGAGCAAGTGATCGCTGCGATCACGGAAGAAGGCTACGACGCCAAACTCGCTTAAGCCCAGGCACAATCCCCTGTAGGAGCGAGCCTGCTCGCGATAGCGGTGTGTCATTCAGCGTTGATGTTGACTGGCACTGCGCTATCGCGAGCAGGCTCGCTCCTGCAGGTTTTATATTTATCCAATGATATTTAATAGTTAGCGAGCTATCGGAATGTTCAAGGCGTCCATGCGCGGCTAGACTGTCGGGCTGCCGACCCATGCCCAACTGGATGCCTGATGAACTTCCGTACCATTTTGATTCTTGGCGCCCTGAGCGCTTTCGGTCCGCTGGCAATCGATTTCTATCTGCCGGCGTTCCCGGCGATGGCACTCGCGTTCGGTACCGATGAGAAACACGTCCAGCTGACCCTGGCCGCGTACTTCCTGGGCCTGTCCCTGGGTCAACTGGCATACGGACCGGTGGCGGATCGCTTCGGGCGAAGGATTCCGTTGCTGACAGGCGTCGGGTTGTTCACCGCGGCGTCCCTGGCCTGCGCGTTTGCGCCAAATCTGGAATGGTTGATCGGCGCGCGATTCATCCAGGCCCTCGGTGGTTGCGCCGGGATGGTGATCGCCCGTGCGGTGGTCAGTGACAAATGCGATGCGGTGGGCTCGGCGAAAGTCTTTTCGCAACTGATGCTGGTGATGGGCCTGGCACCGATTCTCGCGCCCATGCTCGGTGGACTGCTGGTCAACACCACCGGCTGGCAGTCGATCTTCCTGGTGCTGACCGGATTCAGTGCACTGGCAGGGTTGGCCGTGGCAATCGGGTTGCCGGAAAGCCTGCCGGCACACGTTCCGCGTCAACCGCTGTCGGGGGCGTTGCGTCAGTACGGTCGGCTGTTGTCGGATCCGGTCTACCTCGGCCACGCCTTGACTGGCGGTATCGCCATTGCCGGGATGTTTGCCTACATCGCCGGTTCGCCGTTCGTCTTCATCAAACTCTACGGGGTCCCGGCCGAGCATTTCGGCTGGCTGTTCGGGACCAACGCGGCGGGTTTCATTCTGGTGGCGCAGGTCAACGCACGACTGCTGGCCAAGCGTGGCCCGGCATTTCTGCTGGTGCGTACCGTGTGGATTTACCTGGGGGCAGGCCTGACGCTGCTCGCCGTCAGTGCGCTGCACACCGAACAGTTATGGCCGCTGCTGATTCCGCTGTTTATCTGCATCGCCAGCCTCGGTTGCATCCTCCCCAATGCCTCGGCCTGCGCCATGAACGGGCAGGGCGCTCGCGCCGGCAGTGCGTCGGCGATGCTCGGGTGCCTGCAATTTAGCGTCGCCGCCGGAGCGGCCGCATTGGTCGGTGTTTTACACGATGGCAGCGCCGTGCCGATGGCCATGGTCATCAGCCTGTGCGGGATTCTGGTGGTGAGCGCGGCGGTGCTCACCCGGCGTTTGCAAAATGCCCGGGCATTAGCGCAAACCCAGGTCTGAGGGCGGACTCAGCCAGCGGCGCGCTGTTGTTGGCGGTCGGGAATTTGATGGGGCGCAAGCAATCGCGCTTCAAGGGTCTTGGTGAAGGCTAGCGCTTCAGCTTCGCTGCGGAACGTAACAGCGTGTTGGTCCAGACGAACCTGCCACTGGGATTTAGCCACTTCTTTAATCAGGATCTTCATTGCTGAACTCTCCTCTCTTAAAAGATGTTGCGTAAAAGATTGCATCGCAGAGGTTTCGATTGTAGACCCGAATACGATCGTAATTGTGACATGGGTCAATTCTCGGACTGACGGTGTCGTCCATCCGGACGACACTTGTCTCAATCTGTTTCAGAACCCTTCGAGCACAATCTTGCCCTTGGCCTTGCCGCTTTCCAGCAGCTCATGGGCGCGTCGCAGGTTGGCCGCGTTGATGGTCCCGAAGTGCTCGCCGACCGTGGTTTTCAGCGTCCCGGTGTCGATCAGCCCGGCCACGCGGTTGAGTAAGTGGTGCTGCTCGATCATGTCCGCCGTTTCGAACAGCGAGCGGGTGTACATGAATTCCCAGTGCAGCGACAGGCTCTTGCGCTTGAGTTTGGTCACGTCCAGCGCTTTCGGATCATCAATCAGCGCCAGTTTGCCTTGTGGCGCCAATGCCTCGACCAGTTGATCCAGGTGATGATCGGTCTGGGTCAGGCTGGCGACGTGGGTCACATGGTCTACACCTGCGCGTTTGAGTTCTTCACTCAACGGCTGGCTGTGATCAATCACCAGATCGGCGCCCAGTTCGCGTACCCAGCTCTGGGTTTGCGCACGGGAAGCGGTGCCGATGACCTTCAGCCCGGTGAGTTGGCTGGCCAGTTGCGTGAGGATCGACCCTACGCCGCCCGCCGCGCCGACGATCAGCAGGCTCTGGCCTTCATCGGTTTTACCTTCGCGCACTTGCAGGCGTTCGAAGAGCAATTCCCAGGCGGTGATGGCGGTCAGCGGCAGTGCGGCGGCTTCGGCGAAACCGAGGGTTTTCGGCATATGGCCGACGATACGTTCATCCACCACGTGCAATTCGCTATTGCCCCCCGCACGGGCGATAGAGCCCGCGTAAAACACCTTGTCGCCAGCCTTGAACAGCGTGACTTCGCTGCCGACAGCCTTGACCACACCGGCCACGTCCCAACCCAGCACTTTCGCCGCACCGCCTTCAGGCTGGACGTTCTGGCGGACCTTGGTGTCGACCGGGTTCACCGAGATGGCTTTGACTTCCACCAACAGGTCGCGCGGACTGGCAACCGGTTCTGGCAGTTCGATGTCTTGCAGGGCATTGGCGTCGCTGATCGGCAACGAGGTGTAGTAGGCGATGGCTTTCATGTGGGGCTCCTGAACATTAATAGATGAAGGGATCAAGCCACGGTGCGCAGGCGCTTGAGGTCGAAGTGCTCGAGAAAGTCGCCGGCCTTGGCGCGGAAGTTCTGTACATGGGCGCTGGCGTCATGGGCTTGCAGGGCTTCGTCGCTGCTCCAGTGTTCAATCATGTAGAACGCCAGTGGATTGGCCAGGTCCTGATGCAAATCGTATTGGCCGCAACCGGCCTCGGCGCGGGTCGGTTCCACCAGCGCACGCAGGTGTTGTTCGAGGGCGTCTTGCTGGCCGGGTTTGGCAATGAGGGTGGCAATGGCGGTGAAAGGCTGGGACATGGTCGCTCCGCAAACGGGTTGATTTCGATGGGACAGATGATTGGCTATTTCTCTGCAAGATAAAACCCGCTAAAAGAGCAGTCTCTTTCAATATTTTTTTGATAATCGGGGCTGAGAATGCTGCGTTTCGATGACTTGCAGTTATTTGTCCGAGCTGCGGACCTGGGGAGTCTGTCGGCGGCGGCTCGGGTGATGGACATGTCGGCGGCGGTGGCCAGTGCGGCGTTGAAGCGCATCGAACAGCAACTCGGCGCGCGCTTGCTGGCGCGCTCCACCCGCAGTTTGCGTCTGACCGCCGAAGGTGAGGGCTTTCTGGAATATGCCCGGGCCGCCCTGAGCAATCTCGACGAGGGTCGTCGCTTACTGGCCAGCGGTCAGGATCAGGTCAGCGGGATTCTGCAGTTGTCGGCACCGTCGGACTTTGGCCGCAACCTGTTGCTGCCGTGGCTCGACGAGTTCCAGCGCGAGCACCCTAAACTGACCGTGCGCCTGTTGCTGGGGGACCGCATCGCCGATCTGTTCCGCCAACCCGTGGACATTGCCCTGCGTTACGGCGAGCCGGAAGACTCAAGCCTGGTGGCACTGCCCATCGCGGCGCAGAACCGCCGAGTGCTCTGCGCCGCGCCGAGTTATCTGGCCAGGCACGGCGAGCCGCGGCATCTGGAACAACTGGCGCAGCACAATTGTTTGTTGTTCATGCTCGGTAGCCGGGTCCATGACCACTGGAGTTTCCACGACGGCAAACGCGAAGTCGGGCTGACCGTCAGCGGCGATCGCTTCAGTGACGACGCCGATGTCGTGCGGCTGTGGGCAGTGGCGGGGGCCGGGATTGCTTACAAGTCCTGGCTCGATGTCGCCGCCGATGTGCTCGCCGGCCGGTTGAAAGTGCTGATGCCGGAGTTGCTCTGTGAGCGCGCACCGCTGAATTTGCTGTGCGCCCATCGCGCACAATTGAGTAAGCCGGTGAACCTTCTACGGGAAATGCTTGCCAGCCGATGCGCTCTTTTAGGCAGTCAATTTCCGACAATATCGGGCATCGATCATTAGTCGCAGGCAAATAGCGAAATTTCTGTCAGGAACTATCACCACCCGCGCTTTCCCAAGGGCAGGAACCGGCGGTTAACCCGCTTATACTAGCGCCCGCCTCATGTACGCACCGTCGATCTCGCAATGGCGATGGCCTAACGGTCAAGCATCCGACCTTCGGCGCACCTGCGAAGCGATGGCATGGGGGAGAAGGGGCTTTGCCCGGCTTATGGCGGTTTCCGCGTCTTGGCCGACGACACATTACTGGTCAAGATGTCTCTGAGCAGCAGACGAAACGATTCAACAGGGAGTGAATACATGGAACATGCACCTTGCATCAGCCAGATCGCCACGTTGCTGGCTGACCCCAAGCGCAGCGCAATGATGTGGGCCTTGATGGATGGCTCGGCGCGGCAGACCGAAGAGCTGGCGCTATTGGCCGGCCTGTCACCGTCTTCGGCCAGTGCACACCTGGGGCGTTTGTCCGCCGGAGGTCTGTTGAAAGTCGAAATCCGTGGGCGCAAACGCTTTTTCCGCCTGGCCGCGCCTGAAGTGGGCGCGGCAATCGAAGCACTGGCCAGCGCGACGCTGGCCAGCACGCCGCAGCCCGTCCCGGACGTCTTCAAACGCACCAGCCCCATTGCCAAACCTCAGGCGGCGCCATCGTCGTTGTTGCGGGCCCGACTGTGCGACGACCATTTGGGAGGCACCCTGGCCGCCGATCTTTACCAGCGGTTGCTGGATGCCGGCTGGATCGAGCAGTTCGAACAGCGCGTCATGATCACCCACAAGGGTTCCACACAACTGGCCTCGCGCGGGGTGTTCATCCAGGCCCTGGCTCATCGCAACAGTCGAGTGGCCTGTGCGTGTCCCGACTGGAGCGAAAGACGCCCGCACATGGGCGGGTCGCTGGGCGCTGCATTGTTGCAGCTGTTCATGCAGTCCGGCTGGCTGAGCCTGCCCAATGATTCGCGCGCCTTGCAGATCACGGCCGCGGGGCAGCGGGAGATCCATCGATTCGCCAAGGAAACCGAGCTGGAGATGGCGCTTTAGAGCTGTTTGATTGACTGAATCGCTAGCTGGCTGAACACAGAGCCTGTGGGAGTGAGCCTGCAACATAGACTCTCCCACAGGGGGGCTGCGCTAAGGCTTATGGTTTTACCAACCGCGCATCCAGGCTGTTTTGCGCCAAACGCTTGGCCTGATCCTGGGTCATGCCCAGGTCGGTGTACAGCGCATGGAAGTTCTCGGTCACATACCCGCCAAAGTACGCCGGGTCATCCGAGTTCACGGTCACTTTCACGCCACGCTCAAGCATGTCGAGGATGTTGTGCTGGGACATGTGATCGAACACCCGGAGCTTGGTGTTGGACAGCGGGCACACGGTCAGCGGGATCTGCTCGTCGATGATCCGCTGCATCAAACGCTCGTCCTCGATGGCGCGCACGCCATGGTCGATGCGCTGGATTTTCAGCAGGTCGATGGCTTCCCAGATGTACTCAGGCGGGCCTTCTTCACCGGCGTGGGCGACGGTCAGGAAGCCTTCGTGGCGGGCACGATCAAACACACGCTGGAACTTGCTCGGCGGGTGGCCCATCTCCGAGCTGTCCAGGCCCACGGCCACAAACGCTTCACGAAACGGCAGCGCCTGGTCGAGGGTTTTCTGCGCTTCGTCTTCACTCAGGTGGCGCAGGAAGCTCAGGATCAAACCGCTGGTGATGCCCAGTTGCTGCTCGCCATCCTTGAGCGCCGCCGCGATGCCGTTGAGCACCACTTCAAACGGGATGCCACGGTCGGTGTGGGTTTGCGGGTCGAAGAACGGTTCGGTGTGAATCACGTTCTGCGCCTTGCAACGCAACAGGTAGGCCCAGGTCAGGTCGTAGAAATCCTGCGAGGTGCGCAACACGTCGGCGCCCTGATAATACAGGTCGAGAAACTCTTGCAGGTTGTTGAAGGCATACGCCTTGCGCAGGGTTTCTACATCGCTCCAGGGCAGGGCGATCTTGTTGCGTTCGGCCAGGGCGAACAGCAACTCGGGCTCCAGCGAACCCTCGAGGTGCAGGTGCAGTTCTGCCTTGGGCAGGGCGTTCAGCCAGTCGTACATAGTCTTTTCTCATCAGGTGCAGATGGCGAGCATTCTACAGATGCCCGTAGAAACAATTAGCAAAACCTGACCAGCCGGTTCATCACACCACGGCCTGTTCCCGTCGATAGGCGTAGGTCTCGGCGAAGCGCGAGAGAAGGAATTCAGCGCAGGTAGTGGCCGGGTACTTCGCCGGGTGCGATTCGTCCTGGCAACCGGGCAGGCATTCAATGGGCGTATCGGGGTGTGGTTCGGCGAAGAATGGCATCGAGTAACGATCGACGCCCAGCGGGCTGATCACCCGGTGCGGCGTCGACAGGTAACGGTCATTGCTCCAGCGGGCCATCATGTCGCCGAGGTTGACCACGAACGTGCCTTCGATCGGCGGCGCATCGATCCATTCGCCTTTGACGTTGCGCACTTGCAGGCCACCGGCGGCGTCCTGGTACAGCAGGGTAATGCAGCCGTAATCGGTGTGGGCGCCGGCGCCTTGCTGCTCCTCGGAGCTGGCGGTATGGCGCGGCGGATAATGGATCATCCGCAGCACGCTGACCGGTTCATTGAAGCGCGTGTCGAAGAAGTCGCGCTCGATGTTCAGCGCCAGGGTCATGGCACGCAGCAGGGTTTGGGCGAGGGCCTGCATGTCGATGTAATGCTGTTCCATCAGCACTTCCCAGCCGGGCATCGAGGGATGGCGGTTGGGACCGCGCAGCGGTTTTTCCGCCAGTACTTGCGGGTGGTCGGCCGGCAGGTGCAGGCCCATGTCGAAGGTTTCTTTCAGGTCGCTGGGTTTGCTCGGGTCGAGTTGCTCGGTGGCGATGGCACCGTAGCCGCGATGGTGGCGAGTCTGGGTGATGTCGATCTTGAGCTTTTCGGCGGTGGGCAAGGCGAAGAAGCGTTGGGCATGGTCGAGCACAGCGTGGATGCGTGACGCGGAGATCGGATGCCCCTTGATGTAGAAAAAGCCCCAGTCGCGGCAGGCGCGGTCGATCTTTTCGGCAACGGACTTCCAAGCGTGTTGGTCTTCGCTATAGAGCGGGGCGATGTCGATGATCGGAAGTTGGTTCATGCGCAATTCTCAAGGACGCTGAAAATTCATTGTAGGAGTGAGCCTGCTCGCGATCGCGGCGTGTCAGTCGACATTGATAGCGTCTGACACTCCGCCATCGCGAGCAGGCTCACTGCTACAAGGTTTTGTGTTGGGTTGGGGAGCTACTTCGGAATATCGGCCTTCATCCCTTCAACGTAGTAGTTCATCGACGCCAGTTCCGCATTGCTTGCCGTCGCGCCCGTCGGGATTTTTTCGGTGCCGGCCTGATCCTTGATCGGCCCGGTGAACGGGTGGAAGGCGCCGCTCTTGATGTCCGCAATGATCTGCTCGGCCTCGGTTTTCACCGCCGCTGGCACCAGGTCGCTGATCGGCAGTTCAACTGTGCCTTCTTTCAAACCGCCCCAGTAATCCTGCGATTTCCAGGTGTGGTCGAGCACGCTTTGGGTCGCTTGAATGTAATGCGGCCCCCAGTCGTTGACGATCGACGTCAGCACCGCTTTCGGCCCGAAGTGCGCCATGTCCGAAGCGTAGCCCACGGCATACACGCCGCGGCGTTCGGCTGCCTGAATCGGTGCCGGGCTGTCGGTGTGCTGGAACACCACGTCGACGCCCTGGTCGATCAGTGCGTTGGCGGCGTCGGCTTCCTTGCCCGGATCGAACCACGAGTTGACCCATACCACCTTGATCTCGGTGCCTGGGTTGTATTTGTTCAGGGCCAGTTGAATAGCGTTGATATCGCGGATCACCTCAGGGATAGGGAAGGACGCGACGTAGCCGATCTTCTTGGTCTTGGTCATCTTCGCCGCGAGGAAACCGCCGACGTAGCGACCTTCATACGTGCGCGCCAGGTAGGTGCCCAGGTTCTTGTCCTGCTTGTAGCCGGTGGCGTGTTCGAAGGTCACCTTGGGAAACTGCTTGGCGACTTTCAGGGTCGGGTTCATGTAGCCGAACGACGTGGTGAAGATCAGGTCGTAGTTGTCCTTGGCCATGTTGCGGATCACTCGCTCGGCGTCGGCACCTTCGGCGACGTTCTCCACATAGTTGGTGGTGATCTGATTGCCGAACTTCTCGGCCAGCGCCTTGCGCCCCTGTTCATGCTGATACGTCCAGCCGTGGTCACCAATCGGGCCGATATAGACGAAGCCGACTTTCAGCGGGTCGGCGGCGCTGGCGGTCAGGCTCGCGCTCAGACCAATAGCCGCGGCAACGGCGCAAAGCAGCTTCTTCAACGGACGTTTGTGCATGAATTCGAACTCCATGTTGTTGTGAGGTGGGCAGAGGCAATGCAAATTGCTGACCAACAGGACAACAAAAACGCCGAAACCGTGTAATGGCCTTCGCGGGCCAGCCTCGCTCCTACAAGAGCGACGCCAACCTGTAGGAGCGAGGCTTGCCCGCGAAGAGCCCCCAAGGCCAATAAAAGTGCACGTGTCAAACCTGCTGCCATCCACTGGTGCGCTAAGGTGTAACGAAACGTTAGCGCCGCCCCGCAGTCAGTAGCTCATCACCCTGATCGCTTCACTCGGCACAAAAGGCCCGCAATGCTCACACTCCTCAAGCAAGAAAAGTTTCTGTTGCTGGCCGTGATTGCCGCGCTCGTCGCTTATCCACTGGAACACTGGATGCTGCACAGCGGCCAGCCCATCGCGCTGACCGCTGGCCTGGTGCTGATTGCCTTCATCGTCGCCGCCTCCATGCGTGTCGCCCATCACGCCGAACTGCTCGCGGAAAAAGTCGGCGACCCTTACGGCACCATGATCCTGACCCTGGCCGCGGTGCTGGTGGAAGTGGTGATCCTGGCGATCATGATGAGTAACGAAGCCTCGCCAACCCTGGTGCGCGACACGATTTACTCGGCGGTGATGCTCGACATCAACGGCATCCTCGGCCTGGCCGCGTTGATGGGTGGGATCAAGCACGGTGAGCAGTCGTACAACGACGACTCGGCCCGCAGTTACAGCGTGATGATCCTCACCGCAATGGGCGTTTCCATGGTGGTGCCGGAGTTCATTCCCGAAGCTAACTGGAAGCTGTATTCGGCGTTCACGATTGGCGCGATGGTCGTGCTCTACACCCTGTTCCTGCGTATGCAGGTCGGGCCGCACAGTTACTTCTTCAGCTACAGCTACCCGGAAAAACGCCGCAGGAAAGTCCCGGAGGAGGAACCTGAACCGGTCAATCTGGCGCTGAGTATCGGCACGTTGGTGTTCGGCGTTGTGGTGATCGGCGCCTTGGCCGAAGTGATGTCCAAGACCCTCGACCTGGGCCTGGAAGGCACGGGTGCTCCGCCGGTGATTACGGCGATTCTGGTGGCGGCCATTTCCGCGGCGCCGGAGATTCTGACGGCATTGCGCGCGGCCTTGGCCAACCGCATGCAATCGGTGGTCAACATCGCCATGGGCGCGTCATTGTCGACGGTGATCCTGACGGTGCCGGTGATGGAAGCGATGGCGCTCTACACTGGCCAGCCGTTTCAGATGGCGATGACCCCGGTGCAGACGGTGATGATCTTCCTCACCCTGATCGTCAGCGCAATCAACCTCAACGACGGCGAAACCAATGCCATCGAAGGCATGACCCATTTTGTGTTGTTTGCGACGTTCATCATGTTGTCGCTGCTGGGCCTCTAAACACACCACAAATCCCCTGTAGGAGTGAGCCTGCTCGCGATAGCGGTGTGTCAGTCGACATTGAGGGTGTCTGACACACCGCTATCGCGAGCAGGCTCACTCCTACAGTTTGATTTGTGTTGTATCAGACGCCGGCGATTAGCTGCCGGGCCGCCTGGCTGTGATCGGCGATCAGGCCTTTGAGATCCAGCCCTTCAACCTGCCCGTCAATCACCCGCCATTTGCCACCAATCATCACCCGATCCGCGCGATCAGCACCGCACAGCAGCAACGCCGACACCGGATCATGACTACCGGAGAAGCGCAGCTCATCGAGCTTGAACAACGCCAGATCCGCCTGCTTGCCCACCGCCAGTTCGCCGATATCGGAACGCCCCAACAAACTCGCCGAACCCTTGGTAGCCCAACCCAGAACCAGTTCCGGGGTGATCTTCTGCGCGCCATAACGTAGCCGCTGAATGTATAGCGCCTGACGGGTTTCGAGCATCATGTTCGACGCATCGTTGGACGCCGATCCATCCACGCCCAGGCCGAGCAACGCACCGGCAGCGGTCAGGTCCAGGGTCGGGCAAATGCCGGAGGCCAGGCGCATGTTCGAACTCGGGCAATGGCAGATCCCGGTGCCGGCGGCGCCGAGGCGGGCGATTTCGTCCGGGTTGAAGTGGATGCCGTGCGCGAGCCAGGTGCGTGGCCCGAGCCAGCCGACGCTGTCCAGATAATCCACGGTGCGCAGGCCGAAGCGTTGCAGGCAGAAGTCTTCTTCGTCGAGGGTTTCGGCCAAGTGCGTGTGCAGACGCACGTCGAGTTTGTTTGCCAGTTCGGCGCTGGCGGACATGATTTCCGGTGTCACCGAAAACGGTGAACACGGCGCCAGGGCGATCTGGATTTGCGCACCATCACCACGCTCGTGGTACTCGGCGATCAAGCGCTGGCTGTCCGCGAGGATCACTTCGCCTTCCTGCACGGTCTGCTGCGGTGGCAGGCCGCCGTCCTTTTCACCCAGGCTCATGGACCCGCGCGTCAGCATGGCGCGCATGCCCAGTTCGCGAACGCTTTCGACTTGCACGTCGATCGCGTTTTCCAGGCCTTCCGGGAACAGGTAGTGGTGATCGGCGGCGGTGGTGCAGCCGGACAGCAGCAACTCAGCCAGCGCGACTTTCGTGGCGAGGGCGAGTTTCTCAGGGGTGAGGCGGGCCCAGACCGGGTAGAGGGTTTTCAGCCACGGGAACAACGGCTGATTGACCACCGGCGCCCAGGCGCGGGTCAGGGTTTGATAGAAGTGGTGATGGGTGTTGATCAGTCCCGGCAGGATCACATTCTCGCGGGCATCGAAGACGTGTCCGCAGGGCGCGGACGGTTGCTGGCCAGCGGCGAGCACTTCGACGATCACGCCGTCTTGCACCACCAGGCCGCCACGGGCATCGAGGTCATTGGCAGTGAAAATGGCGAGGGGATTTTTTAGCCAGGTACGGGTCGCAGGCATGTTGGCCGGCTCCTCTGAAAGTGGGGTTCAGGTTAGCCAGCTCAGTGATTACCCTGTCTGCTGATCCAGGGTCGCCGCGGGGACGAGGTGCGGAGTTTCAAACAAAACCGCCTGGCCGGCAAGTCCTGCCCGACCAGACGACGCAAACCTTATGTGGAATGAAATCCTGTAGGCGCGAGGGTGGTGTTTACCAGGGAATGGTTTCGCCTCTGTAGTTCACGAAGTGATGTCCACCCTTGCCGGTGTACGCATTCACCTGATCGACCAACCCGCGCGTACTGGTTTCTACGTCGATATCGGCGCCTTCACCGCCCATGTCGGTCTTCACCCAACCCGGATGCAACGACAGCACGGTGAGTTTCTGCTCGCCCAGTTGCGTAACGAAGCTGTTGGTCATGGAATTCAGCGCCGCTTTACTGGCCTTGTACAACGCCAGCTCCGGCGCGTCCGGCATGGTCACGCTGCCCAGCACCGAGCTCATGAACGCCAGCACGCCGGTCTCCGGGCGAATCTGCCCGGCAAAACGTTGTGCCAGGTTGATCGGCGCCACGGCGTTGGTGAAGAACAATTGACCGACCTCGGCCAACGTCGCGCCGCCCGGCGTCTGAACGTCCGGCCCCTTGACCCCGGCATTCACGAATAGCAAATCGAACACTTCACCCTTGAGCTGTTGGCTCAGGGCGATGACCGCCTGCTGATCGTCCATGTCGAGCTTCTCGATCCGCACCTTGCCCAACGCCTGCAGCGCCTCGGCGTTCTGCGGGTTGCGCACGGTGGCGGTGACTTGCCAGCCGTCGGCCAGCAGGGTTTTCACCAGGCCGAGGCCCAGGCCCCGGGAGGCACCGATGATGAGTGCGGTTTTTGCCTTGGACATGAGTGGCTTCCTTGATAAGTGAGGATCATGGGCTCAGTGGACAACGCTGACCGAGCCGTTGTTGCAACTCGTGGCGCAATGCACCGAGTTCGTCCATACGGGTTTCAATCAGCTTGAGTTTGTCTTGCAGCAACTGTGTGACGGCGCTGTCAGGATCCGGCGATTGCCAGATCGAGGCGACGCTGTTGCCGATCTCGCCGAGGGTAAAGCCCAACCGCTGAGCCGTCTTGATGTACAACACCAGTTGCACCATGTCTGGCGGGTAGTCGCGATAGCCGTTGGCACTGCGTTGTGCGGCGATCAGTCCGCGCTGCTCGTAGAAGCGCAGCGTGTCGCGGCTGACGGCGCTGGCCTGGGCTAATTCACCGATGCGCATCATGACGTCTCAAGAGGGGCTTGACCTTGGAGCATACTCCAGGCTTTAGCCTTGTTGCTCCCTGAATTTATGGAGCAAGGCCGATGTGGACTTCAACGCAATATCGCCGGGTGGTGCGGGGCAGCGCCTGGTATGACTTGATCGTGACGGCAGCGTTTATCACGCCGTGGAGTTTTGCCGCGTTGCACGGGGTGTTGTTGAGTGTGAGTCAGGCGTTCGATTTGCCGGGCGAGTTGCCGCCGTTCGAGCCGATGCACATGTTGATGGCGAATCTGCTGGGGTCGATTGTGTGTGTCTGGGCGATGCTGCGGATTCGTGATCCGCAGCAGGTGTTTGGGCGGTATGACGCGGTGGGGCGGTTTCTGTTTTCGGCTTGGCAGCTTTATGCCTTGGTCCATGGCGCCAGTTCGCTGTTGGTGATTTTTCTGGTCTTTGAATTGGCGTGGGGCGTGGCTCAAGTGTTGCCGGTTCGGCAGCCTTCGCGGGCAAGCCTCGCGCCTACAGGTTTGCGCAATCCGTGAAATCGGCACTGGACCTGTAGGAGCGAGCGGCGCGGCGATCCGACTTGCCCGCGAAGAGGCCGGCCGGGTCAACCTTAATGCCCCGCCTGCCACGGCTGCCCCAACGACACCGGCGCATACAACCGTGTGCGCACCGCGTCCCGCGACAACAGCACCAACACCACAATGGTCGCGACATACGGCAACATCGCCAACAGGCTCGACGGAATCGCCAGCCCCAACCCCTGCGCCACCAGGTGCAGGATGCTCGCGAGCCCGAACAGGTACGCCCCCAGCAGCAATCGCCACACTCGCCAACTGGCAAACACCACCAGCGCCAAGGCAATCCAGCCACGGCCGGCACTCATGTTTTCCGCCCACATCGGCGTATAGGCCAGGGACAAATAAGCCCCCGCCAAACCGGCCATCGCGCCGCCAAACAGCACCGCCAATGCACGCACACCCAACACCGGCAAGCCCATGGCACTGGCCGCCTCCGGGCTTTCCCCGACCGCTTGTAAGATCAGCCCGACGCGACTTTTCAGAATCACCCACGCCACCAGCGCAAACAGCGCGAACGACAGGTACACCAGCAGATCCTGGGCGAACAGCATTCGCCCGATCAAAGGGATTTCACTCAGGTAAGGAATCGCCACCGGCTCAAAACCGGCCAGTGGTTTACCGACCCACGCCGCGCCGACAAACGTCGACAGGCCCACGCCGAAAATCGTCAGCGCCAATCCGGTGGCCACCTGATTGGCATTGAACACCAGCGCCACCAGCGCAAACAGCGACGACAACAGCATCCCGGCGAGCATCGCCAGCAACACGCCAAGCCACAGGTTGCCGCTGTTCAGGGCGACGATAAAACCGATCACTGCGCCAAACAGCATCATGCCTTCCTGACCCAGATTCAGGACGCCGCTTTTCTCACAGATCAATTCGCCCAGGGCCACCAACAGCAACGGCGTGCCGCAACGGACCATGGCGTAGAAAATATTGCTCAGCAGGTCGATATCCATCACAGCGCTCCGGCGTGTGCAGCGGTGGCTTGTGTGCGGCGAGTCCAGCGCAGGTTCAAACGCGGTCGGTAAAGAATCAGCACGTCACTGGCCAACAGGAAAAACAGCATCATTCCCTGGAACAACTGGGTGATGGCTTGCGGCAGGTTCATGCTCATCTGCGCGCTCTCGCCGCCGATGTACAGCAACGCCATCAGCAGGCTGGAAAACAGAATGCCGATGGGGTTGAGCCGCCCTAGAAACGCCACCGTGATAGCGGCATAGCCATAACCCGGCGAGACCTGCGGCACCAGTTGGCCGATCGGCCCGGTGACTTCGCTCACTCCGGCCAGCCCTGCCAATCCGCCGCTGATCAACAGCGCCAGCCAGATCAGCCGCTTCTCGCGAAACCCGACGAAACCCGCTGCACGCTTGTCCAGCCCGAGCACTTTTATCTGGAAACCGACAAAGCTTTTTTGCAGCAAAACCCAGACCGCCACCAACGCGAGCAGGGCGAAATACACCCCGGCGTGAACCCGACCGTCTTCCATCAACAGCGGCAAACGGCTGGCATCGCCGAACATCGCCGACTCCGGAAAGTTGAACCCGGCCGGGTCCTTCAACGGCCCATGCACGCAGAACAGCAGCAGGTTCAGCGCGATGTAATTGAGCATGATGCTGGTGAGGATTTCGTTGGCATTGAAACGCGTGCGCAACCACGCCGTCAGCCCGCCCCACGCGGCACCGGCCAACGTGCCGACCAGCAGGATCAGCACCAGCGCCCAGCGACTGTGCATATCGATGATATTCACCGCCAGCGCACTGCCGGCCAGGGCGCCGAGCAGCAATTGGCCTTCGGCGCCGATGTTCCAGATCCGCGCCTGATACGCCACGGCCAGCCCCAGCGCGCAGAGCAAAATAGGCAACGCTTTGACCAACAGTTCGGAGACACCATACAAGTCGCTGACCGGCGCAATCAGCAGGGTGTGCAGCGTGAGCAGCGGGTCATGACCCAACGCAATAAACAACAACGAGCCGCAGCCCAATGTCAGGGCCGCGGCCAGCAACGGCGAGCACCACAGCATCAGGCGCGATTGCTGGCCACGGGGTTCGAGAGAAAGCAGCATGTGAAACTCCGTTAAACCGTTGCGGATGCGAGTGTTTGAGGGGCGTCGAACTGGCCGGCCATCCAGCCGCCGACATCGATCAGGCGCGTGTCGACCGTGGCCCTGAGCGGCGACAGGCGTCCGCTGCACAAGGCACCGAGCCGGTCGCTGATCTGGAACAATTCGTCGAGGTCTTCGCTGATCACCAGGATCGCCGCACCGGCATCGCGCAAGGCAATCAACGCTCGGTGAATGGTGGCGGCGGCGCCGACGTCCACGCCCCAGGTCGGGTGCGCGGCCACCAGCAATTTCGGTTGCTGAAGGATCTCGCGGCCGAGGATGAATTTCTGCAAATTGCCGCCGGACAGACTGCGGGCCGGCGCTTGGGTATCGGGTGTTTTCACACCAAAGCGGCGGATGATTTCTGCCGCCAAGGCTTCGACCTTGGCGCGCTGAATCAGGCCGTTGCTGACCAGCCCTTGTTGAAACGCGGTGAGCAGGGCGTTGTTGGCGAGGCTCAGTTCGGGCACCGCGCCGTGGCCCAAACGCTCGGCGGGAACGAACGCGAGGCCGAGGTGGCGTCGCGCATCGGGCCGCAAATCGGCGACCGGCTGCCCGCCGAAACGGATCGTCCCGTTATCGTTTCGGCTCAACCGTTCTTCACCGCTGAGCAGGGCCAGCAATTCATCCTGACCATTGCCTGCAACACCGGCGATACCGACGATCTCGCCGCTGCGCACTTCGAGGCCAATGTCCGTCAGGGAGCAGCCGAACGGGTCCGGGTTGTGCCACGACAATCCGCTCACATTCAAAAACGAGTCACCGCCGATCACCTTCGGATAATCGGTAATCAGCTCGGCGGCTTCCCCCACCATCAACCTCGCCAATTGCTGATCCGAACACTCGGCCGGCACGCAATGCCCGGCCACCCGACCGCCGCGCAGCACCGTAGCGCTGTGACATAACGCGCGCACTTCACCGAGCTTGTGGCTGATGAACAGAATGCTGCAACCCTCGGCCGCGAGCCGGCGCAGGGTGATGAAGAGGTCGTCAGCCTCCTGCGGCGTAAGCACGGAAGTCGGCTCATCGAGAATCAGCAGGCGGATGTCCTGCATCAAGCAACGAACGATTTCCACCCGTTGCCGCTCGCCGATCGACAGGCTATGGACAAGGCGCTCCGGTTCCAGCGCCATGCCGTAGCGTCGGGAGACTTCACGAATTTTTGGCTCAAGCTGCTTCGGCGTGCCGGACGCCGCACCCATTGCCAGGGCAATGTTCTGCGCCACGCTGAGGGTTTCGAACAGCGAGAAGTGCTGGAACACCATGCCGATCCCCAGTGCGCGAGCCTGCGCCGGATTGCGCATGTTCACGCGCCCGCCCTGCCAGATCATTTCCCCGGAATCGGCGTGTGTGACGCCATAGATGATCTTCATCAACGTACTTTTGCCCGCACCGTTTTCGCCGAGCAGGGCGTGGATTTCACCGGGAGCAATGCTCAGGTCGATGGCGTCGTTGGCCAGGCAGCCGGGGTAACGTTTGCTGATTTTGCGCAGTTGCAGTCGAGGCGTTTGATCGGGGATCGGCACGGGGTTGGGCATGACAGGCTCGGGTCGATAGGAGTTATGCCTGTGGATAAAGCAATTTCCTGGCCATTGAGTCAGGAAAACCGAAAATCCTTGCTGGCAAAGGCATTGAGGGCGCGGCCTCGCCATCTTTTGATCGTCGATCAAGCACTACTTAGGGGCAAAGTGCTTGATCAGGCTCTGATTTTGCCCGTCGGGTATTGATCAAAAAACGAGCAACACACCGCAACCTATGCCGGATATAGGGCAGAGCCAGTCATGAACGGGTTATCCACAGGTTGTTCCACAGTATTTGTGCGCAAGCCGAAAGCACGGGCATAAGCACTGTGCGGCTATCTTCTAAAGGTGATAACCGACGCTAACTGTTTGTTTTTTCGTGAAATTAGTGGTTTGTATGGAAAGTTGGACGAAAAATGAGCAAAGCCCGCAAAGCCGCATGACAGAAGGGTTACAGCAGGATGTGCTCAGGTTATCCACAGCCGGGTGCACAGCAGATGTGGGCATCTGAACAGGCTCGATAAAAGGGCGGTGAACGGTGTTGGTGCGATCAGTGCTGCAACACAATGCGCCCGCGACTCAGGTCGGCGAGCTGAGTTTGCAGGGTTGTGATGTGCTCTTTGCCGATCGCCAATTGCAAGTCCACGCCGTTGGCGGTGAAGGTTTCTTCCACCACCAAACCACCCGATTCAGCGACGCGCAGTTTCACCAGCGCCAACTCACCAAACGCACAGGTACAGCTCACCAGCACCCGACTGATCAGCTCGACTTTCGCCGCGCCTTGCAGGCACTTGTTGGCGCCACCGCCATAGGCCCGGGCGAGGCCGCCGGTGCCCAATTGAATGCCGCCGTACCAACGAATCACCAGCACTGCGACCTGATCGCAGTCCTGCGCTTCGATGGCCGCCAGAATCGGTCGTCCTGCGGTGCCGCCCGGTTCGCCATCGTCATTGCTGCGGTATTGGTCGCCGAGCTTCCAGGCCCAGCAGTTGTGCGAGGCATTCAAGTCGCTGTACTGATCGATGAACGCCTGGGCGTCGGCAGGGCTTGCGATCGACGTGGCGAACGTGATGAAACGGCTTTTGCGAATCTCTTCGCGGTATTCGCAAAAACCGCTGAGGGTAAAAGGCATAAGTGTCTTAGATAGCTGGCGTGAGGCCGCAGCCCTTGAGGATGATGCGGATCAGGTTGTTGCCGGCGTCTTCCATGTCTTGCTTGGTCAGCTTGGTGCGGCCGCTGACACGGCAGATCTGGGTGGCGAAGTCGGCGTAATGCTGGGTACTGCCCCACAGCAGGAAGATCAGGTTTACCGGGTCGACCGGGTCCATCTTGCCGGCGTCGATCCACGCTTGGAACACCGCCGCGCGGCCCTGGAACCAGGCGCGATAGTCCTGATTGAAATACTCGGTCAGGCATTCGCCGCCACTGATCACTTCCATGGCGAAGATCCGCGAGGCTTGCGGCTGGCGACGGGAGAATTCCATTTTGGCGCGGATATAACGCGTCAGCGCTTCGGCCGGATCATCCTCGGCAGTCAAGGTATTAAAGGTGCTGTCCCATAACTCAAGGATGTTGCTCAACACCGCCACGTACAAACCGAGTTTGTTGGTGAAGTAATAATGCAGGTTCGCCTTGGGCAACCCGGCATTCAAGGCGATGGTGTTCATGCTGGTGCCTTTGAAACCGTGACGGGCAAATTCGTCTTCGGCGGCTTTGATGATGGTCTCTTCGTTCTTCTGACGAATGCGGCTGGCGGGTTTGCCGCCGTGAGCGGGGACTTCAAAGGTCATAGGCACTTCCGGACAAGTGGATGGGTGTAGCCACTGCGTTGATAGCGCACCCACAAGCTCCAGACAAGTCCTGACGCAATAAAACCTGAACACCACAATTCCTGTAGGCGCAGTGCCTGCTCGCAAAAGCGGCGTGTCAGTCGACATTAATACAGCTGACACACCGTCTTCGCGAGCAAGCTTCGCTCCTGCCGGCTTTCGCCACTTTCAACGTGTCGCGGCCAGGCTTTCGAGGAAGCTTTCCAGCACTAAATGTGGGCGCCGGCCCTTGCGCGTGACCGATGCGAGGCTCAGGTCATAAAAACGCACGTTGGGTTTCAGCGCCCGCAATCGACCTTGCTGCACCCAGAGGCTGGCGTAATGATCCGGCAGGTAGCCGATGAAGCGCCCGGTCAGGATCAGGAAGGCCATGCCCTCACGGTCCGAGGCACTGGCGGTGCAATTGAGCGCCTGGTAATGGGCCTGGATTTCCGCGGGCAATCGGAAGGTCGGCGCGATGGCGTCCTGGCTATTGAGGCGCTCGTCATCCAGTTGTTTATCGTCGACATAAAACAACGGATGACCGACTGCGCAATACAGCAGCGAGCGTTCGCTATAAAGCGGCTGATATTCCAGCCCCGACAGTGCGCTGGCCTGCGGCACCACGCCGACATGCAATCGACCGTCGAGCACCCCTTGTTCAACTTCATTTGGCGCGATCATGCGGATCTGAATCTGCACGTCCGGCCCGCGTTCCTTCAGTTGTGCCAGCGCATGGGTGATGCGCATGTGGGGCAGGGTGACCAGGTTGTCGGTCAGGCCGATGGTCAATTCGCCGCGCAAGTGTTGGTGCAGGCCGTTGACCTCAGTGCGAAAACTTTCCAGCGCACTTAATAGCTGCAAGGCCGATTGATAGACCTCGCGACCTTCCTCGGTCAGGGAAAATCCGGCGCGACCGCGTTGGCATAAACGCAGGCCGAGGCGCTGTTCCAGATCGCTCATCTGCTGGCTGATGGCCGAGCGGCCGATCCCCAATACCGACTCTGCCGCAGAAAAGCCTCCGCACTCCACCACACTGCGAAAGATCCGAAGCAGGCGGATATCAAAGTCACTGACTTGCGCCAGCGGATCGGGGCGACGGCTGCTCATGCTTGAATTACTCAAAGTTTAGTGGATGGCTGACTGAACGTTAGAAGAGTTGGATTTCACCGACTTTATCCTCGTGGCAATTTAGCTGCAAGAACGCTTTTGATCTCTATGCCGCTTATTGCCCTGCGAGGTTTTGCCCATGAACTTGCCCGAAAACGCCCGATCTCCTTTGGCCAGCCAGCTCAAGCTCGATGCCCACTGGATGCCCTACACCGCCAACCGTAATTTCCAGCGCGATCCACGACTGATCGTTGCTGCTGAGGGCAGTTGGTTGACGGACGACAAGGGGCGCAAGGTCTACGATTCGCTGTCGGGTCTGTGGACCTGCGGCGCCGGGCACACTCGCAAGGAAATCCAGGAAGCGGTTGCCAAGCAGTTGGGCACCCTCGATTACTCGCCAGGCTTCCAGTACGGCCATCCGTTGTCGTTTCAACTGGCCGAGAAAATCACCGATCTCACGCCGGGCAATCTGAATCACGTGTTCTTCACTGACTCGGGCTCCGAGTGCGCTGACACGGCGGTGAAGATGGTGCGTGCTTACTGGCGTCTGAAAGGCCAGGCCACCAAGACCAAAATGATCGGTCGTGCCCGTGGCTATCACGGTGTGAACATCGCCGGCACCAGCCTCGGTGGCGTGAACGGCAACCGCAAAATGTTCGGTCAGGCGATGATGGACGTCGATCACCTGCCGCACACCTTGCTGGCGAGCAATGCCTATTCCCGTGGTATGCCGACGGAGGGCGGTATCGCCTTGGCCGATGAACTGCTCAAGCTGATCGAGCTGCATGACGCTTCGAACATCGCCGCCGTATTCGTCGAGCCAATGGCTGGTTCCGCTGGCGTGCTGGTTCCGCCGCAGGGTTATCTGAAGCGTCTGCGCGAGATCTGCGATCAACACAACATCCTGCTGGTGTTCGACGAAGTGATCACCGGTTTCGGCCGCACCGGTTCGATGTTCGGCGCCGACAGCTTCGGTGTGACCCCGGACCTGATGTGCATCGCCAAGCAAGTCACCAACGGCGCGATTCCGATGGGTGCGGTGATTGCCAGCTCCGAGATCTACCAGACCTTCATGAACCAGGCGACGCCAGAGTACGCGGTGGAATTCCCGCACGGTTACACCTACTCCGCGCACCCGGTGGCTTGCGCCGCTGGCCTGGCTGCACTCGACCTGCTGCAAAAGGAAAACCTGGTGCAGAACGTGGCTGAAGTCGCGCCACATTTCGAAAATGCGCTGCACGGCCTGAAGGGCTCGAAAAACATTATCGATATTCGTAACTACGGTCTGGCGGGCGCGATCCAAATCGCACCGCGTGATGGCGACGCCATTGTGCGTCCGTTCGAAGCGGGCATGGCTCTGTGGAAAGCCGGGTTCTACGTGCGCTTCGGCGGCGACACCCTGCAGTTCGGCCCAACCTTCAACAGCAAGCCGCAAGACCTTGATCGTCTGTTCGACGCGGTCGGCGAAGTGCTGAACAAAATCGACTGATTTTCCCTTCTATATAGAGGCGCCCCTTGAAGGGCGTCTCGTGGACAAATTTTCAGGAGCCCCGCATGAGCCTTATCCCGCATTTGATCAATGGCGAACTGGTGACCGAAGACGGTCGCACGGCCGACGTGTTCAACCCGTCCACCGGCCAAGCCATCCACAAGCTGCCGTTGGCCAGCCGCGAAACGATTCAGAAAGCCATCGACTCGGCCAAGGCTGCGTTCCCGGCCTGGCGTAACACGCCGCCGGCCAAACGTGCTCAGGTGATGTTCCGCTTCAAGCAACTGCTGGAACAGAACGAAGCGCGTATCGCCCAGTTGATCAGTGAAGAGCATGGCAAGACCCTGGAAGATGCTGCCGGTGAACTGAAGCGCGGAATCGA
>NZ_CP162801.1:2120000-5032500 GCF_054669175.1 Pseudomonas sp. H3_D04 | reverse complement strand
TCAAACCATACACCGAAGCTACGGGTATCACTTAGGTGATGCGGTAGAGGAGCGTTCTGTAAGCCTGTGAAGGTGAGTTGAGAAGCTTGCTGGAGGTATCAGAAGTGCGAATGCTGACATGAGTAACGACAATGGGTGTGAAAAACACCCACGCCGAAAGACCAAGGTTTCCTGCGCAACGTTAATCGACGCAGGGTTAGTCGGTCCCTAAGGCGAGGCTGAAAAGCGTAGTCGATGGAAAACAGGTTAATATTCCTGTACTTCTGGTTATTGCGATGGAGGGACGGAGAAGGCTAGGCCAGCTTGGCGTTGGTTGTCCAAGTTTAAGGTGGTAGGCTGGAATCTTAGGTAAATCCGGGATTCTAAGGCCGAGAGCTGATGACGAGTGTTCTTTTAGAACACGAAGTGGTTGATGCCATGCTTCCAAGAAAAGCTTCTAAGCTTCAGGTAACCAGGAACCGTACCCCAAACCGACACAGGTGGTTGGGTAGAGAATACCAAGGCGCTTGAGAGAACTCGGGTGAAGGAACTAGGCAAAATGGCACCGTAACTTCGGGAGAAGGTGCGCCGGTGAGGGTGAAGCATTTACTGCGTAAGCCCATGCCGGTCGAAGATACCAGGCCGCTGCGACTGTTTATTAAAAACACAGCACTCTGCAAACACGAAAGTGGACGTATAGGGTGTGACGCCTGCCCGGTGCCGGAAGGTTAATTGATGGGGTTAGCTAACGCGAAGCTCTTGATCGAAGCCCCGGTAAACGGCGGCCGTAACTATAACGGTCCTAAGGTAGCGAAATTCCTTGTCGGGTAAGTTCCGACCTGCACGAATGGCGTAACGATGGCGGCGCTGTCTCCACCCGAGACTCAGTGAAATTGAAATCGCTGTGAAGATGCAGTGTATCCGCGGCTAGACGGAAAGACCCCGTGAACCTTTACTATAGCTTTGCACTGGACTTTGAATTTGCTTGTGTAGGATAGGTGGGAGGCTTTGAAGCGTGGACGCCAGTTCGCGTGGAGCCAACCTTGAAATACCACCCTGGCAACTTTGAGGTTCTAACTCAGGTCCGTTATCCGGATCGAGGACAGTGTATGGTGGGTAGTTTGACTGGGGCGGTCTCCTCCTAAAGAGTAACGGAGGAGTACGAAGGTGCGCTCAGACCGGTCGGAAATCGGTCGTAGAGTATAAAGGCAAAAGCGCGCTTGACTGCGAGACAGACACGTCGAGCAGGTACGAAAGTAGGTCTTAGTGATCCGGTGGTTCTGTATGGAAGGGCCATCGCTCAACGGATAAAAGGTACTCCGGGGATAACAGGCTGATACCGCCCAAGAGTTCATATCGACGGCGGTGTTTGGCACCTCGATGTCGGCTCATCACATCCTGGGGCTGAAGCCGGTCCCAAGGGTATGGCTGTTCGCCATTTAAAGTGGTACGCGAGCTGGGTTTAGAACGTCGTGAGACAGTTCGGTCCCTATCTGCCGTGGACGTTTGAGATTTGAGAGGGGCTGCTCCTAGTACGAGAGGACCGGAGTGGACGAACCTCTGGTGTTCCGGTTGTCACGCCAGTGGCATTGCCGGGTAGCTATGTTCGGAATAGATAACCGCTGAAAGCATCTAAGCGGGAAACTAGCCTCAAGATGAGATCTCACTGGGACCTTGAGTCCCCTGAAGGGCCGTCGAAGACTACGACGTTGATAGGTTGGGTGTGTAAGCGCTGTGAGGCGTTGAGCTAACCAATACTAATTGCCCGTGAGGCTTGACCATATAACACCCAAGCAATTTGCTGACCTGAAAGGGCACCAGATTGCGGTGTGTGAAGACGAAATGAACCGAAAGTTCGATTGTTCACAAACACCGAGATCTATCACATACCCATTCGCTGGAGCGTGCGCCGTAAGGCAAGCGACCTGGCTACCGAATTTCTTGACGACCATAGAGCATTGGAACCACCTGATCCCATCCCGAACTCAGCAGTGAAACGATGCATCGCCGATGGTAGTGTGGGGTTTCCCCATGTGAGAGTAGGTCATCGTCAAGATTAAATTCCGAAACCCCTATCTGCGTATGCAGGTAGGGGTTTTGTTTTGTCCGCAGGAAAGTTCGTACAGCAACATCGGACGGCTCCCGGCTGTCACAGTCTCCCGACAATGCTAAGGTTCGGCCCTAGCTTTTGTATTTTTCCAAGGAAGCCTTTATGCCGGACGCGACGTCCCTCAGTGCTGGTTTTATGGTGGTTCACGGTAATCGCCTGGACGAGTTGCGCAGTCTGGTGGTCAGCTGGATGCGCCGCTACCCGCTGGCTCCCTTGGAAAATGAAATCGCCCTGGTACAGAGCAACGGCATCGCCCAGTGGCTGAAACTGGCTCTGGCTGAAGACCCTGAAGAAGACGACATGGGTGGCTGCGGCATTGCGGCAGCCATCGACGTTCAACTCCCAGGCAGCTTCATGTGGCAGCTCTATCGCATGGTTCTGGGTCGTGATGAAATTCCGGTCAAATCCCTGCTCGATAAAGCTCCACTCACCTGGCGTCTGATGCGTCTGCTTCCCCAGTTGATCAATCAACCGCACTTCGAACCGCTGCAACGCTTCCTTACCAATGACACTGACCTGCGCAAACGCTACCAACTGTCCGAGCGGCTGGCTGATCTGTTCGACCAATACCAGGTATACCGGGCCGACTGGCTTGAAGATTGGGCGGACGGTCGTCATCAATTGCGAAACGGCCGAGGCGAAGCCAAGCCCCTGACCCCAGCCAACTGCTGGCAGGCAGAGTTATGGCGGGCTCTGTTGCTGGATGTGGGTGAGCAAGGCATGGCGCAAAGCCGTGCCGGTGTTCATCAACGGTTCATCGAGCGCATCAACAGCCTCGACGTGGCCCCCAGCGGATTACCTTCCCGGGTCATCGTTTTCGGGATCTCCTCTCTCCCGGCGCAAGCGCTCGAAGCTCTCGCCGGACTGGCGCGATTCAGCCAGGTTCTGCTTTGCGTACACAACCCATGTCGTCATCATTGGGCAGACATCGTCGCCGATAAAGACCTTCTGCGGCATCAATACAAGCGTCAGGCTCGCAAGAGCGGAATGCCTGTCGTGCTTGATCCGCAAACCCTTCACCAACATGCTCACCCGCTATTGGCGGCATGGGGCAAGCAGGGGCGGGACTACATCAATCTGCTCGACAGCTACGACGATCCCAACAGCTACCGCTCGGCATTCCGTGATGGGCGCATCGACTTGTTCAGTGATAGCCAGCCACAGACCATGCTCAACCAGTTGCAGGACGACATCCTTGAACTGCGCCCCTTGAATGAAACCCGCGAGCTCTGGCCGCCTGTCGATCTCAATCAGGACGAATCCATTCGTTTCCACATCGCCCATAGCGCCCAGCGCGAAGTGGAAATCCTCCACGATCAGTTGCTCGCACGCTTCAGTGCCGATCCAGACTTGAAGCCTCGCGACATAATCGTGATGGTTCCGGACATCGACAGCTACGCTCCGCATATCCGTGCAGTCTTCGGTCAACTTGATCGCTTCGATCCGCGCTTCATCCCCTTCACACTGGCGGATCAAGGCCAGCGCGGTCGTGATCCGCTGCTGATTGCTGTCGAGCATCTACTCAAACTGCCCGACAGCCGTTTCCCCGTCAGTGAGATCCTCGATTTGCTGGATGTTCCTGCACTGCGCGCTCGCTTCGGTGTCGAGGAACGTGACCTGCCCACCCTGCATCGCTGGATCGAAGGCGCTGGTATTCGCTGGGGGATGAATGCCGAGCAGCGCGCGGGTCTGGGTTTGCCTCAAGAACTGGAGCAAAACAGTTGGCGTTTTGGCCTGCGCCGGATGCTGCTTGGTTATGCCGTCGGCAGCGCCGCTGCTTGCGAAGGCATTGAGCCTTACGACGAGATTGGCGGTCTGGATGCTGCGCTCATCGGTCCTTTGGTTGCACTGCTGGACGCGTTGGAGATTGCCCATCAGGAACTGACTCAACCTGCACCGCCTAAGCAATGGGGCGTCAGGATGCAAGCTTTGGTGCAGTTGTTCTTCCAGGCCAGCAATGAACATGACGACTACTTGCTGGGTCAACTCGAAGAACTGCGGGAAACCTGGCTCGAGACCTGCGAATCAGTGGGCTTGCATGATGAGCTGCCCTTGACCGTGGTCCGTGAAGCCTGGCTGGCAGGCCTCGACCAGGGCCGGCTGTCCCAGCGTTTTCTGGCCGGAGCCGTCAACTTCTGCACCTTGATGCCGATGCGGGCGATCCCCTTCAAACTCGTCTGTTTGCTCGGGATGAATGACGGAGATTACCCGCGTGCACAACCGCCGCTGGACTTTGATCTCATGGGCAGCGATTACCGCCCGGGTGATCGTTCCCGGCGCGAGGATGATCGCTATCTCTTGTTGGAAGCCCTGTTGTCGGCACGTGACCAACTCTATATCAGTTGGGTCGGCCGTAGTATTCGGGACAATAGCGAGCGCCCAGCCTCGGTACTGATTGGTCAACTGCGCGATCATCTTGCCGGTGGTTGGCGATTACAGGTCGACAGTGAAAAGCTGCTGGAATCGGTGACTCAGGAGCACCCGCTGCAACCCTTCAGCGCACGCTATTTTCATGAAGGTAATGACCTGTTCAGTTTCGCAAGCGAGTGGCAGGTGCTTCATCAAGCCAGTGAACAGGCAACGGACATCAAGCCCCTTGATGCCTATGTTCAGGAAGAGCCGCTGAGCCTCGGTCAATTGCAGGATTTCCTGCGCAATCCCGTGCGACATTTTTTCAGTCAGCGACTCAAGGTGTTCTTCGAAGCGGCTGAAGCCCCCTTGGCCGACGAAGAGCCCTTCGTACTCGACGCTCTCCAACGCTATAGCCTCAGTGACAGTTTGCTCGAAGCGGCGCTCGGGCAACTGGATCACGTCGATCATGCGCTTGAGGCCCGTGCTAAACGTTTGCAAAACAGTGGGCTCTTGCCCATGGCCGGTTTCGGCGAATGCCTGCAGCGAGAGTTGATCGAACCGCTGCCGGATCTGTTGCAGCGTTATCAACAACTCCTTACGTTGTGGCCAACGCCGCTGACTAGTGCGTTGCCTGTGAATCTGGAACTGGAAGGCCTGCGCCTGGAAGGCTGGCTCAGTGGCCTGCACCAGCGTGCGGATGGTGGCCTGTTGTCGATTACCACGATTCCCAACAGCATTGGTTCGATCAAGACCCGCAAGTGGCATCGGCTGACGCGACCTTGGGTCAATCACCTGGTCGCTTGCGCCAGCGGCATGTCGATGACCACCGCGCTGGTCGCCAGTGACGACAGTCTGCTACTGGCCCCTTTGGAGCAGGGCGCTGCACGTCATGCCTTGAGTAACCTGTTGCAAGCATGGCAAACCGGCATGCGCCAACCCCTGCCGATTGCCGTGAAAACCGCCTTCGCGTGGCTCTCTCAAACTGACCCGGCCAAAGCCGACACCGCTGCTCGCAAGGCCTATGAAGGCGACGGTCAAACCACCGACGGCGAACGCCGCGAAAGTCCGGCACTCGCACGACAGTTCCCTGATTACGACGCGCTGACCGCCGAGGAGACTTTCCCCGATTGGTGCAACGCTTTGTACAAACCGATGCTTGAAGCCCCCTGGCGTTCATTGACCAGCGAGGAGGCGCGCTCATGACCACGAAAACACCGCTGGCCCTGGCTTTTCCCCTGAGCGGCAGCCAACTGATCGAAGCCAGCGCCGGTACCGGCAAGACATTCACCATTTCTGCGCTGTACTTGCGTCTGGTCCTTGGTCACGGTGGCGAATCGAGTGGGTTTGGGCGTGAACTCTTGCCGCCGCAAATCCTCGTGGTCACGTTCACTGATGCCGCGACTAAAGAGTTGCGCGAACGTATACGTACCCGACTGGCCGAAGCGGCCCGATACTTTCGGGACGAGACCCAGGCACCCGATAGCCTCATCGCGGAGTTGCGTGACCAGTACCTCCCGGAACAGTGGTCCGGCTGTGCAAACCGTCTGGACATTGCCGCGCAGTGGATGGATGAAGCCGCCGTCTCGACCATTCACAGTTGGTGCCAGCGCATGTTGCGTGAGCACGCGTTTGACAGTGGCAGCCTGTTTACCCAGACCCTGGAAACCGATCACAGCGACTTGCTGGGTGAAGTCCTGCGTGATTACTGGCGGCTGTTCTGCTATCCGATGCAAGGTGATGCGCTGAACTGGGTGCGGGGTAATTGGGGAGGGCCAGCGGCGTTATTACCGCGAGTACGTAGTTTATTCGCCAGTGAGCGTGACAGCACTGAAGGCAAGGAGCCTGCCGAGCTGATCGCCGAGTGCTTGCAGGAACGGCGACTGGCCTTGCTCGAACTCAAGATGCCCTGGCGCCAATGGGCGGACGAACTGCTTGCCATCTGTCACCAAGGTGTTGCGAGCAAAAGTGTCGATGGTCGAAAGATGCAGGCACGTTATTTCGAACCCTGGTTCGAAAAGTTAAAAGCATGGGCTGAAGATGAATCCCTTGAGCAACTGGATATCGGCACGGGCTTCACTCGCCTGACGCCTGACGGCATGGCCGAAGCCTGGAAAGGCGACGCCCCCAGTCATCCGGGGCTGGACGCCATGCCCGGGCTCAAGGCCAGCCTCGACGGCTTGCCAACCCCCGACGCGGCCGTTCTGCAACATGCTGCGCAATGGGTCGGGGCACGGTTCGAAGAAGAAAAACGCCGCCGCGCGGAAATGGGTTTCGACGACATGTTGCTGCGCCTCGATGCGGCGTTGCAATCCGAGGGTGGTGAACGCCTGGCGACCTTGATCCGCGAACAGTTTCCGGTGGCGCTGATCGATGAGTTCCAGGACACCGACCCGGTGCAGTACCGGATTTTCGAAAGCATCTATCGCATCGAAGACAACAACCCTGAAGGCGGCCTGTTTCTGATCGGCGATCCCAAGCAAGCGATCTACGCCTTTCGTGGCGCCGACATCTACACCTACTTGCGAGCCCGCCAGGCCACCGCCGGCCGTCTGCATACCCTGGGTACGAATTTCCGTTCCAGCCATGGCATGGTCAATGCGGTGAACCATGTGTTCGAGCGCGCGGAGTCTCGTGAGCTGGGGCGCGGCGCGTTTCTGTTTCGTGAAAAGAACGGTGAGAACCCGGTACCGTTCCTGCCCGTCGAGTCCCAAGGGCGCAAAGAAGTTCTGCACATCGATGGCCAGCTCGTGCCGGCTCTGAACATCTGGCACCTGTCCGCCGATCAGCCGCTGTCCGGCGTGGAATACCGACAAAAACTCGCCGCCGCGTGCGCCAGTGAAATCACCGCGTTACTTAATGGTGGCCAGGAAGGTCGTGCAGGTTTCATTGAGAAGGACATGGACTTCCGGAGCCTGCTACCCGCAGACATCGCGATTCTGGTTCGCGACGGCAAAGAGGCCCAGGCCGTGCGGGGCGAACTGTCTGCACGCGGGGTGCGCAGCGTTTATCTGTCGGACAAGGATTCGGTGTTCGCCGCTCAAGAAGCCCACGACCTGCTGACCTGGCTCAAAGCCTGTGCCGAGCCGGATGTCGAGCGACCGCTGCGAGCCGCATTGGCCAGCATCACGCTGAACCTTTCCCTGGCGGAACTGGAGCGGCTGAATCAGGACGAACTGGCCTGGGAAGCGCGGGTCATGCAGTTCCGCGGTTATCGCGAGCTGTGGCGCAAGCAAGGCGTGCTGCCCATGTTGCGGCGCTTGCTGCATGACTTCCAGTTGCCTCGATCGTTGATCGCCCGCAGCGACGGTGAACGGGTACTGACTAACTTGCTGCACCTGTCCGAGTTGTTGCAACAAGCCGCTGCGGAGCTTGATGGCGAGCAAGCGCTGATTCGTCATTTGTCCGAGCATCTGGCGTTGTCCGGTCAGGCCGGCGAAGAACAGATCCTGCGTCTGGAAAGCGACGAGCAACTGGTTAAAGTCGTGACCATTCACAAGTCCAAGGGCCTTGAGTATCCCTTGGTGTTTCTGCCGTTCATTTGCTCGGCAAAACCGGTGGATGGCAGCCGTTTGCCGCTGCATTACCACGATTCAAACGGCAAGGCGCAGGTGACTTTAAAACCGACTGCGGAGTTGATCGCCCTGGCCGATGATGAACGTCTGGCGGAGGATCTGCGTTTGCTCTATGTCGCCCTGACCCGGGCGCAACATGCCTGCTGGCTGGGTGTGACCGATCTCAAGCGCGGCAATAACAACAGCTCGGTGCTGCACCTTTCTGCATTGGGTTACTTGCTCGGCGGTGGTGCCCCTCTGGCCGAGTCCGCAGGTTTGAAACGCTGGCTCGAAGACCTCCAGCAGGACTGCCCGGCGCTTCTGTACGGTGATATGCCGCCAGCGACGGCCGAGCATTATTATCCGCCACGCAATGACGCGACGTTGCTTGCGCCGCTGATACCCAAGCGCAAGGCCAGTGAAAACTGGTGGATTGCTTCGTACAGCGCTTTGCGTATCGGCGACAGTCTGAGCGTGGGCAGTGACGAGGCCCCGGAGAATCCGCAGGCGCAAAAGCTCTTTGACGATGAACGTCTCGATCCGCAGGCGCCACGAGAAGTGGCCGTCGGTGGTGCCGATATCCATCGGTTCCCCCGCGGCCCCAACCCCGGCACCTTTCTCCATGGTTTGCTGGAGTGGGCCGGTGATGAAGGTTTTTCTGCTGCACCACAAGTCGTGGAAGATGCCATTGCCCGCCGCTGCAACCGCCGAGGCTGGGAAGGCTGGATCACCACGCTGAGTGATTGGTTGCAGCACTTGCTCAAGTCTTCGTTGCACCTCGGCGGGGGGCAGCCTCCGGTCGTGTTCGAGCAGCTCACTCAATACCGCGTCGAGATGGAATTCTGGTTCGCCAGCCATAAAGTCGACGTGCTCAAGCTCGATGAACTGGTGCGCCAATACACCCACAACGGCGTCGCCCGGGTCGCCGCTGAACCGGTCTCGCTCAACGGCATGTTCAAGGGTTTCATCGACTTGACGTTCGAACACGACGGCCGATATTACGTTGCCGACTACAAATCCAACTGGCTGGGCCCTGATGACGCGGCGTACACCGAGCAGGCCATGGAGCAGTCGATTCTCGACAATCGTTACGACCTGCAATACGTGTTGTACCTGCTGGCCCTGCATCGCCAGCTCAAGGCGCGGCTTGCCGACTACGATTACGACCGGCATGTCGGTGGCGCTCTGTATTTGTTCTTGCGCGGCACACGGGCATCCACCCAGGGCGTCTATTTCTCCCGTCCGCCCAGAGAGCTGATCGAGCGTCTGGATCGACTCTTCCAGGGCAAGCCAGAACCCAAGGCCGAACCCGCCTGGGAACAGGGAGTATTGTTATGAGCCGCACCTTCGCCGATTTGCTGCCCACGTCATTGGCAGCCGAAACCATGGCGGATCTGGCACCCCTGAGTCGTGCCGATGACTTGTTGCTTTTACTCTCGCGCTGGGTCGAACGCGGCTGGCTGCGGGCGCTGGACAAAGCCTTCGTGGCCTTCCTCCACGAGCTTGCCCCCGACGACGATCCGTTGGTGTTGCTTGCCGCCGCATTGACCAGCCACCAACTGGGTCACGGCCATGTCTGCCTGGACCTGTTCGAGACGCTCAAAGAGCCGGATTTTGCCCTGTCGCTGCCACCCGAAGGCGATCTGCAAAGTGGTGCGATGCTGTTGCCGTCGCAACTGCTTGAGGCGCTGGATGGCGCCCATTGGTGCAAGGTCCTGGCGTCCAGCCGTCTGGTGGCTCTGGCGGTCGATGGTCGTGATGCTGCGCAATCACGGCCCTTGGTGTTGTCGGGCAAGCGCCTGTACCTGCGTCGCTACTGGGTTTACGAAAGACGCATCGACAACGCCCTTCGCCTGCGCCTGGCTGAACACGAAACAACGCCGAATGACTTGCCCCAGCGACTCACTGGTTTATTCGGTCCAGCCAGGCCCGGCGAAGTGATCGATTGGCAGAAACTCGCCTGTGCCCTGGCTACCCGCAGTGCGTTCAGTATCGTCACCGGCGGCCCGGGGACCGGTAAAACCACCACGGTCGTGCGGTTGCTGGCATTGCTCCAGGCGCCAGCGGTGGAGGCCGGCAAACCGTTGCGAATCCGCCTTGCCGCACCCACCGGTAAAGCGGCGGCACGGCTGACAGAATCCATCAGCCAGCAAGTCCGGACGCTGGAAGTCGATGAAAACGTAAGAAACAAGATCCCCTCTGACGTGACTACCGTGCACCGCCTGCTTGGCAGTCGCCCCGGTACCCGGCACTTCCGTCACCATGCCGGTAATCGCTTGCCGCTGGATGTGCTGGTGGTGGACGAAGCCTCGATGATTGACCTGGAGATGATGGCGAACTTGCTCGACGCGATGCCGGCCCATGCCCGGCTGGTGTTGCTCGGTGACAAGGACCAACTGGCATCGGTGGAGGCCGGCGCCGTGCTCGGTGATTTGTGCCGCGACGCCGAGGCCGGTTGGTACAGCCCGCAGACGCGCCAGTGGCTGGAGACGGTCAGTGGTGAAAGCCTGCTGGCCAGCGGTTTGCAGGAAGACACTGACGCGACTCACCCCCTGGCCCAGCAAGTGGTGATGCTGCGTCACTCGCGCCGCTTCGGTGAAGGCAGCGGCATTGGCCAGTTGGCGCGATGGGTCAATCAGCAGCAACCGGAGGAAGCCCGCACGTTGCTGGCTGCTCGAAGTCACGCCGACGTGTTTTCCCTGCCCCTCAAAGGTGAGCACGACCGGGCGCTGGAACACTTGCTGCTCGAAGGCCATGGCGACGGACCGCAAGGTTATCGCCACTACCTGAGTGTGCTTCGCAGCCAGCGGCCACCGCTCGACAGCCTGCTCGAAGACTCCCGCTGGACCGATTGGGCGCGTCAGGTATTGCAAGCTTTCGACGCCTTCCAGTTGTTGTGCGCGGTACGCAAAGGGCCATGGGGCGTGGAGGGATTGAATCAACGTGTAACCGCCGCGCTGCTCAAGGCTCGAGTGATCGACAGCGACCAGCAGTGGTACGAAGGTCGACCGGTATTGATGACGCGTAATGACTATGGCCTGGGGTTGATGAACGGTGATATCGGTATTGCCCTCAAACTGCCGGAACGTGATGGGCCTGAGGCTGGCAAGCACGTACTGCGTGTGGCGTTCCCGCGCAATGATGGCCAGGGTGGCGTGCGATTTGTTCTACCGAGTCGACTCAACGATGTCGAGACGGTTTATGCCATGACCGTACACAAATCCCAGGGCTCGGAGTTTGCCCATACGGCGTTGATTCTGCCGGATGCGCTGAACCCTGTACTGACCAAGGAGTTGATCTACACCGGGATCACCCGGGCCAAGAACTGGTTCACCTTGATCGAGCCACGGGCCGGAGTGTTTGAGGAGGCCGTGCGGCGCAAGGTCAAGCGCTTGAGCGGGTTGATGCTGGAGTTGGACGATGGGGTTGAGCCGAGCCATCGATAGGCTGGCGTGTACGCCGGAAACTGTCCGAAGTGCCGTAGTGCACCGCCTCGCTGGGGGGTAAACGCTATGCTATCGTTGCGACATTATTTCGTAACATCGAAGAGAATCCCCGCATGAAGGTGGCTGTCTGGACGACAGGGCGCGTCGTTAGCCGCAAGCAAGTGCTGCTCGCGGGGCTCCTCTGCTTGCTGACCGGTGTCGTGTTCGCTCAATCGGAAACCCCGGTGAGCATGGCCGACCAACGTGCCAGATCGGTCACTCAGGTTGTCCTCGGGATTCTCAGTTATGCGCGCTGGCCTGTTGAGCCTGCGCAACTGCGGCTGTGCGTGGTCGGCCCCACCGAATACACCGACGACCTGGTCAAGGGCACAACCCAAGCCACCGGCCGGCCCGTCAATGTGCGCCGGCTGTTGGCCGACAATCCGTCGATCGTCGGTGAGTGCGATGCGGTGTACATCGGCAAATTGACCGACGACGAGCGCCGCCAACTCTTTGCTTCGCTGACAGGACGCCCGGTGTTGAGCATCAGCGAGAGCGATGATCAATGCACCGTCGGCAGTCTGTTTTGCCTCAGGGTCACTGATGATCAGGTATCTTTCGAGGTCAACCTCGATTCCGTCGCCCGTAGCGGCGTGCGCATTCACCCCAGTGTGCTGCAATTGTCCCGCCGCAAGCCGGCGGCGCCATGAGTCTATTCAAACCGGGTAGTCGTCCAACGTTGCGCTCGGTCATTGGCCGGGGACATTTGATCGTCGCCCTGGTCGCCGTGGCCATGGCCAGCGTCTCGCTGACACTGCTGGGTGTATTGGCGTTGCGGGTGTATGCCGACCACAACCTGCACCTGATCGCACGCTCGATCAATTACACCGTGGAAGCCGCGGTGGTGTTCAACGACAAAGCCGCTGCCACTGAGGCCCTGGCATTGATCGCCTCCACTGAAGAAGTCGCTGACGCCAGGGTGCTGGATGAAAAAGGCCGGTTACTGGCCCGTTGGCAGCGACCGGAAAGCGGCTTGCTCTCTGATCTGGAATTGCAGATCGCCAAAGCCTTTCTGGAAAAACCCATCGACATGCCGATCGTTCATCAAGGTCGGGAAATCGGCAGCATTCAGCTCACCGGTCACGGTGGCAGCTTGATGCGTTTTCTGCTCAGCGGCCTGATGGGCATTATTCTGTGTACGGCCATCAGCGCCTGGGTCGCACTCTATCTGGCACGCCGACAACTTCGCGGAATCACGGGGCCTCTGCGAAGCCTGGCCGCCGTAGCCCACGCCGCCCGCAGCGATCGAGCCTTCGACCGGCGCGTGCCACCCGCCGATATCGCTGAACTCGACAACCTGGGCAACGACTTCAATGCCTTGCTTGATGAACTCGAGTCCTGGCAGACCCACCTGCAAAGCGAAAACGAAACCCTGGCGCACCAAGCCAGCCACGACAGCCTCACCGGATTGCCAAACCGGGCGTTTTTCGAAGGCCGTCTGATGCGTGCACTGCGCAATGCTCACAAGCTCAATGAGCGCGTGGCCGTGCTGTTTCTCGACAGTGATCGATTCAAGGAAATCAATGACAGCTTCGGTCATGCCGCCGGCGACGCCGTGCTGGTTGCCGTCGCCAACAGGGTTCGGGCGCAGTTGCGTGAAGAGGATCTGGTGGCGCGGCTGGGCGGTGACGAATTTGCGGTGTTGCTGACGCCGCTGCATAAAACCGAAGACGCCGAGCGGATCGCTGACAAGATCCTTGCCAGCATGGAAGAGCCCATCCCGTTACCGGGTCATACCCAGGTTCTGACTTCACTCAGTATCGGTATCGCCGTGTACCCGGATCATGGTGCCACCCCGGGCGCATTGCTCAATGCCGCCGATGCGGCGATGTACCAGGCCAAGCGCCTTTCCCGAGGTGCGCAGCACACGTCCGGGGCGGAGCACCCGGTCGCCCACGTACACACCAGGAGCTAAATTGCCGTGTTCTCAATTACCCAGCGTTCCCCGCGATTTTTCGCAATCACCTTGTTCATGGCCGTCCTGGCATTGACCGGGTGCCAGACCGCACCGCAAAAGGGGCTGACCCCGGCGCAAATCACTGTACTCAAACAGCAAGGCTTCGAGCTGACCGATGAGGGCTGGGCGTTCGGTCTATCCGGCAAAGTGCTGTTTGGCAGTGACGATGACAGCCTGAACGCCGCCAGTACCGGGATCGTCCAACAGATCGGCAAGGCCTTGCTGGGTGTCGGCATCGAGCGAGTGCGGGTCGACGGTCACACGGATGCCTCGGGCAAAGAGTCCTACAACGAACAACTTTCCCTGCGTCGCGCGAAAAGCGTCGGCAAAGTGCTGACCACGGTGGGCATGAAAGAAGAAAACATCCAACTGCGCGGTCTTGGCAGCAGTCAGCCGGTGACGTCGAACGACACCGCCTCTGGCCGCACCGAAAACCGCCGGGTATCGATCGTGGTGAGCGCCGATTAGTCAGCGAACAACATCTCCCGGCTTTCGCCCATCAACAGACTCTGATTCTGCTCGGTGACCGAACGGATGTAATCCCACAACAGGGTGATCCGCTTGAGCTTCCTCAGATCCTCCCGGCAGTACATCCAGAACTGCCGCGTGATGTTGATCTCTTCCGGCAACACCGGAAGCAAGCGCGAGTCCTGCGCCGCGAGGAAGCACGGCAGAATCGCCAATGACCGTCCTTGCTGCGCCGCCACGAATTGTGCGATCACGCTGGTGCTGCGCAAGTTGGCGCTGGCGCCGGGCAACACATTCGCCAGGTACAACAGCTCCGAGCTAAACGCCAGATCGTCGACATAACTGATGAATGAATGCTTGCCCAAATCTGCCGGGCGGCGGATCGGCGGGTGCTTGTCCAGATAATCCTGCGTCGCATAAAGCTGCAGTTTGTAGTCGCAGAGTTTGCAGCAGACGTAAGGGCCATGTTCCGGGCGCTCCAGGGCGATGACGATGTCCGCCTCGCGCTTGGACAGGCTGATGAAGTGCGGCAGCGGCAGGATGTCCACCGAGATCGCCGGGTAGGCGTCGACAAAATGGCTCAGCTGCGGGGTGATGAAAAAACTGCCGAAGCCTTCGGTGCAACCCATGCGCACATGCCCGGACAGCGCCACGCCGGAGCCTGAAACCTGTTCGCAGGCCATGTGCAGCGTGCTTTCAATCGATTCCGCGTAACCGAGCAATCTCTGACCTTCGGTGGTCAGGACAAAACCGCTGGTCCGGGACTTCTCGAACAGCAATGTACCCAATGCCGCTTCCAATGAACTGATGCGCCGCGACACGGTGGTGTAGTCCACCGCCAGGCGCTTGGCCGCCGTGCTGGCCTTGCGGGTGCGGGCGACTTCGAGGAAAAACTTGAGGTCATCCCAGTTCAATGAGCCTAACGACGTGATGTTTTTTTGCATGATGGACCGGCTTTTATGTGCGTTCTTATTAGAAGTTTGCACATCTATACTCCAAAAACAGTCCGACAACCAATTCGCGACACACGCCTCATCTCAAGGCTGCTATCTCGCCTTGGCTCTCAAGATAGTTCTCTAGATAACAACAACGTCCCGGAGACCCAACATGAACGCATCGCTCACGCCAAACGAAACCACTGTGCAAACGGTCAAGCTGTTGATCGACGGCGAGTGGGTCGAGTCCCAGACCACCGAGTGGCACGACATCGTCAACCCGGCCACCCAGCAAGTGCTGGCCAAGGTTCCGTTCGCCACCGCGCAGGAAGTGGACGCCGCGATCAGTGCTGCCCATCGCGCCTTCCAGACCTGGAAGCTGACGCCGATCGGCGCGCGGATGCGCATCATGCTCAAGCTCCAGGCGTTGATTCGCGAACACTCCAAGCGCATCGCCGTGGTGCTCAGCAACGAGCAGGGCAAAACCATCGCCGACGCTGAGGGCGACATCTTCCGCGGTCTGGAAGTGGTCGAACACGCTTGCTCCATCGGCACCCTGCAAATGGGTGAGTTCGCCGAAAACGTCGCCGGCGGCGTCGATACTTACACCCTGCGTCAGCCCATCGGCGTTTGCGCCGGCATCACCCCGTTCAACTTCCCCGCGATGATTCCGCTGTGGATGTTCCCGATGGCCATCGCCTGCGGCAACACCTTCGTGCTCAAGCCGTCCGAACAGGACCCGATGTCGACCATGCTGCTGGTGGAACTGGCGATCGAGGCCGGTGTTCCGGCGGGTGTGCTCAACGTGGTGCATGGCGGCAAGGACGTGGTGGACGCGCTCTGCACCCACAAAGACATCAAGGCTGTTTCCTTCGTCGGTTCGACTGCGGTCGGTACTCACGTCTACGACCTGGCCGGTAAACACGGCAAGCGTGTGCAATCGATGATGGGCGCGAAAAACCACGCCGTGGTTCTGCCGGATGCCAATCGCGTACAAGCACTGAATGCGCTGGTCGGCGCCGGTTTCGGCGCAGCGGGCCAACGTTGCATGGCCACGTCCGTGGTGGTGCTGGTGGGCGCGGCCAAACAATGGTTGCCGGACCTGAAAGCGCTGGCGCAAAAACTCACCGTGAATGCCGGCAGCGAGCCGGGCACTGACGTTGGCCCGGTGATCTCGAAAAAAGCCAAACAGCGGATTCTCGACCTGATCGAGAGCGGCATCAAGGAAGGCGCCAAGCTGGAGCTGGATGGTCGCGACGTCACCGTTCCAGGCTTCGAGAAGGGCAACTTTGTCGGCCCGACCCTGTTCTCCGGCGTGACCCCCGAGATGCAAATCTACACCCAGGAAATCTTCGGCCCGGTGCTGGTGGTCCTGGAAGTCGATACCCTCGATGAGGCCATCGCACTGGTCAACGCCAACCCGTTCGGCAACGGCACCGGCCTGTTCACCCAAAGCGGTGCGGCCGCGCGCAAATTCCAGACCGAAATCGACGTTGGCCAGGTCGGCATCAACATCCCGATTCCAGTGCCGGTCCCGTTCTTCAGCTTCACCGGTTCGCGCGGCTCCAAACTGGGCGACCTCGGTCCGTATGGCAAGCAAGTGGTGCAGTTCTACACTCAGACCAAGACGGTCACCAGTCGCTGGTTCGATGACGACAGCGTCAACGACGGTGTGAACACCACCATCAACTTGCGTTAAGGAGCGGGACATGAAAATCGCTTTTATCGGTCTCGGCAACATGGGCGCGCCGATGGCGCGCAACCTGATCAAGGCCGGCCACGCACTGAGCCTGGTGGACCTGAACAAAACCGTTCTGGCGGAGCTGGAACAACTGGGCGGCAGCATCAGCGCTTCGGCCCGTGAAGCGGCACAAGGCGCGGAACTGGTGATCACCATGCTGCCCGCCGCTGTGCATGTACGCAGTGTCTGGCTGGGTGAGGACGGCGTGCTCGCCGGTATCGGCAAAGGCGTGCCAGCCGTGGATTGCAGCACCATCGATCCGCAGACTGCGCGCGATGTGGCAGCCGCTGCGGCCAAGCATGGCGTGGCCATGGCCGATGCGCCAGTCTCTGGCGGTACGGGCGGTGCGGCGGCCGGGACGCTGACTTTCATGGTCGGCGCCACGCCTGAACTGTTTGCGACCCTGCAACCGGTGCTGGCGCAGATGGGCCGCAACATCGTTCATTGCGGTGAAGTCGGCACCGGGCAAATCGCCAAGATCTGCAACAACCTGCTGCTGGCGATTTCCATGGTCGGCGTCAGTGAAGCCATGGCGCTGGGCGATGCCCTCGGCATCGACACCACCGTGCTGGCGGGAATCATCAACAGTTCCACCGGGCGTTGCTGGAGTTCGGAGATGTACAACCCGTGGCCCGGCATCGTCGAAACGGCACCGGCCTCGCGCGGTTATACCGGTGGTTTCGGTGCCGAACTGATGCTCAAGGATCTGGGGCTGGCCACTGAGGCGGCACGTCAGGCGCACCAACCGGTGGTGCTCGGCGCGGTGGCCCAGCAGTTGTATCAGGCGATGAGCCAGCGTGGGGAGGGTGGCAAGGACTTCTCGGCGATCATCAACAGCTATCGCAAACCCCAGTAAGAAGTTTTCCGGGGAGTGTGATTAAAGGCTTTTGTGGCGAGGGAGCGTGCTCCCGCTGGTTCGCGAAGCAGACCTGATGCCCGTGAACGAGGTGCGTTAGATAAAACGCAGTTGCTGATTTTACGGCTGCTTTGCAACCGAGCGGGAGCAAGCTCCCTCGCCACAAGGAATGCGTATTTACCGGGAGACCACGTCGGGTGGTCTCCCGGTTTTTTGTATCAGGCAAACACGAAATACTTGCGCACGGTTTCAACCACTTCCCACGTGCCTTTCATCCCCGGCTCAATGACGAAAATATCACCAGCACGCAGATGGATCGGCTCTTTGCCTTCCGGGGTGATGATGCAATACCCCTCGCGGAAATCGCAGTATTCCCACTTCACGTATTCCACATACCACTTGCCCGGCGTGCAGATCCAGGTGCCCATGATCTTGCTGCCGTCTTCGCTGGTGTAGGCGTTGAGGTTGACGGTGTGCGGGTCGCCTTCGAGTTTTTCCCATTTGCAGGCGTCGAGCACCGGCAGCGGATGAGTATCGCGAAGAACGGTAATAGGTGCGGTCATGTGGACTCCGGGGCAGTGGATTAGAGAACTGAAGCCGCACCCTATAGCGCCCCGCACTCGGTCAGTTGTCTGTGCTCGACACTCAGTTACCCAGAAGCGCTGTGCCGATTTGCCTGGTCGGCTTCTAAATCCTCAATACGCATATCTAAGGGCTAGGTTGAAAGTTATGAAGTTATAACTGTTTTCTTATCCGGTTTTTATTATTGGTACGTCTGTGCTGTCAGCCAGAAGTTAATACTTTCGAGCCCCTCTCTATTTAGCCGGCGATACAGTGTGCACCCCACCATACGCAGCCTTTGTTAAGTAAATAAGTCGACAGGCATGGGGCTTCGCACCAATCGAGTGCGGTGCGCAGGCCTGTTAGGACGTCTGTCTCAAGTGGTTAAAAAACTTTGAATAGTTCGTTGACTCTCCCCTTAAGGGCAGAGTTTAGATTTCCGCCGCGTCAGAAGTTGCTGTGGGAAAAGTTACTTCTCACATACGGAATTCATGAAGCAATCACGATATAGGGAGATAGAGATGAACAATCCATTGGAGTTGGAAAACGTCATTGTCAGCACCCGCGAGATCCTCGCGCAACTGTTGGTGATGAGCGTCGATGATATCGATGAGAACAGCAGTATCGTCGAGGATCTCAGCGCCGATTCGCTGGACATCGTCGACCTGAGCTTTCAACTGGGCCGTCAGTATGGCTGCACCTTGCCCAAAACCAGCGTGCTCGATCACGCCGTCGCTGTCTGCGGCGACGCCGGCGAGTTCCTGGCCAGCGGTCGCATCACTGAAAACGGCAAGGCCTTGCTTGAACAGAGCCTCAGCGCCTACTCCCCGGATCAACTCCAGTCCGGCATGCAACCGGCGCAGGTATTTGCCGCCACCACCGTGCGCAACTGGGCGCAACAGTGCCGCAACCTCTTCAACTATCTGCCGCAGAACTGCCCCGATTGCGGCGCTCAAAAAGCCGTGCTGAACGAACGTCAGCAAGTGGTCTGTGACGCGTGCAGTGCGCGGCTGGTGCCGGCCGACGGCGACGAGGTTTCACGCCAACTGGTGGAGCAATTTGTGGCCACTCACGTCAAAGAGACGGTGTAGGAGTTCTCATGCGGGCACGAGAAGTCTATGTGACCGGATTCGGTCTGGTGGCGCCCATGGCACTGGACGCCGCCACGTTGTTCGAGCGGATCTGCCAGAAGCAGTCCTGTGTTCGCGAACATCCACGGTTCAAGGCGCTGGGCTTCAACAACAGCGCTGCCGGGTTTATCGATGACGGCCAGTGGCAGCAGATCGCCGCGGGTTTCGGCGGCAATGCTGCGCTGCATCCACGGCAAAGTGTGCTGGCCGAGTTCGTCGCTCGACAAGCCATTCAGCATGCCGGTCTGACCCCGACAGCCTTTGCTCACACCCGCAGCGGATTGTTCCTGGGGGCCAACAAGTACTGCGCGGACAGTCACGATCTGCACCGGGCCAGTCGCTGCATGGATGAGTCCGGGCGTGTCGATCTGGATCAACTGCTGGATAACCCGGCGGCGTCGAGCGCGGTCTTCGGGCGCCGGGTCGATCAGCAGACCCAGCACCTGGCCGAGATGCTCGGTATCCGCGATCACATTTCGACCCACTCCGATGCCTGCGCCGCCGGCACCATGGCGATCGGCAGCGCCTACCGCGCGATCGAGCGCGGTGAAATCGACCTGGCCATTTGCGGTGCCGTCGAACTGATGGCCAACGAGTTGCCGTACTACATGTTCAACAGCCTGGGCGCGCTGTGTCAGGCCGACCTGCCGGCAAGCGAGCAGAGTCGACCGTTCATGCCGGACCGCTGTGGCTTCGTGATCAGCGAGGGCGCGGCCATGATCATTCTCGAATCCGCCGAGCATGCGCAACGTCGCAAAGCCGCGCCGTTGGGGCGCGTGCTGGGTTACGCGAATATGTGCGAGGCACAAAAAATGACCTCCAGCAGCCGGGACGGCAGCAAATACGAGGAATGCATGGAAGCTGCAATCGAAGACGCCGGGCTGCTCAGCAGCGCCGTGCAACACGTCAACACCCATGGCACGTCTACCCAGGCCAACGACAGCTGCGAGGCTTTGGCCTTGCAGCGGGTGTTCGGCGAGTGCCAGGAACATGTGACGTTCACTGCCAACAAATCGGCCATCGGTCATTCCCTGGCGGGCAGCGGCGCGATTGAAGCGGTGCTGTCATTGATCAGCCTGCGGGACGGCGTGCTGTTGCCGACCTTGAACTACGATCACGACCGCGCCGAATACCCCTCTCTGAAGTTTCTCAGCGAGCCGGTGCGTCAGTCGATCAATGTGGTGATGTCCAATTCGTTCGGGTTCGGCGGTGTTAACAGCTCGCTGGTTCTGGGGAGGGCATGACATGAGCATTGCCGTTTTCATCCATTCTGCCGCCGTGCTGAACGCCGCCGGCAGCGAATGTGCCGACCTGCTCGGAACGCCACCTTCGCCGCAACCGCTGGCATTTGACGCGACGCGACGGGCATACCCGCTGCCGACACCGCGTCTGGCCAGCGATCTGTTCGACCGCAAAATCCAGCGTAGCGTCGAACCTCAAGGCCTGCGGCTTTTGCATTGCACGGCGCGCCTGGCGCCCGCGCTGGCGGCCCTGCAACTGCCTCCGGCACGGATTGCCCTGACGGCGGCCATTCCAGAAGTCGACGCGCCAAGCCCTTGCTGGGACGCGGTGCAAGCGATCGGCGAGCAACCGCAAAAGCCACTGGCGCAACTGTTGGCCAATACACCGCCGCTGCATGCCCTGACGCTGCTCAACAGCAGCGTGATGGCCTACGTGGCCGAAGCGTTGCAATGCCACGGGCCGATGGGTGGGTTCTGTTCCCAGGAAAACGCCGGGCTCGATGCCTTGATCGAAGCCTGCCAGCAAATTGTCGAGCAACGTGCCGAAGCGGCGCTGGTGGTCAGCAGCAGTCCGAACCTGACGCCCGCCCTGTATCTGCGTGAACCCTATCAGGCAGACGAGCCGACTTATGGCGAAGGCGCCGCGGCACTGCTGCTCGGCTCGACGCCTTCGCGCACCAACCCGAAGGCCTTGCGCATTGCCGGGTTCGCCCGGGGTTACAGCGCTGATCCGCAACGGGGCGTAGCGGTTGCCCGGCGGGTGATCGACCAGGCACTGAGCCTGGAAAAACTGTGCCTCGGTGACGTCCAGCAAATCGTCGCCAACCCCGAGGATGCGCAACTGATGAGCCTGTTCGCCGACCGACCGCAGGACGTTCGCAGCACTCATGCCATGACCGGCGATCTTGGCGCCAGCGCCTTGCTGACCGAAATCGCGCTGGCCTTGCACCTTACCCACAACGCTTCGGCGACACCGGGCTATACGCTTTTGGTCAGCCATAGCCGCGCCGGTCATTGGGGAGCCTTGCTGCTGGCCAGTGAAACCATGGAGAAGCACACATGAGTGCGACACGGATTGTGATTACCGGCATGGGCGCCGTGACCGGGTTCGGTTTCGAATGGCAGACCCTCTGGGAAAAAATGCTTGGCGCCGAACATTGCGTGCGTCCATGGCAGCCCGACGGGGTGGAAGACGGCACGTTCCCGGTGCGCTACGCCGCGGCCGTGGATATGAGCCTGTTGCCTGAGGCCCTGCAGGACCACCCGGCCTGGACCGTTGCATTGGAAAAACGCAGCCGTTTTGGCTGGGTGGCCGCCACCCAAGCGGTGAAAGACAGCGGACTTGCTCCTGAACAGCTACGTGAAGCCGCCGTGCTCTGCGCTTCGGGCGCGCCCCAACACATGCTGGCCGACATGCTGTTGACCCAGGCACCGGATGGCTGCACCCCGGGCTGGCAACACCTGATGCCCCGCGCCGGGCAGGTCAGTACCGAGGGCTCGCTGCGTCAGAGCAATGATCGACTGGCTCGGGTGATTGCCGACGGTTTGGGTTGCGAAGGCCCGGTGATCAATATCAGTAGCGCCTGCGCCGGAGCCTCCCAGGCCATCGGCAATGCTTTTCAGATGATTCGTCGCGGTGAAGTGAACGTGGCGATTGCCGGCGGCGCCGATTCGGTGCTGAACCTCGACACCATGGCCGCGCTGTACCTGCTCGGCGCGGCATCGAGCGAACAGCGCTGGGGTGTCGATTTGTGCCGGCCATTCGACCGTGATCGCAGTGGCCTGATTGCCGGCGAGGGCGGTGGTTTCTTGGTACTGGAAAGCCTTGAGCATGCGTTGGCACGAGGAGCGACGCCGTATGCCGAAGTGCTCGGTTTCGGCAGCAGCCTGGACGCCTACAAAGTCACCGCCCCGCAACCCGAAGGTCGGGGCGCGGCGCTGGCGATGCAAGCCGCGCTGGACGACGCTGGCCTGCGTGCGCAACAGATCGATCTGATCAACGCCCACGGCACCTCGACGCCGCTCAATGACGTCGCCGAAACCCTGGCGATCAAAAGTGTGTTCGCCGAGCACAAGCACTACCGGTCACTGGCCATCAGCGCCAACAAGTCGCAGTTCGGGCATTTGATTGCCGCTGCTGGCGCACCCGAATGCATGGTCACCGCGCTGGCGTGCCTGAACGATCTGGTCACGCCGACAGTGAACCTGCATGAGGTCGATGAGCAATGCGACCTGGACTATTGCGCCGGACAAGCGGTCAGCCGCCGGGTGGATTTTGCCTTGAGCAACTCCTTCGGTTTTGGCGGCCTCAACACTTCGCTGGCCTTGGGCAAATATCGGGAGCACGGACAATGACGGGCGCTACTGTGCGCGTTGCCATCGCCGGCAGCGGTTGCGTATTACCCAGCGGCTGGGGCGTGCAACGCTTTTGGTCAGCGGCCAGTGAAGCCCGCAGCGGTATCGCTTTGCTGCAGTCGAAACTGTTCCACAGTGAGCGCGTGACGGCGTTCGGGCATGTCAGTGATGAAGACCATCAAACCAGTCGCCAGGACGTGGCCCAGAACCTCCAGCGTTACTGCCCGCCGGCCGTGATCTGGGGCGTCAGCGCGGTGCGTCAGGCGTTGGTCGAAGCCGGGCTTGAACCAGGCAATGACGAGCTGCGCTACGGCCTCTATTGCTGCCAGGGCGGTTATACCCATCCGTCGTTGGCGGCCTATGGCGAGTTGCTCCACGAGTGCCGCGATGAGTCCGGTGCCGACATGCGGCGCCTTGCTCAACGGGTGTTGCGGGAGCGCGCGCTCGACCCGTTCCTGGTGCTCAAGAGCCTGAGCAACGGCTTGCTCGGGGTTGTCAGTCTGGCGCTGAAACTGGAGTGCGAATGCAACGCCTACATGCAAGGCGTGGCCGGCAATCTGGCGGCGTTGCGCGAGGCATGCGCGGCGTTGCAAAGCGGTCGTATCGATGCGGCGATTGTGGTCGGTGCCGGCAGTGAACTCGATCCGTTGGCGCTGGCCGCACTGGCCGAGGCTGGCGTGATCAGCACCGACGGTTCGCAAACCTTGCGTGCATTCGATCGCCAAGGCACGGGTGGGATTGCCGGTGAAGGCGCGGCGGCATTGATTTTGCGCCGGGCCGACGATCTACCGGATGGGCCGCAGACCTGCCTGTCGGGACTCACCGCCCATCCACGACTGGGGGCGTTGAACCTGCCGGACAAACAGGTCGATCTGCTGGTCAGCAGCGCCAGTGGCGATCCGCACAAGGACACCGACCTGGCACGGACGCTGGCCCGCGCCGGTGCCTCGCATATCACCAGTAGCGTGCCGGTGACCGGCATTCTCAGCGGCGCGCCGAGCCTGGTCGACCTGATTCTGTCCCGTCATGCACTGCAGGCCCAGCGTGTGCCGCCGATCATCGGGTTGCAGCAACCGGTGGAACCGCAGCTGCCGTTTGTGCTCGGTGAGGGCCGGGACGCGGTGCTGCGCGACTGCCTGATCATCAACCGTGACGACAACGGTTTCAGCGCCTGTTACCAGCTCGACTATCAGGCGGCCGGTCAGCCGTTTTGAACGTAATGAATCGCTTCTATTTTCTGATCAAGGGATATGACTTTTATGGATTACCGCGATTACGTACGACCTAAATTCGTTGAATTGATGCAGGCCCTGGGCCTGGAATGCCAGTTCCACCGGGCGCTGGGCAGCAAGCTGTTTTACCTCGACAAACAAGGCGCAGAGGTGACCGTCACCGACTTTCTGGGCGGTTATGGTGCGGCGTTGTTTGGCCACAATGATCCGCAGTTCGTCGACCAACTCTGCGGCCTGTTGCGCGCCGATGTGCCGTTCAATGCGCAGATGTCCGTGCGTGGCGCCGCCGGTATGCTGGGCCGCGAACTCAGCGAGGCGTTCAATCGGGAGTTGAACAACAACGAGCGCTACATTTCGACCTTCTCCAACAGTGGCGCCGAGTCGGTGGAAATCGCCGTCAAGCATGCCGAATACCGCCGTCAGAAAACCTTGCAGAAGCAGTTCGACGAACGGGATTTCGCCCTGGCCAACCTGACCGCCAGCGACAAGGCCTATGTCGAACTGGACGTTGATGACCTCGACCTGCCCGTCGGATTGCTGCCGGAAAATCTGTCTTACGTGACCGTGCGCCAAGTGGTGGAAGCGGTGCGTCAACACAACCTCGCGCAGTTGCATGTCGAGCCGGTATTCGTCGCCCTTCGCGGCAGCTTTCACGGCAAACTGGTGAACACCGTCCAGCTGACGTACGGCAAACAGTACCGTCAGCCGTTCGCCCGTTTTGGCCTTAACGTCGAGTTCATCGATCCGCAGCAACCCCAGCAGCTCTTGGATTTGCCGGCCCGCCACACGCGGCATTGGCTCAGCCTTGAGTGGAGCGGCGAGACCTTGCAGGTACGTCGTGACGCTTTCAGCGCGATCACGGCGGTGTTGCTCGAACCGATCCAGGGCGAGGGCGGCATCAACGAGTTCGCCAACGAGTTCTACCTGGGCCTGCGTCGCCTGTGCAACGAGCAGCAATGCCCGCTGATCATCGACGAAGTGCAATCGGGTTTCGGCCGCACCGGCACTTTGCTCGGCGCCAGCCATTTCAACTTGCAGGGCGATTACTACTGCCTGTCCAAAGCGTTGGGCGGTGGCCTGATGAAAATTGCCGCGACGGTCATCCGTGCCAGCCACTACGAAAACGATTTCAGCTACATCCACAGCTCGACCTTCGCCGAAGACGATGCCTCGTGCCATATCGCCCTGTCGGCATTGCGCCGCTTGTTTGCCAACGACAGCGCGATGCTCAAGGAGGTGAACAGGAAAGGCGAATACCTCAAGTCGTCATTGCTCGAACTCAAAGCCGCGTACCCGGACGTGATTGCCGACGTGCGTGGTCGAGGGTTGCTGCTGGGGTTCGAATTGCACGACCTGACCGGCACCAGTTCGCTGGTGCAGGCGTCGGCGCAGTACAACGATGCGCTGGGTTACATCATTGCCGGCTACCTGCTGCAATTCGAATCGCTGCGGGTCGCGCCGTCGGGCAGCAACGCCAACGTGATTCGCCTGGAGCCGCCGGTGTGCATCACCTTCGAGGAAATCGACGGCTTGATCGGCTCGTTGCAAAAGGTCTGCGACATGCTGCGTCGACGCGATGCCTTCCCGCTGGCGGCCGGGGTGTGTGCCGACAGCATCCCCGAAGTACCGGCCCGCGAGGTGAGCTTCAAGGAACCTGAAAACCTCCCAAAGCCTGACGAGAACGTTCGCGTGGTGGCGCGCGTGGCGTTCATCAATCACCTGATCGATTCCGACATGCTCAGTGATGTTGACCCGTCGCTGTCGACCCTCAGCGCCGAACAGAAGCGCGAGTTCATCAAGCGTATGGCCCCGGAGCGGCGTGCTGCGCCAATCGGCCCGGTGCTGATTCGTTCGAAACTCGGCACCGCCGTGGAATTCACCCTGTACCCGTTGTGCATGGACTCCGATGCCATGGCTGCGTACATCGCCAGTGGCGACCTGGACACCATCCGCGACGAAGTCAGTAATCGCATCCGTGATGCCCGGGCGGATGGCTACAGTGTGGCCGGTCTGGGCATGTACACCTCGATCGTCACCAACAACTGTCAGGCGCTGAAAATCCCCGACATGGCGCTGACTTCCGGCAATGCGCTGACCATCGGCATGGGCCTGGAAGCGATCGAGCAAGGTTGCAAGCAGCAAGGCCTGGAACTGAGCCAACAGACGGCGGCGGTGGTCGGTGCGGCGGGCAACATTGCTTCGACTTACGCATCGTTGCTGTCCACCAGTGTCGAACACCTGATCCTCATCGGCAGCGGTCGCGACGGCTCACTGCGGCGCCTGGAGAAGACCGCCCAGCTGATTTACGCCGAGGCCGCCCGCGCGATTCTCAAAGGTGTCGCCGAGCACGACCGCCTCGCCAGCCGCTTGCAGAAACTCGACGGCATCGACGCGTTGTTACAGGCCCACGGTGCTGGCGCCGACCTCGGTTTGCGAGTGCAGCGTCTGGTCGAAGAGCACCTGGGTGCGAATGCGTTCATCACGGTCAGCAATGACCTTGAGGTGCTGAAGCAGGCGCGCATCGTGCTCTGTGCGGCGAATGCCCCTCAACCGTTTCTCGGTGCCGATCACTTCGCCGAAAACAGCGTGATCTGCGACATCGCGGTGCCGCTGAACGTCGATCAGAACCTCTCCGGGCAACGGGCCGACGTGTTGTACATGCACGGCGGGATTGTCCAGACACCGTTGGGCGATGGCCTGATTCGTAACGTGCGCGCCTACCTCAAGGAAGGCCAGTTGTATGCCTGCATGGCGGAGTCGGTGTTGATGGGGTTGTCCGGGATGAAACAGCACTACTCCTACGGCGATATCAGCCGCGAGCAAGTGCAGCAGATTCGTGCCCTGGCCGCGACCCACGGCTTCAGCCTCGCGCAGTTCAAGACTGACAACTCACTCTAAGGAACGGTCATGCCGAATAAAGTAGCAGTGGTGACCGGTGGCAGTCGTGGTATCGGCCGGGCGATTGTCCTGGCCCTGGCCGGCGCGGGCTATCAGATCGCATTCAGTTATGTACGCGACGAAGTGGCCGCCATGTCCTTGCGTGACGAGGTTCAGGCACTGGGCCTCGAGTGCCTGGCGCTGCAATGCGATGTCAGCAGCGGCGACAGCATCAAAGGCTTTTTCGAACGGGTCGACGAGCATTTCCAGCGCGTCGATCTGCTGGTCAACAACGCTGGCATCACCCGTGACGGGTTGCTGGCGACGATGCCGAGCCGCGACATCGTCGAGGTGATCCAGACCAACCTGATCGGCACCTTGCTCTGCTGTCAGCAAGTGGTGCCGGGCATGATGCGCCAGCGCAGCGGTTGCATCGTCAACATCAGCTCGGTGGCAGCGCAGAAACCCGGCAAGGGGCAAAGCAACTATGCCGCGGCCAAGGGCGGTGTCGAAGCGCTGACCCGTGCCCTGGCAGTGGAACTGGCGCCGCGCAACATTCGGGTGAATGCGGTGGCGCCGGGCATCGTCAACACCGAAATGAGCACGGCGCTGATCGGCAGTCAGGAACAGGAAATCCAGTCACGGTTGCTGATCAAGCGTTACGCCGAACCTCATGAGATAGCCGAGGCGGTGCTGTACATCGCCGATCGCGGTTTGTACCTGACGGGTGAGGTCCTGCCGGTCAACGGCGGGTTGAAGATGCCATGAGCCGGACCATTCTGATTACCGGTGCCGCCAAAGGCATCGGCCGGGCGGTGGCAGAGAATTTTGCCGCCGACGCCGGGCACCGCTTGATCCTGCTGGATCTGGATTTACCGGAACTGCAACGCTGGGTCGACGAGCAACACGGGCAGATCAAGGCCCGTGTCGAAACCCATTCGGCGAACATTGCCGACCTGGAGGGCATGGAAGCCTTCTTCAAAATGCTCGCCAAACAGGTGGACTACGTCGATGTGCTGGTCAACAGCGCCGGTATCTGCAACGAGAACGAACCGGAAGATTTGCACAACTGGCACAAGGTGATTTCGGTCAACCTCAACGGTACGTTCTACGTCACTTCTTTGTGCCTGCCGTTGATGCCGGACCGCGGGCGGATCATCAACATGTCGTCGATCCTCGGCCGCGCCGGCAAGGTCCGCAACACCGCGTACTGCGCTTCCAAGCACGGCATCGTCGGCATGACCAAAGCCCTGGCGCTGGACCTGGCACCACGGTTGATCACCGTCAACGCGATTCTGCCCGCATGGATCGATACGCCCATGCTGCAAGGTGAACTGGCGGCGCAAGCGGCCATTGCCGGGCTGACCCAGGAACAGATCCTGCGCAACGCCAAGAAAAAACTGCCGATGCGCCGCTTCATTCAAAGCGAAGAAGTCGCGGCGATGGTGCGTTACCTGGCCAGCCCCGAAGCGGGCGGGGTGACTGCGCAGAGCCTGGTGATCGACGGCGGTGTCGGGTTGGGAATGTAACCATGCCGGGATCACACATTAACCGTGCCGCGTGGGCGGTATTGGCCTGCATGGTCGCGCCGCCGGCGCTGGCTGAATTGACGGTCGACGACCTCAAGCCGGATTACGCCGACGCCGAGGTCGGCGTCGCCACCGCGTTGCGCCTGCACGGTGACGACCAGATCACCCAGAAGGCCATGTATTTCAAGGCCAACCTGGAAGACAACTGGGACGGTGGTTACTACAAGGCCAAGGGCCGGGTGCGTTACGACGCCCGCTACGACGGCAACAATCCGTACAGCGAACGGGCGCGGGACAAATACCGCTTCGACGCCGACTGGCGGCATTTGTACTGGGGCCAGTCGGTGGGTGACGGCGAGGTGACTGTCGGCTGGCAGCAAGTGGTCTGGGGCCGTGCCGATGAGTTGCGGGTGCTCGACCAGATCAACCCGGTGGACTATCGCGATGGCCTGACTCCGCTACTGGAAGACAGCCGGATCGCGGTGCCCATGGTGCGGTTTGCGCAACCGGTGGGCGAGTGGGAACTGGAGGCGCTGTGGGTCACCGACTTTGTGAAAAACCAGCCGCCGGTGGCAGGCAGCGAGTTCGACGCGCCGCTGTTTGCCGCGCCGGATCCTCAGTATTTCCTGCTCGATTCCAAGCCCGGCTACGACGGTGACAAGGGCTTTTCGTATGGCCTGAGCGCCAACGGCCGCATCGGTTCGGTGGACACCAGTTTCGTCGCACTGAACGCGCGCCAGCAGGACCCGGTGTACGCCGTCGAAGGCCTGGCCGATGACGGCCGCACGCGACTGGAACGCCAGTTTCCCCGTTACACCATGGGCGGCGCGGGGCTGGCGATCGACGCCGGTCACAGCATCGTGGTGCGCAGCGAAATTGCCTGGTTCGACAACTGGCGGGTGACCAATCCGACCCGCGCTTACGGCGCCGACAGCACCTCGATGGTCAAGTCGTTGCTGGGCGTCGACTACTTGCTGCGTGACTGGCTGATTTCCGTGCAGTGGCAGCAACAGCAATTGCTCGACTGGCAGGACGGCATGCTGCAAGACAAGCGCGAGCACCTGTTCACCTTATCCGCCGAGGGCACCCATTGGCAGGACCGACTCAAGAGCCGGCTGGTGGTCGCCGCCTCGCCACCGTTTAACGACGATGCGCTGTTGCAAGGCATCTTCACTTACAAACCGGTGGACTGGATCAAGCTCGGGCTGGAAGTGGATGTGTTCTTCGGCAAGCCCGACAAGCCCTTCGGCGAGTACGACAACCGCGACCAAGTGCGGCTGTCCGCCGGTTACCTGTTTTAACCCTGTGACGCCTGCGTGCCCCTGGCGCATGGGCTCGACCATATTCATCTGACGAAAAGGGAAGTTCCCATGTTGCCGCTATTCAAAAGTCTGACCGCCGCCGCATTGATCCTGAGCGGCGCTTGCGCTACCGCCGCGGACGGCAAGAATGCCGATGAAATCATCCGCCAGGTGCGGGATCGAAACGACGGCAAAAGCTTCATGTCCCAAGTGTCGCTGATCCTCCACGACAAAAAGGGCAATACCCGGGTTCGCGAGTTCACTTACCTGCAAAAGGATTACCCGGACAGCGACAAATTCAGCATGTATTTCTCCGCCCCCACTGACGTGCGCGACGTGGCTTTTCATATCGAAAACCCCCATGAAACCCTGGGCCAGGAAGACAGCCAGTGGATGTACTTGCCGGTCAGCCGCCAGACGCGGCGGATCTCCACCACCGACAAGCGCGGCTCGTTCATGGGCAGCGAGTACTCCTACGCCGACCTGGACAAGATCCGGGTCAAGGATTACACCCAGACGCTGGTCGGCGAAGAGCAGGTCAAGGGCCGCGACTGCTACGTGATCGAGCGTGAACCGGCGTCGCCCGAGGTGCTGGCCAAGACTGGCTACAACAAGCTGAAAGTGTGGATCGACAAGCAGAATTTCCTGGTCATGCGTCAGGATTTCTTCGACGTCAAAGGCGTGCTGGTCAAGCAGATGCGCACGCAAAAGGTCGACACCATCGACTCGATCGACAGCATCGTGTTGAGCGAAACCGAACACTTCATCGACGGCACGCGTTCAGAGATGCGCTTCAACCACCTGCAATACAACGTGCAACTGGAAGACCGTTTGTTCACCCAGACCGCCATCAAGCGCGGGCTGAAAACCGGCGACGTGCCGGACTTTGCCGTGTCTGCCCGCTAAGCACCGATCCCGACGACCCTGGAACGCATGATCATGGAAAGATACCTGAACTTCGTCGAGCGCTATGCGCGGGCGATCGTTTTCCTGCTGGTGGCGGTCACGGCGTATTTCACCTATACGCTGGGCTCGCTGATCTCCGACACCAACCCTTACTTGCTCAAGGAAAGCCATCCGGCGCGCAAGACCATCATCGACTTGCAAAGCGAATTCACCGGCACGTTTGACTCGGTGATGGTGGCAATCAACAACCCGCAGACGGTGTTCAACAAGCCGACCCTCAACGCACTGTTTTCGATGTCGCAATCGGTGCGCAAGATGATCCTGGCCAACGACGCCGACAAGGAACAGTTGACGCAAATCGTTGCGAAGCACCCAGACGACAGTCGTGCACAGTTGCTGGCGCGGGACATTCTGGAGAACGGTTTTTCCCAGAACGACTACGCCCAGGCCAAGGCCCTGCGTGATTACGCCCAGAGCCAGAACTGGGATGCCCATGATCAGCTGTTCCTGACTTTTCTCGCCGAGCGAATCAACCCGATCCGTGAAATGGCGTCGATGGGCGACCTGGAAAACATCGTGCTGACCGGCGATGGCGAGTTGCTGATCCACAAGACCCTCAACGCCTACGACATGGACCCGGCGCTGGTCGAGTCGCAGATCATGGGCAACGAGCTGATGGTCGACGGGGTCGTCTCCAAGGACAAGAAAGTCGCGATGCTGGTGGCCGAGCTGGGCACCAAGCAAGACGACGCCCAGGCGCAACTGCGCGCCTACCAGATCGTGCGCGGCATTGTGGCGGACTATCAGGCAGCGCACCCGGAGTTCAAGGATGAGATCTTCATTGCCGGCATGCCGATCTTCATCGCGGCCCAGCAGGAGATCATCGACCATGACCTGGCGGTGCTGTTTCCGATTGTCTTTTTGCTGATCACCCTGCTGTTGATTTTCTTCTTCCGCAAACCGCTGGGCGTGCTGTTGCCGCTGTTCAATATTCTGTTCTGCACCATCTGGACACTGGGCCTGATGGCTTTGTTGCGGGTGCCGTTCGACTTGCTGACCAGTGTCCTGCCGGTGTTTCTGTTCACCATTTGCTGCTCGGATGCGATCCATGTGATGGCCGAGTATTACGAGCAGAAAAACGCCGGTAAAAGTAACCGTGAAGCCAATCGCGAGACGCAACGGCTGATGGTGGTGCCGGTGGTGTTGACGACGGTGACCACCATCGCCACCTTCATGATTTCCACGACCAACAACATCGTCAGCATCCGCAATTTCGGCGTATTCATGTCCATCGGCCTGACGGCGGCGCTGATTATTTCACTGTTGCTGATTCCGGCCTGGATTTCGATCTGGGGCAAGGACCAGACTCCGAAAACACTCGCTGCCGTGCACAAGGAATCGATCATTTCGCGTTATCTGGTGGCGTTCTGCGCGCGGTTGATCCAGTGGCGCAAACCGATCTTGATCGTGACGCTGCCCTTGCTGATCTTGATGACGGTGTTCACCTTTCGCGTCGATATCGAAGACTCGGGCATCGCCTACTTCAAGCCCGAGAGTCATATTCGCGTTTCGGACGAGTTCATCAACCAAGCCGGGGTCGCGGGCACGGCACCGGGCTGGATCGCCATCGACAGCAAAGAGCCGCGCGGCGTGCTGACCACTGAAGTGGTGCAGTTCATCGACAAGCTCGACCACTTCATCAAGCAGCAACCGCACGTCAGTTACGGCTATTCCCTGGCGACTTACGTCAAGCGTATGAACCTGGTGCTCAACGACATGAACCCCGACTACTTGCGCGTGCCCCAGGCGCTGGAGCAGGTGACGTCGGTCAATGATGAGGGGCAGGTCGAGCGGTTCGAGGTGCCGGGCAATTCACTGATCGAGCAACACGTAATGCTGTTCGAGAACGGCGGCGGCTCGGACCTCAATAACGTGCTCAACGCCGACTATTCCAAGGCGTTGACGCTGTACACCATGACGTCGTCGGTGGCCAGCGACTACCAGGCCATGCTGGATCAGCTCGATGCCTGGTTGCTGGTGAACAAACCGGCCAATCTCGAAGTGACGCACGCCGGCACGCCGTTGATCTGGACCGGCGTGTTGCAGGAAATCACCCAGGGCCAGGTCTTGAGTTTTTCCCTGGCGTTGCTGGTGGTCACGCTGATGATGATGTATTGGCTCAAGTCGGTACGGTTGGGCGTACTCGGCATGCTGACCCTGTTGACCACCTCGGTGACAGTCTATGGCTTCATGTTCCTGTTCGGCATCGAGCTGAACATCGGTACGACGCTGGTGACCTTCCTGGTGGTGGGTGTGGTCGATTACGCGGTGCACCTGCTGTCACGGATCAAACTGTTGGTGCAGCAAGGCATTCATATCGACGCGGCCATTTTGCAGGCGATGCACAGCGTCGGCCGTTCGACCGTGGTCAACGTGGTGATTTTCTCCGTGGGATTCATGGCGCTGCTGTTTTCCGACTTCAAGCCGATTGTCGATTTGGGCGCACTGGTAGCGATGGCGCTGTTTTCCAGCGGTGTCATGACCATTCTGCTGGTGACGCTGGTGGCGCCGTGGTTCTTCGCCGCGATTGTTCCGGTGGCGCCGCTGCCGGAAAAAGATCGAGCCGCAGGGAAACCCGCCTTGATCTGACCTGATGACCGGCAGCGCAGGCGCGCCAGTGACATGCGAGTGATCATCCTGCGCAGCAGGGTAGTCAGTTCAGCGTATTGCCCGGGTTTTTTTCGCCATAGCGGGCGATACGCTCGAACTGACATTCATCTCGGGCATCGTTGAGGTTGTTTTCGAATTCTTCGAGGCCGTTGTGCAGTTGCTGTAGAGCGCCGATCTGGGAGACCAGCTCGGCCTTTTTTTCGGCGATCGCTTTTTGCGCCATGTCCCACGGGAATTCGTCACCTTGGTAGTTGTTCAACATCAACCGCAGCTCTTTGAGCTTGAAACCCAGTTGCTGGGCGCACTTGATGAACGTCAACACCTCGACACTCTGCTGGCTGTAGATACGGTATTTGCCTTCACGCTTGGGCTCGGGCAATAGGCCGATTTCTTCGTAATGGCGAATGCTTTTGACTGTGGTGCCCGACAGCTGGGCGGCTTTGCCGATATACATAAAGATCCGTCTCGATGATCAAACAGGGCGTAGCGCGACCAGACCTCATGCCTGATCGGAGCGAATAATATAGTGAATAACATTCAATGGTTGCAGCGGCGTGTAAATGACGCGCACAGCCGACGAACGACCGCTTGAGAGGGAACGTGAGGACGGACTGACGGCGAGGGTGCGCCGTCAGCAGGCAGCGAAGGGTGCGTCAGCTACCGGCGGTAACCCGGGCCTGTTCGAGCCAGGCGTCACGCTGGGTCGACTTCGAACCCAGGATCGGCCCGAAAGTCAGGGTCTTCAACGGCTTGATGCCGCAGAACTCCAGGGTCGTCTTGCGCATCTGGTGCAGACCGGGCATGCGATAGACCCATTTGTAATACCAGGGCGGCGTGTCCATGGTCACCAGCAGATGCGCGGTCCGGCCCTTGAGCAGTTTGTCGGGGAAGGCCTTGCCCTCACGGTATTTGAAAGCAAAACCGGGCAGGAAAATGCGGTCGAGAAAGCCCTTCATCAACGCCGGTATGCCGCCCCACCAGATCGGATAAACGAACGTCAGGTGTTCGGCCCAGGTGATATCGGCCTGGGCTTGCAACAGGTCCGGCTCCAGCGGCTGGATAGTGTTGTAGCCGTGGTGCAAGACCGGATCAAAGTCCAGCGCATCCAGACGCAGCAGGCGCACGTCATGTCCGGCATCCTTGGCGGCCTGGACGTAAGTTTCGCTCAGCGCCCCGCAGAAACTGTCGGTGGAGGGGTGGCCCAGAATCACGAGCATTCGTTTGCTCATCGCGTGTACTCCTGAAATGAAGCCCGCAGCATAGAGTCTGCCCCTTACGGTAGAGTCAAGGCGTTCCCGGCGTCAGTGCCTCCAGCAAGGCCCGGGCGTAACCGGGCAGGCTGTCGACGTCACGGGCACAGATTTTCAGGGTGCGGTTGGCCCAGTCTTCGGGAAGAGCGCGGGTCGTGACCCCTTGTACCTGTGGCCAGCGCTCGATGGCCACCCGCGGCACGATGGCCAGTCCTGCGCCGCGTGCAACCATGCGAATGACCCCGTCGAAGCCGTCGGCACGAATGCGGATCGGCATGCGCTGGCCAATGTGCAGGGCCTGTTCTTCCACGTGGATGGCCAAGGCACTGCTGGCGCCCAGGGCCACATAGTCGTGGTTCAAGGTGTCGGCGAAGGTCAATGATGGCTGGTCGGCCAAGGGATGATCAGGAGGCAGAATCAACACCAGCGGGTCATCGCGAAACGGCCGGGTGTGCAGGTCATCGGTGTCCACCGCGTCGGACACGATGCCGAGGTCTGCCGCCCCTTGGCGCAACGCATGGGTGATGCGGGCGCTGGGCAATTCTTGAAGGTCGATGTCGAGGTTCGGATGCTCGCGCAGAAAGTCGGCGAGCAACTCCGGCAGGTATTCGGTGATCGCGGTGGTGTTGCACAGCAATCGCACCTGACCTTTGACGCCCTTGGCGTATTCGGCCAGATCCTGTTGCAGGCGCTCGGCTTGTTGCAGCAGGGCACGGGCGTGTTTCGCCAGGGCTTTGCCGGCCGGGGTGGGTGTGACACCGCGCCGGCCACGCTCCAGGAAGTCGATGCCGAGGGAGGATTCCATGGCCCGGATTCGGGCGCTGGCCGCTGCCAGGGATAAGTGGCTGCGGGCGGCACCGGCGGTGATGTTGCCAGTGTCGAGGATGTTCAGGTAGAGGCGCAGGTCGGTCAGGTCGAAGTGCATGGCAGCAACCTCTAAATATGTGTTGCCTGGAAGGGCGCTTTCGCGAGCCGGCTCGCTCCGACATTGGGAAATGCGTTTTAACTGTGGGGGCGAGCCTGCTCGCGAAGGCGTCAGTCGTAACGACGCAGTTGTCAGCCTCTTGTCAGGCAAGAGGCTGCCTCAGTATATGGCAGATTTTCAACCCGCCAATCCAGGCTCACCATGGCCCCATGAATACTCTCTCTGCGTTCTATCAAAACCTCGGTCTGACCCTTTCCTTGCTGGTGATCGCCACATTCCTGCTGGCCGGCATGATCAAAGGCGTGATCGGCCTCGGATTACCCACCATCGCCATGGGCCTGCTCGGTCTGGCTATGGCCCCGTCACAGGCTGCCGCGCTGCTGATCATCCCGGCAACCCTCACCAATGTCTGGCAACTGGCATTCGGTGGGCATTTGCTCGGTTTGATCAAACGGTTGTGGCCGATGCTCCTGGCGATCTTCATCGGCACTGGGGCCGGCACGGTGTGGATCGGCATGGCCGGTGGTCAGTGGGTGGTGCGGGCGTTGGGCGGGGCGCTGATGCTCTATGCACTGAGCGGTCTATTCCTGCCGGCCTTGCGCGTGGGGGGGCAGAGCGAACGCTGGCTTGGTCCGCTGTGTGGAGTTGTGACGGGCGTCATCACCTCGGCCACCGGCGTCTTCGTGATTCCGGCGGTGCCGTATCTGCAAGCACTGGGTTTGAGCAAGGATGAACTGGTGCAAGCCCTGGGCCTGTCGTTCACCGTCTCGACCCTCGCCCTGGCCGCCGGCCTGTTATGGCGCGGCGCCCTTGGCGGTGGTGAACTGAGTGCGTCGTTGCTGGCGTTGATCCCGGCAGTGCTCGGCATGTTGCTCGGCCAATGGCTGCGTCAGCGGATCAGCGCCGTGCTGTTCAAGCGCGTGTTCTTCATCGGCCTCGGTGTGCTCGGCGGCCATTTGCTAATCAACGGGTAGCGGAGGACGGGCTAAGCATCTCGATGGCGCGGATATCAAAATCCCGTTCCAGGTATTCCATGCGCATGTCGCGGAACTGCTGCATGTGCGGCAGGTTCGAGTGCACGTCGAGGTGCGCCTGGGACTGCCAGATCTCGTAGAAGATAAACAGGGTCGGGTCCTGTTTGTCGCGCAGCATGTGGTACTCGATGCAGCCGGGCTCGGCGCGACTTGCTTCTACATAGCCGCTGAAAAACGCTTCGAAGGCGTCGGATTTTTCCGGGCGGGTCTTGGCGTGCAGGATGAAGCCTTGCAGTTCACTCATCAGAAATCTCCTCAAGTTCAGAATCGGCGCAAGTTTATGGCAATAATCCCCTGTCTATTCGTGCGTATTGGTCAAATGTATTTTGCGAATTCAGCGCTTATTCCGCGCGAGGCAGCTCGTTACTCTGCTGCCATCGAATTCCTGACCTTCCGAGATTTCTCATGAAAAAAGTCCTGTTGCTCAATGGCGGCAAAAAGTTCGCCCACTCCGATGGCCGCTACAACACCACCCTGCATGAAGCCGCGTTGAGCGTGCTGGATCGCGGCGGCATCGATGTAAAAGCCACCTTCATCGACGAGGGCTACGACGTTGCTGAAGAAGTCGCCAAATTTCTCTGGGCCGACGTGATCATTTATCAAATGCCCGGTTGGTGGATGGGCGCACCGTGGACGGTGAAGAAGTACATCGACGAAGTCTTCACTGAAGGCCATGGCAGCCTCTACGCCAGCGACGGCCGCACCCGTTCCGACGCCTCGCAAAAATACGGCAGCGGCGGTTTGGTGCACGGCAAGCAATACATGTTGTCGCTGACCTGGAACGCACCGCAGCAAGCCTTTGACGACCCGACCGACTTCTTCGAAGGCAAAGGCGTGGACGCGGTGTACTTCCCGTTTCACAAGGCCAACGAATTTCTCGGCATGAGCGGTTTGCCGACGTTCCTGGCGGTCGATGTGATGAAGCGTCCGAATATCGAGGCTGATGTGGCGCGCTATGAACAGCACCTGACCGAGGTGTTCGGCCTCAAGGCGTGAGCTCGGTTACTATCGATACCTGAAGCCAGAACCTGTAGGAGCCAGGCTTGCCGGCGAAGGCGTTTTAGCGGACGCCTTCGCCGGCAAGCCAGGCTCCTACAGAGGCCGGCGCTGAATTGATCGATGAGGGGCGTCCGTGAAAGCCAGATCCGATGAGTTGCAGATTTTCGTCTGCGTGATTGAGTGCGGGTCGATTTCCGCGGCGGCCGAACAGGTTGGGCAGACGCCTTCGGCGGTCAGCCGCACGCTGTCGCGGCTGGAGGCCAAGCTCGATACCACGCTGATCAACCGCACCACGCGGCGCATGGACCTGACGGAGGAGGGCAAGTATTTCTTCGAGCACGCCAAGCTGATTCTCGATCAGATGGACGAGCTCGAAGAACGCCTGACCTCACGCCAGCAAACCCCGTCCGGGCGTCTGCGGATCAACGCCGCCTCGCCGTTCATGCTGCACGCCATCGTGCCGTACATCGACGAGTTCCGCCGCCTCTACCCCGACATTCAGCTCGAACTCAACAGCAACGACCTGATCATCGACTTGCTCGAACAAAGCACTGATATCGCCATCCGCATCGGCGCACTGGCCGATTCAACCCTGCACGCACGCTCACTGGGTTGCAGCCCGCTGCACATCCTCGCCAGCCCGGCGTACCTTGAGCAACACGGCACGCCAACGGCGGTTGCAGACCTGGCCGGGCATGCGTTGCTGGGCTTTACCCAGAACGAGGGCCTCAACCAGTGGCCGCTACGGTACGTGCACGGTGATCGCTGGCCGATTCAGGCATCGATCAGCGCCTCCAGCGGCGAGACGATCCGGCACCTGGCGCTGGAAGGCCAGGGCATTGCCTGTCTGTCGCACTTCATGACGATCGACGACATTCGTGCCGGTCGCTTGCAGGTGCTGCTGGCGGACTTCAACAGCGGCTATCGCCAGCCGATCAACGCGGTGTACTACCGCAACTCGCAACTGGCCCTGCGCATTCAATGCTTCCTGGACTTCATTCAGGGCAAGTTGGCGGCTTATGCGAATGCGAACTTCACAGGCTGATTCGTGATCCCTGCGCAAGAGTGATTTGGGTCAGCGGGTCTGTTTCACCACGGGACGGTCCTCGATACTCAATGCATCACTTATTCACGCAGGGAGTTTCTCCATGAACGTATTCGTTACCGGCGCTGCTGGTTTCATCGGCGGCTCCATTGCCACCGGTCTTGTCCGTGCGGGCCATAAAGTCACCGGCCTGGTTCGCAACGCCGACCAAGCCACTGAATTGAGCGCAATCGGTATCATCCCGGTGATCGGCACTCTTGACGACAGCGCACTACTGGCTGAACAGGCCCGCGCCGCCGATGCCGTGATCAACGCTGCCAGCAGCGACCATCGTGGCGCGGTGGAAGCCTTGCTCAATGCGTTGCGCGGCTCCCACAAAGTGTTCCTGCACACCAGCGGTTCGAGCATCGTCGGCGATGCCTCCGGCGGTAAAGCCAGTGACGTCATCTACTTCGAAGACAACCTGCCGGAACCGACCGTCGACAAGGCTGCCCGCGTGGCCATCGACAACCTGATCCTCGCCGCGGCGAAAGACGGCGTGAACTCGGCCGTGATCTGCAACACCCTGATTTACGGCCACAGCCTGGGCGTCAATCGCGACAGCGTGCAATTGCCGCGCTTGCTCAAACAGGCGCGTAAAAGCGGTGTGGTCCGACATGTCGGTACGGGTCAGAACATCTGGTCCAACGTACACATCGAAGACGTGGTGTCCCTGTATCTGCTGGCACTGACCAAAAACGTCCCGGGCACGTTCTACTTCGTCGAAAGCGGTGAAGCGTCCTTCATCGACATGACCACGGCGATGGCTGAAGCGCTGAAACTGGGCGAGGCGCAAGACTGGCCGTTGAAGGACGCCGAAGCCGAATGGGGTTATGAAATGGCCAACTATGGCCTGGGCTCCAACAGCCGGGTGCGCGGCAAGCATGCGCGTGAATTGCTGGGCTGGGAGCCGAAACGGACGTCGGTGGTTGAATGGATTCGGGACGAGATGGTTTGAGTTCGCTTTAGACCGCGTCGCTGCAATCGCGAGCAGGCTCGCTCCCACAGTTTGATCTTCATTGGACACAGATTTTGTGTGTAACGGACATCCACTGTGGGAGCGAGCCTGCTCGCGATTGCGTTTTCAGCAACCCGACAACTGGCCGGGTCGCCCCCGATTCCGTAACATCCGCACCCTCTCTCCCTGTCGTGTTCGATCCTCCATGAAACCAAAACGTCTGCGCGCCGATGTCCTGGCCGGACTCACCACTTCTTTCGCCCTGCTCCCCGAATGCATTGCCTTCGCGTTGGTGGCCCACCTCAATCCGCTGATGGGGCTTTACGGCGCGTTCATCATTTGCACCCTGACCGCGCTTTTCGGCGGGCGGCCGGGGATGGTGTCCGGTGCGGCGGGTTCGATGGCGGTGGTGATCGTCGCGCTGGTGGTGCAACACGGCGTGCAGTATCTGCTCGCGACCGTGTTGCTCGGTGGCCTGATCATGCTGGCGTTTGGGCTGCTGAGGCTTGGCAAACTGGTGCGCATGGTGCCGCACCCGGTGATGCTTGGGTTCGTCAACGGCTTGGCGATCATCATTGCGCTGGCGCAACTCGAACACTTCAAGGATGGCGAAACCTGGCTCAGTGGCACGCCGTTGTACCTGATGACCGGGTTGGTGGTGTTGACGATGGCGATCGTTTACCTGCTGCCGCGCCTGACGCGTGCCGTGCCGCCGGCGCTGGTGGCGATCCTGAGTGTCGGGCTGGCGGTGTATCTGCTCGGCCTGCCGACGCGCACCTTGGGCGACATGGCGCACATCGCCGGCGGCTTGCCGACGTTCGCGCTGCCAGACATTCCCTGGAGCCTGGACACCCTGCGCATCATCGCCCCCTACGCGATCTTGATGGCGCTGGTCGGCCTGCTGGAAACCCTGCTGACCCTGAACCTCACCGATGAGATCACCGAAAGCCGTGGCTTCCCTGATCGCGAGTGCGTGGCGTTGGGCGCGGCCAATATGGTCTCGGGTTTTTTTGGCGGCATGGGTGGCTGCGCGATGATCGGTCAGACCGTCATCAACCTCAGTTCCGGTGGTCGTGGCCGGCTGTCCGGGGTGGTGGCCGGGGTGCTGATTCTGCTGTTCATTCTGTTTCTGTCGCCGCTGATCGAGCGCATCCCGTTGGCCGCGCTGGTCGGCGTGATGTTTGTTGTGTCGCAGCAAACGTTCGCCTGGGCGTCGTTGCGGGTGGTGAACAAGGTGCCGCTGAACGATGTGTTGGTGATTGTGGCGGTCACGGTCATCACCGTGTTCACCGACCTGGCCACTGCCGTGTTGTGCGGGATCATCATCGCGGCGCTCAACTTTGCCTGGCAGCAGGCGCGCGAGCTGTATGCCGATGCTCATCTCGAGAGCGATGGCAGCAAGTTGTACCACCTGCATGGCACGTTGTTCTTCGCCTCGACTACGCCGTTTCTCACTCAGTTCGACCCCGCCAACGATCCGCCTGTCGTGACCATCGACTGCCGCCACCTGAGTTTTGTCGACTATTCGGCCATCGCCGCGCTGAAGACTTTGCGTGAACGCTACGCCAAGGCCGGCAAGCATCTGCGGGTGCTGCATTTGTCCGAGCGCTGCAAGAAGCTGCTCAAACGTGCCCGCGTGAATCACGACTGAAATCAACGCAGGCGCGATGTAAATCCGCCTGCCTGATTTTCATATCCACCGACCTGGCATACCTCTGCGCGACATCCCTTACCTCTGCACGAAAATAACTTTCACCTCGTTTGAATGTCACGCCTCGAAATGATTTAAGAGTTTCACAATCCATTCGACGTGACCCTTTCGAGGAGTACCGCATGACCCTGTCCTTCGGCTATTGGCTGCTGGTGTATGCCGCCATCGCCATCATTGCCCTGATCGTTCTGATCGCCCGCTACCGACTCAATCCGTTCATCGTCATCACCTTGGTCTCCATCGGCCTCGCGCTGATGGCCGGCATGCCGCCGTCCGGGGTGGTCGGCGCTTACGAGGCCGGGGTCGGCAAGACCCTGGGGCACATTGCACTGGTGGTGGCGCTGGGCACGATGCTCGGCAAGATGATGGCCGAGTCGGGCGGCGCGGAGCAGGTGGCGCGGACCTTGATCGACCGTTTTGGCGAAAAGAACGCGCACTGGGCGATGGTTTGCATCGCCTTTCTGGTAGGGCTGCCGCTGTTCTTCGAGGTCGGTTTTGTATTGCTGGTGCCGATCGCTTTTACCGTGGCGCGGCGCGTGGGCGTTTCAATTCTGATGGTCGGTTTGCCGATGGTCGCTGGCTTGTCGGTGGTGCATGCGCTGGTGCCGCCGCACCCGGCCGCGATGCTGGCGGTGCAGGTGTATGGGGCGTCGGTCGGACAGACCTTGATGTACGCGATTCTGATCGGCATTCCGACCGCAATCATCGCCGGTCCCTTGTACGCCAAGTTCATCGTGCCGCGCATTCAACTGCCGGCGGAGAACCCGCTGGAACGCCAGTTCCTCGACCGTGAACCGCGCGACAGCCTGCCGGGGTTCGGCATCACCATGGCGACCATTCTGTTGCCGGTGGTGCTGATGCTGATCGGTGGCTGGGCCAACCTGATTTCCACGCCGGGCAGCGGTTTCAACCAGTTCCTGCTGTTCATCGGCAACTCGGTGATCGCGCTGCTGCTGGCGACGTTGCTGAGTTTCTGGACCCTCGGCATTGCCCAGGGCTTCAGCCGCGAATCGATCCTCAAGTTCACCAACGAATGCCTGGCGCCAACCGCCAGCATCACTTTGCTGGTCGGCGCCGGCGGTGGCTTGAACCGGATCCTGGTGGACGCCGGAGTCACCGATCAGATCGTCAGCCTGGCCGACGAATTTCACCTGTCGCCGCTGATCATGGGCTGGCTGTTTGCGGCGTTGATGAGGATCGCCACCGGTTCCGCCACGGTGGCGATGACCACTGCGTCAGGCATCGTCGCACCGGTGGCCATCGGTCTGGGGTATCCGCACCCCGAGTTGCTGGTGCTGGCGACCGGCGCCGGGTCGGTGATTTTTTCCCACGTCAACGACGGCGGCTTCTGGTTGATCAAGGAATACTTCAACATGACCGTTGCCCAGACCTTCAAGACCTGGACGGTGCTTGAAACCATTATTTCGGTGGTGGCTTTCGCGCTGACCGTGGGTCTTTCTTACCTGATCTAACCGGAGCCGCCTGCCATGGACATCCTCTACCAGATCCGCGCCCGCCAGGATTCCTTCAGCGCCGGTGAAGGACGCATCGCGCGGCTGATGCTCAACGACGTCGGCTTTGCCTCGGCCGCCAGCCTCGATGAGCTGGCGCAGAGGGCGGAGGTCAGCACCGCCACGCTGTCGCGGTTTGCCCGCACGGTGGGCTGTCGCGACCTGCGTGATCTGCGCCTGCAACTGGCCCAGGCCAGCGGCGTCGGCAGCCGCTTCCTTGACCCGGCGGGGACGCCGGATCAGTCGGCGTTCTATGGGCAGATCGTCGGCGATATCGAGTCGACCCTGCGTCAGCATCTGTCGGCGTTCGACGAGTCGCGGTTCGCCGATGCCGTGAAACTGCTGGGCAAGGCGCGGATGATTCATGCATTCGGCCTGGGCGGTTGTTCAACCTTGTGCAGCGATGAGCTGCAAGTGCGGCTGGTGCGATTTGGCTACCCGATTGCGGCGTGCCACGACCCGGTGATGATGCGCGTCACCGCCGCCAGCCTTGATGCCGAACGCGCGGTCATTGCCTGCTCGCTGACCGGCATCACCCCCGAACTCATCGACGCGGTCGAACTGGCCCGCAACTACGGTGCACGGATTATCGCCATCACCCGGGCCGACTCACCGCTGGCGCAATTGGCCGATGTGCTGCTGCCGCTGCAAGGCGTCGAAACCTCGTTTATCTACAAACCGACGGCGGCGCGCTACGGCATGCTGCTGGCCATCGACGTGCTTGCCACCGAGCTCGCGCTGGCCAACCCTGAAGACAATCAAGAACGTCTGCGGCGGATCAAACTCGCCCTGGACGATTACCGCGGCGGCGACGATCGTTTGCCGCTGGGAGACTGACATGATGTACGACACGCTGATCCGCAACGCCTTGGTCATCGATGGCAGCAACAGCCCCGGTTACCCCGCCGATGTGGCGATTCAGAACGGCCGCATCGCGCGCATCGGCGACTTGCATGAGGCGACCGCCCGCGAGGAAATCGACGCTGCCGGCCGCGTGCTGGCGCCGGGTTTTATCGACGTGCACACCCATGACGACACGGTGGTGATCCGCCAGCCGCAGATGCTGCCCAAGCTCAGCCAAGGCGTGACCACGGTGATTGTCGGCAACTGCGGGATCAGCGCGTCACCGGTGAGCCTGCGTGGCGATCCGCCCGATCCGATGAACCTGCTCGGCACCTCGGCATCCTTCGTTTATCCGACGTTCAGCGCTTACCGCGCAGCGGTCGAAGCGGCGAACACCACGCTGAACGTCGCCGCATTGGTGGGCCACACCGCGTTGCGCAGCAACCATCTCGACGACCTGTTTCGCACCGCCACGCCTGATGAAATCAGCGCGATGCGCGAGCAGTTGCGTGAAAGTCTTGAGGCGGGCGCCTTGGGGTTATCCACCGGTCTGGCCTACGCCAGCGCGTTCTCGGCGTCCACCGACGAAGTGATGCAACTGACTGAAGAGCTGACGGCGTTCGGCGCCGTGTACACCACCCATTTGCGCAGTGAATTCGAACCGGTGCTGGAGGCGATGGACGAGGCGTTCCAGATCGGCCGGCATGCGAAATCCCCGGTGATCATTTCCCACCTCAAATGCGCGGGGGCCGGTAACTGGGGGCGCAGTCCGCAATTGCTGGCCTCGCTTGAGGAAGCGGCGAAAACTCACCCGGTGGGCTGCGATTGTTATCCCTACGCGGCGAGTTCTTCGACCCTGGACCTCAAGCAAGTCACCGACGCCCATCGCATCACCATCACCTGGTCCACGCCGCACCCGGAATTGGGCGGCCGCGACTTGATGGACATCGCCGCCGAATGGAACGTGCCGTTGCTTGACGCTGCACGCCGTCTGCAACCGGCCGGCGCGGTGTACTACGGCATGGACGAGGCCGATGTGCGAAGAATCCTCGCCCATCCCTTGTCGATGGTGGGGTCCGACGGATTGCCGGAAGATCCGTTCCCGCATCCGCGCTTGTGGGGCGCTTTCCCACGTGTGCTTGGACATTTCAGTCGCGACGTCGGCCTGTTTCCGCTGCATACCGCCGTACACAAAATGACCGGATTGTCGGCGGCACGTTTTGGCTTGAAACAAAGGGGTGAGATTCGTGAAGGGCATTGGGCGGACCTGGTGTTGTTCGATCCGCTGAGCATTCGCGACGTGGCGGACTTCAGTGACCCGCAACAGGCGGCCGAGGGGATTGAAGGTGTATGGGTCAACGGCGTGTTGAGTTACAGCGATGGCCAAGCGAACGGGAAACGGGAAGGGCGGTTTCTGGCGCGGGAAGGGGATTTGCGTGACGGGTTTCAGTAGTGATTCCGAGAAATACGTCACAGTGATGGCACATTGCGATTAAAGAATGTCAGCGCCAAGCCGAAGCGCTGACATCCAGCCCAACTTCAACGGGTGTCTTTTCAGTCAGGGAGCAACCCAATGAGCTTCGGCAAAACCACCCCGATCCTGCGGATTTTCGACGAGGCCAAGGCATTGGAATTCTACGTCGACTTTCTGGGGTTCACGGTCGACTGGCAGCATCGCTTCGAGCCGAATTCCCCGCTGTACCTGCAAGTCTCCCGTGGCGAATGCGTGCTGCACCTGTCCGAGCACCATGGCGACGGCACGCCGGGTTCGGCCCTGCGCATCGAGACCGATGAGCTCGAGGCCTTCCAGCAGCAACTGCTGGCGAAGGCGTATCCGTTTTCGCACCCGCAGATCCAGGCCATGCCCTGGGGAAGCCAGGACATGACCATCAGTGATCCGTTCGGCAACCGGTTGGTGTTTACCAACGCGATCTGCCTGTAAAAAGCTTCATCAGTTCCTCCAAATCAGCCGTGAGCGTTACGGACGGATAAATGCTCCGTAAAAATGACGAAGCCCTTTATTTAAAGGGCTTCTGCGGGGCTGGAGAGCGGCGGTGCTTTAAACCCTGAAGTGACTGACCATCATCTGCAACTGATTCCCCAACCGCGCCAGCTCAACACTGGACTTGGCCGTTTCATCGCTGGCGGCGGCGGTTTGCTCCGACACGTCGCGCACGTTGATGATGCTGCGGCTGATTTCTTCGGCCACGGCGCTTTGTTGCTCGGCGGCGGCAGCGATCTGCTGGTTCATCGACTGGATGTTGGACACCGTGCGGGTGATGTTTTCCAGCGACGTGCCAGCCTTGCGGGTCAAGGCCACGCTGCTGTCGGTCAGGGCGCGGCTGTTGTTCATCACGGTCGACACTTGTTGGGTGCCATTCTGCAGACCGGCCACCAGGCCTTCGATTTCTTCGGTGGACTTCTGTGTGCGCTGGGCCAGGCCACGGACTTCGTCGGCCACCACCGCAAAACCACGACCGGCTTCACCGGCGCGCGCGGCTTCAATGGCGGCGTTGAGGGCCAGCAGGTTGGTCTGTTCGGCGACGGCCTTGATCACGTCCATGACGCTGCCGATCTTGTCGCTTTCCTGTTGCAGCACACTCATGGCTTCGGTGGAACGCGCCACTTCAGTGGCCAGGCGTTCGATCTGGGCGATGGCTTCGTTGACCACTTTATCGCCTTCGCGGGCTTCACCATCAGCGGCGGCTGCGGCCAGGGAGGCTTCTTCGGCGTTGCGCGCGACTTCCTGCACGGTGGCCGTCATCTCGTGCATGGCGGTGGCCACTTGATCGGTTTCGATCTTCTGGCTGTTGACGCCGGCACTGGTTTGCTCGGTGACGGCGGACAGTTCCTCGGCAGCGCTGGCGATCTGGGTGACACCGTCGCGGATGCCGCTGATCAAGTCACGCAGGGTCACGCCCATGCGTGCGATGCCTTGCTGCAACACGCCGAGTTCATCGCGGCGCGTCACTTTGACGTCCTGGGACAGGTCGCCGCTGGCGATGCGTTCGACCACGGCCAGGGTGTCGCGTAGCGGGCCGGTGATCTGACGGGTGATGATCACGGCTGCAATGATGCCCACCAGCAATGCCAGCAATGTGCTGATCAACTGCAGTGTGCGCGCCTGGGCGCTTTCGGCGTCGCGACGGTCGAGCTGGATCTGATACAGCTGCTCGCTCAGGGTCACGATGGCGGCGCCCTGGTCGGTCATTTCCTTGCGCGCCTGCACGGCATCGCTGTTGGCGGCTTTATAGGCGATCAACGCGCTGCGGTAATTGCCCAGTGCGGTTTCCAGCTGACGCAGGGCATCTTGCTGGGTCTCGGCGAAATGCACGTTCAGCGGCTTCAGGCTGGCAATTGCTGAATCCAGTTGGGCGACGGCTTTTTGCTCGGTCTCGGCATTGGTGGTGGCGGTGTAGCCGCGCACTTCGTAGCGGGCCAGGATGAACGCTTCCTTGGCGGTGGTGACGGCCTGGAATTGTTCGAAACGCTGGTCACTCAGGGGCATTTGCTGCACGCGGGTGCTGATGGCGTCGATTAGTGTGCTGGCTGTTTCAGCATTGGCGGCCATGGTGTCGCGAGCGCTGTTGCCGGTGCGGTAGGCGCTGCGCATCTTGTTCAGCGACGTCTTGTAGGCGTCGATGTAAGTGCCTTGCTCTTTGAGCAGCTTGAGGTTTTCCGGGCTCTTGAACTTCGACAACAGCGATTGTTGCTGAGCGGAAAAGGCGTCAAGGGTGGTCTGTACGTTCTGAGCGGCGGTTTCGTCGCCGTTGGTCAGCATGTATTGCAGGCGAACCACACGAAGCTTGGTCAAGCCGGAGTTGAGCTGGGTGATGTCGCTCATCCAGTTGCTGCGGTCAATCAAGCCGCCCAGGCTCGTCCACCCGGTCAGGGCCAGTACGCAGGTCAGTGCCAGGACCAGGCCGAACCCCAGGCCCAGTTTCATGTTCACGCTAATGTTGCCGAACCAGCTATTCATCAAATTCCTCCAGGAACGTTGCGCTTTCGATCGTCAGTTGGCTGGAAGATTGTTGTTTTTTTAGGTGCCAGCAAGGGTGTGTAGCAGGCCTGTATCGGCAGCAATCGCGAGAGCTGAAAGGTTTTTGTCGGACTGATTCTGTAACAAGGTTTTTGTGAGCGGCTTAAGCTTTTTTTCACATGGGTTTCACCGGCTGCCGACGCGCGCCTCTCTACCCTCGCGGCTTCGAATAACAATGGTGCATGCCGGCGAGGCGGCTTGATGTGGAATTGAGACTGAGTCTGTTCGGGATAAAACGCTCAATTAACCTGAGCTGTTTGACCCGCCATCGAAACACCGTAGTGGTGCTGGCCTCGGCGCTGCTGGTCATTCCATTGATCGTATGGCTGTTGCAGCCGGCCGCTGTGCCTGACCTGGCCCATGGCAATGTGGCGGGCGCACGAACGTTGGCCACCGAATGGGCCAAAGGCGACGTCATCGTGCTGGTCCGCCATGTCGAGCGCTGCGATCACTCGAAAGCCGCGTGCCTGAGTGGCAACGATGGCATTACCGATCGCTCGCGCAGCGTCGCGGTCAGTGTCGGTGCGCGGTTCGAACAGTTGGGGTTGGACAAGACCGATATCTACAACAGTCCGATGATGCGCACGTCACAGACGGCCGGCTACATGTTCAACAAGGTCGGTGTGGGCGAGGACTGGCTGGTGAGCTGCAAGGGCACGATGCTGCGCGATGCCCTGGCGCACAAAGTGGCGGGTCGCAATTTGATCCTGGTGACCCACAGCGAATGCATGGCGCAACTTGAAAAAGACCTCAAGGTGTCGACCTCCACGCTCGGTTATGGCGCTTCATTGTTTATTTCCGCCAGAAAACCTCTGACACCGAAAATGCTCGGCTTCATTGAAGCCTCTGACTGGCGTTCGGTGACCACCGAATGAATTTTTCCTCTGTATCAGGACAGACGATGCTGACTTCTTCCCGCAACCGCTTTTACTGGGCGAACTTCGGTATCCCGTTGGCCTGCGCGGCCTTGGTTTTCCTGATGTTCGACATGACCCGGATCGACATCGCCTTCAGTAATCTTCTGTTTGATCCGGTCGCTCAGATCTTCCCGCTCGACAAGGTTCACTTCTTCGAAAAGCTCACCCACAAGTGGGCGCGCATCATTCCGAACTGGACCGCCGAGATTGCCTTGATCGGTGCGATGCTGTCGTTTGTCTGGCCGCTGATCAACACTTCAAAGCATCCTCGCCTTGGTGGTTTTCTGGAACGGAGCAAGGCTGCACCGGTGTTGCGATTTGCCAACGAACATCGTCGGGATTTTCTGTTCGTCGTCTTCGCATTTGCCATCTGCACCGGCGTGATCCATTTCCTCAAGGCGCACACCAGCGTGTACTGCCCGATCGAAACAACCCTCTACGGTGGGAAATTGCCCCACGTGGAGTGGTACAACAACTTCCAGCTGTTCAGGGAGGCCGGTGATGGCCGTTGCTGGCCGGGTGGCCATGCTTCCGGCGGTTTTACCATGCTCGCGCTGTATTTCGTGGCTCGCCGCTACCGCTGGCGCTACTCCAAGGCGCTGATGTACGGAGCGTTGCTGCTCGGTTTTGTCTATGGCACGACACGTGTCCTGCAAGGCTGGCACTACATGTCCCACACCTTTTGGGCCGGGATCTTCGTGTGGCTGGCCTGTTTGCTGACGGCGTTGCCATTTTACGGACGAGCGCGGCTGGAGATGCCGGTGCTGCAAAAGGCTGAAGCGCCAACCGCCGAGCCGCTTATTGGTTCACAAAGTAGTAAGCCTGACGCCCCACCTTCATGCTCTTGAGCACTTTCAACGGCGCGGCCGGTTCGATTTCACCAGACATGACCGCCACGTTGCTGGGTGAGGCCGCAAGAAACTCATGCAGTTGCGCCTCGGTGTCCAGGCCCTTGAGCACTTGTCGGGTGTAGAACACGCTGGCACCGCCCACCCGTTCGTTGGCCTGGAACAGGGCGATGTGTTGCCCGTTGGCCTGCATCGTCTGGATCTGTGCAGTCAACGGCAGGAAGGACAGTTTGCGGTCCGCATGGGGCAGCGCCCATTGAGCGGCGGCCAGGTAGCTGCCGATCACCAACGCGATCACGCCAATGGCTGCGCCGCGTCGATGCCGTGCGATGTGCCCCAAAAGGTTCGAGGCCCCTTCGCGCATCTTCAGCCGCTCGAACAGAACGCTCGCATACTCCGCCGCAATCACCGCCGCCGCAGGCGTCATCGACATGAGATACACCGTGCGCTTGCTCGACGCCAATGTCAGCATCACAAACTGCGCCACGATCCACAGGGTGAAAAACAGCAAATAACGATTGGCCATCAGGATTTTGCGAAAATGCCACAGCCCCAGGTACACCAGGATATTCCACGGCAGAAACGCCTGGGGCAGCTTGGCCAGGTAGTAGTAGTACGGTTCGTAATGCCCGGCCTCGACGAAGGATCCACTGAAGCGCCCGACACTGTTGGTCAGCAGCACTTCCCCCACGGCCTGCGCGCCACCACGCTGGTACAGCACGGCGAGCCAAATCATCAGCGGGATCAATCCAGCCAGTGTCAGTAAACCGGGACGCAACCAGTCGTGGATTTTCAGGCGCCTGTCCATCAAGGTCTCGGCCAGCAGATAGGCGAAAATCACCACGCCCGGCATCGCCAGGCCGAGGACGCCTTTGCTCAGTGTGGCGATAGCGATTCCCGAGGCGAACAGCAGCGCGTTGCCGGGCGTCGATTGACGTTGCCCCTGAAAGAACGCCAGCAACGCCAGGGTCACGCCGAGGGCGAGTAACGCGTCTTCACCGACGCCGCGCACGTTGCTCCAATAACTGGCCATGGTTGCCAGAAAGATTCCCGCCGTCCAGGCAATCGCCTTGGGCCGGCCGAACCGCCGCAGCATCGCGTACAACAGCATCACGCTGAACAGCCCGGCGAACGCCGAGGCCAGTCGCACCGCCCACGGCGTGCCGCCAAATGCACGGATGGCGCCGGCATCGAGCCACAAGCTCAAAGGTGGTTTTTCCAGAAACGGTTCGCCGAACAAACGGGGCGTTACCCAGTCGTTGTCCAGGTGCATCTGCATGGCGATTCCGGCCACCCGGGCCTCGGTGGACCCTTGCAGTTGATGATTGCCCAAGGCAAAGAAAAACAGCAGGGCAGCCAGCAGGAACAGTGAAGTGGCGGGACGCGACATAGGCTTCTGGCTACCGAGCAGGTGGACCGGGAAGCCCGAGCATACGGTGCGAATGCTTAATGAATTGTGAACGACCGCGAAATATTACGAGAGGCGCCTGGACCAGCGCTGTTCCGGGGTTTCAAAGCGATCATTGATCAACGCGGTCAACACGTGATCCTGCCAGCGCCCGGCGATACTCAGGTAGGCCTTGGCGTAGCCTTCACGTTCAAATCCCAGACGCTCCAGCAGCCGCGCGCTGCGTTCGTTGCCGGGGATGTAATTGGCCATGATCCGGTGCAGTTTCTGCTCATCGAACATGTAGCCGATGCCTGCTTCCAGTGCTTCCTGCATCAAGCCCTGGCCCTGACGGGATTCGTCGATGTGGTAACCGAGATAACACGCCTGAAACGCTCCGCGAGTGATACCGCTGAAATTGCAGGCGCCGATCATCTGGCCGTTGCCCGGGTCCAGCAGCGCGAAATGCACCGCCAGGCCGGCCTCGAACGCACTGGCTTGCACCTCAAGGCGCGGACGAATGTTTTCAGCGCTGTGGTAGTCGGAGGGGCGAATCGGCGACCACCGGGCAAGGTGCCTTTGGTTGCGCCGGTAGAAATCGCTTTCCAGCGCCGCCTGTTCGGGGGCGAGCACCGCCAGCGTCAAGCGTTTGCAGGGCAGGGACAACAACGGCATAGGGCGCTCCGGTTCGGGGGGATCGTCGCGCAAGCATTACGCGACCAACGGAAAAACTCTGCAGGCCGTTATCATCGATGCTGTACAGGCGCAATTCATCGGAATGGGCGCTGACTTGAACCTTGACCACCGCCATGATGCGCAACAAGCGGCTCTGCACTTCGATGTAGCGCTGGACAATGATTGCATCGGTGAGAAACGCCGTGCCGTAAGGGCTGAAACGCAGGTCGGTGCAGCGGTCTTCCAGTTCCGAGGTCAGCAACACACTGACACCGATGCTCGTCAGTGCGGTGACGAAAACTCCGGCAAACCTCCGCCCAGCACCACGTCCAGTCCTGGCACGCCGGTGGCAGACATCGAGGGTACACCCAATAAGGTGGTTGGGCGTGATTGGCGACAGTTCCAGAGGAGACACGGGGTGACACCGACCGCCGCTGGTCGATCAAAAGGCAAAAAAAAGCCCGCGGGAGGGCGGGCAAACCGTAGTTTCTTGAATGAGCGGGAGCACTGTACCGGTTGGGGGTAGGTGGTGGGGTGAAGAAAAGTTCATGTGTGGATGGACCGCGTTACCCGCTCAGGGCAAATGATCTGCCGCAAAGTCTGCCTCGGAGCGAGCCTGTAACCGGCCCTTGCGGCAGGCCTGCTGGAATCGCTCAAAGTCTTGCTCATTCTGCGTTGCATAACTTTTCGCATACTTGAACAGCGCGTCGGCCAGCGCATCGCTCTTGCCGATGTAACCGCTGATCTGCGCGGCCTGCCCGGACGATTTGGCATGCGCGCGAGCGAGGGCGCGACCACAGACGCGACCATACGCGGCGAAGGTGTCCGCATCGAACGTCTCGAGTTCGGCCGAGATTTTCATGTCGCGCAATTGCCGCACGTAGAAGTGTCGACCGCTGGGGCCGGTGGTCCAACCGAGAAACAGGTCACTGGCCGATTGCATCAATCGTTGACCCTCAACCACCCGCTGACCGTTATGCCGCACTGTTGATTTTGTCTTCACGTAATCGGCCAGTACCGAGCGCCGTGCTTCCTTGAATTGCAGGAACAGCGGGAATTCCTGATCGTCGGTCAGCAAGACCACCAGACAACGGGTGCCAACACTGCCGACACCCACCACTTTGAACGCCATGTCCTGGGCGTGAAAACGTGAATACAACGCCCGTCGGTCAGCCTGCAGCGTGCCGGGATACTCACGCATGAAGGCGTCGTAGATTGGCCGCCAATCCGAGTGGCGTAGCCAGTCATCATCGGCATCCAGCAATGTGGTGTTTTTGTGCAAGTGGAAAATTTCCGGCAGGTCATCGCGAATGATCAGTCGACCATCGGCGTCACGTTCGCTGATTTTCGGCAGTAGCTCGGCGTGGGATCGGCCCTCGGCCTTTTCGATGGCACGCTCGATATGCTCCAGCGTTTTTTTGTTCGCCTGCTTGCGCAAGTCGTCGTAACGGATGGACTCGTACCAGGTTTCCAGCGAGCTTTGTTCGGCGCACTCGAGCATGGTTTCCTGATAAGCGCTGACCACTCCGCGGCAGACCGTCTCTTCGATCGTTTCGCCATGACGCAGATCGCGGGCGGCCACTACGATACTCGCCACCAGCCGTTTAACGTCCCACTCCCAAGGGCCGGGATGGACCTCGTCGAAGTCGTGGACGCCGAACAACAGATTGCGTTCGGGCGTGGCAAACCCGCCGAAATTCATCAGGTGGCAATCGCCGCAGATCGGTGAGGTCAGTCCCATGTTCGGCGTGGAAGACAGGTCGTGAGCCTGCAAAAGCGCGGTGCCGCGATAAAAGCTGAAGGGGGAGACGAGCATGCGGCCGTAGCGGAGTTCGATCAGGGACTTGATTCGGCCTTCGCTTGAGGCTTTGATCAGTGGGAGCGGGTCGCGGTTGGTTTTTCCCGTGGACGCATGGGAATTGCGGGGGCAATTCTTGCGGGCGTCCTTGCCTTGCTTCAAGCGGTCTTTGAGGGTGGTCATGGGGGCTCGCTGTAGGCGGTGTGCGGATTGAGTGTAGAAGGCCATACAGAGCGCGAAATATTCGATGAAATAAAAAGCCCGATTATTAGTCGGGCTCTAAATTTTTATCTGATCAAATTTCCCGTGTGAAGGAAATTTCCACGGGACGCGGAATGCTGCGCCGCCTCTGATCAAGTTTGCTTGAGTTGTAATGGCGGGCCACCAACGCACCAAATTATGGGCCTTGTTCCAATAGGATTCGTTTCCCCAGTGTTTAGCCAAGCAAAACACGGGTAGGCCACATTCGCGAAACGCTCGTTTTTCAATATCGCCTTTTGTAAATTTATCTTGAGAGATAACGGCCCAGCCGCCTTCGTCGCTCAGTACTGAAATCCAATCAACGTCCGTGGTGTTCTGCGGAAATTTATCCTTCAGTGGCAATACCGAATGCCCGTCTGCTTTGGTCAGCTCATTTAATGCGCGGGCAAGGGCGGGGGGAAGATTGTTGTCCAGTAAGAAATTCAAGCAGCATTCCTTTGCTCAAAATTGACCGCCGCTTCAACTGCTGCAGCAGGAATCTCATAGAGAAGTGCCACACGTTTGGTGTTTTCCCCTTCTGTCTTGTAGGCGCTAAAAATTGCCGCCGTATCGATTCCCGTGTTTGCAAGAACTGGTTTCCCAAAGTTCCGGGAGGGATCCAGAACGATCGCTTTACTGCGTTTTACCGGATACCAGCGCTGAGCGGCTTCTGATCCCGTGTAATCAATGCCTTCATACAACGAAGGTTTGATGACCTGCTCAAACGCGTACTGTCGTTTGATCAGGTCGAGAAGGGATTCATCCCCTGTTTCGCTCATGACCGTGGCGAAAATACGCCGACCATCGGTTTGAAAACGTTTGCAGGTAAATGGATAGGCTTGATTGAACATCTCTTTTGCTTGCTGCGAGGCATTGCGGATGGCTTGCAGGCTTACACCGTGCTGGCGGAAGGCATGGACGAAACGAATTTCCAGGAGGTCATGAAAGCCTAGTACGCACTCTTCCAGGTCGGCCAGTTCCGAGCTCCAAAGCCCCGAATGCTGAACACCATGCGCGGTATATCCGAAAAGCCAACGGCGGATATCGGCAGCTGGAATCCCCGTGTAAAGGGAGGCTTCCGCCGGTGTGTATAAGCCAATACCGACAAGGCGGCTAGGCAGTTTGATGTTTTGCATGTTGGCCTCCTTGTCATCAGGTGATTCGGCGAGGGGATTCTGGTCGTAAGGATGAACTCAAGCAACCAGTCGGGGACGAACAGCCGTTTTGTTTGTTCAGCGTAGATTTAAAGCGTGATCATCACAATCAGCTCAGAGCCGATATGGCTTGCAGGAAATTTCCGAAGAACTTGTCCTGCAATTCGCTCTTGCGACGGATCGAGGGGCCGGGAGTCAATTGAGTCGACAGAAAGTTACAGTTTATGAAACCTTCTGTTGAGTCAAAGCCCAAAAAAGGCACCTGCGATTCTCGTCAGGTGCCTTTTTTGTTACATCGACGAAACCTGCGCCTGCAATCTTCGCCCAACGACATCCATCAAATCGCAGCCATCGCGCAGCGAAGTCACCAACACCCGCGCCAGTTCACTGTGAACCCCCTCGTTCACAGCAAAACTCTCCAGCAATTGAGTTGCCGTGCGAATTCGGTAAGCCGCAGTTTCGTGCAATACGTCCAGCGGTGCTTCGGTGTCGATCAGCAGTGACGCGATGGTGCAGTCGATGCCGGTGACAGGCATGTATCGATCCATGACAAAACCTCCATTTGGTAAAAGAGCGCGACCACTCAGTGGTGGCGGGCGGACGGAATTTCGGACACGCCATCGGGCGGGTCGAGGTTGTCCAGCGCTCGGTTTACCAACAGTTCGCCCAGCACCGCCAACTGCTGAATCGCCAGTGCCACGTTACGGCGCGAGCCTTCGAGGTCGCAGGCCAGGTCGGTGGTCATGACGTTGAGTGAGGCGAGGGTTTCGCAGGCGTGAGCGAGCAGGGTTGGCGTGTCGACGGCGGGGAGGAGGGTAAAGACGTGACTGATGGGATCGGGGTGGTTCGGGTTGCGCAGGCGTGCGCTGATGATGCGTTCTGTGGTTTCGGAGAGTTGGCTTAAATCGGGTGCGTCTGCTTCTGAAAGTGCGGCAGATTCGGGCGGATTTGGGGTGATCTTTTTCATGATGGAGCTCCTTGCGTTGGTGGGAGCTGCCAGTCCCCTGCTGTCAAACAGGATTGGGTGGCGGCTGTACGCGGGTTGACAGACCGGAAACGCAAGCATCCAGTGCACCCGAAGATGCCCCACGCACAGCCACCAGAACGGAACTGCACACGTGAAAGGATGCCGTTTTATCCGGAGGAGTGAAAGCTTGCGGTTCTTCAGCCTGTCAAAGCCGATCGCCGATTTGCAGCGACACCTGAAGGCTATCGATGCAGAACCGCTTCCGCCAGTTCATGAAAGCCGATACGAGTTGCGGGAAGTTTCCTAGGACGAGGACTACGTTCTTACAATAAAAGTCATTGATCAGATTTTACTGAAGCTAACGCTCCGAAATTCTCCTCTCATAGCCAACCTACGGCTGATAGAGGTAATTCCTACGCAATCTGGCGGTTGACGGTAAGGAAGGTGACGAGTCAAAGTTTGCCCATCAGCTCAGTACCGCGTGCAGTCAATTGTTAGATCTGCCCTGCAGTCCTGGGTTTTTTTTCGCCCAGAGAAAAGAGAAAAGGACGGATCTGTTTTCGGTGATCTACCCGAGCCTATTTTTTCTCAATACTCCGTAACCCCATCCCCCCGCAAAACCCACCCAGCCTCCCCAGCCATCAACCGATACCGAACCTCGCGCATCTTCCCCGTCCTCCCGGCCCCGGCGTCCGCACTCTCATAAACCGGAAAGCGCCGCACCAGCACATTTTCCACCACCGCAAACTCATCCTCGCCCTGATAGCCCTCGGCTGCCTCGACGTCCTCACTGACCGGCGGAAGATAAATCTCGCTGAGCGATTTTTTGCGATTCGCCGAGTAGGCGACGAGTTCACCCGGCAATCCGCGTCCCGGTGATCGGGCAAAGACGTAAAGCTCTGGCGAGCCATCCCGATCAAGGTCCGCCACCTCGGCCCGGACGACGTTTCCCGTCAATGGCCGTGTGAAGTCTGAATTATCGGTTTCCAGCCCTTGAGGTGAAATACGCAGCACACGGTGGTCATCGATCCCCTCCGTCGTCACATGAAACCGGATGCCCTGTAATTCAAGCGTCTGGTCAAACGGTCGAGTGCTGTCCGAGGCATCAGCGGGGCTGAGGTTCAATGAAAGGTTGTAGTTCGCCACCTCATTGCGCCGTGCGGCGTTGCGCATGAGGTACACCTGAACCGTGTACTCACCATCGGCGGGTAATGGCCCCATGAAATGATTGCCCATGATCGAGCCGTTAAACAGCGCGTAGTCCGCGCCTTTGGCGGTGATGTTGAAGTAGGCAGATGTATTGGAAGGCTTGAGGTCGACGGTCAGTATTTGACCCGCCTTTGCACTCACTCGGTATTGCGCGGTGAGCGGGCCCTGGATGGACTGGTTGAACTCGACAGCGTCGGCGCCTTTTTCGAAAGTGACTCGTTCGACTCGTGGCGTAACTTTAGTGGCCGCTTGTGCAGACAGGGAAACAATGGCCGCAAGCGCGGCGGCAAGCCAGATGTTCATGTTTGATTTCCTGCAAGCGCGACAGCGCTCAATAGCCCGACCCAAATTGATTACAGCTCATCTGATCATATCGTGTGCTTGAAATGATGCTCCCAAGGCTTCACGCCAGCGCGCCGGTCTGATTCGCGAAGCTGAGCTGAAGCGTCGATGATGAGGAGGGCTTGAAGCCTGGCGTGAGTTCCGGCGCAGACGGAGTTTGCGGGTCAGAAGTGGCAATTGTATGACGGCCAGTAACTGATAACTGCCGTCAAATAAATGACGATTTTAGGGGCGAATTACCGCTCGGCGATAAATTAGACAAAGTATTGACAGTGCCAATCTGATCTCCCATTATCGGCCGCGTTTTGATGGCCTTGCGCCACAAAGTTGGCGGACTTCAACCACTCGTATCCGCTCTAATGTTCAGGGAGAGATTTCATGTTTGTTGAGCGAATACTGGTGACTGGCGGTGCCGGTTTTATTGGGTCGCACCTCGTAGAAGCCTTGCTGGGCAAGGGCTACAAGGTTCGCGTGCTGGATAATTTGTCGACTGGAAAAGTCAGCAATCTGCCGATGGACAATGCCAATCTGAACCTGGTCATCGGTGATGTCGCGGACGGCGCCGTAGTGGCACAAGCCATGCGCGATTGCGGTGCTGTCGTTCACCTGGCCGCAGTGGCCTCGGTGCAAGCATCGGTGGATGATCCGGTCAGCACCCATCAAAGCAACTTCGTCGGCACCCTCAACGTGTGCGAAAGCATGGTGAAGGCCGGGATCAAGCGCGTGGTATTCGCGTCCAGCGCTGCTATCTACGGCAACAACGGCGAAGGCACGGCGATTCACGAAGACACGCCAAAATCCCCGCTCACGCCGTATGCCAGCGACAAACTGGCCAGCGAGCAATACCTCGATTTCTATCGCCGCGAACATGGTCTGGAGCCGATGATCTTTCGGTTCTTCAACATCTTTGGTCCACGCCAGGATCCGTCATCGCCGTACTCTGGCGTGATCAGCATCTTTACCAAGCTGGCCTTGGCCGAGCAGTCGGTGGCGATTTTCGGCGACGGTTCGCAGACCCGCGACTTCGTCTATGTCCAGGACCTGGTGAGCATTCTCGTGCAGTCCCTGGAAGTCAGTGAACCGAGCCCCGGCGCGGTGAACGTTGGCCTGAGTCGTTCCACCAGCCTCAACGATCTGATCGCCGAATTGGGCACCGTCACCGGCAGCCCGTTGAAGGTGATTCATCACGCGCCACGTCAAGGCGACATTCGCCATTCGCGCGCCAACAACAGTCGCCTGCTGGAGCGTTTCAAGCTCCCGGAACCGACCGCCATCGGCAAGGGGCTGTCGCAGCTTATTCGCAGCCTGTAACCCGGCCGGTTCCACTGTCCGACATCCAAGCAGTATCGGTTCAGTCCATTCAAGAGTGAGTTATGGAAATCGTTTTTCGCAGGACGCGTGTCCGCGCGGCCGCTAAACGGCTGCTCGCCGCTTTAGCGTTGTTCGTGAGTGGGCCCGCTGTTCAGGCCGCAGCATTGCCGCAACCCGCCAGCGTGGTTTTCTGGTACGCCGATCAACCACCCATTTCCGAGTTGGCTCAGTTCGACTGGTCAGTGGTCGAGCCGGGGCATCTGACCGCGGGCGACGTCAAAACCCTGCGCAAGTTGGGCAGCCAGCCGTTCGCCTACCTGTCGGTGGGCGAGTTCCATGGTGGGAAGGCCGAGCTCGAAAAGGCATCCCTCACGGGAGCGGTCAGCCCGGTGCGCAATGGCGCGTGGGACAGCCAGGTCATGGACCTCGCGGCACCTGCCTGGCGTGAACATTTGTTCGGCCGAGCCAAGGCGTTGCAGGCTGAAGGCTACGCCGGGTTGTTCCTCGATACCCTCGACAGCTTCCAGTTGCTGCCGGAGTCGGCACGAGAAACTCAGCGTGTGGCACTCGCCGGTTTCCTGCGGGAATTGCACCAGCGCCAACCGAACCTGAAGCTGTTTTTCAACCGTGGCTTCGAAGTGCTGCCCGACCTCGATGGCGTGGCCGCCGCCGTTGCGATCGAATCGATTCATGCCGGTTGGGATGCTTCCGCCAAGCGTTATCGCCCGGTACCGGAAGCCGACCGCGAATGGCTGGAAACCCAGATCCAGCCGTTGCGTGCCAAAGGTATTCCGCTGGTAGCGATTGACTATCTGCCGCCGGAGCGCCGCGATGAAGCGCGCAAACTGGCCAAGCGTCTGCGCGATGAGGGCTTCATTCCCTATATCGGCACGCCTGAGCTGGACTCGATGGGCATCAGCAGCATCGAAATCCAGCCGCGCCGAATCGCGCTGCTTTACGACCCGCGCGAAGGCGATCTGGTGCGCAACGCCGGGCACACCTTGCTCGGCGGTTTGCTCGAATACCTCGGCTACCGGGTCGATTACCTGCCGGTCGACGGCTCGCTGCCGGAGCACCGTTTCAGCGGTTTGTACGCCGGGATCGTGACCTGGATGACCAGCGGCCCGCCGCAGGACGCATCGGCTTTCAATAGCTGGATCGGCAAACGTCTGGACGAACAGGTGCCGGTGGTGTTCTTTTCCGGCCTGCCGATTCAAGACCCGCTGCTGCTCAAGCGCCTGGGCCTGAACCGCTCGGCGCCGATCGGTACTCAGGCCTTGACCATCAGCTATCAGGACAAGGCGCTGATCGGCGCTTTCGAAGCCCCGGTGCAGCCCCGGTCCCGTGACCTGACCGCAATCTCCCTGCTGCCCAAAGGCCCGAAAGCCGCGTTGCTGCTGACCGCTGCCGACGGCCAGACATTTGCCCCGGTGGCGACGGCCGAGTGGGGCGGTGTTGCCCTTGCGCCGTACATTCTCGAAACGAATAACGAGCGCAGCCGCTGGATTCTCGATCCGTTCGCTTTCCTCCAGGCCAGCTTGCGCCTGCCGGTTCAGCCACGCCCCGACACCACCACCGAAAACGGCCGCCGCATCGCCACCGTGCACATCGACGGCGATGGTTTTCCGTCGCGCGCTGAAGTGCGCGGCACGCCGTATGCCGGCAAGCAGGTGCTCGACGATTTCATCCGGCCCAACCCGTTCCTGACTTCGGTGTCGATCGTCGAAGGCGAGATTTCACCGCGCGGCATGTTCCCGTTCCTGGCGCGCGAACTGGAACCCATTGCCCGTGAGTTGTTTGCCAACCCGAAAGTCGAAGTCGCCACCCACACCTTCAGCCATCCGTTTTTCATGCAGCCGGAAGTGGCGCAGAAACGTGAGAACTTCAACCCGGAATACGGCTTGAAGATGGCCATTCCGGGCTACGACAAAATCGATTTCCGCCGCGAGATTTTTGGCTCGCGCGACTACATCAACCAGCAGCTCACCACCCCGGAAAAACCGGTGAAGCTGGTCTTCTGGCCGGGCGATGCCTTGCCCTCGGCAGCGACCTTGAAGCTGGCCTACGACGCGGGCCTGAAAAACGTCAACGGCGCCGAGACCATGCTGACCAAGGCGAACCCGTCGCTGACCGGCCTCAATCCTTTGCTGCGTCCCACCGAAGGCGGCCTGCAGTACTACGCGCCGATCATCAACGAGAACCTCTACACCAACCTGTGGAAGGGGCCGTATTACGGTTTCCGCGATGTGATCGACACCTTCGAACTCACCGACAGCCCACGGCGCTTGCGCGGCCTGCACCTGTATTACCACTTCTATTCGAGCACCAAGCAGGCCTCGATCAAGGCGATGAACGAGATCTACGGCTACATGAAGGACCAGCAACCGATGTCGCTGTGGATGAGCGACTACCTCGATCGTGTGCACGGTTTGTATCAGGCCAGTCTGGCGCGCACCGCCGAGGGTGACTGGCAGGTTCGCGGCATGGACGCGCTGCGCACCCTTCGACTCGACCCGCAAATGGGCTGGCCGGACCTGCTGCGTTCGCAAGGCGTTGCCGGTGTTCGTGACTTGCCGCAAGGCCGGTATGTGGCGTTGAGCAGCGACCAGGGGTTACTGGTGTTGCGTCCCGACCGGGATGAACGGCCGGCGCTGGAGGAGGCCAACCTGCCGTTGGTGGACTGGAAATATGTGGATGAAAAACACGTGAGCTTTTCGTTTGCCGGTCAAGTGGACCTGAGCTTCTCCGTGCGCTCGGCGAGCAGTTGCCGGGTGGAAGTGGACGGGCAAACTTTTGCAGGCAAGGCATCCGCCGGTCTGTGGACTTTTCAATTACCAATGAAGCAGGTGAGTCATGGTCAGCTCTACTGCATCTAACGCCTCAGCAACTAAAAGCCGGCGCCTGCTCAATCCCTGGGCATTGGCGGTGGTGGCGGTGGCCGTGGGCGGCCTGTTGTGGCTGACGTTCCAGCGCGAAGAAGTGTTCCAGCCGGACGGCCGTGAGCCCGATGCAGTCTCGGCCAACTACGCCGAATTGCTGCTGGCCGCGCACCCGGATGACGATCACCTGCGCTTGCAGCTGGTCGATCTGCTGATCCGTCTCGGCGACTACCCGAAAGCGCGCCTGCACCTTGAGAACTGGCCGAAACCGGTCGTTGAGTTGCAGGCCTATTACCGGCTGGAACTCGATGCATTGGAAGCGGCGAAAGCCGATGATCCGATCGCGCAGAAAGCCTTGATCGAACGCCTGCAAAGCTTCGATCACCGCCTGTTGCCGCTGCCGCAATTGCACAACCTGGCCAAGCTGGCGTTGACCTTACAGGCGCCAGCTTTCGCTGCCAGCGTCTACGAAGAAATCGCCGATCGCGACCCGGCCCAGCGCATCGCTTCGCTCAAGTCCGCCGCGCAGTGGTACCTGGCCGGTGAGCAACCTGGTCGCGCCGCCGACATTTATCTGCTGCTCAAACAGGACAGCCAACAAGCGTCCGAGCGTCGCGAATACGCGCAACTGGCGTTCAACAGTCTGTTGGCCGCCGGTCGCGGTGAACAGGCCGCGCGCGTACTGGCCGATGAACTGGATCAGCTCAAGGACCCGCAAACCGATTCGCCGTGGCTGGAGCAAGGCGTCGACGTTGCCGTTGGCAGCAAACGCTTTGATCTGGCGCAGCGCTTTCTGGATCAGTGGCGCGTGTTGCAGCCGGACAACCCACAAATCCTGCGCAAGGAATTCAGCATGCGCCTGGCCCTCGGCGATTTGGCCGGTGCGTGGGACAGTGGTCAGCAGCTGGTGGCTGAGCACCCGGATGACTTGGCATTGCTCGAGCAAATGGGGCATCTGGGCGAATGGCGTGGCGACAGTCAGGCCGCCCTCGGCTACTGGATTCGTCTGCTGAAACTGCACGAAGACCCGCAAACCCGTGAACACGCCTGGCGTCTGGCGAGTCAGCAGTTCGACTTTGACCATGCGATTCCCTTGCTCGCCGAGATCATGGAGCAACGTGCGCTGACCGACGTCGAACTCGACGCGTTGATCTACGCTCACGAATCCCGCGGCACACCGGCCCAGGCCGAAGCCTGGTTGCACGCCTACTTGCGCAAGTACCCGGCGCATCGCCTGGCCTGGACACGCCTGCTGCAGAACCTGGAAAACACCGGGCAGTTCGCACAGAAAACCGAGGTCTATCAGCGCTACTCGAAACGCTTCGCGCTGACGACGACCGAGCGCATCGACTGGGCCAATACCGACCTTAAGCTGTTTGATAATCAGGCGGCGTGGGAGGTATTGCAGGTTGATAACCGCAAGATCACCGATGAGGGTTACTGGCGCTTGCGTGCTGCGCTGGCGTGGGATCTGGAGCTCGATGACGAGCTGCAGTTTTCCCTGGAGAAACTCCTCGCGCTCAAGGGTTCGCTGAACAGTGGCGACGAGAGTCAGCTGATCACGATGTACCGCACCAGCGATCCGAAGCGGGCGCTGACCATGATGGTCGGCAGCTGGAAGCGCACCCGGGATCCGCAGCGTCTGGTTGAATCCTTGCAGCAAGCCCAGGAATTGCAGGACTGGCCGCAAGTGGTCGCGCTGCTCAAAGACGCCGAGCAATACCCGGAAGCCAACGAGCAAGCACAAGTGCTGGCGATTCGCGGTGCCTTGGCGGTGCAGCAGGGAAATATCGACGAGGCGCAGCGTTTGTACCTGTTGGGCCTGTCGCGTTTCCCGGATGACAACCTGTTCCGCGAGCGCCTGATGTGGCTGTACGTTGATCAAGGCAACACCGCCGCGCTCAAGCCTTTGCTGACGGAATGGAAACCCCAGGCGCGTCAGGACCGAATCCTCTGGCTGCCGTTCGCCAGTGCCAGCCAGATGCTCGGTCGCGATACCGAAGCGTTGGCCTGGTATCGGATGTACCTCAAGACCAGTCCGCAGGATTGGCTGGTGCGTGCGGCCTACGCCGACGCCCTGGAAAGCGCCGGTTATCAGGACGCGGCCCAACGGTTGCGCCTGAAGCTGCTGCGCAGCCCCGAAGGCGAAAACATTCAGCCATCGTCCCAGCGTTATGCGATCTGGTTGCGCTTGATGGCCAGCAGTTATTCGCCGGCCAAGGCACAGCAGGACGTGGCGAAGTGGAAAGACGGCTCGCCGGCCATGCTGCAATTGTGGTTCGAGCGGTTGCTGGCGCGTCTCGATGCGACGAACCAGGAATCGCAGAAAGACCAGTGGCTGGAGTGGGCGCGCAGCCAAGGCTTGAAGGTTCAGCGTTACGAAGAAATCCAGCAAGCCTTGCGCAGCCGCAACAAGGCGCAAGTCGAAACGCTGTTGGCCAGTAGCGACCTCAACCCGGCGCAACGCGCCCAGGCCTTGAGTCGTCTCGGCCGCTTCGACGAAGCTCTAGACCTGAGCCAGTCCGCGCTGGGTGACGATCAACCGGCTGCCGTGCGCGAGCAGTTGCGCCGTCAGGCTGCCGAGTTGCAGGAATTGACGCCGCAGGGCGTGCAGCTGTCCTGGCATCAACAGGATTTCGGTGGCCTGGAATTCAACACCCCGCGCCTGCAAATCGCGCACAACCTTGGCGCTCAGTGGTACGCCAATCTTGAGTTGGAGAATGGCACCTACAACAGCGATCAGCTGATCGAATCGCGCATGGGCGATGAGCGCAACGCTGCGCTGACCCTGCAACGTTCGGTGGAAGACGGCGGCTACAAACTGTTCGCCGACACCAGCCAGCGCAAGGACGACGACCGCACTGGCCTGGGCCTGTCCCGGACCTGGCAGTTGAGCGCCAGTGACCAGATCGAGACCGGTCTGGACTGGCATCGCAAAAGCGAAGACAGCGGCCTGATGCGCGCTTTCGGCCAGCACGACAGTGTGTGGGTCGGCGGTCGTCACGGGTTCTCGGCGCGGGATCAGATCAGCTGGGAAGTGGCGCAGAAATCGTTCTCGACTCGTGCGGGCGATTCCTTGGGCAACGGCCAGGCGCTGAAGATGGAATACAACCACACGCTGGAATTCGCCGGACCTAACTGGACCGTGCGCAGCGGTGTCGATTATCAGCACAACAACGTCAAGGACCGCACGCTGGAGTACCTGTCCAGCGCGAACGACGGTCCGGTGAAAAGCGTTGATGACTCGGACGATCCCGCGATCGTGACGGCCAACGATCTGCTGCAAAGCCGTTACGGCCAACTGTATGTCGGTAGCTCATGGCGTCGCGGCTTGCCGGGCGCCCTGGTGCGCACTCGCCCGCAATACACCTGGCTGGTGGATGTAACGGCGGGCTGGCAATGGCTGGATCAAACCTTCAACTACGGCATCAACACCGGGATCGGCGTCGAAGTGCTGGGCGGTGACGAATTGGCCCTCACCGTTGGCTACCAATCCGCGCCACAAGGCGGGGACGGTCAGGCGGGCGGAACACTGGGTGTGAGCTACGGCGTGCGATTCGGACGCTGATCATGAAATGTTTACGGGAGAAAAACTGATGCAAGCAATTCGTAATCTGAGCCTGGCTCTGGCAGTCCTGTTCGTCGCCGGTTGCGCCAGCTTCACCGGCGACACCAGCCCGAACTTTGCGCGTACTGCGAAGTGGGGCACCGTGCCGATGATCAACTACTCGCAAACCCCGCAAGCCGGCGAACGCGCCGAGCAGATCCTGCTCAGCGTGCTCAGCAGTCACGGTCTGCAACCACGGGTTTACCCGGTCAGTACTCAGGGCGAACAAGCACTGATGGACGACAACGAACGTTTGGCCGGCGCCCTCGATTGGGCACGTGATCAGAAGCTTGATTACGTGGTCGCTGGCAGCGTTGAAGAGTGGCAGTACAAGAACGGTCTGGACGGCGAACCGGCAGTGGGCATCAGCCTGCGCGTGCTCGAGGCCAGCAGCGGTCGTGTGCTCTGGAGCAAGAGCGGCGCGCGTGCGGGCTGGTCCCGTGAAAGCCTCGCCGGCACCGCGCAAACGGTGCTCGACACACTTGTTGGCGCCCTTCGGTTCGAGTGAATGCAATGAATTCTCCTCACATGGATTACAGCCTCGCGCCGCGTGCCAGCGGCCCGGTGTCTTGGCTGGAAACGCTGTTGGTCACCGGCGCGGCGATTGGCCTGGGCTTGTGGCTGACCCCGCAAGACCCGTTGCAAATGCACGCCGGTTTCCCTTGGCCGGTGCTGGCGCCGCTGCTGTTGGGTGTGCGTTATGGTTTTGTGCGTGGCCTGCTCAGTGCGGGCCTGTTGGTGGCGGCGCTGTTTGCGCTGCGCTATATCGGGCATGAAGCCTACGCGCAGCTTGATCCGTCGTTTATTGTCGGCGTGCTGGTCAGCGGCATGCTGGTGGGCGAGGTTCGCGATCTGTGGGAACGGCGCTTGCAGCGTCTGCAGATGGCCAACGATTACCGCCAGTATCGACTCGACGAATTTACCCGCGCGCACCAGATTTTGCGGGTCTCCCACGACCTGCTGGAGCAGCGCGTGGCGGGCAGCGATCAAAGCTTGCGCAGTTCGTTGCTGGGCTTGCGCGACAAACTGCGGGTGATGCCGGACGAAGGCGATGCACTGGCCGCGCTGGCCGACCCGATCGTGGCCATGCTCGGTCAGTACGGTGCGCTGCGCGTGGCCGGGCTGTATCGCGTCGATGAACGCGAAGAGAACGTGTTGCCCGAAGCCCTGGCGACCATCGGCGTCATGGGGCCGTTGGGCACCGAAGACGGTCTGGTCAAGCTGTGCCTGGAACGTGGTGAGCTGGTCAGCGTGCGTCAGGAACTGATTGATGCCGGCAGCTCGGCGCAATTCTCGTCATTGCAGGCCTGCATTCCGCTGATCGATGCCGAAGGTCGTTTGCTGGCGATTCTGGCGGTGCGGCAGATGCCGTTCTTCGCCTTCCAGGATCGCACGCTGAGCTTGTTGGCTTTGCTCGCCGGGCACATCGCCGACCTGCTGCGCCGCGACCCGCAAGTGCTGCAACTGGCCGACGCCGATGCGCAGCAGTTCACGCTGCAACTCAAGCGTTCGCTGGTGGATGTCGAGCAGCACAAACTGGCGGCCGGCCTTTTTGCCTTCGAATTGACCCGCCCCAACGATGAGCTGTCGCGCCTGTTCGAGCGCAGCCAGCGTGGCCTCGACCTGCAATTGCCGCTGCGTAATAACCGCGATCATCAGCTGTTGCTGGTGCTGTTGCCGTTGACCAGTCCGCAAGGCACCGAAGGTTATCTGGCGCGGATGAACCTGATGCTGCACGAGCACTTTGGCATTGAAAGCAGCCTCGACAGCCTCGGCGTGCGCGTGTTGCCGTTCAACCTGGAGCCTGGCTGTGAACGCAACGGGCTGCGTAATTTCCTGTTCAACGAGTGTGGCCTGAATGATCAGCAAGTGGCTGTTTAGCGGAGCCTTGTTGTTAGAGGCGGGCAGTTGGGCCAGCTTGTGGCTCACCGCGCCCGAGTTGCAACAATTGCTGGTGTTCACCCTCAGCCACGGCCTGGCGTGCGTGATGTTGTGCGCGGCCGTGTGGCTGTTGCTGCCGGCGCGCTACCGTTCGCCGCTGCCGTGGAGCCCGCTGTTTATCTTCAGCCTGGCGTTCTTCGTGCCGGTGCTCGGCGCGGTCGGCGTGGTGGCGGCGATTTTCCCGGCGCTGTACCTGCCGCGCAAACGCGACAAGCAAGCCTGGCAAGCGGTGGGCATCCCGAAACTGCCGTTCCGCGCGCAATTGCAACTGCACTCGCCGATCTTTGCCGATGGCGGTTTGCAGGACGTGTTGCGCCATGCCCCGGATCCGGATCAGCGTCTGGCCGCCCTCTTGGCGACTCGGCGCATGCCCGGCAAAGAAGCGGTGCCGATCCTCAAACTGGCCCTCGGTGACCCGAGTGACGATGTGCGGCTGCTGGCGTATTCGATGCTCGACAAGCAGGAAAGCGACATCAACCTGCACATCCAGATCGCGCTCGGCGAACTGGTCAACGCCAACGCCAAAACGGCGGGTGCGCTGCACGGCCGGCTGGCGCGCTGGTATTGGGAGCTGGCTTATCTGGGCCTGGCGCAAGGCAGCGTACTTGATCACGTGCTGACCCAGGCCAGCGAACATGCCGAGCAAGGCTTGAAAGCGGGCGAGGGTGGTGAGCTGTTCCTGCTGGCCGGGCGCATCGCGCTGGAGCGTGGCGATGTCGAGCGTGCCGAAGTGCTGCTGAGTCAGGCTCAAGAGAACGGCATGGGCGCGGCGCAGGTGCTGCCGTTTCGCGCCGAGCTGGCGTTCGAGGCCGGTCGTTACCACGAAATTCCCGGTTTGCTCGCCCGTCTTCCCGAGGAAACCCGTCAGCGGCCGCCGTTCGCCGCATTGGTCAGGAGCTGGACATGAGTCACAAGGAACAGGCACCGGTTGCCGACATCTGTCTGCTGCTCGAAGGCACCTGGCCTTACGTGCGTGGCGGCGTTTCCAGCTGGATTCACCAGATGATCCTCGGCCTGCCGGAACTGACCTTTTCGGTGATGTTCATCGGCGGCCAGCGTCAGGCCTATCCGACCCGGCGCTACGAAATACCGGCCAACGTGCTGCACATCGAAGAAGTGTTCCTCGAAGATGCGACCCATCCGACCAACACGCACGTAGAGCCGCGCGAGGCTGACCCGCAGCAATTGCAGGATTTGTATCGCTTCCTGCATCACCCGGATGCGCCAGACCCGGCCCTGGGCGAACGCTTGCTCGACTGCATCGCCCAGGGCCACATGACCCTCGACGACGTGCTGCGCAGCCGTGCCAGTTGGGAGTCGCTGAGCGAAGGCTATCGCCAGCATTGCGCCGATCCGTCCTTCGTCAATTATTTCTGGACCTTGCGCGCGATGCAGTCGCCGTTGCTGATGCTCGCCGAAGCCGCGCAACGGATGCCGAAGGCGCGGGTGCTGCATTCGATTTCCACCGGGTACGCGGGCTTTCTGGGTTGCATCCTCAAGCAGCGTTGGAATTGCACCTACTTGCTCAGCGAACACGGGATCTACACCAAGGAACGCAAGATCGACCTGGCCCAGGCCAGCTGGATCGCCGAGAGTTCCGGTCAGGCGCTGAACCGCAGCCTCGATGCCGGCTCGGGTTATATCCGAACCTTGTGGGTGCGATTCTTCGAGCGCATTGGTCAACTGACCTACAACAGCGCCGACAACATCATCGCGCTCTACGACGGCAACCGTCAGCGCCAGATCAAGGACGGCGCCCTCGCGACCCGCACCCAGGTCATTCCGAATGGCATCGACCTGCCGATGTGGACCGCAGCGCTGGAATCCCGCGCTCACGGCATTGCGCCTGTGGTCGGTTTGATCGGCCGTGTAGTGCCGATCAAGGACGTGAAAACCTATCTGCGTGCGATGCGCGGCGTGATCAGCGCGATGCCGCAAGCCGAGGGCTGGATTGTCGGCCCGGAAGAGGAAGACCCGGAATACGTCAGCGAATGCCGCAGCCTGATGGCCAGTCTGGGCCTGGAAGGCAAGGTGCATTTCCTCGGCTTCCAGCGCATTCAGGACATCCTGCCCAAACTCGGCCTGATGGTGCTGACCTCGATCAGTGAAGCGCAGCCGCTGGTGATCCTCGAAGCCTGGGCCGCCGGTACGCCGGTAGTCAGCAGCGACGTGGGTTCGTGCCGCGAGTTGATCGAAGGCGGCAGTGCCGAAGACCGTGACCTCGGACACGCCGGCAAAGTGGTGGCGATTGCCGACCCACAAGCCACGTGCGCCGCGATCCTTGAACTGTTGCGCAGCCCGCGACGCTGGCAGGCCGCCCAGGCCAGCGGCTTGTTGCGGGTCAATCGTTATTACACCGAAGCCTTGATGCTGCAGCGTTACCGCGACCTGTATCAAGCCGCCATGGAGAACAGCTAAATGGCCGGTATTGGCTTTGAACTGCGAAAAATCCTTTCGCGTGATTCCTACACGGCGACCTTGCACGCCTACGTCTACGCCGGGCTGATCAGCTCCGGGCCGTGGGTGTTGTCGATCATCAGTGTCATGCTGGTGGGCATCATCAGCATCGGCCTGTTGCTGCCGAACATGCTGGTCGGGCAGTTCCTGGTGACGGTGACGTACCTGATGGCCACTTCGTTGATCCTGACGGGCGGCTTGCAGCTGTTCTTCACGCGCTTCGTCTCCGACCGTTTGTTCGAGCACAAGTACGATCAGATCCTGCCCAACCTGTTGGGGGTGTTGTTGCTGGTCACCCTCGGCGCCGGGTTGTTGGGGATCGTCGTGTTGGGCTTGTTGTTCGATGAACCGCTGATTTACCGCGTACTGGTGTTGGCGAACTTCGTGGTGCTGTGCAACTTGTGGCTGGTGATCATCTTCCTCTCGGGGATGAAGGCCTATAACCGCATTCTGCTGGTGATGCTGGTGGGTTACACGCTGATGGTCGCGAGCGCCTACCTGTTGAGCTTTTTGCAGATGCCGGGCTTGCTGCTGGCGCTGTTGATCGGGCACAGCACGCTGCTGTTCCTCTTCCTCTACGACATCCTGCGCGAGTACCGCGCCGAGAAACTGATCGCCTTCGATTTCCTCGACCGGCGCAACGTGTTCCTCAGCCTGCTGGCCACCGGTTTCTTCTACAACCTGGGGATCTGGATCGACAAGTTCCTGTTCTGGTTCAATCCCGGCACCTCCAACGAAATCGTTGGCCCGCTGCGCGCTTCGATCCTCTACGACTTGCCGATCTTCCTCGCGTATCTGGCGATCATCCCCGGCATGGCGGTGTTTCTGGTGCGCATCGAGACCGACTTTGCCGAGTGGTACGACCGTCTGTTCCGGGCGATCCGCGAAGGTGAAACCCTGCAACACATCGGGCAACTGAAAACCGAGATGACCTTGTCGATCCGCCAGGGCCTGCTGGAAATCTGCAAGGTGCAGGGGCTGACGGCGGTGCTGTTATTCCTGTTCGCGCCGCGCCTGCTGGAATGGCTGGGTATCTCCAGTTATTACCTGCCGCTGTTCTACATCGACCTGATTGGTGTGAGCATCCAGGTGGTGTTCATGGCGTTGCTCAACGTGTTCTTCTACCTCGACAAGCGCACCGTGGTGCTGGAGCTGTGTGTGCTGTTTGCGGTGTTGAACGCGATGCTGACGTTGTTCAGCATGTACCTGGGGCCAAGCTTCTTCGGGTATGGGTTTACGCTGTCGTTGCTGATTTGTGTATTGCTGGGTTTGCACAGGCTTTCGACGGCGCTGGAAGATCTGGAGTACGACACTTTCATGCTGTCTCGCTGACGTTACGGTTCAGGCAAAAAAAGGCACTGGCGATCATCGCCAGTGCCTTTTTTTTGTCCGACTGACGTCACTTGTCAGCCGGAGTTGCGCTGCTAGGCTTGTTCAGCCGGACCTTTCCGGCATGCCCATTATCTGCTTCAGACTGTAGAACGTTGTTCGCGGGGACCACATGTTTTTCAACTGGAGGTTTTCCCATGAGACTGCAGCTATTCAATGCCGCGATCATTGTCGCCAGCATGGCGGCCACCGACCCGTCTCTCGCCGGTGAAGCATCGACCGCATCCGCTTCACCCGACAAGACCCCGTCCACCCACGCAGCAAAACAGGAGATCAAGCTCACCCGCCTCACCCCCGAGTATTGGCGCGTCACCTTCCACAACCCGCCGTACAACATCTACGGCCCCGAGACCATGCCGCAACTGAATGAGGTCGTCACGGCCATCGAGACCGATCCGAAAGTGGTGGTCGTAGTCTTCGACAGTGACGTTCCAGACTTCTTCCTCACCCACTACGACTTCGTCCCGCCGCTGACCGACACCACCAGCCTGCCCAACGGCCCCACCGGCCTGCCACCGCTGCCCGATATGCTGGTTCGCTTGAGCAAGGCGCCCGTGGTCTCGATAGTGTCCATTCGCGGTCGCGCCACCGGCGTCGGTAGCGAACTGGCCCTGGCCAGCGACATGCGCTTCGCCAGCCGCGAAAAAGCCATCCTCTCGCAATGGGAAATCGGCGCCGCCCTGGTGCCCGGCGGCGGTCCGATGGCGCGCCTGCCACGGCTGATGGGCCGTGGGCGCGCGCTGGAAGTGCTGCTCACCGGCAACGACATCAATGGCGAACTCGCCGAACGCTACGGCTACGTCAACCGTGCGCTGCCCGATGCCGAACTCGATGCATTCGTCGACACCATGGCCCGGCGCATTGCCCGGTTCGACAAACAGTCGATCGCCGACATCAAGCGCCTGGTCGACGCCGCCAGCCTGCCACCCAACGAAGCCATCGCCGCCGAATGGGACGGTTTCATCGGCTCGGTCAAACGCCCGGCGGCGCAGCAACGCATCACCCAACTGATGGAGCTTGGCCTGCAGAAAAAAGCCGATGTCGAAAAACGCCTGGCGCACTACACCGGCACCCTGGGCGAGGCCTCGAAATGAGCTCGCCGTCGTTCAATCCTGATCAGGAGTCACTGTCATGAGTGCTGCACTGGAAACCGTTCTCTACACCGCAAAAACCCACACAGTCGGCGGCCGCACCGGCACCGGCAAATCCAGCGACGGCGAGCTGGACGTCAAATTCAGCTCGCCCGGCTCGGGCAAGCCGGGCACCAATCCGGAGCAACTGTTTGCGCTGGGGTATTCCGCCTGCTTCATCGGCGCGATACAGGTGGCGGCGGGCAAGATGAAGATCAAATTGCCGGAAGACACGTCTGTGGATGCCGAAGTGGATCTGGGCAAAACCGGCGCTGGGGACTTTCAGTTGGCGGTCCGGTTGAACGTCAACTTTCCCGGGTTGGAAGAGAGGGTGAAACGGGAACTGGCTGAGGCTGCGCACGAGATGTGCCCGTATTCGCGGATGACGCGGGGGCATGTGTCGGTGGATTTGAAGGTGCTTTGAGTCCCGCCACCCACCGGACTAATGTGGGAGCGAGCCTGCTCGCGAATACGGTTTGTCATTCAACAACAATGTCGACTGATTCGCCAATTTCGTGAGCAAGCCCGCTCCCACAGGGGGATCAACTGCGTGGTGAAGATCTCGGCACTTCAACGTTATCCAGCATCCGATTCACCGCCAGTTCAGCCAGCATCACAATCTGCTGAATCGCCATCGCCGTGTGTCGATGCGGACCTTCCAGATACCCCGCAAAATCACCCGCCATCACACTGGCCTGGGCCAACGATTCACAGGTATGGGCGAGCAGGTCTTCGTCCTTGATATCCGGCGCAACGAGAAACATCGTGCTCGGCTTGCGGGCCATGGGGGATTTCAGGGCGCAGGGGTTCAGGTAGTGATCGAGCGCACGGTCGGCGGCTTCGTGGAGTTTTTTTGAATCGATGGATTCGTAGGGGGAAACGTCGTCCGGGGCGGGCGGGTTTGGTGTTTCTTTGATCATGGTGTAACTCCTTCTGCGTAATGGAGCTACCAATCTTTCGTTCCAAGCGAAAGGGTGGCAGCTATGCGCGGGCTGGAAACCGAGGCAGAAGGAGCCCGGCAGACCCGAAGGTCTCCCTCGCACAGCCGCCATAATGGAGAACTGCAATCAAAAAATCGCCGCAGTATCCCATTTGTTGAGCTGTTACGCCTTCAATACCTCGGGTTTCCAGGCCCGGTCGCTGATGTGCAGCGACCCACAAAGCCTATCCGCTGCGCTTCCTACCCGACAACCGCCGGAACCCGTCGGAAACGTCCCTGAAAATCACAGCGTCTGTAGGACCCAACCCGGATTTTTGTTTAAAAATGCTTCCAGGGTCAGAAGTTTCTGTCGGCCCCTGGCCTGGTTCGAAGCCCCTGCGCGAAATTTCAACCCGCCCACATTCCAGCACTCCCACGACTTCGTATAACTGCCAAGCGAAGGCGAGCCGCTTATTCGGCTTATGATCCTGCGTAAACGTCGTTTAATAAGGAGGTCCCGATGGCCACTGCACATGTTTTCATCGCCGTCAGTCTGGACGGCTTCATCGCCCGGCCAGATGGCGACATCGACTGGCTCCTGCAACGTGATGATCCAACTGAAGATCATGGCTACTCTGCCTTCATCGCCGACAAGGAGGTCATCGTGATGGGGCGGGGAAGCTATGAGAAGGTGCTGACCTTCGACACATGGTTTTACGACCGGCCCGTCGTGGTGCTTTCTGCACAGCTGGCCAATTCGCCGGTGCCCGAGGCCCTGAAGGGCAAGCTGCGTTTCTCGAACCTTGCCCCCAGGGACGCGATGGCGGAACTGGCGAGGCAGGGCGTGCATCGGGTCTATGTCGATGGCGGGCGGTTGGTGCAATCCTTCCTGCGCGATGGATTAGTCGCCGATATGGTGATTACCACCGTACCCGTGCTGATCGGATCGGGAAGGCCATTGTTCGGAGCCCTTCAGCAGGACATTGGATTGAAACTGGTATCCAGCCGCAGCTTTCCTTCAGGTCTGGTGCAGTCCACCTATCGGTTGGCGCCATGACCCGCTCATAGTGCTAACGAGGTGGCAGGCACGCGTTTCAGGTCGCTTCGCAGCCGCCACCGCCCATCCGACAGGTCCACAGGCAGGGAGTGCACTGATTCTCGCGGTGTTGACGGGACAGAACGAGAACTGGCGTATACGAGCGCATGAGCATGTGACGCGCTGGATTTTCAGGCACAAAAAAAGACGTCCGTGGACGTCTTTAGATGTTGAAGTGGTGGGCCGGGGTAATTTGAATTCGTTCGGTAGGCTATTGATTCATAAAATTAATATCGAGTTGATTTTCTTAGTTGGAATACCAATTGGAATACCGTGCGAATTCAGTTTGCATTCGATCTAATCACCGATTGCATTGGAGTTGACCTGCACGCTTCGTAACCAAGGTTGGCATCGAACTGCTCGAGACGCGACCAGCAAGGGCCACCAAACGTCGACAACGTTTCTGGAACAGCGGTGCTTCTGACTGTGCGTTTCGGCCCATTTGCCAGCGTCCATCTTTGGCCGACTTTGTTTAGAAAGTCGGCTTGTGGTTAGCTTTTTATTGGCCTGTGTTTTTAAAAAAAATGATTTAGGTTTTTTGAAAAGCGTTCTGACCCCCCATTTTCTCACCCACTTTTTGCGCTTTTCACCTGATTTTTTCCGGCAAAAAACCGGCTTTTTTTGGGGTTCAGCCTACGGCTTTTTCGTGAGGCTGAACCCCGAATAATGACATTCAATCCGCAGGGGTGTCAGTCGCTGCTGTACTCGGCAAGTCGGCTCTCAAAGTATTGCGCGGTCTCTTGATCGGTACAGTGCAGGTAGCAGCCTTTCATCCCGCGGGTCATCAGTGTTCGATACGTGTTTTTGATGATCAGATCTGTCTCCTGCTGCGCCAGAGCAGGTTGCTCTTTCATTAACTTCTTCCAGCCACGAATCGATTTGTCGTACTTGTCTCGCTCATGCGGTGACGTCACCACCTGGCCATCACGCACGATCAAATCCGGTCCTATGATCACTCCAATATAATCCACCTCTAGCCCTTGGCAGGTGTGGATGCAGCCGACCTGCTCAATGGAGTTTTCCGCAATGATCCACAAGCTGCCATCCTGATCCAGGTTCCATTGGCGTGCGTAGTCATCGCCGATAACGATGTCGGCGGCCTTGGAGTCTTTCTTGCTAAGCCAAGGCCAGCAGTAACCCGCGACAACGCGAGCCTTGTTTCCGTGGTTCTTCTGCTCGATAGCCGTGTGCATCGCTTGAGCGGTGTCGAACACCTTGAACTCATACTCGCTGGTATCGAGTAGCGGGTTGGCTGTCGCGTGAATCCCCAGTACGTCATCCAACCACGCCAAGTAGCCATCAGAGCCACTGCAACGGAACTGGGAAGACAGTATGTATTCCTCCACGGTTGCGCCTTTGGCTTTGGCAAAGGCGCGGATAGCCTGCTTACTGCCAATGTCGTTCAAGGTTACGCGCTGGTCTTCGTCGATGAAGAAAACCGAGCATTTTGCTGATTCGATCAGCTCCTTGATCTGGTTCTCACCCAGGTTTCCGTAAAGCCCGCTTTTCTCATTGAGCCTGTGAGCTTCGTCAATGATGAGTGCGCCATACGTATTGGGCTCGGTATCGATGAAGGCTCCCGAGCCGGAAAAAAAATTGGAGAAGTGGCTACGTTTGACAGTACCAACCAATTTGCTCTCGTATACCTTGCGTGGCGCAGCATTTTTCGAGACGTATTTGCTGAACAGCTTCAAGGCGGTGAGTCTTACCAGTAAGTTGATTGCCAATACGGTTTTTCCGGTTCCCGGACCGCCCTCGATGATTAGCACCTTTGGCACTTCGATAGAGGCCTCACTTGCCGCAGCGAGCGCCGACTCGAAGATTGCCTTTTGATCATCGATCAATACGAACTCAGGCTTGCCTTTCATTAGTCCGCTCAGCGCATCAGCCAGCGCTTTGGACGGGCGAATCTTCCCGTTGGCGAGTTCGTAAAGCACCTCCTTGTTGTCGCCATGAATGATGTGCTTCTTGAGGAAACTTCGCAGTTTTGCAAGCTCTTGGGGGCCTTTGAGGAACAAGGGGGCTTTGCTGGTATAGGCTTCGTAGTGTGCTGAGTTGATGATGCCGTCGCTGACATAGTTATGGAGGTAGGCACAGGGGCGTACTTCTATGCTTTTGTCGTAGACGGCTTCGTTGAAGCCCTCCAGCAGCGCGGCATACGACCAGACTTGGTAGGACGGATGAATGGTCTCGACAAGGCCACCACCTAGCGCCGTTTTGACAATCGCATCCTTGGTGGTTGCGCTGGCCTTGCTCCATTGCTTCAGCTCGATCAGTACCGCGTTTTTGGCCTGATTCTCATCGCGACCTGTCAGCAAAAAATCGATTCGTTTCGATGACTGAGGGATGTGCAGCTCAATGGCCAGGCCGGCGTCGTTGGGTAGACCGTCGTCTCGAAGCACCTTGGCCATATAAGTCAGTGAACCCTGCCAGGATCTGATCTCCGATGCGCCTACCTTCTTACCGGTGGCTTCTTTGAAGTGCCTGAGGATCACATCTTCAATATCGTCGTTATCGCTGTCTTTGAGGAATTGCTGTTTGGTCGCAGCGTAAACGATCACGAGTGGTCCTTAGAGCCCAATGGGTCAGAGTTGGTCGTACTTTTTGCTGGTGCTTTTCGCTTTGTCGACAGGGTATTTCTGCCCATTCAGGGCGAGCTTGCTTGTCACCGCTTCGTTGAGATCGACGCCCAGCACACTTGCCAAGCGGACCAAGTACATGAGCACGTCAGCCAGTTCGTCCTTCACGGCTTGAGCGGTTTCGGGACGCTTTGCTGCACCCGTTGAATCGGCCTCGCTCATCCATTGGAAAATTTCGCAGAGTTCACCCATCTCACCTGTGAGTGCCATGAGGAGGTTCTTGGGTGAGTGAAACTGCTGCCAGTCGCGATCATCGGCAAAGCGCTGCAGCGATGCGGCAAGACGCTCCACATCAATCAACTGCTCGGAAATGTCATCTACCTTGCTCACAGACTCGCCTCTATGTTGCCACAGTAATTTGACCGAAAAGCTTGGTCAGAAATATAGACGTGGATTGTAAGAGTATTCCCTTTTCACGGCAGATTTTTAGCTGATTTTACTCGACGGGCGGCAGCCCATTCAGGCAGCGTTGCGAGAATGACCGATGCTACTTCTATTAGCAGAATCGGCCAGTGTGTGACTGTGGTCGGAATTAATAGGCTTTTTTAGATGGTTAATCGGGAGTGGGGATGTTAATCAATTACAGGAAATAACGGTGTCCATCTTATTTTCGAGCTCTGACCTAACCAGAGGATTGGCAAGGTTGTTTTAGGCACGCTATATGGAAATACGAGCAGTCTTTGAAAGTCAGAAAAGCCTAGTGAACTTTGGACTCTTCTATCGTCATCCCATTCCTTTTTTTCCGCCATTTTGCCCAACAGATCGTAACCGATCTCCGAACAGAACTGCTTTAGCTCATTTCTTTCCTCCATGCTCTCCCACGGAACCGAGCTGGCTGAAGAAAAGGCTTTTGATTTCGAAGGTTCTGGGATTGCGTATAGGATTTCAAATTTTATTCTAGAGTCGCGTAGTTTTGACAGTTCTTCGGTCATGCGTTCAACGGCTATGTCGCACGCCAAGCAGTACGTAAAAACTAATGTTCTTTTGCATACTGTATTTTGTTGGGCGCTCGAAAGCGGCTCACAATGCTTTGTGTGATGGGGTTTTAATAAGCGCTCCCCCATGAGCTCTTGCATGATGTGGATAGATTGCGTGCCGCTTAAGGCGCAGTCATCTACGAAATATATTCTGCCCCCTGTTTTTGTCAATTTTAGTGCGTGAGACAGGTCGTCAGCAAAGACTATATTGTTGAGGGTTGAATGTGAAACAAGATAATTGATTATAGCGGTGCTTCCGGTTCTATCCCCTAATGGTGAAACGACTATTTTTCCAAACTCATCTGACTGTTGTTTTAGCAGTGTCTCAATAGCTTCGCCAAGCTGCCAAAGGGGATAAAATTTTAGGTGCGATAGGAGCTTTAGAGCAGATCTAATTCTTGCCGTGGTCTTGAACTGGACGAGGAAGTGCTCCATACGTTCCGCGGTAACAGGAATGCGGTAAGAGGAAAAACGTTTTACCAGATCAACAACAGATGATTTTTCACCGGGGGTAAGTCCCTTTAAAGCACGTCGTCCAACTGCCAGGTCGCTGTATCCCAAGGCTTCTAATTCGACGCGCTCTAAGAGCCACATAAAAACTTGCCCGGTTGTTATCAATCCAAGGCTGTTGCATGCGTTGTGTGCATCATTTAATAACGAATGTAGATCGCTGAAGGTGTTATGGCTGAAGCCGTATTTAGGTGAGAATGGTTCGTCTATCTTATAGAATCTCAAAAGAACATGAAGAGAGATTACAGAAAATAGCAGGCGCTCTTGGGGGTGAATGTTTAACCAGTGCGTCAAGCTTTGCTTTCTAAAGTAAATGAGATGATAGCAAAATACACCACTAGATAGGCCGGTCTTGCAGATTTCGCCAAGCAAAACGTATGCGAATAATATGTAGCTTTTAAATTCTGCTGAGCCAGATAGCAATGTGGAGGCAGGTAATATTTTGTCGAGACTTTGTATCAGAGTCTCGAAACGTTGCATGAGAATTTTTTGTTGCTCATTATCTAAATTGTTTGACCAATAATATATGGGCTGAATTAGCGCTGGGATCGCTATCGAGCTCAAGGATTGTGAGTCAACACACCTATCGTTTATACAGTCTTTTGCAAATTTCTCAAAATTATTTACTTGTTTTAGCAGTAGTTCGATTTTTATTTCGCTTGCCGGAAGTTGCATTAGGAATTGTGAGTAACGATCAAGGTCTCGAGTTTTTCCAAGCGATCCTGCTATCTTGGAAAAGGATTTTGCTAACTTAGATTGTCTGCTATCCAACAGGCGCTTAAATAGTTTGAATGTCAGTATCGCTTCGTCGTCATGCTTTGGAATTTCAGGTGCGGATGAGAAAATAGAAAAGTCGAAATTGAAATAGCTTCTAATGTCAAGGAATCGATGATCCCCCAGAATTTTTTCCTCAATATTGGTTGAAGAGTCGTCCGACAAACGCGAAGAGATTTCCATAAATTTAGCTGCCTTGGTGAGTTCTTGCGAGTTAATCGTAAGTGAATTTTAAATGTTACTCATCGATATCGTCGATCAACCCTTTTGCCAAGCCTCCTTCCCCACTTGAGCTGTAATGTGCAACGATGAACGTTTTAAATCTATTGATAAACGTATCAGGTACGTCATTGTCGACAATTATAATCTGGCAGGGGACCTGTTTTTCTTCTGCTTTATTTGCTAAAGCTAGCATGTGCTCGTAAATATTTTGATATTTTTGTGGATCGGAAATGCCTTCAGCGACGTCTTCTGATACGTTAGTTTCATCCGAATATTTTTCTTTTGTGGTTTTACCTAGGTATTTACCAACAGTGTCAATCACCAATAGCCTCGGATGGTTTATGTCGGAGTCGATAGCATATTCTAGTAATGAGATAAGGTGGCCGATAGACGCGATAGTTCTTAGGCCTCCTGAGGTGATTCGGTGGTAATCACGGCCGCGAATGACTGGTAGGAAAGTTTTTTCACTAACGCTGATGTCGTTCCGGTTTTTAATATTTACTCGTTTTAGATATGAGTTTAGATTGTCCCCCAGCGTACTTAGTACGGCAGACAAGCTTGGAGCAGCATCTCGTAGCTCCTGTAATTTAGTTTGGAGCTGCTCTATTGCACGCTGTGCTTGCGAGTACAAATCGTAAATTTTCTGCTGCTGGTTTCTGATTTTTAGGTTGTTGACAAGTTGAACTCGTAGTTGAGATTTGATCGATATCTCTTTGATCAAAGCGTCGCGTTGAGTCAGGTAGGGAGTTATCATCTGCTCACTTTCGGTATCCAGCATTTCTCTGGCCTTTATTAGGTCGTGCTGGATCGATGACAGTTGAGCGCTGAGTGGTCGCTGTTTTGTGGATAACTCTTCTATAAGCCCCTGAATGCTTCTCTTCCTTTTTTGAAGGGAGCTCATTTCGTTTGTTAATGTGTTGTCTTTAAACGAGTTGAAAGCAGTTTCCACAGTTGAGGGGGCCAGCAGTGTGTCACACACCGGGCAGGGGTTGCTTTCGGTAGTAAGCTCTCCGATCCGGGTTTGTGCACTTAAAATGCTATTAATTTTTGCGATGTCGTTTTCGTAATCATTCTTTAATCTAGTGTATCGATCAATTTGGTCTTTTGTTTTTAAGATGTCAATTGATACGCGCTTTTCATTAAGAGATAATAGGTCGAAAGCGGCTTTTATTGATTGATAACTCTCGGAGTTAGCAGTCATTTTGAAGTTAATAGTTTTTAATTCGACACTCAAGGCCTCGATGGTTTCGTCTATGCTGCTTATAGAGTCATCCAAAGAAACTTGATTGTCATAATCAGTTTCTCTTAAGAAGTCGGACACTGCTTTGTATTTGCTTAATAGGCTTGCCGATTCCTTTGCTTTAAAGGATATTTCGTGCTCTAGCTCGGTTATGCTGGAGTCCAGGACGTTGAATATGTATTTGAATACCTCTTTGTTTGTGGTGTATTTTATACCATTGCTCTGGTCTAGGAACCCTTTGCTGCCGACGTCGTCTTGACTCAGATAGATGTATTTAAACAGATTTCGAAAACTCAGTCGCTTCACCTCAGAGTCTATTTTTGAGGGGGCAACCTTTATTTGGACTTTAGGGAAATTCAGGCTATCCATCAAGAAGTCAGAAAAAAATCCGTCAGCACCGACTGCCGAGTTGAAGTTGGGGGCGTATTTTTGAGGGAAGTTTTTTGAACATTCGCTAAATATACATCTGTAAACTTCAATGTGCTTGCCAGGGTTAAATATGTCTCTTTTTATTGTGTGATCTATACCGTTGATCTCTAACTCAAGGGCTGCATATTCTACTGATGCGATAATTTCATCCGCCAGTTCAATGCTGCTGGCTCCGAGCAGATAATTTATGAACTCCAAGATACTTGATTTTCCCGTGTCGGAGTCGCCATAAATAATATTGACCCCCGGGTAAAAAGGTATGGAGTAGGTTTTGCGATAGCCGACCAAGTGAAGATGGTGAATGCTTAAGTATGAATGCATGTCAATTCCTTTTGAAAGTGATATTCAACCATGAATTTATTTTGGTCGTCGGTTGAGATTGTAGGGTTGCAACGCTTTCAATAATTTCTACAAGATCAAAGTAGTACTCTGTAGGGGCACTTTTTTTCTCAAGCGATTCAGAGAAGGTTAGACCCTTCTCGCTCATATAATATTTGATGCTATTTTGCTTTTCGTCGAAATGGCAGCCAAGTAATCCCCATGCGGCCATGTTCTTGAAAAGATATTTCAATTTGTCGCGGTCGAATAGTATATCTACGTTGTTGGACATGCTTTCTATGGTATGCGTGTACCTTGTATCAAGGGGTGCATACTGTTTACCTGCCAGCGTCAAAATTTCGTTTATTTTTGCAGGGTTTTTGATCAGATAGAGAAGCGCTTGGATTTTCTCAAAATCTAAGGCGTAACTGCCACGATTTGTAGTGGCGAGCCGAGTAAGTAATACAGTCAAAATGGTGATGTTTAAGCTAAAGTCTTCGTCAATGGGGATAAAAGGAAGTTCACTTTTCATAGCTCATCTCCTTTAAGCTTACCCAGATCCTCTAGAGTGGTTGTCGCTGACCAGACGATTTTAGCGTCATATTTGTTGGCGAGTTGATGAAGCATTCCCTTTTTATGTTCATCTTCTAGCTTTAACAGCATGCTTTTCAGGTAGCCGTCTTGAGATTCGAATATTTTTTGATGAAGTGATTGTACTAGTTGGGTTGGAGTGGTGTTGTGAGCGATATGGTATTCGTATTCTTGTCGATAAAGATTCTCAATTTTCTTATAAAGATCAAAAAGAAGTGCTCGATCATTTTCGCTTGTAAATATTTTTCTTGCTTCTTCTGCGTTGAAAAAATAAGACTTGGCATGCCCTGTTATAACTTCGTGGACATCGGCCAGTATTAATTTTAGTACGAAGAAGTGGTCGTCGTACTGCTTTTCATCAACGAAGTCCATTACCTTCAGCGGATCTTTTGCTAGGCTATCAAATTCATTGATGAATTTTACAATGGCGCCGTAAACAGTTTGGCTATTGTCCTTTGGTTTGCAAATGCTCGTGTGATCCTCGTCGACCGCTGTTGTGTCTTTTTTCTGGCAGTCAATCGGTAATGCGCTGCTTTTTTGAACAAATAGATCGTGTGCGCCATAGACGTACTTGGCGGGCGGTTTGTTTTGGGTTTTATTCCAGTCTCGATTGAGTTGGTCGATTGCGTTACTCAGTACCCCTAGATCTCCCAGTTGCACATTAGAGGAAATCATAGATGTTATGTTGGCAATCTTTGCGCCATTGTGTGGTACGGCTAGAGAGATGAATCCAGTGACTGCTGAGTGTTCGTCCTGAGTAAGCTGTTTTAATATACATGACTTGGAAACTAGCCCGCCCATGCTGTGGGCAATGATTACAATTCTTTTGTATTTTGAAAAATTGATTTCTAACTCTGATTTTAATAGTTCGGCTATTTCGTCAATCGGGAGATTCTTCTTAATTGATTTTAATGACCCGAAAAGCCGTGCGATCAAAGACTTCGAAGCGCCGTAAGTATTCGTAAATGTAGTGAAGTAATTAAAGCATGCGACATCGTAGTGTTGGAGTTCTTCTTCCTGACATAACAGCTTCGGAAATGACGTGTTTGCATCATACGACCAGGTATCAATACCTCCTTTCAGCCCATGCACAAATACAATCAAACTTGAGGTGTCGCCTCGCTTTACCCACTCCATCATGCTCATGAGTCATTCCCTGAGAACACAAAAAAATATTATTTTCCAACGTTAATAAATGGTAGCACGATGGGTTTGATGTCAAAAGGCTATGCAGGGGCTGTTTGTACCTTTGTCTGTCTGTCTCCGAGATAGGTAGCTAAGGCCCTCTTGACCGTTCGTGTTGTCAACGATGACAGGTAGCACTGTATGCATCAGCAGGGCATCGTCCCCACGGCGCGTGCTACCTCAGGCGCAGTGAGTAAAATTGATTTTGCTGTGTGATGTTTAAAAAAAGCGACAGTTCATCTATCGTCTGAACGTTGGCGCAGTCGATTGCTGACGCTCCTGACTGGATGATTATTTCCGGTAGGAACGTTAGCCTCGAATTGCCCCTGGTTTTTAAGATACTACGGCCGGCCGCTTCGATCGGTTCCTGCCTGTGATAACTGGTTGCTTAGGGAGCCAGAGCTTTTGCAATGAACCATGAAGTCCAGTGCCGTGTACTTTAGATTTCAGCGATCTTTGGCCTACGTTGGATGATCCACTTCATGGTCGCTGATCAATGATGCGTGCGTCTTAACAAAACTAGTCGGACGGTGAGTCGGTAGTAGTACCGAGTGTCATCAGAGTTGTTTCGCAGGCATTGATCAAAAAAACAGCGTATGTGCTTGTGTTTCCACGTCCACGGATTTTCGCATTGCCATCGCTGCTGAATTGCCGCTTGTATGATTCGGGCTTGACGTAGGTGTCGTTGCTGCGTGACTTTCGAGCCAGTCAATACGCCGCTCAGGAATAACGCCATGTTGAAGGGCTTGCTCACGCTCGACCTCCTATGTAGGCCGAAACCGCATCGATCTGGTTATGCCCGAGCTCAAGGCTGATCTGTTGGCGCGCCTGTTGATCAAGGTTGCGGTCAATGCGATAGCAGTGGCCACCATTGACCGGTGCGGCGTGGCCAGTGAGCTGTTCGTAACGCTCGCAGGCGTAGGCCGCGCGCAACTCATGAAAGCCCTTCAGCCTGTGTTCATGCAGCGTTTCGCGGGCAGGGAGCACGGTCTGTTGCAGGAACGCGGCGTAGCTTTCGTCTCGGGTCAGCAAGTTGCGGCTATGGGGGGCGATACATGACGAGCCAACTGCAGCGCCGCCTTCACCGCTTCATTGACCATAACCCATCGCGGCGCTGATGCCCCTGAACGGCTGCCTTTGGTGCCGTCCTGGATGTTGATGCGGCCTAAGTGTTCGGCTTCGCGTTGCAGTCGTGGCAGGTTAGCCAGGATCGCTTCGCGCAGGCACATACCGGTTGTTCGGGCCAACAGGACAATCGCGGTCACCCGCTCGTGTTGCTGTCCGCCAAGCGCCTCAATCACTCGCCGCACCTGTTGGTGGTCTTGGCCATCTGGCGCGCGGGTGCGTACGGTCGAACGCTTCTGTCCCAACGCCTGACTCGGGTTGGCGATCCTCACGTCCTGATCACCGCGCAGCGTGGCGAGGGTGCGGTTAACGCTGCGCAGGCGGTTCTGTGCGGTAGCGATGCAAAGTTCACCTTGCTGGATCTGCTGGCGCAGGTAAGCGGCGTAGCCTGCAGCGTTTGGTGATCGATCTGGCGCGCATCGTTGTAACCGGGGCCGTCCTCTGACCGACACCAACGCTCGAACGCTTGCCAGCGATCACCATGCGCTTTGACCGTGGCGAAGTGGCCACCGGCAAATAAATCCTTGAGAGCTTGCGGGCCGGCGTAGCTCATCTGGCGGCCATAGCCAAAGTTGCGACCATCACGCCGACCGACCAGTGCCATCGTCATCACCGTTTTCGTTTGTTTGTAGAAAGAGCAGCAGGGCTTTCCAGTGAGGGCTGACCCTGTCCAGCTGCTGCCAGTGTGTTGGGCGGATCAGGAGGGCGTTCTCTTGATGTTGCAGCAGTGCCCCTTCACACGCAGTTGCTCAATCAGCAAGGCGAGGTGAGCAGGGTCCAGGGGCGGGGTGGCGACTGCGGCGACAACCCGCGTCGTTTCTGGCCTGGGGCGTGGTGACAGGGCCGAGACAAAGGCGGCGACACACCGCGCTTCTGGCTGCGGTTGATGTTGCGCCTGGTAGCGGCGTACCGCGTCATTGAGGCGAAACATGGCGGACCTCGAAGGTTCTTCCATCGCGGCTGTTCAGCCAGCTGTGAGTGATCAGCTCGACGAATAAAGAGGCGGTATGGTCAGCGCTCTTGCGGGCAAAACGAGGACCGTTGCGATTGACGTCACGGACAGTGAAGTGGGTTCAGCCTTTCTGTACCAGCCAGCGCAGCAGCCGATCCGCTTCCTCGCGTCGACTATTGACCGGCTCTTGTTCGGTCAATCGTTTCACGGCTTCGAGGCTCTCTTGGGCCTCGATTGGGCGAAGGATCTTGATAACCATCAGAGCAGTGATTAGTCGAACTCACCGTCTTGCCCGTCGCCAATAGTCGCAAAAAAATCACCTGTCGAAGGACAGGTGACTTTCGTGGTTTCAATAATTACTAAGAAAACTATAAGAAGACTTTCATCGCCCCGATCAAGATGCCGATCGTCACTGCGAGCATGGAAGCCATGCGAATGGACAACTTGAGATCCGATTTAGCAATTTCTGCGGTCAGTCGATGATCAATTTTAGATATCTCGGAGGTCAGCCGATGATCAGTCTTAGCCAACTCAGTAGTCAGTCGCTGCTCTAGATTGGTGAGATCACTTTTCGTCGCGAGTAGTGTGAGCATGTCAGATTCCAATGCTTGGATAACAGCTTCGGCTTTGAGCTCAGGTACGTCGATTGCGCGCAATGCCTGATACATCGCCAGTTCCATTTTCATTAAGGCCTCCTAAAACAAAAAAAGGCCTTCCCCACGACGGGAAAGACCCGTCGTGGGTGGGAAAGTCATGCTTCCATCGACATTCAAGTCGACTGTCCGCGCTGCCGGAAGCTATGCGGTCATTTGGTGGATCCTGCTGAGAACCGCAGCGCCGTCTTGAAGATCCTGGCGGCTTGGGGTGCTGAACGAGTCAGCTAGATGCGTAGCAAAAATGCCCCTGAGGCCTTTTGCTGTCAATCAGGTAATCGGTTTTCGACTGTTTCCTAATGTTGTGGGAGCCTTCTCACTGCCTGCGCTCACCACCACTTTCAGCTTCGGGTTGTTGAGTATGACGTCGAAAACCTCGAATTATCGGCCGAGGTAAATCGAGGTAATTTGTGTTCTCTCATGCCCGAGTTCACGGCTGATAATTTGTCGAGCGGTACGGTCTTGAGAACGCTGCATTGGGGTCAATTCCTTGGACGTTATCCCCCCAGCCGCCGGTGCCTTCCATCCTGTCAACGCTACGTAACGGCTTTGTGCATAATGATGACGTAGCCCATGCATGTGGCTCAGGCCTGCTGCCTTGCACTGACCATCGTAGGTGTTTCTCTGCTGAATATACGTTTTGTGAGCCGGGATTAATGAGCTGGCTCCCGCTAACTGGTGTGCCGCGTTCAGCACCTCGCGCTGTTGCGAAGTAGTGATCGGAACAGAGCGATCTCGCCCACCCTTCGTCCATGAGCCTTTGAGGAGAATTTGATCTCCTTGATCCGCATACTTGGGCTGAAATTTGATCGCTTCTTCACGGCGTAGTCCAAACGCCGACTGAAGCTGGAGACTCATGCGCACATGGGCATCGGTGATCTTGCCAAGGTCTGTACCCAGTTCCTGAGCTTTGCTGACGTTAGTGACGAAGCGCCGGTCGGCCACACCCAACTGCGTATTGTCCGCGGGGAGAATGCCAGCCTTGCCGATCTTTTCAGCCCACCATCGAAGGTGCGCAAGCCGATTTTTGATGGTGCCAACTGACAGGCCTTCGCCTTGCCATCGATCCAGCAGTGCCTGTACGTGTTTGCCCTTGAGCGAGGGGGCTTTCATCTGACGGAAGCCAACCTCACTCAGCTGGCGAGCGATCAGTCCCAATGAGCGGATACGATCGGCTTGAGTGTTGTGACTGCCATCGCGATTGCGCCGGCAAAGTTGCCGCAGGGTGTAGGTCAAATCGTCCATATCCCATCCACTCACTAGCTTTGTTTTGTGCTGTTGTCCTGTCCTGAAAATCATTGGTAAGTGTTGGTGCCAACTCGCTATGCGAGATCCCCGAAGGGCAGGGGCATGGTGTTCAGGAAACACCGGTATCTCGGCTGAGACGTCCGTCTTCCTTCCTGCTGGAAGGTCGGACGGAGATGGAGCGGGATGAGTTAGTTTTTAATGTTGATGAGTACTCCAAGGAATGGATGGGATTGTTAAGTTGAAGCAGGCGGCATTGCGCAAAGGTCCGCTATTTGGGACAGCGTAGTAGCGGCATGTTAGAGAATAGGTCTACAGACAAAGGCGGCTCCGTCCCATGGGTATGGGGCGGTATGCTTCTGGAACCTTGCATACCTGGCTAACTCCATCCTGCTGGATCAGCGCTCGCAGGAGTCTTACGCTGTTGGGATGACGACTCTCGAACCTGTCGTCTTAGGTTTTTGCTGGGCCAGTCTATGGGGGCATCATCATGTATGCCGCACGTTTTAGGATTCAGGATTTGCCCGTGATGTTGAGGCGTCGGCGGGGCCGTCACTGCGGATTGCAGTGACGGCCCGGTTCATGTGAGTTGCGCGTTTTCGGGTAGGGGCATACATATCATTGCCTTAGGGACTGACGCGGCCTTCGGCCTTGTCGGCTCCCTGCTCAGGGGCGGCATGGTTCCCATGCCACGCCTGCGCAGGGACCTGTGAGGAAGAAGGAGCAGGGCACCGTAAAGCCTCCCTGTCCGCCAGTGTTGGCGCGCAGGCGCAAGTCCCTGTCAGACAGTCCCGTGGCGATTATCCTCCGAGCCTGAACCTGAAAGTCGGTTTTGAACGGGCGAATTTTTTCGCGTGATTCCAATAGGTTGCGTCGCAAATCACTTTGCGCTAGTTTTGCCACACGTCGCTACATGGTCGACGGGCTGCCCACCCCTTGAGGCCTCACCGGCCGCAGCTAACCGCATCGAACCATGATCATCACAGCAATCTCTTGACCTGAGCCTCTTCCGGGCATCGGGGATGGCGGGTGGGCGTCTCCGATGTCGCTCCTTGGGAGCAACGGAGAACTTATGGTACCGACTACACGCCGCGAAACTATCAAAGTGCAGGCTAAGCAACTGCGCGATTTGTTCGATATCGACCTGACAACTGCCAAATACGTTTTAGCGCGCGGCCCCTATGGCTGTGCCGATTGGGCGGATTTGTGTACCCGACTCGAACAGGAGCCCCCTCTTCAAGGTTCGCTGCAACTGGCCGAACTGCCCCAGTCCCTGGATGCAACAGCATATCTGGCCAAGCATCTATGCACGTTGGCGGCCTCGGTCAGCCAACTGATCATCACTAACCGCAATTTGCCAGAGCTCTGTGAAGCGCTGCGGAAAGTATTCGCGGTACCGGGCAACCCAGTGACACTGCAGGACGTTTTGCAGGCCATCACGCCAAGTGAGTGGCTACCCACCGACATGGGGCCTGACCCACTGGCGGTGATTCAAAGTCGAGTCTGCGTTAACGGGAAGGATCTACTGCTGTTGGGAACCCGGATTTTCTGGCCGCGGTTATTTGCCTTTGACGCAGAGATAACTGTCGAGCCAGTGACTGCAGAGCCCTTTGGTGACGACCTGAAAATCATGTGGGAGGTCGCTCCTTGGTATCAGGCAAGCCGAGACTATCTGTTCGAATATCAACGTGGAGACGACTGGGACGACCTGCCAGACTTCGTGGAACCGCTGATTCCCGAATCTGCGCGGATGCAAATGCATGCCCGGTGGTTCGCCCAGTGCCTGAAAGAGTGGCCGCAGGAGCGCCGCTACAATGACGAGGGAGAGGAGTTCATTCCGTTCCTCTACAAGGGGCACGCGTACTTGGTGTTCGGCGTGCCCTGCGCCGAACCTGTGATACACCCGCCGTTGCGCCGCCAGTACATCCAGTTCCCTGACGAAGACAATAACTGCTCTCAAGTCATTGTGCTCGGTGGTCAGTTGGTGCAGATCGAGATGCTGATCGTGTCTAAACCAACACAACACCAGTATTGGGATTACGCAGACTATCACCAGGCGTTATGCAATGGATTGCTGGATGGCGCGGCGGCCGCAGGCTGGATCAGCGCGCCCCTGCACGGTTGGGGTGACCTGTTATTCATCAGCCCCGCCTGTCGCTCAACTCTGGAGCGCCAACTGCGAGTGGAGATCAAGCCCGAGCCCAATGAAACGCTCCTGACCCTGCAGACTGACAATCCAAGCCTTGCCATGGAAGTGCTGGAGCGGGTGCACAAAGGGGATTTCATTCGCTACGAGCACGCAACGTTCGGTGCGCACTACGCCATGCGCATTGACTTGCCGGCGGACCACGCCTGCGTTGATCTGAGCCTGTCGATGAACTGTATCGAACAGACAGTCTTTCACAGTGCCCACCTGATCAGCCGGCGCGTGATCCAAAACGATGGGGACAAGCAGATGCTGTACTGCGATATTGAACAGGCCTTGCTCAAACTGGTGGAGCGCCAACCGCTGAAGTTGCTGAAAAAAGCCATCCGCGAAGGGCAGGTCCTGCGCGTCCAAGGGCTGTCCGAACAGCTAAAGGCAGCACCAACGTTGCAGGCCAGTGGATCAATGTTCGATCCGACCTCCAACGGAGTGGTTAACCCTCTAGAGGAGTCGCTGTTTGATGGTGACGAGGAGTTGACCTTCCACTCGATCCGCTATCAACGCAGTAACCTCTAACCAAGTGTCCAGCGACGCGGTGAATGCCGCGTTGCTGGACAACCGAGCCGTGGCTCAAATCGCTGCGAAAAGATGAACAGAGTAATAGCATGCACGCGTAAGCCCGCATCGACCAAAAGTGGTCATCCAAGTTAGGCAGCTATCGGCCATTAGCGGACGGTCGCTCTACATCCGCTTCCGCCCTACCAAAATGAACATCAGCGTTTTCCTACGAATATCAGGAAACAGTCTCTTTGTTGCTAAGCCATGAATCGTCTGCTTGCATACACGCCCCGCGGTCAGTATTTAGGTCAAGGAGACAATAATGAAAACCATGGTAGTCGGGGCAAGCAAGGGGTTGGGCAGAGCCCTGATTGACGGATTGGGCGAGCATGGGGACACCTTGATTGGTGTCTCTCGCACCCGTCCCAAAAACCTTACACATAACGCCGGTATCGTTGTGCGTTGGGTGGAAGCAGACCTTGGTGAACCCGCACAGGCTGCTCAGATAATCGAGCAGGCCGTAGTGGATGGCGGGCTTGATACGCTGATCTACAATTTAGGAATATGGGAAGAGTTTGCGTTTGATCCCGCATACAACTTCCTGGTTGACAACGACGACCAAGTTGAGGCTATCGTCAGCTGTAATATCACTTCGACGATAGTGCTGATAAAGCGGCTGCTTCCAGTTCTGCTCAGAAGTGCTAACCCAAGGATCATATTGACCGGCTCGACTTCTGGCTTGCCGCAAAGTGGACGACCAGAAGTCACCTTTGGAGCCTCCAAGTTCGCGTTGCGTGGTATTGCCGATGCACTACGCGAAGGGTACAGGCATCAACGCCTGGGAGTGACCTGTTTAAACTTGGGCTATCTGAATACCGAAGATCCAATGAGCACCCCGAGGGTGATTGCCGAGCAACGCGGTGAAGGCAACTCAATTCCCGTGCATGACGTCGTACAGGTAGTCCGCATGGCCTTGAGCCTGTCTTCAGCAAGCTTCGTCAAGGAGCTCACTTTGCCCGCGATATTCGATGAGCGCTTCTGATGATGGGCCAATCCCTAAGCCAGAAGATGACAAAAAACTACGCACGGCTTACGTCTATATTGATGTTTACACTGTCACACCAATGTTGCAAAAACCTGTTGGCAGAACCGTGTTTGGCTAAGTTCGGGCCTCATCAATGACCTCGACAGGTCGAAAACAGTAGCTAGTGAGCAGCAGCCTTCGGCCATAAGCAGACAGTCGGATAAACCAGTCAGGGGTTGAGATGAATCGGGCATTGTTAGCAAGAAAAAGAGAAAGTGGGACTGATTTGTTTTTTTGGAGAGAGGAATCATGTCCTTATCGGCAATAATATTTTCATCAGAGCAATTGGGCGTCGGAGACTTTAAAGAAGTCATATTGGCCGATGGTGGGCATGTAAGTTCCGGCAAGCCTTTTCGGGGTAGCATCAGTGAGGGTGATTCAGATATTTGGTTAGCTTTGCTTTCAAAGGATGTTATTGACGAGTTTTACGATGCTGAAGACCTTCAAGAATGGGAGGATGTCTTGGGGGCCGTGCCGCAGGTGATGATTGAGGTTAATCTTGATCATACTGAACATGCGAAATTAATGTATTTAAAGGTTTTTTTGAGCTTTGCCAAAGCTTGGCCGTGTATTTTGCATGACGTAGACGACGCTGTTCTTTCCTATAGTTCAGTTCTAGAGAAATATAAAGCTCTTTTGGGATAGAAGTTAGCCATCAGGGCAACTCGCTAGCAGGGCATACATCGACCGCTTTTGGCCGTTTTCTGTCTGTCACTGAACGTTGAAAACGCCCCGAAGCTGACAATGGCTATATCCCCAGAGTGATTCTCGTGCGAAACGACCAAGGCGTTATAGAAATTAATCCTGAGGCTTATCTGCGGGGGGGGGTGCGTACTGAGTTGCTCGGTGATTAGCCGGACTAACAGATCATGCAGCGGGCTTAGATCCAGCTTTCCTGTAGGCAGGGACGCATCAACACGCTGTAGTGCATCGACGTATTCATCTCGGTTGCGACAAATCAGCTCAGGAAGGATCGTAGTCCCTGGTAGCCAGCTTCCGGACTTCACACACAACACGAAATAGCAGGCAGCCCTAGCTGTTCGACCGTTGCCATTGATAAACGGGTGAATGTGGTTTAGTCGCCAAAGCACGTATGCCGTTAGCGTCACTGGATCGGATTGCTCCCAGCTCCTGTTCACTATATTCACAAAATCGTCCATGAGCGCCTCGACACGGTAGTGCTCGGGGGGCATATGATTGCCTACGACGACTTGGCAAGGACGGTACTCGCCTGCATTTGTATGCAGGCAAGTAATTGCATGAAAATTCAATGCCTTGATGATGTGGTTCGACAGAAACGCTCGGTCCACAGCCAATGCTGCACCCACTATAGACCGCAAAAAGTCGTACTGCCGATTGCCATTGGAGACTTCCAGTTCTTGGTAGACTGGATTTTGCTCGGTGTTTCCGCATAGCTCGAAGAGGATCAACGTTTCGCCCCTTCGACTCCTTCCTGCTCAAAGATTAGCTTGCGAACCTGTTCGCGGGTTATGCCGTTCTTCGAGCCAACAGACCCGTAAACGAACGATACACGCTGTTCCAATACTTCTTCGGCCGTCTGCTTATGTTGCGCAGCCCCTTTGAGCGCAAGCAACAGATCTGGGCTCGTATTCAAGTCCAAGAAATTCTTTGCCACGTTGACCTCCTTTGCGCTGATTGACCTATTCATTCGACACCGGTGCACGCCTGATGTCCTCTTTATTTATCGATCCCGCTGACAAATAGCGCAAGAAAATTTACGTTCCCGGCGCCAGACACCGATGCGGGGGGCCGATAGGCTATGCAGCAGATTGTAGCCTGTTCTCACGCTTTGCCTCTGTGCGTTTTAGTACCTACTGTCGATCTGTAACGCCGATGAGAACCGCCAAGGGCCTGCATCGCTCCGACCACGCGCAGCCCTTTGCAGACAATATGGCGGGCAGGCTTTAACCGGTTCGACGCGACCCATTCGTCCCTCGTCTGTCCACGGTCTGCTTTTGGCCGATTGCTGCCCCTAGCCACGCATGCACCTCTAGCTAGGCGCCGCGCTTAGTCAACACTGTCTGCGGGATCCAGTGCCTGATACCTGAGCGAAAAAAACCACCTGTCCTAGAACAGATGGTTTCTGATTTTGCTGGAAGAGAGACTTTGTCAGTGGATAAACGCAATCCCGGCGAAGAGAATCGCCACCGCAAGGGAGAGCATCACGCCAATATCTATAGTGAGACTCACCCGAAGCCGGGATAGCTCTGCCCGAAATTGTGCGAAGTCGGAATCAGATGTACCTGCAGTAGATAAATGCATATCAGAATCCATGGCTTGGATAACTGCTTCGATTTTCTGCTCAGGCACGTTAATCGCCTTTAGGGCTTTGTACATTGCCAGTCGATTTTTCATTAAGGCCTCCAAAATTAAAAAAGGCCTGCCCCAAGACGGGGAAGCCCGTCTTGGGTGGGGGAACATCATGCTTCCGTCGACATACAGGTCGACTGTCCGCGCTTCCGGAAGCGATGCGTTTTGGGAGGATCCTGCGGGAAACCGCAGTGCCGTCTCGAAGATCCTGGCGGCTAGTGTGAGCTTGTAAATTGCATTCACTGGCAGTTGCCGTCAATCCGAAAACCGGCTATCGAGTGCTCCCTAATGTTGGGCGCAGGGTTGTCTGCATCCGATACTTTCGTCTTCTGAATTTGGCGTAGCCCGCAAGCCTTGGATCAGTCAGCAGTTGGAGATAGCCAACGTCATGGTTCTCACGCTGATCGATCCTCACCCTAGACATCATTTTCATTCGTTTGAAGGAAGAGAAGCATAGCTTTCCAGTGGACGTTGATTTGCTCCAACTGGTGCCAGTGTCTCGGTCGGATGTGCAGAGTTTTTTTATGGTGGCGCAACTCCACTCCGTCATTGCACAACTGCTGGATCAGCAGTTTGATGTCGGCAGGGTCTGAGTTGGGTGTGGCGACAGCGGCGACACTGGCGACAACCTGCGGAATGCCATGGTTGGCATCTGGCGACAGCTTGGCGACGGACGTGGCGACACACCGCAGGACAGGGCGCATCTGATTTTTTGACTGAAAGCGGCGTACTGCGTCATTCAGACGGAACACGACACACCTCGAAAGTCTTGGCGTCTTGGCATTTCACACAGTTCGCTGTGAGTAACTCAACGAGCAGCGTGGCAGTGTGATCACGGCTTTTGCGTGCAAAGCGAGGGCCGTTGCGATTGATGTCTCGGATGGTAAAGCGGGTCCAGCCTTTCTGTTTCAGCCAGCGTAACAAACGATCTGCTTCCTCCCGTAGGGTGTTAACCGGTTCTTGCTCAGTCAGGCGTTGAATCTCGGCGAGGTAATAGTCCATTAGCGTTGAAGCGCGCTGAATATGCTCTTCATTCAAGGCAGTTGCTTCTTCGATTACTGCCAGAACCCCCGCGATGCGCAGTACATTGGCTGCAGCTTTACTTGCGACGGATTGAACGCCTGCTAGCTCGCCGAACTCGCCAGACTGGCACTCTATGGTGTCGTGAATATCAATCCAGGCCACGCGAGCGCTGTGCGTGAGTTCCATTGTCGTGAGCTTGAGTGATCCGTCCTTGTTGGTCGCTAACGGTTTCTTCAGCAGATCAGTGATATGCGATTGGTAGCGTTGGATCTTGGGGTCTTGCGTCAGATCTACCGCCTTGTACAGGCGCTGACCGATCAAACGTTCAGGCCAACTGATCAGGAATCTGCCGAGCACACCTTGGCCATTGATCATTGGATCTTTGAGGAATTGGTGAGCCAGGCACGGCTGCAGCATCAGATGCATGCTGAGACGACGATCATAGGCTCGCAGGCTTTCCCCGGGCGTGGACCGTGTCCGGTCAATGGGACTGCCATCCCAGATTTTCGACAGCGTGGTGATTGCTTTGAGCTGGTTCTCTTTACTCATGGTGCTGCCACCGAGGAATTGACCACCTTCGTCATTGAACACGCCCATGCTTGGTAGCCCATAACACAAGTTTTTTGTGAGGCCTTCGATGGTAGGGTCGGTGGAAATCAGTCTGGGCTGGACGGGGTCGGAGAGTTCACAGATTTCATGCTTTGCCTGTCGCTGAGCCTTGGCCGCAAGGCGGATGGCAGATTGGTAAGCATTGAGCTTTTCCGTGTACACAGACCACTGCTCTCGCTCCCAGTTATGTGCTGCAGAGAGAGCTTGATGGTCCACTGCACTTTTACGGTCGCCTGATGATGCGACCGTTAGCAAATACAGAGACAGCGGATAGGTGCGGCCATCGAGTTGTACGTTGCCGTGGCCTTGAGTCACTAGAGCCGCAGTGGCCAGCACCGATTGTGCTGCCATGGCTATCGGTGCGCCGATGACCTCTGCCATCCGTTCTACCGCGCCTCCCAGGAGTTCACCGAGTGCTTCGACCGGGTAGGTCAATGGTTGGGGCCGATAATCCAAGAGAGGGCGCGGTGGATCGCATTTTTCGCACAATTGCATCGACAACAATCTCCTAGGACGTCAGTTTTTTCATCGTTACTGAGGAGAAAGCATGCCGATGCGTCGTAGTTTCAACGCTCTACAACCGCTCGGAATCTTTGTTAACTGCTCCTCGTGAGGTGTTGGTGTACCCCGCGCTCGACTCGCGATCAACCTGAAGATCGGAGATGTGCAATTCACGTAGAAGACCTTGGATCTCGGTGGCTCTAAATAGATTTATGACCATTTGTAAGATCGTCGAGCGAGCCACTTCAAGCGTTGCTGCGAAGCCTTCCCGACCGCAGCGGCGTTAGCGGAAAAGTAGGATCGATACTTGTGGTGTTGTGGTGGCGACGGCTGCCAGTGTGTCGCCTCGCACGTGGTCAGAGGCGACGAGGGTTGTCGCCGCTGTCGCCGTCGTCGCCATCAAGTTGACTCTGATTAACGAATCGAGACGACTTTCTGGCTTCTGTTTTCATGGATTGCTGCTATTGAAAAGTCACCCGTGGCCGCCTTTTGAATGTGCTCGCTCCACCAGGCCATCATTGGGCGTCGACGCTCAATGTAGTCCGCGCGGTTGTAAGCGCTTCTAACCTCATCTTTGTCGACATGAGCCAGGGCAACCTCAATCAGTTCGGCGTCCCAGGCATGCTCGTTCAGGATGGTGCTCGCCATGGAGCGCATTCCATGGCTTACGAGTCGCCCCTCAAACCCCATCCTTTTCAGCGCCATGTTGGCGGTCTGGCTGTTGCAATGAGTGCGGGGATTACGGTCGGCGGGAAACACGTATTCCCTGTGTCCGCTGTAGGGCTTGATCGCTTCCAGAAGCGCCAGAGCGTGCTCTGTGAGCGGGATGATGTGTGTGCGGCGTTTCTTCATGCGCTCCGCTGGGATCGTCCAGATCTTCTTATTGGGGTCGATGTCAGCCCATCGGGTGGTCGCAGCTTCTGCTGGCCGAGTCATCGTGTGGAGCTGCCATTCGATGAGGCATCGGGTGGTTCTTTTGATGCTGGCGTTGGCAATTGCCACCATGAGTTCATTGAGCTCATCGGGGGGCAAAGCCGCCATATTTTTCTTCTTTGGTTTTTTGAAGACCGATCGAATTCCGCTCAGGGGGTTGGCATGAATGAGTCCGTAGTTCACCCCGTAAGTCATGATTTCGTTGAGGCGTTGGGTCAGGCGCTTGACCGTTTCCAAGCTGCCTTTGGTTTCAAGCGGCCTAAGCAACTTGATGACCTGAGGCGCGCTGATTTCAGAAATCGGGGTCGCTTGTAGATCCGGGAAGATGTGCAGCGTGAGCGAGCGCCAAATGTCTTCAGCGTAGGCGGTGGTCACGGAGTCTTTCTTGAGTTCAAACCAGGCTGTCGCGACGTTTTGAAAGGTGTGCTCTGTCGCAGCTTTTTTTGCTTGGCGATCTGCATCGCGTTGCTCTTTCGGGTCCAGTCCCTGGGCAACCAGCTCCCTGGCTTCAACCGTGCGTTTACGCGCATGAGCCAGGCTGAGCTCCGGGAATGTTCCCAGTCCCATGTTGATCCGTTTCTTGGTGACGGGATGGATGTAGTTGAAATTCCAAAGCCTCGAACCGTTGGTTCGGACTCGTAACTGAAGGCCATCGCCGTCGGTCAATGTGTAGTCTTTGTCCTTGGGCTTGGCGGCTTTGATTTTTAGGTCTGAAAGGCGTGTGGCTCGGGCTCCCATGGGTACTCCAACGCTGTTTGTGTATTCCAAAATTTACCAGTCACGGGCTTGGAATACGCCTTGGAATACATTTCAAAATGGATCTGCCTGAAGCGCTGTGGAGCTCAATGGCCCTGAAATCCCCGTATTTACTGGATTTCAGGCACAAAAAAAGACGTCCGTGGACGTCTTTAGATGATGAAGTGGTGGAGCCGGGGGGATTTGAACCCCCGTCCGCCAGTACTCCGCTGTCGGTACTACATGCGTAGCCGTTTCTATTAAGTTAACCCTCAGCGACCCGAAGGGCAGGGTGCTTTGGGCGAGTTGTGTAAGTTTTAGCCGCTTCGTCCACAACGTACTGCACGGCGATTCTGTTCTATATGACAATCACTTTGGGTTTACAGACATCCCCTGATGATTGCTGGACCCGAAGGTACCAGGAGGGAAGGGCTAAGGCTGCTTACGCAGCGAGAGCGTATTCCCCGTAGGTTTCGTCATTGGCAACTATAGAAAGTTGCAACAGTGGATTTACGAGTTCTGTTACCAACTCGGCATGCACCTAAAGTTTCGCAACCGGCGTCGAATCCTAAACGGCCCCGAGCCTGTTGCTCGGTGAATCAAAGTGAGCAACAAGCCTGCGCATTGTACGCCAACACGCGTGAGAAGGCCAACCCGAAGGTTGGCCGCGAGTGGTTATGGGTTGGGTTCGCTGCTCAGTTTGTCAGCGCCAATGCCTGGATGGCCTCGGTGGCGCATTTTTTGTCGTCCCCGGCGGCTTTTGAAGTTTTGGCGCTGGCCAGCAGTCTTTTGATCTCCGGTGCGTTGGTGGAGGTCGCTGGTAGCGCATTCACTTTGGCTTCGAGTTCCTGCAGTTTGCTCGTGCAAAGGTCGTTGTCCGCTGCAAATACGGGAGAGGCCAACACTGCAGCAGACATGAACAAACCCGCGAGTGCGGTACGTTTCATGGATATCTCCTTGTACTGATGGTCTCGGTGCTGCCGTATGAGCGGGCGGCTCGGGCGAGTCCGAAAAATAAGCCACGATTGATTAGGGCCTACCTAAAAGACTACGACACCGCGCAGAAATTCGGTTTTTTCAGAATGGCTATGAAAAAACTGTTTGATAGTCGGTGGGTGCAGTGGCACTAAAAATGGGGGCAATTGCCTCTGTATCGCGGGTGGGGTTGTGTAAGTTTTAGCCGCTTGAACCGGCGTCAAATCCTGAACGGCCCCGAGCCTGTTGCTCTGTGATTCAAAGTGAACAACACGCCCGCGCCGTGCGCGCAACCGCGGTGAATAAGGCCAACCCGAAGGTTGGCCTGGTCACACGGGATTACTTGTTGGTTGGGTTTCGCGTTTGAATTTTCTCAAGCAAACCGCTAGTGATTCCAACGCACCCCTTGTCGTCCCCTGCGGCTTGGGCTGCTTTTGCTTTGTCCAAACCGGCTTGTATGTTGTCCTTGGCGTTTTCTGATGTGGCGGGATCAGAGTCCAGTACCTGCTGAATTTGGCTTATGTTTTGTTTGCAAAGGTCTTTATCTGCCGCAAACACCGGCGAGGCCAACAGTGCGGTGGTGATGAACAATCCAGCAATTGCAGAGTGCTTCATGGGTATCTCCTTGCGCATGAGGGCTCGGTGCTGCCGGTGAAGTAGGCTGCTGGCCGAGGTGGTTATAAGCCCGTTCACAGGGCCTAGCTAAATGACTATAGCCGCATGCTGGAGTTCGGTTTTTTTTTGAAGGCGTGTCGAGAAGATTGGCGCAACAGCAGTGCATGAAAAAGGGGCGAAATCGCCCCATTTTCACCAAAGTGCCCTCAAGCCGGACGCACTTGCGTCACACGATCCACCAAGTAAACCAGACCGTGATAGTCGATCCCGCCATGTTGGCTCAGGCCGATTTCGCAGGTGCGGCTGGTGGAAATGCCTTCTGCGCAGAACTGCACGGCGTCTTTCAAGCTGCGCAGTGAGTGAGCGTTCAGTTCGGGGGTGGTGAAGCCCTTGTCCCCTGCAAAACCACAGCAGTGAATGCCCTCTGGAATGACCACGTTTTTGCTGCATTTACGCGCCAGATCAATCAGCGCCTGACTCTCGCCAAGGTGCTGGGTGCTGCAAGTGACGTGCACCGCGATCGGCGCTTCCTGCGGTGTGAAATCCAGGCGATCCATCAAATGCGTACGGATGAATCGCACCGGGTCGTAAAGGTCGAGTCGGACTTCGCCCAAATCCTGAACCAGCCGTAACGTGCACGGGCTGGTGTCGCAATAGATCGGATCGAGCCCGCCGCGACTGGCGTGCAGCAATGCGCCGATCAGTTCCTGGCGTTTGTGCTCGGCCTGTTCCGCATAGCCTTTGGAGGCAAATGGCTGACCGCAGCAGAGGCTGTCCTGATTGTCGGGAAAGACGACCTGGTAACCGGCTTTTTCCAGCAGCCCACGGGTTTTGTCATACAGCGACATCTGCTCTTTATCACCCGCCGCCGGGCCCATGACCCGCGAGACGCACGCCGCCAGATACACTACACGAGGGCGTTGGTCCGATACGACCGGGCTGAAACGAATGGCTTTTTCTGGCTGCGGCATAGCGTTGGTCCATTGCGGGACCTGACCTTTGGACAACTTGGTCAACGTCGCCGACAGCTTCGCCAGGCGCGGTGCGCCCAGCAGCATCCGCGCACCATTGGCGACATGCAGGGTGAAACGCGCGCCTTGCAGTGCCGTGGCGAAATTGCCTTCAAGCCAGTTGGCGGTTTTCGTATGCGTCGCCTTGCGGCCGCGAAGCTTTTTCACCAGTTCGCCGGTGTTGATGCCTACAGGGCAACGTTGTGCACACAAACCGGTGGCGGCGCAGGTGTCGATGCCTTGGTATTCGTAGGCGGCTTCAAGTTCGGCGGTGTCGACGCCTGCGCGTTTCTTCGCCTGAATATCGCGCCAGATCACGATGCGCTGGCGCGGGCTCAGGGTCAGTCCTTTCGACGGGCAGACCGGTTCGCAGAAACCGCACTCGATGCACTTATCCACAATCTCGTCGGCGGCCGGCAGCGGTTTCAGGTGCTTGAGGTGGATCTGCGGATCTTCGCTGAGCACCACGTCCGGGTTGAGGATGCCATTAGGGTCGAGCAGACGTTTGAGTTGCCACATCAGTTGATAGGCATCGCTGCCCCATTCCAGCTCGACAAAGGGCGCCATGTTGCGGCCGGTACCGTGTTCGGCCTTCAGCGAACCGCCAAACTCCACCGCCACCAACTGCGCCACGTCGTCCATGAATGCCTGGTAGCGTGCGACTTCTTCCGGGTTGTTGAAGCCTTGGGTGAAGACGAAGTGCAGATTGCCTTCCAGGGCATGGCCGAAGAGGATCGCCTCGTCGTAGTGGTGTTTGTCGAACAGCTCGATCAGGCGGTTAACGCCAATGGCCAGCTGTTCGACCGGGAAGGTCACGTCTTCGATGATCACCGTGGTGCCGGTTTTGCGCACCGCACCGACGGCAGGGAAGGTGTCTTTGCGGATCGCCCAAAGTCGAGCGTTTTCCACGGGGTCCTCGGTGAAGTCGACTTGTTTTTCCACCGGGAAAGAAGTCAGCGACGCCATGATCTGCGCCAGTTGTTCCTGTAGCAAAGTGGACGATGCGGCTCGGGATTCGATCAGCAAGGCGCAGGCATTGTTCGACAGCTGTTGTACGAAAGCGGGCATGCCGGGTTTGTCCTGCACCGAGCGCAGGCTGCGACGGTCCAGCAGTTCCACGGCGGACACCGGCTGGCTTTTCAGCACGGTGACGGCGTTGCAGCAGGTCTCCACATCCGGAAACACGATCAGCGCCGAAGCCTTGTTCGGGTGGTCGATGACCGTGTCGTAGGTCACCGCGCTGATGAAGCCGAGCGTGCCTTCGGAGCCCACCAGCAAATGGCTCAAGATATCCACAGGCTCGTCAAAATCCACCAGCGCATTGAGTGACAGGCCGGTGGTATTTTTCAGGCGGTACTTGTGGCGGATTCTCGCAGCCAGTTCGGCATTGGCGCGGGTTTCGCGGCCCAATGTCGCCAGACGTTCAAGCAGCGCGGCGTGGCTCTGGTGAAACGCGGCAACGCTCGCCGGATCTTCGGTATCGAGACGGCTGCCGTCGGCCAGGACCAGACGAATACCGGCCAGCGTGTGGTAGGTGTTCTGCGCGGTGCCGCAGCACATGCCGCTGGCGTTGTTGGCGACGATGCCGCCGATTTTGCAGGCGTTGATCGAGGCCGGATCTGGACCAATCTTGCGCCCGAACGGCGCCAGCCAGGCGTTGGCCTGCGCGCCGATCACGCCCGGTTGCAGGCGGATTTGCGTGCCTTGACCGCGGATCTCGCGACCGTTCCAGTTATCCCCAAGCACGATCAGCACCGAATCGCTGATGGCCTGGCCGGACAGGCTGGTACCAGCCGCGCGGAAGGTCACCGGGACCTGGTCACGTTGCGCCAGTTTCAGTAGCGCCACCACTTCGTCTTCGGACTCGACACGGATCACCAGTTTCGGAATCAGTCGATAAAAACTGGCGTCGGTGCCGAAGGCCAATGTCGACAATGGGTCGTCGAAGCGCCGCTCTTGGGGGATCAGTTGCTGCGCATCTCGCAGGAAAGCCGCCGGTAGAGTCATTGGTCCTCCAGAATCAAAACCACCAGGTCTTTCGGACCGTGCGCACCGTAGGCCAGGACTTGCTCGATGTCGGCCGTTTTCGACGGGCCGGACACCAGCAGCGCGTTGGTCGGCATGCCTTTCGCCCAGTCGAATTCCTGTTGGACCTGATAGAAGTTGTCGCGAATTTCACTGGCTTTCAGCAGGGCAAAATGCACGGGCGGAACCAGGCTCATCAAGCGCGGTTCCTCCCGTGTTGGCCAGAGAATCAGACTTCCGGTGGCGGCAATTGCGCCGAGGGTGGTGGTCAGGCTGGCCGGGGTGTCGTTGAACAGCTCGGCTTTCCACTCTTCAACCGGACGGTCGTAGGACTTGAGTGTCGGTAGATCAGGATTATTCGCCCAGTGTTGCGTGACGCGTTGCCCATGAGGCGTAGTCGGCGCGATCAACAAGCTCGGCAACTGACGGTCTCGCAACAACTGTGCGAGCAACGCCGGCCAACCTTCGCCGGACGTGAGGTGGATCTCGGTGTGCACCGCTTCCATCAGTTTGCGCAATTGCGGGATGCGTTGCTCGGCGGTGTAGGTGTAAGGCGCAGTCACCAGCTCGACGTCGAATTCGTCGGGCACGGGCGTGGTGCCTGTCAGACTTTTCCGTAGCTTGGCGAGGATGTTTTGCTTGGCGCTCATCAACGATCTCCCTGTTTGGCCAGATGCTCACGGGCCATGTCATGCAGTGAGCGGGCAGCGGGTTTCGGTGCGCTGTGGTTTTGCGTCCACGGGCCAACATTGTTCGGTGCCAGGGCACGCAGTCGTGTGGCGACAAAGCCGAACAGACGATACAGCGTCGGCGAGCTGTTGAGTCTGGCCCAGGCGTTCCAGATAAAACGTTCCTTGCGCGAATATTTGCTGCCCTGACCGCGCATGACTTGATGCGCACTGTCCGGGGCTTTGACGTTCTCTTCCCGCAGGCGACGCAGCAGTGCCGGGATCGGAATTTTTACCGGGCAAACTTCACCGCAAGCACCGCAGAGCGACGATGCGCTCGGATGGTCCGGGACGTTCGCCAGGCCGACCATGTGCGGGGTGATGATTTTTCCGATGGGCCCAGGGTAAACCTCCCCATAGGCGTGACCGCCAATTCGGGTGTACACCGGGCAATGATTCATACAGGCACCGCAGCGGATGCAGTTCAGGGTCTGGCGCAATTCGCTGTCGGCGAAGGCCTGGCTGCGACCGTTGTCGAGCAGGACCAGATGCACTTCCTGCGGACCGTCGAGTTCATGTTCCTTGCGCGGGCCGGAGATCATGTTGACGTAGGTGGTGATCGGCTGGCCGAGGGCCGAGCGGGTCAACAGCGACAGCAGCGGGACCACGTCGCGCAGGTTTTCCACGACTTTTTCGATGCCGGTCACCGCGATGTGCACTGGCGGCACCGTGGTGGTCATGCGGCCGTTGCCTTCGTTTTCCACCAGCAGCAAGGTGCCGGTTTCGGCCACGGCGAAGTTGACGCCAGAAACGCCAATGTCCGCTTCGAAGAATTTCTGTCGCAAGACTTTGCGACCGATCTGAATGAGTTGGTCAACGTCCTTGGTGTATTCCACGCCAAGTTTGTCGTGGAACAAGGACGCGACCTGACCGGCATTCTTGTGGATCGCCGGCATAATAATGTGTGAAGGCTTCTCGTGATCGAGCTGGACGATGTACTCCCCCATGTCCGACTCCAGGCATTCAATGCCTTGAGCTTCGAGGACATGGTTCATTTCCATCTCTTCGCTGACCATCGATTTGCCCTTGATCACTTGCCGCCCCTCGTGAGCGCGGATGATCGAGAGGACGATGCCATTGGCCTCGTCCACCGTTTCCGCCCAGTGCACTGTCACACCGTTGCGGGTCAGGTTCTGTTCCAGCTGCTCGAGCAGGTCGGGCAACTTGGATAACGCACGGGCACGGACTGCATTGCCCAGCGCTCGTAAATGTTCTCTTTCATGGGCATCGCTGAAGGACGCTGCCCGTTTTGTCATCAGAGAATCCATCGCAGTACGAAAGTTGTTTCGCAGCTGCTTGTCACCCAATGCCTTGTGAGCCCGGGTGCGAAAGTCTTCTTCCACGGCAACCGTAGGAATAATCGCGGAAGCGTTCACAGAACACCTCCGGTTCGCTGCCAAAGGAAACTGGCCAGGTGTTGGCCGCGCAACGCTTCCTTCTGTTTCTCCAGCGAGCCGTTGATGTTCATCAGGCAACCACAATCGGCACTGAGGACCTTGTGTGCGCCGGATTCCTTCAACGACCTTGTCTTGTCAGCCACCATCGCGCCGGAAATATCTGGCATACGGACGCTGAACGTTCCACCAAAGCCACAGCATTCACTTTCGTGGCTGTGGTCGACTCGCTCCACGTTGCTCAGTTGCGACAACAACTCGCGACCGTGCAAGTGGGTGTTCATTTCACGCCGTGCCGAACACGAGGTGTGCAACGCCACTTTTACCGGCTCGCCGCCGTCCTTGAGCTGCACCTTGCAGACAAACAGCAGGAACTCGGCCAGTTCGTAAGTCCGGGCCGCCAGCGCCTGAACCTGCTTCAACGTCTGCGGCTCGTCCTTGAACAAGTCGGCGTAGTGTTCGCGCAACATCCCGGCACAGGATCCCGACGGCACCACCACCGGGTAATCCCCGGCGAACAGCGCCAGTTGCGAGCGCGCCACGGTCCTTGCCTGCTCGGTGTAACCCGAGGTGTAGGCCGGTTGTCCGCAGCAGCTCTGCCCTTGCGGGTACTCGACACGGATACCTTCGCGTTCCAGCAAGTGAATCGCGTCCATCCCGGCTTCGGGGTAGAACAAGTCCACCACGCAGGTCCCGAACAGGTAGACCCGTGACGGTTTCTCGCTGGGGTATTGCCGAGGCTCGGGCAGTGGCGGGGCGACGCGGGTCGCATTCGGCACGGCGTTGTAAAAAAGCTCGCTCATCAGGCGTGTCTCCGGGTGGACCCGGTTATCCGTCTGCTGAGGCTGCTGAATATAGAGAGGGAAACTTTCAGCAGCCTTACAGACCGGGTTGTGAATAGCTGACGCCGGAATCGTGGTCCGGCGTCGGTTTTTTCGATGTGGCTTGTAGTCCCTAGTGCACCAACATGCCAGTGAGCCAGTAGGCCTGGATGTAGGTGATCAGGCCGACGATGGTTGCAAAGAACAGACTGTGCTTGAGGGTGAAGCGGAACAGGTCCGATTCCTTGCCCACCAGACCGGTGGCGGCGCAGGCCACGGCGATCGATTGCGGCGAGATCATCTTGCCGGTCACGCCGCCGCTGGTGTTCGCCGCGACTAACAGCACATCGCTCACGCCGATCTGGTGCGCAGTGGTTGCTTGCAACGAACTGAACAGCGCGTTGGACGAGGTGTCGGACCCGGTCAGGAACACGCCCAGCCAGCCGAGGAATGGCGAGAAGAACGGGAATGCCGCGCCAGTGCCTGCCAATACCAGTGCCATGGTCGAAGACATGCCCGAGTAGTTGGTGACGAAGGCGAACGCCAACACCATGCCGATCGACAGAATCGGCCAGCGCAGCTCGTAGAAGGTCTCTTTCAAAGTGGTAAGACCAGTTTTGATGTTGATCTTCAGCACCAGCATCGAGATCAGCGCGGAGAAGAAAATCGCCGTGCCGGTCGCGGAAATCGGATCGAGTTTGAACACCGCTGTAATGGCAGTCGGCGCAGTCACGATCGGTGCGACCTTGATCACCATCTGATCCAGGTGCGGGATGGCGAAGTTGAACACCCAGCTGTACATCGAACCGCCAGCGGCGAACATGGCCTTGAACGGTTTCAGGGTCCAGATGGTGACCAGCACGGTGAGGATCAGGAACGGCGACCAGGCTTTGACGATTTCGAACAGGCTGTAAGGCGACGCCACGCTGGTGCGCGGCTGGCCGAAACCACCGGCGCTGGCGGTCACAACGGAGGCCGAGACGGCACCGGCGATGTGTTGGCCGGCGGCGCGTTTTGGCTGCCAGACTTTCAGGAACAGCGTCAGGGAAATCAGGCTGGCCAGGGCCGAGGTGATGTCCGGCAACTCAGGGCCGATGAAGTTCGACGTGAAGTATTGGGTGATGGCAAAGCTCAAGCCGGCCACCAGCGCAGCAGGCCAGGTTTCCCGAACGCCGCGCAGGCCGTCCATCATGAACACCAGCCAGAACGGCACGAACAGCGACAGCAACGGCAGTTGGCGGCCGGTCATGGCGCCGATCTTGAACGCGTCAATGCCGGTCACTTGCCCGGCCACGATGATCGGAATCCCCAGGGCACCGAAGGCCACTGGCGCGGTGTTGGCGATCAGGCACAGGCCAGCGGCGTACAGTGGGTTGAAGCCCAGTCCTACAAGCAGCGCGGCGGTAATCGCTACCGGTGCACCGAAACCAGCGGCACCTTCCAGGAACGCACCGAAGCAGAAACCGATCAGCAGCACCTGCAAACGCTGGTCGTCGGTGATCGACAATACCGAGCTGCGGATCACTTCGAACTGACCACTCTTGACCGTCAGTTTGTAGAGGAACACGGCCGCGACAATGATCCAGGCAATCGGCCACAGACCGTAGGCAAAGCCATAGCCTGCGGCGGCGAAGGCCATATCGACCGGCATCTGGAAGGCAAAGATCGCAACGGCGATGGACAACGCCAGGGTGATGCTGCCGGCCACATGGCCTTTGAGGCGGAACACCGCCAACGCCAGGAAGAAAAACACGATGGGAATAACGGCCGCGAGCGCGGAAACGCCAAGGCTGCCGAGCGGGGTATAGAGCTGTTGCCAGGTTTGCATATGGGGTGGCCCCTAATTGTTGTTGGTCAGGCACTGGTCAGCGTTCTTGGATAATTGGTAATACCAATTTACAATCGCTGTTGGCTAGGGTAAAAGCCTTGTATGCGGTGTGTCAATTTGTCGCCCTAAAACTTTTGTCGAATAAGTGCTGAATAGTGGGCGTGATCCGCTTTAACAAATGCCGTCTGGTAGGTGCTGGCACAGCGCCGATAGGCCAGAATAGAGGGCCCGGCGAGCCGTCGGGACCGTGGAGAATTGAGTTATGGGGTTTGATCAGATTCGTCAGCGCCGTTTGTCTGACGATATTGTCGAGCAACTCGAGGGGATGATCCTCGAAGGCACGTTGAAGTCTGGCGAGCGCTTGCCGGCCGAGCGCGCGTTGGCCGAGCAGTTCGGCGTGTCACGCCCCTCGTTGCGCGAGGCGATTCAGAAACTGGCGGCCAAAGGCTTGTTGGTCAGTCGCCAGGGCGGCGGCAATTATGTGGTGGAGTCGCTGGGTTCAACCTTCAGCGATCCACTGTTGCATCTGCTGGAAAGCAACCCGGAAGCCCAGCGCGATCTGCTGGAATTTCGTCATACGCTGGAAGCGTCCTGCGCCTATTACGCGGCGCTGCGCGCCACGGATGTCGATCGCGAGCGACTGACGGCGGCATTCAATGAATTGCAGGACTGCTACACGCGTCACGATGAGGTGAGTCGGGCGGAAGAGGGCGCGGCGGATGCGAAATTTCATTTGGCGATTGCCGAAGCCAGTCACAACGCTGTGTTGCTGCACACCATTCGCGGGCTGTTCGATCTGCTCAAGCGCAACGTGGTGACCAACATTGGCGGCATGTACAAGCAGCGCACGGAAACCCGCGACATGCTGATCACGCAACATCGGGAGCTGTACCTGGCGATTATCGAAGGGCGGGCGGAACAGGCGCGGGAAGTCTCCAGCCGACATATTTTGTATGTGCAGGAAGTGCTGGAAGAAGTGCGTCAGGAAGTGCAGCGCATGGCCCGGGCGGAGCGGCGCAAGGGGATGTAGCCATGATCGTCCCCACGCTCCGCGTGGGAACGATCATCAGACCGAAAGATTAATCTTCCTTGCCCTTGTTGCGCACCGCACGCTGCAACTCGCGACCGGCGTCGCGTTCGCGTTCGGTATCACGCTTGTCGTATTCCTTCTTGCCCTTGCCCAGAGCGATCTCGCACTTGACCATGTGCTTGCTCCAGTACCAGGACAGGCACACGCAGGCATAGCCTTTTTGCTGCACGGCGGCGGCCAGCTTTTCAAGCTCGCGGCGGTTGAGCAACAATTTGCGGGTGCGGGTCGGATCGGCGATGACGTGGGTGCTGGCGGTCATCAGCGGCGTAATGTGGCTGCCGAGCAGCCAGGCTTCGCCATCCTTGAGCAGCACGTAACTGTCAACCAGTTGCAGCTTGCTTGCCCGCAGACTTTTTACTTCCCAGCCGGCCAGGACCAGACCAGCCTCGAACTTATGCTCGATGAAGTAATCGTGTCGCGCCTTTTTGTTTTGCGCGATGGTCCCTGTTGGGTGTTTCTTCTGTTTAGCCATAGGGGCGGCATTATAGGGAGTTGCACGCGAGTCGGCTACGGTATCGCTACGTGCTTGAGCAGGTTGATTGAATCCCGGACAATGCGGCCTCTTTTTTGAACGCTTGGGCGTGATAACGATGTCGACAGACAAGGTTTCTGTCCACGGCAGTTGGGCTAGCCGCTGGGTCTTCATACTCGCCGCGACCGGTTCGGCCGTGGGCCTGGGTAGTATCTGGAAATTCCCGTACATGGTCGGCGTCTACGGGGGCGGCGCCTTCGTGCTGATGTTCCTGGCCTGTATCGCGCTGATCGGCGTGCCGGTCATGCTGGCCGAAACCCTGATCGGCCGCCGCGCGCGGCAGAGTCCGGCCAACGCCTTGAAGGTGCTGGCGGTGGAGGCGGGGCATTCGGGCAAGTGGTCCTGGGGCGCATTCGCCGGGATGATCACGGCGTTGCTGATCCTGTCTTTCTATAGTGTGGTCGGCGGCTGGTCGCTGGATTACATCATCGACATGGGCCGTGGCGACTTCCAGGGCGCAACGCCCGATCAGGTCGGCGCGTACTTTGGCAATGTGATCGCCGATCCGTGGCGCCTGACACTTTGGCACACGATTTTCATGCTGCTGTCTGCCGTCGTCATCGCCAAAGGCGTGGTCGCCGGGCTTGAACGCAGCCTGCGGATCATGATGCCGCTGCTTTTCGTGATGATTCTGGTGCTGCTGGGCTACAGCATGACCACCGGGCATTTCATGGAAGGCGTGCACTTCATGTTCGACTTCCACCCGGAAAAAGTCCTCGACGGCTTGTTGCCGGCCATGGGGCACGCGTTCTTCTCCCTGAGTGTGGGCGTTGGTTCGATCATGATTTACGGCGCTTACATGCCCAAGCATTCGTCGATCTCCGGCACCGTGGTCGGCGTGGCGCTGCTCGACACCTTCGTTTCCCTGGTGGCTGGTCTGGCATTGTTTCCGATTGTGTTCGCTGCGGGCTTGAACCCGAGCGAAGGCCCGGGCCTGATGTTTGTCAGCCTGCCGTTCGCCTTCGGTAACGTAGCGTTCGGCCAGTTGATGGGCGTAGTGTTCTTCGTACTGGTCGCGGTGGCTGCCTGGAGCTCGGCGATTTCCCTGCTCGAGCCGATGGTGGCTTACCTGGTCGAGCGCACGAAAGTCAGTCGCGCCTGGGTGACTTTCTGGCTGGCGTTTATCTGCTGGTTCGTGGGGTTGGGCACGGTGTTTTCCTTCAATATCTGGAAGGAAGCCAAATTTTTCGTGAACGAAGGCGGGATGTTCCATCTCTATCAATGGGGTGCGGCAGGTGGCCTGGACTTCTTTGGCGTGATCGATTTCTTCACGTCGCGGATCATGTTGCCACTCGGTGGTTTGTGTTTCGTGGTGTTTGCGGGCTGGGTGATGGGGCGTGAAGCGGTGCGCGACGAGTTGTCGGTCCGCAACCCTGCGCTGTTCGCCCTGTCCTTGTTCTTGATGCGCTATGTGGCGCCCATCGGCATTCTCGTAGTGTTTGCCGCACAGCTGTGGGAAGTGACGCTGACATGACGACACACATTCAACGTTCGGCTCTGCTGCCTTACCCGGCGCAAGCGCTGTATGACCTGGTCAACGACGTGGCGCGTTACCCGGAATTTCTGCCGTGGTGTTCCACTGCTGAAGTGCTGGAAAGCACTCCCGAGCACATGCGTGCCAGCGTGGGCGTGGCCAAGGGTGGGTTGAGTCAGCATTTTGTTACCAGAAACACTTTAGTGCCCGGCCATTCAATCGAGATGAACCTCGAGGAAGGCCCTTTCACCCAGTTGCATGGCATTTGGGTGTTCAAGCCGTTGGGCGAAAAGGCCTGCAAGATCAGTCTGGACCTGTCCTTCGATTACGCCGGGCCGATTGTTCGCGCAACCTTGGGGCCGCTGTTCAATCAGGCCGCAAACACGTTGGTGGACGCGTTTTGCCAGCGCGCCAAACAAATGCATGGTTGAGTCGAAGGTTGACGTCGAGGTGGTCTACGCCGCAGTTGATCGTCAGGTGCTTCTCGCAGTGTCGGTGCCAGCAGGAACGACGGTGCGCGCGGCTTTGCTGGCGTCAGGCGTTGGCGAGACCTTCGCGGAGCTGGATCTGACCCATTGCCCGGTGGGGATCTTCGGTAAAGTAATTACTGATGCGGACACTCGTCCTGTCCAGGCGGGTGATCGCATCGAGATTTACCGGCCATTGCTGGCAGATCCGAAAGAGGTTCGTCGGCTGCGTGCCGCCAAGGCTGCTGAGGCCAAGGCCCGGAATCAGTAAGCCGCCCAAGCGCCAGACAATAAAAAACCCGGACATGCCGGGTTTTTTATTGCGTCGCAAATTATTGCGGCGAGGTTTCCAGCGGTTCTGGCGTCGGGACCGGAACGGTTTCTACACCGTCTACGTCCTTCTGGATCTGGTCCAGCAACGAGCCTGGCTTGACCGGTTTTTCCGGTTTCGGCTTCTCGGCGTTTTCTGCTGGTGCTGGTGCAGTGACTGTTGTGCCACTGTCCTTGCCGAGAATGGCTTCGTCGCGGCTCACGCCTGGCATGAAATCACCAGAGAGGCTGACAAGTTGGTCATTTGGGTTGAAGATAACGCTAATGCGTTCCTGTTGGCGTTCACCGCCACCCGGTTGCAGGCTGTACAGATAATCCCAGCGATCGGCATGGAACGTGTCGGTCAGCAGAGGGTTGCCCATGATAAACCGTACTTGCTTACGGGTCATTCCCGGGCGTAACTGGTTTATCATGTCCTGCGTGACGACATTGCCCTGCTGGATGTCGATTTTGTAAACCCCGGGGAATGAACAACCGGCGAGTGCGAGCAGTCCCACAAAGGTGAAACTGGTTAGCAAGAGCTTGGTGTTTTGCATCGGTGGGCGACTTCCACTATCTTGGCTGGGACAACGTAAACGCCGATCATACCCGCATTAAGAGAAGCTGCGAAGCAGCATCGCGAGAAAGCTGACCATGGTTGAAAATAGCGAACTACGCAAAGCCGGCCTCAAAGTGACCCTTCCACGGGTCAAAATTCTGCAAATGCTCGATTCCGCCGAGCAACGCCACATGAGTGCCGAGGATGTTTACAAGGCGCTGATGGAGGCTGGTGAGGACGTCGGTCTGGCCACGGTTTACCGTGTACTGACTCAGTTCGAGGCAGCTGGCCTTGTGGTGCGGCACAACTTCGACGGAGGCCATGCGGTCTTCGAGCTGGATGACGGCAAGCATCACGACCATATGGTCAACGTCGAAACCAGCGAAGTGATCGAATTCTTCGACGAAGAAATCGAGCGTCTGCAGAAAGCCATCGTCGATAAGTACGGCTTCGAGATGGTTGATCACAATCTGGTGCTGTACGTGCGCAAGAAAAAGTAAGCATGTCGCGCGAATTTTACATTCGCGAAACGAGCGAAGGCGACCCAAGGGTCGCCTTCGTGCTTTCTGCCGTCCTTAAATTTTTGCGGTGACGACCATTTTTTTCGCGTGAGCCAGGGATTCCTTGGTCAGATCGATGCCACCCAGCATCCGCGCTACTTCTTCGACGCGATCATTCTTGCTCAGTTTGGAAACAGCCGTGTGGGTCGCCTCTTCGCCGCGCACCTTGTGCACGAATAGATGTTGATGGCCCTGGGCGGCCACTTGCGGCAAGTGGGTCACTGTCAGCACCTGTCCGCGTTCACCGAGGCGACGTAGCAGTTGGCCAACGATCTCGGCGGTGGGGCCTCCGATGCCCACGTCCACCTCATCGAATACAAGTGTCGGCACTCGTGAGGTCTGCGCGGTGATCACCTGAATAGCCAGGCTGATTCGTGACAGTTCGCCACCCGAGGCCACTTTGGCCAAGGCTTTTAATGGCTGACCGGGGTTGGCGCTGACCAGCAGCTCGACCTGCTCCAGTCCATTAGGCAGCAGTTCGTCGCTGCTGTTAGGACGTAATTCGATAGTGAAGCGCCCGCCGGGCATGCCCAGTCGCTGGATTTCCTGTTCCACGGCGCTGGCCAGGCTGTTCGAGGCTTGATGGCGCAGGTCGCTTAGTTCTCGAGCCTTCTCCTGATAATGACGGGCATAAGAAGCCAGCTCATCGCTCAGTCGCTCGATGGATTCATCGTTGGCGTTCAGGGTTTCGATTTCATCCAGCAAGCGCTGCTGCATCTCGGCGACTTCGGTCGGCTGGATGCGGTGCTTGCGCGCCATGGTGTAGATCGCATCCAGGCGTTCTTCCAGGTATTGAAGGCGTGCCGGGTCGGCGTCGAAGTTGTCGAGAAAGCGGTTGAGCTCGCCCACGGCTTCTTCGACCTGTATCTGTGCGCTGGTCAGCAGGCTGCTGGCTTCACCCAGTGCGCCGATCGAGTTATTGACGCTCGATAGACGATTGAGGCTGGCGGTCAGCGCGTTCAGGACATTCCCGGAATCACTTTCGCTGCATTGCTCGACCACTTGCCGACAGATACCCAGCAGGGTTTCTGCGTTGGTGAGGTTCTTGTGCTCCTGTTCCAGGTGTTCCAGCTCGTTTTCGCCGAGGCCTAGGTTTTCCAGCTCTTCGAGCTGATAGCTGAGCAATTGATGGCGAGCGCGCTGCTCGTCGCCGGAATTGGAGAGGCGCTCCAGCTCCTGGCGAGTCTGGCGCCAGCGTTGGGCGGCCAGATGCACCTGGCGGGCAAGATCAGTGGCGCCGGCGTATTCGTCGAGCAAGCGGCGGTGAGTGTCGGTCTTGAGCAGGGATTGGTGTTCGTGCTGGCTGTGGATATCGATCAGCAGTTCGCCGAGGGCTTTGAGGTCGCCGAGCGGGCAGGGCGTGCCGTTGATATAGCCACGAGAGCGTCCTTCGGCGGTGATGACCCGTCGCAGGATGCACGGGCCGTCGCTTTCCAGGTCGCGCTCTGCCAGCCAGGCGCTGGCTTCCGGGATGTCGACCAGGTCGAAGGTTGCAAGGATGTCGGCCTTGTCGGCGCCGGGACGGACCACGCCGCTGTCGGCACGGTCGCCCAGGGTCAGGCCGAGGGCGTCGAGCATGATCGACTTGCCGGCACCGGTTTCCCCGGTTATCACGCTCATCCCGCGATCGAGCTCGAGATCGAGATGTTCAACGATGGCGTAGTTATGTACGGACAGGTGCACCAGCATAAAGGCCGCTCCCAGGCTTTAGGTCTGGTTATTTATACAGTGTTTTATTTGCGGCTGACAATGCCCCTGAAGTGCTCGATCGCCTCGGTCTGACGAAATGCCTGGTCGTCGCGTAATCACAATGCAGCGTTTTTTGTAGGGTTAATCGCAACCCGCCCCTTGAAGCTGATTTTTGCGGCCCCATATACCGGGACAGAAGCGCGAGTTGAGCTCGCGGACGTTATTGAAAGGAGAATTCTATGGCTGACGAACAGACAGTGGATACGCAAAATCTAGACGCCGATCAGGCTGCCCCGGATTCGGGTGATGAACTGGCGGCTCGCGTACAAGTGCTCGAGGAGCAATTGGCTGGCGCTCATGATCAAGCTTTGCGTGTAGCGGCTGATCTGCAGAACGTCCGCCGTCGAGCCGAGCAGGACGTAGAAAAAGCGCACAAATTCGCCCTGGAAAAATTTGCTGGCGATTTGTTGCCGATCATCGACAGCCTGGAGCGTGGCCTGGAGTTGTCCAACCCGGATGACGAAAGCATCCGCCCAATGCGCGAAGGCATCGAGCTGACCCTGAAAATGTTCCAGGACACCCTGAAGCGTTATCAGTTGGAAGTGATCGATCCGCATGGCGAGCCGTTCAATGCCGTTCAGCACCAGGCAATGGCCATGCAGGAAAGCGCCGACGTTGAGCCGAACAGCGTGCTCAAGGTGTTCCAGAAAGGGTATCAGCTCAACGGTCGTCTGCTGCGCCCGGCCATGGTTGTGGTGAGCAAGGCCCCTGCGCCAGTTTCGCCTTCTATTGATGAGCAGGCTTGAAATTAGCCACAAGGCCCCCATTTAGAAGTCAAGCGTTTAAGTGCTACCGCAGTTAGCCACCACTGCTGCGGCAACCAAATCCAAAAGTTTCGGGAGAATAAACATGGGCAAAATTATCGGTATCGACCTGGGGACTACCAACTCCTGCGTCTCCGTGCTTGAAAACGGCGTAGCCAAAGTTATCGAAAACGCTGAAGGCGCGCGTACCACGCCGTCGATCATCGCTTACGCCAACGACGGCGAAATCCTGGTTGGCCAGTCCGCCAAGCGTCAAGCTGTGACCAATCCGCATAACACCCTGTACGCGGTGAAGCGTCTGATCGGTCGTAAGTTCGACGAAGAAGTCGTACAGAAAGACATCAAGATGGTCCCGTACAAAATCGCCAAGGCTGACAACGGCGACGCATGGGTAGAAGTGAACGGCCAGAAAATGTCGCCGCCACAGATCTCGGCTGAAATTCTGAAGAAAATGAAGAAGACCGCCGAAGACTACCTCGGCGAGCCAGTGACCGAAGCGGTCATCACCGTTCCGGCTTACTTCAACGACAGCCAGCGTCAAGCCACCAAAGACGCCGGCCGTATTGCTGGCCTGGACGTAAAACGTATCATCAACGAACCGACCGCGGCCGCTCTGGCCTACGGTATGGACAAGGCGAAGGGCGATCACACCGTGATCGTTTACGACTTGGGCGGCGGTACCTTCGACGTTTCCGTGATCGAAATCGCTGAAGTCGATGGCGAGCACCAGTTCGAAGTATTGGCCACCAACGGTGACACTTTCCTGGGCGGTGAAGACTTTGACATTCGTCTGATCGACTACCTCGTCGACGAATTCAAGAAAGAAAGCGGCATGAACCTCAAAGGTGACCCGCTGGCCATGCAGCGCCTGAAAGAAGCCGCTGAAAAAGCCAAGATCGAACTGTCCTCGAGCATGTCGACTGATGTGAACCTGCCGTACATCACTGCAGACGCCACCGGTCCTAAGCACTTGAACGTGAAAATCTCCCGCGCCAAGCTCGAAGCGCTGGTAGAAGACCTGGTTCAGCGCACCATCGAACCTTGCCGCATCGCGCTGAAAGACTCCGGTATCGACGTTGGCGCCATCAACGACGTGATCCTGGTGGGCGGTCAGACCCGTATGCCACTGGTTCAGAAGTTGGTGACCGAGTTCTTCGGTAAAGAAGCACGTAAAGACGTGAACCCGGACGAAGCCGTTGCCATGGGTGCTGCTATCCAGGGTGCCGTACTGGCCGGTGACGTAAAAGACGTTCTGCTGCTCGACGTCAGCCCGCTGACCCTGGGTATCGAAACCATGGGTGGCGTGATGACCGCGCTGATCGAGAAAAACACCACGATTCCTACCAAGAAATCGCAAGTGTTCTCGACTGCCGACGACAATCAGGGCGCCGTGACCATTCACGTGCTGCAAGGTGAGCGTAAGCAAGCGGCACAGAACAAGTCCCTGGGCAAGTTCGACCTGGCCGAGATTCCACCAGCACCACGTGGCGTGCCACAAATTGAAGTGACCTTCGACATCGACGCCAACGGCATCCTGCACGTAGGCGCCAAAGACAAGGCCACCGGCAAGACTCAGTCGATCGTGATCAAGGCCAACTCCGGTCTGTCCGAGGAAGAGATTCAGCAGATGATTCGCGATGCTGAAGCCAACGCCGAAGAAGACAGCAAGTTCGAAGCACTGGCCGCAGCCCGCAACCAGGGCGATGCACTGGTTCACTCGACTCGCAAAATGGTCGCTGACGCTGGCGATAAAGTGACGGCTGAAGAGAAGACTGCAATCGAAGCCGCTGTTGTTGCTTTGGAAGCCGCTGTCAAAGGCGACGACAAGGCTGCAATCGAAGCCAAGGTTGAAGAGTTGTCCAAAGTCTCCGCTCCAGTGGCGCAGAAGATGTACGCCGAACAGGCCCAGCCTGCCGAAGGCGCGGCACCTAACGACGAAAAAGCCGAAAAAGCCGACGACGTTGTTGATGCCGAGTTCGAAGAAGTCAAAGACCACAAGTAAGTTGTTGGTCGCCCGGTTGACTGCCTTCTGGCGGTGACTGGTAGGATGTCGCCGCGCGGGAGCTTGCTCCCGCGTTGGCGTGTCTGGAGTTAGCGAATTTTTACAGCATGCGACAACGCTCGAATGCTGGCGGTATGGCCGGGAATGCTCCTGCTTCTCGAGCTGAAAGTACCGCATTGAATCAAAGACCAGGATCGTTGAATTGACGTGAGTTGGGTCCGGGCCTGTATTGGGGCTCAACGAGTTTGGCGAGGCTCAGGAGGGGTTTGCCGGACGTCCTTAAGAGTGCAAAGACTTATGGCAAAGCGTGACTATTACGAAATATTGGGTGTTGAGCGTGGTTCAAGCGAAGCAGACCTGAAAAAGGCCTACCGTCGCCTGGCGATGAAGCATCACCCGGACCGTAATCCCGATGACAAAGCGTCGGAAGAGATGTTCAAGGAGGCCAACGAGGCCTACGAAGTACTGTCCGATTCCAGCAAGCGCGCGGCCTACGACCAGTACGGTCATGCCGGCGTCGACCCGAGCATGGGTGGCGGCGGTGCCGGATTTGGCGGTCAGAACTTCTCCGACATCTTTGGTGATGTCTTCAGTGACTTCTTCGGTGGTGGTCGCGGCGGTGCCCGTGGCGGCGCTCAGCGCGGCAGCGACTTGCGTTACACCCTGGAGCTGAACCTGGAAGAAGCGGTGCGCGGCACGACCGTGAATATCCGCGTTCCGACACTGGTCAACTGCAAGCCCTGCGACGGCTCGGGTGCCAAGAAAGGCTCCTCGCCAGTGACCTGCCCGACATGCGGCGGTATTGGCCAGGTGCGCATGCAGCAGGGCTTCTTCTCGGTGCAGCAGACCTGCCCGCGTTGCCATGGCCAGGGCAAGATCATTTCCGACCCGTGCAACTCCTGCAACGGCGAAGGCCGCGTCGAAGAGTACAAAACCCTCTCGGTGAAAGTACCGGCCGGTGTGGATACCGGTGATCGCATTCGTCTGTCCGGCGAAGGCGAGGCGGGTGCGCAGGGTGGACCGACGGGCGATCTGTACGTGGTGATCAATGTGCGCGAGCACGCGATCTTCCAGCGCGACGGCAAGCACCTGTTCTGCGAGGTGCCGATCAGTTTTGTTGATGCTGCGCTGGGCGGCGAGCTGGAGATTCCGACCCTTGATGGTCGAGTCAAACTGAAAATCCCTGAAGGGACCCAGACCGGCAAGCAGTTCCGTGTTCGCGGCAAAGGCGTTGCGCCTGTGCGTGGCGGTGGAGCCGGTGACTTGATGTGCCGTGTGGCGGTCGAAACCCCGGTCAACCTGGGTCGTCGTCAGCGCGAATTGCTGGAAGAGTTCCGCAGCTCGCTGGCGGATGACAACAGCCATTCGCCGAAAACCACCGGTTGGTTCGAAGGCGTAAAGCGCTTCTTCGGCGATTTGTAAGGAGACAGGCATGCGACGTATTGCAGTGATGGGCGCCGCCGGGCGCATGGGCAAAACCCTGATCGAGGCCGTGCAGCAACAGCAGGGCGCGGGTCTGACGGCGGCCATTGATCGTCCGGACAGCTCGCTGGTCGGCGCAGATGCCGGCGAACTGGCTGCGCTGGGTCGTATCGGTGTGCCGCTGTCGGGTGATCTGGATCGCGTGGTCGACGAGTTCGACGTGCTGATCGACTTCACGCACCCGACGGTGACGCTGAAGAACCTCGCGTTCTGCCGCAAGCATCACAAGGCGATGATCATCGGTACCACCGGTTTCAGCGTTGAGGAGAAGCAGTTGCTGGCGGAAGCGGGCAAGGACATTCCGATTGTCTTCGCGGCCAACTTCAGCGTCGGCGTTAATCTTTGCCTGAAGCTGCTCGACACCGCTGCCCGGGTGCTGGGTGATGATGTCGATATCGAAATCACTGAAGCCCATCATCGGCATAAAGTCGATGCGCCGTCCGGTACTGCCGTGCGCATGGGTGAAGTCATTGCCGATGCGCTGGGGCGTGATCTGAAGAAGGTGGCGGTTTACGGTCGTGAAGGCCAGACCGGCGCCCGCGCTCGCGAAACCATCGGCTTCGCCACGGTGCGTGCCGGTGACATCGTCGGTGATCACACTGTGCTGTTCGCCGCTGATGGTGAGCGTGTCGAGATCACGCATAAAGCGTCCAGTCGCATGACCTTTGCCAAGGGTGCAGTACGTGCCGCCTTGTGGCTTGATGGGCGCGAGCCGGGTCTTTATGACATGCAAGACGTGCTCGACCTGCGTTAAGAAGTGCCTGAAATCGGGTTCAAACACGGCGTTTGAGCCCGGTTTTACTCCGCCAAGCGACGTCCTGTCGCATTCTCCGGCCTTTAAGGCTCATTGGCGGTAGACCGAAAATGCCTTTTTCTGTAAGCTACAGCTTTAGTGTGTTCACTAAAAGCGCGCAGAATAATTCAGTGAATGAGCGGGGTGACGTGTCCATACGTCACTCCGCTTTTTTACACCTGCGATCGCCCTTTCAGGCTTTATTTACGGGAGGTCTTCTTGACTAAGCCAGCCATACTCGCCCTTGCTGATGGCAGCATTTTTCGCGGCGAAGCAATTGGAGCCGACGGTCAAACCGTTGGTGAGGTGGTATTCAACACCGCCATGACCGGCTATCAGGAAATCCTTACCGATCCTTCCTACGCCCAACAGATCGTTACCCTGACTTACCCGCACATCGGCAACACCGGCACAACGCCGGAAGACGCCGAGTCCGACCGCGTATGGTCCGCTGGCCTGGTCATCCGTGACCTGCCACTGGTTGCGAGCAACTGGCGTAACACGATGTCCCTGTCCGACTACCTGAAAGCCAACAACGTAGTGGCAATCGCCGGTATCGATACTCGCCGCCTGACACGCATTTTGCGTGAAAAAGGCGCGCAGAACGGCTGCATCATGGCAGGTGACAACATCTCCGAAGAAGCCGCCATCGCCGCCGCCCAGGGTTTCCCTGGCCTCAAAGGCATGGACCTGGCGAAAGTCGTCAGCACCAAAGAGCAATACGAGTGGCGCTCGACTGTCTGGGATCTGAAAACCGACAGCCACGCGACCATCGAAGCCTCCGAGCTGCCCTACCACGTGGTTGCCTACGACTACGGCGTCAAGCTGAACATCCTGCGCATGCTGGTCGAGCGCGGTTGCCGCGTGACCGTGGTGCCGGCCCAGACTCCAGCCGCTGACGTTCTGGCGATGAAGCCGGACGGCGTGTTCCTGTCCAACGGACCTGGTGATCCGGAGCCTTGCGACTACGCGATCCAGGCGATCAAGGACGTGCTCGAAACCGAGATTCCGGTCTTCGGCATCTGCCTCGGCCACCAACTGCTGGCCCTGGCCTCCGGTGCCAAGACCCTGAAAATGGGCCACGGCCACCACGGTGCCAACCACCCGGTCCAGGATCTGGATACCGGTGTAGTGATGATCACCAGCCAGAACCACGGTTTTGCGGTAGACGAAGCGACCCTGCCGGCCAACGTTCGCGCGATTCACAAATCGCTGTTCGACGGCACCCTTCAAGGCATCGAGCGTACCGACAAAAGCGCCTTCAGCTTCCAGGGTCACCCTGAAGCCAGCCCTGGCCCGAACGACGTAGCGCCATTGTTCGATCGCTTCATCAACGAAATGGCCAAGCGACGCTAATCGCTCGCCTTGATGTTGCAAAGCTTGAGGGGCGGTCCCGAACATCGGCGGCCCCCCTCAAGGCTTCACAGATTGAACAAGACGGCTTGCCGACTGACCTGCGGATTTGAGTGACAAACCCATGCCAAAACGTACAGACATTAAAAGCATCCTGATTCTCGGCGCTGGCCCGATCGTGATCGGCCAGGCCTGCGAATTCGACTACTCCGGCGCCCAGGCCTGCAAAGCCCTGCGCGAGGAGGGCTACCGCGTCATCCTGGTGAACTCCAACCCAGCGACCATCATGACCGACCCGGATATGGCTGACGCCACCTACATCGAGCCGATCAAGTGGCAGACCGTTGCCAAGATCATCGAGAAAGAGCGTCCGGACGCGCTGCTGCCGACCATGGGTGGCCAGACTGCTCTGAACTGCGCCCTGGACCTGGAGCGCGAAGGCGTTCTGGAGAAGTTCGGCGTAGAGATGATCGGTGCCAACGCTGACACCATCGACAAGGCCGAAGACCGTTCGCGCTTCGACAAGGCGATGAAATCCATCGGCCTGGACTGCCCGCGTTCGGGTATCGCCCACAGCATGGAAGAGGCCAACGCAGTGCTCGAGAAGCTTGGCTTCCCGTGCATCATCCGTCCGTCCTTCACCATGGGAGGCACCGGTGGCGGTATCGCTTACAACCGCGAAGAGTTCGAAGAAATCTGCGCCCGCGGTCTCGACCTGTCGCCGACCAAGGAACTGCTGATCGATGAATCCCTGATCGGCTGGAAAGAGTATGAGATGGAGGTTGTCCGCGATAAGAAGGACAACTGCATCATCGTCTGCTCCATCGAAAACTTTGACCCGATGGGCGTGCACACCGGTGACTCGATCACCGTTGCTCCGGCACAAACCCTGACGGACAAGGAATACCAGATCATGCGTAACGCCTCTCTGGCGGTACTGCGCGAGATCGGCGTGGAAACCGGCGGCTCTAACGTCCAGTTCGGCATCTGCCCGGACACTGGCCGCATGGTAGTCATCGAGATGAACCCGCGTGTATCCCGCTCTTCGGCACTGGCCTCGAAAGCCACTGGTTTCCCGATTGCGCGTATCGCTGCCAAGCTGGCGATCGGCTACACCCTGGACGAACTGCAGAACGAAATCACCGGCGGCGCTACTCCTGCATCCTTCGAGCCGTCCATTGACTACGTCGTGACCAAGTTGCCACGCTTCGCCTTCGAGAAATTCCCGAAAGCCGACGCGCGCCTGACCACTCAAATGAAGTCGGTCGGTGAAGTCATGGCGATCGGCCGGACCTTCCAGGAATCCCTGCAGAAAGCTTTGCGCGGCCTGGAAGTGGGCGTTTGCGGCCTGGACGAGAAGCTCGACCTGAGCAATCCGGAAAGCATGAGCATCCTCAAGCGCGAACTGACCGTGCCGGGTGCCGAGCGTATCTGGTACGTGGCTGACGCGTTCCGCGCCGGTCTGTCGGTCGAAGACATCTTCGGCATGAACATGATCGACCCGTGGTTCCTGGTGCAGATCGAAGACCTGATCAAGGACGAAGAGAAGGTCAAGACCCTGGGTCTGGCTAGCATCGACCGCGACTTGATGTTCAAGCTCAAGCGCAAAGGCTTCTCCGACATGCGTCTGGCCAAGCTGCTGGGCGTGACCGAGAAGGCGCTGCGTCGCCACCGTCACAAGCTGGAAATCTTCCCGGTCTACAAGCGCGTTGACACCTGCGCGGCCGAGTTCGCCACCGACACCGCCTACATGTACTCGACTTACGAGGAAGAGTGCGAAGCCGCACCGACGGGCCGCGACAAGATCATGATCCTGGGCGGCGGTCCTAACCGCATCGGCCAAGGCATCGAGTTCGACTACTGCTGCGTACACGCGGCACTTGCCCTGCGCGCCGACGGTTACGAGACCATCATGGTCAATTGCAACCCGGAAACCGTTTCGACCGATTACGACACCTCCGATCGCCTGTACTTCGAGCCGGTGACCCTGGAAGACGTGCTGGAAATCTGCCGCGTCGAGAAGCCAAAAGGCGTGATCGTCCAGTACGGCGGCCAAACCCCGCTGAAACTGGCTCGCGCCCTGGAAGAAGCTGGCGTGCCAATCATCGGCACCAGCCCTGACGCCATCGACCGTGCCGAAGACCGTGAGCGTTTCCAGCAAATGGTTGAGCGCCTGAACCTGCGTCAGCCGCCAAACGCCACCGTGCGTAGCGAAGACGAAGCGATTCGTGCTGCCGCCAAGATCGGTTACCCGCTGGTGGTTCGTCCGTCCTATGTTTTGGGCGGTCGTGCGATGGAAATCGTCTACGAAGAAGAAGAACTCAAGCGCTACCTGCGCGATGCGGTGAAGGTGTCCAACGACAGCCCGGTGCTGCTCGACCACTTCCTCAACTGCGCCATCGAAATGGACGTGGATGCGGTCTGCGACGGCACCGACGTGGTGATCGGCGCGATCATGCAGCACATCGAGCAGGCCGGCGTTCACTCCGGTGACTCGGCGTGCTCCCTGCCGCCGTACTCGCTGCCTGCGCACATCCAGGACGAGATGCGCGAACAGGTCAAGAAAATGGCCTTGGAACTGGGCGTTGTCGGCCTGATGAACGTACAGTTGGCGCTGCAAGGCGAAGACATCTACGTCATTGAAGTCAACCCGCGCGCTTCCCGTACCGTACCGTTCGTGTCCAAGTGCATCGGTGTTTCCCTGGCCATGATCGCGGCACGCGTGATGGCCGGTAAAACCCTGAAAGAAATCGGCTTCACCAAAGAAATCATTCCGAACTTCTACAGCGTGAAAGAGGCGGTGTTCCCATTCGCCAAATTCCCTGGTGTGGACCCGATCCTGGGCCCAGAGATGAAGTCCACCGGTGAAGTGATGGGCGTGGGTGACACCTTCGGCGAAGCGTTCGCCAAGGCACAGATGGGCGCCAGCGAAGTGCTGCCGACCGGCGGCACCGCGTTCATCAGCGTGCGTGACGACGATAAGCCACTGGTTGCAGGCGTGGCCCGTGATCTGATCAACTTGGGCTTCGAAGTGGTCGCCACTGCCGGTACTGCCAAGCTGATCGAAGCCGCAGGCCTGAAAGTGCGCCGTGTGAATAAGGTGACCGAAGGTCGTCCGCACGTGGTCGACATGATCAAGAATGACGAAGTCACCCTGATCATCAACACCACCGAAGGTCGTCAGTCGATTGCTGATTCGTACTCCATTCGTCGTAATGCCCTGCAGCACAAGATCTACTGCACCACGACTATTGCTGCTGGCGAAGCCATCTGCGAGGCGCTCAAGTTCGGTCCCGAGAAGACCGTACGCCGCTTGCAGGATCTACACGCAGGATTGAAGGCATGATCAAGTACCCTATGACCGTCCAGGGCGCGAAAGCCCTGGAAGAAGAACACGCTCACCTGACCAAGGTCGTCCGTCCGAAGCTCAGCCAGGACATCGGCACGGCCCGCGAGTTGGGTGACTTGAAGGAAAACGCCGAATACCACGCTGCCCGTGAGCAGCAAGGGATGGTCGAGGCGCGGATTCGTGACATCGAGGGCCGGATTCAGAACCAGGTGATCATCGACGTCACGACCATTCCTCACACCGGCAAAGTGATTTTCGGTACCACCGTTGAAATCGCCAACGTCGAGACTGATGAAAGCGTCACTTACCACATTGTGGGTGAGGATGAGGCTGACTTTAAACTCGGCAAGATTTCGGTGGGCTCACCACTGGCCCGCGCCTTGATTGCCAAGGAAGAGGGTGACGTGGTTGCCGTGAAAACGCCTGGCGGCGTTATCGAGTACGAGATTGTCGAAGTACGCCACATCTAAACGCAGGCGCCCGCTCCGTGCGGGCTCCATGCTTTGGCAGCTCACTCAGATGTTGTGGGTGGGCGGCTTGTGGCTGTTACACATCGGTCTGCTGCCGGTGCTGGGCCAGATTGGCCTGGCGCCGCTGCTGATTGACGAAATTGCAGGCATGCTTGATGCGCTGATGGTGGGTTTCGCCGCAGCGTGTGTGATTTTTCAGGCTTTGGTGCTGATTCAGGCCGAGGGCCTTGTCAGTCTATGGCGCGATATTCGTGGGCAACTGCTGCTGATGGCGCTGTATGCCTGCGGGATGTTCTTCGCGGTGCGCGTCGGTTGGCCGGATGCCGTGCGCTGGCAGGTGTTCAGTTACCTTGTTCTGGGCTTTTCCGGGGGGGTGCTGGTGTTGCAGCCGGTGCCAGGATGGAGTGGCAGGGTGCGCGAAGCACACCCTTGACCCTTGCCATCACTTGAAGCGATGAACGTTCGACAGCTGCTTGTTGACGCTGAAGTTCTTGCGGTAAATCAGTGCCATCTTGCCGATGACCTGAACCAGGTCCGCTTTGCCGACCTTGCACAGTTCTGCAATGTTCGCCAGGCGCGACTCGCGATCGAGGATGTTGAGCTTGATTTTAATCAGCTCGTGATCCGCCAAAGCGCGTTCAAGTTCGGCTAACACACCTTCAGTCAAACCGTTGTCAGCCACAATCAAAACTGGTTTCAGATGATGGCCAATGGATTTGTACTGTTTCTTCTGCTCTTGAGTGAGCGGCATAATCTGACCCCTGCGTCTGATCTTGTAAAAAGCGGCGGCCAGTTTACCCGAGCGAGTCCGGGACCGCCCAGTTAATCACGACCCGTTTTATTTTCGAGGTGGCCCGTGGCCCGTTCCAAGACAAGCCTTAAATGGCTGCAAAGACATGTCAATGATCCCTATGTGAAGCAGGCGCAGAAGGATGGTTATCGCTCGCGTGCGAGTTACAAGCTTCTGGAGGTCCAGGAGAAATACAAACTGATCCGTCCGGGTATGAGCGTTGTCGACCTGGGAGCGGCGCCCGGCGGCTGGTCGCAGGTCACCAGTCGGCTGATCGGTGGTCAGGGGCGACTGATCGCCTCGGACATCCTGGAAATGGACAGCATTCCGGACGTGACTTTCATCCAGGGTGACTTCACCCAGGACGAAGTGCTCGCTCAGATCCTCGAAGCCGTGGGTAATTCGCAGGTGGACCTTGTGATTTCCGATATGGCCCCCAATATGAGTGGTACGCCTGAGGTGGATATGCCCAAAGCCATGTTTCTATGTGAGCTGGCTCTTGATCTGGCGGCTCGGATACTCAAGCCGGGTGGTAATTTCGTGATCAAGGTGTTTCAGGGCGAAGGGTTTGATGCTTATGTGAAGGACGCTCGTCAGAAATTCGACAAGGTCCAGATGATCAAGCCGGATTCTTCCCGCGGCAGTTCCCGCGAGCAATACATGCTGGCTTGGGGCTATCGTGGCCGTAGCGAGTAAATCGAGGTTTTTTTGCGGGTCGATAGGATTTTCGTATTTCGCCCCGTGAGCATTAGCGAATATTGTGTAGAAAGTGTTTCACAAAGGGTTACAGACGGCGCCTGCCAGAGTCGTAGGTAATGTAGTAAGTTAGGCCGGTGAATATCATGCGAAGCGCGCGCCATTAGCGGAGCTTGCTTCAGAGGGTAGTTAATTGAACGATATGGCAAAGAATCTGATCCTGTGGTTGATCATCGCGGCTGTCCTGGTGACGGTGATGAACAACTTCTCCAGCCCTAACGAGCCGCAGACCCTCAACTATTCCGACTTCATCCAGCAGGTCAAGGATGGCAAGGTCGAACGCGTAGCAGTTGACGGCTATGTGATTACCGGTAAGCGCACCGATGGCGATAGCTTCAAGACCATTCGTCCTGCCATTCAGGACAACGGTCTGATCGGCGATCTCGTGGATAACCACGTCGTGGTCGAAGGCAAGCAGCCTGAGCAGCAAAGCATCTGGACTCAACTCCTGGTCGCCAGCTTCCCGATCCTGGTGATCATCGCCGTGTTCATGTTTTTCATGCGGCAGATGCAGGGCGGTGCGGGCGGCAAGGGCGGGCCGATGAGCTTCGGCAAGAGCAAGGCACGCCTGCTCTCCGAAGATCAGGTGAAAACTACCTTGGGTGACGTTGCCGGTTGCGACGAAGCCAAGGAAGAGGTCGGTGAACTGGTCGAGTTCCTGCGTGATCCGGGCAAGTTCCAGCGACTGGGCGGCCGCATTCCACGCGGCGTGCTGATGGTGGGTCCTCCGGGTACCGGTAAAACCTTGCTGGCCAAGGCGATTGCCGGCGAAGCCAAAGTGCCGTTCTTCACCATTTCCGGTTCCGATTTCGTCGAGATGTTCGTCGGTGTCGGTGCCAGCCGTGTTCGCGATATGTTCGAGCAGGCCAAGAAACACGCACCCTGCATCATCTTTATCGATGAAATCGATGCTGTCGGTCGTCACCGTGGCGCCGGCATGGGTGGCGGTCATGACGAACGCGAGCAGACACTCAACCAATTGCTGGTTGAGATGGATGGCTTTGAAATGAATGACGGCATCATCGTCATTGCTGCAACCAACCGTCCCGACGTACTGGACCCTGCGTTGCTGCGTCCGGGCCGTTTCGACCGTCAGGTTGTGGTAGGTCTGCCGGATATTCGTGGTCGTGAGCAGATTCTCAAGGTTCACATGCGCAAAGTGCCAATGGGTGACGACGTCGCTCCTGCGGTGATTGCACGTGGTACGCCTGGTTTCTCTGGTGCCGACCTGGCTAACCTGGTGAACGAGGCCTCGTTGTTCGCTGCCCGTACCGGCAAGCGCATCGTCGAAATGAAAGAGTTTGAACTGGCGAAAGACAAGATCATGATGGGCGCCGAGCGCAAATCCATGGTCATGTCGGAGAAAGAGAAGCAGAACACCGCTTATCACGAAGCGGGTCACGCCATCGTCGGTCGTGTCGTGCCAGAGCACGATCCGGTCTACAAGGTGTCGATCATCCCGCGCGGTCGTGCGCTGGGTGTGACGATGTTCCTGCCGGAAGAAGATCGCTATAGCCTGTCCAAGCGTGCGCTGATCAGCCAGATCTGCTCGCTGTACGGTGGCCGTATCGCTGAAGAAATGACCCTGGGCTTTGACGGTGTTACCACCGGCGCGTCCAACGACATCATGCGTGCCAGCCAGATTGCGCGGAACATGGTGACCAAGTGGGGCCTTTCGGAAAAACTCGGTCCGTTGATGTATGCCGAAGAAGAGGGCGAAGTATTCCTTGGTCGCGGCGGCGGTGGTCAGAGTGCGAGCTTCTCTGGTGAGACAGCCAAGCTGATTGACTCCGAAGTGCGCAGCATCATTGACCAGTGCTACGGCACGGCCAAGCAGATCCTCACGGATAACCGTGACAAGCTCGACGCCATGGCGGATGCCTTGATGAAGTACGAGACGATCGATGCCGATCAGATCGACGACATCATGGCCGGACGTACCCCTCGCGAACCACGCGACTGGTCGGGTGGCGGCACCGGTACTTCCGGGACACCTCCGGTGGTCCAGGATGAGCGTCCGCAAACACCGATCGGCGGTCCGGCTGCTGACGTCTAAGGTTTGAAATGACTTCTGTTCAGTCCTCGACCCGGTTGCCTTGCGGCAACCGGGTTCTTGATTTGGCCCAGACGCATGTCATGGGTATTCTCAATGTCACTCCCGATTCCTTTTCTGATGGCGGCCGATACAGCCAGCTCGACGCGGCCCTGCGCCACGCCGAGGCGATGGTAGCGGCGGGCGCCACGCTGATCGATGTCGGTGGCGAATCGACCCGGCCCGGTGCAAGGGCGGTTTCGCCACTTGAAGAGCTGGAGCGCGTGGCGCCTATCGTTGAACTCATCAATCGCGAACTGGATGTGATTATTTCGGTTGATACCTCCACTCCGGCGGTCATGCGCGAAACCGCACGGCTCGGAGCGGGCTTGATCAATGATGTGCGCTCGCTGCGCCGAGACGGTGCCCTGGATGCGGCAGCCGCCACCGGATTGCCGGTGTGTCTGATGCATATGCTCGGTGAGCCGGGCGATATGCAGGATAATCCGCACTACGAGGACGTGACTAAAGAGGTCTGCGAGTTTCTCGCTGAGCGTATGGCCCAGTGTGCGTTGGTGGGAATCCCTGCTGAGAGGATTATTCTTGATCCGGGGTTTGGGTTCGCAAAAACCTTGCAGCACAATCTAAGCTTGTTCAAACATATGGAAGACCTGCATGCCTTGGGGCGGCCCTTGTTGGTTGGGGTTTCGCGAAAGAGCATGATAGGTCAGGCCTTGAATCGCCCGGTTGGAGAACGCCTGTTTGGTGGTCTGGCGCTCGCGGCGCTGGCTTCGGCCAAGGGTGCGCGTATATTGCGCGTCCATGATGTAGCCGAAACAGTGGACGTGGTGCGGATGATCGCCGCAGTGGAATCAGCCGAATAAGAATGATGGAGCACTTATGAGCAAAAAATACTTTGGCACCGACGGTATCCGTGGTCGGGTCGGCGAATACCCGATAACTCCTGATTTCATGCTCAAGCTCGGTTGGGCTGCGGGCATGGCGTTCCGCAAAATGGGCGCCTGCAAGGTGCTGGTTGGCAAGGACACCCGGATCTCCGGTTACATGTTTGAGTCCGCGCTCGAGGCTGGTCTGACGTCGGCAGGTGCTGACGTGATGCTGTTGGGCCCGATGCCAACGCCGGCGATCGCTTACCTGACGCGTACCTTTCATGCTGAAGCCGGTATTGTGATCAGTGCCTCGCACAATCCTCATGATGACAACGGCATCAAGTTCTTCTCCGGAAAGGGCACCAAACTGCCGGATGAAGTCGAACTGATGATCGAAGAGTTGCTCGACACCCCGATGACCGTGGTTGAGTCGAGCAAGATCGGCAAAGTTTCGCGAATCAACGATGCCTCTGGCCGCTATATCGAATTCTGCAAGAGCAGCGTGCCGACCGGTACCAACTTCGCCGGCCTGAAAATCGTGATCGACTGCGCTCACGGCGCGACCTATAAGGTTGCACCTAGCGTGTTCCGCGAGTTGGGTGCCGAAGTCGTTGTGCTTTCTGCTCAGCCAAACGGCTTGAACATCAATGACAATTGCGGTTCGACCCATATGGGGCAGTTGCAGGCTGCGGTATTGGCCGAACACGCCGATCTGGGTATTGCCTTTGACGGTGACGGTGATCGCGTCTTGATGGTCGACCACACAGGCGCCATCGTAGATGGTGACGAGTTGCTGTACATCATCGCCCGCGATCTGCATGAGCGCGACAAGCTGCAAGGCGGCGTGGTTGGTACATTGATGAGTAACCTTGGGCTCGAATTGGCCCTGGCGGATCTGTCGATTCCTTTCGTGCGTGCCAACGTTGGCGACCGTTATGTGATCGCTGACTTGCTGGAGCGTAACTGGTTGGTAGGCGGTGAGAACTCGGGTCATATCGTCTGCTTCAATCACACCACCACAGGTGATGCGATCATCGCGGCGTTGCAGGTGCTGATGGCGCTGAAAACGCGCTCGGAAGGACTTGCTCAGGCCCGTCAGGCGCTGCGCAAGTGCCCTCAGGTGCTGATCAATGTCCGGTTCGGCGGGGGCGCGAGTCCGCTCGACCATCCGGCGGTCAAGGAAGCCAGCGACCGTGTTACCCAGGCTATGGCCGGCCGCGGGCGCGTGTTGTTGCGCAAGTCCGGGACGGAGCCGTTGGTGCGGGTGATGGTTGAAGGCGAGGACGAAACACAGGTCCGTGGCTACGCCGAAGAGCTGGCAAAACTGGTTACTGAAGTTTCTGCCTGAATTCGGCTTGCCAGCCATGATTGTGTTGGGTAACATCTGCGCCCACTTTGACCGACGAGGTACAGCATGCGTCGCCCTATGGTAGCTGGTAACTGGAAGATGCACGGTACCCGCGCCAGCGTCGCTGAGCTGATCAATGGCCTTCGTCATCTGGCCTTGCCGAGCGGTGTTGATGTAGCGGTATTCCCGCCTTACTTGCATATCAATCAAGTGATTGATGGCTTGAACGGCAAGTCGATTTCGGTCGGCGCGCAGAACTCTGCGGTGGAAGCCATGCAAGGTGCACTGACCGGTGAAATCGCGCCGAGTCAATTGGTGGATGCAGGTTGTTCCCTGGTTCTTGTCGGGCATTCCGAACGCCGCCAGATTATGGGCGAGCAGGACGGTGTGCTGATTCGCAAGTTCGCAGCGGCGCAGGCATGTGGCTTGATCCCGGTGTTGTGCATAGGGGAAACCCTTGAGCAGCGCGAAGCCGGTAAAACTCTAGATGTTGTCGGGCGTCAGCTAGGCAGTATCATAGAGGAGCTGGGTGTAGGTGCCTTTGCAAATGCAGTAATTGCTTACGAGCCAGTCTGGGCCATTGGCACTGGGCTGACTGCTTCGCCGCAACAAGCGCAGGATGTGCATGCAGCCATTCGCGCTCAGTTGGCGGCAGAGAATTCTGAGGTCGCACAAGGTGTGCGGCTTCTATACGGCGGCAGCGTGAAGGCGGCCAATGCGGTCGAACTGTTCGGCATGCCGGATATCGATGGGGGGCTCATTGGTGGAGCTTCCCTGAATGCAGATGAGTTCGGTGCGATTTGTCGCGCCGCGGGAAACTGAAAAAATGCTGGAAACAGTCGTAGTCGTTTTTCATCTGCTGGGTGCATTGGGCGTAGTTGCTCTGGTATTGCTGCAGCAGGGTAAAGGTGCGGATGCTGGCGCGTCTTTCGGAGCAGGTGCTTCAAATACTGTGTTCGGAAGCCAAGGTTCCTCTACCTTTCTTAGTAAGTTTACTGCTATACTTGCCGCCGGTTTCTTCATAACCAGCTTAGGGTTAGGTTACTTTGCTAAAGAGAAAGCTCAGCAGCTGACTCAAGTAGGTTTGCCAAACCCGGCAGTGTTGGAAGTTCCAAAGCAACAACCGGCTTCTGATGATGTACCGGTGCTTCAAGAGCAAAAGTCGGCTACTCCAGCGACTGACGTGCCTCCAGCTCAAGAGCAAAAGTAAGAAGGGTTTCAAACGTAGTATTGCCGAGGTGGTGGAATTGGTAGACACGCAACCTTGAGGTGGTTGTGCCCATAGGGTGTAGGGGTTCGAGTCCCCTTCTCGGTACCAATTATCAGGAGAGCCCGCTGTTGCGGGCTTTCTTGTAGGTGGAAGGTTACATTGACCCTGTCAAGGATCGGTCGTATACTTCCGCCCCAGCTTTGTCGCGGGGTGGAGCAGTCTGGTAGCTCGTCGGGCTCATAACCCGAAGGTCGTCGGTTCAAATCCGGCCCCCGCAACCAGTTTAAGGAGCCCCTTTTAAGGGGCTTTTTGTTAGCTGGACACTTTCTACGCCGCTGTTCGACGGCGTTTCAAGGATGGGCGTTTCGCCCATTTTTTTATTTTGCATAGCATGCACATACATGCACGAGGGGGTTCAGGTGTCGAGCAAGCTAGAAGAGTTGCAGGCCTTGTTGGCCCCGGTGGTCGTGGCCCTGGGCTATGAATGCTGGGGTATTGAGTTTTCGGCTCAAGGTCGCCACTCAATGTTGCGCGTTTATATTGATAAAGAGGGCGGTGTGCTGGTGGACGATTGTGCCATCGTCAGCCGTCAGATCAGCGGTGTCCTGGATGTTGAAGATCCAATCGCCGTTGAATACACCCTTGAAGTTTCCTCGCCTGGCATGGAACGCCCACTGTTCACTATTGAGCAGTTTGCAAAATTTGCCGGTGAACAAGTGAAGATCAAGCTGCGCTCGCCTTTTGAAGGACGACGCAACTTTCAGGGCCTTCTGCGCGGTGTAGAAGAGCAGGACGTCGTGGTGCAGGTAGAAGACCATGAGTTCCTGTTGCCGATCGATATGATCGACAAGGCCAACATTATTCCCAGTTTTGACTGAGACGCGGATCCCGCGGATCCAATGGCTTGCGAAAGGCGAGGCGTACGATGAGCAAAGAAGTACTGCTGGTTGTTGAGTCGGTATCCAATGAAAAGGGCGTACCGGCAAACGTAATTTTTGAAGCGCTGGAGCTGGCCCTGGCCACTGCTACCAAAAAGCGTTTCGAGGACGAAGTCGATCTGCGTGTGGAAATCAATCGCCACACCGGTGCTTACGAGACATTCCGTCGCTGGACGGTCGTCGAAGAAGCAGACCTGGATGATCCGGCCATCGAAACCTGGCCGAGCAAGGTTGCCGAAACGCACCCGGGCGCCCAGGTGGGTGATGTAGTCGAAGAGAAAATCGAATCCATCGAGTTCGGCCGCATTGCTGCACAGACTGCCAAGCAAGTCATCGTGCAGAAAGTTCGCGAAGCCGAGCGCGCTCAAGTCGTTGACGCTTATCGCGAGCGCCTGGGGGAAATCATCTCCGGCACCGTGAAGAAAGTGACCCGCGACAACGTGATCGTCGATCTGGGCAACAACGCTGAAGCGTTGCTGGCTCGTGAAGACATCATCTCTCGCGAAACCTTCCGGGTTGGCGTGCGCTTGCGTGCGTTGCTCAAGGAAATCCGCACCGAGAACCGCGGCCCGCAGCTGATCCTGTCGCGTACCGCGCCGGAAATGCTGATCGAGTTGTTCCGCATCGAAGTGCCGGAAATCGCTGAAGGCCTGATCGAAGTAATGGCAGCCTCCCGTGACCCGGGTTCGCGTGCCAAGATCGCGGTCCGCTCGAAAGACAAACGCATCGACCCGCAGGGCGCTTGCATCGGTATGCGCGGTTCGCGCGTCCAGGCAGTGTCGGGTGAGTTGGGCGGTGAGCGTGTGGATATCGTCCTGTGGGATGACAACCCGGCTCAGTTCGTAATCAACGCCATGTCCCCGGCTGAGGTTGCGGCAATTATCGTTGACGAAGATGCCCATGCAATGGACATCGCCGTTGGCGCAGACAATCTGGCTCAGGCCATCGGTCGCGGTGGTCAGAACGTGCGTCTGGCTAGCCAGTTGACTGGCTGGACCCTGAACGTGATGACCGAATCGGACATCCAGGCTAAGCAGCAAGCAGAAACCGGCGACATCCTGCGCAACTTCATCGACGAGCTGGAAGTCGACGAAGACCTTGCACAGGTGCTGGTAGATGAAGGCTTCACCAGCCTGGAAGAGATTGCCTACGTACCGTTGGAAGAAATGCTCAACATCGAAGGCTTTGACGAAGAAACCGTCAACGAGCTTCGCGCTCGCGCCAAGGATCGTTTGTTGACCAAAGCCATCGCTACTGAGGAAAAGCTGGCAGACGCCCATCCGGCCGAAGACCTGCTCTCGCTTGAGGGTATGGACAAGGATCTGGCGATGGAACTGGCGGTGCGCGGCGTAATTACCCGCGAAGACCTGGCCGAGCAGTCTATTGACGACCTGCTCGACATCGACGGCATTGACGATGATCGTGCCGGCAAGTTGATCATGGCCGCCCGAGCCCACTGGTTCGAGTAATTAGGCGCGGCCTGAGGAGAGAAGTGCATGACGCAAGTCACGGTGAAACAACTGGCCGATGAGGTCAAAACACCGGTAGAGCGCCTGTTGCAGCAGATGCGTGAGGCAGGTCTGCCGCACACCGCCGCCGATGAAGGTGTGAGCGATAGTGAGAAGCAGTCTTTGCTGACTCACTTGAAGAGCAGCCACAAGGCGAAAGTGGAAGAACCGCGCAAGATCACACTGCAGCGCAAAACCACCAGCACCCTGCGTGTTGCTGGCAGCAAAAGCATCAGCGTTGAAGTACGTAAGAAGAAAGTCTTCGTACAGCGCAGCCCGGAAGAAATTGAAGCCGAGCGCAAACGCGAACTGGAAGAACGCCGCGCAGTAGAAAATGCTGCTCGTCAGAAGGCTGAAGAAGAAGCCAAGCGTCGCGCCGAAGAAGAAGCGCGTCGCCAGCCTGCTGCTGCGCAATCCGCTACTAACGACGCCGTTGCAGCCCCTGCTGCAGTTGCCGAGCCAGTACGCGAAAGCGCGCCGGTTGTAGCCGCTGCTCCAGCACCGTCTGCTGACGTTCGCAACAAGCAGAACGAACAGCGCCGTCCGGACAAACCACGCGCCGACGATAACAATCGTCGTGGCAGTGGCGATGGTGAGCGCAAAAACGCTCCGCATCGTGCTTCGGTTAAAGAGAAAGCGCCTGCTCCACGCGTTGCCCCACGTACTACCGACGAAGAAAGCGATGGCTTCCGTCGTGGTGGTCGCGGCAAGGCCAAGCTGAAGAAACGCAACGCCCACGGTTTCCAGAGCCCAACCGGCCCTGTCGTGCGTGATGTGCAGATCGGCGAGACCATCACTGTTGGCGATCTCGCCAATCAGATGTCGGTCAAGGCTGCTGAAATCATCAAGTTCATGTTCAAACTGGGTACGCCAGCGACCATCAACCAGGTGCTTGATCAGGAAACTGCTCAACTGGTAGCCGAAGAACTGGGCCACAAAGTGACCCTAGTCAGCGACACCGCCCTGGAAGATTCCCTGGCCGAGTCCCTGAAGTTTGAAGGTGAGACGTTCTCCCGTGCGCCAGTCGTGACCGTAATGGGCCACGTTGACCACGGTAAGACGTCGCTGCTCGACTATATCCGTCGTGCCAAGGTAGCTGCAGGCGAAGCCGGCGGTATCACCCAGCATATCGGTGCGTACCACGTTGAAACTGATCGCGGCATGGTCACTTTCCTCGATACCCCGGGTCACGCCGCGTTTACCGCAATGCGTGCCCGTGGTGCCAAGGCGACTGACATCGTGATCCTGGTGGTTGCAGCGGACGACGGCGTAATGCCGCAGACCATTGAAGCGGTCCAGCACGCCAAGGCTGCCGGTGTTCCACTGGTTGTTGCAGTGAACAAAATCGACAAGCCGGGCGCTGATCTCGATCGCATCCGTAGCGAGCTGTCGGTTCACGGCGTGACTTCGGAAGAGTGGGGCGGCGACACCCCGTTCGTATCGGTTTCGGCGAAAGTCGGTACTGGCGTGGACGAGTTGCTCGAAGCTGTTCTGCTGCAAGCCGAAGTTCTGGAACTGAAAGCGACGCCTTCGGCTCCTGGCCGTGGTGTGGTGGTTGAATCGCGTCTCGACAAAGGTCGTGGCCCGGTTGCAACCGTTCTGGTTCAAGACGGTACCCTGCGCCAAGGCGACATGGTCCTGGTCGGTTCGAACTATGGCCGTGTACGCGCCATGCTCGACGAGAACGGCAAGCCGATCAAAGAAGCCGGTCCTTCCATCCCTGTCGAGATCCTCGGCCTGGACGGTACCCCGGACGCTGGCGATGAGATGAGCGTGCTGTCGGACGAGAAGAAAGCCCGTGAAGTGGCTCTGTTCCGTCAAGGCAAGTTCCGCGAAGTCAAACTGGCTCGCGCTCACGCCGGCAAGCTGGAAAACATCTTCGAAAACATGGGTCAGGCAGAGAAGAAGACGCTCAACATCGTCCTCAAATCCGACGTCCGTGGTTCGCTGGAAGCGTTGAACGGTGCCTTGAACGGCCTGGGTAACGACGAAGTGCAAGTGCGTGTTGTCGGTGGCGGCGTCGGTGGTATCACCGAGTCCGACGCTAACCTGGCACTGGCCTCCAACGCTGTACTGTTTGGCTTCAACGTGCGTGCCGATGCTGGCGCTCGCAAGATCGTCGAGCAGGAAGGTCTGGATATGCGTTACTACAACGTGATCTACGACATCATCGAAGACGTCAAGAAAGCCCTCACCGGTATGCTGGGCAGCGATGTTCGCGAGAACATCCTGGGTACCGCTGAAGTGCGTGACGTGTTCCGTTCGCCGAAGTTTGGCGCGATCGCCGGTTGCATGGTTATCGAAGGTGTTGTTCACCGTAACCGTCCAATCCGTGTACTGCGTGAAGACATCGTTATCTTCGAAGGCGAGCTGGAATCTCTGCGCCGCTTCAAGGATGACGCTTCCGAAGTACGTGCCGGCATGGAATGCGGTATCGGCGTGAAGAGCTACAACGACGTCAAAGTCGGTGACAAGATCGAAGTCTTCGAGAAGGTTCAGGTTGCTCGCAGCCTCTAACTCGCGTACTTCAAGGGCCACGCCAAGCCGCCGCATGCAAATGCGCGGCGCAGCGTCAGGACTCTAAACGCAACGCCCGGTCTGGCTTTTGTCAGGCCGGGCGTTTGCCGCTTTCAGACCCCTCGGGTTTCACCGTGGGGCAGTAACAGGTAACAAGACATGGCAAAAGAATACAGCCGTACCCAACGTATCGGCGATCAGATGCAGCGTGAGCTGGCACAGCTGATCCGTCGTGAAGTCAAAGACCCGCGCGTCGGTCTGGTCACCATTACCGCTGTTGAAGTCAGCCGTGACGTCGGTCACGCCAAGATCTTCATCACCGTGATGGGCCAGGACAACGCCGAAGACATCGCGCAAAGCATCAAGGTGCTCAACTCAGCCGCCGGTTTCCTGCGCATGCAGTTGGCTCGTGAAATGAAGTTGCGCAGCGTTCCGCAGTTGCACTTCCACTACGACGAAAGCGTCGTGCGTGGCGCGCACCTGTCGGCCCTGATCGAGCGTGCGGTGGCTGAAGACAATCAGCACCCGGTAGCGGCTGAACCCGAAGACGCCAAGGAGTAATCGGTGGCTCAGGTCAAACGTATCCGTCGTAACGTCAGCGGTATCATTCTGCTCGACAAGCCATTGGGGTTCACCTCCAACGCCGCGTTGCAGAAGGTTCGCTGGCTGCTGAACGCCGAGAAAGCCGGTCACACCGGCAGTCTCGATCCGCTGGCCACCGGCGTGTTGCCGTTGTGCTTCGGTGAGGCCACCAAGTTCTCGCAGTACCTGCTCGATTCCGACAAGGGTTACGAAACCCTGGCGCAACTGGGCAAGACCACCACCACGGCCGATGCCGAGGGTGAAGTTTTGCAGGAGCGTCCGGTGACCGTTGGTCGCGCAGATGTCGAAGCTGTTCTGCCGAATTTTCGCGGGCAAATCAGTCAGATACCGCCGATGTACTCGGCGCTCAAGCGTGATGGCCAGCCGCTGTACAAGCTGGCCCGTGCAGGCGAAGTAGTGGAGCGTGAACCGCGTTCTGTTACTATTGCGCGCTTGGAATTGCTGGCCTTTGAAGGTGATACTGCGCGGCTTGCGGTGGATTGCAGCAAAGGCACCTATATTCGCACCCTGGTGGAGGATATCGGTGAGCAACTCGGTTGTGGCGCTTACGTGGCTGAATTGCGACGTACCCAGGCCGGGCCTTTCACGCTGGCGCAGACGGTCACGCTTGAAGAGTTGGAAGCGGTACATGCCGAAGGCGGCAACGAAGCGGTCGACCGCTTCCTGATGCCATCGGACAGCGGCCTTCTGGATTGGCCACTGTTGCAGTTCTCGGAGCACAGTTCGTTCTACTGGCTTAACGGCCAACCGGTACGAGCCCCGGATGCACCGAAGTTCGGCATGGTACGGGTACAGGATCACAACGGTCGCTTCATCGGTATCGGTGAAGTGAGCGAAGACGGGCGCATCGCGCCACGTCGACTGATTCGGTCAGAATGACCGGACGAGGGTGGCTGTTAACAGGCACGGTCACTACTCATTTTTAGATACAGGGATTTGTCCCTGGCCTGTTGAAGCTGTTTCTTTGAAACAGTTTCCTGATAAAAGGATTGCCTCATGGCTCTCGACGTTCAAGAAAAAGCTCAAATCGTAGCTGACTACCAGCAAGCTGTTGGTGACACTGGTTCGCCAGAAGTGCAAGTTGCACTGCTGACCCACAACATCAACAAGCTGCAAGGTCACTTCAAGGCCAACGGTAAAGATCACCACTCCCGTCGTGGTCTGATCCGCATGGTTAACCAGCGTCGTAAGCTGCTGGACTACCTGAAAGGCAAGGATCTGGGTCGTTATCAGGCTCTGATCGGTCGCCTGGGTCTGCGTCGCTAATAAGCGATTGCGCTAGAGGTTGGTTGTCTGTCGTGCGCCAGTGGGTTTCCCGCTGGCACATGGCAGGCTCCCAGCCTCAAGTTTTATCTGGATAGTCGTTTTACCCTGGACAGGCGTTGGGCCGATTCCCGACATTGCCCAAGAATTTCGCAAGAAGACAAGTTCCCCAAGAGCCACAAAAGAAGGTAGGACACCGTGAACCCGGTAATCAAAAAATTCCAGTTCGGTCAGTCGACCGTTACCCTCGAGACTGGCCGTATCGCCCGTCAGGCCTCCGGCGCAGTATTGGTCACCGTTGACGACGACGTCAGCGTGTTGGTGACTGTGGTCGGCGCCAAGCAAGCCGATCCAGGCAAGGGCTTCTTCCCTCTGTCTGTTCACTACCAGGAAAAGACTTACGCTGCCGGTAAGATCCCTGGCGGTTTCTTCAAGCGTGAAGGCCGTCCTTCCGAGAAAGAAACCCTGACTTCCCGACTGATCGACCGTCCGATCCGTCCGCTGTTCCCAGAAGGCTTCATGAACGAAGTGCAGGTTGTCTGCACCGTCGTTTCCACCAGCAAGAAAACCGATCCGGACATCGCTGCGATGATCGGTACCTCGGCTGCGTTGGCTATCTCCGGTATTCCTTTCGATGGCCCGATCGGCGCTGCCCGCGTGGCGTTCCACGAAAGCACTGGCTACCTGCTGAACCCGACTTACGAACAACAGAAAGCTTCGAGCCTGGACATGGTCGTTGCCGGTACTTCGGAAGCCGTATTGATGGTTGAATCGGAAGCCAAAGAGCTGACCGAAGACCAGATGCTGGGCGCGGTACTGTTTGCTCACGACGAGTTCCAGGTGGTGATCAACGCCGTCAAGGAACTGGCCGCCGAAGCTGCCAAGCCGACCTGGACCTGGGCTCCACAGCCAGAAGCCACTGCTCTGCTGGGCGCTATCCGTGCCGAGTTCGGCGACGCGATCTCCCAGGCTTACACCATCACCATCAAGGCCGACCGTTACGCTCGCCTGGGTGAGCTGAAAGACCAGGTGGTTGCCAAGCTGTCCGGTGAAGAAGGCCAGCCTTCGTCCAGCGAAGTCAAAGCCGCTTTCGGCGAAATCGAATACCGCACCGTTCGCGAAAACATCGTAAACGGCAAGCCACGTATCGACGGTCGCGACACCAAGACCGTACGTCCTTTGAACATCGAAGTCGGTGTTCTGCCAAAGACTCACGGTTCGGCTCTGTTCACCCGTGGCGAAACCCAGGCGCTGGTTGTTGCAACACTGGGCACCGCCCGTGACGCACAGCTGCTGGACACCCTGGAAGGCGAGAAAAAAGACCCGTTCATGCTGCACTACAACTTCCCTCCGTTCTCGGTAGGTGAGTGTGGTCGCATGGGTGGCGCTGGCCGTCGCGAAATCGGTCACGGCCGTCTGGCCCGTCGTTCGATTGCAGCCATGCTGCCTGCTGCCGACGTGTTCCCATACACCATTCGTGTTGTGTCGGAAATCACCGAATCCAACGGTTCGAGCTCGATGGCTTCCGTTTGCGGCGCTTCCCTGGCTCTGATGGACGCCGGCGTTCCGATGAAGGCACCGGTTGCCGGTATCGCCATGGGTCTGGTTAAAGAAGGCGAGAAGTTCGCCGTCCTGACCGACATCCTGGGTGACGAAGACCACCTGGGCGACATGGACTTCAAAGTAGCCGGTACCGCCAAAGGTGTTACCGCGCTGCAGATGGACATCAAGATCAAAGGCATCACCGAAGAAATCATGGAAATCGCTCTGGGCCAAGCCCTGGAAGCGCGCCTGAACATCCTCGGTCAGATGAACCAGATCATTGGTCAGTCTCGCACCGAACTGTCGGAAAATGCTCCGACCATGATCGCGATGAAAATCGACACCGACAAAATCCGTGATGTCATCGGTAAAGGCGGCGCGACCATTCGTGCGATCTGTGAAGAGACCAAGGCTTCGATCGACATCGAAGACGACGGCTCGATCAAGATCTTCGGCGAAACCAAGGAAGCGGCTGAAGCAGCACGTCAGCGCGTTCTGGGCATCACCGCAGAAGCTGAAATCGGCAAGATCTACGTTGGTAAGGTTGAGCGCATCGTCGACTTCGGCGCATTCGTCAACATCCTGCCTGGCAAGGACGGTCTGGTACACATCTCGATGCTGAGCGACGCTCGCGTTGAGAAAGTGACCGACATCCTGAAAGAAGGCCAGGAAGTGGAAGTACTGGTACTGGACGTGGACAACCGCGGCCGTATCAAACTGTCCATCAAAGACGTAGCAGCGGCCAAGGCTTCGGGCGTTTAATCACCCCCGCTTGATTGCTTCAACGTTATAAAAAATGCCCCGCAGTGAAAGCTGCGGGGCATTTTTTTGTCTGTGAAACAGGGTGTGAAGTTGCTGGCTTTCGAACCCGGTGCTAGGTTTAGCCCACCGCCCGTGTAGCTCAGCCGGTAGAGCAGCGCACTCGTAACGCGAAGGTCGCAGGTTCGATTCCTGTCTCGGGCACCATTCCCCCTGTTATTTCACCTTTCTGCTCAAATCTTCCACGGTGCGTTTCAGCTGATCCAGTTGGTTGTCCTGATCGCTGACTTCCCGCTTAAGGCTGGACAGGTCGCTGGAGCTCGAGCTGGAACTCGAACCGGCGCTACGCTTGAGGTCTTCCACCTGGCTGGCAAGTCTTTTCAAGTCGTTTTCCTGTTCATTGACGGTACGCTTGAGGTCGTTCACTTCGCTGGAGCTTGAACTGGAGTTCGAGCCGCCGCTGCTGCGCTTGAGATCGTCCATCTGACTGGCGAGCTTTTTCAGACCGTTGTCCTGTTCGCTCACCGTGCGTTTCAGATCACTCACTTCGCTGGAGCTTGAGCTTGAGCTGGAATTCGAGCTGCTGCTACGCTTGAGGTCGTCCATCTGGCTGGCGAGCTTTTTAAGTCCATTGTCCTGTTCGCTGACCGTACGCTTGAGGTCGCTGACTTCGCTGGAACTGGAGCTGGAATTCGAGCTGCTATTGCGTTTGAGTTCGTCCACAGCCTTGGCAAGGTTGACCAAACCGGTGTTCTGTTCGCTGACCGTGCGTTTCAGGTCGTTCACTTCGCTGGCGCTGGAACTGGAGCTCGAACCACTGTTGCGTTTGAACTCGTCCATGGCCTTGGCGAGGTTTTTCAGCGCCGTGTCCTGATCACTGACGGTGCGCTTGAGTTTATCCACTTCGCTGGCAGTCGAATTCGAACCGGACACCGTGTTCTTTTTCAACTCTTCGATGAGCCGCGCCTGTGTACTGACGGTTTTCTTCAGCTCTTCAAGATCTGCCGTATCGGTTTTAACCATTCTTTGTAATTTTTCCACGTCTTCGATACTGAGGCCTGATTTGACCATCACGTCTGTGCCGTAATAGTTGTGGAAAACCAAAAATTTATCGGAAGAGTTTGCGCTGTCGAATTTGTACTCCAGACCGGCTTGAGCCGAATCGGGCATTGCCAGGCTGCCGAGAAGAAGGGCAGCCATGCCGGTTGCAAACAGGGTAGATGGAAGCTTGGGAAAATTGCGCATCACCGATTCCTTGTGAAGTGCCTATATGGCACATCGCTATGACTTTACCTTTTGAACGTTGTTCCTGGGTAGCGAGGGAAAATTTTCAGAAAGGCCGATCAACGGTTTTTTTGTAGATTTGATGTAAAAGTCCATATAAATCGTCGACCAAACGTCCTATATTCGGACGTTGCACACGTACCACTTTGCAGTTTTCAGATGATCCCCGAATGGTTCTGAAGGCCAGACAAACCGGGCTTCACACGGTTTTTTGCGTCAGAGAGATCCTTGATGATCCAGATCCATCTTCCATTCCCCAGATCAGCGAGAACGCCATGACCGTTAAAGAATTGACCCAAGAAGCCAGACACGAAGAAGCGCTGAAAAAGTACCTGCAGGAGTCGCCCCAGCTAGCCGACGAGATCAAGGACCTGCCGGCCGACGATCAAAAAGACCAGATCCAGTGGGCGTTCGAGGATGAGGCGGAGTCCCAGGGCTTGCAGCCATGGGAACTGACGCTCAAGTACACCTCGACCCCTGAAGAGTTCGAGGCTGCGCGCCTGGTGCTGCACAAGGAGGCGGCCGAGGTGTTAGGGGTCGAGTGGGAAGAGTACTGCGAGATGAACAATCTGGTGGTTTGAGAGCAGCTTCAGGCTTCAAGCGGTAAGCTGCAAGTACAAGCAAAACTGCTTGAAACTTGGAGCTTGCCGCTCGAAGCTGCGTTTTAGAGGCTTAAGCGCATCGACAGGTCGACAGCCTTCACATCCTTGGTCATCGCACCAATCGAAATGTAATCCACCCCGGTTTCGGCGATCGGCAGCAGCGTGTTTTCGTTGATACCACCGCTGGCTTCCAGTTTCGCCTTGCCCGCGTTCAGGCGCACGGCTTCACGCATGTCATCCAGGCTCAACTCATCGAGCATGATGATGTCGGCACCCGCCGCCAGGGCTTCTTTCAATTCCGCCAGGCTTTCCACTTCAATCTCGACCGGCTTGCCCGGGGCGATCTTGTGCGCGGCGTTGATGGCCTCAGGAATGCCACCGCAGGCGGCGATGTGGTTTTCCTTGATCAGGAAGGCGTCGTACAGGCCGATGCGGTGGTTGTGGCAACCGCCGCAGGTCACGGCGTACTTCTGCGCCAGACGCAGCCCCGGCAGGGTTTTACGGGTGTCGAGCAGCTTCACCTGGGTCTCGGCGACAAAATCCGCCAGGTATTGCGCGCGCGTGGCCACGCCCGAGAGCAATTGCAGGAAATTCAGTGCGCAGCGTTCGCCGGTCAGCAGCGAGCGTGCCGGGCCCTCGAGGTGAAACAGCGCCTGATTGGGTTTCACCCGTTCGCCGTCACGCACCTGCCAGTGCACCGCGACCCGTGGATCGAGTTGCCGGAAAACGGCATCGACCCATGCGGTGCCGGCAATGACCGCGGCGTCGCGGGTGATGATGGTGGCTTTTGCCAGGCGTTCGGCCGGGATCAGCTGTGCGGTGATGTCGCCGCTGCCGATGTCTTCGAGCAACGCACGGCGCACGTTGGCTTCGATTTCGGCGGTCAAATCGGCGAGACGTAGATTCGGCATAACGGGCTCCACAAACAAAGTGGCCCGATTATAGGGCCATGGCGCGAGGCAACCCAAGGCATCAGAGGCGTTCCCCTCACCTGCAAACCTGCATTTGGTCGATTCCCTTGAATCATCGGCACTAAGTCAACGTCTTTCCTATGCGTCTATTTCGATACGAAGCACAGAGTCTGCTGGTACACGGGAGCGCTTTTGCAAGATAATCCGCCTTGCTTTTGACGTCATGGCTTTGACGTTCGTTTGGATACGACTATTCGCAGAATTACCGTTTCAGGAGGCTTGGATGCACAACGACGGGAATGTAGTGCCTTTGCACAAGGCGGCTACCGGTCAGGCGACGCAATCGCCGCTCGCCCGCCTGCCTGTGATTCTGCTTCAGGTTCGCGACAAGGCCACTCAACAGCTCAGGCATGGCTTGCAGGAGCTGTTTGATAACGCCGACGACACGCTGTTCGAAATGGCTGATCGGGCCCGCAGCGATGTCGAGCAGAACCTCTTTTTCGAAGCCATGCGCGACTTGCGACTCAAGCGAAAAAGCATCGAACGCGGTTTTCTCGAACACTTCTTCGAGGCGTTCGTCAGTCTCTCGCAGCACGACAGCGCCCAGGCGGCCTTGCCTCAGGCATTGGCATTTGAAACCGATGCATTGCCCAATGACGATCTGGAACGCAGCGTCGCGGTGGACGCCATGGTCAGCAAAGTGCTGAACCGCGACGGGTTCGCTCTTGACCAACTGACAGCCCGACTCAGTGCTTTGCTGGGCAAGGCGCTGGACGATGAGCACAACCCGCTGGGGCCTGCGCGGCTCTGCGAGTATTTCTTGCAGGCCTGGCGCAACCTGGGGGTGGAGATCAAGGTCAAGCTGATCATTCTCAAACTATTCGATCGCTACGTGCTCAGCAGCACTGATCAGCTGTACGCCGAAGCCAATCAACTGCTCATCGCGACCGGCGTGTTGCCCGACCTCAAGCCCGCTCCCACGCGGCGAGCCAGCGATCATGCCGCCGCCAGCGCCTATGCCGAACCGATCGAAGTCGGCATTCACTCGGGCCATACACCGGTCGACGATGGCGTGCAGGAAGTCTTTGCCGCGTTGCAGGAGCTGCTGCTACACGTGCGCGGCAGTGTCGCGCCGACCCTCGAAGCCAGTGCCCAGACACAGCCCATTTCCACCCGAGATCTGTTGCGCCTGCTCTCGCACTTGCAGCAATACGTGCCGGCGCTGGCGACCCAGGACGACTTCGATCTGCGTAACCAGCTCGAACAGCTGCTAACCCGGGTCAGCGTCAAAAGTGGCAAGTCGCGCGTGGTCGGCGTGGCTGACGAAGACGTGATCAACCTGATCGCCATGCTCTTCGAATGCATCCTTGATGACCGCAACCTGCCTGACTCCCTCAAGGCGCTGATTGGTCGGTTGCAGATTCCGATGCTCAAAGTGGCGGTGCTCGACAAGAGCTTCTTCAGCCGGGCCAGCCACCCGGCCCGGCGTCTGCTCAACGAAATCGCTGCCGCCGCGATGGGCTGGGGGGAGTGCGATGACCACGAGCGTGACAGCCTGTACCTGCGCATCGAGCAAGTGGTCCAGCGCCTGTTGAACGACTTTGTTGATGATCCGGCGATCTTTTCCGAATTGCTGGCGGATTTTCTCGCCTTCACCAGTGATGAGCGCCGCCGCAGCGAACTGCTGGAACAGCGTACCCGTGACGCCGAGGAAGGCCGCGCCAGGACCGAACTGGCTCGCCAGCGTGTCGAGCAGGCGCTGAATCAGGCGTTATTGGGCAAAGTGCTGCCCCAGGCTGTGGTGGTCTTCGTGCAGGAGGCCTGGAGCAAAGTGCTGTTGTTGACCTGCCTCAAACATGGTGATGCGTCGGCGCAATGGCAGGCCGATGTGCAGACTATGGAGCAATTGATCTGGAGCGTGCAGCGCCATGACGAGCCCGATGCCGGCCTGCGTTTGTTGGCGCTGGTGCCCGGGCTGCTGAAGGCCTTGCGCGACGGATTGAGCAGCTCTGCGTTCGATCCGTTCGCCACCAGTGAGTTTTTCAGTGAGCTGGAAACCTTGCACGTGCAACTGTTCGAGCGCCCGGGTCAGACGGCTGAACAACCCGTCGACCCGCCGGTTATGGTCGAAGTGCTGCAGCAAATCGTGCTGCACACGGCGGACGAAGGCCTGGCCGATGTGGTGTCTGTGCGGTTGCCGGCAGACGATGCCGGTTTGCTTCAGGTCGATCAACTGCGTCCGGGCTGCTGGGTCGAGTTTCAGGAAGACGATGAAAACACCCTGCGTTGCAAGCTGGCAGCGATCATCGATTCCACCGGCAAATACATCTTTGTCGACCGCACGGGAATGAAAGTGCTGGAGCGCAGCCGCACCGGCCTGGCCCTGGAATTTCGCCGTGGCGCGGTGCGGGCGCTGGACGATACCTTGCTGTTCGACCGGGCCCTGGAGTCGGTGCTGGGCAATCTGCGGCGTCTCAATCGCGGCAAGTGATCGCGCCCCGAGGGCCTATCGCGGCATACTGGGCGCCAACACAGTCGTCGTTGAAGGAACCTGTATGCAGTTGGACCCCGCGAGCGGTTGGTGTCAGGGCGTGCGTGTATGCCGCTCGCCCAACTTCAATGCGCGCCCCTCGGGCGAAATTTCCCTGCTGGTGATCCACAACATCAGCCTGCCGCCAGCGCAGTTCGCCACCGGCAAGGTGCAGGAATTTTTCCAGAATCGTCTGGATGTCACGGAGCATCCCTATTTTGCAGGTATTGCTGACCTGCGGGTGTCTGCGCACTTTCTGATCGAACGTGACGGCACCGTCACTCAGTTTGTCTCTTGTCTTGAGCGCGCCTGGCACGCCGGTGTCTCGAGTTTCGAGGGGCGGGAGACCTGCAACGATTTTTCTGTGGGCATCGAACTTGAGGGCACGGATGATCTTCCGTTCGAGGACGCCCAGTATCAGGCGTTGACGACTCTGACCCGACAACTGCAAAGCACATTTACGGCGATCACGGCGCAACGCATCTGCGGGCATAGCGACATCGCACCGGGGCGCAAGACGGATCCGGGACCCGCGTTCGACTGGGCACGCTACCGCGCCGCCTTGGCAAAAGCCGCTTTGGAACAAGAGGAACAACGATGAGTTTTCTGGTGTTGCTGTTGGCCGTCTGGATCGAGAAATTCTCGGCCTTGCGCCATCGGGTCCAACGTGACGGCGGTTGGGTGCGTGAACTGAACAAGCTTGAAGTCAGCCCGCGCCTGATTGATCGGCCATGGCTGGTATTGGTGGTGCTGGTGTTGTTGCCGGTGGCGCTGCTGGGTTTGTTGCTGGTGGTGCTTGAGCCGGTGGCCTACGGGTTGCTGGCATTGCCGGTGCACCTGCTGGTGGTGATTTACAGTCTGGGTCGCGGCGATTTGCTGGCCGGCCTGGGACCGTTTCGCGATGCCTGGCGCCGGGAAGACCTGCAAGCCGCCGCCCATGTGGCGAAGCGCGACGTGGACATCTGCGCCGATAGCGGCGAGCAACTGCTTGAGCGGGTCGAAGGGCATTTGCTGTGGGAGGCGTACCAGAGCTTTTTCGCGGTGATTTTCTGGTACTTCGTGCTGGGCCCGGTCGCCGCACTGAGCTACCGGCTGCTGGCGCTGGCTGAAGAGCACGGGCAGAACCCTGCTGTGGTCGAGCGCGCTGCACAGTTGCGTCATGCGTTTGATTGGGTGCCGGTGCGTCTGTTGGCGGCCAGTTTCGCGCTGGTCGGAAATTTTGTCGCGGTCAGCCGCGTCATGCTGCATGAACTGCTGAACTGGAACATCAGCGCTGCCCAGTTGATCGAGAAAGTTGGCCTGGTGGCTGGCGAAATTCCTGCACCGGTCGTCGGACCGGATGGTATCAACAGCCTGGACCGGATCTGGGAACTGCTGCTGCGAGCGGCGGTGCTCTGGTATGCAGGTTTTGCGTTGTGGACGGTCCTTCCGTAAACCAACGGCTGTTTTACGTGAACGTCTTTGTGGAGAGGGGGCTTGTTCCCGCTGGGCGCGCAGCGCCCTCAAACGGCCAGGCGAATATGTCAGGAAAACCCGCTCGCCTGCATTGCGTCTGCTTCGCAGACGAGCGGGAGCAGCCTCCCTCGCCACAAGATGATCATCGATCTCAAGTCCGGCGATCTGCCGTTAACCTTAAGTTACAAAACCCTCAGCCGATTTAAGCTATACAGGGATAGCGCTGAATAGTGGCTATCTGCCGTCGACCCGCGCCTGCCAATAAAAATAAGAATCAAAAGGGAGACTTCCAGTGAAGAGCTTGCTCTATCCCGCCGTCGCGCTGATGAATCGCCTGAGCTTCGGCATGAAGTTCAGCCTGATCAGTGTGCTGTTCCTCGTGCCGATGCTGGTGACCAACTTCTATCTGGTCCGCGACTCCTATCGTGAATTCCAGGGCACACAAGTCGAGCTGCAAAGCCTCGACCTGCTCGGCAGCAGCCTGACCCTGCGGCGTGATCTGGAAACCCTGAACAACCTGGTGCAAATCAACGTCACCCTTGGCCAGTCCGGCAAGGCCGGTAATGTCGAGACGAAGATCAGCACTCTGGAGCAAAGTGTTCTGGCCCGCCTGCAAGGGCTGACGGCGATGACCACTGATCCGGAGCAGATCACGGTTTTCGATGGCAAGCGCGATGAAATGATCGCGGCGTTCAAGGCCCAACAAGCGGAAAACTCCCTGCAAAGCAAAAGTGGGATGATCGGCAAGTTGCTCGGCAGCGCGCAGATTTTCAGCCAGATCATTGCCAGTCAAGCCGGCCTCAGCCGCGATACCCAGAGCGACATGCGTCAGCTCAGCGAACTCATTACCAACGTCACTCCGCCTGTGACGCAGATCCTGGGCGACGGCCGGGCGATGGGTTCCTATTCGCTTGGGCAAGGTTTTCTGAATTCGTCGTCGAGCACCCGATTTGATGAGCTGCTGGCGCAGATCGAAAAGCTCCAGGGCGAATACGGTCTGAAGCTCAATGATGCATTGGGCTCCAGCAAAGCGGCGCGTGACACCCTGGCCGCCCAGGCCGAGAGCAGCAAGGCCTCGCTGAAAAAGGCCAGTGAACTGTTCGAAGAACAGGTGGTGATGGCCGACACCCTCGATGCGCCATGGCAGGCCTTTTACGACCAGGTCACCGGCCTGATGGACCAGACCTACCAACTCAACGAAGCCACCCTGGCATTCCTCGGCACCCAGTTGCAGCAGCGACTGGAGCAGAACCGCACCCATATGATCTTGCAGGCCGTGGCGCTGTCGGTGGTGTTTGTGTTGATTTTCTACCTCTACGGCGGCTTCTACGCCTCGACCCGCACCACCCTCAAACGTCTGGGCGCGACGCTGGACAAAGTTGCAGCGGGCGACATGACCGTCACCTTCCGGGCCGAAAGCCGCGATGAGTTGGGCGAGTTGGGCGAGGTGTTCAACGGCACCGTGAAGAAAATCCATGACCTGATCGAGCGGGTAGGCCAGACCGTCAACGAGGTCGAGCGCCAGGCCGGACAAGTCGAAAGTGTCTCTGCCCAAAGCAACCAGGCGGTGGCGGGGCAGCGTTCGCAGATCGAGCAGGTCGCCACGGCCATGAACCAGATGTCTGCCACCTCCCTTGAGGTGGCGCGCAGTGCCGCCGCAGCAGTCAGCAGTGCCCACAGCGTCAACGACGAAACCATCAGCGGTCGCGGCCTGGTGGCGTCCCAGCAGGGCAGCATCGCGCAACTGGCCAGCGAGATCGATCAGTCGGTGCGGGTGGTCAACCAATTGGCCAGCGACAGTCAATCTATCAGCCGCGTGCTGGAAGTGATCAAGAGCATCGCCGAGCAGACCAACCTCTTGGCGCTCAACGCCGCGATCGAAGCCGCTCGGGCCGGTGAGCAAGGGCGTGGTTTTGCGGTGGTGGCCGATGAGGTGCGGACCCTGGCCAAGCGCACTCAGCAATCGACCGAAGAAATCGAGCAGATGATCACCAAGCTCCAGAATGGTGTCGGCGCGGCGGTGAAAGCCATGGGCGTCAGCCATCAGGTGGCCGATGGCACCGTCGGGCAGTCGGAAAAGGTCCAGCAGGCGCTGGAAAACATCCTCGGTGCCGTCGGAATGATCGTCGACCAGAACCAACAGATCGCCGCCGCGGTGGAGCAGCAGACCGCGGTGGCCCACGACATCGACCAGAACATCGTCGAGATCAACCGCGCGGGTGAACGTACCGCCGAAGGGGCGCACCAGACCGAGGATGCCAGTCGAGCATTGTCGGCCCAAGTGTTGGAACTCAAACAATTGATCAGCGCGTTCCGGGTCTGACGGCACACAAGGATCAAATGTGGGAGCGAGCCTGCTCGCGATAGGGGTGCGTCAGTCAGTAATGATGTCGACTGACACACCGCTATCGCGAGCAGGCTAGCTCCCACAGGTTTTAGTGCAGGGCTTATTTACCAGTTGAACAACTCGCAGGCATTGGCCGTGCTCGCGGCCGCCAATCGCTCGGGGCTGATCGCCATGATGCCGGCCAGCGCCGAGCAAATCGCCGGCAGGTGCGCCGGGCTGTTGCGTTGACCGGGAAACATGGCGGGCGCCATGTCCGGTGAATCGGTTTCCAGCACCACTGATTCCAGGGGCAGGTCAGCGAAGACGCGGTGCATGCGCAGCGCCTGCGGCCAGGTCGCGGCGCCGCCCAGGCCCAGTTTGAAACCGAGCTTGATGTATTCGCGCGCCTCTTCCTTGCTGCCGGCGAAGGCATGAATGATGCCCGCGCGTTTCAATCGAAACCGTTTGAGCGTGGCAATCACCGCGGCATGGCTGCGCCGCACATGAATCAGCGCCGGAAGATTGAAGTCCACCGCCAGTTGCAGTTGCGCGTCGAACAAGGCCTGCTGGCGCTCACGGTCGAGGGTTTCGATGAAGTAATCCAGACCGATCTCGCCCACGGCACACAATTGCCGATGACCCGCCAGGCGGGTCAGCCAGTCACCGAGTTCGAGTAAATCGTCAGGGCGATGCTGGTCCAGGTACACCGGGTGCAAACCGAGCGCCGCATGCAGGTCGGGATCGCTTTGCACCAGGTCCCAGACCCGCTGCCAATTGCCCTGATAAACCCCCAGCACCACCATTCGCCGTACCCCGAGGGCGCGGCTTTCGGCGAGCAGCGCCGTGCGGTCCTCGTCGAAGTCCGGAAAATCCAGATGAGTGTGGCTGTCAATCAGCTCCACGGTTCAGTCCTGGCGAATACGCTGCTTGAAGGTCCGCGCGATGGCTTGCACGCCGGGTTGGTAGTCGGACTGCTCGATGGCGGCCAGCGCCAGCGCCAGCGCCTTGTCGGCAATCAACTGATGCTGCTGGGCCATGGCATTGACCGGCAGCGGCAAGAAGTCCAGCAACTGCGTGTCGCCGAAGGTGCCTAGGCGCAGCGGACGGGTTTTCAGCGGGAAGTCGTGCAAGGCATCGAACACGCCTTGAAGCAGCACGTAAGACGTGGTCACCAGCGCATCCGGCAAATGCCCCAGGCGCTGCAACAATTCCTCCATCAACTGCTTGCCGCACTCACGGCTGAACGATTCGCCGTGCTCGATCAGCACGTCGCCTTTGAACCCGCTTAACGCCTCCTTGAACCCGGCGGCACGTTCCTGGCTGATGCTCAGCTCGGGGCGGGCACCGATCAGCGCGATTTGCTTGGGCAGCGGGTCGAGCAGACTGCGGGTCAGTTGCAGGCTGGCCTCGCGATCATCGCTGATCACCGAACAGAAATGCTCGGGCTCCATCACCCGGTCGATGGCGATGATCGGAATGCCTTTGGCCTGCAACAGACGATAACTGTCATCACCGGCCGGCAGGCAACTGGCGACGATCAAGGCATCACAGCGCCGGGCGCGGAACAGTTGCAGCAATTGCCGCTCACTGTCCGGCGCATCGTCGGAACTGGCGATCAGCAATTGATAACCGCGCGCCCGGGCGCCTTGCTCGAGCAGTTTGGCGATTCTTGCGTAACTGGGGTTTTCCAGGTCCGGCAGAATGAAGCCCAAAGTGCGGGTGTGCCGACTGCGCAGCCCCGCCGCCTGAGGGTTGGGCGTGAAGCCATGTTGTTCGACGACCGCACGAACGCGCTCGACGGTGGCACTGCTGATACGTTGCTGCTCGGCCTTGCCATTAATGACATAACTGGCGGTGGTAACGGACACACCGGCCAACTGTGCGATATCACTGAGTTTCAACTCGGGATTTCCTTGTTTGTTCGAGCTTGCCCCGACATTTTCGACAATCCTACCCGATTCGGGCAGACGACCATTGTCGCAACGCTTCCGACAAGTTGGACTTCAAGGATGGGACATAATCGAGTAACGTGCCAATCATTCTAGATTAAACGTTTCAGCAAGCGTATTTTCTACGTTATAAGCGCATTTGGCCGGTTCTGCCGTGAAACCGCCAAAAATGATGACGAAGCGCCTAAGCTGGAATCATCCAAAACAATACCTGGCGCCCACAGACGCCAAAAAGGAGAAAGCATGCTCGAGCTCACCATAGAGCAGATATCCATGGGCCAGTCGGCTATGGATAAGTCCGAAGCCTTGCAATTACTGGCCGGGCATCTGGTCACCGATGGCCTGGTGGCCGAGGGTTATCTCGCCGGTTTGCAGGCGCGGGAAGTCCAGGGCTCGACCTTTCTCGGTCAAGGTATTGCCATCCCCCACGGTACGCCGGAAACCCGCGACCAAGTGTTTTCCACCGGTGTGCGGCTGATGCAATTCCCCGAGGGCGTGGACTGGGGCGACGGCCAGATCGTTTACCTGGCGATCGGCATTGCCGCCAAATCCGATGAACACCTGCGACTGCTGCAACTGCTGACCCGTGCCCTCGGAGAAACCGACCTGGGCCAGGCCCTGCGTCGCGCCAGTTCCGCCGAAGCCTTATTGAAACTGCTGCAAGGGGCACCGCAGGAACTGGCGCTGGATGCACAAATGATCGGCCTTGGTGTCTCCGCCGATGACTTCGAAGAACTTGTATGGCGCGGCGCGCGTTTGCTGCGCCAGGCCGATTGCGTGAGTAACGGGTTCTCCGCCGTCTTGCAACAGGTCGAAGCGCTGCCGCTGGGCGATGGCTTGTGGTGGCTGCACAGCGAACAAACGGTCAAGCGTCCGGGCCTGGCGTTCGTCACGCCGGACAAGCCCATGCGCTACCTCGGCCAGCCCCTCAGTGGCCTGTTCTGCCTGGCCAGCCTCGGCGAGGCGCATCAGGCTTTGCTCGAACGCCTGTGTGCGCTGCTGATCGAAGGCCGTGGCCATGAATTGGGTCGCGCCACCAGCAGCCGTAAAGTCCTTGAAGTGCTGGGCGGTGAACTGCCGGCGGACTGGCCGAGCGCACGTATTGCCTTGGCCAATGCCCACGGTTTGCATGCCCGCCCGGCGAAGATCCTCGCGCAGTTGGCGAAAAGTTTTGAAGGCGAAATCCGCGTGCGCATCGTCGATGGCCAGGACAGCGCCGTGTCGGTGAAGAGCTTGAGCAAACTCCTCAGCCTCGGCGCCCGGCGCGGTCAGGTATTGGAGTTCGTCGCTGAACCGAGCATCGCCGCCGATGCCTTGCCAGCCTTGCTGGCCGCCATCGAAGAAGGCCTCGGTGAAGACGTCGAGCCGTTGCCCGCCGTGAGCCAGCAGCGCGAGGTGTTTGCCGATGTCGCCGAAGTGCTCCTGGCGCCAGCGTCCGGCAGTCTGGTCCAGGCCATTGCCGCTGCACCGGGCATCGCCATTGGCCCGGCGCACATTCAAGTGCTGCAAACCATCGAATACCCGTTGCGTGGCGAGTCTGCCGCCATTGAGCGTGAACGTCTCAAGCAGGGCTTGGTGCACGTGCGCCGCGACATCGAAGGCTTGATCGAACGCAGCAAATCCAAAGCCATCCGCGAGATTTTCATCACCCACCAGGAAATGCTCGACGACCCGGAATTGACCGATGAAGTCGACACCCGCCTCAAGCAAGGCGAAAGCGCTGAAGCGGCGTGGATGGCTGTGATTGAAGCGGCGGCCAAACAACAGGAATCGTTGCAGGACGCCTTGCTCGCCGAACGGGCTGCCGACCTGCGCGACATCGGTCGTCGGGTGCTGGCGCAACTCAGCGGCGTCGAAACCCCGAGTGAACCCGATCAGCCGTACATTCTGGTGATGGACGAAGTCGGCCCGTCCGACGTTGCCCGTCTCGATCCGACCCGTGTGGCCGGCATTCTCACGGCCCGTGGCGGCGCGACCGCTCACAGCGCGATTGTCGCCCGGGCGCTGGGCATTCCGGCCTTGGTCGGCGCCGGTGCGGCGGTGTTGCTGCTGGCGCCGGGCACGCCGTTGCTGATTGATGGTCAGCGCGGTCGCCTGCATGTGGACGCCGACGCGGCAACCTTGCAGCGCGCCACTGAAGAACGCGACACCCGCGAACAACGCCTGAAAGCCGCCGCCGAACAACGCCATCAACCGGCGCTGACCACCGACGGCCATGCGGTCGAAGTGTTCGCCAACATCGGCGAAAGTGCCGGCGTGACCAGCGCGGTGGAGCAGGGTGCCGAAGGCATCGGCTTGCTGCGCACTGAACTGATTTTCATGGCCCATTCCCAGGCGCCGGACGAGGCCACCCAGGAAGTCGAATACCGCCGCGTCCTCGACGGCCTGGCCGGTCGTCCCCTGGTGGTTCGCACCCTCGATGTCGGTGGCGATAAACCACTGCCGTACTGGCCGATTGCGAAAGAAGAAAACCCGTTCCTCGGCGTGCGTGGCATTCGCCTGACCTTGCAGCGTCCGCAGATCATGGAAGCGCAATTGCGCGCCTTGCTCCGTGCAGCGGACAACCGTCCGTTGCGGATCATGTTCCCGATGGTCGGCAGCGTCGATGAGTGGCGCCAGGCGCGGGACATGACCGAGCGTCTGCGTCTGGAAATCCCGGTGGCTGATCTGCAACTGGGGATCATGATCGAGGTGCCATCGGCGGCCTTGCTGGCGCCGGTGCTTGCCAAGGAAGTCGACTTCTTCAGCGTCGGCACCAATGACCTGACTCAATACACCCTGGCCATCGACCGGGGGCATCCAACCTTGTCAGCCCAGGCTGACGGCTTGCACCCGGCGGTGCTGCAACTGATCGACATCACCGTGCGCGCGGCCCATGCCAACGGCAAGTGGGTCGGCGTGTGCGGCGAGCTGGCAGCCGATCCGCTGGCGGTGCCGGTGCTGGTCGGTCTCGGCGTGGACGAACTCAGCGTGTCCGGTCGCAGCATTGCCGAGGTCAAGGCACGCATCCGCGAACTCAGCCTCAGCCAAACCAGAATTCTCGCCCAACAGGCCCTGGCCGTGGGCAGCGCCAATGAAGTGCGCGCATTAGTGGAGGCCCTGTAATGGCCAAAATCCTGACCCTGACGCTCAACCCGGCGCTGGACTTGACGGTGCAGTTGCCGCGCCTCGAGCCCGGCCAAGTCAATCGCAGCGACGAAATGCACACCCACGCCGCCGGTAAAGGCGTGAACGTGGCGCAGGTGCTCGCCGACCTCGGCCATCAGCTGACGGTCAGCGGTTTCCTCGGTGAGGACAACCTTCAAGCGTTCGAAACCCTGTTCGCCAAACGCGGTTTTGTCGATGCGTTCATCCGGGTGCCCGGTGAGACGCGCAGCAACATCAAACTGGCGGAAAACGATGGGCGGATCACCGACATCAACGGTCCGGGGCCGATGGTCAATGCGACGGCTCAGCAGGCGCTGCTGGATCGACTCGAGCAGATTGCGCCCGGTCATGACGCGGTCGTGGTGGCCGGCAGCCTGCCGCAAGGGATCAGTCCTCAGTGGTTGCAGGCGTTGATTGAGCGTTTGAAAAACCTCGGTCTGAACGTTGCCCTCGACAGCAGCGGCGAAGCCTTGCGTGCAGCGCTCAAGGCCGGCCCGTGGCTGATCAAACCGAACACTGAAGAGTTAGCCGACGCGCTGGGCTGCGAGGTGATATCGGTGGCGGCACAAGCCGAAGCGGCGAGCCGTTTGCACGCTCAAGGCATCGAGCATGTGGTGATCTCCCACGGGGCCGATGGCGTGAACTGGTTCAGTGTCGGCTCGGCGATGCACGCCACGCCGCCCAAGGTCAGTGTCGTCAGCACCGTGGGCGCGGGCGATTCGTTGCTGGCCGGCATGCTCCACGGTTTGCTCAGTGCCGACACGCCTGAACAGACCCTGCGCACCGCCACGGCAATCGCCGCGATGGCGGTCACGCAGATCGGTTTCGGAATTGGCGATGTCGCGCAGTTGGCGCGGCTCGAACAGGGCGTGCGCATCCGCACCCTGACAGAACAATAAGAGGGTTTGTCATGAAACTAGCCATTGTTACGGCCTGCCCGAACGGCATGGTCACCAGTGTGCTGTGCGCCCGTTTGCTCGATGCAGCGGCCCAGCGTCAGGGCTGGAGCACCAGCGTCGAAGTGGTCGATGCCGCGCATCCGGAACGTCAGCTGTCGGCTGCCACGATTGAAGCGGCCGAGTGGGTGCTACTGGTCACCAGTGCGCCGGTGGAGATGTCGCGATTCGTCGGCAAGAAAGTGTTCCAGAGCACGCCCGCGCATGCCCTGCAGGATGTCGAAGCGGTGCTACGACGCGGGGCTGAAGAAGCTCAGGTGTATGTCGCGCCCGAAGCTGTCGAGCAACCTGCTACCACCGTTCAAAACGCGCCACGCCTGGTGGCGATCACGGCGTGTCCGACCGGTGTCGCTCACACGTTCATGGCAGCCGAAGCCTTGCAGCAAGCAGCCAAGCGTCTGGGCTATGACCTGCAAGTGGAAACCCAAGGCTCGGTCGGTGCGCGCAATCCACTCAGCGCTGCGGCGATTGCCGATGCCGATGTGGTGCTGCTGGCGTGCGATATCGAAGTCGCCACCGAGCGTTTTGCCGGCAAGAAAATCTACCGTTGCGGTACTGGCATTGCGTTGAAGCAAGCCGAGGCGACGCTGAATAAAGCGCTGGCCGAAGGCAAGCAGGAAACCGCGTCGACCGGTGCCAAAGGCCCGGCCAAACAAGAGAAGACCGGCGTCTATAAACACCTGCTGACGGGCGTGTCGTTCATGCTGCCGATGGTGGTGGCGGGCGGTCTGATGATCGCCTTGTCGTTCGTGTTCGGCATTTCCGCATTCAAGGAGGAAGGCACACTCGCCGCCGCACTGATGCAGATCGGTGGCGAGACCGCGTTCAAGTTGATGGTGCCGCTGCTGGCGGGTTACATCGCCTACTCGATCGCCGACCGTCCGGGCCTGGCGCCGGGGATGATCGGTGGCCTGCTGGCGAGCACCCTCGGTGCCGGTTTTATCGGCGGGATCATTGCCGGTTTCATTGCCGGTTATGCGGCGCAGGCGATCAATCGTTATGCGCGCTTGCCGCAAAGTCTTGAAGCACTGAAACCGATTCTGATCATCCCGTTGCTGGCGAGCCTGTTCACCGGCCTGGTGATGATTTACATCGTCGGCAAACCGGTGGCGGGGATGCTCGAAGGGCTCACGCACTTCCTCGACAGCATGGGCACCACCAACGCGATTCTGCTCGGTGTGCTGCTCGGCGGGATGATGTGCGTCGACCTTGGCGGGCCGATCAACAAAGCCGCGTATGCGTTCTCGGTGGGGCTGCTGGCCTCGCAAAGTTATGCCCCGATGGCCGCGACCATGGCCGCCGGTATGGTGCCGCCGATTGGCTTGGGCATCGCCACGTTTATCGCACGGCGCAAATTTGCCCAGACCGAGCGCGAGGCCGGTAAAGCGGCGCTGGTATTGGGGCTGTGTTTCATCTCCGAAGGGGCGATTCCGTTTGCCGCCAAAGACCCGTTGCGAGTGATTCCGGCGAGCATTGCCGGTGGCGCGCTGACCGGTGCGTTGTCGATGTATTTCGGCTGCAAACTGATGGCGCCGCACGGTGGGTTGTTTGTGTTGGCGATCCCGAATGCGATCAACCATGCGCTGTTGTATCTGCTGGCGATTGTGGCGGGGAGCCTGCTGACGGCGGTGGCGTATGCGCTGCTCAAGCGGCCGGAAGCTGTTGAGATGGCACTCGAACCCGCCAAAGCCTGACACCACGTTGTAGGAGCGAGGCTTGCCCGCGAAGACGGTTTAACATTCAACAAATAGGTGTCTGTCAGATCGCCTTCGCGGGCAAGCCTCGCTCCTACAGGGGGGGCGGTGTCACACCGGTTTCATGCGCACGTGCTTTAGTTTTCCTTTTCAGGGAGAACACCATGAGCGAATTCGACCTCGGCCGTCGCCGTGTCATGCAAGCCGTCGGCGCCGGGCTATTGCTTCCAGGGCTGGCGCCGGCCGTCATCGCCTCGGTCAAGGACCGTCCGCAGCTCACCGATGGCGTGCAGTCCGGCGATCTGATGGGCGATCGGGCGATGATCTGGAGCCGCAGCGACCGACCGGCGCGGATGGTGGTCGAATGGGACACCCGCAGCCTGTTTGGCAACCCACGCCGATTCGTCTCGCCATTGGCCGATGCGCGTAGCGATTTCACCGCACGGGTCGAGCTCACGGGGCTGCCGGCCGATCAGGCGATTTTCTATCGCGTGTATTTCGAAGACGCCCAAAGCGGTGTCACCAGCGAACCCTGGTTCGGTCATTTGCGCAGCGTGCCGCAAACCCGGCGCGACCTCCGTTTTGTCTGGAGCGGCGACACCGTTGGCCAAGGCTTCGGCATCAATCCGGACATTGGCGGCATGCGCATCTACGAAGCCATGCGTCTGCGCCTGCCCGACTTCTTTATCCACAGCGGCGACACCATCTACGCTGACGGCCCGGTGCCGGCGCAACTGGCCACCGAAAGCGGCCGGGTGTGGCGCAATATCACCAGCGAAGCCAAGAGCAAGGTCGCCGAGACACTCGACGATTATCGCGGTAACTACCGCTACAACCTGATGGACGAGAACATCCGTCGCTTCAACGCCGAAGTCCCGCAGATCTGGCAGTGGGATGACCACGAAGTGGTGAACAACTGGTCACCGGGCAAGCAATTGGATGAGCGCTACAAGAGCAAAGATATCCACAGCCTGGTCGGTCGCGCCCGCCAGGCCTGGCTCGAATATGCGCCCATGCGTTTGCAGAGCGCCGATGGCGGCGGGCGGATTTATCGCAAGCTCGGTTATGGGCCGATGCTGGATGTGTTCGTGCTGGACATGCGCAGCTATCGCGAAGCCAATGACGACAACCTCGGCACTGCCAAACCGTTTCTCGGTCGTGAGCAACTCGACTGGCTCAAGGCTTCGTTAAAAGCCTCCAGTGCTCAATGGAAGGTCATCGCCGCCGACATGCCGATCGGCCTCGGCGTCCCCGACGGAGAAGTCAGCCCCGGTGTCGCGCGCTGGGAAGCAGTGGCCAACGGTGATCCCGGACCGGCCCAGGGACGTGAACTGGAAATCGCTGAACTCTTGGGCTTTTTACGGGCGCAGCAGGTGCGCAATTACGTGTTCCTGACGGCCGATGTGCATTACTGCGCAGCCCACCATTACCACCCGGACCGCGCCGCATTCCAGGACTTCGAACCGTTCTGGGAATTTGTGGCCGGGCCGTTGAATGCCGGGAGCTTCGGACCCAATCCGCTGGACAAGACCTTCGGGCCCGAGGTGGTTTTCGAGAAAGCACCACCGGCGCAGAACACCTCGCCGTTTGCCGGGTTCCAGTTTTTTGGCGAGGTGAATATCGATGGGCAGACGGGGGAGATGAGTGTGGTGTTGCGGGATCTGGATGGGGTGGCGGTGTTTGAGCGCAAGCTTCAGCCAGCCTGACCGTTTCCACCAACAACACACAACCAATGTGGGAGCGAGCCTGCTCGCGAATGCGGCTTCACATTCAACAGCGTCGTTGTCTGACCCACCGCTTTCGCGAGCAGGCTCGCTCCCACAGGGATTGTGGTGGTTCAGTAGACGTCGCGGCGGTAGCGGCCCTGCTCGATGAGGCGGTCGACTTCTGCAATCCCGAGCACTTCGTTGAGTACGTGATCCACGCCTGAAGCCATCCCCTGCAAGCTCCCGCAGATGTAAATCACGGCGCCGTCAGCCAGCCATTGCTTCAATAGATCGGCCGACTCACGCAGCCGATCCTGCACATAAATCTTCTCGGCCTGATCCCGCGAGAACGCCAGGTCCAGTCGCTCCAGATCGCCTGAAGTCAGCCATTCCTCAAGCTCATCGCGGCACAGATAGTCGTATTCCCGATGACGCTCACCGAACAGCAGCCAATGCCGTTGCTGCCCATCGGCAATGCGTGCCTTGAGCAAACTGCGCAGTCCAGCCAGCCCGGTGCCATTGCCCAGCAGGATCATCGGCACCGGCTCGGTCGGTAGATGGAACCCGCTGTTACGCCGCACTCGCAGGCTGATGGTGCCACCCACCGGCGCGTGTTCGGTCAGCCAGCCGGAGCCGATGCCCAGGCTGCCATCGGTGTGCATTTCCTGGCGCACGATCAGTTCCAGAATGCCGTCAGCCGCAATCGAAGCAATGGAGTATTCGCGCATGGCCAACGGCACCAGCGCATCGACCAGTGCCTGAGCGTGCAGGCCGACCAGATGGGTTCTGTTTTCTGGCAGTTGTCGGCTGGCGAGGGCGTGCTCCAGCGGTTGCGACAAGCCACTGAAGGTCACCATCGCCCGGCCTTCAATACCCAGGCCATCAAGGAAATGCTCGATTGCCCACGGGCAATTGCGGGGCAGGACTTCCACCAGATCCCCCGCCAGCCAACTGCTGGTGGTCGGTGCGGTGAGGCCCAGCAAGTACACCGGTGAACCGCTGCTGTCCGGGTTCATCAACTCGCGGCGGGTCAGGGTCCAGTTGTCGTAGCTCGGCGCCTGCCAGGTGTCGACCGGTGCTTGCCCGGTCAACAGGCCGAGTTGCTGCTGCCAGTGACGCAAGGCGTAAGGGTCGCCGCTGTCGACTTCCACTGGGGCGAACAACGTCTTGCCGCCATGCTCGCCAAGCCAGGTGTGCAAGCGTCGGGCGAAGCCGCAGAAGTGGTGATATTGGCGATCACCGAGACCCAATACCGCGTAGTTCAGGCTTTCCAGGTTCGACGCCTGGCCCAGCACCTTGCGTTCGAAACCGCGGGCGCTGTCCGGCGCTTCGCCGTCGCCGAAGGTGCTGACTACGAACAGCGCATTGCTGGATTCACGCAAATCCTGTTCGCTGACATTCGCCAAGGGTTGGACTTTTACCGGCAGGCCGGCCGCCTGCAATTGCCCGGCAGTTTGCCACGCCAGTTGCTCGGCAAAGCCGCTTTGGCTGGCGAAGCCGATCAACCAGGCTGGCGCATTGTTGCCCGTTTGCGCGAAGTTTTTGCGGGCGTCCTTGATCTGCTTTTTCTTGCGGCGACGGTCCAGGTACAACAACCAGCCAGTGACAAAGAACAGCGGCATGCTCAGCGCGGTGAGGGTCAGGATGATCCGCCCGACGATGCCGAAGTAACTGCCCACGTGCAGCGCGTAAATGCTGGTCAGCAGTTGTGCCTTGAGGCTCTTGTCACTGTAACGGTCATGCCGTTTGACGAGGCCGGTGGCCGGATCGAGGCTGATCTGGTTCAGCGCACGGTCATGGGGCGAGGAGTTCAACAGGTAGAAGACCGTCGCCGGTTGGCCGGCCACGGGCGGCATGCGGATGTTGTAGGCACTAAGTGCCGGACCTGCGGCGCTGTAGATGCTGCTCCACATGGCGGCGTAATCGGCGGTGGGCGCCGGGCCGCTTGGGGCAGGACCTCGACCGCCGCGCACGCGCTCGTTCTGCGGAGAGTCGGACAGCAATTGGGTCAAGCCCTTGTTGTACCACTCATAGGACCAGGACAACCCGGTCAGCGCTGACAGGAGGTAAAACACCAGGCACCAGGTACCGGCCACCGAGTGCAGGTCCCAGTTGAAACTGCGGCCCTTTTTCTTCCAGTCGAGGGTCAGCCAGGCGCGCCAGTTTTTCCATTGGCGCGGCCAGCGCAGGTACAGGCCGGACAGGCAGAAAAATACCAGGATCAGCGTACAGGCCCCGGTGATCTGCCGCCCGGTATCGCCCATGGCGAGGAAGCGGTGCAGTTGCAGCATCAGGCCGAAGAAGTCCTGACCGGTGGCTTCACCCATGAACTGGGCGGTGTACGGATCGAAGTAGCGCATCTCGCCCCGGCGTTCGCCCGGTGGCGGGGTGAAACTCACCCGCGCGGCGTTGCCGCTGTCGGTCTCGACCCAGAGCATCGCGACTTTCTTGCCGGAGGCGCCCTCGATTTTTTCCACCAGTTCGGCGGGCGGCAGGACGCCGGCAACCTGCTTCTCGACCTGCAGCACAGAAGGATTGAGCACGCTGAGGATTTCATCCTCAAACGACACCATCGCCCCGGTGATGCCCATCAGGGCCAGGACCAGCCCGGCACTGATGCCGAAAAACCAGTGCAACTGGAACAGGGTTTTCTTCAACACGTCGCTCGCCTTGTTCGTTCGAAATAATCATCACGGCGCGCATTATGCCGTGGGTTGCTGAGAAACATTCTTTTTTACGTACAAAAGCCCCGTTCATGCAGATGAACGGGGCCTGACCTTATATCGCCGGCTGCTTTATGTGGGAGCGAGCCTGCTCGCGAAGGCTGTAGCCGTCGCCACAGATGAGGTGCGGCAACCATCCATTCGCGAGCAGGCTCGCTCCTACATTGATCAGAAGTGGGAAGTTGGTGCTCAGCAATGCCGTGCGGCCAGCCGCCTGGTTGGCGAAGTGGGTCGAGAAGGCTTTGTCGTAGTAGGTTTCGTCGGTCAGGTTCTGCACGTTCAGTTGCAGGTCGACGTTTTTGCTCAACTTGTAGGCAGCCATTGCGTCGTAACGAACATAGGACTCGACCATGGTGGTGTTGGCCACGCTGCCGAAGACGTCGTCGACATAGAACGCACCACCACCGATGGTCAGCTTCGGCGTGACCTGATAGGTCGTCCACAGGCTGGCACTGTTTTTCGGGGTGTTCGGCAGTTCGTTGCCATCGTTGGCTTTACCCAGCGGGCCGCCGTCTATTTGCTCGCTGTCCATGTAGGCGTAACCGGCGAAGACTTGCCATTTTTCGGTGATCTTGCCGCTGGCCGACAATTCGATGCCCTGCACGCGGGTTTTACCGGCGTTTTCATAGGACGTGGTGTCGACCTGGACGCGGGCGTTGTCTTTCTCGGTGCGGAAGATATCGGCGGTCAACGACAGGCGATCGTTCAGCAAGTCCCACTTGGTGCCGATTTCGTAGTTCTTGGTGGTTTCCGGCTCCATGTCGCTGCTCAGCAGATTGCCGTTGCGATCCGGCGTGCCGCCCAACGGGTTGCCTTCCTGACCTTCGCCCAACGTGTTGCCCGGTGGCGTGGCGGAGGTGGCGTAGGACGCGTAGATGCTGCCGTTTTCGGCCGGTTTGTAGACCACGCCGAACTGGCCGGTCACGAACTCGCTGACGTCATCCCCTTTGGACGTGGTCACGCTGGACGCGTTGTAGGTTTTGTATTTGGTGTCGAAATGGTCGTAACGCAGGCCCATGTTCACCAGCCATTGCTCGGACAACTCGAGGGTGTCGAACACATACAGCGCGTAGGTATCGGACTCGGTATCAGTGCCGGCGTAGTTCCGCGAGATCGCACCGTTCCATGGGTCGTTCGGGTTCGGGTTGGCCAGCGAGGTGCAGTTGTAGCCGCTTGGCGCGCCGATCAGTGCCGGCGAGCAGTTGGTGGTCGACGCCGCGGTTCGAGGGGTGGTGTCGACGTTGACGTTGTACGAGGATTTCTGGCTTTCCTCGCGGCTCAGCTCGATGCCGGTGGCGAAGCTGTTTTTGAAGCCCGCAATGTAGACGTCACCAAACAGATCGGTCTGGTTCGTGGTGGTCTCGGTGTTGCTCACGCGAGTGTTGGCCCGGCGCCAGACGCTGCCGTTGTTCACGTTGCCCTTGCTGTCGTCCGGCTGGGTCAGGATGTAATCCTGCATGCTGCTGCCGTGGCGCAGGGTGTTCTTGACGGTCAGCGCATCGCTCAGGTCGTGCTCGATGGCAAAGGTTGCCGTGTCGGTGCGGCCCTTGCGGAAATCGCGATCCAGCCCGTAGAAGTTGCTGTGATCGCCGCCGGCGAACGGCTTGTCCGGACTCGACTTGGTGCGGGCGGCGGAACCTGCGACAGGGATGGTGTACGGAATGCCCGAGTCTGGCGTGTCGTTGCTTTCCAGATGGTAGTAATCGAGGTTGACCCGGGTGTCGGTGCCCAGGCCGAATGCCAGCGACGGCGCGATGCCCCAGCGGTCGTAATCGACGCTGTCACGGCCGGCGACATTGCTTTCGTGGCTCATCAGGTTCAGACGGCCAGCGGCGGTGTCGGTGAACTGGTAGTTGCCGTCCAGGGTGTAACGCTGGGTCTGGTCCGAACCCCAGGTAAAACCACCGTCGAACGAGTCGCCCAAGTGGGCCTTTTTGCTCACCAGGTTAATGCTGCCGCCCGCCGCGCCACGGCCGCCAATGGCCGAGTTCGGACCTTTGCTGACTTCGATGGACTCTACGGCGAAGATCTCGCGGCTCTGCGAACCGGTGTCACGCACACCGTCCAGATAGGTGTCGCCCTGAGCGTCGAAACCACGAATGAACGGACGATCGCCTTGTGGGTTTCCACCTTCACCGGCACCAAAGGTGATGCCCGGAACGGTGCGCAGCGCATCCTGCATATTGAGGGCTCCGGTGTCCTTGAGCACTTGCTGCGGGATGACGGTGACCGAGCGCGGTGTGTCCACCAGCGGTGCGGTGTACTTGGGCGAGGAGGCTTTTTCAACGTTGTAGGAAGTCGCATCCTGGGCTTCGCCAGTGATGGAGGTCGCCCCCAGGGAAATCGCATTGCCCGGCGCTTTTTCGTCGGCCTTTTCGGCTGCGAAAACCATGTGGCCGGCAGAACCGGCCGTGATCGCCACGCCAATTGCAGACGCGAGTAAACGCGGTGAACTGACCGGTAAATGTGAGTGTTGGCGTGACATGTGAATTCCCCTCCCCAAGGATTTGAGGCCGCGGAATATAGGGTAGACGCGTATTTGTATCAATTGCGAAACGTTACTATTCGCGAGGAATTTACATTCTTTACAATTTGACCTTACGGTTTTTGATGATTGGTTCGTCGTGGGGGTTTTACACAGTCAATAAGAATCAATACCATTGCCGCCTCTTTACCTCCAGGTGTCCTCCCATGCTGCTGCACATTCCCGGCGTGTTCGCGAAAGAAGAAGTGCAGCGCATCCGCGAGGCTCTGGAGCAGGCGGATTGGGCCGATGGCAAAATCACCGCCGGCTACCAGTCGGCCAAAGCCAAGCACAACCTGCAGCTGCCTGAAGGTCATCCTCTGGCCAAGGAAGTGGGGGCGGCGATGCTTGAGCGGCTGTGGAAAAATCCGCTGTTCATGTCCGCGGCTTTACCGCACAAAGTGTTTCCTCCGTTGCTGAACTGTTACACGGCGGGCGGCAGTTTCGACTTCCATATCGACAACGCCGTGCGTCAGCCCAAGGGCGGTATCGAGCGGGTCCGCACCGACCTGTCGGCGACGCTGTTTTTCAGCGAACCGGGGGACTATGACGGCGGCGAACTGGAAATCCAGGACACCTTCGGCACCCAGCGCGTGAAATTGCCGGCCGGCGACATGGTTTTGTATCCCGGCACCAGCCTGCACAAGGTCAACGCCGTCACCCGCGGCACCCGCTATGCGTCGTTCTTCTGGACCCAAAGCCTGGTGCGCGAAGACAGTCAGCGCGCGTTGCTGTTCGAGATGGACGGGGCGATCCAGCAATTGACTCAGGACATGCCCGATCACCCGTCGTTGATCCGCCTCACGGGCACATATCACAACCTGTTGCGTCGTTGGGTCGACGTATGAGTTTCCAATTGCGCCGCGAGGAAGTCCTCGACGGTGATTCCCTCAAAGCCATGCTGGAAGAAAGCTCCGCTCGTGCAGCCCAGGCGATTCTGATCGCTGCCCGTGAAAACATTCTCGATGCTCAAGCCTTGCTCGGGCAGATTCTGCTGGACGGGAATGGCATCGGGCAGGACCAGCCGCTGGCCGTGCGCTGGTTCGGGATTGCCGCCCGGCGCGGGCATCTGATGGCGCGCAACATGCTCGGTCGTTGTCATGAGCATGGCTGGGGGTGTACGGCGGACGCTTCGGTTGCCGCGCAGCATTATCGAATCGCCGCCGACGCCGGGCTGGATTGGGCGATGTACAACTACGCCAATCTGCTGGCGACCGGGCGAGGTGTGATGGAGGATCAGGTGCAAGCGCTGAGTTTTTATCGTCGCGCCGCAGAACTGGGCCATGCGAAGTCGATGAACCTGTTCGGTCGTTATCTGGAAGAAGGACGGGGCTGTCCGGCGGATCCGCAAGCTGCGCGTGAGTGGTATCGACGCTCGGCGGTCGGTGGTGATTTTCGTGGGCAGTTCAGTCATGCCGCTGTGCTGGCCGACGAGGGGCATATCGAAGAAGCGCTGGGTTGGTTACGCAAGGCGCGGGACGGCGGAAATATAAATTTCCTGCGGGTGGCGAGTCAGACGTTGTTGACTGCGCAGAACGGGCAAGTTCGCGAATTGGCTACCGATTACGCTCAGCGCTGCGCCGACCTTGAGCGGGAGCTCGTCCCCCTGCAAGCGCTGTAGAGTGCCGGGGGAGAAGTTTTCAGACACAAAAAAGCCCATGACACGTCATGGGCTTTTTGATTGTCGCTTTAGCGCTTACAGGTAAAACGATTTCAACGGCGGGAAGCCATTGAATTCAACCGCGCTGTAACTGGTGGTGTAGGCACCGGTCGACAGCCAGTACAGACGATCACCAATCGCCAGGTTCAACGGCAAACCGTACTTGTAGTTCTCATACATGATGTCGGCGCTGTCGCAGGTTGGGCCGGCGATGACCACTTCTTCCATCTCGCCTTTCTTCTCGGTCCAGATCGGGAACTTGATCGCTTCGTCCATGGTTTCGATCAGGCCGGAGAACTTGCCCACATCCGTATAAACCCAACGCTCGACGGCGGTACGGGATTTACGCGCCACCAGCACCACTTCACTGACCAGGATGCCGGCGTTGGCGATCAACGAACGGCCTGGCTCCAGGATGATTTCCGGCAGGTCATCACCGAAGTCTTCCTTGAGGAAACGGATGATTTCTTCGGCGTAGGTTTCCAGGCTGTTGGTGCGAGTGATGTAGTTGGCCGGGAAGCCGCCGCCCATGTTGATCAGCTTGAGGTGGATGCCGTCTTCTTCTTTCAGGCGTTCGAAGATCACTTTGACCTTGGCGATCGCCGCGTCCCAGACGCTGATGTCGCGCTGTTGTGAACCGACGTGGAACGAGATGCCGTAAGGCACCAGGCCCAGGTCGCGGGCGAGGATCAGCAGGTCCATGGCCATGTCGGTCTGGCAGCCGAATTTGCGCGACAAAGGCCAGTCAGCCGTGGTCGAGCCTTCGGTGAGGATGCGCACGTAGACTTTCGAACCCGGCGCAGCCTTGGCAATGTTGCGCAGGTCTGCTTCGGAGTCGGTGGCATACAGACGCACGCCCTTGTCATAGAAGTAGCGGATGTCCTTGGATTTCTTGATGGTGTTGCCGTAGCTGATGCGATCCGGGCCAACGCCCTGGTTCATCACTTTGTCGAGCTCGTAGATCGACGCGATGTCGAAGTTCGAGCCTTTCTCTTTGAGCAGGTCGATGATTTCGACGGCTGGGTTGGCCTTGACCGCGTAGTAGACCTTGGCGAATTCGAAACCGGCGCGCAGGTCGTCATAGGCCTGGCTGATCATCGCGGTGTCGATCACCACGAACGGGGTTTCTTGTTTGTCGGCAAACGCCTTCATTTTGTTGAAGGTATCGCGCGCGAAATAGTCTTCGACGTTGATCGACATGCTGGGAACTCCTACTGGCAAACTGAAATTAACAATGGGTGCGAGGGTGTGTCATCAATGAAATCGCGAGTGCGTTGCGCCTGAGCGCGTGCCAGGCAAGGCGCAGGCCGCCGCTAATGGTCATTCCCTTCGCAAGGCCTGCAACGCAGCATGGCGCGCGCTCAGGCACAACCCGAAGGGCCGGGCCTGCTTTTGCGCAGGGCTGCGTTGCTCGTCCCTTATTTGGAACAACCAAACCGCGGGCCTCGCGCCTTGCCCTGCGCACAAAGCAGGCTCCGGCGCACTCGTGATTTCATTGATGACACACCCTCCTGAACGTCCTCCGTATCCCCACTTTGGTTCGCCTACTTCCCAAGGCATGTCGCCGAAAGCAAAAAGGCCACGGGAGGCGGTGCTTTCCCTTGGCCTTGCTGTCTCGTCGTCAGTACTTGAGCCGGATGGATCGTTTCCAGCATGGACGTTCGGCGCGAACTTTAGGGCGTGAGGGGCTTGAGATCAACAAAAAATGTCGCGTTTTTGCACGCTTCCGTCGTGCGGTCCTGGATAGCTACTGATGTAACCGACCTGCATGACAGTGTGATGTTCCCTTGGTAGGGAAATTTGAGGGGGGGCAGCGGGATTTGTGGTGCGCCATCACGATTCTGCTCGCGAAGGCACTAGATCCGGCGACAGCAGGGTTGGCCGACCCTTAGGTACTTGCCCAAACACCGGTAACTCTCTAATTGTTGAGTTATCTTCATGCGGATCCCCTCCACGGAAACAAATTGAGCACCGCATAAGTAATGATCGTTTGAATATCTCTCTATAGTCGAAAAGGTTATTTAAACTTTCCGGGTGTTTCGAAAATGATATTAAAAACTACTGTAACCTGTTATTTGTGTCAGTAGATCGCTCTCCTCATCTATCCGATACTCGAGATCGAAAGTGAGTTGAAAATTTCGGTCGAATGGAATTCGCTCGTACGGTCATAGATGCATTGCCATTATTAGGGTGAGTACTTCCCTGCGCGTTTTAGTGTGTCGGATTTCGCACGTGTCTTGCGTTTTCCTAAATAACGCAATGGGAGACTAATGTGTTTAATAATGTATTGTTAAAAGCGGCGCGCGTCACTTTGATGGTAGGAGTTGCCGTTGGCTCTCCTCTCTTGCAAGCAAGTCCCGGCACAGATGCGGCAACGCTGATGGAGTATTGGTATCGTCTCACCGCCAGGGATTGTGGCAGCGGGAAGGCTTGCATCTGACTGTTCCGGATTGATTCTTCGGGGGACGGACAGCAAAAAAGTATTCCGTCCATGGAATGCTGGTCCGAACTCGCATAACGCTGAGGCGGGTGGCAACGGTGTTGTTTCCAATGGAGGCGTGTCTGCTTCCTATCTGCGCAAGGACGCGGAATACGATGGTCTGGGTTTGCTTAAGTTTAATGGTTTTGCTTTGATACCTAATGATTTTATAAATGAAAATGACCAATTCAAAGTCACAGTGCTTTGTGCGTTTCCTATTGATGCCTGGACTTATAATCGAAACAATAACGGTTGTGGTGATTATTTTCAGGATGGCGACATCAACAATACCGTTGGTGTTCAAGAGGATTATTGTCAAAAGCTTAAGATCAGTAGCGCCTCGGGCTGGATGGCTTATTTTGATCGTCAGACCAAGGATCCGGATCCTATCAAGGCTCATCGATTTCAATGTGGGTTCGATACGACCGCAGATTATTTTGGAACGTTCAATAAGGCGGATGCTTTTAATGCCTTTATTGAAGGGCGGAAATTGATAGCCCATGATCCTGAAGAAAAAATCAGAGCTCAAACCACTCAGACGGAGTTGCGACTGCGCGTTTGGCCTGACGATAATTTTTGGAAAAGAGACTGGAACCTCAGCAGGACCCATTTTGATTCTCCCGACCCAGATGATACAAACCCGGCGACAGTTGCAAATCAGGTATTTAAGGCACTGCCTATCGCAGCATTTACGTATATCGGTGGCATCGACTTCGTTGAGACGAATGGCAAAAGCTTCGCGGGTCGCGCGCTCGCTCAGGATGACCAGCGTAGATGGAACGAGGAGATTCCATCTGGTAAAGGCGGCTGGAAACCAGTCATAAAAGTACAAATGCCGCGCACGATCGTCGAGGATGCCAAATTTGCCTATTACCCGGGCGATCAGGTCGTTGCACCGCCGGTCGACAATCGGTCCTGTGACAAATACATCGAGAAGGCTGTGTGGATTGACGACTACAAAGAGCCAGTGCTGGGAACCATCTCATCACTGACGGTGACACCAACCGAGTGCGGAAGGAAAGCCGGAGTGGGGAAAACAAATGTGGTATTTGCGGAATTAGCCAATCTGGCGGCTAACAATTCCAGTAAGGAATGGAATTTCGATCACATCGGCAGCACCATGCGCCGTCAACTCGCCTGTCATCTTGATTCCCCTGACATCGCCGCGAACAAGGCGACCTGGAGCCTTGAACCGCGTCGCCCGTACGTCGCTCATGAGGTAATAATGGAGCTGCAGGGTGACAATAAATGCAACCCTCACTAAGACGTTGAAAGCGGCGTCCATATCGCCGCCTGGTTATCAAACAGGCGGCGACAGATTAGGGTCAGGCCAGCGCAGTCTCGGCCGGCGAAACGATACTGGTCTTGCCCCCACGGGACTTGCCGGAACTGAGGTACTCGGCAATCGATTCCTGAGTCACTTCCCCCAGGAACACCCGCTCCGCATCCATCACCGGCAACCACGAGCGGTTGAACTCGTACATGCGCGACAGCAGGATGCGCAAATGCTCGTCAAACGCCGCCGTGGCGTTGAACTCACGCAAGTACTGCGCGCAAGTCCCTGTCTGACGGTGCAGGTCGCGACGTCGTACATAACCCAGCGCCTTGTTCTCACCATCGGTGACCACCACATAGCGACGGTCCAGTTCGTCCATCAACTCCAGGGCCTCGGCCACTGGGGTTTCCGGACTCACCGACGGTGCGTTATCCGCCGCGTCCTCGGCTTTCACCAACAACAGACGCTTGAGGGTGCTGTCCTGACCAACGAAGTTGCTGACAAAGTCATCCGCCGGGTGCGCCAGCAGCGTGTCCGGGTGATCGATCTGCAGCAGCTTGCCAGCGCGGAAGATTGCAATCTTGTCGCCCAGCTTGATCGCTTCGTCGATGTCGTGGCTGACCATGATCACGGTCTTGTTCAGCGCCCGTTGCATCTCGAAGAACTCGTTCTGGATCATCTCGCGATTGATCGGGTCGACCGCGCCGAAGGGTTCGTCCATCAGCAACAACGGCGCGTCGGCCGCCAGTGCCCGAATCACACCGATCCGCTGTTGCTGACCGCCGGACAACTCACGCGGGTAGCGATTCAGGTACTGCTTGGGTTCCAGCTTGATCATGCTCATCAACTCGCGGGCGCGGTCGTGGCATTTCTGTTTGTCCCAGCCCAACAGGCGCGGAACGATGGTGATGTTTTCCTCGATGGTCATGTTCGGGAACAGGCCGATCTGCTGGATCACATAACCGATGTTACGGCGCAAGGTCACGGCGTCGAGGTCGGTGGTGTCTTCGCCGTTGATCAGGATCTTGCCCGAGGTCGGCTTGATCAAGCGGTTGATCATCTTCAGCGTGGTGCTTTTGCCGCAGCCCGATGGCCCGAGGAATACGCAGATTTCGCCTTCATTGACGGTCAGGCTTACCGAGTCCACGGCTTTCACATCTTTGCCGTTGCTTTGGAAGGTCTTGCTGAGGTTTTGAAGTTCGATCATTTGAGCAGTCCTTTTGGAGTCAGCGTGCGTTGCAGCCATTGCAGAAGCAGGTCGGCGAAGATGGCCAGGAGACTGACCAGCACGGCGCCGACGATCAGCATCGACATATCGCTGCGGCTGATTGAAGCGAGAATAAGTACACCGAGGCCACCGGCACCGATGGTTGCGGCGATGGTCATGACGCCGATGTTCATGACCACGGCGGTGCGCACACCGGCCAGAATTACCGGCACGGCGATGGGCAGTTCGACCATGCGCAGGCGCTGGCCGAAGGTCATGCCGATGCCGCGAGCGGCTTCGCGAATGCCCGGTTCGACGCCGGTCAGCGCCAGGTAGGTGTTACGCATGATCGGCAGCAGCGAGTACAAAAACACCGCCGTGATCGCCGGCATCGGGCCCAGGCCCTGGCCGAATTTCGAGTAGAACGGCAGCAACAAGCCAAACAGCGCAATCGACGGCACGGTCAGCAGCACCGTGGCGCTGGCTTGCAGCGGGCCGGCGAGGGTCGGGAAGCGCGTCATCAGCACGCCCAACGGCACGCCCACGAGGATCGCCAATGTCACGGCGATGCCGACCAGGGTGATGTGCTGCCAGGTCAGGTGCAGCACCAGCGGCCAGTCGAGATGGGAAAAGGCGTTCAGAAATTCCATGTCTTTTCCTCCTCAGTTCAAGGGATGCTGGCGCAGAAAGTCTGCGGCAACGGATGAAGGGCTTTCGTGATCGACATCGACCCGCGCGTTGAGCTGGCGCATGGTGGCGTCGTCGAACAGTTCAGCCAGCGGCTTTATTTCTTCCGCCAGTTTTGGATGGGCGTCGAGGTAGTCCTGACGCACAACTGGCGCGGCGGTGTAGTCCGGGAAGTAGTGCTTGTCGTCTTCGAGCAGTTTGAGCTTGAAGGCGTTCAAGCGACCGTCGGTGGTGTAGACCAGACCGGCAAACACCTGGCCATTGCGCAGGGCGGTGTAAACCAAACCGGCATCCATCTGCCGAATGTTCTTGCGGGACAGGTTCATGCCGTAGAGATCGACCATGCCGTCCAGACCGTCGGAACGGTTGGCGAACTCGGTATCCAGCGCCACCAGATGATTGGTCTTCGCCTCAGCTTGCAGCACCGTGTTCAGCTCGCTGATGGTGTTGATCTGCGGGTAAGCCTTCGCGGTGGTTTCCGGAAGGGCCAGGGCGTAGGTGTTGCTGAATTTCGACGGAGTCAGCCAGATCAGGCCTTTTTTCGCGTCGAGTTCCTTCACCTTGGCGTAGGACTGCGCACTGTCGAGCTTCTCGGTGATGTGGTTGTAAGCCACCAGCGAGACGCCGGTGTATTCCCACATCAAATCCAGCTGACCACTTTCGTGGGCGCTACGGGCCAGGTTGCTGCCCAGACCGCCGGTCACCTGAGTGTCGTAACCCTTGGTGCGCAGGTATTGGGAGGTGATTTCCGCCAGCAGGGTTTGTTCGGTGAACACCCGGGCGCCGATGCGGATGACCGGTTTTTCTGCGGCTTGGGCGATTCCTGCGAACAGCAGGGCGCAGCCTAGAAACAAGCATATTTTTTTCATGAGATTTCCTTTGCCGAGGCTTAAGACGGGCGCAAGCCGCGTTCGAGCCAGAGGCGGCTGGCGAGTGTCACCAGGCCGTCGAGCAGCAAGGCCAGCAGGGCGGTGCAGGCCGCGCCGAGCAGCAGTTGCGGCTGATTGTTCAAGGCGATGCCAGGGAAAATCAGGCTGCCCAGGCTGTTGGCGCCGATCAGGAACGCCAGCGGTGCCGTCCCGACGTTGATCGCCAAGGCCACGCGCACGCCGCCGATGATGATCGGCACGGCGTTCGGCAGTTCGACCCGCCACAGCACTTGCGTCGGTGTCATGCCGATGCCGACGGCCGCTTCCTTGAGGGAGCCCTGAACGTTTTTCAGGCCTTCATAGGTGTTGCGCACAATCGGCAACAGCGAGGCGAGGAACAGCGCGAAGATCGCGGGGCCGCTGCCGATGCCGAGGATCCCCAGGGCGATGGCCAGTACGGCAAGAGGCGGCACGGTGTTGCCGATGTTGAAGATCTGCATGAAGCGTTCAGCGCGGCCCACCATGCTCGGGCGGCTGAGGAAAATACCGGCGGGGATGCCCACAACGAGGGCGGCCAGCATGGAGACAAGGACGAGGATCAAGTGAGCTTGCAGGTAAAACAACAAATCGTCGCGGTAATGTTCGATCGTGTTGATGCCAATCCAGTGGACCAGCAGGGCCAGGAGAGCGACGACAACCGCACCTCCTATCAGCCCCTTGCCATAGCGAATAGCCACAGGCGGACTCCTTTTTTCTTTGTCGGCGAACGCAGTCCCGTGTGGCATGCCATTCCTGGCTGCCGGGAAAAACAACGTTCGCGAGAAGCAGCTCTTCATGCTGATGCAACCGCATGAGATCGAGCCATAAGCGCAGCCTCGTCAGGCTAACTTGCAGGTTTTTCAAACCCTGCTACGAGAGCTGTAACAGGGGAGTGGACGTCTGCACCTTTTAAAAGGTTCCATAATTAGCAGCAATTAGCCACCCTTGATCTCCCTTTGGACCTGTCGATCGCCATGGGCGAGAGGGCGAACGGTGGTCCGTGACGGTCGGTTTGCGCTATACTCGCCGCCCTTTTTTGAATCACCTGCCAGGCGATTTCCCATGACCAAACAGGCCGCCGAAGTCGCGAAACGCCGCACTTTCGCCATTATTTCCCACCCCGATGCCGGTAAAACCACCATCACCGAGAAGCTCTTGCTGATGGGCAAGGCGATTGCGATTGCGGGCACGGTGAAATCCCGTAAATCCGACCGCCATGCCACCTCCGACTGGATGGAAATGGAAAAGCAGCGTGGTATCTCGATTACCACGTCGGTCATGCAGTTCCCATATCGCGACCACATGATCAACCTGCTCGACACCCCGGGCCACGAAGACTTCTCCGAAGATACCTACCGCACCCTGACGGCGGTGGACTCGGCCTTGATGGTCCTCGACGGCGGTAAGGGTGTAGAGCCTCGGACCATCGCGCTGATGGACGTCTGCCGTCTGCGTGACACGCCGATCGTCAGCTTCATCAACAAACTCGACCGTGACATCCGCGACCCGATCGAACTGCTAGACGAAATCGAAGCGGTCCTGAAGATCAAGGCGGCGCCGATCACCTGGCCGATCGGTTGCTACCGTGACTTCAAGGGCGTTTATCACCTCGCCGACGATTACATCATCGTGTACACCGCGGGCCACGGCCACGAGCGCACCGATGTCAAAATTATCGAGAAGCTCGATTCCGACGAAGCTCGCGCGCACTTGGGCGATGAATACGACCGCTTTGTCGATCAGCTGGAACTGGTGCAGGGCGCCTGTCACGAATTCAATCAACAGGAATTCCTCGACGGCCAGCTGACGCCGGTGTTCTTCGGTACTGCCCTGGGCAACTTCGGTGTCGATCACGTGCTCGATGCCGTGGTCAACTGGGCGCCGAAACCGTTGGCCCGTGTTGCCAACGAGCGTACCGTCGAGCCAGTCGAAGAGAAATTCACCGGCTTCGTGTTCAAGATCCAGGCGAACATGGACCCTAAACACCGCGACCGTATCGCGTTCATGCGTATCTGCTCCGGCAAGTACGAAAAAGGCATGAAGATGCGCCACGTGCGCACCGGCAAGGACGTGCGGATCGGCGACGCGCTGACCTTCTTCTCCTCCGAGCGCGAGCAACTGGAAGAAGCGTTTGCCGGCGATATCATCGGCCTGCACAACCACGGCACCATCCAGATCGGCGACACCTTCACCGAAGGCGAAGCCCTGAGCTTCACCGGTATCCCGCACTTCGCCCCGGAACTGTTCCGTCGCGTGCGCCTGCGTGATCCGCTGAAATCCAAGCAACTGCGTCAAGGCTTGCAGCAATTGGCAGAAGAGGGCGCCACCCAAGTGTTCTTCCCCGAGCGCAGCAACGACATCATCCTCGGCGCCGTCGGTGTGCTGCAGTTCGATGTGGTGGCCAGCCGCTTGAAAGAGGAATACAAGGTCGAGTGCTCTTACGAGCCGATCACCGTCTATTCCGCTCGCTGGATCGATTGCGACGATAAGAAGAAATTCGAGGAGTTCCGGGTCAAAGCCGTGGAAAACCTGGCGGTCGATGGCGGTGGTCACCTGACGTACCTGGCGCCGACCCGGGTCAACCTGGCGTTGATGGAAGAGCGCTGGCCGGACGTGAAATTCCGTGCGACGCGTGAGCATCACTAAGCGCTGAGTCGCAAAATCAAAAGCCCCGGTCGTGAAAGCGCCGGGGCTTTTTCATGCCCGACACAATTCCCTGTGGGGGCGAGCCAGCTCGCGATGTTGGTCAGGACGTCACGGTTTATCAGGCGGCCCGCATTATCGTTGACGTCTTTCGCGAGTGCTGGCCGGACGTGAAATTCCGCAAGGCGGGCGAACATCATCAAGCGATGAGTCAGTACGCGTACGTCAGGCATTTCTGTAGGCGTGTTTACGGAGTTCTGTAGCTGGGCTCTGCTTTTTACTTCTCTAGTCTTTTACGCGAGACATGGAAGTCGTTGACGTCTAGCTTCCGGTGGACATTTCGCAAGTAGCGACTTTCCACGAGCAGGAGCACAAGACAAATGGATGTAATGAAAACCGATGCGGCTGCACTGACAACCCAACGACCTCTGACTCCCATTTCTGTCATCGAACGTTACTACGATCTGATCGTCAGCAGTGCTCCCTGTTTCGAAGTCAGCATCCGTGACGACGCTTTTGAGCCTTCCATGAAGCTGCCCGAAATGGAGCCGCGAATGCAGGCCTTCCTTTCTGTCGCCACTGCGCAATTTTTTGAGATGGGCCGTTACCGAGGTATGCCGTTGCGGTTGTTCGACCTGAGGCAAAACGCAAATACTCAAACCACAAAGACCTTTGCCTCGACGCTGATCGTTGCGCGCGCCATTCGCCATATTCAGGATACCGGCGACAGTATTGTGTTGTTTTCCCCCTCATCCGGAAACAAAGCCATCGCTCTACGTGATGCGGTTCTACGGGCAATTAAAAACAAGCTGGTCCACCCAGAGCAGTTACGCATTGTCACGCTGACGCCTGCCCTGACGACTGAAAAGTTGCGTAGATCCGAACTTTACGACGATCCTCGATTGCGTGCTTTGAATCCTGTGTTCGTGCTGGGTACTGAGTCGCCGGAAGCAGTAAAGGTTGTTGGTCAACAGTTCAAGGATCTCTTCAATCGTCGTCCATTGGGTGATTCGAAGTTGTGGCATTCCCTCCGGCTCGAGAACTACCGGTTTTCTGATCAAGCCCGGGCTTTTTTTGATTTTGAGTATGGTGACGCCTGGGACACTGACCGCAAGACCGTGCATGTGCATGCTGTGTCGAGTGCTTATGGTCTTCTGGGATATTGCTCAGGTGTGGACGTGATGAAGCGTCACGGGACACAGGTTTCCACTCCGTCATTTTTGTTGGTTCAACATCTCGCAACCAGCGACATGGTTCTGCACTTGCTCGACGGAAATTTTGAGGGTGCTTCTGCTCCACGCTATAAGCAGGGGGCCGACGGTTTATGGGTGCAGTCGGAGTCTGCGCACTTTCCTGCCACAACATGGAGTCTAGACGAAGTACTCGAACACACTTTTTATACACACCTGCCACCTACCGCAGTGGAAATGACTGCGCGGGTCAGGGCCAATGGCGGCTCGGGGATAGTCGTTTCGCTTCATGAGTGCATGCAGCGCTACAGTGAATGCGCTCAATTTCTCGCGAATACGCCCGTCAGCTTGCCAGCCGATCCTCGTGATCTGAAAGAGTGGTCATTGGTGATGGCCATGACAGGTTGCCTGAATGCAATTGATCGACAACTACTTGAGGGTATGGACGGTTGCACCATCCACGCGTCGGGCACCTATTGCGGGCGGGATTTTGAAGGCATTCCCACAGAGGGTTTGTCTTTTATTGATAGTGCTGAAGAGATGATGGAGATCCTTCGCAGCCCTTGTAATCCATGAGCTTTGATCCTCACGTGATCAGCAAAGCGCTCTGCCATTTTCGCGTCTATCGGGGCGACTCCAGAGCTGGAGAATCGGCATGCCTGGTTTATGCAGGAGTGGCGGAAGGTTTGGTTTATATCGCACCGTTTGTGGCGCAGTGTTTTTTTGAGAAGTCGTATATAGAGCAGGAAGGAACTCTGGAGTGGCACCAGCTTGAGGGTTTCATAAAGCAGGATCAAACCGACTTGTACTTGTTGATGGCTCCCTTGGAGGTCATTCAGCAATACCGGCAGCCTGGCGATATTGTTGGCGTGAGCAGGATTCACCAGCAAGTTGATGTTTCAGCTGGATGGCAGCAGGTACTGAGCCAATTCTCCCATCGAGAAAACAAGCGTCGCACTCAATTGGCCGGACAAGGTTTTGATTTCGATGTGTCGTTTGAAGATAAAGACTTCTTTGCGTTCTATCGGTCGATGCACGTCCCGACAATGAGCGCCCGTTACGGGTGTTTTGCGCGAAGCGTGCCGGAGCAAGTGGCTTATCTCGACTTATTTAAACAAGGCGTTTTGTTTCGAGTTCATTTAAAGGGTGAGTGGGTGGCGGGCAGTATTTCCCAGATTAATGAATCGACACGCACCTTGAATGCGCGGTTGATCGGAGTGAAGGAGGGAGCCGCCGTCTACCGGGCCAATGGAGCGCAGAATTATGTCTACCACGCGATCCTTGAGTGGGCATCCGACCATCCAGCGATTGACTGTGTCGACTTCCAGGGCTGCGAGCCATTTCTGAGCAAAGGAACATTCCAGTACAAGAAACGCTTTGGGACGACGGCAGTTGTTCCTGAAAACGCATTCGGTCAATGGCGGTTGTTGATTCGAACAAGGGCGCTTTGTGTGTCCACCAGACACTTTCTGATCAATAACCCTTTACTGGGTCTGGATGCCGAGGGGCGGTTACAAGCGCAATATTTTTTTGATGCAGAGCATGAGGTTCGCTCGGATATTCCTTTCGCTTCAAAGGGCATCCAAAGCGAAGTAAGGCGCAACCTGGATCAATGGGATGACTGATCGGTACATTTACCCGATTCGGCTCAGTGGCTATTTCTGCCCAATGGCCTGGGTGCTTGCTGCGTTGATTTTTATCAGCCGTTTGAGCGCCATGGTGAAGCTGTTCATGGCGTTGTACCTGCGTCAGGCGTTGGCGTTGCCGATTGAAACCGTTGGATGGTTGTTGTCCGGGTACGGAGCCGGCTTGTTGATAGGGTCGATGGGGGGAGGACTGCTGAGTGAGCATTTCCCGACGGCTCGACTCACTGCCGCGCTGTTTTTTGTTTCAGCGTGGATTTTGGTCTTGTTGGGACTGGTTACAGATGTGCTTTTGTTGGCAGGTCTGCTTCTGTTTAGCGGGGTACTTGATGGTGCGATTCGCACCCTTCATCAGCGGTTGATCATGGAGTATTGCGAGGTTGCACAGCGGACTCGCTCGCAGTCATTGAACCGTGTTGCCAGCAATTTGGGCATGGCAGTTGCCGGAGTGGTGGGTGGCGTCCTGGCGCAGACGGATTTTCGTTGGGTATTTTTTCTCAGTGCCGCCATGTCTCTGCTGGCCTTGGTCTGGTTTGTTCGGGCGACACATCAGCGAGATATTCTGAGGCAGGATGAGGACTCTGAGGGGGCTTCAGGTTCTTGCGTACCGTATCGCGACAAGCCTTTCCTCTGGCTGTTGGGGGCCTCAGTCTTGCTCGGTCTTGCCTTTGAGCCGGTCTACAGCATGTTGGGCAACTATTTACTTGATTACTATCGGTTGGGTGCTGAAGTCATTGGTTGGCAATTTGCGCTCAACGCAGTGCTGGTGGTGGTACTGCAAATCCCGATATCTCATTGGAGCGAGCGATGGAGCGCACGCTGGCGGCTGCTGGCAGGCAGCATTTTGCTGGCCTGCGGGCTTGGCATGTTGCCCTTGGGCGCCGGTGTGTTTTATCTCTGCCTCTCGACCGCTATCTGGACGCTTGGCGAAATTCTCTTCATGCCTACTTTGAACGTGATGGTCATGAAGCGCGCACAAGCGGGAAAAAGCGGGCACTACTTTGGTCTTTTCTCAATGTGTTGGAGCGCGAGTGTGCTGCTTTCTCCGACGCTTGGAGGCCACCTTTATGGCCACTTTGGTGGGCATAGTGTCTGGCTTGGGTGTGCGGCCTTGGCGATCTTGTCCATGCCACTGGTTTGCCAGGCAACTCGAAGATAGCTCGCGTAATTTAGCTGATCTGGTTATAGGCATTATTCAAATCCGTTCTCCCCACCCACTGCATTTCCCGCGCATCGTTAGAGTCCTATCTGGAGAACCCAACCTGCCCCATCGGGACCGGATGTCTACCAGTGCCGTCGGGCCACCACGTTTCACCTGCGATAAGGATGGAATCAGCCATGAGCATTTTTCAACGCATTGTGTTGTTGCTGAAAGTTTGGGTACTGCTGTTGGTTGGCATGTCAGCGGCCTGGGCGGAATGCCCGGACCATCGTGAGCAGGCTTCGAGTGGGCAGGTGACGCACACTGGGCTGATGATCGCCGCGTCCGAGTCGGAGCCAGGCGACCAAGGGCAGGGCGGCAGTGCGGACGACGATGATTCGACCACTGATGAACCGGACAGCGATGATGAAGGCGACAGCCAGACATAAACCGCAGGCAAATGAAAACCCCTTCTGTCCCGGCTGATGCGCAGCCGGGGCAGAAGGGGTTATTGAACAGCTCACCTATTGCTGTGGGAGCGAGCCTGCTCGCGAAAGCGGCGTGTCAGTCGACATTGATGTTGACCGGGTTAACGCCTTCGCGAGCAGGCTCGCTCCCACATTTTTTTATGCCGCGCCGTCGAGGAACTGCTCGGCGTAGTGGCAAGCCACCTGACGGCTGTCGAGCAGGCGCAGGGCCGGCTCTTCGGTGCTGCAGCGCTCGGTCGCGTAAGGGCAGCGCTTGTGGAATGCGCAGCCGGACGGCGGGTTCAGCGGGTTGGGCAGTTCGCCGACGATCTTGATCTTCGGCTTGTTCGGGTCCGGGTGAATGGTCGGGGTGGCCGACAGCAGCGCCTGGGTGTACGGGTGCAGAGGACGCTCGTAGATGTCGTTCTTCGGACCCATTTCCACCGGGCGGCCGAGGTACATCACCATCACGTCATCGGCGACGTGTTGCACCACTGCCAGGTTGTGGGAGATGAACACGTAGGCGGTGTTGAACTCTTGCTGCAAATCCATGAACAGGTTGAGCACCTGCGCCTGAATCGATACGTCCAGCGCCGAGGTCGGTTCGTCCGCGACCAGCACTTTCGGTTGCAGCATCATCGCGCGAGCGAGGGCGATCCGCTGGCGCTGACCGCCGGAGAACATGTGCGGATAACGCTGATAGTGCTCAGGACGCAAGCCTACCTGCTTCATCATCGCCTGTACTTTCTCGCGACGTTCCGAGGCGCTCAGGCTGGTGTTGATCAGCAGCGGCTCGGCGAGTTGATCACCGACTTTCTGCCGAGGGTTCAACGAGGCGTAAGGGCTCTGGAACACCATCTGCACGTCTTTGCGCAGTTGTTTGCGCTGAGCCTTGTCGGCGCCGGCGACTTCCTGCCCGGCGATTTTCAAGGAGCCGGAGGAGGGCTCTTCGATCAGCGTCAGGGCGCGGGCCAGGGTGGATTTGCCGCAGCCCGACTCACCTACAACGGCGAGGGTCTTGCCGGCTTCCAGTTCGAACGACACACCGTTCAGGGCGCGCACGGTCGCATGGCCCTTGAACAGGCCACGGGACACTTCGTAGTGACGGGTCAGGTCGCGGGCGGTAAGTACGACGGCCATTACGCCACCTCCTGATTCAGCGGGTAGAAGCAGCGGGCGAGGCTGTTGCTTTTCGGGTCGAGGGCCGGACGCTGGGCGCGGCAGCTGTCTTGCACATACGGGCAGCGTGGCGACAGCAGGCAACCCTGCGGACGGTCATAGCGACCGGGAACGATGCCCGGCAACGTGGCCAGGCGCGTGGCACCCAGGCTGTGTTCCGGAATCGCCTTGAGCAGCGCTTCGCTGTAAGGGTGTGCCGGAATGTCGAACAACTGAGGAACCTGACCCACTTCAACCGCCTGGCCGGCGTACATCACGCACACACGCTGAGCGGTTTCGGCCACGACCGCGAGGTCGTGAGTGATCAGCACCAGGCCCATGTTCTGCTCTTTCTGCAACGCCAGCAGCAGGTCCATGATCTGTGCCTGGATCGTTACGTCCAATGCCGTGGTCGGTTCGTCGGCGATCAGCAGTTTCGGTTCGCCGGCAATCGCCATGGCGATTGCAACACGCTGGCTCATACCGCCGGAAAGCTGATGCGGGTAGGCGTCCATACGACTGGCGGCACCCGGGATTTCCACTTTTTCCAGCAGTTCGATGGCGCGTGCGCGGGCCTGCTTGCCGGACATTTTCAAGTGCAGGCGCAGCACTTCTTCAATCTGGAAGCCGACGGTGTAGCTCGGGTTCAGCGCGGTCATCGGGTCCTGGAAGACCATGGCCAGGTCTTTGCCGACGATTTGCCGACGCTGACGGTTGCTGAGCTTGAGCATGTTCTTGCCGTCGAAATTCAGCGCGTCGGCGGTGACGATCCCCGGGTGCTCGATCAAGCCCATCAGCGCCATCATGGTCACGGATTTACCGGAACCCGACTCGCCAACGATGGCCAGGACTTCGCCCTTGTCCACGGTAATGTCGAGCCCGTCGACCACCGGAACCGCGTTCTTGTCGCCGAAGCGAACGTTGAGATTCTTGATTTCTAACAGTGACATTTGAATCTCCTCAGGCGGCGTTCTTGAGTTTCGGGTCCAGCGCATCGCGCAGACCGTCGCCCATCAAGTTGATTGCCAGCACGCTGAGCAAAATGGTCAAACCAGGCAGACTTACCACCCACCAGGCGCGTTCGATGTAGTCGCGAGCCGAAGCCAGCATGGTGCCCCACTCAGGGGTTGGCGGTTGTACGCCAAGGCCGAGGAAGCCCAGTGCCGCGGCATCGAGAATCGCCGAAGAGAAACTCAGGGTGGCCTGAACGATCAGCGGCGCCATGCAGTTGGGCAGCACGGTGACGAACATCAGGCGTGGCAGACCGGCACCGGCCAGACGCGCGGCGGTCACATAGTCGCGGTTCAATTCGCCCATCACCGCAGCGCGGGTCAGACGAACATAGGACGGCAACGAAACCACGGCGATGGCAATAATGGTGTTGATCAAGCCAGGGCCGAGGATGGCGACAATCGCCACCGCCAGCAGCAGGGACGGCAGGGCCAGCATGATGTCCATCAGACGCATGATGGTCGGGCCGAGCAGTTTCGGGAAGAAGCCGGCGAACAGGCCCAGAAGGATGCCCGGAATCAGCGACATCACCACCGACGACAAGCCGATCAGCAGGGACAGGCGCGAACCGTTGATCAGGCGCGACAGCAGGTCGCGACCCAGTTCATCGGTGCCGAGCAGGAACTGGATCTGCCCGCCCTCCAGCCAGGACGGCGGGGTCAACAGGAAGTCACGGTATTGCTCGCTCGGGTTATGCGGAGCAACCCACGGCGCGAAAATCGCGCAGAAAATCACCAGCAGCATGAACATCAGGCCGGCAACGGCGCCTTTGTTCTTGGAAAACGCTTGCCAGAATTCTTTGTACGGGGACGGGTACAGCAGGCTTTGATCGACTGTTACCGCTTGATTTTGAGTTGAAGCTGGAGTGGTCATGGTCATGATGATCTCAGCGCTGGTGACGAATGCGTGGGTTGGCAAAGCCGTAGAGGACGTCCACGACGAAGTTCACCAGAATCACCAGGCAGGCGATTAACAGGATGCCGTTCTGCACCACGGGATAGTCCCGTGCGCCAATGGCTTCGATCAGCCATTTGCCGATGCCGGGCCAGGAGAAGATGGTTTCGGTCAGAACCGCACCGGCCAGCAATGTGCCGACTTGCAGGCCGACTACGGTCAGTACCGGAATCAGCGCGTTGCGCAGGCCGTGAACAAAGACCACGCGCGACGGCGACAGGCCTTTGGCGCGGGCGGTACGGATGTAGTCTTCACGCAGTACTTCGAGCATCGACGAACGGGTCATCCGCGCAATCACCGCCAGCGGGATGGTGCCGAGCACGATGGCCGGCAGGATCAGGTGATGCAGGGCATCAAAGAACGCACCGACGTCATCGGCCAGCAGCGTGTCGATCAGCATGAAGCCGGTCCGCGGCTCGATGTCATAGAGCAGGTCGATCCGCCCGGACACCGGGGTCCAGCCCAGGGATACCGAGAAGAACATGATCAGGATCAGGCCCCACCAGAAGATCGGCATCGAGTATCCCGCCAGGGAGATGCCCATCACCCCATGGTCGAACAGGGATCCTCGCTTGAGTGCCGCGATCACCCCGGCCAGGAGGCCCAGGATGCCGGCGAACAACAGCGCGGCCATGGACAGTTCCAGGGTCGCGGGGAATAGAGAGCTGAACTCGGTCCAGACACTTTCACGGGTACGCAGGGATTCGCCAAGGTCGCCGTGGGCCAACTTGCCGATGTAGTCCAGGTACTGGGCATACAGCGGTTTGTTCAGGCCAAGGCGTTCCATTGCCTGAGCGTGCATTTCGGGGTCGACCCGACGTTCGCCCATCATCACTTCCACGGGGTCGCCAGGAATCATGCGAATCAACGCGAAAGTCAGCAAGGTGATGCCGAAGAATGTGGGGATCAATAACCCCAATCGGCGGGCAATAAAACTAAACATCTTGTGTGGTACCTCATCAGCCGGTTAGGCGTGCCCGGCATTCCTGGGTCAGGAATGCCGGTAGTTTCTTATCTACTTCACCTGGGTGGTGGCGAAGTTATTAGTGGTGAGGGGGCTAATGTGATAGCCCTCTACGTTGTTGCGCATTGCGGTAAACATACGGGTGTGCGCCATGTTGATCCATGGCTGGTCCTGATTGAAAACCTCCTGGGCTTGCTCGTAGAGCGCTGCACGTTCCGCCGGGTTCACTTTAGCCCGTGCCTGGTCAATCAGGGTCTGGAATTTCTCATTGCACCAGCGCGCGTAGTTTTCGCCGTTCTTGGCGGCTTCGCAACTCAGATTAGGCGTCAGGAAGTTGTCCGGGTCGCCGTTGTCGCCCGCCCATCCGGCGGAAACCATGTCGTGCTCGCCGTTTTTGGCGCGTTTGAGCATTTCGCCCCATTCCATGACGCGAATGTCGACCTTGATCCCGACCTGGGCCAGGTCAGCCTGCATCATCTGCGCACCGAGCATCGGGTTCGGGTTGGTCGGCCCGCCGCCGTTACGGGTGAACAGCGTGAAAACAGTGCCCTCCGGCACGCCCGCTTCCTTGAGCAGGGCACGAGCCTTGTCCAGATCACGTGGCGGGTTTTTCAGCTCGTGGTTGTAACCCAGCAGGGTGTCCGGGTACGGGTTGACCGCCACTGTTGCGTTGCCTTTGCCGAACAGCGCGTTGACATAAGCCGCCTTGTCGAACGCGATGTCGATGGCCTTACGCACACGCACATCGCTCATGTATTTGTGCGAGGTGTTCATGGCGATGTAGGAAACGGTCATCGCGTTCATCTCATCAACCTTCAGGTTGGTGTCTTTCTTGATGCTCGGGATGTCATCCGGTTTCGGATACAGCGCGACCTGGCACTCGTTGGCCTTGAGCTTTTGCAGGCGCACGTTGTTATCGGTGGCGATGGCCAGGATCAGCGCATCAGCCGGTGGCTTGCCACGGAAGTAGTCCGGGTTGGCCTTGAAGCGAACCTGCGCATCTTTGTTGTAGCGCTGGAACACGAACGGGCCGGTGCCGACCGGTTTGTTGTTCAGGTCGCCGGTCTTGTTGGCCTTGAGCAACTGGTCGGCGTACTCAGCTGAGTAGATCGAGGAGAAGGCCATGGCGACGTCCGCCAGGAACGGCGCTTCGCGACGGGTCAGGGTGAATTTGACGGTGTTGTCGTCAACTTTCTCGACGCTTTTCAGCAGTTCCTTGAAGCCCATGCTTTCAAAGTACGGGAAGCCCACGCTCGACAGTTTGTGCCATGGGTGGTTCGGGTCCAGCTGACGCTGGAAACTCCAGACTACGTCGTCGGCGTTCATGTCGCGGGTCGGCTTGAAGTATTCGGTGGTGTGAAACTTGACGCCTTTACGCAGGTGGAACGTGTAGGTCAGACCGTCCTCGCTGATCTCCCAGGAGTCGGCCAGTGCCGGAATCACTTCAGTGGTGCCGGGCTTGAAGTCGGCCAGACGATTGAAGATGGTTTCGGCCACCGCATCGGCTGTGACTGCAGTCGTGTACTGGACCATGTCGAAGCCTTCCGGACTGGCTTCGGTGCAGACCACCAGGGGTTTGGCCGAGACGCCAACAGCGACACTCAGCAACGCGGCTGCAATGGCCGCACGTAGGGGAAGCATTTTCATCAAGAACCCTCTGCAATCGGTTAAAGGACAAAAGCCGAACGGCCGATTCGTCACTGAATCAGCCGTTCGGCAGGTGTATTACAGAATGTTGAACGGGATGGTGGTCACGAGACGGAACTCGTTGAGGCTGCCATCCGCCTGGTTATCACTGGCGCGGTGAGCGGTGTAGGTCGCGCGGATAGCCGTGGCCTTGAGCGGGCCGCTCTGTACGGCGTACGAAGTACCAATGCCGTATTCATAGTGGGTTTCGCCGTCCATCGACTGCACGCCGTCGTAACCGCCGCCGGCATAGTGAGTACCGTCGATGCCCCAGCCGCGAGCCTGGTAGATGTTGAACTTCAGGCCTGGAATGCCGTATTCAGCCATGTTCAGGCCGTAGGCGATCTGGAAGGATTTCTCGTTCGGGCCGTTGAAGTCCGACAGCAGGGAGTTGGCCAGGTAGATGCCGTTGGTTTCGTGCAGGTAGTCGAAGTACTCGTTACCGTTCACTTCCTGGTACGAGAAGGTCAGGCTGTGGGCCTGGTGAGTCAGGCCCAACGACAGGGAGTAGGTGTCGTTGTCGATTTCGCCCAGCAGCTTTTTGCCTTCGTCGACGGTTTTGTAGTAATTCAGGCCGGTGGTCAGGCTCAGTACCGAGCTGTCACCCAGAACGTGGGTGGCGCCGAAGTAGTACTGGTTCCACAGGTCTTCGGCCTGGGTGCCCCACAGGCTGGTGGTCAGGCTGGCGAACGGCGTGTAGGTGATACCGGCGGTGTTGACGTGATCGGCTTCAGCGGTACCGTCGCCGTATTCGGAACGGAATTTGCGCTGGCTCTGTTCGGTACGCGGCGAGTTACGGTCAAAGGTGGCGATGTCGAAAGTCAGGTTTTCCAACTCTTCGCTGTGCAGACTGACACCCTCGAAGCTCGAAGGCAGTGGACGGTTGCCGATGACATCTACTTGCGGGCTGCTGAAGTTCTGGCGACCGGCAGTCAGTGTGGTATTGGAGAAACGCGCCTTGACGTTGGCCAGGCCCAGTTTGCTCCACTGATCAACAGCGTCACCGCCATTTTCAGTCAAAGTACGGTTGTTGCCACGGCCGCCACGACCTGGCTCGGGAGCACCACCGTTACCGGATGCGAGGTCTTTGCGATCGCGGTCCAGAGCAATGGCGTTGTACGCCGCCACTTCGGTGCTGAAACCGACAGTACCCTCGGTGAAGCCCGAGTTGTACTTGATGATCGTGCCTTGAACCCAGTTGATTCGACGGTCAGTCGTACGAGTCTCACCATTTTTACGATAGTTGAGCGTCGCGCCCCGCTTGAACGACTCATTCGCATACCAGTTACGCGTGGAACCGGTGATCGATTGGCCTTCCACAAAGCCGGTGGCTTCGCTTTGGGCGCTTTTCTCTTTCACGGTAACCGGAGTGAAAGCCTGGCTTTGGGTTTCTGCGTAAGCCGAGGCGGTTACGCTGCTGATGGCCAGGGCCAATAACGCGGTGCTGCTCAGTTTCATGGGTGAAGCTCCTTACTTTCTTTTTTTTAATGCCGGTCTTTTTTGGTGATCCGGCTATTTGGTTTAAAACTCATACAAGGCTTCGCAAACGTTTGCTTTATGCCGGATTGGCGAATTACGGCAATACGTTTGCGTGAGGGCGCAATGCGCCCCCAGCGTTCTGGCTAATCGGTTATTGGTCGATACTGACGCCCGAGAACACGTTACGACCGAATGGACTCACCTTGAATCCTTCGATTTTGGCGCTCAACGGCTGGTTAACCGTCGAATGGGCGATAGGCGTGATCGGCACTTGTTGCTTGAGGTAGTGCTGCGCCTGTTTGTAGAGCACGGTGCGCTGGTCGCGGTCGGTGACGACCTTGGCCTGCTTGATGAACTTGTCGTAAGCCGGATCGCACCACATGGAGTAGTTGTTGCCACCAATGGCGTCGCAGCTGTAAAGCGTGCCGAGCCAGTTGTCCGGGTCCCCATTGTCGCCGGTCCAGCCAATCAGGCTGACGTCGTGTTCGCCATTCTTGGTGCGCTTGATGTACTCGCCCCATTCATAGCTGACGATCTTCACTTTGAGGCCGATTTTTGCCCAGTCAGCCTGGAGCATTTCGGCCATCAACTTGGCGTTCGGGTTGTAAGGGCGCTGAACGGGCATCGCCCACAAGGTGATTTCGGTGCCTTCTTTCACGCCGGCAGCCTTGAGCAGTTCCTTGGCTTTTTCCGGGTTGTAGGCAACGTCCTTGATCGTGTCGTCGTAGGACCATTGGGTCGGCGGCATGGCGTTGACGGCCAATTGACCGGCGCCTTGGTAAACGGCGTTGAGAATGCCCTGCTTGTTCACCGCCATGTCCAGCGCCTGACGCACTTCGAGCTGGTCGAAAGGCTTGTGGCGCACGTTGTAGGCGATGTAGCCCAGGTTGAAGCCGGGCTTCTCGATGAGCTTGAGTGCCGGGTCGTTCTTCAACGCGGGAACGTCGGCGGGGCGCGGGCTCAATGTGATCTGGCACTCATTGGCCTTGAGCTTCTGCACCCGCACCGACGCGTCGGTGTTGATCGAGAAGATCAGGTTGTCGAGCTTGACCCGGCTCGGGTCCCAGTACTGCTTGTTGCCGGTGTAGCGGATGTTGGAATCTTTCTGGTAGCTCTTGAAGGCGAACGGGCCAGTGCCGATCGGCTTCTGGTTGATGTCGCTCGGCTTGCCTTCGGCCAGCAGTTTGTCGGCGTATTCGGCGGACAGAATAGCGGCGAAGCTCATGGCGATGTTCTGGATGAACGCGGCGTCGACGCTGTTGAGCGTCATGACCACGGTCAGCGGCCCGGTCTTCTCGACCTTGGCGATGTTCTTGTTCAGGCTCATCCCGTTGAAATACGGGAACTCGGTCGGATAAGCCTTACGGAAAGGTTGCTGCGGATCGAGCATGCGATTGAACGTGAACAGCACGTCATCGGCGTTGAAATCACGGGTCGGCGTGAAGTACTTGGTCGTGTGAAATTTCACACCTTCGCGTAGGTGAAAGGTGTACTTGAGGCCGTCCTCGGAAATATCCCAGCGAGTGGCCAGGCCGGGTACGACGTTGGTGGCGCCTTTTTCAAACTCTGCCAATCGGTTGTACAACGGCTCGGCGGCATCGTTGTCGGTCGATGTCGTGTACTGCGCAGTGTCGAAGCCAGCCGGGCTGCCTTCGGAGCAGAACACCAGGCTGTTATTGGCGGCCTGGCTGATGGAAGTGGCGGCCAACAGGCCGGTACCCAGCAATGCGGATAAAACCAAGGTATGGCGCATGACGCTCCCTTTTCTTGTTCTCTAAGTGTCTTCAATGAACCGCCGTCCCGTCCGCGGACGTGGAGGCATCACTGAGTTCAAACCATGCCATGCAGCAAAACCGAGAGCCCACGCATGAACTGGTCAGATCCCGACGGTATGAGCCGTGGGTCCGGCAGTAAATGCGTAGAGTCCGAAAGACTTGTGGGAAAAGGCAACGCATCCGACATCACGATGGTCATCCGTGACGGAATTGGATGTAGGCGTTTTCCTACTTTCTCGGCAGATAAAACAACGGCGACGTTAAATACGTCGCCGTTGCAAAACCTTATTTGCTGACGCTGACGCCGTAGAAGGAGTTCAAGCCAAACGGGCTGATCTTGAAGTCCTGCACGTTGTCGCGCATGGGTTGGAACACCGTCGAGTGAGCGATAGGTGTCATTGGAACAGCGTCTTTGAGGACGTGTTGCGCCTGTTTGTACAGTTCGGTGCGCTTGCCCTGATCGGTCGTGCGCTTGGCCTCTTTGACGATGCCGTCGAACTTCTTGTCGCACCACTTGGAGAAGTTGTTGCCCTGCAGCGAGTCGCAGCCGAACAGCACGTTCAGCCAGTTGTCCGGGTCACCGTTGTCGCCGCTCCAGCCAATCAGCATCGCGCCGTTTTCGCCGCCTTTGGAGCGCTTGATGTACTCGCCCCACTCGTAGGTCACGATCTTGGCCTTGATACCGATCTTGGCCCAGTCGGACTGCAGCATTTCAGCCATCAGTTTGGCGTTCGGGTTGTACGGACGCTGTACCGGCATCGCCCACAGGTTGATCTCGGTGCCTTCCTTGACGCCGGCTTCCTTGAGCAGCTCTTTGGCTTTCTCAGGGTTGTACGGCGCATCCTTGATGGTGGTGTCGTAAGACCACTGGGTTGGCGGCATGGCGTTGACGGCCAGTTGACCAGCACCCTGATAAACGGAGTCGATGATCTGCTGCTTGTTGACAGCCATGTCCAGTGCCTGACGCACTTTCAACTGAGCCATCGGGTTCGGCTGATCGCTGCCCTTGATCTTGTCCATCACGTTGTAGGCGATGTAACCCAGGTTGAAACCAGCCTGGTTAGGCACCTTCAAGGTCTTGTCTTCTTGCAGCGCCTTCAGGTCGGCCGGACGTGGGAACAGAGTGATCTGGCACTCGTTCTTCTTCAGCTTCTGAATACGCACCGACGGGTCGGTGGTGATGGCGAAGATCAGGTTGTCGATCTTGACGTCGTCAGGCTTCCAGTAGTCCTTGTTCCCGGTGTAGCGGATGTTGGAATCTTTCTGGTAGCTCTTGAATACGAACGGACCGGTGCCGACCGGCTTCTGGTTGATGTCGGCGGCCTTGCCTTCCTTGAGCAGCTGGGCAGCGTACTCGGCGGACTGGACGGAGGCGAAGCTCATGGCCATGTTCTGGATGAACGCGGCATCAACTTCTTTAAGGGTGAACTTGACGGTGTGGTCGTCGACTTTATCGATCTTGGTGATGTTGGTATCCATCCCCATGTCGGTGAAGTACGGGAATTCGGTCGGGTACGCTTTGCGGAACGGGTCGTTCTTGTCAATCATCCGATTGAAGGTGAACAGCACGTCGTCGGCGTTGAACTCACGAGTCGGCTTGAAATACGGGGTGGTGTGGAACTTCACGCCTTCACGCAGGTGGAAGGTGTAAGTCAGGCCATCATCGGAGATGTCCCACTTGGTTGCCAGACCAGGAATCACGGCGGTGCCGCCGCGCTCGAACTGGGTCAGGCGGTTGAACATGGTTTCTGCAGAGGCGTCGAAGTCGGTTCCGGTGGTGTACTGGCCTGGGTCGAAACCGGCCGGGCTGCCTTCGGAGCAGAACACCAGGTTAGTCGCAGCGGATGCGAAAGGTGCGGAGGCTAACAAGCCTGCGCCGACTAAAAACGGAATGACCGCGTGTTTAAGCATGTTGGCCTCATGATTTGTTGTCATTTTTGGAATTAGAGGACGACCTCGTGAGCCGTGCCTGCGGATACTTATGCAGGGGCCATACCCATTGCAAGATCCGGAGCGACCACAGGCGTTAAACGGTGGCACGAACGTACCTTAATGTCGCATATGTATAAATTCATGCGCATTTGACCGTTTGCGCAGGGTTTTTTCGGTGCATCTGGCGCACCGCGACGGGGCAATCGGCAAGACTTTCGCACCCGGTTGGAGCGAGGTGTTACTTATTTATACCCATCTTTGAGAGGCGTGGATGAGAGGTGTGGGCGTGAATGAGATTGAGTTGTAGTTGGGTGGGTAGGTGTTTGTTGTTTAAAGGGTTGTTGTGTCTGTGGGGGCAGATTGTTGCGTTACTGTCTGGCAGTGGACATCTGTGGGGATGATTTGGATCCGGGAGGTGATGGAGGCTACGTCGGAGTGGTGGGTAGTACCGAGGGTGCAACCTGTCTGCTGCTTGCGGTAGCACTATTGGCTGTTTTCCACGTGTTGAGCGTCTTATCCCTGAGCTTTTTATGACGGATATGCATAGGTCAAGTGTTGGCGACGAGCCTGTTTGCCGATCCTTGCTTCCAGATGACCCCGGTCCTCTGTAGGAGCGAGGCTTGCCCGCGAAGGCGGCCTGACAGCCGACCTGTCTCTTTCTGTTGCTCCCGATTGATCGTTCCCATGCTCCGCGTGGGAATGCCGCCCGGGAGGCTCCGCGTTTCATTTTTGTGTGTTGAAAGATGTGTAAAAAACACAGCGATTTCCCACGCATTTTTCAGGTTGCCGGGTAGGAAGCAGTCCTTCTAACCTTTGGTCGTCGCTGCAATTTCAGCGACCGGGCGTGGAAACCTGGATCCCTTAGTAGCCGCATAGCTGGACCATCGTATTTATTGCCGACGTCTTCGTTCGTCTGCAAACTGCGTCATGGCGGCTGTGCGTGGGCAGACTTCGGTCTGGCCGGGTCCTACTAACCGGTATTTCCACCCTGCGTGCAGCCGCCACCTATTTGTCGTGTGGAAACGACGATGGATGGCTCCCATTTTAAGTAGGAGTTTTTCCATGGATAAGTTAATCCCCGATCCACCCTTCAACCCCACAACCCCCACTGCCGAAGCCACCGAAGCCGAAACGCTCCTCAAGGATCACGAAGCCATAAAGCGCGCCCTCGATTATTACCTCGATCCCCCCGATCAATACGCCCCCAAACCCCGCCGTCCCAGCACCATGTTCATGGTCGCCCCGGACATGGACAGCGAAAGTCTCCTGGCACAAGCTTGCGAGTCATTGGCGTCCGCCAGTGTCATGGCCAGTGATTTCGCAGCAAACCTGATCGGCCCGCAGCGCAATACGGTGTTGGCGATTCAGCAGATCATCATGCTGGCGGAGTTGGCAGTGAATCGGGCGCTGGATAACGTCGATCCGGCGTAGACCGCGTTATCGTTCTTCGCGAGCACACTCGCTCCCACTGGGGGCGAGTGTGTACATGGGTTTTGTGTACGACTCTGATCCCATGTGGGAGTGAGCCTGCTCGCGATGACGGTGGATCAATCACCACAAAATCATCAGACAAACCTGCCGGCTTTCCGCCAGGCAACAAAAAACGGCGATCACTTCAGTGACCGCCGTTTCTGTGTACGGGTTATCGAATCAAGGCATCAACACTTCAATCGCGCCATCCGCCGTCATGCTCACCTGGCTGGTGCCGGCCTCAACCTCTGGCGTCACCGGAGCGCCATCCATGCCGGCCGCTTTCATCATCATCGGCCCACGCATGTACGGCTGTGGATAACCGTTGCTGTTCAGGTTCAGGCTGACGATTTTGTAACCCTTGCCACCCAACGCATCGGTTGCCAGCTGCGCGCGGGCCTTGAAGGCGGTGACAGCTTCTTTAAGCAGCGCATCTTCGCTGGCCTTGCGCGTTGGCGTGGCGATGGCGAAGTCCATGCCACCCATTTTCAGGTCGGTCAGCAGTTCGCCGGTCAGCTTCGACAGTGCGGCGAAGTCGGAGCTTTCCATGCGCAGTTCGGCGCGTTCACGCCAGCCGGTGATTTTCTGGCCCTTGGTGTCGTAGATCGGGTAGCTGTTGCGGCTGCCCTGGCGCAGGGTGACTTCCTTGACTTGTTTGGCCTGGGCCAGCGCTTTGTTCATGGTGGTGCTGACGTCGGCGGCGAGTTTGGCCGGGTCGGTGTTCTGTTCTTCGGTGTAGAGGGTCACGATCATCTGATCGCGGGCCACTTCCTGGCTGACTTCGGCACGCAGGGCGATCTGGTTGTAATGAAGTTCGTCGGCGGCCAGGGCCGGGAGGCTGGCGACGGTGCCAACGCTAAGGGCAAGAAGGGCGGCGCTGCGGCGGAAACTGTGCATGAAAACTCCTTGGAGGTGCGCAGGGGTTAAGGTCCGAGCCTGCGTGAAACCATCAGACTCTAACTTTATTGATCCGGTTCGCACAGTTACAACTTCCATACAGATGGAATGGGGGAGACCGTGTCGAGGCCATTCGCGGGCAAGCCTCGCTCCTACAGGAATGTGTCGTACGCCAATCCTTTGAACGACACATTCCTGTAGGAGCGAGGCTTGCCCGCGAAGGCGTCCTTATAGACGCAGCAGGACTTCCTGCCATGTGGCTGTTTGCCGCACTTTTGCCTGCCAGCCCCCGTGCTTGGTTATACTCCGTGCGATCCGCCTGGAGCGCTCATCAGGAGAGCTCATGCTCGCCCCCGTTCAAATCACTTCCGCCACTCGCCAAAACCTTTGGCGGCTGACCTTCATCCGCACCTTGGTACTCGCCGCTCAGGCTGGTTCCGTAGGCCTGGCCTACTGGTTCGATCTGCTGCCGTTGCCGTGGGTGCAACTGGCGATGACCCTCGGCTGTTCGACGCTGCTGTGCGCGTTCACGGCGGTTCGCCTGCGCACCTCGTGGCCGGTCACCGAGCTGGAATATGCCCTGCAACTGGCCTGTGATCTGTTTATCCACAGTGCCTTGCTGTATTTCTCCGGCGGTTCGACCAACCCGTTCGTTTCCTATTACCTGGTGCCGCTGACCATCGCCGCCGTGACGTTGCCGTGGCGCTATTCGGTGATTCTGTCCGGTATCGCGCTGGCGCTTTATACGTTGTTGCTGGCACGGTTCTATCCGCTGGAAACCTTCCCCATCGCCCGGGAAAACCTGCAGATCTACGGCATGTGGCTGAGTTTCGCCCTTGCCGCCGCCGTCATTACCTTCTTTGCCGCGCGCATGGCCGAAGAGCTGCGCCGCCAGGAAGAACTGCGCGCCATCCGTCGTGAAGAAGGCCTGCGCGACCAGCAATTGCTGGCCGTCGCGACCCAGGCGGCCGGCGCCGCCCATGAGTTGGGCACGCCGTTGGCCACCATGAGCGTGTTGCTCAAGGAAATGCGCCAGGACCATCCCGACCCGCTGTTGCAGGATGATTTAAGCGTGTTGCAAGATCAGGTCAAACTCTGCAAAGAGACCTTGCAGCAACTGGTGCGCGCCGCCGAGGCAAATCGACGCCTGGCGGTGGAAATGCAGGACGTCACCGACTGGCTCGACGAAGCGCTGAACCGCTGGCACTTGATGCGCCCGGAAGCCAGTTACCGTTTCCAACGGCTGGGCCAGGGCACGGTGCCACGCATGGCACCGCCGCCAGACCTGACGCAAGCCTTGCTGAATTTGCTCAACAACGCCGCCGATGCGTGCCCCGAAGGGCTGCAAGTGACGCTGGACTGGAATGCCGAGGACCTGACCATCAGCATTCGCGACCATGGCGCCGGCGTGCCGCTGGCCATTGCCGAACAGATTGGCAAGCCGTTTTTTACCACCAAGGGCAAAGGTTTCGGCCTCGGCCTGTTTTTGAGCAAGGCCAGCGTGACACGCGCCGGCGGCTCAGTGAAACTCTACAGTCATGAGGAAGGCGGCACGCTCACCGAGCTGCGCCTGCCCCGTGTCGCCCGAGGAGACGAACATGAGTGACGAGATCCAAGTTGAAGGCGAAGAACTGCCGCATTTGCTGCTGGTAGACGACGACGCAACCTTTACCCGTGTGATGGCCCGCGCCATGGCCCGCCGTGGTTTTCGCGTTAGCACCGCCGGTTCCGCCGAAGAAGGGCTGACCATCGCCCAGGCCGACATCCCGGATTACGCCGCGCTGGACCTGAAAATGGACGGCGACTCAGGCCTGGTGTTGCTGCCCAAACTGCTCGAACTTGACCCGGAAATGCGCGTGGTGATCCTCACCGGCTACTCGAGCATTGCCACCGCCGTCGAGGCCATCAAGCGCGGCGCTTGCAACTATCTTTGCAAGCCGGCTGACGCTGACGACGTGCTGGCCGCGCTGCTTTCCGAGCATGCTGACCTCGACACCCTGGTGCCAGAAAACCCGATGTCGGTGGACCGCCTGCAATGGGAGCACATCCAGCGCGTACTGACCGAACACGAAGGCAACATCTCCGCCACTGCCCGCGCCTTGGGCATGCACCGCCGCACGCTGCAGCGCAAACTGCAAAAGCGTCCGGTCCGCCGCTGAACGGACGCTGAACGATTAACGCCAGCCCTCGCGATAACCCGAACCGATCATCTATGATCGGTTCGGGTGTGTTCTTTTCTTTATCGAGCCTTTTCCATGAATCAGAACGCTGAGTATTCCGCGGTCAACGATGCTGTGCGCGGGCAGTTTTTTCGCAAAGTCTGGGCGATGACCACGCCGTATTGGCGCAGCGAAGAGAAGGGCAAGGCCTGGACATTGCTGATCGCCGTGATTGCGCTGTCACTGTTCAGCGTGGCGATTTCGGTGTGGGTCAACAGTTGGTACAAGGATTTTTACAACGCCCTGCAAAAGAAGGACGAAGCGGCTTTCTGGCAACTGATTCTGTACTTCTGCGGGATCGCGGCGGTGGCGATTCTCGGTGCGGTGTATCGGCTCTACCTGACGCAGATGCTGACGATTCGCTGGCGGGCCTGGCTCACCGAGCAGCACTTCGCCCGTTGGCTCGGTCATAAAAACTACTACCAACTGGAGCAGGGCGGTTACACCGATAACCCTGACCAGCGGATTTCCGAAGACCTCAATAGCTTCACCTCCAATACGCTGGGCCTGGGGCTGGGCCTGATCCGCAACGTCGTCAGTCTGGTGTCGTTTTCGATCATTCTGTGGGGTGTGTCGGGCAGCATCGAAGTGTTCGGTTTCACCATCCCCGGCTACATGTTCTGGTGCGCTCTGGTTTATGCCGCCGTCGGCAGCTGGCTGACGCACTTGATTGGCCGTCGTTTGATTGGCCTCAACAACAATCAACAACGCTTCGAAGCTGACCTGCGTTTTTCCATGGTGCGGGTTCGCGAGAACGCGGAAAGCATCGCGCTGTACAACGGCGAACCCAATGAAAACCGCCGTCTGAGCGGGCGCTTCGGGCTGGTCTGGCATAACTTCTGGGACATCATGAAAGTGTCCAAGCGCCTGACCTTCTTCACCTCCGGTTATGGCCAGATCGCAATCATTTTCCCGTTTATGGTCGCCGCGCCGCGTTACTTCGCCGGCAAGATCGAGCTTGGCGAGCTGATGCAAATCAACTCCGCGTTCGGCAACGTGCAGGAGAACTTCAGCTGGTTCATCAGCGCCTACCAGGACTTGGCCGCTTGGCGAGCCACCTGTGATCGTCTGCTGAGTTTCCGCCAGGCGATGACCGACAACGAAGAGCGAGCGCCGGCGATTGATGTGCAGAATTCGGGTGCAGCCTTGAAGGTGCACAACCTGGGCCTCGATCTGGCCGACGGTCGTCACTTGCTGACCAACGCCGACATGACCGTGGAGGAGGGCGAGCGCGTCATGCTCAGCGGTCGTTCCGGCAGCGGCAAGTCGACCTTGCTGCGGGCGATGGGGCACCTGTGGCCGGCGGGTCATGGCAGCATTCGTCTGCCGACGGCGCGTTACCTGTTCCTGCCACAAAAGCCGTATCTGCCGATTGGCACGTTGCGCGAGGCACTGAGTTATCCACAGGCCGGCGGGACTTATCCGCACGAACGGTATGTGCATGTGCTGGAAACTTGCCGCTTGCCGCACCTCGTTGCGCGCCTGGACGAGGCCAATCACTGGCAGCGCATGCTGTCGCCGGGTGAACAGCAACGGCTGGCCTTCGCTCGTGCGCTGCTCTATGCACCACAGTGGTTGTACATGGACGAGGCGACGTCGGCGATGGACGAAGAGGATGAGGCGTCGCTGTATCAGGCCTTGATCGATGAAATACCGGGGTTGAGCATCGTCAGCGTCGGGCATCGCAGCAGTCTGAAGCGTTTCCACCCACGGCATGTGCGCATTGAAAATGGTCATCTGGTGGACCAGACCGTGATCGCATAACACCACAATCCGTGTGGGAACGAGCTTTTGTGGCGAGGGGATTTATCCCCGTTCGGCGTCGCAGCCGTCGTAAAACCACTGCACTCGGCATACCTGATGCACCGAGGCTGTGGGTTTTGGGATGGCTGCGCCATCCAACGGAATAAATCCCCGCGCCACAGTTGCTCTTACAAAAGTGGGTGGTGGTGATCGTACAACCGCGTTGAGCTATGATGCGGTTTCAGCCGCAATTTTCGAGACAGACGTTCACCATGGAAAACCCGATCGACGCACCACGCCTCCCTCGCAAGCGCCGCAGCCTCGCACAGGAATTGGTGACGGTGCTGTCCGAGCAGATCCGCGACGGCCACCTCAAACGTGGCGACAAATTGCCCACCGAGTCGGCGATCATGGATGCCCATGGCGTCAGCCGAACCGTGGTTCGCGAAGCAATTTCACGTTTGCAGGCCGCTGGCCAGGTGGAAACCCGTCACGGCATCGGCACCTTCGTGCTCGACACCCCGAGCCCGAGCGGTTTTCGCATCGACCCGGCGACCGTGGTCACCCTGCGTGACGTATTGGCGATTCTGGAACTGCGCATCAGCCTCGAAGTGGAGTCCGCCGGCCTCGCTGCACAGCGCCGCAGCCCGGAACAGTTGGCCTTGATGCGCGCCGCGCTGGACGCCTTGAATGAAAGCGCCGCCCACGCCAGTGATGCCGTGGCGTCCGACTTCCAGTTCCACCTGCAAATCGCCCTGTCGACTGGTAACCGCTACTTCACCGACATCATGACCCACCTGGGCACCAGCATCATTCCGCGCACCCGCCTGAACTCCGCGCGCCTGGCCCATGATGATCAGCAGCACTACATGAGTCGCCTGAGCCGCGAACACGAAGAGATTTACGACGCGATTGCGCGCCAGGATTCGGATGCGGCGCGGGCGGCAATGCGTTTGCATTTGACGAACAGTCGGGAGCGGCTGCGCCACGCGCATGAAGAGGCTGAGGCGCAGCGCTGAGAGTTGCGGTTGGTGGGACCCAGTTTTTTTGTAGCGCTTTTGCTAACGCACCACGATGAGACGAAGGGGGTGTGATTCTTTTTTGATCCCGTCAATTTCTACCTCATACCAAAACTCAGCCGTACTTTTGTTAACAATGGTATCGAATATAGACGTGGTGATTTTTTTGATGTGCTGTTCCATGCCTGTAATAGAAAATTCGCCTCGCCAGAGCATTTCGTAACCGCCCTCATCTTGAAATTTTATAAAGAACATGCATTCTTGCCCGCCAGTTTGACCTGTATATTGAACGGCGAAATTAAACCTAAATTGATGGATTTCTCCGAAGTCCTTTATGTAAAGGGTAGTTCCATCTGTTCCAGGGGCGGTGGGCGCGGCTAATTCTGGTGATACTGGCGATTTTACAGGTTTTTCCACTTTTGTTAGTTCGACAGTGCTCATGGCGAATCTCCATATATAAAAAGTAATTTTGCGATAACTTATCCGCGACATCAGTTCATCAGATGCTTTTAATGTTGGCTACTGTCAGAAATGACAGTTGCGACCAGGGGTCGTTACGCACTGGAGCGCGCGCGTAGCCCATGACGATCAACAGCGCATGAGTCGCCTGAGCCGCGAACACGAAGAGATTTACGACGCGATTGCGCGCCAGGATTCGGATGCGGCGCGGGCGGCAATGCGTTTGCATTTGACGAACAGTCGGGAGCGGCTGCGCCATGCTCATGAAGAGGCTGAGGCGCAGCGTTAATGCTTTTTATCGCCGATAGCTGAGTTTTGTATAAGTCGCAATATTCCAAAGCGCCGGGTTAATCAGGTGGTGCGTGCGCTGTAGAAGATCTCAGTGGCCATAGCGGACAGTAATCTGATTAACAGAACTGTCCGCGTCTCTTATTGTACGAGCCTAAATTTCACCTTAGGGGAGTGTCTCACTCCCCCATCTCTTGTCACAGTGTATTGCACTTCAACACTGGCGCCTTCTGCCAAACCTGTTTCGAAGAAGTTTTTTTCGGCTCCGTATCCGTATGCATCTGATGGAATTTCTATAGTCACTGAATACACGATGGATTTGCCTGTAGAGGTTTTTACAATAAATGCTAATTCATCCCCCTTGTTCGCATCTGCGATGGGTTCCACTGTTATTGAGACTGATCCAATAATTTGGCTAACGCTCAAAACACCTTCTTCAACATTTTTAACTTTTGGGGGCGCCAAGTCGTTCTTTTGTACTGTCATGAATAAAGTCCTTCAACAATAAGTCGAACCATTTTGATAAACGCTCTTTTATAAGCGTTCTAAGGGGCCGGTTCGTTAACTCCTGAGGTGATTAAGTCACCGCAGTTGATGTCGTGCTACTGTCAGAATTTACAGTTCAGACGAACGGTCAGTGTTTTGTGTCGTGTGTTTACTTGTCCCGAGATTTGCGTTCAAAGGCAGGCTCGCTTCCATTTGGGATCTAATCAGTGGAATACCAAAGACTAATGGGTGCGAGCCTGCTCGTGATGGGGCAATCGCCTCAGCCGGTTTTCAGAACTGAACGATCCACCCGTACCGCCAATTCAGTCTTCGCCGATTTAACCTCGAAGGTCACACCCCCCTGCTTATCCACATTTCCGCGGGCAATGGGCACACCCTTGGACAACAACTCCAACGGCGCACCCTCCAGCGATTGCCCTGAAGCCAGTTCCAGTTTCAATTTAATCGTCATCATCAATCTCCTTATCAAGCCACGTTGCCAGTGGGGTTGTAATCCTTGAGCAGCAAGTAAGTACTCCAGCCCCACCAGTCATCGACGGTGGCGGTGTCGTTCAGGTTGTTGACGTCCTTGCGCCGCAGCACCTTGCTGCCTTCAACCCGGAACAACGGTGAAAAGTTGTTCGCAGGATTCAATACGGCTTGCAGATCCGGGGTCTTTTTCAAGGCGCCAAAATTATCGGGAACCGTGACGGTGCCGCTGAGATACGCCGCAAACACTTCATCCGCCGACACCTGCACCGCCTGATTCACCTGGACACGATTGGCGCTGTCGATGGCGTCGAAGTAGCGTTTGTCGCCGTACCCACGCCAGTGATCGCCGGTGCCGTTGCGCACATTGAGGCCGAACTTGCTGTCTTCGTCGTGCATGAAGCGGGTAATCAGTGAGCCCAGATCACTGGGCGTGACCACCGCAGCCAACTGTTTGCGCGGTACTCGCAAATGGCCGGCAGAAAACAGGTCGGTCAGGTAGTGATCGGCAAAGGCATTCATCGCGTAGGCCAGTTCCAGCTGCTTTTCATCGTTGCTGCTGTGAGCCTTCACCGCTTGTTGCAGAGCTGCCGTGTGCCCGGAGATATAGGCCAGCAGCGCCCATTCGGCAAAGTGGTCAGCATTATTGGCGGCCAGTTTCAGATAGCGCCCCAAGGGAAACAGCGCCGAGACGAAACTGCCGCCGCCCGTGATTCTGTTCCACTCTTCTGACAACGTATCTCCGAGTGCGTCATACGCCTCGTGAGGCTGTTTGCCGTCTTTGATTGCCTGTTTAACGGCGGCGATTTCCTTCTGCATGACGCCGAGGATCAGCTTGGCTTCGGCATTGGACGCCGGCAGCACCGCCAGCGAGTTGAAGGCATTGGTAAAGCGCTGGACGCGGTCGGCAGGCGTGGCGCCTTCGCTGACTGGTTGATCGGGAATGCCATAAAAGTCACCGCCCAGAGCGATGACCTGACCGTAAGTCAGCGCCAGTCCATTGGGTAAATGCAGCGCTACCTGCGAGGCGGGCACAGCGGGCGCGTCCTTGATAAAACGCAGCAACGTACCGTCACCGATGGCGGTGTGCTCGCCGCCCTCAAACCTCAGCTGTGGCTTGCCTTTCAAGGCTTTGCCAGGCGTAGCGTTAGTTGTTTGAGGTGCGTCGTGATGTTCGCCGAGCTTCAGCATAAGCGAACTGTTGGCGGTGACGGCGATACCGTCTTCAGTAAAAAGATCGTCCAGGTTCGCGATGATCTGTTCTGGTTTTTCCTGCGGTTGAGCGTGTAGACCTGACATTTCTGGCTCCTTGATATGTCGTCGGTATGCTTCAAGATAGCTGTATGTATATACAGCTAATCAGAGCTTAGGTGAGAGATTTCCTACGTCAAGAAAATCCCCTTCCGACACAAATTTCCAGGCGCGACGATGAAATGCAGTTGACGGTTATTATTTAAGTTGTACGATGACCTACAACTCGGCCACAGGCTGAACGCTTTTCTCACACAAACGTTGCTACCCAGGGTGTTCGAATAATGAATCCACAAGAACTGAAGTCCATCCTCTCTTCTGGCCTGCTGTCTTTCCCGGTCACCGATTTCAATGCTCAGGGCGACTTCCATCGCGCGGGCTATATCAAGCGTCTCGAATGGCTGGCCCCATACGGCGCCACGGCGTTGTTCGCCGCAGGCGGCACCGGTGAGTTCTTCTCTCTGGCGGCCAGCGAATATTCGGAAATCATCAAGACCGCCGTCGACACCTGCGAAAACAGCGTGCCGATTCTGGCTGGTGTGGGCGGTTCGACTCGCCAGGCCATCGAATACGCACAGGAAGCCGAGCGCCTGGGCGCCAAAGGCTTGTTGCTGCTGCCGCACTACCTGACCGAAGCCAGCCAGGACGGCGTTGCCGCCCACGTTGAAGCCGTGTGCAAATCGGTGAACATCGGCGTGGTGGTTTACAACCGCAACGTCTGCCGCCTGACCGCGCCATTGCTGGAACGCCTGGCCGAGCGCTGCCCGAACCTGATCGGCTACAAGGATGGCTTGGGCGATATCGAGTTGATGGTATCGATCCGTCGCCGCCTCGGTGATCGCTTCAGCTACCTGGGCGGTTTGCCGACCGCTGAAGTCTATGCCGCTGCTTACAAGGCATTGGGCGTACCGGTCTACTCCTCGGCGGTGTTCAACTTCATCCCGAAAACGGCGATGGATTTTTACCACGCCATTGCCCGCGAAGATCACGCCACTGTTGGCAAGATCATCGACGACTTCTTCCTGCCGTACCTGGACATCCGTAACCGCAAAGCCGGTTACGCGGTGAGCATCGTCAAGGCCGGGGCAAAAATTGCCGGTTATGACGCAGGTCCTGTGCGTGCACCGCTGACCGATCTGCTGCCAGAAGAGTACGAAGCTCTGGCCGCGCTGATCGACAAGCAAGGTGCGCAGTAACACACCCGATTAATAAGGCCGCTGAGCAATCAGCGGCCTTTTGCGTGAGGAGATTGTTGTGGCTGATACAAAGCGTTTCGATAACTACATCAACGGTGAATGGGTGGCGGGCAGTGATTACTGCGCCAACATCAACCCGTCCGAACTGACCGACACCATCGGCGACTACGCCAAGGCTGATCTGGCCCAGGTCCACGCCGCCATCGACGCCGCTCGCGCTGCGTTTCCGGCCTGGTCGACTTCGGGCATTCAGGCTCGCCATGATTCACTGGATAAAGTCGGCACCGAAATCCTCGCCCGCCGCGAAGAGCTTGGCACCTTGCTGGCCCGGGAAGAGGGCAAGACCCTGCCTGAAGCCATCGGCGAAGTGACCCGCGCCGGCAACATTTTCAAATTTTTCGCCGGTGAGTGTTTGCGTCTGTCCGGCGACTACTTGCCGTCGGTGCGCCCGGGTGTGAACGTCGAAGTCACTCGCGAAGCCTTGGGCGTCGTTGGCCTGATCACCCCGTGGAACTTCCCGATCGCGATCCCTTCGTGGAAAATCGCCCCGGCCCTGGCCTACGGCAACTGCGTCGTGCTGAAACCGGCCGATCTGGTGCCGGGTTGCGCCTGGGCGCTGGCGGAAATCATCTCCCGCGCAGGCTTCCCGGCCGGCGTCTTCAACCTGGTGATGGGCAGCGGTCGCGTGGTTGGCGATGCGCTGGTGCAGAGCCCGAAAGTCGACGGCATCAGCTTCACCGGTTCTGTCGGTGTCGGTCGTCAGATCGCCGTCAGCTGCGTCTCGCGTCAGGCCAAGGTTCAGCTGGAAATGGGTGGCAAGAACCCGCAGATCATTCTCGACGATGCCGACCTGAAGCAAGCGGTCGAGCTGTCGGTGCAGAGCGCGTTCTATTCCACCGGTCAGCGTTGCACGGCGTCGAGCCGCTTCATCGTCACCGCCGGGATTCACGACAAGTTCGTCGAAGCCATGGCCGAGCGCATGAAGTCGATCAAGGTCGGTCACGCGTTGAAAACCGGCACCGACATCGGTCCGGTCGTCTCGCAAGCGCAGCTTGAACAGGACATGAAGTACATCGACATTGGCCAGTCCGAAGGTGCTCGTCTGGTCAGCGGCGGTGGCTTGGTGACTTGCGACACCGAAGGCTACTACCTCGCGCCAACGCTGTTTGCCGACAGCACAGCTGCGATGCGCATCAGCCGTGAAGAGATCTTTGGCCCGGTGGCGAACATCGTTCGCGTCGCCGATTACGAGGCCGCACTGGCCATGGCCAACGACACCGAATTCGGTCTGTCGGCGGGCATTGCCACCACGTCGCTGAAGTACGCCAACCACTTCAAGCGCCACTCCCAGGCCGGGATGGTGATGGTCAACCTGCCGACGGCGGGCGTGGATTACCACGTTCCATTCGGCGGGCGTAAAGGTTCATCCTATGGTTCCCGCGAGCAAGGTCGCTACGCGCAAGAGTTCTACACGGTCGTGAAGACCAGCTACATCGGTTCGTAACGCAACACCCTCTGTGGGAGCGAGCCTGCTCGCGAAGGTCTTGAGGACGCGGCGGTAAACCTGATGCCCCGCGTCATCGTTGACCACCATCGCGAGCAGGCTTGCTCCCACAGAAAAACCAAAGATTCACCCGCGCATAAAAATAATCAGTGGGAGTACATGTACATGCAAGCGACCAAGCCGACTCACGTCCGCTATTTGATTTTGCTCATGCTTTTCCTGGTGACCACGATCAACTACGCCGACCGGGCCACTATCGCCATCGCGGGCTCCAGCCTGCAAAAAGACCTCGGCATCGACGCGGTCACCCTCGGTTACATCTTCTCTGCATTCGGTTGGGCTTACGTGGCCGGGCAAATTCCCGGTGGCTGGCTGCTGGACCGTTTCGGTTCGAAAAAAATCTACGCGCTAAGCATTTTCACCTGGTCGCTGTTCACCGTTCTGCAGGGCTATGTCGGCGAATTCGGCATGTCCACCGCAGTGGTTGCGCTGTTCATGCTGCGCTTCCTGGTGGGCCTGGCCGAAGCGCCATCCTTCCCGGGTAACGCCCGTATCGTCGCGGCCTGGTTCCCGACGGCTGAACGCGGCACGGCCTCGGCGATCTTCAACTCGGCGCAGTACTTTGCCACCGTGTTGTTCGCACCGCTGATGGGCTGGATCGTCTACAGCTTCGGCTGGCAGCACGTGTTTATCGTCATGGGCGTGATCGGCATCATCTTCTCGGGGATCTGGCTGAAGGTGATCTACAGCCCGCGCCAGCACCCGATGATCAACGACGCCGAGTTCAAGCACATCGCCGACAACGGCGGCATGGTCGACATGGACCAGGACAAAGGCAAAGGCAAAAAAGGCGACGGTCCGAAGTGGGACTACATCCGCCAGTTGCTGACCAACCGCATGATGCTCGGCGTGTATCTGGGCCAGTACTGCATCAACGGCATCACGTACTTCTTCCTGACCTGGTTCCCGGTGTACCTGGTGCAAGAACGCGGCATGACCATCCTCAAGGCCGGTTTCATTGCTTCGTTGCCGGCGATCTGCGGCTTTATCGGGGGGGTGCTTGGCGGGGTGATTTCCGATTACCTGCTGCGCAAGGGCCATTCCCTGACCTTCGCTCGCAAGGCACCGATCATCGCGGGTTTGCTGGTCTCCAGCAGCATCGTGGCGTGCAACTATGTTGATGTCGAGTGGATGGTCGTCGGCTTCATGGCCCTGGCCTTCTTCGGCAAAGGCGTGGGTGCGCTGGGTTGGGCGGTGGTGTCCGACACCTCGCCGAAACAGATTGCCGGCCTGAGCGGTGGCCTGTTCAACACCTTCGGCAACATCGCTTCGATCACCACCCCGATCGTGATCGGCTACATCATCAGCTCCACCGGTTCGTTCAAATGGGCGCTGGTGTTTGTCGGTTGCAACGCACTGGTTGCAGTGTTCAGCTACCTGGTGATCGTCGGTCCGATCAAACGTGTGGTGCTGAAAGAGCCGCCAGTCAGCGGTCCTGAAACCAATAACAAATTGTCTCAAGCGCATTCCTGAGGAGCGGCGTCATGCAGTTGATTGAACATTCCGACTCGCCGCGCTACATCCGCCTGCACGAGCGGGACAACGTCGTGATCGTGGTCAACGACCAAGGCGTACCGGCCGGTACCGAGTTTCCAGATGGCCTGGTGACGGTGGACTTCGTGCCGCAGAGCCATAAAGTCACCCTCGAGGACATTCCCGAAGGCGGCCAGGTGATTCGCTACGGCCAGACCATTGGCTATGCGTTGCAGCCGATCCCGCGCGGCAGCTGGGTCAAGGAAGATCAACTGCGCATGCCCACCGCGCCACCGCTGGACAGCCTGCCGCTGTCCACCGAAGTACCGGCGGCCCAGGCACCGCTGGACGGTTACACCTTTGAGGGGTATCGCAACGCCGACGGTACCGTTGGCACGCGCAATATTCTCGGGATTACGACGACCGTCCAGTGCGTGACCGGCGTGCTCGACCATGCGGTCAAGCGCATCAAGGATGAGTTGCTGCCCAAGTACCCGAACGTCGATGACGTGGTGGCGCTCACCCACAGCTACGGCTGCGGGGTGGCGATCACTGCCACTGACGCGTACATCCCGATCCGCACCGTACGCAATCTGGCGCGCAACCCGAACCTGGGTGGCGAAGCCTTGGTCATCAGCCTGGGCTGCGAGAAATTGCAGGCCGGGCAGGTGATGCACGAGGGCGACAGCTCGGTGGATTTGAGCGAGCCGTGGTTGTACCGCTTGCAGGATTCGAGTCACGGTTTCACTGAGATGATCGAGCAGATCATGGCGCTGGCCGAGACCCGTTTGAAGAAGCTCGATCAGCGTCGCCGGGAAACTGTGCCGGCGTCCGAGCTGATTCTGGGCATGCAGTGCGGCGGCAGCGATGCGTTTTCCGGCATCACCGCCAACCCTGCGCTGGGTTATGCCTCTGATTTGTTGTTGCGCGCTGGCGCGACGGTGATGTTTTCCGAAGTCACCGAGGTGCGCGACGCGATTTATCTGCTGACCTCCCGCGCGGAAACTGAGGAGGTTGCTCAGGAGCTGGTGCGGGAAATGGACTGGTACGACCGTTACCTGGCCAAGGGTGAGGCGGACCGCAGCGCCAACACCACGCCGGGCAACAAGAAGGGCGGGTTGTCGAACATTGTCGAAAAGTCCTTGGGCTCGATCGTCAAATCCGGTAGCAGTGCGATCAATGGCGTGCTCGGCCCTGGCGAGCGCTTCAAGCGCAAAGGGCTGATCTTCTGCGCGACCCCGGCCAGTGATTTTGTCTGCGGGACGTTGCAGTTGGCGGCGGGGATGAACCTGCATGTGTTCACCACCGGGCGCGGCACGCCTTATGGTTTGGCGATGGCGCCGGTGGTCAAGGTATCGACCCGGACCGAACTGGCACAGCGCTGGCCGGACCTGATCGACATCGATGCCGGGCGTATTGCGACCGGACGCGCTTCGATTGAAGACCTTGGGTGGGAGTTGTTCCACTACTACCTGGACGTGGCGAGCGGCAAGAAGCAGACGTGGGCCGAGCAGCACAAACTGCATAACGACATCACCCTGTTCAACCCGGCGCCGATAACATGAGATAGCGCTGGGTGAACTATGCTGGATTCGACTCGGAATGCGATCACCCAAGTAGAATTCACCGGCAGATAAGGCGCGCCGCCTCTCCATCGCTACAGCGATTACTGATCGTCTGTAGCAATGGAGGATGGCTTTCGATCAGCACCCTAAATACCTTGTCGATCAAGTGTTAATGCGGTGCTTTTAGCTTTTTATGGATGCCTCAGACTAAACCAATGACCACGCCAGATTATCCAGATAAACGTCGCCAGCGGTCACGGAGTAGTTGCCAGAAAAGCCGACGATCGCTAGTTCATCAAAGGGTTTTTCTGCAATTTCGAACGCTTTGTCTTCGGAACTGATAGGGGCGCCGTATACGACTTCTCCTTTCTTCATTGCAATAATATAGGCAGTACCACTTTCATTGCCGCCAGCTGCCTTGATCTGGAACCTCAGGCTATTCACATAGTTTCCAAATGAAAATTTCAATCTGGAACCACTTGGCAAATATAGACTTTTATCGCCGAAGCCCGCCCCATCGGGAGCTTTTACTATTCCTGACGTTTTATCGTCCGGTTGATCTTCGACAGTAACGATTAAATTGTTACTGAATCGCACGGGTAGTTGCAACAAAAAAGACTGGAGGGGTTCTCTTTCCCAGTCCTCCTTGTTCTCTGAGACAGTACCGGTTTTTGAAGCGCCTGAAAATTTATCGCCTGTTGATTTAACTGACATATTTTTTACTCCTGTAATTTGTTTTATTTGCGGGATTATTAAGTGCCCGACGACTAAGCATTGGCTACTGTCAGATCTGACAGTAGCGACGAACGGTCCACATAAATATCAGCTCGAAATCAGTGGGATTTATAGAAAATCAGTGCAGGACGTGACCATGTCAGCGAAATCGTTCTCTCACACGCAAAGGTCCCCAGTCGCTTATCATTAGCCCCCTAACGACGCCCACCCAAGGTTCCCCCGGCATGCTGGCTATCTTCCTCGAAACCCTGAACATCACCGCGCCGGTGTTTGCCATGCTGTTTCTGGGGGTGTTGCTCAAGCGCATCGACTGGATCAACGACAACTTCATCCACACCGCGTCGGCCCTGGTGTTCAACGTCACCATGCCGGCGCTGCTGTTTCTGGGCATCCTGCATGCCGACCTGCACGCCGCGTTGCAACCGGCGCTGCTGATCTACTTCTCGCTGGCCACCCTGGCGTGTTTTGCCATCGCCTGGGGCTGGGCGATCTGGAAGTGCCCGCGTGAAGATCGAGGGATTTATACCCAAGGCGCTTTTCGCGGCAACAACGGAGTCATCGGCCTTGCGTTGGCGGCCAGCATGTACGGCGATTACGGGATTTCTCTCGGGGCGATTCTCGCGGCGCTGGTGATCCTGTTTTACAACACGCTCTCGACCATTGTGCTGGCGGTGTACAGCCCGGTGATCAAGTCCGATCCGTGGAGCATCTGCAAAAGCGTGATGGTCAACCCGCTGATCATCAGCGTGTTGGCGGCGGCGCCCTTTGCCTATTTCAAGATCGGCTTGCCGGGATGGCTGGAAACGTCTGGCCAGTACCTGGCGCAAACCACGTTGCCGTTGGCGTTGATCTGCATCGGCGGCACGCTATCACTGGCGGCATTGCGCAAAAGCGGCAAGATGGCGCTCAGCTCAAGTCTGGTGAAGATGATCGGCTTGCCAGTGTTGGCGACGTTGGGGGCATGGCTTTGGGGATTTCGCGGGGCTGAGTTGGGGATTCTGTTTCTGTACTTCGGCAGCCCGACCGCCGCGGCCAGTTTTGTCATGGCCCGCCAGGCCAACGGCAATCATGAACTGGCGGCGGCGATCATCGTGATCACCACGTTGATGGCGGCGGTCACCACCAATGTCGGAATCTTTTTGTTGCAGTGGGGGGAGTGGATCTAGCGTCGGGATTTTCGCTGGTGTCCAGGGCTGGCAAGCCTCGCCCTGTAGGAGCGAGGCTTGCCCGCGAAGGCGCCAGTCCTGTCACCACAACTTTTGAAGACTCACTCAGGCTTCTGATAGCTGTCGATCACTTCCTGCGCCGCCCGAAACGCATCAATCGCCGCCGGCACACCGGCATACACCGCACAATGCAGCAACGCCTCGCGAATCTCTTCCACGGTGCAGCCGTTGTTCAGCGCGCCGCGGACGTGGCCTTTCAACTCCTGCGGGCACTTCAACGCCGTCAGCGCGGCGAGGGTGATCAGGCTGCGGGTTTTCAGCGGCAGGCCTTCGCGGTTCCACACGGCGCCCCAGGCGTGTTCATTGACGAAGTCCTGCAGCGGCTGGGTGAACTCAGTGGCATTGCCCAGTGCGCGGTCGACGAACGCATCGCCCATCACCTGGCGGCGGACTTCTACACCAGGCTTTTTGTTGTCAGTCATGGCATTTCCCTCTTGTGGTGTTGGCGACGCCAGGCGCGCAGCGATGTGAACAGCAGAAACGCCACCAGCGCCGGCAGGACGAAAAACAGCATCAAGTGTTCAAGCTTGCCGGCCAAGGGCATGCCGGTGGTGAACGACACCACGTGCAGACCGTAAGCGAGATACAACCCCAAAAACAGCAGACCTTCGGCGCGGGTCACCCGGTAACCGGTGTAGAACAGCGGCAGGCACAGCACCGCCACACCGAGCATCACCGGCAGGTCGAAATCCAGGGCATTGGGCGAGACCGACAGCGGCGAGGGGGCGACAAGCGCGGTCAGGCCGAGTACGCCCAGGAGGTTGAACAGGTTGCTGCCTATCACGTTACCCACGGCAATGTCCCGCTGACCGCGCAAGGCCGCGATCAATGAGGTGGCCAGTTCCGGCAGGGAGGTGCTGATGGCGACGATGGTCAGGCCGATGACCCGCTCCGACAGACCCAGATCGGTCGCAACCGCCACCGCGGCGCCCAGCAACAAATGGCCGGCGTAGACCAGCATCGCCAGTCCGGCGACGATCATCAGCACGCTGCTGAACCACGGTGCCTGGGGGGTTCCGTCGTGGGAGGGCGGACGGGTCGAGTGCCGCGACTGGCGCAGCAACAAGCCCAGGTACAGCGCCAGGGCCGCCAGCAGAACGATGCCGTCCATGCGGGTCAGCTCTTCATTCCACGCCAATACAAACACCAGCAGGCTGGCGCCGATCATCAGCGGAATATCCAGGCGCACCAGTTGCCGTGAAACCCGCAGCGGAATGATCAGCGCCGAAAGCCCCAAGGTGACGAGGATGTTGAAGATGCTGCTGCCGATCACGCTGCCGACGGCGATGTCGGCGTTTTGCGCCAGGGTGGCTTGCAGGCTGACCGCCATCTGCGGTGCGCTGCTGCCCAAGGCGACGATGGTCAGCCCGATGATCAGCGGCCGCACCTGCAAGCGCGCCGCCAGGCGCACGGCGCCACGGACCATCAGTTCGGCACCGGCGATCAGCAACAGCAGGCCGCCGAGCAACTCAATCAGGCTGATCAGGGGTAAATCGGCAAGTCCGAAAATGGTCGGGGCTCCGTCTGTTAATCGTCGAGGGCTTGCACGCGAACCCGTGCGGTGCCGCTACGGAGCATACCCAGTTGTTCGGCGGCCTCGTGTGAAAGATCAATCAGGCGCCCGCGGGTGTGCGGCCCGCGGTCGTTGATTCGGACCACGCAGGACTTGTCGTTATTCAGATTGGTGACCTTCACCCGCGTGCCGAACGGCAATTGGCGATGGGCGGCGGTCAGGGAATTCTTGTTGAAACGCTCGCCGCTGGCAGTGCGTTTGCCTTGGTGTTTGGCGCCGTAATAGGACGCCGTACCGGTCTTGTCGTAGCCGTGTGGGTCGATGACGTCGTTACTGGCGCAACCGGCCAGCAGAGCGAGCAGGGCGCAGGCACCCAGTAGACGCTTCATTTAAAGGTATCCACATACAAATGTGGGAGCGAGCCTGCTCGCGATGGCGGGCTGTCTGACACATCAATGTTGGATGTGCTGCCGTCATCGCGAGCAGGCTCGCTCCCACAGGGATCGGAGCCAGGCTTTAAATCTGGCTCCATGCTCATCAGCCTTCGAGCTTGCTTTTCAGCAGTTCGTTGACCTGTTGCGGGTTGGCCTTGCCTTTAGAGGCTTTCATGGCCTGGCCGACGAAGAAGCCGAACATCTTGCCGCGTTTGGCTTCGTCTGCCGCGCGGTATTGCTCGACCTGCTCGGCGTTGGCCGCGAGCATTTCGTCCAGCACCGCCGAGATCGCGCCGCTGTCGGTCACTTGCTTGAGGCCGCGCTTGTCGATGATCTCGTCCGCGCTGCCTTCGCCGTTGGCCATCGCTTCAAACACCACCTTGGCGATCTTGCCGGAGATGGTGTTGTCCTTGATGCGCAGCAGCATGCCGCCCAGTTGCTCGGCCGAGACCGGCGACTGGTCGATTTCAACGCCTTGCTTGTTCAGCAGGCTGCCCAGTTCAACCATCACCCAGTTGGCCGCCAGCTTGGCGTCGCCGCTGATGCTCACGACTTTCTCGAAGTAATCGGCTTGCTCGCGGCTGGTGGCCAGGACGCTGGCGTCATACACCGACAGGCCGAACTGCGCCTGGAAGCGCTCGCGTTTCTGTGGTGGCAATTCCGGCAGCGTGGCGCGTACTTCGTCGAGGAACGAGTCTTCGATGACCACCGGCAGCAGGTCCGGGTCGGGGAAGTAACGGTAGTCGTTGGCTTCCTCTTTGCTGCGCATCGGACGGGTTTCGTCCTTGTTCGGATCGTACAGGCGGGTCTGCTGGATCACTTTGCCGCCGTCTTCGATCAGCTCGATCTGACGACGCACTTCGCTGTTGATCGCCTTCTCGATGAAGCGGAACGAGTTGACGTTCTTGATCTCGCAGCGCGTGCCGAATTCAACCTGGCCTTTCGGGCGGATCGACACGTTGCAGTCACAACGCAGCGAGCCTTCGGCCATGTTTCCGTCGCAGATGCCCAGGTAACGTACCAGCGCGTGGATGGTCTTGACGTAGGCCACGGCTTCCTTGGCGCTGCGCATGTCCGGCTCGGAGACGATTTCCAGCAGCGGCGTGCCGGCACGGTTCAGGTCGATGCCGGTGGCGCCGTTGAACTCTTCGTGCAGGCTTTTACCGGCGTCTTCTTCCAGGTGCGCACGGGTGACGCCGACACGTTTGATCGTGCCGTCTTCCATGGCGATGTCCAGGTGGCCCTTGCCGACGATCGGCAATTCCATCTGGCTGATCTGGTAGCCCTTCGGCAGATCCGGGTAGAAATAGTTTTTACGGGCGAACACGTTGTGCTGGCCGATCTCGGCATCGATCGCCAGGCCGAACATCACGGCCATGCGCACGGCTTCCTGGTTCAGCACCGGCAGTACGCCAGGCATGCCGAGGTCAACGAGGCTGGCCTGGGTGTTCGGCTCGGAACCGAACGTGGTGGAGCTACCGGAAAAGATTTTCGACCGGGTGGTGAGCTGGGTATGAATCTCCAGCCCGATCACGACTTCCCATTGCATGTGTTTCTCCTCAGAAGCCGGTTGGGGTGCGGGTGTGCCAGTCAGTGTTTTGCTGATACTGATGGGCAACGTTCAACAGGCGACCTTCCTGGAAATACGGGGCGAGCAACTGCACGCCGACCGGCAGGCCATCGACAAAACCTGCAGGCATGGACAAGCCCGGCAGACCCGCGAGGTTGGCGGTGATGGTGTAGACGTCTTCCAGGTACGCAGCCACCGGGTCGCTGTTTTTGGCGCCGAGCTTCCAGGCCGGGTTCGGCGTGGTTGGGCCGAGAATGATGTCGACCTCATTAAAGGCTGCCATGAAGTCGTTCTTGATCAAGCGACGGATCTTCTGCGCCTTCAAGTAGTAGGCGTCGTAGTAACCGGCCGACAGCGCGTAGGCACCGACCATGATCCGGCGCTGCACTTCCGGGCCGAAACCTTCGCCACGGGAACGCTTGTACAGATCGATCAGGTCTTTCGGGTTCTCGCAGCGATGGCCAAAGCGCACGCCGTCGAAACGCGACAGGTTGGAAGACGCTTCCGCCGGGGCGATCACGTAGTACGCAGGAATCGCGTGCTGCATGTTCGGCAGGCTGATTTCCTTGATCACGGCACCGAGCTTTTCCAGCTCCTTGATGCTGTTGTGGATCAGATCGGCAATGCGCGGGTCGAGGCCGGCGCCGAAGTATTCCTTAGGCACGCCGATGCGCAGGCCTTGCAGCGAGCCGTTGAGGCTGGCGCTGTAATCAGGCACGGGCTCGTCGATGCTGGTGGAATCTTGCGGGTCGAAACCGGCCATGTCTTGCAGCAGGATCGCGCAGTCTTCGGCGGTGCGAGCCAGAGGGCCGCCCTGATCGAGGCTGGACGCGTAGGCAATCATGCCCCAGCGCGAAACACGACCGTACGTCGGTTTCAGGCCGGTGAGGTTGGTCAGTGCGGCGGGCTGACGGATCGAGCCGCCTGTGTCGGTGCCAGTGGCCGCCGGCAACAGGCGCGCGGCAACCGCGGCCGCCGAACCACCGGACGAACCGCCCGGAACGTATTCCAGGTTCCACGGGTTTTTCACCGGGCCGTAGTAGCTCGACTCGTTGGCCGACCCCATGGCGAACTCGTCCATGTTGGTCTTGCCCAGGGTCACTGCGCCGGCAGCCGCCAGTTTGGCGACGACCGTGGCGTCGTACGGGGCTTTGAAGTTGTCGAGCATCTTCGAGCCACAGCTGGTGCGGATGCCCAGGGTGCAGAACAGGTCTTTGTGGGCGATCGGCGCGCCGAGCAGGGCGCCGCTCTCACCTTTGGCGCGGCGTGCGTCAGCGGCTTTCGCCTGCTGGAGCGCCAGGTCTTCGGTGAGGCTGATGAAGCTGTTGAGCTGCGGATCGAGCTGGGCGATACGCGCCAGCAGGGTTTTGGTCAGCTCTTCGGAAGAAAACTTTTTATCGGCGAGTCCGCGGGCGATCTCGGCCAGAGTCAATTGATGCATTGCAGGCTCTTTCCCTTTAGTCGATGACTTTCGGAACCAGGTACAGGCCGTTTTCGACCGCTGGTGCGATGGACTGGTAGGCCTCGCGATGATTGGTCTCGGTCACGACGTCTGCACGCAGGCGCTGGCTGGCTTCCAGTGGGTGGGCGAGCGGCTCGATACCGTCGGTATTGACCGCCTGCATTTCGTCGACCAGCCCGAGAATGCTGTTCAGGGCTGAAGTAATGTGTGGAAGATCGGCATCATTGAGGCCAAGGCAGGCCAGATGAGCGATTTTTTCCACGTCGGAGCGTTCAAGCGCCATGGGAATCTCCAGTGGAAAACAGAACGGACGGCGTCCGTGTGTTAGATTGTCGGAACACTACCGCATTTCTACGGTCATAAGGCCGCGATTGTGGGGGTTGGTGCACAGAAAAGCGGCCAATTTAACATATTGGCGCCTTGCCCAAAATCCCTGTCGTTGTTAGAGTTTGCCGCACTTTTTTACCCACGCGTTGCCTAGGGTCCCTTTCCCATGTTCAAGAAACTGCGTGGCATGTTTTCCAGCGATCTTTCCATTGACCTGGGCACTGCCAACACCCTTATTTACGTGCGCGAGCGCGGTATCGTCCTGAATGAGCCATCGGTTGTGGCTATTCGGACACACGGTAACCAGAAAAGTGTCGTTGCTGTCGGCACCGAGGCGAAGCGTATGCTTGGCCGTACGCCGGGCAACATTGCTGCCATTCGTCCGATGAAGGACGGCGTGATTGCCGACTTCAGCGTCTGCGAAAAGATGCTGCAATACTTTATCAACAAGGTTCACGAAAACAGCTTCCTGCAGCCAAGCCCGCGTGTGCTGATCTGCGTTCCGTGCAAATCCACCCAGGTTGAGCGTCGTGCCATCCGTGAATCGGCCCTTGGTGCCGGTGCACGTGAAGTGTTCCTGATCGAAGAGCCGATGGCTGCCGCGATCGGTGCCGGCCTGCCGGTTGAAGAAGCACGCGGTTCGATGGTCGTCGATATCGGTGGCGGTACCACTGAAATCGCGCTGATCTCCCTGAACGGTGTGGTGTACGCCGAATCCGTTCGTGTTGGCGGCGACCGCTTCGACGAAGCGATTATCACCTACGTACGTCGCAACTACGGCAGCCTGATCGGCGAATCCACCGCCGAGCGCATCAAGCAGGAAATCGGTACGGCCTACCCGGGCGGCGAAGTGCGTGAAGTCGACGTTCGTGGCCGTAACCTGGCCGAAGGCGTTCCACGTGCCTTCACCCTGAACTCCAACGAAGTGCTGGAAGCTCTGCAAGAGTCCCTGGCCACCATCGTTCAGGCTGTGAAAAGTGCGCTGGAGCAATCGCCTCCGGAACTGGCTTCCGACATCGCCGAGCGTGGCCTGGTACTGACCGGTGGTGGCGCCTTGTTGCGTGACCTCGACAAGTTGCTGGCCCAGGAAACAGGTCTGCCGGTGATCGTTGCCGAAGACCCGCTGACCTGCGTTGCTCGCGGCGGTGGCCGTGCATTGGAAATGATGGATAAACACACCATGGACCTGCTGTCGAGCGAGTGATCTCGCCCGATGCATCTATGCTGTTGAGCGCGCAGGCGGCACTTTGCAGTGCTGCCTGTTTGCGTTTACCTTCTGTCAGTCTGTATCCAGGCCGGTCTGCCGTATGAATAAACAAAACATTTGCCTGGGAGGAGCGGCTTATTAAACCGCTTTTCACCAAAGGGCCTTCACTGGGCGTGCGCTTGTTGGTGCTGGTCGTGCTATCGGTCGCGCTGATGGTGGTCGATGCCCGCTTCACACTGCTCAAGCCAGTGCGTAGCCAAATGTCGCTGGTACTGATGCAGTCTTACTGGATCACGGACCTGCCGCAGCGGCTATGGCAGGGGGTGGCCAGCCAGTTCGGCAGCCGTACCGAGCTCGTCGCCGAAAACGAAAAACTCAAGACCGAAAACCTGCTGTTGCAGGGTCGCATGCAAAAGCTTGCCGCCCTCACCGAGCAGAACGTTCGGCTGCGCGAGTTGCTCAATTCCTCTGCGCTGGTCAACGAGAAGGTCGAAGTGGCCGAGTTGATCGGCATGGACCCTAACCCCTTCACCCATCGCATCATCATCAATAAAGGTGAGCGTGACGGTGTGGTCCTCGGTCAGCCGGTGCTCGATGCCCGCGGCCTGATGGGCCAGGTGGTCGAATTGATGCCTTACACCTCCCGTGTGCTGTTGCTGACCGACACTACCCACAGTATTCCGGTGCAGGTAAACCGCAATGGTCTGCGGGCGATTGCCAGCGGCACCGGCAACCCGGAGCGCCTGGAACTGCGTCACGTCGCGGACACGGCTGATATCAAGGAAGGCGATCTGCTGGTCAGTTCCGGTCTCGGTCAGCGATTCCCTGCGGGTTACCCGGTTGCGACCGTCAAGGAAGTGATCCACGATTCCGGCCAGCCGTTTGCCATCGTGCGTGCTGTGCCGACCGCGGCGTTGAACCGCAGCCGTTACCTGCTGCTGGTGTTCACCGACGGTCGCACAGCCGAAGAGCGCGCCAACGATGCGGCCCAGGCGCAAGAAGCGTTGGACCAGCACGGCGGTGGGCCGATCATTCCGGCGACCGTGCCTAAACCCGTGCCGGCGACCGTGGTGGTGCCCGCGCCTGCTGCTACGCCCGCCGCAACACCGGCAGCACCAGCACCGGCGGCACCCCCGGCCAAACCAGCGGCCGCCAAGCCCCCCGCATCGCAACCTGCCGCAACCAAACCGCCGGCCACTCAACCGGCCGCGGTGAAGCCTGCCACCAAACCGCCTGTCTCCGCGCCGGCTTCCACTGGGGGACGAGAATAATGGTCGGTGCAACCGCATCCCGAAATGACTGGATGATCTGGCTGACGTTTGCCATTGGCATGCTGCTCAGCGTTTCACCGCTGCCGCAATTCATGGAAATCCTCCGTCCGCTCTGGCTGGCCTTGCTGCTGGCCTTCTGGGCGTTGTACTTGCCGCAGAAAGTCGGCATGGTCACCGCGTGGTGCCTGGGCCTGGCCGAAGACGTGCTGTACGGCACGTTGCTGGGCCAGAACGCGTTGATCCTGACCCTGATCACCTTCCTGGTGCTGTCGCTGCAACAGCGTCTGCGCATGTTCCCGATGTGGCAACAAAGCCTGGTGATCCTGGTCATCTTCGGCCTCGCGCAGCTTGTTCAACTATGGCTCAGCGCTTTGACCGGCAATCGACAGCCCACACTGGCGCTGGTCTTGCCAGCACTGGTCAGTGCATTACTCTGGCCGTGGATCAGCTACGGTTTGCGCGGTTTGCGTCGGCGCTACAAGATCAATTAATTCGGTCAGGCATCTGCCAGTACCTCGACAGGGAGATGTCTAGATGAAAGTGCTTTACCTCGCCTCAGGCTCGCCGCGTCGGCGTGAACTGCTCACGCAGATCGGCGTGCCGTTCTCCGCCATCAGCGCGGACATCGATGAAACCCCTTTAACTCAAGAATCCCCGTCGGACTATGTCGAGCGCCTGGCGCGCGGCAAAGCCGAGGCCGGGCGCGGCGCGGTCGTGTCCGACGCCGATTTTTGCGTGCTGGGCGCCGACACCGCCGTGGTGCTCAACGGGAAAATTCTCGGCAAACCGGTGGACGAAGCCGATGCGTGCGCCATGCTTATGATGTTGGCCGGTCAGGAACACGAAGTGTTGACCGCCATTGCGGTGCTCGACGGTGAGCGTTGTGAGTCCCGGGTAGTACGCAGTCTGGTGCGTTTTCGCAACATCGCTCACGATGAAGCGGCGGCCTACTGGGCCAGTGGCGAACCCCGTGACAAGGCCGGTGGTTATGGCATTCAAGGACTGGGCGCGGTGTTTGTCGCCGGGCTCAATGGCAGTTACTCGGCAGTGGTTGGACTGCCGCTGTGCGAAACCGCTGAGCTGCTCGGCCATTTCGGCATACCCTGTTGGCAAACCCTTAACGCGCGCTGAGCGTCGTACTGACAAGATGCGGCCATTATCGTGAACATGCCTGGACGAGACCCTGCCATGAGTGAAGAGATTCTGATCAACATCACGCCGATGGAATCGCGCGTGGCAGTGGTTGAAAACGGTGTCCTGCAAGAGGTCCATGTCGAGCGCACGCAAAAGCGCGGGATCGTCGGCAACATCTATAAAGGCAAGGTCGTGCGGGTATTGCCGGGCATGCAAGCCGCCTTCGTCGATATCGGCCTGGACCGCGCGGCGTTCATTCACGCCTCGGAAATATCCTTGCGCGAAGGCCCGGCGGTGGAGAGCATCAGCGCGCTGGTTCACGAAGGCCAGAGTCTGGTTGTCCAGGTCACCAAGGACCCGATCGGCTCCAAAGGCGCACGTCTGACCACTCAGCTGTCGATTCCGTCGCGCTATCTGGTGTACATGCCGCGCACGGCCCACGTCGGCATTTCGCTGAAAATCGAAGACGAAGCCGAGCGCGAACGCCTCAAGCAAGTCGTCACCGATTGCGTGGCCAAAGAAGGCATCAAGGAGGCGGGCGGTTTTATCCTGCGTACCGCCGCCGAAGGGGCCGGTGCCGATGAAATCCTCATGGACATCCGCTACCTGCGCCGTCTCTGGGATCAGATCAACGAGCAGATCAAAACCATCGGTGCGCCGAGTGTGATCTACGAGGACCTCGGCCTGGCGTTGCGTACGCTGCGCGACCTGGTCAGCCCGAAGATCGAGAAGATCCGCATCGACTCTCGGGAAACCTTTCAGAAAACCACGCAGTTCGTCGCCGAACTGATGCCGGAAATCGCCGATCGTCTTGAACATTATCCGGGCGAGCGGCCGATTTTCGACCTGTACGGCGTCGAAGACGAAATCCAGAAAGCCCTCGAGCGCAAAGTGCCGCTCAAGTCTGGCGGTTATCTGGTGGTTGACCCGGCCGAAGCCATGAGCACCATCGACGTCAACACCGGGGCGTTCGTCGGCCATCGCAACCTCGAAGAAACCATCTTCAAGACCAACCTCGAAGCCGCGACCGCCATTGCCCGCCAGCTGCGCCTGCGCAATCTGGGCGGGATCATCATCATCGACTTCATCGACATGGAAGACGAAGAGCACCAGCGCCAGGTGCTGCGGACCCTCGAGAAGCAGCTCGAGCGCGATCACGCCAAGACCAACATCATTGGCATCACCGAGTTGGGCCTGGTGCAGATGACGCGCAAGCGCACCCGTGAAAGCCTCGAACAAGTGTTGTGCGAACCGTGCAGCAGCTGTCAGGGCCGCGGCAAGCTCAAGACGCCGGAAACGGTCTGCTATGAAATTTTCCGCGAAATCCTCCGCGAGGCGCGTGCCTATCAAGCGGAAGGCTATCGTGTATTGGCGAACCAGAAAGTCGTCGACCGTTTGCTTGATGAAGAGTCGGGTAATGTCGCTGAGCTTGAAGGATTTATCGGACGCACCATTCGTTTCCAGGTGGAAACCATGTATTCCCAGGAACAATACGACGTGGTGCTGCTCTGAATCGCTGTGTTTCACCCTTACTAGAACGGCTGGCCTCAGCTTTTTGCAGTATTTTTGCCATGGGAGCCAACTGACATGGAACGTCTGACACGCATTTTGGCCGCACTGACCCGCTGGGGTCTTGGCCTGTGCGCGTTGGTCCTGGTGTTGATGGCGTTGTACGTCAGCCTCGGCCGGGAGCTGACGCCTCTGGTGGCCGAATACCGCGCCGACGTCGAAACCAAAGCCAGCGCCGCCTTGGGCATGCCGCTGCAGATCGGCAAGCTGGAAGGTAACTGGAGCGGCTTCGCGCCGATTTTGCTGGCGCACGATGTGACGGTCGGCGAGGGCGCCAACGCCCTGCACCTGGATCAGGTGCGAGCGGTGCCAGACCTTTGGGAAAGCCTGTTGGCTCGCGAAGTGCGCATTGCCCACCTGGAACTCAACGGCCTGAAGATCAGCCTCAAGGAAGGCGCGGACGGTCAGTGGGCGCTGGAAGGGTTGCCCGTGCAACAGGACCAGCCGCTTGATCCGGAGCAACTGCTTAACCGCCTGCAAATGGTCCAGCAGCTATCGGTAATCGACAGTCAGGTGACGTTGCAACCTGTGGACCACTCGCCGCTGACCCTGACCTACGTTGGCCTGAATCTGAAAACCGGCGTCTCCCGCCAGCGCCTCGATGTCCGTCTTAATCTGCCAGACGGTCAACCGGTGGCCATGAGTGTGCACACGCGGATCCGCGCCAGCCAGTGGAAGGATGGCGAGGCCGAGGCCTACCTGAGCCTGCCGCAAAGCGACTGGTCGAAATGGCTGCCCGAGCGCCTGACTCGACAATGGAACTTCTCCGAGTTCAAGGCCGGTGGCGAGCTCTGGGTGAACTGGGGCAAGGGCGCGCTGCAAAGCGGCGCCATTCGTTTGAACGCGCCGCAACTCAAGGGCGCCTTCGGCGAACGCAAGCCGATCCAGATCAACAATCTGGCGCTCAACGGTTATTTTCAGCGCAGCACCGAAGGCATGCTGGTGACCCTTGATTCTCTGGCCATGAACTTCGGCGAGACCCGCTGGGAGTCGCGCTTGCAACTTCGACAAACCGCCGCCACCGACAACGCTGAAGAACTTTGGCACTTGCAGGCCGACCGCCTCGACCTCACTCCGCTCACGCCGCTGATTAACGCCTTGGGGCCGCTGCCCGAAGGCGTTGCCACCGCGGTCGAGCGACTCAAGGTGACCGGTGGGCTGCGCAACGTGCTGATCGATCTGCGTCCCAATGCCACCGATGACAGCAGGTTCAGCTTTGCTGCCAACCTCGATCAGGTCGGCTTCGACGCGTATCACGGCGCTCCGGCAGCACGAAATGTCAGCGGCAGCATTAGCGGTGACCTCGGTCAGGGCGAACTGCGGATGGACAGCAAGGATTTTGTCCTGCACCTGGATCCGATTTTCGCCAAGCCGTGGCAATACATTCAGGCCAACGCCCGGCTGACCTGGAAGCTCGACAAGGAAAGCTTCACCCTGATCGCGCCGTACCTGAAGGTGCTGGGGGAGGAGGGCAAGATTGCCGGTGACTTCCTGATCCGCCTGCATTTCGACCACACCCAGGAAGACTACATGGACCTGCGGGTCGGCCTGGTGGACGGCGACGGTCGCTACACCGCCAAGTACCTGCCGACCATGCTCAGCCCGGCGCTGGACGAATGGTTGCGCACGGCGATTCTCAAAGGCGCGGTGGACCAGGGCTTCTTCCAGTATCAGGGCTCGCTGAACCACGGCGCCGCCGACACCGCGCGCAGCATCAGCCTGTTCTTCAAGGTGCACGATGCCGAACTGGCCTTTCAGCCGGGTTGGCCGCATGTCAGCAAGGTCACCGGTGATGTGTTCGTGGAAGACAGTGGCGTGCGAGTTCTGGCCAGTAAGGGCCAATTGCTCGACACGCAGGTTCGCGACATTTACGTCAATATTCCCCATGCGCCGGAAGGGCAAAGCGTTCACCTGTTCCTCGACGGCGGGTTTTCCGGCGGGTTGGGTGATGGCGTGAAGATTCTCCAGGAAGCGCCAATCGGCACGGCTGAAACCTTTGCCGGATGGGAAGGCGAGGGCGATCTGCAAGGCAAGCTGAAGCTGGATATTCCACTGGTCAAAGGCGAGCAGCCGAAGATTCTTGTCGACTTCAAGACCGCCAAGGCGCGGTTGAAGCTGGCCGAGCCTTCCCTGGAGCTGACGCAGCTCAAGGGTGATTTCCGCTTCGACAGCGCCAAGGGCTTGAGCGGACAGAACATCACCGCGCGTGCCTTCGATAAACCGGTCACCGCGCAGATTTTTGCCGATGGCAGCGCGGGCAATCTCAAGACTCGTGTGACGGCCTCCGGTCAGGTCGAGGTCAAGAAGCTCACTGACTGGTTGAGCGTCACCCAGCCATTGCCGGTGTCCGGCCTGATCCCGTATCAACTGCAACTGAGCCTGGATGGCCCTGACAGCCAGCTCTCGGTCAATTCCAGCCTCAAAGGCGTGGCGATCGACTTGCCGGCGCCGTTTGGCATGACTGCCGATGCTGGCCGCGACACCACGTTCCGCATGACCCTGCAAGGGCCGGAACGCCGCTACTGGGTCAATTATGGTGCGCTGGCAGACTTCACGTTTGCGGCGCCGCCCGGCAATTTTGCCGACGGTCGTGGCGAGTTGTTCCTGGGCGGCGGCAGTGCCGTGCTGCCCGGTGCCAAAGGGCTGCGAGTGCGCGGCGTGCTGTCGGAACTGGATGTCGGGCCATGGAAGGATCTGGCGGACAAGTACGCTGGCCAGGATCCGGGCGGCAGTGCCAAGCAGTTGCTCAGCAGTGCAGACTTCAAGGTTGGCAAGCTCAGCGGTGTCGGCACGACGCTCGATCAGGCCTCGGTGCAGTTGAACCGCAAACCGGCTGCGTGGGCCTTGCAACTCGACAGTCAGCAGGTCAAGGGCAGCGCGAGCATCCCTGATGCGAAAGGCGCGCCGATTGCGATCAATCTGCAAACCGTGCGGTTGCCGGCACCCGACCCGACGGTCCTCGCCGACGAAAACTCACCGGATCCACTGGCCTCGGTGGATCCGACCAAGATCCCGGCGCTGGACATCACCATCAATCAGCTGTTCCAGGGGCAGGACCTCGTCGGCGCCTGGTATCTGAAAGTCCGTCCGACTGCCAAAGGTATTGCGCTCAATACTCTGGACCTGGGCCTCAAAGGTATTTTGTTGCAGGGCAGTGGCGGCTGGGAGGGCATACCCGGCAGCTCCAGCAGTTGGTACAAAGGACGGATCAGCGGCAAGAATCTCGCTGACGTGCTCAAAGGCTGGGGTTTCGCGCCGAGCGTCACCAGTGAAGAGTTTCACATGGATGTCGACGGTCGCTGGCCGGGTTCACCGGCGTGGCTGGCCACCAAACGTTTCTCCGGCACCCTCGATGCTTCGTTGAATAAAGGCCAGTTCGTTGAGGTCGAAGGCAGCGCCCAGGCCCTGCGGGTGTTTGGCCTGCTCAACTTCAACTCGATCGGTCGTCGTCTGCGCCTGGACTTCTCCGACCTGTTCGGCAAAGGCTTGAGTTATGACCGGGTCAAAGGTCTGCTGGCCGCGACCAACGGGGTTTATGTGACGCAGGAACCGATCCTGCTGACTGGCCCGTCGAGCAACATCGAACTGAACGGTACCCTGAACCTGGTGGCCGATCAGGTTGACGCGAAACTGCTGGTGACTTTGCCGGTGACCAACAACCTGCCGATTGCCGCGTTGATTGTCGGCGCACCGGCCATCGGCGGTGCGCTGTTCCTGATCGACAAGCTGATCGGTGACCGCGTGGCACGTTTCGCCAGCGTCAAATACACCGTCAAAGGCCCATGGAAAGAGCCGAAAATCACCTTCGACAAGCCTTTTTGAAAAGCCACTCTCCAGATCTATGGAGTAGCATGGTCTTCGGTTCTGATGCTACGCCCCTGATCTTTGTAGGCGCGAGGCTTGCCCGCGAATCGACGCACCGCAGTGTGTCAGGCAAGATGCCTTCGCGGGCAAGCCTCGCTCTTACAGGGTTATGTTGATTCCCGATAAGGAAAAGGCCATGTCTTTTGCGGTGATTCAAATGGTCAGCCAGAGCGATGTGCTGGCCAACCTGGCCCGGGCCCGGCATCTGCTCGAAGAGGCGGCGGCGGGTGGCGCGCAGCTGGCGGTGCTGCCGGAAAACTTCGCCGCCATGGGCCGTCGCGACATTGCTGACATCGGCCGCGCCGAGGCGTTGGGTGAAGGTCCGATCCTGCCGTGGTTGAAACAGACCGCCCGTGACCTCAAGTTATGGATAGTGGCCGGCACGTTGCCGTTGCCGCCGTTGGGCCATCCGACGTCCAAGGCGCATGCCTGTTCGTTGCTGGTCAATGATCAGGGCGAAACGGTGGCGCGCTACGACAAGCTGCACCTGTTCGACGTGGATGTGGCAGACAATCGCGGGCGTTATCGCGAATCCGATGACTATGCTTATGGCAGTGGGGTTGTGGTGGCGGACACGCCCGTCGGCCGGGTCGGCCTGACAGTGTGTTACGACCTGCGTTTCCCGGAGTTGTACAGCGAATTGCGGGCTGCGGGCGCGCAATTGATTACCGCACCGTCGGCATTTACCGCGGTGACCGGCGCAGCACATTGGGAGGTGCTGATTCGCGCGCGGGCCATCGAGACTCAATGTTATGTGCTCGCGGCCGCCCAGGGTGGGACGCATCCGGGACCGCGAGAAACCTGGGGGCACGCTGCAATCGTCGACCCTTGGGGACGCGTGCTGGCACAACAGGATCAAGGCGAGGCCGTGCTGCTGGCCGAACGCGATAGCAGCGAACAGGCGTCCATCAGGACGCGGATGCCGGTGTCCAGTCACCGGCGCTTTTTCTCGCAGGGCGCACAGCGACCTGCCCGGAACGACGAATTTAAGGCGTAAACATATGAGCGAGTTGTTGTCCTCCGTCAGTGAACACCTCCTGGCGCCCGGTGGCGTAACGATCGAGAGCCTGCAAGGTGTGCTCGGCGATCTGGCCGGTCCGGGCATCGATGCGGCGGATCTGTATTTCCAGGGGCAGATTTCCGAGTCCTGGGCGCTGGAAGACGGGATCGTCAAGGAGGGCAGCTTCAACCTCGACCAAGGCGTGGGCGTGCGTGCGCAATCGGGTGAAAAAACCGGTTTCGCCTACAGCAATGCCATCACCCTGGAAGCCCTCGGCGCTGCGGCCCGGGCGGCGCGTTCGATCTCCCGCGCCGGGCAGAATGGCACGGTGCAGGCGTTCACCTCGGCGGACGTCACCCAGTTGTACGGGCCGGACAACCCGCTGGAAGTGATGAGCCGCGCGGAAAAAGTCGAACTGCTCAAGCGCATCGACGTCGCGACTCGCGCCCTCGACCCGCGTATCCAGCAAGTCACGGTGAGCATGGCCGGCGTCTGGGAGCGCATTCTTGTCGCTTCGACCGACGGTAGCCTGGCGGCCGATGTGCGGCCGCTGGTGCGCTTCAACGTCAGCGTGATCGTCGAGCAAAACGGTCGCCGCGAGCGCGGTGGTCATGGCGGTGGCGGTCGTACCGATTACCGCTATTTCCTCAGCGATGACCGTGCCATGGGCTACGCCCGTGAAGCGCTGCGTCAGGCGCTGGTCAACCTTGAAGCCATTCCTGCGCCGGCCGGTACGTTGCCGGTGGTGTTGGGTTCGGGCTGGTCCGGCGTGCTGCTGCACGAAGCGGTCGGCCACGGTCTGGAAGGTGATTTCAACCGCAAGGGCAGTTCGGCCTACAGCGGGCGCATGGGCGAGATGGTTGCGTCCAAGTTGTGCACCATCGTCGATGACGGCACGCTGGCCGGTCGTCGTGGCTCCCTGAGCGTCGACGACGAAGGCACCCCGACCGAGTGCACCACATTGATCGAAAACGGCGTGCTCAAGGGTTACATGCAAGACAAGCTCAACGCACGCCTGATGGGCGTGGCCCGCACCGGCAACGGTCGTCGTGAGTCCTATGCGCATCTGCCGATGCCACGGATGACCAACACCTACATGCTGGCCGGCGAAAGCGACCCGGAAGAAATCATCAAGTCGGTCAAGCGCGGCATCTATTGCGCCAACCTCGGCGGCGGGCAGGTGGACATCACCAGCGGCAAGTTCGTGTTCTCCACCAGCGAGGCGTACCTGATCGAAGACGGCAAAATCACTGCCCCGGTCAAAGGCGCGACGTTGATCGGCAACGGCCCGGAAGCCATGAGCAAGGTGTCGATGGTCGGTAACGATCTGGCGCTGGACAGTGGCGTGGGGACGTGTGGCAAGGATGGGCAGTCGGTGCCGGTGGGTGTCGGCCAGCCAACGCTGAAAATCGATGCGATCACTGTGGGTGGCACAGGATCGTAAAAGGATGGAGCTTCGGGTGAGCCGCTTGGCGACTCACCCGATTCGAGATTTAACGCAGGCCGCGTTGAGTCTCGTCCAGCTCACGGATGTACTTGAAGATTTTACGGCTCGATGCCGGTGGCTTGTTGGTCGCCAGTTCGTGCTGGGCCTGACGGATCAGGGAGCGCAACTGCTGACGATCAGCCTCCGGGTAGTCGAGCACGAACTTCTCCAGGACCGCATCGTCGCCCGCGATCAAGCGATCGCGCCAGCGTTCCAGGCCATGGAAACGTTCGTTGTACTGCCGGGTGGAGGCATCGAGTTGATCGAGCAGCGCCAGAATGGCGTCAGTGTCCTGATCGCGCATCAGTTTGCCGATGAACATAAGGTGCCGTTTACGCGCGATATTCGCGGTGTGCTTGGGCGCATCAGCCAGTGCCCGGCGCATAGCGTCGGTCAACGGCAGTTTTGCCAGCAAGTCAGACTTGAGCGTTGTAAGGCGCTCGCCGAGGTCAACCAGAGCATGAAGCTCGCGTTTAACCTGGGATTTGCTTTTTTCTCCCGTATCGAGGGAGTCGTCGTAAGAATCAACCATGGTGGCCGTCCGCAAAGAAACGCCGCCATGATAACCAGTCGGGGGCCGCTTGTCCGGCCCGGTCGCTCGAAGGCCTTACCGAAAGCAGAATTTGAGTGGAGAACAGCATGAGTGCAGTTGAAAGCGTCGGCCCACAAGCGTTGCCGGCACTGCAAGAACAAGTCGAGCAGATCATCGCTGAAGCCAAGCGTCAGGGGGCCAGTGCCTGTGAAGTGGCCGTGTCTCTGGAGCAGGGCCTGTCCACCTCGGTGCGCCAGCGTGAAGTCGAAACCGTCGAATTCAACCGCGACCAGGGCTTTGGCATCACCTTGTACGTCGGTCAGCGCAAAGGCTCGGCCAGCACCTCGGCCAGTGGTCCTGAGGCGATTCGTGAAACCGTCGCGGCGGCGTTGGCCATCGCTAAGCACACCTCCGAAGACGAAGCTTCCGGCCTGGCAGATGCCGCGCTGATGGCCAGGGATCTGCAGGATTTCGACCTGTTCCATGAATGGGACATCACCCCGGAGCAGGCCATCGAGCAGGCGCTGACCTGCGAAGCCGCGGCATTTGCCGCCGACAGTCGGATCAAGAACGCCGACGGTACGACTCTCAGCACCCATCAAGGCTGTCGCGTTTACGGCAACAGCCACGGTTTTATTGGCGGTTATGCGTCGACCCGGCACAGCCTGAGCTGCGTGATGATCGCCGAGGCTGACGGCCAGATGCAGCGCGATTACTGGTACGACGTGAACCGTCAGGGTAACTTGTTGGCCGACCCGGTGAGCATCGGCCAGCGTGCCGCGCAACGGGCCGCGAGCCGATTGGGCGCGCGTCCGGTGCCGACCTGTGAAGTGCCGGTGCTGTTTTCCGCGGAACTGGCCGGTGGCTTGTTCGGCAGCTTCCTCTCGGCGATTTCCGGCGGCAGCCTGTATCGCAAATCGTCGTTCCTTGAAGGCACGCTGGGTCAGAAACTGTTCCCGGAATGGCTGACCATCGATGAGCGTCCACACTTGATGCGCGCCATGGGCAGTTCGGCGTTCGACGGTGATGGTCTGGCGACTTACGCCAAACCGTTCGTCGAGAAAGGCGAGTTGGTGTCCTACATCCTCGGCACTTACTCCGGGCGCAAGTTGGGCATGCCGAGCACCGCCAACGCGGGTGGCGTGCACAACCTGTTCGTCACCCATGGTGATGAAGACCAAGCCGCCTTGCTGCGCCGCATGGGGCGTGGCTTGCTGGTCACCGAGCTGATGGGCCAGGGCCTGAACATGGTCACCGGCGATTACTCCCGGGGCGCGGCGGGTTACTGGGTCGAGAACGGCGAAATCCAGTTCGCGGTCCAGGAAGTGACCATCGCCGGCAACATGCGCGACATGTTCAAGCAGATCGTTGCCGTCGGTAATGACCTGGAATTGCGCAGTAATATTCGCACCGGTTCGGTGTTGATCGAGCGGATGACCGTCGCGGGCAGCTAAACCCTTACCGCTAAGCAAAAAAGCGCGCCACCCATCAGGTGGCGCGCTTTTTTTATGTGCCATGCACCGTTCCCTGTGGGAGCGAGCCTGCTCGCGATAGCGGAGTGTCAGACGACACAGATATTGAATATTCGGTCGCCTTCGCGAGCAGGCTCGCTCCCACACTGGCGTCCGGTGCGTGCTTGCGGGGTTGTTTTGGTTCTCATTATCATCTAATAATAAATCTCATTACCGAATGAGCCCGGATCATGAGTTCTGCCTTGCACGAGCAGCCTTACCTCGAAAGCTGGCGCTGGATGAGTCGCCAGATCCGTTGCGCGATGGACCCCGACGAGCCGCGCCTGATCGAACATTACCTGGCTGAAGGCCGGTATCTGGCGTGTTGCACGGCCACTTCTCCCTGGACCATCGCCGAGACGTCCTTCCGTTTGTTGCTCGACACCGCCGCCGATGTCGCGCTGCCGTGGCACTGGCGGACTTACTGCCTCGACCAAGCCTGGCGCCCGCTGCGCGAACTCGAACGCCTCTCTCTGTGCAAATGCCGCCTCAAACGCTGGCAAAGCTACACCTGGCAACTGGCGATCTGCGAGTTACAGCCCTCGATTCCCCTAAACGAACTGGTGCAAGGATTTTCTGATGACAGACCCTCAGACTCGTATTGAGCGCGACAGCATGGGCGAGCTTCAAGTCCCGGTGGACGCCCTCTATGGCGCACAGACCCAACGTGCGGTGGATAACTTCCCGATCAGCGGCAAGCCGATGCCGGTGCAGTTCATCCGGTCGCTGATTCTGGCCAAAGCCGCCGCTGCCCGTGCCAATGTCGAGCTCAAGCAAATCAGCGAATCCCAGGGCAAAGCCATCGTCGATGCGTCACTGGGGCTGCTTCAGGGCGACTTCATGCAGCACTTCCCGGTGGACATCTTCCAGACCGGCTCCGGCACCAGTTCCAACATGAACGCCAACGAAGTGATTGCCACCCTGGCCAGCCGCCTGCTCGGCGAGCCGGTGAACCCTAATGATCATGTGAACTGCGGTCAAAGCAGCAATGACATCATCCCGACCACCATCCATGTCAGCGCTGCACTTGCCTTGCATGAGCAGCTGCTGCCGGCGCTGGTGGGTCTGGTGCAGGTCATCGAGCGAAAGGCTGAAGAGGTTCATCACCACGTCAAAACCGGTCGCACGCACTTGATGGACGCCATGCCGGTGCGCATGAGTCAGGTCTTGAATGGCTGGGCGCAGCAGCTCAAGGCCAACATCGGTCACTTGCAGGACTTGCTGCCGAGCCTGCAATCCCTGGCTCAGGGCGGTACGGCGGTCGGCACCGGGATCAATGCACATCCGCAATTCGCAGCGCGTTTCAGCCAACAGCTGAGCGAGCTGACCCACGTTCAGTTCACGCCGGGCAAGGATCTGTTTGCGCTGATCGGCTCCCAGGACACCGCGGTGGCGGTCTCCGGCCAGCTTAAAGCGACAGCGGTTTCGTTGATGAAAATCGCCAACGACCTGCGCTGGATGAACTCCGGCCCGCTGGCCGGCCTCGGCGAAATCGAACTTGAAGCCTTGCAGCCGGGCTCTTCGATCATGCCCGGCAAGGTCAACCCGGTGATCCCGGAAGCCACTGCCATGGTCGCCGCCCAGGTGATCGGCAATGACACAGTTATCACCATCGCCGGTCAGTCAGGCAATTTCGAGCTGAACGTGATGCTGCCGATCATCGCCCAGAACCTGCTGAGCAGCATCGAATTGCTGGCCAACTCCAGTCATCTGCTGGGTGAGAAGGCCATCGCCAGCTTCAAGGTCAACGAATCTCGAATCAAAGAGGCGCTGTCGCGCAACCCGATTCTGGTGACCGCACTCAACCCGATCATTGGTTACCAAAAAGCCGCTGAAATCGCCAAGAAGGCCTATCAACAGGGGCGTCCGGTGATCGATGTCGCCCTGGAGCACACCGACCTGACGCGCAGCCAACTGGAAGAATTACTCAACCCAGAGAAGCTCACCGCAGGCGGCGTGTAATCACCGCTACCGCTTTGGAGGCTCACCATGGAGCACTGGAAACGCACGATCGAAAGGGCCAATCGCCATTTCATGCTGGGCGAATTGGTTGATGCCCGCGAGGCTTACTTGCAGGCACTTGCCCTGGCCCAGGTGTTGTTCGAGCGCTGGGCGGATGCCGACGAAGCGGTAGCGGCCTGCGTGATTTCCCATCACAACCTGGCGGATCTGCATTTGCGTCTGAACCAGCCGGAGGAGAGCGCCGAATATTTGTGCGCGATCCATCAGCGGTTGTTGCAAACCCTGCAGGACCCGCGCCTGGCCCCGGCACTGCGTGAAGCCGCACAGCGCCAAAGCAGCAAAACCTATGTCGAGCTGCTGAATTTCATCAGCGACCACGGCGAATATCCGCGCACCCACCGTTTGCTGCACACCGATACCGCATCGCCTGCGCCTCTACACCATGGAGTCCATTGAAATGGCTTTTACCTTGCCTGCCCTGCCTTACGCTTACGATGCCCTGGAACCGCATATCGATGCGCAGACCATGGAGATCCATTACACCAAGCACCACCAGACCTACATCAATAATCTCAACGCCGCGGTCGAAGGCACCGAATTTGCCGGGTGGTCGGTGGAAAAGCTGGTCGCCAGCGTCCGGCAGCTGCCGGAAAAACTCCGCGCGGCGGTGATCAATCAGGGCGGCGGCCACGCCAACCATTCGCTGTTCTGGGAAGTGATGGCGCCTCACGGTGGCGGCAAACCCGAAGGTGCGCTGGCCAAGGCGATTGATGAGCAACTGGGTGGCCTGGACAGTTTCAAGGATGCCTTCACCAAAGCTGCGCTGACCCGCTTTGGCAGTGGCTGGGCCTGGCTCAGCGTCACGCCGCAAAAGACCCTGATAGTGGAAAGTAGCGGCAACCAGGACAGCCCGTTGATGAATGGCAATACGCCGATCCTTGGCCTGGATGTGTGGGAGCACGCTTACTACCTGCAATATCAGAACCGTCGTCCGGAATACATCAATGCGTTCTACAACGTGATCAATTGGCCTGAAGTCGCTACGCGTTATCAGGCTGCGCTGGTTTAAGTCCTCTATAAAAACAATCCAAGGCTGACTATGGGCACTGAAACACTGGCGTTTGGCAGCGGACGAATGTTTCGTTACGCGTTGGGATCGCTGTTGCTGCTGGCGGGCATGTCGTTGTTGGTCGCGCACGGACTGGCGTGGCTCGATCTCGAACCCAAGCTGCTGCGTGCACTGCAGGGTGGGGCGATTTGTGCCCTGGGCACTGCGTTGGGCGCGGTTCCGGTGCTGGTGATTCGCCGCATGCCGCAGGCGGTCAGCGATACGTTGCTCGGTTTTGGTGCCGGAGTGATGCTCGCGGCGACGGCGTTTTCGCTGATCGTTCCGGGGATCTCGGCTGCTGAAAGCCTGGGGCTGACACCCTGGGCGGCCAGTGGCCTTATCAGCTTCGGCATCATGCTTGGCGCGTTCGGGCTGTTTCTGGTGGACCGTAAAGTGTCGGGCGCCTCGCCGGAAATGCTCGTTGGAACCCAGGAGCGCCCGGTCATCCCGCCACGGATCTGGTTGTTTGTATTTGCCATCATTGCCCATAACATCCCCGAAGGCATGGCGGTCGGGGTTTCGGCCGGTGGTGGGATGCCGGATGCTGACAGCCTGGCCATGGGCATTGCGTTGCAGGATGTGCCGGAAGGGTTGGTGATCGCGCTGGTACTGGCAGGGGCGGGGATGTCGCGGGTCAAAGCTTTCCTGATCGGTGCGGCATCAGGTCTGGTGGAGCCGGTCTTTGCGCTGTTGTGCGCCTGGCTGGTGAGCCTGGCCGAATTGCTGTTGCCGTTAGGGTTGGCGTTGGCGGCGGGGGCGATGTTGCTGGTGGTCACCCATGAAGTGATTCCCGAGTCGCGGCGCAATGGTCACGACAAGCTGGCGAGTCTTGGGTTGTTGATCGGGTTTTGTTTGATGATGGTGATGGATACGGCGCTCGCTTAGGCGAATGTTCAACCGCCTTCGTCGAAGAAGTTATTGATCAGTGCGACCAGCGCATCCATCGCTTCCTGTTCCTGCTCGCCTTCAGTGCTCAGGTGGATTTTGGTGCCCTTGCCGGCGGCGAGCATCATCATGGCCATGATGCTTTTGCCATCGACCGCGGATTCTGGCGTACGACCTACTCTGATGGTGCAACCCGGGAACTGACCCGCAACGCCAACGAATTTTGCCGAAGCGCGGGCATGAAGGCCCAGCTTGTTGATGATTTCAATTTCCCGAGCAGGCATCGCGATGTGAATCCTTTAGCTGAGGTCGCGGTGGCGAACCTGGACGTTCTTCAGGGATTGTTGCAGGACCTGGCCCAGACGTTCGGTCAGGTAGACGGAGCGGTGATGCCCGCCGGTGCAGCCAATGGCGATGGTGACATAAGCGCGGTTGCTGGCGGCAAAGCGCGGCAACCACTTGAGCAGGTACGTGGAGATGTCCTGGAACATCTCTTCGACGTCCGGTTGTGCCGCCAGGTATTCGGCCACCGGTTGATCAAGCCCGGATTGGTCGCGCAATTCCGGCTTCCAGTAAGGGTTGGGCAGGCAGCGCACGTCGAACACCAGGTCTGCATCAACCGGCATGCCCCGCTTGAACCCGAAAGACTCCACCAGGAACGCCGTGCCCGCTTCCGGCTGGTTCAGCAGACGCAGCTTGATGGTATCGCGCAGCTGATACAGGTTCAGGTTGGTGGTATTCACCTTGAGGTCCGCCAGATCGGCGATAGGACCCAGCAGGGCACTTTCGTCCTGAATTGCCTCGGCCAGCGAGCGATTGGCGTTGCTCAGCGGGTGGCGGCGGCGGGTTTCCGAGAAGCGTTTGAGCAACGTTTCTTCGTCGGCGTCCAGGTACAGCACATCACACTTGATATGCCGGCTGCGGACTTCTTCAAGCAATTCCGGAAACCGTGACAGGTGACTCGGCAGGTTGCGAGCATCGATGGATACCGCGACCAGCGGTTGTGCCAGCTCGGTATGAATCAGCGCGCGCTCGGCCAGTTCCGGCAGCAATCCGGCGGGCAGGTTGTCGATGCAGTAGTAGCCGTTGTCCTCGAGAACATCGAGTGCGGTACTTTTACCTGAGCCGGATCGGCCACTGACGATGATCAAGCGCATGGTTAATGACCGTTTTGCTCGTCCAGGACAACCTGATACAAGGCTTCATTGCTCGGGGCGCTGCGCAGTTTTTCGCGCACTTCCTTGCGGTCGAGCATGCTGGCGATCTGGCGCAGTAACTCCAGGTGCGCATCGGTAGCGGCTTCCGGGACCAGCAGAACGAACAGCAGGTCAACCGGGGCGCCGTCGATGGCGTCGAAATCAATGGGTGCATCAAGGTGCATCAGGGCGCTGATGGGCAAGGTGCAGCCCTTCAGGCGGCAGTGGGGAATGGCGATGCCGTTGCCAAAACCGGTTGAACCGAGTTTTTCACGGGCAATCAGAGCCTCGAAGACATCTTGCATCTCCAGATCCGGCACTTCTTTGTGGATAAGGTTGGCAATTTGCTCGAGGGCTTTCTTTTTACTGCCGCCCGGCACGTTCACGAGGGAACGGCCGGGGGTCAGGATGCTTTCAAGTCGGATCATGGGTTGGGAGTGTTAACGACCGGTCGCGCCCTGGAGGAGGCTTTGGGTCTTTTCCTTATGCTTTTTGAGTTGTTTATCCAGCTTGTCGGTCAGTGCGTCGATCGCCGCGTACATATCGGTATGCTCCGCGTTTGCGACCACTTCATTGCCGGGAATATGCAGCGTGGCTTCGATTTTCTGCTTGAGCTTTTCGACCGTCATCGTGACCTGCACGTTGGTGATCTTGTCGAAATGCCTCTCTAATCGTTCGAGTTTTTCGCCGATGTAGGTGCGAAGAGGTTCGGTCACTTCCAGTTGGTGTCCACTGATGTTGACTTGCATACAGCTTCTCCTTCGTTGCCAGTGCATAAAGCGGCAGGCAGAAATGCCTGCCACTGGAACGCTGTGGCGTGGCTCTACATCAACCGCTTGCGTTCGCTCGAAGGCGCGATCCCGAGGGATTCGCGGTACTTGGCGACGGTGCGGCGAGCCACCTGAATGCCTTGTGCCTCCAGTAAACCAGCGATCTTGCTGTCACTCAACGGCTTTTTCTGATTTTCCGCGGCAACCAGTTTTTTGATGATCGCGCGGATCGCCGTGGACGAGCATTCACCGCCTTCGGAGGTGCTGACGTGGCTGGAGAAAAAGTATTTCAGTTCATATATGCCCCGAGGGGTATGCATGAATTTTTGCGTGGTGACCCGTGAAATCGTCGACTCGTGCATCCCCACCGCTTCGGCGATGTCATGCAGGACCAGCGGCTTCATCGCTTCGTCGCCGTATTCAAGAAAGCCGCGCTGATGCTCGACGATCTGAGTGGCTACTTTCATCAGGGTTTCGTTGCGGCTTTGCAGGCTCTTGATGAACCAGCGGGCCTCTTGCAACTGATTGCGCATGAAGGTGTTGTCGGCGCTGGTGTCGGCGCGGCGCACAAAACCGGCGTATTGGGCGTTGACCCGCAGCCGTGGCACCGATTCCTGGTTCAGCTCGACCAGCCAGCGCTCATTGTCCTTGCGCACGATCACGTCAGGGACAACATATTCGGCTTCACTGGACTCGATCTGCGAGCCCGGTCGCGGGTTGAGGCTCTGCACCAGCTCGATGACCTGGCGCAGTTCATCTTCCTTGAGCTTCATGCGACGCATGAGCTGGCTGTAATCGCGGCTGCCGAGCAGGTCGATGTAGTCGGTGACCAGGCGTTTCGCTTCGGCCAGCCAAGGCGTCTTGGCTGGCAGTTGGCGCAATTGCAGCAGCAGGCATTCGCCCAGGTTGCGGGCGCCAATGCCGGCCGGTTCGAATTGCTGGATGCGGTGCAGGACGGCTTCGATTTCGTCCAGTTCGATGTCCAGCTCCGGATCGAAGGCCTCGAGAATTTCCTCGAGGGTTTCGTCCAGGTAGCCCTGATTGTTGATGCAGTCGATCAGGGTCACGGCGATCAGACGATCGGTGTCGGACATCGGTGCCAGGTTCAGTTGCCACAACAAATGGCTTTGCAGGCTTTCACCGGCCGATGTGCGGGTGGTGAAATCCCACTCGTCGTCATCGTTGCTCGGCAAGCTGCTGGCACTGGTCTGGTAGACGTCTTCCCACGCGGTATCAACGGGCAGCTCGTTGGGAATGCGCTCGTTCCAGTCGCCTTCCTCAAGGTTATCCACCGTCGGGGCGGTTTCCTGGTAGGAGGGTTCCGAAATGTCGGCGTTGGGGAGCTGTTCGGCTTTGTCGGCCAAGGGGTCGGCGTTATCGAAGTCGTCGCCTTCTTCCTGGCGTTCGAGCATCGGATTGGACTCCAGGGCCTCCTGGATTTCCTGTTGCAGGTCCAGGGTCGACAATTGGAGCAGGCGGATGGCCTGTTGCAGCTGCGGTGTCATCGTCAGCTGCTGGCCCATTCTCAAGACTAGCGATGGTTTCATGGCAGGGGCTTAACACCTTATTCGCCGGCGCACATGCGCCATCCACTACAGGGCGCCGGAGCGCCAAACATAAGCAAATTATATGCCCGAAACTGCAGCGTTTGCCTAGAGCGCTGTAACAATAAAAAAGTATTGATTTTTTATCGAGACGAGCGCCCGGACAATCAGCCAGACACCTTACTGCTTAAAGGCGGAATTCATGGCCCAGATACACTTCCTTGACCAGTTCGTTGGCCAGGATGGTGGCGGAGTCACCTTCAGCGATCAGTTGACCATCGTTGACGATGTAGGCGGTTTCGCAGATATCCAGGGTTTCACGGACGTTGTGGTCAGTGATCAGCACGCCAATGCCTTTGGCCTTGAGGTGGTAGATGATCTGCTTGATGTCGCCCACCGAAATCGGGTCCACGCCGGCGAATGGTTCGTCGAGGAGGATGAATTTCGGGTTGGTGGCCAGTGCCCGGGCGATTTCCACCCGACGACGTTCACCACCGGACAGGCTCATGCCTAGGTTGTCGCGGATGTGGCTGATGTGGAATTCCTGCAGCAGGCTTTCCAGTTCCTTGCGACGCTCGGCCTTGTCGAGTTCCTTGCGGGTCTCGAGGATGGCCATGATGTTATCGGCGACCGAGAGTTTGCGGAAGATCGACGCTTCTTGCGGAAGATAGCCGATACCGGCCTTCGCACGACCGTGCATTGGCTGGTGGCTGACGTCCAGGTCGTCGATCAGCACGCGACCCTGATCGGCCTGCACCAGGCCGACGATCATGTAGAAACAGGTGGTCTTGCCGGCGCCGTTAGGGCCTAGCAGGCCGACGATTTGACCGCTGTCGATGGACAGGCTGACGTCACGCACGACCTGGCGGCTCTTGTAGCTCTTGGCCAGATGCTGAGCTTTCAGAGTTGCCATTAAGGAGCCTTTTTCGCGTCGTTTTTCGGCTTGGGCTGGATCACCATGTCGATGCGCGGACGCGACTCGGTAACCTTGCTACCCGTAGCACGCCCGGCGCTCGCAAGCTTTTTCTGGGTGTCGTAGACGATTTTTTCGCCCTGGGTGACGTTGTTGTCCTTGTCGACAACTTTTGCCTTGTCGATCAGCACGACGCGGTTTTGCGAGGCGTGGTACTGGATGGTCACGCCCCAGCCCTGAACAGGCTTGGTGTCGCCGGCCGTCTGCATCTGCTCGAAGTAGGCGAGGTTGCCCACCGAGGTCACCACGTCGATGTCGCCAGCCGGGGTACGGGTGATGGTCACGGTATTACCGGTGACCTTCATCGAGCCCTGAGTGATGATCACGTCACCTTTATAGGTGGCAACGCCATTCTTGTCGTCCAGTTGGGCGTCGTCGGCCTGAATGCGGATAGGCTGCTCTTGATCGTTCGGCAGAGCCCAGGCGCTCACGCTTCCCAGTGCTGCGCCCAGACTGAGCAAAATAGGGAGAGTTTTAACGAGCCTCATACTGTCCTCTTACGTTCGATAGCAGGTGTATCCTGCTTTCTTTCAAATACGCTTTCATTCCGTTGCCTGTCGATACACCGCCAGCGCCGTCGATTCTAACGGGTTGATCGGTCTGCGCATATTGCTGCTGCGGGAACACCGTCATTCGGGTGGTGGTAATCAGGGTTCGGCGGTTTTTCTCGTCGAAACGGGTGATGCGCACCGAGTCGATCAGCTCGACCTGAGTGCCATCCGGGTTGACTTCGCCGCGCTCACTCTGGACGTGCCACGGAAACTGCGTACCGCGAAACATGTTCAGGTCAGGGTTGGTCAGCAACGTCACCTCGCTCGCTTTCAGGTGTTCGACCTTGTCGGACGTCATTTCGTATTGCAGTTTGCCGTCCGGCAGGTACTGAACGCTGTGGGCGTTGAGGGCGTAATAGTCGATTGCGCTTTCATCGACCGTGACCACCGGCTTGTCGAGGAAGCGTTCCGGGCTGATGTTCCAGTAGCCGACCGCGGCGAACAGCGCCGCGATGCAGCCGAACACCAGGATGTTACGAATCTTTTTGCTCAGCATAATGGGCTCACAGGTACGCGGCGTTGGCCGCATCGAGGCGGCCCTGGGCGCGCAGGATCAATTCACAGAATTCGCGAGCGGCACCCTCGCCACCACGGGCCAGGGTGATGCCATGGGCGTGTTCACGCACGAAGCTGGCAGCGTTTGCTACGGCCATGCCCAGACCCACGCGGCGAATCACCGGCAGGTCCGGCAAGTCGTCGCCCAGGTAGGCGACCTGTTCATAGCTTAGGTTGAGTTGGGCAAGAAGTTCGTCGAGCACCACCAGTTTGTCTTCACGACCCTGGTAAAGGTGTGGAATGCCGAGGTTCTTCGCCCGCCGTTCGACCACCGGGGTCTTGCGGCCGCTGATGATAGCGGTCTGCACGCCGGCTGCCATCAACATCTTGATGCCTTGACCGTCGAGGGTGTTGAACGTCTTGAATTCGCTGCCGTCTTCGAGAAAGTACAGGCGCCCGTCGGTCAGCACGCCGTCGACGTCGAATACCGCGAGTTTGATCTGTTTGCCGCGTTGCAGCAGGTCCGTGCTCATTACATTACTCCCGCACGCAGCAAGTCGTGCATGTTCAAGGCGCCGACCGGGCGGTCTTCGCTGTCGACCACGACCAGTGCGTTGATCTTGTGGTCTTCCATGATTTTCAGGGCTTCGGCGGCGAGCATCTCGGCGCGAGCAGTCTTGCCGTGCGCGGTCATGACCTGATCGATGGTGGCGCTGTGGATGTCGATGCTGCGGTCCAGTGTGCGGCGCAAGTCACCGTCGGTGAAGATCCCGGCCAGTTTGCCATCGGCTTCCAGGATCACGGTCATGCCCAGACCCTTGCGAGTCATTTCCATCAACGCATCCTTGAGCAGCGTACCGCGCTGAACCTGCGGCAGCTCCTGGCCAGCATGCATGACGTTTTCGACTTTCAGCAGCAGGCGTCGACCCAGCGCGCCGCCTGGATGGGAAAAGGCGAAGTCTTCAGCGGTAAAGCCCCGGGCTTCCAGCAGCGCCACGGCCAGGGCATCGCCCATGACCAGCGCGGCGGTGGTCGACGAGGTCGGTGCCAGGTTCAGCGGGCAGGCTTCGTGCTCTACGTGAACGTTGAGGTTGACCTCGGCGGCCTTGGCCAGCGGCGAGTCCGGGTTGCCGGTCACGCTGATCAATTTGATGCCCAGACGCTTGATCAGGGGCAGCAGGGTGACGATTTCATTGGTGGAGCCGGAGTTCGACAGCGCGAGGATGATGTCGTCGCGGGTGATCATGCCCATGTCGCCGTGGCTGGCTTCGGCCGGGTGCACGAAAAAGGCCGTGGTGCCGGTGCTGGCCAGGGTGGCGGCGATCTTGTTGCCGATGTGCCCCGATTTGCCCATGCCGACCACGACCACGCGGCCTTTGCTGTCCAGAATCATCTCGCAAGCGCGTACAAAATCTGCGTCGATATGGGGCAGCAAGCCTTGTACGGCTTCCAGTTCGAGGCGGATGGTGCGTTGTGCAGATTGAATCAGGTCGCTGGATTGGCTCATGTCAGAAATCGTATAGCCTGATGAAAAGGCGGCGATTATAGCGGTAATGATCAAAACCCTCACGCAAGTTCGTCACGCTTTGTCATTCCCTGTTACTGAATCCCTTCTGAACAAGGCTTTTTGCCTGTCAAGTTGCTGAACATGGGCCGGCGTGGGCCTTGGGCGCTTGGCCTTTGCAGTGATATAGTTCGCCGCCAGTTCGGCCTGCCCGGGGAGGTATGTGCTTTCGTCAGAAAGACAGGCGTCCGAGTGTGAGGCTGCATCGCAAGGAGTTTAGATGAGTGCCGATAACGCCTACGCGGTCGAGCTGAAGGGACTGTCCTTCAAGCGCGGTGCGCGCAGCATTTTCAATAACGTCGATATCCGTATCCCGCGCGGCAAGGTCACCGGCATCATGGGGCCTTCCGGGTGTGGCAAGACCACGCTGTTGCGGTTGATGGGCGCACAGTTGCGGCCCACCAAGGGCGAAGTCTGGGTCAATGGCCAGAACCTGCCAAAGCTGTCGCGCAGCGATCTGTTCGATGCGCGCAAGCATATGGGTGTGCTGTTCCAGAGCGGCGCGCTGTTTACCGACCTCGACGTGTTCGAGAACGTCGCCTTTCCGCTGCGCGTTCATACCGAGCTGCCGGAAGAAATGATCCGTGACATCGTCCTGCTCAAATTGCAGGCCGTGGGGTTGCGTGGTGCCATCGAGCTGATGCCCGACGAACTGTCCGGTGGCATGAAGCGCCGTGTCGCGCTGGCGCGGGCGATTGCCCTCGATCCGCAGATCCTCATGTATGACGAACCCTTTGTCGGCCAGGACCCTATCGCCATGGGCGTGTTGGTGCGCCTGATCCGCTTGCTCAACGATGCGTTGGGCATCACCAGTATCGTGGTCTCCCATGATCTGGCCGAGACCGCCAGCATCGCCGACTACATCTATGTGGTGGGCGACGGCCAGGTGTTGGGGCAGGGCACTCCCGAGGAGCTGATGAACTCGCAGGAACCGCGGATTCGTCAATTCATGACCGGCGATCCCGACGGTCCGGTCGCATACCACTTTCCAGCGACGGATTACCGCGCAGATCTTCTGGGGAAGCGTTGATGCGCAAGATTTCACTATTGGAACGCGTGCGTCGGTTCGGCCATGCCGGCATCGATGTGCTGGCGGTGTTCGGCCGTTCGGCGATTTTCCTGTTTCATGCCTTGCTCGGTCGCGGTGGTATCGGCGGCGGCTTTGGCCTGCTGATCAAGCAACTGCATTCGGTGGGCGTGATGTCCCTGGTGATCATTGTGGTCTCCGGGGTGTTCATCGGCATGGTGCTGGCGCTGCAAGGCTTCAACATCCTGTCCAGCTACGGTTCGGAGCAGGCGGTGGGGCAGATGGTTGCGCTGACGCTGTTGCGCGAACTCGGCCCCGTGGTCACGGCACTGCTGTTCGCCGGGCGTGCAGGTTCGGCGCTGACCGCCGAAATCGGCAACATGAAGTCCACCGAACAGTTGTCCAGTCTGGAAATGATTGGCGTCGACCCGCTCAAATACATCATTGCCCCGCGCCTGTGGGCCGGCTTCATTTCCCTGCCAGTGCTGGCGATGATTTTCAGCGTGGTGGGTATCTGGGGCGGTTCGTGGGTGGCTGTCGACTGGCTGGGTGTCTATGAAGGTTCCTACTGGTCCAACATGCAGAACAGCGTGACGTTCACCGATGATGTGCTCAACGGCATCATCAAGAGCATCGTCTTTGCCTTCGTCGTGACCTGGATCGCCGTATTCCAAGGCTATGACTGCGAGCCCACTTCCGAGGGGATCAGTCGTGCCACTACCAAGACCGTGGTGTACGCCTCTTTGGCTGTGCTCGGCCTGGACTTTATTTTGACCGCCTTGATGTTTGGAGATTTCTGATGCAAAACCGCACCCTGGAAATCGGTGTCGGCCTTTTCTTGCTGGCTGGCATCCTGGCTTTGCTGTTGCTAGCGTTGCGGGTCAGTGGCCTGTCCCCAAGTGCCACCACCGATACTTATAAACTTTATGCATATTTCGACAATATCGCCGGTTTGACGGTCAGAGCTAAAGTGACCATGGCCGGTGTGACCATCGGCAAGGTCACGGCGATCGATCTGGACCGCGACAGTTTCACCGGTCGAGTGACGATGCAGCTGGAAAAGCGCGTAGATAACCTGCCGACCGACTCCACTGCATCTATCCTGACCGCTGGCCTGTTGGGCGAGAAGTACATCGGTATCAGCGTGGGCGGCGAAGAAGGCTTGCTCAAGGATGGTGGAACCATCCACGACACCCAGTCGTCGCTGGTGCTCGAGGACCTGATCGGTAAATTCCTGCTCAATACCGTTAGCAAAGACGCCAAATGAGGAGCTTTTGAATGATCTCTACCTTGCGACGTGGCCTGTTGGTATTACTCGCGGCCCTGCCGTTGATGGCTAACGCCGTGGCAGCGCCCTCAGCGCACGAAATCGTGCAGGACACCACGACTCGGTTGCTTGCAGACCTGTCGGCCAACAAAGAGAAGTACAAGCAGGACCCACAAGACTTTTACACGGCGCTGAACACCATCGTCGGGCCGGTCGTGGATGCCGAGGGCATTTCCAAAAGCATCATGACGGTCAAATACTCGCGCAAAGCAACGCCGGCGCAGATGAAGACCTTCGAAGAAAACTTCAAGAGAGGTCTGTTCCAGTTCTATGGCAACGCCTTGCTCGAGTACAACAATCAGGGCATCACCGTCGACCCTGCCAAGGATGAGTCCGGAGACCGTACCAGCGTTGCCATGACGGTCAAAGGCTCCAACGGCTCGATCTATCCTGTGTCTTACACTCTCGAGAAAATCAACGGCGAGTGGAAACTGCGCAACGTGATCATCAACGGCATCAATATCGGCAAGCTGTTCCGCGATCAGTTCGCCGATGCGATGCAGCGCAATGGCAATGACCTGGACAAGACCATCAACGGTTGGGCCGGGGAAGTCGCCAAGGCCAAGGATAAAACCGCAGACGCCTCCGAGAAGTCTGCCCAATGAGTGTGTCGGCCATTCGCATGAGCGAAACCGGCGAGCTGCGACTGAGCGGCATGCTGGATTACCGCACCGGCCCTGGTCTGCGCAAGCAGGGGCAGGCGTTGATCAAGTCCAGCAAGGCCGCCGAACTGGTGGTTGATTGTTCGGCAGTGTTGAAGTCCAGCAGCGTAGGCTTGTCCCTGCTGCTGTGCTTCATGCGCGATGCAGAGGCGGCCGGCAAGGCGCTGAGCATCCGCGGAATGCCAGAAGACATGCGTGAAATCGCTCAGGTCAGCGAATTGACCGAGCTGTTGGCGCATCCCTAACCAGCATCTATAAAGAAGCCCCCCGTCAGAGTCCTGCTTCGCGGGGTTCGCAGGCGCGGGGCTTTTTTGTATGATGTCCGACCCGCGCGCACAGGGCGCCGATTGAGGTTGAGCATGCAGGCCGTAGAAGTGAAGAGCTTCCTTGAAGGAAAGCTGCCCGGAACGTTGGTAGAAGTTGAGGGCGAAGGCTGCAATTTCCAGCTGAACGTGATTAGCGATGAACTGGCGGCGTTAAGCCCGGTGAAGCGTCAGCAGCAGATCTATGCCCATTTGAACCCATGGATCACCGATGGCAGCATCCATGCGGTCACTATGAAATTTTTCAGCAGCGCGGCCTGGGCCGAGCGCACCTGAGCCCAAGGGCGTCGAGATTCTTATGGATAAATTGATTATTACTGGCGGCGTTCGTCTTGATGGCGAAATCCGCATCTCCGGGGCGAAGAACTCTGCCCTGCCGATCCTGGCTGCAACCCTGCTGTGCGATGGCCCGGTAACGGTTGCCAACCTGCCGCACCTGCACGACATCACCACCATGATCGAGCTGTTCGGCCGCATGGGCATTGAGCCGGTGATCGACGAGAAGCTCAGCGTCGAAATCGACCCGCGCACCATCAAGACCCTGATCGCACCGTATGAGCTGGTGAAAACCATGCGCGCATCGATCCTGGTGCTGGGCCCGATGGTTGCCCGTTTCGGTGAAGCCGAAGTCGCCCTGCCTGGCGGTTGCGCCATTGGTTCGCGTCCGGTTGACCTGCACATCCGTGGTCTCGAAGCCATGGGCGCGGTCATCGACGTCGAAGGCGGCTACATCAAGGCCAAGGCGCCAGAAGGCGGCTTGCGCGGTGCGCACTTCTTCTTCGACACCGTCAGCGTGACCGGTACCGAAAACATCATGATGGCCGCCGCCCTGGCCAAGGGCCGCAGCGTGTTGCAGAACGCCGCTCGCGAACCTGAAGTCATCGACCTGGCGAACTTCCTGATTGCCATGGGTGCCAAGATCACTGGCGCCGGCACCGACACCATCACCATCGATGGCGTTGAGCGTCTGCACCCGACCACCTACAAAGTGATGCCTGACCGTATTGAAACCGGCACCTACCTGGTGGCGGCAGCCGTCACCGGCGGTCGCGTGAAGGTCAAGGACACTGATCCGACCATCCTCGAAGCGGTTCTTGAGAAACTCAAGGAATCGGGCGCGGAAATCACCTGCGGCGAAGACTGGATCGAGCTGAACATGCACGGCAAGCGGCCAAAAGCCGTCAACGTGCGGACCGCTCCGTACCCGGCGTTCCCGACCGACATGCAGGCGCAGTTCATCTCCCTCAACGCCATTGCCGAAGGCACGGGCGCCGTGATCGAGACGATCTTCGAAAACCGCTTCATGCACGTTTACGAGCTGCACCGCATGGGCGCCAAGATCCAGGTCGAAGGCAACACGGCCATCGTCACCGGTACCGAAAAGCTGAAAGGCGCGCCAGTGATGGCCACCGACCTGCGTGCTTCGGCCAGCCTGGTAATCTCGGCACTGATCGCCGAAGGCGACACCCTGATCGACCGCATCTACCACATCGACCGTGGTTACGAGTGCATCGAAGAGAAACTGCAGATGCTCGGCGCCAAGATTCGCCGCGTACCAGGCTAGTTTCTGCTGCATGGGCGCAGGGACGCGCCCGTTGAATTTGTTTCAAGTCGAGCCAGTTTCTGGCTCGATGTGTGTCCGGCGCCGTTTGCGACCGGGCATCAGTAGCCTGATAAGGACTGACGTTTCCCATGTTGACCATCGCACTGTCCAAGGGCCGCATCCTTGACGACACCCTGCCGCTTCTGGCTGAAGCGGGCATCGTGCCGACCGAGAATCCGGACAAGAGCCGCAAGTTGATTATCCCCACGACCCAGGCCGACGTGCGCCTGCTGATCGTGCGCGCCACCGATGTGCCGACCTACGTCGAGCATGGTGCCGCGGACCTGGGCGTCGCCGGTAAAGATGTGCTGATGGAATATGGTGGCCAGGGTCTTTACGAACCGCTGGACTTGCGAATTGCCCTCTGCAAGCTGATGACCGCCGGCCGTGTCGGTGATGTCGAACCCAAGGGCCGCCTGCGGGTAGCGACCAAGTTCGTCAACGTTGCCAAGCGTTACTACGCCGAGCAGGGCCGTCAGGTCGACATCATCAAGCTCTACGGCTCGATGGAGCTGGCGCCGCTGATCGGTCTGGCGGACAAGATTATCGACGTGGTCGACACCGGTAACACCTTGCGTGCCAATGGCCTGGAACCCCAGGATTTCATCGCTGACATCAGCTCCCGGCTGATCGTCAACAAAGCGTCGATGAAAATGCAGCACGCCCGTATCCAGGCGTTGATCGACACCCTGCGCAAGGCAGTGGAGTCTCGACACCGCGGCTGATTCACCTGCGCGACGTTAAGTCGCGCCCGTCTATCCGCCTCATAGCCAGAATTCTCAGGTGCCCAAGCGGAAACGACTGCTAAGTTAGGGCGCCTGAGTTTTTGCCATTCCTATGAGGCTCTCGCTATGACCGCACCGACTGCAATTCGCCGACTCAATGCTGCTGACCCGGATTTCGCGCATCATCTGGATCATCTGCTGAGCTGGGAAAGTGTGTCTGACGACTCGGTCAATCAGCGAGTGCTGGACATCATCAAAGCCGTGCGCGAGCGTGGCGACGCAGCGCTGGTGGACTTCACCCGGCAGTTCGACGGCCTGGACGTTGCGTCCATGGCGGATCTGATCCTGCCGCGCGAACGCCTGGAACTGGCCCTGACCCGCATCACCGTGCCTCAGCGTGAAGCGCTGGAAAAAGCCGCGGCCCGCGTGCGCAGCTACCACGAAAAACAGAAACAGGATTCCTGGACCTACACCGAAGCTGATGGCACGGTGCTGGGCCAGAAGGTCACGCCACTGGATCGCGCCGGTCTGTACGTCCCGGGCGGCAAGGCGTCGTACCCATCCTCCGTGTTGATGAATGCAATTCCGGCCAAGGTCGCCGGCGTGACCGAAGTGGTCATGGTGGTGCCGACGCCGCGCGGTGAAATCAACGAACTGGTGCTGGCGGCGGCGTGCATCGCCGGTGTTGACCGCGTTTTCACTATCGGCGGTGCGCAAGCGGTTGCCGCATTGGCTTACGGTACCGAAAGCGTGCCGAAGGTCGACAAGGTGGTTGGCCCGGGCAATATCTATGTCGCCACCGCCAAGCGCCATGTGTTCGGCCAGGTCGGCATCGACATGATCGCCGGTCCGTCGGAAATCCTCGTGGTGTGCGATGGCCATACCGATCCGGACTGGATCGCCATGGACCTGTTCTCCCAGGCCGAGCACGACGAAGACGCCCAGGCGATTCTGGTCAGCCCGGACGCCGAGTTCCTCGACAAGGTCGCGGCCAGCATCGCCAAATTGCTGCCGACCATGGAGCGCGCCCAGATCATCGAAACCTCGATCAATGGCCGTGGTGCGTTGATCAAGGTTCGCGACATGGAGCAGGCCATCGAAGTGGCCAACCGCATCGCGCCGGAACACCTGGAGTTGTCGGTCGCCGATCCGCAAGCCTGGCTGCCGCTGATCCGTCACGCCGGCGCGATCTTCATGGGCCGTCACACCTCCGAAGCCCTGGGCGATTACTGCGCAGGCCCGAACCACGTGTTGCCGACGTCCGGCACCGCGCGGTTCTCTTCGCCGCTGGGTGTGTACGACTTCCAGAAACGCTCGTCGATCATCTTCTGCTCCGAGCAGGGTGCGTCCGAACTGGGCAAGACCGCTTCCGTGCTGGCCCGTGGCGAGTCGCTGACTGCCCACGCCCGCAGCGCCGAATACCGCATTGTTGATGAGCAAAAGGGGAACTGAACATGAGTAAATTCTGGAGCCCGTTCGTCAAGGATCTGGTGCCTTACGTGCCGGGCGAGCAGCCGAAACTGGCGAAACTGGTGAAGCTCAACACCAACGAAAATCCTTACGGCCCATCGCCAAAAGCGCTGGCGGCGATGCAGACCGAACTCAACGACAACCTGCGTCTGTACCCGGACCCGAACAGCGATCTGCTGAAAAACGCCGTGGCTACGTATTACGGCGTGCAGACCAACCAGGTGTTCCTCGGCAACGGTTCCGATGAAGTCCTGGCGCACATCTTCCACGGCTTGCTGCAACACGACAAAGCGGTGCTGTTCCCGGACATCAGCTACAGCTTCTATCCGGTCTACTGCGGGTTGTATGGCATCCAGTTCGACGCGGTGCCGCTGGACGAGCAGTTCCAGATCAACCCGGCGGACTACGCCCGACCAAACGGCGGGATCATCTTCCCGAACCCGAACGCACCGACGGGTTGCCTGCTGGCACTGGACGCGGTTGAGCAAATCCTCAAGGCCAGCCCGGATTCGGTGGTTGTGGTGGATGAGGCCTACATCGACTTCGGTGGCGAGACGGCGATCAGCCTGGTGGACCGTTATCCGAACCTGCTGGTGACTCAGACCTTGTCCAAATCCCGCTCGCTGGCCGGCCTGCGTGTGGGCCTGGCGGTGGGGCATCCGGATTTGATCGAGGCGCTGGAGCGGATCAAGAACAGCTTCAACTCCTATCCGCTGGATCGCCTGGCAAATGTCGGGGCGGCGGCGGCGTTCGAGGATCGCGAGTACTTCGACAAGACGTGCCGGTTGGTCATCGAGCATCGTGAGTGGGTGGTTGCGCAACTTGAAGCGAAGGGCTTTGAAGTGCTGCCGTCGGCGGCGAACTTCATTTTTGCCCGTCATCCAAAGCACGACGCGGCCGGGCTGGCGGCGAAATTGCGCGAGCAAGGCGTGATCGTCCGGCACTTCAAGCAAGAGAGGATTGCCCAATTCCTGCGGATTTCCATCGGCACGCCGGAACAGAACCAGGCACTGATTGATGGTTTGGGGAATTTGTAAGACGTCGGTCGGTAATGGGTGCACTGATCGGGCTCGGTATAGTGAGCACCGATCAATGCGTTTGAGGTGAAGGATCAGCCTTGAATGTCAAACTCGCCCGTAATCGTCCGGGGCGATGGATCATCTATGCTGCATTCAAATTCACCTTTGGCGTTTTTCATGTTCTCGGTGAATGTCACTGTTATCCAACCGGTTTTAACCTGGTGTTTGTTCTCACCATCATGGAAGGTCCACTCCATATAATTATCGGTGAAATCGTCTGGGTATTGTTTTGTTACTCGCTGATCGTCGCCGATTCCAGGCGGAAATCCGATATAAATTGTACCTTTGTCTTTTTCCCCGCTGATATATCCGCCAGGAGTTACTCCGGTAAACTTGTGAAGCGTAACGTTGGTTGCAACAAAGTTGGTAACAATCTTTGCAGTAAAAGTACCTGAGTCCTTCTTGGATTTTTGTGTGGCCATGAATAAAGCTCCCTTCGGTCAAATTAAGAGTGGAAGACAAAAGCGTCATTCCTCCTGCGGTATTAACGTTAACGACGGGAGCTTTCGAAAGGTACTGTCATAAATGACAGTTCATTAGCTTTATTTGGAATAAGTTTCTGTTCTTGAATATCAAATACTTCAGGTGTGGCAGGAAAATAGTTCTGGCCGCGAAGAACCCTGACGCGATTTAGCTGTTACGCCACGCCATCGTTCTCCACGGGCAAGTCGGACCGCCGCACCGTGCGCCCCTACAGAGGGTTACTCGTGATGCGGTTCGCCCAGAAACGTCAGCGAACTGAACACCCCCCGCGTCGCCACATCCGGATTGTCCTTCAGCACGATCTCCATCTGCGCCGAAATCACGTTCAACCCTTCATTACGCACCACCACCTGCGCACGCCCGTCCTTATCTGTCTCGGTACTCAACGTATTCGGCGCACTTCGATAGTCGCCAATCAACTTCACCCCCGCCGCCGGCTTCCCATCCAATAACACCTGCACGGGCAGCAACTTGCCCGGTCCGACCGTCAGAGGATCAACCTCCGGCAGAATCAGCAGTTTCATCTGATCAAGCTTGGGTAACTTCGCCCCAGGCTGATAAATCGCCAGGCTGTATTTGAACGTCTGTGTCGACTCGATGGCCCCCGGCACTTTGCTGCGTCCTTCGTTGATCCATTTTTTATCCGCCGTTTGCGACCACATGCCGTTGTCCAGCGCCACCGCCATCACGGCAGGCGGCTTCAGCGGTTGCAGACGTGCGTGATCGGCCAGGCGCTGGACGGTCACCGGGATCATTTTGCCGTTGACGTCATAAGCCCAGGCGCCGCTGATTTTTTGTGCCTTGAAGGCGTTGTCTTCGGCGCCGTGGCCGTAAATCACTTCGATGTTGCCGCGACGCTGTTCGGTCCAGAGACCATGGGCCGAGACCTGGCCGGTAAACAACAGGCCGAGCAGCAGGCTGAGCAGTGCGGGTTTGAGGTTTTGCATGGGAACTTCCTTTTACAGATTGAGTGTGAGGCTGACGGTGAAATTGCGCGGCTCACCGGGGTTGACCCAGTAATTGCTGTAGGAGCGCTCGTAGTATTTCTCGTCGAAAAGGTTGTTCAGGTTCAGGCCGACAGTGACGTTTTTGCTGGCCTTGTAATGGGCCAGAAGGTCGACGGTGTGGTAGGACGGCAGCTCGAAATCGCTGCCGGATTCGCCTGAACGATCGCCGACGTAAGTGAACGCCGCGCCGACGTCGGAGCCTCGTAAATGGCCATCCTGAAATTCATAAACGCCCAGCAGGCTGCCGCTGCGCTTGGCGACGCCGAGGATTCGGCTGCCGGTGGGAATTACCTTGTCGCCCTCGGTGACCTCGGCGTCGATGTAGGCGAAGGCACCGATCACCCGCACGGCGTCGGTCACTTGCCCGGTGACTTGCAGGTCGAATCCCTGGCTGCGGGCCTTGCCCATGGCGCGGCTGGTGTCCGTGCCCGGGTCTAGTGCAAGGACGTTTTCCTTTTCAATATGGAAGGCGGCGAGGGTGGTGCTCAAGCGGTCGTCGAACAGCTCGCTCTTGATCCCGACTTCGTAACCGACGCCTTCTTCCGGGTCGAAGGATTGGCCGCCAGCGTCCAGGCCGTTGTTCGGCTTGAACGAGGTGGAGGCGTTGGCGAACAGCCCGACTTCGGGTGTCAGCTGATAAAGCAGGCCGGCCCGTTGGGTCAGTGCGTCGTGGCTCTGGCGGCTGGTGGCACCGCGGCTGTGATCGTCGATGCTTTGCTCGAAATGTTCTAAGCGTGCACCGAGCATGCCGCGCAGTTTGTCGGTGAAGACAATCTGGTCCTGGAGGTTCAGCGCCCGGCTTTCGACGTGTTCAAAAAGGTCGGTGCCGGAGCGCTTGCCGTTGGGTTTCGGCTGACCGTAGACGGGCTGATAAATGTCGATAGCGTAGGGGCCGCCGGCAATGGTCGTGACCCGTTCGTTCTTGCGGAAGTTTTCATACTCGCTGCCAATCAGCAGTTCGTGCTGCCAACTGCCGAGGTCGAACAGACCGCGCAATTCGAGTTGGGTGATGCTGTCGTGCCAGTTTGTGTCGCGCTCGCGATAGCGCCGATTCACAGTGTGGCCGTCGGCATTCAGCGGGCGACTTTCGGAAGCGTAGCCCCAGAGTTTGCCTTCCTTGTAATGGCTGGCCAGGCGCAGCTTCCAGTTGTCATTGAGATGGTGTTCGAGGGCTGCTTGCAGCAGGTTGTTGTGGTTGTCGATGTTGCCGTCATTGGGTTCGCCAAGGAACGTCGAACGGGACACGCCACTCCATTTGTTGTTCGGCGCGACGATGCCGCGATCGAACGTGGAGCTGTGACGGACGAATTCGCTCTCCACCAAGAGGCTGGTGTCCGGGTTCAGTTGCCAACTGAAGGAGGGCGCGACAAACACTCGCTGGCTGTCGACGTGATCGCGGAAGCTGTGGTTGTCCTCGACGGCCAGGTTGATTCGCGACAGCACGTTGGCGTCGTCATCCAGCGGCGTGTTGACGTCGAGGGCGGTGCGATAGCGGTCCCAACTGCCGGCGCTGGTTTGCAGGGTGGTGAATGCTTCGGGCTGGGGTTTCTTGGTGACGATGTTCACCGTGCCGCCCGGATCGCCGCGCCCGTAGAGACTGGCGGCGGGTCCTTTGAGCACTTCGATGCGCTCGATGTTAGCGACGTCCGGGGTGCTCGGATAACCCCGGTTGGCGCTGAAGCCGTCCTTGTAGAATTCCGAGGTGGTAAAGCCGCGCACGCTGTATTCGTAAAGCGTCAGGCCTCCGAAGTTGTTCTGCTTCGATACACCGCCAGCAAAATCCAGGGCGCGCTCGACACTGGTGCTGCCCAGGTCATTGAGCACACTGACGGGAATCACGCTGATGGATTGCGGGATGTCGCGGATCGCGGTATCGGTTTTGGTCGCGCTGGCAGACCGCGTGGCACGGTAGCCCTGGACCGGGCCGGTGGGCGATTCGTAGTCGGAGGTGACGCTGATGGCGTCCAGTTCGAGGGTGCCGGGCTCTTCGGCGAAGACCGGATCCACCAGCAGGCCGAGGGCAAGACCTGCCACGGAAGCCATTGTGCGAGACGACATGTTATGTTGTTCCAATAGTGATATTGAAACAATATAACATGCCTAATGAGAATGTCTGCTGTTAGCCAGAGATCCTCGGACCAGGGTCAGTTTTCTTCTTTCTCTTTAACCGGCGCCGGCGGCGGACGCAGGCCGATCTCAGCCGTGAGCTTGAGTTCTTTGCCGTTGCGCATCACCTGAATGGTGACCTTGTCGGTCGGTTTGATTCGTGCGACCTGATTCATCGAACGCCGACCATCACCGGCCGGTTCGCCGTCGATGCTGAGGATCACGTCACCCAATTGCAGGCCAGCCTTCTGCGCCGGACCGTCACGGAAAATCCCTGCGACCACAATGCCCGGGCGCCCCGACAGACCAAACGACTCCGCCAGTTCCTGACTCAACGGTTGCACTTCGATGCCGAGCCAGCCGCGAATCACCTGCCCGTGTTCGATGATCGACTTCATCACTTCCATGGCCAGTTTGACCGGGATCGCAAAACCGATGCCTTGCGAGCCGCCGGACTTGGAGAAGATCGCCGTGTTGATGCCGGTCAGATTGCCGTTGGCATCCACCAGCGCACCGCCGGAGTTACCGGGGTTGATCGCAGCGTCGGTCTGGATGAAATCTTCGTAGTTGTTCAGGCCCAACTGGTTACGGCCAGTGGCGCTGATGATGCCCATGGTCACGGTCTGACCGACGCCGAACGGGTTGCCGATGGCCAGGGCGACGTCACCGATGCGGATGTTGTCGGAGCGACCGACGGTGATCGACGGCAGGTTTTTCAGATCAATCTTCAGCACCGCGAGGTCGGTTTCCGGGTCGCTGCCGATGACGCGGGCCAGGGTTTCGCGACCATCCTTGAGCGCTACCACGATCTGGTCGGCGCCGCTGGTGACATGGTTATTGGTCAGCAAATAACCTTCCGGACTCATGATCACCCCGGAACCCAGGCTCGACTCCATGCGCTTCTGTTTGGGCGAGTTGTCGCCGAAGAAGCGTCGGAACTGCGGGTCTTCAAACAAGGGATGGTTCGGTTTGTTGATGACTTTGGTGGTGTACAGGTTCACCACCGACGGCGCGGCGATGGTGACCGCGTCGGCATAGGACACCGGACCTTGCTGCGTCGTGGTGGTTTGCGGGGCTTGCTGCAGGTTGACGTCGAGGCTCGGAAGCCCGACCCACTGCGGGTAACGCTGGATGATCAACAGAGCGATAAGCACGCCGGCCAACAGCGGCCAGCCGGAAAAACGCAGCGCCTTGAGCATTAAGCACGTCCTGAGAGGTTGCAGGCGGCATGAGACCGCCCATAATGTCGCGCATTATACGAGGCGCAGCTCGCCTCTGAACGGGATATTTAGGAGTCTTTTATGGCCGTCGCCTTGAGCACCCTGGTCGAAGAAGCCGACCGTTACCTAAACAGTGCCAGGATTGCCGATTACTGCCCCAACGGCTTGCAGGTCGAAGGTCGGCCGCAGGTGATGCGCATCATAAGCGGCGTCACGGCAAGCCAGGCGTTGCTGGACGCCGCGGTCGAGGCTCAGGCCGATCTGGTGCTGGTGCATCACGGCTATTTCTGGAAAGGCGAGAATCCGTGCATCACCGGTATGAAGCAGCGTAGGTTGAAAACCCTGCTCAAGCACGACATCAGCCTGCTGTCCTATCACTTGCCGCTGGACCTGCACCCGGACGTCGGTAACAACGTGCAACTGGCGCGTCAGCTCGACATCACGGTCGAAGGGCCCCTGGATCCGGACAATCTCAAGGTTGTCGGCCTCGTTGGCTCGTTGAGCGAACCGATGACGCCCCGTGATTTCGCTCGCCGAGTGCAGGAAGTCATGGGCCGCGAGCCGTTGCTGGTCGAAGGCAGCGATATGATCCGCCGGGTCGGCTGGTGCACCGGTGGCGGCCAGGGTTACATCGATCAGGCCGTGCTGGCTGGCGTCGACTTGTATATCAGCGGTGAGGCGTCCGAGCAGACCTTCCACAGCGCCCGGGAAAACGACATCAGCTTCATCGCCGCCGGCCATCACGCCACCGAGCGCTATGGCGTGCAGGCGCTGGGTGATTACCTGGCCCGGCGGTTTGCCCTTGAGCACATCTTCATCGATTGTCCGAATCCGATCTGATTACCACCAAAAATCAAATGTGGCAGTCTGCTGGCGATCGCTGCATCACATGCGACATTGATGTGACAGATACACCGCAATCGCGAGCAAGCTCGCTCCCATTGGGTCTTTGGTGCCCAAACGAGGGGGTATATTCATATACCCTTTCGATCTAGCTCGCGTCCTGATTAGAAGAGGACGCTGTGCTAGGATTCCTCGCTCGAACACGGCCCGCTGGCCGTCCATAAGATCGTTTTCGTGAGTAGCCATGGTCGACAAACTGACGCATCTGAAACAGCTGGAGGCCGAAAGCATCCACATCATCCGCGAGGTCGCCGCCGAGTTCGATAACCCGGTGATGCTGTACTCCGTCGGTAAAGACTCCGCCGTGATGCTGCACCTTGCGCGCAAGGCATTCTTCCCGGGCAAACTGCCATTCCCGGTGATGCACGTCGACACCCGGTGGAAGTTCAAGGAGATGTACGCGTTCCGCGACCGCATGGTCGAAGAACTCGGCCTTGACCTGCTGGTACACGTGAATCCCGATGGCGTCGCGCAGGGCATCAACCCGCTGACCCACGGCAGTGCCAAGCACACCGACATCATGAAAACCGAAGGCTTGAAACAAGCTCTCGACAAGTACGGCTTCGACGCCGCTTTCGGTGGCGCTCGCCGCGACGAAGAGAAGTCCCGTGCCAAAGAGCGCGTGTACTCCTTCCGTGACACCAAGCACCGCTGGGACCCGAAAAACCAGCGCCCGGAACTGTGGAACGTCTACAACGGCAACGTCAACAAGGGCGAATCCATTCGTGTGTTCCCGTTGTCGAACTGGACCGAACTGGACATCTGGCAGTACATCTACCTCGAAGGCATCCCGATCGTGCCGCTGTATTTCGCCGCTGAACGCGACGTCATCGAGATGAATGGCACCTGGATCATGATCGATGACGAACGCCTGCTCAATCACCTGAGCGACGAAGACAAGGCGCGCATCGTCAAGAAAAAAGTCCGTTTCCGCACGCTGGGTGACTACCCGCTGACCGGTGCGGTCGAGTCCGAGGCCACCAGCCTGACCGACATCATTCAGGAAATGCTCCTGACGCGAACTTCCGAACGCCAGGGCCGGGTCATCGATCACGATGGCGCAGGCTCGATGGAAGAAAAGAAACGTCAGGGGTACTTTTAAGCTTCGAGTTACAAGCGGCAAGCTGCAAGTTAAGGGCGGTATGCGTAATTTCGTAGTTTGGTGCTTGTGGCCGGTTGCTGCGAGCCGTTATCGGATGACTCGCAATGGATTTCGAGAAGCTGATTGTCTGGCAGAGAAGTAAGTGTTTGGCGGTAAGGATCTACAGGGAGTTTGCGAGATGTGGGGATTTTGGCTTCAAGGATCAAATTACCCGCTCCGCACTATCGGTGCCTTCCAATATTGCTGAAGGGATGGAGCGTTGTGGTGCCAAGGAAAAAGTACATTTTCTTTGGGTGGCAAAAGCCTCGTGTGGTGAGTTGCGCACTCAGATCCTCATCGGCCGTGATATTGCCTACATTACTGATCCTCTGGCTGACGATTGGATTAAAGAAACCCGCGAGCTTTCAAGAATGCTATGCGGCTTGATCAACAAAATTTCTGAGTAGCTGTACGCCGACAAGCTTGCCGCTTGAAGCTTACAGCTTGGAGCTCGAATGCAATGAGTCACGCATCTGATTTGATCAGCGAGGACATCCTCGCCTACCTGGGCCAGCACGAACGCAAGGAAATGCTGCGCTTTCTGACCTGTGGCAACGTCGACGACGGCAAGAGCACCCTGATCGGGCGCCTGCTGCACGACTCCAAGATGATCTACGAAGATCACCTGGAAGCCATCACCCGCGACTCGAAAAAAGTCGGCACCACCGGCGAAGACATCGACCTGGCGTTGCTGGTCGACGGCCTGCAGGCCGAGCGTGAGCAGGGCATCACCATCGATGTCGCCTACCGCTATTTCTCCACCGCCAAGCGTAAATTCATCATCGCCGACACCCCCGGCCATGAGCAGTACACCCGCAACATGGCCACCGGTGCGTCCACCTGTGACCTGGCGATCATCCTGGTCGACGCCCGCTACGGCGTGCAGACCCAGACCCGCCGCCACAGCTTCATCGCCTCGTTGCTGGGCATCAAGCACATCGTGGTCGCCATCAACAAGATGGACCTCAACGGCTTCGACGAAACCGTGTTCGAGTCGATCAAGGCCGATTACCTGAAGTTCGCCGAAGGCATCGCGTTCAAGCCGACCACCATGGCCTTCGTGCCGATGTCGGCATTGAAAGGCGACAACGTGGTGAACAAGTCCGAGCGCTCGCCGTGGTACACCGGCCAGTCGCTGATGGAGATTCTCGAGACCGTCGAGATCGCCAACGACCGCAACTACACCGACCTGCGTTTCCCGGTGCAGTACGTCAACCGTCCGAACCTGAACTTCCGTGGTTTCGCCGGCACTCTGGCCAGCGGCGTCGTGCACAAGGGCGACGAAGTCGTTGTGCTGCCGTCGGGTAAGAGCAGCCGCGTGAAATCCATCGTCACTTTCGAAGGTGAGCTGGAACACGCAGGTCCTGGTCAAGCGGTGACGCTGACCATGGAAGACGAGATCGACATCTCTCGCGGCGACTTGCTGGTGCACGCCGACAACCAGCCGCAAGTGACCGATGCTTTCGACGCCATGCTGGTGTGGATGGCCGAAGAGCCGATGCTGCCGGGCAAGAAATACGACATCAAGCGCGCCACGAGTTACGTGCCGGGTTCGATCACCAGCATCGTCAATCGTGTTGACGTGAACACCCTGGAAGAAGGTCCTGCCAGCTCGTTGAACCTGAACGAGATCGGTCGGGTCAAGGTCAGCCTCGACGCAGCCATCGCACTGGACGGTTACGCCAGCAACCGCACCACCGGTTCGTTCATCGTCATCGATCGCTTGACCAACGGCACCGTGGCCGCCGGCATGATCATCGCCCAGCCGTTGGCGCATGGCAGCAGCACGCACCACGGCAAACTGGCGCACGTGGCCACCGAAGAACGCGCCCAGCGTTTCGGTCAGCAACCGGCCACCGTGTTGTTCAGCGGCTTGTCGGGCGCGGGCAAAAGCACCTTGGCTTACGCGGTTGAACGCAAACTGTTCGACTTGGGTCGTGCGGTGTTTGTCCTTGATGGTCAGAACCTGCGTCACGACCTGAACAAAGGTCTGCCACAGGATCGCGCCGGACGTACCGAAAACTGGCGTCGTGCCGCGCACGTTGCGCGTCAGTTCAACGAAGCCGGTCTGTTGACCCTGGCGGCCTTCGTGGCGCCGAGTGCTGAAGGTCGTGAGCAGGCTCGGGAACTGATCGGCAAGGAGCGTCTGCTGACGGTCTACGTCCAGGCCTCGCCGACGGTCTGCGCCGAGCGTGATCCGCAAGGCTTGTACGCGGCGGCGGGGGATAACATCCCGGGCGATTCCTTCCCGTATGACGTGCCGCTGGACGCCGACCTCATCGTCGACACCCAGTCGCTGTCGCTGGAAGAAAGCGTCAAGCAAGTGCTGGATCTGCTGCGTAAGCGTGGCGCGATCTAAGCGTTAGCCGTTAATAAAAAACCCGCCAATGAGTGATCATCGGCGGGTTTTTTTGTTTCTGTTCGGACGCCTTCGCGGCAAGCCTCGCTCCTAGGGGTTTGTGTCGCGTCATAGGTTGCGATCACCCCAAATCCGTAGGAGCGAGGCTTGCCCGCGAAGAGGCCGGCACAGGCGCCTGATTACTTCGCCGGATACTCCCGATGCATCTGCCCAAGCAACGCATCCTTGTCTTCCCACAACTGATTGATCCAGCCCTGAAACTGCAACCGATACTCCCCATCCTGGTCGTAGTTCTTGCCAATGAACTGCGGCGGAATCTTCAGTTCCTGAAAGTGCACCACCACATCCTTCACATTCCCGCACAGCAGATCCCAGTAACCGGGACGCCCGGCCGGGTAGTGAATGGTCACGTTGACGATCGACTCAAGCTGTTCACCCATCGCATCCAGCACAAACGCAATGCCGCCAGCCTTGGGCTTGAGCAGGTACTTGAACGGTGATTTCTGCTGCGCATGCTTGCCTTCAGTGAACCGGGTGCCTTCGACGAAATTGAAAATCCCCACCGGGTTATGGCGAAACTTGTCACAGGTTTTGCGGGTGGTTTCCAGGTCTTTGCCTTTCTTCTCCGGGTGCTTTTCCAGGTAGGCCTTGGAATAGCGCTTCATGAACGGAAAACCGAGCGCCCACCAGGCCAGGCCAATCACCGGCACCCAGATCAGTTCCTGTTTGAGGAAGAATTTCAGCGGCTGGATGCGCCGGTTGAGCACGTACTGCAACACCATGATGTCCACCCAGCTCTGGTGGTTGCTGGTGATCAGGTACGAGTGCTTATAGTCCAGCCCTTGCAGGCCACTGAGGTGCCAGCGGGTGCGGCAGACCAGGTTCATCCAGGCCTTGTTGTTGCTGATCCAGGCTTCATGGGTGTGGCTCATCAACCAGAGCGAGAAGCGCTGGGTGAGGGCAAAGGGCAACACCTTGATGATCGCCACGCAGAACAAAAACGAGCACAGCAGAATGGTATTTAACGCCAGCAACAACGATGCAATCACGCCGCGCACGGCGGCAGGTAGAAAAGCCAGCATTTAAAGATCCAAAGGTCGGTTGGCAGCTTGAATCGCGGTCAGCGCGATGGTGTACACGATGTCATCGACTTGCGCGCCGCGCGGCAGGTCGTTCACGGGTTTGCGCAGGCCTTGCAGCATCGGCCCGAGGCTGACGCAATCGGCACTGCGCTGCACAGCTTTGTGCGTGGTGTTGCCTGTGTTCAGGTCAGGGAACACGAACACCGTGGCGCGCCCGGCGACCTGACTGTTCGGCGCCAGTTGCCGGGCCACGGTTTCGTTGGCGGCGGCGTCGTATTGCAACGGGCCGTCGATCAGCAGCGAATTCTGTTGTTCGTGGGCGAGCAGCGTCGCTTCGCGAACCTTTTCGACTTCTTCGCCGCTGGCCGATTCACCGCTGGAGTAGCTGATCATCGCCACGCGCGGGGTGATGCCGAATGCGGCTGCCGAGTCGGCGCTTTGCAGAGCGATCTCGGCCAGTTCGCTGGCGCTCGGGTGCGGGTTCATCACGCAGTCGCCGTAGACCAGCACTTCTTCGGGAAACAGCATGAAGAACACCGACGACACCAGCGTGCAGCCCGGCGCCGTCTTGATCAGCTGCAGGGCCGGGCGGATGGTGTTGGCGGTGGAGTGGATGACCCCGGAGACAAGACCGTCGACTTCATCCAGCGCCAGCATCATGGTGCCGATCACCACGGTGTCTTCCAGTTGTTGCTCGGCCATCGGTGCGTTGAGGCTTTTGCTTTTGCGCAGCGCAACCATCGGTTCGACGTAGCGCTCGCGAATCAGGTCCGGGTCGAGAATCTCCAGGCCCGGCGGCAGCTCGATGCCCTGGGCGCGGGCCACGGCTTCGACGTCTTCCGGTTTTGCCAGCAACACGCAACGGGCGATGCCGCGCGCCTGACAGATCGCCGCCGCTTGCACGGTCAGCGGCTCGCTGCCTTCGGGCAGGACGATGCGCTTGTTGGCGGCCTGGGCACGCTGGATCAGTTGATAACGGAACACCGCGGGCGACAGGCGCATTTCGCGCGGAGTGCCGCAACGCTGGTGCAGCCAGTTGGCATCCAGGTGACTGGCAACGAAGTCTGTGATGATCTCCGCGCGCTCGCGGTCGTCGATCGGGATTTCCTTGTTCAGACCGTTCAACTGGTTGGCGGTGTCGTAGGAACCTGTGCTCACCGACAACACCGGCAAGCCCGCCTGCAATGCGCCACGGCACAGGTCCATGATGCGCGGATCGGGCAGGGTGTCGCTGGTCAGCAACAGGCCGGCCAACGGCACGCCATTCATGGCGGCGAGGCTGACGGCGAGGATGATGTCGTCGCGATCGCCGGGGGTCACCACCAGCACGCCGGGCTTGAGCAGCTCCACAGTGTTGCGCATGGTGCGGGCGCAGATGATGATTTTGGTCATGCGCCGGGTTTCGTAATCGCCGGCATTGAGAATCTGCGCGCCCATCAGGTCGGCGACGTCGCGGGTGCGCGGCGCGTTCAATTCCGGCTGGAAAGGAATGCAGCCGAGCAGGCGAAAATCACCGCTGCGCAGCAACGGCGAATGTTCCTTCAAGCGCGAAGCGAACGCCTCCATGCTTTCGTCGGTCTTGACCTTGTTGAGGATCACGCCGAGGACTTTCGGATCTTTGGGGCCTCCGAACAATTGCGCCTGCAATTCCACTCGGCCAGACAGTTCGGTCAGCACTTCGTTTTCCGGTGCCGAGACCAGGATCACTTCGGCGTCGAGGCTTTTCGCCAAGTGCAGATTGACCCGCGCGGCGTAACTGGCGCTGCGGGTCGGGACCATGCCTTCGACGATCAGCACGTCCTTGCCGACGGCCGCTTGCTGATAAAGGGTGATGATTTCTTCGAGCAGCTCATCCAGCTGACCGTCGCCAAGCATGCGCTCGACGTGAGCCAGACCGAGTGGCTGCGGCGGTTTCAAGCCGTGGGTGCGCGCCACCAGTTCGGTGGAGCGTTCCGGGCCGGTGTCACCCGGATGCGGCTGGGCGATCGGTTTGAAAAAGCCGACTTTGAGGCCGGCGCGCTCAAGGGTGCGCACCAGCCCGAGGCTGATGGAGGTCAGTCCCACACCAAAATCGGTGGGTGCGATAAAAAAAGTTTGCATGCGGATTCTCTAAGGGTGCATGGCAATGGCGATCATCTATAGCTGACGATCTACCGAAATTCAGTCGCCAAGGTTATCGCTAACCGAGGCCTGTGCGCACCAACCGCAATCAAAGGGCTGGCCTATTTTTTCAATACGTTGCGCGGGGTCCAGGACCCAGGCGCGAGATTGCCACGGCGGCTGGTGGCGCAGGTGCTGGGTGTGACCGCAGGAAAGCTCGGCCACCCAGTGCCCGTCCTCATCTTGATGGAAGCCTGTGACCGTCGAGCCTTTCGCCGTCATCCGTCTGTCCGGGTTGTGTTCGCTTTCGGGCGATTGCTTCGCTAAACTTGGCCATTCTTCATTCTTATGCAAAAGGTCTCGCCCCATGCTGATCGCCGCCAATAAGGCTGTCTCCATCGACTATACCCTGACCAACGACGCTGGTGAGGTCATCGACAGCTCCGCCGGCGGCGCGCCGCTGGTCTACCTGCAAGGTGCAGGTAACATCATCCCGGGCCTGGAAAAGGCACTGGAAGGCAAAGCAGTCGGCGACGAGCTGACCGTAGCCGTTGAACCTGAAGATGCCTACGGCGAATATGCTGCCGAACTGGTCAGCACCCTGAGCCGCAGCATGTTCGAAGGCGTCGACGAACTGGAAGTGGGCATGCAGTTCCACGCTTCCGCGCCGGACGGCCAGATGCAGATCGTTACCATCCGCGATCTGGACGGCGACGATGTCACCGTCGACGGCAACCACCCGTTGGCCGGTCAGCGCCTGAATTTCCAGGTCAAGATCATTGCCATCCGTGACGCCAGCCAGGAAGAAGTCGCTCATGGTCACGTCCATGGCGAAGGTGGCCATCACCACTGATTTTCTGCGCTAAGCTCAGAGAACTGGAGAGGCGCCCGAGGGGCGCCTTTTTAGTCCGCGGCTGTCCCTGGCGACATCGCCAAGTGGCTGTTTCGAGTAGAACACGGGAATCTGGAGTTCGTCATGAGTGCTTTTCACGACCTTAAATTGACAGCCCTGGATGGACAGGAGCTACCGCTGGCACCCCTCAAGGGGCACGTCGTGCTTGTGGTCAACGTCGCTTCCAAATGTGGCTTGACCCCACAATACGCGGCGCTGGAAAACCTCTACCAGCAATACAAGGACAAAGGCTTCAGCGTGCTGGGCCTGCCGTGCAACCAGTTTGCCGGGCAGGAACCGGGTACCGAGCAAGAGATCCAGGAATTCTGCAGCCTCAACTATGGCGTGACCTTTCCTTTGTCCAGCAAGCTGGAAGTCAACGGTCACGATCGTCATCAGCTGTACCGTCTGCTCGCGGGCGAGGGTGCGGAGTTTCCGGGGGACATCACCTGGAACTTCGAAAAATTCCTGCTGGGCAAGGACGGACGTGTGCTGGCGCGGTTCTCGCCGCGCACAGCGCCGGATGATCCGACGGTCATCCATGCGATTGAAAAAGCGCTGAGCTGAATAAAGAAACATCAAAAGATCGCAGTCGTCGGCAGCTCTTACGGGTGTTCACCTTCCCCGTAGGAGCTGCCGGAGGCTGCGATCTTTTGCTTTTGGATCTTAATCACCCAAATCAATAGTGCTGTTCAAGGCTTGCGACTCTCCATATTATCGCCGTCATAAAGTCATTTGCCCCGTGGAGCGTCCCATGCCCGTCAAAGCCCTGTTCAAACCGTTCCACCTCGGCAGCCTTGAACTGCCGACCCGCGTCGTCATGGCACCGATGACCCGCTCCTTCTCCCCGGGCGGCGTACCCAATTCCAAAGTGATCGAATACTACCGTCGTCGCGCCGCTGCCGGCGTCGGCCTGATCATCACCGAAGGCACCACCGTCGGGCACAAGGCCTCCAACGGCTACCCGAACGTGCCGCATTTCTACGGTGAGGCCGCGCTGGCCGGCTGGAAGAAAGTGGTCGACGCAGTCCACGCCGAGGGCGGCAAGATCGTTCCGCAGTTATGGCATGTGGGCAGCGTGCGCCGCATCGGCACGGAGCCGGATGCCAGCGTGCCGGGTTACGGTCCGTCGGAGAAATTGAAGGACGGTCAGGTCGTGGTTCACGGCATGACTGAACAAGATATCCAGGACGTGATCGCCGCGTTCGCCCAAGCCGCTAAAGACGCCCAAAGCATTGGCATGGACGGCGTGGAAATCCACGGCGCCCACGGTTACCTCGTGGACCAGTTTTTCTGGGAAGGCAGCAACCAGCGCACCGACGAATACGGCGGCAGCCTGGCCAACCGTTCGCGTTTTGCCATCGAATTGATTCAGGCTGTGCGTGCAGCCGTCGGCGAAGGCTTCCCGATCATCTTCCGTTTCTCGCAGTGGAAGCAGCAGGATTACACCGCGCGCCTGGTGCAAACACCGGAGGCGCTGGGGGAATTCCTCAAGCCGCTGTCCGACGCCGGCGTGGACATTTTCCACTGCTCGACGCGTCGGTTCTGGGAGCCGGAGTTCGACGGTTCCGAGCTGAACCTGGCCGGCTGGACCCGCAAGCTCACAGGCAAGCCGACCATCACAGTGGGCAGCGTTGGCCTGGATGGCGAGTTCCTGCAGTTCATGGTCAACACTGACAAGATCGCGCAGCCGGCCAGCCTGGAAAAACTGCTGGAGCGTTTGAACAACGACGAGTTCGATCTGGTGGCGGTAGGGCGTGCGCTGCTGGTCGACCCGGACTGGGCGCAGAAAGTGCGTGATGGTCGTGAGGAAGACATCCTGCCGTTCAGCCGTGAGGCATTGATGACGCTGGTTTAAGCAGCGACTGGAAGGGCCTCTTCGTGAGCGGCTCGCTCCCACAGGTTTTGTGCATGACGCAGAACCTTTGTAGGAGCGAGCCTGCTCGCGAAGACGGATTCAATGTCACCCACCAGTCAGGATAAGGTCTGTGCCTCAGGCACCGCCAACTCCCCCACACAAGCCCCTCGCAACTGCCCCTCGAACTGCTCGATAATCGCCGCCCAGCCCTGACGACTCGCATGCTGGCGCGCATTGAGCCGCACGCAACGCAAGGTTTCGCGCTCCTCCAGCAACCACGTCGCAGCATCGCAGAACGCCTCTTCGTCGCCCGGCATCGCCAACACGCCGTTGTAGCCATGACGGATATGTTGAGCGGCGGCCGCCTGATCGTAGGCCACCACCCCCAATCCCGACGCTAATGCTTCAAGCACCACATTGCCGAAGGTTTCGGTCAGGCTCGGAAACAGAAATACGTCCGCTGACGCATAGTGACTGGCCAACGCTTCGCCTCGTTGTGAGCCGCAGAAAATCGCGTCAGGTAGCTCCTTCTCCAAAAAACCTCGCTGTGGCCCGTCGCCGACCACGATCAATTTCAGTTTGCGCTGTGGATAAGTGGCCTTCAGGCCGTCAAAACAGCGCTTGAGCAAGCCGAGATTTTTCTCCTGCGCCAGGCGTCCGACGTGGATGACCGCGATGTCTTTCTCGGCGAGTCCCCACTGTTCGCGTAAAGATTGCAGGCGTTTGACCGGATGAAACAATTGGCTGTCGACCCCTCGGGACAACAACGCCAGACGTTCGAAATGACGCCGTTCCAGTTCCAGTCGCTGGCTGATGCTGGGCACCAGAGTCAACGTCGAACGGTTGTGAAACCAGCGCAGGTAATGGGTCAGCAAGCGCGACAGCAAGCCGAGCCCGTATTGATTGGAGTACTGCTGGAAATTGGTGTGAAAGCCGCTGACCACTGAAATCCCCAAACGCCGCGCCGCTCGCAACGCCGACAATCCCAGCGGCCCTTCCGTGGCGATGTAGAGCACGTCCGGACGATGACGTTTCCAGCGCCGCAGCAGCTTGTGCATCGACGACTGACCCCATTGCAAACCCGGATAGCCCGGCAATGGCCAGCCGCGACACAGCAACAGCTCATCGCTGCTGGCCGCCAGAAGATCGCAGCCCTGACGCGGCCGCACCAGTTCGACCTGATGCCCGCGCGCGCGCAAGCCATCGCACAAGCGGCCGAGGGTATTGGCCACGCCGTTGATTTCCGGTGGGAAGGTTTCGGTGATGAGGGTGATATGCAGAGCTGTCGTCATGACCCCAGTGTCGGCTGGGGACATGTCGTCGATGTGACGGCGGGATGATGGATTTGTGACCGAGTGGCCGCCGAGTCAACAAACTTTCGGTGTCGTGCTGAACGTTTATTTACCTTGGGTCAGTATTCTGGCCTTTATGACCTTCGCAGGGTTCCCTACGGCAACGGTATAAGGCGGAATGTCTTTTGTCACTACGGAGCCAGCACCAATAATGGCGCCTTCACCTATGGTGACGCCGGGGAGGATAATGCTCTTACCGCCGATCCACGCGTGTTTTCTCACTATTACGGGCGCGGAGATATCGGGAAGATGGAGGGCGGTGTAATCATGGCCTGAAGAAAAAATAATGACACCTGGTCCAAGTACTACATGATCCTCCAAGGTTATGACACCTTCATCGGTTTGCATGGATGGATACAATTCACAACCCCGATTGATTGCCACCCCGTTTCCAAGAGAAACACGCCATGGGTATCTGACAAAACTTTTATAGTCCAGCATTGTCTCGTGTCCGTATGTTTTGAACACAAGGCGAAAAATAAAGTTTCTGATAAAGTGTGGAAGTAGATCCACGACGATCCATAACATGCCGGAAAGGTAACTGAACATGGAGTAGACAAAAACAACCAGATTTCTCTTTTTTATAGGGTTCTTCATAAGTTATCGCTTTCATGAACATAAAACTTATTGGCGAGGTAGAACAGGACGGAAATCAGAACGACCGAGATAATTTGAATCAACCATGCTGGCGCAGTGTACAGGTCAACAAATACATACAGCATTAGCATGTTTAAAACGTAACCTGCCAGCAGCATGATAAATAAACGGATCAAACTCGTGCGAATCTGCACGGCACTGTCAAAGACCAGTTTTCGATTTAGGCCAAAGCTGACCAATGCGCCAATGACATAAAGAACGGATGCCGCGAGTTTAGGTTCCATTCCTGCATGCAGCAGTACGAGAAATGCAACGTAGCCGCCGGCGTTGACGAGTGCGCCAACCAGGTAATATCTTGCGAGTTGAAGTAAATCGAGTGAGGTGAAGCATTGAAAATAATGTTTCATGATTCGAGTACAGCCAGACCAAATCCAGTAATACCATAATTGTTGCCATTGTATAGCATGTAGCGTTTGCCATCATGGTCAAAGACAAAGGGGTACTCAATCATCTCGGAGTCCCAGCCAGTTTCCGATACATCAATGCCTACCCGGTCATCTATTCTTGTCCAGCTAATACCATCTGCTGACTCGGCGTAACCGATTCGGTAGGATTCGCCGCGATAGGAATACCACATTTTCCAACCATCCTCGTCATGTATGACTGATGGTCTGGAGATCGCATGCTCTTTATCATGAGCATAATCGATCGCGATTTTACCTTCGCGTATCCAGTTTATGCCGTTAACAGATTCAGCATATTTTATATGGTACTTGTGCTTGGGCACTCCGTTTACCATTTGCCATTCGGTGCAGGACAAATACCACATTCTCCACTTACCATCCTCAACCAAAACGCAAGGTGTGGCGGTGAAGTGGGGTTCGAACATCGAGCGGTCTACAATCGGGCCAGGCGAATAACGCTTGAATGCATGGCCTGATGTGCTTGTTGCAACACCGATGGAATTTCGGAATGGAACTGTCAATCCTAGGTTCCAGCCTTGATAATACAAATAACGTATGTCGTCTTTTTTCAGAAGCCAGCAGCCCATTGCACCGCTGTCATCAAACTCACCCAGCGACCCAGGAACAAGTACAGGATCCTCGGAAACATTCAATACCTTGAAGGGGAACCTGATATCCACGTCGACAAAAGCAGTATGAGAGCGGCTCTGGGTATCGCGAGCAGTAAAGTAAATACGAAATACATCATCAACCAGATGCTCGCAGAATGGCACGGCTGCATGACTGTGCATCCATGGCGAATCTCCGGAAGGAGTGTAAATGTGTCCAAGTTTTCGCCATTGATGGGTCATATCTTTCTCAACTTGCTGCTTGGAACTCTTGACCGTTCAGTTGCAGGGCCTATGTACACGCCTTCTGCTTCGACATCGGTCAGTATTAAAGTGCCGGCGCCAATTACACTTCGCTCACCGATTTTTATGTGGTCACGCAGAGTTGCATTGACGCCAATAAAACATTGCTCAGCTATCTCGACTCCGCCAGAAACAACGACGTGCGAGGCGACAAAGCAATGATCATGTATCGTAGAGTGGTGACCAATATGATTTCCACTCCATAATGTAACATTGTTGCCTATTGTCACAAAAGGCTGGAGGGTGTTGTCCTCCAGAATAAAGCAGTTCTCGCCAATGGACTGCTCGTTCAAAATTGTTGCACGCGAACTGATATAGCTGGTCAATTGGTAGCCTAACGCTTTGGCTGCTAAATACTTTTCTTTTCGCACGGTATTGATTTTGGAGTAGCTCAATGCTACAAAAAAATCATTGGATTCAGGGGGGTACTGTTTGTGGATGTCTTCGAAAGGAATAACGGGCAAGCCACAAAATTCATGTTCGGCTATGTAGGATCTGTCGATAGTAAAAGCGACAACGTTATAGTCGGAATCAGTGCGGAAATAATAATAGGCAAGCTGGGCAATATCGCCGAAGCCGAAAATCACCAGATTTTTTTTCATGCTGCCTTCCTCACAAGAATAGTAAATTCATAGAGGTCATAGTCATGCAGGATCGCTACATTTCGGGAGTAACGCTTCTTGCATAGATCGAACAAAGCGCAGGGATCGGCGTAATAAAGGTAATCGCGCATTTTATCTGCATCTGAATACGATGTGAGACAGTTAAAGGCGAAGCCGGACCGGCTCGTTCGATCAAGGGCGTCTAGTGTTTCTTCGACGTAGGCTAACCATTCAACATCTGAACGACCTTGGCGAACATTGAAAATACCGCTCGCAATGGAATAGTCAGAAATGACATCTGGTTCTCCCGCCAACACAAATCGCGCCTGTGGCATATCTTTGTAACGCTCTGTGGCTGCGTCAATCATACCCTGGGAAATATCGATGCCGGTGTAGGCAAAGGATGTGTATCTTTCATTCAGGCAATCATAAAGCGCTCCGTATCCGCACCCCAGATCGTTCACGGAGAAGCTGTCACTTTGCTTGATGATTTTAAATAATTGCTCAAATCTCAATATTTGACTTTCAGTGCCATTCCAGTCAACACCCTGAGGTGTCTCTCCATGTTGAGATAGTTTGTCTGAATAATAGTTGGCAACTTCGTTCAGTAATTCATTCTTGTTCTTTTGCATAAATCTGCCTCACTATTGTGTAGGGGCGCTGCTTGGTCTCAGAGAATATCTTTGAAAGATAGATTCCAACGACGCCGATAAACGAGATGATCATTCCACCCAGCAACCAGATGGATGCCATGACTGAAGTCCAACCGCTGACCGGTTGCGCCAAGAATAACCAGTGCAGGATCAGATAGGTAATATAAATAGTTGCAAGTAGAGAGATTGAGATGCCAATGTAAAATATGCCGATCAGCGGTGCGTTGCTGAATGAAGTTACGGAATTGACCAGTAACGACATCTTTTTACGAAATGTATAGGTTGTCTCACTCGTGTTGTGTTTTTTTACATACAGCGGGTGTTGATCAAAACCGGTGATGTACCATAGGCCGGCCATGAAAATCTCTCTTTCCGCGTGACGCAGTAGCGCTTCAACATAACGGTGAGTCATCAACCGAGCAGTGACAACATTCTTGGGTAACGCTAACCCGGTGAGTGCTTTGAACAAATGGTAAAACCACTGCCCACTCCATGACTCGATCCGCCCGCCCTTACGTTTCTCCTGAACGCCATAGACTACGTCACACTCGTTGTGATTTATTTGATCGGTAAATGGCAGCAACCACTCTGGTTCTTCTTCCAGATCACTGTCTATTAAAAATACCTGTTCGCCTTTTGCATGGGCAAGGCCTGTCATCATTGCCTTGTGATGACCGAAATTTCTTGAGAGATCAACCACGACAACGTGATGGTCTGCTTGTGAAAGCTGAACTGCCAGTTCCAGGCTGTTATCGGGCGAGCCATCGTTGACAAATACAATTTCAAAGTCCTCTCCCGCAACTTGTCGGGCAGAAGCGCAGGCACGTTGATAAAACTCTGCGATGTAGGGTGAAGACTGGTATAGCGTAGCAACGATAGAAAGTTTCATGGGCTGACATGTCTCATGAATTGGTATGAGCCTTTCCCGCAATTGAACAATAAGTCGAGAATCGTTACGCCGTGCGTGAATGCTCCCCAGAGTTGAGGGTATTCACCATAGTCAGAATAATCGAACCAGTTTAGCTTAATGTTCAGCTGATTGAATACCGTTTCGTCAACATAGTCCTTTGCAGAGGGTCCTGATATATATTCCGAAGCGCCTGCCTGGACGCACAGATCGGCCAGACGTTCTGTTTTACCGTTCAGCAACGTGTAATCAGATGAGCTACTAATCAATGTCTTTATGCCGAGGTATTGGCAGATAGCTTGAATGAAAAGTAGATTCAACTGGGATATATGACTGTAGCTGTCGGCCTTGTAGAGAGGCTCTAACCAAGAGGCTATTTCACTAAAGTGGGGCGCGCGACGGTAGTTTTGCTCTAGAGACTTCCAGTGTGCCTCCATCCAGTCGGAGCCATCAATCTCGGTTTCGTTTATTTTTTGATGGTACTTCCCTTTTACCTGCACTGGAACGGTCAACCACTGCACACCTTGCGGAGTTTTTATCTGATTGCGATTGCGCCAATCACGACGGGTGTACTGCATGTCGTCGTAGAGAATAAACTCGTCTACTGCGGCGATCATGTCGAAGTATCCCTTCCACGGGATGTAGTTAGATTGGAGAATAGCAACTTTTTTCAATGCACATGTCCCGTCTGCTTCGTTTTGCCGACATGGAAGTCGGACCGTTTTCCACGGGTTCAAGTAGCACCAGTAACGGTTTTTTCGCGCTCGCGGTTCGTAAAATGCTCACCAGGTAAAAGCGAGTTTTTACTTCCTTTTTCGACGGTCACTGAACCGCTACTGCGCGTACTGGCTGTGCCTGCTTTCCGTAAATGCCGCTACTTTAATGCTGGAGGGAGGGGGTGTCACTTTTTTCACCCATTGTTGAATGGATACCCTGCATTCGGGTGGCTGGAAAAAACAGGCTTTTCAGTAAGATTCAGAGACCTTGTTGCGTGAAAGCTGTGCCCCGGATGCTCTGACCTTAATTTCCGCGCTCACGCACCCAGAACAGCGTCGCCCCAGCCACAGCCGCCGGCATCATCAGGATGTTGACCACCGGAATCAGCAACACCAGGTACACGATCCCGCCAAAACTCATGCTCTGCCAGCGCTTCTCGCGCAGCCAGGCGAGCATTTCGTTCCAGCCCAGTTTGTGGTTGTCCGCCGGGTAGTCGATGTACTGGATCGCCATCATCCACACCCCGAACAGCAGCCACAGCGGCGCGGCGATGATGTTGACCACGGGGATGAACGAGAGAATGAACAACCCGATTGCCCGCGGCAGGAAGTAGCCGAGTTTGCGCATTTCCCGGGACAGAGTGCGCGGGATCATGGCGACCAGTTCACCCCAACTGAACGCCGGGAAGTCATCGGTGCCACGCACCACCACTTCGACCTTCTCCGCCAGGAAGCCGTTGAACGGCGCGGCGATGACGTTGGCGAGCATGGTGAAGGTGAAAAACACCATCAGAACCACCAGCACGACAAAAATCGGCCAGAGGACGTAACTGAGAAAACTCAGCCAGTCGGGCAGGGACGGCATCAGCGTATCGACCCACAGGCTGAATTGATGGCTGGCCAGGTAGATCAATCCGACGAACAGCACGAGGTTGATCACCAAGGGCAACAATACGAACAAACGCAGGCTGGGGCTCAAGACCAGCTTGAGGCCTTCGCGCAGGTATTGCGGGCCGGACAGAACGGGGGCGGGCATAACGTGCTCCGAGCAAAGGGTAAACGCGCCGACCTTACCGGCTTTGCCTGACAGGCGAAAGCGCGGCAGCGACATCGACATTAACTGTAACAAAGGCGCCTATAAATCCATCGTGACCGGATAGAGACCGCCTATGAGCTGGATTGTTAAACCGTATTTCCTTAATCTTCGCCCCCTCGATACGCTGCACCCATTCTTTTTACAGGACTGTCGAACCCGAGCCTTCCCCAAGGCTTTCAACAGTCCTTTTTTATTCCCGCCGGCAACCCGGCGTTCCGCGCCAGGTGTTCCGGGCCGGTCAACAGGAGCAGGTCATGTCTGAAGTCCGTCATTCGCGAGTGATTATTCTCGGTTCCGGCCCTGCCGGTTACAGTGCTGCGGTCTATGCCGCCCGTGCCAATCTCAAGCCACTGCTGATCACCGGCATGCAGGCCGGCGGTCAATTGACCACCACCACCGAAGTCGACAACTGGCCGGGCGACGTCCACGGCCTGACCGGCCCGGCGCTGATGGACCGCATGAAAGAGCACGCCGAGCGTTTTGAAACCGAGATCGTTTTCGATCACATCAATGCCGTGGACTTCGCTGCCAAGCCGTACACCCTGATCGGCGACAGCGCGACTTACACCTGCGACGCCCTGATCATCGCCACCGGCGCCAGCGCCCGTTACCTCGGCCTGCCTTCGGAAGAAGCGTTCATGGGCAAAGGCGTATCGGCCTGCGCAACCTGCGACGGTTTCTTCTACCGCAACAAGCCAGTGGCTGTGGTCGGCGGCGGCAACACCGCTGTTGAAGAAGCGCTGTACCTGGCCAACATCGCCAGCACCGTGACCCTGGTCCACCGTCGCGAAACTTTCCGCGCCGAGAAGATCCTGATCGACAAGCTCAATGCCCGTGTTGCCGAAGGCAAGATCATCCTGAAGCTGAACGCGAACCTGGACGAAGTCCTGGGCGACAACATGGGCGTGACCGGTGCCCGCCTGAAGAACAACGACGGCAGCTTCGACGAGCTGAAAGTCGACGGCGTGTTCATCGCCATCGGCCACACCCCGAACACTTCGCTGTTCGAAGGCCAGCTGACGTTGAAAGACGGCTACATGGTTGTGCAGGGCGGCCGCGACGGCAACGCAACGGCCACCAGCGTCGAAGGCATCTTCGCTGCCGGTGACGTGGCTGACCACGTTTACCGTCAGGCCATCACCTCGGCCGGCGCCGGGTGCATGGCGGCACTGGATGCCGAGCGTTACCTCGATGATCTGCAGAACGCCAAGTTCTGAAATCGTTGAAATGAAAAAACCGGCTTCGGCCGGTTTTTTTGTACCCACAGCAAAAGCGTTCACCAGACCCCTGTAGGAGCGAGGCTTGCCCGCGAAGGCGTCGTGTCAGTGGAAGTCGCCTTCGCGGGCAAGCCTCGCTCCTGCAGGGATTGTGTTGGTCAACCGCGAAACCGTTCCTGGACGAAGTCCATGACCTTCAGCGATTGATAGATCGCATTGGCGGCAACGCGCCCGAACGGCCCACCGTTCCAGTCCAGCAAGTACGGCTTGAACAGTTCATGCCGAGCAGTTTCCCCGCACACCGCTTCAGCAATCACCCTGCCGCCAATCGAACCGGTATTCAGTCCATGACCGCCAAATGAAGTGCACGCCCAGACACCTGGTTCCAGCCATCCCAGGTTGGGCATTTTGTTGGTGGAATACCCCATCAGACCGGACCAGGCCAATTCGATCCTGACCGGCGCCAGTTGCGGATACACCGACACCATGTCGGCCTTGAGCATGGCTGCCAGGGCTTTTTCATTCTGTTCGTGACGGGTCGTGATACGTCCGCCCCACAACAGGCGATCGCCTTCGACAATGCGGTAATAGTCCGAGGCGCGACGGTCATCGGAAAACGCGGCGCCTGACTCGAGAACGCTTTTGATCGAATCGCCCAAGTGTTCGGTCAGCACCACGTAGGTGGCAATCGGCAGGTAGGCGCGGCTGAGCTTTTGCAGCTCCGGCCCGCCGTAACCGCCGGCGCAGAACACCAGGTCCTGACAGCGCACGCTGCCGTGAGCGGTCTGGACAATCTTGTCGGCCCCTTCGCGACGCCAGGTGAGCATTTTGGAGTGTTCGAAAATGCGACTGCCCGCCGCTTCAATGGCAAGGGCCAGGCCCAGGCAATAATTCAACGGGTGGAAATGCAGAGCGTTGGGGTCCTCCACACCCTGGAAATAACGTTGGGTATGCGCCCGTTCGCGGACCTGGGCGGTGTCGAGGAAGTTGAGTTCGTAAGCGAAGTCGCGGCGCATTGTGTCGATGTGGTTTTTCACGGCGGCGCTGTCGTCGTAGCGCTTGACCCGGATTGTGCCGGCGGACGGATTGCAGCCGGTGAGGGCCAGTTCGGCGATGTTGCGGCGGACAATCTCTACCCCTTCAACCGACATCTGGAACAGCGTTCTGGCGTTTTCCAGCCCCAGTTTTTTGCGGATCGCTCCAGACCCTTCAGCCCAGCCCGGCGAGACCACGCCGCCATTGCGGCCGGAGGCTCCCCACGCGACCTGATGGGCTTCGAGGATGATCACACGCTTGCCGCGCCGGATCAGTTCGAGGGCGGCGGTGAGGCCGGCGATGCCGGCACCGATGATGCAGACGTCGCAGGTTTCGTCGGTGTTCAATTCGGGCCTGGCCGCACGGGGCAGCGAGGTTTGGGAATACCAGGTGTTGGGGAAGGACATGGTCGATCCTTGATAAGTTGCCGGACATTCAAGCGAGGGCTGGCCTTTGTGGGAGCGAGCCTGCTCGCGATGGCGGTCGAACATTCAACATTAATGCTGAATTTGATGGCCTCATCGCGAGCAGGCTCGCTCCCTCAGGGGAGGGCAGTGTTACTTGATGGTCGAGTAGTCGACGCCGTACCACTTGTCCGACAGTTTGGTCAGCGTGCCGTCCTTGTGCATTGCGCCGATGATTTCACTCAGTTTCGCCTTCAGCTCCGGGTCACCCTTGTCGGTGGCAACGGCCAACGGTTCATAGAACACCACGCCGTTGTCGACAGCGCGTAATGGGTAACCCTTCTTGACGGCCGCATCCAGCGTGCTGCGTTGGGTGAGGATGGCGTCGAGTCGAGCACCGTCGCCCAGGCGCAGATCGTCCAGCGGTCCGACGGAGCCGGCGTAGGTCTTCATTTTTTCGGTTTTAACGTCGTAGACGACGGGTGGCACGTCAGTGGTTTCGATGGCCAGTGCCTGGCTGAAATAGTCCTCGGACGTCGTGCCGCCCTCGACGCCGATGGTTTTGCCATTCAACGCCTTGTGGTCGGTGACCGTGGATTTGTTGTGCACCGCAAACACGTAGGGCACGTAGTAGTAGGTGCCGGGGAAGTCGAGAATCCGCGCACGGCTCTTGGTGGCGGTCATCGAGCCGACGGATACGTCCCAGCGGCCATTCCACTTGCCGGCGGTAATCACATCCCAGTCGGGCGTGATGAATTTGGCCTCGACGCCGAGACGCTTGGCGATCTCCTTGGACACGTCGATATCAAAACCGTCGATTTCATTCTTGTCGTTGATGAACCCCTGCGGGGGCCAGGTCGCCGAGGTGGCGACGGTCAACGTCTTGCTGCTCTCGATCTTGTCCAGAACGGCACCGGCGTTCGCGGCGCCGACGAACAACAGTGACAAGGCGGCAGCAAGGGTGATTGCGGGTTTTTTACTGAGCATGTCCATCTCCACTTTTCGTTATTGTTATGCGGGGGTAAAGCGCTTCTCAGTGACCGATGATCTGCGACAGGAATTTCTGTGCGCGTTCGGTCTGCGGGTTTTTGAAAAACTCGGCGGGGGTGGCTTGTTCGATCACCTGGCCCTGATCCATGAACAGCACTCGGTCGGCGACCTTGCTGGCAAAGCCCATTTCGTGGGTCACGCAAATCATCGTCATGCCGTCGGTGGCCAGCTCGCCCATCACGTCCAGCACCTCGTGGACCATTTCCGGGTCCAGCGCCGAGGTTGGTTCGTCGAACAGCATCACTTTGGGGTTCATGCACAGCGCCCGGGCAATGGCCACGCGCTGCTGCTGGCCGCCGGACAGTTGCGACGGATATTTGTGGGCATGCTCAGCAATCCGCACCCGCTCCAGATAGACCTGTGCGCGTTTTTTCGCCTCGGTGGCCGACACGCCTTGCACCAGCTGCGGGGCCAGAGTCAGGTTGTCCATCACGCTCAAGTGCGGGAACAGGTTGAAGCTTTGGAACACCATGCCGATTTCGCTGCGCACGGCGCTGACACTTTCCGCTTCACTGGTGAGCGTAATGCCGTTGACCTGAATGTGGCCCTTCTGGAAATTTTCCAGGTGGTTGATGCAGCGAATCATTGTCGATTTGCCCGAACCCGACGGGCCGCACACCACCAGGATTTCGCCAGTGGCGACGTTCAGGTCGACGTCGCGCAGGGCGTGAAAGTTGCCGTACCACTTGTTCAGGCCGGTGATTGAAATCATCGAGGGACTGGTCTGCGCAGCAGGGGCCAGGTCGCGTTGTTGGGCGGTATCGGTACGAGTCATCACACATCAACCCCTTGCCACGGATCGATTGACCCGTTTTTCGATTCGCGCCTGGACCCGTTCCAGAATGAACGACAGGGCCCAGTAAATCATCGCGGCGGTGATCAGCATTTCCAGGTGGCGGAAGTCTGCGCGCCCCTGGGTCTTGGCCAGGTACATCAGTTCCCAGACACCGATCACCGACACCAGCGAACTGTCCTTGAGCATGGCGATGAACTGGTTGCCGGTGGGTGGAATGATCACCCGCAAGGCCTGCGGCATGATGACCCGGCTCAGGGTCTTGAACGGGCTGATGTTCAGCGCCCGCGAGGCTTCCCACTGGCCGACAGGAATGCTTTGGATGCCGGCCCGGAAAATCTCGGTCATGTAGGCGCCGTAACACAGGGACAGCGCGAGGATGCCGGCAGGCACCGCATCGACCACGTAGCCCAGTTGCGGCAGACCCAGGTAAATCAGGTAGATCTGAATCAGCAACGGCACGCCGCGAAAGAACGAGGTGTAGAACGAAGCGAGGGCATTGGCCAGGCCGTTGTTCGACAGCTTGGCCACTGCGCCGACCAGCGCCAGCACGAAGGCCAGGACGATGGCCACTGCAGAGATGTACAAGGTGGTTGCAGCGCCCTGGATAATCAGGAAACCGATCTTGTCGAGGATGAAGCTGTAAGACAGGTCGAAGGTGTCGAAGAACGCCAGAAACAGGATCAGTAGTTCGATCCACACCACCGTAGTCTGCACTTTGAACTTCAGGCGCCCGAGGACGTGGAAGTTCAAGGTGCCCAGTACGGCAATGCCCAGCCCGATGGCGACGTTGCGTGCCGTCAGGCTGTCCGGGGCATTGCCCAGCAGCGGATGCAGAAAATGACTGAGGGCGCTGTTGCCCAGGTTCATCAGGTAGGCGCCGAGGAACAACACCACGGCTACGCCGAGCAGGAAGTGAGGATCGTTAGACTTTTTCTTATAAATTATATTGTCGTGATACATGTCTGCCTCAGCTTGTCGGTGGTGATGTTCTCGCTAGGTAAAAGGGTCTTTGGTCAGTATTGCGACGTCGATTCCGGGACCACAAGCGAACTTAATTCGCTACGTCAGTCCCGGAACGCACTTCGCTGTCAGGACAGTCTTGCCAGGCACGCTTCGAGGATATCCAGCCCTTCCTCCAGCACCGCCGCCTCGGTGGTCAACGGCGCCAGTAGCCGAATGATGTGCCGTGATTTGCCGCTCGGCATCAACAGCAGACCCGCGTCACGCGCCAACGCCAGCAATTGTGTGAGCTGCGCCGAGGCGGGGGAGCCGTCGGCATGGGTCAACTCGATACCGCGCATCGCACCGACGCCGGTCAAACGACCCAGATACGGTGAAAGTTTGCTTGCGCGCCAGGACTCGTAACGGCTGACAATCGCTTCTTCCTGTTGCGACCCCCAGGCTTGCAGGTTGGCATCCGTCATTTCATCCAGCGTTGCCAATGCGGCGGCGCAGGCGATGGGGTTGCCCGAATAGGTGCCGCCCAGTCCACCTTTGGGCAAGGTGTCGAGCAGCGACTTGCGCCCGACTACCGCGCCCAGTGGTACGCCGCCGGCGATGCTTTTGCCCAGCAGGATCAGGTCCGGCTCGATGCCCAGGCGCGAAAAGGCAAAACGCTCGCCGGTGCGGCCAAAGCCGGACTGGATTTCATCGGCGATCAGCAGAATATTTTTTTCATCGCAGAACGTGCGCAGCGCCTGTGCGAACTCGACATCCATCGCCAGAAATCCCGCTTCACCTTGAACCGGTTCGACGATAAAACAGGCCACGTCATTGACGTCGATTTCGACGCTGAACAGTCGATCCATCGCCTTCAGCGCTTCGGCGCAGGTCACGCCGTTGTCCTTGCTTGGAAAGGGCAGGTGATACACAGGCCCCGGCAGCGCGCCGACTTTCTGTTTGTACGGTGCGACTTTGCCGTTGAGGTTGAGGGTGGCGAGCGTGCGGCCATGGAAGGCACCGTCGAAGGCAATGACGGCTGTGCGACCGGTCGAGCCACGGACGATCTTCAGGGCGTTTTCCGCCGCTTCTGCGCCGCTGTTGGTGAGCATGCCACTGACAGCGTAGTCCACCGGAATGAACGCCGTCAGGCGATCCATCAGTTCGATGTAGGGCATATGCGGTGCGGCGTTGAACGCGTAGTGCGTCAGCCGCGTGGCTTGTTCGCGAATGGCCTCGACGATGCGCGGATGGCAATGGCCGAGGTTCAGTACGCCGATGCCGCCGACGAAGTCGATGTAGCGTTTGCCATCGGTGTCCCAGACCTCGGCGTTTTTGCCGTGGCTGAGCGTGACGGGATGAACGACGTTGATCGACTGGCTGATGGTTTCGCTGCTCATGGATGACCGACTCTGAAGAAGGGATGCTTCTTTTTATCTAAGCCGTGAGCAGTGGGTGGGGGCAAACGAAATAAAGTGGACGGGTCAATCTTAAAAGTCGGGATGTGTGCGAATAAGAGATGGGCAGGCAAAGCGTAACCTGTGGCGAGGGAGCTTGCTCCCGCTGGGTCGCGCAGCGGCCCCAAAAAAGAGGGACCGCTACGCAGTCCAGCGGGAGCAAGCTCCCTCGCCACAGGTTCTGTGTCGCTCGTGAAGCGTTTCGCGGACTTTGATTAACGGCGAGTCAGCGGCTGTTGGGTGAATTTCACGCCCGCCAGACCCTGCGCAATCAACGCGCGGATATTGCCGTGGTCGTTGCCTTCAGGCGTGGCCACGACCGAGCGGTAATGCTCGCCAAAGGCCAACAGCGCCTCTTCATCGGTCAGGCCTTCCAGCAGCGCCAGGCCCAGGGTCTTGCACGAACCTTCGTTCTGCCCGGCGGCGTTTTCCACGCCGCCGTTGTTGAAAGCCTGAGGCTGGTAGTCGTAACCCGTGGCGATGAACGCCAGGGTATCGGCGAAAACGTGTTCGCCGCTCTTGAGGCTGGCGCGCAGGGTGTTCAAATCACTCATTGGGTTTTCCTTTGGCGAACGCCGCTTGTTGTTCGGCGTTGGCTTCTTGCTGGTATTGGGCTTTCCACTCGGCGTAAGGCATGCCGTAAACCACTTCGCGAGCGTCATCGAGGCTGACCTCGATCTGGCGTTCGTCGGCGGCGGCCTTGTACCACTTGGACAGGCAGTTGCGGCAGAAGCCCGAGAGGTTCATCAGGTCGATGTTCTGCACGTCCTTGCGGCTGTCCAGGTGGGCGACCAGCCGGCGAAAGGCGGCGGCTTCAAGTTCCAGGCGTTGTTGATCGGTCATGTGGGCCTCTGCGAGGCAGCTTCGAGCGGTAAGCTTCAAGCTGCAGGATGGATTGCGATGGCTTGTAGCTTAACGCCTGAAGCTTGAAGCTTGAAGCTTGAAGCTTAGCGGCTTGCAGCGAGCGTAATCGACACCGACTCGGCGAATCGCAGGGCGTGGGGTTTGTCGACTTCAACTTCGGCGTACAACACCGACGCGTTGGCCATGACCAGATCGAGGATCTCCTGGGTCAGGCGTTCGAGCAGGGCGAAGCGATTGCCTTCCACGTGGGCGATGATCGCCTTGGTGATGGTCCGGTAATTCAGCGCGTGATCGATGTCGTTGTCACGCACCGCTTCCTGAGCGGCATACAGGATGGTCAGGTTGATCAGTACATCCTGCTTGTTGAGGATTTCATCCTCGTTGATCCCGATGAAGGTCCGCAGGCACAGGTCCTTGACCCGGATGCGTGCCATTCCTGGTTGAAGTTGTGGCATTGCTACTTGCTCCGTCCAATCAATTGCAGGAACTCCTGGCGGGTGGTGCTCGACTCGCGGAAGGCGCCGAGCATCACCGAGGTGTTCATGGTCGAATTCTGTTTCTCGACGCCGCGCATCATCATGCACATGTGCCTGGCTTCGATGACCACCGCGACACCGGCCGCGTCAGTCACCTGTTGCACCGCATCGGCGATCTGTCGGGTGAGGTTTTCCTGTATCTGCAGGCGGCGGGCGAACATGTCCACCAGCCGCGCGATCTTCGACAGGCCCAGCACCTTGCCCGTCGGAATATAAGCCACATGGGCCTTGCCAATGAAGGGCAGCAGGTGATGTTCGCACAACGAATACAGTTCGATGTCGGCGACGATGATCATCTCGTCGGTGTCTGACGCAAACAGTGCGCCGTTGACGATCTCTTCGACACTCTGGTCGTAGCCGTGGCAGAGGTACTGCATGGCTTTGGCTGCGCGAACCGGGGTGTCTTGCAGTCCTTCGCGGTCGGGGTTTTCGCCGAGACCGATGAGAATTTCGCGATAGCTCTCGGACAAGGCGTTCTGGTGCAGGGATAACGTCATGGAACATCCTCGCGGGGGCTGCTTATTTGAGGTGCCGTCCGCCATTGACGGTCAGGGTCGTGCCAGTGACATAAGGGTTGTCGAGCAAATAACGCAGGCTCTGGTAGATCACTTCGCTGCCGGGTTCGATGCCCAGCGCGGACTTGGCCAGGGCCTTGGCGCGGTACGCCGCGTTGTCGTCGGGGTTGAACATTAGCAGGGCTGGCGCGATACCGTTGACCTTGATTGTCGGCGCGTATTTCGCGGCGAAGGACAGGGTGAGGCTGTCGAGCCCGGCTTTGCTGGCGCAGTAGCCAATGTGTTTGCTGCTGCCCTTGCGGGTCACGTCGTCGCTGATGTGCACGATGTCGGCGGGGCTTGAGCGTTCGAGCAAGTCGGCACAGTGCAGGTTGATCAGGTAGGGCGCCAGCATGTGCACGCTGAACATGCGGGTGAAGGCCTCGGCGTCGGTGTCCGGGGTTTCGGCCAGCCATTCGGAAGCGTTGTGGACAATGGCTCGCAGGCTGTCGGTGTGGGTTTTCAGTTGGGTGATGAACGCGAGGATCCCCGCTTCAGTGGAGAAGTCGGCAAATACCGCGGTGGCGCCCAGGTCGCGCAATGTCTGCACGCCTGGGCGTTCGCTGCGGTAACTGAAGATCACCGGATGGCCGTCTTCGAGCAAACGCTGCGCACAGTGCAGGCCGACACGCTGGCCGGCACCGGTGATGAGGATCGGAGCTGCGGAAGAGGTCATGAACGGCTCGCGTCGCGGTAAGAGCAAAACTATACCAGCGCGCAGCGGCATTCACCTATTGCGGGGCTCCCACAAGGGGGATCAGTGGTTTTGGGGAGTGGGCTCGGCGGGCAGCGGGCGTGCTGGCGTGCTGTTCAACCAGCTGGCCAGCAGGCGGGTCGATAGCGGAATGAAGAAGTAGACCATCAACGGCGTCAGGCACAGGGTGCTGATGAGCACGCGGGGCAGCAGGCTCATGTCGTCGAGCAACGGCCCCAATACAAAGTTGAACAGCAGGGAAACCGGAAAGAATGCCAGCCAGATTGCCACCGCCTGCTTCCAGCGGGGTGGGCGCTGGCCGACCGCGCCGAACCAGCCTTCAATGCCACTCACGCGATGTTCCGTCTTGTGCGCAAACAGATCGCTGCCGCGCGCCAGCCATGCGGTACGCGAAGCGGAATGCTCCCAGGCGTGCATGGTTTGCTCGTTGGCAAAGCGGAAAATAATCTGGAATTCGTTATCGCCGGGCGGCGGAGCGAGCACACCTGAGCCGAGATAACCGGGGAAGTCGGTGGCCAGTTGTTCGCCTTCGCGCAACCAGGCCATCAGGTCCTGATAACGCCCATCGGCGACGCGGCGCGCAACCATCAGCGTGACGGGTGAGGTAGACATGGTGAATCTCCGTATAACAGATGCGTCACTCCGGGTAAGAGTTTCGCCAGGCGCAGCGCCGGGGTGATGGGCTGCGTCTTGAGACAAGCAAGGATTATTCCTGATTCTGACGGATACGCCAGCGACATTCGTCGTTTATCAGTCTTGAACAAGCATGGGGTGGAAGAGTTAGAATGGGATCCAATTTTGCGCGCGGACTTCAATTGCCACATGCCTGTCCTGACTGAAGGTGTCCCAGATTTGCAGCGAGGAGCTGCACTGGAACAGGAAGAGCTGTTTCCCATCCGTGAAGTAGCGCGCCTGACGGGTATCAACCCCGTTACGTTGCGGGCATGGGAGCGACGATATGGCCTGATTCAGCCCACACGCACCGAAAGCGGGCATCGGCTGTACTCGATGGCGGATATCGAAAAGGTCCGCAGCATTCTCGGCTGGATTGATCGCGGCGTCGCGGTCAGCAAGGTCGGCAAGATACTGGCCAAGACCGAGCCGCTAAAAGCCCTGGCGAAAATCATTCCCGACGAACTCGTTCAGGCTGACTACGCCCAGTGGCAGCAGGAGGTTCAGGTGGCGGTGACGGCGTTTGACGAGGTTAAGCTAGAGCAAGTCTATGGACAGATTTTTTCCAGTTACCCCCTGTCCGTGGTGTTTCAGGACATCCTGATGCCGATCTGGAAGCTGATGCTGCAGCGCCATCACGCGTTCGGTCAAACCAGCGAATGGCTGTTTCTGGATGGTTTCCTGCGTTCTCGTGTGTTGCAGCGCATGTTGCTGGTGCGCGTCATGCAGCCTCGACGCGTGATTGTCTGCGCCTTGGCCGATCAGGCTCATGAACTCGAAGTGCTGGTCACGGCGCTGTACCTGAGCAGTGTCGACTCGGCTATTCAACTGCTGGCGATCGGTCAGCCCTTCGACGAGTTGACCCTGGTTTGCGAGCGTATCAAGCCCACGGCACTGGTGCTGGTGTCCAACCACGCGCCGGCCCCCGAGTTGCCTCGACGTCTGAATCGACTGGCCTTGAGCCTGGATTGTCAGTTGCTGCTGGCTGGCGATGCGTCGGACCTGGCACAGGACAGCCTGGCCGGATCGTCGATCGGTTGTCTGGGAAATGAGGGGATGGTGATGCGTCAGCGTTTGAAACAGTTCCTGGCAGGAAACCTGGATACCTGAGATCAGATGTGCAGGGCGGGATGTGTCAGACGATGTTGCTGAAGGATGTACTGACGCAGACGTTCGGTCTCATCCTTGTCGCTCTGGCTTAATTCGTAAGCGTAGAAACCTTGCTCGGTTTCACGCTCGAAGGTGCCGCGCAATGCAATCCGCTCATAGCCTGACGGACTGAACCACAACGCGAAGTGTTTGGGCGGTTTGGTCTTGTTGCGAACTTCCAGCAAAACCCCTTTGAACGATATTTCATGCACCCACATCGTGCCGGGCTGGCCTTTGGCATTTTCCAGCGCCACCGGCTCTTCAAGCGTCAGGCGCCATGGTCGTACCATTGGCCCGTCTTCATAAATACTCGGCACGCCCAGACGCAAATGCAGCGCATGAAATTCGTCTTCCACCAGATGCAGCGGAAAGGTCATTTGCTGGTTTTCGAAATTGGCCTGGATGGTGACTTGCTCATGGGCAGCCAGGCGCGTGAGCAAATCACGGATTTGCGATCCACCGTTGACGAGCAGACTCGACGTCGCATCCCGCACATTGAGCTGGGGGTTGTGTTGCATGGTCTGGATGAAATCCAGCTCATCCTGTGTCAGGAGTGCGTCGCGTTGCATGGCTTGCTCGAAAGGAATAGTTACAAAGTCATCGGTGATTGTAGTTAATGACCATTAATTCGCTGTTTTGTTTTTACCGTTCGTCGCTTTCAGCGCGGCAAGCTCGGCCTGCATCTCAGCCAATTGTGCTTCCAGTTGCGCAACTCGCTGCTGTGCCTTGACCTGCACCGTAACGTCTTTCTGCACGCCTACAAAATAAGTTTGCCCATCGCTTTCGTTCTTCACTGTAGAAAGGGACAGTTCATTCCAGAACGGGGTGCCGTCCTTTCGGTAGTTTCTCAGGATTTCCCGGCAGGAGCCGCCAAGGGTCAACGCTTTGCGAATCGCGGTGAGGGCTTCTTTTTGATCCCGGTCACCGGCCTGCAGGAAACGGCAATCCTGGTAAAGAATTTCTTCGCTGGTGTAACCCGTCAGCCGCTCGAACGCCGGGTTTACGTAAATCAGGATGTTGTCCTGGTCACCTTCCTTTTCGGCAATCACGATGCCGTCGTTGGAGGCGTTGATTACCATTTGCAACAGTTGAGCGTTGATCATCGGAGAATCCTTTCCGTATTGATAGGGATTTGCATTCTAAAAGATCAAACGAGCCCGTGCTGTTAATATCTGTGTCTTTTACAGCTTCAGGATCGATTGATGAAAGTTGCCATCATTTCCGGCTCGGTGTACGGCACGGCAGAAGAAGTTGCCCGCCACGCCGCCTCTCTTTTAAACGGCGCGGGTTTCGAAACCTGGCACAACCCGCGCGCGACACTGGCCGATGTCCAGGCCTTCGGCCCGGAAGCATTTCTGGCGGTGACGTCGACCACCGGCATGGGTGAATTGCCGGATAACCTGCAACCCCTGTATTCGATGATCCGTGACCAATTACCTGCTGCCTGGCGCGGTTTGCCGGGGGTGGTGATCGGCTTGGGCGATGCAAGTTACGGCGATACGTTCTGCGGCGGCGGCGAGCAGATGCGTGAGTTGTTCGCCGAACTGGGCCTGCGTGAAGTGCTGCCGATGTTGCGCCTGGACGCCAGCGAAAGTGTGACTCCGGAAACCGATGCCGAGCCTTGGCTGGCGGAACTGATTAGCGCGCTAAAGGACTGACCGGTCGTTCGCGCAGCAGGGCAAGCCAGGCTTGTGCAGCCTTCGACAAGTACGCCCCCTGACGCCAGATAAAGGCAATGTCCCAGCGTAACGAATCCGGGGCATTCAAGGCCAGGCGCACCACGCCTGGCCGCACCAGCCCACGCGCCACCACGCTGGGCAGCAGCACCACGCCTTGGCCGGCGGCCACCAGTGCGGCAAGAAAATCCGCCTGGCCGCTGCGCCCACCTTCCTTGGGTGTGAACCCCAGCTGATGACAAGCCTGCAGCAACCGGTCGTTGAGCACGAAGCTGCGCTGATACAGCAGAAACGGCGTATCGGCCAATTCCTCCAGTCCGATCACCGTCTTGGTCGCCAGCGGATGATCGGCGGGCAGCAGCGCATCCAGCGGCTCATCGCAGAAAGGCTGAAAGGCGAACTGCGGATCCTTCGGCAACAGACTGCCGCCGAGTTCGAGCTCACCACTCAACACCGCCTGTTCGATGTTCAGGCTACCGCCCTCCAGTAACTGAATGCTGATGTTCGGGTAGCGCCGCCGGTACTCGGCAAACAGCCCGGCGAACAGCGCGTCACTGCCCAGCAGCGGCAGCCCCAGGCGCAATTCCCCGCGAGCCAGTTGGCTCAAATCGTCCAGCTCGCTGAGCAACTCGTTGCGCAGCCGCAGCATGCCTTCGGCCCGTTGCAGCACCACGCTGCCGGCGGCGGTCAGGCGCAGTTGCGAACCCAGGCGTTCGAGCAACGGTGTGCCCAGGCTTTGTTCCAGCTGGGCGACTTGCTTGCTCACCGCCGATTGGCTGATGTGCAGAGTTTTGGCGGCTTGGGTGAACCCCCCTTGGTGCATCACTTCGACGAAGCTGCGTAACTGCTTGAATTCCATGCGCCTGATTCCAGATTGGAATAGGGAAGAGTCTAACAATTCGTTTCGGGGATAGCAGCCCGCTCCGTAAAATGAGCATCTGTGAGGACCGAAACCATGAATTCATCCATCTTCAAACGCCTGGCTCGATTGACCGCTGAACTGGCCGTGCTGCTCGGCATCTACCTGCTCGGCTGCGAAATTGCCGCGGGGTTGGCTTGGCCGATCCCGGGTGGCGTCATCGGCATGGCGCTGTTGCTGCTGGCTTTCGCGTTTGGCGGGATCAAACCGGCGGCGTTGCAAATGGGGGCCGGTCTGTTGATGGCCGAGATGCTGCTGTTTTTTATCCCGGCGCTGATGAGCCTGCTCGATTACGGCAGCCTGATGCGCGACGACGGTTGGCGGATTCTGCTGGTGATCGGCGTGAGTACGCTGATGGTGATGCTGGTCACCGCGTTTACCGTGGAAGGGGTGGTGCGGTTGCGGAGGTCCCATGAAGCTTGAGCTGATGCCGATGTTCTGGCTGGCCTTCACGCTGTCGGCCTATTTATTCAGTCGCTGGATCTACCGGCGCACCGGGCGTTATCTGCTGTCGCCGCTGATTCTGGTTCCGGCGCTGCTGCTGGCCCTCGCTGTGCCGCTGCATACCGCGTACTCGGAGTATTCGAGCAACACCCATTGGCTGATGTGGGTGCTGGGGCCGGTGACCGTCGCGTTCGCCGTGCCGATCTGGCAACAGCGGCAGATGCTGATGCGGTATTGGTCGGCGTTGTTGCTCGGAATGCTGGCGGGCAGTGCGGCGTCCATCGGCACCTCGTTCGGTCTGGCCAAGGCGCTGGCGCTGGACAGTTCGGTGACAATGTCGCTGGTGCCACGCTCCATCACCACGCCGTTTGCCATGCCGCTGGCTCACGACCTCGGTGGCGTGCCGGAACTGACGGCGGTGTTCGTGATGTTCACCGGCGTGTTCGGGGCGATGCTCGGCGGCATTCTGCTGAAGTGGCTGCCGTTGCGCAGCGCCCTTGCGCGCGGTGCGTTGTTTGGCGTCGGCGCGCACGGTGCCGGTGTCAGTCGGGCTCATGAAGTGGGCGGTGAGGAAGGCTCGGTCGCGGGGCTGGTCATGGTGCTGACAGGGCTTTTGAACCTGTTTGCCGCCCCCTTGTTGGCGGCGGTCCTTTGACATGGATCCAGTCTTTTTCCTGAACTGACTCGTTAGGCCACCAAGCTGGCTGCCAATGCAACTACGCGAAATCCGGGGGCGACTAGACTGCGGTAACGACAGTAAAACTATAAGAACAGGAGGTCCTTGCCGTGAAAGTTGCTCCCGTCCAATCCCCCCAGAGTGTCAAAGACCAGGTCAGTGCCGCCGAGTGGCAGACCCGCGTCGACCTGGCGGCCTGTTATCGTCTGGTGGCCTCCCATGGTTGGGACGATCTGATCTTTACGCATATCTCGGCCAAGGTGCCGGGCACCGAAGATTTCCTGATCAACCCGTTCGGGCTGATGTTTCACGAGATCACTGCGTCGAGCCTGGTCAAGGTCGATCAGGCCGGCAACAAGCTGATGGACAGCCCTTACGAAATCAACCCGGCGGGTTACACCATTCACAGCGCCGTGCATGAAGTGCGTCACGATGTGGTGTGCGTGTTGCACACTCACACCGCTGCGGGTGTGGCGGTGTCGGCACAGAAGCAGGGCATTCTGCCGATCAGTCAGCAGTCATTGTTTGTGCTGTCCAGCCTTGCGTATCACGCCTACGAAGGCGTTGCCCTGAACCATGAAGAGAAGGCGCGCCTGCAAGCCGACCTGGGTGAAAACAATTTCCTGATGCTGCACAACCACGGCCTGCTGACCTGTGGCAGCACCATCGCCGACACGTTCCTGATGATGTTCACCTTTCAGCGCGCCTGCGATATCCAGGTGCTGGCGCAGAATGGTGGCGCCGAGCTGATTGCTATCGAGCCGCAGATTCTGGCGGGCGCCAAGGCGATGATTGCCGGCGTGACCAAAAGTGCTCAAGGGATGGGCGGCGCGTTGGCCTGGCCGGCGTTACTGCGCAAACTCGATCAACTAGACCCGGGTTATAAATTCTAATGGCACTTGCCGAGATCCCCCTGTGTGTCTGGCGAAAGCGCGGCCAGACGTTCGTATTCCGTGGCCAGACCATCCATTACTGGACGGCGGGGCAGGGTGAGCCGTTGCTGCTCATCCATGGTTTCCCGACCGCCAGTTGGGACTGGCATTACTTGTGGCAACCGCTGGCGCAGCGCTATCGGGTAATTGCCTGCGACATGCTCGGCTTCGGCGACTCGGCCAAACCGGTCAATCACGAATACAGCCTGTTGGAGCAGGCCGATCTGCAACAGGCGTTGCTCGCGCACCTGAATGTGGAACAGCCGGTGCATGTCTTGGCCCACGATTATGGCGACAGCGTGGCTCAGGAGCTGTTGGCCCGGCATTACGAGACGCGCGTCGATATCGCCAGTTGTGTTTTCCTCAACGGCGGCCTGTTTCCTGAAACCCATCGCCCGGTGTTGATGCAAAAACTGTTGCTCAGCCCCTTGGGCTGGATGATCGGGAGAGCTTTTACCCGCGACGGACTGGTGAAAAGTTTCCGGCAGATATTTGGTCCGCACACTCGACCCACCGAAAGCGAGATGGACGATTTCTGGGGCCTGATCGACAGCAATCACGGCCCGCGAATCATGCATAAGCTCATCGCTTATATTCCTGAGCGGCGTGTTCAGCGCGAGCGTTGGGTCAGCGCCATGCAGCGTGGCGAGGTTCCGCTGCGGGTCATCGATGGTGAAGTCGATCCGATTTCCGGTGCGCACATGGTCAAGCGCTATCGGGAACTGGTCCCCAACCCGGACACGGTGCTGCTGCCTGATATTGGCCATTACCCGCAGACTGAAGCGCCGGCGCAGGTGCTCAAGCATTATCAGGCGTTTCGGGATCGGCTGATTTCTCCGCCGCGCAGGGCGGCCTGTTCCTGACTATCCCCCAGCCTTATCAAGCACTATTCAGCTTTACCTGTGTTTATTGTGACCAGCAGCCTGGTGCCTGACACTCGGACGTATTGTCCTTGGTCTGCTGGAGTTCCCCCATGAATGAGTCTGTGCGCTTCGAAGATAAAGTTGTGATCGTCACGGGGGCCGGCGGTGGCCTGGGCCGGGCTCACGCGCTGCTGTTCGCCAAACAGGGCGCCAAAGTGCTGGTCAATGATCTCGGCGGCTCGGCGCAAGGGGAAGGCGCCAACGCCTCGGCAGCCGACCGCGTAGTGGCGGAAATTCGTGAGGCGGGTGGCATCGCCGAAGCCAACCACGACTCCGTTACCGATGGCGACAAAATCGTACAGCATGCCCTCGACGCCTTCGGCCGCATTGATGTCGTGGTCAATAACGCCGGGATCCTGCGCGACAAGACCTTCCACAAAATGGACGATGCCGACTGGGACCTGGTTTACCGCGTCCACGTCGAAGGCGCCTACAAAGTCACCCGCGCCGCCTGGCCGCACATGCGCGAGCAGAACTATGGCCGGGTGATCTTCACCGCATCGACCTCGGGCATCTACGGCAATTTCGGCCAGTCCAACTACGGCATGGCCAAGCTTGGCCTCTACGGCCTGACCCGCACACTCGCCATCGAAGGTCGCAAGAACAACGTCCTGGTCAATGCCATCGCACCGACGGGTGGCACCCGCATGACCGAAGGCCTGATTCCGCCGCAAGTGTTCGAGCAACTCAAGCCGGAACTGGTGAGCCCGTTGGTGGTGTACCTGGCCAGTGAAAACTGCCAGGAAACGTCCGGGTTGTTTGAAGTCGGTGGCGGCTGGATGGGCAAGGTGCGCTGGGAACGCAGCCTGGGCGCCGGGTTTGATCCGCGGGTGGGCTTCTCGCCGGAGGATGTGGCGGCGCAGTGGGAGCAGATTTGTGATTTCGAAGGGGCGGCGCATCCGAAGGACAATATTGAGGCGCTGAAGGAGATGATGGGGAATTTGCAGAGGTATTCGATTTAAGAGTGTAAGGGGAGCAAGCATGAATGCTTGCTCCCTTATGTTTATTCTTCGGGTTTGAAGCCTGGTTTGCCATTTATGTTTCGCCAAGATTTAACTTTCGCAACGATAGCTTCGGGTGTTGATTCTTCGTCTGAATCTGCGTAGTAAATCAAGTCGGATCCGTCGGGGTGCTCTGTTAGTTCTTCAAACAAAAGTACTGCATCAATCTGTTCCTTCTCTGTCGGGTATTCTGATTGGCAGATTCTGGAAACGAACTTAAGGAATTCTGTTTCGGTGTAGTCGGAGAGGTCAAAGAGGCTCATGTCATTTATCTCCTTTGTGTATTTCTGAGTGTCGTTTCGGGGTGACGATTCGGATGTTGTCCATGTCAAATATCTCGCCATCTTTTGAAATTTGGTTCACATGGTGTAGCTCAAGTTTTACTTGGCCACCTAATCTGTCAGCTTTACGAGAAAAAGGGGCTCGGCCGTTACTCATTTCTTGAACATTGTTGGCTGTGAATTGTGTCGCCAACTCCAAATCGTCTGAAACCGCTCTCCAGAGCGCTTCCCTGAACGCTCTGAAATTCGAAAACTCCCGTCCCCGAAGTTTATCCGCAATCTGCTTGGGAATCGGTGCACCTCCCGACCGTGACCTCGTCCCTAGCCAGATTCCTGAAACGAACTCTCCATTCCCGCTGGCAATACCAGGATCCTGCCGTCGATCCCTGAGCAGGGTGAAGATCGGTGGAAGGCCTGAGTCGATCGGAAAGACGGTGATGAATCCGCCAAACCCGTAGCGATCCAGCTCTGGAAATGGATTCACTCGTCCGGTGTTGGGAGTGACAGTAGCGCCTTCATAGATAGGCAGATCTGTTTCGGTCAGCGGAAGATCAGTCGAGGGGTTTATGGGTTCCACCAACGGTGTCCAGGTGATGACTGGACCGTTGGCGACAGTGCTGCCCGATACGTAAACATTCTTGCCAGCATCAAAGTGGGCCAGATTCACCGGCACACTGGCGGGAACTGTCACGCCGTCTGTGGTGACAACGACGATCTCAACCCTATGACCTATTGACTTCGAACCGAGGGTAACCGGCAGGTCGATTGTTCCCCCGGCGACTGCTTGTTCGTACAGATGGGCAGTTGGAACTGGCGAAAGTTCTGACAGCGGAACACTGACAGAAAACAGATCACCGTTACCTAGCCGTGATGGAGCGAAAAGGGCGGCGAATCCTACGAGAACTGGAGCGGCTGCTGTCGCAAGAGTTGCGGTGACAGCGGATACGGCTGTGCGAAGCGCGGTCTTTAACGCCAGAGAGGTCGCAGGGCTATTGCCGATAGTTCCGGTCGTGCCGGTAAACGCTGGGCCGAATGCTGCGGTCGAACCGACATTGGCAAACGTAGGGCTTTGCCACCTGGCCTCCGTTTCCTCTGACCCCGAGAGGCGGGCTTGCTCAAGTTTTCGTCGAGTCTCATCCTCTGCCGTCAGACGACCCTGTTGCCGCTCGCGCTCTTGCGCTTGCCTTTCCTTCAACTGCTGAACTATCAGATTCACCCGTTGAACGTGGCGTTGAGCCACGGCAGTAGCTGAATCAATGACTTTGAGGCGAGTCTCCAGACGCTGTCTTTCCGTCTCTAGCTGCCATTGTATCTGCTCGATTTGCTGTTCCATTTCAGCTTGGAGACGAGCCTGTTCGGCTGCGAAATGCTGAGCAGCTGCTTTCGCATTAGCCTCAGCCTCGGCCAGGGCTGTATTCAATTCTGCAATACGTGCCTGTTCTTGAGCCTGAGCCTGAGCTTTCGCTTCAAGACGAGCCTGTTCCGCAGCGACCTGCTGCGCGTTTTCCAATGCTGCAAGTCTCTGTTGTTCTCGAGCCCGGATTGCTGCTTCCTCATTTACGCGTAGCAACTCTGCAGCTGCTCGCTGGGCTTGCTCATTGGCCTGCACAGCACTGAGGAAGTTCTGCACATTGACGTTTTGCTGCCTGAGCAATTCGAGACCTTGAGCCAACAATCTTGCATCGTGGGCCGCCCGAAGAGACTGAAACAACGCCTGCATGGCAGCGCCGTCCGGTGTAGGCCTCTTTTCGATAGTTGTAGCCTTCTTCATGAATTCGTTGATGTGCCTGTTAAATGGATCTCCTCCATAAAAAGAATGGGCAATAGCTGTTTTATTGTGGAACTCGGCTGTTTTTCGAGCAGTGAGTCTGTTTCGTACATCCAGTTCGCGAATTATCGATTGTGCAGGTGGAAGTGGATCAGTTGGACCCTCAAGCCGAGTGGCGGCCAGTTCATTTTCAATGGTTTGCGGCAATTGGCTGGACTTGGTTTGATATTCTTGCTCCAGCGCTTGGGAGGTGGCTTTAATGGTATTGAGATTTTGGTAATAAACAGGTATTCCGTGCCCGTGTGGACCCGTTGTGACAATGTTTGATGTTAGAGGCGCGGGTGTCATGTGGTCCGGAGCAACGCCTATCGTATGGATGGGCGTGCGAATATCAAGAGAACCTGGCCTTGGAGGCTTTTGCATATTCATATCCTTTTGAATGTGCATATGGATGACGTGTTGCCAGTCAGCCATTAAAAAATGGTTGTCGGTTATTGCGTCGTGCCATTAAAAATTACAACAGAAGTAGAAAATCTGGGTCCGAGACTTGCGTCAGACCTTACATATAAAGCAGCGAGAAATTTCGATGAGGCAGGAATAAAGGCAGGATTGTCTTTTGCGTAAAGAGATATTTCTTATGTTGTTATAGGAAATATCTTGTAGGAATGTCGCCCATAAAAAAGGCCGCTGCAAACGCAGCGGCCAAAGCAAGACGTTGGATCAAGGAGCTACAAATCAACGTCAGTGAACACAGGGCGATCAATCGAAAAAGCGTCGATTCATCTGGATTCTGTCGCCAATGGCGTGGACTGAACACACGCCATAGATTCGCGCTTTCTGGCGGTTTGCCGTGAAAGCCCAGCAAGAATAAGCCGTTGAGCTGAAAGGAAAAACAGCGATTCACGACATGCACTGTTGCAGTCTGAGCAATAGTCCGACGCGCCACGTCCCCTGTAGCAGCTGCTGCCATGCATTCTGCTGATAGTCCCCCATCCAGCCCATCCATACCCGGCGCAAACCCCCGTCCCATCCGGCTATTCATCCTTTAGAGGTACACCACGAATACCTCCTTGGTGCGCTTATCGCTCCCAACGTGCGGCAGTAGGGTGGGGCCTTCTGTCACTCACCGGGGAAGACGCATGACAAAAACAACAATGCGCGCCATCTTCACACCGCAAGCGCTGGCCGCTGCGGTTGCCTTGGGCTGCTGTGCCCAGGCGCAGGCTGTTGCGTTCAACATTGGCGAAATCGAGGGTACGTTCGACTCCTCGCTGTCCGTCGGCGCGAGTTGGGGCATGCGCGATGCCGATAGATCTTTGGTGGGCACCGTCAACGGTGGGACCGGTCAGTCTTCGACCGGTGATGACGGCCGGCTGAACTTCAAGAAAGGCGAAACCTTCTCCAAGATCTTCAAGGGCCTGCACGACCTCGAATTGAAATACGGTGACACCGGCGTCTTCGTCCGTGGCAAGTACTGGTACGACTTCGAGCTGAAGGACGAAGACCGCGAGTTCAAGCCGATCAGCGACAGTGGCCGCAAGGAAGGCGCCAAGTCCTCCGGTGCGCAGATTCTCGATGCCTTCGTTTATCACAACTATTCCATCGCCGATCTGCCGGGCACCGTGCGCGCCGGCAAGCAGGTGGTGAGTTGGGGTGAAAGTACCTTCATCGGTAACTCGATCAACAGCATCAACCCGATTGACGTCTCAGCGTTCCGTCGGCCGGGCGCCGAGATCAAGGAAGGGCTGATTCCGGTGAACATGCTGTTCGCCTCCCAGGGCCTGACTGATCAGCTCTCGGTGGAAGGTTTCTATCAACTGGAGTGGGACCAGACCGTCGTCGACAACTGCGGCACCTTCTTCGGCAACGACGTGGTGGCGGATGGTTGCAACAACAATTACACCGTCGGCAGTCCGGCGATTGCACCCTTGGCGCCCTTGGCATCGGCTTTCGGTCAGCCACTCCAGGTGACCCGCGAGGGCGTGGTCGTTCCCCGGGGTGGCGACCGTGATGCGCGGGATTCGGGGCAGTGGGGCACAGCATTGCGCTGGCTCGGTGACGACACCGAGTACGGCCTGTATTTCATGAACTACCACAGCCGCACGCCGACGGTCGGCACCACCACGGCCGGCCTGTCGACACTGGCCAGCCTGCCGGGGATGGTGAGTGTGGCCAACCGTCTGGCGCCGGGCAGCGGTGCGGGACTGGCGCAAAGCGTGATGCTGGGGCGCGGTCAGTACTACCTCGAATACCCGGAAGACATTCGCCTTTACGGCGCAAGCTTCTCCACTACCTTGCCGACCGGCACCGCGTGGAGCGGCGAGATCAGCTATCGGCCGAATGCACCCGTGCAGGTCAGCACCAACGACCTGACCCTGGCCTTGCTCAACCCGATTGCCGGTGGCGCTGCATCACCGATCGCCACCACCCCGGGCGCTGACAATAAAGGCTATCGCCGCAAGGAAATCACGCAGATCCAGAGCACCCTCACGCAATTCTACGATCAAGTGTGGGGTGCCCAGCGCTTGACCCTGGTCGGCGAAGCGGCGGTGGTTCACGTTGGTGGCCTGGAGTCGCGCAGCAACCTGCGTTACGGCCGCGACTCGGTGTACGGCCAGTATGGTTTCGGCGGCGATACCGACGGTTTCGTCACCTCGACCTCCTGGGGCTACCGTGCCCGGGCGATCCTCGATTACGCCAACGTGATCGGCGGGATCAACCTCAAGCCCAACCTGTCCTGGTCCCATGACGTCGCGGGTTATGGCCCCAACGGGCTGTTCAACGAAGGCGCCAAGGCCGTCAGCGTCGGTGTCGATGCCGACTACCGCAACACCTATACCGCGAGCCTGAGTTACACCGATTTCTTCGGTGGTGACTACAACACCCTGGAAGACCGCGATTTCCTGGCACTGAGCTTCGGCGTGAACTTCTGATCTGGCTGAGAAGGATGAATTTGATGCGCAAGATGATTCTGCAATGCGGTGCCCTGGCCTTGAGCTTGCTGGCGGCCAACGTGATGGCGGCGGTGTCGCCGGACGAAGCGAACAAACTCGGTACCTCCCTCACGCCGCTCGGCGCCGAGAAGGCCGGTAACGCCGACGGTTCGATCCCGGCATGGACCGGTGGCATCCCGAAAAACGCCGGTGCGGTGGACAGCAAAGGCTTCCTGGCTGACCCGTTCGCCAGCGAAAAACCATTGTTCGTGATCACCCCGGCCAACGTCGACAAGTACAAGGACAAACTCTCGGAAGGCCAGGTGGCGATGTTCAAGCGCTACCCGGAAACGTACAAGATCCCGGTCTACCCGAGTCACCGCACCGTGGCCGTGCCACCGGAAATCTACGAGTCGGCCAAGCGCAGCGCGCTGAACGTGAACAGCATCAACGACGGTAACGGCCTGGCCAACTTCACTGGCAACCGCTACTACGCGTTCCCGATTCCGAAGAACGGCGTGGAAGTGTTGTGGAACCACATCACCCGTTATCACGGCGGTAACCTGCGACGCATCATTACCCAGGTGACGCCGCAGACCAACGGTAGCTACACGCCGATCCGCTTTGAGGAAGAGATCGCCGTTCCGCAATTGATGAAGGACCTGGACCCGGAAAAAGCCGCCAACGTGCTGACCTTTTTCAAGCAGTCGGTAACGGCGCCGGCGCGTCTGGCGGGGAACGTGCTGCTGGTGCACGAAACCCTCGATCAGGTGAAAGAACCGCGCCTGGCATGGATCTACAACGCCGGCCAACGTCGCGTGCGCCGCGCCCCGCAAGTCGCCTACGACGGGCCGGGCACTGCCGCTGACGGCCTGCGCACATCCGACAACTTCGACATGTTCTCCGGCGCGCCGGATCGCTATGACTGGAAACTGGTCGGCAAGAAGGAAATGTACATCCCCTACAACAGCTACAAACTCGACTCGCCAAGTCTCAAGTACGACGACATCATCAAGGCCGGCCACATCAACCAGGACCTGACCCGCTATGAGCTGCACCGGGTCTGGGAAGTGATCGGCACGGTCAAGCCGAACGAGCGGCACATTTACGCCAAACGCCACATGTACATCGACGAAGACAGCTGGCAAGTGGCGCTGGTGGATCACTACGACGGTCGCGGTCAACTGTGGCGAGTGGCCGAGGGTCACGCCCAGTATTACTACGATCACCAGACCCAGGCGTACACACTGGAAGCGCTCTACGACATCATTGCCGGTCGATACATTGCGCTGGGGATGAAGAACGAAGAGAAGCACAGCTTTGAATTCGGCTTCGAAGCCAAGGCGGCGGACTACACGCCATCGGCGTTGCGTGCCGAGGGCGTCCGGTAAGGGCGTTGATACATTCGCAGTGCAGAAGGCGACCGGTGGGTCGCCTTTTTTATGGCTGCCAATCAGCGTTCTGAATACTTCTCAACAAGCGGGTTGGAGAGGGCTAGGGTTGCCGGACAATTATAAATAGGCACGCCGCAATGACCGCCATGACCCCGTGTCTTGACCGTTCTGGATTCCTGCCCCGTCTGTCCTCTCATCACCTGTCGCGTGATCGATTGACCGGTCCCTTGCTAGCGTCCACGTCCCGGGTGAAATTACTCTGCGCGCCCGCCGGCAGTGGCAAGACTGCGCTGCTCGCCGACTGCCTTTTACAGGCGCCGCCGCCATGCCGGGTGTGCTGGTTGCCGTTATCTGGCATAGCGATGAGCACGGTGGATTTTCGTCAGCGAGTGGCAGAAGCGCTGGGGCTGGCTTCGGCAGAAGAGCCGGCGATGCTCGGTGCGCTGGCTCGATTGCAGGTGCCGACCTGGCTGTTTCTCGATGACTATTGCCGCGTTCCGAACCCGGAACTCGATCAACTGCTGGATCGCATGCTGGCCGTCAGCAGCCCGGCGCTGACCTGGTGGCTGGGTGCCCGCCGTCGCCCGCAATGCAACTGGCCGCGGTTGCTGCTCGATGATGAATTGTACGAATGCGAGCGCGCCACGCTGGCCTTCAATCAAACGGAGATTGCCTCGCTGTTGCGCCACCTGACACCGGCCGATGCCAGCACCGCTGCCAGCAAGATTATCCAGCGCAGTGGCGGCTGGTGCGCCGGTGTACGCATTGCGCTGCTGCAAAAATGCGACTGGTCGCGCAACGACCCGCATCACAGCCGACCTGACACATTGCTCGATTACCTCGAGCACGAACTGTTTTCCGGCCTGACCCCGGAGTTGACGGAAGCCTGGCGGGTACTCGCGCATTTGCCACGCTTCAACGCTCGGCTGTGCGATCACCTGTTTGGCGCAGGGGAGGGCGCGCAATGCCTGAAGACGTTGCAGGATCTGGGGTGCTTTATCGAGCCCTGGCAGGACTCCGCTGACTGGCTGCAGATCTTCTCCCCACTCACGCAATTGATGCGCGATGAACAATGGCCGGCCGGACGTTCCTGGCATCGCCGTGCCTGTCAGTGGTTTGCCGCCGAGCAGGACTGGAAAGCTGCGTTCGAACAGGCCTTGCTGGCCGAAGAGTTCGAGGTCGCGGTCAGCCTGTTGCAGCATTTCAGTTTCGAGCATTTATTCGAGGAGCAGACCGTCGTGCTGTTGTTGCGGTTGTACGAGCAACAAGGTGACGCGCTGATGTACGGTTCGCCGCAACTGGTCGGGTTGATCACGGCGGCGTCGTTGTTTGCCGGGCGGTTTGAGCAAGCCGCCGATTGCATCGAGCAGTTGTCACGATTCATCCCGCAGCCCTCGGCGATTCTGCAGCGGCAACTGATCGCACGGTGGCAGGCGCAGCAGGGTTGGCTGCTGCATCTTCAAGGGCGGATGGACAGTTCAAGCGCGCATTTTCTCGATGCGCTGAACGTGCTCGGTCCTGACCTCTGGCCTGTGCGCTTGATGTGCCTGTCGGGTTTGACGCAACAGGCCCTGCTCAGGGGCGAGCTCGAAGTGGCACAAGCCATCAATCGCGATGCGTTGTGCCTGGCGCGTGCGCAAGGCTCGCTGGTTTTCGAAGGGCTGCTGGAACTTGATCATGCGCAATTGCTGGAGCAACGTGGTGCTCCTCAGCGAGCCGACCATTTGCTCGCCAACGTTCAGAACATGCTCACTCAACAGCAGCGGCTTGCCGAACCCCTGCTGGGGCGAATTGCCTTGCACCGTGGGCGCTTGAGTTTGTGCCAGGGCTTGGATACGCAGGCTGTTGCGTGTTTCGAAGCGGGGCTGTCTATCTGTATGCGCAACCACGACAAACGGGTGCTTTACGGTTTCCTCGGTTTGGCGCAGGTGGCGGCCAATCAGCGCGACTATGCCCAAGCATTTGTCTATCTGCGCGAGGCCGAGCGCTTGATGCAGCAACGGCAGATTCCCGACACCGTTTACCGCGGTGTGCTATTGCAGATCAGCAGTCAATTATGGCTACAGCAGGGGCGCCCGGAACTGGCCCATGAGGCGCTCAGTCGAGTACTGCGCCACTATCGTGGCCCGCATGCACGGCAGGCGCCTCCCGCGACCCTGATGTTGATCGCACGGATCGATTATCTGTTGGTGTTGGCAAAGGTCGACCTGCACCAGGCCAAAAACCCGCTGAGCCATTTCGCCGAGGCACTCGAACAATCGCAGCTCGCAGGCATGCTGGCGCTGGAGGTCGAATTGCTGTTCGGCGCAGCCGAAGTCGCGTGGCAGAACGGTGACAGCGTCGGTGCCCGAGATTGGTTGCGCAAAGGGTTGAATCTTTCTGAGCACCATGGGCTTCGCCAAGCGCTTGTTGAGTTGCAATTGCGAAAGCCTGATCTTCTGCCAGTACTGGATGATGGTTGGGATCGTTCGGAAAAAAATCTGCAGGTGAGTGAAGTCAATCCGCTCAGTCAGCGTGAAGTGGAGGTGCTCAAGCTGATTGCTCTGGGCAATTCGAATCAACAAATAGCCGAGCAGTTGTTTATCTCCTTGCATACGGTGAAAACACATGCACGGAGAATTCACGGGAAGTTGGGCGTGGAACGCCGGACTCAGGCGGTTGCGAAAGCCAAGAGTGTCGGTTTATTGGATTGAAGAGCGCAAAACTTTTTATTGAGGGGGGCGCCCACAGAGTGCGAATAGTCGGTTCTGTTTTACGTTGTTTTCAGGTTGGGAAAAATTGCACTGGGAGATGTTTCATCTTATATGTAAGGTCTGGTGTTTTAATGATTGATTGAAGGGTGGAGTGAGGCGGTTGTCACAGTGTAAAACTCAGCGGTGGCTGAGTGCGTCGCTTTGTTGTGAGGGGTACGGTTTCATCTATTTCGTTTTTTCTTTATGTGTCGCTTCTGTGTTTAAGTTGCTTGTACAAATGTTGAAAGATTTTTTGAGTTTTTAATAATAAGGCGATCTGTTTTAGTTTGGTCTCAAGTTAATCGGCAGCAACGTGCCGTTTTTTATGATCAAACTAACGAGATTTCTAATGCAAGACGAGCAAGCAACAAATGCAATGCTGGAACAAGTACGTGAAGCACGTAACAATTTACTCGAAGCACTCAGGAAAATTCCTTCGTTCAAGGCCGTTCTTCAGGTTGTCCTGACGACCGAATTTCAGAAGATGGATTCAGAGGGCTCTATAGCACGCCGTTTTGTAAATCTTCGTTCGGGTGCAAGTCCAACATCTGCGGAACCCACCGGCAACCTGCTAGATGTGTTTTTTGAGTGCTTAAAGCGCGGCAGGCCACCCCAATACACTGCTGATATATATGGGATGTATGAGCTGGATAAGATCGGCACAGAAACCTTCAGGCTGAAATATCTGGATGTGGCAAACGTTGGAAAAATGATCGCCGAACTGATGCAAAACCTGCCTGAGAAATGCAGTTCCGTATTAGGTGAATATTGGCGCGTATCCTCTCTGGTTGATAGTAAAAATCGTCCTTTACCGTCGCCTAAACAGGAGTTGCGCACTCTTCAGGCGCGACTTTTCTGGCGCGAACTGGACCTGGCGGCTAGCGAGAATCTGGTGTCCAAAGGCGACGTCGCGACCATCAATGGTTTAATCGGTTCGGGGCTGCCAAGTACCTGCTATGCCGTCTCGGTTGAAAAACAACAGGGGGTTTTTTCGACGCTGGCATCCACCTTTGTGATTTCTCTTTCTGGCGCTGTTGCAAATGAACTGAATCCAGCAGTCAGTCAAGAGGTTGTTCTTTATTCACCATTCGGTGGATTGGAAAAATTCGGCACCGTAAGTGACCTTCATAAAACGTTGCAACAGCGGTTATCCGATGCGTCAAACCGCACCGAACTTTTGCAGGGGCTGCCGGAGGACGAGCGAGCTCTGGTATCGAGTGTTCCAGCGATTCGCTACGCGAGAATCCTTGAAGATCTGTTTGAGCATTGCAATAACGGCGTGCTGGCGAGGCAAAGTCGTGATGTCATCTATCAAGTACGAAAATTAGTGACCGTCGGCGCGCATACCGAGGCGGCGTGGGTACCGCTGGATTCTGTTCTGTCCATGGATACATTTGTACGCTCTGAAAATGCGCGAAATGTGCTCTTGATCAAGGCGATGCTGGAGAACGCTCGGCCCGAGTGGTTTAAGAAGGCCTATGTCACCAATCAGCAGCTATATGTCGGTCTGGAGAAGAACTTGCTTGAAAGCCAGATTCAGCTTCATGAGTTGACCAAGGACGTGGTGACTCTTGCAGCTTATGCCCGACAGGCCGTGGAGGCGTTTATCTCGCCGGGAACCGACGAGCGAATCGATCCTGACACGGTGTTCGTGAATATTCAGCACTCGGTCAGGATGGCGAATGGCAAACGGGTAGAACACATTGAGCGAAAAACACTGACCCAAGCGTTCATGTATGGGGCACATGATCAGGCAGGGCGCTACACGATTACGCTGGAGAAAAACTATGACCTCGCCAGACTGACGCCTGAAAACATAATGCGAGCCATTGAAACGCTGGATCTGCGTCTGGCGTACAGCCCCGCACGGCAGCGAGTGTATGGCCAGCAGAACGTCAAGGAAGCGATGCGGGAAGTGTTGGGTCGAAAGACGGCTTTGACCCTGTTCGGCGCCATCTTGCAAAAACACGTCACCTCGACTGCGCAGGATATTGTTCAGCGTTACAACTTTGGTGATCCCTCTATTGAAGCGTCTGGGATTGCGTTAAGCGCTTTCTATAACTTTAAGCCCTTGAAGGATCTCATTGTCTACCGGAGGAAAGGAGGAGACTCGAATCTCAAAACGTACGTGCTCTATGCACCGGGCTCCCCGATGAATAAAGACTGGTACGAATTCTCCGATCTGGACAGTCTGCAACGGTATATAGGGTTGTGGGCCCTTGAAGAAGAGGGACGCACCTACCTTCGAACCCAAGTGCATGTGAGTGATCGGCATAACCTGGAACATGAAGTGTTCGGCAAGGAATGGCCGCGTGGTGAACCGAGGGAGAGGATTCAGGGCAGAGCATGGTGGGACCAGGTCAATCTTGTTGCCTGGGTTGAAAGTGAAATGTTAAAGGGCAGTATTCAAAGTGTCCTTGACTGGGAAGACGCGGAAGAAAAGGCCGTCACGCCCCATTGGTACCGAAACGCCCCTACGTCTGATCGCCGGCTGTTCAATCGATTGACCACGGACTTCAAGGCCATCTATAACGCGTCAAAAGACATATTTCATATTGAGGGCTTTCAAAAGTTTTCTCGTGAATTGGTCATGAACCGTTTGAATGAGTATCTGGGCCGGGCGGGCGATCGCCGAATCGATCCTGATCGAGTCATGGTGAAGTTTCATAAAGGCGCAATGACGCTGACACAGTTATTTATCAATTGGCATCTGTGGCGCAGCGATACGAATGTGTTCGAGAAAATCTTGCTGCCTGGATCGAATACGCTTAGAGACAGTATCCGGGTGTCTGAGTTCTGGTGGAAGGACACGGGCGAGCCAATGACTGAGCTGAATTCCAGTACGCTCAATCAGCTAATCGACTTGATGCCAGGCAAGCATTACAGCCATTATCTGAAATCAAACTTTCTATGGACGCCGGATATTGATCTGCGGGCAAACCTGTATCGGGAGCTCAAGAAAAACGAGATGTTCAGGGCGGCACTGACGCAAAAGCTCAATGGCACGTTGCCGTCGGCGCATTATGATTGGCTGATCGAGTCAATCAAGGGGCTGGATCGAGACACAAGGACGCCAGACGGTGTTTCACCCGGCAGTGAACCTGGCGAAGGGGTTTATGAATTCTGGCTTGAAGGTGCCCGCATAGCGGGGGGGTACGTTTTTGGTGAGGGGCATGTGAAGTTTGCCTATATCCCGAATTCGCCTGGCAAGTCCTTTATCTGGGTCGGTGATTTATCCAAGGCTATCCAGAACGATCGACTTTTGGGCGAGCATCTTCGGAGTCTGGCCGGTTTACGTGGACTGGACAGGGTCGGCGCCTACATCAGCAAGTCCGGAGATCCGCAAGGTTCGCTGCCAGTACCGGGGTTGGGCGGAACCCATCCGGTCTACAACTTCAAGGCCGAGTACGAAAGTCTGATTAATCGAGCACTTGATGATCTGGATGTCCTGACCACCACGCCAGTCGAAGCGTTTTGGCAGGAGACCAAGATTCTTCTCGAAGTGGCATTGGATGTGATCTCGATCTTTGTCCCGCCGGTGGGATTCGCCGTCAGTGTGTTGAAGATCAGTCATTCGATCGTGCAAGGCATCATTGCATCCAGCCATGGGGATTCTGCAGGCGCCAATGCGCATTTTGCTGCCGCATGGCGTGGGGCAATCCTCATGTACCTGGGTAAGGTCGCTTCGGTAGGATCGGCGGCCTCTGCACTTGGTCTGCTGTCCACAATCAGGGATCTGACCGACGTGCTCTCGGCCGTCACGGGCGTTCCGGTTGGAATCAGTTATGTCACTGCGGTGGCTGTGCCGCACTGGACCCCCGAGAGTTCGACCCGCGTGATCGGTTGATGGTCGGGACCCACATCAAGGCGTTATCCAGAGCATAAATGATCGGAGCTGATCAGTTCCGATCTTCAGACATCGGCGGTGTCTCATACCCCATCCGCCAACTCACGGCCCGCGTCGCCGCCAGCAATCGCTGCGCCGCCGGGCCGTTTTCGTCAGCGTGAAACAGTGAGGTCGGGCCGACAATGGTCAAGACCGCCGCAACGTTCCCCACCGCGTTGAATACCGGTGCCGACAAGGCGTCCACCCCCGGCATCAATAACCCATGCACATGATGCAGGCCGCGTTCGCGGATCTGTTCGCACAAATCCGCATACGCCTGATCATTCGCCAAGGCGTGGTCGGCAGTGTCTTTCAGTTCCTGGTCGCGCAAGTCCACGGTTTCGCGCTTGGGTAGAAACGCGCCAAACACCAGGCCGGTGGACGAGCTGAGCAACGGCAGCACCGAACCCAATTGCGTCACCACCGTCACCGCACGCACCGCCGGTTCGATGTGCACCACGGTCGCGCCTTGATTGCCCCATACCGCCAGAAAGCAGGTTTCGTTCAGTTCATCGCGCAACTCGGCCAAGGGCAGGGCGGCGACTTTCAGCACGTCCATACTGTTGAGGGCGGCGAGGCCGACGCGCAAGGCTTCACGGCCCAGGCCGTAGTGGTTGGTTGCTGCGTTTTGTTCGGCAAAACCGCTGGCGATCAACGCCTGCAAATAACGATGGACCTTGCTCGCTGGCATCTGCACGTGTTCGGCCAGGCGCGACAACGAGGTCGAAGGCGACAACTCGGCCAGGGCCTTGAGGATGTCGGTACCGACCTCGGCCGAGCGGACTTTCTGCTTATCGTTGTTGCGCGGCGTTTCCATGGAGGCGATGTGATCCCGGGACGAATGGGCGTCTTTATAGCTTGACGGTCAATACCAATCAAATTACGTTATGCGTAATCTAATTACGATAAAAATAACCCTGGCGTGCCGAGACCTCTGCAGCAGAGCGACAGGCCATTGCCTACTCCCTGTTCAGGAGGCTCCATGAACCTCGATTCAACGGCGCCAGCGCTGGCTTATCAGTCAGGCTTCGGCAACGAATTCAGCAGCGAAGCGTTGCCCGGCGCACTGCCCGTCGGCCAGAACTCCCCGCAAAAAGCCCCTTACGGCCTCTACACTGAACTGTTCTCCGGCACCGCGTTCACCATGGCCCGCAGCGAAGCGCGACGCACCTGGATGTACCGCATTCAGCCGTCGGCCAATCACCCGGCGTTCGTCAAACTGGAGCGGCAACTGGCCGGTGGTCCGTTGGGGGAAGTGACTCCCAATCGCCTGCGCTGGAACCCGTTGGACATCCCGACCGAGCCGACCGACTTCATCGACGGGCTGGTGAGCATGGCCGCCAACTCGGGCGCGGAAAAACCCGCCGGGATCAGCATCTACAGCTACCGCGCCAACCGTTCCATGGAACGCGTGTTCTTCAATGCCGACGGTGAACTGTTGCTGGTGCCCGAGCAGGGTCGCCTGCGCATCGCCACCGAACTGGGCCTGCTGGACCTGGAGCCGCTGGAAATCGCCGTGCTGCCGCGCGGTCTGAAATTCCGCGTCGAATTGCTTGACCCGCACGCTCGCGGCTACATCGCTGAAAACCACGGCGCACCACTGCGCCTGCCGGATCTGGGGCCGATCGGCAGCAATGGTCTGGCCAACGCGCGAGACTTCCTGACCCCCGTCGCGCATTACGAAAACCTCAAGCAACCGACCACCCTGGTACAGAAATTCCTCGGCCAGTTGTGGGGCTGCGAGCTCGATCATTCACCACTGAACGTGGTCGCCTGGCACGGCAATAACGTGCCTTACAAATACGACCTGCGCCGTTTCAACACCATCGGCACGGTCAGTTTCGATCACCCGGATCCCTCGATCTTCACCGTCCTGACCTCGCCGACCAGTGTCCACGGCCTGGCCAATCTGGACTTCGTGATCTTCCCGCCACGCTGGATGGTGGCCGAGAAAACCTTCCGGCCACCGTGGTTCCACCGCAACCTGATGAACGAATTCATGGGCCTGATCAAGGGCGAGTACGACGCCAAGGCCGAAGGCTTCTTGCCCGGCGGCGCGTCGTTGCACAGTTGCATGAGTGCTCATGGCCCGGATGGCGAAACCTGCACCAAGGCAATCAACGCTGACTTGGCGCCGGCGAAAATCGACAACACCATGGCGTTCATGTTCGAGACCAGCCAGGTGCTGCGCCCGAGCCGTTTCGCCCTGGATTGCCCGCAACTGCAAACCAATTACGACGCCTGCTGGGCCTCGCTGCCCGCCACTTTCGACCCGACCCGGAGATAACCCATGACTCAGACTTCCATCACTCGTAGCTGGGTTTCTTCCGCCAACGGCCACGCTGATTTCCCACTGCAAAACCTGCCGCTGGGCGTGTTCAGCGTAAAAGGTTCGGCACCGCGCAGCGGTGTGGCCATTGGCGAACATATTTTTGATCTGGAAGCGGCACTGGACGCCGGCCTGTTCGACGGCCTGGCAAAAACCGCCGTAGAAGCCACCCGTGGCGGCCAGCTCAATGCGTTTTTCGAATTGGGCCGTGAGGCTCGCGTGGCGCTGCGCGAACGTCTGCTGGAACTGTTCGCTGAAGGCAGCACCCTGCATGGCAAGATCGAAGCCCAAGGCGCAAAACTGCTGCCACTGGCGGCGAATTGCGAGATGCACCTGCCGGCGAAAATCAACGATTACACCGACTTCTACGTCGGCATCGAGCACGCACAGAACGTCGGCAAACTGTTCCGTCCCGACAACCCTTTGCTGCCGAACTACAAGTACGTACCGATTGGTTATCACGGTCGTGCCTCGACCATTCGCCCCTCCGGCACCGACGTTCGCCGCCCGAAAGGCCAGACCTTGCCGGCCGGTCAGACCGAGCCGACCTTCGGCCCGTGCGCACGTCTGGATTACGAGCTGGAACTGGGCATCTGGATCGGCCCGGGCAACGAGATGGGCGACTCGATCGCCATTGGTGATGCGGCCGATCACATTGCCGGTTTCTGCCTGCTCAACGACTGGTCGGCGCGCGACATCCAGGCTTGGGAATACCAGCCGCTGGGGCCGTTCCTGTCAAAAAGCTTTATCACCAGCATCTCGCCGTGGGTAGTGACGGCCGAAGCGCTGGAGCCGTTCCGCCGTGCTCAACCGGCACGTCCGGAAGGCGATCCACAGCCGCTGCCGTATCTGTTCGACAAGCGCGATCAAGCCGCAGGAGCGTTCGATATCGAGCTGGAAGTGCTGTTGCTCACCGAAGGCCTGCGCGAGCAAAAACTCCCGGCCCATCGCCTGACCCTCAGCAACACCAAACATATGTACTGGACCGTGGCGCAAATGGTCGCGCACCACAGCGTCAACGGCTGCCAGTTGCAGGCCGGTGACCTCTTTGGCTCGGGCACGTTGTCGGGGCCGGAAAGCGGTCAATTCGGCAGCTTGCTGGAAATCACCGAAGGCGGGAAAAAGCCGATCGAGCTGGCGTCGGGCGAGGTGCGCAAATTCCTCGAAGACGGCGACGAAATCATCCTGCGCGCCCGTTGCAGCCGCGACGGTTTTGCCTCCATCGGTTTCGGCGAATGCCGTGGCAAAGTGATCGCGGCGCGCTAAGAGGATCCGGTCATGGAGCTTTATACCTACTACCGTTCGACGTCGTCGTACCGGGTGCGCATCGCGTTGGCGCTCAAGGGCCTGGATTACCAGGCACTGCCGGTCAACCTGATCGCACCGCCAGGTGGCGAGCATCGGCAAGCGCCGTATCTGGCCATCAACCTACAAGGGCGCGTGCCGGCCTTGCGAACCGATGAAGGCGAACTGTTGATCCAGTCACCGGCGATCATCGAGTACCTGGAGGAACGTTATCCACAGGTGCCGTTGCTGTCCAAAGACCTGGCCGCGCGCGCTCATGAGCGTGGTGTTGCGGCGGTAATCGGCTGCGACGTGCATCCGCTGCATAACGTCAGCGTGCTCAACAAGCTGCGGCAGTTGGGCCACGATGAACCGCAGGTGGTGGAGTGGATCGGGCACTGGATCAGCCAGGGGCTGGCGACGGTGGAGCAGTTGATCGGTGATGACGGTTACTGTTTTGGCAACGAACCGGGCTTGGCGGATGTGTACCTGATCCCGCAGCTCTATGCCGCCGAACGTTTCAATATTTCGCTTGAGGCGTATCCACGGATTCGCCGAGTGGCGGCGTTGGCAGCTACGCATCCGGCGTTCATCAATGCGCATCCGGCGAATCAGCCAGACACCCCTTAAAGCCCCACGCGCCCCCCCTGTAGGAGCGAGGCTTGCCCGCGAAGAACGATAACGAGGTCGTGCTGACAGACCGAGGCGCCCGGTTCGCGGGCAAGCCTCGCTCCTACAGGGGGCGTTAGTGGACGATTGAGTTGGGCGGCAAATGCCCCAGTCGTTCAGTCAGGCGAATCCGCTGGATCGGGTCATCACTGAGCAGCAGCGCATGCTCCAGGTCGAAACGCTCGGCGTTCGGGCAGTCCAGCCGTTGATAGAGGCTGGCCCGGGCGAGGTAATCGGCGGCGTTGGCGTTGCCCAGTGCCAGCACGCGTTCAGCGTCGATCAAGGCGCCGATGTAGTCATCGTGGGCAAGGTGCAACTGACGCAGATTGCGTGACAGCCGTTGCAGCATCTGCACAGGGTCGGCGGTCAGCATGTGCTCGGCGTTGAGTTGCATGTTCGGGCCGTACTGGCGTTGCAGCAGTTCACGGCAATCATTGGGGTACAAGCGGCGGCCACCGCAGGGGTCCAGCAGATGATCGGCGCCCGGCACCCGCAGCAGGAAATGGCCGGGGAAATTGACCCCGACCAAAGGGATCTCCAGGCGCTTGGCCAACTCCAGTGCGATCAGCCCCAGGGATAACGGCTGGCCGCGCCTGAGTTCCAGCACTTTGTTGAGCAGGGCCACTTGCGGGCGCAACGGGGTGAAATCGTCCTGGGCGAACCCCAGGTCATTCATGCGACGCAGCAGCGGCTGGGCCAGTTCGCTCACCGGTAGCATCGGCAAGCCATGGCTGACCCGCTGTTGCAGGTCTCGGAAGTCTGCCAGCACCTTCTCGGCATCCACCTCTTTGTCATGTTCGGCCGCCATCCACAGCGCGGCCTCGAACAGCGCGGGTGGTGATCGTTGCAGGCAGTCAAAAAAACGTTGGCGCGGCGTCATCGAAATCTCCGGGCAATGCCTCGTTTTAGCCCCGTCGCCGGCATTCGTCCAGTACCGCACACATGAGGTCGCAGGTTATGCCCGAAAGCCTGCAATGCAGCGCCGCTTATTCCGGTGCGCTTCTGCAAATTTTGGGCGCAAGCCTATACTGGCGACTACAAGAAGTGATTCGGGAGCCCGACGATGTTCGCTCTCATGCAAAGCACTCGCCTTGAATCGCTGCATCTGAGCGTCGACCCGGTCACCGGGTTGAAGGCGGTCATTGCCATTCATAGCAGCCGCCTGGGGCCTGCCCTGGGGGGATGTCGTTACCTTGCCTATCCCAGCGACGAGTCTGCGGTCGAGGATGCCATTCGCCTGGCGCAGGGAATGAGTTACAAAGCTGCGTTGGCCGGCCTGGCGCAGGGCGGCGGGGTGGCGGTAATTGTTCGACCGGTCCATGTGGAAAACCGCGCGGCGCTGTTCGAAGCCTTCGGCCGCTGCATCAATCAACTCGACGGGCGCTACATCACGGCGATCGACAGCGGCACCTCGGTGGCGGACATGGATTGCATCGCCCAACAGACCCAACACGTCACCAGCACCACCTCGGCGGGCGACCCCGCGCCACACGCAGCGATGGGGGTGTTCACCGGCATCCGTGCCACCGCCATGGCCCGTCTGGGCAGCGATAACCTCGAAGGCCTGCGAGTGGCCATCCAGGGGCTGGGTAACGTCGGTTATGCCTTGGCCGAACAGCTGCATGCGGCCGGTGCCGAACTGCTGGTCAGCGACATTGATCATGGCAAGGTGCAATTGGCGATGGAGCAATTGGGCGCTCACCCGATCGCCAATGACGCGCTGCTCAGTACGCCGTGCGACATTCTCGCGCCCTGCGGCCTGGGCGGTGTGCTCAACAGCCACAGCGTGACGCAATTGCGCTGCTCGGCAGTGGCCGGTTCTGCGAACAATCAGCTGACCCATCTGGAAGTCGCCGATCAACTGGAGCGGCGCGGCATTTTGTATGCGCCGGACTACGTGATCAATTCCGGCGGGCTGATCTACGTTTCGCTCAAACACCGTGGCGAAGAGCTCACAACCATTACCGCCCACCTGTCGAAAATCGCCTCGCGGCTGACTGAAGTCTTCGCCCATGCCCAGGCGGAAAAACGCTCTCCGGCGCGGGTGGCGGACGAGTTGGCGGAAAAAGTGCTGTACCGCTGAGCCATGCCTTTACTGCAGACATGAAAAAGGCCCTGAGCCATTGGACTCAGGGCCTATTCAATTCGGGCATTGTTTACTTCGGTGTCTTGGCGGCTTTGGCTGGCTTGGTCGGCGCAGCGGCTTCACCCTCTTCGACCGGTTCAACCTTTTCAACCACTTCAACCGGCGCATTCAGCAGTTCGGACAACGCGTCCGGCTGGCTCTTGAATGCCTTGGCAAATACATCGCGATTCTTCGCCATGTAGATCCCGGCTTCTTCCACTTGCTGTTCGGTCAGGGACGGAACGGCTTTCTGCAACACTTCAGCCAGCAATTCAGCCAGTTCGAGCATTTTGTCATGACGGTCAGCTTCGGCTTTATCCATGAACAAGCGCTCCAGATCTCGGCTGCTGCGGTATACCACTTCGACGGCCATTCACCACCTCACATGCCTTCACATTAGTTGTCTGTTTCGACCACTGTATTTATATACAGCGAAAAGGATAAGCGAATCCCTGCGCTTTGGGTAGTGGCTTTTTAATGTAGACCGAAATCAGCATTTGTCAGTTAAACCGTGTTGCTCCATTCGCGGGCAAGCCTCGCTCCTACAGGTTGATGTGATCTGTAGGAGCGAGGCTTGCCCGCGAAGGGCCCGACGAGACACCAAAAAAGTGCCCCGTGGCAGCCCATCGCCATCTCACCCAACAGCCCCTGGCCTTTTTTCTGCATGCAGAACAACCGTCACGTCAAAACCGCATTATCCGCTCGAACCGAGCTAAGGAAGAATCATCGTGAAAATCAACTGGGCCGAGAACCTGCGGCAGAACGTGCATCAATTGGCAGAGTCTTTGGGCAACCTGTTCGTCGAGACCTTCCATTACCTGGCGCTGTTCGCCATCGGTGCAGTGACCGCGTGGGCGGCGGTGATGGAATTTCTGGGGATGATCGAAGAAGGGCACATCAAGATCGATGACATCTTGCTGCTGTTCATCTATCTGGAACTGGGGGCGATGGTCGGGATTTACTTCAAGACCAACCACATGCCGGTGCGCTTCCTGATCTACGTGGCGATCACGGCGCTGACGCGGCTGCTGATCTCCAACGTCTCGCACCACAATCCGCCGGACCTGGGGATCATCTACCTGTGCGGCGGGATTCTGCTGTTGGCGTTTGCGATCCTGGTGGTGCGTTACGCTTCGTCGCAATTCCCTTCGGTGAAGATCGAGCACCCGCAACGCAAGATCGGTACGGGTTCCGGTGAGCATCCAGACGTCGAGAAGGGCGAGATTTAAAGGCCCATGGTCGGGCGAGGCCGGGCTTTGGCCAAGGGTGGCGGCAGGTTGCGATTGTCGCCATCGGTCATGGCTTCGAGGATGGCCACGGCGCTGTGGCCCTGTTCAATGGCGATGCCGAACTGAATGCTTTGCACCAGGCGCTTGAGGCGCTTGGGGTCATTGCGCTGTTCGGCGCTGATCATCCGCTTGGCAACCACATGGCCGCTGTTGGAGAGGGTCAGCATGATGCTGCCGTCCAGACCTTGAATGCTCAGGTTGATCTGATAATCCGCTGCAAAGGCATCGGTAATGAGCTGAAAAGGGTTGTCCATGATGCGTCACCGCCTGATTGAACGTGCAGTTGTTGACCGGCCATGATCGGGTTGGTTCGCGTTACCGGACCATCGGCAAGCCGCTCGCTGAGGTTTTCAAAAGTCCTTTTGCCTCGCAGGTGATGTAGCAAGGGCCATGCCGGAAAAATTGTCGAACAATGATCGCGGCCAAAAAAAGGCGGGCACCTTGGCCCGCCTTCTTTTTGCCTGCCCGTTTCAGGGCATGAACGAGTAGATGATCGCAGACAGTGCAATCAAACCGATCAACACCACGAACACGTTCGACACTTGCCCGGAGTACTGGCGCAAGGCCGGCACGCGGCGGATGGCGTACATCGGCATCAGGAACAACAGGCACGCAATGATCGGCCCGCCGAGGGTTTCGATCATGCCGAGGATGCTCGGATTGAACGTCGCCACGGCCCAGCAACTGAGGATCATGAACAGCGCCGTGATGCGGTTCAGCCAGCTCGCCGACATCACCCGGCCACGGCCGCGCAGGCTTTTTACGATCAGGCCCTGAAAGCCTTCGCTGGCGCCGATGTAGTGGCCGAGAAAGGATTTGGTGATCGCCACCAGCGCAATCAGCGGCGCGGCATAAGCGATGACCGGGGTCTGGAAGTGGTTGGCCAGGTACGACAGGATCGAGATGTTCTGCGCCTTCGCCGCCGCCAGGTCAGCCGGGGACAGTGCCAGCACGCAGCTGAAGCAGAAGAACATCACCGTCACCACCATCATCGCGTGGGCAATGGCGAGGATGCCGCTGCTCTTGCGTTCGGCCTGTTCGCCGTACCGCTGTTTCTGGTCAACGGCGAACGCAGAAATGATCGGCGAATGGTTGAACGAGAACACCATCACCGGAATCGCCAGCCACAGGGTTTTGAAGAACAGCGGCAACGGCATGCCTTCGCTGGCAGTGGCGAAGAACGCACCGTTCCAGTTCGGGATCAGGCTGACGCCGAGCAGCAGCAACGCCGCGACGAACGGGTAAACCAACACGCTCATGCATTTGACGATGACGCCCTGGCCGCAGCGCACGATCGCCATCAGACCGAGAATCAACACCAGCGACAGAATCGCTCGTGGTGGGGGGGCAATGTGCAACTGATGCTCCATGAAGCTGCTCAAGGTGTTGGTCAGCGCCACGCTGTACACCAGCAGAATCGGGAAGATCGCGAAGAAATACAGCAGCGTGATCAGCTTGCCTGCACCGATGCCGAAGTGTTCTTCAACGACTTCGGTGATGTCCCCGGAACGGCCGGACAGCACGAAGCGGGTCAGGCCCCGGTGAGCGAAGTAGGTCATGGGGAATGCCAGCACTGCCAGGATCAGCAGTGGCCAGAAGCCACCCACGCCGGCGTTGATCGGCAGGAACAGCGTTCCGGCACCAATCGCCGTGCCATAGAGGCCGAGCATCCAGGTGGTGTCGTGTTTGCTCCAGCCCTTGTGGGTTATTTCGCTATTGCGTGTCAGGTCTACAGCGGGGTTTTCGGCAGCAGGTGTACGTACATCGGTCATCGTTTGGCCTCGTTATTGTTCTTGCTCGGGCTCACGTGTTGCAGGCGGTCAGGGAATGCTCCTCAGCACTCCACCCAGCTCACTGCCAGGCCGCCCCGTGAAGTCTCTTTGTATTTGTCATGCATGTCGGCGCCGGTATCGCGCATGGTGCGGATCACCCGGTCCAGGGAAATGAAGTGTTTGCCGTCGCCGCGCAGGGCCATTTGCGTGGCATTGATGGCCTTCACCGCCGCGATGGCGTTGCGCTCGATGCACGGCACTTGCACCAGGCCGCCGACCGGATCGCAGGTCAGGCCGAGGTTGTGTTCCAGGCCGATTTCGGCGGCATTTTCCAGTTGCTCGGGCGTGGCGCCGAGCACGTCGGCCAGGCCGGCGGCGGCCATGGCGCAGGCGGAACCGACTTCACCCTGGCAGCCGACTTCGGCGCCGGAGATCGACGCGTTTTTCTTGCAGAGAATGCCTACGGCCGCCGCGGCCAAAAAGAAGGCGACCACGTCATCGTCCGACGCGTCCGGGTTGAATTTCATGTAGTAGTGCAACACTGCCGGAATGATCCCTGCTGCGCCGTTGGTCGGTGCCGTGACCATGCGCCCGCCCGCCGCGTTTTCTTCGTTCACGGCGAGGGCGAACAGGTTCACCCACTCCATGGCCGACAGCGTGGAGGTGATGACATTCGGTTTGCCGATTTCCAGCAGGCTGCGGTGCAGTTTCGCCGCGCGGCGCGGAACATTCAGACCACCGGGCAGGATGCCTTCGTGCCGCATGCCTTGCTCGACGCACTCACGCATCACCGACCAGATGTGCAGCAAGCCCTGACGGATCTCGGCTTCGTTGCGCCAGGCCAGTTCGTTGGCCATCATCAACTCGGAAACCCGCAAGCCGTGCTGGTTGCAGAGCTTGAGCAATTCGGCGGCACTGGAGAAATCGTAGGGCAGCACCACATCGCTGGCCGGCGCAATGCCGGACTCGGCTTCCGCCGCTTCGATGATGAAACCGCCGCCGATCGAGTAGTACGTTTGCTCCGACAGCTCACCGGTTTCGCCGAAGGCTGTCAGCGACATGGCGTTGGGGTGGTAGGGCAGACTCTCGTCGAGCAGCAGGAGATCGCGTTGCCAGTTGAAGGCAATGGTCTTGTTGCCGGCCAGAGTCAGTTCGCCGGTTTCGCGCAAGGTCTGGATTCGGCTGTCGATGGTGGTCGGATCGATGCTGTCCGGCCATTCGCCCATCAGGCCCATCACGCAGGCGCGGTCGGTCGCGTGGCCGACGCCGGTGGCGGAAAGGGAGCCGTACAGACGAATTTCTACCCGACGGACGGCGTCGAGCAAATTCTGGTCAATCAGTGCCTGGGCGAAGGTCGCGGCGGCGCGCATCGGGCCGACGGTGTGGGAACTGGACGGACCGATGCCGACTTTGAAGAGATCGAAAACACTGATAGCCATGCTAAAGCCTATACAAGCAATGGAAGAGAAATCGCTGCCATTTTTGTAGGACAAGCGCAATGTCGGCGATACTGCCGACCTCGGTCCTACATGACCAACGAAACTTCCTAAGACAGCCTTTAGCAGGACTAAACAATGAGTCGCCAATTGCACGCCCAGACTTACGTCTGGCTGCACGTGTTTTCCTGTGCCGCGCGGCACTTGTCGTTCACCCGTTGCGCCGAAGAGCTGCACATCACGCCGGGTGCGGTCAGTCAGCAAATTCGCCAACTGGAAGAGCGGCTGGGCTTTCGCTTGTTTCACCGTCGTGCGCGCGGCGTGGAATTGAGCGCCGAGGGCCAGCGACTGGCCATCACCGTCAACGAGGCTTACGGCAGCATCGATGCGGAATTGCGACGACTGGACGCCGGAATGATCAGCGGAATTCTGCGGGTGCGTTCGATTCCATCGTTCCTGAGCAAGTGGCTGACCCCGCGCCTGCCACGCTTGCAGCAGCGCTTTCCGGACATTCAATTGCGCCTGGTGGCCGAGGACAGCAGCGTGCCGTTGCACGAAGGGGACTTCGATCTGGCGATCGACCTGAATGACGGCAGTTATCCCGGGTTGTTATCCACAACCTTGCTCGACGAGCAGATATTCCCGGTCTGCGCCCCGAGCCTGCTACGTGGCCGACCACCGCTGCATGGCCCGGCGGGCCTGGTGCACTTTCCGTTGCTGCACGACATCACCGCCTGGCGCGGCAGTTACGAGTACGCGGAATGGGAGTTCTACCTCAATGCCATCGGCTTCGAGGGCGCGGACGTGCGGCGCGGGCATACCTTTAATCGCAATCACCTGACCATCGAAGCGGCGATTGCCGGCATGGGCGTGGCAATTGCGCGGCGCACGTTGCTTAACGATGAACTGGAGCGGGGGACGTTGATTGTGCCGTTCGGGCTGGCGGTGCCCAATCACAAACGCTACGTGCTGCTTTATGCGCCAGGGGCGCTGAGCCATCCGGGCGTGCGTGCGGTGCATGACTGGCTGGTAGAAGAGGCGGGGATTTTCCGCAGTCTGCACCCCCTGGCGGAGCGACAGATGTGAGCAATTGTGACTGAGGAGAGAGGCGACCCAACTCCCGACCTTAACAGCGCTTTTGGTGGTTGTCCGACTTTTTTTGCGAATCCATATTTATCTTTTTTTAGGGGTTGAAATGTTCTTCGCGCAGACCGATTGTGTAAGTAAGAGGTCACGGTGATGACGCCCAAGGGCCAGCCGATGCGCCTCTCGCGAGCTAGCTGAAATAAGGGATGAACTATGCAAATCCAAGTCAACAGTGATAACCATATTCAAAGCAGCATCCGACTGGAGGAGTGGGTACGTACTACCATTGAGAGCACGCTCGAACGTTATGAAGAGGACCTGACACGCGTCGAGGTCCATCTGCGGGACGAGAATGGCGACAAGCCAGGTCCCCATGACATGCGCTGCCAACTGGAAGCGCGGCCAAAAGGCCACCAACCGATTTCTGTCACTCATAAAGCCGACACCCTGGAGCAAGCAATCGACGGTGCGGCGGAAAAACTCGAACATGCGCTTGAGCATCTGTTCGGCAAACTGCGGGGCAAACCACGTGCCGCTTTGGTGCCGTTCGAAAGACCCACTGCCGATGCGCTGCTGGAAGATGAATTTCTCGAGAACGAACAGGCTGCGCAAAACGGCTGAAGCCTGATCCACATTTAACCTTTCCGCTCTCCACCCTTAAAAACGGGCCTGCACATGCAGGCCCGTTTTCGTTTTGCCGATCAATCAACTGATCGTTCCCGAGCCCGCGGATCAGCGGCTCGGCACCCCTCGCATCGCAATCGGACTGTCCGGAACAGTCGATCTCATAGGAACTCTTTTGCGTATGAGAATATTTATCATTAATATTGCGGTCTTGTTGGCCCCATGACTTTCATGCGGCCTCACCTGGTTTCAAGGTCGAACCATGAAAGGCAAAACCCGCACGCTCCCCGTTCCTTATCGATTGGCCGTCACTTCCCGAGTGCTGGCCGCGGTGTTGGGCGGCTATATCGTCGCAGCGCTGGCCAGTGTCAGCTTGAGCTCATGGTTGCCGATGGCCCGGGCCGAAGCGGTGGTGACCGGAATGATGAGCTCGTTTCTGGCCTATTTGATTGCGGTGCTGTGGTGTTTTGTCTGTCGCAGTGCCTGGCGAGCCTGGTTCGGATTGATCGTGGCGAGCCTGCTGCTGGCGGCGGTGTCAGGGTTGGCTAATTGGATGGGCCACGCATGAAAGAGGGATTTCGTCAGGCGATGGCCTGGTTGCACACCTGGGCCGGGTTGACCTTCGGCTGGTTGTTGTTCGCGATTTTCCTGACCGGCACGCTCGCCTATTTCAAGGACGAGATCAGTCACTGGATGCAGCCCGAGATACCGGCGCGTGCAGTGACCTCCGAAGCCAGTCTGACGCTGGCGCAAAACTACCTCCAGCAACACGCGGCCGGCGCCTCGCGCTGGTTGATCGACCTGCCGAGTGCCCGGGAACCGGGCCTGTCAGTGCGCTGGCAACAGACCCCGGCCAAGCCCGGCGAGCGCGGGCAATTCACCGAGAAACTGCTCGACGCGCAAACCGGCAGCGAAGTGCAGGGCCGCGAATCGATGGGCGGCGATTTCTTCTATCGCTTCCACTTCCAGCTGCAAATGCCCTATCCGTGGGGCCGCTGGTTGTCGACCATCGCGGCCATGGTGATGTTCATCGGCCTGATCACCGGGATCATCACCCACAAGAAAATCTTCAAGGACTTCTTCACCTTCCGCCCGCGCAAAGGCCAGCGTTCCTGGCTGGACGGGCACAACGCGGTGGGCGTTCTCGTGTTGCCGTTTCACCTGATGATCACCTACAGCAGCCTGGTGATTTTCATGGCGATGGTGATGCCGGCGAGCATCCTGGCTTCGTACAAAGGCGATCCCCGCGCGTTTTACGCGGAGGTATTCCCGGCCTCCGGCACGCCCGAACTGGCCGGCAAACCGGCGGAATTGGCACCGATGGCGCCGTTGCTGGAGCGGGCGCGCGCGCAGTGGTCGGGCGGCCGGGCGGAACGGCTGACGGTGAACAATCCGGGGGATGCGAATGCCTCGATTGTCGTCTCAAGGGATGATGCAGACCGCGTGATTTATGACGCCAGCAGCGCGGTGACCTTCCACGGCGTGACCGGCCAGCAACTCAGCGCCACGCCACAGCAACCGGTGCCGATGGCCATCGCCGGCAGTTTCTATGGCTTGCACATGGGCCATTTCGCGAGCCCCGTGCTGCGCTGGCTGTACTTCATCTGCGGGTTGGCGAGCACGGCGATGATCGGAACCGGTCTGGTGATCTGGCTCGGCAAGCGTCAGCTCAAACATGTGAAAAGCGGCGTAATGCCCTTCGAACTGCGGCTGGTGGAAGTGCTGAACATTGCCAGCATGTCCGGGCTGGTGGTCGCGGTGGCGGCATTTTTCTGGGCCAATCGGTTGCTGCCGGTGGAGATGGTCACCCGGGCGGATTGGGAAGTGAACAGCTTCTTCATCGTCTGGGGCTTGAGCGTGGTTCACGCAGTGTTCCGTTGTGGTCGCGCGGCCTGGATCGAGCAATTGGCGTTGGCCGCGATGCTGTTCTGCGGCGTGCCGCTGTTGAACGCGCTGACCACGCCGTATCACTTGGGCGTGACGCTGGCTCAAGGTGACTGGACGCTCGCCGGGTTCGATCTGACCTGCCTGGGCAGTGGCCTGTTCCTGGCCTGGGCTGCCTGGAAAATGCAGCGCACCGGGCAGACCGTTCGCGTCGCCAAAGAACGCGCCCGATTGATCATGCTTGAGCAAAAGGTGAACTGAATGCTGTTGGCCCTGCTGCTCTGCTACGGCGGTTTCACCGCGCTGTGTTTATCCATGGATCGGCATCACGGCGAACTGCTGGGGCGCCAGCCGTCTGCCCGGCGACGCAAAACGTTCAAGCTGGGCGGCTGGTTGCTGCTGGCAGTTTCGTTATGGGCGGCGGTGGCGAAAACCGGTTGGGGGCTCGGGTTGGTGGAGTGGTTTGCGGTGTTGATGCTCAGCGCCTTGATGCTGGTGTTGTTGATGCCTTATCGCCCGCGACTGGCCCTGGCGTTGGCTGGGTTGAGCCTGCTTGCCAGTCCCGTCGCCGTGTTGGCGCAGTGATGACCAGCGATCCCCCGGAATCCCGCGACGACGAATATCGCGGCGCCCGTGCGCATTTCCTTCAGGTGTTCCTGTCCCAGCGTTCGCAGATGGAAGCGCTGGTGAGCCGGCGTGTCGGCTGCCGCGCTACCGCCGCCGATCTGGTGCAGGACTTGTTTCTGCGTTTCTGGCGGCGTCCGCTGGTGCAGGTCGAGGAACTCAGCACTTACCTGCTGCGTTGCGCCGGCAACATCGCCATCGACCATTTGCGCAGCGAAGGCACGCGGGTGCGGGTCAACGAAGGCTGGATGCCGGATCAACCGGACAGCCAGGGCAGCGAACCACAAGCGGCGCTGGAAGCGGGCAACGACCTGCGTCACGTCGAAGCGGCGTTGCGCGCATTGCCGGAACGTACCCGGCAAATCTTTCTGCTCAACCGCATCCATGGCCGCAAATACGCGGAGATCGCCAAGGCCATGGGCCTGTCCCAAAGCGCCGTGGAAAAACACATGATGCGCGCCCTCGATGCCTGCAAGGCCAGTTTGCGGGAACCGCCAACGCGCACGCCAGGGAAAGCACCGTGAATCAACTCGACCGCGTCACCCCGACGCCCGCTCAAGAGCAGGCTGCACTCGCCTGGCTGAGCCTGTTGCACGACCAACCGAGCAGCGGCGATCAACTCACTTTCAGCCGATGGCTCCAGGCCGATCCCGCCCATGCCGAGGCTTATGCCCAGGCGCAAGTGCTGTGGGAGTTGAGCGAAATGCCCGCACGAACCCTGGCCGATGAGGACGCTTTCGCCTTGCGGGGTTACCTCAATGCGATGAACCGATCCCGACGCACCCGCGTGCGGCGCTGGTCCGGCGCGCTGGCCATGGCCGCGTGCCTGGTGCTGATGATCGGCATCGGCGCGGGTTGGCAGCCGATGCGCTGGGTCGATGATCTGGGGGCGGACTATGTGTCTGCGCCAGGTGAAATTCGCACCGTGACGCTGGCCGATCAGTCGCAAGTGACGCTGGACGCCGACAGCGCCATTGCCGTGGATTTCAGTGGCGGCGAGCGCCACGTTCAGCTGCGTCGCGGTGCCGGATTCTTCAGCGTGACCCACACGGGTGATCCGTTTGTGGTCGACGCTGAAAAGGGCCAGGCCCGGGTGCTCGGCACTCAGTTCGAAGTACGTTTGCAGCCCCATGGTGCGCAGGTCACGGTCCTGTCAGGACGGGTCGGCGTGACAGCGGACAGGCACGCCGAGCAGCAGATTCTGACCGCTGGCCAGCAAGTGGCGTATGGCGAAGGTTCGGCGCAAAAGCTGCGTGTGGTTGACAGTGAAGCGCAACTGGCCTGGCGTCAGGGTTGGCTCAATTACTACAAGGTCACCCTGGCCGATGTGGTGCAGGATCTGGGGCGTTATTACCCGGGGCGGATTGTGCTGCTCAACGATGAACTGGCCGCGCGGCGGGTCAGTGGCAGTTTTCCGAGCAAGGATCCGCAGGCGGTGTTGGGTTCGTTGCAGGGCGTTTTGGGGTTTGAGCAGACCAAGGTGATGGGGCATCTGATTATTTTGCGGTGAGGCTGCCGGCCCCATCGCGGGCAAGCCCGCCCCCCTACAGGTTCGCGCGATCCTTGTAGGAGCGAGGCTTGCCTGCGAAGGCGTCAGGCTTAACGCCACATCACCCCGCAAAAATTTATTTTCAAAATTATGATGAGGTAAACCCAACCCCCATCCGTGTAGTGACTGAAACTGCGAGTCATTCGCATCCCGTAGGTTCTACACAGGTCAATGAGCAATGAAGTCCAGGGCAAAACCGGGTTCGGTCAAACAGTGGTTGGGTGCTTCTGCACTGAGTATGTCGGCGTTGGCCTTGCTGCCTTCGAGCGTCGCATCGGCCGCTGAGGCGGGCAATACGCAGCCGCTTACGCCGTTCAGCTTCGCCATCGCTGCCAAACCGCTGCCCCAGGCCTTGAGCGACTTCAGCCGCGTCACCGGTATCAGCGTGGTCTACACCGATGAAGCGCCTTACGGGCTCACCGCCCCGGCGGTCAAAGGCCCGTTGAGCGCCGAGCAGGCCCTGCAGCGTTTGCTCAGCGGTTCGGGCCTCACCTTCCGCCGTAGCGATGCTCACACCCTGGTGCTTGAACCGCTGCCCAGCGCCGGCACATTGAATCTGGGCACCACCACCATCAACTCGGTGGCCGATCAGTCCATGAGCTATCAGCCGCCGCCCACCAGCTCGGTGATGCGCTCGTCGGCCTTGCTCCAGGACATCCCGCAGACCGTCAACGTCATTCCGGCCCAGGTCATTCGCGATCAGGCGCCGCGCAATCTGGATGATGCGCTGGCCAACGTCAGCGGCATCACTCAGGGCAACACGCTGGCGAGCACCCAGGACTCGGTGATGACCCGCGGTTTCGGCGACAACCGCAACGGCTCGATCATGCGCGACGGCATGCCGATCGTGCAGGGCCGCGGCATGAATGCGACCGTGGACCGGGTCGAAGTCCTCAAGGGACCGGCCTCGCTGCTGTACGGCATCCAGGACCCGGGCGGCGTGGTCAACATGGTCAGCAAGAAACCCGAGCTTGAGCAATACAACGCCCTGACACTGCGCGGTTCGACCTACGGCGACGGTAAAAACGGCAGCGGCGGTGGCCTCGACAGCACCGGCGCACTGGGTGATTCCGGCTTTGCTTACCGTATGGTGCTGGACCACGAAGACGAAGATTACTGGCGCAACTTCGGCACCCACCGCGAGACGTTGGTGGCGCCGTCACTGGCGTGGTTCGGCGAGAGCACCACGCTGTTGTTCTCCTACGAACACCGCGAGTTCCTGACCCCGTTCGACCGCGGCACGGTCATCGATCCGCGCACCAACCATCCGTTGGACATCTCGCGCAATGAACGCCTGGACGAGCCGTTCAACAACATGGAAGGCCGCTCGGACCTGTACCACTTCGAGGCCGATCACGAGCTCAACGACAACTGGAACGCTCATTTCGGCTATAGCTGGAACCGTGAAACCTACGACGCCAGCCAGGTGCGCGTCACCGCCATCGACACCCGACGCGGCACGCTGACCCGCAGTATGGACGGCACTCAAAACGCGATCAGCACCGACCGTTTCACCACCGCCAGCCTCGAAGGCAAGGTGAACGTATTGGGTATGCAACACGACCTGGTGTTCGGCATCGATGACGAATACCGCAAGATCTACCGCGAAGACCTGATCCGCCAGAAAAGCCTGAGCACCTTCAGCTACGTCAATCCGGTCTACGGCCGCGAAGTCGCCGGCACCACGGTCAGCCCGGCGGACAGTGCGCAGACCGATGAACTGCGCAGCGATTCGATCTTCCTGCAGGACTCGATCCACCTCACCGATCAATGGATTTTCGTCGCAGGCGCACGCTTCCAGGAATACGACCAATACGCCGGCAAAGGCGTGCCGTTCCAGGCCAACACCGACAGCAACGGTCAGAAATGGGTGCCGCGCGCCGGTCTGGTCTATCGGTTCACCGATGAACTGTCGTTCTACGGCAGCTACACCGAATCGTTCAAACCCAACTCAACCATCGCGCCGTTGAGCGGCAGCAGCACCGTGCTCGACGGCAGCGTCGCGCCGGAAGAAGCCAAGTCCTGGGAAATCGGCGCCAAGCTCGACATGCCAGGGCGCGTGACCGGCAACGTCGCGCTGTTCGACATCAAGAAACGCAACGTGCTGGTGGCCAACTCCGAAGGCCCGGTGACGATTTACAGCGCCGCCGGCGAGGTACGCTCCCGGGGTCTTGAAGTGGATTTGAGCGGCCAGCTCAGCGACCGCTGGAGCCTGATCGGCAGCTATGCCTACACCGATGCCGAGGTCACCGAAGACCCGACCTACAAGGGCAAAAAACTGCAAAACGTCGCGAAGAACAGCGGCTCGCTGTCGGCGGTCTACGACTTCGGCACCATTGTGGGCGGCGATCAACTGCGGGTCGGCGCGGGCGCGCGGTATGTTGGCGAGCGGGCGGGTAACGCGGTCAACGATTTCGACCTGCCGAGCTACACCGTGGCCGATGCGTTCGCGACCTACGACACCAAAGTCGAAGGGCAGAAGGTCAAGTTTCAGCTCAACGTGAAGAACCTGTTTGACCGCACCTACTACACCTCGGCGGCGAGCCGGTTCTTTGTGTCGATGGGGGATTCGCGGCAGGTGTCGTTGTCCAGCACACTGGAATTCTGATCGCAGACCGCGTAATCGTTCTTCGCGGGCAAGCCTCGCTCCTACACGTTTTACGTTGTCCGTGTAGGAGCGAGGCTTGCCCGCGAAGACGGCATGACGGGCGCTGCAAATGTCGGGACTAACGCAAAAACGCCTGCCGATACTCGCCGGGCGTTCCACCCAAAACCTGCCGAAACCGATTGGTGAAATGGCTCGCACTGGCAAAGCCGCACGCCAATGCAATCTCTCCCAAAGGCTGCGATGTCGAACGCAACAACTCCCGCGCCCGGCCCAGTCTGCGCGCCAACACATACTGATGCGGCGGCAAGCCAAAGCTCTCCCGAAACATCCTCGCAAAGTGATATTCCGACAGCGTGCACAACGCCGCCAATTGCCCCAGGCTGATCGCCTCGGCCAATTGATTGTCGATGAACTCCACCAACTGCCGCCGCTGGTGCGCCGCCAATCCGCCTTTTAACCGCAAGCCCTCACGCATCCCGACCTGGCCGAGCAACACGTGGCTGAGCATTTCGTGAGCCAGGCTGCTGGTGAGCAGGCGCTCGCCGGGTTCGTCCCAGCTGAGGGTGAGCATCTGCCGAAAGCGTCGGGCCTGCGCTGGATCGTCAAGGAAAGTGGCTTCGCGCAATTGCAGTTCGCGAGGCTCGCGGTCCAGCAGCGTGACGCAGCCGAGGGCGAATTGTTCGGGGCTGAAATACACATGGGCCAGGCGAATGTCGCCGTTGATCACCCAGCCCGACTGATGCTCGGCCGGCAGGATGCACAGCTTGTCCGGGCCACCCTTGGTGCCGGGCTGATCGCGGCGGAACGTGCCGGTGCCGCCGGCGATGTAGCAGGACAAGGTGTGGTGGCTTGGGGCTTCGTAATCCTGGGCATCGTGATGGTTGCTCCACAGGGCTGCAGCCATGCCGTCACCAAGCTCGGCGCTTTGCTCCAGACGAGCATTGGGCGAGCGGTTGAGGGCTTGAAAGACTTGCAGGGTTTCCAGTGTGGGCATGATGGCTTCTCTCCAACGCCTTGCATCCTACTCCGTAGACCATGCGCTGCCAGCCTCTGCCACGACAAAAGCGCAAGTTTATGCAAGTGCGCCCACGCTGGGCGCAGGACACTGAGTTCCTATTGAGGAGCCTTAGTCATGAACCTTTCGCTGTATTTATTGACCGTGCTGATCTGGGGCACCACCTGGATTGCCTTGAAATGGCAGTTGGGTGTGGTGGCCATTCCCGTGTCGATCGTTTATCGCTTCGGCCTCGCGGCACTGGTGCTGTTCGTCCTGTTGCTGCTCAGCCGGCGCCTGCAAGTGATGAACCGTCGCGGGCATTTGATCTGTCTGGCACAGGGCTTGTGCCTGTTCTGCATCAATTTCATGTGTTTCCTGACGGCCAGTCAGTGGATTCCCAGCGGGCTGGTCGCCGTGGTGTTTTCCACGGCCACGTTGTGGAACGCGCTCAATGCACGGGTGTTCTTCGGCCAGAAAATCGCCCGCAACGTTTTGATGGGCGGTGCGCTGGGCTTGGCCGGGCTTGGCCTGTTGTTCTGGCCTGAGTTGGCCGGCCACACCGCCAGCCCGGAAACCTTGCTCGGCCTGGGCCTGGCATTGCTCGGCACCCTGTGTTTCTCGGCCGGGAACATGCTCTCGAGCCTGCAACAGAAGGCCGGTTTGAAGCCGTTGACCACTAACGCCTGGGGCATGGCGTATGGCGCCGCGATGTTGTCGGTGTGGTGTCTGGTCAGGGGCATTCCGTTCGACATGGAATGGAACGCGCGTTATATCGGCTCGCTGCTGTACCTGGTGATTCCGGGTTCGGTCATCGGCTTCACCGCGTACTTGACGCTGGTCGGGCGTATGGGCCCGGAGCGAGCGGCCTATTGCACCGTGCTGTTCCCGGTCGTGGCGCTGAATGTCTCGGCGTTTGCCGAAGGCTATCAATGGACCGCGCCGGCATTGGCGGGGCTAGTGTTGGTGATGCTTGGCAACGTACTGGTGTTCCGCAAACCCAAGGCGCCGATAGCGCAAGGCAATGGCAAACTCGCCTGAATACGTCGGGGCCGAGTGCGCTTAGCGCTCGGTCCGGAGTGCGACGAATATCAGCAGCGGAAGTATGAAGTCGACAATATGCCGGGCCCAGTCCTTGGCATTCCAGGTTTGTGATTCGTCCATGTTGAACCATTCAACGCCGATCACTTGCAGGCAAACGTAGTAGACAAATATGGCGATCAATAATCCGATGATTGAAAACTTCTTGGCCTCATGGAATTCCTCGGCCGGCGCATTCCTGTAATGGAAAAGGTAATAGGCACCAATCAGGCAGAAGGCCGTATAGATCACTTCAAGTGTAATGATGAACCAATAGATTCGGTGGTGGAGCATGGGTGAGGTGATTGCCCGGTAGTTCAGGTTGATGTTTTCCCGGGTGGTGTCCATGCTCAGAATATGACTGACGTACTCATAGTTGGATGCGTAGTCGGTGAAGTTGCTGTACATCACCAGCAGGCCAAAAAAGCTTATATAAGTCATTAGTGCCAGCTTGCTGTATCTGATGATCTTGTCGGTAGTAATACTGTTCAAGGCTAGAGTGCTCCATCACTGTTTTCCGTGGGTCGGATAAGTGATGGTGAGTGTATAGCGCTTGAACTATTTTAGTGGGCTGACTGAATTGCAAGTTATGTAAGGAGCGGGCAGAGACTTTATAAGTCTCTGCCCGTTTTAGTTAGCCTTTCCACACTTGCGGGTTGACCAGGTCTTGCGGGCGTTCGCCCAGCAGTGCGCTGCGCAGGTTAGCCAACGCACGGTTGGCCATGGCCTCACGGGTTTCATGGGTGGCGGAGCCGATGTGCGGCAACGTCACCGCGTTTTTCAGCTGGAACAACGGCGACTCGGCCAATGGTTCTTTCTCGTAGACGTCCAGCCCGGCGCCGCGAATGCGGTTGTTTTGCAGCGCTTCGATCAGGGCGGGCTCATCCACGACCGGACCGCGCGCGATGTTGACCAGGATGGCGCTCGGCTTCATCAGGGCCAGTTCGCGGTGGCTGATCAAGTGCCGGGTTTTCTCGCTGAGCGGTACCACCAGGCAAACGAAATCGGCTTCGGCCAGCAGTTCGTCAAGGCTGCGAAATTGCGCGCCGAGTTCTTGTTCCAGCTGAGTCTTGCGGCTGTTGCCGCTGTAGAGGATCGGCATGTTGAAGCCCAGCCGCCCGCGACGGGCAATGGCCGCACCGATGTTGCCCATGCCGACGATGCCCAGGGTTTTGCCGTGTACATCGCAGCCAAACAGCGGTGCGCCGACGGTGGCTTGCCATTGTCCGGCCTTGGTCCAGGCATCGAGCTCGGCGACGCGGCGGGCGCTGCTCATGAGCAGGGCGAAGGCCAGGTCGGCGGTGCTTTCGGTGAGGACATCCGGCGTGTTGGTCAGCATGATCCCGCGTTCGTTGAAGTAGGCGACGTCGTAGTTGTCGTAGCCGACGGAGACGCTGGAGACGACTTCGAGTTTGGCGGCGTTTTCCAGTTGTGCGCGGCCAAGTTTGCGGCCGACACCGATCAGGCCGTGGGCGTGGGGCAGCGCTTCGTTGAACTGGGCGTTGATGTCGCCGTTTTTCGGGTTGGGGACGATGACGTCGAAGTCTTGCTGGAGGCGCTCGACCATTTCCGGGGTGACGCGGCTGAAGGCGAGGACGGTCTTTTTCATGGGAGGAGGGCTCGTCGGGGCTTGGTGAATGCCAAGCACGCTAACATTCTTCCCCGTTGTTGCGCGAGTCCGCGGATTGCCCGGGAGTTTCTGTGGGCGCTGGCCTGTCAGCGATGGCGGCCTTCGGGCCGACCATGTTGTGGTTGACCGGGTACATATCCATTCCTGCGGTTACGGCGGCTGGCGGTTTCGCCCTTACGGCGACTCACTTTTTTTTCAAACGCCAAAAAAAAAGTAAGCAAAAAAAGGCTCGCCCCAAACGTCCGGCCCCTCGCCTGGGCTCGGCGTTCCTTCGCTCCGGTATCCATCCGGGGACACTGCCCTCCGGTCTGCTTCGCGACGACCTACATGCAGCGTGTTCGACTGCGTCGAACGGCGCTGCGCGCCACTCCCCGGATGAACACCTCCACTCAGCCTCCCGACGGGGCGGGTGGATCAAGATCAAGAGCTGCAGGCGAGCTAACGCTCGGCCTGATGAGTGGTGAGAATCAAAAGCTGTACGCTGAATTCTTGTAGGAGCGAGGCTTGCCCGCGAAGGCGGCCTGACAGCCGACCAATCTCTTTTGCAGGTACCCACCAATCCATTGTGGGAGTGAGCCTGCTCGCGAAGGCTGTTTAACATTCGACATTGAAGTCGTCTGACTCACCGCTTTCGCGAGCAGGCTCGCTCCCACAGGGAAACAGTTCACACCGGAGGATCAGCTATGTGGCGCAGGGTTGGGTACGGCGACGTTATCCAGCATCCGGTTTGCGGCCAGTTCGGCCAGCATGACGATCTGTTGAATGGCCATCGCCTTGTGCCGGTACGGGCCTTCCAGATGGTCCGCGAAGTCGCTCGCCATCACGCTGGCCTGGGCCAATGACTCGCAGGTGTGGGCCAGCAGGTCTTCGTCTTTGATGTCCGGTGCGATCACAAACATGGTGCTGGGTTTGCGGATGGCTGGGGATTTGAGGGCGGCGGGGTTGAGGTAGTGATCCAACGCGCGTTCGGCGGCGTCGTTGAGTTTTTTGGAATCGAGGGATTCGTAAGGGGAAACGTCGTCGGTTTTCGGAGGGTTCGGTGTTTCTTTGATCATGCGGAAGTTACTCATTGGCAGATGAAGTGGAACTGCCATCTTTCGTTTTCCAGACGAAAGGGTGGCAGCCATGCGCGGACTGGAAAAACCGGGACACCCACCAAAACCCGGTAGACCCGAAGGTCTCCCGCGCACAGCCGCCATAACAAGGATTTGCGTGCAGAAAAAAGCGCCGCAGTATGCCATGGGGTTTGGTAAGTGTTCGCCAGGTTTTCCAGACCTGGCCGCTGATTTTGCAGCGACCCACAAAGCCTACCCATTTCCCGTCTGACCCAACAACCGACAGAACCCGTCGGAAACATTCCCCAAAATCACCGCGTCTGTAGGACCGTGAAATCAGTTCGCCACCCGAGCCCCACCCAGACTCCCACTCAATTCATACGCCACCAATTCCGCCTGATGCGCCGCCAATATCTCCGGCAACGACCCGCGCAAGTACTCGACCCAGGTCTTGATCTTCGCGTCCAGGTACTGGCGCGACGGGTAGATCGCATACAGGTTCAGTTCTTGCGAGCGGTAGTTCGGCATCACCCGCACCAGTGTGCCGTTGCGCAGGCCTTCAATCGCCGCGTACACCGGCAACACGCCGACGCCCATGCCGCTGATGATTGCGGTTTTCATCGCGTCAGCCGAGTTCACCAGGAACGGCGAGCTGTTGATGGTGACCATTTCCTGGCCTTCCGGGCCGTCGAAAGTCCATTTCTCCAGTGGGATCACCGGGCTCACCAGGCGCAGGCACGCGTGGTTAAGCAAGTCGCTGGGCTTGTGCGCGCAGCCGTTGGCTTTCACATACGCCGGCGAGGCGCAGACGATGCTGTAGGTGATGCCCAGGCGCTGGGAGACGAACCCTGAGTCCGGCAGTTCGCTGGCGAGCACGATGGACACGTCGTAGCCCTCGTCGAGCAGGTCCGGCACGCGGTTGGCCATGGTCAGGTCGAAGGTCACGTCGGGGTGGGTCTTGCGATAACGGGCGATGGCGTCGATCACGAAGTGCTGACCGATGCCGGTCATGGTGTGCACTTTGAGCTGCCCGGCCGGGCGCGCGTGGGCGTCGCTGGCCTCGGCTTCAGCCTCTTCGACGTAGGCCAGGATCTGCTCGCAGCGCAATAGATAGCGTTTGCCGGCCTCGGTCAGGGCGATGCGACGGGTGGTGCGGTTGAGCAGGCGGGTTTGCAGGTGGGCTTCCAGGTTGGAGACCGCGCGCGAGACGTTGGCCGTGGTGGTGTCCAGTTGCACGGCGGCGGCGGTGAAGCTGCCGGCCTCGGCCACGTAACTGAAGGCGCGCATGTTTTGCAAAGTGTCCATGGGGTGCTCTCGGGTGCGATGGCAAATTGTGACACAAGGTTTCAGAGTCTGAGACCCCGACCAAGGGATTATCGCGTTAACGGTAACAAAGATTCACAGGATTCCCAGCTTATCGCCGTACAGACCGCCCCCTAGAATTGCGCCGGTCATTGTAGGAGCGAGGCTCGCCCGCGAAGGCGGCGTGACAGTCACCAACGATGTCGACTGATTCGCCGCTTTCGCGGGCAAGCCTCGCTCCTACAGGACCTCGTACGCCCCTTCTCTCAGGAAATCGCAGCAGTGCCGCGTCGCATCAACAGAGCGCTTCAGACGCTCAGTGTTCTGGCTTTATCCCTGACCCTCGGCGGCTGCATCGGAACCGGAGGAATTGCCCCGCAGGGCAAGGCACTGGAGGCCAATTCACTGGCCACCGACGACGCCATCCAGAGCGCCGCGCAGGACGCTCACTGGCCCACCGCACAATGGTGGCAGGCCTATGGCGACCCGCAATTGAACCGCTGGATCGATCTCGCCGTACAAGGCAGCCCGACCATGGCCATGGCCGCCGCGCGGGTGCGACAGGCCAGGTCCATGGCCGGCATCGCCGAGTCTGCCGAGTCGTTGCAGATCAATGGCGAATCCACCCTCAAGCGCCACAACTGGCCGACCGATCAGTTTTACGGCCCGGGCGAGTTAGCCAACACGACCACCTGGGACAACAACGCTGCACTGGGTTTCAGCTACGCCCTCGACCTTTGGGGCCGCGAAAGCAACGCCACCGAACGTGCCGTGGACATGGCGCACGTGACGGCCGCCGAAGCGCGTCTGGCCCAGCTCGAATTGCAGAACAATATCGTGCGCGCCTACATCGAACTGTCGCTGCACTACGCGCAACGGGACATTGTCGAGGCGACCCTGAAACAGCAGCAGCAAATTCTCGATCTGGCGCAAAAACGCTTGAACGGCGGCATCGGCACCCATTTCGATGTCAGTCAGGCTGAAACGCCGCTGCCGGAAACCCATCGCCAGATCGACGCGCTGGACGAGGAAATCGCCCTGAGCCGTAACCAACTGGCCGCTCTGGCGGGGAAAGGTCCAGGCGAGGGCGCGCAGTTGCAACGGCCCACGCTGTCGTTGGCCGCGCCACTGAAACTGCCGTCGTCATTGCCCGCGCAATTACTTGGGCAACGCCCGGACGTGGTCGCCCGCCGCTGGCAAGTGGCGGCCCAGGCGCGGGGCATCGATGTCGCCCACGCCGGTTTCTACCCCAACGTCGATCTGGTCGGCAGCCTCGGCTACATGGCCACTGGCGGTGGGGCGATGGAGTTTTTGACCGGCAAGAAACTCAACTACAGCGTCGGCCCGGCGATCTCGTTGCCGATCTTCGACGGCGGGCGCTTGCGTTCGGAGTTGGGCGAAGCCTCGGCCGGGTATGACATCGCCGTGGCCAAGTACAACCAGACGCTGGTCAACGCGCTGAAAAACATCTCCGACCAGTTGATCCGCCGCGAGTCCATGGACAAGCAGCAAACCTTCGCCGCCGAGTCGGTGGCCGCTGCGCAGAAGACTTATGACATCGCGATGGTCGCCTGGCAGCGCGGGCTCACCGACTACCTCAACGTGCTCAATGCCCAAACCTTGTTGTTCAAGCAGCAGCAGGTCCAGCAGCAGGTTCAGGCCGCACGCCTGAGTGCCCACGCCGAATTGGTGACAGCGCTGGGTGGCGGGCTGGGTGCAGGAAATGATGTGCCGAAGGACAGCCAGACCCAGGCACCGAAAACCCCGGCCCTTTTAAAGAGCCTCTCGAATTGAACACGATGTTCCAGGTACATCCGCATTTGTGGCGAGGGGGCTTGCTCCCGCTTGAGTGCGCAGCACTCACAACATGTGAGGTGGCTGCCCGAATATTGGGGCCGCTACGCAGCCCGGCGCGAGCAAGCTCGCTCGCCACAGAATCTCTTTTGCCTCACGTGCTTCCAGGATACTCATGACTCCCTCGCCCGCACCTCTGCGCTGGCTGTATTCCCTTGAATGGCGCCGGGGTTTCTTCGACTGGGCACGCAGCGATGGCGTGACCTGGGTCTACATTTTCAAAGTGCTGTTCGCCGCGTTCCTCACCCTGTGGCTGGCGATGCGCCTGGAGTTGCCGCAACCGCGCACGGCGATGATCACCGTGTTCATCGTCATGCAACCGCAAAGCGGCCAAGTGTTCGCCAAGAGTTTTTACCGCTTTCTCGGCACGCTGGCCGGGTCAGCGGTGATGGTCGCGTTGATTGCCTTGTTCGCCCAGAACACCGAACTGTTCCTCGGCTCGCTGGCGATCTGGGTCGGCCTCTGCTCGGCCGGTGCGGCGCGTTATCGCAACTTTCGTGCCTACGGTTTCGTGCTCGCCGGGTACACCGCCGCGATGGTCGGTTTGCCCGCGTTGGCCCACCCGGACGGCGCGTTCATGGCGGCGGTCTGGCGGGTGTTGGAGATCTCGCTGGGGATTCTTTGCGCCACCGTGGTCAGCGCCGCGATCCTGCCGCAAACCGCCAGCGCGGCGATGCGCAACGCCTTGTATCAGCGCTTTGGTGTGTTCGCCTTGTTCGTCACCGATGGCTTGCGCGGTCGCAGCAAACCCGAGGCTTTCGAAGCCAGTAACGTGCGCTTTATTGCCGAGGCTGTCGGCCTGGAAGGGCTGCGCAGCGTCACCGTGTTCGAAGACCCACACATGCGTCGACGCAACGGACGACTGAGTCGCTTGAACAGCGAATTCATGGGCATCACTACGCGCTTCAACGCTTTGCACCAATTGCTCGAACGCTTGCGCAGCAGCGGCGCTGACCACGTGGTGGCGGCGATCAAACCGGGGTTGCAGGACCTGGCGGAATTGCTCGATGGCTTCAGCGGTCGCGCCTTGACCAGCCCCGACGCCGCACGCCTGGCTAGCGCCTTGGCGACTTACAAGGAAAACCTGCCGGCGCGGGTTCGCAGCCTGCGGGCGACCTTTCAGGAAAGTGGTCCGAGCGACGCCGAGCAGCTCGATTTTCATACCGCCTACGAACTGCTCTATCGCTTCGTCGACGAGTTGCACAGTTATGCACAGACCCACGCTTCACTGGCCGATCACAGCCATGCGCGCGAGCAATGGGACGAGCCGTTCACCCCGCAAACCAACTGGATGGCCTCGGCGGCGTCGGGAATACGGGCGGCGTTCATTCTGGTGGTGCTGGGCAGTTATTGGGTGGCAACGGCGTGGCCGAGCGGGGCGACCATGACGCTGATCGCTGCGGCTACCGTCGGTCTGTCTGCGGCGACACCGAACCCGAAACGCATGGCCTTTCAGATGGCCTGCGGCACATTCCTCGGGGCACTGATCGGCTTCGTCGAGATGTTTTTCATCTTCCCGTGGATCGACGGTTTTCCCTTGCTGTGCGTGATGCTCGCGCCGGTGATCGTGCTTGGTTCGTTCCTCACGTCGCGGCCGCAATATGCCGGTGTCGGCCTCGGGTTGCTGATCTTCTTCAGCACCGGTTCGGTGCCGGACAACCTCACCGTCTACAACCCTTACGCGTTCATCAACGACTACATCGCCATGGTGCTCGGCATGTTGGTGTGCGCGGCGGCCGGGGCGATCATTCTGCCGCCGAACAGCCGCTGGTTGTGGCGCCGGCTCGAGCAGGATTTGCGTGGGCAAGTGGTGTATGCGATCAGCGGCAAGCTCAAGGGCCTGGCTTCGAGTTTCGAAAGCCGCACCCGGGACTTGCTGCATCAGGCTTACGGCCTCGCGGTGGGTCAGCCGCAGGTGCAACGGGATTTGCTGCGCTGGATGTTCGTGGTGCTGGAAGTCGGCCACGCGATCATCGAGTTGCGCAAGGAACAGGCGATTCTGCCGGTGCATCCGGCCTACGCCGAATCCCAGCCGTGGCGCCAGGCGATCCGCGTGATGGGGCGCTCGCTGGTGCGGCTATTTCTGCAACCGAGCCCGAGCAATCTGGAACGCGGCCTGATCGCGGTCGACCATGCCATCAGCCGCGTGCAAGCCACCGACGAACCGTTCGCGCCGCACTTCGACACCTCCGCGTTGCGGCGGGTGAAGAGCTATTTGCACTTCATCCGCACCTCTCTGCTGGACCCGCAATCACCGCTCGCCGCCTACGCCGGGACCCGGCCCCAAGGACTTGAACATGCCTCGTGAAATCGCCTTCCACGGCGTGTACATGCCCACCATGACGCTGATGTTTTTCATCGCCGCGGCGCTGGCCTGGGCGCTGGACCGGTTCCTGTCCGGGTTCGATCTGTACCGTTTCTTCTGGCACCCGGCGCTGCTGCGCCTGAGCCTGTTTACCTGTCTGTTCGGCGCTCTGGCGCTGACGGTCTACCGTTGACTTTCTATTTCTGAAGAAGGCCCTGATGAAAAAGCTTTTCAGCCTGCTCGCCACGTTGCTGGTACTGGCCCTCGCGATATGGATCGGCCGGACCCTTTGGGTGCATTACATGGACACGCCGTGGACCCGCGACGGCCGGGTACGCGCCGACATTATCAACGTCGCCGCCGACGTCACCGGGGAAGTGGTGGACGTGCCGGTGCGCGACAACCAGCAAGTGAAGAAGGGCGATCTGCTGATGCGCATCGACCCCGAGCACTACCGCATCGCGGTCAAACAGGCGCAGGCCCTGGTGGCCTCGCGCAAGTCGACGTGGGAGATGCGCAAGGTCAACGCCCATCGCCGCGCCGACATGGACGCCTTGGTGATCTCGAAGGAAAACCGTGACGACGCCAGCAACATCGCCGACTCGGCCCTGGCCGATTACCAGCATGCCCAGGCACAACTGGAAGCGGCTGAACTGAACCTCAAACGCACCGAGGTCCGTGCTGCGGTGGACGGCTATGTCACCAACCTCAACGTGCATCGCGGTGACTACGCGCGCATCGGCGAAGCGAAAATGGCTGTGGTCGATATGAACTCATTCTGGGTGTATGGCTTCTTCGAAGAAACCAAACTGCCGCATGTGCGGGTGGGCGACAAGGCCGACATGCAGTTGATGAGCGGCGAGGTGTTGAAGGGGCATGTGGAAAGCATCTCCCGTGGCATCTACGACCGGGACAACCCGGAGAGCCGCGAGCTGATTGCGGATGTGAACCCGACATTCAACTGGGTGCGCCTGGCGCAGCGAGTGCCGGTGCGGATTCACATTGATGAAGTGCCGGAAGGTGTTCTTTTGGCGGCGGGGATTACGTGCACGGTCGTGGTTAACTGACTCGGTCCGTCAGGCATAAGACAAAGGCTCAGCCCTTGCAAAACGTCTCATGCAAATGTCGCCAAACCACCTTGCCACCGGCCTGTTTCTCAAACACTACTGTCGAGCGGCGATCCGAGTGCAGGCCCGTCGCATCGGTCTGCTGCTCGCGATAACCCACCACCGCGCCACCGTCGTACAGTGCAATACCCCGCAACTCGCTGAGCTCGATCCTGAAGCCAAGCTTCTTCCCGCCGGCCAGCAAGAACAACTCGCTCAACGCTTCGAAATCCAGCACCCGGCCGAGGGGCGAGGTCATGGAAAACTGTGGTGAAAAGCGGCTCAGCAGTTGTTCAAGTGCCGAGTCGTCTCGTTCTTCGGCCAGCCATTGTTCGATGGCGACGTGGGCCTGGATGACTTCGTCGAAGTAGTCGGTGTAGTCGGTCATGGTTGTTTCCTGAGTTTTTGCAGCGTCTGGTCTGACGTCTTCGCGGGCAAGCCTGGGCAAATATTGCGAACGACGCGAGCCTGTAGGCGCGAGGCTTGCCCGCGAAAAACGATAACGCAGCCCTACAGTTGCCCCCTAAGCCCAAACCGCTTCATCAACCCCGCCTCCAGCAACCCTTTAGGCAGCAACCCCGCCAACAACGGCAACGCCCGGCTGCCGTTGCCCAGACGAATCAGGCGCGGAGGTTTGCTCTGCTGCACAGCCTTGAGCAAACCACCGGCAAACTCCTTGGCCGGGGTCGGTTTATCCTGAGAGGCCTTGGCCCGCGCACGAATACCTTCGCGCAAGGGAAACCACGGCGATTGCTCGGTGATCAACTGCTCCGCCTCATGCCCGGCATTCTTGGCGAAGCTGGATTCGATGGCGCCCGGCTGTACTTCCATCACGCGCACACCGAACGGCGCCAGCTCCATGCGCAATGCATCGCTCAAGGCATGGACAGCGGCTTTCGAGGCGCAATACGCGCCGGCAAACGGTGTGACCAACACCCCGGAAACGCTGCCGATGTTTACCACGATCCCTTTGGCCCGACGCAATACCGGGAACAGCGCGCGGGTCACGCCAACAATCGCGAACACATTGGTTTCGAATTGGCGCTGCATCGCCGGCACACCGCCGTCGAGCAGCGGCCCCATGGCGCCATAGCCGGCGTTGTTGATCAGCACATCGAGGCCGCCATGTTGCTGGTTGATCCGCTCGCTCAACTGTTCCAGCGCCGCGCCGTCGTTGACGTCCAACTGTACGGCCGTGAATCCGGCGGCGGTTAACGCGGCCACATCTTCAGCCTTGCGGGCGCTGGCCCAGACTTCGTATCCGGCCCCTTTGAACACATCGGCGAGGGCGCGGCCGATGCCGCTGGAACAACCGGTAATCAACGCAACGGGCATGGCGCGGTCCTTGTGCAAAAAGAAGTAGGGGGATCAGTCGGAGAAACTACCCTGCAAACGCTCGGCGCGAAACTCCAGGGTTTGCGGGCGATAGCCAGGGCGCAGCGGCGGCAGGGGCAAGCAGTCTTCCCAGTTGGCGCCGGCTTGCAGTTCGCCGGGGCCGCGATAGCGCGGGGCGGTGTATTGATTGTCGGCCAGATTGACCGTATCGCCCGGCGCATACGCGGCGACACGCCAGCGCAACTCGGTCAGCGGCACGTCGTTGCCGTTGTTCATGGTCAGTTTCAACGGCCGGTCTGCCGGGCAGTGTTCCGGCGCGTAGGTGATGCGCAACTCCAGGCGCGCCAGTTGCTTGACCTCGCGGTTGTCCATCCAGATCACCCACGTGGCCACCAGACCCAGGCCGATGGCGGCCGCCACCGAGACGGGCAAGGCCTTGGCCGGGTAGCGCAGCAACAGGATCAGCCAGGTAATAACCAGCAAGACGCCGATGAACATGTTTGAACGCTCCTTGAACTCATGGCCACCATCCTACCGAAGGGCTGAGGGAATGGACATTGCGCGTTCCAATGGGATGCGGAGCATCCCGGGCTGAACTCCCACGCAGAGCGTGGGAACGAACAAAAAAGCCCCCGACCAACCCGCTGCGGATAGGGAAAACGCAGCGGACTGGACGGGGGCTTTTGTTTTACTGAACGCTTACTGCGCGATGGTTTTCACCGACACGCCGCGTTCGATCGGGGTGGAGCGACCGTAGATATCTTCGAACCGCTCGATATCGTCTTCACCCAGGTAGCTGCCCGATTGCACTTCGATGATCTCGAGTGGAATCTTGCCCGGGTTGCGCAGGCGGTGAACCGAGGCGATCGGGATGTAGGTCGACTGGTTCTCGCAGAGCAGGAACACGTTTTCGTCGCAGGTCACTTCGGCCGTGCCGCTGACCACGATCCAGTGTTCGGCGCGGTGATGGTGCATTTGCAGGGACAGGCACGCGCCCGGCTTGACCGAGATGTGCTTGACCTGGAAACGGCCGCCCATGTCCACCGAGTCGTAGGAGCCCCACGGACGATAGACTTCGCAGTGGTTCTGGGTCTCGCTGCGGCCCTGCTCGTTGAGGGTGTTGACCATCTGTTTCACGCCTTGGACCTTGTCCTTGTGGGCGATCATCATGGCGTCCTTGGTTTCGACGACCACGATGTTTTCCAGGCCGATCACCGACACCAGTTTGCCGTTGCCGTGGATCATGCAGTTTTTGCTGTCCTGAATGACCACGTCGCCTTTGGTGACGTTACCGTTGGCGTCTTTTTCGTTCACTTCCCACAGCGACGACCAGCAACCGACATCGCTCCAGCCGGCGGTCAGCGGTACGACGCAGGCGCGCTGGGTTTTTTCCATGACCGAGTAATCGATGGAATTGTCCGGGCAGCAGGCGAAAGTCGCTTCGTCGATGGTGACGGTGTCGGCATCCTGTTCGCTGCGTTCAAGCGTCAGCAGGCAGGTGTCGTAGATGTCTGGATCGTGTTTTTTCAGCTCTTCCAGGAAGCGGCTGGCACGGAACAGGAACATGCCGCTGTTCCAGAAGTAACCGCCGGACTGGACGAACTCGGTGGCGCGCTTGACGTCCGGTTTTTCGACGAAGTGCGAGACGCGGCTGACGCCTTCGGGCAGCAGGGAGTCAGCGGTCGATTTGATATAGCCGTAGCCGGTTTCCGGTTTGGTGGCCGGAACGCCGAACAGCACCATTTCGCCGTTTTCGGCAGCGACGGTGGCCAGGGCCAGCGCACGTTGCAAGGCTTTCTGGTCGTCCAGCACGTGGTCGGCCGGCAGCACCAGCATCAACTCGTCGCGACCTTCATTGACCAGCATCATCGCGGTCAGGGCCACGGCCGGCGCCGTGTTGCGGCCGAACGGTTCCATCAGGATGCGCTGGGTTTCCAGTTTACGGTTGCTCAGCTGCTCGTTGACGATGAAGCGGTGGTCTTTGTTGCAGACCACGATCGGGGTGTCCATGCCTTCAAACACCAGGCGTTCCAGGGTTTGCTGGAACAGCGTGTGTTCGCCGGTCAGGGCGAGGAACTGTTTAGGGAATTGCTTACGCGAAAGCGGCCAAAGACGTGAGCCGCTACCACCTGACAAGATCACCGGAATCATGTTGTTACTCCTTGAAAATCGTATGGGTCAGAGCTACTGCGTTCTGTCGTTTCACTCTTGTTCTTATTCCGTGTCCCGACTGGCACTGCGGTTCAATGTGGGAGCGAGCCTGCTCGCGAAGGCGGCGTATCAGTCGACATCAATGTTGAATGTCAGACCGCTATCGCGAGCAGGCTCGCTCCCACAAGGGAACAGCGTCAGTCAGGCAAAATGTTTAGCGCGTCGAAACCGGGCGTTTTACCCAGACTGGCGACAGGCTGCTGCCTTTACCGGTGACGTACAGCACGGCGGCTTCACCGCGTTCCAGGGCAACCGGTTTCACGTCGCCGACTTTGGTCGCGCCGTCGTACAGGGCCAGGCTGACTTTGACCGGGTTGATTTCACGTTCGCCACGGCCCTTGGCCGCTACGGAAGGCACCACTTCGGTCTTGCCGTCAGCGGTTTTCAGGGTCAGGGCCTTGTCGCTGAGGTTCTGCACGCGAACCAGGGATTTCTGCTTGTTCTTGAACGGCGGCTCTTCGATCAGTTGCGGCGCGCCGCTGGCGTTGTTGACCAGGGTGTAATAGTGATCACCGGCCAGTTTCACCGGCAGGGTCTGGCTGCCGACCTTGGCGCTGTAGTCGCCGCCCGGCATGAAGCTGAAGTCGGTGCTGGACAGCGGCGCGACTTCGGCCAGGTTGGTGCTGCCGACGGTGGCGCTGACTTCAGCGTTACCGGCGTTGTAGACACGGACGAAGCTCGAACCTTTCGGTGCAGTCGGGCCGTAGAGTGCAGCGTCACCAGCAAAGGCGGACATCGACAACACGCTCATGCCAGCAACAAGTGCGAAGGTCTTGGCGAGACGGCGAGGAGTAGTAGTGAAAGTCATGGTAGTACCTCTCTCTTTCAGTTTTGCGCCCGGTCGGGCGTCTCGGATTTAGTGTTTGCGGCTACGTTTTGTTGGCGGGCGCCGGCTTCTTTGAGCTCTGCGACCCACTGCGGGTCGGCGTCGCCTATTTCGTTGTTCACAGGCAGATAACGTTCAGGGAACTCCCAGATCAGCACCTGTGGCGGGCTGTTCTTGAAAGCATCACTTTTCAGGTAGCTGAGCATCGGCAGAATCGGGCCGTGGCCGTCTTCGGCGTAATTGACCACGTCGCTGTTCAGCGCTTGTTTCAGCGCCCCGACGAAGTTCCAGTTAGGGTTGGCGCTGTAGCTGGTGCCGATCAGGGCCACCGGCACTTCGGTGTTGGCGAACAGCGCGTCATCACCGGCAGGCTGGTCTTGCGCGACCACGGTGTTGCGCTTTTGCAACGGCTCGGTCTTCGGCATCAGGTTTTCGAACAGCGGGTCCAGCGGCAGGAACAACCGCAGGTCGCCCTTGTGCGTGACCTTCTCCGCAGGTTCGGTGACGAAGCGTTGCGGCTCGCCACTGAGCGGGGTTTTCTCGGCAATGGTCTTGGCCAGGGTCTCGGCGGCGATTTGTGCGCCTTCCGGGGTCCAGTGGGTGTCGGTGCGCAGGAACACTTGCTCGCCGTCCAGCTTGGCTTTGAGCATCGGGCCGAACAGGTCAGGCGCGATGATCTTGTTGGCTGCCACGCGAGCGTGGAAGTCTTCATAGAGGTTGGCGTGAATGCTCGAAGGTTTCACTGCGCCCAGGTGTTCCGGGTACAGGCGAGTTTTGGCCGGCACAATCGCCATCACCAGTTTCACGCCTTTGGCCTTGAGTTCCTGGCGTACGCCTTCTACGAGCGCGTAGTTGCCTTGCAGGTTCAACTCTTCGTTGACGATCGGGTTGAATTCTTCATCGCTGTACAACCATTGATCGCGGCCGAGCACAACGCCCGGACGACCTTCGTTGAACAGTTTGAAATCCAGCGCGGCCCAAAGGTTGGTGCCCAGGCGCTTGATCGGGAACTCCTCGTCGTAGTGCGTTTCCACAGCCTTGGCCCAGCGGCCATTGAGTACCGTCGCATCGGCGTTGGTGCTGAAGCCGAAGAAGCTGCGCGTCGACCACAGGCCCAGCACCAGCAGGGTCACCATGAACAGGGCGATGTAGAAGATACGTAATGAGCGGGTCATGGTCAGATCCCTCAGAACTGGAAGTAAAGGAACGGCGAGAAGCTTTGCGCCGAGAGTTTGAAAATCGAGGCGATGAACAGCACCAGTACCAGCGTGCGCATCACGTAGCGGGACCAGTCCGCGGTCCAGTAGGCCGGTTGCACGGTGGCTTCAACGCCAACGGTGTAGCCAGGCTCGTGGATGCTGGTCGGGTTGTCGCCCGGTACGGCTTTGATCATTCCAGGCGTGGCAGCGGCCGGGCCATCGGCCTCGACGTTGACCACAGGCTTGGTCTTCTCAGGCGGCAGGTTGCTGTAGAAATCGCGGATGCCGAAGAACGCCAGGGTCATGTAAGCCACGACCAGGGTCGCCACTTGCAGGCCGGTGAGGCTGGCCGCGTTGAGTTCCGACAACGACCATTCGCCGAAGCTGAACATCGCGCCGTACATGCGACCGGCGACGTGCAGGTTTTCCGAACGGAAGATCACCCAGCCCATGACCACGAGCAGGAAAGTCAGGGCCCAGCGGATCGGGTTGATGCTGCGTGGCGAGGTGTTCAGGCCCAGGGCCTTTTCGATCGCCAGCCACATGCCGTGCCACGCACCCCAGATGATGTAGGTGATGTTCGCGCCGTGCCACAGACCACCGAGCAGCATGGTCAGGAACAGGTTGCGATAGGTCATCAGCGTGCCTTTACGGTTACCGCCGAGGGTGATGTACAGATAGTCACGCAACCAGGTCGACAGGCTGATGTGCCAGCGACGCCAGAACTCGGTGATCGACTGGCTGATGTACGGCTGCTTGAAGTTTTCCATGAAGCGGAAACCCATCATCAAGCCCAGGCCGATGGCCATGTCGCTGTAGCCGGAGAAGTCGAAATACAACTGCGCGGTGTAGGCGAGGGCGCCCAGCCAGGCGTCGCCCGTGGTCGGGTTCTGCAAGGCAAAGCAATGGTCGGCCACCACCGCGAGGGTGTCGGCGATAAAGACCTTCTTGATGAAACCCTGCATGAACCGCGTGGCACCTTCGGAGAACTTGTCGAGGGTGTGGGTGCGGTTGTTGAACTGGTCGGCGAGGTCGCGAAAACGCAACACCGGGCCGGCGATCAAGTGCGGGAAGATCGCCACGAATGCGGCAAAGTCGATCAGGTTGCGGGTCGCCGGGGTGTCTCCCCGATAGACGTCGATGATGTAGCTGATGGACTCGAAGATGTAGAACGAGATCCCGATCGGCAACAGCACGTGGGTCAGGATGAACGGCGACAGACCGACCGACGTCATCATCGCGTTGATGCTGTCGACGCCGAAGTTGGCGTACTTGAAGTAGCCGAGAATGCACAGGTCGACGGCCACGCCCAGCAGCAACCAGCGTTGTGCCGGTTTGGTCCGAACGCCTGCGGCACCGACTTTGAGGCCGATCCAGTAGTTCCACAACGTGACGGCTGCGAACAGCGCAAGGAAGTCCACACGCCACCAGGCATAGAACACGTAGCTGGCGAGCAGCAGCAGCAGGTTGCGATAGCGTATTCCGCTCAAGTAGTACATGCCGAGAAAGATCGGCAGGAACAAAAACAGGAACACGTTGGATGAAAATACCATCCCGGTCTCTCCATGTTTAACCAACAGTCAAGGGCCAACGGCCCCCCCAAACCCCCCATCAAAATCCAGAGGGCAACATCACTTCATTGTGGGAGCGAGCCTGCTCGCGAAAGCGGTGTATCAGTCGACATCTTTAGTGAATGTCAGGCCGCATTCGCGAGCAGGCTCGCTCCCACAGGGGTTTTGCGTTTGGCTCTAGGAGCCTTTTTTGCCTTTCTCGTTGGCCGGGTCGTAGACCTTGGTCAGGTCACCCCCGAGGCGGAAGGTCTTGAACGGCTGCATCTCGTGTTTTTTCTCGAGCACATCCGGCGAGCAGGTGTAGAGCGTGCAGAACGGTTCGAGCCAGGCGAATTTCGAGTCGACCTTGAGGTCGGTCATGTCCTGTTCCTTGCCGTTCTTTTTCTCGAACTCGTCCGGGTCTTTAACCCCCGACAACACCCGGTCACCCAGGCGTTTCAGCGCGCCGTTGTTTTCCTGACGCAAGTCCACACCGTTGACCTGAGCGAAACTGGCGATCATCGCGAGCGGCGGCAGGGCGTAGTTGTGGTAGGCGAGGGCGCGTTGCTGGCGCTTGAGTTCGTTGGGCAGGAAACCCTGGGCGTCAATCTGATTGGCGCCGACTTTGTATTCCTTCACTGCCCAGTCGAACAGGTCGCGACGGTTGGTGGCGATGGACGTTGCCATCACCGACCAGGCGGACCAGTACGAGTGGTTGTTGGTTTTTTCCAGCGGCAGGTTGTCCCAATCGCTGACCACCTGATCCGCCATTTTGCTGAACCAGGCTTCGATCAACTGCGACTCTTGCTGATGGTTGGCCAGCGGTTGCGAATCGGAGAACTTCAGGCGAATGTAAGCCGACGCCATGCTGCCCAATGCCCATTTGCGCATGGACTTGCCGGTGTGGTTGAAGTCCTTGGACATCAACGCATCGGACTTGGCCCAGGCGGTCAACCAATTCAGGGTGCATTCCAGTTGTTCCGGACGACCGTCACGCATGTACTGCATCACGCGCTTGCTGGTGCCGCGCTCCATCTTGGTGATGTCGGCGGTGGTGTCGCGGAAGGCTTTTTCCGAGGCCTCGTTCAGGGTCGAACGGGCCTTGTCGGAGCCTTCATACTTGCTGCGAAATTGCAGTGAGCCGGTGTACGGCGTCGGCATCGCATCACAGCCTTCGCTCTTGTCGCCGGTTTTGACTTTTTCAATCGGCGCGAAGTAGCCCTGTGGCGGGCGCAGTGGCGCGGCGGCCTGGGTGGCGCCGGCGAACATCGCCAACGTCAGCAGGGAGGGCGCGAGTAACTTTTTCAAAGTTCGGGTTTGCATGCATGTCATAAGAGGTTGCCTCATTGCCCGGCTTGAGCGGTACGCTGCCCAGCGCCAGGGAATACATTGCGTTTGCAGATTTTCGCTTCGACTTTCTGTGGCGTGGCACCTGCTTCAGGGCCCTGGATTTCGACGGCCAGCACATTCTGCGTGGCCCAGTCTTCGTCCGTGCGCAACTCAAAGGCAAAGCGCCCGTCGGTGTCGGAGGTTTCCGGTTTTTCGATTTTGATGTCCTCGTGGCGACCGTTCATGTACCAGAGGGTGGCTTGCAAAGTTTTCACCGATGGATCGGCGAAGCGGATGTCGACCTGGTGACTGCCGTTTTGCAGGTTCAGGTTCTTGCTGTTGACCATTAATTCGTTCTTGCCCGGTTTCAACGTGGTGCTGCCGGTCATCTGTGCATCCTTTCCTTCGCAACCGTTGTCCAGCAGCGCCATCATCTGGCGGTAGATGGTTTCCTGGTCGAGGCGATAGAGCGGCGAGAATTCCCAGATCAGAATCTTCGGCGGCTTGGTCTGGAACTCTTCGCTGCCCAGGTACTGCAGCATCGAACCTTCCAGGCCACCGCCGGGGAACGCCACGTTGAGGATGTCGGCGCCGATGGCCTCTTCGAGGAAACCGGCGAAGTTGTAGTTCTTGCCACTGTGGCTGGTGCCGACCAGGGTGATCTCGGGATTGCCGGAGTCACTGAACAGGTCGCCGTCGGCCGCTTCGCCCTTGGGCTCGGTGGTGAACTGATCCATGTACTGGATCGCGTAGCTGGTGCCACAGAGTTGACCGGCCATGTTGTGTAATGTTCCGGTCTTGCCCATGCGACCCGACTTATGGCTCTCGAATTCGCGCTTGGGAATGTCAGCGAACTCAGGCAGTTGCTTGATTTTCTCGCCGACGATTTTCGCCGTGCGCTGGGCGCCATACGGCGTCCAGTGTTGGTCGCCGCGGAAGTAGAAGTCGTGGGCCGGCAGGGTGTCGGGCAGCGATTCGTTGGTCAGCGGCGACAGGTCCGGAACCACGTAGCCCATGGCGGCGAAACGGCCGAGCATGGTCTTGTAGTTCTTCAGCGCCTTGTCGAAATCGTATTTGGCTTTTTCTTCCGGATTCAGTTTGTTGCGGTTCACCAGACCACGGGTGGGCTGGTAAACGATGACCAGTTCCACGCCTTTGCTCTTGAACGCATCGTGCAGCTCTTTCATGCGTTTGTAGCCGGCGGGGGTGGTGTCGAATTCGGTGCGCAAGTCTTCCTGGGTCCGGAACAGCCAGTCGCCCTGAGCCTGCACCAGCGTGGTGAAGTTCTGCTGATAACGCGTGGTGTAGTTCTTCGCGTCATGGGCTTCGGGGCACAGGTTGCAGCACGGTTCGGCGCTGAAGCTCGGCGGACTTACTTTACTGGCAGCTTCATCGGCACGGACGCCGGCGCTGGCCGCGAGAATGCCGGCGGTCAGGGCCGACAGGCTGAGTAATTTGATCAAGTGTGGGTGCATAAAATTATCCTCAGTCCTGCATTTCGGTCTGGCGTTCGACAGGGTCGATCAGCACGGCTTTCTGCTGGCGCACCAGCAAGTCGAGAATTTCATCCTGGCGCTCGCCAAGAATCCCGTTGAAGCTGATGCCGCTGGATTTGGTCGGGGCGAGCATGGACACGCGATACAACTCGACGCTCAGCGGCGAGTCGATGGACAGCGGTCCGCTGCCGTTGCCGGCCAGTTCGCCACCGACGATGATCAGCGACACCTGGGCGTCGAACGGGTCGAGCTTGATGTCCCGGTCGGTGTCGCTCAGGTCTTTGATGTGGCCGTAGACGCCCGTCAGGCCGTTGGCCATGGCGAGGTTTTCGTAGAGACGGATGTTCACGCTGTTACGAATACGGATGCCGTGGCGGCGATTGCTGATCACCTTGTTGCCCCACAGCAGGTTGTCAGCACTCTCGTAGAGGGTGATGCCGTCGGTGTGGTTCTTGTAGATCTCGTTGTAGGCGATGACGTTGTTCACGCTGTTACGGTCAATCACCATGCCTGACAACTTGTTGTCGTAGCTGCGGTTGTTGAAGATGAAACTGTCGTTGACCTCACGGGAAATAATGATCCCGTGCTTCTTCTTGGTCCCGAATACGGTGTTGTCCGCGATGATCAGTCCGTGGGAACGGTCATGCGGGTCAATGCCGTAGACGATGTTGTCTTTGTAAGTGTTGCCCTTGACTACGAAGTCGCGGGTCTCGTAGCAGTAGAAGCCGTACCACATGTCCGAGAACTCGGAGCCGACGATCCAGCCGGTCGGTTCAGGACGCTTGAGCACCTTGGCCATGTTCGGCGTGTACTGGGAAATACTCACGCCGTAAGACTTACTGTTGGCGTAGCCGAAACTGGCGATCTTGCTGTTGGCGATGTAGGTCTGGGTGCCGCCCCAGGACAGCAGGAACGGACGGAATTCCTTCGGCGACTTGAAGGCCGCCGGGCCGTTTGCCTTCTCGCTCCAGCCAGTGATTTTGGTATCACGCACAAACAGCTGGCCGTCGTTGACCAGGAACGAACCGGACTCTTGGGACAGGCGCAGTTCCTGGGTCTGCTTGTCGATTTCCAGGATGCCTTTCTCACCTACCACGATCGGCAACTTCGCCAGGAACACACCCGGCGAGGTTTCGCTGAAGTACTGCTTGGGCAGTTTCTTGGCCAGATCCTTGAGGTTCATGTAGCCGTCGTCGACGAAGATCGCCTGTGGGATGCCGTGCTGACGCACCACCCACTCGGCCATCTTGTTATCGCCGCCGATGAAGTCCTTCAGGGCGTTCTCCTGCATCATCCGGCGCACGCTGATTTTGCCGGCCTTGGTGCGCACGACTTTCGCGGCGATGGCTTCGGCGGTGTAGCCGGAGGTGTCCGGCAGCTTCGGCGCAGCCAGTTCCAGCGGTTCGGTCGGCGCGCTGTTGACGGTGTAGGTCTTGGCCTGTTGCAGCCCCTTGGCAATGGTCGCCGGCTGCCCTTTCTGCGCGGGCGCTACCGGCTCCGCAGTGGCGAAGGCCGCCGAGCTGGCCAGCAGCATCGCGCCGGCCAGCAAGGTCAACGAGCCTCTCTTCGGACTGTTCATGTCAGGAACTCCCTTCGCGGTTCGCATCAGAAGCGCCAGATCACGTCGATAAACGCGCGGTGCATGTACGAATCGACGCCTTTGCCATACGCATCGCCCGGCTTGAACACACCGCCACGCAAGCGCACGAGGGCCGAAGGCTCATCGATCGACTGACTCAGGGAGGCCGGCAGCAGGCCTTGCTTGAAGTACTTGGTGACGACCACGTCCATTTCCTGGCCGAGGTCTTTGTTGCCATCTTCCAGCGGCAGGGACGTGCTGGAGAGCACAGCGCCGGTCACGTCGTCGGTGTCGTTCTGCACGGCGTTGATGCCGTTGCTGCCGACCGGCTTGTTGCCGTCGACACGCCAGAATTTGTGGTAGATCACGCTGGCGTCGTATTCGTCGTTGAGCATCCACGAACCGAACAGCGTAGCGGTCTGCATGTTGTTCATTTCGCCACGGAAGGCTTCGCCGAAACGGTGAACCCGCGAACGGGTACCGGTGTAGTTCGAGCGATTGCTTTCCAGGCCGTTCTGTTCGTAATCGGCGCTGGCGCGGGCATAGGCTGCACCGACTTGCCATTGCGGATCGAGGCGCAGACGCACGCCCAGGTCAGTGGCCCAGCCATCGACGTTGCCGCTGGTCTTGGCTTGTGCCGGCGGAGTGCCGTCGGCGTTCAGCGGATTGACCGTGTCGCGGTCGCCGCTCATGCCGGTGACGCTGCCCCAGTAATTGACGGTGTTGGTGTTGCGCCAGTTGTAGGCATCGCTGTCGGCGGTCAGGCCGATCCAGCTGATGTCGCCGTTCTCTTTCTTGTCCAGAGAATCGGCCGGAACACCAGGTTGTGGATAGTCAAGCTTGCCGTCATCGTGGGTGTGATGACCACGAATGCCGACCCAGTTGCCCGGCGTCCACTGATACGCCGCATCGGCGTAAGCATGCAGGCGATCCTTGTCTTTCGGAGCCAGCTCGGTGAGGTCGGTGCGGTATTCGCTGAAGCGTTCGGCCACACCGGCGTTGGCACGCAACAGGGTGGTGTCGAAGGTCCAGTTCAGGGCTTCGATGTTGGTGTCGCGCCATTGGCCATCGTCGTTGCGCAGGCGCTGGCGACCGAGCTTGAGGATCTCGCCAGGGTACGGCGTCAGGCCGCTGTAGCCGACCCAGAACTCGCGCATCGCCAGGTAGTTTTTCTTGCTCTTGCGATCACCGTTGTCGGTGGTCTGGGTGCCGTCGCTGTCGGACTGCTGCAGCGTGTCGGTCTCGATGATGTCGGTGGACGTCACGGCCTGACCCATGGCGTAGCCGCTCCACGCGCCGCTCTCGCCGTAGATCCATGGACGCAGGTCGAGGCCGACGCCGTTGACGTCGCCGCCGCTTGCGGTGCCCAGATCGGTGTCGTCTTGGGACTGGCCGGTGATTTTCACATCAAGGCCGTAGTTTTTGCTTTCAGTCAGGGCCGCCAGGGTCGGGCACGACCACAACAGGGCGAACGACAGGCCAATACCGGCCTTCACGAATGGATTCAGCTTCATAGGGATTCCTCGCCGTCTTCTTCTTGCAGGGCATGCAGTTCCAGCGTGTTCTGGCTCAAGGCACCACGAACGTCCTGTTCTTGTTTCAACAGACGTTTGGCCTCGGCGAGCTGGGCAGGCGGCAGTTGGGCTTCGAGTGTTTGCGCAAGCTCGGTGGCTTGCGGGGTGTTCTGCGTCTTGGCCAATTGGCTGAAGACGTAAGCGTTAAGCGGGTCGGGCTTGGTGCCCTTGCCTTGGGAAAACAGTTGGGCAATGGCGAAGTCGGCGCTGTTCTGGCCATTGCGCGCAGCCTTGAGCAGGTGGTCCAGCGCTTTCTGCGAATAGACCTGGCCCAGGTAACCGCGACGGTAGATCTGGCCGAGGTAGTAATCGGCGGCCACTTCTCGGTCGACGGCTTTCTTGAAGTGTTCTTCGGCAGCCTTCGCGTCGGCCGGCACCATTTTGCCTTCGTAATAGAGCTTACCCAGCAACAGTTCGGCGCGCGGCTGGTCGGCGGCGCGGCCGTTGTCCAGATACTTCATCATCGTGTCGACGTCGCCCAGTTCCGGGAAGTCGTAGAGCAATTGTGCGAGGCTGACCCAGGAAGCGGGGTAGCCCGGAGCGATGCCTTCGAGCAGCGACTGAGCGGTTTTCTCGTCGGTCTTGCCCAGGCTCGCATCGCCCAATACGCGAGCCACACTGTCCACGCGTTGAGCGGTGACCGTGCCGCGAGCGTGAGCGGCTTGCATCTGCTTGATCAGCTCGGCCTGTTGCTCAGGCTTGGCCTGTTTCTGATAGACCGTGGCCAGTTCGACGTAGCAGATGTCGGTGGTGTTCAACGCCGCTTTGCAGATGGTTTCCACTTCGTCCAGGTGCTGGTCGTAAGTGCCCTGGGTGCGATAGAGCAGCACTTGAGCCAGGCCCGCTTCCGGTTTGCCCTCGGCGCGCCATTGGCTGATCTGCTGCTGGGCGTTGACGTTGGGGAAACTGTGCGGGTATTGCAGGTACAGCATCGCCAGCGGGATCAGGGTGTTGCCTTCACCAGCGGCCGAGGCTTTTTTCAACAGGCCTTCGGCTTCGTGCTGTTCGGCTTCGGTGGAGCCGGGTTTGGCCACCAGCAGACGACCCAGGCGAGCCTGGGCCCGCGGCGAGACGCTGGCCGCGGCGCGATAAGTCGCCTCGGCCTGTTTGATCTGCGCCGGGTCACGGCTATCGACCTGGATATCGGCCAGGCCAACCTGTGCTTCGCTGTAGCCCAGGTCTGCCAGTTGCTGGTAATTCTGCGCCGCCAGCGCGGTGTCACCGCGCTTGAGGGCTTCGTTAGCCAGACGTTGGTCTGGAAGGCCGGCACAACCGGCCAGAGCAATTGCCATGGCCAGGGTCAGCGGGACCGGCAGGATTCTGAGTGGGCTAGTCACGGGCATGTCCTCTGCTTAAATACCGGCGGCCATGGCTTTGTCGATCAGCCAGTTCAGGTTCGGACCACGGGTGCTGTTCACTTCAACCGGGCGACCGGCGAACTTGCTGTCGAGCGGCTCGTCAGGCTGGATCAGCACGCGGATGTCCGAGGAAAGGTCGGCGCTTTTCAGGCTGGTGCTGCTGACGATCTTGCCGCTGCGGGTTTTGTCTTCACCGGCGATCTGGAAGCTGACCGTGTTGCCTGGCAGCACATCGCCGAACTGGCGATAGGAGAAGCGCGCTTCAACATTGGCTTCGCTGTTGCGCGGCACCAGTTGGAAGATCACGTCGCCTTTGCTGGCGTACTGACCGTCGGCGACCAGTTGCTGGGCCACGGTGCAATCGCACGGCGAGGTCAGGGTGCCGGTCATTTGCTTGCCGAACAGTTCTTCAACCTTGGCCGGTTGCAGTTGGTTGTCGTCCAGATGGCCCTTGAGTACGTCGAGCATGCTGGTGCTGAACGTTGCGAGCGGCGCGCCTTTGGCAGCAACGCCGTCGGCCTTGATCAGGCTCTGTACGGTGCCGTCGCGGGGCATGGTGATGTTCATGCCTGCCACGCTGACCAGGCCCGCCTGGGCGTGGCTGACGAAGTACATGCCGTACACCGACTTGAAGATGAAACCGAACGCCGCGAGGCCGACGATGAAAATCGCCAGGCTGAAGGTCACGGCGCGCAGACGACCGAACGCGGTCATGCCGTGGCCGCCGTCCTTCATCTTGCGCGCCTTGGTGAAGTTGTCGCGCTGCAGGGTCGCCAGCACTTCACCCATGCTGACGATGTCGCCGGCCAGGTGCGAGGTGATCAGGTGACGCAGGGTGGAAATATCCTGGGGTTCCAGGTTCTGGAACTGACAACCGATGCGGCCGGTCTGGCGGTCGACGGAGCGGATCAGCAATTCCACGTCCATGGCCAGGCCGAGGTTATCGATGACGAATTGCAGGCGCGCCTTGTACACATCGCCGGTTTTCAGCGGCAGCTGACCGGCGTTGAAGGCCAGGCCGCCAGCGGAGAGGTCGATCACTCGAGCTTCTACCGGGGTCCGGTCGGGACCGAAGAAACGCAGCTTGGCCGGGATTTTCACTCGGGCGTGTTGGCGCTGGGCTTCTGACTCATGCACTACGTTGGCGTTGACGGCGGTATTCATAGGGGCGTTTTCCTGGTTAATTCAATAAGGGGGCGGTCAGACCATCATCAGCAGCACGGCAACAAAGATGCTGCCGGCGGAGAAGGTCATGGTCCGAGACGACCAGGTGTTGAACCAACGTTGAAAGCTGGCGAGGTCACGGGTCAGGGAAGTGGGCTGGCGAGTCCAGGACTGTTGGTCGAGGCGGAAGAACACGTAGATCTTCACCAGCGCGCCGACGATCTGGTTGTAATAGAGAATCGCCGGGTAGGCCGGGCCGATCCGGTGACCGGACAACGACAGCAGCACGGTCAGGATCAGGCGGGTAATGCCGATCCACAGCAGGTACACCAGGATGAACGCAGTGCCGTACTTGAAGCTGGCGATCAGCGCGACCGTCAAGCCCAGCAACGAGGTCCACATCGACACGCGCTGATCGAACAGCACCACCGAGGTGAACAGGCCGAGGCGTTTAACCCCCAGGCCCAGGGCGCGGGCGTTCTGGCGCAGGTTGTTGCCGTACCAGCGGAACATCAGTTTGCGACTGGCCTTGATGAAGCTTTTTTCCGGCGGATGCTCCACGGTGTGGATCGCGGCGTCCGGCACGTAGAACGTGTCGTAGCCCAGGCGCATCAGGCTGAACCAGCTCGACTTGTCGTCACCGGTCAGGAACTTGAAGCGGCCCAGGCGCCAGTGTTGCAGCGAGTCGCTTTCCACGTCGGCGATGAAGTCCGGGTTGGTGACCACGGTCGCGCGAAACACCGACATCCGGCCGGTCATGGTCAGTACGCGCTTGGACAAGGCCATCGAGCACATGTTGATGTGGCGCTGGGCGAATCGCAGTTTGTGCCATTCGCTCATGATGTAGCCGCCGCGCACTTCGCAGAACTCGTTGGTGGTCAGGCCGCCGACATTGCCGAACAGCTGGAACCACGGCACGGTCTTGAGCACGGTGCCCTCGGCGAGCACGGTGTCGCCATCGATCACTGCAACCACTGCGCGGTCGTCCGGCAGGTGGCGGGAGATGGCGCGGAAACCGTAGGCCAGGCCATCACGCTTGCCGGTGCCGGGAATGCGCACGAAGTCGAGCTTGACCCGATCCGGCGGATTCATCTTCGTCCAAAGGCTTTTCACCAGCTTCTCATCGGACATTTCGACGATGGAGCAGACCATGGTGGTCGGCAGGCCGCAGTCGATCGCTTCGCGAATGACGGAGGCGTAGACCTGGGCGGTGGTCAGCGCGTCGATACGGAAGCTGGTGACCATCAAGAAAACATGGGACGGGTTTGCCGCGTCACCCAGCTTGCGCACTTTGCGCCGCAGGTGCGGGTAGACCACGTACAGAAACAGCATCCCGCGCACAAAGTGCGTGGCGCCCATCGAGTAGCGCCAGATGCCGATGAAACCGATGAGGAAGATAAAATCCTTCGAATCGGAATCGAATGTGGACGCAGGCAACGCCATGGCGATGCCCATCAATAAACTTAGGTAAAACAGCCAACCGGCGGCCTGAAGTAGGCCGTGCTTTAGCCTGTGCATAATCTGCATCCGTCTCTATCTCGGGCGAGCCTGTGGGGTGGCCCGATGGGGTTAAGGCAGGCATAAAAAACCGTAGGAGCGAGGCTTGCCCGCGAAGGCGGTGTGCCTGACACACCGCGTTGCCTGGTTCGCCGGCAAGCCTGGCTCCTACAGGAGCGAGGCGGTGTACCTGACACATCAAGTCGTCTGGTTCGCCGGCAAGCCTGGCTCCTACAGGGAACGGCTTGTTACCAGCAGATGCCTTCGGTACGACCGCTGACGCTGGTGGCTTTGGACATGAAGCCAACCAGATCGACGACTTGCTTGCCGTGTGGAGCGTTCTGCGCCAGGGCGCGGAATTTCTCGTCACGGTTGCCGAGGATGATCACGTCGGAGTTGGCGATCACGTCGTCGAAGTCAGCGTTGAGCAAGGACGAGACGTGAGGGATCTTCGACTCGATGTAATCCTTGTTCGCGCCGTGGACACGGGCGTATTCGACGTTGCTGTCGTAGATGCTCAGGTCGTAGCCCTTGCCGATCAGCATTTCCGCCAGATCTACCAGCGGGCTTTCGCGCAGGTCATCGGTGCCGGCCTTGAAGCTCAGGCCCAGCAGGGCGACTTTGCGTTTGTCGTGGCTGGAAACGATGTCGAAGGCGTTCTGCACCTGGGACTCGTTACTGCGCATCAGCGAGTTCAGCAGCGGTGCTTCCACGTCCAGCGAGCCGGCGCGGTAGGTCAGGGCGCGAACGTCCTTCGGCAGGCAAGAGCCGCCGAACGCGAAGCCAGGACGCATGTAGTACTGGGACAGGTTCAGCGTCTTGTCCTGGCAGACCACCTCCATCACTTCACGGCCATCGACGCCGACAGCCTTGGCGATGTTGCCGATCTCGTTGGCGAAGGTCACCTTGGTGGCGTGCCACACGTTGCAGGTGTACTTGATCATCTCGGCGACAGCGATGTCCTTGCGGATGATCGGTGCGTCGAGCTCTTCGTACAGCGATTGCAGAACGTCGCCCGAGGCCTTGTCGAACTCGCCGATGACGGTCATTGGCGGCAGGTCGTAATCGGCGATCGCGGTGCTTTCACGCAGGAACTCAGGGTTCACTGCAACGCCGAAGTCGACACCGGCTTTCTTGCCGGAGCAGTCTTCGAGGATCGGGATGACAACGTTTGCGACAGTGCCCGGCAGCACGGTGCTGCGAACCACGATGGTGTGGCGGGTGGTCTTGTCACGCAGGACAAAACCGATCTCGCGGCATACCGCTTCGATGTAGTTCAGTTCCAGGTCGCCGTTCTTCTTGCTCGGCGTACCGACGCAGATCATCGACAGGTCGGTGTCGCGAATCGCTTCGGCGAAGTTGGTCGTGCCGCGCAATTTGCCCGTCTCGATACCCTTCTTCAGCAGTTCGCCCAGACCCGGTTCAACGATCGGCGAACGGCCGGCGTTGATCATATCGATTTTGTCTTTGGCAACATCGACGCCAACGACGTCATGGCCCCGTGCAGACAGGCAACCGGCACATACTGCGCCGACGTAACCCAAACCAAATATGCTGATGCGCATCGCAATTACCTCTGTGTTTATCAAGCCATTACATGGCCGGAGTTAATGGTGTTCATCGTTATAGTGCACTCGCAAGTGCGGCCTTACGGGCGCCGCAGTGCCGCGTGCAGGCATACAAAGTTCCGAGTGTCTAAATAAGTGCACTCAAGATGTGCGCAACTAGGCCTTATTATTCTGATATGCCCTGTTATGCAGCCGATCTTCTAATCAGAGGACCGTGTGCAAAGGTCTTGCGCGCTCAATGCCAGGCAATAAGCCCGTAAATCAAGCGGTTGGGTGCTCAGGTGAGCACGTTTATAGGGGCGCAGCCTTGGCCTTGAAGGGGATATTGATAAGCGTATCTCCTGTCCTGTATGTGTTGCCCAAATTAGAGGTCCGGTCTGCAGAAGTTAATGTGACAACTTCGCTATGTGACGCTCTTCTCTGCGTAAGTTATCTCGTACATGCATCGAGAAAATCGTTACCGGTGGTATGAGCTACGCATTTGGACATAGTTCCTGCCCGCCCATCGCCGATTCTGAAATTTCTTGAAATATTGGGAAAGATGGCACTGCTCTCAGATTGATAGCACTTGCCGTTTGGCCCTTTATATATAGGCTTATTATCGAGTCAGATAGTTTTGTGCCACTACTGATAAAAAATTTCAGTGCCACTACTCAAAAAAAACATCAAAGTCGAGTGAAACTAAAGTTAGAAAATCAGACGATGGATTTCTGGCGCCAATAAGTCGGCGAACAAGGCGGGGAATTGTTGGACGATCAGACGTCGACGCACGACGATTTTTTGCTGTCGTGCGCCGGTCAGGTGCTTACTCTGGCGCGTGATCGCGCAGGAACACCAGATGGTCCGGTTTAGACTGTTCGGCGCTGTAGCGATAGCCTTGAACGTCAAAGTTTTTGAGGTCTGCCGGGTCGTTGACGCGCTCTTCAATGACAAAACGACTCATCATTCCGCGCGCTTTTTTCGCGTAGAAGCTGATGATCTTGTATTGGCCGTTCTTAAGGTCTTTGAAGTCGGTATTAATAATGCGTGCGTTAAGGGCACTGCGTTTGACCGCCGAGAAGTACTCGTTGGAGGCCAGGTTCAACAACACGTCGTCGCCCTGATCGGCCAGGGCTTCGTTCAGCCATTCGCTGATCCGGGTGCCCCAGAACGCATACAGGTCCTTGCCACGGGCATTCGCCAGTTTGGTGCCCATCTCCAGACGATACGGTTGCATCAGGTCCAGAGGACGCAGCAGGCCGTACAGGCCTGAGAGCATGCGCAAGTGCTGTTGCGCGTAATCGAAATCGGCTTCGCTGAAAGTTTGTGCGTTGAGGCCGGTGTAAACGTCACCCTTGAAGGCGAGCAATGCCTGCTTGGCGTTTTCCGGTGTGAACGCTGGCGTCCAGCTGCCGAAACGCGCGGCGTTGAGGCCGCCGATCTTGTCGGAGACGTGCATCAACTCACTGATCTGCGCGGGCGTCAGGTCGCGCAGTTGCATGATCAATTCCTGGGAGTGGTCCAGGTATTGCGGCTGGGTGAAGCGCTGGGTCGCCGGCGGTGTTTCGTAGTCGAGGGTCTTGGCGGGGGAAATCACCATCAGCATGAAGTCGTCTCCTTTAATCGTGGGGGCGATTCTAGGGGGTTGGACCGGTTGACTCCAGCTATCAAGTCCATAGGTGATCGGTGGTGTTGCACAAACCCTGCAGGAGCGAGGCTTGCCCGCGAAGGCGGTGTGCCAGTTACCGGTGATGCCGACTGACACACCGCCTTCGCGGGCAAGCCTCGCTCCTACGGGGGTCAGTGCGGCTGCGGGAATGTGGGCAGGATCAGCTATAGTGCCGCGCGGGTTTTGTTATGGAGACATCCCATTGCGTATCGTTTTTCTATTATCGGCCTGGCTATTGAGCTTTGGTGCCATGGCGGCGCCGGGCGATGTGGCGACGCTTGATCGCAGCACCTGGCCGGAAAAGCTCAGCAGCCCGACGCTGTTCGACGTGGCATCACGCGCCGAAATCCTCATGTTTTCGCGGGTGCTGCTGGCGAGCGAGTCGCTGGATGAAGCGAGCCTGGCCCAGCGTCTGGGCCTGCGCAAGATTAATCTGGAGGCCGTCAACAACCTGCGCCAGCGCCTGTGGCAGCGACTGCTGACCAACTACAACTTCGCCCAGCAGAGCTGCGATCAGGATGCTTCCTTCTGTTTCCTCGTCGAGGACATGGACACCCTGCGCCAGCAAGCGGCCAAGTTTCAGGTCAGCGACGACAGCTATTACATCAAGTGGTCGGAGCCGAGCCGGTTGTTCCACGCCCAGTATCTGGACGAGCAACTGCGCAAGGCGGCCCTGTTTCCGCAGAGCAGCAGCGAAGTCGATCGTTTTGGTGACTATGAGCGCAACGGCGAAGAGATGCATGACCGGCTGTTTTTGCTGACGTTCGACAGCGCCGCCAATATCACGCCGGACAACACCGGCTGGGTCACCGAGTACCTGCGCAAGTCGAACATGAGTGGCACCTTCTTCGTCCTGGGCAAAGACATTCAGGCGCGTCTGGCCGAGCGCTCGGTGGCCAGTCTGCAAGCGACCTATTCAACGCAGTGCATTGGCGTGCAAGGCTGGGAGTTTCGCTCCCACAGCCACTGGCAGGACTGGCAGGACTCGGTGCGCCGCAGCGTCGAGCTGGTCAAAAGCAAACTGCCGGAGAATTACGTGCCGCTGTTCCGTCCGCCCGATGGCCAGCGTCGTTCTGACGCCGAAGGCTTCTTCAAGGCTCAGGGTTTGCAGGTGGCACTGTGGGACATCGATGCCCAGGATGGCGCCGGCAAGCTCAAGGGCAACCCGAGCGCCCAGCGCGTGTTGACGCTGATGCTGCTATGGCGACATGGGGTGATCAACTTCAATGTGAAGCAGGATGCGGTGAAAACGGCGATGCCCTGGCTCATCACGCAAACGGCGCAAAGCGGGATCGGTTGGGAGGACTGTCAGGACGCGTTTCGCTGAAACCGTAAAAAGCCCGGAATCATTGGGGAGGAGGGCGCGGCGGGGTGATTTTCGAGCAGATTTCGATGCAGGCGGACTTCCGACTTTAACGGGGTGATGGCCATCCGCCTAGTGCTATTGGTCACTCTGAAAAATAAACTTCAAAAAAACGTCAAAGTACTTTTTTCTGTCATGGGTTTTGGAGTATTACGAAGACAGACCGCCGAAACCTGCAACACAGGTGGCGTCTTCCAAGACCCTACTTGTTCGCAGTTCACTTGAATCCTCGCAGGTGAATTCGGTGGCCACTTCGAGGCGCAGCACTGTCACGGTATTGCGTCGAATGGCTCCCACAAAGGTGACCGAGTATGGATGATCACGGACGTAGTTCTTCCTCCAACCAGCCAATCCTTTATGTACTCGATACCAACGTATTGATTCACGATCCAAACGCCCTGCTTAATTTCGAAGAACACCACGTTGCCATCCCGATGACCGTGCTTGAGGAGCTGGACAAGCTCAAGAGCGGGCATCACAGCGTGGCCGCAGAATGCCGTCAGGCGATTCGCCTGATCGACAAGACCCTGGGCGATGCCAGCCCCGAAGACGTCGAGCTCGGTGTGCCGATCCAGCGCGGCAAGAGTGGGCCCAAGGGTTTGCTGTCAATTCTGATGAGCAAGCGTGCCGAACCGAACATCATTCTTCCCGAACACCTGAACGACAACATCATCATCAACCAGTTGATCGACCTGCACGCGCGCGAGCCGAAACTGCCCGTGGTGCTGGTCACCAAAGACATCAACATGCGCCTCAAGGCCCGGGCGTGCGGGATCGCGGCCGAGGACTACAGCACCGACCAACTGGTCGATGACGTTTCGTTGCTGCCCAACGGTTATCACAACATGGACGGCTCCTTCTGGGACAGGGTGAGGAATGTCGAAACCCGTCAGGATCACGGTCGCACCTGGCATCAGGTGCAATTGATCGACAACCTGCCGGCCGTCCACATCAACGAGTTCATCATTGACGAACAGGGCTTCGTCGGCTGGATCAAGGAGATAGAGGAAGACCGGCTGCTGATCCTTGACCTGCACCAGGAACCGCTGCTGCACCAGGAAGCGTGGGGCCTTAAACCCCGTGACATCTATCAGAGCCTGGCGCTATACGCCTTGCTTGACCCGGACATCCACCTGGTCAACCTGTCGGGTGCTGCCGGCTCCGGTAAAACCATCCTGGCCCTGGCGGCGGCGATCGAGCAGACCATGGTCAGCAAGCGCTACCGCCGGATCATCGCGACGCGCAGCGTGCAGGGCCTGGACCAGGAAATCGGTTTCCTGCCCGGCACCGAAGCGGAAAAAATGGAGCCTTGGCTGGGCGCCATCACCGACAACCTTGAAGCCTTGCACATGGATGACGAAAACACCCATGGCAGCGTCGATTACATCCTCAGCAAAGTGCCGTTGCAGTTCAAATCCCTCAACTACATTCGAGGCCGCAGCTTCCAGCAGAGTCTGATCCTGATTGATGAATGCCAGAACCTGACACCGCACCAGATGAAAACCATCATCACCCGTGCCGGCGCCGGTTCCAAAGTGGTGTGCCTGGGCAACCTGGCGCAGATCGACACCCCTTACCTGTCCGCGACCAGCTCCGGATTGACATACCTGACCGAACGCTTCAAGGATTTCCCCAACGGTGTACACATCACCCTGCAAGGGGTGCCACGTTCGATTCTGGCCGAATACGCCGAAACGCATTTGTAACTACGTCACCAGAACCGGGCGGCCCCAAAAGCCGCCCGGTTTTTTTATGCCCAACACAAATTCCCTTGCAGGAGCGAGGCTTGCCCGCGAAGACGACCGCACATTCAACATCAATCTATCTGACACGCCGCCTTCGCGGGCAAGCCTCTCTCCTGCAAGGGCCATTCATCCAATAATCAAACGTGCGGAAATTTGACCCACAGGTTTACAATCGACGCTCCTGATCAGGAGTAAACCTGTGCTGACTCATCTCGATTCCCAAGGTCGCGCCACTATGGTCGACGTCACCGAAAAAGCCGTGACGTTCCGTGAGGCAACCGCTCAAGCGCTGGTGCGCATGCTCCCCGAAACCCTGCAGATGATCGTCAGCGGCGGTCACCCCAAGGGTGATGTGTTCGCCGTGGCGCGCATCGCCGGCATTCAGGCTGCGAAGAAGACCAGCGATCTGATTCCCCTGTGCCATCCGCTGATGCTCACCGGCGTCAAGGTCGAGCTGAGTGCCGAAGGCGATGACACCGTGCGCATCGTCGCGCGCTGCAAGTTGTCCGGACAGACCGGCGTCGAGATGGAAGCCCTGACCGCCGCCAGTGTCGCCGCGCTGACGATCTACGACATGTGCAAGGCCGTGGACCGTGGCATGACCATCGAAAGCGTGCGGCTGCTGGAAAAACTCGGTGGCAAGAGCGGCCATTTCCAGGCAGATCAACCATGAACGTCACCGTGAAGTTTTTTGCCCGCTACCGCGAAGCGCTTGGCGTGGACTCAATCAAGGTTGAAGGCGATTTCGCCACGGTCGACGACGTCCGTGCATTGCTGGCTCAGCGTGACGGTGCCGAGGTGCTGAGCGAGCAGAACTTGATGTGCGCCCGCAACGAGGACCTCTGCCAGCTCGACGAACCGGTGACTGACGGTGACGAAGTGGCGTTCTTTCCGACCGTGACCGGGGGCTGACATGGCGATTCGCGTGCAGTCCACGGCCTTCGATCCGGGTGCGGAAGTCAATGCCATGCACGCCGCCAATGTCGGCGTCGGGGCGGTGGTGAGTTTTGTCGGCTATGTGCGCGACTTCAATGACGGGCTCGATGTGTCCGGGATGTTTCTCGAGCACTATCCGGGCATGACCGAAAAAGCCCTCGGCAAAATCGCCCTGGAGGCTGAACAGCGCTGGCCGCTGCTCAAGCTTGAAGTGCTGCACCGGATCGGCGCCCTTGAACCGGGCGAACCGATCGTCTTCGTCGGCGCCGCCAGCGCCCATCGCCAGGCGGCGTTCGACGCCTGCGCCTTTGTCATGGACTACCTGAAAACCCGTGCGCCGTTCTGGAAGAAGGAAAACACCCGAGACGGACCGCGTTGGGTGGAAGGGCGTGACAGCGATCATACGGCGGCGGATCGCTGGAAGCAGTGATTCCTGCGGTGTCTGCCAGTATGCCTTCGCGGGCAAGCCTCGCTCCTACAGGTTTTGTGTCGTGCGCACATTTTGTGAACAACACAAAACCTGTAGGAGCGAGGCTTGCCCGCGAAGAGGCCATCAGCAACACCAAAAATCCCAGTGACCCTCGCCCGACCACCGGCCGGCACATCTCCATTCTCCCCAATTGACGGCTAATACATAAAAGTCCAGTATGGAATTATAAGTACAAAAAAGGTATTTCCCCGTTTCCAGCTCTTTCTTCTGTCTTGCCAAACCAACAACAACCCGCGAGAGAACGAACATGAAGAAATTCCCCCTCATCACCGGTCTGGCGCTGAGCCTGTTCGCGTGCAGCACGCTGTTCGCCGCCGAAAAAACCCTGCGCATCGGCATCGAAGCCGCTTATCCGCCCTTCGCGTCGAAAACCGACAAGGGCGAGATCGTCGGTTTCGACTACGACATCGGCAATGCCCTGTGTGCGCAAATGAAGGTCAAGTGCGTGTGGGTCGAAGGCGAGTTCGACGGTCTGATTCCTTCCCTGAAAGTGAAAAAAATCGACATGGCGCTGTCGTCCATGACCATCAACGAAGACCGCAAGAAGTCGGTGGATTTCTCCCACAAGTACTACTTCACTTCATCGCGTCTGGTGATGAAGGAAGGCGCGTCCGTGGATGACCAATACGCCAGCCTCAAGGGCAAGACTGTCGGTGTACAGCGCGCCACCACCACCGACCGTTACGCCACCGAGGTGTTTGAACCGAAGGGCATCAACGTCAAGCGCTACGGCAACAACGAAGAAATCTACATGGACCTGGCAGCCGGTCGCCTCGACGCCATTTTTGCCGACACCATCCCGTTGAGTGACTTCCTGGCGATGCCGCGTGGCAAGGGCTATGCCTTTGTCGGGCCGGAGTTGAAGGATCCGAAGTACGTGGGCGAGGGTGCCGGGATTGCGGTGCGCAAGGGCAACACCGAGCTGGTGAGCCAGTTGAATACTGCCATTGATGGCATTCGTGCGAGTGGCGAGTATCAGAAGATTTCCGAGAAGTACTTCAAGGCTGACATCTACGGCGATTGATCAACCGCATCGCAGGAACGCCGCCGGGCGGCGTTCCTGCGATGGCGTCAGATCAGGCAACAAACACCTCAGGGCTCAGCCCTTCAATTCCTTCAAATGCTTGTAAACAGTCGCCCGCCCCATGTTCAGCACATTGGCCACATAGTTCGAAGCGCTTTTGCCCTTGAAGGCCCCTTCGGCGTGCAACGCCAGCACCAGTTCACGTTTGTGGTCGCGCGTCAGCAGGTTCAGGCTCAGCTGACGTTCGCGCAGCCAGGCGTGCAGGAAGGTATTGATGCGCTCCTGCCAGTCATCACGAAACAGAGAGTCCGGTTGCGGAATCAGTTTGCTTGGTGACAGGAACAGGTCGAGCGCGGCCTTGGCATTTTCGAACAACGAGATGTTCAGGTTGATGCACAGCACCGCCAGTGGGTGGCCATCGCTGTCGCGCAAGACACTGCTCAGGCTGCGAATCTTCTGGCCATCCCAATTGAGCTTTTCGTAGGGCCCGATGTTCCGTTCGCTGACATCGTCGCTGAGCATGTCCTCCAGTGCCGCGTCATCGCCCACTTCCCGCTTGGACAGATTGTTGGCGATGTAATCGATTTTTTGCGTGCGCAGATCGTGCAGCACCACCTCGGCATGAGGGAAGAACAACGTAGCGATCGCATCGGCGATCGCCCGGTAGTTGTCCATGGCCGGGTCTTTTTCAGGTGCGTTCATACGGTGGAACTCCAGGCAGCGTCAGCGCCCTGCAAAAAGGGCGCTGGAAGTTTGCCGCAATCGGGTCGACACGTCACCTGAGGACGAAAATCAACCCAGGCGGGCAGGGGAGAGCATCTCGGCGTCCAGGCCGAAACGGCTGAGCTGTTCGGGCAAGGCTTCACCGCGTATCAGCGCTGCGCTGGCCTGGCCCATGGCAGGTGATGTCTGGATGCCGTAGCCGCCTTGCGCCGCGACCCAGAACAGCCCTGGCACATGTTGATCGAAGCCGCAGATCAGGTCTCCGTCCGTTACGAAGCTGCGCAGACCGGCCCAGGTGCGGGTCGGACGGCGGATGGTCAGCGTGGTGGCTTCTTCTATCTGGTAGATGCCCATCGCGATGTCCAGCTCTTCGGGCTGCACGTCGTGCGGCTCCACCGGGTCGGCGTTGGCTGGCGAGCCGAGGAACATTCCGGCGTCGGGTTTCATGTAGAACGATTCGTCGAGGCTGACCAGCATCGGCCAATGGTGGATGTCCACGCCCTCGGGGCCGGCGAAGATGAACGCCGCGCGCCGCTTCGGTTGCAGGCCCAACGACTTGGCGCCAGCCAGCTCGCCGATCTTGTCGGCCCACGCGCCTGCCGCGTTGATGATGATCGGTGCGCTGAAAGTCTGGTTGTTGGTTTGAACCTGCCACATGCCTTCTGCATTGCGGGTCAGGCTCAGCACTTCGCTGTCGGTGTGGACTTCGCCTTTATTGCGACGGATACCGCGCAAGTAACCCTGGTGCAGGGCATCGGTGTCGATGTCGCTGGCAGTCGGGTCGTAGATCGCACCATGGACTTTTTCACGGCGCAGGATCGGCAGGCGCGCGCAGGCTTCGTCGGCACTGAGCAGTTGCATTTCCGCCACCGTGGCCTTGGCGCTCAGGTATTGATTGTTCAGCTCGGCCGGGTCGCCGGTGAAGTCCACGGTCATCTCGCCACGCGGGGTCAGCAGCGGGTGTTCGCAGAAACCGACTGGCGGGGCGTCGAAGAATTCGCGGCTGGCCTGGGTCAGCGCGCGAACCTGCGGTGTGCCATACGCGGCGGTGTAGAGCGCAGCGGAGCGTCCGGTGGAGTGATAAGCCGGATGGGATTCGCGTTCGAGTACAATCACCCGAGCATGCTGCGACAGCCAGAAACCGGTGGAAGCGCCGGCAATCCCGCCGCCGATGATGATGAAATCTGCCTGGCTCATGAACGTCTCCTGTCGAGCGCAAATGCCGAAATTGTGGAAGTCCCCTGTGGGAGCGAGCTTGCTCGCGATAGCGTTGGGTCAGTCGATACCAATGTTGACTGATTAACCGCTATCGCGAGCAGGCTCGCTCCCACAGGGGATTGTGGTGTCAGGGTTGTAGGCGGTAGATGGCATTGGCCAGTGCGATGTCTTCCAGGCCCAGGCCGATCGAACGAAAGAACACATGACGGTCGTAGTCGGGACGCGGGACCTTTTCGCTGAGCAAATCAGGCAGGTCGCCGACAATCAAGCACTTGTCCCAGCCATGTTGTTCCCCCGCAATCAGCATTTCGCCCGCCGAGCCCGGGGTAGTCAGACGATAGTCGCAGAACACCTGCATGTCATTGAGGCTCTGCGGCGGGACTTCATGGGCGCGCGGGGCGTTGGTGCTGATGGAGGTGATCAGCGCCGGTTTGCTCAGCTTCGAGGGATCGATCACCGGGCCGGCGGACGAGGTGCACAGCATGATCACGTCGGCATCTTCAATCGCCGCTTCGCGACTGTCGGCGATGGTCAGGCGTGGATCGAGGCGTTTTAGCTGTGCCAGCGTTTCAGGGTTTTTATCGCTCAGGCTCGGGGAATAGAGGCTGATGCTTTGCCAGTCACGCAGATCTTTAACGTAATGCAGGTGTGCCTGAGCCACCTTGCCGCTGCCGATAATCGCCAGGCGCTGCGCCTTCAGCGGAGCGAGGGCATCGACGGCGACGGCGGTGGTCGCGGCCGTGCGTGCGGTGGTCAGTTCGCCGGCATCGCACAGCAGTAACGGTTGGCCGGTCTGCATCGACATCAACAATGTCCAGGCCGTCACCAGCGGACCTTGTTCGCGCACGATGTACGGCGAAGTCTTGACCCCGTAGACGCCGTCTTCAGCCAGCACGCCCAGATAGTTGATGAAGTCGCCGGCACCCTGAGGGAACTCCACCAGCTGTTGCGCCGGTTGCACCGCTAGCCCGGCCGCCAGGTCGCGAAACAGCTTGCGCAGGATCTGCGGCACGTCGACCTGCGCCAGCAGTTCGCGGGCCTGGGGTTGGGTGATCACATAAGGCGTACTGGACATGGTCGGCTCCGGGTGCTGAAAGTAAACTAATTTGTCCATTATGGACTTTTAGTTGTGTCGAGCAACATCGGGACGAAAAAAAAGCGCAGTCCGTTTCCGGCTGCGCCTCTTTCAGTAAGGGGCCGAGTTACGGACGCTTGCGCTCAACCGCCCGCAGTAGATGCGTCGGCGGTGTTTCACAGCTGATTTTCCGACCCAGCAATGCCTCGATGGACGGTAGCTGGTAGGAGTCATCTTCACCGGCGAAGCTGATGGACACACCCTCTGCGCCAGCACGACCGGTACGGCCGATGCGGTGCACGTAGTCGTCCGGGACTTCCGGCAGGGTGAAGTTGATCACGTGGCTGATGCCGTCGATGTGGATGCCGCGACCGGCCACATCAGTGGCGACCAGTACGCGGATCTTGCCTTCGCGGAAACCTTCCAGGGTCTTGATGCGCTTGTGCTGCGGCACGTCGCCGGACAGTTGCGCGGCGTTGACGCCGTCACGGACCAGGCGCTCTTCAATGCGCCGCACTTCATCCTTGCGGTTGGCAAACACCATCACCCGCTCCCAGCCGTTGTCGTTGACCAGGTTGTAGAGCAGTTTGTATTTGTCGGCACCGGCGACGGCGTAGATGTGTTGCTCGACGTTTTCGCTGGCCACGTTCTGCGATTCGATCTCGACGATCGACGGGTCGGTGGTCCATTGCTTGGCGAGATTCATCACGTCTTCGGTGAAGGTTGCGGAGAACAGCAGCGTCTGACGTTCGTTCTTCGGCGGCGTCTGGCGAATGATCTGGCGCACTTGCGGGATGAAACCCATGTCGAGCATGCGGTCGGCTTCGTCCAGCACCATGACTTCGACCATGTCCAGATGCACGTCACCGCGCTGGTTGAAGTCGAGCAGGCGGCCCGGGGTGGCCACGAGGATGTCGCAGTGACGGGCTTCGAGGTGCTTGAGCTGCTTGTCGAAGTCCATGCCGCCGACAAACGTCATGACGTTGAGGCCGGTGTACTTGGTCAGGTCGGCGGCGTCCTTGGCGATCTGCACCACCAGCTCGCGGGTCGGCGCGATGATCAGCGCCCGCGGTTCACCCATGTAGCGTTCCTTGGGTGGCGGGGTTTCCAGCAGTTGCGTGATGATCGAAATCAGGAACGCGGCGGTTTTGCCGGTGCCGGTCTGGGCGCGACCGATGGCGTCTTTGCCCGCGAGGGTGAAGCCCAGCACTTGCGCCTGGATCGGCGTGCAGTACGGGAAGCCCAGGTCCTGGATGGCGTGCATCAATTCCGGGGCGAGTTTGAAATCGTGGAAACGGGTTTTGCCTTCCTGGGGTTCAACGGCGAAGTCTTCGAGTTTCCAGGGAATGACCGGCGCTTTCGGTTTCGGTTCGCGACGCGGTTTTGCCGGTTTCGGCGATTCGCTGCGCGGTGGCTCGGCGGCGACAATCTCGACAGGTGGGGCGGCCGGTGTGGTCACAGGCTCGTGTTTCGGTGCCGCTACGGTTGCGGTCCGGCCAGGCTGATTACCGTCGGTGCGGTGGCTGGGGATATGAGACGGAGCGCTGGGAACTGGCGCGAGCTGCTCAGTCTCGCTTTTACCGAACATTTTCTTGAGTGCTTTGAGCACGGTCATCTCATCAATTGGTTAAGGAATATACGCCGGCCAGTGTAATGCAAGAATCGGGCGCGGCGTAGTGGGATGGATCAATGGGTAGCTTTTAGCGTAAACGCTCGGCCAGCCAGACGCCGATGTCGCGAATTTCTTCGGGTAACACTTCGTGGCCCATTGGGTATTCCTGCCATGTCACGGTGACACCATGCTGCTTTAAAAACTCGTAGGCGGTGCGGCCCATCGAGTTTTGAACGACGTCATCGTACTGGCCATGCAACGACAGCACGGGAATGCGTTGCTGGCTGGCCGAAAGCTCCATTTCATCGCTGAAGGTCGGTGCGTAAGTCGAGAGGGCAAGTACGCCACCCAGCGGCCCCTGCCACTTCAGGAAAGCGGTGTGCAAGACCACGGCGCCACCCTGGGAAAAACCTGCCAGAAAGATACGCGAGGCGTCTATTCCGCTGGCGCGCTGCTCTTCAATCAAATCAAAGACTCTCTGCGCCGACGTTTCCAGCTGCTCACGACTGATCGCGCGCGCCGGGCTCATGGCCAATATGTCGTACCAGCTCGGCATCTCGTAACCGCCGTTGATGGTCACGGCGCGGGTCGGTGCCTGGGGCAGAACGAAGCGGGTGGTCAGCAGGGTTTCCTGCAAGGCTTCGGCAACCGGCAGAAAGTCGTAGCGGTCGGCGCCCAGGCCGTGCAGCCATATAACGCAGGCGTCTGCGGGCTTTACGGGTTGAAGAATCAAGGGCTCGGTCATGGCTGCTCCAATTTTGTGCGTGCGCTCTCATTAAGTGCGTGATGTGAGTGCGCGTCGGGTTGATCCGTTAAGAAGATGTCGCAAGGTTACAAGTTTTGCTATTGACCTGTCCCTTAACCGCATCGGCAAGCGGTCTGGTACGGGCTTTGCTATGTGAAAGCGGTGCAACCCATCTCGCGCCTTGCGGTAACACTATCAGTGTACTGCTGGCAGCGGGATAGCAAAGAATCCGGTGATGGATGTTCGCCAGTGGCCGCTACGGGCTTCGCGAACGTGAAAGGGCTACAGCCCGTTCGGCCGATTGGTGAGAAGTGAGTTGTCCATGATGTGGATTTTCTCTTACTAGACTCATAGCTAAGGTCTTTACGTCGGTTGACCCCAAAAAAAGCCAACACGGGTCGACTACGCCTCATAAGGGTGCGACTGGACTCACGCTCCGACACAACAAGAGCAAAACTGGAGGTTTGAATGAAGATGTTGAAATCCACCCTGGCCATCGTGACTGCAGCTGCAGTGCTCGGTGTCAGCGGGTTCGCTCAGGCGGGTGCAACCCTGGATGCAGTGCAGAAGAAAGGTTTCGTACAGTGCGGTGTCAGTGACGGTCTGCCGGGTTTCTCGGTTCCGGACTCCACTGGCAAGATCATCGGTATCGATGCTGACTTCTGCCGCGCTGTGGCCGCTGCCGTTTTCGGCGATGCGACCAAGGTCAAGTTCAGCCAGTTGAACGCCAAAGAGCGCTTCACCGCGCTGCAGTCCGGCGAAATTGACATTCTGTCGCGCAACACCACCATGACCAGCTCCCGTGACGCGGGCATGGGCCTGAAGTTCCCAGGCTTCATCACCTACTACGACGGCATTGGCTTCCTGGTAAATAGCAAGCTGGGCGTCAAGAGTGCCAAAGAGCTCGACGGTGCGACCATCTGCATCCAGGCCGGTACCACCACTGAGCTGAACGTTTCCGACTACTTCCGCGGCAACGGTCTGAAATACACCCCGATCACCTTCGACACCTCCGATGAAAGCGCCAAGTCGCTGGAATCCGGTCGTTGCGACGTACTGACCTCGGACAAGTCCCAACTGTTCGCTCAGCGCAGCAAGCTGGCTTCGCCGAAGGACTACGTGGTTCTGCCGGAAACCATTTCCAAGGAACCGCTGGGCCCGGTCGTGCGTAACGGCGACGACGAGTGGCTGGCCATTGTTCGCTGGGTAGGCTACGCCATGCTCAACGCTGAAGAGGCTGGTGTCACTTCGAAGAACGTCGAAGCCGAAGCCAAGTCCACCAAGAATCCGGACGTCGCACGTATGCTGGGTACCGACGGCGAGTACGGCAAAGACTTGAAAGTGAAGAAGGACTGGGTCGTCCAGATCGTCAAGCAAGTGGGCAACTATGGCGAAGTGTTCGAGAAAAACCTCGGCAAAGGCACTCCGCTGGAAATCGACCGCGGGCTGAACGCCTTGTGGAACGCTGGCGGCATTCAATACGCACCACCAGTGCGCTGATGGTTCTATCACCCGGTGGGCCAACCACCGGGTGATGTTCTGTTCCATTACATCCGGGGCACTTCATGCAAAATTCAATCGGCGCACCAAAGCAGAGGCTCAGCCTCAGCGATCCCAAAGTGCGTGCGTGGCTATTTCAGATCATCACCATTGTGGCGGTGGTCTCCATGGGCTGGTATCTGTTCGATAACACCCAGACCAACTTGCAACACCGGGGCATTACTTCCGGCTTCAGCTTTCTGGAGCGCAGTGCCGGTTTCGGCATCGCTCAAACCCTGATCGACTACACCGAATCGGACAGCTATGCCCGAGTGTTTGTCATCGGCCTGCTCAATACCCTGCTGGTGACCTTCATCGGGGTCATCCTGGCGACGCTCCTCGGTTTCATCGTCGGCGTTTCACGCCTGTCGAAGAACTGGATCATTGCCAAGCTGGCGACTGTTTATGTGGAAGTCTTCCGCAACATTCCGCCGCTGCTGCAAATCCTGTTCTGGTACTTCGCGGTGTTCCTGACCATGCCAGGGCCACGTAACAGCCATAACTTCGGCGACACCTTCTTCGTCAGCAGCCGCGGCCTGAACATGCCGGCCGCGTTGACGGCGGATGGTTTCTGGCCGTTTGTGGTCAGCATCGTCGTGGCCATTGTCGCCATCGTGCTGATGAGCCGCTGGGCGACCAAACGCTTCGAAGCGACCGGCGTACCGTTCCATAAATTCTGGGTCGGCCTGGCGCTGTTCCTGGTGGTCCCGGCGCTGTGCGCATTGATCTTCGGCGCGCCAGTGCACTGGGAAATGCCGAAGCTGCAAGGTTTCAACTTCGTTGGTGGCTGGGTGCTGATCCCGGAACTGCTGGCGCTGACCCTGGCCCTGACCGTGTACACCGCGGCGTTCATCGCCGAGATCGTGCGTTCGGGTATCAAGTCGGTCAGCCACGGCCAGACCGAAGCGGCGCACTCGTTGGGCCTGCGCAACGGTCCGACCCTGCGCAAGGTGATCATCCCGCAAGCCATGCGTGTGATCATTCCACCGCTGACCAGCCAATACCTGAACCTGGCGAAGAACTCCTCGCTGGCGGCCGGTATCGGTTATCCGGAAATGGTGTCCTTGTTTGCCGGTACGGTGCTGAACCAGACCGGGCAGGCGATCGAGGTGATTGCCATCACCATGAGCGTGTACCTGGCGATCAGTATCAGCATTTCCCTGCTGATGAACTGGTACAACAAGCGCATTGCGCTGATCGAGCGGTAAGGAAAAGCGCATGAGTACTCATACTTTCAAACCCGACATGCCACCACCGAGCAAAGTCTTCGGGCCGATGGCGTGGATGCGCGCGAACATGTTCTCCAGCTGGCTGAACACCGCGCTGACACTGTTCGCGTTCTACCTGATTTACCTGGTGGTGCCGCCGATCCTGCATTGGGCGATCCTGGACGCCAACTGGGTCGGCACGTCCCAGGCCGACTGCACCAAGGAAGGCGCCTGCTGGGTGTTCATCCAGCAGCGCTTCGGCCAGTTCATGTACGGCTATTACCCGCCGGTACTGCGTTGGCGCGTAGACCTGACCGTGTGGCTGGCAGTCATCGGCGTGGCACCGTTGTTCATCTCGCGCTTCCCGCGTAAAGCGGTTTACGGCCTGAGCTTCCTGGTGCTGTACCCGATCATTGCCTGGTGCCTGTTGCATGGCGGCGTTTTCGGCTTGACCCAGGTGGCGACCAGCCAATGGGGCGGCCTGATGCTGACCCTGGTGATCGCCACCGTCGGTATTGCCGGTGCGTTGCCGCTGGGGATCGTGCTGGCGCTGGGCCGTCGTTCGAACATGCCGGCGATTCGAGTGGTCTGCGTGACCTTCATCGAATTCTGGCGCGGCGTGCCGTTGATTACGGTGCTGTTCATGTCCTCGGTGATGCTGCCGTTGTTCCTGCCTGAAGGCATGAACTTCGACAAACTGCTGCGGGCGCTGATCGGCGTGATCCTGTTCCAGTCGGCCTATGTTGCCGAAGTGGTGCGTGGCGGTCTGCAAGCGATTCCCAAAGGTCAGTACGAAGCAGCCGCAGCGATGGGCCTCGGTTACTGGCGCAGCATGGGGCTGGTGATTCTGCCGCAAGCCCTGAAGTTGGTGATTCCTGGCATCGTCAACACCTTCATTGCGCTGTTCAAGGACACCAGCCTGGTGATCATCATCGGCCTGTTCGACCTGCTCAACAGCGTCAAACAAGCTGCCGCCGACCCGAAATGGTTGGGCATGGCCACCGAAGGCTATGTGTTCGCGGCCCTGGTGTTCTGGATTTTCTGTTTCGGTATGTCGCGCTATTCCATGCATCTGGAACGCAAGCTCGACACTGGCCACAAGCGTTAGGAGTTCTGTAATGAGCGAAGCAATCAAAAAGCCTGTGAGCCCTGAAGGCATTATTCAGATGCAGGGCGTGAACAAGTGGTACGGCCAGTTCCACGTGCTGAAAGATATCAACCTGAACGTCAAGCAGGGCGAGCGAATCGTCCTGTGCGGCCCGTCGGGTTCCGGCAAGTCGACCACCATCCGCTGCCTCAACCGTCTGGAAGAACACCAGCAGGGGCGCATCGTGGTCGATGGCGTGGAATTGACCAACGACCTCAAGCAGATCGAAACGGTCCGTCGTGAAGTCGGCATGGTGTTCCAGCACTTCAACCTGTTCCCGCACCTGACCATCCTGCAGAACTGCACGCTGGCACCGATGTGGGTGCGCAAGATGCCCAAGCGCCAGGCCGAAGAAATCGCCATGCATTACCTGGAGCGCGTCCGCATTCCGGAACAGGCGCATAAATTCCCGGGACAACTGTCCGGTGGTCAGCAGCAGCGTGTGGCGATTGCCCGTGCTTTGTGCATGAAACCGAAAATCATGCTGTTCGACGAACCGACTTCGGCACTCGACCCGGAAATGGTGAAAGAGGTGCTCGACACCATGATCGGCCTCGCCGAAGACGGCATGACCATGCTCTGCGTGACCCACGAAATGGGCTTCGCCCGCACCGTGGCCAATCGTGTGATCTTCATGGACAAGGGTGAAATCGTCGAGCAGGCTGCGCCGAACGACTTCTTCGACAACCCGCAGAACGATCGGACGAAGATGTTCCTGAGCCAGATTCTGCATTGATCGGCACTTGGCAGTGAAATAAACCCGGACAGTGTTCCGGGTTTATTTTTGTCTGCGGTTTGCAGTCAGGATGCGAGCGCGGAGGGGGGATGATCGATCGAGGTCCACCAATAGACGTTGCAAGTCTGCACCCTCTTGAAGTATTTGCACGTCGCCCAGTAATTCTGGATGCCGATCAAGCAAAGGGTAATTCTTACTAATCGAAAATCCCGCTTCCTCTCCTGCCCTTTGAACTTAGGCGGTTGCCGTCCTACGCGTAGCTGACTAACATGTCAGAAAATTCATCCTATGATTGGATGAAAGGGCGAATCCTATGTCAGACATTTCTCCACTCGTTAAGCGGTCCCTGGTCGACCAGGCTCTGGATCAACTGCGCCAACGCATCAACGCTGGCGCCTGGCAGGTCGGCCAGCGTTTACCCACAGAGCCAGAGCTGTCCGCCGAGTTGGGCATCAGCCGCAACACCGTGCGCGAAGCCATGCGTGTATTGGCGTTTTCCGGTTTGATCGAAATCCGTCAGGGCGACGGTAGCTATTTGCGGGCGGTGATCGATCCACTGGACACCATGAAAGCCTTGTCGCGCTGCTCCCATGAACAGGCCCGCGAGACCCGGCACATCCTTGAAGTCGAAGCCATCGGTCTCGCTGCTCTGCGCCGAACGGATGAGGATCTGGTGGCCTTGCGCGAAGCATTGGGTGTCAGCGGCAGCCACTATCACGGCGATCTCGACAGCTACATCGCCTGCGATCTGGTGTTCCACCGCCGTCTGGTGGACGCCGCGCACAACCCGACCCTCAGCGAGCTGTATCGCTATTTCTCCAGCATCGTCGGCGCGCATTTGCGCCAGACCCTGAACATCACCCCGCGACGCCAAGAGGTGTTCGACCTGCATATCGAACTGCTTGATGCCGTCGAGCAACGCGACCCGGAACGGGCCAAAGCCCTGTCTAGGCAGTTGATCAATGAACCTTGAAACCGAGAACTCCATGTCGAGCCGCAACAGCAACATCACTCAACCCAAGCGCACGGCAGAACTCGAAGAGCTGCTGATCGACGCCGAGGCCGATGACGAAGAGGTCCAGCAGCGTCATCCCGTCCTGCGTCGCCCATGGCTGTTGCTGCTGGGGCTGATCCTGGTGGCGCTGAACCTGCGTCCGGCGTTGTCGAGCATGGCGCCGATGCTCAGCGAAGTGTCGAAGACCCTCGGCCTGTCGGCGGCCCAGGCCGGGTTGCTGACGACGTTGCCGGTGCTCTGTCTCGGCTTGTTTGCTCCGCTAGCGCCCTTGCTGGCGCGACGTTTTGGCGCCGAGCGCGTGGTGTTGGGCATTCTGTTGATGCTGGCCGGCGGAATCATTCTGCGCAGTTCATTCGGTGAGATCGGCCTGTTCGCCGGCAGTGTGCTGGGCGGCGCGAGCATCGGTGTGATTGGCGTTTTGTTACCGGGCATCGTCAAGCGCGACTTCCCGAAACAGGCCGGCACCATGACCGGCGTGTACACCATGGCCCTGTGTCTGGGCGCGGCGATGGCGGCGGGGGCGACCGTGCCGCTGAGCGAGCATTTCGATAACAGCTGGGCCTTGGGCCTCGGCTTCTGGGTAGTGCCTGCGCTGGTCGCGGCGGTTTTCTGGTTGCCGCAAGTGGGGCAGAAACACGGCGCACATAACGTCGCGTATCGGGTTCGCGGCCTATTGCGTGATCCGCTGGCCTGGCAAGTCACGTTGTACATGGGCCTGCAATCATCCCTGGCGTACATCGTCTTTGGCTGGTTGCCCTCGATCCTGATCGGTCGCGGCCTGACCCCGACCCAGGCCGGTCTGGTGCTCTCGGGTTCGGTGATCGTCCAGTTGGCCAGTTCTCTGGCGGCGCCCTGGCTGGCGACGCGCGGCAAGGATCAGCGGCTGGCGATTGTGGTGGTCATGCTGCTGACCCTCGGCGGCCTGTTCGGCTGTCTCTATGCACCGATCGAAGGCCTGTGGGGCTGGGCGATCCTGCTCGGCCTGGGGCAGGGCGGTGCATTCAGTCTCGCATTGACCCTGATCGTGCTGCGCTCGCGTGATGCCCATGTGGCGGCCAACCTGTCGAGCATGGCCCAGGGCTTCGGTTACACCCTGGCGTCGATGGGGCCGTTCGCGGTCGGGATCGTGCACGACTGGTCGGGCGGCTGGACCGCGTTGGGCTGGATCTTTGGCGTGATCGGCCTCGGCGCCATCGTTGCCGGCCTCGGCGCCGGGCGTTCGTTGCACGTTCAGGTGGTCAGCGAAAAGGTCTGAACTACAGGTAAACAACGTCCAGGGTCGCCGAGCCGTCGAGTTGCACTTCGGCACTCAGGTCCAGTTCGGAGGTGGGCGCGATGACCGTTTCGACCGTCACCCGGCTGGTCAGGTTGCGGATGGCTATCGGGCCGGCGCTGCTGCCTGCGCTGTCGGTAAAGCCGAGATAGCTTCGGGAGCCCATCGGGATGGGCTGGCTGTTCGACGGGCTCCAGGCTTTGCCCCCCGTGGTCGAGTCGGTTCGATAGACCTGCGTCAGGTCGTCCACCACCGTGCTGGCAGGATCGAAGTTCAGCGAATACAAGCCGATTTTATTGTGGCTGTGGTCGTGGTTCAGGCCGTAGTAAATCTCGCTGTTGACGATGGCCGAGCCGTCGCGGTTGTCGCGCATCAGCAGAGCAAAACGCGTGAGCGCATTGCACTGAATGTTGAGGTCGAGTGTCTGGTCGCGCAGTCGAGTGCGTTTGTCGACGTTCAGGTCTTGCCGGGAGATTTTTCCGTAATCGACGAGGCCGCTGTTGGACAGCATCGGGGTGCAGGCAAGTGGGGTGATGAGGCCTGTGACCCTCAGGTCTGTCGATGAGGTGGCCAAGGTGAGCGGCGACGTCAGGACGAAGATCGCCATCGTCAGCGCGTGTGGAGTCTTTTTCATGGGACAGGTTTCGCTGTGTGTGGTGAGCGGAATCAGTCCTTGCCCGAAGCAGGACCTCGGGCAAGATGCACGGCTTACAGGTACTTCATTTCAAATGTGGCTGAACCGTCGATAGTGACATCGTCGGTTAAGGTGAGGCTATCGGCGCGGGCAATGAAGGTGTAGATCATCAGTTCCATCGTGAGGTCTTTCACGGAGATTGGCGTGAGAGTGCCGACAGCGCTTACCGATGTGAGGTTATCCTTCAGGATCTGATAGATGCGCGTCCAACTCGCACCGTTATCAGTTGATCTGATCGAGTGCACAGGTTGTCCGTCCGCAAGCGCGCTTTGGATCGATGGCGTGAAATAACCTATTTTTTCGTTATTGCTGGTCAGGCCCAATCCGAAATACAGGTTGGACGATGATGTTCCGGCTTTGTTATCAATACCGTTAAGTGCAAATGGCGTTGACGCGTCACACGCGACCGTCAGCTGTATCGGATGACTGCCTACTATCGTGTCACTTGTCAGGTTGAGGTCTTTGGCCTGCACCTGGCCGACGTCGACCGTTCCTCCATCGGACAACGAAGGAGTGCACGCTCTCGGCGTGATGAGACCTGTGACAGTCAGGTCAATGCTCGAAGCCGCCACTGCATAAGGCGCAACGCCGATCAGTGCTGTTGTGGAGAGTGCTGCCAAGTACTTTTTGATCATTATTTGCTCACTTCTAGGGTTGTGTCCTGACTGCCCGGGCCGCTCAAGTGCACCCCGAATCCAGCAGGATCGGGCTGGGTGTTACAGGTAAATAATCTCGATCGTCCCCGCGCCATCGAGCTCGATGGCGCGGCTCAGGTCCAGGCTGTGGGTGGGGGCGATAACGGCGTCGACGGTCACTGTGGTGCTGAGGTTCTGGATCAGCACCGGGCCGGCACTGCTGCCGTCGTTGTCGGTGAACGCCAGGTAACGGCTTTTGCCGATAGCGATCGGGTTGGCGCTGCCGGTGTTCCAGGCTGTGCCGGCGATGCTGGAGTGGGTTTGATAAAGGCGGGCGAAGCCGTCGGCATTGGCGTCGGCCGGGTCGACGTGCAGTGAAAAACGGCCAATCCTGTTGCCGCTGCCGTCCTTGCCCAGGCCGTAGTCGATCTCGCTGTCGAGCATCGCCGAGCCTGAGCGGTTGTCGTGCATGATCAAGGCGAAGGACGTCGGCGCGTCGCAGCCGACCCTCAGCGTCAAGGACTTGGGCGGCAGGCGTGTGTCCTGGTCTGCGTGCAGGTCTTTTTTCGACAGGGTGCCGAAGTCGACCACGCCGCCGTTGGACAGCACCGGCTCGCAGGCCGCCGGAGCGAAGCGGGCGCGCAAGGTCGCCTCGCGGGTGCGTCCGGCGGCGACGGCGTCGAACACCCCGAAGGCTTCCCAGGTCACCGCGTCACGCACCTGCATGCCTTGCTCTTGAACCCAGGCCGTCAGCTGAAGCTGGGCCGAGAAACTGCGCCCTTGCACCGCCACGCCGGCCTGCACCGGGACGATCCCGTGCTCCGGTCGCCAGATCAGGCTCGACGCCATTTCTGCCGGCGGCTGACCGACCCCGGCAATCAACCCGATCTCGACCGATTGGCCATCGAGCACGGCATCGCGAATACGCATCTGATAGCTGCCGCGTTCGGCAAAGTGAAAGCGTTCGGCGGTCGCGGCCATCGCCCGGTAGAACAGGCTCATGTCGATGGGCTGCGCACAGCTCAAGGTCAGGCTGAGCTGGCGTTCACCGAGGTTGCGCTCCGGTGCGGCATCAGGCCGTATCGCCCGGTTCATCAGCCCGTAATCGAGCACCGGCTGGCTCAGGTTGAACTGGCAGTCGTCCATGGACGCCGAGGCCACTGGCGTGAATCCACTCAGTGCCAGGAGCGCGAGGGTCAATAGCAGAAAGTGCAACAGGTTCATGAAGTCATCCTCAGAGGGCTCGGCACTTGGCGGGGGCGGTTTCGTAGTACGCGTCGGCGTCGGCGTCGGTGGGCAGCTCAAAGCGCAGTTCGCAGCGCTCCAGCTCCGGCGCGCTGATCCACAACGCACGGCGGTCGAGCGCGTTGGGCAAGAACACCAGGCCGCCGTCCTGCACCAGGGTCACGAACTCGCCATCCTCGGTGTTCACGGAGGCACCGCGCGGCAGGGGCGCGCCGTTGGCGGTGGTGGCCTTGAGTAAGGCCCGGCGGGTCATCGTGATGCCGAATTCAACGTTGTCGACGGCGCCGCGACCGGCCGAAATCACCGCCAGCCCGTTGTGAATGTCGGCGTTGCGCGGCAGGGTTTTGGTGTCGACTTCCACCGGGCTTTTGCCATAAGCCGTCACTTGCGGGATCACCGCCTGACCTTGCCAGTCGGTCCAGACCGGACCGCTGGGCGTCGACACTTTGATGGAACCCATGTCACCGACCGACAGCAACGCAAAGGTGTCGCTCACCGGGTACGGCGACAGCGTCACGCCACCGCCATGCAGCACGGCGCCACCGCGAGCGCTGGCTTGATAGCTGGAGCGCTCGGCATCGGCGCGGGTGTAATTGAGATCGAGCTGGGTGTAGCGCGGTAGCAGCGACACGCCGGCCGTGGATTGCACCTGTTTGTCGCGCGTGTCGTGTTCGACGCCAACCCGGTAACCCAGCTGATCGTTGACCCGTTCACTCAAGCCCACGCCGCTGCGGTATTCGCCGGCGGAACGGCGTACCCAGCTGCGTGCCCGGCGGTTCTCACCCAGCGGAATGCTGAGGTTCAGGTAGATGCTGTCATCGTTGCCGTTCGAACCGCTGAGCTGCCATTCGGCGGTCGCCGAGACGGATACGCCCGCGATGCTGGTGCCCCAGGATGCGAGGGCGCGGCTGCTGCTTTGGCCGTCGAACGAACTGGACCGGCTGAAGCCGCTGCTGAAGGCGCCGAGCCATGGATGCGACCATGACAGGGCCGCGCTTTGCTGATCGCGGTAACGTGACTGGCTGTTGTCGGACGTGTTGGCGAACACCGCCTCCTCCAGTTCCCGGTAGCCCAGGGTTCGGTAAGAACTGCCGGCACTGAGCGCCCACTGCTCGTTCAACCGATGCGAGACGTTCAGGTCGGCTTGAAGCCCCTGGCTGGCGTGTCTGCCGCTGGCGTCCGCGCCGGTCAGCGTGGCTTGCACCTGAGTGAACGGCGAGGGCAACAGGCCGACGCTGGCACCCGCCGCGCGATAGTCGGCGGCGCCGGTGAGGCCGGCGCTGAGCAATAGTTGCGGGGCGAGCGCACCGCTCCAGCCGCCGCTGATGACCCAGGGATCGCCTCCCTGAGCGTCACCGACACTGCGCACCTGACCGGCGCCCAGCGAATAACCGGGCGCTGGCAAACTGACCCCCAACATCGCGGCCGGCACGGTAAAACGGCGCTCGCTGCCATCGGTCTCCTTGATCGTGACTTCCACGTCGGAACGCGTGTTGAGCCGCCGCACGTTGGTGAGCACGAACGGGCCGGCGGGTACCACCGTGGAATGGATCAGCGAACCGTTTTGCCGGACCTCGACCTGGGCCTGACTGTTGGCGATCCCTTCAATGACCGCGCTTTGCCCTTCGACCTGCAGGGCTTGTTCATTCAGCACTTGCACGCCGGTGATCTGCGCACCGGCGAGCACCGGGTTGTAGAGGTTGATCTGACCCGCCTGCAACACCGCTTCCTGGCTGGCGAAAGTCCGCTGGGCGTAGGCCGCAATATGAGTCGTTGTGGACACGTCGTCCTGCCAGGTCTGCACCTGGCGGCTGCGCACGATCCAGTCACCGGCATTGAAGCCGAGTTCGGTGTTGGCCGAGGCGTAGCGGCTGGTGCTGTCGCCGGAACGGCTGTGCAAACCGGTGACGTCGTAGTTGATCAAGCCGGCGACACCACCGGTTTGATAGCCGGAAAAATCCCGGGCAGTGGGGCGTATCGCATCGGTGGGCACGATCAGCGACAGGGCCAGGCCAGCGGGGTTCGGTTCGATGACGGTCTGCGGCGCGCGGCCTAGAAAGTCATGGCATGGGCCATCGTCCAGCGTAAGCGCGGGCACCGTTAGGTTCGCCGCATCGAGCAGCGTGCGATCGAAGCACAACGCCCCTTCGCGATCGAACGTGACGTCGACCCGGCCATGACGCTGGCCGTTGACGGTGAGCGTGACAGGGTGGCGGCCGGCCGTGAACTGCGGCGCCTGCATCAGCAGCGTCGCCAGCGCCGGATCGATGCCGCGCTGCCGTAACGTGTCTTTGTCGAACGACGCTGGCATCGACACCTCACCGTAGGCATCGAGCATCATCAGCGCGTTGCTCAGCAGCACCGCCAATATGGTTCGCTGCCATGGATGAGGGCGAGCGCCGTCGCGAATAACGGGCACGGCTTCGCCATCACGGTAATTCGATACTGTGTTCATCAGGATCACTTGGGTTATTGCGGCGTGCGGTTACAGGCACGCCTGTGGCAACGGCCAAGGGGCCGTCGCCTTGAAACATGGGCGCTCATCGTTCCTTGATGACGCCGTCAGGGTGGTTCAGGACTGGATGGGCGCCTCGTAATGCGGCACGGCAAAGCCGTAGACCGTCGCCGGTTGAAAACGCACCTGCGTGGCGGCGCCTTCGGGCACCTTGATGCTGATGTGCTCACCGGGCAGCACGTAGGTTTTCGGCAGCATCGCGTTGCCCGCGGCCGGTAACAATTGCACTTCCTGGCCCAGACGCACCACGTAAGGCGTGTCGTTGCGCACGGTCAGTTGACCGTCTTTCAGCGACCATTGCAGGTCGGTCCACGGCGTGCGATTGGGCGCCAGGCCTTTGGGGTGCAGGATCACCGGCAAGTTCTGGCGCACCGTCACGCCGACTCGGGCCTGACCTGCCTCGGCAGGCGCTTTGCCTTGGGGGATGCCTTCGAAGATCACCCGCTTCAAGCGCTGAGTGAGCAGCGGTTTGTCCGTTTGCAGAATGAACCGCACCAATTGGGTTTTGCCCGCTTCGACGCGCGCCAGGGGGGCGTCACGAACACCAGCGATTCGCTGTCTTCGGCAATGTCTTCGAGGGTGACGTGCATCAACGCCAGGTTGGCATCGGTGTTGGTCACCGACACGGACGCTTCGCCGTCAGCCTCGTTGACGATGACCACCGAAGTGTTCGGCACCATGCCGTCGGCCTGGGCGTGTGCGGTCAGCAGCAGGGCGAATGCGCCGATGCCCGAATGGAACAGATGACGGGTGACACTGGAAAACATCGTCATGACGTGTCTCGTTGAATGGTTTTAAAAAGGAGCCTGGATTACCGGCCTATCGATAATTCAGCTGCACGGTGACATGCCCGTCGATGGGGATTTCGTCGGTCAGCGTCAGGTCGTTCGCGCGAACGATGGTGGTAAACGCCGTGAGCCGCGCGCGCAAATTCTTGATGGCGATCGGTGTACCCAGGTCGTTCAACGCCGCGAACGCGGTCCGGCCGGCGTGTCCCAGGTAGGAAGACACTCGCCAGGAGGCACCGTCGTTCAAGGACATGATGGTTTTCACCGCCGCCCCATCGGCCACCGTATCGAACAGACCGAACGCAACACTGCCCAGGTTTTGGTCGTCATTGACGACGCCCAGCCCGTGACTGTTAGGGTGAAAGACGGAAGAGCCTTCGCGGTTGTCGATCGTCGTCAGGGTAAACCGCGTGGCGGCATCACAATTCACCTCCAGATACAGCGTGCCGTTTTCCAGGGCCGTGGGCTGGTCAGGTCTCAGATCTTTCACCGTCACTTTGCCGTGGTCGACGATGCCGCCGCCGGACAGGCTGGGCGTGCAGGCGCCGGGTGTAATCAGGCCGGTAACGCTCAGCTCGGTGCTGCTGGCGGCCAGGGCTGCGGGGGCACAGATGAGCAACAGGGGCGCCAATCGAGCGAGGGAGCATCTTTCCATGATGGTTCGTCCTTTGAGTGAGCGGGCATTGCCGTGGGCCGGGCGTTGCTCGTTGATGACGGAGGGTTACAGGTACTTGATCTGTAGGGTTGCGGAGCCGTCGAGCGTCACTTCGTCGGTCAGGGTCAGGCCGTTGGTGGGGGCGATGCCGGTACGCACATACAGATCAAGGCTCAATTCCTTCATCGCGATGGGAGCAATGACGGTCCCCTGAGCACCGACACTCCAGATGTTGTTGACCCCCCAGAATGCTGTCGACCCTTCCTTAAGCCAGGTCTTGCCGCCATCAGTGGAGAGAATGGCTTGAGCTTGGGTGGCGTCCGCCATCACATTGCGCGGAGCAACGCGAAAGTGGCCCAGCTTTTCGTGGGTATTGATCAGCCCCAGACCAAAGTAATTGCCCGACGTGCCTGTGCCTGCACGGTTATCAATCGGGCTGATCGCAAACGGCGTAGCCGCATCGCAGTTCACTGTCATTTGCATGATTATTTCAGGCAAGTAAGTGTGCTTGTCGGGATTGAGGTCTTGTACGGAAAACTTGCCGTGATCGGCAATACCGCCGCCGGCCAGTGCTGGTGTGCATGCATTTGGCGTGATCAGACCCTTCACGGTCAGGTCCGTGCTGGAGGCAGCAATAACGGACGATGCGCCAGTCAGCAGCAAAGTAGCCGTCAGGAGGGTTATGTATTTGTTCATGCGTCGACGCTTCCTTGATGAAAGATGATTGAGGAGTTGCCCGGAGCGGGCAGGGCGCAATCTATCGGTCGAGGTCGCCGGACGAAATGCAACTAATACGAAAAAGGCGGGGCGAGTGTATGAAAGGTCAGGGCGGGCTACAGGTCGTCATCGTTCGACCTGTTGTCTGTAGTCTTTTGGTGTGAGCTGCGTAGCTTTAAAACGTAGGGCGGTTCCTTTTGTTTTATCAGAGAAAGGACAGGGGCCCGGATCCGTTGAGGACGGTGGTTGAGCGGTCGAGATTGGTCGTTGTGGTCGGAATAGGACGGCGTTACTTTTCGCGTATTCCAGTCACCACACAGGATAAATCCGACAATGCGCGTAATTATTGCTGACGACCATCCTGTCGTCCGCATCGGGTTACGGATGCTCATCGATCTAAGCCGGACGTGTGTGATCGTGGGTGAGGCCGATGGCCCGGACAGCCTGTTGAGCCTGCTCTCGACCACGCCATGCGATCTGTTGATCACGGACTTCTCCATGCCGGGCAACCAACAGGCCGACGGACTGAAGATGCTGAGCACGGTTCGACGTCACTACGCTTCGACGCCGATCATTCTGGTCACCATGTTTGCCAACGTTGCGACGCTCAGGGTGGCATTCGCGCAAGGCGTGATGGCGATCGTGGCCAAGGATGCCTCGGCGACGGAGCTCCCTCTGGCAATCAAATCAGTGGGTGAAGGGCGGCGTTTCATCAGCGAGTCCTTGCGTACCGCGCTGGCTCAGGCAGACGTCGAGGCTCATTCGCATTCCCCTTCGCTGTCGGCCAAAGAACATGAAGTGGTGAGAATGCTCGCCAGCGGCATGACCGTCAGTGAGATCGCGAGCTATTTCAAACGCAGTGTGTCGACCATCAGTAAACAAAAAAGCATGGCCATGCAGCGGCTGGGCATTTCCACGGATGTGGATCTCTTCGCTTATGCCCGGGACAACGGCATGGTGCACTAGGCGACAGCGCACCCCAGGGTATTCCCGCCACGAATGCCGATAGTGTTCCGCGCATTTGTTGACTATCGTGCAGGCAATCCTTCAAACGTCCGGAGCCTGCCCATGAGTGATGCCAACCGCGCATTGATCACCCAGTTCTACCAAGCCTTCCAGCGGCTGGATGCCGAGGCCATGAGCGCCTGCTATACCGATGATGTGCTGTTCAGCGATCCGGCATTCGGCGAATTGCGCGGACGCGATGCCGGGGACATGTGGCGCATGCTGACGACTCGGGCGAAGGATTTTTCCCTGACGTTCGACAACGTTCGCGCCGAGGACCGCACGGGCGGCGCGCATTGGGTCGCGACCTATCTGTTCAGCCAGACCGGCAACACGGTGGTCAATGATATTCAGGCGCAGTTCGTGTTTCGTGACGGCAAGATCTGCGAGCACCATGACAGCTTCGATATGTGGGCCTGGTCGCGCCAGGCGCTGGGTTTCAAAGGCCTGCTGCTGGGCTGGACTCCGGCGGTAAGAAATGCCGTTCGCGCTCAGGCGTTGAAGGGGCTGAAGGCATTCCAGGCCAGTCGCTGATAAGATCGCGGCTTGTTTCCTTTCAAGCCTTGATCGTGACGTGACTACCCTCAGCGAAATCCCCGCCGATGCCGACACACCGGTGAGTAAACCCTGGTTCGTCTACCTCGTTCGCGCGGCCAATGGTTCGCTGTACTGCGGGATCAGCGACGATCCTGTGCGCCGCTTCGCTACCCACCAAAGTGGCAAGGGCGCACGCTTCTTCCTCTCCAGCCCTGCCGTTGCCTTGGTCTACACAGAAGTCTGCCGCGACAAAAGCGAAGCCTTGCGACAGGAACGCTTGATCAAAAAACTCAGGAAAAGCGCCAAGGAATGTCTGGTCGCAAGCGCCGTCGCGGGCTTATCAACCTGACTGATAAGTGCCCATCAGGCAGACCTGTAGGCTGCTCCCGAATTGCGCGCTAAGCTGCGGATTCCTAATCCGTGCGGCGGAGCCGAGCATGTCCGAGTTGATTCTTCATCATTACCCGACGTCCCCTTTCGCCGAAAAGGCCCGCTTGCTGCTGGGTTTCAAGGGGTTGTCCTGGCGCTCGGTAAAGATCGCGCCGGTCATGCCAAAACCCGATCTGACCGCCCTGACCGGTGGCTACCGCAAGACGCCAGTGCTGCAGGTTGGCGCAGATATTTACTGCGACACATCGCTGATCGCCCGTCGACTGGAGCAGGAGAAAGCCTTGCCGGCCTTCTTCCCGGAAGGCCAGGAAATGATCGCCGCGACGTTCGCCGCCTGGGCCGATTCGGTGGTATTCCAGCATGCCGTGAGCCTGGTGTTTCAACCGGAATCGATCGCGGTGCGTTTCGGCAATCTGCCGCCGGAAGCGATCAAGGCGTTTCTCGCTGATCGCGCCGGACTCTTCAGTGGTGGCAGCGCGACAAAGTTGTCCGCCGAGCAAGCCCGGCATCAATGGCCGACAATCATGGCGCGCCTGGAGCAGCAGCTTGAGCGCGAGCAGGGCGACTTTCTGTTCGGCGAGCCATCGATTGCCGACTTCGCGCTGGCCCATCCGATGTGGTTCCTCAAGGCCACGCCCGTGACCTCGCCGTTGGTTGATGCATATCCGGCGGTGTCGGCGTGGTTGGGTCGCGTGATGGGGTTCGGGCATGGCGCGTTCAGCGAGATGACCTCCGAGGCCGCGCTGGAGGTTGCGCGTAATGCCACACCCGCCGCGCTACCGGACGAGCAGTTCGATGAGCCGAACGGGTTTGAGCCTGGCCAGCAGGTGGTCATCGCGGCAACGGATTACGGCGTTGATCCGGTGGCGGGTGAGTTGTTGTTTGTGGGCAGAGAGGAATTGATTCTGCGTCGTGAAGACGAGCGGGCCGGAGTGGTGCATGTGCACTTTCCGCGGTTCGGGTTCCGCCTCGAAAAACACTGATACACCGACCTGTGGCGAGGGGTTGAGTGAGCCAATGGGTTACTTCAGGGCGGCGAGGATTTCATCCGGGTCATACCCGCGAATCAACGTCCCGTTCACATCGATCAGCGGAATCCCGCGTCCACCCAGCGCCTCATATGCCTTGCGTGCCTCGGCATCCTTTTCGATATCGAATTCCTTGTACGGAATGCCTTTCTGATCGAGAAAGCGTCGGGTCAGCTTGCAGTAGCCACACCATTCGGTCGCGTAGAGCACGACGTTGGCCTTGGCCTGGGTCTGCTCGGACACCACTTGGCTGGGACTGAACACCCGCTCGATCTTGCCCCAGTTCTGGTAAACCACGACCACCAGCAGGATCAGCAGGAATTTCTTCAGCACGCCGTTCAGCATCAGTTGCGTCGCTTCAGCTGATCGGTCAGCTGCGTGGGCAGGCCCTTGATAATCAGTGTGCCGGCCTCTTCGTCGTATTCGATCTTCGAGCCCAGCAGGTGCGCTTCGAAGCTGATGGACAGGCCCTCGGCGCGGCCGGTGAAGCGGCGGAACTGGTTCAACGTGCGTTTATCCGCCGGGATCTCCGGAGACAAGCCGTAATCCTTGTTGCGGATGTGATCGTAGAAGGCTTTCGGGCGCTCTTCGTCGATCAGCTCGGAGAGTTCTTCCAGGCCCATCGGTTCGCCGAGCTTGGCCTGGCTGCTGGCGTAATCGACCAGGGTCTTGGTTTTCTCGCGGGCGGATTCTTCCGGCAAATCTTCGCTTTCAACGAAATCACTGAAGGCCTTGAGCAAGGTACGGGTTTCGCCGGGGCCGTCGACGCCTTCCTGGCAACCGATAAAGTCGCGGAAATACTCCGACACCTTTTTTCCGTTCTTGCCTTTGATGAATGAAATGTACTGCTTGGACTGCTTGTTGTTCTGCCACTCGGACACGTTGATCCGCGCGGCCAGGTGCAACTGGCCCAGATCCAGGTGACGGGACGGGGTCACGTCCAGCTGATCGGTCACTGCAACGCCTTCGCTGTGGTGCAACAGGGCGATCGCCAGGTAATCGGTCATGCCCTGCTGGTAATGCGCGAACAGCACGTGGCCGCCCACGGAGAGGTTCGACTCTTCCATCAGCTTTTGCAGGTGTTCCACCGCCACCCGGCTGAACGCCGTGAAATCCTTGCCGCCCTCGAGGTACTCCTTCAGCCAGCCGCTGAACGGATGCGCCCCGGACTCGGCATGGAAGAATCCCCAGGCCTTGCCTTGTTTGGCGTTGTAGCTCTCGTTGAGGTCGGCAAGCATGTTCTCGATGGCGCTCGATTCGGCCAGTTCCGAGTCGCGGGCGTGGAGAACTGCGGGTGTGCCGTCGGGTTTTTTGTCGATCAGGTGGACGATGCAATGACGGATCGGCATGGGCTTCTCGGCTGATTGAAGAGAGGAGGGCGTGCTCCCCCAAAAAGTGCCAAGTGTACCGCAACCACTGGTTTTGGCGCGGTTCGTAGGGTAATTCGCAGCCGTGCGACGACCCTTATGCAGTTTTTTCCCGTTTTAGAGCAATAAAGCTGACCAAATGGGTAGCTAGAGGCGGATATTTCCCCGTCTCTGTGCTAGTTTTGCCCCGTCTTACGCGAAGTCACTGCGTTAAGCGTGCATTCAGCATTTGTCAGGTCGAACCAAACCCTGATTTCGGTATCTATAACCCCGATCCAGTGGTTATTGGCCGAGGGTGCCAGATCCAGAAGATCGGGCTCGATGGCTGACACTGCACTCTGCAATCCATATGAATTTGATAGGGAAGGAACACTACATGGCTCTTACTAAAGACCAACTGATCGCCGACATCGCTGAAGCTATCGACGCGCCAAAAACCACCGCGCGTAACGCTCTGGACCAACTGGGCCAAATCGTTGCCGATCAGCTGGAAAACGGCGGCGAAATCACTCTGCCAGGTATCGGCAAACTGAAAGTGACTGAGCGTCCAGCCCGTACCGGCCGTAACCCTTCGACTGGCGCTGCCATCGAAATCGCTGCCAAGAAAGTTATCAAGCTGGTTGTGGCCAAAGGCCTGACCGACGCTGTTAACAAGTAAGACGCAGTAAAAAAAGCCGTGCTCCGGAGCAATCCGGGCACGGCTTTTTTGTGTCTGTGATTCAGTGACTGACCTGAAAACACCGCTAACCCCATGTAGGAGTGAGCCTGCTCGCGATGGCGCTGCATCAGTCGACATCATCGTTAACTGACACGCCGCTATCGCGAGCAGGCTCACTCCTACAGTTGATCTGCGGTGGTCAGTGACTCAGCTCTTGCGAGCCCAACGTTCGCGCCAGACCTGCTGCTCGGACTTGGTCTGGAAGGTCCAGGCGACGAAGCGGCTTTGCTTCTGCCCCTGGGACATTTCCACGACCTGGCTTTCCAGAACACCGGCCTTTTTCAGCGCCGTCTGGATCGAAGGCAGGTTAGAAGCCTTCGACACCAAGGTGCTGAACCACAAGACCTTGTGCTGGAAGTGCGCACTCTCGGCGATCAGTTGCGTCACAAACCGTGCTTCGCCACCCTCACACCACAATTCTGCCGATTGACCGCCAAAGTTCAGCACCGGCAGTTTGCGTTTAGGATCGGCGCGGCCCAAAGCGCGCCATTTACGCTCGCTGCCTTTGGTCGCTTCGTCCATCGAAGCATGGAACGGCGGGTTGCACATGGTCAGGTCAAAGCGTTCGCCGGGTTCCAGTAAGCCCAGCAGAATGTGCTTGGGATTGCTTTGCTGACGCAACTGGATGGCTTTGTTCAGTCCGTTGGATTGCACGATGGCTTTGGCCGCAGCCACCGCAGTCGGGTCGATTTCCGAACCGAGGAAGTGCCAGCGGTAGTCGCTGTAGCCGATCAACGGATAGACGCAGTTGGCGCCCATGCCGATATCGAGCACTTTGACCGGTGCGCCACGAGGGATTTCGCCGTCGTTGACGCTGGCCAGCAGGTCGGCCAGGAAGTGCACGTAATCGGCACGGCCCGGAACCGGTGGGCAGAGGTAATCGGCCGGGATATCCCAATGGGCGATACCGTAGAACGACTTGAGCAGCGCCCGGTTGAACACCCGCACCGCATCCGGGCTGGCGAAGTCGATGCTTTCCTTGCCATAGGGGTTGATGATCACGAACTTCGCCAGTTCCGGCGTGGTTTTGATCAGCGCCGGGAAGTCGTAGCGACCCTGATGGCGGTTGCGCGGGTGCAGGCTGGCCTTTTCGCGCGGCTCAACGGCTTTGGCCGGTGTCGCGGTGTCGGGCTTCTTGCGCGCAGGTCTTGGAGTGCGGGGGGCGTTCATGGGCGTGGTCGATTCGGGTATGGCTAAAAGTGGCGGGTATTGTCCCACAGTCGATAGCCGCGTGGGGATCCTGTAGGAGCGAGGCTTGCCCGCGAAAGCGATCTGTCTGCCACCTCAATGCCAGACATGACGGCCCCTTCGCGGGCAAGCCTCGCTCCTACAGGAAGCGGTTTGCGGTGTATGGGGGGAATGTGGCGGGCATAAAAAAGGGAGGCCCTTGGCCTCCCTTTTTCATCGCGATTGACCGTTACAGGCTGGCAATCCGCGCATGCTGCTCGGCCAACTTGCCCAAAGCCTGTTCAGCCTCAGCCAGTTTGGCGCGTTCTTTCTCGATGACTTCGGCCGGAGCCTTGTCGACGAAACCGGCATTGGACAGCTTGCCGCCCACCCGCTGAACTTCGCCCTGCAGACGCAGGATTTCCTTGTCCAGGCGTGCCAGTTCGGCGTCCTTGTCGATCAGGCCGGCCATCGGCACCAGCACTTCCATCTCGCCCACCAGTGCGGTGGCGGACAGCGGTGCTTCTTCGCCGGCAGCCAACACCGTGATCGATTCGAGGCGAGCCAGCTTCTTCAGCAGGGCTTCGTTCTCGGTGAGACGACGCTGGTCTTCGGCGCTAACGTTCTTCAGGAACAGGTTCAGCGGCTTGCCCGGGCCGATGTTCATCTCGGCGCGAATGTTGCGCGTGCCGAGCATCAGCGTCTTCAGCCACTCGATGTCATCTTCGGCACTTTGATCGATGCGCGCTTCATTGGCCACGGGCCAAGGTTGCAGCATGATCGTCTTGCCTTCGATACCGGCCAGCGGCGCGACGCGCTGCCAGATTTCTTCGGTGATGAACGGCATGAACGGGTGCGCCAGGCGCAGGGCAACTTCCAGCACCCGAACCAGGGTGCGGCGGGTGCCGCGCTGACGTTCGACCGGGGCGTTTTCGTCCCACAGCACAGGCTTGGACAGTTCCAGGTACCAGTCGCAATACTGGTTCCAGATGAACTCGTACAAGGCTTGTGCGGCCAGGTCGAAGCGGAACTGGTCGAGCTGACGGGTTACTTCGGCTTCGGTGCGTTGCAGCTGCGAGATAATCCAGCGGTCCGCCAGCGACAGTTCGTAAGCCTCGCCGTTCTGGCCGCAGTCTTCGCCCTTGTCCAGAACATAACGCGCGGCGTTCCAGATCTTGTTGCAGAAGTTGCGATAGCCTTCTACGCGGCCCATGTCGAACTTGATGTCGCGACCGGTGGACGCCAGCGAGCAGAAGGTGAAGCGCAGGGCGTCGGTGCCGTAGCTGGCGATGCCGTCGGCGAACTCTTCGCGGGTCTGCTTCTCGATCTTCTTCGCCAGTTTCGGCTGCATCATGCCGGAGGTGCGTTTCTGCACCAGCTCTTCGAGCTCGATACCGTCGATGATGTCCAGCGGGTCCAGGACGTTGCCCTTGGACTTGGACATCTTCTGGCCCTGGCCATCGCGGACCAGACCGTGAACATAAACGGTCTTGAACGGAACCTGCGGCGTACCGTCTTCGTTCTTCACCAGGTGCATGGTGAGCATGATCATCCGGGCGACCCAGAAGAAAATGATGTCGAAGCCAGTCACCAGCACATCGGTGGAGTGGAATTTCTTCAGGAACTCGGTCTGCTCAGGCCAACCGAGGGTGGAGAATGTCCACAGGCCCGAACTGAACCAGGTGTCGAGAACGTCGTTGTCCTGTTGCAGCGCAACGTCCGGGCCGAGGTTGTTCTTGGCACGCACTTCGGCTTCGTCGCGACCGACATAGACCTTGCCCGACTCGTCGTACCAGGCCGGAATCCGGTGGCCCCACCACAGCTGACGGCTGATGCACCAATCCTGGATGTCGCGCATCCACGAGAAGTACATGTTTTCGTATTGTTTCGGCACGAACTGAATGCGGCCGTCTTCAACCGCAGCGATGGCCGGCTCGGCCAATGGCTTGGTAGAGACGTACCACTGGTCGGTCAGCCACGGCTCGATGATGGTGCCGGAGCGGTCGCCTTTCGGCACTTTCAGGGCATGATCGTCGACGCTGACCAGCAAGCCAGCGGCATCGAAGGCGGCCACAATCTGCTTGCGCGCTTCGAAACGGTCCAGACCGGCGTATTCGGCCGGAAGCGTGCCGTCGATGCTTTCGTTGAGCGTGCCGTCGAGGTTGAACACCTGACAGGCCGGCAGTACGGCGGCGTTCTTGTCGAAGATGTTCAGCAGCGGCAGGTTGTGGCGCTTGCCGACTTCGTAGTCGTTGAAATCGTGGGCCGGGGTGATTTTCACGCAACCGGTGCCGAATTCAGGATCGCAGTAATCGTCGGCGATGATCGGGATGCGGCGGCCGACCAGCGGCAACTCGACAAATTTACCGATCAGGGCCTGGTAGCGCTCGTCGTTCGGGTTAACCGCGACGGCGGCGTCGCCGAGCATGGTTTCCGGGCGAGTGGTCGCGACGATCAGGTAGTCCTTGCCTTCGGCCGTCTTGGCGCCATCGGCCAGCGGGTATTTCAGGTTCCACAGGAAACCTTTCTCGTCGTGGTTTTCCACTTCGAGGTCGGAAATCGCCGTGTGCAACTTGGTGTCCCAGTTGACCAGGCGCTTGCCGCGATAGATCAGGCCGTCTTCGTGCAAACGCACGAACGCTTCTTTAACGGCTTCCGAGAGACCGTCGTCCATGGTGAAGCGCTCGCGGCTCCAGTCGACGGACGAGCCGAGGCGGCGGATCTGACGGCTGATGTTGCCGCCGGACTGATCCTTCCACTCCCAGACTTTCTCGAGGAATTTTTCCCGGCCCAGATCGTGACGATTCTGGCCCTGGGCTTCGAGTTGGCGTTCCACCAGCATCTGCGTGGCGATACCGGCGTGGTCGGTGCCCGGCTGCCACAGGGTGTTGCGACCCTGCATGCGGCGGAAACGGATCAGGGCGTCCATGATCGCGTTGTTGAAGCCGTGACCCATGTGCAGGCTGCCGGTGACGTTCGGCGGCGGGATCATGATGGTGTAGGACTCGCCCGCGCCTTGCGGGGCGAAGTAATTCTCTGACTCCCAAGTGTTGTACCAGGAAGTTTCAATGGCGTGCGGCTGGTAGGTCTTATCCATGCGCGGCGGGACCCTATTGGCATTTATTCAGGAAAAGCCGGCAAGTATAGCGGGGCATGGGGCAGAGGGCGAGCAGGGGCAGACCGGGCGCAGATCAAATGTGGAATGATCCTGTGGCGAGGGAGCTTGCTCCCGCTGGGGCGCGAAGCGGCCCCGATAACCGCAAGTCAGGTGTGTCAGGTACACCGTGTGTTCAGGTTTTGCGGTTGCTTTGCAACCTAGCGGGAGCAAGCTCCCTCGCCACAGACGCCCGCTCGACTCAGTGTTATTCGTACTGGCTGAGCAACCGTTCCATCCGCGCATCCAGCCGGCGCTTGATCTCGGTTTCGATATGCGGTGCGAAGTCGTCGATCACGTCTTGCATGATCAACAGCGCTGCCGCACGCAGTTCACTGTCCAGGTGCAGCAAGGCGTCGGGGCCTTTGCTGGCCGCGGGTGCCGGTTGCGCGGCAGGGGCGGGCGGTGTCGGTTCGACGGTCTGCGGCGCAGCGCTGACGGAGTCGAACAGCATGGGAATCTGTTCCTGGTCACCTTCGATGACCGTGTCGGTCAGCAGCGGCGGTTGCAGGTTGTCATCGCCGAGCAGTTGGCGGATCGACTCAAGGTCATCCAGCAGGTGCGCGGACTTTTGTTGCGGTTTTGGAGTGTCCATCGGAATGCTCAGAGTCGCTGTAAACGGTGATCTTGCAGAGGATAGCCCTGTTCGCGATAGAAACGGAAACTCTCCCGCGCGGCCGCTCGAATCGTCGGATCCTCCACCACCACTTCCGCTACACGGGCGAACTTGCTGGCAAAGGCCGGGACTTTCAGGGCAAGGTTGACCAGCAGATCCTGATGCGGACCGCAGTCATCGCCAAGACCCAGGACAATCAAGCTATCCGGCTCACTTTCGGCAGGACCGTGAGGCACGAAGCTTTCGCCCTTGAAGGCCCACAAACGCGCGTCGAGATCCTCGCGTTGGGCGGCATCGCTGCAATGCAGGTAAATGCGGTGGCCCATGCGCCAGGCTTTTTCGGTGAGCTTGCAGGCGAAATCCAGCCGTGCCGACGGATCGGCGCTGGGCAGGACATAGAAGTCGACTTTGGTCATTGCGGTTCCTGAGCCCGGGGCTGCGTTACTCGAAAGCAACGCAGCCCGAGGTCATCGGTTTCAGGCTTTGGCGCGGTCCAGCAGGTATTGGGTCAGCAACGGAACCGGACGGCCAGTGGCGCCCTTGTCCTTGCCGCCGCTGGTCCATGCGGTGCCGGCGATGTCCAGGTGCGCCCAGTTCAGGTTCTTGGTGAAGCGCGACAGGAAGCAGGCGGCGGTGATGGTGCCGGCTTTCGGGCCGCCAATGTTGGCGATGTCGGCGAACGGGCTGTCCAGCTGCTCTTGGTACTCATCGAACAGCGGCAGTTGCCAGGCGCGGTCATCGGCGGCTTTGCCGGCGCTCAGCAGTTGAGCGATCAGCTCGTCGTTGTTGCCCAGCAGGCCGGAGGTGTGCGCGCCCAGTGCAACGACGCAAGCGCCGGTCAGGGTCGCGATGTCGATCACGGCTTGCGGCTTGAAGCGCTCGGAGTAGGTCAGGGCATCGCACAGCACCAGACGGCCTTCGGCGTCGGTGTTGAGGATTTCCACGGTCTGGCCGCTCATGGTGGTGACGATGTCGCCCGGGCGCGAAGCATTGCCGCTCGGCATGTTCTCGGCGCACGCCAGGATGCACACCAGGTTGATCGGCAGTTTCAGCTCGAGCACGGCACGCAGGGTGCCGAACACGCTGGCTGCGCCGCCCATGTCGTACTTCATTTCATCCATGCCCAGGCCAGGCTTGAGGCTGATGCCGCCGGTATCAAAGGTGATGCCTTTGCCGACCAGTGCGTAAGGTTTCTCGGATTTCTTGCCGCCGTTGTATTGCATGACGATCAGGCGCGGTGGCTGGGCGCTGCCCTGGCCCACGGCGTAGAACGAGCCCATGCCCAGGTCCTTGATCTTCTTCTCATCGAGGACTTCGACTTTCAGGGTCTTGAATTCCTTGCCCAGGTTCTTGGCTTGTTCGCCAAGGAAAGTCGGGTGGCAGATGTTCGGCGGCAGGTTGCCCAGGTTGCGGGTGAACGCCATGCCATTGGCAATCGCAGTGGCGTGGGCCACAGCGCGCTCGACTTCGGCCTGTGCCGCCTTGATGGTCACCAGGGTGATTTTCTTCAGGGAGCGAGGTTCGGCTTTCTGGCTCTTGAACTGGTCGAAGGTGTATTCGCCATCCACCAGGGTTTCGGCCAGCAGGCGGGTCTTGCCGTAGCTGTCGCGGCCCTTGACCACGATTTCGTCCAGCGCCAGAACAGCGTCGGTGCCGCCCAGGCCTTTAAGGGTATTGAGGACGCCGGCGATGATTTTACGGAACGGGCGGTCGCCCAGCTCTTCGTCCTTGCCCACGCCGACCAGCAGAACGCGTTCGGCCTTGAGGTTCGGCAGGCTGTGCAGCAGCAGGCTCTGGCCGACTTTGCCGGCCAGGTCGCCGCGCTTGAGTACAGCGCTGAGGGCGCCGCCGCTCAGTTCGTCGAGTTGTCTGGCAGCGGCGCCGAGCTTGCGGCCTTCGCCGACGGCGACCACCAGAGTGGCGGTCTTCAACGTTTCTGGGCTAACGCTCTTTACAACCAGTTCCATGTCCGGGTCCCTGAATGAATGGTCAACGTGCGCGGGCAAAACGGCGGCGCACAGACGCTTGCTTATAGATAGAAAGACGCAGGTCACGGCCCGCGACAAAGGCCGCAGTTTGAACCTCGCTCCCTGCGCCTGACAACCCTCGGTTGTACGATCTTCAACGCATTACCCGCCTGCTTGAGCATGCGCAGTGACAGGCGCACCCAATCACAGGATAATGCGCCAACTTTTTCGGCGGCTCTGCCCTGCGGGCTGTCTGATACGTTTGCTTGTTTGGCCGCCTTAGCCTGACAACCCTGGAGTGTCTGGTTTGATTGTCTTCCGTTATCTGTCCCGCGAAGTCCTGTTGACCTTGAGCGCCGTCAGCGCCGTGCTGCTGGTCATCATCATGAGTGGGCGCTTCATCAAATACCTTGCCCAGGCGGCCTCGGGCCTGCTGGATCCGGGCTCCCTGTTCCTGATCATGGGCTTTCGTCTGCCAGGTTTCCTGCAACTGATCCTGCCGTTGGGCCTGTTTCTCGGGATCCTGCTGGCCTACGGTCGCCTGTACCTTGAAAGCGAAATGACCGTGTTGTCGGCCACCGGCATGAGCCAGCAACGTCTGTTTGCCATGACGCTGTTTCCGGCCACGCTGGTTGCGCTGGTCGTGGCCTGGCTGAGTCTGAGCCTGGCGCCACAAGGTGCCAATCAGTTCCAGTTGCTGCTGAACAAGCAGGATGCGCTGACCGAGTTCGATACCCTTGAGCCGGGTCGCTTCCAGGCGCTACGTGACGGGACTCGGGTGACCTACACCGAAACGCTGTCGGATGATCGCATCAACCTCGGTGGCGTGTTCATTTCGCAAAAGAACATCTCGTCCGATAAGAAGGATCGCGGGATCTCCGTGCTGGTGGCCGAGAAGGGTCGTCAGGAAATCCGCCCTGACGGCAATCGCTACCTGATTCTCGACAACGGCTATCGCTACGACGGTAACCCGGGGCAGGCCGACTACCGGGCGATCAAGTACGAGGAATACGGCGTATTGCTGCCCAAGCCGGACGTCAGCGACGAAGTCACCGACCGCGATGCAATGACCACCCGTTCCTTGATCGGCAGCGATGACATTCGTTCGCGCACTGAGCTGCAATGGCGTCTGTCCCTGCCGTTGCTGGTGTTCATCGTGACCTTGATGGCGGTGCCGCTGTCGCGGGTCAATCCACGTCAAGGCCGTTTCCTCAAGCTGCTGCCGGCGATTCTTCTTTATATGGCTTACCTGAGCATCCTGATTGCCGCGCGCGGCGCCCTCGAAAAAGGCAAGATCCCGCCGGCGCTGGGGTTGTGGTGGGTTCACGGCATCTTCCTGGCCATTGGCCTGGGCTTGCTCTACTGGGAGCCGTTGCGCTTGAAGATGGCGAGTCGCCGCAGTGCGCTGGAGGTGGCTCGTGGTTAAGCTCGATCGCTACATTGGTAGCAGCGTATTCGTAGCCATCCTGGCGGTGCTGGGGATTATCCTTGGCCTGGCGACCCTGTTTGCCTTCATCGATGAGATGAGTGAGGTCAGCGACACCTACACCTTGGTGGACGTCTTGAGCTACGTCTTGCTGACCGCGCCCCGTCGTTTGTACGACATGTTGCCGATGGCGGCACTGATCGGTTGCCTGATCGGCCTTGGTAGCCTGGCCAGCCACAGCGAACTGACGATCATGCGCGCCGCCGGTGTGTCGGTCGGCCGGATCGTCTGGGCCGTCATGAAGCCGATGCTGGTGCTGATGGTGGCGGGGGTGCTGATCGGCGAGTACGTCGCGCCGGCCACCGAAGTCACCGCTCAGGCCAACCGTTCCCTGGCTCAGGGTGGCGGCGATGCACAGAGCGCCAAGCATGGCTTGTGGCATCGCCAGGGTGACGAGTTCATTCACGTCAACTCTGTGCAGCCGAACGGTCTGCTGTACGGCGTCACCCGTTATCGTTTCGACAATGAGCGTCATATGCTGTCGTCCAGCTTCGCCAAGCGGGCGAAGTTCGATCAGGATCACTGGCAGTTGAGCGACGTCACCACCACGCTGTTCCATGAAAAGAGCACCGAAGTGGTCACTGCACCGGAAGAGCGTTGGGATGTTGCCTTGAGTCCGCAACTGCTGAGCACGGTGGTGATGTCGCCTGACACGCTGTCGATCAGCGGTCTGTGGGGTTACATCCACTACCTGGCTGATCAGGGCCTGAGCAACGGCCGTTACTGGCTGGCATTTTGGGTCAAGGTGTTGCAGCCGCTGGTGACCGCCGCGCTGGTACTGATGGCGATTTCCTTTATCTTCGGGCCATTGCGCTCGGTGACCCTTGGTCAGCGGGTCTTCACTGGCGTGCTGGTCGGCTTCACCTTCCGCATCGTCCAGGATTTGCTGGGGCCTTCGAGCCTGGTGTTCGGTTTTTCGCCGCTGTTTGCGGTGTTGGTTCCGGCCGGTGTCTGTGCCCTGGCCGGTGTCTGGCTGTTGCGCCGAGCCGGCTGATCAGGGCGTTTCCCCGACCTCGCTGGTGATAAAAAACGCCCCTGTCGCAAGACCGGGGCGTTTTTGTAGGTGCCGTCTGACCTGCGAACGTGACGCTTGCGCCGTGGATCAGGTACAATTCCCGGCTATTTTTCGGCGGGCTATGCCTGCAGCCTTTTTGAGTGTTGATCCGTGAGTGATTTGAGTCATATCCGCAATTTCTCCATCATCGCCCACATTGACCATGGCAAGTCGACGCTGGCCGATCGCTTCATCCAGATGTGCGGCGGCCTTGCCGAGCGCGAAATGGAAGCCCAGGTGCTGGACTCCATGGACCTGGAACGTGAACGCGGGATCACCATCAAGGCCCACAGCGTCACCCTGTATTACACCGCTCGCGATGGCATCAAGTACCAGCTGAACTTCATTGACACCCCGGGCCACGTTGACTTCACCTACGAAGTCAGCCGGTCGCTGGCGGCCTGTGAAGGTGCGTTGCTGGTGGTCGATGCCGGTCAGGGCGTTGAAGCGCAGTCTGTAGCCAACTGCTACACGGCGATCGAGCAGGGCCTGGAAGTCATGCCGGTCCTGAACAAGATCGACCTGCCGCAGGCCGATCCGGACCGCGTCAAAGAAGAAATCGAAAAAATCATCGGCATCGATGCCACCGATGCGGTCGAGTGCAGTGCCAAGACCGGCCTGGGCGTCGACGAAGTGCTCGAACGCCTGGTTCACACCATTCCTGCGCCGACCGGCAACTACGAAGATCCGCTGCAAGCGTTGATCATCGACTCCTGGTTCGACAACTACCTGGGCGTTGTTTCCCTGGTCCGCGTGCGTCACGGTCGTGTGAAGAAGGGCGACAAGATCCTGGTCAAGTCCACCGGCAAGATCCACCTGGTGGACAGCGTCGGTGTCTTCAACCCGAAACACACCGCCACCGTTGACCTGAAAGCCGGCGAAGTGGGCTTCATCATTGCCGGCATCAAGGACATTCACGGTGCACCGGTCGGTGACACCCTGACCCTGAGCTCCACGCCGGACGTTGACGTGCTGCCAGGCTTCAAACGTATCCAGCCGCAGGTCTATGCCGGCCTGTTCCCGGTCAGCTCCGACGACTTCGAAGATTTCCGTGAAGCCCTGCAAAAGCTCACGCTCAACGATTCGTCCCTGCAGTACACCCCGGAAAGCTCCGACGCCCTGGGCTTTGGCTTCCGTTGCGGGTTCCTCGGCATGCTGCACATGGAAATCATCCAGGAGCGCCTGGAGCGCGAGTACGACCTGGACCTGATCACCACGGCGCCGACCGTAATTTTCGAGCTGTTGCTGAAAACCGGTGAAACGATTTACGTCGATAACCCGTCGAAGCTTCCAGACCTGTCCTCGATCGAAGACATGCGTGAACCAATCGTGCGGGCCAATATTCTTGTGCCGCAAGAGCACCTGGGCAACGTCATTACCCTGTGCATCGAGAAGCGTGGCGTGCAGCACGACATGCTGTTCCTCGGTACGCAGGTCCAGGTGACCTACGATTTGCCGATGAACGAAGTGGTCCTGGACTTCTTCGACCGTCTGAAGTCCACCAGTCGCGGCTATGCTTCGCTGGATTATCATTTCGATCGTTACCAGTCGGCTAATCTGGTGAAACTGGATGTGCTGATCAACGGTGACAAGGTCGACGCCCTGGCGCTGATCGTGCACAAGGATAACGCGCACTACAAAGGTCGCCAGTTGACCGAGAAAATGAAAGAACTGATTCCGCGCCAGATGTTCGACGTCGCGATCCAGGCCGCCATTGGCGGGCAGATCATTGCGCGGACCTCCGTCAAGGCACTCAGAAAGAACGTATTGGCCAAATGCTACGGCGGTGACGTTAGCCGTAAGAAAAAACTGCTTGAAAAGCAAAAGGCCGGTAAGAAACGCATGAAGCAAGTCGGCAACGTGGAAATTCCACAAGAAGCCTTCCTTGCGGTGCTCAGGTTGGATAGTTAGGTCCTATGTCACTAAATTTCCCGCTGTTGCTGGTCATCGCCGTGTTCGTCTGCGGCCTGTTGGCGTTGCTCGATCTGCTGTTCCTGGCGCCTCGGCGCCGGGCTGCCATCAACTCCTATCAGGGGAGTGTCAGCCAGGCTGACATGGTGGTCGTCGAGAAACTGAACAAAGAGCCGCTGCTGGTCGAATACGGCAAGTCGTTCTTCCCGGTGTTGTTCATCGTGCTGGTGCTGCGTTCGTTCCTGGTGGAGCCGTTCCAGATTCCTTCCGGCTCGATGAAACCGACCCTGGACGTCGGCGACTTCATTCTGGTGAACAAGTTTTCTTACGGGATCCGCTTGCCGGTGATCGACAAGAAAGTCATCGAAGTCGGTGATCCGCAGCGCGGCGATGTGATGGTGTTCCGCTACCCGAGCGATCCGAACGTCAACTACATCAAGCGTGTGGTGGGCCTGCCGGGCGACCAGATTCGCTACACCGCCGACAAGCGTCTGTTCGTCAACGGTGAATCGATTGCCGAACAACTGGTCGGCTCCGAGCCGGGCACGTTGGGCAGTGCCGAGCTCTACAAGGAAAAACTCGGTGTCGCCGAGCACCTGATTCGCAAGGAGATGAGCCGCTATCGCGCATCGCCGGACCGTTCATGGACCGTGCCGGCCGGGCATTACTTCATGATGGGCGACAACCGCGACAACTCCAACGACAGTCGCTACTGGGACGATCCGAGCATTCCCAAGGATCTGCTGGGCATGGTTCCCGACAAGAATATCGTCGGAAAGGCCTTCGCAGTCTGGATGAGCTGGCCGGAACCCAAACTCAGTCACCTGCCGAATTTCTCGCGGGTTGGCCTGATCAAGTAATCACACACGGCGCTGTTGAACACAGCGCCGAATGCATTTCTGGAGTCGGCACAATCGGCGCCAGAGGCATGAAAACAACGATATTCAGGATGTAATTTTTGAACACAGCGTTAATTGTCCCAAGCCTGCGTCGTATCACGGCCATGGCGGTGGAATCCAGCCACGAACTCAGCGTGGGTAAACCGTGAGCGTCTCCTTAAGCCGTCTAGAGCGTCAGCTCGGCTACACCTTCAAGGATCAGGAGCTGATGGTCCTGGCCCTGACTCACCGCAGTTTTGCCGGGCGCAACAACGAACGCCTGGAATTCCTCGGTGATGCCATCCTCAACTTCGTCGCTGGCGAGGCGCTGTTCGATCGCTTCCCGCTGGCCCGTGAAGGCCAGTTGTCGCGTTTGCGCGCACGTCTGGTGAAAGGTGAGACGCTGGCCGTACTGGCCCGCGGTTTCGATCTGGGCGAATACCTGCGCCTGGGCTCCGGTGAGTTGAAAAGCGGCGGGTTCCGTCGCGAGTCGATTCTGGCCGATGCCCTCGAAGCGTTGATCGGTGCGATCTACCTGGACGCTGGCATGGACATGGCGCGCGAACGCGTGCTGGCCTGGCTGGCCGGTGAGTTCGAAGGCCTGACGCTGGTCGACACCAACAAAGATCCAAAAACCCGCCTGCAGGAATTCCTGCAATCGCGTGGGTGCGAGCTGCCGCGTTACGAAGTGGTGGATATCCAGGGTGAGCCGCATTGCCGGACGTTCTTCGTCGAATGTGAAATCACCTTACTGAATGAAAAAAGCCGAGGTCAGGGTGTGAGTCGTCGTATTGCCGAACAGGTAGCGGCCGCCGCAGCACTGATTGCCCTGGGTGTGGAGAATGGCAATGACTGATTCAACTGCAACTCGCTGTGGCTATGTTGCCATCGTCGGCCGTCCCAACGTGGGCAAGTCCACGCTGCTGAACCACATCCTGGGTCAGAAACTGGCGATCACCTCGCGCAAGCCGCAAACCACCCGCCATAACATGCTGGGCATCAAGACCGAAGGCGCCATCCAGGCTGTCTACGTCGACACCCCGGGCATGCACAAGGGCGGCGAAAAGGCCCTGAACCGCTACATGAACAAGACCGCCTCGGCGGCGTTGAAAGACGTCGACGTGGTGATCTTCGTGGTGGATCGCACCAAGTGGACCGACGAAGACCAGATGGTCCTCGAGCGCGTCCAGTACGTGACCGGCCCGCTGATCGTGGCGCTGAACAAGACCGATCGCATCGAAGACAAAGCCGAACTGATGCCGCACCTGAGCTGGTTGCAGGAGCAGCTGCCGAACGCGCAGATCATGCCGATCTCGGCCCAGCACGGGCACAACCTTGAAGCGCTGGAGCGGGTGATTGCCGGTTACCTGCCGGAAAACGATCACTTCTTCCCGGAAGACCAGATCACCGACCGCAGCAGCCGTTTCCTCGCCGCAGAACTGGTGCGCGAGAAAATCATGCGCCAGATGGGCGCCGAGCTGCCGTACCAGATCACCGTCGAAATCGAAGAGTTCAAGCAGCAGGGCAAAACCCTGCACATCCATGCCTTGATCCTTGTCGAGCGTGACGGCCAGAAGAAAATCATCATTGGCGACAAGGGCGAGCGCATCAAACGCATCGGCACCGAGGCGCGCAAGGATATGGAATTGCTGTTCGACTCCAAGATCATGCTTAACCTGTGGGTGAAAGTGAAAGGCGGCTGGTCCGACGACGAGCGCGCATTGCGTTCGCTGGGCTACGGCGACCTGTAACACCGGATCCAGATACACCGAAGAACCCCTGTGGGAGCGAGCCTGCTCGCGATGAGGACCTGAAATTCAACATCACTGTTGACTGACAGACCGCAATCGCGAGCAGGCTCGCTCCCACATTGGTTTCTGGTTGTTTATAAGATCGCGTTTCATCATTGAGAACTCCATGTCCCAGCCCATTGGCCAACCCGCCTACGTCCTCCACTCCCGCGCCTACCGCGAAAGCAGTGCGTTGGTGGACTTCCTCACGCCGCAAGGTCGGCTTCGGGCGGTGTTGCGCAGCGCGCGGGGCAAGGCCGGGACATTGGCGCGGCCCTTCGTGCCGCTGGAAGTGGAGTTCCGCGGGCGGGGTGAGCTGAAGAACGTTGGGCGAATGGAAGCCGCCGGTGTTTCAACCTGGCTCAACGGCGAGGCGCTGTTCAGCGGCCTCTACCTCAACGAACTGCTGATCCGCTTGCTGCCCGCCGAAGACCCGCACCCAGGCGTGTTTGATCACTACGCTGCGACGTTGCTGGCGCTGGCCGAAGGCCGACCGCTGGAGCCGTTGCTGCGATCCTTCGAGTGGCGCCTGCTCGACGATCTCGGTTACGGTTTTGCCCTGACCACCGACATCCACGGCGAGCCCATTGCTCCGGACGGTCTGTATCGTTTGCAAGTGGATGCTGGCCTGGAGCAGGTCTATCTGCTGCAACCCGGTCTGTTCAACGGCACCGAGCTGTTGGCCATGGCTGAGGCTGACTGGACCGCACCCGGTGCGCTGTCCGCCGCCAAGCGTCTGATGCGTCAGGCATTGGCTGTTCACTTGGGCGGTCGTCCGCTGGTCAGTCGCGAGCTGTTTCGCAAGCCGTAGTCTCCCCGTATGCTGTGCGCCGAATCTTTAAATTCAGGAGCGCTTCCGTGACCACCAGCAATCGCATTCTTCTTGGCGTGAACATCGACCACGTTGCCACTCTGCGTCAGGCCCGGGGCACTCGTTACCCGGATCCGGTCAAGGCAGCGCTGGACGCGGAAGAGGCGGGGGCTGACGGCATCACCGTGCACCTGCGCGAAGACCGTCGACACATCCAGGAACGCGACGTGCTGTTGCTAAAGGATGTACTGCAAACCCGCATGAATTTCGAAATGGGCGTCACCGAAGAAATGATGGTGTTCGCTGAGCGCATCCGCCCGGCGCACATTTGCCTGGTCCCGGAAACCCGTCAGGAACTGACCACCGAAGGTGGCTTGGACGTGGCAGGGCAAGAGGCGCGGATCAAGGCGGCGGTGGATCGCCTGTCGAAGATTGGCTGTGAGGTGTCGCTGTTCATCGATGCAGACGAGCGGCAGATCGAAGCGTCCCGTCGTGTGGGTGCGCCGGCTATCGAGTTGCACACCGGTCGTTATGCCGACGCCGAGACACCGACCGACGTGGCGCAAGAGCTGAAGCGTGTGGCGGATGGCGTAGCGTTTGGCCTGGCTCAGGGGCTGATCGTCAATGCCGGCCACGGCCTGCATTATCACAACGTTGAAGCGGTGGCCGCGATCAAGGGCATCAACGAACTGAACATCGGCCATGCGCTGGTGGCGCATGCGTTGTTTGTCGGGTTCAAGTCGGCGGTGTCCGAGATGAAAGCAATGATCTTGGCTGCGGCCTTGAAGGGCTGAGACCGAGGTGCTGCCTTCGCGGGCAAGCCTCGCTCCTACAGGTCCGTGTTGTGCCGCAACTTTGCATACGACACCGGCCCTGTAGGAGCGAGGCTTGCCCGCGAAGGCGTCCTCAAAAGCAACCCAGATTTAAAGCTGCGGGGTTTCCTGATTCGGCTTGGTCTTGTCGACCCCTGGCACATGCAGGTTGCCTTCAGCCACCTGATTGCCTTCAAGCTGTGGCTGCGTGACCCACGTCAGGATGTCGTAGTAACGACGGATGTTCGCCACGAAGTGCACCGGCTCGCCGCCCCGGGCGTAGCCATAACGCGTCTTGCTGTACCACTTCTTCTCTGACAGGCGCGGCAGGATCTTCTTCACGTCCAGCCACTTGTCCGGGTTCAGGCCTTCTTTCGCCGCCAGTTTGCGCGCGTCATCCAGATGGCCGCTGCCGACGTTATAGGCCGCCAGTGCAAACCAGGTGCGATCCGGCTCCTGGATCGATTCGTCCAGCTGATCCTTCATGTAGGCCAGGTATTTGGCGCCGCCCATGATGCTTTGCTTGGGGTCGAGGCGATTGGATACGCCCATGGCCTGCGCGGTGTTCTGGGTCAGCATCATCAGCCCGCGAACGCCGGTCTTGGACGTGACCGCGGCTTGCCATAACGACTCCTGATAACCGACGGCCGCCAACAGGCGCCAGTCGACTTTCTCTTTCTTGGCGTAGGCCTTGAAGTGTTGCTCGTACTTGGGCAGGCGTTGCTGCAAGTGTTGTGCGAAGGTGGTGGCGCCCACGTAACCCAGTACGTCGACGTGCCCGTAATAGCGGTCCTTCAGGCGTTGCAAGGTGCCGTTTTTCTTCACCTTGTCGAGGTAGGCATTGATCTCGTTGAGCAAGCTGTTGTCGTCGCCAGCGGCCACCGCCCAGCTCTGGTTACTGGAGTCACCGAGGTCGAAGGCTACTCGCACGTTGGGGAAGTAGACCTGGTTCATCGCGACTTCGTTTGAATCGACCAGGGTCAGGTCGATCTGATCTTCATCGACCATCCGCAGCAAGTCGACGACTTCAACGGCGTCGGACTCTTCGTATTCAATGCCGGGGTATTTCTTTTTCAGCTCCGCCAATTGCTCGGCGTGGGTGCTGCCCTTGAGCACCATGATCTTCTTGCCGACCAGATCGCCAGCATCGGTCGGCCGCGATTGGCCGTTGCGGTAGATGACCTGTGGGGTGACTTCGAGATAGGAGTGGGAAAACCGCACCTGCTGTTTGCGTTTCTCGCTGCTGACCAGACCGGCAGCAGCCAGCACCGGGCCGTTAGGTTTGCCCACCTGATTGAACAGGTCGTCGAGGTTGTCGGCGGTCTCTATCTTGAGTTCCACCCCCAGATCGTCGGCGAAGCGCTTCACCAGCTCGTATTCGAAGCCGGTTTCACCGTTGCGATCCTGAAAGTAGGTGGCGGGGCTGTTTCGGGTAACCACCCGCAGCACACCATCCTCCTTTACGCGCTCCAGCGTGTTGGGTTTATCAACACAGCCACTGAGCATCAGGAAGAGTCCGGTTGCGATCAGCCATTTGGCGAACCGCGGACGCAAAGCCGTTGGGGAAAACATCTGCGCAGTATACGCAAAGGACCACGAGCGCCATATCTCGACAGCGAAGGGCTTGTCTGCTAGACAGCGTAAAACCCGCTTGGAGCCCGCAGGAATGGGCCCGAACGGTAATTTGTGACATAAAAAATAACCCTCGGCGAACCGCTGTTTAAGATCCAAATGCCCGGCCCGACGTTCGGGTGCACCCGCGCGCACCGTTTCGGGTGATGTCGCGGGCGGTTTAGGCTAGAATGCACGGCCTCAAAGCACACCCCTTCCCGAGGCTGTCCCGAAGATGTTGATCCTGCGCGGCGCTCCTGCCCTTTCTGCCTTTCGCCACAGCAAACTCCTTGAGCAACTGAGCCAGAAGGTCCCGGCTGTCAGCGGCTTGTATGCTGAATTCGCTCACTTCGCCGAAGTCACCGGCGTCCTGACCGGCGACGAACAGCAGGTGCTCGCGCGCCTTCTGAAGTACGGCCCAAGTGTTCCGGTACAAGAGCCGACCGGTCGTCTGTTCCTGGTGTTGCCACGTTTCGGCACCATCTCGCCGTGGTCCAGCAAGGCCAGCGACATCGCTCGCAACTGCGGCCTGAGCAAGATCCAGCGTCTGGAACGCGGCATCGCGTTTTACGTGGCCGGTCAGTTCAGTGACGCCGACGCGCAACTGATTGCGGACGGTCTGCACGACCGCATGACTCAAATCGTGTTGGGCAACCTCGAACAAGCCGCCGGCCTGTTCAGCCACGCCGAGCCGAAACCGCTGACCGCGATTGACGTGCTGGGTGGCGGCCGCGCCGCGCTGGAAAAAGCCAACACCGAGCTGGGCCTGGCCCTCGCCGAAGACGAGATCGACTACCTGGTCAACGCCTTCGTCGGCTTGAAGCGCAATCCTCACGACATCGAACTGATGATGTTCGCCCAGGCGAACTCCGAGCACTGCCGTCACAAGATCTTCAACGCCAGTTGGGACATCGACGGTCAGAGCCAGGAAAAAAGCCTGTTCGGCATGATCAAGAATACCTACGTGATGCACAGCGAAGGCGTTCTGTCGGCTTATAAGGACAACGCTTCGGTGATCGTCGGTAACGTCGCCGGCCGTTTCTTCCCGGACCCTGAAACCCGCCAGTACGGTGCGGTGCAGGAACCGGTGCACATCTTGATGAAAGTCGAAACCCACAACCACCCGACCGCGATTGCCCCGTTCCCGGGCGCGTCCACCGGCAGTGGCGGCGAGATTCGCGACGAAGGTGCTACCGGTCGTGGCGCCAAGCCAAAGGCCGGCCTGACCGGTTTCACCGTCTCCAACTTGCAGATCCCGGGCTTCGAACAGCCGTGGGAAGTGCCGTATGGCAAGCCTGAGCGCATCGTTACTGCGCTGGACATCATGATCGAAGGCCCACTGGGTGGCGCCGCGTTCAACAACGAATTCGGCCGTCCAGCCCTGACCGGTTACTTCCGTACCTTCGAACAGTCGATCACCACCCCGCGTGGCGACGAAGTTCGCGGTTACCACAAGCCGATCATGCTGGCCGGCGGTATGGGTAACATCCGTGCCGAACACGTACAGAAAGGCGAGATCACCGTTGGCTCCAAGCTGATCGTCCTCGGCGGCCCGGCAATGCTCATCGGCCTGGGCGGCGGCGCCGCTTCCTCCATGGCCACCGGCACCAGCTCGGCAGACCTGGACTTCGCTTCCGTACAGCGCGAAAACCCTGAGATGGAACGTCGCTGCCAGGAAGTCATCGACCGTTGCTGGCAACTGGGCGACAAAAACCCGATCAGCTTTATCCACGACGTCGGCGCGGGTGGTCTGTCCAACGCCTTCCCGGAACTGGTCAACGATGGCGACCGTGGTGGCCGCTTCGAACTGCGCAACATTCCAAACGACGAGCCGGGCATGGCCCCGCACGAAATCTGGAGTAACGAATCCCAGGAACGCTACGTTCTGGCGGTCGGCCCGGCCGACTTCGAACGCTTCCAGGCGATCTGCGAACGTGAGCGTTGCCCGTTCGCCGTGGTTGGCGAAGCCACTGCTGAGCCGCAACTGACAGTCACCGACAGTCACTTCGGCAACAGCCCGGTGGACATGCCGCTGGAAGTGCTGCTGGGCAAAGCCCCGCGCATGCACCGTTCGGCCGTTCGTGAAAACGAACTGGGCGACGATTTCGATCCGTCGACCCTCGACATTGCCGACTGCGTCGAGCGCGTGCTGCATCACCCGGCCGTGGCGAGCAAAAGCTTCCTGATCACCATCGGCGACCGCACCATCACCGGCCTAGTGGCCCGTGACCAAATGGTTGGCCCGTGGCAGGTTCCGGTGGCTGACGTTGCCGTCACCGCCACCAGCTTCGACGTCTACACCGGTGAAGCCATGGCCATGGGCGAGCGTACTCCGCTGGCACTGCTGGACGCTCCGGCGTCGGGCCGCATGGCCATCGGCGAAACCCTGACCAACATTGCCGCTTCGCGCATCAACAAGATCTCCGACATCAAACTGTCGGCGAACTGGATGTCCGCTGCCGGTCACCCGGGTGAAGACGCGCGTCTGTACGACACCGTGAAAGCGGTCGGCATGGAGTTGTGCCCGGACCTGGGCATTACCATTCCGGTGGGCAAGGACTCCATGTCCATGGCCACGCGCTGGAACGACGAAGGCGTTGACAAGACCGTGACCTCGCCGATGTCCCTGATCGTGACCGGTTTCGCGCCAGTGGCTGACATCCGTCAGACCCTGACCCCGGAACTGCGCATGGACAAGGGCACCACCGACCTGATCCTGATCGACCTGGGCCGTGGCCAGAACCGCATGGGCGCCTCGATCCTGGCCCAGGTTCACGGCAAGCTCGGTTCGCAAGCGCCGGACGTCGATGATGCCGAAGACCTGAAAGCTTTCTTCGCCGTGATCCAAGGCCTCAATGCCGACGGTCACCTGCTGGCCTACCACGACCGTTCCGACGGTGGTCTGCTGACCAGCACCGTGGAAATGGCGTTCGCCGGTCACTGTGGCCTGAGCCTGAACCTCGACGGTCTGGCTGAAACCTCCGCCGACATCGCCGCGATCCTGTTCAACGAAGAACTGGGCGCCGTGATCCAGGTTCGCCAGGACGCCACGCCGGACATCCTCGCGCAGTTCAGCGCTGCCGGTCTGGGCGAGTGCGTGTCGGTGATCGGTCAGCCGATGAACAACGGCCAGATCAACATCACCTTCAACGGCGAAACCGTGTTCGAAGGTCAGCGTCGTTTGCTGCAACGTCAGTGGGCTGAAACCAGCTACCAGATCCAGCGTCTGCGTGATAACGCCGACTGCGCCGAGCAAGAGTTCGACGTGCTGCTGGAAGAAGACAACCCGGGCCTGAGCGTCAAGCTGAGCTACGACGTCAACCAGGACGTCGCCGCGCCTTACATCAAGAAAGGCATCCGCCCACAGGTTGCCGTGCTGCGTGAGCAGGGCGTCAACGGTCAGGTGGAAATGGCGGCCGCGTTCGACCGCGCCGGTTTCAACGCGATCGACGTGCACATGAGCGACATTCTGGCCGGCCGTGTCGACCTGAACGAGTTCAAGGGTCTGGTGGCTTGCGGCGGTTTCTCCTACGGCGACGTATTGGGTGCCGGTGAAGGCTGGGCCAAGTCCGCGCTGTTCAACAGCCGTGCTCGCGATGCGTTCCAGGGCTTCTTCGAACGCAACGACAGCTTCACCCTCGGCGTGTGCAACGGTTGCCAGATGATGTCCAACCTGCACGAGCTGATCCCGGGCAGCGAGTTCTGGCCGCACTTCGTGCGCAACCGCTCCGAGCAGTTCGAAGCGCGTGTGGCGATGGTTCAGGTCCAGGAGTCGAACTCGATCTTCCTGCAAGGCATGGCCGGTTCGCGCATGCCGATCGCCATCGCTCACGGTGAAGGTCATGCCGAGTTCGCCAGCGAAGAAGCGTTGCTGGAAGCCGATCTGTCGGGTTGCGTGGCGATGCGTTTCGTCGACAACCACGGCAAGGTCACCGAAAACTACCCGGCCAACCCGAACGGCTCGCCGCGCGGGATCACCGGTTTGACCAGCCGCGACGGTCGCGTAACGATCATGATGCCACACCCGGAACGCGTGTTCCGCGCTGTGCAGAACTCGTGGCGTTCGGAAGACTGGAACGAAGACGCTCCTTGGATGCGTATGTTCCGTAATGCGCGTGTCTGGGTGAACTAAGGGCTGTGTACAAGCTCAGTTTTTTTGTTCCGGCCAGCCATGTCGAGTTGGTCAAGAGTGCTGTATTCGCTGCCGGTGGTGGGCGGATCGGGGCTTATGATCATTGCGCGTGGCAGGTGCTTGGATTAGGCCAGTTTCGGCCTTTGGACGGCAGTCAGCCGTTTATCGGGGAAGCGGGGCAGGTCGAGCAGGTTGAGGAATGGAAGGTTGAGCTGGTGGTGGCGGATGAGTTGATCGTGGCCGTGGTGGCTGCGCTGAAACTCAGCCACCCCTATGAGACACCGGCTTATGAAGTGTGGCGGTTGGAGGATTTTTGATCTTCCTTTTGCTGTAAAAAACCCGTTGGTTTTCCAACGGGTTTTTTTTCATTCGCTAGATGCCGGCGCTTAAATTGCTCCTGCTGGCGAATCGAGTCTTTGAGCTCTCGAGCAATAGTAGCGGCGCAAAATGAAAAGGCCGGGCGACACCTTTGGCAGTCCGCTGGTTTTTGGTGTCCAGTGGGAGCTTTATACCTCCGGTCAGATAATCGTACATACCTGTTAGTTCTGACAGTTGTCGAAAATGGCGCACCACGATTTGATGGGCTTCCATAAATCAATTCTTAAAGGACTATTGCCATGGCTGTCGAAAATTCAATTTTAATACGTGATTCCAAAGGGAAAGAGATTGTTGAAGGAGCCCAAATCAAAGAGGGGGACGTTAAGTTTAGTGGTCAAACAAAGCCCTTTAGTCAAGTAAGCGTGTTCGATAATGGCCAACGAAGGTTTTCTTCAGAAGCCGGGCCGGATAATAGTTTTGGCACAGCCTTAATTCCTTTTAAAGCAGGAGCTCATACAGTCACTACCAAATTCGACCACTTAAATGAGGAGCAGAAGCTCTCTTTCACCGTGGTCTCTGATTGAAAAGGCTAGAAGCTGTCTGCTGCCTGAACAAAACACCGCAGACCTGACAGGTCAGCGGTGTTTTATTTTCCACTTTTTTAAACTATGACCAGGCAGCTCGGGATCGGTAGCGATGACGAGTGAACCTGTGGCATTAAACCTTGGCACTCACCTCACTACGATTAACCAACACCTCCAGCGCTCCACTTAAACTCGGCGCCTTGTCGCCAATCAGCAGGTGCCAGATGCCGCCTTCCAGCTGACTGACTCCCTGACAACCCAGCGCCTTCAAATCACTCTCTGACAACGCTTTGCCATCCGCCAGGTGCAGTCGAATCCGGGTCATGGCCACGCAATCCATCTGCAGCACGTTGTCCCCACCGCCCAAGGCATCCAGCCATTGCTGCGCTTCTGCATTTGCCACCGCCGCAGGTTTCGGTGCATCGATCACCGCGGGAGGAGAGGACACCAGCGCACGACCCAGCGCCGGCATCGCCAGACGAATTTCATCGGCAATGCTGTCCGCCATCGGCCCAACCACCACTTGCAGGCTACCGCCCTTGCCAGGACGCACGACCGCCATCGCCCCCAGTGCTTTCAACTCGGCATCGTTGGCCTTGTTGCGATCCACCATGTCCAGCCGCAACCGCGTCGTACACGCGCCCACGGTAATCAGATTCTGCGCCCCACCCAGTGCCTTGATGTATGCCCCGGCTCGTTCATTCTCGGTGACCACAATCTTGTCACCCGTCGGCACCTCTTCACGCCCTGGCGTCTTGAGGTTGAAGCGGCGAATGCAGAAATCAAACACCCCGTAATACACCACCGCATACGCCAAGCCTACCGGCACCACTAACCAGCCGTTGGTGGATTTCCCCCATCCGAGCACCATGTCGATGAAGCCGCCCGAGAAGGTGAAACCCAGGTGGATGTTCAGCGCATTGGTGATCGCCATCGACAACCCCGTCAGCAGCGCATGGAGCAAAAACAGAAACGGTGCGAGGAACATGAACGCAAATTCGATGGGTTCGGTGACGCCGGTCAGGAAGGAAGTCAGCGCCATCGACAGGAAGATCCCGCCCATGACTTTGCGGCGTTCCGGCAGGGCGTTGCGGTACATCGCCAGGCAGGCGGCGGGCAGGCCGAAGATCATCACCGGGAACATGCCGGTCATGAATTGGCCGCCCTTCGGATCACCGGCGAAGTAGCGCGACAGGTCGCCTGTGACCATGGCGCCCGTGGTCGGGTCGGTGAAGTTGCCGAAGACGAACCACGCCATGTTGTTGAGGATGTGGTGCAGGCCAGTGACGATCAGCAACCGGTTGAACACGCCGAAGACGAAGGCACCGATGCTGCCGCTCTCCATCATCAGTGCGCCGAAACCGTTGATGCCGTGCTGGATCGGCGGCCAGATCAAACCGAAAATCACGCCCAGACCGACGGCGGCGAAGCCGGTGACAATCGGCACGAAGCGCCGTCCGCCGAAGAACGCCAGGTACTCCGGCAGCTTGATGTCCTTGAAGCGGTTGTACAGCGCGCCGGCCATCAAGCCGCTGACGATCCCGGCGAGCATGCCCATGTTGATGCTCGCATCGAGGACCTTGAGCGTGGAGATCATCACCAGGTAACCAATCACCCCGGCGAGACCTGCGGTGCCGTTGTTGTCCTTGGCGAAACCGACCGCGATGCCGATGGCGAAGATCATCGCCAGGTTGGCGAAGATCACCTGGCCGGCGTCATGGATGATGGCGATGTTCAGCAGGTCGGTGTCGCCCAGACGCAGCAACAGGCCGGCAATCGGCAGGATCGCGATCGGCAGCATCAACGCGCGGCCGAGACGTTGCAGGCCCTCGATGAAATATTGGTACATGGCGGTTCTCCCTGTGCTCTTTTTGTTTGAGAGGTGTTGTAGTTGTTCAGCTCAGAGGCCATTGCTGGTGACAGGCGTGACGCACCGCCCCGGCGCTGCTCAGCTTGAGCAGGTCGTGGCTGACGCTTCGGCATTGCGCGGCGTCGAGGTGGCGCACGCGATCCTTGATTTCACCGATCTGCACCGGGCTGACCGACAGCTCGCTGACGCCCAGGCCGATCAGGACCGGCGTGGCCAGCGGATCGGACGCGAGTGCGCCGCAGACGCCGACCCAACGGTTATGCACCGCCGCGCCGGCGCAGGTCTGGGCGATCAGCCGCAGCAGGGCCGGGTGCATGGCGTCGACGCGCGAGGCGAGGCCGGCGTGGTCGCGGTCCATCGCCAGGGTGTACTGCGACAAATCGTTGGTGCCGATGGACAGGAAGTCCGCATGCTCTGCAAGCTGCTCGGCCAGCAGCGCAGCGGCCGGGACTTCGATCATCACCCCCAGCTCCGGGCGTTCATTTACCCCGAGTTCCAGGCACAACGCATCGAGGCGCTGGCGGATGTGCAGCAACTCATCGACCTCGGTCACCATCGGCAACAGGATCCGGCAGCGCAACAGCGGGCTGACGTGCAACAGTGCGCGCAGTTGCTGATCGAGCAATTCCGGCCGCACCTGAGCCAGACGAATGCCGCGCAAGCCGAGCACCGGATTGGCTTCGACCGGCAATGGCAGGTAGTCGAGTTGCTTGTCGCCGCCAACGTCGATGGTGCGGATGATCACCGACTTGTCACCCATGGCGTCGAGCACGGCTTGATAGGCGAGGCGTTGCTCCTGTTCGTCCGGCGCGGTGTTGCGGTCGACAAACAGAAACTCGGTGCGCAGCAGACCGACGCCATCGGCGCCGTTGGCCAGCGCATCGGCCGCTTCTGCGCTGGACGCGACATTGGCGGCGATTTCGATGTGCACGCCATCGCGTGTCAGTGCCGGGGTGTGCGCCTGAGATTGTTGAAGCGCACGGCGTTGCTGATGATCGCGTTGCGCCTGATGCACGTCGGCCAGGCGTTCGGCCGTCGGCGCCCATTCGAGCCGACCACCGTCGGCATCCAGCACCACCGCCTGGCCTTGCGCCTGATCCAGCAGCGCCGAACCCAGCGCCACCAGGCACGGCAAACCTTTACCCCGCGCCAGAATCGCGACGTGGGACGTCGCGCCACCCTCGGCCATGCACAACCCGGCGACCCCTTGCTCGCTCAGTTGCAGCAAGTCCGACGGCGTCAGCTCATGGGCGGCGACGATGGCGCCGACCGGCACGTCGTAGTGCCAGGCTTCGCCGAGCAAGGCGCGCAGCACCCGTTGCTTGAGATCGCGCAGATCGTTGGCGCGTTCGGCCAGCAACGCGCTGCCGAGTTGTTGAAGGACGTCGCACTGCACGTCGATCGATTGGCTCCAGGCGTGCGTCGCGGCCATGCCTTGAGCGATGCAGGCGTTGGCCGCGTCCAGCAGCGCCGGGTCTTCGAGCAAGGCGAGGTGCGCGGTGAAAATCGCTTCTTCGTCAGTGTTTTTGTGTTTCCTGGCCTGGGCCAGGGTGTGCTCGATTTCGCCGCGCACGACGGTCAATGCGGTATCGAGGGCGTGCAGCTGTGACTCGGGAGCGTGGTGGCCGGCATCCACCGGCAGGCTGATGGTATTCAAGCGAAACAAGGGGCCAGCGACCAGGCCGGGCGCGGCGCAAACGCCGTGCAGCACACCCGCTTCGGCAGTCCGAGTGCGTCGGGTGATCGGCGCAGGCGCAGCGGCATGGCTGTCTTCGGCCAACGCCGTGGACAAGGCGATCAGCAACGCTTGCAATGCCGCCTCGGCGTCCGGGCCCTGGCAGCTGACCTGAACCTCATCCTGCTCGCCGACGGCCAGGCTCATGAGCCCGATCAAGCTGTCACAGGTCGCCGATTTGCCAGCGAAATGCAGCTGCGATTTGCTCTTGAACCCTTGTGCGGTCTGACGAATCAGCGCAGCAGGGCGAGCATGCAGACCGCCACGATGAGCGATGCGCACGTGGCCGAAATGCGCTTCAGCCGAAAGGTCCGCCTCTGCCTGGGCGCCCGGCGCCGCCCGGCGAATGATGTGCAGCAGCGGGTCGCCGACTTTGACCGATTTCAGCGTGATGGGCCGCGCCTGAAACTCCTGGCTGTTGGTCAGGATCATCAGGCTGACCAGGCTTTTGCACTGCTGCGCGACCTTGTCCAGGTCATAGCGCAGCAACGGTTGGCCATTGCTGACGCGGGCGCCTTCCTTGACCAGCATAGAGAAGCCTTCGCCCTGCAACTCGACGGTGTCGAGGCCTAGGTGCAGGAGCAATTCGGCACCGTTGTCGGCACGCAAGGTGACGGCGTGACCGCTACGGGCTACGTGCACCACGACGCCGGCGCAGGGGGCGTGAAGGGTGTCGTTCAGTGGATCGATCGCGATACCGTCGCCCATCGCGCCGCTGGCGAACACCGGGTCCGGGACTTTGGCGAGCGTGAGCACCGGACCGCTGAGCGGGGCGCTGAGGGTCAGCTCTTTATTGTTGTTATGCATGGCTCGGTCTCATCAGGATATCGTTCGGGGCGGACTTAGTGCGTGCGCGTCACTTTGCTCAAATGCCGCGGCTGGTCCGGGTCCATGCCACGGGCCACGGCCAAACCGGCGGCCATGACGTAGAAACTCTGGATCGCCAGAATCGGGTCCAGGGCCGGGTGTTCGGCGCGGGTCAGCGTGAGGTCACGTTCGGCAATGTCATCTGGTGCCGCCAGCAGAACGCGAGCGCCGCGCTGGCGCATGTCGGCAGCAAGGCTCAGCAAACCGGCCTGCTCGGCACCCCGTGGAGCGAAGATCAGCAAGGGATAGTTCTCGTCGATCAATGCCATCGGGCCGTGACGCACTTCGGCGCTGCTGAAGGCTTCGGCCTGGATCGCCGAGGTTTCCTTGAACTTGAGGGCTGCTTCCTGAGCGATGGCAAAACCGGCACCGCGGCCGATTACCATCAAGCGTTGGCAATCGCGCAGGGCGTCGATGGCCAGGCTCCAATCCTGTTGCGCCGCCTCGCGCAGACCTTCCGGCAAGGCGTTGCCGGCTTCGAGCAATTCCACGTCTTCTTTCCAGTGGGCGATCAGACGGGCGCTGGCGCTGAGGGTGGCGATGAAACTCTTGGTGGCGGCAACGCTGCTTTCTGTTCCCGCGCACAGCGGCAGGCTGAATTCGCACGCGGCTTCCAGCGGCGAGCTTTCGGCGTTGACCAGGGCAATGCTCAGGGCCCCGCGTTTGCGTAACAGGCGCAGGCTGTTCACCAGATCCGGACTTTGCCCCGACTGCGAGAACGCGAACGCCACTTGGCCGCTGACCTTCAATGGTGCTTGCAGCATGGTCACCACCGACATCGGCAGCGACGCCACCGGGTAGCCCAGTTGCTGCATGGTCAGGTAGGCGAAGTAACTGGCGGCATGGTCTGAACTGCCGCGAGCGACGGTCATCACGACTTGCGGCGGCTGACGGCGCAGGCGCCCGGCGATCTCGATCATCTGCGGGTCGAGTTGCTGCAGTTGGGCTTGCACGGCCTCGAACGAGGACAGCGCCTCTTCAAGCATTTTTGAAGTCAATGTCTTCTCCTTCGACCATGACGGCGGTGAGTGTGAGTGAGCGATCCAGCCGCACGCAGTCGGCCCAGCTGCCGGGTTGCAGGCGGCCGCGTTCTTCGAGGCCGAGGTAATCGGCGGGGAATTGCGAAAGACGTTGCGACGCCTCGGCGATCGGCAGACCGATTTTCACCAGGTTGCGCAGGGCCTGATCCATGGTCAGTGTGCTGCCGGCCAGGGTGCCGTCGGGCAAGCGCACGCCGCCCAGGCATTTGGTGACCGTGTGGCTGCCGAGCTTGTATTCGCCGTCCGGCATGCCGGCGGCGGCGGTGGAATCGGTGACGCAATACAGGCACGGGATCGCGCGCAGGGCCACGCGCATGGCGCCGGGGTGCACGTGCAGCAAATCCGGGATCAGCTCCGCGTATTTGGCGTGGGCCAGCGCCGCGCCGACGATGCCCGGTTCGCGGTGATGCAAAGGGCTCATGGCGTTGTAGAGGTGAGTGAAACTGCTGGCGCCGGCCGCCAGCGCGGCGACGCCTTCCTCATAACTGCCGAGGGTGTGGCCGATCTGCATGCGGATACCGCGCGCACTGAGGGTGCGGATCAAGGCATCGTGGCCGGCGATTTCCGGGGCGATGGTGATCACGCGGATCGGTGCCAGCGTGAGGTAGTCCTCGACTTCGGCCATCAGCGCGGTGTGGGCAAAGTTCGGCTGGGCGCCGAGTTTGCCAGGGTTGATGTACGGGCCTTCCAGGTGCACGCCGAGCACCCGGGCACAGCCTTTCGGCCGCTGCTCGCAGAACTCGCCGACGGCTTTGAGCACGCTGGAAATCTCCTCCGGCGGCGCTGTCATAGTGGTCGCCAGCAGCGACGTGGTGCCGAAACGCACGTGGGTCTTGCTGATGGTTTCGAAGGCGGTTGCGCCTTCCATGATGTCCTTGCCGCCGCCGCCATGGACGTGCAGGTCGATGAAGCCGGGCAGCAGATAGGGCAAGTCGTTGTCAGCCGGATCGCACGGCACGCCTTCGATGGACACGACCTTGCCGTGTTCGTGAATCAGCCGGCCGCGAACCCAGCCGTGGGCGGTGAGGATGTTGTCTTCGGACATGATCGGTTCTCGGTTTTAGCGGCGAAGCGGGTTAGCGACGAAGCTCTGCAACAAAGTCGTAGTAGTCGTTGCGGCAGTAGGTGTCGGTGACTTCGATTGGCGTGTTGTCTTCCAGGTAGCCGACCCGGGTCATCAGCAGCATGGCGGTGCCGGGGGCGATGCCGACGAGGGCGGCGAATTCGTCCGAGGCGTTGATCGCCTGGATGTGCTGCAAGGCGCGGACGATCGGTTTGCCGATGCCGTCGAGGTATTCGTAGAGCGAATCGCCCACCGCTTGCGGCTTGGGAATGATCGAGGCGGGCAGGGTGCTCATCTCGATCGCCATCACCGTGTCGTCGGCTTTGCGCAGACGTTTGAGCCGCGCGACCTTGTCGTTGGGCGAGAGGCCGAGGCGGATCAGTTCTTCGTGGGTCGGCGGGGTGATCTCGCGTTCCAGCCATTGCGAGCCGGGAACGAAGCCCTTGAGGCGCAGCATCTCGCTGAAACCCGAGAGGCGCGACAGCGGTTGTTCCAGGCGCGGCGTGATGAACGTGCCGGAGCCTTGGTTGCGGCGGATCAGACCCTGTTCGAACAAGACTTCCAGTGCCTTGCGGGCAGTGACGCGGGAGATGCCCAGCAGCTCGCTGAGGTTGCGCTCCGAAGGCATGGCCTGCTCGGCTTTCCACTGCCCGGCATGGATCGCCGCTTCCAGATTGCGCGCCAGTTGCAGGTAGAGGGGCGTGGGCTGGGTGTCGTCAGGGCGTAGGGCCTGGAGGTCATTCATGTCAGGGATGTCCGATGCGGATGTTGGAGTGTTGTGTTCCGCGAATGGCCGAAAATTAATACCACTTGAATACCATGTCAATGCCAGTACTTTGCCGTTGGCGTGGGAAAGGCGGCCCTGTTGAGTGCGGGAAATGGGGTTTGGTATCAAGTGGTATTAGAGGTGGGGGTTTTGAGCGCAAAGATCGCAGCCTGGGGTAACGCTTGCCGGGGAGATTGGTATCTTCCCGGCAGTCATTACTGCAGGCTGCGATCTTTTGAATTTATTTTTCGAGGAGCGACCGAAGGTAGCGCTAAGAAGAAGGACTCGGTGCTTTTGTGGCGAGGGAGCTTGCTCCCGTTGGGCTGCGAAGCAGTCCTGAAATCAGCGAATGCGGTGTCAGGTCATTTTTTGGGGCCGCTTCGCAGCCCAGCGGGAGCAAGCTCCCTCGCCACAGGTAAAGGGGGTTACGGCCGAATCTCGATCATCGTGCCATCCGGCACCAGGCCCCAGACCTCACGCATGTCCATGTTGCGCATGGCAATGCAGCCGTCGGTCCAGTCCAGGGTGTGGAACAGGTCTTCCGGGTTTTCTTCGGTATCTGGTGTGCCATGGATCATGATCATGCTACCCGGATCGACGCCTTCACGCCGGGCGCGGGCAGCGTCGCTGATGTTGGGGTAGGAGATGTGCATCGACAGATTGAATTTATCGCTGACCTTGCGCCAGTCCAGCCAGTAAAAACCTTCAGGCGTGCGTCTATCGCCTTCCATCAGTTTTTGGCCTTTCGGATTTCTGCCCAGGGAAATGCGATAGGTCTTGAGCGGCTTGCCGTCATTGATCAATTGCAATTGGTGGGCGGATTTGAGCACCAAAACTTTTTCGATGACTTTGCCGTTCAGGGTTTCCGCAACGGAAGCCTGTGACAGAGTGACGAACGACAAGCAAACCACGGCAAGCAACCAGCGCATTGAAACGATATCCCTGAAAGGTGTCGCGACTATTTAGTTATAGGTGATTCTGGAGCCAGGAGCTTTAGGTGATGGCAGGCTGAGCAAGCGGCGGGATCGACTCGGACCGCACGGGGTAGACCTCGGTCCGCCGGTCAGCGAAGAAGCATTCTAAGGTACGACCCACCGTGCGGAAAGCCAACTCGGACCACGGGATGTCGGCTTCGTCGAAAAGCTGCACTTCCAGGCTTTCGGGGCCGGCAGAAAAATCCGGGTCCACCAGCTCCGCGCGAAAGAACACATGCACCTGACTGATGTGCGGCACGTCGATCAACGTATAGATGCTCAGGTTGCGCACCCGCGCACAGGCTTCCTCGGCGGTCTCGCGAATGGCCGCCTGCTCGATGGTTTCACCGTTTTCCATGAAACCGGCGGGCAGGGTCCAGTAACCGAGCCGAGGCTCGATGGCGCGTCGGCACAGCAACACTTTCGAGCCCCAGGTCGCCACGCAGCCGGCGACGATATTGGGGTTCTGATAGTGAATCGCTTGACAGCTGTCACAGACAAAACGCAGGCGCGAGTCGCCTTCGGGAATGCGTTGGGTGACCGGGTTACCGCACTGACTGCAAAATTTCATGCTGGGGTTCCTGAATGCTGCGCCTATCTTGGCGTGCGGCGGTGTCTGTCGGCAAGTTGTCGTTTAGCGACATGCAGTGGTTATGGGGTTGGGCGGCCGGTTCGATTGGTGCATGATGCATAGGGTCTGTTGACGTTTGCTGACGAACTGCGTTGGCGCGCAACGCGGTTCGTCAGCAAACGTCAACAGACCCTACGGCCAACAGATCGAGAAGACTCATGCTGGACGAGCTACTGCATCGAGTAAGCAACCACACCCCACGCACAATGGAAACCGACAAACGTTTCCCCGAAGCCGCGGTATTGGTACCCATCACCCGTAGTGACGAACCGGAGCTGGTTCTGACCCTGCGCGCCAGCGGGCTCTCGACCCATGGCGGTGAAGTCGCCTTCCCGGGTGGGCGGCGCGACCCCGAAGACCCGGATCTTATTTTCACCGCGCTACGGGAGGCTGAAGAAGAAATCGGCTTGCCACCGGGGCTGGTCGAGGTGATCGGCCCGCTGAGCCCGTTGATCTCCCTGCATGGCATCAAGGTCACGCCGTATGTCGGAGTGATTCCGGGTTTTGTCGAGTACCTGGCCAACGATGCCGAGATCGCCGCCGTGTTCAGTGTGCCTCTGGAGTTTTTCCGTGAGGACCCAAGGGAACACACCCACCGCATCGATTACCAGGGGCGCAGTTGGTACGTGCCGAGTTATCGTTACGGCGAGTATAAAATCTGGGGCCTGACGGCAATCATGATTGTCGAGTTGATCAACCTGCTCTATGACGCCGACATCAGCCTGCACCACCCGCCCAAAAGCTTTATCAATACTTGAAGCCATCGTTCGTATGGCGTGAACCGCGGCTGCCTGAGCCTTGAGGACAACAAGATGAAATATCGCCTGGGCGATGCCCGCGTCGAAACCCATCCGCAGAGCTGGGTTGCACCCAATGCCGTGCTGGTGGGCAAGGTCAAACTGGAAGAGGGCGCCAACGTCTGGTTCAACGCCGTGTTGCGTGGCGACAACGAATTGATCCTGATTGGCAAGAACAGCAACGTCCAGGACGGCACGGTGATGCACACGGACATGGGCTACCCGCTGACCATCGGCACCGGCGTGACCATTGGCCACAACGCGATGCTTCACGGCTGCACCGTGGGCGATTACAGCCTGATCGGTATTAATGCAGTGATTCTCAACGGCGCGAAAATCGGCAAGAACTGCATCATCGGCGCCAACTCGCTGATCGGCGAGGGCAAAGAGATTCCCGACGGTTCGCTGGTCATGGGCTCGCCCGGCAAAGTAGTGCGTGAACTGACCGAGCAGCAAAAGAAAATGCTGGAGGCCAGCGCCGCGCACTATGTGCACAATTCGCAGCGTTACGCCCGTGATCTGGTCGAGCAGGAAGAATGAACGCCACCGAACGACCGGTCCTCTCGCCATGCGTGAACATCTGCGCGTTGGACGAAGATGATATTTGCACCGGGTGTCAGCGCACGGTCGAAGAAATCACGCGCTGGAGTCGCATGGACAACGAAGAACGCCGCAGGGTTTTGGGGCTGTGCCATGAGCGGGCCAAGTCGAGCGGGTTGATCTGGATGTTGCCTTCCAGATCCGATTCCTGAGCCTTGTGAGCTTTTGTGGCTGATGAGGTTTTTTTGGCGAGGGCGCTTGCTCCCGCCGGGCTGCGAAGCAGCCACATAGCTGACAAACACATTCAACCTGACACACCGCGCCCCCTGACTTCAGGGCCGCTGCGCGACCCAGCGGGAGCAAGCGCCCTCGCCACAGGTTATTTGTAAAGCCGAGATGGTAATCTGTGCGCCAAATTGACAGGTATCCCGCCACCTCATGTTCTTCCTGATCGCCTATATCAGCAGCGTCGTGCTGATCAACTACGCCTTCTCCACCGCCCCGCACCTGGACATCATCTGGTCGGCCTGGGGCGGGTTGGTGTTTGTCCTGCGCGACATGGTGCAAACCCGCTTCGGCCACGGCGCGATCGCGGCGATGCTCGCAGCGTTGGTCCTGTCCTATGTCACCTCCGATCCGTCCATCGCGCTGGCCAGCGCCACGGCCTTCGCGGTGTCCGAATGCATCGACTGGCTGGTGTTCAGCATCACCAAGCGTCCGTTGCACGATCGCCTGTGGATAAGTTCGGCCCTGAGCATTCCCCTCGACACCTTCATCTTCTTCGGCATGATCGATGCTTTCACCCCGGCCGTAATCCTTACCGCCATGGGCTCGAAGTTCGCCGGCGTGACGGTCGTGTGGCTGATCATGGCCTGGCGCTTGCGCAAACAGGCTGTTGCCAGCTGAAGCCAAACCTTGCGGTTCATGTAAAATGCCGCGCTTTCTCCCCATGGGAAGCGCGCCAGGCGCCGCGACCCTCGATGATCCGCTTCTTGAGGACCTGAGATGACCCGTATCGGAACTCCATTGTCGCCAACCGCGACCCGCGTATTGCTGTGTGGCTGTGGTGAGTTGGGCAAGGAAGTGGTAATCGAGCTGCAACGCCTGGGCGTTGAAGTGATTGCCGTCGACCGTTACGCCAACGCGCCGGCCATGCAAGTTGCGCATCGCAGCCACGTTATCAACATGCTCGACGGCGCCGCCCTGCGTGCCGTGATCGAAGCCGAAAAGCCGCACTTCATCGTGCCGGAAATCGAAGCCATCGCCACCGCGACCCTCGTGGAGCTGGAAGCCGAAGGCTTCACCGTGATCCCGACCGCTCGCGCCGCGCAGCTGACCATGAACCGTGAGGGCATCCGTCGCCTGGCTGCCGAAGAGCTGGACCTGCCGACCTCGCCGTACCATTTCGCCGACACTTTCGAGGACTACAGCAAGGCCGTCCAGGATCTGGGCTTCCCGTGCGTGGTCAAGCCAGTGATGAGTTCGTCGGGCAAAGGCCAGAGCCTGCTGCGCAGCGCCGATGACGTGAAATCCGCTTGGGATTACGCTCAGGAAGGTGGCCGCGCCGGTAAAGGTCGCGTGATCATCGAAGGCTTTATCGACTTCGACTACGAAATCACTCTGTTGACCGTGCGTCACGTCGGCGGCACGACCTTCTGCGCACCCGTCGGTCACCGGCAGGAGAAGGGCGACTATCAGGAATCCTGGCAGCCACAAGCCATGAGCCCGATTGCCCTGGCCGAATCCGAGCGCGTTGCCAAAGCCGTCACCGAAGCACTGGGCGGTCGTGGCCTGTTTGGTGTCGAGCTGTTCATCAAAGGTGATCAGGTGTGGTTCAGCGAAGTGTCGCCGCGCCCGCATGACACCGGTCTGGTCACCCTGATTTCCCAGGACCTGTCGCAGTTCGCGCTGCACGCACGGGCGATCCTGGGCCTGCCGATTCCGTTGATTCGCCAGTTCGGGCCATCGGCGTCGGCGGTGATTCTGGTGGAAGGGCAGTCGACCCAAACTGCGTTCGCCAACCTCGGTGCTGCGTTGAGCGAACCGGATACGGCGCTGCGCCTGTTTGGCAAACCAGAGGTCAATGGCCAGCGCCGGATGGGCGTGGCGTTGGCGCGGGATGAGTCGATCGAAGCGGCTCGTGCCAAGGCAACCCGTGCTTCTCAGGCAGTCGTGGTAGAGCTGTAAACCGAGGCGCGGCAGGCTAGCTCCCACAGGGATATTGGTTGGTCACAGATTTTGTGTACACCCAATTTCCATGGGGGAGCCAGCCTGCTGGCGATGCTTCTGCTTCAGGTCACCCGATTCAAATCGTTATGTCGCGTCTCCTTCAGGCATAGCACCGCAATCAAACTCAGCACCGCCGCCCCAGACACATACCCTCCGACATAACTCAGACCGCCCATCGCCACCAGTTTCTGCGCGAAAAACGGCGCCGCCGAGGCCCCGACGATTCCGCCCAGGTTGTAGGCTGCGGACGCGCCGGTATACCGCACATGCGTTGGAAACAGCTCCGGCAGCAACGCGCCCATCGGTGCAAACGTCACGCCCATCAGAAACAGCTCGATGCACAGGAACAGCGCCACGCCCCAGGTCGAGCCTTGGGTCAGCAGCGGTTCCATCAAGAATCCCGACAGGATCGCCAAGACGCCGCCAATGATCAGCACCGGTTTGCGCCCGTAGCGGTCGCTGGCCCAGGCGGACAACGGCGTGGCGGCGGCCATGAACAGGACGGCGAAGCACAGCAGCCCAAGGAAGGTTTCGCGGCTGTAGCCGAGTGTCGACACGCCGTAACTCAATGAAAACACCGTCGAGATGTAGAACAGCGCGTAGCACACGACCATCGACCCTGCCCCCAGCAACATCGGTACCCAGTACTGGCTGAACAGCTCGACCAGCGGGATCTTCACTCGCTCCTGACGTGCCATGGCGTTGGCAAACACCGGGGTTTCGTGGAGTTTGAGGCGCACATACAGGCCCACCATCACCAGTGCGGCGCTGAGCAGGAACGGAATCCGCCAGCCCCAAGAGCGGAACTGCTCGTCATTCAGGGTCATGGCGAGCGTCAGGAACAGACCGTTAGCCGCCAGAAAGCCAATCGAGGGGCCGAGCTGCGGGAACATGCCGAACCAGGCGCGCTTGCCTTTGGGCGCATTCTCCGTCGCCAGCAGGGCCGCACCGCCCCATTCGCCGCCCAGCCCAAGGCCTTGGCCGAACCGCAGCACGCAGAGCAGGATCGGCGCCCAGGCTCCGATGCTGTCATAGCCCGGCAATACGCCGATCAACGTGGTGCACACACCCATCAATAGCAGCGAAGCGACCAATGTCGATTTGCGCCCGATGCGGTCACCGAAGTGCCCAAACAGCGCCGATCCCAAGGGGCGGGCGAGGAATGCGATGCCGAAGGTGAGGAACGCCGACAGCATCTGGGCGGTGCCGGAGGTCTGCGGAAAGAACACCGGACCGATCACCAGCGCCGCAGCGGTGGCATAGACGTAGAAGTCGTAAAACTCGATGGCGGTGCCGATAAAACTCGCCGTGGCCACGCGGGTGGCGGAGTTCGTCGGTTGGGTAGGCGCGTCGCTATAAGTCGTGCTGGTCGTCATGCGGTTATCCCTGACAGTCATGTGCCCCAGTGGAGCGAATTATTATGGTCGAACACCCAGGGATGTGGGAGTGAGGCGCGGCCGCTGTTCAAGGTAGGAACAGTCGTCGGTGTGGTGCGGAAAGTGCCGATGGTCTGGCCGGAACCTGCTGCGTGCGGGGTAAGCACGTGGTTCGGCCGGGGCTTGGGTAAGCGGATTCGATTATAGGAAGGTGGCTAACGATCTAACAAGGGGCTTGGGATTGGCGAGGTCTTTGTGGCGAGGGGGCGTTCCGACAAGCCTCTCGCCACGGTGTTATGTGTCCGACATCAAATCACTGTCGGAACGGAGCTGGTATGCCAGATCAAAACCTGAGTAACCCGATTGTCTTCCGTCTCCAGAATTTCCAGCCGATAACGCCCGATCTTCAGGCATACCGCACTTTCTGGAATGGTCTCCAGTGCCTCGGTCACCAAGCCGTTCAGGGTTTTCGGGCCGTCGCTGGGCAGGTGCCAGCCCAGGCTCTTGTTCAATTCGCGAATCGACGCCGCACCTTCGATCATCAGTCGGCCATCGGCCTGCGGGTGGATGTGCGGGTTGTCCAGGCTGTGCTGACTTTCGAATTCGCCGACGATTTCTTCGAGAATGTCTTCCAGGGTCACGATGCCAAGTACTTCGCCGTACTCGTCGACCACCATGCCCAGGCGCCGCTGCTGTTTGTGGAAATTCAAGAGTTGCAGTTGCAACGGCGTGCTTTCCGGCACGAAGTACGGTTCGTGGCTGGCGGCCAGCAACGCTTCCAGGGTCAGGCTCGCATCGGGTAGCAAGTGGCGGATCTGCCGGGTATTGAGCACGGCTTCGACCTGATTGATGTCGCTGTGAAACACCGGCAGGCGGGTGCGCTTGTTGTTGCGCAGTTGCTCGACGATCTCTGCGAGGGAGTCGTCGAGATTGATCCCGTCGACGTCACTTCGCGGCACCAGAATGTCGTTGACCGTGATGTTGTCGAGCGCGTGGATGCCCGTCAGCGGGTGAGGGCGGCAGACGGCTTCGTGATCGTCCTTGCGCTCGCCGGGGCTCTCGTCTTCGCTCTGTTGCACCACCTTGACCTTGCGGGCAAACGGTCGCATCAGCAGCCGGGTGAAGCCATTGAGCAGCCAGGCGGCCGGGTAGATGATTTTCAGCGGCGCACCGAGCAGCGTGTTGCCCAGGGCCAGGACGGCGTCGGGATAGCGCACGGCGAGGGCGCGCGGCAGGTAGTCGGCGAACACCAGCAGTGCGATCCCGGCGCCCAGGCAGGCAATCCACGGGCCGTTTTCCGCCCAGATGAAGATCGCCAGCAAGGTGCTGATGACCACTGCCAGTGCGCGGCACAGGGTATTGCAGAAGATCAGGCTGTTGAGCGGGAAGCTGAGCTTCGCGACCGGTTTGTCGCTGGAACGCGAGGCGGTGCGCTGGGCCAGCAAGTGCTGTTGTGCGGATTCGATGGCGGTAAACAGCCCCGACCATAAAATCAGCAGGGCCAATACCGCGAGCATCGGCCCTTTGGGCAAGTCGTCCATTAATGCCGCCCGTCAGATGTGCAGGATGTATTCACGGACCAGCTTACTGCCGAAGTACGCCAGCATCAGCAGGCAGAAACCGGCGAGGGTCCAGCGAATGGCCTTGTGTCCGCGCCAGCCGAGGCGGTTACGGCCCCATAGCAGCACGCTGAAGACGATCCAGGCCAGGCAAGCCAGCAAGGTTTTGTGCACCAGATGCTGGGCAAACAGGTTGTCGACAAACAGCCAGCCAGAGAGCAGCGATAACGACAGCAGTGTCCAGCCGGCCCAGAGGAAGCCGAACAACAGGCTTTCCATGGTTTGCAGCGGCGGGAAGTTCTTGATCAGGCCCGACGGGTGTTTGTGCTTGAGCTGATGGTCTTGCACCAGCAGCAGCAAGGCTTGAAACATCGCGATGGTGAACATGCCGTAAGCGAGGATCGACAGCAGGATGTGCGCGAGAATGCCCGGCTCTTCGTCGATGACCTGCACCGTGCCGGCAGGGGCGAACTGCGCCAGCAGCACCGTGGCGGCACCGAGCGGGAACAGCAATATAAGCAGGTTTTCCACCGGGATCCGCGAACAGGCCAGCAGGGTCAGGGCGATGACCGCCGCCGCAATCAGGCTGGCGGCGCTGAAAAAGTCCAGTCCCAGGCCGATCGGTGTCAGCAGGTGGGCGAACAGGCTGGCACTGTGAGCCAGCACGGCAAGCACGCCAAGCGTGACCAGCAGGCGTTTGTTCGCCTTGGCACCAGTGGCCAGGCGAGTGCCTTGATAGATAGTCGCAGCGGCGTATAAGCAGGCGGCGGCGAGGGTAGTCAGCATACTGGGTGACAAGGGGAGCATAAATCCTGTTAGGCAAGCCCGAAAGGCGCTGAGTTTGGCATAGAACTCCCGCAGCACGAAAGACCATGCAACCTGACGACGAGGTGTCCGCCAGACGCAGTCTTCGCTATAATCCGCGACCTGCCCACGCCGCAGGCTCGCCGAGCACATGTTTATTCCGGTCTGGGCCGCCATTATCCCGGTCTACACAGGGCCTGAAAGGATCGCGCAATGTTTGAAAACTTAACCGACCGTCTCTCGCAGACGCTGCGCCATGTCACCGGCAAGGCCAAGCTGACCGAGGACAACATCAAAGACACCCTGCGCGAAGTGCGCATGGCGTTGCTCGAAGCCGACGTCGCCTTGCCGGTGGTGAAAGACTTCGTCAATTCGGTCAAGGAGCGCGCCGTCGGCACCGAGGTGTCTCGCAGCCTGACGCCGGGCCAGGCCTTCGTGAAGATCGTCCAGGCCGAACTCGAAAGCCTGATGGGCGCCGCCAACGAAGACTTGAACCTGAGCGCCGTTCCACCGGCCGTGGTCCTGATGGCCGGTTTGCAGGGTGCGGGTAAAACCACCACTGCCGGCAAACTCGCGCGTTTCCTTAAGGAGCGCAAGAAGAAGTCGGTCATGGTCGTGTCCGCGGACGTTTACCGTCCGGCGGCGATCAAGCAGCTGGAAATGCTCGCCGGTGAAGTTGGCGTCACCTTCTTCCCGTCCGACCTGAGCCAGAAGCCGGTCGACATCGCGCGAGCGGCTATAAAAGAAGCAAAGCTCAAGTTTATTGATGTGGTCATCGTCGATACCGCCGGTCGTCTGCACATCGACGAAGAGATGATGGGCGAGATCAAGGCCTTGCACGCCGCGATCAACCCGGTCGAAACCCTGTTCGTGGTCGACGCCATGACCGGCCAGGACGCCGCCAACACGGCCAAGGCCTTCGGCGACGCCTTGCCGCTGACCGGTGTGATCCTGACCAAGGTCGACGGCGACGCCCGTGGCGGTGCCGCACTGTCGGTTCGCGCCATCACCGGCAGGCCGATCAAGTTCATCGGTATGGGCGAGAAGAGCGATGCGCTCGAACCGTTCCACCCTGAGCGTATTGCTTCGCGCATCCTCGGCATGGGCGATGTGCTCAGTCTGATCGAGCAGGCGGAAGCGACCCTCGACAAGGACAAGGCCGACAAACTGGCCAAGAAGCTGAAGAAGGGCAAGGGCTTCGACCTCGAAGACTTCCGCGATCAGTTGCAACAGATGAAGAACATGGGCGGCCTCGGTGGCCTCATGGACAAACTGCCGAACATCGGCGGCGTCAATCTGGCGCAGATGGGCAATGCCCAGGGCGCGGCAGAGAAACAATTCAAGCAGATGGAAGCCATCATCAATTCCATGACCCCGGCCGAGCGCCGCGACCCTGAGCTGATCAGCGGTTCGCGCAAACGCCGGATCGCCATGGGTTCCGGCACCCAGGTGCAGGACATCGGTCGCTTGATCAAGCAGCACAAGCAGATGCAGAAGATGATGAAGAAATTCTCCGCCAAAGGCGGAATGGCCAAAATGATGCGCGGTATGGGCGGAATGTTGCCCGGCGGCGGCATGCCGAAAATGTAAAGAATTCGCGCAAGGGCTTGCTCTTGCGCAGCCCACACGGAAGTGGGATCTCCAGCAAACCCGCACTTGGCGGGAGCTGACTGGCCGTTTTCAACGACGGCTCTATAGCAAATCTTGATGGCGACCGGAAGGCCGCCGGAAAAAGTCATTTGCAAAAGTCCGGATATTCCTTAGAATATGCGGCCTTTCGGGCACCTATGCCCGCTGTGCCTTTAGATTTGCAGCACCGACTACAGGAACGATGTTCACATGCTAACAATCCGTCTTGCCCTTGGCGGCTCCAAAAAGCGCCCGTTTTACCACTTGACCGTAACCGACAGCCGCAACCCGCGCGACGGTTCGCACAAGGAACAGGTTGGTTTCTTCAACCCTGTTGCTCGTGGTCAAGAAGTCCGTCTGTCCGTGAACCAAGAGCGCGTAGCCTACTGGCTGAGCGTTGGTGCACAACCTTCTGAGCGTGTTGCTCAGTTGTTGAAGGATGCATCTAAGGCTGCGGCCTGAGCAATATGAACGCGACGCCTGCCATTGCTGATGATTTGATCGTTATCGGCAAGATTTATTCTGTTCATGGCGTTCGCGGCGAAGTGAAGGTTTATTCCTTTACTGATCCGACTGAAAACCTGTTGCAGTACAAAACCTGGACGCTCAAGCGCGAAGGCAATGTGAAACAGGTCGAGCTGGTCAGCGGACGTGGGAACGACAAGTTCCTGGTCGCAAAGCTCAAGGGTCTTGATGATCGTGAAGAAGCTCGTCTTCTGGCCGGTTATGAGATCTGCGTGCCGCGCAACCTGTTCCCTGAATTGACCGACGGCGAGTACTACTGGTACCAGCTGGAAGGTCTGAAGGTTATTGATCAACTCGGGCAATTGCTCGGGAAAATCGATCATCTTCTGGAAACCGGCGCCAATGATGTAATGGTGGTCAAGCCTTGCGCTGGCAGCCTGGATGATCGCGAACGCCTGTTGCCCTATACGGAGCAATGCGTGTTGGCCGTTGACCTTGCCGCAGGCGAGATGAAGGTGGAATGGGATGCGGACTTCTAAGCGTGGCTAACTTGCGCGTAGAAGTGATCAGTTTGTTTCCCGAGATGTTCTCCGCCATCAGCGAGTACGGCATCACCAGTCGTGCGGTGAAACAGGGGCTGTTGCAGCTCACCTGTTGGAATCCGCGAGACTACACGACGGATCGGCATCACACTGTGGACGATCGCCCATTTGGCGGTGGTCCGGGCATGGTGATGAAGATCAAGCCCCTGGAAGATGCTCTGGTTCAGGCCAAGGCAGCAGCCGGGGAGGCGGCGAAGGTGATTTACCTGTCCCCCCAAGGCCGTCAACTGACTCAGTCGGCGGTACGCGAGTTGGCGAATCTGGATGCATTGATCCTGATTGCCGGCCGCTATGAAGGCATTGACGAGCGTTTTATTGAAGCTCATGTCGATGAAGAGTGGTCGATTGGCGACTATGTACTGTCTGGCGGCGAGCTGCCGGCGATGGTCCTGATCGATGCGGTTACACGACTGCTGCCTGGAGCTTTAGGGCATGCGGACTCCGCCGAGGAAGATTCCTTTACGGATGGTTTGCTGGATTGCCCGCACTACACCCGACCGGAGGTGTATGCGGATCAGCGTGTTCCCGACGTGTTGCTAAGTGGCAATCACGCGCATATCCGGCGTTGGCGTTTACAGCAGTCCCTTGGTAGGACCTTTGAACGACGCGCCGATCTTCTGGAAAGCCGCTCGCTTTCTGGAGAAGAGAAGAAGCTGCTCGAGGAATACATCCGCGAGCGGGACGATAGTTAACAACGTATCGATGGTAGATCCGACGATCTACCTTAGGAGCACAGCATGACTAACAAAATCATCCTTGCACTCGAAGCAGAGCAGATGACCAAAGAGATCCCTACCTTTGCCCCGGGCGACACCATTGTCGTTCAGGTGAAAGTGAAGGAAGGCGACCGTTCGCGTCTGCAAGCGTTCGAAGGTGTTGTTATCGCCAAGCGTAACCGCGGCGTAAACAGTGCTTTCACCGTTCGTAAAATCTCCAACGGTGTTGGCGTAGAGCGTACTTTCCAGACCTACAGCCCGCAAATCGACAGCATGGCCGTTAAACGTCGCGGTGACGTACGTAAAGCCAAGCTGTACTACCTGCGTGACCTGTCCGGTAAAGCAGCTCGCATCAAGGAAAAACTGGCTTAAGTCCAGCTTCCGATGCAGAAAAAAGCAGCCTACGGGCTGCTTTTTTGTTGCCTGCGATTTATCTTTCGTGACCGTACTGTCGGTCTTGCCTGAGCTTATATGCCCGCCATCGATCATCCATTGATAGACCAATTCCTCGACGCGCTGTGGCTGGAAAAAGGTCTTTCCGATAACACTCGCGATGCCTATCGCAGCGACCTGGCCTTGTTCAATGGCTGGTTGCAGGAAAAGGGTCTGGAGCTGATCAGCGCCGGCCGCGAGTTGATCCTCGATCACCTGGCCTGGCGTCTGGAACAAAACTACAAACCCCGTTCGACGGCGCGATTCCTCTCCGGAGTGCGTGGGTTTTATCGTTATCTACTCAGGGAAAAGCTGATCGCGGTCGATCCGACCTTGCGCGTCGATATGCCCCAACTCGGTAGGCCTTTGCCTAAGTCTCTGTCGGAAGCAGACGTGGAAGCGCTGCTGAAGGCGCCGGACTTGAGCGAAGCTATCGGTCAGCGGGACCGCGCCATGCTCGAAGTGCTTTATGCGTGCGGCTTGCGGGTGACGGAGTTGATCAGCCTGACGCTGGAGCAGGTCAATCTGCGTCAAGGCGTGCTGCGGGTCATGGGCAAAGGCAGTAAGGAGCGCCTGGTTCCGATGGGCGAGGAGGCGATTGTCTGGGTCGAGCGATACATGCGCGATGGCCGCCAGGAACTGCTCGGCGGGCGTCCCAGCGATGTCATGTTCCCCAGCCAGCGCGGTGAGCAGATGACCCGCCAGACCTTCTGGCATCGCATCAAGCACCAGGCCAAGGTCGCCGGGATCGGCAAGTCGCTGTCGCCGCATACCTTGCGCCATGCGTTCGCCACGCACCTGCTCAACCACGGCGCCGACCTTCGGGTGGTGCAAATGCTGCTCGGCCACAGCGACCTGTCGACCACCCAGATCTACACCCACGTCGCCCGCGCACGCTTGCAGGACTTGCACGCCAAACACCACCCGCGCGGCTGACGGATGGAACAAATCACCGGTGGCGAGGGCGCTTGCTCCCGCTGGGGCGCGAAGCGACCCCAAAACTATGGACCACGGCTAATCAGGAAAATCGAGGTGCCTGTCTTACGACTGCTGCGCAGTCGAGCGGGAGCAAGCTCCCTCGCCACAACACGTGTTATCAGATGCGCACCATTATGTGTGTTGCGTCAGGCGCATTCGGCCACAGGAGCCTTATGTGGTAGGCTTTGCCGGTTTGCACGATGGGCGGTTATGACCCGGTGTTTCGGCACGGGCGTTCTGATCGTCCCATTTGTCCGCCTTCAGGAGTTCTCATGCGTCTGACCCAGATTTTCGCCGCCGCAGCCATTGCGTTGGTCAGTACCTTTGCCGTCGCCGATGACGCGGCCGACAAAGCCATTCGTAAAAGCCTGGAAAATCTCCAGCTGGAAGTACCGGTAGAAAGCATCTCCGCCAGTCCGTTGCCGGGCCTGTATGAAGTCAAACTGCAAGGCAGCCGCGTGCTCTACGCCAGCGCCGACGGCCAATACGTGGTGCAGGGCTACCTGTTCCAGCTCAAGGACGGCAAGCCGGTCAACCTGACCGAGAAGACCGAACGCCTGGGCGTGTCCAAACTGGTCAACGCCATCCCGGTTGCAGAAACCGTGGTCTACCCGGCGATCGGCGAAACCAAATCGCACATCACCGTGTTCACCGACACCACCTGCCCGTACTGCCACAAACTGCATGCCGAAGTGCCTGAGCTGAACAAGCGCGGCATCGAAGTGCGTTACGTCGCGTTCCCGCGCCAGGGCCTGGGCTCGCCGGGTGACGAACAGTTGCAAGCGGTCTGGTGCTCGAAAGACAAGAAAGCTGCCATGGACAAAATGGTCGACGGCAAGGAAATCAAGGCCGCCAAGTGTGATAACCCGGTTTCCAAGCAGTTCGCCCTCGGTCAGTCGATCGGCGTGAACGGCACACCGGCCATCGTTTTGGCTGACGGTCAGGTCATTCCGGGCTACCAGCCTGCGCCACAAGTCGCCAAACTGGCGCTGGGCGCGAAATAATTCGCATCGTCACGGCCAGCCTTTGACGATCATGGTCCGGCGGCACCATTTGCCGGGCCATTAATAGAGAGCCGCGAGCATGCGGCTGTTTTCACGGCCGGCCTTGAGTCGGCCGTTTTATGGGGAGTTCACAGTGAAACCGGTCAAAGTAGGCATCTGTGGGTTAGGGACCGTCGGTGGCGGTACCTTCAACGTACTTCAGCGCAACGCCGAGGAAATTGCTCGTCGTGCCGGGCGTGGAATCGAAGTGGCACAAATTGCCATGCGCACGCCAAAGCCTCAGTTCCAAACGACCGGTATTGCGATTACCAACGATGTCTTCGAAGTGGCCACGAACCCTGAGATCGACATCGTTATAGAGCTGATGGGCGGCTACACCGTTGCCCGCGAGCTGGTACTCAAGGCCATCGAGAATGGCAAGCATGTGGTCACCGCGAACAAGGCACTGATCGCCGTTCACGGTAATGAGATTTTCGCCAAGGCACGTGAGAAAGGCGTGATCGTGGCGTTCGAAGCGGCTGTGGCCGGTGGCATTCCGGTGATCAAGGCGATCCGTGAAGGCCTGTCCGCCAACCGCATCAACTGGGTCGCCGGGATCATCAACGGCACCGGCAACTTCATCCTCACCGAAATGCGCGAGAAGGGTCGCACCTTCGAAGACGTACTCGCCGAGGCGCAAGCCCTGGGTTACGCCGAAGCCGATCCGACCTTCGACGTTGAAGGCATCGACGCGGCCCACAAGCTGACGATCCTGGCCTCCATCGCCTTCGGCATCCCGCTGCAGTTCGACAAGGCTTACACCGAAGGCATCACCAAGCTGACCACCGCTGACGTGAACTACGCCGAAGCGCTGGGTTATCGCATCAAGCACCTCGGCGTCGCTCGCAGCACCGCGTCCGGTATCGAGTTGCGCGTGCACCCCACGTTGATCCCGGCCGATCGTTTGATCGCCAACGTCAACGGCGTGATGAACGCGGTGATGGTCAACGGTGATGCGGCCGGTTCGACCCTGTTCTACGGCGCGGGCGCCGGCATGGAGCCGACGGCTTCGTCGGTGATCGCCGACCTGGTGGACGTGGTTCGCGCCATGACCTCCGACCCGGAAAACCGTGTGCCGCACCTGGCCTTCCAGCCGGATTCGTTGTCGGCGCACCCGATCCTGCCGATCGAAGCGTGCGAAAGTGCTTACTACCTGCGCATTCAGGCGAAAGACCATCCGGGCGTACTGGCCCAGGTCGCGAGCATCCTGTCGGAGCGTGGCATCAACATCGAATCGATCATGCAGAAAGAAGTCGAAGAGCATGACGGTCTGGTGCCGATGATCCTGCTGACTCACCGTGTGCTGGAACAGCACATGAACGACGCGATCGCCGCGCTGGAAGCCCTGGCAGGCGTGGTCGGTCCGGTCGTCCGGATCCGCGTCGAGCATCTGAACTAAACAAAAGCAGCGGCAAGCTGCGAGCTTCAAGCGAAAAGTCAAAGGCACTCTGGCTTTTACTTGCCGCTTGTAGCTTGAGACTTGAAGCTCAAACCAAAGGTTTGCCCCTATGCGTTATATCAGTACCCGCGGCCAGGCACCGGCCCTGAATTTCGAAGATGTCCTGCTGGCCGGTCTTGCCACCGACGGTGGTCTGTACGTCCCGGAAAACCTGCCACGTTTCACCCAGGAAGAAATCGCTTCCTGGGCTGGCTTGCCGTATCACGAGCTGGCCTTCCGGGTGATGCGCCCGTTCGTTACCGGCAGCATCCCTGATGCCGATTTCAAAAAGATCCTTGAAGAAACCTACGGTGTGTTCTCGCACAGCGCCGTGGCACCGTTGCGTCAGCTGAATGGCAACGAATGGGTGCTCGAGCTGTTCCACGGCCCGACCCTGGCGTTCAAAGACTTCGCCCTGCAACTGCTCGGTCGTCTGCTCGACTACGTGCTGGAAAAACGCGGCGAGCGCGTGGTCATCGTCGGCGCGACCTCCGGTGATACCGGTTCGGCCGCCATCGAAGGCTGCAAGCACTGCGAAAACGTCGACATCTTCATCCTGCACCCGCATAACCGCGTGTCCGAAGTGCAGCGTCGCCAGATGACCACCATCTTCGGCGAGAACATCCATAACATCGCCATCGAAGGCAACTTCGATGACTGCCAGGAAATGGTCAAGGCCAGCTTCGCTGACCAGAGCTTTCTCAAGGGCACGCGTCTGGTGGCGGTGAACTCGATCAACTGGGCGCGGATCATGGCCCAGATCGTTTACTACTTCCACGCAGCCCTGCAGTTGGGCGGCCCGGCGCGCTCGGTATCGTTCTCGGTGCCGACCGGCAACTTCGGCGACATCTTCGCCGGTTACCTGGCACGTAACATGGGCCTGCCGATCAACCAGTTGATCGTCGCCACCAACCGCAATGACATCCTGCACCGCTTCATGAGCGGCAACCAGTACGTCAAGGAAACCCTGCACGCCACGTTGTCGCCGTCGATGGACATCATGGTGTCGTCGAACTTCGAGCGTCTGCTGTTCGATCTGCACGGTCGCAACGGCGCAGCGATTGCCGGTTTGATGGACAGCTTCAAGCAGGGCGGCGGTTTCAGCGTCGAACAGGAGCGCTGGACCGAAGCCCGCAAATTGTTCGATTCCCTGGCCGTGGATGACGCGCAAACCTGCGAAACCATTGCCGAAGTCTACGAGCAAACCGGCGAACTGCTGGATCCGCACACCGCCATCGGCGTGAAGGCCGCGCGCGAATGCCGTCGTAGCCTGGATATTCCAATGGTGATCCTCGGCACGGCCCATCCGGTCAAATTCCCGGATGCAGTGGAGAAAGCCGGCGTAGGAAAAGCGCTTGAACTACCTGCACATCTTTCTGATTTGTTCGAGCGAAATGAGCGTTGCACCGTGTTGCCGAATGATTTGAAAGCCGTGCAGGCCTTTGTCAGTCAGCATGGCAACCGCGGCAAGCCGCTGTAACCACTCAAAGCTGTCACATTTTGAAGCCCGTCTCCTGACGGGCTTTCTCATTTCTGCATGCCACACTTGTCGTGTTTTCGCCCCAGAAAGGATGGGCGAGTTGATTGCGAAGGAAGTGGTAATGCGGTTTTTCAGAGGGTTCAAACCAGCCGTGTGCTGGATGTTTTTGATCGGCGTCCTGGGCTTGGATCAAGCAGGGACGGCCGCGCAATTGGCGACGCCCGAGTCCAGGGGGGCGGGCGTCGGCGCAATCATCGAACTGGATGCTCAGGAACTGAGGTGGGTTGCCGAGCATCCGCAAGTCATCGTCTCGTCGGTGCAATACCCGCTTTATCTGTTCAAGGATGAACACGGTCAGTGGAGCGGTCTGAACAACGACCTGCTCAATCGCATCAGTGCCATGACGGGTTTGCAGTTTGTTCACGAGGAGTCGTTTTCCACCGACCAACTGCTTGGGCGTCTGGAAAGTGCCGAGGCGGACATGAGCACAACGCTGGCGATGAATGACGAGCGTAAGGCGTTCCTGGATTTCAGTCATGCGTTCGGTGGCGCTGGATGGGTGTTTGTCGGACGGGCAGACGCACCGGTCGTGCACTCCCTGGCGCAGTTGGCGAAAAGAGTGCTGGTGTTGCCGGCCCGGCACGCACTCGAAGGCACGATTCGCCGCGACTACCCGGCGATAGAGTTGCGCACGGTCAAGACTTACGCCGAGGCCAGGGCGCTGGTTGAAAGTGGTGAAGCCTTTGCCACCATCGAAAATGAAATCGGGGCGCAGCTCTATCCGTTGGGGCAACTCAAGGTCGGCCGGGCCGTGGAGGGCAAGTGGGAGGCTGATCACCTCGCGGTACGCAAAGGCCAGTCGCCGCTGCTGAGCATTCTCAACAAGGCGCTTGAGGCCTTTCCTGCGGCCGACTTGCGTGCCATTCGCCTGAAATGGCTCAGCGGTATCGCGCCCGTCGAGTCGCCTTCTCGCTGGCGGCAGCTGACTCACTGGTTTTGCTGGGGCATGTTTATCGTCAGCCTGTTCGGTCTGCTTTCCTTGCTCTGGAATCGCAGGCTCGCGGCACTGATCAAGCAGCGCGCAGACGCTGAGAAGGGGCTGGGCGATCAGCTTGCGTTCCAGCATGCGTTGATCGACGCCATGCCCGATCCGATGTTTGTTCGTGATCTGCAAGGGCGTTTGATCATGTGCAACAAAAGTTATGAGGAGAGCCTCTGCACCCGTTTTGACCAGGTTCAAGGGCGACAGCTGGTTGAGCTCGATGTCCTGCCGGCGGAAACCGCAGCGCTGCTGCATGCCGAATTCATGGCGCAGATGGAGACTCGAAAGCCACGCTTCAGTGAACGTCAATTGCTGTTCAACAACGGGGTCAGGGACATCTACCAATGGACGGTGCCGTTCTACAGCGTCGACGGCCAATTGCGAGGGTTGCTGGGGGGATGGACTGATATCGGTCACCGGACAAGGCACCTGTGAACAGTCTGTTTTTTCCCTGTCATCTTTTCCGTGCATGCTCTATCGACCAGGGACGCCGACGCGTCTGCACCTGGAATCCAGAACTTTCTTCTCGGGTCGGTGGTCATTTACTGTGAACACACCCCAGGCACTTTGTTTTCGGACTATTGAGTGGTGATCGAGATGGAAAGTATCAGTCTATTGCTCGGTGAGGCTCTGAGCCCGTATCAGGTCAAGCTGACCCCGTCGGGCGCCCATGGCGAATGCCTGGTGACACTGAAGAATGCGACCGGCGCGATCGTGGTCGAACGGGCGTTCAATCAAGCCCAGTTAACCGATTACCGTCTGCTGACGGATGTCGTCGACGGCTTGCACCGCGACGTGCTGATTGCCGAAGGACGGCTGGAACCCTGCGTCATCGCGGCGCTGCGCAATGCGGCTCAGGATAAGGTCCTGGCCAGTCGAAATTGAATTGTTCTTTTGTGGGAACCTTCCTGCGCTCAGGTCGTCAGACCATGTAACAGCAGGATCAAGCATTGTGCTCCGGTGCTTGTAGCTTGCTGCCACTGGTCTTTATGTAGGCCACGTTTAACCCCGAGTCGTCTCCCCACTTCTCGGGGTTTCTTTTGCCTGCGATTTGTCATTGCCCGGCCTGATTCTCGAAAAAGGCTTTGGCTTCTTTCAGGTAGTCGTTGCGTCTTTCGGGGTCCAGCCACTCAGCGTACAGCTGGTCCAGTCGCTCATGGGGCAGGGTGCGTAACAGTTCATTGATCTCTTGGATGGCCTTGCGGCCCTGGACTGTACCGGAGCAGCCAATGTGCCCCGACAGGTATTTGCCCGTGCCCTTCACCGGGTAAAATTCCAGCTGATCGTCGGCGATGTGCTCTCGATTAGCCTGATAGCGAATTTCCGGCCAGTACCCCAGAACCATTTGCAAACGGCCCAGGCGCTGCATCTGCAACAGGCTGGCAAGGGCATCGTTACCGTAATGGGGAGCCAGTGCGTCCGGTGGCGCCAGTTTCAGCAGCGTGTCGAGGACTTGGCCGTAACTGCGCTCGGCGACGACCCCGATTTTCTTTTGGCCACTGGCCAGCAGAGCCGCAAGATCGACTTCGCCGTCGATCAGAAAAGGATCCAGCTGCGCGCGGTCTTCCCGGCGGACGACAAGTCCATTGCTCACCGCGCGGAAGGCCGGAATGGAGAACGCAATCCATTGTTCGCGCTCTTTGGTCCAGACCAGTGACGGATCGCAGGTAAACGATTCTTCGCGGAGCATTTGCATGGCGCGGGCCCGGTTGACTCGCATCAGGGTGTGCTCGTATTGCGGCATCCCGGCTATCAACAGCGGCAGGATCTGATCGACAATCCCCTGACCTTTTTTCGGGCCTTCAAAGATCATCGTGGGTGGCAAGTCGCGGAGTAACCAGATCAGCGTCGCTTTGGGTTGTGCCCAAACGGGTGTCGCCAGTGCGGCCAATAGCCCCAATACCGCCGCTGTACGCCAGTTGCGGGTGTTGTGAGTGGCTGTTGAAAGCAGGCGTTTCAGCTTAGATGGCCCCGTCTTCGCGCAGCTTGGCAATCTGTTGCGGGTCGTAACCAAGATCGTTGAGTACCTGCGCGTTGTGCTCGCCTAACTGCGGCCCGACCCATGCGCAATCGCCGGGTGTCTCAGAGAGTTTCGGCACAATCCCCGGCATCTTGAAGTCTTTGCCGTCCGGCAGCTTGGCCTGCAGGAACATTTCCCGGGCCAGATACTGCGGGTCACTGAACATGTCTTCGGCGCTGAAGATCCGACTGACAGGCACATCGGCCTGATTCAGCTGCGTGAGCACGGTGTCCAGCGGCTGCGAATTGACCCAGCGATCGATCACCCCGTAAATCTCGTCACGGCGGCTGTCGCGGCCATCATTGCTGGCCAGCGCCGGGTCGTTGGCCAGGTCTTCGCGACCGATGACCAGCATGAAGCGTTTGAAGATTGCATCGCCATTGGCGCCTATCTGCACATGCTTGCCGTCGGCGCTGGTGTGGATCGAGGAGGGCGTGATGCCTGGCATGATGTTGCCGGTGCGCTCGCGAATGAAACCGAACACATCGAACTCCGGCACCATGCTTTCCATCATGGCGAAGATTGCTTCATACAGCGCCACGTCCACCACCTGGCCCTGGCCACCGTTGACCTCGCGGTGACGCAACGCCATCAGTGCGCCAATCACACCCCATAGCGCGGCAATCGAGTCACCGATGGAAATCCCGGTGCGCACCGGTGGCCGGTCTTCGAAACCGGTGATGTAGCGCAGGCCGCCCATGGATTCACCAACAGCGCCAAAACCGGGTTGATCCTTCATCGGCCCGGTCTGGCCGAAGCCCGACAGCCGTACCATCACCAGTTTCGGGTTGAGGACGTGCAAGACGTCCCAGCCCAGGCCGAGTTTTTCCAACACGCCAGGGCGAAAATTCTCGATCAGGATGTCCGCTTCGGCCAGCAGCTTTTTCAGGATTGCCAGGCCGTCAGGGTGTTTCAGGTTCAGGGTCAGGGATTTTTTGTTGCGGGCCTGGACGAACCACCACAGCGAGGTGCCTTCGTAGAGTTTTCGCCATTTGCGCAGCGGATCACCGCCGTCGGGGGATTCGATCTTGATCACTTCGGCGCCGAATTCACCGCAAATACGCGAGGCAAACGGGCCGGCGATCAAGGTGCCCAATTCGATGACTTTCAGACCTGAGAGCGGTTTGGCGGTGAGCGGCATGCTGGATCCTGTAGGACAAAGGCTGAGCGGATATAGCCTTTTAACATAGCCCAACGTCAGAGGACCAAGGTTGATCGCCTTCTATTCGTTGATTGCCTACTGCATCGGTTAGACTTGCCGCCTTTCCTCGTATCAAGAAGCCCGTTCATGGCCCAGCCGTCCACGACCTACAAGTTTGAACTGAACCTCACCGACCTCGACCGCAGCGTCTACGAGAGCGTGAAGCAGACCATCGCCCGTCACCCTTCGGAAACCGAAGAGCGCATGACCGTGCGGCTGCTGGCCTACGCCTTCTGGTACAACGAGCAACTGTCGTTCGGTCGCGGTCTGTCAGACGTGGATGAACCGGCCCTGTGGGAAAAGAGCCTGGACGACCGTGTCCTGCACTGGATCGAAGTCGGCCAGCCGGACGCCGATCGCCTGACCTGGTGCTCGCGCCGTACCGAGCGCACCAGCCTGTTGGCTTACGGCAGTCTGCGCGTCTGGGAAACCAAAGTGATCCCCGCGATCAAGAACCTGAAAAACGTGCACATCGCAGCCGTGCCTCAGGACATCCTGGAAACCTTGGCCAAAGACATGCCCCGCGTTATCAAGTGGGACGTGATGATCAGCGAAGGGACGATTTTCGTCACCGACGACCGGGGTCAGCATGAAGTCCAGTTGCAGTGGCTGAGCGGCGAGCGCGGCTGATTTTTCGCCGTTTGTCCGTTTGATCCGGTTTTATCCTACGTATTCAAGAGAAGCACCTGTCACCCCATGCGCATCGAACCTCGCCTGTTGCCCGACACCCTGCCATTCCTCGGCGATCTGCCGCCGCTGCTGACGCGTCTTTACGCGGCGCGTGGTGTGCAATCCGAGGCGGAACTGGACAAGAGCCTGGCGCGGTTGATTCCGTTCCAGCAGCTCAAGGGCATGGATGCGGCGGTGGATTTGCTGGTCACGGCGTTGGAACAGCGCCAGCGGATTCTGATTGTCGGCGACTTCGACGCCGATGGCGCGACCGCCAGTACCGTGGGCGTGTTGGGTTTGCGGCTGCTGGGCGCGGCACATGTCGATTATCTGGTGCCGAACCGCTTCGAGTATGGCTATGGCCTGACCCCGGAAATCGTTGAGGTGGCGCTGACGCGCACGCCGCAGTTGCTGATTACGGTGGACAACGGCATCTCCAGCGTCGAAGGCGTGGCGGCAGCGAAAAAGGCAGGCCTGAGCGTGCTGGTCACGGACCACCACTTGCCCGGCGACGAACTGCCGTTGGCCGATGCCATCGTCAATCCGAACCAGCCGGGTTGCGAATTTCCGAGCAAGGCACTGGCCGGCGTCGGGGTGATTTTCTATGTATTGATGGCCCTGCGCGCACGCTTGCGTAGCCTCGGCTGGTACGCGAGCACGCCGCAGCCGAACATTGGCGAGCTGCTGGACCTGGTGGCGCTGGGCAGCGTCGCCGACGTGGTGCCGCTGGATGCCAACAATCGGATTCTGGTGCACCAGGGCCTGGAGCGGATTCGCGCCGGCCGCGCCCGTCCGGGCATCAAGGCGATTCTCGAAGTCGCCAAGCGCGAACCGGCACGCATCACCTCGACCGACCTGGGCTTCATTGTCGGCCCGCGCCTGAATGCGGCGGGGCGCCTGGATGACATGAGCCTGGGCATCGAATGCCTGATCACCGACGACGCCGGGTTGGCGCGGGAAATGGCCGTGCAGCTCGACGGCATGAACCAGGACCGCAAATCCATCGAGCAGGGCATGCAGCGTGAAGCGCTGGCTCAGCTCAAGGATTTGCCGGTCGAATCGATGCCGTTCGGCCTGTGCCTGTTTGATCCCGAGTGGCACCAGGGCGTCATCGGCATCCTCGCTTCGCGTATGAAAGAGCGCTATTTCCGTCCGACCATTGCCTTTGCCGATGCTGGCGATGGTTTGCTCAAAGGGTCGGGGCGTTCGGTTCAGGGCTTTCATATTCGTGACGCCTTGAGTGTGGTGGCCGCGCAGCATCCGAACCTGATCAGCAAGTACGGCGGCCACGCCATGGCGGCCGGTCTGACCTTGCCGGAAGCAAATTTTCCGTTGTTCGCCGAGGCCTTTGACGCTGAAGTGCGCCGGCAATTGCGCGAAGAAGACCTGACCGGGCGTCTGCTGTCGGACGGGGTTTTGGCGGTCGAAGAATTCCATCTCGAACTGGCCCGTGCGCTACGCCATGCCGGACCTTGGGGGCAGCACTTTCCTGAACCTTTGTTTCATGGCGTGTTTCAGTTGGTTGAACAGCGCGTCGTCGGCGAGCGACACCTCAAAGTGGTGCTCAGAAGCGAATGTGGCTCGGTGAAGCTCGATGGCATTGCCTTCGGCATCGACCGCGACATTTGGCCGAATCCGACCATCAAGTGGGTGGAATTGGCCTACAAACTCGACCTCAACGAGTTTCGCGGGAACGAGACGGTGCAGCTGATGATTGCCCACATCGAACCGCGTTGAGCCCTTCGCGAGCAGGCTCACTCCTACAGGATTTGCACAAAACCTGTGGGAGCGAGCCTGTTCGCGATAGCGATCTTTCTGACACCGAATCCCTCGGAACCCTCCCTCATCCCCCGATGTCGACTAGGCTCTAAGCACTGCTTGATTATCCTTGTGACGTCTTGTCCAATTTTTGCCCGCGGGGGCGGGTGCTGCGCCTTTTTCCTGTCACTCGTCGACTTTTCAAACAGAACCCTGGAGCCTGCCCACTGATTCGAGAGGTGCCCCATGAGTCTGCTGCTTGAACCCTATACCCTTCGTCAATTGACCCTGCTCAACCGCATTGCCGTATCACCGATGTGCCAGTACTCCAGCGTCGATGGGCTGGCCAATGACTGGCACCTGGTCCACCTCGGCAGCCGCGCCGTCGGCGGGGCCGGTCTGATTTTTACTGAAGCCACGGCGGTCACGGCCGACGGGCGCATCACCGCCGAGGACCTCGGCTTGTGGAATGACGAACAAATCGAACCCCTGCAACGCATCACGCGCTTCATCGCCGCTCAGGGCGCGGTGGCCGGTATTCAACTGGCGCACGCCGGGCGCAAGGCCAGCACCCATCGTCCGTGGATCGGCAAGCATGGCAGCGTCAAACCCGAAGACGGAGGCTGGGTGCCGGTAGGGCCGTCGCCGATTGCTTTCGACCCGCAGCACACCCCTCCGAAGCAGCTGGATGAAAGCGAGATTGCTGAGGTCATTCAGGCCTTTGTCGCCTCAGCCAAACGAGCGCTGACTGCCGGTTTCAAAGTGGTCGAAGTCCATGCCGCTCACGGTTACCTGCTGCATCAGTTTCTTTCGCCACTGAGCAATCAGCGACGCGATCAATATGGTGGCTCGTTCGAGAACCGGATTCGGCTGGTGCTGCAAGTCACCGAAGCGGTACGTGCGGTCTGGCCTGAGGAGTTGCCGGTGTTTGTGCGAGTGTCGGCCACCGATTGGGTGGAAGACGGCTGGAACCCTGATGAAACAGTGGAGTTGGCGCGGCGCCTGAAAGATCTGGGTGTGGACCTGATTGACGTCTCGTCGGGCGGTACGGCGGCCAACGCCGAAATTCCTACAGGGCCGGGTTACCAGACCCGCTTTGCCGAACGGGTGCGCAAGGAGTCAGGCATCGCCACCGGTACGGTCGGAATGATTACCGAACCGGCCCAGGCCGAACACATCTTGCGTACCTGCCAGGCGGACATCATCTTCCTTGCGCGGGAACTGTTGCGCGATCCGTATTGGCCGCTGCATGCCGATGATGATCTGGGCGGTCGCAAGGCGATCTGGCCGGCGCAGTATCAGCGGGCGACCCATCGGGATCAGCCGATTCATGAGTCGGATTTGCGTGACTGAATTCGGCTGTAAAAGCAAAAAGCCCCGATCGCTGTGATCGGGGCTTTTGTGTTTCTGTGCCGAAACATTTGTCGTCTGTCAGGCCGTCTTCGCGGGCAAGCCTCGCTCCTACAGCTGATCGCATGCCCTGGTAGGAGCGAGGCTTGCCCGCGAAGAGGCCGGCCCAGACAACCTCTTGTTATCAGGTGTACTTACGCTTATCCGGCGCTGGCGGGAAATACTGGTACAACCAGGTCTCACTCAACGTCCGGTCATTAGTGCGAATGAACAACCGCAGCTCAACCGGCGCCACGCTGTCATTGGTCGGGTACCAATCGAAGGTGATCCGATAGCCCTTGATATCATCCAGCACCAGCACGTTGAAGTCCTTCACCTCGCCGTTCGAGCAGGTCACCACGGGCTCGATCCCCGCGCCTTCCGGCAAGCGATCCAGGCCGCCGCCGTTGAAGTCCACGGCAAAGCGTCGCGCCCAGACTTCCGGGTAATGCTCGCCCGGTGCCCAGCCTTCGATAAACCCGCCCATGCCCGAACGGGTCGCATTGACCCGCGCCAGCGGCGTGCTCACCGGTGGCAGGGCGCTCCAGTAGAGCTTGTAGCCGTAGTTCAGGGAATCACCGGCCGCGACCGGCTTCTTCGGGGTCCAGAACGCGACGATGTTATCGAGGGTTTCGCCGGTCGTAGGAATTTCCAACAGGTCGATAGAGCCTTCGCCCCACGCGGTCGTAGGTTCTACCCACAGGCTTGGACGCTTGCTGTACCAGTCAACGGTGTCCTGATAGTTGGCGAACTCGTGATCGGTCTGCACCAGGCCGAAACCTTTCGGGTCGGTGTCGGCGAAGGCGTTGAACTGCAGGGTCGCCGGGTTGTTCAGCGGACGGCAGATCCACTCGCCGTTACCGCGCCACATGGCCAAGCGATCCGAGTCGTGGATTTGCGGGTGAATGGTGTCGCACATGCGGCGCTCGTGGGTGCCGCAGCTGAACATGCTGGTCATCGGTGCGATACCCAGTTGTTCGATGGCGGTGCGCGCGTTGATGTGGGCGTCAATCTCCATCACCACGCGTTCGGCCTGGCAATCGATGTCAAATCGATAGGCGCCAGTGGCGCTCGGCGAATCCAGCAGCGCGTAGACCACAAAGCGGGTGCTGTCCTTGCCCGGCGTCTCGAACCAGAACTTGGTGAAGTCCGGGAACTCCTCACGCTTCTTCGCATAGGTATCGACCGCCAGACCGCGGGCCGACAGACCGTACTGGCCGGTGGCGTCTACCGCACGGAAATAACTGGCGCCGAGGAAGGACAACACATCGTGCCTGTCCAGTTCCGGGGCCTTGAACAGCTTGAACCCGGAAAACCCCAGGTCGCCGGTGAGCTGCTTGGTGTCGACCGTGGTTTTTTCATAGTTGAACAGGGAAGGGCGGAAATGCACTTCCCGGGCCTGGCGGGTCTTGGGATCGACGCTGTACATGCGCACCGGCTGCTTGAAGCCCATGCCGACGTGGAAGAACTGCACGTCCAGCTGACCGTTCAAGTCTTTCCACAGCGAGTGGTTGCCGTCGTAGCGGATCGCGTTGAAATTCTGCGGCGTCATGGTCGCCAGCGTCGGCGGCAGCACCTGCTTGGTGTCCTGATAGCGATTGCCGGCGAGTTGCTTGGCCTGAATCTTCAGCGTCTCGAAATCGAACGCCTGGGCTGCGCCATCAGCGGTGCCGCTGGCCGCCCAGGCACGGGAGGCGAGCAGGCCGGTGGCCGACAAACCGGTGTAGGCAGCGATGGCCATGGACGCTTTGAGCAAATTCCTGCGATGCATAAGTACAACCTGTCGTGAACAATCCCGCGCCGTTCCTGGCACGTGCTGGATCAAAAATATCGGTTCGGACATGCCTTCGGCCAAACGCAACGGACTTTAAACAGATAACAAATAGCTTAAACCGTTCGGTTGCAGAGAAAAAATGATTGGTAGCACTTTGATGATGCGGCAATGAAACAAGACATGTCGGTGAATTTTTCCGACAGCACTTTCTGATTTATAGGGCATTTCTGCTTTTTTTGACTAATTACTCTAAAAACCGCTTTTCAGCGCCGGGAATGTTCCTATCCTGTGTTCATGACCGGTTTCTGCCCTTCAGGCCGGCGGCTAATAAAAGGATAGGGCGATGCGGTTTTTGAAGTTTTCTCGGGCTTATAGAAGGACATCGTCCATGACGAAAGTACAAGGCATCACAGAAATGTTGGGAATCTTCCCTTGCCTGGCCACCGGGCGGCGAAGGCATCGCCTCAGTTCGGACGAAATGAAGCTGCTGGAGCGGTATCGCGAGCTGTCGGAAAACGACCGGATTGCGATGCGGTATCTGGTGGATGCGATGCGGAGTGTTTCGCGGTTTTGAGCGCTAAGCCAAGGGGCGGACTGTAAAGTCTGCCCCTTTTTCATTTTTCACCCTGCCTTCAACTGCAAGTGCCCACGATCGTGAACGGTCGCTGTGCCTGCATCAGATCCGGCATGTCGCGCCACTTGATCCAGGCTTGATGCTGCCAGTGCAGCAGCGGCACCGAGATGCCTGCCCACTGCAACGAACTCAGACTTGGAATGTTATCCACAGCCGCTTCCGACTCACGCAGCGTTGGGATGACTTCGTTGCTTAGCCACTGACGCAGGTTTCGGTTTTCCGGGATGAAATGGTGGACTAGCAATGCATACATTCCCGATTCGCTGACCATCAACGATTCGACGGTTTTGCCATCCTTCAGCAACCAGACGTATCGGCGTTGATCGGGATCGAGTTTCAGGGTGAGACGTTGGTCCAGCGGACGGCCCATCAAGCGACCGAGGTCCTGGACGCAGAACCAGGCTTGGTTGTCCTGCATGAACGCGTGAAGGAAGCGGTTGTGGCGGGTGAAGACGGTAGGGATGAAATGAGGATGGGTTTCAGACGGATTTAGCGTGTGCTTGAGCATTTTTCGACTCCATGTTGAAAAGGGAGCCGCCACTAATCCTTCGACAGATTATGGGTGGCGGACCGTGCGGCGTTCGAAGTCGGGACATTCTCGATCAACATGCAAGCCAAGAGGCCCGCGCCACACGGCCCACCATAAAGCAAAACTGAAAGGCAAAAAATTGCCCCAGTTCATATGGGGGCGCGGATGCGCCATGTTGATGATTTACCGGCTTCGACACCGGGTCGCTGATTTGGCAGCGACGAGGTAAAGCCTATCGTTCAGGCGCTCGCGGCGCCAAGTCTACTCTGGCGCCGCGCGTTGTAGGAATTGGAGTCTTCACCGGAAGGCTTGATCTGTAGGAATTTCCTGTTTTTGCCTGAAGTGCGCTGAAGCAGCATCGTCGCCCTGGTTTTTCCTATAGTTTTTTCCGCTTTCAGGAACGAACTGCAGGTTTGCTACATGTTGATCGAATTTTCAGTTTCCAATTACCGCTCCTTCCGTGACAAGCAAACCCTGTCCATGGCAGCAACGCCGCGCCTGAGCAAAAAGCGCAACCTTTTCAAGTCGCCGGTGAATGGAGAAAAACTGCCGGACTTACTGAAGATCGCTGCGATATACGGGCCGAACGCGTCGGGTAAATCGTCGCTGATCCGGGCGATGGGAATTATGGAAAGCTTGCTCGCTGCGCCTCCGACCTCAAATGAGGAATCGCTACCGGTTTCCCCGTTTCGTTTTGACCCGCAGCTTAACGACGAGCCAAGTTGTTTCGAATACAACTTTATTCAAGGCTCACTCCGCTATCGGTTTTTACTGCGAATGACGGCGCAGCGAATCATCGAGGAACACCTCGTCTCTTATCCGAAAGGAAAGGAGACGCTGTTATACCAGCGTTGTTTGGGGGAGGAGGGTGAGCAGTACGTGTTTGGCTCAAGCCTTGAGGGAGGAAAAGAGGTTCACAATGCCTGGCGGCGTTTGACCAGCCCGAAGATGTTGTTCATTGCACAGGCCGTCGCGAACAGCAGCGAAGAGCTGACGCAGTTGCGAGAGCCTTTTAGCTGGTTTCAATCCGGGCTTCTCGTCATCGAGCAGAACAACATGATGGGGTTGTCGGCAGCCTCCATCCGGTTTCTTCAGATGGCATCGGACTACACGTGCAATTTGAGAGACTTTCTACTAGAGGTAGATATTCCAGTCTCGGACATTCAGCTCAATTCTGATGCAGACGCTGCTCCAGCCAGCAGAAAACTCACGCTCAAAGAATTCTTCGCCGCGGCGCGAAAAGACAAAGTGACCCTGACGCACACGAGTCATCTTGGAGATGCGGAGTTTGATTTTTCAGAAGAGTCTGGTGGCACAAAAAACCTGATTGGATTCTGGTTGCCCTGGTTCATGATCAATCACACAGACGGGAGCGGGATACTGGCCGTCGATGAGTTGGACAGCAGCCTTCATCCAGCAATAGTGGCTGATCTGATTGGAAAACATCTGGACAGCGGGCAGAACACCCAGCTGATTTTCACGACTCACGACACGCATCTAATGGATACCCAAACGCTGCGGCGCGATCAATTCTGGATCACCGAGCGTGATGCCAACGGCGCAACCTGTCTTTTTTCCGTTCACGATTTTGATGGGCGCGAGGGAGAAGACGTCGAGAAGCGGTACTTCGAAGGCCGTTACCGTGGTTTGCCGTTGATCAGGCGGAGGTGACCATGGTGCGCACGACACGCTTATTTGATCGAAAGAAATCACGGTTCAAACCGCAACCCAAGGTGCTGATCCTTTGTGAGGACAGTCAGTCAGGTAAGCGATATCTGGAGGATGCGGCCTTTCACTTTCGTGCCAATGCTCAGGTTGAAGTTGCCCATTGCGGCGTGACTCATCCTAGCGGGATTGTCGAAAGGGCAATTGCACGGCAAAGCAACTTCGATAAGGTTTTTTGTGCCTTGGACCGTGACACTCACCTTTGCTTCGACCGTGCGGTCGACTTGGCAAAACCGCATCCCAAGATAAAAGTGATAGCGTCTTTTCCCTGTTTGGAGTTTTGGTTGCTACTGCACTTTGGCTACAACAGAAAGCCATTCGCTGCTGCAGGTGGAAAATCCCCTGGCGAACTTGTTACCAAGAGTCTTAGGGGCCAACCTCTGATGGAGAATTATGAGAAGGGTAAAAATGTCAGTCATTTTGATCTGTTGAAGGGAGAGCCTTTCAATACAGCGAGGGTACTTGCTCCTCGAATTCTTCTCGATGCTGTTAACAGCGGTGAGCTCAATCCAAGTACTGAAATCCATCTGTTGATGGATGAGTTTGAAGTCCTTTCCGCGCCTCAATCGATCTAACTTCGTAACAACTCGCCCCGGTGCCACAACCAGCCCCGGGGCGAAATCAATTACCGACTAACCTTCCACGCATCCCCCGCCGGCGCAGTCCCGTGGTCATACGGCTTGGCCAACCACATGTACAACAACCCCAACCCAATAACGATCGCTGTACTCAACACCATCGCATAGTTGATGTACCACGCCGCATCCGGTGTGCGCGGCCAGGCCATGTTGATGATCGCGCCGACACCGTAAACCAGCGCGCCGATATTCACCGCCCAACCCCAACCGCCGAGGGTGAATTTGCCGCTTGGTTTCCAGCCTTTCAGGCGTGCGTATAGCGCGGCGAGGACGATCATCTGGAACGCCAGATAGATGCCGATCGCCGCGAAACTGACGATGGTGGCCACCGCATCTTGCAGGAAGAAGCCGAGGATGATGATCAGGGCCGGCAGGACGCCGGACACGAATAGCGCAGCCACAGGCACTTGGGTCGCAGGCGAGATCTTCTTCAGCAGCGAGCTGCCAATGACCATTTCATCTCGGGCGTAGGAGTACAGCAGACGACTCGCCGCCGCTTGCAGGCTGATGACGCAGGAGATGAAGGAAATCATCACCACGCCCATGACCACTTTCGAGCCGACCGGGCCGAAGGCGTTGTTGAGGATGGTGGTGACCGGGTCTTTGTCGGTGCCGTTGATTACCGCTTGCATGTCCGGCACGGCGAGGATCAGCGCCAGGCAGGCGAACATCGCCGCGATGCCGCCGATGTAGATGGTCATGCGCATGGCCACCGGAATCTGCTTGCTGGGGTTCGGGGTTTCTTCGGCCACGTCGCCGCAGGCCTCGAAGCCGTAGTACAGGAACATCCCCGCCAGCGAGGCGGTGAGGAAGGCCGGCAGGTACGAGCCGTCAATGCTGATATCGAAGGTGTTGAACAACACGCTGATCGACTGGTGACGCTCGAACATCAGCAGGTAGACGCCAACGATCACTGCGCCGACCAGCTCGCAAAGGAAGCCGAACATGGCGATCCGCGCCAGCATTTTGGTGCCGCTGAGGTTGACCAGGGTGGCGAACAGCGTCAGGAACAGCGCGATGACGATGTTGGTGTTACTGCTCGGTTCAAAGCCCATCATTGCGGCCAGGTACGGACCGGCACCGACGGCAACGGCAGCGATGGTCACGCACAGGGCGATGGAGTAGATCCAGCCGACCATCCAAGCCCAGCGCTTGCCCACCAAACGACGAGCCCACGGGTACACGCCGCCGGAAATCGGGAACTGCGAGACCACTTCACCGAAGATCAGGCACACCAGCAACTGGCCGCAACCGACCAGTAAATAAGCCCAGAACATCGGCGGTCCACCGGCGGCCAGGCACAGGCCGAAGAGGGTATAAACCCCGACGACCGGGGAGAGGTAAGTGAAGCCCAGGGCGAAGTTTTCCCACAGGCTCATGCTGCGGTTGAAGTTCGAGGTGTAACCCAGCTTGCGTAGCTGCTCGGCGTCGCTGTCGGCAACGGCTACAGAGAGTTCGGGTGATGCGCTCATGGTGTGTCAGCTCCGGAAAATCGGCAGATTTCGGATGTCCGAAACCGTGGCGGTGCCTTGGAGGCGCTGCCCGGATCGGTGGTTATTGTTTTGGTTTTCTGGCGTTGAACCCTGGTGGTGCGTGGTGCCGGTTTCTACCTTGAAACCGAGGTGATGCCTTCGCGGGCAAGCCTCGCTCTTACAGGTACTGCGGCGAACCTGTAGGAGCGAGGCGTGCCCGCGAAGCTTTTAATGCTTGAACATCACATGCCGCACTACGGTGTAATCCTCCAGCCCATACATGGACATGTCCTTCCCGTAGCCAGACAGTTTCTGACCGCCATGGGGCATTTCGCTGACCAGCATGAAGTGCGTATTCACCCAGGTGCAGCCGTATTGCAAGCGGGCAGACAAGCGATGCGCGCGACCGACGTCAGAGGTCCAGACCGACGACGCCAGGCCGTAGTCCGAATCGTTGGCCCAGCCCAGCACCTGGGCTTCATCGATGAATTTGGTCACCGACACCACGGGCCCGAACACTTCGCGACGGACGATTTCGTCGTCCTGTTGAGCGTCCGCAAGCACCGTCGGCTCGAAGAAGAAACCATTCCCCTCCACAGACTTGCCACCGGTGACCAGGCGGATATGCGGTTGCGCCACGGCACGTTCGACAAAACCGGCCACTCGGTCACGGTGCTGCGCAGTGATCAGCGGCCCCAGCTCGGTCGACGGGTCATCCTGCAACCCGTACTTGATGCTGCTGACCGCTTCGCCAAGCTTCTCGACGAATTTGTCGTAGATGCCTTCCTGCGCGTAGATGCGGCAAGCTGCGGTGCAATCCTGGCCAGCGTTGTAGAAACCGAAGGTGCGAATGCCTTCCACGGCGGCGTCGATGTCGGCGTCGTCGAAGATGATCACCGGGGCCTTGCCGCCCAGTTCCATGTGCATGCGTTTGACGCTGTCGGCGGTGCTGGAAATGATGTTCGATCCGGTGGCGATCGAGCCGGTCAGCGAGACCATGCGCACTTTCGGGTGCGTGACCAATGGGCTGCCAACGGTAGGACCACGGCCGAAGACGAGATTGAGCACGCCGGCCGGGAAGATTTCCGACGCCAGTTCCGCTAGACGCAGCGCGGTCAGCGGGGTTTGTTCTGACGGCTTGAGCACCACGGTATTACCGGCGGCGAGGGCCGGGGCGATTTTCCAGGCGACCATCATCAGCGGGTAGTTCCACGGCGCGATGGAGGCGATCACGCCAACCGGGTCGCGGCGGATCATCGAGGTGTGGCCGGGCAAGTACTCGCCGCCCGCCGAACCGCTCATGCAACGGCTGGCGCCGGCGAAGAAACGGAACACGTCAGCAATCGCCGGGATCTCATCGTTCAGCGCAGCGTTGTAGGGTTTGCCGCAGTTGTCCGACTCCAGCTTGGCCAGCTCTTCGCCGTGGGCTTCGATGGCGTCGGCGAGTTTGAGCAGCAGCAGCGAGCGTTCCTTCGGTGTGGTTTGCGACCAGCTTTCGAAGGCGCTGTCGGCGGCTTGCACGGCGGCATTGACCTGGGCTTCGCTGGCTTCGTTGATTTCCACCAGCACACGGCCGAGGGCCGGGTTGAACACCGGTTGGGCGGGGCCGTCGCCGTCGATCAGTCGGCCGTTGATCAAGAGTTTGGTTTGCATGGCATTGTCCTCACTAACACTTTTATTTTTCTGTCTGAACCGGCTCTAAATGTAGGAGTGAGCCTGCTCGCGATGACTGACTGTCATTCAACAGTGATGTCGACTGTATGACCGCTATCGCGAGCAGGCTCACTCCTACAGAGATTCGGTTCCTTCAGTGGTTATTCGGTTATTTCCCGCCGCTACCCGCCACGCTCTCACCGCCCCGGGTCAGGTAATAAGCACCGAGAATCGGCAGCATGGTCACCATCATCACCAGCATCGCGACAACGTTGGTCACTGGCACGTCCCGTGGGCGGCTGAGCTGGTTGAGCAGCCACAGCGGCAGGGTGCGTTCATGGCCGGCGGTGAAGGTGGTGACGATGATTTCGTCGAACGACAGCGCAAACGCGAGCATGCCGCCGGCCAACAGCGCCGAGCCAAGGTTCGGCAGGACGATGTAACGGAAGGTCTGCCAACCGTCGGCGCCGAGGTCCATCGACGCTTCAATCAAACTGTGCGAAGTGCGGCGTAAACGGGCGATGACGTTGTTGTAGACGATCACCACGCAGAAGGTCGCGTGGCCGACGATGATGGTGAACATCCCCGGTTCGATCCCCAGTGTCTTGAAGGTCGCCAGCAACGCGATCCCGGTGATGATCCCGGGCAACGCAATCGGCAGGATCAGCATCAACGAGATGCCTTGCTTGCCGAAGAAATCCCGCCGGTACAACGCCGCCGACGCGAGGGTGCCGAGGACCATCGCAATCAGTGTCGCGATGGCGGCGATTTCGGCCGACAACTTGATCGCTTCCAGTACATCGGGCCGAGAAAACGCCACGCTGAACCAATGCAGGGTGAAGCCCTTGGGTGGAAAGCTGAACGCCGCTTCTTCGGTGTTGAAGGCGTAAAGGAAGATGATCAGGATCGGAAAGTGCAGGAACACCAACCCGCCCCAGGCTGCAATTTTTAATCCGATAGAAGCCTGCCCCTGTGATGAAGAGTCAGAGTGCATCGAAGGCCCCCAGTCGTTTGACGATAGTCAGGTAAATGGCGATTAACACAATCGGCACCAATGTGAAGGCCGCGGCCATCGGCATGTTGCCGATTGCGCCCTGCTGCGCGTAAACCATGCTGCCCACAAAGTAACCCGGCGGGCCCACCAGCTGCGGCACGATGAAGTCGCCCAGGGTCAGCGAAAAGGTGAAGATCGAACCAGCTGCGATGCCTGGAATCGACAGCGGCAGAATCACCTGCATGAAGGTCTGGCGTGGCTTGGCACCCAGGTCCGCAGATGCTTGCAACAACGACGGCGGCAGGCGTTCCAGCGAAGCCTGGATTGGCAGGATCATGAACGGCAGCCAGATGTAGACGAACACCATGAAACGGCCCAGGTGCGAGGTCGATAAAGTGCTGCCGCCTACGCCGGGAATGCCCAGCACGAATTGCAACACCGGCTCCAGCCCCAGGTGTTGAACGAACCACTGCGCGACGCCGCCCTTGGCCAGCAGCAAGGTCCAGGCGTACGCCTTGACGATGTAACTGGCCCACATCGGCAGCATCACCGCGATGTAGAAAAACGCCTTGGTTTTGCCAGTGGTGTAACGCGCCATGTAATAGGCGATCGGGAACGCGACGATCGCGCTGGCGAGCGACACGGCGACGGCCATGCTCAGCGTGCGCAGGATGATGTCGAAGTTCGACGGCTGGAACAGCGCTGCGAAGTTCGCCAGGGTCAGGTCGGGGGTGACCGCCATGGTGAAGTCATCGAAGGTGTAGAAGCCTTGCCACAGCAGTACCAGCAGCGAGCCGAGATAAATTGCACCGAACCACAGCAGCGGCGGCACCAGCAGCAGCGACAGGTAAAAATTCGGTCGGCGATACAGCAGGTTGGAAAACCTGCGCAACGGCGAACCGCCGGCCGGGGTTTGAGGGATAGCCACGCTGGTCATCTCACACCCCACCGACAACGTTGTCGTGCAGCGGGACCATTGCCTCGCGCGCCCAGCGTGCGCTGATGCGTTGCCCGGTCTGGTGCTGGGCGCTGACGTCCAGCCACTGCACGTTGGCCTGGCTGATGTTCAGGGTCTGGCCGTTTTCCAGTTTCAGTTCATAGCGCGTGGCGCTGCCCTGGTACTGAATGTCGTGGAGCAAGCCGCTGACTTCAATCTCGTGGCTGGCCAACGGGCCTTCGGCAAAACGCACGTGTTCCGGGCGAATCGAAAACGGCTGTGGATTGCCACTCAATTGCTTGGCCAGATCGCCGCGAATCACGTTGGACGTGCCGACGAATTCCGCGACGAACGTGGTGGCCGGTTTCATGTACAGGTTACGCGGGGTGTCGACCTGCTCGATGCGTCCTTTGTTGAACACTGCCACACGGTCGGACATCGACAGCGCTTCAGTCTGGTCGTGGGTGACGAAGATAAAGGTAATGCCGAGCTGGCGTTGCAGCTTCTTCAACTCGCTCTGCATCTGTTCGCGCAGCTTCAGATCGAGAGCGCCCAACGGCTCGTCGAGCAGCAGCACGCGAGGGCGATTGACCAGGGCGCGGGCCAGGGCCACACGCTGGCGCTGGCCGCCGGACAGTTGCACCGGTTTGCGCTCGCCGTAACCGCCGAGGGCAACCATGTCGAGGGCTTCTTCGGCGCGTTTCTGCCGTTCGGCTTTACCGACGCCTTTGACTTTCAAGCCATAGGCGACGTTGTCGAGCACGTTCATGTGCGGGAACAGCGCGTAATCCTGAAACACCGTGTTGACGTCACGCTCATACGGCGGCAGTCCGGCGGCTTCCTCGCCATGAATTCGGATGGAGCCTGCACTTGGTTGTTCGAAACCGGCGATCAGGCGCAAACAGGTGGTTTTGCCCGAGCCGGAAGGGCCCAGCATGGAGAAGAACTCGCCGTCCTGGATATCGATGGAAACCCGGTCAACGGCCTTCACTTCGCCGAACTGACGGGAAACGTTGGTGAACTGGACTGCAAGCGTCATGGTGCGGTGCTCCAAAAAGGCGAGGGCCGTCACAGCGGCCCTGCCTGGACTTCTGAAAAATCTGAATCAACTTTCTGGTTGGAAAACTTATTGTGGCGAGGGAGCTTGCTCCCGCTGGAGTGCGCAGCACTCCCAAAAGGACTGATGCGGTCTCTCTGATTGACCGCATTAACGGGTTTTGGGGCAGCTTCGCCACCCAGCGGGAGCAAGCTCCCTCGCCACAGGGGCCGGTGGGTTAGCGGCCGCCCATAATCGCGATGTAGTCCTGGGTCCAACGGCTGTAAGGCACAAACTTGCCCCCTTCAGCCTGCGGGGTTTTCCAGAAGGCCAGGTTGGCGAACTGATCGTAACCATTGGCCGCACACCCTTCGGCACCCAGCAACTCGCTGGCCTTGCAACCTTCAGGCACTGCTGGCAACGCGCCAAACCAGGCTGATACGTCGCCTTGCACTTTGGGTTGCAGCGACCAGTCCATCCACTTGTAAGCACAGTTTGGGTGCTTGGCTTCGACGTGCATCATGGTGGTATCCACCCAACCCGTAGCCCCTTCTTTCGGGATAACAGAGGCAACCGGCTGCTTGTCCGCCACCAGGCCATTGACCATGTAGCCCCAGGTGCTTGATGCCACGACGCCTTCGTTCTTGACGTCACTCATCTGCACGGTCGCGTCATGCCAGTAGCGGTGGATCAAGGGCTGTTGCTTGCGAAGCAGGTCCAGCGCCGCTTTGTATTGCACTTCGTTGAGTTCGTACGGGTTCTTGATGCCCAATTCCGGCTTGGTCGATTTGAGGTAGAGCGCGGCATCGGCGATATAGATCGGGCCGTCGTAGGCCTGAACGCGACCCTTGTTGGACTTGCCGTCCGGCAGGGTTTGTTCTTCAAACACTACGCTCCAGCTGTCCGGTGCGGTCTTGAAGACATTGGTGTTGTACATCAGCACGTTAGGGCCCCACTGATAAGGGGTGCCGTAGGTTTGTTTATTGACCACGTACCAAGGGCCGTCCTTGAGGCGAGGGTCGATGTTCTTCCAGTTCGCAATCAACGCGGTGTTGATCGGCTGCACACGCTTGCCGACGATCAACCGCAACGAGGCATCGCCCGACGCCGTCACCAGGTCATAACCGCCCTTGGCCATCAGGCTGACCATTTCATCGGAAGTCGCCGCAGTCTTCACATTGACCTTGCAGCCGGTTTCCTTCTCGAAACCGGTCACCCAGTCGTAGGCCTTGTCGCTTTCGCCACGTTCGATGTAGCCGGGCCACGCCACGATATCCAGCTGGCCTTCGCCGGCACCGACGGCTTTCAGCGGTTCGGCGGCCTGCAGACTGGCGCTGGCCAGCAGCGCCGTGGTGATTGCACTGAGCAGTGCGGTCTTGTGCACGAACATGGGGATTCCCTCTTCTTTAATTATGGTCGGGGCAGTTGTGAACGTGGTGAAGCATGCCGTTAGCGGCTTGTTATTAGCGTAGTCAGAGATGCTGTCCGTGGCGCGCCATGATGTGCCGCACCACGCTGTAGTCCTGAAGCGAATCGCTGGATAAGTCTTTGCCATACCCGGACCGCTTGAGGCCGCCGTGGGGCATTTCGCTGACCAGCATGAAATGGCTGTTGATCCAGGTGCAGCCGTACTGCAACCGCGCCGCGACCTGCATGGCCTTGTCGAGGTTCTGCGTCCAGACCGAGGAGGCGAGGCCGTATTCCGAATCGTTGGCCCAGTCCACGGCTTGTTCGAGCTGATCGAAACGGGTCACGGTGACCACCGGCCCGAATACTTCGCGCTGGACGATCTCGTCGCTCTGCTTGCAACCGGCCAGCAGCGTCGGCTGGTAATAGAAGCCGGCACCGGAATGCACCGCCGCGCCGGTCACCCGCTCGATGTGCGGCTGGCCGAGGGCGCGCTCGACGAAACTGGCCACGCGGTCGCGCTGGCGGGTGCTGATCAGCGGGCCGATTTCGTTGTCGGCGTCGCGTTTACCGGCAAAGCGCAGGCTGCTGACCGCCGCGCCGAGTTCCGCCACCAGGCGGTCGTGAATCCCGGCCTGTGCATAAATCCGGCAAGCCGCGGTGCAATCCTGCCCCGCGTTGTAATAACCGTAAGTGCGCACGCCTTCGACCACGGCTTGAATGTCGGCATCGTTGCAGACGATCACCGGCGCTTTGCCGCCGAGCTCAAGGTGCGTGCGCTTGAGGGTTTTTGCTGCAGCCTGGAGGATTTTCTGCCCGGTGACGATATCGCCGGTCAGCGACACCATGCGCACTTTGGGATGGCTGACCAAGTGGCTGCCGACGCCTTCACCGCCGCCGCAGACGATGTTGATCACGCCGCGTGGAAGGATCTCGGCCAACGCTGGCGCCAGGGCCAGAATCGACAGCGGCGTGTGTTCGGACGGTTTGAACACCAGCGTATTGCCAGCGGCGAGGGCCGGGGCGATTTTCCACGCGGCCATCATGATCGGGTAGTTCCACGGCGCAATCGAGGCGACCACGCCAATCGGATCGCGCCGGACCATGCTGGTGTAGCCCGGAAGGTATTCGCCGCTGAGCTGGCCGGTCTGGCAACGCACGGCGCCGGCGAAGAAGCGGAACACATCGACCGTCGCGCTCAAGTCGTCCTGACGGGCCAGGTGCAACGGTTTGCCGCAGTTCAGGGATTCGAGTCGGGCGAGGAGGTCGGCTTGTTTTTCGATGGCGTTGGCGATGTCCAGCAACAGGTTCGAGCGTTGCTGCGGTGTGGTCCGCGACCAGCCGGCAAAGGCGCGGTGGGCGGCAAGGATGGCGGCTTCGACTTGCTCGGTGCTGGCTTCGGCGATGTGAGTCAGCACTTCCCCGGTGGCGGGGTTGAGGATCGGCTCGACAAAACCCTGACCCGCGACCAATTCGCCATCGATCAACAACGCGGTGAACAACGGGGTCTGCGCGCCAGCCATTTTTCGGGTTCTCTTTTCTTGTGTGGCCATGGTGCTCCCAGTGACTGGGCCCGGCCGTCTTATTGATGGAGCAAGACTAGTGCGCGGGCCCGAGGTCGACAAATTCTAAATACTGAAGGTGGCGTTCGATTAAATAGATGGCTTGCGCCCGCCGTGGGGTTGTTCGCGGGCCACGGTCAAAAACGGGTCCACCAACGCCGGACGCGCCGTGCCACGGCGCCATGCCAGGCCGACGTCGAGGGTCTGGCTCAGGTCGGCAATTGGGCGGGCTTCGATGATGTCGCCCTCCAGTGACCAGGGGCGGTAGGTCATGTCGGGCTGGATCGATACACCCAGACCTGCGGCCACCAGGCTCCGAACGGCTTCCGTCGACGCGGTTTTCAGGGTGATGCGCGGTTGCAGCCCGGCACCGCTCCACATGCGGTGGGCGTTGCGGTCCATTTCGTCGACGTTGAGCTGAATCAGTGGTTCGCGGGCCACATCGGCAAGGTTGATGCTGTCGTGTTCCAGTAACGGATGCTGGGCCGGCAACCACAACCGATGGGGCGAGTGGGTCAGCACTTCGGTCTGCAAGGCATGGCGGTCTTCGAGGTTGGACAGGATCAGCACGCCGACATCGATCTCACCGCTGACCAGCAAATGTTCGATGTACGGGCGCTCATCCTCCATCACCCGAATCTCGACATTGGGGTAGGCGCGCTGGAAACGGGTGAGCAAATCCGCAAGGTAATAACCGGCCACCAGGCTGGTCACGCCAATGATCAGCTGCCCGGCGACCTGATCGGTGCTTTGTTGCAGGCTGCGTTTGGCGTTGTCCACCGTGGCCAGAATCAGGTGCGCCTGGCGCAGGAATTGGTGGCCCTGATGGGTCAGGCTCATGCCCTTGGCGTGTCGGTTGAACAGGCCGACGCCAATCTCCTCTTCCAGTTGCTGGATCGCCAGGGTCAAGGTCGATTGGGAAATGAACGCGGTTTGCGCGGCGGCGGAGATCGATCCGGTCTCGGCCACGGCGATGAAGTGACGGATCTGACGCAAGGTCATCATGGGGAGTTACCCGGTGGGCGGTTTTTATAGATTCGCTTGAGTGTATATCGCTTTAATCGATGGCCCGTTTTTTTCAGGCAACATCCAGAAGCACTCTCGTCCCCGGTCGCCGGGCACTTTCGTTCTAGGCTGGTGGCCTTATGTGTCCGGTTAACCCCTTTCGTGGAGGCGGCAAAATGAATACGCGTGGATTGCTCGATCAACTACTCAAGTCCGGTCAGGACCTGATGAAGAACAAGGCCGGCGCAAATCAAAACAAGTCATCCAGCGGTGGATTGGGCGGATTGCTCGGTGGCAGCGGTGGTTCGGGCGGCCTCGGCGGTTTGCTCTCAGGCGCGGGCGGTGGTGCCTTGGCGGCTGGTGCCATGGGCCTGTTGCTCGGCAGCAAAAAGGCCCGCAATGTCGGCGGCAAAGTCGCCATCTACGGTGGTCTCGCGGCGCTCGGCGTGATTGCCTACAAGGCTTACGGCAACTGGCAGGCCCAGCAGGGCACCGCGCCGAAGACCGAGCCGCAAACACTCGACCGCCTGCCACCTGCGCAGGTTGAGTTGCACAGCCAGGCGATTCTCAAGGCATTGGTGGCTGCGGCCAAAGCCGATGGCCACGTTGATGATCGCGAGCGTGCATTGATCGAAGGCGAATTCACCAAGCTCGACAACGATCAGGAATTGCAGCAGTGGCTGCATGCCGAACTCAGCAAGCCGCTCGACCCGACAGAAGTCGCCCGCGCGGCCAGCACGCCGGAAATGGCGGCTGAGATGTACATCGCCAGCGTGATGCTGGTGGATGAGGAGAGCTTCATGGAGAAGTCCTACCTGGATGAACTGGCACGGCAGTTGAAGCTGGAGCCGGGATTGAAGGCGGAGCTGGAAAAGCAGGTGCGGCAGGCTTCCCTTTAATTGCGCAGTCAGGTCAGTTAAACCGTGTCATCGTTTTTCGCGAGCAGGCTCGCTCCCATAAGGGACCGCGTTCGATTGATCAACCCGGTCAATGGAGCGAGCCTGCTTGCGAAGGCGTTTGCTTCTCTCATCCCGTGATCCATTCACCGCACGCGCCTGCCAATTCGCTTTCATCGCGACGAAATAGAAGCATGACACCCGTCTTATAAATGAAACACCCTCAGCTATACTCCCCGGCATTTGAATCGCCCGAGGATTGACCCGTGAAGAACTGGACGTTGCGCCAACGCATTTTGGCGAGCTTTGCGGTGATTATCGCCATCATGTTGTTGATGGTGGTTGTCTCCTATTCGCGGCTCTTGAAGATTGAGGTCAGCGAAGCCAGTGTGCGTGAGGACGCGTTGCCCGGGTTGTATTACAGCTCGATGGTTCGCAGTGCCTGGGTCGACACGTACCTTCGAACCCAGGAGATGCTCGGTTTGAAAGAGGGGCAGGGTTTCAGCGCAGAAGAAGCCGACAGCTTCAAAAGCTTCGAAGCTCATCTGCAGGAGCAAATGAAGAACTACCAGGCCACCGTCACCACGGATGAAGACAAGGTCGAATACGCCGTTTTTGAAAAACTCCATGCCGATTACAACAAGGTCCTGGCCGCTGTGCTCGACTTGCACAAGCGCAATCAGGGAGCCGACGCGATCAAACTGTTCAACGAGCAACTGACCCCGGCCTGGACCGCAGGTCGCATGAAGCTCAATGACATCATCCGCGAAAACAAAGCGGTCGCCGACCAGGACATCGCGGCCATTGATGACGCCGTGATCACCGCGAAAGTCATCATGGGCATTTCCCTGTTGGTCGCGGTATTGGCCGCCGGCCTCTGCGGTTTGCTGTTAATGCGCGCGATCATGGCGCCGATGAACCGGATTGTGCAGATCCTCGAAATCATGCGCACTGGTGATCTCAGCGGCCGTCTGAACCTGGAACGCAAAGACGAATTCGGGGCCGTGGAAACCGGCTTCAACGACATGATGACCGAACTCACCTCGCTCGTGTCCCAGGCCCAACGCTCCTCCGTCCAGGTCACCACGTCGGTGACCGAAATCGCCGCCACCTCCAAGCAACAACAAGCCACCGCCACCGAAACCGCCGCCACCACCACCGAAATCGGCGCGACGTCCCGTGAAATCGCGGCCACCTCCCGTGATCTGGTGCGCACCATGACCGAAGTCTCCACCGCCGCCGACCAGGCCTCGGTCGCGGCCGGGTCCGGGCAGCAAGGCCTGGCGCGCATGGAGGAGACCATGCACTCGGTGATGGGCGCGGCCGATCTGGTCAACGCCAAACTGGCGATCCTCAACGAGAAGGCCGGCAACATTAACCAGGTGGTGGTAACCATCGTCAAAGTCGCCGATCAGACTAATCTGCTGTCTCTGAATGCCGCGATCGAAGCCGAAAAGGCGGGTGAATACGGGCGCGGGTTTGCCGTGGTCGCCACCGAAGTGCGGCGTCTGGCGGACCAGACCGCCGTGGCCACGTATGACATCGAGCAAATGGTCCGTGAAATCCAGTCGGCGGTGTCGGCCGGAGTCATGGGCATGGACAAGTTCTCCGAAGAAGTGCGGCGCGGCATGTCTGAAGTGCAACAGGTCGGCGAGCAGTTGTCGCAGATCATCCACCAGGTTCAGGCGCTGGCGCCGCGGGTGTTGATGGTCAACGAAGGCATGCAGGCGCAGGCCACCGGCGCCGAACAGATCAACCACGCGCTGGTGCAGTTGGGTGATGCCAGCAGCCAGACCGTCGAGTCCCTGCGCCAGGCCAGTTTCGCCATTGACGAGCTGAGCCAGGTGGCCGTCGGGCTGCGGGGCGGCGTCTCGCGATTCAAAGTCTGATGAGCGAACTCGCGGCCAAACACAGCACGGTGATGCCGGCCAGACAGGCGTTGTTTTTGCTGTTTCGGATCGGCAACGAGCGTTATGCCTTGCAGGCGCGCGAGGTGGCCGAGGTGCTGCCGCGTCTGCCATTGAAGCCGATTGCCAAGGCACCTGACTGGGTCGCCGGGGTGTTTGCCTATCGCGGCGCGGTGGTGCCGGTGATCGACCTCAGCGCGTTGACCTTTGGCGAACCGGCGCAATCGCGCACCAGCACACGGCTCGTGCTGGTGCACTATTGGCCGGACGAGCAGACGCCTTCACAGTTGCTTGGACTGATTCTTGAGCAGGCCACCGACACCTTGCGTTGCAATCCGGCGGACTTTAAGCCCTATGGCCTGGACAATCGCCAGGCGCCGTACCTGGGGCCGGTCCGTGAAGATGCCCAAGGCTTGCTGCAATGGGTGCGGGTGGCCGATCTGCTCGATGAACAGGTGCGCGCGCTGCTGTTTCCTTCGCCACCGCTGGCCACGGCGCTGCTTGAGGACGGGCCATGAGCAGCGATCAGCGGTTCTTCGATTTCCTCAAGGAACGCATCGGCCTCGACGTGACGTCGGTGGGGCCGGCAATCATCGAGCGCGCGGTGCGCCAGCGCAGCACCGCCTCCAGGATGCTGACGGCCGACGAGTATTGGCACACATTGCAAGGTTCGCAGGACGAACAGCAGGCGTTGATCGAAGCGGTGATCGTTCCCGAGACCTGGTTCTTCCGCTACCCGGAATCCTTCGCAACCCTGGCGAAACTGGCCATCCAGCGTTTGGCCGACATCAATTACATGCGCGCGCTGCGGATTCTCAGTCTGCCGTGCTCCACGGGCGAGGAGCCGTACTCCATCGCCATGGCCTTGCTCGATGCCGGACTTAAGCCGCATCAGTTCAAGGTCGAAGGCATGGACGTCAGCCCGCTGTCGGTGGAAAAAGCCAAGCGTGCGCTGTACGGCAAGAATTCGTTTCGTGGCCAGGACATCGAATTTCGCGAGCGGCATTTCAGCGCCGAAGAAGACGGCTACCGCCTCAACGAGCGAGTGCTTGAACAGGTGCGTTTGCAAGTCGGCAATCTGCTGGATCCGGCGCTGCTGGCCAGCGAGCCACCCTATGATTTTGTGTTCTGCCGCAACCTGCTGATCTATTTCGATCTGCCTACCCAGCAACAAGTCTTCGAAGTGCTCAAGCGCCTGACCCATGTCGACGGCGTGCTGTTTATCGGCCCGGCCGAAGGCAGTTTGCTCGGTCGATTCGGCATGCGCTCGATTGGCATCCCGCAGTCGTTTGCCTTCAGTCGTCAGAGCGCGCCCGAGCCTCTGCCAGTCTTTGTTCCGACACCGCTGCCAGTGCGTCAGCCGGTGCGTAGCGTGACTCCGCCGCCCGTGCGCCATCGTCCGTTCGCAACTCACACGCCGCCGGTCGTCACGCCAAAAGCTTCGGACGCTGCCGCCTTGCTGGCCAACATCGCTGCCCTCGCCAACGAAGGCAAAAGTGCCGAAGCTCGCGCCGCCTGTGAAGGTTATTTGCGCAGCCACGAGCCTGTGGCCCAGGTGTTTTATTGGCTGGGACTGCTCAGCGATGTCGCTGGTCGAGCGCTCGAAGCCCAAGGGTTTTATCGCAAGGCCCTGTACCTCGAACCGCAACATCCCGACGCGTTGATGCACCTGGCAGCCTTGCTGCAATCCCAGGGCGACACGGCGGGTGCGAAAAGATTGCAGGACCGCGCCGCCCGCAGCGAACGCGCCGCCGACAGTGAGCGTAAACGATGAACGCCTCCGACACTTTGAACCTCACCCATGAAGATGCCCAGGCCATCGATGATTGCTGGAACCGCATCGGAATCCACGGCGACAAGTCCTGCCCGCTGCTGATCGAACACATTCACTGCCGCAACTGCGCGGTGTATTCCGCCGCGGCCACGCGCTTGCTCGACCGCTACGCCTTGCAACAGGACGATCGCGAGCAGGTCTCGGTGGCGGTGGAAATCGACGTGAAAACCCGCTCGCTGCTGATGTTTCGACTTGGCGAAGAATGGCTGGGCCTGGCCACTCGCAGCCTGGTCGAAGTGGCACCGCTGCAAGCGATTCATTCGTTACCGCACCAGCGCTCTCGGGCCTTGCTCGGCGTGGCGAATGTGCGCGGTGCGTTGGTGGCGTGCCTGTCGCTGGTGGAACTGCTCGGTCTCGATGGCACTGCCAGCGTGACGTCAGGCGCGCGCGTGATGCCGAGGATGCTGATCATCGCCGCCCACGGCGGGCCAGTGGTGGTGCCGGTGGACGAAGTGGACGGGATTCACGCCATCGACGAACGCATTCTCGAGGCCGCCTCGCAGTCCGGCACCCAAGCCAGCGCCAGATACACCCGGGGCGTGTTGCAATTCAAGGGTCGCAGCCTGCGTTGGCTGGATGAAGAACAGCTATTGTCCGCCGTGACCCGGAGCCTCACATGACCCCCGAGCAAATGCGCGACGCCTCGTTGCTGGAGCTGTTCAGCCTCGAAGCCGAAGCCCAGACCCAGGTGCTGAGCGCAGGTCTTCTGGCGCTGGAACGCGATCCGACCCAGGCCGATCACCTCGAATCGTGCATGCGCGCGGCTCACTCGCTCAAAGGCGCGGCGCGGATTGTCGGGGTTGATGCCGGCGTCAGCGTCGCCCATGTGATGGAAGATTGCCTGGTCAGCGCGCAGGAAGGGCGCCTGTACCTGCGGCCCGAGCACATTGACGCCTTGCTGCAAGGCACTGATTTGCTGATGCGCATTGCGACGCCGAGTAACAATCCCGAATCGGCGGATATCGAGGCCTATGTGGCACTGATGGCGCGGTTGCTGGATCCAAATGCGCTGGCCGCGCCGATCAGCACGCCGATCGCCCCGTTCATGACCGAGTCCGAGTCCGAGCCGGAGCCTGAAGCACTCGCGCCCAAAGTCGAGGAACTGATTCCGGTCGCCGAACCGCCACCCGTCGAACCGCCGAGAAAGCTCCGGCGCACCACTGAAAATGGCGAACGCGTGTTGCGCGTCACGGCCGAACGCCTGAACAGCCTGCTCGATCTGTCGAGCAAGTCCCTGGTGGAAACCCAGCGACTCAAGCCGCACCTGGCCACGATGCAACGCCTCAAGCGCATGCAGAACAATGGCCTGCGGGCGCTGGAAAACCTCAACGTCCACCTCAAGGAACATGCCTTGAGCCTCGAAGCTCAGGAGGCCCTGGGCGATGCCCGGCGGCTGCTGGCCGAAGCGCAGCAATTGCTGGTGGAAAAAAACGCCGAACTGGACGAGTTTGCCTGGCAGGCCAGTCAGCGGGCGCAGGTCTTGTACGACACTGCGCTGGCCTGTCGCATGCGGCCGTTTGCCGACGTGTTGAGCGGGCAAGTGCGCATGGTCCGCGACCTCGGTCGCAGCCTCGGTAAACAGGTGCGACTGGAGATCGAGGGCGAGAAAACCCAGGTCGATCGCGACGTCCTGGAAAAGCTCGAAGCGCCGCTGACGCATTTGCTGCGCAACGCTGTCGATCACGGCATCGAATCCCCCGAGCAGCGTTTGCTCGCCGGCAAGCCTGAAGAAGGGCTGATTCGTCTGCGCGCCTCTCATCAAGCCGGTCTGCTGGTGCTGGAATTGAGCGATGACGGTCACGGCGTCGATCTGGAAAAGGTCCGTCGCAGCATCATCGCGCGGCAATTATCCCCGGCTGAAACTGCCGCGCAGCTCAGTGAAGAAGAGTTGCTGACGTTCCTGTTCCTGCCGGGTTTCAGCCTGCGCGACCGGGTCACCGAAGTGTCCGGTCGCGGTGTCGGCCTGGACGCGGTTCAGCACATGGTCCGTCAGTTACGCGGCGCGGTGGTGCTGGAGCAGACCGCAGGCGAGGGCAGCCGCTTTCATCTTGAAGTGCCGCTGACGCTGTCGGTGGTGCGCAGTCTGGTGGTGGAAGTCGGTGACGAGGCGTATGCGTTCCCGCTGGCGCACATCGAGCGCATGTGCGACCTGGAGCCGGCGGACATTGTTCAGGTCGAAGGGCGCCAGCACTTCTGGTACGAAGGCCGGCATGTCGGGCTGGTCGCTGCCAGTCAGCTGTTGCAGCGTCCGACGGGTGCGAGCAGTCAGCAAACCCTGAAAGTTGTGGTGATCCGCGAGCGCGAGGCGATTTACGGGGTGGCGGTCGAGCGGTTTATCGGCGAGCGGACATTGGTCGTATTGCCGCTGGACGAACGTCTGGGCAAGGTGCAGGACATTTCCGCTGGGGCCTTGCTCGACGACGGGTCGGTCGTGCTGATCGTCGACGTCGAAGACATGCTGCGCTCGGTGGACAAGCTGCTCAACACCGGGCGTCTGGAGCGGATTGCCCGTCAGGGCAGCCAGGCCGTCGAAGCGGCCCGCAAACGGATTCTGGTGGTCGACGATTCGTTGACCGTTCGCGAGTTGCAGCGCAAGTTGCTGCTCAATCGCGGCTACGACGTGGCCGTTGCGATCGACGGTATGGATGGCTGGAACGCCCTGCGTTCGGAGGATTTCGATCTGCTGATCACCGACATTGATATGCCGCGCATGGACGGCATCGAACTGGTGTCTTTACTGCGCCAGGATAATCGCCTGCAATCGCTGCCGGTTATGGTGGTGTCCTATAAAGACCGCGAAGAAGACAGTCGTCGTGGACTGGACGCCGGAGCCGACTATTATCTAGCCAAAGCCAGTTTTCATGACGACGCCCTGCTTGATGCAGTGGTTGAGCTCATCGGAGGAGCGCGGGCATGAAAATAGCGATCGTCAACGACATGCCCATGGCGGTTGAGGCCCTGCGCCGCGCCCTGGCATTCGAACCGGCGCATGAAGTGGTCTGGGTCGCCGGCAATGGCGCGGAGGCGGTGCAGCGTTGCGCCGAAAATACCCCGGACCTGATCCTGATGGACCTGATCATGCCGGTGATGGACGGCGTCGAGGCCACCCGGCGGATCATGGCCGACACTCCCTGCGCCATCGTCATTGTCACGGTTGACCGTCAGCAGAACGTGCACCGGGTGTTCGAGGCCATGGGTCACGGTGCGCTGGACGTGGTCGACACCCCGGCCCTCGGTGTCGGCAATGCCCAGGAGGCAGCGGCGCCGTTGTTGCGCAAGATCATGAACATCGGCTGGCTGATTGGTGACAAGGGCAATCGTGAGCGATCGGCCCCCAGCCCGCTGCGTAGCTCGGCCTCGCGCCAGCGCTTGATTGCGATCGGCTCGTCGGCAGGCGGACCAGCGGCGCTGGAAGTCTTGCTGAAAGGGCTGCCACGGGATTTTTCGGCCGCGATCGTGCTGGTGCAACATGTTGACCAGGTGTTCGCCGCCGGCATGGCCGAATGGCTCAGCAGCGCCAGCGGCCTGAAGGTGCGCCTGGCTCAGGAAGGCGAGCCTCCTTTGGCCGGCACAGTGTTGCTGGCGGGCACCAACCACCATATTCGCTTGCTGAAAAACGGCACGCTGGCCTATACCGCCGAACCGGTCAACGAGATCTATCGGCCCTCGATCGACGTGTTTTTCGAGAGCGTGGCCAGTTACTGGAATGGCGATGCCGTGGGCGTATTGCTCACCGGCATGGGACGCGACGGCGCGCAGGGGCTTAAACTCATGCGCCAACAGGGCTACCTGACCATCGCGCAGGACCAACAAAGCAGTGCGGTTTACGGAATGCCGAAAGCGGCAGCGGCCATCGACGCCGCCGTGGAAGTTCGCCCACTGGACAAGATAGCGCCACGATTGCTGGAGATTTTCCCAAAATGAAGACTTTTCGCAGCAATCCTGGCCCAAGCAGTATTCAGGTGACCGCACATGACTGACCTACAGCTCGACGACTTCAAGACCGACGAAAACGCCGCCATGGTGTTGCTGGTGGACGATCAGGCGATGATCGGCGAGGCGGTGCGTCGCGGGTTGTCGAATGAAGACAATATCGACTTCCACTTCTGCGCCGATCCACACCAGGCCATTGCGCAGGCGATCCGCATCAAGCCAACGGTGATCCTGCAGGATCTGGTGATGCCCGGGCTGGACGGCCTGAGCCTGGTACGTGAGTACCGTAATCATCCAGCGACCAAGAACATTCCAATCATTGTCCTGTCGACCAAGGAAGACCCGCTGATCAAGAGCGCGGCGTTCGCGGCCGGGGCCAATGATTACCTGGTCAAGCTGCCGGACAACATCGAGCTGGTGGCGCGAATTCGCTACCACTCGCGGTCCTACATGACGCTGTTGCAGCGCGATGCGGCCTACCGCGCGTTGCGGGTCAGCCAGCAGCAGTTGCTCGACACCAACCTGGTGTTGCAGCGGTTGATGAACTCCGACGGCTTGACCGGGCTCTCGAACCGTCGGCACTTCGACGAATACCTGGAGCTGGAATGGCGCCGCTCCCTGCGTGATCAGAGCCAGCTGTCGCTGCTGATGATCGATGTCGACTACTTCAAGTCCTACAACGACAGCTTTGGCCACCTCGAAGGCGATGAAGCCCTGCGTAAAGTCGCGACCGCGATTCGCGACGCGAGCGCCCGGCCCTCGGACCTGCCAGCCCGTTACGGCGGGGAAGAGTTCGCCTTGGTGTTGCCCAATACCACGCCGGGCGGGGCGCGGCTGGTGGCGGAAAAACTCCGCCTCACGGTGGAAGCGCTGAAGATTCCGCACATTGTCCCCAGCGAAGGCTCTGGCCTGACCATCAGCATCGGCCTGTCGACCATGATCCCGCAGCCGGGCAGCGATTGCCGGCAACTGATCTCGGCGGCGGACAAGGGGCTTTACCTGGCGAAGAACAATGGGCGCAATCAGGTGGGCATCGAGTAGCGGACGACCGAGATTGCGAATATTGATCGCTTGGATGGCAAATACCCCCTGTGGGTAGGGCGCTTGCCCCGCTGGGCCACGAAGCGGCCCCTCTTCTGCGCAAAAAGAAGGGGACTGCTGCGCAGTACAACGAGAGCAAGCTGCCTCGCCACAGATTACTCGGCGTCCGCTTTAATCATTCGCCCCTAAAGCCGCCAGGCGGGCTGCCGTGACAGCTTGATTACGTTATACTCGCCGGCTTTCAAAAGTTCGCCAACGAGTGCTGCCCGCCATGGAAATCAACCCGATCCTTAACAGTATCAAGGACCTGTCCGAGCGCTCCGAAACTATTCGGGGGTATCTTTGACTACGATCAAAAGCATGAGCGTCTGACTGAAGTCAATCGCGAGCTTGAAGATCCGGCTGTCTGGAACAACCCGTCGTACGCTCAGGAACTGGGCCGCGAGCGGTCGCTGCTGGCTCAGATCGTCGAAACCCTCGACGAAATGCACAGCGGTCTGGCCGATGCCAAAGATTTGCTGCTGATGTCCGCCGAAGAAGAAGACCAGGCCGCCGTCGATGACGTCGCTGCCGAAGTCGAGCGCCTGCGCGAGTCGCTGGAAAAACTCGAATTCCGTCGCATGTTCAGCGGTGAGATGGACGCCAACAACGCCTACCTGGACATCCAGGCCGGCTCCGGCGGCACCGAGGCCCAGGACTGGGCCAACATCCTGCTGCGCATGTACCTGCGCTGGGCTGACAAACGCGGTTTCGACGCGACCATCATGGAACTGTCGGCCGGTGAAGTCGCCGGGATCAAGGGCGCCACGGTCCACATCAAGGGCGAATACGCCTTTGGCTGGCTGCGCACCGAGATCGGCGTGCACCGTCTGGTGCGCAAGAGCCCGTTCGACTCCGGCAACCGCCGCCACACCTCGTTCTCGGCCGTGTTCGTGTCGCCGGAAATCGATGACAACATCGAAATCGACATCAACCCGTCGGACCTGCGCATCGACACCTACCGCTCCTCCGGTGCCGGTGGTCAGCACGTAAACACCACCGACTCGGCCGTACGTATCACCCACGTACCGACCAACACCGTGGTCAGCTGCCAGAACGAACGCTCCCAGCACGCCAACAAAGACACCGCGATGAAAATGTTGCGGGCGCGCTTGTACGAGCAGGAAGTGCAGAAACGCAACGCCGCCTCCCAGGCCCTGGAAGACACCAAGTCGGACATCGGCTGGGGTCACCAGATTCGCTCTTACGTGCTCGATGCGTCGCGAATCAAGGATTTGCGCACTAACATCGAACGCAGTGACTGCGACAAGGTGCTCGACGGCGATATCGACGAATACCTGGTGGCCAGCTTGAAACAAGGGCTTTAACGCACGCCCTGCGGGGGTCAATACGACCCTGTAGGAGCGAGGCTTGCCCGCGAACCCCGGCGAATGCCGGGGGCAACGAACCTGATGGAATATTTAAAGACATGAGCGACCTACAACTCGACCCGCAAGCCCTGCAACAGGAAGAAAACTCCCTGATCGCCCTGCGCAAGGAAAAGCTTGCTGCCGAGCGCGCCAAGGGCAATGCCTTCCCCAACGACTTCCGCCGCGACAACTACTGCGAAGACTTGCAGAAACAGTACGCGGACAAGACCAAGGAAGAGCTGGCAGAGGCTGCAATCCCGGTCAAGGTTGCCGGTCGCATCATGCTCAACCGTGGCTCGTTCATGGTGATCCAGGACATGACCGGGCGCATCCAGGTCTACGTCAACCGTAAGACCCTGTCCGAAGACACCCTGGCCGCGGTGAAGACCTGGGACATGGGCGACATCATCGCAGCCGTTGGTACCCTGGCCCGTTCCGGCAAGGGCGACCTGTACGTTGAAATGACCGAAGTGCGCCTGCTGACCAAGTCGCTGCGCCCGCTGCCGGACAAGCACCACGGCCTGACCGACACCGAGCAGCGCTACCGTCAGCGTTACGTTGACCTGATCGTCAACGAAGAGGTACGCCAGACCTTCCGCGTTCGTTCCCAAGTGATCGCGCACATCCGCAGCTTCCTGATGAAGCGTGACTTCCTCGAAGTCGAAACGCCGATGCTGCAAACCATCCCGGGTGGCGCAGCAGCCAAGCCGTTCGAGACGCACCACAACGCGCTGGACCTGGAAATGTTCCTGCGTATCGCGCCTGAGCTGTACCTCAAGCGCCTGGTGGTTGGCGGTTTCGAGAAAGTGTTCGAGATCAACCGCAACTTCCGTAACGAAGGCGTTTCGACGCGTCACAACCCTGAATTCACCATGTTGGAGTTCTACCAGGCGTACGCCGACTACGAAGACAACATGGACCTGACCGAAGAACTGTTCCGCGAACTCGCGCAGCTGGTCCTGGGCAGCACCGACGTGCCGTATGGCGACAAAGTGTTCCACTTCGGCGAACCGTTCGTGCGTCTGTCGGTGTTCGACTCGATCCTCAAGTACAACCCCGAGCTGACCGCTGACGACCTGACGGACATCGAGAAGGCTCGCGCCATCGCCAAGAAGGCCGGCGCCAAGGTGCTGGGCTTCGAAGGTCTGGGCAAGTTGCAGGTGATGATTTTCGAAGAACTGGTCGAGCACAAGCTGGAGCAGCCGCACTTCATCACTCAGTACCCGTTCGAAGTGTCGCCGCTGGCCCGTCGTAACGACGACAACCCAAGCGTCACCGACCGTTTTGAACTGTTCATCGGCGGCCGTGAAATCGCCAACGCCTACTCCGAGTTGAACGACGCGGAAGACCAGGCCGAGCGCTTCATGGCGCAGGTGGCCGACAAGGACGCGGGCGACGACGAAGCCATGCACTACGACGCCGACTTTGTTCGCGCGCTGGAGTACGGCATGCCGCCAACGGCCGGTGAAGGGATCGGTATCGATCGTCTGGTGATGTTGTTGACCAACTCACCGTCGATCCGCGACGTGATCCTGTTCCCGCACATGCGGCCACAAGCGTAAGTGTTTCAATAAAAAAGCCGCCTATAACAGGCGGCTTTTTATTGCCTGTCTGGTACAAACGTATCAAATGGTTACTTTTGAAGTAAGAGAGGAATACCTGTCGTGAACCGTGCAATTGCTCAAGAAGGTGCAGCGGGCGTCGCCACTGCGGTCGCTGAAAGCGTTCAGTACCAGGGCCGCAAGGCCAGCCGACAGGGCAGCGAGCAGCGTCGACAGGACATTCTCGATGCGGCGATGCGCATTGTCGTGCGCGATGGCGTGCGGGCCGTGCGTCACCGAGCGGTAGCGGCCGAGGCCGGTGTGCCGCTGTCGGCCACCACTTATTACTTCAAGGATATCGATGACTTGCTCACCGATACCTTCGCCCAGTACGTGGAACGCAGCGCCGCGTTCATGGCCAAGTTGTGGATCAATAACGAGGGCCTGCTGCGCGAGATGGTGGTCAGCGGCGACGGCAGCCCCGAGTCGCGCTCGCAGCTGGCGGACGACATTGCGCGATTGATGTCGGACTACGTTCACCGGCAACTGATCAACCGTCGCGAGCACTTGATGGCCGAACAGGCGTTCCGCCAGGAAGCGCTGCTGAACCCGCGCCTTGCTGAGCTGGTACGTTCACATCAGCAGATTCTGCTCCAGGGCACATGCCAGCTTTTCCAGGTATTGGGTTCGCGCGAACCACAACAGGATGCCAAAGTGTTGACGGCGATTATCGGACGGATGGAATATCAGGGCCTGCTCAACGACGCCGAGCCTGTCGCCGAAGCCGAAATGCTCGGTATCCTGACCCGCTACATGCATTTGGTATTGGCGTCGGTGTAATTCCTGCGGGGCACTCGACCCTGTAGGAGCGAGGCTTGCCCGCGAAGGCGGTATAACATTCAACCTATGTGTTGACTGACACAACGCCTTCGCGGGCAAAACTCGCTCCTGCAAGGTCGGTGACCATTCGGGGCTGTGTGTTCATAGGGAGTGTTGAATGAAAGCCTGGCGTGTCGTTGTGATCGCCTTGTCGTTCCTGCTGCTCAGTGGCTGTCTGGTGACCTTCAGGGACCCACTGCCCGCCAGCGACCCCGCGCCCAAAGGTCTGCTCGGCAAATGGACCAGCACCAACGCCTGGGGCGAGCCGATGAACCTGGAGCTGACCCGTCTGGGCGACAGTCGTTACCAGGCGGTCAGCTACCTCAAGGCCAAACCCAAAGAGCGCGAGGCCTACCCCTTTACGGTGTCGCGCCACGGCAGCCGCTGGTACCTGTCGGCGAAGGTGCCGGCACAGTTCGGCGGGCATTTCATCATCGCCGGGTTTGAACTGACCGATAAGCACGAATTGGTGGTCTACAACCTCGATCTCGAACAGATCAATCAAGCCCTCGGACAAAAAGTCCTGAGCGGTGAAGGTTTCCAGACCGATGATGGCGACGGCGTATTGATCAACAGCAGCATGGATCAGGTCTTTGCCTACCTGGATGACCCGGCCAATTCCGATGTCTTCGTCGAGGCCGTGCGCTATCAGCGCCTGGCCAAAGCCAACGTTAAATAAAGCCAGCACCTAACGGTTTTTCTACAGGAGTTTCGGGTGGACGATTACCAGCAGACGATACGCATTTTGTCCGATCGCATTGTGCTGGCGCAGACGCCGATTCGCGTCCTCGATGCGGTCAAGTGGGACGACAGCATCCGCAAGGGGTTCCTCAAGGCCAAGGGCAAGGAAATGCCCGCTGTAGATCGCGATTATTACCTCAATCGGCCGCTGTCGTTCGATTCCAGCAAAGTGAAGCTGGAGTTCCAGAACATCGAGCGTGACATCACCCGTCAGCTCGGCCAGTTCAACCCGGTCGGCCAAATCATGCGGCGCATGTGCAAGGAATACCGGATGGTGGTGCGCATGCTCGAAGCGCGCGGCACCGAAGATTTCGGCCTGATTTCCCAGGAGTTGTACGGCGCTGCGTCCGACGCGTTCCATGCCGGTGACCCGACCCTGTCCGACCTCGGCCTGATGCTCTCCGATTACCTGAACAACATCGATGGCCGGGGTGACCTGAAGGACGAGCCGAAAATCCTCACCGCCAAGGATGCCGTGCATTTGTTGCAAACCCGGCTGAGCAAAGTGTTTGGCGAGGCCGAAGAGACCATTCGGGTGTTCGAGTCCGACGGCATTGTCGCCGATGCGGCGGCCGGCGCCGACTACATCAAGATTCGCACCGACGCGATGTTCAACGAACGTGACGTGCGCGCCCTGGAAGTTCATGAAGGGCTGGTCCACGTCGGCACCACGCTCAACGGACTGAACCAGCCGATCTGCACCTTCCTGTCCAAAGGCCCGCCGTCGTCGACGGTGACCCAGGAAGGGCTGGCGATCCTGATGGAAATCATCACCTTCGCGTCCTACCCGAGCCGCCTGCGCAAACTGACCAACCGCACCCTGGCCATTCACATGGTAGAGGAGGGCGCGGACTTCTTGCAGGTCTTCGAATTCTTCCGCGAGCAAGGCTTCGAAATGGCCGAAAGCTACGGCAATGCCAGCCGGGTGTTCCGTGGTTCGATACCGACCGGCCTGCCCTTTACCAAAGACTTGTCCTACCTCAAGGGCTTTATCATGGTTTACAACTACATTCAGTTGGCCGTGCGTAAGGGCAAGCTTGAACAGATTCCACTGCTGTTTTGCGGCAAGACCACGCTGGAAGACATGCGTACCTTGCGTCAGTTGGTGGACGAAGGGCTGGTGGTGCCGCCGAAGTATTTGCCGGATCAGTTCCGCGACCTGAACGCACTGTCGGCGTGGATGTGCTTCTCCAACTTCCTCAACCACCTGAGCCTGGACCGGATAGAAGCGGATTACTCCAACATTCTCTAACGATCACGAAATCCCCTGTGGGAGTGAGCCTGCTCGCGATAGCGGCCGAACATTCAACATTGATGTTCTGACACACCGCCTTCGCGAGCAGGCTCACTCCTACAGGGGAATGTGTTTCAACTCCAATTCTTGCGAGGTTTCAACGGATGAGAATCCTCGGCATCCTTTGCCTTCTCCTGACCTTGAGCGGTTGCAGCTCCCTGCTGTTCTACCCTGAGCCGGGCCAACTGTTCACCCCGGAAAAAGCCAAGCTCGACTACCGCGAAGTGACCCTGACCACTGCCGATGGCCTCAGGTTGAACGCCTGGTGGCTGCCGGCGAAAAACGGTGTCGAGGTCAAGGGCACGGTGCTGCATCTGCACGGCAATGGCGGCAATCTGCCGATGCATCTGGGCGGCAGTTGGTGGTTGCCGGAGGAAGGCTATCAAGTGCTGTTGATCGATTATCGCGGTTACGGGTTGTCCGAAGGCGAACCGAGTCTGCCGGCGATATATCAGGACATCGACGCCGCGTTCAAGTGGCTCGACCAGGCACCGGAAGTCAAAGGCAAGCCGTTGATCCTGCTGGGCCAGAGCCTCGGCGGTTCCATGGCGGTTCACTACCTGGTCCAACATCCCGAACGGCAGAAACAACTCAAGGCTTTCGTCCTCGACGGCGTGCCCGCCAGTTATCGCAGCATCGGCCGGTTCGCCCTGAGCAATTCCTGGCTGACCTGGGCGCTCCAGGTGCCGCTCTCGTGGCTGGTGCCGGACGGTGACAGCGCGATTAACTCCATGGCGCAGCTCAACGACGTACCGAAACTGATCTACCACAGCATCGACGATCCGATCGTGCCCCTTTCCAACGGCATCCGTCTGTATCAAGCTGCGCCGCCGCCACGCGTGCTGCAATTGACCCGCGGTGGCCATGTGCAGACATTTGCCGACCCGGTCTGGCGCAAGGTCATGCTGCGGTATCTCGACGACCCGCAGCATTTCAACGGCCTGCGCCGCTTGGGTGAAATCCCCAACTACCCGGCACCCCCGAATTCAGAAGATGAACCATCAGAGAGTCCGCAATGAGTGAAGAACGTAACGCCATCCCGCTGATCATCACCGGTATCTGCAGCATCCTCGGCACGGTGGGTGCCCTGTGGTTCTACGGCTACCTGCACTTCGCCAAACCGGAAGATGCGCTGCTGCTCAGCGACTTCACCATGATCAAGACCGTGCCGGGAGAGGACTACAAAGTCTCCCTGGAGCCTGCCTCGCAAGTGGCCCAGTGCATCGATGGCGTGCTGGTGATGTTTGACACTGAACAGAAAGGCCTGACGGGCGTCTTGGTCAACAACAAGAAAAAAGCCGTGCGCTGCATGGGCGAAGAAACTCCGCAGAAGCTGGAGCAGTAACCCGGTCCTGCATTCACTGAAGATCCTTGTAGGCGTGAGCCTGCTCGCGATAGCGGTTTAGCATTCAACACTTCTGTTGTCTGACACACCGCTATCGCGAGCAGGCTCACTCCTACAAGGGGTGTGTGAACTGCAGACATAAAAAGCCCCGCCTGATCGACTCAGGCGGGGCTTTTGTGTTTCAGCGGGTGAAGCTTAGTTCGAGCTGATCGCCGAACGCGGCATCACGGGCTGGTTGTCGTTGGAAATGGTCACTTCCACACGACGGTTCATCGCACGACCCGAGGTGCTGGTGTTTTCCGCAACCGGGTATTCCTTGCCATAACCCTGCGCAACGACGCGCGCTGGATCAACGCCCATCTTCACCAGCGCCATGCGCACGGAATTGGCACGACGCTCGGACAGCGACTGGTTATGCGAAGCCGTACCGGTGCTGTCGGTGTAGCCTTCGACGATCACTTTGCGATCAGGGTTTTCCTGAAGGAACTGCGCCAGTTTGTTGATGTTCACCAGACCGCTGGATTTCAGGTCAGCTTTGTCGGTGGCGAACAGCACGTCACCGAAAGTCACCAGCGTACCGCGATCGGTCTGCTTGGCGTTGAGGCTGTCCTGCAGCTGCTTGATCTGCTGATCGCGAGCGTCGAGACGCGCCTGGGCACGTTGCGCCGAAGCATTTTTCAGGTTGGCTTCAGCGGTGCGCAGGGCGATGGTTTGCTTCGCCACTTCAACACGCTGGTTGGTCAGATAAGCCAGTTGGTCGACCTCGTTCGGGTCTTTCTTGTCCATATAGGCCTTGTCGGCCTTGTCCAGGTAATCGCTGGCGTCTTTGGTTTCCAGTGCCGCCACTTTGCTGGCTTGCGGGTTGGCTTGCAGGCCGCTGTAGTTGGTGCGGGCCTGTTCCAGGTTCGCGTTAGGCGGTGTGGAGCAGGCAGCCAGTGCAACGCTTGCGGCCAGGAGAGCGGGGATCATCAATTGTGTACGCATAATAATTCGTCCTTTCTATCGATAAGAGCTTCAAGTCTGGTGTCGGGATGCGCGCTTACTGCACGGTGCGCTGGCTTTCCTGACGCAGTTCCTGAACCCCTTTCTGAGAGTCCTTCACAGCTTGTTCGGCTTTCATCGCCTGAGCTTTGCGTTCGGCTACGCGAGCGTCCCACTCAGCCTGCTCGGCCAGCACTTTGGCCTCGGCATACTTTTTGTCGTGCATGGCGATTTCGGCTTGCTTGAGCTTGTCCTGCGCGGACTTCATTTCCACGGCGGCGAACTCGGTGCCGCCGGCGCTGACGGCGCCATTCACAGCCGATTGGGTCACGGCGAATTGCTCGGTCGGCGGATTGCCAGCACAACCGGCCAGTACGAAGCTGCTGCCGATTGCCAGGGCAGCCAGTTTCAGACTGCGCAGGTGGGTGAACGAGGATTTGGCAGTTCGGGTCTTCATGGTCTTCAACTCCATTGGTGTAACTCCTGAAAAACTTAAAATCCATGCTGGGCAAGGAGCCGTAACCGTCAATTTCCGGGGGTGTTTTGAAACGGCCGTCCCAGGCGTGGTTAATGGCTGTGACCCGAGGGGTTTTTCAAAAGTTCAGAGAAGATGGCCTATCGCCCGAAAATACTTTGACCGAACGGACAAGGCTCTAAATCGGGAACTTTGGCGATGTGCAGCGGTATGCCCGACCTTTTCAAGGCTCGGGAACACGCAATTATCGAAGGGATACGCAGGCTAAATGTAGGAGCGAGCCTGCTCGCTAGCGGTGTATCAGCCAACAGAAATGTTGAATGTTCAACCGCATTCGCGAGCAGGCTCGCTCCCACAGGGTTCGGCGGGGGGATCAGTGTTTCTGCTTGTCATCGCTCGATGACAAATCGTGCAAGTGACGACGGGACAACGCGAGAAAACGCGGGGTCGGGCCGATGTCTTCGTACAGCGGATCACCTTCTTCATCGGTGGCCACCACGGTCGATCCCTTCACGTATGGAAAGCTCTTTTCGAGCTCTTCCAGCGCGGCGCCGATCAGTTCGCCAAGCAGTTCTTCGGGTTGGCGTTTGGGATACATCTCGGTAATCGCCGCCAGCCGTGCGGCCGCTTCCATGTCCAGATGAATCCTGTAACCGGTGTCGGTCAGGCGACCCTTGGCGTTTTCTTCCCAATGCTGGGCAAGTTCGCGGATTTTCATAAAAACCTCATTTCGCTCCTGCTCGTGGCAGGCGTGTGAGTGTCCGCCAGTGGCCGGCGGCAAGCCGTTGTACGGCTTACTCTTCAGACTAGCTCGAACCCATAAGGTTTACCGCCCCTTCGTCGTCTGCTTGTAAGAAGCGCTTTAGAGCGGCACTCTCTGTTAACAGAGCATGGCATTCATAGACACCCGGATTTTCGCTGGAGAACTGCTGATGACCGATATTGATGCACGCTTGCGCGAGGACGTTCACCTGTTGGGTGAGCTGTTGGGCAACACCATTCGTGAACAGTACGGGGACGGCTTTCTCGACAAGATCGAGCAGATCCGCAAGGGCGCCAAAGCCGACCGTCGCGGTTCGATGGACGCCGAGCTGAGCGCCAGCCTCAACCAATTGAGCGAAGACGAGTTGTTGCCGGTGGCGCGGGCGTTCAACCAGTTTCTCAACCTGGCCAATATCGCCGAGCAGTATCAGCTGATTCACCGCCGGGAAGAGTCGCAACCGGCGCCGTTTGAAGCACGGGTGTTGCCGGAACTGCTCGCGCGCCTGCGTGCCGAGGGGCATAGCGCCGAATCCCTGGCCCGGCAACTGGGACGGCTGGAAATCGAGCTGGTCCTCACCGCGCACCCGACCGAAGTGGCGCGCCGCACGCTGATCCAGAAATACGACGCCATCGCCGCGCAACTGGCCGCCCAGGATCATCGCGACCTGACGACAGCCGAACGCGAGCAAATCCAGGCGAAGTTGCAGCGCCTGATCGCCGAAGCCTGGCACACCGAAGAAATCCGCCGCACCCGCCCGACGCCAGTCGACGAAGCCAAATGGGGTTTCGCGGTGATCGAGCATTCGTTGTGGCAGGCGATCCCCAACTACATGCGCAAGGCCGATAAAGCCCTGCACGCCGCCACCGGCCTGCATCTGCCGCTGGAAAGCGCGCCGATTCGCTTTGCCTCGTGGATGGGCGGCGACCGTGACGGCAACCCGAACGTGACGGCCGCCGTGACCCGTGAGGTGTTGCTGCTGGCGCGCTGGATGGCTGCGGATTTGTACGTGCGCGACATCGATCACCTCGCCGCTGAACTGTCGATGCAACAGGCCAGCGATGCACTGAAAGCCAAGGCAGGGGACAGCGCCGAACCTTATCGCGCGGTGCTTAAGCAGTTGCGTGAACGTCTGCGGGCGACGCGTAATTGGGCGCATGCCTCTTTGACGGCCACCACCCCGGCACCGGCCGATGTGCTGCAAAACAACCGCGACCTGCTGGATCCGCTGGAGTTGTGTTACCACTCCTTGCACGAGTGCGGCATGGGCGTGATCGCTGACGGTCCATTGCTCGATTGCCTGCGTCGGGCGGTGACCTTCGGGCTGTTCCTGGTGCGGCTCGATGTGCGCCAGGATTCGTCCCGTCACACGGCGGCGATGACTGAAATTACCGACTACCTCGGCCTCGGTCGCTACGAAGACTGGAGCGAGGAAGAGCGCATCGCCTTCCTGGTGCGTGAGCAGAACAATCGGCGGCCGTTGCTGCCAGCGTACTTCAAGCCATCGGCCGACACCGCCGAAGTGCTGGCGACGTGCAGGGAAATTGCTGCCGCCCCGGGGGCCTCGCTCGGCTCTTATGTGATCTCCATGGCCGGTGCCGCTTCCGACGTGCTCGCCGTGCAACTGTTGCTCAAAGAGTCCGGCGTATTGCGGCCGATGCGCGTGGTGCCGTTGTTCGAAACCCTCGCCGACCTCGACAACGCCGGCCCTGTGATTGAAAAGCTGTTGCTGCTGCCGGGCTATCGCTCGCGCCTGCAAGGGCCGCAGGAAGTGATGATCGGCTATTCCGACTCGGCCAAGGACGCAGGCACCACCGCCGCGGCCTGGGCGCAGTATCGGGCGCAGGAGCGTTTGGTCGACATCTGCCGCGAGCAGCAAGTCGAGCTGCTGTTGTTCCACGGTCGCGGCGGCACCGTGGGGCGCGGTGGTGGTCCGGCGCACGCGGCGATTCTGTCGCAGCCGCCCGGTTCAGTGGCGGGACGTTTCCGCACCACCGAGCAGGGGGAAATGATTCGTTTCAAATTCGGCCTGCCGGACATCGCAGAGCAGAACCTCAATCTGTACTTGGCGGCGGTGCTGGAAGCGACACTGTTGCCACCGCCGCCACCGGAACCGGCGTGGCGCCATTTGATGGACGAATTGGCCGCCGACGGCGTCAAGGCTTACCGCGCCGTGGTGCGGGAAAATCCGCAGTTCGTCGAGTACTTCCGCCAATCCACACCGGAGCAGGAGTTGGGTCGCTTGCCGTTGGGCAGCCGCCCGGCCAAGCGCCGCGCCGGCGGGATTGAAAGCCTGCGCGCCATTCCATGGATCTTCGGCTGGACCCAGACGCGCCTGATGTTGCCGGCCTGGCTCGGCTGGGAAGCGGCGCTGAGCAAGGCGCTGGAACGTGGCGAGGGCGAGCTGCTGGGGCAGATGCGCGAACAGTGGCCGTTTTTCCGCACGCGCATCGACATGCTGGAAATGGTCCTGGCTAAAGCGGACGCTGACATCGCCCGATCCTACGATGAGCGTCTGGTCGAGCCTGATTTGCTCCCTTTGGGTGCGCACTTACGCGACCTATTGTCGCAGGCGTGCGCTGTGGTCCTCGGGTTGACCGGTCAGTCTCAGCTACTGGCACATAGCCCAGACACCCTCGAATTCATCCGCTTGCGCAACACCTATCTCGACCCGCTTCATCTATTGCAGGCCGAACTGTTGGCGCGTTCGCGGCAACAGGAAGTGGCGCAGGGCAGCCCGGTAGAACAGGCGCTGCTGGTGTCTGTGGCGGGGATTGCTGCCGGTTTGCGAAATACCGGCTAAGGTTTTCGTCGTGGGGGAAGGCACCCGGCGCGGCTTCGGGTGCCGGTGGACAAGGGGCTGAAAAGGTCTGACAAGCGACAGTTAATGACGGGGTTGCGACTAGGAGTACCCCGTCCCAAGGTCACGCAAGGCGCGGGTTTCTCCGACTTTCGGCGGCTTGTGTGGTCCGGGCCTGCTGTGTATCTTGATCAGCCTTTGGCCGTTTGGGCGGTCACGACCCTGTTTTTGAGATTGGCCCCACGAGGCGAATCCGTTGTTATCTATATAAAAAATTGAGGAGCACATCGATGCGCGTCATTCTGCTGGGAGCTCCCGGGGCCGGTAAAGGTACTCAGGCTAAGTTCATCACCGAAAAGTTCGGCATCCCGCAAATCTCCACCGGCGACATGCTGCGTGCCGCAGTCAAGGCTGGCACCGAGCTGGGCCTGATCGCCAAGAGCGTCATGGACAGCGGTGGCCTTGTGTCCGATGACCTGATCATCAATCTGGTCAAGGAACGCATCAGCCAGGCCGATTGCGCCAACGGTTTCCTGTTTGACGGTTTCCCGCGCACCATTCCCCAGGCTGAAGCCCTGGTGAAAGCCGGCGTCGAGCTGGATCACGTGGTCGAGATCGACGTCAAGGACGAGGACATCGTCCAGCGTATCGCCGGTCGTCGCGTGCATGAGGCTTCAGGTCGCGTGTACCACATCGTCTACAACCCGCCGAAAATTGCCGGTAAGGACGACATCACTGGCGAAGAGCTGGTACAGCGCAAAGACGATACCGAAGAAACCGTGCGTCATCGTCTCTCCGTCTACCACGCTCAGACCGAGCCTTTGGTGAAGTTTTACCAGGAGCTGTCCACCGCTCAAGGCAAACCGAAGTACAGCCACATCGAAGGTGTTGGCTCGGTTGAAGCGATCACCGGCAAGGTGCTTGAAGCGCTGAACTGAAAAGTCTGAATCGCTTCATCTTCTACGGCCCGCTTGCGGGCCGTAGTTGTTTATACTGGCGCACTTTTTCTGACCTCTCTTACGGAAACATCGATGAGCACCTTGCTGGCCCTGGACACCGCGACTGAAGCTTGCTCCGTTGCCTTGCTGCATGACGGCAAGGTCACGAGCCATTACGAGGTGATTCCGCGCCTGCATGCGCAAAAGCTGTTGCCGATGATCCAGCAGTTGCTCGCCGACGCCGGGACCACCCTGCAAGCGGTTGATGCCATTGCCTTCGGTCGTGGGCCGGGCGCATTCACCGGCGTGCGGATCGCCATTGGTGTGGTGCAGGGCCTGGCGTTTGCGCTGGATCGCCCGGTGTTGCCGGTCTCCAACCTGGCGGTACTGGCACAACGGGCTTATCGCGAACACGGCGTCAGCCAGGTCGCAGCCGCCATCGATGCGCGCATGGATGAGGTGTATTGGGGGTGCTACCGCGAAACGGCAGGGGAGATGCGCCTGGTCGGCAAAGAAGCGGTGTTGGCGCCGGAAGTGGCCGCATTGCCGGCTGATGCCAGCGGTGAATGGTTCGGCGCCGGCACGGGGTGGGGGTATGCCGAGCGCATCGCTGTCAATCTGAGTGGGCAGGATGCAGGCATGCTACCGCATGCCGAAGACCTGCTGACGCTGGCGCGGTTTGCCTGGGCGCGTGGAGAGGCAATCGTGGCGGACGAGGCTCAGCCGGTTTATCTGCGCGACAAAGTGGCGACGCCGAAAGCGCGTTAATCCCAATGCTGTTGTGGCGAGGGAGCTTGCTCCCGTTGGGTTGCGAAGCGACCCCAGGATTCCATCAGCAACACCGAGCCGGCAGGTTTTGCGACGGCTGCACAGCCGAACGGGAGCAAGCTCCCTCGCCACAATGAACATTCCAACTGCGGCCAATCGTCGATTTATCCCCCGGCTTTTAAACCTTTTCGTATTTCTGTGTTCTAGTTATCACTCGGTGGTTTGCGAAGTGGGTTATGTGCCACTAAACTGCCATTACTGATACCGGACATGTACTTATGCGTATAGACGGCCTTTCCTCCCAGTCCTACCCCCTCAAGCGCAAGCCTCGCAAAGGCCCTGTGGCGGATGACGACTACGTCGATATCGACGGCGAGCTGGAAATCCCATCCGAAGAGCAAATGGCCGCCCGTGCCGCCAAGGCTTCCGCGCAACGCCTGAGCAATCTCCCGGCCCGTCAGCAAGACATGATCTACCACCGCGCCATGAGCAAAAGCGTCGCCACGGCACTCGCCAGCTACCTGAGCACCGCCGGTTTTGTCGATTGGGATACCGATGTAATGGGCCTCGACCTGTACATCTGATGCGGCTGCCTTATTACCTCGGCTGCCCGTCCTGGAGTGAAAACGCCTGGCGCGATTATCTTTATCCGCCAGATGCCAAGCCCGCTGACTTCCTGAATCTCTATTCCCAAGTATTCAACGCCGTAGAAGGCAATACGACCTTCTACGCGAGCCCGGCTGCCAGCACCGTGCAGCGCTGGGCCGAAATCATGCCCGAGCACTTTCGCTTCACCGCCAAGTTTCCCGGCGACATCAGCCACGGCGGTGACCTGCGCGAGCAACTGACCGCCGCCGACACCTTCCTGCAATTGCTCAGCCCGCTCGGTGAACGGGTTTCGCCCCTGTGGCTGCAACTGTCGAAAAGCTTCACGCCACACCGATTGCCCGAACTGGCCGGCTTCATCGATGCACTTGAGCGACCGCTGGCCGTTGAAGTGCGGCATGACGAGTTCTTTGCCAAAGGCGATAGCGAGCGCCGGCTCAATCGTCTGCTGCTGGATCGGGGCGTAGAACGCATCTGCCTTGATCCGCGAGCCCTGTTCAGCTGCACGTCGACCGATCCTTCGGTCCTCCACGCCCAGTCGAAAAAGCCCAGGGTGCCGCCACGTCCGGCAGCGTTTACCCTGTTTCCGCAGGTGCGTTTCATCGGCCATCCGCAGCTTGAGGCGAACGATCCGTTTCTGGAGCCATGGGTCGAGAAAATCGCTTTGTGGATCGAAGAGGGCCGCACGCCCTACATCTTCCTGCACACTGCCGATAACTTGCTGGCGGCCAAACTGGCGCAACGTTTTCACGCAAAACTGATGCTGCGTTTGCCTGGCTTGCCGCCGTTGCCTGAGCTATACAGAGAACCCGCCGCCGAGCAACTTGGCTTGCTCTGAGGCGGATTTGTTCCCCTTTTCAGGAGCCTGCCAATGGATGCGCAAACCCTTCGAGCCCAGGTGTTCAAAGCACTGCACGAACGCGAGGGCGCTTTTGTCATTCCCAATCCGTGGGACGCCGGCTCGGCGAAGATGCTCGCCAGCCTGGGTTTCGAGGCGCTGGCGACCACCAGTGCCGGTTATGCCTTTTCCAACGCACGCCCTGATGGAGGGTTGACGCTCGACGATACGCTGGCGAACGTGCGAGCGATTGTCGCGGCCACCGATCTGCCGGTGGCAGTGGATCTGGAAAACGGTTTTGCGGACGACCCGGCTGAGTGCGCACAAAGCATTTTGGCGGCCGCGGCGGCCGGTGCGGTCGGGGGCTCGATCGAAGATGCCACCGGTCGTGAAGACGCGCCGATCTACTGTTTCGAACATGCCGTGGCGCGCATTGAAGCCGCCGTCGCAGCGGCTCGCAGCCTGCCTTTCCCTTTTATGCTGACCGCCCGTGCCGAGAATTTTCTGCACGGCAATCCTGACCTGGCCGATACCATTCGCCGTTTGCAGGCGTTCGCCGAAGCGGGCGCGGACGTGTTGTACGCGCCGGGGCTGCGCAGCGCTGAAGACGTGTTGGCGGTGGTCCGCGCCGTGGCGCCGAAACCGGTCAACGTGTTGATGTCCGGGGGGCTCAAATTGACGGTGGAGCAATTGAGCGAGATGGGCGTCAAACGCATCAGCGTCGGCTCGGCCCTGGCCTTGGCGGCCTACGGCGAGTTTTACCGCGCGGCCGAAGAGATCAAGACGTCGGGCACCTTTGGGTTCACGTCACGGTCGATGCCATATGCCAAGGCCAATCAATTGTTCAAAGGCTGACGATGCGGTTTCGGTGGTGGCTGTTGTTGATGCTGTTAATGATCGGTGCGGCGGGCGTGAGCGTCTGGCGCGGCTGGATCTCGCTGCCACCCCAGTGGAACCCTTGGGCGCCGCTGGACGTGAAGGCCGCCCCGAACTTTCTGACACGCTACAAACTGATGCGCCTGCGCGATGATCCGCAATTGTGTGATCAGGCCTTGAGCAGCTCCGGTTTACGCGTTGCGCATCAGGCCGACAGCCCCGGCGCGACGTGCCCATTGATCAACACCTTGCGTGTCCAGGGCGGCGATGTGGCGTTGAGCAGCAGTTTTCTCGCCAGTTGCCGTTTGGCGGTGTCGTTTGCCCTGTTCGAGCACCACGCCCTGCAACCCGCCGCGCAAGCGGTGTATGGGCAGCCTGTCAGCCGGGTCGATCATCTTGGCAGCTTCGCCTGTCGCAACGTCTATGGCCGCGAAAACGGCAGGCGAAGCCAGCACGCCAGCGCCGATGCGCTGGACATCGCCGGTTTCCGCCTGGCGGATGGTCGCTCCATCAGCGTGCTCAAGGATTGGCCCAAGGATAATCAGGACGCCCAGTTTCTGCGCCAGGTCCGCGATGGCGCCTGTGGCGTGTTCAGTGTGGTGTTGAGCCCGGACTACAACGCCGCCCATCGCAATCACTTTCATGTCGATGTCGGGCCGTGGTGGGTGTGTCGCTGAGGGCTTTTGTTGAAGGTCAGGCGGCGATGCGCAGATTTTGCAGGACGATCGGGCGAGCCCAGCCAGTATCGAAATCGAAGTGTTTTTGTTGCTCGACCAATTCTTCGGGGGAGAACGGCGGGAACGGTTTGTCCAGCAGGTCGAGTTCGAATTCGGCGATCGGCAAGTGCAGAGGACGCGGTTGTGGTGCCGGGCCGGCTTCTGGCGCAGGCTGACCGGCGGTGAGCACGATCGGCCGCACCCAGCCACTTTCAAAGTCTTGTTGCTTCTGCTGGGCGACGATTTCTTCAGCCGGGAACGGCGGGAAAGGCTTGTCGGCCAGGTCCATTTCGAACTCGGCAATCGGCAAGAACAGCGGCTCGGGTGGTTTGACTTCGGTTTCTTTCACATCGCATTCGCGTTGGCTGACGATGTGCGCCAGCAGTTCGCTGCCGACGGTCGGCTCCACCGGGCTTTCGAGATCAACCGGAGGAAACGTGCCACACGCCGGCACCACATCCGTCGACTGTTCGGCCAGGGCCTGGGCAAAAAAATCCTGCCACAGGTGACTGACGCCGCTCAGTGCCTGGGAATTTCGCAGGCCATAATCGCCATGACGCGATATGTAGCCTACGGATGTGGATTGAATGCCTGACATTTTTCTCGGTCGACGCTCAGCTCTGGCAAAATGCTCGTTAGTTTTGTTATCGGCCGTTTTTGCCGATCATTAATTTTTTGAGCGTGTTTTCCCATGATTGAGCAACCTGCGGCCTGCCGCATCCATGTCGAGGCCTCCGCCCCGGCGTTTCAGCCACAAGCCGAGCAGTGGGCCGAACGCCTGGGCTTGCCTTTGCACGTGGATGACGGCGAGTTTGCGTTGCAGGTGGGCGAACAAGGTTTGCAGCTGCAACAACTGGGGCCGGACGCACCAGGGCCGGTGCGGGTGGACTTCGTCGAGGGTGGCGCGGCGCATCGACGGTTGTTCGGCGGTGGCACTGGGCAAATGATCGCCAAGGCGGTGGGCATCGCCCAGGGCGTGCGTCCGCGTGTGCTGGATGCCACGGCGGGGCTGGGCAAGGATGCGTTCGTGCTGGCGAGCCTTGGCTGCGAGATGAGCCTGATCGAGCGTCAGCCGCTGATTGGCGCGTTACTTGAGGATGGACTGGCCCGTGGCGCGGAGGATTTCGACGTGGCGCCAATCGTGGCGCGGATGAAGTTGCTCAAGGGCAACTCAATCGAGGTCATGCGCAACTGGGAAGGCGAGCCGCCGCAAGTGATCTACCTCGACCCGATGTTTCCGCACCGTGAGAAAACGGCGTTGGTGAAGAAGGAAATGCGTCTGTTCCGGCCGTTGGTCGGTGATGATCCCGATGCGCCGGCACTGCTCGAGGCCGCATTGGCACTGGCCAGCCATCGGGTGGTGGTCAAGCGTCCGCGCAAGGCGCCGTGTATTGCCGGACCCAAGCCCAGTCATGCGCTGGACGGCAAATCCAGTCGGTATGACATTTATCCGAAGAAAGCGCTCAAGCCGTAAGACCGCGTTGCACCATTCGCGGGCAAGCCTCGCTCCTACAGGGTCTGTGTTAAACCTGTCGGAGCGAGGCTTGCCCGCGAAGGCGCCAGACCAGACAACCAAGCCTTATCAGGCTGTCTCTGGTCGATAAGCCCGCATAAACAACCCCACCACCTCCCGTACATGTTCCTCGGCCGCATCGCCCGTCACCGGCTCTCCGCAGCCATACAGCAAGCGGAAATTGCCCGCGCCCTTGAGCAGGCAGAAGAAATGCTCGGCCGCATTGCGCGGTTTATCGATGCTCAACGCGCCGCTCTGATCAACCTTGGTCAGCAACCGTTCCATGCCATGCAACATGCGTTGCGGCCCGGCCTCGAAGAAGATCAGTGAGAGTTTCGGGTCCTGGCTGCCCAAGGCCATTATCAGCCGATGCAGGTTCACCGATTCATCGCTGTTGATCAGCTGGTGAAAGCCGCGTGCGATGTTCAGCAGCACCGTTTCTACCGAAATGCCATCCGGCAACTCGAAAAACAGCGTGGGCAACTGCTCTTCGCACTTGGCCATCACGGCGGCGGAGAACAGCGTCTCCTTGTCGTTGAAGTGGCTGTAGACCGTCAGCTTCGACACGCCGGCTTCAGCCGCCACGGCATCCATGCTGGTGCTGGCGTAACCATTACTCAGAAACAAAATTTTCGCCGCATCGAGGATGGCCTGGCGCTTGGCCAGATCCTTGGGGCGGCCCGGGCCGTTGGGTGCTGAAAGATTGTTCGACATTCTTCGCTTTAATACTGGACTGGTGAGTTTGCTATTAATAACATACTCGCCAGTATAATTATTCCAAGCACCATTAGCGAAAGGTCCTTCACCATGTTCCGCTATGCCTTGCCCCTCGCGTTGCCAGTGTGTCTGGCGTTTCTATTGTCTGCGTGTGGCCACGAAGAGGCGCCGAAAACAACTGTCCGCCCGGCCATGGTGGTACAGCCAGAGCCTTCGGCCCAGGCAATGGAAAGCTATCCGGGTGAAGTGCGGGCTCGTTATGAGCCGGACCTGGCGTTTCGCATCGGCGGCAAGGTAAGTCGACGACTGGTAGAAGAAGGGCAACGGGTCAAGGCCGATCAGCCTTTGGCCGAACTCGATCCCCAGGACGTGCGCCTGCAACTGGAAGCCACCCGTGCCCAAGTGGCCGCCGCCGAGGCCAATCTGAGCCTGGTGCGCGCCGAACGTGACCGCTACAAGACGCTGATGGACCGTCAGATGGTCAGCCGTTCGCAGTACGACAACGCCGAAAACCTTTACCGATCCGGTGAAGCACGCCTCAAGCAAATCAAAGCCGAATTCAACGTCTCGACCAATCAGGCCAGCTACGCGGTGCTGCGAGCGCCCCAGGATGGCGTGGTGGCCAAGCGTGCGGTGGAAGTCGGGCAAGTGGTGGCGGCCGGGCAAACCGTGTTCACCCTCGCCACCGATGGCGAGCGTGAAGTGTTGATCAGCTTGCCGGAGCAGAGCTTCGGCCGCTTCAAGGTCGGCCAGCCCGTCTCGGTAGAACTCTGGACCCAGCCCGATCAGCGTTTTGCCGGGCGCATCCGTGAGCTGTCGCCGGCTGCCGATCCAAAGTCCCGCACCTTCGCTGCCCGGATTTCATTCACCGGCGGCAAGGTCCCGGCCGAACTCGGCCAGAGCGCCCGGGTGTTCGTCCAGACAACTGACGTGATACCGCTGTCCGTACCGCTATCGGCACTGACGGCGGAAAACGGCGCGACCTATGTCTGGGTCGTCAGTGCCAACAATACCTTGAAGAAAACCCCGGTCCGGGTCGGTGCCTTCGGCGAAAAAACCGTCCCGGTGCTCGAAGGCCTGAATGCCGGCGACTGGGTGGTGGCCGCTGGCGTCCATGTTTTGCTTGAAGGGCAGCAAGTGCGCCCGGTGGATCGCTCCAACCGCGTGGTCAATCTGGCGGACAAGGAGTAATCCCCGATGGGTTTCAATCTTTCCGAATGGGCGCTGCGCAATCGCCAGATCGTACTGTTCCTGATGCTCTTGCTGGCTGTCGTCGGCGCGCTTTCCTACACCAAACTCGGCCAGAGCGAAGACCCGCCGTTCACCTTCAAGGCCATGGTGATCCGCACCAACTGGCCGGGCGCCACGGCGCAGGAAGTCTCGCGCCAGGTCACCGAGCGCATTGAAAAGAAACTGATGGAAACCGGGGAATACGAACGCATCGTGTCGTTCTCCCGTCCGGGCGAATCCCAGGTGACGTTCATTGCCCGTGACTCCCTGCATTCGGTGCAAATACCGGACCTTTGGTATCAGGTTCGCAAAAAGGTCAGTGACATTCGGCATACGTTACCGCCGGGCATCCAAGGGCCGTTTTTCAACGATGAATTCGGCACCACCTTCGGCAATATCTATGCGCTGACCGGCGAGGGATTTGATTACGCGGTGCTCAAGGATTACGCCGACCGCATTCAGATCCAGCTGCAACGGGTGAAGGATGTGGGCAAGGTCGATCTGCTCGGGCTGCAAGACGAGAAGATCTGGATCGAACTCTCCAACGTCAAGCTTGCCACGCTCGGTCTGCCATTGGCCGCCGTGCAGCAAGCCCTTGAAGAGCAGAACGCGGTGTCCACGGCCGGGTTCTTTGAAACCACCAGCGAGCGATTGCAGCTACGGGTCTCGGGGAATTTTCAGACAGTCGATGAGATCAAGAACTTCCCGATTCGCGTCGGTGATCGCACTTTCCGTATTTCCGATGTGGCGGACGTGCGTCGCGGCTTCAACGATCCACCGGCGCCGCGAATGCGCTTCATGGCGGAAAACGCCATCGGTCTGGCCGTCGCGATGAAGGACGGCGGCGACATTCTGGTGTTGGGCAAGGCGCTGGAGATCGAGTTTGACCGCATCCAGAAAAACCTTCCGGCCGGCATGCAGCTGCGCAAGGTCTCCGATCAGCCCGCAGCGGTGAAAACCGGTGTCGGCGAGTTCGTTCAGGTGTTGGTGGAGGCCCTGGCGATTGTGTTGCTGGTGAGTTTTTTCTCCCTAGGTGTGCGCACCGGCATGGTGGTGGCGCTGGCGATTCCGCTGGTGTTGGCGATGACCTTCGCCTGCATGTATTACCTAGGCATCGGCTTGCACAAGATTTCCCTCGGCGCGTTGGTGCTGGCCTTGGGCTTGTTGGTCGACGACGCAATCATCGCCGTGGAAATGATGGCGATCAAAATGGAGCAGGGCTTCGACCGCATCAAGGCCGCCAGTTACGCCTGGACCAGCACCGCGTTCCCGATGCTTACCGGCACCCTGATTACCGCCGCCGGATTCTTGCCCATAGCCACGGCGCAATCGGGCACTGGGGAATACACGCGCTCAATCTTCCAGGTGGTGACCATCGCGTTGCTGGCTTCGTGGATTGTGGCGGTGGTGTTTGTGCCGTACCTGGGGGAAAAACTCCTGCCGGACCTGGCGAAGATTCATGCCGCCAAACATGGCACGGGTCAGCCCGACCCTTATGGCACGCCGTTCTATCAACGGGTCAGGCGCTTGGTGGAGTGGTGCGTGCGCTGGCGTAAAACTGTCATCGTGCTGACCGTGGTGTTGTTCATCGGCTCGATCGTGCTGTTCCGCTTTGTGCCGCAGCAATTCTTCCCGGCCTCGGGTCGGCTCGAATTGATGGTCGATCTGAAACTCGCCGAAGGCGCGTCCCTGAGCAACACCGCCGACGAGGTTAAACGCCTTGAAGCCTTGCTGAAGGATCACGCCGGTATCGACAACTACGTGGCCTACGTCGGCACCGGTTCGCCGCGTTTCTATCTGCCGCTGGATCAGCAACTGCCGGCGGCCAGCTTTGCTCAGTTTGTCGTCCTGGCCAAGACCATCGAGGAGCGTGAAACCCTGCGCACCTGGCTGATCGAAACCCTCAACGAACAATTCCCCGCCTTGCGCTCTCGGGTCACACGCCTTGAAAACGGTCCGCCGGTTGGCTATCCGGTGCAGTTCCGGGTGACCGGTGAGCACATCGAGGAAGTCCGCGCATTGGCCCGCAAAGTGGCGGCCAAGGTTCGCGAGAACCCGCACGTGGCGAACGTCCATCTGGACTGGGAAGAACCGAGCAAAGTCGTCTACCTGAACGTCGATCAGGACCGCGCCCGGGCCTTGGGCGTGAGCACGGCGAACCTGTCGAAGTTCCTGCAAAGCTCCCTGACGGGGTCCAGTGTCAGCCAGTACCGCGAAGACAACGAGTTGATCGAGATCCTGCTGCGCGGCACCCTGCATGAGCGCACCGAACTGTCGTTGTTGCCGAGCCTGGCGGTGCCGACCGACAACGGCCGCAGCGTCGCGCTGTCTCAGGTCGCGACGCTGGAATATGGCTTTGAGGAAGGCATCATCTGGCACCGTAATCGCCTGCCGAACGTGACGATCCGCGCCGACATCTACGGCAAGGAACAGCCGGCGACGCTGGTGCAGCAGATCTTGCCGACCCTCGACCCGATTCGCGCCGAATTGCCGGACGGTTACTTGCTGGACGTCGGCGGCACGGTGGAAGACTCGGCCCGTGGCCAGAACTCGGTGAAGGCCGGCGTGCCGCTGTTCATTGTGGTGGTGCTGACCTTGCTGATGCTGCAACTGCGCAGTTTCTCGCGCACGGTGATGGTGTTCCTGACTGCACCGCTGGGTCTGATTGGCGTGACGCTGTTCCTGATGGTGTTTCGTCAGCCGTTCGGTTTTGTCGCGATGCTCGGGACCATCGCACTGTCCGGGATGATCATGCGTAACTCGGTCATTCTGGTGGACCAGATCGAGCAGGACATTGCCGCCGGGCTCAAACCGTGGCAAGCAATCATCGAAGCCACGGTGCGACGCTTCCGACCAATTGTGCTGACCGCGCTCGCGGCGGTGCTGGCGATGATTCCGCTGTCCCGCAGCGTATTCTTTGGGCCAATGGCGGTAGCGATCATGGGCGGGTTGATCGTGGCGACTGCGCTGACGTTGCTGTTTTTGCCAGCGTTGTATGCGGCGTGGTTCAGGATCAAGAAAGAGTCGGTGTAATCTCGGCGGCCTTCGGGCCGCCCGCTCTCTTGCTGACGTTCACCGCTCTAAATTGTGGGAGCGAGCCTGCTCGCGATGGCGTCGTGTCAGGCAATACATTTCGCAAATGGACGACCGCTTTCGCGAGCAGGCTCGCTCCCACAGTTAATCTTCTGAATACAAATACCGTGTACGACACAAAACCCTGTGGGAGCGGGCTTGCCCGCGATGGCGATCTGGCAGGCGACTATGTTTAAAGATCTGCCAAAACATCAGAACCTTCCCACGAAATTTTCAGGTTGTCTGTCGGAAGCGCGATCTCTAGGCTTTTGGGTGTCGCTGCAAAAAGCAGCGACCGGGTTTCGCAGCCCGGTTAAACTTCAGACGCACAGCGTCCACCATCCGAAAGCGGGCGTTTTTTTATGCCTGTGTTATGGCGGCTGTGCGCGGGAGATCTTCGGGTCTGCCGGGTTCCTGAAGTCCCGGTCTGCGAACCTGCGTACAGCTGCCACCTTATGTTCGTTTCGCAGCGAACGGTGACAGCTCCACTACTTCAGGAGTTACACGATGATTAAAGACAGCCCAAATCCTCCAGACACGGAAGCAGAACTGGAAAAAGAAACCGACCCGGTTTCCCCTTACGCCTTTCTCGATTCCAAAAAACTCCACGACGCGGCAATTCGCGCTCTTGATCACTATTTGGCGCCACCACCCGAAAAAAAGGCTAAAGCTGACCGTCGTCCCAGCTCGGTTTTCGTCATCGCCCCCAACGTTGATTCCGAAACCCTTTTGGCTCACGCCTGCGAAACCCTCGCTTCGGCAAATGTGATGGCCAGTGAGTTAGCCTTCGGTCTGAACGGACCGACATGCAATCTTATGTTGGCGGTTCAACAGATGATTTCGCTGGCGGAGTTATCGGTAAATCGCGTTCTGGATCAGGTTGATCCGCACCAGTAGCGCAAACGGAAAAAGCCCACTGACCTGTAAAGACCAGTGGGCTTTTTTGCGAGTTTCAATTGCCTGGAATTAAAGCGTACCAAAGACTTTCTTCGCCAGACTCGTCGCCGCCGCCGCAGGGTTCTTGCGAATGGCTTCTTCCTGTTTGCCGATCATCTCGAACAAGCCGTTCAGTGCCTGCTCGGTCACGTAGCTTTCGATGTTGGCGTTCTTGGTATCCAGCACGCCCATGGTCGCTGCCTGGCCTGCGAAGGTGTTGTATTGCTTGGCCAGGCCGACCTGGTCGGTGGCTTGTTTCACGATCGGCAGGAACTTGACCCGAATCTGTTCGCGGCTGGTTTTGCTCAGGTACTGGGTGGCCGAGTCGTTGCCGCCGCTGAGAATCCCTTTGGCGTCATCGACGCTCATCTTCTTCACGGCATCCACCAGTATTGGCTGGGCCTGGGTCACGGCGGTTTCGGCCGCTTTGTTCATGCTGGTTTCCAGCTCAGTGACCTGATCGCCCATGCCGAACTGTTTCATTTTGCTGGCGACTTTGCCCAGTTTGCCCGGCAGTTCGATTTTCACGTCCGGGTTGTTGCTGAAGCCGCCTGGCGTGCCGAGTTGTTTGACGGCCAGTTGCGCGCCTTGGGTCAGGGCATCCTTGAGGCCACCGGTGGCGTCTTTTTGCGACAGGTCATTGAGCGACAGCGCCAGTGCGCTGGCGGAGATCATCAAGCCTGCACACAGGCCGGCAAAGCGAAGGGTAGGGCGGAGCATGGCGGCTTCCTTGTTCAAAAAAGAGACATTAGCGAATGGCGTCGACGCGGATTTTCAGTGGCTGCGGATCGCTGCCATCCAGCTGTACGGCGTGGTGTTCGGTGGTGATGAACATCAGTTTGCCGCCGACTTCGATGCGCGCGCTGACGGAGTAGCGATGGCCGGGTTTGACCTGGGCCGGATCGTAACTCAGATGAAACGGCAGCGGCACCTGGCCTTTGACCGGGCCTTTCTGTTCGTCGAGGATAACGGCGGGCGCATCCGCGAGGGACACGTCCTGCAAGCTGACGCTTAAGGTGGCGCTCGGTGGCAGGGCAATGCGTTGCAGGTAGAAGACTTCACCATCGAGGGCGGTTTTAGCGGCGGGTTGCATCGTCTGACAGGCGCCCAATAAAGTGGTCATTGCCAACAAAGAGAGTTTTTTCATCGCCGATCTCCGGTCAATGTGGGCGCGAGCAAGCTCGCTCCCACAGGGATTACATTAAGCCTCGGGCTGAGGGGCGACCTGATCCGCCGCATCTTCGCTGCGATGCAACGCCACCTGCCGAATCGACAAACGAATCTCCGCCGGCAACACCCGTTTGGCCGCGCCTTCCGCCAGTTCGCCCAGCAGTTCGTGATAACTCAGCTTGCCGGCTTCGTCGCGTTTGAGCACGTCAAGATCCAGCATGGTTTGAATGAAGTGGCGGAACAGGCTCTTGTCGAAGAACTCCGGGGCATTCAGTCCGTGCAAAATCGACAGCCGCTGGGCCATGACGGTGCACAGGTCTTCCAGTTCTTCGGCGCTGATGCTGTTCTGGCCGCTGTTGAGCAGCAGGGACACAGTCATGTAGAAGCGTTGCAGTGTCTGGGCGATGCTCTTCGACAACAACGTCAGCAACACAAAGTGTCGCGAGCTTGGCGCCGGGCGCAGGTACACGTCGTTCTCGAAACGCAGCAGACCTTGCTCGACGAACGCTTCGAGCCATTGATCGATCACCGCATCCAGTTCGTCCAGCGACCAGCGAATGAACAGCTCCGATTGCAGGTACGGATACAACGCCCGGGTGTAGCGCAGGATCTGTTCGCGGCTCATGCGCGAGGCGCTCTGGAAGAAACTCGCGAGCAAGGCGGGCAGGGCGAAGATGTGCAGCACGTTATTGCGGTAGTAGGTCATGAGGACGGCGTTCTGCTCGTCCAGATACAAAATCTTGCCCAGGGCATCGCTTTGCTCGGACAACAGGTCCATGTCCTTCACATGCTCGATCAACGCCCGGCCGTCACCGTCCGGCAGCGTGGTGTGCGGCGAATACGGAACCCTGCGCAACAGCGCCAGATACAAATCAAGCACCCGCGCCATGGCGCGATCATCCAGCGCCAGGCGGGTGGTGGACAGCAACGCCAGGGCCACCAGGTTGACCGGGTTGATCGCCGCCGCCTCGTTCAGATGCTGTGCGACTTTTTCGCCGAGACGGTTGGTGGTTTCGTTGAGCCAGGCCGGTTTGAACTGCGGGCCGAGTTCCTGTTTACGCCAGTCGGGCTGTTCGCTGTCGAGGAATTCCGCGAGTTTGATCGGTTCGCCGAAGTTCACCGCCACCTGGCCGAAACGCTGCTTGAGCGCACCGATGACTTTGAAGATGTCGAAGATTGATTCTTTCTTCTTGCTCGCACCACGCAGTTCGCCGAGGTAGGTTCGGCCTTCCAGCACACGCTCGTAGCCGATGTAGACCGGAATGAACACGATGGGCATGCGCGATGAACGCAGGAAGCTGCGCAGGGTAATTGCCAGCATCCCGGTTTTCGGTTGCAGCATGCGCCCGGTGCGCGAGCGGCCGCCCTCGACGAAGTACTCGACCGGGAAACCTTTGGTGAACAGAGTGTGCAGGTATTCGTTGAATACCGAGGTGTACAGCGGGTTGCCCTTGAAGGTGCGGCGCATGAAGAACGCGCCGCCACGGCGCAGCAGGCTGCCGATCACCGGCATGTTGAGGTTGATCCCGGCGGCGATGTGCGGCGGGGTCAGGCCATTGCGGAACAGTAAATAGGACAGCAACAGGTAGTCGATGTGGCTGCGGTGGCACGGCACGTAAATCACTTCGTGGCCCTGGGCAACTTTCTGCACGCCTTCGATGTGGTTGACCTTGATGCCGTCGTAGATCTTGTTCCAGAACCAGCTCAGCACTACTTCCAGGAAGCGGATCGCGGTGTAGGTGTAGTCCGAAGCGATCTCGTTGCCATAGCGCAGCGCCTGGGCCTTGGCTTTCTCCGGAGAGATGTTCTCGCGCTCGGCTTCGTCGAGGATCGCTTGCTTGACCAGCGGTTGATTGAGCAGGCCTTTGACCAGGTTGCGACGGTGGGAAATGTCTGGGCCGATCACCGCGGCTTTCAGGTTGCGGAAGTGCACCCGCAGGATCCGCTGGGCCATGCGCACCGTGCGTTCGTGGCCTTTGTTGTGGTCGATCAGCTCTCGTAAGTGAATCGGTGCCGAGAACTGCACGCGGGTCTTGCGCCCCAGCACGATGACGCTCAGCAACCGACGCAGGCGACCGGTAACGGCCCAACTGTCGGCGAAGAGCAATTTCCACGGGCTCGATTCGCTGTCGGGTGACTGCCCCCAGAACACGCTGACCGGAATGATCTGCGCGTCTTCGGCGGCGTTCTGGCTCAGGGCACTGACCAAGCGGGTCAGGGCGGGCGGCGCACCACGTTTGTCCTGTCGGCCGAGCCAGTCGGGTTCCGGTGTCAGGTAGAAAAATGCGGCGGGTTCCACCAGATTACCCACCGACACAGGCAGCACCGGGCGGGGCAGGCCGGCTTTGCTGCATTCGGTGTCGACCACGGCCAGGTCGGTCAGCGAAGGGTTTTGCAGGACGTAGAACACCGGACGACTGCGGTCGAGGTTGAGGGTGAACGACGACTGGTTGATCGTCTCCGAGCGAACCCAGAGATAGAGCAGTCGGCGCAGGGTGCCAAAAACAAGACGGCGGAACGGGGAACGGGTCATACGGCTTCTGCGTGAGTGAGTAAAACCAAGCAATTGCTCGGGCGGCCGATAGTGTGCCGTATTCGTCGAAAATCGGCAAAAAAGCGGGTAAGTAAAGTTGAGTTGAGAGTTTTGGCGCCTGTCATATACTCGGCGCCTCAACAATAAAAAGAAGGGGGTATCGATTCATGGCTACGCGCGAAACCGGCAATGTGAAGTGGTTCAACGACGCCAAGGGCTACGGCTTCATTCAGCGCGAGGACGGGGTGGACGTGTTCGTGCACTACCGCGCGATCCGCGGTGAAGGGCATCGCTCGCTGGCTGAAGGTCAGCAGGTGGAATACGCCGTGGTGACCGGCGAGAAAGGCTTGCAGGCAGAGGATGTGGTGGGTTTGTAACCCCACTCCTCAGATCACACATAAAACCTGTGGGAGCGAGGCTTGCCCGCGAAGGCGTCATCACTGGCGCTAAAAGCTTCGCGGGCAAGCCTCGCTCCTACAGGTTTTGTGGGAACGTGGATTACGCGGTTTTCCAGATGATTTCTTCTTCACCGTCAGCGCTGATGCGCATCCAGCGATCGGCCGTTTCTTCACCTTCTTCCTCAACCCAGCTGCCCGGTGCGCAACGCACTTCGACATTCAGTGCGGCAAACGCGGCGCGGGCGCAGGCGATGTCGTCTTCCCACGGGGTCTGGTCGCTGTCCAGGAACAGGCTGTTCCATTTGCCCACGGCTTTGGGCAGCCAGGTGACCGACACGTTGCCGGCCTTGCACTTGTAGGTCTGGCCCTTCTTGACCCATTCACTGCACTGGCCCAACGCTTCGCTAAGCCAGTCTGCAACGGCCTTGTAGTCGACGTCAGCGTCTTTCAGGTAAATCTCGATATCGGGTTGGCGCATGGATGTCCTCACTGCGGTCTTGAAAAATCCATTCGCGGATTTAGCCGGCCTCAAGCTGTTGCTCAAGACCAAAAATTATTGAAGTACGAAATAATCGTAGCGCATCGACACGGTGACCTCGAACGGCTCCGCCTGCTCGATGACCGCCGTCCGGCGTTCGGCACTGGCACGCCAGCCGTGTGGCGTCATGGCCAGCAGGTTGGCGCGATCCTGGCCATTTGAAAGTGTCAGTCTGAATTCCAGGGTCTCGCTGTGTTGCAGCGCCATGCCTTCCGGCACCAGGGCCAGATGCTTGTCGTCGGTGTATTCACGGACTTCGTCGTACAGCCGCTCGCGCAATTCCATCAGGTGGCCGCTGGTCGGCCCGACTTTCATCAAACCGCCGCCGGGGCTGAGCAGGCGTTTGGCTTCTTCCCAATCCAGCGGGCTGAAGACGCTGGCGAGAAACTGGCAGCTCCCCGAAGCCAACGGCACCCGGGCCATGCTGGCGATCAACCAGGTCAGCTGCGGGTTGCGTTTGCAGGCGCGTTTGACCGCTTCCCGGGAGATGTCCAGCGCATAGCCATCGGCATTGGGCAGGGCTTCGGCAATTTGCGCGGTGTAGTAACCCTCGCCGCAACCGATGTCCAGCCAGCGCTGGGGCGCGTACTGCGCGGCCAGTTCGGCCAGGCGCTTGGCCACCGGCGCGTAATGGCCGGCGTTCAGGAAGTCGCGACGGGCCTCGACCATGGCGAGATTATCCCCAGGGTCGCGGCTGTTCTTGTGCTGCACCGGCAGCAGATTCAGGTAACCCTGCCGCGCACGGTCGAAACGATGCCCGGCGGGGCAGGCCACGCCGTTGTCCACCGCGTTGAGCGGTTCGCTGCAGATCGGGCAGGCGAGCATCAGGCGAGCAACTTGATCAGGGTCTGGTAGTAGATTTCGGTCAGCACATCGAGGTCGGCGGCCAGTACACGCTCGTTGACCTGGTGAATCGTCGCGTTGACCGGGCCCAGTTCAACCACTTGGGTGCCCATGGTTGCGATGAAGCGCCCGTCGGAGGTGCCACCGCTGGTGGAGGCTTTGGTTTCGCGCCCGGTGATGTCCTTGATGCTCGACGTCACGGCATCCAGCAATGCACCCGGCTCGGTCAGGAACGGCAGGCCGGACAATGCCCAGTCGATGTGCCAGTCCAGGCCGTGTTTGTCGAGGATGTCGGCGACGCGCTTTTGCAGGCCTTCAACGGTGGACTCGGTGGAGAAGCGGAAGTTGAACACCGCCACCAGGTCGCCCGGAATCACGTTGGTCGCGCCGGTGCCGGAATTGACGTTGGAAATCTGGAAACTGGTCGGCGGGAAGAAATCGTTGCCGTGGTCCCAATGCTCGGCGGCCAGTTCGGCCAGGGCCGGGGCAGCGAGGTGGATCGGGTTCTTCGCCAGGTGTGGATACGCCACGTGACCTTGCACACCGCGAACGGTCAGCTTGGCACCGAGTGAACCGCGACGGCCGTTCTTGACCACGTCACCCACCAATGTAGTGCTCGATGGTTCGCCGACGATGCACCAGTCCAGACGTTCCTTGCGCGCGGCGAGGCGTTCAACCACGGCCTTGGTGCCATGGTGCGCCGGGCCTTCTTCGTCGCTGGTGATCAGGAACGCGACCTTGCCCTTGTGATCCGGGTAGTCGGCGACGAAGCGCTCGGCGGCCACGGTCATGGAGGCCAGGCTGCCTTTCATGTCGGCCGCGCCACGACCGCAGAGCATGCCGTGTTCGTCGATCAGCGCGTTGAACGGGTCGATCTGCCAGGCAGACACCGGGCCGGTCGGCACCACGTCGGTGTGTCCGGCGAAGCACAGCACCGGGCCGTCGTGTTTACCGTGGGTCGCCCAGAAGTTATCCACATCTTCGATGCGCATCGGCTCCAGGGTGAAACCGGCATCGCCCAGGCGCTGCATCATCTGCTTCTGGCAATCGGCGTCGACCGGCGTCACGGACGGACGGCGGATCAGGTCGATGGCGAGTTGAAGGGTCGGCGAAAGGTCGGCGTGGGCCGTCATGTAAGACTCCGGAGCTTTATTTGTAGGAGCGAGGCTTGCCCGCGAAGAACGATAGTGAGGTGTATCTGTTACACCGAGTCGCTTCATTCGCGGGCAAGCCTCGCTCCTACAGGAATTGAGGCAAGGCGCGCAAAATGGCGGTTATCTTAAAGCAAAACGGCGGCCATTGGCCGCCGTTTAGTGCATCTGTACTGATTTAGACAGCCGGTGCGGTCGCGGCTTCGGCCACCGGTTTCGGCAGCGAAGACAGGAACGCCATGATCAGCGCCGCCAGGTACGGCAGCGACTGCACCAGCAACATGGTCACCCAGAAGCGCATGTCGTTGCTCGGCATGCCGTTCACCAGGTAAATCCCCAGCGCCGCACCCCACAACAGCAGCATGATGAACACCTCTTCGCGCGCCTCCGAAATCGCCACCCAGAAGCCGTGGTTATCGGCGTTCTTTGGTGTGCGGAAAAACGGAATGCTGCTGGTGAAGAAACCGTACAGCACTGCTTTGGCGATGGTGTGCGACAACGCCAGCCCGGCCAGCGCCGCGCAGAACGCATCCTTGAGGTTGACCCCGACCGCACGACGGTAGAGGAAGATGATCTTGCCCACCTTGAATACGAACAGCGCCAACGGCGGGATGGCGAAAATCAGCAACGGCGGATCGACCCGCTGCGGCACGATAATCATCGCCGCCGACCACAACAGGGCGCCCACGGTGAAGAAGATGTTCATGCCGTCCGCTACCCACGGCAACCAGCCCGCGAGGAAGTGGTAACGCTGGCCACGGGTCAGCTCGCTGCCTTTGCCGCGCAGCAGGCTGGTGGTATGACGCTTGATGATCTGAATCGCACCGTAAGCCCAGCGGAAACGCTGTTTCTTGAAGTCGATAAAGGTATCGGGCATCAGGCCTTTGCCGTAGCTGGTGTGGTAATACGCCGCCGACAGGCCTTTTTCGAACACTCGCAGACCCAACTCGGCGTCTTCACAGATGCACCAGTCGGCCCAGCCCAGTTCCTCGAGCACCGAACGTCGGGTCATGGTCATGGTGCCGTGCTGGATGATCGCGTCACGGTCGTTGCGGGTGACCATGCCGATGTGGAAGAAGCCTTTGTATTCCGCGTAGCAGAGCTTCTTGAACGTGCTTTCGTTCTGATCGCGGTAATCCTGCGGCGACTGCACCACGGCGATTTTCGGGTCGGCGAAGTGCGGCACCATGTGCTTGAGCCAGTTCGGGTCGACGCAGTAGTCCGAGTCGATCACCGCAATCACTTCGGCATCCTTGGCGGTGTGCGGAATCAGGTAATTCAGCGCGCCACCCTTGAAGCCGGCCAGTGGCGCGACGTGGAAGAACTTGAAACGCGGGCCCAGGGTTGCGCAGTAATCGCGCACCGGTTCCCAGACCGCCGGGTCCTTGGTGTTGTTGTCGATGATCAGGACTTCGAAGTCCGGATAGTCGAGGTTGGCCAGGGCGTTGAGGGTCTGTTTGACCATCTCCGGCGGCTCGTTGTAGCAAGGGACGTGAATCGACACTTTCGGTCGGTAGTCCGATTCGCCCACCACCGGCAGGAATTCGCGCCGACGCTTGTGGGTCCAGACCGCTTCGGCCAGTTCATGCGCCTCGGTCAGCAATACGATAAAGACCCCGAGTGCGCCCAAGGCAAGGAGAAATCCTATCGTCAGGCTGAACCAGGTGCTGTATTGCAGGCTGTAGTCGTAACCGATCCACACCAGCACCGATCCGCAGAGGAAGGCGATAAAGGTCAGGAAGGTACGGCCGCGTTGACGCAGGGCCGAGCCGTCGATCATCAGCAGGGTCAGGGACAGCAGCGCCAGGACCACCGAACCGACCGCCAGCACGCGCCATTGCGGAATCGCGACAACCGGGCCTTCGAAGTTGAATTTCTGCTGGCGCGCGGCGTTGAAAACACCCCAGTAAGCGCCCACCGAACCTTCGTCGCTGGCCTTCCAGGGTTGGTCAAACGCTTCGATCACGAAGTAGTTGAAACCCTGGCGGTTGAGCTTGTTGACCAGCGTGCGCAGGTAAATCGCCTGGTCTGCCGGCGACGCATCGGCGCCACCGCGCATACGGCCGTTGCTCGGCCAGCCGACTTCCGACAGCAACAGCGGTTTTTTCGGGAACATCTTTTTCAGATCACGGGCACGGTCGAGTACGAACTGCCCGGATTGCTCCATCGGCACATGTTCCCAATACGGCAAGACGTGGGCAGCGATCAGGTCGACGTGCTTGGCCAGGCTCGGGTTTTCTTCCCAGACGTGCCATTGCTCGGACGTAGTCACCGGCACTTTCACTGCCGCGCGGACGCGATCCAGAATGATGCTGAGTTCCGCAGCGGTAATTTCCTTACGGAAGATCGCCTCGTTGCCTACAACCACGCGAACCACGCTGCGGGAGGTATTGGCGAGTTCGATGGCACGCAGGATCTCACGCTCGTTGCGTTCCTCGTCCGGGCTGATCCAGATACCGAGGGTGACCCGCAGGCCGAATTCTTCCGCCAGTTTGGGAATGTCTCCCAGAGAGCCATCGACCGAGTAAGTACGGATGTTGTCCGTCAGCTTGCTCATGATCTCCAGGTCGCGACGCATTTCATCGTCGGTCGGGTACTGCTCCTTCTGCGGATACTGGCCTTGCTGGAACGGCGAGTACGAGAAGCCGGAGATCTGTTCGGGCCAGTTGGGGGCGGTGACCGGGCGATTGATCAGCGCCCAGAAGCCGGTAAACAAGGCGGCGATGGCGAGCACCACGACCAGGTTGAGTCCAAATTTACGCGATGACATAGCTATTTCAGGTTCCAAAGGCTGTGGAACGAAGGACCGGTCGGCGTGTGCCAAGGGGCGCGCATCCTACACCGGGCATTCCCTGAGCGTATAGCTGACAGGGAAATGCCCTACGTTTGGCAATCCCGTTTCGCATAAGTTCTTACACTTATCGCGGGAACTTAGATCTTGTCGCTGTCTGGCCCTATAATGCGCGCCGGTTTTTAGGGTAATGGTCATGAGTACAGAAGATCCGCGGTTTGCAGGCATCGCCCGTTTGTATGGCATCGAAGGCTTGGAGCGTCTGCGCGCAGCCCATGTGGCCATCGTCGGTGTCGGTGGCGTCGGTTCCTGGGCAGCGGAAGCCATTGCCCGTTGTGGCGTCGGCGAGATTTCGCTGTTTGACCTGGATGACGTTTGCGTCAGCAACGCCAACCGCCAACTGCACGCGCTGGACAGCACTGTCGGCAAACCCAAAGTCGAGGTGATGGCCGAGCGGTTACGCGGGATCAACCCGGACTGCACGGTGCACGCGGTGGCGGATTTTGTGACGCGCGAGACCATGGCCGAGTACATCACGCCAAACATCGACTGCGTGATCGATTGCATCGACAGCGTGAATGCCAAGGCAGCGCTGATCGCCTGGTGCAAGCGCCGCAAGATTCAAATTATTACTACTGGCGGGGCAGGCGGGCAGATCGACCCGACACTGATCCAGGTCTGCGACTTGAACCGCACCTTCAATGACCCGTTGGCATCGAAAGTGCGCTCGACCCTGCGCCGTGACTACGGCTTCTCGCGTACCGTGACGCGTCATTACAGCGTGCCGTGCGTGTTTTCGACCGAGCAACTGCGCTACCCGAAACCGGATGGCAGCATCTGTTTGCAGAAGAGTTTTGTCGGCGATGGCGTGAAGCTCGACTGCGCCGGCGGGTTTGGCGCAGTGATGATGGTGACGGCGACGTTCGGCATGGTCGCGGCGACCAAGGCTGTGGATAAAATTGTGGCGGGTGTACGGCGGCCGGCGGATCGGGTCAAGCCTGAGGTTTAAGGTTGCAGCTGTCGGCCTCATCGCGAGCAGGCTCGCTCCCACAGGTGAACGCGTTCCAATGTGGGAGCGAGCCTGCTCGCGATGGCGATTAATTAGCCAACTCATTCATCCGCTGAAGCACCGCGTTGAGGCCATTACTGCGCGAAGGCGACAGTTGCCGCGAAAGCCCAAGCTGATTGAACCACTCCGGCAAATCCACCTGGCGCAACTCATCCGCCGACAAGCCGTTGACCCGCGCCAGCAGCAACGCCACCAACCCGCGAATCAACCGCGCATCGCTGCTCGCTGCAAACTGCCAGTGACCGTCATTCAACGAACCCACCAGCCACACCTGACTTTCACAGCCATGCACGCGGTTGGCGTCGACTTTATCCACATCACTCAACGCAGGCAGACGGTCGCCCCATTGCATCAGCAGCCGCGCCCGCTGCTCCCAACCGGCGGCAGCCTGAAAGGTGTCGAGTGCCATGACGGCATCAGCCGGTAAGCTCATCGCAACAACTCCAGCGCCTGATCCAGCGCTTCAAAGAACCGTTCGAGGTCTTCTGAGTCGTTGTACAGCGCCAACGACACCCGGATCGCCCCGGCCAGTTCGAAGCTTTTGAGCAACGGCATCGCACAGTGATGACCGGCGCGCACGGCGATGCCCTGTTCGGTCAGCAAATGCGCCAGGTCAGAGTTATGCACACCCTCGACGACAAAACTGGCCAACGCCAATTGCGGTTTGCCCAGCAGTCGAATGCCATTACGCGCTTCAAGCCCCTTTAATAAATAGTCATGCAGCGCCGCTTCATGGGCCGAGACCGCGTCCTGATCAAGCCCCGCGAGATAATCCAGCGTCGCCCCCAGGCCGATCACACCGGCAATCGGCGGAGTACCGGCCTCGAAACCCAGAGGCGCGGGGCGAAAGCGTGCGCTGTGGTAATCCGCATCCAGCACCATTTCACCGCCGAACTGCCAATGGCGCAGTTGTTTCAGCGCCTCATGGCGACCGAACAGCACGCCCAGACCGTCGGGGCCATAGAGTTTGTGGCTGGAAAATACATAGAAGTCGCAACCCAGCGCCTGCACGTCATGCCGACCATGAACCACGCCTTGCGCGCCATCGACCACGGTCAACGCGTCGTGCGCCTTGGCCATCGCCAGCAAGGCGGGTAACGGCTGCCAGACACCGAGCACATTCGACAGCTGACTGACCGCCAGCAAACGGGTTCGTGGGCCGATCAATTGTGTGGCGGCGTCGAGGTCGATCACCCCGTCGGCGTCCAACGGCAGGACCACCAGTTTCAAGTCGCGCCGGTGCGCCAGTTGCTGCCACGGCAGCAGGTTGGCGTGATGCTCCAGGGCGCTGATGACAATCTCATCGCCCGGATTGAATAGATGCTCAAGGCCATAGGCCAGGAGGTTCAGCGCGGAGGTCGCGCCGTGGGTAAAGATGATCTGCCCGCAATCGCCGGCATTCAGCCATTGCGCGACTTTGCTGCGGCTGGCCTCGAATGCCTGGGTGGCATGGGCGCCGGGCAAGTGTTGCGCCCGATGTACGTTGGCCGCGCCGTTGGCGTAGTAATGCGTCAGCGCATCCAGCAAGGCTTGAGGTTTTTGCGTGGTGGCGGCGTTATCCAGATAGGTCTGGTCTTGCCGTTGGAGCGCGGCGATAGCCGGAAAGTCGGCGCGCCAGGGAGAGAGAATCATCATGCTGTCGGGCCCTGGTCAACATGGGCGGGTGAACACCTGACCTGATGGTCTGGTCTACGCCGAACCTGTAGGCGCGAAGCTTGCTCGCGAAGCTTTTGGCGGCCTCAAGGGCCCCTCCGCGAGCAAGCTTCGATCCTACAGGGTAATCCGTGTGACGCCGCTTAGTTGTGAGCGTGCAGCGCTTCGTTCAGTTCGATCGCCGATTTGTGGGTTTTGCATTCCACGGCACCGGTTTCCGAATTGCGACGGAACAGCAAGTCAGGCTGGCCAGCAAGTTCACGGGCCTTCACGACTTTCACCAGCTGGTTTTTTTCGTCCAGCAGTGCGACTTTGGTGCCGGCTGTCACGTACAGGCCCGACTCGACGGTGTTGCGGTCGCCCAACGGAATGCCGATACCGGCGTTCGCGCCGATCAGGCAGCCTTCACCCACCTTGATCACGATGTTGCCGCCGCCCGACAGGGTGCCCATGGTCGAGCAACCGCCACCCAGGTCAGAACCCTTGCCGACGAAGACGCCAGCGGAAACGCGGCCTTCGATCATGCCCGGGCCTTCGGTGCCGGCGTTGAAGTTGACGAAACCTTCGTGCATCACGGTGGTGCCTTCGCCGACGTAGGCGCCCAGACGAATTCGTGCCGCGTCAGCGATACGCACGCCGGCCGGAACCACGTAGTCGGTCATTTTCGGGAACTTGTCTACCGAGAACACTTCCAGCAGCTCGCCGCGCAGACGGGCTTCCAGTTGGTGCTCGGCCAGTTCGGCCAGGTCGATGGCACCCTGGCTGGTCCAGGCTACGTTCGGCAGCAGCGGGAACACGCCCGCCAGGTTCAGGCCGTGCGGCTTGACCAGACGATGGGACAGCAGGTGCAGCTTGAGGTAGGCCTCAGGCGTGGAGGTCAACTGGGCGTCTTCGGCCAGGATTGTCGCGACCAACGGCTTGTGGCTCTCGGCCAGACGGGTCAACAGGGCGGCTTGGGCTGCGTCGACGCCTTTCAGCGCTTCAGCCAGTTGCGAAGCTTGGGCGGTGCTGAATGCGATGGCCTGATTGCCTTCGGTGTAGCCCAGAACCGGCGCGATGGCCGCGACCAGTTCGGCCGACGGGTTAAGCAGTGGCTGTGCGTAAAACACTTCCAGCCATGCGCCTTGACGGTTTTGAGTGCCGACACCAAAGGCCAGGCTGAACAGGGTAGTGGACATGTAAATACCTCTAACAAAATTGAACGGGCAGGCTTACTTGAGCGCCGCCGCGTAGATATCTGGCTTGAAGCCAATCAGGGTTCGGTCACCGAGATCGAGCACCGGGCGCTTGATCATCGAGGGTTGTGCGAGCATCAGTTCGATCGCTTTCGTTTGGTCGAGATCGGCTTTGCGTTCGTCGTCGAGCTTGCGAAAGGTCGTGCCTGCACGGTTCAACACCACTTGCCAGCCGTGCTCGTCGCACCATTGGGTCAGGTGTTCACGGTCGATTCCGGCCGTCTTGTAATCATGGAAGTCATAGCTGACAGCGTGTTCATCGAGCCAGGTGCGCGCCTTTTTCATGGTGTCGCAGGCTTTGATGCCGAAAAGGTGCAACGTTTTGCTTGAAACGGTCAAGGAATTGCCCCCTTTGCAGGTGCTGGAAATAAAAGGTGAAGGATTATGCCATGACCGGACGGTTTCGCGGCGGCCGCGGTCGTTTAGTCATCGTAAGCCCGCTGGGTTTGCGCTGTTTCAGGGTGATGCGACATTGGTGCAACGGTCAGCCCGCAGTCTAAGCGGCTAATATGGCACTTCAATGCTGTCGATTACCTGGGAACCGCGCTTTATGCAAACCGCCTACACCGTCCTGATCCTGCTGATGCTGGTGGGCCTTTCACGCCTGATCGGACGGGTGATCCCGCTGCCGTTGCCCTTGGTGCAAATTGCCGCGGGTGCGTTGCTCGCCTGGCCGACCCTGGGTCTGCATGTGGCGCTGGATCCGGAATTGTTCCTCTTTCTGTTCCTGCCGCCACTGCTGTTCTCCGACGGCTGGCGTATGCCCAAACGTGAACTGTGGCGCCTGCGCGGGCCGATCCTTACCCTGGCGGTGGGGCTGGTGTTGTTTACGGTGGTCGGCGCTGGCTATTTCATACATTGGTTGTTACCGAGTATTCCACTGCCGGTGGCCTTTGCGCTGGCGGCCGTGCTGTCGCCGACGGATGCCGTGGCGGTCTCGGCGATTTCCCAGAACCGCTTGCCGACGCCGCTGATGCACATGCTGCAAGGCGAGGCGTTGATGAACGATGCCACGGGCCTGGTGACGTTCAAGTTTGCGTTGGCCGCAGCGGTGACCGGGGTGTTTTCGCTGGCGAATGCCAGTGTGACCTTTGTGCTGGTGGCGCTCGGCGGCCTGGCCGTCGGTGTGGCTTTGAGCTGGCTGGTGGGACGCCTGCGTTCCTGGATGATCGCTCGCGGCTGGGATGATCCGGCGACGCATGTGGTGTTCATGTTGCTGCTGCCGTTCGCGGCTTATGTGCTGGCTGAGCGTCTTGGCGCTTCCGGCATCTTGTCCGCCGTGGCTGCGGGGATGATGCAGAGCTGGCTCGACCTGCTCCCGCGCCAGACCAGCACTCGATTGCTCAACCGCAGCGTCTGGTCGTTGCTTGAGTTTGCTTTCAACGGCTTGATCTTCCTGCTGCTGGGATTGCAACTGCCGGACATCATCAAGGCGGTGGTCAGCCACGAAACATCGCTATGGCCGACGTTGCTGTATCGCTGTCTGGACGTAGTGGCGATTTTTCTGGTGCTGCTGTTGTTGCGCTTTGTCTGGGTGCAGAGCATCTGGCGCTTGTCTGTTTTGCTGCGACGCCTGCGCGGTAAAGGCGAAGTGACTCAAGTGCCGACCGCGCGCTCCTGCTGGTTGCTGACGGTCGGCGGCGTGCGCGGCGCCGTGACGCTGGCGGGGGTACTGTCGGTGCCGTTGCTGATGGGCGGCGACGCGTTTCCCGAGCGGGACCTGCTGATTTTCATCGCCGCCGGGGTGATTCTGCTGTCCCTGATCGCCGCCTGCATCGCTTTGCCGCTGTTGCTGCGCGGCATCGAAAAAAGCCCTGACGACAAGCGCCGCAATGAAGTGCGTGATGCCTGGCGCAAAACCGCTGAAGCGGCGATTCATGCACTGGAAGTCGAGGAAGCCAAGCCTGCGGATGCGGCCGAGGCCGCGTTGGCCGTCGAACTCAAAGCGCGGATCATGTCCGAATATCGGCATCAACTGGAGGTCTTCAATGACTCGGCCGAGGCCCAGGCATTGGCCTTTCAGATGGACTTGCTGGAGCGGCGTCTGCGGTTGAAGGCGCTGCGAGCGCAGCGCCTGGAGTTGTACAAACTCAGTCGTCATCACCAGATTGGTGATGACGTGTTGCGAGAAGTGTTGGGTGAGCTGGATTTGAGTGAGGCCAACCTGGGTCAAGTGAAGGCGTGAGCGAAGGGTCGACCTGACGGTTTTCAGTGTGGGTAAACCGAGCTGATGAACTTGATATCTTGCTCGGACAGTTGGTTGTTTTGAGGGACTTCGATCTTGTCCCACATGACACTCGCAGGAAAGGCGTAGTGCATGATTGATTTCGGGTCGTAGGGTGTTTGCCGGGTGTGGCTGTAATCAAATTTTTTCAGGACATTCCGGTAAATCTCTTCTTCGGTCCAGCCGTGTTCTTTGAATTCGCGATAGAGAGCGGATAAATTCCAGTCCAGTGGCGCGTCGGGATGCTGATGTTCATGTTCAACCCCTAGTGCATGGCCGAACTCATGCATGGCAGCTACCGTGAAAAAAGAAGACTGGTAGTCGGTGCCCAGCACCATTGTGGGCAGGTGCGGGAGAATGTTTCGTGCGTCTGTCCCAATGACAGAGCTGCCTGCGCCATCTTTGAAGTGAGACAGTAATATTCGTATGTCCCCGTCATACAACTCGTCGTTATCGTCCAGCTCGATGAATTCGAATTTCAGGTTTACGTGGGGCGCCCATTGGTTGATGGCGGCGACGACGGTCTGGAACATGGCTTCGTCATAGCGTGTGATAGCAATACGCAGCGTTTGGCCGTTGGTCCAGAATTTGGCAGGCGCCGCGACGCTTCGTGTCGTGCGGGACTGGGAGTTGCCAATAGCCTCGTGATCGAGTGCTTCGGAGGCGTTAGTAGTAGAGCCGGCATCATTGAGGCCGTAAGTACGGCAGCAGGGTTTTGGGATATTCATATATTATTGCTACTTGTGGGTGTTTAAATATTTTGATGTTTTTAAGGCGCAAAAAACTGCTCGCATGGCAGTTACGTGTGTTCTGCGTTCGATAAGTAGTAATTGATACAAAGACAAGTAGCGAATATTGTGGTGTTTCAGTATGTTTTGGTTTGAAGGTGTTGTGTTGTGTTGTGCGTTGTGAATGCTAAAGGTTTTTTGCGTGGTTATATATTTAGGAGTGGCTATATATACTGGGTGGTTTCTTTTATTTCGAGTATGCAGAAGTGCTGCTGGTAAGAAGTGCATTCAAGTAATTTGAATGTCTGTAACGGGGTGAGTTCGGCTTTATAAACAAGCCCCGCGCCATGGGGTATGGCGCGGGGTGTCAGTGTTATTTATTGCGCGTAATAAAGGCGCGGATGCGTTCTGCGGCTTCTATGCATTCTGCCAGTGGCGCAACCAGCGCCAAGCGTACACGGCCTGCGCCCGGGTTGAAGCCATCAACCGCACGGGACAGATAAGAACCCGGCACCACGGTCACGTGTTCTTCCACAAACAGATCACGGCAGAACGCCTCGTCATCGCCTTCAACATTCGGCCACAGGTAAAAACCACCGTCCGGACGCTGCACATCCATCACCGGGCTGAGGATTGCCAGCACCGCATCGTACTTCTCGCGGTACAGCGCACGGTTGGCGCGCACATGTACTTCGTCATTCCACGCGGCGACGCTGGCCAGTTGGGTTTGAACGGGCATGGCGCAGCCGTGGTAGGTGCGATAGAGCAGGAAGCCCTTGAGGATGTCGGCGTCACCGGCGACAAAACCTGAACGCAGGCCCGGCAGGTTGGAGCGCTTGGACAGGCTGTGGAACACCACGCAGCGTTTGAAGTCCTTGCGGCCCAGTTCCACGCAAGCGCTGAGCAGGCCCGGCGGCGGTGTCTGTTCGTCGAAATACAGTTCGCTGTAGCATTCGTCAGCGGCGATCACGAAGTCGTATTCGTCAGCCAGGGCGATCAGTTTTTTCAGGGTGTCGAGCGGAATCAGCGCGCCGGTCGGGTTGCCTGGCGAGCACAGGAACAGGATCTGGCAGCGTTTCCAGATGTCCGGCGAGACAGCGTCGAAATCCGGGTTGAAGCCGTTTTCGTCCAGGCATGGCAGGTAATGCGGCTTGGCCCCGGCGAGGAACGCCGCGCCTTCGTAGATCTGGTAGAAAGGATTCGGGCTGACCACCAGCGCATCTTCGCCACGGTTGACCACGGTCTGGGTGAAGGCAAACAGTGCTTCTCGGGTGCCATTGACTGGCAACACGTTGCGCGCCGGGTCGAGCCAGCCGGTCGGAACGCTGAAGCGGCGTTCACACCAGGCGGCGATGGCTTCACGCAGGGCCGGGATTCCGAGGGTGGTCGGGTACACGGCCATCTGATCCAGATTGCTTGCCAGGGCTTCAGCGACAAAGCTTGGCGAACGGTGCTTCGGCTCGCCGATGGACAGCGCGATGGCGCGCTTTTCCGGGTTTGGCGTGACGCTGCCGAGCAGGGCGCGGAGCTTCTCGAACGGATAGGGCTGCAACTGGTTCAGAGCGTTGTTCATGAGGGGGCCTCGTTCATTGTGGGAGCGAGCCTGCTCGCGAAGGCGGTGTGTCAGAAACGATGATGTTGACTGACCCTCCGCTATCGCGAGCAGGCTCGCTCCCACAGGGGAAAATTGTGAGTTCAGATACTGATGCGTGACAATTTGATATCGGGTTCGTTACTGACGGTCAGCTGTTCAACGATCGCATCTTGCAAGCGGGTACACAGCAGCGGGTCGGACAATGGCTGGTTGTTCGCGTCGGTGATAAAGAACACGTCTTCCACGCGTTCGCCCAAGGTCGCAATCTTGGCGTTCTGCAGCGACAGGTCGAACTCGAGGAAGATCGTGCCGATCCGCGCCAGCAGACCCGGACGGTCCGGAGCACTGAGTTCCAGCACCGTCACCGGACGTTGAGCGTCGTTGTGGATCGTCACCTGTGGCGCAAACGCGAAATGCTTGAGCTGACGCGGCACGCGGCGCTGGATGATGGTCGGGTAGTCGTCCGGGTTGCGCAGGGCTTCGGTCAGACCCTCGCGGATCTGTTTGACCCGCGCCGGGTTATCACCGATCGAGTCGCCGTCAGTGTCGAGCACGATATAGGTGTCGAGGGTGAACTGGCTGCTGGAGGTGATGACCCGAGCGTCGTGAATGTTCAGGTTGAGCTGGTCCATCGCGGCCACGGTCACGGCGAAGAAGTCATGCTGGTCAGGTGCGTAGATGAAGATCTGCGTACCCCCCTCGAATTCACGCTGGGTGGTTTCCTTGATCAGCACCAGCGGCCCGCCATCGGCCGGTTGCTGGAGGATCGCGTCACTGTGCCAGGCGACGTCGCCGGCGGTGTGACGCAGGAAGTAGTCATCGCCCAATTGCGACCACAGCTGTTCGACATCGTCCGGGTCGGTACCGCCGCGCACCAGGATATCCAGGGCTGCGCTCTGGGTCTGGCGGATCTGCATTTCGCGGTCCACCGGGTTTTCCAGGCCGCGTCGCAAGGCGCGCTTGGTCTCGGTGTAGAGCTGGCGCAAGAGGCTGGCGCGCCATGAGTTCCACAGGGTCGGGTTGGTGGCGTTGATGTCGGCCACGGTCAATACGTACAGGTAGTCGAGACGGGTTTCGTCGCCGACGGCCTGGGCGAAATCGTGGATCACCTGCGGGTCGGACAAGTCCTTGCGCTGGGCGGTGGTCGACATCACCAGGTGATTCTGCACCAGCCAGACGATCAGGCGAGTGTCCCATACCGGCAATTGGTGGCGCTGGCAAAAGGCTTCGGCATCCACCGCGCCGATTTCCGAGTGGTCGCCATGCCGGCCTTTGCCGATGTCGTGGTACAGGCCTGCCAGGTAAATCAGCTCGGGTTTGGGCAGCTTGGCCATGAGCTTGCTGGCCAGCGGGAATTTTTCCGATACCTGGGTGTACTGCAACTTGCGCAGGTGCTTGATCAGATTCAGGGTGTGGGCGTCGACCGTATAGATATGAAAGAGGTCGTGTTGCATCTGCCCGACAATGAAGCCGAACTCCGGCAGGTAACGCCCGAGGATGCCGTAGCGGTTCATCCGGCGCAGGTTGCGGTGGATACCGATCTTGCACTTGAACAGCTCGATGAACAGGCTGGTGTTGCGAATGTCATTGCGGAAATCGTCGTCGATCAGGTGACGATGCTCGCGCAGCAGACGAATGGTGTCGGCGCGCACGCCTTTGATTTCCGGTTGCTGGGCCATCAGCACGAAGATCTCGAGCATGGCGAACGGCGTGCGACGGAACACGTTGTCGTTGCGCGCTTCGATATAGCCATCGTGTAGCTGGAACCGCGAGTTGATCGGCTGCGGCGGCGCTTCGTCTTCCGGGGCGAGGATGACTTCTTCGAAGTGCTGAATGATCAGGTCGCTGAGCTGGGCAATGCTCATGACCACCCGGTAATACTGCTGCATGAAGTTTTCGATGGCTTGCTTGGCGTCATCGCCCTCGAAACCCAGTAGCCCGGCAATCGAGCGCTGGTGGTCGAACAGCAAGCGGTCTTCGGAACGACCGGCGAGCATGTGCAGCGCGTACCGGACCTTCCACAAAAACTCCTGGGACGAGGCGAGCAGGGCGTTTTCGCTTTCGACCAGAAAGCCTTCGCCAGCCAGTGCTCGCAGGTTCAGGGTGCCATATTCGCGACGGGCCACCCACAGAATCGTCTGAATGTCCCGCAGGCCGCCGGGCGAACCTTTGACGTTGGGTTCCAGGTTGTATTCGGTGTCGTTGTATTTGTGGTGACGGGCCTTTTGCTCGGCGCGCTTGGCCAGGAAGAACTCCTTGCTCGGCCACATGTGCGCGGTGCTGGTGACGTCAAGCATGCGCTGGCGCAAACGCTCGGGACCACAGATGGTGCGGCTTTCCATCAGGTTGGTGACCACCGTCAGGTCGGCGCGGGCTTCAATGGCGCATTCGTCCACCGAGCGAACGCTCTGGCCGACTTCCAGGCCGATGTCCCACAACAGCGTCAGAAAACGCTCGATGGAATCGCGGAAAACTTCGTGATCGGCGCTGTCCAGCAGGATCAGCAGGTCGATGTCGGAATAAGGGTGCAACTCACCGCGACCGTAGCCACCGACCGCGACCAGCGCGATGTCGGCGTCTTCGCTCCAGTTGAACTGCTCCCAGGCCTTTTGCAGGATGTTATCGACGAACCAGGCGCGATCCTCGATCAGCCGGCGAATGTCCCGGCCGCTGCGAAAGCGCCCGTCGAGCACCTCGCGGGCCTGGCGGATCGCCTTCTTGAAGGCCGCGATCGGGCTTGCCTTCAGGGCCAGTTCAGCCTGGAACTGGCCGCGGTCGAAGAGTTCGGGATCCACCTGCGGCATCGATTGGCTTTCCTATCTATCTATAAGGCTGGGAGCTGCCTGGGTTCGGATCAGGCCGAAACGCGCGGGATGGTGTCATCGGCGCGCAAGGTGAAGATCTCGTAACCGGTCTCGGTCACCAGCAGGGTGTGCTCCCACTGGGCCGACAACTTGCGGTCCTTGGTGATCGCGGTCCAGCCGTCGCCCAATACCTTGGTGTCAGCCTTGCCCTGGTTAATCATCGGCTCGATGGTGAAGGTCATGCCCGCTTTCAGCTCCATGCCGGTGCCGGCGCGGCCGTAATGCAGGATTTGCGGCTCTTCGTGAAACACCTTGCCGATGCCATGGCCGCAGAACTCGCGAACCACCGAGAAACCGTTCTTTTCAGCGTGTTTCTGGATGATTTCACCGATGTCGCCCAGGCGGCAGCCGGGTTTGACGATCTCGATGGCCTTGTACATGCATTCCTGAGTCACTTGCGACAGGCGCTCGGCCCAGACCGGCACGCTGCCGACGTGGAACATGCGGCTGGTGTCGCCGTGGAAACCGTCCTTGATGACGGTGACGTCGATGTTCAGGGTGTCGCCATCCTTCAGCGGCTTCTCGTTCGGGATGCCGTGGCAGACCACGTGGTTGATCGAGGTGCAGATCGACTTCGGGTAGCCTTTGTAGTTGAGCGGGGCAGGGATGGCTTTCTGCTCGTTGACGATGTAGTCGTGGCAGATGCGGTCCAGCTCTTCGGTGGTGATCCCCGGCTTGACATGTTCGGCAATCATTTCCAGCACATCGGCGGCCAGTTTGCCGGCGACACGCATCTTTGCGATGTCCTCGGGGGTTTTGAGGGTGACGGTCATACAGGCTCTCTCTGCGCTCAATGGCGCTTGCTAAAACGAAATGGGCATTGCGCGTTCGATCTTCGCGGCCCTGAAAAACGCAATTCTAACAGACGATCAGCGCAAATCTGAGCCTCTGTGCATCGCTTCTCTCTATAGATTGGCGCATTCTTGGGCGATTCCAAGTGCGCGGTTGAAGTCACGCATCAGGAATTGAGAATCCGGGTTCCGTTTTTTGCATCCCTGTGATATAAAATGCGCCGCTTTCCGGGGATACCCCGAAAGGCTTAAATCCACACACGTGTCGACACGATGACCTGGGTGCCTTCAGCTGATGCTGCTGGTTGGTCATTGGGATACGTGGAGGCCAAACCCGACTTATTAAGGAACTATCATGTCCCAAGTCAACATGCGCGATATGCTGAAGGCCGGTGTGCACTTCGGTCACCAGACCCGTTACTGGAACCCGAAAATGGGTAAGTACATTTTCGGCGCGCGTAACAAGATTCACATTATCAACCTTGAAAAAACCCTGCCAATGTTCAACGAAGCTCTGACTTTCGTAGAGCGTCTGGCCCAGGGCAAAAACAAGATCCTGTTCGTCGGCACCAAGCGTTCCGCTGGCAAGATCGTTGCTGAAGAAGCAGCACGTTGCGGTTCGCCGTACGTCGATCACCGCTGGTTGGGCGGCATGCTGACCAACTTCAAAACCATCCGTGCTTCCATCAAGCGTCTGCGTGACCTTGAAGTGCAAGCCGAAGACGGTACTTTCGCCAAGCTGACCAAGAAAGAAGCGCTGATGCGCACTCGCGATCTTGAGAAGCTCGATCGTTCCCTGGGTGGTATCAAGGACATGGGCGGTCTGCCAGACGCTCTGTTCGTTATCGACGTTGATCACGAGCGCATCGCGATCACCGAAGCCAACAAGCTGGGCATCCCGGTTATCGGCGTAGTCGATACCAACAGCAGCCCGGAAGGCGTTGACTACATCATCCCAGGCAACGATGACGCAATCCGCGCTATCCAGTTGTACATGGGTTCGATGGCTGACGCAGTCATCCGCGGTCGCAACCACGTTGCTGGCGGCACCGAGCAGTTCGTTGAAGAAGCTCCGGCGGCTGCAGCTGAGTAATTGACGCCCTGGCGTTGACTCAGTAAGCAAAAAGGGGGCTTGGCCCCCTTTTTGCCACCTCGAGAACCGTTTGTGGGCAGCGCAGCTACAGCCTTTGTAACGTGCAGCCGCTAACAAATGGGGTCGGGAAGAATTGATCGCCCGTTTGATCGGGTGGAATGGTTGAAAACCTATCCAAGAGGATTTTGAAATGGCAGAGATTACTGCAGCGTTGGTTAAAGAACTGCGTGAGCGTACCGGCGAAGGCATGATGGATTGCAAAAAGGCCTTGACCAAGGCCGGCGGCGACATCGAAAAAGCCATTGATGACATGCGTGCTTCCGGCGCCATCAAGGCTGCCAAGAAAGCAGGCAACGTAGCTGCTGAAGGCGCTATCGCTCTTAAAGAAGACGGTAAAACCGCCGTTCTGTTGGAAGTTAACTCGCAGACTGACTTCCTGGCCCTGCAAGACGACTTCAAGGCATTTGTTGCTTCCAGCGTTGAAAAAGCGTTCGCTGACAAGCTGACTGATGTCGCTCCGCTGATCGAAGCTCAAGAAGCCGATCGCCTGGTTCTGGTCGGCAAGGTTGGCGAAAACGTCAACATCCGTCGCCTGGCTCGCGTTGAAGGTGATGTTGTTGGTGGTTACCTGCACGGCAACAAGATCGGTGTTGCGGTTGTTCTCAAAGGCGGCACCGTTGAGCTGGCCAAAGACATCGCCATGCACGTAGCGGCCACCAACCCTGAATTCCTGCTGCCATCGGAAGTTTCCGCTGAAGCGGTCGAGCGCGAAAAAGGCGTTTTCCTGACCCTCAACGCTGACAAGATCGCTGGCAAGCCAGAAAACATCGTTGAAAACATGGTCAAAGGCCGTATCAGCAAGTTCCTGGCTGAAGCGAGCCTGGTTGAGCAGGCGTTCGTCAAGAACCCTGAAATCAAGGTCGGCGAACTGGCCAAGAAAGCCGGTGCTGAAATCGTTTCTTTCACCTACTTCAAAGTAGGCGAAGGCATCGAGAAGCCGGTCGACAACTTCGCTGAAGAAGTTGCTGCCCAGCTGGCTGCCGCCAAGCAATAAGACGGTTTTTAACTGTCGCCCTGAAGAGGCTGCCCGCTTACGCGCGCAGCCTCTTTTCAGATGGGGCACCAATTTTTATTGGTTTCCCTTTGGAACTGGCTTACAAAGCCATGTTCCGATGGCGCTGAAGCAGCGCCAAGCTAGAGTGAACGCCAGCTGTAAACAGCTCGCAAAGAATTTTTAAAAATACGCCGCAGGAGAGATTCGCAATGGCTCAGCAGGGCAGTGGTTATCAGGCTCGCTATAAACGCATTCTACTCAAGCTTAGCGGCGAGGCCCTGATGGGCTCGGAAGAGTTCGGGATCGATCCGAAAGTTCTGGATCGCATGGCGCTTGAAGTCGGCCAACTGGTCGGCATCGGTGTTCAGGTCGGTCTGGTGATCGGCGGTGGCAACCTGTTCCGCGGTGCAGCGCTGAGCGCGGCCGGCATGGATCGGGTAACGGGCGACCACATGGGCATGCTGGCCACTGTGATGAACGCCTTGGCCATGCGCGATGCACTGGAACGTGCCAATATCTCGGCCATCGTGATGTCGGCCATTTCCATGGTGGGCGTGACGGATCACTATGATCGTCGCAAAGCCATGCGTCACCTGAACGCCAAGGAAGTGGTGATTTTCGCCGCCGGTACCGGGAATCCGTTCTTCACTACGGATTCGGCAGCCTGCTTGCGAGCAATCGAAATCGACGCCGATGTCGTGCTCAAGGCGACCAAGGTCGATGGCGTCTACACCGCTGACCCATTCAAAGACCCGCATGCCGAGAAGTTCGATCATCTGACTTACGATGAAGTGCTGGATCGCAAGCTGGGCGTGATGGATTTGACGGCCATTTGCCTGTGCCGCGACCACAAGATGCCGTTGCGCGTCTTTAACATGAACAAGCCCGGCGCCCTGCTGAACATCGTGCATGGCGGCGCTGAAGGGACCCTGATCGAGGAAGGCCAACAATGATCAATGAAATCAAGAAAGACGCTCAAGAGCGCATGAAAAAATCCGTGGAATCGCTGCTGCACAACTTCGGCCGTATTCGTACCGGCCAGGCGCACCCAAGCATTCTTGAAGGCGTGATGGTGCCGTATTACGGTTCCGACACCCCGATCAAGCAGGTGGCGAACATCACCGTCAAAGACGCCCGTACCCTGCAAGTCGTGGCCTTTGAGCGCAACATGCTGGGTGCTGTCGACAAGGCCATCGGTAGTGCGGGTCTGAACCTCAACCCGACCAACCTGGGCGAGTTGTTGCTGATCTCCATGCCGGCCCTGACCGAAGAAACCCGCAAGGGCTTCACCAAGCAGGCTCGTGACGTCGCTGAAGATGCCCGTGTTGCCGTGCGCAACATCCGTCGCGATGCCAACAGCTCGCTGAAGGATCTGGTCAAGGAAAAAGAAATCAGCGAAGACGAAGAGCGTCGCGCCACTGGCGAGATCGACGATTTGACCAAGAAGTATGTGGCTGAAATCGACGCGCATCTGGCACAGAAAGAAAAAGACCTGATGGCCGTATAAGGGTCGCGTTTTCATGGAAAAGACTAAGCAGACTGCGCCGTCCGCGGTGCCGCGCCATGTCGCGATCATCATGGATGGTAATAATCGCTGGGCGAAAAAACGCTTTATGCCGGGTGTCGCCGGGCATAAAGCGGGCGTGGATGCAGTTCGCGCAGTGATTGAGGTGTGTGCCGAGGCCGGGGTCGAGGTATTGACCCTGTTCGCCTTCTCCAGTGAGAACTGGCAGCGCCCGGCCGATGAAGTCAGTGCCTTGATGGATCTGTTCTTCAAGGCATTGCGTCGCGAGGCCAAGCGCCTCAATGACAACAACATCAGTCTGCGCATCATCGGTGATCGTTCGCGCTTTCATCCCGAGCTTCAAGTGGCGATGCGTGAAGCCGAGGCGATGACTGCTGGTGCCAACCGCTTTGTCCTGCAGATTGCCGCCAACTACGGCGGCCAGTGGGACATTGCGCAAGCCGCGCAGCGTCTGGCGCGGGAGGTTCAGGCCGGGCACCTGCGTCCGGAGGACATCACTCCGGAGCTGTTGCAGACCTGTCTGGCCACCGGCGATCTGCCGTTGCCAGACTTGTGCATCCGCACCGGTGGCGAGCACCGCATCAGTAACTTCCTGCTCTGGCAACTGGCTTATGCCGAGTTGTACTTCTCCGACCTGTTCTGGCCGGACTTCAAACACGACGCCATGCGTAACGCGCTGGCCGATTTCGCTTCTCGCCAGCGTCGCTTCGGTAAAACGAGCGAGCAGGTCGAGGCTGGAGCCCGGGTTTAATGCTCAAACAACGAATCATCACCGCGCTGATCCTGCTGCCGATCGCTTTGTGCGGGTTTTTCCTGCTCGAAGGCACAGGCTTTGCGCTGTTCATCGGGCTGGTCGTGACCCTCGGCGCGTGGGAATGGGCTCGCCTGGCAGGCTTCAACGCCCAGCCGATTCGCGTGGCCTACGCGGTTGTGGTCGCCTTGATGTTATTTGTCATGCACATCCTGCCGGGGCTCGCGCCCTGGGTATTGGGCGCTTCGGTGCTCTGGTGGGGTGTGGCGACGTATCTGGTGCTGACCTACCCGCGTTCCAGCGAGCACTGGTCCAGCGCCGCCTGCAAGCTGGTGATCGGTTTGCTGATCCTGCTGCCGGCCTGGCAGGGGCTGGTCCAGATCAAGCAGCAACCTTTGGGTAACTGGTTGATCATGGCGGTGATGGTCCTGGTCTGGGGTGCCGATATCGGCGCGTATTTTTCCGGCCGGGCCTTTGGCAAGCGCAAGCTGGCGCCGCAGGTCAGTCCTGGCAAGAGCTGGGAAGGCGTGTACGGCGGCTTGCTGTTGAGTCTGGTGATCACGGCGATCGTTGGTTTTGTGCGCGACTGGAGTTTCGTGCAAATGCTGATGGGTCTGATCGGTGCGGCAGTGATCGTTTTCATCTCGGTCGTGGGCGACCTCACCGAGAGCATGTTCAAGCGTCAATCGGGGATCAAGGACAGCAGTAACTTGCTGCCGGGCCACGGCGGGGTGCTGGATCGCATCGACAGCCTGACGGCCGCGATCCCGGTCTTTGCCGTGTTGTTGTGGATGGCTGCACCGTGAGCCGCCCACAACAGATTACCGTTCTGGGGGCGACCGGCTCCATCGGTCTGAGCACCCTGGACGTGATCGCTCGCCATCCCGAGCGTTATCAGGTGTTCGCCTTGAGCGGTTTTACTCGCCTGAGTGAGCTGCTGGCTTTGTGCGTACGTCATACGCCGCAGTTTGCCGTTGTGCCGGAAGCGGGCGCTGCCCGAGCCTTGCAGGTCGACTTGCGCGCCGCAGGCCTCTCGACCCGCGTGCTGGTTGGGGAGGAGGGGCTGTGTCAGGTGGCTTCCGACCCTGAGGTCGATGCGGTCATGGCGGCCATCGTCGGCGCGGCGGGCTTGCGTCCGACCCTGGCGGCCGTCGAAGCGGGCAAGAAGATTCTGCTGGCCAACAAAGAAGCGCTGGTCATGTCGGGTGCGCTGTTCATGCAGGCCGTGCGCAAAAGCGGTTCAGTGCTGCTGCCGATCGACAGCGAGCACAACGCGATTTTTCAATGCATGCCGCAGGATTTCGCCCGCGGACTTGGCGCGGTGGGCGTGCGTCGGATTCTGCTGACTGCTTCTGGTGGTCCGTTCCGACAGACACCGATGGCCGAACTGGTGCATGTTTCCCCTGAGCAAGCGTGCGCTCATCCGAACTGGTCCATGGGGCGTAAGATTTCGGTTGATTCGGCCAGCATGATGAACAAAGGGCTCGAGTTGATCGAGGCCTGCTGGCTGTTCGACGCCAAGCCATCCCAGGTCGAAGTGGTGATTCATCCTCAGAGCGTGATTCATTCGCTGGTCGACTATATCGATGGCTCGGTACTGGCCCAGTTGGGCAATCCTGACATGCGCACGCCGATCGCCAACGCCCTGGCCTGGCCAGAGCGCATCGATTCTGGTGTGGCGCCACTGGATCTGTTTGCCATCGCGCGACTGGACTTCCAGGCGCCCGATGAAGAGCGTTTCCCTTGCCTGCGCCTTGCGCGTCAGGCTGCCGAAGCCGGCAATAGCGCGCCGGCCATGCTCAATGCGGCGAATGAAGTGGCTGTCGCGGCGTTTCTCGACGAGCGGGTTCGCTACCCGGAAATCGCGAGTATCATCGAGGAAGTGTTAAACCTTGAGCCGGTCGTTGCGGTGGATGATCTCGAGGCGGTGTTTACCGCCGACGCGAAAGCGCGGGTACTCGCCGAACAATGGTTGAGTCGTCACGGGCGGTAAGTGCTGCAATACGTTGACCCATGCGGCATTGGACAGGATTGCGGAGAAAGTAGATGAGCGCGCTCTATATGATTGTCGGCACCCTGGTTGCACTGGGCGTGCTGGTCACCTTCCACGAGTTTGGCCATTTCTGGGTCGCACGTCGCTGTGGGGTCAAAGTGCTGCGTTTCTCCGTAGGCTTCGGCATGCCGCTGCTGCGCTGGCACGACAAGAAAGGCACCGAGTTCGTGGTGGCTGCCATTCCGTTGGGCGGCTACGTGAAGATGCTCGACGAGCGCGAAGGTGATGTGCCAGCCGATCAGCTCGATCAATCCTTCAATCGCAAATCGGTCCGCCAGCGCATTGCCATCGTGGCTGCCGGACCGATCGCCAACTTTTTATTGGCAATGGCTTTTTTCTGGGTATTGGCCATGCTCGGCAGCGAGCAGGTGCGGCCGGTCATCGGTGCGGTCGAGTCCGGCAGTATCGCCGCCAAGGCCGGTCTGGGTGCTGGTCAGGAAATTATTGCCATCGATGGCGAGCCAACTTCTGGCTGGGCCGCAGTGAATCTGCAGCTGATCCGTCGTCTTGGCGAGAGCGGTTCTATTCAATTGCTGGTGCGTGAGCAGGGCTCCACGGCGGATTCACCCCGTGAGCTGATGCTGGATAAATGGCTCAAGGGGGCTGACGAACCGGATCCGATTCGTTCGCTGGGTATTCGCCCTTGGCGTCCGGCGTTGCCGCCCGTCCTGGCTGAACTTGATTCGAAAGGGCCGGCACAGGCAGCGGGCCTGAAGACCGGTGATCGGCTGTTGGCCCTTGATGGCAAGTCACTTGATGACTGGCAGCAGGTGGTCGACACGGTCCGTATGCATCCGGATACCAAAATCATGCTGCGCGTTGAGCGTGATGGTGCTCAAATCGACGTCCCTGTGACCTTGGCCGCTCGCGGCGAAAGCAAGGCGCCCACCGGTTATCTGGGCGCGGGGGTGAAAGCGGTTGATTGGCCACCAGAGATGATTCGCGAGGTCAGTTATGGCCCTGTGGCCGCAATTGGCGAGGGTGCACGACGCACCTGGACCATGAGCGTGCTGACCCTCGATTCGCTAAAGAAAATGTTGTTCGGCGAGCTCTCGGTAAAAAACTTGAGTGGACCGATAACCATTGCTAAAGTGGCGGGCGCTTCTGCCCAGTCGGGTGTCGCTGATTTCCTGAATTTCCTTGCTTATCTGAGTATTAGCCTGGGGGTTCTGAATTTGTTGCCCATTCCTGTACTGGATGGGGGACATTTGTTGTTTTATCTGATCGAGTGGGCGCGTGGTCGTCCCTTGTCGGATCGGGTGCAGGGTTGGGGGATACAGATCGGTATCAGTTTGGTGGTCGGGGTGATGTTGCTTGCTCTGGTCAATGATTTGGGCCGTCTGTAACACTTCGCTGAATTGCGAATCTGCCGCATTTTGCGGCAGTTTGTTTATTGCCAGTTGGAATAAGAAAGGACTTCATGAAACGTCTGCTGCTAACTGCGGTTCTCACCGTATTGATGATCGCCGAAGTTCACGCCGAGTCCTTCACTATCTCTGATATTCGCGTCAATGGCCTCCAGCGGGTCTCCGCGGGTAGCGTCTTTGGTGCTTTGCCGTTAAACGTCGGTGAACAGGCGGATGATCGTCGCCTGGTGGAATCCACTCGTGCGCTGTTCAAAACCGGGTTCTTTCAAGATATCCAGCTGGGCCGCGATGGCAACGTCCTTGTCATCACGGTAGTCGAGCGCCCGTCAGTCGCCAGTATCGAGATCGAAGGTAACAAGGCGATCTCTACTGAAGACCTGATGAAGGGACTCAAACAATCCGGTCTGGCCGAAGGCGAGATCTTCCAGCGTGCCACCCTCGAAGGTGTGCGTAACGAACTGCAGCGCCAATATGTCGCCCAGGGTCGCTACTCCGCCACCGTCGACACCGAAGTGGTGCCGCAGCCGCGTAACCGCGTCGGCCTGAAGGTCAACATCAACGAAGGCACCGTTGCGGCAATCCAGCACATCAACGTGGTGGGTAACACGGTCTTCCCTGACGAAGACCTGATCGACCTGTTTGAATTGAAGACTACCAACTGGCTGTCGTTCTTCAAGAACGATGACAAGTACGCCCGCGAAAAACTGTCCGGTGACCTGGAGCGTCTGCGCTCCTACTACCTGGACCGTGGCTATATCAACATGGATATCGCTTCGACCCAGGTGTCCATTACTCCAGACAAGAAACACGTCTACATCACCGTCAACGTCAACGAAGGCGAGAAGTACACCGTTCGTGACGTCAAGCTGAGCGGCGACCTGAAAGTCCCTGAGGACCAGGTCAAGTCCCTGCTGCTGGTTCAGAAAGGCCAGGTGTTCTCGCGCAAGCTGATGACCACCACGTCCGAGCTGATCACCCGTCGCCTGGGTAACGAGGGTTACACCTTCGCCAACGTCAGCGGCGTGCCTCAGCCGAACGATGAAGACCACACGGTCGACATCACTTTTGCTGTCGATCCGGGCAAGCGTGCTTACGTCAACCGCATCAACTTCCGTGGCAACACCAAGTCCGAAGACGAAGTGTTACGCCGTGAAATGCGTCAGATGGAGGGCGGCTGGGCTTCGACCTACCTGATCGACCAATCCAAGACCCGCCTTGAGCGTCTGGGCTTCTTTAAAGAGGTCAACGTCGAAACCCCGGCTGTACCGGGTGTCGACGACCAGGTTGACGTGAACTACAGCGTTGAAGAACAGGCTTCCGGTTCGATCACCGCCAGCGTCGGTTTCGCTCAGAGCGCCGGTCTGATCCTCGGTGGTTCGATCACCCAGAACAACTTCCTGGGTACCGGTAACAAGGTCAGCATCGGTTTGACCCGCAGTGAATACCAGAGCCGTTATAACTTCGGTTATGTCGACCCGTACTGGACTGCTGATGGCGTGAGCCTGGGCTACAACGCTTTCTATCGCACCACTGACTACAAAGACCTTGATGTCGACGTAGCCAGCTATGCCGTAGACAGCCTGGGTGCTGGCGTCAACGTCGGCTACCCGATCAGCGAGACGTCGCGACTGACCTTTGGCCTGAGCGCGCAACAGGACAAGATCAAGACCGGTCAGTACACCGTTGACGAGATTTTCGACTTCGTGAACAAGGAAGGCGACAACTACCTGAACTTCAAGGCATCGGCCGGTTGGTCCGAGTCCACCTTGAACAAGGGTGTGTTGGCAACCCGCGGTCATTCCCAGAGCCTGACGTTGGAAACGACCACTCCGGGTAGCGACCTGTCGTTCTTCAAACTTGATTACCGTGGCCAGTTGTTCCAGCCATTGTCTGATAACTACACCGTACGTCTGCACACCGAGCTGGGCTATGGCGACGGTTACGGTTCGACCGACGGCTTGCCGTTCTATGAAAACTACTATGCTGGTGGTTTCAACTCGGTTCGTGGCTTCAAGGACAGCACCCTGGGCCCGCGCAGTACGCCTAGCCGTGGCACGAACCCGGGCACATTGGCCGATCCGGACCAGGATCCGCTGCCATTTGGTGGTAACGTCCTGATCCAGGGTGGTGCAGAGCTTCTGTTCCCGCTGCCGTTCGTCAAGGATCAACGCTCCCTGCGTACCTCGGTATTCTGGGATGTGGGTAACGTTTTTGACTCGCAGTGCAAAGACACCACCAATGCAAACGGTTCGGCGTCCAATACAAAGTGCAACGACATCAGCCTGAGCAACATGGCCAGTTCCGTCGGTGTGGGTGTGACCTGGGTCACCGCACTGGGTCCTCTGAGTTTCGCGTTGGCCATGCCGATCAAGAAACCGGATGACGCTGAGACTCAAGTGTTCCAATTCTCTCTCGGCCAGACGTTCTAAGCGTCTGCCCCAAAATAACGACAATGGATTTTGTAGGAGTACATCGTGCGTAAGTTGACTCAATTGGTTCTCCTGGCGACCGTACTGGTAGCAGGTCCGGCTTTTGCCGACATGAAAATCGCCGTTCTGAACTATCAGATGGCCCTGCTGGAATCCGACGCGGCCAAGAAATACGCCGTGGACGCCGAGAAGAAGTTTGGTCCGCAACTGTCCAAGCTCAAGACGCTGGAAAGCAGCGCCAAGGGTATCCAGGACCGTCTGATGGCTGGCGGCGACAAGATGCAGCAAGGCGAGCGTGAACGCCTTGAGCTCGAGTTCAAGCAAAAGGCCCGCGACTTCCAGTTCCAGTCCAAGGAGCTGAACGAAGCCAAAGCCGTTGCCGACCGTGAAATGCTGAAGCAGCTCAAGCCGAAACTGGACAGCGCTGTGGAAGAAGTCATCAAGAAAGGTGCTTTTGACCTGGTCTTCGAGCGTGGCGCAGTGATTGATGTCAAACCTCAGTACGACATCACTCGCCAGGTTATCGAGCGCATGAATCAGCTGAAGTAATCCATGACAGCGACTATAAAGCTCGGCCAGTTGGCCGAGTTCCTCGGCGCCACGCTACGTGGCGACCCGGAGAAAGAAATTACTGGGCTAGCCACTTTGCAAGAGGCTGGCCCAGCTCAGTTGAGCTTTCTCGCAAACCCCCAATACCGAAAATACCTGGCGGACTGCCGGGCTGCAGCGCTGTTGCTGAAGGCCGCTGACGCTGAAGGTTATGCCGGTAATGCGCTGGTGGTGCCTGATCCGTATCTGGCCTATGCGCGTATTTCCCATCTGTTCGATCCCAAGCCCAAGGCGCCGGCCGGTATTCATCCGACAGCGGTAGTGGCCGCGGACGCAGTGGTTGATCCGGCTGCGAGCATCGGTGCCTTTGCGGTGATCGAAAGCGGCGCGCGTATTGCTGCCGGTGTGACCGTGGGGGCGCATTGCTTCATCGGTGCCCGTAGCGAAATCGGCGAAGGCGGCTGGCTGGCCCCGCGGGTCACGCTGTACCACGACGTGCGCATCGGCAAGCGGGTAGTGATTCAGTCCGGTGCCGTGCTCGGTGGCGAAGGCTTCGGCTTTGCCAACGAGAAAGGTGTCTGGCAGAAAATCGCCCAGATCGGAGGTGTATTGGTCGGTGATGATGTGGAGATTGGCGTGAATACCGCTATCGATCGCGGTGCGCTGGCCGATACCGTACTGGGTAACGGTGTGAAGCTCGACAATCAGATTCAGATCGCCCACAACGTACAGGTTGGTGATCACACCGCCATGGCCGCGTGTGTGGGGATCTCCGGCAGCACCAAAATCGGCAAGCATTGCATGCTCGCCGGGGGCGTTGGGCTGGTGGGGCATATCGAAATTTGCGACAACGTTTTTATCACCGGGATGACCATGGTGACCCATTCGATTACCGAAAAGGGTTCCTATTCTTCCGGTACGGCGATGCAACCAGCCGCCGAATGGCGCAAAAGCGCGGCCCGTATCCGTCAGCTCGATGACATCGCGCGACGTCTGCGACAGCTGGAAAAGCGTGTAGGGGACGTGACCCCTGACGGTAATGCTTCATCAGATGGCTGATACCATTTCCATATCAAGTGTGCACAGCCGCTAGACTGCCTCCTTGATTTGCTAGAGGGGTGCGCGTCAGTCGCGCGCTCCCAATCTTTACATAGGCTTCCCCCCGAAATGATGGACATCAACGAGATTCGCGAATACCTGCCTCACCGTTACCCGTTCCTGCTGGTGGACCGGGTCGTGGATCTGGATGTGGAAGGCAAGCGCATTCGCGCCTACAAGAATGTCAGCATCAACGAACCGTTCTTCAATGGTCACTTCCCCGCGCATCCAATCATGCCGGGCGTACTGATCATCGAAGCGATGGCTCAGGCTGCCGGTATCCTTGGTTTCAAAATGCTCGACGTGAAGCCTGCCGACGGCACGCTCTACTACTTCGTCGGCTCCGACAAGCTGCGTTTTCGCCAGCCCGTCACTCCAGGCGATCAATTGATCCTCGAAGCCCGTTTCATCAGCTGCAAGCGTCAGATCTGGAAGTTCGAGTGCCAGGCTTCGGTCGATGGCAAGCCAGTCTGCTCCGCTGAAATCATCTGCGCGGAACGCAAACTATGAGTTTGATTGACCCTCGCGCAATCATCGATCCGACGGCCGTTCTGGCTGAAGGTGTCGAGGTCGGCCCATGGTCGATCGTCGGCGCAGGTGTGGAAATCGGCGAGGGGACAGTGATCGGGCCGCATGTGATTCTCAAGGGCCCGACCCGAATCGGTAAGCACAACCGCATCTACCAGTTTTCCTCGGTAGGTGAGGACACGCCCGATCTGAAATACAAAGGCGAAGAAACCCGCCTGGTCATCGGTGACCACAACATCATCCGTGAAGGCGTGACGATTCACCGTGGCACGGTTCAGGACCGTTCGGAAACGACCCTGGGCGATCACAACCTGATCATGGCCTATGCCCACATCGGCCACGACAGTGTCATCGGTAACCACTGCATCCTCGTCAACAACACTGCGTTGGCTGGCCATGTGCACGTTGAAGACTGGGCTATCCTGTCCGGCTTTACCCTGGTTCACCAGTATTGCCACATCGGCGCCCACAGCTTTTCCGGCATGGGTACCGCCATTGGCAAGGACGTTCCAGCCTACGTCACGGTGTTCGGCAACCCGGCCGAAGCCCGTAGCATGAACTTCGAAGGCATGCGCCGTCGTGGTTTCAGCGAAGACGCGATCCACGCCCTGCGTCGTGCCTATAAGGTGGTTTACCGCCAAGGCCTGACGGTTGAGCAGGCACTCACCGAATTGGCCGAACCTTCGGACCAGTTCCCGGAAGTCGCGGTGTTCCGTGATTCCATCCAGTCTTCGACCCGCGGCATCACACGTTAATCATGGCTAATCTGCGTATTGCGCTGGTGGCGGGTGAGGCTTCCGGTGACATTCTGGGCGCGGGCATCATGCGCGCACTCAAGGCTCAGCATCCGGCAGTGGAGTTCATCGGTGTCGGTGGTCCGCTGATGCAGGCCGAAGGCCTGACTTCGTATTTCCCGATGGAACGTCTTTCGGTCATGGGCCTGGTGGAAGTGCTGGGTCGATTGCGTGAACTGATGGCGCGTCGCAAAAAGCTGATCGCCGACCTGATCGCCGAAAAGCCGGACGCATTTATCGGCATCGATGCCCCGGACTTCAACCTCACTATCGAACTCAAGCTGCGTCAGGCCGGGATCAAGACCGTGCATTACGTCAGCCCGTCGGTGTGGGCGTGGCGGCAGAAGCGGGTGCTGAAGATTCGCGAAGGCTGCGACCTGATGCTGACGCTGTTTCCATTCGAAGCGAAGTTCTACGAAGAAAAGGGCGTGCCGGTGCGGTTTGTCGGGCATTCCCTGGCTGATGCGATCCCGCTTGAAGCCGATCGCGCCGCCGCTCGGGCCGAACTCGGCTTGCCGGACGGACCGCTGGTTGCGTTGATGCCGGGCAGTCGTGGCGGCGAAGTCGGTCGTCTCGGTGCGTTGTTCCTCGATACCGCCCAACGCCTGCGGGCCTTGCGCCCCGGCGTTCGGTTCGTCATGCCTTGCGCCAGCCCGGAACGCCGCGCGCAGCTTGAAGAGTTGCTGGCCGATCGCGATCTGCCGCTGACCCTGCTCGATGGCAAATCCCATCTGGCCCTTGCCGCCTGCGACGCCGTGTTGATTGCCTCCGGCACGGCGACCCTTGAAGCGCTGTTGTACAAGCGGCCGATGGTGGTCGCTTATCGCCTGGCGCCGCTGACGTTCTGGATTCTCAAGCGCATGGTGAAAAGCCCCTACATCTCGTTGCCGAACTTGCTGGCCCAACGCCTTTTGGTGCCCGAGTTGCTGCAAGACGACGCAACGGTCGAAGCCCTGGCCCAGACCTTGTCACCGTTGATCGAGGGTGGCGAAGAACAGACCCGTGGCTTCGACGAAATCCACCGGACCTTGCGTCTGGATGCCTCCAACCAGGCGGCGGATGCCGTGCTGAAACTGATTGGCCCAGTACAATGAGTAAAACAAGCATGCAAATGGGGCTGGATTTCACCTTGGTCGCTGAAGTGGAAGATCTGGTTGCCGGTGTCGACGAAGTCGGTCGCGGCCCGCTCTGCGGCGCCGTGGTCACGGCTGCGGTAATTCTCGATCCGAATCGGCCGATTCTTGGTCTGAACGACTCGAAGAAACTCACCGAAGCCCGCCGCGAAAAGCTCTACGACGAAATTTGCGAAAAAGCCCTGAGCTGGTGCATCGCCCGGGCCGAAGTTGAAGAAATCGATGAGCTGAATATTCTGCATGCCACCATGTTGGCCATGCAGCGCGCGATCGAAGGGCTGCACATCCAGCCGAAACTGGCGATGATCGACGGCAACCGCTGCCCGAAACTGTCCATGCGCGCCGAAGCGGTGGTGCAGGGCGACGGCAAGGTGCCGGCCATCGCTGCGGCGTCGATTCTGGCCAAGGTCAGCCGTGACCGTGAAATGGCCGCTTTCGAACTGATTTACCCGGGTTACGGGATCGGCGGCCACAAAGGCTACCCGACCCCCGTTCATCTGGAAGCTCTGGCCCGATTGGGGCCAACGCCGATTCACCGTCGTTCTTTCGCCCCGGTGCGCCTGGCTTACGAGGCTCGCGAAAACCTGATCGAGAGTTAGTTGCGAGGCTGATGTTTTACTCAAGGCCCGGTACAATCCGGGCCTTGTTGTCTTCACGTTTCTAGACAGGATCACTATGCCGGCTTCATTCGTTCATCTACGCCTGCACACTGAATATTCCCTGGTCGACGGTCTGGTGCGGATCAAACCGCTGGTCAAGACCCTGGTCGGCATGAACATGCCTGCCGTCGCGGTCACCGACCAGAACAACATGTGTTCCCTGGTCAAATTCTATAAAGCCGCCATGGGCGCAGGCATCAAGCCGATCTGCGGTGCCGACCTGTGGTTGTCGAACAAGGACCCGGACAACGCCCTGAGCCGGATCAGCCTGCTGGTGATGAACGCTGTCGGCTATCGCAACCTCACCGAACTGATTTCCCGCGGCTTCATCGACGGCCAGCGCAATGGCTCGGTCATCATCGAGCGCGAGTGGGTGGCCGAAGCCAGCGAAGGCTTGATCATGCTGTCGGCGGCCAAAGAGGGCGAGATCGGCCTGGCCATGCTCAGCGGCAATCCGGCAGAAGCGGAAAACCTCGCGCGCGAATGGATGGCGGTGTTCCCGGATCGTTTCTATCTGGAGATCCAGCGCACCAACCGCCCCAACGACGAAGAGCAGTTGCACGGCGCCGTGGCGCTGGCCGAGAAGATCGGTGCGCCGCTGGTCGCCACCAACGACGTGCGTTTCATCAAGCAGGAAGACTTTGCCGCTCACGAAACCCGCGTCTGCATCGGTGAGGGCCGCGCCCTCGACGATCCGCGGCGTTCGAAGAATTACAGCGATCAGCAATACCTCAAAAGCGCCGAGGAAATGGCCGAGCTGTTCAGCGACATTCCCGAAGCGCTGGCCAACACCGTCGAGATCGCCAAGCGCTGCAACATCGAAGTGAAGCTGGGCACTCACTTCCTGCCCAACTTCCCGATCCCTGATGGCATGACCATCGACGAGTATTTCCGCAAGGTCTCGTTCGATGGCCTGGAAGAGCGCCTCAGCGTTCTGCTGCCCCGAGACACCACCGAAGACTACGAAACCAAGCGTCAGGTCTACGTCGACCGGTTGAATTTCGAACTGGATATCATCATCCAGATGGGCTTCCCCGGTTACTTCCTGATCGTGATGGACTTCATCCAGTGGGCCAAGAGCAACGGCGTGCCGGTCGGGCCTGGCCGGGGGTCGGGTGCCGGGTCGCTGGTGGCCTATGTGCAGAAGATCACCGACCTCGACCCGCTGGAATATGACCTGCTGTTCGAACGTTTCCTTAACCCGGAACGGGTTTCCATGCCCGACTTCGACGTCGACTTCTGCATGGACGGTCGTGACCGTGTGATCGACTACGTGGCCGAGAAATACGGCCGTAATGCGGTGAGCCAGATCATCACCTTCGGTTCCATGGCCGCCAAGGCGGTGGTCCGAGACGTGGCGCGGGTGCAGGGCAAGTCCTACGGTCTGGCGGATCGTCTGTCGAAGATGATTCCGTTCGAAGTCGGCATGACCCTGGAAAAAGCCTACGAGCAGGAAGAAATCCTGCGCGACTTCATCAAGGTCGATGAAGAAGCCGCAGAAATCTGGGAAATGGCGCGCAAGCTTGAAGGCGTTGTGCGTAACGTCGGCAAGCACGCCGGTGGTGTGGTGATCGCGCCGACCAAGCTGACTGACTTCTCGCCGATTTATTGCGATGAGGCCGGCGACGGTCTGGTGACCCAGTTCGACAAGGACGACGTTGAAGCCGCCGGCCTGGTGAAGTTCGACTTCCTGGGCCTGCGGACCCTGACGGTCATCGACTGGGCACTGAAAACCATCAACCGCGACCGCGCCAAGGTCGATCAGCCGCCGCTGGATATCGCGTTCATCCCGCTGGATGACAAGCCGACCTACCAGCTGCTGCAAAAAGCTGAAACCACCGCGGTGTTCCAGCTCGAGTCGCGCGGCATGAAAGAGCTGATCAAAAAGCTCAAGCCCGACTGCCTGGAAGACTTGATCGCACTGGTGGCCCTGTTCCGTCCGGGCCCTTTGCAGTCGGGCATGGTGGACGACTTTATCAACCGTAAGCACGGTCGCGCCGAACTCGCGTACCCGCACTCGGACTACCAGTACGAAGGCCTCAAGCCCGTATTGGCACCGACTTACGGCATCATTCTGTATCAGGAACAGGTGATGCAGATTGCCCAGGTCATGGCCGGTTACACCCTTGGCGGCGCGGACATGCTGCGTCGGGCCATGGGTAAGAAAAAGCCGGAAGAAATGGCCAAGCAGCGCGGCGGTTTCATTGACGGTTGCAAGACCAACAATATCGACGCCGACCTGGCCGGTAACATTTTCGACCTGGTAGAAAAATTCGCCGGTTACGGCTTCAACAAATCCCACTCCGCCGCTTATGGCCTGGTTTCATACCAGACCGCTTGGCTGAAAACGCACTACCCGGCGCCGTTCATGGCCGCGGTACTGTCGGCGGATATGCACAACACCGACAAGGTCGTCACCTTGATCGAAGAAATTCGCACCATGAAGCTGCGTCTCGACGCGCCGGATGTGAATACTTCCGAGTTCAAGTTCACGGTGAATGACGAAGGCCGGATTATTTACGGCCTCGGTGCGATCAAGGGGGTGGGCGAAGGCCCGGTCGAGGCGATTACCGAGGCGCGTCAGGACGGTCCGTTCAAGGACCTGTTCGATTTCTGTGCCCGTGTCGACCTCAAGCGAATCAACAAGCGCACCCTGGACGGTTTGATCCGCAGCGGTGCACTGGATCGTCTGGGGCCTTATTTCCATGACGAGCAGAAAGCCTATCAGGCCAATATCGACCGTAACCGGGCGGTCTTGCTGAACGCCATGGAAGGGGCGATCAAGGCGGCCGAACAAACCGCGCGTACCCATGACAGCGGTCATGTCGACCTGTTTGGTGGTCTGTTCGTTGAAGAAGACGCCGACGTCTACGCCAATCATCGCAAAGCCAAGGAGTTGACCCTCAAGGAGCGCCTGAAAGGGGAGAAAGACACCCTCGGCCTGTACCTGACCGGTCACCCGATTGACGAGTACGAAGGCGAGATCCGCCGTTTTGCTCGTCAGCGCATCATCGACCTGAAGCCGGCTCGTGATACGCAAACCGTCGCCGGCATGATCATCGCCTTGCGGGTGATGAAGAACAAAAAGGGCGACAAGATGGGGTTCATCACCCTCGACGATCGCTCCGGGCGGATCGAGGCTTCGCTGTTTGCCGAAGCGTTCCACTCGGCGCAATCGCTGTTGCAGACCGATGCGATGGTCGTGGTCGAAGGCGAAGTCAGCAACGACGACTTCTCCGGTGGCCTGCGGCTGCGGGTCAAGCGGGTGATGAGCATGGAAGATGCGCGCACCAACCTCGCCGAAAGCCTGCGCCTGAAGCTGCAGACCAAGGATTTGAAGGGCGATCAGCTACGCTGGCTGGGTGAGTTGTTCAAGCGTCATCGCGGCGCGTGCCCGATCACCATGGAGTACACGAGCCCCGATGCGAAGGCCTTGCTGCAGTTTGGCGAGACCTGGCGGATCGATCCGGCGGATGCGTTGATTCAAGCCCTGCGTGACCAGTTCGGGCGAGACAACGTCTTCCTCCAATACCGTTGACGGTCGGGGCTGTCTGTAGGCCCCGATCTCGACCAGAATTTTTAATCTCGACCTGAACGCGCCTGTCCCTTAAGGTAGGGCGCGAATAGACAACCGGCCGGCCCAAGCTCTCTTGGACGTCGACCCAAGACGGACGCCTATGAACCCGAATTTTCTAGATTTCGAACAGCCGATCGCCGACCTGCAAGCCAAGATCGAAGAGTTGCGCTTGGTCGGTAACGACAATTCGCTGAATATCGGCGATGAGATCTCCCGCCTGCAGGACAAAAGCAGCACGCTGACCGAAGACATCTTCGGCAAGCTGACCAGCTGGCAGATCGCACGTCTCGCGCGTCACCCGAAACGTCCGTATACCCTGGACTACATCGAACACATCTTCACCGAGTTCGACGAACTGCACGGCGACCGTCACTTCTCCGACGACGCTGCGATCGTGGGCGGCATTGCCCGTCTGGACGATCAGCCGGTGATGATCATCGGCCACCAGAAAGGCCGTGAAGTGCGCGAGAAAGTGCGCCGCAACTTCGGTATGCCGCGTCCTGAAGGCTACCGCAAGGCGTGCCGCCTGATGGAAATGGCCGAACGTTTCAAAATGCCGATCCTGACCTTCATCGACACGCCGGGCGCTTACCCTGGCATCGATGCTGAGGAGCGTAACCAGAGCGAGGCGATTGCCTGGAACCTGCGCGTCATGGCCCGCCTGAAAACCCCAATCATCGCCACCGTGATCGGTGAAGGTGGTTCGGGTGGCGCGCTGGCGATCGGCGTCTGCGATCAACTGAACATGCTGCAGTACTCGACCTACGCGGTGATCTCGCCGGAAGGTTGCGCCTCGATTCTGTGGAAAACCGCCGAGAAAGCGCCGGACGCGGCTGAAGCCATGGGCATCACCGCCGAGCGCCTGAAAGGCCTGGGCATCGTCGACAAAGTGATCGGCGAGCCATTGGGCGGCGCTCACCGCGATCCGGCAGCGGCGGCGGCTTCGATCCGTGCCGAGCTGAGTTCGCAACTGGCGATGCTGAAGAAGTTCGATAACGAGGCGCTGCTGGCCCGTCGTTACGAGCGTCTGATGAGCTACGGTCTCTGATCTGACCGCGCTTCACCCATGTGGGAGCGAGCCTGCTCGCGAAAGCGGTATAACAGCCAACAGATAAGTTGAATGTTAAGCCGCCATCGCGAGCAGGCTCGCTCCCACATTTGATTTGTGCGAAGTGATCGATATGAGTCTGCCAACGCGTGATCTCTCCACCAGGCTTCTGCTGAATCTCGCGCCGTGGCGCAACGCCACAACCTGGCGCGTCGCCTTCTCCGGCGGACTCGACTCCACCGTCCTGCTGCACCTCCTTGCCCACCTCGCAAAAACCCAATCCCTGCCGGCGCTCAGCGCCATTTATGTTCACCACGGCCTTCAGGCTGCGGCTGATGCGTGGCCGCAACATTGTCAGTCGGTCTGTGACGCGCTGGGTGTGCCGCTGCAGGTGGTTCACGTTCAGGTTCAGCCCGGCGCCAGCCTTGAGCGTGCCGCCCGGGATGCGCGCTATGGCGCCTTCGTTGAAGCCACTCAAGCCAATGAGCTGCTACTCACCGCGCAGCACCGGGACGACCAAGCGGAAACCCTGTTGTTTCGGCTGTTGCGCGGGGCAGGGGTGAGGGGCTTGTCGGGCATGCCGCGCGAGCGAGTCCTGGGTCGCGGGCATCTTTTGCGTCCGTTGCTCGATGTCACACGCGCCGAGCTTGAGGCTTATGCGGCCGAGCATCGGTTGAGCTGGATCGAGGACCCTTCGAACCAGGACCGCCAGTTCTCACGCAACTACCTGCGGCATCAAGTGTTCCCGGCATTGACCGAGCGCTGGCCGCAAGCGACGGCAACCATTGCTCGCACTGCCGCGCATCTGAGCGAAGCGCAGGGGTTGCTCGATGAGCTGGCCCACATCGATCTGGCCAGCGCCAATACCGCCAATGAATTCGATTGGCTGGGTTTGCCTTCCCTGGAGTTGGCGCCGCTGGTCAGGCTTTCTGCCGCGCGCCAGCGCAACGCATTGAGTCACTGGCTTGCAGCATTGACGCGGCTGCCGGATAGCGACCATTGGTCGGGTTGGAATGATTTGCGCGATGCCACGGGTGATGCCCGTCCGGTCTGGCGATTGGCGGAGGGCGAATTGCATCGGGCGGGCGGGCGTATCTGGTGGCTGTCGGGTCGCTGGCTGCGCGTCCCCCCCCCAGTCGGCCTTTGGGCTGATCCTTCGACAACGCTGGTTTTACCGGAAAACGGCGAGCTTACGATCACCGGCCAAATCCCCGCCGGCCCGCTGCAAATCCGCTATCGTGAAGGAGGCGAGGTCATGAATCTGCCTGAGCGCGGCCACCGGGATCTCAAGCGTTTGCTCAACGAACGCGGGGTTCCGGGCTTCGTCCGTGGCAGATTGCCGCTGCTTTACCGGGACGCGCAATTGCTGGCGGTGGCCAACCTGCGGGGCCTCGATGGCAACGAGCAGGAGGGCTGGCATTTGCAGTGGGACCCACTGAGCGAAGATCAAGGTTTGAGCTGAAAGGGGCTTTCCGGTAGACTACGCTCCCTTCTTGATACAACTTCTGTGGATTCGCCTGAATTACAGAAGTTGCCGATTACCAAGCAGTCTTTGCTGGGCGATTCCAAAAAATGTGTAGCGAGCAACGTACCGGTGTTTCATCTGCCGGTCTGTCCCAACGCGGCGGTTTTTTTGAAAGGTGCACTGTGATTAATGCAGGTGATCGGGGGCTTCGGCCTTCCTTCGCTTTCCCCGGCGGCTCGGACCGCTTTAACGCAGACTTCTAGGGTTTTTCATGACGCGCTACATATTCGTCACGGGCGGTGTTGTTTCTTCATTGGGGAAAGGCATTGCCTCGGCTTCATTGGCGGCCATCCTGGAGGCGCGGGGACTTAAGGTCACCATGCTGAAGCTGGACCCGTACATCAACGTTGACCCGGGCACCATGAGCCCGTTCCAGCACGGTGAAGTGTTCGTCACCCACGACGGCGCCGAGACCGACCTGGACCTGGGCCACTACGAGCGGTTCATCCGCACGACCATGACCCAGAACAACAACTTCACCACCGGCCGTGTCTACGAACACGTCCTGCGCAAAGAGCGCCGTGGTGATTACCTGGGTGCAACCATCCAGGTAATCCCGCACATCACCGACGAAATCAAGCGCCGCATCATCAAGGGTGCCGGCGATGCCGACGTGGCGATGGTCGAGATCGGTGGCACCGTGGGTGACATCGAGTCGCAACCGTTCCTCGAAGCGATCCGTCAATTGCGTTTCGAAGTCGGCGCCAAGCGCGCGATGCTGATGCACCTGACGCTGGTGCCGTACATCGCCACTGCCGGCGAAACCAAAACCAAACCAACCCAGCACTCGGTCAAGGAACTGCGTTCCATCGGCCTGCAGCCAGACGTGCTGGTGTGCCGTTCCGATCACCCGATCGACATCTCGTCGCGTCGCAAGATCGCGCAGTTCACCAACGTTGAAGAACGTGCGGTGATCGCGCTGGAAGATGCCGACACCATCTACAAGATCCCGGGCATCCTGCACTCCCAGGGCCTGGACGATTTCGTCGTCGAGCGTTTCGGCCTGCAATGCGGCAGCGCGGACCTGTCCGAGTGGGAAGCGGTGGTTGACGCCAAGCTGAACCCGGAGCACGAAGTCACCATCGCGATGGTCGGCAAGTACATGGAACTGCTGGACGCCTACAAGTCGCTGATCGAAGCGATGAGTCACGCCGGCATCAGCAACCGCACCAAGGTCAACCTGCGCTACATCGATTCCGAAGACATCGAAAACCAGGGCACCGCGCTGCTGGAAGGTGTCGACGCGATCCTCGTACCGGGCGGCTTCGGTCTGCGTGGCGTGGAAGGCAAGATCACCGCCGTTCAATACGCTCGCGAAAACAAGGTTCCGTACCTCGGCATCTGCCTGGGCATGCAAGTGGCCGTGATCGAGTTCGCTCGTAACGTGCTGGGCTGGAAAGACGCCAACTCCACCGAGTTCGATCGCGCCAGCGGTCATCCGGTCGTGGGTCTGATCACCGAGTGGGAAGATGCCACCGGCGCCGTCGAAACCCGTACCGAATCGTCCGACCTGGGCGGCACCATGCGCCTCGGCGCTCAGGATTGCCTGCTGGAACCGGGTTCCCTGGTGCACGATTGCTACGCCAAGGACGTGATCGTCGAGCGTCACCGTCATCGCTACGAAGTGAACAACAACCTGCTGCCGCAAATCATGGAAGCCGGCCTGAAAATCTCCGGTCGTTCCGGTGATGGCGCGCTGGTCGAAGTGGTTGAAGCCCCGGATCATCCATGGTTCGTCGCTTGCCAGTTCCACCCTGAGTTCACCTCGACACCACGCGACGGTCACCCGTTGTTCAGCGGTTTCGTTAAAGCAGCTTTGGTTCAACACCAGAAGAAGGCGTAAATCCGATGGCGCAGAAGATCATCCGTGTAGGCGATATCGAGATTGCCAACGACAAGCCAATGGTGCTTTTCGGTGGCATGAACGTGCTGGAAAGCCGCGACATGGCGATGCAGGTCTGCGAAGAATACGTAAAGGTCACCGAGAAACTCGGTATCCCTTACGTGTTCAAGGCCAGCTTCGACAAGGCCAACCGTTCCTCCGTGGCCTCTTACCGTGGCCCCGGCCTGGAAGAGGGCATGCGGATTTTCCAGGACATCAAGCAAGCCTTCGGCGTGCCGATCATCACCGACGTCCACGAGCCTGACCAGGCCGCGGTCGTCGCTGAAGTCTGCGACATCATCCAGCTGCCGGCCTTCCTGTCGCGCCAGACCGACCTGGTGGTCGCAATGGCCAAGACCGGCGCGGTGATCAACATCAAGAAAGCCCAGTTCCTCGCCCCGCATGAGATGAAACACATCCTGAGCAAATGCGTGGAAGCGGGTAACGATCAGTTGATCCTCTGCGAACGCGGTTCGAGCTTTGGCTACAACAACCTGGTCGTCGACATGCTTGGCTTCGGCATCATGAAGCAGTTCGAATACCCGGTGTTCTTCGACGTGACCCACGCGCTGCAAATGCCCGGTGGTCGCTCCGATTCCGCCGGCGGTCGTCGCGCCCAGGTCACTGACCTGGCCAAGGCAGGCATGAGCCAGTCGCTGGCCGGTCTGTTCCTCGAAGCCCACCCGGACCCGGACAACGCCAAGTGCGACGGCCCTTGCGCCTTGCGCCTGGACAAACTGGAGCCATTCCTGGCCCAGCTCAAAGCCCTGGACGAACTGGTGAAGAGTTTTCCGACGGTAGAGACCGCGTAAACCTCATTTCTCCGGTAAAGTACCGCACGATTTGTTGCTCAGGCCCTCGGGCCTGAGCCTTATCGTCCGCAAGTCTGCCCGCTGCACACCACTTGCCGACGGTAAAAGATTTCCTCTAGCTGCGTCGTTTTCGTCAACTTTGGAGTGTTTACAACAATGGCAAAAATCGTCGACATCAAAGGTCGTGAAGTTCTCGACTCCCGTGGCAATCCCACCGTGGAAGCGGACGTGCTTCTCGATAACGGCATCATCGGTAGCGCGTGCGCGCCGTCCGGTGCTTCCACTGGCTCGCGTGAAGCGCTCGAGCTGCGTGATGGCGACAAGAGCCGTTACCTGGGCAAAGGCGTACTCAAAGCCGTTGCCAACATCAACGGTCCGATCCGCGATCTGTTGCTGGGTACAGACCCAAGCGACCAGAAAGCACTGGATCACGCGATGATCAAGCTTGATGGCACCGAAAACAAAGGCTCCCTGGGCGCCAACGCGATCCTCGCCGTTTCCCTGGCCGCCGCCAAGGCCGCCGCACAGGACCAGGACCTGCCGCTGTACGCGCACATCGCCAACCTGAACGGCACCCCGGGTGTCTACTCGATGCCGGTTCCGATGATGAACATCATCAACGGTGGCGAGCACGCCGATAACAACGTCGACATCCAGGAATTCATGGTTCAGCCGGTTGGCGCCAAGTCTTTCTCGGAAGGTCTGCGCATGGGCACCGAGATTTTCCATCACCTCAAAGCTGTTCTGAAGGCCCGTGGCCTGAGCACCGCAGTGGGTGACGAAGGTGGTTTCGCACCGAACCTGGCTTCCAACGAAGACGCGTTGAAAGTGATCTCCGAGGCCGTGGCCAACGCCGGTTACAAGCTGGGCACCGACGTGACCCTGGCACTGGACTGCGCGGCCAGCGAATTCTACGAAGATGGTAAATACAACCTGTCCGGCGAAGGCCAGGTGTTCACCGCCGAAGGTTTCGCTGACTACCTGAAAGGCCTGACCGAGCGTTATCCGATCATCTCGATCGAAGACGGCCTGGACGAGTCCGACTGGGCTGGCTGGAAAATCCTCACCGACAAGATCGGCGAGAAGACCCAACTGGTGGGCGACGACCTGTTCGTGACCAACACCAAGATCCTGAAAGAAGGCATCGATAAAAAGATCGCCAACTCGATCCTGATCAAGTTCAACCAGATCGGCACCCTGACCGAAACCCTGGAAGCCATCCAGATGGCCAAGGCCGCTGGTTACACTGCCGTGATCTCGCACCGCTCCGGCGAAACCGAAGATTCGACCATTGCCGACCTGGCGGTGGGCACTGCGGCTGGCCAGATCAAGACCGGTTCCCTGTGCCGTTCGGACCGCGTGTCCAAGTACAACCAACTGCTGCGTATCGAAGAGCAGTTGAATGGCAAAGCCAAGTACAACGGTCGCAGCGAATTCCGCGGTTAATCGTTAACTGGTAAAAAGACACCGGATTGTGTCGGAAAAATCGCTACAGCGATGGATTTGCCACTAATCTGATGCCTTATAAGCACAAGCCTGGGTCTTCCAGGCTTCGTGCTATCAGAAGCTTCAAAGTTTTGGCATGGCTGTCTTTTTTCACTGGATACCTGATATTCGATGCGCAGTCCCAATTGGTTGTTCCTCGTCTTGCTCTTGTTGCTGGCTGGCCTGCAATACCGCCTGTGGGTGGGAAATGGCAGTCTGGCGCAAGTGGCTGAGCTGACTCAGCAGATCGCAGATCAACACGCTGAGAACGAAGGGTTGCTGGAACGCAATCGGGTCATGGACGCCGAAGTCAGCGAGTTGAAAAAAGGCATGGAGACCGTGGAAGAGCGGGCTCGTCATGAGTTGGGCATGGTCAAGGACGGTGAAACCCTTTACCAGTTGGCTCAATGAATAACTCTTTACCGGCCTTCTGGGCCGTGATTCCTGCCGCGGGCGTCGGTGCCCGTATGGCCGCAGACCGTCCCAAGCAATACTTGCAATTGGGCGGGCGCACTATTCTAGAACACAGCCTTGGCTGTTTCCTTGATCATCCTGCCCTGAAGGGGTTGGTGGTCAGTCTTGCTGTTGATGATCCCTACTGGCCGAACCTGGCGTGTGCTGCCGATCCGCGTATTCAGCGGGTCGAGGGCGGCGACGAGCGTTCCGGGTCAGTGCTCAATGCCTTGCTGCATCTGCACGCTCAAGGTGCTGACGATGAAGACTGGGTGCTGGTTCACGATGCTGCACGGCCGAATCTTTCGCGTGATGATCTTGATAAGTTGCTGGGTGAGTTGGCGGACGATCCAGTGGGCGGGCTGCTGGCAGTTCCTGCCCGCGATACGCTCAAACGGGTCGACAAGCACGGTCGTGTGGTTGAAACCGTGGATCGCAGCGTGATCTGGCAGGCGTACACGCCGCAGATGTTTCGCCTCGGCGCGTTGCATCGGGCATTGGCGGACAGTCTGGTGGCGGATGCCTTGGTGACTGATGAAGCGTCGGCCATGGAGTGGGCTGGATTGGCGCCGCGTCTGATTGAAGGGCGGTCCGATAATCTCAAGGTTACTCGCCCTGAAGATCTTGAATGGCTTCGCCAGCGTTGGGCTAATCGCCGCTGAGTCGCTCATTGGCTGTTCAACCGCCATCGCGAGCAGGCTCACCCCTGCATTGGAATGAATTTCCCTGTAGCGCTGAGCCTGCTCGCGATGGCGTTCTATCAATCAGCAAAACTGTCACTGAAAGTGGCAATCCGAGCTAAGTTCGATACTCCGGCCGCTCAGCCAACCCTTGCTTCAAATAATCCACCAACTTGCGTACCTTCGGCGACAGATGCCGCTGCTGTGGATACAGCGCCCAAACCGCCGTGTTCGGTGGCTGGTGCGCCTCCAGCAATGAAATCAATTCGCCGTTTTTCAGGTGCTCCAGCACGTAATAGTCTGGCAGCTGACACAACCCGACACCCTGTAGTGCCGCATCCAGAACCGCTTGCCCACTGTTGCAGCGCCAGTTTCCCTGCACCCGTTGTGAAAATTCCCGCCCGTTCTGCTCCAGTTGCCACATGTCCGAACTGCCGATCAGGCAATTGTGGCGGCTGAGTTCCGACAAACTGTGTGGGCGACCATACCGTTCCACGTAGGACGGCGACGCGCACAAATACATCCGCCGTGGTGCCAGGCGCGTGGCGACCAGTCGCGAATCCTGGAGACGCCCGAGGCGGATTGCCAGGTCCAGCCCTTCGTGCACCAGGTCGAGAGGACGGTTGCTCAATTCAATGTCGACGCGCAGTTGTGGATAAAGGCCCATGAAACGGGTTACCAATGGCACGATGAAGCGTTCGCCATACGCCACGGCGCAGGTCATGCGCAGCATGCCCTTAGGCTCGCTGGTCAGGTCGCCGACCGCGCGCAAGGCTTCTTCGCGACCGTCCTGCAAGCGCTGGCAATGTTGCAAAAAGGTTTGCCCGGCTTCGGTCAGCGTCACCCGGCGAGTGCTGCGGTAAAGCAGTCGCGTCTGAAGGCGCTCTTCGAGGCGTGCGATTTGTCGACTGATGTGAGAGGAAGAAACTCCAAGGCGTTCCGCCGCCGCCGTGAATTGGCTGCACTCGGCCACGGCGACGAACTCGTCGATTCCTTCCCAGCGGTTTTCAGACATCCAGGATTATCCCTGTGTGGCAATAATGTTTTGCTTTTGCCCGGATTATTCCTCGTAACGCGCTGTATTACACTCGCTGTCTCGTTTTTATTCACTGGAGAATCCACATGATCAAGTCGCGCGCTGCCGTTGCCTTCGAGGCCAAGAAACCCCTCGAGATCGTCGAAGTCGATGTCGCCATGCCCAAGGCCGGTGAAGTTCTGTTGCGAGTGGTGGCCTCCGGTGTCTGCCATACCGATGCCTACACTCTGTCGGGGGCTGACCCGGAAGGCATCTTCCCGTCGATCCTCGGTCACGAAGGTGGCGCGGTGGTTGAGGCGATCGGTGAGGGCGTGACCTCCGTCGCGGTCGGCGACCATGTGATCCCGCTGTACACCCCGGAATGCCGTCAGTGCAAATTCTGTCTGTCGGGAAAAACCAACCTGTGTCAGGCGATTCGCGCGACTCAAGGCAAGGGCCTGATGCCGGATGGCACTTCGCGCTTTTCCTACAAGGGCCAGCCAATTTTCCACTACATGGGGACCTCGACATTCTCCGAATACACCGTGCTGCCGGAAATCTCCGTCGCCAAAATCCCAAAAGAAGCACCACTGGAAAAAGTCTGCCTGCTGGGCTGCGGTGTCACCACCGGTATCGGTGCAGTCCTCAATACCGCCAAGGTAAAACCAGGTGATACCGTCGCCATTTTCGGTCTGGGCGGCATCGGTTTGTCAGCCATCATCGGTGCGGTCAAGGCCAAGGCTGGTCGCATCATCGCCATCGACATCAACCCGGCGAAGTTCGAGATCGCCAAGCAGCTCGGTGCAACCGACTGCGTGAACCCGAAAGATTTCGACCGTCCGATCCAGGAAGTCATCGTCGACATGACTGACGGCGGCGTCGACTTTTCCTTCGAGTGCATCGGAAATGTGCAATTGATGCGGGCGGCCCTTGAGTGCTGCCACAAGGGTTGGGGTGAGTCGGTGATTATCGGTGTGGCCGGTGCCGGCCAGGAAATCTCAACCCGTCCATTCCAGCTGGTGACCGGTCGTGTCTGGCGCGGTTCGGCATTCGGCGGCGTGCGCGGTCGTACCGAATTGCCAAGCTACGTCGAGATGGCCGAAACCGGCGAAATCCCGCTGGATACGTTTATCACCCACACCATGGGCCTGGAAGACATCAACAAGGCTTTCGACCTGATGCACGAAGGCAAAAGCATCCGTAGCGTCATCCATTTCTGAGGTCGGTCATGAGCCTGGAAAATATCTCCTGCCAGAAAAGCTTCGGCGGCTGGCACAAACGCTACAAGCACCGCTCCGATGTCCTCGGCTGCGACATGGTGTTCGCCGTGTACCTGCCGCCGCAGGCGGAGCAGGGCGGCAAGTTGCCGGTGCTGTATTGGTTGTCCGGCCTGACCTGTACCGACGAAAACTTCATGCACAAGGCCGGCGCGATGCGCATGGCCGCCGAGCTTGGGTTGATCATCGTTGCGCCGGACACCAGCCCTCGCGGACCCGATGTTCCAGGTGATCCGGACGGCGCCTGGGACTTCGGTCTCGGTGCCGGATTTTATCTGAATGCCACGCAGGAACCCTGGTCCCGGCACTATCGGATGCATGACTATGTCGTGCAAGAATTGCCGGCATTGGTCGAAGCCCATTTCCCGGCGTCGGACAAGCGCGGCATCAGCGGTCACTCCATGGGTGGCCACGGGGCGCTGGTCTGCGCCTTGCGCAATCCGGGGCGTTACCAATCGGTGTCGGCGTTCTCGCCGATCAACAATCCGATGGATTGCCCGTGGGGGCAGAAAGCGTTTTCCCGCTACCTGGGCGAAGACCGCTCGAAGTGGCGCGAATGGGATGCCTGCGCACTGATCGCCGAGGCCGACGAAAAGTTGCCGTTGCTGGTCGATCAAGGTGATCGTGATGATTTCCTGGCGACTCAACTCAAGCCTGAAGCCTTGCAACAGACGGCCAAACTGGCCGGTCATCCGCTGACGTTGCGCCTGCAACCGGGCTACGACCACAGCTATTTCTTCATCGCCAGCTTCATTGACGACCACTTGCAGCATCACGCACGCGCTCTAGGCGCCTAATGCAGGTAGAATCACGCCCTGACAAAAATCGGGGCGTTTTTTTATGCGTATTGGCCACGGCTATGATGTGCACCGTTTCGCTGAAGGCGATTTCATTACTCTGGGCGGTGTGCGCATTGCACACGGCTTCGGGCTGCTCGCTCACTCCGACGGTGACGTCCTGCTGCACGCCTTGAGCGATGCCTTGCTCGGCGCCGCTGCGCTGGGTGATATCGGCAAGCACTTCCCGGACACCGACCCGACGTTCAAGGGCGCCGACAGCCGCGTGCTGTTGCGTCACGTCGTCGCACTGATCCACGCCAAAGGCTGGAAAGTCGGCAACGTCGATAACACCATCGTCGCCCAGGCGCCGAAAATGGCCCCGCATATCGAATCGATGCGCGCGCTGATTGCCGCGGATCTTCAAGTTGAGTTGGATCAAGTGAACGTGAAAGCTACCACCACCGAAAAGCTTGGCTTTGTCGGTCGCGAAGAAGGCATTGCCGTGCATTCCGTTGCCTTGTTGCTGCGCGCATGAACGAAGCGCAATTGCTCGGCCCGCGAGCCTATGGCGACGCCCTCGGTACGGCGGTTCTGAAAGCCACCGCAGAAGATTTTCAGGTCGATGAAGTACTCGATATCCCCCTCAGTGGCGATGGCGAACACTTGTGGATCTGGGTGGAAAAGCGCGGTCTCAATACCGAAGAAGCGGCACGGCGCATTGCCAAGGCGGCGGGTGTGCCATTGCGCACCGTCAGCTATGCAGGCCTCAAAGATCGTCAGGCGCTGACTCGCCAGTGGTTCAGCGTGCAGCTGCCGGGCAAGGCGGACCCTGATTTGTCGGCGGCCGAAAACGACACGCTGAAAATCCTCAAGACCGGTCGGCACAAGCGCAAGCTGCAACGCGGTGCCCATTCGGCGAATGGCTTCACCTTGCGCCTGACGCAATTCGCTGGCGACAAAGCCGCGATTGAAGAGCGGCTGCAGCTGATCGCCAAGCAAGGTATTCCCAATTATTTCGGTGCCCAGCGTTTCGGCTTTGATGGCGGTAACGTGGTCGATGCCCGTGCCTGGGCCGCGCGCAAGGCGTTGCCGGAGCAGCGCAATGTCCGTTCGCGTCTGCTCTCCACTGCCCGCAGCTTCCTGTTCAACCAGGTATTGGCGGCGCGTGTGGCCGATGGCACCTGGCAGCAAGCGCAGGTTGGCGATCTGCTGGCCTTCACCGACAGCCGCAGTTTTTTTCCGGCAGGTGAAGCCGAGTGCAGCGACCCGCGCCTGGCAATTCTCGACCTGCACCCGACCGGTCCCCAGTGGGGCGAAGGTGACTCGCCGGCGACCGGCGCTGTCCATGTACTGGAGCAGGCAATCGCCGCTCGCGAAGCGGATCTGCGCGATTGGTTGATTAACGCCGGAATGAACCACGAACGTCGCATCCTGCGGCTGCCCATTGGTGGGTTGACGTGGCATTATCCGGAGCCTGACATTCTGCAACTGGAATTCGTCCTCCCGGCCGGATGCTTTGCCACCGTATTGGTGCGCGAGCTTGTTGATCTGGTGCCGGTGGGGCAGACGGACAGCCCATGCGTATTCTGATTTCTAACGACGATGGGGTAGCCGCACCCGGTCTCGCCGCGCTTTATGCTGCGCTGGCGGATTACACCGAGTGCGTGGTTATCGCCCCGGACCAGGACAAAAGCGGCGCCAGCAGTTCGCTGACGCTTGACCGTCCGTTGCACCCGCAAACCCTGGCCAACGGCTTTATCAGCCTGAACGGCACACCCACCGATTGCGTGCACCTGGGCCTTAACGGCTTGCTGGAGCGCGAACCGGACATGGTGGTTTCCGGCATCAACCTGGGCGCCAACCTGGGCGACGACGTGCTGTATTCCGGCACCGTTGCGGCGGCACTCGAGGGGCGTTTCCTTGAGCGTCCTTCGTTCGCCTTTTCGTTGGTCTCACGGCAAGTGGAGAACCTTCCCACGGCCGCTTACTTTGCGCGCAAACTGGTCGAGGCCCACGCTGACCTCGACTTGCCACCGCGTACGGTACTGAGCGTGAATATTCCCAATTTGCCGCTGGACCACATTCGCGGTATTCAGCTGACCCGTCTCGGGCACCGCGCACGTGCTGCGGCACCGATGAAAGTGGTCGACCCGCGCGGCAAGTCCGGTTACTGGATCGCCGCCGCCGGGGACGCCGAGGATGGTGGCCCGGGCACCGACTTTCATGCGGTGATGCAGGGCTTTGTCTCGATTACTCCGCTGCAACTGGATCGCACCTTCAATGATGCCTTCAGAAGTCTCGATGGCTGGTTGGAGGGGTTGCGCTAATGGCTCGTGAACAAGACGATATTCTGCGTCGCGGCATCGGGATGACCTCGCAACGAACCCGCGAGCGCCTGATTCAGCGTCTGTATGAGGAAGGGGTTTCCAACGCCAAGGTGCTGGAAGTCATCCGTCGTACACCGCGTCACCTGTTCGTCGACGAAGCGCTGGCTCATCGCGCCTACGAAGACACGGCCCTGCCGATCGGACACAACCAGACCATCTCCCAGCCTTATATGGTGGCGCGCATGAGCGAGCTGCTGCTGGAGGCCGGTCCCTTGGACAAGGTGATGGAAATCGGTACCGGCTCGGGTTACCAGACGGCGGTGCTGTCGCAGCTGGTTGAACGGGTGTTCTCCGTGGAGCGCATCAAGGTGTTGCAGGACCGGGCCAAGGAACGCCTGGTGGAGCTGAACCTGCGCAACGTGGTGTTCCGCTGGGGCGATGGCTGGGAAGGCTGGCCGGCACTGGCGCCATACAACGGCATTATCGTGACCGCAGTGGCGACCGATGTACCCCAGGCGTTGCTGGATCAATTGGCGCCTGGCGGGCGGCTGGTGATTCCTGTCGGCTCCGGTGAGGTGCAGCAACTGATGCTGATCATCCGCGAAGAACAAGGCTTTTCACGTCGTGTTCTGGGGTCGGTTCGCTTCGTGCCACTGCTCAACGGGCCGCTGGCCTGAGCATTTGTTCAAGTACGCTGAATTCTCTTCGATTGCCCGGGTCTTACAGCGGCATAGATGGGTTAAACAGGATTCATCGGCAGGCAGCAAACGTGTGCGCGAAGCGATTTCGCTTCATTAAAGGTAAAGCCTGTTCGGCCCGTTATACTTGCGACATTTCGTGCCGAAACACGGCAATCCACTATTTCAGCCACCAAAAAGGGAGCGGCGGGTGAGTCTCACAGTCATTGCGCAGCGTATGGGTACAAAGAGCTTTCAGCGCCTGGTGACTGGCCTCGTCTTGAGCACCTTGCTGGTCGGTTGCTCCAGTTCCAAAACGAGTGACGTGCGTGTCGTCGATCGCAACAAGTCCGTCGCCCAGCGTCCGGCGGTGACCACGGGTCAATACGTCGTTCGACCAAAAGATACGTTGTTCTCGATCGCTTTTCGCTACGGCTGGGACTACAAAGCCCTCGCCGCACGGAACAATATTCCTACGCCGTACACGATCCATCCGGGTCAGACAATTCGCTTTGACGGTCGCACCGGATCAACGTCGGCGCCGGTAGCCAGTGCTACCGATTCAACGCCTTCGTCGTCGCTGAAAACCACGGTAATCCGGCGCCAGCCAAATGGCGCAACCACCAGCACAGCGGTGGTTGCACCGTCCGTCGCCAGCAAACCGACCCCCGCTCCGATGCCTCCTGCCGGCCCAGCCCCGACCGGCTGGGGATGGCCATCTAATGGCATTCTGATTGGAAAGTTCTCCTCAAACGGTAGTTTGAATAAAGGAATTGATATCGCCGGGGATTTGGGACAGCCTGTTTTAGCTGCGTCTGATGGGACGGTGGTATACGCCGGGAGTGGCTTAAGGGGCTACGGCGAATTAGTCATCATCAAACACAGCGACACCTACGTCAGTGCCTACGGACATAACCGCAGGCTGTTGGTTCGGGAGGGGCAGCAGGTCAAGGTCGGACAGACAATTGCCGAAATGGGGTCAACGGGTACAGACCGGGTGAAACTGCATTTTGAGATTCGCCGACAAGGTAAACCTGTAGATCCACTGCAGTTCCTGCCACGTCGTTGATTTGTTACCAGCCTGTTCCGTCACGTAGAGGGGACAGGCTCCAGCGTTGCCAAGGATAAAGGCGCCGCTTGAGCTTGGGGTCGAACTCACCAAAGGACTATAACAATGGCTCTCAGTAAAGAAGTGCCGGAGTTTGACATCGACGATGAGGTTCTCCTTATGGAGACCGGCATCGCTACGGATTCGATGTCGAATGATGAAGGGGCTGCTCCACCTTCCGTTCGTGCCAAATCCAAACACTCCGCTTCGCTAAAGCAACACAAGTACATCGACTACACGCGGGCACTTGATGCCACGCAACTGTACCTCAACGAAATCGGCTTTTCCCCGCTGCTCTCCCCGGAAGAAGAAGTTCATTTTGCGCGTCTGTCGCAAAGTGGTGATCCGGCCGGGCGCAAACGCATGATTGAAAGCAACCTGCGGCTGGTGGTGAAAATCGCCCGGCGTTACGTCAATCGTGGGTTGTCGCTGCTGGACCTGATCGAAGAGGGCAACCTCGGACTGATCCGGGCAGTGGAGAAATTCGATCCTGAGCGCGGCTTCCCGCTTTTCAACCTACGCAACCTGGTGGATTCGTCAGACCATCGAGCGCGCAATCATGAATCAGACCCGGACCATCCGGTTGCCGATCCATGTGGTCAAAGAGCTCAACGTGTACCTGCGGGCTGCACGAGAGCTGACCCAAAAACTCGATCACGAACCCTCACCCGAAGAAATCGCCAACCTGCTGGAAAAACCAGTGGCAGAGGTCAAGCGCATGCTCGGCTTGAACGAGCGGGTTTCTTCGGTCGACGTCTCGCTGGGTCCGGATTCGGATAAAACCCTGCTGGACACCCTTACAGATGACCGACCAACCGATCCATGTGAGCTGTTGCAGGATGACGACCTGTCCCAGAGCATCGATCAATGGCTTTCGGAACTGACCGACAAGCAGCGCGAAGTGGTGGTACGCCGCTTCGGCCTGCGCGGTCACGAGAGCAGCACACTTGAAGATGTGGGCCTGGAGATCGGCCTGACCCGGGAACGGGTCAGACAGATTCAGGTGGAAGGCCTGAAACGTCTTCGGGAGATTCTCGAGAAGAACGGCCTGTCGAGCGAGTCGCTGTTTCAGTAAGCAACGCGCTTGAGTAGCATTAAAAAACCTCGACTGGTTCGGGGTTTTTTAATGCCTGGGAGATGGCTGGCAAGCGCCTCAGGATTGTAGTTTTGCGCTGTAAGTCTTTGCTTACTCTTTCGTAAGTGTTCGTTATTTTTACAGTGTGGCAGTCGCTCATCTGTTACGTCTGCTCGAGTTATCTAATTGATTTATATGGTTATTAATAAAGATTAAAAGCATATGACAGAGCGTTGTGCCGATTGGGAGCGATTGCGCTTGGTGGGGAACTCTCTAGTATCTGAACTGTGTCAACGGACAGACACACCCTTCAAGGATGAGGGGAATGGACATCGCAGGGAAGCGATTCATCAGGACGATGAAAAGGAACACAGGGAATAGGGAAAAAATGTGGGCGGGTCAAACCGCCCCTTTTTTTTCCTGCAGAAAAGCAAAAAGGCCCGCTAGGGGCCTTTTCGAGAACGCGGGGGAAATCAGCGTTCGAGGTCTTTGATCTTGCCTTTGACGCCATCCCACTCTTCAGCGTCGGGCAGCGATTCTTTCTTCTCGGTGATGTTGGGCCAGATTTCGGCCAACTCAACGTTCAGCTGAATGAACTGCTGCATGTCTTCCGGGACTTCATCTTCAGAGAAGATGGCCACGGCAGGGCATTCTGGTTCGCACAATGCGCAGTCGATGCACTCATCCGGGTGAATCACCAGGAAGTTCGGGCCTTCGTAAAAGCAGTCCACCGGACAGACTTCTACGCAGTCGGTGTACTTGCACTTGATGCAGTTGTCGGTGACGACGAAGGTCATTTCTAATTTTCTCCTCAGGCGGCGGCAGCGGAGCCCCTTCTTGTTGGGGTCGCCAGGTTTGGGAGCGATAGTCTGCAGGCCAGGCTATTAGCCTGCAGCATCCCAAACCGCGCGAGATTCTAACAGCTTGCAGGCAAGTGCGTTAGATCCGTGTCTTTAGTGTATAGAGCATTTCTAACGCGCGACGCGGTGTCATGTCATCCAGATCCAGTTTGGCCAGTTCATCCAGCACCGGATGCGGCAGGCTGGCGAACATATCGCTCTGCTGCGGCGCGGCCGGTTTGCCTCTGGTTGGTTTCGGAACTTCATGGGGCAGGGCAGTCGCTTCCAGTCGGCCCAGGTGCTCGCGAGCACGCACGATCACTTCACTCGGCACACCGGCCAACTGCGCAACCGCCAGGCCGTAGCTCTGGCTGGCAGGCCCGGGCAGCACGTGGTGCAGGAACACGATGCGCTCGTTGTGCTCGGTGGCATTAAGGTGAACGTTGGCCACCAGCGGCTGGGCTTCCGGTAACACCGTCAGCTCAAAGTAGTGGGTGGCAAACAGCGTGTAAGCCCGCAGATGCGCCAGACGTTCGGCGGCAGCCCAGGCCAGGGACAGGCCATCGAAGGTGCTGGTGCCGCGACCGACTTCGTCCATCAGTACCAGGCTACGTTCGGTGGCGTTGTGCAGAATGTTCGCGGTTTCGCTCATTTCGACCATGAAAGTCGATCGCCCGCCCGCCAGGTCATCGCTGGAACCGATCCGGGTGAAGATCCGGTCCACCAGAGACAATTCGCAACTGGCTGCCGGCACGAAACTGCCAATGTGCGCCAGCAGCACGATCAACGCGGTCTGGCGCATGTAGGTGGATTTACCCCCCATGTTCGGACCGGTGATCACCAGCATGCGCGTGTTGTCGTCGAGGCTCAGGTCGTTGGCCACGAACGGCGTGGTCAGCACTTGCTCGACCACCGGGTGGCGACCCTGGGAGATGCGCATGCACGGCTCGTCAACGAAGCGCGGGCAGTTCAGGTCGAGGTTCAGCGCACGCTCGGCAAGGTTGCTCAGCACGTCCAGCTCGGCCAGTGCCGCGGCGGTGTCTTGCAACGGCGGCAATTGGGCGATCAGGTCTTCGAGCAGCGCTTCGTACAGCATCTTCTCGCGGGCCAGGGCGCGGCTCTTGGCTGACAACGCCTTGTCCTCGAACGCTTTCAGTTCCGGCGTGATGAATCGCTCGGCACCTTTGAGCGTCTGGCGGCGGATGTAGTCGGCCGGTGCCGATTCAGCCTGCTTGCTCGGCAACTCGATGAAGTAACCGTGAATGCGGTTGTAGCCGACCTTCAGGTGTGACAGGCCGGTGCGAGCCTTCTCCCGTGCTTCCAGGTCGATCAGGAACTGCCCGGCGTTTTCGCTGAGCGATTGCAAGTCGTCCAACTCGGCGTCGTAACCGGTTTTCAACACGCCGCCGTCACGGATCACCGCCGGCGGGTTGTCGATGATGGCTTTTTCCAACAGCGCCGCAAGTTCCGGGTAGGTGCTGGTGGTCTTCGCCAGTTGAATGATGTGCGGCGCTTCCAGTTCAGTCATCGCCACTTGCAATTCTGGCAATGCACCGAGCGCATCGCGCAGGCGAGCCAAGTCGCGAGGACGGGCATTGCGCAGGCCGATCCGCGCCAGAATCCGCTCGATGTCACCGATTTCCTTGAGCTGCGGTTGCAGTTTTTCGAAACGGTAACCGTCGAGCAGGCAGGTGATCGAGGTCTGTCGCGCCAGCAATACGGTCAGATCCCGCAGCGGACGGTTCAGCCAACGGGTCAGCAGGCGGCTGCCCATGGCGGTCTGGCAGCGGTCTACCACCGACTGCAACGTGTTGTCGCGGCCTCCGGCCAGGTTGGTGTCCAGTTCCAGGTTGCGACGGCTCGCGCCGTCCAGCACCACGGTGTCATCCAGGCGTTCATGGCGCAGGCTGCGCAAATGGGGCAGGGCGGTGCGCTGGGTTTCCTTGGCGTAGCTGAGCAGGCAACCGGCGGCGCCGATGGCCAGGGTCAGGTTCTCGCAACCGAACCCTTTCAGGTCCTGGGTGGAGAATTGCTGGCAAAGGCTTTTCAGTGCCGAGTCGCGTTCGAAATCCCACGGCGCACGGCGACGAACCCCGCGACGTTTTTCCGCCGGCAGGTCCTTTGGCCAGTCATCGGGAATCATCAGCTCCACCGGATTGACCCGCTCCAGCTCCGCCAGCAGGTTTTCCCAGCCCTTTATTTCCAGCACGGTGAAGTTGCCGCTGGTGATGTCCAGCACCGCCAGACCGAACAGACGTTCGTCACCCAACACCGCCGCGATCAGGTTGTCCCGACGCTCATCCAGCAGCGCTTCATCACTGACCGTGCCCGGCGTGATGATCCGCACCACCTGACGATCCACCGGCCCCTTGCTGGTGGCCGGATCGCCGACCTGTTCGCAGATCACCACCGATTCGCCGAGCTTCACCAGTTTCGCCAGGTAGCCTTCGGCGGCGTGGTAAGGAATCCCACACATCGGAATCGCCTGACCGGCCGACTGCCCACGGGCCGTCAGGGTGATGTCCAGCAACTTGGCGGCCTTCTTCGCGTCTTCATAGAAGATCTCGTAGAAGTCGCCCATGCGGTAGAACATCAGCTGGTCGGGGTGCTGGTTCTTCAGGCGCCAGTATTGCTGCATCATCGGCGTGTGGCTGGATAAATCTGAAATTGCTTTATTCATCAGTGGCTTAGCGTTATTCGTTCAAAAGTGTGGGGCAAAAATGGGGCTTTTTGGTTTGCTTTTGAATGCCTGACCAGATGTGTAGAAGCTCGGTCGGCGACTCGTCGTCCATCCACTTGGCGTACACCTCGACAAGCATGGTGAAATCCTTGTGGCCCATTTGCTTTGCAATGAACGCAAGGTTACCACGGGCTGTTAGGCACCAGCAGGCGTAGGTGTGTCGAGTCTGGTATGGCCGGCGCGGGCGAATCCCCGATCGCTTTTGGATGGCTGCCCACTTTGTGTTCCAGGACGTGGGGATAAACCATTGGTTGATGATCTTCTTCCTGGCTTGCGTTGTTGGGGACAGCAGCGGAGTGACTGTTTCAACGCGGCTTTCGTGGCGGTTCATGTATACCTGGATCTCACGGGGCGCGTGGTCGGCCACCAATCCCATTAGAATCTTGCAGGCCTCAACAGCCGGCGGCATAAGCAGCACTGCCCGAGGCTTTCCGGTCTTGGGGACTTTGAATGTACCGTCGGCTGTGATGGCTCGGGTGATGTTGATCTGTCCCGCGACCAGGTCTACGTCTTCGACGGCCAGTGCGCACATCTCACCTGGGCGAAGGCCGGTGTAAACCGCGAGAGTAATCGCCGCTGAGTCCTGTGGGTGGAGGCATCCTTTGCTGAGCAGCTGTTCGAACTCTCCCTTCGTCAATGGGTCCGGTTCGCGCCCGATCATGGCGAATCGGATGCAAGCGGCAGACAGACCCTTGCGGCAGTAGCTGTTGTTTTCGCACCAGGCCAGGAAGCCGGCGAACGTGGCTAGGTAATGGTTCGCTGTCGAAGGCGCACGGGTGGAGATCAGTTGTGTCCTGAGCAGCTGTATATCTTCTGGCAAAAGGATGCCGGCTAATCGGTCGGGCCCCAGTAGTTCAGTGCAGATATCCAGAGCGTAGCCATATTTTTCTTCAGTCATCGGGGTGATGTCGACGGCCTTCAGTGGTTTGTAGCGTGCCATCAGCGCGGCAAGGCGTTCGTCCTTTACGTTGCTGTAGTTGGTCGAGTTCTTCGAGTTGGGAAAGTGCCGGGTGTAATCGAAGTGCCCTGTTTTGATCTCATGAATGATTGCCGCCCTGAGTAGGGCGGCATGTTTGATGTTGGCTTTGGTAACCGGAAGGCCGAGGGATTCGCGGCAGCGAACTCGCCGCCACATGAACACGACGCGAATGTTGCCGCCGTGTAACTCGATCCCTTTGTGTTTGGCCAATTCGGCTTCTAGGCCGCTTCCTGCGGTGCGCTCTCGGCCCACTTGTCGTACTCCGTCATGTTGATTGCGATGCGGCCGTCTGGCGTTTTGCGCCAGATGCGGCCCTGTGCCCAAGTGCCGTTCTTCACTTTGTGGCGGATGGCGTCTTCGCTGTAGCCGGTAAGTTCGGAAGCGCGGTTGATCATTACCCAGCGTGGAAGGCTCATTGCTTTTGCTCCCGTGCACGGCGCGCGATGCCTTCGGCCTGGCGCTGCTTGCTGCATTGTTCGTGGTTGCCGTGTGCTCTCGACCTAACGCATTTGTCGCAGATGGTTTGCAGGTCGAGGGGCGGCATTTGCCCTTGGCGGATTCGGACCGTTCGGCGAAGGGCTGTCATGCGGCCTCCTTAAGTACTTGTGCTTGTCGCCATGGATCATTAGCCCGAGCAAGCGCGGCCATCGGCGGTGGGCTGACGCTGTTGCCGCACATGTGGACTTGCTGAGTCTTCGTAAATGGTTTGCCGTCGGCACCGTGGCTGATGATGTAGTCGGCGGGAAACCCCTGGGCCTTGTACAGCTCGGCCGGTTGAAGCATCCGCAGGCAGATGTCGACGATCACGTACGGCGTGCCCTTGATGGTGACGGTGACCAGTCCCAGTCGGTCCTTGGTGGTGATGGTCGGTGCTGGCTCGCCGGCGCCGCTCACGTTCTCCGTGCCGTAATAGCTGATCAGGAATGCTGCGACGCGCAGTGCACCGGCTTCAATCTCCGGCGAAAGCTGGAACTCAACCAACGAGCTCTTTCCTCCACCGCCTGCCGTGATGGTTGGTGCTGGCTCATCCACCGCCTGGCCAACGCTGGCGCCGAACTGGCGCTCCATGAATGCGGTGACCAGTCCGTGGTGGGTGCCGCCGGCGCTGATGGTGTGCAGCGGATCGGCAGTGTCCCGGGCATCGCAGTTGCCGCGCAGGTGCACCAGGTTCGCGGTCACCAGCTGCTGCTGGCTGCCGGTATTGGTCACCGTAGTCATCGGATCTTCAATGCTCTTGGCGGCGGTGGTGTTGAAGCCGCCATTCATCTGGGCCATGAACACCGTCGAGATACCCATTGCATGAGCGGCGCCGGCCGGGCGCTGGTAGTTGCCACCGCTGGTGATGGTAGGCAGCGGCTCGTTGAGCGCCTTGCCTTCATCAGCAAACCGAAACTTAACCAAGTGCGCCGCGGCCAAAGCGTGTTTTACCCCGCCGGCGACTACCGTGCCCAGTGGCTGATCCAGCCCAGGCACTCGCGGCTCTTGGCCGGCGCGCTCCCCGTATCCGGTTTGAATCAGGGTCGGGCTGATCAATGTCAGCTCGCCGCGGTTGGCGCAGGTTACTGTCGGCAGCGGTGCGTGCGCGTCGTTAATCCGGTCGCTACCCTGGTGCGTAGCCGGGGCGATGATCGGACTGGCCATGGCGAACGATCCGCCGCGCGGCCAAGAGGTGACAGTGCGCAGCGGGTCGTGCGCTGACTGAACACTTTCACCGGACCAGTTCGCGATCGGCACAATAAATGGGTCAGCGGCATCGATGACGAACTTCTTCATGCCCTTGGCGATTCGGCGCAGCGTGGCGTCGGCAAGTGGTTTCGGCCGTCCGAAAATGCTTTTGCTCGGGATGGTCCAATCGATGCACTCAGCAGCGGTGCGCCACTTCTGCTGACCCTTTACCGGGTGCTTGGCGTGTGTCGGCGCGGGCCAGACAATCGGCTCGCCGTCGCAGCGGGCAATCATGAAGAGGCGTTCGCGGCTGGTCGGTGCGCCGAAGTCGCAGGCCTTAAGGACGCGCCACTCGACGACATAGCCCAGGTGCTGCAGCTCGGCGACGAAGGTTGCCCAGGTCTGTCCGCGCCGTTTCGGGTCAGGCACCAAGAACTGCTGGTGGACCGGGACGACTTCGCCCTGCTCGGCAATGGCACCGCTCAGCTTGATTACTCGGCCTGTCGACTTGCAGCGCTTGGCGATCAGCGGACCCCATTGGAGGATTTGTTTCACGTTCTCCAGGCTGATGACGCGGGGCTTTTTCTTGCCTGCCCACTTCAAGCCGATCCACGACAGGTTTCTGATCTCACGCTTGCGCGGCTGGCCACCGGCGGCCTGGCTGTGGTGTGTGCAGTCCGGTGACATGTGAAACCAGCCAACGGCCTTGCCACCGCACTCGGTGTCTGGATCACCGTCGAACACGTCGGTGGTGTAGTGCACGGCGCCCGGGTGATTGACGGTATGCATGCTGATTGCCTGAGGGCTATGGTTTTTCGCGACATTCACCGCGCGACCCAGCCCCATCTCCAGTCCGGTACCGGCGCCACCACCACCGCAGAAGAAGTCGACAACAATCTCTTCATCCTGAGCGTTGAAGCCCAGCCCATATTGGGTTTTGAAGTCGAAGGGGTGCTTTTTAAATGCGGTCATGCACTCATCCTCCGGCGGTGGTCACCTTGCATCAGCTCCATCAGGCGGCTGAAGAATTTCATGCTCGCCTCTTGGGTGGACATCGGTGTGATGCGTTCGGGCATTGCCGGGATGCCCTTCAGGCATTGCCATTCACTGAAGTGTTGCGGCATCAAGTCGCGGCGTTCGGTAGCAAGGGCCACAATGTCGGCTCGGATAACGCTTTCTGGCAGGACTTGGGGGATGTTGAAGCGTTCGCAGATGGCGATCCAGACCCGTTGCTCGGCCTCGCGGTACGCGGGCATTAGCGCTTTGAGCGGGCTCGTCATGTCGCCGAGGTATGCTTCGGCGGCGTCGTGAATCAGCGCCGCGAGCTGGTCCTTCTTCGGTACCAGGTCACACACGATCAGGCTGTGCTGCGCAACGCTGTAGTGTTCGCGTGTGTGGCCGTTGAATCTGCAAAGGTTGGCCAGTGCGTGGGCTATGTCGTGCGGGTTGATCATGGCTGCGGTGGGGGCGACCAGGTCGAACTGTCGGCCGCTGTGGGTCAGAATCCAAGTCATGCTGCACCTCGCCCGAGACTCAGTTCCTTGCGGTTGAAATCGGTCCTCAACTTATCCGCAACCGAAAGCGTCGATAGCGCTCGGTCTGCAAGTTTTTTGATTTGGATCTGCTGGGCATATGCTTTCGCGTTTACTAATTCGGTGCCAGGGAACGCCTTCCATGTTTCTTGGGCGAGACGCAGGCTGTCCGCGGTGTTGAGCAGTACGTGCGCGTCCTCTCGGGTAAGGAAGGTACCGAACGACAAGGTCTGCCGATACAGCGCAAGGTAACGCTGCTTGGCTTCGTATAGATCAGCTTGATACTGCTTGAGATCGTCGCTGCTACGGCGATTGACCCGCTTCATTGCTTTGAAAAAGTAGAAGGATGTCAGCAGCCAGCCGACCAGAAGGCCGAAGAGGATGATGCTGGTTTCATTTTGCATGTGCTGTGTACCTCAGTAGAGCCCGCCGCCGGATCTTTGGTGAGAGGACGGCAGCGGGGTATAGCTTCGGGTTTAGTTACCGAGTTGCTTCGTACAGTGGTACGTCGTTGATCGCGCCTTTGATCTTTGTCCGGACGGCGTTGTAGGCCTCTTCCAGTACTTTTTCTGGGCGTACCAGCTCGAACCACATTTGCAGGCGGCTATCAACGATTCGGTAGCGAAAGCGTGCAGGGACGCAGAAAGCGTCACCGCCGAGGAAAGGTTTCACGCCGATGAAAAACTGTTCAGGGATATTGAGCTGACCGGTCTCGCCGGCGCGTCCGTCGATCTCTTCGTTGTAGGTCAGCTGGACCTGGCCGTTGTCCAGCCGAGTGCCTTGGCGAAATGAAATGTTCTTCTTCGCTTCCAGTGTTCTGCTGATCTCCAGCATGTCGGCGGCGCTTGGTGCTGTTGGCATGTCGTCTGGTGCGACGATGTCTTTCACGTTCTCTTCAACAAACTCGGCGAATGTGGCCTGGTCCATGCGCTTGCGATCGCCAGCTTTCCAACGGCCCCACTCGACAGTGATAGGGCAGCAATAGGTTGCGGTGTGATCGCTCCAGGCTGGCAAATCGGGTTGGTGGTAGTCGATCACCGCCGAGAATGTGCGGCCTTCGGGCCCATTGCAGAAGACCGCAGTTGCCGCAGTTGCAAATCGGTTGACGTAGGCAATGAAACTGTCGGCATCAAGCACGGTGATTTTCTGGCGGACACGCGATGGTGCGTGTTGCAGATGTTCCAGAGACTTAATGTCAACGCCGTCGGGTATCAGAGCGAATGGTGCGGCCAGATCGGCATGGTCAATCGGTTTGCCCAGAGCTTGGGCTAGGGTCACGAGATGTTGAATTGCTTGCTGCATTGGATGTGCTCCATTTTGGTGAGAGGCTTTACTGCGAAACGTTGCGAAGGCTTGCGGGGTTTTCCTCTTCAATCACAGGGCGAAGCTGCAAGTCTTGCTGCCGTGGGTCGCGGCGGGTGAGGTTGCCCTCAGGAGTCAGGAAGAACAGGGAGGTACCGCGAGACAGAACCGGTTCCTTCACTTTGACGTCAGCCTTGATGTTCATCTGGCCGCGCCCGTCGGGCTTGTAGTTCAGTTCGATCACCAGCTTCCCGGCTTTGCCGGACAGGCGAATGGCATCGATCAGGCTGTATTGGGCCTCGCTCAGTTCATCGAGCAAGCCGCCGGCCTCGATGTCTCGTAGCGTGTCGATGAAGGGTCGTGCTTTGCTCATGTGCTGTGCCTCATTGAGTGCGAGTTGTTTGCCCCTGGTCGGCAGGGGCACCGGTGAGTCAAGCTGCTGCCTTGGTTGCTTGGGCGTCGAGAAAGTCGGCCAGGTCGTGCAGGTACACCACACGTTGTGCGCGCGCTGACCCGTGCAGGCGCTTTACCAACAGCGCGATGCGGCCGGCCTTGATTTCCGTCAGCAGATAGCGGTCGGTCCGGATGTGTGGGAAATACTGTTCGCGTACTGCCGACAGGGTCGGGCAGGGTGTTGCGAACTGGCGGCGCAATTGGTCAAGTGTGTCGCTCACGCGGCTTCCTCCCCGTGCCCCTCCGATCGGGGCACCAATTTCAGGCGGATCAATTCGGCGAGGCCCTCTTTGCTTTTGCCCATGGCAGCGGCGCAGATCCGGCCGTTTCCGTCAGCAACAACGGCGCCGAATGGGTATTCCGGTGAGTTGGTTGGGGTGACGTAAGCCACCTGGCCTTCTTGAATCACGCCGTTAACGCAGCGAAAGACTTCGGCCAGTTCCAGAGTGCGGCAAGGAATGTTGCCCAGCAGGTCAATGGCTTCGCTGGCAGCGCCGATCAGCGTGGCTCGACTGACGACGCCCGGGCTGTCCAGATAGATCGGGATCAGCCGTAGGGCGCCAAGGGCTTGTGTGTACGCGTTGAAGTAGTTGGTTTTCATGCTGCAGCGTCCTTGTTCTGTGCCTTGATGCCGATGCCGAGCTGCTTTGCCAGCCATTCGACGCCGCGCTCAGTCACCATCACTACTGCGTAGTGGCTGTAGCCTTTGATGTTGTCGTTCCAGCGGCTACGTGGTTCGGAGAACAGGTGGCCACGATCGCGATGCTGACTGGCGAGCTCGCCGCTTTGGGTCAAAACACGGAGCTCGCGGAGTTGGCTGCGAAATTTGCGGGGTTTGAGACCGAGTACGGCGGCGGTTTCGTCCAGTGTGCGGTTCATGGCGCTGTCCTCAGGCTGCGATCAGTTTGCGAACTCGGTCTAGCAATGCTTCCGAGTCGGCCAGTGCTTGATCGATCTGCGCCAAGCGGCCGATTTGGTCTGGTGGGGCGGGTTGCGCCGACTCGATTCGGCCATTCGCAATGTCCTGAATGAACTCTCGCAGGTGCAGGTGGTTGGCCCTGTCTGCGCGCTTGAGGGTCAATTCACCGGTAAGGCCGCCCAGGTCAACGTTTATGACTGCGGTGGACTCGGTGAGCTCGACTTCAAATTTCGCGTGGATGGTTTGCTCAGGTCGCTGGAGAGGGCATACGGCTGCGCCGCCGACTTGCAGCATGTGGTGCAACAGATCTTGCTTTGCGAGGGGGATGAGATAGCTATTCATGCTGCGTCGCCCCCGAAAGGCCAGAGACTGTCGGTGGCGGAGGTGGATGGCTCGACAGCTGCGGGACGGCCTTTAGGAGTGGTGATTACCAACAGGCCGGTTTGGCGCTGAATGGCTTCGACGGCGGCCCGGCTACTGCATGCCGACGGGTGCAGATATACCGGGCAGCGGGTGTTGCTGTGCTGTGTGGTTTGCATGGCTCGTACTCTTGGGTGAGAGGGGTACGAGGGCTAGACTACAATTCAATTTGTAATATGGTCAACAGGTAAATTTGTATTTTGGTTTTTGGTGAAAAAAAACCCGCTTGATGCGGGCTTTTTATTTGGGAGTGTCAGCGAAGGACTGAGTACCAGAACACTCTGCCAATGATGATTATCGATTCCGAGCGAATTCTTTCCTGGGAGTATTCCTCGTCGGGATACTCGTCTCTGTTGAAACTCCGCATCCTGATGCCGCCGAGGGGTAAGCGATAGAGCATTTTTACGCGAAGCTCATCGTTGTGACTGATCGCATAAATGTCCCCGTCCTTAAACTCTTTTTTCCCTTGATCAACGCCGACCGTGCTGCCGTTTGGAAGTACCGGCTCCATGCTGTTGCCATACACCGTGACGCAGACTGCGTTGTCGGGTTCGACTCCTTGCCTGCGTAGGGAAATTTTGCCGAAGCGAAGCTTTGACCTCACGTGGGCCTGAGTGACGGCCCTGCCATTTCCCGCCGAGAGCTGAACTTCCTTGAGCAATGGAACCTCGATTTCATCGTCATCTAGCGGCGTCTCGTCATCCCAAACTTCAATTGGGCCGAGCATGACCGCCTCAGGAGCGGTTGATGTCTTTTGTTCTCCATTGAGAGCGGCAACTTCATCTATAGAGATTCCGAGTACCTGGGCTATCTGAATGGCGAAGCGCGTGTTTTTGGTGTCGCCGGCTTCGAAAGCTGCGTAGGTCTGCTGGCTGAAGGTTTCTTCCGGTCCCAACAGAGACCTCACTTTCTCAGCGAGTGCTACCTGGCTGAGCTTGAGTTGCTTTCGGCGAGCCTTGAATAAGGCTGCTACGGCAGATGGATTTTTCGAGGCTTTAGTCATCCCTGAATAATACAAATGATTTTGTACTCCATCCAACACGCTAAATTGTTGCGCAAATACAAATTTAGCTGTAATTTCTGTTTGTACTTTCTGCTTTGAGGTCCCCATGAACCACTCTGATGAGATGCGCTTAGCGCTGGTTGAAGCTGTCGAGGCGGCCAAAGGTCAGGTCGCCTTCGCGCAAGTCATGTCGAGCCCGGGGCGTGTGGTTTCGCAGCAGATCGTCTCGTATTGGCTGAAGCGGGGGTATTTGCCCGCTGAACTTGTAGTTAGAGCCGAGTTGATGACCGGTGTTTCTCGGTTTCGACTTCGCCCTGACGTCTTCTGCGTACCGCAAGACCTTCAAGAATCAAAAGCTGCTTAATAAAGGTGCCGAGCTGGGGCCTCTCACCAAAGATCCCCCAGCTCAGCTACGACGACACACAGCACATGCACATCGGTCGTGGTCGTAGGATAGGGTTTACCCTGGACTATGGCTACACCGTAAACAGGGGATTTACGGTTATGAGTCGCACAGATCTTTTGCCGGACGCTGGTCCGGTCCTTCCTTTGCGCCAGGCGATCTATCGCGCTGGTCGTGACTACAGGGGCGGAATCACCGCCCTTGCCTTTGACATGGTGTTGGAGAACGACACCCTCCAGAAGAAACTCAAGCTTGATGAAGAGCGCCGGTGGCTGAATCCTGATGAGCTAGAAGAGCTGATCAGGCTGACTGGCGATGCCCGTCTGCTCGATGCGCTGATGCGTCCGGCGGGTGCGGTCTGGTATCGCCCTGTGCCGGTACCGGCGACACGTGATGCCTTGAAAGCGGTTGGCAAGTTGCTCGGCGAGACCGGCGAGTTTGTTGCCGCGATGCATGATGGCGCTGCCGACAACGTTTGGGAGCTTCACGAAGTTCTTGATCTTGAAAAGCAGGGCATGGACGTGATCCGCGAAATCCTCGGCATCATGGCCGGTGCGCGGCAGGCGATGGAGGATCGCGCTGATGGCTGACGATATCGATCGCGCCAACGATCAGGCGCAATACCTGCTCGACGTTGCTATCCATCGCAATCGACGTGTGCCTACAAGCCGTGTCAGCGCGCAGTTCTGCGAAGACTGCGATGACCCAATCCCGTTGCTTCGACAGCAGACGATTGAAGGTTGCGAAACCTGCGTCCACTGTCAGGGGTTGCGGGAGGCGCGGCGATGAGTGACGACAAGATCCCTCTACAGCTTTCCGATCTGCCGCATCTTCTTCAATACATATCGCCGGACTCACGAGATACGTGGGTCGAGGTGGGTATGGGCTTGAAGGCTGAATTCGGTCAGGACGGCTACGGCCCGTGGAATGTCTGGAGCCAGAGCAGCAAAAGCTACGACGGCAAGGCTGCCTTGTCCGTCTGGAAGTCATTCAAAAAGGGCGGTACCGGCATGGGTACCGTGATCAAGCTGGCACACGATGCTGGCTGGCGTCCTGAAAAAACTGAAATGACCGCCGAGGAAAAGAAGCGGTTCGCGGCGGAAGCGGAGGCGAGGCGCAAACAGCGTCAGGCTGAGGTCGAGGCTGATGAGGCGCTACTTGAGGAGATGCGTTCACTGGTCGCGGAAAGCTGTCAGCGGATCTGGAACGAGCATTGCCGACCAGATGGCCAGAGTGCTTATCTGGAACGAAAACAAGTCGGTGCCTTCGGTATCGGCTTTTTCAATACGACCGTGATTCTGTCCATTGATGACCACAACAAGCGCTGCCAGGTGTGGTCCGGCAGCAACGCCATGCAGTTTTTCAACAATCTGCCTAAGCCGCGACCGGCATCACTGAGCTTCCTGATGTTCAAGCCCGGCAGCATTGCGATTCCGCTGCGGGATCTGGCGGGCAAGCTTTGGAGCCTTCAATCGATCAACGGGCAGGGCACCAAGCTGTTTCCGAAGTATGGCCGCAAGTCAGGCTGCTTTCATGTGCTGGGCGTTGTCGATTCACCGGTTGTCGTTGCAGCCGCCGAGGGTTACGCGACTGCTGCCAGCGTGCACATGGCAAGCGGGTGGCCGGTAGCGATGGCCGTTGACTCGGGCAACCTGGTCAATGTCGTCAGGTCCATACGTTCTCTTCATCCGACGGCGGCAATAGTTGTCGCGGGTGACGATGATCCGGACGCAACTGGCAATCCCGGTCGAACTAAAGCAGAAGCTGCTGCCGTTGAGGTCGGTGGCTTCGCTGCGTTTCCTTATTTTGGGGAGGCTGCCTGATGGCCAAGGATTGGAATGATTTGCACATCGAGCAAGGTCTTGATGTTGTTCGTGCCCAGCTCGACGCGGCGGCACTGTCTGCTGCATCTGCCCGACTGAACGATCTTCCCCATGCCCCATCTTTGGAAGAGCCTGCCGAAAACGGCGCTGCTACTCCAGAGGGGGGCGGGGGGAATCCGTGGACGGCTGAGCGGATCTTCACCCGGTTTGCTTTGGTTGAGGGTAAGACTGCGATCTTCGATACCTTCAAGCGAGTGATCATCAAGAAGTCGGCGTTCGAAATGCTGGTGACCAAACCGCTGGCCAAAGACTGGTTGGAGTTGCCGGTAAAGAAGGTTATCGCCGATGACATGGCTGAGCGTCTGGCCAACAAGGCGAAGGCCGAGGCCAAGTTCAAACAGGTCAGCGGCAACGGGATGGCGCCGGTCGAGCGTTACGTTTACATCGATGGCACCAAGGACTCGTGGGATATCCAAAAGCGCCGGCGGATTCCCGAGGGCGCGCTGAAAATGTCGTTGGGTGATGCGTATGGCATGTGGTTGAACAGTCCGGATCGCCGCACGGTGGACATGGAGCACATCGTGTTTGATCCATGCATGACGAAAGACCCTGAGGTGTACATCAACACCTTCGAGGGTTTGCCATTGGTGCCGGATAACGACCTGGGGAAATGCCGCACGCTGAAGTCGCTCATTCCGTTCTTGTGCAACGGCGACAAGGCCGCCACTGACTGGCTGACAAAGTGGTTGGCATACCCGCTGCAAAACGTCGGTGCCAAGATGGATACCGCCGTGCTGTTGCATTCGACAATGGAAGGCAGCGGCAAAAGCCTTCTGTTCAGCGACATCATGGGTCAAATCTACGGTGACTGCGGTGCCACAGTCGGCCAAGCGCAGCTTGAGTCGAACTGGACCGTCTGGCAGTCGAACAAGCTTTACGGCGTGTTCGAAGAGGTCGTTAGCCGGGACCAGCGATACAACCAGGTTGGCAAGATCAAACACATGGTCACCGGCAAAACAGTCCGCATGGAGTCGAAGTTTGTGAACGGTTGGGAGGAGGCCAACCACATGAACGCGGTGTTCCTTTCGAACGAGATCATGCCGTGGCCTATCGGTGAGAACGACCGGCGCATGTTGGTGGTGTGGCCCAAGGGCACGCTACCTGCCAATGCTCAGAAGAAGGTCGCGCATGAACTGGCGAATGGCGGAGTAGAGGCACTTTACGACTACTTGCTCAGCTATCCGCTGGGCGACTTCGATGAGCGTACACGTCCGCCCAATACTGATGCCCGCCAGCGGCTGGTGGAGTTGAGCATGGCCAGCTGGCAGACCTTCCTCCGTGAATGGCGTCATGGCTTGCTCGGTGCGCCTTTCGATATCTGCGTGAGTAGTGATCTGTACGCGCTCTTCCTGGAATGGTGCCACCGGAACAAAGAGCATTCGTTGAGTCACACGAAGTTCAGCGGGTTCATTTCGACGGAGGTGGACAAGGTGCAGCGCGTGCCTTGGATGGAAGGGGCGCGGCGGGCGTTCGGGACCTTCTTCTTTCCCTGGTCTGGCATTGACCCGGCGCCTTCCCCCGCCCCATCTATGACCGCTGGCGCGCTCGGAACGGCTGTGGCCAAGTGGAGAGATCAGGCTCGTTCTGGCGGATGGAGTGTGGATAGTTGGGATCACGTGAAGTTTGCTGACAAGGGGAGTGCGGCGGCATGACGACCAATCGTGTGTCAGGTGTGTTTCCTCTGTTTCAGGCTGGCCACGGCAACCTGACACAGCTACAGGCCGCGCTGTTACTGGCTTTGCGTCGGTCCGTGTCAGGTGTGTCAGGTTTAACACGTGCGCAGGCATACGCACATCATCAACAGTCCAGCTTAAAACAACATTCTTTTTGTTTTTTTATGCGTGAAGAACTACCCAACACACCTAACACACCTGACACAGTTATTTTAAAGCATTGTTTTATAAGGTTTTTAGGTGTGTCAGGTTTGTGTCGGGTTGTGGGTTTTTTGTGTCGGGTTCGGTTTGTTCGGGAGAGCTGGTGATGATCGAAGAAATTGAAGTGCTGTTGAACCACTGGGGAGAGCAGTGCCGTAAGAACGGTGAGAGCGGCGGCATGGGCAGTCCGATGGCCACGATCATGGAGTGGGGTGGTTGTGCGCCACGCGGCACACCTGGGTCACGGATCATTCTCGGTGCTGGTGCAGGACCAGATAGCGTTGCCCAAGAGATCACGGCGGCGCTGGCAGAGATCGCACGGCAGGATGATCGAGGCGTGATGTTGCAGCGGCTGGCTGCGTTGCGATATGGCGATGATCCGGCGCCGACGTGGTTGATGCAGATGCACCTGGTAGGGATGGCGTCCAGCGCCAAGCAGACTTACTACGACCAGGTGCATTGCCTGCATGTGAGACTGTTGCAGGTGCTCACTGATCGGGCTGGGGCGCGCAAGTGGCTTGCCACTGGTCGGGGCGGAATGCCTCAAAGTCTCCTCAAAGCTGCGTCAAAGTTGCGTCAAGTCGGATAACCGAAAATGCCCCCTTTTCGGTTCCGTACTGAGGGGGTAAAAAGTCCCCACGATATGGAATTTGCGCCTTGGCGCTGACCTCGCACGTGCTGTGCAGCTTCACCCGGCCCTCCCTGTGCCGGTCACCTAACCCCGCTTCGGCGGGGTTTTTATTTTCGGCCCGATGGGTGTCTGCAATGGAGAATCAGCATGAGCGAGCCGGCAACTATTGTCGTGGCCGGTGGTGTGGGACTGGCTGCTACTGGCCTGCTAGCGGGCGTTGACATGCTCGCAGTAATCGGCGCGCTGGCTGGCTCGCTGGTGTTCTTCACCACGACCGAGGAATTGCCCGTATGGAAGCGCGTACTGTTCCTGCTCGTCTCTTTCGTGATGGGTTACATGTTCGCCCCTGGCATGGCCGAGGTTGAGTTGTTCGGCACCAGGCCATTCAAGTACACCGGGCCGGCGGCGTTCGGTGCTTCGGTTGTGGTTGTTACCGTTGCACTGGCCATCATCAAGCGGCGCGGCCTCATTGCTGAACAGCAAGGGAGGCAGGATGGATAGTCAACTATTGCAGCAGGTCCTGACGCAAGCGACGTTCTGGTTGTGTGTTGCGTTGTTCGTTCGGCTGTTTACCTTCAAGCGGCATGGTGCTCGGTTCCGGCGGAACATGAGTTGCCTCGCCTGGCTGGTGATGGTCGCGTCGGGCTCTGCGGTGGTGTACATCGGAAAGGGCCTGTTGGTCATGCCGCACAACTCGTGGCCGTTGGTGTTACTGCTTTCGGTGTTCGTGGGTTCGGTCTGCAAAAGCTCGGGCAACCTCGCCCGCGTATGGAAGATGGGTTAATGAGCAAGGTATCTGATGACCGACGCGGCAGCAGTACTGAGCGGGGTTACGGGTACAAGTGGCAGAAGTCCCGCGATGGTCATTTGCGTCAGCATCCCTATTGCACGATGTGCTCGACCGATCAGCGACCCGTGGCGGCGACTATCGTCGACCACAAGATCGCGCCCAAGCTAAAGGATGCTAAGGACAGCGGCGACCCGGTCCGCATCAAAGCGGCGTGGAAGTTGTTCTGGAATCCGAAGAACTGGGCGAGCCTGTGTAAGTTCTGCCATGACTCTACCAAGCAGCGGATGGAGAAGAGCGGCAGGCTCCCCGGGTGCAATGCTGATGGCTTGCCACTCGACCCTGGACATCATTGGAATCGATGATCAGCTGACTGACACGCACCAAAAAAAGGCGCTCCCCCGGGTAGGGGGGGTGAAAAACTTTCGCGGGAATTTGTTCTAGACCGCTCGCCCCCCTCTCCTCGCAAAGTCGGGAAATATGAGGGGAGGGGGGTATCAATCGACAGGGGTTTGTTATGGCCGGAAACGGAAACTCGGGTCGCCCTGGAAAACCAGCGGTGCTCAAACTTTTGCAGGGAAATCGAGGTCGGGAAAATCGCGATGACCTGCTGGCAGAGGCTGCGGCCTCGGCGATTCCCGTCGGGGCGCCACCGATGCCTGATGTCCTCTCGGCTGAGGCTGTCGCGGAATGGGAGCAACTGGTGCCCGCATTGATCGCTCTCGGCATCGTTTCACAATTGGATTCGATGGCGCTGGCCACGTATTGCCAGGCCGTTGCTGATTGGCGGCGCTACCAGCGGTTGATCGCCACGCGAAACGCTGCGTCGGCTGACGCATTGGGCGGCGATATACAGACCTTCAAGACCGGCGCGCAACAGATGCACGTCCTTCGGCAGCTCGCGAACGACGCGGAGAAGCGTGCCAATGCTGCCGGCGCCCAGTTCGGCATGTCGCCAATGTCCCGGCGCAACCTGAAAACTGCACCGGCACCGCAAGGTGATCTATTCCCAAATGACCAACGAGACGCCGCAGACAAGTACTTCAGCTGACGACCGAGTCACCGGCTTTGCGCAAGCCGTCCTAGACGGAGAAATCGTCGCCGGCCCCAACGTCCGTAACGCCTGTAAACGCCACCTTCGTGATCTTGAGCACGGCCCGTCTCGCGGTTTGATCTGGGATCTTGAGCGCGTCAACCGCGCCCTCGGCTTTTTCGAAGATGTCCTTTGCCTCAACGGCGGCGATTACGAAGGCATGCCCTTCATGCTCGCGCCCTGGCAAGCCTTTGTCGTCGGTAGTTTATTCGGCTGGATGACCGATGACGGTTTTCGCCGCTTCCGACTCGGCTACATCGAAACAGGAAAAGGCTCGGGGAAAAGCCCCTTGGTCGCCGGCATCGGCCTATATGGTTTGGTTGCCGACGGTGAGCAGCGCGCCGAAATCTACGCAGCCGCCACCAAGCGCGACCAGGCAATGATCCTGTTTCGTGATGCTGTGTCGATGGTCGACATGTCGAAGAAACTTCGCTCGCGACTTGTGCAGTCGGGTCGCGACGAAAAGGTTTGGAACCTGTTCTACCCGAACACCAATTCCTTTTTCCGGCCGATCAGCGCCGACGAAGGCAAGTCCGGCCCACGGCCACATATTGGTTTGCTCGACGAGCTGCACGAGCACAAGACGGCCTCGACCGTGAACATGATGCGGGCCGGTACCAAGAACCGTCGCAAAGCGATGGTCGTGATGATCACCAACAGCGGTTCCGACAAGAAGACGGTCTGCGGTCAGTACCACGACCTGGGCGTTCGGATCTGCGCAGCCATCGAAGATGATGACAGCTTCTTCGCTTTCATCTGCTCGCTGGATGAAGGTGACGATCCGTTCAAGGACGAATCCTGCTGGCCCAAGGTAAACCCCTCGTTGGACTACATCGCCGAGGGGCAGAGCGATGGCATCCCAGGCCGCAAGTATTTGCGTGAGCAGGTCCAGTCGGCCCGAGGGTTGCCGGCTCAGGAGTCGGTGGTGCGCCGGCTTAACTTCTGCGAGTGGACTCAAGCGGATGCCCCGTGGATTTCTTGGGGTGTTTGGAAGCAGGCCGAAGAGCGTGTGCCAATGCGTCTTCTGCGGAACCGCCGCTGCGTCGGCGGGCTCGATCTCGCCAGCACCACGGACTTGACCGCATTCGTCCTTATCTTCTGGCCGGCACCTCACGACCCGCACTGGCGGCTGCTCCCTTATTTCTGGATTCCCGACGACGACCTGCAAGGGCGTGAGGATCGCGACAAGGTCCCCTACGCCATGTGGATTAAAGGCGGTCACCTTGAAACGACCCCGGGCAGGGCCATCAGCAAGCTGCATGTGTTGCGCCGCCTGGTCACGATCTGTGCGTACTTCGACGTCGAGCGCATTGCTTATGACCGCTGGCGCATCGAAGACCTGTTGCAGCTGATGTCCGAATACGACATCTCGCTGCCGGAAATGGTGGGCTTCGGCCAGGGCTACAAAGACATGGGCCCGGCAGTTGATGAGTTTGAAAGGCGCCTGCTGGGCTTGTCGCCCGAGCAGGATGTGATTGACCTTGATCCGAGTGAGTGGGAGGTCGTCGAAAGCGAGACAGTCGAAACCCTGCGTCACGACGGCAACCCCGTCATGACCTGGAACGCTGGCAACGCGGTGATTGTTTCCGATCCAGCCAACAACCGAAAGGCCGACAAGGCCAAGGCAACCGGTCGGATCGACGGAATCGTCGCATCCATCATGGCCGTCGGCATCAGCAGCAAGGCTGCTGGGCCGAGTGGCAAATCCATCTACGACGAAGGGGCGGGTATATGAAATTGGTCATCCTTTCATGGCTGGCCGGTCTGCTGGGCTTCGGGTTGCTGGTGTACGGCGTGGCAATGATCAGCACGCCGGCGGCCTGCATCGTCGCCGGCATCGGCTTAATGGCCTGGTCATTCCTTGCCGATCGCGCATCCGCCGCACTGAAAGCCAAATCTAAGCCCCAAGGAGGTTGAGCATGTTCTTTTCAAGCGTGCTCGGCGAGGGGCGCGGCAATCTGACAGAAGCGGGCGGCGGCTTTTGGCGTGGAATTCTGGGTGGTGGTCGCAACAGTACGGGCGTCAAGGTCACGCCCGAGTCAGCACTGGGCCTGCCGATCCTGCAAAACTGCGTCACGCTGCTGGCCGAGACCATGGGGCAATTGCCTTGTGAGATGTACCGCCGACTGGATAAGGGCCAGCGCGAAGCGGCCATCAACCACCCGGCGTATGACGTCCTTCGGTATCAGCCGAACGGGTTTCAGACGCCTTATGAATACCGTGAGTGCACGCAGGGTGCTGCCGGTTTGCGGGGCAACGCTTACAGCTTCATTGATCGCCGGGACGACGGAAACGTCACGGCCCTCTGGCCATTGTGCAACGACAAGGTGCAGGTGCTGAAAGGCGGCGACATGCTGCCGTATTACCGGATCAGCGGCGGGGAAACTCTGCCGATGCGTATGATCCACCACGTGCGGTGGTTCAGCACCAACCATTACGTTGGGCTGTCGCCGATTGAGGTGCATGCCGAATCGTTAGGCTTGGCTCAGGCGGTGCGCCAATACACGGGCAAAAGCTTCGCCAACGGCGTGACCGTCTCCGGTGTGATCGAGCGCCCGCGTGAAGCCCCGGCGATCAAGGATCAAAGCAGCATCGACAAGATCGTCGATCAGTGGGGCCAGAAATTCGGCGGCATGGACAACGCCAAGAAGGTTGCGTTGTTGCAGGAAGGCATGACCTTCAAGCCTGTCTCCATGAACAACGTGGACGCCGAGGTGTTGGGGATTCTTAAAACCACCGGCACCGATATCGCCCGGATTTATAAGATCCCGCTGCCCATGGTCAACGACCTGGAGAAGTCCAACTACAACACCCTTGAGCAGTTGATGATTCAGTTTGTGGTGTTCGCACTGTTGCCTTGGGTGAAGCGTCACGAGCAGTCGATGATGCGGGACTTCCTGCTGCCTGCTGACCGGCGCGAGTACTTCATTGAGTTCAACCTGTCCGGCCTGCTGCGCGGTGACCAGAAGAGTCGCTATGAGGCCTACGCCATTGGACGGCAGTGGGGCTGGCTCAGCGTCAATGACATCCGCCGGCTGGAGAACATGCCTCCGGTACCGGGCGGGGATATTTACTTGCAACCGCTGAACATGGTGGACGCAGGCAAGGGCGCCGCTGATTTGACCAACCCCAACGTGCGAGCGCAGCTCGAACTGCAGCACGCTGAAATAGAGAGGATTCTCGCGCAATGAAAAACTACCTGCGAGCCTCCAGCCTGCTGTTCAATCAGCCGCTGTTGGTGACGCCTGACATGTTGGACCTGGGCGTTCGCTGGGCCAACCAGGCAATGAGCTTGAACATCGTCAACATCGGCGCCGTAGCAGGCACCGGTCTATGGTCGGACGATGGCCTGGACCGCATCGCCCAGCGCGAAGAAGAGCGTCGGACTGCAATCGCGCGCACTGGCATTGAGGTGATTCCGGTCAGCGGAGTGCTGGTCAGTCGCGGTAGCCACGTGAGCATGTGCGAGACGATGACCAGCTATGAAACGCTACGGGCTCAGATTAGCAACGCTGTTGCGGATCCGATGGTCGAGCGCATCGTGTTGGACATCGACAGTCCCGGAGGTTCTGCCGTCGGCGCCTTCGAGTTGGCGGCGGACATTCGCGCCATGGCCCAGCAGAAGCCCATCACCGGTATCGTCAACTTCATGGCCTACAGCGGCGGCTACCTGATCGGTGCCGCCTGTAGCGAACTGGTGGTGAGCCAGACCAGTGGCGTCGGATCGATCGGCGTCATCGCCAGCCACATGGATCGTTCCAAGATGGAAGAAGGCATGGGCGTCAAGGTGACCACCGTGTTTGCCGGCGCTCACAAAAATGACCTTAGCCCTCACGAACCGTTGAGTGACCAGTCACTCAAGTACCTCAACGACGTTGTGCAGGAGAGCTATCAGCTCTTCGTCAATGCGATTGCCGACTACCGCGGGCTCTCGGTGCAACAAGTCATTGCCACTGAGGCGGGCCTGTATCGAGGGCAGGCGGGTATCGCGGCAGGCCTCGCCGATCGCATGCAAAGTCCTCAACAAGCTGTCGATGATTTATCCAACTCGGTGGCCTTGAGCCGAGCCAACCGCCAGCAAGGCCGACTTTCGGTCCGTGCAGCTGCACTGAATTTTCAAACCCAGATCTGACCGCGTTCGCGGCAGTCGTTCGAAGCCCGCCGTGTGCGGGTTTTTTTTATGCCCAGGAGGCACCATGTCCCTTGTACTTCAATTGCGTAGCGAACGCGCCAAACTCAATGAGTCGCTTCAGGCTCTGGCCAAGCTTGAGTCTGGTGGTGAAACCCTGTCGGCTGAGCAGCTGACTCAATTCGCCAGTCTGGAGGCTCAGTTCAATGCGCTGACTGACAAGATCAGTCGAGCGGAACAGGCCGAGCGAATGGCAGCAGCGAGCGCTGTCCCCGTAAGTGAATCGGCGCAAGGCCGCACCGGGCCGCCACCAGGTTACATTTCCGGGTCGGGTCCAGCTGATGCGCCAGGTGTGCGGATGGCTCAGATGGTCCGTTTGCTGGCTGCGGCGGGAGGCAATCAGCAGCAGGCCGCACAAATGGCACAACAAGGTGGGTATTCCACTGACGTTGCCATGGCGTTGAGCACTGTGACGCCGGGAGCCGGTGGTGTGTTGGTACCTCAAAATTTCGCAACCGAGATCATCGAGGCTCTGCGCCCGATGTCGGTTGTGCGCAAGATGGGCACCCGGAGTCTGCCGTTGAACAACGGCAACCTGACCATGCCGCGTATCACTGGCAACACCATTGTGACCTACATCGGTACCGAAACCGATATCCCGATCACTGGCATGACGTTCGCTGATACAAAGCTTTCCGCAAAAAAAGCGGCAGCGATTGTGCCTATCTCGAATGACCTCATTGCCAACGCCGGGATCAGTCCTCGTATTGACGACATTGTCGTGAACGATCTGGCGGTGTCGATGGGTCTCTCGGAGGACCTGCACTTCATTCGCGCCGACGGTACCGGCACACTGCCAAAGGGTATGCGCTATTGGGCACAAGCGTTCAACGTGTTACCAGCTCCTGACACCGCTGGCATCACCCTGGAACAAATCGACCTGTTCTGCGGCGGCATGATGCTTCGTATCGAAACGGCCAACGTGATGATGAAGGACTGCGGTTGGCTGATGCATCCGCGCGTGTTCCGTTGGTTGCAGTCGCTGCGTGATGGCAACGGCAACAAAGCCTATCCGGAAATTGAACAGGGCTTGTTCAAGGGTTACCCGGTTGGTCTGAGCAACCAGATCCCAGTCAACCTCGGCGCCGGCGGCAACGAGACCGAATTCTACTTCGTCAACTTCGCCGACATGATGATCGGCGAAGACATGGACCTGACGATCTCGTTCAGTAATGAGGCGTCGTACAAGGACTCCGAGGGCAACATGGTCAGCGCTTTCCAGCGTGACCAGACCCTGGTCAAGGTAATCGCCAAGCATGACTTCGGTCCACGCCACGTCGAGTGCATCGTGGTCGCCGTCGCCGTGAAGTGGGGCGCTGGCATGTAATCCTTTTGCCCCGCTTCGGCGGGGCTTTGCATATCTGAGGTCGAAGTGATGAGCGATAAAGTTGTTGTGCGGTTTCTGAAAGCCTGGCGCGGTTACTCGGCCGGAGAGTTGGCGGGGTTTGACGAAGAGGTTGCTGAGGGCCTGAAATCCAAGGGCTTTGCTGAGGCCTACGAAAAGCCAAAAGCCGGTAAGGCTTCGGCCAAAGCCAGTGGCGCAAAAAATGCTGGTGAAACTGGGACGGCCGGTTCACCCACTGAGTCTTCGGGCGCGGCGTCAAACGGTGCTGAAGGCGGCGAAGTTAATTCCGGTACCGATGACGACGCGAAGCCATAAGCCATGGCCCGCCGTATCGAGTACTTCGGCGAACCCGTTCTCACCCTGGCACAGGTTGCGTTCCAGTGTCGGGTTGAGCCAGAGGACATGGAGCCGGCGTTGATCGAACAGATCATCATTCCCGGCGTGACAACTCAATGTGAATCGAAGACGGGCGCTTCAATTCGCGGCGCGATTTACGAAGAGGACTGGCCGACTCACTTCGCGGCAGGCCATGCGCTGGATGTCGGCCAGGCCAATGAGATCGTTTCGGTTATGGCGCAGCAAGCGGACGGCGCATGGGTGGCCCAGCCGGGGCCGTTTGAGCTTCGTCAAGATCAGCGGGAAAGTTTCCTGTTCTTCCCGTCCCTAAGGCCGGCTGGTGTGCTGCGGATTCGGTATAAGGCACAGCTTGATATGGCCGTGCACCCCGGCGTGCGCAACTGGTTGTTGATGGCTGCGGCGACGATCTACCGACACCCGGAAATGTTTCTGGTGGGGCAGACCCTGGCAGAGCTGCCATCTGCATTCCTCGACCACTTGGTCGCTGAGATCACCGTCCCGCCGAGGTTCTGACTATGGCGATGCGCGAACCTAGTGCTGGGGAGTTGACCCGGCGTATCACTCTGAGGTTGAGAACAGACATACCGGCTCCAGACCAAGGGCTCGACTCGTTGTTCACCGACCAGAAAAGGCGATGGGCAAAGATAGAGCCTGTCGGTACCGCCGTTTATGCGAATGGTGTTCAGACCGATGTGAAGATTACCCATCGGATGATCCTGTATTACCTGAAGGGAATGAGCGAATCCCACGAAGTTGTTCATGGCGACACGATCTATCGGGTGCGCAGGGTTGCAGACATGAACGGTAACAGTCGGTTTACCTTACTCGAAGTAGAAGAGCTGGGGCCCCAACTGGCTGGGGGAGGGATCTATGTCTAACTCGGCTTCGATTGATGGATATCTGCACGTAGAAGGCTTCGACAAGTTCGAACGCGATGCCTTTGACAAACGGAAGATCCGCGCCGGGATGCGGAAGGTCGGCCTGCTGATCACCCAAAAAGCGCAAATGAATCTCGCCCTTGGCGGTGGCCAGGATGGCTATCCAATAACGCGCACCGGTGCCACGGTGGAATCGATCAGTTTCAAGGTGTCGCGCTCCGGCTTTCTTGTTCGCATCTCTCCCACCAAAACCACGGCCATGGAAGATTTCTACCCGGCCTACCTGCACTACGGGGTGAAAAAAGGGAAGCGCCTCGGAAAGCTGGCGCCCGGGAAGGGCAAAGGTAAATCGAACCGTCGAGCAAAAGGTGCTCGCGCTGCGGCGTTGGCCGAGCGAGCTTCTGGTGAATGGCGGATCAAACCCCGTGACAACTACATGGCTGATGCCCTGCAGGACTCCGCCTCACAAGTTCAATCGATCCTCTCTGCTGCATTCGCCGCCGCCCTGGGCTGATTGCTGCTTCTGGACACTCTCATGAAACTGAATCCAATTGTTGCTCACCTTCGAGCGACATGCCCCACCTTTGCCGGTCGAGTCACTGGCGGGATTGACTGGGATGCTGTTGTGGACAGCGCCCAGCTTTCGCTGCCAGCGGCGTATGTCATCGCCTCGGCAGATGCCGGCGGCCCCAACAAAGCACAAAACGCAGTCATTCAAGACATCACGGATCAGTTTGCGGTGGTGATCGTACTCGATGCTGGTGATGAGCGAGGGCAGGAAGCCAACGACGCTTTGCACGACCTGCGCGCGGAGCTCTGGCTATCACTTGTCGGTTGGCGCCCAGCAGCTGAATACGACCCCATCGAATACGGCAAGGGCGCGATGCTTCACATTAGTCGGGCGCGAGTGGTGTACCAGTTTCTGTTCACCGCTGAATTCCAGCTTGGCCGTAACAGGCAAGGCGACCCCGCTGAAACCTGGCACGAACGCGAACTCGATGGTTTACCGCCATTTACCGGCGCGACCTTCAACATGGACTGCATTGACCCGGCAGATCCGAACCTGCAACGACCTGGCCCGGACGGGCGCATTGAAGCGAAATTCTCAGGAGACGTAACACCATGACCAATCGCATCACTGTGGTGCCGGCCTCTGGCCGCTCCGTGCCCGATCCGGAGGCTGGCGACTTGTTGCCTGTTGAAGGCCGGGAAGTCCCAGATAACGCATGGTGGCGCCGCCGCCAGGCGGATGGGGACGTAACCCTCAAGGCTAATAAAGCCCAATCCACCAAGGGCGTCACCACGCCGAAACCCGAGGAAGCGCAATAATGGCTATCGGATTCAGCAACATCCCCGCCGATATCCGCGTGCCGCTGTTCTATGCGGAGATGGATAACTCGGCGGCCAACAGTGCGTCGTCGGCCCTGCGTCGACTGATCGTCGGTCAGGTCAATGGTGATGCCACTAGCGAAAGCATTGGCCAGCTGGTGCTGGTGTCGAGTTTGGGACTGGCCAAGGACATCGGCGGCCAAGGCTCGATGCTGGCGGCAATGTACGAAACCTGGCGCAAGACTGATCCGATCGGCGAGATTTGGTGCCTGCCGTTACAGAACGATACCGGTACCGCAGCAACAGCGACGGTCACTATCACCGGTGCCGCGACCGAGCCAGGGTTATTGAACCTGTACGTTGGCGGTGTTCGCGTGCAGTCGGTCGTCGTTTCGGCGGCTACTCCGACTATCGCGGCGTCGGCGTTGGCCGTGAAGATCAACGCCACGCCAGACCTGCCAGTTACCGCCCTGGCTGTCGCTGGCGTTATCACACTCACTTGTAAGTGGAAGGGTGAGAGCGGCAACGACATTGGTCTGGTTCTGAATCGCCTGGGCAAGTCCAATGGCGAGGCGACCCCTGCGGGCCTGACTGTTGTTGCGACCCAGATGACGGGGGGCGTCGGCGCACCTGACCAGATCGATGCAGTCGCGGCGTTGGGCGATGAGCCTTTCGAATTCATCTGCGTGCCCTGGTCAGACACGACCACGCTGAACGCGTGGAAAGATGCGATGGACGACAATACCGGCCGCTGGAGTTGGGCGAAACAACTGTTCGGCCACGTCTACACGGCGAAGCGCGGCACCTTGGGTACGCTGGTGGCGGCAGGCCAAGACCGTAATGATCAGCACATGACCATCCAAGCGGTGGAGCCTGGTGTGCCCCAGCCGGTCTGGGTGCAGGCAGCGGCACTGGCGGCTCGCACTTCGGTGTTTATCTCGGCAGATGCCAGCCGGCCCACGCAAAGCGGCTCTCTGCCCGGGCTAGATCCGGCACCGGCCAGCGAGCGGTTCACGCTCACGGAACGCCAATCACTGCTGACCTACGGTCTGGCCACGGCCTACTACGAAGGTGGATACGTGCGCATTCAGCGCTCGATCACCACCTATCAGAAGAACGCCTATGGCCAGGCCGACAACTCGTACCTGGACAGCGAGACCATGCACCAGTCGGCATTCATCATCCGCCGCATGCAGAGCGTTATCACCAGCAAGTACGGCCGCCATAAGCTGGCCAATGACGGTACCGAGTTCGGCGCGGGTCAACCCATCGTCACGCCGAGCACGATCCGGGGCGAACTGATTGCTCAGTACGGCAAGCTTGAATCCGAAGGTCATGTCGAAAACGCCGACCTGTTCGCCGAGCACCTGGTGGTTGAGCGCGACAGCAATGACCCAAGTCGTATCAATGTGCTGTTCCCGCCGGACTACATCAACGGCCTGCGTATCTTCGCGCTGCTGAACCAGTTCCGCCTCCAGTACGACGCTGCTGCGTAACGCTGACCACGATCACCAAGCCCGCCTCGAGCGGGCTTTTTCATTCTGGAGATTCACCCCATGGGCAAAAAAGTAGCGGGCACGGCCTACATCAAGGTGGACGGCACCCAGTTGACCGTCACCGGTGGCGCCGAAGCGCCGTTGATGGATGTAAAGCGAGAGACGGTTTATCCGGGTTTTTTCAAGGAAGAAAAGCTGGCGCCTTATCTGAAGATGACCGTCATCCATGATCCTGATCTGTCGATCAAAACGTTGACCGATGGAAAGGATATGACGGTCACCTGTGAATTCAGCAACGGCAAGGTTTACGTGCTTTCGGGTGCGTACCTGGTCGACGAGCCGACCTCGAAGGGCGACGACGGCACCATTGAACTGCAATTCGACGGCATCAAAGGGGTGTGGCAATGACGGGCGCAGTAAAACTTCAGGTGGCCATCGAGGCCCACGGCGAGCCACTGACTGAGCTGACGTTGCGTCGGCCGACCGTACAGGAAGTGCGCGCCATCAAGGCGCTGCCATATCGGATCGACAAGAACGAAGAGGTCGGGCTCGACATGGATGTGGCCGCCAAATACATCGCGGTCTGTGCAGGCATCCCGCCGTCGTCGGTCAACCAGCTGGACCTGGCCGACCTCAACGCGCTGAGCTGGGCGGTCGCCGGTTTTTTCATGAGTGCGGCGTCGGCTCCATCAACGACCTGATTTCAGTCGCATACGACCTGGCCTGGTTCTGGAAGGTTGACCCCGAACAGATGATGGCCAGGCCACTGGATGCGCTCACGGAATGCCTTGAGCACGCCCAACGCATTAACGAACTTCAGCAGGTGCAGTGATGGCGGACAAGTTCCAGCTCAAGGCGTTGATCACCGGCGTCGACAAGCTGTCGCCGACACTGACCGGGATCCGCAAGAACGTTGCGGGCTTCCGCAAACAGATGAACAGCACAGGCCTTGGCAACATCGGCTTCAAGGATATGTTGCAGGGCGGTGCTTTTGCGGCGCCGTTTATCGCTGGTGCCCGGGCTGCCATGGAATTCGAAACGTCCATGGCCGATGTGAAGAAGGTGGTTACCTTCGACACGCCCGAACAGTTCAAGCAGATGGGACAGGACGTGCTTGATATGTCGGAGAAAATGCCGATGGCGGCGAGCGGCATCGCGGCCATTGTTGCCGCCGGCGGCCAAGCCGGTTTCGCCCGTGGTGAGCTGAAGCAGTTCGCCGAAGACGCGGTGAAGATGGGCATCGCCTTCGATCAGACAGCCGATCAATCCGGCGACATGATGGCGAAGTGGCGCACCTCTTTCAAAATGACGCAGCCTGAAGTCGTGACCTTGGCTGACAAGATCAACTACTTGAGCAACATCGGCCCTTCGTCGGCTGCGCAGATCTCCGACATCGTGACTCGGATCGGTTCGTTGGGTGGCATCGCCGGCTTGTCGGCGGGGCAGGTCGCTGCGATGGGTGCCACGCTCGCCGGGGTGGGCGTGCCGAGTGAAGTAGCGGCGACGGGCATGAAGAACTTCATGCTGTCGCTCACCAAGGGCAGTGCGGCCACGAAGCAACAATCGGAAGCGTTCAAGTCGCTGCGGCTGGACGTCAAGCAAGTTTCGAAGAGCATGCAGAAGGATGCGCAGGGCACCATCGAGGACGTGCTGGAGCGCATCGCCAAGGTCGATCCGGCGAAGCAGGCCGGGTTGCTAACCCAGCTGTTCGGTACGGAGTCGGTGTCTGCCATCGCACCGTTGCTGACCAACCTCGATTTGTTGAAATCCAGCTTCGGCGCCGTAGGCAAGGAAGGGAAGTTCGCGGGCTCGATGGAGGCGGAATACACGGCGCGGTCCGCGACCACTGCCAACTCCATGCAGCTGCTGACCAACAAGGTCACCCGCTTGGGTGTAGCCGTGGGTTCTGGTCTCCTACCGCCGTTCAATGCCTTCATGGATCAGATCGGCCCAGCCATCTCCCAAATGTCTTCGCTTGCTGCTGAACACCCTGGCGTTATCCGTGGTGTGTTGGGCGCTGGCGTTGCGTTCGGTGTGCTGCGTGTAGCGGTGATGGGCGCCGTGGTGGCAACCAAGATCCTCAGTGCCGTCACCGCAATGTCGCCGATCGGGATCATCGTTCGCGGCATCGCGCTAGCGGCGGGCCTGTTGATTGCCAACTGGGCGACCGTTGCGCCGTACTTCGAGGCGATCTGGGAAAAGATCAAAGGGCCGGCCATGATCCTGTGGGGCTGGTTTAAGCAGGCCTTTGCATTCACTCCGATCCCGATGGTGATGGAAAACTGGGGGCCGTTAACCGAGTTGTTCTCGTCCTTATGGGGTGTTCTGGTTGCGGTCTCTACTCCGGTTATGGAATTTCTCGGGCGCATGTTTGAGTGGACGCCGCTCGGAATGATTGCCAAGAACTGGGCGCCCATCACTGAGTGGTTTCAGAAGCTCTGGGTGAAACTGAAGCCGATCATCGAACCGATGATGAAGTACTTCGGAGGCGGTGAGGGGGGTGAAGGAATCATCAAGACCGCGACCAACAAAGCCAATGAGTTTGCCGAAGAACAGCGCGTGCGCAACGCGGGGCCAGGTGGCGGTGATGGTGCGTTTGTTGAGGCCGGCGCTGTCGAAGGCGCGCAGCGATATCAGCGGATGATGAAAAACGCGGCGGGCATCCCGAGCACTGACAAGTTGTTGAGTCGGCCAAATCTGGCCAATCAATCCAGCGGTCTGCTTCAACAAGCGTCAGGTAATCAGGCGCCGAAGCTCAATGGTGAGATCACTATCAACATCCCCGGTGCTCCTCCCGGCACCACCGTCGATCAGGCGAAAACCAATCAGCCGGGCCTGAGCATCAAGCCCAGTGTCGGTACCCGAACCATCGGTGTTATGAGGCCCAACTAATGACTGCGTCGTGGCGTGATAAGTTGTTGCCGGCTTCGTTCCGGGGGATCAGCTTCTTGATCCCCCAGACTTCGGTGCCGGTGGGTATGAAGGGACAGCTGCATGAATTCCCGCAGCGAGACACACCGTTCTTTGAGCAGCTGGGCAAGCAGTCCCAAGTGCACAAGATGACGGCGTGGATCATCGGTGATGACTGTTTCGAGCGTCGAGACAAGTTGATTGAGGCGCTGAACACGCCGGGTGGCGGGGAGCTGGTGCATCCCTGGCTTGGAAAAATGCAGGTCAAGGCGGGCGAGTGCGATATGTCCCACGACTTTGTGGGCGGTGGCATGGTCAGTTTTGAGCTGACGTTCTATCCGGACGTGCCGCTGAAGACGCCCGCTGCGAAGGTCAACACCCAGGCGCAGGTGGTGAATTCGTCCGAAAGCCTGCTGACGTCTTCGCTCAATCGTTACAAGACCGCCATGGGTACAGTGAATCAAGCCCGGCTCGGGTTGCTGCAAATGCGCAACAGCCTGACGAACGTCTTCTCTGTCATTCAGCAGCAGTTTGCGCCGTTCGTGAGTGTCTTCACGGATGTCACGGGTTTCGCGCAATCGCTCATCAACTCCCCTGGCTCTTTGTCCTCGCTCTTCTCCAGCTACTTCAGCAGCTTTTCAGGCTTCGATTTTTTCAGCTCAAGTTCAAGTGGCCGGTCCAGCTCGGGCAGCAGCGTCGGTAGTAGCTCGGGCAATGATGGCGGCGGTTACCGCGGGGCTGTCGCCGAAGCCAGCAAGCAGACGGAGGCGGTCGGCAGCATCAACACCGTAAGCTCTATCGGTGGCACTGATGCAATCACTGCATCACAGGCCGCCGCAAACCTGGTGCAGGATTCGACCCTGGTGCAGATCGGCCTCATCGTGAGCGAGATGCCGGTAGCCCCGCAGCCAGAGTCAATTGGGGCCATGCCTTCCGTTGAGCAACAGGCGCTCCAGCCCATTGTTCGGCCCGACGTGCCGGTGGCTGACGACGTGATCGAGCTCCGTGACAACCTCAATGAGGCCATTCACGAAGCGTCGTTGAAGGCTGACCCTGAGCATTATCTGGTGCTGAACAATTTTCGGCAGACGGTGGTGAAGCACCTGACGGCCGTCGCGCAGTCTGGGGTCAAGTTGGTCGACATCACGCCGCCTGAAACCCTGGCGGCGTTGGTGCTGGCTTACAGGCGCTTCGGCGATGCAACGCGCTCGCCGGAGGTAGTGCAGCGCAACCGCATTCAGCACCCGGGCTTTGTGCCGGCGGTGCCCATAAAAATCGCCCAGAGGTAACCAATGTCTGATGACCAAAATGCGGTCAGCCTCACGGTTGGCGGTATGGATTACTTCGGCTGGAAATCGGTGGAAATTACTGCGGGGCTCGAAGATCAGGCCCGCTCGTTCAATGTGTCGTTGACCTGGAAGTGGCCGGGGCAAGTTCAAAACGTACCGATCCGGCAGGGTGATAAGTGCCAGGTGCGGATCGGCAATGACCTGGTGCTGACGGCGTGGGTGTTCGCAACGCCGGTCAGCTACGACGATAAGCAAATCACCAAGACGATCAGTGGACGATCATTGACGGCGGACCTGGTGGACTGCGCGGCAGTCAACAAGCCCGGTCAATGGAACAACCAGGCGGTGCTGGCCATCATCAAAGCACTGGCTGCGCCCTATGGCATCACGGTGAACAGTGAGATCCCCGAAGGGCGCAAACTTTCCGACCACACCGTTGAGCCAGGCGAGACGGCGTTCGCCTCCATTGATCGGCTGTTGACGTTGTTCCGGGTGTTCTCCACGGACGACGCGCGCGGCGCCGCCGTACTGGCCAGTCCCGGCAGTGGTGGCCGCACCTTCGATGCGATTGAGGTGGGCAAGAACGTCAAGACCGGCGACGCGCCGCTTGACTTCTCCGGGGTGTTTTCTGAGTACCACGTGCTGGGCCAGAAGAGCGGTACCGACGATGAGTTCGGTCCCGACGCCGCCGAAGTGTCGGCCAGCGCGTTGGATGATCGCACCACACGCAAGCGGGTGATGATCATTCAGGAGTCTGGCCAGGTGACCAAGGAACTGGCGCAATCGCGGGCAGACTGGGAGCGCAGCAGCCGAATGGGGAAAGCGCTGACGGTCACTTATGTGGTTCAGGGCTGGCGTCAATCCAATGGTCAGCTTTGGCGGCACAACATGATTGTCAGGGTGATCGACCCCATCATCGGCATGGACCGGGACATGTTGATCTCGCGCATCACCTACACGCTGAGCGAGCAGGGGATGCTCGCCAAGTTGGAGGTGGGGCCGCCTGAGAGTTTTGAGCCTGAGCCGAAGGACCCTCATGGCAAAAGGAAGGTGAAGAAGGGCGGCAAGGGCGACAACTTCGAATACCTGATCCCCGCTGACTACGAGCCAAAAAAATGAATATGAAAAATTTGCTCGCCCGCGGCACGGTGGTGCTCGTCGATGCCGCAAAAAAGCTTCAAGGCCTACAGGTCCGCCTCACCGCTGGCGAGCTCAAGGATGGCGCTGAACACTTCGAGCCCTACGGTTTCACCAGCAACCCGCTGGCTGGTGCCGAGGTACTAACGGCGTTCATCGGTGGTGATCGCTCCCATGCAGTAGTGCTGGTGGCGGCTGATCGCCGGTACCGCATTCAAGCATTAGCGTCTGGCGAGGTGGCTATCTACACCGACGAAGGCGATCGCATTCACTTCAAGCGCGGGCGGATCATCGACATCGAAACGCAGACCCTGAACATCAAGGCCACGACGGGGGTGAACATTGATTCTCCGGTGATCAACCAGACCGGAAAAATCGTTTCGCAGGGTGATCAGGTCGCTGGTGGGATCAGCCAAATTAATCACGTCCACGGTGGAGTGATGGCTGGTAGTGGTCAGAGCGGCGTACCTGTCGCAGGAGGTTGAGCATGGTCATTTCTTCCGACGTTGAAGCTGCCCTTATTCGCGCCGTGACCATCAGCCTCTACACCTGGCGCCGCGCCGAAACAGATGACCCGGTTGATGATGACGATCGCTTTGGTTGGTGGGGCGATAGCTACCCGCCGATCACGAATGACCGCATCGGCTCCCGCCTATGGCTATTACGCCGGGTGAAGCTGACACCACAAACCCAGCGCGATGCCGAGGCCTACGCACATGAGGCCCTGCAATGGTTGCTGGATGATGGTCACGTCATTGACATCGCTGTCGCCAGTGAAAAGGTTGATATCAACCGACTGAATCTGGTCCCAACGTTGACCATCACCGGCGGCACGCGGCTTGAAATCAAACAACCCTCTTCATGGCAGGTGATCTATGCCGTTTGAAACGCCTTCGCTACCTGTCTTGATTGGCCGTACCCAAGGTGACTTGGCCTCTGATTCGCTGCGCCGATCTGATGCGCAGGTGCTGGCCAGAACCTTGGGTGGCACGGCTTTCGGTTTGTACGGCTACCTCGACTGGATCGTTGAGCAGATCCTTCCCGATCGGGCGGACGAAGAAACGCTGGAGCGGGTTGCGTTGCTGCGACTGAATCAGCCGCGCAACCCTGCCCAACCAGCAGAGGGACCGGTCAGTTTTTCAGCTGCGGCGGGGGCCGTGCTCGATGTTGATGTTGTGTTGCAGGCCGGTGATGGTCGCACCTATAAGGTGACGGCGGGCGTCACCACAGTGGCAGGACTCAATACCGCCACGATCGAGGCGGTCGACGCCGGCACTCTGGGCAACGCTGATCCGGGGCTGACCTTAAGCCTGGTCCAGCCGGTAGCCGGCGTCACCAATACTTTTACCGTGTTGGCTCCCGGTGTAACGGGGGGCATCGCGGAGGAAAGTGTTGAGTCGTTGCGTGCGCGGGTGGTGCGGTCCTATCGGGTTATCCCGCACGGTGGATCTGCCGCCGATTATGAGACGTGGGCACTGGAAGTTGCCGGCGTGACTCGTGCCTGGTGTCGCGGTAGCTACATGGGGCCAGGCACAGTTGGCTTATTCATCATGCGCGATGGCGATGTTGATCCGGTTCCTAATCCGGCGCAGCTCGCGGAAGTGAAAGCCTACATCGAGCCGCTGCGGCCGGTAACGGCAGAGCTCTATGTTCTCGCACCCAACAGAGTCCCGGTGCTCTACACCATCCATGCGGTACCAGACACCAGCGCGGTTCGTGCCGGCATTCAGGCTCAGTTGATAGATCTGCACGAGCGTGAAGCCGGGCTGGGGGAAACCTTGCTCATAAGCCATATCCGAGAGGCGATCAGCGGATCGTCAGGCGAGACCGATCACCAGTTGATAGCGCCTGTGGCCAATGTCGTGCCCGCCACCAACCAACTGCTGACATTTGGGGGTATCACATGGCTGTAGCGAGAACTGCCGATCAATACCGACAGCAGCTTCGCGGGCTCCTGCCCGCCGGCCCCGCATGGGATCCGGAGTTGGTGCCTGAGATTGATCTCGTCTTGACTGGCGTTTCATTGGAGTTCTCACGGTTGGACGCCCGGGCGGTCGACCTGCTGAACGAGATGGACCCCTCGGGCGTGAGCGAGCTGGTGCCGGACTGGGAGGCTGTAATGGGGTTGCCCGATGTCTGTCTCGGGCCTAACCCAGCGTTTGAAGACAGGCGTTTGGCAGTGAGGCGCAGACTGGTGGAAGTGGGAGGGCAGAGCAGGGCCTACTTCCTTGAAATCGCAGTGAGTCAGGGCTACCCGAATCCCACTATCACCGAACATCGAGCGCCCCGTATGGGGCGTTCTCGTTTTGGGGCAGCGCATTTTGGGACCTGGCATGCGCAGTTCATGTGGACGCTCAACACCGGAGGTCGTCAGCGGCAAGGCCGTCGCTTTGGCGTCAGCTATTGGGGCGAACGCTTTGGGGTAAACCCGGGAAACGCCATCGAATGCTTGATCCGCCGGCCGGCTCCGGCGCACACCGTTGTGCACATCAATTATGACTGAGAGGTAGAAACGTGGATTATCCGATTAGTGTGCCTAGCATTGGGTTGGTAGGCGGCAAGTTTGTAGATGAGGATCCTCTGGCAGGTACGCCGGGTTCACTGATCCCATCAGCGTGGGGAAATGCTGTCACTGATGAAGTTCTAAATGTTGTGCGCGCCGCGGCCCTTGTACCCTCCGAAGGTGACCTGAGTCAGTTGTTGAAGGCGATTCGGATCATTGGCCAGGCCGCCGCCGCAAGTTACGCCGTAGACGAAGGCGTAGTGAATTCGTATGTTGCACTCTACACGCCCGCCCTAACCACGCGTATCAATGGTCGTGTCCTTCGCTTCAAGGCGGCTCACACCAACACGGACACCTGTACTTTCAACGAAGGGCTGGGTTTGGCCAACCTAATTGGCTTGGGCGGGGCAAGCTTGCAAGGGGGCGAAATCGTTGCCGGTGGCATCTGCACCGTGGTCTGGAACAGTACTGCATTTGGTGCTGGCGCTTATGTCTTGCTGTCCTGCGACAGCGGAGCTCAGCAACTGACACCAGGGACCAAAAGCAGGCACGGTGTGACCCTCGCCCAATTGCAAAATCAAGGGAGTCAGATGTTCACCGCGAACGGCAGTTTCGTCGTTCCTGCCGGAATTACTAAATGCTTTATCACCTTGTGCGGTGGCGGTGGCGGAGGAGCTGCGTACTTCGATACAACTGGCGGCGGTGGTGGCGGTGGCGGTGCAGGCGCTGGTTTGAAAATTCCAGTCGCAGTGACGCCCGGCGCGACTATTGCTGTAACCGTGGGTTCGGGGGGCGCTGGAGGGCCTAGCGTAGGGGCTCCCGGTGCTGCGGGTGGTGCAAGTTCTTTTGGTGGGTTGGCTTCTGCTGCGGGTGGTGGCGGCGGTACCTCCGCAGGCAGTGGCGGTGGCGGGGGAGCTGGTTCAGCCGTTAACGGCGCGCCGGGCGGTATAGGCCAGGCGTATAACGCCCCTTCTATCACCAGTGAACAAGGGGGTATGGGTGGCGCCAGCCTGTTTGGGGGTGGTGGCTTTGGTGGTATTCGTCAAGGGGCTACAGGTGCCACCGTCGGCAGTGGATTTGGTACTGGTGGGGGTGGCGGTTGCCGCAACGTTGGTGCCTTGGGCCGCCCTGGCTTTGTACTTGTGGAGTGGATGCAATGAGAACTTTTGCGCAGATTCAAGACGAAAAATTGCACTGGAAGTTTGAGCAGGAAGACGCCCCAGATTTTGCCGAAAACTTAGTTATCGTTGAAATCACTGATCTTGCTCCTATGCCAGAAGAGGGGTGGTCGTACGAAGGCGGAGATTTTATGCCGCCGCCACCACCTACTGCGGAAGAGATCATGGCGCGGATTCAGGCCAAAATTGCCGTAGAACGTCAACAGGCGGATGACGCTATTGCTCCCCTCCAAGATGCAGTAGACATCGACGATGCCACCGACACGGAGATATTGCTGCTGAAAAACTGGAAGAAGTTCAGGGTCGCACTCAACCGTCTCGCTGACCAGCCTGGCTACCCGACATCCATTGAATGGCCTCCAGTCCCCACCTGATGGCAGTGGGTATTTTTGTACTCGTGGAAATCAGAGAACACCCTGATGATGCTCGGCGATTTGTAAACGTGCTGAGTAACACATCTACGGTGAAGTAGTTAAGCCTTTGCTGAGGTGCTTTGGTCTAGCCGTTGCGGGGGCTGATAAAGCCCGTGCAGCAAGCCCCCAAGCTAGCGCCGGCACCGGCCAAAAAATTGACTTTGTGGTCAAAACTCCAACAAGGCTGATCAGCGAAAGATAAATCAGCACCTCGGTTTGTGGAGTAATTACTCCTCTTCGATAGCAACTCCAGCCTATCAAGGCTGATACGACTATCAAATAAATGTAGAGCGCAAAGCCAAGCAAACCGAACTGCTGCCACATTGACAGAGCATTGTGGATATAAAACCCTATCGAGCCGAATTCGCGTATCTGCCCAAGATAATCACCAAGAAGCGGCGAGCTTTCTATGCCAGCCAATCCACTTTCCAACAGGATTGACCGTTCATTTAACGAAGCATCAGAACTTGTATAAGCACTGATCCATCCAACAATATCGAATCCACTTATCATCATCGCTGCCGCGGCCACTACTACCGCAATCAATGCAAGCTTAAAACCTTCTTGTCGGTAGTGGATGAAAACGAAAGCAGGAATTGTTAAAAGGAACAATGCCAGTTCGGTTCTCGATCCAATCAGATATAGAGTCGCTGCCGTAATTGACATCAAGAGGATTCTGTACCAATTGGCTTTTATGAATGGGAATAAGACGATTGCAGTGCACATGACTGAACGTGCCATGCCCTGGTAATTGGCGGCCTCATGCTCATCGCCAGCAAGCAAAGGCATGTACATGACACCTGCATTCGGATTGAAGAAGAGCGCCGCGCATAGTGCGAATCCGGCAGTTATCAAACCAGCCGCAATAGTGAAGCTTGAAGTCGACTTTACATTGATGTGTCGACCTATTTGAAAAAGTGCAATCATCCAAATAGCGACCATCACCAATGCTAACGAGCCGTCAGCTGTTATGTAATCCGCTTCATCAGTGAATGTGTTTGTGGCGATGGTAGCAAGCATAAAAAGAATCATCACCCAAAAAGGTGCCGTCACCTTAGGGGTGATTGAAATGTAGGAGGCAGTTGCCAGCGTGATCAAAGACCGAGCCCCCCAAGTAACAGCGCACAAAATCAAGATCGCACTGAACCATCCAATATAGGGGATGTGAATCGTGCTCTTCAGTACGTGATAAAAAAAATAGCCGGGGAAGGCGGCCAAGAAAAACGCGTATGCAGTGGAGCCTTTCAAAGCAGTCACCGAGTGAAATTATTTAAGTTGGAGCAGTAGCGAGGCGAATCCAATACAAATGAGGGATCCCCAGAAAAGACTGAACATGAACATCTGGTTGCGTGTGAGAGGCGGACTTGTGTCTGGTATGCCCTCGTTTTCCTTGGTATGCATTTGCCGATTCCTTTTTAACTGATGTGATGGCGATGTGCATCTTAACTGTTACATTGCCGATACAGAAGCCATCCCGTAACAAGATTTACCCCAACGATTGAACCCGCCCTTTAGCGGGTATTTTTTTGCCCGGAGAAACGTATGACTGTTTCTGAGAAAGACCGCGACATCCTTGCCCGAACACTCTGGGGCGAGGCTCGCGGCGAAACATCGGATGGCCAGGTGGCCGTGGTTTGGACGATCCGCAATCGCGTGTTCGATGGAAAAGAAAGGTCCTGGTGGGGTGAGGGGTATGCCGGTGTGTGCCAGAAGCCGTACCAGTTCAGCTGCTGGAACAAGACTGACCCGAACTATCAGTTTCTGATCGGGCTGAAGCAGATCCCGTTCCGAGAACTAGCGCAGTGTCGAGTCGTGGCTGACCAGGTGATCGACGGCAAGGTGCCCGATCCCACTGACGGGGCCACGCACTATTACGCTATCAGCATGAAGACTCCTCCAGCCTGGGCGGCGAAAGCGAAACAAACCTACAGGCTCGGCGGTCACGTGTTTTTCAAGGATGTGCCGTGATGAGGTCGGTGCAGAAGCTGATAGCACTGCTGGTGCTGATCGCGGCGCTAATGGGTGGTGCCGTGGCTGGCACTTGGAAGGTTCAAGATTGGCGCTACGGTAAGAGGCTCGCTGAACAGGCCGGACTGCATCAGGACGATCTGACTGCCATCAGCAACGCGGCCGCCGCCCAGGTGCGCGCCGATCAGGACAAGCGCCTGGCGCTCGAGCAGCGGCTGGCGGCCAACGACCAAACTCATCACAGAGAACTGACCGATGCTCAAACCCATCAGGCTCGCCTGCGCGATCGCCTTGCCACTTCTGATTTGCGCTTGTCAGTCCTCCTCGACACAGCAGATACAGCCAGTGGCTGCGCAGTGCCATCCGGCGCCCCCGCCGGCAGCGTGGTTCATGGAAGAGCGCGTGCCCGACTTGACCCAGCGCATGCTCAACGAATTGTCGCCATCACCGACGCCGGCGATCAAGGATTGATCGCGCTGCATGCGTGCCAAACCTACGTGCGAGAGTTGGCACGATGATGATCGGGATAAGACAGGGGCATTTTACTGTGAAGCGGTGAGCGTGCTTGTTGTGTCCTTGCATGCCTCAGACAACAGGGTAGGAGACACGAAGGCATCACTCACTCTCGAAAAATATTTATCCTGCAGCCCTGCGTCGAAACCGTTAGGACTAGCGCTAGATCCAAGGTAACGAACGGTGGAATCAGTGCAATTGAATTCAAGCTTTACGTAAGTCTTGTAACTGCCGAAGTCCCTTTCCGTGATGACGGTTCGGGTTTGATCGGTTTGGCTGATTGAAACGGTCGTATCTTGGCTAAGTGAATGCGAGGGCAAGACAGTCGAGTCGGCACCATGGGCAGCCGAGCAGGAAAATATGACGCAGGCGATAAGAAAGCGACTCATTGAAAACCTTCCGTGGAAAATATGACCGAGTGGAGGATGATAGCCAATAGTGAGACGTGCGTTCTAATAATTTCGGAAAATTTTGCGAACTTAAATGATCGTTTTGGGTCGTGGCGCCAGACCCTCCAGCATTCCCTTGAGCCGATCAGCCTCGCGCTTGTGGCCTTTGGCCGAAATTTCGAGGTCGTACAATTCCTTTCGAGCGCTTGCCAATTGAGCTGATCTCTCGCGTAGATTGCTCATTGCGTCGTCGCGCTGAGTGATCGCTTGGTCATACATCTGCACCAGGCCGAAGATATCCTCTCGCGCCTTTCGAAGGTGCAGGTTTAGTTCTTGGACCTCGTTTTCCAGCATGCGCAAATAGTGGGTGCACGTCTCAAGCTCAGTCGGGCAGCCGAGCCAGTCGCTTGTGTTTTCTATTTCGTAAGGATCCATGGTGTTGCCTTGCTGTACTGTTTGTATATACAGTATTCCACCGAGCCTATTACTGGCTACAGTGAGGCGACGACCTGTATTCGCATTCAGTCCGGAGGGTTCGCCGTGGGTAAGTATTCAGTGTACCGAGAATCCAAGATTAGGGATCGAGCCCAAGTGCTTGCCGATGAGCAGGGCATTTCGTTCGAGGATGCATTGATCGTTGTGAAGGAGAGGAGGGTGGCAACTATGAGAGCGTTGAAGCGATCGGCAAAAACCTCTCAGGTGCTGCCAGATGACGGGTCGGCGACACCGTTCACAAAGCTGAAAGAGAATTGCCATGGTGGTAGCCGACCATTGCAGGGAGGGCTGCCAGGTCAGGGAAGGAGATCTTGATGGGGCAAAAATGGGGCAAACCGTATGCCATTCAATGCCCTTTAATGCCAATCCAATGTTATTCCGTACTTGTCAAATAAGCCCTACACCCCTTGTAATTCGAGGGTGTAGGGCTTTTTTGCGTTAGTACTCCAGCACAATCGGCGTGTGGGAGGACAGATCGGACAGTGCTTTATTCATCGGATATCAGGCAAATTCGTTGAAAGGTGTAGGGCAAAGGAGGGACATCAGCCCGGCTTTTCCGCGATGGGCGCAAGGTTAACATGAGCGGTCTGCCGGACGCAGGCATGAAAGCCCTGCCGCACATTTCCAATGTTTATGCATGATTTATGCGAATCAGCATTTGTCTTCCGAAAAAAGTTCAAGCACTATGCCCGTTATGCAAAAACGCAATGTTTCTACCGTCTTAAGAGCGCTGCTCGATCAGCACGGGATCTCCCCCACGGAGCTTCACCGTCGCACCGGCGTGCCTCAATCCACTCTCTCGCGAATCCTCAGCGGGAAGATCGTCGACCCTTCGGATAAACACATTTCGAAGATCGCCGAGTACTTCGCTGTGAGCACCGATCAGTTGCGCGGGCGCGCGGATGTCGCTGCCATCGCCAATACCGGGCGCGATCAATTGCATTCCGAACTCAAGGACATAAGTCTGTGGGACGACGACACGCCCGTCGATGATGACGAGGTGTCGGTCCCCTTTCTTCGCGAGGTTGAATTGGCTGCTGGATCAGGAAGATTCGTCATCGAAGAAAGCGAGCGGTCTAGCCTGCGCTTCGGCAAGCGCAGCTTGCGCCATAACGGTGTGCAATTCGATCAGGCCAAATGCGTGACGGTGCGCGGCAACAGTATGCTGCCGGTGCTGCGCGATGGCGCCACCGTTGGCGTGAATGCGGGCAAGTGCGGGATTGGCGACATCATTGATGGCGACTTGTATGCCATCAATCACAATGGCCAATTGCGGGTGAAACAGCTTTATCGCTTGCCGACCGGTATTCGCCTGCGCAGCTTCAATCGGGATGAACACCCGGACGAGGACTACACCTTTCAGGAAGTCCAGGAAGAGCAAATCGTCATCCTCGGTCACGTCTTCTGGTGGGGCATGTACGCCCGTTAACCTCACCGCCCTGCAATAAAACCCGCCACCGAGCGGGTTTTTTTTCGCCTGCCACAAACCGTCAGCGCCTTTGTTTGCAGGGCTTTCATGCGCCAGTGCATTTATAACGCATAAATAAATGCATTTACGCATTGACTGTATATGCATCCATGCATATTCTTTGTCTCAAGCCGCTCAACAAAGCAGCTCGAAACGAAGCTCTTTAGTTCCACCACAAAAGGCAGCGATGAACCGGCCTCAACGGTTCAGAGGGTTGGCAACTGACCCGGGTGTGCAGCGTAAAGCACCAGAAGCAGTTATCCGGCGGGCAGGGACCGCGGTCGGAAAAACAATCTGAATGGACTCGTACCGCGCCAGTAGCGCCGAAAAGTCAACGCGAAGGACCGCATTACTGAAAAGCCCGGCAAGCGCCGGGCTTTTTGGAATGCCTACCTCGGGGTAGGAGTCGAAACACCGGGATGCCGGTGATCAATAAGGACATAAACATGAAAAAAGTGCGCACGCATTGTCGGCGGCAAAGTCGACAACATCTACCAGACCGTAAACCCCATCGCTGACGAGTTTCCGTCCGACCAGCTCTGGGTCGAGGTCTCCGGGTTGTCCAGCAACCAGGTCGACTACTCCTACAACGCCGTGAACACCGACGGTGTATGGCGCTTCAACTCGGGCTTCCCTTATCCAAGCTCGCCGCACGGTGAGCAACTGCGCAATGAAAAGGTCCGGCGACTCGACAATGTCACGGCCAGCGTTGAGTCCCTGGCCTTGCAATTCAAAGTCGACGTGGGCGTGGCCACTACCGCGGAGCAGACTTACCTGCTGGCTTTCAAGGAGTACTGCATCGCTTTCAATCAGGTCAATAAACAGCCTGGCTTTCCGCTGACCATTGTCTGGCCCGAGTTGCCTTGAACACGATCTGAAATCGCAGCAAAACAAAGACCGCATGACCCGTCCGCAGCGCGTGCAATGGCTGTCGCTGCGCGACCCGGCATGCAGAAATGAAAAGCAGCGTCCGCTGCAAACTTTACAAGGAGTTGGAAGATGAACCGATATGCATGCGCAGACGGGATGAATGGCAAGGTCACCGCACTGGTGGATGCCGAGCAAGCGCCGACTCCCATCGCACCGTGGATTTTCTGGGTTGATGTAACGGGTAACACGGAAATTCGGGTGGGATGGAAGGCAGAGCAAATCGACGATGTCTGGACGTTTACGGAGCCTCCCTACGAAGAGCTGCTCAATCAGGCGCTTGGTCGCACACAGCAATTTCTGGAAGAGGCAGGCCGTTGGCTGATGTTCAATCCTTTGCCATACAAGATTGATCTCGGCATCGCCTCACCGTCGGACGAAGCTTTGCTGTTGGCCTACAAGCAATACGTCGTCGCCGTGAGTGAAGTGAAAAATCAACCGAGCTATCCGCGAAACATCAATTGGCCCGTCGTTCCCTGGTAATCCAACAGTTCGTTCAAGCCATCGCAACGGATAGCAATGCATCACCGAAGAACCCGGCGCTCGCCGGTTTTTTTTCAATGCCTTTTCACGTCGTGCCATTCAAGCACACATCAATCACCCCGGGAGGCGTGACATGACAAACGAGCAACAAGCGTTGCTGGACATGCCGATCTGGCTCGTCATCGTGCTCGCGCTGGTGGGCGGGGTGTCCGGCGAAATGTGGCGCGCCGACAAGGACGGCGCCCGCGGCTGGTCACTGCTGCGGCGTCTGGCCTTGCGCTCCGGGGCCTGCGTGATCTGCGGGGTCTCGGCCATCATGCTGCTGTATGCCGCCGGCGTGTCGATCTGGGCCGCTTGCGCATTTGGCTGCCTGACGGCGATGGCCGGGGCGGACGTGGCCATTGGTCTCTATGAGCGCTGGGCGGCCAAGCGGATTGGTGTTTGCGAAGTGCCGCCGCGCGATTCTCGCCCTGATCAACAGTGAGGCGACATCGCCGACCTTCACATTGAAATCTGACAGGAGGCCCTTAATGCCAGTTGTCATCGAAAAACCTTCACAGCTGTTTACCGCGATTGCCGAGGCATTGCGCGGCGCCTTTCCCGAATTGAATGTCGGGAGTCATCAAGATTTCGACAGTACAGGCAATCTGACCTGGGTTCTGATTGCACTCGAACACGATGCGTCGGGAAGCCGTGCCCATGACGGGCGTATCGCTCATGTCATGACGGTTTCGTTGCAAGCCGTGTCGCCCAGTTCCGGCCTGGCCGCCTGCGATCTGGGCTGCCAGCTGAAAAGCCTGATCACTGACAGTCGCTGGAAACTGCCCGCCGATCAATGCGATCTGCCGGTGAGCATCGATGGCGTTGCATCCACATTCATCAGCGGCGCCCGGGAATACGACACCTGGACCGTTTCCTTCACCCAGACCTTGTACCTCGGGCCATTGCTGCTGGACGACCCGTTGGGCACTCCGAAATTCGCCCGTACCTGGGAGGTGTCGGACATCGACGATCCAGACCAGTACCAGCCACTCGAGGAGTAATCCATGTTCGACGCACTGTTCAACCAGCAACTGGGCCCGATCATCGAGCGCCTGGCCGAAATGGAAACCGAGATCGAAGACCTGCATCGACGTACCGACAGCCTCTGCCGCATCGGCGTGTGCGAGGAAGTCGATGCGGCCAGTAATACGTGCAAGGTCCGCCACGGTGAGTTGCTGACGCCGGCCATCCGCTTTTTTAACCCGAGCGCCGGGGCGCAAAGCGAGTCGCGTATTCCCTCCATCGGTGAACAGTGCGTGTTGCTGAACCATGGCGGCGGCGACAGCGGCGGTCAGTCCGTTGCGTTGTTCGGCCTCAATGGTGGCCAGTTTCCTCCGGTCTCAACGCAGGCTTCGCTGACGCGTCGCTGTTATCAGGACGGCACCGAAAGTGGCTATGACGACGCCAGTCACACCCTCCACTGGCAAAACGGCCCGGCCACATTCACCGGCACTCGCGAATCGCTCGAGCTGAGCATCGGCCCGGCCCGGTGGGTCATGACGCCTGAGGCGATCCAACTGCAACTGGGCGCGACCGGCTTACTGCTCGACGCATCCGGTGTGCACCTGAGCGGCCCCTTGGTGGATCACCAGGGGCGAGTCATTAGCACTGCATAAAGAGATTTCCATGATCGGAATCGATAGAAACACCGGCGTAACGGTCGACGACTGGCCGCAGTTTGTACAGCGTGCGACCCGGGCGCTGACCACGCCTTTGGGCACCCGTCAGAAGCGTCCTTTGTATGGTTCTCTGATCCCGAATCTCTTGGGACAAAACCTCGGCGACGACCTGCTGATGCTTGCCCAGAGCCATGCGGCGCAGGCGTTTTACAACGAGCAGAACGGCATTGGTGATTTCCAGCCGCAGGTCATTGTTGCCAGCCGCCTCGGGGCAGGGCTGTTGTTGCGTTTCGCCGGTCTCTGGAAAAACCGTAATCAGACATTCGAGGTCGTGACATGAGCATGTTGATACCCGGCCAGAACCAGTTGGCCGAACCTTCGATCGTCACTGTCGAAGCGTTCGAGGACCTGCTCGCGGAGTTCAAGACGTTTGTCGTCGAGTACGTCGGCGCCCGTTCTCCCGAGCGTGCGGAAAAACTCAAAGTCAGCCTCGACAACGAAAGCGAGTTGCTGACCCTCGCCCTCGAAGCCTTTTGTGTGCGCTTGCAAATCCATGAGCGTAAATACAACGCCCGGATCAAGCAGATGCTGGCGTGGTGGGCGACGGGGAGCAACCTCGATGCGCGACTGGCGGACATGGGCCTTGAGCGTCAATTACTCGATCCGGGCGATCCGGCGGCATTCCCGCCAGTGGCCCCGGTTTATGAAAGTGATGATGACGCCCGGTTGCGTTACTACCTGGCGCCCCATGCACCGGCGGCCGGGTCGCGCATGCAATACCGTCGTGAGGTGTTCACCCTAGGTGAGCGACCCGCTGTGAAGGTGGAAACCGCTGCTGCGGGCGTGGTGACGGTCACCTACACATTCGACCCTGACGGCTACGCGGCTCAGGTCAAAGATGGCAACGGACGCCGCACCGCTCCCGGCGAGGTGATGGTCACGGTGCTTGCCCGGGAAGGCGATGGAGCGCCATCCGAAACACTTCTTGAAGGCGTTCGCCAGCATTTCGCCCGGCCTGATGTACGCCCCGAAACGGACCTGGTCACGGTGCAGGGGGCACACATCAAAACCTACAAAATCCGGGTCGTGGCAAAGATCAACGCCGGGCCTGACTCCGGGTTGACCAAGGTGGCTGCGCAGCAGCAGTTGCAGGCGTATGCCGACAGCTGCCATCGACTGGAGGGACGCGTTGATCCGAGCTGGATCGACTACACGTTGCACAGTGCCGGCGCGGTTCAGTTGCAGATTCTTGAGCCGCTGGTGCCAATCGTGGCAACGGCTTTCCAGGCCCCGTATTGCACGGGTGTCGAGGTCGAGGTGGATACGTTATGAGTGACGACAAGCCTCGTCCGAGCCTGTTGCCGGCCAACAGTTCGCCACTGGAAAGGGCGCTTGATCTCGGTTTCGGCCTATTGCTTGATCGGATTGCGCCGCCGTTTCCGGCGTTGATGAATCCGGCTGAAACGCCGTTGGCGTTCTTGCCTTATCTCGGCGCGGATCGCGGTGTTAGCGAGTGGAGTTCCACGGCGGGCGAAACCGAAAAGCGTTTGACGGTAGAACTCGCCTGGCCCACCGCTCGCCAAGCCGGGACACGCATGGCCTTGGAAAACGCTGCCAAGGGTTTGCAATTGCGACCCGACGTGCGCGCCTGGTACGAGCAAACACCGCCAGGCCCGCCTTACAGCTTTTCTGTTCGGGCCTTTACCGAACAGCCCTACAGCGAAGACATCGATGCCCGTCTTGATCGACGTCTTGCGGACGCCAAAAGCGAACGCGACACCTTGACGATCTCCGTCGGCTTGAGCGCCTTCGGCAATCACGTCATCGGCGCGGCCACCGTGTGCGGCGAACTGACCACGGTGTACCCGATTGTCATCGCGGGGCTTGAAACCTCGGGCCAGGCCTTTATGGCTGCAGGGCTCTACACCGTCGAAACCTCCACTATTTATCCTCAGGGGTCCTAAATGGCCGACTATTACACCCTGCTTACCAATGCGGGGATCGCCTACGAAACTGCCTGCAAGGCGGCGGGCTTGCCGATCAAGTTGTCTCAGCTTTCCGTCGGTGACGGCGGTGGCGCGGTTTACAACCCTGCGGCAAACGACACCGCGCTCAAGCGCGAAGTCTGGCGCGGGCCGCTCAATGCACTGTTCCAGGATGAGAAAAATCCGAGCTGGTTGCTGGCTGAAGTGACCATCCCGCCGGATGTGGGCGGCTGGTATGTGCGTGAGGCGGGGATCTGGACCGATACTGGGATTCTGTACGCCATCGTGAAGTATCCGGAGTCGTTCAAACCGGTATTGGCGACGTCGGGATCGGGCAAAGAGTTTTACATTCGCTCGATTTTCGAAACGAGCAATGCCTCACTCGTGACGCTGCTGATCGACGACACCGTGGTTAAAGCGACCCGTGCGTGGGTGGCTTCCTATATCACTGACGAACTTGCCAAACTCGACAGCAAGCAATCGGTGCGCGTAGCGACTATCGCCAACATCGCGTTAGCCGGTCCTCAAGCAATCGATGGCGTGGCCGTTGTCGCTGGCGATCGAGTTCTCGTTAAAAACCAGACGGCCGCGAAAGATAACGGCCTCTATATTGCCGCGGTTGCTGACTGGGTTCGGGCGAAAGACGCGGACGTCAGTACAGAGGTGACGTCGGGTCTGATCGTCTCCGTAGAGCAAGGAGCGACGCTGGCCGATACTCGTTGGCAGTTGGTCACTGACGGGGCGATTGTCCTGGGCACCACGGCACTGACGTTCCAGAACGTGACGCAAGGCTTTGCGCCGCTCAACTCGCCGGCGCTGATCAGCCCAACAGCAACTACGCCTGTGCTGTTCGACGACTCTAAAGCAATCGCCACGACGGAGTTTACCCGGCGCAGCCAAGGCAACTATCGCGGTGTGACCAGCGTGACCGGTGCGACCACGTTAACGACGACAGCAGCCGGCACCCTCGTGAGCATGATTGGAACGTTCTCGGTCACCTTACCGACTGCCGGCAGTCTGCCGTCTGGAGGGGCGATCAATTTCCGCAATATTGGCAGTGGCAACATTACAGTTGTTTGTGCCGGGGCTGACACGATCAACGCCGGCGCCGGTCAAGCGTCGGCTACCAGTCTGGTAATGGTGCCAGGGGCTACTTTGGAGTTGGCCAGTGCTGGTGGCTCCGGCTGGTGGGCTTCGGGTTCCGCTCAGTTGCAATATGCTGCGGTGCTCGGCAACACACCTCCCCGATTTGATAACACCAAAAAGCTTGCAACGACTGAATGGATCAAGGCCAGAGGGTTCGAACTGGGTGGTTTTTACTCGTTTGTTGCCCCGTTGACCGGTATCGCGGCGCACGTGGGCAGTATGGTTCACTGTTACGGTAGCGGGCCCGTTTCCTACAGTATTCCTGACTCGGTGGCTAATGGCATTCAGGCAGGCGCAACCATTCGATTGCAGAACTGGTCAATTGCAACCCTGATTTTGTCCACTCAGGGGGCGGACAAAATGCAGGAAAGTCTCTCTATTCCGCCTTCCGCTGCGAGCAGGTCGGTTCCACCAGATACCTATCTGGATATGATCTGCGTTGGCGACGGGGCCTGGGTTTTGCTGGGTACCGGTGTCGTTGGCAAGACTGCACCGTTTGGTGCACTTATGTCGGCGAACGGCTATCAGAAACTCCCTTCCGGTTTGATCATTCAGTGGATGACGGCGCTGTTTTCAAGCGCGGCGCTGAGCACTCCTTTTAATTTGCCCATTGCTTTTCCGAGCAAGAACTTCGGCTGCAACGTTTCAATGACAGACAGCACTATTTATGGCTCCACCGGTTCTCCGTTTGTGGCGGGTATGGCCAACGGCTTGGGCCAGGTCGTTGTGCAGTCCAACTACACCGCCAGCCAATCGGCAGTCCGCGTACTTGCCTTCGGCATGTAAAGGGGAAATCAGATGATTTACAGCAGTAAGACAACCGGTCTTTTTCACGATTCAGATTTGGGCGGAGAGCTTCCCGCGGACGCTGTCGAAATATCGCTCGAACTGCACGCCGAGCTTTTGAACGGCCAGTCGCAGTTAATCAAGATCAACTTTGATACGTATCCACCCTCTTTGATTGAACGTCCGCCGATGGCTCCTGAGCAATTGGCTGACCTCGAGCGCACCTGGCGTGATGGGCAGTTGGCGAAAACCGATGGCATCGTGGCACGTCAGCGCGACGAACTGGATGGTGGCGGCGCAACGACCCTGACAACCGAGCAATACGCCGAGCTGCAAGCCTACCGTCGCGAGTTGCGCGACTGGCCGCAAGGGGCCGAGTTTCCCCAGGCAGATCACCGCCCGGTTGCACCCACCTGGCTGTCTGGCCAGCTCAAATAAACGCCCCGCACCGTCGGGGCGTTTTCTTATCCGCTAATCAACACCCGACAGCCCCTTCATTCAGGGGCTTTTTCACATCTGGAGAAACCCAAATGGCTGAACGCCAAACCTACACCGTCCTCGTCCCGTTCCCCACCGGACGCGGCCACTGGTCGACCGCCGGCCAGGAACTCGACCTGCTCGAAGTCGAAGCCAACGCACTGCTCAGCGCCGGTCGCCTGGAGCTGAAATCCACATCCACCAAGGCCGTGAAGGCCGCTGCCAAGAAGGCTGAATAACCATGGCTGAGGTTCTTAACTTCGAGCACAACGGCATTACCGTCAATGCCACCGAATCCCCCGAGGCCATGGGAGGCCTCGGTGACAACGTCATCGGTTTGATCGGCACGGCGCCGAAGGCCGATCCGCTGATTCCGCGCAATGCGCCGTTTCGCATCAACAGCTTCACCACCCAGGCGCTGCTCGATCCGACCGGCACTGAATCGGGCACGTTGTTCCACGCGGTGTTCCAGATCCTGAAAGTGGTCAAGGTGCCGGTCTACGTGGTCATCGTCGAAGAGGGCGCAACCCCGGCGGACACGGTGAATAACGTGATCGGCGGCGTTGAGCCCCTGACCGGTCGCAAACTGGGCCTGGCCGCGTTGAGCGGTGTGCCCGAAGACCTGACCATCATCGGTGCGCCAGGCTTCACCGGCACCAAAGCCGTGGCCAGCGAGTTCGCCTCGTTTGGCAAGCGTATCAAGGCGCGGGTGGTACTCGACGGCAAGGACGCCGCGGTGGCCGATCAAGTGACCTACAGCCAGGAACTGGGCGGCGCGGACCTCGGTTTCGACCGTTGCCTGGTCGTGCACAACATGCCGGCCGTTTACTCCAAAGCGGCGAAGAAGAACGTGTTCCTGTCGCCATCGAGTCTTGCCATCGCCGCCTTGGCCAAGGTCAAGCAATGGGAGAGCCCGGGCAACCAGGTGACCTACGCCGAAGACGTTTCGCGGGTTGTGGAATACAACATCCTCGACACCTCCACCGAAGGCGATCTGCTGAACCGCTACGGCATCAGCTACTACGCCCGGACCATCCTCGGCGGCTTCTCGCTGCTGGGTAACCGCTCCATCACCGGCAAGTTCATCAGCTACGTCGGCCTCGAAGATGCGATCAGCCGCAAGCTGGTCAAGGCCGGTCAGAAAGCGATGGCCAAGAACCTGACCAAGTCGTTCATGGATCAGGAGGTCAAGCGCATCAACGACTGGCTGCAAACCCTGGTCGCCGACGAAACCATCCCCGGCGGCAGCGTGTACCTGCACCCGGAATTGAACAGCGTCGAGAAGTACAAGAACGGCACCTGGTTCATCGTCATCGACTACGGCCGCTACGCGCCGAACGAACACATGGTTTATCAACTCAACGCCCGCGATGAAATCATCGAGCAGTTCCTGGAGGATGTTCTCTAATGTTTACCAACCGCGTAAGACAGGCCATCGCGGCCACTCTGCAAGGCTTGCCATTGTCGGCGACCGTGGAGAGTTTCGAACCGCCGAAGATCGATTTCGTAATGGAAACGATGACGGGCGGGCGCTTCATCACCGAGTCAATGGCAAAAAGTGCCACCGCGCTATCAGCCAAACTGGTTCTGCAGGGTATGGGGTCGGAAATCATGCTCTCCTTGGGCGTGAGGCTGGGAGAAGACATTCTGCTCAACGTGCGCGAGGCGGGTCAGGATCAGGACGGCAATACCTGGTTCACGTACCACACCGTTGGCGGTCAGCTTAAGTCTTTGACTGAAGCCACACTCAAGATGAACGATAAACCCACCACCACGCTCGAACTTTCCTGCCGCACCTACAACCGCCTCGAAAATGGCATTCCGGTGATCGACATCGACGTGCGCACGCAAAAGTTCGTGCTCAATGGCGTGGACATTCTCGGTGATGCCCGCCGCGCGGTATTGATTCCGTAGCCCCTCGCACTACCCCAATGCAACTCCGTTAAACGCAATCCCTGTGGGAGCGAGCCTGCTCGCGATAGCGGTGTGCCTGACACATTGATGTCGGGTGTACCGCCGCCATCGTCGGAACGCCGGCCGGAGCAGGCTCACTCCCACAGGTTGCACAACCAAGGAATTCATTTCATGTCCTGGACGCCTCCCGTTCACGTCCTGTTGTCGCCGATCACCGCCGACGACCAATCGACACTCGAGCAGATACAGCTCAAACCGTTGTTTTACGCCGCACAGAAAGAAGCCCTGGCCCGTGCCGGCGATGACGAAGACGATCAGTTCTTCGAACTGGCGAAACTGGCCACGGGCCTGTCGGTCAAGGAGCTCGACCAGCTCAAACGCCCGGACTACGTGAGCATCGCGCAGTACGTGCATGAGATGTCGACCCGTCCGGCGTCGTTTTTTCTACAGCAGGACACTGATGCTGCATCGGACGATCCCGATCAAGTGCAACTGCTGCAACCACTCAGCGCTGCGGGCCGCAGCCTGACCTCGCTCACCCTGGAAATGCCGGTGCTGCGCGCCACCAAGGCGATGAAAAAACTGAAAACTGCCAAGGAACGCGCCGAGTTCATCACCTCCCATTGCACCGGGCTGATGCTTCCCGATCTGGATCTGTTGACCGTGCCCGACTGGACACAGCTTCAGGTACGCATCGACGATTTTTTAAACAAACCGGCGGACTTCTTTCGGAGCGCGACATCGAAGTAATCCTCGATGTGGTACCGCTCATTTACTCGGTAAGTGAGGCGGACATTCTGGAATGGGACGCCGGCAAGGCATTGCGCCGATACGACATCGCGATCACTCGCCTTGGCGTGAAACAGGAGTAGAGCGGGATGGCAGAGAGTAAATATTCGCCGCCCGGTGCGGAGATCAAGAGCATTGAGCTGCCGCCACTCGGCAGTGCATCAGAAACACCGGGACTTGCCGGTATCACGAATCCTTTGTCGGGGCTGAATCTGGCACTCACAACAGCCAGCAACGACATCCGTCTGTTGGTGGAGGCGCAGGAAAAGCTGCGCGAAACCCTGGTGTCGTTGAACGGCACCCTGGCTTCGCAGCAGTCGCTGCTCAAGACAAATGCGTCGGCACCTGCGCCAGCCGGTGAGGCAAAGTCAAAGCTCAAGGCCGAGGTTGACCAGCGTGCACCACCGGAGGAGTTGACGCCGGCGATGGCAATGCAGACGGCCTTGGTCGATCTCAATCAAAAGTTGCAGCTGGACCCGGAAGCTCTTCAGGTGGTGGCGAATGAAGCCTCGAGAATAGCCACTGAAAAACGTACCTCCGCCAGTGGTACGACGGGTGTGCAGTTGGTGCAGGTGCAACTGGCAGCGGTCAATGAGGGGCTGGTCAAAAACGTCAACTCGGATGACGTTCCGCAAGTGCTGACGGATTTCGCTCGCGACATCGGCATCATGGCATCTGCGTACAAGATTGACGCCAAGGAGGCCGGCGAGTTGATGGCCGGTTGGCATAGCTCGTTGAAACTTGATCGGGCAAAAAGCCTCGACCTGGGCGACGCGGCCAACCGCCTTGGTGCCAGGGTCGATTTGAAGGCCACGGCAGCAGACATCGGTTCGGTGGTGAAAAACGGCGGCGAGACGAGTCTGGCGGCGGGCATGAAGCCCGAGCATGTGGCTGCAATCGCAGCGGCCCTGCTGAGCGCTTCGGTGAGCAAGGACGGCGCCGGGGCATCGCTGAAGACGCTGGGCACGGCGTTCGGCAAGGGCGACACGGCTACACCTGAGCAACGGGCTGCCTGGGCCGAGCTCGATATCGAGCCGGGGGCACTGACCAGCAGGATGCGCACGGACGCATCGGGAGCGATCAAGGAAGTGCTGGCGGTGCTGAGTAGCAAGCCAGCCGAGCAACAGAGTGCATTGATCAAGACGCTGTTTGAGGGCGATGTCGGCATCCGCGAGTTGCTGAAGAGCCCCCAGGACCTGAACACCGCGTTTACGGTGGCGTCCGATAAGAGCAAAGGCTCAATGGCAGAGACTGCCGACGCCCGTGGCAATACCTCGCAAGCACGCTGGAGTGCGCTGGACGCAAGCTGGACCCGTCTCAATACGGGGCTCGGTAACGCAGTGGCGCCTATTACGGATCTCGCGATGGTCAGCGCCGATCTAGTGGTCAGCGGCCTCAGTTCGGTGGTTGAGACATTCCCGAAAGTCATCGCCGGATTGTCCTTGCTGGGTGCAGCGCTTGCGACCCCGTTTCGCGGGGCGATCATGAACAAGCTCACGTCAATTGTTTCTTCCTGCAAAAACAGAACTGCTTAAACCGGACGCTGCGATCAAGCCGCCGAGAAGTGATGAGGTCGTTGGTCAAGACCAGAGAAAGACAGGCGACGGTACGCCAGACAACAACGGTAAACAGAAACCACAGGGTGCTGCTGACATCAAAGCCCCACGTCCTGCGATGCGCAGTCGACTGGTCACTTCCATGGCCAGAGCCAAGACCTTCACCGGTCGGCTGGGCGCTCCCATGGCGGTCGCCAGTACGAGTTACGACGGCATTAAAGCGCTGCTGGCGGGTGATTACAAAGCCGCGTCCGGTGCTCTCGGATCGGGTGTCGGCGGTTTGGCCGGCGGTTATGCGGGCGCTGCTGCCGGCGCGGTGATCGGCAGTTTCATCCCGGTCCCGGTTGTGGGCACTGCAATTGGAGCGTTGGTGGGCGGCCTGATCGGGTCCTACGTCGGCAGTGAGGGCGGGGAAATGCTTGGTGAGTCCCTCTACACCGAGGTTGACCGGCTTCGGTCTCCGGACCAGGTCAGCAAGGACCTGACCAGCAACCCCATGGACAACCGGCAGTTCAACTACTCGCCCGTCATCCAGATCACCGGTGCCGATCCGACGGACTCTGATCGACTGACTCAGAAAATCATGGCGAATCTGCGTATGCAGTTCAACGGCGAGTTTATGCCGATGATGATCAATCCGCTCTCTGTGCGAAGTGACGCGGCCCTGACCGACGGAGGTACGTAATGCGCCAGCAAATGGTCCTGGGCAGTTTCATTTTTGGCCTGTCCAGAAACTTCGCCTACAGCGCCCTGGTGCACAAGTCGAGCGGTGGCTGGACGAACATCGACATTCTCACCAGCAAACCCAAGTCCAGCCAGATCGGCCAAGGCCTGCAAACCCTGACGATTTCGGGCAAATCAATGTACGCGACCGCCATGAATCGGCTCGATGAACTGCGTGCCTTGCAGGCGCTGCGCATCCCTTTGCCATTGGTTGACGGCATTGGTCGTAACTGGGGCTTGTGGCGGATCAACGATGTGTCCGAAACCCAAAACAACATCATCGATGACGGTACCGCGATGGTGGTCGACTGGACGATCGAGCTGATGGAGGTCGCCAATGCATAGGGTTCGAAGTATTGCCGGTGATTCGGTGAATCTGTTGCTCTACCGCGAGCTCGGGCGTTGTGACGACGCCGTCGAGGAAGCGCTCTGGCGGCTCAATCCGGGGCTGGCCGAATACGCTGCAGTGTTGCCGGCGGGGGTGTGGGTGGTCCTGCCGGAACTGGATGTAAAACCCGTTGCACCCACGCCGGTTTCGGCCTGGGATTAAGGAGGCAACATGTCACTGGGATTCACCCCCGCGGTGGAAATTTATGGCGCCAACGCTGCGCTGCTTAACGAACGATTGCTCTCCTGGCAGCACGTCGATGCGGCGGGAATCGAGTCCGATAGTTTGACGCTGATCCTCAGTCTGGACGGGATTGAAGGCTTGCCGGACCTGGGCGGGAAGATCGGCCTGCGGGTCGGTTATCGGGAGTCGGGACTGGTGGACAAAGGCGAGTTCGTCGTTACACGACGTACACCGACGCTGTTCCCGTTGCGTCTGACGCTGGTGGCCACGGCGGCGCCGTTCAGTGCGGCGGACCTGACCGGTTTCAAGCAGCGTCGATCGGTCAGCCATGGTCCGACGACGTTGGGTGCGCTGTTTCGCCAATTGACGTCCAGGCACGGGTTTTCGCCTCGCGTCGCACCCGAGCTGGCGCTGATCCGAATCGAACACATTGATCAGTCCAACGAAACGGACATGGGTTTTCTGACCCGGCTGGCTCACCTTCATGACGCCGTCGCCAAGCCGATCAACGAACTGTATGTGTTGGCGCGGCGCGGTCAGGTGAAATCTTTGTCGGGCAAAGTTCTACCGAACATAAAGCTGTCGGTGACGACCAACAATCACCCGGGCGATAACGCCTTTATCTCTGCAGTGTTGGTGGAAACTGCCCGGGCGAAATATCAGGGTTGCAAAACCGGTTGGTGGGACGCGGCCGCCGGCAAAGTGCAGGAGGTAGAGAGCGGCATCGCGCCGTTCAAGACGATGCGCCAGCGCTACCAGAGTGCAGGCGATGCCCGGGCTGCCGGAGAGGGCGAGGTCCGCCGGATGCTGCGTGAAGCCCTCAAGGTGACGATCGAGTGCCCGGGCAATCCCGGATTGTCCGCCGAAGGCGTCGTACTGCTGGATCCCACCTGGCCGGATTTCATGCGCGGTCGCTGGTCGATCGACAAGGTGACCGCCAGCGGCAGTCGGGAGAAAAGTTATCGCTGCTCGATCGAGGCAACCTGCCTGGACGCCAAGGCCTGACGACCTTGCTCGATTCGTGAATGCGCCAACCCAATCACATCAACGCTGTTTTCCATTCTCTCTCTGGGGGGATCATGTCGGTTACTCAACACATGTTGCAAAGCATCCTGCCCAACGCCCGCCAGCAAGCGGGCGTTTTTATTTCCAGTCTCAACATCGCCATGGGGCGATTCAACATCAATACACCCAAACGTATCGCCGCGTTTCTGGCACAAGTCGGGCACGAGTCGGGACAATTGCAATACGTACGAGAGTTGGGCAGTAATCAATACCTCAGCAAGTACGACACCGGCACGTTGGCCGCACGTTTGGGAAATACGCCTGCGCTCGACGGCGACGGCCAAAAATACCGCGGCCGAGGCCTGATCCAGATCACCGGTCGTGACAACTACCTCCAATGCAGCCTCGGACTGTTCGGCGATGATCGCTTGGTGTTTGTTCCGCAGCTATTGGAACAACCCCAATGGGCCGCCGAATCAGCCGCGTGGTTCTGGGAGCAAAACGGCCTCAATGAACTGGCCGACCGCGATCAGTTCAACAGCATCACCCGGCGCATAAACGGTGGGCTTAACGGTCTGCAAGATCGTCTGCAGCTGTGGGCGCGGGCGAGGGCGGTGCTATGTCAGCCTTCGGTCTGATCCCGATTTCTTACCGGGCAATAGGCCTTGTTGTGTTACTGGCAGTGCTGGCCGGCGGATCGGCGGCGCTGGCCTGGCACTTTCAGGATTGGCGCTATGGCCGTCAACTCGCGGAACAGGCCCGGCTGCACGCTGAGGCGCTGAACCGGCTGACGCTGGCCGCCGCCACGCAGCAACAGGCCGAGCAGGACAAGCGTCTGGCGCTGGAGCAGCGTCTGTCGGCCAGCGAACAAACCCATTACCGAGCGCTTAGCGATGCCCAACGTGATCAAGGTCGCCTGCGCGATCGTCTTGCCACTGCTGATGTGCGCTTGTCAGTCCTCCTCGATGCCGGCGACGTTGCCTCAGGCAATTCAGTGCCAGACTCCGCCAGCACCCGCAGCCTGGATAATGGCGCCCCGCGAGCCCGACTTGACCCGGCGCATGCTCAACGAATTATCGCCATCACCGATGCCGGCGACAGCGGACTGATTGCCTTGCAGGCTTGCCAGGCCTATGTCAGAGCCATCGCTCGATAACATTTTGACCGATCCTGTGCCTTGCAAGCGCAATCTGCTCGTGTACGGTAGTGCTCATTCCGCTCGCTCAGGAGATGACCGTGAAAGAAATCACTCAACTGGCCGCTGAACTTGGCAGGCGCTTGCAGGTTCTGAATGCCCACGTCGCCGCAGCCGAGTCGTGTACCGGCGGCGGCATCTCAGAGGCGATCACTCGCATTCCGGGGAGTTCGGCGTGGTTCGAGGCCGGTTATGTGACGTATTCCAACCGACAGAAAACGGAGCAGTTGAACGTGCCTCCCGAATTATTCGAAACGGTCGGCGCCGTCAGTCGCGAGGTGGTCGAGGCGATGGTTCGCGGCGCTCAGGAAAAAAGTCAGGCGCATTTTGCCGTGGCGGTCAGCGGTGTTGCCGGCCCCGATGGCGGTTCGCCGAACAAACCGGTCGGCACGGTCTGGCTGGCCTGGGGCGTCGGTGAGCAGGTGTTCAGCGAGGTGCAGCACTTCGCCGGTAACCGCGATGAGGTCCGCCGACAAACGGTTAAGGCCGCGCTAGAGGGGCTGCTGCGTCATGCCGCTGGAGAAATCTCAAATCAGGGGTAGGCGATCCTGAAACGCTGTGGAATAATACTGGCTACTTATACAGGTGTTGGCCGTCAGGCCTTATTGATTACGTGAGGACTTTAATGGACGACAACAAGAAGAAAGCCTTGGCTGCGGCCCTGGGTCAGATCGAACGTCAATTCGGCAAGGGTGCCGTAATGCGTATGGGCGATCAGGACCGTCAGGCGATCCCGGCTATCTCCACTGGCTCTCTGGGTCTGGACATCGCGCTCGGCATTGGCGGTCTGCCAAAAGGTCGTATCGTTGAAATCTACGGTCCTGAATCCTCCGGTAAAACCACGCTGACGCTGTCGGTGATCGCCCAGGCTCAAAAAGCCGGCGCGACCTGCGCATTCGTCGACGCCGAACACGCCCTCGACCCTGAGTACGCCGGCAAACTGGGCGTCAACGTCGACGACCTGCTGGTTTCCCAGCCGGACACCGGCGAGCAAGCCCTGGAAATCACCGACATGCTGGTGCGTTCCAACGCGGTTGACGTGATCATCGTCGACTCCGTGGCCGCGCTGGTTCCGAAGGCTGAAATCGAAGGCGAAATGGGTGACATGCACGTGGGCCTGCAAGCCCGTCTGATGTCCCAGGCGCTGCGTAAAATCACCGGTAACATCAAGAACGCCAACTGCCTGGTAATCTTCATCAACCAGATCCGTATGAAAATCGGCGTGATGTTTGGCAGCCCGGAAACCACCACCGGTGGTAACGCGTTGAAGTTCTACGCCTCGGTTCGTCTGGACATCCGTCGTACCGGCGCGGTGAAAGAAGGTGATGAAGTCGTCGGTAGCGAAACCCGCGTCAAAGTCGTGAAGAACAAGGTGGCTTCGCCGTTCCGTCAGGCCGAGTTCCAGATTCTTTACGGCAAGGGCATCTACCTCAACGGCGAGATGATCGACCTGGGCGTGCTGCACGGTTTCGTTGAGAAGTCCGGCGCCTGGTATGCCTATGAAGGCACCAAGATCGGTCAGGGCAAGGCCAACTCGGCCAAGTTCCTGGCAGACAATCCGGAAATTGCCGCCAAGCTCGAGAAGCAACTGCGTGACAAGTTGCTGACCCCGGCGCCGGACGTCAAAGCATCGCCAGTCAAAGAGACGGCTGATGACCTGGCTGACGCTGATATCTGATTGATCCGATGACCGCCGTACTCGATACACTCGTCGCAGTGCGGCGAACCGCCATGGACCTGCTCGCACGACGCGAGCACGGTCGAGTCGAGCTGACGCGTAAACTGCGTCAGCGCGGTGCTCTCCCTGAAATGATTGACACAGCACTCGACCGTTTGACGGAAGAGGGCCTGCTGTCCGAAGCCCGTTACCTCGAAAGCTTCGTTTCCTACCGTGCTCGCTCCGGCTACGGCCCTTTGCGTATTCGTGAAGAACTGAGTCAGCGCGGCCTGCAACGTAACGACATCGAACTCGCCTTGCGCGAGAGCGGTATCAATTGGCAGGAGCAACTGGAAGATACCTGGCGGCGCAAATTTGCCGGGCATCTGCCGATAGACGTTCGGGAACGTGCCAAGCAAGGGCGTTTCCTGAGTTATCGGGGATATTCCATGGAAATGATCGGCCGCTTGTTCAGCGGTCGGGGAATGGATGATTGAGTAAAAACGGCCCGCTATTTCGATAGCGGGCCGTTTTTTTTTGCCTCGATTTTGCCTCACGTCACCTTGGACGGCTCTCGCGTGCGCTGTTGCGCCTGGGGTTTGGAGTCGGCCCAGTTTTCCGGCAGGTTGATATAGTCCACCAATTCCCGCAGGCGGCCATGATCCCTGGCGTTGAAGTTGAAGGCCAGTCGCGCCAGATGACTGAACTGCGCTTCATCGTGCTCCTCGCCGCTATAGGCGTGCTGATGAAAGTGATCGCTCAGGCACAGGTCGGCGAACGCTTCCTGCATGTGTTCGAGCGCCTGGTCGCTGAGTTTGTGGTTCATGCGGACCACGAACTGATGCTTGAGCCAGCGACTGGAGTGGAAGTTGCCGTAGAACTGATTGATCTGCTCTACCGCTTCTTCGGCGCTGTAGACCAGGCTCACGAGCTTCATGTCGGTGGGCAGGATATAGCGATTTTCCTCCAGTTGATGATGAATGAAGTCCAGCGCGCCTTGCCAGAACTTGCCGCCCGGCGCATCCAGCAGCACTACCGGCACCAATGGGCTTTTGCCGGTCTGAATCAACGTCAACACCTCGAGTGCTTCATCCAGGGTGCCGAAACCACCTGGACACAGGACCAGCGCATCGGCTTCCTTGACGAAGAACAGCTTGCGGGTAAAAAAGAAGTGGAAGGGCAGCAGGTTGGCGGTGCCCTGAACCGTGGGGTTGGCATGCTGCTCGAAGGGCAGGGTGATATTGAACCCCAGGCTGTGTTCCAGGCCGGCACCTTCATGGGCCGCCGCCATGATGCCGCCACCGGCACCGGTGATGACCATCAGGTCCGAGCGGGCCAGCGCCGCGCCGAGTTCCCGGGCCAGGCCATACAGCGGGTGTTCGATCGGTGTGCGCGCCGAGCCGAAAACCGTGACCTTGCGTCGCCCCCTGAACTGTTCGAGCACGCGAAAGGCATGCTCCAGTTCGCGCAGGGTTTGCAGGGTGATCTTGGCGTTCCAGCGGTTGTGGTCTTCCTGGGCCATGCGCAGCACGGTCAGGATCATGTCGCGGTAAATCGGAGTGTTGGGGCTGTTGGGTGAAACCAGGTTGAGTTGCTCTTCGACCTTGCTGATGAGGTCGTGGCCGCTTTCTTCGAAATGACGGCTCAGGAGGTCATTCGGTTGGTAAGGCATTCAACTTCTCCTTCTGCACAGAACCCTTGGCACCGACAAAACAGTCGTCAGCGCCGCGACACTTCATGTGTCGCTGTCTGCCCAAGCCCATGCCTGGGCGCTCCACTCGACTCGGTTCGAGTCGTCCATACAGGCTCTGTTTTTCCCTTGGATGAAAGAAACGTTCGCACAACAAGACACGCGATGGGCAGCCCCTTTCCTGCCCTGAAAAGTGATCGTGAACACTCTGAATCTAGACCCTTGCAGAGATTCTCGCTGCCTTGATCATTGCGCCGCAAAGTCTTTCCTGGCAACCGCTTATTGACGATTTGCAAGGTGAATTCACCGTTCGTCCGAACGCAAGCCGCAGGCCTCGCGCTCTGATTTACTAAGTTACAGGCATGACACGACAACTTTGCGTCAAAGGCAGGGCGCACGGTTCAAGCGGTTTAAGGATTTTTCGCTCAAAAAGGGGCGAGGTGCAGGGAGGCTGGAAGCTATGGCCAGAGTCATTCTGGAAATCGATACGCATCTGTATCGATTACTGAAGTCATCCGCCGAGACCAATCATTTGAGTCTTGAGGAGGAGTGTTGCCGGCGTCTGGAAGGCGCCGAGCGGCGTTCGCGATACTTGCAGGCGTTGGTGGCAGAACTGCGCGCCGAGGATGAACAGCGGCGCGCCAATTCCCGATGATTACTTCTTCTTGGCCGGTGCTGCTTTCGGGCAATCCGATTCCTGATAGCTGGCGGAACCGACCGAGCGATTGGTCTTCACTTCAGTGAAGTCGTAGCGCATGACTGCGCCCTTGGCCATCAGTTTACGGAACGATGGGTTGTTGCACACAGAGGCGCCCAGCTGGAAATACACGGCTTTGGGGTCGGCGCGCATCTTGTTGGCGTGGCTGCTTTGTACACTCAGGTGGTTGATCAGCGTGTTGCCTTCAACGGTGTAGCCCTGATCAAGAATGTCTTCGTTGATCGCCCGTGGAGTACCGACACTGCTTTGTGTGGCGACGTTTCGCAGTTCTCTGTTGAGATTCTGCTCACTCAAGGACGCAGCCTGAGCGCTGAAGGACGACGCCAGCAAAATGGCAGCGGTGGGAACGATAAGGCGCAGCATGAAACTCTCCTGGTTCAGTGACTGATGGTTCGACCCGTCACATGACTGTGCGTTCAGTGGCGGCGAATTATAGGGGACGAGGCCTGGACGGTACAGGCTTGCGCCGGCCGCTCTGATAAACTGCCGCCACTTTCTGACTTGCCGAGCGTTATTCGTGTCGATTTCCCCTCCGGTGCTGCCTGCGATGAGCCCTGTAACCCCAACCTTTGCTGCAAACGCCGTCGCCCGCTTGCGCGACGAGCGAGAGGAGGAGGGCATCAAGCCGATCCAGGCCCGTGGCTGGAGGGCGCCGCGTTGCCGTGCCTGCCGCGTGATCGAGAGTCACTGCCTGTGCGCCTGGCGTCCGCAGGTTGAGGCCCGCTCCGGCGTGTGCCTGATCATGACTAACAAAGAAGTGTTCAAGCCGAGCAACACCGGTTGGCTGATCGCCGATGTGGTGCGCGACAACCATGCCTTTATCTGGTCACGCACGGAAACGGATCCGCAGTTGCTGGCATTGCTGGCCGACCCGCAATGGCAACCGTATCTGGTCTTTCCGGGTGAGTACGTCGAGCCTGAGCGAGTGACGAACACGGTCGAAGCCGATAGCACCAAGCGGCCATTGTTTATTCTGCTCGATGCGACCTGGACCGAAGCCCGGAAGATTTTCCGCAAAAGCCCTTACTTTGATCGGTTGCCGATTCTGAGCCTGTTGCCCGAGAAGCTGTCACGGTACCGGTTGCGCCGCTCGACCCGCAGCGAGCACTTGTGCACCGCCGAAGTGGCGGCACTGTGCCTTGATCTGGCGGGCGATACCGAGGCGGCCTCGGCGCTGGACGCTTATTTCGACGTGTTCAGCCAGCATTACCTTGATGCGAAACATCAGCTGGACATGAACGTGGCAACGCCGGCCCACACCGAACTGATGCCTTTCGTGCAGAACGCGGCGCCGGTGGCCTGCTGATTGTCGCCCATACTGCAAAGAACTGTACCGGCCATGCACCTTGACCACCCCGGTTTCGCTGGGCATGCTTGGCGCCGATTAGGGCGCGGCCAAAGTTTGATACGCCGTATTCTTTGCGTGATAGCCACGTAATTGGCGTTGAACGTGCCCTGCTGGTGCAGCTCCGTGGCTGTGCCTTGAGTTGTTTGAAAACAGGATCATTAGAAAAATGGCCACATACGAAATCCTGATTGCCGATGACCACCCTCTTTTTCGTAGCGCCCTGCATCAAGCGTTGACCCTGGGCCTGGGTCCGGATGTCCGTCTGGTGGAAGTGGCAAGCATTGCCGAACTGGAAACCCGGCTGGACGAAAAGTCTGACTGGGACCTGGTACTGCTCGACCTCAACATGCCGGGGGCCTACGGTTTTTCCGGGCTGGTGCTGCTTCGCGGTCAATACCCGCAGATCCCGGTGGTGATGGTGTCGGCTCAGGAAGAGGCCTCGATCATGGTGAAGTCCCGTGAATTCGGCGCCAGCGGCTTCATTCCCAAATCCAGTGACCTGAGCGTCATCCAGAAAGCCGTGCGAGCGGTGCTCGATGGCGATGTGTTCTGGCCGCCTCAGGCGTTCGAAGCCGTGAGTGTTTCCGCTGAAGCCAAGGCAGCCAGTGAAGGCCTTGCCAGCCTGACACCTCAACAGTTCCGGGTGCTGACCATGGTCTGTGAAGGGCTGCTGAACAAGCAGATTGCTTATGAGTTGAGCGTTTCCGAAGCGACGATCAAGGCGCATGTTACGGCTATATTCCGCAAGCTGAATGTGCGCACTCGCACCCAGGCGGCGTTGCTTCTGCAACAACTTGAGTCAATTTCAAGCCACTAAGCGTTGGCATCTTCACGCTTTTTTGACTTTGGTTGATCTAGCTTTCCCACTCCTTTTTGGTCAGTTGCCCACTCTATGTCACCTTTCAAAGGCCAAACCGGCCTCAAACGCATTCTCAACGCTTCCGGTTACTCGCTGGATGGCCTGCGCGCAGCCTTCACCGGTGAAGCGGCTTTTCGGCAGCTGGTGTTGCTCAATGTCATCCTGATCCCGCTTTCGTTCTTTCTGAACGTCAGTCGTGTCGAGCAGGCATTGCTGATCGCGGTCTGCCTGTTGGCGTTGATCGTCGAGCTGCTGAATTCGGCAGTGGAAGCGGCCATCGACCGCATTTCCCTTGAGTTGCACCCGCTGTCCAAGAACGCCAAGGACATGGGCAGCGCCGCTCAATTCGTGGCGTTGAGCATGATCGGGCTGGTGTGGGCGGTGATTCTGCTTTAAGCGATGCTGGGCAGCACGATCTCGTCGCTGCGCTGAACCCCGGCGGTGAACGCGCGGCACAGGTCGAGGAATTCGCGCATCGCCGAGGTCTGATATTTCTGTTTGTGCCAGATGAAATAGAACTGCCGCGCCAAGTCCAGATCCGGTGTCTCCACCGGCACCAGACTGCCGCGGCGGAATGCATCGCGCAGCGCCAGACGCGAAATACAGCCAATCCCCAGGCCTGATTCCACCGCGCGCTTGATCGCTTCGGTGTGTTCCAGCTCCAGTCGGATATTCAGCGCGCTGCGATGATGACGCATGGCCTGGTCAAAGGTCAGCCGCGTGCCAGAGCCTTGTTCCCGCAGAATCCAGGCCTCGTGGGTCAGTTCTTCCATGCTCGCGCTGCCACGCTGGGCCAGCGGATGCTGCGGCGCGCAGAACACCACCAGCTCATCCTCGACCCAGCTCTGCACCTCGATGTCTGGATGACTGCAATCGCCTTCGATTAGACCCAGATCAATTTCATAGTGCGCGACTTGCTGCACGATGTTGGCAGTGTTCTGCACGTGCAGCTTCACCTGACTTTCCGGATGGCGCTGCATGAAGCTGCCGATCAGCAGGGTGGCCAGGTAATTGCCGATGGTCAGGGTCGCGCCGACGGCCAGGGAGCCGAAACCGGACTTGCCGTTGAGCAGGTCTTCGATTTCCTTGGCCTGGTCGAGCAGCGCCACAGCTTGTGGCAATAGCTGTTTGCCGAGGGCGTTAAGGCTCAGCCGTTTGCCGGCGCGGTCGAACAGCTGGCAGCTGCACTGACGCTCTAGCTCGGTGATCGAGGTGCTCGCCGCCGATTGCGAAAGGTTGAGCGTCAGGGCAGCACGGGATACGCTTTCCTGCTGGGCGACGGCGACGAATACTTGAAGTTGACGGAGAGTAAATCGCATATCTATATAACCGATAACCCTTATCTTAATAATCCATTTAACAGATATTGTCGCTGCCATTAGAATGCGATGCAATTGCGCACATCAGCGGCGCAGGCAAAATCTCCAGGAGTCCCACGTACATGAGCAACATGAACCACGAGCGTGTCCTCAGTGTTCATCACTGGAACGACACTCTGTTCAGCTTCAAGTGCACCCGCGATCCGGGCCTGCGCTTCGAGAACGGTCAGTTCGTGATGATCGGCCTGCAACAGCCCAACGGCCGGCCGCTCATGCGCGCTTACTCGATTGCCAGCCCGAACTGGGAAGAGCATCTCGAGTTCTTCAGCATCAAGGTGCCTGATGGCCCGCTGACTTCCCAGTTGCAGCATCTGAAGGAAGGCGACGAGATCATCATCAGCAAAAAGCCTACCGGCACCCTGGTGCTGGATGACTTGAAGCCTGGCAAACATTTGTACCTGCTCAGCACCGGTACTGGCCTGGCGCCGTTCATGAGCGTCATCCAGGACCCGGAAACCTACGAGCGTTTCGAAAAAGTGATCCTGTGCCACGGCGTGCGTTACGTCAACGAAGTCGCTTACCGCGAGTTCATCACCGAACATCTGCCGCAGAACGAGTTCTTCGGCGAGGCGTTGCGTGACAAGTTGATCTACTACCCGACCGTGACCCGCGAGCCGTTCGAGAACGAAGGTCGCCTGACCGATCTGATGCGCAGTGGCAAGCTGTTCAGCGACATCGGCCTGCCACCGATCAACCCGCAGGACGACCGCGCCATGCTGTGCGGCAGCCCGAGCATGCTCGACGAGACCAGCGAAGTGTTGAACAGCTTCGGCCTGAAAGTTTCGCCGCGGATGCGCGAGCCGGGTGATTACCTGATCGAGCGTGCGTTCGTCGAGAAGTAAGCACAACGCCTGACGGCTTTGCTTTCCCTGTGGGAGCGAGCCTGCTCGCGATAGCGGTGTATCAGTCAGCATTATTGCCGACTGCCACACCGCTATCGCGAGCAGGCTCGCTCCCACAGTGGTTTCTGGCGTTCAGGTTTTTGCGGGAATGACTTCCAGGACGCGGATGACGCCCGCCTCGGGATAATGCCAGCGCACATCCAGATCCCAGAACTGCGCTCCATATTCCCGCTCAGGTGTCGGCGTCTGGTACGCCGGACGTGGGTCTTGTGCCAGGCATTGATCAATCAGGGCAACCAACGGCTCGCCGAGGCGCTGAGCGTGCTCGTGAGCTTGTTGCAGCGCTGTCTCCGTCCACCGCACAGGAATCAACTGCGGCGCGGCGCTGGCGATGCTGTTGGAGGCGCTGTCGATGATGTCGGCGTAAGGCACGTAGGGTTTGATGTCGAGAACCGGCGTGCCGTCCAAGAGGTCGATACCGGAGATAAACAACCGATTGGCTTCGACCTTGTCCAGTTTCACCACGGATTGGCCGATGCCATTGGGCCGATGTGTCGCACGGGTGGCGAACACGCCCATGGATTTGTTGCCGCCCAGGCGAGGGGGGCGGACTTTCAGGCGTGGCTTCTCTTCCAGGGCCTGATGAAACAGGAACAGCAGCCAGACGTGGCTGACCTGCTCGAGACCTTGCACCGCATCGCCCTGATCGAACGGCGCCACCAGTTCCAGCACGCCACGAGCGGCCGGGGCCAGCTGAGGCTGGCGCGGGATGGCGAACTTCTCCTTGAAGCAGGAGCGCACGAAGCCGATGGGGGAAACGCTGTAGGTCATGGTCTGGGTCGAGGCGGGATGGGGCGGGCATGATAACCCGGCGGGCCTCAAGGCGGGGGGTGACTGAGCGGGCCTCTTCGCGGGCAAGCCTCGCGCCTACTGGGTTATCGAGCGAACACGGCGTTTGTGTACGCCAAAGAACCTGTAGGAGCGAGGCTTGCCCGCGAAGGCCGCACCGCCAATCTCAGAGACTGAACCCACCATCCAGCGGAATAACATTCCCGGTCATATAAGCCCCCGCCGTACTTGCCAGACTGATTGCCAGCGCCGCCATCTCTTCCTCCCGGCCCCAGCGCTTCATCGGAATCAGCGCCGTATCCTCCGCCAGCGCTTGCTCATCGTTACCAATGTGCTGCGTCATCTTGCTCGGGAAGCGCCCCGGCGCAATCACGTTGACGTTGATGTGCTGGCTCACCAGCTCCCGCGCCAGAATCCGCGACAGTTGATGGAGGGCAGCCTTGCTCGGCCCGTAGGCATACGCCTGTTCGCCAAAGGACGAAATCCCCGCCACCGAACCGATGTTGATGATCCGCGCCGGATTCGCCTCTGAACCCGCCTTGCGCAGCAAAGGCAAAAACTGCTGGATGCAGTTGAACACCGAGGTCACGTTAAGCTGCATGACCTTCTCCCAGCCCTTGACCGGATAGCTTTCCAGCGGAGCGCCCCATGTGGTGCCGGCGTTGTTCACCAGAATGTCCAGATGACTGATTTGCTCGCCCAGCCGCATGGCCAAGTGCTGCACGCCTTCTTCGGTCGCCAGATTGGCGGCCACGGCATGGCAGGTTCCCAGGGCGCTCAACTCGTCAGCCGTTTGCTGACACGCTTCGGCATCCCGGGCACAGACGTACACGGTGGCGCCGGCCTCGACATACGCCTTGGCGATCATTTTGCCGATACCACGGGTGCCACCGGTCACCAGAGCGGTGCGGCCTTGCAGGGAAAAGTACGGGTGCATGGCGAATCCTGAGAGCTGAGGGTCAATACACCCTAGTCGTCAGCCGCCAGAAGCGGAGCCACTATTTTTGCGAGGAATGAGGGGCCATACGGCCCAGCTGCAAGTTTCAAGCTACAAGCTACAAGCTACAAGCTACAAGCTACAAGCTAGACACCATCCGCTTGCGGCTTGTAGCTTGCAGCTGCTTTACGCTCTCACTCGAAGAGTGAGGCCCTTGAGGAAGTTGCGCAGCAACTGGTCGCCGCACGGGCGATAGTTGGTGTGGCCGAACTTGCGGAACAGTGCGCTCAGCTCAGGCTTGGACACCGGGAACTCGGACGCCTTGAGGATCGCGTGCATGTCGTCTTCTTTGAGTTCGAAGGCCACGCGCAGTTTCTTCAGGATGATGTTGTTGGTCACCGGCACTTCGATCGGCTGCGGCGGACGGCTTTCGTCCTTGCCGCGCTTGAAGATCACCAGGCCGTCGAGGAAGTGCGCCATGACTTCGTCCGGGCAGCGCACGAAGCCTTCCTCGTCTTCCTCTTTCTTGTCGAGGTAGGTCAGCAGGTCTTCCAGGGACACGTCCATGCCGCCGATCTTGATGATCTCGATGACTTTCTTGTCGCTGATGTCGAGCATGTAGCGCACGCTGCGCAGTACGTCGTTATGAATCATGGTGTGCAATCCTGATATTCAGCAGTGGGCGCCGCGTAAACAGCGGCGCCGGAATGTGTGGCGGCGTGAAAAGTCTCAGAACTTCTCTTTGCCGGACAGGTAGCGCCATTGCCCCAACGGCACTTTGCCGATGGACACGCCGCCAATGCGGATGCGGCGGATGGCGACGACCTTCAGGCCAACGGCCTGGCAAAACAGGGCGATCACGCCCGGTTGCGGGTTCTTCATCGCGAAACGCAGGCGGTTTTCGTTCTGCCAGCTGGCTTTGACCGGCGGCAGTTCCTTACCTTTGTAGGTCAGGCCGTGGTTCAGGCGGTTGAGGCCGTGAGCCACCATGTCGCCTTCTACCTCGACGACATATTCTTGTTCGATCTTGGCGGAGTCGGCGGTGAGCTTGCGCAGGATCTTCCAGTCCTGGGTGAACACCAGCAGACCGCTGGCGTTGGCCTGCAAGTCGGTGCTGGCGGTCAGGCGCAGGAAGTGACCCTTGAGCGGACGTTTGCTGAAGCGGTGTTCTTCGCTCAGGGTCTCGGCGCTGATGGTCGCCATTGCAGTTTCCGCGTCCATGCCCACGGGCACGTTCAGCAGGATGGTCACCGGTTCCGGCGCAGTGGCCTTGGCCTCGGGGTCGAGCTCGACTTTCTGGGTGTCGACCTTGAATTGCGGCTCGTCGATGACTTCACCGTCCACGGTGACCCAGCCGCCCTCGATGAACAGCTCAGCCTCCCGACGGGAACAGCCGACGAGTTCGATGAGGCGTTTGGAGAGACGAATCGGGTCAGTCATGACAGGGCCGTAACAAAAAAGGGGTGGGCATTGTACCTGCTGGGCGCTGGTTAATCCCGGCTCCATTTGCCGCAGGTGCTTTTAATGTGGGGGCGAGCCTGCTCGCGAAAGCGTCTTCAGCTTCAACATCAATGTCGATTGATAGACCGCTTTCGCGAGCAGGCTCGCTCCCACAAGGGTTTCATGTTGTGTCAGCCGTTGCGCGTCTTTTGTTGCGCCTGGCGCAAACGCATGTGCAGCAACGGATAAGGCTGACCCATGCCATCGACCTCCGAACGACCAATCACTTCGAACCCCTGCTTGAAGTAAAACCCCAAGGCCTGCGGATTCTGCTCGTTGACGTCCAGCTCGTTGGCGTTCAGGTGTTCCATGGCGTAACGCAGCAACTGCTTGCCCAAACCCTGACCACGGTGGGCCGGGTCGATGAAGAGCATCTCGATCTTGCCCGCCGCCACCCCGGCAAACCCGGTGATGCGCTGGCGCGAGTCCTTGGTGCAGATCAGCATCACCGCGTCGAGGTAGCGGGTCAGCACCAGGTTCTTCAGCAATTCAATGTAGCTGTCCGGCAGAAAGTCATGGGTGGCGCGCACCGAAGCTTCCCAGACTTGTGTGAGTTCTTCGTAGTCGCTCTGTTTCGGCGTGTGGATGACCGAATGTTGGCGCATGGCCGGTTGCCCCTTTTACCGTGGAGTGTGCGAGTCCTTTCTTCCACAAAACGATAGACCTAAAAAAGCCCCGCATCTCGTCAAGAGAGCAGGGCTTTTCGTATTTTTTGCGTTTAGATCTGTTCAGCCCACAGGTCGTACTCGTCGGCGTCGGTCACTTTGCACCAGACCTTGTCGCCTGGCTTGAGGTTGCTGCCGTTGTCGATGAACACGTTGCCGTCGATTTCCGGGGCATCGAAGAAGCAGCGGCCAACGGCGCCTTGCTCGTCGACTTCGTCTACCAGCACTTCGATTTCACGGCCGACGCGCATTTGCAGGCGCGCCGAGCTGATGGCCTGCTGGTGCGCCATGAAGCGGTCCCAACGGTCTTGCTTGACGTCGTCCGGCACGATGGCCGCGTCCAGCAGGTTGGCCGGTGCGCCTTCGACTGGCGAGTACTGGAAGCAGCCGACGCGGTCGAGTTGCGCTTCGGTCAGCCAGTTCAGCAGGTACTGGAAGTCTTCTTCGGTTTCGCCGGGGAAGCCAACGATGAAGGTCGAACGGATGATCAGGTCCGGGCAGATCTCCCGCCAGTTCTTGATGCGCGCCAGGGTCTTGTCTTCGAAGGCCGGGCGTTTCATGGCTTTCAGGACTTTCGGGCTGGCGTGCTGGAACGGGATGTCCAGGTACGGCAGGATTTTCCCGGCGGCCATCAGCGGGATCAGCTCGTCGACGTGCGGGTACGGGTAAACGTAGTGCAAGCGGACCCAGACGCCGAGGGTGCTCAGGGCTTCGCAGAGTTCGGTCATGCGGGTTTTCACCGGCGCGCCGTTCCAGAAACCTGTGCGGTATTTCACGTCGACGCCGTAGGCGCTGGTGTCTTGCGAGATCACCAGCAGCTCCTTGACGCCGGCCTTGACCAGGCGCTGGGCTTCGTCGAGCACGTCACCGACCGGACGGCTGACCAGCTTGCCGCGCATCGACGGGATGATGCAGAAGCTGCAACTGTGGTTGCAGCCTTCGGAAATCTTCAGGTAGGCGTAGTGGCGCGGGGTCAGCTTGATGCCTTGCGGCGGCACCAGGTCGATCAGCGGGTTGTGATCCTGGCGCGGTGGCACGGCGTCGTGCACGGCGTTGACCACTTGCTCGTACTGCTGCGGACCGGTCACGGCCAGCACGCTCGGGTGCACCTTGCGGATGTTGCCTTCTTCGACGCCCATGCAGCCGGTCACGATGACCTTGCCGTTTTCCTTGATGGCTTCGCCGATCACTTCCAGGGACTCAGCCTTGGCCGAGTCGATGAAACCGCAAGTGTTGACCACCACGACATCGGCGTCCTCGTAAGTGGACACGACGTCATAGCCTTCCATGCGCAGCTGGGTAAGGATGCGCTCGGAGTCGACCAGTGCTTTGGGGCAACCCAGGGATACGAAGCCAACTTTTGGATTGGCCGGCGCAGGAGTGGTGGACATGTCTAACCTCGGTATTTGGGACGCCTCCAGCCGAAGACGGCAAGGCGACAGACGGGCGCTATGTTGCGCCTCTGGTCAAAAAGTGCGCAATTCTAGCGATGAGACGCGCACTTGACCAGCTTTATGCAGGGAAATACGACGAGTGCTGCGCTATGCTTCGCGCCTTTACGCTTTACCGATTTTTTACAGTCAATGAAACGTCTGTAACGTCATGTAAAACAGCGCATGCTGCACGGCAAAGCATAGTGCTTCTTATAAGAAGTCCGGGTCTGAGTAGTAGGAGTTTTGGATGGGGCAGGCAAGTAGTCAGGCAGCGGGTGCCGAGCATTCGGCGGCAAAGCCGATCGGCATGCTGGTCGCGGCGGTCGGGGTGGTTTATGGCGATATCGGCACGAGCCCGCTGTACACCCTCAAAGAAGTGTTTTCCGGTGGCTATGGCGTACCGGTCAACCATGACGGCGTGTTGGGCATCCTGGCGCTGATCTTCTGGTCGCTGATCTGGGTCGTCTCGATCAAATACATGATGTTCGTGCTGCGTGCCGACAACCAGGGCGAAGGCGGGATCATGGCCTTGACCGCGCTGGCCCGGCGAGCAGCAGCGGGGCATCCGAAGTTGCGGGCGTTGCTGGTGGTGTGTGGGTTGATCGGTGCGGCGCTGTTCTATGGCGACAGCATGATCACCCCGGCGATTTCCGTGCTCTCGGCGATTGAAGGCCTGGGGCTGGCGTTCGAAGGCATCGACCATTGGGTGGTGCCGCTGTCCTTGGTCGTGCTGGTGGCGCTGTTCCTGATTCAGAGCCACGGCACCGCGCGCATCGGCATTCTGTTCGGGCCGATCATGGTCACCTGGTTTGTGGCGCTCGGTGCACTGGGTGTCCACGGCATCTTGCAGCACCCGGAAGTGTTGCAAGCGCTGAACCCGGTCTGGGGCGTGCGTTTCTTCACCCAGCATCCGGGCATGGGCGTGGCGATCCTCGGCGCGGTGGTGCTGGCGTTGACCGGTGCCGAAGCGCTGTACGCCGACATGGGCCACTTCGGGCGCAAGCCGATTGCCCGTGCGTGGTTCATCCTCGTGCTGCCGGCGCTGGTGCTGAACTACTTCGGCCAGGGAGCGCTGTTGCTGGGTGATCCGGAAGCCGCTCGCAACCCGTTCTACCTGTTGGCGCCAAGCTGGGCGTTGCTTCCATTGGTGGGATTGTCGACGATGGCCACGGTGATTGCCTCGCAAGCGGTCATCTCCGGCGCGTTCTCCCTGACCCGTCAGGCGATCCAGCTCGGCTACATTCCGCGCATGCACATCCGCCACACCTCCAGCGCCGAGCAGGGCCAGATCTACATCGGTGCGGTGAACTGGGCATTGATGGTCGGCGTGATCCTGTTGGTGCTGGGCTTCGAGTCCTCAGGCGCCCTGGCCTCGGCCTACGGCGTGGCGGTAACCGGCACAATGCTGATGACCACCATCCTGGTGTCGGCGGTGATATTGCTGTTGTGGAAATGGCCGCCGGTGCTCGCTGTTCCGCTGTTGCTCGGCTTCTTGTTGGTGGACGGTCTGTACTTTGCCGCCAACGTGCCGAAAATCATTCAGGGCGGGGCGTTCCCGGTAATTGCCGGTATCGCGCTGTTCGTGCTGATGACCACCTGGAAACGCGGCAAACAACTGCTGGTGGAGCGCATGGACGAAGGCGGTCTGCCCCTGCCGATTTTCATCAGCAGTATCGCCGTGCAACCGCCGCATCGCGTGCAGGGTACCGCCGTGTTCCTGACCGCACGCCCGGATGCCGTGCCCCACGCGCTGTTGCACAACCTGCTGCATAACCAGGTACTGCACGAGCAAGTGGTGCTGTTGACCGTGGTCTACGAAGACATCCCGCGGGTACCGTCGAGCCGACGCTTCGAAGTCGATTCCTACGGCGAAGGGTTCTTCCGGGTGATCCTGCACTTCGGCTTCGTCGACGAGCCGGACGTGCCGCAAGCACTGAAACTGTGCCATCTCGATGACCTCGACTTCAGCCCGATGCGCACCACCTACTTCCTCAGCCGCGAGACGGTGATCGCCTCCAAACTCGAAGGCATGGCCCGTTGGCGCGAGGCGCTGTTCGCCTTCATGTTGAGGAATGCCAATGGCAATTTGCGCTTCTTCAATCTGCCGCTGAACCGGGTGATTGAGCTGGGTACTCAGGTCGAGATGTAAGCTCCTATTGAAACGCCCCCGTTGCCAGTGCGGCAGCGGGGGCTTTTTTGTGCCTGGAATCTCGCCCTGAAGGCCAAGAAGGTCCCTTGTGGGAGCGAGCCTGCTCGCGAAAGCGGTGTATCAGCCAACCTTGATAGTGGCTGACACGACGCCTTCGCGAGCAGGCTCGCTCCCACAAGGGGCGGCGGTGTTTCATGTCTGTGCGCTTACTGGCACTCAGGCAGCCCTTCTTCTGATTCGGTCTTCGTCCGGGCCGGTCGCGGCGTCAGCACCTTCACAACATCATCAATCACGGCTTTGCCCATCGCCGTCAGATAGTGAGCGGCCCAGGCGTGGCGGTCGGTGTCTCTTGCGTAGGCAGCATCCTCGGCAAATGATTTGCCGAGGAACAGCAGGTCAGAGGCTTGTGACAAGGCATCAACGATGGGGACGCCGGCGCGGACGTTGAATAGCGCCTGATCCGGGCAGTAGATGAGTGGGGTGTAGCCTATGGTTTTTAATTCTGAGATCGCGGTTGAATCAATTTTTGTCATGGTCATTCTCCAGCATTAGAGGAGTCGCCACGTTCGTTTCCAAGCGAATGGGTGGCGGCTGTACGCAGGTTGGAAACCGGGGACCATAGAACCGGCACGCCCGAAGGCGTCCCACGCACAGCCGCCATAACACCAAGTTCGCAGTCGTTAAAACGTCTGGAATCGAGGTGGAGGTGCTGTTGCGCTGTGATCCGACGGGTTTCCAAGCCCGATCGCTGAATGGTCAGCGACGTCCGGAGAGTATCCCGTCGAAGAAAAACGCAACAAGGCGGCAAAGTGCCCAAACACGAGATTCGGAGTTTGCCTACAAGGTCCGCGGGCGTCTTCCGATATTGCGACACGTTAAGTAAACGGTACGTTGAGCTGCGCGTTCAGATTTGCAGTATTTGAGAGAGGTGAGTATGGCGGCATCATCAGTGCGTGCTGTCCAAGCAGTATCGACAACTGCAATGGTCAGGGGCTTCAGTACGAAACTCAAGGAGATCTCTAGCCGTGCCATTGAGTGCATGGTCATTGTCCAAAATAATCAGCCAGCAGCGGTCATTATCAATGTCGATGCCTATCAGGAAATGCTCGACGAGATTAATGATCTTTGCGTTGAAGCAGCAGCTGCGGAGCGCTTGGCCGGTTTTGATCAGGCCAGTGTAATTTGTCACGACGATATGAGAACACGGTTCGCCAGGAAAGACTAAGTGCCAGTATCGAGGGTGGTAGACGCATCCGCACAGGCGGCACGTGGATCCTGTGGGAGCGGGCTGTGGTGTTCAGTTGAATCAGTAACTATAAAAAAGCCCCTGCAGCCTTTCGGCTGCGGGGGCTTTTTCGTGGGCGCGCCTCAGATCACTCCTGAGCCGTCTCACCCTTGGCCTGACGCTTCTCGATGATGTCCACCAAGCGCTTTGCCAGCGCCGGGTAGTTCTCGTCGAAGTGGTGGCCGCCCGGTAGCTTCATCGCTTCGCCCACGGCGGTCTTGTCGGTGCAGCCGCTTTCGTCGACTTCTTGTTCGCCGTAGATGCACACCACTTTCTCCGGTGGCAGCTTGGCCATTTCCGGGCCGGTGGCGGCTTCTTTGCCGGCGTTGCCGAGCCAGCCTTCGACTTCGATTTCGAAGCTGCCGGTGCGGGCGAAGGCGAGCAGGATGATGGCGTCGACGCGTTGTTGTTCTGCGGGTTCCAGGCGGTTGTAGATCGCTGGCAGGACATCGGCGCCGAACGAGTAGCCGGTCAGGATGAAGCGCTTGGTGCCCCATTTCTGCCGGTAGTGTTGCATCAGCTCGGCCAGGTCCAGGGCGCTTTGCTCCGGGCTCTTGTGCTGCCAGTAGTAGCGCAGAGTGTCGATACCGACCACCGGGTAGCCGATCTTGGCCATCTCGCCCGCGACGTCGCGGTCCAGGTCACGCCAGCCGCCGTCACCGGACAGGAACAGGGTCACGGTGTCCTTGGCTTGGCCGGCCGGGACTTCGACCACGGGGATTTGCAGGCCGCCAGCGGCTTTGTCGCCGCCGACCAGGAGTTTACGCAGTTCGTTGTTCAGCACTTGCGGCAGGTTGATGTCGTAGTCGCTGATGCTGGTTTCGGCGTTGGCTTGATCGCGCACGAAGCCGGCGCTGGTGTCGTCCGGGTTGTCGTTCCAGGCCACCAGCCAGTGACCGTGAGCGGCACTTTTTGGCAGCAAGTGGGTGCAGCCGGGTTTTTCCAGTGCCAGGTCGACGGAGACAGCCTGGGCCTTGTCGTCCTTCTGCTCGGACAACCAGCGCCACGCCAGCACCGCGCCAGGGCCGATACCGCTGACCAGGGTCGCCGGGCCTTTGAGTTCTCGCAGGCCTGATTGCAGGGCACGACTTTGCAGCAGGCAGTCCTTGGGCAGGATCACCTGAACAATCTGCGCCGAGCCGGTGCGGCTCAGGGTCATCAACTGTTTGTCGCTGAGTTTCTGGTCTTCATTGACCGCCACCAGCACCTGGGCGCGTGGCGTGTTGCCGGGAATGACGCGCGTCATCGCCGTGCCATCAGCCGGCTTCAGCTGTTCGAGGGTCGGTTCGGGGGCCGGGCGCTTCAGGTACCAGTAGCCGCCACCGATAATCAGGGCCAACACGACCAGTGTGCCCAGTACGTACCGCAAGGAGCGTTGAATCATCAGCGTTTCACCAATCCAGTCAAGCCGCCCGCAATCAGGGCAGCAGTATCGGCCAGGGCAACCAGCGGATCGAGTCCGGCGGGCACGGCCATATAACGGGGTTCCCAGTCAGGCTGGAATTTGTCTTTGAAGCGGCGCAAGCCTTGGAAGTTGTAGAGCTGCTCACCACGGCGGAAAACCATCGAGCCCAGGCGCTGGGTCAGCGGTGCACCACGCCGGGGTTGCAACCCCGACAGCGGCACCATGCCCAGGCTGAAACGCGCGTATCCATGATTTTTATAATGTTGAATCAGGCCGACCATCATGAACTCCATGGTCAGCTTGGGCGCGTCCGGGTGCGCGCGCATCAGGTCGAGGCTGGCCAGGTCATGGCCGTAAGTCTCGAGCAGGTTGGCAAATGCCACCGGGCGCCCTTCGAAACGAATCACCGCGACGCGGAAATGCTTGATGTAATCGTCACTGAAACGCCCGAGCGAGAAGCCTTTCTCGCGCACGTTCTTGCCGGTCAGCCAGGCATCGGAAATCACCTTGAGCTCATCCATCGGCGCATGGCCCGGTTCAAAGATCTCCAGCGACAACCCATCACGGGTCCCGCGATTCCAGGTGTAACGCAGGTCCTTCATCTCTTTGCCCTTGGCTTCGAGATCAAAACGCTTCAGGTCGACCCGGGCTTCTTCGCCGAGCTTGATCGCGGTCAGGCCGATGTCCATGTAGTACGGCAGGTTTTCGGCGCGCACTTGATAGAACACGGGGCGGGCGTGGTGGATGTCGCAGAGGTCGCGGAACTGCCAGATCATTTCCGCCCGTTGCTGGGTCGGGCCGATCGGGTCGTACAAGGCCACCAGGCTGCGGCCACGGCGGGCGTACATCAGGAACGCCTCGTCGTTGGGATGAAACAGCAGCGCCTTGTCACCGGTCAGGGCGAGGCCGCCGTCCGGTTGGGAGGAGGCCATCAGGATCTTTATGGCGCGATCCAGCTCGTCAGGTGTCGGCAAGTGAATCACCGGGCGCGCGGTGCGCAGCAACCAGGTCAGCGACACGACCACCAGCAGGACGGCGGCCCCCAACAATGAGCGCAAGCCACGCGGGGCGTCGGCGTCGAGGGTGAATTGCCACCAGAGTTGATGGCTGTACGGGACGTCCTGGTACGCAAACAGCAGCAACCAGATCGAGGCGCCGAGCACGCACAGGCTGGAGACCAGATAGAGCGGCGAGAACGGCAATTCAGTCAGGCGACTCGGGCGGTAGAACGAGCGGCGAAATACGCCCAGCAGGCTCGCCGTCAGGGTCATCAGGCAAGCTTCTTCCCAGTCAAAGCCTTTGAGCAGGGAGAGCAGGGCGCCGACCAGCAATAGAATGGTGGTCAACATCCAGGCGGCGGACAGTCGACGACGCAGGCCTTGAGCCAGCAACAGGCACAGCACGCCGACCAGACTGGCACCGAAGTGCGAGGCGTCGACCAGGCGGTGCGGGATCAGAAAGCCGATGTGTTCCAGCCGGGTGTCGATTTCCGGGGTGACGCCGGAGAACAGCAGCACCACGCCGGACAGGAACACCAGCACCGCCAGGATCGGCGCCGCCAGACCGGACGCGGCCCTCAGGGATTGGCGCGACTGAAACAGACGCTGGCCTTCGTTGATCAACAGGAGCACACACGCCACCAGCAGCGGCAGCACGACGTAGATCAGGCGATAGAGCAGCAACGCAGCGGCCAGTGGTGCGGCGCCGAGTGTGTCGGCGAAGGCGGCCAACAGAATGGCTTCAAATACGCCGACCCCGCCGGGCACATGGCTGAGCACACCGGCGGCCAGGGCTAGCAGGTACACCAGCAGGAACGCACCGAAGGACGGCGCTTCGGGCAGCAACAAATAGAGCACGGTCGCGGCGGCGGCCACGTCCAGTGCGGTGATGATCAGTTGCAGGAAAGTCAGGCGGCGACCGGGGAGGCGTAAGGTGCGGCGTCCGACCTTGACCAGCAGGTTATCCGGGGAAGGTTGTTCCGGCAGGCGACGGCGGTAGATGCCGATGGCCAATACGCCGAACAGCAGCAAAACCGCCGCGGCAACGCCCCCCAGCAAACCTTCGGACAATCCCAGGGCCGCCGAGGCGGCAGGCAGGTTGCTGAGGGTCGCCAGGGCGGCCAGAGGTGGCAGGGCGCACCCAAGCGAGAGGCTGGCGAATAACGTCATGTGAGCGACATCTGACGCCCCCAGACCGTGCCGTGCATATAAACGGTAGCGGACCGAGCCCCCCGAGAGCATCGAAAGACCGATGGCGTTGCCGATGGCAAATGCCGTGAAGCCCCCCAGTGCAAGAATTCGCGGCGCCAGCGTCACGCCCGCGTAGCGACTGGCGGACCATTCATACCCCAGCAGAATGATGAAGCCGACCACGGTCGCCGCCAATGCGCCCAGCAGTGCCGGTTTAGGGACTTCAAGAATCGAGTCGTGCAAAGCGTACAGATCGAGTTCGCTCAGCAGATGACGACAGGCAATCAGCGCGATAGCGAACAACAGCAGCGTCACCGCCAGGCCGATGGGCTGGCGATATTTGCTGGCCAGATCCAGCAAGCGCAGGCGCTCGGCCTTGATCGGTTGGGTCGCTGTGACGGTGTCTTGTGGATCAGACGAGTTGGCGCGCATCAATCACCTCTTGGATTGTGCGCGACAGGATGGGGGTATCCAGCCAAGTTACCAATCCCTGTAGAAAAAAATAATCACAAATATTAACGCCTCTCACCGGTTGACGGCGATGGCATGTCATTGGGCGTCGGGGGGATCTGTCTGCGAATCAGCATAGTCTGAACTCATCGCATTGGAGATCCCGAACGCTTCGCTACACAGTGACAGGTCATTGTTGCGAAAGGACTTTTTCAACAGATACAAAAAAGGCCACTCTTTCGAGTAGCCTTTTTTGATGTTTGGTTGCGGGAGCCGGATTTGAACCGACGACCTTCGGGTTATGAGCCCGACGAGCTACCAGACTGCTCCATCCCGCGTCTGTGTGGCGGCATTCTATAGAGATACGCCTGTGTGTCAACCGTTAATCTGCAACCGGGTCAAATAAGCGTAAAAAAGCGGCGAACGGTCGCGGAGCAGACTTAAGTTTCGGAATCAGAACGATTTCTCGCATCTGTTCATGAAGAGGGCACAAAACAGGCGCGCACAAAAAAGGCCACTCTTTCGAGTAGCCTTTTTTGATGTTTGGTTGCGGGAGCCGGATTTGAACCGACGACCTTCGGGTTATGAGCCCGACGAGCTACCAGACTGCTCCATCCCGCGTCTGTGTGTCGGCATTCTACAGAGGATCGCTGGGCTGTCAACCTTCAATCCAGATAAAACCTGTTCTGGTTCAATCGCTTAGCGGCAAGGAAGGGCTGGGCGATCGTCTGCGAGGCAGGCATGGCAAGGCTTGCAGCTCTATCGAGTGACGCTTTTCGATTGAGAAAATAAATTCATCGGTTACTTTTCCTACCGGTGGGGAAGAAGATTCAGACTACTGGTGCTATATACAGGTGTCAGTGAGATACTGCCGATCCGGCACGCCATGACCCCATTTCTTCACCATGAACACCGCTTTTATATGAGCCAGCGAAAAATCATCCACGTCGATTGCGACTGCTTCTACGCTGCCATCGAGATGCGTGACGACCCGCGCCTGGCGGGTAAACCGCTGGCTGTGGGTGGCTCGGCAGACCGGCGCGGGGTGATCGCCACTTGCAACTATGAGGCGCGGGCCTACGGCGTGCGCTCGGCCATGTCTTCCGGGCAAGCCCTGAAGCTGTGTCCGGACCTGACTATCGTCAAGCCGCGCATGGACGCCTATAGAGAAGCGTCGAAGGAAATTCATACGATCTTTCGCGATTACACCGACCTGATCGAGCCGCTTTCCCTCGACGAGGCGTACCTCGACGTGTCGGACTGTGCGCATTTCGGTGGCAGCGCCACGCGCATCGCCCAGGACATTCGCCGCCGCGTCTCCAATCAGTTGCACATCACGGTCTCGGCTGGCGTGGCACCGAACAAGTTTCTGGCCAAGATCGCCAGTGACTGGAAGAAGCCCAACGGTTTGTTTGTGATCACGCCTGATCAGGTTGAAGACTTTGTCAGTGGTTTGCCCGTCAGCAAGCTGCATGGCGTTGGCAAAGTGACCGCCGACAAGCTGGGCAGGCTCGGCATTGTCGATTGCTCGCATTTGCGCGAGTGGGGCAAGTTGGCGCTGGTGCGTGAATTTGGCAGCTTCGGCGAGCGACTCTGGAGCCTGGCCCGGGGGATTGATGACCGTCAGGTGCACAACGACAGCCGCCGGCAATCGATCAGTGTTGAAAACACCTATGACGTGGACCTGCCGGATCTGGTCAGCTGCCTGGATAAACTACCCGAGCTGCTGGAAACCCTGGCGGGGCGCATGGCGCGGATCGACAACAGCTACCGGCCGGGCAAGCCGTTCGTCAAAGTGAAGTTCCATGACTTTACCCAGACGACGCTGGAACAGGCCGGGGCAGGGCGGGATTTGGGCAGTTATCAGTTGTTGCTGACCCAGGCGTTCAATCGCGGCGGGAAACCGGTGCGGTTGTTGGGGATTGGCGTGCGGTTGGAGGATTTGCGGGGTGGGTTTGAGCAGATGGAGTTGTTTGAGCGGTAGTTTTGCGGTGAATGTGAGGGCCTCTTCGCGGGCAAGCCTCGCTCCTACAGGTATCGCATCTTGTAGGGGCGAAGCTTTTGCTTTTAATTCGGTCCAGGATCCGCCACCAGTCGCCCGGCATCCTTGGTCAATGACTTGAGGAATTCGGTCTGCAACTCTGGATCGTTGCGGGTCAGTTCGATCAGGCTTTGTTCCAGCTCGCTGGCTTCTTCTTCAAGACCCAGTTCCGACAAGCGCTTGACCCGGTGTACCCACTGGCTCACTTCGTCGTCTTCGAGGTCGTCATAAATCAGGCCATGGGCTTCGAGCAGTTTGCCGCGCAATGAACTGCTGACTGCCAGGGACGAATCGCTGTGTACATCGTCCTGGCCGTCTTCGACGCTGATCAGCAGTCGGCTCAGATGATTGATGTCATGTTCGGCGAATGGGCTGTCCAGCAGGTTCAGGCGCAGAACACCGTTTTTGTCGGTGCTCAGATCAAACGTTTCCTTGCCGGCTTTCACCACCACCGGGCGCTCGCTCCAGGGCAGGCTCGAGTATTCGGTGCGCTTGTCGAGCTGGATCTCATCGATCCCGGCCAGGTTTTGTTGCGCCCGACCGTTGGACTGCACGTTCATGAGCGGGTTGAGCCCGGCAAAACCGTAGCTCAGCCAATCCTTGGTCACGCTGTCCGGCAGACTGCCGAGGGTGAATACGTTGACCACATTCGCCCCGACACCGCCCACCACCGCGACCGCGCCCAGCGGGATCTCGTAGACCTCCCGCCAGGGTTGGTAAGGCGTGTAGCGATCATAGTGACGCGTGACTTCGAATTCGGTGACTTCGAACGTTTTCTGCTCGTGGATTTTCACCCGACGTTGCGGCAACTCAAGCACCTTGGGCTCGCCGACATCGATCTGCAGGCTGTGATCGAGCAATTTGCGCTCGACACGCTCCTCGTGCTCGCTGCGTTGCGACATGTGATTGGCACAGCCGCTGACCAGCAGGGTGACGCACAGGGCGGCACCACCGAGGCCTAAGGTGTTTCGCTTGAACATGACTTCTCTATCTGGTGTCAGCGGCGGATACGGGCCTGGAGGAAAGACAGCACGTCAGCAACCGGCAGCGCTTGCGCTTCAGGTTCGGTACGGCTCTTGTATTCCAGATTGCCTTCGGCGAGGCCGCGGTCACTGACCACGATCCGGTGAGGAATGCCGATCAGCTCCATGTCCGCGAACTTGATGCCCGGGCTGGTTTTCTTGTCGCGATCGTCCAGCAGCACTTCGAAGCCGGCTGCAGTCAGTTCTGCATACAGCTTGTCGGTGGCTTCACGAACCTGTTCGGTTTCGTAGCGCAATGGCACCAAAGCGACCTGGAATGGAGCCAGTGTGTCGCTCCAGATGATCCCGTTGGCGTCGTTGTTCTGCTCGATGGCCGCAGCCACCACGCGGGAAACGCCGATGCCGTAGCAACCCATTTCCAGGGTAACCGGCTTGCCGTTCTCGCCCAGCACTTCGCACTTCATCGCCTTGCTGTACTTGTTGCCCAGCTGGAAGATGTGCCCGACTTCGATGCCGCGCTTGATTTCCAGGGTGCCCTTGCCATCCGGGCTTGGGTCGCCGGCGACAACGTTACGCAGGTCGGCAACGGTCGGAACCGGCAGATCACGCTCCCAGTTCACGCCGAAGTAGTGCTTGTCGTCGATGTTGGCACCGATGCCGAAGTCGCTCATCAGCTCGACGGAACGGTCGATGATGATCGGCAATGGCAGGTTCAACGGGCCGAGGGAACCGGCGCCGGCGCCAATGGCGTCGCGCAATTCGCTTTCGGAAGCCATGACCAGCGGGCTGGCAACGCCTGGCTGGTTGCCGGCCTTGATTTCGTTCAGCTCGTGGTCGCCACGGATGATCAGGGCAATCAGCTTGCCTTGCTCTTCAGCGTGAACCACGAGGGTCTTGATGGTCTTTTCAATCGGCAGGTTGAAGCCTTCGACCAGTTGCGCAATGGTCTTGGCGTTCGGCGTGTCGACCAGGCGCAGTTCTTCAGTCGGTGCGGCGCGGGAGGTTTCACGCGGCACGGCTTCGGCTTTCTCGATGTTCGCGGCGTAGTCGGAACCGTTGCTGAAGACGATATCGTCTTCGCCGGACTCGGCCAGTACATGGAACTCGTGGGAGCCGGCACCGCCGATGGAGCCGTTGTCGGCTTCTACAGGGCGGAACTTCAGGCCCAGACGGGTAAACACGTTGCAGTACGCCTGGTGCATGCGGTCGTAGGTGATCTGCAGCGAAGGCTGATCAGCGTGGAACGAATAGGCGTCCTTCATGATGAACTCGCGGCCGCGCATCAAACCGAAGCGTGGGCGGATTTCGTCACGGAATTTGGTCTGGATCTGATACAGGTTGATCGGCAGCTGTTTGTAGCTGCTCAATTCGTTGCGCATCAGGTCGGTGATCACTTCTTCGTGGGTCGGGCCGGCGCAGAAGTCGCGACCGTGGCGATCCTTGAAGCGCAGCAATTCAGGGCCGTATTCTTCCCAGCGACCGGATTCCTGCCACAGCTCAGCCGGTTGGGTGCTCGGCATCAACACTTCGAGAGAGCCTGCGGCGTTCATTTCTTCACGAACGATGGCTTCGACCTTGCGCATCACTCGCAAGCCCATCGGCAGCCAGGTGTAGAGGCCCGAGGCGAGTTTGCGGATCATGCCGGCGCGCAGCATCAGCTGATGGCTGATGACGACCGCGTCGGAAGGCGTTTCTTTCTGTGTGGCGAGCAAAAATTGACTGGTGCGCATGGTTGGCCGTTGTCGGTTGCTGATGACGAGAAATGACGGAGCATTGTACGGGCGAGATCCGCTGGCGTACAGGCGTGCGGTCGGCGGTGTGGCACGAGGGCGGGAATCGTCGCGCCCTCTGCGAAATGTCCTACGATTCTTCCGCGACCTGGGTCGGCACCGGTTCGGGTGTCGGCGTCGGACCTGCGCGACGGCTCTCCTGGTACCAGTGCAGGGCGATCAACAGCAGGGTCGGAACACCCAGCAGCGCCGTGATCAGGAAGAAGTTGTGGTAACCGAATTTCTCCACCATGACCCCTGAATAACCGCCGATCAAGCGTGGCAGCAGGAGCATGATCGAGCTGAGCAGGGCGTACTGGGTGGCCGAGAATTTCAGGTTTGTCAGGCTCGACAGGTAAGCGACGAACGCTGACGTCGCCAGGCCCGAGCTGAAGTTGTCCAGGGAAATGGTCAGGATCAGCATGTTCAGGTTGGCGCCCATGTCGGCGAGCATCAGGAACAGCAGGTTGGTGCCGGCCGATGTGATGCCGCCGATGAGCAGGATCGGCAGGATGCCGAAACGCACGATCAGCAGGCCTCCCATGCCGGCGCCGACCAGGGTCATGATCAGGCCGAAGATTTTGCTGACACTGGCGATCTGGTCCTTGGTGAAGCCCTGGTCGATGTAGAACACGTTGGCCATCACGCCCATGACCGTATCGGACATGCGGTAGGTGGCGATCAGTCCGAGCAGCAGGAACGCTTGCCAGCGGTAACGCAGAATGAAGTCGTTGATCGGCGTCAGCACCGGTGCCAGGCCGCGACGGCCCATGGCCGACAGGCACATAAACGTGAGCGTGGTGTAGAGGATGGCCCGCAGGAAGGCGCGGTCTTCGAGCAGCAGGTCGAGCGGGCTCGCGCCTTCGAACAGCACGCTGGCGAAGTCGGTGTTGTAGAGCTGGGTAAACATGGCCGGCACGGACACCAGCAGCACGATCAGCACGAACACCGACATCAGTTGATGCATAAAGCTGTAGCGGCCAGCTTGAAGTTGGGTGCGCAGGGGCACAGGCGGTTCGCGCATGAACAGCGTCGTCAGCAGCGCCGGGACCATCAGGGCGCCAAACAACACGTAGGTGCCGGCCCAGGCCGAATGCTGATAATTGAAACCCGTGGAGCCAAAGCCTTCAGCGAAAAACAGCGCGCCGGCCGTCGCCAGCAACGCGGCGATCCGATAGCCGGACATGTAGCTGGCAGCGAGCGCTGCCTGGCGAGTGTCGTCGGCGATTTCCAGGCGATAGGCGTCAACCGCAATGTCTTGCGTCGCCGAGGCGAAGGCGACGACCACGGCGATGGCGATCAGCCAGGACAAGTGCTTTTGCGGGTCGCAGAAACCCATCCCGATCAGACCGAGGATCACCAGTGCCTGGGAGAGCACCAGCCAGGAACGTCGTCGACCGAGTTTGCCGAGAAAGGGCAGGCGCCATTGGTCGAGCAGCGGGGACCAGACCCATTTAAAGGCATAGGCCAAGCCGATCAGACTTGCATAACCGATGGTTTCGCGGGCCACACCGGCCTCACGCAGCCAAACGGAGAGCGTCGAAAACACCAGCATGTAGGGCAGGCCGGCGGCGAAACCAAGCAACAACAACACAAGCGTCGAGGGGCTGGCATAGGCGGCGAGCGCGGCGCGCCAGGTTTTACGGGGCATGGGCTGGAGTCTGCCTCAAGAGTTACGGAAACAAAGCGCGCACTCTAACCGCTGTGCTCTACCGGGCGCCAGCCATGGCGCTGAATATCAACACGATTGTTCAGGATACTGACGCCTTCGGAGCGCAATCGCGCGCGCTGCTCATCCCCTGAAGGGCTGCCCACGGGCAGGCTGATCCGACCGCCGGCACCCAGCACGCGGTGCCATGGCAGCTTGGTGTCGCCGGGCAGCTGGCTCAATGTGCGTCCCACCCAGCGCGCGGCTCGGCCCAGTCCGGCCAGTTCGGCGAGTTGACCATAGCTGACCACTTTGCCTTCGGGCACCTGCGCGAGGGTCAAGTAGAGCGCCGTGCGTCGGATTTGCGCTGCACTTTCGGTTTCAGTGGTTGGGTCGGTCACGTCCGTGGTTCCTGAAAAAATTCGCCTTACCGTCCGTAGAGTAAGTCCTGGATGCGCAATTGAGAAATGAACTCAATAGAAATAGTCGGGTCAGTCCTTGCTAGGGTCTTATTCCCAGGGATAATGCCGACTTTTTTTCGCAAACTTGAGCCTGTATTTGCTTATGGTATCCAGAACCCTGCTGTGCCTTGCTGTCATGAGTGCCTCCACGCCGTTGCTCGCTGATACCGTCTGGTTGAAGAACGGTGACAAACTGAGCGGCAAGATCACGCTGTTCGATGGCGGTAAATTGCTGATACAGACCGAATATGCCGGTGCGGTTCCGATCGACTGGAAGCAGGTCAAGACCCTGGAAAGTGATCAGGAGTTGCTGGTCAAGCAAGATGCTTACACCGGCGAGAAGGCCAAGTCGCTGCATGCAGCGGACGACGGCAAGGTGACGCTGGAAAACGGCGAAGCGCCGAAGACGGTCGAGCTGGCGAGTATCCAGCAGATTCTCAAGCCCAAGCCAGTGGTTGAAGATCTGGTGTGGAAAGGCAATGTCGACGCGGCGCTGGATTACCAGCGGGCGGAAAAAGACACCGATGACTACGACATCGACTTCAAGACCACGGCGCGCCATGGCAAATGGCGGCACACGGCGGAAGGCGAGTACAACCGCGAATTCCAGGATGACGTGGTCACTACCGACAACTGGCGGGGCGAATACTCGCTCGACCGTTTCCTGACCGAGAAGTGGTTCTGGCAAGGCCGCGCGGTTTATAAGCGCGACAAGGTAGAAGACCTCTCCCGTCAGCGCACTGTCGGTACCGGTCCGGGTTACCAGTTCTGGGATAACGAGCTCGGCGCATTCTCCCTGGGCTCGCTGGTCAACCGCACGGACTATGAGTTCTCCGACGGCAGCAAGGAAAACTTCTATTCCCTGGCGATGAAGTGGGACTACAACCGTTACCTGATCGGCAAGAAAGTGGAGTTCTTCACCAATGGCGAAGTGGGCAAGCCGTTGTCGGGCGTAGCGGATTACGCGCTCGATGCCGAAATGGGCTTGCGCTACAAGGTCACCGAGTGGGCTTCGCTTAACCTCAAGGCCGAGCGAGACATCATCAGCGGTACCGACGATGCTGATCTGGACAAGACGCGTTACACCGCAGGGTTTGGTGTGGCCTGGTAAGACGCAAAAAATCGCAGCCGTGGGCTGCGATTTTTTTTGCCTGCAAAACACACAGGCACAAAAAAGCCCCGCTTTTGAGGGCGGGGCCTTTTACTAAAGCAAGTACAAGTTAGATAACTTGAACTTCTTCAGCTTGCATGCCTTTCTGACCGCGGGTAGCGATGAAAGAAACCTGTTGGCCTTCTTTCAGGCTTTTGAAGCCGTCGGATTGGATAGCTTTGAAGTGAACGAACAGGTCGTCACCGGATTGTGGAGTGATGAAGCCGAAGCCTTTTTCATCGTTGAACCACTTAACGGTACCAGTTTGGCGATTAGACATGGTGTAACTCCTTGAACAAAGATAACTGCGACGCAGGAAGAACCCTGGCCGAGACTGAGTGCAAAGAGCAGGAAAAATTCTTGTAGATGGTTGGATCGAAATTCAACATATCGTGTAGAGATTCTCAGTGACACAAGCAGCACAGTGGCGCCACCTTAACCCTTTTTCCGGAACGTGCCAATGCTTCCGGTGAAGGTTTCTCTGATTTCATGACTGACGGTCCGCCAATTTACGGCGAAGGCCCAGATATCACAGGGGATCGGCGAGAATTATGCCCCGGACTTTGAACCCGGAGCGCGCGCCCGGTAAGATGCCGGACAGAATTTTTCCACCTCGCTATTCAGGACACCCGCCATGAGCATCAAATCGGACAAGTGGATTCGCCGCATGGCGCAGGAACACGGCATGATCGAGCCGTTCGTCGAACGCCAGGTGCGCGGCAGCGACGATAACCGTGTGATCTCCTACGGCGTGTCGAGTTACGGCTACGACGTTCGTTGCACTAGTCATTTCAAGGTGTTCACCAATATTAATTCGGCCATTGTCGACCCGAAAAATTTCGATGCCGGCAGCTTCGTCGACATCCATAGCGACGTCTGCATCATCCCGCCGAACTCTTTCGCCTTGGCCAGCACCGTCGAATACTTCCGTATTCCGCGCAACGTATTGACCATCTGCCTGGGCAAAAGCACCTACGCCCGCTGCGGCATCATCGTCAACGTCACCCCGCTTGAGCCTGAGTGGGAGGGGCACGTGACCCTGGAATTCTCGAACACAACCAACCTGCCTGCGAAAATCTATGCCAACGAAGGCGTGGCGCAGATGCTGTTCCTTGAATCCGACGAAGAGTGCGAAGTGTCCTATAAGGACCGTGGCGGCAAGTATCAGGGCCAACGCGGCGTCACCTTGCCACGCACCTGATCCATTCATCTGGCAGGTCGCGGGAATTCTTGAGCGGGTAGACACTCTATTGGGTGTACTGCCCGGTTCGCGTACAGCGGACGGGGCCATCGCTCAGGAGTGCTTTATGAAGATCGATCCGCGAATAAGTGCCGAACTGGCAAGGCTTGAGCCCAATCAGATTGGCGTCCTGGCCTGGTCCTTGTTGGCACATCCAGCCATCAGCATGGCAGGGGGCATCCCCGGCCAGCCTGATCCTGATACCCCGAACGAGCAGCCTACCGAGCCCGGCGAGCCTACCCTGCCGGATGAGCCACCTCCCGCGCCCGTAGCCTGATTGCTATTACCTGCAGGGGCGAAGCTTGATTTGGACGGAGTTCCGACGAAGGCGGTGTGTCAGACAACATCATCCTTATCTGACACACCGCCTTCGCGAGCAAGCTTCGCTCCTACGCGCTGACTGGCCATATTTCGTTGTCGCCGATGACAAAGATCCTGCAGCTGTCGTCCCGTTCTATCTGATAGCCGCCGGTAAACGCGCCGAAGGCCGGGAGCAGGCTGATGTCCTCGCCCAATCTGAAACACGCCAGGCGCAAACGTTGCCGACCTTTGCCGTTCAGCCGATAAACCGGATGCACATGCCCGGCGAGCACATGCCGGTGCGGATGCGGATCGGGCTCATGCTGCAAGGCGAACGGTCCGAGCAACAACGGTTCGGGCACTACGCGTATGTTTAACGAAGCCGGCGGGTCCCCGGCGCGTTTGTCGTGGTTGCCGCGGATCAGCGTCATTGGCAGATCCGGGTGCCGCGCTCGCCACTCAGCCAGGGCGCTTAACGTGCCGCAAGCATGGGAGCCGGGCCCGTGCAGAAAATCCCCGAGGAAAATCAGCTGACGGCAAGGTAGGGCGGCCAACATCCCGTCCAGCACCGCGACATTGCTGGCGGTGGTGCCATGGGGCACCGGCTGGCCAAGGCTACGATACGCCGCCGCTTTGCCAAAATGCACATCGGCGATCAGCAGGGCTTGTTGCGCCGGCCAGTAAATGGCTTTTTCCGGCAGCAGCCACAGTTCTTCACCGGCCAGACTCACGGGATAGGGCGTACTCATCAGGTTTTCCCGGTTTCGGCGGTTTTCTCAAGGTCGGTGACCATGCGACGGATACGGTCCGCGAGTTTTTCCGAGCTCATGCTTTCCCGCATGCGTTCAACCAACAGGGGAAACCCCAGCGGCGTAGGACGTTTGATCTGATGCAGGTCCAGTTTCAGGCGATTGATACGCGCCAACGTCTGTTCCAGACGATGAATATCCAGTTCTTCCCGTAGGACTTCTTCCCCGGCCTGCGCCAGCAATAGATTCCCCGCGTCGTACTGCTTGAACACCTCGAAGAACAGTCCGCTGGAGGCTTGAACCTGCCGTGTGCTTTTCGGTGCGCCGGGGTAGCCGGCAAACACCAGTCCGGCAATTCGGGCGATTTCCCGAAAGCGGCGAAGCGCGAGTTCGCCGGCATTCAAGCTCGCGAGGACATCGTTCAACAAGTGCTCGGCGCTCAACAGGCCTGGGTTCAACACCTGCGACCAATCCACAGAGGTGGCGCTGAGTAACTCCAGCCCGTAATCATTGACCGCGATGGAAAACGTCACCGCCTGCTGCTGGCTGACCCGCCACGCCAGCAAACTCGCCAGGCCCAGATGCACCTGACGCCCGGCAAAGGGGTACAGGAACAGGTGCCAGCCTTCGCGGGATTTCAGTGCTTCGGCCAGCAACGAGTTCGAGGTCGGCAACCCGGACCAGCGTCGCTGCACCTCCAGCAGCGGCCGCAGAGCCCGCATCTCCGGGCCGATGAACTCGCCTTGCTCCGCTGCACTGAAACGCGCGACCACCGCCTGCGCCAGTTCGTTGGAAAGGGGCATCCGCCCGCCATTCCAGCGCGGCACCGCGGCTTTTTTCGCGGTGCTGCGTTTGACATAAGCGGTCATGTTTTCCACCCGCACCAACTCCAGCAAGCGCCCCGCGAACAGGAAACCGTCGCCCGGCTTCAGTCGCGCAATAAAACCTTCCTCGACACTGCCCAACTGCTTGCCGCCGCCGCCCTTGCTCCAGAACTTCAGCTGAATGCTCGCATCGCTGACGATGGTGCCGATGCTCATGCGATGTCGCCGCGCCAGCCGCGCATCCGGTACACGCCAGACGCCAAACTCGTCAGGCTCGACCCGGCGATAATCCGGATAGGCTGTCAGGGAAAGCCCGCCATGGCGTACAAACGCCAGCGCCCAGGTCCAATCCGCCGCCGTCAGGTCTCGATAAGCCCAGGTTCTACGGACTTCTTCATACAATTCGTCGGGAACAAACCCACCGCCCAGCGCCATGCTGACCAGGTGTTGAACCAGCACATCCAGCGGTTTGTGCGGCGACTCTCGGGGCTCGATGCTGCGTTGCGCGACGGCATCTTGAGCCGCCGCCGCTTCGATCAGTTCCAGGCTGTGGGTCGGCACCAACGTCACCCGTGACACTCGCCCCGGCGCATGACCGGAACGCCCGGCCCGCTGCATCAGGCGCGCCACACCTTTGGCCGAGCCGATTTGCAGCACCCGTTCCACCGGCAGGAAATCCACCCCCAGGTCCAGGCTTGAAGTACAGACCACCGCTTTGAGCTGGCCTTCCTTCAGCGCTCGCTCGACCCAGTCGCGGGTGTCTCGCGACAGTGAGCTGTGGTGCAAGGCGATCAGCCCGGCCCAATCGGGGCGCGCCTCCAGCAACGCCTGATACCAGATCTCGGATTGCGCTCGAGTATTGGTGAACACCAGGCTGCTGGGGCTTGAGTCTATTTCAGCGACGACTTGCGGCAACATCTTCAAGCCAATGTGGCCGGCCCAGGGAAATCGCTCGATGGCTGGCGGTAGCAGCGTGTCGACCCGCAGTTCCTTGGACGTCTGGCCTTGAACGCTGATGCCGCCACCTTGTGGGATCAACACCTGTTCGGCGTGGGCCTGATTACCCAGCGTCGCGGAAACGCCCCACACGATCAGGTCCGTATTCCATCGACGCAAACGGGCGAGGGCCAGTTGCAGCTGCACGCCGCGTTTGTTGCCGAGCAGTTCGTGCCATTCGTCGACCACCACCATGCGCAAGGTCGATAGCGCTGCTAGCGCATCGGCACGGGCGAGCATCAGCGTCAGGCTTTCAGGGGTGGTGATCAGCGTGGTGGGCAGGCGTCGGCTCTGACGCGCACGTTCGCTGCTGCTCGTGTCGCCGGTGCGCAGGCCGACGCTCCAGGGGATCTGCAGGTCGTGCAGCGGTGCTTCAAGGGCGCGAGCGGTGTCGGCGGCCAAGGCGCGCATGGGGGTTATCCACAGCACCGTCAGCGGTTCGGCCAGCGGTTTTCGTTTGCGAGGTTTTTCAACAGGGGCAATGGACTTGGCGTAGCGATTGAGCGCGGCAAACCAGACTGCATAGGTTTTACCGGCACCCGTGCTGGCATGCAGTAATCCGGACTCACCGCGCTTGACGGCCGTCCACACTTGCTTCTGAAAGGCGAATGGCTTCCAGTCGCGGGCGCTGAACCATTGTGATGCGTAGTCGGTGGACGATCCCATGCCGGCGGTGTGCGCTCTGAAAGTCTTCTTTCAGTGACCGCGGCGTGGGTGAACAAGTTTAATCGCAGTACTGCTGATCGGAATCTGAACCCAGTAGGAGCGAAGCTGGCTCGCGAAGGCGGAGTGTCAGGCAACGATGATGTCGGCTGATACTCCGCCTTCGCGAGCCAGCTTCGCTCCTACAGGCTTTGCAGTGTTACTTGAGGTTGCCGCTCAGGAACTGCTGCAACCGCTCGCTCTTCGGGTTGCCCAGCACGTCTTCCGGCGCGCCTTCTTCCTCGACCAGGCCCTGATGCAGAAACAGCACCTGGCTCGACACCTTGCGGGCGAAGCTCATTTCGTGAGTCACCATGATCATGGTCCGGCCTTCTTCGGCCAGGCCTTGAATCACTCGCAGCACCTCTCCCACCAGTTCCGGGTCGAGTGCCGAGGTCGGTTCGTCGAACAGCATGACTTCCGGTTCCATGGCCAATGCCCGCGCAATCGCCACGCGTTGCTGCTGGCCACCGGAAAGAAACGCCGGGTATTGATCCGCCACGCGCGCCGCCAGCCCGACCTTGTCGAGGTAACGCCGCGCGCGGTCTTCGGCTTCCTCCTTGCTGCAACCCAGCACCCGGCGCGGGGCCATGGTGATGTTTTCCAGCACCGTCATGTGGCTCCACAAGTTGAAGTGCTGGAACACCATGGCCAGGCGGGTGCGGATTTTTTGCAGTTCATCGGGGTCAGCCACGTGCATGCCGTGGCGGTCCTTGATCATGCGGATGTTCTGGCCGTCCAGGGTCATGGCGCCGTCATTGGGCTGTTCGAGAAAGTTGATGCAGCGCAGAAAGGTGCTTTTGCCCGAGCCGCTGGCGCCGATCAGGCTGATGACGTCGCCGGTGTTGGCCTTGAGTGAAACGCCTTTCAGCACATGATGATCGCCATAGCTTTTATGCAGGCCTTCGATGGTCAGTTTGTACATGGGGCATGCATCCTCAAGGCGAAAGTAGGTAGCCGCTGCGATAGGCCTCGGTGCCCGCGACGTGCGCGATCACCATGCCGGCAGTGGCCATGCGCCGCAGCGAGCGGGCGTACATCAGTCCGGCGGCGGTGCAATGAACGGGTGTGACGCGATCGTTGATCGGGTCGATGATTTCGGCGATCAGTTGCCCGGCTTCGAGGTATTCCCCCGGCAGTGCGGTGAACACCAGCAGACCGCCCACCGGTGTCGACACCGGCTCGACGCCGGCCAACGGGGTGGCGGGGTAGGGCAGCTCGGGCAATGGCGCCACTTCGCCGGCAATGGCGCCGAAGTGAATCAGGTAGTCGATCAGCGCCTGGCAGTCGAGACTGGCCAGAGGATGATTGACGTCGCCCTGGCCGCGCAACTCGACGGTGACCGAGAAACTCCCCAACGGGATGTTGAACTGTTCGCCGAAGCGTTCTTTCAACTGCCACCAGAGCAGGGTGAAACATTCATCGAACGACTGACCGCCGGAATCGGTGGCCAGCAGGCTCGCTTCGGCGCCGATGTAACGGGCCAGCGGCTCGACCTGCGGCCAGGCTTCGGGTGTGGTGTAAAGGTGGGCGACTGCTTCGAAATCGCAATGCAGGTCCAGCACCACGTCCGCATCGCAGGCCAGCCGTTGCAGGGTCAGGCGTTGGGATTGCAGCTGAGTACTGGCGGTTTGCCGAGCGAGGGCGTTGCGCAGGCTTTCACGGATCAACTCGAGGTTGCGCTGCGGCTCATCGCCAAGCTGGCCTTCGATTTCGTTGCCCACCGCTTCGCTCAAGTCGACGAACCAGCGATTGAAGTTCTGCCCGCTTTCCAGCTCGTAGCGGCCCAGCGGCACATCCATCAGCACCTGTTCCAGGCCGACCGGGTTCGCCACCGGCACCAGCACGATTTCGCTGCGCAGGCGGCCGGCGGCTTCAAGTTCCGCCAGGCGCCGCTTGAGGTGCCAGGCCACCAGCATGCCGGGCATTTCATCGGCATGCAGGGACGACTGGATGTAGATCTTGCCTTTGGCCGACGTTGGGCCGAAGTGGAAACTGTGAATCTGTCGAGCGGTCCCCGGCAGCGGGGCCAGCAAGTCATGTATCTGGTGGCGCATGTTTGTCTCTTTATTCCTGAAAGCGGGTCCTAGTGGGTCGGCCCGAGGAACGCCAGCCATCGGCGTTCGGCGAGGCGGAACAGGCCGACCAGCGCGAAGGTAACGGTCAGGTAGATCAGCGCAGCGATGCCGAACGACTGGAAGGTGAGGAAGGTCGCCGAGTTGGCGTCCCGCGCGACTTTCAGGATGTCCGGGATGGTCGCGGTGAACGCCACGGTGGTCGAGTGCAGCATCAGAATCACTTCGTTGCTGTAATAAGGCAACGAGCGACGCAGGGCCGACGGCATGATCACGTAGGCATACAGCTTCCAGCCTGTCAGGCCGTAGGCCTTGGCCGCTTCGACTTCACCGTGGGCCATGCTGCGGATCGCCCCGGCGAAAATCTCCGTGGTGTAGGCGCAGGTGTTCAGGGCGAACGCCAGGATCGTGCAGTTCATCGCATCGCGAAAGAACGCATCCAGTACCGGTTGGGCGCGCACGGCGGCCAGGCTGTAGATGCCGGTGTAGCAAATCAGCAACTGGATATACAGCGGCGTGCCGCGGAACAGGTAGGTGTAGAACTGCACCGGCCAGCGAATGTAGAAGTGCGGCGAGACCCGGGCGATGGACAGCGGGATCGACACCAGGAAACCGATGACGATCGAGGCGGTCAGCAGCCACAGGGTCATGGCCAGGCCCGTGATGTTGTAGCCGTCGGTATAAAGGAAGGGTTTCCAGTATTCCTGCAAGAGTTCGATCATCGTACGGCCTCCCGGGAACCGGCGGCGTAGCGCCGTTCGAGCCAGCGCAGGACGAAGTTGGAAGCGCTTGTGATGAGCAGGTAAATCAGAGCGGCAAGCACCAGGAAGTAAAACAGTTGATAGGTGCTCTTACCGGCGTCCTGCGCTGCTTTGACCAAATCGGCGAGGCCGATGATCGACACCAGCGCGGTGGCCTTGAGCATCACCATCCAGTTGTTGCCGATACCCGGCAGGGCAAAGCGCATCATCTGCGGGAACACCACGATTCGAAAGCGCTGGCCACGTTTGAGGCCATACGCGGTAGCCGCTTCGACCTGGCCCCGAGGCACGGCGAGAATCGCCCCGCGGAAGGTTTCGGTGAAATACGCGCCATAGATGAAGCCCAGGGTGATGACCCCGGCGCTGAACGGGTTGATCTCGATGTATTCCCATTCCATGAAATCGGTGAACGACGTCAGCCAGGTTTGCAGGCTGTAGAAAATCAGCAGCATCAGCACCAGGTCCGGCACGCCGCGAATCAGCGTGGTGTAGATCTGGGCCGGAACCCGCACCAGTTTGACTTTTGACAGTTTGGCGGTGGCGCCGAGCAGGCCGAGCAATACGGCCACCAGCAGCGACAATGCCGATAATTTGATGGTCATCCAGGTGCCTTCCATCAGCAACGGACCGAAGCCCTTGAGGCTGAAGGCTGAGAGCCCCAGGTTTTGTAATAGGTTTTCGAACATAAATCAGCAACCTGATCGGGTGAAAAAAGCGCCCATCGCGAGATGGGCGCCGGGCATTATTTGCCGCTGTACAGATTCAGATCGCCAAAGTGTTTCTTCTGAATGGTGGCGTAGGTGCCATCGTCGTGTAACGCTTTGATACCTTTATTCAAAAGCTCTTTGAGGTCTTTGTTACCTTTAGAGATACCGATAGCTGTTTTGGCCGGCAGCAATTCGCTGTCAACCGGCTTGCTGACTTCGTAGCCTTCGCCCTTTGGCGACTTCAAGAAGCCCAGTTCGGCTTGCAGCATGTCCTGGATCGCAGCGTCGAGACGACCCGACATCAGGTCGGAATACACCTGATCCTGGTTCTGATAGGCCTGGGTCTTCACGCCGGCCTTGTCCAGCACTGCCTTGGCGTACGCTTCCTGGATGGTGCCTTGCTCGTAACCGACAGTCTTGCCTTTCAGAGAAGCGACGTCTTCGCTCAGGCCGGAACCCTTCTTGAATACATAGGCGGTTGGGCCGGAGAAGAGTTCGTTGGAGAAGTCGATGACTTTTTCGCGGGCCGGGGTGACGGTCATCGAAGAGATCACACCGTCGAATTTATTGGCCTTGAGGCCCGGAATCATGCCGTCGAAATCGCTTTCGACCCATTTGCACTTGACCTTCAGCTCGGCGCAGATCGCGTTCCCCAGATCGATGTCAAAGCCCACCAGGCTGCCGTCGGCCGCTTTCGATTCGAACGGAGCATAGGAAGGGTCAACGCCAAAACGCAGTTCTTTGTATTCCTTTGCCATGGCGGAGCCAGCAGCCATGCACAACGCCAGCGCAGAAAGGGTCAGCAATGCTTTTTTCATTATTCAATCCCTAAGAACCAATATGAGCGCTTGTGGCGCAGAATTATTGTTACTGGAAAGCGTAAGACCCATTGAAAGTAGCAATTTCCGAACCAGAGTCCCGAACAAGCGTTTTAAAAGGTGATACAAGAAATGGCAATAGGGGATTTGTGCACGGAATCGGGCATCGGAAAATAGCCGCACCAAATCAGGTCATGGAGGCGCAAGTCCTGTGGCGAGGGAGCTTGCTCCCGCCGGAGCGCGAAGCGGTCCCGCTGTAGAAAATTTGCGACGGCTTCGCAGCCGAACGGGAGCAAGTTCCCTCGCCACAAAGTTTCTTTCAGCCCAACAAATCTTGCAGCGTTGCGAGGTTGTCGGCTTCTTCCACTGACTTGTCCTGCCGCCACCTCAACATTCGCGGAAACCGCACGGCAATCCCGCTCTTGTGGCGTTTCGACAGGGCAATGCCCTCGAACCCCAGCTCAAACACCAGGCTCGGTTTCACACTGCTCACCGGCCCGAATTTCTCCACCGTGGTTTTGCGCACGATGCTGTCGACCTGGCGCATTTCCTCGTCGGTCAGCCCTGAATAGGCTTTGGCGAAAGGCACCAGGGTGCGTTCGCTGGCGTCCGGCGGGCCATCCCAGACCGCGAAGGTGTAATCGCTGTAGAGATTCGCCCGGCGACCATGGCCGCGCTGCGCATAAATCAGCACCGCATCGACGCTGAAGGGGTCGACTTTCCATTTCCACCAGACGCCCATGTCCTTGGTCCGGCCGACGCCATACAGCGCATCCCGGGCCTTGAGCATCATGCCCTCGACACCGAGGCTGCGGGAGGCCTCGCGTTGTCTGGCGAGGTCGAACCAGTCTTCGCCGGCCAGCACTGGTGAGGCGAGTAATACCGGGTTGTTGCAGGTGGCGATCAGTTGATCCAGCTGATCGCGGCGCCTGGCCTGAGGCTGGCTGCGCCAGTCCTCGCCTTGCCATTCCAGCAAATCGTAGGCGAGGACCACCACCGGCACTTCTTCGAGAATTTTCCTGTCCAGGGTTTTGCGGCCGATCCGCTGTTGCAACAGGGCGAAGGGCAGCACCGCCGGAGCGGACGGCGATTGTGGATTGAAGGCATCGTCAGTGTTGGGGCGAGGGGCTTTCCAGGCGACGATTTCACCGTCGATCACTGTACCGTCAGGCAGTCCGTGCAACAGGCTGTCGAGTTCGGGGAAACGCTCGGTTACCAGTTCTTCGCCGCGTGACCAGACCCACAGGCGCCCGTCACGCTTGATCACTTGGGCGCGGATGCCGTCCCACTTCCATTCCACCTGCCACTGGCTGGCCGGGCCGAGCACGGCGTCGAACTGCTCGACCGGTTGTGACAGGGCATGGGCCAGGAAAAACGGGTAAGGCTGACCACCTCGCTGGGCATGTTCGTCGGGCGATTCGGCCGCGACCAATTTCAGGTAACTGACGGCGTTCGGGCGATTGGACAGGTCGGTGTACCCGACCAGCCGCTGGGCCACGCGTTTGCTGTCGAGTCCGGCCATGGCTGCCAGGGCTCGCGTCACCAGCAGTTTGGAGACGCCGACGCGGAAACTGCCGGTAATGAGTTTGATGCAAAGCATCAGGCTGTGACGGTCCAGTTGTGCCCAGAGTGCGGGCAACCGTGCGGCGAGGACTTCCGGGGATTCGCCACGCAGGGGCAGCAGCTTGTCTTCAATCCACACCGCCAGCCCGTCGGTGGAGCTGTGCAGGGTTTCAGGCAGGACCAGCGAAATGGTTTCCGCCAGATCGCCAACCGCCTGATAACTTTCTTCAAACAGCCAGGGCTCAAGGCCGGAAAACTCGACGGCCAGCTCACGCAGCACGCGCACCGGCACCAGCTGCCGAGGTCGCCCTCCGGACAAAAAGTACACCGCCCACGCCGCATCTTCGGGGGCAGCCTGGGCGAAGTAAGCCTGCATCGCGGCCAGTTTGGCATTGCTTGACGTGGTGGCGTCGAGTTCGGCATACAGCTCGGCGAAGGCCTTCATGTCGCCACCTCGGCGTGCTCGGTTTCGACGGCCGCGTTGTCTTCCTCATCGTCGCCGTATTCGGTGCTGAAACCCATGGCATCAAGGCCCTGTTCGCGCAGATGCCGCACCAGCACCGCCACCGAACCGTGGGTGACCATGACCCGTTCGGCGCCGGTTTGTTCGATGGCCCAGAGCAGGCCGGGCCAGTCGGCGTGGTCGGACAATACAAAGCCACGGTCCACGCCGCGTCTGCGCCGCGTGCCGCGTAATCGCATCCAGCCGCTGGCGAAGCCGTCGCTGTAGTCGCCAAACCGGCGCATCCAGTTGCTGGCGCCAGCCGATGGCGGGGCGATGACCAGCGCCTTGCGCATCATCGGATCGCTCTTTTGCACGGCGCCGGCGTAGATCGTCGGCGGTATATAAACGCCGCTCTCACGGTACACCCGGTTCAGCGGGTCCACCGCGCCATGCACCAGAATGGGGCCGAGGCTGGCGTCAATGCCATGGAGAATGCGCTGGGCCTTGCCGAAGGAATAGCAGAACAGCACGCTGGTTTTGTCGGCGGCGGCATTGGCCTGCCACCACTGATTGATCTCGCCAAAGATCTGCGCCTGGGGTTGCCAGCGATAGATTGGCAGGCCGAAGGTCGACTCGGTGATGAAGGTGTGGCAGCGCACCGGCTCGAAGGGTGCGCAGGTGCCGTCGGGCTCGATCTTGTAATCCCCCGAGGCGACCCAGACTTCGCCGCCGTATTCAAGGCGCACCTGGGCTGAGCCGAGGACGTGGCCGGCAGGGTGAAAACTCAGGGTGACACCGTGGTGCCGCAAGCGCTCGCCATAGGGCAGGGTTTGCAGGCTGATGTCCTGGCCCAGTCGCGCACGCAAAATCCCTTCACCGGGCGCGGCCGCCAGGTAATGCTGGTTGCCGGTGCGGGCATGGTCGCCATGGGCGTGCGTGATGACCGAACGCTCGACCGGCCGCCACGGGTCAATATAGAAATCGCCGGCGGGGCAGTACAAACCTTCAGGGCGCGCGATAACAAGATCCATGTTGTTACCAAAATGGGGGGGCTTGTTAGCTATGAGGTTGGCGCGAAGCGAGAAGTTCTATCGATTTTCGCGCGCTGATCGTTCCCATGCGACCCGTGGGAATGCAGCCCGTGACGCTCCGCGCCACTGGACGCGGAGCGTCCCTAGAGGCATACCCACGCAGAGCGTGGGAACGATCAGTGGCGAAAGGGGTTACTTGCCGGGTGTCAGGGTCAACCGTGTCTTGCCGTACACCTTGTCAAAGTTCTGCGGTTGCATCGGCAGGCTCATGTATTGCCCCTTCAGCCACGGATCAATGCTGTCGAGGTAGTGCGGGCTCGCCGGGTTGCCGGACTGACCGGTGCTGTTCTGCCCCATCAGCGGTTCTGCCTGGCTGAAGTCCACGATAAAGCGCATGGCTGGCGCCAGCGTCGTGTTGAAGTCCTGACCCCAGGTGAAGGCCGCCGTGTTCAGCGTCGTGTGATCGCCGCCGGCCGCGAGCGGACCGCGCACGGTCTGGCCGCTGGCATTCCTCCACTCATAGCGGTGCAACTTGCCCCACTGCCAGGCTTTGTGATCGCCGCCCAATTGACTGTCACCGGCGCTGATCGCCGCCGCCAGACTGCGAGCGAGGATTGCCGGCTTGTCTTCTTTCTGCGGCGTGCGTGCGTCATCCCAGAACGGACTGTCTTCACGGCCCAGCAAGTGATCGGCCTGAGCCGCGTAGGACAACTTGCCGTTGGCGATAAAGGCTTTCCACGCCGGGCTGCTTTCCGGGCCCAGTTCGTCGAGGAAGATCTGTTTGGTGCTTTCCTGCAGGAACAGCTCGTAGATCGCCGCATCCGCAGAGGTCGGGCTGAGTTTGCCGTCGAAGGCCATCAAGCGGGTGTACGCCTCGCGAGCCTTGCCGCGATCGGCAACCGGCAGGGCTTCGATGGCTTGTTTGAGCGGCTGGGCCATGCCCGGCGCTTCAAACATTTTTTTCAGTTTGGCGGCGAACGTCGTGGTCTGGTCGTATTGCATCGCGATCACGCTGCGCGTGTCGTGTTTGCCCACACCCGCCAGTTCGGCCAGGCGTTCGCCACGTTCCGGAGCCGACCAGGAATTGGACAGCTGCATGCCGTAGCCATGGGGAATGACCCGCTGGTTGGCGGTGCCGAGCCAGCCTTGGGACGGGTCCTGGTCATACGGGTGGAGCATCGGGTCGGCGTAGCCGTCCCAATCGTAGCGACCTTCCCAGCCCGGCGACGGCAGCAGGCCTTCGCCTTCGCGACGGTTCGGGTAACGCCCGGTGACTTGCCAGCCGATGTTGCTGGCGTCGGCGAACACCAGGTTCAAGGCGATGGCGCGGATTTCACGGCTGGCGTCCGAGGCTTTCTCGACGGTCTGTGCCCGGGACAGGTCGAAAAACGCGTCCAGGGTTTTATCGTCGGTGAAATTCGGCGTCTGCAAAGCCAGGCCGAAACCATTGGCCAGCGTCATGCCCTGGGCGCTGTTGAGCAAAGGACCGTGGCGGGTTTCGTACACCACTTCGCGAATCGGCCGCTGGCCTTTGACGAAGTAGGTTTCGTTGCGCACGATCGCCGGCTGCCATTTGCCGCCGACTTCATAGGTGAGGCCGTTGCCCTGGCGTTTGATTTTTTCCAGGAACAGGTCCTGGTTGTCGCCCATGACCGAGGTCATGCTCCACGCCACTTTGCCGTTGAAACCGCCGAGCACCATGGGCAAACCGGCAATCGTCACACCAGAGGCCTGGTACTTCGGTGCACGAATCTGCACGTAGCTGAACAACGAAGGCACACCCAAAGGCCCATGGCTGTCGCTGGCCAGCAGGCTTTTGCCACTGCGGCTGCGTTGCGGGCCGATGGTCCAGTTGTTCGACGAGGTGGCGCCCAGCAGATTCAGGTCGGACAGTTGCCCGGTGGCTTTGCTGATTTGCGTCAGGCCCGGGATGGCGCCATTGAGTTTGATGCCCTGCAGTTTTTCAGCTTCGCCCAGCGGCAGTTTTTCGTCGGGGGCGGACGGCGTCAGCCACCCGAGTTTGTCCGTGGTGACGGTCTGGGCCAGCATCAGTGCGTTGATTTCTTCTGGCAGGTTGGCCGACTGACTGAAGTTCAGCAGGCAGAAAATCAGCGCCGAGTCTTCCGGTTGCCAGTATTCAGGCTTGTAACCGCTGGCGGCGAGGTCGGCCGGCAGCTTGTCGCGGAAACGGAACAGGTAGGCGTTGACGCCGCGCGCATAGACTTCGAAGAAGCGTTTGAGGCGCGGCGACGATGCCTTGTACAACTCGCCCGCGCTTTTCTTCAGATTGACGGCGCGCATGTAGCGGTCGGCGTCCAGCAGGTCCGAACCGGACATCTCTGACAAACGGCCCTGGGCCAACAGGCGCAAGGTGACCATTTGCGTGATGCGGTCGCTGGCGTGGACATAACCGAGGGCGAACAGGGCGTCGTGGAAGCTGTTGCTCTCGATCAGCGGCATGCCCATGGCATTGCGGCGCACCGAAACGTTCTGCGCCAGGCCCTTGAGCGGCTGTACGCCGGTGGTCGGCGGGAGGGTGTCCTGGGTGTTCCAGGTCTGACAACCGGTCAGGCTCAAAACACCGGCCACTGCTGCGGCAACGCCGAACCGGGGAAGAAAATGTGTAAGGGCTGGCGAGGCCATGGCAAAGCTCCTGCGGGGGGTAGCGTCATTAAAGGCGCTACGTTAGTGAGCAGGAGGAGGGCGCGCAAGCAGGGTGTCAGGTTATTTCAGGATTTGTCCGATAAACACAATCTTGCCTGTAAGCGGAAGTGATGCTGAAGTGCCTGAAATTCAATGACCTGTTGTGAGAAAAGTCGGCATGGAGCTTAAGACCAACGCAGCACTGATCATCATCGACCAACAAAAAGGTATTTTGCAGCCCCGGCTCGGGCGCCGAAATAATCCTCAGGCCGAGGAACGAATTGTCGATTTGCTGGCGTATTGGCGGCGAACCGGACGGCCGGTGATTCATGTGCAGCACCTGTCCCGTTCACCGGAATCGGTGTTCTGGCCGCAGCAAGCAGGCGTTGAGTTTCAGGAACGCTTCATGCCCCAGGCCGGCGAACAACTGATTCAGAAACAGGTACCGGATGCATTTTGTGCGACCGGGCTGGAGGCGATTTTGCGCGAGGCGGGGATCGAGCAGTTGATCATCGTGGGCGTTGCGACCCATAACTCGGTGGAGTCCACGGCGCGAACGGCCGGGAACCTGGGATTTGACGCGTGGGTGGCGGAGGATGCGTGCTTTACGTTCGACAAGGCCGATTATTTTGGCCATGCGCACTCAGCCGAGGAAGTGCATGCGATGTCGCTGGGGAATTTGCACGGGGAATATGCGACGGTCGTGAGTACTGCACAGATATTGAAGGCTGGCTGAATTCCCTGCGGGAGCGACGCACCGTCGCTCCCGCAGGGGGATGCGTGCACAGAACCAATGTGGGAGCGGGCTTGCTCGCGAAGTCGATTCAAGCGGCGAAGACGTTCTTCGCCCGAAGCATCAAGCGCCGTGGCACTTCTTGAATTTCTTGCCGTTGCCGCATGGGCAAGGGTCGTTGCGGCCGACATCTTTCAGGGCGTTGCGCACCGGTTCCTGGTGGGCGTGGCCGCAGTTCGGGCCGTGGACATGGCCGTGGTCGTGATCATGGTGGTCGTGATGGTCATGATCGTGGTTGCAGTCAGGGCCATGGACATGGGGTTGCTGGGTCATCGGTTTTGCTCCGGAATTAAATCGGCGGGGATTATCACGCCATTGCGCGCCAGGTGCACGTAGTGCGCGATGAATAAACCGGTTTCCATTTCACCTTCCAGACGATAGGGGATGGGCTGATCGGGTTTTTTCAGCATTTTCACCAGGTCCCGCACCTTGGGCCACAGGTTGGTGCGAATCGGCACCTTGAAATAGGCGCTGCGTTTGGGGCCGACGGTGAACCAGTGTTCATGCTCGCCTTCGGCCAGCAGCATGTCGCCCAAGTGAATACGGTACTCGAGGCCGCGCACCGTCAGGTCGCTGTCATTGGGATTGTCGACGCGAAAGTGCAGGATGAATTTCTGCTCCAGCAGTTTGGCGCGGACCACTTCAACCTTCACCAGGTGCACCTGCGGGTCCGGCAGATCGTCTCCGAACCAGGACGCGCAGCCGCCGAGCCCCAGAAAGAGGAGCGAGGAGAAGAGAAAAAGTGCAAGGCGCCGGGTGATCATGGTCGTGTTTCTCCCTAGAACGCCAGTCTAGCCCTTTGGAATCACCTCACGCGCCGAAATACCCCGCGCAACACTTCTTGAATTTCTGCCCGCTGGCGCACGGGCAGGCATCGTTGCGTCCGGCCTTGAGTGGCACGGTGGGGTCGATGAAGTACCAGTGCCCGCCGTTCTGCACGAACGAGGAGCGCTCGCGGTGGCTGTGTTCACCACCACCGTCATGCCAGCGTGCGGTGAACGTGACGAATGCGTGTTCCGGTTGACCGCCCAATACCTCGGAGCTTTCCACCTCCAGACCCAGCCAGGTGCTTTGCGCGCTCCAGTCGCTGATGGACTGACGATCCAGGCCGGCCTGTTGCGCGGGCAGGGTGGTTGCCACCAGATAGTCGATCAAACCCAGCACATAGGCGCTGTAGCGCGAGCGCATCAAGGCTTCGGCGCACGGCGCCGGATGCCCGGCATGGTAATGGCCGCAGCAGGCATCGAGCAGGGTGCCGCTGCCGCAAGGGCAAATGGATGTACTCATTGCGTTACCACCAATATTTCCCGAAGTTTTCCGGATTGGCCCAGAACCGCGAGTTGAGCCAGTCGGGCACCTGTTTATAGTCAAGCAGATCGTAGGTGAACAGCGTCAGCACTTGTTCATCGCGCTGGAAGCGTTCACTGGCTTGCAAGGCCAGGGAAAAGAAATCCGTCTCCTGCCAGCCGCTGGCCGGCAAATCCGCCAGCACCGCAATGCGGCTGGCGTTCAGATTACGGATCCCGCCTAAAAGATTCAGACCGTCACGCTTTGGCAGGTGTTCAAGGCAATCGACCACCAGCGCCAGATCAAAGCGGCGCGCCGCCAGTTCGGCCGGCAGTGCACCCGGTGCCGCATGCGCCACGCAGCTGTCCGGGTGCGCGAGCTTGAACGCCTCAAGTGCGGGGAATTCGCTGGCGCCGATCAACAACAGGCGCGCGGGGGCGTATCGATCAAGCAAAGCGGCCAACGCCTGCTGGGGCGTGCGCGAAGAAATACCTGCAATCATCAGAGTTCCTCAAAAAGAGCACCAAGACTAGCCTGCCCAAACGTGCGGGCCTAGAGCGGGTTTGCACCAAAATCGGCGAACGGCCGTGAATACGTGACTAAACAGCGGTGGCCTATTGCTGGCGGAGATTAAAACTCCGGTCTTTACTCCCTGAATCGGTTTCAAGCCGATCCCTCAGGAGAAAACTAGATGAGCATAGTTCGGACAGCATTACCCTTGGTTCTGCTAACCAGTGTGTTGACTGGTTGCGCAGGTTTGCAGAAAACCGACTGGCCGACCTGTGCAGGGGTCGGTGGTGTCATCGGTGCGGGTCTCGGTGCGACCGAGAGTACGGCATGGGCGGGGTATGGCGCGCTGGCCGTCGGCAGTTTCGCCGCGGCTTATTGCTGGGTGCATGGCGATGGCGACGAAGACGGCGATGGTGTGCCGGACAGTCGCGACAAGTGTCCGGGTACGCCTCGAGGCGTGAAGGTCGATGCCGACGGCTGCCCTCCACCGGTACCTGCGCCAGTGGTCGAAGAAGTCGTGGTGGTCAAGGAAGAAGTCATTGTCATCCGCGATGTCCACTTCCAGTTCGACAAAGCCACACTCACGCCTGCCGATAAAGATGTACTCAACACAATCGCCACGCGCCTGAAACAGGAAGCCTCCACCGCTCAATTGACCGTGACCGGCCATACCGACAGCGTGGGCAGTGATACCTACAACCAGAAACTGTCGGATAAGCGTGCTCACTCGGTGGTTGAATACCTCATCCAGCAAGGCGTCCCACGCAGCAGCTTCGTGTCTGTGACCGGTGCCGGTGAAAGCCAGCCGGTGGCCGATAACAAAACCGCTGACGGCCGTGCGCAGAACCGTCGCACGGAAATCAAAATCAACCGCTAAGTCCCATCCGCTCCGCGGCTTGTGCAGTCGCGGATGCGGGTCTTTACTCCTGTGTAACCGGTATGGGCCGGTAACACAGGAGCTTTCACAATGAGCGTTCTCACAAGGACCGTCTTGCCGGTTCTGCTGCTAGGCAGCCTGTTGACCGGTTGCGCCACTCACAGCGATGGCACCGCCCCTCTCAATCAACGTACCTGGCCGATCTGCAGCCTCATCGGCGGACTGGTCGGCGGCGGTCTGGGCGCGATTGAAAGTGCCGGCTGGGCAGGCGGTGGCGCAGCACTCGGTATCTTGACCGGTGGCTTGATCTGTTACGCCCAGGATGGCGATGAGGACGAAGACGGCGTTTTCGATCGGCGTGATCGTTGCCCCGATACCCCGGCCAATACGCCTGTCGAACACCATGGTTGTCCGCTGCCGCAGTACCCGGCCAGCGTGAAACCTGTCGAAGTTGTTGAGCCCGAAGTCATCACGCTGCCCAGCGACGTGCTGTTTGCCTTCAACAAGTCTGACCTGAGTCCCGCCGCGCAGAGTCAATTGGATTCGCTGATGTCCAAACTGCAATTCGCCGATGTGGTGAGCATCAAGGTGATCGGTCATACCGACAGCGTCGGTTCGGATGAATACAACCAGGCACTTTCGGAGCGTCGCGCCAGCAGTGTGGCGGCTTATCTGTTGAGCCAGGGCATTGCGCCGAGCAAACTCACCAGCGAAGGCAAAGGCGAAAGCCAGCCGTTGGCCGACAACGAAACGGATGAAGGACGCGCGAAAAACCGTAGGGTGGAATTGCACATTAATCGCTAAGCCCCGAAATAGAGCCGTCGGACAACAGTGGCTGTTGATTCGACGGCCATTCGGCGGCCTTCATGAAGAATTTTCTGTTGCCCTCTGGCTTATCCCTCGCGGAAGCCGTTACTTTGCGCGCAAAGAATAATTCTCAACGGGGGGCGTATGAAGGTGTTTTGGGGGCTGGGGAAGTTGTTGACCCTGCTGTTTTGGCTGGTGGTGCTGGTCAATCTGCTGATGCCGTTTGTCAATCCGTTGCACCTGCTGGTCAATCTGGCTGGCGGCGTGTTGGCGTCTCTTCATCTGCTTGAGGCGGTGTTCTGTTTCCGCAGCCTCAGAGGTCGCGCCCACCCTTGGCGTGATCGCTTGAAGATCCTGTTTTTCGGCGTATTCCACCTGCAAACCCTCCCGGCTCCGACCGTATCGAAGGCTTCCCATGCGTAAACTCTGTCTGCTCGCCGCACTCATCAGCCCATTGGCCTGCGCCCAGGTGGTCAGTGTCGAAACCAATTCATTGATGCGCCTGCCCAACACCGCCAGCACCTTGCAGCTTGAACGCCTGGAAGTCGCCGATTACGGCACTTTGTTGATTCCTTCGAACGTGACCGAAGTCACCGTCGGCGAATTGCATCTGGGGCGTGAGGCGCGGATCGCCATCGTGCCAAGTGAGCAGGTACTGGAGTTGAAAGTCAGTCGTGCCGAATTGTCTGAAGGCAGCCAGATCACGGCTCGCGGGGCGCCGGGAACTTACCTCAAGGCCGCTCGCTCCGGACGCAACCTGAATTTGCAGATCAAGGCACTGAATGCACCGCTGTTGTCGGTAGACGCTCGCGGTGGCGCGGGCGCGCCAGGTTTTGTCGGCCTTGATGGGGCCAACGGTCAGGCGCCGGGTTGCACATGGGGCCAGGCCGGCCGCGGTGCCGATGGCAGCAATGGCAGTGATGGTCAGCCGGGGGCGCCGGGGGCGCTGGTCAGGCTGGAAGTGCCACGGGATTATCCGGCTGAACAGATCAAGGTTCAGGTGGCGGGTGGTGCCGGTGGCATCGCGGGGCCTGGCGGCAAGCCGGGCGCGGGCGGCAAGGCGAAGGGTTGCCTCGTTTACGAGGCCGATGGCGGCAAAAGCGGTCGTCCTGGGATTGATGGACAGCCGGGGCCTGCGGGTGCGGCGGGTTCGGTGACCGTTCAAAGGTTGTAAGAACGACCGAGATCCTGTGGCGAGGGAGCTTGCTCCCGCTGGACTGCGCAGCAGTCCTATTTTGGGGCCGCTTCGCAACCCAGCGGGAGCAAGCTCCCTCGCCACAGTTGTACTGTTTGCTTTAGAACATCGGTCTGGCCGCAGCAATCGCCACCAGCACCAACCCGACAATCAAATTGATCCCCACCAACTTGCGAATCTTCCCAAGCACCGCAGCCCCGGTCGGCCAATCCTGTGCGCCCACCGCCGTGCGCAACTCTGGAAGCAGCAACGCTTGAATCCGGATAAACAGCGCGGTCATCACCACATACAAGCCCATCATCACCTGCACATACCGCGGCGCCGCCTCAAACCCGGCGTATTGCAGATGAATCATGCCCACGCCACTGATCGGCAATAGCACCACCGCGACCCAGACCCAGCGGAAAAAACCTTGAAACACTTCCACCCACAGCTTCAAACGGGCAGGCCCCTCCAGCGCCTTCATCGCTGCAGGCCGCAAGACCATCCAGGCGAAAAACATACCGCCGACCCACACCAGGGCGGACAGGACGTGCAGGGTGTAAACGATGCCAAAAGGTGTCATTGAGGTACTCCGTTCTGCGCGGGATTAATTAGCGGGGTATGATAGCGGCCCATACGAACCACTGAAAATTTATCCAGCGTTTTTTGCGCCCGACAATCCATGATCAGCACCGAACTCAAAACCACGATCCAGGGCGCCTACTCGCGTTTTCTTGAAGCCAAGAGCCTCAAACCGCGCTACGGCCAACGCCTGATGATCGCCGAAATTGCCAAAGTCCTCGGTGACATCGACACCGACGACGAAGGCCGGCGCAGTGGCGACCCCGCGATTGTCGCGGTGGAAGCCGGCACCGGTACCGGTAAAACCGTGGCCTACAGCCTGGCGGCGATACCCACCGCCAAGGCCGCTGGCAAACGCCTGGTCATCGCCACGGCCACCGTGGCCCTGCAAGAGCAGATCGTCTACAAGGATTTGCCCGACCTGATGCGCAACAGCGGTCTGAATTTCAGCTTCGCCCTGGCCAAGGGGCGTGGGCGCTACATGTGCCTGTCCAAGCTCGACATGTTGCTCCAGGAAGGTCACGCGCAAACCGCCACGGCTCAGCTGTTCGAAGAAGAAGGTTTCAAGATCGAGGTCGATGAGGCCAGCCAGAAGCTCTTCACCAGCATGATCGAGAAGCTCGCCGGCAATAAATGGGACGGCGACCGCGACAGTTGGTCCACTGCCCTGGAAGACGCCGACTGGGCGCGCCTGACGACCGATCACAGCCAGTGTACTAACCGTCATTGCCCCAACTTCGGCCAGTGCGCCTTCTACAAGGCCCGCGAAGGCATGGGCAAGGTTGACGTGATTGTCACCAACCACGACATGGTCCTGGCAGACCTGGCGTTGGGCGGCGGCGCCGTGCTGCCGGACCCGCGCGATACCATTTACGTATTCGACGAAGGCCACCACCTGCCGGACAAGGCCATCGGCCATTTCGCCCACTACACGCGCCTGCGTTCCACCGCCGACTGGCTGGAAACTACCGCCAAGAACCTCACCAAACTACTGGCCCAGCATCCGCTGCCGGGTGACCTGGGCAAGTTGATCGAGCAGGTGCCGGAGCTGGCTCGCGAGATCAAGACCCAGCAGCAGTTCATGTTCACCGCGTGCGAGCAAGTGGCCGATTTCAAGCCCGGCGAAGACGTCGAAGGCCGCGAACGGCCGCGACACCGTTTCGTCGGCGGGGTGATTCCCGAGCACATGCGCGAAATGGGCGTCGAGCTGAAGAAGGGCTATGCCCGTCTGACCGACCTGTTCACCCGGCTCACCGAACTGCTCAAGGAAGGCATGGACGGCGAGGTCAATATCGGCATCGCCAGCAACCAGGCCGAAGAGTGGTATCCGCTGTTCGGCAGCCTGTTGTCCCGTTCTTCGGGCAACTGGGAATTGTGGGTCGCGTTCACCGCTGAAGACCCGGAAGACAACCCGCCCATGGCCCGCTGGCTGACCCTGGCCGAAAGCGGTTCGCTGTTCGACATCGAGGTCAATGCCAGCCCGATCCTCGCCGCGGAAATGCTCCGGCGCAACCTGTGGAACGTCGCTTATGGCGCACTGGTGACTTCGGCGACCCTGACCGCTCTCGGCACCTTCGACCGTTTCCGCATGCGTGCCGGCCTGCCAAAAAAAGCCGTGACTGCCGTGGTCCCGAGCCCGTTCCATCACGCCGACGCCGGTGTGTTGCGGGTGCCGGACCTGAAAGCCGACCCGCGTGACGCACCGGCCCACACCGCCGCGATCATCCGTGACTTGCCAGCCTTGGTGGAAGGTTCGCGCGGCACCCTGGTGCTGTTCTCCTCGCGCAAACAGATGCAGGACGTGTTCGACGGCCTGGACCGCGACTGGCGCAAGCAAGTGTTCATTCAAGGCAACCTGTCGAAACAGGAAACCCTGAACAAGCACAAGGCGCGTGTTGATGGCGGAGACTCCAGCGTGCTGTTCGGCCTGGCGAGTTTTGCCGAAGGGGTCGACTTGCCCGGTGCGTATTGCGAACACGTGGTGATCGCGAAGATTCCGTTCTCGGTGCCCGACGACCCGGTCGAAGCGGCCCTGGCCGAATGGATTGAAGCCCGTGGCGGCAATCCGTTCATGGAAATCTCCGTGCCCGACGCCTCGCTGAAACTGGTCCAGGCCTGCGGCCGCTTGCTGCGTACCGAGGAAGACCGCGGCACCATCACCCTGCTGGATCGACGCCTGGTCACCCAGCGTTATGGCAAAGCAATCCTCAACGCATTGCCGCCATTCCGTCGCGAAATTTCCTGAAACACCGGTGGGCTTTTTTGCCCACCGCGTTGTCTATCGTTCAGCCACCACCTTTCCATTGGCCCATTGAGGGTCGTTCGGGAGAAACACGTTCCTATGATTCGCTGTTCGTTGCCTGCTGTTTTCGCCCTGATGTTCGCAGCCCCTTTGCTGGCAGCCCCTGCCGGCCAACAGACGCTGTTCAACTTTGTGCGCCCCGCCGATGTGGTCCAGGTGGCAACTCAGGATGCCAGCCTGCCGCAATCCAATGCGGAGCAAACGGCCGAAGGTGAAGTGCTGCGTCGGGTGACGTTCAACCCGGTGGCGCAACCGACCTTGCGTCTGACCCCGCAAACCGGCGCCTGGGACTGGTCCCAGTCAGGTGTCATGAGCTTGCGCATTCAGAGCGCGATGGACTGGGCCGTGACCCTGTACGTGAAAATCCAGAGCAACGATGGCAAGACCCTGATCAGTCGTGTCGACTTGCCCGCCGGACCGGCGCAGACCCTGTTGGTGCCGCTGCAACCGAGTTCGCCGCTGAGCCAGGGCATGAAGGCCGGGCCGCCGATGCCGATGACGTTTGACGGCCAACGGGTATTGCTGGCCAGCAGCGCCGGTGAGCTGGATCGCAGCCAGGTGGTGTCGGTGACGTTGTCGATGGATCAGCCGAAAGTAGCCCAAAGTATCTTGCTTGAGCGCTTTGGCGTGCAGGACGGTGAAGCGGTGACCAAGGCGGCATACGGCGGCCTGGTGGACGCTTACGGTCAATCGACCCGGGCCAAATGGCCGGAGAAGGTCGGTAGCGATGAGCAACTGAAAAGCGCCGCCGCCAAAGAACGGCAACAAACCAGAACCTGGCTCGCCGAGCGCCAGAAGTTGTCCCTGGACAAGTTCGGCGGCTGGAACAAAGGCCCGACGTTCAAGGCCAGCGGTTTTTTCCGCACGGAAAAACGTGACGGTCGCTGGTACCTGGTGACCCCGGAAGGGCATCCGTTCTATTCGCTGGGGGTCAATACCGTTACCCCGAACGTCAACCAGACCTACATCGCCGGCCGCGAGTGGATGTTTGAATCCCTGCCAAAACCGGAAGAATCCTTGGCCAGTCATTATGGCGAAGGCGACAACCGTGGCGGCAACGGCGCCGATCAGGGCCGTGGTTATAACGCCGGTCGCTGGTACGATTTCTATGGCGCTAACTTGCAGCGCCTGTACGGCGAACCGTGCGCGCTGGGCAGCGACACCAAGGCCGGTGTCGCCGAAGCGGCCAAGGCTGATGCCGTCGAGGCCACGGCCGACAAGGCCGACAAGGCCGCCGAGCAACCTGTCGCACCTACGACTGCCGAATCCGGCGTCGCCGAAGCCGCCAAGACCGGCGCGGAGGAAGCGACCGTCGCCAAAGCCGTCGAGCAAAAACCTGCTGAACCCTGCAAAGCCGTGGTTGATGAACAACGCTGGGCCAGCCATACCCTGGACCGCCTGCAAGCCTGGGGTTTCAACACGGTCGGCAACTGGAGCGCTCCGGCGCTGGCCAATGCTGACCGTGTGCCGTACACCTTGCCGCTGTCGATCGTCGGCGATTACGCCAGCATCAGCACCGGCACCGATTGGTGGGGCGGCATGCCCGACCCGTTCGACCCACGCTTCGCCATGGCCACCGAACGCGCCGTGGCCATCGCCGCCCGTGACCATCGCGACGATCCCTGGCTGATCGGTTACTTCGCCGACAACGAACTGGCCTGGGCCGGCCCCGGCGACGATCCGAAAGCCCGTTACGCACTGGCCTACGGCACCTTGAAAATGACCACCGACGTGCCGGCCAAACGGGCGTTTCTCAAGCAGTTGCGCGACAAGTACCGCAATCAGGCCGGCCTTTCCAAGGCCTGGGGCATCGACTTGCCGGCCTGGGAATTGATGGAAGACCCGGGTTTCGTGCCGCCGCTGCCGAGCGCCGAACACCCGGAAATCGAGGCTGATTTCAAATACTTCCAGAAGGTCTTCGCCGATACCTACTTCAAGACCCTTTCCGATTCGCTCAAGTGGCACGCACCGAACCAGTTGCTGCTGGGCGGTCGCTTCGCCACCAGCACCCCGGAAGCCGTTGAGTCCTGCGCCCAGTACTGCGACGTACTGAGCTTCAACATGTACACCCTGCAACCGCAAGACGGCTATGACTTCGCCAAATTGCGCAGCCTGGACAAACCGGTGCTGATCACCGAGTTCAACTTCGGCTCCGCTGATCGCGGTCCTTTCTGGGGCGGCGTGACGCAGTTGGCCAAGGAAGAAGACCGTGGCCCGGCTTATGCCAACTTCCTCAAACAGGCGTTGAGCGAACCGTCGATTGTCGGCGTGCACTGGTTCCAGTACCTCGATCAACCGGTGACCGGACGTCTGCTGGATGGCGAGAACGGTCACTTTGGCCTGGTGGGCATTACCGATCTGCCGTTCCAGGGCTTTGTCGACAGCGTGCGCAAGAGCAACCTGGCGACCGTTGACCAGTTGGGCAAGGAGGCTGAGAAGGCCAAGGCTGAAGCGGATAAAGCCAGCCATGAAGGCGAGGGCGGTAAAAAAGGTGATGCGGGCAAAGGCGTGGGGCAAGGTGTGGGCCATGCCGGCGGCCATTCGGCCAACGGTCACTGAGTCCTGCTCGACCGCGTTATCGTTCTTCGCGAGCAGGCTCGCTCCCACCATGGTCCTGCGTGATCCTTGGGGAGCGAGCCTGACGACAATTTCTGATCCAATCCATGGGCAACCGACCGCCCGGCTCACGCCTGTTCCCAAAACCTTCAATGGCTGGAACAATGCGGGCCACTTTGTAGAACGATAGTCCGGGGAGTTGCGGGTGCAGATTCAGGGTCATTACGAGCTTAAGTTCGAAGCAGTGCGTGAAGCGTTCGCGGCGCTGTTCGACGATCCTCAGGAACGTGGTGCGGCGTTGTGCATCCAGGTCGGTGGCGAAACCGTCCTCGACCTCTGGGCCGGTACCGCCGACAAGGATGGCCTTGAAGCCTGGCACAGCGACACTATCGCCAACCTGTTCTCCTGCACCAAGACCTTCACTGCCGTCACCGCCCTGCAATTGGTGGCCGAAGGCAAGTTGCAACTGGATGCCCCGGTGGCGCGCTACTGGCCCGAATTCGCCGCTGCCGGCAAAGACTCCGTCACCTTGCGTCAGTTGCTCTGCCATCAGGCCGGTCTGCCGGCACTGCGCGAGTTGCTGGCACCCGAAGCGCTCTACGACTGGTACACCATGGTCGATGCCCTTGCTGCCGAAACGCCGTGGTGGACACCGGGCGAAGGCCACGGTTACGCGGCAATCACCTATGGCTGGCTGGTGGGCGAGTTGCTGCGCCGTGCCGACGGTCGTGGGCCGGGCTCATCGATTGTGGCGCGGGTCGCCAAGCCGTTAGGGCTGGATTTCCATGTGGGCCTGGCGGACGAAGAGTTCCATCGCGTGGCGCACATCGCCCGCGGCAAGGGCAACGTTGGCGATGCGGCGGCCCAGCGCTTGCTGCAAGTGACTATGCGCGAGCCGACCGCAATGACCACCCGGGCCTTCACTAACCCGCCGTCGATCATGACCAGCACCAACAAACCCGAATGGCGCCGGATGCAACAACCCGCCGCCAATGGCCACGGTAACGCCCGTAGCCTTGCTGGTTTCTACGCCGGCCTGCTTGATGGCAGCCTGCTGGAAAGCGAAATGCTCGAGGAGCTGACCCGCGAACACAGCCTTGGCGAAGACAAGACTTTATTGACCCGGACCCGCTTTGGCCTGGGTTGCATGCTCGATCAACCGGACGTTCCCAATGCGACCTACGGCCTCGGCCCGCGTGCATTCGGCCATCCTGGCGCTGGCGGCTCCATCGGTTTTGCTGACCCGGAACATGATGTGGCCTTCGGATTTGTGACAAATACACTGGGGCCTTACGTCTTGATGGATCCGCGCGCGCAGAAGCTTGCGCGGGTACTGGCCACTTGTCTGTAATACGCACTCTCGGGCTCCAGGGCCGGAACCCGAAGGCCATTATGGTTTCCAACCGTCTGTTTATCCGGTCACGCCGGCCTGATTTTTTATGATTTCATTTTTGTGGATATCCAATGTCATTCAATAAAACCACCCTTGCCTTGGCCCTGTGTGTCGCGATCACCGGTTGTGCACAGACCCCACAAAATGATTCGGATGGCAGCAGCTGGTGGCCGTTCGGCTCCTCCGACAAAGTCGCGGCGAAAGAGCCGGCTCCGGCCCCGACCCCAGCCCCTTTGAAAACGGCCGCCGCGGCTCCAGTGACCAAAGCTGAAAGTTCCAACCCTTGGTACTGGCCGTTCGGCTCCGATGAAGCGCTCGACAAAAAGCCCGAAGTAAAACCCGAAGCCAAGCCTGTCGAAGTGGCCAAGGCTGAAGCTGAAGCCGGTGGAAAGTGGTGGTGGCCGTTCGGGGGTAAAGATCAACCCACCGCCAAAGCCGTGCCGATGCCGGATCCTAAAGTCACTCAAGCCTGGCTCGACGACTACGAGCCGCGCCTGCGTGAAGCGATCAAGGACAGCAATCTGCAACTTGAGCGTCGTGAAAACGTATTGGTCGTGACCGCGCCGGTAGAAGGCTCGTTCAACCCGGACCGTCCGGCCATGTTGCTGCCCGTGACCCTAGGCCCGTTCACTCGCGTCGCGAAAATCCTGGAAGTCGATCCTAAGACCGCCGTCCTGGTACTGGGTCACAGTGACACCTCGGGCGCCGCACCGGCCAACGTCAAACTGAGCCAGGAGCGTGCGCAAGCCGTCGCTGCGATCTTCCGCCTCAGCGGTTTGCAGCGTGATCGCCTGATGCTGCGCGGCATGGGCGGTGAAGCCCCTCGTGCAGCCAACGACAGCAACGAAGGTCGCGCCTTGAACCGTCGTGTGGAATTGCTGGTGACTCCGCAAAACACCATGGTCGCGTTGCTGAGCAAGTACAACATGCCGGCTCCGGCGCCCGTTCGCCTGGTCGCTGCCCAGGACGTCAAGCCAGTGGTCAAGCCTGTCACGCCTGCACCTGCGGCGAAAAAAGCGGCTGTGCCTGCTGCGAAAAAAGCCCCGGCCAAGAAAGCCGCCAAGGCTCCAGCCAAGAAGACACCGGCTAAAACCGCGACCCCGGCGAAAAAGACTACCCCAGCAAAAGCCGCAGCGGCTGACAAGAAAGTCGCCGCTGCCGATGCTGCAAAGAAGTGATTCGTTAACCAAAAGGAATGCGCCATGACCCAGGGCCTGGCTGATATGCGTCGCGACTACACCCGTGACGGTCTGACCGAGGCGCAAGCCCCGGCCGAGCCGTTCGGACTGTTCCATCAGTGGTTTGCGGACGCGGTGAAAACCGAGCAACCGCCGGTGGAGGCCAATGCCATGACCCTGGCCACCGTCGATCAGGACGGTCGGCCGCATTGCCGCATTCTGCTGCTCAAGGGCCTGGACGAAGAGGGTTTCACCTTCTTCACCAACTACGACAGCGCCAAAGGCCAGCATCTGGCGGCAAACCCGTTCGCCGCCATGACGTTTTTCTGGCCGACCCTGGAGCGCCAGGTGCGCATCGAAGGGCGGGTGGTGAAGGTTACGGCTGAAGAGTCCGACGCCTATTTCCAGGTCCGTCCGCTGGGCAGTCGTCTCGGTGCCTGGGCTTCGCCCCAGAGCCGGGTGATCGCCGATCGTGCTGAACTGGAAGCGCTGCTCAAGAACACCGAGCAACGTTTCAGCGACACTCAACCGCACTGCCCGGAACATTGGGGCGGTTACCGCTTGCTACCCGAGCGCATCGAGTTCTGGCAAGGCCGTCCGAGCCGCCTGCACGATCGCCTCAACTACCGTTTGCAAGGCGCCGACTGGATTCTTGAACGTCTGGCACCTTAAGCAGTCTACCGATCGGGATAGCCTGCCGCAGCGGCTTCAAGCCACTGGGGCAGGTCCCGGCGCTTGATCTTCTGCGCCTGAGCGCTTGCCAGTTGCTCGAGCATGAACGCTTTTTTCTGCTCGTCTTTACCCGCCAGCGACAACGCCAGATCGCGGTCCATCCAGCGCTTGATCCGCACGTACAGCCACCAGTGGAAGTACAAACCGGCGACCGTGGTGACAACAATGATGAAATAATCCATGAAAATCCTTGGGTCAGTGGGGCAGGTTTTTCGGTTTGCCGCTACTGTGTGGTGAGTTCCGAGGCGCCTGTACCGAGCCTGAATGAAACCAACTTTATCCGGGCGATGCCGTGACAGACGTCAAGCTGCGGAGTTTAATGAATACTTGTCCTTTGGAGTTGATGCTATGCGTAAGTCTGTTCTGCTGGTTGCTTCCTTTTCCACGATGGCGATGTTGCTCACCGGCTGCCAATCGAGCCTGACCGGTGACTCCTATTCCCGTGACGAAGCGCGTCGTGTGCAGACCGTTCGCATGGGCACCATCGAATCCTTGCGTCCGGTGAAAATCGAAGGCACCAAGACCCCGATCGGCGGCGCAGCGGGCGCAGTGGTCGGCGGTGTCGGCGGTAGCGCCATCGGCGGCGGTAAAGGCAGCATCGTCGCTGCGGTCATCGGCGCCGTGGCGGGCGGCCTGCTCGGTTCAGCCACTGAAGAAGGCCTGACCCGCACCCAAGGCGTGGAAATCACCGTCCGTGAAGACGACGGCAGCATGCGCGCCTATGTGCAGCAGGTTCAGGAGAATGAAGTGTTCCGCGTGGGCGAGCGGGTGCGGATTGCGACTGTTGACGGTACGAGCCGCGTTACGCACTAAGCGGGAACGAGCGGTAAAAGAAAACCCCGGCCGGGTGACTGGTTGGGGTTTTGTTTGTTAAGGATTCTCACGGCGCGGCGCGGGGGCCTATGAAATATTCCAACCCCTCGGGTAAGTCGATTTCTAATAGTTCTGCAACCTGTAGGACTTGAGTGCCTGTCAGTTCCAGCTCCCCAGGCTCTATTTCTTCCAGTTTTTTTGACTCGGTCAATTGAGCCAATGCCTGGTTCATTTCATAGTCTTTGATGGTCAGTTGGAACTGCAATGAATCATCTTGTTTTTCATCAGGGTAAAAACCGGTGATGGATAAATAGCGCATAATTTTTCTCTTCAGTTTCTTGAGGTTCTTCTACCAGGCTTTGCCTTTTTGGTTCGCTCGCCGGTTACGTGATTGAATTCGCCCAAATGCACTCCGGATTTATCGTAAAGCTCTACAGCACCGCTTTTGGAGTCCCACTCATATATACGGCCTTTGCGGTCTAGCCATCGGGCTCGTTTTTTCCCTCCACCTCGAACTGAAACCTTCGGTTTTACGGGAAATGCATCAGGGAAGCCTGGGAGGGTTTCCGGATCATCGTAGTACTTATGATCCCCCGGCATGCTCATCACTACATAAACCGGATTTACCCCCGACCCCACCGGAAAAACAAGAATGAAATCCTTGTAATCAGGCGGATACACCGGATTCACAATAATCCCGTCAGCCGCTTTCGTCGGCGGATACACCCAAATATGCGGCGCTTGCGGAGCAGCCTCCAGCGCCGGAATCCCGAGAATGTCCGAACCCTCCACTGCCGGTGTCCAGATCAGCTCAACCCCATCCCCTAGATCCGCCACCTGCTGACTGTCGCGCAAGGTGAACTGCACAACATCAACCATTTCCCAACCGCGGTTCTTGCCGGTGTAGAAGCCATAACCCTTGAGACGGCCATCCGCCTGTTGCTCGACCTGCAAGCGAACGCGGGTCCTGGCCTGTTTCAGAGCGCGCAACTGATCTTCGGTATACAGCGCGCTGTCGTCCAAGCTTGGCGTCCAGAACAGCGCGACCACCGTAGCCAGCGCGGTGGCCCCGGCGGCGCCGATTGCGGCCACCGGAGCCGCGAGCGTCGGAGCACTCAGGGCGAGTCGGCCAATGCCGAGCGAGAGGGTACTGCCGCTGATGGTTTCGAGATTCAGCTGCCCGGCATCGTCCGCTTCGCGGGCACCCAGCCAGGCGATTTCCCCGTAATCCTTGATGCTGTCGGTGGGTACCATGCCCGAAGGATTCGAGTAGTCGATGATGGCGTCCGGCAGTTTGCAGGACTTGGCGAAGACGCACCCGGCACGAACATATTCGTCCCTTTTGGGGGCGATCTCATGACTGAGCTCGAAGGCCTCTTGCCTGGCGAGCATGGCGTCGTAAGCGTTTTGTCGGGTGTCCCGCTCGGCCAGTTCGGAGGCCGTCATGAAGCGGTGAGTGACGTGGTGTCCGTCGCCGGACGGTGGGTTTTTAACCCGGGGGATATCCTTGTTTCCAGCCATTGATCTTCCTTGCGCTCGCACATCGACAGCCCCGGACAAGGGGCTGTGCGACGTTAACGAACGAGGTCAAACGTGGCTGTAGGACGAATCCTGATTGTCGTTAAGAGGGGTCTCTTTCGCTCAGGATGGCAGTGCGGTGCGCTTGCGGCTCGCTGCCGCTGTCACCGCGTAACCGATCAATGCCGCCAGAATCGAACCGGTCAAAATACCCATCCGGTCCATTCCGGCGTATTCACTGACACCCGGCTCGAAGGCCAGGGAGCCGACAAACAGGCTCATGGTGAAGCCGATACCACAGAGGATCGCGACACCCAGCACCTGGCCCCAGTTGGCGCCTTGGGGCAGGGCGGCGATGCCGATTTTCACGGCCAGCCAGGTCAGGCCGAACACACCGACGGTTTTGCCCAGCAGCAGGCCCACCGCAATGCCCATCGGCACGTGGTGAGTGAAGCTTTCCATGGTCACGCCGCTGAGCGACAGGCCGGCGTTGGCGAAGGCGAACAGCGGCAGAATGCCGTAGGCCACCCAGGGATGCAGGGCGTGTTCGAGGGTCAGCAGCGGTGACGGTTCGGCATTTTTTGTGCGCAAGGGAATGCAGAACGCCAGGGTCACACCAGCCAGCGTCGCGTGGACGCCGCTCTTGAGCACGCAGACCCAGAGGATCAAACCGATGATCATGTACGGCCCGAGCTTGACCACGCCGAGCCGGTTCATCGCGATCAAGGCGACGATGCACGACGCAGCCAATGCCAGCGAAAGTGTCGACAGTGTGCCGGAGTAGAAGATCGCAATGACGATAATGGCGCCGAGGTCGTCAATGATCGCGAGGGTCATCAGGAACAGTTTCAGCGACACCGGCACGCGCTTGCCTAGCAGGGCGAGAACGCCGAGGGCGAAGGCGATGTCGGTGGCCATCGGGATGGCCCAGCCACTCAGGGCTGCCGGGTTGTCACGATTGAGGAACCAGTAGAGGAGTGCCGGAACGACCATGCCGCCAATCGCTGCCGCGCCGGGCAGGACGATCTGCGAAGGTTTCGACAGCTGGCCGTCGAGGACTTCGCGCTTCACTTCCAGGCCGATCAGCAGGAAAAACAGGGCCATCAGGCCGTCGTTGATCCACAGCAGCGCCGGTTTGGCGATTTGCAGCGCACCGATCTGCGCCACCACCGGCGTGTCGAGGAAACTGCTGTACAGCCACGACAACGGGGAGTTGTTGATGATCAAAGCCAGGGCTGCCGCGGCGATCAATAACAGACCGCTGGCAGCTTCCAACTGAAAGAAACGCGTGAAAGTGCTACGCAGAGGCAAGGTCGCTCTCCATCGAAAAATCAAAAAGGTGGCACACCCTAACCCGTACCGTTGGTTGTTAAAACAAAAGTTATATTCTTTTTTGTTATATACCGTTACAACGCGAGGGGTTGGCACGGAGATGAGCCTAGCAGTTGCCAAACGTATTGGGCCTCAGCTGTATCTGTGCGTGGCGTGGGATTTTTCCTAAGCTTATGGGCTGAGCCTTGCACGAAGGCCGACTCAACGAGAAAAACCATCATGAGCGACAACCGACAGTGGGCCCGCGAAGCCATCCGGATCATCGAAGCCGACTTCCAGCGCAGCGCCGACACCCACCTGATCCCTTTGCCGCTCCCGGGGTTTGCGGGCATCGAGCTGTACTTCAAGGACGAGTCCAGCCATCCCACCGGCAGCCTCAAGCACCGGCTGGCGCGCTCGTTGTTCCTCTATGCCTTGTGCAACGGCTGGCTCAAACCCGGCGCGCCGGTGATTGAAGCGTCCAGCGGTTCGACGGCGATTTCCGAGGCTTACTTCGCCAGGTTGCTGGGCTTGCCGTTCATTGCGGTGATGCCGGCGACCACGTCCAAAGAGAAGATCGCGCAGATCGCGTTCTACGGCGGCAAGAGTCATCTGGTCGACGATCCGACGCAGATTTACGCCGAGTCCGAGCGCCTGGCCCGCGAACATGACGGGCATTTCATCGACCAGTTCACCTACGCCGAACGCGCCACTGACTGGCGGGCGAACAACAACATCGCCGAGTCGATCTTCCAGCAAATGCGTTTTGAACGGCACCCGGAGCCGAGCTGGCTGATTTCCAGCCCCGGCACCGGCGGCACCACCGCGACGCTGGGTCGATACGTGCGTTATCGCCAGCATTGCACCCGCGTGTTGTGCGCCGATGCCGAGCGTTCGGTGTTCTTCGATTTCTACCAGACGGGGGATGCCAGCCTGCGACTGGACCATGGTTCTCGGATTGAAGGCATTGGCCGGCCACGGGTCGAGGCGTCGTTTCTGCCCAAGGTGATCGATGCGATGGTCAAGGTGCCGGACGCGTTGTCGCTGGCAGCCATGCATTACCTGGCGCAACGTTTGGGACGGCGTGTCGGCGGGTCGAGCGGGACCAACCTGATCGGTGCCTTGATGGCGGCCGGGCAGATGGCAGCGGCGGGGGAGTCGGGGTCGATCGTGGCGATTCTGTGCGACGGCGGCGAGCGGTATGAGACCAGCTATTACGACCAGGATTGGCTCAAGGCCCAAGGGTATGAGTTGAGTGGGTTGATGGAGGTTGTCGCGGGGAGTGTCGAGCGCGGTGAACCGCTTCCCGCCAACGTTTTACGCGCGAATATCTGATACCCCCCCTGTAGGAGCGAGGCTTGCCCGCGAAGAAGTTGACGCGGTCTTCCTAAAAGACCGCATTATCGTTCTTCGCGAGCAAGCCTCGCTCCGACAAGCGGGGTGTTGCTTCAGGCTTCCAGGCCGAGGATGTCGCGGGCCACGGCTTCGGCGATCCGAATCCCGTCGACACCCGCCGACAGAATCCCGCCCGCATAACCCGCGCCTTCACCCGCCGGGAACAGACCTTTCACGTTCAGGCTCTGCATCGACTCGTTGCGGGTAATGCGCAGCGGCGACGAGGTGCGCGTCTCGATCCCGGTCAACACCGCGTCATGCAGCGAGTAACCGCGAATCTGCTTTTCGAACGCCGGCAGAGCTTCACGAATGGCTTCAATGGCAAACGCAGGCAGAGCCAGCGCCAGATCACCCAAGGCAACACCCGGTTTATAGGACGGTTCTACGCTGCCCAACTCGGTGGACGGCTTGCCGGCAATGAAGTCACCGACCAACTGCGCCGGGGCTTCGTAGTTGCTGCCGCCCAACACGTAAGCGTGGGATTCCAGGCGTTCCTGCAACTCGATACCCGCCAGCGGGCCGCCCGGGTAATCGACTTCCGGGGTGATCCCGACGACGATCCCGGAGTTGGCGTTACGCTCGTTACGCGAGTATTGGCTCATGCCGTTAGTGACCACGCGGCCCGGCTCGGATGTCGCCGCTACCACGGTGCCGCCCGGACACATGCAGAAGCTGTACACCGAGCGACCGTTCTTGGCGTGGTGCACCAGTTTGTAGTCGGCCGCCCCGAGTTTCGGGTGGCCGGCGTACTTGCCCAGGCGTGCGCGGTCGATCAGCGACTGCGGGTGCTCGATGCGGAAGCCCACCGAGAACGGCTTGGCTTCCATGAACACGCCACGGCTGTGAAGCATGCGGAAGGTGTCCCGGGCGCTGTGGCCCAAGGCAAGAATCACGTGTTTCGAATGAATCTGTTCGCCACCATTGAGCTCGACGCCGACCAGTTGGCCGTCCTCGATCAACACGTCGGTGACCCGCTGCTGGAAGCGCACTTCGCCGCCCAGCGCGCGAATCTGCTCGCGCATGTTTTCCACGACGCCGGTCAGTCGGAACGTACCGATGTGCGGTTTGCTGACGTAGAGGATTTCTTCCGGGGCGCCGGCCTTGACGAACTCGTGCAGGACTTTGCGACCGATGAATTTCGGGTCCTTGATCTGGCTATAGAGCTTGCCGTCGGAGAATGTCCCCGCGCCGCCCTCGCCAAACTGCACGTTGGATTCAGGGTTGAGTACGCTTTTGCGCCACAGGCCCCAGGTGTCTTTGGTGCGCTGACGCACTTCGGTGCCGCGTTCGAGGATGATCGGCTTGAAGCCCATTTGCGCCAGCAGCAGCCCGGCGAAAATCCCGCACGGACCAAAACCCACGACGACAGGACGTTGTTCAAGATCCGCCGGCGCCTGGCCGACCACTTTGTAGCTGACATCCGGTGCCACGTTGACGTTACGGTCATCGGCGAACTTGTGCAGCAACGCGGCCTCATCCCTGGCGGTGAGGTCGATGGTGTAGATGAAGCACAGTTCAGAGGACTTTTTGCGCGCGTCGTAGCTGCGCTTGAACAAGGTGAAATCGAGCAGGTCATCGCTGGCGATGCCCAGGCGCTGCACGATGGCAGGGCGCAGGTCTTCATCGGGATGGTCGATCGGCAACTTGAGTTCGGTGATTCGTAACATGACAGGATCCGGTTCGCGGGGCGCACAACTGCGCCAAGGCGTTTGAAGGCGGCGATTATAAGCCCCAAACGCCGGTCCCGTGAGGCAAAAACGATCAGTCGTTACGCGAGCCGCCGAAATACCCGCAACCGCGTTGCACCTGACCATCGATGCGCAGCTCGGCGCTCATGTGCTGGACGCTGCCGGTGGTGCTGTCGACGCAACGTTGCGGCGCGACCCACAGTTCGATGTGCTGGTTATTGGCTTCGGTGCTGAGATTGAAACGGCCATCGCCCAGCTGTTCTTCAACATAGGGCACGGCCAGGGGCGGCTGGCCGGCACGGTCGATAACCATGCCTTTGCCGCTGACCTTGACGTTCCACTCTGGCGAGTGGCCGGCGGCGCGCAGGATCAGCAATTTGAAATTGGGATCGTCGCAGGCGGCGCCGGAGCGTTCGACGCGGTACAGCTGTTCAAGATCAAGGCGACTGTCGACGATTTGCCCACGCACGTCGGCGAACAGCTTGCCCTGGGCATCGGCGAGGGCCGCGGCCTCTTGCAAGACGCTGGTGCCACCGCTGTCATTGACCACATAACTGCGCTGTTCATTGCACGGCTGGAACAGCAACTTGCCGTCCGCTGCCGTCAACTGACCCTGCAGGCGGGTCTGGCCCACGTGGGAGGCGCTTTCACGCGGGCCATCAAACAATTGGCAGGCGGCAAACAGCGGAAGCAGGGCGACAAGGACTAAGGAACGGGCAACACGCATCTTTGGCTCTCCAGACAAGTGCCGCCACGTTACGCAGCCTGACCGTTCATCACAACCCCAGCGATGTTCGATCTCCTGTAGGAGCGAAGCTTGCTCGCGAAGGGGCCAGTGCATCCAGCATCGTCATGAATGACAGAACGCTTTCGCGAGCAAGCTTCGCTCCTACAGTGAGGGTGGTGTGTCAGCCGACGTGAAAGGTCTGGCCGGTCTGTAGGCCCTCTACGCTTTTGGCGTAGGCCAATGCCACATCCGCTGCGGGAACCGGCTTGTAGCCCCGGAAGTACGGCGCGTAACTGCCCATGGCTTCGAGCAGAACGGTCGGGCTGATCGAGTTCACCCGCAAGCCGCGGGGCAGTTCGATGGCCGCCGCACGCACAAAGCTGTCCAGCGCGCCGTTGACCAATGCCGCCGAGGCGCCGCTGCGAATCGGGTCGTGGCTGAGCACGCCAGTGGTCAAGGTGAACGAGGCGCCGTCATTGGCGAATTCACGGCCGATCAGCAGCAGGTTGACCTGGCCCATCAGCTTGTCTTTCAAGCCCAGCGCAAAGCTTTCTTCGCTCATTTCATCCAGCGGTGCAAAGGTCACGTTGCCGGCAGCGCAGACCAGCGCATCGAATTTACCGGTTTGCTCGAACAGTTTGCGGATCGAGGCGCTGTCGCTGATATCCACATTGAAGTCGCCGCTGTGACGGCCGATGCGGATGATGTCATGGCGCTGGGACAGTTCCTTGTCGACCGCTGAACCGATGGTGCCACCTGCGCCTATCAAAAGAATTTTCATCGTGCTGTTCCTCGAAGTGGTTGAACGAGGTTGCAGTCTAGAGTGGTTTTTTCCATTGATAAGCGCGCTAATAGGCAACCTTTGGTTTTCAAATGGAAACAATCCATGAGCGAGATGGATGATCTGGCGGCGTTCGCGGTGTTGATCGAAGCGGGCAGTTTCACCTTGGCGGCGCAGCAATTGGGCTGCAGCAAGGGGCAGTTGTCCAAGCGCATCAGCTTGCTGGAAACACGGTTCTCCGTTGTCTTGCTGCAACGCACCACCCGCCGTTTGAGTTTGACGGCGGCGGGCGCGGCGCTGTTGCCTCAAGCCCAGGCGCTGGTGGTTCAAGTCGAAAAGGCGCGTCAGGCGTTGGCGCGGTTGAAGGACGACATGGCCGGGCCGGTGCGCATGACGGTTCCGGTCTCGCTGGGGGAAACCTTCTTCGATGGCTTGTTGCTGGAATTTTCCCGCCAATATCCCGAGGTGCAGATCGAGTTGGACCTCAACAACAGCTTTCACGATTTGTCCCGAGACGGTTTTGACCTGGCCATCCGCTCCGAAGTGGCCAATGACCAACGCTTGGTCGCGCGTCCTCTGCTGGCCTGGCACGAAATGACCTGCGCCAGCCCGGCCTATCTCGAACAGTACGGTGAGCCGCAGACGCCCCAGGCGTTGGCCGACCATCGCTGTCTGCTCAACAGCCATTACAGCGGTCGCGAAGAATGGCTGTATCACCAGCAGCACGAGTTGCTGCGGGTGCGGGTGTCGGGTCCGTTTGCCAGCAATCACTACAGCCTGTTGAAAAAAGCAGCGCTGGCAGGGGCCGGCATTGCGCGGTTGCCTTCCTACCTGCTGCAAACGGAATTGGCTGACGGGCGATTGCGCTGGCTCCTGCGTGATTATCAGACGCGGAGCATGCCGATGTACCTGGTGCATCCGTATCAGGGCGGACTGCCCAAACGCACGCAGGTGTTGGCGGACTACTTGATTGATTGGTTTAAACGCAGCGGCGAGGCATTGGCGCGTCTTCAGCAATAGACGCCCACATCCAACCCCTTGTAGGGGGAGCCTGCTCGCGATAGCGGTGTGACATTCAGCATTGATGTTGACTGACACAGCGCTATCGCGAGCAGGCTCACTCCCACAGGGGAAGGTGTTTACCGGGCGAAATGGCGGGCGATCAGATGATCGATCGACAATTTCCCCGGCCCGGTCGCCATCAGGTACAGCAACACCGCCGCCCAAGTGCCATGGGTCGGGTAGGCGTCGGGGTACACGAACAGTTGAATGGTCAGGGTCATGCCCAGCAAGGCCAGCGCCGAAAATCGCGTGGCTAAGCCGATCAGGATCAGCATCGGGAAGACATGCTCGGCGAAGGCGGCCAGGTGCGCCGCCAGTTCCGGGGACAGCAATGGCACGTGGTACTCGCTCTGGAACAGCGGGATGGTCGAGTCCGCCAGATGCGGCACGCCAAGCTGGAAGGAGCCGTCAAACAGGTCGATGGCCAGGCCTTCGACCTTGGTTTGCCCGGACTTCCAGAACACCGCCGCAATCGAGAAGCGCGCGATAAAGGCGATCAGACTGCGGGGAATCATCTCCAGTAACGCGATGGCGCGAACGATGGGGTTCTGTGATTCGGTCCGGATGTTCATGGCGATACCTTGTTGTTATGCAAGTGAGTGATGGCGTTGCGGCTGATCAGCAGCGCCAGGGTTTGGCTGAGGTCGAAGGCGGGGGCGGCTTCCAGCGCCTGCACCAGTGACTGGCCGTTTTGCAGATTCTGGATGAACGCGCTGGCACCTTGATCAATGGCGAATACTTCAACGTCCAGGCCATTGCGCAACACCAGCGCGTGTTGTCCCTGGCTCAGGTCAATCCCCGCCAGCGTTGTTTCCTGTTGATGCGCCGCCCAGATCGCCACCACCGCGAAGGCAGAACTCAACAGGTTGAGAGAGGGATGAAGTTCGACGGTGAGCTCGCTCAGGGCTTGCGGGTCGACCAGTGCTGCGGCGATCTGCTCATGCTCCAGGGGCTGCGCATCGGCCGCGTGATACGCGATGATGCGCAGGCGCTCCAATCGGGCGACATCGGCCAGATAAGGCACGCTGGCGGCGGGCGCAAAGCCTTCGATGAAGGCTGCGAAATCATGCCCGTAGTCATTCAACAACGGGCTGCGGGGCGGGGAGCCGTGCACATGAACACCGGCCATGGCCCGGAAGAATTCATCGCCGACCAATTGCACAATCACGGGGTAACTGTCCGCCAACGCGTTGATCAGCGAGGCCTGCACATTGTTGCGATACACCGCGAAACGGCTGGCCGGATCGGCGCCATTGACGCTGAATAATCCGTCAGGGCAGGGCCGCTCCGGATCAAGCAGGGCGGCGGCGAAATCGGCGTGATTGCTCATGACCGGGCCTCGGCGCATCGCAACAACTCATCGGCCTGACGCGCTTCGGCGTGTAATACGCCGAAGGCTGGCACCTGATTGTCGCGTTCGATCAGCGTTGCTACTGGCCCGACACGCTCCAGCACTTGCACGTACAGCGCCCACACGGCGTTGTCGATGGGCGCGCCGTGATCGTCGATCAACAGACGGTCACCGAGGCTGTCGGTGTCTTCGGCAAATCCGGCCAGATGAATCTCGCCGACGGCATGAAGGGGCAGGGCATCGATGTAGGCCACAGGATCGCGTTGATGATTGATGCTCGACACGTAAACGTTGTTCACGTCCAGCAACAGCCCGCAGCCTGTGCGGCGAATGACTTCGCTGATGAAGTCGGCCTCATCGATCGTCGAGCGTTGGAACGCCAGGTACGTCGCCGGGTTCTCCAGCAGCATTGGGCGTTTGAGTGTGGTTTGCACCTGATCGATGTGTTCGCAGACGCGGTTCAACGTCGCGTTGTCGTAGGCCAGTGGCAGCAAGTCGTTGAGGAACACCGGGCCATGGCTGGACCAGGCCAGGTGTTCGGAAAAGGAGTGGGGTTGGTAGCGCTCGATCAGTTCGGCAAGGCGTTGCAGGTGTTGAACATCCAGCGGACCTTCGGCACCGATGGACAGGCCAACGCCATGCAGCGACAGCGGATACTGCTCGCGGATCAACCCCAGGTAATGATGAAAAGGGCCGCCGGCCACCATGTAGTTTTCGGCGTGGACTTCGAAGAAGCCGATGTCCGGCTTTGAACCGAGCACTTCACGCAAGTGCCCGGTCTTGAGCCCCAGCCCGGCGCGGGGCGGGAGCCCGAACAGTGAATTGTTCATGGTCGACACTCAGGCTGGGAGGCGGATCAGGCTTTGGCTTTGAAGGCTTCCATCTGACCGAAACCGGTCGGCGAGGTTTTGCTTTCGGTGGTGGCGCACGTGCCTTTCGGAACGAGTTTCCAGGCGTTTGCCTGGTGGTCCATCTTGGCAGTACCGGCGCAGGTGGTGCCTGCACCTGCGGCGCAATCGTTATGACCTTTCATGGCCACGCCGAAGCATTTTTCCATGTTGCTGTTGTCGGCGGCCTGGACGGTGGAGACAGCGGCCATGCTCAGCGCAGAACCAAGGGCCAGAACGAGGGCGGTGGCGGACAGGGTGCGGGTGGTAGCAGTCATGATGTTTCTCCGTTGTTTGAGTTTTGGTAAGCCGCATGTGTGCTGGCTTACCCCTCTAGAGAGAGGTCATCGCGATGCGTTACAGCCCAGTGCAAAACTTTTTAAAAAACCTCAAAACACCACCGAGCCCTTGTGGGAGTGAGCCTGCTCGCGATAGCTGTTTCGCATTCAACGGTTTTGTTGACTGACACTCCGCTATCGCGAGCAGGTTCGCTCCCACAGGGGGGCTTTATTGCCGTGAAGGTTTATGGCGGGCACAAAAAAACGGCCCGAAGGCCGTTTTTGTTTACCGCAATTGCTTAGCCGCCGAGATACGCTTCGCGCACTTTCGGATCAGTCAGCAGTGCTTCCCCCGTGCCGGTCATCACCACCCGGCCGTTCTCCAGAACGTAGGCACGGTCGGCAATTTTCAGCGCCTGGTTGGCGTTCTGCTCTACCAGAAACACCGTCACGCCATCCTTGCGCAGCTGTTCGATGATGTCGAAGATCTGCTGGATGATGATCGGTGCCAGGCCCAACGATGGCTCGTCGAGCAGCAGCAGTTTGGGTTTGCTCATCAGCGCACGGCCGATGGCGAGCATTTGCTGTTCGCCGCCGGACATGGTGCCGCCGCGTTGGGCAAAGCGTTCTTTCAGGCGTGGGAAAAGTCCGAGAACCTTGTCCATCTGTTCCTGATAATCGCCCTTGCTGGTAAAGAATCCGCCCATGGACAGGTTCTCTTCCACGGTCAGGCGGGCGAACACTCGACGACCTTCCGGCACGACCGCAATGCTTTTACGCATGATCTGCGACGAGTCCTGGCCGACGAGCTCTTCACCCATGTAGCGGATGCTGCCGCTGTGGGCTTGCGGCGAACCGCAGAGGGTCATCAGCAAGGTCGACTTGCCGGCACCGTTGGCGCCGATCAGGGTCACGATCTCGCCCTGGCGGACTTCGACGTTGACGCTGTGCAGCGCCTGGATCTTGCCGTAGAAGGTGGAAACGTTTTCAAATTGCAGCATTTACGCTTCCCCCAGGTAGGCTTTGATCACTTCAGGATTGTCGCGGATCTGTTCCGGCGTGCCGTCGGCCAGAGGCGTGCCCTGGTTGATCACGACGATGTGGTCGGAAATGCTCATGACCAGTTTCATGTCGTGTTCGATCAGCAGCACGGTGACGTTATGCTCTTCACGCAGCATGCTGATCAGCGCCTTGAGGTCCTCGGTTTCCTTCGGGTTCAGGCCGGCGGCCGGTTCGTCGAGCATGAGGATCCGCGGGCGGGTCATCATGCAGCGAGCGATTTCCAGACGGCGTTGCTGACCGTAGGCCAGGGTGCCGGCCGGGCGGTTGGCGAACTGCGTGAGGTTGACCTTGTCCAGCCAGAACTCGGCAAACTCCATGGCCTCGCGTTCGCTTTTGCGGAATGCCGGGGTCTTGAACAGACCAGACAGGAAGTTGGTGTTCAGATGACGGTGCTGCGCGATCAAGAGGTTCTCGACCGCGGTCATGTCCTTGAACAACCGCACGTTCTGGAAGGTGCGCACCACGCCTTTGAGGGCGATCTTGTGGCCTGGCAGGCCTTCGATCGGCTCGCCGTCCAGCAGGATGCTGCCGCCACTCGGCTTGTAAAAACCGGTCAGGCAGTTGAACACCGTGGTTTTGCCGGCGCCGTTAGGGCCGATCAGTGCAACCACCTGTTTTTCCTTCACGGTCAGGGCCACGCCGTTGACCGCCAGCAAGCCGCCGAAGCGCATGCTCAGATTTTCGACTTTAAGGATCTCGCGGCTCATTTGCGCAGCTCCATGTGAGGACGTTGCATGGGCAGCAGGCCTTGAGGACGCCAGATCATCATCAGCACCATCAAGGCGCCGAACATCAACATGCGGTACTCACTGAACTCACGCATCATTTCCGGCAGCAGGATCATCACCACGGCGGCCAGGATCACGCCCAACTGCGAGCCCATGCCACCCAATACGACGATGGCGAGGATGATCGCCGACTCGATGAAGGTGAACGACTCCGGTGTCACCAGGCCCTGACGGGCAGCGAAGAAACTGCCGGCGAAACCTGCGAAGGCGGCGCCCAGGGTGAAGGCGGAAAGCTTGATGACCGTAGGATTCAGACCCAGCGCACGGCAGGCGATCTCGTCTTCACGCAACGCTTCCCACGCACGGCCGATCGGCATGCGCAGCAAACGGTTGATCACGAACAGCGCAGCCAGGGCCAGCAACAGTGCAACCAGGTACAGGAAAATCACCTTGTTGATCGAGTTATAGGCCAGGCCGAAGTACTCGTGGAACGTCTGCATGCCCTCTGCCGCTTTGCGCTCGAAGGTGAGTCCGAAGAACGTCGGCTTCTCGATGTTGCTGATGCCGTTCGGGCCACCAGTGATATCGGTGAGGTTACGCAGGAACAGACGGATGATTTCACCAAAGCCCAGGGTCACGATCGCCAGGTAGTCGCCGCGCAGACGCAGTACCGGGAAGCCGAGCAGGAAACCGAAAGTGGCCGCCATCAGGCCGGCGATCGGCAGACAGATCCAGAAGCCCAGACCCAGATAGTGCGACAGCAATGCATAGCTGTACGCCCCGACGGCATAGAAGCCGACGTAACCCAGGTCGAGCAGGCCGGCCAGGCCGACCACGATGTTCAGGCCGAGGCCGAGCATCACGTAGATCAGCACCAGCGTGGCGATATCCACCGCACCACGAGAGCCGAAGAACGGCCAGACCAGGGCACCGGCGATCAGCGCAATGATGATCCAGCGTTGGGTGGTCGGCAGGGTCAGGAAGTTACTGGCCTTGGCCGGAATCAGCGGCATGTTTGGCGACGAGCGCCAGGCCGAGCTGATCTGTTGATCGAACAGCACCCGCAGGAACATCAGCACCGAGCACACCGCGATAGTGATCAGTGTGGCGCTGCTGGTGCCGTGCACTTCGAGGTGGATGCCGACGATGGTCAGTTTCAGACCCAGTACCGGGTAGGCCACGGCCCACACCAGCAAAGCACTGAACAGTGCCTGTTTAAGATTCCTAGTCATACTTTTTCAACCTCCGGACGGCCAAGGATGCCGGTCGGCCGGAACAACAGAACCAGAACCAACAAGCCGAAAGCCACGACGTCCTTGTACTGGTCGCCGAAGATATCGGCACCAAAGGCTTCCGCCACCCCTAATACCAGCCCGCCGAGCATGGCTCCCGGGATGCTGCCGATACCGCCCAGTACCGCTGCGGTGAACGCCTTGAGTCCAACGAGGAACCCGGCGTTCGGGTTGATCACACCGTATTGCATGCTCAACAAGACGGCCGCGATGGCCGCCAATGCGGCACCGATGACGAAGGTCAGGGCGATGATGTTGTTGGTATTGATGCCCAGCAAGTTGGCCATCTTGATGTCTTCGGCACAGGCGCGGCAGGCACGTCCGAGACGAGAGCGGGAGATGAACATTGTCAAGCCGAGCATGGCGACGAAGGTCACCACGAATACCACGATTTGCATGTAGGAAATCAGCACTTCATGTGCGCCACCTGGCCCGAAGGTGAAGCTGCCGGGGATCAGGTTGGCTATGGATTTGTCCTTGGAGTCTTGCGCCAGCAGAACCGTGTTCTGCAGGAAGATCGACATGCCGATGGCGGAAATCAGCGGGATCAGACGGTTGCTGCCGCGCAAAGGGCGGTAGGCGACGCGTTCGATGCTGTAACCGTAGGCACTGGTCACGACGATGGTCGCGATGAAAGCAGCGGTAATCAACAGCGGAACGCTGTCGAGTCCCAGCATGGCCAACCCGGCGATGGCGATGAACGCCACGTAGGAGCCGATCATGTACACCTCGCCGTGGGCGAAGTTGATCATTCCAATGATGCCGTAAACCATCGTATAGCCGATGGCGATCAGGGCATACGTACTGCCAATGGTCAGGCCATTAACCAGCTGTTGGAGGAAGTGATAGATGTCAGGCATTACAGCGCTCCTAAAAACCTGATACGCATTTCACTGGTGGAGTCATTTTCCCGCTCGAGCCCCGTGGATCTGCATCCACTTCGAACGCGAGGTTTGCCAGCGAACCGCTGATGACGGTTTTGAGATTTTCAGGTGGGGAGACTGGCGGATCACGCCAGCGCGGCCCAATACATTCGTAAAACAAAGCCCACGGCACGCCGTGGGCTTTATTGGCAGTCAGTCAGGCAACGCCTTACTGAGGCTTGGCTTCAGTTTTTGGTTTGCCGAAGTGCCACTCGTAAACCACAAATTTGAAGTCTTTCAGGTCGCCCTTGTCGTCGAAGCTCAGGTCGCCGGTAGGCGTCTTGAAGGTGCCTGCGTGGATGGCAGCAGCCACTTTGGCAGTGTCTTCGGACTTGGCGGCCTTGATGCCTTCGGCAATCACTTCCACAGCCGAGTAGGCCGGGAACACGAACGGACCGCTCGGGTCTTCTTTCTTCGCTTTGAACGCATCAGCCAGGGCGATGTTGGCCGGATCCTGGTCGAAGGATTTCGGCAGCGTCACCAGCAGACCTTCCGAAGCTTTCTGAGCGATCTGCGAGATCGAGTCGTTACCCACGCCTTCCGGACCCATGAACTTGGCTTTCAGGCCTTTTTCATCCGCCTGGCGCAGGATCAGACCCAGCTCAGGGTGGTAGCCACCGTAGTAAACGAAGTCGACGTTGGCTTGCTTGAGTTTCTGGATGATCGACGAGAAGTCCTTGTCGCCGGCGTTGATGCCTTCGAACACGGCAACCTTGGTGCCTTTTTTCTCGAGGGTTTGTTTAACGGCGGTGGCGATGCCTTCACCGTATTGCTGTTTGTCGTGCAGGACAGCAACGATCTTCGGTTTTACGAAGTCGGCGATGTAGTTACCGGCGGCAGGGCCTTGGGCGCTGTCCAGACCGATGGTGCGGAACACCATTTTGTAACCACGGGCGGTGATGTCCGGGCTGGTGGCAGCCGGGGTGATCATGATCACGCCTTCGTCTTCGTAAATGTCCGAAGCCGGTTGGGTGGAGCTGGAGCACAGGTGACCGACTACGAACTTGACGCCGTCGTTGACGACTTTGTTCGCGACCGCTACCGCTTGTTTTGGATCACAGGCGTCATCGTATTCAACGGCTTCGAGTTTCTTGCCGTCTACGCCGCCTTTGGCGTTGATCTGTTCGATGGCCATTTTGGCGCCACTGAACTGCATGTCGCCGTATTGGGCTACAGGGCCGGTTTTAGGGCCGGCGATGCCGATCTTGATGGTGTCAGCTGCGAACGAATGGCTGGCAACCCCGGCCAGAACCATAGCGGCAAACAGTTTGGAAATCTGCTTAGTAGCCTTAGTCATAGTGCTCCACTCTTACTGTTGTAGTTTTTATAGTCCTGGCGCCGTAGCAGCAGAACCGGGTCAGATATCTTCGATATCCTCCGGAAAATGCCCCCGACAACTGTACCGGTACAGTGTAGAGCGCCAATTGTTAGCCTGGGAAGCTGGCGCCGGGGGGCAAAACCTGAGGGTGTCGCTTAATTGAAAGAAAAAGACAGAATAGCGGCGGGATGTTAGCTGGCTAATTGCTTGATTCAGCAGCATTCCCTGGCTTTCCTGCTCTTTTCTTTCGGTGACTCAATTGCATCCGGGTTTTTCTGCCAGACCACCGACGTTATCATTCGCGTCGATTTCTTTTCCGGACAGTGCCCATGAATGAAGAACCTAGCACCCTCTATGCCAAGCTGCTTGGTGAAACCGCATCTATTACGTGGAAAGAGTTGGAGCCCTTCTTTGCCAAGGGTGCCCTATTGTGGGTCGATCCCGGCCTGGATTTGATCGCTGCTGCCCAAGCTGTTGCGACGGATGAAGGTGAGAAAGTGGCTGCCTGGCTGGCTGCCGACAAGGTCGCCAAGCTGTCTGAAACGCGGGCGCTGGATCTTTTTGAACGCGACCCGCAGCTGTGGGCTGTGGTGGTTTCACCGTGGATTCTGATCCAGGAAAGGGCGACGAGCTGACTGTCCGCACTTTATTGGTGCGCCTGGCGGGCGACCAAAAGTGTGTAGGTGAGTAGCGTGATGGCATGTTGCCGTAGAGAAAGGCCACAGAAGGGTCTTGGCGAGGGTGACGTAAACGTAACGGGAACAGTTTATTGAGCAGCCTTCGGGCTGCTTAATTGTTTCTGGATGTTGGGTTTTTCGGTGAATCCGATGCCGCCATCGCGAGCAGGCTCGCTCCCACATTTAACCGCGTTTCTTCAGAAGAAATGCGGTCCTTGTGGGAGCGAGCCTGCTCGCGATTGGGCGCGACGCGGTTTTAGAAGGTTTTACCGGTATGGTTATTCAGCGAAATAACCTTGGTCTTGCCAATCCGGTGACGGTAGATCTCACGCAGGTACTTGATCGCCTTCTTCACGCAGTCGCGCGACAGGCGAATGTCGTTGATCGAGACGAATTTGTCCTTGTCGTTGATCAGCTCGCGGTACTTCTTCTCGTACATCGGTTTGATCGCGTACCAGTTGGTGTCGAGGATCTTCGCCGGGTTCTCGAACTCGTTCAGCAGATCGTCGATCAGGTCTTCGTCGAAGTCTTCATTGATGATGAAGTCGAGGATCGAGTTATCCAGGGTGTCGTCGAAGCGGTACGGGTTCTTCGCGAAGCAGCGCTTGATGAAGGCCACGATCAGCGTCAGGAAATCGTCCGACAGGCACGGGCTCTTGGCGATCAGGGTGGTCAGCGACAAGTTGGCCGAAGCGCCGATCACCAGGGCATAACGCTTGAGCGTAGTGTTGGGGAACAGGCTGTTGAGGTGGGTCTTCAACCGGTTCAAGTCCATGTAGGACAGCTTGTAGTCTTTCGGCAGCGAGACAATCGACACCACCGACGAGCAGTTCTTGAAGAAGTGCAGGTCGTGCAACGCGGCCGCGTCATAACCGGAATTCTTGTACTGCTCCAGCGAGGCCCGATAGCGCTTGGACTCGATCGGCAACAGGCTGATGCCTTCGATTGCCTGGGTCACTTTGTTGAAGTGCGGCAGGTCGATGGAACGGAAGAACAGGTCGTCGATGTTCAGACGCTGTGGCTCTTTCTCGAACACCTTGAACTTGTCGCTGCTCGGCGGCGGGGTTTCCGGCACCACGGACTCGGCGTAGGCAATCGCCACCGGGCCGGCCAGGCTCATGAACAGGTCGTTGGCGTCGAGGCGAATGGTTTCGCCGATGTCGATGCCAGCGCGACGGAAATAGTTCTGGTCGTAGTCAGTCGTGACCGCCTGCGCCGTCAGAATGTTGAAGATCTGCTGCGAGATGTATTGGTTGGCGTGCTTTTCCATCGCGTTGACGTCGATGTTCTGAATGTTGCCGTCATCGCTTTCTTCGGCATACCGCATGATGTCGTTGGAGATCAGCATCATGGCGTTCCATGGGCGGATCCGGCCCATGACGCTGGCTTCGCTGCTGTCTTCGTTGGCGAAGTTATAGGAGAAGTCCCACTCTTCCGACAGGTATTTGCACAGCAGGCGACCGGCGTTGATGTGCAGCGCCTCGGACATTTCGCTGCGGTGATCGGAAATGTTCGGCAGCACGCAGATGCCGCTGGTGAAGATCGGCTCGAAGACGAAGGAGTGACCGCTCTTGCCGTCGTGCTCATCCATCGGCTTGGTGTCGAACGTCTTGTTCATGTACGAGTGTTGCTGGGCCAGGCCGAATTCCGAGGCCATGCCCGAACCGGTACCGCCGCCAGCACTGAAGATCGAGAAATACAGGCGCGACTGGTTGGCCTTGATCCCACAGCTGTCGATCAGGTACGAGTGAATCATTTTCCAGTCCGGGCTGGAGAAACGCTGGGTGTCCTTGTTCAGGATGATCTTGGCCAGGTACTGACCGAGGATCGGCGCGTTACCGGCGCCCCCGGCGTGGACTTCCGACAAGTCCATGATCTTCATTTTGCTGTAGTCGCGCAGGAAGCCACTCTTTTCGCCCTTGCGCGAGAAACGGATGCGACCGGCGATGTCTTTGTCCAGGTCGCCAAGCATCACCAGCGGCTCGACCAGGAACACCGGTTTGGTGGCCTTGTTCGTTCCCAGGCGCAAGTTGTTGCGGATCCACTGCGCCGGGCTGTAGCCCTTTTCGGCGTAACGTTTGTCCGGCGACAGGCGGTCTTCGTTGTTGAATTCGTTGAGGTAGAACTTGCGGGCGTTGTACACCAGCTCCGCGACGTCCAGCGCAATGTTCGATCCGCAACGTCCCAGGCCGATCAGGCACACCGACGGGAATTCCTGATCGCTGTGCTGTTCGTTGTCGCCTTCCAGGTGCGGTGGGCGCGGGAACACCATGTCGCGCAGGCCATCGAGGTTATCGAGGATGCGGTCGGTGTTGGTTTCGGTGAAATACAGGTATTGCTGACTGGCCAGAGGACGTGACGGGATCAATGGCTTCGACGATGAGGGGCTGTTCGCCGCGGGGCTCAGTGTCAGGTCGGAAACCGTAGTGGCCGGATTATTTTTAGAGGTCATTGGGCGCCATGTACCTGGGCTGGTTGGCTCGGCGACACGGTGTCGTCGAACCTTCACGGAATAGGAACTCGCGACTTTTTTAGCGCGTATTTTGCCCAAGCGTCAGGGACTAAGCCTGAGCGTCGCTCGGGGGAATCCTTTCCTTAGTCATGATGAATCGGCCAATATTCTGCGATCTTTAATCAAAAAGAAGGCTAAATGATGTCAACGCTACCTTCGTTGAGTTTTGCCGGAATCGGCCTGATGGGCTTGCCCATGTGCCGCCGCCTGTTGGCGGCGGGGTATCCGCTGACGGTGTGGAATCGCAACCCGGCCAAGTGCGCAGCGCTGGTCGAGGCCGGCGCCCGGCAAGTGGCGACAGCGGCCGAATTGGCTCGGCACGCCGAAGTTGTGATGCTGTGCCTGGCGGACACGGCGGTGGTGCGCGAGGTGGTTTTCGGTCCGGCAGGGATTGCCGAGGGGGCTAAAAGCGGTCAGTTGCTGGTGGACTTTTCCAGTCTGGAACCGACGGCGACGCGGGACATGGCATCGGCGCTTGTCGACCAATGCGGCATGCGTTGGCTGGACGCGCCGGTGTCCGGCGGGGTCGTCGGTGCCGAGGCCGGTAGCCTGGCCATTATGGTCGGCGGCGAAGCGGCAGACCTTGAGCGAGTCAAGCCGGTGCTGTTGAACCTCGGTCAGCGGGTGACTCACATGGGCGGTGTCGGCGCCGGGCAGGTGACCAAGGCCTGCAATCAGATGATCGTTGCCTGCAATGCACTGGTGATTGCTGAAGTGGTGGCACTGGCCGAGCGCTCCGGGGTTGACGCCAGCCTGATCGCCGAGGCGCTGGCGGGAGGGTTCGCCGATTCAAAACCCCTGCAGATACTCGCCCCGCAAATGGCCGAGAGTCGTTTCGAGCCGGTGAAGTGGCACGTGCGTACGCTGCTCAAAGACCTCGACACCGCGGTGAAATTCTCCCGCGAACAGGGCTCGGCCACGCCGATCAGCGGCTTGGCCGCACAACTGATGCGCCTGCATGGGGGGCAGGGCTTTTTGGAAAAGGATCCGTCGACGTTAGTGCAGTTGTACCGTAGCCAGGCTCAGAGAACTGACATTGCGTGAATGTTTGCGCTGATTGATTTCGGCCAGCACCGCAGGCAGCTCGGCCAGCGGTACCGGGCGGCTGAGCAGGTGGCCTTGAACCAGGTCGCAGCCCTGGCGTTCGAGAAAGTCATGTTGCTCGGACGTTTCGACGCCCTCGCTGACGACCTGTAAATGCAGGGTGTGGGCCATGATGATAATGGCGTGGACGATTTCCATGTCCTGGGTGGCCTTGGGGATGTCCTGAATGAACGAGCGGTCGATTTTCAGTGTGTTCAGCGGCAGGCGCTTGAGGTAGGCCAGGGATGAATAGCCCGTGCCGAAGTCGTCGATCGAGAGCGAGACGCCGAGAGAACGGATCTGCTTCAACAACGCCAGGGTGTTGGCGAGATTGCCCATCAGCGCGTTTTCGGTGACTTCGAGTTCCAGCCGTTGTGGTGACACTCCGGCGATGCGCAGGGCGTTTTCGATTTCATCGGCCAACTCTTCCCGGGCGAGGTTCAGCGGCGAGCAGTTCACGGCGATCTTGAGTTCTTCGCGCCCCTGGCGAGACAGCACTCCAAGATCCTCACAGGCCTTGTGCAATACCCAGTTATCCAGTTCGTTGATCAGGCCGTTGGCCTCGGCAATGGCAATGAACCGATCCGGTGCCAGCAACCCGTGAACCGGGTGTTGCCAGCGAATCAGCGCTTCGAGTTTGGTGACCTGGCCGCTTTTCAGGTCGTAGATCGGTTGGTAGTAGAGGATCAGACCGGCGTCGTTGCGCAGGGCGTACCGCAGTTCTTCTTCGAGTTGCAGCTCCAGCGTGGCACGGTTTTTCATGTGTGGACTGAAAAAATGCAGCCCGTTGCGCCCGCTGCCCTTGGACTGGTAAAGCGCCAGGTCGGCGTTTTTCAGCAGCTCCTCGCAGGTCGTTCCATCTTGCGGAAAAACGCTGATGCCGATGCTGGTGGTCATGACCATGCTGCGGCCGGACAGCTCGATGGGCTCCTTCATCTTCAGCATGATGCGTTGGGCCATGCTCCGGGCTTCTTCAAGCTCATGCAGCCCGATGAGGATGCAGAACTCGTCCCCGCCAAAGCGCGCCACCACATCGTCATGGCTGCGTACCGAATCCTTGATATGGCTGGCCAGGACCTTGAGCAATTCATCGCCGGCGTCATGGCCCAGGCTGTCGTTGATCCGCTTGAAGTGGTCGATGTCGAGGAACATCACGGCAAGCATCCCGCCTTCGTTGGTCTTTTCGAGCAGTTTTTCGGCGAAAATCTGATTGAAGCCACGGCGGTTGATCAGGTTGGTCAGCGCGTCGTAGTGCGCCACCTGTTGCAGCGACAAGCGCGCCTGATCCAGTTGGCTGAGCAGGATGTTGACCCGCTTCAGGTCGGATTCCTTGTGTTGCAGCTTCTTGTCGGCCAATGCCGCGCTGATGCTGCTGCCGATGATCAGCAAGGTCATTACCGCCACTGTCAGCCCCAGTTGCAGGTGGGTGTTGTCGTCGGGCAGTGGCTGGGGGCTATCGATGGGAAGTACCAGGTTGAGCGCCGCCATGCCAGTGAAATGCATGCTGACGATGCCGGCTCCGAGCACCAGGCTGGCGGTGTATTTGAGCAGTTGATGAACCACGCCGCTGCCCTCGCACAGGTGACGGGAAATCAACAGGGCCGCCAAGCTGGCGCCAATTGCGATCACGATTGAGAGAGCGAACAGGGCAGGGTTGTAATAGGCCGTCGCGTAGGAGCGCATCGCGGCCATACCCACGTAATGCATGGTCGCGATACCCAGGCCGATCCATACCGCGGCCCGCAGTGTTTTCCAGAAAGTCAGATGAGGATGGCTGAGGGTATGCATCGCCAGCCACGAAGCTGTCAGTGCAAACAGCAACGAGATCAGGGTGACGGGTAACTGATAATGGATTTCGATCGGGGCCTGGAAGGCCAGCATGCTGACAAAGTGCATGGCCCAGATACCGCCCGCCAGACACCCGGCACCAACCCAGCGCCACAGACGTTGGGACGCCGCTTTTTCGGCGTGGCCGATCCGTTCGGTGATGTCCAGTGTGGCGAAGCCGGTCGCACAGGCGACCACATAGGCCAGCAACACCAGAAAGGGGTTATGGGTGCAATTGAGGATGACCTGGCCAGTCTCAGGCAGTTGAGTCGTGAAATATAAAGCTGGCCACTCCATCGGACGCCTCGTATTTATCCAGCCGACACCATGAACCCTGGCGAATGTCTTGGAGTATAGAGGTCACACAAAGAGTGCAAACGGTAGTGGCACATTGCATTCGAACATTTTGTAATTACAGGCGCCGGTGTTCAGGCGATCTGCTCATAAGGGAACTCGAATTCCGGTTGCAGGGCCGGCAATCCGAACGCTGCCCGTGCCGCATCGCAATCCACATTTGCCTCGCCGTTGGCCCAGGAGGCGTCGAACTCCCGACAGGTGCTGGAGCGTTGGTCGTAAATCGAGCATTGCACGGTGCTGCCGACTTCGCCGACCAGCCCGACGCAGCGAGTGGGTTTGCAGTCCGTGCCCAGCATGGCCACCCGGCTGGGGCTGATGGGTGCGACTAGCTCGTCAGGCACCGTTCCCCCGGCCGAGGTGCATTCACCCCAGAAAAAAGACACGCGAAAATGAGAACAGCAGGCACCGCAATTCAGACACGGACTGGCTTCGGACATGGGCGATAATCAAAGAGGGATAGGGGATTGGTGGGGCAGGCAAGGCCGCTATTCTAGGCTTCGCTTTGAACTTGGGAAGGGGGCGAAAAAGTATTTTTTCATGTGACCAATGGCGAGAAATACTTGCCTTGCAGAATCCCTTGTGGGAGCGAGCCTGCTCGCGAAAGCGGCGGATCAGTCACCCTCTGTATTGAATGTGCCGGCCTCTTCGCTATCAGCTCGCTCCCACAGGTTTGGATTTGGCTCCATGGGTTGATATCAGCATTACGAATAATTACAGACAGCTCCGGCGGGCCTGTCTAGATTGGAGGTTCCGGGGACAGCGAAGCCCCAATAACAATAAAAGAGACGGACCCCCATGCAGAACTCGACCCAAGCGGCGAATGCCTGGCGCATTCTGTTCCTGCTGTTCCTGGCCAATCTGTTCAACTTCTTCGATCGCACCATCCCGGCCATCATCATCGAACCCATCCGCATGGAATGGCACCTCAGCGACTTTCAGCTGGGGATCATCGGTACTGCATTCACCATCGTCTACGCCATTGCCGGCTTGCCCCTGGGGCGCATGGCCGATACCGGTTCGCGCAGCAAGCTGATGGGCTGGGGCCTGGCAGCGTGGAGCGGTCTGACGGCGGTCAATGGTCTGGTGGGCAATTTCTGGGCGTTCCTGATCGTGCGCATGGGCGTCGGCGTCGGCGAAGCCAGTTACGCGCCGGCCGCCAACTCGCTGATCGGCGACCTGTTCCCGGCGCATCGTCGCGCGCGGGCCATGGGCATTTTCATGCTCGGTCTGCCACTGGGCCTGCTGCTGGCGTTCTTCACCATTGGCGCAATGGTCAAAGCGTTCGACAGCTGGCGTGCACCGTTCTTCATCGCGGCGGTGCCGGGGCTGATCCTCGCTATCTTCATGTTCTTCATCAAAGAGCCGAAGCGTGGCGCGGCAGAAACCGTGCAGGTCTCGCAAGAGAAAGTCGACAAGCCGATCCGGCGAATTCTGGCAGTGCCGACCTTTCTTTGGCTGGTCATGGCCGGGTTGTGCTTCAACTTCGCTACTTATGCCTGCAACTCGTTTCTGGTGCCGATGTTGCAGCGTTACTTCCTGATGCCGTTGCAGGAAGCGGCGGTGGCGACCGGCGTGATCGTCGGCGTGACCGGTTTGTTCGGATTGACGCTCGGTGGCTGGGTCGCCGACAAGATTCACCAGCGAGTGGCCAATGGGCGCCTGCTGTTTGCGGCATTCAGCCTGATCATCTCGACGGTGTGTACCGCGTGGGCGCTGCATGCCGGGCGGATCGAGATCGGGGTGTTCGTGGCGGTGTTCAGCGTGGGTTGGCTGTTTGCTTACAACTTCTATACCTGCGTTTACACGGCGATTCAGGACGTGGTCGAACCGCGCTTGCGGGCCACGGCGATGGCGCTGTTCTTCGCCGGGTTGTACTTGCTGGGCGGTGGTTTGGGGCCGGTGGTGGTGGGTGGTTTGTCCGACCACTTCGCGCACACGGCGATGGCCGCGGCAGGCACCGAGCAAATGACCGAGGCGTTCAAGGCGGTCGGCTTGCATGACGCGATGTACTTGATCCCGGTGGCGCTGTTTTTCACCATGGTGTTTCTGTTTTTGGCTTCGCGGTGTTTTGTTCGGGATTCGAAGCGGATGAAGGAAGGATTGGTCGCTGTGGGTGAATCTGATGTTGCAGTGGCGACTGCATAATCGCTATCGCCAGCAGGCTGGCCCCCACATTGGATCTACAGCGTTAACAAATCCCCGGTGGGCGCTAGTCTGCTCCTGCCAGCGATGCGGCCATCAGCATCACTGCATCAAATTTCAGGCAATAAAAAAGGCCCGCATCACTGCGGGCCTTCTTGTTTTCAGCGGTGGAGCAGGGCGGTTTAACCCGCCACCAACACCCGAATCGCTTCCAGCCGCAACGCGGCTTTATCCAGCATCGCCAGACCCTGCTCGCGTTGTTTGCGCAGGGCAACCAGTTCGCTGTCGCGCACGGTCGGGTTGACCGCTTGCAGTGCGGTCAAACGTGCCAGCTCTTCGTCGGTATCGGCCGCCAGACGACGTTGCGCTTCGGCAACCCGTTCGGCGTGACGCGGGAAGATCTTTTCTTCGCCGGCGTTGATCCGTGGCGTCAGTTGATCGCGCTGAGCCTGGATGAACTTGTTGGCACTGGCGCGGGGCACGCTTTCCAGTTGATCGTTCAAGGTTTCGAACGACACCCGTGCCGACAGGTCGTTGCCATTGGCATCGAGCAGGCAGCGCAGGGCGGCCGGCGGCAGGTAACGGCCCAGTTGCAGCGAGCGCGGCGCAACCACTTCGCTGACGTAGAGCAGTTCCAGCAACACGGTGCCCGGTTTCAGCGCCTTGTTCTTGATCAGCGCCACGGCGGTGTTGCCCATTGAACCGGACAAGACCAGGTCCATGCCGCCTTGCACCATCGGGTGTTCCCAGGTGATGAACTGCATGTCTTCGCGAGACAGCGCCTGGTTACGGTCGTAAGTGATGGTCACGCCTTCGTCGTCGCCCAGCGGGAAACTGGCGTCGAGCATTTTTTCGCTCGGCTTGAGGATCAGGGCGTTTTCCGAATGGTCTTCGCTGTCGATGCCGAATGCGTCGAACAGGGTTTCCATGTAGATCGGCAGGGCGAACTGATCGTCTTGTTCGAGAATGTCCTCGACCAGCGCATCACCTTCGCCAGCGCCGCCGGAGTTGAGTTCCAGCAAGCGGTCACGGCCGGTGTGCAGCTCGGCTTCCAGGCGCTCACGCTCGGCGCGGGCTTCGTCGATCAGCGCTTGCCACTCGCCATCGTCGGCATTTTCCAGCAGCGGCAGCAGGCGCGGGCCGAACTGATGCTGCAAGGCGTTGCCGGTCGGGCAGGTGTTGAGGAACGCGTTCAGCGCCTCGTGGTACCACTGGAACAGCCGTTCTTGAGGGCTGGTTTCCAGATACGGCACGTGCAGTTCGATGATGTGCTTCTGGCCGATCCGGTCCAGACGACCGATACGCTGCTCGAGCAAGTCCGGGTGGGATGGCAGATCGAACAGCACCAGGTGGTGCGAGAACTGGAAGTTACGACCTTCACTGCCGATTTCCGAGCAGATCAGCACCTGTGCGCCAAATTCTTCGTCGGCGAAGTAGGCCGCGGCGCGGTCACGCTCAAGGATGTTCATACCTTCGTGGAAGACCGTGGCCGGAATACCGGAGCGCACACGCAGGGCGTCTTCCAGGTCCATGGCGGTTTCAGCGTGGGCGCAGATCACCAGCACTTTGGTGCGTTTGAGCATCTTCAGCTGATCGATCAGCCACTCGACGCGCGGGTCGAATTTCCACCAGCGTTCTTCTTCGTTGGCGTCCGGCTGGGCCTGGAAGCTGACTTCCGGGTACAGCTCGGCGTGATCGCCCAGCGGCAGTTCGAGGTATTCGTCCGGGCACGGCAGCGGGTACGGATGCAGTTTGCGCTCCGGGAAACCCTGCACGGCGGCGCGGGTGTTGCGAAACAGCACGCGGCCGGTGCCGTGGCGGTCCAGCAGTTCGCGGACCAGGCGGGCGCTGGCTTCGATGTCGCCATCGTTGACGGCGGTCAGCAACGCTTCGCCTTCGTTGCCGAGGAAACCGTGAATGGTCTTGTGCGCTTCCGGCGACAGGCGCCCCTTGTCCAGCAGCTCCTGAACGGCTTCGGCCACCGGGCGATAGTTTTCGCTCTCGGCGCGGAAGGCGTGCAGGTCATGGAAACGGTTCGGGTCAAGCAGGCGCAGGCGCGCAAAATGGCTGTCCTGACCCAGTTGTTCCGGGGTCGCGGTCAGCAACAGGACGCCGGGAATGACCTCGGCCAGTTGCTCGACCAAGGTGTATTCAGGGCTGGCCTTGTCTTCGTGCCACACCAGATGGTGCGCTTCGTCGACCACCAACAGGTCCCAACCGGCGGCGAACAGCGCGTCCTGGGCCTTTTCGTCGTCCACCAGCCACTCGAGTGCAACCAGCGCGAGCTGGGTGTCTTCAAATGGGTTGGCGGCATCGCTTTCGATGAAGCGTTCTTCGTCGAACAGCGCGACTTGCAGGTTAAAGCGGCGGCGCATCTCGACCAGCCACTGGTGCTGCAGGTTCTCCGGCACCAGGATCAGCACGCGGTTGGCGCGGCCCGAGAGCAGTTGGCGATGGATCACCAGGCCGGCTTCGATGGTTTTGCCCAGGCCCACTTCATCGGCCAGCAGAACCCGCGGCGCAATGCGGTCGGCGACTTCGCGGGCGATGTGCAACTGGTGCGCGATCGGTTGCGCGCGTACGCCACCGAGGCCCCAAAGCGCGGACTGCAATTGGCGGCTGGTGTGTTCCAGGGTGTTGTAGCGCAGGGAGAACCAGGCCAGCGGGTCGATCTGCCCGGCGAACAACCGGTCGCTGGCCAGGCGGAACTGAATGAAGTTCGACAGTTGGGTTTCCGGCAGGGTAACCACTTCGTTCTGCGCGTTGAGGCCGTGGTAGACCAGCAGGCCATCGACGTCGTCGACTTCCTGGACGGTCAGCTTCCAGCCTTCGAAGTGAGTGATGGAGTCGCCCGGCGAAAACCGCACGCGGGTGAGGGGCGCATTCCGTAGCGCGTACTGGCGAGTCTCGCCAGTGGCCGGATAGAGCACGGTCAACAAGCGGCCGTCCTGTGCCAGAACGGTGCCTAAACCCAGCTCGGCTTCGCTGTCACTGATCCAGCGTTGCCCCGGTTGATACTGCTGCGCCATGCTGCCTGACTCCCACCTTGAAAAAGCGGGCTATCTTAACGGAATGAGGGCTTCAGGGCCAAAGGACTCTCATAAAAACTCGCACTCTTACGTTAGCCCAGCGACGCGATGCTTGCAGGTCGGGGCACCAATTGGTGCCAAACCGGTCACAGTTTGCGACCGATGGCTCAAGTCGCCATCCCCGCAGCCGACAGCCTGCTGACAGGAGACTAATAATTATGCTGCCACCGATGCTCCCTTTGAGTGCCGTGCCGATCACGTCACAGCAGGACCCGATCCGCCAGCGCCCGGATATTCCGCCTGTCGTGCCGGTGCAGGAAAGCTCCAACGAAAATACCATCGACCTGCAACAGCGAGATCCCGAAGAAGCAGCTTTTCAGCTGCGCGAGGAACAGCGGCGCAAGCAGGAGCGGGAACGGCGTCGTCGTGAGGCTGATGAAGATCCGGAAGAGCATCTGGCGATTCCCGGTAACGAGCTCAATGCCGACAATACCGTGCCGGTGGCGCCGTTGATGGAAGATCAGCCGCGCCAGGGGTTGTGGGTCGATATCCAGATTTGAGGTTGTGGCTGGTCAGCGCTGCCGTGAGAACGCATTATTGTGACAACCCTGCCATACGATGTACTGAGCACCATGAGCCAAGACGACAAGCTGATTGATCTCAATTCCGAACGCGCCAAGCGGGTTCATGACCTTAATGAAAAGCGTCTGAATGAAGTGCGTCAGGCGTTTGAGCAGGCGATGCCGTTGGGTAAAGCCAAGAAGAAACCGAAGAACAAGCCGAAAAAGCGCTGAAACACCCTGCATCCGTTGATGCAGGTCAGTTATTTCCCCTCCTTTACGCCCTGTCTTGGGCGACATTGATCCTGGTCAATTTTCTCTTCTGCCTGATTGGTTAACTTAGCCCTATCGCAACAGGGCAAGTGCAGGAGAGCCGTCATGTTTTTCGACAACGTGGTGATCGCCGGGGTGCTGACAGTCGGCCTCATGGTTCTGTTTTTCGCAGGGTTCGGATTTTTTATCTGGAAGGATTCGCATAAGCGTAAGCCGTAGTTCTTTCTGGATGTAATGAGCACGCAAGGCATTTTGGGCAACTTCGGTTGCCCTTTTTTTCGCCTGCGATTTGGGGATGGGGGGCTGTGGAGCCTGTTTGCGAAGGCGGCCTGATAGCCGACCTGTCTCTGCGTGGTGTACATATCCATTCCTGCGGTAATGGCCGCTTATGGTTTCGCCCTTACGGCGACTCACTTTTTTTTCAAACGCCAAAAAAAAGTAAGCAAAAAAAGGCTCGCCCCGAACGTCCGGCCCCTCGCCTGGGCTCGGCGTTCCTTCGCTCCGGCATTCATCTGGGGGCATCGCCTCCGGTCGGCTTCGCTTCGACCTCCTCTCGATGTGTGCGGCTTCGCCGCACGGCGCTACGCGCCCCCCCAGATGAACGCCTCCACTCAGCCTCCCGAAGGGGCGGGCAGATCAAGAGCAGGCGAGCTAACGCTCGGCCTAATGAGTGGTGAGAAGCGTTCGGTGGGCACCGTCCCACTGTAGGAGCGAGGCTTGCCCGCGAAGGCGTCCTCACGGCCAACCATCTCTTTCAACAGACCCGGCAATGCCGGACTGCAGGCCATAAAAAAGGCGCGAACCTTGCGGAACGCGCCTCTTTGTCGCAGCCATGTATCAGCTGCCCAGTGCCTTCGATGCCAGCCAGAACAGGCCGGCCGACAAGGCCACTGTCGCGGGCAGGGTCAGGACCCAGGCCAGCAGGATGGTTCTCACGGTGCCGCCTTGCAGGCCGCTTTTATTGGCGACCATGGTGCCCGCCACACCCGAGGACAGGACGTGGGTGGTGGAGACCGGCAGGCTGAAGATGTTGGCCATGCCGATCAGGCTCGCGGTGGTGATCTGTGCCGACATGCCTTGGGAGTAAGTCATGCCCTGCTTGCCGATCTTCTCGCCGATGGTCAGCACCACGCGTTTCCAGCCGACCATGGTCCCCAGGCCCAGGGCCAGGGCGACCGCCAGAATCACCCAGAACGGGGCGTATTCGGTGGTGGTGGTCAGGTCTTTGCGCAGTTTGTCCAGGTCAGCCTTTTCACGGGCAGCGAGGCCAGGCAGCTTGCCGACTTTCTTCGCCGTGTCATCCAGGCAGAGCAGATAGCGACGCACTTCGATGCGGCTTTCCGGCGACAGCGAGTGGTAATCCGCTACACCTTTAAGGGTGTCGAGGAGGGCGGTGATGGTCGGTTCGGTCTGTTGCGGGTTGCAACGGAATTTCTCCGGCAGATCGCCTTCCACGCTTTTGCCCAGGGCCAGGTACTCGCCCAAGGTGTCGGCGTTACGCTTGTAGAACTGGCTCAGGTGCAACGTCGCATCGCGGGTCCGTTCGATCTGGTAGGTCGTGCTGCCCAGGTCGAGAACGAACTGCGCCGGCACGATACCGATCAGCACCAGCATGATCAGGCCGATACCTTTCTGGCCATCGTTGGAACCGTGCACGAAGCTCACGGCCATGGCCGAGATCACCAGCACCAGGCGATTCCAGAACGGCGGGTGTTTCTTGTCGTCGATCTTGCGGCGCTGTTCCGGTGTCTTGTGCATCTTCGACAGAGGACGCCACCATTTAAGACCGATCAATATCAGCGCTGCGACCAGGAAACCCGCCATCGGCGAGAACACCAGGGACGCCCCGATGTCGATCGCTTTCTGCCAGTTCACGCCATCGGCCAACGCAATGTCGTTGATCAACGCGTTGGCCAGGCCGACACCGAGGATCGAACCGATCAGCGTGTGGGAGCTGGAGGCCGGGATACCGAAGTACCAGGTGCCCAGGTTCCAGGTGATGGCGGCGGCGAGCAGTGAGAACACCATGGCCAGCCCGTGACCGGTGTTCACATTGATCAGCAGCTCTACCGGCAGCAGGTGGACGATGGCATACGCCACGCCGACACCGCCCAGCAGTACGCCGAGAAAGTTGAACACACCGGAAAAGAACACCGCCAGATGAGGCGGCATGGCTTTGGTGTAGATAACGGTGGCCACCGCGTTAGCGGTGTCATGAAAGCCGTTGATGAACTCGAAGGCGAGGACAAAGGCCAGGGCGAGCAAGAGGCTCACAAGCACCCAAGCATCAAGTCCGCTGAATAAATCGATCATGAAGGTTTTCTGACCCGGTCATAAGGGGGCGCGATTATGCCAGAAAAGACTGCAAATCGATGCACTAGGTGCTCATCGGTAACATTCTTCAACGAATTAATTTGTGACGATGGCCTATCGCCGAGGTTTTTACCGGGGTTTGCAAGTCATTGAATTCAGATGAAAAGGCCGCAGCCACAAGGGTTTCTCTCGTGAGACCGAGAGGCTTGAACACTTGTGTGAAATATCTGAGAAGAGGGTCAGGCAAGTGCCATTTGCCTCATCCGTAGGGTGAGGTGACCGCTGCCCGCGTGTAGCGGGCGCGAAAGGCATCATCAGAACACCCCGCTTTTAACGGGTGCCGATGCAGACCCTTGAAGGATTCAGGCCGAGGTATTCAGGGTTCTTCGGCTTTGAGTTCCTTTTCCATCTTCTGTAATTCCTGGGTGAATGCCTGATCCTGAACGGTGGCGCGTTTACGCCAGGGTTTGCGTTCGGGTTCGGGCTGAGCGGCGTAGGTGGTGACTTCCCCGCCGTAAACTTCCTTGTAACGTTGTTCCTGGCGCTCAAGTTCCGCGCGCAGTTCGTCTTTCGTCACAGTGCTACCTGTATGAGTTGAGATAAATTCTGGTGAAACGCGCTGCATGGAACCTATTGACCACACCCGTCGAAAGGCCAATACCCGATAAAGGCATCGTTTCTACGGCGTGCGAAAAATACTTCCATGTTGCAGGCGGCCACGGCACCAGAGAAAAACAGCTGACGTAGCATCAGTTACCTGTTTCAGCGAGCGCGTTGGCGGAGCATATGAAATGAGCGTCAAGCGCTTGCTGCAGGCAGCGACGATAGAATACCGGGCTGCCGGGTAGCGGGATCGGCACGTAAAAACCGCTTCGCCACTGAGGTGCATTATAGCGGTCGATCCGAAGAACACTATCGCTTGAGAGTTAAAAGTAGTTCTACCTGTGTGATTGTTTTGTTACTCACAACTTTCAGAGGTAACTAGGGTGTGGGTGATGTCACAGTGCAACGATGTCTTTCTGACGCCATAAAGTCGAACAAGTTAATCCCACTACATCAGCCCTTAATCAGTAAAGAATAAAAGCATGTTGCGGGCGCTGCGCAAATCAGCGCGCGCAGGTAGCCATCGCCTGCGAGGTCGATTGCGATTATCGGTCGATGGTTCGATAATCGCCCAATCTTGCAGCCTGTGGCTTGTGTGCCGGACCCGAAGCCGCTTGTAATAGCCGCTGATCCGTGTGGGAAAAGGACCTGATATGAACGATCAAATGCGCAATTCCTTCGCTTCAGTGGCGCCGCCGATCGTGGCCTCGCCCGCCAAGCGAATCCAGGCCCTGACCGGCGATCCGGATTTCATGACGTCCCTGGCCCGGGGATTGGCGGTGGTTCAAGCGTTCCAGGAGCGCAAACGGCACCTGACCATTGCCCAGATCAGCCACCGCACGGAAATTCCCCGCGCCGCTGTGCGACGTTGCCTGCACACCCTGATCAAACTCGGCTACGCCACCACCGACGGTCGCACCTATTCGCTGCTGCCCAAAGTGCTGACGCTGGGCCATGCCTATTTGTCCTCAACGCCTTTGGCGGTGTCCGCCCAGCCGTATCTGGACCGTATGAGTGAGCAACTTCACGAGGCCTGCAACATGGCCACGCTGGAGGGCGACGACATTTTGTACATCGCCCGCTCGGCGACCACCCAGCGCCTGATTTCCGTCGACCTGTCGGTGGGCGGGCGGTTGCCAGCCTATTGCACGTCGATGGGCCGGATCCTTCTTGCGGCACTGGACGACACCTCGCTGCGCGAATACCTCGACCATGCGGAGTTCCAGGCCAAGACCAGCCGAACCTTGCACACACCCGAGGCGTTGCTCGAATGTCTGCAGGAAGTGCGGCAACAAGGCTGGTGCATCGTCGATCAGGAACTGGAGCAGGGCCTGCGTTCGATTGCCGTTCCGGTGTACGACGCTTCGGGCCAGGTGGTGGCCGCGCTCAACGTCAGTACCCACGCCGGACGAGTCAGCCGCAACGAGCTGGAGCAGCGTTTCTTGCCCGGTTTGTTAAGTGCCAGCCGTGACCTCAGCGCCCAGTTGTTTGCCTAAGCTGTTCGATAAACGCACAGACTCGCGTTTATCGAATTGACGCTGTTTCCCCGGGATCATTACTGTCGCGGCAGCGCCAGCCCTGAGCTGGCACCTGTCCGACTGCGTTCTTGCGTGGAATAAAAATAATGAACCAGCCTCAGTCTGCTGTAGGAAACTGCCTCGACGTGCAGTCCTTCATCAATGCTCAACCCATCTCGCGCTACCAGTGGCGAGTGGTGATCCTGTGTTTCCTGATTGTCTTCCTTGATGGCCTCGATACCGCGGCCATGGGCTTCATCGCGCCGGCCCTGTCCCAGGACTGGGTCATTGATCGCGCCAGTCTCGGCCCGGTAATGAGTGCCGCGCTGATCGGCATGGTCTTCGGCGCACTGGGCTCCGGTCCCTTGGCTGACCGCTTTGGGCGAAAAGTCGTACTGGTCGGCGCGGTATTGTTGTTCGGGGCTTTCAGCCTGGCCTCGGCGTACAGCACCAACGTCGACCAACTGCTGGTGCTGCGCTTCCTCACCGGCCTGGGCCTTGGCGCCGGGATGCCGAACGCCACCACGCTGTTGTCGGAATACACCCCGGAGCGCAAAAAATCCCTGCTGGTGACCAGCATGTTCTGCGGCTTCAACCTCGGCATGGCCGGTGGCGGGTTTATCTCGGCCAAGCTGATTCCGGCCTTCGGCTGGCACAGTCTGCTGCTGATCGGCGGGATTCTGCCGTTGATCCTGACCGTCGTCTTGCTGTTCTGGCTGCCCGAATCGGCGCGTTACCTGGTCGTGCGCAACCGTGGCACCGACAAAGTGCGCAAGGCTCTCGCACCGATCGATCCCACTGTCGTCGCTCAGGCGTCGAGCTTCAGCGTACCGGAGCAGAAAACCGTGAAGGCGCGCAACGTGTTCGCGGTGATCTTCTCTGGCACCTATAGCACCGGCACCTTGCTGTTGTGGCTGACCTACTTCATGGGGCTGGTGATTGTTTACCTGCTGACCAGTTGGTTGCCGACGCTGATGCGTGACAGTGGCGCGAGCATGGAACAAGCGGCATTCATTGGTGCCCTGTTCCAGTTTGGCGGGGTGTTGAGCGCAGTGGGCGTGGGCTGGGCGATGGACCGGTTTAATCCGCACAAGGTCATCGGCATTTTCTACCTGCTGGCCGGGGTGTTTGCCTACGCGGTAGGGCAGAGCCTGGGCAATATCACGATTTTGGCGACATTGGTGCTGGTGGCCGGGATGTGCGTCAACGGTGCGCAATCGGCGATGCCGTCGCTGGCAGCGCGGTTTTATCCGACGCAAGGGCGAGCGACCGGGGTGTCGTGGATGCTCGGGATTGGCCGTTTCGGCGCGATTCTCGGGGCCTGGATGGGTGCGACATTGCTGGGCCTGGGCTGGAACTTTGAACAAGTGCTGACGGCGCTGGTGATTCCGGCGGCGGTGGCAACCATGGCGGTGGTGATCAAGGGCATGGTCAGTCATGCGGATGCGACCTGAGTTCAGGCTCCGGAATCTTCAGCGGGTTTGATGGCCTCTTCGCGAGCAGGCTCGGTCCTACAGTCAATCGCGTTCTCCTGTAGGAGTGAGCCGGCTCCGGGCGGCGTTCCGGCGATGCTTTTTGGGATCGATAGCGAGACAACAATATGTTCGATAAACGAACACTTAGTCGATTATCGGATTGTTTGGTGTTTTGCACAGGCTTAACCTTCAGTCATTCCGGCGCTGCGCATCGCGCCTTTTTCTACCACTGTCGGTTCATCACAAACGGGAGCCTGCCCCATGGCTGAAATCCTTTCGCTGCACGACGCGGTGAAGCAATTCGTCAACGACGGCGATACCGTCGCGCTCGAAGGCTTCACTCACCTGATCCCTACGGCGGCCGGTCACGAAATCATTCGCCAGGGCAAGAAAGATCTGACGCTGGTGCGGATGACGCCTGACCTGATCTACGACCAGTTGATCGGCGCCGGTTGTGCTCGCAAGCTGATTTTCTCCTGGGGCGGCAACCCGGGTGTCGGTTCGCTGCATCGTCTGCGTGACGCGGTCGAGAAGCAGTGGCCGCACGCGCTGGAAATCGAAGAGCATAGCCACGCCGACCTGGCCAATGCCTACGTCGCTGGCGCCTCCGGCCTACCGTTCGCGGTACTGCGTGCCTACGCCGGTTCCGACTTGCCGAAGGTCAACCCGCTGATCAAAACCGTCACCTGCCCGTTCACCGGCGAAGTGTTGGCCGCCGTGCCTTCGGTACGCCCGGACATCACCGTGATTCACGCGCAGAAAGCCGACCGCAAAGGCAACGTGCTGCTGTGGGGCATTCTCGGCGTTCAAAAAGAAGCCGCGCTGGCGGCCAAGCGTTGCATCGTCACCGTCGAGGAAATCGTCGACGACCTCAATGCACCAATGAATTCTTGCGTGCTGCCGACCTGGGCCTTGAGCGCGGTCTGCCATGTGCCTGGCGGCGCGCATCCGTCCTACGCCCACGGTTACAACGAGCGCGACAACCGCTTCTACCAGGCTTGGGACCCGATTGCCCGCGACCGTGAAACCTTCACCGCGTGGATCGACGAATACATCCACGGCTGCGCTGACTTCAGCGAGTTCCAGGCCAAACTGGCCGCTGCATCGGAGGCCAAGTAATGACTTACACCACCAACGAAATGATGACCGTCGCCGCTGCCCGCCGCCTGAAGAACGGTTCGGTGTGCTTCGTCGGCATCGGCCTGCCGTCGAAAGCTGCCAACCTGGCGCGCCTGACGTCGTCGCCGGATGTGGTCCTGATCTACGAATCGGGTCCGATCGGTGCCAAGCCAAGCGTATTGCCGCTGTCGATCGGTGACGGCGAACTGGCGGAAACCGCCGACACTGTCGTCCCGACCGGTGAGATTTTTCGCTACTGGTTGCAGGGCGGGCGCATCGACGTCGGTTTTCTCGGCGCCGCGCAGGTCGACCGCTTCGGCAACATCAACACCACCGTGGTCGGTGATTACCACGCACCGAAAGTCCGCCTGCCCGGTGCCGGTGGCGCGCCGGAAATTGCTGGCTCGGCGAAAAGCGTACTCATCATTCTCAAGCAATCGGCGCGCTCCTTCGTCGACAAACTCGACTTCATCACCTCGGTCGGTCATGGCGAGGGCGGTGATTCGCGCAAGCGTCTCGGCCTTCCGGGCGCCGGGCCAGTCGGCATCATTACCGACCTGTGCATCATGGAGCCCGAAGCGGACACCCATGAATTCGTGGTCACCGCGCTGCACCCGGGCGTGACTCGCGAGCAAGTGATTGCCGCCACCGGCTGGGCAATTCGCTTCGCAGGAAATGTCGAAAATACGGCTGAGCCAACGGATGTTGAGCTTAAGGCGCTCAGGGACCTGGAAGCCCGCACCGCCGCCGCCCACGGTCAGACACCGGGAGAAGCGTGATGCGCGACGTTTATATCTGCGATGCGATTCGCACCCCCATCGGCCGTTTCGGCGGCGGCTTGTCAGCGGTGCGTGCAGACGACCTCGCCGCCGTGCCGATAAAGGCCTTGATGGAACGCAACCCGTCGGTGGACTGGAACGCAGTGGACGAGGTGTTCCTCGGCTGCGCCAACCAGGCCGGCGAAGACAACCGCAACGTCGCCCGCATGGCGCTGTTGCTGGCCGGGCTGCCGGAAAGCATTCCCGGCGTCACGCTCAATCGCCTCTGCGCCTCGGGTATGGATGCGATCGGCACCGCCTTCCGCGCAATCGCCAGTGGCGAAATGGAGCTGGCAATTGCCGGCGGCGTCGAGTCTATGTCCCGCGCACCCTTCGTGATGGGCAAGGCCGATGCGGCGTTCTCGCGCAACATGAAGCTGGAAGACACCACCATCGGCTGGCGCTTCATCAACCCGTTGATGAAAGCGCAATACGGCGTCGATGCGATGCCGCAGACCGCCGACAACGTGGCCGACGATTACGAAGTGTCTCGCGAGGATCAGGACGCTTTCGCCCTGCGCAGCCAGCAGCGCACAGCCGCCGCGCAAGCTGCAGGATTTTTCGCTGAAGAAATCGTCGAAGTGCGGGTTGCCCACAAGAAAGGCGAAACCGTCGTCAGCCAGGATGAGCATCCTCGTGCCGACACCACGCTGGAAACCCTGGCCAAGCTGAAGCCCGTCAACGGTCCAGGCAAAACCGTCACCGCCGGCAACGCTTCCGGTGTGAACGACGGCGCAGCGGCGTTGATTCTGGCCTCCGCTGAAGCAGTGAAGAAACACGGCCTGACTGCCCGCGCCAAAGTGCTGGGTATGGCGAGCGCCGGTGTCGCGCCACGGGTAATGGGCATCGGCCCGGTGCCGGCGGTGCGCAAATTGACCGAGCGCCTCAGGCTGGCCGTCAGCGATTTCGATGTGATCGAACTCAATGAAGCCTTTGCCAGCCAAGGGTTAGCGGTACTGCGTGAGCTGGGCTTGGCGGACGACGCGGCCCAGGTCAACCCGAACGGTGGCGCCATTGCCTTGGGCCATCCGTTGGGCATGAGCGGTGCGCGCCTGGTCCTGACCGCGTTGCATCAGCTTGAAAAAACGGGCGGCAACAAAGGCCTGGCGACCATGTGCGTCGGTGTCGGCCAGGGTCTGGCCTTGGCCATCGAACGCGTCTGACGCCCGGCAGACTAATAAGAACAGAGGAAAGCGAAATGACTGACAAGCCTGGTTACCGTCGCCCGCAGGAAGGCACCCAGCCGGACTACCTGCACCCGACTTATCAATCCACCAACCTTCGTGCGCCGTCCAAGCCGTTGGTGTTTTTGCCGCATTCGTTGTCGGAAATTACCGGCCCGACCATCGGCGCCGAGCGTATCAACGAGAAGGACAACGACCTGACGGTGCAGCACGCGGGCGAACCGTTGGGCGAGCGCATCATCATCCACGGCCGCGTGCTGGATGAAGACGGCTTGCCGGTGCCGGGGATTCTGGTGGAGATCTGGCAGGCCAATGCCGCCGGGCGCTACAACCATGCCCGCGACCTGCACGACGCGCCGCTGGACCCGAACTTCACCGGTACCGGTCGCACCGTGACCGACGCCGATGGTTGGTATCAATTCCAGACCATCAAGCCCGGCGCTTACCCGTGGGGCAACCACCACAACGCCTGGCGTCCGGCGCACATTCATTTCTCGCTGTTTGGGCCGAGCATCCTGACGCGGCTGGTCACGCAGATGTATTTCCCCGGCGACCCGCTGCTGGCTTATGACCCGATCTACAACTGCGTACCGGACACCAGCGCCAAAGAGCGTTTGATCGCCAGTTTCGACCTGGAAAAAACCATCCCTTCCTATGCCCTCGGTTATCGCTGGGACATCGTCTTGCGCGGCCGTGAAGCCACGCCGATGGAGAAATAAGATGACGCTGAACGCGACCACATCCCACACCGTCGGGCCGTATTACCACATTGGTTTGACCTGGCTGAACCGCGAAGACCTGACGGTCGAACAAACCCTGGGCGAGCGCGTGGCGATCACCGGGCAAGTCGTCGATGGCAATGGCGATTTCGTTAACGACGCGATGCTGGAAGTCTGGCAGGCCAACGCCGCCGGCAAGTACGACCACCCCGAAGACGACCAGGCCAAACCCCTGGACCCGAATTTCGAAGGCTTCGGCCGGGTGCCGGTGGACGCCGAAGGGCGCTTTCGTTTCACCACGATCAAACCCGGAACGGTGGAAGGCCTGAAGGGCTCGACCCAGGCGCCGCACCTGGTGGTGCTGGTGTTCGCTCGCGGGTTGGTGAAGCACTTGCTGACGCGGATTTACTTTGAGGGCGAACCGGCGAACGTCGACGACCCGTTGCTGGAGTGTGTGCCGGCCGAGCGCCGGGGTACGTTGCTGGCGAAGCAGGATGCGTCCGGTGTGTACCAGTGGAATGTGATCCTGCAAGGCACCGATGCCGAGACGGTGTTCTTCGACTACTGAAACACCGCAGATCCCTGTAGGAGTGAGCCTGCTCGCGATGGCGGTGTATCAGTGCCTTCAATGCTGAATGACACTCGGCCGTCGCGAGCAGGCTCACTCTTTACAGAGGACAGCATTGCCAACTGTGGAACGGGACTGTTGCAAAGTGTGTCTAGAATGTCATGGTCCCCAAAGAGTGAAAAACAATGACAACCCCTACCGCTATTTCAGCGCACTACACCGGCGAAGAGCGCAGCAAACGGATCTTCGCCATTGTCGGCGCCTCGTCCGGCAACCTCGTTGAATGGTTCGACTTCTACGTCTACGCCTTTTGCGCGATCTACTTTGCGCCGGCCTTTTTCCCGTCCGATAACCCGACTGTGCAGCTGGTGAATACCGCCGGCGTGTTTGCGGCCGGGTTCCTGATGCGGCCGATTGGCGGCTGGATTTTCGGCCGTGTCGCGGACAAGCACGGGCGCAAGAATTCGATGCTGATCTCGATTCTGATGATGTGTTTCGGCTCGTTACTCATCGCCTGCCTGCCGACCTACAAGGACATCGGCGTCTGGGCGCCGATCATGCTGTTGTTCGCCCGTTTGCTGCAGGGCTTGTCGGTGGGCGGTGAGTACGGCACCACCGCAACCTACATGAGCGAAGTCGCCCTCAAGGGCCAGCGCGGTTTCTTCGCCTCGTTCCAGTACGTGACGCTGATTGGCGGGCAGTTGCTGGCGGTGTCGCTGGTGGTGGTCCTGCAACAGTTCCTCACTGAAGATGACCTGCGTGCCTACGGCTGGCGGATCCCGTTTGTGGTCGGCGCAGTGGCTGCATTGATCTCGCTGTTCCTGCGTCGTTCGCTCAAGGAAACCACCAGCAAGGAAATGCGCGAAAACAAGGACGCCGGCAGCATTCGCGCGTTGTTCCGCGACCATAAAGCGGCCTTTATTACCGTGCTCGGTTACACCGCCGGTGGCTCGCTGATTTTCTACACGTTCACCACGTACATGCAGAAGTACCTGGTGAACACCGCCGGCATGCACGCCAAGACCGCCAGTTACATCATGACCGGCGCGCTGTTCCTTTATATGTGCATGCAGCCGCTGTTCGGCATGCTCGCGGACAAGATCGGCCGCCGTAACTCGATGCTGTGGTTCGGTGCATTGGGTACGTTGTGTACTGTGCCGATTCTGCTGAGCCTGAAAAGTGTCAGCAGTCCGTTCCTGGCCTTTGTGCTGATTACCGTGGCGCTGGCGATCGTCAGTTTCTACACCTCCATCAGTGGCCTGGTAAAAGCCGAGATGTTCCCGCCGGAAGTGCGCGCACTCGGTGTCGGCCTGGCGTATGCGGTGGCCAACGCGATCTTCGGTGGTTCGGCGGAATACGTCGCCCTGAGCCTTAAAGCCGCGGGCATTGAAAACTCCTTCTACTGGTACGTGACGGTGATGATGGCGGTGGCGTTCCTGTTCAGCCTGCGCCTGCCGAAACAGGCCAAGTATTTGCACCACGACCTTTGATCCAACCGCGTGGGCCCGACCGGCCCACGCCTTCAGGGACTGTCTATGAATCAGCGACCGGGCAATCAATTGTTCGATGCCTATTTCACGGCACGCGATATGCGTGAGGTGTTTTGTGATCAAGGCCGGGTGCAGGCCATGCTTGATTTCGAAGCGGCACTGGCCCGGGCCGAGGCGAGCGCGGGTTTGATTCCGCTGTCGGCTGCCGCCTCGATCGCAGCGGCTTGTCAGGCTGGGCATTACGACTTTTCAGCACTCGGCGAGGCGATTGCCACGGCGGGCAATTCGGCGATTCCGTTGGTCAAGGCGTTGGGTAAACAGATCGCCGCCAACGATGCCGAAGCAGAACGCTACGTGCATCTGGGCGCCACCAGTCAGGACGTAATGGACACGGGCCTGGTGCTGCAACTGCGCCGCGCGCTGGCGCTGATCGAAAGCGATCTGGCGCAACTGGGCGAAACCTTGGCGACCCAGGCGTTACGCTTCGTCGCCACGCCGCTGGCCGGGCGCACCTGGTTGCAGCACGCCACGCCCGTCACCCTCGGCATGAAAATCGCCGGTTGGCTGGGCGCCGTCACTCGCAGCCGCCAACGTCTGCAAGAACTTAAACCTCGGTTGCTGGTGCTGCAATTTGGCGGCGCCTCCGGAACCCTGGCAGCCCTCGGCGAGCAAGCGATGCCGATTGCCGAAGCCTTGGCCGGTGAGCTGCAACTGACCCTGCCGGACCAACCCTGGCACACCCAGCGAGACCGCTTGGTGGAGTTCGGCGCGGTACTCGGTTTGATCGCCGGCAGCCTCGGCAAACTCGGCCGCGACATCAGTCTGTTGATGCAGACCGAAGCCGGCGAAGTGTTCGAGCCGTCGGCACCGGGCAAGGGCGGTTCCTCGACCATGCCGCACAAACGTAACCCCGTAGGCGCCGCGGTGCTGATCGGTGCGGCGACCCGCGTTCCCGGTTTGCTCTCGACCCTGTTCAGCGCCATGCCTCAGGAACACGAGCGCAGCCTGGGCCTGTGGCATGCCGAATGGGAAACCCTGCCGGAGATTTGCTGCCTGGTGTCCGGCAGCCTCAAGCAAGCGCTGCTGGTGGCGGACGGGCTGGAAGTGGACGCCGACCGCATGGCCCGCAACCTCGACCTGACCCAAGGCCTGGTGCTGGCCGAGGCGGTTAGCATCGTCCTCGCCCAACGGGTTGGCCGCGACACTGCGCACCATCTGCTGGAGCGCTGCTGCAAACGTGCGGTGGCCGAGCAACGTCATCTGCGAGCGGTGCTCGGCGAAGAGCCGCAAGTGACCGCCGAGTTGTCGGCCCTGGAACTCGATCGTCTGCTGGACCCCGCCCATTACCTTGGTCAGGCCCATACCTGGGTCGAGCGGGCGGTGGCTGAACATTCTGCGTTGACTGCCTGAAGGAGGTTGCTGTGGCTTTTGTACAACTCGCCGAGGGCGAACTGCATTACCAACTTGATGGCCCGGCGGATGCACCGGTGCTGGTGCTGTCCAACTCGCTGGGCACCGACCTGCACATGTGGGACGCGCAGGTCGCCGCGTTCTCCGAGCATTTCCGGGTGCTGCGTTTCGACACCCGTGGCCACGGAAAATCGCTGGTCACGCCGGGGCCATACAGCATCGAGCAACTGGGCCACGACGTGCTGGCGTTGCTGGATGCGCTGCACATCGAACGCGCGCATTTTTGCGGTCTGTCCATGGGTGGCCTGATCGGCCAATGGCTGGGCATCAATGCCGGTGATCGATTGAATAAGTTGGTAGTGTGCAACACCGCCGCGAAAATCGGCGATCCATCGGTGTGGAATCCACGGATCGAAACCGTGCTGCGTGACGGTCAGGCGGCCATGGTCGCCTTGCGCGATGCGTCGATTGCGCGCTGGTTTACCCCCGACTTTGCCGAGGCCAACCCGGCCGCCGCGAAGCGGATTACCGACATGCTCGCGGCCACTTCGCCAGAGGGTTATGCCGCCAACTGCGCCGCCGTGCGCGACGCCGACTTCCGTGATCAGCTGTCCGCGATCAAGGTGCCGCTGCTGGTCATTGCCGGCACCGAAGACGCGGTCACGCCACCGTCCGGAGGGCACTTTATTCAGGAGCATGTGCCGGGCGCCGAATACGCCGAGTTCTACGCCGCGCATTTGTCCAACGTTCAGGCCGGTGCTGCGTTCAGTGACCGGGTCCTGACGTTTTTGTCAGCTGATTAAGGGGATTGTTGTGGACGAGAAACAACGTTACGACGAAGGCCTGGAGGTCCGTCGCGCGGTGCTCGGCGACGCCCATGTCGACCGCAGCCTGAATGCCCTGACCGAGTTCAACTCGGAGTTCCAGGAAATGATCACCCGCCACGCGTGGGGCGACATCTGGACCCGGCCGGGCCTGCCACGCCATACCCGCAGCCTGATCACCATCGCCATGCTGATCGGCATGAACCGCAACGAAGAACTCAAACTGCACCTGCGCGCCGCCGCCAACAACGGCGTGACCCGCGGCGAGATCAAGGAAGTGATCATGCAGAGCGCGATCTACTGCGGCATCCCGGCGGCCAATGCGACGTTCCATTTGGCGGAGTCGGTGTGGGATGAGCTTGGGGTTGAATCGCGGGAGTGATCCTGGCGATTTGCGGTGTCTGAGCTGACGCCATCGCGAGCCGGCTCGCTCCTGCAGGGGATGTCCGGTGAGTACATGACTTGTGTTCACACAGGACCCGTGTGGGAGCGAGCCTGCTCGCGATCGCGGTGGGTCAGCTTGCATCGATGGTGAATGACACACCGCCATCGCGGGCACGCGCGGCGACCACAGGGTCAAACGGTGGCGACAATGAAGATCCGCTTGAACGGAAACAGCGTGCGCCCATCGTATTCTCGCGGGTAATGCGCATGCACCCGCATCATGAAGTGATAAATGAACCGCGCCTGTTCGTCATCCTTCAAGCCTTGCATCACCGCCCGCAAGGCCGAGACCTTGATCCAGTCATAAATCGGCGACTTGCCGTCCACGACCTGCAACTGCTCGGTTTCCCAGATGTCCAGCGTCCGGGTAATCGGTGCGAGCAACCGGTGGTAATTTTCCAGTGACAGCAACGGCCGCGCCGCCATCCTCTCGCGCACTTGCGGGGAGCCGAGCGGTTTGCCGTCGGAGCCTCCATCGTTGAGGGTGTCGAGCACCAGCTGATACCACACCGCATCCCGCCAGTCGGGCATGTGCGCCGCCAGACAACCACCCGGGTTGAGATAATCGAGCAAGCGCGGCAGCAACTGTTCGTGACTGTCGATGAAGTGCAGCACGGCGGCGGCAAAGAGCAGGTCGGCGGGTTGCTCCGGCTGCCAGTTCTGTAGATCGCACTGCTTCCACAGCGCCTTGATCGGCAAGCCTCTGGCCTCCTGAAGCATTTGCTCCGAACTGTCGATGCCCATCAGGTGTGCGCGGGGCCAGCGTTTGGCCAAAGCTTGAGTCGCAATGCCGGTGCCACAGCCGAGGTCGTAGATGCGTTTGGGGTTTTCAAGGTTGACGCGGTCGAGTAGCTCGTTCACCGGCCGTTGTCGAAGACGTGAGAATTGTTGATAGGCCTTGGCGTCCCAGTCGGGCTTGACGGGAGCCGATTTGATTGGGGGGGGCATGAGGTTGTCCTCTCTGTCCATGAGTGGTCGGCGAGTGACTAGGCGCCTGCATCCACCTTTTTTATTTCGCCATAGATACCGTTCCACAACTGGATTCTGTGTTCGATAGCGTCAATGGCCGCCTGTAATGCTTTTTCCCGCAGGTCTGACGTGGTGATCAATCGAGATAATATTTTTTGTGCACCAGGACCATGATCGCCACTGTCTACTTCGATGTGTCGGTTCAGGTAGTACGTCAACTTCGGGGCCTGATGAATAGTTAGCCCCCAACGCTCTAACAGAATCTGGAACATTGCGGGTATCGGGTCTTCGCGGCCAAAAAGAAAGCTGCTGGCCACTTCGGCAGTCGAGGCTTTGCGTGCTGTCCTGATCGTGTGTTTGACGAACGTTTGTACGTATGCCGGAACCCGGGCTTGTTTGAGCGCCTTCCCTAGGGCAAAGGAGTGTGCCAAATGATTGATGAATGCCTCGATTTTTTCAGTGGGCGCACTGACTTCGGCCATTGCGTCGAGGTACAAGCGGAAATGACTGACCGGGCGGCCATCATGGCCAATATCCGATTCTTCGCCGGTGATGATTTCATTGATCAGGCGGGCGCTATCTTCATTCTGCACCGGCATCCAGGGTAGTTCGACACAAGTGAAGTCGCGTTGCAGACGTTTGGCCAGGCTCATGAAGTCCCACACTGCAAACACATGGTGACTCATAAACAATCTGGCATGCTCGATCGATTGAATAGCCTCATAAATGGGGTGTTGGGCCAATCGATACTGATAGGGGCCAAGTTCTTTTTCAAACATGGATTGCATCCTTGCAAAGACGTTTCAAGGTGGGGCAACGTCTGTATCAGACGACGTTACCCGGCTGGCGTAGATCTGAAAAAAGTCGTGACCATGCTTTAGGTGAGGGCAGCATTAATCCGGTCACTTTCTTGTAAACTAGCCATTCTTCACCAAATATTGATTCAAGGCGTTTGTCCATGTGCCATGTGCCGATATACATATAGATTGTGGCGCCGACCGAAAAAAGTAGCGTGTCGTAAGTCATGATCGGGTGGGCCCAGAAAAACAACATTAGAAAAGTATGGTGGGGGAAACGTATGTATCGCTTGATGCCTTGTACTTGCATTCGATAGGGCGCGGGGATTTTATGTCCTCTCAATTTGGCAATTAATTGGTGAGCGCCGAGCCATTGCCAAAACGTAGAGGTGTAACGAAAGCAGTAAATGGTAAGGCCCAATAGAGTGACCATCGATAACGCCGCAAAGTGAAACAGTGGGCTTCCCGGTATCAAGACGTAGATGTAATGCCCTGAGGGCTGCCAGTAATAAATACCAAGCGCCAGTGTGGCGGCGGAAAAGACGCACATCCCAATATTCCAGCTCCACTCTGGAAAGAATATTTCGTAAAGTTTCATCGCCGGTCGGGTTGTGAGGCAGGAGTGGACGATGCCATAAGAAACCATAATCAATGTATCGATCTGCCACCAGTTCATAGTGTTTTCCCTTCCATGGTTTAAACTGCTGAATGTTGTTTCAGGCAGATTCTAGAAGTCCGACAGAAAGGAGGCTACTGTTAGAACTAACAGGTTTTAAGTTTTTTTAATAATAGCGCGGCAGTCAATTTGTTATAACTTCATAGAACTACGATATTCATGTGCTCGCAGTTTTTTTGAATAGGCCACTTCCGATGTGGCCTGTGTCCCGGCACTGTGGAATGCGGTTACAACAAACTGATCGGATAGCTGACGATCAACCGGTTCTCATCGAACTCGTTGTTGCTGAAGTCCCGACGAATGGTCGAGTTGCGCCATTTGACGTTGAGGTCTTTGAGCGCGCCGCTTTGCACGGTGTAGCCCAATTCGCTTTCCCGGCCCCATTCCTTGCCGTCGGTGATTGTGCCGGTGTGCACGTTGTCGCCGCTGATGTAGCGGTTCATCAGGGTCAGGCCGGGAATGCCAAAGGCGACGAAGTTGTAGTCATGCCGTACCTGCCAGGATTTTTCTTTCGCATTGTCATAACTGGCGTTGTAACTGTCGTTGGCCAGGGTGCCGCCGCTGGTGCCGTTGACCCGCATCCACCCGCTGTCGCCGGTGAGTTTTTGCAGGCCGACGTAGAAGGTGTGGCCGCCGTATTTGGCCGAGAACAGGCCCGACCAGGTCTTGTTGTCCAGATCGCCGGCCCGGGCGCTGCCGTCTTCCTTGCCATAGAAGAAACCCAGGTTGGCGCCGAGGGTCCAGTCGCCGAGGGGCTGGCTGTGAATCAGGTTCACGTATTGCTGGCTGTAGATGTCCTTGAGTTCGGCGTTCCACAGGCCGATCTGGGTGCGCTTGTCGTTGAAGGCGTATTCGCCGCCCTGGAAGTTGAAGCGGTCGGAGGTAAACGCCGGTTTTCCGGTCATCGACATATCGCTCATGCTGCTGTCGTCACGGGGGCTGTTGGCGCGGAACTGGCCGCCGTAGAGCGTCAGGCCGGCGATTTCTTTCGAGGTGATCTGGCCGCCACGAAAGGTTTGCGGCAGGGAGCGACCGTTGTCCGAGCGCAGGATCGGCAGCACCGGCATCCATTCACCGACCTTGATTTCGGTCTGCGACAGCCTGGCCTTGAACGCCACGTTGGTGCGACCAAAGCTGTCCGCCGGGCGACCGTCGTGATCCAGCGGCAGCAACTGAGTCCCCCCCGTGCCTTTGCCGCCGTCGAGCTTCACCGAATACAAGCCCAGCACATCCATGCCGAAGCCGACGGTGCCTTGGGTGAAGCCGGATTTGGCGTCGAGAATGAAACTTTGTGTCCATTCTTCAGCCTTGCCCTGGGCCTTGGTCGGGTTGGTGAAGTTGCGGTTGATGTAGAAATTGCGCAGGTTCAGGTTGACCTTGGCACCTTCGACAAAACCCGACTCCTCGGCCATGGCAGGCAGGGCCGCGCAGGCCAGGGCGATGGCTATCAGGCTTGGGAAGTAGTACGGCGTGGTGGAAGGCGTCATGGGCTCGGGTCTCTCTAATTGTTAGGGATGAAACGGGGCGCTGCCGCAACGTGGCCGTTGCAGACAAGGGATTCGATATCGTGAAAAAAGGGGTGGGATCAGCCGGACAGGGCAGGGCGCGGGGGCATGGTGTCGAACCTGATGTTATTGGTCTTGTGCGACGAATGGTGCGGGGGATGGACAGGAGGGTTCAATCGGGGAAAGCGGGTTTTGGGCGGTTATCGAACGCATGTTGGCTTGAGGTTTTTGTGTTTATGGGCTGGCCTCTTCGCGGGCAAGCCTCGCTCCTACGGGGTGTGGGGGGTTCATGGAATATGATTCGGCGCGGACACTGCAGGAGCGAGGCTTGCCCGCGACGAGGGCATTACTGACACCACACCTTTTCCCGCAGCCAACAAAAAGCCCACCAAAAGGTGGGCCTCTTGTCTTACAGCGCTATCAGAACAACTTCATCTTCGGCGCTTCTTCTTTCAGCGGTTCGACTTTCGCCGTCTGCTCGTTCCAGCCACCACCCAGTGCCTTGTACAGATTGACCGCACTGATCAGCTGCGCCAGACGATCAGTGATCAGCACCTGCTGGGCGCTGAACAACTGACGCTGGGCGTCGAGGAAGGTCAGGTTGCTGTCGACACCGATACGGTAGCGACGCTCGGCCAGACGGTAGTAGTCCTGGTTGGCGGTGACGAAATCACGCTGCGCCTGCAACTGATCGGTGTAGGTCTGGCGGGCGGCCAGGCCGTCGGCGACTTCCTGGAAGGCCGTTTGAATGGACTTCTCGTAGTTCGCCACGCCGATGTCTTTCTGGATTTTCGAGTAATCCAGGCTGGCGCGCAGGCTGCCGGCATTGAAGATCGGCAGGTTGATCTGCGGCGAGAACAACCAGGTGCCCGAGCCGCCCTTGAACAGACCGGACAAGTCCGGGCTCAGGGTCCCGGCATTGGCCGTCAGGCTGATGCTCGGGAAGAACGCCGCCCGTGCCGCGCCGATGTTGGCGTTGGCAGCTTTCAGGTTGTACTCGGCCTGGAGAATATCCGGACGACGTTGCAGCAAGTCCGATGGCAGACCGGGCGGTACGTCGCTCAGCAGGTTGTCAGATAGCGGTTTGGCTTCTCGCAGATTGGCCGGGATGCCGGTGCCGAGCAGCAGCACCAGGCTGTTTTCGTCCTGCGCCACCTGACGGGTGTACTTGGCCAGTTGCGCCCGGGCGTTTTCCACCGAGGTACGCGACTGGGCCAGGTCCAGGGCCGAGGCCACACCGACTTCGTTGCTGCGCGCGGTGAGCTTGTAGCTCTCCTCGAACGCACCGAGGGTGTCCTGGGTGAGTTTCAGCAGTTCCTTGTCGGCCTGCCAGGTCAGGTAGGCATTGGCCACGCTGGCCACCAGACTGATCTGCGTGCTGCGACGGCCTTCTTCTGTCGCGAAGTACTTCTGAAGGGCTTCTTCGCTGAGGCTGCGAACCCGACCGAACAGGTCGAGTTCATAAGCACTGATACCGACCGTAGCGGAGTAGGAACTGCTGATGCCCGCTTGACCGGTCTGCGACGCGTCAGCCGGAAGACGCTGACGGCTGCCGGTGCCATTGGCCGAAACGGCCGGGAACAGATCGGCGCGCTGGATGCGGTATTGAGCCGCGAACGCGTCGATGTTCAGGGCGGCGACACGCAGGTCACGGTTGTTTTCCAGCGACACCTGAATCAGCTGTTGCAGTGCCGGGTCATGGAAAAACTGCTTCCAGCCCTGTTCCGCAGCGGCCTGATTCGGCGCCTGGGCCGACGAGTACGCCGGACCTTGCGGGTATTGGCCCGCCACTGGTGCCTCAGGTTGCTGATAGTCGGGAATCAGCGAGCAGCCGCTCAGCACGAAGGCGGCAACTGCGATGGAGAGTAGCGACTTGCTCATTGGCCAGCCTCTTTAGAAGGTTCAATTGCGTCATCCTGGTCGGCTTTTTTGCGCTGGCCAATGGACGACACGGTAACGAAGAACAGTGGGACCCAGAAGATCGCCAGGACGGTGGCGGTGATCATACCGCCAATAACGCCCGTGCCGATTGCGTGCTGGCTACCTGAACCGGCGCCCGTGGAAATCGCCAGCGGTACCACACCGAGCACGAAGGCCAGCGAGGTCATGATGATCGGTCGCAAACGCATTCGGCACGCTTCAATCGCCGCTTCGCGAAGGCTACGCCCTTGCTCATGCAGTTCCTTGGCGAACTCGACGATCAGAATGGCGTTTTTCGCTGCCAGACCGATGGTTGTCAACAGGCCCACCTGGAAGTAAACGTCATTGGAGAGTCCCCGCAGACTGGTGGCCAACAGTGCCCCGATGATCCCCAGCGGCACCACCAGCATCACCGCGATCGGAATCGACCAGCTTTCGTACAGCGCCGCCAGGCACAGGAACACCATCAGCAGCGACAACGCATACAGCGCCGGCGCCTGTGAGCCCGATAGCCGTTCTTCGTATGACAGACCGGTCCAGGAAATACCGACACCGGCCGGCAGTTTCTTGGCCAGGGCTTCGACTTCAGCCATGGCTTCACCGGTGGAATAGCCCGGGGCCGGGGCACCGAGAATTTCCATCGCTTCTACGCCGTTGTAACGCGAGAGCTTCGGTGCACCGTAAATCCACTCGCCCTTGGCGAAGGCGGAGAAGGGCACCATGGTTCCGGCGGCGTTGCGCACATACCATTTCTTGATGTCTTCCGGGCTCATCCGCGAACCGGGTTGACCTTGCACGTAGACCTTCTTCACCCGACCACGGTCGATGAAGTCGTTGACGTAGCTACTACCCAAGGCAATCGACAGGGTGCTGTTGATGTCGGTGAGGGTCAGGCCCAATGCACTGGCTTTCTCGTCATCGATTTCCAGCTGGTATTGCGGCTCGTCGTTCAGGCCGTTCGGACGCACCTGATAAAGCACCTTGCTCTGTGCCGCCATGCCGAGGAACTGGTTGCGAGCCTCCATCAACTTGTCGTGACCGATGCCGGCGCGGTCTTGCAGGAATACGTCGAAACCGGTGGCGTTACCCAGCTCCAATACCGCCGGTGGCGCAAAGGCGAACACCATCGCATCGCGGAAGGTGAAGAAGTGCTGCTGGGCGCGGGCGGCGAGTTTGAACACGCTGTTTTCCGCATCCCGCTGATCCCACGGCTTGAGCATGATGAACGCCAGGCCCGAGCTTTGGCCGCGACCGGCGAAGTTGAAGCCGTTGACGGTAAACACCGAGGCCACGGCGCTCGATTCCTTGTCCAGCAGGTAGGAGCGCATCTCATCGATCACCACCTGCGTGCGTTCGGCGCTGGAGCCGGCCGGGGTCTGCACCTGGGCAAACAGCACGCCTTGGTCTTCTTCCGGGAGGAACGCCGTTGGAATGCGGGTGAACAGCCAGATCATGCCGACGACAATGATCAAGTAGGCCAGCAGGTACGGCGCCTTGTGCGTCAGCATGTTGCCCACGCCACGCTCGTAGCTTTTGACGCCACGGTCAAAGCTGCGGTTGAACCAGCCGAAGAAGCCGCGTTTCGGCGTGCCGTGCTCGCCTTTCGGAATTGCCTTGAGCATGGTGGCGCACAGTGCCGGGGTGAAGATCAGCGCAACCAGTACCGACAGGGCCATGGCCGAGACGATGGTGATCGAGAATTGCTTGTAGATCACACCGGTAGAGCCACTGAAGAACGCCATCGGCAGCAATACCGCCGACAGCACCAGGGCGATACCGACCAGTGCACCCTGGATCTGCCCCATGGATTTCTTGGTGGCCTCCTTGGGTGACAGACCTTCTTCGCTCATGACCCGTTCGACGTTTTCCACCACGACAATGGCATCGTCCACCAGCAAGCCGATGGCCAGCACCATGCCGAACATGGTCAGGGTGTTGATGCTGAAACCGAACGCCGCGAGGATCCCGAATGTCCCCAGCAACACCACCGGCACGGTCATCGTGGTGATGACAGTGGCGCGGAAATTCTGCAGGAACAGGAACATCACCAGGAACACCAGCACGATCGCTTCGACCAGGGTTTCAACCACACCCTTGATCGACTCGGTCACCACCGGGGTGGTGTCGTACGGGAACACCACTTCCATGCCTTGCGGGAAGAACGGCTTGAGCGTGTTGATGGTGTTGCGCAGCGCTTTCGCGGTGTCGAGGGCGTTGGCACCGTTGGCCAGTTTCACCGCCAGACCGGAAGCCGGTGCGCCGTTGAACTGGGCGTTGATGCTGTAGTTTTCACCGCCCAGGCCTACATCGGCCACATCGGACAGGCGTACTTGCGAGCCGTCCTTGTTGACTTTGAGCAGGATCTTGTTGAACTGCTCGGCAGTCTGCAGACGTGTCTTGCCGATGATGGTGGCGTTCAACTGCTGGCCGGGCGCAGCAGGCAGGCCGCCCAGTTGACCGGAGGACACCTGGATGTTCTGCGCCGCGATGGCCGCTTTCACGTCCACTGGCGTCAGGTTGAAGTTGTTCAGCTTGGCAGGGTCGAGCCAGACACGCATCGCGTACTGGGAACCGAAGACCTGGAAGTCACCGACACCGGCGGTCCGCGAGATCGGGTCCTGCATGTTCGACACGATGTAGTTGGACAGGTCGTCCTTGGTCATGCTGCCGTCGCGAGATACCACGCCGATCACCAACAGGAAGTTTTTCACTGCCTTGGTCACGCGGATACCCTGTTGCTGCACTTCTTGCGGCAGCAGCGGGGTGGCCAGGTTCAGTTTGTTCTGGACCTGAACCTGCGCGGTATCGGAGTTGGTGCCCTGCTCGAAGGTCGCGGTAATGGTCATGCTGCCGTCGGAGTTACTTTCCGAGGAGACATAACGCAGGTTATCGATACCATTGAGCTGTTGTTCGATGACCTGCACCACGGTGTCCTGCACGGTTTGTGCGGACGCGCCTGGGTAGGTGACCTGGATCGCAATGGCCGGAGGCGCAATGCTCGGGTATTGGTTGATCGGAAGTTTGAGAATCGAGAGTGCCCCGACCAGCATGATCACCAGGGCAATTACCCAAGCGAAAATCGGACGGTCGATAAAAAATTTCGACATGGTTTACTCCCCTTTGCCGCTGGAAGCCTTGTCAGCTGCCTGTGCGGGGGCCGGGTTCTTTGCGCCAACGTTAGTCGCTTCACTGGCTTTGACTTCGACGCCAGGTTTGACGAATTGCAGTCCTTCGGTGATCAGACGATCGCCGGCCTTCAGGCCGTCTTCGATCAGCCATTGGTTGCCGACGGTGCGGCTGGCCTTGAGCTGACGCAGTTCGACCTTGTTGTCCGCACCGACGACCAGTGCGGTCGGCGAGCCTTTGAGGTCGCGGGTTACGCCTTGTTGCGGCGCCAGAATGGCAGCGGCGTTCACACCGGATTTGAGCTGAGCGTGTACGAACATGCCCGGAAGCAGCGTGTGATCCGGGTTCGGGAACACTGCACGCAAGGTCACGGAGCCGGTGGTCTGGTCAACCGAAACTTCGGAGAATTCGAGCTTGCCTTCCTGTTTGTACTGGCTGCCGTCTTCGAGCGTCAGCTTGACCGCCGCTGCCGTGTCGCCAGCCTTTTGCAGGCGACCGCTTTCCAGTTCGCGACGCAGCTCAAGCAGCTCGACCGAAGACTGGGTGACGTCGACGTAAATCGGATCGAGTTGCTGGATCACCGCCATGGCATCGACCTGGCCGTTGCTGACCAGCGCACCCTCGGTCACGTTCGAGCGGCCGATGCGGCCGGAAATCGGCGCGTAGACCTTGGTGTACCGCACATTGATCTGAGCGGTTTGCAGCGCGGCTTCCGATTGCATGCGGTTGGCCACCGCCGTGTCGTATTCCTGACGGCTGACGGCCTGTTCGTTGACCAACTGCTTGTAGCGATCCGAGATCGACTTCGTCTGTTGCAGGTTGGCTTGGGCGCTTTTCAGCGTAGCGTCATAGACCGACGGATCGATCTGATACAGCTGCTGGCCGGCCTTGACGTCACCGCCTTCCTTGAACAGACGTTTGAGAATGATGCCATTGACCTGTGGGCGAACTTCGGCGATGCGGAACGCACTGGTGCGCCCCGGCAGTTCGGATGTCAGGGTAAAGGCTTGAGGTTGCAGGGTGACCACGCCGACCTGAGGAGGCGGTGCGGCGGGTGCCGCTTCTTCCTTTTTGCATCCGCTGAGCAGTGATGCCAGGGCGACGGCGGCGACCAGAGCGGTAACAGCTGGCTTGAATTGCATGAAAATCCTCGGGTCAGGCGCGCAAGAAACGCACTAGAAATGTGAAAGGGTAAAAAATGAGTGCTGAGTGGATAAGTAGCTTGCTAAGGAATATACTTACGTTCATGGTTGTTTGTAAACACCTTGACTGCGTATCCACCCCGTTACCAACGCCCGTCAAAGGTTCGAATTGTAAGCCGGGGACGAGTCCCAAGAGCGCTCGCCCCACTTTTGTTCAGCGGCTGTTCAGACATCGCTGAAGCATCCCGATTGAGGTTTTACTGCCATGGTCCGTCGTACCAAAGAGGAAGCTCAAGAAACCCGCAGCCAGATACTGGAAGCGGCAGAGAAAGCCTTTTATGAAAGAGGCGTGGCGCGCACTACGCTGGCGGACATCGCGACTCTGGCCGGCGTGACTCGCGGCGCCATCTACTGGCATTTCAGCAACAAGGCGGATCTGGTGCAGGCCATGCTCGATAGCTTGAAAGAGCCGCTGGATGAAATGGCCAGGGCCAGTGAAAGCGAAGATGAGCTCGATCCGCTGGGCTGCATGCGCAAACTGCTGATTCATTTGTTTCATCAAGTTGCCCTGGATCCGAAGACCCGACGCATCAATGAGATTTTGTTTCATAAGTGCGAATTCACCGATGAAATGTGCGATCTGCGTCAGCAGCGTCGTGAAGTCAGCCTCGACTGCAATGTGCGAATCGCCCTGGCCCTGAGTAATGCGGTGAATCGGGGGCAAATGCCCGAGGACCTCGACACGGCCCGCGCGGCCATCAGCCTGCACGCCTACATCGATGGCATGCTGTACCAGTGGCTATTGGCCCCGGACAGTTTTCAACTGCACACCGAAGCCGAGCGATGGGTCAATACAGGATTGGACATGCTGCGCCTGAGCCCCAGCCTGCGCAAATAAAACAAAATGCGTAATTGGATCCGTTTATGTCAACCATTAAGGCGAGCGTTGATCCCTTCAATGTTCGCCTTAATGCACCGGGATGCTTTTATATACGCACGCTCGTCAGGTTGAAAGGTAGCGAGCTACGTATTTTGTAGTGATTTTGTGTCGTGCGTGTGAATCGGTGTGAAGCCCTGTGAATAAACATGGCGCAACAAAAAGCCCCGGCTCTTTCGAGTCGGGGCTTTTGCATTTCAAGGGAGATGCTTACATCACGGGATAGTCGATGTAACCCACGGGCCCCTTGGCGTAGAACAGCTCGGGACGCGCTTCGTTAAGCGGCGCATCCGCCTTCAAGCGTGCCGGCAGGTCCGGGTTGGCAATGAACGGAACGCCGAAGGCGACTGCATCTGCCTTGCCGCTGGCCAGCCAAGCGTTGGCGCTGTCCTTGGTGAAGCGTTCGTTGACGATGTACGGGCCGCCGAACGCTTCTTTCAATTGTGGACCCAGGCTGTCGCCGGCTTCTTTCTCGCGGGAGCAAATGAACGCGATGCCACGCTTGCCCAGTTCGCGAGCGACGTAGGTGAACGTCTCGGCCAGGTTGTCATCGCCCATGTCGTGGGAATCGGCACGCGGAGACAAGTGCACGCCGACGCGGCCAGCGCCCCAGACTTCGATTGCGGCGTCGGTTACTTCCAGCAACAGGCGCGCACGGTTTTCCAGGGAACCACCGTAGTTATCGGTGCGCTGGTTGGTGCTGCTTTGCAGGAACTGATCGAGCAGGTAACCATTGGCACCGTGGATTTCCACACCGTCAAAACCGGCAGCCTTGGCGTTCTCGGCACCGGTGCGGTAGGCGTCGACGATGTCGGCGATTTCGGCGGTTTCCAGTGCGCGCGGGGTTGGGTAGTCGGACAATGGGCGAACCAGGCTGACGTGACCCTTCGGCTGGATGGCGCTCGGTGCGACTGGCGCTTCACCGTTCAGGTACGACTCGTGGGAAACCCGGCCGACGTGCCACAGTTGCAGGAAAATCTTGCCGCCCGCACCGTGGATCGCTTTGGTCACGTTCGCCCAGCCACGCACCTGATCGTTGGACCAGATACCCGGAGTGTCCGGGTAGCCGACGCCCATCGGCGTGACCGACGTGGCTTCGCTGAGGATCAGGCCGGCCGAGGCGCGTTGTACGTAGTATTCGGCCATCAGGGCGTTTGGCACCCGGCCTTCGTCGGCGCGGCAGCGGGTCAGCGGCGCCATGATGATGCGGTTGGCCAGCTCGATGTCGCCCAGTTTGATCGGATCGAAAATAGTCGTCATTTAAGTACAACCCTCGTGAAGTATCAGTTGATAGCAGGGGCCAGTTCGGGATTACCGCGCTGACGGAAAGTAATCAGGGTTACCAGCAGGGCGAGTACCGCCAGTGCTGCTGCCGCGAGTGGCACGCTGGTCAGGCCGAAACCGTGGGCGATGACGCTGCCGCCGACCCAGGCGCCCAAGGCGTTGCCGATGTTGAAAGCGCCGATGTTCAGGGTCGACACCAGGTTCGGCGCGGCCTTGCCGTAGGTCACCACGTTCACTTGCAGGGCGGGGACGGCGGCGAAGCACGCGGTGGCCCAGAGGAACAGGGTGATTTCGGCCGGGATCAGCGCGACGCTGGTCCAGGTCAGTACGGTCGAGATCACGGCCATCGAGATGAAGACGCCGATCAGCGTTGCGGCCAGGCCTTTGTCAGCCAGCTTGCCGCCGATGATGTTGCCGACCGTCAGGCCCAGACCGATGAGCATCAGGGTCCAGGTCACGCCTTTGGGCGAGACGCCGGTGACATCACCGAGCAGCGGGGCGACATAAGTGAACAGGGTGAATACCGACGCCGCGAACAGCGCCGTCATGCTCAGCGACAGCCAGATCCCGGCGCCTTTGAGGGCGCGCAGTTCGGCGCGCATGTCGAGTTTCTCTTCATCGCGCTTGGCCGGCAGGAAGCGGATCAGGCCAATCAACGCGATCACACCAATCACGGTCACTGCCCAGAAGGTCGAGCGCCAGCCGGCTTCCTGACCGAGCGCGGTGCCCAACGGAACGCCGAGCACGTTGGCCAGGGTCAGGCCGGTGAACATCAAGGCCACGGCGGAGGCGCGTTTGTTCGCCGGAACCAGACCTGCCGCCACCACCGAACCGATACCGAAGAACGCACCGTGGCAGAGGGCCGTGACCACACGGGCAAACATCAGCACGTTGTAATCGGTCGCCATGGCACAGAGCAGGTTGCCGATGATGAAAATGCCCATCAACGCTACCAGTGCAGCCTTGCGCGGTAATCGGGAGGTGGCCAGTGCCATGAACGGCGCACCGATGGCCACGCCCAGGGCGTAACCGGTCACCAGCCAGCCAGCGCCCGGGATCGACACGCCGAGGTCAGCCGCCACATCGGGCAACAAGCCCATGATGACGAACTCGGTGGTGCCGATGGCGAAGGCGCTCAAGGCCAGAATGAGAAGCGAGAGGGGCATTGGTTAATTCCTTGTCGGAGCGCTGAGCTCCTTGACGATGGCCGCGAGGAACGCCTGGATCACGTCCTCGTTGCGCTTGAAGAAGTGCCATTGACCGGCTTTCTGACTGCTGATCAGTCGCGCACGTTGCAAGGTCGCCAAATGGGCGGACACGGTCGACTGCGACAGGCCGCAGCGTTGATCGATCTGTCCGGCGCAAATGCCGTACTCGTGGTTGTGGATCTGTTCCGGGAACTGGGTCTTGGGGTCTTTCAGCCAGATGAGGATGTCTCGGCGGACTGGGTGTGCCAGGGCTTTTATTATTTCGTCGAGGTCGATGGTCATGGGTTTGGGCTCGTGATGAGTAAAACGCTATATCGCGATGTGGCGAACTTTAAATCGGTAGATCGCGATATACAAATATGATTTTGGTCTGATGAGCGCATAAATCGCTATATCGGGTTATAACGATACGGTGAGTGTCAACATTCGAAGGCGCAATGCTAAGCTGCGCCCATGAACTATCTCGCCCATCTTCACCTCGGTGGCCAGCGCCCCGGTCAATTGCTCGGCAGTCTGTATGGCGATTTCGTCAAGGGACGGCTGCAAGGGCAGTTCAACCCGGAGATTGAAGCGGCCATCCAGCTACATCGCAGCATCGACGTCTTCACCGACCGCCATCCGTTGGTGGATGCCTCGCTGTCGCGATTTTCCACCACACGCCGGCGTTACGCCGGGATCGTGCTCGACGTGTTTTTCGACCACTGCCTGGCGCGGGACTGGACCCTCTACTCGGACCAGCCGCTGGAGCGGTTCACCTCGGATGTGTATCGGGTGCTGTCGACTGAGCCTCAATTGCCGGAGCGGTTGGCGAGGATCGCGCCGCACATGGTGGCGAATGACTGGTTGGGGTCTTATCAGGAGTTTGATGTGCTGGACCAAGTGCTGCGGGGGATTTCGCGGCGGTTGACCCGGCCTGAGGAATTGGCGGGGGCGATGCAGGAATTGCGTCGGCTGTACGAACCGCTCAGTGAGGATTTCCGGTTGTTCTATCCGCAGCTTCAGGATTTCGCCCAAAACTACCCAGCACCCTAAACCCCTTGTAGGAGTGAGCCTGCTCGCGATAGCGGTGTGTCATTCAGCATCATTGTTGAATGTAAAACCGCTATCGCGAGCAGGCTCGCTCCCACAAGGTTTTTGGTGTTTCTTCAGGGAATTTGTTTCACGCCGCGATCGCGGGGCGCAGCGGTTCCGATTGCGCCTGAGGGATGGCCCCAAACAACGATTTCTGCACCGCCTGCTGTGCCTCGAACGCCAGCGCCGCACGCTCCCGGCCTTCGCAAGCGATCGGCTTGAGCACTTTGATTTCCACTTCCCCGCGATCATTGGCGAACAACCGCATCAAGTGCGACAGCAAATCATCATCGCCAATGAACGGCGCCAGTGAGTCGAGTTCACCGTCACGTAGATAACGAATCGCCACCGGCTGCAGCTTCACTTCAGAATCAATCGCTGCTGACAACAAGCGACCATGAAAGGTACGCAACGAACGTCCATTGGTGGTGGTGCCTTCAGGGAACATCAGCAGTGGGTGTGCCTGCGCCAGGTGGCGCGTCATCTGTTTGCGAATCAGCTGGCTGTCACCCGAGCCGCGACGGATAAACAGGCTGCCGGCCTTGGCCGCCAACCAACCGGCCACCGGCCAGGTGCGCACTTCGGCCTTGGACAGAAACGACATTGGCGTGAGCATGCCCAGCAACGGAATGTCGGTCCACGACACGTGATTGCTGACCCAAAGCATCGGCTCCTTCGGCAGTTCACCGTGAACTGTCACGCGAAAGGGCAGGGCGTTGCTCAACCGCGCCATGAAAAACCGCGACCAGCGTTGGCGGCGGACCATCGAATGGGCAATGCCCAGCCGCTCGAAAAGCCCGAACACGCTGGCCATGCTCAACCCCAGCGCGACCACCACCAGCACTCGCGCAATCCGCGCGTACACCCGCAACCGGCTCATCAGACTGCCGCCTTGAAGTGCTTGGCATAACGTGGGCAGAGTTCGTCGCGCTTGAGCAGGATGAACACGTCGGCGACCTGGAAGTCTTCGTCCCAGCACGGCTCACCGCAGATCTTCGCGCCCAGACGCATGTAGGCCTTGAGCAGCGGCGGCATTTCGGCAATCACGTTGGACGGGAGGTCCAGGACCGGCAGCGGTTTTTTCGGCTCGGCCCGCAGGTGTTCGGTGCACAGATAACGTTCCCGCAGACGCTGCATGATCGCGTGGGCCTGAATCCCGCCGTCTTGCATCGGAATGCTCGCGCAACCCATCAAATAGCTGTAGCCGCCCTGATTCAGCACTTCGGCCAGTTCGCCCCAGAGCACCGCGATGGTGCCGCCGTTGCGATAAGCCGGGTCGACGCAGGTGCGGCCGATTTCCAGGATCGGGCCTTTCAAGTGGACCAGACCATGGAGGCTGAACTCTTCTTCGCTGTAGAACTTGCCCAGGCTGCTCGCGGCCGTGTGATCGAGCAAACGGGTGGTCGCCACCAGGCGCCCGGTGTTCAAGTCACGCACGCCAATGTGGGCGCAGTGAACATCATAGTCGTCCATGTCCAGACCCAACTCCGCGCCTTTGAGCTTGGCGTTGAACTCGCCGCTGAAGACGTTGAAGCGCAAAGCCTGGGCTTCCTGCAAGGCCTCGGCGCCCACCAGGCGTTCGGCTTGCAGGCGGCGTTCATTGCCGGTGTCGCTGATGCGGGCGATCTGAGTCATGGGAATCTCCGTGCGGGCTGGTCAACCCGTCTTGGGTTAAAGCCGATCGACTTTCTTTATGCAGCCGTGTTGTGCAAAGTCAGGCTATGTAGCCCCGGTGTCATCGCCATGAAGCTTTGGTGATGCTTACATGACAGCCCACAAGGAGCCTCTTATGCCCTGGCAAAACCTGTTGAATCGCCGCGATCGCCTGCCCGTCAACCCGGACCTGGCGGAGGGGTTCGCGACCTTGTTGCACGCGTTGGGCACGGTCACGCCATTGGAACTGGCGGTGGTCGGCGGGCGTTTGATGTCGACGCCGGGGCTGGCGTTTCTGGTGGGCTATCAGGCGGCGCTGCGCATGCTCTGGCCGAGCGCGCCGCTGAGCCTCGGCGCGTTGTGTGCCACCGAACAGCGCAGTCTGCGGGTGGCAGACATGCAGACGCGTCTGAGCGATTTACGCGTGAGTGGGCGCAAGGATTTCGTCACCGCTGGCGATGCGGCCGACTGGCTGCTGGTTGCCGCGCGCAGTGAAGCGTCCGGCGAAACGCCGCGCTTGAGTCTGGCGGTGGTCTATCCCGATGAACCGGGCGTGCGCCTGGAAAAACTCCCGGCCATCGCGCTGATGCCGGACATCAGCCACGGTCGGTTGTTTCTGGACAACGCCCAGTGCGAACTACTCGCGGGGGATGGCTGGGATGCCTACGTCAAACCGTTCCGCACGCTGGAAGACATCTATGTATTGAGCGCGATGACCGCGTGGCTGTATGGGGTGGGGCAGGACAGTGACTGGCCGCAGGCCCTGCAATTGCGGTTGCTGGCGCTGCTGGCCGGGTGCGCGGAAGTCAGCCGGCAGGCGCCGAACAATCTGGCCGGGCATGTGCTGCTGGGGGGATTGTTTGCGCAATTCGAGGGGCTCAAGGCTGAGCTGAACGAGGCTCTGGCTGATGGCCCGCAGCACTGGGCGGCGATGTGGCAGCGTGATCAGAGTGTGATGGATCTGGCGGCGGGGGCCAGAGGCAAGCGATTGGCCAAGGCGTTGGCGGCGATCTGACAGGCCTCTTCGCGGGCAAGTCGGATCGCCGCACCGCTCGCTCCTATATTGGATCGCGAACTCCTGCAGGAGCGAGGCTTGCCAGCGAAGGCGGCCGCATAGGCGACACACATTCCAAAACTGTCATCAACCTCGACTAGGCTCAGCAAGCCCACCCCGCCGAGCCCCCGCCATGTTCAAAGGCTTGCCCCTGATTTTCACGCTGCTGCTCTGCCTCACGGCCCACGCCGAAACCTGGCCCGCCGAGCAATGGTCGACCGGCCCGAACGTCTCCGGCCCCGCACTTCAAGCCCTGGAGACTTACGCCTTTGCGCCTCGCGATGACACCACTCGAAAAGGCATCCGCACCGATGCCTTGCTGGTAATCCGCGACGGCCAACTGATCTACGAACGCTACGCCGGCCCGACCACGGCCGACACCGCGCACCTGACCTGGTCCATCAGCAAAAGCCTGATGGCCACGGTCCTGGGTGTGGCCTATGGCGAGGGCCTTTTCAAACTTGAGGACCCTGCGGTGCGGTTTTACCCGCCGTTGGCGAAACACCCGGCAATGACCCTGGCCGACCTGTTGCACTGGGCTTCAGGCCTGGACTGGCAGGAAGACTACGAATACGCGCCGTTGAAGTCCTCGGTGGTCGCCATGCTCTACACCCTGGGTCATCACGACATGGCGGCGTTCACCGCTGATCACGCTGAGTACGCCAAACCAGGCCAGGCCTTTCGGTACTCCAGTGGCGACAGCAATCTGCTGGCCGCCGCGCTGAAAACCATCGTCGGCCCGGCCCGTTACCCAGACTATCCGTGGACAGCATTGTTCGAGCCGCTTGGAATTCGCCATGCCGTCTGGGAAACCGATGCCACGGGCACTTTCGTCGCGTCCTCTTATGCCTACCTCACCGCCCGGGACCTGGCGCGCGTCGGCCTGCTGATGGCGCGTGACGGTCGTTGGGGTGATCGACAGCTGCTGCCCAAAGACTGGGTCGCCTTCAACCGCGAACCCTTCGCCCGCTATCAAGCCAATCAGGATGATGCGGTCCCGGGCGGCCATTGGTGGCTCAATCGAGCGGTGGAGGGCGCTGCCCGACCCTGGCCGGATGCTCCGGCCGACACCTTCGCCGCTTTGGGCCATTGGGGGCAGGCGATGTACGTGATTCCCGGCGAACAGCTGGTGATCGTGCGCTATGGCGATGACCGCGACGAGATCTACCAGCACAACGAATTGCTCAAGCTCGCGCTCAAGGCCTTTGCCGGGAAGGTGCAGCCATGAACCGCCATTGTTTTGTTCGTCGCCGACCGTTTAGCGCGCTGATGTTAGTAGCGCTGATAGCCTTGCTCGGCTGGATCTGGCAGGAACGAGTGGCGTTGTGGGCGTTCCCCGACATCATCAGTGGCTACACCGCCAAGGAATATTGCTCGTGCCGGTACGTGATGAATAACGACGCCGAGTATTGCCACCGCTACGTGAAGCAGTGGTTGCCCACCAGCGGTTTCACCGATGACCCCGCCAGCCAGCGCGTGACCGTCAGCGGCATGGGCCGCAGCAACAGCGCGCAATGGATCGGCGAACACCAAGGCTGCCGCCTGCAACCCTGAACACGCTGGAATTACTTGTGGTGCAGGGCTGTTGTGGCATTAGAGTTTGCAACCTGCCTCAGGGCGGTTAAGGTTCGCTCAGGTTTATTTGCCCCATGAGTCCCTATGTTCAAGCGGTCCCTTTCCAAAACCCTCGCCTTCCTGCTTCTGGCCGGCGCTTCGTTGTCGGCCGAGGCCAATTGGTATCTCGATGGCGAGTCCTCTCGGCTGTCCTTCATCAGCACCAAAAACGCCAACATTTCCGAAGTGCAGCGCTTCCTGGTGTTGCACGGCAAAGTCAGCCCCAAGGGCCTGGCCGAGGTGGAAGTCGAGATGGAGTCGGTGAACAGCGGCATCCCGCTGCGCGACGAACGCATGCGCAAGGAACTGTTTGAGATCCAGACCTTCCCCGAAGCGCTGATCACCGCGCAGATCGATCTGCGCCCGATCAGCGATCTCGCGCCCGGTGCCCAACTGGAGTTGCGCTTGCCGCTGACCGTCAACCTTCACGGTAAAACCCACGAATACAGCGCCGAACTGCTGGCGACCCGTCTCGATGACCGGCGCTTCCAGGTGGTGACCCTTGAGCCGATTATCATCAATGCCGAAGACTTCGATCTGGCACCGGGCCTGGAAAGTTTGCGCAAGGTCGCTGGATTGTCGGCCATCAGCCTGTCGGTGCCGGTGGGTGCGGTACTGATTTTCACGGCGCGCTGACATGGCCGGTGCAATCTTTCCCTGGCGGGCAGGCAACCACTTTGAACTGCTGATCGACGGCCCGGAGTTTTTCCCGCGCATGTTGGTCGCGATTGCCCGCGCCGAAGAACAGGTCGAGCTGGAGTTGTATCTGGTGGAAGCGGGCGCCTGTGCCGAGGCCATGGTGCAGGCGTTGGTGCAGGCCGCCGAGCGCGGCGTGCGTGTGCGCTGTCTGTTCGATGACTACGGCAGCCTCGCATTCACCCTGACCTTGCGTCAGCGCCTGATGGCGGCGGGTGTGGAACTGCGTTTCTACAATCGCCTGAGCTGGCGACGCTGGGTCGGCAACTTTTACCGCGATCACCGAAAGCTGTTGCTGGTCGATCAGAGTCTGGCGGTGGTCGGCGGCACGGGCGTCACTGACGAGTTCTGGACGCCGGGCGAAGACACCAGCGAATGGCATGAAGTGATGGTGGAAATCACCGGCCCCTTGGTCATCGACTGGCAGCTGCTGTTCGACCGGCAATGGATCGCCAACCGCCATCGCCGCGCCTGGAGACCTGCGGCGCACTTCGGCCTGCCGCGTCTGCCACGGGTGCCGTCCATGGGCGAAGGGATGGGGCGGGTGGCCTATGCCGACGCCCGCCAGCACCGCGACATCCTGCAATCGCTGATTCGAGCGCTGAACAGCGGTCAGCGGCGGGTCTGGCTGGCCACGCCGTACTTTCTGCCGACCTGGAAAGTCCGCCGTTCATTGCGCAGGGCTGCCGGCCGAGGCGTCGATGTGCGTCTGCTGCTGACCGGGCCACGCACCGATCACCCATCGGTGCGCTACGCCGGGCATCGTTATTACCCGCGATTGCTCAAGTCCGGGGTGAAGATCTTCGAATACCAGCCGTGTTTCCTGCACCTGAAAATGGTCTTGATTGATGACTGGGTGAGCATCGGCTCATGCAATTTCGATCACTGGAATCTGCGCTTCAATCTGGAAGCCAACCTTGAAGCGTTGGACCCAGGGTTGACGCGTGCGGTAGTGGCGAGTTTCGAGAAGGACTTTGCGCAGAGCCAGGAAGTGAGCCTGGAGGCATGGCAACGCCGGCCACTGTGGCGGCGGGTCAAGCAAAGGGTTTGGGGATGGGTGGATCGGCTGGTGGTGAATCTGCTGGATCGACGCGGATAGTCGTCACACCCAAAATCACTGTGGGAGCGAGCCTGCTCGCGATGGCGGTGTAACAGCCAACAAAGATGTTGAATGTTATGCCCTCATCGCGAGCAGGCTCGCTCCCACAGGTTTATTGCGGTGTGTCAGGGGTTACAGCAATTCAAAGCTCTGCTGCGTCACGTCCTGGGAATCCAGGCCGATCTGCACGTTGAACTTGCCTGGCTCCGCTGCGTATTTGAGCTGGGCATTGAAGAACTTCAGGTCGTCTTCGGTGATGGTGAAGTGCACGACTTTCTGTTCGCCGGCCTTCAGCGTGATTTTCTGGAAGTTCTTCAGTTCCTTGACGGGGCGGATCATCGAGCCGGTCACGTCCTGGATGTACAGCTGCACCACGGTTTCGCCGTCGCGCTTGCCGGTGTTTTTCACCATGACGCTGGCGTCGAGCTTGCCGGTCTTGTTCAGCGTGGTCGACGACAAGGCCATGTCGCTCAGGCTGAAATCGGTGTAGCTCAGGCCGAAACCGAACGGAAACAGCGGGCCGGTGGTGTCATCGAAATACTGCGAGGTGTAGTTGCCCGGTTTGCCCGGCGTGAACGGCCGGCCAATGCTCAGGTGGTTGTAGTAGGTCGGAATCTGGCCCACCGAACGCGGGAAGGTGATCGGCAGTTTGCCCGATGGGTTGTAGTCGCCGAACAGCACGTCCGCGATGGCGTTGCCGCCTTCGGTGCCGCTGAACCAGGTTTCCAGAATCGCGTCAGCCTGTTCCTTCTCTTCGAGAATCGACAGCGGGCGGCCGTTCATCAACACCAGCACCAGCGGTTTGCCGGTGGCTTTCAGCGCCTTGATCAGGTCGCGCTGGTTGGCCGGGATGTTCAGGTCGGTGCGGCTCGACGATTCGTGGGACATGCCACGGGACTCGCCGACAGCGGCAACCACGACATCAGCGTCTTTGGCGGCCTTCACCGCTTCGTCGATCAGCACTTGGGCGGAGCGCGGATCATCCACCACTTCCGGGGCATCGAAGTTGAGGAAGTTCAGGTAATCCAGCACTTTCTTGTCGCTGGTGATATTGGCGCCACGGGCGTAGATCAGCTTCGATTTGTCTGAAACAGCGGCGTTCATGCCGTCGAACAAGGTGACCGATTGAGCCGGACGGCCAGCGGCGGCCCAGCTGCCCATCATGTCGATTGGCGCCTTGGCCAGCGGACCGACCAGCACGATCTTCGCGGTTTTCTTCAGCGGCAGGGTCTCGCCCTGGTTCTTCAGCAACACCAGGCTGCGGCGCGCGACGTCACGGGCCTCGGCGCGGTGCAGACGGCTTTCGGCGTAGGTGTCGGCCGGATCGTCTTCAGCCTTGCCGATGCGCAGGTACGGGTCCTTGAACAGGCCCATGTCGTACTTGGCGGCGAGCACTTCTCGGACAGCGTTATCGATGTCTTTCTGTTCGATCTCGCCGGCCTTCAACAGCCCCGGCAGCTCTTTGCCGTACAGGGTGTCGTTCATGCTCATGTCGATGCCGGCCTTGATCGCCAGCTTCGCGGCTTCGCGACCGTCACGAGCGACGCCATGCTTGATCAGCTCGAAAATCGCCCCGTGGTCACTGACCGCCAGGCCCTTGAAGCCCCAATCCTTGCGCAGCAGGTCGTTCATCAGCCAGGTGTTGGCGGTGGCCGGCACGCCGTTGATCGAGTTCAGCGCAACCATCACGCCACCCGCGCCCGCATCGATGGCGGCGCGGTACGGTGGCAGGTAGTCCTGGTACATTTTGACCGGGCTCATGTCGACGACGTTGTAGTCGCGACCGCCCTCGACCGCACCGTACAAGGCAAAGTGCTTGACGCTGGCCATGATGCTATCGGCCGCGTTCGCGCCGGTGCCCTGGAATGCCCGGACCATGACGCCGGCAATGCGCGACACCAGGTACGTGTCTTCGCCGAAGCCTTCGGACGTGCGGCCCCAACGCGGGTCGCGGGAAATGTCGACCATCGGCGCGAACGTGATGTCGAGGCTGTCTGCCGCGGCTTCCTTGGCGGCGATGCGCCCGGACAGACCGATGGCGTCCATGTCCCAGCTCGAGGCCAGGGCAATCGGGATCGGGAAAATCGTGCGGTGACCGTGGATCACGTCATAGGCGAAGAACATCGGGATCTTCAACCGGCTGCGCATGGCCGCGTCCTGCATCGGACGGTTTTCCGCGCGCGTGATCGAATTGAAGGTGCCGCCGATGTTGCCGGCGGCGATTTCCTTGCGGATCATCTCCCGAGGCATCTCAGGGCCGATGCTGATCAGGCGCAACTGGCCGATCTTTTCATCGAGGGTCATTTGTTTCATCAGGTCAGTGATGAAAGCGTCCTTGTTCTCCAAAGGTGCGGGCGTCGTGGCGGCCAATACGGTATGACTGGCCAGGCTGACGAACAGGCCCAGCAAACACAGCTTCTTCATGAATAGTTTTCTCAAAGGCCTAAACGGCAGTGAATACGCGCCGATCAGCCAAAATTTAGGGAGCGACTATTGTTGTTCAGGTAAATGCAGCACACTTCTGCAGCGTTTGGCGCTGGGGCATCTTTTAGCCCATTGGCTCGATGCAATCCAGTGGCGGGGGCAGATTATGCCCCAAGAGACCGCTCAGAAGGTCGCTGGTTGTTTTTCAACGGAAGGTGCAAGGGAGCGTCAACCAGATGAATGTACGACACCACACTCGGTCGAGCCTGCAGGTTGCAGCCTTGATGTTGCTCACCACGCTGCTGGCGGGCTGCGGCATCAACAACATTCCTACCCTCGACGAACAGGCCAAGGCTGCCTGGGGCCAGGTGCAGAACCAGTACCAGCGCCGCGCCGACCTGATCCCCAACCTGGTGGAAACCGTCAAGGGCTACGCCAAACATGAGGAAGAAACCCTGACCGCGGTGATCGAAGCCCGAGCCAAGGCGACCTCGATCCAGGTGGATGCCAGCACCCTGGACAACCCGGAAAAACTCAAGCAGTTCCAGCAGGCGCAGGATCAGCTGACCGGCGCCTTGAGCCGTTTGATGGTGGTGTCCGAACGTTACCCGGACCTCAAGGCCAACCAGAATTTCCTTGCGTTGCAATCGCAGCTCGAGGGCACCGAGAATCGCATCGCCGTGGCGCGTCGCGACTTTATCCTCGCGGTGCAGAAGTACAACACCGAAATCCGCACCTTCCCGGGTCGCCTGTGGCACACGGTGATGTACAGCGATTTGCCGATCCGCGAAACCTTCGAGGCCACCAGCCCCGATGCCGAAAAAGCGCCAGAAGTGAAGTTCTGATCGGCTTGACGCATCACCACGGATGAGGTTGCCAATGCGCGTGTTGAAAGTGGGCCTGGTGCTGGTGCTGTGGGTGTTTGCCCTGACAGCCCAGGCCGAGTTGAAGTTTCCGCAGCTGACCGGACGGGTGGTGGATAACGCCCAGATGATCGAGCCGTCGGTTCGTGAGCAACTGACGCAGCAGCTCCAGGCCCATGAAAAAGCCACGGGCGAGCAGTTGGTCGTGGTGACGTTGCCGGACTTGCAGGGCACCGACATTGCCGATTTCGGCTATCAGCTGGGGCGCTACTGGGGCATCGGCCAGAAGGATAAAAACACCGGCGCGTTGCTGATCGTTGCGCGCGATGATCGTAAATTGCGCATCGAAGTCGGTTACGGCCTGGAAGATCGCCTGACCGATGCGCAGAGTTCGGTGATCATCAACCAGGTGATCACGCCAGCGTTCAAGACCGGCAACTTCAGCAAGGGCATCAGCGACGGCGTCGCCGCGATGCTGGTGGTGCTGGGCGGCAATCCGCTGGATGAACCGTCGACGGTCTATGAGCCGAGAGGGGATGAGGGCGACGATTTCGTATCCCGCCATCCGGGCGTGTTCGTGTTCCTGGTGTTGCTGTTCATCCTGACGATTTTCGTCTGCCAGATGCTCGGTATCCTGCCCAGCGGTGGCGGTGGTCGAGGCAGTTCAGGGGGCGGTTTCGGCGGTGGAGGTTTCGGCGGCGGTGGCGGGGGCTTCAGCGGGGGTGGCGGCAGTTTCGGGGGCGGCGGTTCGTCGGGCGGCTGGTGAGCATAATAATGAATGGGCACTTTTAGACATGGCATTACTGACTGAACACGAACAACGCAAAGTCGCCGAGGCGATTGCCCGGGTCGAGCGCGACACCGACGCCGAACTGGTGACGGTGCTCGCGGCCCGCGCCGACGACTACGCGTACATCCCGCTGCTCTGGGCCAGCCTGCTGGCGCTGGTGGTGCCGGGTATCGTGCATTACCTGACAGGCTGGCTGACCCTGCACAGTTTGCTGCTGGTGCAATGGATCACGTTCATCGTGCTGTGCCTGGTGTTCCGGATTCCGAAAGTCACCACCCACCTGATCCCGCGCTCGGTGCGGCATTGGCGAGCGTCAAATCTGGCGCGCCGGCAGTTTCTGGAGCAGAACCTGCACCACACGGTGGGTAGCACCGGGATGCTGATTTTTGTCTGCGAGGCTGAGCGGTACGTGGAAATTCTGGTGGATGAAGGGATTTCCAAGCGGCTGGACAACAAGAACTGGGACGCGATCGTTGCGGCGTTTACTCAACAGGTGAAGCAGGGCCAGACGTTGCAGGGGTTTGTGACGTGCGTCGAGGCGTGCGGCGAGCTGCTCAAGGTGCATGTGCCGGTGACGCACGTGCGCAATGAGTTGCCGAATCGGTTGGTGGTGTTGGGCTGATTTCACTTCTGGAATTGATACACCTTCTGTGGGGAGAGGGCTTTTGTGGCGAGGGAGCTTGCCCCCGCTGGGGCGCGAAGCGGCCCCCCAAATCAGCCAATGCGGTCATTCAGATAAACACGGTTGCAGGGGGTAGGGCTGCTTCGCAGCCCAGCGGGGGCAAGCTCCCTCGCCACACAATCCCACTCAATCCAGTAGCGTTTTTGCTTCGGGTTTCGCACCGTTCGGGAAATTACCCGTGCCCTCGTATGCCATCCCCCCTAAAATACCCGCCATTCCCGATCCGCTCCGCCCGAGGCCGTTTTTTCCATGTCTGTCACCGCCACTCCCGCCAGCCTCGCGCCGGATCACCACGCCCAGTTCATCGACCTGCTGCAAACCAGCCTCGACCAGAATGCCTTCATCAAACTGGTCCTGGCCAAGTACGTCGGCACCGAAGCCGATTTGCAGCGGTTGATCATCAAGCAACTGACGGTCAAGGATCAGGCCTGCCTGTCCTTCGTCTACCGCTACAAGACCCGCGACATCACCAAGAACCTGCCGCTTGCCGAGGGCGTCGCGACCATCGGCGCGCTGTTGCCGGCCTCGTTCAAAAATGCGCATTTACTGTCGCTGACTGACGAAGCCCAGCTCGAATACAGCAAAAAGGGCAAGTCTTCGCTGTTCAAGAGCAAACCTCAGCAATTGCGTGAAGTGCCGTCCGCCGAGCATAACCGCGAGAAGAACCGTTTCCTCGACCTGAACCGGCCGTTCCTCGCTGACCTCGGCGTGACAAACAGCAAGCACGAGCTGATCCCGGCGATGTCGCGCAAGTGGAAGCAGATCAACAAGTTCATCGAAGTCTTCAGCCATGCGCTGACCACCTCGCCCTTGGCCCTGGATAAGCCGGTACAGGTGGCGGATTTCGGTTCGGGCAAGGGATACCTGACCTTTGCGATCCACGACTATCTGCGCAACACCTTGAAGGCCGAAGCCGTGGTGACCGGCGTCGAGTTGCGCGAAGAAATGGTCAACCTGTGCAATGCCGCTGCCGCCAAGCTTGAGCATCCGGGGCTGGTGTTCAAGTGCGGTGACGTGCGAAGCGTCGCGCCGAGCGAGCTGGACGTGATGATCGCGCTGCACGCCTGTGACATCGCCACCGACTACGCGATTCACACCGGCATCCGCTCCGGCGCCTCGATCATCATGTGCTCGCCGTGCTGCCACAAACAGATCCGCCTGCAAATCCAGAGCCCGGCGCTGCTCAAGCCGATGCTGCAATACGGTCTGCACCTGGGCCAGCAAGCGGAAATGGTCACCGACAGCCTGCGAGCGCTGTTCCTGGAAGCCTGTGGTTATGAAACCAAGGTGTTCGAGTTCATCTCACTGGACCACACCAACAAGAACAAGATGATTTTGGCGGTCAAACGCGCCGAGCCGGTCGACCCGGCCCAGCTGTTGGTGAAGATCCAGGAGCTGAAGGATTTCTACCACATCAGCGAACATTGCCTGGAAACCCTGCTGCGCGCCGACGGCTACCTCTAAAACACCGCATGACCCTGTAGGAGCCAGGCTTGCCGGCGAAGGCGATAGTGCCGACGCCTTCGCCGGCAAGCCTGGCTCCTACAGGTCACGTAGTGGCAATGCGGGCGGGTTTGATGGCGGTCTTGCGTCCGAGCATCACCGTCACGATCACCCCGGCGGCAAACAGCCAGGTGATCGGCTCGATATGTTCACCAAAGAACAGCGCCGAAAACGCGATGGTGAAGAAGATCTGCAACAGCTGGATCTGACTGACTCGGGCAATGCCGCCCATCGCCAACCCGGCGTACCAGGCAAAGAACCCGATGAACTGCGAGAACAGCGAAACATAACCAAACGCCCACCAAGTCTTGGCGGATATTTCGCCCTGGTGTTGCAGCGCCAAATAGACCACCGGTCCGATCAGCAGCGGCGTCGATAACACCAGCGCCCAGCAGATCACCTGCCAGCCGCCCATCTCCTTGGCCAACCGGCCGCCCTCGGCATAACCCAGGCCGCCCACGGCAATCGCCCCGAGCATCAGCAAATCACCGGCCTGAATACTGCCGGCCCCGCTGATCAGCGCATAACCCAACACCAGCGCACTGCCCAACGCCGCGCAGGCCCAGAAGGCTTTCGACGGTCGTTCGTGGGACAACCACGCGGCGTAAAGCGCGACGCACAGCGGCTGCAAACCGTTGACCAGTGCGCCGTGGGAGGCCGGCAAGGTTTGCATGGCCCAGGCCGACAACACCGGAAAACCGAGGATCACGCCTGCGATCACCAGTGTCAGGCCTTTGACCTGTTTCCAGGTTGGCCATTTTTCCCGGCGCCACAGCAACAACATCGCCGCCGGCACCGCCGCAAACAACGCCCGGCCCAGGCCGTTGAGCAGCGGATGAAGTTCCTGCACGACGATCCGCGTGAAGGGCAAGGTGAGGCTGAAGATCACAACGCCGAGCAGGCCGAGGGCCATGCCGGTGTTTTCGCGCGAGGACATGATGGGGGACCAGAATGTTAGGTGGCGGGAAGAGACTTCATCTAGCCATAAACCACGGGGATCGCGCTGTTACAGATAGGCGCAGAGTTATCCGTACAGTTGAAGGGCGCCTTCGCGGGCAAGCCTCGCTCCTACAGGTATGGTGGTGCCTTTGTAGGAGCGAGGCTTGCCCGCGAAGAACGATAACGCGGTTTTCAGGTAGTAGCTGGTTATTACCCGACCCGCTGGATAAGGACTACCTTGAATACTCCTATGCATTTCCCAGAGGAGTCCTCCCCATGGCTGCCAAGAAAATTCTGATGCTGGTCGGCGATTACGTCGAAGACTACGAAGTGATGGTGCCTTTCCAGGCGCTGCTGATGGTCGGCCACACGGTGCACGCCGTTTGCCCGGACAAATCCGACGGCCAGACTGTGCGCACGGCGATTCACGACTTCGAAGGCGACCAGACCTACAGCGAAAAACCCGGTCACTTGTTTGCCCTGAACTTCGATTTCGCCAAAGTCGCTGAATCCGACTACGACGCGCTGCTGATCCCCGGCGGTCGTGCGCCGGAATACCTGCGCCTGAACGAAAAAGTCCTGGAGCTGGTGCGCGCATTCGACAAGGCCGGCAAACCGATCGCTGCCGTGTGTCACGGTGCGCAACTGCTCGCGGCAGCTGGAGTTCTCGAAGGTCGCGAGTGCAGCGCTTACCCGGCCTGCGCGCCGGAAGTGCGCCTGGCGGGCGGTACGTTCATCGATATCCCGGTGACGGAAGGCCACGTACAAGGCAATCTGGCCACTGCGCCCGCCTGGCCGGCGCACCCAAGCTGGCTCGCCGGTTTCCTTGGGTTGCTGGGCACCAAAATCACGCTGTAACGAGGGGCTTTTCCATGTGCGAGCTGTACGTCAAAGCTGATCCGATTCTCTACGAATCGCGCTCCCGCTCGCTGCGCATCTGCGGGGTGGTCACCACCCTGCGCCTGGAAAATCAGTTCTGGGACATCCTCAGCGAAATCGCCGAGGTCGACGGCATGACCACCAACCAGTTGATCGCCAAGCTGTATGAAGAGGTGATGGACTACCGCGGCGAAGTGGTGAATTTCGCCTCGTTCTTGCGGGTGAGTTGTACGCGGTATCTGAGTCAGCGACGGGTACAGGCGCCGGAGTTGTCGGTGGTGCGGGCGGTGGTGAAATAGGGTTGGTTTTGCGCTGGCCTTACCGGCCCCATCGCGAGCAGGCTCGCTCCCTCGGGGGAACGCATTCCAATGTGCAAGCGAGCCTGCTCGCGATGGCGGTGTTACAGGCGACAGATGTCCCGGGCTGGTCTTTACTCTGAAGCGCGAGACCACTCAATCGCCAAGGAGAAAGAGCATGTCCGGATGGTACGAAGTGAGCAAAAGCAGCAACGGTCAGTTCAAGTTTGTACTGAAGGCCGCCAACGCCGAAACCATTCTGACCAGCGAGCTGTACACCACTCGCGGTGCTGCCGACAACGGCATTGCTTCGGTGCAGAAGAACAGCCCGCTGGATGAGCGCTACGAAAAGAAAACCACCAAGGATGGCCATCCTTACTTCAATCTCAAGGCCGGTAACCACGAGATCATCGGCAGCAGCGAGACCTACTCTTCCGCTGGCGCGATGGATAAAGGCATCGCCAGCGTCAAGGCCAACGGGCCGACCACCGTGATCAAGGACAAGACCTTGCCGGTGCTTTGATCGCTCCCTTCAGGACCAACACAATTCCCCCCGTAGGAGCGAACCTGCTCGCGATAGCGGCTTAACATTCGACGAAGATGTTGAATGTCAGTCCGCCATCGCGAGCAGGCTCACTCCCACATGGGTTTTGTGTGCGGCTTGAGATCAGCGCAAGGCTTTCAGCAATTCTTGCAACTGGCTGATCCCGGCCTCGCCGAGTGGAAACACCGGCAACCGCGGATCGCCCACTTCCAGCCCGGTCGTACGCAGCCCCGCCTTGATCGTCGCCGGCAAGCCACCCTTGAGGATGAAGTCCAGCAGCGGCAACTGGCGATAGAACAGTTCACGCGCCTTGCCCAGGTCATTCGCCAGCACCGCGTCATACAGATCCAGATTGAGCTGCGGAATCAGGTTCGGCGCCGCTGTGCACCAACCTTTCGCACCCGCCGCAAACGCTTCCAGCGCCAGCGGGTTGCAGCCGTTGTAGAACGGCACCCGGCCTTCGCCGAGCAGTTGCAGCTTGTGCATGCGCTGGATGTCGCCGGTGCTCTCCTTGACCATGGTCACGTTCTCCACGGCGTTGACGATCCGCAGGATCAGGTCCACCGACATGTCGGTGCCGCTGGTGGCCGGGTTGTTATAGAGCATGATCGGGACGCCGATGCTGTCGCCGATGGCGCGGTAGTGGGCGAGGATTTCCGCTTCGCTGAGTTTCCAGTAGGACGTCGGCAGAACCATCACCACATCGGCGCCATGGGCTTCGGCGAAACGGGCGCGGCGCACGGCTTTGGCGGTCGTCAGGTCGGACACACTGACGATGGTCGGCACGCGCTTGGCCACATGCTTGATGCTGAATTCACTGACCTGATCCCACTCCGCGTCGCTCAGGTAAGCGCCTTCGCCGGTGCTGCCCAGTGGCGCGATGGCGTGGACGCCGCCGTCGATCAAGCGGTCGATGGAACGCCCGAGCGCGTCGAGATCGACGCCTTCGCCATTGGCGGTGAACGGGGTGATGGTGTAGCCGATGATGCCGTGAATGGTGGGGGTCGACATGTTGTGTCTCCTTCAGGAAATGGGTGGGTTCAGTTCAGGCAATCGGCGTGTTGACGCAGGTGCTGCCGGGCGTAGTAGTTGAACGCGGCGCCGTGGCGCTTGGGTTTCGAGATCCAGTCATGGGCTTCGCGGCCCAGGTCCGGCAGGATTGGTTTGATGGTCCCGGCACTCATCGCCAGCAGTTGCAGCTTTGCGGCACGCTCGATCAGCTGAGCAATGACACAGGCTTCTTCGATGGTCGTGCCGGTGGACAACTGGCCGTGGTGCGACAGCAGGATGGCCCGTTTGTCGCCCAGTGCGCCGGCGATCAAATCACCTTCTTCGTTGCCCACCGGTACGCCCGGCCAGCCTTCAAGAAACGCGCAATCGTCGTAGAGCGGGCAGAGGTCCATGTGGGAAATCTGCAGCGGCACTTCGAGCATCGACAGCGCCGCGACGTGGGTCGGGTGCGTGTGAATGATGCAGTTCACGTCGGGCCGGGCGCGGTACACCCAACTGTGGAAACGGTTGGCCGGGTTGGGCATGCCGTGGCCTTCGAGCACTTCCAGGTCTTCGTTGACCAGCAGCAGATTGCTCGCGGTGATCTCGTCGAAACCCAGGCCCAGTTGTTGAGTGTAATAGGTGCCAGGCTGAGGGCCACGGGCGGTGATTTGCCCGGCCAGGCCGGAGTCGTGACCATTTTCAAATAGAATCCGGCAGGTCAGGGCCAGCTTTTGCCGGTCGGTCCACGTATTATCCGCCAGGGTGTTTTGCATCTGGGTCAACGCTTGCTTGACCAATTGCTCTTTGGGTAATGCTAAGGTCTTGGCCATCTCGGTGTCCTTGGGTGGTTCATGCAAATGACACAGCAAAGGCTATATGACACTTTGTGTCATAGGCAAGGGCAAATCGTCGCCTCCTTGATGGATTAATCGTTCTTCATGTCTATCCGTTTGAAATTACTTAGAAAAAAACTTGGCGTGACGCTGGAGGCCCTGGCCGAAAAATCCGGCATGACCAAGAGCTATCTGTCGAAAGTCGAGCGCGGGCTGAATACGCCGTCGATCGCGGCTGCCCTGAAACTGGCCAAGGCGCTGAACGTGAAGGTCGAGGAGTTGTTCTCCGAAGACAACATCAGCCTCGACAGCTACAGCCTGGTGCGCAGCGACGAGCGCCAGTCCCTGGCGGCCAACGATGAAAGCCCCGGCTACGCGGTGCTGGCCCACCAGGTCAGCGAGCGCAGCCTGCTGCCGTTCATGATTTATCCCCCGACAGAATTCGCGGATAAAACCTTCAAGGAACACGTGGGGGAAGAGTTTCTGTTCGTCCACGAAGGGCAGGTGGAAGTGGACTTCATGAACGAGCGCGTGCTGCTCAATCGCGGGGATGCGCTGCACTTCAATGCGCAGAAACCGCACCGGATTCGCTCAGTGGGGGAGGCTCAGGCGCAGTTGCTGGTGGTGGTGCATAGCGCTGAGGAATGAAGTTGCGGTGCTGTTGTGGCGAGGGAGCTTGCTCCCGCTCGGCTGCGAAGCAGTCGTAAAACCTGACAATGCGTTTTCTCTGAAAGAATGCAGGGGCCGCTTCGCAGCCCAGCGGGAGCAAGCTCCCTCGCCACAGGTTCGGTGTTCGCTTCAGACCTCGACGGGAACTGTGAGCTTCGGGCTGCCGAGCGCATGGGTCTTCGAATCAAAAAACCGCAGTTCTGACCCCGTTCCCTCAAACACCTTCGTGTAATGCCGCTTCTGATGCTGGATAAACGCCTTGCTGCGCGGGTAAATCGAGATTGCCACTACCTTGGGTTTCGCCTGGCGCAACGCATGGATGATGTGGCTGTCCTGTTCGCCCAAGGCATGCCCGAACAGGCATAACCCCTCACCATGGCTCAGCAACTGGTCATAGCAAAACGACAGATAATCCGAGCTGCGAATGGTCTTGAGCTTGTCCTGCGCCGGCCCTTCGTTGACGAACAGCGGCACATCGTCCAGCGTCTTGATGGTGTTGTTGATGGCGAAACTGCCCAGCAATGTGCCCTCCGTCGACATCAGCTTGCGTGCCGTGCCGTCCTGATTGCGCACCAGGTGCAGGCCACCGTGCAGGTACAACAAACGGGTTTTATCGGTCGCCGTGGCGCTCAAATCAAAACCCGGTTCGGCACCCTGGAACAGATCGGTGATGGCATCCGGCTGATGCTGGATCGCCCAGTAGTTGAGCAAGTCGTAATTGGTGGTGAACACCGTTCGATAGCGGCCCAGTTCCTGACTGATCGTCGCCAGGGTCGAGGGCACCACAAGCCGCCACGGGATGTGCACCGCGTGGACTGTGTTGATCAGCGCTTCCTTGATCGCGTAGTAACGATTGCGCGGCGCAGCGGAGCTGACGGCCAGGGCCTTGTTGACCCGGCTGGTGATTTTCAGCGCGCTCAGCACCTGTTCGAAACTGCGGGTCTGCATGGCGTCGAACACGCTCAGCTCGGACTGGCTCAGGGGTTTTTCTTCGACGGTGCGGGCATTTTCGAACAACGAGTCGTAGCCGAAGTCGTCCCACACCGCACGGCTGGCGCCGTTGCCGACCAGCAAACCGCTGAACGAGGCGGTGGCGCGCAAGGCGTTCCAGTCTTCAAGTTGGGCATCAACATCCTGGAAATCGGTCATTGCGGTCAAAGTCTCAAAGCAAAAGGTCTGATGGGCGGCGACTTTATCACGACCGGGACTTGAGCCAGATCAAGTTACTGCCTGCCCGAAGCGTCGATCCTGTGCGCACCCGCCGGATCGGCACTACCGATCGGTTTAGCCAGGAGAATCGCTCATGAGCAGCACGTTTTTCATTCCCGCCGTTAACATCATGGGCAATGACTGCCTGGACGAAGCCATGGTTGCCATTGGCAAATACGGCTTTCGAAAGGCGCTGATCGTCACCGACGCCGGGCTGGCCAAGGCCGGTGTGGCGAAGATGATTGCTGAAAAACTGGCAATGCAGGACATCGACTCGGTGATCTTCGACGGCGCCAAACCGAATCCGAGCATGGCCAACGTCGAGCGCGGCCTGGGCCTGCTCAAGGAAAGTCGCTGTGATTTTGTGGTGTCGCTCGGCGGCGGTTCGCCCCATGACTGCGCCAAGGGCATCGCGTTGTGCGCGACCAACGGCGGGGAGATCCGCGACTACGAAGGCGTCGACCGATCGACCCAACCGCAATTGCCGCTGATCGCGATCAATACCACCGCCGGCACGGCCAGCGAAATGACCCGTTTTTGTATCATCACCGACGAATCGCGCCACGTGAAAATGGCCATCGTCGACCGCAACGTCACGCCGTTGCTGTCGGTCAACGACCCGGCGCTGATGGTCGCCATGCCCAAGGGATTGACCGCCGCCACCGGCATGGACGCGCTGACTCATGCCATCGAAGCCTACGTGTCCACCGCCGCCAATCCGATTACCGATGCCTGCGCACTGAAAGCCATAACCTTGATCAGCAGCAACCTGCGTCTGGCCGTGCGCAATGGCAGCGACATGGCGGCACGGGAAAACATGGCTTACGCACAGTTTCTCGCCGGCATGGCGTTCAACAACGCCTCCCTGGGATTTGTCCACGCCATGGCTCACCAGTTGGGCGGGTTCTATGACTTGCCGCATGGCGTATGCAACGCGGTGCTGCTGCCCCACGTGCAGAGTTTCAATGCGCTGGTCTGCGCCCCGCGCCTGACCGATGTGGCCCACGCGATGGGCGCCGATATCCGTGGCTTAAGCCCGGAAGAGGGTGCTCAAGCGGCCATCACGGCGATCCGCAGCCTGTCCAGCGACATTGAGATTCCCGCCGGTTTGCGTGAACTCGGCGCCAAGCTCAACGACATCCCGACGCTCGCGACCAACGCGCTGAAAGACGCGTGCGGCCTGACTAATCCACGGGCGGCGGATCAGCGCCAGATCGAGGAGATTTTCCGCAGCGCGTTCTAGTCGGTTTGCCGGCCGGGCGTGAGCCTCACGCACACCATCGCGCCCAAGGCCAGCAAGGTGCAAAACAGGGACAGTGGCCATGCTTGCTGGCTTGCGATCAGACTGGCAATCGCGCCGATGATGGCGGCCATCAGCTGGTGGATGAAACCACTCAACGCCATCGCATAAGCCCCGCCGACCGGCGAGCCGTCGTTGGCCAGGGACAGGCTGATCGGGTAGTTCAAAGACTGCCCGAACACGGCAAAGCAGTATGGCAACCAGAGCAGCAGCGCAACGGAAGTGCCCGCGATGCTCCCCAGCAACATCACCGCGCTACCGCCCAATACCAGGCCCACGCCCGCCGTCATCAGCCAGCGTTGACCGGTGCGAAGCACAAAGGCATTGACCCCCAAAGCCCCCAGGAAATACGCCGCGCTGATCGGCCAGCCCAACAGCCCGTATTCCACGGCCGACCAGTTGAAGGGGCCTTGCAGAATCAGCGGCGCTGCGGTGTTGAACGCAATGATCACCCCATAACCGAGGCCGCCGGCGAGTGCCGGCAGCAGGAAGGCGCGATCACGCAAAATGCGCCCGTAACTCGGCCAGGCGGACGACTGGACAGGCTCCTCGTTCAGCAACGGGAACGTGACCCGCGCCACCGCCATCGCCATCAACAGACTCGCGCCACCCAACAGATAGAAAATCGCCGGCCAGCCCAGCGCCACCTGAATGATCGACCCCAGGTACTGGCCGATCCCCAGCGCCACTACAAACGAAATCGAGAGCCAGGACAGCGCCTTGGCCAGCAGGTCACCGCGGAAACTGTCGCGGATCAATACCCGCGCCATGACCGAAATCCCGCTGGCACCCATCCCCTGGACCAGACGCCAGAACAGGAACGTTTCAAGCGACTGGCTCAAGGGCAGGGCAAGGTTACCCAGCCCGTAGATACCGAGTGCGGCGAGCAACACCGGCTTTCGGCCAATGCGCTGCCCCAGACTGCCCCAGAACAACATCGGCAGCGCCATGCCGATCAGGTACACGGCCAACCCCCAGGACACCTGCGAGGCGTCGGCTGACAGACCCCGGGCAATGTCCGGCAACGCCGGCAGGTAAATGCTCATGCCCAGTTGGGCGAGAAACACCGTGCTGCAGGTGACGAGGAGGGTGGTGCTGCTCTTCATGGGGTCTTCCTTGGGTTTCTAGCTGAGGTCCCGGGTGTGTGCGGGTAAAAGCTCGGTGACGAGTTCACAGAAATGGCGGATCAGCATCGGCTCCATGTCGGCGCGCAAGGTGATTCTGATCGCAGCCTTGCCTTGTTCGACCACGGGGAAAAAGACTGTCGAGGTAAAGAAACCGAGATTGGCCAATTCGATGGCAATACGGTTGGCCAGCGTCGCTTCACCGCAGTGGATCAAGCGGATGGCCATGTTACTGCCCTGTTGTGCGGTTCGTATCAGGCTGTCAAAGAGCCGGATATTAGCCTGAAGTTTTTCCTGTAGCGCGACGAATGCCGGCGTGCGATGCAACTGGATGGAGGCCCTTCCCGCACCGATGGCCGCGCTGTTCAGACTTTGCGACCAATTGCTGGGGCCGCCATAACGTTGAATCAGCTTTTTCTGCCGTTCATTGCCCAGCATCACCAGCCCGCCGCTGGCGCCAAATGACTTGGCCAATGAGGCGACGATCAAGGCGTCATCGTCCAGAGCCTGCAACCTTGGGCGTACCAGACCGGCCCCGCAAGTGCCAACGGCGGACAGTGCGTGGGAGTCGTCGAGATAGAGAAAAAGGCCATAGCGATCCCTCAAGTACAACAGACCGTCCATGTCGGCGACTCCGCCCATGCTGTACGCGCCGTCGGCAACATACGCGACCCTGTTGTGGTGCTGGCACTGCGTTTCGAGGAAGTCCATGTCGTTGTGCGGACTGGTCACGACCTTGGTTTCGTCGGCGCAGGCGGCTTTGAGGTGATTCATCGAGTAGTGTGCCAACCGGTCAAATACCATCACCGGTGGCTGGTTCTCGGTAAATACGCCACTGGCCAGCAGCGGCAGGATGCCGGCACTCGCCGCGCTGCACGATAAGGTGCTTAGGCACGTGGCGCCGAACAGTGCCGAGAGCTCGGTTTCGTACAGCTCCAGGATCGCCAGTTTGCAGCGGTTTTTCGAGTTGGCGACGCGCAAGGTACCGGTTTCCCACAAAGTGGTCATGGCACCGTCGAGCAAATCGGGATGGTGATCCAGGCCCAGGTAGGAGGTGGTGCAGAAGTGATGAAAGGCGCGCCCATGTTGGTCAACCATGCGGTTGCTGCTTCTGATGTCGACGTTCAATCCCGCGACTTTCCCTGCTTCCGCAGTGTCCCAGCTGTGGTCCGCCAACGAGATCAGTTTTCTATAGTTGGTGAAAGTGTTTGTAGTGTGTGTTGTCGGGTCCATTTGAGGTGTCTGTCCTTGAGTGATGAAATCGTCCGTGTGTTTCCAGACTTTACAGAGAGCGGCGGGGGCATTGAATCGGCCGTTTCCTGTTCGGTTGAGTGTTACAAGAGATTTATGTGTAGGGCGACGCCCTGCGATGCTGTGGGCCAAAACCGGGCTATCCCGCCGACTCAGCCGAACTGAAGTCATCGAGCTGGTCAAGCAACTGGCGACCAGCGCCGACGTGCTGATCGAAAACCTGCGCCCCGGCGCCCTGGCAATGATCACTGATGTCCTGCGGGAGCGATCCGCGCCACGCCGCCGATCGGGTGGGAGCGAGCCTGCTCGCGAAAGCGGCCTGACAGTCCCCGCTCAACCCGCCGCCACCAACCCCTTCCCTGGCGCCGCACTGAACTGAATCAACGCGACCCCGGCGATCAACAACACTGCCCCCAACACCCGCGGCAAGGTCATCTGTCGTTCCACCAACCCAAACCACCCGAAGTGATCCAGCACCAGCGAAGCCACCACCTGTCCCGCCAGCGCCAACGCAATAAACCCCGACGCCCCCAGCTTGGGCAGCAGCATCAGCGCCAACGAAATAAAACACACCCCAAACGCACCCCCCGCCCACATCCACAACGGCGCCTTGCTGATGAACGCCAGTGACGGCAACGGCAAGCGCATTGCCAACATGATCGGCAACAACACGACGATACTCACCAGCAACGACGCAAGCGTTGCCCACAACGGATGGCCCAACCCACGCGTGAGGTTGGCGTTGATCGCGCTCTGAAACGGCACCACCGCCCCGGCAACCACGGCCAGCAGCAACAGCCCGGCCCAATGCAATGTACTCATGATCATTCTCCAACAGGTTTTGCTGGACTCTAGAGTATTCGTCGTGCAGATTTAAATTCCGAATTGCTATCCAGAACATGCACCAGATGAATGATCTGCGGCGTATCGACCTCAACTTGCTGGTGATCCTCGACGCCTTGCTCAGCGAGCAGCACGTCACGCGCGCGGCGCAGCGCTTACACCTGAGTCAGCCGGCGGTCAGTCATGCCCTGGCGCGGTTACGCGACTTGCTGGGAGACCCTTTGCTGGTGCGCGCGGGTGCCACGCTCGTACCCACGCCGCGAGCCATGGAATTGATCGCACCCTTGGCCGAAGCACTCGCTCAGGTGCAATCCCTGCTGGCCCCGAACGCTTTCGACCCAGCCACGGCCAAGCGCACGTTTCGTCTGGCAATGTCCGACTATGGCGCCGCCATCGTCCTGCCAGGGCTGATTCGCACCTTGCGCCGGGAAGCGCCGGGCATCGACCTGCAAATCAGCCACGCCAGCCGCGAAGGCATGCTCGACGCAGTACTTAATGGCGACATCGACCTGGCAGCAGGTGTCTTCCCTGAACTGCCAAACGAGCTGCGCAGCACGCCACTCTTCGAAGAGCACTACGCCTGCCTGGTCGATCGCAACAGCCTGCCTGCCAATGGCGTACTCGACCTGCCTACCTACCTCGCACGGCCACACGTCCTGCTGGAAATGCGCGGCAGCGGCACGCCTGAAATCGAGCGGGCGCTGACGGCGTTACGTGAACGCCGTCGCGTCGCGATCAGCCTGCCGCACTGGAGCGTCGCTCCGGAATTCATCAGTGGCACAGACCTGATTCTTACCGTGGCTTCACGTGGGCTGCGCGAGATTGATGAGCGCTCGCTGGTCGTAGTTGCGCCGCCGTTTCATATTCCGTCATTTACGTTTGTGTTGGTCTGGCACACACGGCGGGGCGGGGATCAGGCGTTGAACTGGTTGAATGGGCGGATTGGGGAGGGGATAGTGCATAGCGACCTGACTACCGGCCCATCAAATAACCGTTGAGGTAAACAAATTGCTCACCGGCCTCAACCACTTGACCCTCGCCGTCACCGACCTGAACCGCAGCGTGGCGTTCTATCAAGACCTGCTGCAACTGCGCCTCGAAGCCACTTGGGACACCGGCGCCTATCTGTCACTGCCGGGTTTGTGGCTGTGCCTGTCCGTTGATCCGCTGCGCAACTCGGGACCCGCCGCCGATTACACCCATTACGCCTTCACCATCAGCGCAATCGATTTCCCCGTGTTCGTCGAACGCCTGCGATCCGCCAGCGTACAAGAATGGCGCGACAACCACAGCGAAGGCGCGTCCTTCTATTTCCTTGACCCGGACGGCCAAAAGCTCGAAGCCCACGTTGGCGATCTGGCGTCTCGGCTGGCCGCCTGTCGCGTGCGGCCGTATGCGGGAATGAAGTTCTTCGACGATCAGTCAGTCGATATACCCGGGACCTGATATAGACTTGCGCCCATTCACCAAATAGTAAAAGGGACTTTCAATGACCCCATCGCTGCTAATGGCCGTTCTCGCCTCGGGTTTCATTTATGGCATCACACCGGGGCCGGGCGTATTGGCGGTGTTCGGGATTGGCGCCGCGCGCGGACGACGGGCCGGGGCGGGGTTTCTCTGTGGGCATTTGTTGGGGGACGTGGTCTGGTGCAGTACGGCGCTGATCGCGATTGTCGGTGCCCGTGAAATCGGCAGCACGGCGTTTGATGTGCTGGGCGTACTCAGCGGGCTGTACCTGTTTTGGCTCGGTTTGCGCGCCATACGGGCGAAGCGCAGCAGCGCCGATGCCCCTCAAGGCCCGGCTCGCCAGCCCTTTTGGCACGGCATTCTGTTTGGCCTCACCAATCCCAAGGCCTACCCCGTGGCGGTGGCGACGTTCACTGCGCTGCTGTCCAGCCGGGCGGAGTTGCTGCACTGGTCAATGTTGCCTTGGTTGATTGTCCTGAGCTTCGTCGGCGGTCTCATGGCCTACGCTATCCTCATTGGCATTGTTGGTGCACGGCAAGTTCGCACCTTGTATCAGCGCCATGAACTGGCGATCACACGGTTATGCGGGGTGATGTTTATCGGTTTCGCCATCAACGCCCTCGCTCATGCACTGCCGGGGCTGGTGACGAACAAGGCTTGAGGTTGAGCGCACGGATGCGTCAATGCCCGATGGGTCATGGAGGGGCTTTTTATTGCTGCATTGTCCGGAAACGCTTATCGCACCATGGCAACCAGAAATTCCGCGCCGTTGGCGAGCTACATCGATCTCTTGCTGGACGCCGTCTGCGCGGTGGATAAACAAGGTCGCTTCGTATTTGTCAGCGCGGCCTGCGAGCGTATTTTCGGCTACACCCCTGACGAGCTGATCGGCCAGCCGATGATTGACATGGTGCACCCCGCCGATCGCCAGCGCACCCTCGACGCCGCGCGCGAGATCATGGGCGGTGATCCCAAACTCAACTTCGAGAACCGCTACCTGCGCAAGGACGGCGCGGTGGTGCATATTCTGTGGTCGGCGCGCTGGTCTGAAGTCGATCAGTTGCGCATCGCTGTGGCCCGGGACATCACCGAGCGCAAGCAGGCCGAATCCCGGCAAGCGGCGTTATACGCGATCTCCGAGGCGGCCCACGCCGCGGAAGATTTGCTGGCGTTGTTCAAGCGCATCCACTTGATCATCGGCGAATGGCTGCCGGCACTGAATTTCTCCGTGGCGTTGTATGACGAGCACTGTGCGCAGCTGAACTTTCCGTATCACGTCGACGACCATGAACTGCAGCCCGAGCAGCCCGGAACCATGACCGGGCGCCTCTGTGCCGAAGTGATTCGCAGCGGTCAGCCGATTTTGCTGACCCTGGACCAGGACACTCTGCCAGAAGGCTTTGAGGCATCGGTCTCCGGACAGGACTCGCCTTGCTGGCTGGGTGTCCCGTTGAACTCGCAAAACGGCATCATTGGCGCGCTGATCGTCAAAAGCGTACCGGGTGGCGAGCGCTACACCGAGCAGGACAAGGAGCTGCTGCAATACGTCTGCGCCCAGGTCGCCACCGCGATCGAGCGCAAGCAGTTACATGCCCGGTTACAACGCATGGCCCAATACGACCAACTGACTCAACTACCCAACCGGGCGTTGCTGCGCGACCGGCTTCAAAATTCGCTGGCGCAGGCTCGCACGGACTCCGGGCGGATGGCATTGCTGTACGTCGACCTCGACCGCTTCAAGGAAGTCAACGACACCCATGGCCACGCAGTCGGCGACATGCTGTTGCAAGCGGTCGCCAATCGGCTCAAGGGCTGCGTGCGTGAGACCGACACGGTGGCGCGTATCGGTGGGGATGAGTTTGTGGTGTTGTTGCACAGCATCCACGCGTCGGAAGACGCTGACAACGTTGCGGGGAAAATCCGTCAGGTGCTGGCGCAACCCCTGCGCCTGGACGGGCAAAGCGTGAACATCCGGCCGAGTATCGGCGTCGCGCATTATCCCGAGCATGGCACCGAAGAACAGCAACTGTTCCGGCATGCCGATGAGGCCATGTATGCGGCCAAGCGCCAACATCATCAGCGCCTAGGGGCCTGAAAAATCGGCCACCGTTCGTCGCGGCGACTCCAACTTTTCTAAACCTTTGCGGTGATCGAAATTCAGATTTTATGCGGCTCCTGCTCGCCGCGATCATCACCAAGAGGTAGAGAATCATGCCTAACTCAAGAAACTCGAACTCGGGAAACTTCGCCAACGATCGAACGAAGGCGTCAGAAGCCGGTCGCAAAGGTGGGAAAACTACCACTACGACCGTCGATAAAGACCCTGCGAAACCCGATATGGGCCGCAAAGGTGGTCAGAAGTCGAAGTAGTCGCAAGGTAGTTTTGATTGAGAGGCGGGGGCGAAAGCTCCCGCTTGAATTTTTATAGAAGGAGGGCGCGACCATGAGCCGGATGGCCACCCGATTACGCACTGCCAGTCTTGTCACGTTGCTGGGCCTGTTTGCCAACAGTGCCTTCGCCCAGTCGCCCGCCGAGTTCATCAACGATGCGTCGGCCAAAGGCATGGCCGACATCGAAGCCAGTCGCCTGGCGCACCAGAAAAGCGAATCCAAAGAGGTCAAGGACTACACCATCGTGGTCATCAATGACCGCACGACCGCCAACCAGCACTTGGCGAAAATCGCCAAACAGCTGGATTTGCCGGTTGCCCCTCGCGAAGAAGTGGTCGACAAGGCCAAAGCCTTGATGCCGGAAGTGAAGGACGGCGCATCCTTTGATCAGGCTTATACCGCCAGTCAGGTGAAGACGACCCAGGAAGCCATCGAGCAGCTTCAACAAGTCGCTCAGACCACCGACGTGCCGCAAATCAAAGCCTTCGCTGAGGAAACCTTGCCCAAACTGCAGAACCACCTGGAAATGGCCAGAGCGTTGCAAGCCAGTCGCTAGACCAGGCGATTAACGGTGTTGAACGCAAACGGCGCGTGATTCACATCACGCGCCGTTTTGTTTGTGCTCAGCACTCATTCAAGTCCTGTTTGCGCTTGCTCGTAGTGGCCAGCCCCGCCAGGTCATGCACGTCTTTTTCGCCCATGGCGCGATAGTGTCTGCGTAACGCTTCCAGTTGCTTGAGGTCCAGCAATTCCAGCCCCAGCATCGCGTTCTGCGCCTCTTTGTTCACCCGCAGCAACTCATCGATTTTCAAGTGCAGGATGTCGGTGTCGCGGTTCTGCGTGTTCTGGATCAGAAACACCATCAGGAACGTGATGATCGTGGTTGAGGTGTTGATGATCAGTTGCCAGGTGTCGTTGTAATCAAATATCGGCCCGCTCAACCCCCACAGACCAATCAGTATCAACGCCCCCATAAACGTCTTCGGACTGCCGGCCCACAGGGCGAGTTTCTGCGAGATTTTTGCGAATTTCATTGCCGTGTTCCTTATAGGGATGCGCCTGATTTTTCAGACAGCGACGGCGGGTTGAAAATTCTACTTACATTTCTGTGCTCATAAAAAATGACTCACTCATCACCTATTCGCCGCGCCGACTTCAAGTGAGGCGAGTTCTGGGGGGCAACATGGCTGGAAACGGGGGGGCATTTTGGTGGTCATTCGATGAGGCGGACGCTTGAGGCGGCGGCCTTTGGTTACACATGGCATTCGGTCAACTGACATGTCGCCATAGGTCGGATAGGGCAGGGCGCGCCAGTCGAGGTATCGTGGCGAACCGGTTGTGCGCCGCTGGCCACAACAACGTATCGACAGGAGAACGCAATGAGTTGGTCCGCCAGACAATACGTCGCTTTTGAAGATGAACGCACCCGCCCGGCCCGCGATTTGCTGGCGGCGGTCCCGCCCGTGGACGCGCGATCGGCCATCGACATCGGTTGCGGCCCCGGCAATTCGACCGAGTTGCTGGTGGAGCGCTTCGCCAATGCCACGGTGCGTGGCCTGGACAGTTCGACCGATATGATCGACGCCGCCCGCAAGCGCTTACCCCAGCTGCAATTCGACACGGCTGACATTGATACCTGGAACGAGCCGGGGCCGTTCGATGTGATTTTCGCCAACGCGGTGTTGCAGTGGGTGCCCGACCACGCGACGTTACTGCCTTCTCTGGCCGCCCGACTGAGCGATGGCGGCAGCCTGGCCATTCAAATGCCCGACAACCTCAACGAGCCGTCCCATCGCCTGATGCGCGAAGTCGCTGCCGATGGACCGTGGGCCAGCAAGTTGGTGGACGCCGCCGGGCAACGCACGGACATGGCGAGTGCCAGCGAGTACTACTCGATGCTGCGACCGCATTGTGCGCGAGTCGATGTGTGGCGCACCACGTACCATCACCCGCTCGCGGGCGGCGCGTCGGGGGTGGTCGAGTGGTTCAAGGGCAGCGGCTTGCGGCCGTTTCTCGAGCCGCTGAATGACGCGGAAAAAGCGCAATACCTCAAGCAGTATCAAGCTGCGATCGAGCAGGCCTATCCGGCGCTGAGCGATGGTTCGGTGCTGTTGCCATTCCCGCGGTTGTTTATCGTCGCGACGCGCTAGGGCAAAAAGGGACGGATAACGCCGAACGTTATCGGTCCCTTTGCCTGGCACTCAGGTATTCAAAAATAAACGAAGCAAAGCCGAACAACCCGATCATCGAAATGATCATGATCCCCAACTCTGAATTGTCCATGTTGATCTCTAGGTGAAAGGTGAGCCGGCACAATAAGGTATCTGTAGACAGGTTCGACGCAGCGATACGTTGTCTTTACCGGGTATCGGAAATTCATATGCAAAAATTACGATGACCCGGCGTGGCCCTCAGCGCTGAACGCTGACCAGCATCATCATCGGCCGCTCTCGCTCTTCGGCCAGGGCCGGTTGCGCCGCCACCTCGGCATCGCTCGGGCCCCATTCGTTGACCTGGCGGATGCTGAAACCTGCGCCAATCAGCGTATTCAGCAACGTGCCTATCGTGCGGTGCTGTTTGATCACGCCTTCGGCCAACCAGTTGGTCACCCGCTCGCCTTCCCGTTGATAACTGTCCAGCGGCCAGCGCTTGTTCCCTTCGCTATCAATCAGCCAGCCCGGATTGCGCGGTGCCATGAAGATTGGGTGTTCGATGGAAAATACGAAACGTGATCCGGGTTTCAGGGCCTCATGGATTTTGGCGAACAGACCCGGGAGATCCTTGATGTAGTGCAGCGCCAGGGAGCTGTAGGCGAGGTCGAAACTGGCTACAGGCAGGTCGAGTTGTTCCAGATCAGCGCGGGCATATTGGATGTTGTCTGCTGACGTGGTTTTGCGCGCCTGCTCCAGCATTTTTTCCGAGACGTCCAGACCGAGCACGCTGTCGGCGCCGTGTTCACTGGCCCAGCGGCAGAACCAGCCGTAACCGCAGCCGAGGTCTACGGCCTTCAGGCCTTTTATGGGCGGCAGCATTGCTTTGAGCGCAGGCCATTCGGGCGCTGCGTCGAGACCGCTGATGGAGCGCGCCATCTGGCTGTAGCCCTGGAAAAACTCCGGGTCGTCGTAGATGTTTTGAGTCATGTTTGGATTGCTCTGTTGAGATCGTTCACGGGCGGCACCTGATGTGCGGCCGATTGGGTTCCCTCGGAGAGTGATGGCGCGTGTTCGTCGATGGCCGCGCAGGGGAGAGGGTGGTTGAAGATAGGGGAGATGCTAGCGGGTTGGGCGGGGAGGGGAAACCGATTGAGCGTTATGGATTTGTAAGCTCGATTTAATGACAAATCGGCGATCCAGAACAATGCCAGGCAGTTAAGCGTGACACCGAACCTGTGGCGAGGGAGCTTGCTCCCGTCGGACTGCGCAGCAGTCCCTTTTTGGGGGCCGCTTCGCGACCCGGCGGGAGCAAGCTCCCTCGCCACAGTGATAGAGCGTTCGTGCGATCTCTTGGTGACCAATGACAGCCGGTCATGACACGCAAAGGGCGCCTCGAAAGGCGCCCGCTCTAACGTCAGAACTATTCCGCATCCATGCGTCGAGCGATCACGTCCAGCACATCGCAACCGTCGCGCAAGGGCACGCAGCAGAGCAATGCAAAGTCGCTGAGGATTACCGCGTCAGACGTGATGTCGCCTCGCATCGCGAGGTTTTCAAGCAGCTGCGTCACGGCCCGAATTCTGTAACTGGCGGTGCTGAGCAGTGAATGCAGCGGTTGGGTGGTGTTGACGTAGAGCGAGGGAAGGTCGTCGGCGTTGCTGGTTAAAGCCATGTATTCGTTCATGAGTGATTACCATGTTAGAGGAAGATCTACCACTCAATCGTCGCCAAACAATAGGGTGGTAGCTGTACGCGGGTTGGCGAACCGGACCATGGTAAAACCGGCAGACCCGAAGGTCTCCCACGCACAGCCACCAAAAAAAGAGGCAGCCGAGTGCGTTCAAAAGCACTCCGAGAATACTCGGAGGCTTCTGTACCATGGCATCGAGTCGCCAAACCCGATACGCCAGTTTTGGCGCGGGTCGACTATAGACTTCATGGTAAAAACACTGCAATGCGCAAGTCTACGGACAATTCCCACCGTAGTGTAGGACCTTGCCTTTTTGAAAGTCGGCTTCGCTCGAAGCCCCGGCAGATGGGCAATCGGTACTGAATTTGGCCGCTACCGAGACCATTAATGGATTGAGAGAAATGATGCGAGAAAGCTTGAGGCAAAAGATGATCGAGGTCTGCAACAAGAAAATGGAGCAGAAGGGGCCGACTGTCGGACTCTCGTTCTACGCTTTCTTTGCAAACAAAAATGATGATCCCGTGCTTTTAATGGAAGCCGCCCAATGGTGGATCGCTGAGCACAAACTCGACCATTTTGAAAAGGCCGCAAAAATAAAGCAGATGGTAGAGCGGAAAGACTAGGAGCACTGGCGCAGTCTGTCCCGTCCTGGCAATGATTTACGCCTGTACGCAGATTTCTGCCACATCCTCAGCAGGAAAAATCACCTGAATCCCACCCAGAAAAAAACCGGCTATCAAGGACCGGTTTTTTGTCAGGGCTGCACGTCAGGCAACACCCGCAAGCAAACTTTCGTAAGGTATCCGCAACCCGTCGTGTAGACGTTTGATCATCGACAAGCTCAGTTTGCGCTTGCGGTTCAGCACTTCGGATACGCGCCCGCTCGTCCCAATGAAGGGTTCCAGGTCGCGAGGGGTCAGCCCTTGCTGTTCCATACGAAATTTAATGGCCTCAATCGGATCGGAGGGCGGCATTGGGTAATGCTCGTCTTCGTACTTTTCGATGAGCAGCGCCAGAATTTCCAGCTCATCACCTTCAGGCGAACCAATGTCTGCCCCCCACAGTTGCTCTATACGAGTAAATGCAGCGGTCAGATCTTCCTGGCTGCGAATCGGTTTAATGTCCATTACACGGTCTCCGCGTTGATCTGATCATATTGGGCGTGGGTGCCGACGAATCGTATGAAACCAAGCTGTCGCAGATAGTCGATTGCCAGAATCACTCGATATTTGTTGCCGTCGATGTTGAATACAACCCTGCCACCCTTGAGGATGTTCGCCGTTCTCAGCTCCGCCTTGACCTCTTGCGGCGTGCGATAAATGGCTTTTCACCGTGCCATGCCGCAATGCTTCGCAAGGGGTTTGAAACCGACTTGCAATGATGAAATCTGTTAATGAGGCAAGAAAAACGCTAACAAAACATCACTTTTGCGCGAAAACGCTAATTTCCGCCCTGAAACACAAAACCCCACCCACAAAAAAACCGGCCATCAAGGCCGGTTTTTTCTTTACCTGCATCCCCCGTCAAAAAACAACGTGAGACAAAAATTCGATTGGAGCGGGTGAAGGGAATCGAACCCTCGTTATCAGCTTGGGAAGCTGGAGTAATGCCATTATACGACACCCGCTCAGAGCGGCTGACTTTGTACCAGATGTGCGCGTGGAAATGAAGTTTTTCTTTGCGCAGGATAGCTTTGGCGCAGGTGACACAAGACATCAGACCGCGTGACGGTCGTTCGCGGGCAAGCCTCGCGCCTACAGGAATGCGTTCAACACTGTAGGGCGAAGCTTGCTCGCGATGACGCTGTTTCAGATGGCCAATGCATGTTGGTCCTGGACGTAGTGGTAACGCGGTCGGCTGGTGTGTTGTGCCGGTTTCAGGAAGCCCATCAGTGCATCGCGGCTGTCTCGGCAGGCGGCTTTGTGTTCCATGTCGAGAAAGTGGCCGGTGGCCTGCAGGGTGCTGAAGGTGGCGTCTTGCACGTGGTTGGCGAACAACCGGGCGCCATCGGCGGCGGTGTATTCGTCCCATTCGCCGTTCATGAACAGCACTGGCACGTTGATTTTCTCTGCCGCTTTGAGAAAGCACTGGCGGTCGCTATGTAGCAGGTCGCTGATGTGGAAGTGCATCTGCCCGTATTCATGCTCGGCGAGCGAGCTGACGTGGCGATAGTTGAAACGCTTGAACAACGTCGGCAGGTGTTTGCCGATAGTGCTGTTCACCAGGTTGCCGACCCGATCTCCATCCCGACTGCCGAGGTAATCAATGCCGCGCTCGAGGTAATCGAGCATGTGCGCGTTTATCTCCGGGGAGAACGAGCTGATCACGGCTTTTTCGATGCGCCGTGGCTGTTGGGCCAGGGCGACCAGGGTCGCGGCGCCACCCCAGGAAAACGACAGCACGTGTTCGGCGGCGAAGTGGTCGATCAGCTCCAGGAGGATCTGCCCTTCGACTTCCTTGGTCAGCAATTTCTCATGCAGGTTGTGGGCTTTTGACTTGCCCGCGTAGGGCTGGTCGTAGCAGACCACATTGAACTGCGGGTGAAGGTTTTTCACGGTTTGTGCAAACGACGCAGTCGTGGCCATCGAGCCGTTGACCAGAATTATGGTCTTCTCTGCGGCGTCTGCGCGATAGAACTCCGTGTAAACCCGATACTGACCCTGTATATCCAGCACAGCGATTTCTGGCCTCATGTCATAAGACTCCAAGCAAGCGGGTATGCGCGCAAATGAGATTGCACGAGCTTTGTGACAGGTAGGCATACGCCTTGAATTTGGAGGCCCATGTCGATCCAGTGCAGTCCGGTCGACGGGTATTGTTATTGGCGGGCAGTCTGCCGGTCTGAGGCGGAACCTGAGGGTTCTCTAACCGGCAAAAAGTTTCTTAGAAGTATGTTTTGACTCGTCGGTCACATTTCGGCCGACGTCCTGATTCAAGCAGGGGTCACGTCATCGCGCAAGTGTCATTCGTAAATTGTTCGACAACTTCTGCTGAGCGGTAGGCTGCTTAGATCAAATGGATCTCTTCGGTGCGCAGTGCTCGGTACTCGCCCGGTTTCAGCGCATTATCGAGCACCAGCGGGCCCATGCTTTCGCGGTGCAGGCGCAGCACTTTGTTGTCGAAGTGGCCGAACATCCGCTTCACCTGATGGTACCGGCCCTCGACGATGCTCAGTCGCGCCGCTTTCGGCCCGAGTACGATCAGCTCGGCCGGTTGCGTGGTGAGGTCCTCGAACGCGAAGTACAGACCCTCGGCAAATTTCAATGCGTATTGCGGGCCAATCTCCTGCTCGGTCTCGACGTAATAGACCTTCGGCAGTTTGGTCTGCGGCTGAGTCAGGCGCCGCGACCAGCTGCCGTCGTTGGTGATCAGCATCAGGCCGGTGGTGTTGAAATCCAGGCGACCGGCGATGTGCAGGTCATCGCTGTCCGGCTCATGGATCAGGTCGAGTACGGTCGGATGCTCCGGGTCGCGGGTGGCGCTGACGCAGCCGGGCGGTTTGTGCAGCATGAAGTAGCGTGCGGGCTTGCCGACTTGCAGGACTTCCCCGTCGACCTCGACACGGCTGAACTCGAGCACTTCGGCATGCGGGTCGCTGACGATTTTTCCGTCAACCTGAACGCGCTTTTCTACCAGCAACAGGCGTACCTGCTTACGGTTGAAGCGCGGCAGGTTGCTGAGGAAACGGTCAACGCGCATGGCTGGGGATCGGTTGGAAAGGGGCCGCGTATCTTACGTGATCGGCCGGGCGGCTGCTTACAACTGCGCCTCGACCTCGGCGCAGCGCGGGCACAGGCAGGATTTGTCGCGCAGTTCGGCTGGCAGCGCTTCAAGCACAGCGGGGTCGATACTGACGCCAAAGCACCAGCACGCCTGATCGACGGTGCGCGGGTCGGCCAGGGTGCAGGCGTTGGCGGCGCCGCAGGCGGGGCATTGGTCTGGCTTGTTCATGCAGGACTATTCATAGCTGGAGTGAGGCATTTCCACGCAGGTTCGGTTACGGCCGGCCTGTTTGGCCCGGTACATCGCATGATCGGCCCGGGAGAGCAGGGTGTGCAAGGTTTCATCGACTTGCAAGGTGGTGAGGCCGATGCTGACGGTCAGCTGCAGTTCCTTGCCGTCGTAGGCATAACGCTGTTGTTCGACATGTTGACGAATTTTCTCGGCGATCATCAGACCGGTCTCACCGTCGGTGTCCTTGAGCAGCACGATGAACTCTTCGCCCCCCCAGCGGCAGACGATGTCGGAGTGCCGCAGGCAACTCTCCAGATCCCGCGCGAAGCCGATCAGCACCTGATCGCCGGCCAGGTGGCCGTAGGTGTCGTTCAAAACCTTGAAATGATCCAGATCCAACAACATCGCAGTCAGCGGCTTGGGCTCGCGCCGGGCTTCGAGCATGGCCTGCGCCGCCAGCAGGTCGAAGCCACGACGATTCGGCAGTTCGGTCAGGCTGTCGAGCGTCGCTTGTGCCTGGATCTTGCCTTGGTAGCGCTTGATCACGCGGTTGAGCAGCAACAGCACGATCAGCGTGACGAACAGACAAATCAGCAGATTGAGGTACAGCGACTGGCGGATTTCACTGAGGGCGCCGTCCTCGCGCTTGTCGACAAACAGATACCAGTTCAGCTCGGGAATGAACCGCACGTTGAGGAAATGGCCCTGGCCCTGGACGGAATATTCATAGCTGCCGCTGTGGGGTTTTGGCAGCTGACTGACCAGGTCCTTCATGTAATCGAGGTCGCCGAGCTTCTGGCCGATGTGCGCGCCTTGCGGGCCGCCCTCGGCGCCCGTCAGCACCAGGCGGCCGAAGTTGTCGACGAAGTACACGCTGCGCTGGTAACGCTGTTGGTATTTGTCGATCAGCTTGATCACCGCATCGACCGTCAGGCCAACGCCGGCAGCGCCGATGAAACGGTTGTGGTAGTCATAAACCTTGTAGTTGATGAAGAAGGTCAGGTTGTCTTTGTTGGCGAGGTCCGGGTCGACATTGATCTCGTAGGGATCGGCCATGTCGCGGACACGGAAATACCAGGCATCGCGAGGTTCCGTGGACTTGACCTGTTTGAGCACGCCTTTGGCGTGGTAGTAGGTGAGGCTGGTGTTGGAGACAAAAAATGCCGTGTAGGCGCCGTAGTGGGTCATGACCTCGTTGAGGTAGCGAGTCATTTTCTCGGCGTCTTGCTCGCCGTTGACCACCCAGTCACGCATGAAGGTGTCGCGGGACATCATCGAGGAAATCAGGATCGGTCTGACAAGGTCTTTCTGGATTTCCGAGTAGACCGTGTCCGAGGTCAGCGGCAGCTCGGTGTTGACGATGCTGTCACGGATGGACGCTCGCGAGGCGTAGTAACTGAGGAAAGAGGTCGCGAGAAAGCCTGCGCCCAACAACGCGATGAGCGTCAGGACCAACGAACGTTGCGAATACAGCGGCGAGTGAAGCGGCATGGCGATTCCGTCGGCAGTGACCCAATGGCAGGCATTCTAATGGCACTGCGGGGAAAATAACTGCTCTATGTGCAGCGCGAATGATTGTCCACACACGCCTCCTGCGGGAGCTTGATCATTCCCACGCTCCGCGTGGAAATGCATCCTGTGACGCTTGCGATGGGACGCGGAGCGTCCCGGGCAGCATTCCCACGCAGAGCGTGGGAACGATCATTTGGCGAGGTAAGCACGCCATCCGCCTAAATGGCTGATATTGGCGGCCCCCTCCAACCCATACGCTTCACAGATAAACCCGCTCTCCCAACGCCCGTCCGCCAGTTGCACCTTGCCCAACCCCAGCGGCGCCGGAATCGCCGTCAGAAAAGAGCCCAGTTCACTGCTCGGCAATTCCCAAACCTCCACCGCAATCGCCACGCCGCCATCCTTCACCCGCACCATCCCCGGACGAAACGGCGGACCGCCGGCCAACGCATACAGCTGATAATCCGGCGAACTGTAAGTCGTCTCAACCAACCGAGCCCCGCGTCGCTTCAGTTGCCAATTCAACGCCAACCCATCCAGATGCGCGCCACAGACCACCAGTCGTGCGCGATCATGGCGGGCGACAGTCGTCGGTGCAGGCTCAGCCGAGCGGCGCTGCAAAGCATCCGCCACCCCCAACAAATACTGATCGGTAAACGCCCGGCCAAACACGGTCACACCCCAGGGCAAACCATTGCCCATGAAGCCGCTGGGCACGGCGACGGCCGCGTAATCGAGCAGGTTCATGAAGTTGGTGTAGTAGCCCAGTTCCGAATTGCGCAGGACCGGTTCGGCGTCCAGTTCCGCCGATGTGACGGGGCGGCCGATGGTGGGCGTAACGACACAATCAAGATTTTCCAGCGCCTTGTCGCACAACGCCTTCAAGGCTTGCAGCCGATATTGGGCACGGAACGCCTGCACGCCCGTCACCGCCGGCGCCTTGGCCAGCACCGCGCGAATCACCGGCAAAACGGCTTCAGGATTCTGCTCCATCAACTCGCCGGCCACGCTGTAACGCTCGGCCACCCAAGGGCCTTCATAGAGCAAACGCGCCGCTTCGAGGAAAGGCGACAGATCCAGTTCAACAGCTGTACCGCCCAGTGCCTTGAGCCGATCGACGGCATCACCGAACAACAACGGGCCTTCGGGGCAGCCGAAGAATTCCAGGTCCTGCGCACGCGGGACGCCGAAACGGAACGGACGCGGCGTACCGAACGCCGACCCGTCATTCCACATCGGGTTGCTGCGGCTGTATTCATCTCGCGGATCGAGGTGCGCGGTCAGCGCCAGCAACTGGCTGGCCTCCCGAGCCGTTGCGGTGAACGTCGTCACGCAATCGAGCGTGCGACAGGCCGGCACCACACCCGCCGTGGAGATAAGCCCTTTGGTGGCTTTCAATCCCACCAGATTGTTCAACGCCGCCGGCACACGTCCCGATCCTGCCGTGTCCGTACCCAACGAAAAACTCGCCACGCCCAGCGCCACCGCCAGCGACGAGCCGGCGCTGGAACCGCCCGCCGGATACTCCGGCAATACGCTGTTCGGGCACGCGCCATACGGCGAGCGGCTGCCGTTCAACCCGGTCGCGAACTGATCCAGATTGGTCTTGCCCAGCGGAATCGCGCCCAGCGCCAGCAACTGCTCGACGATGGTCGCCGAACGCTGCGGCACATAGGCAAACGCCGGGCACGCGGCGGTGGTGGGAATGCCCGCCAGGTCGATGTTGTCCTTGATCGCGAAGGGCACGCCGTACAGCGGCAGGCTGTCGAGGTCGCCACCGTCGAGGGCGGCGAGGTACGGTTCCAGTTCCTCGACACTGAGCAAGTGGATGAACAGGTGATAATCCGGGTTCAGCGCTGCGGCTTTGTCACGCAGGCCCAGCAGCAATTGACGGGGCGTGATGTTGCCGACGCGATAAGCGCTACGCAGGGCGTCGAGTTGCAGATTGATATTCATGGCGTCATTCCTTTTTCAAAATGGGTTCAGTCGAGTTCCAGCACCACGACGCGCTGTCCGGCGCGCACCGCCGAACCCGGTTGCACGCGGACCTCGCGCACCACGCCGGCCATGGGCGCGAGCAGCGGAATTTCCATCTTCATCGACTCCAGAATCACCAGCACATCACCGGCGGCGACCCGGCTTCCGGTCTGGACCTGAACCTGCCAGAGGTTGCCGGCGATGTGGCTGTCGACGCTCATTTCATTGCTGGCGAGTGGTGCGTCTTCGGTGGCTTCGGGGGCTGGTTCCTCGCTGTCGAAATGCGCCTGGCCGCTGGCGATCCAGCGCTCGCGTTCGGCGTTGAACGCGCCTTTTTGCTGATCGCGAAACGCCGCGATGGTATCGGCCTCTTTCGTCAGGAAGGCCTGGTAATCCGCGAGGTTCAACTGACTGTGTTCGATGTTCAAATCGAAGCGCCCGAGCGGGAAGTCCCGACGGATGCGCAGCAGTTCTTCGGCGCTCACTGGGTAGAAACGGATCTGATCGAAAAAGCGTAGCAGCCACGGTTTACCGTCGAACGCGGCGACTTCGCGATAACGGTTCCACATCTGCAACGTGCGACCGACAAACTGATAACCGCCGGGGCCTTCCATGCCGTACACGCACATGTAGGCGCCACCGATGCCCACCGAGTTTTCCGCCGTCCAGGTGCGCGCGGGGTTGTATTTGGTGGTGACCAGGCGATGGCGCGGGTCGAGTGGGGTGGCGACCGGTGCGCCGAGGTAAACGTCGCCCAGGCCCATTACCAGATAGCTGGCGTCGAACACCGTGCGCTGCACTTCGTCTAGGTTCGGCAGGTCGTTGATGCGACGGATGAACTCCAGATTACTTGGGCACCATGGGGCGTCTTTGCGCACGGTGGTCATGTATTTTTCGATCGCCAACTGACAGGCCGGGTCGTCCCAGGACAGCGGCAGATGCACGATGCGCGACGGCACTTGCAGGTCCCGGGCGGCGCACACGGCGTCCCATTCACCGGCGACAATGCCGAGCAGGTCGGCCAGCGGCAGCTGTTCGGGTTGGTAGTGGATTTGCAGCGAGCGAATGCCCGGTGTGAGGTCGATGACACCGTGCAGGGTTTTGCTTTCCAGGGCTTGCATGAGGGCGTGGGCGCGGAAGCGCAGGACGAGGTCGAGTTCAGGTGCGCCGATCTCAAGGAGCAGGTGCGTATCCCCCGACAACCTCGCAACCAACCGCGTATCCCCCTGACCCAAAGCCAACACCACAGGCGACACAATCCCTTGTAGGAGTGAGCCTGCTCGCGATAGCGGTGTGTCAGTCACATCAACGTTGGCTGTACCGCCGCCATCGCGAGCAGGCTCACTCCTGCAGGGGGTACTCCATTTCAGGGCGAGGTTGCGGGCGGTTTTTAGATCGACCGGGAGGAACTGGACTTTGTCCCCGGCCTTCAGTTGCCCAAGCTGCCAAAGGTCCGCCTCAATCACCGTCACCGGGCAGACAAACCCGCCCAGGCTCGGACCATCCGGCCCCAAAATCACCGGCATGTCCCCGGTGAAATCCACCGCACCAATGGCATACGGATTGTCATGGATGTTCGATGGATGCAGCCCCGCTTCACCCCCATCGGGCCGAACCCATTCAGGCTTCGGCCCGATCAATCGCACGCCGGTGCGGCTGGAGTTGAAGTGCACTTCCCACTGGGTCGCGAAAAAGGTGCCGATGTAGTGCTCAGTGAAATATTCCGGGGCACCGTGAGGGCCATAGATCACCCGGATCTGCCGCACGGCAGGTAACTCGGTGACGTGGTCCAGTTGTTGACCGACGCGGCTGTCGATCAAGGCAGGCACATGCAACACATCGCCCGCCCGCAACGCACGACCACCATGTCCACCAAACTGTCCGAGGGTGAAGGTGCTTTTGCTGCCCAGATAATCCGGCACTTGCAGGCCACCGCGCAGGCTCAGATAGCTGCGAGCGCCGGCCCCGGCAATCGTGCCGAGGCTCAGCGTAGCGCCCGCTGGAATCAGCAACGCCGTGTTCATCGCGACGGTTTCACCGTTCAACGTCAGCGGGATGACGGCCCCGGTCACCGCCACCACGGCCTCGCAGTTGAAGCGCAGCAACGGCCCGCTCATGGTGATTTCCAGCGCCGCGGCGCCTTCGTCATTACCCAGCAGAAGATTGCCCAGACGCAACGCGCGGCTGTCCATCGGCCCCGACGGCGGTACGCCTACCGCCCAATAACCGAGACGGCCGGGATAGTCCTGAACGCTGGTCTGAGTCCCGGCGCTGAGCACATCAAAGGTGTTGGCCTGATACACCAGGCCTTCCAGGCAACGGGTCCAGGGCTGGCCGCTGGCGAACGGCGCATCGAGCAGAATTTGCCGCAGGTAATCGCGGTTGGTTTCCACGCCGTACAGCAGACTATCGCCCAGCGCCTGATGCAGATCCGCAGCGGCCTCTTCGCGGGTCGGCGCCCAGCAGATGACCTTTGCGATCATCGGGTCGAAGTACGGCGGGATCTCGCAGCCGGCTTCGACCCAGGTGTCGATGCGCAGGTGTTTGCCGTCGGCAGCAGGGAAGTTCACGGCGGTCAGCAAACCTGGGCTCGGCTGGAAATCACGGCCCGGATCTTCGGCATACAGCCGTGCCTGAATCGCATGGCCGTCGGCTTTCAAGCCTTGGCTCAAATCGCTCAATGGCGGCAAATCACCGGCTGCCAGTTCCACCATCCAGCGCACCAGGTCCACGCCCCACACTTGTTCGGTGACGCCGTGCTCCACCTGCAAGCGGGTGTTCACTTCCAAGAAGTAGAAACGCTGATCTTCGCTGTCGAAGACAAATTCCACGGTGCCGGCGCTGCGGTAACTCACCGCTTTCGCCAGTTTGATCGCCGCCGCGCAGAGTTCTTCAGCCATGCCTTCGGGCAAGTTCGGCGCGGGAGTCTCTTCGAGGACTTTTTGATTGCGGCGCTGCACCGAGCAGTCGCGCACGCCGAGGGCAATCACGTCGCCGCGACCGTCGCCGAACACCTGGACTTCCAGGTGGCGGGCGCGCTGGATGTACTTCTCGATGAACACGCCGGCGTCGCTGAAATTGTTCTGGCCGAGGCGTTTGACCGCTTCGAAGGATTCACTCAACTCGGCCGCGCTGCGGCACACGCGCATGCCGATGCCGCCACCGCCCGCCGTGCTCTTGAGCATCACCGGGTAGCCGACCTGTTCCCCGGCAATCAGCGCCGCGTCGAGGCTGTCGAGCAGTTCGGTGCCTTCGAGCATCGGCACGCCGTGTTGCTTGGCCAGGGCGCGCGCGGTGTGCTTGAGGCCAAACACGCGCAGTTGCTCCGGCGTCGGGCCGATGAAGGCGATGTCGGCGGCTTCGCAGGCTTCGGCGAACGCAGCGTTTTCCGAGAGAAAACCGTAGCCGGGGTGGATCGCCGTGGCGCCCGAGGCTTTGGCGATGGCGAGAATTTTATCGACGGCCAGATAGGTGCCGGCGGCGGCGCCTTCCCCGAGGCTGTGGGCTTCATCGGCCTGCAGGATGTGCAGGCTCGCGGCATCCGCTTCGGAGTAAACGGCAACGCCCTTGACCTGCACGTCACGCAGGGTGCGCAGGATGCGGCAGGCAATGGCGCCACGGTTGGCAATCAGGACTTTTTCGAACATGGCATAGACCCCGGAGGGGATGCGGGCCGTCCCGCAGTTTTTCGATGAGCGCCGGGGTCGTCCCCGACGGCAGAATCACTAACCTTGAAAACACCACTGAACCCCTGTGGGAGCGAGCCTGCTCGCGATAGCGGTGTGTCAGTCAACATCGATGTTGAATGTGCTGACGCCATCGCGAGCAGGCTCGCTCCCACATTTGGATTGAGGTGTTCTTACTTTTTGAGGCACTGCCCGGAACGGGCCTGGCACAGGGCGAACAACCACCGCCGCAACCGCGCGAATTTCAGTTCCATACCAAAAGCTCCGCAGGGGTAGGGTTGTAGGCGTTGCACGGGTTGTTCAGTTGCGGGCAGTTGGAGATCAGTACGATCACGTCCATTTCGGCGCGCAGGTCGACGTATTTGCCCGGTGCCGAAATGCCGTCTTCAAAGGTCAGCCCGCCGTCGGCGGTGACCGGCACGTTCATGAAGAAGTTGATGTTCGGTCCGATGTCCCCTTTGCCCAGTCGCCCGTCATGCACGCAGGCGCGCAGGTAGTTGTCGCGGCAACTGTGCATGTAGCGTTTCTCCAAGGCGTAGCGCACGGTGTTGCTCTCTTGCGCGCAGGCGCCGCCGAGGGTGTCGTGACGCCCGCAGGTGTCGGCGACGATGGTCAGCATCGGATTGCCGAGGTTGGAATAAAGCACGCTGCCGGTGCTCAGGTAGACGCTGTTCTGCCGGCGCAACGTGCGTTGCACGTCATAGCGTTCCTTCGGGTTGGCCACGCTGTAGAACAAGGTGTCGACGGCCTGATTACCTTCCAGGTCGAGGATGCGCAAAGTCTGGCCGGCCTTGACCTCCATCAGCCACGGTTCGCCGGCCGGAATGGTGGCGCGGTAGACCGCGGTTTCAGGCGACTGTTGAGCGGTAGCGATTGCAAGTGACATGGCAGCGATCCTCAGGCGAACAAACGGTCGGTGTTGATGAAGCCGCGCTCGTTTTCCGGGCGCGAGGTGCGGCAATGTTCGGCGACGCTGGCGTCGGCGTTCATCCAGCTGAGCTTCAGGGGTTTGGGGGCGTAGTCCGGCGACGGGTCCATCGGATGCTGCAACGCGGTAAGCACCACCAGGGTGTCCATCGGCGCGTACAACTCGATGTAATCGCCGGCCTTCGAGTTGCCTTCGACAAAGTGGAAACGCCCGGTCTCATCGACGTTGACGCGGCTGAACAGGTTGAGAGTCATCAGCAGATCCGATAGGCCCAACCCCCACTTGCCCAGTTCCACCAACAGGTTGTCGGTGCCGTTGCGAAAAAAGCCGTTGCGCAGTTCCTGATAACGGCCGGCGCCGTATTTTTCCGCGACTTCTTCAGCGCAGAGCACGCCGCCGAGGCTGTCGCTCCAGCCACAGGTGTCGGCGGTGATCGCGGCGAGCACGCGGCCCATGTCCGAGTAGAGGCAATGGCCGCGGGTGAGCTTGGCGGTGTGTTGGCATTTGAGGCTGTCGGGCAGGTTCAGGCGTTCGGTTTTTTCATTGGCATTGAGCAGCGTCAGGCTGACGTTGGCGCCGCCACGCAGGTCGGTCAGGCGCAGCAACTGGCCGCGTTTCAACACGAACGAACGATGGCCGCCGCCAGGGAGCATTTCTTCGGCGAAGGGCGGGAACAGTTGGGTCGAATCAGTCATTTCAAAATTCCTCTAAGCGATACGAAGCGTGCCCGCCAGCGCAGCCGGCAAGGCATCGACGGCGGCGCGGTTGACGCGGCGGTCGCTGTTCAAAGGGATGTCGTAAGTGATGCGCGCGCCATAGGCACCGGGGGCGTGCGGGTCGACGCGGACCTTGTCGAACACCAGTAAACGAGTGCCGAGGCTGAAACCTTCGGACAGGTCATGGGTGACCATGAACACCGTCAGTTGCGTCTCGCGCCACAGCTCCAGCAGCAAGGCGTGCATGTCTTTGCGGATGCCCGGATCGAGCGCGCCGAACGGTTCGTCGAGCAGCAACACGCGGGGTTTCATGATCAGCGCCTGGGCGATGGCCAGCCGTTGTTGCATGCCGCCGGACAGCTGCGCCGGGTACTTGTCCAGCGAATGGCCGAGGCCGACCTTGTGCAGCAGCGCCGAGGCCTGTTCGCGGGCGTCTTTTTTTGCACTGCCGAACAAGCGCCCGAGCACGGGCGAGCGCGGCAGTTCGAGGCCGAGGGCGACGTTATCGAGCACGGTCAGGTGCGGGAACACCGAGTAACGCTGGAACACCACGCCACGGCTGGAATCCGGTTCGCCAGCCAGCGCCTGACCGTCCAGCAGAATCTCGCCGCGACTGGCGCGTTCCTGGCCGAGTAACAGGCGCAGGAAGGTCGACTTGCCGCAACCCGACGCGCCGACCAAGGTGCAGAATTCACCTTCGTTGACGTTCAGGTTCAGGCCTTCGAGCACGACTTGGTCGGCGTATTGCTGCCAGACGTTTTTTACCGTGATGAAGCTCATGCGCGGGCTCCTTCATACCAAGGGAACGCGCGTTGGGTCAGGTGTTTGAGGCCCCAATCCATCAACCATGCGAGCAGGGTGATCCACACCACGTAAGGCAGAATCACGTCCATCGCCAGGTAGCGGCGCACCAGAAAAATCCGATAGCCAAGGCCGTCGGTGGAGGCGATGGCTTCAGCGGCGATCAGAAACAGCCACGCCGAGCCGAGCATCAACCGCAGCGAGATCAGCAGCCGTGGCAACAGTTGTGGCAGCACCACGCGCAGCATCAATGTCCAGGTCGACGCGCCGAGGGTCTGGGCCTTGATCAGCAACTCGACCGGAATTTCCCGGGCGCGCTGTTCCAGATCACGGGCCAGGCACGGGGTGATGCCGATCACGATCAGCATCACTTTCGACAATTCCCCCAGCCCGAAGACGATGAACAGAATCGGCAGGATTGCCAGTGGCGGCACCATCGACAACACCGTCAGCAACGGCGACAACGGCGCGCCGAACAGCGGCAACGTTCCGGCGGCGATGCCCAGGCACAGCCCGGCCAGCGCACTGATGCCCAGGCCGATGGCCAGGCGGCGCAGGCTGGACGCGGTGTCTTGCCACAACAGGTATTCACCGGTGCGGGTGTCGGCAGTGAACGCCAGGCGTTTCACCGCGTCGGTCATCTGCACGGCGCTCGGCAATAGCTTGTCATTGGGGTTATCCGTCAGCCGCTCGGCCGAGCCCATGAAGTAGGCGAACAGCACCAGGGCGAACGGCAGGATCACCAACAGCAGACGACTCGGGCGATCCGGGTGGCGATTGATCAGGCGCATGGCCAGTCCTCCGGTTTACAGCTTGGCGTCAGCGGCCATCTGCACGTAGGTCGGGTCGAAGCGGAGCTTGAGGTTGGTCTTGTCGCCGCTGGTCACGCCATTGGCGAAGGCCATGCCGACGGCGCTGGTGTCTTTGGCGCCTTCACCCAGCAAGCCGTGCTGGAACGAAAACTCGGCGACCTTGCGCATGGTTTCCGGCAATTGCTTGCTGGTGGAGAAGTCCAGGGCTTCCTTGGGCGTGGCGAACAATTTGGTGGTGTCGAGTTGCGACTGGAAACCGGCCAGGTCGGTGCCCGAAGCTTTGGCCATGTGTTCGAGTGCGACCTTGCTGGCGCCGTTTTTCGCGTTCATCAACGCGACCACTTCGAACCAGGCGCCAGTCAGGGCTTTGCCCAGGGCCGGGTTGTCTTTGAGGGTGGCGCTGTTGACCACCATCATGTCCATGATTTCGCCGGGGATCTGGCTGGAGTTGAAGACTTCGGTCACCCCGGGCTTGGCCTTGATGTCCGACAGCATCGGGTTCCAGGTGGTGACGGCGTTGACCTGATCGGTGTTGAAGGCGGCCGAGATATCGGCGTCCGAGGTGTTGACCACTTTCAGGTCTTTCTCGGTGAGGTCGACCGAATCCAGCGCCCGGGCCAGCAGGTAGTGCGACACCGAGAGTTCGACCAGATTGACGTCCATGCCCTTGAGGTCGGCGACCTTCTTGCCATCGCCCTTGAGCACGATGCCATCGTTGCCGTTGGAGAAGTCGCTGACGATCAGCGCGGTGCTGTCGACGCCACCGGCCGCCGGAATGGTCAGCGCATCCATGTTGGTCATGGTGCAACCGTCGAACTGGCCGGCGGTGTATTGGTTGATGGATTCAACGTAGTCATTGAGCTGCACCACATCGATTTTGATGCCGTACTTCTTCGCCCATTTGTCGACGATGCCTTGGCTGCCGGCGTATTCCCAGGGCATCCAGCCGGCGTAGATGGTCCAGCAGACGCTGAAGTGGTCTTTTTGAGCGGCGTGGGACGGGAGGCTTACGAGGGCTGCGAAGGCAGCGGCGAGCAGGGCGGGTAAACGAAGCTTGAGCATGGGTGGTTCTCCAGTTGATCAAGGGCGGGCAGGAGTCAACGCGGCACCGCGAACGGTGGCTTGTCTCCCGGGCTTTTGTCCCGCCGTGTAACCTCAACTGGAGGTCGCCAACTCTCGGACCAGCCACTCGCCTTAGCGAGCCGGAACCCTAGTCAGCCATTGCAAATTGTGGTGCCGCGAACCTTGTGATGACTCCTGCACGGGTTTGCTAAAGCGAGAGCCGTGCCAAGTTGGCTTGAGGGCTCTAGGGTAGGGGATTGCGCGATGAGCGCTTGGGGCAGGCGAGGCGGTGTTGCCTTGTGATGGTGCGCGGGTGCACCGCTATGGGACGTTCGTGGCCGCTGATCTGAAGGTCCGGATCCTTCGGCACTCGCCCCGGCATTGCCAGTCAAATGGGTGTCAGCCGGCCTGTTGCGGCTGTGGGTCTTTCAGGAGGCCGCCATGTTTCGTCGACTGTTGTTCGGTATGGTTCTCGGTCTTGGGCTATCCGGCTGCTATTACTACGCCGGTGGTTACGATGTGTATTCAGCGCCTTATTACTACCCCGGCTATTCTCCCTATTCCTACTATTACGGCCCACGTTATTACTACGGCCCGCGCTTCTATGGGGGCTATCGCTACTACTATTGGGGCGGGCACGGGCCACGTCATTACGGCGGTGGATACCGCGGTGGCCACCATTAATCAGCGGGTGAATAGATGAAAAACCTTTCATCGGCTACTTGTTTCAATCTGTTTCAGGGACGCACCAGATTTGGAAAACGATGTCTGATCTTTCGACAGTCACCGAATAATTGACTGTCGCCTGCCAGCGTCGCTGGTATGGCTCACTCGCGGTCCAGGAGGCCGCCATGCTCTGTCGAAAACAGCTCCACCGAATTCTTCTGATTGCAGTATTGGGATTGTCTCTTGGTGCGTGCGTGCCCTATTCCGATGGAGGAGGCAGCTACTACCGTTCCGATGTCTATACCTCGCCAGCGCCCACCTATTATTCCGGTGGCGGACCTTACTATTCAGGTGGCGGCGGTTACTACACGCAGCCGCGCCGCTACTACGCGCCACCGGCGCGGTATTACCAGCCAACGCCGCGGTATTACCACCAGCCGCGGGTTTATCAACCGGCCCCTCGTTATTACCAGTCGCAACGGGGCGACTACCGGGCCCATGGTTGGGACGGCCGTAACCGCGGCGGTTGGAGCAACGATAACCGTGGCCATGGCGGACGCAACAATCACGGCGGACGAGGCGACCATAACGGTCGCGGCGATCACGATGGCCGGGGTGGCCGTCGTTAACCTCATCAACTAAACGCAATACCTGTGGGAGCGAGCCTGCTCGCGAAGGTGGTAGGTCAGGCGACATCAATGTCGACTGACACGCCCCCTTCGCGAGCAGGCTCGCTCCCACATTTTTTAGTATTCCGACAGATCGGCCAACGGATGCCGACCTTCCCAGACTTTATGAAAGTGCGCCTCTACCACCGCATCCGGCACGTTATTGATGTCAGGCCAGTGCCAGTGCGGCTTCTGGTCCTTATCAATCAACCGCGCCCGAACCCCCTCGCTGAACTCCGGATGACGGCAGCAGTTGAGGCTGATCGTGTATTCCATCTGAAAGACCTGCGCCAATGACATGTGCCGGGCGCGGGCGATCTGTTCCCACACCAGATGAGCGGTCAGGGGCGAACCTTCGGTCATGGTCTTCGCTGCTCGACTTAATAGCAGATCCGAATGGTCGCGCAGAGCGCTGATGGCTTTCCAGGCGCAGCGCACATCGCTGATATCCAGCAGTTCATCGATTTGCTGGCGTCGAGGCAGCCACTGCGCGGCGGGCATTTGCGCGACGGCTTCCTGCTGCAAGGCCTTGAGCAGACTGTTGAGCTGCATTGGCGTCTGTTCCTGCCAGTTCAGTTGCAGCAAGCCTTCGATCAGCTCTTCTTGCTGTTCATCGAGCAGGAAACGGTCAGCCAGGCCCAGGTCGATCGCATCACGACCGTTCATGTGTGCACCGGTCAGCCCCAGAAACAGCCCGAGCTTGCCGGGCAGGCGTGACAGAAACCAACTGGCGCCAACGTCCGGATACAGACCGATACTGATCTCCGGCATTGCCAGGCGGCTGCTCGGCGTGACAATCCGGATGCTTGCGCCTTGCAGCAACCCCATGCCACCGCCCAGCACATAACCATGGCCCCAGCAGATCAGCGGTTTGGGGTAGGTATGCAGATTGAAGTCCAGGCGATATTCCGCAGCAAAGAAGTGCGCGGCCAACGGCGGCACTTCACCGGGGTGAGCGCGGCAGGCTTCGACCAGACTGCGCACTTCGCCGCCGGCGCAAAAAGCCTTGGCGCCGTTACCGCGCAGCAGAACGCAGACGATTTGCGGATCCTTGGCCCACGCGTCCATCTGATCGCGCAGGGCATTGATCATCGGCAAGGAGAGGGCGTTGAGCGACTTTTCGGCATCCAGGCTGGCGATGCCAATGCGCGCACCGTCGGTGCCGGTGAGTTCTTCGAAGTGCAGATTCATCGTGACCTCGATAGTGAAATTGAGCGTTCAGTATGATCGCTGTACAGGAAAGTGCCGGATCTGCGTCAGATCAATTGACAAGTGTGGTGGGCTTTCCTAGGGTTCGCCCCATTGTTTTTGCCGGATGTAACCATGACTGCTGATGACCGTATCAAACTCGAACCGGGCTGGAAGGAGGCACTACGTGCCGAATTCGACCAGCCCTACATGGCAGAGTTGCGTAATTTCCTGCAGCAGGAGCGCGCGGCGGGCAAGGAGATTTATCCTCCGGGCCCAATGATTTTCAACGCCCTTAACTCCACGCCGCTGGACAAGGTCAAGGTCGTCATCCTCGGTCAGGACCCGTATCACGGCCCGGGACAGGCCCACGGGCTGTGCTTCTCGGTGCAACCGGGTGTGCCGGCGCCACCGTCGCTGGTAAACATCTATAAAGAGCTGAAACGCGACCTGAACATCGACATCCCCAACCACGGCTATCTGCAGAGCTGGGCTGATCAAGGCGTGTTGATGCTCAACACCACCATGACGGTCGAGCGCGCCAACGCCAATGCGCACAAGGACAAGGGCTGGCAGTTTTTCACGGATCGAATTATTGAAGTGGTCAGTCAACAGCAACCACATCTGGTGTTCATGCTGTGGGGCGCGCATGCCCAAAGCAAACAGAAACTCATCGATGCCACCAAGCACCTGGTGCTGACGTCGGTGCACCCGTCACCGCTGTCCGCTTATCGCGGTTTTCTGGGGTGCGGGCATTTCAGCCGGACCAACAAGTTTCTTGAACAGAATGGCGAAACGCCGATTGAGTGGCGGTTGCCGCCAGTCTAAAAAAGCTTCGCGGGCAAGCCTCGCTCCTACAGGTCCTGCGCGAATCTGTAGGAGCGAGGCTTGCCCGCGAAGAAGGCGACTCGGTCCTCAGTCTGACTCAGGCTCGCGATTCCAATACCTGAACAACGGCTCCGCCAGAAACAACACAAACAACAACCGCATCACCTGCATCGCCGTCACCAGCGGGACGGACAGTTGCAAGGTCTCCGCCGTCAGGCTCATCTCCGCAATGCCGCCAGGCATCATGCCCAGCGTCAGCGAACGCAGATCCAGATGCGTCAGCGCACTCAAGCCCAGTGCCGCCGCCGTAGCGATCAGCATGGTCAAAATCGTGCCGACCAAGGTCCGTCCCATAAAAGAGGGCGCCCGGCGGAAAAACTGCCGATTGAAATGACAGCCCAGGCCGCTGCCGATCAGCCATTGGCCGATCTGGCTCCCGCCATGGGGCAAGCCGATGTGCAAATCCCAACCGATGCTCACCGTTGCACTGACCAGCAACGGCCCGAACAGCCACGGATTGGGTTGACGAAGACGTTCCCAGAGCCAGGCCGCCAAGGCGCCCGCCGGGAAGAGAAGCGCCAGCCACCACCAATTGACGGCGGAGGGATGAAAAATCGGTGTGCCGCTTCCCAGCAAATACTTGAAGGCTGCCGGCACGCAAAGCACGACGACCAGCACTCGCAGACTTTGCCCAGCCGCCACGCGACTGAGCACCGCGCCATTACGCGCGCCGAGGTTGACCATCTCCCCGGAGCCACCCGGCATGCTGGAAAAGAACGCGGTGGCGCGATCCTCCCCGGTGCGCCGCATCAACCAGACCCCGACCACGGCGGACAGGCTGGTGATCAACGCACCGAAGAAAATCAGGCCGAAGTGACTCAACACCTGCTCCATCACCACTGGGGTGAAATGCAGGCCGATGCCGATCCCGACGATCCATTGGCCGCACTTGCGGCCACCAGGGATTTCCGCCAATTGCCAGGGTGTCAGGCAGCGCACCAGGATGATCGCCAGCAACGAGCCAACCATCCACGGCAGCGGCCAGCCGACCAGACTGGCCAGGTAACCGCCCAGCGCGCCGACCAGCGGCGTACCCCACCAGGCGTTGAAAGGTGGTCGATCAGACATCGGCGATGGCGCGTTGAGCAGCCGAACGTTTGCGCCAGATCCGCAGGATCGGCATCAGCAGCATGATCGCGGTCAGTACCCAGACACCGAAAGTGATCGGGCTCGACCAGAGGATCTCCAGCGCACCGTTGGAGATCGACAGCGCACGGCGCAGGTTTTGCTCCATCAAGCCACCGAGGATGAAGCCCAGCAGCACGGGCGACAACGGGAAGTCCAGCTTGCGCAGGATGTAACCGAAGATGCCGATGCCGATCATCAGGAACAGGTCGAAGGTGGTGGCGTGCACCGCGTAGACGCCGATCCCGGTAATGATCGCGATCACCGGCACCAGCGCCCAGTTCGGCACGGCGAGGATGCGGGTGAAGATGCGTATCATCGGGATATTGAGGATCACCAGCATGACGTTGGCGACGAACAACGAGGCGATCAGGCCCCAGACGATGTCAGGTTGTTGCTGGAACAACAGCGGGCCGGGCGTGATGTTGTACAGCGACAGCGCGCCGATCATCACTGCTGTGGTCCCCGAACCTGGAACGCCGAGGGTCAGCATGGGCACCAGCGCACCGCAGGCTGCACCGCCGATGGCGGTTTCCGGGGCGGCGAGGCCGCGCATGTCACCTTGGCCGAAGGTGCCCTTGGCGCCGGCGATACGCTTCTCGGTCATGTAGGCCACGGCGCTGGCGAGGGTCGCGCCCGCACCTGGCAACACGCCCATGATGAAACCCAGCAAGCCGCAACGGATGTTCACCATGAACACCGCCGAAGCTTCCTTGACGTTGAACATCATTCGGCCGGTCGCTTTCACCGCTTCCTGACCGCGATGGGTCTTCTCCAGCAGCAGGAGGATTTCGCTGATGGAGAACAGGCCCAGCACCAGCACCACGAACTGAATGCCGTCAGTCAGATGGATGTTGTCTCCCGTGAAACGATACACGCCGCTGTTGGCATCGATCCCGACGCACGACAGAAACAGACCGATGAGCGCGGCAATGAACGTTTTCAGCGGACGATCACCGGCCATGCCGCCGAGACAGACGATCGCAAACACCATCAGCACGAAATATTCTGCCGGACCGAAGGCAATCGCCCATTTCGCCAGCAACGGCGCGAACAGCACCATGCCGCACGTGGCGATGAACGCACCGATGAACGAACTCCATGCCGACAACGACAGGGCCACACCGGCCATGCCTTTGCGGGCCATCGGATAACCGTCGAGGGTGGTCATGACAGTGGACGCTTCGCCCGGAATGTTCAGCAGAATCGAGCTGATCCGGCCGCCGTATTCGCAGCCCAGGTAAACCGCCGCCAACAGGATCAAAGCCGACTCTGGTGGCAGGCCCAGGGCGAATGCGATCGGGATCAACAACGCCACGCCATTGATCGGGCCCAGGCCGGGCAACAGGCCGACCACGGTACCGATCAGGGTGCCGCAGAGTGCGGTCACCAGGTTATACGGGGTCAGCGCGACGCCGAAGCCCTGACCCAAATAGCCAAGAGTATCCATATCAGTTCTCCAGAACGTCGAGTACGCCCAAAGGCAGTGGCACGTCCATCAACTTGTCGAACAGCAGGTAAAGACCGATGGCCATCAGGCTGATGATCACCGCGCTCGGTAGCCAGCGGCCGCCATACAGGCGAGCCATGGGGACGCCGATCAGGATGCTGGCGACGATGAAACCCAGGGGTTCGAAGGTGCCGGCGAACACCAGCAACAACACCACACAGATGCCGATCTTGATCAGCGTTTCGCGGTCCAGTTTCGGGTCATCGTCGCTGTGGATGATCGGCGTCGGCCGAAACACCATGTACAGCAGGCCGAGCCCCATCAAACCGAGCATCAGTAGCGGAAACGCGCGAGGGCCCACCGGTTCGTAGGAAAAAGCCGCCTGGTACGGCCAGGCCATCAGTGCCAGGCCAACACAGGCCAGCAACAGCACCGAAGCAAAAATGCGTTGTAAGAGCATGGGAAACTCCTGTGCCACGGCCCCGCAAATCGGGGCCGCAGCCGCTAGACAGAGGCGATCACTGGATCAGGCCGAACTCTTTGGCCAGCACTTTGTAGTCCGCAACCTGCTTCTTCACGTAGGTGTCCAGCTCCGGGCCGGTCATGGCGAACGGGAAGAGCTCACGCTGATCGCGCAGCTTGGCGAAGTCTTCGGACGCCAGCAGTTTGTCGAAGGCGTCTTTCCACCAGGCGTAGTCTTCGTCGCTGACCTTTGGCCCGAGGTAGAAACCGCGAACCACTGGCCAGACGATGTCGTAGCCTTGCTCCTTGGCGGTCGGGATGTCTTTCATTTCCGGCTCGTCCAGGCGCTTCTCGGAGAACACGGCGAGCAAGCGCATGTCACCGCTCTGGATGTGCGGCATGGAGTCGGAGATGTCGGTGCTGCCGACCTGGATGTGGCCGCCGAGCAGGGCGGTGGCGATTTCACCGCCGCCTTCAAGGGCGACGTAACGCAGGTCACGCGGGTTGATCCCGGCGGCCTTGGCAATCAGCGCGGTTTGCATCCAGTCCTGGCTGCCGACGGTGCCGCCGGAGCCGATCACCACTTTGCTTGGATCTTTCTTCAGTGCTTGCACGAGATCATCGAGGGTCTTGTAAGGCGAATCGCTTTTTACCGCGATGGCGCCATAGCTGGTGCCGACGGCGGCGAGCCAGCGAACGTTGGTTTCATCGAACCGACCGAACTTGCCCTGGGCCAGGTTCAGCAGAGAACCGCTGGACCACGCCACCAGCGTGCCGGCGTCGGCCGGACGTTGAGCAACTACCGCGTTGTACGCCACCGCGCCGACACCGCCGGGCATGTAGGTCACGCGCATCGGTTTGGTCAGCAGTTTTTCGTTCACCAGCGCGCTTTGCGCCAGTTTGCAGGTCAGGTCGAAACCGCCGCCTGGCGAGGCCGGGGCGATGCATTCAGGGCGTTTTGGCTCGGCCATCAGTTGGCCGGCGAACAGCATGCAGCTGGCGGCGAGGGCGAAACGGCGCAGTGATCGATTCATTGTTGTCTCCACGGGAGTTTTTGTTTTTGGGGATGTTTCAGGTGCGGCGGATTCGCGTCGTGCAGCCGGTAGGAGCGCTGACAAACGTGAACGAGAGGGATTGAAAAAACGGGTGGGACGGGCAAACCTGAAGCTGTCTGGCCAGCATGGTGCAGTACCTCGTTATTGTTCTTATTGGCGAAAACGCATCGAGGCGTTTTTCGGGAGCTACATTTCAAAGCACGATCGGGTGGCCTGCAGTCGAAACCATCCGTGGGGCGACTCTAACGGGCTAACCTTTCGCTAACCTTTCAGTTGGCTTTCACAGTTTTCAGGCTTCACAGCGGCGGATGCGGCTGTAAACTCCGCGCCAAAGAATGGCGTCGACCATCCCTGAATGAGGTAAAGATCCATGCGTGTCCTGCTCGTCGAAGACCATCTGCAGCTCGCCGAAAGTGTCGCCCAGGCGCTCAAGAGCACCGGGCTGACCGTGGATGTGCTGCACGACGGCGTGGCGGCCGACCTGGCCTTGAGCAGCGAGGAATACGCGGTGGCGATCCTCGATGTCGGTCTGCCGCGCATGGATGGTTTCGAAGTGCTGGCGCGCCTGCGGGCCCGGGGCAAGAACCTGCCGGTGCTGATGCTGACCGCACGCAGCGACGTCAAGGACCGGGTGCACGGGCTCAACCTGGGCGCCGACGATTACCTGGCCAAACCTTTTGAACTGACCGAACTCGAGGCCCGGGTCAAAGCCTTGTTGCGGCGCAGCGTGCTGGGCGGTGAGCGTCAGCAGCGCTGCGGCGTGCTGGCCTATGACCTGGACACTCGGCGCTTCACCCTCGGTGAAGAATTGCTGACCCTGACCTCTCGCGAGCAGGCGGTCCTCGAGGCATTGATCGCCCGGCCCGGTCGGGTGATGAGCAAAGAGCAACTGGCCGCTCAGGTGTTTGGCCTCGATGAAGAAGCGAGCCCGGATGCCATCGAAATCTACGTCCACCGCCTGCGCAAGAAACTGGATGGCCAACCGGTCGCTATCGTGACCTTCCGCGGCCTCGGCTATTTGCTGGAAAGCCGCGATGCATAAGCCCAGCAGCCTGCGCTGGCGATTGTTGTGGAACCTGGCGCTGTTGTTGGTGGTGTTAATGTTGGCCAGTGGTTTGAGCGCGTACTGGAATGGTCGCGAAGCCGCTGACACCGCCTATGACCGGACCCTGCTGGCGTCGGCGCGGACCATCGCCGCCGGCGTGTCCCAGCGCGATGGCAGCCTCAGCGCCGACGTGCCCTACGTGGCCCTCGATACCTTCGCCTACGACAGCGCCGGGCGGATTTTTTACCTGGTCAACGACATCAATCAGAAACTGATTTCCGGTTACGAAAACCTCCCGCCGCCGCCCCCGGGAACGCCGCGTACCGATGACTATCCGGCGCTGGCGAGCTTCTATAACGCTAAATACCGAGGGCAGAATGTGCGCGTGGTGAGCCTGCTCAAGCCGGTGAGCGAGCCGAACATGAACGGCATGGCGGAAATCCGCGTGGCAGAAACCGACGAGGCGCGGGTCGCGATGGCTCGCAGTCTGGCGGCGGACACGTTGCTGCGTTTGGGCATGTTGGCCATCGGCGCGTTGCTGATGGTGTGGTTTGCGGTCAGCGCGGCGTTGCGTCCGCTGGAGCGCTTGCGCACGGCGGTGGAAGAGCGTCAGTCGGATGATTTGCGGCCATTGCCACTGGTGGAAGTGCAGCATGAGTTGTGGCCGCTGGTGCGCGCACTCAATCACTTTACCGAGCGACTGCGCGGGCAGTTCGAGCGGCAGGCGCAGTTTATTGCCGATGCCGCCCATGAGCTGCGCACGCCGTTGGCGGCGCTCAAGGCGCGACTCGAACTGGGCCTGCGTTCAAACGAACCGCAAACCTGGCGCAGCACCCTGGAAACCGCTGCCCAAGGCACGGATCGCCTGACTCACCTGGCCAATCAATTGCTTTCGCTGGCGCGGGTAGAGAACGGGGCCCGGGCGATTGCCGAGGGCGGCGCGCAGTTGTTGGACCTGAGTCAGTTGGCGCGCGAGCTGGGCATGGCCATGGCGCCGTTGGCACATGCCCGCGGCGTCGCCCTGGCGCTGGAGGCTGACGAGCCAGTGTGGCTGCGCGGCGAACCGACGTTGCTGAATGAACTGCTGAGCAACCTGGTGGACAACGCCCTCGCTCACACGCCGCCGGGGGGCAATGTGATTCTGCGGGTCACGGCGCCGGCGGTGCTGGAGGTCGAGGATGACGGGCCGGGAATTCCCGTTGATGAGCGGGATCGGGTGTTCGAGCGCTTTTACCGGCGCAACCAGCAAGTGGCCGGGTCCGGGCTGGGGTTGGCGATTGTCGGTGAGATTTGTCGCGCGCACCTGGCGCAGATCAGCCTGCACGATGGTGAGTCGGCGGGGTTGAAGGTGCGGGTGAGTTTTATTGCGGGGGAGTGAACACTTTACCTGTGGCGAGGGGGCAAGCCCCCTCGCCACAAAGATCAGTAAAACATCGACCGCGACTCTTCCAGATCCCGGCACATCGCCTCATTCTCCGGGTCGATCCCCAGTTTCTTGAACGCCGGCACGCTGAACGCATCGATACGGGCCAGCGGGTGGTCGGTGTCCTTGTGGCAATACAGGCTGGCCACCTGAACCAGATCGACATAATCGACCCGCTCGGACTGGCGCTTGAAGTCCAGGTACAACCCCGGCAACTGCACCAGCATTTCCGGGAATTCCCAGACCCTGAGCAGTTTGTCGCCGATCAAGGGATGAATGCGATCGATGACATGGTTGAGGCTGACCGCATCAGACAGCAATTCGTAGTGGTCTTCGGCGTAGGTCAGGATAGGCAGTACGCCAATCTGATGCACCAGCCCGCCAAGGGCTGCCTGATCCGGTTTGAGTTGTGTGTAACTGCGGCACAGCGCGTAGCTGACGCCGGCGATTTCCAGGCTTTTACGCCAGACATCGCGCATTTTCTGCGCCACCACTTCAGAGCGGGCGTGGAAAATTTGCTCCATCACCAAGCCGATCGCCAGATTACTGCTGTAGTTGACGCCCAACCGCGTGATCGCCGTGTGCAGGTCAGTCACTTCCTGGGTCGCGCGCAGCAGCGGGCTATTGACCACTTTGATCAGACGCGCCGACAACGCCGTGTCACGGCCGATCACTTTACTCAGGGTGCTGACACTGACTTCCGGGTCTTCAGCGGCCTTGCGAATCTGCAGGGCCACTTCCGGTAACGTTGGCAGAACCAGGTCATCGTTATCGATGGCCTCAACCAAATCCTGTTGGACCTTATCCGCCAGCTCGCTCATTTCTTTTCTCTAGGGTGTTACAACAAGTGCTGCGGTTAACGCTGGATTTCGCGATCGCGATCCAGTTGATAAGGCAGGTCGAGCAGGTGCAGGGCCGGCCCTTCGAGGGTGCCCAGATGAATGTCACCACCTTCTGCTGCTTCGGCTTGCAGCACGGCCAGGAGTTCAATGTTTTTCCCGGCGCTGGCGGCCAGCACCACTTCGCCGATAGAACTGCCGTGTGACGGGGAAAACAGTGGCGTGCCGGGCTCGGGCAATTCGCTGGCATCCAACGTCAAGCAATACAAGCGACGCTTGAGTTTGCCCAGGTACTGCATGCGCGCGACGATTTCCTGGCCGGTGTAGCAACCCTTTTTGAAACTCACGCCACCGACGGCTTGCAGGTTGAGCATCTGCGGGATGAACAGCTCGCGGGTGCTCGGCATGACCTGGCCGATCCCTGCGCGGATCTGGCCCAGCAGCCATTGATTCAGAGTGCCTTCGGACAGCAGGGCGGACAGCTTGCTTTTGATGAGGTCGGCCTGATCGGCGGCGACCCACAGTTCGGCGCGGTCCGGCGAGACACGAATGGCGATCAGACTTTCATGACGCACGACGCTGTCGGTGTCTGCTGGCAACTCAAGACCCAGGCTGCTCAGTGCAGCATCGCCATGATCGAGTCCGAAGCGGACCCAGGCGGCGCTTTCATCGGTCAGTTTGGATTTGGAGAACACGGCGTACTTTTTCAGGTCCGCCAACTGCGGCTCAAGCAGCTCGCTGGCCATCGCCAGCAGCACGCCGTCACCTTCCAGCACGATGCGGAAACTCGATTGCATCCGGCCTTTCTGCGTGCAGCGTGCGCCGAGGCTGGCCTGGGTATCGCTCAGGTAATTGAGGTTGCAGGTCAATTGGCCTTGCAGGAATTTGCTGGCGTCCGCACCGCGGACTGCAAGAACGCCTTCATGGGACAGGGTGCAGAAAAAAGCAGAATCGGCCATGGGTCATCGCAGGGTAAAGAGTCTGGGGGACATCATAAGGGGGCGCTCTCGAAATGGGTAGTTCACAAAGGTCGATGGCGCCCGACCAAAGCCGAGTGTTCGACCGGGGCCGGGGCTGTATACTTGCCGCCTATTTGAGGAGCGCTCCATGGTCGAAGATGTTGAACTGAATCGCCTCTACTGGCACAGCCGCCGCGGCATGCTTGAGCTTGACGTGTTGCTGGTGCCGTTCGTTAAGGAGGTCTACCCGCACCTCAACCAGAAAGATCGCGAGTGCTACCGCAATCTGCTTGAATGCGAAGACCAGGACATGTTCGGCTGGTTCATGGAACGCGCCGAATCGGAAGATCCGGAGCTTCAGCGCATGGTTCGCATGATCCTGGATCGTGTCCAGCCCAAGTAATGCGTTCGAATGCCGCTGGCATGCCTCACGGCAGTTGCTGGCGGCGTATCTTATGGCCCAGCTGTTCGCGCTGGGTTCTTTGTTTCTGCTCTCCTTACCGCTCTGGGCCAGTCTGCTCGGCATGACGCTGTGTGTGGTTCACGGAATCTGGCTGCTGCCACGCCTGATTTTGCTTACGCATCCACAGGCATTTCGCGGTTTGCGGCGCGATGCCGACGGCTGGCAGTTGTGGAATCAGGCCTCAGGTTGGCAGCCCGTGCAGCTAAGGCCGGACAGCCTGGCGTTACCGCTGATGGTGGTGCTGCGTTTTCGACTGCGAGGCGAGCGGCGAGTCAGATCAATCTGCGTTCCCCACGACTCGCAGGCGGCGGATGTGCACCGGCGCCTGCGGGTCAGGCTTACATTCAGTCGACGTAGGTGGGCGGCACCAGAATAGTGTCCAGCGCAACGGGTAGCATGTTCGGGTAGTCGAGGGTGTAATGCAGGCCGCGACTTTCCTTGCGCTCCATGGCTGACCGAATCATCAGCTCCGCCACCTGGGCCAGGTTGCGCAACTCGATCAAATCGCGACTGACCTTGTAGTTGCTGTAGAACTCGTCGATCTCGTCCAGCAACAGCCGCACGCGGTGCTGCGCGCGTTGCAAGCGCTTGTTGGTGCGCACGATGCCTACGTAGTCCCACATGAATCGCCGCAGTTCATCCCAGTTGTGCGCAATGATCACGTCTTCGTCGGAGTCGGTGACCTGACTGGCATCCCAGACGGGCAGGGCGATCGGAACCGACACCTGCGGCAGCTGTTCCAGAATGTCCGCCGCGGCCGAACGGGCATAGACAAAACACTCCAGCAGCGAGTTGCTGGCCATGCGGTTGGCACCGTGCAGGCCGGTGAAACTGGTTTCGCCAATGGCATACAGCCCCGGCACGTCGGTGCGACCGTGCTGATCGACCATCACACCGCCGCACGTGTAGTGCGCCGCCGGAACCACCGGGATCGGTTGTTTGGTGATGTCGATGGAAAACTCGAGGCAGCGTTCATACACCGTCGGGAAGTGAGTCTTGATGAACGCTTCTGGCTTGTGGCTGATGTCCAGATAGACGCAGTCGACACCCAGGCGCTTCATCTCATGGTCGATGGCACGGGCGACGATGTCCCGGGGCGCGAGTTCGGCACGCGGGTCGAAACGCTGCATGAAGCGTTCGCCGTTGGGCAGCTTCAGGTGTGCGCCTTCGCCGCGCAGGGCTTCAGTGATCAGGAAACTCTTGGCTTGCGGGTGATAAAGGCAGGTCGGGTGGAACTGATTGAACTCCAGGTTGGCCACCCGGCAGCCGGAACGCCATGCCATGGCAATGCCGTCACCGCAGGCGCCGTCGGGGTTGCTGGTGTAGAGGTAGACCTTGGCTGCGCCGCCGGATGCCAGGATGACGAATCGTGCACCGTACGTGTCGACTTCGCCGGTGCTGCGATTCAGCACGTAAGCACCCAGGCAGCGATCGCCTTCCAGGCCCAGGCGTTTTTCGGTGATCAGGTCGATGGCGACCCGCTGTTCCATCAGTTCGATATTCGGTCTGAGTCTGGCCTGGGCGAGCAGGGTTTTGAAGATCGCCGCGCCGGTGGCATCGGCCGCATGAATAATGCGCCGATGGCTGTGACCGCCTTCCCGGGTCAGGTGAAACTCGAATCCACCGTCTTCAGTGCCGGATTGTTCATCGCGGGTAAACGGTACGCCTTGATCGATCAGCCACTGGATGGCTTCTTTACTGTGCTCGACGGTAAAGCGCACGGCGTCTTCGTGGCAGAGGCCACCGCCGGCATTGAGGGTGTCATCGACGTGGGATTCGACAGTATCGGTGTCGTCCAGAACGGCAGCAACGCCGCCCTGGGCCCAGAAAGTCGAGCCGTTGGCGAGGTCGCCTTTACTCAGTACGGCAATGCGCAAATGACCGGGCAAGGTCAGCGCAAGGCTCAAACCGGCAGCGCCGCTGCCAATGACCAGAACATCGTGTTGAAACTGTTGGCTCATTTCAGGATTCCGCTCAAAGCGACCCGGGTCGGGGTTGGCGCAAGACTCGTGGAACGGCGAGTCAAGGCAGCCACACAGCCCACTAGTATATAGAGGGGGGAGCGGCACAATACCCGAGCGCATATGGCATTGTGAAACTACTGTGACGGAAAATACCTGACGCTTCGTCGGATGATTTTTCGGCCGGTTCGGCGACAAGGTGACTGTATCAACGATTTAACAGTCTTTTTCTGTCCAGGGTTGCACAATGTCGCTTTCGCCCGGCTATAAATATTTGGAACTTTTGCCAAAGGCCCAAGATCAATAGACGGTGCCTGAAAAGAAGGACAGTGTCGGTTTCAGGAGGGGGACTTGCGTTTTGGTCCTGGCCAGTGAATCCGATGACAAGATTATTCGCGCAGCCGGGTCATGCCGAGCTGCGCTTTTCGTGCGTGCCAAAACAGAGCCCGCAGGAAACTTGCTTGGAGGGGGAGAACTTTTGCGAAAAGCCCGAGTCTATGTTTGCAAGTCTGGTCGTTTAGTTATGCAAGCCTCCTCCGAGCTTATCGAGGAGTGTTCATGCTAACCCAGGAAGAGGATCAGCAGCTCGTCGAGCGCGTTCAACGCGGCGACAAGCGGGCTTTCGATCTGCTAGTGCTGAAATACCAGCACAAAATTCTCGGGTTGATCGTGCGTTTCGTGCACGACACCCATGAAGCCCAGGATGTGGCACAGGAAGCCTTTATCAAGGCCTACCGCGCACTTGGAAACTTTCGCGGAGATAGCGCGTTTTATACGTGGCTTTACCGCATCGCCATCAACACGGCGAAGAATTATCTGGTTTCACGCGGCCGCCGGCCGCCGGATAGCGATGTCAGTTCCGAAGATGCAGAGTTCTACGATGGCGATCATGGCCTCAAGGATCTCGAGTCGCCAGAGCGTGCATTGCTGCGGGATGAGATCGAAGGCACCGTCCATCGAACCATTCAGCAACTGCCAGAAGATTTGCGTACAGCTTTAACTTTACGTGAATTCGATGGTCTGAGTTACGAGGACATTGCGGCAGTCATGCAATGTCCGGTGGGTACCGTGCGCTCCCGGATATTCCGCGCTCGGGAGGCCATCGATAAAGCCCTGCAGCCGTTGTTGCAGGAAAACTGAGACAGCGGCGATAGCCAAGAGAGGAACGCCATGAGTCGTGAAGCCCTGCAGGAATCGCTGTCCGCAGTGATGGATAACGAAGCGGACGAACTGGAATTGCGTCGGGTATTAAATGCCTTTGACGATGTAGAAACCCGTGAAACCTGGGCTCGTTATCAAATCGCTCGGGCAGTTATGCACAAGGATCTGCTGCTTCCTCGTCTGGACATCGCCGCGGCAGTTTCTGCTGCTTTGGCCGACGAAGCCGTACCGGCAAAAGCCTCCCGTGGTCCATGGCGCAGCCTGGGTCGACTGGCTGTCGCTGCTTCGGTGACCGTTGCCGTACTGGCAGGTGTGCGTTTGTACAACCAGGACGAGATCGCGGGTGTCGAACTTGCCCAGCAATCCAGTCAACCGGGTCTGGCCGTTCCTCAGGTCAAGGGTCCAGCTGTATTGGCAGGCTACAATGAGAGTTCGGAAGCCACTGGCCCTATGGCCAACGGCGTATTGCAAGGTCAACCAGGCTGGCACGATCAGCGTCTGCCAGGCTACTTGCGCCAACATGCTCAACAGGCTGCACTGAAAGGTACTGAGAGCGCTCTGCCTTACGCTCGTGCAGCAAGCCTGGAAAACCGTTAAGGAGGATCATGCGCGCCATACCTCTACTTTCGCTTCTGCTCGGTGGCTGGTTCATTGTTCCAGCCCACGCCGATGAAGCCCAGGACTGGTTGACCCGTCTTGGTCAGGCCGAGCAACAGCAAAGCTTTTACGGCACTTTCGTTTACGAGCGTAACGGTAGCTTTTCTACCCATAACATCTGGCACCGTGTCCAGGATGGCAAGGTCCGTGAGCGTTTACTGCAGCTCGACGGCTCAGCACAGGAAGTCGTTCGCATTGATGGGCATACTCAATGCGTCAGCGGCGTCCTGATAGCAGGGCTTGGGGACTCTCCCAACTCCGCTGCTCGTGCACTCGATCCACAAAAGTTGAAGAATTGGTATGAGCTTGCCGTCATTGGCAAGTCGCGTGTGGCTGGGCGTGCGGCAGTGATTATTTCATTGAAGCCACGTGACCAGCATCGCTACGGTTTTGAGCTGCACCTTGATAAGGAAACCGGCTTGCCGTTGAAGTCATTGCTACTGAATGACAAAGGGCAGTTGCTTGAGCGTTTCCAGTTCACCCAGCTGAATACCGACAACGTGCCGTCTGACCGCGACTTGCAGGCAGGCGAGGATTGCAAGGTGGTCAAACTCGACAGCGACAAGGCTTCCGCCGTCAAGGCCGCCCAAGTCTGGCATTCGGACTGGCTCCCGCCCGGTTTCGAGCTGACCAGCAGCAGCACCCATAAAGATACGGAGACCAAAACCCAGGTCACCAGTCTGATGTACGACGATGGTCTGGCGCGGTTTTCGGTGTTCCTTGAGCCGTTGAATGGTGCCACCGTTACCGACACCCGCACCCAGTTAGGCCCAACCGTTGCTGTTTCTCGGCGCTTGACGACCCCTCAAGGCGAGATGATGGTGACCGTGGTCGGTGAGATTCCAATAGGTACTGCTGAACGGATTGCGCTGTCCATGCGCTCCGATGCCACTGCAACCAAGTAGTGAGCTGATATCGAAATGTTTGGTGAGCATTTCAATTTGCAAAAAAACCTGAATTTTTCTATAGGTCAGAGCCTCACGGCTCTGGCCTTGTTTTGTTGTTCCCGGAACAAAAATACCGGCGTATCTTTCCCGGTGTTCCTTGCTCCATATCGCTTAACCATGCTCGTCGTAACGGGAGCCGTATGTCGATACCACGCTTGAAGTCTTATCTGTCCATTTTCGCCACCGTGCTGGTGCTCGGTCAGGCGGTCACTGCTCAAGCAGTTGAATTGCCTGACTTTACCCAGTTGGTCGAGCAGGCCTCGCCCGCGGTGGTGAACATCAGTACCACGCAAAAGCTGCCGGACCGCAGAGTGTCTGACCAGATGCCCGACCTTGAAGGCCTGCCACCCGCGCTGCGCGATTTTTTCGAACGGGGCATGCCGCAACCGCGCTCGCCTCGCGGTGATCGCCAGCGTGAAGCGCAGTCCCTGGGCTCGGGCTTTATCATCTCGCCGGACGGCTACATCCTGACCAACAACCACGTGATCGCCGATGCCGACGAAATTCTCGTTCGTCTCTCCGACCGCAGTGAGTTGAAAGCCAAGCTGATAGGCACCGACCCACGTTCCGATGTGGCGCTGCTGAAAATCGAAGGCAAGGACCTGCCAGTCCTGAAACTGGGTAAATCCCAGGACCTGAAGGCCGGCCAATGGGTCGTAGCGATCGGCTCGCCGTTCGGCTTCGACCATACCGTGACCCAAGGCATCGTCAGCGCTGTCGGTCGTAGCCTGCCGAACGAAAATTATGTGCCGTTCATCCAGACCGACGTGCCCATCAACCCGGGTAACTCGGGTGGTCCGCTGTTCAACCTGGCCGGTGAAGTGGTCGGGATCAACTCGCAGATCTACACCCGCTCCGGTGGCTTCATGGGCGTATCGTTCGCGATCCCTATCGACGTGGCCCTGGACGTATCCAACCAGCTGAAAAGTGGCGGTAAAGTCAGCCGTGGCTGGTTGGGTGTGGTGATCCAGGAAGTGAGCAAGGATCTGGCCGAGTCGTTCGGTCTTGAGAAGCCGGCCGGTGCGCTGGTGGCTCAGATCCAGGAAGATGGCCCGGCTGCCAAGGGTGATCTGCAAGTCGGCGACGTGATCCTGAGCATGAACGGTCAGCCAATCGTTATGTCTGCCGATCTGCCGCACCTGGTGGGCGCACTCAAGGAAGGCGCGAAGGCCAACCTTGAAGTGATCCGCGACGGCAAGCGCAAGAATGTCGAACTGACGGTCGGCGCGATCCCTGACGAAGGTAAAGAGCTGGACTCGAAACTCAAGTCCGGTGTTGAAACCAACAGCAATCGTCTGGGCGTCGCCGTCGCCGATCTGACTGCTGAGCAGAAGAAAGCCTACGACCTCAAAGGTGGTGTGGTGATCAAGGAAGTTCAGGACGGTCCTGCATCGCTCATCGGCTTGCAGCCAAATGATGTGATCACTCACCTGAACAACCAGGCAATCAACGATAGCAAGGAGTTCGCTGAAATCGCCAAGGCACTGCCGAAGAATCGATCGGTGTCCATGCGAGTTCTGCGTCAAGGTCGTGCCAGCTTCATCACCTTCAAACTGGCTGAATAAACCGGTTGTCGGCTGAATGAAAAACCGCCTCGAAAGAGGCGGTTTTTTTGTGTCTGCGTTTTATGTTCCGCAAGCAGGTCAGCCCATCATGTCCTTGACCATCCGTTCCTGCTCCATCAACTCACGTTGCCGGGCGTCGATACGCGACGACAACGGGAAGTTGGTGCCGGCCTTGCGCTTGGCGAAGTCCAGTTGCTGAATGGCCTGGCGATAGTCGCCAACCAGGGCGAAGTACTCCGCGCGAGCCTGATGCAGACCGATGATGTTGCCTGACAGGCCGCGAGTCTCGGCCACCTGATACCACACGTCCGGATCGTCCGGGCGCGATTTCAGCAGGCCTTCGAGCGCCTTTTCCGCATCGGCGGCGCGGTTTTGTTTCAACAACAGATCGACACGCACCTGGTTCAATGGATAGTTGCCAGGGTACTGGGTGAGCATCCGGTCAACCCGTGCTTGAGCATCGGGCAGGCGATTGTTGGTGATATCCAGGTCGACCTGCGCCAGGTTGTAGATGATCTCGTTCGGTGATTTGGCCAGCAGCAGCTTGAGGTTCTCACGAGCTTCATTCAACTGGCCGCCCTTGATCTGGGCGATTGCCAGGCCATAACGAGCGACGTCATTTTTCGGGTTCTCGTCGAGCTGCGCGCGAAAGCGCTTGGCGCCCAAGCCTGGGGTTTCTTCATAGACCAGCTGAACGCGTGCACGAATCAGCTGATAGCGCATGGTGTCTTCGACGCCGCCCGCTTTGGCCTGTTCGGCGCGGTTGCGGGTGTCGGCGATCCGCGATTCGGTCACCGGGTGAGTCAGCAGGAATTCTGGTGGCTTGGCGTCAAAGCGGTATTGACGCATCAACCGCTCGAACATGGTCGGCATCGACCGCGGGTCATAACCGGCCTTTTCCAGATTGAGGATGCCGATACGGTCGGCTTCCTGTTCGTTCTGGCGCGAGAAACGTCGTTGCTCCTGAATCGCCGCCGCCTGAGTGCCCGCAATCGCCGCGATCCCGGCATCACCGGCACCGGCAGCAGCAATGACGATCCCGGCCAACAGAGCCGCCATCATCGGCACTTGCATGCGCTGCTGGGCTTCCACGCCTCGGGCAAAGTGGCGTTGCGACAAGTGAGCCAATTCGTGCGCCAGTACCGAAGCGTATTCGCCCTCGGTCTGCGCATTGAGGAACAGACCGCCGTTGACCCCGACAATCCCGCCCGGCGCCGCAAAGGCGTTGAGCTGCGGGCTGTTGATCAGGATGAACTCCAGGCGCCGGTCATTGACCTGGCTGGTTTCCACCAGGCGGTAAACGCTGGATTCGACGTAATCCTTGAGCTGCGGATCGTTGAGCTGCGAGACCTGGCTGCGCAACAGCGCGAGCCACGCACGGCCCAGTTGATATTCCTGTTGCGGCGAGACAATGGCAGAACTGGCGTCGCCGAGTGACGGCAAGTCGTCGGCGAAGCCCGGTGAGGCGAGCAGGCAAGCGAGCGTCAGCAGGGTAGGGCGCAAAAAAGTCATGCACAAAGCCTTAGTCGACAAAGACCTTACTGTAGCCGGACACTTGGCCTGGGACCAGATATTCTAGGCAACTCCACCACCTGACCCGGAGCGATGCAATGACCGATGCTGTAACCCATGACGCCGAACTGGATGCCAGTGGCCTGAATTGCCCGCTGCCATTGCTCAAGGCCAAGCTGGAGCTGAATCGACTGGCCAGTGGCGCGGTGCTCAAGGTCATCGCCACCGATGCGGGTTCCCAGCGCGACTTTCGCACCTTTGCCCGATTGGCCGGTCATACGCTGCTTCGCGAAGAAGATGAGGCGGGTGTTTACCGCTACTGGTTGAAAAAAGCCTGAAACCTGCTGCGTTCATTTCTAAGGATTATTGATGTTCAAGGTGTTACGCGACTGGATTCAGCGCTACTTTTCCGATGAAGAAGCCGTGGTGCTGGCGGTGCTGCTGTTTCTGGCCTTTACCGCCGTACTGACGTTGGGCGGCATGCTCGCGCCAGTGCTGGCCGGGATGGTGCTGGCGTATCTGATGCAGGGCCTGGTCGTTACCCTCGAACGCCTGCGCATGCCCGGTGGGGTCGCGGTGGGGTTGGTCTTCGCCTTGTTCATGGGCGTTTTGCTGGTGTTCATTATTGTCGTGGTGCCGTTGCTCTGGCATCAGTTGATCACGCTGTTCAACGAACTGCCCGGGATGCTGGCCAAGTGGCAATCGCTGCTGTTGCTGCTGCCCGAACGCTATCCGCACCTGGTGTCGGACGAGCAGGTGTTGCAGGCCATCGAAGTGGCGCGGGGCGAGATCGGAAAGTTCGGTCAGTGGGCACTGACGTTCTCGCTGTCGAGTCTGCCTCTGCTGGTGAACATCATGATCTACCTGGTGCTGGTGCCGATCCTGGTGTTCTTCTTTCTCAAGGACCGCGAGATGATCGGTCAGTGGGTGCGCGGCTACCTGCCGCGTGAACGGGCATTGATCACCCGTGTAGCCCATGAAATGAACCGACAGATCGCCAATTACATCCGCGGCAAAGTCATCGAGATTTTCATCTGCGGCGGTGTGACCTACATCGGGTTCGTCGTACTGGGGCTCAACTACGCGGCGTTGCTGGCATTGCTGGTGGGGGTGTCGGTGGTGGTGCCTTACGTCGGCGCAGTGGTGGTGACGGTCCCGGTCATGCTGATCGCGCTGTTCCAATGGGGCTGGAGCGATCAGTTCATTTACCTGATGGCGGTCTACGGGATTATCCAGACGCTGGACGGGAATGTGCTGGTGCCGCTGCTGTTTTCGGAGGCGGTGAATTTGCATCCGGTGGCGATTATCTGTGCGGTGCTGTTGTTTGGCGGGTTGTGGGGATTCTGGGGGGTGTTCTTTGCGATTCCGCTGGCGACGCTGTTCAAGGCTGTGCTGGATGCCTGGCCGCGCAAGGAGCCGGTGGTGGCGCCGTTGCTTTAGCAGTCAGCCGGGATGAGGCAGTGGGGCAGGTGGCGGCTCCCGAGCAGGCCCGGTCCCACATCGGATCGCGTCAGGCTGGCCAACTCGGTCAACCGTGGGAGCGAGCCTGCTCGCGATAGCGTCCGAACAGACGACGATAAAACTCAGGCCTTGTTCAACGCCTGTGCAGCCGCCAACACCGCATCCACATGCCCCGGCACCTTCACACCGCGCCATTCCTGACGCAGCACTCCGTCCTTATCAATCAGGAATGTGCTGCGATCAACGCCCATGTATTCCTTGCCATACAGCTTCTTCAGCTTGATCACATCAAACAGCTGGCAGAGCGCTTCTTCCTTGTCGCTGATCAGCTCGAAAGTGAACGCTTGCTTGGCCTTGAAGTTCTCGTGGGATTTCAGACTGTCACGCGAAACACCGAAGACTTCGGTGTTTGCCGCTTTAAAGGCGTCAAGCTGATCGCGAAAGCCCTGGCCCTGAGTGGTGCAGCCCGGCGTGCTGTCCTTCGGATAGAAGTAGATCACCACTTGCTTGCCTTTAAGGCCCGCGAGGCTGACGGTCTGTCCATTGGTGGCGGGTGCTTCGAAGTCGGCAACCGGTTGGTCGATGGCAACGGCCATGAAAGCTTCCTTACATTGGGTTTTGTGGGCGCCACGGTTCGATCAGTGCGTCCAGGTTCAGCGCGTCGGCGAAATCCAGGAACTGATCGCGCAACCAGCTGATCTGCACGCCGGCCGGCAAGGTCACGGTAAACGTGGCGTTGAGCATGGTGCCGCCGGTTTGCGGCGCCTGATACGTGTCGCAGGTCAGGTTTTCCAGCTCGACGTTGTGGTCCATGAAGAACTGGCACAGCTCGTTGATGATGTCCGAGCGATAGGCCGAGCTGACATAAGCGACGTAAGGCAAAGCCTGAGGACGATTCTCCAGCGCCGCGCTGCGCACCACGTTAACGGTGAATGCATGCTTCTTGGCAAGGCCTGGCAGACTGCCTTCAAGGCGCGCCAAGGCGTCCCAGCTGCCGGAGATTTCGAGGATCAACGCGCTGCACTCGCCATGACGGGTCAGGCGAGAAGTGACCACGGCGCAGCGGTTTTCATGGCTGGCGCGGCACAGGACGTTAGTCAGCTCCATGGGGTTGGCGCCGAGGGCACTGATGACAAGGAATTGTTCGCGAACTGTGGGGGTGGACATGCAGCATTCCTAAAGCGATGAGCGGTCGATACTTTTACGGGCTTTTACTACCGGGGGCGAGCCTGCGGATGCGAATTCAAAAAACCCGGGCCGAAGGTTGCAACGTGCTCCATCAAGGCAGGAGCGAGGGGTGGCAACGCTGGATCGGGGCTTGTGATGCCGAAAATGGAGGCTCAAACCCGACGTGCGAGCTTATCAGTACCGATCAAAGCCTGAAGGGTAGCGAAAAGCAGCGCCAAGGGGAATGGCAGCAGCGCAGTACTTTGCTTGTACAAGCATCTTGGCGCCAGTACCATTACCGCTCTCTTTTTCCGGCAGGAGCGGTTGCATGATTGCGGGCAGTATGGTGGCACTGGTCACACCCATGGATGCACAAGGTCGTCTCGACTGGGACAGCCTGAGCAAACTGGTGGACTTTCACCTGCAGAACGGCACCCACGCGATCGTGGCCGTCGGCACTACAGGTGAATCGGCCACCCTTGACGTGAACGAGCACATCGAAGTGATTCGTTACGTGGTGAAGCAGGTGGCAGGGCGCATTCCGGTGATCGCCGGTACCGGCGCCAATTCGACGCGCGAAGCCATCGAGCTGACCACCAATGCGAAGACCGCCGGCGCCGATGCTTGCCTGCTGGTGACGCCGTACTACAACAAGCCGACCCAGGAAGGCTTGTACCAGCACTTCAAGGCCATCGCCGAAGCCGTCGACATCCCGCAGATCCTGTACAACGTGCCGGGCCGTACCGCCTGCGACATGCTGACCGAAACCGTGATCCGCCTGTCGACCGTGAAAAACATCATCGGCATCAAGGAAGCCACCGGCGACCTGGCCCGCGCCAAAGCCATCATCGACGGCGTCAGCAAAGACTTCCTGGTGCTGTCCGGTGACGACGCCACCGCAGTCGAGCTGATCCTGCTCGGCGGCAAAGGCAACATCTCGGTCACCGCCAACGTCGCCCCACGCGACATGAGCGACCTGTGCAACGCTGCCCTGAAAGGCGACGCCGTCACGGCCCGCGCAATTCACGAAAAGCTGATGCCGCTCAATAAAACCCTGTTTATCGAATCCAACCCTATCCCCGTGAAATGGGCGCTGCATGAAATGGGCCTGATGCCGGACGGTATCCGTCTGCCGCTCACTTGGCTCAGCGCTGCCTGTCACGAACCGCTGCGGCAGGCCATGCGCCAGTCCGGCGTACTGGTTTAATTGAGGAAGCACTACGCATGAAGCGATTGGCCGGACTTTCCGCACTTGCCTTGATTATCTCCAGCACCAGTGGCTGTGGATGGGTCTGGGGCCCGGAAGGTTATTTCCGTGACCGTGGTAGCGATTACCTGGAAGCGCAACAGACTGCACCTATGCAACTGCCAACGGATGTCAGCACCGCCAAGCGTCTGGATCCGCTGCTGCCGATCCCGCGCAACGTGGCTGATGACACCGCCAAAGGCGAATACATCGTGCCGCGTCCGCAGCCACTGACGGCATCGGCTGACGCCAGCGCCTACTCGCTGCAGAAGAGCGGTGATTCGCGCTCGATCCTGGCCCAGAATCCACCTGCCGAAGCCTGGCCAGTGGCGATACAGTTCTTCCAGGACAACGGTTTCCGTCTGGACGAACAGAAGCCGCAAACCGGTGAATTCACCACCACCTGGCAGCGTTCCGACGAACTGTCGGCAGCGATGGCCAAGCGCCTGAGTTCCGCTGGCGTCAGCACCGACAGCGAAACCCGCGTTCGAGTGCGTATCGAGCCGGGCGTTCAGCGCAACACCAGCGAAATCTACGTGGTCAGCGCCGAGCGTCCTGCCGGCAGCACCGCCGACGTGGCCTTCACCAACCGTTCGGTCAACACTGGCCTGGACGCGGCACTGGTCGACGACATGCTCGCGAGCATGAGCCGCATCTCGGAAAAGGGCGGTTCGGTTTCCATGCTGGCTTCGCGTGATTTCGATACGCCGAGTCGTGTCAGCCTGAGCGAAGACGGCAGCGGCAACCCGGTTCTGAACGTCGGCAATGACCTGGATCGTGCCTGGTCGAGCGTTGGTCGTGCGCTGGAACAGGGCGAATGGCGCGTTGAAGACATCAACCGCAGCCTGGGCCTGTACTACATCAATCTCTCCGAAAAAGCCGAGAAGAAAGACGAGAAGCCTGGCTTCTTCAGCAGCCTGTTCGGCAGCGCGCCGAGCAAGGAAGAAGTTGAAGCCCGTGCCGAGCGTTATCAGGTTCGCCTGAGCAAGGTAGGCGAGAACGTCCAGGTCACCGTCGAGAAAAACATCAACACCGTGGCGCCGGCAGAAGTGGCGCGCAAAGTGTTGAGCGTGATTCAGGACAACCTGGGCTGATCACATGCGTTTTGCCGTTCTCGGCAGCGGTAGCCAAGGGAACGGCACGCTGATAGCCAGCGCTGATACGTATGTGCTGGTGGATTGTGGTTTCTCCCTGCGGGAAACCGAAAAACGCCTGCTGCGCCTGGGTGTGAACCCTGCGCAGTTGAGCGCGATACTCGTGACCCACGAACATGCCGACCACGTGCATGGCGTGGGTTTGCTGTCTCGGCGCTACAATCTGCCTGTCTACCTCAGTCGCGGGACCCAGCGCGGGATGCGCAAACCGATTGAACCGGCTGGCCTTCTGGCTGGCGGCGAGCAACTGCAGATCGGCGCACTGAGCATCGACGTCATTGCCGTGGCCCACGATGCACAGGAACCGACGCAGTACGTTTTCAGCGACGGTGAGCGGCGCTTCGGCCTGTTGACCGACCTGGGCTCATACTGCAACAAGGTGCTGGACGGCTATCGGGACCTCGATGCGCTGATGATCGAGTCCAACCATTGCCGTGACATGCTCGCTCGCGGTCACTACCCGTACTTCCTGAAGCAGCGGGTGGGCGGTGAACTGGGACATCTGAACAACCACCAGGCGGCATTCCTGGTGTCTGAGTTGGGCTGGCAAGGCCTGCAACACCTGGTCCTGGCCCATCTGAGCAGCAAGAACAACCTGCCGCAGCTGGCCCGGCAATGTTTTGTCGACACCCTCGGGTGCGACCCGGACTGGCTGCAACTGGCCGATCAAGATTCAGGGCTCGACTGGCGACACATCGCCTAGCCCACCTACTTAGCAAGCGGAGCCCATCATGGAAAAACGTGAAGAACTCTACCGCGGCAAAGCCAAATCGGTTTTCAAGACCGACGACGCTGACCGCTTGATCCTGCTGTTTCGCAACGACACCTCGGCGTTCGACGGCAAGCGCATCGAGCAGCTCGACCGCAAAGGCATGGTGAACAACAAGTTCAACGCCTTCATCATGCAGAAACTCGAAGCCGCCGGCGTGCCGACCCAGTTCGACAAACTGCTGGGCGATAACGAATGCCTGGTGAAGAAGCTCGACATGATCCCGGTCGAGTGCGTCGTGCGTAACTACGCCGCCGGCAGCCTGGTCAAGCGCCTGGGCGTCGAAGAAGGCATGAAGCTCAACCCTTACACCTTCGAACTGTTCCTGAAGGACGACGCCAAGGGCGACCCGTTCATCAACGAATCCCACGTCGTGGCCTTCGGTTGGGGCACCGCCGAGCAACTGGTTCGCATGAAAGAACTGTCGCTCAAGGTCAACGAAGTCCTGAGCAAGCTGTTCGACGACGCCGGCCTGCTGCTGGTCGACTTCAAACTCGAATTCGGCGTGTTCTCCGACGGTTCTATCGTCCTGGGCGACGAATTCAGCCCGGACGGCTGCCGCCTGTGGGACAAGGCCACCGGCAAGAAAATGGACAAAGACCGCTTCCGCCAGGGCCTCGGTGATGTCATCGAAGCCTACGAAGAAGTCGCCAATCGTCTGGGCGTACCGCTTTAATCGACGCAAGCATCTGATAGCACGGAAAAATTTCGCTTAGGGGGTTCGCTTCCGGCGAAAGTGTTGTTATGATGCGCGCCGTTGGAGAGATGCCAGAGTGGCCGAATGGGACGGATTCGAAATCCGTTGTACCTTCACCGGTACCTAGGGTTCGAATCCCTATCTCTCCGCCATACAAATGAAAGCCCCGTAGATCAAGGTCTACGGGGCTTTTTTTGTTTTCCGATTGTACTACTCTGTTGTACTACTGCCTGCTCGTTACTCAGTGTAGAAAATCGGCGAGGCAGTCGAGCCCTGCATGATCTGGATTGAGTGAGTGCAGTCGCTGCGAGCCACGTAACTCTCGCTGCTTCGGGCGATAGCCTTGGCGTTACTGGCGTAGTAAATCCAGTACCACTGCCCCGAATTGTCTTTCTTCTCCCAATAGCATGGATATGTAACGTCTGCCATGTTGGTGTTTCCCTTCGCCCATTATTTAAGTCCGTAAGGTTAGCTGGGGTCGGGGGAATGGCAAGGTGCTACCACCATTCCTACATGGACGCGTTCAGCTTTCAATGTGGATGCACGTCACAGCGGGTCACTCGCCAGCAGCATCCCTATCACCCTGCCGTGGCACCCGAATCTCGGCCAGCGTAAGCTCCTACTAACGGTAAGGGTGGATATGAAGCGATGATCAAAGACTACTTGAGGGAAGAATTCGACAGGTTTGTTTCGAAGGTGGCGCAGCTGCATCAGCACAAGGCTCAAGTCAACAAGATATACACCGAGCAACACCAGTCGATCCAGAAGTTTCACGACCAGCTTCCAGACTGGGCGCTTGAATCTCAATACGGGATCAAGCACTACTTTCATTTCAGGTCGCCATCCACCGGCGAAGATCTCTCGCATGATTCCCCGCCATTATCTCTGGAGGATCGGCTTGAGTTAAACGTGCTTCAGAAATTGAAAACTTATCAGTGGCTGCTTGTGGAAGCATACGAAGCCTTTGAAGACTTCCTTGAAAGGGCATATGCATACTGTGGCCTTGCTGGGATTAGCATATGGGTGCGTCCAGTCAATTGGAGTCACGAGGGTTCCAATGACATCAAGCACTACCACCAACTTCCTACACCCAAGGACCGGAAACCGTATGCACAGCTTCAGGCATTCCGGCGGGCATCGAAGCATTTCGAGCGTTATGAATCCGAGAACCCAACAGGGGCGAATTACCGGGTGATACTTGTGCTGATCGAGAAGTTGAGGCACTTCATCGTGCACGATGGAGGTTACTACAGCGACGCCGGTACTCTCGCAGGCAAGGTACAGCGAGAGTTGCCGGGCATGGACATAAAAAGCGTGATGGGGTTCGTGAACTCATTCTTCATACCACACGCCCACAGCCAGATTGTGGACTTGCTGGAATACCCAGCAGAGCCTAAATCGGATAAGCCGTTAGGTACGTTCCATGACCCGATGCTTGGGTTCTTCAGGAACCTCATTGAGTATGGCCTTCTGATTTTCGAAACGATCCAAATGCAGCGTGAAGCCGAAAAGCGATAAGAAGGTGACTTTATGGCGAAAACCACCGCCGCCCGGAGAGACCTTGCATCCGAACTACTCCGAATCTCGCTAGCAGAAATAATGGCCGGGGCGGAAGTCGGCCTGAACACGCCTCAAGGACGCGCAGCTTGAAAACACTATTAGTGGTGGCATGGGTTGGGATTTTCTGTAGCGGATCGGTCGTCGCTGGCTTCACTGGCGGGAATGCTCTGCTCGCACAGTGCCAAGGCGTGCTTCCTTATGTTACTGGCGGCGAAATCAAGGGTGGCCCAACTGTCGCTGAAGGAATGTGCGTAGGGCTCGTTGAAGGGGTTCTGAAAACAATGCAGAGCTTGAATGGCCACCTTCCGAACGAGTTTAAAACATGCTTTCCTGAAAGGTCTGTAACACTAGGCGAGGCAGTACAGGCAGTAGTCGATTACTTGCAGACTACCGAACTCAGGGACACTGATGGCGCCACTTTAGCGATGTTTGCCATCCAAGATGCTTACCCGTGCAAGTGACATGGCATTCTCCAGACGAAATCGCAAACCCCGCGTCAGCACTTCCAGCAATTCAATTTCGAAGATCAGGTTCAACGGCGTGATCTTGCCCATAATGCCCAGGTCGCAATCTTTTTCTAAATCCGTCCATAAGGCTGCGGCTGAAACACCGGCAAAAATGGCAACAGAGGCGGTGAGTAATCTGGATCAAGAACGTATGCACGGCCAGCAGCACTCAAGGAAACGAATTTCCCGGAACTTGCGTAGTAGTTCGAGATTAGCTTTCTCTGCTCAAGCACATCAATTGCTCCGTTTACCTGCAAAAGCGTAACGCCTGTAGGGTGCGGAAGCTCATTGACGTTGCAGTCGTTGCCAGCGGTATCGTATTGAGCGATAGCTGTAAGGACCAATTCTTGATGGTCATTAAGGGGGGGCATTGAGGGGGTTTGCAGCTCCACAACCTTCGTTTCAGCAGCTATCAATTTCCTTCCAGCCGAATTCAGCGACCACACCAAAATCGCCATCAAGAAGAGCGTCAGCAACGGAACGATGATGACTACCCAATGCGGGAGCGCCACATGTTGACCGTTGCGATCAGCTATAAGAAACCCGGCCAGCGCCGGGTTTTTGTATGAAGTATTGTGAGTTCGAACATGACTATTGTGAAAAATAAAGCGCGACAGAATTAAAAAAGTCGGCCTGACTTCGGCTTGTTAAACACTCAATATTACTTTTTTATGCGCTTGGCTTTCGCTTCCGCTGCCTTCTGTACGACAGGATAATACTCAATGTCTAATCGCCCCATTTTGGGCAGAGGCGTGGAGGCATAGACGCTTTGATTCGGAGCAAACCAATCGGAATCAAAATAGACTTGGACTTCGTTGTTCAAGTCGAACTTCGTGCGCTGGGCCAGACCGCTCAATGCAAAGCCAGCGTCCGAAGGGTCTAAAACAAATTCGCCTGGGTACAGTTTTTCTGTTTTTCGCGTAGTGCCATAGGCAATTCTTACCGCATGGTCATCTTCGAAAACAGCGACTACCAATGCGGGGCGAGCTTTGGGGCCTGGGTTCCCGATGACTTCAGGGAAATGACACCAGACAAAGTCGCCTGGTGCAGGCAGTGGGCGAAAAGGTGTGGTCATTTTTCAATAGAGCCTTTTAGTAACGCGCTCCTCCGGAAGGTCCGTAGCAGGGCTAGCTGCACGAATTGCGGAGACTTGAGCCGGGGTTAGAGGTCCATCGTCTAGCTCGTACTTGGGCAAATAGCGGTCAGCAAATTGCCTCAAGGCGAGGTGGGCGACTTCGGTTTTACTCAAACCGGTCTGATTCATAAGCAACTCGATTGTCGAGATGCTTACCCCTGTTGGCGTGTCCTGTTTGCGTAATCGCAGCAGAAAGCTTTCAGATTTTTCAGTGGTGAGGGTCATGGGGTACTCCAAAGCGTATGTTTCTTGGTAGAGCGTCCGAGCTCTGACTATCCTTCAATCTAGAAGGTGATATAGATTCTATATCTCTCCAGTGAAAAAGCAATCACCCCAAGCCGTGGTACTCAGTCAGCGAGTGGGTGGCATCATAGGCGCCATGGGAAAGTGACTAACATCACCCCCCATGGCGGTCTGATACCCCGAATGTCCAGGGCACCTATCAGAAAGGCTGGCCGTTATTTTGCGGCTTTCTTGTCCTTCCGAGCCGGTCTGGGTGTTACCGCCTTCACCACATCATCAAGCAGCGCTTTACCCATCGCCGTTAAATAGTGCGCGGCCCAGGCATGACGGTCGGTGTCTCTTACGTAGGCGGCGTCTTCCGTGAACGCCTTGGCCAGGAACAGAAAATCAGAGGCCTGTGCCAATGCATCACTCACAGGCACTCCAGCGCTGACGTGGAACATCGCTTTTCCTGAGCAGTAGATGGGGGTGAAGCCGATGGTTTTTGCTTCTGTTGGTTCGCTCATTGATCACCTCCATAGACGCAAAGGTGAATAGGTGACGAACAGCACCGCGCAGAAGGCAGGTGCGTGAGAGGCTTTATTTCGAATGGATTTAGCTTGTTCATTATCAGTTCCCTTGATTAGAAGAACTGCCACTTCGCTGTCTCAAAAGCGGGGTGGCAGCCGTGCGTGGTGTGAGACCCGGCAATCAAGGTAACCGGTAGGCCCGAAAGCCTCCCACGCACAGCCGCCATAAAACCGATTCGCTGACGAAAAAAAACGCCGCATAGGTTCTGTGGCGCTTTGCGCCTTGATTGTCCCCGGGGTCTCACGCCCGATCGCTGAATGTGCAGCGACGTCTGGAGAGTATCCCGACAAAGATAGGGGCAACAAGGCGGTAGCTTGCTGAAATGCACAGTAACGCGCTTCCTTACGCAACTCTCGGAGTTTGCCTACAACTTCAGCGAGAGTCACCCGGATATTCTGGTACCGACCCCACTCTGACAAAGAAGCGAAGCCCTACCAAGCGAGAAAAAAAGGCGCATCCCGCGCATTAGCTATCATGCAATAAAGAGCGAAATCACCGGATAGCGGGGAAGAGCATGAACAGATGGCGGCGGCTTTGGTTGATTATCAAGCTGATTGCAGCCTCGGCGGCCTGTGTGGCCGTCGCTGTTCAGGCTTTTCTCTACATGCTGGACAGCTCCGACGCCGTGCAAATTCATCCATTGAGCATTTTGGTTGTCGGGCTGATTTTTGGCTTCATTGCTTTTGGACTTCTCTCATTGATTGAGAGGGGTGTGTTGCGACTGGTGGCCCCGATCATTTCCAGACCTCAAGCAGAACCTGAAGACGATGCCGGTGCAATGCCGGAACGGCCACTGACCTTTTCAACCGAAGACCCCACTCATCAGAGAAACCTGTGACCTTGCGCTGGCAGCTTTCGCAAGAGCCCGTGGACGGATCTCACAGGCGTAATTCCGGGCTGACACAAACGAGAGAATCGTCCTACTTCGCACGCGGATACGTCCGAGATTGATCGAAGGTATATTCGTTTTTCAGCGAAGGCATCCGTAATGACTTCGCGGTCGAGCAGGTGGCTGGACGTTACGCACCATCTTCTGGTTGATCGGTTAATCGATGATTTATTCCCTCAAGGAGGAGGTAGCGATGTACAGCAGCAGTGAAGATGGTTTTCAGAGTAATGATCAGACCGAGGTGTCACGAGGCAAGCCAATGCCTGGGGATCTTCATCTGGATACCGGGCGGTTGGCCAACATTTTCAAAGCGCGAATAAAGAATACCGGGTGCCCGTTCTGTGAGCATGATGAGTGGGAGTTACCACTCCAGGCCGGGGCGACGGGTGTAGGGTTGCCTTGGGCGTGTGGCAAAGAGTATTTCCGCTCCGGCACGCCGGCGGTGATGCTTAATTGCAAGTACTGCGGATTTATTCGCCTGCATTCGCTCAATGTGCTGGCAGATATCGTCGTCGAAGACAGCAGCAAAACCGTAGCGCTGGAGGTCTGCGATGAGTGAACCTTTTGTGCTGGTAAACCTTGATGAGCATTACCCCGACCGCTTCCCGAGCAACAAAAGAAGTGGCACTGACGAGAATGGACGAAGACCATCAGGTCCTCCAGGAGAAAACCCATTGGAACCGCGAGTATCTAAACTTGAGACGCATATCGAATACGTCCGACGTGACATTGGTGACCTTCGCGTGGAGTTTCGTGAGCACCGTCAAGAGGCTCGAACGGATTTTCGGGAGCACCGCAAAGACGCTCGAACGGATTTTCGTTTACTGTTCGGCGCGTTGATCACCACGGCGCTGGGCTTGGCAGCCATGATGGGAAAAGGGTTCGGTTGGTTGTAAATGAGCGAGTAAAAAGAAAAACCGGCTAAACGCCGGTTTTTTCGTGCAATTTGCCGACACCCTGATTTTGTCTGCGCTCTGAGGTCGCCAGCCCCTCAAAACGAAGGCGGCGTAATCACCCAGATCACCACGGCGTCCACCTCACCAGGATTGCCATACCGATGCGGCTCCTGGCTCGAAAAGCTGAAACTGTCCCCTTCATTCAGCTGGAAATAACGCTCGCCCACCCACAGCTCAAAACTCCCCGACAGCAAATACCCAGCCTCTTCCCCTTCATGGCTGTAACTCTGCTGACTGTAAGTCCCGGGTGGAAACCGTGAGTGCAGCATTTCCAACTGCCGATTTGGCTGCGGCGTCAGCAGCTGATCCACAATCCCGTCCTCATAATGCACGCTCATCCGAGTGTTCTTGCGCACCACAACGCCGTTATCTTCAGGCGCTGTAGTGCCCTCGCTGGCAAAGAACCACTGAATGGTCACACCCAAACTGCGGGCGATATTGAACAGCGCAGGAATCGACGGATAAGCCAGATTCCGTTCCAGCTGGCTGATATACCCCGCCGTCAGCTCGCTCATCTGCGCCAGTTCCGCCAGGGTCATGCCCCGACGTTTACGCAACCCACGAATCCGTGTGCCGAGAAAATGCGGTTCTGCCGTGGCGCTGTCCTGTGTGGGCGCGCTGCTGGCAGGCGGCATCTTGCTGCTGTTGCTCATGGCGTGCTCCAAACCGGGGTGTGTAAAAGCCCCGGAGTATAAAACAGCCTCAAAGCGCCCAGGCGACTTTCAAACCTTCGTAGATGGCTTCTTCGGCAGTGCGCGGGGCGAGGCAGTCGCCGATGCGACGAAATTCCACCAGGCCTTGCAGTTCGGCGCCGAGGGTATCGACGGGTTGATGGCCCTGGCAGAGCACCAGTGTGTCGATGTTTTCGAAGAGCATCGGTTCGCCGCTGGCGGTGTGTTGCAGGTAGACGGTGTTGTCGTCGCAGCCGTAGAGGCGGGCGTAGGGGGTGATCGGGATGCCGAGTTTGTGCAGTTCGCCGGCCAGTTGATCGCGCACGTACAGCGGCAGGTTTTCTCCGCAATGGGTGCCGTTGACGGCGAGTTGCACCTGGTGCCCGGCGCGTACCAGACGTTCGGCGATGCCGGGTCCGATCCAGTCGGCGCGCCAATCGACGACCACCACGGAACGACCGATTTGCACCTCCTCGCGCAGCACTTGCCAGGCGTCTACGACCTGCAATTCGCCGCCTCGCTCGAAGTCCGGCCAATACGGTTCGGCGCCGGTAGCAACGATTACCATGTCCGGCCGCTCGCGTTCGACCAGCGTCCGGTCCACGCGGGTATTGCGCACAACGCGCACCCCGGCCAGTTCCATTTCGCGTTGCAGGTTGGTGCTGGCGCCGCCGAATTCGGCACGCCGGGGCAGCAGTTGCGCCAGCAAGACCTGGCCGCCGAGTTGCGAGCTGGCTTCGTAGAGGGTCACGTCATGGCCGCGCTGGGCGGCCACGGCGGCGGCTTTCATCCCGGCCGGTCCGCCGCCGGCGATCATGATGCGCTTGCGTTGGGCGGCTGGTTGTCGCTGGCCGAAGATCAGTTCACGCCCGGTTTCCGGGTGCTGGATGCAGGAAATCGGCAGGCCTTTGTGGAAGTGGCCGATGCAGGCCTGGTTGCAGGCGATGCAGGCGCGCACGTCTTCGACATGGCCAGTGTCAGTTTTGTTGGGCATTTGCGGGTCGCAGATCAGGGCGCGGGTCATGCCGCAGACGTCGGCTTGGCCGCGGGCCAGAATCAATTCGGCTTCTTGCGGCTGGTTGATGCGCCCGGTGACGAACAGTGGAATCGACAACCCGGACTTGAACGTTCCGGCTTCCTTGGCCAGGTACGCGGCTTCGATCGCCATCGGCGGCACGATGTGCACGGCGCCGCCTAAAGACGCCGAGGTGCCGGCGACGATGTGCACGTAGTCCAGAATCGGTTGCAGGGATTGCACGGCGGCCAGGGATTCGTCCTCGGTCAGCCCCTCGGGATCGCGTTCATCGGCGGAAATGCGCAGGCCGACGATGAAGTGTTCATCGGTGTTGGCGCGCACCGCCGCGATCACTTCACGCAGGAAACGCAACCGCTGTTCCAGCTCGCCGTTATAGCCATCGGTGCGACGGTTGACCCTGGGGTTGAGGAATTGCGCCGGCAGGTAGCCATGGCTGGCGACCACTTCCACACCGTCGATTCCGGCCTGGTACAGACGTCGGGCAGCGGCACCGTAACCGGCGACGATCTCGTCGATCATCGCTTGATCCAGCGCACGCGGCATCACCCGGAAACGCTCGTTGGGCACCGCTGACGGCGAGTAGGCGACGGCCAGCAAGCCATCGCTGGACTCCATGATTTCCCGACCTGGATGGAAGATCTGCGACAGCACCACGGTGCCGTGCGCATGGCAACGTTCAGCGATCGTCCGATAGCCCTCGATGCAAGCGTCGTCAGTGGCCATCAGCACATGGGAGGTGTACCGCGCGCTGTCATGCACCCCGGCCACTTGCAACACGATCAGCCCGACGCCACCTTCGGCCCGAGCGGTGTGGTAAGCGATCAGTTGCTCGTTGACCAGGTTGTCGGTGGGCATCGAGGTGTCGTGACCGCTGGACATGATGCGGTTTTTCAGGCGTTTGCCACGCAGCTGCAAGGGTTCGAACAGGTGTGCAAAAGCGGGGGACGAGGTCGGCATGGGACGGTTACTCCAGGCAGGCTGCAGCCGAAAGGCCGGCTTTTCGGTGTTGTTATTATTTGCCTATAGAAATTTACCTGTAGTAAAAAATCAACTTGTTTTTTTACTGTGCCTCGCAGTAGATTCGTTTGGCGCCCGCACCTGGGGCGAACCTCACAACAATAAAAAAGGGTCACGTCGACGTTGAGTCGAGTGGCACCGGCAAGAGGAACCACTGATGAAATCGAATACGCTCAAGCACGGTTTTTATCCCTTGATGCTGTCCTTGGCCGTCAGCCTTGGCAGCGCTCAGGCAGCACCGGACATGGTGGTGGTGGGTTACGGCGGCGCCGGCCAGAAAGCCCAGGATGTGGCGTTCTTCCAGCCGTTCAGCATTGCGGATCGCAGCAAGCTGATTCAAAGCGAATACAACGGTGAGATGGCCCGGATCAAAGTGATGGTCGACACCGGCAACGCCGATTGGGACGTGGTGCAGATAGAAGGCCCCGACCTGATGCGCGGTTGCGATGAAGGAATGTATGAAAAACTCGACTGGAAAACCCTCGGTCGCGTCGAACAATTGATTCCCGACGCCGCGCAGCCGTGCGGTTCGGCAGCGCTGGTGTGGAGCGTGGCGATTGCCTACGACACGCAGAAGCTGGCGCAGGCTCCGACGTCGTGGGCCGACTTCTGGGATGTGCAGAAAACCCCCGGCAAACGCGGGCTGCGCAAGCGTGCTGTGTACAACCTGGAGTTCGCGTTGCTGGCCGACGGCGTGAAAGTCGAAGACGTTTATTCAGTGTTGAACACGCCGCAAGGTGTCGACCGGGCCTTCGCCAAGCTCACCGAGCTCAAACCCTACATCCAGTGGTGGGAAGCCGGCGCGCAACCGGCGCAATGGCTGACGGCCGGGGATGTGGTGATGACCTCGACGTACAGCGGACGTGTGGCCGCAGCCGCGCAAAACGGCAGTCACCTGGGGCTGGTGTGGCCGGGCAGTCTGTATGGCATGGATTACTGGGCGATCATCAAAGGCTCGAAACATGTCGATCAGGCCAAGCGCTTTATCGCGTTCGCCAATCAGCCGGACGCGCAGGTCAAGTATGTCGAGCAGATCCCTTACGGCCCGACCAATACGCAAGCGGCAGCCAGACTCGACGGCAAACTCGCGCAATGGGTACCCACGGCGCCGCAAAACCTGAAAGGCGCGCTGTCGATGGACGTGGCGTTCTGGGTCGATCACGGCGAAGAACTCGAAGAGCGTTTTAATGCCTGGGCCAGCAAGTAGCCGCTGGCGGCTGGACGTTTCACCGCGTCCGGCCTTACTGTTTTGCGCAGTCGATTACCCTGGAGAACCGCAACAATGAACGAGATCGCCCACCCGCTGCGCAGCACGACGGAACAGCATCTGCGCGAGGAACTGGCCGCCTGTTATCGATTGATCGCGCACTTTCGCATGACCGATCTGATTTTTACCCACATCTCGGTGCGACTGCCGGGGCCTGAGCATCACTTCCTGATCAATCCATACGGGCTGATGTTCGATGAGATCACCGCGTCGAATCTGGTGAAGATCGGCCTTGATGGCCGGGCCGTGGAGCCGTCGCCGTATCCCGTGAATCCGGCAGGTTTTGTGATTCACAGCGCCATTCATGGTGCCCGTGACGATGCGCAGTGCGTGCTGCACACCCACACCCGATCCGGCTGCGCGGTCGCGGCGTTGAAGTGCGGGTTGTTGCCGGTGAATCAGATCTCCATGGAGTTCTACGGGCGGGTGGCCTATCACGACTATGAAGGCGTGGCGCTGGACATGAGCGAGCAGCAGCGTCTGGTGCAGGACCTTGGCGACAAGCCGGTGCTGATGTTGCGTAATCACGGTTTGTTGACCGTTGGCCAGACCGTGGGGCAGGCCTTCTTGCGCATGTACTACCTGGAAAAAGCCTGTGAAATCCAGCTCGCTGCGCAAGCTGCCGGTGAGTTGGTCTTGCCGCCGAGCGAGGTGTGCGAACACACCGAACGTCAGTTCAATGATCCTGGCCGGCCGCTGGACGAAGGGGAGTTGAGCGACCCGGATGCCATGCAGTTGGCCTGGGCCGCGCTGTTGCGATTGCTTGAGCGGGTGGCGCCGGGTTATCGCGACTGACTGGAGACTTGCCACGCTCTTGCTGTACAGTCGTTCAGCCCGCGGCTTTCACCGCCGCGCCCTAATGATTGATCCACGGAGAGTGTCGCGCATGAGTCAGGAAGCCCGTTTTTCCCGCATGGAGCCGGAGTTGCGCAAGGCCAACCTGATCGAAGCCACGCTGGTTTGCCTCAAGCGCCACGGCTTTCAGGGCGCATCGATCCGCAAGATTTCCGCCGAGGCCGGCGTCTCGGTCGGGTTGATCAGCCATCATTATTCCGGCAAGGACGAATTGGTGGCCGAGGCCTACCGGGCGATTACTGGCAGGGTCATGGGGTTGCTGCGCGACGCCATGGAACACGCGGCACCCAGCGCTCGGGAACGCTTGTCGGCGTTTTTTCGCGGCTCGTTTTCAGCCGAATTGCTCGACCCGCAATTGATTGATGCCTGGCTGGCATTCTGGGGGGCTGTACGCACGGCGGAATCAATCAACCTCGCGCACGAGCATTCCTACGGCGAGTATCGCGGCATCTTGCGTAAAGTCCTGACCGAATTGGCGCAGGAGGAGGGCTGGGAACACTTCGATGCCGACCTGGCCGCCATCAGCCTTAGCGCGTTGCTTGATGGTTTGTGGCTGGAGTCGGGACTCAACCCGGGCACCTTTACCCCGGAGCAAGGCATTCAGATTTGCGAAGCCTGGGTCGACGGCTTGCAGGCCGGCGGTCGTCAACGGTTTTGCGTTCAGACGACGGGCTGTTGATCGGTCGTTCAGCTGCCGATACTCTCTGGCGCCAAGGCAACAAAACACTCTAATAAGAAACACGCCTTCGGGCATACGCGGGACACCTAGCGATGACTCCTCGGGTACTGATCGTCGATGACGATCCGCTGATTCGCGAACTGCTGCATGCCTACCTGTCCCAGGAAGGTTATGACGTGCATTGCGCCGCCACCGCGGAGCTGGCCGAAACCTTTCTGGCGAGCCAGACGGTGGATCTGGTGATGCTCGATATCCGCTTGCCGGGCAAGGACGGGCTGACCCTGACCCGGGAGCTGCGGGTCCGTTCGGAAGTCGGGATCATTCTGATCACCGGGCGCAACGATGAAATCGATCGCATCGTCGGCCTCGAATGCGGCGCCGACGACTACGTGATCAAACCCCTCAACCCACGCGAGCTGGTGTCCCGGGCGAAAAACCTGATACGCCGGGTTCGCCACGCGCAGGCGCCCCAGCCGGTGGCGGCCATTGCAAAACCGGTCAAGCAATTCGCCGACTGGGCGCTGGACACCGATCGCCGACGGCTGATCGACGCCACTGGCAGCGAAACCCTGCTGACCCACGGCGAATACCAGCTGCTCAGCGTGTTCCTGCGCAACAGCGGCCATACCTTGAGCCGCGATCAGTTGATGGACCAGATCCGCAACCGCGAGTGGGTGCCCAATGATCGTTCCATCGACGTGCTGGTCGGACGTTTGCGGCGCAAGTTGCACGACGACCCGGCCGAGCCGCAGTTGATCATTACCATCCACGGTGCCGGTTACCTGTTCACCGCCAGCGTAGCGGCCTGACTCTTATGTGGCGGCTGTTTGCGCTGCTGCTGGGGGTGGTCGCCCACAGCACAATGGCGGCGGAAAAGATTCGCTATTGCGACTATCCGGTCTACCCGCCGATCTCCTGGAGTGACGGCAAGCAGGTGCGCGGCCTGGCCCCGAGCGTGGTGAAAAACCTCTTCGAGAAACTCGGCTATGAAGTCGACATCATCGTGCTCGGCAACTGGAAGCGCTGCTTGCTCGACGCCGCTGAAGGCCGGGTCGATGTGGTGTTGGCCTACAGCACCGCACAACGCGAGCAGAGCATGATGTTTTCCACGGTGCCGGTGTTGCGTGAAGAGGTCGCACTGTTCATCAACCGCCAGCGTCCGGTGAAATTCGAGCGTCTGGAGGACCTGGCCCATTACCGTGGCGGGCTGCTGTTCGGTGAAAGTTATGGCGTGGAATTCGACCGCTTGGTCGCACAGCACCAAAACATCGAGTGGGTCTCTGACAGCCACCAGAACTTCGGAAAACTGATTCGCGGGCGCATCGACTTCATCACCTCGGAGCGACGCACCGGCGAGCTTTACGTCGAGAACCTGCCGGGCGCACAAGACATCGTCGCCTTGCCGACCTCCTTGAGCGTTGACTACCTGCGGATTGCGGTATCACGCCGTTCACCACTGGCCAGCCGCATGCCGGACATCGATGCGCAACTCAAACGCATGGTCGATGCCGGGGAGGTCGAGCGTTTGCTTGACGAAAGCGAAGTCACGTACCGTGACATGATCAACCTGCCGGCGAATTCGAAATGATCGGCGCACGGCCCGGGGGGCTGTTGCGGCGTCTGCTGTTGTTCATTCTGTTGTTCAGCCTGTGCTTCACCGTCCTGGCGAGCACCGTGCAGTTGTACTTCGAATACCGCCGCGAGATGCGCGAGATCGATTCGCGCATGGAGCTGATTCGCGCCGGGTATCTGGCCAGTCTGGAGCGCAGTCTCTGGGACTTGAACCAGGAACAATTGAATGTGCAGTTACGCGGCCTGGTGGATTTTTCCGACGTGGCACGGGTGCATCTGATCAGCCCTGATTTCGATCTGCTGCATGGCAACGCGGAGCCGATAGGGCCGTTGCGCATTGAGCGTTTTCAATTGGACTATCAACCGCCGTCCGGGCCGTTGCGGCATCTGGGCCAGTTGGAGGTCAGCACCGATCTGGGCGCCGTGCACCAGCGTTTGTATGCCACCGGTTTGACCAGCCTGTTATGGATGAGCATGTTCTTATGCGGGCTGGCGGTGGCGCTATCGGGGCTGTTTTACCGCTTGGTCACGCGGCACCTGCAAGTCATGGCCGAGTTCGCCAGGCGCGTTGCCGCCGGTGACTGGCACGACCCCTTGCAGCTGGACAAGCGCCGTGGCGCCGACGAGGACGAAATCGACACCGTGGCCCATGCGCTGGACGACATGCGCCGGGCAATCCTCAGTGACATTGACCGCCGGGAAACCGATCGACTGGCCCTGCAAGACAACCGCGATGAACTGCTGCGAAGGGTCGAGCGCCGCACCGCCAGCCTGATGCGTGCCAAGGATGAAGCCGAAGCGGCCAACCTTGCGAAATCACGGTTCCTGGCGACCATGAGCCACGAACTGCGCACGCCGCTCAACGGCATCCTTGGCATGGCCGAATTGCTGCGTGACGCCCACTTGGATGAGCGCAACGGCAAACGTCTGGATGCGTTGTACAAGGCGGGCGAAGGGTTGTTGTCGATTCTCAATGAAGTGCTGTATTTCGCTCGATTGGAGGAGGGCGTCAGCCACCCGGAACCGGTCGACTTTTCCCTCCGGCGGTTGCTCGACGAGGTGCTGACGCTGCTGGAACCGCGCGCGCTGAGCAACGACACGACGCTGCACTGCCGGATGGATCCGCAGGTCGCCGACCGGCACCATGGCGCCGAACAATTCTTGCGTCAGGTATTGAGCAACTTGCTGGCCAACGCGATCAAGTTCACCGAAGGTGGAGAGGTCAGAGTCGAGGTCGTGCTGCTGGCTCCCAACCCGCAACAGACCGGGCAACGGCTGCGCCTGAGCGTGACGGACAACGGCATCGGCATTGCGCCGGCGGTGCAGGATAAGATTTTCGAGCGCTTCACGCAGGCCAGCGAGGAGGTGGCGCAACGCTTCGGCGGAACCGGTCTCGGATTGGCCATTTGCAAACATCTGGTGGAGCAGTTGGGCGGGCAGATCGGTGTTGAAAGCCAGGTCGGGCAGGGCAGCTGTTTCTGGTTTGAAGTGACGTTGCAACCGTCGACCGGCACCACCGAGGTGGCGTCAAGCAGCGAACCCGGCAGGTCGCTGAAGATTCTGGTGGTCGAGGACGTGGCGCTGAACCGTGAAGTGGTCAGCGGCTTGCTGCAACGGGACGGGCATCAGGTCTGGCTCGCCGAAGACGGCGAGCAGGCGCTGATGCAATGCGCCGGGCAGACGTTCGATTTGATCCTGCTCGACGTGCACCTGCCGGGCATCAGTGGCGTCGAGTTGTGCACATTGATTCGCGGCACCGAAGGCCCGAACCGCCAATGCCGAATCTTCGCCCTGACCGCCAGTGTGCAACCGGCGCTGGTGCGCGGTTATCTGGATGCCGGGATGGACGGCATTCTCGCCAAACCTCTGAAACTCGACAATCTGCGTCAGGCCCTGGCCGGGCATTCACCAATACCCACGCCGCAGCCTGTTGACGAGGCAATGGATTGGCCGCTGCTGGACACCCACCGCACCTTGCTCGGTGAACAGAAACTCCAGGGATTGCTGGCGGTGTTGCGCGATTCGATCAGCCTGCATCGCGAAGCGCTCACGGAAGCGATCGAGGCCGACGATTGCACCGAAGTCGCTCACCTGGCGCATCGCCTGGCCGGCAGCAGCGATTCATTGGGCTTTCGTGCATTGGCCACTGTGCTGCGCGCGCTGGAAGAGGCTGCGCTGGTCAACGACGAATCAAGGTTGCGGATATTGGCACCGCAGGTTCACGCGCACTTGCAGCATTCGCAACAGACGCTGACCGACCTGCTACACCCCTGACATACAAGTTCGTTACGACTTTTTACAACTTCGAGCGTTAAGGTCAACGGGAGCTTACATGGCCTTCCAATAATCGAGATAACCGCCACAGCGCGGTCTTCGAAGCTTATTGGAGATAATAATAATGAACCGCCGTAAAGCTGATCCCTCCTCGCGCCACGCGCACCTTGCTGATGGGGTGCGGACATGAGCGAATCTATCGAACGTAATGGCATCCACCTGACCCGCGCTTTAAAAAGCCGACACATTTTCATGTTGTCACTGGGGGGCGTGATCGGCACGGGGTTGTTTATGGGCTCCGGAGTGACGATCAATCAGGGCGGGCCGGTGGGGGCAATTCTCGCTTACCTCGTCGCCGGTTTCCTGATGTACCTGGTGATGGTTTGCCTGGGCGAATTGTCCGTGCAAATGCCGGTGTCCGGGTCGTTTCAAACCCACGCGACCAAGTTCATCGGGCCGGCTACCGGCTTCATGATCGGCTGGGTGTACTGGATGAGTTGGGCGACCACCGTGGGCCTGGAGTTCACGGCGGCAGGCATGCTGATGGAACGCTGGTTTCCAACCATTCCGATCTGGTACTGGTCGGCGCTGTTCGTGGTGGTGCTGTTCGGCCTGAATGCGTTGGCCACACGCGCTTTTGGTGAAGCGGAATACTGGTTTTCCGGGATCAAGGTCGCGGCGATCCTCGGGTTTATTGTGGTCGGCGTGCTGGTGATTTTCGGCGCGATCCCACTGACCAGCGGCGCACCGGCACCGATGATGACCAACCTGATCGGCGACTCGCTGTTCCCCAACGGTTTGTCGGCGGTGTTCGCAGTGATGATGACTGTGGTCTACGCCTTCCAGGGCTGCGAGATCATGGGCGTGGCCGCCGGCGAAACCGATCAGCCGGAAAAAAGCATCCCGCGTGCTGTGCGCAACGTGGTGTTTCGCGTGTTGATTTTCTATGTGCTGGCGATCGTGGTGCTGTCGGCAATCGTGCCGTGGCAGCAGGCCGGGTTGATGGAAAGTCCGTTCGTGCAAGTGTTCGACATGGTCGGCATTCCTTATGCGGCTGACTTGATGAACTTTGTGATTCTTACGGCGATTCTGTCGGTGGGTAACTCGGGCCTGTATGCCTCTACGCGCATTCTGTGGGCGATGTCCAAGACCGGCATGGCGCCGAAAAGCCTGTCGCCGTTGAGCAAGCGCGGCGTGCCGTTGCGGGCGCTGAGCATCACCTTGTGCTTCGCGCTGGTGTCGTTGATGACCAGCTTCGTCGCGGCGGACACGCTGTTCATGGTGTTGATGGCGGTGAGCGGCATGTCGGGCACGGTGACCTGGATCGTGATCGCGCTGGCGCAGTACAAATTCCGCAAGGCTTATCTGCGCGATGGCGGCAAGCTCAGCGACTTGAAATACCGCGCGCCGTGGTTCCCGCTGTTGCCGCTGACATGCATTGCGTTGTGCTGTTCGCTGTTCGTGTTCCTGGCATTGGATGAAACGCAGCGCCCTTCGCTGTATTGGGGCTTCGGGTTTATCGCGGTGTGCTACGCCGCGTACTTCCTGACTCAACGCAAGCGCCAGGCGGTGCTGGCACCGAGCTTGCCGACGGCGTAACCGCACACACCAAGACAAAACCCCATGGGAGCAAGCCGTGGCGAGAGGATCAATCCCCTCGCCACAGCTCGCTCCCATCGTTGTTTTTGGCGGGTTACGCGCTGTAGGCAGTTGTTCAAAGTTGTAACAGCGCAGTCGTTGCATGGCTGGATGTCAGAACTTAAACCAACAAAATCAACTACTTACTAAGTAAGCGCAGCTGTTACAGACCATTTTTCAGCCAATTGCCGTCTTGCTGAACACTCGTTTAGTATGGCCCTAGGTCGCACCACCTCACGCCAAACACAATAATTCGAGGATTCGCATGACTACTCACATTTCTCTGCTGTGCCAAGTAAAAGCCGGCGTGGCCTGGATCACCCTCGATCGCCCCGATCAGCGTAATGCGCTGGACATTCCGACCCTGAAAAACCTGCACGCCGTGCTCGATGAGTTCAACGCCGATCCCTCCGTTCGGGTCGTGGTGCTGACCGGCAGCGGCCGCAGTTTCTGCTCCGGCGCAGATCTCGCCGAATGGGCCGAAGCCGAAGCCCGTGGCGCCCTCGAAAGCTACGGCTGGACCGAAACCGCCCATGCATTGATGAGCCGTTTGTACAGCCTGGAAAAACCGACCATCGCCGCCATCAACGGCACCGCCGTCGGCGCCGGGATGGACCTGACGCTGTGCTGCGACCTGCGCATCGCCGCGCAATCGGCGCGCTTCAAGGCCGGCTACACCAGCATGGCCTACTCGCCGGACGCCGGTGCCAGCTGGCATCTGCCGCGCCTGATCGGCACTGAACAAGCCAAGCGCCTGTTGTTCCTCGACGAGTTGTGGGGCGCCGACCGTGCCTTGGCCGCCGGTCTCGTCGGCGAAGTCTGCGCCGATGAACAACTGCACGACGTGACCACCGAATTGACCACGCGCCTGGCCAACGGTCCGACATTCGCTTTCGCCCAGACCAAAAAACTCATGCGCGAAGGCGCCCAGCGCAGCCTGCCGGAGCAACTGCAAGCCGAGCTCGCCGCCGGCCTGCTTTGCGGTCGCAGCAAAGACGGCGCCGAAGCCTTGCGCGCCGCCATCGAAAAACGCCCGGCACACTTCAGCGGCCAATAGGCCCGATGACTGGCCTCGTACACCTACTCAGCACATGAACAACAGGTAGCCCCATGAATTTCCAACTGACCCAAGAACAAGACATGTTGGTGGACGCGGTACGCAGCTTTGTCGCCAAGGAACTGCTGCCTCATGAGGAAGCGGTCGACCGCGCCGACGAAGTCTCCCCGGAGCTGGCGGCACAGATCCGTGGCAAGGCGATTGCGGCAGGTTTCTATGCCTTCAACATGCCGGAAGAAGTGGGCGGTGGCGGCCTCGATTACCTGTCCCAGGCGCTGATCGAGCGTGAACTGTCCAAGGTTTCGTGGGCGCTGCATGTGTTTGTCGCGCGGCCGTCGAAAATCCTCATGGCCTGCACCGGCGAGCAGATCAACGACTACCTGCTGCCGTGCATCCAGGGCAAGAAAATCGATTGCTTCGCGCTGACCGAGCCGGGTGCCGGTTCCGACGCCAACGCGATCAAGACCCGTGCCGTGCGCGACGGCGATGACTTCATTCTCAACGGCAGCAAGCACTTCATCAGCCACGCCGGTCACGCCGATTTCGCCATCGTTTTCGCGGTCACCGACACCTACGAACACAACGGCAAACAGCGCAACGCCGTGACGTCGTTCCTGGTCGACCGCGACACGCCGGGCATGACCATTCGCCGGGGTCCCAAGTGCGTGAGCAACCGCGGTTATCACACCTTTGAAATGTTCTTCGACGACTGCCGCGTCCCCGCCAATAAAGTGCTGGGGGAAGTGGGCAAGGGCTGGGACGTGGCCAACGCCTGGCTCACGGCCGGACGGGTGATGGTCGCCGCCAACTGCGTCGGCCAGGCGCAACGCGCGCTCGACGTGTCGCTGCAATGGGCCGCCGACCGCAAGCAGTTCGGCCAGCCGATCGGCACCTACCAGGGCATCTCGTTCAAGCTCGCCGACATGGTCACGCAGATCCGCGCCGCTGAACTGCTGACCTTGCACACCGCCTGGAAAATGGACCAGGGCACCATGACCGACGGCGAGGCCGGCATGGCCAAGTTGTTTGCCAGTGAAGTGCTCGGCAAGGTCGCCGATGAGGCGGTGCAGATTTTTGGCGGCATGGGCCTGATGGACGAATGCCCGGTGGAACGCATCTGGCGCAACGCGCGGATCGAGCGCGTCTGGGAAGGCACCTCGGAGATCCAGCGCCACATCATTTCCCGCGAATTGCTGCGGCCACTGTTGCGCTGACCGGTCGGGAGAATGGCTATGTCGCAAACGATTCGTGACAACCTAAAACGCATGCTCGCACCGCGCCACCTGGCGTTTATCGGTGGCCGCAGCATGGCCCGCGCGCTCAAGCGCTGCGCCGACGGCGGTTACCTTGGCGAGATGTGGCTGGTCAATCCGCAGCACGACAGCCTTGAAGGCGTGCCGTGTGTGCGCCGTATTGCCGATCTGCCGTGCGGCCCGGACGCGGTGTTCATCGCGACCAACCGCGAGCTGACCCTGACCTGCGTTGCCGAACTGGCCGCCAAGGGCGCAGGCGGGGCGATCTGCTACGCCTCCGGGTTCGCCGAAACCGGTGCCGAGGGCCAGGCCTTGCAGCAACAATTGCTCAAAGCCGCCGGCCACATGGCCTTGCTTGGCCCCAACTGTTACGGCCTGCTCGACTATTTGCACAGCTCCGCGCTGTGGCCGGTGGCCCATGGCGGAAAACCGGTGGAGAAGGGCGTCGCCGTCCTGACCCAAAGCGGTAACTTTGCCTACAACCTGTCCATGAGTGACCGCTCGCTACCAGTGGCCTACATGGCGTCGGTCGGCAATCAGGCGCAACTGGGCATCGCCGAATTGATGGACGTGTTGCTCGATGAGCCGCGCGTCACCGCCATCGGCTTGCACCTCGAAGGCCTGAAAAACGTCCCGGGTTTCGCCCGCGCGGCGCACAAGGCATTGGAGAAGGGCATTCCGATCATCGCCTTGAAAACCGGCGTGTCGCAGATCGGTGCCGAGCTGGCGCTGAGTCACACAAGCTCGCTGTCCGGTTCCGATGCGCTGTACGACAGTCTGTTTGCGCGCCTCGGCGTGATCCGCGTCAGCGGCCCGGTGAGTTTCGTCGAAACCTTGAAAGCGGCGGCGTGCGGCAAGTTGCCGGCGGGCAACAGCCTGATCGCACTGGCCTGTTCGGGAGGCGACGCCGGGCTGATTGCCGACTACGCCGAGCGCAACGAGCTGAGCTTGCCGAAACTCGACGAAGGTCAGCGCGATGAGCTGGCGCAAGTGCTGCCGAGCTACGCCAATCTGGTCAATCCGCTGGATTTCACCACGGCGATCTGGGGCGACGGCGAAGCCTTGAACCACATGCTCGACAGCGCCCTGCGCACCGAAGCCGATGCGGCGATGCTGGTGCTCGATTACCCGGCCGAATTTACCGGCGAACGCAAGGAATGCGACCTGCTGCTGGAGCTGTTCTGTGCAGCGCTGATCCGCCATGGCAAGACCGGTTTTGTCACCTCGGCTTTCCCGGAATTGCTGCCGGCCCACGCTCGCGAACGTCTGCATACCCAAGGCGTGGCGGCGTTGCAAGGCGTCGAAGACGGGCTGGCCGCGTGGGGGCGGATTGCTGGCTATCAACGCAACCGTCAGGCGCTGCTGGCGCTCGGTGAATCAGTGCTGGTGCCGCACTGCCCTCAGGCGCTGGAAGGCGAAGGTCGCTTGCTCAATGAATGGGATTCGAAAAAAGCGTTGCGCGCCTTCGGCCTGCAGACGCCCAACGGCGTGTTGAGCTCACCGGACAAGGCGTTGAGCGACGCCAACGCGCTGGGTTATCCGTTGGTATTGAAAGCGGTCAGCTCCCAACTGCCGCACAAAACCGAAGCCGGCGCCGTGGCGTTGAACCTCAAGGACGGCGCCGCTCTGAACGCTGCCCTGGAAAAAATGCGCGCCAGCCTCGTCGATTACGCGCCGCACGTGCCGTTCGATCAGGTGCTGCTGGAGCCCATGGCCAAGCCGCCGTTAGCCGAGCTGATCGTCGGCATCAAACGCGAAAACGACTTCGGCCTGGCCCTGGTCATCGGCGCGGGCGGAGTTCTGGTGGAGTTGCTCAAGGACAGTCGCAGCTTGTTGCTGCCCACCACCGATGGCGCCATTCGCCAAGCGTTGCTCGGCCTGCGCAGTGCCGCGTTGCTGCAAGGTTTTCGCGGTCGCCAAGTGGCGGATCTGGACGCGCTGGTGGCGGCGATTCGAGCGGTGGCCGATTACGCCTGCGAGAACGCCGGGCAGTTGCTGGAACTTGATGTGAACCCATTGTTGGTCGGTGCCGATGGCACGACTGCGGTCGATGCGTTGATTCGCCTCGGCCACGAGTGAGGACGTGAATATGCAAAGCACAACATTGACCGGCGGCCAGGCCCTGGTCCGCCTGCTGGCCAACTACGGCGTCGACACCGTGTTCGGCATCCCCGGCGTACACACGCTGGAGTTGTACCGTGGCCTGCCCGGCAGCGGCATTCGCCATGTGCTGACGCGCCATGAGCAAGGCGCCAGTTTCATGGCCGACGGCTACGCCCGAGTCAGCGGAAAACCGGGTGTGTGCTTCATCATCACCGGGCCGGGCGTGACCAATGCCGCGACCGGCATCGGCCAGGCCTATGCCGACTCGATTCCGATGCTGGTGATATCCAGCGTCAACCACACCGCCAGCCTCGGCAAAGGCTGGGGGTGCCTGCACGAAACCCAGGACCAGCGCGCAATTACCGCGCCGATCACGGCGTTTTCGGCGGTAGCCCTTAGCGCCGAGGACCTGCCTGAACTGATCGCCCGTGCCTACGCGGTGTTTGACAGTGAACGTCCGCGCCCGGTGCACATTTCCGTGCCGCTCGACGTGCTGTCGGCAAAGGTCAGCCGCGACTGGAGCAATGAAGTGGTGCGTCGCCCGAGCCGTGGCGTGCCGGCCGCTACGGCGCTGGATCAGGCCGTGGCCAAACTGCAAAGCGCCAAACGGCCGATGATCATCGCCGGCGGTGGCGCATTGAATGCGCAGCAGCAAGTGCATGAACTCAGCACCCGACTCGCCGCGCCGCTGTTTACCAGCGTGGCCGGCAAAGGCCTGTTGCCGCCGGATGCACCCCTCAATGCCGGCTCGACCCTGTGCGTCGAGCCGGGCTGGCAACTCATCGTCGAGGCGGACGTGGTGCTGGCCGTTGGCACCGAAATGGCCGACACCGATTTCTGGCGCGAGCGTCTGCCGCTGAATGCCGAGCTGCTGCGCGTGGACATCGACCCGCGCAAGTTCAACGATTTCTACCCGTGCGCGGTGGCGCTGCAAGGCGATGCGCAACACACCCTCGCCGCGTTGCTGGAACGTCTGCCGCCCGCCAACCGCGATGCCAGTGCAGCGATCGCGTCCGTCGCAGCGCTGCGTGAAGCGGTGCAAAACAACCACGGCCCCTTGCAGTCGATCCATCAAGCGATACTCGAACGTATCGCTGCGGAGCTGCCGGACGATGCCTTCATCAGCACCGACATGACCCAACTGGCCTACACCGGCAACTACGCCTTCAACAGCCTGGCACCACGCAGCTGGTTGCATCCGACCGGCTACGGCACGCTGGGTTATGGTTTGCCGGCGGGCATCGGCGCCAAGTTCGGCGCACCGCAGCGGCCGGGTCTGGTGCTGGTTGGCGACGGCGGTTTTCTCTACACCGCGCAGGAACTGGCCACCGCCGTCGAAGAGCTGGACAGTCCGCTGGTGGTGTTGCTCTGGAACAACGACGCGCTGGGACAGATCCGCGACGACATGATCGGGCTGGATATCGAGCCGATTGGCGTGCTGCCGCGCAACCCGGACTTTGCCGCCCTTGCCCGTGCGTTCGGTTGCACGGTGAGCGAGCCGCAAAGCCTGGCCGAGTTGCAAACCGACTTGCGCCACGGCTTCAAGCGCAACGGCGTGACCCTGATCGAACTCAAGCACGCGTGCGCGCAGTGACTCCAATTTTGTAAAAAGGATACCGCCATGCGCTTTTCCGATCTGACTCAACGCATCGCCGGTGACGGCGCTGCCGCCTGGGACATTCACTACCGCGCTTTGGCGCTGAAAGAGCAGGGCGAAGACATTCTGCTGCTGTCAGTTGGCGACCCGGATTTCGACACCCCGGTGCCGATTGTGCAGGCGGCCATCGACAGCCTGTTGTCCGGCAACACCCACTACGCCGACGTGCGTGGCAAACGCGCACTGCGTGAAAGCATCGCCCGGCATTACGCCAAACGCAGTGGCCAGCACGTTTCGGCGGAGCAGGTCACCGTGCTCGCCGGGGCGCAATGCGCGTTGTTCTGCGTGGCGCAGTGCGTACTGAATCCGGGCGACGAAGTGCTCGTCGCCGAGCCGATGTACGTCACTTATGAAGCCGTGTTCGGTGCCTGCGGTGCGGTGGTGATTCCGGTGCCGGTGCGTTCCGAAAACGGGTTTCGGGTGTTGCCCGAAGACGTCGCCACCCGCATCACGCCGCGTACCCGCGCGCTGGCACTGAACAGTCCACACAACCCGTCCGGCGCCAGTTTGTCGCGCAGCACCTGGCAGGCGCTTGCAGATTTATGCATCACCCACGACCTGTGGCTGATTTCCGATGAGGTCTACAGCGAGTTGCTGTTCGACGGCGAACACATCAGTCCGGCGAGTTTGCCGGGCATGGCCGAGCGCACCGCGACACTCAATAGCCTGTCGAAATCCCACGCCATGACCGGCTGGCGCATCGGCTGGTCAATCGCGCCACCGGCGCTGGCCGAGCACCTGGAAAACCTCGCGCTGTGCATGCTCTACGGTTTGCCGGACTTCGTGCAGGACGCCGCCGTCGTCGCGCTGGAAAGCAACTTGCCGGAACTGGACACGATGCGCGAAGCCTATCGCCAACGCCGCGATCTGGTCTGCGAATGCCTGGCCGACTGCCCCGGCGTGCGGGCCTTGAAACCCGATGGCGGAATGTTCGTGATGGTCGATATCCGCGACACCGGGCTCAGCGCCCAAGCGTTTGCCGACCGCTTGCTCGACCGTCATGGCGTGTCGGTGCTGGCCGGTGAAGCCTTCGGTCCGAGCGCAGCCGGGCATATTCGCCTTGGCCTGGTGCTGGGCGCAGAACCCTTGCGTGACGCCTGCCAGCGAATCACCCGTTGCGCCACTGAACTGATGGAAGCCCATGTCTATGCATAACCACAAGACGCTGTTTATCGATGGCCGCTGGCAGACCCCGTCGGGGCAGGGCATCGCCGAGGTCATCAATCCGGCCACTGAAGAGGTCGCAGGTTCGGTGCCGCTGGGCGATGAGCGCGATGTCGACAACGCGGTGGCTGCGGCGCGCCGGGCCTTCGGTCCATGGTCGCGGACGCCGTCGAGTGTTCGCGCCGGTTACCTGCGTGCCCTCGCCGACCAGTTAAGTGCCCGGGCCGATGAAATGGCTGCGGTCATCACCACCGAGTTGGGGATGCCGGTGCAATGGTGCCGTTCGGTGCAGGTCGACGGGCCCATCATCGGCCTGGAGCAATACGTCGAACTCGCCGGCTTGATGGATGAAGTGCGCGAGGTCGGTAATTCGCTGGTCATCCGCGAGGCGGTCGGTGTGTGCGCCTTCATCAATCCGTGGAACTACCCGCTGCATCAACTGATCGGCAAGCTCGCCCCGGCGCTGGCCGCCGGTTGCACTGTGGTGGTCAAGCCGAGTCAGGAAACGCCGTTGCATGCCTTTTTGCTGGCGCAGATGATCGAAGCGATCGGCTTGCCGGCCGGCGTATTCAATCTGGTCAGCGGACCAGGATCGAAAGTCGGCGAAGCGCTGGCCAAGCACCCGGACGTGGACATGGTGTCGTTCACCGGCTCCACCGGCGCCGGGGTTCGCGTGGCACAAGCGGCGGCGCCTTCGGTGAAGCGCGTGTGCCTGGAACTGGGCGGCAAGTCGCCGCTGTTGATTGCCGAGGATGCCGATCTGGCTGCCGCCGTGCGCTACGGCGTGCAGGACGTGATGATCAACTCGGGGCAGACCTGCACTGCGTTGACCCGAATGTTGCTGCCGGCCAGTCGTTACGCCGAGGCCGTGGAACTGGCGATTGCCGAAACCCAAAGCCTGCGCATGGGCGATCCGCTGGACCCGCAGAGTTTCCTCGGGCCGATGTGCTCGGCGGCGCAGCGTCGCACCGTGCATGACTACATTCAGGCCGGACAACAAGAAGGCGCGCGGCTGGTTTTCGGCGGCGAAACAGCGCAAGCGTTTGAACGCGGTTACTACGTCAGTCCAACGCTGTTCGCCGATGTCGATAACCGCATGCGCATCGCCCAGGAAGAAATCTTCGGGCCGGTGCTGTGCCTGATTCCCTACACCGATGAAGCGCAAGGGATTCAGATCGCCAACGATTCGCCGTTTGGCTTGTCCAGCGGTGTCTGGGCCGGCAGCACCGAACGCGCCTTGCAACTCGGGCGTCAGTTGCGTGCCGGGCAATGCTTTCTCAACGGCGCGGCGTTCAATTATCAGGCGCCGTTCGGCGGCTACAAACAGTCAGGCAATGGCCGGGAATGGGGAGAAGAAGGGCTCAATGAATTTGTGGAAGTGAAGGCGATCCAGGTGTGACCGTTGACGGTTCAAACGATCTGCGCACGGTTATCGCCCACCCATAAAACCTGTAAACGTTTAGGAAATTGCCATGAAAGTCTTGATTGTCCACGCTCACCCGGAGCCGAAATCCTTTACCGCCGCCCTGCGTGACCAGGCGGTGTCGACGCTTGAGGCTCAGGGGCATGAGGTCCGGGTCAGCGACCTGTACGCGATGAACTGGAACCCGGTGGCCAGTGCCGATGACTTTTCCTCGCGGGAGAACCCCGAGTATCTGGTGTACGCGCTGGAGCAACGGCTGGGGGTGAAGAGCCAGTCGCTGGCGCCGGACATTCAGCAAGAACTCGACAAACTGCTGTGGGCTGACTTGCTGATCCTGAACTTCCCGATTTTCTGGTTCTCCGCCCCGGCGATGCTCAAGGGCTGGATTGATCGGGTGTTGGTGTCGGGTATTTGCTACGGCGGCAAACGTTTTTACGACCAGGGCGGATTGAGCGGCAAGAAGGCGCTGGTTACCGTCACCCTGGGCGGCCGTGAGCATATGTTCGGTGATGGCGCGATTCATGGTCCGCTGGAGGATATGTTGCGGCCGATCCTGCGCGGCACGCTGGCCTATGTCGGGTTTGACGTGCTCGAGCCGTTCGTGGCCTGGCATGTGCCGTACATCAGTGACGAAGCACGCAAAGATTTCCTGCAGGGTTATCAGCAGCGTCTGGAGCATCTGAGTGATGACCGGCCGATGCAGTTTCCGCGCTTGTCGCAGTTTGATGAGGCGTTGTATCCGTTGCCTGGTTGAAAGGGGCTTTTGGCGGGGGCTTGAGGGTGTGTTTTCCGGCCCCATCGCGAGCAGGCTCGCTCTTACAGAGGGTTTGTGTACGCCACAGATCTCCTGTGGGAGCGAGCCTGCTCGCGAAGGGGCCAGCGAGTTCAACCCCGAAAAACGAAATATGCCGAAGCTGTTCCCGATTACTGAACAGGTTCGGCAGAGGTGATCGGGTTTAAATCTCCTTCACCGGCGTTTCACCCTCAACCCCTTTGATCAACCCGATGGCATGCAGGCAATCCGCCTTGTTCACATACGACTCGCCACTGGCGATCGTCTCGTGGTTCCCCGCCCTCAAGCGCCAGCGCCATTGTCCTTTGCCGGTGCTCGGCGTGCCTTTGGATTGCCTGTAAATCTCGAAATACATTCTGCTCGCTCCATGCGATGGGTCATCGCGACAACCTGCGTGTCGCATCGGGGGCAAGCCTAGCGGAGCTGGGTTTTTTGGCCATCAGGCATTTGTTTCCAGGCATTTGAAAATATTTCAGCCCGCGCTGCCGGGTCGGTGTGGATGGCCAAAACCCCCGCAGTTTCGCCCTTGCATCACCTCCCTCGGTCCTGCTTAATACGACACGGCTCATGGCGTCGAGCAGCTGTCGACGACCTCGGATTGTAGAAAAATCACTATAAAAAAGAGCAATCAATTGACTCATCAGCACGGAACGCAACTGACCGGGCGTGTGCAGCTTTCGCTCGTGATCCCGGTTTTCAATGAGGCGGCGACCATTGATTTGTTCATCGCGCGGATCACTGACGTCTTCAAGGATGAAACGCTGATCGGTCTGGAAATGGTGTTCGTCAACGACGGCAGCACCGACACCACGCTCGACCTGCTGCTGGAGCGCCAACAGACCGATTCGCGCCTGCGCATCGTCGATCTGAGCCGCAATTTCGGCAAGGAAGCGGCCCTGACTGCCGGCTTGCAGACCGCCACCGGCCAGGTGGTGGTGCCAATCGACGTCGATTTGCAGGACCCGCCTGAAGTGATCCTCGAGATGATCGCCCTTTGGCGTGAAGGCTATGAAGTGGTGCTGGGTCATCGTGTGAGTCGCAAGACCGACTCCTGGGCCAAGCAAACCTCGGCCAACTGGTTTTATCGCCTGCACAACAAAATCGCTGAGCAACATCTGCCGGAAAACGTCGGCGATTTTCGGCTGATGGACCGTTGTGTGGTGGATGCCCTGCAAACCCTGCCCGAGTCCCGGCGCTTCATGAAAGGCCTGTTTGCCTGGGTCGGGTTTCGCACTACGCATGTGAACTACGAGCGCCTTGAACGGGTGGCGGGGGCGAGCAAGTTCAACGGCTGGCGGTTGTGGAACTTCGCGCTGGAAGGCATCACCAGTTTCAGCACCGAACCGCTGCGCATCTGGACGTATCTGGGGCTGTTCGTCTCGCTGATCTCGTTCTCGTTTGCCATTTTCATCATCTTGCGAACCTTGATCTCCGGTGTCGATTTGCCGGGTTATGCGTCGCTGATGGTCGCCGTCACGTTTCTGGGCGGCCTGCAATTGATCGGCATCGGCGTGCTGGGTGAATACCTGGGCCGCACGTATATCGAGTCAAAACGCCGCCCGGTGTATCTGGTGCGGCGCGTCTACGACCCCAAGGACTGAACCATGGATCTCAAGGAAACCGACATCCTCGGTTCGAGCATCGACCAGCACTGGTATTACGCCTCCAAAGCGGCGGCCACCACGCGAATGCTGGGTAACACGCCGGTCACAAGGATTCTCGACGTAGGCGCGGGCTCCGGATTCTTTTCCCACCATTTGCTGAGGCATTCGGCGGCCCGTGAAGCCTGGTGCGTCGACATCAGTTACGACCAGGATTCGGACGCCACCACCGCCGGTAAACCGGTGCATTACCGTCGCGGCATCGACTCGGTGGATGCCGATCTGGTGCTGCTGATGGATGTGCTGGAACATGTCGATGACGACGTCGGGTTGCTCAAGGCTTACGTCGATAAAGTCCCCTCCGGCAGCCGTTTCCTGATGACGGTGCCAGCGTTCCAGTTTCTCTGGAGCGGGCACGATGACTTCCTGGAACACAAGCGCCGCTACACCTTGGCGCAGCTGGAAACGGTGGCCCGGGACGCCGGTTTGAACGTGAAACAGGGGACTTACTACTTCGGCCTGGTGTTCCCGATTGCCGCGACCCTGCGCTTGTTGCCCAAGGGCGCACAACCGTCGCCACCACGCTCGCAACTCAAGCAGCACCACCCACTGGTGAATACGGTTTTGAAGACGCTGTGCAGCGTCGAACTGCCCTTCATGGGCGCGAATCGTCTGGCCGGATTGACCGTGTTTGTCCTGGCGCAGAAGCCGTGACGTCAGCCGAAAAATCCGCCCTGATCCAGCGTGGCCTGCGTTTTGCCGTGACCGGGTTGTTCGTCACGGCCCTGCATGCGCTGGTCGCCGTGTTGTTCATCCATTACGTGCTGCCTCTACCGCCCTTGGCCAACGGCGCGGCGTTTGCCGTGGCGACCGTGGTGTCTTACCTGATCAATACCACGTGGAGCTTTTCCGCCCGTTTGCACGGCAAAACGCTGCTGCGCTTCATGATGGTTTCCGCTGCCGGATTCCTGCTGGCGATGCTGGTGGCCTGGGCTGCGCAAATGGCCGGGCTGCATTATTTGCTGGGGATTGGCGCAGTAGCGCTGACCCTTCCTGCCTTCACCTTTGTATTGCATAACTTCTGGACGTATCGATGAAGGATTTCGCTAGACGCCTGCCACTCAACCTCTTGCCGCTGTTGATCGGTGTTGTGGCCTTTTTCCTCATCATCGGGCCACGGGCGCTGAACCCGCAAAACATCGCGTGGCTGGGCAATGGCGATCCGGCGACCCATTACCTGGGATGGGCTTTTTTCCGGCAGTCGCCGTGGACTTTTCCCATAGGGCTCAATCCTTCCTATGGAATGGAACTGGGCAATGGCATCATTTTTTCTGATTCCAACCCGCTGCTGGCATTTTTGTTCAAACCCTTTGCTGCGCTGTTGCCGACACCTTTTCAGTATTTCGGCCTCTGGTTACTGACCTGCTTCGTCCTGCAGGCGTGGTTTGCCTGGAAGGTAGTGGGGCTGATGTCGTCGCATGTGGGTGTGCGTGCCGTGAGTACGGCGTTGTTGCTCTTTGTTCCGCCAATGCTCATGCGCATGCCCTTTCATTTGTCCCTGGGCGGGCATTTTCTGCTGCTGGCTTCGTTTTACCTGGCCCTGCATCCGCAACTGCGTCGTCGACGCCTGGCCTGGGGCGCATTGCTGGCGACGGTCGCACTGGTCCACGCGTACTTTCTGGCGATGGTTGCACTGATCTGGATCGCCGATCTGGCGGCCGGGTATTTCAAGAAGAAACTGACGCTGCGCTCTGCCTTGATCGAGTTTCTTGCACTGTTTTCACTGGTCAGCTTTTGCTGCTGGCAAGCCGGGTATTTTTCGGTCGGCACCGAAGGCGCGATCTCAGGCGGTTTTGGCATCTACGGCATGAACCTGCTGTCACTGATCGATTCGGGGAACTGGTCCTATGTGCTGAAGGATCTGCCCGGTGTCCAAGGGTTCGGTGACGGCGAAGGGTTTGTCTTTCTGGGACTTGGCCTGATCACGCTGGGCCTCTATGCCTTGGTCGGTTTACTGCAAGGCAATACCGGCTTCGGGCAACAGGTGCGGCGGCGACCCTTTTTGCTGTTGGCGCTGATTGGGCTGACGGTGTTCGCCATTTCAAATCATGTGGCGTTGGGCTTGCTCGAGTTCACCTATCCGCTGCCGCCCGTGGTGATTTCCATCGCCAACATCTTCCGCGCCTCGGGGCGAATGTTCTGGCCGGTGTACTACGCGATCATCTTCGCCATCATTTTCCTGGTCATTCGCGCCAACACGCCGCGCACGGCCGTTTGCCTGCTGTCGCTGGCGTTGCTGATACAAATGGTGGACACCCACGCCGGCTGGGCAGGGGTGCGCAAGCAATTGATGATGGAACCGGCGTCGAAGTGGGCGTCGCCCATGGTCGATCCGTTCTGGGAAAGCGCGGCAGCCCATTACAAGAACATTCGCTGGATCGTTCCGCAGAATCTGTCCCCGAAGTGGATGTCGGTGGCTGATTTTGCCGGCGCCCACGGTCTGGCGACCAATGCCGTTTACCTGGGGCGGATGGACACGGCCAACTGGATCGAATCCGAGCAGCAGACGGCCCGGGAAATGGCGTCGGGTAAATATGACGCCGACTCGTTGTACCTGCTCGATGAGCGTGCGTTGATCCAGTCGGTGAGAAACATTAATACCCAAACGGATCTCTTCGCCCGGATTGACGGCTTCACAGTGCTGGCTCCGGGCTGGAAGCAGTGCGGCACTTGCTTGCAGGCGACCTCGCAAATCAATCCGCTGGACCTGGTACCCGCCCTCGAACCCGGACAAAAGACGCTGTTCACTTACGGCAATAAGGGCGGCGCGTTGCTGGCCAAGGGCTGGTCCGAGACTGAACCCTGGGGTGTCTGGTCCAAAGGCCCGGACGCTGAAGTCATGTTCCGGCCCCTGGCGCCCGTGCATTCCTTGCGCCTGGAGACCACGGCGTTTCTACCTCCCGGCCATGGGCGTCAACGTGTCGGCATCAGCATCAACGGCCTGCCGGCAACGAATACCCAACTTGAACAGGCCGATGGCAATGTGATCGATATTCCCCTTACGGCCGAGATGCAACAACGGGTGTCGAGTCAGGGTGTCGTCAGGTTGCAACTGCAGTTTGCCGACGCGGTCAGCCCGAAACAGTTCGGGCTCGGCCAGGACGTTCGCCAACTTGCGCTCGGATTGAAGACCTTGACGGTCAATTGAAAGCCAACGCACGTAGACGCCCCCGTCGCGCCTTTCTAAACTGCCCGCAGTGTTGGGGAACGGGGGCAAGGAATGAATCGCAACGAACTGCGCAAGGCTGACATCAACCTGATGGTGGTGTTCGAAACGTTGATGCTGGAGCGCAACGTCACGCGTGTGGCGGAGAAGCTGTTTCTCGGCCAGCCGACCATCAGTGCCGCGCTTAACCGCTTGCGGACGATGTTCAACGATCCACTGTTCATTCGCGTCGGCCATCGCATGGAGCCGACCGCGCGGGCCGAGGAAATCATCCTGCACCTGTCGCCAGCGCTGGACTCGTTGTCAGTGGCCCTTAGCCTGACCCATGATTTTGGTCCGGCCAGCAGCACCATGACCTTTCGCATCGGGCTGTCGGATGACGTCGAGTTCGGCCTGTTGCCGCCGCTGCTGCGCGCCTTGCGCCAGGAAGCGCCGAAGGTGGTGTTCGTGGTTCAGCATGTCGATTACTGGCGCATTCCCGACTTGCTGGCCTCCGGTGATATCACGGTCGGCATCAGCCAGACCCGCGGCCTGCCAGCCAATGCCAAACGCAAGTTGTTGCGGCACATCCAGCCGAGCATTTTGCGCGCCGATGCCTCGGACACCCCGCTGACCCTCGATGAATATTGCTCACGACCGCACGTGCTGGTGTCGCACACCGCCAACGTCAGTGGCTACGCTGATGAATGGCTGGCGGAGATCGGCCGCACGCGCCAAGTCGTGCTGTCGGTGCCGCAGTACAGTTCGTTGCCGGCCTTGCTCGCCGGCACCGACCTGATCGCCAGCCTGCCGGATTACGCCGCCGAGGCGATGGCCGCCTCGGGTCAGTTATTCAAGGAAGCCTTTCCGTTCAAGACCCCGACACTGGACTTGTCCATGGTCTGGCTCAGCCATGTCGATACCGATCCGGCCGAACGCTGGTTGCGCGCGCGGCTGGAGGCGTTCATGAGTGAGCGTCTTGAATCGCCGCTGTCCAAATGAGTCGGACGACGCTGTGTTATATGTAGGTCCTTTCTGCACACTACCAGGAGCCAGACCATGCCCCACCTGCACATGGAATACACCGCCAACCTGCCTGAGCTTAACGCTGACGTGGCGTTGATTCGGCTCAATAATGCCTTGGTGGCTTCCGGTCAGTTTGCTGCGGAGTTCGATATCAAGAGCCGTGCGGTGAAGGTCGAGACGTTCAAGATCGGCACGGCGATGGGGGAGCGGGCGTTTGTGCATGTGAAGCTGGCGCTGCTGAGCGGTCGCTCGCCGCAGATCAAAAAACAGTTATCCGAGAGCCTGCTGACCGTGGTGCAGGAGCTGTGTGAATGGCCGTCGGGGGTTGAAGTCCAGTTGTGCGTGGAGATCCTCGACATCGACCGGGAGTCCTACACCAAGACGGCCATCGGCCACTGAGTTTCAGGCCATATCCTGCTCGGCGCAGGCTTTGATCACCTGCTCGCGCAGCCACGTGTTGGCGCTGTCCTGATCGACACTTTGACTCCACTGCATGTCCAGGGTGAAACCCGGCAAGCCGTTGGGCGCTTCGCAGTGATTGAAGATCGCCTCGTTGGCCAGCAATTGCTGGATACGGCGGGGCAACGTCAGGATGAAGTCAGTGCCGGTGATCATTTTCAGCGCCGCGCTGTAGCTGTTGGAGCGCGCGATAATCTGCCGTTTATGCGCCTGTCGCGCCAGCCAGCCATCGACCATGTTGGTGGTGGAGGTCCACGGTGTCGGAAACACATGCCGGCGTTCGACAAACGCCTTCAGGCTTAAACGGGGTTCCAGTGGCGTGGCGCGTTTGTCGAAGACGCAGACCAGATCATCTTCGAGCAACAACCGGGATTTGAGGTCGCTGTGGCTGCGATGAAGATGGGGGCCAAAACAAATCACCAGGTCGAGGCTGCCATCGCGCAGGTCTTCGGCGGGGATGTCGGTTTCGAACTTGTGCATGTTGACCATCACCGGCAGGTCGGCGAAATCAAAGCTTTTCAACAGGCGCGGCAGGATCAACTGCTCGAAGTATTCCGGTGCGCAGATGTTGAACGTGACCGGTTGCAAGGTCGGGTCGAACGCCTGGGCGCCGGCATGGCAGAGGTTGATGCTTTCGAGGATCTTCAGCACGTGGGTGTACATGGTGCTGGCTTTGTAAGTGGGGCGCATACCCGTGCGGGTATTAATGAATAACTCGTCTTCAAAACTGGTGCGCAGTTTCTTCAGGCAGTAACTCACGGTGGACTGGCTGACGCACAGCGCCTCCGACACACCGGTGACGCTGCTTTGCTCATACACGGCGACAAACACCATGAGGTCTTGCATATCGAGCTTTCTAAGCAAGTTACTGTTCAGCATCCGTTCTGTCTCGCTGTGCTCCTTGCGCTGACTGTGCGCAAACGTGTGCGAACGATCCTAACGGAACGATGGTGCCAGGAGAATGCCCTGTAAGACGTTTCACAGTCAGTTGTGGGACAGAAAATGTAACGAACACGACTTATGAATTTAATCCCATAAAACATGGCCGAAGGCCTTTACCCATGAGCGGTGGCAGGCACCGTGCGACAAGGTGTTGGACAACGTGCTCAGGTAGCGCCAGGAAATTGCCGGGCGTAATGCCGCGGATTGAAACGCAGGGCGATCAGGATCATCAGCGCCATGACACCGGTCAGGCACCACCAGGCCGATTCGAAGCTGCCCGACCGATCTCGGACCATCCCGGCCATCAGCGGCGAAAGACCGGCGATCAGGTAGCCGATGCCTTGTACGAAGGCCGTCAGCCCGCCGGCGCGTTGCGGGTTGTCGAGATGATCCAGCGACACAATCAGGCTCATCGGGAACAGACCGCCGATGCCCAGCCCCAACAGGCACGGCCACAGCAGGCTGAAGTGTTGCGGGCTGAGGATCAGCCCACAGAAACCGGCCATGATCAGCGCCAGCAACACCACCAGCACCAGGCGTCGGTCACGGCTGCGGTTGGCGATGGCGGGGGTCACCAGCCCGGACAGCACTTCCATGGCCGTCAAGAAGCCCAGCAGCAAACCGGCGTTTTGTTCGCTCCAGCCCTTTTCCACGTAGTACGGCGCCAGCCAGGCCAGCACACAGGTGTAGGACGCAGTGCCCAAACCGAAGAAGACGGCGAGTAACCAGGCGCGGGAATGAGTGAGGAACGATGTGTTGCGTGGTGCGAGTACCGTTGGCGCCGATGTCCCCGCACGCCCCAGGCCCCAGAACAGCAATGCCACCAGGGCCAGCGCGGCCCAGATTGCCAGGCCCGCGCGCCAACTGCCGGTACGGGCCATCACCAGGGGCGCAAACGAGGCCGCTATCGCCGCACCGCCCATGATCGACGTCACGTAGAGCCCCATGCACACGGCAACGTTGTCGCTGAACCTGGATTTGATCAGCGCCGGCGTCAATGCCTGGATCAGCGCAATACCGATGCCGGCCAGCATGGCGCTGAGGATCAGTTCGGCGGCCGAGTCCACGAACAGCCGCGAGACCGTGGCCAGACCAATGATCGACAGTGAAATCACCACCGTGCGTTGTTCGCCAAGGCGTTGGCTGACGCTCAAGCCGAAGAACATCGCCAGCCCCATGGCCATGACCGGCAGCATGGTCAGCAGCGAGGCCAGGCTGAAACTCAACGGGATGTCCCCGCGAATGGCCGACAGCAAAGGCCCGACGGCCGCCATCGACGGACGCAGGTTCAGGGCGACGAGAAGGATGCTGACCATCAGCCAGAGGGCAGGGCGGGAAGTTGCGCGAACGTTTTCCATCAATCGGGCCTTGAAAAATCAGGAGCCGATTAGGCGCGCGAGGGCGGGAGGCCGCAAATCAGATAGTGCGCAGCGGTATTTAAAAATTAAATACCGGTGCCACACCGTGGATCCCCTGTTGGAGCGAGCCTGCTCGTGATAGCGGTGTTTCAATCGATGCATGTGCTGACTGACACACCGCTATCGCGAGCAGGCTCGCTCCCACAGGGATCGGCGGTGTTTGGGAGAATGATTGTTTAGCCAGCCCACACCCAAAGTTCTTCAAATCCCGATTTAACGACCTGAGCGCCCGTGTGACGCTGCTGCTCATCTGTTTTCTGCGGTTATCTCTATGGACGGTTGTCCCGTCGCACTTCCCTCTGAATTAGCCTTCTGGGCGTTATGGCACTGCCGTCACGCACGCCCACCGGATGCCTGCCTTTCCCGTTGATTCTTCTGACAGGTCCCGCGCTGTGCGCCGGGATCAAACCGGCAGCGCCTGCGCGTTTGCCTGACGCGGAAACAAGAGAATTCCCATGAGTTGTGCCACGACCTCCTTCGCCACGAAGCAAGAAGCTTTGACCTTTCTCGAACAGAACCCGGATATCGAGATGTTCGAACTGTTCATCCTCGACAACAACGGCGTGCCACGGGGCAAGTTGCTGCATCGTGATGAACTGCTGGCGGTGTACGAAAGCGGAAGGCCGTTGCCGAGCACCATTCTCGGCCTGACCATCAACGGCGATGACGTGGAAAACTCAGGCCTGGTCTGGGACGTCGGCGACATCGATTGCCGGGCGTACCCGATCAGCGGCAGTTTGACGCGCATGCCGTGGCGGTTGATTCCGACGGCGGCGGTGCAGGTCAGCATGCACCCCAAAGAAGGCATGCCGGCGACGATTGCTGATCCACGGCATCTGCTGGCGAAGGTGATCGAAGGCTTGCAGGCCGACGGTTATTACCCGGTGATGGCGGCGGAGCTGGAGTTCTATTTGCTCGATCAGCAGCGCGACAGCAACGGTCGGCCGCAACCGGCGCGGGACGTCGATGGCGGGCGTCCGCGCTCGACGCAGGTCTACGGTTTGCGGGAGCTGGAGCAGATCGAGCCGTTTCTGGCGGATCTCTACAGTGCCTGCAAATTGCAGGGCATTCCGGCGCGCACGGCGATTTCCGAATACGCGCCGGGGCAAGTGGAAATCACCCTCGAACACCGCACCGATGCCCTACAGGCGATGGACGAAGCGGTGCGTTACAAGCGACTGGTCAAGGGTGTTGCGCATAAACACGGGATGGCCGCCTGCTTTATGGCCAAACCGTTCGATGACCTGGCGGGCACCGGCATGCACATGCACGTCAGCCTGGCGGACAAGGACGGCAACAACCTGTTCGCCAGCGAGTCCGCGGACGGCACGCCGCTGCTCAAACAAGCGGTCGGCGGCATGCTCAGTACCTTGCTCGATTCGCTGCTGCTGTTCTGCCCGAACGCCAACTCCTACCGTCGATTCCAGACCAACAGCTATGCGCCGCTGGCAGCGACTTGGGGAGTGGACAACCGCACCGTGAGTTTGCGCGTACCCGGTGGCCCGGCGTTCTCGCGGCACATCGAGCACCGCATCTGCGGCGCTGACGCCAACCCGTATCTGGCCGCCGCAGCAATTCTGGCCGGCATCCATCGCGGCATTCGTGAACAGCTCGACCCGGGCGCGCCCGTGGAAGGCAATGGTTACGCCCAGGCCACGGAGTTGTTGCCAACCGATTGGCTGACCACCTTGCGGGCGCTGGAAGGTTCGACCTGGGCGCGTGAAGCGTTCGGCGCAGAATTCCTCGGCGTGTACCTGGCGGTGAAGCGCGCCGAGTATCGGCAATTCATGGGCGAAGTTGGCGAGCAGGACTGGCGTTGGTATTTGCATCAGGCCTGAACAAAAGCTGAACCATTCTCAAATAAGTAAAAGTACCGAGTGGATAACAGGAGCCAACTAATCGTTGGCTTCTTTTTCACAAAAAATTGATGGTTGGCTGCCTAAAGTTAGTGCTGTCACGGTAAATGAAATTTTCACATTTGCCATGAACACTTCTTTTCAGGAATAGCCCATCACTATGTTGAAGTTCAAACCCGTGCGCCCGGAGTGGGTGACACTGATTGCCAGCGCCTTTCTGCTGATTGGCTTTAATCCAGTGCTCTGGCAGCGCTTGTTTGACATCACCGCCGCGGACGGTAAAGGCATCGTCATGCTTGTCGCCTTTGGCGTGATGATTCTGGCGGCCTTCAATATTGTGCTGACCTTTCTGGCGTTCCGCTACGTAATGAAGCCGGTCCTGATGCTGATGTTTATGGTCAGCGCGGGCGTGGCGTACTTCATGAGTCAATACGGTGTGCTGATTGACACCGGCATGTTGCGCAACTTCGCGCAAACCAACGCGACGGAAGTGCGTGACTTACTCTCACTGAAGTTGCTGGTCTATATTCTTCTGCTCGGTGTTTTGCCTTCATGGTTGTTGTGGAAAGTTCCGGTTGATTACCGCCGCTGGCACCGTGAGTTGGTAAGTAAGGCGCTGGTGAGTGTTGCTTCAGTTGCGGTGATCGGTGGTGTCGCGCTGGTGAACTATCAAGGGCTGTCTTCGTTGTTTCGCAATCACCATGAATTGCGCCTGATGGTGGTGCCGAGTAACTACATCGGTGCTTCGTTCGGCTTTCTGCGCGAGCAAGTAGTCTCTGCCCGGCAACCCTTCGTCAAGGTCGGTGAAGATGCCCAGCGAAATCCCGCCTGGCAAACCCACGGCCGTAAATCCCTGACAGTGCTGGTTGTCGGCGAAAGTGCCCGGGCCGAGAACTTCGGCATCCTCGGTTACGACCGCGACACCACCCCCAAACTGGACAAGGAACCCGGCCTGATCGCTTTCACCGACGTGCATTCCTGCGGCACGGAAACAGCCGTGTCCGTGCCGTGCATGTTCTCGAACATGGGCCGCAAGAATTACAACGCCAGCACCGCGAAGAATGAAGAGGGCTTGCTGGACGTGCTCAAGCGCGCCGGTCTCGACGTGATCTGGCGTGACAATCAATCGGGCTGTAAAGGCACGTGCGATCGGGTCACCCTCGATGACGTCAGCAACCTCAAGGACCCGGTGTTGTGCGCCAACAGTGAATGCCGCGACGAAATTCTCCTGCAAGGTCTGCAGCACTTCATCGATACGCTGGACAAGGACACCGTGCTGGTCCTGCACCAGATGGGCAGCCATGGCCCGGAATACTTCAAGCGTTACCCGAAAGAGTACGAACGCTTCACGCCCGTCTGTGAAAGCAACGCACTGAACAATTGCAGCCGCGAAAGTATCGTCAATGGCTACGACAACACGCTGGTGTACACCGACCACGTGCTGTCGACGTTGATTGATACGTTGCGCAGCAACCAGGACAAAGTCGATACCGCGATGGTTTACCTGTCGGACCACGGCGAGTCGCTGGGCGAGTACAACTTGTTCCTCCATGGCACGCCTTACATGCTGGCGCCGGAACAGCAGAAACGCGTGGCCATGCTGGCGTGGTTCTCCGACAGCTACCAAAAGTCGTTCTCGGTGGACACCCATTGCCTGCAACTGAGCCGGGACAAGCCGCTGAGCCAGGACAACTTGTTCCATTCGATGCTTGGTCTGCTGGAGGTCAACAGCAAGGTCTACAACCAGGATCTGGACATGTTTGCCGGTTGCCGCGGCGCTGTGATCGACGGAGTGTTGGCCAAAGAGTAAGTGTTTCGACCTTTTTTTCACGCATCGGTCGCTAATCTGCTACCGGTACATATTCCGACAAGAGTCATTGCACATGTCCGCGCAGCCCCCTTCCGCCATCGAGCTTGAGTTCGCCCGGCGCTACGATCAGGAACACGCCCGCATCTGCCTTCAGCCGCGACCGCGTGGCCTGGCGGGGCGCATGGCGTTCTGGCGCGACGAGCAACTGGTGCGCAACGCGCTCAAGGTCGCCGGCGAACCGGGCCTGATGCTGGATGTGGCGTGCGGTGCCGGGCGTTACTGGCCGGTGTTGGCCGAGCACGCGAACCGGGTGATCCTCGCGTCCGACCCGTCGCAGGACATGCTCAACCACGCCCAGACACATCATTCGCAGAGTCTGCTCAAGCGAATCAAAACGTTCCAGAGTTCAGCCTTCACCCTCGGCTTGTCGGCGAACGCGGTCGACAGCATTTTTTGCATGCAACTGTTTCAGCATATCGACAGCCCGGAGCATCGGTTGGCCCTGCTGGCGGAGTTCCATCGTGTGAGTCGCGATACGGTGATTGTGGCGGTACGAGTCGATGCACATTTCAAGCTGCGCCGCCCAGGCACAACGAGCGCTCCCCCCCGGCAGCTGGCCGGCAAGGCCGAAGTCGAAGCCGAATTCAGGCTGGCGGGTTTCAGTTTGCTCAGTCATCAGGACTTCTTGCCCGGTTGTGCTCGGATGCGGGTCTATGTGCTGCGTAAGGTCGGTTAACCTCCGCTTGTCAGACATTTCTTGCCGTCTGGCAGGCATTTTCGCTAAAGCTCTTGTTCAGTGGATGCGCGGAAATCGCCGGGGGCGATATATACTGCGCGCCATTCTTCAAGGGAGAGCCGTGTGGCCATCGATATTCACTGGATTCGCGACAACGATAGCCTCGGTCAGTTTTGCGCCGAGTGGCAGCAGCTGCCATTCGTTGCCCTCGACACCGAATTCATGCGGGTCGACACCTTTTACCCGATCGCAGGCTTGCTGCAGATCGGTGATGGCGTACGCGCTTACCTGATTGACCCACTGACCATCGACAACTGGCAGCCTCTGGCCGCGTTGCTGGAAAACCCGGCCGTGGTCAAAGTCGTCCATGCGTGCAGTGAAGACCTCGAAGTATTGCTGCGTCTGACCGGCAGCCTGCCGGCGCCGCTGTTCGATACGCAACTGGCCGCCGCTTACCTGAACCTCGGCTTCTCGATGGGTTATTCGCGGTTGGTGCAGGAAGTGCTCGGCATTGACCTGCCCAAGGGCGAAACCCGTTCCGACTGGCTGCAACGTCCGCTGTCCGACACCCAGATCAGCTACGCCGCCGAAGATGCCTTGCACCTGGCGGAAGTTTTCATACAGCTGCGTCCGAAGCTGTCCGACGACAAGTACGCCTGGGTCCTGGAAGACGGCGCCGAACTGGTGGCCAACCTGCGCCGCGAGATCGATCCCTACGAGGTCTATCGCGAAGCCAAGCTGGCCTGGAAGCTCTCCCGCGCCCAACTCGCCGTGTTGCGTGAACTCTGCGCCTGGCGTGAGCGTGAAGCCCGCGCCCGCGACCTGCCGCGCAATCGCATCGTCCGTGAGCACTCGCTGTGGCCGTTGGCACGCACGCAACCGGACAACCTCGGCGCGCTGGCGAAAATCGAAGACATGCACCCGCGTACCGTGCGTCAGGACGGCGAATTTCTGCTTGATCTGATCAAGCGCTCTGGCAGTGTGTCGCCAGATCAATGGCCGCCCGCCGTGCCGGAGCCATTGCCGGTGGACGCCGCCAATCTGGTCAAACAGCTGCGTGCGATCGGCCAGGCCGAAGCCGAGCGCCTGAACATTGCGCCGGAACTGATGCTGCGCAAGAAAACCCTGGAAGCGCTGCTCAAGAGCGGCTACCCCAACGGTCCTTACCAATTGCCTGATTCGCTGCGTGGCTGGCGCCGCGAATTGATGGGCCAGGCGCTGCTCGACAGCCTGGCCACCGCCGGAGAACAGCCTTGAAACGTATTTGCTCCATCTATCGAAGCCTGAAGAAAAACGAGATGTACCTCTATGTGCTCAAAAGCGATGCACTGGAGCGTGTCCCGGAAAGTCTGATGGCCGCCTTCGGCAAACCTCATCACGCTTTCGATCTGGTGCTGACCCCCGAGCGCAAACTGTCGCGCGAGGACATCACCGTGGTCCTGGAAAACCTTGAGAAGCAGGGCTACCACCTGCAAATGCCACCGGCCGAAGACGAATACATCGAACACTTGCCGGAAGAATTGCTGCGACGCAACGACCCGATGTGATCGGCAGACAGGCTCTGTTCAGAGTCTGTGTGAAACACTGGAATGATTTTGGCGATGGCCAGGGCGACGGAGCGAAACTCCGTCGGCGGCCGTTTGCTCTGTTTTCGAAAGGTTTGAACCATGCGCGTTCTGATTGCTGAACACGACCACCCTGTGTACGCCCAACTGTTGCGCCAGGCTGCGCCTGATCTGGAAGTGCTGACCAGCGGCGACTCCGCCGAACTGGCCAGCCAGGCGGCCGACTGCCCGATCTGGCTGGGTCAGCCGGACCTGTTGGCGAACCTGTTGCGCCAGGGCCACCAGCCACAATGGCTGCAATCGACCTGGGCCGGCATCACGCCGCTGCTGGCCGACGGTTTGCGCCGCGATTACCGGCTGACGCGTGCGGTGGGGATTTTTGGTCAGGTCATGGCCGAATACGTCCTGACCTACATGCTTGGCCACGAGCGCGAAGTGCTGGCGCGGTTGGTCAGCCAGGTCGAGCGCAAGTGGGACAGTCGTCAGGGCCAGAGCCTGGCGGGACGCAAGGTGTTGATCGTCGGCACCGGTGACATCGGTCAGACCGTGGCAAAGTTCCTCGTGCCATTTGGTGTTGAGCTGTACGGTATCGCCAGCGAAGCCCGCGAGCAGGCGCCGTTTGTTGAAGTCGGCGTGCTGGCGGACTTGCCACGGCTGGTCGGTGAAGTGGATTTCGTCATCAATCTGCTGCCCAACACCCCCAATACCCACGACTTGTACGACGCGGCGCTGTTCAAGCAGTTCAAGCCGACCGGGTTGTTCATCAATGTCGGGCGCGGCGTGGCCGTGGTCGACGCGGATCTGGTGGAAGCCTTGAAAGAAGGGCATCTGGCGGGCGCGGTCATCGACGTTTGCCGTCAGGAGCCGCTGCCGCAGCGTCATCCATTCTGGACCGCCTGGGGCCTGCTGCTGACCGGCCACAGCTCGGCACCGACCTCGCCATCAATGATGGTCAAGCTGTTTGTCGAAAACTTGCGGGCGTATCAGGCGGGCGAGGCGTTGCGCGGGGAAGTCGACTTCAACCGCGGCTACTGAACCCACCGCTCACTCGAACAGTGTGCAAAACCTGTGGGAGCGAGCTGCTCGCGATGGCGGTGTGACAGTCAACGTTGATGTTGAATGTGACGGCCTCATCGCGAGCAGGCTCGCTCCCACATGGGTTCGGCTGTGAATCCACTATTTTGTGAACACCAGGAATCAACTGTGGGAGCGAGCCTGCTCGCGATGGCGGTGTATCAGTCAACGTTGATGTTGAACGTGACGGCCTCATCGCGAGCGGGCTCGCTCCCACATGGGTTCTGCTGTGAATGCACTATTTTGTGAACACCAGGAATCAACTGTGGGAGCGAGCTGCTCGCGATGGCGGTGTGACAGTCAACGTTGATGTTGAATGTGACGGCCTCATCGCGAGCAAGCTCGCTCCCACATGGGTTCGGCTGTGAATCCACTATTTTGTGAACACCAGGAATCAACTGTGGGAGCGAGCCTGCTCGCGATGGCGGTGTATCAGTCAACGTTGATGTTGAATGTGACGGCCTCATCGCGAGCAGGCTCGCTCCCACATGGGTTCTGCTGTGAATCCACTATTTTGTGAACACCAGGAATCAACTGTGGGAGCGAGCCTGCTCGCGATAGCGGTGTGACAGTCAACGTTGATGTTGAATGTGACGGCCTCATCGCGAGCAGGCTCGCTCCCACATGGTTTCTGCTGTGAATCCACTATTTTGTGAACACCAGGAATCAACTGTGGGAGCGAGCCTGCTCGCGATGGCGGTGTGACAGTCAACGTTGATGTTGAATGTGACGGCCTCATCGCGAGCAGGCTCGCTTCCACATGCGTTCTGCTGTGAATCCACTATTTTGTCAACACCAGGAATCAACTGGGGAGCGAGCCTGCTCGCGATGGCGGTGTGGCTGTCAACGTTGATGTTGAATGTGACGGCCTCATCGGGAGCAGGCTCGCTCCCACATGGGTTGTGCTGTGAATCCACTATTTTGTGAACACCAGGAATCAACTGTGGGAGCGAGCCTGCTCGCGATGGCGGTGTGACAGTCAACGTTGATGTTGAATGTGACGGCCTCATCGCGAGCGGGCTCGCTCCCACATGGGTTCTGCTGTGAATCCACTACTTTGTGAACGCCAGAAATCAACTGTGGGAGCGAGCTGCTCGCGATGGCGGTGTATCAGTCAACGTTGATGTTGAACGTGCCGGCCTCATCGCGAGCAGGCTCGCTCCCACATGGGTTGTGCTGTGAATCCACTATTTTGTGAACACCAGGAATCAACTGTGGGAGCGAGCCTGCTCGCGATGGCGGTGTATCAGTCAACGTTGATGTTGAACGTGACGGCCTCATCGCGAGCAGGCTCGCTCCCACATGGGGTCTGCTGTGAATCCACTATTTTGTGAACACCAGGAATCAACTGTGGGAGCGAGCCTGCTCGCGATAGCGGTCTGTCAGTCAATATTGACGGAGACTGATACACCGCCATCGCAAGAGACTCGCTCCCGAATTTCTTTTGCGCTGTGGCTTAGAGGGTGAAATCGCCTTCGGCCGCCAGTTCGCTCAGTGGGCGACGCGGGCTTGGTTCTTCGCGCGCTTGCAGGTAATCGGCCAGCGTCGCTTTATCGCCCAGTTTGCCCACGGCTACTGCCGCGTGCAGTGCGTAACCTTCAGGAATGTTCAGCTCTTTGCGGGTCAGGTCCTGGTCGAAACCGGCCATGCCGTGGGTGTGCCAGCCGCTGATGCTCGCTTGCAGCGCCAGATGGCCCCAGGCCGAACCGGTGTCGAAGGTGTGCCACAGGGCCGGGGTCTCTTCGGTGGCGCCGGGTGCCGCGAAGGTGGTTTTAGAGATCACGATCACCAATGCCGAGGCGTGTTGCGCCCAGCCGCGGTTGAATTCATTCAGCAGGCCCAGAAAACGCTCCCAGTTCGGCGTATCGCGACGCGCGTAGAGAAACCGCCAAGGCTGGGAGTTGTAGGCCGATGGCGCCCAGCGTGCGGCTTCGAAGAAGCTCAGCAGGGTTTCTTCGGGAATGGTTTCGCCGGTGAAGGCGCGGGGCGACCAGCGATCGGTGAACTGAGGGTGGATTGCATACTCGGCAACGCGTGGGTTTGCACTCATCAAGAGATTCCTTGCTTCGTTTGAAAGTGAGGGGCGTCTAGAACCCGCAGGCGCAGTTCACCTGAATGCAACGCGGTTGAGCGTTAATGGCATTTGGGCATGGCTCCTTGCGACTGGCAAAACTACGTGGCGGCGCAAAAACTGACAAGCCCGATCTACCGGCAGTCGCCAATGCTTGGCCCGCAAGGGCCTTGGCACTAGACTGGCGGCCTTTTCACCACCTGATGTTGATGCTCGAACCATGGCCGCCAAAGTCGAACCGTTCTGGATACGCAAAACCCTCGATCAACTCGATCCGCAGGAGTGGGAATCGCTGTGCGACGGGTGCGGTCTGTGCTGCCTGCAAAAGCTCGAAGATGAAGAGGACAACTCGGTCTATTACACGCGCATCGCCTGCAAACTGCTGGACCTGAAAACCTGCCAGTGCACCGACTACCCGAACCGTCGTGACTTTGTGCCGGACTGCATCCAGCTCACGCCGGGCAAGGCCGAAGAATTCCGCTGGTTGCCGCCGACCTGCGGCTATCGATTGGTCAGTGAAGGCAAGGACTTGCCCCTGTGGCATCACCTGGTGTGCGGTGATCGCGATGCGGTGCACCATGAACGCATTTCCCAGTCCGGGCGCATGCTCGCCGAAGGCAGCGTGTCCGAGGATGACTGGGAAGACCATCTGATCTTTCGCGCGGGCTAAATGCCTCACTGCATGTGTGGCCACCAACAGGCAGTAACGACAAAAAAAGGGGCCGCTTCGCAGCCCGGCGCGAGCAAGCTCGCTCGCCACAACAGGAGTGTGTATGGCTGTGCGATTGCGGCGGGCGCTGGCCGTCGGGCTACTGGCCCTGAGTTCGTCCGTGTGGGCGGCGAAAAAAGTCGATCTGGATTATCACGTGCGCCTGATGCCGCACAGCGATCAGGCCGAAGTGCGGCTGACGCTGGCCCAAGGCTCGGCGGTGCGCAGTCTGGATTTCGATCTGGGCGACGGCAGCCACTACAGCGACTTCAAGGCCGACGGCCAATGGCAGCTCACGGCGGGCAAGCAGACGCGCGGCGTTTGGCGTCCGGCCACTGACAAGGCCAGCCTGACTTACCGCGTGCGCATCAGCCATGGACGCAAGAGCGGCAGCTTCGATACGCGCATGACGCCAACCTGGGCACTGATGCGCGGCGACGACCTGGTGCCGCCGGCCAGACTCGATCAGCAGGACGGCATCGAGCTGATTTCACGCCTTGAATTCGAACTGCCCAGTGGCTGGAAAAGCGTCGAGACCGCCTGGCCGCGCATCGGCAAGAACAAATTCCGCATCGATAACGTCTCTCGACTGTTCGACCGGCCCACGGGCTGGATGCTCGCCGGCCACCTCGGCAGCCGTCGCACCAGGCTTGGGGAAACCGAAGTCACCGTCGCCTCGCCCCAAGGCCAGGGCATGCGCCGCATGGACGTGCTGACGCTGCTGACCTTTGTCTGGCCGCAGGTTCAAGCCGTGTTTCCCCGTCATCCCGTCAAACTGCTGATCGTCGGCGCCAACGACCCGATGTGGCGTGGCAGCCTGGCTGCGCGTGAATCGATCTATCTCAACACGCGCCTGCCGTTGGTCAGTGAAAGCGGCACCAGCGCGGTGGTGCGTGAATTGGCGCAGGTGTTCGGGCGGATCAACGATAAACAGCGCAGTGACTGGATCAGTGAAGGGTTTGCCGAGTATTACGCCATCGAACTGGTGCGCCGTGCGGGTGGCATGAGTGATGAGCGGTATGAGAGTTTGCACCGCCGGTTGGTCAAGGACAGCCAGAAAGTCACCACGTTGCGTGGCGAACAGGCGAACCCGGCGCAGGTCTCCAAAGCGGTGTTGTTGCTACAGGAACTGGATCGCGAGATTCGTTTGAAAACGCGCAACAAGCGCTCGCTTGATGATGTGTTGCGCGGGGCGATGCATCTGGGGAGTGTGGATACCAAAGAGTTTGTTCAGCTCGCGGAAAGCGTGATTGGCGAGTCTTCCAAGGTCCTTGATACCGAGTTGCTTCAGTAAAACCGTCTTCGCGGGCAAGCCTCGCTCCTACAGGGTTCATGTGATCACACCAATTCTGTAGGAGCGAGGCTTGCCCGCGAAGAGGCCGTCAGCCTCAGCGAAAATCCCGGATCAAACCCCGGTCTTGGGCGATTTCAACGAATCATTCCCGGTCACCGTAGCGGTTTGCGTCGCCGCCTCGGCATTCGCCTTCAACTTGCCCAACTCTTCCCCGGCCCGCTCGATCTTCGCCCGAACGTTGTTCATGTCCTGGCGGCTTTTCTCCAGCAGGCTTTTCGCCGAGCTGTGCCCGGTAATCCCGCGAGCCAGGGCGACGCCGCCGATGGCCACCTGGATCAACCCGAAAAACCCGCCGCGACGCAGGCCCTTGCCCATCATCAGCACGCCGCCGGCCAGGGAGCCGACACGTTCCCAGCCGTGAACGTTCTGCTCGGAATGAGTCTGGAACGGGGTGGATTCGATGCGTTCTACGCGCTTGAGTTCGCTCATGATCTGTCTCCTGGCAGGCAAGGCTGCTTCAACAATAGATAGATAAGCTGACTGCCGGGGCGGTCGGCTTGTTCCATCGAATGTGCGGTGATTCAGCGGAATTTTGCCCCGGAGCGGGTGTTGAGCCCCTTGGCCATGCGGTCGTAGAGCACGACGTTGACCGTGGCGGCCAGGTTCATGCAGCCGGTGGTCGGGATGTAGACCACGTCTTCGCACCAGTCGCGAATCTCTTTATCCAGCGAACCGTCTTCCGGGCCGAAGATGTACAGGGCGCGGTCAGGATGTGTGTATTCCGGCAGCGAGCGGGCGCCTTCGACCAGCTCCACCGCGACGGGCACACAGCCCAAGGGCAGGATTTTCTTCAAGTCGTCGATGCCGATCAGCGGGATGTCGTAGTGGACGCGCTTGGTGTCGGTGACGAAGTCGGCGGCGCGTTCATAACGCTTGCCGGTGTAGAACACGGACGCCACACCATAGCAGCCGGCGGCGCGCATCACCGAGCCGACGTTTTCCGGTGATTTGGGGTTATACAAACCAATGCAGCTGTACCGTTTGTCTGCCACGAGCGGGGTGCCTTCGGGGAAAAAACGGCGATTATACGGGGATTGGGGGAGGGGTGTCCGGTTTGGAGATTGGTGGTGACCGGGAGATTGTCTTCGCGGGCAAGCCTCGCTCCTACAGGGACAGAGTCGATCACAATTGGGTGAACGACATATATCCGTAGGAGCGAAGCTTGCCCGCGAAGAGGCCAGTCCAGCCAATGAAAGTCTTCAGTCGTCTTTTTTCATCAGACCGGCCAACGCCGCAAACGGGTTATGCGTCGCCTTGGCGATTTTTGGCGTGCTCAGCGAGCCTTCGTGAAAATACTGCTGGTCGGTATACCGCGAGTGTTCGTTGTCGTGGCAATACAGGCACAACAATTCCCAGTTCGAGCCGTCCTGCGGGTTGTTGTCGTGGTTGTGGTCGCGGTGGTGCACGGTCAGCTCGCTCAGGCGCTTGCCGGAGAACTCGCGGGCGCAGCGGCCGCACACGTGCGGGTACATCTTCAGGGCCTTGTCGCGGTAACCCATTTCCTTGTCGCGCTGGTTGTCGGCGAGGATGCGATCCAGCTTCGAGGTATTGGTCGGCGTTGACGAACTCATGGGTTCACCTTTGTAAAAGACTAATGACGGTTATGGCGTGAGTTTAGCTCAGCCCTTGAGCTTCTCGGCAATCCAGATGGTGTGGCGGGTGCCTTTGTTGCCGTGGGCGAAGACCTGGACTTCTTCGGCCTTGAAACCGGCCTTCTTCAGCTTGTCGGAAAACTGCTTGTCGGCGCTGGCCGACCACACTGCCAGCACGCCTTTGGGCCGCAGGGCCTTGGCGCAGGCGCTCAGGCCACCGGCTGAGTAAAGCCAGCTGTTGGCCCGTTGGGTCAGGCCTTCGGGGCCGTTGTCGACGTCGAGCATGATCGCGTCGAAACCTTGCGGCTCGGCTTGCAGGACTTTGGCCACGTCTTCCAGGCGAATCACGGTGCGCGGGTCGAGCAGCGGATTGCCGGCTTTCTCGCCCAACGGCCCGCGATTCCATTCCACCACGCCAGGCACCAGCTCGGCGACCACCACTTCAGCGGTCTTGCCCAAATGCTTGAGGGCCGAAGCGAGGGTAAAACCCATGCCGAGGCCGCCGATCAGCACTCGCGAGTTCGGCCGGCCGGCCACTTTGCGACACGGGATCTCGGCCAGGGCATCTTCTGAGCCGTGCATGCGGGTGTTCATCAATTGCCCGCCGTCGCCGCCCTGGATCTTGATGACGAAATCCTCGCCATACTCGAACAGGCACAAGGCGCCGCCGTTTTCAGGGATAGGGGCGGTGTCGAGCAGAACGAAACGTTTCATGGAAATCTCAAATTGGGGGAAGGCAAACAGAGGCAGTTGGGAGTAGCCTGCCAATGACAACAAGGCCAACGGAGCCATTGATGAAGCGCACCATTCTAACGGTCATTGCCTTGGCCGCGCTCTCGATAAGTGCAGTGCAGGCCCAGCAGTTGCAAACCATTCCAGCAAGCCCTGCGCCGATGCCCGGTTCGCCCGGCACGGCTACCCCGACGCCGTATCCGCCCATCACCCCGACCACCTTGCCCAAGGCCGGGCCTGGCAGTGGCGGCCCACCGCTGGTGCCGATCGAGATGCCCAGTCCGCCGACCAAGGATCAACCGGTGCCGGGGATTGAGCCGAACAGCACGAAAACCAAAACCCCAGGCGGTTAAACCTGCTGCGAGAGCAGTTGCCCGTCGGCCATGCGCAAGCGTTTGGAAAGGGCGACGGCGAGGGCGCGGATGATCTTGGCGGCGATTTTCGGCGCCTCGTTGATCATTTTTTCCAGAGAGTCTTTACCCAGGTTCAGCAGTTGGCAGTTGCTGGCGGCCACGCAACTGGCCGAGCGGCGCTCGCCATCAAGCACCGCCATTTCGCCGAACGAGCGACCGCTGCGCAGGGTGGCCATGGTCACCAGCTGCCCGTCGCCGTTGGTCTTCTGCACCGACACCTGGCCGGTATGGATGATGCACATGAAACTGCCGGCATCACCCTCATGGAAAATCTCTTCGCCTTCGGCGATGGTGCTGATGCTGAAGTAGCCGGAGGCCGCGGCGAAGTCTGCCGGCAGCAGTTGATCGAACAGGCCGCAGTCCATCAGCCAGTCGCGGATTTCGTTGTTCAGTAAGGTCGGTTCTGACATGTCGGCACGGTCTTTTTCTTGTGTCTGGTTCCGGTTGTTCGGGACATCCCCAATCCCTGTGGGAGCGAGCCTGCTCGCGATTGCAGTGTGTCAGTCACGCAATTATTGACTGAAAGTCCGCTATCGCGAGCAGGCTCGCTCCCACAAGGGAGTTGTGTTGTATTGGGCCCGGTGTCTGGTGTTAAGACCGAAACACCGGGCCAAGTTCCTCAGGCAATCCCCAAAACCTTGAAAACAAATGCGTATTCGAGTGCTACGTCACGCAATCCCTGATAACGACCGCTCATCCCGCCATGCCCGGCGCCCAGTTCAGTCTTGAGCAACAGGGGATTGGTGTCGGTTTTGGTCGCGCGCAATTTCGCCACCCACTTCGCCGCTTCCCAGTACTGCACGCGGCTGTCGTTGTAGCCGGCGATCACCAGGGTCGCCGGATAGGCTTGCGCGGTGACGTTTTCGTAAGGGGCGTAGGCCTTGATCCGCTCATAAACGTCCGGTTCTTCAGGATTGCCCCACTCGTCGTATTCGGTGACGGTCAACGGCAGGTCCGGGTCGAGCATGGTGTTGAGCACGTCGACGAACGGCACTTCGGCAATGGCCGCGCCAAACAGCTCGGGTCGCTGATTGAGCACCGCGCCGATCAGCAAACCGCCGGCACTGCCGCCGCTGATCGCCAATTGTGCTGAGGTGGTGAAGCCGTTGTCGATCAGGTGCTCGGCACAGGCGATAAAGTCGCTGAAGGTGTTGTGCTTGTGTTCCTGCTTGCCGGCGCGATACCAGGCCTCGCCCAGTTCACCGCCGCCCCGTACGTGGGCAATCGCAAACGCCACGCCGCGATCCAGCAAGCTCAAGCGGGCATGAGAGAACCACGGGTCAAGGCTTTCGCCATAAGCGCCATAGCCGTACAGGTATAGCGGCGTCGGCTGACCGAGGGCTTCGCGCTTGACCACCAGGCTGATCGGTACTTGCGTGCCATCGGGTGCCGTCGCCCACAGGCGCTGGCTGACGTAGGCGTCGGCGTCGAACGGGCCGAGCACCGGGGTTTCCTTGAGTACTTTCTGCTCGCCACTGTCCAGCTCCAGCTGGCGAATTTGCGCCGGACGGTTCAGGGCTTCGTAACGCAGACGGATCCGCTCGCTGACAAACTCCAGGCTGTTCTGCACATGCAGGCTGTACGCCGCATCCGGCAGTTGCACACGGTAGCTCGGCAAATCCTGCGGGTGGACTTCAATCACCGGCAAGCCACCGACCCGCAGGCTCAACGTCATCGCGCCGACGTTCAGGCTCATGCCCTCGATCATCGTGCTGTCGCTGTGGGGGATCAGGTTCTGCCAGTCGGCCTCGGTGGGCGCAACACCGGTATCGACGGCGGTGTACAGGGCAAAGTTGATGCCGTCGCGATTGGTGCGGATGAACCAGGCCCACTCGCCGTTCAGCGTGCCGTGGTCAACGTCGTATTCATGGTCTTCAACCCGTGGCGCCAGGCAAGTAAAGGCCTGCTGCGGCTGCGAGGCGTCGAGGGCCCAGACTTCGCTGGTGGTCTTGCTGCCCAGCGACAGCAGCAATTGCTGTTCGGAACTGGAGCGATAGCAATGCAGGAAGAATCGGCCGTCCGGCTCGTTGAACACTTCCTCGGCCGCCGTGCCGTCCAGTCGATAGCGCAGCAGTTTGTGCGGACGGTGGGTGTCGTCCAGTTCGCCGAAAAACAGCGTCAGGCTGTCATTGGCCCAGGTCATGCTGCCGTCGCAATCCTGGAACTCAAGTTCGCTGACACGGCCGTTGGACAATTCCTTCACGAACAGCGTGTAGATCTCATCGCCCGTGGAATCGATGCTGTAGGCCAGGCGCTGGTGATCCGGGCTGACGCTGAAGGCGCCGAGGGAAAAGAAGCCGCCATTGGCCAGTTCGTTCGGGTCCAGCAGCAGCTGTTCCTGGCTTTCGTCGAGTTGCAGGCTGTCATCAGCCGGGCGTGGGCAGCGGTAGTGGCGGGCGTATTCGTCACCGGCGGTGGTGCGCGTGTAATACAGGTACGGGCCCCAAGGGGAGGGCAGCGACAGGTCGGTTTCGAGAATCCGGCCCTTGATCTCCTCGAACAGGGTTTCGCGCAGCCTGGCCTGATCGGCGGTCTGCGCCTCTTGGTAGCTGTTTTCAGCCTTGAGGTAGTCGAGCACCGCGTCGGTGTCGCGCTCCTGCAGCCAGGCATACGGGTCAGGGCCGTCGGCCTTGTGGGCAATCGGGGCGCTGGTGACGTTGGCGGATAAGGGCATGAAGGACTCTCGGACGTTGTACGAAAAATAGGGTTTTGCAGGCGCAATGCAAATATTGATGCCTGTGCAGACCCTGTAGGAGTGAGCCTGTGTGGCCAAGGAGCTTGCTCCCGCTGGGTTGCGAAGCGACCCCAAAAGCGCTGCGACTGCTTCGCAGCCGAACGGGAGCAAGCTCCCTCGCCACAGTTCGCTCCCACATGGATTACGCCTGACGGGCGAAAAGTCGTTACTATAAGCGCCTCTTTGCCTGCCTTGCCATGGACACCATGACCGAGAACGACTATCTGATCGCTTGGGGCCTCTACGCCTTTGCCGCTTTAGGCTGCCTGTTGGTGTGGATGCGCATCACCCGCTGGATGTGGCGTTGGCTGCGTGAACCGCTGCGGCTGCTGGTCGCCGTACTGCTATTCAGCCCGACCATCATCGACCCGGTGAAGGAAAAAGTGGCCCCGGCCATCGCCATCACTGCGCTCGATCTGCTGTTCAAGGTGGGCAACAACGCTTGGCGGGCGGTTTCCGACCTGTTCATGTACGGCATGATCGCTTTTGGCATTTATCTGGTGTTCGTGGCGATCCGGTTCCCTATTGAACGGGCTTCCAACGCTCGCAAGGAACAGGCCGCCGCCGCCAAGGCCGCCGCCCGGGCCGACGATCCTGACGACGATCATCCGTTCGGCGGTGCCGGCGATGATCGTTACGGTCGTCCGCCAGTGCCGAGCAACCCTCAGCGATTGCGGGTCGAACCGCGTTTGTAATCCGGCCTTGAAGCGAGAGTCCGAGCATGTGTGAGTTATTGGGCATGAGCGCCAATGTGCCGACCGATATCGTGTTCAGCTTCACCGGGCTGATGCAGCGCGGCGGCCGCACAGGTCCGCACCGTGACGGTTGGGGCATCGCTTTCTATGAGGGGCGCGGTCTGCGGTTGTTTCAGGACCCGGCGGCCAGCAGCGAGTCAGAGGTGGCGAACCTGGTGCAGCGCTATCCGATCAAAAGCGAAGTGGTGATCGGGCATATCCGTCAGGCCAACGTGGGCAAGGTCTGCCTGTCCAACACGCACCCTTTCGTGCGTGAGCTGTGGGGCCGCAACTGGTGTTTCGCCCATAACGGTCAGCTGGCGGATTTTCAGCCGATCAAAAGCTTTTATCGCCCCGTCGGTGACACCGACAGCGAAGCGGCGTTCTGTGACCTGCTCAACCGTGTGCGCGCAGCGTTTCCAGAACCGGTCGAGATCGAAGCGCTGCTGCCGGACCTGGTCGCCGCTTGCGCCGAATACCGCAGCAAAGGCGTGTTCAACTGCCTGTTGAGCGACGGCGACTGGCTGTTCTGCTATTGCTCGACCAAATTGGTCCAGATCACCCGTCGCGCGCCATTCGGCCCGGCGCGGTTGAAGGATGTCGATGTGATCGTCGACTTCCAGGCCGAAACCACGCCCAACGATGTGGTCACGGTGATCGCCACCGAACCCCTGACCGAAAACGAAACCTGGACCCGCTACGAACCGGGCCAATGGAGCCTCTGGCGACGCGGCGAATGCGTCAGTCAGGGCAAGACCGAATAAGGATCTCACCCGATGTTGCTCAGTTATCTACGGCTGGTGTTGTTTGCGGCGGGCCTGTTGATCGGTGTCCAGGTGCCCGGATTCATCAGCGATTACGCGAAACGGGTCGAAGCGCATCTGATTGAGGCGCAAACCAGCCTGAGCGGTTTCCAGGGCACCGCCAATCAGTTCTTCAAGGGCGATATGCAGGCGCTGGTCGCCCATTACCGCGCCAGTGAAGACCCGATTTTCCGCAGCGACGCCGAGAGCCTGAGCACCTTGCTCACCCGTCAGGTGGCGCTCGATAAACAGTTCCACGCCATGCAGGGCCCGTGGTACATCCGTGTCTTGCAGGTCGCATTGGCGGCCGATCCGGATATTCGCAAGGAAACCTGGAATGGCTACAGCTACCAGATCCTGCTGACACCGGAAGCGATGATCTGGGGCATGAGCGGTGCGTTGCTGCTGTCCTTCGGCATTGAATGCCTGTTCCGTCTGATCGACTGGGTAGTGCTGGGCGGCAAACGCCTGCGCCAGAGCCGGCCGATCGAAGACCGGGATGTGCGCGGCCTGTAACACTGATCGCTCCCACGCAGAGCGTGGGAGCGATCATCATCAGCGCCGATCAGTGTGCGAGGACGATGTAGTCTTCACCCACCTTGCGCGCATACCCCTCCAGCACCTGCTGACACAACGCAACAATCTCCTCGACCCACTCCACACCCACCCGCCACGACACCACGACCTGCAAATTAGGCAGCTGTTGATCGATGGCCAGCAAGGTCAATTCCCCCCGCGCCAGTTCCTCGGCCACCAGAACCGGCGGCAACGCACCAATGCCGAATCCGTCGCGCAGCAATCGGGTAATCGCCGACACCGAGTTCACGCAGTTCAGCCGCGGCGTCATGACCCCGTTCGCCTGCATCAGACTCAGAATGTCCTGATGCGGATGTGAGTTTTTCGAGTAGGTAATGATCCGCTCGCGCGCCAGATCGGCAATGCCGGTGTACCCACGGTTGTAGATCGAATTGCTGGCGACAATCCAGCCCATCGGATGGCTCGCCAGTTCAAGGCTGCGCACGCTTTCCTGACGCACCAGATCGGTTTGCAGGATCAGATCGAGAAAGCCTTTTTGCAGCTGATCGCAGAGGTTGAGCGCCGTATCGGCCACCAGCTCGATTTCCACCCGCGGATAGTGATCCATCATCTGTGCCACCAACGGGCTCAGCCACGTGTGAATCACCGTGTCCATCACGCCGATCCGCACGCGCCCGACCTTGCTTGAGCGCGTCTCGATCGACTGCTTGAGGGCTTGCATGGTGTCCATCATCTGCTCGGCGTACTCGAGCACTTTCAAGCCTTCGGGCGTCAGGCTCACCCCCCGCGAGTCGCGCAGAAACAACTTCACCCCGAGCTCGCCTTCGAGTACCGCGATGCGGCTGGAAATCGATGCCTGGGTGGTGAAGAGCTTGTCAGCCGTCAGGCGGAAACTCTTGAGTCGGGCGACCCAGACAAAGGTCTCGAGAAATTTCAGGTTCATGGCGTTAAGTTTTTCTTATGCCTAGGGCGGGTTTTTATTAGTTGGACGCAGCAGGGCCGGACAACCAAAAATCAGGCCATCCGGTTCCCACGATAGGCGTCGTCGGGGCTCAGAACAATACCAATAAAATTTGCACGGAGAGTTGCCATGAGTGCGCCCGACACGCTCGACATCCCCAAAGCCACGTCTCGGCCGGGACCTTTCGACTGGTACCGCAACATCAATCAGCAGGAACGCCGCACCTTCTGGAGCTGCAAGATCGGCTATGGCCTGGACGGCATGGACACCCAGATGCTCAGCTTCGTGGTGCCGACCCTGATTGCCATGTGGGGCATCACGACTGGCGAGGCCGGGCTGATCCATACCAGCACGCTCATTGCGTCGGCCATCGGTGGTTGGGTGGCGGGGATTCTGTCGGACCGCATCGGCCGTGTGCGCACCTTGCAACTGACGGTGCTGTGGTTCGCCTTCTTCACCTTCCTCTGCGGCTTCGCGCAAAACTACGAGCAACTATTGATCAGCCGTACCTTGATGGGCTTCGGTTTTGGCGGTGAGTGGACCGCCGGCGCAGTGCTGATGGGCGAGGTGATTCGCGCCAAAGACCGCGGCAAGGCCGTGGGCATGGTGCAATCGGGCTGGGCGCTGGGTTGGGGGCTGACGGCGATTCTCTATGCGCTGCTGTTCTCGGTATTGCCGCCGGAAGATGCCTGGCGTGCGCTGTTCATCCTCGGCATCGTGCCGGCGATTTTCGTGATCTTCGTCCGTCGACTGGTCAAGGACCCGGAAATCTACCGCGAAGCCAAGGCCAAGCAGGAGCCGGGCAACGCCGCGAAGTTCTACGAGATCTTCGCCCCCGGTATCCTCTTCACCACGATTCGCGCTTCGGTGCTGACCACGGGCGCACTGGGCGGTTACTACGCGATCACGTCCTGGCTGCCGACGTTTCTGAAAAACGAACGCGGTTTAAGCGTACTCGGCACGGGCGGTTATCTGGCGATGGTGATCGTCGGTTCCTACGTCGGCTACGTCATCAGTGCCTATTTGACGGACATCCTCGGCCGCAAACGAAACTTCATCCTGTTCGCCGTCGGCTCGTTCACCATCGTGTTGCTCTACACCCAGTTGCCGGTCAGTAACGGCGTGATGCTGTGGCTGGGCTTCCCGCTGGGCTTCTTCGCCTCGGGGATTTTCAGTGGCATGGGCGCGTTTTTGACCGAGCTGTTTCCGACACGGATTCGCGGTTCGGGGCAGGGCTTTTGCTACAACATCGGCCGGGCCCTGGCGGCGTTGTTTCCGTTGCTGATCGGTTTGATGAGCCAGAAGGTGCCATTGAGCGTAGGCATCGGGGCTTTTGCGGCGGTGTCCTACGGTGTGGTGATCCTTGCTGCGTTGAGCTTGCCGGAAACCCGTGGCAAACAACTTGAAGCCGAGTAGCTGATAATCTGCGGGCATCTGCCCGACAGCAAAAAAAGAAAATGCCTACAGGAGTGTTCACCGTGAGCCGCCTGCTATTGAATTGCGACATCGGCGAGAGTTTCGGCAACTGGACCATGGGTCTGGACGCCGAGGTCATGCCCTTCATCGATTGCGCCAACATCGCCTGCGGCTTCCATGCCGGCGACCCGAGCATCATGCGCAAGACCGTCGGCCTGGCCCTGAGTAACGGCGTGCAGATCGGCGCGCACCCGGCCTATCAGGACCTGGTGGGTTTCGGCCGCCGCTCCATGGCCTACACCGCCCAGGAACTTCAGGACATTTTGCATTACCAGATCGGCGCCCTCGACGGCATCTGCCGGGCCCAAGGCGGGCGCGTCAGTTACGTCAAACCCCACGGCGCAATGTACAACGACATGATGGCCAACCCGGCGCAATTGCGCGCGGTGCTTCAGGCCGTGGCGGCGTATGACCGGACCTTGCCGCTGATGCTCATGGCCACGCGCAACAACAGCGCCGCCCAGCAACTGGGTGATGAATACGGCGTGACCTTGTGGTTCGAAGCCTTCGCCGACCGTGCCTACGACAGTGCCGGCATGCTGGTTTCACGGCAACTGCCGGGGGCGGTGCACCACGATCCCGAAACCATTATCGAGCAAGCGCTGACCATCGCCCGTGGCGACAACCTCACCGCCAGCGACGGCAGCGCCTTGCACTTGCAGGCCAACACCTTGTGCGTCCACGGTGACAACGCCAGTTCGGTGGCCGCGGTGCGGCGGATTCGCGAAGCCCTTGATCAGCAGAGCGCACCATGAAACCGCGGGTTGAGGTGGTGGCGCTGGATTGCTTGATGGTGCGTCTGTTCGATGAAATTGCCGAAGCCAACATGCCGTGGATGCTGGCGGCCAGCGAAAACCTGCGCGCTGCGTTTGCCGGGCATCTGATCGATCTGGTGCCGTCTTACACGACGTTGATGGTGCATTACGACCTGACGGCGTTGAGTCCGACTCAAGCCCGGGAATTGATCGCCCAAGCGCTGATCGACCTGTCGCCCAACGCGAGCACTCGCGGTAAATGCCATGTGCTGCCGGTCTGGTATGACTTGAGCGTCGGTCCGGAGTTGAGCTTGTTGTCTCAGCGCAGCGGGCTGTCGGTGGACGAGGTGATCCGCCGCCACAGTGAGCGCGAGTATCAAGTGTTCGCGCTGGGTTTCGCGCCGGGGTTCGCTTTCATGGGGCTGGTGGAAGAAGTGCTTGCCGCGCCGCGTCTGAATACGCCGCGTAAAAAGGTGGCGGCCGGCAGTGTCGGCATCGCCGAGCGGCAAACCGCCGCCTACCCGGTGGTGTCCCCCGGCGGCTGGAACCTGATCGGCCGCACGCCCGCCAAATTGTTCGACCGCGAACGCGATGGTTACAGCCTGATGCAACCGGGTGACACCGTGCGCTTTGAAGCGGTCGACCATGCGCAGTTCATCAACCTGGGCGGTGACGACACGCCATTGGAGGCCCAGGCATGAGCCGTCTATTGATTGAGGCGAGTACGCCGCTGTGCCTGTTGCAGGACGCGGGTCGTTTCGGCGTGCGGCATCTGGGTGTGACCCAGGGCGGCGGGCTGGATTGGCGTTCGATGTCGTGGGCCAATTGGTTGTTGGGCAATGGCCTTGATGCGCCGGTGATTGAAATCACCCTCGGCGGTTTCAGCGTCGTAGCCGAGGAAGACTGCGTGTTGGCGCTGGCCGGTGCGGACCTGGGCGCGCAAGTGGATGGCGAGGCATTGGCGCCGTGGCGCAGTTTCCGGCTGAACAAGGGCCAGCGATTGCAATTCACTCAACCGCTGCTCGGGGCGCGAGCTTATCTGGCGGCACCGGGCGGGTTTGACGCGCCAAAGGTGTTGGGCAGCAGCGCGACGGTGGTCCGTGAAGAACTCGGCGGCCTGGATGGTATGGGCCGGCCATTGGCCAAAGGCGCGCCGTTGAGCTATCGCGGGAGTGCGCTGTTATTGCTGCGGGAGTTACCGGCAGAACACCGGCCTAACTTCAAAGCCGATTCGCCACTGGATGTGGTCCTCGGCGCGCAGATCGGTGAGTTCAGCGGGCAAAGTCTGTTCGATGCGTTCAACAGCGTCTGGACCCTCGACAGCCGTGCCGATCGCATGGGCATTCGCTTGCTGGGAACGCCGTTGCAGTATCAGGGCCAGCCGATGATTTCCGAAGGCATCCCGCTAGGCGCGGTCCAGGTCCCGCCGGACGGGCAGCCGATTGTGTTGCTCAATGATCGGCAGACCATTGGCGGTTATCCGCGATTGGGGGCGTTGACGCCGTTGGCACTCGCGCGGCTGGCGCAGTGCTTGCCGGGGGTGAAAGTGCGGTTGCGGCCGGTGGTGCAGGAGGTGGCGCATCGCGAACAGGTCGAGTATTTGCAGCGATTTTCAAACCGCTAAAAGCTTCGCGGGCAAGCCTCGCTCCTACAGGGTTGGTGCACGATGCACGAACACAGAAACCTGTAGGAGCGAGGCTTGCCCGCGAAGACGTTTTCACAGACAACAAAAATCTCTATTTGGAAAGAAACCTCATCCCTTCCTCCAACCCCCGCAACGTCAACGGGTACATCTGGTCGTCAATCAAGTCCCGCACAATATTGGTCGACGACGTATACCCCCACGTATCTTTCGGATAGGGGTTGATCCAGATGACCTTCTTGTACTTCTCCATGAACCGCTGCATCCACACATAACCGGCTTCTTCGTTCCAGTGCTCGACGCTGCCGCCGGCCTGGGTGATTTCATACGGTGCCATCGCAGCGTCACCAATGAAGATCACTTTGTAGTCGGCGCCGTACTTGTGCAGCAGGTCCTGGGTCGACGTGCGCTCGGAAGTGCGGCGCATGTTGTTCTTCCACACAGACTCATAAATGAAGTTGTGGAAGTAGAAGTACTCCAGGTGCTTGAACTCGGTCTTGCAGGCCGAGAACAGTTCCTCGCAGATCTTCACATGGGCGTCCATCGAGCCGCCGATGTCGAATAGCAGCAACAGCTTGACGGTGTTACGCCGCTCCGGCCGCATCTGGATATTCAGCAGGCCGGCATCGCGCGCGGTGTGGTCGATAGTGCCGTCGATGTCCAGCTCTTCCGCCGCACCCTGACGGGCAAATTTGCGCAAGCGGCGCAGGGCGACCTTGATGTTGCGCGTGCCCAGTTCCACCGAATCGTCGAGGTTCTTGTACTCGCGCTGATCCCACACCTTGACCGCTTTGCCCTGGCGCTTGCCGGCATCGCCGACGCGAATGCCTTCCGGGTTGAAGCCGCCGGAGCCAAACGGACTGGTGCCGCCGGTGCCGATCCATTTGTTACCGCCGGCATGGCGTTCTTTCTGTTCTTCGAGGCGTTTCTTGAATTCTTCGATCAGCTTGTCCAGACCGCCGAGGGACTGGATCGCGGCCCGCTCTTCTTCGGTCAGGGAGCGTTCGAACTCCTTGCGTAACCAGTCTTCAGGAATCAACGCCTGAAGGTGATCGTCGAGTTTCTCCAGGCCATTGAAGTAGGCGCCGAACGCGCGGTCGAACTTGTCGAAATGCCGTTCGTCCTTCACCAGAATCGCCCGGGACAGGTAATAGAACTCGTCCATGTCGGCGAAGGTCACGCGTTGTTTCAGCGCATTGATCAGGTCCAGAAGCTCACGCACCGAGACCGGCACCTTGGCTGCGCGCATTTCATTGAACAGGTTGAGCAGCATGGCGATCAGCCTCTTAGCGGGTGCCGCGACGGCTCATGAACGCCAGGCGCTCAAGCAATTGAACATCCTGTTCGTTCTTCACCAGGGCGCCTGCCAAGGGTGGGATCGCTTTGGTCGGATCGCGTTCGCGCAGTACGGCTTCGCCGATGTTGTCGGCCATCAGCAGCTTCAGCCAGTCCACCAGTTCCGAGGTCGAAGGCTTCTTCTTCAGGCCCGGCACCTTGCGCACGTCGAAGAACACGTCCAGCGCTTCGCTGACCAGGTCTTTCTTGATGTTCGGGTAGTGCACGTCGACGATTTTCTGCAGCGTCACGCGATCCGGGAACGCGATGTAGTGGAAGAAGCAGCGGCGCAGGAAGGCGTCCGGCAGCTCTTTCTCGTTGTTGGAGGTAATGATGATGATCGGGCGTTTCTTGGCCTTGATGGTCTCGTCGATCTCGTAAACGTAGAACTCCATCTTGTCGAGTTCTTGCAGCAGGTCGTTCGGGAACTCGATGTCGGCCTTGTCGATTTCGTCGATTAGCAGAATCACTCGCTCTTCCGACTCGAACGCTTCCCAGAGCTTGCCCTTTTTCAGGTAGTTGCGAACGTCGTGGACTTTTTCCGTGCCCAGTTGCGAGTCACGCAGGCGACTGACCGCGTCGTACTCGTACAGGCCCTGATGCGCCTTGGTGGTGGACTTGATGTGCCAGGTGATCAATTTCGCACCGAAGGACTCGGCCAATTGCTCGGCGAGCATGGTTTTGCCGGTGCCTGGCTCGCCCTTGACCAGCAGTGGACGCTCCAGGGTAATGGCGGCGTTGACCGCCAGCTTCAGGTCATCGGTGGCGACGTAGGCCTGGGTGCCTTCGAACTTCATCTGCTAATCCTCGAACGGTAAGCCGACCTGAATCAGGCAGGGCGGGGCGCAATAAGTGTAGTGCCCGACTATAACGCGCAGGCCGGTCGACTGTGAACGCAGACGGCTTATTCAGTCTCTGAATGGGGCGTCACTTGGTGACTTAACCCTGATCCGGTTTCGGCCGCTCATACCTGGCATTGAATGCCTGAACGAAACCATTGCGTAAAATCTGCAAAAACGCCTGGAACGCGCTGATATCTTGTCGATGCACGTTGCCGCTCAGTTCTACGCGAGTGGCAAACTGGTTCTTGCCCTGGTTTTTCAGCACGGTTTCGGAGCCGCCGACAATGGCTTCCCAGATGGACCGGAACAGCCCTTTGTCCTTGTTTTCCACGTCCTGCTGCCAGTTGAACACGTCCACGTCTTTGAGCAGCGGCTTGATATAGCCGGTCAATTGGGCTTTTTTGGCCTGCGCTTCAATGACTACATCGCCGTGACCGGCGTTGAAGTCGAATTTGCCATAGGCCGAGGCGAAGTCGTTCATGCGCTTGAGCTCGATATCCTTGGCGCGCAGACGGAATTCGAAGTCTTCGAAATTGCTCAAGGGGTCGAAGGTGGCCGTGGTTTCCAGTGGGGCGTGGCCCAGCAACAGGGCCTTGCCTTCAAAGCGCGCGTCGCGCTTGCCTTCGGTGTCGACCACGTTGGTCAGGTTATAGAGGCTGGCGTTGACCTGAGTGGCGTTCATGTTGACGGGGGGCTTGGAATTGAAGTTTCGAAAGTTGATCTTGCCGTCGTAGATGCGTATTTCGTTAAAGGTGAACGGCGCCAGTTTGCTCAACTGTGCGCGCCAGTCGGTGCCTTGACCGGTCTGGGAGTTTTGTTTGTTGGCGCCGCCGTCGACGAAGTTCACCTCAGGGTTGAAGAACTGCACTTCGGCCACCACAGCGCGGTCGGACCAGAGTGAGTGCCAACTGACAGACAGGTCGATTAGCGGTGCATTGACGAAAGGCACCGGGACCTTGCCGTCGACCTTGACGATTTTCAGCCCGTTGATCTTGTAGGCGCCGCGCCACAGCGCGAGGTCGACGTCGGTGACCTGGCCCCGGTAATCGCCCATGTCCGCCAGTTTCTCGTTCAAGTAATCGCGCACCAGGTAGGGCAGGGCGAAGTGCAGGGCAATCAGTAGCACAACGAGACCGGCGAGGGTCCACAGGGGCCAACGGTATCGACGTTTCATGGCGGCAAATCTCTGACGATGTAAAGCCATTGACTGCGGTGTTTACCGGACGTTCGACCTGACTGGACGACCACTGGCAACAGGCATACCTTTGGGGGCTTATTCAACGCTGTACAAGGACCCAGCCATGAGCCGTATATACGCTGACAACGCCCATTCCATTGGCAATACGCCGCTGGTGCAGATCAACCGCATTGCCCCGCGCGGTGTGACCATCCTGGCCAAGATCGAAGGGCGCAACCCGGGTTACTCGGTCAAGTGCCGGATCGGCGCGAGCATGATCTGGGACGCCGAAAGCTCCGGCAAACTCAAGCCTGGCATGACCATCGTCGAACCGACGTCGGGCAATACCGGCATTGGCCTGGCCTTTGTTGCCGCGGCCCGTGGTTACAAGTTGATGCTGACCATGCCGGCGTCGATGAGCATCGAGCGACGCAAAGTCCTCAAGGCACTGGGCGCCGAACTGGTGCTGACCGAACCGGCCAAAGGCATGAAGGGCGCCATTGAGAAGGCTGCCGAGATCCTGGCCAGCGATCCGCCCAAATACTTCATGCCGTCGCAGTTCGACAACCCGGCCAACCCGGCCATTCACGAGAAAACCACCGGTCCGGAAATCTGGAACGATACTGACGGCGCAGTCGATGTGCTGGTCGCGGGCGTTGGAACCGGCGGAACCATTACCGGTGTTTCGCGGTATATCAAGAATACCCAAGGCAAACCGATTATCTCGGTAGCCGTGGAACCGGTGGTGTCGCCGGTGATTACCCAGGCGATAGCCGGTGAAGAGATCAAGCCGAGCCCGCACAAGATCCAGGGGATCGGTGCCGGTTTTGTCCCGAAGAATCTGGACTTGTCGATCGTCGATCGGGTTGAGTTGGTCACCGATGACGAATCGAAGGCCATGGCGCTGCGCCTGATGCAGGAAGAAGGGATTTTGTGCGGTATTTCCTGTGGCGCCGCGATGGCGGTGGCGGTGCGTCTGGCCGAAACACCGGAAATGCAGGGCAAGACCATCGTGGTGATCCTGCCGGACTCCGGTGAGCGCTACTTGTCGAGCATGTTGTTCAGCGACCTGTTTACCGAGCAGGAAAATCAGCAGTAGGCGCTGCCTGCGATGGTTTGATCTTTTGGTGAGAGGGCTGATTCAGGTCAGCCCCCGTTCAGGAACCTTATGTTAATAAGTGCTTTATTGCACAAACCTTAATACTGAATGTCGATTTTTGCGGGTTTTTCCCGAGGCCGGTAGTGTTTATCATGGCCGGCTGCCACGTCGGGTAAATGGCGTTGTGCGAAGAGCCTAACCTCAAGGAGCCGTAGATGACCTTTTCCTTTGCCGCGAAAGCGTCAGTGTTGCTGCTATTTCTGGGCAGCACCCTCTATGTGCATTTGCGCGGGAAGGCGCGATTGCCGGTTCTGCGTCAATTCGTCAATCACTCGGCCTTGTTTGCGCCTTACAACGCCTTGATGTACCTGTTCTCCGGGGTGCCGTCCAAACCCTATCTGGACCGCAGCAAGTTTCCGGAACTGGACGTGCTCAAAGACAACTGGGAAGTCATCCGCGACGAAGCCATGCACCTGTTCGACGAGGGTTACATCCGCGCCGCCGAAAGACACAACGATGCGGGGTTTGGTTCGTTTTTCAAGAAAGGCTGGAAACGTTTCTACCTCAAGTGGTACGACAAACCCCTGCCATCCGCTGAAGCCTTGTGCCCGAAAACCGTGGCGCTGGTGAGCAGTATTCCCAACGTAAAGGGTGCAATGTTCGCGTTGCTGCCGGGTGGCAGCCACCTCAACCCGCACCGCGACCCGTTTGCCGGTTCGCTGCGCTATCACCTGGGGCTGTCCACGCCGAACTCCGACGATTGCCGTATCTTTGTCGACGGCCAGGTGTATGCCTGGCGTGATGGTGAAGATGTGATGTTTGATGAGACCTACGTGCATTGGGTCAAGAACGAATCCGAGAAAACCCGCGTCATTCTGTTCTGCGACATCGAACGACCGCTGAGCAACCGCGTCATGACCTTCATCAACCGCTGGCTCAGCGGCTTGCTCGGTCGCGCCACCGCACCTCAGAACCTTGATGATGAACGTGTCGGCGGGATTAACCAGGCGTATGCCTGGAGCAAGAATTCCAGCGACAAGGTCAGTGGTGTGGTCAAACGCTGGAAGCGTCGTAATCCCAAGGCGTACCGCGTGCTGCGGCCGGTGTTGGCGGTGGTGGTGCTGACGTTGTTGGGGTATTGGTTGTTTGCGTGACTGGATTCAAAAGAAAACCGCTCCTTGGGAGCGGTTTTTTTATGAGCAGAATTTAAATGGCGCGCCCGCGACGAGGTGTCGTGATTGGCCCTTTGTCCAAGTCATTGCAATCCATGTCCGCCGCTGGTTATAGTCGGCGCTCGGTGGTTCTGTTACCCACCGCCCACCCCATCAAAAAGATCAGCCCATGCCAGCTTCCCTCATCAATGCGGTAGTCGATTCAGCGGTCAACGCTGGCGTCGTGCCGTGCGGGAATAAGCAGCCTGCGCAGATCAGTCATTACCCCCCACCTGTCAGTAGCACGCCGGTGTACGCAGTCGTATCACCGCCGGGCGTTGGCGTTTCGGGCTGATCAGCGTTCTTTGCTGTTCTGCGCGCCCGCCTGAAAAAAACTACTGAATTTCAGCTTCGGCTGAGTTGGCTTCTTGCCTGACTACAGGTGGTATTCATGTTTGTCCTGTCGAAAAAATCCGCGCTCGCGGCGGCGTCCACGAGCCTGTTCGTTCTGCTGTGGAGCAGCGGTGCGATCTTCTCCAAATGGGGCCTGGCCCACGCATCGCCCTTTGCCTTTCTGCTGATTCGCTTTGCCATCGCCTTGTGCGGATTGATGCTGCTGGTGCCGTTGCTCAAGCTGAAATTGCCCAAGGGTGGCAAAGCGATGTTGTATGCGATGGCCACGGGCGTGGTGTTGCTGGGGGCTTATCAGATTTTTTATCTGCTGGCCCTGGACCTCAAAGTCACACCGGGCGTTATGGCAACCATCATGGGTGTGCAGCCGATTCTCACGGTGGTGATCATGGAGCGTCAGCGCTCGGCCAGCCGGATGTTCGGTCTGGCGCTGGGCCTGGTCGGGTTGATCATGGTGGTTTACCAGGGCATCGGTCTGGCCGGCATGTCTTTGGCCGGGATGCTTTTTGGTTTGCTGGCGTTGGCGAGCATGACCTTTGGCTCGATCATGCAGAAGCGCATCACCGACAATCCCCTCGGCACACTGCCGGTGCAGTACCTCGCGGGGCTGCTGCTCTGCGGGATCTTCGTGCCGTTCCAGCCGTTTCATTTCGAACACGGCAGCGGGTTTATCGTGCCGGTGCTGTGGATGGGATTGGTGGTGTCGGTGCTGGCAACGTTGCTGCTGTACCGCTTGATCGCCCGGGGCAATCTGGTGAATGTCACCAGTCTGTTTTACCTGGTGCCGGCCGTGACGGCGGTGATGGACTACCTGATTTTCGGTAATCGGCTGGCGGTATTGAGCATGCTCGGCATGCTGCTGATCATCGTCGGGCTGGTATTTGTGTTCCGTAAAGCAGCGTAAAGCAGCGTGAAAATGAAAGGCCCGGAGCATTGGCTCCGGGCCTTTTTTATTTGGTCAGCGCGTGCTCGGCCCGCACCGAATTCATGAACGCCTGCATCGCTGACGATTGAATGCGGTGACGGCGGGTAATCAGCCCGTACGGCGGCAGCCGTGCTTCAAACTTGATCGGCAACACCGCCAGCAAATCACGGCCCGGGTAATCCTCCACCACCGACACCGGTGTGACGCCCAGCATGTCGGTCTGCTGGATCAAGGACAGCAAGGTCATGATCGAGGTGGTCTCAACGATGCTGCTGGGGATGTCGACCCGCGCATTGTGGAATACCTGATTGATGATCGCACGCATCGGACTCGGTTGCTGTTGCAGCACCCAAGTCATGTTCTGCAACTCGGCCCAGCTCAGGTTTTTCTCTTTCGCCAACGGGTTCTGCGCGCCGGAGATGACGCACAAGGCTTCTTCGCCGAGGCTGTCGAACAGCAACTCTTCGGCCCGTGCGCCCGCCGGAATCCGGCCCAATACGATATCCAGCTGGTCCTGCAACAGCGCCTGCACCAGCACGTCGCTGGTGTCGACCTGAATGCTCATCGACAAGCGTGGATGGCTTTGCTTCAAGGTCGCGATGGTGCGGGTCAACAGCCCCGAGGCCAGCGCCGGAATCGCACCGACCGCAACCCGGCCAAGGTTGCCGGATTCGAGCGCGACCAGTTCTTCACGCATGCCGCTCAGTTCAGCAAACACCATGCGCGCGTAGTAGATGACGGTTTCCCCGAACGGGGTCGAGCGCATGCCCCGGGGCAGACGCTCGAAGAGTTCGACGCCGAGCAAGTCCTCGGCTTCGTGCAACATCTTGGTGGCTGCCGGCTGGGTCATGCCGATGTGGTCGGCGGCGCGGCGCAACGAGCCGAATTCCTGCAACGCCAGCATCAGCCGCAGTTGGCGCAGACGCAGTCGACTGTGGATCACATTGGCAGCAGGAATTCGGGTCATGGGCCGTGCTCGCAATTAGGACTGCGGCAAGCCTGACAACAAATGCCAGGCGTTGCCAGCATTGCCGTGTTACAGCACCGATTTAGGCTTGGCGACCTGGGGTTTGCGCAGCCCCGTCAGGGTGCCCAGCGCCTTGGAAATCAACGGCCAGAACAGCATCAGCAACGCCGCCGTGGTCAGGCAGCCCACTAACGGGTTGGACCAGAAAATCCCCACGTGGCCGTCGGAGAACAGCATCGACTGACGGAACGCATCTTCCGCCTTGTCGCCCAGTACCGCCGCCAGCACCAGCGGCGCAATCGGGTAACCGAGTTTCTTGAACAGATAACCCAGCGCGCCGAAGCCCAGCATCAACACCACGTCGACGAACGAGTTGTGCACCGAGTAGGCACCGATGGCACAGACCATGATGATGATCGGCGCAATGATCGAGAACGGAATGCGCAGGATCGAGGCGAACAGCGGCACCGTGGCCAGCACCACGATCAGGCTGACCACGTTCCCGAGGTACATGCTGGCGATCAGGCCCCAGACGAAATCGTGCTGCTCGACGAACAACGTCGGGCCAGGATGCAGGCCCCAGATCATCAACCCGCCGAGCATGACCGCCGCAGTGGCCGAGCCGGGAATGCCGAGGGTCAGCATGGGCAGCAGGGCGCTGGTGCCGGCGGCGTGGTCGGCGGTTTCCGGGGCGATCACGCCTTCGAGTTCACCCTTGCCGAAGTTCTCGCGGTTCTTCGAAAAGCGCCGCGCCAGGCTGTAGCTCATGAACGAGGCCGCCGTCGGGCCACCCGGTGTGATGCCCATCCAGCAACCGACCAGGGTGCTGCGCAGGATCGTCCACCAGTAACGCGGCAACTTGGCCCAGGTGCGCAGGATGACCATCGGCGTGATGCGCGCATGCTCGCCGCGAAACACCAGGCCTTCCTCGACGGTGCAGAGAATTTCGCCGATCCCGAACAAGCCGATCACGGCCACCTCGAAGCTGATGCCCGTCATCAACGCGGGCTGGTCGAAGGTCAGGCGCAGGTTGCCGGAGACAGTGTCCATGCCCACGGCGGCCATGGCGAAACCAATCATCATCGCCACCACGGTTTTCAGCGGCGGATTCTTGCTCATGCCGATGAAGGTGCAAAACGCCAACAGATACACCGCGAAGAACTCCGGCGAACTGAAAGACATGGCGAATGCGGCAATCTTGGTCGACAGGAAGGTCAGCAGCAACACCCCGGCCAGCGCGCCGATCAGCGCCGAACTGAATGCGGCCGTCAACGCTTCGGCAGCGCGACCTTCGCGGGCCATCGGGTAACCGTCGAACGTGGTCGCCACCGATGAGGGCTCACCGGGGATGTTGAACAGAATCGAGGTGATCGAACCGCCGAACAGCGCGCCCCAATACATGCACGACAGCAAAATGATCGCCGACACCGGCGACATGGTGAAGGTCAGCGGCAGCAACAACGCCACGCCATTGGGGGCGCCGAGGCCGGGCAATACGCCGACCAGAATGCCCAGCAGCACGCCGATCACCATCAGGCCGATGTGGCCCGGGGTGAGGATCAGGTTCATGCCTTGCAGCAGGGAATCGAATTCGCTCATTTGAAACTTCTCCCGGCCAGTGCAATCCAGTCGCCCATCGGGCCGGCATCCAGCGGGACCTTGAACCACAACGCGAAAATCAGGTAGCTGGCCAGCACCGCGCCGAGGGACACGGTGCCGATCATCCATTTGCCGTAAGGCTTGGCGCGCACCTTGTCACGCCACATGAACCAGGCGATGAAGCAGGCCGAGGCCACGTAAATGCCGGTGAACGGCATGGCGCCGACGAACAGCGCAATCGGGATGAACACCGACAGCACTTGCTTGAATGCACTGCGGCTGACGAATGCAATGCTCAGGGCGTGCCAGCGCACCACGGTCAACACGCCGTTGCCCACGCTCGCGGCGCTCAACAGCAATCCGATGTAGAAGGGGAAGTAACCCGGCTCGGGGCCTGAATCGCCCCAGCCGATACCTTGTTCGAGACTGCCGAACATCACCACCGCGCCGATCAGCGTGGTGAAGAGTGTCAGGCCGAGTTCGACCCAGCGGGTACCGACCAGCGCCGGTGAATCCGAAGAATGGGACATGAAAGCACCTCCAGAGGTGACGGCCGTGCGCACGCGCACGGCCGTGAACAACTCAGTTTTTCAGCCAGCCGGCTTCTTTGAACACCGGGGTGACGCGGGCGGTGTCTTTCTCAATGTAGGCAGTCAGCGGCTCGCCTTCGAGGAACGTCGGCACCAGCGCGTTCTGCTTCACGTAGGCCTTGAACTCTGGAGTCTCGGTGACTTTGCGCATCAGCTCGACATAGAACGCCCGCTGTTCGGCGGTGACGTCGCCGGGCATGAACACGGTGCGCGGGAAGCGGTATTGATCGATACCCAGGCCTTGTTCGTGGCAGGTCGGAACGTCGGCCCAGGATTTATCACCCGCGACTTTCTCGGTGTAGCTCATGCGTTCCTTGCTGAACACGCAGAGCGGTTCGACCTGGTCGCCGCGCCATTGGCTGATGCTTTCGCTGGGGTTGTTGACGTTGGCGGCGATGTGTTTGCCGGCCAGTTGGGTCGCGGCTTCACTGCCGCTCTTGAACGGGATGTACACCAGTTTGCTGTTGTTGGTCTGGTTCAGCAGCAGGGTCAGGGTCTGGTCGACATCCTTGGACTGACTGCCGCCCATGCGCAGTTTCGACGGATCAGTCTTGGCCGCTTCGTAGAAGCCTTTGGCGTCTTTCCAGGGGGCATCCTTGTAGCTCCAGAGAATGAAGTCGTCCTCTGCAACGGCCGCCACGGGAGTCAGCTCCTGCCATTGATAGCCAAGCTTGGAAACCAGCGGCAACAGGTAGATGTTGTTGGTGCCGATCACCAGTTTTTCCGGGTCGCCCTTGTTCATTTTCAGGTCAAGGAACGCTTCGGCACCGTTGCCGCCGCCCTTGTTGAGGACGATGGTATTCACGTCGAGGAACTTGTGTGTGGTGATGATCGACTGGATCAGCCGACCGAGCTGGTCAGTACCGCCGCCGGGGCCGCCGGCAACGAGGATTTCGACGTTCTTGTCCGGCTGCCAGGCAGCGTTGGCGAGTGCGGGGAGGGCGCCGGCGGCGACCAGTGTGCAGCCAAGAAACAGACGGGATGTGCGACGGACGAATGCATTTCGCATGGAAGGGCCTCGTTTTTTGTAATTGTTATGAATGACTTGTCGGTGCTCAAAAGCTGCAAGCCTGGACTGAGTGTGGGAAGCCTCCGCTTCGGCGTCTAGTCAAAACAATACATACACCGATAGCCTGCGGTTATAGGTCATCAGGGGCAAATACGTGACGAGGGCTGGAAACTGTGTGCCAGAGCGTTTTGAGAGGAAAGTCAGTCATGGTGGCCGGCGATGAAAGCCCCCTGAAAGCGCGGTATGCCATAACCCGAGGCTATCGCCGTATCTCAATCATTGATTAGACGGTTATCACCGAGCCTTCGATAGTGCTCATCAGCGCGGCGAACCGACCACGCACGGCATTCACAACAATAAGAAACGAGGTACGCACCATGGCTCGTCCCAGTGCTTCCCTGCATCTGCCTGGCGCAGCTGCCCAACCGATCAACGCGGCCACACCCCTGGCCGGCACCACCAAAGCCAGCAACGTGCGCTGGCGGATCTTTGCGATCGTCTTCGCGCTGACCATGGTCAACCTGATCGACCGGGTCTCGCTGTCGATCGCCATGCCGACCATTGCCCATGAATTTTCCCTGTCGCCAAGCATGCAAGGGCTGATCCTCAGCAGTTTCTTCTGGGCGTATGCGCTGTTGCAGATTCCCGGCGGCTGGCTGATCGATCGCTTCGGCCCGCATCGGGTCATCAGTTGGTCCACCGGGTTGTGGGGCACCTTTCAAGTGTTGGCGGCGTTTGCGACCGGCGGCTTGTCATTGCTGTTCGCCCGCGTTGCACTCGGGGCCGCCGAAGCGCCGTTGTTCCCGTCCGGTGGCAAGCTGATTTCCCTGTGGCTGGCGCCGAGCGAACGCAGTCGCGGCGCGGTGCTGATGGACAGCGGCAGCCCGTTGGGCGTGGCGCTGGGCGGGTTGATCATTGCTTACCTGATTGCATCCCTGGATTCGTGGCGCCTGGCCTTCGTGATTGCCGGTATCGCGACCCTGGTGCTGGCCTGGCTGGCCAGGCGTTATCTGCGCGATGACCCGGCCACTCACCCGCAAGTGAATGCCGAAGAACTGGAGAAGATCAACGCCGGGCGCGCGACGCCGGCTGCCGAAGCCGCCCGTGTGCCGGTCAAAGGCCTGGGCATCGCGGCCCGTTCCCTGAGCGGCTTGCTGATCGGCCGTGCCAGTTGGGCGATGGTGTATTTCGGTTTGCTGACCTGGGGCCCGAGCTATCTGGCCCAGGCTCGCGGCTTCGATATCAAAGGCATCGGCGCGGCCACCTTCGTGATTTTCGTGTGCGGGGCCCTGGGTTCGTTGACCGGTGGTTTTCTCTGCGACGGGCTGATCCGCAAGGGTGTCAGCCGTGGCGTGGCGGTCAAGAGCCTGCTGGCGTTTTCCGGTGTGGTCGCCCTCGGCGCCTTTCTGTTGTTGCCGACGCTGAGCAATCCGTTTGCCGCCGTGGCGTTGTTGGCCATGACCGCGTTTTTCCTGATGTGGGGCAGCCTCTACTGGAGCTTCCCGGCATTGCTGGCGGCACCGGCGCGGGTCGGGTTGATCGGCGGCGTAATGAACATGGCCGGCAGCACCGGCGGGATCGCGGTGCCGATCCTGGTGGGCATCATTGTGCAAATGACCGGAGGTTTTGCGCCGGTGCTGGGGTTCTTTGCCGTGTGCTCGGCAGTCTTTGTGCTGGCGACGTTGTTCATCAGTCTCGACGAGGTGCGCCATGGCTGAACACTTATCTGGCGAAGCATGGAACGGTCCGATCATCGATGCCCATCATCACTTCTGGGACCCAACGATCAATGACCATCCGTGGCTGGCGCCCGAAGCCAATATCCCGTTCCGCTACGGCGACTACAGTGCGATTAAACGGCGCTATTTTCCTGAGGACTATTTCGCTGACGCCGGCCCGCACCGTGTGGTGCAAACGGTGTACGTCGAGACCGAATGGGACCCGCAAGACCCGATTGGCGAAACCGTTTTTATCGAAAGTCTAACGGCCCGTTACGGCGTACCCAATGCGGTCGTGGCGCAGGCCTGGCTCGACCACCCGGACGCCCTCGCGGTACTGACCGAACAAGCGAGTTTCAAATGCGTGCGCAGCGTGCGTCACAAACCGGGTGGAGCGACTTCACCGGCGCAGGTTGGTCATGTGCGCAGCCTGATGAGCGACGAACACTGGCGGCGCAGTTTTGCCGCCCTCGAAGGGCTGGGGTTGCACTTCGATTTGCAGACCCCCTGGTGGAACCTGCACGAAGCCGAACGGCTGGCTCGGGACTTTCCCGGCACTACGCTGATTCTCAACCACGCAGGGTTGCCCAATGACCGCAGCGCCGAAGGCCTGGCCGGTTGGCGCCTGGCGATGGCTCGGCTGGCCAAATGGCCAAATGTGCAGGTGAAGATTTCCGGCCTTGGCCAGAGGGGCCAGGCATGGCGCGCCAAGGACAACGCCTGGATCGTGCGTGAAGTGATCGCCATGTTCGGCACTGACCGGGCAATGTTCGCCAGCAACTTCCCGGTGGACAGCCTGTGCGGCTCGTTCGACGACATCTACAGCGGTTTCAAATCCATCGTTGCTGATCTGCCGAGCGCCGATCAGGAGCGACTGTTCTACAGCAACGCGCAGCGGGTTTATCGCTGCGAGCCTTGCGCCGTTGATCGCCAATGGCCTGAACCCTTGAGGAGTGAAGCATGAACAAAACAACCATCGCGATGGTGCTGGGGGACCCGGCAGGCATCGGCCCGGAACTGATCGCACGCCTGCTTGCGGAGCCTGAAGTGCGCAGCCAGGCCAATGTGATCTTGATCGCCGACGAGGCCGAAATGCGTCGCGGCATGCGCATCGCCGGGACGGAGTTTCCTTACCGTCGCGTCGAGTCGCTGGATCAGTTGGAGTTTCATGATGACACGCCGCTGTTCTATGACTTTCGCGGAGACACCGTCGGTGAATTTCCACGCAGTGAAGCCAGTGTCATCGGCGGTCGCTACAGCCTCGACACGCTGGAACAAGCCCTGCGCCTGACCGAGGCCGGGACCACCGACGCGGTGTTGTTCGGGCCGTTGAACAAGACCTCGCTGCACATGGCCGGCATGGCCCACAGCGATGAGCTGCACTGGTTCGCCGAGCTGCTGGATTTTCACGGGCCGTTCTGTGAATTCAACGTGCTCGACAACCTCTGGACCTCCCGCGTGACCTCCCACGTGGCATTAGCGCAAGTGCCAGGCATGCTGACCCAGACGCGGGTAGTGGAAGCGATCCAGTTGATCGACACCGCGCTCAAGCGCAACGGCCTGGAAAAACCGCGCATTGGCGTGTGTGGGCTGAACCCGCACAACGGCGACAACGGCTCGTTCGGACGCGAAGAACTGGACATCATCGGCCCGGCGGTTCGTTCGGCCCAGGCGCTGGGGATTGCGGCCGAAGGGCCATACCCGGCGGACACGATTTTCCTCAAGGTCCAGGGCGATGCCAGTGCCTTTGACGCGGTGGTGACGATGTATCACGACCAGGGGCAGATCGCGATCAAGTTGATGGGCTTCTCCCGAGGCGTGACGGTGCAGGGTGGCTTGCCGATCCCGATTACCACGCCGGCCCATGGCACCGCCTTCGACATCGCGGGGCAGGGCAAGGCCAACGTCGGCGCGATTCGCCAGGCCTTCGAAATCGCCTGCCGAATGGGCACCAACAACTACTGACACAACACTGATCCCCTGTGGGAGCGAGCTTGCTCGCGATAGCGGTCTGACAGTCACTAAAAAGGTGGCTGCACTACCGCTTTCGCGAGCAGGCTCGCTCCCACATTTGTTTTGTGTGTGGCTGATAACCCTATCCACTCACTATTCGGTTTTTCCTATCACCGCAGGTTATCGCCGGATACGCATAAGTGATTATCCGCACCCCCGAGCGCTGGCTAAAGTCGCTCCATCGAATGCCGGAACCCGCCCCCCGCGCGGTTTTGTGCAGCGACCCGACAACTACAAAAAGCCGGCAGCGCAAGGAACTGTATTCATGAAAATCAAAGCCATCCGTACCCGCGTTTTTGAGTGGAAAGGCAAAGTCGTTCCGCCTCAAGCACACTTCTGCACCAACGCCAGCGACATCCTGTTCGAACGTGGCGACGCCATGGGCTCGTTCCGTTTCCATGGCTGGCTGGTGGTGGAAGTCGAGACCGATACCGGCCTCGTCGGCATCGGTAACTGCGCCCTGGCGCCGCGTGTGGCCAAGGAAATCATCGACACCTACCTGGCGCCGATTGCCATTGGCGAAGACCCGTTCGACAACGAATACATCTGGCAGAAGATGTACCGCCAGAGCCACGCCTGGGGCCGCAAAGGCATCGGCATGGCGGCGATCTCGGCGATCGACATCGCGATCTGGGACATCATGGGCAAAGCCGTGAACAAACCGGTGTTCAAACTGCTCGGCGGCCGGACCAAGGAAAAGATCTGGACCTACGCCTCCAAGCTCTACGCCAATGACAACCTCGACCTGTTCCTCGAAGAGGCCCAGGGCTATCTGAACCAGGGTTTCACCGCGCTGAAAATGCGTTTCGGCTACGGCCCGAAAGACGGCCCGGCGGGCATGCGCAAGAACATCGAGCAAGTGCGTGCCCTGCGTAACCTGGCCGGTCCCGACATCGACATCATGCTCGAGTGCTACATGGGCTGGACCCTGGAATACGCCCGCCGCATGCTGCCCAAACTTGCTGAATTCGAACCACGCTGGCTGGAAGAGCCGGTGATTGCCGACGACATCGAAGGCTACATCGAGCTGAAGAAGATGGGGATCATGCCGATCTCCGGCGGCGAGCATGAGTTCACCTCCTACGGCTTCAAAGACCTGCTGGAACGCCGCGCCGTCGACGTGATCCAGTACGACACCAACCGCGTGGGCGGTATCACCGCAGCGCGGAAGATCAACGCCATGGCCGAAGCCTGGTCGGTGCCGGTGATCCCGCACGCCGGGCAGATGCACAACTACCACCTGACCATGTCCACCACCGCCTCGCCGATGGCCGAGTTCTTCCCGGTATTTGACGTCGAGGTCGGCAACGAACTCTTCTACTACGTGTTCAAGGGCGAGCCGCAACCGGTCAACGGCTACATCCAGCTCGACGATGACAAGCCCGGCCTGGGCCTGGAAATCTCCGATGAGTACTTGAGCGACTTCAACATCATCGAGTGATCCGGTGGTGAAGGGCGGTGCGACGTTTCGCTAATCCCCTCCCACACATCCACGACTTTCTGGAGGCCGTCATGCGCCTGATTCAATTTGAAAACACTGCCGGTGAACGCCAGGTGGGTCTCGTCGAGGGCTCGCAGATCCAGATGCTGCAAGGCACCCGTAGTACCCGTGAACTGGCCCTCGCGGCGATTCGTGCCCAACGCAGCCTGCAAGAAGAAGTCGCACTGCGCGGCACCGAACCGGGACCGGATTACGCCCAGCTGTTGCAGCAGGGCAAAGTCCTGCCACCGCTGGACCACGAAGACCCGGCCCATTGCCTGATCAGCGGCACCGGACTGACCCATTTGGGCAGCGCCTCGGCGCGGGACAAAATGCACCAGCAGGAGGGCGCGGTCGAAGCCGGCATGACCGACACCATGCGCATTTTCAAATGGGGCCTGGAGGGTGGTAAACCGGCGGCCGGGCAGGTCGGCGCGCAACCGGAATGGTTCTACAAAGGTGATGGCAGCATCGTCGTGCGCCCCGGCGCGGATTTCCCTGTGCCGCCGTTTGCCGAAGACGCCGGCGAGGAACCCGAGCTGACCGGCCTCTACGTGATCGGCGACGACGGCCAGCCGTACCGCGTCGGTTATGCCTTGGGCAACGAGTTCTCCGACCACGTGATGGAGCGGCGCAATTACCTGTATCTCGCCCATTCGAAACTGCGTTTCTGCGCCTACGGTCCGGAGCTGCGCGTCGGCGAGTTGCCCAAGCACCTTGCAGGCACCAGTCGGATCAAGCGCAACGGCGAAACGATCTGGGAAAAGGAGTTTCTCAGCGGCGAAGACAACATGTGCCACAGCCTCGCCAACCTCGAATTCCACCACTTCAAATACGCGCAGTTTTTGCGTCCCGGCGATGTCCACGTGCATTACTTCGGCACCGCAACGTTGTCGTTTGCCGACGGGATAAAAACCCAGCCGGGCGATCGCTTCCAGATCAGCCTCGATGAGTTTGGCGCGCCCCTGGAAAACGGCATCGGCGAAAGTGCCCAGCCGTTGGCCATCGGCCAGGTGCGCACGCTTTAAGTCTTCAATCACCGGCGTTGTCGGCCGGTCAAGGGATCACTCATGACCACGCTACTCGGACACAACTACATCGGCGGTCGCCGCAGCGCCAACGGTACGCAACAGCTGCAAAGCCTCGATGCCACGACGGGCGAAGCGCTGCCGGGCCGTTTTTTCCAGGCCACTGAAGCGGAAGTGGACGCCGCAGCCAGCGCTGCGGCCGCTGCCTACCCGGTTTACCGCAACCTCAGCGCGGAGAAACGCGCTCAGTTCCTCGACGCCATCGCCGATGAAATCGATGCTCTGGGCGATGACTTCGTCGCCACTGTGTGCCGCGAAACCGCATTGCCGTCCGGGCGTATCCAGGGTGAGCGCGGACGCACCAGCGGCCAGATGCGCTTGTTTGCCAAGGTCCTGCGTCGCGGCGATTTCTACGGCGCGCGCATTGATCGGGCACTGCCGGATCGCCAGCCGTTGCCACGTCCGGACCTGCGTCAGTACCGCATCGGCCTGGGGCCTGTCGCCGTGTTCGGTGCCAGCAACTTTCCGTTGGCATTTTCAACCGCCGGTGGCGATACCGCTTCGGCGCTGGCCGCCGGCTGCCCGGTGGTGTTCAAGGCGCACAGCGGGCACATGGCGACGGCCGAGTGGGTCGCGGACGCGATCATCCGCGCCGCCGAGCGCACCGAAATGCCGCCCGGCGTCTTCAACATGATCTACGGCGGGGGTGTCGGTGAATGGCTGGTCAAGCATCCGGCGATTCAGGCGGTGGGCTTCACCGGTTCGCTCAAGGGCGGCAATGCCTTGAGCCACATGGCCGCGACCCGACCACAGCCGATTCCGGTGTTTGCCGAAATGTCGAGCATCAACCCGGTGTTCCTGCTGCCCGAAGCGCTCAAGGTTCGCGGTGAGCAAATCGCTGCGCAACTGGCCGGGTCGGTGACCCTGGGCTGCGGGCAGTTCTGCACCAACCCGGGCCTGGTCATCGGTTTGCGTTCGCCGCAGTTCAGCCAGTTCCTGGAAACGTTTTGCGCCAGCATGAACCAGCAACCGGCCCAGACCATGCTCAATGCCGGCGCGCTGGTCAGTTACAGCCGAGGCCTTGGCGAGTTGCACGAACATCCGGGGCTGACGCACTTGGCGGGCAAGCCGCAACAGGGCAATCAGGCACAACCGCAGGTGTTCAAGGCTGACGTCAGTCTGTTGCTCAAGGGCGATGAGCTGCTTCAGGAAGAGGTGTTCGGACCGACCACCATCATCATCGAGCTTGAGGACCGGGCGCAGCTGGCGGCAGCGTTGCACGGTCTGCGCGGGCAATTGACGGCGACGCTGATTGGCGAGACGGACGAGTTGCTGGAGTACCGTTGGCTGGCGGAGTTGCTGCAGGAAAAGGTCGGGCGGATTCTGCTCAATGGCTACCCGACCGGGGTCGAGGTGTGTGAGGCGATGGTGCATGGCGGGCCGTATCCGGCGACGTCTGATTCGCGCGGCACATCGGTTGGCACCTTGGCGATTGACCGGTTCCTGCGGCCGGTGTGCTTCCAGAATTACCCGGATGCGTTGTTGCCCGAGGCGTTGCAGAACGCCAATCCGCTGGGGATTCGACGGTTGGTGGATGGGGAGGTGAGTCAGGCAGCGTTGTAGTCTCTACCGCCTTCACGAGCAGGCTCGCTCCCACATTGGATTTGCGGTGAACACAAAATCCTGTGGGAGCGAGCCTGCTCGCGAAGGCGTCATCAGCCACACCGCCAAACTACTTGGCAGTCACCTCAGCCACTTTCACCACCGCCGGCTTCAACACCAGCCACAACGCCGCCGCAATCAACACCCCGCCATAGATATGCGCCATCGACAACGGCTCATCCAGCAACAGCGCCCCCCACAACACCCCGAACGGCGGGATCAGGAAGGTCGTGGTCATCGACCTCACCGGCCCGATCGAGCTGAGCAGGCGGAAGTAAATGATGTACGCCAGGGCGGTACACATCAGTCCCAATCCAAGCAACGACAACCAGACGTTCCAGCCGCCCCAGCTTGCCGGTGGCTGGCTGATCACGCTGTAGCCGAACAACGGCAACAGGAACAGCGTCGCCCCGAGCATGCTGCCCAGCGCTGAAAGACGGCTGTCGAGACCGCCGGCGTGGTCAAGCCAGCGGCGGGCCAGGAACCCGGCAAAGCCATAGCAGGTGGTGGCGAGCAGGCAGGCGGCGGCGCCCATCAACAATTCCATGTCGAACGCCACCGGACCGGCACGGGTCAGGACGCCTACGCCAAACAGCCCGAGGAACACCCCGCCAAGCTTGGCCGCGGTGAGTTTTTCATGGAAGAACAGGCCGCCGATCAACACGCCCATCAGCGGCGTGGTGGCGTTGAAGATCGCTGAGTAACCGGCCGGCAGCACTTGGGCGGCCACGGAATAGAGGGTCGCCGGAATCCCGGAGTTGATCACCCCGAGCAGCATCACCGTCTTGAGTTTGCCTTTGAAGTCCCAGCTGATGCGCATCAGGCCGAGAATCACCAGCAAGCCGACGGCGGCAATCGACACGCGGAAAAAGGCCGTGGGGATTGTGCCAATCACGGGGGCGATGATGCGCATGAACAGAAAGCTCGCGCCCCAGATCGCGGCCAGCGACAGCAATCGGAAAATATCGACAGGACTCACGGTGCACTCCTTCCTTGATGGGGACGAGAGTGTTGCCGAGCGCCTTATCCATGGCAACCGAAAAACGAGCATTTAACTCGAGCCGAAAATTACGCTTCTCCTGCACCCGGTTCACTGGCTAAGCTCAGGGCTCACGAATTCCCGCAGAGGTCTCACCCATGCCGCAGCAATGGCCAGCCGCCGACATCGCCCGAATGATCCTCGATGGCTTTGACGATTACCGCGAGCATTTCCGCCAGATCACCGACGGCGCTCGGGCCCGCTTCGAGCAGGCCCAGTGGCAGGAAGCGCAAATCGCCTCGGCCGCGCGGATCAATCTGTACGAAGAAAAAGTCAGCGAAACCGTGGAACGGCTGCGCGTCGCATTTGACAGCGACACGCTGGACGTCAGTTGCTGGCCTCTGGTCAAAAGCGCTTACATCACGCTGATCGACCTGCGTTTCGATGATGAACTGTCCGAGACCTGGTACAACTCGATTTTCTGCGGGCTGTTCAGCCATGACCTGATCAGCGACGGCTGCATGTTTATCCACACCACCCGGCCCAGCCTGCGCCGGGCCCGCGCCGCGCAAACCCGAACCTATAAGCCCCAGGGCCAGTTGTCCGGCATGCTCGCGAGCATTTTTGCCGATTACAGCTTCAGCGAGGATTACGCCGACCTGGCCGGCGACCTGCACCGCCTCGAAGCCCAACTGCGTGAGAACCTGCCGGATTGGGTGTGCAAGGACCCGGAACTGAGCGTCGAGCTGTTTTCCTCGGTGCTCTACCGCAACAAAGGCGCGTACCTGGTGGGGCGCATCTATACCCGGGACGAACAATGGCCGCTGGTGATTCCGCTGCTGCACCGTGAAGGCCGCGGGATTCAGATCGATGCGCTGATTACCGACGAAGCCGATGTGTCGATCATTTTCTCGTTCACCCGTTCGTATTTCATGGTGGATGTGCCGGTGCCGGCGGAGTTCATCGGCTTCCTCAAGCGCATCCTGCCGGGCAAGCACGTCGCCGAGTTGTACACCTCCATCGGCTTCTACAAACACGGCAAGTCCGAGTTCTACCGGGCGCTGATCAATCACCTGGCCAACACCGACGACCAATTCATCATGGCCCCCGGCGTGCGCGGCATGGTGATGAGCGTGTTTACCCTGCCGGGTTTCAACACCGTGTTCAAAATCATCAAGGACCGTTTCTCGCCGTCGAAAAACGTCGACCGTGCCACGGTGATCGAAAAATACCGTTTGGTGAAAAGCGTCGATCGCGTCGGACGCATGGCCGATACCCAGGAGTTCGCCGATTTTCGCTTCCCGTTGAGCAAGTTCGACCCGGCGTGCCTGGAAGAGCTGCTTGAGGTGGCGGCGTCCACGGTGTCGGTGGAAGGCGACACCGTGCTGATCCGTCACTGCTGGACCGAGCGGCGGATGACGCCGCTGAACCTGTACCTGGAAAACGCCAACGAGGCGCAGGTCCACGAGGCCCTGGAAGATTACGGGCTGGCGATCAAGCAACTGGCGGCGGCGAACATCTTTCCCGGCGACATGCTGTTGAAGAACTTCGGCGTCACCCGGCACGGTCGCGTGGTGTTTTATGACTATGACGAGATTTGTTTCCTGACCGAAGCCAACTTCCGTCACATCCCGCAACCGCGTACGCCGGAAGACGAAATGGCCTCCGAGCCGTGGTATTCGATCGGGCCGCTGGATGTGTTTCCCGAGGAGTTTCCGCCGTTCCTGTTTGCCGATTCCGGGCAAAGGAAGCTGTTTGACCAGTTGCATGGCGAGCTATACAACGCCGATTACTGGAAAAGCCTGCAGGAAGCCATTCGTGCCGGCAAAATCATCGACGTATTCCCGTATCGCCGCAAAGGCCTGGATAACGAATAAACCCCTGAGTGAACCCCCTGTGGCGAGGGAGCTTGCTCCCGCTGGGTCGCGAAGCGACCCCAAAACCATCCACCGTCGTGTTTCAGATACACCGCGATGACCGGATTACGACTGCCGCGCAGCCGAGCGGGAGCAAGCTCCCTCACCACAAAGGCAGGTTGAATTCGTCGCCGAGCCCCCAAATCTGCGACAATCCGGCCCCTGCGCCACTAGACGACTTTTGCGTACCTGATGACTGACGAATCGCCTTCCATCGACAAACTGCTGAAAAACCTCGATCACGCCATGCTCGCCGACCGCCACCGGCTGCGGCGGCAGTTGCTTGAGCTGCGCAAGAAACCTGATGAGGCCAAGCTGGCCCAGTGGGTGACGCGCATGCAGGCGTCCTGTGACCAGGTGCTGGCGCGGCGTGCCAGCCTGCCGGTGATTCGTTACGACGACAGTTTGCCGATCGCCGCCAAGCGCGACGAAATCAAGGAAGCGCTGCTCAAGCATCAGGTGCTGATCATCGCCGGCGAAACCGGCTCGGGTAAAACCACCCAGTTGCCGAAGATCTGCCTGGAAATCGGCCGCGGCCAGCATGGCTTGATCGGCCACACCCAACCGCGTCGAATCGCTGCGCGCAGCGTGGCCAGCCGGGTTGCCGAAGAACTGGCGACGCCATTGGGCGCGCTGGTCGGCTATCAGGTGCGGTTCGAGGACCAGAGCGACTCCAACACCCTGATCAAATTGATGACCGACGGCATCCTGCTGGCGGAAACCCAGAACGACCGTTACCTCGAACGCTACGACACGATCATCGTCGACGAAGCCCACGAACGCAGCCTCAACATCGACTTCCTGCTCGGTTACCTGAAAACCCTGCTGCCGCGTCGCCCGGACCTGAAAGTCATCATCACCTCGGCGACCATCGATCTGGAACGCTTCTCCAAGCATTTCGATGACGCACCCATCGTTGAAGTTTCGGGCCGGACTTTCCCGGTTGAAACCTGGTATCGCCCGCTGACGCTTGAGCAGGACGAGGAGGGCAACCGCGTCGAGGACGACTTGACCGTGGATCAGGCGATCCTCGCCACCCTCGACGAAATTGCCGCGTTCGAACGTAGCGAGCGCAAGAGCCCCGGCGACGTGTTGGTGTTCCTGCCCGGCGAGCGCGAGATTCGCGACGCCGCCGACATGCTGCGCAAGGCCCAGCTCAAGCACACCGAGATTCTGCCGCTGTACGCGCGCTTGTCGCCGGCCGAACAGCAGCGGATTTTCCAGTCGCACCCTGGCCGTCGCGTGGTGCTGGCGACCAACGTCGCGGAAACTTCGCTGACGGTGCCGGGCATCCGTTACGTGATCGACAGCGGCACCGCGCGCATCAGCCGTTACAGCTATCGCGCCAAGGTTCAGCGTCTGCCCATCGAAGCCATTTCCCAGGCCAGCGCCAACCAGCGTAAAGGTCGATGCGGTCGGGTCGAGCCGGGTATTTGCATTCGACTTTATGGCGAAGACGACTTCATCGGTCGCCCTGAATTTACCGACCCGGAAATTCTGCGCACCAACCTCGCCGCCGTGATTTTGCAGATGCTGCACTTGCGTCTCGGCGAGATCACCGACTTCCCGTTTATCGAACCGCCGGATGGCAAGGCGATCAGCGACGGGTTCAACCTGCTGCAAGAACTCTCGGCCGTGGACCGCAACAGCCAGCTGACCCCGCTCGGCCGCCAGTTGGCGCGCCTGCCGGTGGACCCGCGCATGGGCCGCATGCTGCTGGAAGCGGCGAAACTCGGCAGCTTGCAGGAAGTGTTGATCGTCGCCAGCGCCATGTCGATTCAAGACCCGCGCGAGCGTCCGCCGGAGCGCCAGCAAGCGGCGGATCAGGCCCACGCACAGTGGAAGGACGTGGACTCGGATTTCGCCGGGCTGGTCAATCTGTGGCGTGGTTTTGAAGAACAGCGTCAGGCCCTGACCGCCAGCCCGCTGCGCAATTGGTGCCGCAAGAACTTCCTGAATTACCTGCGTCTGCGCGAATGGCGCGACTCGCACCGTCAGTTGAGCCTGATCTGCCGCGACATGCAGTTGAGCCTGAACAAAGAGCCGGCGGATTACCCGAAGCTGCACAAAGCCGTGCTCTCGGGCCTGCTCAGCCAGATCGGCCAGAAAACCGATGAGGGCGATTACCTCGGCGCCCGTCAGCGGCGTTTCTGGATTCACCCGTCCTCCGGGTTGGGCAAGAAGCGCCCGCAATGGCTGATGACCGCCGAACTGGTGGAAACCACCAAGCTCTATGCGCGGATGGTGGCCAAGATCGACTCGGACTGGATCGAGCCGCTGGCCGGGCACCTGATCAAGAAAAACCACTTCGAACCGCACTGGGAGAAAAAGCGCGGCCAGGTCGTGGCCTTCGAGCAGATCACGCTGTTCGGGCTGATCGTGGTGGGTCGTCGGCCGGTGCATTACGGGCCGATCGATCCCGTCGTTTCTCGTGAGTTCTTCATTCGCGAAGGCCTGGTACGCGGCGAGATTCAATCCAAGGCCAAGTGCCTGACGGCCAATGCGCAACTGCTGGAACAACTCGACGAACTGGAAGCCAAGGCTCGGCGTCGCGACATTCTCGCTGACGAAGAAACCCTGTTCGCTTTCTACGATGCGCGATTGCCGGCGGAGATCCACCAGACCGCAACGTTCGACAGCTGGTACCGGGTCAACAGCCAGAAAGACCCGCAGCTGCTGATCATGCGCGAAGAAGACGTTCTGGCCCGTGAGGCCAGCGAAGTCACCGCCCTGCATTACCCGGACACCTTGCACATCGGCGATCTGGAACTGGCCCTGAGTTACCACTTCGAACCGAACCACCCCCGCGATGGCGTGACCCTGCGTGTGCCGGCGCCGCTGTTGCCGATGTTGCCGCCGGAACGTCTGGAATGGCTGGTGCCGGGCGTGATCGAGGCCAAGTGCATCGCGCTGGTGCGCAACCTGCCCAAGGCCCTGCGCAAGAATTTCGTGCCGGTGCCGGACTTCGTCAAAGCCGCGTTACAGCGCATGACCTTCGCCGAGGGCTCGTTGCCGCAGGCGTTGGGCCGCGAGCTGCTGCGCATGACGGGCGCGCGGGTCAGCGATGAGGCGTGGGCGGAAGCTTCACAGCAAGTCGACAGTCATCTGCGGATGAACCTGGAAATCGTCGACGGCCAGGGCAAGTTCCTCGGCGAAGGGCGAGATCTGGCCGAGTTGACCGCACGCTTTGCCGAAGCCAGCCAAGCCGCGTTGGCCGTGCCGCAAACCGCGAAAAACCAACAGCCGGTGGAGCCGAAAGTCTTTGCCGCCGTCGCCGAGAAAACCCAGCAGAAGATCGCCGGGTTGTCGATGACGGTGTATCCGGCGCTGGTGGAAGAGAGCGGGACAGTCAAGGAAGGGCGTTTTTCGACCCCCGCCGAGGCCGAGTTCCAGCATCGCCGCGCGTTGCAGCGATTGCTGATGCAGCAGTTGGCCGAGCCGGCGAAGTTCCTGCGCGGCAAGCTGCCGGGGCTGACCGAGCTGGGGCTGATGTACCGTGAACTGGGGCGTATTGATGCGCTGGTGGAAGACATTCTGCTGGCCAGCCTCGACAGTTGCATTCTCGAGGGCGAAGACCCGTTGCCACGGGATGGCGCCGGGCTGGCCTCGTTGGCCGAGCGCAAGCGCGGTGGCTGGACTGAGCACGCCGAGCGCCTGGCCAAGTTGACGCTGGAGATTCTCAAGCACTGGCACGGCCTGCAAAAACGCTTCAAGGGCAAGATTGATCTGGCGCAAGCCGTGGCCCTGAACGACATCAAGCAACAGCTCAGTCATCTGGTGTATCCGGGGTTTGTCCGGGAGACGCCGATGCAGTGGCTCAAGGAATTGCCGCGTTACCTGAAGGCTGTCGAGCAACGCTTCGAGAAGATTGGTGCACAGGTGCAGAGGGATCGGGTCTGGAGTGGCGAACTGTCCGGTCTCTGGGCCCAATACCAGACCCGCGCCAACAAACACGCCCAGGAAGGCAAGCGCGATCCGCAACTGGAGCTCTATCGCTGGTGGCTGGAGGAATACCGGGTTTCGCTGTTCGCCCAGCAACTGGGGACCAAAGTGCCAATCTCCGACAAGCGCCTGAACAAGCAATGGACCCAGGTCGAACCCTGACCCCGAGACTTGTGCAATACCTGTGGGAGCGAGCCTGCTCGCGCTGGCGGCATCACAGTCGACATGGATGTTGGAGGTGATGGCCCCATCACGAGCAGGCTCGCTCCCACAGGTTTTTGTATTGCCTGGCAGGTGGGAGTCATCGAGCAAAATGGCGCCAAAACCCAATGTTTATGGCAAACTTCGCGCCTATAAACGCCGGTCCCGCAGTTTTGAGCCTCTCAAGGTTCGGGCGGTACGGAATAAAGCGATGCCAGGTGTGCTTTCCGTGACGGGAACAGACCCTTTGTGTGTTGGTACGTCGGTGCCAACGCTTTCTGCCTGAACAGATTAGAGAAACGACCATGCATAACGTCGTCATCAGCGGCACCGGCCTGTACACCCCGGCCAACAGCATCTCCAATGAAGAGCTGGTGCAGTCTTTCAACGCTTACGTTGCGCAATTCAACGCCGATAACGTCGACGCCATCGCCCGTGGCGAAGTCGAAGCGTTGACCGAATCCAGCGCTGCGTTTATCGAAAAAGCTTCCGGTATCAAAAGCCGCTTTGTGATGGACAAGGATGGCATCCTCGACCCGCAACGCATGGCGCCGCGTCTGCCTGAGCGTTCCAACGACGAATGGTCAGTGCTTTGCCAGATGGCCATCGGCGCGGCCGAACAAGCCTTGCTGCGTGCCGGCAAGACCGCCGCCGACATCGACGGCGTCATTGTGGCGTGCTCCAACCTGCAGCGCGCCTACCCGGCCATCGCCATCGAAGTCCAGGAAGCGCTGGGTATCCAGGGCTTTGGTTTCGACATGAACGTGGCTTGCTCCTCGGCGACCTTCGGCATCCAGGCGGCCGCCAACAGCGTGCAACTGGGCCAGGCCCGGGCAATCCTGATGGTCAACCCGGAAGTTTGCACCGGTCACTTGAACTTCCGCGACCGTGACAGCCACTTCATTTTTGGCGACGCGGCGACGGCGGTGATCATCGAGCGTGCCGACCTGGCGACCTCCCCGTACCAGTTCGACATCGTCAGCACCAAACTGCTGACCAAGTTCTCCAACAATATTCGCAACAATTTCGGCTTCCTCAACCGCGCGGCGGAAGAGGGCATCGGAGCCAAGGACAAACTGTTCGTGCAGGAAGGCCGCAAGGTGTTCCGCGACGTCTGCCCGATGGTGGCCGAGCTGATCGCTACGCACCTGGAAGAGAACAAGCTCAACGTCAGTGACGTGAAACGTTTCTGGTTGCACCAGGCCAACCTCAGCATGAACCACCTGATCGTGAAGAAGCTGCTGGGCCGTGAAGCCACCGAAGAAGAAGCCCCGGTGATTCTCGACACCTACGCCAACACCAGCTCCGCCGGGTCGGTGATTTCCTTTCACAAGCATCAGGATGATCTGCCCGCCGGTTCCCTGGCCGTGCTCAGCTCGTTCGGCGCGGGTTACTCGATTGGTAGCGTGCTGTTACGCAAGCGTTGAGGGGAAGGCTGTCGCTATTTCCGTTGATTTGCGGTGGTTTTTCCTACAGCCGAAGCAATCGGGACGCTGTAGTTTTCGGAAATGACAGCAGGACGTTGCCGACGGCGACGCCCTGCTGACTCATTTTTCGAGGTCAGGACAAGGGGTTTGTGAATGGCGGCTGACGACGCGCAACTGCTGCAACGATTGCTGGCAGGTGAACAACAAGCCTTCAAAGAGTTGGTCAGCACTTACCAGAGCCCGATGCGTGCAGTCGCTTATGCGATCGTCGGCAACCGGCATGCTGACGAAGTGGTGCAGGATGCGTGGCTGTCGGTCGTGCGCAACCTGAGCAAGTTCGAGGCGCGTTCGAGCCTCAAGACCTGGTTGCTGACCATCACCGCCAATGCGGCGAAGGGCCGTTACAAGCAGAACCGTCGCGAGGTGCTGCTTGATGACCTTCCATCGCCCCATGGCACGATTGATGATGATCGTTTTTCGTCCGCTGATGGCCACTGGCTGGTGGCACCGTTCGCCTGGCACCAGGACACCCCGGAGGCGTTGCTCACCGAACGCGAGTTGCGCGAATGCCTCGAACACACGTTGCTCAGCCTGTCGGAACTGCAACGCAGCGTCTTGCTGTTGCGCGAGCGTCAGGGCCTGGAACTGGAAGACATCTGTAATCTTCTGGACATATCGCTCTCCAATGTTCGCGTGCTGCTGCATCGGGCACGGTTGAAGGTCTTTGCGACCGTGGAGCATTTTGAGGAAACCGGCGAATGCTGACCTGTAAGGAGCAAGTGGCACGCGCCAGTGATTATCTCGATGGCCAGTTGAGCTTTCGGGAGAAGTTGCTGGTGCGGCATCATTTAATGTTCTGCCCCAATTGCCGGCGGTTCATTCGTCAGATGCGTTTGATGCAGCAGACGCTGCGCGTCTTGCCGGAAGAGGCTGTGCCGGAGGTCGATGCACTCGCCGAACGTCTCGCTGCGGAGCGTCGCAAGGACATTCCGTAAAGTCGTGGCGTTATCGCAGGGGACAGAAGCAGGCCGGCGTGGATGCATCGAACGGATGATGGGGATCGATCCATCCACGCCAGACTGTAAAGCGCCTCAAGCGTCCATGACCTGAGGCGTGGAGCGGTACTGCTTAGAACTTGGCTTCGGCGTCCAGTTGCAGAGTGTTGATGTCCGAATCCTTGAGGTTGGCGTTGGTGTAGTCAGAGTTAGCCATGAAGTACGTCGCGCCCAGGGCGAAGTTCTTGTCCAGCTCGTAACTCACTTTCAACTTGCTGCCACGCGAACCGGTGAAACCGTTGGCGAAGTCGGAGTCGGTGAAGGCGCCGACCACGGCGTTACGCTGCACGTCGCGGTAGTTGTAGTCCACGGCGAAGCCATAGAACTTGGTCTTTACACCGGCCAGCCAGGCAGAATCCTGATCGTTGCTGGCGTCTTTGTTGTTGACGTACTGACCGTACAGCGAGAGCGGCAGTGGCAGGCCGGTGATGTCGATCTGACCAAAGCCTTCGTACAGTTTGAATTGCTCGTTCGGGGTGTTGCCGTTGGTGGCCAGTACGGACGGGATGCTGGTGCCGCCGGCGGTGATGTCGTCGTCGTTGTCGTAGCCGTAGACGCTGCCACCCAGAGTCAGTTTCAGGTTGTCGGTGAGGGCGAAGCGCGCGCCCAACTGGCCGGCGTACAGACGCAAGTCGTGCTTGAACTGCACGCCGTCGCCGTCGACGTTGTCCTTGAGGGTGTAGTGGCCGGCGCTACCGAACACCTCGGTGCTGGCGCCCAGCGGGTATTTATACGACACGGACAGACCTTCAGGGCTGATGTCGCTATCCCAGATGATGTCGCCCATGCTCACCCATTGCTGTGGCATCTTGCCGCCAACGATGTGCAGGTTCTTGATCGCGTCCGGGTGGTAGTCGACGTAACCCTGGTCCAGCCAGATCGACTTCTTGTCGAAGTAGTTGTCCAGGCTCTGGTTGGTGGAACGCGCGTCGTCGTTGTTGCCGGTGGCGATACGGATACCGGTGTCGACTTGCGGGTTGATTTCGGTATAGGCACCCAGACGGGCACGAACGCGCTGACGGTCCTGGTCCCGGTTGTTCGAGACACCATCGTTCTTGACCGTTTCCTGACGGAAACGCACGTCGCCCTTGAATTGGGTCTTGGCAGCCCAGGCCAGTTTCTGGTCGAAGGTGCTCAGCTCATTGGTTTTCTTCGCGGTGGCCGCGATCTGCTCGTTGGTCTCTTGCTGAGCCTGACGGGCGATTTGCTGATCTTTTTGATCCCTGGCCAGCTCGGCTTGCAGTTCGCTGTATTGCGCATTGGTAATCGAGCCGTTTGCCTTAAGCATGTCGAGCAGTTTGGCGTCGACTGCGGCACTGGCCGGAACACTCATGGCCAGCAGCAGACCGCCACACAGGGCCGCCGCAGTTTTCGTGGGAAGCAAGACGCATATCAATCTCCGAAGATGTAAGGGGATGACTGAGCCATCCGGGACACAACCGACCGTTGAGGGACGGAAACAGTGGCCGGGTAGAACCCGACGCTCTAAAAACTGGCGCCAGTATCGCGATGGTTTATTACAGAGCGGTGGCAAAGTGATGGCGTCTCGATGACGATACAAATACCGTATGAACTTTTGATCCAGAACCCTGTCAGGCGGTTTTGACGGATGTGTAATGACGGGCGATAGGCGATACTCGCCGGGCTGTTACGCGAAGAAGTCGAGAGGGTGTCAATGCCGCTGCAACGTCTGGAAAGCCTGTCCGATATTGGTCCGCACACGTGGGATGCCCTGGTGCCGGAGAATCAGCCGTTTCTACGCCATGCCTTTCTCAGTGCACTGGAAGACAGCGGCAGCCTCGGCCCCCATTCCGGTTGGCAGCCCGAGCATCTGTTGCACCTCGAAGAAGGGCGTCTGATCGCCGCGTTACCCAGTTACCGCAAGTGGCATTCCTACGGCGAGTACGTGTTCGATCACGCCTGGGCCGATGCCTGCGAGCGTGCCGGCATCGACTATTACCCGAAGCTGTTGACCGCCGTGCCGTTCAGCCCGGTCAGTGGGCCACGGTTGCTGGCGCGTAATGTCGAGGACGGTTTTGAACTACTGAAGAGCCTGCCGGGCTACCTTGAAATCGAAGAACTCTCCAGCGCCCACATCAACTTCACAGACCCTTTCACCGATGCGGCATTGGCCGAACAACCCGGCTGGTTGCAGCGGATCGGCTGTCAGTACCACTGGCAGAATCGCGGATATCGGGACTTTCAAGACTTCCTCGACGTCCTCAGTTCGCGCAAACGCAAACAGATGCGCAAAGAGCGCGAGCAAGTGGCGGGGCAGGGTATTGAGTTCGAATGGCTGGAAGGCAAGCAACTGGATCAGGCGCAGTGGGATTTTGTCTATGCCTGCTACGCCAATACCTACGCAGTGCGTAGGCAACGGCCCTATTTGACGCGGGAATTTTTCAGTCTGTTGGCCGAGCGCATGCCCGAAGCCATTCGCGTGGTGTTGGCCAAGCAAGGTTCACGACCCGTGGCCATGGCCTTCAGTCTGGTGGGCGGCGACAGTTTTTACGGGCGTTACTGGGGCTGCCTGGCGGAGTTCGACCGCCTGCATTTCGAGACCTGCTTCTACCAGGGCATGGACTACGCGATTGCCAATGGCTTCCAGCGTTTTGACGCCGGCGCCCAGGGCGAACACAAGCTGATTCGCGGGTTCGAACCGGTGATCACCCATTCCTGGCACTATCTGCGTCATCCGGGACTGAAAGCCGCGGTCAAAGACTTCCTTCACCAGGAGCGTCTTGGGGTGTTGGCCTATGCCGAGGAAGCGAGGACCGCGTTGCCTTATCGGCAAGCATGATCCTCGCCCGTGGCCTCAAGTGCCTTCCTTGCCTAGCCAGCGATAGGTCACGCCGCCGATCACCGCGCCCAACAGCGGTGCCACCCAGAACATCCACAATTGCGCGATGGCCCAGCCACCGACCATCAGCGCCGGACCGGTGCTGCGGGCCGGATTGACCGAAGTGTTGGTGACGGGAATCGAGATCAAGTGAATCAGCGTCAAGGCCAGGCCGATGGCAATCGGTGCAAGCCCGGCGGGCGCACGTTTGTCGGTGGCACCGAGGATGATCAGCACGAACATCGCAGTCATCACCAGTTCACAGACAAAGCCCGCGGCCATCGAGTACTTGCCCGGGGAGTGTTCGCCGTAGCCGTTGGACGCCAGGCCGGCGGAGAGGTCGAAGCCTTCCTTGCCGCTGGCGATGTAGTAGATCAGAGCGGCGGCGATAATGGCGCCAATCACCTGGGCGATGATGTACGCGGGCAATTCCCGCGCCGGGAACCGACCGCCGACGCACAGGCCGACGGAGACGGCAGGGTTGAGGTGGCAACCGGAGATATGGCCGATGGCGAAGGCCATGGTCAACACGGTGAGGCCAAACGCGATGGCCACACCCAGCACCCCGATTCCGAGAGGCGAAGACGCAGCAAGCACCGCACTGCCGCAACCCCCCAATACCAGCCAGAACGTACCTAACAACTCAGTGACAGAACGTTTGAACAGCGACATGAGAGCGTCCTTGATAGGCGACCTATCGAGACTGTATCGCGTGATGCATCCTGCAGACTTACGACAGGCTCATCTCCAGAACCTTGGCTGAGTACAGCAGGGTTTCTGCGGATTTCCAGCGGCCACAAAAAACCGCCAGGGCCTGTGGTTAGCAGGCTGTGGCGGTTTTTTGGTGGATTTAGAGGGCGCTTGTGGCGAGGGAGCTTGCTCCCGCTGGACAGCGAAGCTGTCCCCATGGCAAAAACTCCACAGTGTCAGAAAAACCAGGCCGCCTGAAATTACGACTGCTGCGCAGCCGAACGGGAGCAAGCTCCCTCGCCACAAAAGCTCACTCTGACAGGTTCGGTGGTGATCTCACGATATCAATCGATACCGACAAACCCACCCGTCTGGTGCTGCCACAGCCGCGCATACAACCCGCCATGCGCCAGCAGTTCGGCGTGGGTGCCGGTTTCGGCGATCTTGCCTTTTTCCAGCACCACCAGCCGGTCCATCCGGGCGATGGTCGAGAGTCGGTGGGCGATGGCGATCACGGTTTTGCCCTGCATCAGGGTTTCCAGGCTTTCCTGGATCGCCGCTTCGACTTCCGAGTCCAGCGCCGAGGTCGCCTCGTCCATGATCAGGATGGGTGCGTCCTTGAGCAGCACACGAGCAATCGCAATCCGCTGACGCTGACCGCCGGAGAGTTTCACCCCGCGCTCACCCACGTGCGCATCGAAACCGGTACGGCCTTCGGCGTCCGACAGCAACGGAATGAACTCATCGGCGCGCGCCTTGTGCACCGCTTCCCACAGCTCGGCGTCGGTGGCATCGGGTCTGCCGTAAAGCAGGTTGTCGCGAATCGAACGGTGCAGCAACGAGGTGTCCTGGGTGATCATGCCGATGCGCTCGCGCAGGCTTTCCTGGCCGACTTCGGCGATGTTCTGCCCATCGATGAGGATTCGCCCGCCCTGCACGTCATAGAGGCGTAGCAGCAGGTTGACCAGGGTCGATTTGCCGGCACCGGATGGCCCGATCAAGCCGATTTTCTCACCGGGCTTGATCGTCAGGTTAAGGTCGCCAATGATTCCGCTCTTCTTGCCGTAGTGAAAATCCACGTGCTCGAAACGCACTTCGCCTCGGGGCACGGCCAGCGGTTTGGCCTGATCGCGGTCAGTGATGCTGACCGGTTGGGCGATGGTCCGCAAACCGTCCTGGACCATGCCAATGTTTTCGAAGATGCCGGTGACCACCCACATGATCCAGCCGGACATGTTGACGATGCGGATCACCAGGCCTGTCGCCAGCGCAATCGCGCCCACCGAGATCAGCGACTGCGTCCACAGCCACAGGGCCAGGCCGGTGGTGGTGACGATCAGCAGGCCGTTCATGCTGGTGATGGCCACGTCCATGCTGGTGACCACGCGCCCGGCCAGTTGGGCTTTTTCGGTTTGCTCCTTGATGGCTTCCTTGGAGTATTGCTGTTCATGGTTGGTATGGGCGAACAACTTCAAGGTGGTGATGTTGGTGTAGCCGTCGACGATCCGTCCCATGAGTTTGGAGCGCGCATCGGAGGATTGCACCGAGCGGTCCTTGACCCGCGGCACGAAGTAATAAAGCGCGCCGATGAACCCGGCGATCCAGGTCGTCAGCGGGATCATCAGGCGCCAGTCTGCTTCGGCAAACAGCACCAGCGCGCTGATGGCGTAGATCAGCACATGCCACAGGGCATCCACCGCTTGCACGGCGGAATCGCGCAGGGCGTTGCCGGTCTGCATGATGCGCTGGGCGATGCGCCCGGCGAAGTCGTTCTGGAAGAAGTTCAGACTCTGTTTGAGGACATAGCGGTGGTTCTGCCAGAGAATCAGGCTGGTCATGCCAGGGTTCAGCGTCTGGTGCACCAGCAGGTCGTGCAGGCCGAAGAAAATCGGTCGCAGAACCAGGGTCACTACCACCATCCAGGTCAGTTCAAGTGCGTGGTCCTGGAAGAAATCGGGGTTCGGCGTGCCTTGGGCCAGGTCGATGATGCGGCTCAGGTAGTTGAACAGCGCGACTTCGATCAAGGAGGCGAACAGGCCGACAATCAGCAGGGCGGCGAAACTCGGCCAGACCTGCTTCAAGTAATAGGTATAGAAGGGGAGAACCCGATCTGGCGGAGCCGCCGTCGGAGCGTCGCGGAATATGTCGATCAGTTTCTCGAAACGGCGATAAAGCATCAGTTCTCCGCCCGCGCGCGGGCTCTCCTTTAAACGATATGAGCGGCGCCGGATGCCGGCAGCCGCTCAAGCACTCCTGTGCAGATTAGTTGATCACTTTGGCCGACTTGATGAAAACAGAGTCGGCCGGCACATCTTTCATGCCGCCTTTGGTGGTGGTCGGGGAATTGACGATGATGTCCACCACATCCATGCCTTTGACGACTTTACCGAACACGGCATAGCCATCGCCCTGGTCGAGGAAATCGTTGTCCTTGACGTTGATAAAGAACTGGCTGGTGGCCGAATCCGGGTTCGAGGTGCGGGCCATGGACAGCGTGCCACGCACGTTATGCAAGCCGTTCTTGGACTCGTTCTTGATCGGCGCCTTGGTTTCTTTTTGCTGCATCTGTTGAGTGAAACCACCGCCCTGAACCATGAAGCCAGGAATCACGCGGTGGAAAATCGTGTTGTTGTAAAAGCCGCTGTTGACGTAATCAAGGAAGTTTTTGGTACTGATCGGTGCCTTGACCGGGTCCAGTTCGATTTCGATCTGGCCGTTGGTGGTTTCCAGCAATACGTGCGGCGCCTTGGCGGCGGGCGTTGCGGCCATCAGGTTGGCGGCAAACAGAACGGAGCCGGCGACGAGGGCAATTTTTTTCAGCATGGGTCAGTGATCCTGAGTGAGGGGGTGTCGACTGCGGTGAGAAACTCGAGCAGGGTTTGGTTGAAGCGTTCGGGTTGGTCCAGCGGGGTGGCGTGGCGGGAATCGGCGATCACCACCAGCCGCGCATCGGGCAGCAGTTTTACGTAGGTTTCCTTCAGCGAGACCGGCGTGTAATCGCGGTCGGCGGTGACGATCAGGGTTGGACAGGCGACTTTGGAAAGTCGTTCCTGAACACCCCAGCCAACAATGGCATCGAAGCTGGCGAGATAAGCATGTTTGTCGTTTTTTGCCCAGCGCTCGGCCATTTTCTGGCGCAAATCAGCTTGTTCGGGTTTGGGGAACAGCTTGGCACCCAAGGCCTTGCCGATGGCGCCCAGACTGAGGGCACGCATCAGGCTCCAGCGTTTGAACCACTGCCAGTAATCGTCGCGGGTGCGCAGCTTGACCTCCGGCGCACTGTTGACGATGCACAGGCTTTTAAGCATGTGCGACTGATCCACGGCCAGTTGAAAACCGATCATGCCGCCCATGGACAAGCCCACGTAATGCGTGGGGCCGAGGTTCAGGTGTTCCATCAGGGCGACCAGGTCGGCGCTGAACCCGGCAATGCTGTAACGCTCCCGGGGTTTGTCGGAGCGGCCGTGACCGCGCACATCCGGAACGATTACACGGTAATGGGCTGACAGCGCCGGGATCTGCTTTTCCCAATCCAGGGTACTGGAACCCAGCCCGTGGACCAGCAGCAACGGCGTGCCGTGACCGTATTCCTCATAGTGCAGGTTGCAACCTTCATGTTCGAAATAGGCCATGCGGATACTCCGTGTCAGGCTTGTTCAGGGGCGGCGAACGGCGCATCCAGCGGCGCGGTGTCGAAGGTGCGCAGCAGTTCGATCAGGATTTGTGTCGCCGGGCCCAAGGGTTTGTCCTTGTTCGAATACAGATAAAAACTCGGGTTGCGGCTGCCGCCCTGGTCCAACGGTAGCAGCTTGAGCGTGCCTTCCTTGAGTTCGCGTTCGATCATGTGCCGGGGCAGCCAGGCGAAACCCAGGCCACTGCTGACAAACGTCGCCGCGGTGGCCAGGCTGCCGACGGTCCAGCGCTGTTCGGCGCCGAGCCAGCCGACGTCTCGTGGCTGCTGGCGACCGGAGTCGCGGATGACCACTTGCAGCTGGCTTTCAAGGTCCTGGAAATTAAGTTCGCGGTTGAGGCGATGCAAGGCATGTTCGGGGTGGGCGACCGCGACAAACTCGACGTCGCTCAACTCCGCGCCCAGGTAGCCCGGAATGCTGAAACCACTGATGGCCAGGTCGGCCACGCCTTCGAGCAGTACTTCTTCAACGCCCGACAACACTTCTTCGCGCAGACGCACCCGGCAACCACGGCTCTGCGGCATGAACGCGGTCAATGCGCGGACGAGGCGGGCGCTCGGGTAAGCCGCATCGACCACCAGCCGCACTTCCGCTTCCCAGCCTTGCTCCATGTGGTGGGCCAGGTCTTCCAGCTGACTGGCCTGTTTCACCAGTTGCCGCGAGCGGCGCAACAACACGCCGCCGGCTTCGGTCAGCACCGCTTTGCGGCCGTCGATGCGCAGCAGCGGCACGCCGAGCTGGTCCTGCATACGCGCCACGGTGTAGCTCACCGACGATTGCGAGCGGTGCAGCGCTTCGGCGGCCTGGGCGAAACCGCCGTGGTCGACCACGGCTTGTAATGTTCGCCATTGATCAAGGGTCACGCGGGGCGCTTTCATGAATAGCTCCTCTTGTCCTAAGCTGGCAGTCCTTATTGGAGACTGCTGAATGAAAAAATTCTGTTGTTTGGTGCTGGCGCTGCTGCCGCTGACTGCGTTTGCTTACCCGATCGATGTGGAGAAAAACCTCAACGGCATGAAGATCGACTACAACGCCCACGACACGGATAACGACATCGCATCCATTCAGGTCAACAACTACGGCGATACCGATGCGATCTGCAAGGTGGTTTTCAACAATGGCCCGGAAGCGCCGCGCACCCGCTCTATCGAAGTGGCCGCTGGCAAACACAAAAATGCCACCGCCAAGTTCACCCGCACCATCATCAAGATGCGCATCAACCTGAGCTGCACCCCCAAATGACATAAAACCCTGTAGAGGCGAGGCTTGCCCGCGAAGACGGTGTGCCAGTCGACATGGATGTTGAATGACACCGGCCCCTTCGCGGGCAAGCCTTGCTCCTGCAGGTGCAGGGCATGATCAGCTTATAAACGAATTTATTGATGGGTTATAGCAGTTATTTGCGCTTTTTCATCGATATGACTCTGTTTAACCTTCACTCCATCGCCTTACAGCATTCTCAGATGGAGCCTACATCCCATGTCACGCGTTCTGATCATCGAAAGCAGCGCACGTCAGCAAGACTCGGTTTCCCGTCAGTTGACCCAGACGTTCGTCAGCCAGTGGAAAGCCGCTCACCCGAACGACCAGATCACCGTGCGTGACCTCGCCGTCAACCCGGTGCCGCACCTGGACATCAATCTGCTGGGCGGCTGGATGAAACCCGCCGAACAGCGCAGCGACATTGAACAGGTCTCCCTGGAACGCTCCAACGAGTTGACCGACGAACTGTTGGCCGCTGACGTACTGGTCATGGCCGCGCCGATGTACAACTTCGCCATCCCCAGCACTCTCAAAGCCTGGCTCGACCATGTGCTGCGTGCCGGCGTGACTTTCAAGTACACCGAGACCGGCCCGCAAGGTTTGCTCAGCGGCAAGCGCGCCTACGTGCTGACCGCTCGCGGCGGGATCTACGCCGGTAGCACCGCCGATCACCAGGAACCGTACCTGCGTCAGGTGATGGGTTTCATCGGGATTCACGACGTGACCTTCATTCACGCCGAAGGCATGAACCTGGGCGGTGACTTCCAGGAGAAAGGCCTGAACCAGGCCAACGCCAAGCTTTCCCAGGTGGCCTGAGGCTTTAATCGCCAGATAATCCCTTGATGTTCAAGTGGCCTGGCGCAACCCCTTCAAGGCTTTACGCGCATCGAACCTCCCTTTGCACTTGTTGCTCCTGAGTGCTGTCGCCCGATTGAACGCTTTAGCGAGATCGGGCTTTTTTTTGCCTGGGATTTTTGGGGTTGAACACGAACCTGGAGCGAAGCTTGCTCGCGAAGACGGTGTCAGATCCAACATAGATAGCGGCTGACACAGCGTCTTCGCGAGCAAGCTTCGCTCCTACAGGAATCGATGTGTTCTCGTGATCGCCTGCAAAACCCGCTATCGTCGCCGCCATTCGAAACGAGGCGAGCATGGGCTATCTACTTTTTGTCACGCTGATCCAGGCGTTTTCCTTCAGTCTGATCGGCGAATACCTGGCCGGTCATGTCGACAGTTACTTCGCGGTGCTGGTGCGGGTTTTGTTGGCCGGGCTGGTATTTATCCCGTTGACGCGCTGGCGTTCGGTCGAGCCGGCGTTCATGCGCGGCATGCTGTTGATCGGCGCGTTGCAGTTCGGCGTGACCTACGTCTGCCTGTACCTGAGCTTCCGGGTGCTGACCGTGCCGGAAGTGTTGCTGTTCACCATCCTCACGCCGCTGCACGTGACCCTGATCGAAGATGCCTTGAATCGGCGCTTCAATCCGTGGGCGCTGGTGGCCGCACTGGTGGCGGTGCTCGGTGCGGCGGTGATTCGTTACGACCGGATCAACCCGGATTTCTTCATGGGCTTCCTGCTGCTGCAACTGGCCAACTTCACCTACGCCGCCGGGCAAGTGCTTTATAAACATCTGGTGGCGCGCCATCCGAGCGATCTGCCGCATTACCGACGCTTCGGCTACTTTTACCTGGGCGCGCTGGCGGTGGCATTACCGGCATTCCTGATGTTCGGCAAACAGAATTTCCTGCCGGAGGCGCCGCTGCAATGGGGTGTGCTGGTGTTCCTCGGCCTGGTCTCGACCGCGTTGGGGTTGTACTGGTGGAACAAGGGCGCCTGTATGGTGAACGGTGGAACATTGGCGGTGATGAACAACCTGCATGTGCCGGTGGGGTTGCTGATCAATCTGTTGATCTGGAATCAGCATGAAGAGCTGGGGCGGTTGTTCTTTGGTGGATCGGTGATTTTGATGGCGGTGTGGATCAGTCGGTTGGGTGTACGCAGGCCAGCTATCGCATGATCATTCCCACGCGGAGCGTGGGAGCGATCAGTTCGGTGGGCTACATGATGTGTTTTTCGGGCTCGGGTATATGGCCCGCGCCTAAAACCGCCGGAAGTAACCCGCTCCGCAAGTCCCCACCACTCGGCTGCTGATACAGGCTCAATCCGAACTCCGGCAGCACCGCCAGCAGGTAATCGAAAATATCCCCCTGAATCCGCTCGTAATCCGCCCACGCCGTAGTGCGGGTGAAACAGTAGATTTCCAGCGGAATACCCTGCGCGGTGGTTTGCATCTGGCGGACCATGCAGGTCATGCTCGGCTGGACCTCCGGATGACTCTTCAGATAGGCCAGCGCATAGGCGCGGAACGTCCCGATGTTGGTCATCCGCCGACGGTTGGCCGACATCGCTGCGACATTGCCCTGCGCCTCGTTCCAGGCCTTGAGCTCCGCCTGTTTGCGGCCGATGTAGTCGGTGAGCAGATGCACCTGGCTCAGTTTCAACTCTTCGTCATCACGGATGAATCGCACGCCGCTGGCATCGATGAACAGGCTGCGCTTGATCCGTCGTCCGCCGGACTGCTGCATGCCGCGCCAGTTCTTGAACGACTCGGACATCAGGCGCCAGGTCGGTATCGAAACGATGGTCTTGTCGAAGTTCTGCACTTTCACCGTGTGCAGCGTGATATCCACCACGTCACCGTCGGCACCGACTTGCGGCATCTCGATCCAGTCGCCGACCCGCAGCATGTCGTTGCTGGTCAGTTGCACGCTGGCGACGAACGACAGCAGCGTGTCCTTGTAGACCAACAGAATCACTGCCGACATGGCGCCCAGGCCGGACAGCAGCAACAGGGGCGAACGGTCGATCAGCGTGGCGACGATGATGATCGCGCCAAACACGTACAGGACCATTTTCGTCAGTTGCACGTAGCCTTTGATCGACCGGGTACGGGCATGTTCGGTGCGCGCGTAGATGTCCAGCAGGGCACTGAGCAGGGCGCTGACCGACAGCATCAGGAACAGAATGGTGAACGCCAGCGCGACGTTACCGAGGAATATCAGGCTGGTCTTGCTCAGCCCCGGCACCAGGTGCAGGCCGAACTGGATCACCAGCGACGGCGTCATCTGTGCCAGGCGATGAAAGACCTTGTTATGCCGAAAGTCGTTGACCCAGTGCAAGGCCGGTTGCCGGCCAAGCATTTTGGTCGCATGAATAATGAGGTAGCGCGCCACTCGTCCGAGGACCAGCGCCACCACCAGCAGCAGGATCAGTGCCAGGCTGGAATGCAGGAGCGGGTGCTGATCGAGGGCACCCCAGAGGTCTTGGGCGTTGAGCCAGAGCTGTTTGATATCCATGGGTAAAACCGGTTCTTCTGTAGGACGCGACGGGGCGATTAGAGCATCTAAGACGCTTTGCATGACGTTTTGAGACAAATCAGGCAACAAAAAAGCCACTGTTTACCGCCGTTTGCATAAAGAAACTCGGCCTCGGCGCTCGAAACCGTTACCCTATGCAGCTGTTTTTTTGTATTTCTTCGAGGTAGCACCCGTGTTTTCCCAATTCGCCCTGCACGAACGCCTGCTCAAAGCCGTGGCCGAGCTTAAATTTGTCGAGCCAACGCCTGTGCAAGCAGCGGCTATTCCGCTGGCGCTCCAAGGGCGTGACCTGCGGGTGACAGCGCAAACCGGTAGCGGCAAGACCGCTGCATTCGTTTTGCCGATCCTCAACCGTCTGATCGGCCCGGCCAAAGTCCGCGTCAGCATCAAGACCCTGATCCTGTTGCCGACCCGCGAGCTGGCCCAGCAGACCATCAAGGAAGTCGAGCGCTTCGCGCAGTTCACGTTCATCAAGTCCGGTTTGATCACCGGTGGTGAAGACTTCAAGGTCCAGGCCGCCATGCTGCGCAAAGTGCCGGACATCCTGATCGGTACGCCGGGCCGGATGATCGAGCAACTGAACGCCGGCAACCTCGACTTGAAAGAAGTTGAAGTGCTGGTCCTCGACGAAGCCGACCGCATGCTCGACATGGGCTTTGCCGAAGACGTGCAGCGTCTGGTGGAAGAATGCACCAACCGTCAGCAGACCATGCTGTTCTCCGCCACCACCGGCGGTTCGGGCTTGCGCGAGATGGTCGCCAAGGTCCTGAACAACCCGGAACACTTGCAGCTGAACAACGTCAGCGATCTGAACGCGACCACCCGTCAGCAGATCATCACCGCTGACCACAACCAGCACAAAGAACAGATCGTCAACTGGCTGCTGGCCAACGAGACCTATCAGAAGGCTATCGTGTTCACCAACACCCGGGCCATGGCTGACCGCATCTACGGCCGCCTGGTGGCGCAGGAATACAAAGCGTTCGTGCTGCACGGTGACAAAGACCAGAAAGACCGCAAGCTGGCCATCGACCGCCTGAAGCAGGGCGGTGTGAAAATCCTCGTCGCCACCGACGTCGCCGCTCGCGGCCTCGACGTGGAAGGCCTGGACCTGGTGATCAACTTCGACATGCCGCGCAGCGGCGACGAATACGTTCACCGTATCGGTCGTACCGGCCGCGCCGGCAACGATGGCCTGGCCATCTCGCTGATCTGCCACGGCGACTGGAACCTGATGTCGAGCGTCGAGCGCTACCTCAAGCAGAGCTTCGAGCGCCGCACCATCAAGGAAGTCAAAGGCACCTACGGCGGACCGAAAAAGGTCAAGGCCTCGGGCAAAGCCGTTGGCGTGAAGAAGAAAAAGGTCGACGCCAAGGGCGACAAGAAGAAAACCGGCGCCAAGGCCCCGACCAAGCGCAAGATCGCCAACCGCCCGAAGACCGACGCCCTGTCGCTGGTCAGCAAGGACGGCATGGCGCCGCTCAAGCGCCGCAAGCCGGAAGCACCGGCTGCTGAATAAGGCGTTGTCAGGTCAGTTAGGGTAGGTATGGCGAACACAAAACCTTGTGGCGAGGGAGCTTGCTCCCGCTGAGGCGCGAAGCGGCCCTGAAAAGAAGGGACTGCTGCGCAGTCCAGCGGGAGCAAGCTCCCTCGCCACAGGATCCGTGTTGCTTCTGACTGACTGGTTTTAGCCGTAGCGATCCAATAAAAACCCGGACAAGTGTCCGGGTTTTTTTATCTCCAGCGTTTGTCAGCTCCCCAACAGCCCACTGGTGTCCGCATCAAAGCGTTGTTTGGCTTGATCAGCCTTCGGTTTGAGTAGCGTGAGCAGCTCGGCCTCGCCGTACAACCGTGTGACCGCCAGTTCCTTTGGCGTCGGCTCAATCGGGATCAGCACGTCTTCAGTGTCGGCATGCAGCCAGATCGCCACCAAGTGCAGCGCCGAAACAAACAGCACCCGCAGCTCAACGGTTTTACCCTGCAGTTGCGGCGACTGTTCCGCCAGTTTCAACGCCCCGACCGTCGCAGCGGCGATGGCCCCGTGGTTCAGCGAGGCGAACTCGACATGGCCGCGGACGTCGGCCAATTGAGCATCGGCAATCGTCACGCCATTGGAAAACACCAAGTAATGCCAATCGCCGACTTTGGCGTCTTTCAGGCCTTTGCCTTGGCTCACGTCCTCCAGGCTGAGCGAGTAACCACGGTAGGCCTCGCTCAGGCTGATGTTGCCGGGCGTGGCGTTGGCAAACTGGCGATTGACGCCGAAGCCTTGGGTTTGCAGGGCGGCTTGCAGCGCCGGACGCAATGTCTGTACGCCGTTGGAAGGCGCCTTTGGATAAGTCAGTTGCATGATGTCGCCCTCCTAGTTTTTAACGGTGAAGTAAGTGTTGGTCCAGTTGCCGCCGCCGTTGTAAGAACCGGGGAAGGAGTTCAACGCTCGGGTCGAGTAGCCGTAGATCGAGTCTGCGACCAGCACGTAGTTGCCGTTGGTGCCATAGATCGTCAGGAAGTGCGCACCGCCACCGAACCAGGCACAGCGCAAACCGATCGGTCGGCCCATGTTGATCTGATTCTGGATGGCCGACATCTGCAGCGAACCCTGATTCATGCCGTTGAAACTGCGGGTGATTCTCAGGGCTGTATCCAGATAGCCATACACGTTACACGGCCCCGGTTGATTACAGCAGTTGCGGTCCAGCGCAGTGGTGGCCACGCCGCATTGGGTCCAGGACCCGGTGCCGTAATAGTTGCCGACCGAGGCGGAAACCGCCGCCCAGCACCAGTTGGTCTGGGTTTGCTTCTGCATTGTGAAGTTGAGGCTGGCAGCAGCCAGTGCGCTGAGGGGGGCAGCCGATTCGACATCGGACAGTTGCGGGTTGAGCAGATGACCGGTCAGGCACCTTGGCAGGGTTTCGCCGGTGAATGACGTGGCTTCAGTGGTTAACATTTTCAATCCTCCATGAGTGAAAACTAGCGTCCAGCTAGTGGGTATGTAGCGGTGTGGCTGAGCGATCGGCGTATGCGGTTTGCCATGTTGGATGGCCGGCTCCGATCCGGGCTCGGGGTAACCTTAGGCAGATATATGCGTCTGTGCAAATAATTAAATGCACTAGTGCAAATTCCGGATCGAAAGGACGGCGCCTTTGGCAGCGCCGGAAGAAGCGTCATTTTTGCGTAGGAGTGACCGAAGGCTGCAATCCCTGGTTTCAGCTCTCGGCCTTTTTGTCCGCCGTCTTCAGCTCTTTCAGCCGCTGATCAATCAGCTGGCATTTGTCGGGAAGATCCGCGCTGGCGGTGCCCAAATCCATCTTCTGCAGCTCGGCGTTAATTTCTTTGGCCTTGGCCGGGTTCTGCTCGGTGAGTTTGGTCACTTCCTTGGCCAGTTGTTCGCGCTTGGCTGTGGCTTCTTCGGGAGTGCAGGCCCAGGCAGGGAGGGCGCAGGCGAGAGTGGTGACGAGGGTGAGTTTCAGCAGGGTTTTCATTGTGAGCCTCGGTTCCGTTTCGGGCGGTTAAACGGTTGAGGCTGTTGGACTATGAAAGTTCACTCATCATCCTTTAGTCGGGTAGACGTTACCGTTCGTCGATTTTTTATTTCCTCTGGATCCAAGAATTGACGTCAGAATGATGGCACTCTAGTATCGCGCCACTATTGTGCTATCAGTCTCCATTTCGAGGGATCGAACATGTACCCACCCGCCCTCGTGGCGAGGTTGTGCCTGGCTTTGCTGTGCCTTTCTCCGTTGAATCTTGCTCATGCCGCCCCGACTCCCGGGGAAACCGACCTCATCCGTGAACGCCAGGACCGCCTGCTCGAAGAGCAGCGTCGGCGTCTCGAAGAGCTCAAGGAATTACCCGGCAAAGAAGTCAAACCCGCCGCCCCGACGGCGCCCGCCGATACCCGTTGCTTTCCGATCAAGGACATAGAGCTCAAAGGCGCCGACAGTCTTTCGGACAGCGATAAAAATCGCCTGCTCAAGCCTTACATCGGCCAATGCCTGGGCGTCACGCAGCTCAACGAACTGCTGAAAGTCATCACCGACCACTACATCGAGAAAGGCCTGGTCACCAGCCGCGCCTACTTGCCGCAGCAGGATTTGTCCGGCGGGCATCTGAAGGTGTTGGTGGTCGAAGGCAGGCTCGAAGGGTTGAAAGGTGCCGACGGCAGTAAGCTGTCGGACCGCGAACTGGGCATGGCTTTTCCCGGCAAGTCCGGCGAGCTGGTCAATCTGCGAGAAATCGAGCAACTGGTCGATCAGCTCAACCGTTTGCCATCGAATCAGGCGCAGATGGAATTGGCGCCGGGCAAGAACGTCGGCGGCAGCGAAGTGCTGGTCAAGAACACTCCACAGAAGCCGTGGCGTGCCGGTTTGTCGCGCAGCAACGACGGCCAGCGCAGCACTGGTGAGCAGCAGTGGGGCACCACGTTTGATTGGGACAGTCCGCTGGGCCTGGCCGATCAGTTGAATCTGCGCGGCGGTCACGATGCGATGACCGATCACCAGCACACCTCCAACAACGCGCTGCTCAATTACAACGATAAATGCCACGATGCAGCCATTCAAGGCAGGTCAGGTTATTTCCAACGCCGGCCGGGCGGTTACAAAGCATCCGGAGTATTTTGGCTTTGAGGATACGGCAGCACTGCGCAAGGTTTACAAGAGTGATGCTCAATTGAATGAACTTGCAGAAAATTCGATTAGAGATGTTCTACGAGGCGGGGTCAAAATCACTGGTGTAAGTGGGAGGTATCCAGCTGGTTGGGTGACCTACACATTGCCAAACGGCAGGGCGGCGAGTTGGGGAATGGATGGAAAATTTATCGGCTTCCGTGGAGTCAAGAACTGATGAAACAGCTAGAATTTGAGAAAGTAGGGGATATAAATAGTTTTTTTCCTTACTTGTGTGTTTATTTTAAAGGCGAAAGAGAGCCTTTTATGGATATTGGGATTTCTGAGAAAGAAGTCATTGAATTTACCTTTTACCCTAACAAAAAAAATGTGGTGCTAAGCATTTCTCTATGGCATGAGTTATCTGCCCGCGCCCAAGTTTTTCTAATGGCTGAATTAAAAAATAAAGAGTTCGAATAGAGATACAGCAGATAAATGGGGGCAGACCACGTGTTTCTTGAAAGTGGGGTAGTGCTCCTTCAACTTAAACGTGGTCTGTCCCCGAGAAACCATGTGCAGTTTCAGCGCTCTGATACCGGCTCTGCCAGACCTGACTCAATTGTTGTAAAGTACACAATTGACGGTGAAGCGAAAACCAAGCGCTTTCTAAACCAGAAGGGCGGATAATGTAATGAAAGAACAGTTAGGTATTTTAAATTCCTTGGCCGCTCTCATTTATGACGAGGCGCCGAAAGCCTGTGAAGAAATTGTTTATAAAGCTGAGCTGGATTTAGATGAGGGTTGGGTTGAGTCCAGTTTTTCATATTGTAAAGATGGAGTCCGGCATTCGGATTTTTTGTCCGATTCGTGTGAGGTGGAGGTTTCGGCGTTAGTTTCGAAGTTGAACGAGCTTATGTGTAAGCATACGGGCGGTAGATGGCGTTGCTTTGTTATGAAGTTTGACCGCAATTTTGAGGTGTCTACCGATTTTGAGTATTGAACAGGGATAAACGGGGGCAGACCACGTTTTCTGTGTCGCACTTTGGCGATCTGGAGTAAAGGGGAGTGTGAGGGGGTGGATTTATTTGTTTGGCTATGCGATGGCCAGAAAATAAATCTATAGCGTTTTTTCACAGCGGGTTTTTGGCGACGACTTCTGGGGAAGTAAAATCGTAATAGATGTCGCACTTGTCACCAAATACTTAATGTTTTTTCTCCTAAGAAAAGGGGACAGGTTTATTTTTCTGGCACCCGATGAGCAGGCCAGAAAATAAATCTTTCCCCTTTTTTTGTCCCCTTTTTTTTAAGCATCTACTTAAATAGGTCAGTTATGTGCGATAAGCAAGTATACGATTTGACTGCGCAGGATATTGAGAAGCATGGGGTTTGGTATTTTCCTATGGATGAAACTGTCAAGGATGAACTAACGGTGCGTCCTGTGCACTCCAAAGAAGCGATTGATGCCGGTTTTCAAATAATCGTCAGAGCGTGGTTTAAAACTAAAGAGCGTGCGAGCTATGCGGGTTATATTTACTGGAGCTACAGTTCTTCTGTTGAAAATTTGAAGCCAGTGGTGTTTGTTGGGGGCGCCGGATGTATTAGCTTCTGGAGTGGAATGGTCGAGCCGAACTGGTCTGATTACTCTCCGGAATTGCAAGTTGTTCGTTCGGTTCTTCCTGTTTCGTTCTCTTCTGAAGTTCTTTTTGATCTGGGCTGTCTCTCTGGAGTCCTAGAGGGGTTGTATAGCTTTAAAGAAGGGCGAGTTACTGCTTTTGCATAAGTGAAGACTTAGGGTGTAGGAAAAAGGGGACGCCCATTAGCCGGTCTCGTAAGTAAAGGGGACAGTAAAGGGGACAGATTTATTTTTCTGGCACCCGATGAGCAGGCCAGAAAATAAATCTGTCCCCTTTTTTTGAGTAATAAAGCGGTGATGTTTTTCTCAACCTATGAAGTGCTTCCTGATGGGTCCAGACGTTTTATTACTACCATTCCGAAAGGCATGACTAAACAATGAGTAATCTGAATAGCTATCCTGACGCCAGTGAGTTGTTTGAGTTTTTTTGTACGGAACCATCGTTTTTTGACGGAGAGAAAGGACATTTCGCCTATGAAATCTCTGTGGGTTCAGAGGGCGTGTTGATTTTTTCTTTTTCCGTCGTTGAGGGATGGGTTCAGACCGTTTTAAAGTTTAAAGATAATGTGGTGACAAAGTTTCTTTCCGAAGGGATTAGTGAAGTATGGATTTCGACGGGTACTGATAATGCTCTTTGTGCGCAAGGAGGTTTTAACGGTTCAACGGTGGCGTTGCGTTTAAGGGTCTATCCAGATCTTTGTATTGATTGGTCCATTCTTGAGGATTAAGGGCTAGAAGAGAAAAGGAGGCGGGATAAACAGGGGTAGTCCACGTTTTTCTTGAAGAAAGAGCAGTGCTCCTTTCGATTTAAATGTGGTCTGTCCCCGTTTTTCTCCGATTTTCTATCTGTACTTGGCGGTTCGCGATTTGCTGCCGAAATTGAAGCTTTGATTGGGCGACGAGCTCGGCGGGGATGCCCGGGCAGACCGAAAAAAAATTCTATTTCTTAGAAAAGGGGACAGATTTATTTTTCTGGCACCCGATGAGCAGGCCAGAAAATAAATCTGTCCCCTTTTTTTGTTGGCACGCTGCGCATCAATCAGAACTATCAGGCGCTTGCTGATGTAGGCACCCCCGCGCTGTACGTAATGAGCGGTAGCTTGGGGCTGGGTATACGCTTGGTTGCTGCCGAAAGCGGAGCGCTTCAGATCGTGTACGGTGGGGTGCAAGCCTACAATGGTGACACGTGGGCTGCGGCCGGCAACATAGTGATGGGCGCTCTGAACATTGCGGGTTCAGGGGTGAATGGGGTTTTGAAGGGGGGTGGGGTTGGTAGTGGTGCAAAAGGCGGAAGCGCGGTAGCGGATGATTTCTTTGCAGGTACGAAATACACAGATAAAGTGTTAGGTCAGATCAAGACTGGCGATCTTCATGGATTCCCGGAAAGTGTCACAACTTTCCAAGGGGCCGGACAGGTGACGAAGATCACAGGGGGAGATGGTGTGGTAAGAGACATGCTGAAAATTCCAGGTGAGTATCGTGGGAAACAAGGCATTTTCGAGTTCATAAAGGAGTCGGACGGGTCAATCAATCATCGACTGTTCAAACCGACCTCGGCGGAGTGATCTATGAGTATTATATGGTCGGAGCAAATTGATCCTATTCTAAGTAGAGGTATATATCTAGACCATTTGGGGGTGCGGAACTGGGCCCTAGGTCGTGATGACGCTTTACATGCTATTTATGAACTCGAGGCTTTCGGAGTTGCTATTCTTGGAGGGGATGTATATCAATTGGTTGGCGAGAAAGCTGAGCAGACGTACGATAGTTGGTACTGCGACCAAGGCCCCGATGAGTCTGATTCTGTTTTTTCTAAGCGCAGTTCAGATAAGGCAAAGAGTTATATTCTTAGCTACTTAATGCCGGAGGGGCTCTTTGCGATAGTGCCTAAAATTTGATGGTGCAAAAGGCGCAGGCACTGCGCTGGAAACAACCAATCCCATTGCTGTGAGTGGCAGTCGGGCAATCGACAAGGCGCAGAGTTACGAAAGTGGTGTGCGTGGGATGTATGGGGATACTCCATTTGCTGAACGTCAATACACGGCGCTTGTCGATGGGCAACGTGTCAACGGTGTCGCTGATAAGTGGCAGTGATCGGCGGGAAACCCACAGCTATTGAAGCCAAATTTGTCGATGACTGGGCTAGTTCTATTCGGAACCCAGAAAGCCCGGCTGGCTCGAAGCCATGGTCAGTAGCTGAACAGACGAAAATGGTAGATCAGGCGAAGAAATACTCCTCTGGTTTCGATGGCGGTGCTATTTATCATACGAACAGCCCAGAACTAGCTAGTTACTATTCGAAGGTGTTTACCGATGCGGGCGTCACAAACTTTAAGTTTGTAATTACCCCGGCAACAAAGTGAGGTGTGAAATGAGTAGTGATCGGGAGACGTTAGAAAAAATTCTGGGTGGAAAAATCGAGCAGTCGAACTCTCGAAATGTACCTGGTGTTACGGTTGTGGATGGGCAGCAAGTTGTTTATTTTTCGGACGATGGGAAAAACAAATTCCGAAAACAATTTAATAACATTACGTGCTTTTCTGAGCCTCCGAATGCTGTTCGTGGAGGGGTAAATGATCGCGGGTGCAAAGTCACCCCGCCCTCGGGGCCTCTTTTTTATGCGATTTCCTATCATGGTGATCTTGACTGTTGGAGAAAAGATATTGAGGCAGGGGCAATTGGCCTTGGTCTGTTACTCGCCCAAATCAAAGGTGATCAATTGGTTATTTCCGATGGCCGCTCGATCCCTCTGTCAGATTGCAAAATAGAGTTTTCTTGATCATTACTAATCCTCAACACCGGCCTTGCGCCGGTGTTGTTTTATCTGCGTTAGCCTTTCTTCTTAACTGCTCGCTTGGTTGTTACTGCTGGTTCCCATAATCCGCGATGCCTGATACTTTAGAAAAGGGGACAGATCTATTTGTCTACCTTGTCCCGTCCTGAAATAGGTTTACACCCGTTTCAGGACTAGACAGCTGTGTGACCGGAAAATAAATCTGTCCCCTTTAGTCCAGTACAATAATTCAAGTCTTCAACCAAAGGATTTTCAATTGAGTATAGGAGGAAAGACGCTCCAAGCTGACCCTTATCTCAGTGTTGGTGCGCCTGTTTATTCTGGCACTACGACATCAGATGTAATGAGCTATTTTAGACAGTTGACAGGAACTGAATATATGCCAGTCGTAAAGTCGATTCCCGGGAAAGGGGATGTTTATGCTGCAACGATTACTTCTGGAGCTAACGCAGGTAGCAAAATTACGTTGAGGAATTTCTCGAACTCAACTCAACAGTCAGGCGCAACTTGGACCATAGACGTAATAAATCCGTCTATTAATGCTGGAAAACGAATCGAGATTAAATTTAAATGAATATAGATTTTTTGTACTCAGCTATTCTAAGTAGCTCCTTCGGCCTATCAATTGGATCGATTTGGCAGCACTTAAGTGTGGAAATTTCGCACTTGAAAATAAGTGATGAAGAAAGAGCGGAAATTTTTTTCGAATTACTGAGGCGTCTAATGCTCGAAGGGCATTTAAAGCTGGCGTCAGATGGAAATTATCTCTCTGGTAGTATTGATGAGCAAATTAGTATCATTGCACTCGCGTGGCCTGTTCACCCTGAGGAAGATGAACTTGATGGTTTTGGATTTTGGTTTTTAACTACCGTTCCGGTTGGAGTAGTATGGTTCACCTCCGCTGGCCAGGAGATATGGACATAATTTATCTAGGTTAGTTGGTGCAAAAGCTACAGGTGAGGCTGTAGACAATGCAGCGCATAATGCCGCCAGCTATGCTGGATTGAAGCTAGATCTCAAGACAACGGAGGCAGCAAATAGCATTGTCGACAGTCTGCGAACGACGGGGCAGCTTCCGAGTAATTACGTTACTAAGGCACAGGCTGCTCAACAAGGATGGCAGCCCGGAAAAGCACTGAACAACAGTGTTCCAAGTGGGCAGTTGGGTGGTGACGTTTTTGCTAACAGTACGAACATTCTCCCGTCATCTGCAGGTAGGACATGGTTTGAGGCGGATGTTGGGCTTACTAGTACTATGTCCCGTAGTAATCAGCCAGGAACAAGGTTGTTATATTCCAGTGATGGCCTACTATACATAACGACTGATCACTATAAGACTGTGGCACCTATTGGGAGTTGGAAGTGAGGTGGCGTTCGTGGATGTTGTAATTTGTGGTGAAAAAATAATGAGTGAAATGGACTTTCATCAGCAATTGGCGACAGCACTAGGTGTGCAGGAGTTTTATGGTTTCAATCGAGACGCATTATGGGACTTGCTCAGTGCAGGCGTGGAGAGACCCGTGGTCTTGGTGTGGAGGAGTGCTCAAGTATCTAAGATGAATTTGGGTACTTCTTTTGTGGAAATCGTAGAAGTCTTGGAACGGGTCAAGCAGCAGGATGAAGGTTTCGGGTGGAGGGATAAATTTACGTACGAACTTGATTAGTTTGTGCAAAAGATCTCACAACGAGTCTTTCAGAAGTCTGGGGTCTTAAGCCAGCTCAGCGGGGTGTAGACATTGTACCGTAAGAGGACGGAATTATTTGTTCGGCTATCGATGAAGAAGTCAGAAAATAAATCTGTCCTGAATGGCACTTACTTAGCAGCTAACCAGTTGAGCTAAAAGCAAAAAATGAAATAGAAAAGAGGACAGATCTATTTGTCTATTTGTCTATTTGTCTATTTTGTCCCTTCCTGAAATAGGTTTACACCCGTTTCAGGACTAGACAGCTGTGTGACCGGAAAATAAATCTGTCCCCTTTAGTCGTAATGGCGTGCTCGAGACCGCCAACACCGACCTGAACTTGGCCGTTGGCAGCTTTCTGAATGCCGGTGGTCAACTCAATCACGTCGGTCTTGGTCGGTTTGATATCTCCACCGCCAACGTCATTGGTGCTGGGGGCAGCATCATCACCGGCGGCACGCTGGATCTGAATGCCGATAGCTGGACCAACTCCAGCGTCATCCAGGCCGGGTGCTTGAACGTTAATGTCGGTAATTTCAGTCAGACCGCCAGCGGTCAGCTGCTGGCTTCTGACTACTTGCAAGCGCGTGGCGGTAACTGGACCAACGATGGCCTGATCGCCAGCGATGGTGTCGTGGATATGCAGTTGGGCGGCAGTTACAGCGGCAACGGGCGGATGTCGAGTCTGGGTGGTCTTTCTCTGACAGCAGCGCAACTGAACATTGGTGCCGCTGGCAGTATCGCCAGTGGTACCTACTCGACGGTCAAAGTTGGTGGACAACTCGGCAATTCGGGCCGTATCACTTCCAACGGTGAAATGTTGGTTCGCGCCGGCAGAGTGAGAAAAGGGGACGGATTTATTTTTTCTGGCACCCGATGAGCAGACCAGAAAATAAATCTGTCCCCTTTTGTCCCCAGATTAGATACCCAAGTCCATTAGGTAACTGAGAAGGGTTGTATGGCATTTTATATAGAGATGGATAAGGTCGCAGAAACTGAAGAGTATGTTGTGTGCACGTTCGGCCGGAATTTGGAAGTTGGGTTGATACAGCTAGAGAAAAATGGTGAAGCTATTCGCGTGTTGAGAGAATGTCCTCTGGATGTTAATGGGGTATGGTCGAAAAGAGCGGGTATGAAGTTGGCCCGCCTTTGGAAAAATGGAAGCTTCCCTGATAAAACGCAATGGACTTCCTGAGGATTTGGAAACAAAAAATGGACGTTCTTTTCAGTTTGTCGAGTTGGATAGCTTGGCCCTGCGCCTTATCTGGCATTGGCGGGAGGCAGAAAAAACTGAAGGAATAAGTGACGAATCACTAAACGCTGAGCTGTTAGCGATGTTGAAGTAGGCAGGCTATTTGTAGCGGTAAGGCGGAGCGATTTACTTGTTCGGGCATGCAATAAAATGGGTGGATTGGGTTGTTGCTCAATATTAGAAAATGATGAATATGCTCCGTCAGGGGATTTTTTGGATGAAGAGTGATAAGCACCAAAATGGACGCATATTGGAATCTTGTATGCTCACACTCGATATTTAATGGAAATAAAAGGACATTCTACGTGAACAAAACCGCATTGCTGCTGACCCTGATTTCCACATTGTCAGGCTGCCATTCCAACGTCAGAGACTCGTCCCCCAGTCTGTTGAAGGACGGAATCCAGTTGCACCAAAACACGGTAGCTGTCGATGCGCAGCACGCCAAGGTCATCATGAAAGCGTCGGGCAACACATTTCCAGTCGAGTTTTCGGTCCGCCGTGCAGCCGACACTGACCAGAGAATGGAAGTGCTAGGGACCGTGGTGGATTCCGGCCAGGGCAAGGTGTTCGGCTGGATCGCCAAACTTAACGAAGTAGCCAATAGCGCCACGGTTAAACGCTTCCCGCAGTTGGAAGTACAGGCTGATGCCGACAAGCCTTTTGAGGTGTCGGGATATTCGAATGGCAGGGGCGCCGGCGGCAATTATAGTTGCGGCCCGCTGAAGAACACTTTTACGCCAGAGCGAAGTAAGGTCTATTTGGTGGAGTTCCAGTTTGTCGGGCAGGGCTGTGAACAGCATGTTTACGATGTGACCCTGCCTCAGCAGCGTGTTCCCGTGATGAGTGCACCGGCTGTGTGAAAAGGATATCTATTGCTCGCTACATAAAACGGGCGACCCAAAAGGTTTTCATTCAGCCCGCAACCGCCGACCAGCTCTCGCGCACTCGTTAGACCTCCGACGAGAGCATGTTCAAGTACCTGATGAACAACGCGGTCGCCAGCAAACAGGAACTCAACCTGTCGCTCCGCGTCAGCCTGACCTCCGAACAAGTCGCGGCCCTGACCCACGCCTCAGTCCGGGTTAAGACGGGTTAACCGGTTGAGGGCCGAAGTACGGCAAAAGTTCAGCGGCGCAGTGGTGGATCGACCGGGATTTCGTGGATGCTTAGCCTTCCTCCCCTTTTTCCTGTGCCCAAGGATCGAACATGCTTCCAAAAGTAGTGTTGATGGTACTTTTCCTGTCGCTATCAGCTTGCGGACCTTCTCGTTCAGCATGGATCGACAGCGCCAACAGCCTGGTCGGGCAGCCGATGCCCGATCTCGAAAACAAACCTTGCGATGCTCGCTGTCAGCTCATGCTGTGGTCCCCAAACAATCACGAACACCGCTATGAACGAGTGGTCGAGGGCGATGGCAATCGTTACTACTTCAACTGGCTATTCGATTGCAGTTACTCGGTGTACACCACGGCCGATGGTGTGATCCGGTCGTGGCGGTTCGAGACATCGCGGCCTGAAAGTTGTTATGTGTTTTAACGCGCATTATTCCCGTGGCAGCAGCTGGATGACGTCTTGTCTTCGTATTTGTCGTGATGCTGCACCCATTCCATGATTTCCTCTTCGTTGCGGCCCTTGGGCGTCAGGTCAAGGTAGTTGTAGGCACCCACCAACATGTCGAGACCACGGGCATAAGTGGAGTAGGTGTGAAAGATTTCGCCCGCTTCATTGCGATAAAACACGCTAAGGCCAGGGAGTTCTTCCTCGGCACCGTCGGATTTTTCGTAGTTGTAGGTGGCTCTGCCGGCAGCGACATCTTCGGCCTGGGCAGAGACGCCGAAGTCGTAGTTGAAATCGCAACCTTCTGACGACACCCAATCAAATTTCCAGCCCATGCGTCGTTTGAAGGCTTGGAACTCGGCGAACGGTGCGTGGGAAACTGCGACCACGGCGACATCGTGATGAGCCAAATGCTGGTTGGCGCCGTCGATGTGGTCGGACAGGAACGAGCAGCCGGGGCAGCCTTCGTCCCATCCAGCGGCGAACATGAAGTGGTAGATGACCAGTTGGCTGCGGCCACCGAACAGGTCCGCGAGTTTCAGTTCGCCTTGTGGGCCCTGGAAGTGGTAATCCTTGTCGATTTTCACCCAGGGCAGGGCGCGGCGTTCGGCGCTGAGCTTGTCCCGTTCTTTGGTGAAGGCTTTTTCGTGGGCCAGGTGTTGTTTGCGGGCGGCGAGCCATTCTTCGCGGGACACGACGGGATGATTCTGAACGTTCATCAGGTTTTCTCCTTCGCAAGGCTGGGAGGTGACTTACACAGCCTAGTCGTTTGACCTGCGTCCAATTCGACATGCCGTCGGTCGGCAGCCGCAAAAAACTCGGCTGAACGGCTGCGCAGCGTGTAGGTCACAACTTAAGAAGGCCCTCTCTCACAGGCTTTGGAGGTTGAATCAGGATGACCACTTACAACTGGGATTTGATTGAACGCTTGCTGCACGAAGTGCAACGCGGTGAGGCCAGTTTCACGCCGCGCCCGTATGCCGAGCAGCATGCGGCGGAGAAAGCGTCGGAAGGCGAACAGACTGAAAATCTGGATCACCTGAAAGCGGTGGCCGGCGAGTATGAAAAATTACTGCTGGAGCGCGGCTATATCGAGTCTCGACCCGAAGAGCAGGGCGGCACCGGCTCCAATTACATTTTGACGCCGCGTGGCTCGAGCTTGTTGAGCCTGATCGACAGCAGCATTCCGGGTAATGACCACCCGCGGCAGGTGTTGGATGAGCAGGAAGATGCGCTGGATGAGCTGACGTTTGATGAGGTGGCGTCGAAGGCGCAGATTGCCTGAAGACCACCTGAAACCCATGTGGGAGTGAGCCTGCTCGCGATTGCGGAGTGTCAGTCGACATCGTCGTTGTCTGATACTCCATCATCGCGAGCAGGCTCACTCCCACATTTTGACCTGTGTTGGGCTTAGCCTTGTTGCGCGGCTTTCAGGCATTTCAAATCGTTGAAGTCCTTGCGCACCCCTCCAATTTTTTTCAACAGCCGCTGACGTTGAGGCGGCGTACTCTCGGCCATCAAATCCACGAACAATCCTCGTGCTTGCGCTTCAGTGTTGGCGTAGGCCTGACGGTACGCCGGCGTCCATAAACTCTCGCGATTCACCAGAAGCGTCTCGATTCTCTGTGGGAATTCCGGACTCTGACGCTGCGCAACGGCCGCACTGAATTGCTTCTGCCAATGCGCTCGGTTGGCGATCCATTGCGTGTTCTGGTCACCCAAGGCGTTCGACCATGTCACCACCCGTTGTCTCTGAGTCGGGCTGAGCGGGCCCAGCCAGTCATTCAGGCGTTTTTGCATGCGCTCGCTACGTTCCTTGATCTGCTGATCGAGCGTCGGTTTGACGTAATCGTCTTGGCGCTTGCGCTGATCCTTGGCGAAGGCGTCGTTCATTTCAGCGACTTGCTTGTCATCCAGCCCCTGTAACAATTCGATGGCCGAAGGGGTGATTTCCCGGGCGGTCTGTGCGATGGCGTCCTTGGCTTCCTGAGTTCGGGTTTGCAGCGCGTCGTCGGTGACCTGGTTGGTCTCGACCATCGCCTGCAAGCGGTCCAGCCAGTCAAGGTAGCCCGGCAGTTGCGTGGTGCAGTGCCAGCTCAGGTGTTCCTTGAGGCGCTCGTTGAACCAGCCTTTTTGTTCGCCGTTCATGTCCAGGTAATCGCTGAGCGTCCACGGAATGATCACGTCGAGGTTGCGATAGGCCAGGCCCACGCGGCTACAGGCGCCAAGGGCCAGGCTGAGCGTGATGATGAGGGCGAGATACTTTAACCAGCGCGACATGGGCGAATCCTTGCGAAGATCTGGCTTCTTTAATGGATTCTTATGTGAACGCAGAATGGGCCCGGCAGTTCAGCCGATCAATAGAAGGGGCGCTCGGCCTTGAGGGTGACCAACCCGTCGCACTGGCTGTTGTGCCCGGAGTAGGCGGAACAGTCGCTGCCGCTGAGGCTTGAGTCGCTGTAGATCAGGTTGAGGTCGACACCCATGAACGGCCGGGAAAGTTGCACCGACCAATCGGTAAAACTGCCGATATAGCCGCCGTCGACGGACGCTGGCGTGTTGAGTTGGTGGGTGGTGTATTTCATGCTGATCCCGATGCCGAACGGCTGATTGCCGCCCAGGTCGGCGAAGACGGTGCTGTTCTGTTTGTCCGGGTCGTTGCTGAAGGCTGCGCCGAAACGGCTGCCGAGAAAGGTCAGGCCGCCGAAAAACTCCTGGCTGTCGAGGGTGTCCACTTTCGGGTAGCTGTAATGGATCATGCCGACTTCGTACCCGAGGGTATTATCGAAAGGCTGTTTAAAGCCCAGGTAGGAGTCGACTTCAAGGTTGGCCCCAGGGGATAAACCCATGCTCGGCGCCCATTGCCCCGCGTAAAAGCCACTGTCATGGCTCAGGTCGAGACCACCGTGGAACGAACCGGTGCTGGCGGGCTTGACCAGCCCTTGGGCCATGCTGCGGCTGGGGGTGGTGCCGAGTTTGAGATCGAAATCGCCCAATTCACGCTGGAAGATTTGCGCGTTGGCGACCGAACACGACAGCAGGGTGCCGAGCAATAAATGGGAGGGTTTGAGCATGCGTCACTCCATGACCGCGAGGAGCAGGAACAAAAACCTACTGAAACGCTTGATCTAGACGTGTGCAAGCATACCGGCGAATGCTCGGCATTGAAGGCCGTTCGTCGATTTTTGAAATATTGATGTGTTTGGCGGGGTGTTGCGGGGAGGTTCCAGTCCAAGCGCTTCGAAGCTCAAAGCGCTTACGGACCAGGTGACGCGGCGGATCTTTGGGGGAGTGTTACTTCTTGCCCAAAGTGATCTGCTTGGACGGGCCGAACGTCTGGCCGCTCACGCCTTTGGCAATTTGCTGGATCTCGCCGCCGGACTTGAGGAACGCAGCGATCTGGTTGTTGATCGATTCGCTGGTTTCAACGGCTGGAGCTGGCTTTGCTTTGCTGTTGGATGCTTTTACACGCATGGCGGCCATTAACCTGTAGAAAATTAACTTGGCCAGGCATCGTACAGGAAATACTTGACAATTGCTTGGCTAATATCCCCTCAAAATACACATTGCAGGGGCGGCATTAATCACAAGCTATTATTCGAAATACGTTCCTAAGCTGCTGTTTTAAATAAGAACGACGGTAGAAAAACACAGGTTTTAGATCCGCGGGCGAGGGTGACGATCGCCCGTTCGGCCTGACGAGCGGCCAAACACTCAAGGCAAAACCCAGGAAAATTAAGGCCTTCAGAAGAATTTCTGGTGTCACCGGGCTGGCCACGGGAACGCCGCACGGAAAAACGGGTAGAATGCCGCCCACGCAATGAGGGTATTGGAAATGGCTTTAGTCGGGCGCTACAACAGTTTGCAAGTGGTTAAACACACTAACTTCGGTTTATATCTTGACGGTGGCGCGGATGGCGAAATCCTCCTGCCTAATCGTTATATTCCCAAAGATATTCCCAGCGAAGATGAAGATTGGCTCAACGTTTTTGTTTATCTGGACAGCGATGACAAACTCATCGCAACTACCGAAAAGCCGAAAGTTCAGGTCGGTGAATTCGCCAGTTTGAAAGTCGTTGAAGTCAACAGCATCGGTGTTTTCCTGGATTGGGGCCTGCCGAAGGATTTGCTGCTGCCGTACTCCGAAGAAAAACGTCAGATGACCGCCGGTGAATATGTCGTGGTGCACGTCTACCTCGACAAGCACACCCGCCGCATCACCGCGACGGCGCGCCTGGACCGCTACCTCGACAAGACCCCCGCCAGCTACACGCCTGGCCAGGAAGTTGATTTGCTGGTGGCCGAAGCGACCGACATGGGCTTCAAGGCAATCATCAACAACAAGCACTGGGGCCTGATTCACAAGAACGAAATCTTCAAGTTCATGCGCGCCGGCAAGGAAGAGAAGGGCTTTATCAAAGAAGTCCGTACCGACGGCAAGATCAGCCTGAGCCTGCAACCGGTGGGCGAAGAAGCCGCCACCAGCCTCAACTCGAAGATCCTCGCCAAGTTACGTGAAAACAACGGCACCCTGCCGGTCAGCGACAAGAGCGACCCGACCGTGATCACCAGCCTGTTTGGTGTGAGCAAAGGCAACTTCAAGAAGGCTATCGGTGCGCTGTACAAAAATGGCCAGATCGTCATTCATGCGGATCGCATTGAACTAAGCTGACCTCGCTCCGGCCCCATATAGAACGATTACAGAGGGGCGGGTTATGAAAAAAGGGCTGTTTGCCTACGCGGGCACCTTGCTCGCGTTTCTCGTGCTCGACGGCCTATGGCTGGGCGTGCTGATGGCGCCGACTTATCGGGCGCTGCTCGGTCCGCTGATGCTCGACCAACCGCTGCTGGCCCCGGCAGCGGTGTTCTATCTTCTTTATGTCTTGGGTTGCGTGGTGTTCGTGGTGTTGCCGGCGAAGACCTGGCGACGAGCTTCGGCGCTGGGCGCGCTATTGGGTCTGGTGGCTTACGGCACGTATGACCTGAGTAACTGGGCAACCTTGAACGGATGGTCGGCGCAGTTGGCGTTGATGGACATGGCCTGGGGCACGTTGGCCACCTGCATTGCCTGCACGGTCGGGTATTGGGTTGCGCGAAAAGTGCAGTGATCCTCGTTGCCTGCAATGACGCAATCGGGAATTTAAACGTCCCGTCCAGGCGGCATTTTCTGGCCGTTTGGTTAATAATCGACAGCATAACTTTTCGCCCCGACACCGTTTGTTCAGCAAGCAGGCCGGGGCTTTGTTTTTACTGTCGAGTCACTGCCATGTTTGTTGTTGTCGAGGTGTTCCGGTGAGCGCCAGCCGGCGTAGCGCCGATGGGGTTGCCCTGCAAGTGATGGTCGGGTTGTGCCTGATCTGGGGCGTGCAGCAGGTGATGATCAAATGGGCGGCGCCCGACATCGCTCCGGTCATGCAAGCGGCGGGGCGGTCGGGTATTTCCGCGTTGCTTGTAGGACTGTTGATCTGCTGGAAGGGTGGCTGGGATCAGGTCGGCAGCACGTGGCGTGGCGGCTTGTTGGCCGGTGCGCTGTTTGGTCTGGAGTTCTTTTTCATTTCCGAAGGTTTGCAACTGACCACGGCAGCGCATATGTCGGTGTTCCTTTACACCGCGCCGATTTTTACCGCGTTGGGCGTGCACTGGCTGCTGCCGAGCGAACGTCTGAGGCCGGTGCAATGGCTGGGGATTTTCCTCGCCTTCGTCGGGATCGCCATCGCGTTTGCTGGCGGCGTGTCCTGGGACAACCTCGACCACCGCATGTTGATGGGCGATGCGTTGGGCGTACTGGCCGGGGCTTCCTGGGGCGCGACCACGGTGGTGGTGCGTGCCTCGCGACTGTCGGAAGCCCCGGTCACGCTGACCCTGTTTTACCAACTGATCGTCGGTTTCGTTGGGCTGCTGCTGATCGCGATCCTCAGCGGCCAGGTAACCCATGTCAGCCTGACCACCGTCGCGGTGGCCAGCGTGCTGTTCCAGGGATTGGTCGTGTCGTTCTTCAGCTACCTGACGTGGTTCTGGCTGTTGCGCCGTTATCTGGCGGCGAACCTGGCGGTGTTTTCGTTCATGACGCCGCTGTTCGGTGTCACATTCGGCGTGGTGTTGCTGGGTGAAGAGTTGAGCCTGAACTTCGTCATCGGTGCCGTGCTGGTGTTGTTGGGCATCACGTTTGTCAGCGCTGAGCAGTGGGTGCGCCGTCGTTTGCGCAAAGCCCTGGGGCAGCAGTGACCGGACGCAACAGCAGGCCGCCAGCGACAAGCAAGCCGCTGCCGGCAACCACCAGCGCTGGCTGCAAACCGCCGCTGAAATGGCTGCTCAGCGCCGCCAGCAACGGCCCGGCGAGTTGACCCACCGCAAAGCAGGCCGTTAGCATCCCGGCGTTGCGTTGAGTAGCGTGGGGCGCCAGTTCCCGGGAGCGTTGCATCACCAATTGCATGCAGGCCAGGAACGGCGTGCCGCAAAGAATCACCCCCAGCGCCAAGCCCGGCCCGCTGCCCAACAGGCAGGCAAAGACACCAGCGGCTTGCAGCCACAACGTCACCATCAGCCAGTGGCGGGTGCCATTCGGGGTTTGTCGACGCAGACTGACCAGCACCACTCCGATGGCCGACGCCAGGCCGAAGCACGGCCAGAACAGGTCGGCCTGCCATTGGCCATGGAACTGTGCGCTGGCCATTTGCGAAAGGAACGTGGCGGGGATGATGTAGCCCAAGCCGTACAACCCGTAGATCACACCTAGGCGGCCAATGCCTCGCTGGTTCGAAGTGGCTGTGCTCGGTGCGGCAACCGCAGTCGCGGTCGATTGCGGCAAAAACGGCAGAATCCCCAGCAGCATTGCCAATGCGACACCGGCATACACCAGCCACAGGGTTGCAGACGTCTGCCCCAGCAGGTGCGAGCCCAACGCCAACATTCCTGTGAGAAAAATCCCCAAACCAGGTCCGGCAAATACCTGGGCGCCCAGTCGTGGGCGGCCGGCTGCCGCTGCCAGTGGCTGGCTCAACGCCGTGATCATCACCAGCACCCAGGCGCTGGCCACGCCGGTACCGAATCGCAGCACCAGGTGCGACCAGAACCCGTTGGCCCAGAACGACGCCAGCGTCAGCAGCACACACAGCCACAACCCACCGAGCAGTCGCCGACGAACTTGTTCGGGACGGCGAGAGAACATGGCATCCACGGCACCGACGAAGTAGCCGAGGTAGTTGGCGGCCGCAATCAGACCGGCGGCAGTCAGGTCGATCTGACCTTCGCTGAGCAAGTGCGGCATTTGCGGTGTGAGGGCGAAACGCCCGATCCCCATGGCCATCATCAGGGCGATAAAACTGGCGAGTAAGCGAATCAAGGGAGACATGGTCTGAATTCCGGTAAAGGCTCAATGACCGTCAGGCTAGGACTGATTGACTTTCTTTAAAAATGAATAATAGTGAGTAACTTGTTCTGATTTGGAGAAGATCGTGGAGTTCAGCCAGTTACGAATCTTCCAGGCCGTGGCGCAAGAGGGCTCGATCACCCGTGCTGCCGAACGATTGCACCGGGTGCCATCGAACCTGTCAACGCGGCTCAAGCAACTTGAAGAGCAGCTCGGTGTAGAGCTTTTCGTCCGCGAGCGTCAGCGTTTGCAACTATCACCTGCGGGAAAAGTCCTGCTGGACTACACCGCCAAACTCTTCAGCTTGCGCGACGAAGCCCAGGCAGCAGTGCAGGGCGGGCAACCGGCCGGGGACTTCGTGTTGGGCACCATGTACAGCACGGCGGCGATTCATTTGCCAGGGTTGTTGGCGCGTTATCACCGCACGTATCCGGCGGTGAACCTGCAAGTGCAGTCCGGGCCCAGCGGCGAATTGCTTGAGGGTTTGCTCACCGGTCGTCTCGATGCGGCCTTGGTGGATGGCCCGCTGGAGCTGGCCGGTCTGGACGGTGTGCCGTTGTGCGACGAGCGGCTGGTGCTGATCAGCGAGGCCGATCACCCGCCGGTCCGCAGCGCCATGGATGTGGAAGGGCGCTCGGTGTTTACCTTTCGTCAGGGCTGCTCCTACCGCATGCGTCTTGAAGCCTGGTTTGCCCATGACCACGCGGCCATGGGCCGGGCGATGGAGATCGAGTCTTACCCGGGCATGCTGGCGTGTGTGATTGCTGGCTCGGGCGTGGCGCTGATGTCGGAGTCGATGCTGGCAAGCCTGCCGGGCCGTGAAAGCGTGGCGGTGCACCCGCTGGCGGAGCCGTTTGCCCACGCGACGACCTGGTTGATGTGGCGCAAAGGCATGGTCGGGGCCAACCTGAACGCGTGGATTGAACAGCAACAAGCGGTCTATCCATCGGCGCCGATGCAGGCTTCGGCGATTGCTTGAACTATCGGTCAGGTATTTTGATCAATTCAGTAACAGATCATTGCGGATTTGGCCGAGCATTGCGTAGGACTTCAGACTATTATCAGTGCGAAGGGGCTACAGAATTTCAGCCGCTCGGCACTACCCTGAAGGGGGCACCATGAAAGAGAAAATTCAAAACTGGCTGCACGATCTGGGTGTTGCACTCGGTTTGATCGAACCGCCTCTGCAACCTGTTCCTATTCGCACCGACGACGAACAGCGTCGACGCCAGCCGCGCCGTCGGTAAGTCTGACCCGCACTGGCTCAAACCTGGCAAATCCTCTGTGGCGAGGGAGCTTGCTCCGCTGGGGCGCGTAGCGCCCCTTGGTAGCCTCAGAGTTGTCAGGGAATACTCGGACAGGATTGGCGACTGCTGCGCAGCCGAACGGGAGCAAGCTCCCTCGCCACAGTTCACCACGAGCGTGCGTTTGGCATTCGGACTCAATGCCGTCCAATCTCCACCAAAAACAGACTCAAATCATTCGCCGTCCTGGCATCCTTGAGCATACGGTCTTCTTCCGCCGTAAACGCCGTCAACCCCAGCTCATCCTCCAGATGGAAGATCAGCTCTTCGATATCCTGTTTATCCAATCCCAACTGCGCCAGGCTGGCGTTGTCGTCGAAGTCATCCTGACCCTCCAGCAGGCGGCTGATGAAACGATGCACGGCGGCACGAACGGCAGCTCTTTTCATGGCGGTTCTTCGAGGGCGTTATTGTTGTTCCTGAGCTTGAGTACAGCAGGCTTCAGGTGTGTGAGCGCTGCCACTCGTCAATCATCGTGCGCAAATGCTCCCCGGAAAAACTCCCGAAATGCCCGCCGTGCACCGTACGGATCGGCAACGTGCGCAAGCGCTGCAGGCTGCGAGCGTAGTCGTCGAGATTGGAGTGGTAGGCGTCTTCGATCAGCGGGCCGTCGTAGATGATGTCGCCGCTGAACAGCGTCTCGGTTGCCGCTTCGTACAGGCTGATGCCGCCCGGTGAATGCCCCGGCGTATGCAGAACCTGCAGCACGCGATTGCCCAGATCCAGCACGTCGCCTTCTTCAATCATCCCCGTGGCCGGCGCGGCTTTGACTCGATATTCGGCATAGCACAACGGGCAGTCCGGGTGCGCCTCGAACATCTCGTCGCCGACAAACGCCCGGCTCAAATCGTTTTCGCCGTCGGGTGCCGCCAGGATGTCGGCCTCGGCCGGATGCACCAGGCGCTCGGGAAATTCGTGATGACCGGCAATGTGGTCGAAATGGCAATGACTGGCCACTGCCACCAGCGGCCGCTCGGTGATCCACGGCAACTGCTCGCGCAGGCTCACCAACCCGGAACCGCTGTCCAGCAGCAAGTCCTTGTCGCGGCCCTGAATGTGCCAGAGGTTGCAGCGATAGAAGGGCCGGATGTAAGGCTCGTGAATCAGCCGTATGCCGTCACTGAGCTGTTTGACCTCGAACCACTGATCGCGCGAAACAATCTTCATCAAAGGTTTTCTCCAGACGAAAAAAAACGGGTGTGGCAACCGACGCCACACCCGTCGAAGAAAGCATCAAGTCGTTAGGTTCAGCTTAGGCGGCGCTGGCCATCGTTGCCGGACGAGGGGACAGCAAGCTGACCACCACGAAGCTCACCAGGCCCACGCCGAGGCTGTAGTAGATCGGAGTGTTGGCGTCCATACCGTCCTTGAACATGAACAGCAGCGCAGTGGCAAAGCCCATGCCCATGCTGGCGATAGCGCCGGCGGTGGTTGCGCGTTTCCAGAAGATCGCGCCCATCAGCGGAATCAGCATGCCGCCCACCAACAGGTTGTAAGCCAGGGTCAAGGCACTGATCACATCGTTTACCACCAGCGCGATACCCAGCACCACGATGCCGGTCAGCAGGGTGAACAGGCGGTTGATGCCCAGGCTCGACTGTTTGCCGCCGCGCAGTTTCGGCAGCAGGTCTTCGGTCAGTGTGGTGGATGCCGCGAGCAGGCCGGCGCTGGCGGTGGACATCATTGCTGCCAGGGCAGCCGCGATCACCAAGCCACGGATGCCGTCCGGCAGCGAGACTTTGACGATAGCGGCAAATGCGTTATTGACGTTGTCCAGATCCGGGATCAGTACGTGAGCGGCCATGCCGATCAATGCACAGACCAGGCCGTAGATGATGCAGTAGATGCCCGCGGTGGTACCGGCATACTTCGCAACTTTCTCGCTTCGTGCGGTGAACACCCGTTGCCAGATATCCTGGCCTATCAGGATGCCGAAGAAGTAAATCATGAAGTAGGTGATGATGGTGTCCCAGCCAATGCTGGTGAAGCTGAAGCTGGCAGCCGGCAATTGTGCAACCAGTTGATCCCAGCCACCCACTCGGTACAAGCAGATTGGCAGCAGCAGGAACATCAGGCCTACGGTCTGGATACCGAACTGGACGATGTCGGTCAGGGTCAGAGACCACATTCCGCCGATGGCCGAGTAGATCACCACCACGCCACCGCCGAGAATTACCGACATCCAGAACGGAAGGCCGAACAGCACTTGCAGCACGGTGCCGATCGCCAGGATCGAGGTCACGCCGATCATCAGCGCATAGGCCAGCATGATGCTCGCGCTTGCGGTACGAGCCATTGGGTTGTAGCGCTTTTCCAGCACTTGAGTGACGGTGAAAACCTTCAGCTTCAGCAGCGGTTTGGCGAGGAAGAGGTTCAGCGCCACGATCCCGCAACCCAGTGCAGCACAGAGCCAGAAACCGGAGATGCCATGAACGTAGCCCAGGCGCACGGTGCCCACGGTGGACGCGCCGCCCAGAACGGTGGCGGCCATGGTGCCCATGTACAGGCTCGGGCCGAGGTTGCGACCGGCGACCAAGTAGTCTTCGTTGGTCTTGGCCTTGCGCATGCCGAAGTAGCCAAGTATCAGCATCGCGGCGGCGTAGATGAGTACGACGAATAAATCCAAAGCCATGATGGCGTGTCTCCGATTGTCTTTTTTATGGTGAGGCGAAAATCAATGTGGCAATCAGTCCGCTTTTTGTGGCGAGGGAGCTTGCTCCCGCTGGGCTGCGAAGCAGCCCCAAATCCTGCAACCGCGTTTCTTCAGGGGAAACACCATTCGCCTGTTTTGCGACTGCTGCGCAGTCGAGCGGGAGCAAGCTCCCTCGCCACAGAGGTCCGTTGACCATCGTTTGTGTTGAATCAGGCGGCTTGTCGCATCGCCGGTTTACTGAGCGCGTCCGTGCCCTTGCTGCGTGCATCATTCGGCCCGAACACCGCAGCCGGTTCCGGAAACAGGCTCAGCAGCGTCAGGTACACCAGCGAGGCCAGGCCGAGGGTGACCGGCAGGCTGATGTCGATGCCGCCAGCCAGATCGCCCAGCACACCCACAAACTGCCCCGGCAGGTTCACAAAGCACAAACCCACCAGCGCACTCGGGATCCAGGCTCCCAGGCCACGCCAGTTCCAGCCGTGGGTGAACCAGTAGCGGCCACCTTTCTCGCCGCGGGTGAACACTTGCAGGTCATCCGGGCAGTAGAAGCCGCGACGCACCACCAGGCCGATGATCATGATCACCATCCACGGGGTGGTGCAGGTGATGATCAGCACGGCGAAGGTCGACACGCTCTGCACCAGGTTCGCGGCGAAGCGCCCGATAAAGATGAAGGCAATCGACATCACACCGATCAGCAACGTCGCCTTGACCCGCGACAGCACCCGAGGGAACACGCTGGACATGTCCAGCCCGGTGCCATACAGCGAAGTAGTGCCGGTGGACATGCCGCCGATCACCGCGATCAGGCACACCGGCAGGAAGAACCAGCTCGGCGAGACCGCCAGCAAACCGCCGACGTAGTTGTTGGCCGCGATGTAGTCGGGTGCCTTGATCGCTACGATGGTGGCGGTGGCCAGGCCGAACAGGAACGGAATGAACGTCGCGATCTGCGAGATCACCACGGCGGCCATGATCCGGCGCTTGGAGGTCTCACGCGGGATGTAGCGCGACCAGTCGCCGAGGAACGCGCCGAAGGAAATCGGGTTGCTCATCGCCACCAGTGCAGCACCGATGAAGGCCGCCCAGAAACCTGGCTGACCCATATTGACGGTGCCGGCGTAATTCACATCGAACGGCCCGGCGAAGGCGAAGATGCCCAGCAGGAACAACAGGCTGGCGCTCCATACCGCGATTTTGTTGACCCACAGCAGAAAGCGAAAGCCATAGATGCAAACCGTCAGCACCAGGATCGCGAACAGCCCGTAGGCCAGGCCCAGGGTCAGGTCGGTTTCCGGCAGACCGATCAGGCGTTTGGCGCCACCGATCAGCGCATCACCCGAACTCCACACCGAGAGCGAGAAGAAGGCGATGGCGGTCAGCAGCGACAGGAACGAACCGACGATCCGCCCGTGCACGCCGAAATGCGCACCGGAAGACACGGCGTTGTTGGTGCCGTTGATCGGGCCGAACAGGCCCATTGGCGCGAGGATCAGCGAGCCCAGCAGCACGCCCAGCACAATCGCCCAGACACCGGCCTGAAAAGACAGGCCGAACAGCACCGGGAAACTGCCGAGCACGGCGGTGGCAAAAGTGTTGGAACCGCCGAAGATCATCCGGAACAAGTCCGTCGGGCCTGCGGTGCGTTCGTTGTCCGGGATCTGTTCGACCCCGTGGGTTTCAATCTGCGTAAGGCTTTGGTCTTTGTTGTTGTTATTCATGATCAGCTCCGATCATAAAGGCGCGCTCATCGTGTGTGAGCGTCACCTGTTTGGCTAAGGGGGTGGCAGCCCTTCCGGCATCGCGGACAAATGTTCGTGGCAGGCCAGCCATAGGCCTTGTTGTTGTCGGCGAAACACAATCGTCTCGCGCTCCTGGCTGAAGTGTTGCTCCCCTTGCATGCGCAGCTCGGTGGCCACGTCATGGATGAAAATCGCCACGTCACCCTGCAGGCTGACGAAGGCGTTGCTCGACGTGCACGCAAGCACCTCGAAGCCATCCTCGGCGCGCCAGGTGTCCCACAACGCCTGATAGGCATCGCGCGACAGCAGGGGCTGTTCGAGGGTGTAGAACACGAAGCTGGCGTCGGCGCTGAACGCGCCGAAGTAGGCTTCGCGATCGTTGCGGGCAAAAGCCGTCACCAGATCGGCGGCGGCTTTCAACACCTGATCACGTTCGGTCATGACCGATCCTCAGCGGTGGGCCACGCCCGGCAGTACGCAGAGCATTTCGTACAGCAGGTTGGCGGCCAGCAGCGAGGTGTTGCCGGTGGTGTCATAAGCGGGCGAGACTTCTACCAGATCGCAGCCGATCAGGTCGAGGCCTTGGCAGCCGCGAATGATTTCAATTGCCTGAATGGTCGTCAGACCACCGATTTCCGGGGTGCCGGTGCCTGGCGCCCAAGCCGGGTCGATGCCGTCGATGTCGAAAGTCAGGTACACCGGACCGCCGCCGACTTTCTCGCGCACTTCGGCCATCAGCGGTGCCAGGGATTTGTGCCAGCACTCTTCAGCCTGAACCACACGGAAGCCCTGTTTACGGCTCCAGTTGAAGTCTTCGGAGGTGTAGCCCTGAGCGCGCAAGCCGATTTGCACCACGCGATCGCAGTCGATCAGGCCTTCTTCGGCCGCGCGACGGAAGGTGGTGCCGTGGGCGACTTTCTCGCCAAACATGTGATCGTTCACATCGGCGTGAGCGTCGATGTGCACCAGGCCGACCTTGCCGTGCTTCTTGTGAATGGCACGCAGGATTGGCAGGGTGATGGTGTGGTCGCCGCCCAGGGTCAGCGGGATCACATTGTGTTCGAGGATGGCGTCGTAGGATTCTTCGATGATCCGCACCGCGTCCAGCAGGTTGAACGTATTGATCGCCACGTCGCCGATGTCGGCCACCGACAGCGAATCGAACGGTGCAGCGCCGGTCGCCATGTTGTACGGGCGGATCATCACCGATTCAGCGCGGATTTCGCGAGGTCCGAAGCGGGTGCCGGGGCGCAGCGAGGTGCCGATGTCCAGCGGGACGCCAACAAAGGCAGCATCCAGACCGGCAGCGGTAGGCAAATGGGGGAGTCGCATCATGGTGGCGATGCCGCCGAAGCGCGGCATTTCATTGCCGCCCAGTGGTTGGTGAAGAATCTTGTCCACGGGTAAGGCCTCATCGTCGTTGTTTTATTTATGTCGGTTGCGCCGCTCCGGGGAGGTTCGGGCACCGTTAGGGGCCGATTCTGCGAAATGTAGTGGCCGGGAAGAATCGCTACGGGCAAATACTTAGTTCAGATTTTTCTAAACTAATGGTTGGCACGACGATAGACTTGCGGCCATGTGCCGCACTCCTGTGGCGAGGGAGCTTGCTCCCGCTCGGCTGCGCAGCAGTCGTAAAATCGGCTGATGCGGTCCGTCTGACACTACGAGGTGAATGGTTGTAGGGCCGCTTCGCAACCCAGCGGGAGCAAGCTCCCTCGCCACAAAAGCGCAACACGCATGACCTTGCAAACGGAGCCCCCATGGCCAACGCTTTACCCGACCTGAAACTGTTACGCATCTTCGTCAGCGTGGTGCGTCATCAGGGGTTTGCCAACGCGCAGCAAGAGCTCAACCTCTCGACTTCGGCCATCAGCACCTACATGAGCCAGCTCGAAGCCGCCCTAGGCCTGGTGCTCTGCCATCGCGGTCGCGGCGGTTTCAGCCTGACCAGCAAGGGCGAGCTGTTCCATCAGGAAACCCTGCGTCTGTTGGGCGAGCTTGAAGGCTTCGAACAGTACGCGGCGGCGTTGAAGGGCGAACTGCGCGGCACTCTCAACCTCGGCGTCATCGACTCCACCGTCAGCGACAAGGCCTTGCCGTTCGCCGAAGCCATCGGCGCCTACAGCCAGGAACACCCGGCCGTGCATTTGCACCTGTCGGTCATGAGCCCCTACGAATTGCAGCTCGGCGTGCAGGACAACCGTCTCGACCTGGCCATCGGTGCGTTTTCCACGCGCATGAGCGGCCTGGTTTACATGCCGCTGTACCGCGAGCAACACTGGTTGTATTGCAGCAGCCGTCATCCGCTGTTCACCGAGCGGCGCATTCCTGAGCAAGTCATCACTCAGCAACGCATGGTCGGCCGTGGTTACTGGAGCCAGGCCGAACTGGCGCGCCACGGTTTCAAGCACAGCGCCGCCACCGTGGAAAGTATGGAGGCGCAGCTGATTCTGGTGCTGTCGGGTGCCTACATCGGTTACCTGCCGGAGCACTACGCCCAGGCTTGGGCGGACAAGGGCGATTTGCGAGTGCTGCTGCCGGCGACGTTTGGTTATCAGGCGCCGTTTTCGATGATCGTGCGTCGTGGCCGCAGCCGCGAGCCGCTGATCCAGACCTTCCGCGATCTGCTCAAAGCACAACTGAACCAGGCCTGAGAACATGTCCAGAATCCAGTGTCCACGCTGCCTGCGCCCACAAACCCATTGCCTGTGCCCGCTGATCCCGAGCCTCGACAGCCGTACCCGAGTGCTGTTGTTGCAGCATCCCAGCGAAGTGAACCATGCGCTGAACACGGCGCGACTGGCCGCGTTGGGCTTGAAGAATGCCGAGTTGATTGTCGGTGAGGTGTTTGAGGATTTGCCGGTGCTGCTGAATCCTCCGGGGTATCAGGCGCGGTTGTTGTTTCCGGCCGACGATGCGCAGCCATTGCAGGCGTACACCTCGAATGAAGAGCCGCTGTTGCTGGTCGTCCCGGACGGCACCTGGCGCAAGGCGCGCAAGATGTTGCACCTCAATCCGTTACTGGCGGCGTTGCCGAGGGTGACGTTGGTGGATGGCGGGGTGTCTCGATATCGACTGCGCAAGGCACCGGGGCCTGGGGCGCTGTCGACGGTGGAAGCGATTGTCCAGGCGTTGCAGATGCTGGAAGCGCCGAGCTCTTTTGAACCCTTGTTGAAACCGTTCGAGGCGTTGATCGAAGGCCAGATTGCGGCGATGGGGGAGGAGACTTACCAGCGTAACCACGGCAGGTGATTACTTGTGGCGAGGGAGCTTGCTCCCGCTGGAGTGCGAAGCGCTCCCAATTTGTCGACCCAGTACACCTGTTGCGCCTGGTTGAATGATTTTGGGTCTGCTGCGCAGCCCAGCGGGAGCAAGCTCCCTCGCCACAGAGAATGAGTCAAACCTATCGCTCCCGCATCGCCTCGGTCCGCGCTTTCAACACCGGTTTCAACAGGTAATCCAGCACGCTTTTCTCGCCCGTGATGATATCCACCGTCGCCACCATCCCCGGAATAATCAGCAGCGGTTTCACATCGCCGCCCAAGTGATTCTTGTCGGTCCTCACCTGAATCAGATAAAAGCTGTTGCCCTTGTCATCGGTAATGGTGTCCGCACCAATCAGTTCCAGCTTGGCAGTCAACCCGCCATAAATCGTGTAGTCGTAAGCACTGAACTTGACCATCGCTTTCTGCCCCGGATGCAGGAACGCCACGTCCTGTGGCCGCACCTTGGCTTCGATCAGCAAGTTGTCTTCAATGGGGACGATCTCCACCATGTCGCTGCCCGGCTGGACCACGCCGCCGATGGTATTGACCTTCAGCACCTTGATGATTCCGTGCACCGGCGACACCACGGTGGTGCGGGTCACGCGGTCATCGATGGCGATGCTCGACGCTGTGATTTTCGACAGGTCGGTGCGTTTTTCATTCAGCTCTTTCGCCGCGTCCGAGCGGAAGGATTGCTCCGATTCATCGATCTTGCTTTTGATCTCGTTGATCGCCGATTCAGCCCGGGGAATTGCCAGCGTCGTCGCATTCAAAGAACCGCGAATTTCCACCGCGCTGCGTTTGAGCCGCAGGATTTCCACCGGTGAAACCGCCCCGGTGCCCACCAGCGGCGCGGACATGTTCATCTCTTGTTGCAGCAAGGCCAGGCTCGAACTGAACTGCCCCTGCTTGGAGCGAAATTCCGCCAGTTCCTGAGTCTTTTGCCGCAGTTGTTCGGTTAGCGTCCGTTGCTCACTGGCCAGTCGACGCTGGCGTTGTTCGTATAACGAGCGCTCGTCTTCGGCCACTTGCGGAGCCTTGGCGATCACCTCAGGCGACAGCTTGAACGGCCGGCCTTCCGCTTCGGCCGACAGACGTTCGACCTGCGCGGTCAACGCATAACGATCCGCCTCGCTCTCGCCCTTGTTCGACAGAAACCGCGTGTCATCCAGGCGCAGCAAGGTGTCGCCCTTGTTCACCATTTGCCCTTCGCGCACGAAGATCTCGGTGACGATGCCGCCCTCCAGGTTCTGGATCACCTGGACCTTGCTCGACGGGATCGCCTTGCCTTCGCCCATGGTGACTTCTTGCAGCACTGCAAACTTGGCCCAGACCAGCGCGGTAATCAGCAGCGCCGCGGCCAGCCACACGGTAATCCGCGACCAGCGCGGCGAATCCTGTAGCGAAGCGCCGGCGGTTTCCGGCATGAATTCGCTCTCGGCGGTTTTGCCGAAGCTGCCGAAGTAGCCGCGGTCTTGTGGCGTGTCGGATGATGAACGGGCCATGGGTAGCTCCTAGACAGCCGCAGAGCCGACACGGCCCTTGCGCAGTGCATCGATGACCGCTTCTTTCGGACCGTCGGCAACGATCCGCCCGTTATCCAGCACCAGCAGCCGATCCACCAGGCTGAGCATCGAGGTGCGGTGGGTCACCAGCAGCAAGGTCTTGCCCTGCACCCAGCCGTGGAGTTTTTGCCGCAAGACATCTTCGCTGCTGTTGTCCATGGCGCTGGTGGGTTCGTCGAGCAGCATGATCGGCGGATCCAGCAACAAGGCCCGGGCCAGCAGCACTGCCTGGCGTTGACCGCCGGACAGCAACTGCCCGCGTTCGCCCACGGGCCGGTCAAAACCTTGCGGATGCTGACGCGCCAGCTCGGTGACACCGGTCAGTTCGGCGACTTCGAGCATCCGTGAATCGCTGATGTAACGTGCGCCCAGGGTCAGGTTGTCGCGCAGGCTGCCGGCCAGCAGCGGCAGGTCATGGGCGACGTAACCGATTTGCTGGCGCAGGTCGGCGACATCGAGTTGCCGCAGGTCCAGGCCATCGAGCAGCAACTGGCCTTCTTCCGGCGCATAGAACCCCATGACCAATCGCGCCAGGGTGCTTTTACCCGAGCCGCTGCGACCGATGATGCCGATCCGTTCGCCGGGTTTGACGCTGAAACTGATGTTGGCCAGGGCAGGGGCGTTCTGGCCGTTGTAGTGGAAGGTCACGCCACTGACATCCATCGCGCCTTGCAACTGAGTGCGCTCCAGCGGCCGCTGGTGGGCGTCGCGCTCTTGCGGCAAGGACATCAGCGCATCGGTGCTTTTCATGGTCAGTTGCGCTTGCTGGTAGCGGGTGATCAAACCGGCGATCTGCCCCAAGGGTGCGAGTACGCGGCTGCCGAGCATGTAGGTTGCCACCAGCGCCCCAACGCTGAGGTTGCCGGCGATGATGCTGTAGACGCCGGCGACGATGGTCGCCATGCCGGAGAATTGCTGGATGAACAGCGTGCCGTTGGTGGCCAGCGCCGACAGATTGCGCGCATGGCTGTCGAGGCGGGTGAGGGCGCCGTGGGTGCTTTCCCATTTGTGCTGGCGCTCGCTTTCGGCGCTGCACGCTTTCAGGGTTTCCAGGCCGCCAAGGGTTTCGATCAACAGGGCCTGGCGCTCGGCGCCGAGGCTCAGGCTTTTCTGCACGGTGTCGCGCAGGCGCACCTGAATGACCATCGCGAAAATGATCGTAATCGGAAACGCCAACAATGGAATCACCACCAGCCAGCCGCCGAGCAGGCCGATCACCACCAGCATCAACACGGCAAAGGGCAGGTCGATCAGGCTGGTCAGCGTGACGGCAGTGAGGAATTCACGCAGGCCCTGGAAGTCATGGATGCTCTGGGCGAAACCGCCGATGGTCGCCGGCCGCGCTTTCATCGCCATGCCAGTGATGCGCTCGAACAAGGTCGCGGAAAGAATCACGTCGGTTTTCTTCCCGGCGGTGTCCAGCAAGTGCGCGCGCACCACCCGCAGCACCAGTTCGAAACCGGTGCCGATCAGCAAGCCGATCGACAGCACCCACAAGGTCGACGTGGCCTGGTTCGGCACCACGCGGTCGTAGGTTTGCATCACGAACAGCGGCACCATCAGCCCCAGGAGGTTGATCAGGAAACTCGCCAGAATCGCATCGCTGTACAGCCATTTCGACAGCTTCAAGGTGTCGCGAAACCACGCTTCCACACGCGGCACCAGCGGCGAGCGCAGGTCTTCGAGTTCATGGCGGGGCCGGGCGAACAAGGCCTGGCCGCTGTAATTTTCAGCCAGTTCTTCACGGCTGACCCATTGTTCGCCACCGTCCGCTTCGCTGGGCAGGATCAGCAACCGGCCGTCATCGCCATAGCGTCGCAGGATGGCGGTGCGGCCGTTGTTCAGGATCAGCATCACAGGCAGGTTGAGCGCGGAAATGTCCGCCAGTTCACGGCGCAGCACCCGCGCCTGCAAGCTGGCCCGGGCTGCTGCACGGGGCAGCAGGTCCAGGCTCAAGCGTTGTTTGTTCAGTGGCAGCCCGGCACTCAGGCTGGCGCGACTGACCGTCGCGCCGTGGAGTTTGCAGAGGATCAACAGACCGTCCAGTAGCGGGTCATCGAAGCTCAGGCGCGGATCGACACCTATGTTGCCGGGTTCCATGCTGGTCAAATTGATCGCCCCCAGTGAGCTACTTCAGTTCAGGCAAACGCGCTTCGTTTTTCACTTCGGCCTGGGCGATCGCATCGGCGGGTAGCACCACCCGTTGTTTGCTCAGCAACTGGCCCATGTTCGCCAGCACGCGGTACATCGAATACTCCTCGGTGTAGCGCACTTCGGTGTAGCGGCGATTGGCGTTGTAGAGCTCGTTTTCACTGTCGAGCAAGTCGAGCAGGGTGCGTTGGCCGAGGCCGAACTGGTCCTGATACGCCAGGCGCACACGACGGCTGGTGTCCGCGTATTCGCGGGCAGTCGGGGTTTGTTTCTTGGCATTGACCATGGCGTTCCAGGCCAGGTGGATGTTCTCGTTGAGTTGGCGCAAGGCGTTGTTGCGGATGTCCATCGCCTGGTTGATCTGATGCGCATTGGAGGCCAGGCGCGCCTTGTCGCTGCCGCCGCGGAACAGGTTGTAGTTCATCACCACGCCCACGCGCCACTCGTTGTCGTGGCCTTCATCGCCCTGCACGTTGTTGTTTGCGCCCACTGCCGCTTCGGCATCGAAACGCGGGTAGAACGGCGACTTTGAGACTTCGTACTGGCTCTCGGCCGATTGCACGTCAGCCTGGGCCGATTTCAGGTACGGGTTGTTTTCCACCATGCTCTGCTGGGCTTCCGGCAGAGAGGCAGGCAGTTCGCCGCGGATAGACGGCGGCGTTTCCAGTTCATCGGGCAGGCGCCCTACGACGGCGGCGAAATTCGACTCGGCATCCGCTAGATCGACCTCGGCGGTGTCGAGGTTGTTTTGCGCCAGTGCCCGGCGGGCGCTGGACTGGTCGGAGTCGGCGTTGCTGCCGACGCCACGCTGGGTGCGCAGGCCGATCTGGTCGTTGACCCGCAAGTGAGCCTGCAGGTTGTTCGTGGCCAGGGTCACCAGTTCACGGCGCTTGAGCACTTCGAGGTAGACCTCGATGGTGCGCAATGCCAGGTCCTGGGCGGTGCCTTGAGCGTAATAGGCCCGGGAGTTGACGACCCCTTTGGTGCGTTCGACTTCGTTCGCGGTGTTGAAACCGTCGAACAGCATCTGCCGCAGGCGCAGCTCCGATTGGGTGTAGGTGAGGATTTCGGTGTTGTGATTGCCGAACGCCCGGGTGTTGGTGTTATCGCTGTACCCGCGCCCGTAGGCGGCGTTCAGATCAACTGATGGATAAAAGCCCCCCTTGGCGACTTTGACTTGCTCATCCGCGGACAGCCGCGAGTCGACGCGCGAGGCCAGTTCCGGGTGGGTTGCGATGGTGCTCTGGATCGCCTCGGTCACTGACATGGCTTGAGCCTGGGATGTGCAGGCCATGGCCAGCAGAATTGCGCTGCAAAGGGGGGTTAAAACGCGCATGGGTACATCTCCCTGATTCCTGATGGTTCTTTATCAGTCGCCAAATATTTGACGACATTTATAGGCAAAACCGTTTCATGCTTGTAACAACGTAGCTAAGAACATTCTAGAGCGTAGCTAAGAAATTTTTTTCATAGGGGTTATTCCAAAAAAAACTTATGCGCTCTGCAAAATCCAGCACATTGTTCACTCTGAAAGCCCTTGTTTTAGAAGCTCTAGGGAGCATTCGAGGGTTTAAGGAAAGTTCCATCCACTTATCGACATAGGGCGGAGAAGTGCTGGAGGGGAGGGAAGCGAAACGGTTTTGAGGCGACAGTTTTTTGTCGCTCTACAGGTTCAAAATCGTTACGCATCGCACAAAAGGCAATGTGGCTGCGATTGGAATCCCAAGGTTGTTGATTGCATTGGGGTTTTGCCAAAAACGGACTCATTGCCCATGAGCGACATGCTTGGCGAGACTATCGCCGGGGCAGCGGTTTACTCGGATAAACGCACCCCGCAGGCGATCCGCCAGGCAACCTGCTTCAACCATGAGCACGTTCTTCGCACAAACAGGGTGCCGACAGCGGTTGGCAGCGGAGGAAATGCACATGGCAACGCTCATCGGTACCGTCAGTAAAATCATTGGTCAGGTGTTCGCGGAAAGCGGTGGTACCCGGCGTGTGCTGGCCGAGGGCGATCGATTGTTCGCCGGCGACCAATTGATCACCGGCGCCGATGGCGCGGTGGCCGTGCATCTGAAAAATGGCCAGGAACTGACCCTCGGGCGTGGCAGCAGCCTGCAAATGAACTCCCAGTTGCTGGCGAATCAAGCGGCCCATGTGGAAACCGCTGAAGCGGTGACGCCGACTCAAGCGCAACTGACCGATGTCGAGCAACTGCAAAAAGCCATCGCGGCCGGCGATGACCCGACTCAAACCGCTGAAGCCACGGCGGCCGGACCTGCTTCGACCGGCGCACCCGGTGGGGCGGCGGGCGGCGGCCACAGTTTCGTCATGCTCGAAGAAGTGGGCGGGCGGGTCGACCCCACCATTGGCTTCCCCACCGCGGGCTTTAACGGCATTCCCGAATTTCCGCTGGAACGCCTGGCCGGTGATCCGGACAACGGCGACAACGGTGCCGGTTCAGGGGGCACGGGTGTCATTCCCGTTCCTGACGCGCCGAACAACCCGGTCACCCTCGCGGGCCTGTCGGTGGCGGGCGGCGAACTGACCCTCAACGAAGCTAACCTCGCGGACGGTTCTGCCAGCAATCCTGGCGCCTTGATCCAGAACGGCACCTTCACCGTGTCTGCGCCCGACGGGCTGACCAGCCTGAGTATCGGCGGGATCAATGTGATCACGGGTGGGGTGCCTGTCGGCTTCCCGCAGTCGATCACCACGCAACTGGGCAACACCCTGACGATCACCGGCTACAACCCGGCCACCGGCGTGGTCAGCTACAGCTACACCCTGGTCGGCAACGACACCCATTCGGCCGGCGAGGGTGTCAACAACCTCAGCGAACAGTTCATCGTCGTCGCTAATGATTCCAACGGCGATACCGCCACCGGCACGTTGGACGTCAACATCACCGACGATGTGCCCAAAGCGGTCGATGACAGCAACGCCAATACCGCCTCGGAATCCCTGCTGACCCTGACCGGCAGTGTGCTGCCCAACGACTCGCAGGGGGCTGACCGCATTCCCACAGGCCCCAACAGCGGGCCGATCATCGGCGGCACCTTCACCGGGACTTACGGCACGCTGGTGCTCAATCCCAACGGCAGTTACACCTACACGCTGAACACCAGCGACGCCAATTTCAAAGCGCTGCACGGCGGCGGCAGCGGCACCGAAACCTTCACCTACACCCTGACGGATGCCGACGGCGACACCAGCACCGCCAACCTGGTGCTGCAAATCCAAAACAACGATGACCCGGTCACGATCGGCGGCCTCAACGTCGAAGGCGGCGAACTCGTCGTCTACGAGAAAAACCTCAGCGACGGCAGCAGCCCCGACGCGCCAGCGCTGACACAGAACGGCACCTTCACCATCACCGCGCTCGACGGTGTGCAAACCCTCAGCGTCGGTGGCATCAACGTGGTGGTCGGCGGCGTGTCCGCAGGCTTCCCGCAATCGATCGTCACACCACTCGGCAGCACGTTGACCATCACCGGGTTCGACAGCGCGACCGGCGTAGTCAGTTACAGCTACACCCTGGCCGATAACGAAGCGCATCCGACGGCCAACGGTGCCAACGGGATCTCCGAGCAATTCGCCGTCACCGTGGTCGATGACAACGGCACCACCACCAACGGCAATCTCGACGTCAACATCGTCGATGACCTACCTCAGGCCGTGGATGACAGCAACGCCGGCACCGCTTCGGAAACCCTGCTGACCCTCAACGGCAATGTGCTGACCAACGACACCCAAGGCGCCGACCGCGTGACCGTCGGCGAAAATGCCGGCCCGATCACCCCCGGCACTTTCATCGGGACTTACGGCACGTTGGTGCTGAACGCCAACGGCACGTACACCTACACCCTGAACACCAGCGACGCTGACTTCAAAGCGTTGCACGGCAATGGCAGCGGCACGGAAACCTTCACCTACACCCTCACGGATGCCGATGGCGACACCAGCACCGCCAATCTGGTGCTGAACATCCAAAACAACGATGACCCGGTGACCCTCAACGGCCTCGACGTGGCCGGTGGTGAACTGACTGTCTACGAGAAAAACCTCAGCGACGGCACCAGCCCGAACGCGCCCGCGCTGACCCAGAGCGGCACCTTCACCGTGACCGCCCTCGATGGCCTGCAAACCCTGACGGTCGGCGGCATTTCGGTGGTCAGCGGTGGCGTGGCCGCAGGCTTCCCGCAATCGATCGTCACACCGCTCGGCAGCACGCTGACCATCACCGGCTACAACCCGGCCACCGGCGTCATCAGCTACAGCTACACCCTGGCGGACAACGAAACTCATCCGAATGCCAACGGTGCCAACAGCCTCACCGAGAATTTCAACGTGGTGGCGACGGACACCGACGGCAGCACAGCGTCGGGCCAGATCAACGTCAACATCGTCGACGACCTGCCCACCGCCAACCCTGATTACGCTTCGGTAGACGAGGGCGCGACCGTCTCGGGCAACGTGCTGGATAACGACATCGGCGGTGCCGATGGCCCGGCGCTCAGCGGCGCCGTGATTGGCGTGCGCGCAGGCTCGGACACCTCGACCTCGGCCATCGGTGGACTGGGCACCAACATCAACGGCACCTACGGTTACCTGACGCTGGATGCCAACGGCAATGCGACCTACCACAGCAATCCCAACGCGGTGAACGGCCCCGGCGCGACCGATGTGTTCACCTATACCGTGCGTGATGCCGATGGTGACGAAAGCACCACCACCATCACCATCGATGTGTCCAACAGCTGCATCGTCGCGTCCACCGATGCCGACGTGACCGTTTACGAAAATGCCCTCGACCTGACCAAGGACGGGCAAGACCTGGCGGCCGGCACGGTCATCGGCAGCGACCCGACCAGCACCGGCGAAACAGCCAAGGGCACGCTGGTCGGCTCGGTCACCGGTGCGATCGGCGCGATCACTTACACGCTGGTGGGCAGCGCCACGGGCAACTATGGCCAGATCCAGCTCAACCCCAACGGCACGTACACCTACACCCTGACCTCGCCTGCGACCACCACGCCGCCTGCCAACGATGGCGCGAATTCGCTGACCGAAAGTTTCACCTACCAGGCCACCGATTCCCTGGGTAACAGCACCACCAGCACCATCGTGGTGAAGATCGTCGATGACGTGCCAAAAGCCTTCAACGACAGCAACACCGGCACAGCGTCGGAGGCCGTGCTGACGCTCAATGGCAATGTCCTGAGCAACGACGTCCAGGGCGCGGACCGTGTCGCCACCGGCCCGAACGCCGGGCCTGTGACCCCAGGCACCTTCACCGGGACTTACGGCACCCTGGTGCTCAACGCCAATGGCACGTACACCTACACACTGAACACCAATGATGCCGACTTCAAAAACCTGCACGGCGGCGGCACGGGCACCGAAACTTTCGCCTACACCATTACCGATGCCGACGGCGATACCAGCACCGCCAACCTGGTGCTGAACATCCAGAACAACAACGACCCGGTCACGCTCAATGGCCTCGACGTGTACGGCGGTGAACTGACCGTCTACGAGAAAAACCTCAGCGACGGCACCACCCCGAACGCGCCCGCCCTGACCCAGAGCGGCACCTTCACCGTGACCGCGCTGGACGGGCTGCAAACCCTGACCGTCGGCGGCATTGCTCTGGTCACTGGCGGTGTGGCGGCAGGCTTCCCGCAATCGATCGTCACACCGCTGGGCAGCACGCTGACCATCACCGGCTACAACCCGGCCACCGGCGTGGTCAGTTACAGCTACACCCTGGCGGACAACGAAACTCATCCGAACGCCAACGGCGCCAACAGCATCACCGAGAACTTCAACGTGGTGGCGACGGACACCGACGGCAGCACCGCGACGGGTCAGATCAACGTCAACATCGTCGATGATTTGCCGACGGCCAAAGCGGACACGGCGAGCGTGGTCGAAGGCGGCACGGTCAGCGGCAACGTGCTGGACAACGACATCGGCGGTGCAGATGGCCCGGCACTCAGCGGCGCAGTGATTGGCGTGCGCGCAGGCTCGGACACTTCGTCCTCGGCCATCGGCGGCCTGGGCACGAACATCAATGGCACCTACGGTTACCTGACGCTGGATGCCAACGGCAACGCGGTTTACCACAGCAATCCCAACGCCGTGAGCGGTGCCGGTGCCACCGACACGTTTACCTACACCGTGCGCGATGCCGACGGCGATGAAAGCACCACCACCATCACTATCGACGTCTACAACAGCTGCATCAAAGCGGTCAGCGACACCGATGTCACCGTCTACGAGAAAGCCCTGGACCTGACCAAGGACGGGCTGGACCTGGCGGCCGGTACTGTCACGGGCAGCGAGCCCGGCAACACCGGCGAAACGGCCACCGGCACCCTGGTCGGCTCCGTCACCGGCGCGAGTGGCGCCATCACCTACACCCTGGTCGGCAGCGCCACCGGGGCCTACGGGCAAATGCTGCTCAACCCCAACGGTACCTACACCTACACCCTGACGTCGGCGCCGAAAACCTCGCCGAACACCAACGACGGCCCGAATACCCTGATCGAAAGCTTCACCTACAAAGCCACCGATGCGCTGGGCAACAGCACCACCAGCACCATCGTGGTCAACATCGTCGATGACGTGCCCAAGGTCCTCGGCGCGGAGCGTTCGGTGGCGGCTGTGGAGATCGATTCCAACCTGCTGCTGGTGATCGACGTCTCCGGCAGCATGGTCGACCCCTCCGGTGTACCGGGGCTATCGCGCCTCGAACTGGCCAAGCAGGCGATCAGTGCCTTGCTCGACAAATACGACGACCTGGGCGATGTGAAAGTGCAGATCGTCATCTTCAGCAGCAACGCCACCGACAAGACATCGATCTGGGTGGATGTGGCGACCGCCAAGTCGATCATCTCCGGCCTGACTGCCGGCGGTGGCACCAACTACGACGCCGCTGTCGCGACGATGCAAACGGCGTTCAACACCTCGGGCAAACTGACCGGGGCGCAGAATGTCGGCTACTTCTTCTCCGACGGCAAACCCAACGAAGGCGACATCGGCAGCGCAGATGAGGCCGCACTCAAAGCCTTCCTCGACGCCAACAGCATCAAGAACTACGCGATCGGCCTGGGCAGCGGCGTGAGCAACGCCTACCTCGATCCGCTGTCTTATGACGGCAGCACCCACACCAACACCAACGCGGTGGTGGTGACCGATCTCAACCAGCTCAACTCGGTGCTTTCGGGTACGGTGGTCGGCGCGCCGGTGACGGGCACCTTGCTGGAGGGCGGCACCTTCGGCGCCGATGGCGGCTTCATCAAAACCCTCGTGGTCGACGGCACCACCTACACCTATGACCCTAAAGGCAACAGCAATCAGGGTTCGTTGAACTTCAGTGGCGGCGCCAACCACGGCACCTTCAACACGGTGAACAACAGCATCAGCATCGCCACCAACAATGGCGGCACCCTGGTGGTGAACCTCGACACTGGCGAGTACACCTACACCTCGCAAAAAACCACGGCAGTGGTGATTACCGAAAACATCGGCTTCACCGCCAGCGACAACGACGGCGACCTGGCCAGCTCCACGCTGACGGTCAAAGTCATCCCGAACGCGGCGCCGGTGGCGGTCGATGACCACATCATCACCAACGTGCTCTCGGGCAACATCGTGGTGCCGGGCGAGTTGCTGCTGGCCAACGACACCGATGCCGATGGCGATCCGCTGACGGCTTCACCCACCAACTTCAACACCGGCTGGATTTCCAAAGGCGCCGACTTCACCGGCACCGGGGCGATCAGCTTCTCCTCGACCGGCAACAACAACGCCAACCAGGTCCTGGCGAACGTGCGCAACGCCTTTGCGGCGAACGCGACGACCATGACGGCGGTGCTGGTGGTCAGTGGATATCTGGGCGGGGTCACCGCCGGTAACGCCAATGATGAGGACCGGATCACCGTCAACCTCAAACAAGGCGAAACCCTCAACCTGGACCACAACCTGGCGGGCGGTCACATCGCCATGGAGTATTCGCTCAACGGTGGGGCATGGATCGCCCTCGCGGACGGGCAAACCCTCACTGCGGCGGCGGACGGGACCTATCAGATCCACGTCACCAACATCACCAACACCAGCGGCAGCGGCGTGAACAACGCGGAATACTACAAGCTGACCATGACCCTCGATTACGCCGGGGGCCACGACATCGCCCCGGATGCCCACGGCACCTACACCGCCAACGACAACCACGGCGGCAGCGACAGCGCGGGCGTGACCATCAGCTATCAGGACGGACATACCCTCACCGGCACGGCCGGCGACGATGTGCTGGTGGCGGGCACCGGCAATAACGTCCTCAATGCCGGCGACGGCAACGATGTGCTCACTGCTGGCTCCGGCAACAACGAACTGCATGGCGGCGCCGGCAATGATTTGCTGTTCAGCGGCACCGGCAACGACCTGCTCGACGGCGGCACCGGCACCGACACCGTGAGTTACGCCCACGCCACCGCCGGGGTCACGGTCGACCTGAGCGTGGCCACCGCGCAAAACACTGGCGGCGCCGGCACCGACACCCTGACCGCGATCGAAAACCTCACCGGCTCCAACTTCAACGACTCGCTGACGGGCGACAACCTGAGCAATGTCATCACCGGCGGTTTGGGCGATGACATCCTCAAGGGCGGCGGCGGTGACGACTTCCTGATCGGCGGCCTGGGCAACAACACCCTGACCGGCGGGGCAGGGGCCGACACCTTCCAGTGGCTCAAAGGCAACAGCGGCCACGACCTCGTCACCGACTTCACCCCAGGCACCGACAAACTCGATTTGTCGCAACTGCTGCAAGGCGAAAACGGCACCGCGGCATCACTGGATGACTACCTGCACTTCAAAGTCATCGGCAGCGGCGCCTCGGTCCTGACCAGCATCGACGTCAGCGCCATGGCCGGCGCGGCACCGAACCAGACCATCGACCTGGCCGGCGTCAACCTGGCCAGCCACTACGGCGTCACGCCCGGAGCGGGCGGCGTGGTGGCGGGCGGGCACGATACCGCGACCATCATCAATGGCATGTTGAATGACCATTCGTTGAAGGTGGATACCGTGTGATCTGAAGGCTGACCTCTGAAACGACAAAACCCGCCATTCCTGGGTAAGGAATGGCGGGTTTTTGTTGTCTGTAAGATCGCTTTCGTCGGATCGCCGCCCGGAACAAGCCCGCTCCGACACTTTGATCTTCAGTGAACACAAAACAGGCGAACAACCCAGATCAACTGTAGGAGCGAGGCTGCTCGCGAAGAGGCCCAAAAGACCGCCACAAAACTCACAGCCTGACACGCTGTTGTGGCGAGGGAGCTTGCTCCCGCTGGCTTGCGAAGCAGCCCCAAAACCATTCGCCGCGATTGTGTCTGATAAACAGCGTTTCGCTGGTTTTACGACTGCTGCGCAGCCGAGCGGGAGCAAGCTCCCTCGCCACAGGAAAGTGTTCGCACCAGGATTTTCGCTAACCCTGCGGAACGAAGTTATCCAGCATCCGATTCACCGCCAATTCCCCCAGCATCACCACCTGCTGAATCCCCAACACCGTGTTGCGATGCGAACCTTCCATCAACCCCGCGAAATTACTCAGCATCACACTTGCCGACGCCAGGGTTTCGCAGGCGTTGACCAGCAGCGTTTCGTCATTGGTGTCGGGAGCGATGGAATAGATGGTGCTCGGTTTACGCGGAGTGTCTGCGGGGATGACCGGTTTGAGGTAGTAGTCGAGGGCGCGGTCGGCGGCTTCGTTGAGTTTTTTGGAATCGGTGGATTCGTAGGGGGAAACGTCGTCGGTTTCGGGTGGGTTGGGTGTGATCTTGAACATGGTGAAACTCCTACAAGAAATGGAGCCACCAAGACCTGTCGCTAAACAAGTAAGGGTGGCGGCTGCACGCAGGTTAGCGAACCGGGTGTAGGCGCCCGGCAGACCCGAAAGTCTCCCGCGCACAGCCGCCATTACATCAATCGCAGGCATGAACAATCTGCAAGAGAGTTGGGAGCGCTGTTGCGCCTACATAGGTTCGGGTCGCTAAACCCGATCGCTGATTTGTCAGCGACCGGGAAACGATAGAGCCCCGGCCCAAGGCACACAAGCCGGCGGATTCTGGCGCAGTCGTAGGCAGCTACGCAAGGATGTGTAGGCAGAGTGAGTGTCTTGAAATGTCTTTTAAACACCGCCGTTTATTTCCTCCTCCAAATAAATAGCGGCGCCCCCCCTACGATGTGTCAATCGCCGACGAACGGTAGCGAAACCTGTTATTTCTGACAGTAGCCAGTCTGTGCGCAGTGCCGTTAAATCACTTCAGAGCAACAAATACCTGACACGCTGAATACGTACTGAGCGTGAGAGAACGTCGACAAAGTCTTGAGAGGAAGTCAGCAATGCCGATTTCTCAAAACCGGGCTGATCCAACGGATCCAACCCTGGAACAACCGAGGGTGCCTGCCATCCTCAAGGACGAGAACGGCGAAGAGAGTCCGGACGGGCTGTTGCCGAGAAGTGCAGTGAGTGATGACCTGGTCGTCATCGTTCCGAACTGGAGAACGGCACTCGTCGATCCGTTTCCCTACATCATCTCTATCAGTTGGGTAAAGGAAGGCAGTTCGTTCACCGAAGTGTACAGGGAGGAGTTCACCGGCCCAGGGGAGAAGACCTTGAAAGTCCCTCGGGACAAGCTGGATCACGGTATTTATTCCCTGTCGTACCAACTCAGTTACGGCGGGAACGCAGAACTGTCCTTCTCCAAGCGCGTCACGGTCGATAGAGTGCCACCGGATGATGGTCAGGAGCCAAAGCCGCTGGTGATGCTGGATGTTCCCGGCGATATCACCGATGACTACCTCACACGATTTGGAGAGGTCAGATTACAAGTCCCGCTCTATGTCGATTTAAAGGCCCGGGATCGCGCAATCTATTATTTGACGGACAACCCCAATCCTCTGGATACCGAACCTGACATTCGTGAGCAGGAGTTCAGTCAACAGGACATTGACCAGCGTCGTCTCATCATTACCGTGTACGCGGCGGATATTCGTGGTCGTGGGCACGGTCAACGCTACTTTTATTACCGGCTACGTGATTGGGCCGGCAACCGTGGGCCACGCTCGACCCTGTTACCGGTTTTTGTCGACTTGACGCCGGCCCCTGGCAATCTCGATCCAGCTCGGGTGCCATTGTCGGTGCGAGGGTTGATCGACCGCGAACACGCTCGCGAAGGGGCGGTCGATCAGAAAGCGGTCACCGTCGAAATCGATGCCTATGACAATCCGGACGCCTCCGACAAAGTTCTGATCCAGTGGAATAGTCATGCTCTCGCCCCCCTGGACGTTGACCCAACCCAATTTCCGCTCAGCCAAACTGTACCGTGGTCGACACTGACGGCTGACGGGCTCGGGCCGATGGATGCGCGTGTTGACTACCGCATCAGTCGTGGCGGGACACCGACGCCGCCTGCTCCAGAAACGCAGGTGCCGGTCAATTTGACGGTCGCCGGTCCAGATCACGCTGACGCTCCCGCTATGTTGAACCTCACGCTGGCGAATCTGGAGATCTATGGCGCTGTTTCGAAACAACTGAACACGCTGCAGACGATAGATCATGGTCAGCCCGCCGACGGGTACTTGCGCTTGTACGACAATCCAAAGCCTGGAGAAAAGATCTTCCTGTACTGGGGCGCCATCAGCACGCCAGTCGCTGAATACGAGGTCAAGGATGGCGACAGCGCCGGGCAAAATATTGAGTTCAGTATTCCTTGGACGGCTATCGAGCAAGACATGGAAAATCCGGCGTTACCGGTGTGGTACACCACCGACAACCAGGTAAACGTGCAGTTGGCCCGAGCGACTCCGGTAAACGTGGCAATCATCATCATCAGGAATTTGCCGGAGCCGACGTTCCCTGATGGCGGGCTAAAAGGCCTGCTTGATTGCTGTGCCAGACCTCGATTGTGGGAGCAGGTGCGGGTGCATATCGAGGGTAACGACGCGTTCGACAAAGACGATATTGTCGAGCTTCATTGGCAAGGGTGTTACGGCCCCAATGGCACATCCCCCATCCCGGGGGTCACTGAGTCATTTGAAACAACACTCAGTCTTGAGCAGGCACGCAATGGTTTTGATATATCGGTGACAGACTATGAAAGGTTAGTTGCGCCGATGGTTGATCGCGGATCAGCACTTTGCCGATATTTTTTGAGAAAGAGCAACGGCGGACAAGGTGAGTCGAAGTCTGAGTTTGTGATTATCAATAGAACGATGCCCAGTGGTCAATTGTGCGGGCCGAATAATGATATTTGCGAAGAATCATTCGTGAGTGACGTGCCTAAACATTGATCGATTAAAAGAGCGCAATACTGTCCGCTGTTTAAGTCGGATTATCAGAATTAAAGTCCGCGCGTGGGTGGTCAGTTTCCAAGTGTCCTGACGGGGGCTGGTAGTGTCCTTTGTCAGATAATCAAGCAATTGAAAGGAAGATACAGATGACCAGTTTCAAACCATTGGATCCCGCACAGAATCGCGCGCGTTATCTTGTCGTTCGGCAGAGTATGCCTACAGAGGACGCAGCGCCCCCCTACCTGCACGCTGATAATCCCCTGTTGCCCGATACCGCGGACGATTTGCCAAATCAGTTGCATTCCAGTCTTCAAGGCGCACAGCTAAAAGTGCTGATCCCCCGATTTGCTCAGGCGGGCGATGAAAACGCTATACCAGGGTTTTTGAACTTGACCTGGAATGGCAGTCGTGTTGGTACCCGATATAATTATACGACTCCAATTGATCCCGCCATCACTGAGTTTGAATTGCTGTTGCCAGCAGGTCTCACTAATGCATCGGGATCGCATGAGTTAAGTTATATACTGAGTCATGGTGGCAATCCTGATGAAGTTGCGCACGAGGTAATTAATATCGATACGCAGGCTCCCTTGCCGAACGGTGAGGTGACCCTTCCTGCAGAAGTTGAGCGAGACGGCATTACCAAACCTTACCTGGATGCCAACGGTTTTGTTCTTGTTACCGTCCCTCAATACGCCACAAAAAAAATCGGGGATGTAATCGAAGCTTTCTTTGGCATATCTTTGCCAGGAGCTATTTCGATAGGGAATGTGACTGTTACAGATACCGCCGTGCCGGTTACTTTCAACTTGACTGCTGCCCAGGTTGGCACCGAAGAGGGTGAAAAAGAACTCTGGTATACGTTGATGGATCGGAAAGGTAATAAGAGTCTCCCCTCAGCGTACAAGAAAACGAACGTATCACTGACGGATCCGCCAGAGGGATTATTGCCACCCAACATTCCGCTGTTTGATGATGATACGCTACCTAAACTGGTGGATCTGGCCGATGCGTGGATGCCTTTGGGCATCGGGATATTGGCTGAGTACGATAATTACATCGCGGATCGTGATGAGATCGAAGTGACGGTAGATGGCATTCTATTGCCCGCACAGCGGATCAACGGCTTTCCCTTCTACGTGAATGTTCCCTATAGCGCGCTGGCTAAAGATAGCCTTGGCGAAAAAACAATAACAACCAGTTATCAGATAAAGCGCGGCACGGTTCGTCACCCATTAACGCCACTTACAAAAAATATTGTTGTCGACCTCCGCAGACCGGGGCCCGGTGAAGGGGAGGAGAATCCCAATCCGGACCTTGATCTGGTGACTGTTCAAGGACAAGGAGGTAATGGCCCGAATGTACTGACAGAAGACGACAAAGATCAGACGGTTTCAGTCACTGCGCAGGTTTTTGATGGCGTCAAGGACGGAGACGTTGCGACACTGATCTGGAAGGGTGTTGAGGTGACAGCAGCACAGGGGGGCGTCATTGAACTGGATGGAACGGAAACGGATGATTTGGAATGGACTGTTGAGTGGGAAGTTGTGGATGAAGGAGGAAATGGCAATCCGCTTCCGGTAAGTTACAAACTAACCAATCCGGACCTTAACGAAAATGAGGAGTTTTCGTTGCCTCAGGACGTTGATGTTTATATTCGTCCGGGTGTTGCGCCCGAAGTAAGGTTTCAACATATGGATCCAGATTTGACTCTACTCAATTGCCAATCTTTGCGAGCCGATGCAGTGCTTGGCAAATGTGCTGAAGCACTGGTCGCAGGTGGAGAGCCGGAATTGAAGGGGAAAACATTGGCCTGTACTTATCAAGGGTATAGCGATTCTGCGGGGACTACAGTAAAGCCGGGTACCAAGTACGAATTTAACTATTCTCCGAGCGATCAGGAGGTTGACGACGGTTTTATTATAAAAGTCCGCTACCAGGAGCTTCTTGCAACACAGAGCGCATGGGGGGAAATCAGTTACGTCGTCAAGATCGATGGGCGGGACGTAACTTCCAGTCACTTCGTTAGAGTGCATATGGTAGGGGGGACTGGAACGCCTTGTCCGATTTAAGTGAAAAAGCCCGGAAGGTGTAAAAACCTTCCGGTTTTTTTTAGTGAGGGAAGTTATGGAAATATTCGCTATGTGATTTCGGATATTTCCTACATTTTTTTAGGGGGCGTTCCTTTACCTTCCGCGCTCAATTTTTTCACGCAAATGTATTTGCGCACTTTTTATTATGAGTTGGAGGTGGATAAATTATGAAAGTATTTGGCGAGCTCCCCGTCAGGGTTATTCGAAAACGCGCGCTGGGCGTACTGGTGTTCATGCCGGTCTTTTCTTTGTCCGGCACGGGTGCACAGGCGGCAACCATCGTCGACGGAACGACACTGGATATCGACTCATCGACAACGTCGATCGACTATCTGGTGCGTAACAATGGCGTGTTGAACGTCAATGGCGCCAGTACCCGATCGATCACTGTGCAATCTGGCTCAACGTTGAATATCAACGGCGCGAGCATTGTCGGCAGTAGCGGCGCTGAAGGCGTTGTAGTCACCAGCAGTCGAGGCACTATCGATCGGGCCAATGTGACCAGCGAAGACATCGGGCTGGCCGTAAACCGTTCCAGTGTCGCGGCCGGCGGATCGGACGTGACCGTTTCCAATAGCCAGATCAAGGGTGAAGTAGCTGGTGCCCAGGTCACGGGGCTGAGCAAATTGTCGTTGATCAATACGCAAGTCACCGGCTCGGCAGGCGACGGCATTGGTGTGAACATTCTGGGCGGTGAAGTGGATGCCTCTGCCGGGACGCATATCACCGGGCAGGCGACAGGTGTGCGGATGGTCAACGATTCCGCCAATGTAGGTGCTCGTGCCCTTACACTGGATAATGCCATCGTACAGGGTGTCAACGGCTCCGCGGTTCTGGTCGAGAGAGGCACAAATGCCACTATCCGTCTCTCGAACGGTGCCAGTCTGCTTGCCGGAAACAACATCCTGCTTGATGTGCAAGGCGCCTCTACCGCCGCCATGACCGTCGCCAACAGTGCGCTTCAAGGCAACGTGAATATAGATGGCAGCAGCGTAGCGAACCTCACCTTCGATCAGGGCCATTTCACCGGTGATGTCGTGCTCGTCGATGACGCCTCCTCGGCCACGGTCAACCTGCAAAACAATTCACGGTTCACCGGCAGCCTGGATAAGGTCGACGGTGTGACCATCAACAGCGGCTCCAACTGGACCCTGACCCGCAACGACACCGTCGGCGCATTGGCCATGAATGGCGGTACAGTCAGCTTCGGTTCGCCCGATGCCCCGGACACGTTCTACCAGTTGAACGTCGGAACACTTGCGGCCTCAGGCACCGGCGCCAATGTATTTGCGATGAAAGGCAACTTTGCCACCGGCCATCACGATTTCCTGAACGTGACCGGTGTGGCCACTGGGCAGTTCGGTCTGTTGGTTGCGGCCTCTGGGCTGGATGCCGTGTCTCCCGGGCAATTGAACCTCGTGCATACGGCGGCGGGTGATGCGCAATTCTCGCTGATCAGTGGCAGGGCGGACCTGGGAACCTGGTCCTATTCGCTGAAAAGCACGATGGACGAAAGCGGGGCTACCGACTGGTATCTGGACCCTGCTACCGAAACCGTCAGCCCGGGCGCGCGTTCGGTATTGGCCCTGTTCAATACAGCGATCACTGTGGCCACCGGCGAAGACGCATCCCTACGCAGTCGCATGGGTGAGCTTCGATTCAACGGCGGCAAGTCGGGTGCCTGGGTGCGTACTTACGGCAGCCAATACAATGTGGCTGACGGCTCGGGTGTGGCTTATCAGCAAACCCAGCAAGGTTTTTCCCTGGGCGCTGATGCGAGACTGGGTGAGAGCCAATGGTTTATGGGGGTGATGGCGGGGTACAGCAATTCCAGGCTGAATCTTGATTACGGCACTTCCGGCACCGTCGACAGCTACTACGTCGGGCCTTACGCAACTTGGCTCGATGCCGATTCCGGTTACTACTTCGATGCCGCGCTCAAGTTCAACCACTTCCGCAACGAGTCAAAAGTCGGCCTGAGCGACGGTTCCCGTGCCAAAGGCGACTACGACAACTCCGGCCTCGGCGGCTGGGCCGAATTCGGCCGACACATCAAGTTCGGCGATGGCTACTTCATCGAACCGTTTACCCGATTCTCGTCTGTCGTGATCCAGGGCAAGCATTACAACCTGGACAACGGCATGGACGCCAACGGTGATCGGGCCCGCTCGATGCTGGGCAAGGTCGGCAGCACCTTCGGGCGCAATTTCGACTTCGGCAACGGCAAGGTGGTACAGCCTTATATCAGTGCCGCGGCGGGTTACGAGTTCGCCAAAAATAACAAAGTGCAAGTGAACAGCAATGTGTTTAACAACGACCTGTCGGGCTACCGTACCGATTTCGGGGCGGGGTTGGCAGTGGCTTTCTCCGAGGGGATGCAGGCGCACGTTGATTTTGATTATGAAAAGGGCGAGCACATTGAGAAGCCGTGGGGGGTTAACTTTGGGGTGAGGGTTAACTGGTAAGGGAATAGTAGTCTTGCAAGACTGAAACGCCGCTTCTCCTATTGGGTAAGCGGCGTTTTTTATTGACCCGTCTGACCGGCAATCACCTGTCTCGGCAACCACGAATCTCCATCCTCAATCCGCTTCACCTTCAGCAACAACGGTAGCGCCAGGGTAATCGACTGCCCGCCCCGCACCAGCTTCCATCGTAACTGCGCACCTTGTCATGCCACACCCCGAGAAGCGCCGCCCGATGGTTCGAGTCGAGTGGTGACTCCGGAAACGGCGGTGACCCGACACAGCGTTCATCAGGACCAGTCGCGCCTGATCCTGGTTAAGTTCACATCAGTCATGCAGGTGAAGGCGCGTAAATAGATTCGGCGCTTTAACTAGTCTTTAATCACGATTGTGGAAATAAATATTTCCCCTTCGCTTATCACATTCAAAACCTTATTCGCTCTCCCATGATGGAAGAAGTTAATGAGGTGCGCTTTTGTACTCGTCAGGTTTATAAGACTATAAAGGTTGAATACACCATGCCCCGAATCGCCAGCGTTGGTCGACGTCGGATGCGCAACGTTGATCCATATGATCTATATTGTAGAAAGCGTATGTTTGATAACCCTGAACCGGAAGGCATCCACCCACTTCACAAAGCCAATAATTTCGGGCGGTAGGTAATTTTTGGCCATACACTCGTTGCATGTCATTGAGGGCTTGGCCAGCCGGCAATGCATTGCCGAAGGAGCTCATCCAGGAAACGGCCTGAGCGTGCGTTAAATATGAATCATTAGATCGCAGTTGATATATGTTTCTCACTGATATTGGATAACTTACCAATTGAAGCGATGCGTCTCGAACGAAAATTGTGGCATTGCCGATACTGTTGCCAGTGACTTTGCCCGTTTGTGTCACGGAGGCAACGGCCTCATTACTTGAATAATAATAATAGGGAGTCTTTCCACCTTGAGCCAGGCGAACATCAGTATTGCCAACAGAATCTTGTCCAGTTTTCGGCCAATTTGGGATTTTTACTGAGAGCCCATTTAGGTTCATCTGACTAGTATTAATTGTTAATGGTGTTGCTACTGTGAGGCTACGCGCTGGCGTGGAGGACTGTCCACTGCCATACAACGCTTTAGCGGTGAAGCTGTGAGACGCCACACTCAACCCTGTCACCAGCAAGTACCAGATTCCCGTCGTTGTACTGGCGGTGGGCTCCCCCTTCGATATGGTGCCGTCGAGTACCTGGACCTTCTGACCTTTGCTGGCCGTGCCGGTCAGCGACACACTGGTCTCCAATGTTGTACCGCCATTGGGAATTTCGACCCCGCTTGGCGAGCCTTTGACTGAATCAATGGTCGGTTTGACCTCCACCGCCACGGTAAACGTGAACGGTGGAGCGGACTCTTCGCCTTCGCCATACAGCGCCAGCGCCTTGAGGCTGTAAGCCTTGACGGTCAATGCACTTACCACCTGAGTCCAGACACCCGAACCATTGGCGGTAGGTTCCCCCAGTGACGTGGTGCCATCAAGCAAGCGGACTTTCTGGTTGGGACTGGCCTTGCCAGTGACGGTCACCGACCGGTCGAAGGTGATGCCACCCTGGGCGACCGGGCCTTTGGAATCGGTGACCGAGTCAATGGCCGGTTTGAGCGCCGCCGTCACGGTAAACGTGAACGGTGGAGCGGACTCTTCGCCTTCTCCATACAGCGCCAGCGCCTTGAGGCTGTAAGCCTTGACGGTCAATGCACTTACCACCTGAGTCCAGATGCCGCTGCCATTGGCGGTAGGTTCCCCCAGTGAAGTAGTGCCATCGAGCAAGCGGACTTTCTGGTTGGGACTGGCCTTGCCAGTGACGGTCACCGACCGGTCAAAGGTGATGCCGCCCTGGGCGACCGGACCTTTGGAATCGGTGACCGAGTCAATGGCCGGTTTGAGCGCCGCCGCCACGGTAAACGTGAACGGTGGAGCGGACTCTTCGCCTTCGCCATACAGCGCCAAAGCCTTGAGGCTGTAAGCCTTGACGGTCATTGCATTCACGACCTGAGTCCAGATGCCCGAACCATTGGTGGTAGGCTCCCCCAGTGAAGTGGTGCCATCAAGCAAGCGGACTTTCTGATTGGGACTGGCCTTGCCAGTGACGGTTACTGATCGGTCAAAGGTGATGCCGCCCTGGGCGACCGGGCCTTTGGAATCGGTGACCGAGTCAATGGTTGGCTTGACCGCCACCGCCACGGTAAACGTGCGCAACGGGGTGGATGCTTCGCCCTCGCCATACAGCGCCAGCGCCTTGAGGCTGTAAGCCTTGACGGTCAATGCACTTACCACCTGAGTCCAGGTGCCGCTGCCATTGGCGGTAGGTTCCCCCAGTGAAGTGGTGCCATCAAGCAAGCGGACTTTCTGATTGGGACTGGCCGTGCCAGTGACGGTTACTGATCGGTCAAAGGTGATGCCACCCTGGGCGACCGGGCCTTTGGAATCGGTGACCGAGTCAATGGTTGGCTTGACCGCCACCGCCACGGTAAACGTGCGCAACGGGGTGGATGCTTCGCCCTCGCCATACAGCGCCAGCGCCTTGAGGCTGTAAGCCTTGACGGTCAATGCACTTACCACCTGAGTCCAGGTGCCGCTGCCATTGGCGGTAGGTTCCCCCAGTGAAGTGGTGCCATCAAGCAAGCGGACTTTCTGATTGGGACTGGCCGTGCCAGTGACGGTTACTGATCGGTCAAAGGTGATGCCACCCTGGGCGACCGGGCCTTTGGAATCGGTGACCGAGTCAATGGTTGGCTTGACCGCCACCGCCACGGTAAACGTGCGCAACGGGGTGGATGCTTCGCCCTCGCCATACAGCGCCAAAGCCTTGAGGCTGTAAGCCTTGACGGTCAATGCATTTACCACCTGAGTCCAGGTGCCGCTGCCATTGGCGGTGGGTTCACCCAACGCGGTGGTGCCATCGAGCAAGCGGACTTTCTGATTTGGGCTGGCCTTGCCAGTGACGGTTACTGATCGGTCAAAGGTGATGCCACCCTGGGCGACCGGGCCTTTGGAATCGGTGACCGAGTCAATGGTTGGCTTGACCGCCACCGCCACGGTAAACGTGCGCAACGGGGTGGATGCTTCGCCCTCGCCATACAGCGCCAGTGCCTTGAGGCTGTAAGCCTTGACGGTCAATGCACTTACCACCTGAGTCCAGGTGCCGCTGCCATTGGCGGTAGGTTCCCCCAGTGAAGTAGTGCCATCGAGCAAGCGGACTTTCTGATTGGGACTGGCCTTGCCAGTGACGGTTACTGATCGGTCAAAGGTGATGCCGCCCTGGGGGACCGGGCCTTTGGAATCGGTGACCGAGTCAATGGTTGGTTTGACCGCCACCGCCACGGTAAACGTGCGCAACGGGGTGGATGCTTCGCCCTCGCCATACAGCGCCAGTGCCTTGAGGCTGTAAGCCTTGACGGTCAATGCACTTACCACCTGAGTCCAGACGCCCGAACCATTGGCGGTAGGTTCCCCCAGAGAAGCGGTGCCATCGAGCAAGCGGACTTTCTGGTTGGGGCTGGCCTTGCCAGTGACGGTTACTGATCGGTCAAAGGTGATGCCGCCCTGGGCGACCGGGCCTTTGGAATCGGTGACCGAGTCAATGGTTGGCTTGACCGCCACCGCCACGGTAAACGTGCGCAACGGGGTGGATGCTTCGCCCTCGCCATACAGCGCCAGTGCCTTGAGGCTGTAAGCCTTGACGGTCAATGCACTTACCACCTGAGTCCAGGTTCCCGAACCATTGGCGGTGGGTTCACCCAGCGCGGTGGTGCCATCGAGCAAGCGCACTTTCTGATTGGGGCTGGCCGTGCCAGTGACGGTTACTGATCGGTCAAAGGTGATGCCGCCCTGGGGGACCGGGCCTTTGGAGTCGGTGACTGTGTCCAGTGTCGGTGCAATCCATGCTGCGACCAGCAAATTCAACGTAACCGAATAACTCCACAACCCCGTAGTCGCATGCTTCACCGTGTAACGTACCTTGACGTACTTGCCGATGTTGGCCGCGACGAACTCCTCCGCCACTCTGAACGTCACGGGTTTTCCGGCGGTCACGGTGGTGATCGGCACCCAGTTGGTTGTGCTGCCAAAAGGACCGTTGCCGCTCCAGTGACAGGTCAGAATGTCGCCCGGGAGCGTGCCGAGGTAGTTGACCCTGACATTCACGTTATGGAAAACCTTCGAGGGGTCGAGCACATCCGGTGGGTCGGCTTCCAGCACCACGGGCACCGGCAGTGTGGTGCGCAATTGTTCGACCTTGAGCAGCAAGCGTTCCGATTCACTGATGCCATACAGCGCTACGGCGTCGTTGGTGATGCGGTAGGACAGGTCCAGCGAACCCTTGTCCAGCACGACAATGTGCTGACTGTCGATGTGGAAGGTCACTAGCTTGTCGGCGGCCTCTCCGGCGCTGACAGTGTGTGGCTCTTCGTGCAAATACGACTGACCGTTGGCTTGGGTACCCAGCCAGATCAGGTTGAGGGAATCGCCGCTGGCCATGCCGGGATAGCTGACACGCACCGTTGCATATTCGTTGTCCGGTTCAAGCGTGCCGCCCACCGCTTGCTCAACGATGGGCGCCGGGATGATTGCCACATCCCCAACGACATCGGCGAATGCGCGCTTGGACGACAGGGGCGGCGAGTTATCCAGTTTGGTCAACACATACGAGGCGTCGGCCGACCCCATGGCGATTGCGCGGACCTCGGCGTAGGGCACCTTGAATTCGAGGTGGTGCGGGATGTTGTCCACGGTTCGCGATTGCGTATGGATCAACGGTTTGCCGACAGCAGGCGTGCCGATCCAGGTCAGCTTCACCGTATCGCCGATCGCAAAATCGTCGCCAGCAATCTTGACCAGAACGGTGACGTCTTCGTTGTTCAGATCCTTGAGGGTGATGATCCCGTTCACGGCTTCATTGATGATCGGTGATTCCAGGCGCCAGGCACCGGCATCGACCAGAACCGTCGTGCTTATGGAGTGCTTCTCGGCCCAGTTCCACACCGGGTCGTGCGGAAAGTAGCGAACCGGCAACGCCGCGCTGTCACCGCCGGCGAGAATGGCGTCCTGATCCACCGTGATGATGATGGGGGTTTCGCGATTGGCCTGATCGGGGGTGACGGTATGAGGGATTCGAACGCTGCCCCAGTGCAGATTCACCACGTCGTAAGGGAAAATTCCAAGGTAGAAGGGGATCGTGACAGGGACACCGCTGGCGGCCCACTCCGCATCGATACCATTGTCAATGACGTCTTGGGGGAGTTGCGGTTTATGCAGTTCGGAATGGCCTGGCAGATGAGGTTCCTTGTCGCGCCCCCCCGGCCTGTCGAGCTTCACCAGCACCCGCAACCCAGCTGACGGGTCGTCCGGCACTGTTTCGTCCTTGCGCGTGAGCACGTAGTAAACCGTTTCCACCCAACCGGGAACCATGGGGGCGACGGGCAGGAAAAAGAACAGGAAATCACCGTCGACTTCTTCTGGCTGGAGTTCCTTGTGGAAGATCTTGTCACCGTCCCAATACACATCAATCTGATCGCCCGCCAGCACTGGAGGGCTGTATTTATTGATAGCGCACAACACCCCCTCCGGATGGCTCTCCACCACACTGATGTTGATACCCGCGTCACCGTCGACAATCGGCTCGACCGCGCCGGCAATCATCAATGGCCGGTGCTGCAGCGGGGCGACGACCAACCTTGAAGGGCGAAACAGGAATAAACCAGAAGCGGCCATCAAAAACTCCTTGGCGAAGGTACGCCACTGTGGGGGAGGGGATATTGACGGGTAGATTGGGCACGATGAAAGGCGCGCTGACTACTGTCAGAACTAACAGGTGGGCGGGGGTTTTAGACAAACGGTAGGCGAAAAAAAACGGCCTGGGTAGGCCGTTTCTTGTTCCATGCACCTCCGTGATCGACCCAGACCCAATGTGGGAGCGGGCCTGCTCGCGAAGAACGATGACACGGTATGACTGACCAGTGATGACTTCGGATCAAGGTTATCCAGCATCCGATTCACTGCCAGCTCGCCCAGCATCACCACTGGCTCAATCCCCAGTTCAGTGTTGCGATGCGTAGTCAATCGATCCGTCCCTTAAACACTCACCCCACGCGAAACTGCACTTACCTGATAGGAAACCTGACCGACCAACTGGTCTTGCACTGCACTGCTGTCGCCTCCTTTTCCCCGGTTACCCCAGGTTACAACGCGACCATCGGAGGTCAGGGCGGCGAACGCCTCGTAGCTGGCGTATAGGGCTTGTACATTGATCAGTTGGTCCTCAACCGCTGACGTATCCCCACCCATACGCTGGTTGCCCCAAGCTACGACGGTACCATTCTTACGCAAGGCTGCGAACGCTTCCCCCGTGCCGGCCACCTGCACAATGTCGTTCAGCAGCGCGATGTCGGCAGGCACCACGCCGCCCATTATCGGGCTTCCCCACGCCACTACATGGCCGTTGGCACGACGAGCAGCGAATGCTGCCGATGTGGAGCTCACGTCGACAATATCCTTCAATTCCGCGAACTCTGGGCTGATAGTGCCACCAGCAAATTGTTGGCCCCAAGCCACCCATTGGCCTGTAGCGCGCTTCGCTATAAACGCGTCAGAATTACAACGCAGCTCGATGATATCGTTCAATGCAGCAATCGGTGCTGGCAGGTCTCCACCAGCCTCGCCCCTGCCCCAAGCGACGAGACGGCCGTTGGCGCGAAGGGCTGCAAAGGCCTGCTGGGCACCGAGGATCATTTTGATATCGGTGAGCAGGGCAATGTCCGTCGGCAGATTTCCCCCTAGACGGGGATCCCCCCAAGCCACCACCTGCCCGGTGGCCCGTTGCGCGGCAAATGCGAAGCCACTGACAACGATCCGCACAATGTCCCTGAGTTCCGCGATTGCAGTAGGCACAGTGCCGCCCCCAATCTCATGCCCCCAGGCAACCACCTGACTCGCATTCTTTAGACCGGCAAACGTCGCCATGTTACCAACAACCCGAACAAAGTCCGAAGGAACAACACTGCCCATGTCCCCACCACTATACGCGGCCCCCCACACCACCACCGCGCCATGGGTTCGGCGGGCAGCGTAAGCGGTGTAAGTGCTACTGACTTCAACGATGTCTTTCAGGGGGATAATGGCCGGAGGAATCTTCCCACCGTTATCAGCGTTGCCCCAAGCGATCACGTCACCCCCGTCACGATGCGCGACGAAGGAGTGTCCGTTGCCGATAATATTTGCCGGATTGAGGGTGATCTGTTTGTCGGAGGAACGAACCTGTAAAGATTCCTGTGGCGTTGTATCGGTCCAGGTGGTGGCAGTTGTCCACTCAGTGTCTGTGGCATATTTCCACTGCGCCTCTATGGGTTGCTCGGTCGTGGCATCGAACGCGCTCAATACACGAGAAGCGCCGATATGCCCATACGTATGGCAATTGAAGCGCGCCCCCATGACTTTCAGGTTGCCTGAGCCAATCGCCTGGCCAACCCCAAATTCCAGCACATTCGAATAACTCGTCTCGTTCGTCGCCGCCCGCCAGATCCGGTAACTCACCGTCACCTTCTTGCCGCGATTCGGCTCGATGTGTTCGGCGACAAACGTGGCGTTGAGGGTGAAATTCACATCCTTGTCCTTGGACAGCCCGTTGAGGGTGACGGAGTCTTCCGTGGTACCCGTGACTTCACCCGTCCAGGTGTAGGTCACGATGTCGCCCGACTCGGTCGGCTTGACGGTCGGCCTTGGTGCGGTCAGTTTGCCGATGCCGCCGGGCAGGTCCCCGGGCTCCAGCGCTCCGTCCTGTTCACCGAGGACGATGGGTTTGACCAGTTCGAGTTGCGGCTCGCCCACCCGCAGCAGCGCCGCATGCAAGGATTCGCGGCGGACTCGGTCGCCGTTCTGGTCTTCGCTGAGCAGGTGGTACCACAGCTCCAGCGTGCCGCCTTCCAGGGTTTTCAGGTGCTGGCTCTCCACCGTGATGAAAAAATCGTTCTCGGCCTCGATCTCGTCCCTACTTGGAAAATACCAATCCAGCTCCGGGGTATAACTGCTGCTATCCGGGCGGGTGCCGAACCAGATCAGCTCGATGGCCATGCCCTGCTGCATGATCGGATCGAACGGAATCCGCACGCGAGGGTGAGGCAGGTCCGGATCAATCGCGCCGTTTTGTTCATCTTCGGCCTTGGGCGCGGCCAGGTGTTTCGGTTCGCCGATGAAGGTGACAAATTGCCCCTTGGACGGCAGGGGGTCGGTCACGCCCGGGCGCTCTACGCGATAGGAAAAAGTCACCTGGGTTTTGGCCAGTTGACGCACGTCGGCGTTGGACAGTTCGAATTCATAGGTATGCGGCAGGTTGTTGACCGTCTGGGCCGGCGTGTTGACTTCCACGGCCTCGTTGTCCACGGTGGTGCCGCGCATCTTCAGGATGATGCGGTCGTCCTGCTCGAACGCCGGCCCTTTGGCCCAGACCTGAGCCGTGATGTTTTTGTCCTCCAGCGCATCAAGGTCAAGGATGTTGTTCTTCGCCTCCTTGACGATCGGCGCATCGAGCAGATCGGTGCCGGTCATGACCACCAGCCGCGTGGCCTTGCACCAGTCTTCCGAAAAATTGTGCACCACATCGCGCACGCGGAAGGTGACCGCCAGCCCGGAGATGTCGGTGTCGCCCGCGGCCAGGATGGTGGCTTCGTCGACGTGGATCACGATCGGGTGAGTGGCCGGGTCGCTGATCTGCTCGGCAGTCAGCGGCGCGGATTCCACGAGCACACCGCCCCAGCTCAGCACCATGACATCGCCCACCGCCGCATCCGGATAAGGCACGCCGGTCCCGGACTCGGCCCGAACGATGATGTCCACCCCGGCCGCGGCGATCTCCTTGTCGACGATGTTCTCGACGATGGCCGGATCGATGAACAGGTACAGGTTCGAGTGGCTGCCTTCTTCCGGGTTAAGGTCCTGGCCCGCAGGAATCTCCAGCTTGGCGTAGAGCTTGAGCGCCGGCGTAAACGTCTCGGCGCCCTGATTGAAACGGGTCACCCGGTACGCCAGCGTGTGCGCCCCGGTCAGCCAATGCCTGGGCTCGACCCACAAGGTCACTCGCTGACCGACTTCGGCGTCGTCGGTGATGATGTGCTGATTGACCACCTGGCCGTTGAACAGCAGCTCGACCTTGTCGCCTTTGCCCATGCTTGACCAGGCCGGGACGTAGACTTTGAGCCCGTTGATGGGGAAGTTGTCCAGGGCCGCGGCGCGGTTGATTGCCCAGACGTCAGTGGAAGAGTCCAGTAGACGGGCGCCGGGGATTTCTGGTTCACGCAGCAGCCTGGAAACGGGGTGACGGACGGGTTGCACGAGCATGGGGAGACTCCTGTCGAGGGGGGCTGGGCGACGGAGTTATTTAAGGTGTTAGACCGTGCGGTTGGCTACTGTCAGAAATAACAGGTAAGTCCCTGTTTCCGATAAGCGGTAATGCATTAGCAGGATTGGTGTTCACCGGCCTACATCGGCTCCGGCGGCCCGATCAACCGTCCCATGACCCCGAACAACCCCAACGCCCGAATCACCTCGAGCTCGCCTTTGGTCTCGACCATCTCCGCAATCAACGGCAAATCAATGCTGTTGGTCGCCCGGTAGATCGCATCAATAAACAGCCGCTTGTCACTCTGCTCATCGATGTGGCGGATGTACGCCCCATCGATTTTCAAGTACGCCAACCCAAGCTGCGTCAGGTTGCCGATCTGGCTGAAGCTGCCGCCAAAGTGCTGTAAGCCGATGCGATAACCGGTGTCGAGCAGGCTGTGGCTCAGGCGTTGCAGTTCATCGGGGGGCGGCAGTTGGCGTTCGTCGATTTCCAGGGTCAGCAGAGGTGCCAGATCGGGCAGTGACTCGAGCATGTCGATGATTTGTCGCAGTTGCGCCGGGTCGCGCAAGGTGCTGCCGGAGAGGCTCAACGCCAAGGGCCAGCGGTTGACGATGAGGTAGTCGAGGGTGGCTTCGAGCATCGCCAGGTCGAACCGCGCGGTCCAGCCGAGACGCTCGATCCACGGCAGGAAATGCCCGGCGGCGATGGCCTCGCCTTGCGGGTCGAGCAGGCGCGCGAGGACTTTGTGGTGCAGCACCTGGCTGGTGTCGGCGCATTGCACCACGGGTTGGAAATACAGCTGCATTTTGCCCTCGGTGAGGGCGTCGTCGATCCAGGTGCGCCAGTCGTGTTGGGTGTGGTTCGTCGCGGTATCGGAGCGGGCCAGATGCACCCACGGCCGTTCGGGATGTTGCTGGGCCTGGGCCAGCGCTTGATCGAGGCGCAGCAGGACGTCGCTGGCCGGTTCGCCGGGCTGATAAGCGACCACGCCCAAATGCGCCACGGGCATGCAATCGCTGGCACCGGTCAGGCGCAGATTTTCCAGGGTGGCGCTGATTTCCGAGGCGAGTCGGGCGGCTTCGGTACTGTCCAGGCCGGGGGTCAGCAGGCTGAACTCACCACCACGATTGCGCGCCGCCAGCCAGGTACGGCGTTCAGGCAGCTGCGTCAGACGCTTGAGCAATTCGCCGACGGCGCTGATCAGCCCGTCGGTGCGCAGTCCGCCCAGGCGCTGGTTGAGGCCGATCAGGTCGTTGATCCGCAGCATCAGTAAATGGCCGTCACTGCTTTGCTCGGAAACCAATAAATGGTCGGCCAGTTGTTCATCCAGCAAGCGTCGATTGGCCAGGCCGGTGAGGCTGTCCTGATAAGACTCGGCGCGCAGTTTTTCGCTGCGCGTGGCTTCTTCGGAAAACAGCGCCTTGAGCTTTTCGACCATCTGGTTCATGGCCAGCACCACACGCCTCAGTTCAGGTGTGCGTGGCAATTTGGGCAGGCTGAGGAACTCGCGTTTGCTGATGGCTTCGGCCTGCCTGACCATTTTGTCGAGCGGGCGCAATTGCCGGCGTAACAACCATCCACCGAATACGGCGCTGAGCAATCCGCAGACCAACAGCCAGATCAGGCTGCCGAGGGTGCTGTCCCAGAGTTTGGCCAGGGCGAACTGCGGATTGCTCAGCACTTCGACCCGCGCCACCTGTTCCCAGCCACGCATGACTAGGGCATCGCCACCTTCCGGGCGCAGGTTGACCAGGCTCACAAACCAGCCGGGCACGCCTTCGATCTGCGCCGGTGCGCTGCGCTCCACCAGCACTTGTCCATCGACGATATTGACGACGCGGATGCTGCGGAAATAGCCGCTGTCGAAAATCGAGCTGACCATCAATTCGGTCATCGCCGGGTCGTCGATCTGCGCGGTCAACGATAAACCCAAGGCGGTGGCAGCGTCCTGGGCGTGGGAGCGCAACTGGCCGATCATCTGTTCGCGGGAGCTTTCCAGGCTGACAAAAAAACTGCCACTGAAGGCCACCAGCAAGAACAGGCAAATGGCGAGAAACAACTGTTTGCGCAGCGACATAAAACGCTCCTTGCGATGGCGGCTAGCCTTCGCCCACGGCGAACCCTTCGGCTTGCATCTTTTTCAACACGTCTTGCCAACGCGACAACTTCTTCGAGTCGCTGCTGCGTTTGCCGCCATTGGCCCCCGGCAAGTACAGGCCTTCGGCATTGAAGGCGTACACCGGCAACAGGTCTTTGCGTTGGGAGGCGGGGCGGATCTCGCCGATCAGGTTGTCGAGCACCAGCGGCTCGGCCGTGGGGCTGCTGTAGAAGGTCAGCACCATGTGCGCCTGGTTTTGGGACAGTGCCTTGACGTAGGTAATGCGCAGTTTCTCGCTGGGAATCCCGAGTTGGCGCAGGCTGAAATATTTCGCCAGGGCGTAGTCTTCGCAGTCGGCGGCGCCCTTGATCAAGGATTCTTCCGGCGTGGCCCAGTAATCGGTCTGGCGCCAGATGCGCGTGTCGTCCTGAAAATTCAGCTGTTGATTGAAGAAGCGATTGACCGCGTCCAGTTGTTCGCGCTCGGGTTGGTTGAGTTCGCTTTTGAGCATTTGACTCCAAGCCTCGATTCTTCCTTGGGCGGGGCCGAGCGGACCGTAGCGCTTTTCGGCGATTTGCAGGATCTGCGTAAAGTTCCAGTTGGCCCACACGCTGCCGAGCCCGGTCAGCAGAAAACTGGCCAGCAGCAGCCATCCGCCGAGCCGAAGTCGGAGCGTTGACCTTCCTGGACTACGCCATCGACGGGACATGTCTGGCTGCTCGGGTGCAGATGACTGAAGTCTAGGCGGTGTTCTTTAAAAGACAGGACTAATCGTCGGGTCGGCAGATGGACCCTGTGGCGAGGGCGCTTGCTCCCGTTCGGCTGCGAAGCAGTCGCCAAATCAATCAATGAGGTCTGTCAGGAGAATTGGGGGGAGGTTCTGGGGATGCTTCGCAACCCAGCGGGAGCAAGCTCCCTTGCCACAGAAGCTCAGGGCTTTTGCAGGGTTTTCTGTTTGAGGATGTAGATCGTCACCAGCACCGCGCTGGTCAGCATGGCCCCTCGCGCCCACGGCAGGGGAACCAGGTAGCAGGAGAACAGGATGCTCACCCACATCAGGCCGATGGCGTAGACCTTGCCCTTGAGCGGGATGCCGTTGCCGTCAAGGTAGTCGCGAATCCACGGGCCAAGCCGTGGATGCCCCACCAGCCATTGATAGAAACGTGGCGAACTGCGGGCGAAACAGGCGGCCGCCAGCAGCAGGAAGGGCGTGGTGGGCAACACCGGCAGGAAAATCCCGATCACCCCCAGCGCTACGCTCAGCCAGCCGATGGCTAGCAGCACGTAACGCAACATCAGGGAGCGGTTGCCTATGGGGTTGTCCATAGGCAAAACCTTAGTGGTGACGTGGCTTGAGGATCGCCGGTTTTTCGTCTGGCGCCTGGCACAGCAGGTACAGCGCGGTCAGGGCTTCCGGGATCTGCACGATCATGTCGTCCATCAGATTGGCGTCTTTGGCGATGTCTTCGAACTCAGGCTGTTCGTCGAACAGACCCGAACCGACCATGATCGGAAGCAGCATTTCGCTGACTTCGTCTTCGGCGGTTTCGAACCAGGCCGCTTCGCGCAGGAACACGCCTTCCATGAAACCGATGCACCAGCCGCGCAGGTCGGAATCGTCCGGCTCTTCGCCCAGGTCCAGGTCGCAAGGCAGCTCGAACTCTTCATCGGAGGCCAGTTGGCGCGCGATGTGAGCCTTGAGGGCCAGCAGGGTGGATTCGATCGCTTCACGCTCGGTGTCGTCAGCGTAATGCGGCTCTTCGGCGAAGAGGGCGTCGATCCATTCACGATCCGGAACCTCTTCGGAACAGATCGACAGCGCAGTGAGGTAGCCGTGGGCGGCCACGTAGTCCAGCGCCTCGTCGTGCAGTTCGTCGGCGTCGAGGAAGACTTGCAAACGGGTTAGTTGCTCAGCGAAGGACATTAAAGGGCTACCTTGGGGAATTAACAGATGCGGGAATTCTAGGCCTTCTTGAGCGCTCAGGCCAGCCGCGCGGGATATTTGCAGCCCGTTGACCCCGCAGACCACCGCAATACCTGTAGGAGTGAGCCTGCTCGCGATGGCGGTGGTTCAGTCAACATTGATATTGAATGTGACGCCGCCTTCGCGAGCAGGCTCGCTCCTACAGGGAATTGCGTTGTGTTCCTCTTCTCAGCGGTGCCCTTTGCAAGGGAGGCCTCGGGTATACTCGCGCGTTTTGTGATGCCCTGCTGGCGTCGCGGCTGAAATGTGAAGCGTCATGCAATGCGCACTTACGATTTGTCAGTGCAGCCTGCGTGGTTCTGAACCAGCCTTGCAGGGATGTTTCGGTGATTTTTGGAGTTTTTATGCTCGAACAGGCTCAACGCGTCCTCAAGGACATCTTCGGCTACGACAGTTTCCGTGGCCGCCAGGGTGCAATCATTGAGCGCGTGGCCAGTGGCGGTGACGCCTTGGTGCTGATGCCTACCGGTGGCGGCAAATCCTTGTGCTTCCAGGTGCCGGCGCTGCTGCGCGAAGGCCTGGCCGTGGTGGTATCGCCGTTGATCGCACTGATGGACGATCAGGTCGCGACCCTCGAAGAGCTCGGCGTCGCCGCCGCTGCATTGAACTCCACCCTGAGCGCCGAGCAGCAGCGTGATCTCGCCGCGCGGATCAAGCGCGGCGAAGTGAAGATGCTGTACCTGGCGCCCGAGCGTCTGGTCCAGCCACGCATGCTGGCTTTCCTGCAAAGCCTTGAAATCGCCCTGTTCGCCATCGACGAAGCACACTGCGTGTCCCAATGGGGCCATGACTTCCGTCGCGAATACCTGCAACTGGGCCAGTTGGCGGAGCTGTTCCCCAACGTCCCGCGTATTGCCCTGACGGCCACGGCCGACAAGCGCACCCGCGAAGAAATCGTCGACCGTTTGCATCTGCAGAACGCCGAGCGCTTTCTCTCGAGCTTCGACCGTCCGAACATTTTCTACCGCATCGTACCCAAGGAGCAGCCGCGCAAGCAGTTGCTGGCGTTCCTTGCCGAGCGCCGCAGCGATGCCGGTATCGTCTATTGCCTGTCGCGCAAGAAAGTCGACGAAGTCGCAGTGTTCCTCAGCGAGCAAGGTTTTCCGGCGCTGCCGTACCACGCCGGTTTGCCCAACGACACCCGGGCCCATCACCAGAAGCGTTTCCTCAACGAAGAAGGGCTGATCATGGTCGCCACCGTGGCGTTCGGCATGGGCATCGACAAGCCCAACGTGCGCTTTGTCGCCCACCTCGATTTGCCGAAATCCCTTGAGGCGTACTACCAGGAAACCGGTCGCGGCGGCCGTGATGGTCTGCCGGCGGATGCCTGGATGGCTTACGGCCTGCAAGATGTGGTGATGCTCAAGCAGATGCTGCAAAACTCCGAAGGCGACGAGCGCCACAAGCGTCTGGAGCAACACAAGCTCGACGCCATGCTCTCGCTCTGCGAAGAAACCCGCTGCCGTCGGCAAACCTTGCTGGCCTACTTCGACGAAGACATGCCCGAGCCGTGCGGCCATTGCGACAACTGCGTCGATGGCGTGCAGACTTGGGACGCCACCGAGCCGGCCCGTCAGGCGCTCTCGGCAATCTACCGCACCGGCCAGCGTTATGGCGTCGGGCATCTGGTGGACGTGCTGCTGGGCAAGGACAACGAAAAGATCCGCAGCTTCGGCCATCAACACCTGTCGGTGTATGGCGTTGGCAAGGCCATGGGCGAGAGCGAATGGCGCTCCCTGTTCCGCCAGCTGGTGGCCCGTGGCCTGGCAGACATTGACCTCGAAGGCTACGGCGGCCTGCGCCTGAGCGATACGTGCCGGCCGCTGCTCAAGGGCGAAGTGACCCTGGAACTGCGCCGCGACCTCAAGCCGCAGACCACCGCCAAAAGCAGCAAGAGCCAGGCGAGTCAGCTGGTTCGTGGCGAAGAACGCGAACAGTGGGAAGCCTTGCGTGCCTTGCGTCGCAAGCTCGCCGAGGAACATGGCGTGCCGCCTTATGTCATCTTCCCCGACTCGACACTGTTGGAAATGCTCCGCAGCCAGCCAACCTCTCTGGCGGAAATGGCCACGGTCAGCGGCGTCGGCGCACGCAAGCTCGAGCGTTACGGCGAAGCCTTCCTCGAAGTGCTGGGCGGTCAGGTCGAGGCACCGAAAGTCGTTGCCGACGTGCGCCACGAGTTGATCACCCTCGCTCGCGCAGGCATGACGCCGCTGCAGATCGCCGGCCAACTGCAATGCTCGGAAAAGAATGTCTACACCATGCTTGCCGAGGCCATCGGCAAGCAGCAGTTGTCGCTGGAACAAGCGCTGGACCTGCCCGAAGAATTGATGGGCGAAGTTCAGGATGCCTTCCTCGATGGCGAGGGCGAGTTGCCGCCAGTGTCGGAGATTGCCGCGCTGTTCGCCGGGCGAGTGCCGGAAGGTGTCTTGTACTGCGTTCGGGCGGCGCTGCAATCCGAATTCGAGGTTTAAATGACCTGTTACAGTGATGTAACGATTCACTACAGACCAGACCTTGCCTCAAGCCAACGGTCATGCTTAGCTGACTAATAATTAGTTTTTCTCTATTTTCAGTCTAATCATGAGTTTTTTATGCCGTTAACCGATCAACACCGTTTTGGCATGCAACTGGCCCAGATGTCGCGCGGCTGGCGTGCCGAACTGGATCGCCGTCTGGCTGGCCTGGGTCTGTCCCAGGCGCGCTGGCTGGTGCTGCTGCACCTGGCGCGCTTCGAAGAAGCACCGACCCAGCGTGAACTGGCGCAAAGCGTCGGCGTTGAAGGGCCGACCCTGGCCCGGTTGCTCGACAGCCTGGAAACCCAGGGTCTGGTCCAGCGCCAATCCGTGCTGGAAGACCGCCGGGCGAAAAAAATCGTCCTCTGTGCTCCGGCCCGTCCTCTGATCGAACAAATTGAAACCATTGCCACTCAACTGCGCCGCGAACTGTTCGACGGCGTCGATGAGGCGGATTTGAAGGTGTGCATGCGGGTCCACGGGCACATTCTGGCCAACCTGGAAAAATCTTGAGGCATAACCACGCGCCAGCTTTTTGAGATACCCCGTTGGGCAGACTATAAAGAACTACTAGGCAATATCGTGTTCGTACCGGATGTGCGAACGCGTACAGGTTGGTTCTGGTTATCTAAGGGATGCTCATGCTCGAGAGTTGGCACGTTGTATTGAAGTGTTGCGCCAGGCTGCTTCTGGTCGGTGGTGCTGTCACTTACTCGGCATTGGCCCCTGCGCTGGGATTGGGCGACATTACCCTTCATTCCGCGTTGAATCAGCCGTTGCGCGCTGACATTGGCCTGGTCGATGTCGGCGGGCTGGAGGAGGGCGAACTCTCGATCAGCCTAGCGACAGCGGAGGAATTCACCCGCGCTGGCGTCGATCGGGTGTTCTTCCTCAACGACCTGAAGTTCACGCCGGTCCTGCGGGGCAATCGCAGCCTGATCCGGGTGACCTCCAACAAACCGGTCAACGAACCTTTCCTGAATTTCCTGGTGCAGCTCAATCAGCCCAATGGGCGCTTGCTGCGCGAGTACACGGTGCTGATCGATCCGCCGGGTTCACCGGGGATCGTGCCGGCAGAAGACGAACCTGCCGCCAGCCCACAGAACTCTCCATTCCCGAGCGTCAAACCGGCCACTGCGCCGGCACCGGCGGCGAAGAAGTCCGCACCGGCGCCGGCCGTCGTGCAACCTGCCACCGATCCTGCCGCCGAACAACTGGCCGCCAGCGTGTTGCAAAACCAGCAGCTGCAAAAAACCATCGATGAGTTGAATGCAAAGCTTCAGGCTCAGGATGAACAGATCGCCGGCCAGAAGAAACAGGTGAGCGAACTGCAAACCCGTCTGTCGGAGGTCAATCAGGCGCCGCCGGTGACTCCGGTAGCGGTGGCACCTGCCCCCGTCGTTGTTGAAGAGCCCGAAGCCAGCCATTGGCCGCTGATTATCGGCTTGCTGGCGCTGATCGCGCTGGTATTGCTGGGGCTGTTTGTTCGACGTCAACGCCAGCAGGTTCAGGCGTTACCCGAGCCTTCGCCCGTTTTGCCCGTTTTGCCCGTTTCACCCTTGAAACAGGAGCCGGGGCTTGAGCGTGCGGCGCACCCGTCGGTGCAACAGCCCATGCTGAAACCCGCTCCGGATCATCGTGAAGAGACGCCGACAGGCGATGTGCTCGAAGGGGTCGGCATCTACCTGGCGTATGGCCGTTTTTCCGAAGCCGCAGGGTTGTTGCGAGAAGCATTGGTCAAGGAACCGCAGCGCACGGATCTGGGCGTGCAACTGCTGGAAATCCTCGGCAAACAGGGGGATGTTCCCGCCTATGACGCACAGGAAAAAAACCTGCGTGACGGCGGGTTCGACGAAAAAAAGCTTGAGGACATCCGCGCCCGCCACCCGAAACTGAGCAATGCGGCACCAGCGGCACCAGCGGCACCAGCGGCACCAGCGGCACCAGCGGCAGCCGTGGCAGGCATCACTTCCGCGCAAGCGGCACCTGCCGACGAGTTCCAGTTGAATCTGGATGACCTGTCCATGGATTCCAGCTGGGACCTGATCAGCCCTTTCGACAACGCTAAACCTTCAGGCGAATCACCCAAGGCCGTAGAGCCGGCGTTCACCTCGAATCTGCACGTGTTGCCCGAGGTATTCGAGATGCCTGAAGAGCCGACGCTGGATGAGCCAGAGCTTGAGTGGGTCGCCGAACCGGACTCACAGGCGCTGAGCGACGATTTTCTCGACGAGTTCAGCGATCCCGGTCAGTCCTTGGAGCTTGACTCCCTGACCTTGGAGCCTGTCGAGCCGACCAATGCCGGTAAACTGGAACAAGCCCAGACCTGCATCGATGATGGCGACCTGGACAGCGCCATCGAACTGCTCAACGAGCTGCTCAAGGAGGGCGATGAGCCGCTCAAGCAAACCGCCCGGAGCCTGTTGGCCGGGATCCGCTGAGCCACTACTATAGCGGCGCCCTCTGGCTCAGGAGTCTTGTCCGTCATGACCACGCATAAACCGGAAATCATCATCACCTACTGCACGCAATGCCAATGGCTGTTGCGTGCGGCCTGGCTGGCCCAGGAGCTGCTGAGCACCTTCGGCGACGACTTGGGCAAAGTGTCGCTGGTGCCCGGCACTGGTGGGGTTTTCCATATTTTTTGTGACGAGGTGCAGCTCTGGGAGCGCAAGGCCGACGGCGGTTTCCCGGAAGCCAAGGTGCTAAAGCAGCGGGTCCGCGATCAGATCGACCCGGACCGCGACCTCGGCCACAACGACCGCACTCAGTGAGATGCGGCTTCGGCTGCCACGGTCTTTTTGCTTGAACCGGACAGTCTGCTGGAGACCACAATCGCGACGATGATCAAGGCGCCACCAAGCAGCATGCGCAACGTCGGGTTTTCATCGAACAACAACCAGGCCACGGTGATGCCATACACCGGTTCCAGTGCGAACACCACGGCGGCGGTGCGCGCCTTGATCACCGCCAGGCTGGCGACGAACAGACTGTGAGCGACGCCGGTGCAGAACACCCCGAGCAAACCGATCCACAGCCAGTCGATGGCGCGGACGTCGCTCAACTGCGGCACCGCCACCGGCAGAAGGCACAGCGCGACCACCACGTTCTGACACAGCGCGGCCTGCACCGGCGGGATTCTGCCGGAGCTGGCGCGGTTGGTCAGCGACAGCAGGGCGAACAGCAAGCCTGAACCGATCGCCCAGAGCAGGCCCGTGGTGGCGCCACTTGCCAGATCGAAGTCCGGCGTGACCAGCACCAGCCCGACACTCACCAGTACCACCAACAGAATTTCATTGGCGCGGATCCGCTCCCGGAATATGACCCCTTCGAGGATCACGGTAAACGCCGGGAAGCTGGCGAAACCCAGGGTCGCTATCGCCACTCCGGCGACTTTAACCGCAATGAAAAAACTCACCCAATGCCCGGCCAGCAGCAAGCCACTGAGAAGCAGACGGCGCCAGTCCTGCGCTTCGAGTTTGTACCAGCGCGTCCTGCTGGCAAACCGCGCGAACACCGCCAGGGCGAGTACCGCAAATGCCGCGCGACCAAACACGATGACCGCGGGCGAGGCGGCAGCGAGTTTGCCGAACACACCGGTCAGGCCGAACATCAATGCGCCGATATGCAGGGCGCCAAGGGCGGTACGGGGAGTCATTGCGATCCTTAACAACAAGACAAACAGAGGGGGACATTGAACCGCGCCATACTCGCTGAGTCTGTCGGCAGACTATCGACTTTTGTCGCCAGCCTCGCGCCGCAGTTCGCCCGGAGTCTTACTAAACTCGCGCAACACCGCTGCGGCAAAGGCACTCTGAGAACTGTAACCGACCCGACTGGCAATCTCGCCGATGGGCAATGGCGAATCGCGCAGCAGTCTTACCGCACTATGCAGCCGCCGGCTGCGGATGTAATCCATCGGCGTCTGCCCGCACTCAGCGACAAACCGCGCATGCAATCGGGCGCTGGACAGCCCGGCAACGCGCGCCAGGTCGGCGACCTGCAATGGATACGCCGCGTACTGATCGATATGCGCATTCAACGCCGCATATGGCAGACGGCGACCGCCCACGATTTCAGGCTTGGCGTTATTGAGGCTGGCCAATAACAGCACCGCGCCTTGCTGGGCAATCAACGGGTCACTGACCTGGCTGCCCGCCAGCCAACTCACCAAATGGCTTTGCCCGGCATCCAGCGGCAGGCGCCCAGCGTTGTCGAGTAAACGGCGGCTGGCATCGGCGTGATCGCCAAGGGACTGCGAAACCCATTGGTCACTCGGTATATCCAGCACCAGGCAGCGGCTGCCATTGCTGCTGCCGCAGGCGTGATGAAAGCCCGACGGCACCACCACGAAACTCTGCTGAACCACCTGGCTACCATGCCCGTCGACCTCGAAGTCCAGCGCACCCGACAACCCGAACACCAGTTGTGCGTGGTCGTGGCTGTGGACGATCAGGTCCTTGGTGTATTGGCGCAGCGTGAGGATCGGTCTCATCGCAGGTCTCCCGGTCAAGATGCGGCCAGTCTACACCGGCCGGGTGTTGTCACAGGATTGACTCGCGGCTGTCATGGGCCATTAACCCGAACCGCGCAAGCTTGCCAAAACTTGTCCTGAGGGTTGCCAATGACCAGCGCCGAGCTCGCCAAACCCAGCCGTAAGCAACGTGTGCGGACCTTGTGGATTTCCGACGTGCATCTGGGCACCCGGGACTGCCAGGCCGAACACCTGTCGCAGTTTCTCAAGGGCTACCACGCGGACAAGATCTACCTGGTCGGCGACATCATCGATGGCTGGAAACTGCGCGGCGGCATGTACTGGCCTCAGGCGCACACCAACGTGATTCGCCGCCTGCTGACCATGAGTAAGCGCGGCACCGAGGTGATCTATGTCACCGGCAATCACGACGAATTCCTGCGCCGCTATTCGAAGCTTATCCTGGGCAACATCCAACTGGTGGACGAAGCGGTGCATGTGACCGCCGATGGCCGCCATCTTCTGGTGATCCACGGCGACCAGTTTGACGTGATTACCCGGTATCACCGCTGGCTGGCCTTTCTCGGCGACTCGGCCTACGAATTCACCCTGACCCTCAACCGTTGGCTGAATCACTGGCGCGCGCGTTATGGCTACGGCTACTGGTCGCTGTCGGCCTACCTCAAACACAAGGTGAAAACGGCAGTCAGTTTTATCAGCGACTTTGAAGAAGCCATCGCCCACGAGTGCGTCAAACGCGAGTTGCATGGGGTGGTGTGCGGGCACATTCACCATGCCGAGATTCGCAAGGTCGGCGGGGTGGATTACCTCAATTGCGGGGATTGGGTGGAGTCGTGCACGGCGTTGATCGAGCATTGGGACGGGTCGATCGAGTTGTACCGGTTGGCGGATGCCCAGGCGCGGGAGGCCGAATTGAAAGCCTTGAAGATCGCAGAGCCGGCATAAAAGTCAGCGTGCCTGGACTGGCCCCATCGCGAACAGGCACGCGCCCACAATTTTGACCGTATTGACCTGAACGGACTCTGACACCTGTGGGAGCGAGCCTGCTCGCGATGGACCGCGCAGCGGTCCCCCCGGATCTGTCAGGCTGGCGAATATTCTTCCATCGCCGCCTTGTAGATCGAATGCTTCGGTTGCGCAAACAAGCGCTCCATCATTGGCTCAAAGAAGCTCAGCGGTAACGTCTCGTAAGCCGGATCAAACGCCGCCGCGTCATATTTGGCGCAGAACTCGATGGTCGCCTGATACTGCGGATGCCCGCTGAATTGTTCGCGCAGATGCCGATCCATTCCCAGGTGATGGAAGAAGTAATACCCCTGGAATATCCCATGCTCCTCCACCATCCACAGGTTTTCGGCACTGACGAACGGCTTGAGGATCGCCGCGGCGATGTCCGGATGGTTGTAGGAACCGAGCGTGTCGCCGATGTCGTGAAGCAGCGCGCAGACCACGTATTCTTCATCCCGGCCATCGCGCCAGGCACGGCTGGCGGTCTGCAGGGAATGGGTCAGCCGATCCACCGGGAAGCCGCCAGAATCACCCTCCAGCAATTTCAGGTGCGCCACAATCCGTGACGGCAACTGCCTGGCGTAGGCACTGAAGTCGGCGGCGATGATCGCCCAGTCTTCCTGCGTGCCATCCTGCATGTGGGTGAATCGTGCATTGGCGTTCATCAGCTATCCTCTTGTTCTAATCGAAAGGGATGTCTTGAGTGTAGGACTTGGATCCAGCATCGCACTGGCTGCGCAGGACGCTTTGATGGCCAGTGGAGCCTAGAAGGGCACGCGACCCAGAATCATGTCGCGGTACATGACAAAGTCGCCGAGCAGGCTATAAAGAGGATGCTGAAACGTGGCGGGACGGTTCTTCTCGAAAAAGAAATGCCCGACCCAGGCGAAGCTGTAACCCGCCAGCGGCAAGGCGAGCAACATCAACCAGGCACCTTTGCCGATGGTCAGCGCCAGAATGAAGATGACCAGGCTGGTGCCGATAAAATGCAATCGTCGACAGGTGCTGTTGCTGTGTTCACTGAGGTAGTACGGGTAAAACTCAGCGAAACTGTTGAAACGTTTGACGTTTTCCACGACTGCGATCTCTGTGGTTGTTGTTCTGATTGCAAGTTGTTCTGCGGGTAGCTTATTTGAGTCTAGAGTGATCATTGGCATCAGCCAGTGACAATGGGCGCCACTTTAGTATCCTTCGAAAACTTGCCGCGGTAGACGGCTCACAAAACAGTAAGAAAACGCCATGAGCGAACGAACGACTTCTGCAAGCTGGGCGATGGGGATTGTCAAAGCACTGGAGATGGACGGCCTGGATTGCCGGGTTCTGTTCAAGCAGCTGGGGCTCGACTACGCGTCTCTGGATGATCCGGATGCGCGCTTCCCGCAAGACTCCATGACACGCCTGTGGCAGCGCGCGGTCGAGCTGTCCGGCAACCCGGCGATTGGCCTGAACATGGGCAAGGTGGTGCGACCGGCGTCCTTCCATGTGGCTGGCTACGCACTGATGTCCAGTCAGACCCTGGCCGAAGGCTTTCAGCGGCTGGTGCGTTATCAGCGGATCATCGCCGAAAGTGCCGACCTGAGTTTCCGACTGCTGGATGAAGGTTATGCGCTGATTCTGACGGTGCATGGCGATCACTTGCCGCCGACCCGACAGAGCGCCGAAGCGTCGCTGGCCTGCGCGCTGGCGCTGTGTGGCTGGTTGACCGGGCGCACGTTGCAACCGCGCAAGGTGTTGATCCAGGGCGATCAGCCTGTCGATCTCGAACCCTATAAACAAGCGTTCCATGCGCCGTTGGTGTTCAACGCGCCCTATGACGCCTTGATCTTCGAACGCGCCGACATGGAGGCGCCGCTGCCGACGGCCAACGAGGCGATGGCACTGTTGCACGACCGGTTTGCCGGCGAGTACCTGGCGCGGTTTTCCGAGAGCCGCGTGACCCACAAGGCGCGCCAGGTGCTGTGCCGTTTGCTGCCCCAGGGCGAACCCAAGCGCGATACGGTGGCGCAGACGCTGCACCTGTCGCAACGCACCTTGCAACGCCGTTTGCAGGAAGAAGGCACGAGTTTTCAAACCTTGCTCGACGACACGCGACGTGAACTGGCCGAGCAGTACCTGGCGCAACCCACCATGACCCTGCTGGAAATTGCCTACCTGTTGGGGTTTGCCGATCCGAGCAACTTCTTCCGCGCCTTTCGACGCTGGTTCGACGCCACGCCCGGCGAGTACCGGGCGCGGCTGATGGAAACGCCGGCGCTGGTCAGTGCCGCCAGAACGCAGGAATACACAGAACAAACACCGTAATGATCTCCAGTCGGCCCAGCAGCATGCCGAACGAGAGAATCCACTTGGCAGCGTCCGGCAAGGTGGCGAAGTTGCCCGCCGGGCCAATGGTCTCGCCCAGGCCAGGACCGACACCGGACACGGTGCTGGCGGCGCCGGTCAGGGCGGTCATCCAGTCGACGCCGAGCAGCGACAGCAGCAAGGCAATCACGCAGATGGTGATGGCGAAGAAGAACGAGAAGGTCAGGATCGAACGCACGATCTCTTCGTCGAGACGATGGCCGTTGTACTTCTGCTTGATCACCGCGCGCGGATGAATCAATTGGTTAAGGTTGGCCTTGAGCAGGATGTAGGCGACCTGGAAACGGAAAATCTTGATCCCGCCAGCCGTCGAGCCTGAGCAACCGCCGACAAACCCCAGATAGAAGAACAGCATCAGCGAGAAGTTGCCCCAGAGGCTGTAGTCCCCCAGTGCAAATCCTGTCGTGGTGACGATCGAAGTCACGTTCAGCGCTACATGTCGCAACGCTTCAAGCCAATGCAGCTGGGTGGTCCACCAGTACCAGGTGCCGAGCACCAGCCAGGTCACCAGCAACATGCCGAGCAAGCCTTGCACCTGCTGATCCTTGATCAACGCTCGACGGTTACCGCGCAAGGTCGCCACGTACAGGGTGAATGGCAGGCTGCCGAGAATCATGATGACAATCGCCACCCAGTGCACCGCCGGTTGTGTCCACTTGGCCAGGGACTGGTCGGACGTTGAGAAACCTCCGGTGGAAATCGCTGACATCGCGTGGTTGATCGCATCGAACGGGCTCATTCCGGCCCACCAGAACGCCAGGCTGCCGAGAATAGTGATGCCCACATAAGCCGCGACGATCAAACGCGCCACCATGTGCGAACGGGGCATGACCTTTTCGGAACGGTCCGACGACTCGGTCTGGAACAGCCGCATGCCACCGATGCGCAGCAGCGGCAGAATGGCCACCGCCATGCCGATAAAGCCGATCCCGCCGATCCAGTGCAACAACGAGCGCCACATCAGGATGCCGGGGGACATGTCGTCGAGGTGGTTGAGTACGGTTGAGCCGGTGGCCGTGATACCGGACATGCTTTCGAAGAACGAGTCGGTGTAGCTGATGTGCTGGGTCAGCAAGAACGGCAGCGCGGCAAAGACGCAGACCACCAGCCAGCTGCTGACGGTCAGCAAGTACATGTCCCGCGGGCGCAAGTGTATGTGTTCGGGCCGGCCGGGGATGACCAGGGCCAAACCCGCGACGAAGGTAATCATGCTCGCCCAGAGGAACGACGGCAGATCGCTCGTGCGCTCGAAAATCACCAGGGTGGCCATGGGCACGACCATGGCGATGGCCAGCGTGATCAGGAAGATGCCGATGATGAAACCAATAATCCGTAAGGTCGGCAACGCCATGAAGTCCGCTCGGGCTGAAGAAGGGAAGGCCGCTATTCTACCTGCGAGGCAGGGCATGTAAACCGGCATCCCCGCGCCAGATACCGCTAGAATAGCCGCACATATTTTTCAGGAGGTGGCCGATGCAGGCTCTCGACGCTTTGCTCAACCGTGTTTCCGTTCCACGACTGCTCGAACCGGCACCCACCGCAGAACAGCGCGAAGTGCTGTTTTCTGCCGCGATGCGTGCGCCGGACCACGGCCACCTGCAGCCTTGGCGCTTCCTGACAGTCGAAGGTGCGGCGCGCGAGCAAATGGGCGAGTTGCTGGCCGAAGCGGCGAAGCTGCAAGACAGCGAAGTGTCCGAGGCGGCGCTGGACAAGGCACGTAACGGTCCGTTGCGCGCACCGCTGGTGGTTGTGGTGATCGCGCGGTTGCAGGACCACGTCAAATACCCGAAATCCGAGCAATTGCTGGCGGCAGGATGTGCCGCTCACGGGATTCTGCTGGCCGCTTACGCGCAAGGCATTGGCGCGGTGTGGCGCACAGGGGATCTGGCCTATTCGGCGCATGTAGCCAAGGGGCTGGGGTTGGCGGAAGGAGAAGAGGTGATCGCCTTCCTGTACCTGGGCACACCGCAGAAAGAACCGCGCGTGGCCGAGAAGGTTGACCTGGCCGAGTTCGTCAGCGCCTGGCCCGGTCAGTAAGGATCGTTCCCACGCGCGTGGGAACGATCAGTGCCTCGATAGTGTGTTCGGCATAGGACCTGTAGGAGCGAGGCTTGCCCGCGAAGCTTTCAAGGCTGGACGACGGCACCGGGCACCAACGGTAATTCCAGGCTGGCGATGAACCCGCCTTGCGGGTGATTGGCCAGCACCAGGCTCCCGCCATGCCGTTCTGCCGCGCGTCGCGCAATCGCCAATCCCAAGCCATGTCCGGCTGCCGTCTGCCCCGGCGCCCGATAGAACGGCTCACCCAGCAGGTTCAAATGCTCGGCATCGACACCGGGCCCATGGTCCCTGACGCTGACCACAATCCGCTCGCCCTGGCGCACCGCCTGCATTTCAATCGGCTGCCCTGCGGGATTGAAGCGCTGGGCATTGCGCAGCAGGTTATCGACGGCACGCTCGATCATCGTCGGCCAGCCTTTGAGGTTCAGCTGCGGTTCGGCGTCGAGGTGAACGGTCTGCTCCGGTGAAGCCAATTGCGCATCTTTTTGCAGCGTATTGAGCAGCGCGTTCAGATCCACTTCTTCAGCGCTGGCGTTGTCGGCATCGACCCGTGCCAGTACCAGGATTTCACTGATCAAGGCCTCTAGTCGATCGCACTCACGGGTCAAGCGTGGCGCGAGCTTCTCCCGTTCTTCGGGGGTGGCCCGTTCGGCCAGTGCCAAGGCAATGCGCAGTCGCGCCAGCGGTGAACGCAGTTCATGGGATACGTCGCGCAGTAACTGTCGCTGGCTGCCGATCAGACTTTGCAGGCGCGCACCCATGCGGTTGAAGTCGTTGGCCAATACACCAAATTCGTCGCGCCGGTTGGCCAGTTTCACCAGGCTGTTCTGCTGATAGGTGGTTTGCCCAAGGTCATGCACCGCGCCGCGCAAGCGGTTCAGCGGGCGAGTGATGGACAAGGTCACGAACAGGCTGAAGAGGGTCAGCACCACCAGCGCAATGCCCAGCGCACTTAGCGGCCAGAGCAGGCTTTCGCGGTGCCAGGCGTCCAGTTCCGGGTGCGGGATGCGGTAGATAAGCAGGTAGGTGTCGCCGGTCTTGGCGCTGGTGTATTCGTCGGTCAGGCGTCGCCACGGCAGGCGGCGATCGTCGTTGTTCTGCCGTGCTTCGAAAGCCGCCGCACGCCGGGGAAAGGTACCGCGCACCACCGGGTCGCCGCTCTCGTTGAGCACCTGAACGTCAATGTGATACTGGCGCTTGCGCTGTTCCAGAATGTCCTGGGCCGCTTCCTCACCTTGGGCTTCGTAGGTTTGCGTCCACTGTTCGGCCAGGGTGTTGAGGCCCGGGTGGCGGCTGAGAATCCACGCGTCCTGGTTGAGCATGTGCCCCAACAGAATGGAAAGCCCTGCAACCAGAGTGATGGCCAGCCAGAAGCTGGCCAGGATACGCCAGAACAATGAGCGCACAGAAAATCCTCAAACGATCACAAATCCCATGTGGGAGCGGGCCGACCTGTAGGGGCGAGCGGTACGGCGATCCAACTTGCCCGCACCGCCAGGTCCTACAATGGCAAAAGACCCGACGGGGTTAGCCGTCGGGTCCGGGGTCAGTGCATTATTGCGCTTTTTGCGGTTGTTGCGCTTTCCACGCCTTGAATTCGGCCCATTCGGCGCGGCGCTCAGCCTTCTTCTTCTGGATCTCGTCGAATTTCTTCTGTTGATCCGGTTTCAGCAGGCCACGGACATCGGCTTCGGCTTTTTTGTGGTTGGCGGCCATTTCATCTTTCATGGCTTTCTGGTCGGCCGGCGAGAGTTTCTCCAGGTACTTCTCGACCACTTGCTTACGCTCGTGCATCTGCTCGCCCATGATTTTGCGGATCTGCTCACGCTGTTCGCGGCTCAGGTCCAGCTGGCTGTACGGGCCTTTACCGTGCATGCCGTGCATCTGACCGCCGTGGCGCGGGCCGTCCATCGGGCCATCCATCGGGCCGGAACCTTCAGGCATGGCCATGGCAACGGTCGGCAGGGCGGCAGCGAACATCAGAGCGATAAGAGTCTTGCGCATGGTGAATCTCCTTGTCTCGTTCCCGGTACGTTCCGGATGAGTTCAGAATACGCAGATCAAGGTCAGCGGCGGTCAGCGGAGCGTAAAGCTTGGGTAAAGACGATTTCGTGGCGTCCTTACAAACTTTGCTGGCAGTGACCTGTGGCGAGGGAGCTTGCTCCCGTCGGGCTGCGAAGCGGCCCCAAAAGAAGGCCTGCTGCGCAGTCCAGCGGGAGCAAGCTCCCTCGCCACAGGTTTGCTCCCATCCGGTTCTTCCAGGTGTTCAGAGGCTGTAGTAGTAACCGCGGCTACGCAGGGCAACGATGCGTGGGCGGCCGTCGGGGTGTGGGCCGATTTTTTTGCGCAGGTTGCTGACGTGCATGTCCAGGCTGCGGTCGTACAGGGTCAGCTTGCGGCCGAGGGCGATTTGCGCCAGGTCCTGTTTGTCCAGCGGCTCGCCGGGTTGCTTGAGCAGGGCTTCGAGCAGACGGCTTTCGGAGACGGTGAGGGTGAATTCCTGTTCGTCGATGCTGACCACGCCACGCACCGGGCTGAAGCACAGGTCGCCCAGTTCGAGCTGGCTGGACACCGCCGTCGGATGACTGCGGCGCAGTACGGCGCGCAGACGGGCTGTCAGTTCCCTCGGGTCGCACGGCTTGGCCAGGTAATCGTCGGCGCCGAGTTCCAGGCCGAGGATGCGATCCAGTGGTTCGCCACGCGCAGACAGCATCAGCACCGGCAGGTCCGGATGGTCGCTGCGCAATTGCTTGAGCAATTCCAGACCGCTGCCATCCGGCAGCATCACGTCCAGCACCACGGCGGCAGGGGAGGTTTCGGCCAGCGCACGGCGAGCACTCTGGCCGTCGTGGCAGGCACGGACCTGAAAGCCTTCCTGGCTCAGCCAACTGCTCAGGAGCTCGCACAGCTCCTGGTCATCATCAATTAATAACAGCTCGCTCATTACTCACTCAATTTAGCCATTGCCGACGTTTTCTGGTGGCACCACTGGCGAAGATACCGCAGAGCAGGGCCAATAGCGCAACTCCACCACCGATAACGAACCATTGCTGCTGATCAGTCAGCAGACGTGGCAGCGGATTGCTCGCCTGGGCTTCCTTGAGTTGCAGCTTGAGGCGCTGGTTCTCTTGGCGCAACCGGCCCAGCTGAGCGCTTTCGCGTTCACTGTCGGTATTTTGCAGTTGTTTGCTCAGTTCTTCCCGTTGCTGCTCGCTTACCTTCAAGCGCTGCTGCAACTCGGTGATCTGGCTGCCGGCGCTCAGCGACAGCGGCGTCGTACTGCCGCCCTCGGCGCTTTCTTCACCATGGGCCGGCGCTACCATCGACAACGTCACCAACATCAGACACAACGGACCTTTGCGCATCGCCACTCCTGATTCCAATACGAGTATTGGGCAGGTTGTCGGCCGGCGAACGAGAATAATGAGCGTTGAGCGCGCGATGAACCGGCAAGGTTCATCGCGCGGGCGCGATTTACGGCAGGACTTGCTTGAACGGCTTGACCGAAACGTTGGCGTAGACGCCCGCAGCGATGTACGGATCCGCATCTGCCCAGGCCTGGGCGGCGCTCAGGGAATCGAACTCGGCGACGATCAGGCTGCCGGTGAAACCCGCCGCGCCCGGATCATTGCTGTCGACCGCCGGGTGCGGGCCGGCCAATACGATACGACCTTCGCCCTTGAGCACTTGCAGGCGCTCAAGGTGGGCAGGCCGAGCGGCCAGGCGGGCTTCCAGGGAGTTGGCGACGTCTGTGGCAATGATTGCGTAAAGCATGTCAGTCCTCGGTTTTTGGCGTGGTGGTATCGGCGTCGTGCAGGTGACGGGACAAGTAAATGCCCTGTGCGACCAGGAACAGCAACGTCATGCCCAGGCTGCCGAAGACTTTGAAGTCGACCCAGTAGCTCTGGAACGTGAACGCGACGAACAGGTTGGCAGCACCGCAAAACAGGAAAAAGCCGATCCAGGCGATGTTCAGTCGCGTCCAGACCTGGTCCGGCAGGGTCAGTGCGTGGCCCATGATGCGCTTGATCAGCAGTTGCTCGCCGATGAAGTGGCTGCCAATGAACGCCAGGGCGAACAGCCAGTTGACCACCGGCGCTTTCCACTTCAGGAAGGTTTCGCTGTGGAACGCCAGGGTCAGGCTACCGAAGACCAGGCAGGCGATGAGGGTCAGCCATTGGCTCTTTTCCAGCTTGCGCTGCTTGATGAACAGCGCACCGTAAACCACCAGGGAGCTGATGATCAGCATCGCGGTGGCGCTGTAAATACCGCCTACAGTCAGTTGATGACCGCCGATGTCGACGACCCGTGGATCAATTTTGAAAACGATGAAAAACAGCAGGAGCGGGATGAAATCGATGAATTGTTTCACAGTGGCAGCCAGAAGCAGGATGTGGCGGCATAATAACAAACATATGGGCGCGCGATAGCGCCAGCTGATTTGAGGTAACACATCCCCGTGAATGTTGATTTGCACTGCCATAGCACCGCCTCCGATGGCGCTCTCGCGCCTGCTGTCCTGGTGGCACGTGCGTTCGAGAAAGGCGTGCGAGTCCTGGCCTTGACCGATCACGACACCCTCGAGGGCCTCGATGAGGCCCGCAGTGCGGCGACCTCGCTGGGGATGCAACTGGTCAACGGCGTCGAATTGTCCTGCACCTGGGGCGGCGCGACCATTCATGTGCTCGGCTACGGATTTGATGTCAATGCCGAACCGTTGGTCGAGGCGATCGCTAAATTGCACGATGGCCGCTGGCTAAGGTCCGAAGAAATAAGCCGCAAGCTGGCATTGAAAGGCATGCCCGGCGCGCTGGAAGGTGCCCGGGCGATCCAGCAGGAACTGGGCGACAGCGGCAATGCGCCGGCCCGTCCGCATTTCGCCGACTGGATGGTGCGTGAAGGTTTCGTCAAGGATCGCGCTGAAGCGTTCCGTAAATGGCTGGGCGCCGGCAAGCTGGGCGACGTCAAGCAGCATTGGCCGACCCTGGAAGACACGGTCGAAACGCTACGAGCCGCGAAAGCCTGGGTCAGCCTGGCGCATCCGTGGCACTACGATTTCACTCGCAGCAAGCGTCGCCGCCTGATTTCTGACTATATTCAAGCCGGGGGCCACGCAATTGAAGTGGTCAATGGCCATCAGCCCGCCGAGCAAGTGGGCAGCCTGGCGATTCTTGCCCGCGAGTTCGGTCTGCTGGTCAGCGCCGGCAGTGATTTTCATGGCCCTGGAGGCTGGTCCGAGATCGGCGAGTACCGCCCGCTCCCGGAGGATCTGCCACCACTGTGGTGTCGATTCAAACATGACCCAATTATTGCCGCCGTCTGAACAGGTAGAGAATGTGAGTCAATTTTTCCAGATTCATCCGGAAAACCCGCAAGCGCGCCTGATCAAACAGGCTGTCGAAATCATCCGTGGCGGCGGGGTGGTGATTTATCCCACAGACTCGTCCTACGCCATTGGTTGCCAGATCGGCGACAAGAATGCCGTGGATCGCGTGCGCCGTTTGCGTGGGCTGGATGAAAAGCACAACTTCGCGCTGATTTGCAGCGACCTGTCGCAACTGGGGGTGTTCGCCAAGATCGACACGGGCACCTTCCGCTTGCTCAAGGCGCACCTGCCGGGGCCTTACACCTTCATTCTCAACGCCACCCGCGAAGTCCCGCGGCTGTTGTTGCACCCGAAAAAACGCACCATCGGCCTGCGGGTGCCGAGCCATCCGATTGCCCTGGCGCTGCTGGAAGAACTCGGCGAGCCCTTGATGAGCGTGACCCTGATCATGCCCGGCGACACCGATCCGATGAGCGATCCTTACGAAATGCGCCAATTGCTTGAGCATCAGGTCGACCTGATCATCGATGGCGGTTTCGGCGGGATCAAGGCGTCCACCGTGATCAACCTCGCCGACGGCGAGCCGGAAGTGATCCGCGTCGGTTGCGGCGACCCTACGCCGTTCATGGCCGAGGCGTAGATGTCTGCAGTAGAACCCGTTGTCGACAGTCAGGCCGGCGCCCAGCAAGAGCTGCCCTTCGCCATGGTCTATGGCCAGGCGGTCATGGAAATGCCGCTGGACCTGTACATCCCGCCGGATGCGCTCGAAGTGTTTCTCGAAGCCTTCGAGGGGCCCCTCGACCTGCTGCTGTACCTGATCCGCAAGCAGAACATCAACATCCTCGACATTCCCGTGGCGGAAATCACTCGCCAGTACATGGGCTATGTCGAGCTGATGCAGTCGGTGCGCCTGGAACTGGCCGCCGAGTACCTGGTGATGGCCGCGATGCTGGCCGAGATCAAGTCGCGGATGCTGTTGCCGCGGGCCGAAACCATCGAAGACGAAGAAGATGACCCGCGCGCCGAACTGATCCGTCGCTTGCAGGAATACGAACGCTTCAAGGCGGCGGCCGAAGGCATCGATGGCCTGACTCGCGTCGGGCGTGACGTGGTGGTGCCTAAACTGGATGCCCCGGAAGCGCGGGCGCGCAAGCTGTTGCCGGACGTGCGTTTGTCAGAGCTGCTGCTGTCCATGGCCGAGGTCCTGCGCCGTGGCGACATGTTCGAAAGTCACCAGGTCAGTCGCGAGGCATTGTCCACCCGCGAACGCATGAGCGATGTGCTGGACCGGCTCAAGGGCGGCGGTTTCGTGCCCTTTGTCGAGCTGTTCACCGCTGAAGAAGGACGTCTGGGGGTGGTGGTGACCTTTATGGCGATCCTCGAACTGGTCAAGGAATCTTTGGTCGAGCTGGTGCAGAATGAGCCGTTCGCGGCGATCCACGTGCGAGCCCGAGCCGAATAACGAGTTGAATCATGAACCTGACTGAACCCCGCGAGCTGGCGCCATTGCTTGAAGCCTTTCTGTTGGCCTCGGGAAAACCGCAATCGCTTGAACGCCTGTTCGAACTCTTCGAAGAGGGCGAGCGCCCTGAGCCGCCAGTCTTCAAGAAAGCCCTGACGATTCTGGCCAAGTCCTGCGACGGACGCGCCTTCGAGCTGAAGGAAGTGGCCTCCGGGTATCGCCTGCAGATCCGCGAAAAGTTCTCGCCGTGGGTAGGCCGTTTGTGGGAAGAACGCCCGCAGCGTTATTCCCGCGCCATGCTCGAAACCATCGCCTTGATCGCCTATCGCCAGCCGATCACCCGTGGCGAGATCGAAGACGTGCGGGGCGTGGCGGTCAACAGTCACATCGTCAAGACCCTGCTGGAACGCGAGTGGATTCGTATCGTCGGGTACCGCGACGTGCCTGGCAAACCGGCGATGTTCGCCACCACCAAGGCGTTTCTCGACCACTTCAACCTGAAGAACCTCGACGATTTGCCGCCACTGGCTGAGTTGCGAGAGCTGGAGCCTGATCCGGTGCTCGATTTTGACGACGCGCCGGTACCGGCAGGCTTGCAGGAACTGGCGGATGCCAGTGCCGAACCGGAAGAACCCAAGGAGGAGACCAGTTTCCATACGCTGTTGCTGGAACTGGACACCATGGAAGAGGGGCTCAAGACCGACTTCGATGACATCCTGCGTGATAGTGCGGTGACGGATTCCGAAGAGGTGCTGGATCAGCCTGAGCCTGAAATCGAAGTTGAACTTCAGGTCGAGCCTGAAGCCACAGTCGAAGAAGAACCGGAAGAAGAGTTGGAAGATGACGTGCTGGGTGTCGCCGAAGCGCGGGAGAAACTTCTGGCTGCTGTGGCTGCCCTCGAACAGCACAAACCCGAACCCGAATTGAGCGACGAAGAGGCCGAAGCCCGGGCTCTGGCCGAAGCCATCGAAGCCGAACGCCGCGAATTCGACGACTGACCCGGACGCCGATTCCCCCTGAGGGAGTGAGCCTGTTCGCGATAGCGGTGGGTCAGGCAAAACGATGTCGATTGACACTCCCTCATCACGAGCAGGCTCGCTCCTACAGGGGTTCTGTGTTGCCTAGAGAATTTGATGAGCTCAACCAAAGACCCCTGCATCAGCGTCTGCAAATTCACCGATGACATCTGCCTCGGCTGCGGCCGCAGCAAGCGCGAGATCAGGGCCTGGAAGAAACTCGACAAGTCCGACAAGCGCACGGTGCTGGCCGAAGCGTCGCTGCGGTTGATCAAACTTGGCGCCGCCGGTCGGCGGAAAGGCAAGTAAGTCTCCATTCATCAGCTAGTCTCTGATGCGCGAACGCTTCCATGAGCGTATGATTCGCGACCCTTTGGCGATCCCTTTGCCAAAGTACCCAGTTTTACATCGCTTCAGGACGCTCAATTCAGGGCCGCCTGAACAGACCACACCGGGAGGTGCCCAGATGAGTATCAACGACCAGAAAGACGACCAGGAAATCGGCCCAGCAGGCGAAAAACTGCAGAAAGTCCTCGCCCGTATCGGCGTCGGCTCGCGCCGTGACGTGGAAGCCTGGATCAGCCACGGCCGCATCAAGGTCAATGGCAAAGACGCCACCCTTGGGCAGCGCGTCGACATGCACGACGCCATCACCATTGATGGCAAGGTGATCAAGCGCGAAGAAGCCGCCGAGTCGGTACGCCGCGTGATCATGTACAACAAGCCCGACGGTGAAATCTGCACTCGCCTTGATCCGGAAGGCCGTCCGACCGTTTTCGACAAGATGCCGCGCCCGAAAGAAGGTCGCTGGATCAACATCGGTCGCCTGGACATCAACACCACCGGCCTGCTGATGTTCACCACCGACGGTGAGCTGGCCAACCGCCTGATGCACCCGTCCTACGAAATGGACCGTGAATACGCGGTACGTGTCCGTGGTGAAGTCGATGACGAAATGATCGAGCGTCTAAAGGCAGGCGTCGTCCTCGAAGACGGCCCGGCCAAGTTCACCGACATCAAGCAAGCACCTGGTGGCGAAGGTTTCAACCATTGGTACCACTGCGTGGTGATGGAAGGTCGCAACCGCGAAGTTCGTCGTCTGTGGGAATCCCAGGGCCTGGTGGTCAGCCGTCTGAAGCGCGTGCGTTTCGGTCCGGTGTTCCTCAACTCCGACCTGCCGATGGGCCGCTGGCGCGAAATGAGCCAGTACGAAGTCGACATTCTGAGTGCTGAAGTCGGCCTGACCCCAGTGGCCATGCCGCAAATGAACGCCAAGAGCAAAGACAAGCTCGACCGCATGCAGCGTAAATCGTCGCGTCCAATGGGCAAGACCGAGCGCGTGCGTTCGTTGCGTCCAGCCATCGGCAACCAGACCGCTGCTACGCCGCGTGACTCCCGTGAACCGCAAATCGAAGGCGAGCGTCCAGCCCGCAAACCAGCAGCGCCACGCGCTGATGGCGAGCGCGGTCCACGCACGCCGCGTCCGGCCAACGGTCGCACTGAACGTGGCGAAGGCCGTGGTGCTCCAAGTGGTGGTCGCAGTGATCGCGGTGCTCCAGCCGGTCGTGGCGAGTCTCGTGGTGAGTCGGGTCGCGGTACGCCAGTGGCAGACCGTCCTTCCGACACCAAGCGCCCGGCCAAGGCACCGGCGAAGAAGCGCCCAGGCATCGTTCTGGTCGACAAGGATGCGCCATCAGGCAAACGCCGTGGTGCGCCAGCCGGTTCGGGCCAGCGTCCGGGCTTTGGTCGTCGCAAGCCTGAGTAATCGGTAAGCACCGAATAAAAAACGCCAACCCTCGGGTTGGCGTTTTTTTTGGTCTGGCAAAAGCCGGTCTTCAGAATGCAGATAAACCTGTGGCGAGGAAGCTTGCTCCCGTTGGGTCGCGAAGCGGCCCCAAACCCTCTACCCCGGTGTGTCAGGCAAATCGTGGCGGCAGGTTTTGCGACTGCTGCGCAGTCGAACGGGAGCAAGCTCCCTCGCCACAGGGTTCATGTTGCTTAGAAAACAAACCGCCCATCAAACACCGGCTCATCATCCAGCGCCAACACGCCGCTGGAGAAGATCAGGTCCAGATGATGGCTGCCCTTGGCCCCACCACCCAACCCCAGATGCAGCCCGCAATGGCGCTCCTCGAACCCGGCATTTCGGGCATACAGCGCCTTCACGCCTTCATTGGTGCCGATTCCCAATTCCTCAATGCGCCGGTTCGACGGATTGGCCTCCAGGTACTTGTTGAAATCATGTTCCAGTCCCGGCACTTCCGTGGCGATCTTGTGGATGGTCGAGTTCTCGATCCACAACTCCAGCGGCGAATCCAGCACCCCGTACTTGCGGGCAAACGGAATGGTGCTGAGGAAGGTCCCCATGAACTTCACCCGGCCGTTGATCGCTTCGCTGTGCGTGGCAATTTCACCGGGGGCCAAATCAAAGTTGCCGATGCCGTTGATGTCGGTCCACTTCTTGATGCTGTTCAGCGGTGTTTCAAACCACGAGCCGTGATCATCTTTGAAACTCAACGTTGTCGCGTGAGACATGCGCTGGATCAAGTGGCTGTTCAAGCCCGCTATGCGCTGCGGAGTGACGCTGAAAGTGTCGTAGAAGTAATCGCCGTAATCCTTGAACAGCAGCGACTTCTTCCAGTTCTCGGCCATTACACCTTGCAGCGCACGGACAAACTCCGGGCCGTCGGGGCGAGGATTGGGCAGGGTGGAAGAGTCGTAGAAGAAAATGTACAGATCGCTTTCGGCAATCGCCTGGGCCAGCTTTTCTGTCGGCTCGATGTCCAGGCGCAGGGTGCTGAAACGGAAGGGCTGGCTGTCACTGGCCTGTTCGGCGATGGCGCCGGTCAGTGCCTCGTAATCAGCGGTGTGGCCGAGCAAGACCTTTGCCGGGTTGATGCCGGCAACGGCAGGGTGGTGTTCGAGGTAGTAAAGGAAATGCGATATGGCGCGTTGCTTATCCATGTAGTCCTCCCTGACAAACCGAGAAAAAGTGGCAGGCACAACCGGCCGGATCGTGCCTGCCGGGTGGGCCTTACAGAGGCCACATCGCCGTGCCGAACGGAACAACCGCATCGGCTTGCATCATTTCAACGGCGGCTTCATGGGTCGGTGCTTCAAACCAATCGTCCAGTTGCAGTTCAGTTTCCAAGTCTTTTTCAAGTGCTTGCATTGTGAATCTCCTAGATGACTTTTTCGGTAAGTGCAGCGGCGCGTTTTTCAGTCATTGAATAACGTGCCAACTTGCCGGTCGATGCGTCTCGGCAAGTCGCTGAAAACCTAGTCCAGAGCTTTTTAAATTGCAAAAAAATAATCAAATTAGATTTGTTTGAACTTTTTATTCTGTTTTCTGAGGGCCTGTTTATCGATTAAAAACAAAAAACTAACTCGACCTTTTCCTTAGGAAGCTTCCTAACGTCAATTTGCAGTCGTCCTACGGATTGATCTGATTTGGAAAGTGTGCGTTACGGCTTGTAAAGAAAAGCTGACGGATTATCGCCTCTGAGCCCTTGGATTGACGTCCACGGAAGGTGTGTAAGGAAATCCTTCCGCAAACACGTCGTTCAACCACCCTGCAAGGCTCTGGCTCGCTTGTTTCAACGGCGCTGGCAGGGTGAGATGCGCTCCATGCCTGTCGTGCAGGTGCATAACAAGAAGGAGGCGCAATGAACGCCGTGACTCATCTCCACTTCTCCCCCGAGGGCGATTTGTTCGTCGTCCCCGTCGAAGACCCGCAAAGGTCTGACCCAGTTTTTGCAGCCGCCCGAGACCCTCGGGGCGGACACAGGCAATCCCGGCAAACGACGCGCTGATCCAGCGGTGTCTGGCAGCAGGGGGTTACAGGTGTACAATGCGCCGCGTTTTAACTGTGACCTCCTGCGCATCTGCGCAAACCTCAAGGCTATCCGCCTTGTTCACTCCGCCGCGCCACAAGCGTGTCGGGTTCGATTTCGTCACAGATAAAAACAAACAGGTGACGCATGACCGTTGTAAAAACGCTGAACTCCTTTTGCCTTCGCTGGGGTTTGATCGGCGCTGCTTGAAATCGCAACCGAGCAGCAACGTCTAACGAACATCATCAAACCTTGCGTGAGACCCTTTTCATGAGTGGACAAAACTCGCATTCAGGCGAGCTGAAACGCGGCCTGAAAAATCGCCATATTCAACTGATCGCCCTCGGTGGCGCGATCGGTACCGGGCTGTTCCTGGGCTCGGCCGGTGTACTGAAATCTGCCGGCCCGTCGATGATCCTCGGCTACGCCATCTGCGGCTTCATTGCCTTCATGATCATGCGCCAGCTCGGCGAAATGATTGTCGAAGAGCCTGTGGCGGGTTCCTTCAGCCACTTCGCCCATAAATACTGGGGCGGGTTCGCCGGCTTCCTGTCGGGCTGGAACTGCTGGATCCTGTACATCCTGGTGGGCATGTCGGAGCTGACTGCGGTCGGCAAATACATCCACTACTGGGCGCCACACATTCCGACCTGGGTCTCGGCCGCCGGCTTCTTCGTCCTGATCAACCTGATCAACCTGGCCAACGTCAAAGTCTTTGGCGAGGCCGAGTTCTGGTTCGCGATCATCAAGGTCGTGGCGATTGTCGGCATGATCGCGCTCGGCAGCTACCTGCTGGTCAGCGGCCACGGCGGCCCGCAAGCCTCGGTGACCAACCTGTGGGCCCACGGCGGTTTCTTCCCGAACGGGGTTAGCGGCCTGGTGATGGCCATGGCGATCATCATGTTCTCCTTCGGCGGCCTGGAAATGCTCGGTTTCACCGCAGCAGAAGCCGACAAGCCGAAAACCGTGATCCCGAAAGCCATCAACCAGGTGATCTACCGGATCCTGATTTTCTACATCGGTGCGCTGGTCATCCTGCTGTCGCTGACGCCATGGGACAGCCTGTTGGCGACCCTGAATGCGTCGGGTGATTCCTACAGCGGCAGCCCGTTCGTGCAAGTGTTCTCGATGCTTGGCAGCGACACCGCCGCACACATCCTCAACTTCGTAGTCCTGACGGCGGCGCTGTCGGTGTACAACAGCGGCACTTACTGCAACAGCCGGATGCTGCTGGGCATGGCCGAGCAGGGCGATGCGCCGAAAGCCTTGGCGAAAATCGACAAGCGCGGCGTGCCGGTGCGTTCGATCCTCGCTTCGGCGGCGGTGACGTTGATTGCGGTGTTGCTGAACTACCTGATCCCGCAAAACGCGCTGGAACTGCTGATGTCGCTGGTGGTTGCCACCCTGGTGATCAACTGGGCGATGATCAGCTTCTCGCATTTCAAGTTCCGCCAGCACATGGACAAGACCAAGCAGACGCCGCTATTCAAAGCCCTGTGGTACCCATACGGGAACTACGTCTGCCTGGCGTTCGTGGTGTTCATTCTCGGCGTAATGCTGTTGATCCCGGGCATCCAGATCTCGGTGTATGCGATTCCGGTTTGGGTCGCGTTCATGTGGGTGTGCTACGGGATCAAGAACAAGCGCAGCGCTCAGCATGCGTTGCAGGCTGCAAACGCGAAGTAAGCGCAGCTCGCAGAAACAACAAACCCGGCCATGTGCCGGGTTTGTCATTTTCAGGCTTCACACAACCCCCGTGTAGGAGTGAGCCTGCTCGCGATGGGGTCGTGTCAGGCAACAAAGATGTCGACTGACAACACTGCTATCGCGGGCAAGCCTCGCTCCTACAGGGACCGCATGCTTTCAGTTCATTCGCGGTATCCTGCGCGTTCTGAATACGGACGCTTTTCCATGCTGGTGATTTCCAACAATGTGCATCTGCCGGATGCCGAGATCGAGTTGACCGCCATCCGCGCGCAAGGCGCCGGTGGGCAGAACGTCAATAAGGTCTCCAGCGCCATGCACCTGCGCTTCGACATTCCGGCCTCGTCCTTGCCCGAGTTCTACAAGGAACGGCTGCTGGCGCTGCGTGACAGTCGCATCACCAGCGATGGCGTGTTGATTATCAAGGCCCAGCAATACCGCACGCAGGAAGCCAATCGCGCCGATGCGCTGGAGCGGCTGGTCGAGTTGATCCTCAGCGCCACCAAAGTCGAGAAGAAACGCCGCCCGACCAAGCCGACCCTCGGTTCGAAGAAGCGTCGGCTGGAATCCAAGACCAAGCGCGGCAGCATCAAGGCCGGGCGCGGCAAGATCGATTTCTAGCGAGCGTCGCGCCCTTCGCGGTACTTTTCACTCAAGTGCTTCGGCGCCTGCCGGTACAAATAAACGCTCAGCGCCAAACCGCTCAATGCAGCAATCGCGGCGAACAGGAAGATCGAGGCAAAGCCAAACCCTGCAGCAATCGCACCGGCCAGCGGCCCGGTAATCCCCAGCGACAAATCGATGAACAGCGAGTAAGCCCCGACCGCAGCACCGCGACTGGAGGCCGGCACCAGGTTGACCGCTTCCACGCCCAGCGCCGGGAACACCAGCGAGAAGCCGAAACCGCTCAATGCCGCACCGGCCAGTGCCCAATGTGCATCCGGCGCCAGCCACAGCAGCAGCAGCCCCAGGGTTTCCACCGACAGGCAGGCAATCGCCACGCGAAAGCCGCCGAGGCGGTTGATCAGGTTGCCGAACAGCAATCGCGCGCCGATGAAACTGGCGCCGAACAGGCTCAGGCACAGCACCGCGTTGTCCCAGTGCTGTGTGGCGTAATACAGCGTGATGAAGGTGGCGATGGTGCCGAATCCGATCGAGCCCAGGGCCAGGCCGCAACCATGGGGCAGCACCCGTCCCAGCACATGCATGAACGGCAGCCGTTCACCGACCACAATCGGCGCGGCGGTTTTTGGCCAGGCCAGTGCCAGGCCAAGGACGGCCAGCAGCACGATGCTCACGCCCATGCTCCACAAGCCCAGTTGACTGACCAGCAACACACCCAACGGCGCGCCGACTGCCAGTGCGCCGTAACTCGCTATGCCGTTCCAGGAGATGACTTTGGCGGTGTTCGCCGCGCCGACCCGGCCGATGCCCCAACCAATCGAGCCGGAGCCCACCAGGCTTTCCGCGCTGCCGAGCACCAGGCGGCCGATCAGCAGGCTGATCAGGCTCAGCATCGGCAGGCTTTGGGTCCAGGCTGAAATCAGCATGAACACGCCGCTCAAACCGCAACCGGCGAGACCATACATCACCGCGAGTTTGCTGCCCTTATTGTCGATGATTTTCCCGGCATAAGGGCGGCTGAGCAGGGTGGCCAGGTATTGCACGCTGATCACCAGCCCCGCGATTACTGCGCCGAAGCCGAGATCGCTGTGGACGTAGCCGGGCAATACGGCGAGGGGAATGCCGATGTTCAGGTAGCCGATGAAGGTAAAGAGAACGATGGAAACGACTTGCAGCGTGACCGCCAGGGGGCGCTGGTTTTCAGACATGGGTAAAGGTCCACGGGAAAGCAGGATAGATAGGCTGCTTATGATAGCGGCGCGAGCGTCCGTGGGGCGTGGAAAAGTAAAACTATTTGCCGTGCGGGGGGTTAATCAGGGTTTTGCGGGGGCGACCAGTTGCGTCGTGACCAGGGCGGCCAGGGCGTTTTCTTCGGTGCCGAAACGGGCGAGCAACGCGGCTTGTTTCTCGGGGGAGAGGCGATTCCAGATCTCGATCATCTTCTCGGCGGTGCCGATCAGGACGCTGGCCTGGGTCTCTGTGAAGTCGTCGGTCATGGTGGGCAGCTCAAGGGTTCAGGCGGTGTGGAAAGCGCATGTTAGCGCTTTCCACACGGTCTGGCATTGCGGGTGTTTCAGTCTTCGCTGTCGGCCTGGCGGCGTTCAGTGGCTTCTTTCGGCTCGGGCTGTTGGGCACCGGCTTGTTGCGTGGTTGTCTGCTCAGTTTCGTGCAGGCTTGGGAAGGGGAGATTAGGGATCTCGTGCATGGTTCGCGCTCCTCGCAAAGTCTGTTGATAGATCTGGTAGATCCGCGCTTTTAAAAAGCTTGGGCAGGATACAGCAGGAGAAATGACAAACAGACTTTTATATCCATTTGTTTCGACGGATGGAGTTGTCTAGACAGGTCAATAGCAGTGACACAAAACAGAGGGGCGAGCCTGTTCGCGAAGGGCCCGGCCAGACATCACAGTATTCGGCAATGCCATAAAAAAGGCCCGCATGAATAACCATGCGGGCCCTTTGCATTCCAGTCGGTGATCAGTGCTTCGGCTCGTCGTTCGACATTGCCAGCAGCTGTTTTTCCTGATTCCAGTCGAAAGGTTCGTCGTTCTGTTCGGCTTCGAAACGACGCTCTTCCAGTGCCTGGTACAAATCGATTTCATCATCGGGCATGAAATGCAGGCAGTCACCGGCGAAGTACCACAACAGGTCGCGCGGGACCAGGTGGGCGATTTGCGGGTAACGGGTGATCACCTGGCACAGAATGTCCTGGCCCAGGTATTGGCTTTCGATCGGGTCGACCGGCAGCAACGCACGCAATTCGTCGAAGCGCTCCAGGAACAAGGCATGGCTTTCTTCGGGAACCTGTTCGGCCTCACCTACCGCGACCAGGATGCTGCGCAAGTGGTCGAGCAAGACAAGATGATCGGCAACGACGTTGGACACGAGATAAGTCCTCAAGAGCAAAACGGGCGCAGGAGTATAAAGCTCCTGCGCCCGTTTTTACAGGATCAGCGGACCTTTCCGTCGGCCAGTGCCAGTTCGTCTTTGTCGAAATCATCGACGTCGATGACCTTGCGCCGCGCTGCTTCGGCATCACGCAGGGACTGCGCCTCACCCGCTTGCAACACTCCAGCCTCCAGCGCTGCATCGATGACATGTTCCCCAGCCGCCGGTTTGACCTGACCGCTCTTGAGCGCCACGTGCAGTTTTTTCTGTAACGGCTGCGCTGCGTTCAACAGGTTGCAGGCGTGTTGCAGGGCACCGACCGCGTCGTCTGCCGATTGCGGGCGGTAGCAACCGCCGAGCAATTCTTCGAGGGTTGGATCGCCTTTGGCGCGCCCGATCACTGCGGCGACTTCGGCGCCGAGTTTGTCCGATGGACCTTTGTGGCGACGGCCGAACGGGAACACGATCACCCGCAACAGGCAACCCAGCACCTTGTTCGGGAAGTTGCTGAGCAATTCATCCAGCGCACGCTCCGACTGGCCAAGGCTTTCTTCCATGGCCCACTTGAACAGCGGCGCCATGTGCTCCGGCGAATCGAGGTCGTGGTAACGCTTGAGCGCGGCGGAGGCGAGGTACATGTTGCTGAGCACATCCCCAAGACGCGCCGACAGGCGTTCGCGACGTTTCAGTTCACCGCCCAGCAACATCATGCTGAGGTCGGCAAGCATGGCAAACGCAGCCGCCTGTCGATTAAGCGCACGGAAGTAACCCTGACTGAGCTTGTCACCCGGCGAATGTTCCAGGTGCCCGAAGCCGAGGTTCAACACCAGCGTGCTGGCGGCGTTGCTCACGGCGAAACCGATGTGCTTGAGCAGCAGGCCATCGAATTCGGTGAGTGCCTGATCCTTGTCTTCACGGCCGGCGAGAGCCATTTCTTTCAGCACGAACGGATGGCAGCGAATGGCACCCTGACCAAAGATCATCAGGTTGCGCGAGAGGATGTTCGCGCCTTCCACGGTGATGAAAATGGGCGCGCCATTCCAGCTGCGACCGAGGTAGTTGTTCGGCCCCATGATGATCGCCTTGCCGCCGTGAACATCCATGGCGTGGCTGATGCACTCGCGGCCGCGTTCGGTGAGGTGGTACTTGAGAATCGCCGACAGCACCGACGGTTTCTCGCCCAGGTCCACCGCGTTGGCGGTCAGCATTCGGGCGGCGTCCATCATCCAGGCGTTGCCGCCGATGCGTGCCATGGCTTCCTGAATACCTTCGAACGCCGACAGTGGAACGTTGAACTGCTCACGAACCTGTGCGTACTGACCGGTGACCAGGCTGGTGAACTTGGCCGCACCGGTGCCGACCGCCGGCAGGGAAATCGAACGCCCGACTGACAGGCAGTTCATCAGCATCATCCAGCCCTTGCCGAGCATTTCCTGGCCGCCGATGAGAAAGTCCAGCGGCACGAAGACGTCCTTGCCGGAGTTCGGGCCATTCATGAAGGCGGCACCCAGCGGCAGATGGCGGCGGCCGATCTCGACACCGGCGGTGTCGGTCGGGATCAGCGCCAGGCTGATGCCCAGGTCTTCCTTGTCACCCAACAAATGGTCCGGGTCATAGGCCTTGAAGGCCAGGCCGAGGAGGGTGGCGACCGGGCCCAGCGTGATGTAGCGCTTTTCCCAGTTGAGGCGCAGGCCGAGGGTTTCCTTGCCTTCCCATTCACCTTTGCAGATGACCCCGGTGTCGGGCATGGCGCCAGCGTCGGAGCCGGCCAGTGGGCCGGTCAATGCGAAGCACGGGATATCGTCACCCCGTGCCAGCCTTGGCAGGTAATGGTTGCGTTGTTCGTCGGTGCCGTAATGCAGCAGCAGTTCGGCCGGGCCCAGCGAGTTAGGGACCATTACGGTCGACGCGAGGTCGCCACTGCGGGTTGCCAGTTTCATCGCCACCTGGGAGTGGGCATAGGCCGAGAAGCCCTTGCCGCCAAACTCTTTGGGGATGATCAGCGCGAAGAAGCCGTTCTCCTTGATGTGGGTCCAGGCTTCGGGCGGCAGGTCCATGTCTTGCCCGATCTGCCAGTCGGTGACCATGGCGCAGAGCTCTTCGGTCGGGCCGTCGATAAAGGCCTGTTCCTCTTCACTGAGCTGCACTTTTGGATAGGACAGCAACTTGTTCCAGTCCGGGCGACCGCTGAACAGTTCGCCATCCCACCACACGGTCCCGGCGTCGATCGCATCGCGCTCGGTTTGCGACATTGGCGGCAGGGTTTTCTGGAACCAGCTGAACAGCGGCGCGCTGAAGAATTTGCGACGCAGGTCGGGCAGCAACAACGGCGCCGCGACGGCTGCAATCAACACCCAGAAAACCAGCAGCAGCCAGCCTGGCGCGCGACTGAAGGCACCCATCGCGACGATATAGGCAGCGACGATGCACAGGGCGGGCAGGGGGGCGATGCGACGGTGGGCTAAATAAGCTATCCCGACAACCAGAACCAGTATCCACAACAGCAGCATATTTAATCCTCCGTGAACCAGGGCAAAACCAACCTTCAGAGCTTAGACGGCATCCGCAAAACAGGGTGGTCGGAGCGAGGTGATTGAATTCGTGGGAAACCATCGATGAGTTTTGTAGGTTGGGTTGGCAACACGCCCGGGAAATCGTTCGTTTCCTACGCGGCAATACGCCCATGTTTGGCCGAAACGTCGTTATCTCTGTGCTGAAGGTGTCGCTAGACTCGTGGCTTCCCCAGGAGATTGTTCTCATGCACGAGTATCTGAGTCCCGGCCGCTTCATCGATAGTGACCACCCCTCGGTGGTGGAGTTCGCCGAAAAACACCGGGGCGCCAGTCGCGATCCGCTTGAGCAGGCGATCAATCTCTATTACGCGGTGCGCGAGGCCGTGCGCTACAACCCCTACACGTTCAGTCGCGACCCGGATACGTTGCGCGGCAGTTATGCCTTGGCGGCCGGGGAAAGTTATTGCGTGCCCAAGGCCACGCTTCTGGCCGGTGCCGCGCGACATTGCGGGATCCCTGCGCGGATCGGTCTGGCGGACGTGCGCAATCACCTGTCGACGCCGCGGTTGCTCGAATTGCTCAGGAGCGACGTGTTTGCCATGCACGGCTATACGGAGTTGTTTCTGAACGGGCGCTGGGTCAAGGCGACGCCGGCCTTCAACCAGCAACTCTGCGAACTGTTCAATATCGCGCCGCTGGAGTTCGACGGCATCAACGACAGTGTTTTCCATCCCTTCAACCGCGACGGCGAGCAGTTGATGGAGTACCTGGTCGACCACGGCCAGTTCACCGACGTGCCTGAGACGTTCTTTTTCGAGCACCTGGAAAAGTGCTACCCACATTTGTTCAGCGACACATTGCCGGCGTTGCTGGGTGACATGCAGAGTGATTTGAGCCGCGCCTGATCCGGCGTATGCTGCCTGCGCATTCATCCATAAAGAGGCGGTCATGCTGAAGATCTGGGGTCGGAAAAATTCGTCGAATGTCAGAAAGCCATTGTGGGCCGCCGAGGAGTTGGGCCTGGCCTATGAAGCCATCGATGCGGGTGGCGCCTTCGGTGTAGTCGATACGCCGCAGTATCGTGCGATGAATCCCAACGGTCGCGTGCCGGTGATCGAAGATGACGGCTTCGTGCTCTGGGAATCGAACGCCATCGTGCGCTACCTGATGGCTCAGCACGCCAACGGCACGGCCTGGTACCCGACGGATCTGAAGGCTCGCGCCGCTGCCGACAAGTGGATGGACTGGACCACCTCCAGTTTTGCCGGCCCGTTCCGCACGGTGTTCTGGGGCGTGTTACGCACACCTGAAGACAAGCAGGACTGGACCGCCATCAACGCCGCAATCAAGGAGTGCGATGATCTGTTGGCGATGGCGAACCAGGCGTTGGCGGCCGCGCCGTATCTGTCCGGCGACGAAATCGGCATGGGCGACATTCCCCTTGGCAGTTTCATTTATGCCTGGTTCGAGATGCCGATCGAGCGTGCACCGCAGCCGCATCTTGAAGCCTGGTATGCACGACTGAAACAGCGTCCGGCGTATAAAAAAGCCGTTATGACCGCGTTGACTTAATACTCACTATCGACACACTTGACTGTACTTGTTTGGCGGCGACAAGCACCATTGCGCTCGTGCGCCGCGGTTGCATTGCTCGCCGCCCGCCCATAGTTATCCCTTTCTTCCCTTCTTGGTGCGTAAATCCGATATGAGTTCCGCTCTGTCCATCCGGCAGCTAACCAAAACCTACGGCAACGGTTTCCAGGCCTTGAGTGGTATCGATCTGGACGTCGCCGAAGGTGACTTTTTCGCCTTGCTCGGCCCTAACGGTGCCGGCAAATCCACGACCATCGGCATTCTCTCGACCCTGGTGAACAAGACCAGCGGCACGGTGAATATCTTCGGTCACGACCTGGACAAGGAGCCGGCGGCGCTCAAGCGTTGCATCGGCGTGGTGCCCCAGGAATTCAACTTCAACCAGTTCGAAAAAACCTTCGACATCGTCGTGACCCAGGCCGGTTACTACGGCATCCCGCCGAAGATCGCCAAGGAACGCGCCGAGCAGTATCTGACCCAGCTCGGGCTGTGGGACAAACGCGATGTGCCATCGCGTTCGCTGTCCGGTGGCATGAAGCGTCGCCTGATGATCGCCCGCGCACTGGTTCACGAACCGCGCCTGCTGATCCTCGATGAACCGACTGCGGGTGTGGACATCGAACTGCGTCGCTCGATGTGGACCTTTCTCACCGAGCTGAACCAGAAAGGCATCACCATCATCCTCACCACTCATTACCTGGAAGAGGCTGAGCAGTTGTGCCGCAACATCGGCATCATCGACCACGGCACGATTGTCGAGAACACCAGCATGAAACAGCTGCTCGGCCAGCTGCATGTGGAAACCTTTCTGCTTGATCTCAAGAACACGCTGAACGTCGCGCCGCAGTTGCTCGGTTATCCGACCAAGCTGCTCGACAGCCACACACTCGAAGTCCAGGTCGACAAGGCCATGGGCATCACCGCGCTGTTCACCCAGTTGGCGCAGCAGAACATCGAAGTGCTGAGCCTGCGTAACAAAACCAATCGCCTCGAGGAGTTGTTCGTGTCTCTGGTGGAGAAAAATCTGTCGAAGGTGGCGGTATGAGTTCCGAGCTGCAACCCAACCTCGTTGCCCTCAACACCATCGTTTACCGCGAGGTGAAGCGCTTTACCCGGATCTGGCCGCAGACCCTGCTGCCGCCGGCCATCACCATGGTCCTGTACTTCGTGATCTTCGGTAACCTGATCGGTCGACAGATTGGTGATATGGGTGGCTTCACCTATATGGAATACATCGTGCCGGGCCTGATCATGATGTCGGTGATCACCAACTCCTACGGCAACGTGGTGTCGAGTTTCTTCGGCAGCAAGTTCCAGCGCTCCATCGAAGAATTGATGGTGTCGCCGGTATCGCCGCATACGATTCTGATTGGCTACACCCTGGGCGGCGTGCTGCGGGGCTTGATGGTCGGGCTGATCGTGACGCTGTTGTCGCTGTTCTTCACCGAATTGCAGGTGCATCACCTGGGCGTGACCATTCTGGTGGTGGTGCTGACGGCGACGATCTTCTCGCTGCTGGGCTTCATCAACGCCGTGTTTGCACGTAACTTCGATGATATTTCGATCATCCCGACCTTCGTGCTGACACCCCTGACATACCTGGGCGGGGTGTTCTACTCGATCAGCTTGCTGCCGCCGTTCTGGCAGACCGTGTCCCTGGCCAACCCGGTACTGCACATGGTCAACGCCTTCCGTTACGGCATTCTTGGCGTTTCGGACATCAGGATCAGCGTGGCGATTACTTTCATGTTGGTGGCGACCGTCGTTCTATACATCGGTTGTGCGCGGCTGCTGGTCAGTGGGCGCGGGATGCGTACCTGAGAAAGACCGCGTCGCCTGCTTCGCGGGCAAGCCTAGCTCCTACAGTTCACCATCAGACCTGTAGGAGCGAGGCTTGCCCGCGAAGGCGTCAGCCCAGACGCCATAAAAAAACGGCCTCCAACAATGGAGGCCGTTTTGCATTTACTGCATCCGGTTTCTCTTGCGCCGCTTCCACTGCCGCCCAACCCACCAGCGCCAATACATCATCACCAGGCAATAGGCAAGGGCGCCCAGCACCAGTCCCGTCACCACTGAACCCAGCAAAAACGGCTGCCACAAGGTGGAAAGCTCGCCACTGATCCATTCCCAGGTCAGCTCGTCCGGCAAATGCCTGGCCGGCACGTCCATCAACCACGCTCCCGTCTGATAGGTGCAGAAGAACACCGCTGGCATGGTAATCGGGTTGGTCAGCCAGACCAGGCTGACGGCAATGGGCATGTTGCCCCGCACGACGATCGCCAGAATGGCAGCGACCAGCATCTGCAACGGAATGGGCAGGAAGGCCGCGAACAGGCCCACCGCCATGGCCCGTGCGACGGAATGACGATTGAGGTGCCAGAGGTTCGGGTCATGCAGCAGGGTGCCGAGAAAGCGTAAGGATTTGTGTTCCCTGATGCTGGTCGGGTCTGGCATGTAACGTTTGAATAAGCGCCGGGGCATAAGGCTTCTCGGTCGGTTAAGGCGGCAAGTATGTCTGGATTCTATGAACCGCCCATTCAGACTTTGTGACAATTAATAACCGTGTGCGTGCAGTCGGGCAGCTATGCCTAGGGTGGGACTCTCAAGGACGGGCGTATGCGCACAGGGATGATGGCGCTGGCGTTGGGTTTGCTGGCCCTGCGTTTTTTACCGGTTTTACCGCCGGTCTGGTTATGGATGTTGCTGCCGGTCGTGGGTTTGATGCTGTTGCCGTTTCGGACTCACCCGGTGGCGTTTTTTCTGTTCGGCTTCAGTTGGGCGTGCGCGAGTGCGCAGTGGGCGCTGGATGATCGCCTGTCGCTGAAGCTTGATGGCGAGACTCGTTGGGTCGAAGGTCGGGTGACGGGCCTGCCGCAGAATGCCGAAGGGGTGGTGCGCTTCGAGTTGACCGACAGTCAGTCCCGAAGCACCCGGCTGCCCCGGCATCTGCGCCTCGCCTGGTATGACGGACTGCCCGTCAACAGCGGCGAACGGTGGCGGCTGGCGGTCAAGTTGAAGCGTCCTGCCGGGCTGCTCAATCCGCATGCCTTTGACTACGACGCCTGGTTGCTGGCACAACGCATCGGCGCTACCGGTACGGTCAAGGATGGCCATAGGCTGGCCGCCGCCCAATGGGCCTGGCGTGACAGCATTCGGCAGCAATTGCAGGCCGTCGATGCCCAAGGCCGGACGGGGGCGCTGATCGCATTGGTGTTGGGCGACGGCGGCGGGCTGAGTCGCGAGGACTGGCAAGTGTTGCAAGACACCGGCACCGTGCATCTGCTGGTGATTTCCGGGCAGCACATCGGGTTGCTGGCGGGGCTGGTGTATCTGCTGATCGCCGGGCTGGCGCGCTATGGTCTGTGGCCGAGCCGTTTGCCCTGGCTGCCATGGGCCTGCGGACTGGCGTTTGCCGCTGCGCTGGGTTACGGGTTGCTGGCCGGTTTTGAGGTGCCGGTGCGCCGGGCCTGCGTGATGATCGGTCTGGTGTTGTTGTGGCGGCTAAGGTTTCGGCACCTTGGCGCCTGGTGGCCGCTGTTGCTGGCGCTCAATGGCGTTTTACTGCTCGACCCGCTGGCGAGCCTGCAACCGGGGTTCTGGTTGTCCTTCGCAGCGGTGGCGGTGTTGATCTTCACTTTCGGTGGGCGTCTGGGGCCGTGGCGTTGGTGGCAAACGTGGACCCGTGCGCAATGGCTGATCGCGATCGGACTGTGCCCATTGCTATTGATACTTGGCTTGCCGATCAGCGTCAGCGGACCAGTGGCCAATTTGCTGGCGGTGCCCTGGGTCAGTCTGGTGGTATTGCCGCCAGCCTTGCTCGGGACGTTGTTACTGCCCGTCCCTTATGTGGGCGAGGGGTTGCTGTGGCTGGCGGGCGGTCTGGTCGACCTGTTGTTCAAGGGGCTGGCATTGATGGCAGGGCGATTCCCCGCCTGGGTGCCGGTCGCGGTGCCGGTGTGGATTTGGGCGCTCGGTACGCTGGGGGCCTTTCTTCTATTACTGCCTGAGGGGGTGCCGTTGCGCCAGTTGGGTTGGCCGCTGCTGCTGTTACTGGTTTTTCCACCTCGCCCGATGCTTGCCGAAGGCGTCGCCGAAGTCTGGCAACTGGACGTCGGCCAGGGCCTGGCCATCCTGGTGCGCACCCGCCATCACACCTTGTTGTATGACGCCGGGCCGCGTTTTGGCGAATTCGACCTCGGCGAGCGAGTGGTGCTGCCGTCATTGCGCAAACTGGGCGTGTCCGGGATCGACCTGATGCTGCTCAGTCACGCCGACGCCGATCACGCCGGCGGTGCACGCGCGATTGCCAACGGATTGCCGGTGGCGCGGGTCCTGAGCGGTGATCCCGAGGCGCTGCCAGCCGAATTGCGCGCCGAAGGCTGTGAAAGCGGCCGGCAATGGACCTGGGACGGTGTGGACTTCCGTCTCTGGCAATGGACATCCGCCGCCGACAGCAATCAAAAATCCTGTGTCTTGCAGATCGAAGCCAGTGGCGAGCGATTGCTGCTGACCGGTGATATTGATGCGGCAGCCGAGCGGGCATTGCTCGACAGTCCGCTTGCCGTGCCGACCGATTGGCTGCAATCGCCTCACCACGGCAGCCGCAGTTCCTCTTCGATGGCGCTGCTCGCCGCGTTGCAACCCAGGGCTGTGCTGATTTCCCGGGGCCAGGGCAATTCCTTTGGCCACCCGCATCCCACGGTCATGGCGCGCTATCAAAAACGAGGCATGGCGATCTACGACAGCGCCACCCACGGCGCCATTCGTCTGCAACTGGGACGGTTCAAGCCGCCATGGACGATGCGTCTGGATCGGCGTTTCTGGCGCGATCCGCCACCGTTGGGCCCATAACCGCTAGTTATGAAAGCCCGACCGGATGCGGCATCACGGTCTTCGGTGCATCCGGCCCCTATGTTAGAGTGGCGCACTTTTTCGAGGGGGCTGTCACTGTGTGGGAATTGGTCAAATCCGGCGGCTGGATGATGCTGCCGATCATTCTGAGTTCCATCGCGGCAATGGCGATCGTCGCCGAGCGTCTCTGGACCCTGCGAGCCAGCCGTGTGACCCCTGAGCATTTGCTCGGGCAGGTCTGGGTGTGGATCAAGGACAAACAGCTCAATAAAGAAAAACTCAAGGAACTGCGCGCCAACTCACCGTTGGGCGAGATCCTGGCGGCGGGCCTCGCCAACTCCAAACATGGTCGCGAGATCATGAAAGAGTGCATCGAAGAGGCCGCCGCACGGGTGGTTCATGAACTCGAACGCTATATCAATGCGCTGGGCACCATCGCCGCCATGGCCCCATTGCTGGGCCTGTTGGGTACGGTGCTGGGCATGATCGACATTTTCAGCGCGTTCATGGGCACGGGCATGGGCACCAATGCCGCGGTGCTGGCGGGCGGTATCTCCAAGGCGCTGATCACTACGGCCGCTGGCCTGATGGTCGGTATCCCGGCAGTATTCTTTCACCGATTCCTGCAACGCCGGATCGATGAGCTGGTGGTGGGCATGGAGCAGGAAGCGATCAAACTGGTCGAAGTGGTTCAGGGCGACCGTGATGTGGACCTGGCCGAGGGCAAAGCGTGAAATTCCGCCGCAAACCGCGGGAAACGGTCGACATCAACCTCGCGTCGCTGATCGACGTGGTGTTTATCTTGCTGCTGTTTTTCGTGGTCACCACTACGTTTACCCGTGAAACCCAGTTGCGCGTCGATCTGCCGGAAGCGGTCAGCGGTTCGCCTGCCGAAGACCAGCAGGTCAAGCACCTGGACGTTGCCATCAGTGCCGAAGGCGCGTTCTCGGTGAACAATCAGCTATTGCCGAAGAACGACCTCGCGACGCTGATGGAGGCGCTGCAAAAAGAATCCAATGGCGACACCAACCTGCCGCTGTCCATCAGCGCGGATGGCAAGACTCAGCATCAGTCGGTCATCACCGCCATGGACGCCGCCGGCAAGCTGGGTTTCAGCCACTTGCGCATGACCACGGTCGAAGCGGCACCGCCCGCGCCCTGATGGCCATGTCCGATCGCTTGCTCGCCGCGTGGTACCAAGGTCATCCGGCCCTGAAACTGTTGCAGCCACTGGAGTGGCTGTACCGGCGCATCGTCATGAACAAGCGCAAGCGCTTTCTGGCGGGCGAGGGCGAGATCTATCAGCCGCCCGTGCCGCTGATCGTGGTCGGCAATATCACCGTCGGTGGCACTGGCAAGACACCGCTGATTCTGTGGATGATCCAGCATTGCCAGCGCAGTGGTTTGCGGGTCGGGGTGGTCAGCCGGGGTTACGGCGCCAAACCGCCGCAATTGCCGTGGCGCGTCGAGGCCGATCAAAGCGCGGACATTGCCGGCGACGAACCGCTGTTGATCGTCCAGCGCACGGGCGTGCCATTGATGATCGACCCGGATCGCAGCAGCGCCGTCAAAGCGCTGCTGGCGAGTGAGCCGCTGGATCTGATCCTCTCCGATGACGGCATGCAGCATTACCGGCTGGCCCGGGACCTGGAACTGGTGTTGATCGACGCCGCCCGCGGCCTGGGCAACAAACGCTGCCTGCCGGCCGGTCCCTTGCGTGAACCGGTCGAACGCCTTCAGAGCGTCGATGCCGTGCTGTACAACGGCGCCGCCAATGATCGCGAAAACGGTTTTGCCTTCCAGCTGCAACCTACCGAACTGGTCAACCTGCAAAGTGGTGAGCGTCGCCCCCTCGACTACTTCCCCGCAGGTCAGGCACTGCACGCCGTGGCCGGGATCGGCAATCCGCAGCGTTTCTTCACGACCCTCGAAACGCTACACTGGCAGCCAGTGCCGCATGCGTTTGCCGACCACGCCGAATACAGCGTGCAGGCCTTGAATTTCACACCGTCATTGCCGTTGGTGATGACCGAAAAGGACGCGGTGAAGTGCCGTGCCTTCGCCGCCGCCGATTGGTGGTACCTGGCGGTCGATGCTGCGCCATCGCCGGCTTTCGTGGCCTGGTTCGATACGCAGCTGATGCGCCTGTTGCCGGCTCGTCTTTTGCCTTAACTCCGTTTTTATCCAGGGAATGCTCATGGACACCAAATTGCTCGACATCCTCGCTTGCCCGGTCACCAAAGGCCCCCTCAAACTCAGCGCCGACAAGACCGAGCTGATCAGCAAGGGCGCCGGCCTGGCTTACCCGATTCGCGATGGCATCCCGGTGATGCTCGAAACCGAAGCCCGCACCCTGACCACCGACGAGCGCCTGGATAAATGACCACAGCCTTTACCGTTGTCATTCCATCGCGTTATGCCTCCACCCGTCTGCCGGGCAAACCGCTGCTGCTGATCGCCGGCAAGCCGATGATCCAGCACGTCTGGGAGCAGGCGAGCAAAAGCAGTGCCGAGCGTGTCGTGGTCGCCACTGACGACGTGCGCATTGTCGAGGCGTGCAAGGCGTTTGGCGCCGATGTGGTGCTGACCCGCGAAGATCACAATTCCGGTACCGATCGCCTGGCCGAAGTCGCCGCGAAACTCGGCCTGGCCGCCGACGCCATCGTGGTCAACGTCCAGGGTGACGAACCGTTGATTCCGCCGAGTGTGATCGATCAGGTGGCTGCCAACCTGGCCGCCCACGCCGAAGCGCGCATGGCCACCCTGGCCGAGCCGATCGAAGACGTGGAAACCCTGTTCAATCCCAACGTGGTCAAGGTTGTCAGCGACCTTAATGGCTTGGCGCTGACCTTCAGTCGTGCCACGTTGCCGTGGGCCCGCGACGCGTTCGCCAAAAGCCGCGAGCAATTGCCGGAAGGCGTGCCGTACCGCCGCCACATCGGCATCTATGCCTACCGCGCCGGTTTCCTGCACGACTTCGTCAGCTGGGGCCCGTGCTGGCTGGAAAACACTGAATCCCTGGAACAGCTGCGTGCCCTGTGGCACGGCGTGCGGATTCACGTCGCTGACGCACTGATCGCACCGCCCACTGGTGTCGATACCGTCGAAGACCTCGAGCGCGTCCGTCGCCTGCTGGAGGCCTGATGCGCGTTCTGTTCGTGTGCCTGGGCAACATCTGTCGCTCCCCGACGGCCGAAGGCGTGCTGCGGCATAAATTGCGCGAGGCGGGGCTGGCCGATCACATCGAAGTCGCCTCCGCCGGCACCGGTGACTGGCACGTCGGCAAGGCGCCGGACAAACGCAGCCAGGCCGCCGCCAGACTGCGCGGTTACGACCTGTCCGCCCAGCGTGCCCAGCAAGTGACCCGCGCCGATTTTTCCGCCTACGACCTGATACTGGCGATGGACAACAGCAACCTGCGCAACCTCAAGGCCCTGCAACCGGCCAAGGGCAAAGCCGAGCTGGACCTGTTCCTGCGTCGCTACGAGTCAGACCTCGATGAAGTGCCGGATCCGTACTACGACGGGGACCAAGGCTTCGAGCAGGTGCTGGACCTGATCGAACGCGCCAGTGATCGACTGGTGATCGAATTGAAGGGGCGGTTATGAGTTTGCAAGTTCAACCCCGGGTTTCGCTCAAGTCGTTCAATACGTTTGGTGTCGACGTTCAGGCCCGGTTGTTCGCCGAGGCCCACAGCGACGCCGATGTGCGTGAAGCCCTGGCGTATGCGTCGGCCCATGACGTGCCGTTGCTGGTGATCGGTGGCGGCAGCAACTTGCTGCTGACGGCTGATGTCCAGGCGCTGGTGCTGCGCATGGCTACGCGCGGGATTCGGATCCTGAGCGATAACGGCAGCAAGGTCGTGATCGAAGCCGAGGCGGGCGAGCCTTGGCATCCGTTCGTGCAGCACACCCTGGCGCAGGGGTTGTCGGGGCTGGAGAACCTCAGCCTGATCCCCGGCACCGTGGGCGCTGCGCCGATGCAGAACATCGGTGCCTATGGCGTCGAGATCAAGGACGTGTTCGCCGGCCTGACCGCGCTGGATCGCCAGACCGGCGAGCTGCGGGATTTCTCCCTGGAAGAATGCAACTTCGCCTACCGTGACAGCCTGTTCAAACAGGAACCGGGGCGTTGGTTGATCCTGCGCGTGCGTTTCACCCTAAACCGCGCCGCGCTCCTGCACCTGGAATACGGCCCGGTTCGCCAGCGCCTGACCGAGCAAGGCATCGATCAGCCGACTGCCACCGACGTCAGCCAGGCGATCTGCAGTATTCGTAATGAAAAGCTCCCGGACCCGGCAGTACTCGGCAATGCCGGCAGCTTCTTCAAGAACCCTCTGGTGCCGACCGCGCTGGTCGCGCAGCTGAAAAGCCAATACCCGGACCTGGTGGCCTACGCGCAACCCGATGGGCAGATGAAACTGGCGGCGGGCTGGTTGATCGAGCGGGCCGGCTGGAAAGGCTTTCGCGATGGCGATGCCGGCGTGCATAAGTTGCAGGCGCTGGTGCTGGTCAACTACGGCAGCGCCACCGGCCTGCAATTGCTGCACCTGGCGCAGCAGATTCAGAAAGACATTTCCCAGCGTTTCAACGTCGAACTGGAAATGGAGCCGAATCAGTATTGAGGCTACGCTTTAATGGCTGATCTCAAAGCCCTGCACACCTTCAACTGTGCAGGGCTTTTTTGTTAATGCTGGGTTAACTTAGCCACCTAACGATGCAAGCATTTGCTCCACCAAAGGCCCGATGCAGACGTTGCCGTCCGCGTAAGAGAGCCTCTTAGCCTGAGCCGATCTGCATGATGCCAACCGCCAAGTCTCGGCGGCAGATTGCTCGACCCCATAACCTCCAGAAATATGCGGGCGTGCCCATGATTACCCTGAAGCTCAATGGTCAAGACCATCAACTCGACGTCACCGAGGATATGCCGCTGCTCTGGGCAATCCGCGACGTGGCCGGTTACAACGGCACCAAATTTGGCTGCGGCATGGGCCTGTGTGGTGCCTGCACCATTCATATCGAAGGCGCTCCGGCGCGCAGTTGCATCACGCCTATCGGTTCAGTGGTCGGCCAGAACGTCACCACCATCGATAACCTGCACGTCGACCCGGTCGGGCAAGTCGTGCAGCAAGCCTGGCTCGACAGCGCCGTGGCTCAGTGCGGTTTCTGCCAGGGCGGGCAGATCATGTCAGCGACGGCGCTGCTCAAGACCAACCCGAACCCCAGCGACGCACAGATCGAAGAGGCGATGGTCGGCAATATTTGCCGTTGCGGCACCTATAACCGCATCAAGACCGCCATCCGCCAGGCATCCACTCACCTGAAGGAGGCCAAGGCATGAGCCAGTTACCGAATGATTTTGCGCTGAGCAACCTCAGCCGCCGTGGCTTCCTTAAAGGCGTCGGTGCGACCAGTGCGTTAGTTCTGGTAGCGAGCTGGGGCTGGCAAGACGCTTTTGCCGAAGAAAAAGAGAAAAAATTCGGCGCCGACGGCATGCCCAATGGCTGGATCGATGATCCCAAGGTTTACATCAGCATTGCCGCTGACGGCATGGTGACCGTGGTCTGCAACCGTTCGGAAATGGGCCAGGGTGTGCGCACCAGCTTGACCATGGTAGTGGCCGATGAACTGGACGCCGACTGGGCCATGATGAAAGTGCAGCAGGCGCCGGGTGACGAGGTTCGCTTCGGTAACCAGGACACAGACGGTTCGCGCAGCATGCGTCACTGGTACGAGCCGATGCGTCGTTGCGGTGCCGCCGCGCGAACCATGCTGGAACAAGCGGCGGCTGAGCAGTGGAAAGTGCCGGTCAGCGAGTGCCATGCGCAGCTGCATAAAGTGGTGCACCAACCGAGCGGTCGTGAACTGGGCTACGGCGCTCTGGCCGCCGCTGCGGGTGCGCTGGCAGTGCCGGCCCGTGACAGCCTGCGGCTCAAGCAACCGTCGGAGTTTCGCTACATCGGCAAGGAAGGCACCAAGGCGATCGACGGTGCCGACATCGTCAACGGCCGCGCCATTTACGGGGCCGATGTGCATTTCGACGGCATGCTCTACGCCGTGATTGCGCGTCCGGCGGTTTATGGCGGCACGGTCAAATCCGTCGACTCCAGCGCGGCGATGAAAGTCCCGGGCGTGATCAAGGTCATTCAGATCGAAGGCCGTCCGCTGCCATCCGAGTTCCAGCCATTGGGTGGCGTGGCCGTGGTGGCCAGCAACACCTGGGCCGCGATCAAGGGCCGCGAAGCGCTGAAGATCGAGTGGGATGACGGCCCCAATGCCAGTTACGACTCGATCGCCTACCGCAAAGAACTGGAAGCCGCGTCCCTCAAACCCGGCAAAGTGGTGCGCAATACCGGCAACATCGACGACGCCATGAAAGGCGCCAACAGCACCCTCGAAGCCTCGTATTACCTGCCGCACCTGGCGCAGGCGCCGATGGAACCGATGGTCGCCATCGCCCGCTTCAAAGACGGTGTGTGCGAGGCCTGGGCCCCGAGTCAGGCGCCACAGGTCACCCGGGAACGGATTGGCGAACGCCTTGGTATTCCGTTCGATAAGGTCACGTTCAATGTCACCTTGCTTGGCGGCGGTTTCGGTCGCAAGTCCAAGCCGGACTTCGTCATCGAAGCGGCGATCCTCGCCAAGGAATTCCCCGGTAAAGCGGTGCGGGTGCAATGGACCCGTGAAGACGACATCCACTGCTCCTACTTCCACACCGTGTCCGCCGAGTACCTGAAGGCCAGCCTGGACAAGGATGGGCTGCCCTCTGGCTGGTTGCACCGCACCGTGGCCCCGAGCATTACCGCGCTGTTCGCCCCGGGCATGAACCACGAGGCGGCTTTCGAGCTGGGCATGGGCTTTACCAACATGGCCTACGCCATCCCCAACGTGCGCCTGGAAAACCCCGAAGCGGCGATTCATACCCGGGTCGGCTGGTATCGCTCGGTGTCGAACATTCCCCACGGGTTTGCGATCCAGAGCTTTGTCGATGAGCTGGCGCACAAGGCCAAGCAGGATCCACTCAAGTACCAGATCAAACTGCTGGGCCCGGATCGTCAGATCGATCCGCGCACCTTGAGTGAAGAGTGGAACTACGGCGAATCCCCCGAGCGTTATCCGATCGACACCGGGCGGATGCGCACGGTACTGGAAACAGCCGCCAAGGCCGCCGGTTGGGGGCGCGAGCTGCCCAAGGGCCGAGGCCTGGGCCTGGCGGTGCATTACAGCTTCGTCAGCTATGTGGCGGCGGTGATCGAAGTCGAAGTCAAAGACGACGGCACGTTGATCGTGCACAAGGCCGACATCGCGGTGGATTGTGGTCCGCAGATCAACCCCGAACGGATTCGCGCTCAGTTCGAAGGCGCGTGCGTCATGGGCCTGGGCAATGCCGTGGTCGGGGAAATCAGCTTCAAGGACGGCAAGGTGCAGCAGGACAACTTCCACATGTACGAAGTGGCGCGCATGTCGCTGGCACCGAAGGAAGTGGCGGTGCATCTGGTGACGCCTCCGGGCAATGTGCCGTTGGGCGGAGTCGGTGAGCCAGGCGTACCGCCGATTGCGCCTGCTCTATGCAACGCGATCTTCGCTGCCACTGGCCAGCGTATCCGCAACTTGCCGGTTCGCTTCCAGCTGCAAGGTTGGCAGAAGGCGCAGGCCTGATGGACAGCGCGGATCTGAACGTCCTGCGCAGCGTGCTGGAATGGCGTCGCGCCGGTCGGCGGGTGGTGTTGTACAGCGTGGTCCAGACCTGGGGCACTGCGCCCCGGGCACCTGGCGCGATGCTGGCGTTGCGTGAAGATGGCGTGGTGATCGGCTCGGTGTCCGGCGGCTGTGTCGAGGATGATCTGATTGCCCGGCTGCACGATGGGCGGATTCCACCTGACGGGCCGCCGGTGCAATTGATCACCTACGGCGTCACCCGTGAGGAGGCCGCACGGTTTGGTTTGCCCTGCGGTGGCACCTTGCGCCTGACCGAGGAGCGGGTCGGCGATCCAGGTTGGGTCGCCGAGTTGCTGGAACGCTGCGAGGCCCATGAAATAGTGGCTCGTTCGCTGGATATTGCAACCGGTGAAGTAATTTTGCAGGCGGCGAACAAAAGCGATGTGCTGAGCTTTGACGGCCACACCCTGCGCGCCATCTACGGTCCGCGTTGGCGGCTATTGCTGATCGGTGCGGGGCAATTGTCCCGGTATGTCGCCGAAATGGCGCGACTGCTGGATTTCGAAGTGCTGATCTGCGATCCGCGCAGCGAGTTTGTCTTCGGTTGGGAAGAGCAGCACGGCCGTTTCGTCTCGGGCATGCCGGATGAAGCGGTGCTGACCATCGAGACCGACGAACGCACGGCCATTGTCGCCCTGACCCATGATCCGCGCCTGGATGATATGGCGTTGCTGACCGCTCTGGATTCCAGGGCTTTTTATGTCGGTGCCCTGGGGTCGCGGGTCAACAGCCTGAAGCGGCGGGAAAACCTGGCTCAGCTAGGCTTGTCATCACAGGCCATCGAGCGGCTGCACGGCCCGATCGGTTTGCATATTGGCAGCCACAGCCCTGCGGAAATCGCCTTGTCGCTGCTGGCCGAGATCGTGGCGATCAAGAACGGCGTCGAATTGAAGCAGAAGAAGCCGTTGCAGGAGGTTGTATGAGTGAACCCATCGGCGTCATCGTGCTGGCGGCGGGGCAGGGCAGACGCTTCAGGGAGGTGGCGGGAGCGGACAAGGACAAGCTGCTGGCCGACTGCACAGGGCGAGATGGCGCGGTTCGGTCGGTGATCGAGCACGTGCTGCTGAGTGTGCCGGCCAACCTTGGGAAGCGTGTGCTGGTGACGACCGAAGATCGCCCACAAGTGATGCGCATGGCTCAGGCGTACGGTTTCGAGAGTGTGAAGATTGGGCCTGCCGGGATGGGCGATAGCATTGCCGCCGGGGTGGCGGCGTGTCCAGAGCTCAGTGGCTGGTTGATTGTGCTGGGAGATATGCCGTTTATCTTGCCGTCGAGTATCGAGCGGGTGGTGGCGGGGATTGCGGATGATTGCGTCAGTGTGCCGGTGCATGCGGGGAAGTACGGACACCCCGTCGGGTTCGGTCGCAGTTTTGGGCCGGGGTTGATGGCGTTATCGGGTGATCATGGGGCCAAGCCGTTGTTTGCGCAGGGCAGGGTGGTTGAAGTGGCGGTGGATGATGCCGGGGTGTTGTGGGATGTGGATGTGCCTGCAGCATTAGTATTTTCCTGACACACCGTCTTGCCCACGAAGAACGATAACGCGGTCTACTTGCTTTATCTCAGATGTAAAAAAAGCCCCGCCTGGATCACCAGGCGGGGCTTTTTAGTGGCCGATGGAATCAGACGAGGGGTTTAGGCTCGTGTTCTTTTTCCAGGGCTTGTTCGTGTTGCTCGACCGCTTCCTGTACGGAGCGCGGTGCTTCTTCGATGACCGATTCGGCAACAGGTGCCGCTTCGATCACTTCAGCCACAACCGGTGCAGGCTCGTCAGCGACAATCGCTTCAACCGGAGCAGCAGCGGCAGCCAGTTCGGCTTCCTTCTGCAGACGCTCTTCTTCACGCTTGCGACGACGCACTTCACGTGGATCGTTCGGTGCACGGCCGCTTGGCGTCAGGGCGCTGACAGGGGCGGCTTCGACGTGCGGTGCAGCCACTTCGGCAACGACCGGCGCCGGTGCTTCAACGACTGGAGCAGGCTCGGCAGCCACAATCACTGGCTCGGACACCATGGCTTCAGCAACCTGAGCTTCAGCAACCGGAGCAGGCGCTTCAACCGCAGCCGGCTCGGCAACCCAGTTGAACGCGGTTTGTTCTTCACGAACTTCGCGGACAGCTTCGGTTACGGTTTCGCTGGAGGTTTCGGCAGCTGGCTCGGCAGCAAACACTGGCTCGGGGGCCGCTTCAACTTCAGGCTGTGCTTCACGAACCGGTGCCACTTCGATTTCCGGAGCCGCAGTGGCTTCTACCGGAGTCGTTGCTTCCACTACTGGCGCTTCGACCGAAGCCGTTTCCAGGGTGGCGGCCGTTGCGCGTTCGGCTTGCTCGTTGGCTTGGGCTTCAGCAGGCGCGCTGATCACGGTGCTGGCAACGGCTGCGGTAACAGCCAGGCCGGCGGCCAGATCGGAAGTGCTTGGCGCTTCGTTGCTTTCGCCCGCTTCGCTGCCTTCGGCGGATTCGGATTCTTCCGAACCTTCGATCACGTTGCCGTTGGCATCGCGTTGACGCTCGCGACGGTTGCTGCGACGACGCTGGCCACGGGAGCGGCGGCGTGGACGATCGCCTTCGGCGCCTTCCTGACCGTCTTCCTGCAGTTGCTCTTCGTTGGTTACCAGTTCTTCTTCGGCAACCGCGGCAGCGGCTTGCTCTGCACGTGGCTGACGTTCTTCACGCGGTGGGCGCGGAGCGCGTTCTTCACGTGGCTGGCGAGCTGGACGCTCTTCAGCGGTCGCAGCAGCGGCTGGAGCGGTGGCATCCAGAGGTTCGCGCAGTTCACGCACGCGTTCTTCACGCTCGCCACGTGGCTTGCGGTCTTCGCGAGGCGCGCGCGGTGCACGTTCTTCACGAGGGGCGCGAGGTGCGCGCTCTTCACGTGGAGCACGTTCTTCGCGGGCGACTACCGGGGTTTCTTCCCGGGCTTCGCGTGGTTGACGCTCTTCGCGTGGCTCACGTGGTGCGCGTTCTTCACGCGGTGCACGTTCTTCACGCGGTGCACGTTCCTCACGAGGCTTGCGCTCTTCATCGCGGCGACCGTTACGGTTGCGGCTCTGCTGACGACCGTTGCGACGCTCTTCGTTACGGGCCGGGCGCTCGGTGGTCGCTGGTTTTTCAACCACAACCGGAGCAGCAGGCTCTTCCTTGGTAGCAAACAGGCTGACCAGCGACTTCACCAGGCCTTTGAACAGGCTTGGCTCTGGCACGGCGATCGGTGCAGCAACAGGTGCGGCAGCGACGACTTCGGTCGGAACCGGAGCGTTGGCGCGGGCCGGCGCGGTCTTGACTGCGGCTTCCTGACGAACCAGGGTGCGGGTCGCGGCGGCTGGCTGGACTTCTTCGACTTCGGCAGCGGCTGCTGCGATTTCGTAGCTGGACTGGCCGACTGCGGCTTCCGGGCTGTCATCACGCAGACGCTGAACTTCGAAGTGCGGCGTTTCGAGGTGATCGTTCGGCAGAATGACGATGCGGGCACGGGTGCGCAGTTCGATCTTGGTGATCGAGTTGCGTTTTTCGTTGAGCAGGAAGGCTGCGACCGGAATCGGCACTTGGGCGCGAACTTCGGCGGTGCGGTCTTTCAGGGCTTCTTCTTCGATCAGGCGCAGGATCGCCAGGGACAGCGATTCAACGTCACGGATGATGCCGGTGCCGTTGCAACGTGGGCAAACGATGCCGCTGCTTTCGCCCAGGGATGGACGCAGGCGCTGACGGGACATTTCCAGCAGGCCGAAGCGCGAGATGCGACCGACTTGCACGCGAGCGCGGTCGGCTTCCAGGCATTCGCGGACTTTTTCTTCCACGGCGCGCTGGTTCTTGGCAGGGGTCATGTCGATGAAGTCGATGACGATCAGGCCGCCGATGTCGCGCAAGCGCAACTGACGGGCGATTTCTTCGGCGGCTTCAAGGTTGGTCTGCAGGGCGGTTTCTTCGATGTCGCTGCCTTTGGTGGCGCGTGCCGAGTTGATGTCGATGGACACCAGGGCTTCGGTCGGATCGATAACGATGGAGCCGCCGGAAGGCAGTTCAACGACGCGCTGGAAAGCGGTCTCGATCTGGCTTTCGATCTGGAAACGGTTGAACAGCGGAACGCTGTCTTCGTACAGCTTGATCTTGCTGGCGTACTGCGGCATCACCTGGCGAATGAAGGTCAGGGCTTCGTCCTGGGCTTCAACGCTGTCGATCAGCACTTCGCCGATGTCCTGGCGCAGGTAATCGCGGATGGCGCGGATGATCACGTTGCTTTCCTGGTAGATCAGGAACGGCGCGGAGCGATCCAACGAAGCTTCTTTGATGGCGGTCCAGAGTTGCAGCAGGTAGTCGAGGTCCCACTGCATTTCTTCGCTGCTGCGGCCCAGGCCGGCAGTACGAACGATCAGACCCATGTCGGCTGGTGCAACCAGGCCGTTCAGGGCTTCACGCAGTTCGTTGCGCTCTTCACCTTCGATGCGACGGGAGATACCGCCGGCACGCGGGTTGTTCGGCATCAGCACCAGGTAACGACCGGCCAGGCTGATGAAGGTGGTCAGGGCAGCGCCCTTGTTGCCACGTTCTTCTTTTTCGACCTGAACGATGACTTCCTGGCCTTCGCTCAGGACGTCCTTGATGTTGACGCGGCCTTCAGGGGCTTTCTTGAAGTATTCGCGGGAGATTTCTTTGAGGGGCAGGAAGCCGTGGCGCTCAGAGCCGAAATCGACAAAGGCAGCCTCAAGGCTTGGTTCGATGCGAGTAATCCGGCCTTTATAGATGTTGGCCTTCTTCTGCTCGCGTGCACCGGATTCGATGTCCAGGTCGTAGAGGCGTTGGCCATCTACCAGTGCAACACGCAACTCTTCGGGTTGAGTTGCGTTAATCAGCATTCTTTTCATGTAGTACCGTCGGTTTCCGGGCTGCCGGAAACGGCGTTCGGCACACACGACTTCTCATGGTCGGTGTCAGGTGCGTCGGGAGTGGTTGGCCATTCCCGTGTCCAGCGATGTCTGGCCAATTGGGCCGTTATCGCGACTTACGCGTCCTGCTTGCTGTGGCTACTTAAGCACTCAGTCAGGAGGAGGAATCAACCAGCGGCTGTGGACGAGATGAAGCGTCTTGATAAAGCCTATTGCTACACAGTCCAGCGGTTGTGCATCTCCACCCTACACGTATCCCTGATAATTCGGGTGCTGCCGCGCGCAGAATCCGCAGCGGGTTGGCATTTACCGTGAGCTCCGAAGGGGGAGGTCACGCATCATGGCTAATTTAGGCGTTGTTTCCGAAGCGTTCGCTCGGGGTCGTCCTTAGCTGACTGCACTTTGTGAACTGGCCATGAATATTGGCTCGCAAGGGGAGTGAAAACTCTGCTTTGCGGCTTGATTCAGGCCTCATGTCACCTGCGCTTGTTACAGCTGAAAACTCCACCGTTACGTAGCGAAAGCCCCGTAGGACGGCCTCGCGTCCTGGTGAATTGCGTTGGTCAGGGCCGGTTTTTGACCGTTAGTCCGCTGTCCAGGCCGCTTTTGGCGGCGTTCGCGACTATAGCAGCAATGATTAAGTGCTTCAATTCCATAAAAAATTGTTATCATCCGCGGCATGACGACTACTGCCCCTTCGACCCCAGCCGTACAACTGCTGGAGGTCTCGCCGGAATATGCCGGCCAACGTATTGATAACTTCCTTCTCGCTCGGCTCAAAGGCGTGCCCAAGACCTTGATTTACCGCATTTTGCGCAAGGGCGAAGTGCGAGTGAACAAAGGTCGGATCAAGCCCGAATACAAGCTGCAGGCGGGCGATATCGTGCGCGTGCCGCCGGTTCGCGTGCCTGAGCGCGACGAGCCGGTGCCGCTGGCCCAGGGCCTGCTGCAACGCCTGGAAGCCTCGATTGTGTTCGAGGACAAAGCGCTGATCGTGATCAACAAGCCTTGCGGCATTGCGGTTCATGGCGGCAGCGGCCTGACTTATGGGGTGATCGAAGCCTTTCGTCAGTTGCGTCCCGATTGCAAGGAACTCGAACTGGTTCACCGTCTCGACCGTGATACTTCCGGCCTGTTGATGATCGCCAAGAAACGCAGCATGTTGCGCCACTTGCACACGGCCTTGCGCGGCGATGGCGTCGACAAGCGCTATATGGCGCTGGTCCGTGGTAACTGGGCGGCTTCGATCAAGCAGGTCCGCGCGTCGCTGGGCAAGAGCAATCTGCGTTCCGGCGAGCGTATGGTCGAGGTCGACGAGGAGGAGGGCAAGGAGTCTGTGACCGTGTTCAAGGTCCTGCGCCGCTTCGGCGACTTTGCCACCCTGATCGAGGCCAGGCCGATTACCGGCCGGACCCACCAGATTCGCGTCCATACCTTGCATGCCGGGCATTGCATCGCTGGTGACACCAAGTATGGCGACGAAGGTTTCAGCAAGGAAATTCGCGATTTGGGCGGCAAACGCCTGTTTCTGCACGCCTACCTGCTGACTGTGCCGCTGCCCGATGGTGGCGAGCTGAAATTGCAGGCGCCGGTGGATGAAATGTGGGCCAAGACCGTGGAGCGCCTGAGTGCACCCCTCTGATTACAAACTGCTGATTTTCGATTGGGACGGCACGCTTGCTGACTCCATTGGTCGGATTGTCGAGGCGATGCATGTCGCGTCCGAACGGTCCGGGTTTCAGCTGCGCGATGATTTTGCCGTCAAAGGCATTATCGGTCTGGGTCTGCCTGAGGCCATTCGCACGTTGTACCCCGAAATTGGCGATGCCGAGCTGGTTGCGTTCCGCCAACACTATGCGGATCACTACATCGCCGCAGAGGCTGTGCCTTCACCGCTGTTCGAGGGTGTGCTCGAGTCGATGGAGGCGTTTCGCGCCGAGGGTTATCATCTGGCTGTGGCCACGGGCAAGGCGCGTCGCGGGCTGGATCGGGTGCTGAAAGCCCATGGCTGGGAAGATTATTTCGATATCACCCGCGCCGCCGACGAAACCGCCAGCAAGCCCCATCCGCTGATGCTTGAGCAGATTCTCGCGCATTGCGAGGTTCGCCCGGAGCAGGCGCTGATGGTGGGCGATTCGTCCTTCGACCTGCAGATGGCGCGTAACGCCGGTATGGATTCGGTGGCAGTCAGTTATGGCGCGCAATCGATCGACGCGCTGAAGCTGTTCGAGCCGCGACTGGCCATTGATCGTTTTTCAGAATTGCATGCCTGGCTGGGTCAGCGGGCTTAACGGGTTTTTGCTGGGGTAGATGTCATGACCGACGAATGGAAAGCGCCCGCCAAGGCGAGCGCAGAGAGCGGTGACGAAAAAAGCTGGAAGCTGCTGGAAACGACCCTGCTGGCCAGTGTCCAGGAGCAGCGCCGGTCTCGTCGCTGGGGTATTTTCTTTAAATTGCTGACCTTTGTGTACCTGTTTGGCGCGTTGATTCTGTTCACGCCGCTCATGGACATGGAAAAAAGCGCGACCCGCGGTTCCCACTACACGGCGTTGATCGATGTAACCGGCGTGATCGCCGACAAGGAGCCGGCCAGCGCCGACAACATCGTTGGCAGTCTGCGTGCTGCCTTCGAGGATGAGAAGGTCAAGGGTGTGGTTCTGCGCATCAACAGCCCGGGCGGCAGTCCGGTGCAGTCGGGTTATGTGTATGACGAGATCGTCCGTCTGCGCGGCTTGCACCCGGATACCAAGGTGTACGCGGTGATCTCTGACCTGGGCGCTTCCGGTGCTTACTACATCGCCAGCGCGGCGGATCAGATTTACGCCGACAAGGCGAGTCTGGTCGGTTCCATTGGTGTGACGGCGGCCGGTTATGGTTTCGTCGGCACCATGGAGAAGCTTGGCGTCGAGCGTCGGACCTACACGTCCGGCGAGCACAAGTCGTTCCTCGACCCGTTCCAGCCGCAGAAGCCTGAGGAAACTCAGTTCTGGCAGGGCGTTCTGGATACCACGCACCAGCAGTTCATCAACAGCGTGAAGAAGGGCCGTGGCGACCGTCTCAAGGATAAAGAGCATCCAGAGTTATTCTCCGGGCTGGTCTGGAGCGGTGAGCAGGCGTTGCCGCTGGGTCTGATCGATGGCCTGGGGAGTGCCAGTTCGGTGGCGCGCGATGTAATTGGCGAGAAGGAACTGGTGGATTTCACCGTTCAGGAATCGCCATTTGATCGTTTCTCGAAAAAGCTCGGTGCCAGCGTGGCTGAGCAGTTGGCGATGTGGATGGGCTTCCAGGGGCCTTCGTTGCGTTGATTCTTTGGTTGCACCAGAAAACCGGCCGCAGTGGCCGGTTTTTTGTGTTCAGGGAATTTGCACGCCCTCGGCCAGTAGCATGTCGATCAGGCGAATCAGCGGCAGGCCGATCAGGCTGGTGGCGTCAGGGCCTTCGGTGCTTTGAAACAGGCTCACCCCCAAGCCTTCGGCCTTGAAGCTGCCAGCGCAGTCGTAGGGCTGTTCGGCGTGCAGGTAGCGCTCGATGCGTGCCGGGTCGAGGGTGCGCATGTGCACGGTGAAAGGCACGCAGTCGACCTGGCAGTCGCCGGTCTGGCTGTTGAACAGTGCCAAGCCCGTCAGGAAGGTCACGCTGGCACCGCTGGATGCCAGTAGTTGTTCGCGGGCCTTCTCGAAGGTGTGGGGTTTGCCGATGATTCGATCGCCGAGGACGGCAACCTGGTCGGAGCCGATAATCAGATGAGCAGGATGGCTGCCGGCCAGTGCCCGGGCTTTTTCTTCGGCAAGGCGTTTTACCAGTTCGATGGCCGTCTCGTCGGAGCGATGGCTTTCATCGATATCCGGCGAGCTGCAGGTGAATGGCAGCTGCAAGCGGGCCAGCAATTGCCGGCGATAAACCGAGCTTGAAGCGAGTAATAAAGGCAGCATGCGTATCTCCGGAAGACAGGCGCGAATTCTACCGAGGCTTCCAAGTGACGGACAGGGCTGAATTTCCTTTGACATGGCTGGGTGCATCCCTATAATGCTGCGCCTATGTTGAATGACCCGATTCCACCTCACGTTGACCCGCGCAAATTGGCTGACCGTGGCACCACCCTTCAAGGTGAACTGCTGCTGGCCGATTTGGAGAGACTCTGCGACCCGCTTTCCGATACTGTCGGTACGGTGCAGGCTAAATTCGTTTTTGAACGAGATGAACGTAAGTCTGTGGTAATCCACAGTTTTATCGACACCGAAGTCAAAATGGTTTGCCAGCGTTGTCTTGAGCTGGTCACCCTGCCGATCCATAGCGAATGCAGTTATGCTGTGGTGAAGGAGGGTGCGAATACCCAGTCGTTGCCGAAAGGTTATGACGTGCTGGAACTGGGCGAAGATCCATTGGATCTGCAGTCACTGATCGAGGAGGAGCTTCTGCTCGCCTTGCCCATTGTGCCTGCTCATCATCCGGAAGAATGCCAGCAGCCGGCGGGTCTCGATGAGCCCGAACCGAGCGAGGACGAGGTAACGCGGTCCAACCCGTTCAGTGTATTGGCGCAGTTAAAGCGTGACCCAAACGTTTAGGAGTTAATCAATTATGGCTGTTCAGCAGAACAAAAAATCCCGCTCTGCCCGTGACATGCGTCGTTCGCACGACGCCCTGACGGCAAGCACTCTGTCTGTAGAAAAAACCACCGGTGAAATTCACCTGCGTCACCACGTATCGCCAGAAGGCGTATACCGTGGCCGTAAAGTGATCGACAAGGGCGCTGACGAGTAATCACTTGTCTGCTCAAGTCATCGCGATTGACGCAATGGGCGGGGACTTCGGTCCCCGCAGCATTGTTCAGGCCAGCCTTGCTTGTCTGTCTGCTACGCCCTCGCTGCACCTGACCCTCGTCGGTCAACCCTCTCTTCTTGAAGAATTGCTCTCTGGCCAATCGGCTGTGGATCGCTCGCGCCTGTCGATTGCTCCGGCGTCCGAAGTCATCGCCATGGACGAAAAGCCTGCCCAGGCCTTGCGTGGCAAGCCTGACTCGTCGATGCGCGTGGCGCTAGAGTTGTTGCGTGATGGCAAGGTTCAGGCCTGTGTCAGTGCCGGCAATACCGGTGCGCTGATGGCGTTGTCGCGGTTTGTGCTCAAGACGTTGCCCGGCATCGATCGGCCGGCGATGGTGGCGGCGATTCCAACGCAGAAGGGTTATTGCCAGTTGCTCGACCTCGGCGCCAACGTTGATTGCAGTGCCGAGCATTTATTGCAATTTGCGGTGATGGGCTCGGTGGCGGCAGAAACCCTCGGCATTGTTCGCCCGCGGGTGGCCTTGCTGAACATCGGCACCGAAGACATCAAGGGTAATCAGCAGGTCAAGCTGGCGGCGACCTTGTTGCAAAGTGCTCGCGGCATCAACTACATCGGCTTTGTCGAAGGTGACGGTTTGTACCGGGGCGAGGCGGACGTGGTGGTGTGTGACGGCTTTGTCGGCAATATCCTGCTCAAGTCCAGCGAAGGCCTGGCGACCATGATTGCCGGGCGCATCGAAGCCTTGTTCAAGAAAAACCTCGCCTCGAAAATGATCGGCGCGCTGGCGCTACCCCTGATGAAGCGTTTGCAGGCCGATCTGGCGCCTGCGCGACATAACGGCGCAAGCTTCCTGGGTTTGCAGGGGATTGTGGTGAAAAGCCACGGTTCGGCCGGAGTTCAGGGTTTTCAGAGTGCCATTTCCCGTGCGCTGATCGAGATCCAGGAAAACCTTCCGGAACGCATTCACGGTCGTCTGGAGGATTTGTTGCTTTAGGCGTTTTCGTCGGACAATGCTTAAATGTGACCGCTCAGTTCAATTGGCCATCCAACTGTCAGTTTCTTGCGTCCCCCAAGCGGGACGTCAAATTCTCCGACGACAAGATCATTAGGGGCTTGTTACATGTCTGCTTCCCTCGTATTCGTCTTTCCAGGACAGGGTTCGCAGTCCCTCGGCATGCTGGCCGAGTTGGGCGCACAACATCCGGTTGTCCTCGAAACATTCAAAGAAGCTTCCGATGCTCTGGGTTACGACCTGTGGGCACTGACCCAGCAAGGGCCGGAAGAGCAACTCAATCAAACCGATAAAACCCAGCCGGCCATTCTGACTGCCTCGATCGCCTTGTGGCGTCTGTGGCTGGCGGAAGGCGGCGCACGTCCGGCTTACGTTGCCGGTCACAGCCTGGGCGAGTACAGCGCACTGGTCGCGGCGGGTAGCCTGAGCCTGGGCGCCGCCGTCAAGCTGGTGGAGCGCCGTGGTCAGTTGATGCAGGAAGCGGTTCCGGCCGGGCAGGGCGGCATGGCCGCAATCCTGGGTCTGGAAGATGCTGACGTGTTGGCCGCCTGTGCCGAAGCGGCGCAAGGCGAAGTGGTTAGCGCGGTCAACTTCAACTCCCCGGGCCAGGTCGTGATCGCCGGTGCCAAGGCTGCGGTCGAACGCGCCATCGAAGGCTGCAAGGCTCGTGGTGCCAAGCGTGCCATGCCGTTGCCGGTCAGCGTGCCGTCCCACTGCGAATTGATGCGTCCGGCAGCCGAGCGTTTCGCTGAGTCGATCGCTGCCATTGACTGGCAGGCTCCGCAGATCCCTGTGGTGCAGAACGTCAGCGCCAATGTGCCGGCCGATCTGGAAACCCTCAAGCGCGACCTGCTTGAGCAGCTCTACAAGCCTGTACGCTGGGTTGAGTCGGTCCAGGCGCTGGCCGCCAAGGGCGCGACCCAACTGGTCGAATGCGGCCCTGGCAAAGTACTCGCCGGCCTGAACAAGCGTTGCGCCGAAGGCGTGTCGACATCCAACCTCAATACCCCAGACGCTTTCGCTGCCGCCCGTGCAGCGCTGGCCTGAATCAGGAGAAACTTGCATGAGTCTGCAAGGTAAAGTTGCACTGGTCACCGGTGCGAGCCGCGGTATCGGCCAGGCCATCGCCCTGGAACTGGGTCGTCAGGGCGCTATTGTTGTCGGTACCGCGACGTCCGCTTCCGGCGCCGAGCGTATTGCCGCTACCCTGAAAGAAAATGGTATTCAAGGCACTGGCCTGGAACTCAATGTCACCAGCGACGAATCCGTTGCTGCGGTGTTGGCGAGCATCACAGCACAGTTCGGTGCGCCGGCGATCCTGGTCAACAATGCCGGTATCACCCGCGATAATCTGATGATGCGCATGAAAGATGACGAATGGCATGACGTCGTCGATACCAACCTGAACAGTCTGTTCCGCCTGTCCAAGGGCGTTTTGCGCGGTATGACCAAAGCCCGTTGGGGACGAATTATCAGTATTGGCTCGGTTGTGGGTGCCATGGGCAACGCAGGCCAAGTAAACTACGCAGCCGCCAAGGCCGGTCTGGAAGGTTTCAGCCGTGCACTGGCGCGTGAAGTCGGTTCGCGTTCGATTACGGTAAACTCGGTGGCCCCTGGGTTCATCGACACCGATATGACCCGCGAACTGCCTGAGGCACAGCGTGAAGCCTTGCAGACGCAGATTCCGCTGGGCCGTCTGGGGCAAGCTCAAGAGATCGCGTCTGTGGTCGCTTTTCTTGCATCCGACGGTGCGGCTTACGTTACTGGGGCTACAATCCCGGTGAACGGCGGGATGTACATGAGTTAAATGTGACGGATTGCTTCAAAAAAATGTCATACGAGCTGTCTAAAATCCGTTATAAAGCTGCAATCTATTTATAGGCAGAGGGTCGTCGGGTTTGAGGAGTGAAGCTTTCAGTTGAAAAACTGAAAAGTCTTTCTATACACTTACCCACTGGCCAGCTGCCTGAATTTGTCCATTAGGAGTGAAAACAAGGTATGAGCACCATCGAAGAGCGCGTCAAGAAAATCGTTGCTGAGCAACTGGGCGTTAAAGAAGAAGAAGTGGTCAACACTGCTTCCTTCGTTGAAGACCTGGGTGCCGACTCCCTTGACACCGTTGAGCTGGTGATGGCTCTGGAAGAGGAATTCGAGACCGAAATCCCTGACGAAGAAGCTGAGAAGATCACTACTGTACAAGCCGCAATCGATTACGTTACTAACCACCAGGCTTAATAGCTTGTAATCGTTGCTTGCTGTCATGGAAAAACCGCACTGCCATCACGGCGTGCGGTTTTTTCTTTAGGCCTGATGCAAAGTCGTCATTTGAAAAAGGAGAGTGCTGTGTCGCGTAGACGCGTCGTAGTCACCGGTATGGGTATGTTGTCGCCACTGGGCACGGATGTGCCAAGCAGTTGGCAGGGCATTCTGGCTGGCCGCAGTGGCATTGGTCTGATCGAACACACCGACCTTTCTGCCTATTCCACCCGTTTTGGCGGCTCGGTAAAGGGCTTCAATGTCGAGGAATACCTGTCGGTCAAGGAAGCTCGAAAGCTCGATCTGTTCATTCAGTACGGTCTGGCCGCAGGTTTTCAGGCTGTACGTAACGCAGGCCTTGAAGTCACCGACGCCAACCGTGAACGCATCGGCGTGGCCATGGGGTCGGGTATTGGCGGTCTGACCAATATCGAAGAAACCAGCCGCACCCTGCATGATTCCGGGCCACGACGGATTTCTCCGTTTTTCGTGCCTGGCTCGATCATCAATATGATTTCCGGTTTTCTGTCCATCCACTTGGGTGCACAGGGACCTAACTACGCCATCGCCACCGCGTGTACCACCGGTACGCACTGCATTGGCATGGCTGCGCGCAACATCATGTACGACGAAGCCGACGTGATGATTGCCGGCGGCGCCGAGATGGCGGCTTGCGGTCTGGGCATGGGTGGCTTCGGTGCTTCCCGTGCGCTGTCGACCCGCAACGACGAGCCAACCCGTGCCAGCCGTCCATGGGACAAGGGCCGTGATGGCTTCGTTTTGTCCGACGGTGCCGGCGCCCTGGTTCTCGAAGAGCTGGAGCACGCCAAGGCGCGCGGCGCGACCATCTATGCCGAGCTGATCGGTTTCGGCACCAGCGGCGATGCCTACCACATGACTTCGCCTCCCGCCGATGGCGCCGGTGCTGCCCGTTGCATCACTAATGCCTTGCGCGACGCCAGGATCAATGGCGATCAGGTCCAGTACATCAACGCCCACGGCACCTCGACCTCGGCCGGCGACCTCGCCGAAGCCTGTGCGATCAAGTCGGTGTTCGGCGATCACGCCTACAAACTGGCCGTCAGTTCGACCAAGTCCATGACCGGTCACTTGCTGGGTGCAGCAGGCGCAGTCGAGGCGATCTTCAGCGTGCTGGCGATCAACAGCCAGGTAGCGCCACCGACCATCAACCTCGATGAACCGGACGAAGGCTGCGATCTCGATTTCGTGCCGCACACCGCGCGCAATATGGATATCGATGTGGTGCTCTCCAACTCCTTCGGATTTGGCGGTACCAACGGCTCGCTGGTGTTCCGCCGGTTCGCTGACTGATGGACAGCTGGGTCGACGGTCAGCCGGCTGACGCTTTGTCGCTGAAGGATCGCGGCCTGGCTTACGGTGATGGTCTGTTCGAGACCATCGCCGTGCGTGGTGGGCAACCCTTGTTGCTGGACCGACATCTGTCGCGTCTGGCCGATGGCTGTTCACGGCTGGCGATCACTGCCGATCACGAGTTGATCCGCAGTGAGCTGCTGGCCTATGCCGCCGCACTGGGTCAAGGTATGCTCAAGCTCATCCTCACCCGCGGCGACAGTCTGCGTGGTTACGCTCCCGATCCTTCGGCTCAGGCCCGACGTATTCTGCAAGGAAATCCACCCGCTGCTTATCCTGCCGTTCATGGCGAGCAGGGCGTTCGCCTGTTCCCGTGTGCGACGCGACTGTCCAGGCAACCACTGCTTGCCGGCCTCAAACACCTGAACCGCCTGGAGCAGGTCATAGCCCGTTCCGAATGGCAGGACACCGAGCATGCCGAAGGCTTGATGCTCGACAGGACAGGACGGGTGATCGAAGGCGTATTCAGTAATCTTTTCCTGGTGCGCGATGGCGTGTTGATCACAGCCGATTTGAAGCGCTGCGGCGTGGCGGGTGTGATGCGTGCCGAATTATTGTTTCAAGCCGAGTCATTGGGGATCCCCACGCAAATCACCGACATTAGCCTCGATCAGCTGCAATGGGCCGATGAAGTCTTTGTCTGCAACAGCGTGTATGGCGTTTGGCCGGTGCGCGCCTATGCTGCGCTGAGCTGGCCGGTTGGGCCGCTCACCCGTAAACTCCAAACCATTGCCCATGCGCTACTGGATGCTTGATACGTGAGACGTAAATTGTTGCTGCTGCTGGAAACCGGATTGGTTCTGGCAGGGCTGTGTCTGGGCGCCTCCGCCTGGAAGATTCATACGGCGCTGAATCAGCCGCTGAACATCACCCAGGAAGAACTGCTGGAAGTGCCTAAAGGCACGACACCCACCCGCACCTTCTATCGACTCGAAGCCGATGGCGTCATCAAGGACGCTTTCTGGTTGCGCGTGTATTGGCGATTCAATCTGGCCGGACAACCCTTGCACAAGGGCGAATACCGCATGCAGCCCGGCATGACCGTCGAAGGGCTGATCGACCTGTGGAAACGTGGGGACATCGTTCAGTACAGTCTGACTCTGGTCGAAGGCTGGAATTTTCATCAGGTCCGGGCGGCATTGGCCAAGGATGAAAAACTCGAGCAGACCCTCAACGGCTTGAGCGATAGCGAAGTGATGACCAAGCTGGGCCATACCGGGATCTTTCCCGAGGGCCGGTTCTTCCCCGACACTTACCGCTTCGTGCGGGGCATGACCGACGTCGATCTGCTGAAAAAAGCCTACGATCGCCTCGACGAAGTCCTGGCCAGGGAATGGGAGCAGCGCGCTGCTGATTTGCCGTACACCGAACCCTATCAGGCGCTGATCATGGCCTCGCTGGTTGAAAAGGAAACCGGTGTGCCCCAGGAGCGCGGGCAGATTGCAGGCGTGTTCGTGCGACGCATGGCGATGGGCATGCTGCTGCAGACCGATCCGACGGTGATCTACGGCCTGGGTGATCGCTACAGCGGCAAGTTGACCCGCGCCCACCTCAAGGAGGCCACGCCGTACAACACCTATATGATTTCGGGCCTGCCACCCACCCCGATTGCCATGGTCGGCCGCGAAGCGATCCATGCCGCGTTGAACCCGGTGGCAGGCAACAGCCTCTACTTTGTGGCTCGCGGTGACGGCAGCCACGTGTTCTCCGATGATCTGGACGCCCACAATAATGCGGTGCGCGAGTTCCAGCTCAAGCGTCGTGCCGATTATCGGTCCAGTCCGGCACCGGTCTCCGCGCCAGAAACTCCGAGTGCCGACACACCGGGTGCCGAAGCGCCGATTCCGGCCGCTTCGCCCAATCCCGATCCCGAAGCTTTGCCAGAAGTAGCGCCACAAGACGCGCCGCAAGAACCCGCTCCGGCGCCCGAACCCGTGCCCGAGCCGGACACACCGGCTCCGCAAAGCCCGCAATGACTCTGATTAAGGACTGCCCGTGACTGGCTTGTTTATTACCCTGGAAGGCCCGGAAGGCGCCGGCAAGAGCACCAACCGCGAATACCTGGCCGAGCGCCTGCGCGCCGCCGGTATCGAGGTGGTGTTGACCCGCGAGCCGGGTGGTACGCCCTTGGCCGAGCGGATCCGCGAGGTGCTGTTGGCGCCGGTTGATGAAGTCATGAACCCTGACACCGAGCTGCTGCTGGTGTTCGCCGCGCGCGCCCAGCATCTGGCCGAGGTGATTCGCCCGGCGCTGGCCCGCGGCGCGGTGGTCTTGTGTGATCGCTTTACCGATTCGACCTACGCCTATCAGGGCGGCGGTCGTGGTCTGTCGCTGGAGCGTATCGCGGCCCTCGAAACCTTTGTGCAGGGCGATTTGCGCCCGGATCTGACGCTGATCTTCGATCTGCCGGTGGAAGTGGGTCTGGCCCGCGCCAGCGCTCGCGGTCGCCTGGATCGTTTTGAACTCGAAGGCCGAACCTTTTTTGATGCCGTGCGCAGTGCGTTCCTCAAGCGCGCTGAAGCTGACCCGGCGCGTTATGTGCGGGTCGATGCCGCTCAGCCGCTGGCACAGGTTCAGCAGTCGCTGGACGCCTTGCTGCCACGCCTGCTGGAGTTGGCCCGTGGCTGAAGCGTATCCGTGGCAGGACAGCCTCTGGCAGCAGTTGGCCGGTCGCAAGCAACATGCGCACGCCTATCTGCTGCATGGCCCGGCCGGGATCGGCAAGCGGGCGCTGGCGGAACGGTTGATGGCCAGTTTGCTGTGCCAGCGTCCGACCGCGCAGGATGCCTGCGGTGAATGCAAGTCCTGCCTGCTGCTCAAGGCCGGCAGCCACCCCGACAACTACATCCTGGAACCCGAAGAGGCCGACAAGGCGATCAAGGTCGATCAGGTGCGCGATCTGGTCAGTTTCGTGGTCCAGACCGCTCAAATGGGCGGGCGCAAAGTGGTGTTGATCGAGCCGGTCGAGTCGATGAACATCAACGCCGCGAACGCCTTGCTCAAAAGTCTTGAGGAGCCGTCCGGCGACACCGTTTTGCTGTTGGTCAGCCACCAGACCAGTCGTCTGCTGCCGACCATCAAGAGCCGCTGCGTACAGCAGGCTTGTCCGCTGCCGAGCGAAGCGATGAGTCTTGCCTGGCTGGCCAAGGCCCTGCCGGACAGCTCGGAAGAAGAGCGTATCGAACTGCTGACCCTGGCGGCCGGCTCCCCGCTGGCGGCGGTCAAGTTGCAGGCCCAAGGCGTGCGCGAACAGCGAGCTCTGGTGGTCGAAGGCGTGAAGAAGCTGCTCAAGCAGCAGCAATCGCCGACGCAATTGGCCGAAGAATGGAAAACCGTCCCGCAGTTGCTGTTGTTCGACTGGTTCTGCGACTGGTCGAGTCTGATCCTGCGCTATCAATTGACCCAGGATGAGCAGGGGCTGGGGTTGGCGGACATGCGCAAGGTCATTCAATACCTGGCGCAGAAAACCGCTCAGGATAAAGTCTTGAATATCCAGGACTGGATTCTCGCCCAGCGTCAAAAGGTCATGAGCAAAGCTAACCTCAATCCGGCCTTGTTGCTGGAGGCACTGCTGGTGCAATGGGCATCCTTGCCTACCCAGAAGTGATCGTCTGTGCCTAGACTCTGATCATCAGCAATGGAGGTCAGCATGAATGAAGCCGTCAATCCGGGGCCGCGCAACGGCATTTTGTCCCTGACTATCAAGGACAAGTCCGTGCTTTACGCGGCCTACATGCCGTTCATCAAGAACGGTGGCCTGTTTATTCCGACCAACAAGAGCTACAAGTTGGGCGACGAGGTGTTCATGCTGCTGAACCTGATGGATGAGGTCGATAAGATTCCAGTAGCCGGCAAGGTTGCCTGGATTACGCCCAACGGTGCGCAGGGCAATCGGGCTGCCGGGGTCGGCGTACAATTCAACGACGGCGACAACACCGCGCGCAGTCGAATCGAAACCCATCTGGCCGGAGCCCTGAAGTCCGACCGTCCCACTCATACGATGTAAGTTGCAGCCCTTTTATGCTCGTAGATTCCCATTGTCACCTCGATCGTCTTGACCTCGCCGCCCACGACGGCTCCCTGGATGCCGCGCTTGATGCGGCCCGGCAGCGCGGGGTAGGGCACTTTTTATGTATCGGCGTCAGCGTTGAAAATGCCGCGGATGTCAAAGCCCTGGCCGAACGTTATGGCGACGTCGACTGTTCAGTGGGCGTGCATCCTCTGGATGTACAGCCGGGTGCCGCTCCGGCGCTGGATTGGTTGTTGCGTGAGCTCAATCACCCCCGTGTCGTGGCCATCGGTGAAACCGGCCTGGATTATCACTACGAGCCGGAAGCGGCAGAGTTGCAGCAGGCATCGTTTCGCTTGCACCTGCAGGCGGCCCAGCAAACAGGCAAACCGGTGATCATCCACACCCGTGGCGCCCGTGCCGATACGTTGAGTTTGCTGCGCGAGGCTGCGTTGCCTCAGGCGGGCGTGTTGCATTGCTTCACGGAAGACTGGGACATGGCCAAGGCTGCGCTGGACATGGGCTATTACATTTCCCTGTCTGGCATTGTCACTTTTCGCAATGCCGATGCGCTGCGTGACGTCGCCAGCAAAGTGCCGGCTGATCGATTGCTGGTAGAAACCGACTCGCCGTACCTGGCGCCGATCCCTTATCGCGGCAAACCCAACCTGCCGCAGTACGTGCGCGAGGTGGCGGAGTTTCTGGCAATGTTGCGGGGTGAGGCTTACGAGCGATTTGCCGAGCAGACCACTGAAAACTTCAAGCGCCTGTTTCCGCTGGCGCATGTGAAGGGCTGAATCGCAGGCAAAAAAAACCCGGGTTCTGGGGGGTGAATCCGGGTTAAGACCATTAGGAGTAAAACAAAGGCACGCGGTCCGTTGGTACCTATATCGACGCGACACTTGGGGGAGATGCCCCGCCGACAGTTCAAGTATTGATCAGTATTGCGCCGAGTCCAGTTTACCGGTCCCGGTTTTTAAACAATTTTGGAATACGGGCGCTTCGGAAGTGTTCTCATCAACAGGCGACCCTGTGTGAAATCATCAAGAAACACAGGTATGGTCGGATGATCCGTGCATTTTGGCGCAAGTTAGGCATAATACGCGGCTTCGAATTTTGACCCCTACAGACCTTTTCTTATGCATAAAGAACCTCGTAAGGTCCGTGAGTTTCGTCGCCGCGAGCAAGAAATTCTCGATACCGCGCTCAAGCTGTTCCTCGACCAAGGTGAAGACAGTGTCACCGTCGAGATGATTGCTGATGCCGTCGGTATCGGCAAAGGCACGATCTACAAGCATTTCAAATCCAAGGCGGAGATCTATCTGCGCCTGATGCTCGACTACGAGCGTGATCTGAACGAGCTGTTGCATTCGGCTGATGTCGACAAGGACAAGGAAGCCCTGTCCCGGGCCTACTTCGAATTCCGCATGCGCGATCCGCAACGCTATCGCTTGTTCGATCGGCTGGAAGAGAAGGTGGTCAAGGGCAACCAGGTGCCGGAGATGGTCGAGGAACTGCACAAGATCCGCGCCTCGAACTTCGAACGCCTGACCTTGCTGATCAAGGGCCGGATCAGCGAAGGCAAGCTTGAAGACGTGCCGCCTTACTTCCATTACTGCGCGTCCTGGGCGCTGGTGCACGGTGCCGTGGCGCTGTATCACTCGCCGTTCTGGAGCAATGTGCTGGAAGATCAGGAAGGTTTCTTCCAGTTCCTGATGGATATCGGCGTGCGTATGGGCAACAAGCGCAAGCGCGATACCGACACTCCGAGTAGCTGAACCATTCAGTTGCCTTATTGCGCCATGATTTCTCTATATGGCGCAGTACCTCAGGAATATACTCAGGCATGGGACTTGCTAAAACTTGATTTGTGAGTCAAGTTTTACGCGTTCAAATTCCTTTCGCCGGAGTGCTCCATGATCGTTGACCGTCAAGGCAGGCGTTTCCGCAATCTGCGGATCAGCCTGACCTCAGCCTGCAATTACGCGTGTACCTACTGCGTGCCCAACGGCAAGCGGCTGGTGGCTGCACAGGACGAATTGTCGGCCGACGCCATGGCGCGCGGCGTGGCGTACCTGATCGAAGCGGCGGGCATCGAGCGCTTGCGCATCACCGGTGGCGAGCCGCTGGTCAGCCCCAAGCTCGAAGCCTTCATGACGGCCGTCGGCAAGATGGGCCTGGAAGACATCAGCCTGACTACCAATGGTCAGCTGCTGGCGAAAAAGCTGCCGTTGCTGGTAGACGCCGGCATCCGTCGCATCAACGTTTCCCTCGATACCCTGCATGCCAGCGCGTTCCGCAGCATTGCCCGTGGCGGCGACCTGGCGACCGTGCTCGACGGGATGGATCAGGCCAAGGCCGCCGGCCTTAAAATCAAGGTCAACATGGTGCCCCTGCGCGGCCAGAACCTTGATCAAGTGATGCCGCTGCTCGATTACTGCCTGGAGCGTGGCTATGAATTGCGCTTCATCGAGCTGATGCGCATGGGGCATCTGGCCAGCGACAACAACGCTTTCCTGCAACAGTTCGTCAGCCTTCAGCAGTTGCTGAGCCTGATTGGCGAGCGTTACGAGTATTTGCAGGCCGATGCACCCGTAGACGCCACTGCCGTGCGTTATCAAATACCGGGGCTTGGGCACTTCGGCGTGATCGCCAATGAAAGCGTTCCCTTCTGCCGGACTTGTTCGCGCCTGCGTCTGTCGTCCACCGGCTGGCTGCATGGCTGTTTATCGTCGAGCAATCGCCACTATGTCGGCGATCTGCTCGACAAGCCGCGCCATCAGGCATTGCCGGCGTTGCAGCGACTCCTGGTGAAAGCCTTGGGGGACAAGCAGGAAGTGGCGTTCTCGGGGGGGGCGACCATCATGAAGATTATTGGCGGCTGATCGGGCCTCATTGTACGAACGCCGCTCCGAGCCTGCTCGCGATTGCTATCTATAAGGCCACAACATCCTTGAGCTGGCGCGGAAGCTGCATCCAATGGCCATTCGCCGGTTTTCCGTCACCGGCCTCTGGAGGGTAGGATGCGTAGCCTGGTTTTGCTGCTGGCCGTTTTGGCGCTTGGTGGCTGCATGAATGTCAGCGATATGGCTGAAGGAACTCGCTACCACATGAGCGATGCAGGGCTGCTGGATCACAGCGACAGTCGTCGGGTGAATAACCTGCGCATTCAGCCGGACTCATTCATCTACATCGCCCAAGGTGCCTTCGCGCCGCCGGGCAGTGCTTATCCGCGACCTAACGTGGTCGCTGAAGAAGCCTTCAACGGTTTTATCGAATATTTCCCGATGGTCCGCCGCGCGCGCGCGCCCGAAGGTCTCGACCAGGCCATGGGTGAAGCCCGCGCCGCCGGTGCCCATTACCTGCTTTACACACGGTTCGCCAAGGCGGATGACCGAATCGGTAACTCGGACGAATGGCTCGATCAGGAATACGTGGATCGCCTGGGCATCGACAGCGGCGTGATTCAGATCATGTTGATCGAGACCAGCACCCAGTATTTGATTGATACTGCACGTATCAAGAGTCGTGGCGGTTTACTGACGTTCCACGATAACAAGCCACAAGACCTGATCGGCCCGCCGCTTGAGCAATACGCGCGCAGCCTGATTGGTCTCAGCGACCAGTAATCCAAGGAGAACGCCATGAGTGGCCCGCAAAAAGCCAACGACTTGTTGGGGCAAATCCCCAAAACCAAAGGCTTGCCGCCGGTCCACCTGTGGAACCCTGATTTCTGTGGCGACATCGACATGCGCATCGCCCGCGACGGCACCTGGTATTACCTGGGGACGCCGATCGGGCGCAAGCCGATGGTCAAATTGTTTTCCACCATCATTCGCCGCGATGGCGATGACTATTTTCTGATCACTCCGGTCGAGAAAGTGGGCATCAAGGTCGATGATGCGCCGTTTGTGGCGATTGCCGTGGACGTGGAAGGCGAGGGCGAAGCCCAGCTTCTGCGCTTCACCACCAACGTCGACGAGACCACGGACGCCGGCACCGAACACCCGATTCGCGTGGTGATCGACCCGGTCACGCAAGAGCCAGCACCCTACGTGCATGTGCGCACCAACCTCGAAGCCCTGATCCATCGCAATGTGTTTTACCAACTGGTGGAGTTGGCAGTGACCCGTGAGATCGACGGGCAACGTTGGCTGGGTGTATGGAGCGGCGGAAAATTCTTCCCCATCGGCCTTGAGCCTTAACGCATAGCACTGTGGGGGCGGGCGTGCTCGCGATGAGGCCATAACATCAACCTAGATGTTACCTGTTACGCCGCCATCGCGAGCAGGCTCGCTCCCACATTGGATGTGTGAGTCATCCAAAAAATCAAATTGACACCCAATCATATGATGATTAGCGTGGACACCCATCGCGAACGGCTTTGTGCCGCTCCTGCATCGAGGTGTCCATGTCCAGCAGTTTTCATGCGTCGACCGTCGATTGGCTGGGTTGCTGGATAACCGCCGGCCAGGTCAAGCCGGGTGAAACCATCAAGGTCGAAGCCGACCTGGGTGAGCAGTTGGGTGTCAGTCGCACGGTCATCCGCGAAGCCATCAAAACCCTGGTCGCCAAAGGCATGCTCGAAGTCGGGCCAAAGGTCGGTACACGGGTATTGCCGGTGCGACGCTGGAACCTCTTCGACCCGCAAGTAGTGGGTTGGCTTTCGCGCAGCGGCTTGCCGGAAAATTTCGTCGACGACTTGCTCGATCTGCGCCGCACCATCGAACCGATGGCCGTGCGCTGGGCCTGTGAGCGCGCGACGGTCGAACAGGTCCAGGCAATCCAGCAGGCCTATAACGCGTTGGAACGGGCGGTGGACAGCGGCGTCGATTACAACCGCGCCGACCAGGTCTTCCACGAGTGCATACTCGCCGCCAGCCACAACCAGTTCATCGAACAAATGGTCCCGGCCCTTGGCGCGTTGTTGGCGGTGTCGTTCGAAGTGTCCGCCGCCGACCCGGACGAATTGCGCCGCACGCTGCCGATTCACAAAGACATGGCCGACGCCATCGCCGCACGGGATGCCGCGCGGGGTGTCTGGGCCTGCATGACCCTGATCGATAACGCGGACCTGGCGATCAAACGCTTTTATCCAAAAGTCATGGCCGACAAAAAAGCCGGCTGAGAGGCTTGCGCCACATAAAAAACAACAGGAGGTTTCATGACGTGGAATGCGGTTACCGGACACCGTGCGCAACTCGGTGAAGGTCCGTTCTGGGATGTGCCGACCCAGGCGCTGTATTGGGTGGACATCGCCGGCAAGCAAGCCCTGCGGCTGATCGGCGCCAACGTGCAAATCTGGAAAATGCCGGAACACGTGTCCGCGTTTATCCCCTGTGAAAGCGGCGATGCGCTCGTGACGTTGAGCAGCGGCGTCTATCGGCTGGACCTTGATTCACCAGGGCTTGAACCGCGCCTGACCTTGCTCTGCGTCGCCGACCCGCAACCCGGCAACCGCGCCAACGAAGCCCGCTGCGATGCACAGGGTCGGCTCTGGCTTGGCACCATGCAGAACAACATCGGTGAAAATGGCGAAGACCTGCCCATTGTGCGTCGCTCCGGCGGCCTGTTTCGCATCGACCGCGACGCCCGGGTCACGCCGCTGCTTCGCGGGCTGGGCATTCCCAACACGTTGCTGTGGAGCGAGGACGAGACCACGCTGTTTTTCGCCGACAGCATGGACAAAACCTTGTACCGCCATTTCGTCCACACCGATGGCAACCTGGACACCGCGTATGTCTGGTTCGGTCCCCACGATCGGGGCGGCCCCGATGGCTCGGCGATGGATGCCGAGGGTTTCATCTGGAACGCCCGCTGGGACGGTAGCTGCCTGATCAGGCTAACCCCGGATGGCTATGTCGACCGCGTGATCGAATTGCCGGTCAGCCGCCCCACCAGTTGCGTGTTCGGCGGCGAAGACTTGAAAACCCTGTACGTCACCAGCGCCGCGAGTCCGCTCAACCACCCGCTGGACGGCGCGCTGCTGTCGATTCGCGTCGATGTACCCGGAAAAACCTGCACCCGCTTTGCTGGATGAAATCCCAAAATATGGGATGTAAAATTATATATTGAGATTATTTGGTGGTCGGGTTTATAGTCGGCCATCAGTTACACGCACTCACACTTAAAAAAACAAAACAGGTGAAGTGATGCAGCGATTTTCCAAAAGGACTTTTGACCGGACATCGACAGATGCCCGGCTTTTGTCGTCCCTGAAAAAAGGGGGCTTGATCCATGGCTGAGCCTCTTTCCTTGCCAGCCGTGCCCGAACCGCCCAAAGGCGAGCGCCTGAAAAACAAGGTCGTGCTGCTGACCGGCGCTGCGCAGGGAATCGGCGAGGCCATCGTCGCCACGTTCGCGTCGCAACAGGCCAAACTGATCATCAGTGATATTCAGGCCGAAAAAGTCGAGAAAGTCGCGGCGCACTGGCGGGACAAAGGCTTCGATGTCCAGGCCATCAAGGCCGACGTCTCCCGGCAGCAAGATCTGCACGCGATGGCCAGGTTGGCCGTCGAGCGTCACGGCCGGATCGACGTATTGGTCAACTGCGCTGGGGTCAACGTATTCCGCGATCCACTGGAAATGACCGAAGAAGACTGGCATCGCTGCTTCGCCATCGACCTCGACGGCGCGTGGTATGGCTGCAAAGCCGTGCTGCCGCAAATGATCGAGCAGGGCATCGGCAGCATCATCAACATCGCTTCGACCCATTCCACCCACATCATCCCGGGCTGCTTTCCGTACCCGGTGGCCAAGCACGGCTTGCTCGGGCTGACCCGCGCGCTGGGCATCGAATACGCGCCAAAGGGCATTCGCGTGAATGCGATCGCGCCGGGCTACATCGAAACCCAATTGAACGTCGATTACTGGAACGGTTTTGCCGACCCCCAGGCCGAACGTCAGAGGGCATTCGACCTGCATCCGCCGCGTCGTATCGGGCAACCGATGGAAGTGGCCATGACGGCCGTCTTCCTGGCCAGCGATGAAGCACCGTTCATCAATGCTTCATGCATCACCATCGATGGTGGACGCTCGGTTATGTATCACGACTGAGCAAAACGGCTTTCAGACGCGGAGTTCCGTCTGAAATCCAATCATCATACGATATGACTATTTGCAGTACCGGCTTTCAAAATAACGCTCAAAAAAAATAACAAGGAGTCAGCTATGAATCGTCGTCGTGGGATCCGTTCCCTGTGCTGTGCCGCTTTGGCGGTCACTGCGGTCAGCTTGAGCAGCACGCTGCTGGCGGCCGAGGAAGTGAAAATCGGCTTCCTGGTCAAGCAGGCGGAAGAGCCCTGGTTCCAGACCGAATGGGCATTCGCCGAAAAGGCCGGGAAAGACAAGGGCTTCACTGTCATCAAGATCGCCGTGCCTGACGGCGAGAAAACCCTCTCGGCCATCGATAGCCTTGCAGCCAATGGTGCCAAGGGCTTCGTGATCTGCCCGCCGGACGTCTCCCTTGGTCCGGCCATCATGGCCAAGGCCAAGCTCAATGGTATGAAAGTCATCGCTGTCGATGACCGTTTCGTCGATGCCAATGGCAAGTTCATGGAAGACGTTCCTTACCTCGGCATGGCCGCATTCGAAGTCGGCCAGAAGCAGGGCGCGGCAATGGCCACCGAAGCGAAAAAACGCGGCTGGGACTGGAAAGAAACCTATGCGGTGATCAACACCTTCAATGAACTCGACACCGGCAAGAAGCGCACCGACGGTTCGGTCAAAGCCCTGGAAGATGCCGGAATGCCGAAAGACCACATCCTGTTCTCGGCGCTGAAAACCCTCGACGTACCGGGCAGCATGGACGCCACCAACTCGGCTCTGGTGAAACTGCCGGGCGCGGCGAAAAACCTGATCATCGGCGGCATGAACGACAACACCGTATTGGGCGGCGTGCGCGCCACCGAAAGCGCCGGTTTCGCTGCTGCCAACGTGATCGGCATCGGCATCAACGGTACCGACGCCATCGGCGAACTGAAGAAAGCCAACAGCGGTTTCTTCGGCTCGATGCTGCCGAGCCCTCACATCGAAGGCTACAACACCGCGAGCATGATGTTCGAGTGGGTCACCACCGGCAAAGAACCACCGAAGTACACCGCGATGGACGACGTGACGCTGATCACTCGCGAGAACTTCAAGCAGGAACTGGAAAAGATCGGCCTGTGGAACTGAGGGCTGGTTGATTTCATCGGCGGCCCTGGCGACGGGGCCGCCTGATCTGTGTGATGAGGTGGTTTTATGCACGCGCAAGTACAGACACATGAGCACAGCGTCGGCGGCAGCCTGCGCTTCAACGGGATCGGCAAGACGTTTCCCGGGGTGAAGGCGCTGGATGGCATCAGTTTCGTCGCTCATCCGGGGCAGGTTCACGCCTTGATGGGCGAGAACGGTGCCGGCAAATCGACCCTGCTGAAAATCCTCGGCGGTGCTTACACGCCGAGCAGCGGCGACCTGCAGATCGGCGAGCAGACGATGGTCTTCAAGTCCACCGCCGACAGCATCGCCAGTCGGGTGGCGGTGATCCATCAAGAGCTGCATCTGGTCCCGGAAATGACCGTGGCGGAGAACCTGTTCCTCGGTCATCTGCCGGCCAGTTTCGGCCTGATCAATCGAGGCGCGCTGCGCCAGCAAGCGTTGGCCTGCCTCAAAGGCCTGGCCGATGAAATCGACCCGCAAGAGAAAGTCGGGCGCCTGTCCCTCGGTCAGCGACAGCTGGTGGAGATTGCGAAGGCGTTGTCCCGTGGCGCGCATGTGATTGCCTTCGACGAACCCACCAGCAGCCTGTCGGCGCGGGAAATCGATCGCTTGATGGCGATCATCGGGCGTCTGCGCGACGAAGGCAAAGTGGTGCTTTACGTGTCCCATCGCATGGAAGAAGTGTTCCGCATCTGCAACGCGGTGACGGTGTTCAAGGACGGCCGCTACGTGCGCACGTTCGAGGACATGAGCGAACTGACCCACGACCAGTTGGTGACGTGCATGGTCGGGCGCGACATTCAGGATATCTACGATTACCGCAGCCGCCAGCGGGGCGCTGTGGCGCTCAAGGTTGACGGTTTGCTCGGGCCGGGACTGCGCGAACCGGTGAGTTTCGAGGTGCACAAGGGCGAGATTCTCGGGCTGTTCGGCCTGGTGGGCGCGGGGCGTACCGAGCTGTTCCGGATACTCAGCGGGCTGACGCGCAACACCGCCGGACGCCTGGAGCTTCGTGGTCATGAGGTGAAACTGCGTTCCCCCCGTGATGCCATCGCGGCCGGGATTCTGCTGTGTCCCGAAGATCGCAAGAAGGAGGGCATCCTGCCGCTCGCCAGCGTCGCCGAGAACATCAACATCAGCGCACGCGGCGCCCATTCCACGTTCGGTTGCCTGTTGCGCGGCTTTTGGGAAAAGGGCAACGCCGACAAGCAGATCAAGGCGCTGAAAGTGAAGACGCCGAGCGCCGAGCAGAAAATCATGTACCTGTCCGGCGGCAATCAGCAGAAGGCCATTCTCGGCCGTTGGCTGTCGATGCCGATGAAAGTCCTGTTGCTCGATGAACCGACGCGCGGCATCGATATCGGCGCGAAAGCCGAGATCTACCAGATCATCCATAACCTGGCTGCCAGCGGCATCGCGGTGATCGTGGTGTCCAGCGACCTGATGGAAGTGATGGGTATTTCCGACCGCATCCTGGTGCTCTGCGAAGGCGCGATGCGCGGCGAGTTGTCTCGCGCAGAGGCCAATGAATCCAACCTGCTGCAACTGGCTTTGCCGCGCCAACGTGCTGACGGCGTGGCGAACTGAGAGGTGACTATGACCATCCAAAACAACGCTCTGCCCACTGCACGCAAACCTCTGGACCTGCGGCGCTTTCTCGACGACTGGGTGATGCTGCTGGCGGCGGTCGGGATCTTCGTGCTGTGCACGCTGCTGATCGACAACTTCCTGTCGCCGCTGAACATGCGCGGCCTGGGCCTGGCGATTTCGACAACGGGCATCGCGGCCTGCACCATGCTGTATTGCCTGGCGTCCGGGCATTTCGATTTGTCGGTGGGCTCGGTGATTGCCTGTGCCGGCGTGGTCGCGGCGGTGGTGATGCGCGACACCGACAGTGTGTTTCTCGGCGTGAGTGCGGCGCTGGTGATGGGGCTGATTGTCGGGCTGATCAACGGCATCGTCATCGCCAAGCTGCGGGTCAACGCGTTGATCACCACCCTGGCGACCATGCAGATCGTTCGTGGCCTGGCTTACATTTTTGCCAATGGCAAAGCGGTCGGCGTGTCGCAGGAGTCGTTCTTCGTCTTTGGTAACGGCCAGTTGTTTGGCGTGCCGGTGCCGATCCTGATCACCATCGTGTGCTTCCTGTTTTTCGGCTGGCTGTTGAATTACACCACCTACGGGCGCAATACCATGGCCATCGGCGGCAACCAGGAAGCGGCGTTGCTGGCCGGGGTGAACGTTGACCGGACCAAGATCATCATCTTTGCCGTGCACGGTGTGATTGGCGCGTTGGCCGGGGTGATTCTGGCGTCGCGGATGACCTCCGGGCAGCCGATGATTGGCCAAGGGTTTGAGTTGACGGTGATCTCGGCGTGCGTGCTGGGCGGGGTGTCGTTGAGCGGCGGGATCGGCATGATCCGGCATGTGATTGCCGGGGTGTTGATTCTGGCGATCATTGAGAATGCGATGAACCTGAAGAACATCGACACGTTCTATCAATACGTGATTCGCGGTTCGATCTTGCTGTTGGCCGTCGTGATTGATCGTCTCAAACAACGTTAACTTCGCTTTGTGGCGAGGGAGCTTGCTCCCGCTGGGCTGCGCAGCGGCCCCAAAATCACTGTTTTGATTCAGGATTTTGCGAGTGCTGCGCACTCGAGCGGGAGCAAGCTCCCCGCCACAGTGATTACTCCTTCCGTCACCTCCCTTAAAAAGTCCTTGCCCGCACCATCGCGTTTCGGTTATCACTTTGTACATGATTAGACAGGTACGATTTGACAAGAAACAACGGGTGGTCGACGAACTCATCCGGCGGATTGAAAGCGGCCTCATGGAGGACGGCTTTCTGTTGCCGGGCGAGCATCAATTGGCTCAAGAATTCAAAGTCAGCCGCGGCACGCTGCGTGAGGCCCTTGCCGAGTTGAAACGACGCAACTACATCGCGACCCAAAGCGGCGTCGGCTCCATCGTCACCTTCGACGGTGTGGTGCTCGATCAACGCAGCGGCTGGGCGCAAGCGCTCGCCGACAGCGGGGCGCTGATCAATACCGAAGTGCTGCGGCTGGAGGCCGTCACGCGGCCTGATTTGCTGCCGCGCTTCGGCACCGACCAATTCATCACCCTCGACCGGCGCCGTCGCTCCACCGATGGCAAGCTGGTGTCCCTCGAACGCTCATTGATGCCCGCCACCGGAGGCCTGGAAAGCCTGCCGCGGGTCGGCCTCATCGACAATTCCCTGACCATCACCCTGGCCGCCTACGGCTACATCGGTGAACGCGGCGATCAATGGATCGGCGCAGAACCCTTGAACGCCGAAGACGCCGCGTTGCTCGGTCGTCCGGTGGGCACCGTCTTCCTCAAAGCCTTGCGCACCACCTACGACCGGCAAAACCGGTTCATGGAACAGGTCGAAAGCTTGCTCGACCCGGTGCATTTTCGTCTGCACCTGCAGTTTGGAGAGTCGAAATGACCGCGCTCGACCGTGCGCTCGGCGCGTTCTACGGACTGGCCCTGGGCGATGCGCTGGGCATGCCGACGCAATCCCTGAGCCGCGCCGAGATCTCGGCGCGCTTCGGTGCGATCACTGATCTGCAAGACGCCGGCCCCGATCAGCCGATTGCCGCCAACATGCCCAAGGGCTCGATCACCGACGACACCGAACAGGCGATTCTGGTCGGTCAATTGTTGGTGGCCGGTGAGGGCCGGATCGAACCGGCCGTGCTCGCTCAGCGGCTGATCGAATGGGAGGCCGGGATGCAGGCCAAGGGTTCTCAAGACTTACTCGGCCCTTCGACCAAGCGCGCAATCGAAATGATCCTGGCCGGCCACTCGCCGGAAGAAGCGGGGCGCTACGGCACCACCAACGGCGCGGCGATGCGCATCACGCCGGTCGGTATCGCCACGGATGTCGCCCAGCCTGAACGTTTTATAAGCGCCGTCGTGCAGGCCTGCCAGGTCACCCACAACACCACGCTGGGAATTTCCAGTGCGGCGGCGGTGGCGGCAGTGGTTTCGGCCGGCATCAACGGCATGGACCTGGGCGAGGCGTTGAACCTCGGTCAGCAGATCGCCCAACAAGCCGAAAGTCATGGCCACTGGGTGGCGGGCGGACGGATTGCCTCGCGCATCAGCTGGGCGCGGACCATCAGCGTCGACAGTGACAAAGCGTTGCTGGCGGATTTGCTGTACGACGTGATCGGCACGTCGGTGGCTTCGCAGGAATCGGTCGTGGTCTCGTTTGCCCTGGCGCAACAAGTGGCCGTTGGTGAAATGAACGCCTTCGAAGCGCTGTGCATGGCCGCGAGCCTGGGCGGTGACACCGATACCATCGCGGCGATACTGGGCGCGATGCTCGGGGCCTGCCTGGGGCTTGGGAGTTGGCCGGTGGCGATGATCGAACAGGTCAAAGCCGTTAATGATCTGGAGCTGGAACCTTTGGTAAAAGGGCTTCTGGCCTTGCGCTGACTGACCTGGCCTCTTCGCGAGCAGGCTCGCTCCCACAGGTACCGTGCGGCTTGCATTATCCCTGTGGGAGCGAGCCTGCTCGCGATGGGCGCACCGCCTATTCGAATTGATAACCCCGCAATGGAAAGCACGAATACGGCCAGGATCGCCGGGATGTAGTTTCGTCTTCCGTCATTGCCCACAACCACAACAAAGGCAACAGGAGCATTTTCATGAGTTCATCGAACGCCGGGCAAAGCGCCGGGCAACTGGAAACCCGCGGCATCGAACCGGTGCCGGAAGCGGAGTGCAACGGTCACCCGCTGCAACTGTTCTGGGTCTGGTTCGCGGCTAACATTTCCATTCTCGGCCTGCCGCTGGGTGCCACGCTGGTGGCGTTTCGCGGGTTGGCGATCTGGCAGGCGATCATCGTTGCGATCCTCGGCGCCGCCGGTTCTTTCGCGGTGGTCGGGATCATCTCCATCGCCGGTCGTCGTGGTCGTGCACCGAGCCTGACGCTGTCGCGCGCCATCTTCGGGGTGCGCGGCAACATCGGCCCGACCCTGGTTTCGCTGATGTCGCGGCTGGGCTGGGAAACCGTCAACACCACCACCGCCGCCTTCGTGCTGCTGTCGCTGTGCTCAATCCTGTTCGGTTCGCCGGTGGAGGCCAAAAGCGCACCGGTGTTGACCCTGGTCTTCATCGCGATTTTCGTGCTGCTGACTTTGTCGGTTTCCGGCCTTGGTCACGCTACTTTGCTGGTGATCCAGAAGTGGGCGACTTATGTGTTCGGTGCGCTGAACATTCTGGTCGGCGGCTTCCTCTGCGCCACCATCGACTGGAGCGCGGTGTTCAACGCCACGCCTGCGCCTTTGAGCGCGATGATCATCGGCATCGGCACCATGGCCGCCGGCACCGGGATCGGCTGGGCCAATGCCGGTGCCGACATGTCGCGCTATCAGCATCGCAGCGTCAAAGCCGTGCGCCTGGTCGCGTCGGCGGCCTTTGGTGCGGGGATTCCGCTGGTGCTGCTGATTACCCTCGGCGGCCTGCTGTCGGTGGGCAACAACGACCTGGCCTCGGCCACCGATCCGATCATCGCGATCCGCGACATGCTGCCAACCTGGATGGCCGTGCCGTACCTGATCACCGCGTTCGGCGGGCTGCTGCTGTCGAACAACCTGTCGGTGTATTCCGCCGGATTGACCACGCTGACCCTCGGCCTCAAGGTCAAGCGCGTCTACGCCGTGGTGGTCGACATCGTCGCGATCTTCGCCGGTTCGATCTACTTCATGCTGATCGCCGACAGTTTCTACGGCCCGTTCATTACCTTCATTTCGCTGCTGGCGGTGCCTATCACGGCGTGGGTCGGGATCTTCGTCGTTGACCTGATACATCGTCATTACTACAGCCCCAAAGATTTGCTGGACGTCAGCCCGAGCAGTGCCTACTGGTACAACGGCGGTATCGAATGGCGCGCGTTTGGCGCGTGGGCGCTGGCGATCGTGCTGGGCTTCAGCTTCACCACCATTGGCACCACCGAACAAAACGTCTGGTTCCGCGGTTTTCTTTCGGATTCGTGGCTGGGCCATAACGGCCTGGGCTGGATCGTGACGTTCCTGGTGGCCGGCGGGATTTATTTTGTACTCGGTGGGGCCAGGGATCGTCGTGCCGCAATGACCGAGAACGCTCATGCCTAGATTGCTGCACACCGGCCAGGTCATCATCGACCTGGTCATGGCCGTGGACAAACTGCCGCAACCGGGCGGCGATGTGCTGGCGCAATCCGCCAGTTTCGAAGCCGGCGGAGGGTTTAACGTGATGGCCGCCGCCGCGCGTAACGGGCTGCCGGTGGTCTACCTCGGTCGTCATGGCACCGGTCGTTTCGGCGACCTGGCCCGTGAGGCGATGAAGGTTGAAGGCATTCGGATCGGCATCGCACACAAGGCCGAACGGGATACGGGGTTGTGCGTTGCGGTGACCGATGCCTCGGCTGAGCGCAGTTTCATTTCCTACATCGGCGCCGAGGGCGAATTGACCACCGAGGACCTGGCGAGCGTGCCGGCCGAGGCGGGTGACTACGTGTATGTCAGTGGCTACAGCCTGTTGCATGTCGGCAAGGCCCAGGCGCTGCTGGATTGGGTGCTGGGTTTGCCGAAAGTGATCAACGTGGTGTTCGATCCCGGCCCGTTGGTGGACTCGCCGGACGCGCCATTGATGCAGGCGTTGTTGCCGCGCATTGATCTGTGGACAAGCAACAGTGTCGAGGCACTGCGGTTTACCGGGGCGGCGGACATTGCCGAGGCGCTGGACAGGCTCACCGATCACCTGCCGGCCGAGGTGTTGATGGTGGTGCGCGATGGGCCGCAAGGGTGCTGGATCAGTCAGCGCGGCGAGCGAGAGCATCTGCCCGGTTTCAAGGTTGAAGCGGTAGACAGCAATGGTGCTGGCGATGCCCATGCCGGGGTGTTTCTGGCCGGGTTGGCGCGAGGGTTGTCGGCGAGTGAAGCGGCGCGGCGGGCGAATGCGGCAGCGGCGCTGGCAGTCACTCGGTGGGGGCCGGCGACTTCGCCTGGGACTGCTGAGGTGGATGCGTTAATCAGGAAGACTTTCGGCGCCTGACATAACGCTTTCGCGGGCAAGCCTCGCTCCTACAGGGATTTGGTCATACGCGGATTTTCGCTACCCTAACCTGTAGAAGCGAGGCTTGCCCGCGAAGGGGCCACTACATTCAATAAAAAAAATCAGGCTTCTACCCAGCCTTGCGCAACGCCTCAATCAACTCTTGTTTACGCATGCTCGAGCGCCCCGGAATCTTCTTCGAAGTCGCTTCCTTCCTCAAACTGTCAACCGTCTGCGTCTCTCGCGAAGCCTTGCTGTCACGCGAATGACCTTCGCGACTGGCCACCGCACGCCGTGACGATTCCTTGCGATCTTCTGATTTGGCACTCGCCGGTTTCTTGCGCCCGGAGCCCCCCTTGCGTTCGCCGCCACCGGACTGCTTGTTCACCGTTGCCCAGGCGCGCGCCTGCGCTTCATCCTTCGAGACACCTTTGTGCTCGTAGCCTTCTTCAATGTGCTCGGCCTTGCGCTTTTGCTCGGCGGTGTATTTGTCTTTGCTTCCACGAGGCATGGGATTTCTCCTGCTACTTGTAGAGTCGCTCAAACGGTCGCAGCCGCGCACGACTGCGACCTGATCCATCTTGTTAAACGTCCAGCTTGCGCGCCGCCTCAACCCCAGCCGCGCTGAGTTTGATCGGCAGTTGCAGCGAGTGTTCGCCGGCCTCGTTGCAGGTCACATGCCCGTGCTGAATCAGCCCGCGATCCTGCAGCGTGGCGAGGGTGCTGGCCACGATTTTCTCCCCCCGGTAATTGTCCAGAACCTCCTTGCCCAAGCCATTTGGATGGGCGTGCAGCAGACGGGTCAGGACTTCTTTCTCAAGGTTGTTATCGACGTTCATGGTTACCTCTTCATGGATGTGGATAGGTGAAACTCGCGTGGGCGAACTATTGGCTGGCGCCGCCTTCGGAACCCGAGCCACCGGTGGTGGTTTTCGAGCCCATGCCGGCGCCGGCGTTATCCGGTGTCTGGGTGTCCGGCATGTTCATGCCACCTTGGCGGCCCGTATCGTTGCCCTGAATCCGTGGGTCGGTGCCCGTTGACGGAGGCTGGCTGCTGTCGACGCCCGTGCCGTTGGTGTTCATGCCGGGCGAGCCTTGGGTGGTCGGATTTTTCTGACCTTCGACCGGGTTGGTCGGGCCGGTACCCGTGGCGGTGGTCGCCGCGAAAGCGGCAGAGGACAACAGCGTGGCGAGAGCGAGGGCGGTCAAGCGGGACATGATCATGGTGTCGTCTCCATTTAATTAGAGTCCTTACCTGATGTTGGTCCGCCCCCCGATTTGGATTGGTGCCTGATGAACGACGAACGGTTCAGGCCTGTTGCAACGATTTGCTGCTGTCGACCCGACGCCAGATCAAGCGGCCCAAGGTGATCAGCCAGTTCAACAGCCCTATGGCGAGAACTGTGAGTAGAAGTGTCGTCATTCCGTGTTCGACGATGATCTTCCCTGCGAGCAATGGAAAGCCGAATACACCGATGAAGTACGACAGGCTGAACAGCAACAACGATTGCGAAGTGGTGCCGTGGGGCGTTTCGTTCGCCGCCAGGCCATTGATCACCGAGTACGTCAGCCCGTAGCCGACCCCGAGCATCATCGCTGCCAGCACGTAGCTGAGCTCGCTATCGACCACGAAGCTGAACAGCACAATCGAACCCGCCATCACGCCTGACAGCAGGCACGAAGCGCGCAATGCATCGCGCTTGACCACGACCCCGGCGATCAACATCCGGCTGCTGATTGCCGCACCCATGAAGCCGAAAAAGAACAGCGAGTAATCCAGCGAGCGAGACGCTGCGTAACTGGTTTGAAAGCTCGACAGGCCGCCGAATACGCACCCGCCGAGGCCGACCATGATGATCGGAAACACTGCCCTGGACGACAGCACCTGAGTCGTCGCACGCCAGGAAATGCGGGCGACAGTGGCGGTAGGCGAGGGCGTTTTTTTCAGTTGCGAATGCAGCCGCCAGAACAGCAACACACCCATCAGGCTGGCCAACGCGGCAAGGTAAAAGGCGGCGGTGACGGGATAACCGAACGCACTGGCCGCGCGGCCCAACAGCGGCCCGCTGCCGATCCCGGTCATCATGCTGCCCGACAGCAGCGCAAAGTATTTCGCGCGTTGCGCGGGCGTCACCAGGCTCGCCACGATCATCGGCCCCAAGGTGTAAAACACCCCCCAGCCCAGCCCCAGCAGCAGTCCGAAAAACAGCAACAGATTGCCGAACCCCGGCGTCAGCGCGAAGCCCAGGCTGGCCGCCACCAACAACACGCCGAACAGCGCAATCGAACGCGCCGCGCCGAGCAGGTCAGACAGGTGCCCGGAGACAACTACCGCCGCAAATGTGCTGAGCATCGCCGCCGAAATCACACTGCCGGCATCATGTTCGTTGCCGCCCCGTGAACCGATCAACAGTGACAACAGGAAGGTCGAGCCGTAGGACAGCGACAGCAAATAACTGGCGAGGCAAAACAGGCCGAACACTCTGCTTGAGACGTGGGGCGTAGCGGTAGACATGACGCGGTTCCTTGACCCGATAAAAACGCTGACCCTCTATCTACCATGTACCTCGACATTGTTAGGTCTGGGGTTATCGATGCCAGGGTTAGCGCGGGCCGGAGTAATGCGCTCAGGTGATGCCGATTTCTTCCTTGAACAGCACCATAAAACCCTTCAGGCGCTCATGCCTGACGCGCGCCAGCCGCTGGCCGGTGATCGTCTGGAAACCGTCCGCCAGGTGCAGCAACTTGGTCTGAAAGTGATCGAGGCAAAAGCGTTTGTCATCGTAGTCCCGCGCTGTCGCTTCCGGGTCTTGCGGGTCGTAAAGGGCGCTGCCCATGCGTCCGGCGATATAGAACGTGCGCGCTACGCCGAGCATGCCGAGGGAGTCGAGGCGGTCGGCGTCCTGCAGGACTTTGGCTTCGAGCGAGGACGGGGTGATGTTGGCGGAAAAGCTGTGGGCTTCGATGGCGTGGGCGACTGCGCTGATTTTTGCACTTGGCCAAGCCATGTCGCTTAGCACGGCAGATGCTTTTTCAGCAGCCAGGCGTGAGGCCTGTGAGCGCAACGGCGAATTCTTTTCCACCGCCACGCAATCATGCAAAAGCACCGCCGCCAGCAGCACTCCGAGATCGCCGCCTTCTTCAGCATGAAGCGTTCGCACGTTGTGCCACACCCGTTGCAGATGGGCCCCATCGTGGGCGCCATCTTCCGAGGGTTCCAGTGCGTGGGGTAGCAGTTGCGCTGCGAGAAGTTGCAGCGGCGCGAAAGCATCAGTGGCCATGACTTTCCTTTGAAGTGAACGCGCTTTTGTGGCGAGGGCGCTTGCTCCCGCCGGGTTGCGAAGCAACCCCATCCCGGGAGCAAAGGTATTTCAGTTAAAACCGAGTTGCCAGCCTTTACGACTGCTTCGCACTCGGACGGGAGCAAGCTCCCTCGCCACAAACCACGCGCCGACTTAGTATGGCGTTTTCAACTTTCGACAAAGGCACGTCCATGACGATCGAGATCCGCCCGGCAACCCCCAGCGATGCACCGCAAATCCTCGGGTTCATCACTGAACTGGCCGACTACGAACGTGCCCGTCACGAAGTCATCGCCAGCGTTGCCGACATCGAACGCAGCCTGTTCAGCGAAGGCGCCACCGCCCATGGCCTGATCTGCCTGCGCGACGGCTTGCCGATCGGCTTCGCGGTGTTCTTCTTCAGCTATTCCACCTGGCTCGGCAGCAATTGCCTGTACCTCGAAGACCTCTACATCACCCCCCAGCAACGCGGTGGCGGCGCCGGTAAAACCTTGCTGCGCCACCTCGCCAAAATCGCCTGCGCCAATGACTGCGGGCGCTTCGAATGGAGCGTGCTGGACTGGAACAAACCGGCGATCGAATTTTATAAGTCGTTGGGCGCGCAGCCGCAGGAAGAGTGGGTCCGGTATCGGATGGATGGGAAGGTGTTGCGCGAGTTTGCTGAGGGGAGTTGATCCTACCCGTCTAGTCCGTCATCCTCTGCGCCTTTGCGCGCTCACGGATGACACCTGCAATGTCTATGACGTCTTCATCACTCGACACTCGTCATGTTCGCCATCGACTGTCCGGTTGGTTGAACGATGGTGGTGCATTTCCTTTGCGCCCTGATGGTTGCCACCATCGCTATAAAACTCAAAAGCAAGGAGCTTTAACTTGAGTGGAAAACCTGCTGCGCGCGTTACAGACCCTACTTCGTGCCCGTTACCCGGACATGGCACCAATCCGATTGTTTCTGGATCACCAGATGTTTTCTTCGATGGTCTGGCAGCTGCTCGCATGACGGACAAATCTGCCTGTGGCAGCCCGATTACCGGCGCTGTTTCGGGGACGGTATTCATCAATGGTCTCAACGCCGCAACCCTCGATAGCACGGGCGGGCACGGCAACGTAGTTATCGGCGGTTCCGGGACCGTTATCATCGGGCAAAGCGGAGGCGGAGCAGCTTTTAGTGGGTTGCTTCCGATGCCGGTGTATTTTACCGACAGATTACAAGTGGTGAATGACGCGACCGGTGGGCCGATTCCTTATCACCCCTATACCATTCAACGTGGTGACGGCAGCGAAGAGCATGGCGTGACGGATGCGTCCGGGTTTACTCACACAGTCAGTTCCCATTTGGCCGAGACCATTAAATTGTTTGTGGAGTGATTGGCATGGCGGGTGAAACTGCGGCGGTGAAACAAGCGTTACCTAAAAGAGAATAAAAATACATACATTGACCTGTAAGACTGATCAGGCTGTTAAGCAGGTGCCTGTCACCTTGCGAGACTTGGTTATATTTTTTATTGGTGGTGCGGGCGATCAGGAAAGTTACTACGGCACAGGGCCTAATAATATCGATTATGTGCGTCGAATTGCTGTTGACGACGCAAAACAACTAGAGATTTTGAAGCGCTGTCCTTCATGGGCGCTCAGTTATAATGCTTTTATTAGTGATGATGATCTTGAGCGCAATGTGTTGAGTAGAATACCTAATTGCTCCTCCGCGATTTACATCGTTGGTCACAGTCTCGGCGGCTGGAATGGTGCCCACCTTTCCAGTGTACTGACAGACAAAGGCTTCAAAGTAAAAATGCTGATTACACTGGACCCCGTGGGTGAAGGGAAAATTGTTTACGGCATCTCAAGTATCTATAGACGAGAGCCGATCCCCAAGGCTGACTATTGGGTGAATATTCGGGCAGCAGCGGTAGACTGGAATGCGTCGGATCTGGTCGCGGACTTTGGTGAACAGTGGGAAGTAACACAAGGACCCAATGTGATGGGGCGGGTGGATGTTAACCATGCTGATGCAGACAGAATGTTTGTGCAGACATTGCCAGGAGGCAAGTCTGCCCGCCAAATATTCAATGAATCGATTTTGAACTACTTCAGGGAGTGATTCTGGATGCATAAATTTTTTTTGTTTTTAGCAATCTTGATGAGTGCATCGTGTTCTCTCAATCACGGAAGACCTGTCGCAACACTTGAGTATTCCAGTGTAAACGAACTTCGTAATACTGGAATTTACCAGGTTTTTTTCAATTCCGATGTGGAGCTTATTGGATTGTTTAAGTCGCGAATAGGTGAGGGGTTAGTCTGTTCTTTAGAGGATGATCTTGATTTTAGCGAAGCGCACCATATAAAGCGTTCCGGGTTTGGTTTGGTGGAAAAAGTGAGTGAGTCTGCACCATTGCTCTATCGAGCGAATGTCATTTTTAGTGAGTCGGAAAGCGGAAAAGGAGGAGAGGATTATTTGGAAAGAGAGGCCCTTATTCCGCTATTGAAGAAGCGTGATTTAATTTCGTGTGTTTATCGAGTTCATACTACTACATACAATACGTACTTCTCCCAAGTCATGCACGTGCCGACCGCAGAGCTGTTGAAGGCTATTGCTCACCAGTAAAACGAATCCATGCGATTCGAGGATGTTTTGCCGGGGTAAACAGCCTCTCAATAACTCAGTCACTGGCTTCCCGATTACTCTTGATCAATCCGTCGAGGACTTGTCGAACAGTAATCTTGAAAGCCCCGGCCTTCCTCTCATCAAAGGCCGTTCGCCATGCCATATAACCCTGACTGAAATCCGTAATCTCTGCAGTTTCCCCCACCCGGTGGGTGATGCTGCGTTCCAAGGCTTTTGCCTGGAAGGGTAGGTGTGGCATTTCATTGAACTCGCTACCTGTCACCGGATTGATCATCTGAAAGCCATCGACCCTGATGTGAATAACCTTGCCCAATTTTGGATAATTTTCGATTTTCAGGATCGTCAGTGTCGATCCATCCTCGCCCGGCCGGTTTTTGTAGGCCCAGATATCGCCCACCTTCAATTCTTTCGATGCGCTGAATGCTGCGGTGGACCAGAGAGCACTGCAGAACAGCAGCGCCTTTAAAGCAATCTTCATTTTTCTTCCTTGAGGGCTGGGTGCCGTTCCGATGGCCGGGCATTTTAAGGCGTTGGCGAAGAAAATCCTGTCACACCTGTAAATCCCACAATATGGGAGTCATATTTATATATTGAGATTTCTCCGCGTCAGGGTTTATAGTCCAGCTCACTCACTGCCAATAAACAAAACAGGTGAAGCGATGCTGGCGCAATTGATCGCGCTCGATTGGGGGACGACCTCATTACGTGCTTACAAACTCGCCGCGGGTGGCCAGGTGCTGGAACAGCGTTCGCTGTCGTCCGGGATCATGCAGCTGCCCCGGACACCCCGAATCATCAACGGTCAGGAATGCGCCGACGGTTTTGAACTGGCCTTCGACGAGGCGTGCGGTGACTGGCTCGACGCGCAGCCGGATTTGCCGGTGATTGCCTGTGGCATGGTCGGCAGCGCCCAAGGCTGGCGCGAAGCGGCCTACTGCGATACACCGGCGAACGTCGCCAATCTCGGAAATTCCCTACAAACCCTTCGCAGTCTTCGCGGTGTTGATGTGCACATCGTGCCGGGCGTGATTCAGCGTTCGCGCTTGCCAAACGTGATGCGCGGCGAAGAAACCCAAGTGCTGGGTGTCCTGCAGAATCTGCCGGTCGAGCAGGGCGCTGACCTGTTGATCGGCCTGCCAGGCAGTCATTCGAAATGGGTGGAAGTGGCCGACGGCTGCATCGTGCATTTCGACACCTTCATGACCGGCGAGATCTTCGCCGTGCTCAGTGAACACAGCATTCTCGGGCGTACCCAGCAAAAGGGCGCGTCGTTTGATGACCAGGCGTTTGATCGCGGTGTGCAAGTGGCGCTGTCGGCGGAGGGCGAGATCGGTCCGTTGTCGACGCTGTTCAGCGCCCGCAGCCTCGGGCTGACCGGTGAGCTCTGCGCCACTGCCCAACCGGATTACTTGTCCGGCCTGCTGATCGGCCACGAACTGTCGGCGCTGGCCAACGTTCAGCGACGCCGACGCAACAGCGTTCACCTGCCTTCAATCATCCTCATTGGCAACTCCCAACTGTGTGCCCGCTACAGCCGGGCCCTCGACGCCTGTGGTTTTGCCCGCGTGACCCTGGCCGAACAAGCCACCGAACGCGGGTTGTGGCAATTGGCGGTCGCCGCCGGACTGATCGCCGCACACCCATCCCGTTCAACCTGACTGGAGGTCTGACATGCTCAAGCAAGCACTGGCGCAAAACGGTCTGATCGCGATCCTGCGTGGCCTGCGCCCGCAAGAAGCGGCCGCCATTGGCGAAGTCCTTTATGCCGCCGGATTTCGCGTCATCGAAGTGCCGCTCAATTCCCCTGAGCCCTACGACAGTATCCGCATCCTGCGCAGTACTTTGCCCGCCGATTGCCTGATCGGCGCGGGTACGGTGCTGACACCGGAACAGGTCGAGCAAGTGAAAGCGGCGGGCGGTCAGGTGATCGTCATGCCGCACAGTGATGCCAAAGTGTTGCGGGCAGCAAAAGCGGCAGGGTTGTACCTGTCGCCGGGCGTTGCTACGCCGACCGAAGCCTTCGCCGCATTGGCCGAAGGGGCGGACGTGCTGAAGATGTTCCCGGCCGAGCAGATGGGGCCGGCAGTCGTCAAAGCCTGGCTCGCGGTGCTGCCGGCCGGAACCATTCTGGCGCCGGTTGGCGGGATCACGCCGGACAACATGCAGGTGTTTATCGACGCCGGTGTGAAAGGTTTCGGATTGGGTTCCGGGTTGTTCAAACCGGGCATGACGCCTGAGGACGTGGCGGTAAACGCCAAGGCCTATGTCGCTGCATGGAACGCTCTGCGTTAAGACTTTCTGGCGCCGAGCGCGCTACATCTATAAGAGAGACAACAGATGAAAATCACCAAACTCACCACCTTCATCGTTCCGCCGCGCTGGTGCTTCCTCAAGGTCGAAACCGACGAAGGCGTGACCGGCTGGGGCGAGCCCGTGGTCGAAGGCCGCGCACATACCGTCGCCGCTGCCGTTGAAGAATTGTCCGACTACCTGATCGGCAAAGACCCACGCAACATCGAAGACATCTGGACCGTGCTCTACCGCGGCGGCTTCTACCGCGGCGGCGCGATTCACATGAGCGCCCTGGCCGGTATCGATCAGGCGTTGTGGGATATCAAGGGCAAGGCCTTGGGGGTGTCGGTCAGCGATTTGCTGGGCGGTCAGGTGCGGGACAAGATTCGCGTGTATTCGTGGATCGGTGGCGACCGTCCGGCGGACACCGCTCGCGCGGCGAAAGAAGCGGTCGAGCGTGGTTTCACGGCGGTGAAAATGAACGGCACCGAGGAGCTGCAATTCCTCGACTCCTTCGAGAAAGTCGACCTCGCCCTGGCCAACGTTGCCGCCGTGCGTGACGCGGTGGGCCCGAACGTCGGCATCGGTGTGGACTTCCATGGCCGGGTGCACAAGCCCATGGCCAAGGTGCTGATGAAGGAACTCGATCCGTACAAACTGATGTTCATCGAAGAGCCGGTGCTCAGCGAAAACTACGAAGCGCTGAAGGAACTGGCGCCGCTGACCAGCACCCCGATTGCCCTCGGCGAGCGCTTGTTTTCGCGCTGGGATTTCAAGCGTGTGCTCAGCGAAGGTTACGTCGACATCATCCAGCCGGATGCGTCCCACGCCGGTGGCATCACCGAAACCCGCAAGATCGCCAACATGGCCGAGGCCTACGACGTGGCGCTGGCGCTGCATTGCCCGTTGGGTCCGATTGCCCTGGCGGCGTGCCTGCAACTGGATGCGGTTTGCTACAACGCGTTCATCCAGGAGCAGAGCCTGGGCATCCATTACAACGAGAGCAATGACCTGCTCGATTACGTGAAAGATCCGCGAGTGTTCGATTACGACAAAGGCTTCGTGAAGATCCCGAACGGCCCGGGCCTGGGCATTGAGATCAACGAGGAATACGTGATCGAACGCGCCGCTGTCGGCCACCGCTGGCGCAACCCGATCTGGCGCCATGCCGATGGCAGTTTTGCTGAGTGGTGAGTTCCTCCTGACTCCACCATGGTGATCGTTCCCACGCTCTGCGTGGGAATGCCTCACCGGGCGCTCTGCGTCCGCTCTTGGGACGCGGAGCGTCCCTGGCTGTATTCCCACGCGGAGCGTGGGAACGATCACGACCTCAATAAACATAAGAAGAGGCATTCCCCATGCAACCGCAAACCCTTACCGGGCAGGCGTCGTTGGTGGCGCCCAGCCGCAAGCGTTTTTTCATCATGGTGCTGCTGTTCATCACCGTGGTCATCAACTACCTCGACCGCAGCAACCTGTCCATCGCCGCCCCCGCGCTGACCAGCGAACTGGGCATCGACCCGATCCACGTCGGGCTGATTTTCTCGGCCTTCGGCTGGACTTACGCCGCTATGCAAATCCCCGGCGGATGGCTGGTGGATCGGGTGCCGCCGCGCATCCTTTACAGCGTTGCGTTGCTGCTATGGTCAATCGCCACCGTCATGCTCGGCTTCGCCGCCAGCTTCATCGCACTGTTCGTGTTGCGCATGGCAGTCGGTGCCCTGGAAGCTCCGGCGTATCCGATCAACAGTCGGGTGGTGACCACCTGGTTCCCCGAACGCGAACGCGCCACGGCCATCGGTTTTTATACCTCCGGACAGTTTGTGGGATTGGCGTTCCTGACGCCGGTACTCGCCTGGCTGCAACATGAGTTTGGCTGGCACATGGTGTTTGTCAGCACCGGTGCGGTCGGTATTCTCTGGGCGGTGATCTGGTACGCGGTGTATCGCGAGCCACGGGACTTCAAAGGTGCCAATGACGCCGAAATCGAGCTGATCCGCGAAGGTGGCGGGCTGGTGGATATCCAGGCCGAGCAAGCCAAGGTCAAGGCGAAATTCAGCTGGACCGACCTCGGCATCGTTCTGACCAAACGCAAGTTGTGGGGCATCTACCTCGGTCAGTTCTGCCTCAACTCGACGCTGTGGTTCTTTCTGACGTGGTTCCCGACCTACCTGGTGAAATACCGTGGCATGGACTTCATCAAGTCCGGCCTGTTGGCGTCGCTGCCGTTTCTCGCCGCCTTTATCGGCGTGCTGTGTTCCGGGTTCTTCTCCGACTTCCTGATCCGTCGCGGCTACACCGTGGGCTTCGCGCGCAAGTTGCCGATCATTGGCGGCTTGCTGATTTCCACCTCGATCATCGGCGCCAACTTTGTTGAATCGACACCGCTGGTGATTGCCTTCCTCGCGTTAGCGTTCTTCGGAAACGGGCTGGCTTCGATCACCTGGTCGCTGGTATCAACGCTCGCTCCGGCGCGGTTGCTCGGATTGACCGGCGGGGTGTTCAACTTCATCGGCAACCTGTCGGCGATTACCACGCCGATTGTCATCGGTTTCCTGGCGACCGGTGATTCGTTCGCCCCGGCGATCACCTACATCTCGGTTCTTGCATTGATTGGCGCGCTTTCCTACATCCTGCTGGTCGGCAAGGTCGAGCGTATCAAGTTGTAGTGGCAGCCATCGGGCGACCATAATGCCGCCCGTTCACTCGCTCAACGGTAAAGGCTGGATATGCAGGAAGACGCCCCAAAAATCGCCAAGGACGCCGCGCCGACCGGCACTCAGACACTGCTTCGTGGCCTGGGTGTGGTTCAGGCCGTGGCCAGCGGCGCCCGCGATCTCAAGGAAATCGCCCGGCTGATCGGTACGACGCGCAGCACCACCCATCGTCTGGCCAGTTGCCTGGTGGACGAGCGTTACCTGCGCGTGGTGCCGCAAGTCGGTTACCTGCTGGGGCCGAAGCTGATCGAGCTGGGGTTCCAGGCGCGTGAAGAGTTGCCGCTGGTGACTCTGGCCGGGCCGTATCTGGACGAGTTGTCGGCGTTGACCGGCGACACCATTCACCTGGCGATTCGTGAAGGCGACGAGGTGCTGTATCTGCACAAGAATCCGGGGCGCAATGGCCCGGAAATGCGCTCGCGGGTCGGCCATCGCATGCCGTTGGCGCGCACCGGGATCGGCAAGGCCTTGATGCTGGATGACTCGCAGGAAGAATGGCAACGGCTGTACGAAGTCAGCCTGCCGGCGGGTGGGAAAAATCTGTTCTGGCCGCTGCACCCGGAGCAGTCCTGGGAGCAGTTTCAGCAGCGCATGGTCGAATACGTGGCCGGCGGTTATGCCTTCGATCTGGAAGATAACGAACCGTCGATTCGCTGTGTGGCGGCGCCGATCCGTGATGCCAGTAAACGAATCGTCGCCGCCATCAGCATCGCCAGCACCGTGCCGTACATGCCGCTGGAAAAAATGGCCGAGCTGATTCCCCTGATCAAAGGGGTCACGGCCCGGCTCTCGGCAGAACTCGGCGCGAAGGTTTAGACCTTCAACGTCGCCATGTCGATGACGAAGCGGTACTTCACGTCACCGGCGATCATGCGGGCGTAAGCCTCGTTGATCTGGCGGATGTCGAGCATTTCGATGTCGCAGGTGATGTTGTGCTCGGCGCAGAAATCCAGCACTTCCTGGGTTTCGGCAATGCCGCCGATCAGCGAGCCGGCCAACACGCGACGGCTCATCACCAGTTTGCCGGCGTGGACCGGTGGATCGACCGGTTCGATCAACCCCACCATAATGTGCACGCCGTCGAAACGAAGCGTATCGAGGTAGGGATTGAGGTCGTGCTGCACCGGAATGGTGTCCAGCAGGAAGTCGAAATGTCCTGCGGCGGCCTTCATCTGTTCGGCATCGGTGGACACGATCACGTGGTCCGCCCCTTGACGACGACCTTCTTCAGCCTTGCTCGCCGAGCGGGTGAACAGCGTGACTTCCGCGCCCATCGCCTTGGCGAACTTGATGCCCATGTGGCCGAGGCCGCCCATGCCGAGAATCCCGACCTTGTCGCCGGCCTTCACGCCGTAGTGCTTTAGCGGCGAGTAAGTGGTGATGCCGGCACAGAGGATCGGCGCGGCACTGGCCAGGTCGAGTTTCTCGGGGATGCGCACAACGAAATGCTCGCTGACCACGATGCTGTCGGAGTAGCCGCCCATGGTGTTGCTGCCATCGACCCGGTCCGGGGTGGCGTAGGTCATGGTCGGACCTTCGAGGCAGTATTGCTCGAGGTTGGACCGGCAGGCTTCGCAGCTGCGGCAAGAATCGACCATGCAACCGACGCCGACCAGATCGCCGACTTTATGTTGGGTGACGTTCGCACCTATCGCTGTCACTTTGCCTACGATCTCGTGGCCGGGCATCAACGGGTAAACGGCAATGCCCCACTCGTTGCGGGCCTGATGGATGTCGGAATGGCAGACGCCGCAGTAGAGAATATCGATTGCCACATCGTCGGCTCTTGGGCTGCGGCGTTCGAATTTCACGGGGGCGAGGGGAGTGGTAGCCGACTGGGCGGCGTATCCGATGGCGGTGTACATGGTGAACCTCGCAAAAGCAATGACAAGTGAGGCGGCGCATTTTGGGCGCCGTGCCTGCCACGGGCCATGGCGATTCCTCCGGGTGTCATGCCTATTCCTCCGGCATCAGCGTTCGTTTGATCAAATGGGCGATCAGACCTGCGATGATGCTTTCATCCCTTTTTCCGCGACTTTTTTGTGAAGATTTCTCATGTTGTTAACCCGTCATCTTGATGCGAATGCCACGCTGGTTTCGCTGATCGAGCCCCTGACCACTCGCGATGGTTTCGCTCCTACGGCGTTGCCGGGCGTCCAGGTTTTACGGGCCAGTCGCGATGTGGCCCGTGGTCCGCAGATCTACGAGCCGAGCCTGGTGATCATCGCCCAAGGCAGCAAACTGGCGTATTTGGGGCCGCGCACGTTGGAGTACGGCGCCGGGCACTACCTGATTCAGGCATTGCCGGTGCCGTTTGAGTGCGAAACGTTTTCGGCGCCGGATGGGCCGATGCTCGGGGTGTCCATCGCCATCGACCGAGTGTTGCTCGGTGAGTTGGTGTTGGCCATGGGCCTGGTGCCGGGGCGCACGGTTCCTGCGCAAACACTGGAGTCCATGACGTCGGCGGTGCTCGACGATGCGATGCGTGGTTGCGTGGAGCGGCTGTTGCGTTGCCTGCACGATCCGCTGGAATGCCAGGTCATGGGGCCGGCGCGGTTGCGGGAATTGTTGTTCGTCGCGTTACGCGGTCCGCAAGCCGATGTGTTGCGTGCGCTGGTGGAGCAGCAAGGGCAGTTCGCCCGGATTGCAGCCTCGCTCAACCATCTGCACGGGCATTTCACCGAGCCGTTGAATGTGGAAACCCTGGCCAGTTGCGCGAACATGAGCGCGTCGACCTTCCATGAGCATTTCAAGCGCAGCACGTTGTTGTCGCCGGTGCAGTATTTGAAGCGCTTGCGCTTGCTCAAGGCGCAGCAGTTGTTGCTCGCCGAGGGTTTGGGCGTGGCGCAGGTGGCGCATCGGGTCGGGTATCAAAGCACGTCGCAGTTCAGTCGTGAGTACAAGCGCTACTTTGAGCGTAATCCGGGGGATGAGCGCGCTGCCTGAGTGGGTAGTGGTTCCTCTGTAGGAGTGAGCCTGCTCGCGATTGCGGTGGGTCAGTCGACATTTATTCTGAATGACACAACGCAATCGCGAGCAGGCTCACTCCTACAGGGGGATTATGGTGTGGGGTAAATGGCGGGCAACAAAAAGGCCCCCATTCCGGGAGCCTTGATGTTCAGGCGTTCGGCTTACATGTTCGGGTAAGTCGGGCCGCCAGCACCTTCCGGCGCCACCCACGTGATGTTCTGTGCAGGGTCCTTGATGTCGCAGGTCTTGCAGTGAACGCAGTTCTGGGCGTTGATCTGGAAGCGCTTCTCGCCGTCTTCCTTGGTCACCACTTCGTACACGCCGGCCGGGCAGTAACGCTGGGCAGGCTCATCGTACAGCGGCAGGTTCTTGGCTATCGGAATGCTCGGATCGGTCAGCTTCAGGTGGCACGGCTGCTCTTCTTCGTGGTTGGTACCGGAGATGAACACCGAGCTGAGTTTGTCGAAGCTGATCTTGCCGTCCGGTTTCGGGTAGTCGATCTTCTTGCAGTCGGCCGCCAGCTTCAGGCAAGCGTAATCAGGTTTGGTGTCGTGCAAGGTGAACGGCAGTTTGCCGCCGAAGATGTTCTGGTCGAGCCAGTTGAAACCACCGCCGACGATGGCGCCGAACTTGTGGATTGCCGGGCCGAAGTTGCGGCTGGCGAACAGTTCGTCGTAGAGCCAGCTCTTCTTGAAGGCGTCGACGTAAGTGGTCAACTCTTCGGTGCCGTCTTTTTCAGCGAACAGCGCCTCGGCCACGGACTCAGCGGCGAGCATGCCGGATTTCATGGCGGTGTGGCTGCCTTTGATCTTGGCGAAGTTCAGGGTGCCCAGGTCGCAACCGATCAGTGCGCCGCCCTTGAATACCATCTTCGGCAGCGAGTTCAGGCCACCTTTGCAGATGGCACGAGCGCCGTAGCTGATGCGCTTGCCGCCTTCCAGGTACTGCTTGAGCACCGGGTGATGCTTGAGGCGCTGGAACTCGTCGAACGGCGACAGGTAAGTGTTGCTGTAGGAGAGATCGACGATCAGACCGACGACCACCTGGTTGTTTTCCAGGTGGTAGAGGAACGAGCCACCGGTGTTCTCGGTGCCCATGATGTCCATCGGCCAACCGGCGGTATGGACCACCAGGCCTGGTTGATGCTTGGCCGGATCGACTTCCCAGATTTCTTTCAGGCCGATGCCGTAATGCTGGGCGTCGGCTTCGCTGTCGAGGTTGAAGCGTTTGATCAGCTGCTTGCCGATGTGGCCACGGCAACCTTCGGCGAACAGCGTGTACTTGCCGCGCAGTTCCATGCCAGGGGTGTACAGACCTTCCTTCGGTTGGCCTTCGCGGTCAACGCCCAGATCACCGGTGATGATTCCGCGAACCACGCCGTTCTCGTCGAACAGCGCTTCCTGAGCGGCGAAGCCTGGGTAGATTTCTACGCCCAGGTTCTCGGCCTGCTGGGCCAGCCAGCGGCACAGGTTGCCCAGGGAGATGATGTAGTTGCCATCGTTGTGCATGGTCTTGGGCACAAAGAAGTCAGGAATTTTTTGCGCGCTGTCGGCGTTTTTCAGAACGAAGATGTCATCGCGGGTCACTGGTGTGTTCAGCGGGGCGCCGAGCTCCTTCCAGTCCGGGAACAATTCGTTCAGGGCGCGGGGTTCGAAGATCGCGCCGGACAGGATGTGTGCGCCGACTTCGGAGCCTTTTTCGACCACGCAGACGCTGATTTCCTTACCGGCTTCAGCAGCCTTCTGCTTCAAGCGGCAGGCGGCGGAAAGACCCGCGGGGCCGGCACCGACGATGACCACGTCGAATTCCATGTATTCGCGTTCCACAGGTTATCTCCTACTCAAGGCTCAACAGTTTTTTTTTCTAATTGGAGGTTTGGTGTCGCATCCATGAATTCCTGCGCAATGCGCGGAACAGGACAATCGTATGACCACCTTTCTCTCTGGGTGGCGCATTATATCTACACCACTCCTAGCGTCCAATACAAACGTTTGTTTGAATTGGCTCAAAGCCAGAGAAATCAAAGTCACGCGGCTTATGAACGGCTATTTTGCCGTATTGACCGGAATAGGCGTTCCGGTCAAGATACGGTCGGTTTTGCGCTCGCCGTAGGCTGACTGTTGGGTTCAAGAGCACCTCTAAAGACAGGGCGATGGCAGTACAGGGTGATGCGCAGCGCAGTTTTGGTGCGCAGTTTACACGCCGCGATAATGAATGACTCGTCGGTCACCACTGACGAACGGTCATCACGCCTCGTGAGCAAGGTTCACTCGATACACCTGCCAGCGTTTTTAGAGGTGCCCTTGCGCCGATGAGCATCAAACCGCCAGGTTCGCCTAGGCGACTTTCTTTTCACCGGAGAGTAACGAGGAATCCATGAAGGTTCTTGTAGCTGTCAAACGCGTTGTGGATTACAACGTCAAGGTTCGCGTCAAGGCGGACAATTCCGGCGTCGACCTCGCCAACGTCAAGATGTCGATGAACCCGTTCTGCGAAATCGCAGTGGAAGAAGCCGTGCGCCTGAAAGAGAAAGGCGTTGCGACTGAAATCGTCGTCGTCTCCATCGGCCCGACCACCGCTCAAGAGCAACTGCGCACAGCGCTGGCTCTGGGTGCTGACCGCGCCATCCTCGTCGAGTCCGCTGAAGATCTGACTTCCCTGGCCGTTGCCAAGCTGCTCAAGGCTGTTGTCGACAAGGAACAGCCTCAGCTGGTGATTCTTGGCAAACAAGCCATCGACAGCGACAACAACCAGACTGGCCAGATGCTTGCTGCATTGAGCGGCTACGGTCAGGGCACCTTCGCTTCGAAAGTCGAAGTGTCCGGCGACACCGTTGCCGTGACCCGCGAAATCGACGGCGGCGCGCAGACGGTTTCCCTGAAACTGCCGGCCATCGTCACCACCGACCTGCGTTTGAACGAGCCGCGCTACGCGTCCCTGCCAAACATCATGAAAGCCAAGAAGAAGCCTCTCGAAGTGCTGACTCCGGACGCTTTGGGCGTTTCCACCGCCTCCACCAACAAGACCGTGAAAGTCGAAGCGCCAGCTGCACGCAGCGCGGGTATCAAGGTCAAGTCGGTGGCTGAACTGGTCGAGAAACTGAAAAACGAAGCGAAGGTAATCTAAATGACTATCTTGGTTATTGCTGAACACGACAACAAAGTAGTGGCCCCGGCCACGCTGAATACCGTGGCTGCCGCTGCCAAAATCGGCGGTGACATCCACGTTCTGGTTGCCGGCCAGGGCGTTGGCGCCGTGGCTGAGGCCGCTGCGAAAATCGCTGGCGTGGCGAAAGTGCTGGTGGCCGACAACGCCGCCTACGCTCATCAATTGCCGGAAAACGTCGCGCCGCTGGTAGCCGAGCTGGGCGCTGGTTACAGCCATATCCTGGCTGCCGCCACTTCCAACGGCAAAAACATCCTGCCGCGCGTTGCCGCTCAGCTGGACGTTGACCAGATCTCCGAGATCATCTCGGTCGAAAGCGCTGACACGTTCAAGCGCCCGATCTACGCCGGTAACGCCATCGCGACCGTTCAGTCGAACGCTGCAGTGAAAGTGATCACCGTGCGTGCCACCGGTTTCGACCCTGTGGCTGCTGAAGGTGGTTCGGCGTCGGTTGAAGCGGTTGCTGCTGCTCACGACGCTGGCACTTCCAGCTTCGTTGGCGAAGAACTGGCCAAGTCCGATCGTCCAGAACTGACCGCTGCCAAGATCGTCGTTTCCGGCGGCCGCGGCATGCAGAATGGCGACAACTTCAAACACCTGTACGCCTTGGCCGACAAGCTGGGCGCTGCCGTGGGTGCTTCCCGCGCCGCGGTCGACGCAGGTTTTGTACCCAACGACATGCAGGTCGGTCAGACCGGCAAGATCGTTGCTCCACAGCTGTACATCGCCGTCGGTATCTCCGGCGCGATCCAGCACCTGGCCGGCATGAAAGACTCCAAAGTGATCGTTGCGATCAACAAGGACGAAGAAGCGCCGATCTTCCAGGTGGCCGATTATGGCCTGGTGGCTGACCTGTTCGAAGCCATCCCCGAGTTCGAGAAGCTGGTCTAATCCAGTCGCTTGACTTATAAAGAGCCCGACCTTTTGGTCGGGCTTTTTTTTGTTCCGGATTTGAGTGGAGAGTGTTGCCATGGATTTGCGTCGCGTGGGTGGCTGGTCATTACTGCTGGGGCTGACGGTGCTGCCGGCGCTAGCCGTGGCGGCAGGCAAGTGCGAACGCCTGGTGGTGACCGGAAGCCCGGACGCGCCGCCGTACTTGTGGCAAGACCCGCAAAACCCCAAGCACCTGATCGGCGCCAGCGCAGACCTGTTGCAACACGTGGCAGGGGAGTTGGGCATCAAAGTCGAACTGCTTTACGCCGGCAAGCGCGCCCAGGCCCTGGACGAAGTGCGCAGCGGACGCATGGACATGCTGGCCGACGCGCCGTTGACCGTCAGCGAGCTGGACACCCTGGATTACATCCATCCGCCGTTGCTGGAAAACGACTATCTGGTCTGGACCCGAAAAAACTCGGCATTGGTCTATAACCAGGCGCAAGACCTTCACGGCCATCCGGGTGCCGTGTCGGAAAAGTCTCGAATGACCCAGGCATTCGGCACTTTCGCCGACCAGCAATTGACCCTCGTGCGTACCCCGAACCTGACCCAGGCCTTTCAGAAACTGCTGCTGGGCGAGGTGGAGTTTGTCCTCGCCGGACGCTACTCGGGCATGGCCGCCGCGCAATCGCTGAGCATGGCCAACGACCTGATCGCTCGTCCCCAACCGGTCGACAAACCTGGCCTGTTCCTCGCGGTTTCCCATAACTCCGCCTGCAACGATCCGTGGTTGCGCGGACAGCTGGCCAAAAAGATGACAGAATTGCCCGCGTCCGGACTGACGGAAAGCGTGCTGCAACGCAATATCGAGCGTTGGACAGCGCAGCAACAGCAACCCGTCAGTACCCCAAAACAGTAGGGATTTTTAGTGAGTATTCGACCTCTTTTCGCTGCCCTGGCCGTTCTGGCTCTGGCGGGTTGTGCAGCCGATCCGGCGCCGAATGAACAAATACGCTTGACCGAACAGGCGCTTGAACAAGCCAAAGCCGTAGGCGCCACCGCCGCCGACGTGCCGGAACTCAAATTGGCCGAAGACAAGTTTTCCCGTGCCCAGGGCGACATGACGGATCAGTCCTACAGGCATGCGCGCATGCGGGCCGAGCAGGCTGAACTGGACGCGCGTCTGGCTGAAGCCAAGGTGCTGACCCTCAAGAGTGAGGAGCAGTTGAATGTGCTCAATACCCGCATCACTCGCCTGCGCAAGCAGCTGGGAGATGCCCAATGAGCCTCAAGTCCAAAGCACTCGGCGGATTGATCCTCGCAGGTTGTGCAAGCCTTTACGGCTGCGCCGGCCAACACAGCGAAACTGCATTGCAGCAGGCCGGGACTGACTTCCAGAAGGTCAAGGAAGACTCCAACGTGCTGCGAATCGCGCCCAAGGACGTGATTCGTGCCGGTGAATCCCTCGCCCGTGCTGATCGTCTTTCCAGTTACTGGGGCAGCGGTTCGGATGTGGTGCATTACGCCTACCTGAGCCAGCGCTACAGCGAAATTGCCCGTGAGCACACCAATCAGGTGCTCAACGAAGAGCGCGCGGCGAAGCTCGAACTGGAACGTCAGCGCCTGCAACTGGCCTTGCGCGAATCCAAATTGCTCAGCGTGCAGCAGCAAGGCAAGTGGCTCGAAGAACAGATTGTCGCCCTGGCAACCACCCAGACCGACCGTGGCCTGGTGATGACCCTGGGCGACGTGCTGTTCGACACCGGCGAAGCGGAGTTGAAGAATTCGGCGAACCGCGTGGTCCTGAAGATCGTGCAGTTCCTGCAGCTCAACCCCAAGCGCGTGGTCCGTATCGAGGGCTACACCGACAGCACAGGCGGCAAGCAGGACAACCTCAAGTTGTCCCGTGACCGTGCGCAATCGGTGGCGAACGTGCTGATGGACCTGGGTATCGACGACAAACGTATCAAAGTCGAAGGCTACGGCGATGAATACCCGGTGGACGTGAATGCTTCCGAGCGTGGTCGTGCACAGAACCGTCGGGTGGAAATTGTGTTCTCCGACGAAAAAGGCCAGCTCGGCGCCGCCCGCTAAGGGCTGCGTTACTGGAAAACCCGGCCTGCCTGACAGCGCCGGGTTTTTTTGCGCCTGCCAATTGGCTCTCAAAACAGTACAGTTTTTGCTGACACTGCACTGTACGGTCGACTATTGTGGCAACTGTCCCAGTACACTTCTAAACTGTTCCGGTATTGTTTCACACAAGAATAAAATGCCCGTGAAATCGAGTGCTGCGTCATGACCAATCTCTTGCTCTACCAACGTATTGCTCAGCAACTGGCCGAAGATATCCGTCGTGGTGTCTATCAACCGGGGGAACGCGTGCCTTCGGTGCGCAAGATGAGCTCGCAGCTCAACGTCAGCCATGCGACTGTTTTGCAGGCTTACGCCAATCTCGAGGATCAAGGGCTGATCCGCGCCCGGCCGCAGTCGGGTTACTACGTGCACCAGACGCCGGCCCTGACGGCGCCCACGCCGGACATCGCCCGGGTCGAGCGGCCCGGCCTGGTCACCCGTAGCAGCATCATTCAGCAAGTGCTGGTCGAATCCCGCCGCGAGGGTGTTTTTCCCTTGGGCGCAGCGGTGCCGAGCGTCGATTATCTGCCGGTCCGCGCCTTGCACCAGCAATTGGCAAAAGTCACCCGTTTCCATAGCCCGCGTGCCTTCAGCTACATGTTCAGCCCCGGTTTTGAACCGTTGCGCCGGCAGGTGGCGATCCGCATGCGTGATGCCGGCGTGGTGGTCGATCCGTCCGAAGTGGTGATCACCCACGGCTGTGTCGATGCATTGCAGATGTCTCTTCGCGTGCTGACCCGGCCGGGCGACCTGATCGCCGCCGAATCGCCCACTTATTACGGTTTGCTGCAATTGGCCGACTTGCTGGGTCTCAAAGTCATCGAGATCCCCAGCGACCCGGCGACTGGCATGAGCCTCGAAGCCCTGCAATTGGCGGCCAACCAGTGGTCGATCAAGGCGCTGGTACTGACCACGCGTCTGAGTAATCCACTGGGCGGTACCATGCCCGAAGAGCGGCAGAAACAACTGCTGCGCCTGGCCTCGGATTTCGATATCCAGATCGTTGAAGACGACATCTACGGCGAGTTGATGTTCGAACAAGGCCGGACCAAATCGCTCAAGGCCTACGATCGGCTGGATCGGGTGATTTATTGCTCGAGCTTCTCCAAGACCCTGTCACCGGGCGTGCGGATTGGCTGGATGATTGCCGGCAAATACCAGCAAGAGATTCAGCGTTTGCAAACGTTCAGCACGCATTCGGCGTGCAGCGTCACGCAGATGGGCATCGCCGCGTACCTGGAGAATGGCGGTTACGACCGTCACTTGCGCTACATCCGTCAGGAATACCGCAAGAACCTGAGCGCCTTCCAGTTGGCCGTGCAGCAGTATTTCCCGGAAGGCACGCAGATGACCCGGCCCACCGGCGGTTTCATTCTGTGGGTCAGTCTGCCGGGGCGGGTCAACACTCAGGAACTGCATGTGCGTGCGTTGCAGCAGGGCATCAGTATCGCGCCGGGGCTGATTTTCAGTAACACCGAGCAGTTCAATCACTGCATCCGCTTGAACTGTGGAACGCCCTGGAACCGTGAAGCCGAGCGCGCATTGATGACCTTGGGAATGTTGGCGACTCAACTGTGCCAGGAGACGACCAGCGGTTTCTGACAAGTGCGTCGGTCGTTTCGTACACGTGCTTGTCATGTTGCGTACAACAGGCGAGCATATGGCCCTCTGCCGTTAGCGTCGTTGGTTCCATGAAACCGATTTTTCCTGCCGCCTGCCTATCGATCTGCCTCCTCTTGACCGTTAATGTCCAAGGCGTCATGGCGGCTTCGACTCAGGAAAAGCCGGCAGCCAGCGCAACAACGTCGAAAAAACCGGTTGCCGCGAAGAAAACTACTGCGGTGAAAAAAAACGTCGCGCCAGTCAAAAAGAAACCGGCTGTGCTGAAAAAGCGGCCGCCGATTGCTTCAAAGTCGAAATCGGCCCGAGAAGTGGCGAAGACTCAACTCCCTTCCGCCGATCTGGACCTGAGCCTGCCTAAAGATTTGGTCGAAGAGCTGAAACCGGTCGGTACGGTCCCTATGCCACGACGCGACTCCGTGTTGCCGGAGATGTTCGGTGACAAGAACAGTCAATTTCAGCTCAACGGCCGGCTGCTCAGCAACGAAATGCAGTTGCAACTGCGCAATGAAGAGCGCCGGGACGTCGAAGGCGCAGCGCTGGATTTCGAGTTCAAACAGTAAATCTGCACTGATTCGTGACCCGCGACCCAGACGCTTTGTCGGAGACTGGTCAGTCACGTTCGTTTGAGCGTAAAAACCCCGGTCCAGGTAATTTAAAACAGCTGTTTTAGCGGTTACTCTGTGCCCCGTCCATTAACACATCACCCGTCGCGAGGAGCTTGTCGTCATGAAATGCCGTGAAGGCTGTGGCGCCTGTTGCATTGCCCCTTCCATCAGTTCACCGATTCCCGGCATGCCCAATGGCAAAGCCGCTGGCGAACGTTGCATCCAACTGTCTGTCGATAACCTGTGCAGCATTTTCGGCGATCCACAACGTCCTGCCGTATGTTCGGCGTTTGAAGCCGACGTTGAAGTCTGCGGAAGCAGCAGTGACGAAGCGATCAAGCTGCTGGGATGGTGGGAGCAGATGACGGCTGCATGATGTGTCCTGAGAACGGAACTTCAACAAAAAGGAATAAGACTATGGGTTCGCTGCATCGAATGGCTGTGCTGTGTGGTTTGACGGTGGTGCTGGCCACCACGGCTGCACAGGCCGAGGACTGGAAAGTCGCCAAGAATGAAGACGGCATCAAGGTGTCCCTGAGTGAAGTGGCCGGTTCCGATTACAAAGCGTACCAGGGCGTCACCCTGATGAAGACCACCATGGCCAAATTGCGCGCGCTGCAGGAAGACGTGGCAGGCGCCTGCACTTGGATTCACGACTGCAAGACCCAGAAGCTGCTCAAGCACGAAGGTGATCAGAACTGGACCTACACCCAGTTCAATACCCCGTGGCCGGTGACTCCGCGTGATTCGGTGTTGCATATCACCACCACCGAAGGCGCCGACGGCAGCCTGACCCGCAAGCTTGAAGGCATGCCGAAGTACGTGGCTGAGGAAAAGGGCTTCGTGCGAGTCACCAAGGTCGACGGTTTCTGGAAGTTCGTCCCCAAGGGTGACCAGATCGAAGTGACCTACCAGGTGCACACCGAGCCAGGCGGCAGCATCCCATCGATGGTCGCCAACAAGTTCGTGGTCGATGCGCCATTCAACACGCTCAAGGCCCTGAAAGAGCGCGCCGAGAAGTAATCGCACGCTGTTTCATGAAGCGCCCCGACCTCTCGGGGCGTTTTTTATTGGGCAATCGTCAGTTATGCGCAATCCATGTGGGAGCGAACCGGCTCGCGATAGCGGTTTCTCATCCGAAAGAGGTGTCGACTGATCCACCGCTATCGCGAACAGGCCGGCTCTCACCGGAATATTTTGTTTCCAGATATACGTTGCACAAAATTTTCACAACGCCTCCAAGACAATTCGCCCGCGTCAGCCTGCCGGGCACTAATCAATGGCAATGCTGCGGGTGATCGTGCAACATTTGCGCACCGCGCAAGCCCCGGGGCCGTGAACTGGCCAACAGAGGGCAGGGCGCCGCTTTATTTTTGAAACTTCAACTTCCAATGGGTCCTAAAACGACATGGCAAACCCGGACGCCCTGAGTCAGCAGCGAGCTTCTAGTCGCCTGCTGCAACCGACCGTCAAATCGCACCTGGCCTACACGCTGCTGTGCGCCATGGTCATGATGGTCATGTTCAGCCTGCTGCGCGTTGCGCTGCTGGTCTACAACCGCGAAATGATCCAGGATTCACCCGCCTCGACCTTCATCGAGGCGTTCGCCAATGGTCTGCGTTTCGACCTGCGCCTGGTGGTCTACCTCTGCATTCCGCTGATTCTGGCACTGTTCAGCGCCCGGGCCATGGCCGCTCGCGGATTCTTCCGCTTCTGGCTGACCATCGCAGCGAGCACCGCGCTGTTCCTGGGCTTGATGGAGATGGATTTCTACCGCGAGTTCCACCAGCGCCTCAATGGCTTGGTCTTCCAATATGTGAAGGAAGACCCGAAAACCGTGATGAGCATGCTCTGGTACGGTTTTCCTGTGGTTCGCTACCTGCTGGCCTGGGCTTTCGGCACGTTGATCCTGACCCTCGCGTTCAAGGGCGCCGACCGCGCGACCCGTCCTCGCGGCCCGTTCAGTGGCGGCAGCATCGGCGCGCGCCAGATCGCCCCGTGGTATACGCGAGGCGTCGTGTTCGTGGTCTGTCTGCTGGTTTGCGTGGTTGCCGCTCGTGGCACCCTGCGTCAGGGCCCGCCGCTACGTTGGGGTGACGTCTACACCACCGATTCGAACTTCGCCAACCAGTTGGGCCTCAACGGCACCCTGTCGCTGATCGCGGCGGCCAAGAGCCGGATGTCCGAAGAGCGCGACAACATCTGGAAAGCCACGCTGGACCAACCAGTGGCTCAGCAGACCGTCCGCGATATGTTGCTGACCCCAAGCGACAAACTGGTGGATGGCGAAACTGCTGCCGTGCGTCGTAACTACTCCCCGGCCGCTGACAAGACCCTGCCGATCAAGAACGTCGTTGTGATCCTGATGGAAAGCTTCGCCGGTCACTCGGTGGGCGCGCTGGGTCGTCCGGGTAACGTCACGCCGTACTTTGACAAGCTGTCCAAAGAAGGCCTGTTGTTCGACCGCTTCTTCTCCAACGGCACCCATACCCACCAGGGCATGTTCGCCACCATGGCCTGCTTCCCGAACCTGCCGGGCTTCGAATACCTGATGCAGACCCCGGAAGGCAGCCACAAACTGTCCGGCCTGCCACAGTTGCTCAGCGCCCGTGACTACGACGATGTGTACGTCTACAACGGTGACTTCGCCTGGGACAACCAGTCGGGCTTCTTCAGCAACCAGGGCATGACCAACTTCATCGGGCGTAACGACTTCGTCAACCCGGTGTTCTCCGACCCGACCTGGGGCGTCTCTGACCAGGACATGTTCAACCGGGGTCTGGAAGAGTTGAAGGCCCGCGACGGCAAGGACAAAAAACCGTTCTATGCCTTGCTGCAAACCCTGTCCAACCACACGCCTTACGCCTTGCCGACGCCTTTGCCGGTCGAGCGAGTGACCGACCGTGGCAGCCTCAACGAACATTTGACCGCCATGCGCTACTCCGACTGGGCGCTGGGTCAGTTCTTCGAGCAGGCGCGTAAAGAACCGTACTTCAAGGAAACCCTGTTCGTGGTGGTCGGCGACCATGGTTTCGGCAACGAGCAGCAGATCACCGAAATGGACCTGGGCCGATTCAACGTACCGATGCTGCTGATCGGGCCGGGCGTGCAGGAAAAATTCGGCCAGGTTGACCACACCGTGGGCACCCAGATCGACATCGTGCCGACCATCATGGGGCGTATCGGTGGCGACGTGATTCACCAGTGCTGGGGGCGTGACTTGCTGAACCTGCCGGAAGGCGACAAGGGCTTCGGCGTAATCAAGCCATCGGGCAGCGATCAAACCGTAGCGTTGCTGACCGCGGATCGCGTGTTGGTGCTGCCTAAGGAAATGCCGCCCAAGTTGTATCAGTACGAACTGGGCGCCAATTCGAAAGGCGAACTGATTCCGGCGTCGGCTGACGAAGCGGCCCTCAAGCAGAAACTCGAGTCGTTCATCCAGACGGCCACCAAGAGCCTGATCGACAACACCGCCGGTGTGGTTGACGGCAAGCCGGACTAAGTTTTCGGCGCAATAAAAAAGAGGCCCTTCGAGGGCCTCTTTTTTTTGCTGTTAAATCTTTATATCTTGCCAAGTAACAGCAGAATCAACAGCACCACCAACACCACGCCGATGATACCCGACGGGCCATAACCCCAACTTCTGGAGTGTGGAAAGACCGGCAAACCACCTACCAGCAGGAGAATCAGAATTACGATAAGAATTGTGCCCATGTCTATTTCCTTGTTGGAAGTGTTCTGGAATGACCTAGCTTTTAACTGTCAGTCGGACTGCAATAAACCCGAGCTGCTTACAAAATCCGACTGTCGCGTGCGTCGGAAAATTCCAAGTTTTTTTAATGTTTTTCGAAGAAAGCCTTATTTCGTTTTTGGCGGTGTTAGTTGATTCCGGCGCTCCCTCGGTTTGCTCGGACCATTCAGCAATCTGATGGAGCGTGGGTCGCGCAATGTCCTTCGCTACACTCAGCGCATCTTCCCCAGAACAACAAGGCTGTTTGCTATGCAAAATCGCATGATGATCACTGGCGCGGGCTCAGGCCTGGGTCGCGAAATCGCGCTGCGCTGGGCGCGTGAAGGCTGGCAGCTGGCCTTGTCGGACGTCAGCGAACCCGGTCTGCAGGAAACCCTGAAGCTGGTTCGCGAAGCGGGTGGCGACGGTTTTATCCAGCGTTGCGATGTGCGCGATTACAGCCAACTGACCGCTTTCGCCCAGGCCTGCGAAGAGAAACTTGGCGGCATCGATATCATCGTCAACAACGCTGGCGTGGCCTCGGGCGGGTTCTTCAGTGAACTGTCCCTGGAAGATTGGGACTGGCAGATCGCGATCAACCTGATGGGCGTGGTCAAGGGCTGCAAGGCCTTCCTGCCGCTGCTGGAAAAAAGCAAAGGCAAAATCATCAACATCGCGTCCATGGCCGCTCTCATGCAAGGCCCGGCCATGAGCAACTACAACGTGGCCAAGGCCGGCGTAGTGGCCCTGTCCGAAAGCCTGCTGGTCGAATTGGCGCAACAGGAAGTGGGCGTGCACGTGGTCTGCCCGTCGTTCTTTCAGACCAACCTGCTGGATTCCTTCCGTGGCCCGACTCCGGCCATGAAAGCCCAGGTCGGCAAACTGCTGGAGAGTTCGCCGATCACCGCGACGGACATTGCCGATTACATCTATGAGCACGTCGCCGCCGGTGAATTCATGATCCTGCCCCACGAGCAGGGCCGCATGGCCTGGGCACTCAAGCAGAAGAACCCGCAACTGCTTTACAACGAAATGACCACCATGGCCGACAAAATGCGCGCCAAGGCCAAACAAAACGCAGGCTGAACTTGCCCGTGCGCAACACCGTCGTTAGGGTGGCCGCAACCGGTCATCCTTACGAGACGTATGCATGCTCAATTACCTGTGGTTTTTCCTCGCGGCGCTGTTCGAAATCGCCGGCTGCTTCGCCTTCTGGATGTGGCTGCGCCAAGGTAAGAGCATGTGGTGGGTGGTGCCGGCGCTGCTCAGCCTGACGTTGTTCGCGCTGTTGCTGACCCGTGTCGAGGCGACTTACGCCGGTCGCGCCTATGCCGCCTATGGGGGCATTTACATCGTCGCCTCGATCGGTTGGCTGGCGGTGATCGAGCGAGTTCGTCCCCTGGGCTCAGACTGGCTGGGCGTGGCGCTGTGCGTGATCGGGGCCAGTGTGATTCTGTTCGGCCCGCGTTTCTCTGCTTCCTGAAGCGGCATTCAAACGATTTGTCAGACGTTTCCGTAAGGGGCATCTTCCTGCGCTGTAGGGCGGGACTGATTTGCCGCTGTTGCATTGAAGAGCGGCTGCGGGCCGGGCATCTTCGAGGGCCGGTAACCCTGAAGGATGAATGCCATGCTTGTACTCAGTCGCGTTGTGGGCGAGATGATTTCCATCGGTGACAACATTTCAGTGCGCATCATCGCCGTCAACGGAGGCAGCGTGCGCTTCGGTGTCGAAGCGCCACAAAACGTCAATGTGCACCGGGCCGAGGTCTACGATCGCATCCAGGTCAAACTGGCGAAAACCAAAAGACGCTGAGCGCCTCAGTCGAACAGGTGCTTGGGCACATCGTGCTTGAGCATCAACTGGCATTGCTCGCTGTCCGGATCAAAAACGATCAGCGCCTGCCCCTTGGTCAATGCCTGGCGAACACGCAATACGCGGGTTTCCAGCGGCGTGTCGTCACCATTGTCCGTACCGTCGCGGGTCACGAAGTCCTCGATCAGGCGGGTCAGGGTGTCGACTTCAAGTTGGTCGTAGGGAATCAGCATAGGCACCTCGGCTAAACAATGGCGCGATGCTACGGCGAATGATCGGTTGCGGCTAGCCCGGGACCTGATGTGGTACCTGATACACCGCCTTCGCGGGCAAGCCTCGCTCCTACTGGTTATGTGTCGATGCACGAAACCTGTAGGAGCGAGGCTTGCCCGCGAAGGCGATCTCTCAGACGCTGAAAAAGCCAGGGTCAGCTGTCTGTTCGTTGCCCCACCAGACTATCCACCGACGGCACCCGCGTATCGCTTTCCATCTGCGTGTCGTGCTCGATTTGATGACTGAACCGGTCCAGCGAGCCCTTTGCCGGCTGCGCATCACTGGCAAATACCGGCGGGCTCAGAATGTAGGCGCCGAGTAGACGACTCAGCGCCGCCAGGCTATCGATGTGCGTGCGCTCGTAACCGTGAGTGGCATCGCAGCCGAAGGCGAGCAGGGCGGTGCGGATGTCGTGCCCGGCGGTGACCGCCGAATGCGCATCGCTGAAGTAATAGCGAAACAGGTCGCGGCGCACCGGCAACTCGTTTTCACTGGCCAACCTGAGCAAGTGCCGCGACAGGTGATAGTCGTAAGGCCCGCCGGAATCCTGCATCGCCACGCTCACCGCGTGTTCGCTGGAATGCTGGCCGGGCGCAACCGGCGCGATGTCGATGCCGACGAATTCGCTGACGTCCCAAGGCAACGCAGCCGCCGCGCCGCTGCCGGTTTCCTCGGTGATGGTGAACAGCGGATGACAATCGATCATCAACTCCTCACCGCTGTCGATGATCGCTTTCATCGCCGCCAGCAGCGCCGCAACACCCGCTTTGTCGTCGAGGTGACGGGCGCTGATGTGACCGCTTTCGGTGAACTCCGGCAGTGGGTCGAAGGCGACGAAATCGCCCACACTGATCCCCAGGGAATCGCAGTCGGCGCGGGTGGCGCAGTAAGCGTCCAGACGCAACTCAACGTGATCCCAGCTGATCGGCAATTCATCTACGGCGGTGTTGAATGCGTGCCCGGAAGCCATCAGCGGTAGCACGCTGCCGCGAATCACTCCGTTGTCGGTGAACAGGCTGACACGGCTGCCCTCGGCAAAACGACTGGACCAGCAACCGACCGGGGCGAGGGTCAGGCGACCGTTGTCTTTCACCGCGCGGACCGCGGCGCCGATGGTGTCGAGGTGAGCGGAGACCGCACGGTCCGGGCTGTTTTTCTTGCCCTTGAGCGTGGCGCGGATGGTGCCGCGCCGGGTCATCTCAAAGGGAATGCCCAATTCTTCAAGGCGTTCGGCGACGTACCGCACGATGGTGTCGGTAAAGCCGGTCGGGCTGGGAATGGCGAGCATTTCCAGCAGGACTTTTTGCAGGTAATTGAGATCCGGTTCGGGAATTTTGCTGGTCATGGAAACTCCTGATGAGTAAAGAACATCGATGGTTTCGATGAGGGAAAAGTTGGGTGCCTGACCTGGCGCCTTCGCGAGCAAGATTCGCTCCTACAGGTAATACGCGTTCCTTTGTAGGAGCGAGGCTTGCCCGTGAAGGCGTCAGTCCAGCCGACCCGTGACTAGGAAACTGCCGGCTGACTGTGCGGAAACAGCAAATCCACAAACCGCTCGGCCGTCGGCTGCGGTTCATGGTTGGCCAGCCCGGCGCGTTCGTTGGCTTCGATAAACACGTATTCCGGTTGATCGGCGGCAGGCACCATCAGGTCGAGCCCGACCATGGGAATGTCCAGCGCCCGCGCAGCCCGTACGGCGGCATCGATCAGGGTCGGATGCAAGATCGCCGTGACATCCTCCAGAACGCCACCGGTATGCAGATTTGCCGTACGCCTGACGAACAGATGCTCGCCGGCCGGCAGAATACTGTTGTAGTCATAACCCGCCGCCTGCAGCGTGCGCTCGGTCTCATGGTCCCGCGGGATTTTGCTTTCACCGCTGGTGGCCGCCTGCCGACGCCGACTCTGCGCTTCGATCAGCGCGCCGATGGAATGCTGACCATCGCCCACCACCTCCGCAGGCCGGCGAATCGCCGCGGCGACCACCTCGAAACCGATCACTACAATTCGCAAATCGAGACCTTCGTGGAAACTTTCCAGCAGCACGCGGCTGTCGAACTGCCGGGCTGATTCGATGGCTTGCTGGACCTCTTCAATCGTCCGCAAATCCACCGCGACGCCTTGACCTTGCTCACCATCCAAAGGCTTGACCACCACCCGCTCGTGCTCGTCGAGAAACGCCAGGTTGTCGTCGGCGTTGCCGGCCAGTTGCTGCGAGGGCAGGTTCAAACCGGCGGCCTTGAGCACTTTGTGCGTCAGGCTTTTGTCCTGGCACAGGCTCATGCTGATGGCGCTGGTCAGGTCGCTCAGGGATTCGCGGCAACGCACCCGGCGTCCGCCATGGCTGAGGGTGAACATCCCGGCGTCGGCATTATCGACATGCACATCGATGCCGCGTCGATGGGCTTCCTCGACAATGATCCGCGCATAGGGGTTGAAATCGGCCTCAGGCCCAGGACCCAGAAACAGCGGCTGATTGATGCCGTTCTTGCGCTTGATGGCGAAGGTCGACAGGTTGCGAAAACCAAGCTTGGCGTAGAGACTTTTCGCCTGCCGGTTGTCGTGCAACACCGACAGGTCCAGGTAACTCAGCCCACGGCTCATGAAGTGCTCGATCAAATGCCGCACCAGCACTTCACCGACGCCGGGCCGCGAGCAGTGCGGATCGACCGCCAGGCACCACAGGCTGCTGCCGTTCTCTGGATCGTTGAACGCCTTGTGATGGTTGAGGCCCATGACGCTGCCGATGATCGCGCCGCTGTCTTCATCTTCGGCCAGCCAATACACCGGGCCGCCCTGATGTCGCGGCGTCAGCAAATTCGCATCAATGGGCAACATGCCGCGCGCCTGGTACAGCTGATTGATCGCCTGCCAATCAGTCTCGCTTTGCGCCCGGCGAATGCGAAAACCGCGAAACACCCGGGTTGACTGACGGTAATCGCTGAACCAAAGACGCAAGGTGTCGGAAGGGTCGAGGAACAGTTGCGCCGGTTCCAGCCCCAATACTTGCTGGGGGGCGGCCACGTACAAGGCGATGTCGCGCTCACCGGGCTGCTCGTTGAGCAACTCTTGCGCCAGGCTCGCCGCGTCCGGGAAGGTATGGCCGATCAGCAACCGGCCCCAGCCGCAATGCACCGCAATCGGCGCCGCGCCCAGTTCACTGCCGTCTTCGGCCAGCCGTGCCTGCAAACGTTCATAGGAGGGGGACTGACCGCGCAACAAGCGTTGGCTGTAAGCCGTGGCGTGGGGTTTCATCGATCAGATTCCTTGTTCACTGAGCCACAGGTTCAGCGCCGCCAATTGCCACAGCTTGGAGCCGCGCAACGGAGTCAGCTGGCCTTGCGGATCGGTCAGCAGGCGGTCGAGCATGGCCGGGTTGAACAGGCCGCGATCCTGGCTTGGATCGAGCAGCAGTTCGCGCACCCAGTTCAGCGTATCGCCCTGCAAATGCTTGAGGCCCGGCACCGGAAAGTAACCTTTCTTGCGGTCAATCACTTCGCTTGGAATGACCAGTCGAGCAGCCTCTTTCAAGACTTGCTTGCCGCCGTCCGGCAGTTTGAATTTGCCCGGCACCCGGGCCGACAATTCCACCAGGCGATAGTCGAGAAACGGTGTGCGCGCTTCCAGGCCCCAGGCCATGGTCATGTTGTCGACACGCTTGACCGGGTCGTCCACCAACATGATCGTGCTGTCCAGACGCAGGGCTTTATCCACCGCCGCCTCGGCGCCGGGTTGTGCGAAATGTTCCTTCACGAAGTCACCGGCAGCGTCATTGGCCGTCAGCCATTTCGGTTGCACGGTGGCGGCGTAATCCTCGTAGCTGCGATCGAAGAACGCATCGCGATAGGCCGCGTACGGATCGGCGGCGCCATCGACTTGTGGGTACCAGTGATAGCCGGCGAACAACTCGTCCGCGCCCTGGCCGCTCTGCACCACTTTGCAATGCTTGGCCACTTCCCGTGACAGCAGGTAGAAGGCGATGCAGTCATGGCTGACCATCGGCTCGCTCATGGCGCGGAACGCCGCGGGCAGTTGCTCGATGATCTCTTTTTCGTCGATGCGCAGTTGATGGTGCTGCGTGTTGTAGTGCTTGGCGATCAAGTCCGAATACTGGAACTCATCACCACGTTCGCCGCCGGCATCCTGGAAACCGATAGAGAAGGTCGACAGGTTTTCCACGCCGACTTCACGCAACAGACCCACCAGCATGCTCGAATCGACACCGCCCGACAGCAGTACGCCGACGTCCACGGCCGCACGTTGACGGATCGCCACCGCGTCGCGGGTGCTGTCGAGTACACGGTCACGCCAGTCTTCGAGCGTCAGGTTCATCTCGTCGGCGTGTGGGCCGTAAGGCAGGGTCCACCAGGTTTTCTGCTCAGTGGTACCGTCTGCTTCGATGCGCATCCAGGTGGCCGGTGGCAGTTTTTCGATGCCGGCCAGCAAGGTGCGCGGTGCCGGGACCACGGCGTGGAAATTCAGATAGTGATTGAGTGCCACCGGATCGAGGATCGGGTTGATGTCGCCGCCTTTGAGCAACGCCGGCAGCGCCGAGGCAAAGCGCAGGCGCTGGCCGGTGCGCGACAGGTACAGCGGCTTCACGCCGAGACGGTCACGCGCGATAAACAGGCGCTTGGCGTCGCGTTCCCAGATCGCGAAGGCGAACATGCCATTGAGTTTCGGCAGCAGTGCCTCGCCCCAGGCGTGATAACCCTTGAGCAGCACCTCGGTGTCACCACCGGAATAGAAGGCATAACCGAGGCTTTCCAGTTCGGTGCGCAGTTCCGGGAAGTTGTAGATCGCGCCATTGAAGGCCAGGGACAAACCCAATTGGTTGTCGACCATCGGCTGCGCCGAGCCGTCCGACAGGTCCATGATTTTCAGGCGACGGTGGCCCAGGGCAATCGGCCCCTGGCTGTGGAAGCCCCACGCGTCAGGGCCGCGAGGGGCCAGGTGATGGGTGATTCGTTCAACGGCTGCAAGGTCCGCAGGTTGATGATCAAAGCGTAACTCGCCAGCTAATCCGCACATAAAGTCCTTACCGGTTTTTCCGTTGGGGAGGGTCAATCGATACCCGCCAAAAACGGCGGGTACTCAGAAACTGACCCGGTGGGATCGTGGGAGTTTTAGATCGATAAGTAATAAGAGGGAATGTGCAGGGAGGCGCCTTCAGCCGAAAACGCCGGTCCGCACGGGATAGATCGATCGATTAAACCGAAAGAATGCGGATTCATTTACCCCGAATCAGGCGCCGCAAGGCGAAACGATTCGGATGGCACGCCTCGGCCACGGCTCTGGGTAATGGCAGCGGTTCGTTGTCGAGCCAGGCCGCGAGCAACTCGCCTGACAACGGCGCGGTAATCAGCCCTCGTGAGCCGTGGCCGCTGTTGACGTACAAACCGTCCAGCCATGGACATGGGGTGTCTGGCGTTTGCCGGGCGTCCTTGCTCAGGGCGATGTAGGCGTCGGCGAAGGCCTGGCGGTCAGACAAAGGGCCGACAATTGGCAGGTAGTCGGGGCTGGTGCAGCGGAACGCCGCGCGACCTTCAAGTGCCTCGGGTTGCAGGGCCTCTGCGCCGAGTCGGGCGACCAGATCCACCGAGATTTCTTCGAGCATCTGCAGGTTGCCGGCATGCTCGGCCGTGGTGGGCGTCAGGTCGTCGTTGTTGAAATCAAAACTGGCACCCAGGGTGTGTTCACCCAGGCGGGCCGGCGCGACATAACCTTCGGCACATACCACGGTGCTCAGGCTCTGGCTTGCAGGTGTTTGGGGCAGGCGGGTGATCTGTCCACGAATCCGTTTGAGCGGCAAGTCGCTGCTGAAGTCGAAACGCTTGATCTCGGCGGCGCCGGCCAGCACCACCACCGCTGCGTTGGCCAGCAGCCTATGACCCTCCCACGCTTGCCATTGCCCTTCGACACGACGCAGTTCCAGTACATCGTGATGGGGCAGGAACCGGATATTCGGATGTGCCGCTTGCCATGCGCACAGGGCGGGCGGATGCACCCAACCGCCTTCGGGGTAAAACAGGCCACCCGATTGCAACGCGATGCCCGCGCGGATCTGCGCGTGTTGCTGATCGAGTGTGTGCAGCAAATCCTCGGGAAACGCCGCCGCCAGTTGTGCCTGACGTTCGGCCTCCTTGGCGTTGAAGGCCAGTTGCAGCACGCCGCAATCGTCCCAGTCGACGCCTCGGTGCAAGTGCTCAAGCAAACGCCGGGTGTGACCGAATCCACTGACAATCAACTGTGACAAGGCCGTGCCATGGGCCGAGAGCTTGAGGTACAACACGCCCTGGGGATTGCCCGACGCTTCCTGTGCCAGCGCATCGTGGCGCTCCAGCAAACTGACTTGCCAGCCCCGTGCCGCCAGGCTGGCGGCGGTGGCGCAACCGGCCAGTCCTGCGCCAATCACCAAAGCGTGACGTTCGCCGGTCAACGGCGTTGGGCGGGCAAACCAGGGTTTCGCAACGACAGGCGTGGGGGTTTCTGCAGGCCAGCCCAGAAACACACCGCGCAGGATTTCCCATTTGTGACCGATGCCGGGCGTGCGCTTCATCTTGAAACCCGCCGCGTTCAACAGACGGCGCACCCAACCGGTGCTGGTGAACGTGCTAATGGTCGAGCCGGGCGCTGCCAATCGAGCCAGTTCGGCAAACAACTCGGCGGTCCACATGTCGGGATTTTTCGCCGGGGCAAAACCGTCGAGAAACCACGCATCAACCTGCGCGTCCAGCTGCGGCAATTGCTCCAGCGCATCGCCGATCAGCAACGTCAGGGTCACACGACCGTTGTCCAAGACCATTCGCTGGAAGCCTTGATGGATCGCCACGTATTGCGCCAGCAATTGATCGGCAAACGGCTTGAGCTCCGGCCACAAAGCCAGCGCACGCTGCAGGTCTGGCTGGCTCAGCGGGTACTTTTCGACACTGATAAAGTGCAGGCGCGCACCGGCCACGGCGTGCTGTTCGAACAACTGCCAGGCGCAGAGGAAGTTAAGTCCGGTACCGAAACCGGTTTCGCCAATGACCAGTCGACCGCCGTCGGCCAACGCGGCGAAGCGTTCACGCAAACCGTTCTGTTCGAGAAATACGTAGCGGGTTTCTTCAAGGCCTGACTTGTCCGAAAAATAGACATCGTCGAACACCCGCGAATACGGGCGACCCTGGTCGTCCCAGTCGAGTTGGGCGTGAGGTAATACAGGTTTCATGGCAGGCTCGGCAACGGCAAGGCGGTCATTCTAGCTGATCGAGGTGGTGATGCCTGATCCATGGCAGTGTCGGGTAGTGGTGCCACAGGCAATCGCCACAAAAAGCCGACCGCCAAGGAATTTTCTGTGATGACGGACAGCCCAATCCGCTAGTCTTGGCGCAATCAGGAAAGGGAGTCGTCCATGTTCGAATCTGCTGAAATCGGTCACGCCATCGACAAAGAAACCTACGACGCTGAAGAACCGGCACTGCGTGAAGCGTTGCTCGAAGCGCAGTTCGAACTTCAACAGCAAAAGCGCTTTCCGGTGATCGTCCTGATCAACGGCATTGAAGGCGCCGGGAAGGGCGAGACGGTCAAGCTGCTCAACGAGTGGATGGACCCGCGTCTTATCGAAGTCCGCACTTTCGATCAGCAGACCGATGAAGAGCTGGCGCGACCTCCGGCCTGGCGCTACTGGCGAATGCTCCCGGCCAAGGGGCGCATGGGGATTTTCTTCGGCAACTGGTACAGCCAGATGCTCCAGGGCCGGGTCCATGGACTGTTCAAGGACGCGGTGCTGGATCAGGCGATCAACCAGTCGGAGCGCTTTGAAAAGATGCTCTGCGACGAAGGCGCGCTGATTTTCAAGTTCTGGTTTCACCTCTCCAAGAAGCAGATGAAGGCGCGCCTCAAGGCACTCGCCGACGACCCTTTGCACAGCTGGCGCATCAGTCCGCTGGACTGGCAACAATCCCGGACTTACGACAAGTTCGTGAAGTACGGCGAGCGCGTGTTGCGTCGCACCAGCCGCGACTACGCGCCCTGGCACGTGATTGAAGGCGTGGATGTGCATTACCGCAGTCTGGCGGTGGGCAAGATCCTGCTCGAAGGCCTGCAAAGTGCCTTGAAACGATCCAGAATCCATCCGGCCAAGGTCAACGCTGCGCCGCTGCCGATCCATGTCGATCAGCTCAACTTGCTTGACAGCCTCGACTTGAGCCAGCGTCTGGACAAGGAAGATTACGAAGAACAACTGATTACCGAGCAGGCGCGATTCTCCGGCCTGATGCGTGACAAACGCATGCGCCAATTCGCCTTGATCGCAGTGTTCGAAGGCAATGACGCGGCGGGCAAGGGCGGTGCAATCCGGCGCGTGGCCGCGGCGCTCGATCCACGTCAGTACAGCATCGTGCCGATTGCCGCGCCCACCGAGGAAGAACGGGCGCAACCGTATTTGTGGCGCTTTTGGCGGCACATTCCGGCCAAGGGCAAGTTCACCGTATTCGATCGCTCGTGGTATGGCCGGGTATTGGTCGAGCGCGTCGAAGAACTCTGTCCGCCCGCCGACTGGCTGCGGGCCTACAGCGAGATTAACGATTTCGAAGAGCAGATTTCCGAATCGGGCGTCATCGTGGTCAAGTTCTGGCTGGCCATCGACAAGGAAACGCAACTGGAGCGTTTCGAATCCCGTGAAGACATTCCCTTCAAGCGTTTCAAGATCACTGAAGACGACTGGCGCAATCGGGACAAGTGGGACGCTTATCGCGCGGCCGTCGGCGACATGGTTGACCGCACCAGCACGGAAATCTCGCCATGGACGCTGGTGGAGGCCAATGACAAGCGCTGGGCCCGGGTCAAGGTCCTGCGCACGATCAACCTGGCGCTGGAAGCCGCGTTCGAAAAATCAGACAAGCACGACAAGAAGGCCAAAAAACGCAAGTCGTGAGCCGATGGTTACGCATACGCGGGGTGAATGATTGTCGCGGTCGGTTATGGGGTGGACTTATGCTCGGTCCACTCCCAACCGATAACAACAATGAGGTATGCCATGCGTGAAGTGGTGATCGTCGACAGCGTGCGGACCGGCCTGGCCAAATCCTTTCGCGGCAAGTTCAACCAGACCCGTCCGGATGACATGGCGGCGCATTGCGTCGATGCCTTGTTGGCGCGCACCGGCATCGACCCGGCCAGTGTCGAGGATTGCATCGTCGGCGCGGGCTCCAACGAAGGCGCCCAGGGCTATAACATCGGTCGCAACGTCGCGGTGTTGTCACGCCTGGGTATCGGCACCGCAGGCATGACCCTCAACCGTTTCTGCTCGTCGGGCTTGCAGGCCATCGCCATCGCCGCCAACCAGATCGCGTCGGGCTGCAGCGACATCATCGTGGCCGGTGGCGTCGAGTCGATCAGCCTGACCATGAAAAGCGTCAACACCGACCACCTGATCAACCCGCTTCTGAAAGAGCAGGTGCCGGGCCTCTATTTCCCGATGGGCCAGACTGCTGAAATCGTTGCACGTCGTTACGACGTCAGTCGCCAGGAACAGGATCTGTATGCCCTGCAGAGTCAGCTGCGTACGGCCCAGGCTCAGGCCGCTGGTTTGTTCGATGATGAAATCGTGCCGATGGCGGTGAAGTATCGGGTTGAAGACAAGGTCACCGGCCAGGTGCAGATCCTCGACGGGATCGTCGACCGCGACGACTGCAACCGCCCAGACACCACGCTGGAAAGCCTGGCCGGGCTGAAACCGGTATTTGCCGAAGACGGTTCGGTCACGGCGGGTAACTCGTCGCAGCTGTCCGATGGCGCTTCGATGACGCTGGTCATGAGTCTGGAAAAAGCCCTGGCGCTGGGTCTCAAGCCCAAGGCGTTCTTCCGTGGTTTCACGGTGGCCGGGTGCGAACCGGACGAGATGGGCATCGGTCCGGTGTTCTCGGTGCCGAAATTGCTCAAGGCCAAGGGTTTGCGGGTGGGTGACATTGATCTGTGGGAGCTGAACGAAGCGTTTGCGTCGCAGTGCCTGTACAGCCGCAATCGCCTGGAAATCGATAACGACAAGTACAACGTCAATGGCGGCTCGATTTCCATCGGCCACCCGTTCGGCATGACCGGCTCGCGTCAGGTCGGGCACATTGTGCGTGAGTTGCAGCGGCGCAACTTGCGGTATGGCGTGGTCACCATGTGCGTGGGTGGCGGGATGGGGGCGACGGGGTTGTTCGAAGCGGTGCGCTAAGTCCGCAAGACTTCTGTTGCCTGATTAACCGCTATCGCGAGCAGGCTCGCTCCCACATTGGATCTATGGCGCGCATCAGAACCCTGTGGGAGCGAGCTTGCTCGCGATGGCAACACCTCGGTCTATCGATCTAGACTCACAAGCTGCATCCGCGCGATGTAAGCCTGAATCTCCCGTGCAGCCGCCTGCGGATTATCAAACGGTCCCTCCAGCGTGTTTTCCCGGGTGCTGAAAAATAGTTCTCCATTCACACGACATACCCGGTCGCAACGAAAGTGCGTGGCGGGGGCGGTGTCCTGGGCGCGCTTGCCGTACATGGCGGTCTCCTGAGGGATGTTCCGGTTAGCGGATCCAATGAGCTTATGCATGAACCACTTGCGGCGCCTGACCAACTGATCGGCGGCACTTCGCCAGATTAATGGTGCGACCTGCACAGTTTCATTCGCGGCCCGTCGCCAACTGTCCCTGTGTCACGCCGAGGTCTGCGCCTAGAATGGTGTTTCTTGCCATCTGGCTTTGGGGTTCGCATGCACATTTCATCCGGTCGCTGGGTTTACGGTCTGTTCCTGGCCTTGCTGACCGCAGTCCTGTGGGGAATCCTGCCGATCAAACTCAAGCAAGTCCTGCTGGTGATGGACCCGGTGACGGTGACCTGGTTTCGCCTGACGGTGTCCGGTGGTTGTCTGTTCATTTATCTGGCGGCGACCAGGCGCCTGCCCAGTCGCAAAGTCCTCGGCCCGCGCGGTGGCTGGCTGGTGTTGATGGCGGTGCTGGGCCTGGTCGGCAACTACGTGTTGTACCTGATGGGCCTGAACCTGCTCAGCCCCGGCACCGCGCAACTGGTGGTGCAGATGGGCCCGATCATGTTGCTGATCGCCAGCCTGTTTGTATTCAAGGAACGGTTCAGTGTGGGGCAGGGGATTGGTCTGCTGGTGCTGCTGATCGGTTTCGCGCTGTTCTTTAATCAACGTCTGGCCGAGCTGTTGACCTCGCTGACCGATTACACCGCCGGCGTGTTGCTGGTGCTGCTGGCTTCGACGGTCTGGACGTTTTACGCACTGGGGCAGAAGCAATTGCTGACGGTGTGGAATTCGTTGCAGGTGATGATGGTGATCTACCTGTTCTGCGCGCTGTTGCTGACGCCTTGGGTGCATCCGCTGGAGGCGCTGCAGTTGAACCCGTTGCAAGGCTGGTTATTGCTGGCGTGCTGCATGAACACCTTGATCGCTTATGGCGCCTTTGCCGAAGCGCTGGCCCATTGGGAAGCTTCGCGGGTGAGTGCGACGCTGGCGATAACACCGTTGGTGACGTTTGGCGCAGTGGCCGTGGCCGCGTGGGCATGGCCGGAATATGTGCATGCCGAGACGATCAATGGCCTGGGGTATGGCGGGGCGGTGTTGGTGGTGGTGGGGTCGGCGTTGGTGGCGTTGGGGCCTTCGTTGATTGCCGGGCTCAGGGCTCGGCGAGTACGGATAGCCGCAGGTTGAACCGCGTTATCGTTCTTCGCGAGCAGGCTCGCCCCCACATTTAACCGAGTTCTATCAGAAGAATGCGGCCCCCTGTGGGAGCGAGCCTGCTCGCGATGGCTGATTGTCAGGCGCTACACACTCAGCCCTTGGCGCCCGCTTCCAACATATTCTCCGGCCTTACCCACGCATCAAACTCTTCATCCGTCAGATACCCCAGTTGCAATGCCGCCTCTCGCAAGGTCAGCCCCTCGCTGTAAGCCTTCTTGGCAATCTCCGCCGATTTGTCGTAGCCGATATGCGGGTTCAGCGCGGTCACCAGCATCAGCCCACGCTCCAGGTGCTCGGCCATTTTCGCCGCGTCCGGTTCCAGGCCGGCGATGCAATGCTGCTGGAAGTTACTGCAGCCATCGCCCAGCAGGCGGATCGATTGCAGCAGGTTGTGGATGATCACCGGTTTGAACACGTTCAGTTGCAAGTGCCCCTGACTCGCCGCAAAACCAATGGCGACGTCGTTGCCCAGGACTTGGCACGCCAGCATCGACAGCGCTTCACACTGGGTCGGATTGACCTTGCCCGGCATGATTGAGCTGCCCGGTTCGTTGGCCGGCAGTTTCACTTCGGCAAAACCTGCACGCGGCCCGGAACCTAGCAGACGCAAGTCGTTGGCGATTTTCATCAGGGTCACGGCGAGGGTTTTCAGCGCGCCCGACAGGGTGGTCAGCGGCTCATGGCCGGCCAGCGCGGCGAACTTGTTCGGCGCGGTAACGAACGGCAGGCCGGAAAGGGCCGCCAACTCCGCAGCGATCGCTTCACCAAAACCGTGGGGTGAGTTCAGCCCGGTGCCAACCGCGGTGCCGCCCTGCGCCAGTTCACAGACCGCCGGCAGTGCGCTGCGGATTGCCCGTTCGGCGTAATCCAGTTGCGCGATGAACGCCGAGAGTTCCTGGCCGAAGGTGATCGGCGTGGCGTCCATCATGTGGGTGCGGCCGGTCTTGACCAGTTTCATGTGCCGCGCCGCCAACTCGGCCAGGCCGCCGGAGAGTTCACTGATTGCCGGTAGCAAATGCTGCTGCACTGCCTGGGCGGCGGCAATGTGCATGGCGGTCGGGAAGCAGTCGTTGGAGCTTTGCGAGCGGTTGACGTGATCATTGGGGTGAACCGGGGTCTTGCCACCACGCGGGTTGCCGGCCAGTTCGTTGGCGCGGCCGGCGATCACTTCGTTGACGTTCATGTTGCTCTGGGTGCCGCTGCCGGTCTGCCAGACCACCAGCGGGAACTGGTCGTCGTGGCTGCCGTCGAGCACTTCGTCTGCGGCCTGTTCGATCAGGCGGGCGATGTCGGCGGGCAGGTCGCCGTTGCGGTCATTGACCCGCGCCGCGGCTTTCTTGATCAGGGCCAGTGCGTGCAGCACGGCCAGGGGCATGCGTTCGTTGCCAATGGCGAAGTTGATCAGCGAGCGTTGCGTTTGAGCACCCCAGTAGGCCTCATCCGGGACTTCCACCTGGCCAAGGCTGTCGGTTTCGATACGGCTCATCTTGCACACTCCTGTAGGTCGATAGCGCAGTTTAGGCCGTGATCGCCGGCCGTGGTTCCATCAGTCTGTTTTTTGACCGTTCGCCCCCTCTAATTCAGGCCTGACAAGGCTTGGGGTTGAGTGACACACTTTTTTAGGCGCAGAATGGTCGCCCTTGGGGTTTTACCTCGCCTGCTAGAAAAGGAAACTCGATGACTCGTCTTCGTGCCATCTGTACCGCGGTTGCACTGGTTTGCGCCAGCGGCCCTGTTTTTGCCGATACCGCCAGCCACAACGCCAGTGCCGAAGCTTTCCTGACCCTGGCGCACGCTGACAAATTGGGCACTCCGGTGTACATGCAAGTGCAGCAAATGTTCGCTCAGCGCTTTGAACAGACCAAAGCCCCTGAATCGAAAAAAGCCCTGCTGGAAACCTATCAAGCCAAGGCCAACGCCGCTCTGGACGCAGCCATTGGCTGGAACAAGCTGAAGCCAGACATGGTCAAGCTCTACACCACCAACTTCAGCGAATCCGAGCTGAAAGACCTGGTCGCGTTCTACAAGTCGCCACTGGGCAAGAAAGTCCTGGAAAAAATGCCGCAGCTGACTCAGCAGTCGGCCCAGATGACTCAAGCCAAGCTGGAAAGCGCGGTGCCTGTGGTCAACAAGCTGTTGGCTGACATGACTGCCGAGCTGGAGCCTAAAGGCGCCGCCGCTCCAGCCAAGAAAAAGCCTTAAGCGGAGCCCGGTATGACCATGCAACAACGCATCGAATCGACGCTGGGCTTGTTACAGCCCGAGCATCTGCAAGTGCTGGATGAAAGCCACATGCACAGCCGTGGGTTGCAGACCCACTTCAAGGCGGTGGTGGTCAGCCAGCAGTTTGAAGGGCTCAACCGCGTCAAGCGTCACCAGAAAGTCTACGGTACGCTCGGCGAGCTGATGGGCGAGTTCCATGCGTTGGCGTTGCATACCTACACGCCTGAAGAATGGGCACAGATCGACGCGGCCCCGGCCTCGCCAACCTGCGCTGGCGGCAGCTAGGAGCCAGGTTTGCCCGCGAAGGCGTCCTCAAGATCGCCTTCGCGGGCAAGCCTTGCTCCTACAGAAGCACTTATTTTTGATAGACTGCCCAACGCGCCGCTCACCCGGCGCGTTTTTTTTATTCCGGTTCACCCTTTGCGAGGGTAGCCACCTGGAGAAACACCCATGACACAACAGATTGTCGTGGCGGCACTGTATAAGTTCGTCACTCTGGAAGATTACGTTGCCCTGCGCGAGCCACTGCTGCAAGCCATGGTCGACAATGGCATCAAGGGCACGCTGCTGATCGCCGAAGAAGGCATCAACGGTACCGTGTCCGGCAGCCGCGAAGGTATAGACGGGCTGATGGCCTGGCTCAAGAACGACCCGCGCATGGACGACATCGACCACAAAGAGTCGTACTGCGACGACCAGCCGTTCTACCGCACCAAGGTCAAGCTCAAGAAAGAAATCGTCACCCTCGGCGTCGAAGGCGTGGACCCGAACAAACAGGTCGGCACCTACGTCGATCCACAGAACTGGAATGCGCTGATCAGCGACCCTGAAGTGCTGTTGATCGACACCCGCAACGACTACGAGGTTTCGATCGGCACCTTCGAAGGCGCCATCGACCCGAAAACCACCAGTTTTCGCGAATTCCCCGACTACATCAAAGCCCACTTCGACCCGGCCGTGCACAAGAAAGTCGCGATGTTCTGCACCGGCGGCATTCGTTGTGAGAAGGCCTCTAGCTACATGCTCAGCCAGGGTTTCGACGAGGTCTATCACCTCAAGGGCGGTATCCTGAAGTACCTTGAAGAGGTGTCGCAGGAAGAAACCAAATGGCAGGGCGACTGCTTCGTGTTCGACAACCGCGTGACCGTGCGCCATGACCTCAGCGAAGGCGACTACGATCAATGTCATGCCTGTCGTACGCCGGTAAGCGTCGAAGACCGCACGTCCGAGCATTACGTGGCCGGCATCAGTTGCCCGCATTGCTGGGATACGCTGAGCGAGAAAACCCGTCGCAGCGCCATTGATCGGCAGAAGCAGATCGAACTGGCCAAGGCGCGCAACCTGCCTCACCCGATCGGCTACAACTACAAGCAAACTCCTTCAGAGGCTTGAACCATGTCTGCCCAACGCCTGCTCTATGTGATGGACCCGATGTGTTCCTGGTGCTGGGGCTTTGCGCCCGTCGCCAACGCGCTGGTCGAGCAGGCGCAGGCTGCAGGGGTGGACGTGCACCTGGTGGTGGGCGGCTTGCGCACCGGCAGCGGCTCCGCATTGGAGCCGACTACCCGGCGCTACATCCTTGAGCATTGGCAAGCCGTCACCCAGGCCACCGGCCAACCGTTCAAGACCGAAGGCGCATTGCCTGACGGTTTTGTCTACGACACCGAGCCTGCCTGCCGGGCGTTGGTGACCGCGCGTAGCCTGGCGCCGGATTGCGCGTGGAAACTGCTCGGCCTCATTCAGCACGCGTTCTATGCCGAAGGCCGAGACGTCACCCACGCCAGTGTCCTGGTCGAGTTGGCCGAGAAAGCCGGCCTGCCGCGCATCGAGTTTGCGGCCGCGTTCGACCGTGCCGATCAGCACGCCGCGACTGCTGCCGATTTCACCTGGGTCCAGGACCTCGGCATCGCCGGATTCCCAACGCTGTTGGCCGAACGTAGCGGGCAACTGGCGCTGCTGACCAATGGCTATCAACCCTTGAGTGAATTGTCGCCATTGCTCGGCCGTTGGCTGGAGCGCGCTGCCTGTGCATGACCTGCCCGATGACACGCCAGCTCCCAAGCGTGTCGATCGGCTGAGTTGGGCTGAAATCCGGCGGCTGGCACTTCACCATAAAAAATCCCTGTGGATCGCCAATGGCGTGGCGGTGCTGGCCACCCTGTGCAGCGTGCCGATTCCGTTGCTGCTGCCGTTGCTGGTGGACGAAGTGCTGCTGGGGCATGGCGATTCCGCGCTGAAAATCATGAACCACGCGTTGCCGGAAGGCTGGCAGAAAGCGGCGGGCTACATCGGCCTGATGCTGCTGGTGACCTTGTTGCTGCGCTGCGGCGCCTTGCTGTTTAACGTGGTGCAGGCGAAGTTGTTCGCGGCGCTGGCCAAAGACATCGTGTATCGCATCCGCATACGGCTGATCGAACGGCTCAAGCGTATTTCCCTGGGGGAATACGAAAGCCTGGGCAGCGGCACGGTGACCACGCACCTGGTCACGGACCTGGACACGCTGGACAAATTTGTCGGCGAGACACTCAGTCGATTCCTCGTGGCGATGCTGACGCTGGTCGGCACTGCAAGCATTCTGATCTGGATGCACTGGAAGCTGGCGCTTTTGATCATGTTGTTCAATCCGCTGGTGATCTACGCCACGGTGCAACTGGGCAAGCGGGTCAAGCACCTGAAGAAGCTCGAGAATGACAGCACCTCGCGTTTCACCCAGGCCCTGACCGAAACCCTCGACTCGATCCAGGAAGTGCGTGCCGGCAACCGTCAGGGGTTTTTCCTCGGGCGTCTGGGGCAGCGGGCCCGGGAAGTGCGCGATTATGCGGTGACCTCGCAGTGGAAGACCGATGCGTCGAACCGTGCCAGTGGCTTGCTGTTCCAGTTCGGCATCGATATTTTCCGCGCTGCGGCGATGCTCACCGTGTTGTTCTCCGACTTGTCCATCGGGCAGATGCTGGCGGTGTTCAGCTACCTGTGGTTCATGATCGGTCCGGTCGAGCAACTGCTCAATTTGCAATACGCCTATTACGCCGCCGGCGGTGCGCTGTCGCGGATCAACGAGTTGCTGGCCCGCGCCGATGAGCCGCAATACCCCGGCGGTGTCGATCCGTTTCAGGGGCGGGACACCGTGGGCATCGAAGTCCAGGGCTTGAGTTTCGGATACGGCGACGAGTTGGTGTTAAACCAGATGGACCTGTCCATCGCCCCCGGTGAAAAAGTGGCGATTGTCGGTGCCAGCGGTGGCGGCAAGAGCACCCTGGTGCAGTTGCTGCTGGGGTTGTACACGCCCCTTGCCGGGACCATCCGCTTCGGTGGCTCGACCCAGCAGGAGATCGGCCTGGAGACCGTGCGCGAAAACGTCGCCGTGGTCCTGCAACACCCCGCGCTGTTCAATGACACGATACGCGCCAATCTGACGATGGGCCGTCTGCGCAGCGACGAGGCCTGCTGGCAAGCGCTGGAGATTGCCCAGCTGAACCAAACGGTTCGAGAATTGCCTGATGGTCTGGACAGCATTGTCGGACGCTCTGGCGTGCGCTTGTCCGGTGGTCAGCGGCAACGGCTGGCGATTGCGCGGATGGTGCTGGCGGAACCCAAAGTGGTGATTCTCGACGAGGCCACCTCGGCGCTGGACGCTGCCACCGAATACAACCTGCACCTGGCGCTGGCGCGGTTCTTGAGCAACCGCACCACGCTGATCATTGCGCATCGGTTGTCGGCGGTGAAACAGGCTGATCGGGTGCTGGTGTTCGACGGCGGGCAAATTGCCGAGGATGGTGACCATCAGCAACTGATTGCCGAAGGTGGGTTGTACGCCAAGCTTTATGGCCATTTACAGCAGCATTAGTGACAGCCCGCGTCAGGTTTGCGGCAAGTGCATGCAAAATACGGGCGCTGGCTTGCCGGGATCGAATACGCACCCTAGTCTAGCTGTAGCGATCACGTTGGATGATGATCTGGCAGTGCTAATACAAGGGACCTCATGAAGCAAAAGCGGACTCTCGGAACCCCTAGGTTATTGGGCATCGTCTGGCCATTTATTGCCGTAGTGCTATTTCAAGCGCTGTTGGGCGGGGTCAGTCTCTATGTACTTTCGGCAGTTCGCGGCTATGTGGCCGGGGAGAGCCTGTGGTCCAAGGGCCAGAAGGACGCCATCTATTACCTCAATCTCTACGCGGACAGTCGCGACGAGGCCATTTTCCTCAAGTACCAGAACGCCATTGCCGTACCCCAGGGTGGTCACGAGTTGCGCGTGGCGCTGGATCACCAGCCACCGAATATCGAAGCCGCACGGGTGGCGATTCTCAAGGGTGGCAATCATCCCGACGACGTCTCCAGCGTGATCTGGCTGTACCTCAATTTCAGGCATTTCAGTTACCTTGAAAAAGCCATCGACCGCTGGACGGTGGGTGACGCGTATCTGGTGCAACTCGATAACGTCGCCCAAGAGATGCACCGGCGCATTACCGAAAATAAGGCGTCGGACGCTGACATCAAACGCTGGAAAGACCAGATTTTTGCAATCAACGATGGTGTGACGCCTGCCGCCACCGCCTTCAGCGATGCCTTGGGCGAGGGCTCGCGCTTGATTCTGCGCCTGCTGCTGGTCACGAACCTGGCCACGGCCCTGGGCTTGATTGCATTAGCGCTGATGCGTACCCACAAACTGCTCAAACAGCGCCATGCCTTTGCCGAGGCCTTGCAGTTGGAGAAAGACCGGGCGCAGATCACCCTGCAATCCATTGGCGACGGGGTGATTACCACGGATGTCGACGGTGCGATCGCCTACATGAACCCGGCGGCCGAGGCGTTGACTCACTGGAAGGGCGAGCAGGCCATCGGCTTGCCGCTGGCGGCCTTGTTCAATCTGCTGGATGACAACGCTCAGGCTGACGGCTTTACCTTGATCGAGCACATATTGAGCGGTCAGCTCAGCGGCGCCAGCGAGCATTCCAAACTGATCCAGCGCCTTGACGGCAGCACCGTCTCGGTCACCCTGGTCGGGGCGCCGATCCGCAACGCCGACAAGGTCAGTGGCGCCGTGCTGGTGTTGCATGACATGACTCAGGAGCGCCAGTACATCGCCAATCTGTCCTGGCAGGCGACCCACGACGCCTTGACCGGGCTGGCCAATCGTCGCGAGTTCGAGTATCGCCTGGAGCAGGCGCTGCACAACCTGACCCGATACTCTGGGCGCCACGCCTTGATGTTCCTCGATCTGGACCAGTTCAAACTGGTCAACGATACCTGCGGCCATGCGGCGGGTGACGAACTGCTTCGGCATATCTGCGCGCTGTTGCAATCAGGCTTGCGCGAAGGTGACACGCTGGCCCGGCTGGGTGGCGACGAGTTCGGGATTTTGCTGGAAGACTGTCCGCCGGAAGCGGCCGAGAAAATTGCCGAGAGCCTGCGCCATACCGTGCAGAACCTGCACTTTGTGTGGAAAGGCCGGCCATTCGTCACAACGGTGAGCATCGGGATGGTTCATATCGCGCAAACCCCGACCACCCTCGAAGCCTCGCTGCGTGCTGCCGATATGGCCTGTTACATGGCCAAGGAAAAAGGGCGTAACCGTGTTCAGGTGTATAACGCCGATGATTCGGAACTGTCCCTGCGTTTCGGTGAGATGGCGTGGGTACAGCGCCTGCACATGGCCCTGGAAGAGGATCGCTTTTGCCTGTATTCCCAGGAAATCGCACCCCTTGGTCATACCGAACACGGCGGCGGGCATATAGAAATCCTGTTGCGTCTACATGATGAAGCCGGGCGCATGATATTACCGGACAGTTTTATTCCGGCTGCCGAACGTTATGGTCTGATGACCGCACTTGATCGTTGGGTGGTGCAGAACGTCTTTAAGATCATTGCCCAATGTATTGCCGAAGAGCGCAAAGGTCCTTTGGCCATGTGTGCGATTAATCTGTCAGGCACTACTATCGGAGATGACGCGTTTCTGGACTTCCTGAGGGAACAGTTTGTTGCATGGTCCATTCCACCTGAAATGATTTGTTTTGAAATTACAGAGACCAGTGCAATTTCCAATTTGGGAAGTGCAATTAGATTTATCAATGAACTCAAAGGTTTAGGTTGTCACTTTTCGTTGGATGACTTCTGCGCCGGTATGTCCTCATTCGCCTACTTGAAACATTTACCTGTAGACTTCTTGAAGATCGATGGAAGTTTCGTAAAGGATATGCTGGACGACCCGATTAACCGCGCCATGGTAGAAGTGATCAATCACATCGGCCATGTCATGGGTAAGCGCACGATTGCCGAGTTTGTAGAAACACCCCAGATCGAGCAGGCATTGCTGGAGATCGGGGTCGACTTCGCTCAAGGGTATGTCATTGAACGCCCGCATCTGTTTACCTGCGATAGTTTGCAAAGTCGTCCTGCCCGGCCTCAACCTTTGTTATTCAAGGCGCCCGGCACGTTCCGTTGAAATCTCTTGCTGATCCTAACAATCACAATCAAAAGGAGCCCGACAGTGATCGACACATTCAATCGAACCGGACCACTCATGGAAGCTGCAAGTTATCCCGTATGGGCGCAACAGCTCATCAAGGACTGCAGCGAGAGTAAGCGCCGGGTTGTCGAACACGAACTGTATCAGCGCATGCGAGACAATAAGCTCGGCGCAAAAACCATGCGGCAGTACCTTATTGGTGGCTGGCCCGTCGTTGAACAGTTCGCGTTATATATGGCACAAAACCTGACCAAGACTCGTTTTGCCCGCCACCCCGGTGAAGACATGGCGCGTCGTTGGTTGATGCGTAACATTCGTGTCGAACTTAACCATGCCGATTACTGGGTTAACTGGAGTCGGGCCCATGGGGTCAGCCTGGAAGACTTGCAGGCGCAACACGTTGCACCTGAACTTCACGCCTTGAGCCACTGGTGCTGGCACACCAGTTCGGCGGATTCGCTGATTGTCGCCATTGCCGCGACCAACTATGCCATCGAAGGTGCGACTGGAGAGTGGTCGGCATTGGTCTGTTCCAATGGTGTCTACGCGGCCGCGTTCCCGGAGGAAGATCGCAAGCGGGCCATGAAGTGGTTGAAGATGCACGCTCAGTACGATGATGCCCATCCCTGGGAAGCGCTTGAAATCATCTGCACATTGGCGGGCCTGAACCCGAGCAAATCCCTGCAAGTGGAATTGCGCCAGGCTGTCTGCAAGAGTTACGACTACATGCACCTGTTCCTGGAGCGCTGCATGCAGTTGGAACACTCTGAAAAGGCTCCGGTCGCGCGTGAGCGCATGGCATTGGCCGAAAGCTGATCCATAGGTATTACAGGCAAAAAAATGTGGGAGCGGCGTTGCGGCGATCCGAGCAAGTCGGATCGCCGCACCGCCACTCCCACATTAGTTATGTGGCTCAGCTGAAGGATTAACCCGCCATGGCCAACCGGTTACGCCCTTCGCGCTTGGCGACATACAGCGCGCTGTCGGCCCGACGCAACAAACTATCGGCCGATTCGCCGGGCAGCAGGGTCGAGCAACCCAGGCTGACCGTCAGCTCGATCTGATTGCCATCGGCTTTGTAACTCTGCGCCTGTGCCGCAAACCGCAGTCTTTCGCCGACCATGGCGGCGGCTTCCCGACTGGTGTTGGACAGGAGGATCAGGAACTCTTCGCCACCAAAACGGAACACCATGTCCACATTGCGCAGCTGGTTCTTGATCGAGGCTGCGACGCTCTTGAGTACGTCATCGCCCGCACTGTGGCCGAAATTATCGTTAACGTTTTTGAAGTGATCGATGTCCAGCATCAGCAGTGACAACGGCATCAAGTGGCGCCGCGACATCTCGATTTCACGCTCTAAGGTCTGATCCATGGCGATGCGGTTGCCGGTATCGGTCAACGGATCGCGCAGTGCACTTTGCGTCGCCGCACGGTAGAGCAGGGCGTTACGCATCGGGAACAGGAGCGTGGACAGCAGCGATTCCAGATTGCCTTGTTCGTGGTCGCTGAACCGCTGATTGCGGCGGAACACCAGTTCACCCAGGTTCTCGCCTTCATGGCTGAGGCTGTAAGTGACGGAATGGTGGCCGCGATGCCCGAATTCCAGACGCAAGTCGCTGGCCGAGTGCTGATAAGTCAGCGCATCCAGCGGCACCAGGCGTTGAATCTCGCGGAAGAAAAGTCCGAGAATGCGTTGTGGCTCAAGACTGGTCTGCAGTTGCTGGCCAAGTTGCTGGCGCACTTGTGCAAGGCTGAATGGCCGCTCCAGAATGGGAGGTTGCTGACCAAAGCCCAGGCGTTGCAATTTGGCGCTGTCGAAGTCAATTGCGTTGGTCTGGGATGGTGATTTCATATGGCGTGAGCCCCTAAGCAGTAAGGCTGTCTTACAGGCTGGGTGAGAGCGGCTTTGGGCTGCGCGTCATACTGGTCCATCAGTCCCGTAGGACATTTGGCGCAAGTTTAGTCCGCTTTGCCGAATATAAGTAACCTATCGACTGAGGCGTCCGCCCGATTGCTTTCACACGGCGTGTCTGAGCAAAATTAGAGCGAAAGTCATGCCAATGAGTTCCTTTGAATAAAAATCCTTGAAAATCAACAAGTTGAAGGATTTCTGAAGGGTTTCAGGCAGAAAGGGCGGCGGCGTATTGACTTAAACCACTGCACTTGCGGGGTGCTTTCAGGGCCGCGCCGGGAACCCGGCGCGGTACAAAAAGCGACGTGCGGTTGTTACTGTGCGTTGAAAGCCTGGCCGTTGATGCCAGTGCTGTCCGGACCCATCAAGTAAAGGTAGACCGGCATGATCTCCTCGGGCGTAGGGTTGTTCAGCGGATTTTCACCCGGGTATGCCTGGGCGCGCATGCTGGTGCGGGTAGCGCCCGGGTTGATGCTGTTGGAGCGCACCGGCGCCACGGTGTCGACTTCGTCGGCCAGGGTTTGCATCAGGCCTTCGGTGGCAAACTTGGACACGCCATAAGCGCCCCAGTACGCGCGACCCTTACGACCGACGCTGCTGGAGGTGAACACCACCGAAGCGTCCTGAGACAGCTTGAGCAGCGGCAGCAAGGTGCTGGTGAGCATGAACATGGCATTGACGTTGACGTGCATGACGCGCATGAAGTTCTCGCCGGACAGCTGCTCGATCGGCGTGCGCGGACCAATGATCGACGCGTTATGCAGCAAACCGTCGAGGTGGCCGAACTCTGTTTCGATCATCGCGGCCAGCTCATCGTATTGATGAGGCAACGCGGTTTCCAGGTTGAACGGTATCACCGCAGGCTGTGGATGCCCGGCGGCTTCGATTTCGTCATAGACCTGAGTCAGATTGGCTTCGGTCTTGCCCAGCAGCAGTACGGTTGCACCATGGGCTGCGTAGGTTTTCGCCGCCGCAGCGCCAATGCCGCGACCTGCGCCGGTAACCAGGATGACCCGGTCCTTGAGCAATTCAGGGCGGGCGGAATAATCAAACATAAGAAACCTCACAACAATTCAACACAAAGGCGGGCACCGAAACTGTGGCGAGGGAGTTTGCTCGCGTTCGACTGCAAAGCAGTCGTAAATCACCAGATACGGTGTGCCTGACAGAATGCGTTTGTAGATAGAGGAGGCGCTTCGCGCCCCAGCGGGAGCAAGCTCCCGCGCCACAAAATCTGCGGTACTCAGCAGCTGCAAAGAGCGCTATCGAGCACCTTGCGCAACTCAAGCGGATGATCCACCACCACATCCGCCCCCCAATGCCGCGGGTTGTCGTCCGGGTGAATGTAGCCGTAGGTCACGGCAGCCGTTTTGGTGCCGGCATCGCGACCGGACTCGATATCGCGCAGGTCATCGCCCACAAACAGCACGCTGGCCGGGTCCAGGTCGAGCATCTTGCACGCCAGGATCAACGGCTCAGGGTCCGGCTTGCTGTTCTTGACATGGTCCGGGCAGATCAGCAGTGCCGAGCGCTCGGCCAGGCCAAGCTGCTGCATGATCGGCTCGGCGAAGCGCAGCGGCTTGTTAGTGACCACGCCCCAGATCAGGTTGGCTTTCTCAATGTCGACCAGCAGTTCGCCCATGCCGTCGAAGAGTTTGCTGTGAACCGCGCAACCGGCGAGGTAACGCTCCAGAAACTCCAGGCGTAATTCCTCGAAACCCGGTGATTCCGGGTCCATGGAGAAGGTCACGGCGACCATCGCCTTGGCCCCGCCGGAAATCTCGTCGCGGATGTGCTTGTCGTTCACCGGCGGCAAGCCGCGATCGGCGCGCATCGCCTGGCAGATGGCGATGAAGTCCGGCGCGGTGTCGAGCAGCGTGCCGTCCATGTCGAAAAGGACTGCTCTGATACGCATCGGCTTACTCCTCGCGCAGGGTCTGGATCATGTAGTTGACGTCCACATCGGCCGCCAGCTTGTAGTGCTTGGTCAGCGGGTTGTACGTCAGCCCGATGATGTCCTTGACGGTCAGGCCGGCCATGCGGCTCCAGGCACCCAGCTCGGAAGGGCGGATGAATTTCTTGAAGTCGTGAGTGCCCCGCGGCAGCAGCTTCATGATGTATTCGGCACCGATGATGGCGAACAGATACGCCTTCGGATTGCGGTTGATGGTGGAGAAGAACACCTGGCCGCCCGGTTTGACCATTTTGAAGCAGGCGCGGATCACCGAGGACGGATCCGGCACGTGCTCCAGCATTTCCAGGCAGGTGACCACGTCGAACTGCTCAGGCATTTCCTCGGCCAGCGCTTCGGCGGTGATCTGCCGGTACTCGACGCTCACGCCGGATTCCAGCTGATGCAATTGCGCGACCGCCAGCGGCGCTTCGCCCATGTCGATGCCCATGACGGTGGCGCCGCGCTGAGCCATGGCTTCGCTGAGGATGCCGCCACCGCAGCCCACATCGAGGACTTTCTTGCCGGCCAGGTTGACCCGTTCGTCAATCCAGTTGACCCGCAGCGGGTTGATGTCGTGCAGCGGTTTGAACTCGCTTTCGCGGTCCCACCAGCGATGGGCCAGGGCTTCGAATTTGGCGATTTCGGCGTAGTCGACGTTGCTCATGGTTTAAGTCCTCTAAAACTTGAAAAATCCTGTTGCCCCGGAAGTCAGTCCGGGGAGGCTTACTGTTCGGTGTGGCCGCTGATGCGTTGACCCCAGGCCTTGGCGGTGGCGCAGAGCTGCTCCTCGTCCAGGCGAGTCAGGCGACGGTCGTCGAGCAATTGTTTGCCGGCGACCCACAGATGTTTCACGCAGTCGCGGCCGGTGGCGTATATAAGCTGCGAAACCGGATCGTAGATCGGTTGCTGCGCCAGGCCCGAGAGGTCGAACGCGACGATGTCCGCGGCTTTGCCAACTTCCAGCGAACCGGTTTCAGTCTCGATCCCCAGCGCACGGGCGCCATTGAGGGTGGCCATGCGCAGTGCGCGATGGGCGTCCAGCGCAGTGGCCGAGCCAGCGACAGCCTTCGCCAACAGCGCGGCAGTGCGGGTTTCGCCGAGCAAGTCGAGGTCGTTGTTGCTGGCCGCGCCATCGGTACCGATGGCGACATTGACGCCAGCCTGCCAAAGACGCTCGACCGGGCAGAAGCCGCTCGCCAGCTTGAGATTGGACTCCGGGCAATGAATCACATTGGTGTTGCTTTCTACCAGCAGCACCAGGTCTTCATCGCTGATCTGGGTCATATGCACGGCCTGGAAGCGCGGGCCGAGCAATCCCAGGCGGCCGAGTCGGGCCAGGGGGCGCTCGCCGCGCTGCTCGACCGATTGCTGCACTTCGAACGCGGTTTCATGGACGTGCATGTGAATCGAGGCGTCCAGTTCTTCGGCGATCACCCGAATCTTCTCCAGGTTTTCGTCGCCCACGGTGTAGGGCGCATGGGGGCCGAACGTGACTTTGATCCGCTCGTGGTGCTTGAGATCGCCGAACAATTCGACGCCCTGACGAATGGCCTCGTCCGCCGTGCTGGCCCCTGGAATCGGGAAATCGAGGATCGGAATGGCGATTTGTGCGCGTATGCCACTGTTATGGACACGTTCGCTGGCAACCTTCGGGAAGAAATACATGTCAGAGAAACAGGTGATGCCACCTTTGATCTGCTCGGCGATCGCCAGGTCGGTGCCATCGCGTACAAAATCTTCGTCGACCCACTTGGCTTCGGCGGGCCAGATGTGGTTTTCCAGCCAGGTCATCAGCGGCAGATCGTCCGCCAGGCCCCGGAACAGCGTCATCGCCGCATGCCCGTGGGCATTGATCAGGCCGGGGCTGAGCAATATGTCCGGCAACTCACGAACTTCGGTTGCGTTAAGCTTCAGCGCAGCCGCTCGTGGGCCGATAAACACGATGCGCCCATCGCGAATGCCCAGGCCGTGCTCTTTGAGGACAACACCAGCGGGTTCGACGGGTACCAGCCAGGTCGGCAGCAATAACAGGTCGAGCGCAGCGGCAGTGTTCGGCATCGAGGGTCGGTTCCAGTGCTTTTGTAAAGGATGGCGAAGTATACCCGAGCGTCTTCGCGGGGGGATCGCTATAATCGGCGGCTTTTGTTCATGAGTGCGGGGTGTGGGATGCGCGATCGACTGTTGGCTGCGGAGAAGGTGAAGGCCATCGATTGGCGTGATGGCGCCCTGTACCTGCTGGATCAGCGTATTTTGCCGTTCGAGGAAACGTGGATCGCCTGCACCAGCGCCGCAAGCGTGGCCGAGGCCATTCGCTTGATGGTGGTGCGCGGCGCGCCGGCCATTGGCATCAGTGCGGCCTATGCGATGGTGCTGTCGGCCCGCGCTCGCATAGCTGAGGGTGGTGACTGGCAGGCCGAGTGGGAAGAGGATTACGCATTGCTGGCTGATTCCCGTCCAACGGCGGTGAATCTGTTCTGGGCCTTGGGGCGCATGCGTGACCGCCTGGATCGTCTCAAGGGCGATGCGGATCCTCTCGCGGCGCTGGAGGCGGAAGCCATCGCCATTCATGAAAGCGATCGCGAAGCCAACCTGACCATGGCGCAACTGGGTGTGGACCTGATCCGCAAGCACCAGGGCAACGCGCAGGCGATCCTGACCCACTGCAATACCGGCGCACTGGCCACCGGCGGTTTCGGCACCGCGTTGGGGGTGATTCGCGGGGCCTTTATCGAAGGCATGGTTGAGCGCGTCTACGCCGACGAAACCCGCCCATGGTTGCAAGGTTCGCGATTGACCGCCTGGGAATTGGCCAATGAAGGCATTCCCGTGACCGTCAACGCCGACTCCGCCGCCGCGCACATCATGAAAACCAAGGGTGTGACCTGGGTGATTGTCGGCGCAGACCGGATCACCGCCAATGGCGATGTGGCCAACAAGATCGGCACGTATCAGCTGGCAGTCAACGCCATGCACCACGGCGTGCGCTTCATGGTGGTGGCGCCGAGTTCGACCATCGACATGAACCTGGCCAGCGGCGACGAGATTCCTATCGAAGAGCGCGATGGTCGCGAGTTGCTGGAGGTCGGCGGCAAGCGGGTCGGGGCTGAGGTTGATGCCTTCAACCCGGTGTTCGACGTGACCCCGGCGGACCTGATCGATGCGATCGTCACCGAGAAAGGCATCGTCGAGCGCCCGGACACGGCGAAAATGGCGCTGTTGATGTGCCGCAAGCGTCTGCATTGAGAGCGTCCGGCGCCTTGTAAATCGACATCGCCAGCAGGCTGGCTCTCACAGGTTTTTTGATCGACACCGATCCTGTGGGAGCCAGCCTGCTAGCGATGAGGCCCTAAAAGTCAACAAACATCCGTAAATCAGATGCCAATTCTGCATTCGGAGCGGCTCTAAGCCTCTCTCGTCCCCTTTCAGCCTGCCACCAGTCAACTAACTACACTCCATGCGCATCTGGGGGATAGGTGCGTGGCGGCTCTTGTGATAACATCCGGCGTTTTCCGAGGCAGTCCCGCGGGGTTGTCTTTACTGCGCAAATCCATGGTTCAACTTGTTGATTTGTCGTAAGTCGGTGCATGGCACTCAGCCTGCAGCGGCGAGCTTCGTTCGTCCCATATGGATGTGACGAAGTTTCACCAGAAAAAGGAATCGAGCTTCTCATGGGCGAACTGGCCAAAGAAATCCTCCCGGTCAATATCGAAGACGAGCTGAAGCAGTCCTACCTCGACTACGCGATGAGCGTAATCGTCGGGCGGGCCTTGCCGGATGCGCGCGATGGCTTGAAGCCCGTGCACCGGCGTGTGCTGTTCGCGATGAGCGAGCTGGGCAACGACTTCAACAAGCCGTACAAGAAATCTGCCCGTGTTGTCGGTGACGTGATCGGTAAGTATCACCCGCACGGTGATACCGCGGTGTACGACACCATCGTCCGCATGGCGCAGCCATTCTCGCTGCGCTACCTGCTGGTAGACGGGCAGGGCAACTTCGGTTCGGTGGACGGCGACAACGCCGCCGCCATGCGATACACCGAAGTGCGCATGACCAAGCTGGCGCACGAGCTGCTGGCTGACCTGCACAAAGAAACCGTGGACTGGGTGCCGAACTACGACGGCACCGAAATGATTCCGGCGGTCATGCCGACCCGTATTCCCAACCTGTTGGTCAACGGCTCCAGCGGTATCGCCGTGGGCATGGCGACCAACATCCCGCCGCACAACCTCGGTGAAGTCATCGACGGTTGCCTGGCGCTCATCGACAACCCTGAGTTGACCATCGATGAGCTGATGCAATACATCCCCGGTCCGGACTTCCCGACCGCCGCGATCATCAACGGTCGCGCCGGCATCATCGAAGCCTACCGCACCGGTCGTGGCCGCATTTACATGCGCGCCCGCTCGATCATTGAAGACATCGACAAGGTCGGTGGCCGTCAGCAGATCGTCATCACCGAACTCCCTTACCAGTTGAACAAGGCCCGTCTGATCGAGAAGATCGCCGAGCTGGTAAAAGAGAAGAAGCTCGAAGGCATCACCGAACTGCGCGACGAGTCCGACAAGGACGGTATGCGCGTCGTGATCGAGCTGCGTCGTGGCGAAGTGCCTGAGGTGATCCTCAACAACCTCTACGCCCAGACCCAGCTGCAAGCCGTTTTCGGTATCAACATCGTCGCGCTGATCGACGGCCGTCCGCGGATCCTGAACCTCAAGGACCTGCTGGAAGCCTTCGTTCGTCACCGTCGCGAAGTCGTTACCCGTCGTACCGTGTTCGAACTGCGTAAAGCGCGCGAACGTGGCCACATCCTGGAAGGTCAAGCGGTTGCCCTGTCGAACATCGACCCGGTCATCGCCCTGATCAAGGCTTCGCCAACGCCGTCGGAAGCCAAGGAAGCGCTGATCAAGACTGCGTGGGAATCCTCCGCCGTGGTCGCGATGGTTGAGCGCGCCGGTGCCGATTCGTGCCGTCCAGAGACCCTGGATCCGCAATACGGTCTGCGCGAAGGCAAGTACTTCCTGTCGCCGGAACAGGCACAAGCCATTCTGGAACTGCGTCTGCACCGTCTGACCGGCCTGGAACACGAAAAGCTGCTGGCCGAGTATCAAGAGATCCTCAACCAGATCGGCGAGCTGATCCGCATCCTCAGCAGCGCCACGCGCCTGATGGAAGTGATCCGCGAAGAGCTGGAAGTGATCCGCGCCGAATACGGCGACGTGCGCCGCACCGAGATTCTCGATGCCCGTCTCGACCTGACCCTGGGTGACATGATCCCGGAAGAAGAGCGCGTCGTGACCATTTCCCACGGTGGCTATGCCAAGACCCAGCCATTGGCTGCGTACCAGGCTCAGCGTCGTGGCGGTAAAGGCAAATCGGCTACCGGCGTGAAGGATGAGGACTACATCGCTCACCTGCTGGTCGCCAACAGCCACACCACGCTGCTGCTGTTCTCCAGCAAAGGTAAAGTGTACTGGCTGAAAACCTACGAAATCCCGGAAGCGTCCCGCGCGGCCCGTGGTCGTCCGTTGGTCAACCTGCTGCCGCTGGACAGTGATGAATACATCACCACCATGCTGCCGGTCGACGAATACACCGAAGGTCACTTCATCTTCATGGCCACTGCCAAAGGCACCGTGAAGAAGACCCCGCTGGAATCCTTCAGCCGTCAACGCAGCGTCGGTCTGATCGCGCTGGAGCTGGACGAAGGTGACGTACTGATTTCAGCTTCCATTACCGATGGCAGCCGCGAAGTCATGCTGTTCTCCGACGGAGGCAAGGTCACTCGCTTCAAGGAAACCGACGTTCGCGCCATGGGCCGTACCGCTCGCGGTGTCCGCGGCATGCGTCTGCCGGAAGGTCAGAAGCTGATTTCCATGCTGATTCCGGAAGAAGGCAGCCAGATCCTCACCGCTTCGGCCCGTGGTTTCGGCAAGCGCACGGCGATCACCGAGTTCCCTGAATACAAACGTGGCGGTCAGGGCGTTATCGCCATGGTCAGCAACGACCGTAACGGCCGCTTGGTCGGTGCAGTCCAGGTGCTCGACGGCGAGGAAATCATGCTGATTTCCGACCAGGGCACCCTGGTGCGTACCCGCGTCGACGAAGTGTCCAGTCTGGGACGTAACACCCAGGGCGTGACCCTGATCAAACTGGCCAGTGATGAAACGCTGGTCGGTCTGGAGCGGGTGCAGGAACCGTCGGAAGTCGAAGGCGAAGAGCTGGAAGATGAAGAGGGGGCGGTGTTCGACGGCGAGGTCGTGATCGACGACGTGGTTGAAGATCAGCAACTCGACGCCGCTGCTGACGAAGAGCCACAAGAGTAAGTGGACAAACAGGGGGCGGATGAAAATTCGCCCCCTTGTTGTTTGTCCGAACGGAAAATTTCGATATCAGTGGAGAACCCTTGTGGGAGCGAGCCTGCTCGCGAATGCAGGCGCCGCGGTACCTCTGAAACACCGTGGTGATGCATTCGCGAGCAGGCTCGCTCCCTCAGGTTTCTGCTTCGGCAGGGCCCTGTGTCGATTGATGTTGTGATTTATTGCGTGATTACCACCAAATCAGAGCGAGATTGGATGTGAGCAAGAGAGCCTATAACTTCTGTGCCGGTCCTGCGGCACTTCCCGAAGCTGTCCTGCAGCGCGCCCAGGGTGAACTCCTTGATTGGCACGGCAAGGGCCTGTCGGTCATGGAGATGAGCCATCGCAGTGATGAGTTCGTGTCCATCGCCACCAAGGCCGAGCAGGATCTGCGTGATCTGCTGAATATCCCCTCGAACTATAAAGTGCTGTTTCTGCAAGGTGGCGCCAGCCAGCAATTTGCTCAGATTCCTCTGAACCTGTTGCCGGAAAGCGGCACCGCCGACTATATCGACACCGGTATCTGGTCGCAGAAAGCCATCGAAGAAGCCTCGCGCTACGGCCGCGTCAACGTTGCCGCTACTGCCAAGCCTTATGACTATTTCGCCATTCCCGGTCAGAACGAGTGGAGCCTGTCGAAAGACGCGGCCTACGTTCACTACGCACCGAACGAAACCATTGGCGGCCTGGAATTCAGTTGGGTCCCGGAAACTGGCGACGTTCCGCTGGTGGCCGACATGTCTTCGGACATTCTCTCGCGCCCAATCGATGTTTCGCGCTTCGGCATGATCTACGCCGGCGCGCAGAAAAACATCGGCCCGAGCGGCATTGTCGTGAACATCATTCGCGAAGACCTGTTGGGTCATGCCCGCTCCCTGTGCCCGACCATGCTCAACTACAAGGTCGCGGCCGATAACGGCTCGATGTACAACACCCCGCCTACCCTGGCCTGGTACCTGTCCGGTCTGGTATTCGAGTGGCTGAAAGAGCAGGGTGGTGTTGAAGCTATCGGCAAGCTCAACGAAGTGAAGCAGCGCACGCTGTACGACTTCATTGACGCCAGCGGCTTGTACAGCAACCCGATCAACAAGTCGGATCGCTCGTGGATGAATGTGCCGTTCCGCCTGGCTGACGACCGTCTCGACAAGCCATTCCTGGCCGGTGCCGACGAGCGTGGCCTGTTGAACCTCAAGGGTCACCGTTCCGTGGGCGGCATGCGTGCCTCCATCTATAACGCCGTCGACATCGTTGCGGTCAACGCACTGATTTCGTACATGGCAGAGTTCGAGAAGGAACACGGCTAATGTCTGAGCAAGAACTCAAGGCACTGCGCGTTCGCATTGATGCCCTGGACGCCAAAGTCCTGGAGCTGATCAGTGAGCGTGCACGCTGCGCCCAGGAAGTTGCGCGAGTAAAGATGGCCTCGCTGGCCGAAGGCGAAGTGCCGGTGTTCTATCGTCCTGAGCGTGAAGCTCAGGTGCTCAAACGCGTAATGGAGCGCAATCAGGGGCCGTTGGGCAACGAAGAGATGGCGCGTTTGTTCCGCGAAATCATGTCGTCGTGCCTGGCCCTCGAACAGCCGCTGAAAGTGGCGTACCTAGGCCCTGAAGGCACCTTCACTCAAGCCGCCGCCATGAAGCATTTCGGCCACGCGGTGATCAGCAAGCCGATGGCGGCGATCGACGAAGTGTTCCGCGAAGTGGCGGCCGGTGCGGTGAATTTTGGCGTGGTCCCGGTGGAAAACTCCACTGAAGGCGCGGTCAACCACACCCTCGACAGCTTCCTCGAACACGACATGGTCATCTGTGGCGAAGTCGAGCTGCGGATTCACCATCACCTGTTGGTGGGTGAAAACACCAAGACCGACAGCATCAGCCGCATCTACTCCCACGCCCAGTCCCTGGCCCAGTGCCGCAAGTGGCTGGACGCGCACTACCCGAATGTCGAGCGCGTGGCGGTGTCGAGTAATGCCGAAGCAGCCAAGCGGGTCAAGGGTGAGTGGAACTCGGCGGCGATTGCCGGCGACATGGCCGCCAGCTTGTATGGGCTGACCCGCCTGGCCGAGAAAATCGAGGATCGCCCGGACAACTCCACGCGCTTCCTGATGATCGGCAGCCAGGAAGTACCGCCGACCGGCGACGACAAGACGTCGATCATCGTCTCCATGAGCAACAAGCCCGGTGCGCTTCATGAGTTGCTGGTGCCGTTCCACGACAACGGTATCGACCTGACGCGAATCGAGACCCGTCCGTCGCGCAGCGGTAAATGGACCTACGTGTTCTTCATCGACTTCGTCGGCCACCACCGTGATCCGTTGATCAAAGGTGTACTGGAAAAGATCAGTCAGGAAGCAGTAGCACTCAAAGTGCTGGGTTCTTACCCGAAAGCAGTTCTCTAAGGGGTAGCAAATGAGTGGCAACTTCCTCGCTCTGGCGCAGCCGGGCGTGCAACAACTTTCGCCTTACGTTCCGGGCAAACCCGTGGACGAACTGGCGCGTGAGCTGAACATCGATCCAGCCAGAATCATCAAGCTGGCCAGCAATGAAAACCCGTTGGGCGCCAGTCCAAAGGCGCTGGCAGCCATTCGCGACGAACTGGCCGAGCTGACCCGCTATCCGGACGGCAACGGTTTTGCGCTCAAGACCCTGCTGGCCGAGCAGTGCCGCGTCGAGCTGAATCAGGTGACGCTGGGCAACGGTTCCAATGACATTCTGGAACTGGTGGCGCGTGCGTACCTGGCGCCCGGCCTGAACGCGGTGTTCAGTGAGCATGCGTTTGCTGTTTACCCGATCGCCACGCAAGCCGTCGGCGCGACGGCCAAAGTGGTCCCGGCCAAAGACTGGGGCCATGACCTGCCGGCCATGCTGGCTGCGATCGATGCCGATACTCGTGTGGTATTCATCGCCAACCCGAACAACCCGACCGGGACCTGGTTCGGTGCCGAGGCGCTGGACGAGTTCCTGCAGGACGTACCGGAGCATGTGCTGGTGGTGCTGGACGAGGCGTACATCGAATACGCCGAGGGCAGCGACTTGCCGGATGGCCTGGACTTCCTGGCGGCGTACCCGAATCTGCTGGTTTCGCGCACGTTCTCCAAGGCTTATGGCCTGGCGGCACTGCGGGTCGGTTATGGCTTGTCCACTGCGGTGGTTGCCGATGTGCTGAATCGCGTGCGTCAGCCGTTCAACGTTAACAGCCTGGCCCTGGCCGCTGCGTGCGCTGCACTGCAAGATGCCGATTACCTGGCTGAAAGCCGTCGCCTGAACGAAGCCGGCATGCAGCAACTGGAAACGGGGTTCCGTGAGCTGGGGCTGAGCTGGATTCCTTCCAAGGGCAACTTCATCTGCGTCGATATGGGGCAGGTGGCTGCGCCGATCTTCCAGGGGTTGCTGCGCGAAGGCGTGATCGTGCGTCCGGTGGCCAACTACGGCATGCCGAACCACCTGCGCATCACCATCGGTTTGCCCGCTGAAAACAGCCGCTTCCTTGAGGCGCTGACCAAGGTTCTGGCTCGTGGTTGATGTCACTGCACTGCAACCTGCTGGCCCTATGATCGGTCGCCTGGTGGTGGTCGGCCTGGGGTTGATCGGCGGTTCGTTTGCCAAGGGGTTGCGCGAAAGTGGCCTGTGCCGCGAAGTGGTCGGGGTCGATCTCGACCCGCAGTCGCGCAAGCTCGCGGTTGAGTTGGGCGTAGTGGATCGCTGCGAAGAAGACCTGGCGATTGCTTGTCAGGGCGCGGATGTGATCCTGCTCGCCGTGCCGATCCTTGCCATGGAAAAAATGCTTGGCCGCTTGGCCGGCATGGACCTGGGGCAGGCGATTCTGACCGATGTTGGCAGCGCCAAAGGCAATGTGGTGCGTGCCGCGACCGAAGCGTTTGGCGGCATGCCGTCGCGTTTTGTGCCGGGCCATCCGATTGCCGGTTCCGAGCAGAGCGGGGTGGAAGCCTCCAATGCCGAGCTGTTCCGTCGCCATAAAGTGATTTTGACACCGCTGGATCAGACCGATCCGGCCGCGTTGGCAGTGGTCGACCGTTTGTGGCGTGAATTGGGCGCCGATGTCGAGCACATGCAGGTCGAGCGTCACGACGAAGTGTTGGCGGCAACCAGCCATTTGCCACACTTGCTGGCGTTCGGTCTGGTCGATTCACTGGCCAAACGCAATGAAAACCTTGAGATCTTCCGTTACGCTGCGGGCGGTTTTCGCGATTTCACAAGAATCGCGGGAAGCGACCCGGTCATGTGGCACGACATCTTCCTCGCCAACCGCGAAGCTGTCCTGCGCACACTTGATACATTTCGCAGCGACCTCGACGCCTTGCGCGACGCGGTCGATGCAGGGGATGGGCACCAATTGTTGGGCGTATTCACTCGCGCCCGGGTTGCCCGCGAACATTTCAGTAAAATCCTGGCCCGCCGGGCTTATGTGGACGCTATGAACTCCAACGACCTGATTTTCCTGGCTCAACCTGGTGGCCGCCTGACTGGGCGGATTCGTGTACCGGGCGATAAATCGATTTCCCACCGTTCGATCATGCTCGGCTCCCTGGCTGAAGGCGTCACCGAAGTCGAAGGCTTCCTCGAGGGCGAAGACGCCCTGGCGACCTTGCAAGCCTTCCGCGACATGGGCGTCGTGATCGAAGGTCCGCACCACGGTCGCGTGACCATTCACGGCGTCGGCCTGCATGGCTTGAAGCCTGCGCCGGGCCCGATCTATCTGGGCAACTCCGGCACCTCGATGCGTCTGCTGTCGGGCCTGCTGGCTGCGCAGGACTTCGATAGCACCCTGACCGGTGACGCCTCGCTGTCCAAGCGCCCGATGAATCGCGTGGCCAATCCGCTGCGTGAAATGGGCGCCGTGATCGAGACCGCCGCTGAAGGTCGTCCACCGATGACCATTCGTGGCGGCAACAAGCTCAAGGGTCTGACTTACACCATGCCGATGGCCAGCGCCCAGGTGAAATCCTGCCTGCTGCTGGCCGGCCTGTACGCCGAAGGCAAGACCACCGTCACCGAGCCGGCTCCGACCCGCGACCACACCGAGCGCATGCTGCGCGGCTTCGGCTATCCGGTCACCGTTAACGGTGCGACCGCTTCGGTTGAGTCCGGCCACAAGCTGACTGCGACCCACATTGAAGTGCCGGGCGACATCTCGTCTTCCGCGTTCTTCCTGGTGGCGGCATCGATCGCCGAAGGTTCGGAGCTGGTGCTCGAGCACGTCGGCATCAACCCGACCCGTACCGGCGTGATAGACATCCTGCGTCTGATGGGCGCTGATATCACCCTGGAAAACCAGCGTGAAGTCGGCGGCGAGCCGGTGGCGGATCTGCGCGTACGGGCAGCTAAACTCAAGGGTATCGAGATTCCCGAAGCACTGGTTCCACTGGCCATCGACGAATTTCCGGTGCTGTTCGTGGCCGCGGCCTGTGCCGAAGGGCGCACCGTGTTGCGTGGCGCCGAAGAGCTGCGAGTCAAGGAGTCGGACCGTATCCAGGTCATGGCGGATGGCTTGCTGGCGCTGGGCGTCAAATGCGAACCGACCCCGGACGGCATCATCATCGACGGCGGCCTGATCGGCGGCGGCGAAGTGCACGGTCACGGCGATCACCGGATTGCCATGGCGTTCAGCGTTGCTTCGCTGCGCGCCACCGCACCGATTCGCATCCATGACTGTGCCAACGTCGCAACCTCGTTCCCGAACTTCCTCGCGCTTTGTGCGCAGGTCGGCATTCGTGTTGCACAAGAGGCTCAGTCGTGAAAATCATCGCACCGGTCATCACCATCGATGGGCCAAGCGGCTCTGGCAAAGGCACGGTCGCCGGGATACTGGCCAAGCGTCTGGGCTGGAATTTGCTGGATTCCGGTGCGCTCTACCGTCTGTTGGCGTTCGCTGCGCATAACCACGGCGTTGACCTGACGAATGAAGAACTGCTGAAAAAGCTTGCCGCTCATCTGGATGTGCAGTTCATTGCGGCGACCGAAGGTCAACTGCAGCGCATCATTCTGGAGGGTGACGAAGTCAGCGATGTCATCCGTACGGAAAGCGTCGGCTCGGGTGCGTCCCAGGTGGCTGCATTGCCCGCGGTACGCGAGGCGCTGCTTCAGCGTCAGCGGGCGTTTCAGGAATCGCCGGGGTTGGTCGCCGATGGGCGCGACATGGGCACGGTGGTTTTTCCGGACGCGCCGCTGAAGATATTCCTCACTGCCAGTGCCGAGGAGCGTGCGCGCCGTCGATACTTGCAGTTGAAGGGCAAAGTCGATGGTGTTAGTCTGTCGAGTCTGCTAGATGAGATCCGTGCACGCGATGAGCGTGACACCCAGCGAGCGGTAGCCCCGCTCAAGCCGGCGGCTGACGCCATACAGCTGGATTCCACGGAGTTATCCATCGATCAGGTGCTGGAACGCATCATGAGCGAGATCGCCATTCGCGATATCGCCGGGTGACCAAGAAGCTCTGCAGGGGACCAGTCATAGTCTTGCAGTGCTTCTTTAAATGAACATAACCCACGTCGTCTGGGATGTGGAGATGGGCGTATCCTTCGCCCTTATTCAACAGGAATTAAAATGAGCGAAAGCTTTGCGGAACTCTTTGAAGAAAGCCTAAAAACCCTGAACCTTCAGGCAGGCTCCATCATCACCGGTGTTATCGTTGATATCGATTACCAAGCTCGCTGGGTAACCGTTCACGCTGGCCTGAAGTCTGAAGCACTCATCCCGCTTGAGCAGTTCTACAACGATGCTGGCGAACTGACTATCAACGTCGGTGACGAAGTTCACGTTGCTCTGGACTCGGTTGAAGACGGCTTTGGTGAAACCAAGCTGTCCCGTGAAAAAGCCAAGCGCGCTGAATGCTGGATTGTTCTGGAAGCAGCCTTCGCAGCCGAAGAAGTGGTCAAGGGCGTTATCAACGGTAAGGTTAAAGGCGGCTTCACTGTCGACGTTAACGGCATCCGTGCGTTCCTGCCAGGTTCTCTGGTTGACGTCCGTCCTGTGCGCGATACCACGCACCTGGAAGGCAAAGAGCTGGAATTCAAGGTCATCAAGCTTGACCAGAAACGCAACAACGTTGTCGTTTCCCGTCGTAGCGTCCTCGAAGCCGAGAACTCCGCTGAGCGTGAAGCTCTGCTGGAATCCCTGCAGGAAGGCCAACAAGTCAAAGGTATCGTCAAGAACCTCACCGATTACGGCGCATTCGTCGATCTGGGTGGCGTCGATGGCCTGCTGCACATTACCGACATGGCTTGGAAGCGTATCAAGCATCCTTCCGAAATCGTCAACGTTGGCGACGAGATTGATGTCAAGGTTCTGAAGTACGATCGCGAACGCAATCGTGTTTCCCTGGGCCTCAAGCAACTGGGCGAAGATCCATGGGTTGCTATCAAAGCCCGTTACCCAGAAAGCACTCGCGTTACCGCTCGTGTAACCAACCTGACCGACTACGGCTGCTTCGCTGAGCTGGAAGAAGGCGTTGAAGGCCTGGTACACGTTTCCGAAATGGACTGGACCAACAAGAACATCCACCCTTCGAAAGTCGTACAAGTCGGCGACGAAGTGGAAGTTATGGTTCTGGACATCGACGAAGAGCGTCGTCGTATCTCCCTCGGCATCAAGCAGTGCAAATCTAACCCATGGGAAGATTTCTCTGGCCAGTTCAACAAGGGCGATAAAATCTCCGGCACCATCAAGTCGATCACCGATTTCGGTATCTTCATTGGTCTGGACGGCGGCATCGACGGTCTGGTTCACCTGTCCGACATCTCCTGGAACGAAGTGGGCGAAGAAGCCGTTCGCCGCTTCAAGAAGGGCGACGAGCTGGACACCGTTATCCTGTCGGTTGACCCAGAGCGCGAGCGCATCTCCCTGGGTATCAAGCAACTGGAAAGCGATCCGTTCTCCGAGTACGTTCAAGAGAACGACAAAGGCGCAATCGTTAAAGGCATCGTGAAAGAAGTTGACGCTAAAGGCGCCATCATCACTCTGGCCGACGATATCGAAGCGACTCTGAAAGCCTCCGAAATCAGCCGTGACCGCGTTGAAGACGCGCGTAACGTTCTGAAAGAAGGCCAGGAAGTAGAAGCCAAGATCATCAGCGTTGACCGCAAGAGCCGTGTAATCCAGCTCTCCATCAAGTCGAAAGACGATGCTGAAGAGAAAGAAGCCATCCAAAGCTTGAAAGACAAGCCTTCGGATAGCATCGCTGCTGGTCCTACCACTCTGGGCGACCTGTTGCGTGCACAAATGGAAAAACAGAACTAAGTTCTGTCAGACCATAGAAAAAGGGCGACTTCGGTCGCCCTTTTTTGTGCCTGGGATTTGGGTTTGTCGGGTGATTCGTGCGCGGGGTGGCCGCTCTTGAAACCAATGATCCTTCTGTGTTGTCTCTTTCTTTAATCGGATCAATCGCTTATTTGCAGCTAGTCTTTAGCTCAAGAGAACGATAGCCGGGCAGGGCATCTGCCATAAGGAAGTGAATGAACAACCTCATTGTCGCAATGGCAGTCTTGATGCTGGCGGGTTGCGGTACGAATGCCAAGACTCATGCCGTGCGTGGAGTCAGTGGCGTAGAGATAGATTGTTCGGGATTGGGTTCTGGATGGGAGAAGTGCCGTAAGCGCGCGGACAAAGAGTGTAAGGCGGCGGGCTATAAGGTAGTAGCAAGGTCCGATGATGCCAAGGATGAGGATGAATACCCTTTCGGCTTCAATCCCGCGGGGTATCTGACGCGCACCATGCTGGTTATTTGTCGCTGAGCTAGATCGCGTCGTAGTTCCTCGTAATTGGGCGGTCATTGCTGGTGAAAATATGTGAAAACCCGGGCTATTCAAATTCCCCCGGGCATGCTAAAACCTTTGAAGCGCTTTTCCTAGCTGCTTGAAAAAGAAGGGAAAAATATGACGAAGTCGGAGTTGATCGAACGAATTGTCACCCATCAAGGGCTGCTCTCATCCAAGGATGTGGAGCTGGCTATCAAGACTATGCTTGAACAAATGTCCCAATGCCTGGCGACCGGGGATCGTATTGAGATCCGGGGTTTTGGCAGTTTTTCTCTGCACTACCGTGCACCGCGGGTGGGGCGTAATCCTAAGACAGGTCAGTCGGTTAGCCTGGATGGCAAGTTTGTGCCGCATTTCAAGCCGGGGAAGGAATTGCGCGATCGGGTGAATGAGGATGAGGATGATGTCTAGGTCATAAGAAGGAAATGCTTTTGAAAACGTTACTGCGGTGGTTCCTGTTCCTCATTGTGCTGTCGGTGATTCTGGCTGTAGTCGTTTTTGTGCTTGAGAATCAGCAATCTGTCATAATCACTTTTGCCGGCTGGTCTAGCGTAGAGGTTTCTGTTTCTAGTTGTTTGATTGTGGCGCTGCTGGTCGGGATGGCCATAGGGCCGGTACTGGGATTTGCCTTAAGGTATCGACGTGGTGTTCGGAGCGCTCGGAAATTTAGTTAACTATTGGCGCAGTAGCCTTTAAAAAGAATGGGTTGGATGAAGTATATGCAAGAAAATAGCTCTGAGAGCCAAAGCTTGAATGAAATTGATTTATTCGATTTTCTAAAAGGGATTTGGGAGCAGCGTCAGCTAATTGCTGTTGTTACGGCGTTGTTTTTGTGCGCAGCAGCCGCATACGCTTGGTTAAGTGAGCCCGTCTATGAGGCGCGAGCTTATGTATTGCCGCCAACCCAGAGTGATATTGAGAACTTTAACCTGGGGCGATCAGAGAGTTCCGAGCTGAAGCCTTATTCGGTAAAGAATGTTTACAGTTCGTTCGTCAGCAACTTACAGTCGGAATCATTGCGGCGTGATTTTTTTAAAGAAGTTTATTTGCCCTCGTTAGGTGAGTCTGATCGTCAAAAGTCGCAAGATACTTTGTATCGTCAATTCTTGAAGGAAATTACTGTCATTCAACCGACTAAAGAATTTCCTGATCGATTCTCTGTGTACGCGCTGAGTAATAACTCTGAAATGTCGGTGAAATGGTTGCGTGAGTACATTGATAGGGCCAGTGTTGCAACGGAAAAAGAGATCATCAAGAACTACTCCAAAGAAGTCGAGATGCGAGCCCGTAATATCGCCGTGCAGATTCAGATGTTACGGGATAACGCAGCGAATAAGCGCAGGGATACGGTTTTACAGTTGCGTGAGGCGGAGCGGGTCGCTGGTGCCATTGGCTTGGAAAATCACCAGATCATATTAGGTGGTGTCACCGGGGAAATAGCTGGCTCGGTTGATCCACGGCTAATTTATCTGCGTGGCACAAAGGCGTTGGCGGCCGAGGAAAAAACTCTTCAAGCGAGAGAGTCGGATGATCCGTTTATCGGTGATTTGCGCAAGCTTCAAGGCCAATATGATTTCTACAAAGCTTTGAACGTGAAAGCTGAGGACGTAGCTGTGTATCGAGTGGATGGTGTCATTCAGCCCCCTGATTCGCCAATCAAACCCAAAAAGGCGTTGATTTTGGTGCTAGGTCTTGTCTTAGGGGGGAGCTTGGGTGTGATTCTGGGCTTGGTTCGCCAGTTCTGGATGCGCAACAGAAACAAAATAGCTTAAAGGGCTCGGCCACCAATAGCATTGGTGGCTGATATATAGAAGTTGATGTCAAAGTCACTTGCCAAAATCGGTCTAGCGCAGTGTGCGGTAGATGCTCAAAACCCCTCTTCTCGGCTAACGGATTTAGCTCCAGTGGTCGTATAATCCACGGCTTTGGCGCCTAAAGGTCTTGTTAGGAGGCATAATACCTCTTTGTTGACCACGGGATTCACTCCTGTACTCGTGCAGCTATGAGACCCGATCTGTCGGATTGGGCGGGTGATTAGGACTAAAAACGGTGTCAGGATGTTCACTCCACAGGCAGTGGGTCCGAGTCGCCGGAGCAGGCAATAGTGTTGGGATATGGATATGAACATTCGCGGCGCAGCCAGTAATACCGAGTCGCTCGCAGGGGCGTGGTATTTGGTGCAATGCAAATCCAGACAGGATCAACGAGCTGAGGAAAACCTTTTGCGTCAAGGGTATGCCTGCGCCCGTCCTGTCTGCCTTCGTGGCCGGATCGTGCGAGGCCGGCGCGAGTATGTCCAAGAGTCTCTATTTCCAGGTTATCTATTCATCAACCTGCCTGCCAATGCCAGTTGGTCCTCTGTACGTTCAACCCGCGGTGTCGGTCGTCTTGTCAGTTTCGGAGGCATGCCTTTGCCTGTGTGCGCAGATCTGGTGATGCAATTGCAGGCCCGTGCCGAGCCAATAGAATGCCTCCCATTCAATAGTGGCGACAGCGTGAGAATTCTTGATGAGGGATTTGCAGAGCTTGAAGCAGTATTTCTGACGATGGATGGTGAAGAACGAGCCATCCTATTGGTTGATTTTTTGAACCGCCAGCAGCAGGTGAGCCTGTCGTTGGCAAAAATTTCAGCGCTCTGATTTCTGTCGTTAATTAGATAGCGTATTGGAGTAGCTGTTGACATTGCCGAGCCCACGTTTTCAGGAATTCGACGGAAAATCCTGGGGCGGTAGCGTGTCTTTATCACCGATGTTTCGCTTGGCTCTAGCATAAGTCATCAGAAGCATCAATCATTTTATCGCTCATCAGCCTGAGCCGGAGCAAGTTTGATGTCCCAGCAAATGAAGACCAGCATCACCAAATTTAAGAACAAGGAGGCTTTGATCGGTATCGTCGGCCTTGGGTACGTCGGGCTACCCCTGATGCTGCGTTATAACGCTATCGGGTTTCGGGTATTAGGCATTGATATCGACGAACACAAAGTCGCCAAGCTGAATGCTGGTGAAAGTTACATCGAGCATATCCCTGCAAATAGAATTCAGAACGCCCGCACCACAGGCTTTGAGGCAACGACAGATTTTAGCCGTGCTTCGGAATGCGATGCCCTTATTTTGTGTGTGCCAACGCCGTTGAACAAGTATCGTGAGCCCGATATGAGTTTTGTCATTAACACCACGGATGGCCTGAAGCCCTATATGCGCGCAGGTCAAATCGTCTCTTTGGAAAGCACCACCTATCCAGGTACAACTGAAGAAGAGTTGCTGCCACGTGTTCAAGAGGGCGGTTTGGTTGTAGGTGAAGACATCTTTCTTGTCTATTCACCTGAGCGTGAAGATCCGGGTAACCCGAATTTTGAAACGCGCACTATTCCAAAAATCATCGGAGGTGATACTGCGGCTTGCCTTGAGGTCGGTATTGCTCTCTATGAGCAGGCCATCGATCACGTAGTTCCGGTAAGTTCTACGAAGGCAGCTGAAATGACCAAGCTGCTGGAAAACATCCACCGCGCTGTGAACATTGGCTTGGTCAATGAAATGAAGATCGTTGCCGATCGGATGGGGATTGATATCTTTGAGGTTGTCGACGCTGCTGCGACCAAACCTTTCGGGTTCACTGCTTACTACCCGGGACCAGGTCTGGGCGGACACTGTATCCCTATCGACCCATTCTATCTGACCTGGAAGGCTCGGGAATACGGGCTTCACACAAGGTTTATCGAGCTCTCAGGCGAAGTGAACCAAGCCATGCCCGAATACGTTCTCAGCAAGTTGATGGACGGATTAAACGATTCTGGCAAGGCCCTCAAAGGTAGTAAGGTTCTGGTGTTGGGTATTGCTTACAAGAAAAACGTTGATGACATGCGTGAGTCGCCGTCAGTTGAGATCATGGAATTGATTGAAGGAAAAGGCGGTTCTGTGGCGTATAGTGATCCCCATGTACTTGTTTTTCCTAAAATGCGTGAACATCATTTTGAACTGAGCAGTGAAGTACTTACTGCGGAAAGTCTTGCCGGATTTGATGCTGTCGTACTCGCTACTGATCACGACAAGTTTGATTATGACCTTATCAAGCAGCACGCGAAGTTGATTGTCGACAGTCGAGGCAAATACCGAGTTCCTGAGAAACATATTATTAAGGCTTGAGTGCTGTCACAGTATTTGTTCGAGATAAATGGCGGATTGCCATAGAAGAGGTCAAATGAAGAATTTTGCTCTAATCGGTGCCGCGGGCTATATTGCTCCTAGGCATATGCGCGCAATTAAAGATACCGGGAACATTTTGGTGTCTGCCTACGATATAAATGATTCTGTAGGCATCATAGATAGTATTTCGCCTCAAAGTGAATTTTTTACTCAGTTTGAGCGTTTCCTTGAGCATGCCCATCAACTCAAACGTAATGCGAAAACAGCGCTGAATTATGTAGCGGTATGCTCGCCAAACTATTTGCATCATTCACATATCGCAGCCGGGCTTCGATTGGGTTGTGACGTAATCTGTGAAAAGCCTTTGGTGCCAACTCCGGAGATTCTGGATGAGCTTGCATTGGTCGAACAAGAGACCGGTAAGCGCGTTTACAACATTTTGCAACTGCGCCATCACAAATCGATTCTCGATCTTAAAGAGAGAGTCGCCAGAGATAATGCGTCTGAGAAGTATGATGTTGAATTGACGTATATTACTTCTCGTGGCAATTGGTATATGGAGAGCTGGAAGGGCGACCCACGTAAGTCCTTCGGACTAGCAACAAATATCGGCGTGCACTTTTACGATATGTTGCACTTCATTTTTGGTAAGTTACAGCGCAACGTTGTTCATTTTACTTCCGAGCACAGGGCTGCTGGATATCTTGAATACGAGAAAGCGCGCGTACGTTGGTTTCTCTCGATCGACGCGAATGATTTACCTGATTCTGTGAAAGGGAAAAAACCTACGTATCGATCCATCACTGTGAACGGTGATGAAATCGAATTCTCTGAAGGATTTACTGATCTGCATACGGTCAGCTATAAGGAGATTTTGAACGGGCGTGGCTACGGTATTGAGGATGCTCGCCACTGTGTCGAAACAGTGAATACTATTCGTTCCAGCCAGACTGTTGAGCCGGCAAATGGGGAGGGTCACCCCTTCCTGCTTGGCGTTTAAAGATCGTCTATCTGCACCTCTAGCAATTATCAAGCGACATAATTGGTTGCTAGGAGGTGCAGCAATGAGGTGGATCTCTGGAACAAATCAATCGAGAAAAAATGTCCTAATGGGATGAGCTACCATCGATTGGCTGCAGACCAGAAAACAATAGTTTTTGTAATGGCAAACCCTGGAGTGTGAAGTGAATTTCTCCGTTCATAGCAGCGCAATAGTCGATGAAGGGGCAGTCATCGGTGAAGGCTCCCGCGTCTGGCATTTTGTTCATGTTTGTGGTGGGGCTCGAATTGGCAAGGGCGTCTCATTAGGCCAAAACGTCTTTATCGGTAATAAGGTTGTCGTTGGAGATTTTTGCAAGATTCAAAACAACGTTTCGGTCTACGACAACGTTACGCTGGAGGATGGCGTATTCTGCGGACCGAGTATGGTTTTTACTAATGTTTATAACCCTCGCTCCCTAATAGAACGCAAAGACCAGTACCGGGATACATTGGTGCAAAAAGGCGCTACGTTGGGCGCGAATTGTACGATTGTTTGCGGCGTTGTCATCGGGAAGTTTGCGTTTGTCGGCGCAGGGGCGGTTATCAATCGGGATGTGCCAGCCTACGCTTTGATGGTGGGAGTTCCTGCTCGCCAAATAGGCTGGATGAGTGAGTTCGGGGAGCAGCTGAAGCTTCCTGTAAGAGGTTCTGGCGAAGTGAAATGTGAGCATAGTGGAGCTTCCTATGTTCTCGCTGACAATGTCGTTACAAAAGTGGATGCGTGAGTCTAATGATTGAATTTATTGATCTAAAACGGCAGCAGTCCCGAATTAAAACTAAGCTTGATGCTGCGATCCAGAAGGTCTTGGCGCACGGTCAGTATATTTTGGGGCCAGAAGTTTCTGAGTTGGAAGAAAAACTGGCAAGTAAGGTAGGCGCCAAATATTGCATTACCTGCGCCAACGGTACAGACGCGCTTCAGATCGCTCTGATGGCTTTAGGTGTAGGACCTGGTGACGAAGTTATTACTCCCGGGTTCAGCTATATTGCAACGGCAGAAGCAGCTGTCATATTGGGCGCAAAGGTCGTATATGTGGACGTTGATCCATTGACATATAACCTTGACCCCGATTTATTAGAGTCAAAAATCACAGTTAATACCAAGGCCATTATTCCCGTTTCCTTGTATGGCCAATGTGCGGACTTCGATGCAATTAATGCTGTAGCGGAGAAGTACCAGATTCCGGTCATAGAAGACGCAGCGCAGAGCTTTGGCGCAGTGTACAAAAATCAGCAGTCATGCGGGTTGACGACGATTGCTTGCACAAGCTTTTTTCCAAGTAAGCCACTGGGCTGCTACGGGGATGGCGGAGCTATGTTCACCAATGACGAAAAGCTAGCCGTTGTACTTCGTCAAATAGCGCGCCATGGTCAAGATCGTCGGTATCACCATATCAGAATTGGTGTTAATAGTCGGATTGATACTTTGCAAGCAGCAATCCTGCTTGAGAAATTATCTATTTTTGATGAGGAAGTTGAGCTTCGACAAATGGTCGCAGCACGTTATGATCGACTATTAGCAGAGGCGGGAGTTAAATCGACGCCGCACGTTCACCCTCATAATAAAAGTGTTTATGCTCAATATACTATACGCGTAGAACATCGCGAGCAGTTGCAGAAAACGCTTAAGGATGACGGGGTGCCGACGGTAGTGCATTACCCTATTCCTCTGAACAAACAACCTGCAGTCGCTGATGAATCCGCCTCCTTACCTGTTGGAGACGAAGTAGCTCGCACCGTGCTGAGTCTTCCGATGCACCCTTATCTTAGCGAAACGGACCAATTGCGAATTGTTGAGTCTTTAAGACGAGCGCTTGATGCATAAGCAATGATTTTGCGTATGAGCCCTGCTTTACAGGTGTCGTGCCGCAATAATATTTAGATTGATTGAGTGCTGAGTGTGTCGATGCGATTCTGGAGAAGCTTGGGACGGTATAAGTCAAATGATTTTATTAGAGCCGTTAGCGTGCTGGTCGGCGGAACTGCGTTAGCTCAAGTCATAATGTTACTTTTGCTTCCACTACTGACCCGGCTATATACCCCTGAGGATTTTAGTGTCTTATCAATATACTTAGCCTTGCTTAGCGTTATCTCTGTAGCGGCGACGTTGAGGTTTGAGTTGGCTATTCCAATTCCTGAGGACGATGCGGAAGCGATAAATATACTGTTTTTGGGCGTATTTTCATCATTGTTCATTGCGATGATAGTAGGGCTTGTGATGAGTTTTTTTTCGGCCGAACTCTCATTGATATTTGGTAAACCCAGCTTGCAATATTATTTATGGGTCTTGCCTATAGGGATATTTTTTGCAGGTTGCTACAGCGCATTGCAGTTTTGGGCTAGTCGTATGAAAAGGTTCGCCGATATTGCAAAAACAAAAATACAACAAGCTGCTGCGGCTGCAACAGTGCAGTTGTTATTTGGGGTGTTTGCCAGTAGCCCTCTAGGTTTGATTTTAGGACAAACGATAAATAATGGCGCGGGTGCAGTCGGGCTTGCACAAAAAAGTAAATCAGTAGATAGAGCTTTGTTGAAAAGCGTGAATCTACGAAAAATGTTCGAGTTATTTAAGAAATATGATCGGTTTCCGAAGTATTCGATGCTCGAAGGATTGGCAAATAACGCTGCAATACAAGTGCCTGTCATTATTATTGCGAGCTTAGCTGCAGGGCCCGAGGCCGGATATTTGCTTTTGGCAATGCAATTAATGCAGGCCCCCGTTAGCCTCGTAGGGAGTGCAGTTTCTCAGGTGTATTTGTCCAAAGCCCCAGAGATGCAACGAGCAGGTAATCTTTCGGATTTCACTTCCGATACGCTTATAGGCTTGATTAAGGTAGGGGTCATCCCTCTTGTAATTGCTGGCGTAGCGGCGCCATATGCGTTCCCGTTCATTTTTGGCGAACAGTGGCATCGAGCGGGTGAGATAATTCTATACATGGTTCCCTGGATCGCAATGCAACTGTTGGCGTCTCCCATTTCCATGGCTCTTCACATTACGAATAATCAGCCTGCAGCAATGTTATTACAGTTAAGCGGCTTATTACTTCGAGTAGGGGCTGTTGCAGTTTGTGCGCTTTGGTTTAAAAACATATTAACTGAAGTCTATGCGGTTTCCGGGTTCTTGTTTTACGCAATCTATCTGATAGTCCTGATGAAAGTGACCAAGGTAAAAGCATGGGAGTTACTTTGCAAAGTAAAATTTATTGCTGGATTTGCAGTAATTGTGTTTTTGGCTGCGCTGTTTTACGTGATGCGTCAGCGTTTCTTTTAAAGTAAGAGGTGTCTATGTTTTTTTATAATTTAACAAGCACCCGAGTGGCTGTTTTCTTGTTTGTACTGGCTGTATCGCTGGTCTATATGTGGCTTCCGCTTTTCGTGAATTTTGCTTTGTTATCCAGCGAGTATTTTTTGAAACTCGCCTTTATGACGTTCTTCTCTATTATCAGCCTGCTTGTTGGGTATAGTATTCCAATTTTCGATTCTCGTTTCAGGCCACAGGCGGTCAGGATACGAGTGGGCGTCAATACTGTTCATTTTTTTGTTTGGACTGTGTTTGTGGTTTTTTTGGTGATTACTCTATATACCGCGCCGGCCATTCCGATACTATCGGCATTGGCGGGTGCAGATACAGACGAGTTGAGCATTCAACGTGGAGCCTTTCTTAAGGGGCGAGAGGGCGCAGAAGTTGCATTAATATACATTAGCACAATCTTTGTAAGTGCATTTTTGCCTTACAGCCTAGCGAAGATGTTTATCGATAGGCATAAATTTCGCTATATCGTCCTCCTTATCTTTTTTGGATATTCAATAAGTTTTTTGCAAAAAGCGCTTTTCTTGAATGCCCTTTTGCCGTTGTTTTATGTAGCGTCACAGAGAAAAAAATCAGTTTGACAACCGCGTTGATGATCGTTGTAGGGTGCAGTGCGGTTTTGTATCTCGTGACTATATTGTCTATGGGGGGGGCGGCTAACTCTAGCGTCGTAGTTGAAAGCGGCGGGGTTTCAAGTCCAGATTTTTACAGCTCCAAATACCTTCCGTCTGGAGCGATTGATCACTTGGTGTGGCGTATCGTCGCTGTTCCAATGTTTACAGCCGCAGATACCTTGGTTGTTTTAAAACAACAGTTCGATGATCTTCCGTTGCTGGGTGCTACGAGTACGTTCTTTTCCGGATTGTTTTCGTTGGATCGCGTTTATTTAGAGAAGCTTGTCTTTGAGTACGAGTGGGGATGGAACGAAACAGCAAACTCTAATGCAGTGTTTTTTACTGAGGGGTTTGCTAATTTCGGCTGGTTTGGTGTCTGGGTTTATTCTTTTTTTGTTGGGCAAACATTTCGGTGGTTTAAAACCTCTGATGATCACGCATTCAAAGCTTTATGGCTTATATATTTCTTAGGTTTATTTACGGGCGGTCTGATTGGAACGCTGTTAAGTAACGGATATCTGCTGATGTTTTTGGCAAATTTCTTCTTAAGAGTTCGGGATAAAGAGTCCGTTACCGTGCGGGCTAACTAGTTTTCTGAAATTTTGATTAAAGGAGCTCGCATGAGTGACCTGAACGTTAGCGTAGTGGTTGCAGTAAAAAATGAAGAGAAATACGTCCAGTCGGCGATGCTCAGCATTCTCAAACAACAAGGTTTGATTTTTGAGCTGATCGTGGTGGATGACGGTTCTGAGGATGAAACATACAATATTCTATGTTCGCTCGCCGCAGAACATACAAATATGCGGTTGTTAAAAAACCCGAAGGCGGGTAAATGCTCTGCATTCAATTATGGTGTGTCTCACGCTGCGGGCCGTTTTACCTGTATTTATGCAGGTGACGATCTAATGCCCGAAGGGAGCCTCGCCGCGCGCTTTGCTATGGTCTCAGGTTTCGGTGAGGCCGATGCAGTTGTCGGTTTGTGCAAGTTGATTACGCTTTCTGAAAACAAGAAATTCGATGGACACCTCGTTCCTAAGCGTGCAGGCCAGGGGGGATTGACTGGCGTATCTTATATGATGAGCCAGCAAGTGGTTTCCAAAATATTTCCAGTTCCCGAGATACTTCCGAATGAAGATACTTGGATGGAGTTGGCAGTAACTCACTTTGTAGAATGGAATATCGTTCATTCCGATATTGTGGGTTGTATGTGGCGTGTCCACAGTGGAAATAGCATTAACATGCTTGTGGACTTTCCTGCTTATAATAAAAAGCTAACGCCGCGGATGGCTGCAATTGGTCTATTTTACGAGCGCCACTCCTCGGAATTATCAGAAAATTCCAGAGATGAGCTTTATCAAAAGGTTAAGTGCGAGACGAGTCGCTCGCGGGGCGATATAGTTGGTATTTTGCTTTCGAAAACGAGTTTGATTAATAGGTTGAGAGCGCTGTCGGCGTGCAACAGCTTTTTTTATAATCTTCGAAAAAAATTGTACGGACTTCTCTCCGGCTGGTGAGAGTACAATTCGTGACCGCTTGGGGTGATCTATGAGTTTGAAAGAATATAACATCTGCCGTACATGCATTATGGATACCAGCGATCCTAATATCGTTTTTTCGGAAGATGGGCAGTGCGAGTATTGCTTGAATTTTGCGCAGAGTATCCGGCCTAATTGGCACACCGATTCAGTTGGTGAAGCTGAATTGATGAAAATCGCTGATAAAATTAAAAGAGAGGGCGAAGGAAAAGATTTTGACTGCATCATTGGTTTGAGTGGTGGACTGGATAGTTCGTACCTAGCCTATGTTGCAAAAGAAAAAATGGGCTTGAGACCTCTGCTTTTCCACGTAGATGCGGGTTGGAATACGGACCAGGCTGTTGGTAACATAGAGAAACTTGTCGATGGCTTAGGTTTGGATCTCTATACCGAAGTAATCAATTGGGAAGAAATGAAAAGCCTGCAGGTTGCCTTTTTAAAGGCTCAGGTGCCCGACCAAGACATTCCTCAGGACACCGCTTTTTTTTCCGGTTTATATAAATTTGCAAAGGCGCATAAGATAAAGTATGTGCTCACCGGTGGTAACTACTCTACCGAGTGTTGCCGTGAGCCCGAAGAGTGGGGAGCCTATCCGGGTATTGATAAGACACTTATCACTGATATTCATACCAAGTTCGGATCTCGGAAATTGAAAAGTTTCCCGATTGTCGACGTTCTGTCTTATAAGATTTATTATCGGTATGTGTTGGGCATGCAAGTGGTTCGCCCACTCAATTTGCTTCCTTACATTAAAAGTGAGGCAGAGGAAACGCTTGAGAAATTGTTTGGCTGGAAGCGGTTCCAGCATAAGCATCATGAATCAAGGTTTACTCGTTTTTACGAGGATTATTGGATGCCTCGTAAATTTGGTTATGAAAAACGTAGAGCTCACTTTTCCAGCCTGATTATGACTGGTCAGCTCACGCGGGAAGCTGCGCTGGAGCGAATTTCCAAGCCCGAACTGGACGAGAAATTCCTGAAGTCTGAATTTGAGTACGTTGCTCATAAATTGGACTTGACTGTGCCAGAGCTTCAGAGCATTTTCGAGGGCTCCAATAAGACGTGCCTAGATTACAAAAACAAGCGCTTCTTGATCGGAATAGGCTCTCGAGTGCTCAGCGCGCTTGGTTTGGAAAGAAGACTCTTCAGATGATAACAATCATAGATTATGGCCTGGGCAATATTCAGGCGTTTGTCAATGTCTATAGACGCTTGCACATCCCTGTATCTGTAGCAAGATGTGCTGCTGATCTCGACGGTGCTACCAAGCTAATCCTGCCGGGCGTTGGCGCATTTGACCATGCCATCGAACGTCTGGACGCTTCTGGCATGCGGCCAGCGCTGGACGAACTCGTACAAAAGGCAAAGATCCCCGTATTGGGGATCTGCGTCGGTATGCAGATTCTTGCCGATAGTAGTGATGAAGGCTCGTTGCCTGGCTTGGGTTGGGTTCCAGGTAGCGTGCGTTCGTTCAAGGCCATACCTCAGCTTTCGGAGCTGCCCCTGCCTCACATGGGCTGGAATGATGTTGTACCTTCTGCGGATTCGGCGCTATTCAAAGGGTTTGAACTGGAATCACGTTTCTATTTCCTTCACTCTTTCTTTTTTGATTGTTTGCAGCCCGAGCATATAGCCGCGACTTCCTCGTACGGGTTGGATTTCAGCTGTGCTGTCCGCGCTGATAATGTGTATGGAGTGCAGTTTCATCCTGAGAAAAGCCACCACTTCGGCGTTGGTCTACTGAAAAATTTCGCGGAACTATGAAATGTTAAGACCTCGAATAATTCCATGCCTTCTGATTCAGGATGGTGGGCTGGTTAAAACAGTAAAGTTCAAGGATCCCAAGTATGTTGGCGATCCAATCAATGCCGTAAAAATATTCAATGAAAAAGAAGCTGACGAGCTGATTGTCATTGATATTGATGCAACGGTTAATAACGTTGAACCTAACTACCAGCAAATTGCCAAGCTTGCAGCCGAGTGTCGGATGCCGTTGTGCTATGGCGGCGGTATTCGTACGGCTGAGCAAGCCAAAAAAATTATCGCCTTAGGCGTTGAAAAAGTAGCGATCAGTTCTGCAGCGCTGGAGAATCCTGCCTTAATCACACAAATTGCAGAAGAGATTGGTAGCCAAAGCGTCGTTGTCGTCCTTGACCACAAGTCGCGGTTGCTTAGTAAATCCAGCGATGTATGGACTCACAATGGTACTCGTAATACCAAGCGCAGTGTCTTGGACGTGGCGATCGAGGTCGAAAAGCTGGGAGCGGGCGAGATCGTGATCAACTCGATCGACAACGACGGCCGTATGAAGGGCTACGACATAGACCTTGCCCTCAAACTGCGTGAGGCGGTTCATATACCCATCACCATCCTAGGTGGTGGTGGGTCGCTTGAGGATATGCGCAGCGTAGTCGCCGCCTGTGGTGTCGTGGGTGTCGCAGCAGGTAGTTTCTTTGTGTTTAAAGGTAGCTATCGTGCGGTACTGATCAGCTACCCAAGTGCACAACAGAAAGACGAATTAATTTATTCAGCTCTTCGAACTAAGTAACATCGCCTGGTTCGCGGTAAGGGTAGCTCATTATGTTTAGTGGAAAGAAACTTCTTATCTCCGGTGGCACCGGGTCCTTCGGCAACGCTGTTTTAAAGCGTTTCCTGGATACCGATATTGCTGAAATTCGCATTTTCAGTCGGGACGAAAAAAAACAGGATGACATGCGCAAGCGCTACAGCAACCCGAAGCTAAAATTCTATATCGGTGATGTGCGTGATTATCAGAGCGTTCTGAACGCGACCCGTGGCGTTGATTATATTTTTCACGCCGCAGCGCTTAAGCAGGTTCCATCTTGTGAGTTTCACCCGATGGAAGCAGTAAAAACCAATGTTATCGGTACTGATAACGTGTTGGAAGCTGCGATACAGAATGAAGTTAAGCGAGTCGTTTGCTTAAGTACCGACAAAGCCGTTTATCCTATCAATGCGATGGGTATCTCCAAAGCCATGATGGAAAAGGTGATGGTCGCCAAATCCCGCAATGTGGATGAGACAAAAACTGTCATTTGTGGCACTCGCTACGGGAATGTCATGGCCTCCCGTGGGTCAGTTATCCCGCTGTTTATCGAGCAGATTCGTGCCGGTAATTCCTTGTCAATTACAGACCCTAACATGACTCGTTTCATGATGACGTTAGCCGATGCTGTCGATCTGGTTTTGTATGCCTTTGAGCATGGTAACAACGGTGATCTCTTCGTCCAGAAGGCGCCAGCAGCGACAGTGGAAACGCTCGCTCGCGCCTTGACGGCAATGCTGGGGCAGCCCGAACATCCGATCCAGATCATCGGAACGCGCCACGGCGAAAAACTTTACGAAGCGCTGTTGAGCCGGGAAGAGATGGCTTGCGCAGAAGATATGGGTGACTACTTCCGTATACCTCCGGATTTGCGAGATCTGAACTACAGCAAGTTTGTTGAACAAGGCGAAGAAAAAATCTCCACGATGGAGGATTACAACTCGCATAACACCGAACGCCTCGACGTTGAAGGCATGCAGAAATTGCTGCTGAAACTGGATTTTATGCGCGCGATTCAGCGCGGCGAACACGCGACTCCCGAGGAATAAGGCATGAAAGTATTGATCACCGGTGCCAACGGGTTCGTCGGTAAAAACCTTGTTGCTCATTTGAAAGAGCGAAAAGACGTCGAGGTGCTGCGGTTCTGTCGCGAGGACAATATTGCCAGCCTGCATTCACTCGTATCAGAGGTGGATTTTATTTTCCACCTGGCCGGTGTCAATCGTCCTCAAAGTGTTGAAGAGTTTAAAGTAGGTAATACGGATTTAACGCAGGCCCTATGCGCTGCTGTTGCTGCCACAGGTCGCCGCATTCCTTTGCTTTATACATCTTCAATTCAGGCTGAATTAAGCAATGCTTACGGCTCGAGTAAACGAGATGCGGAAGAAGCGCTACTAAATCTTTCCAACCAAAACGGCAGTCGCGTACATTTATTTCGATTGCCAAATGTATTTGGGAAGTGGGCGCGACCTAATTATAACTCCGCCGTCGCGACCTTTTGTCACAACATCGCGCATGGACTACCTATCAGCATAAATGATGCTGACGCCAAGATTTCGCTTGTTTATATCGATGACGTCATTAAATGCTTTGTCGCTGTCATGGATGGTGAGCAATCTGGTGATCCATATGTCGTCGTTGATCCTCAATATTCAACCACAGTAGGTGAGCTTTCAGCTCAGCTCCATGAGTTTAAGACAAGTCGACAGTCGATGATCACGGAACGTGTGGGGACCGGTTTGGTTCGCGCACTGTATTCTACCTATCTCAGCTATTTACCCCCTGAAGATTTCACCTACGAAGTTCCTAAATATGGAGATGATCGTGGCGTCTTCGTCGAGATGCTTAAAACCAAGGATTCTGGCCAGTTTTCTTATTTTACTGCCCATCCAGGCATTACCCGAGGCGGCCATTACCATCACTCCAAAACAGAAAAATTTCTCGTTATCAAGGGCAAGGCCTGTTTCCGGTTTCGCCACATAGCATCGGGCGAGTTCTACGAACTCTTCACTGATGGGGACACACCGGAAATTGTTGAAACTGTACCTGGCTGGAGCCACGACATCACGAATGTTGGTGAGAATGAAATGATCGTGATGTTATGGGCGAACGAGATTTTTGATCGTGAGCTTCCAGACACATACACTATGCCTGTGGGCACCCAGGCCTGATTGAATTAGGGATGAGCATCGCAATGAAGAAGTTGAAAATCGTTACCGTCGTTGGCACTCGCCCTGAGATCATTCGTTTGTCACGAGTCATCGCCGCGCTGGATAAGTACTGTGAGCACGTACTCGTCCATACGGGTCAGAATTATGACTATGAGCTGAACGAAATATTTTTCCAGGACCTGGGGATTCGCAAACCGGATCATTTTCTCAATGCGGCAGGTAGCAGCGGCGCGGAAACGATCGGGAACGTGATTATCTCGGTGGACCGTGTGCTCGCGTCTGTTCAACCTGAAGCTCTTCTGGTGCTGGGTGATACCAATAGCTGCATGGCGGTTATCCCTGCCAAGCGACGCAAGATTCCAACGTTCCACATGGAAGCGGGTAATCGTTGTTTCGATATGCGGGTACCCGAAGAGATCAATCGGCGGATCGTAGATCATACGGCTGACATTAATCTAACCTACAGCACCATTGCGCGCGATTACCTGCTCAAAGAAGGTCTGTCGCCCGACATGGTGATCAAGACAGGGAGCCCGATGTTCGAGGTCTTGAATCATTACCGCGATGGTATCGAGGCGTCGGATGTATTGCAGCGTTTGGAGCTCGAATCCGGTAAGTTTTTTGTAGTGAGTGCACACCGCGAAGAAAATATTGACTCTGACAAGAACTTTCTAAAATTGGTCGATGTTCTAAATACGGTTGCAACGAAATTTGGTTTTCCTGTCATTGTTTCTACTCACCCGCGTACCCAGAAGCGTGTCGATGCAATGGGTATCGTATTTCATGAGAATGTTCAGCTCCTCAAGCCGTTGGGGTTCAAGGACTACAATAAACTTCAACTTGAGTCCAAAGCAGTGCTTTCCGATAGCGGGACGATCAATGAAGAGTCTTCGATTCTCAATTTCCCAGCGCTGAATATTCGCGAAGCCCACGAGCGTCCAGAGGGTATGGAAGAGGCCGCTGTGATGATGGTGGGACTCGAGGTTGAGCGGGTATTGCAAGGGTTGATGATTCTCGAAACGCAGGCTTCTGGTAGAGAGCGTACTTTGCGTCTGGTTACGGACTACAGCATGCCCAATGTTTCTGAGAAAGTGGCAAGGATCGTACACAGTTATACTGATTATGTTAATCGGGTCGTCTGGAAGCGTTACTAATTCGAGTTGTGATCATGCCTGAAAGTAAATTGAGGATCCTGGTGGTCACGCAGTATTTTTGGCCAGAAAATATGCGTATCAACGATTTAGTTCGCGACTTTACCGAAAAAGGACATTCGGTCACCGTGTTGACTGGTTTACCTAATTATCCCGAAGGTAAGGTGTTTGAAGAATATAAAGCGTCGCCGGGGCGCTTTAACCATTACTTTGATGCCAAGGTGGTCAGAGTGCCTATGCTCGCGCGAGGCAAGCGCAGTATTAGTTTGGTATTGAATTATTTCAGTTTCTTCACAAGTGCCTCGACGATTGGTGCTTTTAAACTGCGTGGCGAAAAATTTGATGCGGTATTCGTTTATGCCGTTTCGCCGATCATGGCTGCCATTCCAGCGCTGGTGATGGGGCGCATAAAGAAAGCACCGGTGTTTGTCTGGGTACTCGATCTTTGGCCGGAGACACTGAGAGCGGTAGGGGTCCTCAAACACCCCGCTTTACTGTCTATGGTCGGAAAAATGGTGTCATGGATTTACAATCGCACTGATTATTTACTTCTGCAGTCACATGGTTTCTTCGAGAACGTCAAAAAATATTGTACGAAGGACATAGCGTCTCAACGAATGGTCTATTTTCCAAGCTGGGCGGAAGATGATTTTTCTTCATCTGCAGCTCACGATTCGACTTTGTTGCCTCGTGACAACACGGTATTCACGGTTGTGTTCGCGGGCAATCTCGGTGAAGCGCAAGATCTTCCAGCGGTGTTGGATGCTGCTGAGGAGTTGCGCGATAAAGTCGTAATGCGGTGGGTAATTGTTGGCGATGGACGAATGAGCGAATGGTTGAGTCAACAAGTTCACTCCCGCGGCTTGAATAACGTATTGCTATTGGGGAGGCATCCTTTGGAAGAGATGCCAGGCTTGTTTGCAAGTGCGGATGCCTTGCTCGTTTCCCTCAAAACCAATGACGTATTTGAAAAAACCATACCTGGAAAAGTACAAGCCTATCTGGCATCGGGCAGACCCCTGTTGGGGATGATCAATGGCGAGGCCGCTAGAGTGATTGATGATTCTGGAGCGGGTTTTACTTGTGCATCCGGCGACGCCAGTGGGCTTGCGAGCATTACCTTGGCACTCGCGAAGACGGACGCGGTTAAATTGAAAGCGATGGGGCAATCCGGTCGTCAGTATTATTTGAGCAACTACTCCAAACCTCTTCTTTTAGCCAGGCTTGAAGATCTTTTCCGCAACGCCACCCTACGAAAGGCCACCCGCTGATGCAGCAAACCATTTTACTGACTGGGGCGACAGGTTTCGTCGGGGGAGCCATTCTCAAACGGTTACATCACGAGAACAAACACTCTGTAGTGGTTGCTGTTCGAGACGAGTCACGAGTGCCCATCAATGGGGTTTCGAAGGTATGTATCGAGTCCTTCGATGGCGTTACACGTTGGGAAGAACACTTGAACGGGTCGAACATAGTGATTCACTCCGCGGCTCGGGTGCATGTCATGAATGATGTAGAAGCCGATCCGTTGGCAGCGTTCCGTAAAGTAAACGTTGAGGGAACGTTGAATCTCGCCAGACAAAGCGCCGCCGCAGGTGTACGACGCTTCATTTTCATCAGTTCAATCAAGGTAAATGGGGAAGGGACAGTTCCTGGTACTGCTTACGGTGCAGATGATGTTCCTGCCCCCGTGGACCCTTATGGCATTTCGAAAATGGAAGCCGAGCAGGGCCTTCGCGAACTGGCGGCGGAAACTGCGATGGATGTGGTTATTATCCGCCCGGTGCTGGTCTATGGACCAGGCGTAAAAGCCAACTTCCTCAATATGATGCGCTGGTTGGACAAGGGGGTTCCTCTGCCTTTTGGAGCGATCTATAACAGTCGAAGTCTGGTCGCGCTTGATAATCTGGTGGACTTGGTATTGACGTGCATCGATCATTCAGCCGCAGCAAACCAGACCTTTCTGGTGAGCGATGGAGAGGATTTGTCCACTACCGCGTTGCTGAGCAAGATGGCGAAGGCGCTCAACAAGCCAGCTCGACTCATACCGGTACCGAGTTGGATACTTCAGAGTGGCGCCACTCTATTGGGTAAAAAAGGGCTTTCTCAGCGACTGTGCGGGTCGTTGCAGGTCGATATTACCAAGACTCGTAATCTTTTAGGCTGGACGCCCCCACTAAGTGTTGATGAGGCGTTGGCGAATACAGCTAAGCATTTTCGGGAACATCAATAACAATGATCTACTTGTGGCTGGTACCGGCAGTTGCCGTTCTTTCTTTTTTGTTGACTGGTGCTCTGCGACGGTATGCATTGGCTCGAAGCATCATCGATATCCCTAATGCACGAAGTTCACATACGATACCAACGCCGCGCGGCGGCGGGGTGGCGATCGTGGTTACCTTTCTGGCGTCGCTTCCAGTTTTCGGTATGTTCGGTCTGGTACCTTGGCAGCAGTTAATCGCGGTAGGCGGTGCAGGGGCGCTGCTAGCTGTTATTGGTTTTATGGATGATCACGGGCACATCGCCGCCCGTTGGCGTCTGTTGGGTCATTTCGGCGCCGGCATATGGGCTCTGGCCTGGTTGGGTGGCTTTCCTCCCGTTACCTTGTTCGGTATCAGTCTGGAACTGCATTGGTTTGGACATATTCTCGCTGCGATTTATCTAGTCTGGCTGCTGAATCTGTACAACTTCATGGATGGAATTGATGGTATCGCGAGTGTTGAGGCATTGTGTGCTTGCCTTGGTGCTTGTCTGCTTTATGGGCTAAGCGGCGCCCCGGCCCTGATCTGGGGACCGCTGATACTCGCTGCGGCAGTAGTCGGATTCCTGTACTGGAATTTCCCGCCTGCACGGATATTCATGGGGGACGCAGGGAGCGGGTTTCTAGGCATTGCATTGGGGGTTCTGTCGCTCCAGGCTGCTTGGGTTTCCTCGGATTTATTTTGGGCGTGGGTGATCCTGCTAGGCGTGTTCATAGTCGACGCAACGTTTACCTTGATACGTCGATTGCTTCGTGGCGATAAGGTCTATGAGGCTCACCGTAGCCATGCCTATCAGTTCGCTTCCCGTCGATTTGGCAAGCATCTACCTGTAACACTGGCTGTCGGCGCCATCAATCTGTTTTGGCTGTTGCCTGTGGCCTACTCTGTGACGCAACTCGGCCTGGACGGTGCTTGGGGGGTAATTATCGCCTACGTTCCGCTGATTATCCTTGCTTTGAAATTTCATGCAGGCCAGCTCGAAGTGACTACAGCCGCGTGATCCAGCTTGGGTGCCTGATTTAGAAGGTGCCGGCTGCGAGCGAATATGTACAATGATCGAGTGATGTCAGTTTAGGAGCGGTACAAGGTGTTTGAAGCGTTTATGGATCGATTGCGTGCGTTGTTGCTGGGGCTGCCGCGCCGTCAGAAACGACTGATTCAGGTGCTGGCTGATGTAGTCCTGGTATGGATGGCACTTTGGCTGGCGTTTGTCGTGCGTCTGGGGATTGATGAAATGATCAATCCCATCACTACACACACCTGGCTTTTTGTAAGCGCTCCGCTGGTAGCGATTCCGCTGTTCATTCGATTTGGTATGTATCGCGCGGTGATGCGCTATTTTGGCAATGATGCGCTTATAGCAATCATCAAGGCTGTGAGTCTTTCTTCATTAATCCTAGGCTTTATTGTCTATTGGTATAGCAATCACCAAAACGTGGTGCCGCGTTCGATCATCTTCAACTACTGGTGGTTGAGCCTGGTGATGATCGGAGGGTTGCGCCTGGCAATGCGGCAGTACTTCCTCGGTGACTGGTTTTCGGCTGCCCAGCACGTCCCTTTTACAAATCGTGACGATGGTCTGCCGAGAGTCGCGGTTTATGGTGCAGGGGCTGCAGGTAACCAGCTGGTAGCTGCGTTAAGGATGGGCCGCGTCATGCGGCCGGTCGCCTTTATCGATGATGATGACAGCATTTCAAATCGGGTCATCTCGGGTCTGCAGGTTTACAAGCCTCGACACATCGAGCAGATGATCCACGCTACAGGTGCTCAAGAAATACTGCTTGCGATTCCTTCCTCTTCCCGTGGTCGGCGTCGCGAGATTCTTGGTTTCCTTGAAGGCTATCCATTGCACGTGCGCAGCGTACCTGGCTTCATGGACCTGGCGAGTGGCAGGGTGAAAGTAGATGACATTCAAGAAGTCGACATCGCTGATTTGTTAGGTCGTGATGCTGTGCCAGCGCAGGAAGATTTGCTCGAGCACTGCATTGAAGATAAAGCCGTCCTCGTAACCGGCGCGGGCGGTTCAATCGGCTCAGAGCTGTGCAGGCAGATTCTCGCGCAGTCGCCAACCACCCTTATTTTATTCGACCACAGTGAATTCAATCTCTATTGCATTTTGGCAGAACTGGAGCAGCGCATAAGCCGTGAGTCGTTATCGGTAAGGCTATTGCCTATATTGGGCTCCGTGCGTAATCAGGCCAAGTTGCTGGATGTCATGAAGACCTGGCGCATTGATACGGTATATCACGCAGCAGCTTATAAGCATGTGCCTATGGTCGAACACAATATTGCTGAAGGCGTGCTGAATAATGTCATGGGGACGCTCAACACTGCGCAAGCTGCATTGCAGGCGGGCGTTGCTAACTTTGTGTTGATATCCACTGATAAGGCCGTGCGTCCAACGAATGTAATGGGCAGCACCAAGCGGCTTGCTGAGCTAACGTTGCAGGCGTTAAGTCGTGAAATTGCGCCGGTTTTGTTCGGAGACAAATCCAAGGTTTCGCGGGTCAACAAAACTCGTTTTACGATGGTTCGATTTGGAAATGTTCTGGGCTCTTCTGGCTCGGTCATTCCGCTTTTTCACAAACAAATCAAGTCAGGCGGACCTTTAACGGTTACTCATCCGAAGATTACACGTTATTTCATGACTATTCCCGAAGCGGCGCAGTTGGTGATTCAAGCCGGGTCGATGGGACAGGGGGGAGACGTGTTTGTCCTGGATATGGGGGAGCCTGTTAAAATTGTTGAGCTTGCAGAAAAGATGATCCACCTCTCAGGCTTGAGCGTTCGATCGGAAAAAAATCCAAACGGTGACATCGCTATCGAGTTTACGGGGTTACGTCCAGGCGAAAAGCTCTACGAAGAGTTATTGATTGGCGATAACGTAGAGGCGACCAAGCATCCCATGATAATGACAGCGAACGAAGATCACTTGTCCTGGGATGTGCTTAAGGCCAAGCTGACTGATTTACTAGCTGCGGTAGAACAAGACGACTATTCAAGGGTGCGACAATTGTTGCGTGATACCGTCAGTGGTTATGCGCCTGATGGAGAGATTGTTGATTGGATATATCAGCAGCGTAGGCTTGAACCTTAGATATGTGTTCGGTGAGCGCTGATTTAAGAGATACGCCCGCAATCCCTGCGGGCGTTTTTTTTGAAATGATGAGTCGCTCGGTTTGCTGGAATTGATAATGACTTGTTTTGTCTAGATGCACGCAATTGCATTGTTTACAGAGCATTTGTGGTTTCTTTAAAATTAATACCATGATATCGAAGCGAGTTGTGTTCGGTTGGTACAATGAATAAAGGCTGAGGCAGTTTATGAGTATTCACGGCGGTGTTTCCGATTTGGCGATTCCTGAACCTAACGCGGTAAACCGCCCGACGATTACTGAATATTGTTTGGTTGCACTTACTGTCGTTGGGGCCATCAGTATTCTTGTTTGGCTGATGGTTTACAGTCAATATGGCTTTGACTTTACTGACGAAAGCTTCTATTTGGTATGGGTGGCAACACCACGACTATATGACTGGTCGTTATCGCAGTTTGGATTTATTTATCATCCATTTTATCTGCTTTTTGGAGGAGATGTTGTACGGCTGCGGATGTTTAATGTATTGCTCACTCTGGCTTTGAGTTGGCTGCTGGTTGATAAGATTCTGAAAGAGTTTTTTTCGAATAATATCGCTGGCTACATTCAGCGACTGGCAATGTCTTTTGGTTTTGCAGTGGGTGGCCTGGTTTTTTTTAGCGTATGGGTACTTTCTCCTAGTTATAACAGCCTGAATTTTCAAGCATTACTGATAGTGGCGGCAGGTTTGTTTTCGGCGCAGGCGAAGATAGATAAAGAAAGCATTGCTGGTTGGGTATTTATCGGAGTTGGTGGATGGTTAGTTTTTATGGCCAAACCTAGTAGTGCCGCTTCCCTCGTGGTGTGTGTTTTTATTTGTTTGTTGCTCGCAAGGAAAATCAACGTCCGCTTGATGTTGCTTTGTTCTGCTGTCGTGTTATTTTTGTTGCTTTTAAGTGCGCTGCTGATTGATGGTTCTGTAGTCTCGTTCGTAGGGCGGATTCAAAGAGCGATGGTTTTCGTTGACTATATAGGAGGCGGACATACAGTTGCACAAATATTGAGGGTTGACGATTTTTTGCTGACTCAACAAGATGTACTGCTTTTTCGCATAGCACTGCTTGTTTCTCTTGTCGTACCGATTTCTTTATATGTTAGTCACAGAGTTAGCCGTTTGTCAGGACTCTGTTTTGCGTTCCTGATGTCGTGTGCGGTAATTGCGGTGTTAACCGGTGAGTATATTGTCAAGCTGGAATACAGCAATTTTCATGGGTTGTTGATATTGGCTATTCCGTCGTCAATGCTGTTATTGGGAATCTGCTTTTGTAGACATCGGTTTTTTCTGGATTCATCTCTTTCCCGTTTTTTTATAGCGTTGGCGTTTGCATTATTTCCATATATTTATGCCTTTGGTACCAATAACAACTACTGGCAAGTGGGCAGCTTAGCTGGTTTTTTTGGTTGCTAAGTGGGCTGGTCCTGTTAGCCCCAGCATTGCGCGGTGAAAAAACAGTTCTTATCCTCGCGCCACTCGCGTTGGCTACTCAGCTGATTGTAGTTGTATTGGTGCAAACGGGGATGGAGTCGCCGTATAGGCAAACACAGCCGTTGAGATTGAACTCTTACTCAGTAGAAGTAGGGGAAGTTGGCACGACCCTTGTTTTGTCTGAGGAATATGCGGGTTACTTGATAGAAGCCAGGAGTGCTGCCTTACAGGCAGGCTTTCAGCCTGGTACCCCGGTAATTGACTTGAGTGGACAATCACCAGGGATGCTTTACGCGATGGGTGCAACCAGTATTGGACAGGCTTGGATGATCGGCGGTTATCCAGGTAGTTTTAAAATGGCAAGTGAAGCATTGAAGAGGGTCCGCTGTGACCAGTTGGCTGCGGCTTGGCTTCTAACTGAGCCTGAAGGCCCACGAAGTCTTTCTGATAATCTGGTATCCAGCTTCGGAGCTAAGCCTTCAGATTATGAGGTGGTGGGCTCTTGGAAAACAGCCAAAGGTGCGGGAGGGTTCGATCAGCGTCCGGCGCAACAGTTATTGAAACCTATTAAAAATCTCGACACGTCGATCAAGGCGTGTATTGAAAGCAGGAATTGATTCTTAGAGCTCAGTATCAGCGACATATCTGATGAAAAGATGAGGCCGTGATCTGAAGCAAGGCTCAAGGCTAGCTCATTTTCAAGCCAGTTCGGTTAGCTTAAACGAATACGCCGATGTCGCAGTGAACCTGATCTGAACCATACAAGCCGCTATGCTTGTATTACTCGGGCGCGCTTGTTGGGTGCATGATAGGTATATATTTGGTAACTGATACATTTTTGACAAGCTCACGTCATGACCTAAGTTTAGGAGGCAGCTTGGGAAAAGCTGCTTTCTCAATCGATGTCATGGAGCTTCATTTATGCGTACTGGCTATTTCTACTCTCTGGTTTTCGCCCTGCTGACCAGCGCCTCTATTGCAGCCATCGCCGCGCCTGCGGCAAAACCGGAGGCTGGCAATGCACCTCTGATGCTGGAAGTTGCACCCAAGTCTCAGTCAGGCAAAGTCGATCTCAATGGAGCGGATGCACCCACGCTGCAGCGTGAGCTATCCGGTATTGGGGAGGCCAAAGCCAAGGCGATTGTTGCTTATCGTGACAGTAATGGGCCATTTTCGTCCGTGGACGAATTGCTGGAAGTGAAGGGGATAGGCAAGGCGATTCTGGATAAGAACCGCGAGAAGCTGGAAGTGAACTAAGCTTTAGATAAACGCCCAAGAGGCCGGTCATTGACCGGCCTTTTTGCATTTTGGCGTTAAGGACGGCGGCTTGCCTTCTATCGGTATGTAAAAAATTACGACTATCATATTGTCTTTGGATTATGCATATAATAATTCCTGAGTCCGCCAAAGCAGACGCTCATCTTCCAATCGCATCCTCCCAGGAGCACGCTAATGAATTCTGTCCAGACCCAAGGAACCGCCCTCGTCACCGGAGCCTCCTCCGGAATCGGCGCCATCTACGCTGAGCGGTTGGCGGCGCGTGGTTTTGATCTGTTGCTGGTCGCTCGCGACGAGGAACGCTTGCAGGCAGCGGCGAGCAAGTTGCGCGCCGAGCATGGTGTCCAGGTCGAAGTACTCAAGGCAGACCTCACACAAAAAGATGACGTTCTGAAGCTCGAACAGCGTCTACGCAGCGATTCGAGTATCAGCCTGCTGCTCAACAACGCCGGTGTCGCAGCAGAAGGTCTGTTGGCCAATTCCGACATGGACCAGATGGAAAAGCTGATCCAGCTCAACGTCACCACCGTCACGCGCCTGGCATCGGCAGCGGCCGCCGCTTTCGCAAAGGCTGGCCGTGGCACGATCATCAATATCGCCTCGGTAGTGGCGTTGTTTCCTGAGCGATTCAACGCGACTTACAGCGCGAGCAAGGCTTATGTGTTAAGTCTGACGCAGTCGTTGAACGCGGAACTGGACGGTACCGGGGTCAAGGTCCAGGCGGTGTTGCCAGGCGTAACACGCACCGAAATCTGGGAGCGCTCCGGTATCGACGCTACTCAGATTCCCGCAGACATGGTGATGGAAGCCGGGGAGATGGTCGATGCGGCATTGTCCGGTCTGGACCAGGGTGAGTTGATCACCATTCCATCGTTGCCGAACGCCTCCGAGTGGGATGACTTTGTAAAAGCTCGTCTGGTGATGGCCCCGAATCTTTCCAAAAGTACGGCCGCCACGCGTTACAAGTGAGGCGTCTTCAATCGGCTTGAGGTAATTGCGGTATGAGTAATCGTCGAGTGGTTGTAACGGGCATGGGCCTGGTGTCCCCGCTGGGTAGCGATGTCGAGGTGGTCTGGGGGCGCCTGTTGGCTGGACGCTCCGGGTTGCGTCAGTTGCCTGACGAAGTGGTCGCTGATCTGCCGGCCAAGGTCGGCGGCGCGGTGCTCTCCATGACGGAAGATCCCGAGGCGGGTTTCGACCCGGACCGGGCGACGCCGCCCAAAGAGCAGAAAAAAATGGACCGCTTCATTATGTTTGCCATGGAGGCCGCGCGCCAGGCGGTGGAGCAGTCCGGTTGGCAAGCGCAAGACGCTAATGCTCAGGAGCGCACCGCGACGATTATCGGCTCGGGCGTGGGTGGTTTCGGCGCAATTGCCGATGCGGTCCGTACAACCGACAGCCGCGGTCCGCGACGTTTGTCGCCATTTACCATTCCTTCCTTTCTGGTCAACCTCGCGGCCGGTCATGTGTCGATCCAGCATGGTTTCAAAGGCCCGCTGGGTGCTCCGGTGACAGCGTGCGCGGCCGGGGTCCAGGCGATTGGCGATGCGGCGCGGCTGATTCGTTGTGGTGAGGCGGATATCGCCGTGTGCGGGGGCGCGGAAGCCGCGATCGATCGGGTCAGCCTCGCCGGCTTCGCGGCTGCGCGTGCCTTGTCCAGTGGTTATAACGACACCCCGGAGCGTGCCTCTCGGCCATTCGACAGTGGTCGTGATGGTTTCGTGATGGGGGAAGGTGCTGGCCTTCTGGTGATCGAATCGCTTGAACATGCCCTTGCCCGTGGCGCTCAACCCTTGGCCGAACTGGTCGGATACGGCACCAGTGCCGATGCCTATCACCTGACTGCCGGCCCCGAAGATGGCAGCGGCGCGCGTCGGGCAATGTCGCTGGCCCTGGCCCAGGCGGGCATTTCTGCCGCACAGGTGCAGCATCTCAACGCTCACGCCACCTCGACCCCGGTTGGGGACCTTGGAGAATTGGCAGCCATCAAGTCATTGTTCGGTTCGGACAACAAGATCGCGGTGACATCGACCAAGTCCGCCACCGGGCATTTGCTGGGGGCGGCGGGCGGGATTGAGGCGATCTTCACGCTGCTGGCGATCCGCGATCAAGTCGTGCCGCCCACCCTCAATTTCGAAAACCCGGACCCGGCGGCGCAAGGCGTGGACATCGTCCACGGTCAGGCGCGGCCGATGGCGATCGAGTATGCACTGTCCAATGGCTTCGGGTTTGGAGGGGTCAATGCCAGCGTGCTCTTCAAACGCTGGCAGGATTAATCCCAGGGCTGTTTGAGAAATTCGCGTGTCACGTCGAGAATCCGCTGGGCCATCTCCGGATTCTCGACACTGCGCGACAACAACAACGCCCCGACCAGGGCCGACATAATGAAGATGCTGCGGTCGGCGGCATCTTCGCCTTCAAGCGTGCCTTGCACTTGTTCCAGCCTCGAATTGAGCACCACGTCAGAGGTCGGACTGGGTTGTCCGCGCAAGCCAAGCTCCGAGGACATGGTCGGCAGCGGGCAACCCTGGTCGGGTGACGTCTGGTGCCATTCAGACAGATAGGTGTCGATGAATGCTTCCAGCGGGTGCTCCTGCGCGAACAGCTCGGCGCAGATGGCGTCGCACTGTTCGCCGGCGGCCTGCAGGGCCTTTTCCACCAGTTCGTCCTTGGACTTGAAATGCGAGTAGAACCCGCCGTGGGTCAGCCCCAGCGCTTTCATCAGGGGTTGCAGGCCGGTCGCGCCAATACCGTCGCGGCGAAATCGCGCCGATGCTTCCTTGATGATGCGTTGATGGGTCTGGGCTTTATGGTCCTGCGAGTAACGCATCTGAAATCTCCGCAACAATGCGCCATCTTAACCAATGAAAATGGGATGGTGACTGTACTTCTACTTCTAAAAAGCATGCAGATGCGACCAACTTCGTCCTGCCGCATCGATTCAGCTGGCACGAATAGTGATTACTTGTCAGCTGACGATTGTTGAACAATCACGAGGCGATGAGCATGAACAGTGGACTGTCCCTGGCCGATCACATCACATTGGAGTTGCGCGCCGACATCATAGGCGGTCGCCTGCTGCCTGGTATGGCGCTGGTGGAAAACGAATTGGTGTTTGCCTACAACGCCTCCCGTAACACCATTCGTGAAGCATTGCATCGCCTGGGGCAGGATGGACTGACCCGTTACGTGCGCAACAAGGGCGTGATGGTGCGCAAGCTGGGTCAGGATGATGTTCGGGATTTGTTCAAGGTCCGGCGTACCCTGGAACTGCAAGCCATCAGCGTGAGCCCGCCATTGCGCGATGATCAATCGGGCCGGATGCTCGAGGCGCTGGAGGCCACCGAGCTGGCCCGGGAACGTGAGGACTGGCGCGCCGTCGGCACCCACAGCCTGGCGTTTCATCAACACATCGTCGGGTTGCTGCGCAGCCCATTGTTCGATGAGTTTTTCACCAACGTCGTTGCGCAACTGCGCCTGGCGTTCTGCGCCGCGCCCGATGAATCACGTTTTCAGGCGCCCTGGCTGGCTCGCGACCGGCAGATCCATGACTTTCTCGCTGAGGGCGACAAGCGCGCCGCCGCAGACGCCATGAGCGCTTACCTCGATGACTCTGAACACCTTCTGTTGCGAATGCTTGCCCCAACCCCCCATCACTGATCGAGGATGTGTGTCATGTACAAAGACTATCCGGCGGCCTATCAAGTCAGCAAAGGCTCGGCCTTGCAGGTGGACAAAGCCTTCTACGAACGGATTCGCGACACCAGGGAAGGCCGCACGCTGATCGAGCAGTTTGAAGTGCCGATCCGCACCGGTCGCGCCTGGAACGTGCCGGCCGGGCACGTGTTTCGTGTGACCACGCCGGTCGGCCCGCAAGTCGGCGACTTCAACGTCTGGAACGCCAACGACCCGCGCGAGCGTTTGTGGGCGGCGCGGACCCGGCAACTGCAGGGCGCCCATGTCAGCACCCATGACCGGCTCTGGTCGAACCTGCCTTTTTTACGGCCGCTGGTGACCATCACCGACGACAGCCTGGCCGATTACGGCATCGATGAACATGGGGGGCGTTTGCACGATTTGCTGGGTACTCGCTGCGATCCCTATGTGAACAAAATGCTCACCGGCGAGGACTTCCATCATCACTGCCACTCCAACCTGACTCGCGCCGTGTTGCCCCATGGCCTGACCGAGTTCGACGTGCATGACGTGCTGAACATTTTCCAGTGTACGGGCCTGAACCACGACGACATGTACTTCATGAAGGCCTGTCCGGCGCAGAAGGGCGATTACCTGGAGTTCTTTGCCGAGATCGATCTGCTGTGTGCGCTGTCGACCTGTCCGGGAGGGGACCTGTCACTGGCCATGTGGGGGCCGGATGCGCAGGATCCGCTCAGCGTCTGTCGCCCGCTGGGCGTGGAGATTTATCGGTTGGAGGATTCATTGCTCGAGGGCTGGAGCCAGCCTGAACGTGCTGCGTATAAAGGGCTGCATGGCTTGCACATCGCCAAGGCCGACTGGGAAAAATAATCGGACGTAGGAGCGAGGCTTGCCCGCGAAGGCGTCCCTGAGATCGCCTTCGCGGGCAAGCCTCGCTCCTACAGAAGCTGTTCAGTAGTTTTTTAGCGGTCCTGCGCATCCTTGGCGTCCGCTTCCGCGTTGCGTTCCGCGACACGTTTACGTTGCTCTTCGGTCAGTTCGACCTTGTTGGCAGTGTCACGCAGCATCATCAAACCACCAACGATCGAGCCGATTGCAACGACCAGAATCAACCAGGCATACCAGGGCATAGGGCTCTCCTTGAGGGCAGGCCGATTGGCGGGTTTCGCCAATCGATCGTGCATACCACTTTGAGCGATTTCATATCGCGGTGGTTCCATTCTATGCCTGATCTGTCGGTAACACCTGAGACCATTCAGCGTCCGGTCAACATCGCGTCGGCCGGTGCATCCGCGCGCAATTGCGCGGTGAGCATGAAGTACACGAAGCCCACCGCCATGAAGCCGAGGAAGATCAAGCCGATCAACGTGTTGAACCAGGCCATCGCCACCAGGCACACCACCGCCAGGATCAGCGCAATCATCGGCACCAGCGGGTAGCACGGCGCGCGGAAGGTACGCTCCAGGTTCGGTTCGGTTTTACGCAACTTGAACAGGCTGAGCATGCTCATAATGTACATCACGATTGCGCCGAACACCGCCATGGTGATCATCGCCGCGGTCAGCGTCATGCCACCGAGATTGATCAAACCATCGCTGTAGATCGCCGCGATACCGATTACGCCGCCGGCAATGATCGCCCGATGGGGTGTCTGGAAGCGCGACAGTTTGGCCAGCGACGCCGGAAGGTAACCGGCGCGGGCGAGGGCGAAGAACTGCCGCGAGTAGCCGAGGATGATCCCGTGGAAACTCGCCACCAGGCCGAACAGGCCGATCCATACCAGCATGTGCAACCAGCCCGAGCTTTCGCCGACCACGGTTTTCATGGCTTGTGGCAGCGGGTCGTTGATGTTCGACAGGGTGCGCCAGTCGCCGACGCCGCCGGCAAAGAACATCACGCCCATGGCCAGCAATACCAGGGTCAGGATGCCGCTGATGTAGGCCTTGGGAATCGTGCGTTTCGGATCCTTGGCTTCTTCGGCGGCCATCGCTGCGCCTTCAATGGCGAGGAAGAACCAGATGGCGAAAGGAATCGCCGCGAACATCCCGGCAATCGCCGGCGCCCCGAACACATCGGAACCGGCCCAGCCATTGAGCGCAAAGTTGCTGAAACTGAACGCCGGAGCGACCACGCCCATGAACACCAGCAGTTCCGCCACGGCCAATACACAGACAATCAACTCGAAGGTGGCGGCCAGTTTCACGCCGAGAATGTTCAGGCCCATGAACACGATGTAGGCGCCGACCGCTGCGTGCTTCGGGTCGAGGGCCGGGAATTGCACATTCAGGTAAGCGCCGATAGCCAAGGCAATTGCCGGCGGGGCGAAGACGAACTCGATCAGCGTCGCCAACCCGGCGATCAATCCGCCTTTCTCGCCAAAGGCGCGGCGGCTGTAGGCAAAGGGGCCGCCAGCATGGGGAATCGCCGTGGTCAGTTCGGTGAAGCTGAAGATGAAGCAGGTGTACATCGTGGCGACCATGAACGAGGTCACCAGGAACCCGAGTGTTCCGGCCACGCCCCAGCCGTAACTCCAGCCGAAATACTCACCGGAAATCACCAGTCCGACCGCAATACCCCACAGGTGCAACGTGCCCAGCGTGGGTTTGAGTTGTGTGTTCATGCGTTTGCTCCCTGAACGGTTTGAAAAGCGTCGGGGGGAGGCGTTTGCAGTGGGCGTGCCAGTGTTGTGATAGCAGTCGTAAAGCGTAAAAAGGTGTCGTATCGGGGATGTACGGTGCTGGATGCATGCATTTTGGTGCGCTAGTTGGGGGCGTTGTCGTGTGTTCTGCCGTCTTCGCGGGCAAGCCTCGCTCCTACAAGGGCGAGCGCTCCACGGACCTGTAGGAGCGAGGCTTGCCCGCGAAGGGGCCCGCTCGGACATCGCCGTAACGAAGGCATAAACCCACTCTTTACGCATTCTTTATGCCCCGCCACACCCCTCGGTCTCGTTCCTTTACAGCCTCCCTGCCGACAATGACTCCACACGCGGCAATACGCCGTAACACGGAGAACTTCCATGAGCGTTCTGGACGGGGTGTCACTGCTATTGGCAGTGGGGCTGTTCATTTATCTGTTGGTTGCGCTGTTGCGCGCGGACCGGAACTAGGAGCGGCTATGCACAGTTATGACTATTGGCTGATCCTGGCCTTCTTTGCCGTGGTGCTGATCCCGGCACCGTTCCTTGGGCGGTTCTACTACAAGGTCATGGAAGGCCAGCGCACCTGGCTTTCGCCGATCCTCGGACCGGTCGAACGTGGTTGTTATCGGGTGGCCGGCGTTGATCCGCAGGCCGAACAGAGCTGGCAGAAATACACCTTGGCCTTGCTCGCCTTCAACCTCGCGGGCTTTTTGCTGTTGTTCGCGATCCTATTGTTCCAGGATCACTTGCCGTTGAACCCGCAAAACCTGCCGGGTCAGGAGTGGACGCAAGCGTTCAACACCGCCGTCAGCTTCATGACCAATACCAACTGGCAGTCCTACAGCGGCGAAGCGACCCTGAGCTACCTGAGTCAGATGGTCGGCCTCACCGTGCAGAACTTCGTCAGCGCCGCCACCGGCCTGGCGGTATTGGTTGCGCTGTGCCGCGGTATTGGTCGCAAGTCGAGCAAGACCCTGGGCAACTTCTGGGTCGACATGACCCGCGCCACCCTCTACGGCCTGTTGCCGCTGTGCCTGCTGCTGGCGCTGTACCTGGTCTGGCAGGGCGTGCCGCAAACCTTCGCGCAGTACGTGAATGCCGTGACCATGCAAGGCGTCGATCAGGTGATTCCGCTCGGTCCGGCCGCCAGCCAGATTGCGATCAAGCAACTGGGCACCAACGGCGGTGGCTTCTTCGGCGTCAACTCGGCGCACCCGTTCGAGAACCCGACAGCGTGGAGCAACCTGTTCGAAGTTGGCTCGATCATTCTGATCCCGGCTGCCCTGGTGTTCACCTTCGGCCACTACGTCAAAGACCTGCGTCAGAGCCGCGCGATCATCGCCTGCATGCTGGCGCTGTTCCTGATCGGCGGCGCGACTTCGTTGTGGGCTGAATACCAACCCAACCCGACCCTGAACAACGTCGCCGTCGAACAGACCGCGCCGCTGGAAGGCAAGGAAGCGCGCTTCGGCACCACCGCCACGGTGCTGTGGTCGGTGACCACCACCGCAGCGTCCAACGGCTCGGTCAACGGCATGCACGACAGCCTCAACCCGCTGAGCGGCATGGTCGCATTGGTCAACATGATGGTCGGCGAAGTGATCTTCGGCGGCGTCGGCGCGGGGCTTTACGGCATGTTGCTCAACGTGTTGATCGCGGTGTTCCTCGCCGGCCTGATGATCGGTCGTACCCCGGAATACCTGGGCAAGAAACTCCAGGCGAAGGAAGTCCAGTTGCTGGTTGTGACCTTGCTGGTGATGCCGCTCGGCGTGCTGGTGCTTGGCGCGATTGCCGCTAGCCTGCCCGGTCCGGTCGCTGCGGTGAGCAACCCCGGTGCCCACGGCTTCAGCCAGTTGCTGTACGCCTACACCTCGGCCGGTGCCAACAACGGTTCGGCCTTCGGCGGCTTCGGTGCCAACACCGCGTTCCACAACCTGATGCTGGGACTGGGCATGTTGATCGGTCGCTTCGGTTACATCCTCCCGGTACTGGCGTTGGCCGGCAGCCTGGCGATGAAGAAAACCGCACCAATCGGCCAGAACAGCTTTCCGACCCATGGTCCGATGTTTGTGATCCTGCTGACCGTGACCATCTTGTTGGTGGGTGGTTTGACCTTCCTGCCGGCGTTGGCGCTGGGTCCTATCGCTGAACACCTGAGCATGGGCTTCTAAGGAGTCAATGATGAATATGCCTGTAAACAAACCGGCGGCCGTCAAGGCGACGGAACAGCCAAAAACCGCGATCTCGGCCCTCTGGCGCCCGGCGCTGGTGCAAGCCTTCGTCAAGCTCGACCCACGGCAATTGCAGCGTGCACCGGTGATGCTGGTGGTTGAACTGACCGCGATCCTGACCACCGTGCTGTGCTTCATTCCCGACAGTGCCGTGCCGACCTTCGTCGCTGCGCAAATCGCCCTGTGGCTGTGGTTCACCGTGCTCTTCGCCAACTTCGCCGAAGCCTTGGCCGAAGGTCGCGGCAAGGCCCGCGCCGACAGCCTCAAGGCCGGCAGCGAAGGCTTGAGCGCCCGCCGTAAAACCAGTAACGGCACTTTTCAAGTGGTACCGGCCACCAGCCTGCGCAAGGACGATGTGGTGCGCGTTGAAGCCGGGGAAATGATCCCCGGTGACGGCGAGGTCATTGAAGGTATTGCCGCCGTCAACGAAGCGGCGATCACCGGCGAATCCGCGCCAGTGATTCGTGAGTCCGGGGGCGACCGTTCGGCTGTCACCGGCAACACTCGCCTGGTCTCTGACTGGCTGCTGGTGAAGATTACCGCCAACCCCGGCGAGTCGACACTGGACCGCATGATCGCCCTGGTCGAAGGCGCCAAACGCCAGAAAACCCCGAACGAAGTCGCGCTCGACATCCTGCTGATCGGCCTGACCCTGATCTTCCTGCTGGTAGTCGTCACCCTGCAACCGTTCGCCCACTTCGCCAACGGCAGCCTGCCGCTGGTGTTCCTGGTGGCGTTATTGGTCACGTTGATTCCGACCACCATTGGCGGTTTGTTGTCCGCCATCGGTATTGCCGGGATGGACCGTCTGGTGCGCCTGAACGTGATCGCCAAATCCGGTCGCGCCGTGGAAGCGGCGGGGGACGTTCACGTCCTGATGCTGGACAAGACCGGCACCATCACGTTCGGTAACCGTCGCTGCACCGCAGTGCATCCGGCGCCGGGCGTCACCGCCCGTGAACTGGCGGAGGGCGCATTGTTTGCCTCGCTGGCCGATGACACGGCTGAAGGTAAGTCCATCGTCGAGTACCTGCGCGGCACTCAGCCACAACCTGAGCCCGCCGCCGAGTTGCTGACGGCCGTGCCATTCAGCGCGGAAACCCGTCTGTCCGGTGTCGACTATCAGGGGCGTGTATATCGCAAAGGCGCGGTGGATTCATTGCTGGCCTTCGTCGGTGTGAAACGCGCCGACCTGGCCGCGCCGCTGTCCCGTGAAATCGACAAGATCGCTCAAAGCGGCGGTACCCCGTTACTGGTCTGCGCCGACGGCAAATTGCTCGGTGTGATCCACCTCAAGGACGTGGTCAAGCCCGGCATCCGCGAGCGTTTTGCCGAGCTGCGCAAACTGGGCATCCGCACGGTCATGGTGACCGGCGACAACCCCCTGACCGCCGCTGCCATTGCTGCCGAAGCGGGCGTCGATGACGTGCTGGCCGAGGCTACGCCAGAGAAAAAACTGGCGCGCATTCGCCACGAACAGAACGACGGTCGCCTGGTTGCCATGTGCGGCGACGGCGCCAACGATGCCCCGGCTTTGGCCCAGGCTGACGTCGGCATGGCGATGAACGACGGTACGCAAGCAGCGCGCGAGGCGGCGAACATGGTCGATCTCGACAGCGACCCGACCAAGCTGCTGGACGTGGTGCAGATCGGTAAGGAATTGCTGGTGACCCGCGGTGCGCTGACGACGTTTTCCATCGCCAACGACGTGGCCAAATACTTCGCGATCCTGCCGGCGCTGTTCGCCTCGATTTACCCGCAATTGGGCGTGCTGAACGTCATGCACCTGGCCAGTCCGCAGAGCGCGATTCTCTCGGCGATCGTGTTCAACGCCTTGATCATTGTGGTGCTGATTCCACTGGCGCTGCGTGGGGTTCGAGTGCAGGCCGCGAGCGCGGCGGCGTTGCTGCGACGCAATCTGCTGGTCTACGGATTGGGCGGGATTGTGGTGCCGTTCGCGGGGATCAAGGCGATCGACATGCTGCTGACGGCGTTGCACCTGGTTTGACGGTCGGGAGCTGTGGTGGGGTTTTTGTGGCGAGGGCGCTTGCTCCCGCTGGGCTGCGAAGCGGCCTCATCCCAGACACCGTGTTTGTTCAGGTACACCGCATTTGTCGGGTTGACGACTGCTTCGCAGTCGAGCGGGAGTAGGCTCCCTCGCCACAAGTGACGTGTGTGCCTGATGAATGTTCTTTGAATTCGAGGATTTTGAAATGTCCACAATGATACGTCCGGCCCTGAGCTTGCTCGTGCTGATGACCCTGATCACCGGCGTCGCTTACCCCTTGGTCGTCACCGGCGTCGCCCAGGTCGCGTTCCCGGATCAAGCCAATGGCAGCCTGGTGCGTGACGCCGGCGGCAAGGTCCGTGGTTCTTCGCTGATTGCCCAGGATTTCGTTGGCGATGCCTGGTTTCATCCACGGCCATCGGCGGGTGCGTTTGCCACCGTGTCGAGCAGCGCCAGCAACCTTTCTCCGAGCAATCCGGCGCTCGCGACTCGGGTGATCGACGATGCCAGCAAACAGCTGGTGCCCGGTCAGGGGCCAGTACCGTTGGCCATGCTCACTACCTCCGGCAGCGGCCTCGATCCCCACTTGCCACCGGCGGCGATTGCCTATCAACTGGCGCGTGTTGCGGCGGCGCGTAATTTGCCGGTGTCTACGCTTCAGCAATTGATGAATGCGCACATTGAGCAGCCACTGGTGGGGCCGCCGGTGGTGAATGTGTTGGCGCTAAACATCGCGCTGGAAAACCTGTAGAAGATGATGCGTTCCCACGCTCTGCGTGGGAATGCATCAACGGACGCTCCGCGTTCGGCTCTGAAGGGGACGCGGAGCGTCCCGAGCTGTATTCCCACGCGGAGCGTGGGAACGATCAATCAAGATAAGGCAATGACAAATGAGTGACTCCGGCCGCGCCGACGCGCTGTTAGCAGACCTGCCCCGCGATGGCCGTGGCCGGCTCAAGGTTTTCCTCGGCGCCGCACCCGGTGTCGGCAAGACCTACGCCATGCTGCAAGCGGCCCACACCCAATTGCGCCAGGGCGTGAAAGTCATCGCCGGCGTGGTTGAAACCCACGGCCGCGCCGAGACCGAAGCGCTGCTCGGCGGCTTGCCGCAGCAGCCCTTGGTGCGCTTGGAATACCGAGGCGTCACGCTCGAAGAAATGGACCTCGACGGTCTGCTCGCGGCCAAGCCGAAATTGGTGCTTGTGGACGAACTGGCCCACACCAACGCCCCTGGCAGCCGTCACGCCAAGCGCTGGCAAGACATCCAGGAATTGCTCGCCGCCGGCATCGACGTGTTCACCACGGTCAACGTTCAGCACCTAGAAAGCCTCAATGATCAAGTGCGCGGGATCACCGGCGTGCAGGTTCGCGAAACCCTGCCGGACTGGGTGCTGCAAGAAGCCTACGAACTGCTGCTGATCGACCTGCCGCCACGCGAACTGCTTGAGCGTCTGCGTGAAGGCAAGGTCTACGTGCCGGAGCAGGCGCGGGCGGCCATCGACGCCTTCTTCACCCAGACCAACCTCACCGCCCTGCGCGAACTGGCAATGCAAACCGCCGCTGCGCAGGTGGACGATGACCTGGCCCAGGGATATCGACAACTTGGCCAGGCCGCGCCAGCGGTGCGCGGTCGATTGTTGGTCGGCGTCGATGGCGATGCTCAGGCCGAACGCCTGGTGCGCCACGCCAGCCGCGTCGCCCAGCGTCGGCATCTGCCGTGGAGCCTGGTGCACGTGGACAACGGCAGCGTGCGCGACGAACAATCGCGCCTGCGCCTGCAAAGTGCCCAGCAACTGGCCGAGCGACTGGGCGGCGAAGTGGTGTTACTGCGCGCCGGTGAAGTCGCAAAAACATTGATCCAGCACGCTGCCGAACGCCGTGCCAGCCTGGTGCTGGTCGGTCAATCGCGCCAGCGTTTGCGTCGGCGCTTGTTCGGCGGCGGTCTGGCATCACGCTTGCTGCGTGATGCGCGGGGGCTGGAAATCAACGTCCTCGACAGTGATCACGAACAGCATCAGCCGCGTCAGCGTTCGGCGCATTCGCTGGTGTGGTTCGACTACGCGCTGGCGGTCGTGGCGACGGTGCTGGCCACTGCTTTGGCCTGGGCCGTGGCGAGCGTCTTGCCGCTGCCGAATATATCGCTGGTGTTCCTCGCCGCCGTGTTGCTGGTGGCGGTGCGCAGCAGCCTGGGCCCGGCGCTGGCTTGTGCGGCGCTGTCGTTTCTGACCTATGACTTTCTGTTTATCCCGCCGAATTTTTCGTTCGCCATCCAGCGCGAAGAAGACGTGCTGACTTTGCTGTTCTTCCTGCTGATGGCGGCCCTCACCGGCAACCTCGCGGCGCGGCAACGGCGGCAATTGCAAGCATTGCGCGACACCCAGGAAGAGACCACCGAACTGCTCGACCTGTCGCGCAAACTCACCGCCGCCACCGACCGCCAGGCCGTGGTCAGCGCTGCGGCCCAGCACCTCAATGGCTGGAGCGATCTGCAACTGTGCCTGCTCAACCGCGACGGCCAGGGTGGCTGGAAGGTCGAGACCGGCGGCCCGCTGGAGTTTTCCGAAGCCGAGCGCGCTGCCGCCGATTGGGCCTGGCAACACGACCAGCCGGCGGGCGCAGGCACCGGCACGCTGCCGTTCGGGCGTTGGTGGTGGTGGCCGTTGTCGGTGGAAGACGGACCGTTGGCGCTGCTCGGTGTGTGCGCCAAAGAAGGCCAGACCTTGAGCGGTCAGCGTCGGCGTTTGTTGACGGCGTTGAGTCAACCGCTGGCCCAGGCCTTGGCTCGCGCGCAACTGGCCGAAGACCTGGAAGCGGCGCGCCTGCACGGCGAAACCGAGCAGTTGCGCAGCGCCTTGCTGGCGTCGGTGTCCCACGATTTGCGCACGCCGCTGACCTCCATGCGCGGCAGCATCGACAGTCTGCTGGCCCTCGGTGAAGCCATCCCGCTGGAGGATCGCCGCGAACTGCTTGAAGGCACCCGCGATGAAGCCGAGCGCCTCGACCGTTACATTCAAAACCTGCTGGACATGACCCGCCTCGGTCACGGTGCGTTGAAGCTGGCGCGGGACTGGGTGTCGCCGGCCGATATTGTCGGCAGTTCGCTCAATCGTCTGCGCGCGGTACTGGCGCCGTTGCAGGTCAGCACCGAAGTGCCGGCCGAATTGCCGCTGCTGTATGTGCATGCCGCGTTGATCGAGCAGGCGCTGGTCAACGTGCTGGAAAACGCCGCGCGTTTTTCTCCGCCTCACGGCCGTCTGCAATTACGCGCCGGCGCCGATGACAGCGAGCTGTTTTTCTCGGTCAGCGACGAGGGGCCAGGGATTCCGGAGGAAGAGCGGGCGAAGATTTTCGACATGTTCTACACCGCTGCGCGTGGTGATCGGGGCGGGCAGGGCACCGGCCTGGGGTTGGCGATCTGTCAGGGCATGGTCGGCGCGCATGGCGGTCGGATCAGCGTCGCGGACGGCATTGAAGGGCGCGGCACCTGCATCACACTGCACTTGCCATTGCAGGAACAGCCGGGCCTTGAAAGTGAAGCCTGATACCCTTTGGACATCTCCATGCCACGATCAGAAACCATGAGCCAGACCGCGACCATTTTGGTCATCGACGACGAACCGCAAATCCGCAAATTCCTGCGCATCAGCCTCGCTTCTCAGGGTTACAAGGTACTGGAGGCCGGCAATGGCAACGAAGGGCTGGCCCAGGCGGCGTTGAACAAACCCGACTTGCTGGTGCTCGATCTCGGCCTGCCGGACATGGACGGCCAGCAAGTGCTGCGCGAGTTTCGCGAATGGTCGACGGCGCCGGTGCTGGTGCTTTCGGTGCGTGCCAGCGAAGGGCAAAAGGTGGAAGCGCTCGATGGCGGTGCCAACGATTACGTGACCAAGCCGTTCGGTATCCAGGAATTCCTCGCCCGGGTGCGTGCGTTATTGCGTCAGGCCCCCGTTGGCGAGGCTCAGCAAGCGGCGCTGACGTTTGGCCCGCTGACCGTGGACCTGGCCTATCGCCGGGTGCTGCTCGATGGCACCGAAGTCGCGCTGACCCGCAAAGAGTATGCGGTGCTGGCGCAACTGGCCCGGCATCCCGGGCGGGTGATCACCCAGCAGCAACTGCTGAAAGATATCTGGGGGCCGACCCATACCGAGGACAGTCATTATTTACGGATTGTGGTGGGGCATCTGCGCCAGAAGCTGGCGGATGATCCGACTCAGCCACGCTTTATCGTTACCGAAGCGGGGGTTGGTTATCGGTTGTTGAGTGAGGGAAGTCTTTAGCTTTTTGGTGTCCGGTCTATTGTCTTCGCGGGCAAGCCTCGCTCCTACAGGGCTTGAGTCGTTCACAAAGCTCGCGAACGACTCAAGTCCTGTAGGAGCGAGGCTTGCCCGCGAAGAGGCCACCGTCATCCGAAAGCTTCAGGCATCCCGCTCATTCTCGTATCTATCCAGCGTATCCCGCGCAATCTCCCGCCCCAGCGCGATCAACTCCGGCGCCTTGTAAAACTCGAAAAACCGGCACACCCGTTTCGGCACGTTGATCAGGATGTCCGGCGGATACCCGGCGATCTTGTACTGCGCCAACGACGTCTGCATCACCTCGAAACTCTGGTTGATCAGGTCCAGCAACGACGCCGGGCCCACGTTGTCGATGATGAACGAACCTGTGGCGGATTTCGGTGCACCTTCGCGTTCGGGGGCGGCTGCCGGTTGCTGGGCTTCGGGTTCGGCGGATTCGATCCAGGGGTTGATGTCGGCCGCTTCGGCCATCAACGCTTCCTTTTCCAGCAGCAGCAATTGTTCGGCCTGCTTGCGGCGGAACGGCATTTTTGAACCCAGGGAATTGATCAGGCTGTCGAACCGCGTCTTGAACGCGGGCGGACGCTGAATCACCGGCAGTTTATAGTGTCGCTGGTTGGTGGAGTTGAGGTTGACCGCAATGATCAGGTCGCAATGGCTCGACACCACGGGCACGATCGGCAAAGGGTTGAGAATGCCGCCGTCCACCAGCATGCGATTGCCCTGCATCACGGGTGTGAACAGGCTCGGAATCGCTGCCGAGGCGCGCATGGCCTGGTGCAGGCAGCCTTCCTGGAACCAGATTTCCTGCTGGTTGGTCAGGTCCGTGGCCACCGCCGTGTAAGGGATGCGCAGGTCTTCGATGTTGATCTCGCCGACGATCTTGCGGATCTGCCCGAACACTTTCTCCCCGCGAATCGCGCCCAGACGAAAACTGACGTCTACCAGACGCAAGACGTCTAGGTAGTCCAGGCTTTCGATCCAGTCGCGATAATCGTCAAGTTTGCCGGCGGCATAGATCCCGCCGACCACGGCGCCCATCGAGCATCCTGCGATGCAGGCGATGTCGTAGCCGCGCCGTTCGATTTCTTCAATGACACCGATATGGGCATAGCCCCGGGCCCCGCCTGAGCCCAGCACCAGTGCGACACGCTTTTTCATGAATCGCCCTCGTCTGACAAGGTTCAACAATGCACCCATCACGGGGCGCGCTTCAATCGCTAAGGTCGCTCGGTGGGCCAAGGGCGTCGTTTTTTCGACACTCCATGGCGGCGCATGGGTATTCTCACGCACACTTGACGTTTGCGCGGCGGGGCCAAGGCACTTTTCACGTGCCAGACCGTCTTACCAGCACGACTGTTTACCTAATGTTGAGGTGTGAGTGATGAAAGCCTGGATTTGCGTGCCATTGATTGCCCTGGCGCTTGCCGGTTGTGCCGGCAAAACCGCTTATCGTGACAGCTGCGGTAGTGGACTCGATGCGGCGTGGCATGAACTGGACCTGGCCAAGGCCGAGGGGTTCGCCGGCACCGTCAGCTACTCCAAGGCCCTGTCGCTGTTGACGGCGGCCAAGACCCAGCAGCAATTCGAAGGCTTCGAAGGCTGCACCAAGAAAGCCGAGAAGGCCCGCTTCTATATTCGTGAGTCACGTGCCGGCCGTTGAGGCATGATGTAGGGAATAGTGGACATTCGATTCAGGGAGCAAGCGATGTCGGCCTTGGTTGATCGGTTGGTGGCTCAAGTACTGAGTCTGGAAGTTCGTCTGCTGGCTTGCCAGGCGCGCCTGAGTGCGCGCACCGACCCGGAAGCGTTGCACGAGCTGCGTACCACGGTTCGCCGGCTGCGCAGTCTGTTGCGACCGTTGCGCGGGCTGCCTGGCGTCGAGCAACTGGAGGCGGCGTCGTCCCGGGTTGGCGAGTTGACCACGCCGTTGCGTGATCGCGAGGTGCTGGCGGCCTACCTGCTCAAGAACGGTCAACCCGAGGCTGCGCAACGACGTATGGCGCAGATGGCCAAGGCGTATCCGGCGGTGGCGACAAGCCCCGAGGTCACGCAGTTACTGATGATTCTCGACGCGTTTCCGCGTTTCCTCCGTGCTTCCCAGCGTCAGGGCCTGCTCAAGGGCCTGCGCAAACGCATCGAAAAGCGCCTCGCCAAGCAATGGAAGAAACTCGATCAGGCCCTGCACGATCCTGCCCATGATCGTCATCGCTTGCGTCTGTTGATCAAGCGCGTGCGCTATGGCATCGACGCCTACCCCGAACTTGACCGATTGCCCGACGCGGCGATGCCACGTTTGAAGTCGGCACAAGGTGCCCTGGGTGAGTGGCATGACTGTTTTCAATGGCTGGCCAGGGCTGAACAAGAGCCTGATCTGCACCCGTGTGTCGCCGTCTGGAAAACCACCATGGCCAAGGCCGAGGAACGCGCCGACCGCGTTCTCGACAAACTCAGCGACGCCTGCTTCAAATCCTGAAACCACCCCGATCAAATGTGGGAGCGAGCCTGCTCGCGAAAGCGGTGTATCAGTCGGCATCAAGGCTGGCTGACAGACCGCTTTCGCGAGCAGGCTCGCTCCCACAGTGGCTTGGGTGTTGAACCAGGGACAGGCACGGCTCATCTGTCAGTGCTTTTGGCCGGAATAAGCGCTGTGCCGCCTGCGCTGGCTGGTTAAGATCTCTCCATCCTTTTTCCGCACTGAGGTTTCCATGCGCTTTTCCGATCTGCTCGACGCCGTCCGCAGCCAGCCGCTGGCGCTGTCTATTCCGGCCGGATGGGCTCAGGGGCGTGCCAGTTTCGGTGGCCTGGTGGCCGCGTTGCAATACGAAGCCATGCGCGCAAAAGTCCCGGCGGATCGGCCGGTGCGTTCGCTGGCGATCACCTTTGTCGGGCCAGTCGAACCCGAAGTGCCGGTCAGTTTTGAGGTCGATGTGTTGCGCGAAGGCAAAGCCGTCAGCCAGGTGCTGGGCCGGGCGATGCAAAAGGGGCAAGTGGTGACGTTGATCCAGGGCAGCTTCGGTGCCTCGCGACCTTCCGAAGTGGCGGTCGCGGCCGAGCCGGCACCTGAAATGAAGCACTGGGACGATTGCCAGGAACTGCCTTATATCAAAGGCGTACTACCGGAATTCATGCAGCATCTGGCGATGCGCTGGAGTGTCGGCGGTCTGCCGTTCACCGGCAACAAATCCCGCGATATGGGCGGCTGGGTGCGTTTGCGTGGGGACGTGAAGGAACAGGCGCTCGGCGAGTCGCATATTCTGGCGCTGGTGGACGCCTGGCCACCGGCCCTGTTGCCACACCTGAGCAAACCCGCGATGGGCAGCACGCTGACCTGGACCATAGAATTCGTCCAGCCGTTGCTCGAGTTGAGTACGCTGGACTGGTGCAAATACCTGGTGGAAATCGAGCATGGCGCTGATGGCTACGGTCACGCGGCCGCGAAACTGTGGAGCGCGGACGGTCAGTTGATCGCCATGAGCCGGCAGACGGTGACGATTTTCGCCTGATCAATGACGACGGTGGCGCTCACGCCAGGCGCGCCACCAGCCGCCGCTGAGGAAAAACCGTGGAAAGGTCAGGAACTGCTCGACCAGCAAGCGCGATAGCGCATCCTTACGATCACTGAACGGCTCGGAGGCTTGCGTCTCCAGGCTGTGGCCGTGGCGCTGCAAGCCTAATGCAGCGATCACGCCAATGACACCGATGGCGAAGTTCACGAAGTTCAGGCCGAACACCCCGGAAACAATCAGCAAAAACGCCACGATGAATAGCGGCACGGCAATCAGGTGCAACACCAGATTGGTCGGGTGCTGGTGATTGCCCGGGTAGGCGCGCCATTGCCAGGCGGGTAGGTTGGGGTGACGTTTGCCCATGATGCTAATCCTCGATCCATGTTGAACACATGATTGAAGAATAGGCTTGGCCACTGCGGGCGGCGAATCAAGGTTGGCTATCGAAGTGATAGCGGCCATGGTCGGGATTGATTGTGACCGGTCTGACGCCTTCGCGGGCAAGCCTCGCTCCTGCAACACCAAAAGCATCGCCAACCCTTGTAGGCGCGAGGCTTGCCCGCGAAGAGGCCTTACAGCTTGAGCTGCCCGATCGCCTTGTTCAACTCCCCAGCCAACGCTGCCAAATCATTACTGGTCGTCGCGGAATCCACCGTTTGCTGCACGGTGTTCTCAGTCACGTCCCGAATACTCACCACCGCCCGGTTCATTTCTTCCGCGACCTGACTCTGCTGCTCGGCCGCCACCGCAATCTGGGTATTGCTTTCGCGCATCTGTGCCACCGCGCTGGTGATTTGTGCCAGCGCGACACCAGCCTCTTGGGCCTGTTGCACGCAGTCGTCAGCCTTGAATGAGCTTTCCTGCATGAAGTCCACCGCGTCCCGAGTCCCGGCCTGCAGCGCGGAGACCATGATCGTGATCTCGTCGGTCGAGGTTTGCACGCGCTTGGCCAGGTTACGCACTTCATCGGCGACCACCGCAAAGCCACGGCCCATGTCGCCGGCGCGGGCCGCTTCGATCGCCGCATTCAGGGCCAGCAGATTGGTCTGCTCGGCAATGCTGTGAATCACGCCGACCACGCCGTTGATTTTCTGACTGTCCTCGGCCAGGCGCTGGATCATCTCGGCCGTCTGCTGCACGCCGCTGGACAAACCGGCGATGGATTTCTGTACCCGGCTGACCACTTCCTGCCCGCTACCGGCCAAGGTATCGGCGGTTTGCGAGAGGTCGCGGGTCGCGCCGGCATGCTGGGCGATGTGATAGACAGTGGCGGTCATTTCGTTGATCGCCGTGGCGGCCTGATCGGTTTCGCTTTGCTGGCCGAGCATGCCGTGACGCACCTCGTTCATGCTTGAGGCCAGTCGTGCCGCGCCGACATCCAGTTGCCGGGCAGTGCTGGCAACGGTGTTGACTACTCGCTGGTATCCGGCCTGCATCGCGTTGAAGGCATTGGCCATCTGCCCGACCTCGTCCTTGCAGGCGAGCGGCACACGGGCTGACAGGTCGCCGGTTTTCTCGACGTGGAGCATCACATCTTTCAAGGTGTTGAGTTGGCTCAGCAGGAAGCGGATCAATAGTTGCGAAGCGGCCAGCATCGCCAGCATCAGGATGAACACCGCCACCGCGTAATTGGCGAAGCGTTCGCCAAACACCTGGCTGAGGCTCGGGCCATGGGCGATCACCGCGATCTGCTGACCGTCGGGGCGGGAGAACACCTCGGCGCCCATCAACGGGTTGTCGCCGAACAGCGGCATTGAATTGATCTTGACCCAGCCCCTGGCATCGGCCAGTTCCAGCACCGGCTGCTCGTTCAGCAACGGCGCCTGCCCGCGACTGTAGGTCAGCAGGTTATCGGCCTTGGGCAGCGGTTGTCCGGCAGGCCAGGCATTGAGCAAGCGAGCCTGCGCCTGAGCCGACACTTGAGAGGCGTGGCTGCGGGCCTGTTGTTCGAGCTGCACGGCGTACAGCACCAGCAAGAGGGTGGTGAAGAAGGCGACCGCATTGACCGCCCAGAATTTGTACTTCAGTGAGATGTTGCTAAGCCAGGCACCCATGGAGGTCTTCTCTGATAGCGGAAACAGCATTGGCAAGGTGCCAGCATTGTGCCGCTATGCAGGGATTCCGGACTTGATGTGGATCAACGATCAGCAACCCCCCCTGTAGGAGCGAGCCTGCTCGCGATAGCGCCCTGTCAGTCACATTAATGTTGGATGTGCCGACGCCATCGCGAGCAGGCTCGCTCCTACAGGGGGATTTGTGGTTACCGGGGGATTGATGGCAGGCCGTAGAACGCGCGAGCGCAGGCGGTGGTGTGGGCGGCCAGATCCTCTTCCGCTTCCCCCCGATGCAACGCCACTTCCCGCAGCACTTCAGTCAAATATGCCGGTTCATTGCGACCGTTCTTCGGCTTGGGTCGCAAGCTGCGTGGCAACAGATACGGCGCATCGCTCTCCAGCATCAAGCGCCCGCGCTTGATCTCTTTCACCAACGGATGCAGATGCGTGCCCCGGCGCTCGTCGCAGATCCAGCCGGTGATGCCGATGTGCAAATCCAGATCGAGGTAGCTGAACAGCGCCTTCTTTTCCCCGGTGAAGCAATGCACCACCGCCGCCGGCAGCTGATCGCGGTAATCACGGAGAATTTCGAGCAGTCGCTGACTGGCATCGCGCTCATGAAGGAACACTGGCAATTGCAGCTCGACCGCCATCGCCAGGTGCTCTTCGAGGACTTTTTCCTGCTGGGGACGCGGCGAGAAATCGCGATTGAAATCCAGCCCGCATTCACCCACGGCTACCACGTTGGGTTCCTTGAGCAAACTGCGCAGGCGCTGGTCGCTGTCGGCGTTCCAGTCGCTGGCCGAATGAGGGTGAATGCCTGCGGTGGCGAACAGTCGCTGAGCCGTTTCGTCCAGCTGCCGGCACAGCTCCAGCGCCTGTTCGCTGCCTTCGACACTGGTGCCGGTCAGGACCAATTGGCAGACCCCCGCGGCATACGCGCGATCGAGTACGGCCTGGTGCTTATCCGCAAAACTGGGATTGGTCAGGTTGACGCCGATATCGATGAGTTGCATGGTGCTACCTCGGACCAAAGGCCGGAAAGCATATCAGAGCTGTAGATTTATAAGAAAAGCCAAGAACTACAACGAGTTAAGGCTGTCTCTTGATGCCGCGAGACACGCAGGGGTGGCCAGGGTGCCATCACTGTGCCAGTCTTTTGCACTTTGTCAGCGCTCAAGGCGCTCTGTTTCTGTCGTTCGATTTCATGAAAACTCATGAGGTCGGCCCAGTATTCTTTCCGGAGAGTGGATGACACGTCCCTCGATGTTGCTACTGCTGTGCTGTTCGTTGCTGCTGCCGATGCCGGCGGTTGCGCGTCTGGCCGGCCCGCTGCAAGCCGTGCCGGCGGCCAAGGTCCGTGACCTGGCGGAGATTCGCAGCAGTCGTGTGCTGCGGGTGCTGGTCAACCAGAGCCGCAACAGTTCCGGTGAAGTCCAGGGCCAGGCCATCGGCGTCGAATACCACCGCCTGCGCGCCTTCGAGCAATACCTCAACGGTCACGCCCGTGACGGGCAGGAAGTAACCCTCAAGATCATTCCCAAAGGCAAGGACCAACTGCTCGGTGCCTTGCAACGCGGGGAGGGCGACCTGGTGGCGCCGGGGGAACTGCTCGATTTGCAACCGGGCCATGCGGTCAGCAGCAGTGAACCGATTGCCAGCAACATCCCGTTGGTGCTGGTGGGCATCAAGGGTGAGCGCCGTTACACCCGCGTCGAACAACTCTCGGGTAAGACCCTGGCGCTGCCCACCGGCAGCGCGGCCGGGGATGCAGTCAGTCAGATCAATTCAAAGCTGGCGCTGCACAAACTGGCACCGATGAAAATCGAATGGGTCGACCCCAGTCTGGCGGTCGAAGACGTTCTGGAAATGGTCCAGGGCGGGATCTTTCACCTGACCATCGTCGAGCAGCCGATTGCCGAGCGCTGGGGCAAGATCCTGCCCAAACTACGTCTCGATAAGCAGGTGTCGATCAGCGATCCGGGTGAAGAGTTCTGGTTCGTGCGACGCGACGCTTCGATGCTGCGCGCGAGCATCGATCGCTTCCTGACGACCTACAAGAAGCCGTCGGACCAGGATGCGGCGTTCCTGCGCATCTATCGACGTCTGTATCAAGTGCACTATCCATTGGCCAAGGCTGATCGGCAGCGTCTGGAAAAACTTCGCCCGGTGCTGCAAAAGCACGCAGATGCCCAGGGCATGGACTGGCTGAACCTGGCAGCATTGGCTTTTAAGGAGTCTGCCCTGCAACCCAACGCCCGAAGCGGCAGCGGCCCCACCGGCCTGATGCAGATCACCCCGTCCGCCGCCCAGCGCGTCGGGGTCAACAACATTCAGAACCTCGACGCCAATGTGCAGGCCGGGGCCAAGTACCTGGCAATGATCCGACGCAAGTTCTTCGCAAGCCCCAAACTCAACGAACGCGAGCGCATGGCGTTTGTGCTGGCGGCTTACAACATGGGGCCGGAACGGGTGCAGGGCATGCGCGCCGAAGCCCGGCGCCGAGGCCTGAATCCCAATCAGTGGTTCTTCCAGGTCGAGCGCATTGCAATGGAGCAGGTGGGAATGGGTGCCGTCAGCTATGTTAATAGCGTGAACAAGTATTACCTGGCGTTCGATCGTGAGAGGGAATCGTTGGAGCCCCAGGGGCAGAAAGTTGCCTCACGGAAATGATCGGCTAAACTGATTGTTATGTCGCAAATATTGCGCTTTTAACATTTGTTTTATCGATTAGTATGACGGCCAACCAACACACAATCACTATGGATGACACAGCATGAGCACACTGATCAACAAGGTACTGTTTACCCGCGCTGGCTACGGCTTGACCGTTCTGCGAATCTTCGTCGGCATCATCTTTGCTGCTCACGGTGCGCAGAAACTCTTCGGCATGTTCGGTGGCTACGGCATAGCCGGCACCGCGCAGTACATGGAAAGTCTGGGTCTGGCACCGGGTCACCTGATGGCGATCCTGTCCGGTGGTACCGAGTTCTTCGGCGGTCTGGCCCTGATCATAGGTCTGCTGGTACGTCCGGCAGCACTGGGGCTGACCTTCCTTTCGCTGGTCGCCATTTTTACCGTGCACATCAGCCACGGCCTGTTCATGACCAACAACGGTTATGAATTCGCCCTGGCCTTGCTCGGCGGCAGCATCGCGGTACTGATCGAGGGTGCTGGCAAACTGTCGGTAGACCGCGCGATCGCTGACTGACCGCTCTGGCTCAACGAAAAGGCCCGCATTGCGCGGGCCTTTTTGTTGCGCGTCATTCTTGACACTGTCCGGTCAGCTTCTCTAGGATGCTGCTCATGCGCCGATTTAAACAGCTACTTGCGGGGCGCCAGGTAACTCATCCAGTTGCCGATAGAAGCTAGTAACAGGCTTCGAAATACCGCTAAAGCGCTGGTTCGGTGTTGCCTCTCACCTGCCATGCAGACTTTTGAGGCAGAGACACGACCCAATGAATGCACTAAGCCCCGTTGTACGCCCCGCGCCGATCACGGCACACCTCACCCAGCGCAACCCAAAAATCCTGCTTGGCGGAAAACATCAGCCGACGCTCCTGCGTTATCTCGATGGCTGGCCACGTCGTACCGGCGGCCCTGCCGCGTTCCTGATCCAGTTTGTCGAAGACGGTGAATCACTGGCGCGATTTGCCAGCGACAGTTTTGATCTGGCGGTGATTCAATCGCCCAGCGTCGAAGAGGCACCAGAGGTGATCAGGCAGCTGACCCGGGTTGCCCGGCAAGGTTTGATCACGCGGCGCTGAAGCTTTAGAGATACTCGATCGCCACGATATACACGCACTGTTCACCGGTGGGTGTCTGGACCCGAACCTCGGCGTCCAGCGCCTTGCCGATCAACGCGCGGGCGAGCGGCGAGTCGATGCTGATCAGGCCCAGTTTCAAGTCCAGCTCATCCGGCCCGACAATACGATAGCGTGACTCTTTGCCGTCTTCATCTTCGATGGTGACCCAGGCGCCGAAGTAGACCTTGTTCGGGTCGCTTGGCTTCTCGCTGACAACCTTCAGTGCTTCGAGACGCTTGGTGAGAAAGCGCACGCGACTGTCGATTTCGCGCAGCATCTTTTTGCCGTAGGTGTACTCGGCATTTTCCGAACGATCGCCCTGTGCCGCTGCCTCGCTGACCGATTGCGTCACCTGAGGCCGACGGACATGCCAGAGCTCATGAAACTCGGCCCGCATCCGCGCTTCACCTTCCGGGGTGATCAGCGCGGTGCCTGCGGGGCGGGGAGGGCGATAACGGCTCATGGCAACTTCTTGTGAGGGGAGAGTCTTGAGTCTATCAACCCTCGCGCAACACTGTCAGGGGGCTGGCGTTCAGCGCGCGACGGGTACCGAATACACCGGCGCCGCCGATCAACACTGCGCCAATCAACGGCAACACCAACAGCCACGGATGGGGATGCCACGGCAGGTCGAAGGCGTAGCGATAAAGCACCAGGCTCACCAGTTCTGACCCCAACGCCGCCAACAGGCCACTGACCGCGCCGAGCAAACCGAACTCGATCCGCCGCGCCTTGACCAGCAATTGCCGTTCGGCCCCCAGTGCTCGCAGCAGCGCGCCTTGGCGAATGCGCTCATCGAGGGTCGCCTGCAAGCCCGAGAACAACACCGCCATCCCCGCCGCCAATACAAACAGCAGCACGTATTCCACGGCCAAGGTGACTTGGGCGAGGATGCTGCGCAGCTGCTCCAGCAAGGCTTCGACTTGCAGGATGGTGACCGCCGGGAAGGCCCTGGACAGGTCGACAATCTGCTGGTCGTGACCCGCCGCCAGATAGAAACTGGTCAGGTAGGTCGCCGGCAAATCCTTCAACGTGCCAGGCTGGAAGATCATGAAAAAGTTCGGCTGGAAGTTGTCCCAGTTGATCTCCCGCAGACTGGTGACTTTCGCTTCGCGATTGGCTCCGCCGACGGTAAAAACCATGTGATCGCCAAGCTTGAGCTTCAGGCTTTCGGCGACCTTGCCTTCCACCGACACGCCAGGAACGTCATCGGCTGGCTGTTCGCTCCACCAGTTGCCCGCTGTGAGTTTGTTGCCCGCCGGAAGGTCCGCGGCCCAGGTCAGGCTCAGGTCGCGCTGGATAGCCCGGTCACCCGCCGAATCCTTGCTGACGATTTCCTGTACTGGCTCGCCGTTGATGCTGATCAGTCGTCCCGGCACCACCGGGTACAGCGGCGCCGATTGGGCTGACAGCTCGATCAGTCGATCGGTGAAGGTCTGTTTGTCGGCGGGCAGGATGTTCAGGGCGAAATAGTTCGGTGCGTTTTTCGGTAACTGGTTCTGCCAGGTGTCCAGTAACTCGCCACGCAACAAAGCGATCAGCGCCATCGACAACAGGATCAAACCGAAGGCCAAGGCTTGTCCCGCAGCCGCCAGCGGATGACGCAGCAGTTGGCCTAGCCCGAGGCGCCAGGGCAATGAAGCGCGTGCCAGCATCCGACGCAAGCTTTTGAGTAGCAGCAACAGCAACCCGCCGAGTATGACCGCCGCGATCACGCCGCCGCCGAGCAGGGCGAAGGTCAGCACCAGGTCGAGGCTCAGGCGCCACATGATCAGGCCGAGGGCGCCCAGCGCAGCGCCATAGACCATCCAGGTGCTGGAAGGAATTGGCAGCATGTCTCGACGCAGCACCCGCAGCGGCGGAACTCGACCGAGAGCAGCCAGTGGCGGCAGGGCAAAACCGGCCAAGGCTACCAGCCCGGTGCCGATCCCGGCGATGGCAGGAAACAGACCGCCCGGAGGTACGTCGGTTGGCAACAAATCATGCAGCAACGCGAACAATCCAAGCTGTGCAAGCCAGCCGAGGAGCGCGCCGCCGAGGCTGGCGAGCAGGCCAAGTACCGTCAGCTGCAAACTGAACAACACCATGGTTTCCCGACGCGACAGACCCAGGCAACGCAGCAAGGCACTGGCGTCGAATCGGCGAGTGGCGAAGCGTGTTGCCGACAGCGCCACCGCCACGCCGGACAGCAGAACCGCCACCAGGCTGGCCATGTTCAGGTAACGCTCGGCCTTGCCCAGCGCACCGCCGATCTGTCGGTTGCCGTCGCGAGCATCCTGGATGCGCTGGTTGGCAGCCAGGCCGGGTTTGATCAGTTGACGGTAGGTTTCCAGTGCCTCGGCTTTACCGCGCCAGAGTTCGCGGTAACTGACCCGGCTGCCGGGTTGCACCACGCCGGTTGCGGCGAGGTCGCTGAGGTTGATCAGCACCCGTGGCGTGAGGCTGTAGAAATTGCCGGCACGGTCCGGTTCGTAAGTCAGGACGCGGGCCAGTTTCAGAGTGCGCAGACCGACATCGATGCTGTCGCCGATCTTCAGGTCGAGCGCGGTCAGCAGTCGCGCTTCGACCCAGGCTTCGCCGGGTTTGGGGCCGCCACCGGCTTCTTCCGGGGCGAAGGGCGCCGGGGCGCTTTTCAGTTCGCCGCGTAGCGGATAAACGTCGTCGGCGGCCTTGATGCTGGACAGCTGGATGCCGTTGTCGGTGGCGATGACACTGGAGAACTCCACTACTTGAGCGTGTTCGAGTCCCAGTTCCGTGCCACTTTTGATCTGTTCCGGACGCGCGGGAGAACTGCCTTCAAGCAACAGGTCGGCGCCGAGAAATTCGGTGGCGCGCAACATCATGGCGCCGTTCAGGCGGGCACCGAAGTAACCGATGGCGGTACTCGCCGCCACGGCAACCACCAGGGCGAAGAACAACACGCGCAACTCCCCGGCGCGGGCGTCGCGCAGGAGTTGGCGGATGGCAAGGCTGAACAGGCGCAACAGCGGCAGGCGTGCCATCAAGGCTCCAGAGGGGCGACCAGCAGGCCGGCTTCAAGGCGGATCAGGCGCCGGCAGCGATGTGCCAGGCGTTCGTCGTGGGTCACCAGCACCAGGGTCGTGCCGCGTTCCTGGTTGAGTTCGAACAGCAAGTCGCTGATGCGCTCGCCGGTGTGGCTGTCGAGGTTACCGGTGGGCTCATCGGCGAACAGCACATCGGGTTCTGCGGCAAACGCACGGGCAATCGCAACGCGCTGCTGCTCGCCGCCGGAGAGCTGGCGGGGTGAGTGGGTCAGACGCTGGCCCAGGCCAACGCGCTGGAGCAATTGAGTGGCACGTTCGCGGGCATCTTTGCGGCCGTCGAGCTCCAGCGGCAGCATGACGTTTTCCAGTGCGTTCAGGCTGTCCAGCAGTTGAAACGACTGAAACACAAAACCCACATGCTCGGCCCGAATGCGCGCCCGTTGGTCTTCATCGAGATTACTCAGGCTCTGGCCGGCGAGGGTGACTTCACCGCTGCTCGGCAGATCGAGGCCGGCGAGCAGGCCCAGGAGAGTGGATTTGCCGGAACCGGAGGCGCCAACGATGGCCAGGCTGTCGCCCTTGTTCAGTTCCAGGCTGAGTTCGTGCAGGATAGTCAGTTCACCTTCCGCGCTGGGAACCACTTTGCTGAGGTTCTTCGCGGTGAGAATGCTTGCGCCCATGGAGAATCCGATGCGTGTGTGGTTTTTGAGTGCTGGCCTGGCCTTGATGTGCATGGCCCAGAACGCAGCGGCGGGTACTGTCCTGATCGTTGGCGATAGTATCAGCGCCGGTTTCGGCCTGGATACCCGCTTGGGGTGGGTGTCGCTGCTTGAGCAACGGCTCAAGCGCGAAGGTTTCGACGATAAGGTGGTCAATGCCTCCATCAGCGGCGACACCAGTGCCGGAGGCCAGGCGCGCCTGCCTGCGCTGCTTGCAGAGCATAAGCCTGAGTTGGTGATCCTCGAATTGGGCGGCAACGATGGCCTGCGCGGAATGCCCCCAGCTAATTTGCAACAAAACCTTGCGTCGATGATCGACAGCTCCAGAGACAGTGGCGCCAAGGTGCTTTTGCTCGGCATGCAGTTGCCACCCAACTACGGAGTTCGTTATACCGAGGCTTTTGCGAAGGTCTACAGCGCACTGGCCGAAGAGAAAAACATCCCGCTGGTACCGTTTTTTCTCGACGGCGTGGGTGGTCATCCGGACTTGATGCAGGCCGACGGATTGCACCCGGCTGCGGGCGCTCAGGACAAGTTGCTGGAAAATGTCTGGCCGACACTGAAACCGCTGCTTTGACGCTTTTCTAGCGGCGGTGTTTCGGCTAAGGTGGCGCCCCCGATTTGGAGCCCCCGATGCCGCGTCCTGCCTGGTCCCTTTTTGCCTACCAACTGATCGAGCCTGACGAACAGCTGGATCTGTTCGCCTGCCAGGAAGTGCGGGTGCATCTGGTGACCCGTCAGCTGGAGCTGGGCGGCTCGGCCGATCGAACCTTGTGCGGCAGTCTGCTGCCCGCGCAACCGCGCTGGTCGAGTGTCGACCGCCGGGTGTTCCAGGACCAGCGCCTGTGTTCACTGTGCCGGGCCATTCTCGAATCGCAGAAGCGCGGCACCTCGCCGATCTGGCCGGAACTGCGTTTCGAGCTTTAGAAACCGATAGATTGCTTGCTATCGGTCAACTCCCCGATTTTCCAGATGCCAGTGTACAATCGCGTTTTTATACCCTTGTCGATCATGCGAAGGATTTTCCGGATGTTGCCGCGTTTTCCTGCCGTCACCCGCTGCCTGTCTCTTGCCGCCCTTTGTGTGGCGGGCCCCGTAGCCGCATTGGAGCTGCCCCTGCCACCGCCCGGTGAAGACATCATCGGTCAGGTACAAGTGATCAAGGCCAAGTACGAAGACACCTTCGCCGACCTCGGCACCACTTACGATCTGGGCTATTCGGAAATGGTCGCGGCCAACCCCGGCGTCGATGCATGGTTGCCGGGCGCTGGCACCGAGATCGTCCTGCCGACGCGTTTCATCCTGCCACCGGGTCCGCGCGAAGGCATCGTCATCAACCTGGCCGAGTACCGCCTCTACTACTTCCCGAAAGGCCGGAACGTGGTGTACACCTTCCCGCTGGGTATCGGCCGTGAAGGCTGGGGCTCGCCGATTGCCCATACCAGCATCATCGCCAAGACGCCGAATCCGACCTGGACCCCTCCAGCGTCGATCAAGGCCGAGCACGCCGCTGATGGCGATCCGCTGCCGAACGTCGTGCCGGCAGGCCCGGACAATCCACTGGGGCCGTTCAAATTCACCTTGGGCACGCCGGGCTACCTGATCCACGGGTCTAACAAAAAGTTCGGCATCGGCATGCGCACCAGCCACGGCTGCTTCCGCATGTTCAACAACAACGTGCTCGAAATGGCGGGCATGGTGCCGGTCGGGACGTCGGTGCGCATCATCAACGACCCTTACAAGTTTGGCGTCAGTGGGGGCAAGGTGTATCTGGAAGCGCACACCCCGCTGGACGACAACGGCAACCCGTCGGTGGTCGACAAGCACACCGCGGTGATCAACGCGATGCTCAAGCGCGAGGACATCACCAACAACCTGCGCATGAATTGGGATGTGGTGCGTGACGTGGTTGCCGCTGAAGATGGCTTGCCGGTTGAAATCGCAGTGCCGAACGCTTCTACGTCGATGGTGACGAGTGCGCCGATCGATCCGCTGCAGTAAGGCTTGAAAAGAACCCGCCGACGCAGGCCGCGTCGGCGGGTTTTTTATGGCCGGCAGGAAACACCGGGCAAAAAAAAGCCGACCCAAAAATGGGTCGGCTTGATAACAACCCCGAAGGATTATTACTTGCGGCTAGCTTTGTCCAGCATGCGCAGAGCACGCTCGTTAGCTTCGTCAGCAGTCTGTTGTGCTTTTTGAGCAGCAGCCAGAGCTTCATCAGCTTTACGGTAAGCTTCGTCTGCACGAGCCTGGGAGCGAGCTGCTGCGTCTTCAGTAGCAGTCAGACGTGCTTCGGTTTCTTTCGATACGCTGCTGCAACCGGTAGCCAGAACTGCGGCCAGAGCCAGAGCAGAGAATTTCAGAACGTTGTTCATCGTGTTCCCCTTCAAGGACTTTCTATTAAGTAGCTGTCTCCTCAGAGTGAGGAAATAGCCGGCGTACATACTACCCATTACTTCTAGTAAGTAAACTGACGTGTAGCAAGAAGCAAAAAAAATTGTAGGCGTTGATTCTTTTTCGAGCAACTTTTAACTGCGTTGTTTAAAAAATATCCAGCCAGGAGGCCCGAGATGAGCGAGCCGCCTAAAAAAGTTCCGTGCACTCACCGCTGTTTTTCTCATTCTTGGCTAAAGTCTGTCTATATGGATTCGTCCATACTTTTGTTCGGATTTTGCGCCGTGGCTCTCATAATCTTTATCCATCTTGATGGTGACTTTAAGAGCGCGCGTTCGTCTTAAGTCTCAACATCCGGCAATGTTCAGGCTATCGACCCGCAGATATCTCCGGTCGAGCCGTCCCTGCGTCACCCGGAGCAGCACCCGCCACTGAGCGCGATGACGAGCGTACCTTGAGCATTTCTGCCAATGGTGCCTACTATTTGATACGTGCTCGGTTGTGCGAGATCGGTGCCGCTCTTCTCGGTGTCCATTCAGGCACGAGGTGGCGTAGATGTTCCTTCGCCGGAAAAACATCGGTAAGGTAGGGGTCAGAATTCAAGACCCGCGAGGAGTAGTGATGAGCGAGGCGTTGTCCATCCACCATGACCAGGCTGGTCATCAGTTCGAGACCAGTGTGGACGGTCATCGTGCCTACCTGACCTATATGGATCTGGGGAAACAGACCCTGGATATCTATCGCACCTTTGTGCCCAACGCGCTGCGTGGTCGCGGCATTGCGGCAGCCTTGACCGAGAAGGCGTTGGAGTACGCTGAGGAAATGGGTTACACCGTCATTCCATCGTGCTCTTACGTCGAGCGCTACATGGAGCGTCACCAGCGGCATGCCGCCAAGCTGAGCCAGTAACCTTAAAATACGAACACAAAAAAACGCCGGGTTTAGCCCGGCGTTTTTGTGTGCGGCGAAACGTGATCAGGTGCGAGCGCGTTTGGGCAGCACATCCTTGAGCTTGGCGTGCATGCTGCGCAAGGTATTTTCGGTAGCGGACCAATCGATGCAGGCATCAGTGATAGACACGCCGTATTGCAGGTCGGCGAGGTCTTTCGGGATGGCCTGGCAGCCCCAGTTCAGATGACTTTCGACCATCAGGCCGATGATCGACTGGTTGCCTTCGAGGATCTGGTTGGCGACGTTCTCCATCACCAGCGGTTGCAGGGCCGGGTCCTTGTTGGAGTTGGCGTGGCTGCAATCGACCATGATGTTCGGCTTGATCTTCGCCTTGTTCAACGCTTGCTCGCAGAGCGCGACGCTGACCGAATCATAGTTCGGCTTGCCGTTGCCACCGCGCAGGACCACGTGGCCGTAGGCGTTGCCCTTGGTGGTGACGATCGACACGCCACCTTCCTGGTTGATACCCAGGAAGCGGTGAGGGCTGGAAACTGATTGCAGGGCGTTGATAGCGACCGTCAGGCCGCCGTCGGTGCCGTTCTTGAAGCCGACTGCCGAGGACAGGCCGGAGGCCATTTCACGGTGAGTCTGGGATTCGGTGGTGCGCGCGCCGATGGCCGACCAGCTGATCAGGTCCTGCAAATATTGCGGGGAGATTGGGTCGAGGGCTTCAGTTGCGGTCGGCAGGCCCATTTCGGCCAGGTCCAGCAACAATTGACGACCGATGTGCAGACCGTCCTGAATCTTGAACGAGTCGTCCAGGTACGGGTCGTTGATCAAGCCTTTCCAGCCGACGGTGGTGCGTGGCTTCTCGAAATACACGCGCATGACCAGATACAGGGTATCGGACACTTCAGCCGCAAGCGCCTTCAGGCGCTCGGCGTATTCGTGGGCAGCCTTGATGTCGTGGATCGAGCAAGGCCCGATGACAACAAACAGGCGGTGGTCGGTGCCATCAAGAATATTGCGAATGACTTCACGGCCCTTGGTGACAGTGCGCAGGGCAGCGTCGCTCAGAGGGATGTCACGCTTTAGCTGATCGGGAGTGATCAGGGTCTCGTTGGAAGCGACGTTTAGGTCGTTGATCGGTAAATCAGCCATCGTTTACTCGTCAGGTCACGGGTGCCGGCCGCCAGCGAACCCGCGCGGCGGAGCACAGCAAATTAAGCGCGTCGGGGAGCCGAACCTTAGCGCGTTACGCGCCTGCTCGACAATGGGCAGACGCTGGTTTTAGGGGCATTCTCACTAATTGAGAGCGTTGCCTAACCCAGCGCAGGCTGTGCAAATGCCTTGCGAACCGTGTCGTGAGAGAACTCGTCGGCATGCTGCTGGACCCAGTCGAGGGCCAGGGCCTGAATATCCTGCAGGTCATCGTGTGCGTCACGCAGGCGGCAATAACGTTCGATCTGGCAAACCTGCTCGCCCATTCGCGCACTGAACAGCATCTGTTCGTCGACGAAGGCAATGCCCACCAGGTAACCGCGTTTGCGTCGCAGGCACCAGGCCACATAACCCAGATAGCGCAAATCGGGATTCAACGTTGGCATGCGCACTTCCAGCGCCGTACCGTGGCGCCAGGCGCGGTGGTAATTGCAAGCCATGCCGCCGAGGCTGATAGTGTGCAGCCGTTGCCGCGAAATGCACTCATGCTTGAGCAACGTTAACTCGACGGGCACATCGTCAGGGTGAGGTAAAAAACGTCCCATGAACACAAACTCCCTGTGTCGGCCATTTGACATTGTTCCCCCCAGTATAGTGGTCGAATTGCAACTGACTGATTTCGACGCCGACCAGCGGCTGCTGGCGATGAGCGGTGTGTCGCTGGTGATTTTCACCAGTGTCGGCTGCGCCAGTTGCCGTTTTGCCCGCGAGCAATTGCCAGGACTCGATCTGGCGATCGACCGGCTGTGCTGGATCGATGCCGGAGACAATGGCGGGCTGGTCGAGCGTTATCAGGTTTTTCATTTGCCGGCGCTGTTTGTAGTGCGCGACGGCGAGTTTTTCGGGGCAGTACAGTCGCGCCTGACCAGCACCGGGCTCAATGAAGCCGTGCGCCAGGCGTTCAGTCGACATGCAGAGGAGTTGCCATGATGGGGGCAGTTGCCAAACCGACAATCGGTATTATCGGAACCGGCGCGATCGGCGGGTTCTATGGGGTGATGCTGGCGCGTGCCGGGTTCGATGTGCACTTCTTGTTGCGCAGTGAGTTTGCAGCGGTCGCCGAACGCGGGCTGCACGTTGACAGTGCGGTGCATGGCGCATTGACGCTGAACCCGGTCCAGGCCTATTCCTCTGCTGAGGACATGCCCGCTTGTGACTGGTTGCTGGTCGGCGCAAAAACCACCAGCAACGCGGACCTCGCGCCCGCCATCATCCAGGCCGCCGCGCCGAATGCCAACGTCCTGCTGTTGCAAAATGGCCTGGACGTCGAAGACAGCTTGCGTGAGTTACTTCCCGATTCCCTGCACCTGCTCGGCGGGCTGTGTTTTATCTGCGTCCATCGCGAAGGGCCTGGCGTCGTAACCCATCAAGCGCTCGGCGCGGTGAACGTCGGCTACCACAGCGGTCCCGCAGCCGATGAGCAGGCGCGAATGACGATTGTCGAGGAGGGCGCCGGACTGTTCCGCGCGGCCGGCATCGACTCTCAGGCCATGCCGAATCTGCACCAGGCACGCTGGCAAAAGCTGGTCTGGAATATCCCTTACAACGGCCTGTCGGTTCTGCTTGGGGCCAGCACCACGCCGTTGATGGCCGATGCCGACAGCCGGGAACTGATCCAGGCGCTGATGGCCGAAGTGGTTCAGGGGGCAATCGCTTGCGGTCACGACATACCGGCCGGGTATGCCGAGCATTTGTTCAAGGTGACCGAGAAAATGCCCGACTATTGGCCAAGCATGTACCACGATTTTCTGCACAAACGACCGCTGGAACTGCAGGCAATTTACGCGCGACCTCTGGCGGCGGCCAAGGCGGCGGGTTGCGAATTGCCGCGAATCGAGGCCTTGTATCGCGGCTTGAGTTTTATCGATCGACGCAACACGTAAGTCGATCAACCTGAGGGGGAAGGGCATGGCAAAGACTATCGACGACAAACTGGTGCTGGCGATCTCGTCGCGAGCGCTATTCGACCTGGACGAAAGCCACAAGGTTTATGAGTCGAGCGGCGTCGAAGCCTACCGGCAATATCAGATCGAGCACGAAGACGAAATCCTCGCGCCCGGGGATGCGTTTCCGTTGGTGGAGAAACTGCTCAATCTGAACGCCAGCCTCGGTCGGGCCCGGGTCGAGGTGATCCTGGTGTCGCGCAACAGCGCCGACACCGGCCTGCGCGTATTCAACTCGATTAATCATTATGGCCTGGCGATTTCCCGCGCGGCGTTCGTTGGCGGGCGCAGTCCTTATCCGTACCTCAAGGCCTTTGGCTGCGACCTGTTTCTCTCCACCCACGCCGAAGACGTGCGCAGCGCGCTGGATGCCGGATTTGCTGCAGCAACCATTCTGTCGGGCGGTGCCAGCCGTGCAGCCAGCGATGAATTGCGCATCGCCTTTGACGGTGATGCCGTGCTGTTTTCCGACGAGTCCGAGCGGATCTATCAGTCCGGCGGCCTGGAAGCGTTCCAGGCCAGCGAACGCGAATCGGCCCGCGAGCCTTTGCGCGGAGGTCCGTTCAAAGGCTTCCTCGCCGCCCTCAATCTGTTGCAACGCGAGTTTCCCGATGACGCCTGCCCGATCCGCACCGCCCTGGTGACGGCGCGGTCGGCGCCAGCCCATGAGCGGGTGATTCGTACCTTGCGCGAGTGGGACATTCGTCTGGACGAGTCGCTGTTTCTTGGTGGGCTGACCAAGTCGGCGTTTCTCGAAGCGTTCGCCGCCGATGTGTTTTTCGACGACCAGGCCGGACATTGTGAACTGGCCCGCGAAGTGGTCGCCACCGGCCATGTGCCCCACGGCATCAGCAACGAGCAAAAAGTTTAAGCCCTCCGTTCAACACGTTACGCCGCACGTCGCACTCGCCAAGGCACTGCTAAGCTGAATCAAATCTCCGCCATGTTGGCACGCGAGGAGGTCATATGATTCATTCGATGCTGTATGCCACGGACCTCGGGCTGTACGCACCGTTGGTGATGCAGCATGCCTTGGCGCTGGCGCGGACATTCAATGCTGATTTGTATGTGGTGCACGCCGTTGAACCCATGGGGTTGTTTGCCGAATCAGTGCTGCAGAGTTACCTCGATGAGCAGGCCTTGAACGAGTTTCACAGTCAGGGCTTGAATACGGTGATCGCCAATATCGAGCAGCGGGTGCTCGACAGCTTTCGAGAGGAGTTGGGGGATGAAGGGGAGCAGGATCTGGAGCGGATCAAAGCGGTGCGGGTGCTGCAGGGTGACCCGTCACAGGTGATTCTCGACCAGGCGCAGAAACTCTCCGTGGATTTGTTGATCGTAGGTAGTCATAGCCATGGTGCAGGTGCGGAAACACCCCTGGGCCGAACCGCTGCGCGGGTGTTGCAACTGTCTCGGGTGCCGGTTTACCTGGTGCCGCTGGTTGAACGTCGCCGCCAAGGGGATCGCTAGAACAACAGATAGTGGCAATTTGACAAAAAAGTTCTAGATTTATTCTTCGAACCATTAATATAGTTATATATCGTCGCTGATGCCCGTGGCGTCTACCTTGCTTTGAGGGATTCATATGAAGCTTCAACAACTGCGCTACATCTGGGAAGTGGCGCACCACGACCTCAACGTTTCCGCTACGGCCCAAAGCCTTTACACCTCGCAACCGGGCATCAGCAAGCAGATCCGTCTGCTGGAAGACGAACTGGGCGTCGAGGTTTTTGCCCGCAGCGGCAAGCACCTGACCCGCGTCACCCCAGCCGGCGAGCGCATCATCACCACCGCCGGCGAGATCCTGCGCAAGGTTGAAAGCATCAAGCAGATCGCCCAGGAATTCTCCAACGAGAAGAAAGGCACCCTGTCGATCGCCACTACGCACACTCAGGCACGTTATGCCTTGCCGCCGGTGATCAGCAATTTCATCAAGCAGTACCCGGACGTTGCCCTGCACATGCACCAGGGTTCGCCGATGCAAATCGCTGAAATGGCCGCTGACGGCACCGTGGATTTCGCCATTGCCACCGAAGCCCTGGAGCTGTTCGGCGACCTGGTGATGATGCCGTGCTACCGCTGGAACCGCTGCGTGGTCGTGCCTCAGGGCCACCCGCTGACCAAGGTGTCCAAGCTGACTCTCGAAGCCTTGGCCGAATACCCGATCGTGACTTACGTGTTCGGTTTTACCGGCCGTTCGAAACTCGATGAAGCCTTCAGCCATCGCGGCCTGACGCCGAAAGTGGTGTTCACCGCGGCCGACGCCGACGTGATCAAGACTTATGTTCGTCTGGGCCTGGGCGTGGGCATCGTGGCAAAAATGGCAGTCGATGCCAAACTCGACAGCGATCTGGTCATGCTCGATGCCAGCGACCTGTTCGAATCCAGCATCACTAAAATCGGTTTCCGTCGTGGCACCTTTCTGCGTGGTTTCATGTGCGACTTCATCGAGAAGTTCGCGCCGCACCTGACCCGCGAAGTCATGGCCAAGGCCATTCAGTGCCACAACAAGCAGGAGTTGGAAGAGCTGTTCGACGGCGTCGAACTGCCGGTCCACTGATCCCTTTTAAATCACCTCGGTAACAGCAAACTGTTGCCGAGCGCCCGCCACCAGAATCTCTACCTCGTCCCCTTCGAACTTGCCCAGCAGGCTTTTACCCAGCGGTGAGCGAGGGGTGATGACGGTGATCATCTGTCCGACCATATCGACTTTCAGACCCGCTGCGTCAGGCGCCAGAAACAGCCACTGCTCACGACCCTTTTCGTCTTCCAGGCCGAGCAGGGCGCCCACTTCGATCCCGCGTTGTGGGTCATACGGGCGCAAGGCCAGGTTTTGGCAAAGCACGAGTGACTGCCTGATTTCTTCGACACGCCTGGCCTGTCCGGCCGCCAGATAAGACGCCTCCAACCCCAACGTGTCGTACTTGTTTTCGGCGATGTTTTCTTCGTGGGTCGCGGTTTCGTAAGCGGTTTGCGCGGCACGTTCGGCGATGTCGAGATCGATTCGAAGCTTGTCGAGAATCAGTTGGTGGACGGTTTGCTTATTCATGATCAGTCGCAGAATTGCAGGACATTGGCGCGGCTTTTTTCGCTCGGAGCGGTCTGGTCCTGTTGCAGCCAGAACTGGCATTTCGGATTGGACAGGTTGCGACCGCTGCTGCGGGCCTGATCCATGCGTTGCTGCTGCTCGTTCTTGCGCAGGTTCTCTTCGTACTGTTCGAACAGCGGGCTTTGCGCCGGGATGTCCGGCACCGGCTGCACTACCACTGGCGGCTTGGCCAGTTGCTCTACAGCGGCTGCGACCGGCGCGAGTTGCTCGCTGAACAGCAGGCGCGAGGCGAGCCAGCAGGTCAGCGCAATTGCGAGGAATCCAAGCCACAGACCGAGGGCAATGCTGCCGGTCAATTGCAGCGCATTGAGCTGAATCGGCAACGGGCGGCGCGGGGCGGGACGGTAGGGCATGGCTGCCTCCTGGCGGGTGGTCGCGGGCAAATGGCGATTGTCGCACGAAGATTAATCGCCGTCGGCTCTTCTGCGTGAGGTAATTTATGCGGACAATCGGCGCCTTTGCCAACGGGAGCCTGGAATGCCTGAAATGCCTCAAGTGAAAAACCGCTGGCGCTGGGATATTTTTTGCACCGTGGTCGACAACTTTGGCGACATCGGCGTGACCTGGCGCCTGGCCCGACAGTTGGTGGCCGAGCATGCCGTGGCGGTGCGGTTGTGGGTCGATGACCTGCGGGCCTTTGAACGTATCTGTCCTGAAATCGACATCAGCGCCACGCAGCAATGGCAGCAGGGTGTGGAGGTGCGTCAGTGGCCCACCGAATGGCAACCCGCTGAAGCCGCAGATGTGGTGATCGCCGCGTTCGCCTGCCAGTTGCCGGGCCCTTACATGGACGCCATGGCTTCGCGGGAAAAGCCGCCGCTGTGGATGAACCTCGACTACCTGAGCGCCGAAGACTGGGTGATCGGTTGTCACGGTTTGCCGTCGGTGAAGTACAAGAATGTGCAGAAGTACTTCTTCTTTCCGGGGTTCCAGAAAGGCACGGGCGGCTTGCTGCGTGAAAGCGGTTTGCTTGAACGTCGCAGGCAGTTTCAGCAAGACCCCGAGGCGCAGCGAGCATTCCTGCAAGGCCTTGGGATTGATCGCGCGCCCAATGCCCAACTGATCTCGCTATTTGCCTACGAAAATAGCGGCTTGGCCAGTTGGCTGGACGTGATGGCCGTCGATTCGACACCCACGCATCTGTTGGTGCCCGAAGGCCGGATTCTCGGGGATGTCGCACGCTGGCTGGGCGTCGACGGATTGGCCGCCGGTGCGTTGCATGTGCGAGATCAATTGACCGTACAAATCCTGCCGTTCGTCCGACAGGATCAATACGATCACGTGCTCTGGTGTTGCGATTTCAACGCCGTGCGCGGTGAAGATTCCTTTGTCCGCGCGCAATGGGCAGGGCGGCCGCTGCTCTGGCACATCTATCAGCAGGACGAAGACATCCACCTGGACAAGCTCGACGCCTTCCTGACGCTGTACACGAAAGGCCTGTCCGAGCCTGCCGGCGAGGCGATCAGCGGTCTTTGGCGTGCGTGGAATGCGGGTCATGATATGTCCGACCACTGGCTTGCGACCCGTAAACACTGGCCCGAGCTGCAAAAACACGCCGAGACGTGGTGTCTGGAACAGGCCTTGCAGGCCGATCTTGCCGCGGCGCTGGTACAGTTTTATGTAAATTGGATATGATACGCGGCCTAGATTTTTGTAAATCCCATCCAAATTCGGATATTCGCAATGAAAACTGGTAAAGAACTGAAACCCGGTACCGTGATCCGTCTCGAAAACGATCCTTGGCTGGTTCAGAAAGCTGAATTCACCAAATCCGGTCGTAACAGCGCGATCATGAAGACCAAGCTGAAAAACCTGCTGACCGGTTACAAGACCGAGATCGTTTACAGCGCTGACGACAAACTGGACGACGTAATCCTCGACCGCAAAGAAGCGACCCTGTCCTTCATCAGCGGCGACACCTACACGTTCATGGACACCACTGACTACACCATGTACGAACTGAACGCTGAAGACATCGAAGCCGTTCTGCCTTTCGTTGAAGAAGGCATGACCGATGTTTGCGAAGCGATCTTCTTCGAAGAGCGTCTGGTTTCCGTAGAACTGCCGACCACTATCGTGCGTCAGGTTGACTACACCGAAGGTTCCGCTCGCGGTGACACTTCCGGCAAGGTGATGAAGCCTGCCAAACTGAAGAACGGTACCGAGCTGTCGGTTGCCGACTTCATCGAAATCGGCGACATGATCGAGATCGATACCCGCGAAGGCGGTTCCTACAAAGGCCGTGCTAAATAAGCACAGCTTCAGGAATGAAAAAGCCCGACCATTGAGTCGGGCTTTTTTGTGCCTGTCTGAAACACCCGCCCCTGTAGGAGCGAGGCTTGCCCGCGAAGGCGTCGTGTCATTCAACATCGATGTCGACTGACACGACGCTTTCGCGGGCAAGCCTCGCTCCTACAGGGGGCGGTGTTATTTCAGGTGTTGCTTGAGTTCTTCGGACGCTTGCAGCATCGCCGACCGTACCGCCGGCACCTGGCTCACTACGTTAAGCAAGCCGTAGTCGTGAATCATCCCGTTGTAACGAACCGATGTGACCGGCACACCCGCCTCGTCGAGTTTGCGGGCATAGGCTTCACCTTCATCGCGCAACACGTCGGCACCGGCTGTCTGCACCAGCGCAGGCGGTAAGCCCTTCAGTTGCGCGGTGGTGGCCCGCAGCGGCGAGGCGTAGATCTCGTTACGTTGTTTGGCGTCGGTGGTGTAGTTGTCCCAGAACCACTTCATCATGTTTTTGGTGAGGAAGTGACCCTCGGCAAACTGGTTGTAGGACGCGGTTTCGAAGCTGGCATCGGTCACCGGCCACAGCAGCACTTGGAACTTGATCGCCGGCGTGCCCTTGTCTTTGGCCATCAGTGCAACCACGGCTGCCATGTTGCCACCGACGCTGTTGCCGGCCACGGCCAGGCGTTTGCCGTCGACGTTGATCTCTTTACCGTGCTCGGCCACCCATTTGGTCGCGGCGTAGGCCTGGTTGATCGCCACCGGATAATGCGCTTCCGGGGACGGGGTGTAATTGACGAACACCGCTGCTGCACCCGACCCCGTCACCAGGTCGCGTACCAGACGTTCGTGGGTCGGGAAATCTCCCAGCACCCATCCGCCGCCGTGGAAGAACATGAACACTGGCAGCTCGCCCTTGACACCGGCCGGCCGGACGATGGTCAGGCTGAGCGGTTGGCCGTCGACCTGGATGGTCTTCTCGCTGACATCGGCTTTTGGCAGCGTCAGTTTCACCGAGGCTTGCGCACCCACCAGCACCGCACGGGCTTCTATGGGGGTGAGTTGTTCCATCGGTTTGCCGGTGCCGGCATTCAGAACGTCGAGGAACGCCTGGGTGTTGTGTTCAACCCCATCACCTGCGAACGCGTTACTGATGGACATAGCGAGAAGGGTGCCGGTCAAGACTTTGCTGAAAGTGTTCATGTTCATTTCCTGTTCGGGCCTGGTAGTCGGCGGTTAGACGGTGACGTGCAGGCGCACATCGACGTTGCCACGGGTCGCGTTCGAGTACGGGCAGACTTGGTGAGCCGCCTCGACCAGGCTTTGCGCGTCGGCTTGTTCAAGACCTGGCAGGCTGATGTGCAGGTCGATGTCCAGGCCGAAACCGCCAGGGATCTGGCCGATGCCGACATGGGCGGTGATCGACGCGTCGTTCGGGATGCTGCGTTTGGTCTGGCTGGCGACGAATTTCAGCGCGCCGATGAAGCAGGCGGAGTAGCCGGCGGCGAACAATTGCTCGGGGTTGGTCGCTGCGCCGCCGGCACCACCAAGTTCTTTCGGGGTGGCGAGTTTGACGTCGAGGATGTTGTCACTGGAAACCGCACGACCGTCACGGCCGCCAGTGGAGGTTGCGATTGCGGTGTAGAGAGTTTGCATGGTGTGAGCCTCGTTCAGATTTGATTTGTTTGCGCTAAATGTTTGCGCTAAATGTTTGCGCGCTAAGTAAGTGCGAGATGAATCTATCGCGCTAATAGTTAGTGCGCAAGATATTTTTTGAAAAAGTTTTGGCTTGAAGGGGGACGCGGATTGGATGTGCTGAGTTAGAGCGGTCGCGGCAGGATTTTTTAGCGGAAGATTTTTTCGAAGGAAGCAACCCGATCAACTGGGACACCACAAAAACAAATGTGGGAGTGAGCCTGCTCGCGATGACGGAGTGTCAGTCAGTATCAATGCTCAATGACACACTGCAATCGCGAGCAGGCTCGCTCCCACAGGGATTTGGGGGGATTGAGGGATTAAAGGCTGTCTTGCAGATTGCTACGCAGCTCTTGCAGCTCCGCTTGCAGTTTTTGCAATCTCTCAAGCGTCATTCCGCTTGCACCGAGGATGCACTGGGGAATGCTGCGTGCCTTGTCGCGCAACGCACGGCCCTGTTCGGTCAGCTCGACGATCACCACCCGTTCATCCTCTCGGCTGCGGGTGCGACTGAGCAATCCTTCGACCTCCAGGCGTTTGAGCAAGGGGGTCAGTGAGCCGGGGTCTGTCAGCAGTCGCGTGCTGATTTCGCCTACGGTCAGCCCGTCCCGCTCCCACAACACCATCATCGCCAGATACTGCGGATAGGTCAGGCCCAGCGCTTGCAGCAACGGCTTGTAGACCTTGGTCATCAGCAGCGAGGTGGAATGCAGGGCGAAACAAGCCTGATTATCCAGCAGCAGCGGGTCGCAGTTATCCGGGGTGGTGCGTTCGGTGGTCATTTCAAAGCCTTGATCAGTGATCGTCATGAATCTAGCGGGCGAATCTTTAATGCACCAGACAATTCTAGACTAATGCCGGTCCAGGGTGTTTTGCAGTGCCAGGTCCCACGGCGGAATCGGGCTGAAGCGGGTTTTCAGATACTCCAGCAACAAGCGGCTTCGGGAGTTGGGTTGTTGCTCAAGACGTAATGCATAGATGCCGGTGGTCTCCGGTGGAGGCAAGCCGTTTTCACAAAACAGCGGCAGCAACTCGCCACGCAAAAGGTACTCGCTGGCCAGCCAGGTCGGCAAATGCGCGATGCCCAGCCCCGCCAACGCCCCACAGACCAGTGCTTCGGCATTGTTGGCACTCATGCGGATGCGCGCCGGGCGATGCAGGTGCAGGTGCCCGTCGCGCTCAAAGCGCCAGGCAAAGGGTGGGGCCAGGCCGTCCCAGTCAAGGCCGTCATGTTCGATCAACTGCGTCGGTTCGGTCGGGACGCCGCGGCGTTTCAGGTATTGCGGGCTGGCACAGGCAATGCGCACCATACTTGCCAGCGGCGTGGCCACCAGACGGGTGTCGGCCATTTGACCTGCGCGCAGCACCAGATCCACCTTCCCCAGGTTCAGCCCCTGCATGTCGACAAAACTGTCGATCAAATGCAATTGCACGTCGAGGCCCGGATAGAGCATCAGGAAGTCGGCAATCACCGGCGCCAAGTGCCGTCGGCCGAACGCCGCTGGCGCATCGATGCGGATCAAGCCCTCCGGCGCACTGCTCAGGGATACGGCTTCGGCGCGGGCCAGGCGCAGTTCCGCCACAATCCGTCGCGCCCGCTCGGCGAACGCCAGGCCAGCAGGAGTAGCACGCACCGCGTGGGTGCTGCGAATGAACAACTGGCTGCCGACTGCGTTTTCCAGGCTGTCGATACGTCGCGCCACCGCCGAAGGCGTCAGCGGATGTCGCCGGGAGGCCGCGGAAAAGCTCCCCGTTTCCAGCACATCAAGGAACAGGCCGAGTTGATCGGTCAATTGATTCGGGTTCATGGTGTGTCAGCGCTTGTGCGAAGTTGGCACAGCCATTGTGCGTTGCTGTGCGTTTCCCTGCCAGCGCCGACTGCGTAGGATGAATGGCCTGATAAAAGGAAAATCGTCTGTGATTGAGTTTGTGATGTATCTGGTCTTCGGCGCCGCCCTGGGAACTCTCGGTGGGCTATTCGGCATTGGCGGTGGTTTGATCGCGATTCCGCTACTAGGCGTGCTGTTCGGTCTCGATCAGCAAATTGCCCAGGGCACGGCGTTGGTCATGGTGGTGCCCAACGTGATGCTGGCGTTGTGGCGCTATCACCAGCGCAACCGCATCGAAATGCGCCATGCACTGCCATTGGCCGCAATGGGCTTTTGCTTCGCCTGGATCGGGTCGATTTGGGCGGTAGGCATTGACGCGCAAACCATGCGCGTGGGGTTTGTTGCATTTCTGATTGCCCTGTCGACCTACAACCTGGTGCGCATGTTCACCGCCAACGCACCGGCCTCTGCACAAATGCGTTATTCCTGGCCATGGTTGGGCGTGCTGGGCGCGGCATCCGGCACCATGGGCGGGTTGTTCGGGGTTGGCGGTGCGGTGGTGGCGACGCCGGTGCTGACCAGCCTGTTCGGCACCTCTCAGGTGGTGGCCCAAGGCTTGTCGCTGGCCCTGGCTCTGCCCAGCACCGGCGTCACACTGGTGACTTACGCCGTGCATCACCAAGTGGACTGGATGATCGGGTTGCCGTTGGCTGTCGGCGGGTTGATGAGCATCAGCTGGGGCGTGAAGATCGCCCACGCCATGCCGGAGCGGCTATTGCGCGGGTTGTTCTGCGGGTTCCTGGTGCTGTGCGCGGTGATGCTCGCGTTTAAAGTTTGAAGCCTTCGACGATGTGCTCGGCCAGGCACTCGGTGATCGGGGACGGGTTGTGCAGATTGCGCACCAGCATGATGCAGGCTTCCGGCAACAGCGGCAGGTCTTCGGCTTCCCCCAGGATGCGCATGTCCGGCGTGATCAGGCTTTCCAGTTGCGCAGTTACCGCGAGGCCCGCACTGACCACAGCCATTAACGCCGACAGGCTCGAACTGTTGTAGGCGATGCGGTAATCGCGCCCCATGGCGTCCAGCGCATTACACGCCCACAGCCTGCAGAAACAATCACTGTTGAACATCGCCAGGGGCAATGGCGTCTGCTCGTGGGCGTTGAAGCATTGTGCTTCGGCCCAGACGAAACGCTCCTTGCGCAGCAACTGGCCGATTTCAGTACCGGGCTCGCGGGTGACGATGGACAAGTCCAGGTCCTGGCGTTGCAACAGTTGTTTGGTTGATTCGCAGTGAACCTCGATCTGGATCAACGGGTAAAACTTGGCGAAACGCGACAGGATCCCCGGCAGGAAACGCATGACGTAATCGTCGGGCGTGCCGATGCGCACGGTGCCGACCATGTGCGGCTCGCGCAGGGTGTTGAAAACTTCGCTGTGGAGTTTGAGGATGCGCCGCGCGTAACCCAGCAATACCTGGCCCTCGGCGGTCAACTTGACCTGGCGTCCATCACGTTCGAACAGCTGGCGCTGCAACACGTCTTCTTCCAGACGCTTCATCTGCATGCTCACCGCTGACTGCGTGCGGTTGACCATTTCTCCGGCACGGGTAAAACCACCCTGGTCGGCAATGGCGACAAAGGTGCGTAGCACGTCAGTATCGATACTTGGGTACGCCGACATCCATCAATCTCCGAGATGGTTACCATCAGAAACATTCGTTGGATTGATCTTAGCGCTGAGGCGAGACTTGAGCCATCCCTAAAGGAGGGCAACAAGATGAAAGGTCATAACGAGCATGTAACGGAAGAAAAATTCTCAATCCACGCGGTATCCGATCTGCTGCACAAGTTTAGTCGCTGGTACGAACTTCACCGTGAACGTGAGCTGCTGGCAAGTTTGAGCGACGAAGCACTGAAGGACATTGGCGTGAGTCGTGCCGATGTCGAACATGAATCGGTCAGGCCGTTCTGGGATGATCCGATGCATAAATGATGAGGCCATCGCTACACAAACCCCTCTCTGGTGAGGTAGGTTGCGAGCAGACACGGAGGTATTCATGCCCGCAACGCTGTCCTTTTCCAACAAACAGGCTCGACGTCTGGCGCTGGCCGCCCAAGGGTTCAACGGGCGGCAACCGCCAGCGGCGATCAAACCGGTTCAGCTCAACCGGCTGATCGAACGGCTGGGCATTCTGCAGATCGATTCGGTCAATGCGTTGGTGCGCTCGCACTACCTTCCCTTGTTTTCCCGCCTCGGAAATTACTCCCCCGATTTGCTCGATCAGGCTGCCTGGAGTCAGGGCCGACGTCGCACGTTATTCGAGTATTGGGGCCATGAAGCTTCGTTGCTGCCTATGTCGATGTACCCCTTGATGCGCTGGCGCATGCAGCGTGCAACACGTGGCGAAGACATCTACCAGCAACTGGCGCGTTTCGGTCGCGAGCAGCAGGACACGATTCGCCGAGTGCTGGCCTCGGTGCAGGCACTTGGCGCTCTGGGGGCTGGAAGTCTGTCGACCCGTCAGGAGCGGGCCGGGCCATGGTGGGACTGGAGCGCTGAAAAACATGCGCTGGAATGGCTGTTCGCCGCTGGTGAAGTCACGGTCGCCGGTCGCCGCGGATTCGAGCGGTTGTATGATTTGCCGGAGCGGGTGATTCCTTCAGCGGTTCTGCAACAGCCTTTGCTCAGTGAGGCCGAGGCCCAGCGCGGGCTGTTGCTGCATGCGGCGACGGCATTAGGTGTCGGCACGGAAAAGGACCTGCGCGATTATTTTCGCCTGAACCCGGCAGACAGCCGGCCGCGTCTGGCTGAACTGATAGAGATGGGTGAATTACTGGCCTGCGAGGTTCAGGGCTGGCGTCAACCGGCCTACTGCTTGCCCGAGCCGAAAGTGCCGCGCAAGGTCGAGTCCAGTGCCTTGCTATCGCCTTTTGACTCGTTGATCTGGGAGCGCAGCCGCACCGAGCGGTTGTTCGATTTCCGTTATCGACTGGAGATTTACACGCCCCAGGACAAACGGGTCTACGGCTATTACGTACTGCCGTTTTTGCACAATGAGCGGATTGCCGCGCGGGTTGATCTGCGTGCCGAACGAGCGTTGGGCCGGCTGGCGGTGCATGCCGTGCATGAAGAGGAGCCAGGGCTGGACGAGGCAGGGATGTTGGCGTTGGCCGTCAATCTGCGGCAAATGGCGGATTGGCTGGGGCTTGAGCAGGTTCAGCTCAATTGCCCGCGGGCGAGTGCGGCGCGCTTGCGGGTGGCGTTGGCACAGATTCAGGTTGGCTGAGCGGGCGCCTTCGCGGGCAAGCCTCGCTCCTACTGATTCAACGCAATCCTGTAGGCGCGAGGCCGTTGCCCGCGAATGGCGCGACGCGATTCAGCGCCGAACTTGCTTCAGCGTCTCGGCAATCAGGAACGCCAATTCCAGCGACTGATCGGCATTCATCCGCGGATCGCAATGGGTGTGGTAACGGTCCGACAACCCGTCTTCAGTGATTGGTCGGGCACCACCAATGCACTCGGTCACGTTCTGCCCGGTCATCTCGATATGGATACCGCCGGCGTAACTGCCTTCCGCTTCATGAACCTGGAAGAATTGCTTCACCTCACCGAGGATCTGCGCAAAGTCGCGGGTCTTGTAACCGCTGCTGGCCTTGATGGTGTTGCCGTGCATCGGGTCCGAGCTCCAGAGCACCTGCTTGCCTTCACGCTGCACCGCGCGGATCAACGCCGGCAAGTGATCGCCAACCTTGTTCGCGCCCATGCGGGCGATCAAATTCAAGCGGCCTGGGTCGTTGTCCGGATTCAGCACGTCGATCAGGCGAATCAGGTCTTCGGGGTTCATGCTCGGGCCGACCTTTACCCCGATCGGATTATTCACGCCACGCAGGAATTCGACGTGGGCGCCGTCGAGTTGACGGGTGCGGTCACCGATCCACAGCATGTGCGCTGAGCAATCGTAGTAATCGTTGGTCAGGCTGTCGCGGCGCACGAAGGCTTCTTCGTAATTCAGCAGCAGCGCTTCGTGGGCCGTGAAGAAACTGGTTTCGCGCAGTTGTGGCGAACTGTCCATGCCGCAAGCGCGCATGAAGGCCAGGGTTTCATCGATGCGATCGGCCAAGTGGCTGTATTTTTCAGCCAGCGCCGAGTTGGCGATGAAGTCCAAGTTCCATTTGTGCACCTGATGCAGGTCGGCAAAACCGCCTTGGGCGAAAGCGCGCAGCAGGTTCAGGGTTGCGGTGGACTGGTGGTAGGACTGGAGCAAGCGCTCCGGGTCCGGCACGCGGCTTTTTTCATCGAAACCGATGCCGTTGACGATGTCGCCACGGTAGGCGGGGAGGGTTACACCGTCGATGGTTTCATCGTTGGCCGAGCGAGGCTTGGCGAACTGGCCGGCCATGCGCCCGACCTTGACCACCGGGCAACCCGCGGCGAAGGTCATGACAATCGCCATCTGCAGCAGGACTTTAAAGGTGTCGCGAATTTTTGCGGCCGAGAACTCGGCGAAGCTTTCGGCGCAATCGCCACCCTGCAACAGAAACGCGCGGCCCTGGGTGACTTCAGCGAACTGACGGCGCAACTCCCGGGCTTCACCGGCAAACACCAGCGGCGGGTAGCTGGCCAGGGTCTGCTCGACTTGACGCAAATGCGCGGCGTCGGGGTAAAGGGGTTGTTGCTGGATCGGCAGGGCACGCCAGCTGTCAGGGCTCCAGGGTTGGCTCATCACGGTCTCGGTTGTTTAACGCTCGGACGTTCATGTTATCAGCAAATTAGTGCGTGACCTGTTCCGGTTGCTTCGCGGACAATCGCGCCTTTGCCGCTTCATGTTGCGGATTATCGCGTTGCCGGGCCAGGCGACGATCAGGAGACGAAATGACTGAGGAGCGCGTCGAGCATTTGCTCGCCGAGGTACAGGATGAGTTCGGCGTGATTCGCGTGCTGGAGGTGGCCGATTACCGATTTCTCGAGTTCGGTGATGCCATCGAGCAGAGCTGCGTGTTCACGGCTGACCCGAGCTGGCTCGAGTACGATTACACCCGGGCGATGCTGATTGGCGCGCTGTGCCACGAACAGCCGGAAAGCGCGCTGTTTCTTGGCCTCGGCGCCGGCACGCTGACCCAGGCGTGCCTCAAGTTTCTGCCCCTTGAAGATGTCGAAGCCATCGAGTTGCGCCCCGACGTACCGCGTCTGGCCATCGAATACCTGGGACTCGATGATGATCCGCGTTTGTACATCCGCGTCGGCGATGCGCTGGAGTTGCTCGATACCGCTGAACCGGCGGACTTGATCTTCGTCGACCTTTATACCGATGTCGGTCCCGGTGTCGGGCATCTGGCCTGGAGCTTCCTGGAAAACTGTCAGAAACGCTTGAATCCGGGCGGCTGGCTGGTGATCAATCAATGGGCCACCGACGACGGCAAACCCTTGGGTGCTGCATTGTTGCGCGGGCTCTATCACCGGCATTACTGGGAGCTGCCGGTGAAGGAGGGCAATGTGATTCTGATCGTGCCTTCGGAGCTGGATCAGGAACTGGACATGAATGGACTGCTTGCCCGGGCCGAAGGGCTGGCGCCGCGGTTGGGGTATTCGTTGCAGTCGTTGATCAAGGCGATTCGCCCGGCGACTTGATGCAATGAGGCCTTGTGGCGAGGGAGCTTGCTCCCGCTTGAGTGCGCAGCACTCACAAGATTTGCATTGATTGCGAAGATTTTGGGGCCGCTTCGCAGCCCAGCGGGAGTAAGCCCCCTCGCCACAAAAGCAAATCTGTCAGCAGCCCTTGAAGACCCCCGGCCGCTTTTCGATCATCGACCGCACACCTTCCCGGGCATCCTCACTCGCCAGCAACTTCTTCACCAGCGGCGGCAATGCCTGCGCCGCCGCAGTTTCCCCTTCGTATCGCGCCTGCCGGGCAGACATCAACGTCGCCTGAACCCCCAACGGCGCCTGCCGGGCGATCCGCTCAGCCAATTCAATGGCCCGTGGCAGCAGATCCTCGCTGGCCATGACTTCCTGCACCAACCCCAGGTGCAACGCTTCATGCGCATCAAATTCATCGCCAGTCAGCAGCCAGCGCATGGCATTGCCCCAGCCGGCGACTTGATGCAGGCGCAACGTGGCACCGCCGAAGGGGAAGATCCCGCGCTGCACTTCCTTCTGGGCAAAACGGGTGTTGCTGGCGCAGAGGTTGATGTCGGCGGCCAGCATCAGCTCGATGCCAATGGTCAGGCAGTAGCCTTGCGCGGCGACAATCACCGGTTTGCTCACTCGGGGCCCGGCAAACACGCCCCACGGATCGCAACCGCCGGGCGGTGCCTGCCAGCCCTCTGCGAGGGCCGCACTGGCATTGATCAGGTCGAGCCCGGCGGTGAAGTGCTCGCCATGAGCGAACACCACCGCCACCCGCGCTTCGCTGTCGGCCTCGAACTCGCCGTAAGCCAGGCTCAGTGCGTTGAGCAGATCGAGGTCGAAGGCATTGCGCTTGGCCACCCGATCCAGGCCGATCATCAGGACATGGCCGTGTTTTTCACGGGTGACACGACTGGAGTCGGGCTGATTCATGGAGTATTTCCTCGGGCGGGAAGGGTGTGCCAGGCCGCAGGTCAAAACCGCTGGTCTGCGTCACAAGGATGAACCGTTTTAGCGCCATCGCCAGCAGGGCCGGGCCTTTGAAAAATAGACCGTTGCACGATTATCTGCAAAGCGTGTGACATAACGGTGTATACGTCAGTTTTCCGACAAATAATGCTCCCTTTTTGGGCGATTTCCGGTATAGTGCGCGCCGGCCTTTAACCGGGCCGCGTTTAGGTAGCGCAATTTCCCGAAGTCAGCTTCGGCTGCACGTCCGCACAGCGGACTCTCCCTTGACGAATCTTTTTCATTCATTCGTTTTCGCAAATCCCCGCCGACAAAGCAGCCAGGGCGACTCTTGAGTCTTACACGGCATGCGCAGCTTTGGAGCATGGGTCTTTGCGGATGCACTTAGAGGCAGACCCATGACCCAGGAAACCGGCGGCTTCGCCGCTTTTAATCTTAATCCGAACATTCTTGCAGCCGTCATCGCGACTGGCTACGAAGAGCCTTCGGCTATTCAGCAGCAATCGATCCCGATCATCATGGCCGGTCACGACATGATTGGTCAGGCGCAAACCGGTACGGGTAAAACCGCCGCGTTCGCCCTGCCGATCCTGCACCGCATCGATCCTGCTAAGCGCGAGCCGCAAGCCCTGATCCTGGCGCCAACCCGTGAGTTGGCGCTGCAAGTAGCAACCGCTTTCGAAACCTACGCCAAGCAAATGCCGGGCGTTACCGTTGTGGCCGTTTACGGCGGCGCCCCGATGGGCCCACAACTGAAAGCAATCCGTAATGGCGCACAGATCGTTGTCGCCACGCCGGGCCGTCTGTGCGACCACCTGCGTCGTGACGAAAAAGTCCTGTCGACCGTGAACCACCTGGTTCTGGACGAAGCGGACGAAATGCTCAAACTGGGTTTCATGGACGACCTCGAAGTTATCTTCAAGGCTCTGCCGCCAACCCGTCAGACCGTGTTGTTCTCGGCCACCCTGCCGCAGTCGATCCGTGCCATTGCCGAACGCCATCTGCGCGATCCGCAACACGTGAAGATCCAGACCAAGACTCAGACCGTTACCGCGATCGAACAGGCTCACCTGTTGGTTCACGCTGACCAGAAGACCTCGGCTGTATTGAGCCTGCTGGAAGTGGAAGACTTCGACGCCCTGATCATGTTCGTGCGCACCAAGCAAGCGACCCTGGACCTGGCCAGTGCCCTGGAAGCCAAAGGCTACAAAGCCGCTGCGCTGAACGGTGACATTGCTCAGAACCAACGTGAGCGCGTGATCGAATCCCTCAAGGATGGCCGTCTGGACATCGTTGTGGCGACCGACGTTGCTGCTCGTGGCCTGGACGTTCCGCGCATCACTCACGTATTCAACGTTGACATGCCGTACGATCCAGAGTCCTACGTTCACCGTATCGGCCGTACTGGCCGTGCCGGTCGCGAAGGTCGTGCACTGTTGCTGGTGACTCCGCGTGAGCGCCGCATGCTGCAAGTGATCGAGCGTGTAACCGGTCAGAAAGTTGCCGAAGTCCGCCTGCCGGATGCTCAGGCCGTTCTCGATGCCCGCATCAAGAAACTGACCAACAGCCTGTCGCCACTGGTAGCTGATGCTGAATCGACCCACGGTGATCTGCTGGATCGCCTGACTGCCGACATCGGTTGCACCCCGCGTGCACTGGCCGCTGCTCTGCTGCGCAAGGCAACCAACGCTCAGGCGCTGACCCTGGCCGCGATCGAGAAAGAACGTCCACTGGTGCCGAACAACGCACCGCGTGGCGATCGTCCAGAGCGCACCGGTGATCGTCCGGACCGTGGTGATCGTGAGCGTCGTGCTCCGGTTCCGTTGGCCGAAGGTCGTGCTCGTTGCCGTACCGCGCTGGGTGCGCGCGATGGCATCGCTGCCAAGAACCTGCTGGGCGCTATCCTCAACGAGGGTGGCCTGGCTCGCGAAGCAATCGGTCGCATCCAGGTGCGTGACAGCTTCAGCCTCGTCGAGCTGCCGGAAGATGGTCTGGAGCGTCTGCTGACCAAGCTGAAGGACACTCGCGTTGCCGGTAAGCAGTTGAAGCTGCGTCGCTATCGCGAAGATTGATCCGCTCTCGGGCTGATTGATCGAACATAAAAAATCCCCGACTGGTTCGGGGATTTTTTTTGGCCTGCTGTTTGTGCCTGGACTGGGCATCGAGTTGCCCCAATCGCGAGCAGGCTCGCTCCCACATTGGATTGTGATCCCCTGTAGGAGCGAGCCCGATCGCGAAGGGGACGCCTCGGTCTACCTGTCAGTCAAAACGGTAGATGTCCATCCCCAGCGCACCCATGGTGAACCCTTGATGGGCAACGCTGAACTCACCCCCAGCCCCGCGAGCAAAGTACAACGGCAGCAAATGCTCATCGCTGGGATGATTGCGCACTGCGTTTGGCGCCTGCTGACGATAATCGTGCAGTGCGGCTTCATCGTTGGCAGCGAGTTTTTCAATCATCCAGTCACGGAACGTCCGGGCCCACGGTTCGACACTTTCCGGGCCGGCGTGCCAGTCCAGTTCACGCAGGTTATGGGTGATGCTGCCGGAGCCGATCAACAACACGCCGTGTTCGCGCAGGCTGGCCAAGGCATGGCCGACCCGGGTTTGCAGGGCAGGGCCGCCACGGGTGGGCAGCGAGACTTGCACCACCGGGATGTCGGCCTGCGGATACATCAACGACAAAGGCACCCAGACGCCGTGGTCGAAGGGGCGTTTGGTATCGATCCGTGCCGGCAGGTTGTCGGCCTGCAGTAACTCGACCACCTCGCCAGCCAGTTGAGGATTGCCGGGCGCCGGGTATTGCACTTCGAACAGTGCTTTCGGGAAGCCGCCGAAATCGTGCCAGGTTTCAGGCCGGGGATTGCCACTGACCAGCAAGTCGTTACTTTCCCAGTGCGCAGAGACGATCACGATGGCTTCCGGTTTCGGCATTTCGGCGGCCAGGCGAGCGAGGGCGGGCCCGCTGGCACCCGGTTCCAGTGCCAACATGGGCGAGCCATGGGATATGTACAGGCTGGGGAACATGAAAGAGCTCCTGAGGGGTAAGATGGCAGCATCTTCAGTCAGATCATTGATCTAAATCTAATATAAGTTTTAGGGTCTTTTGATCGAATTTTCGGGATTAATTATGCAGCCGGAGTTTTGGCACAAGCGGTGGACGTCGAATCAGATCGGCTTTCACCTGCCGGAAGTGAATCCATATCTGCAACGTTACTGGCCGCAGCTGGGCCGGGAGGAGGGCGCGCGCGTCCTGGTGCCGCTATGTGGGAAAAGCCTGGATCTGCTCTGGCTGGCGAAATGCGGTCACGAGGTGTTGGGCATCGAATTGTCGGAAAAGGCGGTGGAAGACTTCTTCCACGAGCATCAATTTGATCCGGACGTCAGCGACCAGGGGCCTTTCACGGTCTATCGGGCGGGTTCGATCGAGGTCTGGTGCGGCGACTTCTTCGCGTTGACGGCCGGCGATGTCGCCGATTGCAGCGCGCTGTACGACCGCGCGGCATTGATCGCGTTGCCGCCGCCGATGCGTGAGCAATACGCCGAGCATTTGAAGCGGATTCTGCCGAAGGATTCGCTCGGGCTTTTGATTACTCTGGATTACGACCAGGCACAGAAGGAAGGCCCACCGTTTGCCGTGCCCGATGACGAAGTGCAACGGTTGTTCGGGGCAACCTGGGAGCTGAAGATTCTGGAAGACCAGGACGTATTGGGCGAGAGCTGGAAGTTTATCGAAAGTGGCGTTACTCGGCTTGAAGAGCGGGTTTATCGGGTTTCCAGCCGGTAGATTTGTAGTGGCTTCACTGGACCATCGCGAGCTTGCTCGCGATGGGGCCCGAATGAACAGCGCAAAAATCAGCAGACAAAAAAAGGCCCGCATTCACTGCGGGCCTTTTCTTTTAACGCGTAGTGCGAGGGCTATCAGCCCCGACGACGCAACGCGTCAATACGCTCTTCCAGCGGCGGGTGGCTCATGAACATACGAGCGAACCCTTGTTTGATGCCGCCGTTGATGCCAAAGGCATTCAGCGTATCCGGCATGTGCACCGGCAGGCCCTGTTCGGCACGAAGGCGTTGCAAGGCACCAATCATTGCGCTGGTACCGGCCAGACGTGCACCGGCTTCGTCGGCACGGAACTCACGTTTGCGCGAGAACCACATGACGATGGAGCTGGCCAGAATGCCCAGGACCAGTTCGGCGAAGATCGTCGCGATATAGTAGGCGATGCCCTGGCCTTCTTCGTTCTTGAAGATCACCTTGTCGACAAAGTTGCCGATGATCCGGGCGAAGAACATCACGAAGGTGTTCACCACGCCCTGGATCAACGCCAGGGTGACCATGTCACCATTGGCTACGTGGCCGATCTCGTGGGCCAGGACCGCTTTCACTTCATCCGGCGAGAAACGCTCGAGCAGACCCTGGCTGACCGCGACCAGTGCGTCGTTCTTGTTCCAGCCCGTGGCGAACGCGTTGGCCTCGTAGGCGGGGAAAATCCCGACTTCGGGCATCTTGATCCCGGCTTCGCGGGACAGTTGCTCGACGGTTTGCAGCAGCCATTGCTCGTGACGTGTGCGCGGCTGGCTGATGATTTGGGTGCTGGTGCTCATCTTCGCCATCCACTTGGAGATGAACAGCGAGAACAGGGAACCGGCGAAACCAAAGACCGCACAGAAAATCAGCAGCTGATTGAGGTTGAGATCAACCCCGTTGGCCGCCATGAACCCGTTGAAGCCGAAAAGGCTCAGGGTGATGCTGGCAATCAGCACGACCGCCAGGTTAGTGGCCAAAAACAGCAGGATGCGCATCATGGTTGTAGAAATCTCCTCATGCTAAAGATGTAGCGTACTGCGGGGTATATAAGGTGCTGCACCGGGCTATTCAACCGAGTGACTATTTCAAACTGTGTCCTACAGCAACAGTCTAGCTGCTTGCAGGGCAATTCCGACGGCGATGCGGGAGGTGTTTGACAGCCAATTCGCCTCTCAGGCCCCGTCGTTGTTAGACGCGGCCCCAAAACGTGGCTTCAGTAAGCGACAGGAGCAGTGATGGCTGACAGGGGGCAAAGATATGTTGCTGAATTAATCACCGTGCGACCGATGCACGTGTCGCACGGTGAAGTTCAGTTTACTGGCGGTAGGATTTGAGGAAGTTACCGATCCGGCCAATGGCCATGTCCAGTTCATCCACCCGTGGCAAGGTCACGACACGGAAGTGATCCGGCCAAGGCCAGTTGAAGGCCGTGCCTTGCACCACCAGCAGTTTTTCGGAGAGCAGCAGGTCGAGCACGAACTTCTCGTCATTGTGGATCGGGCAGACTTTCGGATCGATCCGCGGGAACGCATACAACGCCCCCATCGGCTTCACGCAACTCACGCCCGGAATATCGTTGAGCAGTTCCCAGGTGCGATTGCGCTGTTCCAGCAAGCGACCGTGCGGCAACACCAGGTCATTGATGCTCTGGTAACCGCCGAGAGCGGTCTGGATCGCATGCTGACTTGGCACGTTGGCACACAGGCGCATGTTGGCCAGCATGTCGATGCCTTCGATGTAGCTCTGGGCGTGGTGCTTCGGACCGGAAATGGCGATCCAGCCGGAACGGAAACCGGCCACACGATAAGACTTGGACAGACCGTTGAAGGTCAGGCACAGCAGGTCCGGCGCCAGGGAGGCGGTGCAGATGTGCACGGCATCGTCGTACAGGATCTTGTCGTAGATCTCGTCGGAGAACACCACCAGATTATGCTGGCGTGCCAGTTCCAGCATGCCCAGCAGCACTTCTTTCGAATACACGGCGCCGGTCGGGTTGTTCGGGTTGATGATCACCAGGGCCTTGGTGTTCGGGGTGATCTTGGCCTTGATGTCGGCCAGGTCCGGCCACCAGTTGGCCTGCTCGTCGCACAGGTAATGCACCGGGTTGCCGCCGGACAGGCTCACAGCAGCCGTCCACAGCGGATAGTCAGGCGCTGGCACCAGCACTTCGTCGCCATTGTTCAGCAATGCCTGCAACGACATCACGATCAGTTCGGAAACGCCGTTGCCCAGGTAGATGTCTTCAATGCCGACACCTTCCACCTGCTTTTGCTGGTAGTACTGCATGACAGCCTTGCGCGCGCTGAACAGGCCTTTGGAGTCGCTGTAACCCTGAGCGGTCGGCAGGTTGCGGATCACGTCCTGGAGGATTTCGTCCGGCGCTTCGAAACCAAAGGGCGCCGGGTTGCCGATGTTCAGCTTGAGGATGCGATGACCTTCCTCTTCCAGGCGTTTGGCGTGCTTGAGCACTGGGCCGCGAATGTCGTAGCAGACGTTGGCGAGCTTGTTCGATTTGCTGACCTGCATGGCGATGTGTTCCCGAAAATGAACGATCCAGGCGGCGTATGAACTACCGTACTGGGAATCCTGCGTATTCACACAGGCCTGACGCCTTGAGATGCAGCACCCATAAATCCGTTTGAATGCGCGTGGTCTGGCTGCCAGACTGGCGTTTGACGAGGCGCAATCATACGTGCCGCCCGATCCGTGGAAAAGGTACAGATCGGGCTTTTTCAGCTGCTGAGGTGTGACGATGGAAAAGTTGGATAAAACCCTGGAAGAATGGAAGGCGATGCTCGATCCAGAGCAGTACAACGTTTGCCGTCTCAAGGGCACCGAACGGCCGTTCTCCGGCAAATACAACGACACCAAAACTGACGGTGTCTACCACTGCATCTGCTGCAACGAGCCGCTATTCGACGCCAAAACCAAATTCGACTCCGGCTGCGGCTGGCCGAGCTTCTACGCGCCTATCGGCGACAGCGCCATGGTCGAGATCCGTGATGTCAGCCACGGCATGATCCGCACTGAAGTGGTTTGCGCCAAATGCGACGCGCATCTGGGGCACGTGTTCCCAGATGGCCCGCCGCCGACCGGTCTGCGTTATTGCATCAATTCGGTGTGCCTGGACCTGGTATCGCGCGAGTAATGCGAGCCATGTAGGAGCGAAGCTTGCTCGCGAAGGCGTCTCAACATTCAGCACAGATGGTGACTGACCCGACGCCTTCGCGAGCAGGCTTAGCTCCTACAGATATCCGGAGATATCCGGCGCCCCGCACATTTAAATTGCACACAATTCAATTGCTCGCTATGTTCATGGCTTGTTCCGTCAATTCGAGCCAAACCCATGAGCGACAACCTGCTGACCATCCCGGTGACCACCATCAAAGGTGATCAGAAAACCCTGGCCGATTTCGCCGGCAAAGCCGTCCTGGTGGTCAACACCGCCAGCAAGTGCGGTTTTACCCCGCAATACAAAGGCCTCGAAGAATTGTGGCAGACCTACAAGGATCAAGGCCTGGTGGTGCTCGGCTTTCCCTGCAATCAGTTCGGCAAGCAGGAACCGGGTAACGAAGGGGCGATTTCCGAATTCTGCGAGTTGAACTTCGGTGTCACCTTCCCGCTGTTCAAGAAGATTGACGTCAATGGTGCCGGTGCTCATCCGCTGTTTGTGCAATTGAAGAAACGTGCACCGGGCGTGCTCGGCTCCCAGGGCATCAAATGGAACTTCACCAAGTTCCTGATCGGCAAGGACGGCCAGTTGGTCAAGCGCTTCGCTCCGGCAACCAAGCCGCAGGACCTGAGCCGCGAGATCGAAGCCCTGCTCAAATGAACACCCTGTCCGTCGATTCGCTGAAGCTCGACAGCCAGCTCTGCTTCAAGCTGTATGCGGCTTCTCGGGCGGTGATCCGCGCCTACAAGCCGATGCTCGATCAACTGGGCCTGACCTATCCGCAATACCTGGCGATGCTGGTGTTGTGGGAATGGCAGGAAACGGCGCCGGAGCAGCCGACGGTCAAGGCGCTGGGCGAACGCCTGGCGCTGGATTCCGGCACCCTGACGCCGTTGCTCAAGCGCCTTGAGCAGCTGCAACTGGTGCAGCGCCAGCGTTCGGCGCGCGATGAGCGAGAAGTGCACCTGAGTCTTTCGCCGACCGGCAAGGCTTTGCGTGATCAGGTCGGGCCGCTCAAGGCCCGGTTGCTGTGCGACAGCGGCGTCGATCTGGATCGCCTGCATGATCTGCGCGACGGTCTCGATCACCTGCTGGGGCAAATCAAAGCGCTGTCGTAGTCGGTATCCACAGGTCGAGCAACGCGGCCAGTTCTTCTCGGCGAAAGGGCTTGGCCAGGTAATCGCTCATGCCCGCCACACGGCAGCGTTCGCGTTCCTCGGACATGGCGTTGGCAGTCAAGGCCACGATGGGCAGTTGTGGCCAGCGCCCGCTGCGACGGATTTGTCGGCTGGCTTCATAGCCATCCATCACCGGCATGTTGCAGTCCATCAGCACCAGGTCGAATTCGCTGTGCTCAAGCTGATCCAGGGCTTCGGCACCGTGAGCGGCGACGATCACCTCGCAACCGAGTTTGCCGAGCATGCCCTTGGCCACCAATTGATTGACCGGGTTGTCCTCGACCAGCAGGACACGTCCGCGTCGTTGGGGGGTAAGGTTTTCGACCCGGGCACCGTTGATCAGGTTGCTTTCGGGCAGCAGCACCCGGCGCAATGTCTGGTAAAGCGCATTGCGCGCCAAAGGACGAGCCTGCTGTTGCAGGGGCGCCAGGGCGTTGGCTTCTTCACTGGGCATGAAGCTGCCATAGGCGGTCACCAGCAAGATAGGCGCGTCGAGGGTCGGGCGCAGGCCAAACAGGCATTCGGGACAGTCGGTGATCAGCACGTCCGGGTCGAGGCCGATGAACGAGTCATCGATGGACCGTTGCTGATAGTCGAGCCCCCAGCCGGGCAACAGGTTTTTCAGCAGTTCCGCCAGGCCGCTGTTGGCCGCGGTGACGGCAATGACCTTGCCCGGTAACGGCTGTGGGGCGATGGCCCGGGTATGGCAGGGCAACGGCAGGTCGGCGCAGAACTGGCTGCCGAAACCCGCTTCCGAGCTGATGGTCAGCCGCCCCTGCATCGCTTCGCAGAGGTTATAGGTCAGCGCCAGGCCCAGCCCGGTGCCGCCAAATTGGCGGGTTATGCCGGCGCCGGCCTGCGTGAAAGGCTGGAAGATTTTGACCTGAGCATCCTGGGCAATCCCGATACCGGTGTCGCAGACTTCGATTCTGACGCCATCTTCAAAGGTTGAAAGGCGCACATCCACCCGACCGAAACGGGTGAACTTGAGGGCGTTGGACAACAGGTTGCTGACGATCTGCCGGACGCGGGTCGGATCCCCCAGCACCAACGCCGGAAAGTGCGGATCGATCAGGCAGGTCAACTCGACGCTGGGCGCGGCGTTCTGCGACAGCAGATTGGCGGTGTCTTCGATCAGCGACCCGAGGTCGAACGGAATGTGTTCGAGTTCGAGCTGGCCGGCATCGAATTTCGACAGGTCGAGAATATCGTTGAGCAGTTCCACCAGCACTTTGCCCGAGTCATGGGCAATGGACAGCTGTTGCTGTTGTTCGGCATTGAGCGGGCCGTCCAGCGAGAGCGCGATCATGCCCAGCAGGCCGTTGAGCGGTGTGCGGATTTCATGGCTCATATTGGCGAGAAACACCGAACGTGCTTCGGCCATATCGAGGGCGGTGCTTCGTGCGACTTCCAGCTCCTGGTTCGATTGACTGAGCCGGGCATTGATCGCCTTGAGCTCCGCGGTGCGGGCCGAGACGATGTTTTCCAGTTGCCCGAGGTAGTCGGTCAGGCGGTTTTCGGCGTTGCGCCGCTGCTGGATTTCGGTGGCGATGTTTTCGAACTGCTGGTTGGCCACTTTGACCAGCACACCGATTTCATCGTTTTTATGTCCGCTCGGGTATTCCAGCCAGGTCGGTTCCGCGCTACGCGGATCGCGCCCGCTGAGTTCGCGGATGACCCGCACCAGCGGCTTCGTCAGCATCACGTAGAACAGCGCCAACAGGATGCCGGTGAGGAGCAGGCTGCGAGCGAAGCCGTTGAGCAGCGTCACCTCGGCCCGGCGCAGGAAACGGCTGCCGAAGGCGTAGGTATCGACTTCAAGTCGCAAGGTGCCGAGTGATTCGTTCGGCAAGTGATCGAGGTAGAGGCGGTCTTCAAACTGGCGATTGGCGCCGAACAGGAAGTCGCTGATCATCCGATAATTGCTTTGCAGCGTCGGGCGTTTGACGCTGGCCAGGACGGTGCCGTTGTTGTCAGTCAATTGCGCACCGATGATCGCCGGCGAGCGCAACAGGCCCATGGTCAGTTCCTGGGAGAGTTCGGCGTCGATGTTGTAGGCGATGCGGGACGCGGGGTTATGGCTGATTTCCAGTAAAGACAGTATTTCACGGTTGATGGAGGCGTCTTCGCTGGCATAATCGATGCCTATTTGCAGCAGACTGAGCAGCGTGCCCAGAATGAAACCGACAAGCACGGTCAGCCTGGCTTGCTTGTATGACAGCCGGTGGGTGAATTTGATATCCATGGGGTGTTGAACCACTTCCGTTTCCCTTCGCTGCTCAAGCATAGTCGATCATGCATGGATACCGATGTTCTCGCGAGCCCTTGTGCAACAAGGGATGAACCGGGTGCCGAATGCTTCGTTGCGTCGCTGCAATGCCATCATCACTGTGAACGTGCCCGAGGAGAAGACGTGGATTCCCGATTGAATGCTTTTCTTGAACGCGCCGATGCTGTCCTGGCCCGTATCGAACCGCTCTTGCCTGCTCCTCGGCAAGCCATCGACTGGACGCAATGCCTGGCCGCGCGCTGGCAACGCGAGGGCCGCAGCGGGTTTCTGCTGCCGCTGCATGTCAGCCTCGACACGCGGTTGTCCGACTTGATCGGTGTCGACCGCCAAGTGGAGCAACTGGGGCGAAATACCCAGCAGTTCCTCGACGGCATGCCCGCCAACCACGCACTGCTCTGGGGCTCGCGCGGCACCGGCAAATCGTCGCTGGTGCGCGCATTGCTGGCCGAGCACGCCAAGGCCGGCCTGCGGTTGATCGAGATCGAGCGCGATCACCTGGCGGACCTGCCGCGCGTGGTCGAACAGATCGCCAGGCTGCCTCAGCGTTTCGTGCTGTTCTGCGATGACCTGTCGTTTGAGTCGGGCGAAGGCGACTATCGCGTGCTCAAGAGCGTGCTCGACGGCTCGCTCGAACAGGCGCCGGATAACGTCTTGCTGTACGCCACCTCTAACCGTCGCCACCTGGTGCCGGAAAAGGAAAGCGATAACGAAAACTGGAAACGGGTCGATGGCGAACTGCATCCCAGCGAGGCGGTGGAAGACAAGATCGCGCTGTCGGACCGTTTTGGATTGTGGCTGTCGTTCTATCCGTTTACTCAAGAGCACTTCCTTGACGTCGTCGAGCACTGGATCGGGCAATTGGCCGGAAAATCCGGCCTTGAGTGGCAGCGTAACGAAGAGCTGGACATCCTCGCCGTGCGCTGGGCTACGGGCCGGGGCAACCGCAATGGACGCTGCGCGTATCAATTTGCCCGCTATTGGGTGGGGCTGAAGCTGTTGGAGCACAAAGCATGATCGATTTACAGAAGAGCGGCCAAGGCCTGGACGGTTACGGCATGTTATGGGCGCAGCTGGAGTCGCTACTGGCGGACGAGCGTGACTTTATCGCCAACGCCGCGCAGTTTTCGGCGTTCCTGTACAGCCAGCTCGACGACTTGAACTGGGCCGGTTTCTACCTCAATCGCGACGAAGAACTGGTGCTTGGCCCGTTTCAGGGGCAGATCGCCTGTGTGCGGATTCCTTTCGGTCGCGGCGTGTGTGGGACGGCGGCGGCGACCTTGAAGACCCAGTTGGTCGAAGACGTTCACGCGTTCCCCGGGCACATCGCCTGCGACAGCGCCTCGAACAGCGAGCTGGTCGTGCCGCTGGTCAAGGACGGTCGCCTGATTGGCGTGCTGGACCTCGACAGCCCGAGTCTGGCGCGGTTTACAGCTGACGATCAGGCCGGTATCGAGCAACTGGCGGCGATTTTCCTGCGTCTGACCGATTGCTGATCACACCCTCAAGCCGGCCTTGAGCAACAGGCTTGACGGGTCGACCGCATCGATCTGCCTTGGATCGAGGAATCGGTCGGCGTATTGCAGATAGATGCCGGCGTTGATGAACAAGCCGAACAACTCCGGATCGATATGGGCGTCACGGCACATGGTGGCCATGATGCCCAGCGCTTCGCTCAAGGTCTTGGCCTTCTTGTAAGGGCGATCGGCGGCGGTCAGTGCCTCGAAAATATCGGCAATCGCCATCATCCGTGCCGGCAGACTCATTTCTTCGCGCTTCAACTGTTTGGGGTAACCGGTGCCGTCCATTTTCTCGTGGTGGCCGCCAGCGATTTCCGCGACGTTGTTGAGGTGGCCGGGGAAGGGCAAGTGGCTGAGCATCAGGATCGTCTGCACCATGTGATGATTGATGATGTAACGCTCCTCGCGGGTCAGCGTGCCTCGGGTGATGCTCAGGTTGTAGAGCTCGCCTCGGTTGTATTTGTAGCGCGGCACATCGAGCTTGAAACCCCAGGGATTGTCTTCCGGAATCAGTTCGCTTTCGGCGCGTTCGAACAGGTGCTCGGGCTTGTCCGCCAACAGCGGCTCGCTGACCGGCAAGGTCGGTGCCGGGGTTCGTGCCTGGCGGCGGTTTTCTTCCCAGGACACACCGATTCGATCGTCCAGGGTACGGGTCCAGTTGCGCTGGGCAATGCTGCGCAGCCGTTGCAGATCGGCTTCGGCCATGGCCTCTGCGCCCAGATTACAGCGGGCGACGAAGGCGAAATCATCATCCAGCCCGGCCAGGTTGGCATTGCGCAATTCGGCCAGGTGCTGCTCGTCACCGCCCAGGGCGACGGCTTGCCAATAATTGATCCAGGCATCGCGCTTGAGGACCTCGAAACGGGTGCGGATTTCATGGATGCGGTCGTTCAGGGTCTCAAGCTTGGTGGCTTTGTCGACCACGTATTCAGGCGTCGTGACCTTCCCGCAATCGTGCAGCCAGGCCGCAATGTGCAGGGCTTCCCACTCATCTTCGGTGGGTTGGTAGTCGCTGAAGGCCGGGGCCTGACTGGCGGCCGCCGCCTGGGCGAGCATCAGGGTCAGCTCCGGCACTCGCTGGCAGTGGCCTCCGGTATAAGGGCTCTTGGCATCGATCGCGCCGGCCAGCAGTTGAATGAAGGCGTCCAGCAGTTGTTTCTGTTTGGCTTGCAGGCGCTGGCTCTCAATGCTCACGGCCGCGGCGCCGGACACCGCCTGGAGAAACGCGATGCGGTCCGGGCGCAGTTTTTCCAGGTCGCTTTGTGTGCCGCTGTCGGTCAAAAGCAGGATCAGCAGGCCCACGGTTTCGTTGTGCCGATTGTGCAAGCGGATGCCGATCAGGTGCACCCGGGGGTATTCCAGCGCGAGCATCACCTTCTGCAAATCCCCCGCCTGTTCGAAACCCAGATTGGTCACGATATTGTCGGCGGTCGACAACTGCTGAAGCCACTGAGGACTCTGCGGATCCTGGAGTTCGTGTCCCTGAACTCCGAATGAGGGCAATGCTTGTGACGTGCCATTGATGACCAGGCCCTGGGGCTCCATGCGATCGCTGTCACGTTCGCGCAGGTAAATAAGACCGGCCTGGGCTTGCCCGATCTTCACGGTTTCAAACAGCACCCGCTCCAGCAACGGCGCAAAGCGGGTCTCCGCGCTCAAGCTATCGGTGATCTGGAAAAAACTGCCCAGAGTGTCCTTCATCCGAGCCATCGACACGCTCAGTTGGTCAATTTCAAGCACTGGCGAACTGTGGCCGATCGGAAAGTCGAAATTGAAACTGCGCACCGCATCGGCTTCCTGCACCAGCGTGCGCAGGGGCTTGACCAGGACTCTGGAGGTCAACCATCCCACGGGCAGGCACAGCAGCAATGTCGCCAGAGTAATCAGCGCGCCTTGCCAGCGCATGCGGTAGGCATCGGCGAGCAATTCGTCCTCCGGCACCAGCAACGCCAGTTGCAGTCCCTGGGGGCCGCCCTCCGTCATGCTGCTGCGCGCCACGATCCATTGACGACCGGCGGCGTCCAGCCGATTGCTGGCAGGAGGATTGGAGAGCAGGGCGCCGAGGCCGGGGCTGAGGTCGGCAGCCTTGTTCAGGCGAGCGGTCTGGCCGTCGATGATCAGCTTGTCGCTGTCGGGGTAGGCGATGGCATTGCCCTGGGCATCGAACAGCACGATTTCGGTATGGGGCGTCACCACGTGTTTGGCCAGGGTGGCCGACAATTCGGCCAGGGTCAGGTCGGCCCCCATCACCGCGTTTTCACCACTGCGCCGGGCCAAGGTAGTGCCGACGTTGCGGGTGGAGAAAAAAACGTAGGGATCAGTGGTGATCTGGTTCACGTCGCCGCGTGCGCTGGAGAACCAGGCACGAGTGCGGGGATCGAAGGTTTCGTCGGGGTTGTCCAGGCGGTTGATGAGTGTCAGGGATTGATCAAAAAACAGGGATTGGGAGTGGATCTGACCACTGCTGCTGTGCTCGATGCTCCAGACTTGAAACGCCGCTGAATCGGGGGCTTTCAGTTCAGTTCTCAGGGATGCCGTCCGCAAGGGGCGGACCATGAAAAAATCACCGTTGCCATAACCCAGGTATAACGATGCCAGGTTGGGGTTGTCGTTGAGCGACTGGCTAAAGGGCTGGAGCAACGCCAGGCGTTGCTCCAGATCCGGAGCGCGGGTCGCCGGGTAGTCCGCCAGCAGGCTCAGCAGATGGCGAATCGGTTCGTAGGTGCCTTGCAGGTCCAGGCGGACATCCTGCTCGATGCGGTTGAAGAGCTTTTCACTGCTGGAAAGAATGATCTGCGTGGTTTGCCCGTAGTTGAAAATGCCCAGCACTGCACCGGTCAGCAATAACAGAAAGGTGAACATCACACTGATATGGATGTGCAGCGGAAACCGGCGTTGATCCGGGCGCAGTGGGCTGGGCATTGCGGGTCTCTCCATGATGTTTAACACACTGCTCAGCGTCCAAGCATAGTTAAGGCTGCATCATTCTGCTTTTCTCGTTGTGGCCTATCTGTTGCTCCAAAGCCTGTTCCAATGCCTGCTCCAGTTCGACCATCGCCCGGTCCATGGCCTTGGTGCAATTGACGACTGCTTCAGGGGGGAGCACGTCATGACAGGCGTTTTCCAGCGCCTCGCAGCTGTCGATCAATCGGCAAGCCTGGACGATTCGCGCAGCACCCTTGATTTTGTGGGCCACCTCGATGAAAGCCTGCCGATCTTCCGTGGGGGACAACGCCAGCAACTCTTGCCGATCCAGACGGTTGCTGTTCAGCAGTTCGGACAACAGGCGCCGGTCCAGTGTCGGGCTGCCACCCGTCAGCAGATGCAGCCCTTCAAGACTGAAGGCCGGGGCGCGGACCGTTGGCGCAACGCCTTCAACCCACTGACTCAAGGCTGTCAGGCTCAGGGGTTTGAACAGGCAGTCGTCCATTCCGGCTTGTCTGCAGCGTTGTATTTCTTCCGGTTGTGCGTTGGCGGTGAAGCCCAAAACGGTACAAGGCCGGCTCTGCGTTTGCTGTTCATGTTGGCGAATGGAGCGAGCCAGTTCGTATCCATCCATGATCGGCATGTTGCAATCGACGATCACCAGATCGAACACGTTGTCCTTCCAGGCCTTCAACCCCGCTTCGCCATCCGGTGCGGCGCTGTAGCGATGCCCCAGGAACTCCAGTTGCTGACACATGAGCAAGCGATTGGCGGGATGGTCGTCGACCACCAGGACGTTCAGCACAGCCGAGGTCGGGTGAAGGGGCGGTTCAGCGGTTTTCGACACCCGCTCGGCTGGCAGTGTTGCAAGGTTCAGCGAGATCCTGACCTGAGTGCCGATTCCAGCCTGGCTGCTCAACTGCAGGTTGCCGCCCATCATCTCGCACAGATTGCGGCTGATCACCAGACCAAGCCCCGCGCCGCCTCTGGCTGCCTGCGCGGAATGATCGGCCTGGGCGAAAGGCTCGAACAAACGCCGTTGGTCCTGTTCGCTGATCCCGACCCCGCTGTCCTGAACCTGTAACTGCAACAGCACCCGGCCGGTTTCGTCGGTCGGATGCAGTTCGACCACAATCCGGACCTGACCCTGTTCGGTAAATTTGATGGCGTTGCTGACGAGGTTGGACAGCACCTGCTTGAAGCGCATTGGGTCCAGCAGGACATCGGAGGGTGGTTCTGCCGGGTTGAAGTCCAGCCGCAGGCGCAGATTTTTCTGGCGGGCCAGTCCGTCGAAAATCCGCACCACCGACGCCACGGTTTCTCTCAGGTTGACGCGTTCCGGGCTCAGGCTCAGGCGACCGGATTCAATTCGCGCAATATCAAGAATGTCCCCGATCAGGTTCAGCAGGTCTTTCGCCGAGTGGTAGGCCACGTCAATGGCCGGGCGATCCGGGTGGCTGTGATCGATACGCTTGAGGGTCAGTTCGAGCATGCCGATGATGGCATTCATCGGCGTGCGGATTTCATGGCTCATGGTCGCCAGAAAGGTGCTTTTGGCACGGTTGGCTTCATCCGCACGCTCTTTCGCGGCACGCAGGTCGTCGAACAGTTGTCGGCGTTCGCTGATGTCGATCCAGCCGCCAATGATGCCTTGTACTTCACCGCTGGAGTCCCGGTAGGGAAGTATCCAGTGATAAATCGTCAGTGTGCGGCCACCGATATGCAATGGCCGGTCGAGAATCAGCGGAGTTCCTTCGGCCACGACGCGTTGGTAATCCGCCTGGTATTCCTGGGCTTCAAATGAGTTGCTCAAGCTGCCCTGCATGACGTTTTTACCAATCACGTCTTCGCGTTTGGCGCAGAAGACCTCCAGGTAACTGTCGTTACAGCTTTGCAGCAAGCCCTGGCGATCGCGCACGTAGATGGGATGAGGCGTGCCGTTGACCAGCGATCCCATGAACTCGAGTTGGTCGTTCAGGGCGAGCTCGGCGGCCAGGCGCTGATTGATCTGGCGGCGCATGTAAGCGTTCCAGGTCATGGACATCAGCAGCAGCACGCCGACACCCAGAACGATCTGATAGAACACTCGGTGATAGTTGCGCCAGGTACTTTGCGAAGCAGACGAGTAGCCTCGCCAGCGGCTGTTGATAATGCCCAGCTCTTCCGGCGCGATGCTCAGCAGGGCCTTGTCGAGGATCGAACCCAGCTCTTTGGCGTCACGCCCGGTCGCCAGGGAGAACGCGGCTTGCCGGGTACCGATGGTGGTGCTGATTTGAAGTGCGTGCTCAAAGATTCGCGATGAGATGAAATAGTTGGCAATCACCAAAGAGCTCACCGTCCCTTGCGCCTGACCCTCGGCGAGCAATTCCACGGCGCTGAAGGTGTCCGGCGTTTCGATCAGATGGATTCGCGGGAACTCGCGGCGCAGGTAGTCCGCCATAGGATTGCCTTGGGCGATGGCCAGGCGCTTGTCCGTGAGTTGCGTCAGATTTGACGGGCTGTCGGCAGCTTTGCGAGTGAGCAGTACAACGGAGTTTTCCAGATAAGGACGGCTGAAGTTCAGCATCGCTTCACGTTGGGTGCTGGGGAGCAGGGCGGCAATCAGGTCGGCCTGATGGCTGTTGACCTGCTCGATCATCTCGTCATCGTTACGGCTGCGATGGATCTCGAAGCGCAAACCGGTGCGCAATCTGATCAGCTCGAGCAAGTCGGCGGATACGCCCCGGAAGTTACCGTCGCTGTCGAAAAAGGTCAGTGGGGCCAACGCTTCGTTGACCACGACCCGCACGACGGGATGTTGCGCCAGCCAGCGTTGTTCACGGTCGGTGAGTTGCAGTTTCTGATCGGTGAGAAGAATGTCACTGCCCGCACTCCAGCGTTTGGCGATGTTTTCTCGCTCGCTGCCAGGTGTCGCTTTGAGGATGGCGTTGATGATCCCGAGCAGAGCCGGGTTGCCCTTGTGTACGGCGAAGCTGAAACCGTGGGCCTCGTGTTTACCGAAGTTGGCCATGCGGATGTTGTTCAGATACCCCTTGTTGATGATGTAATGGGTTGAAATGGTGTCGCCCAGAAAAACATCGGCCTGGTCGAAAGCCACCGCATTGATTGCATTCTGGTAGGAGGGGTAGGAAGTGATGATGGCTTTCGGGTACAGGGCTTTGACTTCGTCCAGCGGCAAGTAGTGATAAACCATGCTCAGGCGCAGTCCGGCGAGCCCGTCGCTCAGGGATCTGGTTTCGCCTTCCCGTGTCACCAGAACCGGTTGATCCACGGCATAGGGCAAGGACAGCACGATGTCCGCATTGCGGGCTTCAAAACCATTGGCGCTGCCGAGCATGTCGACCTCGCCTTTTTCCAGGGCTTTGATCGCGTCTCCCCGGGAAACGTAGCGCTGGACCTTGACTGGCAGGCCGGTGGCCTTGCCCAGGATGCCCGCGTAATCAGCAGTGAAACCTTCGTAGTCGCGGCCGCTGATGGTCAGGTCGAAAGGAGGGTAGTCAGGGGCAGAGGTGCCCAGAATCAGTTCACGCTTATTGTTAAGCCATTGTTGTTGCGATTTATCCAGTTGGACTTCCATGTGTCCGGTCATTGAGCGACTGAGCAGAGTGTACTGCTCGCTCGCCGTCGGTGCCGCGTGCGCTGAGGTGCTCAGACATAAACCCGCGACCAGCGGTATCAGATAATCCATTAAACGACTGGGCATCCTGTTTCTCACACTAACGCGTTGCGTTTTGCCATATCAATGAGTTCAACGAGTGATTTGGCCTTGAGTTTTTGCATGAGGCGTTTTTTGTAAGTGCTGACAGTCTTGTTGCTCAGGAACATGCCCTTGGCAATTTCCTTGTTAGTGCGGCCTTGGGCAAAAAGTTGCAATACCATCAGCTCTCGGTCATTGACTGACTTGAACAGTTCAAGGTCGGAATATCGCTCATCGTCAGCACGGACAGGATTCAAGGCCTGGCTGGGGAAATAGTTGTAACCTGATAGTACCGCTTTAATTGCGCTCACCAGTTCACTAAGGTCTTCCTGTTTGCATACATACCCGGACGCGCCGGATTGCATGCAGCGAATACCGAAAAGTGTCGGGCACTGGGCTGTTAAAACCAGCGTTTTCAGGGGGGTACTCATTGCGTTGAAGCGGGAGAGAACTTCCAGCCCATCCAGTTTGGGGATGCTGATGTCAAGAATGACCAGGTCTGGCATGCATTCACGAACCATCTGCATGGCATCGACCCCATTATCAGTTTCGCCGACGACTTTGTAACCCTCATGTTCGAGCAACATTCGGACGGCAAGACGGATGACAGGGTGATCGTCGACAATAAAAACGGAGTTCATAATCAAATCCCATACGCGCTCAAATAAAGCGCGCACCTTAGCTCAGATAGTTGAGGGGGGGATCAACTGACAGGCCTGTAGTGGCAATATAAGATAAATCCTACAATCGAAGAAGAATCGGACTACGGATCAACTAGGTTTTGCATGAGGATCAGTCAAGGTGTTGTATGTGCGTTTGGTGGGTCGGACAGATTGATTTGAAATGGATTAGATTGTTGTTTAAATGTTTTTTAGTGTGTCTTTGTTTGGGAACGTTTTTACAGTGAAATCAAGGTCAATAAGTTTCTAAGGTCTGATTGTTTCAGGGGTTTTATCAAATAGCCCAACAAGGGCAGCCCGTGTTCGACGGCTATTCTTTCAAGAGCGTCCAGTTCAATGGATGTCAGACTACTCAGCACAATGGCCTGTCTGATCATTCCCATTTGGCTGGTTGGCCCTGAGCTGGAAGGGGTGGTCTTCCACCAGCAAGATGCGCCAATCGTGTTCAGACATGGGTTTTTTCATGCTTCATCTGTCGAGCAGAGGGCGCGTGATTATTTCGCGATCGGACCGTTCATTCGATCAGTCGGCTCTGTACTGGGCGTAGGGCGATTCTGCTGACGCGCGGATTGAAACGAGAAATGGGCAGAACGTCGATCAGCCGGTCAGGAGGCCCTGACGCGGCTGAACGATGCACGGTTATCCGTGGCTTGAGCGACCGGTCATTTCCAGTGCCATTTGACTGGCATAGCTGTCGGTCATGCCGGCGATGAAGTCGATCATTCTCAGGAACGAGGTGTGTAAAGGACCATGAGGATCGGGCGCATTGTTGCCTAGCAGGTCGAGGATGCGCCGGCTCTTGAAGGACGGTGTTCGACCGTTGTGTTGTTCCAGTGCTGCGCCACAGAATGCGTTGAGGAGGATTTCGAGGGTGGTATAAGCGCCGATTTCGTGCAGCGTCTTGCGCTTGTCCTGGAAGATCTTTTTGCGCGCCATGTCTTTGGCATTCAAGACGCAGCGCTTGGCCGGACCATGCATGTGCTCCACCAGATCGCCGGGCAGCGTGCCGGCCAGCAGCGAGTCCTGTTGCTCGACGAAGGCCCGGGCGGCGGCATTGGTCAGGTGCTCGATGGCCTTGCCCCGCAGGATCGCCAGTTTACGCCGACGCGAATCCAGTGGGCCCAGTTGGCGATAGGTTTCCGGGAGATCATCACCCACCAGGTCGAGCAGCAAAGACTCGACTTCGGCGTACTCCAGCAGGTCCATTTCCAGGCCATCTTCCAGATCGATCAGCGCGTAACAGATATCGTCCGCAGCCTCCATCAGGTACACCAGTGGATGGCGTGCCCAGCGCTGTTCCTCCAATTGCGGCAAGCCGAGCTTAAGGGCGATCTGCTCCAGCAACGGCAGTTCGCTCTGATAGCAGCCGAACTTGTGCTTTTTGTAGCCCAATGAATCGGCGTGCTTTGCCGTCCACGGGTATTTCAGATAAGTGCCCAGCGTGGCGTAGGTCAGCCGGGTGCCGCCGTCGAATTGATGGTATTCGAGCTGGGTGAGCACCCGGAAGCCTTGGGCGTTGCCTTCGAAGTTCAGGAAGTCATTGCGTTCGACGTCGCTCATGGCGTCCAGCCAGCCACGGCCGGCGGCCTGCTGGAACCAGTGACGGATCGCGTCCTCGCCGGAATGCCCGAAGGGTGGATTGCCGATGTCATGGGCCAGGCAAGCCGATTGCACCACCATCCCCAGGTCGCTCGGTTCGCACCAGTCGGGCAAGGCGCTGCGAATGGTCTCACCGACGCGCATGCCCAGCGATCGACCCACACAGCTGACTTCCAGCGAGTGGGTCAGGCGTGTGTGGATGTGATCGTTGCTGGTGACCGGGTGGACCTGAGTCTTGCGCCCGAGGCGGCGAAAGGCACCCGAGAAGATGATGCGATCGTGGTCTTTGTGAAAAGGGCTGCGGCCGAGTTCTTCCGGGCTGTGCAGAGGCTTTCCGAGGCGTTCGCGGGTAAGCAGGGTTTGCCAATCCAAGGCTGGACTCTCCGTCAGGTGACTGAGCCTCTAGCTTCCGGGTTCGTGCCTGCGCCTGCAAGCGGTACTAGAGCCCGGCGGCGTCGATGTCGATGAGCAGCAGTCGCTCGCCGTTGTCGAAAAATTGCCCGGCGGTGAGGCAATACTGATTGCTGGTGGCATCGCGGTAGGTCGTGGACAGTGTCAGGCGCCGCTCTTCCCAGCCCTCGGCCAGCAACTGATAGAAATAGGGTCGCCACGACCAGTTATGACCCAGGTAGCGGTTATCTGCCTCCCAGCCGTTGTTGCGCCATTCCAGATTGGGCGTCAACTGGGTGCCGTGACGGTCGCATTGATAGAAGCGCAATAGCCATGGAAACGCCTGCAGCTGTGGCAAGGCGTTCAGCGGCGCACGGGCCAGGGCCCAGGCTTGCAGGATCGCCATCAATTCGCAGAGTTGCTGGCGCATGATCATCAGTCGACCGCGTTCGCCCAGTTTCTGCTGAACATAACGCTGGCGCAGTTGCGCGAAACGTTCGACAAAGGCGTCGGTGGCGAAGAAGTCCTCCTGCGCCCGGGCAAAGAGAAATCCTTGTACGTAACGCGAGCCGCACTCCAGGGCGAAATTGAGCTGATCTTCGGTTTCCACTCCTTCGGCAATGATCCAGCACCCGGTTTTCTCGGCCATTTGCGCCAGGGCTTTCACCACGTCGCTGCTGGGGCCGCCCAATGCCGCGGCCTGGAACAGTCGCATATCGAGCTTGAGAATGTCCGGTTGCAGGGCCAGCACGCGATCAAGTTGCGAGTAACCGGCACCAAAATCATCGATGGCGATCCGTGCCCCGGCGTGTCGATAGCGTGCCACGACGTCGGCCAGGCGCTGGATGTCGCCCCCCAGTTCGGTGATCTCGAAGACGATGCGTTGCGGATCAACGTTGTGTCGGCTCAATTGCTTGAGGCTCGGTAGAGCCTGGTCCGGCCGTAAGCGGTTGATCCAGCGCGGTGATATGTTCAGGCTCAGAAACCAGTCCGATGGCGCTTCATGCAAACGGCTCAGCGCGTTATCGCGGATCTGCCGGTCAAGGCGGCGAAGGGCGATGGCGGGTGTTCGCGGGTCGGCGAACAACGGCCCCACCGAAGCCAGTTGACCGTCGGCCTGTCGCAGTCGACCCAGCGCTTCCACACCCGCGATACGGCCTGTGGCGGTATCGATAAATGGCTGAAAGCAGGCGAGCGGTTGCCCGTCGATCACGAGGCCTCCTTAGTAAGGTCTTGTTTTTGGATTGAGCTGTTCGCCGGGTAGGCACACAGGATTGAACCTCTCGATAAAGAGGTTAATCCCGGTGGTGTTGCAAGAATGCAGCCAGATAGTGGCTATTCAGTCTTTGCGCGAAGAACCCTGCATGACCAATTTGATCAGGGGGCCCAGCGTTGTGCCGAGGCGAACCAGCCGGGTCAGGCTGCCGGTACCGCCGTTCTTGGCACCTTTACCGGTCAGAAAACCGAGCAGCGTCACGGCGGCCATGCCCCAGAGCGGGGCGTGCTTGATGCCGAAGCCATCGTGCAGGTTTTTCGTCATCCCGCGTACCCGCTGCAGGGGTTGCAGCAATTGCGCGGATTCGTGACGGATTTCCTGGCGATGCATTTCCATGCGCAGGCGTATCAGCGCCTTGCGCATTTCGGTGCGCGAGCTGTTATGGGGCAATTCAGGCAGGCTCATGGCAGCAGGCGCTCCCTATCGTTGGCCAATTCTTCCAGGGTGCCGTGGAAGGGTGAGGACTCATCGAAAATCGCTGCTTTCAGGCGCATGGCGCAGAAAACTGCAGCCAGGGTGTAGAACACACAGAGTCCGATGATCGCTGGCAGACGGTAGGTGTCCCAGAACAGAATCAGCACCAGCGTCGACAAGCCCACCAGCAACAGCAACGCAAAGACCAGCGCCAGGCCTGCAAACAGCAGCAGGCTTACGGTGCGCGCTTTCTGTTCCTGCAACTCGATGCCGAACAGTTCGACATGGCTGTGCAACAGTCCAAGAAAAGCGGCACCCAGGCGCCGCGATGAAGAGCTTGTGCCCGTCGCGGACGAGCTGGATTCACCGATAGACATATCAGCGCCGAGTGGCCAGCAGGCCAATCAGAAAACCGACACCCGCCGCGATCCCGACCGATTGCCATGGATTGGTCTGCACGTAATCTTCGGCAGCGGTAACGGCAGCCTGGCCGCGTTCGCGCAGGGAGTCTTCGGTCAGCTTCAACGTTTCGCGGGCACGCAGCAGGCTGTCGTGGATCTGGGCGCGCAGCTCATCGGCCTGATCGCCAGCCAGGGTTGCGGTGTGTTCCAGCAACCGCTCGGTGTCGTTGACCAGAGTCTGAAAGTCGTTCATCAGGATATCTTGAGCAGTCTTTGCTTTGATGCGGGCCATTGGTGATCTCCGTAATTGGCTTCTGAAGCGTTCGAGTATGAGCGTTATGTGAAGGTTCAGTACAAATGACTGGTACAACTTTTGCTATGTCATGGTGCATCAGCCCGCGCCGTTGCGCTGTTGCCGGGCATGATTTCAGGAAAACCCTGATTCAAACAATTAAAACTCGCGTCTAGGTTTCAGCCTTGTGCGCCAAAGCGGTTCATGGGGATCAATGCCTTGATCCTGCGAGCCGCAACTTGGTGCACAAATTCCCTGCGCGAACCGCTTTGGTGCCTTTTAGCCTTCAGGTCTGCCAACCCATGGAAAATCTGCAAAGCGCTGTGGACAGTCTGGTCCATAGCTCCAATACGTTGTTCATTCTTATCGGTGCGGTCATGGTTCTGGCCATGCACGCCGGTTTTGCCTTTCTTGAAGTCGGCACGGTTCGACAAAAGAATCAGGTCAACGCCTTGTCGAAGATCCTCAGCGACTTCGCCATTTCGACCCTGGCCTACTTCTTTATAGGCTATTGGATTTCCTACGGGGTCACCTTCATGCAACCAGCGGCGGTGATCAATGCGGATCATGGCTACGGGCTGGTTAAGTTTTTCTTTCTGCTGACCTTCGCGGCGGCGATTCCGGCGATCATTTCCGGAGGCATTGCCGAGCGCGCCAGATTCGTTCCGCAGTTGTGTGCGACGGCGCTGATCGTGGCGTTCATCTACCCGTTCTTTGAAGGCATGATCTGGAACGGCAACTTCGGGCTGCAAGCCTGGTTGCTGGAACAATTTGGCGCCAGCTTCCATGACTTCGCGGGCTCGGTCGTGGTCCACGCCATGGGCGGATGGCTGGCCCTCGCGGCGGTGTTGTTGCTCGGCCCCAGGCAAGGGCGTTATCGCGAAGGGCGGCTGGTGGCGTTCGCACCGTCGAGCATTCCTTTCCTGGCATTGGGTTCGTGGATCCTGATCGTCGGTTGGTTTGGCTTCAACGTCATGAGTGCCCAAACGCTGCAAGGCGTCAGCGGATTGGTCGCGGTGAACTCGCTGATGGCCATGGTCGGCGGCACCGTGGCGGCACTGATCGTCGGACGCAACGACCCGGGGTTTCTGCATAACGGTCCACTGGCCGGGTTGGTGGCGATCTGCGCAGGTTCCGACCTGATGCACCCGGTGGGCGCGCTGGTCACCGGTGTGATCGCCGGGACCCTGTTCGTCTGGTGCTTCACCGCGGCTCAAGTCAAATGGCGCATCGACGATGTGCTGGGTGTCTGGCCGTTGCATGGTTTGTGTGGTGTCTGGGGAGGACTCGCCTGCGGCATCTTCGGTCAGAGTGCATTGGGTGGTCTGGGTGGGGTGAGCCTGATCAGCCAGTTGATCGGCACCTCGTTGGGTGTGATCGTCGCGTTGCTCGGTGGTTTTGTGGTGTACGGCGGGATCAAGGCGTTGCATGGTCTGCGCCTGAGCCAGGAAGAGGAGTATTACGGTGCGGACTTGTCGGTGCACAAGATCGGCGCCGTGAGCCAGGACTGATTCACTTTTCTTCATCGTCGCTCCCGGGATAAAAACCGTGCAGCAGACGATAACGATCATGCCGTATCTGGTCGGCCCGCTCCTGTACCTGATGCGCGGGTAAACCCAGCATGATCAGGGCGTGGGAGGCGAGCATCAGGCTCGATTCCAACAGCTCGGGCACGACTTCGCTGGCGCCGGCCGCTTTCAACTCGGTCAGTTGGCTGTCGTCTCGAGTGCGCACCAGGATCGGAATCTTCGAGTTCAATCGGCGCGCTTCCTGGAGAATCAAGAGCGCGATGTCGGTCTGGTCCACGGCAATCACCAGCAGCCTGGCCCGCGCCAGCCCTACCGCGAGCAGCAATTCACCGCGCCGCGAGTCGCCGTAATGCACACAGGTTTCATCCACGGCAGCTTCCTGGACACGCACCGGATCGGTGTCCAGCGCAAGGTAAGGTTGGCGCGCGTTGCGCAACGCGCGGCCGATCGACTGACCCACGCGACCGTAGCCACAAATCACAACGTGGTTGTGCAAGTCGGCGTTAAGCGCGCTGATTTCTGCCAGTTTTGCTTCTTCGTTGGGCTTGCGATGCAGGCGTGTCGCAATGTGGGGGGCGGCGCGCAGCAACAACGGTGTCACCAGCATCGAGCAGAATGTCGCGGCCAGCAGAAGACCTCCGAAGTCGGCGGGCATCAGTTTGTTTTGCTGCATCTGCGCCATCAAGGCAAAGCAGAACTCGCCACCCTGAGCCAATGCAAGGCCGCTGCGCCAGGCGGTTTCGCCGTCGCTGCCGCGCCATTTGACCAGCAGCGCGACCACTGTGCCCTTGATGAGCAGTAACCCAAGCGTCAGGCCGAGAACCATAAGGCCGTGGCTGACAAACAGCTGCAAGTCGATCAGCATGCCGATGCTGACGAAAAACAACCCGAGCAAGATGTCGCGGAACGGCCGGATGTCCGCCTCGATCTGGTGCCGATAGTGGCTTTCCCCCAGCAGCATGCCGGCGAGAAATGCACCCAGGGCAGGGGAGAGACCGAGCAGGTGAGTCAGCCACGCGGTCAGCAAAACGATGACCAGCGCCAGCAGCACGAACAGCTCCGGGGAGCGGGCGGCGGCAACTTCATGGAACAGGCGGGGCAACAACCATCGACTGGCCAGCAACAAACCACCGAACAGCACCAAGGTCTTGCCCAGCGTCAACGGCAATGCCCAATACCAGGCTTGATCGCTGTTGCCGGCGAACACCGGCACCAGGGTCAGCAACAGCACCGCCACCACATCCTGGAACAGTAACACGGCGATGGCATTCTGGCCGTGACTGCTGAATATCTCGCCGAGGCTGCTCAGCTCCTTGCTGACTATGGCCGTAGAAGACAGCGACAGACCGGCACCGAGTAACAACGCGGGCGTCGTCGGCATGCCGAACAGCATCAGCAATGCCCCCATCAAAATCCCGGACACCAACACTTGCAGGCTACCAAGGCCGAACACCACCCGACGCAGCTCGATCATCTTCGACAGGGAAAACTCCAGCCCAAGGGAGAACAGCAGAAACACCACGCCCAACTCGGCCAGGTCTGGCAACTCTTCGCTTTCATTCACCCAGTTGAACGCCGTCGGCCCGATCATCAGCCCTACGCACAGGTAGCCCAGCACCGGAGGCAAACGCAGGCGCTGGAACAATGCAATCACCACCAGGGAGGAGGCGAGAATGATCAAGAGGTTGGCGAACACGAAAAACTCCGGTGAGGGGCTGGCTACTCAAGCGTAGAAGTAAAAAAAACCTGAGCATCACGTAATTGGCCGCTGGAGCGACTGATATGCGTCAGGGTTTTACCGCCGCCCATTGCGATTTGTGCTCAAGGGCAGAAAATTCACTGGCTCGACGGCTTTTCGGAGCAAGCCTAGAATAGGTTCTTAATTTTTTAGGTTGAGCGCTCATGCTTCCTGAATGTCAGTTGTTCGGCACCCTTGGGTGCCACCTCTGTGAAGTGGCCGAAGCCATGCTGATGGAGTTTGTCGAACGTGGTCTGCTGGTGGAGCTGGTAGATATCGCTGAAGATGAAACATGGTTCGAAGCTTACAGCCTGCGTATCCCGGTGCTACGGCGGGTCGATACCGGCGCTGAACTGGGCTGGCCATTCAATGCCGACGAGGTGGTGGCGTTCCTGCGTTAAGCGGTTTTGTGGTTGGCGATGTCCCGTTTGTCGAACTTTGCGAATGATCCCCTTGGCTTAACCGATGCTCTTCGGATACTGTATGCGCATACAGTTATTCGTAATATTGCCGTTCGCCCCTGGTTTTCAGGTTCGAGCAGGCAGTATCGGGCGTGAGAGGGGAAGATCGTGGTCAATGTCGAACAATTGAAAAACAGCGTGAACCGGATGTCGGTTGATGTTGTGCGCGAGGCGGTCCTCGAATTGCGTCTGGATGGTCTGGTCACGGAAGGAAAAACACCCTTCAACAAACTGCACTTCAACACCTGCTTTGCCGAAATCGAAGCGTTGTTCCAGCGCGCGGGTTATCACCGCCAGCTCGATGTCGTGGGTTATCAGGGCTTGTTGTACGCGCTTTATGATCCAGGCCGCTGGGAAGCGGTCGATGTGCTGCGCTGGCTCAAGGAGTTCACCGAAGCGGCGGCGCGCAAGCAGATGCCGGCGTGAGGATTCTCTTCTAGGTTCGTTCCGGCCACTGTTGGATAATGCTGGCCTGTATTGAGGGTCAGAGCGTTTGTATGTCCACTTCATCTTTTTCTGCTTCGCACAACCAGGCCAGCACGCTCTATTTGCCGCCGGGTCCGTGGCAGACCGTGCTCGATTGCCTGTGCGACCACTTCAGCGCTATTGGTCGTGAACAATGGCTGGACAGGATTGCTCGTGGTCGCGTGCTTGACGGGCACGGTCAACCGATCGCTCTGGATCTGCGTTACAAGGAAGGCCTGCGGATTCATTACTTTCGTGAGGTGCCGGACGAAAAACCGATCCCGGTGGTCGAGTCGATCCTGTATGCCGACGAGCATCTGGTGGTGGCGGACAAGCCGCATTTTCTGCCAGTGACGCCTGCCGGGGAATACGTGGAGCAGACGTTGTTGCGGCGGCTGATCCGTCGCCTGGATAACCCGAATCTTGTGCCTTTGCATCGCATTGACCGGCACACGGCGGGACTGGTGTTGTTCTCAGCGAATCCTGAGAGTCGCTCGGCTTACCAGTCATTGTTTCCTACACGGAATATCGAAAAACGCTACGAAGCAATCGCCCGCGCATTGCCTGAACTCACCTTTCCACTGGTTCATAAAAGTCGGCTGGTCGATGGCGAGCCATTCTTTCGCATGCAGGAAGGTCCGGGTACCAGCAACACCGAGACGGCAGTTGAGGTTCGTGAGAAAAACGGCGATCTCTGGCGTTATGGACTTTATCCAGTGACCGGCAAGAAACATCAGTTGCGGGTGCACATGACTGCTTTGGGCGCCAGTATCTGCAACGACCCGTTCTACCCGCAGGTGCTCAAGGATGTCGAGGACGACTATGCCAATCCCTTGAAGCTGCTGGCTCAGGGTTTGCGGTTTGTCGACCCGATCACAGGTCAACCACGTGAATTCGAGAGCACCATCACCCTGCAATGGTGATCACAGTGCTTCAGGCACGAAAAAGCCCGCATCAAGCGGGCTTTTCTGTATCCGGTGGTGCCGTAACGATTACAACTCTTTAACGGTACGAACCTGATCCTTGTTGATGCGGGTGTGTTTGCCATCAAGCTGTTCGAACTCGTAGAAACCCGATTCGTCATCGTATTTTGGCGCGTCGACGGCCTGGATTTCGCGACCGTCATTCAAGGTGATCACTGTAGGCGATGCGCAACCGGCGAGGGTTGCAAGGCCCAGTGCGAGCATGAGAGTGGCGAGGGTCCGTTGAGTCATGAGTGTGTCTCCGAATATGAATTCTTTTGGTTACTGAGCTTGAGACGTATGCAACGCGCGCAAGTTCCTTCTCGTGTCAGTCTGACACAGTGTTGTGTGCACTTAACAGCTCCGGCGTGTTGAGGTTGGCCAGGCGAGGATCGTTATCGGGACATTGCAGGGCGGTAGCGCCCAATTTGCGCATGAGGCGTCCCGGACTGCGTTCGCCCTCATTCCAGGCTCTTTCAAACGCTGCCGAAAGCGCCACCGGGATGATGCACAGCAACGGCTCCCAGTGTTCGTTATGGCGCAGCATCAGCGGTTTGTCCGGATGCTGGCGGGCGGTTTCGCGCATGCTCTGGAGCAGGGCCGCATCGATGCGCGGCACATCGCACGGCAACACCAGCAGACAGGCGTGGCGGGCGGCCCTGAGGCCGGCGCGAATACCGGCCAAGGGTCCCGGGAAGTCGCCTTCATCGTCATGGACCAACTGGTCGGCAAAAGGCGCATATTTTTCCAGGTTCCTGTTGCAGGAGATGATCAGATCATCACTCAGCGCGCGGGTCTTGCGATGCAGGTGCGCGATCAGTGGCTCGCCATGCCATTCCAGCAAACCCTTGTCCTGGCCGCCCATGCGTTGGCCTCGACCACCGGCCAGGAGCAGAATGGAGCAGGGCGGCAAATGTGTACTCAAGGTCATGGCACGTCTCCATGGGGGCGGCGAAAAAACGGAGCGCTGTGATATAACACCGGGCTGTTTATCCTACAACTGGACGAGCCTATGAAAGCCAAGGCTGAAGTACCTTTCGCGCCGCTCAACATCGCGGTGTTGACGGTCAGCGATACCCGCACCCTGGAAACCGATACGTCAGGGCAGCTTTTCGTCGACCGCTTGAGCGCTGCCGGCCATCACCTGGCCGCTCGGGTTTTGCTTAAAGATGATCTCTACAAAATTCGCGCGCAAGTCGCCAACTGGATTGCCGAGGATGTCGTGCAGGTGGTGTTGATCACCGGCGGTACCGGGTTCACGGGGCGCGACAGCACACCGGAAGCGGTGAGCTGTCTGCTTGACAAGCAAGTCGACGGTTTCGGCGAGTTGTTCCGGCAGATTTCGGTCGCGGACATCGGCACTTCGACTGTTCAGTCCCGGGCCCTGGCGGGTTTGGCCAATGGCACGCTGGTCTGCTGTTTGCCGGGTTCGACCAATGCTGTGCGCACTGGCTGGGATGGCATTCTCGCCGAACAGCTGGATTCGCGGCACCGTCCCTGCAATTTCGTCGCTCACCTTAAACAGGCGGCACCCTGTGAATCCCGTGGGTAAGCCCGGCAAAGCCGGTAGCTTGATGGCGGTCGAAGTCGCGCTGGCGCGTTTGCTGGAAATGGCTGAGGCATCAACGATAGGTGAGCGTGAGCGCTTGCCGTTGGCACAGGTTGAAGGTCGCATACTGGCCGACGACCTGGTCTCGACGCTTGATCTGCCGCCCTGGCCGAACAGTGCCATGGACGGCTATGCCTTGCGCGTCGCTGACTGGACGGGCGAACCCTTAATGGTCAGTCAGAAGATTTTCGCCGGCCAGGCACCCGAACCATTGAAGCCAGGTACCTGCGCCCGAATCTTTACCGGTGCGCCTGTACCGGCAGGTGCCGATTGCGTCGAGATGCAGGAGAACGCCGAGGTTCAGGCGGACGAGCGCGTTCGTTTTATCGAGGCAATGACCCCGGGTCAAAATATTCGCCCGCAAGGCCAGGAAACTACCGTTGGCGAACTTGTTTTGCCGGCGGGCACCCGTCTGGGACCTATCGAGCAGGGCCTGGCGGCGTCGCTGGGATGTGCTGAGCTGAACGTGGTTCGCAAGGTTCGTGTCGCAGTCCTGTCAACCGGAGATGAATTGATAGAGCCGGGCCAGCCCCTCGGGCCGGGACAGATTTACAACAGTAATCGCGTGTTGCTGTGCAGTTGGTTGCAGCGCTTGGGCTGTGAAGTGATCGATGCCGGAATTCTTCCCGATGATTTAGCGGCCACTCGCGCCCGCCTTGGGGAATTGAAGGATGTCGATTTGATCCTTTCTACCGGCGGCGTGTCGGTGGGAGAAGCCGATTTTCTGGGCATTGCCTTGCGCGAAGAGGGCGAGTTGACCCTGTGGAAACTCGCCATCAAACCAGGCAAGCCGCTGACGTTCGGTCATTTTCGCGGCGTCCCCGTGATTGGTTTGCCCGGCAACCCTGCGTCGACGCTGGTTACATTTGCCTTGTTGGCCAGGCCCTATCTTTTGCGCCGCCAGGGTGTGAAAGAGGTCGAGCCATTAAAGTTTCAGGTGCCTGCAGGATTCGACTGGCCAAAGGCTGGTAATCGCCGAGAGTATTTGCGTGGACGCCTGGAGAATGGTCGGGCAATCATCTACAAGAATCAGAGCTCCGGGGTGCTCCGCAGTGCCGCTTGGGCTGATGGTCTGGTTGAAGTACTGGAAGACCGCACGTTGATCGAAGGCGATGACGTGAACTTCATTCCGCTGAGCGAAGTCCTGAGCTGATTCTGGCGAAAGTCTTGCCACGCAAGCCCGGTAGATCGTGCCGGAGCTTGCGTGTATGGCTAGCGTTTAACGAACCAGAAGTGACACGACCTGATCAAAGCGGCTGTTGGCGACCCAGCCCAGCAGCCCCAGGACCACGGCTGTTCCACCCGCAGAATAGGCCAGCCTGTGTTTGATGGATTTAACATCGCCACGGACCTCTTCCATGTCTCTTCGGATGTATTTGAGGTGTGTCTCGAGTTCAATGACGCGAGGTTCCATATCAACTCCTCCGGCGGATTTTGCGCTGTTATTGAATTCAGCCTGATGATTGGCGCGATTGCCTGCCGATGGCGCGACCTGACTGATCGGCAACCTGATGTCATGGCTTTGCATGGGCTGAAACGCTCCTTGCCTTCAAGCCCTTTGGATGGCCGACACTGGTGTTGATTGCGCTTTGTGTGGCCCTTGAAGAAGGTCTACTCATGGTTTTCACATCCCTGTGTATTGAATGTTGATGACTGATGCCGCGGACCTCAAGGTGTACCAATCGCCAAGGTTGGTCAATTGAGCCGATTCCGCACATGTTGTAAGAAAATTTCCCGCGCTGTAGGACCACAAGGCTGTACGGCTCAAAAAAATTCAAATCCTTGCGACTTTTATAGGCGGTGGTGAGGTCAACATCTCTCATACGGAGTCCAAACATGGGAGCGGCAATAATGAGTGAGCGCAAAGCGCTGTTGATTCTGCATGGCAAGCAGGCGCTCAACGAGGAGGTCCGTGCGGCCGTCGACGTTAAACGCCAGCAGGGCTGGGAGTTGGCCGTCCGACTGACCTGGGAGGCGGGTGACGCGCAGCGGCTGGTGGAAGAAGCCTTGAGCGCGGGCTATACGCAACTGATTGCCGGCGGCGGTGATGGCACCTTGCGTGATATCGCTGAGGCCATGGCAGCGCATTCGACGCAGGCCAGTCTGGTGCTGATGCCGCTGGGCACCGCGAACGATTTTGCGCGTGCCGCCGGTGTGCCGCTCGAACCCGCTCTGGCGCTGGACCTTCTGGAGGTTGCACCGCAAGCGATCGATCTGGGCGAGGTGGGCGGTCAAGTCTTTCTGAACATGGCCACCGGCGGCTTTGGCAGTCAGGTCACGGCGAATACCTCGGAAGACTTGAAGAAAGTCCTCGGGGGCGCGGCGTATCTGTTCACCGGGTTGTCGCGCTTCAGCGAACTGCATGCTGCCTACGGCGAGTTGCAGGGGCCGGACTTTCAATGGAGTGGTGAGCTTTTGGCGTTGGGTATCGGCAATGGCCGGCAGGCTGGCGGTGGTCATGTACTGTGCCCGGAGGCGCTGGCTGACGATGGGCTGCTGGATATCAGCATTTTGCCGGCGCCGCAGGAAGTGGTCGGTACGTTGAAAACGCTGCTGGCCGATGGCTTCGGCATCGACAACATGTTTGTGCGAGCTCGCCTGCCATGGGTCGAGATCAAAGTTGCGGAAGGCCTCTACATCAATCTGGATGGCGAACCTATCGAGGGCGAGAGCCTGCGATTCTCGGCGCGTCCAGCGGCATTGCGCGTGCATTTGCCGCAGAATTCGCCTCTGCTGAGCGCTTCGAAAACGGTCAGTCGTCCAGGCTGATGATTTGCTCGCGCACGGCAAACAGCACCAGGCCGGCCACGTCGTAGATCTGCAGGCGCTTCATGATCTGCGAGCGGTGGGTTTCAACGGTTTTGATGCTGAGGCCCAGGCCATTGGCGATTTCCCGGGTGGATTTGCCCCGAACAATCAGTCGCAGGATTTCCAGCTGGCGGGCCGTCAGGTTGTGTGAGTCCGCAGCCTCGGGTTGATGCTTCTGGTTACGAATCAGTGCCTGGTTGATGACTGTGTGGGCAATGGCCGGGCTCAGGTAACGCTCGTTGTTGCGCAAGGCATCCAGGGCATGTTCCAGCTCGGTGGCCGTGGTGTCTTTGAGCAAATAGCCATGGGCACCGGACTCAAGCGCCTGCATGATCAGGGCCGGGTCGGTGTGCATCGACAGGATCAACACCTTGCTTTGCGGGCGGACCTGCTTGAGTCGCTGCAAGGCTTCAAGGCCGCCGGTCTGCTTCATGGAGATATCCAGCAGAACGATGTCAGGGGACAGCTTCTCGACCATCTCGAGTAGCTGCGAGCCGTCATTGGCCTCACCAATGACCGCGTAGCCGGGAATATCCAGCACCAGAGCGCGCACGCCTGCCCTGATAAGCGAGTGGTCATCCACCAGAAGTAAGTTACAAGTCAATGCATAACCTTATTCGTACTGGCCCGTTCGAGCGCACGGGGCGCCCAGGGAAAGAGTGCTTCGATTTGAGTGCCTTTGCCCGGCTCGCTGGTCACGACCAGGGTACCGCCCAGTTGATCGATCCGTTCCACCATCCCGGCCATCCCGCGTTGCCCCTCTCGACCGGGGTCTGCGGCTGGTGCGAACCCCAGGCCGTCGTCGCTGATCAGCAGCGCCAAACCCTGGGGCATGCGTTGCAGGCGGATCAGCAGGTTATTCGCTTTGGCATGGCGAAGAATATTGGTCACCGCTTCCTGGGTGATTCGAAAGGCGGCCACCGCCATTTCTTCCGGTATGCCGGTCAGGCGTTGATGGCATTCCAGGCTCCAGTGAATTGAAGTATTGGCCAGGGTCTTGAGCAAATGCGCACGCAGGCTGGCTTCAAGTCCGAGGCTGGCCAACTGCCTGGGATTGAGAATGGCCGAGACATCGCGAACCTTGGCAAGGGTTTCGTCCAGTGTGTCGCAGAGCACCGTGCACTGGCCTTGCATGTCTTCAGGCATCCGGCGTTTGAGCCATTCACTTTGAAGTTTTGCCGCGGTCAGCAACTGGCCGATGTCGTCATGTAGTTCCCTGCTGAGACGATGACGTTCATTTTCCTGGACCTCAAGTAGACGATCGGCTAGTTCTTGTGGCTGAAATTTTATTGATTTGCTCGACAGGAAATGTTGTACCCAGACGCAGCCAAGTGCCGCCATGTTCAGCACCAGCAGACTCATCGGCACTGAAGCAGACAAGCTGAAAACCAGCAGGCTGCCGAGTGCCGAGGCGGTGCACAGCAAAAGCGTTAACCGCCGCGCATTTTTTTGGGAGGGGAGCCGTGGGGTGAATGACTTGAGGCTGGCGTACATAGCGGATGGAGCCAATGGATGTTCGCTGCGGGCAGACCGGCCATCGTGGATGACGGGTCTCTGTCTGAAATCTGTAGTGACTCGTCTCTAGCCGTGCAATCCAGGGCGGGGGCTGACAGCACCTTCAAATTCGGCCTGCACTCGTCTGGAGTCACTTTGACATTAGAATGGCGTCAACTAATGGTCGGCATAATACCATTTAAGCTACCGTTGGTCGCGTTCGGTATATATGTCTATTCAGTCAGGAATTAGGGGTTTAGGACGATAGTTCCATAATGGAAAAAGTTTAACGGAGGGAATAGTTATTTGTATCGAGCTGTCGTTGACATGAGCACACCCCAATTAATGAGCGGCATCATGACAATGATATTACGCAATAAGGCTTGGTTATCTGGCGAATTAAGCCTGCCGCTCCGAATAGGAAACAAGCGTGAAGGGTTTGGAATTAACCGGAGGCTGGAAATGACTTTGTCCGACCTGAAACGCAAAGGCTTCAATCAGGGAAGTCTGTTCACTTTCATCCAGGCTGAGTTGGCCGGTGGTCTGATCGATGAGTTCGAGTTGCCAGGCCATCAACGTAAAGCAGTCCTTCAACGCACACAGGGCCTGGTCGTGCAGTTGCATGTGGCCTTGGGCGTGGTTCAACAAGCCATGGATGTGCAGCGAAAATTCAGAAACCGCCTCCAGGGCCAGGGCATCCGCCTTACTCGCTAATTTGAGCAGGCTGCTGAGCATGCAATCGATTGCGTCTTTGTCATTGCTGATCAACTGCAGATGGCTAAGGCACTCTTCCGATTTGGCCAGGAGTGTTTCAGCCTCGACGAGGAACTCCGGAAAGCGCTGAGCCCACTGTTTAGTGTCGTTCGGCATGGTTATCTCCACAACGTCATGTCAAATGAGGGGATGTCGTGTGTGTCGACGAAGACGTCCAGCGTCCCGACGCTGCCGTGCCGGCATGAGATCGCGCTCCGGCTGGCCTGGGCGCAGGCTGGGGAACTCGAGAGGGTGGATGGCCACTTACCTGCGATCGCACACAAAAGCCTGACTCCGTTCATGCAATGAGAATGGCGTCACATTAATGGCTATTGGATATTGCGAATATCAGGTTGGGCCTGATTGTTACTAGGGGAATCCCTTACACAGGGGAACCTAACGTGCAAACCGAGGTCGCGCCGCAGGGGATGAAGCAGATGAAATCGCAGCGCCAGTAAAGCATGATGTTAATGTGACATCAATGCCCGATCATGGCATTTTGTCTCAGGGTCAAGGTCTGGCCAAAACTGCCGATAACCCTCTTTAGTGAATTCATCAGAACAAGCCCAGGAGTCATTAATGGCCGGCATTCTCGACACGGTAGACCAACGCACACAACTGGTGGGTGAGAATCGCCTGGAAATTCTCATGTTCCGGCTGGCCGGTCGGCAATTGTTCGCGATCAACGTTTTTAAAGTGCAGGAAGTGTTGCAACTGCCGAAGCTGACCCTAATGCCCCAGCGCCATCCGTTTGTCTGCGGCGTGGTCAACTTGCGTGGGCAGACGTTGCCGGTGATTGACCTGTCCCAGGCCATCGGCATGCGTCCGCTGGTGCCTGGCCCTACCAGTACGATCATCGTCACCGAGTACAACCGTTCAGTGCAGGCGTTCCTGGTTGGCGGCGTAGACCGCATCGTCAACATGAACTGGGAAGCCATTCTGCCGCCGCCGGCCAGCGCCGGCCGCCAGCATTACCTGACCGCCATCAGCAAGGTCGACGATCAGTTGGTGGAAATCATCGACGTCGAAAAAGTCCTGGCCGAAATCGTGCCGTACAACGCCAAGGTCTCGCGCGAGAAACTCGACGACCCGGTGCTGGAGCGCGCCCGTGGTCGTGAAGTGCTGTTGGTGGATGACTCCAATGTTGCCCTGTCGCAACTGCGCGACACCCTGGGCCAGTTGGGCGTGAAGATGCACATCGCCAGCGACGGCTTGAAGGCGCTGAACATGCTCAAGGCCTGGGCCGATACGGGCGTGTCGATGACCGACAAACTGCTGATGGTCTTTACCGACGCCGAAATGCCGGAAATGGACGGCTATCGCCTTACCACCGAAATCCGCAACGACCCGCGCTTGCGTGGCCTCTACGTGGTGCTGCATACGTCGCTGTCGGGCAGTTTCAACGACTCTATGGTCAAGAAGGTCGGCTGCGACAATTTCCTCTCCAAGTTCCAGCCGGACAAACTCGTCGACGTAGTGCGTCAGCGCCTGATGCTCGACGAAGTGCCGGCCTGACACGATTTAGGCTGCACACGATCAACCTGTAGCGAGCCTGCTCGCGAAGAGGCCATCACTGTCAACATTGATATTGGCTGATACATCGCCTTCGCGAACAGGCCCGACCCAAAAGGTAAACAGAGATCGGTTTTCTGCCTTTGATTCGGCGACCAAGCTCGTATAGGGTGGCATTTTTTGCCCACCAGGGAGCTGGCCATGTTGCGTCTGAGCGCGCTTTACCGTTATCCGTTGAAATCCGGCAAGGCCGAGGCCCTGCAGCAGATTTGTCTCGACAAACTGGGGCTGGACGGTGACCGACGCTGGATGCTCGTGGACGAGGCCAATGGGCGCTTCCTGACCCAGCGCACGGTGGGGAAGATGAGCCAGCTGTCGGCGTTATGGAATGCTGACGGCGGCTTGACCCTCAGTGCACCCGGGCGTCCGGCAATCGATATTGCCTTGCCGGGTAGCGGCGCTGAACTGCGGGGCGTGACGATCTTCAAAGACAGCCTGCGCGTGCCCGATGCCGGCGATGAAGCCGGCGCCTGGGTCAGTGAGTTCATTGGAAAGCCGACGCGCCTGGTGCAAATTCCTCTGGATCGCGCGCGCACCACACAAGCGGGCTATGGCCGGAATGACGATCAAGTGGCGTTCGCCGATGGCTTCCCGCTGTTGCTGATCGGGCAGGCGTCCCTGGAAGATCTCTCGAAAAATGTCGGGCGCCCGCTGGAAATGCTGCGCTTTCGACCAAACCTGGTGATCGAGGGCAGCGAGGCGTTTGCCGAGGACAACTGGAAGCGTATTCGCATCGGGGATGTTGAGTTCCGCGTGGTCAAGCCCTGTTCGCGCTGCATCCTGACCACCATCGACCCGCAAACCGGTGAGCGCAGCAGTGATCGCGAGCCTCTGGCCACGTTGCAGAAATACCGTTCCCAGGCGGACGGTGCAATGTTCGGGCAGAACCTGGTCAACGACAGCAATGGCCAACTTGAAGTCGGCATGCCAGTGACGATCCTGGAATAAACACACGAAATAAAAAATGCCCGGGTCCCAAGGGCCCCGGGCATTTTTTTGTCGCTGTGAAAACCCGGGGGTTTAGCCGCGGTATTCGCACAGGTAAGCGGTGTCGACGGCCACTTTCAGCTGGAATTTGCTGTTGGCAGGCACGTTGAACTGGCTGCCGGCGGCGAAGGTTTCCCAATCGGTGCTGTCAGGCAGTTTGACGGTGAGGGCGCCGGTCACCACGTGCATGATTTCACGCTGGCTGGTGCCGAATTCGTATTCGCCCGGAGCCATGACGCCGATGGTCGCAGGACCTTCAGCGGTGCCAAAGGCGATCGACTTGACGGTGCCGTCGAAGTACTCGTTGACTTTAAACATGGGCGATTCCTCGAAAAGGGCTAAAAAGGGCCGGCCAGTATGCACAAGGCCATGAACGCCGTCACCTCTCTGGCGGGAGAACCTGTGGCAACAGGCGCGCCGTATTGCGCGCATCTTCCAGCGCCCGATGCTGTTGGCCATTGAACTGCATGCCCGCCAGTTGCAGCGCGCCGTTGAGCCCCAGCGGGCGTTCCAGGCGCCGGGCCTTGGCAAAGCGCTGTTTGAGATTCATGTGCGGCACTTTCTCAAGCACGCTGCACAAATGCAGTCGCTGCCATTCCTGAAGCAGTTGCTTGCGGTCGTAATCGCCCCAACTGGCCCAGCCCTCCAGCTCCGATTGATGGCGCACGAGCCATTGCTCGAATGACGGCCAGACCTCACTCAGCGTCTGCGCTGCGTCGACGTTGGCCTGAGTGATGTGCGTCAGCTCCCGGCAAAACGGCGTCAGCAAAGGCCGACGCAGTGGCCGAACGAAGCACTGGAAACAATCCACCTCGCGCCCTTTTCGGTCCACCAGGGTGGCTCCGATTTCGATGATTTCCATTTCCGTAACTGGCCAGCCACCGTCATCGGTGGTGGCTTCCAGATCGATCACCAGCCAGTGAGGCATCGCAGGGTTCCTGGTATCCGCGTCCTGATAGGGCTTGAGCGTAGCCAAAGCCGGCGGATCCGCCTAGCGGCTTATTCGACCTCCAACAAAATTTGACGATTCTTGACCTGATCGCCGACTCGCACCTTCAAGCGTTTAAGCACGCCGTCGATCCCTGATTTGAGCGGGTGCTCCATTTTCATCGCTTCGAGCACCACCAGCAGTTGACCTTTGCTGACCGGGCTGCCCTCGCTGACCAGTACGTCGACGATCGCCCCGTCCATGGGTGCCTTGAGGGTGCCGGAGCTGACACTGGCCTGGCTGCTGACCAAGGCTTGGGTCCGATCGACCAGACGCAGGCTGCCGGGGCGGGTGAACAGCCAGAGTTGCCCGCCCGCGAGGCGGTAGGCATGGCGTTGGCGGATGCCGTCGATCATCAGGGTTGCCCAGTGCCCGTCGCATTGAATGACCTTCAATTCGAGGGTTCGGCTGCCGACTTGCAAGCGGTACGGTGAGTCAGGCGCTGCGTTCAGTTCCACCGGCCAGTCCTGGTCCTCCAGGCCGATTCGAAGATGCAGGGGCACGCTGGCGTTGTTTCGCCAACCGGCCAGCGGGGCGCGGTGTGCCTGCGCCGAGGCGTGATAGAACAACGCCGCCGCAATGGCCAGTTCTTCGACGCTCGGCACCTTCGGATGCAGACAAGGATGGTCGGCGAAACAGCTCGGGATAAACCCGGTGCTGAACTCGCCGCTGATGAACTGCGGGTGTTGCAGCAGGCTGGCGAGCAAGCGCTGATTGCTTTGCACGCCCAGCAACACGCTGTCCTGCACCGCCCGCAGCAGCTTGCGCCGCGCTTCTTCACGGGTGGCTCCGTGGGCAATGATCTTGCCCAGCAGCGGATCGTAGAACGGGCTGATGTTCTGGCCTTCGATCAAACCGTGATCGATCCGCACACCGTCTTGCAACGCCAGCTCCCACGCCTCGACTCGCCCGGTTTGTGGCAAAAAGCCCTGGGCCGGATCTTCGGCGTACAAACGCACTTCCATGGCATGCCCGTTGAGCTGCACTTCTTCCTGGCTCAACGGCAGCGGCAGGCCCTCGGCGACGTGCAGCTGCCAGGCCACCAGATCAAGGCCGGTGATCAATTCGGTCACCGGGTGCTCCACTTGCAGCCGGGTGTTCATCTCCAGAAAGTAGAACTGCCCGCGCGCGTCCAGCAAAAACTCAACGGTGCCGGCGCCCACGTAATTCACCGCGCGCCCAGCCTTCAACGCCGCTTCGCCCATGGCTTGGCGCAACTCGGTGGTCATCACCGGGCAGGGTGCTTCTTCGATGACTTTCTGGTGGCGACGCTGGATCGAACAGTCGCGTTCGCCGAGGTAGATCAGGTTGCCGTGCTGGTCGCCGAACACCTGGATTTCGACATGGCGCGGATCGATCAGCGCTTGTTCGAGAATCAGTTCGTCGCTGCCAAACCCGTGCAGGGCTTCGGAGCGCGCGGTTCGCAGCTGTTCCAGCAAATCGTCGGCGCTGTGCACCAGGCGCATGCCGCGTCCGCCGCCGCCGGCGCTGGCCTTGATCATCAGCGGATAGCCGATGCGTGCGGCTTCGCGGCTCAGGGTCGCATCGTCCTGTTCGGCGCTCTGATAGCCTTTGATGCAGGGCACGCCGGCCGCGAGCATGGCGAGTTTCGACAGGCGCTTGCTGCCCATCAATTCGATTGCTTCGGGGCTCGGGCCAATGAAGGTGATGCCGGCGTTTTGGCAGGCGAAGGCGAATTCGGCATTTTCCGAGAGGAAGCCGTAGCCGGGGTGTATCGCGTCGGCACCGCTGCGCCGGGCGGCGTCGATGATCGCCGGGATGTTCAGGTAGGACTGCTGCACCGGGGCCGGGCCGATGTTGACCGCTTCGTCGGCCATTTGGACGTGCAGGGCGTCGGCGTCGGCATCGCTGAATACGGCGACGGTGCGGTAGCCCAGGGCGTGGGCGGTGCGCTGGATGCGGCAGGCGATTTCACCGCGGTTGGCGATGAGGATTTTGCTGAGTCCGGGCATGGGTTGTTCCCTTGTTATTGCGGTGAATGTGATGGCCTCTTCGCAGGCAAGCCTCGCTCCTACAGGTACCGCGATTGCCGCGGGATTGGGCTCGGCACAAAACCTGTAGGCGCGAGGCTTGCCCGCGAAGCTTTTAGAGGGCCCACCCCGGTTTACGTTTTTGCACGAAGGCCATCGTCCCCTCGACCCCTTCAGCTCCGATCACCGCTTCGCTGAACCATCCGGCCGCTTCATCCAGCAACGCGTCCGAAGGCTGCCCCGCACTCGCCAACAACAGTTTTTTGGTCGTGGCATTCGCCCCCGGCGCGCAGCACAACACATGGGCCAGAATTTCATCGAGGCGTTCGGCCAAGGCTTGCGCGTCATGCTCGACGAAATGTACCAAGCCCATGCGTCGTGCCTGGGTGCCATCGAAGCGTGCGGCCGTCAGTGCCAGTCGACGCGCCTGGGTCAAACCGATGCGCTGCACCACAAACGGCGCGATCTGCGCGGGCAGCAGACCGAGACTGGTTTCCGGCAGACCGAACTGCGCCAGGTGATCGGCCAGCGCGACATCGCTGACGCAGGCCAGTCCCAATCCGCCGCCGAGCACCGCGCCTTGCAGCACCGTGATGACCACTTGCGGTGCGTGTTGCACCTCTTGCAGCAGCGCGCCGAACGCTCGGTTCAAATCGCGATAGGCGTCCGGGCCTTGAGCCCGGGCATTGGCCATGTCCTTGATGTCGCCGCCGGCACAAAAATGCCCGCCGGCACCGCCGATCACCAGCGCACGAACGGCTCGATCGTCACGCACCGCGGCGAGCACCGCACGCAGTTCGGCAACCATCTGCAAGCTCATGGCGTTGCGGCTTTCCGGGCGGTTGAGGGTGATGTGCAGCACGCCGTTATGGGATTCGAGCAGCAAGGTCTGGCAAACCGGCAGGGCGCTCATTTCTTTTTCCCCGGCAGGATGCCCATCAGTTTGCAGATGATGCCCAGCATGATTTCGTCGGCCCCGCCGCCGATCGACACCAGCCGCACGTCACGGTAAGCGCGGGCCACCGGGTTGTCCCACATGAAGCCCATGCCCCCCCAATATTGCAGGCAGCTGTCGCTGACTTCGCGACCCAGGCGCCCGGCCTTGAGTTTGGCCATCGACGCCAGGCGCGTGACGTCCTGGCCTTTGATGTACTGCTCGGTGGCCTGATAGACCAGCGCTCGCAAGCATTCGATTTCGGTTTGCAGTTCGGCCAGGCGAAAGTGAATGACCTGATTGTCGATCAGCGCGCTGCCGAAGGTCTTGCGCTCCTTGCAGTACTCGATGGTGCTGTCGACGCAGTATTCCAGGCCCTTGATCATGTTCGCCGCGCCGAACAGGCGTTCTTCCTGGAATTGCAGCATCTGCATCATGAAGCCCGCGCCTTCATGGCCGATGCGGTTGCGCTGCGGCACGCGCACGTTGTCGAAAAACACCTGGGCGGTTTCCGAACTGCGCATGCCGAGCTTGTCCAGGTGCGAACTGAGGCTGATGCCCGGGGTGTTCATCGGCACCATGATCAGCGATTTGTTGACGTGCGGTTTGTCGTCGGAGGTGTTGGCCAGCAGGCAGATGAAGTCGGCGCTCGGCGAGTTGGTGATCCACATTTTGCTGCCGTTGATCACGTAGTCGTCGCCGTCCTTGCGGGCGCTGGTTTTCAATCCGGCGACGTCGGAACCGGCACCGACTTCGGAGACGCCAATGCAACCGACCTGTTCACCGGTAATCGCGGGACGGAGGAATTCTTCGCGCAACTCATCGGAGCCGAAGCGGGCGAGGGCGGGCGTGCACATGTCGGTCTGCACGCCAATGGACATCGGAATCCCGCCACAATGAATCGTGCCGAACTCTTCGGCCGCCACGATCGAATAGCTGTAGTCGAGTCCCATCCCACCGAATTTTTCCGGTTTGGAAATCCCCAGCAAGCCGAGGTCGCCGGCCTTGCGGAAAATCTCGTGGATGGGAAAGCGCCCGGCCTTTTCCCATTCTTCGACGTGGGGATTGATCTCGTGATCGACGAATTGGCGGACCGTGCGACGCAGTGCTTCGTGTTCCTGGGTGAAGATCATTTTTATTGTTCTCCTGTGATCCGCGATCAGAATCTCGCGACACCAAAACTGTTGGTTTGCAGTGGCCGCACTTCGGCCTCATGACAGATGTCCAGCAAGTAACCGAGCAAGGTCCGGGTATCCCGCGGGTCGATCAGCCCGTCGTCCCACAGGTTGGCGCTGCCATACAGCGCGGTGGACTGGCTGTCGAGTTTCTGCGCGGTCACCTGTTCCAGCATGTCGAGCATTTTGGGGTCCGGCACCAGGCCGTCCTTGAGTTGTTTGGCCTCGGTGACGATGCGCAGCACCTTGCCGGCCTGGGCACCACCCATGACGGCGGTGCGGCTGTTGGGCCAGGCGAAGATGAAACGCGGGTCGAGGCCGCGGCCGCACATCGCGTAGTTGCCGGCGCCGTAGGAGCCGCCGACGACGATGGTCAGTTTAGGCACCCGGGCGTTGGCCACCGCTTGAATCATCTTCGCGCCGTGCTTGATCACGCCTTGCTGTTCCGACTCGGTGCCGACCATGAACCCGGTGGTGTTGTGGAAAAACAGCAGCGGCGTCCGGCTCTGGTCACACAGCTGAATAAATTGCGCCGCCTTGCTCGCCCCCTTGGGCGTGATCGGGCCGTTGTTGCCGATGAATCCACAGGCGCGGCCCTGAATGTGCAAATGGCCGCAGAGGGTCTGCTGATCGAACTCACCCTTGAACTCGAGGAAGCTCGAACCGTCGGCAATCCGCGCGATGATTTCGCGCACGTCATAGGGCTTTTTCGGATCGTCGGGAATCAGCCCGAGCAACTCGTCGATCGGGTAGAGCGGGTCTTCCCAATACCGGGCGGGCGCTACCGGCAGCCGTGAATTCCACGACAGCAGACTGACAATCTCGCGCACCTGGCGCACGCCATCGGCATCGTTCTCGGCCAGGTATTCGGCGGTGCCGGCGGTTTGTGCGTGCATCTCGGCGCCGCCCAGTTCTTCATCGGTGGCGACTTCTCCGGTGGCGGCCTTGAGCAGCGGCGGGCCGGCCAGAAACAGCTTCGCCTTGCCGCGCACCACCACCACATAATCCGAGAGCCCCGGCTGATAAGCCCCGCCCGCTGTGGCCGAGCCGTGGACCACGGTAATCTGCGGCAGCCCCATGGCCGACATCCGCGCCTGATTGGCAAAGCTACGCGCGCCTTCGACGAAAATCTCCGCCGCGTAATTGAGATTGGCGCCGCCGCTCTCGGCGAGGGTGATCACCGGCAGTTTGTTTTCCATGGCGATCTGTTGCAGGCGCAGGGACTTTTTCAGACCGCTGGGGGAAATGGTCCCGCCCTTGATCGCACTGTTATTCGCCACCACCAGCACCCGCACGCCGGACACGTAGCCGATCCCGGCGATCAAGCCGCCGCCGGCCGAGCTGCCGTCCTTGTCGTCGTGCAGTTTGTAGCCGGCCAGGCTCGCCAGTTCGAGGAACGGCGCACCAGGGTCGAGCAGCAGATTGAGGCGTTCACGGGGCAGCAACTGGCCGCGTTTGTCGAATTTTGGCTTGGCTTCGGCCGCCTTGTTCAGCAGGTTTTGTTCGAGCTGGCGGACCTGCTCGATGCCGACCAGCATGGCCGTGCGGTTCTGGGCGAACTGTTCGCTGAACGGGTCTACCTGGGACTGAATCACCGGCATGGTTTATTCCTTGTCCTTGAGCACATCAGGAAGGTAGGCGCGGTGAAAACCGTTGTACGACTCACTGTTCGTCGCCTTGTGAATCGGCCACGCCCGACCGCCGAGACTCGCGGCGCCGTCGATGCGCAGCGTGCTGCCGCTGATGAACGCGGCGGCCGGGCTGAGCAGGAACACGATCGCCGCGCTGACTTCGGATTCCGTGCCGATGCGCTTGAGCGGCACGTGCTCGCGCAAGGTTGGAATCACCGCTTTGAACGCACCTTCGTAGGTGTCCATACCGCTCGATGCCACCCAACCCGGCGCCACCGCGTTGACCCGCACCCCGGCATAACCCCATTCGAAGGCGGCAGTCTTGGTGAGGTTGTCCATGCCCGAGCGCGCCGCGCCCGAGTGGCCCATGCCGGGCATGCCGCCCCACATGTCGGCGAGCATGTTGACGATGGCGCCGCCGTGTTTGCTCATGGATTGGTTGAACACTTCCCGGGCCATCAGGAAACCGCCCACCAGGTTGGTGCGCATCACGGTTTCGAAACCCTTCTGATTGATCGAGGCCAGCGGCGACGGATATTGGCCACCGGCATTGTTGACCAATCCGTGGATCGGGCCGTGCTGGCGGATCAACTCGCTGACCAGATGCCTGACCGCTTCTTCTTCACGAATGTCGCAGGTGGCCCAGTCCGCCTTGCCGCCGTCTTCGGCAATCTCGGCGGCGACGTTTTTCAACTTGTCGGCCTTGCGCCCGACCAGCAGCACATGGGCGCCAAGTGCCGCCAGCTCATGGGCGGTGCACCGGCCGATGCCGCTGCCGCCACCGGTGACGATGATGGTTTGGCCTGCAAACAAACCGGCTTTGAAAATCGAATCGTAGGCCATGGCGACCGTCCTCTAGTTGACCTGGTCGGCGATGCCCTGGGGCACCGGAATCTGGATGTCCAGCAACTGCTGGGCGAAGGCTTTGCCTTGCGGATCGATTCGCAGGCTGGCCACGCCACCGCCGCCGAGGGCGTTCTCCAGGAGAAAATTGAAACTGTGGGTGCCGGGCAAATACCAACGCTCGACACGTCCGTGGATCGGGTCAAGTACATGGCTCATCCAGTCGACCATCACCTCAGGCGTCAGGGCTTCGGCGATCCATGGCAGATACTCGGCTTCCCGGGCCATGACGCCGATGTTGCTGTGATTACCCTTGTCGCCGGAGCGCGCGACGGCGAGTTTGATCAGGGCCACGCTGGCATCGGCGCGGCCTGTGGGTTGCGGCGGGTCGAACGGAACGGGCAAGTCATCTGGGTCGAGCACATCGACGGCGGGCAGGGCGCACGGGTGGCGTTGGCCCTGCAGATCAATTTCCAGCGTGCAGGCGGTTTTGTCGATGAGGAACGAGAACAGCCGGATCAGCGGATACACCGTCGGCCGTCCACCGACAATCCCGGTCAGTCCCGGCGCCATGCCGGTGGCGGCCTGGGCGATTTCCCGGGAGAACACGATCAATGCCTGTTTGTTCGGATGGCGCACCGCGAGTTTGATCACCACTTCGCGGCTGTCCTGGCGTTGGCCGTGGGCACCGTAAGTGGCCTCGCTGCCCAGGAGTTCGATGTTCACTTCACTGTAGGGCGCCCAGCCGCGCTGGCTGAAGATCTCCGAGGTCTTGTTGATGATTGCCTGGCCGACCCGTTCGGCCTTGGCCACGGCATCGATCCCGGCGATCAGGCAACTGGCGGTGCAGCGGAAACCGTCCGGGTAGGTCGCGCTGACCTTGTATTGATCGGTAGGCGGCAAGCCTTTGGCGCCATGCACCTGAACTGCGTTTTTACCTTGTTGCACGAGTTTGACCTGGGTGAAATCGCAGACCACGTCAGGCAGCAGGTAGGCCTGGGGGTTGCCGATTTCATAGAGCATTTGTTCGCCGACGGTCAACGGCGTGACCAGGCCGCCTGAGCCCTCGGGTTTGCTGACGATGAACTGGCTGTCGGCGCTGACTTCGACGATGGGGAAGCCAATGTGTTCGTAATCGGGCACATCGCGCCAATCGGTGAAATTGCCGCCGGTGCACTGGGCGCCACATTCGATGATGTGCCCGGCCAATGCGGCCTGGGCCAGTTTGTCGTAGTCATGCCAGGACCAGCCGAATTCATGGACCAGCGCGGCACTGACGACCGCGCTGTCGACGACGCGTCCGGTAATGACGATGTCGGCACCCAATCGAAGGGCTTCGACAATGCCCGGTGCGCCGAGGTAGGCGTTGGTCGAGACGCACATCGGCGGCAAGGGCGCGCCGCTGAACATTTCATGCAGGCCACGGCTGCTCAGCTGTTTGAACTGCGGTTGCAGGTCGTCGCCCAGCAACACGGCGATTTTCAGTGCCACCCCGGCCTTGTCACAAGCCGCTTGCAAGGCAGCGGCGCAGGCCTGTGGATTGACCCCGCCGGCATTGCTGATGACGCGGATGTTTTGTTCGGCGAGATGCCCAAGCAATGGACTGAGGACTTCGATGAAGTCGCCCGCATAGCCCGCCTGCGGATCTTTCATCCGTGCGCCGGCCATGATCGACATCGTGATTTCTGCCAAATAGTCGAAGACCAGATAGTCCAGACGCCCACCGTGCACCAGTTGCGCAGCAGCGGTTGAGGTATCGCCCCAGAACGCGCTGGCGCATCCGATGCGAATCGTTTCTGGCGCAGTCCTTTCCATAACCACCTCCGATAGAAGTGCATCGAGACTACCAAGCAAGCGCTTGGTTTGTAAACGACTGAAATATCTTCTGCCCGAGCGCTTGCTTGGTTGTCGTCGCCAGCTTAAATTGCCCGCGCAACCCCGCTGTTTTAGCGGCGGGCGGCGCATTTGATTGATCGACTGTAGGAGAGAATGGGTGGACGAGCAAAAAGCCCTGGGGGTGATGCGCGAATTGGTCGACAGCGGCCAATTGACCGACCCCGACAGCGCCCGCGGCAAACTGCTGCAAGTGGCGGCTCACCTGTTCCGTAACAAAGGGTATGAACGCACCACGGTGCGCGATCTGGCTGGCGCCGTGGGCATTCAGTCGGGCAGCATTTTTCATCACTTCAAAAGCAAGGACGAGATCCTGCGCGCGGTGATGGAAGAGACCATCCGCTACAACACGGCGTTGATGCACGCCGCCCTGGCCGAGGCCGGCAATGTACGCGAGCGGGTGCTGGCGCTGATTCGCTGCGAATTGCAGTCGATCATGGGCGGCAGCGGCGAGGCCATGGCGGTGTTGGTGTATGAATGGCGTTCGCTGTCCGAAGACGGTCAGGCGCAGGTGCTGGCGCTGCGCGATATTTACGAAGCGCTTTGGCTGCAGGTGTTGGGTGAAGCCAAGGACGCCGGTTTTATCCGCGGCGATGTGTTCATCACGCGTCGTTTTCTGACGGGGGCGTTGTCCTGGACCACCACCTGGTTTCGTGCCGGCGGCAGCATGAGCCTCGATCAATTGGCCGATGAAGCATTGATTCTTGTGCTCGAAGAGAAGTAATAAGGTGTCATGAGCCAGCAGGAAACTGGCTAAGTGGCCGAAACCGCCTAGCTTGAATGCATTGATGGGTATTTTTTGGGGAGTGGGTTGTTTTGATGTCTTCGCCAATTAGGACGGCCACGCGGCTTTTGCTGGCGTCGCTCGCGGCGGTTTGGGTATTGCCGTCCCAGGCTGCACAACTGGTGCGTGTCGGTGCCGCACATTTCCCTCCTTATACCGTGCGCCCGGAATCCGGTGCCGACACTGGCCTGCTGCCGCAATTGGTAGAAGCCTTGAATCAATCGCAGAGCGACTATCAGTTCGTCCTGGTGCCGACTTCGATTCCGCGGCGATTCGGTGATTTCAAGCAAGGTCGGGTCGACATGGCCATTTTCGAGAACCCGGACTGGGGCTGGAAGGACATTCCCCACGTCAGCGTCGACATGGGGCTTGAAGACGCCGAGATTTTCGTCGCGCAACGTGAGCCCGAGCGCCAGCAAAGTTATTTTGCCGACCTCACCGGCAAGCGTCTGGCGCTGTTCAGCGGCTATCACTACGAGTTCGCCAACTTCAATGCCGACCCGAAATTCCTCGCTCAGAACTACGACGCCACGCTGACCTATTCCCATGACAGCAACCTGCTGATGGTGCTGCGCGGGAGGGCAGACATTGCCTTGGTAACGCGTTCCTACCTGAGCGATTACCTACTGCGCAACGAGCTCGTGGCCGATCAGCTGCTGGTGTCGCAGCGCGTCGATCAGGTGTATCACCACTACGCGATCCTGCGTCCGTCCGCGCCCATCAGCGGCGAGGCGTTCGGCAAGTTGCTGCAAGGGTTGCGGGATAATGGGCAGATGCTGAAGATTTTCGATCCATACAAGATTGCAGTGGTGGCGGTGCCCAAGCCCTGAATGACACCGCAGGTCGCGCCAATTCGCGACTTCACTTAAATTTCCTGCCCCGGCTCACGTCACAGGGTTGAACTGTCGACGATTATCGTGAGCCCGACCCATGCCCAATCTGAATGACCTGACTGCCCTGGCCTTGCCCAACGGACGCCGTCTTGTAGCTGATGAAACCCAGAGTCGCCTGCACCTCAGCCTGGAAGGGCAGCCGCTGATCGAGCTGCGCCTGACCCGCGAGCCCGATGTGCAGGTGCAGGTCGAAAAGCGTTTCGACACGCCTGAAAGTCAGGCGCTCTGGGCCACCTGCTATTGGCTGTTTGCCCGTGATCCGGCGTGCCAGCACCTGACGTTTCAACTGCAGCAATCGCCTGCCGACGCCTTGGCGAGCGGTTTGCTGATTCCCACCGACACCGCCGGCCAATACCGTTGCGAACGCACGCTGTTCTGGCAGTTGCCCCAGCCGTGGCTCAGCCAGGCGCAGGCCGACACTTATCCGCAGCAAATGGTCATCAGTGGCGCCAAGCGTCATCCGCTGCGCCCGCTAAAACCACGCGGTGAAGTTTATCGTCGCTTCGATGCGCGGCTCGGTGGCTGGATTTCCCTGCGCACGCTGGACATCGATCTGGACCTGGGGCGTTTCAATCGCTGGCAGAACAGCCCGCGGGTCGCGAGTTTCTGGCAGGAGGAGGGCAGCCTCGAGCAGCACCGCGAGTACCTGAGCAAACTCGAAGCCGATCCTCACACCCTGACCCTGATCGGTTGTTTCGATGATCAGCCGTTTGCCTATTTCGAAGCCTACTGGGCCAAGGAAGATCGCATCGCGCCGTTCTATGACACCGGCGATTACGACCGTGGTATCCACATGCTGGTGGGTGAAGAAAATCACCGTGGCCCGCATAAGGTGGCGAGCTGGTTATCGGCGTTGACGCACTACCTGTTTCTCGACGATCCGCGCACCCAGCGAGTCGTCGCCGAGCCTCGCGCCGACAACGGGAAGATGATCAAGTACATGCAGGATCAGGGTTACCACTGTGAGAAAGAGTTCGACTTTCCGCACAAGCGCGCGGCGTTGATGATGCTGGGGCGGGAGCGGTTTTTTGCTCGGTGCAAGTTGGCGTGATGCTTATGGCTCAAGGTCTGCACTGACCTTGAGTGCCCCATCGCGAGCAGGCTCGCTCTCACATTGAATCTCCAGTGAACACACAATCGGTGAACACCCAAGATCAAATGTAGGAGTGAGCCTGCTCGCGATCGGGGTCACCGAAAATTTGAGCTTTTAGCGACGGGCAAAGGTATCTACACGATTGCCCGACACCTTGCGGCAGTGCACCAGCGCATCGCGAATCATGAAGTTCACCAGGGTCGGCGAGACGCCGAGTTCCTTGGCGATGTCCTTTTGCGGCACGCCGTGCAGGCGGTACATCTCGAAGGCGTAACGGGTACGGCTCGGCAGCTCCGTCAGCGCATCGGCGATGTTTTCCAGGGTCGAGAAATTGATGTGCGAGGTTTCCGGCGAAGCGCCCTGAATCACCACGTTCAGACCTTCCTCTTCCGGCCCGGAGTATTTCTGCTCCAGCGCCTGCTTGCGATAGTGGTCGATCGCCAGGTTGCGCACGATCTGGAACAGATAACTGAGCTGAGCCTTGAAGGATGACGTGATTTGCGGCGCCGATTGCAGCCGGAAAAACGCATCCTGGACCACGTCTTCAGCACGCGACCGGCAACCGGTAATCCGCGCTGCAATCTTGACCAGAATCAGTCGGTTGTCGACAAAGGCCTGAAGTAGCGGTGAATCGCACCTGCTTGTGGATACTTGTTCCGTCATGGAAATCACCTTGCTGCCAATAGGTTGGTGGGGCGGCGGGGGGTGGCCGTCCTACACATCGAGCGACAAATTATGCTGAATGATAATGATTGTCAATTGAGAAAGAGAACTAATGCTCCTCAGTGGTGCAGAGTGAGAACTGCGACACGCTGTCGCACTCGCGTGCAGCACTTGGTTCCGTTGACGATCGACCCTGCCGACTAATTATTTCAAGACGTCATCCGTTCTCATTGGTGAAAGGCGCTGGGTAAATCCCGGCCAAAACCGCACTCCCAATGCCTTGCGCAGTCGGCGAAGACCGCGTCCTGCATGCCCTTTAGTGGGCGTGACGTAAGAAAACCGATTTCATTTGCAAGCCGAATTCAGGCAGGAAACCTCATGACCGACGCGTTCGAACTCCCAAGCAATCTGGTCCAAGCCCTCCAGCGCCGAGCGGCCCTGACGCCGGATCGGGTGGCCTTGCGTTTTCTCGCCGAAACCCCGGAGCAGGCCGTGGTCCTCAGTTATCGCGAGCTGGATCAGCGGGCGCGAACCATTGCCGGTGCGTTGCAGGCCGAGGCTGAGTTCGGCGATCGCGCCGTGCTGTTGTTTCCGAGCGGCCCGGATTACGTCGCGGCGTTTTTTGGTTGCCTGTACGCCGGAGTGATCGCGGTGCCGGCTTATCCGCCGGAGTCGGCTAAACGTCATCACCAGGAACGTTTGCTGTCGATCATCAACGATGCCGAGCCGCGCCTGCTGCTGACCAGCGCCGGCCTGCGTGACGCCTTGCAGCAGATTGAAGGTGCGCCGCCGCTGCTGTGCGTCGACACCCTCGACGGTGCCTTGGCCGCCAGCTGGGTCGCGCCGAACCTGGCCGGCGACCACATCGCCTTTCTGCAATACACCTCCGGTTCCACCGCGTTGCCCAAAGGCGTGCAAGTCAGCCACGGCAACCTGGTGGCTAATGAACTGCTGATCCGTCATGGCTTCGGTATCGATCTGAACCCGGATGACGTGATCGTCAGCTGGCTGCCGCTGTACCACGACATGGGCCTGATCGGCGGTCTGTTGCAGCCGATTTTCAGCGGCGTGCCGTGTGTGTTGATGTCACCGGCGTACTTCCTCGGCCGGCCGTTGCGCTGGCTGGAAGCGATCAGCGAATACGGCGGCACCATCAGCGGCGGCCCGGATTTCGCCTATCGCCTGTGCAGCGAGCGCGTCAGTGAGTCGGCGCTGGAACGCCTCGACTTGAGTGGCTGGCGCGTCGCGTATTCCGGCTCCGAACCGATTCGTCTCGACACCCTGGATCGTTTCGGCGAAAAGTTCGCGGTGTGCGGTTTCACCACTGACAGTTTCATGGCGTCCTACGGGTTGGCCGAAGCCACCTTGTTTGTCGCCGGAACCCCGCGCGGTCGGGGCATCGGCAACCTGCGCGTGGACGATCAAGCCCTGGCCCAAAACCGCGCAGAGCCTGGCGAGGGCAGCGCGATCATGAGTTGCGGCATCAGTCAGCCGGATCACGCGGTGTTGATTGTCGACCCGGTCGCGCTCAACGAACTCGCCGACAACGCCGTCGGCGAAGTGTGGGCTGCCGGGCCTAGCATCGCCCATGGCTACTGGCGCAACCCCGAGGCCAGCGCCAAGACCTTCGTCCAGCACAACGACCGGACCTGGCTGCGCACGGGCGACCTGGGTTTCATGCGTGACAGTGAACTGTTCATCACCGGGCGCCTGAAAGACATGCTGATCGTTCGCGGTCACAACCTGTACCCGCAAGACATCGAACAGACCGTCGAACGCGAAGTGGAAGTGGTGCGCAAAGGTCGTGTCGCGGCCTTCGCGGTCACTGTCGATGGCCAGGAAGGCATCGGCATCGCCGCGGAAATCAGCCGCAGCGTGCAGAAAATCCTCGCGCCCGACGCGTTGATCAAAGCCATCCGCCAAGCGGTGGCCGAGGCGTATCAGGAAGCGCCGAGCGTGGTGGTGCTGCTCAATCCGGGCGCATTGCCCAAAACCTCCAGCGGCAAACTGCAACGTTCGGCCTGCCGCAATCGTCTGAAGGACGGCAGCCTCGACAGCTACGCGCTGTTCCCTTCGGCGGACGTTCAGGGCGAATCCGGCACAGCGTCGGGTTCCGAACTGCAAGCCTTGATCGGCCAGATCTGGAGTGAGCAACTGCAGGTCAAACAGGTTAACGCCGACGATCACTTCTTCCTGCTCGGCGGCAATTCCATCGCCGCCACTCAAGTGGTTGCGCGACTGCGTGAAACACTCGGACTGGAGCTGAACCTGCGCCTGCTGTTCGAAGCGCCAACCCTCGGCGCCTTCACTGCCGCTGTCGCTCAGCTGCAACAGGACGGCGGCCTGGCCCAAGGCGTGATTACTCCGCTGTCGCGTCACGAACCGATGCCACAGTCTCTGGCGCAAAACCGCCTCTGGATTACCTGGCAACTCGATCCGCACAGCAGCGCCTACAACATTCCCGGGGCCTTGCGCCTGCGTGGCGAGCTGGACGAAAACGCCTTGCGCGCCAGTTTCCAGCAGCTGATCGAACGTCATGAATCCTTGCGCACACGCTTCTTCGAACGGGACGGCGTGTCGCTCCAGCAGGTCGATGCGGCGGGCGAATTCAACCTGCAATTGATCGACATCAGCGAACTGCCCGCCGAGGAGCGCGAAGCCCGCGCGCTGCACATCCGTGAGGACGAAGCCCGCACCCAATTCGATCTGGAGAAAGGCCCGCTGCTGTGGGTGACGCTGGTGCGCCTCGACGACGATGACCATCAACTGCTGGTGACGATGCATCACATCATTGCCGATGGCTGGTCGCTGAACGTGCTGATCGACGAGTTCTCGCGCCTGTACGCCGCGGCTTCCCAGGGACAAAAGGCCACGCTTCCCGCATTGCCGACCCAATACGCCGATTACGGCAGCTGGCAGCGTCAATGGCTGGCGCAAGGGGAGGGCGAGCGTCAACTCGCCTACTGGAAAACGCAGTTGGGCGAAGAGCATCCAACGCTGAACCTGGCCACCGATCATCCGCGCTCGGCGCAGCACGTTCACAGTGCTGCCCGCCACTCGATAAAGCTCGCCGCGACCCTGAGCGATGCCATTCGCCAGACCGCCCAGGCGCATGAGTCGACGCCGTTCATGCTGTTGCTCGCCGCCTTCCAGAGCCTGTTGCACCGCTACAGCGGCCAGCGCGACATCCGCATCGGCGTGCCGAATGCCAACCGCCCGCGCCTGGAAACCCAAGGGCTGATCGGCTTCTTCATCAACACCCAGGTGCTGCGTGCCGACGTGGATTCGCGCCTGCCATTCGTTGAGCTGCTGGCGCAAGCCCGCCAGGCCGCGCTGGGGGCGCAAGCGCATCAGGATCTGCCGTTCGAACAACTGCTCGAAGCGTTCCCGCAGGCGCGCGAACAAGGCCTGTTCCAGGTGATGTTCAACCACCAGCAACGGGACTTGAACGCGCTGCGCCGCCTGCCGGGATTGCTCGCCGAAGAACTGCCGTGGCACAGCCGCGAAGCCAAGTTCGACCTGCAACTGCACAGCGAAGAAGACCAGAAGGGTCGCTTGAGCCTGTCCTTCGACTACGCCAGCGAGCTGTTCGACGCGACGACCATCGAGCGCCTGGCCGAGCATTTCAGCCACCTGCTGCGAGCCATTTGCGAGCAACCGTCCACCGCCATCGGCGATCTGCCACTGCTGAGCGCAAGCGAACACGACCAACAATCGTCCTGGAGCGCCGCGCCGTGCACACCGGCCAGCCAATGGTTGCCGGAACGGCTCAACGAGCAAGCGCGCCAGGCCCCGGAACGCACCGCGCTGATCTGGGACGGCGGCAGCCTCGATTTCGCCGAACTGCACATCCAGGCCAACCGCCTGGCCCATTACCTGCGCGACAAAGGCGTCGGTCCGGACGTCTGCGTGGCCATCGCCGCCGAGCGTTCGCCGCAGTTGCTGATCGGCCTGCTGGCGATCATCAAGGCTGGTGGTGCCTATGTGCCGCTGGACCCGGATTACCCGGCCGAGCGCCTGGCCTACATGCTCAGCGACAGCGGTGTGGAGTTGCTGCTAACTCAGACCCAATTGCTCGAACGCCTGCCGGCCACCGATGGCGTCAGCTTCATCGCCATGGATGCGCTGCATCTGGAGAACTGGCCAAGCCAGGCGCCGGGCCTGCACCTTCACGGCGACAACCTCGCCTACGTGATTTACACCTCAGGTTCCACCGGTCAACCCAAGGGCGTCGGCAACACCCACGCGGCGCTCGCCGAGCGCCTGCAATGGATGCAGAACACCTACGGGTTGAACGACACCGACGTGCTGATGCAGAAAGCCCCGATCAGTTTCGACGTGTCGGTGTGGGAGTGCTTCTGGCCGCTGATCACCGGCGCCCGCTTGCTGATTGCCGGTCCCGGCGAGCACCGCGATCCGCATCGCATCGCGCAGCTGGTTCAGCAATACGGCGTGACCACGCTGCACTTCGTGCCGCCACTGCTTTCGTTGTTCATCGACGAGCCGCTGACCGCCGAATGCACCAGCCTGCGCCGGGTCTTCTCCGGTGGCGAAGCCTTACCCGCCGAGCTGCGCAACCGCGTGCTGGAACAACTGCCGGCCGTGCAATTGCACAACCGCTACGGGCCGACCGAAACCGCAATCAACGTCACCCATTGGCACTGCGTCCGCGCCGATGGCGAGCGCTCGCCGATTGGCCGTCCGTTGGGCAACGTGGTGTGCCGCGTGCTCGACAGCGACCTCAACCCGGTGCCGGCCGGGGTGCCGGGTGAGCTGTGCATCAGCGGCATCGGCCTTGCTCGTGGTTACCTGGGCCGTCCGGGACTGACCGCTGAACGTTTTATCGTCGATCCACTGGGCGAGCAGGGCGCGCGTCTGTACCGCACCGGCGACCGTGCGCGCTGGACGGCGGATGGGGTGATCGAATACCTCGGTCGCCTCGACCAGCAGGTCAAACTGCGCGGCTTCCGTGTCGAGCCCGAAGAAATCGAAGCGCGCTTGCTGGCCCAGGAAGGCGTTGCCCAAGCCGTGGTGCTGGTGCGCGAAACCGCCGCCGGTGGCCAATTGATCGGTTACTACACCGCCACCGATTCCATTGAACAGGTTGATGTTCAAACCGCACGCCTGAAAGCCGCACTGGCGGCTGAGCTGCCGGAATACATGGTCCCGGCGCAGCTGATGCGCCTGGACGAAATGCCCCTGAGCCCGAGCGGCAAACTCGACCGTCGTGCCTTGCCCGAACCGCAATGGCAAGTGCGCGAACACGTCGAGCCGGTCACAGCGCTTGAGCAGCAAATCGCCGGCATCTGGCGCGAAGTGCTCGGCCTTGGGCAGATTGGCCTGCGTGACGATTTCTTCGCCCTCGGCGGTCATTCGTTGCTGGCCACGCAAATCATTTCCCGCACCCGTCAGGCCTGCGACGTTGAGTTGCCGCTGCGGGCACTGTTCGAAAACAGTGAGCTGGGCGCGTTTGCCGAACAGGTGCAACTGATCCAGGCCAGCGGCAAGACCAACCAGCAACCGCCCATCGAGAACGTCGACCGCCGCCAACCGGTGCCGCTCTCTTATTCCCAGCAACGCATGTGGTTTCTCTGGCAAATGGAGCCGGACAGTCCGGCCTATAACGTCGGCGGCATGGCACGGTTGCGCGGTGTACTCGATGTCGGGCGTTTCGAAGCGGCGTTGCAAGCGCTGATCATGCGTCACGAAACCCTGCGCACCACGTTCCCGAGCATCGACGGCGTGGCCCGGCAACAGGTGCATGCGCAAACCGGCATGCGCATGGACTGGAAGGACTTCTCGGCGCTGGAGGCCGACAGCCGTGAGCAACGGGTGCAGCAACTGGCTGACGACGAGGCACATAAACCGTTCGATCTGGAAACCGGTCCGCTGCTGCGCGCCTGTCTGGTCAAGACCGCCGAGCACGAACACTATCTGGTGCTGACTTTGCACCACATCGTCACCGAAGGCTGGGCGATGGACATCTTTGCCCGGGAACTGAGCGCGCTGTACGAAGCGTTCGTCGATGACCGCGAATCGCCGTTGGCACCGCTGCCAGTGCAGTACCTGGATTACAGCGTCTGGCAGCGCCAGTGGCTGGAATCCGGCGAGCGCCAGCGCCAGCTCGACTACTGGACCGCGCAACTGGGCCGCGAACATCCGCTGCTGGAATTGCCCGCCGACCGTCCACGTCCGCCGGTGCAAAGCCATCAGGGCGAACTGTTCCGTTTCGACCTGAGCGATGACCTCGCCGCACGGGTGCGCGCCTTCAACGCGCAAAACGGCCTGACCCTGTTCATGACTATGACAGCCGCACTGGCCGTGCTGCTTTATCGCTACAGCGGCCAAAACGACCTGCGCATCGGCGCGCCGGTGGCCAACCGGATTCGCCCGGAAAGCGAAGGACTGATCGGGGCGTTCCTCAACACCCAAGTGCTGCGTTGCCAGCTCGACGGGCAGATGTCCGTCGGTGAATTGTTCGAGCAGGTGCACCACACGGTGATCGAAGGCCAGTCCCATCAGGACTTGCCATTCGATCACTTGGTTGAGGCCTTGCAGCCACCGCGCAGTGCCGCGTACAACCCGCTGTTCCAGGTGATGTGCAACGTGCAACGCTGGGAATTCCAGCAAAGCCGCACCCTGGCCGGCATGACCGTCGAGTACCTGGCCAACGATGCCCGGGCGACCAAGTTCGACCTCAACCTGGAAGTCACCGACCTCGATCATCGACTGGGTTGCTGCCTGACTTACAGCACCGATTTGTTCGATGAACCGCGCATTGCACGCATGGCGGGGCACTGGCGCAATCTGCTGGAAGCGCTGCTGAGCGATCCGCAACAGCGACTCTGCGAGTTGCCGTTGCTCGACGCCACGGAACAGCAAAAGCTGTTGGACAGCCTTGGCGTCGAACCGGGGGAGCATCGCCTCGATCAATGCATCCATCACCTGTTCAGCGAGCAAGCCCTCGCCCGCAAAGACGCACCGGCGTTGACGTTTGCAGGTGAAACCCTGAGCTACGCCGAACTCGACAGCCGCGCCAATCGCCTGGCCTGGATGCTTCGCGAACGCGGTGTCGGCCCGCAGGTTCGCGTCGGCCTGGCGCTTGAGCGTTCGCTGGAAATGGTCATCGGCCTGCTGGCGATCCTCAAGGCCGGCGGCGCTTATGTGCCGCTGGACCCGGAATACCCGCTCGATCGCCTGCATTACATGATCGAGGACAGCGGCATCGGTTTGCTGCTCAGCGATGCGGCGATGTTCGACGCGCTCGGCGAATTGCCGGCCAGCGTCGGCCGTTGGTGCCTCGAAGAGGACGCCGCCGCGTTGGCCCATTACCCGGCCACCGAACTGCCCTTTATCAGCCTGCCGCAACATCAGGCGTACCTGATTTACACCTCGGGTTCGACCGGCAAACCGAAAGGTGTGGTGGTGTCCCACGGTGAAATCGCCATGCATTGCCAAGCGGTCATTGAGCGCTTCGGCATGCGCCCGGACGATTGCGAACTGCATTTCTATTCGATCAACTTCGACGCTGCGACCGAGCGTTTGCTGGTGCCGTTGTTGAGTGGTGCGCACGTTGTCCTGCGCGCCCAAGGCCAATGGGACGCGGAAGACATCTGCGGGCTCATTCGTCGCCACCACATCAACATCCTCGGCTTCACCCCAAGCTACGGCAGCCAATTGGCGCAGTGGCTGGCGACCCAGGGCGAAATCCTCCCGGTGCGCATGTGCATCACCGGCGGCGAAGCCCTGACCGGTGAACACCTGACGCGAATCCGTGCGGCGTTCAAACCAAGCCTGTTTTTCAACGCCTACGGCCCGACCGAAACCGTGGTCATGCCATTGGCCAGTCTCGCACCCGAACAGTTGGAAGAAGGCTTGGCCAGCGTGCCGATCGGCAGCGTGATCGGCGCGCGGGTCGCCTACATCCTCGATGCCGACCTGGCCTTGGTACCGCAAGGCGCGACCGGTGAGTTGTTCGTCGGTGGCGCCGGCCTGGCGCAGGGTTATCACCAGCGACCAGGCATGACCGCCGAACGGTTTGTGGCGGATCCATTCGCCGCCGATGGCGGACGTCTGTACCGCACCGGCGACCTGGTGCGCCAGCGTGCCGATGGCCTGGTGGAGTATCTGGGGCGTATCGACCATCAAGTGAAGATTCGCGGGTTCCGCATCGAGTTGGGCGAGATCGAAACCCGTCTGCTGGAGCATGAGTCGATCCGCGAAGCCGTGGTCCTGGCCCTCGACGCGCCGAGCGGCAAACAGCTGGTCGGCTATCTGGTGACCGAGGTCGCCGAGCAGGATGAAACGCAACAAGCGGCATTGCGTGAAGCGCTGAAGCATCACCTCAAATCGCAACTGCCGGATTACATGGTGCCGACGCACCTCATCCTGCTGGCCAGCATGCCGCTGACCACCAATGGCAAACTCGACCGCCGCGCCTTGCCAGCGCCGGACCCGGAACTCAACCGTCAACACTACGTGGCGCCAAGCAACGAGCTAGAGCTGACCTTGACCGGCATCTGGTGCGAGGTGCTGAACGTCGAGCAAGTGGGCCTTAACGACAACTTCTTCGAACTGGGCGGCGATTCGATTCTGTCAATCCAGGTGGTCAGCCGTGCGCGGCAGCAGGGCATTCATTTCAGTCCGCGTGACCTGTTCCAGCACCAGACCGTGCAAACCCTGGCCGCCGTGGCCACCCGCACCGAGCAGGTCACCGCCGAGCAAGGCCTGCTCAGCGGTGAGTCGCGTCTGACGCCGATTCAGCACTGGTTCTTCGACACTGACATTCCCGAGCGTCAGCACTGGAACCAGGCATTGCTGCTGGAGCCGACTGACGCGCTGGAACCCCATCGCCTGGAGCAAGCGCTGCTGGCGGTAATCGAACAGCACGATGTCTTGCGGTTGCGTTTCAGCCAGACCAACACACAATGGCGCGCCGAGCATCAGGCGATTTCCAACGTGCCGGTGCTATGGCAAGTTCGAGTTTCGTCCATGGACAAATGCGCTGCGCTGTTCGCCGATGCCCAGCGCAGCCTCGACCTCGAACAGGGGCCGCTGATGCGCGTGTTGCTGGTCGATGGTCCCGAGGGCGTACAACGGCTGTTCATCGCCATTCACCACTTGGTGGTGGACGGCGTTTCGTGGCGGGTGCTGCTCGACGATCTGCAAACCGTTTACCGTCAACTGGACGCCGGGCAGTCGGTCAAACTGCCGGCGAAAACCAGCGCTTTCAAGGATTGGTCCGCCCGTTTGCAGGCCTATGCCGGCAGCGAATCCCTGCGTGAAGAACTGAGCTGGTGGCAGTCGCAACTGACCGGGCCGAACGCCGAATTGCCCTGTAATCGTCCTGAGGGCGGGCGGCAGAACCGGCATGCGCAAACCGTCAGCGTGCGCCTCGATGTCGAACGTACTCGACAGTTGCTGCAACAGGCGCCGAGTGCCTATCGCACGCAGGTCAACGACCTGCTGCTGACCGCGTTGGCTCGGTTGCTGTGCAATTGGAGCGGAGAGGAGTCGGCGCTGATTCAGCTTGAAGGCCACGGCCGCGAAACCCTGTTCGACGAGATCGACCTGACCCGCACCGTCGGCTGGTTCACCAGCGCTTATCCGTTACGCCTTATGCCGGCGAACGGGCAGGGCGCCTCGATCAAGGCGATCAAGGAACAACTGCGTGCCGTGCCGCACAAAGGCCTGGGTTATGGCGTGCTGCGTTATCTGGCCGATGATCTGAGTCGTCAGACCCTGGCCGCGTTGCCGGTGGCGCCGATCACCTTCAACTACCTCGGCCAGTTCGACCAGAGCTTTGGCCCTGACGCCTTGTTCCGTCCGCTGGACGAGCCCGTCGGCGCGGCCCACGATCCTCGCGCGCCGCTGCCCAATGAACTGAGCGTCGACAGTCAGGTGTATGGCGGTGAGCTGGTGCTGCGCTGGACCTTCAGCGCCGAACGCCACGATCCGCAAGCCATCACCGACCTGGCCAACGCTTATCTTGGCGAACTGCAAAGCCTGATCGAACATTGCCTGCGCGACGATGCGGGAGGCCTGACGCCGTCGGACTTCCCGTTGGCGAAACTGACCCAGCCGCAAATCGACGCGTTGCCAATCCCGGCCGCCGTCATCGAAGACGTCTACCCGCTGACCCCGATGCAGGAAGGCATGCTGCTGCACACCTTGCTGGAACCGGGCACCGGCCTCTACTACATGCAGGATCGCTACCGCATCAACAGCGAACTCGACCCGCAACGTTTCGCCCAAGCCTGGCAAGCGGTGATTGCCCGCCACGAAGCCCTGCGCGCATCGTTCTGCTGGAACGTTGGCGAAGACATGCTGCAAGTGATCCACAAACCCGGCAGCACGCCGATCGAGATCCTCGACTGGACGCAAATTGCCGAAGCCGAGCAAGAGCCGAAACTGCAAGCACTGCTCAAAAGCGAGCGTGAAGCCGGGTTCGATCTGCTCAATCAGGCACCTTTCCACCTGCGCTTGATCAAGGTCGGCGCGGCGCGTTACTGGTTCATTATGAGCAACCACCACATCCTGATTGATGCCTGGTGCCGCTCGCTGCTGATGAACGATTTCTTCGAAATCTACACCGCCCTCGGCGAAGGCCGGGAAGCGCAACTGACCGTGCCCCCGCGTTATCGCGACTACATTGGCTGGCTGCAACGCCAGAGCCTGGCCGAGGCGCGGCAGTGGTGGAAAACCAATCTGAAAGGTTTCGAACGGACCACGCCGATCCCGAGCGACCGGCCGTTCCTGCGTGAGCATGCCGGTGAAAGCGGCGGCATGATCGTCGGTGACCGCTACACAAGGCTTGATGCTCGCGACGGTGCGCAACTGCGCGAATTGGCGCAGGCGCATCAACTGACCATCAACACCTTTGCGCAAGCGGCGTGGGCCTTGGTGCTACGGCGTTTGAGCGGTGATCGTGACGTGCTGTTCGGCGTCACGGTGGCCGGGCGTCCGGTGGACATGCCGCAGATGCAGCGCACCGTCGGGCTGTTCATCAACAGCATCGCGCTGCGGGTGAAAATGCCCGAGGACGATCAGCGTTGCAGTGTGCGCCAGTGGTTGAGTGGTTTGCTCGACAGCAACATGCAACTGCGTGAGTACGAATACCTGCCGCTGGTGAGCATTCAGGAAAACAGCGAACTGCCCAAGGGCCAACCGCTGTTCGACAGCCTGTTCGTGTTCGAAAACGCCCCGGTGGAAGTCTCGGTGCTGGACCGTGCACAGAGCCTCAATGCCACGTCCGATTCGGGCCGCACCCACACCAACTTCCCGCTGACGGCGGTCTGCTATCCGGGGGATGACCTGGGGCTGCACCTGTCTTACGACCAGCGTTATTTCGACGAGTCGACCGTCGAGCGCATGCTCGGCGAGTTCAAGCGATTGTTGCTGGCGCTGGTCGAAGGCTTCCATGGCGACATGGCCGATCTGCCGTTGCTGGGCGACGAGGAACAGGATTTCCTGATCCACGGCTGCAACCAGAGCGAGCACGATTACCCGCTGGAACAAAGCTATGTCGCGTTGTTCGAAGCGCAGGTCGCTCGGCATCCGCAGCGGATTGCCGCCAGTTGCCTGGATCAGCAACACAGTTATGTCGAACTGAACCGGCGCAGCAACCGCCTCGGTTATGCGTTGATCGCGGCCGGGGTCGGGCTGGATCAACCGGTGGCATTGCTGGCTGAACGTAACCTCGATCTGCTCGGCATGATCATCGGCAGCTTCAAGGCGGGCGCGGGTTATCTGCCGCTGGACCCGGGGCTGCCGAGTCAGCGCCTGAGCCGGATCATCGACCTGAGCCGCACGCCATTGCTGGTCTGCACGCAAACCTGTCGTGAACAGGCGGTCGCGCTGCTGGAGGCGTTCAGTTGCGCCAACCGGCCGAAATTACTGGTCTGGGAAGAGGTGCAGGCGAGCGATGTATCGGTGGCGAATCCGGGTGTTTACAGCGGCCCGGACAACCTCGCCTATGTGATCTACACCTCCGGCTCCACCGGTTTGCCCAAAGGCGTGATGGTCGAACAGCGCGGCATGCTCAACAACCAGTTGAGCAAGGTGCCGTACCTGAATCTCAGCGAGGTTGATGTGATCGCCCAGACCGCTTCGCAAAGCTTCGACATTTCGGTCTGGCAGTTCCTCGCCGCACCGCTGTTCGGGGCGCGGGTGGACATTGTGCCGAACACCATCGCCCATGACCCGCAAGGGTTGCTGGCGCACGTATCGGCCCAGGGCATTACGGTACTGGAAAGCGTGCCGTCGCTGATTCAGGGCATGCTCGCCCAGGAACGCATGAGCCTCGACGGCCTGCGCTGGATGCTGCCGACCGGTGAAGCGATGCCGCCGGAACTGGCGCATCAATGGCTGCTGCGCTACCCGGAGATCGGGCTAGTGAATGCCTATGGCCCGGCGGAATGCTCGGACGACGTGGCGTTCTTCCGCGTTGACATGGCCTCGACCCGTGGCAGTTACCTGCCCATCGGTACGCCGACCGACAACAACCGTTTGTACCTGCTCGATGGCGCGCTGGACCTGGTGCCGTTGGGTGCGGTGGGCGAGTTGTGCGTCACCGGCACCGGGGTCGGGCGTGGTTACGTCAGCGACCCGTTGCGCACCGCCCTGGTATTTGTACCGAACCCGTTTGGCGCGCCGGGGGATCGTCTGTATCGCACCGGCGACTTGGCCCGACGTCGCAGTGACGGCGTGCTGGAATACGTTGGGCGTATCGACCATCAAGTGAAGATTCGCGGTTACCGCATCGAACTGGGTGAAATCGAAGCACGCCTGCATGAGCAACCGGAAGTGCGCGAAGCGGCGGTCGGTGTGCAGGAAGGCGTGAACGGCAAGCATCTGGTCGGCTATTTGGTCGCGGCGGATGCTTTGATCAAGCCAACGGAGCGACTCGAACGCATCAAGCAACGCCTGCGTACCGAACTCCCGGAATACATGGTGCCGCTGCACTGGTTGTGGCTGGAGCGGATGCCGCTCAATGCCAACGGCAAACTCGACCGCAAGGCGCTGCCGGCGCTGGAGATCGGCCAGTTGCAGAGCCAGGATTACCAGGCGCCGCGCACCGAGCTGGAGCAGACACTGGCGAATATCTGGGCCGAGGTGCTGAAGGTCGAGAAGGTCGGCGCGCAGGACAACTTCTTCGAACTGGGCGGGCATTCGTTGCTGGCGACGCAGATTGCTTCGCGGGTGCAGAAAGCCTTGCAACGGGATGTGCCGTTGCGGGCGATGTTCGAGTGCAGCACGGTGGCGGAGTTGGCCGAGTACATCAACGGGTTGGCGGCGAGTGACATCACCGAGGAGAAGGTGGATCGCCTCAATGACTTGATGGCGGAGTTGGAGGGGTTTTGATTCTTTAGCGTCTGTGCGGGGCCTTTCGCGGGCAAGCCTCGCTCCTACAGGATTTGTGTCGTTCGCAATTTTTATGATCGACACCAGACCTGTGGGAGCGAGCCTGCTCGCGAAGGCGTCATCGAAATTTGCGCGAATTTGCGCGTTGACTGCCGCTTCGGACCGGCTCAGGCTGCCTCTGCTTTTTTTGTTGAATTCCCTTCAAAAAGGAGACAGTTAATGCCCTTTGTAACGATTGACGGACAGCCCCTTCACTACATCGATCAAGGCACCGGCCCGGCCGTATTGCTGGCCGGCAGCTACCTGTGGGACCAGGCCATGTGGGCACCGCAGATTGCTGCGTTGTCGCAACACTATCGGGTCATTGCCCTGGACCTGTGGGGCCACGGTGAATCCGGGCCACTTCCCGAAGGCACGAAGTCGCTGGATGACATCGCCCGCCAGGCCTTGGCGCTGCTCGATCATCTGGACGTTGATCGTGTCACGCTGGTCGGTCTGTCGGTCGGTGGCATGTGGGGCGTGCGACTGGCGCTGTCAGCGCCACAGCGGATCAATGGCCTGGTGCTGATGGACACTTACGTCGGCGTCGAGCCGGAACCGACTCGCCAATACTATTTCTCGCTGTTCAAACAGATCGAAGACACCGGCGTGATCGCGCCGCAGTTGCTCGACATCGTGGTGCCGATTTTCTTCCGTCCGGGCATCGATCCACAGTCGGCCCTGTATCAGGATTTTCGCGCGAAACTGGCGGCGTTGCCGTCCGAACGTCTGCGTGAAAGCATTGTGCCGATGGGGCGGATTACGTTTGGGCGGGATGATCTGTTGCCGCGTCTGGGCGAGCTGAACCCTGCCACCACGCTGGTGATGTGTGGCGATCAGGACAAACCGCGGCCGCCGTCGGAAACGAAGGAAATGGCCGGGTTGATTGGCTGCCCGTATGTGCTGGTGCCGGAGGCGGGGCATATCTCCAATCTGGAGAATCCGCCGTTTGTGACGGAGGCGTTGTTGAAGTTTTTAGCCGAGAGAAATTAGTCGATCTTGCTGGCCCCATCGCGAGCAGGCTCGCTCCCACAGGGGAATGCATTCAAATGTGGGAGCGAGCCTGCTCGCGATGGGGCCGGTGTGGTCACCAAGTCTCTGCAGCAAACTACTTGGGCCCGAGAATCTTCACCAACTTGTCCGGCGAAGGCGCGCCTTGCTGCTGTTGCAGCTCGCCCTTGTCGTCCATGTAGAAAATCGCCGGGGTGGCCTGCAATTCCAGGTCTTCCATCAACTGCATGTTCGCCGCCAATTTCGCCTGAATCGCCGGCGGCACGTCCTTCAGGGCTTTCAGCGAACTGCCCTTGCCGGATTTTTCGTGATCTTCCAGCGCCTTGCTCGGGTCCTTGGCGGCTAGCAGCGCGGCGGATTTGCCCGGGCTGTCTTCGCGAATGATCCCGACCATGATGTGCCGCAGCTGCACTTTGCCGGCATTGACCCACGGCCGAGCCTGTTCCCAGAACATGTTGCAGTAGGGGCAGTTCGGGTCGCTGAACAAGTACACGATGCGTGGCGCATCTTTTTTGCCGTCGGCGATCCAGTTGCTGGCTTCCATCTTGGCCCAGACTTCCTTGGACATCGGCGCGTAGACCAGTTTCTGCAACGGTGCACTGCTCAGGTCGTTGCCCTCGGCGTCGTACAGATTGCCTAGCAGTACATGCTTGCCGTCCGGGGTCAGGTACAGCGCGATACCGCGGTTCTGGTACTGGGCGGCGTAACCGCGCAGCCCGTCGGGTGCGTCGAACTGACCGACGATTTTCGCGCCCTTGGCTTCGATCTTCTTGATCGCTTCAGGCAATTCTTCGGCGGCCTGCACCGACGGCAGGTGCAGCAGCGCTGCGCCCAGAGTCAGCGTCAGCAGGTGGCGGAGGCGGGGCATGGCAGTTTCCTTGAAGAGGTGGCCGGTACGGCAGGAGAAGGGGTGTCGAAGTTTTCCAGGGCGCGGGCCAGGCTGGCATCCGAGAGTTCACCCAAATGGCTGCCCAGCAATCGACCGTCGGGGCTATAGAAAAGCGTAGTCGGCAATGCCATGGAACCCACGGCCTGACCCAGTCGACCGCTGCCGTCGAACAGCACATTGGTCAGGCTCAGGCCTTGGGTTTCGAGGAAGGTGCTGACGCTTTGCATGCTTTCGGCCTGATTGACGAACAGGAAGGTCAGGTCCGGGCGCTGTTGCTGGGCGTTTTCCAGCACCGGCATTTCCCGGCGGCACGGCGGGCACCAGGTGGCCCAGAGATTGATGACCAGCGGCCCACCCTTGTAGTCCGCCAGTTGCACGGTTTCGCCGGCGGCGTTGCGCAGGGCGATTTCCGGCAGGCGCGTGCCTTGTTCGTAAATACTCAGAGAGAAAGTCGCCAGCAGCCAGAATGCCAACCCGCTGGCCACGCCAAACCCCAGCGGGCGGCGCAAACCCGGTCGGCGCCAACCGCGATACAGCGCGGTGAGCAGCAGCACAATCACTCCGGGCCAGGCGAGGAAACCGCCATCGCGCAGGTCGATGATCTGCCACGGATCGTTGCGATAGTGGGCCCAGTAGGCGCCGACGAACCCGACCCGCGCCGCCAGCATGCCCAGCAAAAAAAGGCTGAACAGCGCCGACTCGGGGTTCTCTCCACCGCGCTTGGCCACCCGCCAGCCGACAAACGTCGCCAGCGCCAGGGCACTGATCAGCAGCAGATGGTTAAGCGCGATGGCAAAAGTGCCGAGGGTAAAGGTCAGCATTAACGGGCGTCTCGGGTGGTGGTCCAGCGTTGCAGGAAAGTGTCGGCATCGACCTCGCCGGTGATGCGCTGACTGCGGCGCTCCTGGCCGTCTGTGCCGATCCACAGAAAACTCGGTGGCCCCGGCACTTTATAACGGCCGAGCAGTTCGCGGCTGTCGGCATTGTCGGCGGTGACGTCCAGCCGTAGCAAGCGCACATCGCTCAGCGCTGCCATCACATGGGCTTTGCCGAAGACCTGTTTTTCCATGACCTTGCACGACACACACCAGTCGGCGTAGTAGTCCAGCAGCACCCATTGGCCCTGGGCCTGGGCGGCGTCCAGTTCCTGTTGCAGCGCTTGCGGATTGTTGATCGTGGTGAAGGCCTCATGGCCGGTCGGGCGAGCGGCATTGCCGGAAGAGGCGGAAGCGCTGTAGACCTGCAACGGTTTGAGCAAGTCATCACTGCCCCCGGCGGCCCCGATCATCAGCAGACCGCCCCACATCCCGAGCAACAGCGCACTGGCGCCGAACAGATGGGCGACGCGGCCAAAACCTTCCGACTGTTTCCAGGCGCTATAGGCGGCAATCAGCAGCAAGGCGCCACACAAACCGATCCACAGCGATTGATCCAGCACCGGGCGCAGCATCAGCAGGGCGGTGGCGAGGAACAGGAAACCGAACACGCCTTTGAGCAGGTTCATCCAGGCGCCGGGTTTGGGCAGGAAGCGATTGCCCACGGTCACCAGCAACAACAGCGGCACACCGATGCCGATGCCCATTGCGAACAGAATCAGCCCGCCATGCAACGCATTACCGCTTTGTGCGATGTAGAGCAGGGCGCCGGCCAATGGCGCGGTCATGCACGGGCCGACCAGCAGCCCCGACAAGGCCCCGAGCACACCGGCACCGATCAGACTGCCGCCACGCTGATTGCGCGACACATTTTCCAGCCGATCACGCACCGCCACCGGCAGTTGCAGCTCGAAGAAACCGAACATCGGCAACGCCAGCAGGACAAATATCGCCGCGAAGCTGCCCAGCAGCCACGGGTTCTGCAGCAGCGCCTGAAGGTTCGCACCAAGCAGCGCGGCCAGCACACCCATCGCCGCATACACCAGCGCCATGCTCACCACGTAGCTCGTCGCCAGGGCGAAACCGCGTTTGGGCGTGGCGCCGCTGCCGACGATCAACCCGGCCAGTATCGGCAGCATCGGCAACGAGCAAGGGGTGAAGGCCAGCAGCAGGCCCAGACCGAAGAACACCAGCAAGCTCCAGCCCAGCGCCCGTTGTTGCAGGCCGCTGGCCAGGGCCTGATCCGGTGCTTCGTTGGTTGCGCCCGCAACGTTGCCACCCAGGTCCACGACCTGGGTTTGCGGCGGATAGCACAATCCGGCATCGGCACACCCTTGGAAGCCCACCTTGATCTGCCCGGTGGCGCCCGCCGGAATCTTCAGCTCCAGGCCTTGGCGATACACCGGTTGTTCGCCGAAGAATTCATCACTGTGCGCTTCACCTTCGGGTAATGGCGGCTGTTGCTCCGAGGGCAGCCCCTCGAATTTCAGGCGTTTCTGGTAAAGGTAATAGCCGTCGGTAATTTGCCAAAAGAGCTGTGTTTCACCCGATTCAAGGCGCTCGGAAGTAAAGACAAAGGCCTTTTCCACCGGTAAAAATTCAGGTTTGGTATCGAACGGATTGGTCCCTGCCTGGGCCACACCCGAGATCAAGAGAACAAAAAGAAGAAACAGTCGACGCATGGGTAAGCCTTATCCCTGTGCAAGTGAGGTGCACAATGGGAGGCGGCGATTAACCGATGATTAACCGCGAGTCGACGGATTCTCAGTCTCGTAGCAATCCGGGCCAATTCACCTCATTCACCGGGTGCGGGCCAGAATGCATACGATTCATTTGCAGGTTGTAGATGATGTATTCGTTGCCAGTCAGGAAGATGTAGAAATAATTGTCGTCACTATTACTGTCTTTTTGCACGCCGGTAATAATTCGGTCGAGGTAGGGGGACAGTCCGCTCCAGACGGTCGGGGAGATGGAGGGTTGATTGTAATAGTTGCTTTTGTAGTTGAATTGGAAGTGCTTTCCGTCGCTCATGATGAACTTAAATATGTGGCCCGTTTCGTTTAGAGTCCACCACGTCACTGCGATGATACGATCGAAATAAGGAAGAATGGGAGCCCATCCAGTATTTTTCACAGGCTTTATATAACTGACTCTATCGGTGTCTTGATTATACTTGCAGACGGTCGGTGTAGTGCCTTCGTAAAAAAACAACCATGTTGCGTCAGAGTCATAACCTTCAGACTCATTGATCAGATCAGTGGTGGTTAAGCCAAAGCGTAGGTTTTTGGCATGGGAGTGGAAGTCATTCCAGTTGCCGTATGAAATATCGCTCGGGTATCCCTTTGGAACTTGCCTGTCGCCAAGGCTGTATCGAGAGTATTTATTTATGTCTTTGAAGAAGAAATGAATTCCATCTTTGCCAGAGCGCCAGTCGACGGTGACAAAGTTTTTCAAGATTGGCATGTTGTTGTTCCTTTCAATAGTTAAACGTTTGTTGGTTGTTCAAGAGCAGGTTTGTGGTCGGGTTGTCATGTTTTGGTGTTGTGAATTAGTTGCGGGCTGAGCTTATCGCTTTACGAAAATCAATAAGAGTTTTTTTTGAGGTTGTTTGTGTCGCTTTGCAACTAAGGTGAATGAATAAGTTTGATTTGGTTGGGTGACAGAAAGCCGGGCTATTCGTCATCCCTCGCAATTGACATAATTGCGCCTTAATCCACATCTGCTTGACTCGCGTTTTTACTCATGGAGCGCCCATGCACGTACTGGTTTGTGAAGATGATGAGCTGATCGCCAGCGGCATTGTCGCCGGCCTCACCGCACAGGGCCTGACGGTGGAGCACGTCGCCACGGCATCGGCTGCCCGGGCGATGCTCAAGGTGGCTGAGTTCGACGTCATGGTGCTCGACCTTGGTCTTCCCGATGAGGACGGCCTGAAGTTGTTGCAGCAGTTGCGCCACAGTGGCCTTGAGATTCCGGTGCTGATTCTCACGGCGCGGGATTCGGTCACCGACCGCGTCGATGGCTTGCAGGCCGGCGCCGACGATTACCTGCTCAAACCGTTCGACCTGCGTGAACTCGCCGCCCGTCTGCACACCTTGTTGCGACGCGTGGCGGGGCGCAGCGTCAACCTGATCGAACACGGCCGTCTGACCTACGACCCGAGCAGCCGGGAAACCATGCTCGGCGGCCAGTCCGTCGACCTTTCGCGGCGTGAACAGTCGCTGTTGCAAGCCTTGCTGCATAACCGTGGCCGAGTGCTGTCCACCGAACAATTGAAGGACAGCGTCTACGGTTTCAATGACGAACTGGAAAGCAACGCCCTCAACGTGCATATCCATCACCTGCGGCGCAAACTCGGCAATGGCATTGTCGAGACGGTGCGCGGCCTGGGTTATCGCCTGGGGCCTGCCGATGGTGGAGAGGAAATGAAAAAGTGATGAGCCTGCGTTTGCGCCTGAGCCTGACACTCGGCGCCGCTTTTGCGCTGATCTGGGCCCTGGCGGCGGCCTGGATGCTCAGCGACCTGCGCAACCAAATGATGTTTTCCCTCGACCAGCGGCTGGTGGCATCGGCGCGCATGGTCGCCGGCCTGATGGAACAATTGCCCGCGTTGCCGAGCAAGGGCGAGGGCACCCATTTCAGCGCGGAACAACTGAATATTCCGGGTGGGATGGCCTGTCAGGTCAGCTCGTTGCGCGGCGAAATCCTCGCCCGCAGTCACACCGATCCGCAACAAACCCTGGAAGCCGAGAAAATGGGCTTCCACGATCAGATGATCGACGGCGCGCCGTGGCGCAGCTTCACCCTGGCTCGCGGTGATCTGCGCATTACCACGGCGGATCGGCAGATCGAGCGTGAGGCGCTGAACATGTCGATCCTGCTGGCCGCTTCGGTGCCGGTGGGCGTCGCGTTGCTTGGCTGCCTGTGCCTGTTGTGGCTGGGGATTGGCCAGGGGCTGGCGCCGCTCAACCGGATGCGCGATGCCTTGATGCGCCGCAGCGCCGATTCGCTCGAACCTTTGCAGATCCAGCCGCTGCCCAGCGAGCTTCAACCGTTGCTGGACACCCAGAATCAGCTGTTCCAGCGCATCGGCAAGACCATCGAGCGCGAACGCCGCCTGACCGGCGACGCGGCCCACGAATTACGCAGCCCCCTGACCGCAATCAAAACCCATCTGCAAGTGGCGCGCATGACTGATGGCGCGGCCCGGGATCAGTCCCTGGCACGGGCAGAAGAGGGCGCCGACCGCATGCACCGCACGCTGGAGCAATTGCTGCTGCTGGCGCGGGTCGAGGGCAGTCTGTCGTTCGACGACGGGGTGCAATGCAGCGCCGAACAGGTGGCGAAACTGGCGATTCAGGATGCGGCCAGCGGGGATCGTCGGCGGATCAAGCTGCACATGCCAGCGAAGTTCTCCGATGCCCCGGTGCAGATGCCCGCGGTGCTGTCGATCGCCGCATTGCGCAACTTGCTGGACAACGCCCTGCGCCATACCCCGGGCGACGGATCGGTGGAACTGAGCCTGGAAACCACTGGCAGTCGCGCACGCTTTCTGGTCCGCGACCACGGCCCGGGCATTGCCGATGACGACCTGCAACACCTGACCCAGCGTTTCTGGCGCAACGGCCAGAGCACCGGCTGCGGATTGGGCCTGGCGATTGTCCAGGCGATTGTTCAGCGGTGCGGTTGTACCCTGCATTTCGACAGCCGACCGGATGGGTTGCGGGTTGAATTGACCATGCCGCTACAACCCCTCTAACCAACACCGCAACTTCCCCTGTGGGCGTGAGCCTGCTCGCGATGAGGCCATAACATCCAACATCCATGTTGACTGTTACACCGCCATCGCGACCAGGCTCACTCCCACAAGGGAGGCTGTGTTGCACATCAAATGTAACTTCTCTCCATTAGTCAGCGACTCGCCACAGCGCTATCGTCCCCGGCAGCTTTTTCTCAATGGATTGAGGTAACAGCGCCATGGATGCATCGATTCACATCTGCAAGGCAACCCCCGCCGACGCCGGCATCATCAGTCGGATCGTCGAGCGCTCCATTCGTGTCGGCTGCGCGCTCGACCATCGCAACGACCCGAGAACCGTCGCCACCTGGACCCACAACAAAACCATCGAGCACGTGCAACCGTGGCTGACCGACCAACGGTTGTACCTGAACATCGCCCTGTTGCAGGACAAACCGGTCGGTGTCGCCATGGCGGCGATCAGTGGCAAGGTCGCGTTCTGCTATGTGCAGCCGGAATGGTTTCGTCGCGGTGCCGGAGAGGCGCTGGTTCACGACCTCGAAGGCTGGTTGATCAATCAGGGACTGGGCCAGGCTCGCCTCAACAGCACCCGCACCAGCGAGGCTTTTTATCGCCATTTGGGGTACCGGCCCTGCGCTGAAATCTTCATCGTGGCCGGGCTCCATGCCATTCCCATGCATAAGGCACTGACACCGCCTTCATAGAAAGCTGATCGAGGGTCTAAATCCTCGGCGCCCTGATGCGTTTCCAGAACAGGAAAACCTTATTGAGGGGTCGAGAGATGTCAGTCGCTACCAGCCTTATGGAAGATCAGTCGGCCCGGATCGCTCCGGCGCCGGTCGAGACGCTGTATCAGTTCAACGAATCGCCGTTGCTGGCCCGTCAGAACCAGCAGGAATCGAATGCCCGCAGTTACCCGCGACGCATTCCCCTGGCGCTCAAGCGCGCCAAGGGCATTTATGTCGAAGACGTCGAAGGCCGCCGTTTCATCGACTGCCTGGCGGGTGCCGGGACATTGGCCCTGGGGCATAACCATGCGGTGGTGATCGAAGCGATCCAGCAAGTGCTGAGCGATGAGTTGCCGCTGCACACCCTCGACCTGACCACGCCGGTCAAGGATCAATTCGTCCAGGACCTGTTCGGTTTGCTGCCGACGGCGTTGGCTGCTGAAGCCAAGATCCAGTTCTGCGGCCCCACCGGCACCGACGCGGTGGAAGCCGCCCTGAAACTGGTGCGCACCGCCACCGGACGCAGCACCGTATTGTCGTTCCAGGGCGGTTATCACGGCATGAGCCAGGGCGCGCTGAGCCTGATGGGCAGCCTGGGGCCGAAAAAGCCGTTGGGCGCTTTGCTCAGCAACGGCGTGCAGTTCATGCCGTATCCCTACGATTACCGCTGCCCGTTCGGCCTCGGCGGCGCGCAAGGGGTGAAGGTCAACCTGAGCTACCTGGAAAACCTGCTCAATGATCCAGAGGCCGGCGTGCAATTGCCGGCGGCGGTGATCGTCGAAGCGGTGCAGGGCGAGGGCGGAGTGATCCCGGCCGATCTCGATTGGCTGCGCGGCCTGCGGCGCATCACCGAACAGGCCGGCGTGGCGCTGATCGTCGATGAAATCCAGAGCGGTTTCGCTCGCACCGGCAAAATGTTCGCCTTCGAGCACGCGGGGATCATTCCGGACGTGGTGGTCATGTCCAAAGCCATCGGCGGCAGTCTGCCGCTCGCCGTCGTGGTTTACCGCGACTGGCTCGACACCTGGCTGCCGGGCGCTCATGCCGGGACTTTCCGCGGTAATCAGATGGCCATGGCGGCGGGTTCTGCGGTGATGCGTTACCTGACCGAACACAAGGTCTGCGAGCACGCTGCCGCCATGGGCGAGCGCCTGAGCGAGCACCTGCGCATTCTGCAGCGGGACTTCCCGCAATTGGGCGACATTCGCGGGCGCGGTTTGATGCTCGGCGTCGAGCTGGTCGATCCGACGGGTGCGCCCGATGCATTGGGGCATCCGCCGATCTTCGGTCGCCTGGCGCCGCTGGTGCAGCGTGAATGCCTCAAGCGCGGGCTGATTCTTGAGCTGGGTGGGCGTCACGGCGGCGTGGTGCGTTTCCTGCCGCCGCTGGTGATTACCTCCGCGGAAATCGATCGGGTGGCCGAGATTTTCGGCCGGGCCATGGCCGCAGCCACCGCCAGCCTCTAAATTTTTCGCGCCGCGCAACGTTCCTTCTACATACCGGCTGCGCACGCCGCGCAGCCCACCCTACAGCGATGGAGACATAGCATGACGTCAGTATTCGACCGCGAGGACATCCTCTTTCAGGTCGTGGTCAACCACGAAGAGCAATACTCGATCTGGCCCGACTACAAAGCGGTGCCTGCCGGCTGGCGCACCGTGGGCAAGAGCGGCCTGAAAAAGGAATGCCTGGCCTACATCGAAGAAACCTGGACCGACATGCGCCCGTTGAGCTTGCGTCAGAAGATGGACGAGCAGGCGGCAGTGGCTAACTAAGGCACGACGCAAAAGGAAGCCCGCTGGACTGGTGACAGTCAGCGGGCTTTTTCATGTCTGGAATGTGTCTCGCCTGTCAGGCCGCCTTCGCGAGCAGGCTCCCTCCTGCATTGGATCTATGGCGTGACACAAATCCCCTGTGGGCGCGAGCCTGCTCGCGATGAACGATAACGCGGACTCACTGACGTTAAACCCCGCTCAACCCCTTGATCACCCGATCCACATTCCCTTCAAGCTCAGCCACCGGATCCGCCGCGTCGACACTCAACACCACCAGCCGACTGCCTGCCTCTGCAATCACCGCTTTCACCGCATCAGACGGCTGGCGATGATGCAACACCACCGCCACGTCATTGTCCTTCAGCGTCGCGCCCAATTGCTTGAGTGCTTCAGGTGTCCACTCGGCGTCCGGCCGTGCATCGAGGCCGATCAGCTCCAGGTTCAACCCGCCGATCAAGTAGCCGAAGTGATCGCTCAGGCTCATTACAGTGAGGTTATCGGCACTGGCCAATTGCGCTTCGCTGTCCGCGCTGAGCTTGAGCAAGCGCTGTTTCAGTGCCGCCAGGTTAGCCTCGATCGCAGGCTTGGCCTCGGGCGCCAGGCGCACCAGGTCCGCCGCCATCACATCCGCCATCCGCCCCATGTTGTTGCTGGAAAGCCACGGCTGGCTGTTCAAGCCGTCGACCTTATTGCCCGGCTGCACGGCGATGCCGGGCAGGGCGCCGTCCACCGGGCGGGCGGCGTCAACTTCAACGATACGAATGTTGCTGCGCCGGGCAATCGGGTACAGCGGATCGTCTGCCCACAGTGAGCGCAGACCGATCACCGCATCGGCGTCGGTCGCCAGTCTGGCCAGCGCCGGAGCGCCACGACCGGTGAAGTACGCGGTCTGACGGCTGCCCGGCAGGTTCGCCGGCGCAGCACGCTCAAGGTTGACGTCGGTGCCCTTGAGCAAGACCTCACCCAGCCCGTAAGTGATCGGCAAGGAGGCCAGCACGCGCAGGGGTTTTGTGTCCGCTGCAAAGGGGGTAGTGACCAGCCCGCACAGGGCGACGGCCAGGGTCAGTTGACGCAGAGAAAAAGACATTTATCCGATATTCCCTTTCAGGCTTGGGACAACGCCACGGGCGATGGCGGCGAGGGCGAAGGCGATACCGGCGACCAGAATGATCGCGGCACCGGACGGAATGGGCAGGTCGAAGACGATCGGCGCGAGGATCCCGCACAGCGTGCTGACCGTGGCGATCAGCACCGAGCACCAGAAGAAACCCTTCAGCGACTGGCTGAGCAAGCGTGCCGCTGCGGCGGGAATCACCAGCAGCGCACCGACCAGAATCGCGCCGATGACTTTCACTGCGGCCACGGTGATCAGGGTCACCAGAATCACAAACAGATAATCCAGGGTCTTCACCGCCACACCACGAACCGCCGCCAGCTGCGGGTTGAAACTGGCCAGCATGATGCGGTTGTACAGCGGCAAGGCCAGCGCCATGACCAGCGAACCGACGATGGCCAGCACCAGCAGATCGTTACCGTTGACCGTCAGCACCGAACCGAACAGCACGTTTTCGAGGATGTGCACGTTGATCTTGCCCGCCAGGATCAGCAGCAGGCTCGCGCCCAGGGCCAACGACACCGAGAGGAACACACCGATCAACGTATCCGGCGCCAGCCCGGTGCGGTTGCGCAGGTAGTTGAGCAGGATGCCGAACAGCAGGCAGTAACCGAACAGGCTGCCGTAAGGCCCGGTGTAAGGTTCGCCGAGCAGGATGCCGACGGCCACGCCGGTCAATGCCGCGTGACCCACCGCTTCGGAGAAAAACGCGAAGCGCTTGACCACCACCAGCGTGCCCAGGCCGCCCAGCACCGGGCCGATCAGCAAACCGGCGAGCAGGGCGTTGACCACAAAACCATAGGCCAGCGCTTCAGGCAGATAACCCGAAGACGCCCAACCCTGCACCATCAAGCGAAAGGCTTCATAACTCATCAGGCAGCGCTCCGTGGATGGGTCGAGAACAGGGTCAGCAGGCGTTCCGGGGTCAGCGCCTGTTTAGGCGTGGCATCGAACAGCACCCGGCGATTGAGTCCGGTCACCCGGTCGGCCAGACGCCCGACGGCTTCCAGATCATGCTCGATCCATAACACGGTGATGCCGCTCTGGCGCCAGTCGCCGAGCAATCGCTCGAACACTTGGATACCGGCCTCATCGAGGGCCGACATCGGCTCGTCGAGCACCAGCAACTGCGGCGCCGGGATCAACCCTTGAGCGAGCAACACGCGCTGACGCTCCCCACCGGACAACGCGCCCATGCGCCGCTTGCGCTTGTCCTGCAGGCCGACCCGTTCCAGCGCTTCACCAATCGCGGCTGCGTAATGCTTGCTCACACCGAGGAACGCCGGACGACGCTGACACATCGCAGCCATGAAATCGTCGACGGTCATGGGCAGGCCGCGGTCGAATTCCAGCGCCTGAGGCACATAACCGATGGTCCCGGGTGTGCCCGGCCATTGCAGGCTCAAGCGACCTTGATGTGGCATCTGTCCGAGCAGAGTCTTGATCAGCGAGCTCTTGCCGCCACCGTTCGGGCCGACCAGCGCATGCACGCTGCCGGGCTGGACCTGGAAGGTCACGTTGTCGAGGATCGTCGTGCGCCCCAGCGTCAAACTGACCTGCGCAAAATCCAGCGTCGGCCCCGAAACCTGTGGGAGTGACGGCGCGACGATTTGACCTGCTCGCGATTGTGGTGGGTCATTTAGCGATGATGTCGAATGACTGGACACCTTCGCGGGCGTGGTCGCTCCCACAGCCACAGGCGACTCGCTGATGGTTTCTTTCGCCGTCATTTCCCCGACTCCTGAATCGCCCGAACCACGGTGTCGAGGTTGCCGGTCATTTCCTTTTCGTACTTGTCGGCGGTGTATTCGCCATAGGAAATGTGCGACAGCGGGTACAGCTTCACCCCGGACTCACGCTGGATGGTGTCGACGTAGCTGGACGGGAAATCCATCTCGGAGAAGATCACCTTCACGTCCAGTTCCCGCAGTTGATCGATGGTCTTTTTCAGCTGGCTTGGGCTCGGCTCGATGCCGTGGGCCGGCTCGACCACGGCGGTCACTTCGAGGCCGAATTCGCGCAGCAGGTAGTCATAAGCCGCGTGCACCGTGGCCACTCGCAGTTCGGCGTTCGGTGCCTGGGTCAGTTTCGCCAGGGCGTCGGCGCGCATTTGCCGCAGGCGCTTGCCGTAGGCGCGGGCGTTCTGGGTGTAGGCCTTGGCATTGGCCGGGTCGAGCTTGCCCAGTTCCCGGGCAATGTTGTTGACCTGGGCAATGGAGGCGCTGATCGACAGGAAGGTGTGCGGGTTCACCACCTTGCCGGCCCCGCGTGCGGCGGTGCCAGTGGCCGCCAGCAGCGGCACGTTTTCGTTGGCTTCGATCACCGGGACGTTCGGCGTTTCGCTGGCGGCGATCATGCGGTCGGCGAAGTCGTCATGACCGACGCCATTGAGCACGACCACGTCGAGCCCGCTGATGCGCTTGATGTCTTCGGCGCGGGGCTCATAGGCGTGCGGGTTGAAACCGGCCGGAATCAGCGGCACCACTTCGGCCTTGTCACCGACGATGTTGGCCACGTAGCTGTAATAAGGGTGCAGGGTAATGCCGATGCGCAGGCGCTTGGCATCCTCGGCGCTGGCCAGTGGCGTCAGCAATAAGGCAAGCAGGCCGACCAGCAGCGGGCGCAGGAATGAGCGTTGAGATGAAATAGGCATGGGAAAGCGGTCTTCTCTCGGGTGAAGGCGAGGGTTCAGTGCCGGTGCTGGCGGGTCACGCCGGCATCGAATTGCGCGACGATCTGCTGCCAGCCGGCGCTTTCGAGCGCGGTGTCAGTGAGATCGGTCGGGGCCGCGAGGGCTTTGTCGCGATTGAGCCAGACGTCAGGGGCATCGTCGCCAGCAGTCAGGCGCATCAGAAACGAACCGGCCACGGCGGGCGTCTGGCTTTGACCGAAATAGGCCTTGGCGTCGAGCAGCTGCCAGGCATGGCCGCCACGGCTGACGGAACTGGCGTCCTGGGCAAATGGTGCAAAGCCTTCATCGGCAAGCGTTGCGGGCGTCGGCAGCGCTTGCTGTTCCTGACGCAGCAGATGAATCTCGTCCAGCGTCACCCGCAGGTCGGCATAGATGCCTTGCTCGGATGCGCTCAGATCGCGACGGGCATCCAGCTGATGGCTGCCTACGCTGCTGACTTCCTGAGGCTCATGGCGCCAGGCGACCACCGAACCGGCTACCGCCAGGATCATCAGGCACAACAGCAACACATACAGGGTTTCATGGCCGGCACCGGCCGGGCGGACGACGTGCGTGGTAGGCGTACTCATGGCGTTTCGATGTCCGCTTGGTCGATCTCGACGACGTGGCCGGGGCCTGCGTCGAACAGCACGTAGAATTCGGCACCGGGCTTCTTGAAAGTCAGGGTCGAATCGGCGCCGAGCTTGCCCGGTACCAGGATGGTTTCGTCGTAGCCGATCACATCCAGCGTCACCCCCGGTGCGCCGCTGCCGTCGGAGAAACCGCCCGTGCATTTGATTTGTTCGGCGTCGATGGCTTTGCATTCGCACATCGGGTTGTGGGCCAGGGCGCTGGCGCTGAACCCGGCGCAGAGCACCAGTAAAACCGCGTTTAGAGAACGTAGCATCATGGTTTGCCTCCTTGTTTGTTCAGCCACGCGAGGGTGGCGGGGGATGCCTGGCTCAGGGGGATCGACGCTTGATGCATCGCGCCGTCCCAGCCTTCCATGGTGATCCACAGTTCGGCGTCGGCTTTGGTCTTTTCGGGGATCGGCAGCATCGCGCCCATGCGGTACGGCGTGCCGAAGAAAATCACCCCGGCGGCGCGCAGGCTGCGGGGTTTGCCGATGCGCAGATACGTCGCCTTGACCTGGTCGCGGCAGCTGTCGCACAGCGCCGCGTTGAAGCTCTTCATGTGGCCGGCCGGGCCATCGAGGGTCGGGGCTTCGTTGCGCAACTCGGCGAGGCGCAGGCTCCAGGGCCCGACCAGTACTTCACCGATTTCCCGCTCACCCAGGCCGGTGTCGCCGCGAAACAGCGCCGCGTCGGCAAAGTATTTGGGCATGAACCCCAGCGGCACCAGCAGCAGCAGAACGTTGATGTGGAAGCGCCACTTGTGCCAGAAGCGGCTCAGTGTCGAGGCTGGTTTTTCAGCGGTGAACAGGCTCATTGGCTGACCTCCGTGGTTTCGCGGCGATCGACAGCGGCGGTGCGAGGACGTTTGTCTTTGCGCTTGAGGGCGTTGGCCGTGGCCAGGGCGGTGCGCTTGGTCCAGATCAGCAGGCCGCTAAGGACCATCATGCTCAGGATCAAACCGAAGAAGAACCAGATCAGCTTGATCCAGAGGCCGCCGAAATCACCGGTGTGCAGCGGCCGCATGGATTCGGTCACCAGCTCCAGGCCGGATCGGTCGGACAGCAGGCGGGTGGCGGCGATATCGCCGGTGTACGGGTTGATCTCGGCAGTCTGGAACATCAACGGATACCAACTGCGACCGCCCACCGTGAGGTAGCTATAGGCGTTGGCGGGCAGGCTGACGAAGCTGTCTTCCAGACCCGGGATGCGTTCCTTGGCCTGGGCAATCGCGGCTTCCAGGCTGATCATCGGCGCTGGCGAGCCATCGGTGCTCACCGGCACGCTCTCACGCGGAACCACCAAGGCCACCGGCGCGGTGGAGATCGACACCTGGTTATCGAACATGAACGCCTGGATGAGGAACCAGGTGCTGGTGATGGAAATCACCGCGATGAACCAGATCGACCAGATGCCGCTCAGGCGGTGAAAGTCGCCCCAGAAAATCCGCGCGCCATGACGGATGCGTAACGTCGGCCTAAAGAAGCCTTTCCAGAAGCGCTTGTAGACCACCAGCCCGGTCACCAAAGACGCCAGCAAAGGCAGGCTCAGGAACGACACCAGGTACCAGCCCCAGCTGTAACCGTTGGTGAACGGCACCAGCCACCAGCCATGCAATGCACGGGTGAAGGCCTGGAAATTGAATGGCGGGGCGGCGCCCTGAATCACGCCGCTGTACGGGTTGACGTAAACCTTCACCGAGCGCCCGTCGGGGTAGCTGACATCGACATCGAGCGCGAAGTGCGACTCGTCGGGCCGGCTGATGGCCTCGACCAGGGTGTTCGGTTCCGCCTTCTTGATGGCGTCGACGATCTGGTCATAACTGAGCAGCGGTGCGTCGTCGGTGGGTTGGCTGGCGCGCATCTGCGGGTTGGCCAGCCAGACAATTTCCTGACTGACCACCGCCAGTGTGCCGGTGACACAGACGATCAGTACGAAAAACCAGATCGGCAAGGCCAGCCAGCTATGGACCAGAAACCAGAGTTTGGAGCGGGATTTCTTCGACATGATTAAAGGTCTTGTATCGATGGGAAGGCCTCTGCTGCGGGCTTCCCAGCGATGAGGTCCATGAAAAGTCGTCCGTGGCTTTTGCCTACGCGGACTGACTGCATCTATATAGGACGGATGAGGAACGGAAATCCCGAACGACAATGTGAAAGAAAATGTTTCGCGTTCCGGTCGGCGCGTAGACAACCCCTGTAGGAGCGAGCCTGCTCGCGATAGCGGTCGTTCAGCCCGCTTCAACGTGACTGGCACACCGCTATCGCGAGCAGGCTCACTCCTACAGGGGGGGAACCGATCCAACACGAACCATGGTTCACGGGATCACTGTCCGGCCATTGATGGCGATGTCCTACTCCCTAAGATGGAGCTCAGACGCCTTTCACCCGCGAGCCTGAGCGAGCCTTTCCATGCCTCCAGCAAGAACTCTCTACGACAAACACATCGATTCCCACACGGTGTGTCGCCTCGATGACCAGGGTCACGTCCTGTTGTACATCGATCGCCAGGTCATCAACGAATACACCAGCCCCCAAGCGTTCAGCGGGTTGCGCGAGGCCGGACGCGGGGTCTGGCGGGCCGGCACCGCGCTGGCGGTGGTCGATCACGTCAACCCCACAGCCCCAGTGCGCATCGCCGCGATGCCGGACCCCGGCGGCGCGCGACAGGTGTCGTACCTGGCGGAAAACTGTCGTGATTTCGGCATCGAACTGCTCGACATCCTCAACAAACGCCAAGGCATCGAACACGTCATTGCGCCGGAGCAGGGTTTCATTCTGCCGGGCATGGTCATCGCGGCGGGCGACAGCCACACCACAACCTATGGCGCCCTCGGTGCGTTTGGTTTCGGCATCGGCACCTCGGAAATCGAGCACCTGCTGGCGTCTCAGACGCTGGTCTACAAACGCCTGAAAAGCATGCGCGTGACGGTGGAGGGGGCGCTGGCGCCGGGGCTGACGTCCAAGGATGTGATCATGGCGCTGATCGGCCAGATCGGCGCCTCGGGTGCCACCGGCTACGCCATCGAGTTTCGCGGTTCGACCATCGATGCCTTGAGCGTCGAAGCACGCATGACCATCTGCAACATGGCCGTCGAGGCCGGGGCGCGGGGGGCGTTCATGGCCCCGGACGAGAAAGTCTTCGCCTACCTCAAGGGCAAACCCCGCGCACCCAAAGGCGTGTTGTGGGAGCAAGCGGTGGAGAAGTGGCGCGCCTTGCACAGCGATGCGGGCGCGCACTTCGACCGTGAAGTCCAGGTGGACGCCAGCGCTCTGGAACCAATGGTGACGTGGGGCACCAGTCCGGATCAGGCTTCCCCGATCGGCGCGTGCGTGCCAGACCCGCAAGACATCAGCGACCTGATCCTGCGTCAGGACATGCGCCGCGCCCTGAATTACATGGGCCTCGAAGCCGGGATGCCGCTGAGCGACATCGTCATCAGCCACGCCTTTATCGGCTCCTGCACCAACGCGCGCATCGAAGACCTGCGCGACGCCGCCAGCGTGGTGCGTGGCAAACATGTCGCCGGGCACGTGCGGGCGATGATCGTGCCGGGGTCCACCGAAGTGCGCAATCAGGCGGAGGCCGAAGGCCTGGCGGCGATCTTTATCGAGGCCGGGTTCGAGTGGCGCCAGTCCGGGTGCTCGATGTGCCTGGCGATGAACGACGACGTGCTGGCGCCGGGCGACCGCTGCGCCTCCAGCACCAACCGAAATTTCGAAGGCCGTCAGGGCGCGGGCTCGCGCACGCACCTGATGAGCCCGGCCATGGTCGCCGCCGCGGCGATCACCGGCCGCCTCACCGACATCCGTCACTTTGGAGACCGCGCATGAGCCTGCAACCCTTCACCCAGGTCACCGGCCAGGCGGCGCCGATGCTCGCCGCCAATATCGACACCGACGTGATCATGCCCAAGCAGTTTCTCAAGGGCATCGACCGCGCCGGGCTGGATCGCGGTTTGTTTTTTGACCTGCGATTTCTGCCCGACGGTTCACCAAACCCTGAGTTCGTGCTGAACCAACCGGCGTGGCAAGGCGCACGCTTCATGGTGGTCGGGCCGAACTTTGGCTGTGGGTCGAGCCGCGAACATGCGGTCTGGGGCTTGCGGCAGATGGGGATTCGGGCGTTGATCGGCAGTAGCTTTGCCGGGATTTTCTATGACAACTGCCAGCGAAATGGAGTGTTGCTGATCACCCTTGAGGAGGCCGTATCGCAGCGGCTTGGGCACGTGGTCAGTCAGCCGGACAGCGCGCTCATCAACGTTGATCTCGAGGCACAGGAAATTCGCCTCCACGACGGTAAAGTCATCTCGTTCGAGATCGACACCCTGCGCAAAACCGCACTGCTGCTGGGTCTCGACGCCATCGGCAGCACCCTGCAGCGCAGCGAGCAAATCAAAGCCTTCGAACGTAATCACCTGGCTGCCAACCCCTGGCTGAGCTGAAATCGCCTTCGTGGGCAAGCCTCTCTTCTTTAGGTTCTGCGCAATCCTTGTAGGAGCGAGGCTTGCCCGCGAAAGGGCCCGCCCTGACACAACCAATCAAACCGACAACCCCTTGAAATGCTCCTGCAAAAACTCCACACACGCCCGCAGCTTCCCCGAGTACGCCAGCCGCGTCGGGTACACCGCCCAGACGTTGGCGCTCTGACTGTATTCGGGCAGCAACTGCACCAGCCGCCCCTGATCCAGCAGCGGTTTCACGTCCCACAATGACCGCAGCACCACACCGCGCCCGTCCAGTGCCCACTGCAAGACAATCTCGCCGTTGTTGGATGACAGCGGGCCGCTGACCCGCACGCTTTCTTGAACCCCGTTGCGTTCCAGGTTCCAGATGCCGAACGCGTTGTCGCGCTCCTTGATCACCAGGCAATGATGCTGCTCCAGTTCATTTAAGGTCTGCGGCATGCCCTGCCGTTGCAGGTAACCGGGCGCCGCGCAGACAACCCGTCGATTGCTCACCAACTGCCGACCGATGTGCTGGCCGGGAATGTCGTCGCCGACACGGATCTCAAGATCGAAGCCTTCATTGACGATGTCCACCACCCGGTCGAACAGGTCGAGGCGAATCTCCAGCTCCGGATAACGCTCGGCCAGCAACGAAACGGCTGGCGCCACGTGATGACGGCCGAAACCGAAACTGCTGCACAGATGCAGGCGCCCGCGAGGGCTGTCGTGGGCGTCGGAGAGTTCGTCGTGCAGTTGCTGGAAGTCATCGAGAATGCGCAACGCCCAGCGCTGGACCCGTTCACCGTCCTCGGTCAGGGCGATGCGGCGACTGGTGCGATGGAGCAGGCGGGTGCCGAGGGTGGTTTCGAGAATCTGGATGCGCTTGCTGACATAGGCGGGCGACAGGCCCAGCTCATCGGCCGCGGCGGCGAAACCGCTCTTGCGGATCACGGTGAGGAGTACACGCAGGTCTTCGGGTAGGGGCACGTTGTCTTTCTTGGTGGTCATGGCAGAACGAACACTGGCGGCATGAGCCGCCAGCATAGCAGCGGGACTCAGCGATCAGCGCAGGAAACCCAGCACTTCGGCGAGCAGCAGTTCGGGGACTTCTTCAGCGATGTAATGGCCGGCGGGCAAGGCTTTGCCACGCACGTCGGTCGCCACGTGTTGCCATTCCTTGAGTGGCTCGAAACAGCGCCCGACCGTGCCTTCTGTACCCCATAGCACCAGTAACGGCAGGTGCAGATATTTACCTGCCTGGATATCGGCGCGGTCATGTTCCAGATCGATGCTGGCGCTGGCGCGGTAGTCCTCGCAGATGCCGCGCGCGGTGCCCTGCAGTTGCAGGCAGCGCAGGTATTCGCCGAAGGCATCGGCGGTGAACGGCTTGAGCCCGGCGCTGCGACTGCCCATCACGCTGCGCAGATAGGCGTCGGGGTCGGCTTCGATCAGGGTTTCCGGCAGCGGGGCCGGACGGATCAGGAAGAACCAGTGCCAGTAGGCGCGGGCAAAGGCTTCGTTGGTTTGCGCGTACATCGACAGGGTGGGAGCGATGTCCAGCAGCACCATGCGTTGCACGGCAGCGGGATGATCCAGCGCCAGGCGATGGGCCACGCGAGCGCCACGGTCATGGGCCAGCACCGAGAACTGCTCGAAGCCCAGGGTCTTCATCAGCTCGACGCTGTCCTTGGCCATTTCTCGTTTGGAGTAGTGGGTGTGGTGGTCGCTGGCCGGTGGTTTGCTGCTGTCACCGTAACCGCGCAAGTCGGCGGCGATCACGGTGAAGTGCTCGGCCAGTTGCTCGGCAACCTTGTGCCAGATGACGTGGGTCTGCGGGTGACCGTGCAGCAACAGCAGGCCAGGTCCGCTGCCGCCGATGCGGTAGGCAATGTCCACACCGTTGACGTGGCGCTGGTCTTTCAGGAATCCGGCGAACATGAGGCGAGTCCTTGTTGTAGTGGTCTGCATCCTGAAAGTGTTGCGCCGTCAGGGCAAGGCGTGAAACGTGGTGCGCTTGTTCATGAAGTGTGTTCGAGGGATCTGTGGTGTCAGGGATGCCGCCTCCGCGGGCAAGCCTCGCTCCTAAGGGGGATTGTTTTGTTCGCAAATATCCGGAACCACACCCCCCCTGTAGGAGCGAGGCTTGCCCGCGAAGAGGCACGCTCAGACGTTGAAGGATTCAACCCTGCTGAAACATCTTCTTGGCCCGCTGCTCGATCTGCTCCTGAGTCAAATCCTCCTTGCGCGTGGCCAGGAACCACAAATGCCCATAGGGATCTTTCAACGTCCCTGAACGGTCGCCATAAAACTGATCCTTGACCTCGGACACCACCGTTCCACCCGCCGCGATCGCCTGTTTATAGGACTTGTCCACATCGGTCACATACAAATGCAGCCCCACGGACGGCGATGTGTCGGGATTGCTTAACGGCCCTTGATCGCACGGCGTACCGAGCATGATCGGGCAATCGCCAATCCTCAGCTCGGCGTGGCCAATCCCGCCATCAGGCATGGACAGACGCATGACTTCCGTGGCGCCAAAAGCCTTCTTGTAGAACTCGATGGCTTCGGCCGCTTTTTGAATGCCCAGATAAGGCGTGATGCTGTGGTAACCCTCTGGAATGGGTTTGACGCTCATGACGGTTCTCCCTTGTTGTTGTGAATTGAAGGTGTTCCTTCGCCGATTTCCGGTCGGATAACTATAGGTCAGCGCTTTTTGCGCCACTGAGTGCCCGACGAGCAGCAGCGCCACTGTTTGCAGAAACGGGCCAAGGCGTTGAGTTCCGATGAGTTTCGGCAGTTCATCCTGACCCGCTGCAAAGCACTTCGCGGGCAAGCCTCGCTCCTACAGGTTTTGTGTCGTTCGCCAGTAACACGCAATCCTGTAGGAGCGAGGCTTGCCCGCGAAGGCCACGCCGCTATTTCGGATCTGCCCCAGATTCCAACAGTTGCGCCCCCGGCCCCTGTTCCCCCAGCACATCGCCAAAGTTACGCAACGGACACGCCTCCATCGACAGACACCCGCAGCCGATACAGCCATTGAGCTTGTCCCGCAGCAAGGTCAATTGACTGATCCGCTCATCCAGATCCCGACTCCACTGCGCCGACATCACCTTCCAGTCCGCCGCCGTCGGCGCTCGGTTATCCGGCAAGGCTTTCAGTGCCTCGCCAATCTCCGCCAACGGAATTCCCAGGCGCTGCGCGACTTTGATCAACGCCACCCGCCGCAGCACTTCCCGCGGATAACGCCGCTGGTTGCCCTGATTGCGATTGCTTTTGATCAACCCCTTGGACTCGTAAAAGTGCAGGGCCGTGACCGCCACGCCGCTGCGCGCGGCCAATTGGCCGACAGTGAGTTCCTTGTGCAGATGTTCCGGGGTGATCATTTGAAAAATGCCTCTTGACCTCTAGTTAAGTCGAGGTTTTACCCTGCACGCCTTCGGATCGCAAGGTCCGGCTTACACGTCAGTGGGGACTCTTCATGCAAGCGCCAGAGAAAAATCGCAGCTTCACCCAGTTGATCGAATTCGAGATCGAACCCCATCAGCAACCCGCGTTGGTGTCGGCCTTGTCAAAGCAGACCGAGCGCCTGGCCCAAGGCTACAGCGGGTTTTTGAGTGCGAGCATCCAGGCCAGCGACGACGGTCGGCGGGTGCTCAACTACCTGCAATGGCAAACTCGCGAGGCGGGGGAAGCCGCGTTTCAGAGCTTTGAAAGCGGCGAGCAGGATTTCTGGCAGCTGATTCGCGCGCATCAGGCGAAAACCGTGACGTTCGGCTCGTTCCAGGTGTTGCACAGTCTGGAACGTAGCCAAGACAACGCGCTGCACTGCAATCTGGTGAGTTAAATCGACAATCGCATCAGGCGCTCGCCTTGCACGTTTTCCGTGGGCCGGCGCTTGTTCACCGCCCGTTCGCCGATCTTGATCAGTCGTGTGCGCGTGACGTTGCGGCTCAAGCCCAGCAGGGCAGCGGTTTGCACCTGGTTGTAATGGCTGAGGCGATACGCTGCGCGCAACAACGTGGTTTGATGGTTAAACGGTATTAGCCAAATTCGATAGCCACTATCGAGAGCGTTGATTTCTGCCCTTCGAAGGGGGCGGGTAGCCTGTGTTCATTGCCCCGAACCCAGATGCCAGGACGCCACCCATGAAACCTCTAATCGCCACTTTCCTGCTGCTCGCGGTCTCCGTTCTTGCCGGATGTGCCAGCCATGTTTCGCCCGAATTGCGACCCTATACCGCTGAAGAAACTCGGGAACTGGCGCTGGAGGACTTGAATCGTCGCGGTTTGTCCTTCGACGAGTACCATGCGAAAAAAGCCGAATTGCTCGGCCTGCCGCAAAAACCGGTCGGTTTCGACAAACATGGCGAGATGAACGCTGAACGTGCTGTACAGCTTCACGGTCGTCCAAGCTGATCTCAAACTGTACCGTTCGAAGTTTCACGTAACTGTCCGTGGGTTTCCCCGGGGGCGTGCGATAGGGTCAACACCTGACTGACCCTGATTGGACTGCCGCTCATGACGCTCTCGCTCGATCTGCTGCTGGGCTTCGCCCTGTTTGCCCTCGTCACCTCGATTACCCCTGGTCCGAACAACACCATGTTGCTGGCATCGGGCGTGAACTTCGGCTTTCACCGCACCATTCCGCACATGCTGGGCATCACGTGTGGTTTCTTTGTGCTCGTCCTCGCGGTCGGTTTCGGGCTGGGTGCCGTGTTTCAAACCTACCCGTTGCTCTATACGGTTCTGCGTTATGTGGGCGCGGCGTACTTGCTGTATCTGGCGTGGAAAATCGCCCATTCCGGTCCGGTCTCCGAGAGTGAAAAGGGCGACAGCAAACCCATCAGCTATCTCGGAGCGGCGGCGTTTCAGTGGGTCAATCCCAAGGCGTGGATCATGGCCATCGGTGCCATCAGCACCTACACGCCGATGCAGGGGTACTTCACCAATGTGATCGTGATTGCTGCGGTCTTTGCCTTGATCAATTTGCCGAGCGTCGGCGTCTGGGCCGGTTGCGGCACCTTGTTGCGCAATGTGTTGAAGGATCGTCGCTGGTTGCGACTGTTCAACTGGGGCATGGCCCTGCTGTTGGTGGCTTCGCTGTATCCGTTGTTGCTCGAGAGCTTTAGCTGACACATCGCTTCAACCGGTTGGCCGATGCCTGTTAAGCTCGACTTCAGGAGCGTTCCTACGCACTTTTAAATGAAGTTGTCCTTCTTTAACGGCCTCCGATCAGGTATTTCTAACGCACTGAACGGTCAGCGCAGCTCACGAGGCTGCGCTTTGATGTTTCAGTGACGAGCCTCCTGATCCCGGAACATGCTCTGCGAGTCTTCTATGAATAAACGTCCTCTGTATTTTGACTACGCCGCCACCACGCCGGTGGATGAGCGGGTCATCAAGGTCATGGTCGAGTGTCTGGGTTTCAACGGAAACTTTGGCAACCCGGCGTCCAGCTCCCATGCCTTCGGCCAGCAGGCCCGGCAAACGGTCGAGCAGGCGCGGCGTCAGGTCGCCGAGCTGGTCGGCGCTCAGGCGGACCAGATCGTCTGGACCTCCGGCGCCACCGAATCGAACAACCTTGCCCTCAAGGGCGTGGCCCAGGCCCGCGGGGTTTCCGGCGGACACATCATTACCAGCCAGATCGAACACAAGGCAATCCTCGACACGGCGAAGCAGTTGCAGGACACAGGCGTTGCCGTGACGTATCTGGTGCCTGACGCCGAGGGCCTGATTACCCCGCAAGCGGTCAGCGAGGCGATGCGCGAAGACACCTTTCTGGTGTCGCTGATGCTGGTCAACAATGAACTGGGCACCGTCAATGACATTGCAGCCATCGGCCAGGTGGTGCGTGATCGTGATGCGCTGTTCCATGTCGACGCCGCCCAGGGCGCGGGCAAAGTGGCAATCGATCTTGCCCGCTTGCCGGTGGACCTGATGTCGTTTTCGGCGCACAAGATCTACGGCCCTAAAGGCATCGGCGCCCTGTACGTCGGCCCGCGCGCGCACCAGCGTTTGCTGGCGCAGATTCACGGTGGCGGTCACGAGGGCGGTTTGCGTTCCGGCACCTTGGCGACTCATCAGATCGCTGCGATGGGTGTGGCCTTCGCCTTGGCGGCGGCCGCATTCGACGAGGAAAAAGCCACGATCGTGCGGCTCCGCGAACGCTTGCTCGAGCAACTGCTGAGCATCCCCGGCGTGCGGCTCAATGGCAGCCCGACCCAACGCATTCCTCATACCCTGAGCCTGACCTTCAACGAAGGCGAGTTCAATTCTGCGGCGCTGAGCAGCTCGATCGCGTTTTCTGCGACCTCGGCCTGTAACTCCGCCAGCAATGCCCCGTCCCATGTGCTGCTGGCCCTGGGGCATGACGCCCGCTCGGCGGGTCGCACGATTCGCTTGAGCCTCGGCCGGTTCACCACCGAACAGGATGTCGACCAAGCGGCACAACTGATTAAAGCGGCCTGCGCCAGTGCTCCGGCATTCTGGCAATAAGGCCTGAAAGTGTCGGCACTGATCGGCACTCAACAATAATGATGAAGTGATTAGCAGGAGACATGATGAGTACGCAGCCTTCGATCAATGGATCGGTGCCCCAACGTTTGGCGCAAACCCGCGAGCTGATGAGCCGGGAGGGCATACATGCCCTGCTGGTGCCGTCGGCCGATCCGCACTTGTCGGAATACCTGCCAGGCTATTGGCAAGGGCGGCAGTGGTTGTCGGGCTTTCATGGCTCGGTCGGCACACTGATCGTGACCCCGGACTTTGCCGGCGTCTGGGCCGACAGCCGTTACTGGGAACAAGCGAGCAAGGAACTCAAGGGCAGCGGCATTGAACTGGTCAAGCTGCAGCCGGGCCAGCCTGGCCCACTGGACTGGTTGGCCAAGCAAACCCCTGAAGGCGGTGTCGTCGCGGTAGATGGCGCGGTGATGGCCGTGGCGTCGGCGCGGACGCTGGGCGGCAAACTTGAAGAACGCGGCGCACGTCTGCGCACTGACATCGACCTGTTGAGCGAAGTCTGGAGCGACCGCCCGACGCTGCCGAATGAGCCGATCTACCAGCACTTGCCACCGCAGGCGACGGTCAGTCGGGGTGAAAAGCTCGCGAAATTGCGTGAGGTGTTGAAAGATCGTGGTGCTGACTGGCACTTCATTGCCACCCTGGATGACATCGCCTGGCTGTTCAATCTGCGTGGCGGCGACGTGTCGTTCAACCCGGTATTCGTGTCCTTCGCGCTGATCAGTCAAGAGCAGGCCACTCTGTTCGTGGCCCTGAGCAAGGTCGATGCCGAGCTGCGTGCGGTCCTGGAACAAGACGGCGTGATCCTGCGCGATTACAGCGAAGTGGCCGACGCCTTGCGCGCCGTGCCGAGCGGCGCGAGCTTGCAAGTCGATCCGGCGCGCGTGACGGCCGGTTTGCTGGATAACCTGAACAGCGGCGTGAAACTGGTCGAAGGTCTGAACCCGACCACGTTGGCCAAATCACAGAAAAGCCTGGCCGATGCCGGGCACATTCGTCAGGCCATGGAGCAAGACGGCGCGGCGCTGTGCGAGTTCTTCACCTGGCTGGACTCGGCGTTGGGTCGTGAGCGCATCACCGAACTGACCATCGACGAACACCTGACGGCCGCGCGTACCCGACGTCCGGGTTATGTGTCGCTGAGTTTCAACACCATTGCCGCGTTCAACGCCAATGGCGCGATGCCGCACTACCACGCCACCGAAGAAGAGCACGCGGTGATCGAAGGCGACGGTCTGTTGCTGATCGACTCCGGCGGCCAATACCTGGGCGGTACCACCGACATCACGCGGATGGTGCCGGTCGGTACGCCGACGGATGAGCAGAAACGCGATTGCACGCGGGTGCTCAAGGGCGTCATCGCGCTGTCCCGTGCGCAATTCCCTCGTGGCATTCTCTCGCCTTTGCTCGACTCGATTGCCCGCGCGCCGATCTGGGCTGAAAGTGTTGATTATGGACACGGCACCGGTCACGGCGTCGGCTACTTCCTCAATGTGCACGAAGGCCCGCAGGTCATTGCCTATCAGGCCGCCGCAGCACCGCAAACCGCGATGCAGCCGGGCATGATTACCTCCATCGAACCGGGCACCTACCGACCGGGCCGTTGGGGTGTACGGATCGAAAACCTGGTGTTGAACACCGAGGCGGGCAAGAGCGAATTCGGTGAGTTCCTGAAATTCGAAACCCTGACCCTGTGCCCGATTGACACTCGCTGTCTGGAACCGTCGCTGCTGACTGACGACGAAAAGCAGTGGTTCAACGCCTACCACGCCGAGGTGCGCCAGCGCTTGAGCCCGTTGCTCGAAGGCGCAGCCCTTGAGTGGTTGAACACCCGGACTGCAGCTATTTGACCGGTTGGAGTTCAGGCGCTGTTTCGAGCGCCTGACTCATGTAGTCGACAAAGGCTTTGACCCTGGCGGATTGGCGACGATTCGCCGGGGACACGGCATGAATCGGCAGCGACTGCGCGGTGTAGTCCTGCAAAATCGCAGTCACTCGCCCGGCGTTCAGATCCTCACTGAACAACCACACCGGCGACAAAGCAATTCCCAATCCTCCCAGCACCATCTCGCGGATCGCCTCTGAGTTGTTGCTTTTTGCATTGCCCTTGATCCGCACCTCATGATGCTGGGCTCCGCTTTCGTAAACCCATAGGTTCTGACTGTTCAGCAGGTTGAATTGCAGGCAATTGTGTCCGCGCAGTTCTTCTGGTGTTTGCGGCTGGCCGTGTTGCTTGAGGTAGCCTGGCGCAGCGACGGTCACTCGGTGGGTGGTGCCTATGCGGCGGGCGATCAGACCGCTGTCGATCAATTCGCCGATTCTGAACGTGACGTCGAGGCCTTCGCTGACCAGGTCCTGATTCTGGTCACTGAGTTGCAGGTCAATCTGTACCTGGGGGTGTTGTTTCAGAAACTCAGGAAGCCGCGGTGCAATCTGCAATCGCCCGAAACTGACCGAGGAACCGATCTTCAGGTTGCCGGCAACGGTTCCGCGTCCTGAATGAAAACTGTGTTCCGCCGCGTCCACGGCCGCGAGGATTTGTCGGCACTCGCTGTAGTACCGCTGACCTTCGTCAGTCAGCGAGAGTTGACGCGTGCTGCGGGATATCAGCTTCCCGCCCAGTTCAGTTTCCAGCGCCCTTAGCACTTTGCTGATGGTTGGCTGGCTGGTCTGCATCTCCCTGGCAACGGCAGAAAAGCTGCCGCGCTCGACGACCCGGACGAAGATGGCCATTGCATTGAGTTTGTCCATGGGGTTTCTCATTGATGCCAAATGGGCATGGTCACTATAGCGATACAGCGTCTTATCGGCATGAGTGAGTGGGAGGAAGATCGTCCTACCGCCACCTCTGACAGGAATTTGCGAAATGACTGACTCACTTCAAATGCGTGCTCTGATTGTTGATGTGGCCAACGGGCCGTTACGCTTGGTTTCCATCCCGCGACCTGTGCCAGGGCCGGGTCAGGTGTTGGTCAGGATCAAAGCCAGTGGAGTGAATTCGCTGGATGGAAAAATTCGTTCGGGTCAGGCGGCTCATGCGCGTCAGCCCTTGCCAGCGGTGCTGGGCATGGATCTGGCCGGGACGATTGAGGCGTTAGGCGAGGGCGTAAGTGGATGGCTGCCGGGTGATGAGGTCTACGCGATGGCGACCGGAATCGGCGGTGCGCAAGGTTCGCTTGCGCAGTTCGCGGTGGTTGATGCGCGTCTGCTGGCGCACAAACCGGGCAATCTGAGTATGCGTGAGACCGCCGGGTTGCCCCTGGTGTTGATTACCGCATGGGAAGGATTGGTAGACCGGGCTCGAGTGCGTGCCGGTCAGAAGGTGCTGATCCATGGCGGTGCCGGGGGTGTCGGGCACGTGGCGGTGCAAATAGCCCGGGCTTTCGGTGCTGAAGTATTCGCCACGGGCTCTGCGGGTCAGCAGGCAATCATCGAAAGCTTCGGTGCGACGTTTATCGACTACCGCAAGTCTTCGGTTGAGGACTATGTGGCGGAGCACACGGGGGGAGAGGGGTTCGATATTGTCTATGACACGGTGGGCGGTGAAACGCTGGATGCTTCCTTCAAGGCCGCTCGGGTCTACGAGGGGCATGTGGTGAGCTGTCTCGGATGGGGGCAGCACAGTCTGGCACCGTTGTCGTTTCGGGCCGCGACTTACTCCGGAGTGTTTACCTTGTTGCCTTTATTGACTGGCAAGGGCGGCGAGCACCACGGACAGATCCTTCGGGACGCCGCGAAGTTGATTGAGGCCGGTAAGCTGAAGCCGTTGCTTGACCCGCGGCAGTTCACATTGCAAACCGCCGAGGCCGCCCATGAACTGCTCGCTGGTGGAGCGGCTCAAGGTCGTTTGGTCATCGAGATTTAACGCAGGGCCTCAAGGACGAAGTCCAGTCGATCCTGACCGAAGAACATCTGATCGCCGATAAACATGCACGGTGCGCCGAATACACCGCGCTGGACCGCTTGCTCGGTGTTGTCCTTGAGAGCGGCTTTGACGTCCTCATCGGCGGTAAGGGCCAGTACTTCGTTTGGATCGAAACCATTTCGCGTCAGCACGGCTGCAACAGTCGCCGGATCATCGAGGCTGCGTCCCTCGACCCAGAGTGCGTGGAACAGACAATCGATAAACGCGTGGAAGCGTTCGGGATGACGTAATTGCATACCGGTGACGGCGCGCATCAGCATCAGGGTATTGATAGGGAAGTGCGGGTTGAACTTCAGTGGCACGCCGTATCGTTTGGCGTAGCGGTCCAGGTCCTGAAACATGTACCGGCCTTTGGCCGGAATGGTTGCCGGTGAAGCGTTGCCCGTGGCTTTGAAGACCCCGCCCAGCAGCATGGGTTTGTAAACCAGTTGGCTGTCGGTCTGCTCGCAGATCTTCGGTAATTGGGTATACGCCAGATAGGTGGCGGGGCTGCCTAAATCGAAAAAGAACTCCACGGTTTTGCTCATGGTCGGTGCGCTCTGCTTATTGTTGTAGGGGAGGAGGGCTTACCAGCGTTCGTTCCAGGGGCGCAGATCCAGCTCGAAAGTCCACGCGTCCCGGGGCTGGCTGTGCAAGTACCAATAGTTCTCGGCGATGTGCTCGGGATTGAGGATGCCATCCTCGTCCTTGGTCGCGTACTTTTCCGGAAAACTGTTGCGAATGAAGTCCGTATCGATGGCGCCGTCGACGATGACATGGGCAACGTGAATGTTCATCGGCCCCAGTTCGCGGGCCATGCTTTGAGCCAGTGCACGAATCCCGTGCTTGGCGCCGGCGAAGGCTGCAAATCCTGCCGCACCGCGCAAGCCAGCGGTGGCGCCGGTGAACAGAATCGTGCCGCGTTGGCGCTTGGCCATCCGCTTGGCCACTTCACGGGCATTGAGAAAACCTGAGAAACAGGCCATTTCCCAGATTTTGAAATACTTGCGGGCAGTTTCTTCGAGAATGCTGCACGGCACATTGGCGCCGATGTTGAAAACAAACGCTTCGATGGGGCCGATCTCGGTCTCAATCTGCTCGACCAGCGCAATCACATCTTCTTCCTTACGTGCATCACAGGCAAATCCGTGGGCGTCACCGCCATTGGCCTTGATTGCATCGACCAATGGCTGGAGTTTGTCCGCGCTACGACGAGTGACGCAGGCAATGAAACCTTCCTGTGCAAAACGCTTGGCAATCGCGCCGCCGGTGGCATCACCGGCGCCGACAACCAGTACGACCTTCTTATTATTCATGGGTAGATCCCTTTGATGAACGATCGTTAACTGAACGAACGTTATGCTAGGATTTGGCACGCGTCAAGACAGTCAATCCTGAGGGCAAGGCAATGCGTTACTCGGCCAATCACAAGCTGGAAACTAGAGAGAAACTGCTGACAAGCAGCGCGGTTTCGGCCAAAAAGTCCGGTTTTTCCACGGTAGGCGTCGACGGGCTGATGAAGGCGATCGGCTTGAGTGGTGCTGCTTTCTACAGTCACTTTTCGTCGAAGGACGAACTGTTCGCTTCGATCGTTGAACGCGAGTTGTGCCAAAGCCTGGAGCGTTTGGGTGCTGATCAGGATTGCGACAGGCTCGAACGTTGCCTGAAGCATTATCTGAGCATGGCCCATGTCGAGCACCCGGAGTCCGGTTGTGCATTACCGGTATTGGGAGCCGAAATTGCTCGTTCAGATATCGCTGTTCGCCAGGAGGCGGAGGTCTGGATTTGTCGGCTGCAGGAGCGTTGGGCAAGTATTCTGGAAAGCGACAGTCTGGCGTGGGCGATTCTGTCGCAATGCATCGGTGCCTTGGTCGTGGCGCGAATGCTGGCCACTCCCGGCATCCAGCGCACCGTGCTGAAGTCCAGTTACGATGAGATTGGCCGCCAGATTGCCGGGCGGCATCAACCTATTTGCAAATGACGATCATGCTTCGGCTGGTATAGCCGGCAGGGTTGAGACCAAATGGATAATCACCTGGTTCTTCCACGGCATCTCCCGACTTGGCGATGACCTTGTAACCCTTGGGCGCGCACGAGTTGGCGGCGCTGGTGTAGCACTTGTCCCAGGATGACGAAAGCCCTGAACAATTGATATGCAGCCCTTTCTTGCCATGTTTGACTTGTGTTTTCGATGTCGCCGCGCAACCCGCAATTGCGAGCACGGCAATCAATAGCAAAATTCGTTTCATTACTGTCCTTATAGCGCTCCCGGATCTCGCGCCCGGGTGTGGCTGCATTCGCTTTCGATTGAAGCGTTCTGATATCCCTATCCTGAAAAATCCTTGGATGACATTCGGTTGCGGGCCTAAACATGGCCTAATTGAGCGGCAAATACCAGACCTGCGTCAAATCCTGTATCAATCCGCCGCGACCGCGGGCTTGGCAGCACTTCCCATGGTCATGGTCGCCCCCACGGAAGCCAGAATGATGCACATGATCGCCATCCACTGTGACAGTGTGAGGTATTCGTGGAGAAACAGCAGGCCAGAAAGCGCGCCAATAGCCGGTTCAATGCTCATCAATGTGCCGAAAGTCCGGGTTGGCATTCGGGTGAGCGCGACCATCTCCAGCGTATAGGGCAGGGCGGTGGACAGAAGGGCGACAGCGATGGCCACGGGGATCAATGACGGAGTCAGCAGGGCGGCACCGGCATGGACGATGCCGATAGGCGCGACGAACAGTGCGGCAATCATCACTCCCAACGCTGCGGTCTGTACGCCATTGTCGGCGCCGGCCTTCTGGCCGAACAGGATGTACAGCGCCCAGCACACCCCTGCACCCAAGGCATAACTGGCGCCTGCCAGGTCGATTCCCGCACTTGTCGCACCTGTCGGTATCAATAGCAGCAAGCCGATAGCCGCCAAGGCAATCCACAAAAAGTCGATTGGGCGGCGTGAGGCATAGATAGCCACCGCCAGTGGCCCGGTGAACTCCAGGGCGACGGCAATACCCAGGGGGACGGTGCGCAAAGACATATAGAAGAGGAAGTTCATGCCGCCCAGTGCCATCCCGTAGACGATAACGGTACGCAAGGATTTTGCGGTGAGCTTCGCTCGCCATGGGCGCAACAGGATCAGCATGATCACGCTGGCGAAGAGCAGCCGCAGGGTGGTGGTCCCCTGAGCGCCGATAATCGGGAACATGCTTTTGGCCAATGAGGCGCCGGACTGGATCGACGCCATGGCTATTAAAAGCAGGCCCACCGAGAACAGGGTCGAGACGAGGCTGCGGGGATGGTCATTCATAGCGTGGCATCGTCCGAAGTGGGAAGCGAAAGTGTTGTTCTATGGTTTGGGCAATATATTGCGCATTCGCGACGGTCGCGTCTATATATAAGCAGCGATTTTGGGCAACCTGATAGAAAAGCCAAATCAGGGGTTGACGGCAGATTCTGGAAGTCTATAATTCGCCCCACTTCCGGCGCAGTCGAAACGGAAAACTCTTTGGTAAACAAAGAGTTACGCAGTTTTCGACAGCGAGTTGCTTCAGGTCATCGAAGTCCAGAAGGAGTTGATCAGGCGGGGTTGTTTGGCTTGATTGACGGTTCGATCTTCTCGGTCGAAAGCGGAGAAAAAGAGGTGTTGACAGCAGCGAGTAACGCTGTAGAATTCGCCTCCCGCTAACGAGAGATCGGAAGCGCAAGTGGTTGAAGTTGCAAAGGAAACTTTGAAAACTTCTGAAAATAACCGCTTGACAGCAACAGAGGCTGCTGTAGAATGCGCGCCTCGGTTGAGACGAAAGATCTTAACCAACCGCTCTTTAACAACTGAATCAAGCAATTCGTGTGGGTGCTTGTGGAGTCAGACTGATAGTCAACAAGATTATCAGCATCACAAGTTACTCCGCGAGAAATCAAAGATGTAACCAACGATTGCTGAGCCAAGTTTAGGGTTTCTTAAAAACCCAAAGATGTTTGAACTGAAGAGTTTGATCATGGCTCAGATTGAACGCTGGCGGCAGGCCTAACACATGCAAGTCGAGCGGCAGCACGGGTACTTGTACCTGGTGGCGAGCGGCGGACGGGTGAGTAATGCCTAGGAATCTGCCTGGTAGTGGGGGATAACGCTCGGAAACGGACGCTAATACCGCATACGTCCTACGGGAGAAAGCAGGGGACCTTCGGGCCTTGCGCTATCAGATGAGCCTAGGTCGGATTAGCTAGTTGGTGAGGTAATGGCTCACCAAGGCGACGATCCGTAACTGGTCTGAGAGGATGATCAGTCACACTGGAACTGAGACACGGTCCAGACTCCTACGGGAGGCAGCAGTGGGGAATATTGGACAATGGGCGAAAGCCTGATCCAGCCATGCCGCGTGTGTGAAGAAGGTCTTCGGATTGTAAAGCACTTTAAGTTGGGAGGAAGGGCAGTTACCTAATACGTATCTGTTTTGACGTTACCGACAGAATAAGCACCGGCTAACTCTGTGCCAGCAGCCGCGGTAATACAGAGGGTGCAAGCGTTAATCGGAATTACTGGGCGTAAAGCGCGCGTAGGTGGTTTGTTAAGTTGGATGTGAAATCCCCGGGCTCAACCTGGGAACTGCATTCAAAACTGACAAGCTAGAGTATGGTAGAGGGTGGTGGAATTTCCTGTGTAGCGGTGAAATGCGTAGATATAGGAAGGAACACCAGTGGCGAAGGCGACCACCTGGACTGATACTGACACTGAGGTGCGAAAGCGTGGGGAGCAAACAGGATTAGATACCCTGGTAGTCCACGCCGTAAACGATGTCAACTAGCCGTTGGGAGCCTTGAGCTCTTAGTGGCGCAGCTAACGCATTAAGTTGACCGCCTGGGGAGTACGGCCGCAAGGTTAAAACTCAAATGAATTGACGGGGGCCCGCACAAGCGGTGGAGCATGTGGTTTAATTCGAAGCAACGCGAAGAACCTTACCAGGCCTTGACATCCAATGAACTTTCCAGAGATGGATTGGTGCCTTCGGGAACATTGAGACAGGTGCTGCATGGCTGTCGTCAGCTCGTGTCGTGAGATGTTGGGTTAAGTCCCGTAACGAGCGCAACCCTTGTCCTTAGTTACCAGCACGTAATGGTGGGCACTCTAAGGAGACTGCCGGTGACAAACCGGAGGAAGGTGGGGATGACGTCAAGTCATCATGGCCCTTACGGCCTGGGCTACACACGTGCTACAATGGTCGGTACAGAGGGTTGCCAAGCCGCGAGGTGGAGCTAATCCCAGAAAACCGATCGTAGTCCGGATCGCAGTCTGCAACTCGACTGCGTGAAGTCGGAATCGCTAGTAATCGCGAATCAGAATGTCGCGGTGAATACGTTCCCGGGCCTTGTACACACCGCCCGTCACACCATGGGAGTGGGTTGCACCAGAAGTAGCTAGTCTAACCTTCGGGGGGACGGTTACCACGGTGTGATTCATGACTGGGGTGAAGTCGTAACAAGGTAGCCGTAGGGGAACCTGCGGCTGGATCACCTCCTTAATCGACGACATCAGCTGCTCCATAAGTTCCCACACGAATTGCTTGATTCATTGAAGAAGACGATAGAAGCAGCTTTAAGCTCCAAGCTGATAGCTCCAAGCTAACAGTTGCGCGCTCGAAATTGGGTCTGTAGCTCAGTTGGTTAGAGCGCACCCCTGATAAGGGTGAGGTCGGCAGTTCGAATCTGCCCAGACCCACCAATTTTGTTATGGGGCCATAGCTCAGCTGGGAGAGCGCCTGCCTTGCACGCAGGAGGTCAACGGTTCGATCCCGTTTGGCTCCACCATATAACTGCTTCTGCTGTTAGAGTTTAGAAATGAATATTCCGGTGTGAATATTGATTTCTAGTCTTTGATTAGATCGTTCTTTAAAAATTTGGGTATGTGATAGAAAGATAGACTGAACGTTACTTTCACTGGTAACGGATCAGGCTAAGGTAAAATTTGTGAGTTGCTCTTAATTGAGTATTATCGAATTTTCGGCGAATGTCGTCTTCACAGTATAACCAGATTGCTTGGGGTTATATGGTCAAGTGAAGAAGCGCATACGGTGGATGCCTTGGCAGTCAGAGGCGATGAAAGACGTGGTAGCCTGCGAAAAGCTTCGGGGAGTCGGCAAACAGACTTTGATCCGGAGATGTCTGAATGGGGGAACCCAGCCATCATAAGATGGTTATCTTAAGCTGAATACATAGGCTTAAGAGGCGAACCAGGGGAACTGAAACATCTAAGTACCCTGAGGAAAAGAAATCAACCGAGATTCCCTTAGTAGTGGCGAGCGAACGGGGACTAGCCCTTAAGTGGCTTTGAGATTAGCGGAACGCTCTGGAAAGTGCGGCCATAGTGGGTGATAGCCCTGTACGCGAAAATCTCTTAGTCATGAAATCGAGTAGGACGGAGCACGAGAAACTTTGTCTGAATATGGGGGGACCATCCTCCAAGGCTAAATACTACTGACTGACCGATAGTGAACTAGTACCGTGAGGGAAAGGCGAAAAGAACCCCGGAGAGGGGAGTGAAATAGATCCTGAAACCGTATGCGTACAAGCAGTGGGAGCCCACTTTGTTGGGTGACTGCGTACCTTTTGTATAATGGGTCAGCGACTTATTTTCAGTGGCGAGCTTAACCGAATAGGGGAGGCGTAGCGAAAGCGAGTCTTAATAGGGCGTCTAGTCGCTGGGAATAGACCCGAAACCGGGCGATCTATCCATGGGCAGGTTGAAGGTTGGGTAACACTAACTGGAGGACCGAACCGACTACCGTTGAAAAGTTAGCGGATGACCTGTGGATCGGAGTGAAAGGCTAATCAAGCTCGGAGATAGCTGGTTCTCCTCGAAAGCTATTTAGGTAGCGCCTCATGTATCACTGTAGGGGGTAGAGCACTGTTTCGGCTAGGGGGTCATCCCGACTTACCAAACCGATGCAAACTCCGAATACCTACAAGTGCCGAGCATGGGAGACACACGGCGGGTGCTAACGTCCGTCGTGAAAAGGGAAACAACCCAGACCGTCAGCTAAGGTCCCAAAGTTATGGTTAAGTGGGAAACGATGTGGGAAGGCTTAGACAGCTAGGAGGTTGGCTTAGAAGCAGCCACCCTTTAAAGAAAGCGTAATAGCTCACTAGTCGAGTCGGCCTGCGCGGAAGATGTAACGGGGCTCAAACCATACACCGAAGCTACGGGTATCACTTAGGTGATGCGGTAGAGGAGCGTTCTGTAAGCCTGTGAAGGTGAGTTGAGAAGCTTGCTGGAGGTATCAGAAGTGCGAATGCTGACATGAGTAACGACAATGGGTGTGAAAAACACCCACGCCGAAAGACCAAGGTTTCCTGCGCAACGTTAATCGACGCAGGGTTAGTCGGTCCCTAAGGCGAGGCTGAAAAGCGTAGTCGATGGAAAACAGGTTAATATTCCTGTACTTCTGGTTATTGCGATGGAGGGACGGAGAAGGCTAGGCCAGCTTGGCGTTGGTTGTCCAAGTTTAAGGTGGTAGGCTGGAATCTTAGGTAAATCCGGGATTCTAAGGCCGAGAGCTGATGACGAGTGTTCTTTTAGAACACGAAGTGGTTGATGCCATGCTTCCAAGAAAAGCTTCTAAGCTTCAGGTAACCAGGAACCGTACCCCAAACCGACACAGGTGGTTGGGTAGAGAATACCAAGGCGCTTGAGAGAACTCGGGTGAAGGAACTAGGCAAAATGGCACCGTAACTTCGGGAGAAGGTGCGCCGGTGAGGGTGAAGCATTTACTGCGTAAGCCCATGCCGGTCGAAGATACCAGGCCGCTGCGACTGTTTATTAAAAACACAGCACTCTGCAAACACGAAAGTGGACGTATAGGGTGTGACGCCTGCCCGGTGCCGGAAGGTTAATTGATGGGGTTAGCTAACGCGAAGCTCTTGATCGAAGCCCCGGTAAACGGCGGCCGTAACTATAACGGTCCTAAGGTAGCGAAATTCCTTGTCGGGTAAGTTCCGACCTGCACGAATGGCGTAACGATGGCGGCGCTGTCTCCACCCGAGACTCAGTGAAATTGAAATCGCTGTGAAGATGCAGTGTATCCGCGGCTAGACGGAAAGACCCCGTGAACCTTTACTATAGCTTTGCACTGGACTTTGAATTTGCTTGTGTAGGATAGGTGGGAGGCTTTGAAGCGTGGACGCCAGTTCGCGTGGAGCCAACCTTGAAATACCACCCTGGCAACTTTGAGGTTCTAACTCAGGTCCGTTATCCGGATCGAGGACAGTGTATGGTGGGTAGTTTGACTGGGGCGGTCTCCTCCTAAAGAGTAACGGAGGAGTACGAAGGTGCGCTCAGACCGGTCGGAAATCGGTCGTAGAGTATAAAGGCAAAAGCGCGCTTGACTGCGAGACAGACACGTCGAGCAGGTACGAAAGTAGGTCTTAGTGATCCGGTGGTTCTGTATGGAAGGGCCATCGCTCAACGGATAAAAGGTACTCCGGGGATAACAGGCTGATACCGCCCAAGAGTTCATATCGACGGCGGTGTTTGGCACCTCGATGTCGGCTCATCACATCCTGGGGCTGAAGCCGGTCCCAAGGGTATGGCTGTTCGCCATTTAAAGTGGTACGCGAGCTGGGTTTAGAACGTCGTGAGACAGTTCGGTCCCTATCTGCCGTGGACGTTTGAGATTTGAGAGGGGCTGCTCCTAGTACGAGAGGACCGGAGTGGACGAACCTCTGGTGTTCCGGTTGTCACGCCAGTGGCATTGCCGGGTAGCTATGTTCGGAATAGATAACCGCTGAAAGCATCTAAGCGGGAAACTAGCCTCAAGATGAGATCTCACTGGGACCTTGAGTCCCCTGAAGGGCCGTCGAAGACTACGACGTTGATAGGTTGGGTGTGTAAGCGCTGTGAGGCGTTGAGCTAACCAATACTAATTGCCCGTGAGGCTTGACCATATAACACCCAAGCAATTTGCTGACCTGAAAGGGCACCAGATTGCGGTGTGTGAAGACGAAATGAACCGAAAGTTCGATTGTTCACAAACACCGAGATCTATCACATACCCATTCGCTGGAGCGTGCGCCGTAAGGCAAACGACCTGGCTACCGAATTTCTTGACGACCATAGAGCATTGGAACCACCTGATCCCATCCCGAACTCAGCAGTGAAACGATGCATCGCCGATGGTAGTGTGGGGTTTCCCCATGTGAGAGTAGGTCATCGTCAAGATTAAATTCCGAAACCCCTATCTGCGTATGCAGGTAGGGGTTTTGTTTTGTCCGCAGGAAAGTGGCGTGACAAAAAAGGATAGCCGACGGGCTATCCCAGGTTTCAGCAGCATCGTTAGTGAAACTTCGGCAGAACGTATTCAGCTATCTCTTCAATAACCTCTGCCACAGGGCGTTCGCTACGACGCATGTGCAAGCCGACATGCTGCACACCAGCCTCACGTAACGCCTGAAGCTCATCAATCAAGGCCAGCCGTCCACAACTGCCACCGAAGCGCACACGTCGCATGGGGGTATGAGGATTAGCAGTCAGGTCCAAGTGTACGAAGCTGATATAAGGCTTATCGCCTCCAACTTCCCTCCACAGCCCCACTCGACGTCGGTGCTCATCCGGCGTACCAGGGTAGGCGAGCCAACCATCCATGTGCTCACCAATCCAGGCCGGTGATTGTTGACCAAGACCTGCAACCAGCAGTGGCATAGGCTGATCTCGCTCCGGTAACAGGCGAGCGCCCTCAGGTAAACGACCTTCACCCTGGCTACGGATCAATTCAACCGTATCGCGAAAGATCTCCCCGCGCTGATCGTAATCCACCCCAAACAACGGATACTCCATCGGCCGGTCACCACTGGCCACCCCAAGGAGCAGACGCCCGTCACTCAGTTCATCAACACTGTTGGCGGCCTTGAGCGTTAGCCAAGGCTGACGCAATGGCAGCACAACCGCTGCTGTACCGAGCATGATGTTCTCCGTAATCCCGGCCAAATACCCAAGGTAAGAAAAGGTCTCAAAGACCTGTGCAGCGTCGCCAAAGTTGGGGTCGTAAACCGGCACATCACGTACCCAAAGTGCGCGAAAACCGGCGTTGTCAGCCAAACGTGCCATCGCCGCGTGCTGCTTCAAGTCGGGGACGCCAAAAGGCCGATCCTGAGCGATCCGCAGCCGCTGTCCATCACTGGACCAATCGTTATCCAGCGGCAGTTCCAGTCCGATGGAAAATCCATTCGAGCCGAGTAATCGTTGAAATCGTGGATGCATGAAAAGACTCCCAAACAACAAAATGGAATGACATGCACCCAGTATCTACAGGCTCATCTACAAGAAAAATGCATGAATCGGAATATCAATCTTGAGCAAAGCGCACGAGTCAAAGAAAAAGTCGATCGAAGTTTTGACCTTCAAGGACAACCATTCGAGAAAATCCCACTAAAGTGACTGCACAGTTTTTGGTATGGTGCAGCTCGTTTTTTAACGGATTGATTTGCAGGCCTAGGGATCGCCCCCCTTTTTTAGTCATAGAGCCGCTACAGAAATGCCCGAACCGATACCCATCAAGGACCACGAAAAAGAAACGCGTCTGGTCAACAAGCGGCTGATCGCCTGCGCCTTGTTCGTCGCCGCCATTTCCTGCGCGCTTGTGGTGCGCATGTATGTCCTGCAAGTGGTCGAATACGACTATCACTCGACCATCTCCGAAAACAACCGCGTCCATGTCCTGCCGATCACCCCGACCCGCGGGCTGATCTACGACCGCAACGGCGTAGTCCTCGCGGATAACCGTCCCAGTTTCAACCTCACCATCACCCGCGAACGCGCCTCCGATGTCAAAGAGGAGCTCGATGAGGTGGTCAACCTCCTGCACTTGCCAGCCGAAGACCGGACACTGTTCGACAAGGCCATGAAGCAGGCGCGCCACCCGTTCGTGCCGGTCACTCTGTTCTACGAGCTCAGTGAACAGCAAATCGCGGTTCTCGCGGTCAACGAGTTCCGTCTGCCGGGGATCGATGTCGAGCCCCAGTTCGTGCGCCATTACCCGTTTGGCGCACACTTTGCGCACTCGATCGGTTACGTTGGTCGTATCAACGAAAAAGAATCCAAAGCCCTCGACACGGTGGAGTATCGCGGCACCCAATCCATCGGCAAGACCGGCATTGAAAAATTCTACGAGTCGCAATTGCACGGCCAGGTGGGTTACGAAGAAGTCGAAACCAATGCCCAGGGCCGCGTACTGCGAGTGCTCAAGCACACCGATCCGATCCCCGGCAAAAACATTGTCCTGAGCCTGGACGTCAAACTTCAGGAAGCGGCCGAGGAAGCCTTGGGTGATCGTCGTGGTTCGGTGGTGGCGCTCGATCCGTCGACCGGTGAAGTGCTGGCCATGGTCAGCAAGCCCAGTTTCGACCCGAACCTGTTCGTCACCGGCATCAGCTTCAAGGAATACGCGGCGCTGCACGACTCCATCGATCGGCCGCTGTTCAACCGCGTTCTGCGCGGCCTCTACGCGCCGGGTTCGACCATCAAGCCCGAAGTAGCCATTGCCGGCCTCGACGCTGGCGTCGTCACCCCTCAGACCCGCGTCTTTGACCCCGGTTATTACCAGCTCCCGGACTTTGATCACAAATACCGTAACTGGAACCACAGCGGCGACGGCTGGGTCGACATGGACGCGGCGATCATGCGCTCCAACGACACCTACTTCTATGACCTGGCCCACAAGCTGGGCATCGATCGCCTGCACGACTACATGGCCATGTTCGGCCTCGGCGAAAAAGTCTCGCTGGACATGTTCGAAGAGTCTGCCGGCTTGATGCCATCGCAAGCGTGGAAGCGCGCCACGCGCCGTCAGGCCTGGTTCCCGGGCGAAACCGTGATCCTTGGCATAGGCCAGGGTTATATGCAGGTCACGCCGCTGCAGCTGGCCCAGGCCACCGCGCTGATTGCCAACAAAGGTGTGTGGAACCGACCGCACCTGGCAAAGACCGTGGATGGCGTAGCGCCGGTGGACGAGCACCCTATGCCGAACATCCTGCTCAAGGATCCGCGTGACTGGGAGCAGGTCAACCATGGCATGCAGATGGTGATGCACGACGCCCGCGGGATTGCCAGAGCCGCCGCGCAAGGCGCTCAGTACCGCATTGCCGGCAAGAGTGGTACCGCGCAAGTCGTCGCGATCAAGCAAGGCGAGCGCTACAACCGGGCGAAAACCCTGGAGCGCAACCGCGACAATGCCTTGTTCGTCGGCTTCGCCCCGGCCGAGCACCCGAAGATCGTCATCTCGGTGATGATTGAAAACGGTGAGGCCGGTGGTCGCGTCGCCGGCCCTGTGGTGCGGCAGATCATGGACGCCTGGTTACTCGATCAGGACGGCCATCTCAAGCCGCAATACGCCACGCCGAGCAAAGCTCCGGGCGACCCTCACGTCTAAGCGCTCAAAGTTTCACAGCACAGTCTCGCGAATACTGAGCATGTGCTGGAAGCTTTCGAGGAAGACCGTTTCGGCTTGACTCATCTTATGCTCGCGGGTCCACAACAGCTGAATATCGAAACCCACCACCCCATCCTCCGGAGGCAATCTGGTGCTGTCCCTGGGGTTCGATATTTTCGAACTGGACCCGCAGCGCAAAGTGGCAGTGACCCGTGAAGGGTTTGCGGTGTTGGGCGAACGGATTCGTAGCCTTGGGTTGCCGTGTCTGATTGTGCAGGAGGGCGGGTATCACCTGGAGAGTCTTGAGGACAATGCCCGGGCGTTTTTTGTGAATGCCGAGGTGTGGCAGCTCTGAGATCATTGGGGCCAGGTACGTCGCCTTCGCGGGCAAGCCTCGCTCCTACAGGTTATTTGCCTGGGGGGAAATTTTGGTTCGCCTCAATCCTGTAGGAGCGAGGCTTGCCCGCGAAGAACGATGACTCGGTCCACCTGACAGAACGCAAGTGCTGTAAGGCACTTGCCATCGCCCTGACGTTAACGTAAAGATTGCGGCAGGGCGCTGAACTTGAAAGGCGCAAAGCGGACCGATCCGGAGCGCTTGATGACGCTAATAAAAACACCTTCTCCCAAGCTGCACCGCGAAGCCCGGCTGGCCCGGGAAAAACTCCATCTGGAGGGCGAAGTCCCCGATGGTGTTCTGCGGGCAGAAATCGATGCGTCGTGGCGGCGCAGCCTCAGCCATGGCGTGCATTTCAACGCCAAGCACGAACTGGCGCTGGAATCGAGCGCCAGCCTCGACGTGCTGTTGGCAAGCAATCGCCTGCTGATCGACGCCGCATTACCGGCCATCGACTACCTGGCTGAACGCCAAGGCAAGGAAGGCCTGATCATCCTCGCCAACTCCGACGCCACCATCCTCGCCGTCGAAGGACGCGCCGACCGCCTCAAGGGCAGCGGCCTGCAAGACATCACCCTGGGCGCCTGCTGGAGCGAAGCCGCTCGTGGTACCAACGCACTGGGCACCGCACTGGTGGAAGCCCGGCCGACGATGATCGATTGCGGCGAGCATTACCTCGATCGTCTCAGCGATTTCTCCTGCACATCGGTGCCGATCCATTGCCCCCAAGGCGACATCCTCGGCGTCCTTGACCTGACCCGCGAAGGCCCCCTCGGCCGCGTTCATGACAGCACAGCATTGCTGGCCATGGCCGTCAGCCAGATCGAAAGCCGCGTGTTCAACGCCAGTTACCCGGACGAAATCGTCCTCGCGTTCCACAGCCGTCGGCAATACCTTGAATCCCCTTGGCAGGGCCTGCTGGCGGTGAGTCTCGGCGGACAGATCCTGGCGGTCAGCGCGCAAGCCTGTCAGTTGCTGCGTGCCGAGCGTTCGGCCCTGGTCGGTCGGCGTTGCGAGGAGTTTCTCGGTGTCGATGGCCTGCAATTGCTGTCCCGTCTGCATCAAGGTGGCGTCGGCAGTTTGCAGACCGCCAAAGGCGAATTCTTCTACAAAACCCTGCGGGCGCCGCAACGTTCCATCAACGTCAGCACACCGCCGCGCAGCCCCGCGAAAACCGCCAAGCCACAACCGGATCTCGAATCCCTGGCCGGCAGTAACGTGCGTTATGCCCGGGCCTTGCGCATGGCCCGCCAAGGGCTGGCCAATGAATTGCCGGTATTGCTGCTCGGTGAAACCGGCACCGGTAAAGAAGTCATCGCCCGTGCGCTGCACATGGCCGGAACCCGCTGTGACAAACCTTTCGTTGCGGTGAACTGCGCGGCAATCCCTGAAGGCCTGATCGAGTCGGAACTGTTCGGCTACCGCGAAGGCGCCTTCACCGGCTCCCGTCGTGGCGGCATGATCGGACGACTGCAACAGGCCCACGGCGGCACCTTGTTCCTCGACGAAATCGGTGACATGCCGCTGGCCTTACAAGCCCGTCTGCTGCGGGTGTTGCAGGACCGTAAAGTGGCGCCGCTGGGCGCGGGCGAGGAACAAGACATCGACGTCGCGCTGATCTGCGCCACCCACCGAGACCTCAAGCGCCTGGTCGAAGAAAAGCACTTCCGTGAAGACCTGTTCTACCGGGTCAACGGCATCAGCGTGATGCTCCCGGCCCTGCGCGAGCGCGAGGATTTCAGCGGTTTGGTTGCCCGTCTGCTGGCCAAACTTGATGCCCCGACGATGGTCCTGCATGACGATCTGAGCCGCTTGCTCGACGGCTACCATTGGCCGGGCAACATTCGCCAACTGGAAATGGTCCTGCGCACCGCGCTGGCCATGCGCGAAACCGGGGACACGGTGCTCACCCTCGACCACCTGCCCGACAGCATGCTCGACGAACTGACCGCCACTGAACGCCCGGCATCGGGCAGCATTCGCGAAAACGAACTGGAGCTGATCCGCCAAGCCCTGGACAGCCATCAGGGCAACGTCTCGGCCGCCGCCGACGCCTTGGGCATCAGCCGCGCGACCCTGTATCGCAAGCTCAAACAGTTGCGTTCGTGATGCAGCGCTTGATCGTTCGGCTGATCGACAGCCAGAACCCCGAAGCCCTGCAAGCGGCGTTGCGTTGGCTCTACAGTTTTGTACGCCCGCATCGATTGGCGATTGCCGGGCTGCTCGGCTTGTCGGTCTGCGCTTCGTCGCTGGTGCTGGTGCAGCCGTGGCTGACCAAACTGTTGATCGACGATGGCTTGCTGGCGAAAAACTTCCCGATGCTGGTGTTGATTGCCGGATTGATGATTCTCGCCGGGCTGCTCGGCACGGCGCTGTCGGGGATCAATCGCTACCTGCACACGCGACTGTCCGGGCGGATTCTGTTCTCCCTGCGCGACGACCTTTATCGACATCTGCAAACCCTGTCACCGAGCTTCTATGGACAGCGGCGCATCGGTGATCTGATGTCGCGCCTCGATGGCGACGTTGCGGAGATCCAGCGCTTCGCTGTGGATTCGCTGTTCTCGGCGGTATCGAGCGTGGTTGGCCTGGTGGTGGCGGTGGCGATGCTGCTGACCCTGTCGTGGAAACTTTCACTGCTGGCATTGGTGCTGATTCCCCTCGACATCCTCTGGCTACGCTGGATGCGGCGCAAAGTCGAGCGCGATGTACGGCAGTTGCGCGAGCGCTCGGCGGACATGTCCTCGTTCATGGTCGAGACCTTGCCGGTGATGAAATTCATCCAGTCTGCCGGCCAGCAACAACGCGAATCGCGCCGTCTGGAGTCGCTTGGTCAAGGCTATATGAGCCAGCTGCTGCGCCTGCAAGTCACCGAGTTTTTTACCCAGGCGGTGCCCGGCACGCTGACGTCATTGTCCCGGGCCTGTGCGTTTTTGATTGGCGGTTATTGGGTGGTGCAGGGGACCTGGCAACTGGGCGCGCTGATCGCGTTTTCCACGTACTTGGGGATGGCGGTCGGACCGGTTCAGAGCCTGCTCGGGCTCTATGTCGCGATTCAGCGGATGACCGTCAGCCTTGGCCGGGTCATGGAACTGCGTGGTGAAGAGCCCACCGTGCTAACACCGGTTGAACCCAAGCCGATGCCGACCTCTGGCGAGTTGCGTTTCGACGACGTGCACTTCAGCCATCCCGGTCGTCCGACGACCTTGCGCGGCATCGAAGCGCGAATTCCCTATGGCTTGAAAGTCGCCCTGAGCGGCGGCTCCGGCGTCGGTAAATCAACGCTGATCGATCTGCTGCAACGCCATCACGATCCGCAAGCTGGCCGGGTGCTGCTGGGCGAGGTCGATCTGCGTGAACTGGACCTGTTCCAGCTGCGTCGGCGGATAGCCGTGGTCAGTCAGGACATCGTGCTGTTTCGCGGTAGCCTGGCCGACAACCTCGCTTACGCGGTGCCGGACGCCAGCCGTGAAGCGATTGCCGAAGTCGCAAGACTGGCGCAACTCGACAGCCTGATCGAATCGTTGCCCGAAGGTCTCGACAGTCCGTTGGGCGAACGCGGCCAGCAGTTGTCCGGCGGGCAGAAACAGCGGATCGCCATCGCCCGGGCGTTGTTGCAGGATCCGCTGATTCTGGTGTTGGATGAAGCGACCTCGGCGGTGGATGAAGCCACCGAGCGCGAAGTCATCGAGGCCATCGACCGACTGTTTGCCGGGCGCACGCGGATCCTGATCAGCCATCGTCCTTCCACGCTGGCTGATGCTGATGTGCGTTTTGAATTGCTCGACGGCGTACTCATTTCAAAAGCGGTGCTGCATGAAGCCTGAGCTAAGGATTGGCGTGGTCGACAGCGGACATTCGGCGGCGCAGCGGGTGCAGGTGATCGCCGGACGGCGTTTTTCGCTGCTGGAGGATGGCCTGGCCGAAAGCGACTTGCGTGACGACCCGCTGGGCCACGGCAGCGCGGTGATCGAAGCCATCGGGCGGCGAGCCCCTGCGGCGGTGTTTTGCGTGGGGCAGGTGTTTGACCAGCGCGGCGTCACCAGCGCCTTGCAGATCGCCAGTGCCATCGACTGGCTGGTGGCGCAGGATGTTCGCTTGATTAATTTGAGCCTTGGATTACGCCAGGATCGCAGCCTGTTGCGCGAAGCCTGCGCAGCGGCGGTGGCGCGGGGCATTTTGTTGTGTGCCTCCAGCCCGGCCCAGGGCGAGGGTGTGTATCCGGCGAATTATCCACAGGTGCTGCGCGTCACCGGCGATGCGCGTTGTGCCGAGCATGAATGGTCGTGGCTCAACAGTGCCCAGGCCGATTTCGCGGCGTGCGTGCATGGGACCTATCCGGGACAGTCCGGTGCGAGCCTTGGGTGTGCGGCGTTGAGCGGACATATTGCGAGTTTCCTGGTTGCCCATCCCGACGCGAGTAACGAGCACGTCATCGAGTGGCTGCGCGAGAACGCCCGCTATCGTGGCCCTGAACGGCGCTTCGGCGCATGATTGTGATTCTTGGCGCTGGACCTGCCGGGGCGGCAGTCGCCCTGGGTTTGCGGCGACTCGGTTATGCGGTGACCCTGGTCAGCGAGTGGCGCCGGTTTGCGGCACTGGAAGGCGTTTCGCTTCGGGTACTGGAGGCCTTGCGCGGCGCGGGCCTGCAGCAGGCGTTGGCGGATGCGGCGTTGCCCTCCCAGCGGCAGGTGTCGTGGAACGGTCAGCAACATGCGCAGAACATCGAATTTCTGTTGGATCGCCCGAGTTTCGACCGAGGTTTGCGCGAAGACCTGCGTCTGGCTGGTGTTGAGCTGATCGAAGGGCGGGTGCTGAGCGTTCAGGCCTCGGGGGTGGGGCATCGGGTCGAGATTGAAGGGCGCGAGGCGCTGCTTGCGGATTTTCTGGTAGAGGCCCGCGGACGCCAGGCGCCCGCACTGGGCAAAGGCCTGCGCGGGCCGGAGACGGTCAGCCTGCTCAATCGTTGGCAAGGCACGCCGGGCAGCACCGCCAGCGCGGTGGAAAGCCTTGAGGACGGCTGGGCGTGGATGGCGCGGCGGGCCGACGGTCAGTGTTATTGGCAATGGACGGTGGACGTGGCCAGCGCGCAATTGCCGGGCAAGGCGACGTTGCTGGATTACTGCCGCGCACGGCGTCAGGGTTCGGCATGGGCGCGTGAGTTTTTCGGTGTCGGGCCTGAGACCGATCTCCAACTGCATGCGCGCAGCAGCACGGCGATTTTGAGTCCGCAGGTCTGTGGTGATCACTGGATCCGGGTCGGCGATGCCGCGATGGCGGTGGATCCGCTGTCGGGCAATGGTATTTTCCAGTCCTTGTCTTCAGCGTTACAGGCGCCCACGGTGATCAACACGTTATTGCGTAAACCGGAACGGGCGGCGCTGGCCCAACGGTTTCATCAGCAGCGGGTGGAGCAGCTGTTTTTGCGCTTTGCGCGGATCGGTCGCGACTTTTACGCCGATGAGCAGAGGTGGCTGGAGCAGCCGTTCTGGCAGGCACGGCGGCAGTGGCCGGATGCTGAAGTGGCCCATGCCGAGGCGGATTTTGCGGCGTTGAGGATTGAGCGGGCGCCGGTGTTGAAAGATGGGTTTGTCGATGACGCCGAGGTGGTGATCACGGCGGATCAGCCGCTGGGGATCTGGCATGTGCAGGGGGTTGAACTGGCGCCGTTGGTGCGGCGGTTGCAGACCGAACCGGCCGAGCAGGTGCTGGCGGGGTTGACGGTGGAGCAGGGGCGGATGGTTCGGAGTTGGTTACTGTCGCAAGGCTTCAAACCCTAACCGATCGTTCCCGCGCAGAGCGTGGGAACGATCAGCGAAGAACGGCGCTATTACAACTTGATCAACACCGACTTCAACTCGGTGTAATGCTCAATCGCCGCATACCCCATCTCCCGCCCGACCCCGGACATTTTGTACCCGCCAAACGGCAGCGCCGGATCGAGCGCGCTGTGGCAGTTGACCCACACCGACCCCGATTTGATTCGCGGAATCATCCGGTGCACCGCCGCCAGGTCGTTCGACCAGATACTCGCGCCCAGCCCATAAGGACTGTCATTGGCCATGCGCAACGCATCGGCTTCATCATCGAACGGAATCGCCACCAGCACCGGGCCGAAGATCTCTTCCTGCACCAGCGAGTGCTTCTGGTCGACATCGACAATCACCGTCGGCTTGACGAAAAAACCTGGCCCGAACTGCTCGCCACCGCAGGCGATGGTCGCGCCACTTTCCCGGCCTTTTTCGATGTACCCGTACACCCGTTCCTGCTGGCGAGCGGAAATCAGCGGCCCCATCTCGACGCTTGGGTCCAGACCGTTGCCGAGTTTCATGGCGTTGGCGATGTCGGCGATGTCCGCCACCACATTGTCGAAATGCTTGCGCTGCACATACAGCCTGGAACCGGCGCAGCACACCTGGCCCTGATTGAAGAAAATTGCGCTGGCGGCCCCGGCTGCGGCTGTTTTCAGGTCGGCATCGGCCATGACGATGGTTGGTGATTTGCCGCCCAGTTCAAGCGTGACACGGGTCATGGACTCCATGGCGATCTTGCCGATCTGCTTGCCCACGGCGGTGGAGCCGGTGAAGGTCAGCTTGTCCACCAGAGGGTTGTGGGTCAGCGCCGAGCCAGCGGTGATGCCGGTGCCGGTGACCACGTTGAACACGCCCTCGGGGTACCCGGCTTCCAGCACCAGTTCGGCCAGTTTCAGCGCGGTCAGCGGGGTTTCGTCGGCGGGTTTGAGCACCACGGTGCAGCCGGTGGCCAGGGCCGGGCCGAGTTTCCAGCAGGCCAGCAGCAGCGGGAAGTTCCAGGCAACGATGGCGCCCACTACACCTACCGCTTCGCGGCGGATGAAACTGTGGAACTGATCGTTGGGCATCAGCGGCAACGACACTTCAACGCTCGAGCCTTCGATCTTGGTCGCCCAGCCCGCCATGTAGCGAAGGAAGTCTATGGATAACTGCACGTCCATCACCTGGGCCACCGCTGCGCTTTTGCCGTTGTTCAGGCATTCCAGTTGCGCCAGCAGTTCGGCGTCGCGTTCCATCAGGTCGGCGAGTTTCCACAACAGGTTCTGCCGCTCTCGTGGGCGGGTGCGGGTCCAGGGCGAATCATCGAAGGCCTGACGAGCGGCCAGCACGGCGCGGTCGACGTCCTCGGGCGTTGCCCTTGGCACGACGCACAGCACTTCACCGGTGGCCGGGTTGTGCAGGGGCATGGTCTGGCCGTCGGCGGCCTCGACCCAGTCACCGCCGATAAGCATGCGCGGGGCGCGCTGGATGAACGCCGAGGTGGCGGGAAGCAAATAAGGGAGGGGCATGGCGAGACCTCTTGTTGTTCGTGAGAACGGAGGCTTTCGCAATGGCTGTGCCAAGTGCCAAGAAAGGCAGGGACGCCCTTGGTCGGCGGGGTTTTGGCGGCTCATGGGAACAGCGGACACAGAGGGGGTTGTTGCAAATTGCGACAACTATGAGACGACGAGCGACCTGCTGCGACCTTGAGACACCCACTTTAGGAGACTAGAATTTTCTGGCTCGGTGGATGAAGCGATGGTCCGTTCATCCGGCCAACCATCTGGCGTGAGGGAGGTAACGATGTTCCTTTCAACCCTGGAAATTCAAAACATCATTGAACACAGTATGTTGCCCGCTGTGTGCACATGCGTCATGGAGGCAGACCAGTCCCTGACGATCCGGGTCTGTGACTGCATGACAGGAAAAGTGGAACTGATCGCCACTAACGTCCCCATATGGAACTTGAACAGTCCCCATGACATTGCTGTACTTGTGGCGGATATTCAGCAAAAAATCGAGGCTCACAAAAACTTTCCTCGACATTGGCCAGTTGAGCCGGCGTCCCCCCGCAACACGCAAGTGCTGCGGGGAAATGGCAGATCAGGAATGGATCTTCCGAGAAATCTCTTCAAACGTGGCGCCATCTACGGCAGCCAACAGCTTTTTTTCATCATTGAGCGTCGCCAGAAAGGTCACTTCGGTCTCCTTGCCGGCCAACATGAACCCGGCGAGGGCGCCGATGGGCCCCAGCAACATCGCGCCCGCCACGCCGAAGCCGATGGCGTCCTTGATGTTGTTGATCGATTCCTGGTTAGCGACTTCCACATGCTTGAACGCTGAGAGCGGGAGGGTGATGCCGGGCCACGGGTGCAGCGACGTTCTAAGGGTAAAAACGCCGTCTCTGTACTCTCCATCACCCTGCAGAAAGTCCCCCGCCAGGACAGTGATGCTTGCCATTTTGTTTTCCCCTGACTGGCAATCGGTGAATCACCATTTCGCACCCGCCTGCAATGGCCGTCAATCGTCGGGCGATGAACTGTTCCGGCCGGGGGATCTATGCTTGTCTCAGGTTGCAACACCTGTCGCGATATTAGACGCAGGCGAACCCGCCCAGCCTCGATTCGCGGGCCTTGTCTTCGTGTAAGTGCTTGATAAGAAAGGCTGTCGTCAAGCTGGCACGCTCCGTGTATTGCTCATTGCAGACGTTTCTCTTGCCTCCGTCAGCGCTGCGCCGCCGACGGCAGAAACCATAAAAACGATAAGCCACAAAAATAAGAAAGCACTGTGCGAGGTTCGACGTTGATGAAGAGAAGACTCCGATCAGGCCTGAGCGCCAGTCTGCTGGCCGTGGCCGCGTGTGTGGCGCTGCATTCGCCATACAGCCTGGCAGCCCGCGACGCCCAGACCATCCTCAAGGAAACCTGTCAGGGCTGTCACACCCCCGAAGCTGACAATGCCCTGAGCCGCATCAGCCACCAGCGAAAAACCCCGGAAGGTTGGCTGATGAGCATCGCCCGGATGCAGACCATGCACGGTTTGCAGATCAGCGATGACGACCGCCGCACTCTGGTCAAATACCTGGCCGACACCCAAGGCCTGGCGCCGAGTGAAACCGATGGCGTGCGTTATGCGCTGGAGCGCCGACTCAATACCGTCGAGAAGTTCGACGATCAGACCAGTCAGATGTGCGGCCGCTGCCACTCCGGTGCGCGAGTCGCTTTGCAACGGCGTCCGGCCCAGGAATGGGAGCGCCTGGTGAACTTCCACCTCGGCCAATGGCCGTCCCTGGAATACCAGGCGCTGTCTCGTGACCGCGACTGGTTCGACCTGGCTCGAAAAGACATGGTGCCGCTCTTGGCCAAGCGTTACCCGCTGGACAACCCGGCCTGGAAAAAATGGCTGAGCAGCGCACCGAAAGCCGAAGCGCTGGTCGGCGACTGGAGCTTCAGCGGCCACTTGCCGGGTAAAGGCGAACTGGCCGGCATGATGAGCGTCACCGCCGATGGCAGCGACACCTTCAAGGTCGGCGTCAAAGGCCAATACGCCGACGGCAGCCCGTTCAACGGCGAGGGCAGCGCGATTCTCTACACCGGTTACGAATGGCGCGGCAACGTGACCATCGACGGCGTGACCATGCGCCAGGTGTTCGCGGCCCAAGGCAATGCCATGCAGGGGCGGATGTTCGAGGCCGAGCACGATGAGCGCGGTCTGGACTTCGTCGCCACCAAACACGGCAGCAGTCGTTTGCTGGCGGTGCAGCCGGGTTATTTGAAGGCAGGTACCGAAACGGAAGTGACCCTGATCGGCAGCGGTCTCACCGGTAAACCGAACTTCGGCAAAGGCGTGGACGTGGTGGAAGTCGTCGAGCAAAGCCCTGATCGCATCAAGGTCAAACTCAAGGCGGCCGCCAACGCCCAGCCGGGGCTGCGCAACGTCACCGTTGGCACGCTGAAAGGCCCGACCCTGTCGGTCTACAGCAAGATCAACCAAGTCAAAGTCGTGCCCGAGTTCTCGGTGGCACGGATCGGCGAGGGCGGTGGTTCGACGCCGAAAGTCCAGGGCCGGTTCGATGCCGAAGCCTGGGGCAAGGGTGCAGATGGCAAGCCGTATCGCATCGGCGTGTTCCCGGCGCAGTGGTCGGTCGAAGCCTTCGACGATCGCGCCAAGGAAGACGAAGACGTCAAGTTCGCCGGCACCATGCAGGCCGACAGCGGCGTGTTCACACCGGGCGATGCCGGGCCGAACCCGCAACGCAAGATGTCCACCAACAATGCCGGCAACCTCAAGGTGATCGCCGCCGTCGACGACGCAGGGAAATCCCTGACCGGCGAAGGCCACATGATCGTCACCGTGCAACGCTGGAACAATCCACCCATTCCATGAGTTCGCTGATCCCTAAGGCTTCAGACACTTTTTCGGAATGACCGCAGGCCCCGTCAACCGGGGTTTGCACAGGAGGTTGCAATGGGCGCTATTTTGAATCTGGTCGAACGGAACCTGCACGAAGTGCACGTCGATGCCGACCGCATGCTGTTTCATATCCCCAGCAGTTCGCTGTTCGCCAGCGATGAGCTGACGGGCACCATCATCGATACCTTGCGCGGTCCCGGCTGTTCGTCGGAGGACCTGATCCAGCGCCTGGCCTCGCGTTTCAACGGCGAGGAAATCACTGAGACCCTGCGCGAGCTGATGTCCCTGGAACTGGTCAGCGACGGCTCGCCGCTGACCCCGGACATCGGCACCAAACGGGTCGAGCGCACGGCGATCAATACCGTGGTGCTTAACGTCAACACCGGCTGCAATCTGAGCTGCACCTACTGCTACAAGGAAGACCTCGACAAGCCCTCGGCCGGCAAGAAAATGGACGTCGAAACAGCCGTCGCGTCGGTGGAAATGCTGCTGCGCGAATCGCCGGATGAAGAGCGCTTCACCGTGGTGTTTTTCGGTGGTGAGCCGCTGAGTAATCGCAAGCTGATCGAGTACATGGTCGACTATTGCGAGAAGCGCTTCCGCGAGGCCGGCAAGTTCGTCGAGTTCGTCATGACCACCAACGCGACGCTGCTCACTGAAGAGACCGTGGACTACCTGAATGCCCACCGCTTTGGCCTGTCAGTCAGTATCGACGGACCGAAAACCGTGCACGACCGCAACCGAATCACCGTGGGCGGGCAGGGCACTTACGACGTGGTGCGGCGCAAGGCCGAGATGCTGCTGTCGCGCTACAACAGTCGTCCGGTGGGTGCCCGGGTCACGTTGACCACCGGCGTCACCGATGTGGAAACCATCTGGGACCACCTGTTCAACGAACTGGGTTTTGCCGAGGTCGGCTTCGCCCCGGTGACCTCCGGCGACATCAGCACCTTCAACCTGTCCAGCGACGAGCTGATCGAAGTCTTCGCCAGCATGAAGAGACTTGGTCGGCGTTACCTGGAAGCGGCTCTGGAACACCGCAACATCGGTTTCTCCAATCTGCACCAGCTGATCACCGACATCCATGAAGGCCACAAAAAAGCCCTGCCTTGCGGCGCGGGCCTGAAGATGCTGGCAGTGGATCACAAGGGCGAACTGAACCTGTGTCATCGCTTTACCGGGTCGAGCCTGCCGACCTTCGGCAACGTCCACAGCGGTGTAAAACAGGTGGAGTTGAATGACTTCCTGTCCCAGCGCCTGGACCGTACCAACACCGGCTGCGAAGACTGCCAGATCCGCAACCTGTGCTCCGGCGGCTGCTACCACGAGAGTTACGCCCGGTACGGCGACCCGACCCATCCGACCTATCACTACTGCGAACTGATGCGTGACTGGGTCGACTTCGGCATCGAGGTCTACACCCGGATCATGGCCCACAACCCTGCGTTTATCAGCAGCTACATCACTCCGCGCAAGGCTCACTGATATGAAACATCTCAAGGCAATCAATAACAAAGCATTGAAACTGGATGAGGCCGCGGCCGAAAACCGTATCGAAGAAGTGGTGGCGATGAGCTCTGTCGCGGGCTGTGCCTCGACCACTGACCCGGGTTGGGAAATCGATGCGTTTGGCGGGGTGTCGTCGCTGTGCCAGCCGATGGAAGCCGACCTGTATGGCTGCTCCGACCCTTGCTGGTGGCCGGCCCAGGTGCCCGACATGATGAGCACCTACCCGGACTGGAACAAGGATGCCCAGGCGTCCAACGACAACTGGCGCAACCTCGGCACTGTCTTCCCGAAAGACAAGTGATCGGACATGAAGAAGGATTCCAGCATGCATCGCATTAAAGCCTGCGGCCTGGCCGCGTTCGCCGTCCTGAGCGTCTGTTCAATCAACGTTCTGGCCGATGAAAACACTGCATTACAAGCGGGTCACGAGTACATGGTGACCACCAATTACCCGAACAACCTGCACGTGCTCGACCTGGCGACGGACACCTTGTTCAAGACCTGCAAGATGCCGGACGCCTTCGGTCCGGGCACTGTGCAGTTATCGCCGGATCGCAAGACCGCTTACGTGCTGAACAATCACTACGCGGATGTCTACGGCGTCGAGCTGGACAGCTGCAAGCAAGTGTTCCACGCCAGCATCACCCAGAAACCTGGGGAGAAAGCGAAGTCGATGTTCGCCTTTACCCTCAGCCACGACGGCAAGGAACTGTTTGCCATCGCCAACCCGACGTTGATGCTCAACGACCGCTACGAAGTGCAACAGCCGCGGCTCGATGTCTACGCTACCGACGCCGGCCTGGACGCCAAACCCGTGCGCAGTTTCCCGGCGCCACGGCAGCTGACCATCATGCAGAGCGGTGACGACGGCACGCTGTACGTGGCGGGGGCGGATGTCTATAAGGTCGACGTGAAGACCGGCAAGTTCGACGTGCTGATCCCCAGTCGTCACTGGAAACGGGCGAACTACAGCGCGCCGGACGTGCTTTACGTGTGGAACCAGCAGACTTATCGCCATGATTTCTCGCTGCTCTACACCGCCGCGAAATTCAAGGACAAGAAACAGGATCCGGCCACCGCTGAATACCTCTACGGGCTGTTCAGCATCGACCTGAAAACCGGCAAGACCGAAACCACCGACTTCGGCCCTCTGACGGAAATCTACTTCAGCGGCATGCGCTCGCCCAAGGATCCGAACCTGATGTTCGGCGTGCTCAACCGCCTGGCCAAGTACGACATCAAGGAGAAGAAAATGCTCCAGGCGGCAACGCTGGATCATTCCTACTACTGCATTTCCTTCAACAAGGACGGCAGCAAGATCTACCTGGCGGGGACGTTTAATGATGTGGCGATCTTTGATCCGGAGAGCATGAAACAGATCGGCAACATCAAGTTGCCGGGGGGGGATATGGCGATCACGACGGCGCAGATATTTGTCCGGTAACGTGTGGCGTCTGAACTGACGCCTTCGCGGGCAAGCCTCGCTCCTACACGGTCGCGTCGTACCCAATAGTGCGATCACTGCGAACCTGTAGGCGCGAGGCTTGCCCGCGAAGAGGCCCTCAGCGTCACCGAAGTGTTACACCCCAGGTACCGGGCAACCCATATCCCCTTCCTGACACTTCAGATAATTCTTGAAAGTCTCCACCCGCGCCTTGGTCAATTCAGTCACGCAGTTGCTGTAGATCAGCGGATACACACTCCCGCCTTCCACCCCGGCACTCGCAAACTTGCACTCGGCATCCCGAAACGCCATCCACGAACGCTGTGCCCCGAGCAGCAGCTTTTTGCTGTCCGGGTTGCTCTTCAAGCGCTGGGTGATCTGCTGGTAAAGCGCATTCAACTCTTTGTCCGCCGCCTTGTGCTGCTGCGCCGCGCATTGATTCATCGTGGCCTGGTCGGTGGCGTTGTCACAGTCCGCCGCGTGGGCGACGGTGGTGAACAGCAAAGGGGTCAGGGCCAGGAGGAAGCGTGGGTGCATAGTGATTCTCGCTGTGATGGGTAAACGTAGAGATGCAGTGTAGCGAAGAGGGTGGTCAACCAATAATGAAGTCAGGTGTAACCTCTTTAGCCAAGGGGCTTGCCTGCGTCAACGGTCCGCGTACTGTGCCTGGCATTCGCCTGCGAGCCAGAACTTCCCACTGGAAATGCAGCCGAATATTTCAGACGTGCTTGATAACAACACCCCATTGATACAACTTTAAGGTTGGTCTTGTGGTCTTACAGGCCTACTGTTCAGTACAGGAGGTGACTTATGAACCCAGCATCAGATCGCATCGAAAGGAAAATCCTGCTCAAAGTACCGCGCTCGCAGGTGTGGCGCGTGCTGGCCAATGCCGAGGCCTTCGGGCAGTGGTTTGGCGTGGCGCTGGAGGGCAAGCGCTTTGTCGCCGGTGAATGGACGCAGGGGCAGATTACTTACCCGGGTTATGAGTACCTGCTGTGGAATGTGCTGGTGGAGCGGGTCGAGCCGGAGCGGGTGTTTTCGTTTCGCTGGCATCCCTATGCGGTGGAGCCGGACACCGATTATTCCCAGGAACCCACCACGCTGGTGAAGTTCGAGCTCGAAGACATGGATGAGGGCACGTTGCTGAAGGTCACCGAGTCCGGTTTTGATCACATCCCGCAGACGCGCAGGCTCAAGGCGTTCCGTATGGACAGCCGTGGCTGGGATGAGCAGATGAGCAATATCGAAGAATTTCTGAAAACCGGCGCCAAGGCTCACGAGCGTCAGGAAGAGTAAAGGCTGCATGTTTGAAACCTGGTTGAAACGCTGGGCCCTGGCGCCGGACGGCGAACCGATCATCACGCCCGGCAGTCGTTTGCTGCCGGTACGGATGGGTGATTTGCCGGCCATGTTGAAGGTCGCCGTCGATGCCGAGGAAAAGTTCGGCAATCTGCTGATGACCTGGTGGGACGGCGAGGGCGCCGCGCGGGTTTACGCTCATCATGGCGATGCGTTGGTGCTGGAACGTGCCGAGAGCGATCGATCGCTGATGCACATGGCGCTCAACGGCCAGGATGACGAGGCCAGCCGGATACTGTGCACGGCGCTGGCTCGTTTACACGCCCCGCGTTCATCATCGCCGCCGCCCCTGATTCCCTTATGGTCATGGTTCGCTTCCTTGCGCATGGCCGCCGAACAGCAGGGCGGCACTTACTTGCTCGGTCTGAAAGCCGCCGAAGCGCTGCTCGCCGAGCCGCAGGATGTGGTGGTTTTGCACGGCGATATGCATCACGACAATGTTCTGGATTTCGGCCCGCGAGGCTGGCTCGCTATCGATCCGAAGCGGGTGATCGGCGAGCGCGGGTTCGACTACGCCAACTTGATCTGCAATCCGGATTTGCCGACGGCTAATGATCCGCAGCGCTTCAAAAAACAAATCGAGGTCGTGGCCCAGGCCGCGGCGCTGGAGCGTCAACGGCTGCTGCAATGGGTGTTGGCGTTTGCCGGGTTGTCGGCGGCCTGGTTTCTCGAGGATAAGGATGAGCTTGCGGCGCAAGGACAGCTGCAGGCCGCTGAACTCGCGGCTTTCATGCTGATTGGCTGACGCGTCTAAGGGTTTTCGGAAGGGCGGGTATAGCGAATGTCTTACACGCGATGGTAGCTATGTCGTCTATTGCACATTGGATCCGAAGCGTAATCTAGCCTCATCAACTGAAGCACAGGAAGTGCTCCAGGATCACGGATGATCGACCATTAGCAAGGATTCGCTGCCGACAGGGAGTCGATATGGTCTTGGGAAAACCCGCTTCGGCGGGTTTTTTTTCGCCTTTTGAAAACTGTAGTGTTCGTGTGGATTTTTGATCTTATGGTCAAAGGCTTACACCTGCTGACGGGTATGTCGTCTTTTGGTGCTTCACCATTGCGCTTATTCTGGATCCATCAACTGAAGTACAGGGAGTACTCAGGATCAGGGATGATCGACCATTGGCCAGGATGGCTGCCGACAGGATGTCGAAAATGGTCTTGAGAAACCCGCCGAAGCGGGTTTTTTTTCGCCTGTCGAAAAGTACTGCTACAGCCTGGCCGCCGCCCGTCCAGTGATCTGCGCCCTTTGCTGCAGGGATGGCGCCGCCCGCCGATGCGCTTCTGCCAATACGCTCGGCGGCGCTGTTTCAGGGCTGCCGGACTGGAACGGCGGTGCCGGGGCGTATTCCAGCTGCAACTGCACCAGCTCGGCCGTGTCCTTATCGAACAACTCGGCCGCCAGGGTCAGGGCAAAATCGATCCCTGCGGTAATCCCGCCACCGGTCAGCAGATTGCCGTCGCGCACGACGCGATCCTTCACCGGTATTGCCCCCAAAGGCCCCAGCAATTCGTGATAAGCCCAGTGCGTGGTCGCGCGTTTGCCTTTCAGCAGACCGGCCGCACCGAGCACCAGCGCGCCGGTGCACACCGACGTGACATAACGCGCGTTAGCCGCTTGGGCCTTGATAAACGCCAATGTCTGCTCATCTTCCATCAACGGCCCGACGCCGCTGCCCCCGGGAATGCAGATCACATCGAGTGGCGGGCAATCATCGAAGGTCATGGTCGGCTTCAGCACCAGCCCGGTGCTCGAAGTAACCGGCACCAGGTCCTTCCAGATCAGATGCACCTTCACGTCCGGCAGCGATGCCAGCACGTCGTAAGGGCCGGTGAGGTCCAGTTGTTGAACCTGTGGAAACAACAGAAAACCGATCTGCAACGTCATGGTGTTTTCTCATGAAGTGGGTGGACGGCTTCACTTTAGGCTCGTAGGATCTGGCGTATACGCCAATAACCCCACGAATTACGCCAATATGCCAAAAACCATTCATGTGCTCGCGTTCACCAATGTGCAATTGCTCGACGTCACCGGGCCGTTGCAGGTGTTTGCCTCGGCCAACGACATCGCCCGTCAACAAGGCTTGCCGGCGCCCTACGCGCCGACGGTAATTGCCAACGGTGGCGGGGTGGTGATGTCGTCGGCGGGGCTGGCGCTGTTAGCCGAGCCGTTGCCCGAGCAAGGCAGCGACACCTTGATCATCGCCGGTGGTTGGGGTGTCTACGCGGCGGCGGAGGATGAGTCGCTGGTGGCCTGGGTGCGTGAACAGGCGACGGCATGTCGGCGGGTTTCATCGGTGTGCACCGGGGCGTTCTTGCTGGCGGCCAGTGGTTGGCTTGACGGTCGGCGTGTGGTGACTCACTGGACCCGTTGCGAGCAATTGGCGCAGAAACATCCCCGGTTACGGGTCGAGCCCAACCCGATCTTTATCAATGACGGCCCGGTCTGGACCTCGGCCGGCGTTACGGCCGGCATCGATCTTTCATTGGCGATGGTCGAAGAGGATCTCGGTCGCACCATGGCCCTGGACGTCGCTCGGCAACTGGTGGTGTTCCTCAAGCGCCCGGGCGGTCAGTCGCAGTTCAGTGTGACCTTGTCTCTGCAAAAGGAAGGCAGCCGGTTCGACGAACTTCATGCCTGGATCAGCGAAAATCTCACCATGGACCTGGGCATTCCGACACTCGCCTTGCAGGCCGGCATGAGCGAACGCAGCTTCGTTCGCCATTACCGCGCCGACACCGGCCAGACGCCGGCGCGGGCCATCGAGCTGATCCGGGTCGAGACCGCGCGACGCTTGCTCAGTGATACCGGTCTGCCGATCAAACGGGTGGCGGTGCAGTGCGGGTTCGGCAGTGAAGAAACGCTTCGTCGCAGTTTTCTGCGGGCCATGGGCGTAACGCCGCAAGCCTATCGCGAGCGGTTTTCTGTCAGCGCTGAAGCAGATCCAGTAATGCCTTGAGCGTCGCTTCGGGTGCTTCTTCGGGAATGTTGTGGCCGACGCCCGCCAGCACTCGCCGCTCATAAAACCCAGAGAAATGTTCAATGTCCTCATCAATCTCCTCGGCCGGTCCGACGCCATCGTCGGCACCACACAGGGAAATCGTCGGGACGCTGATCGACGGTTGCCGGGTCAGCGCTTCTTCCATCCACGCCAGTGCCGGGTCCCCTGGCGCGTACATGAAGCGGTGACGGTACGAGTGAATCACCACCTCGACGAAATCCGGGTTGTCGAAGGCCGGCGCGCTCAGTGGGTAGCGCTCAGGGCCTTTGGCCCAGGTCGGTGACCATAATTTCCAGAGCAATTCGCACAAGTCCCGGCGACTTTTCGTCAGGCCCTCGACACCGCGCGGGGTGTGAAAGTAATACTGATACCAGAGGCGATGCTCGGTTTCCGGGGCCTGTGGCTGGGTGGAGCCGGGAATATTCTGCAGGTTGTAGCCATCGCCCGTCACCAGACAGCGAACCCGCTCCGGCCAAAGCGCCGCGACGATGCACGCCGCCCGACCGCCCCAGTCGTAGCCGCAAAGGGCGGCCTTCGGGAGGGCCAGCGCGTCCATCAAGTCCAGCAGATCCTGGGCGAGGGCGGCTTGCTGGCCGGAGCGCAGGGTGTCGGGGCTGTTGAAGCGGGTCGGACCGTAGCCGCGCAGGTACGGAACGATAACGCGGTAGCCCCGAGCGGCTAGGGCTGGCGCAATTTCATCAAAGGCGCGAGGCGAGTAGGGGAAGCCGTGGAGGAGGATGACGGGGTCGCCGCTGGTGGGGCCGTGCTCTTCGTAGGCAATAGTCAGAGTTGTCAGATGAGCGCGCTTAATCGTCGAGTTTTTTTTCATAATTGGCTAGCTCTATGATGTAAGAAATACCCTAACATAATCTTATTGCTTTAATCTTGTCTTGGTTCGTCTGTCTCGTCCCATTCAAAGTAGTTTCTGCTAAATAAGGATTCGGTGTTTAGTTCTGTGGCAGGGTCAAAGAAATTAAATGGAATATTTTTTACTAGCTTATAAGTTTCCAAGTAGTAATTGGTTATCCATTTTTCTCCAATGGGTGATAGGCTGTTAATAAGTAGAAGTGCTTGTTCGTGCGTAGATAGCTGAGCTCTTATTGTTTTGACGTATTCGTATTTTGTTATGTCAAGTTTTTGTTGGTCTACGTATTTTACTGTTTGATATAGGTGGCGATAATAATGACCTAGTCGTGATTGATGTCCTTCAAAAGGTGTGTAACTAAAAGCCCTGTCTTTTTTTATTTTTGATTTGGTTTCGGTCGCGTTTAGTGTGTTTATTAGATCTTCAATAAATGGTTGGTTGAATGTTTTTAATGATTCTTTTAGCATGCGAGAGGAGTTTGGTCCAGTGCCGAAAAACAGACAGTAGTACGATATGTGAATAAGGTTGTGCTGTGAGAAGTCTTGGGAGTGAGTTTTTGAAACCGATTTCGTTATTTTCAATATCTCTCTGAATTCGCGTATTAAATTTACGAAAATTTTTCTTCCTTTTGATTTGGATAGTTCTAGTTCTGCCACGTTGTCACGGTGCATTTTTATCAACTCAAAGTACTTTGTTTCGAAGTAAAGTTGTTGTGAGGCTATTCTTTGGTTGCGGAGTGTGGCGAATAAAAGAACTACACTTATAAGGGTGAATATTGTTCCGAAATAACCACCGATGAAATCTCCAAGTTGGCCTGCTGTTGTTGGGTCAACTGTGTCTGATGCTCGATATGCTTTTGCAATAAATATGAGATTCATGAGCAGTAGGCCTGTGGCTGCTATAAGACTTTCAAGCCAGTAGACTTTATGCCAAGGCAACTTTAGTTCTGGTTTTTCGTATTGTTTTTTCATCTTAATTGGTTTTGTTGACCGGTGGTGGAGGAAGTGAGTATTGTGTAAATTTGTATTTTGCGTCTGCGTTAGACGTTTAATCCAAGAAGATTGCAGAACGCGCCTTTTACATCAGTCCAGTTTCTGATCCATCCTGGTCGGACCCCTAGATGAATAAGAGCTTCGTTATTGAGTTTTTTTAGGACCGGATTCGTAGGGTCAGTCGTGATCCAAATATGCTGAGGAGTCATATTATTTAACTGTGTCATAGCGTTAAGGTCTTGCAAAGTACTTAAATTTGAAAGAGCCAACCATCGACGCATGTTCGGATCGGACATTGAGAACCCAAGAAAGGTCATTCTCGTCGTCTGTGCATGAAACATAAATAAGGTTTCGGCCCAAGAAGACGCAACTGTAGCAACCCGAATGTATTCACTCTCTAAGAATACCAGCCGATCTCGCGAGTCTCGGGGTTGATGAGTTGCCAACAACGCTTTAGGTTTAATAGATCCGTGGCAATGATAAATTGGCGTTTGTACTTTTGCGGAATCTGTGGGGCGAAATACTGGCTTGAAGCCATACTTTGGATGGGAGTGAGGCGGAGGTCCGCGATAGTGATCGCGACGTTGAAAAAGTTCCAGTAGTGTGTGGAGAAGTGTGTCGGCATTGAAGCTGATGACAGCCTCTGGTAGTTGATCATCTTTGGCGCATTGCAAAAGCACTTGGATTACTGCAATTAGGGATGACTGTGGGTAGTTAGTTTCAAAGAAGCTACAGATACGAAAAACATCTTCGCGGGAAGCATTTCTAGGTCTATCAAGAACGTTTACCAGTACATCTTCAATACCTGAGTTTTTTCCTTTGTTACGAAGGTCTGAATAAAGATGTTTCTCGATGAGATCAAAAAAATCCGCTGTTGACTTTGTGTTGATTTGATAGTGATTGGCACAAGCTTGTATCCAACTGTCGAGACTCCAAGCGCTGTCGGATACTAGTTTTTGAAAGTCTAATTCCGAAAGATTTGTATTGAATGTCTCGTTTACAAGTCGTCTTGTGAGTTCTAGCCATGTAGGTACGATTCCATAAGAAACACCGGCACCAATACATAAGGTCCATTTACCTGATTTTAAGTTTCCTTTGAACTTTTGGTTCAGCGCATCAAGTTCTTTTACGCTCATTCGCCTGTCTCAATAGTGTGAGTTTTATAGTTTTTTGTAATGTGTGTGGGAGCATGTTAACTGTTGTTTGCGTCATGCTTGGTTATATGGTGCATTGGGGGCGGAAGCTAGTTTTCGAGAAATTTTTCCTATTTTCAAGCATCAAGCTCTACGGCCGGATTAAAATACTTCGACCGGTCCGGCGTAAACGTCACCACCATCCTCGTCCGCGAACACGTCAGAGGCCGCTCTTCACTCAGATCAACATCCAGATCCTCCCCACGCAAACCCTGCCACTGGGCCAGGTATTTGAGGGATCCGTACTTTTCGAGTTTCTTCAGGCTGCGACTCACGCCACCTTTCCAGCCCAGCACCGGCAACTCACCGACGAGGCAGCGTTGGGCGAGTTCGGGGAAACGGGCGGCGCGTTGGCGGCCGATTTCCCAGCATTTGATCAGGCCTTTGTCGTGGGCCTCCCACAGTTCATCGCGGTTCAGGCCTGAACGCAGAGGGGTGTCGATGGGGCGGTGGATACGCTGGTTCATTCTGGTTCCTTGAATTCGGGTTTTATCGGGCAGCTCCGCTGCACCCGTTGACGGTCGATGGTAGGGGGGGATGTAACGGCTGGCAACAAACGTTTTCGGGCTGTTGGAATGAGCGGTTTCGGGTGATTGGGCAGGTTTGTTTAATGGTTGTAGGAGTCTGGACCCTACCGCTCACTTTTTTCGCTGGTATTCAGCCAGTCCCGAGCTATGGCTGATGACGTCTTCGCGAGCAGGCTCGCTCCCACAGGTTTGGTGTCGTTCACAAATAGCGTGTTTGACACAAATTCTGTGGGAGCGAGGCTGCTCGCGATAGGGACAACGCGAACTCAAGGCTGCCAGTAATTTTTCTCCCCACTCAATTTCCGATCCAGAAAGCTCGCCGCGCTGATCAGCGCCAGGTGCGTCAACGCTTGCGGCGTGTTGCCCAGGTGTCGCCCATGGCTGTCGAACTCTTCGGCGTATAAGCCCAGCGGGTTGGCGTACCTGAGCAATTGTTCAAACTCCAGGTGCGCCTTTTCGACCTGGCCTGCCCGGGCCAGGCATTCGACGTACCAGAATGAACACGCAGCAAAGGCGCCTTCGGTGCCGCTGAGGCCGTCGATCTGGCTGTCTTCGTTGCGATAGCGGTAGACCATGCCGTCGCGCACCAGGGTTTTCTGAATGGCTTCGAGGGTCGATAACCAGCGCGGATCCTTGGCGCTGACGAAGCGCACCAGCGGCATCAGCAACATCGAACCATCCAGCGTGGTGCCGCCGATGTACTGCACGAAATGCCCGCGTTCTTCGTTCCAGAAGTTGTCCCAGATGTCGGCGTAGATCGCTTGACGGGTCTGGTCCCAGCGGGAAAACGGCGCGGGCAGGGAGCGTTTGGAGGCGAGTCGAATGGCCCGGTCCAGGGCCACCCAGCACATCAGTCGCGAGTGCAGGAAGTGATGCTGTTCGCCGCGCATTTCCCAGATGCCCACATCCTCTTGCTGCCAGGTTTCACAGACTTGGTCCACGACGCCCACGGCGTGTTTCCAGCCTTCATGGGAGATCGCGTCGCCGTATTTGTTGACCAGGTACACCGCGTCCATCAGCTCGCCGAAGATGTCGAGCTGGACCTGATCATAAGCCTGATTGCCGATGCGCACCGGCGTCGCGCCGCCATGGCCGGACAGGTGCGTGAGCTCGGTTTCCGGCAGTTCCTGGCGCCCGTCGATGGCGTAGAGGATGTTGAGTTTCATCGGTTTGCCGTGGCAATCGCTGACCCGCCCGCGCAGCCAGCGCATGTAATCGTTGGCTTCCTGAACGAAGCCCAGGCGCATGAACGCATAGACGGTGAACGAGGCGTCGCGGATCCAGGTGTAGCGGTAGTCCCAGTTGCGTTCGCCGCCGGGTGTTTCCGGCAGGCCGAACGTGGCCGCCGCGAGGATCGCGCCGTGTTTGCGCGAGGTCAGCAGCTTCAGGGCCAGGGCTGAGCGGTTGACCATTTCCCGCCAGCGACCACGGTAGTTGGACTGACCGCTCCAGTCGCGCCAGAACTTCAGCGTGCGTTCCAGGCACAACCCGGCCGCGCCTTCGTTGAAACGCGGGTCGTCGATGCCGCCGAGCAGGAATTCCGCGCTCTGATCCTGTTTGAGGGTGAATTCAGCGACGGCCGCGTTGCCGTCGATACGCAAGGTCTGATCCGATGCCAGGCGCAGAGAGGGCTGATCATCGGCCTCGAATGCCACGTCTTTGGCATCCATGCGCGCGTGGGTCCTGGCGCGAGCGTAGTCATGCCGCACGGCGCAGCGCATGTGAAACGTTGCCTGGCCGCTGACCACCCGGACCCGGCGCATCAACACCGGCAGATCATCTTCGCTGTCGCCGATGGGCAGCAGGTCGGTGACTTCGACCACGGCGCGCTCGCTCAGCCAGCGGGTTTGCAGCACGTTGGTGTCGGGCAGGTAAATCTGTTCGCGGCGCGCATCAGGCAAGTCCGGCGATAGCTGGAAAATGCCTGCCTCGGGCGTGTCCAGCAGCGAGCAGAAGATCGACGGGCTGTCGAATTCCGGCCAGCAGAAAAAGTCGACGCTGCCCTTGTCATTGACCAGCGCCGCGCTGCGCATGTCGCCGATGATGCCGTGGGCGTCGATGTTGCTTTGTCGCTCGGGATGATGATCAGCCATTGCCGCGAAACTCCGGATAGAGGCTCATGCCGCCGTCGATGAACAGGGTGGTGCCGACGATGTAGTCCGACGCATCGGAGGCGAGGAAGACCAGCGCGTTGGCGATGTCCTCGACTTCACCGACCCGGCCGTAAGGAATGAGTTTGAGCAGTTGCTCCTCGTTGGCATCGCGATTGATGTCTGTACGAATCGCCCCCGGTGCGATGCCATTGATGCGGATGCGCTGGTGGCTGACTTCCTGGGCGAGGGTTTGCATCAGCATGTCGACGCCGCCCTTGGACGCGGCGTAATTGACGTGGCCGGCCCAGGGAATGCGCTGGTGCACCGAGCTCATATGAATAATCTTGCCGGCGGCCCGGGACACGCCTTCGCGAATACCCTGACGGTTGAAAATACGCAGGGCGGCGCGGGCGCAGAGGAACTGTCCGGTGAGGTTGACGCCGATCACCTGGTTCCAGTCGGCGAGGGTCATGTCCACCGCCTTGGCGTCTTTTTGCATACCCGAATTGGCCACCAGAATGTCCAGCGAACCGAACGCCTCGAGGGTTTGCGCGAACAGCCGTTCGACGTCTTCTTCTTTGGAAACGTCGGCACCGATGGCGATAGCCCGACCGCCTTCAGCGTTGATCTGCCGGGCCAGTTCTTCGGCGGGTTCAGCCTGGGAATGGTAGTTGATCACCACCGCGGCCCCGGCGGCGGCCAATGCCTTGGCGGCGCCTGCGCCGATGCCTGAGCTGGCACCAGTGACGAGGGCGACTTGTTGGTCGAGGGAAATCTGCATCAGCGTGAGCGCCTTGAGTGTGAGGGCTTAATCAGCTGACTGACGGGGGCTGGCGAGAGTTCACGTCGAACCATGAAAGTTTCGTCACCTGACCGCGTGACACCTGATCGTTCCCACGCCGAGCGGGGGGAACGATCAACGTGTGAGGCCTTCACATTCAACCAACAATTGCCTGCTTTCCCCTCGGTCCGCCTTATGGCAACTTGCTCGCCCTGACTGAGACTCGCACCCCATGACCAACCCCTACCGCGACCTGTTCAAAGCCCCTGGCAGCCGAGCGTTCGTGTTGGCCGGGATGATCGCGCGCATGCCCATTTCCATGACCGGCATCGGCCTGATCACCATGCTCTCGCAACTGCAAGGCGGCTACGGTCTGGCCGGTGCGGTGGCGGCGACGTTTGCCCTGGCCACGGCGTTTTGTGCACCGCAAGTCTCGCGGCTGGTGGATCGCTTTGGTCAAGGCCGGGTTCTGCCGGTTTCGGCGTTGATCGGTGGTGGGGCGTTGTTGCTGGTGTTGCTTTGCACCCGCCTGCAGGCGCCGATCTGGACGTTGTTTGTGTTCGCCGCGCTGGCCGGTTGCATGCCGAGCATGTCGGCGATGGTCCGTGCGCGCTGGACCGAGGTGTATCGCGGCCAGCCGGAGCTGCAAACCGCTTATGCGCTGGAATCAGTGCTGGACGAAGTCTGCTTCATTGTCGGACCGCCGCTGTCGGTGGGGTTGTGCGTGGTGGCGTTTCCCGAGGCCGGTCCGTTGGCGGCGTTGCTGATGCTGGCGATCGGGGTGACGGCGTTTGTCCTGCAACGGGACACCGAGCCGGCGGTGCATCCCCATGAAGAACACCATCAGGGCTCGATGATCCGTTCGCTCGACATTCAATTGCTGATGCTGTTGATGGTCGCCATGGGCACCATCGTTGGGGTGGTGGATGTGGTCAGCGTGGCCTTCGCCCAGCAGCAGGGCCAGCCGGCAGCAGCGAGCGTTGTGTTGTCGGTGTATGCCATTGGATCCTGCCTGGCGGGATTGGCGTTCGGGGCGTTGCGCTCGAAAGTGCCGCTGCCGCGATTGTTCTTGTATGGCGGGGTGGCCACGGCGGTCACCACCTTGCCGTTGCTGTTGGCGACGAACATTCTCGGGCTGTCGCTGGCGGTGTTTGTCGCCGGTCTGTTCTTTGCGCCGACGCTGATTGTGGCAATGGCGTTGGTGGAGCGCATCGTGCCGCCGGCCAAACTGACTGAAGGCCTGACCTGGCTGGTCACCGGGTTGAGTATTGGCGTGGCAATCGGTGCGGCCGGTTCGGGTTGGCTGATCGATGCATTCGGGGCCCGTAGTGGATTCTGGCTGGCGATTGCTGCCGGTGCGGTGATCCTCGGTTCCGCAGTCCAAAGCTATCGCCACCTGAGATAAGCGAAACACAGAACCTGTGGCGAGGGAGCTCGCTCCCGCTGGGTCGCGAAGCGGCCCCAAAACCATTTACTGAGATTTTTCAGATACACCGCATCCACCCGTTTTACGACTGCTGCGCAGCCGAGCGGGAGCAAGCGCCCTCGCCACGATGTCAGTGTTCGGCACTTCTACAACCTTGGGACTAATTCAAGGCCGGCCTCATCCGTTCCCTTGATAGACAACTTTTCGAGGTAAGCCCGGTGACCCAGCTGACATTGCTGTGCCTGCCCTATTCAGGCGCGAGCGCCATGGTCTACAGCCGCTGGCGGCGCAAGCTGCCGGAATGGCTCACGCTGCAGCCGGTGGAACTGCCGGGGCGTGGCGCACGGTATGGCGAGCCGTTGCACACCGACATGCGACGCCTGGCGCTGCAACTGGCCCAGGAACAAAAAGCCACGCTCAAGGCGCCATACGCATTGTTCGGTCATAGCCTGGGCGCGTTGCTGGCCTGTGAAATGGCCCATGCGTTTCGCTCGCTGGGGTGCCCGGAGCCGGTGGCCCTGTTCGCCTCGGGCACGGCTGCACCCACCATGCGGGCCGACTACGATCGCGGCTTCGCCCAGCCCAGGACCGATGCCGAATTGATCGATCAACTGCGCACCCTCAATGGCACCAGCGAAGAAGTGCTGGCCAATAAAGAGCTGATGAGCCTGACACTGCCGGTCCTGCGCGCGGACTTCCTGCTGTGCGGGCGCTTCGAACCGCAGCAGCGTCCCTTGCTCAAGTGCCCGGTGCATGTGCTCGGTGGCAAGGATGATCGGGCCACCACCGAGCAGTTGATCGGCTGGAGCAAGGAAACCCACGGTAGTTTTTCGGTGGACATGCTCGCGGGCGGGCACTTCTTTATCCATGAGCACGAAGCCAAGGTGTTGCGGGTGATCAAGGATCAGCTTGAGGTTCACCATCGGCGGCACGCCATGGCTGCCAGCGCCTGACGCAATCCCGGGCGTCACTCAATCCCTGTGGGAGCAAGCTCGCTCCCACAATGATTCTTATCCCTCTGACACCCCGCGTTTTACCTCCTGCCTGATACTTGTTCTCATTCGCTAATTTTTCCGGTCTGCATTCGTTTTATAGGGACGACGTGCCTTTGTGCTTCCCGCCACTGATCCGGATGCTTAGAAATGAATGCTGAAGACTCCTTGAAACTTGCTCGCCGGTTTATCGGGTTGCCCCTGGAAAAGCGCCAGATGTTCCTTGCGGCCTTGCAAAAGGAAGGCGTTGATTTCGCCCGGTTCCCCATTCCAGCCGGCGTCGACGCCGAAGATCGCCAGGCGCTGTCGTATGCCCAGCAACGCATGTGGTTTCTTTGGCAACTGGACCCACAAAGCGGCGCCTACAACCTGCCCGGCGCGGTGCGCCTGACCGGGCGTTTGAGCCTGCCGGCGCTGGAGCAAGCCTTCGCCAGCCTGGTGGCGCGTCACGAAACCCTGCGCACGGTGTTCCAGCGCCACGCCGACGACACGTTGCTGCAAGTCCCGGCCAGCGCGCCGCTGGTCATCGATCATGTGGATTTCAGCGCCTTGCCAGCCACGGAGCGCGAAGTGGCAGTTGCCAAGGCAGCCGAGCAGCAATCGGTGTTGCCGTTTGATCTGTCAGTCGGCCCGCTGCTGCGCGTCACTTTGCTCAAGCTCGCCGAGCAGGAACACGTCCTGCTGCTGACCCTGCACCACATCGTTTCCGATGGCTGGTCGATGAACGTGCTGATCGACGAATTCATCCGCTGCTACGACGCCTTTGAGGCGGGCGCGCAACCGCAAATCGCGCCATTGCCGATCCAGTACAGCGACTACGCGTTGTGGCAACGCCGCTGGCTCGAGGCGGGCGAACAGGCGCGTCAACTCGACTACTGGCAAGCGCAACTGGGTGATGAGCACCCTGTGCTGGAACTGCCCACCGATCACCCGCGCCCGGCGATGCCGAGCTATCGCGGCACCCGTTACGAGTTTGCGGTCGACCCGCAACTGGCCGAGCAACTGCGGGCCACGGCGCAGAAACACAGCGTCACCCTGTTCATGCTGTTGCTCGGCGCCTTCAACGCGCTGCTGCATCGCTATACCGGGCAGACCGACATCCGCGTCGGCGTGCCGATTGCCAACCGTAACCGCGCCGAGATCGAAGGCCTGATCGGCTTCTTCGTCAACACCCAGGTGTTGCGCACGAAGCTCGATGGTCAGACCCGCGTCGACGAGTTGCTGCGCGCCATCAAGGAAACCGCCCTTGGCGCCCAGGCCCATCAGGACCTGCCATTCGAGCGCCTGGTCGAGGCGCTGAAACTGGAACGCAGCCTCAGCCACACGCCGCTGTTCCAGGTGATGTACAACCACCAGCCGCAGGTCGCGGACATTTCCACGGTCAGCACCGCCTCCGGCCTGGCGCTGGGCGTAATCGAGTGGGAAGGGCGCACCACGCAGTTCGACCTGACCCTCGATACGTATGAAAAGGGCGGCAAACTGCACGCGGCGCTGACCTACGCCAACGACCTGTTCGACGCCGCGACCATCGCGCGCATGGCGCAGCACTGGACGCACCTGCTGCAGGGCATCGTCAGCGATTCACAGCAGCGCATCAGCGATTTGCCGCTGCTGGAAAGCACTGAATACCAGCGCATCGTGCATGACTGGAATCGCGCTGACGAAAGCTTCGGGCAGGATTTGTGCATTCATGAACTGATCAGCCAGCAAGTCGCGGCCAGCCCGGACGCGTTGGCGGTGACCTTCGCCACCCAGCATCTGACCTACGCCGAACTCGACGCTCAGGCCAATCGCCTGGCCCACCGGCTGATCGAACTGGGTGTCGGCCCGGAAGTCCGGGTCGGCGTGGCGATGCAGCGTTCCGACAGCTTGCTGGTCGCGCTGCTTGCCGTCCTCAAGGCCGGTGGCGCCTACGTGCCACTGGACCCGGATTACCCGGCCGAACGCGTCGCCTACATGCTCGAAGAAAGTCGCGCCCTGGTGTTGCTGACCGAGCATTCGGTCGCCGCGACATTGGCCGTGGCAGCCGATACCCCGGTGTTGCTGATGGACGATATGACCTGGGCCGCTTACCCGAGCAGCGCGCCGGTCACCCGCGTCACGCCGGACAACCTGGCCTACGTGATCTACACCTCCGGCTCCACCGGAAAACCCAAGGGCGTGGCCATCGCCCATCGCAACGTGCTGGCGCTGATCGACTGGTCTAAATCGGTGTACAGCCGCGAAGACATCCAGGGCGTGCTGGCCTCGACCTCGGTGTGCTTCGACCTGTCGGTATGGGAGCTGTTTGTGACCCTGGCCAACGGCGGCTCGGTGATCATCGCCCGCAACGCCCTGGAGTTGCCGCAACTGCCGGCCCGGGATCAGGTGCGCCTGATCAACACCGTGCCGTCGGCAATCAACGCCTTGCAACGCGACGGACAGATCCCGCCGAGCGTGCGCATCATCAACCTCGCCGGCGAGCCGCTGAAGCAGAGCCTGGTGGACGCGTTGTATGAGCAGTCGACCGTCGCACACGTCTACGATCTGTACGGGCCGTCGGAGGACACCACCTATTCGACCTGGACCCGCCGTGCAGCGGGCGGTCGCGCGAACATCGGCCGTCCCCTCAAGCACACCGCCAGCTATTTGCTGGACGCCGACCTGCAGCCGGTGCCCCAAGGCGTGTCCGCCGAGCTGTACCTGGCGGGCGCCGGCATCACGCGCGGTTACCTCGCACGCCCAGGCATGACTGCCGAAAAATACGTGCCGAACCCGTTCGCCAGCAACGGCGAGCGCTTGTACCGCACCGGCGACTTGACCCGTTATCAGGTCGACGGTTCGCTGCAATACGTCGGGCGCATCGACCATCAGGTCAAGGTCCGTGGCTTCCGTATCGAGCTGGGCGAAATCGAAGCACGGCTGTTGCAGCAAGCGGACGTGCGCGAACTGGCTGTGTTGGCGCAGGACGGCGTCAACGGGCAGCAACTGGTGGCCTACATCGTGCCGACCGATCCGGCGTTGGTCGATGACGCCGATGCGCAAGCCACCCTGCGTGAAACCCTGAAAGCGGCATTGCGCCAACACCTGCCGGACTACATGGTCCCGGCGTTCCTGCTGTTCCTCGCGCAGCTGCCGCTGACCCCCAACGGCAAACTCGACCGCAAGGCCTTGCCGGCGATTGACGGCGCGCAGCAACAGCGTGAGCACGTCGCTCCGCGCACAACGATGGAAAAAGCCCTCGCCGCGATCTGGCAGGACGTGCTGGCCATCGACAACGTCGGCCTTGAAGACAACTTCTTCGAACTGGGCGGCGACTCCATCGTCTCGATGCAAGTGGTCAGCCGTGCGCGCCAGGCCGGGATCGTGTTGAGCCCCAAGGACCTGTTCCAGCACCAGACCGTCCGCAGCCTGGCCCAGGCTGCCCGCAGCGGCGAGCACGCGTTGATCGATCAAGGTCCGGCGACTGGCGCGGTCGCGCTGGCGCCGGTGCAACAGGGGTTCTTCGAGCAAGCAATTCCCGAGCGTCAGCACTGGAACCAGTCGCTGTTGCTGGTGCCGCGCGAGGCGTTGAACGTCGAGGCGCTGGACCGCGCGCTTGAGCAGTTGCTGACCCATCACGACAGCTTGCGCCTGCGTTACGAGCAGACCGCCGATGGTTGGCAGCAAGCCTACGCGGCGCCGACCACCGAGTCAGTGTTGTGGCAGCGTCAGGCGCAATCGGTCGAAGCACTCAATGCGCTGTGCGACGAAGCCCAGCGCAGCCTCGATCTGCAAAATGGCCCGTTGATCCGGGCGCTGCTGGTGGCGATGGCGGACGGTTCTCAGCGTTTACTGCTGGTCATCCATCACCTGGCGGTGGACGGTGTTTCCTGGCGCGTGCTGTTGGACGATCTGCAACAGTTCTACAGCGGCAGCGCCGTGAAGAGGGCGAAAACCAGCACGTATCAACGCTGGGTCGCCCGTCTGCAAGAACATTTGCCAGCGTTTGAAAACAGCCTCGGTCACTGGCAGGCCCAGCTGCGCGACGCACCGACCGATTTGCCGTGTGACCGTCCGAACGGCGCGCTGCAAAACCGCTTTGAGCACAAACTCGAAATCAAACTCGACGCCGAGCAAACCCGCAAATTGCTGCAACAGGCTCCGGCGGCATATCGCACCCAGGTCAACGACCTGCTGCTGACCGCGCTGGCACGGTCGGTGTGCCGCTGGAGCGGGCAGGGCAGCACGCTGATTCAGCTCGAAGGCCATGGTCGTGAAGACCTGTTTGACGACATCGATCTGACCCGCACCGTCGGCTGGTTCACCAGCCTGTTCCCGGTCAACCTGACGCCGTCGAGTGACCTCGGCGGGTCGATCAAGGCCATCAAGGAACAACTGCGTGCCGTGCCGGACAAAGGCCTCGGCTACGGCGCGCTGCGTTACCTCGGCGACCCGGCGATGCGCGCTGAACTGGCCGCGTTGCCGCAACCGCGCATCACCTTTAACTACCTCGGGCAGTTCGACCGCCAGTTCGACGACGCCGCGCTGTTCGTGCCGTCCACCGAAGGCAACGGCGTGGCCCAGGATCCGTCGGCGCCGCTGGGCAACTGGCTGACGGTCGAAGGCCAGGTCTACGGTGGCGAGTTGGCGCTGAGCTGGGGTTTCAGTCGCGAGATGTTCAACACCGCGACCATCCAGCGTCTGGCGGACGATTACGCCCAAGAACTCAACGCGCTGATCGAACACTGCTGCGGCGTTGAAGTGCCTCAGGCCACGCCGTCGGATTTCCCGTTGGCGCGCATCAGTCAGGTGCAACTCGACGAATTGTCGGTCGCGACCCTTAAAGACCTGTATCCCCTGTCGCCAATGCAGCAGGGCATGCTGTTCCACACGCTGTACGAACCGCAAGTCGGCGCCTACATCAGTCAGTTACGTCTGGACATCCAGGGCCTCGATCCGCAGCGATTCGCTCAGGCCTGGCAAACCGCGCTGGAGCGTCACGACATCCTGCGCAGCCGCTTCCACTGGCAAGGCCTCGACACCGCGCATCAGGCGATTGTCCGCAACGTCGCGTTGCCGCTTGAAGTGCTGGACGCCACCGACACCGATGCGCTGGCCGACGCCGAACGTGCCCAAGGTTTTGAGTTAGGCAGTGCGCCGCTGTTTCGCTTGAAGCTGGTGCGCATGGGCGCCAATGACTGGCACCTGATCTACACCAGCCACCATATTTTGATGGACGGCTGGAGCAACGCGCAGTTGCTCGCCGAAGTGATCCAGCATTACGCCACTGGCAAGGCGCTGCCGGCACCGACCGGGCAATACCGTGATTATCTGGGCTGGTTGCAGCAGCAATCGGCTGCCGAAGGCGAGCAGTTCTGGAAAGCCGTTTTGGCACCGCTGGAAGCGCCGACGTTGCTGGCCGAAGCCTTGCGCCCGCCCGTGGGCGCCGTGGGCAGCGAGGAGTACCGCGTCGCCCTTGATAGCCGCGCCACCCAGCGTCTGATCGAGTTCGCCCGCCAGCAGAAAGTCACACTCAACACCGTGCTGCAAGGGGCGTGGAGCCTGTTGCTGCATCGTTGCACCGGCCAGGATTGCGTGGTGTTTGGGGCCACGGTTGCCGGGCGTTCGGCGCCGTTGCCGGGGATCGAAGCGCAACTCGGGTTGTTCATCAATACGCTGCCGCTGGTCTGTGCGATGAAGCCGGATTGCACGGTCAGCCAATGGCTGGGCGAGCTGCAAGGGCTGAACCTGGCCATGCGCGAGTTCGAGCACGTGCCGCTTTACGACATTCAGGGCTGGGCGGGACAGCAGGGTTCGGCGCTGTTCGACAGCCTGCTGGTGTTCGAAAACTTCCCGGTGGCCGAAGCGTTGAAACAGGGCGCACCGGCCGGGTTGTCGTTCGGCAATTTGCACAATCACGAGCGCACCCACTATCCGCTGACGTTGGGCATCGAGTTGGGCGAAGGCCTGAGCCTGGACTTCAGCTACGACGCCGCGCGTTTCAGCGCGGCGCAAGTTGCCGGGTTGTCGGCCAATTTGCAGCACCTGCTCATGCAACTTGTCACCCAGCCGGACGCCGCACTTGGCGCGCTGGAACTGCTCGACGTCGACGGCAAAAACGCGCTGCTCGCGATCAGCCAACCGCCGACAATCGAGTTGTCCACAACACTTCTGGCCCACGAGCAGATCGCCGCGCAGGCCACCGCGACCCCGGACGCGCTGGCGTTGCAGGTTGACGGCCAGTCCCTGAGCTACGCGCAATTGAACACCCAGGCCAACCGTCTGGCCCATCGTCTGATGGCCAACGGTGCCGGTCCGGGCAAGCGTGTCGGCCTGGCGCTGCACCGCGGTCCGCAGCTGATCGTCAGCCTGCTGGCGGTGCTCAAAAGTGGCGCCGCCTACGTGCCGCTCGATCCGAAATACCCGAACGAACGTCTGGCCTACATGATCGATGACAGCCGTCTCGACGTGCTGCTGTGCGAATCCGGTCTGCTGGAGGAGGTGCCGGACGTGCGCCGTCTCAGCCTTGAGGACGGCACCGACTACCCCGACAGCAATCCGCACAACCACGCGGTCGCCGGCGATCTGGCCTACATCATCTATACCTCCGGCTCCACCGGCCAACCCAAAGGCGTGGCCATCGCCCATGCCGCGTTGCGCGAGTTCTGCCAGAGCGCCGCCGACTATTCGGTGCTGTCGGCGTCGGACCGGGTGTTGCAATTCGCGACCTTCAGCTTCGACGGTTTCGTCGAGCAATGTTTCCCGGCGTTGTGCGTCGGCGCGGCGTTGATCATGCGCGGCGATGACGTGTGGGACGCCGGTCGCCTCGCCGCCGAAATCGTCCGGCACGGCGTGACCGTGGCGGACTTGCCGGCCGCTTACTGGTACTTGCTCGCTCGCGAATGCGCGAGCGGCGTGGTCAGCGGTCTCGGTGCTTTGCGCCAGGTCCACGTCGGTGGCGAAGCGATGTCGGTCGAAGGTTTGCGCCTGTGGCATCAGGCCGGATTGAGCCACATGCGACTGCTCAACACCTACGGCCCGACCGAAGCGACCGTGGTGTCCAGCGTGCATGAGTGCCGTCTCGACGATGCCAGCGATGCGTTTGGCATTCCGATTGGTCGTGCCATCGCCGGTCGTGCGCTGTATGTGCTGGATGCGGCGGGTCAGTTGCTGCCGTCCGGCGGTGTCGGCGAACTGTGCATCGGCGCTCCGGCTTGCCTCGCGCAAAGCTACTTCAATCGTCCGGCGCTGACCGCTGAACGTTTCCTGCCGGACCCGTTTGCCCGTGAACCGGGCGCGCGTCTGTACCGCAGCGGCGATCTGGCGCGCTACAACGCTCAAGGGCAGCTGGAATACGTCGGCCGCATCGACCATCAAGTGAAGATCCGCGGTTTCCGCATCGAAATGGGCGAGATCGAAGCCTGCCTGCAAGCCCGTGAAGACGTGCGTGAAGCGGCGGTCATCGCCCAGGACGGCACGCAACTGGTGGCGTACATCGTGGCCGGCGATTCGCTGTCGTCCGAAGTTGATTATCTGGAAGGCCTGAAAGCCGCTCTGCATCAGTCGCTGCCGGAATACATGGTGCCGAATCACTTGGTCCTGCTGCCGAAGCTGCCGCTCAACAACAACGGCAAACTGGATCGCAAAGCCTTGCCACGCGCCGAGGCCAGCGATGCACAGCGTGACTTCGTGGCCCCGGTCGAAGGGCTGGAAACGCAACTCGCGCTGATCTGGCAGGACGTGTTGCAGGTCGGGCAAGTTGGCCGCAACGACAACTTCTTCGCGCTCGGCGGGCACTCGTTGCTGGTGCTTCAGGTGATCTCGCGGGTGCGGCAGCAATTGCAGCTCGAACTGTCGGTGAGCAGCCTGTTCTCCGCTGCGAACCTGGCGGAATTTGCCGGGCGTGCCGCGCTGGCAAATATCAGCGGTCAACCTTTGCTACAACGTGCCGTGATCGATCAGCCGCAGGTTTTGTCTTTTGCCCAACAGCGCCAATGGATTCTCTGGCAACTGGACCCGCAAAGCCCGGCCTACAACATTCCTGCCGCACTGCGCCTCATAGGCCCGCTGAACCGCGAAGCCCTGCGCGAAGCCTTCGCCCGGTTGCAGGCCCGTCACCAAACCCTGCGCACGACCTTCGAACAAGATGGTCAGCAGGCACGTGCGGTGCTGCACGACAATCTGGCGATGCAACTGGAGGAACGCACACTCGATCAGGTGTCGGTCGACACGGCCGTGGCCGAAGAAATCGCCCGTCCGTTCGACCTGAGCAACGGTCCGCTATGGCGCATGTTGCTGCTGCAAGTGAACACCGACGAACACGTGCTGGTCCTCACCGTCCATCACATCGCTGCCGACGGCTGGTCGATGCAGGTCATGGTCGATGAGTTCAGCTCCTTGTATCAGGCGGCCGCCTGCGGTCGCGTCGCCGGTTTGGCTGACCTGCCGGTGAACTACAGCGACTACGCTCGTTGGCAGCGCGACTGGCTGGAAGCGGGCGAGGGGGCACGCCAACTGACGTGGTGGCGTGAGCAACTGGCCGGCAGCCAGGCGCCGCTGGAATTGCCCAGCGAACTGACCCGTCCGGCCCGCCGCAGCGAGCGCGGTGCCAGCCTGATGCTCAACGTGGATCGCGAGTTGCTCGCCGGTTTACGTCAACGCGCCCAGGAACAACAAGTGACGTTGTTCATGCTGTTGCTGGCGAGTTTCCAGACCTTGCTGCATCGCCAGAGCGGGCAGTCGCGTATCAGCGTTGGCGTGCCGAGCGCCGGTCGTTCGCGTCTCGAAACCGAAGGCCTGATCGGCTTCTTCATCAACACCCAGGTGCTGCGTGCCGAGATCGATGGGCAGCAGCCGTTCAGCACCTTGTTGCAACAGGTCAAACAGGTTGCATTGGGCGCGCAAGCGAATCAGGACTTGCCGTTCGAGCAGCTGGTCGACGCCTTGCAACCGGACCGCAGCCTCAATCACAGCCCGTTGTTCCAGGTGCTCTACAACCATCAGCAGCCGTTGGGCGCGAGTGTCGAACGCACGGTTGCCGACCTGAACGTCGAGCGTCTGCACTGGCAGCAACACACCACGCAATTCGATCTGATCCTCGATACTCAGGAGCAGGGCGAAGCACTGGATGCCAGCCTGACCTATGCCACGGATGTGTATGACGAAGCGTCGATGCAGCGCCTTGGCGAGCAGTGGCTGAACCTGCTGCGCGCGGTGGTCAGCGATCCGCAGCAACGCGTCGCCGAACTGCCCCTGATTGACGGGTCGCAGCAAGAGGCTTTGGTGCAGCACTGGAACCCCGCATTCCAGGCGCAACCGACGTCGCCGACCTTGCATCAGTTGTTCGAAGCGCAAGCCGCACAACGGCCGAATGCCGTCGCGCTGGTCTACGAAGGCGAGCAATTGACCTACACCGCACTCAACGCCCAGGCCAACCGCTTGGCGCGCACACTGCGCGAGCAGGGCGTCGGGCCTGAAGTGCGGGTAGGCATCGCCGCCCAGCGGGCGGTGCCATTGGTGATCGGCTTGCTGGCGATTCTCAAGGCCGGCGGCGCCTACGTGCCCCTCGACCCGCATTACCCGGCCGAACGCCTGAGCTACATGATCGAAGACAGCGGCATCACGCTGCTACTGACCCAGCAACACTTGATCGACAGTCTGCCGGCCCGAGACGGCGTGCAGGTGCTGAGCCTGGAATCGTTGCAGCTGGATGGGGTCAGTGACGCCAACCTGCCTGCGTTGGCGACCCCGGACAACCTCGCCTACGTGATCTACACCTCCGGTTCCACCGGTCGTCCTAAAGGTGCATTGCTCAGCCATGGCAACGTCGGGCGTCTGCTCACGGCCACGGCTGGCGAGTTCAGCTTCGGTCCGGACGATGTCTGGACGCTGTTCCATTCCTACGCCTTCGACTTCTCGGTGTGGGAGCTGTTTGGTTCGCTGTGCACCGGCGGGCGTCTGGTGATCGTGCCGTATGACATCAGCCGCGAGCCGCAGCAATTCCATCGCTTGCTCTGTGATGAGGGCGTGACGGTGTTGAACCAGACGCCGAGCGCGTTCCGCCAGTTGTTGCCGATTGCCTGTGCCAGCCCACGAAGCATGGCGTTGCGTCAGGTGATTTTCGGTGGCGAAGCCCTCGAAGTCGCGAGCCTGCGTCCGTGGTTCGAACGCTTCGGCGACCAACAGCCAACCCTGGTCAACATGTACGGCATCACCGAAACCACGGTGCACGTGACCTACCGTGCAATCCGCCTGGCCGACCTCGACGGCAAGGCCCAAAGCCCGATTGGCCTGCCGATCCGCGACCTGCGCTGGTACTTGCTCGACAGTCAGCTGCAACCGGTGCCGGTGGGTGTGGCGGGCGAGTTGTACATCGCCGGCGCCGGTCTGGCGCGGGGTTATCACGGCCGTTTCGGCCTGACCGCCGAGCGTTTTGTGCCGAGCCCGTTCGAGGCTTCGCAGCGTCTTTATCGCAGCGGCGACCTGGCGCGTCAGCGTGCCGATGGCAGCATCGACTACCTCGGCCGGATCGACCAGCAAGTAAAAATCCGCGGTTTCCGCATCGAATTGGGTGAAATCGAAGCTGCGCTGCTGGCCCAACCGGGCGTGCGCCAAGCGGTGTTGAGCGTGCATGCCGGCGACGGCGGGCCGCAGCTGTGCGCCTACGTCGTGGCCGAGCAAACCCCGCATGACCCGATCGCCTGGCGCGACAACCTGCGCACCGCGCTCAAGGTGGATCTGCCGGACTACATGGTGCCGAGCCACTGGTTGCTGCTGGATGCCTTGCCATTGACCGGCAACGGCAAGCTCGACCGCAAGGCGCTGCCGGTGCCCGATGCCCAGGAATGGCAACGGCCGTTCGAAGCCCCCGAGGGCGACCTCGAACAGCAACTGGCCGCGATCTGGGCCGACGTGCTGGGCGTGGCGCAGATAGGCCGACGCGACAACTTCTTTGAATTGGGCGGGCATTCATTGCTCGCGGCCCAGGCCAATGCCCGTGTGGAACTGGAACTGGGCATCGAGCTGCCGCTGCGCGCGCTGTTCGAATCCACCGACCTTCAGGCTTATGCCGCCATGGCCGGGCAACACGCCCCGGCTGACAACGATGCACGTCTTGATGCGCTTGAGTCGCTTCTCGACGAGATGGAGATCAACTGATGGAACACACTACTGCCCAGCGCATCGCCAGCCGCTTCGCCGGCCTGCCGGCTGATAAGCGCCGCGAGTTTCTGCAACGCATGCAAGAGCAGGGCGTGAGCTTCGGCCAGCTGCCGATTCCGCCGGCTGCCGAGCCGCAAGCAACGTTCGAATTGTCATACGCGCAGCAGCGCCAATGGTTCCTCTGGCAACTTGATCCACACAGTTCGGCGTACAACATTCCGGCCGCGCTGCGTTTGCACGGGCCGCTGAACGTTGCTGCGTTGCAGCAGAGTTTCGATGGGCTGCTGGAGCGGCATCAGAGTTTGCGCAGCCGGTTCGTCGAGGATGACGGGCAAGTGGTGCAGACGCTGGTCGAGTTCACCTCGCTGCCCATCGAGCAGATCGACCTGCGCGGCGAACCTCAGGATCAGCGCTTCGATCAGGCGATGAACAGCGTCGAACAGGACATCGCCCGGCCGTTCGATCTGCAACACGGTCCGCTGTTGCGGGTCAGCCTGTTGCAACTTGATGCCGAAGACCACGTGCTGTTGCTGACCTTGCACCACATCGTCACCGATGGCTGGTCGATGGGCGTGCTGGTGGAAGAGTTTTCCCGGCTCTACGCCGCGCATTGCCAAGGTCAGAACACGGAGCTGGAGGCACTGCCGATCCAGTATTCAGACTATGCGATGTGGCAACGCCGCTGGATGGAGGCGGGCGAGCTGGAACGTCAACTCAACTGGTGGCGCGACCGCCTGGGCAGCGAACAACCGCTGCTCGAATTACCGACCGACCGTCCGCGCCCGGCGCAACCGAGCCAGCGCGGTGCGCGTCTGGATTTCGCCCTCGATACCACGTTGGCCAGCGGTCTGATGAGCCTGGCCAAGCAGCGCGGTGTCACGCCGTTCATGCTGTTGCTGGCGAGCTTCCAGGCCTTGCTCTATCGCTACAGCGGCCAGGCCGACGTGCGTGTCGGTGTGCCGATTGCCAACCGTAATCGCGCGGAAACCCGTGGCTTGATCGGGTTCTTCGTCAACACTCAGGTGATGCGTGCCGAGCTCGATGGACGTCTGCCGTTCAGCCAATTGCTCGACCAGACCCGCGCCGCCTCGCTGGATGCCCAGGATTATCAGGACTTGCCGTTCGAGCGTCTGGTGCAGGCGCTGCAAGGTGAACGCAGCCTCAGTCACAGCCCGCTGTTCCAGGTGATGTTCAACCACCAGCAAGCCAAACCCGCGGCGGTCAGCGGCTTGCTCGCCGGCCTGCGCGTCGAGGCATTGAACGCCACGGCGCACACCACCCAGTTCGACCTGCAACTGGACATCCAGGAGGAGGGCGACAAACTGTTCGCCAGCCTGACTTACGCCACCGATCTGTTCGACGCTGAACGTATCGAGCACCTCGCGCGGCACTGGCGCAATTTGTTGGCCGGTGTTCTGGCCAACCCGCAATGCCCGCTCGCCGAGTTGCCGTTGCTGGACGCCGATGAGCGTCTGCGCATCCTCGACGAGCTCAACGACACCGCTCAGGCCTATCCGGGCGAAGTCTGCATGCAGCGCCATTTCGAAGAACGCGTAGTTGAACACCCAGAGGCGACGGCGCTGGTGTTCCAGGGCCAGTCCCTGAGTTACGCCGAGCTGAACCGGCGCGCCAACCGTTTGGCTCACCACTTGCGTGCCCAGGGTCTCGGCCCGGACGTGCTGGTGGGGATTGCCTGCGACCGTTCGTTTGAAATGGTTGTCGGCCTGCTGGCGATTCTCAAGGCGGGCGGTGCGTACGTGCCGCTGGACCCGGAATACCCGGTTGATCGCTTGAGCTACATGATCGAAGACAGCGGCATTGCGTTGTTGCTGACCCAGGAATATCTGCTGGCGCAACTGCCGACCCCGGACAACGTGCGCACCTTGTGCCTGCACGCCGACGCCGATTGGCTGAACGACTTGCCGGGCACTGACCTGCCCAACCTTGCGGTCGCGGAAAACCTCGCTTATGTGATTTACACCTCCGGCTCCACCGGCAAACCCAAGGGCGCCGGTAACCGCCATGTGGCGCTGCATAACCGTCTGGCTTGGATGCAGCAAGCCTACAACTTGCAGCCGAGCGACCGCGTGCTGCAAAAGACGCCGTTCAGTTTCGACGTGTCGGTGTGGGAGTTTTTCTGGCCGCTGATGAAGGGCGCCACCCTGGTGATCGCCGCGCCGGGCGAGCACCGTGATCCGCAACGCCTGGCCGCGTTGATCGTCGAGCAGGCGATCACCACGCTGCACTTCGTGCCGTCGATGCTCTCGGCGTTCATCGCTGCCGACGAAGCGCTGGCCTGCAACTCGTTGCAGCGGATCATTTGCAGCGGTGAAGCGCTGCCGATGGAACTGCAACGCCAGACCTTGCGCAGCCTGCCGCAAGCCAATCTCTACAACCTCTATGGTCCGACCGAAGCGGCCATCGACGTGACCCACTGGACCTGCGTGGAAGAAGGGCGTGACAGCGTGCCGATTGGCCGGCCGATTGCCAACTTGCGCACCTGCATCCTCGACAGCGAACTGCAACCGTTGCCACTGGGCGCGGTGGGCGAGTTGTACCTGGGCGGCGTCGGCCTGGCGCGCGGTTACCACCGTCGTGGCGCGCTGACCGCCGAGCGTTTCGTGGTCGACCCGTTTGGCAGCGGCGAGCGTCTGTACCGCACCGGTGACCTGGCACGCTATCGCACGGACGGCGCCATCGAATACTGCGGGCGTATCGACCATCAAGTGAAGATTCGCGGTTTGCGCATCGAACTGGGCGAAATCGAAGCGCGCCTGCAAGAACATGGGGACGTGCAGGAAGCCGTAGTGTTGGCCCTCGATGGCCCGGGCGGCAAGCAGTTGGTCGCGTACATCGTGCCGCAGGACCGAGCCTTGGTCAGCGCCGATGCCGAGCAACAAGGCGCGTGGCGTGAAACCCTGAAAAGCCATTTGCTGGCGGGCCTGCCGGATTACATGGTGCCGGCGCAGACCGTGCTGATCGAGCAAATGCCCCTGAGCCCCAACGGCAAACTCGAGCGCAAACGCCTGCCCGCGCCGACCGCACAGGTCAGCCAACGCGCCTTCGAAGCGCCACGCAGCGAACATGAACAGGTGCTGGCGCAGATCTGGCAGGACGTGCTGGGCGTGGAGCAGGTCGGGCGTCAGGACAATTTTTTTGAACTGGGCGGCGACTCGATCATCTCGATCCAGGTGGTCAGCCGTGCGCGCCGCGCCGGCCTGAGCCTGCAACCCCGCGACCTGTTCCAGCAGCAAACCTTGCAAGCCCTGGCCGCCGTGGTCAAGGAACAGGCCGCCCCGCTGGCGCAGCAAGGGCCGGTGGAAGGTGTGCAAACACTCACGCCGATCCAGCGCTGGTTCTTCGACGAGCCGATCCCGCAACGCGCGCACTGGAACCAGGCGGTGCTGCTGACGCCACGCGAAACCCTTGAATTGCCACGCCTGCAAGCCGCGCTGCAACGTTTGCTCAAGCAGCATGATGCCCTGCGTCTGCGCTTCAGTCAGGTCGATGGCCAATGGTCGGCGCGTTATGTCGGGGCCGACAGCTGCGATGTGATCGACATGCTCTGGACCGCCCGCGTGGCCAACGATGCTTCGCTGGAATCGGTGTGCGACGAGGCGCAGCGCAGCCTCAGTCTGCAAGACGGTCCGCTGCTGCGCATCGCGTTGATCGCTCAGGCGGATGGTTCGCAGCGGTTGCTGTTGGTGATCCATCACCTGGCGGTGGACGGGGTGTCGTGGCGGGTGTTGCTGGAAGATTTGCAAGCGGCTTATCAAGGGCAAGACCTGCCACCGAAGACCAGCGCTTTCCAGGCCTGGGCCGACAAACTTGACGCCTACGCCCGCTCCGAAGCCGCTGCCAGCGAACTGGACTGGTGGCAAGCGCAGCTGAGCGTCGCCAATGATTCGCTGCCCGCCGCCAATGCCCAAGCCAGTCAGGCCGGGCATCTGCGCCAAGGCGTGAGCATCGGCCTGGACCGCGATCAAACCACCAGGCTGCTGCAACAGGCGCCAGCGATTTACCGCACACAGGTCAACGACCTGCTGCTGACCGCGCTGGCCCGAACCCTCAGCCGCTGGACCGGTGACGCTTCGGCGCTGATTCAACTCGAAGGCCATGGTCGCGAAGAGCTGTTCGATGACATCGACCTGACCCGCACCGTCGGCTGGTTCTCCAGTCTGTTTCCGGTGCGCCTGACGCCGACCGCCGACCTGGCGGGCTCGATCAAGGCCATCAAGCAGCAACTGCGCGAAATCCCCGGAAAAGGCCTGGGCTACGGCCTGCTGCGCTACCTGGGCGATGCCTCGACCCAAGCGGCGTTGGCCGGTTTGCCGCAAGCACGCGTGACGTTCAACTACCTCGGGCAGTTCGACCAGAGCTTCGCCGAAGACGCCCTGTTCACCCCGGCCAAGGAATCCAGCGGCGCCGCGCAATCGGCGGACGCACCGTTGCCGAACTGGCTGTCGGTGGACGGCCAGGTGTATGGCGGCGAACTGAAACTCGACTGGACCTTCAGCCGCGAATGCTTCGACACACGTGAAATCGAAGCGCTGGCCGCCGATTACCAACGTGAATTGCTGGCGCTGATCGCCCATTGCCTGAGCGACGGTGCGGGAGGCGTGACCCCGGCGGACTTCCCGCTGGCACGCCTGACCCAGGCGCAACTCGATGGCTTGCCGGTGCCGCCGGCGCAGATCGAAGACCTGTATCCGCTGTCGCCGATGCAGGCCGGTCTGTTGTTCCACAGCCTCTATGAATCGGCGTCTGGCGCCTACGTCAATCAGCTCAGCGTCCAAGCCTGTGGCCTCGACGCCGAGCGTCTTGGCCGCGCCTGGCAAGCGGTGCTCGACACCCATCCGATCCTGCGCAGCAGCTTCCACTTCCCCGACGGTTTCGAAGCGCCGGTGCAAGTGGTCCATCGTCATTTGCAACTGCCGATGACGTGTCTGGACTGGCGTGGCCGCAGCGATCAGGCCGAAGCATTGATTGAACTGATCGACAACGAGCGCCTGCAACTCGATTCGACCCGGGCGCCATTGATGCGCCTGACCCTGGTGCGGCTGGACGATGAGCGTCAGCAATTGATCTACACCCACCATCACCTGTTGCTGGATGGCTGGAGTAATTCGCTGCTGCTGAGCGAAGTCTTGCAGCGTTATGCCGGGCAGGATGTGCAGGCGCCGACTGGGCGTTTCGCCGATTACATCGGCTGGCTGCAACGTCAGGATGCCCACGCCGACGAGGTCTTCTGGCGCGAGCAGCTGGCGACCCTCGACAACCCGACGTTACTGGCGCAGAGCCTGGCCCATGGCGACGGTAAAAATCAGTTGGCCGTAGAATTTGCCGACCATCGCCAGACCTTCGATGTCGCCACCAGCCAGCGTTTCAGCGAGTTTGCCCGTCAGCAAAAAGTCACCCTCAACACCTTGGTGCAAGGCGCCTGGGCACTGTTGCTGCAACGCTACAGCGGCCAGCGCAGTGTCGCGTTCGGCGCGACTGTGGCGGGGCGGCCGGTGGATTTGCCGGGTGCCGAAAGCCAGCTGGGCCTGTTCATCAACACCTTGCCGGTGATCAGCAGCCCGGACGCGGTGGAAAGCGTCGGCCAGTGGCTGACCCGTTTGCAGGCACAAAACCTCGAACTGCGTGAGCATGAATTCACCGCATTGGGGGACATTCAGCGCTGGGCCGGGCGTGCCGGTGAGCCGCTGTTCGACAGCCTGCTGGTGTTCGAAAACTTCCCGGTGGCCGAAGCGCTGCAACAAGGCGCGCCGGCCGGTTTGAGCTTCTCGGTTCCGCAGAACCATGAACGCACTAACTTCCCGCTGACCCTGGCGGCCACCGCCGAAAGCCAATTGAGCCTGAACTGGAGTTACCAGTGCGCCCATTTCAGCGGCGAAGCGATTGTTCGGATGAGCGAGCATCTGGCCGCGCTGCTGGCGGCGATGGTCGCCGCGCCAAACGCGGCATTGAGTGAACTGGACCTGCTGACCGCGCCGGAACGCGCGCAACAGTTGGTCGAATGGAACCCGGCATTCACGGCCGCGCAAAACCCGCTCTGTGTGCATCAGTTGATCGAGGCCCAAGCGGTCATTCGCCCGGACGCCACCGCGCTGATCTTCAACGATCTGCAATTGAGCTTCGATCAGCTCAACCGTCGCGCCAACCAATTGGCCCATCGTCTTCGCGCACTGGGCATTGGTCCGGAAGTGCGGGTTGGCCTGGCGATGCAGCGCTCACCGGAAATGATCGTCGGCCTGCTGGCGATCCTCAAGGCCGGCGGCGCCTACGTGCCGCTGGACCCGGCTTACCCGACGGAACGCCTGCGCTACCTGATGGAAGACAGCGGCATTTCGCTGATGATCAGCCAGTCGTGGCTGCGGGAAAAACTGCCGTTGCCCGAAGGCCTGCCGGTGCTGGAAATCGACCGCGAGCCGCTGGCGTCCATGGCGGACACCAATCCGGTCAACCTGACCTGCGGCGAAAACCTCGCGTACCTGATTTACACCTCAGGCTCCACCGGGCGGCCCAAAGGCGTCAGTGTGGCCCACGGTCCGCTGGCCATGCATTGCCTGTCGATCGGCGAGTTGTACGGCATGACCCCGGACGACCGCGAGTTGCAATTCGCCTCGATCAGTTTCGACGGCGCCCACGAACGCTGGCTGACGCCGCTGGTGTTCGGTTCGGCAGTCATGCCCCGCGATGACGAGTTGTGGAGCGTGGAGCGCACCTGCGCCGAGATCGAAAAACACGGCATCACCATTGCCTGTTTTACCCCGACCTATCTGTCGCAGATCGCCGACTTCATGGGCGAAGCGGGGCGTGATTTGCCGATCCGCTCCTACACCCCGTGCGGCGAAGGCATGGCCAAGCACGCGTTCGATGAAGTCCAGCAAGTGCTGCAACCCAAGCGTTTGATCAACGGTTACGGTCCGACCGAAACGGTGATCACACCACTGATCTGGCTGGCGTACCCGGATACCGAGTTCGACTCGGCGTTCATGCCGATTGGCCGGCCGGTGGGCAACCGCAGCGCCTACATTCTGGACGTCGGCTTGCAACCGCTGCCGGTTGGCGTCGCGGGCGAGTTGTACCTGGGTGGCGAAGGCGTTGCCCGTGGTTACCATCAACGTCCGGACCTGACCGCTGAACGCTTCGTGCCGGATCCATTCGTGCCGGGTGCGCGTTTGTACCGCAGCGGCGACCTCGCACGGTTCCGCGCCGATGGCGTCGTTGAATACCTCGGCCGTATCGACCAGCAAGTGAAGATTCGCGGGTTCCGTATCGAACTCGGCGAAATCGAAGCCTGCCTGTTGGAACACGAAGGTGTGCGTGAATCGTTCGTGATCGACCGTGAAGGTCCGGTGAGCCGCCAGTTGGTCGGTTACGTGGTGCCCCGCGATCCGCTTGCCGATGAGCAGGCTCTGCGTGAAGCGCTGACGGCTCATCTGCGCAGCCGATTGCCGGCGCACATGTTGCCGGCGCACTTGATGTGCCTGGCCGCGTTGCCGCTGACGCCGAACGGGAAGCTTGATCGCCAAGGCCTGCCGGCGCCGGAAGCCACTCGGCAGAACCACGATCACGTGGCCGCCGCAACACCGGCCGAAGTGTTGCTGGTTGAGATCTGGCAGGAACTGCTGGGGCTGGAGTCGGTGGGTGTCACCGAGAACTTCTTTGAGCTGGGCGGTGATTCGATCATTTCGCTGCAAGCGGTGAGCCGTGCCGGGCAGCGTGGGCTGGTGTTCAGTCCGAAGCAGCTGTTCGAGCAGCAGACCATTCGTGCTTTGGCCTCCGTGGCCAGCAGCCGTGAAGCAAGATTGATCGAAGCGCCAAACGTCGAAGCTTTCTCACTGGTGCCGCACATCGACATCGCTGCCCGTGAAGGTCTGCAAGACTTGTATCCGCTGTCGCCGATGCAGCAAGGCATGCTGTTCCATTGCCTGGATTCACCGGAGCTCAACCCCTACGTCAACCAGTTGAGCGTGGCGGTCGACGGCTTGCAGGTGCCGCGTTTCCGCGCGGCCTGGCAGACGCTGGTCGAGCGGCATGAAGTGCTGCGCGCCGCGTTCCGCTGGCGCGATGGCTTGGCCGATCCGCTGCAAGCGGTGTTCGCCGACGTCGAGTTGCCGATCGAAGAACTCGACTGGCGCGACCGCTCCGACACCGAGCAGGCGCTGGGCGAACTGGCCGCAGCGGAACAGGCCAAGGGCTTCGACCTGAGCTGCCCGCCGTTGATGCGTTTCATCCTGGTGCGCCTGGGTGATGACCGTTACCAGATGATCTGGATCTACCATCACCTCTTGCTCGACGGCTGGAGCGCTTCGCGTCTGTTGGGCGACATGCTGCGCCTGTACCACAACGACAGCCTGCCGACCCTGACCGGGCGCTACGCCGACTACATCGCCTGGCTGCAACGCCAGGACGGCGCGCAAGCCGAAGGCTTCTGGCGTGAGCGCCTGGCGCTGCTCGAAGAACCGACCATTCTGGCCAAAGCTTCCGGTGCCGCTGGTTCCGGCCACGGCGTGATGTACAGCCACCTCGACGCCGAGGCGACGCGCAAACTGCACAGCTTCGCCAAGCGTCAACGCGTGACACTGAACACGCTGGTGCAAGGCGCGTGGCTGTTGCTGCTGCAACGCCACAGCGGCCAGCGCAGTGTCGCGTTCGGCGCCACGGTGGCGGGGCGCCCGACCGGGTTGGCCGGTGCGCAGGACATGCTCGGTCTGTTCATCAACACCTTGCCGGTGATTCAGACCCTTGATCCGCAACAGCCGGTGGGCGAGTGGCTGCGCGACTTGCAGGATTACAACCTGATGGTGCGTGACTACGAACACACGCCGTTGTCGGACATTCAGCGCTGGGCCGGGCAGGGTGGCCAGGGTTTGTTCGACAGCATCATCGTGTTCGAAAACCATCCGGTGGACCGCGCCTTGAAAGGCGGCGAGGAAGGCGAGCTGCGCTTTGCCGAAGTCGGCAGCGGCGGGGTGACCAACTTCCCGATGGACTTGATGGTCAGCGCCAACGAAGAAGGCCTGGAAGTTGAGTACCTGTTCCTGCGTGATCGCTTCAGTGACGTGGAAGTCGAGCGGATTCGTGCGCAGTTGGAAGGATTGCTGCGTGCGTTGCCGGAGGATGCTACGCGTCTGCTTGGCAATATTGGCTTGCCTGAGGCGCGTTTGAGTCTGCCGCAGGTGTCAGATGACAGCGCTGATTTGCTTCACGCGTTTAATCAACACGTCAAAGCGCAGCCGCAGAAAATCGCCTTGATCTGCGAAGGTCGGCACGTCAGTTATGCACAGCTTGAGGCGCAGGCCAATGGGTTGGCGCAGCAACTGATCGGTCGCGGCATCGGCCCGGAAAGTCTGGTGGCGGTGGCGTTGCCGCGTTCCGAACGCACCATCGTTGCGTTCCTCGCGGTGCTTAAAGCAGGGGCGGCGTATCTGCCTTTGGACCTCGCGTACCCGGCCGAGCGGCTGGCTTATATGTTGAGCGATTCTGCGGCCAGCCTGTTGCTCTGTGACAGCAATCTGGGGGATCGACTGACCCCGGCCGACAGCCCGCCACGTCTGCTGCTCGACCAGTTGAGCGTTACCGATCACGCTGAATGCCCGGTTTCCAATCCGTTGCCGGGACACTTTGCGTATTTGATTTACACCTCCGGTTCCACGGGCCAGCCCAAAGGCGTGGCGGTGGCACGTGGGCCGATTGCCCGGCATTGCCGCGGCATCATCGAGCTCTACGAACTGGCACCGCGCAGCCGTGAGCTGCACTTCATGTCGTTCGCCTTCGACGGTGCGCAGGAGCGTTGGCTGAGTGTGATGCTGGCCGGTGGCAGCCTGGTGATCCGCGAGGACAGTTTATGGACCCCGGAGCAAACCCTCGAAGTGATGCAGCGTCATGGCGTCACCGTCGCCTGCTTCCCGCCGGCCTACTTGCAACAGATGGCCGAAGTGGCCGAACGCCTTGGCAATCCACCGGCGGTCGAGGTGTATTGCTTTGGCGGTGATGCGGTGCCGGAGGCGAGCTTCGAGCAGGTCAAGCGCGCCTTGCGTCCGCAGCGTCTGGTCAACGGTTATGGCCCGACCGAAACCGTGGTCACGCCGCTGCTGTGGCGTGCCGAGGCCAGCGAAACCTGCGACGCGGCGTATGCGCCGATTGGGCGTGGCGTGGCCGGGCGTGGTGTGTATGTGCTGGACGCCGACCTCAATCCGCTGCCGGTCGGTGTCAGCGGCGAGTTGTACCTGGGCGGCGAATGCCTGGCGCGCGGTTACCACCAGCATCCCGGCATGAGCGCCGAGCGTTTCATCCCCGATCCGTTCGAGGCCGGTGGCCGCATGTACCGCACCGGCGACCTGGTGCGCCAGCGCGAATGCGGGTTGATCGACTATCTGGGGCGTCTTGACCAGCAAGTGAAGATCCGTGGTTTCCGCATCGAGCCGGGCGAGATCGAAGCGCGTCTGCGCGAATGCGTTGGGGTGCAGGATGCCGCCGTGGTGGTACACGACACGCCGACCGGCAAGCAATTGGTCGGTTATGTGGTGGCGGCCGGTGCTGTCGGGCTGGATCGTCGCTTGAAATCTGAGCTGCAAGCGCAACTGCCTGACTACATGGTGCCGCCACGGATCCTGGTGCTGGAACGCTTTCCGCTGTCGGCCAACGGCAAGCTCGACCGTCGCGCACTGCCAATGCCTGAATGGGCGCTCGGTGGTTATCGCGCGCCACGCAACGATCTGGAAAAGGCGCTGACCGCGATCTGGCAAGAGGTGCTCGGCGTGCCGCAAGTGGGCATCGACGACAACTTCTTCGAACTGGGCGGCGACTCGTTGCAGGTGCTCAAAGTCATCTCGCGGGTGCGCAGTCAGCCGCAACTGGGCTTCGAGTTGAAGCTGCGGGATCTGATGCAGAAACCGTGCATTGCCGAACTCAGTGGTTTTCAGGTGACCGAACCCACGTCTGCGCCGGACCCTTTGCTGGCGCTGAATGCGCGGATCCCGAATGTGCCGGCGCTGTTTTGCCTGCACGCCGGTTTCGGCACGGTGTTCGACTACGAACCGTTGGCCCGGCGTCTGGAAGGACGACGCACGGTTTACGGCGTGCAATGCCGCATGCTGCTTGACCCGCACTGGCAGGACGAATCGCTGCTCGCCATGGCGCAAGCCTATGCGCAGCGGATTCGCAGTCAGCAGGCCAAAGGACCGTATTACTTGTTGGGCTGGTCGTTGGGCGGCGCGTTGACGCAGTTGGTTGCCCACGAATTGGAAGGCCAAGGTGAAACCGTGGCGTTTGCCGGGTTGGTCGACAGCTACGTGGCCGGCACCGCAGAGGCGGGGGACTGGCGTGAGGACCTCGGTGATTTCCTGAGGTTTGTGCTCGGTTTGCCCGCCGATGAGGCTCAGGCGTTGATTGCGCGCAAAGCCGCTGGCTTGAGTGAACGCGAGGGCTCCACCGCCGTGATTGAAGCCGCCTTGCACGGTTCCAATGAACAAGCCGCATTGGGCGCGGGGGAGCTCACGCAGATCTTCGCCACCGGCTCACGCCTAAAGCAACTGGCGCTGGCGCATCGGCAACTGCCGACGATCAAGGCCTCGGCCCATCGTTGGTGGGTGGCCGGGCGCGACGACGAACGTCGGGTGTTCGAGGGCCAGGTCGGCAGTCATGGCGTTGATCGCCTGTTGGCCGGCGGGCACTACGAGTTGTTGCGTGGTGATGAGTTGCTTGATGAGCTTGAGGACTTACTGGAACGCCGTTTGGCCATTGCGTAACTCATTTTTGTAGGAGCGAGGCTTGCCCGCGAAGGCGATCTCAAGGACGCCTTCGCGGGCAAGCCTCGCTCCTACAGATCACGGCTTTTCTCGCATTTTTTTACTTGTTTATTTAAAGGATTCGTCCCATGGCCGTGTTGCCAGAACTTGAAGCATTTCTCGAACTCGCCGAGTTCGGCCGGATGACCGGCAAGAGTCGCGCGATGCATGAACAATCGCCGCAACAGGCACGGATCGATTTTGAAGCCTCCTCGGGGTTTCTCGATGTGCCGCTGGACAGCGTGGCCTGCGAGGACTTCACCATTGCCGCGCGGGATGGCCACAGTCTGTCGGCAAGGGTGTATCGCGATGGGCAAGCGGTCGACGGCTTGCAGCCGGTGTTGCTGTATTTTCATGGCGGCGGCTATGTGGTCGGCAGCCTCGATTCCCATGATGCGCTGTGCCGGCGACTGGCCTCGCAAGGCGGGTTTGCGTTGTTGACCGTGGATTACCGACTGGCGCCGCAATGGCGTTTCCCGACGCCGGTGCAGGACGCTTGCGATGCGGGCAACTGGCTGGTGCGAGAGGGCGCTGCGCGTGGGCTGGATGCGAACCGGGTGGCGCTGGTCGGTGACAGCGTGGGTGCAACATTGGCCACGGTGTTGTCGATCATGGCAGTGCGTGAACCTGAGGAACTGGCGTTGAAACCCAAGGCCCAGGTGTTGCTGTATCCGGTAACGGATGCGACGACGAAACGCGCCTCGCACCGGGATTTTGCCGAGGGCTATTTGCTGGAGACGCCGACGCTGGACTGGTTCTACGCGCATTACGGGCGCACGCCGGATGACCTGGCGGATTGGCGTTGCTCGCCGTTGCTGGCGGCGGATTTATCAGGCGTGGCACCGGCGCTGGTGTACTTGGCCGGGCATGATCCGCTGCATGATGAAGGGCTGGCGTATGCCGAGCGGTTGCGTGCGGCGGGGAATGAAGTGACATTGCTGGAACAGCCGGGGATGACCCATGACTTCATGCGCATGGCCGGGTTGCTGGGGGAAGTGGAAGGGATTCACTCGGAAGTGGCGGGGTGGGTGCGTTCGCGGATCTGAATTGCCATGAAAAAAACCGCCATGCCTGGATCAGGGGTGGCGGTTTTTTTGTGTCCGGTCCAGGGGATTTCTGGTGGGCGACAATTGCCTTCGCGGGCAAGCCTCGCTCCTACAGGTTGGCGTCGAGTTGTGGCATGGTGCCAACCTGTAGGAGCGAGGCTTGCCCGCGAAGGCGGACTCCCATTCACCACAAAATCCCTGGCCAAAAAAAATGCCCGCATCTGACGACACGGGCATTTTTCATTTCAGCTCACGACTCAGAAATCATACTTCGCGGTGACCTGCACGTTACGCGGCTCGCCGTAGAACGTGGTGTCGAAGTTGCCCAGGCCCGTCAGGTAGTTCTTGTCGAAGACGTTGTTGGCATTGACGGTGAAGCTCAGATGGTCGTCGTACTGGTAACGGGTCATCAGGTCCACGAGGGTGTAGCCACCTTGCTTGATCTGGGTGTAGTCGCCCGCGCTGGCGCTGTAGATCTTGCCGTAGAACGCGCTCTGCCAGCTCACGCCGCCACCGACGGTGAACTGGTTCATCACGCCCGGCAGACGGTAGGTGGTGAAGGTACGAACGACGTGTTCAGGGCGCGTGGTGGACAGCGGGTAGCCAAAGATCCGTTGCTCGTCCTGGTCACGGGTCCGGGCGTAGGTGTAGCCCGCGGACAGGTTCCAGCCCTCGGCCAGTTCACCGGCCAGTTCCAGTTCCACACCTTTGGTGGTCGCGCCGTCGATGGCTTTGTAGATACCTTCGTTGGTGACCGGGTTGGTGCCGATCGATTCAGCGACGTTGTCCTGTTCGATGCGGAAGAAGGCCAGGCTGGCGTTCAGCTTGCCTTCGAAGTAGGCCGCTTTCAGACCGGTCTCGTAGGCGTTGCCTTCAACCGGCTGCAGGGTCGAGCCGTTGGCGTCCTTGTAGATTTGCGGCTGGTAGATATTGGTGTAGCTGGCGTACGCGGAGTACGTGTCGTTGAGGTCGTAAACCACACCGGCATACGGGGTGACGACGCCGTGTTCCTTGTAGCTGGCGTGGGTGTCGGTCTGGTTGGCGCCCGGGTTGTAGTTGTAGTCTTCGTTGTACTTGAAGGTGCTCAGGCGGGTGCCGAGGATGAACGACAGGTCATCGGTCGGGCGCAGGCGCGTGGCCAGGTAAACGCCGTTCTGGCTCTGGGTACGTTCGTATTTGCCGTTCTTCGGGAATTCCTGTTTCGGCAGTTCGCCGTTCCAGTCATAGATGCTGCCGGGCACTTGGGAGAACGCACTGGTGTCGTAAGTCGAACCGGTCTGGCGCGAGTGGGACGCCATGACACCGGCGACCAGTTCGTGCTCGCGACCGCCCAGGCTGAAGGGGCCGGAGACGTTCACGTCAGCGGTGTTCTGCACGCGATGACCTTCCCAGCGACCCCAGTAAAGGAACATGCCTTCACCAGTGGCGCGGTCCGGGTTGCCGCCGCTGGCCGAGGCCAGTTGGGTGTCGTGATCGGTGGTTTTCTGGTCCAGGCTGACTTTGAGTTTCCAGTCATTGGCCAGCGCTTGCTCCAGCGATGCAAAGTAGGTGGTGCTGTCGAAATCACGACGGCTCCAGTCGGCCGCCGGGTTGAAGTGACGCGGGAACTCGGTACGGCCGCCATCGGCGAAATATGTCGGGTTACCGGTCCACGACGAACCGCGCGGGGTGGCGCTGGATTTGTCGATGCCGAAGATCAGCAGGGTGTCGTCGGTCAGGTCGGCTTCGAGTACGCCGTAAAACAGGTCTTTCTTCTGGCTGTAGTGATCCAGGTAGGAGTTGGCGTCCTGGTACGTGGTGACGAAGCGACCGCGGACGTTGCCGGAATCGGTCAGCGAACCGGAAATATCACCTTCAGCACGGTACTTGTCCCAGCGGCCGGCGGTGGCGCTGACCGAGGCCTTGAATTCCTTGGTCGGCTTCTTGCGGATCAGGTTGACCGTGGCGGACGGATCGCCGGTGCCGGTCATCAGGCCGGTAGCGCCTTTGATGACTTCGATGTGGTCGAGGCTGGCCGAGTCGTCGCTGTTGTTCGGGTTTTCACCGTACACACCGTCGTAGATAGTGTTGACGCCATCGTACTGGAAGTTGGTGATGGCCTGGCCACGGGCGGAAAACTCGGTACGGTCACTGTCGTACTTCTGCGACGTGATGCCGGGGGTGTTGCGCAGTGCGTCGGCAACGCTGGTGACGCCGCGATCGTCCATCTGCTGGCGGGTGACCACGGTTACCGATTGCGGTGTTTCGCGAAGGGTCAGCGGCAGCTTGGTCGCGGTGGTGGTGGCGCCGGTGGTATAGGAGCCGGTGTCTTCAGTGGTCAGGCCCAGGGCCTGGCCGGAAATCGTGGTCGCGCCCAGTTGCAGGCCCGAACCGCCGCCGGAGACCAGCGTGACGCTGTTGCCGTTGATCTGGAACGAAATGCCGGTGCCTTTGAGCAGGGCACTCAGGGCTTCGGACGGCTCCAGCGAACCTGACACTGCACGGGACTTGATACCCGCCACCTGATCCGGGCTGTAGAGGATCTGCAGGTTGGTCTGCATGCCCAGCTCGGTCAGCGCGTTGGAAAGCGGCTGGACGGCAATGTTCACTTTTACAGGTGCAGCATTGGCCATCGAGCTCCCCAGCAAGGTGGCGGTCAGCAGCACGCTGGTAAACAGGGTGCGATGCAATGTCGGGCGCTGTACGGCCAGCGCGAGAGGTGTGCGGCGTGGTAGAGGTCGCATTACTTACCTGAGCTCCTGAAAAGTGGGGTGCAGAGTTTTTGTTAATAAGAATGATTATTAGACGCGGCGCGAAGCAAAAACCGGAAAGAAAGACGTCAATTAATTTTCAGAAAGAAGAAACCGTGGCGAGGGGTTCGCCCAAATGTCGGCCCGTTAAGAGAAACAACGGTGGGGGCGAGCCTGCTCGCGATGGGGGTATTTCATTCACCATTGAAGGTGACTGATCCACCGCTATCGCGAGCAGGCTCGCTCCCGCAGGGTCAGGCCGGTGTCAGCTCGGTGACGACCCGGCCGCTCTCCATGCGCACCAACTGGTCGGCCACGTCGAAGTAACGGTCATCGTGGGAGATCACGATGATGGTTTTGCCCAGGCGCTTGAGGTCCGGCAGCAGCTCGGTGTAGAAAATCCGGCGGAAGGTCGGGTCCTGGTCGGCCGCCCATTCATCGAACACCAGTACCGGGCGTTCTTCGAGCCAGGCATTGACCAGCGCCAGGCGCTTGCGCTGGCCGGTGGAAAGGTCGGTGGTGGTGAAATTGCCGTCCTTGACGCTGACCTTGTGCGCGATTTCCAGGCGTTGCAGGTATTTGTTGGCGTCTTCGGGGATGTGCGTGTCGCCCTGGACCACGTCATCGAACAGGTAATAATCAGCGAAGATCGTGGTGAACAACTGGCGATAGTCATCACGATTTTGCGCATCAATCGCCTCGCCGTTGACCCGGATCTCGCCCTGTTGCGGCGTGTACAAGCCCAGCAGTAACTTGATCAGCGTGGTCTTGCCGCAACCGTTCTCACCGACAATAAACGTGATGTCGCCTTGCTTGATCGTCAGGTTGACCGGGCCCAACTGGAAGGGTGCAGCGCCTTCGACAGCCGGGAAGGCGAAACGCACATCGGCCAGTTTCAGTTCGTGCACGGCTTGCTTGACGTTGCCCTGATCGCTGAGCAGCAAGTGCGGCTCAGGGGTGGAAAACTGCTCGGACAACTCGGCGATCCGGCGGAAGGCGATCTGCGCACGGCTGACAATCGGCAACGTGCTGATCAAATGCTCCAGCGGGCCTTTCATATACAACAGCACCAGCACGAAGCCGCTCATCACGGTCTTGTCGGCGTTTGGCCAGAAGGATTGCAGCGCCAGCACCAGGCCGATGACCACGAAGAACAGCATCGAGCCGAAGGTCTTGGCGATCACGAAGGTGTTGACCGAGCGCACCTGGGTCTTGCAGATGAAATCGGCTGTCGCCTTGATCCCCGACACGAACATGCGTTGGCGACGCGGGCGGTGGATTCGCAGTTCCTTGGCGCCATCGGCAATCGCGTTGTAGTGCTTTTGCAGCTCGTCTTCAGCGTCACGGGCGGCCATGAAACCCTGCACACCCTTGCTCTGGGCGTAAGCCTGGATCGCGGTGCCGATCAGGATCGCGGCGACCATGATCAGGAACATCGGCCACGACAGGATGGCCAGGTAACCCATGCAACCGAGGGTCACGGTGAGGGAAATCGCCAGGGGGGCGAAGGCGAAGGCGAAGTCGCTGATGGTATCGACGTCGTGGGTCAGGACCGGAATCAAGCGGTGGCTGCGATAGCGTTCGATCTGCTCGATGGGGGCCGACAGGACTTTTTCACCGAGCTGTTTGCGCAGCCTGGCAATGATGTGCTGGCCGACGTAGTTGGTGCCGATGTCCGAGCAGATCGAGCTCAGCAGCGCCAGCAGGCACAGGCCGGCAAACAAGGCGACTACGCCTTGGGTCAGGCCGGTGTCCGAATGCAGGGCGTTGTTGATGGTCGCCAGCAGTACCGTGACACTCAAGCCGCCGACCATGCCCAGGAAAATGGACGCGGCGACGATGAGTCGAAACGGTTTCAACAGGGCGAACAACTCGCCGATGGCGCCACGGGGAGGCTGGGTCATGGAAGACAGTTCCTTGGGTATAAAGGCAGATACCCAGTAGAACGTCTGATCGAAGGGTTAATTTACAGGGGCGCCGACTGGCGGCGTTTGCCGGGCATAGCGAAAATAACTGACACCACACTAAACCTTGTGGGAGCGAGCCTGCTCGCGAAAGCGGTGAGTCAGCCGACATCCATGTCGACTGTTAAACAGCCTTCGCGAGCAGGCTCGCTCCCACAGGATCGGGATTATGGTTTAGAGATCACGCACGATACGGAAACCTATCCAGTCGCCACGCTCTTGCGGGTACTGGCTGTTGCGGTTGCCGGAGCGGGAGAACACTGGCGCTTCACCCCAGTCGTTGCCGCGAATGCGCACCGCTTCGCAGTTGGGTTCTACCCAGGCACTGCCATCGGTGGGCGCGCCGACGTAGTTGGGGTGTTCGCAGTCTTCGACCCATTCGTAGACATTGCCGTGCATGTCGTACAGGCCGAACGCATTCGGTGCATAGCTGCCGACCGGCGAGCTGTAGCTGTAACCGTCCGCCGGGCCGTAGGTGTTGGCGTGTTGGCTGATGCTGTATTCCTTGCCTTCATCGAACGGGAAGGGGAACGGACCCTTGGTGCCGCCGCGCGCGGCGTATTCGCGTTGAGCTTCGCTGACCATGTGGTACTTCTGCCCGGTCTTCTTCGAGAGCCAGGTGATGTAGTTCTTCACGTCATCGAAATTCATGCACACCGCCGGCTGACGCGGGCCTTGCGGGTAACGCGGTTTGCTGGCGACGCACTCGCGACCCGGTCGGGTATCGCCATTTTCGATGGTCACGCCACTCTCGCGCACGTAGCTGTCCCATTCACCTGCGGTGACCTGGAAGCGGCTCATGGCGAAGGGTTTGGCGAAGGTCACCTCGTGCATCGGGCTTTCGTCGGGCTCGCGACCGACTTCATCGTCCGGCGTACCCATGGTGAACGTACCGGCGGGCAGCACGACCATTTCCGGGCAATCGCGGCAGTCCTTGAATACTTTGCCGGGTTGCGGGGTGGTGGCCGCCTGGGCGGTGGTTGGCAGCAGACCGGCGAGGAGGGCGGACAAGGCGAGGGCCTTGAGAGGCACGGTTAATAGATCTCGGTTCATTTGTCGTCTCGATTCAAAGAAAACTGGCGTCTCTGTGGCGAGGGAGCAAGCTCCCTCGCCACAAGGGGCCGCATCAGACGGTTTTGCTCAGCAAGGCCATGACGCGGTCGATATGGTTTTCGGTGTTGAGCAGGCCGGGCGCGATGCGGATCACCGGGCCGACGTCGCGGTCCACCGAGTCGCAAACCACGCGGTTTTTCATCAACTGGACGGCGATTTTTTCGCAGTCGCGGTCCTTGACCCGGAAGAAGGTGAACCCGGCCGACAGGTCCGGGCTCCTGGGCGTGACCAATTCAATCTGCGGGTGTTCCAACAGCCGGTTTTTCGCATAGGTATTGAGGGCGTGAATGCGCGCCTGGACCTCGGCCTTGCCCAGTTCCAGGTGCAGCTTGAACGCCTCGTCCAGGGCCCAGCGATGTTCGAAGCTGTGATAACCGCCGGGGGTCATGATCGTCGAGAACGTGGTCGCTTCGGAGAAGGTCGGAATCGTCGGCGTCACATTCTTGAGCTCGGCTGAACGGGCGCAGATGATCCCGGTGCCGCGCGGGCCGAACATCCATTTGTGGGTGCCGGCGATGAAAAAGTCGCAGTGCATGTCTGGGAAGTCGAGCTCTTCGACGCCGAAACCGTGCACGCCATCGACCACATACAGGATGCGGTCCTTTTCCTCACGATTGCGATTGCGCTCCGCCACCAGCTTGCCGATCTCACCAATCGGCAGCTTCACGCCGCTGCCGGACTGCACCCAGGTCATTCCCAGCACGCGGGTCTCAGGGCGAATGCCTTTGGCAATCGAACCCAGCACCTCATCCGCTGAAACGTTGTGGCTGTTCTCGAACAGCTTGAGCTTGCGCACCTTGACCCCGTCCTTTTGCTGGCGATAGCCCAGAGCGTAATTGGTGGCGTAGTGTTCGTGCTCGCTGGTGAGGATTTCCTGATCCGGGCGCACATGGATGCCGCCGTAGATCAGCGACAGACCTTCTGTGGTGCTGCCGGTCAGTGCGATTTGCTCAGGCTTGGCCTTGAGGTAATGACCGGCCCAGACGCGCACCGCGTGCTCGCGTTTTTCGGTTTCGCCCAGGTCCCAATCCATTGCCAGCCCCGGGTTGCGGTCGAGGTTGGCGCGGTGGCGTTCAATCGCCTCACGCACCGGACGTGGGTGGGACGTCACCAGGAAATTGGCGAAGTGCAGGTAGTCCGGATCCTGGTCGAACAATGAACGCAATTGCGCCCATTTGTCCTTGGACAGTGGCGGTGGATTGGCAGCCAGTGCCGGCAGATTCACGGCAGCACTCAGGGGCAGGCCAGCCGCGAGAATACCGGCCTGCTTGAGGAATGAACGGCGGTTAGTCATGAGCTCGGTTCGCTTTTGCAAAAGAGGACATCAGTTTTTTGCCACCGGTCTGGACGACTTCTGCACCTGGTCCCAGACCCGCAGGAAATTCCCGCCCCAAAGCTTGGCGATATCGGCCTCGCTGTAGCCGCGACTGATCAGCTCGGCCGTCACGTTGCGAGCTTCGCTCACATCCTTCCAGCCCTCCAGACCGCCGCCGTCGTTGAAATCGGAACTGATGCCGACGTGGTCGATACCGATTTTTTTTACCGCGTAATCAATCGCGTCGCCGTAGTCCTTGAGGGTGGCTTTCGGTTCTTCGTCGACGATGGCGTAGAGCTGGCTGGCGTACTCGCCGAAACGTTGCTCGGACCAGACGGTGATCACCGGGTCGCCCGGCATCAGCGCCATCTCCAGGCCTTGCAGCGGTTGCAGGTCGAAGCGTGCGCGCAGGGCGTTGAGTTTGTCTTGGGTGGCCTGGCTCAGCGGACGGATGTAGGTCGGGAAGCCGACAATCTGCACCACGCCGCCGCTGTTCTTGATCAGCTGCATTTCCTGGTCGCTGAGGTTGCGCGGGATGTCCACCAGGGCGCGCGGTGCCGAGTGCGAGGCGACCATCGGCGTGCGGCTCAACTGGGCGACTTGCTCCAGGGCTTTGGTCGACATCTGCGACACGTCGATGATCACGCCCAGATCGTTGAGACGATGCACCGCTTGTTTGCCGATCTCCGACAGGCCCCCAAGGGCGTCGCGCGAATCATTGAAGAACGGCAGCGGTCGGGACGAATCCGCCCAGGCGTTGTTACCCACGTAACTGAAACCGAACATGCGCATGCCACGAGCGGCCCAGGTGTCCAGCGCGGTCAGGTCGTTGCCCAGCGGGTAGGCGTTGAGCATGCTCATGAAGATCGCGAACTTGCCTTCGCCGTGCAGGCGACGGAAATCGTCCGGGGTGTAGGCAATGGCAACCTGGTTGGGGAAGTCGCGAACCATCGTGCTGATGATTTTGTAGCGGGTTTCCTGCTCGAACCGGGCTTCGTCGACGAAGCCGGCGGTGGGGCGATGCGGGGCGTTGGCGCCGTTCCAGATTTCCGGCCAGCCGAAAATCGTCAGGGCCGCGCCGGACAAGCGACCGCGGCCGGTCTTGACCAGGTCGAATTGCCCGGTACCGTCCTTGTCCGCTTCATTGCCGGCGGTGCCGAAGTCCAGCGGTACGGTGACGTGGCTGTCGAACGAGAGGATGCGCTCTTGCAACTCATCGGCCTGTTTCATCACCTTGGCCGGGTAGCCTGGATTGTCCTTGAACCAGTAATCCCAGGCCGCGTAGCCTGCCCCGGCACTGATCGCCAGGGCCAGCGGCAGGCCGATGTAGAGAGCCTTTTTCGAACGTGGTTTTGTCATTGCCATCTCAGTCAGGTTCGTCGCCCCGGTGCGGGCGCAGGGGCCTTTGCTATCTGGGAAGAACGAGTGGTCCGGTTGGAAATTTAGTGGGACTGATGGCCTCTTCGCGGGCAAGCCTCGCTCCTACGGGTTAATGCAGGACCTGTAGGAGCGAGGCTTGCCCGCGAAGCTTGTAAATTTTTGCAGGCAACAAACGTTCTAGCTTGGATAAAGCCTGCTTCATGGCTGACACAGGTAGGGCAATGACGATTTCTCGACGATGGTTCATGGCAGGCCTGGCGCTCACCGGCGCCGCCGTGCCTGCGGCTTTTTATGGGCATCGCGAATGGACGAAACCGGATCCGACGATCACCCCCGGCGAAGCTTCATTCGATGTGGCGGATGTCGCCGGCCAGCAGTTGGCGAACACCTTGCGTGGCGTCTGGCAGATTCGTTTCGAAGGGCGTGACGCCGGTATCGAAGGCTTGCCACGGGACGGGCTGGAAGTGTTTCTCGACGTCGGCCACAAAGGTCGCGGCCTGATCGGATTCCTCGACACCGCCCAGCGTTTACGCTCCAGCGATGAGCCGCGCTACCGGGTGCTGGGCGATCTGGCAGAAGCCAAACCGGCCGAGCTGAGCTGGCGGCTGGTCAGTGCCACCGCCGCCAGAGGCACGCCAGATTACGAATTCAGCATGTCGCTGGACGAAGTCTGGGCCGGTTTCGGCAACGCAGGCAGCGGCACCCTCAGTGGCCGGGTGTTGAACCTCGATCGCCCGTTGATGATGACCGCACAAGACAATCGCTTCATCGCGGTCAAGCGGGTGTTTCCCGAAGCTCGCGAGCGAACCGGTCTCAACGCGCCGCTGCTGGCGTGGCTGGTGTCCGCCGAACATCGGCTGTTTCACCAGCTCTGGCATGCCTCCCGGGACAAGTGGCACACCCTCTCCGAAGACAAGCGCAACGCCCTGCGCGGTATCGGCTGGCAGCCCGGCCCGCGGGACAAGGAGCGTGATGCCCGTGGCGCGCGAAAGGATCGCAACGGTTCAGGCGTGGACTTTTTCTTCATGCACCGGCACATGCTGGGCACGGCGCGTTCGATGCAGAATTTGCCGTCATGGCAGCATTTTCCACTGCCGCAGCCGGAACTGGCCCGGGATCGCATCGGTTTCGCCAATTACTGCGACAACCATGACGGCACCGCATTGCCACCGACCTGGCAGGCCGACGACGATGCCGAATATTCGCAATGGGTCAGCGACATCAAGACCGCTGAGACGTATCACAGCAACTTCCAGGTCTGGGAGTCGCGCTATCGGGATCCGCGTTATCTGTCGAAACTCACCCTTGGGCAGTTCGGTTCAGAGGTCGAGCTGGGGCTGCACGACTGGCTGCATATGCGCTGGGCGTCGGTGCCGCGTGATCCGTCCAATGGCCAGCCGGTGCCGTTCGCGAGGGATCCGGCGGACTTTTCCGCGCGCTGGTATGCGCCGGAAAACGACTTCCTCGGCGACCCGTTTTCATCCCACGTGAACCCGGTGTTCTGGCATTTTCACGGCTGGATCGACGATCGCCTGGAAGACTGGTTTCGCGCCCACGAGCGTTTTCATCCGGGGGAGGTGAGTCGGCTGGAGGTCAACGGTGTGGCGTGGTTTGCGCCGGGGCGCTGGGTCGAGGTGGCTGATCCGTGGCTGGGGCCGAGCACCCATGGTTGCAGCACGACGCCGGGGTTGCAGATGGGCAAGTCGGTCGAGATGGACCCGGAAACCATGAAACTGGCGTTGCGCATCACCTTTGGTGAAGACGATAAAAAGCTGGCGGACCTGTTCCGCAAAGTGCCGCAGCGGCCTTGGTATGCGCGGCATTTGAAGGCCAGGCCGATTGCCAGCTAAACCGATAGACCGGGTTATCGTTCTTCGCGGGCAAGCCTCGCTCCTACAAGGGCATCATATGTACCTGTAGGAGCGAGGCTTGCCCGCGAAGCGGCCCTCACTGGCATCTCAAATCACAGAACCTGCCACCCGCCACCCAACGCCTTGTACAGCGCAATACTCGCCTGCAACCGTGACAACCGCAGCTGCACATTCAGATCCTGCGCCGCATACAGCGTGCGCTGGGTCTCCAGCACGGTCAGCAAATCCTCGGCTCCGGCCTGATAACGGCTTTGCGCGATATTGAAGGCGGTCTGCGCCTGGCTCAGTTCCTCGCTTTGCCACTGTCGCTGTGCATCCAGCCCGCGAATGCTGTTGAGGGCTTTTTCCACGTCGGCGAAGCCGTTGATGATCGCCCCGCGATAGGTTTCCAGCAGTTCTTCCTGGCGGGCCGTGGCTTTGTCGCGCTCGGCGCCCAAGCGACCATTGTTGAAGATCGGCGCAAGCAATCCGGCGGTGAGGTTGTAGAAAGGACTGCGCAGAATATCTGCCGCCCGGTTCGCCCCCGACCCCAGTTCGGCACTCAACGTCACCTTCGGCAGCATCGCCGCGCGGGCGACGGTGACGTCGGCTTGTGCGGCGGCCAGTTGCGCTTCGGCGCGGGCGATGTCCGGGCGGCGGGTGAGCAGTTCGCTGGGGGCGCCGGCCGCTATGGTCGGCCATGACAGCTGATCAAAGCGCTCCTGCCCCAGCGCCAGTTGCTGAACCGGCCGGCCGAGCAGGGCGGCCAGACCGATCAGCGCGTCTTGAGCCTGTTGCTGCACCAGCGGCAACTGCCGTTGTTGCGCGGCCACCAGGCTCTTCTGCTGCGCCAGCTCAAGTGCCGTTGCGGACCCTGAATCGAATCGCGTCTGCACCAGTTTCAATACGTTCTGCGCGTTGGCCAGGTTCAGCTCGGCGATGCGGCTTTGCTCGCGCAGCGACAAGGCCTGCGCGTAGGTGTTGGCGACGCCGCTGAGCAGCGTCAATTCCACGGTGGCCTGATCAAACTCGCTGGCCTGCAAAGCGAATTGCGCGCTGTCACGGGAGGCCCGTTGACCACCCCAGAAATCGATTTCGTAAGTGGCGCTGAGGCTCGCGTTGAAGTAATCGACGGCCTTGTTTTCGCTGTCGGCGTCGAGCTGGCTGTAACCGTTGCCGCGCAGCAGTTTTTGCCGATTGGCGTTGAGGCCAGCCTTGACCTCCGGCAGCAGCGAGCCACCGGCAACCACCGTCTCGGCCTGCGCCTGGCGCACCCGCGCGATGGCCGCGGCCAGGTCGTAACTGCCGACCCGCGCCTGTTCGATCAGTTGATCCAGCTGTGGGCTGCCAAACCGCGTCCACCATTGCAGGTTGTTGCGGGTGGCGTCTTGCGTGTGCGGCGATTGCCAGGCGTCGGGTGGCTGGAGGCCGCTGTCCGGGCGCTGGGCGGGCGTGCCGCAGGCGCCGAGCAACAGGCAGAGGGTCAGTAAACTCAGTTGCGGCTTCATGGAGAGATCATTCACTGGTAAGGGCCGTGACCGGATCGAGTCGGGCAGCTTTGCGGGCCGGCATGAAGCCGAAGACAACACCGGTGACCAGGGCGCAGGCGAAGGCGCCGAGCACCGCTATCAAAGAGAACGCGACCGCGACTTCGCTGAGGATCAGCACGCCGCCGACGATCAGCGCCAGGGCAATCCCGGCGAGACCGCCGACCACCGAAAGCATCACCGCTTCCGTCAGGAACTGGCGCAGGATGTCGCGCTGACGGGCGCCGGTGGCCATGCGGATACCGATCTCCCGCGTGCGCTCGCGCACGGTCATCAGCATGATGTTCATCACCCCGATGCCGCCGACCAGCAGTGAGATGGCGGCAATCGAGCCGAGCATCAATGACAAGGTGTTTTGCGTGCGCGCTTCGGCCTGGATCATCGCGGCGTTGTTGGTCAGTTCGAAATCCTTCTTGCCGTTGTGCAGGCGCAGCATCAATTGCTCGATGGCGATTTCGGTCTCCTTGACCTTGCGTGCGTCGGCAGCGGCGATAGCCACGTATTCGGGATTATGCGTGCCGAACAGCCGCACACTGGCGGCGGAGTAGGGGATGGCGATGCGGTCGTCGCTGTCGGAGTCGCCGGAGCTGGCGCCTTTTTCGGCGAGCACGCCGACCACCTGGAACGGCACGTTTTCGATCAGGATGTACTCGCCGATCGGGTTGGCCACGTCCTTGAGCAACTTGGTCCGCACCTTGTGGCCAATCACTGCCACTGCGGCGGCGTTACGTTCATCGTCCTGGGTGAAATAGCTGCCTTGCACCACCGGCCAGTTGAAGATGGCCGGGAAATTGGTGTCGTTGCCGCCGACGTAGCTCAAGTGGTCGAGGTTGCCGAAACGCACCCCGGCCTCCTGGCCGTTGACCGGCATGATCCGCGTCACCTGCGGCAGGCTTCCCACCGCCGCGACGTCATTCAGGGTGACGATGCCTCGCGGTGTTCGCGGGTTGGGTGATGAGCCACTGAGATAAATGATGTTTGAGCCGAAGGCGCCCATTTGCGCCATGACCTGGCGTTTGCTGCCTTCGCCGACGGCCAGCATGACCACCACCGACGCCACGCCGATGATGATGCCGAGCAGCGTCAGCGCGGTGCGAAAGCGGTTGATCCACATCACCCGCCACGCCGCTTGTACGGCGTCGATCAGTTCGCCTTTCCAGGCCCCGGTCGCTTCGGCGCCTTCGGTCAGGCGCTTGCGCAGATCCACCGCTTGCAGCGCACCGGGGTTGGCCGAGGTTTGTGCTTGAGGGTTGTCCACCGCGCTGTCGCTGATGATCAGCCCGTCGCGGATTTCGATGATGCGCTTGGCCCGGGCCGCGACTTCACGGTCGTGGGTGATGAGGATGACCACGTGGCCCTGGCTCGCCAGTTCGTCGAGCAGGGTCATGACCTCGGCGCCGCTGTGGCTGTCGAGGGCGCCGGTGGGTTCGTCGGCGAGGATGATGTGGCCGCCGTTCATCAAGGCGCGGGCAATCGACACCCGTTGTTGCTGGCCGCCGGAGAGCTGGTGCGGGCGGTTGCCGGTGCGCGACGCCAGGCCGAGGCGGTCGAGCAGGGCGGCGGCGCGGGCATGGCGTTCGGCGGCGGGCAGGCCTGCGTAGATGGCCGGCATCTCGACGTTTTCCTGGGCCGAGCCGGACGGGATCAGGTGATAACCCTGGAACACAAAGCCAAAGGCTTCGCGGCGCAGCCAAGCCAGCTCGTCGCTGTCGAGGGCGGCGACGTTTTGCCCGGCGAACCGGTATTCGCCCGAGGTCGGGCGGTCGAGGCAACCGAGGATGTTCATCAGCGTCGATTTGCCGGAGCCGGACGCGCCGACAATCGCCACGAATTCCCCGGCATGAATCGACAGGTCGATGCCGCGCAACACGTGAACTTGCGGTGAATCGCCGCCGCCGTAGGCTTTGCGGATGTCCTGCAGGTCGATCAGAGGCGTCTGCATTCAGCCGCCACTCCCGTCGGCCGTGCCGATCAGCAGGTGATCGCCTTCCTGCAAACCGTCGAGGATCTGTACCCGCAGACGATCGCTGATGCCGGTGCGCACGTCGCGCTGCTGGATATTGCCGTTTTCAGCGACGACCTGGGCAATTTGCCTATTCGCTTCAGTGCCGGCCTGCAGCGCCGCGACCGGCGCGGTCAGGGTGTTTTTTGCCTGATCCGAAACGAAGAACACCTGGGTGGTCATTTCCGCCATCAGCGCGTTGTCGGCGTTATCGACGTCCAGCAACACCGTATACAGCACCACGCGCGCGCTGCCGCTTTTGCTCGAACTGGCCGGGCTGCCGCCGCCCTGGCTAGTCTGGTCCAGTGGCTTGGGCGGCACCGGCAGAATCTGCCGCACGGTGCTGCTCCAACGCCGGTTGCCGCTGCTGAGGGTGGTGAACCAGGCGGTCATGCCGGGTTTGACGTGGCCGATGTCGGCTTCCGAAACTTCGGCCCACACCGTCATTGGCGACAACTTGGCGATGCGCAGAATCAACGGTGTTTGCTGCTGGGCGTTGAGGGTCTGGCCGACCCGGGCGTCGAGGGCGACCACGGTGCCGGCCATCGGTGCGTAAATCCGCGTGTAACCGAGTTCGGCCTGATCGCTGCGCAGGCTGGCCTGGGCCTGACGGATCTGCGCCTGAAACATGTCGATGCGCGCCTGGGTGGCACGCAGTTCGGCCTGGGCGGTTTGCACGTCTTCTTCGCGGGTCGCGCCGCCGGCCTTGAGGTTCTGCTGGCGCTGGAATTTCTGCCGGGCCAGTTCATGCTGGGCTCGTTGTTCCTGGAGCTGCGCCTTGAGGTTCTCGATGGAGAACCGGCCGGCGTCGAGCTTGGCCTGCTGGGTGGACGGATCGATCTCCACCAGCAGCTGGCCTTCCTTGACGACGTCGCCGACCTCCACATGAATCTTCTGGATCTGCCCGGACGCCTGCGCACCCACGTCGACATAACGCCGGGGCTGCAGGGTGCCCAACGCGGTGACGCTGCTTTCAATGTCGCCACGACTGACTTGCACGGTGGCGAATTTATCCCGGCCCGGTGGGATCACTTGCCAGGCGGCGATGGCGATAACGGGGATCAGACAAAGTGCTACAAGCAGGGCGCGTCGGGTCTGTCGGGGACGTTTCATGCAGGGTTCCGGCCAATGGGTATCGGCCCGTCGTTCATCCTGCGCACGAAAAGCGGCGGCAGGCGAACGCTGTCGGGGAGCCGACAGACACGGGGAGCTGTCCTGTAAACGAGGAATGTCGCGGGGAATTTAGGTGCGGACACATACCGTTACAGGTGTAGCGCATGACTATTTATCAGGTAAGTCAAAGCAACACTTTAAATCTATATGAGAATTACTATAAATTACGCGACTCGAACTGCCACCATCTTGCCACTGCCCATTTGTGCGGTCGCGGAAGTGGCTCAAGGATAGAAACCGCACCCTGTGCGGCCGGGAGTCATGTTGGAAAACTACTATCGCGAGCTGGTGTGTTTCCTGAACGCCAGGCTAGGCAACCGTCAGGTGGCCGAAGATGTGGTGCATGACGCTTATCTGCGGGTGCTGGAGCGTTCCAGTGACACACCGATCGAGCAGCCCCGGGCCTTCCTTTATCGCACCGCGCTGAACCTGGTGATCGACGATCATCGCCGCAATGCCTTGCGCCAGGTTGAATCGCTGGACGTGCTCGACAACGAAGAGCGCTACTTCACCCCGTCCCCGCACAACTGCCTCGATCATGGCCAGCGCCTGGAAATGCTCCAGCGTGCCCTGGCGGAATTGCCGCGGCTGTGTCGCGAAAGTTTTCTGCTGCGCAAGATCGACGGCCTGTCGCACCCGGAAATTGCAGAGCACCTCGGTATCTCGCGCGCGCTGGTGGAGAAGCACATCGTCAATGCCATGAAGCATTGCCGCGTGCGGATGCGACAGTGGGACGCCCATTGATCCCTTCTCTCTAAATTTTTTTTCATTGTCCTCGTTCCTACTCAACAGACGACCTGCTGTCCTGCATCAGGTCACTTAGGCTTATTCCCCTTGTTGAGGGGTTCATCCAGAGGACACTGGAAATGACACAGGCAATTGCATCGCCCATCGTTCACGACCTGATCGGCGTCGGTTTCGGCCCTTCGAACCTGGCGCTGGCCATCGCTCTGCAAGAGCGCGGGCCGAGCCAGGGCGAGCTGGATGTTCTGTTTCTCGACAAGCAGGCGGACTATCGCTGGCACGGCAACACCCTGGTGACCCAGAGCGAGTTGCAGATCTCCTTCCTCAAGGACCTGGTGACCCTGCGCAACCCGACCAGCCCGTATTCGTTCGTTAACTACCTTAAGCATCACGGACGTCTGGTGGACTTCATCAACCTCGGCACCTTCTACCCGTGCCGCATGGAGTACAACGACTACCTGCGCTGGGTCGCCGGCCAGTTTGAAGCCCAGAGCCGCTATGGCGAAGAAGTGCTGACCATCGAGCCGGTGCTGCACAACCAGCAGGTCGAGGCGCTGCGGGTGATCTCTCGCGATACCCAAGGGCAGCAACACGTGCGCACCACCCGTTCGGTGGTGGTCAGTGCCGGCGGTACGCCGCGCATTCCCGAAGCGTTCAAGGCGCTCAAGGATGACGGCCGCGTGTTCCACCACTCGCAGTACCTGGCGCAGATGGCCAAACAGCCTTGCGTGAACAATCAGCCGATGAGCATCGCAATCATCGGCGGCGGCCAGAGCGCGGCGGAAGCCTTCATCGATTTGAACGACAGCTTCCCGTCGGTGCAGGTCGACATGATCCTGCGTGGCTCGGCGCTGAAGCCGGCGGATGACAGCCCGTTCGTCAACGAAGTGTTCTCGCCGGAGTTCACCGACCTGGTGTTCCAGCAGGCGAGCAGCGAGCGTGAGCGTCTGGTCAACGAGTACCACAACACCAACTATTCGGTGGTGGACATTGACCTGATCGAACGCATCTACGGCATCTTCTATCGCCAGAAAGTCTCGGGTATCGCGCGTCACACCTTCCGTACGCTGACCACCATCGAAAAAGCCACCGCCACCGAGCGCGGCATCGAGCTGGCGGTGCGCAACAATGCCACCGGTGAAGTCTCGGTTCGTCTGTACGATGCCGTGGTATTGGCCACCGGCTACGAGCGCCAGATGCACCGTAAACTGCTGGCGCCGCTGGAGCAATACCTGGGTGATTTCGAGGTGGATCGCAACTACAAGCTGATCACCGACGAGCGCTGCAAGGCCGGCATCTATATGCAGGGCTTCTGCCAGGCGAGCCACGGTTTGAGCGACACGCTGTTGTCGATCCTGCCGATACGCGCGGATGAGATTGCCGGGTCGTTGTATGACCATGGCAAGCACCGTGGGCATAGCCGGTCGGTGGTGGATTTGTTGTTGGCCACTGCCAGTTAAATTTTCTGTGTCTGTTGACCCGTCATCGCGAGCAGGCTCGCTCCCACAATGGACCTGTGTCTGCAGGCCTGATGCGGGAGCGAGCCTGCTCGCGATGGGCCCTGAAGAACACCACAAATATTGAAAGCTGAACCCTTCCTGAAGAACCCCGCAATTCCCCCACCCGCCGCCGCTCCTTCGTTTACTCTCCAGAAATCGGGGCGTAAGCATCGCGCGTTTTCATCAATAGCGGAGACCCTCAGTGGGTACTTGTTCGAGTGACAGTAGTCGGCCGGTTTCGATAACCGGCACCTTCCCGGCAAGATAACGCGCAGCCTCTTGCCGTTGTCTCGCCGATAAGCGAGCAGCGGAAATCCCGATCGCGGCCAGCCCTGGACCTGGTACGTATTCGACGCCAATACCCCGGTCCATCAAACGCTCTTCCAGTCCGGCTGGTTCGTGGTCGGGCTGCTGACTCAGACCTTGATCGTGCACATGATCCGCACGCCGAAAATCCCGTTCCTGCAAAGCCGCGCAGCCATGCCGTTGATGGTCATGACCGGGGTCATCATGGCCGTGGGGATATTCCTGCCGATGGGGCCGTTGGCGCACTACTTCAAGCTTCAGGCGTTGCCGTCGCTGTATTTCGTGTTCCTGCCGCTGATTCTGCTGGCGTACATGGGGCTGACTCAGGCAGTGATGGGTTTCTACATTCGGCGGTTTGGATGGCAGTAATGGCCGGAAACTGCGGTCTTTTAGGAAAAGTCCTACAGAAACATCTGTGCGCCTCCCGTAGCCTCGCCGCTTCAAAAATCAGCTATTCACACATGAGGCTACGATGCCGAATAAAGCCTTGCGCATCTTGATCGCCGACGAGCAACACTTTCACCGGATGCTGATCGAGCGGCTGTTCAATCAGCTCGATTATTACCGCGTGGCGCCGGTGCAGGACCTTGCTTCAATGCTGACTCTGGTCGAGTACGGTTGCGAGCCGTTCGACCTGGTGGTCGTCAATGCCGCGCTGGCGGCAGGCGAACTGGATTTGCTCAGCTATTTTCTCGATAACCGGCAGGTTCGCCACGCACTGATTTTCGACGGCCAACGGGCACAGTTGCCGACGATCCCGGCCAACTCGCGACCCAAGGTTCAGGTGAGTCACGCGGCGCTGCCTGATCTGCGTTGTATTCAGACGTTGCTGGCGATCATTGATCCATCGTCGCAGGAGCGTAATCAGCGGTACGCCGGGTGATTGCCGCATACCGTTCGTCGGTACTGTCATTTCTGACAGGTAGATTCTGCCTTTCTCCCATGCAACAGTCCTGGCGCAGCCGTTGCGTCTGCCCCGGCGTTATCCGACGGGCATTCGTTGAGTTTTTGCACAGGGAGTTGCCATGAAGAGAGCGATGATTGTGGACGATCATCCGGTGGTTCGCGCCGCAGTGAAACTTGTACTTGGGCGGGAAGGCTTCAAGCAGATTCATGAGGCGGCCAGCGTTGGGGAAGCGTTGACCACACTCCGTGAGCAACAAGTGGATCTGCTGATCCTGGATCTGGTGATGCCCGGCGGCAACGGCCTGGACCTGCTGGAGCGAATCAAGGCCTGCGACTGGAAATGCGTAGTGCTGGTGTTCACCTCCCTCGATCCACTGTTTTTCCAGGAGCGATGCATGCGCGGCGGCGCGTTGGCGTATGTCTCAAAAAACAACAGCCTGGAGCAATTGCAAAAGGCTGTGCACGCGTTGATGGCGGGCTACACCTACTTTTCGCAGTTGCTGTCCAGACCGATGAACCCGCTGCAACACAGCGAAAAAAAGTTGATCGATACACTGTCCAACCGCGAGTTGACCATCTTGCAATACCTTGCCCGAGGCTTTTCCAACAAAGCGATCGCCGAAGCCATGAACCTGAGCCACAAAACCGTCAGCACCTACAAAACACGCTTGGTCATAAAACTGGGGGTTGTGGCGGCAGTGCATCTGCGGGACTTCGCCATACGCAATAACCTGATCTGAGTGCGCCTGACCGTGCGTGTATGGCTGCTGCGCCTCATGTTATGTCTCGTGCCGGCGGTATCGGCTATCGCCGGCGAGCCTGAGCGCTTGCAATTGCTGGGGCGTTCCACGGTGGAGGGCTACGCGGTCGATCTGGATGAACAAGACCGGCAATGGCTGCGCAACAAGCGTGTGTTGCGCCTCGGGGTGAGCGGGCCGGACTACCCGCCGTTCGAAGTGACGCGCAATCACGACGAGCTGGAAGGCATCACCGCCGATTACGCCATACTCGTTGCGCAACTGCTGAACGTACAGATCGAAGTGCTGCGTTATGTCACCCGAGAAGCGGCCATGGAGGCGCTTAGATTCGGCGAACTGGATCTGCTGGGCACTTCGAACAACTTTGAACTGGCCGACCCCGAGCTGATCCTGTCCAGCGCTTATGCTGAAGACCAGCCGATGCTGGTCACCCGACTGGACGAGCACATGCCCGTGGATCTGGCGGGTAAGCGCATTGCCATGGCCGATGATTACCTGCCGGCGCAGACCGTTGAATCGTTCTATCCCCAGGCCAGCCTGCAACGTTATCCTTCGACGCTCGATGCGCTCGGGGCGGTGGCGTATGGGCAGGTTGACGTATCCCTCGTAGACATCTTCAGCGCCAATTACCTGATCAACAATAACTACCTCAATGACATTCAACTGATGGGGCCGGCCAGCCTCGACGCTAACCCGTTCGGCTTCGCGCTGGCTCGGGACAACCTGGCGCTGAAGGACCTCATCGACAAGGCGCTGGTGGCGATCCCCATGGAGCAGCGCTCTATCATCGAGCAGCGCTGGAGCGCCGGCAGGGCGAAAGTGGCGGGACAGCAACGCGTGGATCTGAGTGAGAGTGAACAGCGCTGGCTGGATCAGCATCCGACGGTCAATGTGGGGGTTGTGGAGAATTTTGCGCCCTTGACGTTCTACGATCCCGAGGGCCGATTCAGCGGGTTGGCGGCGCAAATGCTGACGCTCATCAGCCAGCGCAGCGGTTTGAATTTCAACGTGTTGCGAGGCCAATCCCTGGACCAGCAGATCCAGCGACTCAAGGCCGGCGAGATTGACATCTTGCCCGCCATCATTCCCACGACCGAAGGCGTATCCGGGCTGCACTTTACCCGGTCCTATGCAGTCAATCCCTACACGCTGGTCAGTGCGACCACCTCCGGTAGTCCACAGACGCTGGGCGATCTGGCCGGTAAGCGCCTGGCGATTTATCCCCGTCACCCCATGCGCGCGTTCATTCAGGCACGGTCACCGCAGGTGCAGATGGTGGACGTACAAAACCCGGCCGAAGGTCTGGAGTCGGTGGCGAAGGGACAGGCCGATGCCGCGCTCAGTTCATTGTTCATGACCCGTTACCTGATTGCCCGGTATTACCAGGGACGTTTACGCATCAGCAGTACCGTGGGCGATGAACCGGCGCGCATCTCGATGGCAACCGGCCGTGATGAATCGGTGTTGAACTCGATTTTGAACAAGGCCTTGCTGAGCATTTCGCCCGAGGAAATGGACGATCTGGTCGCCCGCTGGAGCAGTGATGCGGTGGTCGATGACAGTTATTGGCTGCGCCATCGGCGAGCTATTTTGCAGGGGTTTGCGGCGGCCGGGGCGTTGTTGTTGCTGGCCTTGGGATGGATCGCCTGGCAGCGTCGGCAAATTCGCCAACGCCAGCAGTGGCTGCAGCAGTTGCAGCAGGCCAAGGACGTTGCGGACGATGCCAACCGTGCCAAAACCACTTTTTTGGCAACCATGAGCCATGAAATCCGCACACCGATGAGTGCCCTGATCGGGTTTCTGGAAATGGCCTGGAAGCGGGCTGAAGAGGGCGTTGCCGATCGCCGATCCCTTGAGGTCGCCGCTACGGCTGCTCAGCAGTTGCTGGCGTTGATCGGCGACATTCTGGATATCGCGCGCATTGAGTCCGGGCGTTTATCGCTGACGCCCGAACGTGCCAATCTGCGTGATCTGGTGGCGTCGATCTGTCGGGTCTTTGAAGGACTTGCCCGGGAAAGGCACTTGGCGTGGCGCGTCGATCTGGACCCGCGCAGCGACCGTGAGGTGCTGATCGACCCCACGCGCTTCAAGCAGGTGCTGTCCAACCTGTTGAGCAACGCGATCAAGTTCACCCGTGAGGGTGAGGTGAGTTTGACGTTAAGTGTGGTGCCCGGATTGTCAGGGCATCTGGGGGTCAATGTGCGCATTGAAGACACCGGCATCGGCATCAGCGCAGCTGACCAGAAACGCTTGTTCAGTCCGTTCGTTCAGGCCGGTAACAGCCAGCAATCCGCGAGCATGGGGTCCGGGCTGGGGTTGGTGATCAGTCAGGCGTTGTGCGAAATGATGGGGGGGCGGCTGGTGCTGCGCAGCGTCCTCGGCCAAGGCTCGCAAGTCGACATCAGCCTTTCGCTGATGGCGTTGAAGCCGTTACCACCCTGTGCATCAGTCGACAGCGGATCACCGATACCCACGCGGCCACTGACCATTCTGGTGATTGACGATTACCCGGCCAATCGCCTGTTGCTCTCAAGCCAGCTGAGCTACCTGGGGCATCGCGTGATGGAGGCCGAAGAGGGAGAGCGAGGGCTGGAACTGTGGCGTACACACGAGTTTGATGTGGTCATCACTGACTGCAATATGCCGAAGCTCAGCGGTTATGAATTGACCGGTGAGATACGCGATGAAGAGCACGCGTATGGCCTGCTGCCGACGCTGATCCTGGGTTTTACCGCCAATGCGCAGCCTGAGGAAAAGGTCCGGTGCCTGGAAGCGGGCATGGACGATTGTCTGTTCAAGCCGATTCGGCTGGCGGATCTGAGTAGTTGGTTGGCCGACCGGTTTGCAGAGACGACGAACGAACAACCCCCATCATCCGAGATCGATTTGAGCGAGCTGGAGCAATACGTCGGAGAAGACCGGACGTTGATCAATCAATTGCTGCGTGAACTGGCAATAACCAATCGCAACGACCGCGAACATCTGCTTCAAGCACACGCCGACAACAATCTCCCGGGTCTGCGAGACCTGGCGCACCGTATCAAGGGCGGTGCGCGCATGGTCCGGGCCCAACGGTTGATCGAAAGGTGCAAGGCGCTGGAACGCGCCTGCGCCGAAGGTCGTGCGACATCGATCGACGAAGCCGTCGATCAATTGCAGGACGCCATGCGAAGTCTCGATCAGAGCCTTGAGACGGGCTGACACTTAATCCCAGTGCGGCGCGATACCTTTGGGGCTGGTCAATCGATGGCCGCGATCCAGGCCGGCGATCAACGCCATGTCGGCTTCGCTCAACTGCAGGTCACAGGCTTTCAGATTGCTTTGCAGGTTGGCGCGTTTGGTGGAAGAGGGGATAACCGCGTACCCCGACTGCATGGCCCAGGCCAGCGTGACTTGGGCCGGGGTAGCCTGAAGACGAGCGGCGATTTGCTGGATGACCGGGTCTTTCAACACTTCGCCGTAGGCCAGGGTCATGTAGGACGTGATCTGGATGCCCTGGCGGCGGGCAAACTCAACGACCTTGCGGTTCTGCAGGTACGGGTGCAGCTCGATCTGGTTGGTCGCGATGTTCTCGGCACCGACCGCTGCAATCGCTTTTTGCATCAGCTCGACGGTGAAGTTGGAGACGCCGATCTGCCGGGTCAGGCCCAGTCGCTTGGCTTCGAGCAAGGCGCCCATGAACTCTTCGACCGGCACTTGATCGTCCGGGGACGGCCAGTGGATCAGCGTCAGGTCCAGGTAATCGGTCTGCAGTTTGCGCAGGCTTTCTTTGAGGCTGTCGATCAACCGGTCTTTGGCGAAATTGGCGATCCAGATTTTACTGGTGATGAACAATTCTTCACGGGCGATACCGCTGGCGGCAATGGCCTCGCCGACCTCGGCTTCGTTTTCGTAGATTTGCGCGGTGTCGATCACTCGGTAACCCAGCGCGAGGCCGGTGCTCACCGAATCGATGACCACTTGGCCTTGCAAACGAAAGGTACCAAGACCGAATGCGGGAATAGACATCAATGACTCCAAGGGTTGCAGTGGGAATGGACAGGAGTATCCCCGGCTGCCTCCCTGGGAAAAACCGCTGGATGGGCAAAGCAATGTTTACCGCAAGTCATGAATCGGGGGGCCGCCTGGAGGATTGAGGGTGTCTGGTCTGCCGTCTTCGCGGGCAAGCCTCGCTCCTACAGGGCGGCGTTGCGTTTGTAGGCGCGAGCCTGCTCGCAATGGCCACAACTCGGTCTCGGAACTTACCCCCGAGCCTCAAGAATCATGCAAGTCGTCGACCCCGTCGCATACAACCGTCCATCCACATCATAAATCCGCCCCTCGGCCAGGGCGGTGGAGCGGCCCAGATGCACAATTTTCCCTTCGGCCCGGACTGGTCCGCTGGCGCCGGTCAACGCCCGGACGTAGCTGATGCGCAAGTCCAGCGTCGTATACCCCTGGCCTTTCTTAAGCTGTGTATGAATCGCGCAGCCCATGCACGAATCCAGCAAGGTCGCCGCGTAGCCGCCATGCACGCTGCCCAGCGGGTTGTAGTGCCGCGAATCCGGCGTGCCCTGGAAAATGAACAGCCCGGTCGACCATTCGATGGGGATGAAATCCATCAAGACGCCGATGGGCGGTGAAGGCAGTGCGCCGTCGCCGATACCCTGGAAAAACTCGGCGGGTGACAGCGCGCTGACCTCAGCCATGGACAGGCTGCCCGGTCCGGCCAGACGCGAGCGCATGGCCTGTTCCTGGGCGATCCATTGGGCGAGGGTGGCGTCGCGGGTGGGGCTTTGCATGATGAGTTCCTCGAACGAGAGCGGATATTATGGTTGTAATCTCGATCGATATTATGTCTGAAATAAAAACTCCGCCAGCCCCGCGTGTCGAGTCGTCACACGCTATCGCCCAGGCGCAATTCCTCGCCGATTACCGGCCCTGTCGAAACCTTTGCCATCGTTCTCCAGGTAGAACGCTCAGGCTGATTTTTGCCGTCTAGTGGATTGAAGCGTTCGGTCTTAAGCTGAGTCCATTGCGTCAAACAACGAATTTGGAGGCAGGATGAAAAACATCATCGGTATTTACACCAGCCCGCGCACCCACTGGGTCGGCGACGGTTTCCCGGTTCGCACACTGTTTTCCTATGACAACCTGGCCAAACACATCAGCCCGTTTTTGCTGCTCGATCATGCTGGCCCCGCCGAATTCACCCCGACCACCGAGCGTCGTGGCGTGGGTCAGCATCCGCACCGCGGTTTCGAAACCGTGACCATCGTTTACAAGGGCGAAGTGGAGCACCGCGACTCCACCGGCAGCGGCGGCAGGATTGGCCCCGGCGATGTGCAATGGATGACCGCGGCGTCGGGGATTCTCCACGAGGAATTTCACTCCGAAGAGTTCGCCAGGACCGGCGGCACCCTGGAAATGGTGCAGCTGTGGGTCAACCTGCCGGCCAGGGACAAAATGGCCGATGCCGGTTACCAGACGATTCTCGATGGCGACATCCCGAACCTCCCGCTCAAGGACAAGGCTGGCAGCTTGCGCTTGATCGCGGGCGAGTTTGAGGGGCACACCGGTCCGGCGCGCACGTTCACGCCGATCGACGTCTGGGACCTGCGCCTCAACGGCGGCAAGTTGTTGACCCTCGACCTGCACGAAGGCCGTAACACCGCGCTGGTGGTGTTGCGCGGCACGGTTGAGGTCAACGGCCTGGAACTTATGCGCGAAGGGCAGTTGGCGTTGTTCGAACGCGATGGCCATCAGCTCAGCCTGGAAGCCAATGATGACGCCGTGGTGTTGCTGCTCAGCGGCGAGCCGATCGACGAACCGATTGTCGGTCACGGCCCGTTCGTGATGAACAGCGAGCAAGAGATTCATCAGGCCTTTGCTGACTTCCAGTCGGGCCGTTTCGGCCAGATGAGCGGTTGAGCTCATTATCTTGACGCTGGGCTGTGCCAACACTCATCCCTGTGGGAGCGAGCCTGCTCGCGAATGCGGTAGGACAGCCACCGACTCAGTGACTGTCTGACCGCCATCGCGAGCAGGCTCGCTTCCACAGTTTTTTGAGGTGTTATCAGATCCGCATTTACTCCTACACTGTGCCCATCCGTACATGGCTGGAGTTGTTTGATGCTGTCACTGCTTACCAATCACCCCTTGATCAGCGCGCTGGTCCTGATCCTGATTGATCTCGGCTTGTGGCGCTTGATCAGTGCCAACGGCAGCAACTGGAAACTGGTCGTGCGGCTGGTGATTTTTGCGCTGTTCAGCGTCTTGTTGTTCAACGAAGGCATGAACCCGCTGGAGCCGGCACCCTGGGCCGATAACGTACCGCTGCACCTGGCGGCCACGGGGTTGCAGATCGGCTGGTGGCTGTTCGGCGCGCGCACCCTGACGGTGTTGATCGGTGCAGTGATGATGCAACGGGTCGGGCACACGGGGCGGTTGCTGCAGGATCTGCTCGGTGCGGTGATCTTTCTGATCGCCGTCATCGCCGCCCTGGCCTATGTGCTCGAACTGCCGGTCAAAGGCGTGCTCGCGACCTCCGGTGCGTTGGCGATCATCGTCGGCCTGGCCTTGCAAAGCACCCTCAGCGACGTGTTCTCCGGGATCGTCCTCAACACCACCAAACCCTATCAACTGGATGACTGGATCTCCATCGACGGCACCGAAGGCCGGGTCACCGACATCGATTGGCGCGCCACGCGCCTGCAAACGTCCCAGGGCAGCATGGTGGTGATTCCCAACTCGCTGGCGGCCAAGGCCAAGATCATCAATTTCAGCCGGCCGAGCGATATGTTCGGCGTCTCGATCAGCCTGCAACTGAGCCCGCACGCGCGCCCGCAAACGGTGCTCGACGCGTTGGAGCGGGCGATGCAGGGTTGCCGTTATCTGCTGAGCAAACCGGCGCCAAGTGTGGCGTTGAAAGGCTCGAGCGCCAGTGGCGTGGAGTACGAAATCAGTGGCTTCGTGGTCTCCATGGATCAGAAACGCATGGTGCGCAATCTGCTGTTCGACCTGGCGTACCGGCACTTGCAGGCGTCTGGTGTCAGCCTGTTGTCGAGCGTCGAATCCAACGCGCCTGCCGTCCTGTCACGGCCACGGGCGTTGCTGGACAGTTCGAACATTTTCTCGACCCTGCGTCAGGAAGAGAAAGACACCTTCAGCCAGAACATGACCCTGCAAACCTTCCGCGCCGGTGACATGATCCTGCCGGCGGGTGAGGTCAGCGATCACCTGTTCATCATCGAATCGGGTGTGGTTTCGGTGCAGTTGAGCCGGGCCGGGGTCAAGTTCGAATCCGGGCGCATGGGCCCGGGCGAGGTGATCGGCGAGGGCGGGATTTTGTCCGATACCGCGCTGCCGGCGGAGTTCAGCGCCAAGACCGCCTGCAGCTTGTATCGCATCGAGAAGGACTACCTCAAACCGTGCCTGGATGCGCGTCATGACATCAGCGAAGCGATGACGGCGTTGCTGGATTTCCGCTTGCACAAGGCGCAGGCCCTGACCCAGGAAGTGCCGAAGGTGGTGGAGAAGAAAGGGTTTTTGCGCTGGTTACGCAGTCGGGCGTAGGGATCTTCGGGGATGAGCACTGCGCGGTTCGTGAGCAGGAAAACCGCGTTTCAGCTCGCCAATCCATCATCGGCACATCCAATGGTCTCCTTGACTTTGGTGATATTGGTTATTTGTGAGAGGGGTGTGGGGGATTAACTTGGCTCCACCCCCATTTGGTATTGGAGTCCACCATGAAACCTCGCCTCGATTTCTACACCGCGTCCCCTGACGCACTCAAAGCCATGATCGCGCTGGAAGGCGCGGTTTCGAAGCTGCCGCTGGAAAAGACTCTGATCGAACTGGTCAAGCTGCGCACCTCGCAAATCAACGGCTGCGCCTTCTGCCTGGACATGCACAGCGCCGATGCGCGCAAGGGCGGTGAAGACGAGCGCCGTCTGTACACACTGTCGGCCTGGCGGGAAACGCCGTTCTTCACCCCGCGTGAACGTGCGGCGCTGGCGTGGACCGAGTCCCTGACGCTGCTGAGTCAGACTCACGCGCCGGATGAGGACTACGAACTGGCGGCGTCCGAGTTCAGCCCTAAGGAATTGGTCGACCTGACCGTGGCCATTACCACCATCAACGCCTGGAATCGCCTGGCGGTGGGTTTCCGCAAAATGCCTCAAGCCTGATCAGTGAGCGTCTGCTGACGGCGCGGCCGGTGGCTGCACCTTGCGCATCAAGGGCACCATCGCCGTGGCTATGATGAAGCACACCATAATCATCAGAAAGGCGTCGCCGTAGGTCTGGGTCTGGGCTTCGCGGTAGGTCAGCAGCCAGAGTTGATGCAGGCTGGCGGTGACGCCGGCGTCGCCGCTCTGGCCGAGGGCGGCGAAGTTATTGCCGACCTGGGACAGCCATTGGTTCAGCGCTTCGTTGGTGCTGTTGAGGTTTTCCGCCAACCGGGTGAAGTGCAGGTTGGTGCGGTCGTTGAGGATGGTCGCACACGCGGCAATGCCGATGGCGCCCCCCAGGTTTCGCATCAGGTTGAACAGCCCCGAGGCATGTTTGAGCCGTGCCGGCGCCAGTCCGCCGAGGGTCAATGTCACCGCTGGCGGCACGGCCAGTTGCTGGGCGATTCCGCGCAAGGCTTGCGGCAGCATCAGTTCTTTGGCCCCCCAGTCATGGGTGATCGGGCTGAAATCCCACATCGACAGCGCGAACAGACCAAGGCCGCTCATCATGATCCAGCGCAGGTCGATGCGATTGGCCAGAAAGGCGTACAGCGGAATCGCCATGATCTGGAACACTCCGGTGGAGAAAACTGCCAGACCAATGTCCAGCGCACCGTAGCCGCGCACCCGGCCGAGGAACAGCGGCGTCAGGTAAATGGTGGCAAACAGGCCGATCCCGGTGACGAACGAGAAGAAACAACCGAGGGCGAAGTTGCGGTCCTTCAAGGCACGCAAATCGACGATCGGGTTGGCCACATGCAAGGTTCGCCCGATGAAAGCCAGGCCGGCCAGGCCACTGATCCATGCCGTGGTCAAAATTGTGCTGTCGCTGAACCAGTTCCAGCGCGGACCTTCTTCGAGGGTGTATTCCAGGCAACCGAGAAACAGCGCCATGAACACCATGCTCAAGTAGTCGGCGCCCTTGAGCAGCGACAGTTCCGGCTGGTCGATTTTCACCAGCATCGGCACTGCCACCGCGACGAAAATCCCCGGCACCAGGTTGATGTAGAACAGCCAGTGCCAGGATGAAATGTCGGTGATCCAGCCACCAATCACCGGCCCCAGGGTCGGTGCCAGCGAAGCCACTGCGCCGATGGTCGCGGCCGCGATCACCCGTTGTTTGCCGGTGAAGAAAAAGAACGCGGTGGTGAATACCAGCGGGATCATCGAACCACCGAGAAAGCCTTGCAGGGCACGGAAGGCGATCATGCTCTGGATGTTCCAGGCCGCGCCGCAGAGCAGGCTGGCCAAGGTGAATCCCACCGCAGAAGCGCAAAACAGCCAGCGCGTCGAGAACACCCGCGACAGCCAGCCCGACAGCGGGATCACGATGATTTCGGCAATCAGGTAACTGGTTTGCACCCACGCCGTTTCATCGGTGCCGGCCGAGAGTCCGCCGCCGATGTCACGCAGCGAAGCGGAGACGATCTGGATATCCAGCAGCGCGATGAACATGCCGATACACATGGAGGCAAAGGCGAAAACCTTGGTCGCCGTCGCCATGTTCGCGGCATTGAACGGTTGCGCGGGGGCGGCGAGGGCGCGGCTCATGGCGCGCGGGCCACGGCCGGGGTTGCAGATTCCTTGCGAGTGTCCACTTCGGCGGTGACCGACAGGCCCGGACGCAGGTGGCCGAGCACGCCATCGGCCGGATCAAGCACGATGCGCACCGGCACCCGCTGAACGATTTTAGTGAAGTTGCCGGTGGCGTTTTCCGGCGGCAGCACGCTGAACTGTGAGCCACTGGCCGGCGCGAGGCTGTCCAGATGACCATGAAACGCCTGCCCGGAAAGCACGTCGGCATGAATAACCACCCGCTGCCCCGGATTCATGCGCGCCAGTTGATCTTCCTTGAAGTTGGCATCGACCCACAGGCCACTCGACGGTACCACCGACAGCAGTTGCGAACCGGCCTGGGCATAAGCGCCGACCCGCGCCCGACGATTGCCGATTACGCCGTCCACTGGGGCCTTCAGTTCGGTGTAACCCACGTTCAGTTGCGCCAGATCACGTTCGGCGTGGGCCTGCATCAGCGCGGCACGGGCCTGCTGCTTTTGCGTTGCGATCACGTTGAGCTGCCGCTGCGCCGCCAGCAGTTCGGCCTGGGCCCTCGAACTGAGGGCCTGAGCCGTTTTGAACGTCGCGTCGGCGCGTTGGGCGCTTTCCACCGAGACCGCATTACTGCCAACCAGTTTTTTGTAGCGCGCATTGTCGTCCCGTGAGCGAGCGGTTTCGGCGCCGGCGGCATCGATGCCGGCGCGGGCCTGGCCGATCACCGCGTGTTGCAGTTGTTCGGTGGCGTCGAGGTTGGCCAGCAACGCTTCTTCGGCGGCCACCGCGCCGTCGGCCCTGGCCAGGTTGGCGCGGTAGTCACGGGCGTCGAGGCGGATCAGCACGTCGCCGGCCTTGACCTTCTGATTGTCGGTGACCAGCACTTCTTCGATGTACCCCGCGACTTTCGGGCCGATCACTGTCACGTCGCCGCCGATATAGGCATCGTCGGTTTCTTCAATGAAACGCCCGGTGGTCCACCAATGCGTCGCGTACAGCCCGGCAAACACCAGGGCAGCGATGGCCGCCGTCAGCAAGATCAACCGTTTGAGCAGGGGAGACTTGGGTGTGCTCACCGGGACAGCGACGTCGGGTTCGAGGCTGGGCATGCTGGTCATTGAGTAAATACCTATGGGAAGCGGGTCTTTATTACGCATGTAATATGACGTAGGTAATATTTTGTGGCAAATGATTTCTGTTGCCAGTCGTCAGGGCGATGACAGCGGGAACGAACAGGAACGATAAGGAAACCAATTGTTTAAGAAATGTAAGCGTTGTAGGACGCATCTTGCATTTGTGTAGGAACGATCTGACTATCACTCGCATTGATGGGATGGCATTAAGCCATTTGATGATGACAGGGATGTTGAGTGCCGTATTCGTTTCGCGTTGTGCCTCGCCGTTGTTGCTCGCCTTGCACGCTGTTGTTGGCTTCGTTGTTGAGCCTGAGTGCTTCTGCACTCCAGGCGGCAGAGCCTTCCGCCCCAGGCCAGGAAGTGCTGCGCCAGCAACAACAGCAACAGCGCGATCTGCAACAGCTGCAACTGGAGCAGCGTCGCCGGCAACTGGAGCGCGGCAGCTTTGGTCCTGCGCCAGTCGCGCCGGCCGTCCCCGCCAGTGTGCCCGCCGATGAACGTTGCTGGCCCCTAAGTGGCACGCGTGTCGGTGGCGTCACCCTGATCAGCAGCAAGACCCTCGACGAGCGGATCAAGCCGCAACTGTCGTCGTGCATGGGCGTCGGCCAGATCAACCATCTGTTGGCGACCATCACCGGCCTGTATGTGGACGCGGGGTACATCGCCAGTCGGCCGTACCTGCGCAGCGCTCCGGTCGCCGGGCAATCGCTGGATATCGTGGTCGATGAAGGTTACGTCGAGTCCATCGAACTGGCCGACCAGCGCCTGCCGGTGTCCCTCGGTGGCGCCTTCCCCGGAATGCTCGGCAAGCCGCTGTACCTGCGCGATCTTGAGCAAGGCCTGGATCAGTTGAACCGCTTGCGTTCGCTTGACCTGACGGCCGATATAGCCCCCGGCTCGCAGCCCGGCGCCTCGCGGATCATCCTGCGTTCGCGCACCAGCGGCCAATCTCGATGGGCGTTGGGGCTGGGCGTCGACAACTTCGGCAGCGCCAGCACCGGGCGTGATCGCGACACCCTGAGCCTGAGCCTCGACAGTCCGCTGGAGCTCAATGACGCCCTCAACGTGAGTGCCAGTGACACCCTCAATCGGGGCGATCGCTACAGCCGCAACGCCAGCGTTTACTACGCCATTCCCTACGGTTACTGGACCTACAGCGTATTCGCCAGCCATGCCGAATACCGCGCGCCGTTCAAGCTCAGCACCCTGAAATTCCACAGCAGCGGCATCACCGACCAGCTCAGCGTGCGCGCCGACCGGGTGTTGTGGCGCGATCAGAGCCATCAGTTCAGCGCCAACCTGCAACTGGCCCACAAGGACGTCGACAGTTATCTGGAGAACATTCGCCTCGGTATCCAGAGCCCGACCCTGACCGTGGCCGAAGCCGGTTTGAACCTGTTCTGGCTCAACAGCGCCGTGTGGAACCTGGACGTCAATTACGCCCAGGGCCTGCGCTGGTTCGGTGCCGATGACGATGCCCAGCGCCAGGTCAACAACCTGCCCAAGGCGCAGTTTCGCAAGTACCGCGCCGGTCTCAGCCAATGGCGAAACGGCCAGTTTGGTCAGCAGACATGGCAGTGGCAAAGCCAGTTGAACATTCAGTACAGCCCCGATCCGCTGCCGGCGATCGAACAACTGCTCGGCACCGATGATTCCGCCGTGCGCGGTTACCGGGTCAACAGTGCGTCCGGTGCCAGCGGCGCGATCTGGCGCAACACCTTGCGCCTGCCGTTGCGCAGCGATTGGCCGGTGCAAGTCACTCCGCGCCTGGGGCTGGACAACGGCTGGATCAAGGCCGACCACGGCACCCAGGGGCAACGCCTGAGCGGGGCCAGCGCCGGGGTCAACCTGAGCTGGAAAAACCTGCAAGTGGACGTCGATTACCAACGCAGCCTAAACACCCCCAGCGGTTTAAGGCATGAGCCAGAAACCTGGCTGATGCGCGTGGGGGTGCAGATATGACCACCGACTCACTCGACACACATTCAGCCGTCGGACCTGTGCGCGACAGCCTCGGCAATCATCCCAACGCGCAACGTGATGCCGCACTTTTATTGAGAGGTTCCTATGCCTGAACAAACATTTGCGTTCCATCTTTCCCCTCGGGGAAAACTGCGCTGGGCGATTGCCAGCCTGTTCCTGATTGCCCATCTGCCAAACGCCCTCGCGGGTGGCGTGGTGGTCGCACCGGGCCCCGGCGGCACCGCACAACTGCAAACCCAGGGCGGCGTGCCGATCGTCAATATCGTTGCACCCAACGGCTCGGGCCTGTCGCATAACCAGTTCCTCGACTACAACGTCGATCGCCAGGGCCTGGTGTTGAACAACGCCTTGCAGGCCGGGCAATCCCAACTCGCCGGGCAACTGGCCGCCAACCCGCAGCTCCAGGGCCAGGCCGCGAGCGTGATCCTCAACGAAGTGGTCAGCCGCAACGCCTCGGCCATCAACGGCGCCCAGGAAATCTTCGGCCGCGCCGCCGATTATGTGTTGGCCAACCCCAACGGCATCTCGGTGAACGGCGGCAGTTTCATCAACACACCCAACGCCAATCTGGTGGTCGGCCGTCCCGAATTGAACGACGGCAAGCTGCAAGCCCTGAGCACCCGTGAGGCCACCGGGACGTTGCAGATTCAGGGCGCGGGCCTGCAAAACCGTGAGGGCTCGATCAACCTGATCGCCCCGCGCATCCACAGCCAGGGCAGCCTCAACGCTCGGGATCAACTGAACCTCACCGTCGGCCGCAATCAGGTGGATTACGCCTCGGGCCAGGTGAAAACCGTGGACCCGGCCGGCAACACCACCGACCACCGCATCGACGCCAGCCTGTTTGGCGCCATGCAAGCGGGGCGCATCAACATCGTCAGCACCGCTGAAGGCGCCGGCGTGCGGGTCGGGCCGGTGCAGGTCGCGGGTCGCGAGGGTGTGCAGATTCGCTCGGCAGGGGATTTGAGCATCAGTGGCCAAGCCGTCCCCGACAGCCTTGAGGTAATCCGGGCAGGCGTTCGCAGCAGCCAGGGTGACGTCCGCTTGCACAGTGGCAAGGACCTGACCCTGGCCGCCGCCGACGTCAGTGGCCGTGACGTCAAACTCGACGCCGGACGCAACTTGACCTTGAGCACCGTCGAAAGCCGCCGTCTCCAGGAGACGCGCGAAAACTGGAACAACAGCACCATCGGCATCACCTGGGAAACCTACGACCGCACGCAGACCGACAGCGATTCACGCCAGCACGGCAGCCAGATTCTCGCCAGCCGCGACGCGCAATTGTCGTCCGCTGGTGACACTGAACTGAAAGCGGCCAAGGTCAAAGCGGCGAACAATCTGACCGTGCAAAGCGGCGGCGATCTACGCCTGAGCGCCGCCACCGAAAGCCACACCCAGACCGATCAGGGCAACCACCGCAAACACTTGTGGAAAGCCGATTGGAACACCAGCAGCGAAGAGCAGCGCAGCATCACCAGCCACTTGGAGGGCGGCAACATCGCCCTGCAGACCGCCGCGTTATTGCGTTCCGAAGGGGCTGAGTTGAGCAGCGCCGCTGACATCCACCTCGCGGGCAAACAGGTGGAAATCACCAGTGCGAGCCGCACTCAGCGCACCAGCGACAACCGTTACTCGGGCGATCTGGTGGGCGGCGGTTTCTTTGGCAAGACCGGCGACGCCGATCAGGGCAAGACCCAGAACCAGGGCAGCAAAATCAACGCGGCCGGCAAGTTGATCGTCAAGGCGGACGACGTGCGGATCAGCGGCAGCCAGGTGCGCGGCGGTACCGAATCGAGCGTCATCAGCGACAAGGGTTCGCTGGTGATCGATGGCGTACAGGACACTTCTCACACCAACAGCCACGACAAGGACAGCAAGTTCTTCGGCATCACCAAGGACGAAACCCGGCAGAACGCCAAGGACAGCAGCACGGTGCGCAGCGAGCTGACCTCGGACAGCAACCTTGGGCTCAAGAGCGCCAAGGACATTGAGGTGGCCGGTTCCACGGTCAAGGCTGGCGGCAACCTGAGTGCTGACGCGGCGGGGGATGTGAAGGTGCATTCCGCGCAAGACACTCGCGACAGCAGCACAACCACCGAGACGCGTGGCTTCGATGCCTACGCCAGGGAAAACAGTCCGGACGCCGGGCAGTATCGTGCCGGTGTGCATTACGAAGGCAAGCAGAAAACCGTGACCGGCAACGACATCAAGCAGCAGGGCTCAAGCCTCAGCGGCGGCACTGTGCAACTGGCGGCGGGCGGCGACCTGACGCTCAAAGGCTCCGAGGTCAACGCCACACACGGCGACGCGACGCTGACCGGCAAGAACGTCTCGCTGCTGGCCGAGCAGAACAGCCACAGCACCTCGACGGATAAAACCGGCACCAGCGGCGGCTTCTACTACACCGGCGGCCTCGACCGCGCCGGCAGTGGCATCGATTTCGCGCACACCTCCTCGCAAGACACCACTGGCACAACCACCGCGCAAACCAGCAGCGTGCAGAGCAGCGGCAACCTGAACATCAACACCGGCAAACTGACCACCGAAGGCGCGCGTCTGGATGCCGGCAAAGGCCTGAATGTCGCTGCCGTCGAGGTAGACAATCGCGCTGCGCACAACACCGACAGCAGCACCCACAAAGACAGCAACTGGTCAGCGGACATCGGCGCCAACGTCGAGTACAAGGACATCGCCCGGCCGATCGCCGGAGCGGTCAAGGATGTGCTGGCCGGCAAGGTGCCGGACAAGGATGCGCTGGCCAACCTCGGTCAACCCAACGTCGGCATCGGCGTTGCGATCGGTCATCAGAACGCCAGCCATACCGAGCAAACCAGCACCGCCGTGGTCAGCCAGTTCAAGGGCGGCACCGTGGAGATGAACGTGGCCGGGACGTTGCAGGACCAGGGCACTCAGTACCAAGCGAGCACGGGCAAGGTCAACATCAACGCCGATACCTTGGTGGCGACCGCCGCGAATAACACCCACCGCAGGACCGATCAGGCGCTGGACGCCAAGGCTGATGTGCGGGTCTACACCAAGACCGGTGAGGACGTGAACGTCGCCGGCAGCGGTGCGGGTGGCAGCAGCCAGACGCGCAAGGACACGTCCACTGCTGTCGTCGGCAGCTATGCCGGCAGCAAAGGGGTGACCATCAATCTGCGTGGCGATGGCCAGTTCGAAGGCAGCCATTTCGATGGCGGGCAGGGCGGTGTCTCGATCAAGACCGGCGGTGACCTGGCGCTGAATCAGGCCACTGACCGCCAGAGCAACGACACCTCCAGCCTACGCGGCAACGGCTCGTTGAACGTCGGCACTGCACCGGGCACCAACGGCACCAATGTCGATCTGGGTGCGGGTTTCCAGCTCGATCACACCGGCAAACAAACCCGGGACAGCCAGGCGCAGGTGTCGAGTATTCAGGGTAAAGGTCCGGTGCTGTTGAGCAGCGGTGGCGATCAGATCCTGCAAGGGACGAAGGTCGACACGCGGGGCGGCATTGACCTGAAGGCTGGCGGCCAACTCGATCTGCAAGCGGCAACCGACACCCACACCGCGACCGGCAGCAACCTCGGCGGCGGCCTCAAGGTGGGCGGCAGCAAAACCAGCACGGAGATAAGTGCTGACCAGGGCGGCAACGTGAGCGGCAATTTCAACATCGGTCGGGTCAACGAAACGACACGGACTTTGACCGGTGGACAGCTCAACAGCCAGGGCAACATCGCCCTCGGTGGTGACGCGATCCACCTGCAAGGCACCCAGGTCAGCGCCCCGAGCGTCAGCCTCGATGCGCAGAGCGGCGGCATCCTCCAGGCGTCGGCCGAGTCCACACAGAACCGCACAAACTGGAATGTGGCACTGAATGCCGGCGGCAACCTGAGCAACAGCACACCGGTCGTCGCGGATGAAAAGCACGTCGCCACAAGTGATCACGGCTTCAATGCCGGGGCCAAGGTCGGCGTGGATTACCTGCAAGGCACGATCCAGCAGAACAGCCAGATCAAGGCTGACAACGTGGTGTTGAACAGCGTGGGTGATACTCGTCTGGCGGGTGCGCGGATTGATGCGACGACCGTCAGCGGCAAGGTCGGCGGTGACCTGAGCGTGGAAAGTCGCCAGGACAGCCAGACTAGCGCCAAGGTTGATGTTGACCTCGGCCTGACAGGCAAGAAGGTTGCACCAGCCGACAAGGACAAAGTGGCCGAGAACACCAAACCGGGCGGGACTGACTACAAGCCGACACTGAAACTAGATGGCGGTTACGCGCATAAGGACAGCGTCGGCCAGGCTTCCGGTATCAGTGGCAGCCAGGGTGTAAGTCTAAAGGTGGGCGGCGCCACGCAACTGAGCGGTGCACGGATTGCATCGACTGACGGCCGCGTGGGGCTCGGTGGTTCCAAAGTCACCACTGCCACCGTGAGCAACCGTGATTACGGGATCAACGCCGGTCTGGATTTGCCTGAAAAGGCAGAAGGTGAAGCCGGTAAACCGGTCGTTACAACCCCGGGTGAGCACAGCATCAAACTCGGTCCGGTCACCCTGGGCGGTCATTACGACAGCCAATCGTTACAAGCTGGGATCGACGAGAAAAATATCTAGGCTCCGCCTTCCCTGTGGGAGCGAGCACGCTCGCTTCCCCATTTGATTGTTAGCGGGAAACTTGCGGTGCGTGACTCGGAGGGGTTCTCAGCCCTGCCGTTTCACCACCGTCCACCGTCAACACCGTACCGTTGACGTAGCTGGACGCTGGCGACAGCAACCAGCAAATCGCCTGGGCCACTTCTTCGGGCGCGGCCAGGCGGCCTACGGGAATCCTTGCGGTCAGGGCAGCCAGACGAGGTGCGTCCTTCATGATCGCGTCCATCATGCGCGTGGCGATCTGACCGGGGCACACCGCGTTGAACCGTACGCTTGCGCCATATTCCAGGGCCAGCGCCTGCGTCATGCCAATCAAGGCCGCCTTGCTGGCGCAGTAAGTGGCCAGTCCCTCTTCGCCGGTCTTGCCGGCGATCGACGACACATTCACCACCGCTCCATGACCCGCCTGCAAGCCGGGCAAGGCGTGCTTGATGAAGAAAAATGCCGAGCGGGTGTTGACCTCGAACATCGTGTCCCATTCCAGTTGTGAGGTCTGTGTGAGCGCCTTGCGCCCGGCCATGCCGGCGTTGTTGACCAGACCTTGCAAGGAGCCGTTACCCAGTTCCAGTGCGCGGTAGACGACGCGTTGACAGTCGGCCTCTTGCCGCACGTCGCCCGCCACGAACGTGCTGCCCGGCAGGCGCTGGGACAGCTGCTCTCCCGCATCGACGTCACGTCCAGTGAACACCACTGACATGCCCTGGCCGATTAACTGCTCTACGGTGACGGCACCGATGCCCTGGGTGCCGCCGGTCACGATGTACATGCTCATAGGTTATTGCTCCTTGAGTTGGCGGGCGTTGCGTTGTGCTCGCAAGGTCAGCCAGGTAGTGGTCATCAGCCCGACAATGCCCACCAGTAGCAACAATGTCGACATGGCGAGAATCGAGGGGTCGATGGTGTCGCGTATGCCATCGAACATTTGCCGGGGCAAGGTCCGTTGGCTGGGGCCGCCGATGAACAGCACCACGACGATTTCGTCGAACGATGTCATGAAGGCGAAGAGTGCGCCCGATATCACACCAGGTGCGATGATTGGCAAAGCAATACCCGCGAAGGCCCGCACAGGTGAGGCGCCGGACATGGCGGCGGCCTTGAGCAAGGTCATGTCGAAACCCTGCAGGCTGGCGGCAACACTGATCAGGACGAAAGGCGTGGCCAGGACGGTGTGGGCCAGAATCAGACCGAACAAAGTACCTGTCAGGCCCAGTTTGCCGAAGAGAAAATACATGCCCAGCCCGGAGATCACAGGTGGGAAAATCATCGGTGAAATCAGCAGGCCGAGCATTCCGCTGGCGGCTGGCAGGTTGCGGCGTGCAAAGGCCAGCGCGGCCAGCGTTCCGAGCAATGTCGCCAGCAGTGTCGAGGCGATGCCGACCCACAGGCTGTTGCTCAGCGCTTGCATCCAGGGACCGCTGGTGAATACCCGTTCATACCATTGCAGGGAGAGTCCCGGGAGCGGGTAGGAGAGGAACGTGCCACTGCTGAATGAAATCGGTACCACCGCCAACAGTGGTGCGATCATGAAAATGCTCATCAATAGACCGAACAACACATGAGCCTTGCGGGCGAGGTAAGCCTGTATGAAATGGTTCATGGGAGCTCCTTCAGCGCAGGCCGGCAATCTGGCGAATACCCACCAGGCGCGCGGCCAGCAGGTAAATGACCATGACACAGGAAATCAGCACCAGCCCGAGTGCCGAGGCCATGCCCCAATTGACGGTGGTGTTGGTATAGAACGCAATGAAATAGCCAAGCATCTGTTCGCGGGCACTGCCCACCAGGGTCGGCGTCACGTAGTAACCCGCCGCGACGATGAACGTGAGCAGGGTGCCGGAACCGATCCCCGTCAAGGTCAGGGGCAAGTAGACCTGCATGAACCCGCGTATGGGATGAGCGCCGAGTGAGGCTGAGGCGCGCATGAAATGGGGCGGGATATTTTTCATCACGTTGTACAGCGGCAGCACGCTGAACGGCAGCAGGATGTGCACCATCACGATGTACACACCCGACAGGTTGAAAATCATCGGCAGCGGGTGATCGATCAGGCCGAAGCGCAGCAGTAACGTGTTGACGATGCCTTTGTCCTGCAGTACCACGATCCAGGCCGTGGTTCGTGCCAGCAACGAGGTCCAGAACGGCAGCATGACCGCCAGAAACAGCAAGACTTGCAGGGCCGGTGAAGCCTTGACCATCAACGCGGCAAACGGAAAGCCCAGCAACAGACACAACAGCGAGACTATCAGGGCGATTTTCAGGGTCTTGAAGGTCAAGTCCAGGTACACCCGCTGGCTTTCTTCGACCGGCGCGACACCTTGATCCGTTTGCTTCAAGTCCAGGGCGGCCAGCAGGTAATACGGCGTATAGGCCGGGGACGCGCGGCGAAAGTCCTCCCACACCTGTGGTGAAATCCAGCGTTCATCGATGGCGGCCAAACGCTCTCGGGCGCTCTGGCTTTCCGGGTTCGCCAGCGGCGTTCTGTAGGTCCGTGCGGTGTTCATGACCAGGAAGCGATAACCACTGTTCTCGTAGTTGAGGCGTCGTGCCGCCTCACCAATGACTGCATTGCTCGGGGCGTTGATAAAGTCTTGCTCGAGCGCATCGAACACCCGGTCAGTTGGCAGCGCCGTTGAATCCTTCGCCGGCTCGTCGACCATCGTCCTGATGGCCGTGGGGAACGCTTGTAGCAGTTCGGGATTGCTGACGGCCCGGTAGAACATCATGCCGATCGGCAGAGCGAAGAAAACACAGGTGTAAGCCAGCAGCGGCAAGAGCAGCAGCATCGAAACCCAGCGCTTGCGGCGACTGGATTGATAATGGGCGACGGCCAGCGTGTCGACGCAAGCCGGTGCATCTATTGAGGAAACGGACATAGTGAAACCCACCTTGATAAAACCATACTCGAACCGCGCCTCCGTCATCGGCGGCGCGGTCTTGAGGCCTGTTTACTGTGCGACCCAGCGGGTAAACCGGTTCATCAGGTCTTCCTCGTAGTTGACCCAGAACGGTGTATCGAGCAGCAGGGCATCTTTCATGTTGGCCGGGGCGTTGGGCAACGCGCTGGCCGTCTTCTCATCCATGGCCGCTATGGCCTTGCTGTTGACAATGCCGTAAGGAATCGCGTGGGCGAAATCGCTTTGGGCCTTGGCACCGAGGATGTAGTCGAGGAGTTGATAACTGGCGGTTTTGTTCGGGGTGTTCTTGATGATGGTCCAGTAGTCCATGCTGTACAGCTGTTGCTGCCAGATCAGTGGAAAATGGTTTCCCTGTTGATTGGCGATGGCGATCCGGCCGTTGTAGGCGGCACTCACGGCGATGTTACCGGCGGCCAGCCATTCCAGCGGCTGAGCGCCGGTTTCCCACCATTGGATGTAGGGTTTGATTTGGTCCAGTTTGGCAAATGCACGGTTCTGTCCCGCCGGGGTCGCCAGCAATTTATAGACGTCGGCCGGTGCGACACCGTCGGCCATCAAGGCAATTTCCAGGGTCATGCGTGCCTGTTTACGCAAGCCGCGTTTGCCTGGCCATTTCTGGACGTTCCAGAAATCAGCCCAGCTTTTCGGGCCGTCGGCGCCAAATTTTTTCGGGTCGTAGGTCATCACTTCGGACCAAACAAACGCCCCCACACCGCACTCCGAAAAGGCCTCGGGATTAACCTCGGGCGCATTCTTCAATTGTTTGTGATCCAGGTCTTCGAGCAGGCCCTGTTCGCAGGCCAATTCCATTTCGTTCTGGTCCATCTGCACCAGGTCCCACGTGGGATTACCTGACTCGACCATCGCTTTCTGTTTCGCCAGGCCGCCGCCGTAGCTGTCTTGAACCACCGGTTTGGCGCTTTGCGCGGCAAACGGTTTGAACCAGGCCTTGTCGAAAGCCTCCTGCGTGGCGCCACCGAAACCGACCACCGTCAGGTCGCGGGCCTGGGCGAGGGGGCCGGTCAGTGCCAGCGTGAGTACAAGGGCCAAGCGTGTTGAATGTGAGTGCATGGTGCAACTCTCCTGCTGAAGGAAAAGCAAATAGGGATTAGCGGGTGTACCGGCAGGAAAGCGGCTCAGGTCGAGTGATCGAAACTGTGCATAGTGATGACCTTCTTATTGTTGTGGGTGTGGTGTGTTTCGGTGGTGACAAGGGTTTTGGGTCAGGCGCGGAGCGGTGCTCAACCCTGCGCGAAAACCCGCGCGTCTTCGGGGCGCCAGCTAAAACCGATGCGCTGACCGTTGTTCAAGCCCTTGATGGCCTCATCGTTGGCGGTTTTCACAATCAGCGTGTCGTCGTTGTCCAGTTTCAAGTGAATGCGCAGGTGATCGCCCAGGTAGACACGGTCGGCCAGAGTTGCCTGATAGCTGTTCTGATTGATCGGGGACAGTCGGATGTTCTCCGGACGGATCAGCAGCTCGACTTTTTTCGAGGCGCCGATTGGCATCGTCACGCCCATGCCACGGGCCTCGAAACCAGCGTCAAGTGCGACCTCGACCTCATGCCCATGGCGTGCAACGAGACTCCCGCGCAATACATTGTTTTCACCGATAAACGTGGCCACGTAAGCGTTTTCAGGATGCTCGTACAGCGAAACCGGATCGCCGATCTGGGCAATATCACCTTGATGAAACACGGCTACCCGGTCGGACATGGTCAAGGCTTCGCCCTGATCGTGGGTCACGTACACCACCGTGACGCCGAGTCTTCGATGCAACTGTTTGATTTCGTACTGCATGTGCTCGCGCAGGTTCTTGTCGAGAGCGCCGAGCGGTTCGTCCATCAGGATGACCTGTGGCTCGAATACCATGGCGCGGGCAAGGGCGACGCGTTGCTGCTGGCCGCCGGACAACTCCGTGGGGCGCCGTTGCTGCATGTCATGCAACTGGACCATCTCGATCGCACGCTTGACCTTGCTCTGCACCTCGATGCGATTGAGTCCGCGCATTTTCAATGGATAAGCCAGGTTCTCGGCCACGGTCATGTGCGGAAACAGCGCGTAGTTCTGGAATACCATGCCCATGCCGCGTCGGTGTGCCGGGACGTTCTGGATCGGTTTGCCCATCATGCGGATTTCGCCGCGGGTCGGGGTTTCGAAGCCGGCAAGCATCATCAGCGTGGTGGTCTTGCCCGATCCGGACGCACCGAGCAGCGTCAGGAATTCTCCTTGCGCGATGGAGAGATTCAGGTCCTTGATGATCAGCGTCTTGCCGTCATAACTCTTTTGCACATGGTTGAGGTCGATCAACGCACCGGATGAGTCGAGGGAATGGGCGAGGCTATTCATGAGCAGTGTCCCGTGGCGTGATTGACGTCGTTCAGCGCGTCCGTCAGGCGGCTGACCAGTTCGCGCAGCTGTGTCGGTTCAATAATGAAAGGTGGCGCCAGGGCGATTGAATCGCCCATGTTGCGCACGATCAGGCCGTGCTTGCGTGCCGCCAGTTCGACCTGCGCGCCGATCGCCACCTGCGCCGAAAACGAGCGTCGCGATGACTTGTCAGCCACCAGTTCCAGACCCGCAACCAGCCCGATGCCGCGGATTTCGCCAACCAGAGGGTGGTCGAACAGTGGCGCCAGTTCGCCGTGCAGAACCTCACCCAACTGGCGGGTGCGGGCAGGGATGTCCAGCTCCTGGTAGATGGATAGCGTCTCAAGGGCGACGGCGGCGGCCACCGGGTGCCCGGAGTAGGTGAAGCCATGTCCGAAGCCGTTCAGTTGCTGGCTCTGTTCTTCAAGCACTCGGTAGACCGGGCCGCTGACCACGGTGCAGGAAATTGGCTGATAGCCCGCCGAAAGGCTTTTGGCGCAAGCCATCATGTCGGGTGCAAAGCCCATCGTCTGATGGCCGAACCACTGACCGGTACGACCAAAGCCACAAATGATTTCGTCGGCCAGCATCAGAATGTCGTAACGGGCCAGCAGTGCCTGTACCGCGGAAAAATAGCCGGATGGCGGGACGATCACGCCGCCGGCTCCCATGACAGGTTCGCTGATGAAGGCAGCGATGGTGTCTGCTCCTTCAGCCTCGATGCGTCGCTGCAAGTCGGCGACCAAGCGTTCGCAGAAGGCGGCCTCAGACTCACCGGGCAAGCCATTACGGTAGTAATGGGGGCACTCGACATGAATCACCTGGTCCAGCGGCAAGCCGAATGCAGCGTGCATGTTTGGCAACCCGGACAGCGTCGCCCCCATCACCGTGGAGCCATGAAAACCTTTCTGGTGGGCGATGATTTTGCGCTTGTGCGTATTGCCCCGCGCCCGGTGCCAGGCCCAGGACATTTTGATCATCGAGTCGTTCGCTTCCGAGCCCGAACAGGCAAAAAACACTCTCGCATCCGGTAGTGGCGCGAGGGTGGCGATGCGTTCGGCTAAGCGTGCCGTCACCGCTGGAACCCGATGATTGAAGGTGTGGTAGTAGGGCAGCACGTCGAACTGGCGTTGTGCGGCGTCGGCCAGTCGACGATTGGAAAACCCCAGACTGGCACACCAGAGACCGGACATTCCTTCAATGTATCGCTGTCCGTGTTCGTCGATGACGTGGATGCCATCTCCGCGTTCGATGACCATCGGGCCTTGTTGTTGATGGCGCCGCAGGTTGGTCTGCGAGTGCAGGTGAAAGCGTTGATCTGCCTGGGCCAGAACGCTGGCTGCGGGGGTGTTTTCGTGCGGCACGAGTGGCATCTCCGAGAGCTGAAATCAATATAACTTATAAGATCGCAAAATTCGGCCTAGTCTGGCCGGGGCATTTCTGCCTGTTGGAAAAAATAACGCCAACGGCTTGTTGTTGCAATATATATCTTATAAGTTGTAAGAAGGAGGCCGTGAGAGCGGTCGCCTTTCTAACAACCATTCAGGAAATGCAGCCATGTCGATAGCCGCTCCACCCCCCATTCCCGTTCCGGTCGAGGACCTGAGTCCCGGGCACATCGCCCACCTCAAAGAGCGCGCGCTGTTTGTACGCCTGGAAACCGTGCGCCTGATTTCCATCGCCAAGGTGGGGCACTACACCTCGGTGTTTTCCTGTGCTGAAATTTTCTCGGCGCTGTATTACGACGCCATGCGCTTGCGCCACGGCGAGCCCAAGTGGCCAGGTCGTGATCGCTTCTTGATGGGCAAGGGACATGCCGCAGTTGGGCTGTATCCGTTACTGGCGGACTGGGGCTTTTTCGACAAGGCGCTGCTCGACGGCTATACGCGCCTGGGTAATCCGTTAGGTGATCACCCGGATATGCGCAAGGTCGCGGGGGTCGATTTCAGTTCCGGTTCCATTGGTCATGCATTGTCCGGCGGACTGGGCATGGCGTTGGGTGGACGGCTGCAGAACAATCCGTTCGATGTGTATGTGCTGCTTGGCGACGGCGAAATGCATGAAGGCCAGGTCTGGGAAGCGGCAATGGCGGCTGCGCATTACAAAACATCGAACCTGATCGCGATCATCGACCGAAACGGTTACCAGCTCGACGGCAAGGTCGACGACATCATCGGAATTGAACCGCTGGGCGACAAATGGCGCGCTTTCGGCTGGGACGTGCATGAGGTCGACGGGCATGACGTCGCCGCCGTGGCTCGTCTGTTGCGCCAGCTGAAAGCCGATACGCAACGCGAAAAGCCAGTCTGCGTGATCGCCTTGACCGTCAAGGGCAAAGGCGTCGAGTACATGGAAACCGAGCCCGGCTGGCATCTTGGCTGGTTGGCCGAGGAAGACGAATTGCTCGCTATCGAAGAAATCAAATCCAAAGGAGGTGTGCAATGAGCTCGCCCGTCAGCGCCGATACCTGGCAGTACCGGCAGATCAACGCTCGCGCCCCCGGCCTGAACTATTTGTCTGATGCGTTGATCGACCTGGTTGACGCCGGTCACAAGATCGCCGTCGGCACCGCTGACCTCCAGTACTCCAACGGCTTGAGTCGCTTCGCTCAGCGCCACCCCGAACTGTTTATCCAGTTCGGTATCTCCGAGCAAAACATGGTCACCGCGGCGGCGGGCATTGCCACCACCGGGAGCATGCCGTTTGTGGCGACATTCGCTTCATTCCTGGCCTTGCTCTGCTGCGAGCAGATTCGCATGGATGTGGCCTACAGCGCACTTCCGGTGCGGCTGATCGGACACCATTCGGGAATCAGCCTCGGTTTCTATGGCACCTCGCATCACGCCACCGAAGACCTGGCAATCACCCGCAGCATCGCTGATCTGACGGTCGTCGCACCCGCCGATGGCCCACAGTTGGCGGCGGCGATACGTGCCTCGATCAACCATTCGCAACCGATTTACTTCCGTATTGGTCGGGGCCAGGAACCTAACGTTTACCCCGATGACGTGGTGTTCGAGTTTGGCAAAGCCATCGTTCATGAGCGGGGTAGTGACCTGACCCTGATCGCCACCGGCAGCATGCTTCACCCGACGCTGGAAGCCGCGCAGGCCTTGCGCGCCAGTGGTTTATCGGTCGGGGTGATCGATATGCACACCATCAAACCGCTGGATCGTGATGCGGTGCTGCATGCGGCGGGCGAAAGCGGGTTGTTGATGACCGTCGAAGAACACAACGTGCTGGGAGGGCTGGGCGGTGCTGTGGCGGAAGTGCTGGCCGACACGGGTCAAGGGACGCGTTTGCGGCGTCACGGGATCGAAGATGAATACAGCCTCATTGCCCCGCCGACCCATCTCTATCGCCATTACCGGCTGGATGCCGTGGGTATTGAAGCCGTTGCCCGGGAGGCACTTGCCCCAGGAGTCGATCATGTTGCTTGACGCCAATCAGTCCTTGCATGAACGGGCTCGGCAGGTGTTGCCGGGCGGCCATCTGAGCCCGAGCCGCAAACTCGGTCAGCCTTATGCGTTTGTTCGTGCAGAAGGTCCGTATCTGTACGACGCCAACGGCGACCGTCATACCGATTTCCACTGTGGTTTCGGCGCGCATGTGCTCGGGCACGGCAATCAGGCGATTCGTCAAAAGGTTGCACACGTCAGCGAACGCCTTGACCTGATCGGCGCCGGCATTACCGATCTGGAAGTCGAGACGGCGCAAGCGCTGGTCGAGTGCATTCCCTGCGCCGAGCAGGTCGCGTTTTGCAACAGCGGCTCCGAAGCGACTTATCACGCCTTGCGCCTGGCGCGGGCCGTCACCGGCGCCAAACGGATCATAAAATTCCAGGGCGGATATCACGGCTGGCACGACTATGTGGCGATGAACGGCCAGACATCCCGTGAGCGCATGGACAGTTTCGACCCGATGTCTGACGGTATTCTGCTGGATGCCGCGCAGTACACGATCATCCTTCCGTATAACGATGCCGAGGCGGTGGAGCGTTACCTCAAGTCCAATCCGGGGGAGGTCGCGGCGATCATCGTCGAACCGATTGCCCACAACATGGGCTCGGTGACGGCATCGACGGCATTTCTGCGGGCGCTTCGGCAATTGACCGTCGAGCACGGCGTGATTCTGATTTTCGATGAGGTCATCACCGGCTTTCGTCATGCGCTGGGCGGCTATCAGTCGATCGTCGGCGTGACACCGGATCTGGCAACCTTCGGCAAGGCGGCTTCATCAGGTTATCCCGTGGGCTTGGTCGCCGGCCGTCGGGATCTGTTGGAGCGCGTAGGGCAGTCGGGCGACCGGGGCGTGTTCATGGGCGGAACGTTCAATGGAACGCCATCGACGCTGGCGGCGGTGCTGGCGACCATCGAGGAGCTTTCTCGCGAAGGCGTCTACGAACGCCTGTTCGCCATGGGCGACTATTTGCGCGGGCAGCTCGACGGCATTATCCAGCGGCTGGGCATTCCCGCTCAAAGTGCCGGATATGGGTCGGTCTGGCTGATGTACTTTTTCGAGGGGCCGTACAGCCAGTACCGTGATTTGTTGCGCAACGATGACGCGCTGGACCTGGCGTTTCGCAAGCGTTTGATCGAGCAGCGGATGATTTTTCAGCCATTACCCCTCAAGCGCCTGTACCTGTCGACCTCGCATACCACAAAGATTCTCGATGAAAGCCTCGACGTCATCGAAAACGCCCTCAAGGCGCTGATTCGCTAGGCCGAGCAACGGAGAGCGGCACGCGCAGTGCCGCTCTTTCTGCATATGATTCCCAAACCGCTGTAGAGCGAGGTTGAGTGTTACTTATAGGATATAAGACAATGTATTTCAGATTTTTGGCGCAACCCCGACAGGCTGCGCAATAAAAAGCATTATCCAGGAGTTCGACCGTGCAGATTCAACCGCTGGAACAAGGCAACCTGTCCGCCCGCGCCTATTACGCCATTCGCGAAGGACTGATCGCCGGCAACTTCCGGCCCGGCGAGCGGCTGGTCATGCAAGACCTGGCCGACAAGCTTGGCACCAGCGTCACCCCAGTCCGCGAAGCCTGCCTGAGGCTGGTCAGCGAGCGCGGTCTCGAGTTGCGTTCGGGCCGTTTTGCCATGGTTCCGGAGCTGACCATGAGCCGGTATTTGGAGGTGCGCACGATCCGCATCGCACTGGAAGGCCTGGCCGCTGAGCTCGCCACGCGCAACGTTACGCCGCAGGACCTGACTCGGCTGGAAGAACTGCATGCCAGTTTTCAACAAGCCGACCAAGCCAACGACGGTCCGCAAGCAATGCATTTCAACCGTGAGTTCCACTTCACGGTCTACCGGTTGGCGGCAATGGACATGCTGACTGCCCAGATCGAAGGGTTGTGGGTTTCCATGGGGCCGATCCTCAATCTGTTTTACACCAAGGGGCATAACACCTACATCGGTGCCGACGAGCATCTGGTACTGATCGAAGCCCTGCGCGAGAAAAAGCCGGCCAAGGCGCGCAAGGCCATTGCTGAAGACATCATGCGCGGTGGTGTCAGCATCATCGGCTTCATTACCGAAAGCGAAGGCAAGTAATCCGAGATTGAAGTAGATAACCCACCAGTTCCTCGATACGGACCTGGGGAATGTTGGCCGCACGGCACGGCGACGTGTTCTGGGAGTTAATCCAGGGCGTGGGGAAGGGGCGGGATTGATGGATTGCGACCAGTTGCCGAAGGAAATCATCAAGCAGCAGCGATGCCCGGCGTTGCACCGGACATCGCGCTAACACTCAAACTCGCTCAAAAATCGCCGCAATTCCCTGACCACCGCCAATGCACATGGTCACCAGCGCATATCGCCCGTTGATGCGCTGCAGTTCGTGGATGGCTTTGGTGGCAATCATTGCGCCGGTCGCGCCCACTGGGTGACCGAGGGAAATACCCGAGCCATTCGGGTTGACCTTGGCCGGGTCTAGGTCCAGTTCCTGGCTGACGGCACAGGCCTGGGCGGCGAAGGCGATGTTGGCTTCGATCACGTCCAGGTCAGCCACGGTCAGGCCTGCGCGTTTGAGTGCCAGGCGCGTGGCGGGAATCGGGCCCAGGCCCATCAGTTCTGGCTCAACACCGGCGTGGGCATAGCTGACCAGGCGAGCGAGCGGGCGCAGGTTGTTGACCTGCACCGCGCTGCCGGTGGCCATGACCAGTGCCGCAGCGCCGTCGTTCAGGCCCGAGGCATTGCCGGCCGTGACTGAACCGTCCTTCTTGAACGCCGGCTTCATCTGCGCGAGTTGTTCCAGGGAAGTGGAACGCGGGTGTTCGTCGATGCTGAACAGCGTCGTTTCCTTGCGGCCACGGATTTCGACCGCTGCGATCTGCTCACTGAAGTAGCCATTGGCGATGGCGAACGCCGCGCGTTTTTGATCTTCCAGGGCTAGGGCGTCTTGCATGTCGCGGGTGATGCCGTTGCGCTCGGCAATGTTTTCGGCGGTGATGCCCATATGGATGCCATGGAACGGGTCATGCAGGATGCCCAGCATGTAGTCGATGGCCTGGACGTTGCCCATGCGCGCGCCCCAACGGGCGGACGGCATCAGGTACGGGCCGCGGCTCATGGACTCGGCACCGGCGCCGATGGCAATCTCGGCGTCGCCCAGCAGCAAGGTCTGGGCCGCGCTGATGATGGCTTGCAGGCCGGAACCGCAGAGGCGGTTGACGTTGTAGGCGGGGGTTTCCTTGGGGATACCGGCGTTCATCGCGGCGACCCGGGAAATGTACGCGTCGCGGGTCTCGGTCGGGATCACGTTGCCCATCACCAGATGGCCGATTTGCGCCGGGTCCACGCCGGAGCGCTCCAGGGCGGCCTTGACGGCCGTGGTCGCCAGATCGGCCAGCGGGACATCTTTGAGCGAGCCACCAAAGGAGCCGATGGCGGTGCGTGCGGCGCTGACAACAAATACGTCTGGGGTGTTCATGAAGGCTTTCCTGTAGATGGGTTCTTTTCAGTGCTGCGATTAACCAGTGCGTTCAACGCTGCCTGCGCTTCAGGGGTGGTCAGGCGCTTGATGAACAGCAAGTTCTCCTGGCGAATGGTGGCTTGCAGTTCCGGCATGGACGTCTGCTTGAGCAGTTGCCGGGTCTGACGCAGGGATTCCTGGGGGAGCGCCAGCAGGCGACGAGCCATGCGCTCGGCGGCCGCCAGGCACTGTGGCCCGTCGTCGAACAGTTCGTTGGCCAATCCGCACGCGACGGCGGCGGCACCGTCCAGGCTGTCGCCCCACAGCAGCAAGCGCGCCGCCCGGGCATGACCGAGCAGGCGCGGCAGCAGCAGGCTGGCGCCGAACTCCGGGCACAGGCCCAGGTTCACGAACGGCATGCGTAACCGGGCATTGCGCGTGACCAGCACCTGATCGCAATGCAGCAGCAGGGTGGTGCCGATGCCGATGGCCGCTCCGCAGACCGCCGCGATCAACGGTTTTTGCAGGTGGATCACCACGCGCATCAGGCGAAACGCCGGGCTATCCAGATCGGTCGGCGGATGCTGGAGAAAATCCGCCAGGTCGTTGCCACTGGTAAAGCAGGTGTCGCCACCGGTGACAATGATCACGCCGATTTCAGCGTCTTCATCAGCGGCCAGCAACAGATCGGCCAGCTGCGTGTACATGCGATTATTCAGCGCGTTGAGCTTGTCGGGGCGGTCAAAGGTGAGCGTCAGTACACCTTCGTTTCGTTCTTGTTTGATCAGGTCGTTCATGTACGTGCCCTGGGTGATCGCTATGAACGGCACTCTAAGCGCGGGACCGGCGCCGGATCTATGACAAAACCAGTCAACGAAACTGCCGCTTTTTGCCATGTCGGCCGTCGCGAGCGCCACAAACCGGCCCACACACCCATTCGGGGTATGGCGCGGTTGGCTGAATCGACCAATAGTGGATTCATCCGCTCATCCAGATCGGAACTCGCTTGATAAGGTGAATTTGCTATGCGCAAGGCCTTCTTGGTGATGCTTGGTGCGTTGATTGTGCCGCTGTCGGCAGCCGTCCACGGCGCCGAAGTGGACGATAGCCACACGCTGCGGCTGTATAACTGGGCGGATTACATTGGCGAAAAAACCATTGCCGACTTTCAGAAAGCCACCGGCATCCGGGTGATCTACGACACCTTTGATGCCTATGAAACGGTTCAGGCCAAGTTGCTCACCGGTCACTCCGGCTATGACCTGGTGGTGTTGAACGCCTCCCTCGCACCACCGCTGATCAAAGCCAAAGTGTTCCAGCCGCTCGACAAAAAGTTGCTGCCAGGCTGGGCCAATCTGGACCCGAAAGTCTTGCAGGACTTGCAGGGGTTCGATGCAGGCACGCTGTACTCGGCGCCCTATACCTGGGGCAGCAATGGCATCACGTACAACGTCGACAAAATCAAGGAGCGCATGCCGGACGCGCCGATTGGCTCGTTGGCGATGATCTTCGACCCTAAAATCGTCTCGCGCTTCGCCGATTGCGGCGTGACCCTGGTCGATGCACCCACTGAAGTCATTCCACTGGCGCTGAAGTACCTGGGGCGCGACCCGCGAAGCGCCGCGCCGGAGGACCTCAAGGCCGCCCAGGATTTGCTGCTGTCGGTCAGGCCGTACATCCGCAAGTTCGACTCGGTCAACTACCTGACCAGCCTGCCCAATGGCGATGTGTGCATGGCCATGACCTGGTCCGGCGATTACGCGACCGCCATGGCTCGCGCCGAAGAAGCCAAACTGAAGATCAAGCTGGCCTATTTCATTCCCAAGGAAGGTTCGCTGATCTGGTTCGACAACCTGTACATCCCCGCCGATGCGCCCCACGTGGCCAACGCCCACACGTTCCTCGATTACTTGATGCAGCCACAAGTCATGGCCGACGTGACGGACTTCATTCACTACGCCAACAGCAACGCGGCGGCCACACCGTTAGTGCACGCCGATGTGCGCAATAACCCGGCGATTTATCCCGATGACGAAACCCGCCAGCGGCTGTTTCCGCAGAAAACCCAGGATGCAAAAGAGATGCGTGCCATGACCCGGGTCTGGAGCACGGTGAAGAGCGGGATTTGATCGTTTACCCCCTTTGGTTTGAGGTTTGTGTATGGCTACTCCAACTCAGAAAATGCTGTCGAGCGTTGATAACGCCCATTTGCTCAAAGCCGATAAAGCCCACTACATGCACGGCTATCACATGTTCGACGAACACGCCGAGCAGGGCGCGCTGAACATTGTGGCCGGTGACGGTGCTTATATTTACGACACCCAGGGCAACCGCTTTCTCGATGCGGTGGGCGGCATGTGGTGCACGAACATCGGGTTGGGCCGAGAGGAAATGGCACTGACGATTGCCGACCAGGTCCGTCAACTGGCGTACTCGAACCCGTTTTCCGACATGTCGAATAACGTCGCCATCCAGTTGTGCGAGAAACTCGCCAGCCTTGCCCCCGGTGACCTCGATCACGTGTTCCTGACCACCGGCGGATCCACTGCCGTGGACACCGCTTACCGGTTGATTCAGTACTATCAGAACTGCCGTGGCAAACCGGAAAAGAAGCACGTCATCGCCCGTTTCAACGCGTATCACGGCTCGACCACACTGACCATGTCGATCGGCAACAAGGCCGCCGACCGTGTGCCGGAATTCGATTACGCCAACGACAAGATTCACCACGTCTCCAACCCAAATCCTTACCGGGCGCCGGATGGCATGGACGAGACGCAGTTTCTCGAGTTTCTGATCAAGGAGTTCGAAGACAAGATCCTGTCCATCGGCGCAGACAAGGTCGCGGGCTTTTTTGCCGAGCCGATCATGGGCTCCGGCGGCGTGATCATTCCGCCCAAGGGTTACCTGAAACGCATGTGGGAAGTCTGCCAGCGCTACGACATTCTGTTTGTCGCCGACGAGGTGGTGACGTCGTTCGGGCGCCTGGGCAAGTTCTTCGCCTCGTATGAGGTGTTCGATGTTCAGCCGGACATCATCACCACGGCCAAGGGGCTGACGTCGGCTTACTTGCCGTTGGGCGCGTGCATTTTTTCCGACCGTATCTGGAAAGTGATTGCCGAGCCCGGCAAGGGCCGTTGCTTCACCCACGGCTTCACCTACAGCGGCCACCCGGTCTGCTGCACGGCGGCACTGAAAAACATCGAGATCATCGAGCGCGAACACCTGCTGGAGCATGTCGACGTGGTCGGCGCGTATCTGGAACAGCGTCTGGCCACACTCAGCGACTTGCCGCTGGTGGGCGATGTGCGCTGCCAGAAGTTCATGGCCTGCGTGGAGTTCGTGGCCGATAAACGCACCAAGGCGTTGTTCGCCGACGAGATCAATATCGGCGAGATGATTCACTCCAGGGCGCAGGCCCGGGGGCTGCTGGTGCGGCCGATCATGCACCTCAATGTCATGTCGCCGCCGCTGATCCTGTCTTGCGCACAGGTGGATGAAATCGTTGAGACCCTGCGGGTGTGCATTCTTGAAGTGGCGGGCGAACTTGAGCAGAACGGCCTGTATTTCGGCCAATGAGTTCGTCGAATCCGCGGTTATCAGGTGCCGGTTCACCCGCTAGACTGCGGGGCATGAGCAAACCAAACGATGACACATTGATCGCCTTGCCCTTCGGCGCCTTGCATAAATGGCACGGCGAAATGCGCCAGGCCTTCGCCCATATCGATGAGCCCGACGCGCTGAGCTTTTTGGCGTCGGCCTTCGGGCATCTGGTGGCTATCGAATCGGTGATGATCAGCCTGGAACACAAGGACCGCCCGCCACAATTGTTGTATCAGCGGGGCATCCCGGAAAAATACCGGGAGTCGATCATCGACCGCTATTTTTCCGGGGGCTACCTGCTCGACCCGTTTTGCCTGGCGGTGGAGCAGGGGCTGGCGCAAGGGTTTTATCACCTGGAGGACATTGCCCCGGACAACTTCTTCGACAGTGAGTACTACAAGACTTACTACTTGAAGGCCGGGAGTTCGGAAGACAGTTTTTACATTGTCGATACCGGCCATGACACCCAGGTGTCGGTGAGCCTGTTTCAAGGCTTCGGCGGGGAAAGTCTGCGGCTTGAACAGCTGAACCTGCTGCGGGCGGTTGAGCCGCTGGTGCGCGAATTCATCAGCGAGTTCAGCCGCCGGGGCTTGCAGCTCAGCGCCGTCAATGAGGGCGTGCGTGACGATCTCAAACAGCGTGTGCAGTCTGCCTTCGAGCAGTTCGGCTGCGACTTGCTGACCGAGCGCGAGCGGGAAGTGGCGCACATGGTGCTGCGGGGGCACTCGGTGAAATCCACGGCCAGCCAGATGAGCATCTCGCCGGAGACGGTGCGCATGCACCGCAAGAACCTTTATCTGAAGTTGAACATCGGTTCACAGTCGGAATTGTTTGCGCTGTTTATCGAGTGGCTGCGCAAGCACTGATCCAACCGCCAGCCGCTCCCACAAGGCATCACGATAGACGACGGGATGAGCAATTAGCCGGGTCTTCGAACCACTACGGATCTGACTTTTTATCGACCCGGGGAGCCAAGGGGCTATCCAGCACCCAATGCATTTTCTGAAAGGCTTTGCGCTCGCGCGCGACCGCAACGTCCCATTCATCCCCGAACGCCTTGCCCGAGCGGACCAGCTCCATGACGGCCGCCGTTGCGACGGTCAGTTCGAGGCGCGCCTGGCGCAGGTCTTCGTTGAACTTCTCAATCGTCATCCATGCACTCTGAAAGTCGTCGCAGCCGTTTGTATGGCCGGGAAGCAGATTTTTTCGGCCAGATTTGAGGGTCGATTGGTCGCAAGTCATCGAGGTTCAACTAGAATTTTAGACGTCGGAAGGCAGGTTGCAGCCGCGCTCAAACAACAAAAACAGTGCAAAACAAGGGGCATCCAACCTTGAAAATTTCAGCCCTCTGCGCTACCGGGAGCTTGTTGGTTTCGACTGCGGTGTCTGCCACCGGGATTATTCCTGTCCTCGACCTGGACTTCACACGACCGGCTGTCGAGACCCTGAAAAAAATCGGCATCAATGACGCGTGTATTATTGCCGCCTCCAACCCTGCAGCGTTCACCTACTGCCGGGAAGGGTCATCAACGCTCTGGAAGTATCAGGCGCTCGATCTGGAGCAACAGGCGTCGATCCTTAAAGGCGAACAGCGACCCGCCACGGATTTCGGGCGAATCACCGTGGTGGAAGTTGACAGTGCCGCCTGCCTGGAAGACACCCCTGCGCCTTTGATCAAGCCGGCTATCACTCGCGGGTTGGCCTTGGGCGTGATCTTGCTGTTTTTGTTGATCGGCTTTCGATACACCTACCGGGCGATCATGCCCCACCGCGATGACCACGCAGTGCTGTCGGACGCGTCCTTGCAACGATTGACCGGATACTTGCCGGCAAAGGCGCTGGGAGCGTTTGGTATTGCCGCTGCCGTGACGCTGGTTTACTGCTTCTGGTGACATCACCGGCAACAGCGTTCGTCCGACAACTCGATCAACTGTGGGAGTGAGCCTGCTGCCTGTTTGGCGTGCATGTTTAAAGGCGTTTAAGGTTACTTCCTGAAAGCTACAGCGCCTTGCGCCATTGCCTACGACTACGCCAGAATCCGCCGGCTTGTGCGCTTTTGTCCCCCTCGGTAACTTGGTCCCCGTCACTGATTCCCAGTGATCGGGTTTAGTAGCCCGAAGGTTTGAAGGCTGCACAAGCGTCTGTCAGACAGGTGTTCCAATGCCTGTCCCTGATGGTGGCTGTGCGCAGGGCGCCCTCGGGCGCGCCGGCTTTGCCTTCTTTCCCCGGTCTACTAACCTGCGTACAGCCGCCACCCCTTGTATTAGTAGCGAGGTGTGGCTGCCCATTAAGGAAGAAAGGCATAGGTGCAAAGTTACTCCAAACCCGCCAGACACTGATCCGGCATCCCCCTACGAATCACTCGATTCCAAAAAACTCCACGAAGCCGCCGAACGCGCCCTCGACCATTACCTCAACCCCGCCGCCCTCAAAATCCCGGTCATTCGAAAACCGAGCACCATGTTCATGATTGCACCGGACATCAAAGACGAAGACCTGCTGGCGCACACCTGCGAATCACTGGCCTCGGCCAGCGTCATGACCGCCGATTTCGCGGCCTTCCTGGAAGGACCGCATCGGCATACGGCGCTGGGGATCCAGCAGATCATCATGCAAGCGGAACTGGCGGTGAACCGGATGATGGATAACGTCGACGTGCCCCAGTAAGCAGCGTAATACCGCGTCGTCGTTCTTCGCGAGCAGGCTCACTCCCACATTAAACCGCGTCCGCCCGGACAACTCGGTCAACTGTGGGAGTGAGCCTGCTCGCGGTGGCATCACCTCGGTCTCAAGTGAGCCGATATCTACACATCAACTCATGCAGGGTTTGCACGTCCTTGAAGTAAGACTGTGCTGTCAGCTCCTTCTGATTTTTCCTGTTCGTCGGCTATACACACCAACGGCTGTGTACCTTGTCGGCAAGGACTCAATTTTGAGAGAAACAGCATGGAAACGTCTTCAAGGAAAACCGTTACGGACAGCGTTCTGGAACAGGCCCTGTTAATGGTTGATCTAACCGAATCAAACAATCCCGACCATTCCGTCCGGCTCCTGCTAACTGAAATACTCCAAGGACTTGCCGAAAAAGGTTGGCCTCAGGCTCAACTGCAAACGGGGCCGCGAATTGTCTCCGCCGAGGAAAATTACGGATTACTCGGCTATGACCCGGCAGAGGTCACGCTAGGGAGTGAGCACACCCGTTGGGTCGATGAATACTCGCTGTTGAGAACACAAACCACCAGCCAGATTCCGGCCGCGCTTCAGCGAGCGGCTCAAGTGCGGCAACCGGGGCAAACGATCTTGCTGGCCGCGCCGGGTATAACTTTCCGTCGTGATAGCCGGGATCGTTGGCATTGCGCGGAGCCACATCAGATGGATGTCTGGGTATTGGGTGATCCGGAGCTGTCGACGCATGAACAGCTGTTGCGTCTGGTCGGCGACATCCTCAAGTCTGCTGTTCCTGAAAAATCCTGGGTCTACAGCGACAGTCCGCATCACTACACGGAGGGTGGAATCGAAGTGAATGTGGTGAATGACGGTGCTCCGGTTGAAGTACTGGAGTGCGGCCGTATAGCGAGGTCTTTGTTGGAGCGCTTGAAGATTGATCCGCAGCGTCATGGAGGGTTGGCGCTTGGGATGGGGCTGGATCGGCTGACGATGTTGCGCAAAGGTATCCCGGATATTCGCTTGCTGCGAGATCAGAACGTGCGAGTGCAGGCGCAGATGCATGATCTGAATCCATGGGCCCCGGTATCACGTTTGCCATCGATTGCTCGTGACATTTCGTTGGCGGTTACGCCCGGGCTGAGCGAGGAGGTGTTGACCGAGAGAATGCTGCAGGCGGCGGGTGACTGTTCTGACTGGATCGAGGAGATGCAGATCAAGGGGCGTTGGGCATTCTCGGATTTACCCGCGCAGGCGATTGAACGGCTCGGGCTGCTGCCGGGCCAGGAAAATGTGCTATTGCGCGTGGTGCTGCGTGATTGTTCGCGATCGATCACTACTGCTGAGGCGAACGCTTTGTATGCGGACATTCAGGCGGCGATGCATGAAGGAGCGCCGGGGGCTGGTTATCGAATGGATCTGCCAAAAGCCTAAAACTAACCTACCCGCGTATTCATTGATGCGTCGCGTCATCGTTCTTCGCGAGCAGGCTCGCTCCCACATTAAACCGCGTCCGTCCGGACCACTCGGTCAACGGTGGGAGCCTGCTCGCCATAGTAGTCTTTCAGGCGACATCATTCCTGGGTGACTAACGGCAAATGAGGGCTTTCAAAAAAGATGACTTTTTGAGGCCTGTAAAATCAATAGGTTGTGCATCTTTTTTGACATGACCGCTTCATGGGGTTTTCAGTTTTGTTGATAAAAGCCTTTGAAGTTTTCAAAATAAATGAACCAGCTTCGGCTGGTTTTTTTATCAACCTCCTATGGCAAGAAGAAATCGACCGGATGCACACGTTCGTGACCATCCCCCAAAAGCCGAAGTTTCAGTCTCAAGGCCACTCCCGGCCCGAAGTCGGTTGCTCATGCCTTCTTCTCCTTGGGGTTCAGCCAATCAAGGACCTCCTGGCATATAGCAGGATCGCCGAGGTCGGCGATCAAGGTATCCTCGGCTTTTTCGCTCGGTCCGGTCTTCACCCATGCGAGCGATGAGTGATTGTCGGGAAGAAGCTGCTCGATAGCTGACCTCGAAGATTCGTCAGGTCCTACCGCCGGCCAAAGCATTAAGAGGAGAAGAGCTCGCCGCTTACCGTTCTCCGATATTCCGCGCGCAAGCTCAAGGCGCTCCTGAAGATCCATTCGACATGCTGCGATGAGAGTCAACATGGCGGCTATTGATGGGTCGCGCTTTGCCAAGAGATCTACGGTGATCTGGTCAATTACCGCAGAGTCCAGTATTTGTACCTCCATCAACATCGCGCGGGCTGCCGCGCGCCTGACGTGAATGCGACCGGGCGTAACTGCGAGCTCTAAAAGCCGCTCTTGGAACGTGCCTCCGCCCTGCACAGCGATAATTTTGAACAAGTTAGCCCGGACCAGGCAGTCAGAGGTCCCAAGCGCGATCTCCTGTAGCTTTTCAAGGATTTCAGCATCAAGAGGCTCAAGAACGGCGATCGCATCGACTGCCGAGCGCGCGATGGGGAATTTGTCATCTTCGCCATAGAACCGTGATGATGAAGACCATTGATCATGCGCTAGGTGCAGCAGCACTGGAAGGTGGTTCAGATGAGGCTTGGCCCCTAGTAAGCGGACCAAGGCCTTCCTCACTGGGCTAGCTTGGGCATGTGCCAAAGCGAGTAATTCTGCGGGTAGGGGCGCCGCTATGCTGGCTCCGACCTCAAGGAGTGCTTTAGCCACGACATGTGAATATCTATGGTCGAGCGCCCCGGCGGTAATATCTGTCATTCCAAGTGCAATGGCGGCATCAATTGCTTCAACGCATGACTCATGATCATCGCTATGGGCGAGGGTCCACTCTATGTCCGCGCGCGCAGAGCTTGGAAGGTCAAGGTGTCGACGAATGCGCAACGCACGCACGCTTGGGCTTGATCGGATCGGCTTTGCCAGTAGGGTGATTGCGGCCGAAGATAAAGGCAGCGGTTCTTCTTTCGCGCTCTTCTGGGCTGCTCTGCACAGTTCGCGAAGTTCGGGATTGAGGCTATTCAGAGCAATTGTGGCGGCTGATTCATGCTTGTCGCCGTCGCCCTTGTGCTGATCGTGAAGATGTGCGAGGTCGATCATGAGTTCGACAACCCGCTCATCCTTTCCAACCTGACGAAGGTCATCGGCAATCGTCGACAGCGAGTCTGGTGTTTTTTCAATGACGCACGCCAGTGCGGCATGCCGTACTGCGGCTAGTGAAGCCCCCTCACGGACGCGGGAAAGAAGCTGCTCCCGATACTGCTCGTCCCAATGCTTCACCATGATTAACCATAGGGCATCCTCTTCGTCGCTACCGAATGCGGCGGCGAATGCACCAGCGATTTCGTCGATAGACGGCGGCTCGGTATCTGCTTCCTTCATGAGAGAGCGCATCCAATAGGGTAGGAGCGGCGCGGCGTGTCGGTGCTGCGCGAGACTGCGCCACCCGTTCACTTCACGTATACGATCGGCATAGGCTTGTAGAAACTCCGCCGCCGTATAACCATCATCATTGTCGGAGAGATGTTCGGCGTAATCGCTGTTGTAAACATCATTGATGATGGCGAGGTGGATGGCGCGCGTCTCTGCCTGCTCGTCGGGTGTTGGTGTGAGTACTTCGATCGCTATATCTACGATAGTCTCGAAGCCGTCAAGATCGCGCAAGGCGCCGGCAGCGATAACATCGGAGGAGTGGATGACCCCATAGCGGACGATGGCCGCAGCTGTTTCGAGATAGGCGGAAGTCAGGTCGGGCGCCAAGCGATTGAGGTCGTCGACAAAAGACAAACTATAGTGATCTTGATCATCTGGCAGCATTTCTCGGATGTAGCGCCCGGCGATCACTGCAGTCGTTCGATCTGCGCGTAGGCGGTCGTACCAGGCTTCGGGATGTTCAGGACTCTCCCAAAAATGCATACCGCCAAAGCTATGATCCGGTCGGTGTAGAAGGTAGCGAGCAAACTCGGCAGCGTTGGACGCAGGTGACCCCGCCGCAGCTGCAAGCTTTGCATACTCGCTCAATTTGAAAGAAGGGTCGAGGAGTCGATCAGATAGCCAGGCGTCGATCTTAGCTGCCGCTTTAGGGCGCGGAAGGAGCCTCAGCTGTGTGATACGCTGTGCAGCAGCGACGATGCGCGCGGCGATCCCCGCTCCCCAATCTTCCCCTGGTCCATCTGCATCGGTCAGTACGTCGAGGAGCGTCCGCAATGCGAGGGTTACGGGAATCGAATGGCGCTTGAGTGCCGCTTCTACACCGGCTTCGACACGGGGATGATAATAACTTACGTCCCCTGCGCCTGAACGCAGGTTGCGTGCGGCGACGAAAAAATCCACCAAAGGCATAATGCCTTTTTCGAAGGCCGGCAGCGATTCGGCAAGATTAAGCTCCAAGTTGCGAAGCATCTGGAGTGACAGATGATCGCTTGCCTTCAGGAACCCCCAGATAACGGCTGCGGCTCGAACATCTTCCCGCTCTTCAATTTGCTGAACGACTGTTAATTCAATCGACTGCTCATGAGCTTTGGCGATCGCGTCACCTATGAACGCATGCTCACCATATTTCTGTGGACGCCCCATGGTGCGCAGCGCATCGAAAAATTTTTCGATTTCAAGCGGGGTTGCCAAGCTATCGAGTACCTGCGGCTCTGCCCCGGCCGCCAGTAGGCGTACGTCCCTTGGCAGAGTATCGATTCTTGTGCGATAGAGCCGCTGTCGCTCAGGCTTGCCGTAATGTTCTGCCTCGAGCCGAACCACCCACGGATCAACCGATTTCAGCGCGCCTGACGACATGGCCACGTCCCGCCGGCTCGTCGCTATGATCATACTATCGGCACGTGCTCGCCCAAGCCATTTGGCAAGTTCGTCGTTCCAAGGCCGGTTTGCAGGATCGAAATCGTAGCGGCCCCACGGATCCTCGATGTCATAGAGAACAGGCGGCGACGTCACGTCATCGCGCAGCTGTTGCGGGCTGCGGATTGGAACGCGGGTCAACTCTGGGTTCTCGCGGTGAAGCTCTTCGTAGAGTTTGCTTGTCGCGAGCGTCTTTCCAGTCCCGGATTGACCAATGATGATAGCGGCGTATTTAGGGCTTTTCATCGCGTCGCGCAGATCTTGCCAGTTTCGTGGGTGGACATAGTTGTCGAGTTGCGGCGAACTCGCGAGGTAGCCGTCGTGGCTGCGGATCACCTGCGCGAGATCTTCCCGGCGCCAGCGTCCTTCACCCGCGCGCCGAACGCGCAGCCGTGCCTCTTCGCGGAGCGCGTGGAGACACTCGATCCAGCGTGAGTTCGGGACTCCAAACCGTTCGATCAGGAGTCGTTTAATTTCTTGGATTAAGTGTTCTACGCCCAAATTGCCAATGACGGCGACGCGCCCTGCGGCTCCTGCCGGTAACTCCTTGACCATCGAGGCAGGCATTCCGCTGCTATTAGGCCAACTCCCAGGACGCTTGATTGCTAGCCCTCTCGTTTTTCCGTTTAAAGCCGCGCTTGTTACTAAAAGGTATCGGATAGTAGGGGAGGCCAGCCGCCGCGCTGCCGATAATCGGGTTGCACTTCCATGTTTCAGGACACGACTGATGCCCTTGACGGTCCAGGCGTCGCCGCTGCGGAGTTTTGCCTGCACGACGAGGGTGTAGCCATCCAGACCAACTTTTGTTGCTACGCGCCCGGGCTCGTCGTCTGCCAGTTGCGCTTCGAGATCCTCCTCGCTGCTGGGCTCAAGTTCGACCATCTGAGTCAGGCCAGTACCAAGCATTAGATCGAGGGCCAACCAGATGGAGATGTCGACTTGATAGTCATAGCCAGCGAGAGAATGGGCGCCTGAACCTGCTTCCTCCCCAGCGTCACGGTCTGCTGAGAACATCGGCTCCTCATCCTCTTCCATATCATTTCACTCCGAATTGCGCGCCTGCGTTTCTACAACGGTAGACATATCCTACTTGAATTCCTATAAGCCCCTGTATAGGGCAAAAAAGGAACGCATTCCGTGCATTTGCAGAGAACAAGGCACCTCCCAAGTCCTAAAGGCTGAAGTGAAAATGCCTAACAAAGGAAACCTCCTGTAAACCCATTTTTTTCACTGTTAACAGCACTGGTTAACAGTGAAAAAAATAGGTTTACAGTCTCAGCAGTGCACCGAGTTGACTTGCCTGGTTGGGAGTTGCCGAGACACAGCAAGTGCTGCTGAGGTTGAAGAGCTACAGCTACAGGCGCTGAGCAATCGCAAAAAGCAGAAGCACAAGGACTTGCAATGCCCCTTCGATCTGCCCGATGCGATGAAGCCAAACGTCGTAGATTTCACCCGTGCAGATCGTAGCGAACGTGTGATTGCGACGGTCTTTCAATCCTCGTTGAGCGAGAAAGAACGAGCAGCAGTCAGAGATATGGGTACTCTGGGGATCGACGCGCCCAAGGCAGTCAAATCGCCCTGTCGCACTCCAGTTTCGAATCTGACTGATGAGGAGAAAGCGAGTGCTTTCCTTGAGTATAAGGACAACGTGGCACGTCCCAAGCCGGAACGGCCAACGTGACAAGCCAAATGAAACAGGCATGCTTTCAGCTATTCATCCCCAGTGTTAACCGCTTTTTCACTGTGTTAACCATCTTGGTTTACTGATTATTCTGTTATGAGAGAGTAGGTTGTAGTGATGTTCACTTTCTCCACATACGGTTAAACGAATGGTTCGCGGATAGGTCTACTCAATAATACGGTAGGCGATGAGTCATCGTTTCTATGCCATTCAGCAGCCCTGCGCTTCAAGACCGGGCTAGCCACTCTCTACGCCAACGTGGTGGCGACGTCCTAGTTCCAGGAAGGTCAGATGAAAAGTCTCCCCGATATTCAAGAATTGGAGGTGTTCGAAACATCAATAAAGTCTTTTGATTTTATGCTGTGCATCGACCTTGAGGCGACATGCGACGAGCTCATGGAGTCCGAAAATCCTCGAGCACTGGTCGTCAGCCCAGATGAGATGGAAACGATCGAGATAGGCGTAGCCGTGATTGATCTACGAAGAATGGAAACCGTAGACATGTTTCAGCGCTATGTGCGCCCAGTCCTCCACCCTACACTGACTGACTTCTGTATCAATCTGACATCTATTAGGCAAGCCGATGTGGATGCTGCCCAATCGTTCCCAGAGGTAGCAACGAAGCTCACTGCATTCCTTCAGAAATACCCCAACGCAGTATGGGGATCGTGGGGAGATTACGACGCTGATCAGCTCGCAGCTGACGCCCTGAGAGCCAATTGCACGCCGATACTGCGTGGAGTTCAACATTTGGATGTTGAACGAATCTATCGCGAAATATTTGCATGTCAGTCAATAGGATTGAGGGCTGCCGTCGAAGCACTTGGGCTAAATTGGAGCGGCCAGTACCACCGAGGGATCGATGACGCCAAGAATCTAGCCGACATGGTTGTGCTACTGCTCGCAAGGTCTCGAAAAATCCAATAGATGCACGCACCCTGGTGCCTATCGAAGTTATCTTGCTCCCGCTATCAACACTCTCCGCTCGATGGGGGAATGCTTCGCCATTTTTTGCCGTTCGCGCGCAAAGACTGGTCAGTTGCGGCTGCTCTCGTTCTGAGCATAACCGAGTGTCAGGCGATAGACCTTGATGATAGCCGTCGGCTACTATGTCGAGACCCCAACAGAGCGTGATTGGGGAACTGACGAGTAGGGATACCAATGTCAACTGCTACTATTTTTAAGGATTTTGTCTCCAATCTGCGCATCACCAACCACGTGACGATTGAAGATCGTTACTCCGGTATCACTCGATCGCTCAATAAGTATTTTCGTACGCTGGACTCGACCGCCAATAACCTCCAAGTAGGCTCCTATGGCCGGTGGACAGCCATCAAAGGCGTTTCCGACCTCGATATGTTGTACATCATGCCCAACAGTGCCTGGGACAAGTACGACAAGGAAGGCGGGCAGTCGAAGCTACTCTCAGACGCCAAAGCTGCCATCCAAGAACGGTACTCCACGACCGCGATCACTGTTGACCGCTTGGTGGTTTGCGTTAAGTTCCTGAACTTCAACGTTGAGGTTCAGCCTGTTTTCAAGCAAGACGACGGTAGCTTCAAATACCCTGATACGTACAACGGCGGATCGTGGAAGATCACCAAACCCAAAGATGAAATTAAAGCTACCGGCGATGTCGATGATGACCAGAATGGAAACTTGCGTCGCCTCTGCAAAATGCTACGGGCGTGGAAGAACAAACACGGTATCGGGATTGGGGGGCTGCTGATCGACACGTTGGCGCATAATTTCCTCACGCAGACAGACGATTACGCTGACAAAAGCTTCGCCTCCTACGACTGCATGGTCAGGGACTTCTTTCACTACGCGTCAAACCTTCCACAACAGGAACGCTACGCGGCTCTGGGCAGTCGCCAACACGTCAAGGTGAAACAGAAATTTCAAAAGCCGGCCAAGCGAGCATACGAGCTATCCCTGAAGGCCATTGAAGCTGCAGGTAAGGAAACTGAGGGTGAGCGTTGGAGGAAGGTGTTCGGTCGCGATTTCCCAACAACACGGGCCGCCGCACGCGCCGGTATGGAGTCGCTGGCCGCCAATTCCCTTTATGCCTTCAAGGACACCGAAGAATTTATCGAGGATATCGCACCTGTCGATATTCGCTACCCACTATTGATCGACTGTGACGTTGAGCAGAAAGGTTTTCGAGAACGGTTGCTGAGTGAGCTGATTTCACTAGGATTGCCCCTTCAAGCGCGCAAGACGCTCAAATTTAAAATCACTCGAAACGACGTTCCAAAGCCGTACACCGTTAAATGGAAGGTGCTCAATATCGGGCAAGAAGCTGAGAAGCGTGATTGCGTCCGCGGCTACATAACAGGCGACACGGGACATGAGACAATTCAGGAATCCACGAGCTTCAAAGGCGACCACCTGGTTGAATGCTACATCCTGAAGGATGATGTTGTCGTAGCCCGCAGCGAAATAACCGTACCTATTAGTGAAAGCATATGAGCCAAGTGTCTTTACTCAAGAGCATCGCAGAAACGGGCTACAACGTTGGTTTCGGCGGCCGAAAGCATTGGGCAACTTATGACATCGTAGAAAAGATTCCTGGGTTGATTGGATTCATCGGCACTGCCATAGGCATTTTTTCTCTGGTTTATGATTCTTTGTCAGCCAAAGACGTCTCCGCAGCACTGGCAGTGTTGGGAGTTATCGGTATTTACATCTCGGTTTACGATTCAAAAAAATCAGACTATGAAAAATCTGCTGTGGAGATCACCAAAATTTTCAACGGCCTGCGAGACCTGTACCGAGAGGTTGAAGCGCTCGCGCCAAATGCTGACTTTTCCCTTTACTGGGCGCGCTTGGCGGCATTTGAATCGCAATACTATGGTGCTTCTATCAGTAAACAAATTCTCTTCAGCGACTGGTACGCTCACTATAAATTCTTTTGGCAGTACCAAATTGACTGGGTAGCAAAACAGAAAAACTTCAGTTTTTGGAGAGATAAGGTACCTCTTACGGGATGGCTGGCTTTATCCGCCATTGTTGTTTCGGTAGCAACCTACTTCGCCTTACACATCGACTCAGTCAAGAACTGCTTCGGTGTAGTCTGAGCCATTTGGATGGGCGGATGTTTACTTTAATATCGTTGGTGAAAAACGCGACGATATTAACTGGGGACCTCTGATCAAAGAGTGATTCTGGGTAGTCCCGGTGCGGGCCTACCTTATTGCGGAAAAAAGGCGGCAGATTTGTCGCCCATGCACACCACAAACCTCGCATAAGTTGGTCAACTAATCCTGGAGACATAAATGCCAAAAATTACTTTGAAAGATGGCGTACTTAGTTCTGACAGTTATGTCAAAGCAACTCGCCAATACACCTGTGGCAAGGGAACAGTCAGTGAGTTGACGTTGGACATGCCGGCAGGCCTGACTGTTCAGGGAGCGATCAGCGTAAATGCCCACTGCTCTTGTTGTGGAGAGAAGGTAGAAATCCCAACTGGGAAACACAGTGTCAATAGCGATGGCGTCCTGATCACCGAGTAGCCTAACGTCGCTCTGTTAACGCTACCTGCTCAAGATCACTCGGTCACCACGCTGAGGTAGGGGAAAGTCGCGGAAAAGCTCAAGCCCAGCCCCTGCTGGGCTCATGCAGTGAAGCGGTGGTCCGATTCGCCGATGCCATCGGCTTGTGCAATTTTTCGGTCAAGATGAGACGCGTCGCGTGGATAAATCACGGGTATAAAAGCCGCCTTTCAGGGGCGGCTTTTTGTGCCTGTCCGGTTAGTAGCCGTGTCGGCTCGCTCACACGGAACGCGTCGTGCGAAATGAGCTTACACAGGTGGCCAGAGTGGTCGAGACTTGCCCATCAGGCGAATGGTGGATCTACTCTCAACATTGGCAGACAGGCGATGAAGCCGCTGTGCCGGAGAGAGGCTCGTGTCGTTGGACTCGGGCATCCTAATGTCCATTGGTATCGAGTTGATCATTACTACGACGAGTTGCACAAAGTTCGGAGTACGGTTGTTAAAAATTTTTCTTTAGAAAAAGGGAGTTGCACCATGACAGCATTCAAATGGCTGGTGAAGGATTCCCCCTATTGAGTCGCCTTGGCTGCGCGGCACAAAAACCTTTGGGGTCAATAAGCCCGTCATGTTGATCGATCAGTTCGGCGGTAAACAACCGTATCTGATCAACCAGCAGTATCGGGAAGAGGGCGAGTTGAGTTATCCGGCCTGCGCTAGGGTCGTGGTCGACTCCAATTTGTTGGACGGCATCGCAGGATTAATGTCCGGTGAGGAGATAGATGATGGCATGCGTGGTTTTATTGAATTCGTCTCTCGCGAAGGCTGGGATATCAACGCCGGCTTCTTTTTGACCGAGCAGTATGCGAAATCAACACGTGCGAATTTCTTGCTTCATGCTACACGGCGGTTACGTTTGCTTTATCGATTTCTAGCCATGGACACCGAGTATTTTCTGACGACGGGCAACGTCCGCCTGCTCCCGGCTGCCGTCGCGCATTATCTTGCGAAGGAAGGCGTAGATTCCCTTGATGAAATCGCCGAGCAGCACGTGCAATCATTTATCGCAAACCACACCCAGCGTGAGGCCCTGGAGACTGTTGAAGTTACCGAGATCGCATTACTGAAGATGGTTCTATTACGCGAATTTGAAATGCGAGGTTCACCGCCTGCGGACCAGTACATTGCTTATCAGCGCTTCATCAGCGCTACGGTGAATGTTTCGCTTGCCCGGGAAAGCCAGTTAGCCTTGCACTATTTCAGCGGGCAAGCAGGCTCTCTGCTCGGAATCAAGGAGAACACCTCGCGTAAAAAGGCGCTCAGAAATATTTCCGCTACAGCGTGGGACTTGCTGCTGCTGAGGACGCCGGAACTGTTATTGAAGCCACCAGTGAGTGGCGGTCATGTCGAGATAGTCTTTGTGGCGACGCATGAGCAGAAGCTGGCCGAGCTGGCACAACTCATGGCAATACATACATTGTTCCCTGGCACGACCCCCATCGTTCAATACGATATGACGAAGGTACCGGATGACATCATCGATACCATTCGAAATGAGTTTGATGGGCAAATGGTGAGCCCGATTTTACGGAAGGGACCACCGAACATCCCGACGGGGCTGCGTGATGCGCTTAGTCATGCCCTTATGGAGCGATTGCCGCCTACGAAGGAAGTTTGAATAAGAAATTTGTTAGATGGACATTTTGCAGCTAGAGAAATGTTCATTCCACATACCGTGCCGCGGATGTGCAATGCCTTGCCGATAATAATTATTCTCATGCTGCGGATTGTTTCTCAACCGGAGCTGAGTTCACCGTTATCCATGTCGCGTAAATATTCGATGTTTTTTGGATTTGGCAGCGTTTTTCTGCTCACAACAAACGAAGGCAAGGCGCTAGATTGCCCATTGTGACATTTTTCCGAGAAACTGCTCCTGATTGTCGTTGAAACCCAAGAAAACCGGGCAATTTCAGAAAGTATTCGCGATAGCTGAACGACCCTTGTTATCAAGTGTATAAATAGCGCAGTGTGACTTTAGTCTGGGAGCAATGATGTCGAAGGACGCGATAGCGGAAATATTGGCCAAGAGCGGACCAATGCTCAGCAGCGAGCTTGCGAAGATTTTGGAGGCTACATATAAGTTGGCAGCTCCGGCAGCACGCAAGCGTGTAGAGCGCGGCTGCGATGATATGAGAAAGCTTGGTCATTTGGTTTTCCCGCATCGCGCCCGGTTTGTCTACTTGCGTTCCGATTACGGTTCGCCAAGATTTTTCTCGAAGCTGATGGATGCGCTCCAGGAGACGAACAGTACGTATTACCAAGCGCTCCAGGCTTTGAAGATGCGCTCCAACATAATGATGCGTTCACACTTTCTCATAGCCTGTGGGGCGCCAGTCGCTCAGCTAAAACACATTTCCGCGCATACTCTCCTTGAGCGTTTGATCAGTGCAGATCTCGTCAAGGAGGTCACCCTCCCGGGTGGTGATGTATGCATCGTGAGGTGCGATCAGGAGATGTCTCTCAACGACGGATTCACACTTCCCCGACTTAAAGCTCGAAATATTTGTGAGCGAGTGGCGCTCTTGGCAGTTAAAGACTGGGCGCGAAATTTGGGCCTGGTGAGCTACGAGGCGGTCAAAACGCGTGAAGACGACGGTCTTGAGAAGATGCCTCAAGTAGGCACGTTCCAATGGGATATGGCCGGGCCGTCTTATCTGTTCCCAATGCGTTCCTACACTGAAGCCGCTGGCGTTAAAGGAGGCTTTTTTGTTTGCGACATTGCCTTGAATGGCAAGGTAACAGCCAAAGAGCTGAGCGCGTTCGTAAAAAAATGTACGACGCTTCGAAGCCTGAAGAAGGTGAACCGCTGTCTTCAGCTTTTTGTAGCCGAAGAGTTTTCAATGGAAGCGTTCGCGCTGTTGAAAAGCGAGGGCGTCATTCCGGCCACAACAGAAAACCTCTTCGGCCTAGAAGTCGCTAGGGTCCTTAAGAATTTATGCTCGGTGCTCGAGAATACGGCGAGGCTTCTGGATAGCCCTGAGACTCTGGATAAGATTTTCAACGTCCTTTCCCGAATCGAAGGCGCCGCCTCCACGTTACGAGGCAGTCTGTTCGAATTTGCGGTGGCTCTGATTGCCAAGACCAGCTTTCCAGGTGGCGATCCTGAGGTAAATCGCAAGGTCAAAGATAGCCTAGGACGAGTAGCTGAAATTGACGTCTTGATTGCCAGAAGAAATCGAGACGTAGTGTTCATTGAGTGTAAGGGGGTTAACCCCATGGGCAATGTTGACGACGCTGAGGTCGTGAAATGGCTTGATGAGCGGATCCCGGTGATTCGCGAAGTGGCCAAGCGTCACTCAGAGTGGCAAGACCTTACGCAGCGTTTTGAAATTTGGAGCAGTGGTCGATTCACGCCCGAGGCGCTGCTGATGATCTCGGAGAGAAACCTTCAAACTCAAAAGTACGAGATCGTTGCCAGGGGCTCAGATCAGGTTTTCGAGCAAGTCTTGGGTAGTAACGATGCAGGGCTGATCCGCACCTACGAACAGCACTTCATCAACCACCCTTTGAAAGAAATTGAGATGAGCCACGAGCGAGCGGCCAGAAAAAAGGAGCGGGACAAAAAGCGAGCCGCGGTTGAGAACACTTCAGTGCCAGCTTCCCCAGCGCCACTCATATCTGTATCAGCTTCCGGGGCGGCGTAGTGCTGCTGGTATGGTAACGGCGCCTCCTTTTTTACCCAGTGATGCCAATGTGGTATTACTGGGTTAATATACAGCTCTATCACTGGTGTTCGCTCAAGAGGACTGTATGGCTCCTACTCATGGCATCATCGAACTCAGATCGCTTGTCGATCTCCTCTCCCTGTTCAAAATCTGCCCTGACATCACGTTGACCAAGGAGCAGTACAGTCACCCATTACGCCCATATCGCTTGATCCAGCCTGAAGCCAGTTGCCAATACCAAAAAAAAGGTACGCGCTGTTCGAAGATGCATCAGCATGGCTTTGTCGTCGAACTCAAAGATGGCTCTAACGTATTGATCGGTCATTGCTGCGCCCACAATCACCTGGGCCTTCATGACGCTGAGGTCAAAGGCGCGTTAAAACAACTTTCAGCTGCGGAAAAACGAAATATTCGCCGCCATAAGGTGGAGACGTTACTCCTCCAGCGGGATGCGTTTGTTGAGCGGGTAAGAACGGCAAATATCAGGCATCGCGGGCTATTGGAAAGAATTGACCACCTCATGCAAATCCTTCCCGAGCGTGTGGGTGACATCCTGCGAACTCGGTGGAAAAGCAGCCAGTTGGAAGTGCGATGGGACTATCAAATCATCAAAAAAGGGATTGATGAGAAGGGTAAGTCCTATGAGGAGCGTCACTGGTACCCCCATTCCTTCGGAAATCTCAAAGGCATGGGGTTATGGCTACAATTGGATCAACAGAGGTACCAGGAGCGTTTGTTCGATTTTCGCCGCTTACTTGAAGCCATTCCCTCAAGTACTCGTTTGACCAATGCACAGCTAGAACAGGCAGAGGCTGTTTTCAACCGACTGAATGAGCTCGCAGTCATCGAGAGAGATATACAGTCCCAGACGAAGCTGATCGACGAATTCCTTAATCCCGCCAATCTGGAAATGGTTATCCAGTTGACCAGCAATCAAAAAATCCGCGCGGAAACGGTGCTCGCCGTGTATCAGCTTCGAAATGAGCCTTGCGGCATGCCTCCTGAGAAATACGTAGCCGAAATCGACCGAATGCTGAAGCAACGATATTCCGCCGGAGCAATACGAATCTCTGAGTGATTCTTCTCGCCCCGCGTCAAAGCTCGGTTCGCCGATATCGACCTCTAGGGCAGAGCGCGCGGGTCCTGCGTTGGTGTAGGGGGCGGGTTGGTGTTTTGCTGGTCGATGAGCTGTGCTCGAGAAATTCGCCAAGTCCAGATAATCGTGGTGAGCATGCAGATGACGGCTACGATCATGGCAATCGTAATTCCTGTAATGCTCAGCAGAAAACCTAATACGCCATCTATGTCTGCGCTTTGCCCCACCGTGCGCTGTAGAACCATGAAACGAATTCTGGCTGCGATGTCGGCCTTCATTGCGCCGAACGCCGCTTTCTCTATGTTCACATCTGTGTCACTGGGCATCATCTTGAACGTTGTCTTGTAAAGCTCCACTGCCGTGCCGCAATAGTAATTGAGGTTCGCATCATTATTTTTTGATGCATCGATGCAAAGCTCAAGGTAATCAATCGTTCGCTGGTCTTGGTTTTCGGCAAGCATGAAACCGTATTTAGCGTTATGTTCGTTGGAGCTTTTCCGGTACTCACCTAGCAGGTAGGTAAGATATCCAAGGTAGCTACCTAAGATGACAATTCCCACGGTGGCCATGAGCAGCACCCTAGTCAGTACGCGTTTCGAGGCCTTGAGCGTAATCTTTTTGGCTAGCTTTCCCAGAAAGCCTGCATCATCAAATCCATCCTTAATGCTGCCCATGTAGTTCCTTCAACAGTTTCGTGCTTATCTTAGGTGGCCAGCATTCCTGCCTGCACGTGAGTGGGTGAGTACACCCTACGCCAGGGAGAAGTGAAAAGCGGCACGACTTTGTGCCGCTTAGCAGGGGCTTACCAATCCAATAGCTCGTCTTTGTTTTGCACCCAGGCCTCAAGGTGACGTCGCAGCGTTGTGAGCGGGAGTTCGTAACCGGGGAAGTCGGCTGGATTGATTGACTCGCACCGTGCGATGGCGATGTCTAGTCCGACGAATGTTTCAATCGTATCTCTGCTGAACATGTATTGCACTTTGCCCACTCGATCGCCGAGTACGTGGCTGGTCCCAGAGCTCATCAGATTTGAGGCCATGATCGTGAATTTCTGATCCGTACCGATCGCACCCTGTAACCACCTTCGTGGCTCATCAACCGATCCGGAGTAGTTCTTCCATCGATAAAGCAGTGAAGCAAGGTCGGGCTCTAACAACAGCGCGTTATCGTCTGCTGCTCGACTCCGAACCAACTGCAACCAGATAGCCTTCATCGCTTCGACCGTCGGTACATCAAGCGTAGGCTTGAAATCAGCCTTGTCTTTATGATCTGCAGGGTCACTGAGATGAACGAGGATCGCGGCCACGGACAAAGCTTTGGTCTCCCGAAAAGCCTCGACTGCTAGGCTACCGCGCTTGTCCTCGGGGATGGCCTTCAAAAACCATGATGTCGTCCTCCATGCGCGAACCCATGGCGAGCTAAATGGATCACCGTCATCGCCAACGAATTTTTGTGCGATGGTAAATAGTCCTGGAAGCAGCACTGCAGCATTCTCGACCGGCAGCCGATTGACCGATTCGTCGAGCCTCGCCACGAGCGCAGGGAGCAGCCCGTCTTTCTCGATTGCCGCGATCGAAGCGGCCAGTTGCTCTTCCGTCAGCGCTGCATTGATGAACTGAGTGAAGCGGCGTTCTGAAATTTCACCGAGTGCGGTCTGCAGTTCGAAATACCGCGGGAAAAATCGAGAACTGCACACTTGCTTCGCTTCAGCCCATTGCTGTTGAAAACCATGGTCGTAACGAGGGCCGCCCATTGCCCACTCGACCTGAGGGAACAGCAGCTTTAAGGTTTCCTTGGCCAGCTCGCGGCGTTCCTCCGTCACGGTGTTGAGTAGATCCTTAATGGCTGCTTCCTCTATCGGCCTTTTGCCGTCTCCCATGTGCCGACCGCCCTGCAGCAGCAGAGATTTTTCCAGAAAAATCGTTTCGTGCAGATCCGGCTCGAAAACCCGAAGTGTTTCCAAAACTAAGAAATCCACGATGTTTACTTCGAGCAAATCACCAGACGCATGCAGCGGTAGATGGACCGCCACGGAGGAGACCAACCGATGGGCATCCCGCATGTTACGAAGCCGTGGTTGAATGGAGCCAATTAATGCATTGCCCCAGCGGGTCTGATCAAAACCGTTTTTCTCTGTGGCGTAGGAGTTCGCCAATTGCGACAAATTTTCAGTGAAAATCCTATGCACCATATGTGTTGGCACCATGGGAAGATCGAAGCTCGCTTGGACGATTTTCTCAAGAAAGGCTCGACCATCCCCGTCTGCTACTGGGTTCAGTGCGCTCTCCACGATGCTCGGCTGGAACAGCAAAACGAAAACGATGTTGGGGAGGTTCGCATTGGCTTTAACCTGACGAAGCAGCACTCGAATCTGGTCTGGTTCGAGCCGATCTATGTCGTCGACAAAGACGATTAGCGGCCGTTTCAATTCGCGGAGACGCTCCTCTAGGGCTTTACGGACTTGATCGAGTGATTCGTTGCTACGGTCCCGTCCTAGATGACTTAACCAGCGACCGAGTAGTGATATGGCAATAGCTATCCCAGCCAGAACACCAGCGACCGTCGCTGCCGAGGGCAAGTCGAAGCCGATGGAGGAGGCAATGGAAATCAAAGATGCATTCGTGAGTATCGTCGTAATCTTTTGTTGCGAACCTCCAGCCTGCTTGAGCGGTGCACTTCCGCCTGACAGTATCGCGCCGTATTTCCGAAGGGTCGCGGCGCGCTTCAGCGCTTCCTGGGAGTTATCGCCGCCCAGTCTGTCCGCGATCTGGCCGAAAAGTGCTCGGCTGATGGCGTTTCCGTCACCCCACTGCCACGGGTTGAAATCCAGCCAATTGGAGTGCTTGTCTCTGGCCTCAAGCTGTTCAATGACAAGGTGTTTTAGGGAAGATTTGCCAAAGCCCCAGCCACCGCGGATCGCAAAGACCCGCCCTTCACGAGGGCTAAGCTCCGACAGCACGTCCGCGATGCGAGATGCATAACCTACTCTGCGCAGACGGTCTTCGCCCTTAGTACGGATAGGAGCCTCTGTACCTATTTCCATCGGCGGTGGTGCTAGAGGGACTACGCTCGTTATCCCTCGTAGGTTGGCAAGCCAATGCTTCACAACGTTCCACAGGTCTCTCAAATCCCTGAGCTCCAATCCAGTTCCTTAACCTTTCAATGCACAGCAATCTAATGCGGGACCTCCAGCACATGAACAGCAGGAGTCACACTGCTGATGCTGGGTGCCAGGATTCTTGGTGTGTGAGCCCGGTTGCCGGAAATTAGGAAACCTTTCGCCATCAACACAGGGAGTGTAATGGGCATGAACGTCCCTATGCACGACCTGAAAGCCCCTCGGCGATTTGGCAGAGTAAACCAGCTAACTCGATAAGTAGCCACCCGGGGCGCCTGTTCGAATTTTGGGCAGGAAAATCTCAGCTGTTTTTGAACCAAGCGTTGGACTCGGCGATTGCCAGCAAGCACATACCCAATGCGCGTGTCTTGGCATGAGGCTGTTGGAACCCCAGGATGTAGCGTGGGCGGTTCAGGAGGGACTTGAGGTTATCGTCGTATTCGCTGAAATCGGCTGCGCGGCCGACCATGTCGTGAATTTCCGGCTTGTACCACTGATAGCGTTCGGGCAGGCGGAAAAAGTTGGCGAAGTCATCCCATTCTGGCGTATTGCCCTTGACTTTGAGTTCGATGTCGTCCTCCTTAAGATGGCGAATGTCTATGCTTGAAAACTTCGTCTCGAAGGACATCTGGGACGTTGTTGCCGGATCGAATGGATTAGGCAGCGTTTTACTAGGGCAATTATCGAGTTTTACGCTGGAGTTGCACTGATGGCACGAGGGTACGAGGTTCTGGATCGATACCGCGAGATAAGGGTAGCGCGACTTGGGAAGGTAGTGGTCAAGTGGCGGGCGGAGTGTCAGGGAGCCTTTTTTATTTGCGTTGTGGTAGTTGACATGCTGTAGCTGGCAATACGGACAGATGCGAAGCCCGTGTTTTGTTACAAGTGCGTAGGCATTCCAGTCATCGTTTTTTTGAATGAACATGGAGTAGTCGAAAAGCGATGCTATTTGGGTGATCAGCTTCTGGAAGGAGTCGTTATACTTGTTTTTTGAATTCCTTTTTGGGCGATCTTCCAGGTACTTCTTGAAGTTGGCATCCACGTCGTCTACTTCCTGGATAACTCTCCATAGCTCGCTCGGAGTGCCTATCAGCAGCACGTCACGGTGCTTTTTCAATAGGTCGACAATGTCGCTGGTGAAAGCGGGAAAGTCATTGCCGTATGGTTTCGTCCAGAGATTCAGCGCAGAGTCGAAGCGGGCGCCCAGAACCTTCCGATGAAGGTCGAGGGTAGCGCTGTCGAGCGCCTTAGTCTTGAGCATTCAGGTTCTCCAGATGCTGATGAAGGCGCTGCTCCACCTGCTCCCTGACATCGTCATTGGAAAGGCTTCTGGCAATCTGCAGGGCTTCTCTGAGCTGTTCGTCCGTCGAGTGCTTGGATTTCAACGTGGCGGAGATTTTGGCTATGAGCCCTGCGCTGTAGTCTCCGCTAAACTCCTCGACGTTGAATACACCAGAGAGGGTCTGCTTCGGGCTGTAGCCGAACGCGTTTTTCAGGCGCTTTTCCTCCAGGTCGAACAGCCTGCCGGGCGGCGAGTCGGCAGCGACGATGAGCGAGTGCGTGGACACCAGCAGGTGGAGCTTGCTGGCGGCACCGGGGAAGGTATGGGTGAACTCCAGCAGGTGGGAAATGTATTCCCGTTGCCAGCGCGGGTGCATGAACATTTCCCCTTCGTCGATGCACAGCAGGAGGGCGGAGGCGTCGCTGTCCTTTTCGAACGCGCCCAGTGTCATTGCCAGTGAGCAGTACAGCGACATCATGCTCGCCTGGCCTGAACTGAGTTCATGAAACGACCAGCGCAGAAAACCCAGTTTCGTCAGCTTTGCGACCAATCCCGCGTTGCCACGGATCAAGTTGCCGATCTTTTCGTCCAGGAAGGAAATCTTGGCAGTACGCCGCCAGCTTTCATTATCTTCGAATAGCGCGCAAATCAACTGATAGCCATTAAACGCTTCCTGATACCTTTTTCTCAGGTCTGTATTGGTGAAAGCGAGGTAGGAAAACTTTGCCCACGTGTCCGCACTAGGCTGCGTAGCTGAGGCCGAATGGTTGTAGAGCATTTCCCGCAGTTCATCGGTAAAGCTGTACAACTCACCGGCGGTATCGTTCTCGGCACTGTCGAGAATTATGAAGCTGAGCGCGAACCGCTCTTCCTGGTCGAGCGCGCGGCTTGCGGCCTTTACGCTGTTATTGCGCAAGGAGGGTGACTGTGAAATCTCCTTCCTTACCGATGGGAAACTGTAGGTTTTCAGCAGGGAGAAAAGGTCGGGTATGCTCGCCTTCATTTCCACCTTGGCATTGGCAACGAACGGGGCCCTGTTTCTCAACAACTCATAGGCGAGGAAGGTTGAGGGTGCATCGAAGCTGACCTGGCTACCGAAGCGAGGGCTTATGTCGAGTACGCCACGGGCTTTCAGTCGGGCTCTTCGCAGGCTCTCGAAAGGCGAGGTGGTATAGAACGCAGTGGTGATTGCCGGTGCTTTCTTATGAACGATCCCCTCGAAGGGGGACTGCACCGGGACCTTCTTCAGAGAGTCGCTGCGGGCCAGTTTCAGCCCGTGCTCGTCTTCCCACAACAGGCTGAGCCGGGACTTGGGCGTCCATGCCGCCAACCCCTGACACAACGTTAGGAGCAGGTCGGTTTTTCCGCTGCCGTTCTCACCGAACAGGGTGGTGAAGGAGGCGAGGTTAAGTGACACGCCCGGGTGTTTTTCGGTGCTTCGGCTGATTTTGATCTCACTGGCTTGTCCGCTTTGTGGGTTGTTGCTCAGTTCAACCGAATATTCCGAGGTCAGCGCAAGTACCGTGAGCTTGCTTGCTTCAAGGAAAAAAACGTTATGGATTTTCAACGTGTTGACTGGCAAGGCTTTTCTCGCTTAGGGTCGGTGATCGTTGCGCAATGGATGATATACCGGGTATTTAACAGGTAATAAAGGCCATATGCCACTTCGGCGCCCGCAGGCGTTTTCATCTGGTGCCAGGTTCCAGATGCCAGTCAACTTCCCAAGCGTGGTGTTACAGAAGTACCGCCGAAAAAATCATGGCCCCAGCGCTCCAAGAATATCCTGACGGGATTGAACCGCGGATACGAGTAGCCTCGATTTATCAGTGTGCTATGCGGATCGGGATCGCGAAATATTCGCAGGTGCAGAGGACGGTGGTTGTCGAACGTTATCTAATTCACGATAGCTGCATTGATGCGACGTTGAGGATGGGAGCTATCACAGTCGGGCGACGTTGACCGCATGGGTTCGCCAAACATAGCCTGAACAGGGTGACGACTATAATTTTGACAGTCGACAAGAGTGCGTGCAGGCTGTAGCTGAAAGACTTGGTATATGCAGGCCGGCGCAGCTACTTAGTCTGGAGGCTACCGAATCTATAAAACCAAACAACGTATAGGTGATGCGGCCAAGCCTTGACAAATTGAGAAGGGTGCTCGCTAGAAAAAAGCGATCACAGTCGTGTTGTGAAGTTCATTGGACAAACGGATGCCATTAGTCGGTCCGCTTTGTGTTATCGCTGAAAGTCCCGTTCCTTGAGATACCGAGCCGCAACCCTGAGAAAGGCGGCTCTTCTGGTGAGAGTCGCTCTATGGGCTACATTCGTTGGTTTCTAAGCACGTAACCTTCTGCCATACGTATTGCCTACATTTCAGAGGTGTTGAGGAGGGGCCAGCGACGGGTACTACACCCAGTTTTTCCATGTGACTGACCGCTTGTTTTGAGGTTAAGCAAAAGGTTTTGGCAAGCTCACTTCCCAAAATGTAGGATTGCTTGAAATGCTCGATTGAATCCAAATTGATCCGTTGTGATGTAACACCGTTTTTGAATTCAGCGTTCGAATTCAGCAGCCCGTAACGAATGAGGGTATAGGCCACGTCGTTCGTAATACCTAAAATTTTGGCAGCTTGCGCAACGCTTAGCGATTGAGAAGCAACTGTTCGCCTCATATGCGCGCTGAGCCAGGTCTGCCATTCATCACTTTCCAGTCGCCACTCCCCAATCACACCGGCGTCCGATTTAGCTTTGAATGAAACCGATAAGGTGCCTTCCTGAATTGCTTTGAAAAGGTGAGCTACCCCTTCCCCTGAAATGAAGGGGTGACGGAGTGCATCACTCAAGGAGAGAGTGCTCGAGCTTGATCGTCGATATTTGATGCAAACATTGGAGATGTCGAACGAATTTGTATCGATCCACCACGATTGTCCCGCTGCGGGCCGGCCGCCTCGGCAAGTAAAACAGCCGTTTTTGCATAGCACTTTGATGGTATTGACTGGCAGCTTTAGTTGATTGGCTGCTTGCGCAATATTTAACAAGGGAGGCAGGGTGGCGGCGAGGTGCCTGGCTTGTATCAGATCAACGGCAATCGTCTTATTGCCGCATGCAGAGATGCCTCTATATCCGTGAAGTTCGCCTTCGGCGATCAACCTTTTTAGCAATGGAACGTTAAGGTTGAGTGTTTTTGATGCGACCTCCAAGGACGCCAACTTCTTTGGTTCACTGCGTAAATGGGAGCCGGGATGCGAATTGCCTCGGGCACAGTCTGGATGAAGTGAATGTGTTTCAAGCTCAGAACGAACAAAATCAAAGGCGTGACTCGTGAGCCCTTCATAGATATTCATTCTCAAACGATCTGCATGTCTTGCCGCTGAATTCCTCTTGGCGGTTGCAATACGTGCATCCAGTTTTTGAAGCGAGCAATGAAAGGAAGCTGGCCAGTCCGACAAGAGTCGGCCGGCCATCGAGGTCATTTGATAAACGTTCTCTACCTGGCACAGGTTGTTGGTTCTCTTCGCAAAGGTATTTTCAGCGGTGCATCCAAGAGCTGCTAACCACATTGCAATGCAGTGAAGATCCAGGGCATCCAGTTGATCGATGGGGGAGTCGCCGTCGGAGTCGGTGCCCCTCAGTCGCTTTTCAAATTCACAACACAACCACACCGCCTCTTGAGAGGCGATGTGGTGCGCTGTTGTACAGTTGAAGATTGAGGCACCACAACGCAGGCACTTTTGGCATTCGATGGTTTGAAGGTTGAAAGGATTTGCGCAATGATGGCACCGATCCCTAAGTAAAATGTTATGTGAAGCGCATACAGTGTTCAGTGTCAGATCCCAGGTCTCCTTGATTTGTTGATGCTCCGAAAAGCAGGAGGTGCAAATTTTGGGTTTTAGACAAGACCACGTTTTATTAGTGGTTTGAGATGTCAGGTATTCATAGGCTGATCTCCAGGTTTTTGGGAACAATGAGTCCGGAAAAATGTTCGGCTGTGTAGAATCCCTAAGGTGTGACACGAGATCTGTTAACTTTAAAAAGTTGGCAGCAGCTACTCGTTGCAGAAAATTCGTCAAGCTTTCGCCAGGAACAGCACTCAGGCCAACTGTTAGGCCGAACATCGGTACTCTCTCCTCTAATAAGAAGAATGGCTCCACGATTCGCGGTTACTCAAAAAGCTTTCTACGCCGGACAAAATAAAGCGGCACCATTTTCGTTGCGTCCCAACAGGGATCGCGCCAACAACATGAGAAATGCTGTTGTATACAGTGGCGGACGTGTCGTTGTATGACCTAAAACTTCGAGTAGAGGCCAGTAATCTATGAAAACCGTTCGGCCAGTCCAATAATGCGCTGGTCGCCTTTTTACAGCGCCGATGACAGAGTTTTAGGCTCACGATTTTACGACTTAAATCCAGATACGTCGTACTTGGGTCTTCTGACAGGGCTGCTAGTAACGTTAGCAATTCCAGTACGTCCAGTAACTCCATCGAGAGAACTTCATCCGGATAAAAACGGCTGTCATCAGCAATAGGTTGCCTGGTAAATTTTGCCGCAATGATGCTACCCATCTCTTGTAGCGGTTCAGAACTGTCAGTTGAGGACATTTTTGAGTAGCGTGCCCCACACGAGCAAACATCGTAAGCGGGACGTGTTGCTGTTAGCGGTTTTTCACATGCTGCGCAAGTGTCGATCAGCATACATTTATGCATCTCACAGACGGAAAACAGGGCCAGCGACCAGTATGATTTTCCGTATCCTAGTTCCTCCACACAATGAGGACACACGCGGTAGGAACTGAGCGCGAGGTGCTTGATCGGTAAAAGATGCCCCTGCAGCCTAATCGCCGATTTGCTCATCAGAGTTGGAATTGCTGGGGATAGTGCTCTCAAGTCCTGGCCGAGCGCTATGCCTAACTGCAGGTGTCGCGGAAACGACATCACCCCATTCTCCGGAAGCATGAGTGCACGCTGCAGAATGGAAATGCCTGAAAGTTGATTCAACGTAGATACCCGAAAGAGTAGGCTTTCAAGGCTTTCCCAAGGAAAAAGTTTGGTCTTGATCAGTAAGTTGATGGTAGGTGGCGCAAGTGCTTCATTTGCGGCGTGCATTCTTTGCATCGCAGCAAGCTCGCGGGCCTCATTTTTTTCTCTCAATACAATGAGCTGTTGGTCGATGTGTTCAGCGCTTTTATAAAGCATGGTGACGCTCCTCGTTATTGTTGATCGTTGTCAACTTTATAGAATGGTTCGTGGCGCCCGATAAGAGAACGGAAGTTAAACTGAGAGGAGAAGGGATTGCGGTTGTCCTTTGCACCGCTCCAAACCTCGTCGGCGAATGCCTGAGAAAGCACTTCAAGGGTAATGCCCTCTAATCTATTTTTGATAACAAGAAGTGTTGCGCGATCAAAGATTTTGACCAAATAGTCTATAAGGCCATAAGAGGCGTAGTAGAACCTTTGGAGCATCTCGTTGGTAGTGAAGCTGATGGATTTAACTTTGATGATGGTCTCCAGGGTTTTGAGTAGTGAGGAGAAATGGCTTGGAGGTGAGTTGTTGATATTGAATCTGTCAAAATCAACTGTGGCGGAAAAGCGCCTGCGTAGCTGCTGGTCGTTATTCAATATTTCTTGGGTTTCTCGCATGCCAATAAGAATCACAGCTACACCTGTGTGGTTCATCAGGTACTTAATCCATTTGCTTGTTTCTTCAGTGTTTCGACGATACTCAACGATGTGTTGAACCTCGTCAAAAATAATAAGCTCAGTTCCGATTGTCTTAATTAATCCGACAATTCGAAGTAGTTTGAACTCCGCCGAGTGACCATGCTTCCTCGCAAAAGGATCTTGTAGTGCTTCCAGAAATGCTTCCCCCATAGATTTTGTTGTAGGTTTTGAGGGTATCTCCATGTAAATAGTTTTAAAATCTTGGTCGTCAGTAATTTCAATGCGGCGATCCTTTATGATTTTTTTGATCATGGTACTTTTACCAGCACCGCTGGGGCCGCAAATGACAAGACCTTTAGCCTTTCCAGAGGATCTTGTATCATCGATAACCTCATATATTCGTGCCGAAGTTCGCTCGATCTGAGGGGTAGTAATGAAATGGTTGCTTAGCCTAGATGTCTCCCCGGTGGTTGGCGTCAGGTTCATGTCACACCTCCACCGGGGAAAATGATTGAACGGGGAACATCGACGGAGTTTCGTCGCGATCATTTTCCATAAAAGGAAATTCATACGAGTTCGGTGATGCTGCGATGGGTTGGCTGCTAGAATTTTTATTCAAAGTAGCCTCTTTTTTTGCAGCGTCACGTCGAGTACGCAATTTGTTAGAGCGACGCTCCTCTTCTATATCTGCACGGAGTTGATGATATGCGCGCTGAACGGCCTCTCGATCTATACTGCTTGCGTTTTCGAATTTAGCTGCTTTTGTCGCAACCTTGTATAAGTCTCGGCTCATACCTACGAGTCGCTTGTCCTTAGCCGGAACTTCAAAAAAAACGTTGCGGAAAGGATCATGTACCCAAATATGACCGAGTTCGTCCCGATATCTGATCTGTACCTTTTTTTCTTCGCCCAATCTAACTCGTAAGCTGGCGAGCTCATCAGAATGATAAAAGTTGTTGGACAGTTGTATGCCATACGCTTGTATAGTCGAGAGTTTCCTGTGCGATAGCGCGGTCTCAAGGGCGTCAAGATCTGCTGGCATCTGTATGACGCGAGATGGCTCCATGGCTTTCCAGATTGCCATGGGTGTCATCGAAGCAAGCCCTTTGTGTGGCGTTTGGTGATAGATATCCACTATCCATTTAATAAGGGCCGACTCGAGGGCCTGTAGTGTGAGGCACGCGTGTTTTTCAGGAGTGTAATCCCCCCGTTCTTTGACACTCGAAAAGGTAGTACCTGGAAGGGTATGTATTAGCCCCATGTTTAGAGTTCTAAAGAAACGCTCGACAGCACCTTTCATTTGAGGGCCCCTAGAGCGTGGGAACATTATTTCGATACCCATTTCCGTAAATGCGATGACCAAATTGTCAGCGTGAAATTCGGCAGCGTTATCAGGAACGATACGCAAGGGGAGGCCGCGAGCTGGCCATTCGTTTATAACGTTAGGAAATTTCGCGAGCCAAGATGCTTTCGGGCTAATTGCTCTCTCTATCACTTGCAGAACACTTTCTGTATTGGGGGCTGCAAAGTGGAGCCAGAACGCCATAATCATCCTGCTATAGCGGTCCATTACGACAGTGAGGAAGGGGCGCCCAATCATACGACCTGTGACTGGATCCACTGCCATGACATCGAGTGCTGTATGGTCAATTTCCCAACGATCAAGAATATTGCTGACGGTAAGTTGTCCAACCGCTTTCGAGAATTTTTTATCTGCCGCGTGCCGTCCATTTTTTTTGACTTCGACCTGGTAAGGGTCGAGTTTCTCGATGTAGCGTCGAACAGTAGATTCAGAAATATGTTTCAGCTGTGCGGACGGCAATTTATCCTTGTTGTATTCGCGGGTTCGACGAATGAATTCTTCGTAAACGTGCTTAATTGGTACCGACTCGGGTTTAAAATAAATCGTGTTTAAAACATCTAGGAGTAAATCTTCTAGTTCGGGAGTGTATACTGTCGCTCGACCTTTTTTTGCGTGCTGCGGTACCAAAGCAACGATGCTGTTGCCTTTAGCTTTGTAATACCAGCGTCTAAACGTAACCGCTGAGGGCGCTCCCTTCAGGTCTTCAAGCTTCTTTGCAAGCTCCGGAATCTTTTTATTTAGTTCTTTTCTGCTAGGTAGTTCGCCTTCAAAAGTTGCAGCATCAAGATAGCGTTTACGTCGCACTGCTTCTTCCGAGTGATGTTTCGGATAGCACGTCAAATCTGGCGCGACATTACGAACGTATGGGATTTGGCCTAGGTGAGGCTGATTTTTATCGATGGTGATCTTCCGTTGATCAAAGAGATAGTAAAATTCTCTCTCGGAGAAGGTAATAGGTTCTCCGTATTCGTCCTTGAAAATTAGTTTGTGGTTTATGCTTTTTCCCATAAAACGCATAACACGATCTTCATGGATTATCACAAGTGAAGGTTTAAGCGAAAAGGTTTTCATGGCGATGACCTCCGGTCAGGAAAATTGGAGTCGAGGCGGAAATAGGATTTCTAAGATCTATACCTATGTAACCCAAACCTAATAATCGCCATGCTTCTTGCGCACCTAATAGATCAATCAAATCAGCCAGTGTCTGACTGGGGGCGCTGTTGAATTTAGAACTCAAACTTTCACTGTACTCCGCTGATACGTCCTCTCCGCGCCGGTGGTACATCAGGGTTAAAAGGTTGTCTGCCATCGGCACCGCGAGGATTAATTTCTCTGTCGCGATATGGAATGTGCGCTCCGTACTTGCGAAGTGAGCTTGTATCGCCTTGGTTTTTAGTGCCACCTTATGGTTGAGAAGTCGCATCGACGGTTTAACTTCAAACCACCCCGTCGTCCCATCGATAAAATTGACGCATACATCTGGTATGTATTTGGTTTCCTTGCCGTCGATAGAAAATACCTCCACTGACGGCTGGACTTCATATGTCAGGACTTCAGGGGAGAGCTCTAGGAGACGAAGGAAGCTAGCTTCCAACTGGGACTCCCAGGCAATAGATAGTCCATTCTTACGTGACGGATGAAATCCCCTGAAATGGTTTGACCTTCGCGTTACGACTTTTCTTACAGGCATCTGCAACTCCCTCACGAGCAAGCGTCTACACAACGCTCGACAAGTGCGTTGGACTTGAGGCTTTCGACAGGCAACACTTTCCCGTCGAGTGGCCTCGCTGAAATCGAAGTTATGGGAGGGGCTTGACAGACGACGAAAAAAAGGAAGAAACTACAAGCACCACACTGTGTAGTTGCTTCAATTGTTTTCGTCGCGGTCTTAACCCCTCAAGGTTGGCCGCGTTTTACATTCTGATACCTCCTCTTTAAAGCCAGGTAGTGAGTCTAAAACTCATTTCTGGCTTTTTTCGTTTTTATGACGAACGGTTCACAATCCTCCGACAAAGCCAGAGTGTCTTGCTAACCAATTTTTTACACGTAGTTATAATTTTCTGCATCTGTCAGTGATTCGATAACGTGTAAGTGTAAAGCTCTTTAGCACTCTTCCCGTGAGCAACACGTAAGTATATTCCGGTGCCTGACTACGAAGCCGATAACGCGTAAGTATATTTCGGCGCCTGACTGCGAAGCCAATAACGCGTAAGTGTATTTCTGAGGTGGCTCGGCGCGCCGATAAGGTCGGATCTTAATTCAATAAAATTCGCCGTGACAATAATTATTTTGAGGGCGTTAGATTTATTTTTTTTCAGAAGGATTTTGATAATTAAGTGTTTGGCGGGTTTTGTTAAATATTTGTCGATGTGCGAATACACAGTATGCAATGTGCATTGCACATAGATGTTCGCTACTTATCGAAGAGCAGCCACTTAGCCCAGAGGGAGAGTTTTTTAGGTCTTTAGCAATGCTGAAACCCTTTACAGCACGCTGCTGGAGCCAGCTTTCACCCCGTTTTTTCGCATTCCATGTGAAAGCTTTCGTAAAAAAAACAATTAGTTAGATAGTCTGCCTGGATCATTTATTTGCCATTTTTGTCATCTTTTTTGAAAACCTACAGCAAACCTGGCGATGTGGAATCCATTGCTTCCCATTAATAGGAAGCATTACTATTCACGCCCCGTCTCCACAGCACACCGCAATGACCCCCAAGTTGCCCCGCAGACACGGCTTTTTCGAGCATTACGAAGAGTTGGTTGGCACCTGGACCCGTCGCCTGAGAAATCGTCAGCAGGCCGAGGACCTGGCGCACGACACCTTCGTGCGGGTGCTTGAGTCCGATTCGTCGGCGGTGGAACAACCTCGGGCCTATTTGCACCAGACCGCGCGCAATATCGCGGTGGATGGTTATCGGCGTGAGGACCGGCGGGGCGCCATGGAGTCGGAGGCGGTTGATCACAGTGGGTCTTCGTCCGGCGACCCGGAGCATTTCATGCAGGCGATCCAGTTGGCTGATTCCATCGAACGGGCGCTCTGCGAGCTGCCGGTCAACTGCCGAAAAGTTTTTGTCTGGCAGAAGATCGAAGGCCTGACCCAGGCGGAAATCGCCGAACGCCTGGGTCTGTCCAAGAACATGGTGGAAAAGTATATGATCCGCACCTTGCGGCATCTGCGCGACCGCCTCGACGGACTGCACCCATGATCGGCCGCGCTTTCTCATCCCCAGCCAAACAGGAACTTCCATGATGGATACTCGTGATTGTGCGTGCGGGCAAACAACGGTGCGCGACGATGCGGTGCGCTGGTTTGTGCGTTTGCAGGAACCGGCCGTGGACGTCGAAGCGTATCGGCGTTTCGAAGCCTGGCTGGCTGAACATCCCCAACATCGCGACGAATTCCAGGTGCTGCAGGGCTTATGGACGGCCGCCGATCTGCTGCCCGCCAAGCGTCTGCAAGCCCTGTGCGAAACGCCGCCGGCACGTCGCAAGCGTCAGCCGCTGGTGCGTTATGCGGTGGCGGCCAGTGTGCTGGCCGTGGCGCTTGGCTTGGGGTTGTTCAGCGGGTTGAATCACCCGACGACCTACACGGCCGACTATTCCACGGCCTTGGGCGAGCGTCGTCATGTGGCGTTGCCCGACGGTTCGGTGATCGACCTGAACAGTCGCAGCCGCGTTCTGGTGCGTTATGAAAAGGACCGTCGCGGTATCGAACTGATGGAAGGTGAGGCCATGTTCAGCGTCGAGCACGACATCAACCGGCCGTTCGTGGTCGAGGCGGGTAGCGGCAAGGTGACGGTCACCGGCACGCGTTTCGATGTGCGCCGCGACCTGACCGAAACCCGGGTCGCGGTGGAGCAGGGCACGGTCAAGGTTCAGGGGCAGGGACCTGATGTGATCAGCCTCACCGCCGGCCTCGGCACTCGTGTCGATGCCAAAGGCGTGGTTGCCGCCGCTTATGCGGTCAATCCGGCGGAACTGACCGCGTGGCGCAGCGGCAAACTGGTGTTCAACAACGCCAGCCTTGCCGATGTCGCCGCAGAAGTCTCGCGCTACCGCGAGAAGCCACTGACGGTCGGCAACGACAAAGTGGGCAATCTGCGCCTGACCAGCGTGTTCAAAGCCGACAACACCGACGCGCTGCTCAAGGCCTTGCCGAGCATTCTGCCGGTGGCCGTGCGGACCCTCGATGACGGCAGTCAGGAAATAATTTCCAATTAATTTCCAAACCGATTCAGGTTTTTTTTGAGTTCTTCGTCTTCTTGTCCAACTGCAACTGGTTTGCATTAACAGCCGCACACTCTTGCGATCTACAGGACAATGTTCGACGTGAAGAAAACCCCCGCTAAAAACAATAAGTCACCTTGGCTGCGGCTTGTGCTCGCCCTGGCCGTCAGTGCCGCGCTTCCCCAGGCATTTGCCGCCGACGGCATTCATATTCCCGCGCAACCGTTGGGCCAGGCCTTGAGTGAGCTGGGTCAGCAAACGTCGTTGCAGGTTTTCTTCAGTCCTGAGCTGGTGGCCGGCAAACAGGCCCCCGCCGTCGACGGCGACCTCTCGCCGGAACAGGCCTTGCGCCAATTGCTGCAAGGCAGCGGCCTGCAATACCAGATCGATCAAGGCTCGGTGACCCTGATGCCAGCGCCGACTTCCGCAACGGCCGGCCCGATCGAGCTGGGCATGACCGACATCAAAGTGGTCGGCGACTGGCTCGGCGATGCCGACGCTGCGGTGGTGCAGAACCATCCCGGCGCACGTACCGTGATCCGCCGCGAAGCGATGGTCGAGCAGGGCGCCATGAACGTCGGCGACGTATTGAAGCGCGTGCCCGGCGTGCAAGTGCAGGACGCCAACGGCACCGGCGGCAGCGACATTTCCCTGAACGTCGGCGTGCGCGGCCTGACCTCGCGCCTGTCGCCACGCTCCACCGTGCTGATCGACGGCATACCGGCAGCCTTCGCGCCCTACGGCCAGCCGCAACTGTCCATGGCACCGATTTCCTCCGGCAACCTCGACAGCATCGACGTGGTGCGCGGCGCCGGTTCCGTGCGGTATGGACCGCAGAACGTCGGTGGCGTGATCAACTTCGTGACGCGCGCGATCCCGGAAAAAGCCACCGGTGAAATCGGCACCACCCTGGAAACGTCCCAGCACGGCGGCTGGAAGCACATCGACACCGCATTCCTCGGCGGCACCGCCGACAATGGCATCGGCATGGCGCTGTTGTATTCCGGCGTGAACGGCAACGGTTACCGCGAGCGCAACAACGGCAATGACATCGACGACGTGATGCTCAAGACGCACTGGGCGCCCACCGATGTCGACGATTTCAGCCTCAACTTTCACTACTACGACGCCAGCGCCGACATGCCCGGCGGCCTGACCCAGGCACAGTACGACGCCGATCCGTTTCAGTCCGACCGCAATAACGACAACTTCAGCGGGCGCCGCAAGGATGTCTCGTTCAAGTGGACGCGGCAGCTCGATGATCGCACTCAGGCCGAAGTGCTGACGTACTACACCGACAGCTTCCGTGGCAGCAATATTGCGGCTCGCAATCAGCAAACCCTGGGCTCGTTCCCGCGCACGTATTACACCTTCGGTATAGAACCGCGGGTGTCCCGTGTGTTTGACGTCGGCCCGACCACCCAGGAAGTCAGTGTCGGTTATCGCTACCTCAAGGAGGGCATGCACGAGCAGGCGAGCCGCCTGGCGCTGGTCAACAACGAGCCAGTGATTCGTCCTGGTTCGGACGGCCATGTGTACCAGGATCGTACCGGCGGCACTGAAGCCAACTCGGTGTACGTCGACAACAAGATCGACGTCGGTAACTGGACGATTACGCCCGGCATCCGCTTCGAACACATCAGCACCGACTGGCACGACCGCGCCGTGCTCGACACCGCCGGCAGACGTGTACCGGAGAAGAACCGCAGCATCGAAAGCAACGAGCCGCTGCCTGCCCTGAGCGTGATGTATCACCTGTCGGAGGAGTGGAAGCTGTTCGCCAACTACGAAACCTCGTTCGGCAGCCTGCAGTATTTCCAGCTGGGTCAGGGTGGCACGGGGGATGAACCCGCCAATGGCCTGGAGCCAGAAAAGGCCAAGACTTATGAAGTCGGCACGCGCTACAACAATGAGGTGTGGGGCGGCGAGTTGACGGCGTTCTACATCGACTTCGATAAAGAGTTGCAATACATCAGCAATGACGCGGGCTGGACCAACCTCGGCGCGACCACGCACCAGGGCATCGAGGCGTCAGTGCACTACAACATGGCGGCACTGGACCCACGGCTCGACGGCCTGACCGCCAACGCCGGGTTCACCTACACCCGTGCCGTGTATGAAGGTGAAATTCCAGGCTTCAAGGGCCGTGACCTGCCGTTCTATTCGCGCCAGGTGGCGACCGCCGGCCTGCGTTACGACATCAACCGCTGGACCTACAACCTCGACGCGTTTGCCCAGTCCAAGCAGCGCTCACCAGGTGTTGCGGTGAACGCCGATGGCAGCTTCACCAACAACTACATCACTGAAGGCTCTGCTGATGGTCAGTACGGCGACATTCCGGGCTACGTAACTTGGAACGTGCGCGGTGGGTATGACTTCGGCGCGCAGTTGTCGAATCTGAAGCTCGGGGCCGGGGTGAAAAACATCTTCGACAAGCAGTACTTCACCCGCTCCAGCGACAACAACTCGGGGATGTACGTCGGTGCACCACGCACGTTCTTTGTGCAGGCCAGCGTCGGGTTCTGATAGCCCGAGTCGCCTTCATTCGCGGGCAAGCCTCGCTCCTACAGGGATCACCGAACCTGTAGGAGCGAAGCTTGCCCGCGAAGCTTTCAAACCTTCAACACTTTCCCGCCAATGGCTACCGCCACCAGCAACACCGCCATCAACCCGAAGGCAAAACTCAAGCTGCTGCCATGGGCGATAAAGCCGATCACTGCCGGGCCCGCGAGAATTCCTGCGTAGCCCAATGTGGTAATGGCCGGCACTGCAATGTGCTCAGGCATGACCGTCTGTTTCCCGACCGCGGTGTACAGCACCGGCACGATGTTCGAGCAGCCCGCACCCAATAACGCATACCCGACCAGTGCCGCCTCCCAGGCCGGCGCAAACGTCGCCAATGTCAAACCCGCCGCCGCCATCAGGCCGCCGAACACCATCACCCGCGTCGCGCCCAGGCGTCGGACAATCCTGTCGCCGGTCAGCCGTCCGGCGGTCATGGTCAGCGCAAACGCGGCGTAACCGAGCCCCGCATACGCCGTGTCAATCCCGCGTTCCTGCGCCAGGAACACCGCGCTCCAGTCGAGCGCCGCGCCTTCGGCTAGGAACACGATGAAACACATGCCGCCAATAAACAGCACGATGCCATGGGGCACGGCAAAGGCCGGTCCCGAGCTTTCGCTGCCGTAAGGCAACAGGTGCGGCGCGGCTTTGAGCAAGGCCAGCACCAGAACCACGATCACCACCGCCATCGCCCCCAACGGCGACAGACCCAAGCCGAGCAGGGCGCTGACACCCGCCGCGCCGACAATCCCGCCGAGGCTGAACATCCCGTGAAACCCCGACATCATGTTCTTGCCGCTGGCCCGCTCGACGATCACCGCTTGCAGGTTCACCGTCGAGTCCACCGTGCCCAGGCCCGCGCCGAACATGAACAGCGTGGCGATCAATGCCGGTATTGACGACACGGTGGCCAGCAACGGCAACGCCGCGCAAATCAACAACGTCCCCCCGGTTGCCACACGACGGCAGCCGAAACGCGTGGCGAGCAGGCCAGCTATCGGCATCGCCAGAATCGAGCCCACCCCCAGGCACAACAGCAACAACCCGAGCGTCCCTTCGTCGAGCCCGGCCCGTGCCTTGGCATAAGGCACCAGCGGCGCCCAGGCGGCGATGCCAAGACCGGCAATGAAAAAGGCGATGCGGGTGGACATCTGCTCCAGGCGTCCGGGAACAAATGAGGCTTGGGTATTGAGGCTGGTCATATCGATCCTTGGCAAAAAAACGTCGCATTCCCAAAGGGACAGTGACTGACCCATAGGGTTCGGTCAGCGTCCACAGCGGTTTGCGGTCAGGCAGGGCGACATCCTTGCATAGCCTGACCCTCTGTCGCGAGCGCAGGCCGCGAGTTAATCGCCTGTGCAGGCGACAACGTATGGATTCTGAAGGTTTGCAGCGATATTTTCCGACGCACTGGCTGTGGTCACGAACGGTTGTCGATCAACGAGCAATAAAACGTGTCACCGAGACGATCTGCGTTCCTTGCACTCGAATGTGCAAGAGCGCGGCAGGGAGGGAGGGCTCGTCGTCGAAACATTCAACAATGACAGTGCTGGCTGTTGTCGCCTGGATCGAAAGGCGCAGCGAGCGGCGTAACAGGCGTTTGATCGCAGCACTCAGGGGGACGGCTGATTTGCCATTGCGCACTTGCTCACAAAACGCCAGCGCTACCTCGCGCGGTGTGGGGGGAGGCGGCGAAACAATTGCGGCTTCGTCAAACAGTCGATTGAGCTGATCGGCCGCAGCCACCGCTCTCGGAAAACCGGCGAAGGCTGAAGCCTGCAGCAATATTCCCGTCAGTTCTGCCGGTGCGAGCCCCGAGGCCAGCCCCGTCTTGAAATGCACACTCAACGGTGGCCCGACCATGCCCGCCGCGACAATCGCAGCAAACGACACCGCTTCACGCAGACGAGGATCCAAGTCAGAACAGTCATGCAAATAACCGTAAACAACACCCACCGCCAGTTCGCCCAGGGCCGGAACCGTTCTGAACAGTGCGCCCAGGCGAGTTGCGCCGTCAGGAACCAGATCGATGAAGGATTTCCGGCCCTCGCTGTATAGCGTTTCCATGGGAGAGATCGGGTATCGGCTGCTCATGTCGTGCCCTCTTTTCAGACCTGCAACGCCAATCTAGAAGGTGCCTCTTGTCTCGCTCTCGGTGCCGCTGGTGAAGCTGACGTTTGGTTCTGGCTGCCAACGCGCGGCGTGCGACGCGTCGTTATTGCGCTCGATGCATTTCCACAGGATGTCTTGATCCGCCGGCACATCAATCGAACCGTTCCATTGGTTCTGTGCAGGCCTGTGGGCCAATGCCACGGCATGACGAGGATCCCAGGCCCCCAGTTCCAGCGATGAGCCCACGGCATAATCGTCGCGCAGCGTGATGAATTCGGCGTTGAAGGTTTCGAACACGCGCGGGTTGTCGGTCTTTAGATCGGCGTTGCCATCGCGGAAGGTGTCGCCCTTAGCGCAGGCGCCACAATCATGGCGGCATTCGCTCCGGCCTCTGAGGAACAGCGGTTCATTGCGATTGTTTTCGGCCATGGGGTTGGGTACGACGTCGTAGACCAATTTAACGCCTGCAGTTACTCCGCCGAGTACCAGGGCAATGAGCAGGGACACTAGGGAAGCCCGTTTCATGACCTTCCTCCGAACGTGCATCAGGAGCTTCACTCTGGCCCGGGGGCGAAGGCTTGTCTGCTGTCATAACTGACAGATCTGGCAGACTTGTTCGCAATAAGTGTCGAGGGATTTATAACTGAGTGACTGGAGGAACGCCCGGCTCTTGCTCACACAACGCCCGAACCAGTGGGTCGCGCACCTGCATCAGTTCGAACAGGCCCAGGGCACGTAGCGCCGGCAACGCCTGGAGAATGTCTTGCGTGGCGGCCGTGCGTTGATCCTCCGGTGTCTGGGGATCGATCAGCATCCGGGCATTGATCAGAAAGGCCCCGACCGTGCCTTTGCGCACGACAGTTCCATTGAATTGGCTTTGGTTCAGATCGTCGGGAAGCAGGTCTTCGGCGCGCATGGTTGAGACTCCGGTGAATGAGTGCCCAGACTAATCCGTTGCTCATGGCTAAACTGCGCTATCCGGGTCATTCGATAACGTGAAACTGCCAATGGCTGAACCGCTGATATCTATTGAACAGGCGCAATCCAACGCAGGGCCGCTGGTGATTGCCTCGGTCCTGGACAGTCCCATTGAGCGCACCAGCGCTCCCCACCGGCATGCGCGCGGGCAACTGTTGGGCGCGCGGCGCGGGCTGTTGACGGTGGAGGCGGCAGATCATCACTGGGTGGTGCCGGCGACCCATGCGGTGTGGATTCCACCCGACTGTGTGCATGGCTTGCGCTCCCACGGCCCCTTCCATGGCTGGAGTGTCTACGTGGTCGCGCCGGCCTGTGTCGTATTGCCCGGACAACCCTGCATCATTGCGACTTCGGGTTTGCTTTGTGAGGCCGTCGACCGGGCGGCGACCTGGAGCGAGGGACCGCTGGATCAGCGACAGGAGCGGATCGCTCAATTGATTGTGGATGAGGTCGCCGCGCTGCCCGCCGAGCCCTTCGGTCTGAAGCTGCCGCTCGACCCGCGTCTGCGGCGGATCAGTCAGGCGCTGGCCGACGACCTCGCCGACAACCGTTCGCTCACCGAGTGGGCGCAATGGGCCGGTTTGTCCGCCCGGACCCTGGCCCGGCGCTTCGTCGATGAAACAGGCTTCAGCTTCAGCCAATGGCGCCAGCGCGCACGCTTGCTGCGAGCGCTGGAGTTACTCGCCGCCGACGTACCGGTGACTACCATCGCCCTGGAACTGGGCTACGACAATGTCAGCGCGTTCATTGCGATGTTCCGGCGAACGTTTGGCGTGACGCCGGGGCGGTATTTCATCGCAGGCCGTTGACGCCTACAGTACGGGCTCTTTTCAAGCTGACTTTCAGGACTGATCCATGACGCCGTTCTACGATGCTCGAGGCAATATCTACGCGGTGCTGACGCCCGACGAGGTGCGCGGTCGCGGTATCGATTTGCCGGACCACGCTCGCGACGCCGCGCAGATCCGCGAGCACTGGGCATCGGCCGCTATCGAGGCATTCTGCAGTTGGGCGCCCGGTTCACAGCCATCGGGCAGCAAAGACCATCGCTGCGACGGGCTGCTGGTGGGGCCGTTTCAATCCTCGCCGCCCTTTGATCTGTTGATCGTCAATACCGACGGCACCCTGGCCGAGCGCAGTGGTAATGGGCTGACGATTTTTTCCCAGGCGCTCAGCGAGCAAGGATTGATGCCCGAGGAGCAGGCGTGCCTGCTGCGGGTTCATCACGACAAGCGCGATGCGGTTTCACCGGTGGAAACCACTGTGGACGCCGCTGAGGTCGACGGTGTGCAAGGGTTCTGGCTGGATTTGGGCAAGCCTTCGTTCGGGCCGCAAGCGGTGGGTGCGCGCGAGGCTGAACGCGTGACGCTGAACGAGCGCGAAGTCAGCCATGTGCAGCCGTTGTCGGCGCTTGATCCTGCCTGGAACCGCAGCCAGTTTGTGCGCATCGGCAATCCCCATTGCGTGACGCTGCTGACGAATGCCGACGCGTTGCCCAGCAATGAGCAGATGCGAGAATCGCCCTTGGCCCAAGGCTTGATGCGTATCGCCTATGCCGCGCCGACCGGGGCTGGGCAGCCGTTTCCGGCGGGGGTGAATTTGCAATGGGCGATGCTTGAGTCAGAGGGGAGAGTGGTGGCGCGGGTGTTTGAGCGCGGGGAAGGGCCGACGGCGTCGTCAGGCACCAGCGCCAGTGCGGTGGCGTGTGCGGCGTGGCGGGTGGGTTGGGTGACGGCGGGTGAAGTGAAAGTCGTCATGCCGGGCGGCACGGCGCCGGTTTTGTTGGAAGAGTCGGAGGGGAAATTGAGTCGGGTCAGGCTGTTTGGCACGGCGCGGTTGATGGGTTGATTATTAGATAGCCATCGCGAGCAGGCTCACTCCCACAGGGGGTTTATGATCGGCTCGCCCCCCCTGTGGGAGCGAGCCTGCTCGCGAAGAGGCCCGCCCAATCAGCGAAATTTCAGAGCTGATCCGCCCATTCCACCACCGGCATCGTCCGCTTCATCAACACCTTGCCATCGCGCACCGAATACAACGGCAACCCCTGGCTGCGAATCACCTCGTAGTCACTGTCCGCCGACAGAATCAGCAAATTCGCCGGCCGTCCGGCCTCCAGCCCATAACGGTCCCCAAGGTTCATGGCCTTGGCGCTGTTGTCGGTGACCAGGTCCAGCGCACTTTGCAGGTTGCGATACCCCAGCATGTGGCAGATATGCAGCCCCGCTTCCAGCACCCGCAGAATGTTGCCGTTGCCCAGCGGATACCACGGGTCAACGATCGAATCCTGGCCAAAGCACACGTTCATCCCCGCTTCCAGCAACTCATTGACCCGGGTCACGCCGCGGCGTTTCGGGAAGGTGTCGAAGCGCCCTTGCAGGTGAATGCTTTCGGTGGGGCAGGAGACGAAACTGATCCCTGAATGCCCGAGCAGACGGAAGAGTTTGGCGCAGTACGCGTTGTCGTAAGAGCCCATGGCCGTGGTGTGGCTGGCGGTCACCCGCGAACCCATGCCACGGCTGCGGGCTTCTTCGGCCAGCACTTCCAGAAACCGTGAATGCGGGTCGTCGGTTTCGTCGCAATGCACGTCCACCAGGCAGCCGGTGCGCTCGGCGAGGTCCATCAGAAACTTCACTGAGCTGACGCCCTGATCGCGGGTGTATTCGAAATGCGGAATGCCCCCCACCACATCGGCGCCCATACGGATCGCTTCTTCCATCAGCTCCCGGCCGTTGCGGTAGGACTCGATGCCTTCCTGCGGGAACGCGACGATTTGCAGGTCGATCAGGTGCCGGCTTTCCTCGCGCACTTCAAGCATTGCCTTGAGCGCAGTCAGTTGCGGGTCGGTGACGTCGACGTGGGTGCGCACATGCTGGATGCCGTGGGCAGCGAGGGTCTGGATGGTTTTCTTGGCGCGGGCCTTGGTGTCTTCCTCGGTGATGGTCACCTTGCGTTCGCCCCAGCACTCGATGCCCTCGAACAGCGTGCCACTCATGTTCCAGCGTGGCTCGCCAGCGGTGAGGGTGGCGTCGAGGTGAATGTGCGGCTCGACAAAGGGCGGCACCACCAGGTTGCCGCCGGCGTCGAGGTCGTCGGGCCCCAGGGTGGGGGCTTCGGTCTGACGGGCGATGGTGCGGATCAGGCCGTTTTCCAGGTGCAACTCATGCAGGCCTTCTTGGTTGCGCAGGCGGGCGTTGATGATGTGCATCAGGCGAATCCTTTTATAGATCTTGTAAGGGAGCTTCAGCGGCACGGGCACCCAGTACGCTGGTCAATAGCACATACGTTAGCGCGGCAGCGGCAATCCCTACCAGTGGCGCGATCCAGGGCGAGCTGAATGCGGCGACGGTGCCGACGGCATAGGCGGTCAAACCGGGCCAGTTGAACGCCGGCAATCGAGCATCGGCCAGACGAGGATATTGACCACGATAGCGGTAGAAGAAATCCGCCATGATCACGCCGCCTATCGGCGGAATCACCGTGCCCAGCAGAATCAGATACGGCACCAGCATGTCGTACATGCCCAGCAGCGCGAGCAAGGTGCCGATCACCGCGCCGGCCAGGGTCACGGTTTTGCGACGTCCGGTGCGCAACAGGTTGCAGCCGGCGACGGCGAAGTTGTAGATGGTGTTGTCCTGGGTGCTCCAGATGTTGAGCAGCAACATGGCCATCGCGGCCATGGCGAAACCTTGCAACAGCAGCACTTCGACCACGTCCGGTTGCTGGTAGACGATGGCCCCGTAGGCCCCGATCAACACCATCAGGCCGTTGCCGATAAAGAAGCCGATCAGGCTCGCCAGCACCGCGACCCGGGCGGAACGGGAGAAGCGCGTCCAGTTGGTCGCTTGGGTGGCGCCGCTGACAAAGGTGCCCAAGACCAAAGTGATCGCGGTCGACCAGTCAAGCGTTCCCGTCGGAACCACCGCGAGCAGCCCATCGAGCCCGCCGACCTTCACTGTGGCGACCCACATCGACAGCATCAGCAGCAACATCATGGCGGGCACCGCGATGTACGAAAGGATTTCCAGCCCGCGATAACCGACATACGCCGTGGCGCAAAATGCCAGGCCGAACAGCACCATCAGGCCCAGAACGGTGCCCTCGCTCAGTTCGAAATACTTGCCCAGCACCACGGCGGCTGTGGCCGTGCCCCAGGCGTACCAGCCGATCTGGGTAAAACCGAGGATCAAGTCGCTGAGCTTGCTGCCGACCTCGCCGAAGCAAAAACGCCCCATCAGCACCGAATTGAGGCCGCTCTTGAAGGCGATGTAACCCAGGCTTGCGGCGTAGATGCCCAGCAGCAGATTGCCGACGATAATCACCGCCATCATCTCGCCAAAACTGAACGCCACGCCGAGCTTGCCGCCGGCGAACATGGTGGCGGTGAAGAAGGTGAATCCCAGCAGCACCATGGCGGTGGAGGCGAGGCCTTTGCGGGCATGCATCGGTACTTCGCTGAGAGGGTAATCGTTGCCCGGATCTTTTTGCGTCATGTGGCGTTCCTTGCTGAATGGGTGACGCGGGAGGCGTTGCAGTGGTCGTGGCAATGGCTGGATATGCAGTTACTTATAGTCGAGCCGGAGAGTTTGGCGCGGGAGGGGCACAAATGCGGTGCACCTGAAGGAATATGGAGCCCATGTGGGAGCGAGCCTGCTCGCGAATGCGGTGTGTCAGGCAATGTAGATGTCGACTGATACACCGCATTCGCGAGCAGGCTCGCTCCCACAGGGATTCGGTTTCTTCAGGAGGGCTGGATTAAGGGCAGGAACCGCAGTAAAGCCGCGACGATGGCCTCGGGCGCATCCTCCTGAACCAGGTGCCCGGCATTGGGAACCGGATGAAATTGCGACCCGGCGATCATCTGATGCAGTGCCCGTCCACGCTCGATGGGAATCCACTGATCCTCCTCGCCCCACAGAATCTGCACCGGGCAACGCACCGTTGGGTACAACACCTCCGCCTCGCGGGTGTAACGCTCGTCCATCTGCGCAATCTGCCGATAGAACGCCGCTTGCCCGGGATCGCCCAGCCACGGTTGTACATACGGGTCGAGCTCTTCATCGGGGATGTCGCGCTTGATCGCCCCGCGAATATATGTCGGCACAATCGCCTGTTGAATGTAATCGGGCAGTCCGCTGAACGCCGCTTCATGCTGGCGTACATGCTGCACGAACGGCGAACCCCAGGGCGTCAACGCCACCGGATCAATCAATGTCAAACTGCGGTAATCCTTGCCGTTGAGCAGGTGCGCGCGCAGCGCGGTGGCACCGCCGAAGTCGTGGGCGACCACGTCCGGCCGCGCCAGGCCCCAGTGATCGAGCAAGCTCGCCAACAGGTCGTTCTGTACCCCCAGCGATACGTCGCCGGTGATTTTCTCGGATTGCCCATAACCCAGCAGGTCGAAGTAATGCACCCGGTGGGTGGTGATGAAATGTGGAGCGATGCGGTGCCACACGTAAGACGAAAAGGGCGTGCCGTGCACAAACACCAGTGGCGGGCCGTCGCCGCGTACGGCGTAGCGAACGGAATGCCCGTTGAAGCGATAGGTCTGAGCCAGCGGCCAGTCAGTCCTCATGGGGATGTCCTCTTGGCATGTTCGAGCCAAAAAGCATAGGCATAAAAAAACAGCCAATGAAGGCTGTTTTTTGTATCACTGACGAAACGCATTGCTCCTTGTGGGAGCGAGCCTGCTCGCGATAGCGTCGGCACACATGGCATCAATGTGACTGACAGGGCGCTATCGCGAGCAGGCTCGCTCCCACAGGGGAATTGTGTTGTCTTTTAGAGCGGGTTACTCGCCGTGATAGATGCAGCCGCTGGTGCACGTCTCGTGGATACGGATCGCGCTGAGTTCCGGCAGCAGGGGCTTGAGTTCCTTCCAGATGAACTTGGCCAGCACTTCGCTGGTCGGGTTTTCCAGGCCGGGAATATCGTTCAGGTAGTTGTGGTCGAGGCGCTCGTACAACGGCTTGAAAATCGCCTTGATTTCCGAGAAGTCGCGGATCCAGCCGGTGTGCGGATCGAGGTCGCCGCTCAAGTGGATCGCCACTTTGAACGAGTGACCGTGCAAACGGCCGCATTTGTGGCCTTCCGGTACGTGAGGCAGGCGGTGGGCGGATTCGAACGTAAACTCTTTGAAGATTTCCACAGTGATTTCAGCTCTGTCAGGTGGCGATCGCCGCGGCGATGTGGGCAGGCGGCGAGTTTACCAGAGCGCCAGGCAAAACACTGACTAAAGGGTCAGCAAGCGCTCGCCGAGGCGACCATTGGCGGCCAGTTCGAGAAACTCGTCACCCAGGCGACGGCTTTCGTCCATCGTCGCACGCCAGTATTTCTGCCGGCTCGGGGCATCGCCCATGAAGCGCTTGAAGTCGTTGCGGTCCGGCAGTTTGCCGTAGGGCAGGCGCGCCAGGTAGTCCTTCGATGGCGCCAGCAGCAGGACATCCTGCAACCGCGCCGGGCAGGCTCGGCGCCACGGCAGGGTCTTGTCGAACCAGCCGGGAATGACCCGGTCGGTGAAATGCGGATAGAGCACGATGTCGTTGCCGCTGTAGGGCAGGTCGAGGTGATAGTCGAGCAGGCCGCCATCGCGAAACGTCCCCGCGCCTGCGCCCGGCAGGTCACGCACGCCTTCCATCACCATCGGGATCGAGCCCGACGCAAGCAGCGCCTGACGCAGGTTACCGGCATTCAGCGCGACGAAGCGTGACGGGAAATCGTTGAGTGCATGGACCGGCGGCGCCAGGCGCGGGTCGTGGATGATCAGCCGTTCGAAATGCCGCGACAGCCGTGCGCGCCCCCGCAGGTTGTCGGCGATCACCGACGACAGGCCCAGCCCGAGACGGCCGCGATGATCGTCCGCGAGCAAGCCGTGGCTTTTGACCACCATGATGTTCAGGCGGTAGTGGGCGTTGTCCAGAATCGACGCATCGCGACCGTCGAGCAGTTCATCGAGCATGCGCCGGGAGCTCTGGCTGATCTGCGCCATGGTCACGCCCTTGTCGAAGTTCTGCTCGGTGTAGAGGTGACCGAGGCGCCGGATGCCTTCGGCGGCGTCCGGCAGACAGGCGCTGGCGAAGCGCCAGGAGCCCACCGACGCTCCGATCAACGCACGCTCGCGCGGTGCGGCCGGCAGCCATTCGCCAAACAACGCCAGGTCCAGACCTTGAATCCCCAACGCTTTCGGCCCCCCGGCGGCCCCCGGCAACGTGCCGACATCGGCGGCGCTCAAACCGTTTTCACGGATGCGTGCCAAGGCCCGCGGGCCGGCCTTGAGGGTCAGGGAAGGGAACTTGATGTGGATGGCGGTCATACCGGTCTCGATGTCGGGCAAGCGGGGGATTATAAACAGCTCAGGCAACGCCACCAATCCACACTGTGGGCGTGAGCCTGCTCGCGATTGCGGTCTGTCAGGCAATAAAGATGTCGACTGACATGACGCTATCGCGAGCAGGCTCGCGCCCACAGGGTCGGTGTTCGCCCAGGGTTTATGGGTTGCTCCAATGATGGCAATTCAGTTTCAGTTAAGTTCAGCCCGCTAAGGTGCTCCTCGTAGGCAACACATAAAAAATACGGAGACACCCATGAAAACCCTGACTGCCCTGTTCACCGCGTCCATCCTTACCCTGACCGCCAGCCTCGCCCACGCCCGTGATTTAGGCCCCGATGAAGCCCTGCGATTACGCGACGCTGGTACCATTGTGTCTTTCGAGAAGCTCAACGCCACCGCTCTGGCCAAACATCCCGGTGCCAAAATCACCGAAACCGAGCTGGAAGAAGAGTACGGCAAGTACATCTACCAGGTTGAGCTGCGCGACCCACAGGGCATTGATTGGGATCTGGAATTAGACGCGGTCAGCGGCCAGGTTCTCAAGGATCATCAGGATACGTAATGAAGGTGTGTTCATTTTCACGCATGGCGCTGGTGCTGCTGGCGTTCTGCTCGGTCGTCATGGCCCGCGACCTCGATCAGGACGAAGCCCTGCGCTTGCGCCAGCAAGGCGTGATCCTGCCGCTTGAGCAATTGTTAAAACAGGCGTTGGACCGCTACCCCGGCTCCAAACTGCTGGAAGCCGAGCTTGAAGAAAAACACGACGTCTACATTTACGAAGTCGAGTTGCTGACTACCGAAGGGGTGGTTCGTGAACTGGACCTCGACGCCACCACTGGCCAGTTACTGAAAGACAAGGAAGATTGATCGATGCGTTTGCTTCTGGTGGAAGACCACGTGCCGCTGGCCGACGAATTGATGGCCGGCCTCAACCGGCAGGGGTATGCCGTGGACTGGCTGGCCGATGGCCGAGACGCGGTGTATCAGGGCAGCAGCGAGCCGTATGACCTGATCATCCTCGACCTGGGCCTGCCGGGTTTGCCGGGGCTTGAGGTGCTGGCGCAATGGCGGGCCGGTGGTCTGGTCACGCCGGTGCTGATCCTCACGGCACGCGGTTCCTGGGCCGAGCGCATCGAAGGCCTCAAGGCCGGTGCCGACGATTACCTGACCAAACCGTTCCACCCCGAAGAGCTGCACCTGCGGGTCCAGGCGTTATTGCGGCGCTCCCACGGTCAGGCCAACCAGCCGACGCTCAAATCGGCGGGGCTGCACCTGGATGAAGGTCGTCAGTGCGTCACGCGTGACGGTGCCGATATCCAGCTGACAGCCTCCGAGTTTCGCCTGCTGCGCTATTTCATGCTGCACCCCGAGCAGATCCTTTCCAAAAGCCACCTCGCCGAACACCTCTACGACGGTGAAACCGAGCGCGATTCCAACGTGCTCGAAGTCCACGTCAACCACCTGCGGCGCAAGCTTGGGAAAAGTGTGATCGAAACCCGTCGCGGCCAGGGCTACCTGTTCGGCGGACAAGCCCAGTGAGGTCGATTCAGCGCCGCTTGAGTCTGGGGCTGATCAGCGTGATGGTGGTCGTCGGCCTGGTGCTGGCGCAAACCAGCCTGTGGTTGTTCGAAAAAGGGCTGCAGCGTTACCTCGAAGACGGTTTGCGCAACGACAGTGAAAACCTGCTGGTGGCGCTGGTGCGCGGGCCGGCGGGGTTGCAACTGGATGAGCGGCACCTGTCGCCGGCCTATCAACGGCCGTTTTCCGGGCACTACTTCCGTATCGATTTCGCCGACAAGCATTGGCGTTCCCGCTCGTTGTGGGATCAGGAACTGCCGCCACTCGACCATCCCGGCCTGCACAGCAACCTGCAACTGGGGCCGGAAGGTCAGCAATTGCTGGTGCTGCGTTCGGACTATCGCCGGCTCGGGCAATCGATTTCGATCAGTGTGGCGCAGGACTACACGCCCGTGCGCGAGAGTTTTCGGCGCATGCAACAAGTCGGCCTGGGCCTCGGGCTGGCGGGGTTGCTGCTGATTTTGCTGCTGCAACGGATCACCGTGCGCCGCGCCTTGCGCCCACTGGAAAAGGCCCGTGAGCAAATCGCCCAGTTGCAGCAGGGCCAGCGCTCGCAACTCGATGACCAGGTGCCGGTGGAGCTGGAGCCGCTGGTGGCACAGATCAACCATTTGCTGGCCCACACCGAAGACAGCCTTAAACGTTCGCGCAATGCCCTGGGCAACCTTGGGCATGCGTTGAAAACGCCGTTGGCGGTGTTGCTGAGCGTAGCTTCCAGCGAGAAGCTCGACGCTTATCCCGAACTGCGCAAACTCCTCAAGGCTCAATTGGAACAGGTCCAGCAGCGGCTCAGTCGCGAACTCAATCGCGCCCGCTTGTCCGGCGATGCGTTGCCGGGAGCGCTGTTTGATTGCGATGGGGAACTGCCGGGGTTGTTGGCGACGTTGAACATGATTCACGGCGAACACCTGAACCTGAGCTACCGCGCACCAACCGGTTTGCAGCTGCCGTGGGATCGCGAGGATTTGCTCGAACTGCTAGGCAATCTCTTGGATAACGCCTGCAAATGGGCGGACGCCGAGGTTCGGTTGAGCGTGGTCGAGACGGCGCAAGGGTTTGAATTAAGCGTGGAAGATGATGGGCCGGGGATTCCCGAGGCGCAGCGCGATCAGGTGCTGAACCGGGGGACACGGCTGGATGAACAGACGGATGGGCATGGGTTGGGGCTTGGGATTGTGCGCGACATCGTCGACACGTGGGGCGCGGTGATGCGGTTGGAGGAAAGCGAGTGGGGCGGCCTGAAAGTGCTGATCAAACTCCCCAAACGCTGAGTATCCCTGTAGGAGCGAGCCTGCTCGCGATAGCGGTGTGTCAGTCGACATCTCTGTTGGCTGACAAACCGCAATCGCGAGCAGGCTCACTCCCACACTTTGATCTTCAGTGGACGCGATAACGGCGTTAAACGCGAAACTGATCCATCAGACTCTGCTGCTGATTCGCCAGGCTATTGAGTGACTGACTCACCCGCGCCGATTCATTCGCCTGTCCCGACAGCGACTCCGTCACATCGCGAATCGTCGCCACGTTGCTGTTGATCTCCTCGGCCACCGCGCTCTGCTCTTCGGCCGCAGACGCAATCTGCAGGTTCATGTCGCTGATTACCGTCACCGCCTCGCCGATCTGGCGCAGCGCTGTCACCGCTTGGCCCACTTGCTCGACGCTGCCTTGCGCCTGGCGATGGCTGTTGTTCATCGAGCCAACCACGTCCTGCGTGCCGCACTGCAATTGCTCGATCACGACGCGGGTTTCTTCAACCGACTCCTGGGTGCGTCGCGCCAGGTTGCGCACTTCATCGGCGACCACCGCAAAACCTCGTCCGGCCTCACCGGCGCGGGCCGCTTCGATCGCGGCGTTGAGGGCCAGCAGATTGGTTTGTTCGGCAATGGCGCGAATCACTTCCAGCACCGAACCGATTTTCTCGCTGTTGGCCGCCAGGCCTTCCACTTGCACCATGGCCGCGCTCATGTCGGCGGCGAGGTTGCCGATGCTGGTGGTGGTCTGGTCGATGACGGTCAGGCCCCGGCGAGTCGCTTGGTCGGCATCCTTCGCGGCCTGGGCGGCTTGCGCGGCACTGCGGGCGACGTCCTGGGCGGTGGCGCTCATTTCGTGGGAGGCGGTGGCGACCTGATCGACCTGACGGTATTGCTGCTCCATGCCGGCGCTGGTCTGCGTGGCGATGGCGGAGGATTGATCCGCGGTGCTGCGGGCGTCCTGCACCGAGCGTTTCACTTCGGCGATGATCGGTTGCAGCTTGTCGAGGAAGCGGTTGAACCAGCCAGCCAACTGGCCCAGTTCGTCCTGCTTGTCGTAAGCCAGGCGTCGGGTCAGGTCGCCTTCGCCGCTGGCGATGTCTTCGAGCATGTGCGCCACGCCGAGGATCGGTCTGGTCACGCTGCGCGCCATCAGCCACACCAGCAGCAAGCCAATCAGCGCGGCCAGTACACCGAGGCCGAGCTCAATCAGGGTGCCGCTGCGGTTGCTGTCATCGAGTTGGTTTTTCAGGGTTTCGGCGGGGCCGACCAGGACTTTTTCCGGCACGTCGAGCAACACGCCCCAGGACTTCCCGCCGGGAATCGGCTGGAACGGCGACAGCACTTTCAGTTGCTGGTTGCTGTGCAGGCTTTCGGTGGTGCTGCTGGCCGCGAGCATGCGAATCAGCTCGGTGCCGTCGGACGTGTCCACGGTGTCCAGGCGCTGGCTGAGTTTGCTGGCGTCCGCGCTGTAACCGGCGAGTAAGCCGACCGGGCTGATGATGCTGACGCGGGTCTGGCCGTCGTAGAGCTTTTTGCTCGCGCCCTGACTCATGGCCTGCAAGCTGTTGAGGTTGATGTCCACCGACAGCGAAGCGATGACTTTGCCGTTGACCATCAGCGGGAACACGATGCTGGTCATCAGCACCTGCTGGCCGTCGATCACATAGAAATACGGTTCGATCACGCACGGCTTGAGCGTTGTGCGCGGGCAGGTGAACCAGGCGTTGGCCGGCTCGCCGCTGGGACCGGCCTTGGTGTCGGCCATGTCGCTTTCCGGCAGCGCCATGGAGGTCACTTTGCCAGGCACAGGTTGCGACCAATACAGGGCAAAACGGCCCTTGTCGTTGCTGCCCAGTTCAGCCTGGCCAGCGAACAGATCGTCCTTGCCGTCCAGCGCGTTGGCTTCGAACACCAGGGACAGGCCGAGCAAATCCGGGTTGGCTTGCAGCGCCGACTTGACCTGGCGGGTCAGGTCTTCACGCAGGTCGAAGGCGTCCAGAAAACGCTTTTCCGCCTGGTCGCGCAGGAACAGCACCTGGCGCGAAAAGCCGTGGCCGTATTGATAGGCGTCCATGAACTGCTGACGAATCACCAGCGCCTGGTTTTCCCCCTGGGATTCGATCCGGGCCTGAGCGGCTTCGGTGAGCATCTCCATGCTCGAGGCTTTCACCATCTCGGAGCTGTGCTCCATGCGATACAGCGAAAGACCCACCAGCAGGGTCACGATGCCGGCCAGGCAAAGCCCGGCCAGCAGGGTGATTTTCCATTGGATGGAAAGTTGTCTGAGCGACATGGAGAGACGTCCTTATTCGATATTTATCTGAGACTTTGCACTGTAACGGCCACGATTCAGCTTTCTTTATGCCTGTATCCGAATAAGGCTCGCCGCTGATTTTGTGGCGAGAACGCTTACCTGTGGCGAGGGAGCTTGCTCCCGTTGGGTTGCGAAGCGACCCCTGGCATTCCGTCAGCCACTACGCATCGGCAGGTTTTACGCCTGCTGCGCAGTCGAACGGGAGCAAGCTCCCTCGCCACAGGTATTTCGTGGCCCGTTACATACAGGTCGGCCCATGCGCTTTGACACCGGGCCGACTCTGCGGCACAGTGCGCGCCCTCTAATAAAACCCATTCCTTGATCTGCTGGCGGCGCTTCGCAGACTGCCGGCTGAGCTCATTTCGCTTGCCCTGAGGTAACGATGATTAATGCTGTAATTGCCGCGGTCGGCGTCATGCTGGTCCTTAGCCTGTCCCGTGTGCACGTAGTGATCGCGCTGATTGTCGGCGCCCTGGTGGGGGGGCTGACCGGTGGCCTGGGCATCGATGCCACCCTGAAAGCCTTTAATAGCGGCCTCGGCGGCGGGGCGACGGTGGCGTTGTCCTACGCCTTGCTTGGTGCGTTCGCCGTGGCGATTGCCAAGTCCGGCCTGGCCCATGCCCTGGCGGACAAGGCCCTGTTGATGGTGGATCGCCAACACGCCAGCGGTGGCGGCCAGGTCAAGTGGCTGCTGATCGGCTTGCTGTGGGTGGTGGCCATCGCTTCGCAGAACATTCTGCCGATACATATCGCCTTTATTCCGCTGCTGGTGCCGCCGCTTTTATATGTGCTGACCAAGTTGCAACTGGATCGCCGCTTGATCGCCTGCGTCATGACCTTCGGCCTGATCACGCCGTACATGTTCCTGCCGGTGGGCTTCGGCAACATCTTTCTGAATGAAATCCTGCTGGCCAACGTTGCGCGCAGCGGCGTCGATATCAGCGGCATCAACGTCACCCATGCCATGGGCATTCCGGCGTTGGGCATGGTCGTCGGCCTCGCGGTGGCGTTTATCAGCTATCGCAAGAAGCGCGTCTACGACCTGGAAAAGATCGAGAAAGTCGAGCAAGTCGCGGTGGAGTACAACCCGCTGAGCCTGATCGTCGCCGGTGTGGCCATCGCGGCGGCGTTCATCATTCAGCTGCTGCTGGACTCGATGATCATTGGTGCGCTGGCGGGTTTCCTGATCTTTTCGGTGTCGGGCATTGTGAAGTGGCGCGACACTGACGACCTGTTCACCGAAGGCATGAAAATGATGGCGATGATCGGTTTCATCATGATCGCCGCCTCGGGTTTCGCCGAAGTGATGAAAGCCACCGGTCAGGTGCAGACGCTGGTGCAAACGTCGGCGTCGTGGATCGGGCACAGCAAAGGCGTCGGCGCGCTGTTGATGTTGCTGGTCGGCCTGCTGGTGACCATGGGCATCGGCTCGTCGTTTTCCACCGTGCCGATCCTGGCGGCGATCTTCGTGCCGTTGTGCGTGCAGTTGGGTTTCAGCCCGATCGCGATCGTGTGCATCGTCGGCACGGCCGGTGCGTTGGGTGACGCCGGTTCGCCGGCCTCGGACTCGACGCTGGGCCCGACCTCCGGTCTGAACATTGATGGCCAGCATCACCACATCTGGGACACCGTGGTCCCGACCTTCCTGCATTACAACCTGCCGCTGCTGGCGTTCGGCTGGGTGGCCGCGATGGTCCTCTGATTTCACTTCCGTAGGAGCCAGCGGTTCGGCGATCCGATGCCGCTGGCTCCTACAGTTTTTCGTTGGCGTGCCGTTAAAGCCTTTAACCACGCCAACAAAATCAAAAGAGTGAACCGTCATGCGCATGAGCCTGAAGGCTAAAGTCCTGTCCCTTGCTGTCCTCCCGGTGTTGCTCTTTGCGCTAGTCATCAGCCTGACCACGCTGTTCATTCTGCAGGAGCAGGCCAGCAAGGAAGTCGAGGAAACCCGCCAGCGCCTGCTCAGCGATGCCAAGGCCACCCTGCAAAGTTACGTGGCCGTGGCCATGACCACGATCAAACCGCTTTACGACGCGGCCACCCCTGGCGATGACGCGGCGCGGGCGCAGGTGATCAAGCTGTTGTCGAGCATCACCTACGGCAAGGACGGCTACTTCTTCGGCTACGACTCCAACACCGTGCGCCTGTTCAAGGCCAACAGCCCGGAAGGCGTGGGCCAGAGCTTCAAGGACAACCGCGACCCGAACGGCGTCTACGTCAACCGCGACCTGGTCAAAGTCGCCAAAGACGGCACCCACTACCTGCAATACAGCTCGCCACTGCCCGGCAACACTCAAGTGCTGGTGCCGAAACTGGGCTACACCGAATACCTGCCGAAGTGGGACATGGCGGTCGGTACGTCGGTGAACCTTGATGGTATCGAGGCGCAAGTCGCGCTGGTCCAGGCCAAGGTGCAGGAGCGGATGGAAGGCGTGGTGCTGACCATCGTCGGTATCGCCGTGGTGATGCTGCTGGTGATCGCGGCAGCCGGGATGCTGCTGGCCAATACCATTCTGCGTCCGCTGAACCTGATGAAAGCCAACCTCGATGACATCGCGGCGGGCGAGGGCGACCTGACCCGTCGTCTGACCATCACCAGCCAGGACGAACTCGGCGAACTGGCCGGCTCGTTCAATCGCTTTGTCGACAAGATCCACGGCCTGGTGCGTCAGATCACCGAAATGACGTCGCAACTGACCGGCCTGGTGAATCAGGTCTCCGACCAGGCCCAGCGCTCGGATCAGGCTATGGAGCGTCAGCGCCACGAGACCGATCAGGTCGCCACGGCGATCAACGAAATGTCGGCGGCGGCTCAGGAAGTGGCGAAAAGCGCACAAAACGCGGCGGTAGCGGCCCAACAAACCGACGAAGAAGGCCAGGCCGCCAAGCGTGTGGTGGCCGGCAGCATCGTCAAGATTCATGCGTTGGTGAACGACATCCGCAGCAGTGGCGTGTCCCTCGACAGCCTGCAAAAAGACGTTTCGTCGATTGTCAGCGTGCTGGGGGTGATTCGTTCGATTGCCGAACAGACCAACTTGCTGGCACTGAACGCTGCCATTGAAGCCGCGCGTGCCGGTGAAGCCGGTCGTGGTTTTGCGGTGGTGGCCGACGAAGTGCGGGCGCTGGCCAGCCGCACGCAGATCAGCACCCAGGAAATCCAGGGCATGATCGACCGCTTGCAGGCCGGAACCCAATCGGCGGTGGAAGCGATGCGTCGTTCCAGCGAAGCGGGCGATGGCACCTCGGCCCAGGCCAATGAAGCCGGCGCATCGCTGGACACCATGGCCCAGCTGATCGGCACTATCAATTCGATGAACGCGCAAATCGCCAGCGCGGCTGAAGAGCAGACCGCCGTGGCCGAAGAGATCAACCGCAGCGTGCATCAGATCGCCGTGGCGGTGGACAGCGTCGCCGACGAAACCCAACTCGGTGCCCAGACCTCACGCAGCCTCGCCGACCTCGGCCAGCGCTTGGGCAAACTGGTCGGCCAGTTCCGGATCTGACAAGCGACGCGAGCCTGCTCGCGATAGCGGTCTGTCAGCCAATATTAATGTTGGATGTGCCGGCCCCATCGCGAGCCGGCTCGCTCCCACAGGGTTTGTTTGGTGTCAGGGTCTGTCCCAGTAGGGCACCGTTCCGAAGCACTCCACGAAGAAATCAATCACCGTGCGCACCTTCACCGACAACCGTCGGCTACCTGGCCACAGCACCGCAATCTGCTGCGGTTCGAGGCTGTTGGACACCTGATATTCCCCCAGCACCGGCACCAGCGTGCCGTTGCGCACCGCCTCGCCGATCAGCCACGACGGAAACATCACCAACCCCAGGCCTTGTTCGGCGGCTTGCGTGAGCGTGTCGGCGTGGTTGCCGGTGATCGGGCCTTTGACGGAGTAGGGCGTCCAGTCCTGCGCGTCCTTGCGGAAAAACCAGCGTTGCTGCCCGGCCACGCCCTTGTAGGCCAGGCACTGATGCGCCGCCAATTCTTCGGGATGGTGCGGCGTGCCATGGCGTTTGAGGTAGGCCGGGCTGGCGGCAACTTGAAAGCGATGGGGCGCCAGAATCCGCGCCTGCATGCTCGAATCGTGCAGCGGGCCAATGCGAAACAGCAAATCGGCGCCTTCCTGCAACGGGTCGACGTAGCTGTCGGTTTGCTGGATATCCAGTTGCAGTTTCGGATAGCGCTCGCACAACAGCCCCAGCCACGGCGTCAGATGCCGTTGCCCGAAGACCACCGGCGCATTGATCCGCACCAGCCCGCCGGGTTCGCTTTGCTGCTCCTGCAAGGCCTGTTCGGCTTCCTCCAGTTGCACCAGCACCAGCCGCGCGTGATGACCGAGCATGCGGCCGGCTTCGGTGGGCGTGACGGCGCGCGTGTGGCGGTAGAGCAATTGCTGGTTCAAGGCTTGTTCCATCAACTGGATCTGCCGGGAAATCGACGAGGGTGCCAGGCCCTCGCGGCGGGCGACTTCGGAGAAGCTGCCATGGTCGAGCACCGCGACAAACAGCCGAAGTGCCTTGAATCCGAGCTCGTTGAGGCCATGCATGGTCGATCCTGCTGTGCGAGTTGCGCAAAAGTGTTGTCGGGATGCTCCCATTTATCGCAAAGGATCGCCAGCCGATAATGCCTGCCACAACAGCCCCTTGGCAGGAGCGAAGGTTGCTCGCGAAGGCGGCGTGTCAGACGCCGGAAATGTCGACTGATATGACGCCTTCGCGAGCAAGCTTCGCTCCTACCGGGGCCGTATTCATCTGACGAGCAGGTTTTCCTTATGCAATCTTCTTCAATCGACATCGCTTCAGTGCCAGCGGCCAAACCAGGGCTGCGGCTGTTGCTGCTGCCTCTGGTGATCCTCGCCGGCATGGGCCTTTCCGTGGAGGCCGGTCTGCTCGGGCCGCTCGGGGTTCAGGTCGGGCATTTATGGGCGACGTTGAGCATCTTCGGCGTCGGCTCGGCGATTCTGTTTCTGCTGTTGTTGTTCAGCGGCAAGCAACAAGGTCCGGCGTTGAACACCTTGCCGCGCTGGCAGTTGATCGGCGGCTTCCTCGGGCCGATCTACGTGGTGGTGCTGACCCTGGCCACGCCGCACATCGGGATCGCGATGACGATGATCGCGATCCTCTCCGGGCAGGTCGGCAAAAGCGTGTTGATCGACCACTTCGGATGGTTCGGCGCCACCCGCAAAAAGGTCAACGGTGAGCGTTGGCTAGCGTTGCTGCTGATTGTCGCGGCACTTGTTCTGATTGCTCGGGGTTGATGATGAATCTGATTATTTTGTTGGCCGTGGTGGTGGCCGCCGGCGCGGTGTTGAGCATCCAGGCGGCGATCAACGGGCGCCTGGGGGAAACCGTCGGCGTGTTGCGCAGCAGTTTGCTGACTTTCGCAGTGGGCGCGGTGGTCACCGGGTTGCTGATCCTGTTTTTTGAACCGGCCCATGCCGTGAGCCTGCTGGACGTGCCGAAATGGCAACTAAGCGGTGCCTTGTTCGGCGTCGTCTACATGATGGTCATGGTCGGCGCGGTGCCGCGGGTCGGCACGGCGGTGGCAACCGTGGCGGTGATCGTCGGGCAGTTGGGCATGGGGATGTTGATCGATAACTTCGGCTGGCTGGGTAACCCGGCGATCGAGTTGTCGAGCAGTCGGTTGCTGGCGATGGTGTGCCTGGCGCTGGCGTTGCTGTTCATGTATCGCAGCAGCACTCGAAGCGAGTAACTGCGCGCCATTTTGTAGCTCCTACACTGATGAGTGAAGTGCGCATTTGCCGCACGCGACGACCACACCCAAGGAGTCAGACTCATGATCGACAGTGAAAGTACCTGCGACTGCCCCAAATGCTCCTGCAAACTGGGCGAGCACCCGATAGCGCGTCACGGCAAACACTATTGCTGTGAAGCGTGCGCCAAGCACCACGAACATGGCGAGGAGTGTGCGAGCAAGGGTTGCAAGTGCGCACACGCCAAATAGCTTATCAACATGAAGTGGAGCCTCTCGGGCTCCACTTTCAATGTCGGATAACTACCCCCTGTAATGCTCAGCCCGCCGGTCGCCACGTTACATTTTCGATGCCGAATTTCTCCGCCAGCGGCTTGCTGGTTTTTTGCACCTTCTCTCGGCCAAAGCGGGGTATTCGTCCAACCCCTGCGTCACAACTGGCCCAGTGCCAAGCCTCCGCGTTGTCCATTTTGTCCAGGCGGATAATGAAAGACTTTGGCGCGCCATGAAGGGTGTATTCAATGACGAAAAGTTTTGCGTTGTTCATAAAGCCCGTATTCCTCCCTGTGGTAATACAAGGATCGTTGGGGTTAAGGAAAATTCATTCGGATTGTCAGACGGCTGCCGCCGGTGGCGACAAGGTGAGTGGCCCGTTACCATGCAAGACCTGAAAACCCCAATGATCATTGCCCATGGCCCTTGCCGCCCCGCCAGACCTGAGTGACACCGATGTGCCCGTGCAACCGCTGGCACGCACTTACTCGCGTGGCTTGTACATCGAGCCCCACGAGCATGAATGGGGCCAATTGCTGTACGCCATGAGCGGGGTCATGTGGGTGGAAACGCCCCAAGAGGCGTTGGTGGTGCCGCCGCAACGGGCGGTGTGGCTGCCGCCAGGCGTGCCGCATGGCATCCGCGTGGTCTCGGACCTGCAGATGCGCAACATCTACCTTCGGCCCTCATTGGCGGTCACGTTGGATGACAGTGTTCAGGTGATCGAAGTCGGCGGGCTGCTGCGTGAGCTGATCGTCGGGCTGGTGGAGCAGGGCGATGATGGCGCGCCCGAGTACTACGAGGCGCTGGTCGGCCTGGCGTTGCTGGAGCTTAGACGAGCCAGGCGTTCGCTGTTGAAAATCCCGTTGCCGGATGATTCCGACCGACGCCTGATGAACCTGTGTCAGGCGGTCATGGCCGCGCCTTCGCTGGCCATTCCCTTCGAGCAGCACGCGGAAAATGCCGGTGCCAGCGTGCGCACCCTGGCGCGGCTGTTCAAGGAAGGCCTGGGCATGGGCTTCGCCGAATGGCGGAGGCAGGTGCAATTGGCGACCGCGGCGGCGGAGTTGATTCAAGGCGTGCCGGTCAGCACGATTGCCCGCGAACTGGGCTATTCGCCGAGCAGCTTCAGCGACATGTTCCGCCGGGAACTGGGTGTCGCGCCTTCGCAGTTTGCGGCGAGCCAACACCCCGTCCAGCCATGACGCACCCCTGTAGCAGAGCGAAAACCTTGTAGGCGTGAGCCTGCTCGCGATAGCGGTGTATCAGGTAGCACAGATGTCGACTGACACTCCGCTATCGCGAACAGGCTCACGCCTGCAGGGCTCCGCCGCTACACAATTGGCAGTGCACCCGCCGCGCTTTGGCCGATATTCAGAAGCACTTGGCCGATGCCCGCCGCCAACGCTCTTTAGACTTCAGGCATACCTTGTTTGCCCACGGAGTCTGCCATGAGCTACCTCATCTCGCTGGTCATTGGTCTGGGCGTCGGCCTGCTCTACGGCGCACTGGATTTTCGTTCGCCCGCCCCACCGGCGATTGCCCTGGTGGGCCTGCTGGGCATGCTCGCCGGCGAAAAGTTGTGGCCCATGGGCCGGCAACTGGTGGCGGGCTGGGTCTCCTGAAACCCCTTTCTTTATGCGATGGACACTCCCATGAAAGCACTGCAATTCGACCAGACCGGCGACCTCTCGGCCTTGCGTTATGTCGATGTCCCGACCCCCGTTCCCGGCGCCGATGAAGTGCTGGTGCAGATCAAGGCGGCCGGCCTCAACCCCAGCGATGTGAAGAACGTGTTGGGACGGTTTCCCTACACCACCTTGCCACGGATTCCCGGTCGGGATTTCGCCGGTGTGGTGGTTGAAGGGCCGCAGGCACTGATCGGTCAGGAAGTCTGGGGCACCGGTCGTGAACTGGGTTTCTTTGCCGATGGCTCCCATGCGCAATTCGTCAAACTGCCGGCCAATGGCGTGGCGCTCAAACCCACCCATCTGAGCTTCGCCCAGGCCGCCAGCCTCGGCGTGCCCTACACCACGGCGTGGGATGCGCTGGAACGCAGTCTGGTGACTGCTGCAACGCGGCTGTTGGTGATCGGCGGCGGAGCGGTCGGCAGTGCCGCGCTGGCGTTGGCCAAGGTGCGGGGTGCTCAAGTCCTGGCGGCGGCGCGGCGACCCGAGCAGGTCAAGGATCTCCAGGCGCAGGGGTATCAGACGCTGCAACTGGATAAACCGGACGAGCTGGGGGCGCAGGTGCAGGCCGTGTATACCGGCGGCGCCGACGTGATTTTCGACACCACCGGCTTCTGGCTACCGGCCTCGGTCCCGGCGCTCGCGGCGTTCGGCCGCATCGCGATCATCGCGGCGCCGGTCGACGGCATGGTGCAACTGCCGGCGCTGGCGTTGTATCGCAAGGGCGGTTCGGTGGTGGGGATCAATTCGTTGTTGTATGGCGTGCAGGCGTGTGCGGCGATGCTCGATCAGTTCGGCAAGTTCTTTGATCAGGGGGTGTTGCCGTTGCCGGAAGGGTTGTTTGAATCGCCGCTGGCCGAAGGGCTGGAACGGTATGAAGAAGTGAACCAAGGTGCCGGGGATAAGGTGATTTTGGTGCCGTAACGCCGATCAAAATGTGGGAGTGAGCCTGCTCGCGATGACGGAGTGTCAGTCGACATTTGTGTTGCCTGATACACCGTCATCGCGAGCAGGCTCGCTCCCACAGGGTTTTGCATTGTCAGATCAAGCCTCGGGAACACCATTCTCCCACGCCGACCAATTGTTCAAGATCTCCAGCACCAACGGATTCCCCGTCCGGTACAGGTTCTCCAGTGCCGGCACAAACCCGCCCTGATCCGCATACTTGAGCAGGTTGTCCACCTCGCTCTGGCCCGGGGCCGGTCGATCAAAGTCGGAGCCCGCGCGCACCACCGCCAGGCGTTGCACATCCACCAGACCCTCGCGACTGGCCCGCAGCAGCGCTTCGTAGGTGGAGTTATCTTCCTGTTGCGTCGTGCAGTATTCGCCTTTGTCGTCGGTCAACAGCTTGGTCCAGACCTCGGCACGTTCACTCAAGCGCGTCCCGGAAAACCAGGTATTACCGGCCAGCGTGTCGCACTTCGTCACCGTCGGTGGCTGATTGGCTGGGGCCGACGGGTATTTCAGGCGCCATGCCGCCGATTCCTTGCTCTCGCTCAACTTGACGTTGTGCGTCAGGGCGAATGCCTTGGCCTGCAACTTCGGATTGAGCTCGAACACTTCGGTCTTGTAGTCCAGCGGCGGTTTTTGGTTCGGGCCTTGGGTGTTGATGCCGATGTATCCGGTTGGCCAGTCTTTCGGCGCGTCTCGCGAATCCAGTTCCCACTGGGTGCCGAACTCCACCAGGTAATGGGCCCACGCGGCGGTGCCAATGGTCCCGTGTTTCGGGCTGATTCCGGCAATGCCGGCGATCAGGAAGTAGCTTTTACGCAGGTCGAATTTCGGCGACAGGGCCAGGGCCAGTGTCGAAGCTGCGGCGTTGGTCTGGCCCATGCCTGTGACCATCAGGCACACCTGCTGCGTGTTGCAGCGAATGGTCGGGTACTCGGCGGACAGGCCCGGCACTCGAACTTCCTGCTTGAGCTCCAGACGATCGATCCAGTTTTGCGCCTCGGGGGCGAACATGGTGATCAGCATCACTTTCGGCTGCATCGGTGCTTCGCTTGCCCAGGCAGTGGAAGAGAGCAGGGCGGCACAGGCCAGGGACATACGCGTCATTGCATTCATAAAACCTCCAGGTTCAATCAAGCCTCAGAACTGATAACCGATGCCGGCGTAGTAACCCCAGCCATTGGAGCGAGCGCGGAAGTCGCCGTCGCCGAAATTCAACTCGCTGCCATCCTCCCAGTTGCCGCCGTTGTGGAAGTAACGGCCGACCAGGGTGAAGCGCAAGTGTGTGAACGAGTACAGCAAGACGTTGGTGGCGACGGTGGCGTTGGCGGTGCGGGCCGGGTTGTCCTTGTGCAGGTCGGAGCCGAAATCGAAGTTGGTGAAGCCGATGTACGTCAGTGACGCGCCGTTGCTGAAGCTGCTGATCGGCACGATGTATTTGAGCTGGGCACGGTAGCCGTCCCACGAATACTCGTTGCTGGCGCCGTAGTTTTCCCACTGATAACGCCCGTAGAAGTTCGCCGACAAGTTGACTCGCGAGTGGGTGTCGATGTCGGTGCCCAGGCCGCTGTAAAGCGTATTGGCGCGGTTGGCGCTGTTGCTGCCGTGGTCGTAGATCCAGTCGAACGCCACGTACCATTCTTTGAACGGCCCGATGGCCAGGCTGCGGCCGGCAAGGTGGTCGATGGAAATGCGCGGTTCGTGCTCCATGAACACCGGCGAACCGTGGTCCCACACGCCTTTGTCATGACTGTTGCCGATGTCGAAGATCTTCGGGATGTCGATGTAGCCGTACAACTCGAACGGCCCTTTGCGCCCGAAGTACTCGTACTCCAGGTAAATATCGTCGGCCGGTTGCGGGCCGAAACTGATGTCTTTGCTGCCGATGACGGTCAGGTCCTGATTGAACCAGTCCGACAGGTAAACGCCTTTTTTCGGCGGGCTGGCTTCGGGACTCAGGGTTTCGCCCTGGGCGGATTCTTCGGCGGGCGCGGATTGCGCCAAAACGGTGCTGCTGAGTAGTCCTGTAACGCTGGCCAGCAGCAAGGAAACAGCAAGAGTGCGCGAGCAAGTCACGCGGCTGGACGTGCGGTGCATTAAAAGTCCCTTTTCGTGCGGATCAAAAGCCCGATTCTTCGGGCTTGCGCGGTTATGTCGCGAAAACGTCTATATCAGCGACTCGCAAACGTTTGCATAACAGATGCCAATTATTTCAATTCCATGAAAAATCGACGAAATAAGGCTTTTTATTGTCGGGTTGGTCAGTTACGCGAACTGACACTTCTGTAGCTGCTACAAGGCCGGTGGTGTTGCGCCTTGGATTGACCGCCAGTGGTAGACTCGCCCCCATTGTCTTCACGAGGTATTCCCATGAGCGAGCCGATTCGTCTGACCCAATACAGCCACGGCGCCGGCTGTGGCTGCAAAATTTCGCCGCAAGTGCTTGAGGTGATTCTGGCCGGCAGTGGCGCGCAGAACCTGGATCCCAGGCTTTGGGTCGGCAATGCCTCGCGCGATGACGCGGCGGTGTACGCGATCGACGAAGAACGCGGCGTGGTCTCGACCACCGACTTCTTTATGCCGATCGTCGACGACCCGTTCGATTTCGGCCGCATTGCCGCCACCAACGCCATCAGCGATATCTACGCCATGGGCGGTGATCCGCTGATGGCGATTGCGATCCTTGGCTGGCCGGTGAATGTATTGGCGCCGGAGATTGCCCGGGAAGTGATTCGCGGTGGACGTTCGGTGTGTGACGAGGCGGGCATTCCGTTGGCCGGTGGGCATTCCATCGACGCCCCGGAGCCGATCTTCGGCTTGGCGGTGACCGGGCTGGTTGAAAAGCGCCACATGAAGCGCAACGACACCGCCACCGCCGGTTGCCTGCTTTACCTCACCAAACCGCTGGGCATCGGCATCCTCACCACCGCCGAGAAGAAGGGCAAGCTGCGCACGGCCGACATTGGCCTGGCTCGCGACTGGATGTGCACCCTGAACAAACCCGGCAGCCGTTTCGGCAAGCTCGACGGCGTGACGGCGATGACCGACGTCACCGGTTTCGGCTTGTTGGGGCATCTGGTGGAAATGGCCGACGGCAGCAACGTCACCGCACGCATCGAATACAACCGTGTGCCGCGTCTGCCGGGTGTCGAGTATTACCTCGACCAGGGCTGCGTGCCGGGCGGCACCCTGCGTAATTTCGACAGTTACGCGAGCAAGGTCGGGCGCGTGCAGGAATTGCATAAGCGGGTGCTGTGCGATCCGCAGACCAGCGGCGGCCTGCTGGTGGCGGTCACGCCCGAAGGCAACGAGCAATTCCTCAAAGTGGCCAGCGAATTGGGCCTGGCCCTTGAGCCAATCGGTGAGCTGGTCGAGCGACAGACCCACGCGGTCGAGGTGTTTTGATGTCAATCGACTTCACCGACTACCGCGACATCTTTCTCAACGACCGGCCGATGCTGGATGCCCGCGCGCCGATCGAATTCCACAAGGGCGCGTTCCCCGGGGTGGTCAATCTGCCGCTGATGAACGACCACGAGCGGCAGCGGATCGGCACCTGCTACAAGCAACACGGCCAGCAAGCGGCGATCACCCTGGGGCATCAATTGGTGTCCGGCGAGATCAAGGCCGAACGCATCCAGGCCTGGGCCGATTTTGCCCGGGCGCACCCCGAGGGCTATTTGTATTGTTTTCGCGGCGGCTTGCGTTCGCAGATCGTCCAGCAGTGGCTCAAGGACGAGGCCGGCATCGACTATCCGCGCGTCGGTGGCGGCTACAAGGCCATGCGCAGCTTCTTGCTGGACACGGTCGATCAGGCCGTTGCCCAGTGCGATTTCGTATTGCTGGGCGGCATGACCGGCACCGGCAAGACCGAGGTGCTCACGCAGCTACGCAACGGCCTGGACCTCGAAGGCCACGCCAATCATCGCGGTTCCAGCTTCGGCAAACGCGCCACCGTCCAACCGTCCAATATCGACTTTGAAAACCGCCTGGCGGTAGACGTGCTGAAGAAGCGCGCTCACGGCATCGAGCAGTTTGTGCTGGAAGACGAAAGCCGGGCGATTGGCAGCTGCGCGTTGCCCTTGCCGCTGTTTCAGGGCATGCAGCAGTACCCGATGGTCTGGCTGGAGGACAGCCAGGAAGGGCGGGTCGAACGGATCTTGCGCGATTACGTCGTGGACTTGTGTGCCGAGTTCATCAGCGTGCATGGCGATGAAGGCTTTGCGCTGTTTTCCGAGCGTCTGCTGGAAAGCTTGAACAATGTGCAGAAGCGCCTGGGCGGTGAACGGCACCGGCGGATGTTGATCTTGATGGAAGACGCGTTGGCGGAGCAGGCGAACAGCGGGGCGGTGGATTTGCACCGGGGCTGGATCGAAGGGTTGCTGCGTGAGTATTACGATCCGATGTATGCCTTTCAGCGGGAGAAGAAGGGCGCGCGGATTGAGTTTGCCGGGGAGCGGGAAGCGGTTCTCGAATACTTGCTAGAGCGCATCAATCAGCGAGGGTGAGGTTGTTTTGCCGGCCCCATCGCGAGCAGGCTCGCTCCCACACTGGATTTGTGTCGCGCCGGAGATCCAATGTGGGAGATCAACCGACAGTGATGTGTCGGTTGATCTGGCCCCATCGCGAGCAGGCTCGCTCCCACACTGGATTTGTGTCGCGCCGGAGATCCAATGAGGTAGATCAGCCGACAGTGATGGGTTGGTTTTCTGGCCCCATCGCGAGCAGGCTCGCTCCCACACTGGATTTGTGTCGCGCCGGAGATCCAATGTGGGAGATCAACCGACAGTGATGTGTTGGTTTTTCTGGCCCCATCGCGAGCAGGCTCGCTCCTACACTGGATCTGTGTCGCGCCGGAGATCCAATGTGGGAGATCAACCGACAGTGATGTGTTGGTTTTTCTGGCCCCATCGCGAGCAGGCTCGCTCCCACACTGGATTTGTGTCGCGCCGGAGATCCAATGAGGCAGATCAACCGACAGTGATGTGTCGGTTTTTCTGGCCCCATCGCGAGCAGGCTCGCTCCCACACTGGATTTGTGTCGCGCCGGAGATCCAATGAGGGAGATCAACCGACAGTGATGTGTCGGTTTTTCTGACCCCATCGCGAGCAGGCTCGCTCCCACACTGGATCTGTGTCGCGCCGGAGATCCAATGTGGGAGATCAACCGACAGTGATGTATTGGTTTTTCTGGCCCCATCGCGAGCAGGCTCGCTCCTACACTGGATCGGTGTAGCGCCGGAGATCCAGTGTGGGAGCGAGCCTGCTCGCGATAGGGCCCAGACAGGCGCTATAAACTTTAATGCCTGGAGGGTATCGACTGCTTACGTCGGACACGTCTCCCGCCCATTATCGAGCCCTTGCTTGTAGCTATGGCTCTGCAGGCTCGCCTTGCCGTTATGCCAGGTCAGCGTGAGCACAAACAGCGAGTCGTAGTCGCTGGATTCCCAGTCTTCGGTGATCTTCTGTTTCTTTCCGACTGCATCTCCCGCGACCTTGTTGATCAGCTCGGGCAGGTAACCGTGGGACCAGGCGGTGTAGATGACCGAGTTGTGGTACTTGTCGTGGAGCAATTCATCGGCCAGGTCGCTGGTGTCGTTGGCTGAAAAGTTGATGTTCACCGGCAAGCCGAGCTTGATCGCGCTGGGGCTGATGGTCATCAGGGGGCGAATGTAGCTGTAGGAATTGTCCAGTTCGCCTTCCTCGACATTACGTGTCGGGTTGGCGGCAAAGACGTAATTGGCCTTGCCGAATTTTTCCGGCAGCAAGGTGGCCAGGTCGATGGCACGGTTCAGGCCCTGGCAGTTGAGCTGGCCCAGACCACCTTCGGGTTTTTCCGCGTGACGCAGGAATACCAGGGTCTGGGTGCCGTCTGCCGGTTGGGCGCGGCTTTCACTGGACTCCAGCGACAAAAACAACGCGCTCATCGCCAGCAGGGAGGGCAGGACGACATACGCGCGTTGCTTGAAGCGATCGGCAAATTTGAAAAGGTTCATCATTTAATAGGTGATCTTCAGCGCATTCGGTTAAGGCTGACAAACCTTTACACCACGAGCTCCCAGCATCGGGTGTTTTCCATGTCATTGGGCCGGTCCGTTTCCGAAAGGGCAGTTCTCAGAGTCCTCTGAAGCCCATTTGGTTCGATTCCGGCGAGTGCGCCGCAATGTACCGGTAACCTTGCATGGGTTGGAGCAGAGGTTATCGACAGGATGTTGCGGATTTATGGACACGGTACAGGTAGCGGCGCAGAACGATGACTGCAATGTTTTGATCTTCTTCATCAACAAGATTGATACGCAAAAAACCAGTCTCCTCCATTATGATCAGCGCTTACTGTTCACTGTGGATGCTCCCCATGACCGATCTGTCCGCGTTCCCGATTACCCAAAAATGGCCGGCCCACTACCCGGACTGGATTCAGCTGTACTCCTTGCCGACCCCCAATGGCGTCAAGGTCTCGATCATGCTCGAAGAGATCGGTCTGCCCTACGAGCCCCATCGCGTGGGCTTCGACAGCAACGATCAGATGTCCCCCGAATTTTTGTCGCTGAACCCCAACAACAAGATTCCGGCGATCCTCGATCCCCACGGCCCTGATGACAAACCCCTGCCGCTGTTCGAGTCCGGGGCTATCCTGATTTACCTTGCCGACAAGAGCGGCCAGTTACTGGCGCAGGAGTCGGCGGCGCGTTACGAGACGATCCAGTGGCTGATGTTCCAGATGGGTGGCATCGGGCCGATGTTTGGCCAGCTCGGGTTCTTCAATAAGTTCGCCGGCAAGGACTACGAGGACAAACGTCCCCGTGACCGCTACGTCGACGAAAGCAAACGCCTGCTGAAAGTACTGGACAGCCGTCTGCAAGGGCGCGACTGGATCATGGGCGAACGCTACACCATTGCCGACATCGCGACCTTTCCGTGGGTGCGCAACCTGATCGGCTTCTATGAGGCTGGCGATCTGGTGGGCATCAAGGATTTCCCCAACGTCACTCGCGTGCTGGAGCGCTTCCTGGCGCGGCCGGCGGTGATACGCGGGCTGGAAATTCCCAAGTAAATATCTTCGACTCTCTCAAGACCAAGGCAGGCAATGAGCTCATTCGATTTCAAACAAGTAGATGTCTTCAGCCAGGTTGCACTCAAGGGCAATCCGTTGGCAGTCGTGTTCGACGCAGACAGGCTCAGCGATGAACGCATGGCGGCGTTCGCAAGCTGGACCAACCTCAGCGAAACCACATTCATCCTCGAACCGCGCGACCCTCGCGCCGACTATCGGGTACGGATCTTCACCACCCTCACCGAGTTGCCGTTCGCCGGTCACCCGACCTTGGGCACTTGCCATGCATGGCTTGAGGCCGGGGGCGTGCCCAAGGGCGAGGAGATCATTCAGGAGTGCGGCGTCGGTCTGGTGCGGGTCCGCAGGCAAGGCGCGGAGCTGGCCTTTCTCGCGCCGCCACTGATCAAGACAGGGCCGGTGGACGCTGACGTCGTCGAGCGCGTGCGCCGAGGGCTGCGACTGGAGCCGGGGGCGATTGTCCGGGCTCAATGGGTCGATAACGGTGCCGGCTGGTTGGCGGTGATGGTCGAGGACCGCCGACAGGTGCTGGATTTGCAGCCGGATCATTCACAGATGCTGGGCCTGGCCGTCGGCGTGATAGCGCCATGGCACCCTGAGCGCGATGGCGATGATGCGCAGTTTGAAGTGCGCGCTTTCATCTCCGGCGATGGCATGCCGGAAGACCCGGCTACCGGCAGCTTGAACGCCGGGATTGCGCAGTGGTTGCTTGCCGAAGGCTTGGCGCCGGCGTCCTACGTGGTCAGCCAGGGCCTGACCATGGGCCGCGCCGGGCGCATTCAGGTGGAGCAGGTGGGTGATGAGATCTGGATTGGTGGTTCGGTGGTGACCTGCATCAGCGGTGTGCTGGAAATCTAAAACTTGTGGGCGCGGGCTTGCTCGCGAAGGCGGTGCGTCAGATACATCCTTGTTGGATGTGCCGCCGTCTTCGCGAGCAAGCCCGCTCCCACAGGGAACCGCGTTATATCGCGCGATTATTGCGGCCTCGGTAACGCAGTCTTGGGCGATCGAGGTTTGTGCCCCGCGCCTTTGAGGGCATAAGCTTCGCCCCCTACGACTTTCATCTCGACCTCCGTTTTTCAGGAACCCCTCATGTCAAGCCAGTTCCCCGAAGCACGTCCACGCCGTCTGCGCCGCAATGCGAGCCTGCGCAGCCTGTTCCAGGAAACCGAGTTCAGTCTGAACGACCTGGTGCTGCCGATTTTCGTCGAGGAAGAAATCGATGACTTCGTGCCGATCAAAAGCATGCCCGGCGTGATGCGCATTCCAGAGTCGAAACTGGCCGGTGAGATCGAGCGTTACGCCCGCGCCGGGATCAAGTCGGTGATGACGTTCGGCGTGTCCCATCACCTGGACAGCAGCGGCAGTGACACCTGGAGCGACAACGGCCTGGTGTCGCGCATGTCGCGCATTGCCAAGGACGCGGTGCCGGAGATGATCGTGATGTCCGACACCTGCTTCTGCGAATACACCGACCACGGCCATTGTGGCGTGATGCACAACCATGAAGTCGACAACGACCAGACCCTGATCAACCTCGGCAAACAAGCCGTGGCGGCGGCACGGGCCGGTGCGGATGTGATTGCACCGTCAGCGGCCATGGACGGGCAGGTCCAGGCCATTCGCCGGGCCCTCGACCAAGCCGGTTTCACCCAGACCGCGATCATGGCCTATTCGACCAAATTTGCGTCTGCGCTCTACGGCCCGTTCCGCGAAGCTGGCGGCAGCGCGTTGAAAGGCGACCGCAAAAGCTACCAGATGAACCCGATGAACCGCCGCGAAGCGGTGCGCGAGTCTCTGATGGACGAGCAGGAAGGCGCCGATGCGCTGATGGTCAAACCGGCCGGCGCGTACCTGGACATCATCCGCGACATCCGCGAAGTGTCGCGTTTGCCGTTGTCGGCGTATCAGGTCAGCGGCGAGTACGCGATGATCAAATTCGCCGCGCAGGCCGGGGCGATTGATGAGGACCGCGTGGTGCGTGAAAGCCTTGGCGCGATCAAGCGGGCGGGGGCGGATCTGATCTTTACCTACTTCGCGATGGACCTGGCCCTGGCCGGGATCTAAGAAACACCTCGGAACCCCTGTAGGAGTGAGCCTGCTCGCGATGGCGTCTTGTCATTCGACCCATGTATTGACTGATACGCCGCCATCGCGAGCAGGCTCACTTCCACAGTAAATACTGGGGGCTCAGGGGCTGCCGAAAAACGGCCGGATCCCGTGCTCCTTGAAATACCGCTCAATCACCTTGGGATCCGCCGAGTTGTCGGCAATCGCCACATACGTATCCGGACGCAGCAGGTAAAACCCGTTACGCCCCAACCCCGCCGCTTCAAACGCCGGCCGCCAGTCGAACACGTGCAACGGCAGGTGATGCTCGTGACACCAGGCGATCATTTCGTCACTGGTGTCGCCATACACATGCACCTGCCAGGTCAGACACTTCAGCGATTCGAAATTGTCCCCCTCACCGTCGTGAGCCCAGGGCAGGCGGTCGCCGCCATGAACGTGGCCCGCGACCCCCGTGCTCAACGCCGTCCCACGATAGTTCAGGGTGATCTGCGACACCGTGCGAAACAGGAACTCACGGGACGTTTCGAATGAGGCCATTTTGGGGATCAGGAACGGCGCCAGACGGGTGCGCAACAAATCGGCCATGCGCCCTTCGGCAGTCACGAAGGTGAAGACCCGGTCGGTGGTGGCCACCAGTTTGCGGGCGAAGGTGATGCGTTCGGTTTCGTAGGTGTCGAGCAGCGTGGCTGTGGCGCCGCCGCTCAAGACGGCCGCCAGCTTCCAGGCCAGGTTGATGGCATCGCCGATCCCGGTGTTCATGCCCTGACCGCCCGCCGGGCTGTGGACGTGGGCCGCGTCGCCCAATAGAAAGGCGCGACCGTTGCGAAAGTGATCCGCCACCCGATGATGCACACGATACGTCGAGAACCAGTTGACCTGCTCAATCTGCACCTTCAGGTGTTCGATGGCCCGACTGCTGACGTCGGCAAACCCGAGGGTTTCAGCACGGTCGGCGCGCTCGTCGCGCACGGTGCCGATCAAGCGGGCGCGGCCTTCGCCGGCTAACGGAAACACCGCGAGAAAGTCCGCTTCATCCAGGTCCAGGTGCAGTTCGCCGTTGAACGTCGGCCCGTGAGCCTGCACGTCCGCCACGTAGAAAACCTGCTGGTAGGTGCCGCCGGGAAAACCGGTGTCGAGGGTCTTGCGCACGATTGACCGGGCGCCGTCGCAACCCGCCAGGTAACACGCCTGGCAGATTTCCTGTTGGCCATCGTGCAAGCGCAGCCTTGCACTGATGCCATCGCCGGTCTCTTCAAAACCCTCCAGTTCGGTGCTGCGTTCGACCTTGATACCGAACCCTTCGAGGCGTTCAATCAGCAATTGTTCGTGCTCATCCTGAGGGAACATCTCGAGAAACGCGTAAGGCGTCAGCCCCTCGCCGATGCCGGTCAATGGCAAGCGCGCTACGGGCTCGCCCTTGACCCAGAAATTCGCTGCGTCCACCCGGTGGCCTTTTTGTACCACGGCATTGCTGAGGTCGAGCTGACGGTAAAGCTCCAGCGTCCGTGCCTGGACCGCCAGCGCCCGGGACGTGGTGCCGGGGGCCGACGTCTTGTCGATAATCCTTACCACAATCCCCAGTTTGCTCAGCCACAGCGCCAATACCAGCCCGGTCGGGCCGGCGCCGACGATCAGCACGTCGCTACGGTTCATGAGCCTGTCCTCCTCGGTGTGTGGCACAAGTATGGTCCAGCGCGGGGATATGAAAAGGCAGGCCGCCCAACGGAAAAGGCCCGCAACCGTGAAGTGGTGGGGGATGAAAGGGGAACGGGGCGTTGCGGCAGCAGTCATAGCCTGCGCCATGCCTTTGATCGTATGGTTAACCCGGTTCAGCAGAGTTGATGGAGCACCATGCAAGCCAATCGATTGATCATGAGTCTCGCGGCGCTGCTGGTGCTGGCGGGTTGCGGCACCCAGCGCACTCAGGAGTTGCCGGCCCGCAAACCCGCCGAGGTCAAGGCCGAGATTGTGCGCCTGCTGCCGGCGAAAACCGTTGACCGCCAAGGCTGGGCCACGGACATCTACGCCGCTTTTGCCGCGCAGAACATCTATCCCTCCACGCAAAACCTGTGTTCGGTGCTCGCGGTCACCGAGCAAGAGTCGACCTTCCAGGTCGACCCACCCGTGCCGGGCCTGGGCAAGATCGCCCGCGAAGAGATCGACCGTCGTGCCGCTAAAGTCCATATCCCCAGCCTGCTGGTCAGCGGTGCACTGCAGGTCAGTTCATCCAACGGTAAAAGCTACAGCGACCGGCTGAATGCGGCGCGCAGCGAAAAAGAACTCAGCGCGATTTTCGATGACTTCATCGGCATTGTGCCCATGGGGCGGACCTTGTTTGGAGGGCTCAATCCGGTGCACACCGGTGGGCCGATGCAGGTCAGCATCGACTTCGCCGAGCAACAGGCACGGGATTATCCGTATCCGTATCCGTATCCGGTGAACGGCTCGATCCGTCGTGAAGTGTTCAGCCGTCGCGGCGGCATGTACTTCGGCATTGCTCACTTGCTCGGGTACCCGGTGAGCTACAAACAGCCGCTGTATCGCTTCGCCGATTTCAATGCCGGTTGGTACGCCAGCCGCAATGCGGCGTTTCAGAATGCGGTGAGTCGAGCGTCAGGCATCCCTTTGGCGCTGGATGGTGATCTGGTGCGCTACGACGCGATCATGCCGGGCACCACGGAATTGGCGGTGCGCAGCCTTGGCAAGCAATTGGGCATGCGCAACACGACCATTCGCGATCAATTGGAGGAGGGCAAAAACCTGCAGTTCGAGGACACCCAGCTTTATGCGCGGGTGTTCGACCTGGCCGAGAAGGCGGAAGGTCGGCCGTTGCCTCGTGCAGTGTTGCCGGGGATCGTGCTGCAAAGCCCGAAAATCACCCGCAAACTCACGACGGCGTGGTTTGCCAAGCGGGTGGATGAGCGTTATCAGCGCTGCATGACACGGGCGGGCAAGTGACCGGCCGCAAAAAACAGGCAAAAAAAACCCGGCTGATGAGGCCGGGTTTTTCATTGAGTACTGCGGTAAAACCCTTCATTTATACAGCGCGGCTTTCGATCAGACGATCCGAACCACCTTCAGCGACGCGGTTTTCGATCAGACGATCCGAACCACCTTCAGCGACGCGGTTTTCGATCAGACGATCCGAACCACCTTCAGCAACGCGGTTTTCGATCAGACGATCCGAGCCACCTTCAGCGACGCGGTTTTCGATCAGACGATCCGAGCCACCTTCAGCGACGCGGTTTTCGATCAGACGATCCGAGCCACCTTCAGCAACGCGGTTTTCGATCAGGCGATCCGAACCACCTTCAGCAACGCGGTTTTCGATCAGACGATCGGAACCACCTTCAGCTACGCGGTTTTCGATCAGGCGGTCAGAACCACCTTCAGCAACGCGGTTTTCGATCAGACGATCCGAACCACCTTCAGCGACGCGGTTTTCGATCAAACGATCCGAACCACCTTCAGCCACACGACTTTCGATCAGGCGATCCGAGCCGCCTTCAGCGACAACCGGGTGAGCAGAAGAAGCGGCGAAAGCGTTAACTGCAAAAACCGAGAAAGCGATGCTGAGAAGGATTTGGCGTTTCATGATGGTGTGCTCCGGGGTGTAGTTGTTTGGTATGGAGGCGATGTTACGCCGCGGATTTTTTATGAGAACTTCATTGAGGTGATGGTGAACATCGACGGCATTGATAGGTGACACGATCCCCCTCACGCGGGCGTGATGGTTCAGTCGTCGGATGGCGGCGGCGGGGTCGATCGGCGCTTCTACACTGGATAGCTGGCGCGTGCCTTTACCTTCGAGGAGTCGATCATGAGTGCCAGTTCCCATGCTCCCGAGCACACCGGCCTGCTGCTGGTGGATCCTTACAACGACTTCCTCAGCGAAGGCGGCAAACTGCATGGCCGCGCTCAACCGGTGGCTGATAGCGTCGGTACGCTGGCCAACCTGAAAACCGTGGTGGCGGCTGTTCGCAAGGCCGGCATCCAGGTTTTCTATGTTCCGCATCACCGCGCCGAGCCCGATGAACTGGCGCGCTGGAAACACCCCACTCCCTATCAACAAGGCGCCAGCCGTGCGCAAGTATTTGCCGCCGGAACCTGGGGCGGGGAATGGCACCCGGATTTCCAGCCACAGGCCGGTGACGTGGTCGTCAAGGAACACTGGGGCGGCAGTGGTTTTGCCAACACCGATCTGGACTATCTGCTCAAACAGCACGGGATCAACAAGGTTGTGGTGGTGGGGATGCTCGCCAATACGTGCATCGAAAGCACCGCCAGGTTCGCCGCCGAACTGGGCTATCACGTCACGCTGGTGCGCGACGCCACGGCCGCGTTCAGTGTCGAGGCCATGCACGCCGCGCATGAGATCAATGGCCCGACGTATGCCCACTCGATTGTCACGACGGCGGAGTTGATCGCGGCGCTCGGTTGATCGCGCTCAGATGACTTTCACTGCCCGACCGATGAATTGAATCGGCCCGGTCGGCTTGCCGATCGGTGAGCCCTGCGGATTTTCCAGGGTCAGCTCGAACAGTTGATTGGGTTGCAGTGGCGGCAATTTGTCGAGCGGAATCGATAGGGTCTGTCCCGGTTTGACCAAGCCCAGAGACACCGGTCCTTGCCAGTCATCGGCCTTGGTCCAGAACTCGAGCGCCTTGTCGGCCGGGACCTCAATGACACCCAGCGGAATCAGCTGGATTTCCCTCGGGTTGCTGGCCTGGATCACCCAGCCAGGTGCCTTGTCCTGAGGACCGACCAACACCACCAGATAGGTAGGCTTGACGGTGGTTTGCGTCAGCATCAATGCGCCGAGCAGCAACGTGGCCGCCAGCCCTGCACCGGCGAGCCCGCGCCAGAGCGGCAACAGATTCCACCAGGATAAAGACTGAGCCGCGATGAGCGACGGTGGCCGTGTCACCTTGTTCACGCTGCGCTCGATACGCTGCCAAAGGTAGGGTGACGGCGGGTGAGGTTCTGCCAGATCGGTCAGGCCGAGCAGGCGACGCTCCCAGGCGTCCACGGCGGCCCGCAAATCAGGTTCGTCGCGCAGGCGCTGTCGGACCTGGGTGCGAAGCTCTGCGGACAGGGTGCCCAACACATATTCGCTGGCCAGTTCGTCGAGTTCTTCCGGGGTTTCATTCGTCAGTTTGCTGATCATCCCATGCACTCCCGCAGTGCCGTCAGGCTCCGCTTGATCCAGGCTTTGACGGTGCCCAGCGGGGTGCCGAGTTTGTGTGAGATTTCAGTATGAGAATACCCGTCGACGTAGGCATGCAGGATACAGGCGCGCCTTGCAGGCTCCAGTTGCTCCAGGCATTGATGAATGCGCCCGGAATGAGCCTGGGCATCGAAGGTTGCCGTGTCGTCCACCCCATCGAAATCACCTTGAATCTCGCGGCTGTTGTCACGGATGAAATTCAGGGCCAGATGCCGCGTCAAACTGAATATCCACCCCCGCGCCGACCCTCGCGCCGGGTCGAACTGCGCGGCGCCATTCCATATCTTGATGAAGGCATCGTGGACGATGTCTTCCGCCAGCGCAGTGTCACGCACCAGGCGTTTGGCAACGCCCAGCAGGCGCGGACTCTCCTGCACATACAAATCACGCAGGGCCTGACGCTCACCGCGGGCGCAGGCGGCGATATGGGCTTCGTAATCGAAAAGAGTTTCGGGTAAGGACACTGAGTTCAGCCGTCAATAATGGGCAGCAGCCCCGGGCCATCGGACCGGGGCCAGTGCTGAGCAGCGTAGACCAATTTCCCGCAGGCCTGGTTTCAGTTGGCCGCCCAGAAAATGTAATCCGCCTGGTACTTCACTATTTCTTGCTTGCCCTTGTTGGCCGCCGAGCATTCAGCGCTCGGGGCCACGCCACCTTTGAGGGCGACGCGCTGGATGTAGCTGACGCCGGTCATTGCGCCTTTTCCTTCGGCCGGGTTGGCCTTGACCAATTGATAGGGCAGGTTGCCCGGACTCGAAGGCGCGACAGCCAGTTGAGTGCCGGTGACTTTCGAACCGTCTTTCGCCTGCCAGGTGGCGGGCGGTCCGAAATAGGTGCCGACCTGTTTGCCGCTGCGATCATTGAGTACCGCTTTGGGGCCGACAAAGAACCATTCGGTCTGGCCGGCGGCATTGACCTTGTCACGGCATTCGTAAGTGATCTCGCCGACACCGGTGGTTTCCAGGGCGACCTTGTGCCCGTCCGGGACCTTGATACTGTCGGGCAGACCTGACTGGGCGTAGGCCATTGGGCCCGCGACGAACAAACCGGCAAGGCAAATCAGCTGTTTGGCATTCATGAATAGCGCTCCGTAAATGAGTAATCTGCTCGGCAGCCTCAGGGGCTGTTACTGGTACTACCCATCGGAAAGCGATTTGGATGCAGTGGCATAAAAAGAAATTTTCCAGCATGGTCAGTATCAGATGCTACAAAGAGACACTCTTGAAGGGGGGGCTTATGTACCAGCTCTACGGACACCAGAATTCCGGCGCCGCCGCGATAGAGGCCGCCCTCGAACTCTGTGAAATCCCTTATCGTTTTATCGACGTCGAGTCGTCTGCGGAGGCTGCCAAAGCCCTGGAGAAACTCAACCCGCTCAAGCAGATTCCCACCTTGCAATTGCCCGACGGCAGCGTCCTCACCGAAAGCGCGGCGATCCTGATTCATCTGGGGCTCGCGTTTCCCGAGTCAAACCTGCTGTCGAACACGCCCGCCGAGCGTGATCAAGCGATCCGGGGCCTGGTGTACATCGTCAGCAATTGCTATGCGGCCATCGGCATCATCGATTACCCCGAGCGCTGGCTGATCGAGCCGAATCAATCGGCCATGGAAAACCTCATGGCCGGCGCCCGTCGACGGTTGCACTGGAGTTGGGAGGTGTTTGCCGATCAGTTCTCGGGCGAGTTGTACCTGGACGACGAGACGCCTGGGGCACTGGATGTGCTGGCGGCGGTGGTGACGCGATGGGCGGGCAGTCGTGAGCATCTGCGCAATGCCCGACCCGGTTTTTATGCGTGGCTGACGCGAATCGATCGCCACCCGACGCTGGCACCGGTTTTCGCCCGGCATTGGCCAACCTGAAAACCAGGCAAATCAAAAGTGGGAGCGAGCCTGCTCGCTCCCACAGGGGAACTGCGTAATTTCAGAGTCACTCGCCGCGAATGTACTGCTCCAACTGGCGAATCAATTCAGCCTGTTCGGCGATGGCTTCCTTGACCAGGTCACCGATCGACAGCAAGCCGATCAACTTGCCGTTTTCCACCACAGGCAGGTGGCGCAGGCGTCTGTCGGACATGATGCCCAGGCAGGTATCAACGGTTTGATGGGTGTCCACGGTGATCACCGGCGACACCATGATGTCGCGAACCGGCGTGCCCACCGAAGAACGGCCATGCAGCACCAGTTTGCGCGCGTAGTCCCGCTCGCTGATGATCCCCAGCACTTCGTCATTCTCCACCACCAACAAGGCGCCGACGTTTTTTTCGGCCATCTTCATCAGGGCTTCGAGCACCATGTGATCGGGTTTGATCTGGTGCACTTCCTGATTTTTCTGATCTTTCAACTTGAGCAGTTGGGCGACGGTTTTCATGATGGCTTCTCAGGTGTTGTCGTTGTTATTGAAGAATCGTAGACCCAGGCGCCGAGGGCAAGGCGGAAAGCGGCAGATAACGCGCAAAAAACGTCATTCGGCGGATTTTCTTCGATTAACCGGAAGTTTTTCGCTGATCCATGGGCTGAACCCAGCCCCCTGTGGGAGTGAGCCTGCTCGCGATAGCGCAGGGTCAGCCAATACAAGCGGCGACGGATGCACCGCCATCGCAAGCAGGCCCGCTCCCAAAGGGGGTGCATTCAGCTCAGAGAGGGCTATCCCCCGCGATGACGCGTAGAATTGCCGCTTGAATCAAATCTTGAGGTTGCAGTGGTGGATTTACAGCAGGGCTTCGTCCTGACCCGGCATTGGCGCGACACCCCGGCCGGTACGCAAGTCGAGTTCTGGCTGGCGACCGACGCCGGTCCCCAACGTATCCGTCTGCCACATCAACCGTCGGTGGCATTTATCCCGGCGGCCCGGCGCGAGCAAGCCGAGGCTGTTTTGCGCGGCGAAAAAAATGTCGAGCTCAAGCCATTGGCCCTTCAGGATTTCGAGCACCGCCCGGTGCTCGGCCTGTATTGCCAGCAACATGGTCAGTTGATGCGCCTGGAAACCGCGCTGCGCAAAGCCGGCGTCGAGATGTTCGAAGCTGACGTGCGCCCGCCGGAACGCTACATGATGGAGCGTTTCATCACCGCGCCGGTCCTTTTTGGTGGCACGCCAGGGTCCGAAGGCCTGCTGCTCGACGCGCAGATGAAACCCGCTCCCGACTACCGGCCCAACCTCAGGCTGGTGTCCCTGGACATCGAAACCACGGCTCAGGGCGAGTTGTATTCCATTGCCCTGGAAGGCTGCGGCGAGCGCCAGGTCTACATGCTTGGTCCGCCCAATGGCGATGACAGCGCGGTGGATTTCCAACTCGACTACTGCGACTCCCGAACCGTCCTGCTGAAAAAGCTCAACGAATGGTTCGCCCGCCATGACCCCGACGCGATCATTGGCTGGAACGTCGTGCAGTTCGACCTGCGCGTGCTGCACCAGCACGCCCGTCAGCTGGGTGTACCGCTGAAACTGGGGCGCGGCGGCGAAGAAATGCAATGGCGCGAGCACGGCAGCCGCAACCATTACTTCGCCTCCGCCGCCGGTCGGTTGATCATCGACGGCATCGAATCCCTGCGCTCGGCGACCTGGAGCTTCCCCTCGTTCAGCCTGGAAAACGTCGCGCAAACCCTGCTCGGCGAGGGCAAGGCGATCAGCACGCCGTACCAGCGCATGGACGAAATCAACCGCATGTTCGCCGAGGACAAGCCGGCACTCGCCACGTACAACCTCAAGGACTGCGAGCTGGTGACGCGGATTTTCGCCAAGACCCAACTGCTGACCTTCCTCCTGGAACGGGCCAGCGTCACCGGTTTGCCGGCGGACCGCAGTGGCGGCTCGGTGGCGGCGTTCACCCACCTGTACATGCCGCTGATGCACCGACAGGGTTTCGTGGCGCCGAATCTGGGCAACAAGCCCGCGCAGGCCAGCCCCGGCGGTTTTGTCATGGATTCGCAGCCGGGCTTGTACGAGTCGGTGCTGGTACTCGACTACAAAAGCCTCTATCCGTCGATTATCCGCACTTTCCTGATTGATCCGGTCGGGCTGATCGAAGGCTTGCAGCATCCCGAAGACAGCGAGTCTGTGCCGGGTTTTCGCGGTGCGCGTTTTTCCAGGACCCGGCATTGCCTGCCGGCGATCGTCGCGCGGGTAGCCGAAGGCCGCGAGACCGCCAAGCGCGAGCACAACGCGCCGTTGTCGCAAGCGCTGAAGATCATCATGAACGCCTTCTATGGAGTGCTCGGTTCCAGCGGCTGTCGCTTCTTCGATACGCGCCTGGCGTCGTCCATCACCTTGCGCGGCCACGAGATCATGCTGCGCACCCGGCAGCTGATCGAAGCCCAGGGGCACACGGTGATTTACGGCGACACCGATTCGACGTTCGTCTGGCTGCGTCGTGCCCACGGCCAGGAAGAGGCCGCGCAGATCGGCCGCGCGCTGGTGGACCACGTCAACCAATGGTGGCGCGAACATGTGCAACAGGAATACGGGCTGGAAAGCGCCCTGGAATTGCAGTTCGAGACCCACTACAAACGCTTTCTGATGCCGACGATTCGTGGCGCCGAGGAGGGCAGCAAGAAGCGTTACGCCGGGCTGGTCACCCGCGCCGATGGCACTGACGAAATGGTCTACAAGGGCCTGGAAACCGTGCGCACCGACTGGTCGCCGCTGGCCCGGCAATTCCAGCAGGAACTGTACTCACGGATTTTCCATCGCCAGCCCTATCAGGATTACGTGCGCGACTACGTGCGCAAGACCCTGGCCGGCGAGTTCGACGACCGCCTGATCTACCGCAAGCGCCTGCGCCGTACTCTGGATGACTATGAACGCAACGTGCCGCCCCACGTCCGTGCGGCGCGGATCGCCGATGACTACAACGACCAGCAGGGCCGCCCCAGGCAATACCAGAACGGCGGCTGGATCAGCTACGTGATCAGCGTCGCCGGGCCCGAACCGCTGGAGATTCGCAGCGCGCCCATCGACTACGACCATTACGTCACCCGGCAATTGCAACCGGTGGCGGATGCGATTCTGCCCTTCGTGGACGACGACTTTTCAACCTTGATTGGTGGGCAACTGGGCTTGTTTTGAGTCCAGCAGCTGCAGCGTCCAGTCATCCCGTATGCCGTGAAAGTATTGATCCAGTGCCTTATGGAACACGCTGCCCTTGGGGGCGATTTGGGCGAACAGGGTCATCGACGAGTGAAACTTGAGGTTGTCGGGGTGTCCGAAAATCTCGGCGATCGAGCGTTGTTTGATGTCCAGGACCAATTGAGTGCAGGTTCGCAGTCGAGCGCCCAGCGTTGGATGCTCAAGGTAGGCCATGGCTTCCTCGCGGGAGTGGATCGCGTAATGTCGAGACATCTGGCTACCGCCCAATCCGGCGAACTGCGGAAAAACGAACCACATCCAGTGCCGGCGCTTGCGGCCGGCTTTCAACTCTTCCCGGACCCACTCGAACACGGGGTCTTGTGCTTGCACAAAGCGTGGCAAATTGAAGTCGTCGAGCTGATCAGTGCTTCTCATGCAGAAGCCCTCTGACAGTACCGCGATGGCTTAGACCATGGCCAACCGGTGCTTGCGTTGTGGCGCGTGAAACGCGTGGTCCAGCGCCTTCAAGTCCTCGTCGTCGAGCCGCAGTTGTGCGGCCTGCGCATTCAGTTGCACATGTTCAGGAGCGACCGCTTTGGGGATGGCGATCACGCCTGTCTGTCGCAGAATCCATGCCAGTGCTATCTGAGCCGGCTTCGCGGCGTGACGGGCGGCAATCTGCCTGAGCGCCGGATGGGTCAGCATCGTTCCTCCCTGACCGATGGGACAGTATGCCATCAACGGCTGCTGATGCTGTTGACACCAGGGCAGAAGATCAAATTCGATGCCGCGCTCTTCCAGGTTGTACAGCACCTGGTTGGTAGCGCAGGCCGGTGAGTTCAATTCCTCCAGGTCGTCAACGTCGAAATTGGACACGCCCCAACGGCCGATTTTGCCGTCTTCTCGCAGTCGTTCGAAGGCTGCGACGGTTTCCTCGAGCGGATACTGGCCGCGCCAATGCAGCAGGTATAAATCGATGTAATCGGTGTTCAAGCGCCGCAGGCTGCGTTCGCAGGCCTGGGGGATGCCTTTGCGGCTGGCGTTGTGCGGGTAGACCTTGCTGACCAGGAAGACCTTGTCGCGCAGGCCTGTTATGGCTTCACCCACCACTTCCTCCGCGCCGCCTTCAGCGTACATCTCGGCGGTGTCGATCAGGGTCATGCCCAGCTCGATGCCCAGGCGCAGCGCGGCAACTTCCTTGTTGTGTTGCGAGGGATCTTCGCCCATGCGCCAGGTGCCTTGACCGATGACCGGTACGTCGACGCCGGCCAGTTCGAGGGTCCGCATGAAAACCTCCTTTTTCGAATCGATAGATACTCTCCAGTTGGCAGCAGAATACCCCGGTGGTTCCGTGGACGTGTAGCAGCTGCTCGGCAGCTGCTTGATTGTGGGGGGGTTTAGTGGGCCGAAAACTTCAGCACAGTGCTCTGGGTATAGGTCTTGCCCGGGTCAAGTCGGGTGGACGGGAAGTTCGGCTGGTTCGGTGAGTCCGGGTAGTGCTGGGTCTCGAGGGTAAACGCGCCCCAATGCGGATAAACCTTGCCGCCCTTGCCCTTGACCGTGCCATCGAGGAAGTTGCTGGTGTAGAACTGCACGCCGGGTTCAGTGGTGTAGAGCTGCAAGCGGCGCCCGGAGAGTGGGTCGCTGACATCGGCCGCCAGCTTGCCCACATCACCCTTGGCGTCCAGGGCCCAGTTGAAGTCAAAGCCGCCCTGTTTCGGCTCGGCGAATTTCAGTTGCGGGTGATCGGCCTTGATGTTTTTGCCGATGGCGGTGGGTTGTGTGAAGTCCATCGGCGTACCCGCGACCGGGGCCAGTTCGCCGGTCGGAATCAGTTTGGCGGTGACCGGCGTGTAATGGGTCGAATGCAGGGTGACGAGCTGTTTCAGAACATCCCCGTTGCCCGCGCCGGCGAGGTTGAAATAGCTGTGATTGGTCAGGTTCAGTACGGTCGGTTTATCAGTGCTGGCCTTGTAGTCGATGCGCAGTTCATTGTTCTCGGTGAGGCTGTAAGTGACCTCGGTCTTGAGGTTGCCGGGGAAGCCCATTTCGCCGTCCGCCGACAGATAGGTCAGGGTAACGCCCACAGAATCCTTGCCTTTGCTCGGCTGAGCTTTCCACACGTGCTTGTCAAACCCTTGCGGGCCGCCGTGCAGCGAGTTGGAGCCGTCGTTGAGCGGCACCTGATAGCGTTTGCCGTCCAGTTCGAACGCGCCGTTGGCCAGGCGATTGCCGAAACGCCCGATGGTCGCGCCAAAGTAAGCGGTGCCGCTCTGATAGCCCTGGACATCGTCAAAACCCAGCACCACGTCGTCGAGCTTGCCGTTTTTGTCCGGCACCTTCAGCGACTGCAAAATGCCGCCGTAGGTAATGATCGTGGCTTGCAGGCCATGGCTGTTGCGCAAGACGTATTGCTCGACGGGTGTGCCGTCGTTGGTCTTGCCGAAGGCTTTGTGTTCGCTGGACAGGCCAGCCGCTTGAGTGGGGAGGGTGGCGATCATCAGGGACAGTCCGAGGCCGGAGAGCAGGTGTCGGGAGTGCAGCATGGTTGACCTTCCTTTTTGTTGTTTTTGGAATGTAGTCATACTAATGATCGATTTTGATCGTCGATCAAGGAAGGATTTATAGCTGATATGTGAAGTGTTGCAATTAAAAGTATGACTAATTTGTCGGTGTTTGTTATGGAGGCCAGGGTTTACGGACCATCGGCACTGCACTTTTTCAGCTTTGGCGGCTCTATCCTTGGCCAGCCTGCGGCGATCCCCTCCGTCGGCCCATGCCCAAGTTCAAGCACCCATGGTTCGAGTTTTACCCTTTTTTGCTTCACTTCTACGTCGCCGATGCCTGCTGCTGGCCAGCCTGTCGATGCTCTTCGCCAGCGGTTGCAGCCAGCAACAGGGCAGCGACATCGTCAACCAGTTCCGCGAAGGCACGCCCCGGGAATTCCTCCAGACCAGCGTCGACCGCATGGCGACCCTGGCGATGCGCGACAACCTCGACAGCCTCTACTTGCTGATGAGCAAGCTTTACCTGCGTAACCCGGACGAGTTGAAAAAATCCGGCTTCCTCGACGCCCGCACCGCCGGTAAACAAGTGCGCCTGGCCATCGAACAACAGCAGCCGCTGCCGACCCTCGGTGGCAAGAAGGACCTCGCGGCGCTGAGCTACGCCATGAGCCCGGAGTTTCTCGGCGACCGGGTCGGCGCCTTCATCTACGCCATCGGCAGCATGCTGGTCACCGCTCACGGCAACCGTCTCGAGTTCTATATGACCGATGCGATCAACCCGACCTTCGTCAACAACGCCGCTCGCAACATCGAGAAAGCCACCTGGATCCTGAGCCAGCGGCAAAACAAAAACGGCGAGCCCTTGCTGTTCTCCAACGAAATTTCGGAGGAGGGCAGCAACCTGAGTTTTGCCGTGGAGTTCGGCAAGATCGTCGCGCGGCTGGATCTGCTGACGCAGATGCTGGACGAGCGTTATCGGCGGATCGGCCTGAACTACGCGCAGAGCTTGCTGTTTTTGAATTTCCTGCCCGTGCAGTAAATCAACCCCACCGCACTCACTGACACAGCAGATCCCCCTGAGGCGCGAGCCTGCTCGCGATAGCGTTGGCACATTCAATATCACGTGACTGAAACATCGCCATCGCGAGCAGGCTCGCTCCCACAGGGGGGGTTGAGTAAATAGGAAAAGTAGTAAGTTGTGGAATAACGATAGTTCGCATCGATATAACTGGTTATAAGAAAAATCGCTATGCTGCGGTCCAGTTTTTCCATGCGTTTTATTGCGGGCGTGTTAATGGATTTCGTTAACTTCGGGTTGGTGGTGGCAGGGTTGGTCGTCGGCTTTATCGTCGGCATGACCGGGGTAGGCGGTGGGTCTTTGATGACCCCGATTCTGCTGTGGTTCGGTATCAATCCGGCCACGGCGGTGGGCACCGACTTGCTGTACGCGGCCATTACCAAATCCAGCGGTGTGCTGGTTCATCGCAAGAACAATAATATCGACTGGGCGATCACCGGTTGGCTGACCCTCGGCAGCGTGCCGGCAGTAGCGCTGACGTTGTGGTTCCTGAGCAGTTTGCAGACTTCTCCCGACGCGATGAATGCCGTTATCAAACAAGCCCTCGGCTTCGTTCTGTTTGCCACGGCCCTGGCGATTTTCTTCAAAAAACGCTTGCTCGACTTCGCCCACAAACGGGCTGGCGGCCATTACAACCCCAGCGGTTCGCGCCTGAATGTGTTGACGGTCATCACCGGTCTGGTCCTGGGCACCATGGTCGCGCTAACCTCCATCGGTGCCGGCGCCCTCGGCACCGTAGCGCTGTTCATCCTCTATCCGTTGCTGCCGACCCGACGCCTCGTCGGCACGGAAATCGCCCACGCCGTGCCGTTGACCCTGGTCGCCGGCCTGGGCCATGCCAGCATGGGCAACATGGATTGGCAGGTGCTGGGTTACTTGCTGGTGGGTTCGCTGCCGGGGATTTACCTGGGCAGCCACTTGACCGGTCGTATCTCCGACGAAGTGCTGCGTCCTTGCCTGGCCACGATGCTGGTGTTGATCGGCTACAAACTGGCGTTTTAGCGTGTACCCCAGATAAAAATGTAAATTGTCTAGTCTTGAAGCAGGGCTACGCCTGTTTCACCCGAACGCCCGATGCACCGCATCGGGCGTTTTGTATTTTAAGGACAGGTGTGGGCACTCTTGGTTGTCGATAAAGATCGCTGCCGCACCCTCTGCTCAAAAAGTGCTGCGCAGGTGAACGTCAGTTGGTGACCAACAGCTCCGGGCCGAGGTAGTCGTTGATGTGGTCAATATCGTCGTCGCCCAGACTGCCCACCGAAGAGGCCAGGCGCAGGCGCGACATCAAGTAGCGCAGCTTGGCCTCGAACAAATCGTGGCGCGCATCGAAGAGCAGCTCTTCGGCATTGAGAACGTCCGAGTTGGTGCTGGTGCCGCCTTCTTTGAAGCCTTTGCGTGTCGAAGTCAGTGAGCGTTCGTTGGACTCCACTGCTCTCTCCAGCGCGCGAATACGTTGGGCGCCGCTCTCTACGCCGCGATACTCACGGGTGGTACCGGAGATGACTTCCTGGCGCGTAGCGTCGAGTTCGTCCAGGGCCTTATAGCTATTGGCACTCGCCTGGCGCGTCAACGCGCTAGTGCCACCACCGTTGTACAACGGGAAGTTTGCCTCCAGCCCGATTGAGGCGTAGCGGTTGCGTTGATTCAGCTCGGAGATTGATTGGCTATCGCCCGCGGTGTAGCCGGCAACGAAATCAAGTGTCGGCCAGTGACCAGCCCTGGCGCGCTTCACTTCTTCTTCAGCGAGGTCGCTGCTATGACGGCGCGCATGGATCAGCGGGCTGTCAGTCTGAGCCTTGATTAACCAGTCCTGCAGGTTGCTCGGTAGCAGCGGTGGCGTATTGAAGGTCGGACGCAAGGTGGTCAGGGATTCGGGGGATTCTCCGATGTATTCCTCAAGCTTGCGGCGCGCGTTGACCAGGTTGTCCTGCGCTTCGATCAGCTCAACCGCGGCGAGGTCGCGGCGAGCGATCGACTCGTCGATGTCGGTGACGGTACCGGCCCCCAACTCCATGCGTCGTTTAGCCGAAGCGAGTTGCTCGTCAAAGGCGTTTAACTTGGCTTTGGCAAGGATGATGGTTTCGCTGGCCAGGAGCACGTCGAAATAGCTTTCGGCCAGGCGCACTGCGGCGTCCTGACTCTTGGCATCGAACACCGCGACGCTGTAGTCGGCACGCTGTTTACCCTGGCGGAACTCGGCCATTTTCTGTTTGTTGAACAGCGGCTGGCGCAAGCGCACATTAGCGCCCTTGGAGTCGTAGTCGAGATCCCTTTCGATGCCGCTCTGGCGCTGGGTGCCATTGACCTTGTTGTCGTAGGCCGAGGCACTGATCTGCGGTAGCAGGCCGGCCTGGCCAATGGCGCGGTTTTCCAGGCCGGCCTCTTTTTCATGTACGGCGGCGCGATAGACGGGGCCTTGGTACTGCAACAGATCCCAGGCTTGCTTGAGGTCCATGGCGCTAACCGGGAAGGACAGCGCAAGCAGGCAAAAGATCAGGCAATGACGGTCCATTTCATTGTTCCTTGAACGAGCTGTCGACACGCTCGAGCATTGGTTTGAGAAGATAGCTCATCAAGTTGCGCTCGCCGGTCTTGATGGTGACGCTGGCGGGCATACCGGGACGAATGTGATTGCTGCCAAGCTGGCTCATGCCATCGGGAGTGACTTCTACCTGTGCCAGATAGAACGGTTGCTTGCTTTCCTCGTCGAGCAGGCGGTCGGCGGAGACTGTCTTCACACGGCCAGGGATGTTGGGCGTCTGGGCATGGTTGAAGGCCGGAAACGCAATGTCCACGGCCAGGCCGGGGACCATCTTGTCGATCGCCTGTACCGGAATCATCGCGTCAACCTGCAGCGGTTCATTGTCCGGAACGATTTCCATGATTTTGAAGCCGGGCTGAATGATCCCGCCGATGGTCGCAATGCTCAGTGAATGGACGATGCCATCGATCGGCGAGCGAATCACCGTGTGGGTCACTTCATAGTCCAGCGCACGCAAGCGGTCGGCCAGGGTGGTATTTTCCTTGGCGGTGTCGGTGAGCTGCGATTCGACTTCCTTCTGGTAATCGTGCTGGCGCTGAAGGATGCGCAGCTTGATTTCGGTGGTCTGGCTGCGTATGCGGGCGATGTTGTTGAGGTTTTCGGCCTGGCCGGCGGAGAGGTCGGAATTGCTGCGTTCCAGCTCAAGCAGGCGGTTGCGTGGCACATAGCCTTCGGCCGCCAGCACGCGGGTACCTTTTAGTTCCTGGTTGAGGAAGTCGATCTGCGAGGCGCGGGCGCCATAGACCTGCTGCAGGCCCTTGAGCTGCACCGCCGACGCCGCGAGGTTTTCCTGAAGGATGCTGATTTCGCCAGCGAGGCCGGCGCGTCGGGTGTCCAGGAGGCGTTGTTGCAGATTCATGGCGGCCACCAGGCGGTGGTCATTCCCGAAGCGCTTGAGCAATTCGGGGTCGTAGTTCACCACGTCGCGGCCGTCGCGTTCCGCTTCCAGACGGTTTTCCACCGTCTTGCTGACGATGTACTGGGCGCTGACCGCACCCTGTTCGGAGGCGGCGCGCAGCGAGTCGAGGCGGACCAGCTCCTGGCCTTTTTTCACTGCATCACCTTCGCGAACAAGAATGGCCTCCACAGTGCCGCCGGTCAGATGCTGCACGGCTTTACGATTGCTGGTGACTTTGACCGTGCCAGTCGCGACCACGCCGGCATCCAGTGGCGCCAGCCAGGACCACAGGAGGAAGCCGCCGAAGCCGGCGAGCATCAGCAACATGCCCCAGCGCACGGGTTTACCGACGTCCAGATCCACCACGTTCCTGGGATCGGCGAGAATCATCTCGGTGTGTTGGCTCATTTGCATGATCGGTCACTCCCGTGATTTGACGGAGGCCAGCGGAGTCGATGCGCCTGCAGGCATCACACTGGCCTTGCGCAGCGCTGCAAATACTTCGTCGCGAGTACCGAGCATCTGCACACCGCCGTCGCGCAGCATCAGCACCTTATCGACGGCGCAGAGCACATTGGGACGGTGGGAAATCAGAATGACGGTGGCGCCGCGGTTTTTCAGTTGAGCCAGCGCCTCGACCAAGCCCTTTTCACCGACGTCGTCGAGGTTGGCGTTCGGCTCGTCCAGCACAATCAGATTGGGTTCTCCATACAGCGCGCGAGCCAAGGCGATGCGTTGCTTCTGGCCTCCGGACAGCGGGCTGCCATCGGTGCCCAGACGGGTCTCATAACCCTGCGCCAAACGCAGGATCATCTCGTGCACTCCTGTCGTCCTGGCGGCGCGTATGACCGCATCGCTGTCCACTTCGCCAAAGCGCGCAATGTTGTCGGCGATGGTGCCCTCGAACAGCTCCACGTCCTGTGGCAGGTAACCGAGCCAGGGGCCAAGTTCGCCCTTGTTCCAGGTGAATATGTCCGCGCCGTCCAGGCGCACCTTGCCGGCCTGCGCCGGCCAAACGCCAACCAACAGACGAGCGAGGGTGGATTTGCCCGAGGCGGATGGACCGATAATGCCAAGGCTTTCGCCGGGGGAAAGGTTGAAGCTCACTCCGCGCAGAATCGTGTTGCTGGTGCCGGGCGCACCGGCATACACATTCTCCACCGCCAGCATGCCCAGCGGCCGCTGCAGCGACATGCTCGGTGGCCGGCGAGGATAGTCGTTCAGCATCTCGTTCAACCGGGCCCAGGCCGAACGGCAGCCAAGCAATTGCTTCCATGACGCGATGACTTGTTCAACCGGGGCCAGCGCGCGGCCGGTGAGGATCGAGCAAGCGATCATCATCCCCGGGGTGATCTTGCCTTCGATCGCCAGCAACGCGCCGGCGCCGAGGATCAGCGATTGCAAAGTGATGCGCACGAAGCGTCCGGTACTGCTGATCAGGGCGGCACGGTCGGAAGCCAGGGTCTGCATTTCCAGAATGTGCAAATGGCTTTGGTACCAGCGCTTGCCGATCGAAGGCAGCATGCCCATGGCCTCGATAACCTCGGCGTTGCGCAGGTTGTTGTTGGCGTAGCTGGCGGAGGTGAGGGCAGCCTGATTGGCTTCGGCCAGTGGCTTTTGCGTTGCCTTCTCGGTGAGATAAGCCAGGCCCACCAGAATCAGCGAGCCGATCAGCGTGACCAGTCCGAGCAGCGGGTGGATCAAATAGGCGACCAGCAGGTAGATGGGGGTCCAAGGCGCATCAAAGAATGCGAACAGACCATTGCCGGTGAGAAATTGACGCACCTGTGCGAGATCTTGCAGGGCCTGGGCCGGATTGCCTCCGGCGCGACTCAGGTTGCGCTCGAATGCTGCGGTGAAAATGCGTCGATTGAGGTCCATGTCGAGGCAGTTGCCGACTCGGATCAGCACACGGGTGCGGAACATTTCCAGCGTGGCCATTAGCAAGAACAGGCCTATCACCAGGAAGGTCAGCATCGTCAATGTTGTGACGTTACGACTGACCAAGGCCCGATCGTAGACCTGCAGCATATAAATAGCTGGCGTCAACATCATGACGTTGATGACGCCGCTGAATCCGGCCAACGAGTAAAAACTGCGGCGAAGTCGAAAGAGCGCGTCGGCCAGTTCGGATCGGGTACTTGAGAGCTTGTGCATTTGATAGACCCTCACCGAAAAGCCGGGTGTGCTTGCGGCAAAAAGCAGCAAGGAAAATGTGTGAAAAACCATAGATGTAGTTGCGAATGCTTCTCGCGGACACAAGCCATAGCGTTCCTGGAAAAGTTCCGTAAATTTTTATGTTCACATGCAGCAGCGTAGGTGGCGTTTGTCTCTCTAGCGATACAGTTTGAAATAACATTTCGCTCTAGTAGTTCGTATGAATATTTATATGTCGTTTAATAACAGTAAGTTGGCATGTCCAATGACGATGATATTTTTTTACGTCGTAATATTGACAGCGCATTGCTATAGAACTTTAGTCATGTTCAAGGGCGCCCGTCTGAATCTTGCCATCGCTTCGAAAGTGCAGGGCACGGTGGTCCTGAAGGAGCACGGCATGTCGATCATTTTGTTCTGTTGCACCGTGACGGAGCTGTTCAGGAAGTTCGCTTCGACTTCCCGATTCCATGGCCCACCAGTGGCTCGGAATCGCTCTGCCTAAACGCTCAGCGAGCAATTTCATCCAGCGAATTCCAGGCGCGCATTCACCGGCGCAGGGGACGGCTTTGCCTGCCCCACGCCTGCTCTCGCCAAACACTGAACCAACGAACTGCGCAAGCCAGCACGTGACTTGGCGCGGGAGGATTTATTCGTCCCGAGCCTTTCCCATATAGATCGAGGGCAATCGAAATGGCCAATTTCAACAAGTCGGACCTGGAGTTCATTCTCAAGCAAATCTTCATCGCAGAAGCGCATGCCGACGGCGCCAGCCTTAGTGATTTGCTACCCAACAGTCAGGTGCCATACGGCCTGCGAACCGTCGATGGCAGCTACAACAACCTGGTCGCCGGACAAAGCGAATTTGGCGCTGCGGACAATTCCTTCCTGCGCCTGCTTGACGCTTCGTATCGTGCGTCGTACGCCGGGACAGGGACGGTGGTCGATCCGCAGCCACGGATTATCAGTAACCTGATCAACGACCAGACCGCCAACAACCCGGCCGCTGTCGCTGCGAACGGTGGTGCTGACCCAGTGATCAGCCCCGGTCTGGACGGCGTGTTCGGCACGGCCGACGACAAGGAAGTATTCTTCATCCCCAACGAGTCGCCGGACGCCGGCCTGACCGCCGGCTTCAACTCGTGGATGACCTTCTTCGGCCAGTTCTTCGACCACGGCCTTGATCTGCTCAGCAAGAGCAGTACCGACGTTGTGTTTATTCCGCTGCAGCCGGACGATCCGTTGTTTGTGCCGGGCAGCCCGACCAACTTCATGGTGCTGCCACGTGCAGTGCGTACGGCCGGCGCGGACGGAATTGTCGGCACTTCCGATGATGGTCAGCCCAACACCACCTCACCGTTCGTAGACCAGAGCCAAACATACAGCTCGCACCCGTCGCACCAGGTGTTCCTGCGTGAGTACGTCCTCAACGCGGCCGGTGACCCTATTGCAACGGGGCGCTTGATTACCAACCGCGATCTCGGCGCTGATGGCAAATTCGGCACGGCCGATGATGGCGACGGCGAAAGCGGCGGCATGGCGACCTGGGCAGTGGTAAAAGCCCAGGCCCGTGACATTCTCGGCATCAACCTGACCGACCTCGATGTGCACAACGTGCCGTTGCTCGCGACTGATGCCTATGGCAGCTTCATCCGGGGGCCGAACGGTATGCCGCAGGTGGTGATGCGCACCAGTAACGGTACCGACGGTATTGCCGGGACGGCTGATGACGTCACGCAACTGGTCGAAGGCAACCGGGATGCGCCGATCAGTCTGGCCAACGCCGTAAGCACCGGACATGGTTTCCTCGACGACATCGCCCACAATGCCGCGCCGGTCGTCGTCGGTGGGGTTCTGCAAGCGGATGCCGACGCCGATGTCGGCAATGCGCAGCCCGTGGGTGCGGGCGGAAACAACCTGACCTATGACAACGAACTGCTCGACGCCCACTACATTGCCGGCGACGGCCGGGCGAACGAAAACATTGGCCTGACCGCCGTGCACCATGTGTTCCACTCCGAGCACAACCGCCTGGTCCAGCAATCCAAGCAAACCATCCTGGCCGCCGGCGATCTGGCGTTTCTCAATGAGTGGCTGGTGGACGACGTCGCCGCAATGCCTACGACACTCGCCGAAATATCAGCCTTGGTGTGGGACGGCGAACGCCTGTTCCAGGCCGCCAAGTTCGGCACCGAGATGCAGTACCAGCACCTCGTCTTCGAAGAGTTCGCGCGGACCATTCAGCCGCAGGTTGACGCATTCCTTGCCCCCAACGGGTATGACACCTCGATCAACCCGGCCATCCTCGCCGAGTTCGCCCATGTGGTGTATCGCTTCGGTCACTCGATGTTGACCGAGACCGTCGATCGTTTCGACCCCGAATTTAATCCGCTGCTCACTGACCCGAACAACCCGGATTCGCAAATGGGTCTGATCGCGGCCTTCCTCAATCCGCTGGCATTCGCCGGCAGTGGCGCTACTGCAGACGAAGCGGCAGGGGCGATCATTCGCGGTGTGACCCGTCAGGTCGGCAACGAGATCGACGAGTTCGTCACTGAAGCGTTGCGCAACAATCTGCTCGGTCTGCCCCTCGATTTGCCGGCCTTGAATCTGGCGCGTGGTCGCGACACGGGTATCCCGACCTTGAATGAGGCGCGGCGTGAGTTCTACTCATCAACCGGCGACAGCCAACTCAAGCCGTACATCAGTTGGGCAGACTTCGCGGACAACCTCAAACACCCCGAGTCGTTGGTCAACTTCATCGCAGCCTATGGCACGCATGAAACGATTACGGCGGCGACCACGCTGGCAGACAAACGCGCTGCAGCCCTGGCACTGGTATTCGGTGGTGATGATGCGCCGGCTGACCGCCTGGACTTCCTCAACAGTACCGGTGCCTATGGCAACGTAACGCTGGCCGGCAAGGATGGGCTGCTGGGTACTGCCGACGATGTGGCGGGTGTAACGATCACGGGCGTCGACGATATCGACTTCTGGGTCGGTGGCCTCGCCGAGCAGAAGATGCCGTTCGGCGGTATGCTCGGTTCGTCGTTCAACTTTGTGTTTGAGACCCAGATGGAGGCGTTGCAGGACGGCGACCGTTTCTACTATCTGTCGCGTACCGCGGGCCTGAACTTCGGCACCGAGTTGGAAAACAACTCCTTTGCCAAGCTGATCATGCTCAACACCGATGTCACACACCTGTCGAACACCGTGTTCCTGACGCCGACGTTCACCCTCGAAGTGGATCAGGCCAATCAGTTCACTGGCCTTGGCGCGGGCAGCGCCGATCCAACTGGCGGCCTCATGATCAACGGTGTGGAAATCGTGCCGCTGGTGATCCGCGATAACCCCGACACCGTGGGGGCGGACAGTAATTATCTGCAATACACCGGCGAAGACCATGTCGTTCTGGGTGGCACCGCTGGCAATGACATCATCGTCTCCGGTGAGGGCGATGACACCCTTTACGGCGACGGTGGCAACGACCGCCTCGAAGGCGGCGCCGGCAACGATGCGGTACTGGGCGGCGCGGGCGATGACATCATCACCGACTCGTTCGGTGACAACCGTCTGGAAGGTAATGCCGGTAACGATGTGATCGTCGCCGGTAGCATGCTGGTTGGCGGCAACCTGATCCTGGGGGGCGATGGCCAGGACTTCATCATCACCACCGAAGACATCAGCACCACCTTCGGCGGTCAGGGTGACGATTTCATCCTCGGGGCCAAGACCAACCTGCCAGCTACGGGCAATGAAGGAGATGACTGGATCGAGAGCGGCACCCAGGACGGCGCGCCAGGCGATAACGCCTCGCCGTTGCTCAATGACGACGTGATCGGCAACGATATCTTTGTCGGTGGTGGTGGCTTCGACGAAATGATCGGCGAGGGTGGCGATGACATCTTCGTCGGCAGCGATGCCCAGGACAATATGGACGGCATGTCCGGTTTCGACTGGGTGACCTACAAAAATGACAGGGTCGGTGTGACCGTTGACCTGACCATGGCCACGCTGGCGCAACCACACGGCAACGCGCCAAACCAGAACAACGGGCCGTTCAATCCGGTCGGTGCCTCGCCGACCTCGATCCTCGACCGTTTTGCCGAGGTCGAAGGCTTGTCCGGTTCGCAATTTGGCGATGTGCTCAAGGGCGATAATGTTGATGCGATCACGATTGCCGACCACGGCGGGACCACGGGCAGTGCGCTGACCAATGTGGCGTTGATTCGCGGACTGGAGCAATTCCTGGCCGATGCCGGCTTGCCGACCACTGGTTTTGCCACGGGCAATATCATCCTCGGTGGCAATGGCAGTGACCTGATCGAGGGGCGTGGTGGCGATGACCTGATCGATGGCGACAAATGGATCAACGTCAGAATTGCGGTGTATGGCCCCAACGACGTCAACCATACCGGCCCTGAAATCGCCACCTTCGACAGCATGGTCGACATGATTCCGTTCATGATCGACGGCACCTATAACCCAGGTCAGCTCAAGGCCGTGCGGGAAATCCTGCCCGGCACTTCGACAGGCGGGGCGGCTTTCGACACTGCCGTTTTCTCCGGCCTTCAGTCTGAGTATGTGGTGACGCGTGACACCCGAGGCACGGCCAATGTGGCGGACGATGTCTGGACAGTGACCGATACCGAAGCGGGTCGCGACGGCACCGATACCTTGCTGCATATCGAACGCCTGCAGTTCGCCGATACCCAGCAAGTGCTGGTGCCGGATCTGAACGCACAACCGTTGGGCAGACCGACCGTCGCGGATGGAAACGGCGGCGCGATCACAGTGGGCGACACATTGACGGTGAGCATGGCCGGAGTGCGCGATTCCGACAACATCACGGTGGGTAACCCGCAGGGTTTCGTCAACAATGCCTCGGTGTCCTACTATTGGCAGTTCGAAGCCGACCCCGGCACCGGCGTGTTCGAAGACATCATCCAGCTGCCAGCGGGTGACCTGGCGTTCCAAAGTGCCGACGGCACCACGTTCAAGGTCTCGCCGGATCTTGCCGGGCTGGCACTGCGGGTCAAAGCGATCTACCAGGATGGTCACGGCACGACTGAAGTGGTGTTCTCGCAACCGACTGATGTGGTGGCTCCCGGCGAGCCGGTTGTGCCGACGGCGCAGACACCGGTAGTCAATGCCACCGCGGGGGGCGAGGGCCTTAACATGGTCCGCTCCGACCTCAACTTCATCCTTGATCAGATCAAGATTGCCGAGGCTGATGCGGCCGGTCAGGACATCCTCTCGCTGATCCCGAATATCCGCGCGCCGTTGGGCCTGCGTGCGGTCGACGGCTCGAACAACAACCTGATGAACCTCAACGGCATCAACAACACCGAGTTTGGTGCCGCGGATAACACCTTCCCGCGCTTGACCGATCCGGTCTTCAATCCGGCGGAAGGTGCTCCTGCCGGCTTCTTCGGCCCCGGCTCGCCGGCCATTCCGGGATCGTCGTATCAGCAGAACAGCGGCTTTGTGTTTGACTCGCAGCCGCGCACGATCAGTAATCTGATCGTCGACCAGACGTCGAACAACCCGGCGGCCTATGCCACTGCTTACGACCCGGGTGCGGACGGTGTGCTCAACTTCGGCGCAGAGGGGAACGACGACGTGCTCAAGGATGGCACTCGAATAGTCGCCAGCCCCGGCATGGATGGTCAGTTCGGTACTGCCGACGACCATGATGTGTACCTGTTCGAGAACACCGCGTCGGACGCAGGGTTGTCCGCGCCGTTCAACGCCTGGATGACCTTCTTCGGGCAGTTCTTCGATCACGGTCTGGACCTGGTGACCAAAGGCGGTTCGGGCACGATCTTCATCCCGCTGCAACCGGATGATCCGCTGTATGTGCCCGGTGGCAACACCAACTTCATGGTGCTGACCCGCGCGACCAACCTGCCCGGGGCGGATGGCGTTCTCGGCACGGCCGACGACATCCATGAGCACACCAACACCACGTCGCCATTCGTGGATCAAAACCAGACCTACAGCTCGCACCCATCACACCAGGTTTTCCTGCGCGGTTATGAGCTGACCGACAACGGCCCCATCGCGACCGGCAGATTGATCACTAACCGTGACCTGGGGGCGGATGGCAAGTTTGGTACCGCAGACGACACCGAAATCGGTGGTATGGCGACCTGGAAAGTGGTCAAGGCGCAGGCCAACGACATTCTGGGTATCCGCCTTACCGACGCCGACGTCGACAACTCCCCGCTGTTGGCGACCGACGCTTATGGCAATTTCATCAAGGGGCCGAACGGCTTCCCGATGGTCGTGATGAAGGGCGCTGACGGTCTTGGTGGCACGGCTGATGACGTCCTTGTCGAAGGCAATCCGCTCGACCCCATTAGCCTGACCAACGCTGTGCGTACCGGTCACCAGTTCCTCGCCGACATTGCCCACAATGCGGCGCCGGTGTTCAGCGGTGGCGTGCTCGTGCCTGACGCGGATTCGGATACTGGCAACGCAGTGCCGTTCAATCCGCAGACCGGGGCCAACCTGGCCTACGACAACGAGTTGCTCGATGCGCATTACATCGCTGGCGACGGCCGGGTCAACGAGAACATCGGCCTGACCGCGGTGCATGCGATCTTCCACTCCGAGCATAATCGGCTGGTCGCGCAGACCAAGGACACCGTGCTTGATTCGGGTGACGTAGCCTTCCTCAACGAGTGGCTGCTCACTCCGGTGAGCGCTTTGCCCGCCAACCAGGCTGAGATCGATGCGCTTGTGTGGAATGGCGAGCGCTTGTTCCAGGCTGCCAAGTTCGGCACCGAGATGCAGTATCAGCACCTGGTGTTCGAGGAGTTTGCGCGGACCATCCAGCCCAACGTTGACCTGTTCTTTGCACCGACCCAGGTCTATGACGTTGACCTCGATGCCTCGATCGTCGCCGAGTTCGCCCATACCGTGTACCGGTTTGGCCACTCGATGCTGACCGAGACCGTCGATCGCTTCGACGTCGACTTCAACGTGATCGGCGATCCGAACAGCGCTGATCCTGATCAGCAACTCGGTCTGATCGCGGCGTTCCTCAACCCGTTGGCGTATGCCGCCAGTGGCGTGACGCCCGAAGATGCGACCAGTGCGATCGTGCGTGGGATGACTCGGCAAGCCGGTAACGAAATCGACGAGTTCGTCACCGAGGCGCTGCGCAACAACCTGCTCGGCCTGCCGCTCGACCTGCCGGCGATCAACATTGCCCGTGGCCGCGACGTGGGGATTCCTTCGCTCAATGCGGTCCGCCGCGACATCTACAGCCAAACCGGTGATACCCAACTCAAGCCTTACATCAGCTGGGTCGACCTGGTGCAGCACCTCAAGCATCCAGAGTCGTTGATCAACTTCATCGCAGCCTATGGCACGCATAGCACGATCACGGAGGCGACCACACTGGAAGCCAAACGCGCTGCAGCCATGGCGCTGGTATTTGGTGGTGATGATGCGCCGGCTGACCGCTTGGACTTCCTCAACGGAACCGGTACCTGGGCCAACGTCACGCTGGCCGGCAAAGATGGGGTGATGGGAACTGCCGACGATCTGAAGGGAGTGACGATCACGGGCGTAGATGCCATCGATCTCTGGATCGGCGGCCTGGCCGAAGAGAAAACCCCGTTCGGCGGCATGCTCGGCTCGACCTTCAACTTCGTGTTCGAGAACCAGCTGGAAAAACTGCAGGACGGTGACCGCTTCTACTATCTGGAGCGTACGGCTGGCCTGTCGATGAATGCCGAACTGGAAAGCAATTCGTTCGCCAAGCTGATCATGGCCAACACCTCGGCTACGCACTTGCCGGGCCTGGTGTTCTCGGACCCTGGTTTCTATCTGGAAAGGGACCAGAGCAAGCAGTACAACGATGGCCTGGGCAACGCTGATCCGCTTGGCGAGAACGGCGAGCAGGTCGTGTTCCGCGACAACCCGCTGACCGCAGGACCGGACACCAACTACATCAAGTACACGGGTGATCAGCACATCGTGCTGGGCGGCACCAACAATGCCGACATCCTCATCGCCAGTGAAGGCGATGACACGGTCTGGGGTGACGGCGGCAACGATGTCATCGAAGGCGGTGACGGCAACGACCAACTGCGCGGTGGCGCCGGCGACGACATCATCACTGACCGCGGCGGCGACGATAACATCCAGGGGGGCGACGGCAACGACGTGCTGCACGGTGGCAATGGCGTCAACCTGATCATCGGCGGGTTCGGCAATGACTTCATCGTGACCGGCGAGGACGCCTCCGAGGCTATTGGTGGCCACGGCAACGACTTCATTCTGGGCAGCAAAGCCAACGAACAGGACATGGGTAACGAAGGCGACGACTGGATCGAGAAGGGCACGTCGGATGGTGCACCTGGCGACAACTTCGACCCGCTCGGCAACGACCCGATAATCGGCCACGATGTGTTCATCGGCGCTAGCGAAAACGACAAGTTCAACGGCGAGGGCGGCGACGACATCATGGTCGGCAGTCTCGGCCTGGGTGACCGCTATATCGGTGGCTCCGGCTATGACTGGGCAACCTTCAAGGGGCTCGCCCAGGGCGTGACCATCGACTTCACCGATCGCTTTTTCGATGTTCCGCCGGTGCCGGGTTCGGGGGCTTCGGCGCTGGTGCGGTTCGACATCATGGAAGGTTTGTCGGGTTCATCACACGGGGACTACCTGCGCGGTGATAACGAAGATGCCACAACACTGCCCGGCGCCGGAGCAACTGGCAGTGTGCTGACCAACATCAACCTGATCGACGGCCTGGTTGATCTTCTGCCCGCCGGAGCAACGTTCTTCGACGGTGGCAACATCATCCTCGGCGGCAGCGGCAGCGACCTGATCGAAGGTCGCGGTGGTGACGACATCATCGATGGTGACAAGTGGCTGAACGTGCGTATAAGCGTGCGGGAAAATGTCGATGGCACAGGCGAGGAAATCGCCACGTTCGACAGCATGGAGCCGCTGGTGCCGTTTATGTTGAACGGTACTTACAACCCGGGCCAGTTGGTCATCGTGCGGGAGATTCTGACCGGCAATGACAGCTACGACACTGCATTGTTCTCCGGTAATTTGGGGGAATACGGCATCGAGATCGATGGCGACACTGTCATCGTGACCGACTCGGTGGCGGGGCGTGATGGCGTCGATCGCCTGACAGGCATCGAGCGTCTGCAGTTCGCTGACGTGGCGCAATCGTCCGGAGTGGGCACCGCTCAAAACAACGACCCATCGGGTCATCTGGCAATCCTCGATGCTGCAACCGGTGTGCGTGACGAAACGCCTGTCGCCGGCCAGTTGCTGCGAGTCAGTGATCGGGCGGTACACGACGCGGACAACCAAAACGGGACCAACCCGACGGGTGCGGTGACTGGCGGGGTGGCTTACTACTGGCAGGTCGAAACCATTGCCGGCACGGGCGTTTATGATGACATCACCTCCCTCGCTGCGGGCGAGGCAACGCGGGCGATCGGCACCACCTACCGGGTGACGGACGATGTGGCAGGTCTGAACATCCGCGTCCGGGCGGTGTACCAGGATGCCAAGGGCACGCTGGAGATCGTCGATTCGTCCGGGAACAGCACACCGACCGAAGGGCCGACCGTTACCGGGCTTGCCGTGCAGAACCAGCTGTTGACCGCTGACCCGTCGAGCATCATCGACCTCGATGGCCTGAGCAATCCGCAGTTCACCTATCAGTGGCAGGCGAACGACGGGCTTGGCTTCGTCAACATCGCCGGCGCTACCGGTAGCACGTTCGCGCTTGGCCAGGCTCAGGTCGATCAGGAAGTGCGCCTGGTCATCGGTTACGTAGATGCGTTCGGTGTGGCCGAAAGCGTTTCGTCCAACATCCTGGGGCCGGTGGAAAACGTCAACGATGCTCCGACTGCAGGGCCAACCTTAACCGGGCTTGCCGTGCAGAACCAGGTGTTGACCGCTGACCCGGCGAGCATCATCGACGTCGATGGCTTGAGCAATCCGCAGTTCACCTACCAATGGCAGGCGAACAACGGGTCTGGCTTCGTCGACATCAACGGCGCTACCGGTAGCACGTTCGCGCTTGGCCAGGCTCAGGTCGGACAAGCAGTGCGCGTGGTCATCGGTTACGTGGATGACTTCGGTGCGGCCGAAAGCGTTTCATCCAACACCCTGGGGCCGGTGGCCAACGCCAATGATGCACCGACAGGCGCATTGCTGATCAGCGATACGACACCGAATCAAGGGCAGGTGCTAACCGCGCTGACGGGCGAGATTGTCGATGCGGATGGGCTGGGCACCTTCAGCTTCCAGTGGCAGCAAGGTGTCGGTGTGTCCTTCACTGACATCAACGGTGCGACTGCTGCGACCTTCACCCCGGGTGCGGCGCAGGGCAATCTGCAACTGCGAGTGATCGTGCGCTACACCGATGGCTTCGGCACGCTGGAGTCGGTGACCTCTGCGGCGACGGCGGCAGTAACGGTACTGAGTGGCGTGGTCCTGCAGGGCAATGCTTTTGCGAACACCCTCACCGGCACAGCGGGTAACGATGTGCTGATTGGCCTGGGCGGGAGCGATACGCTGAATGGCCTGGCCGGTATCGACCAGTTGTTTGGCGGCACGGGCAACGACATCCTCAACGGCGGAGACGACAACGACGTCCTCAATGGCGAGGACGGCACCGACACCCTCAACGGTGGGCTCGGCGCGGATACCATGAACGGCGGTGCCGGCAACGACACGTTTGTGGTCGACAACGTCGGTGACCTTGTCACCGAGGCGCTGGGTGGTGGTACCGATCTGGTGCGGACCAGTCTGACGAGCTACCAGCTCGGTGCCAACGTCGAGAACCTGACCTATACGGGAACCGCAAACTTCACCGGTACCGGTAACGCGCTAGCCAACATCATCACCGGCGGGGTGGGTAGCGACCTCCTCAATGGCGGTGCAGGTGCTGACCGGTTGGTGGGGGGCGCCGGCAACGATACCTATGTCGTCGACGCAGCCTTGGACGTGGTGGTCGAGGTGTTAGGTGGCGGTACGGACACCGTGCAGACCTCGCTGGCCAGCTACACGCTTGGCGCTAATGTCGAGAATCTGACCTACACCGGAGTCGGCAACTTCGTCGGCAACGGCAACGGGTTGAACAACGTCATCACCGCCGGAGCGGGTAATGACACCCTCAATGGTAACGACGGCAACGACCAACTGTTCGGTGGCATTGGCACCGATACCCTGAACGGCGGCAATGGCGATGACAGCCTCGACGGCGGTGATGGGGCGGATGTCTTGAATGGTGGATCAGGCAACGACACGCTGCTCGGTGGTGACGCTAACGACATATTGTTGGGTGGAACCGGCGTTGACTTTATCGATGGCGGAATTGGCAACGATACGGTCACTGGCGGTGCCGGTAACGACATGATGGTTGCCAGCAGTGGCAACGATATCTTCATGTTCGCAGCGGGCTTCGGGGCCGATCAGATCATCGGCTTCGATGCCGACGCGGTGGGAGGCCAGGACCGGCTCGATATTTCCGCGTTCGGCGTCACTGCTGCGACCTTTGCCGGCATCGTTATCATCACCGATATCGGTGCGGATACCTTGATCAGCTCCGCAGGGCCTGAATCCATCCGCCTGGTCGGTGTGGCCGATGCAACAACCGTCACTGCCGCAGACTTCATTCTGGCCACTTGAGGTTCTGATCAACAATGTCGCAGGGAGCGTGGACATCGGAGGGGAGGGCAATGGATGCCCTCCGTTTTTTTAAAACTCTGGCCGTTTGTTCGGCCGAAAATGCGTGAACCACTCTGCCACGCCGGTATGTCGGTTCGTGGGAAACGCTCGATCAACATTTGACCAGGGAATGGAAATAGGGGAGCCCGACCTTGAACATTTCAACGACCTGCGCCATGAGCAGCCTGTTGGTTTCGCTCACCGCTTCTGCTACCGGGATCATTCCGGTCTTCGAGCTGGACTTCACCCGATCCGCAACAGAAACGCTGCAAAAAATGGGCATCAACGACGCTTGTATTATTGCCGCTTCACATCCCGCTGAATTTACCTACTGCCGAGAAGGGTCTTCAACGCTCTGGAAGTATCAGGCGTTGGATCTAGAGCAACAGGCGGCGATCCAAATTGGCCAAACGCGGTCTTCGATGGATCATCAGCGAATTACTGTCGCGCAATTCAATAGCACTGCCTGCGAAGAAGATCACCTTGAGCCAGTGGTAAATCCGGCGATTAGTCTTGGATTTGTCCTCGGCCTGTTCACCCTGTTTCTGTTGATCGGTTTTCGACGCGCCCGCCACCTGTAATCCAAACGTGATGAATGCTTCCCACGGACTCTTGACTGCTGAACAAGCTGATAAGACGCCGGGCTGTTCCTGTCGCAAAAATCCTGGAGCAACGCAGCCTGGCGTTCCGGCCTTTTTTCACCACCAGGCAAGGTGGCCTGGTGCAGGTCAAGCGGATGATGGAGCGGTGCGGCGGGGTGTTCAGTCGGGAAAGTCGCGAGGGCGACGGCACGGTGTGTCCGCCTGTTGTTCAAGCGAATTCCCTGAATATGGGGAAGAACTTTACCCAGTAGCGGGTGCCATGCCCCAGTCGCTTTCGGGCATGGCAAATTGATGTTGATAAGCCATTGTTCTGCTGGGTATTGATGCTTTGTATAGAACATTACGAATCTGGCGAACTCCTTGCACTCCTCCCATTACCCCCTTCACGATTTAGAGGCGGCTGGTGATGGACAGAAAAGCGCGGCACCCCTGCAAATGGTTTGGTCTCCTGACGCCCCTGAGCGTCCTTCTGACAATGACGCTCGGCACAACAAACCTGCGCGCCAGCCCGATCGACGACGAACGACAGCCCGAACCCTCCGACCCTTCAGCGTACTACGACGAACCGACTGACAAAGTAGGCGCCTTGAACGCCATTTTGACCATGCCCCCGGCTAACCTCGATTCCTTCGACTTGCCGGGTGGCGTCAAAGGCAGCAAAGACACCACGCGCAAGGAAAACATCCTGCCGCCAGCGCTGCAGACCAGTTTCAATTACCCCACCAACGGAAAACCCAGTCCGCTGTATGGTGCTCTGCCGTTCACTCAACCACTGGCGCTGTTCGAAGAATTCGGTGTGGAAAAACTCGACCCCACCACCCCGGCGGCACTGTTGCCGTTTCCACCCGCCGCCATTGGCCCGCTGCCACAACAAGATCCCACCAGCGTCGCACGCAGCGCTCCGCCGAGTGCGGCGCTCGACGCGTTCTTGCGTCAACCAGGCCTGACTCCGTTCCCCAGCCAGTATTCCAACGTGGTCGACCGCAACCCTTGGCAGAAGCAGATTGAATTTTTCCTCAACCGCCGTATCGGCTCGTCGGCTGAAGGCCGTCCGCCAGGAAAAGGCTGGTCGCACCAACGCTGGAACGAGTTTTACCCGCAGGTGGCCTACAAGACCGTGCAAGCCGGCGCACGGGTGAATACCGGTTTGCGTGACAGTCGCCAGATGCACCGCTATGCCGTGGGTGAGTTCGGTCCCAGTGGTCTCTATTACAACGTGGCTGGCGTGCCAGCGACAGCTGGCACCTCCAAAGGATTTGAACCGCGTTTTCACCCGAAAATGCCGGTGCAGAAACACAACTCGGTCTGGACCTTCGACGGCACCTTGCCGCCAAAATTGCTCATGGTGCGGTACGGGCAACCTGTGTTGATGCGTCATTACAACGGCTTGCCGATCGACCCGTCGGCGAACATGGGTTTTGGTCTGCACACCATCACCACCCACGAACACAACGGCCACGTACCGGCGGAAAGCGACGGTTACACCAATGCGTTTTTCTTCCCTGGGCAATTCTACGACTATCGCTGGCCGATCCAGTTGGCCGGTTACGACAGCATCAACACCAAGGCTGAAGACCCGCGTGCAGCGTTTCCGTGCTCGCCGGGCGAAACCCTGTGGACTAACGACCTCGCCCCCGGCCGCAAAACCTGCGACAACGGGATGATCAAAATCCGCGGTGACTGGCGCGAAACCATGAGCACCCACTGGTTCCACGACCACATGCTCGATTTCACCGCGCAGAACGTCTACAAGGGCAACGCGGCGATGATGAACTACTACAGCGCCCTGGACCGCGCCAATGAATCGGTGAATGACGGCGTCAACCTGCGCCTCCCCAGCGGCAGCGCCTTGCCCTGGGGTAACCGCGACTACGACGTCAACCTGATGTTTGCCGACAAGGCGTGGGATAAGAACGGTCAACTGTGGTTCAACCCCTTCAACACTGCCGGCTTCCTCGGTGACCAGGTGCTGGTCAACTGGAAGTGGAAACCAACCTTGGACGTCCGTGCCCGCAGCTATCGGTTCCGTATGCTCAACGGCTCCGTGTCGCGCTACTTCAAGATGGCGCTGGTGCGCGAGATCAAGGGCACCAGCGGCGAGTTCCAAGGGCCTGTCGGGTCGGGCGTGTCGTATGCCCGGGTGCCGTTCCACCTGATCGCCAACGACGGCAATATCATGGAACACGCCGTGCCGTTCGACGGCACCATGGACCTGGATGCCGACGGTGACAAACAGAACCACAACGCGATCCTGCCAACCCTGGGCATCGCCGAGCGTTTCGACATCATCGTTAACTTCTCGAAAAACGGGATCAAACCAGGCGACAAGCTGTTCTTCGTCAACCTGCTGGTGCACCAAGACGGCAAGGGTCCGGAAGAACCCGTCGCCCTGGCTGACGTGCTGTCCGAGAAGTACCGGGCGATCATCAAGCAAACCAGCAAGGGGCCAAAGTGGGAGGACGGTGATCCGGCGGTAGGCAAGGTGTTGCAACTCAACGTCAAGGCTTACACCGGTCAGGACCTGGCCATGGACCCGGCCGCTTATGAGCCGGCCAAACCGGGCAAGGCTGAAGGCCTGTTTATGATCCCGCTGAAAATCCATCGCGACAATGCGGCCGACAAGGCGCTGCTGGCTCAGGCTCGTCACCGCACCTTTACTTTCGGCCGTTCTGATGGCACCGATGAAGCACCCTGGACGGTCAAGACCGACGGCGGTTTCGGGTTTCGCATGGACCCACGTCGGCTGAACACCTCGACCAAACTGGCCAGCGGTCCGACCGATGCCGGCGCCACGGGCTTCGGCACGCTGGAAGTGTGGCACATCAAGGGTAATGACACGGGCTGGGGCCACCCGGTGCACGTGCACTTCGAGGAAGGGATCATCCTCAGCCGTGGCGGCAAGCCACCACCGGAATGGGAAAAATGGGCACGCAAGGACGTGTATCGCGTCGGTTCGGAAAAGGATGGTACGGACAATGTCGAGATTGCGATCCAATTTCGCGAATTCGCCGGCACCTACATGGAGCACTGCCACAACACTCAGCATGAGGACAACTCAATGCTGTTGCGTTGGGACGTTGAAAAACCCGGGCAAGTGCAGTTGATGCCGACTCCGTTGCCGAGCTGGGATGGCGTGCGCTACGTGAACTCCGCTGCGCTGCCAACCTTCCGCACCGGCGACGGCTACGGTACCAAAGCAGCGGTCACACCATGATCCGCAGGGGAGCCGACATGACATCAACTACGCCGCGCTCCCGCGCCCTGGGCATGCACCTGATTTTGCTGCTGGTCACCGGCGTGCTGGCCGCTTGGCTGCTGCTCGCTCATGAAGGTGCACCGTCGCCCACGGAATCGGCGACACCCTGGGGCGGCGATTACTTCCCCAACACCTTGCTGACCGATCAGGACGGTCGGCAGGTGCGTTTTTTCGAGGACCTGATCAAGGGCAAAGTGGTGGTGATCAACTTCATCTTCACCACGTGCAGCGACTCCTGTCCGCTGGAAACCGCGCGCCTGCGCCAAATGCAACAGTTGCTCGGGGACCGGGTCGGGAAGGATATCTTTTTCTACTCGATCAGCATCGACCCGCTGAGCGATACCCCCGAGGTGCTTAAAGCCTACGCCCAGCGCTTCAAGGTGGGACCGGGCTGGCAGTTTCTCACCGGCGAATTCGAGGCCGTTACCGACCTGCGAAAAAAACTCGGGCTGTTTATCGAAGGCGTCGACAACGGACGCAGCAAGGATCACAACCTGAGCCTGATCGTTGGCAACCAGAGCACCGGTCGCTGGATGAAAGCCTCGCCGTTCGAGAACCCGTGGATCCTCGCCGATCAGTTGGCCAATACCTTGCAGAACTGGAAGCAGGCCAGTGCCGAAGGGAGCTACGCCAATGCGCCCGAGATTCGTCCGCCGAGCAACGGAGAAGAATTGTTTCGCACCCGTTGCGCGTCGTGTCACAGCCTCGGGCCGCAAGACGGGCAGGGCATCGGCATGCGCAGCATCGGCCCGGACCTGATCGGCGTGACCCGTCAGCGAGACCCCGCCTGGCTCAATCGCTGGATCCGCGAACCGGACCGCATGCTTGCCGAGAAGGACCCGATTGCGCTGGAACTGTTTGAGCGCTTTGACAAGATTCCGATGCCCAACCTGCGCCTGGATGAAGACGCAGCGCAGTCGATCATGGATTTTTTGCAGGAAGAAACTGACCGTCAACAATCGTTGCAGGCGGCGCAGCTGCAATAGCAGCTGAATACAATCATTGAGCCGTCGGGCTCGATCAATGCCACCTGCACTGATCTGATGAAAAGGCTTCGTCCAGTACTCAGGAGCCACCCATGCAGATACTCCAGCGCCAAAAAGTACCTGCGCTGCCGCACACGGCGGCAGGAGAAGGCACGGGCTTGCGTGGTCAGTTCAATCTGCTGCGCTGGTTTTCCCTGGGCAGTTTTTTCATCATCGCCGCCGTGGCGCTGGGGCTGGGTTATATATCTACGCGCTTCGTCGTCGAGGAAAGCATCGAGCGCGACTCCATGCTGACCGCGCAATTCATTCAGGCCATTGGTGATGCCGAAATCCGCCACGCCTCGATTACCCCGAACAGAACCATGGGCGAAATGCTCGATCCTCGAGGTGACAATTCCTATTCCGACGTCGATCCGGGCTCTCGTGCGGCTGCCCGCACAGAGTTTCTCGATCATGTCGCACACTTGCCGGACACGCTGTTGGCGGTGGTGTACGCTCTGGATCGCACGGTGGTCTGGTCGACCAACCCGGAGTTGGTCGGCGTGCGCATTGAAAATGATAAGGAGCTGGACGAATCCTTTGAGATGAAGGAAACCGTGTCCACCAGCTACCACCAGATCGATGAAGAACGTCCCGAACAGATGCTGCTGCGCGAACCCAAGTACTTGTTCATCGAGAACTACATCCCGATGTTCAATGCCGACAAAAGCAAAGTGATCGCCATGGTGGAGATCTACAAAGAACCTGCAGACCTGGTGGCGCGCATCCAGCGTGGTTTCAAGTCGATCTGGCTGGCGACCCTGCTTGGTGGTGCCGTCATTTACCTCGGGCTATTCTGGATTGTCTGGCGTGCGTCCGAGCTGCTCGAGAGCCAGCAGAAACAGTTGATCGCCAACGAAACCTTCGTGGCGCTGGGTGAAATGTCCTCGGCCGTGGCCCACAGTTTGCGCAATCCGCTGGCGAACATTCGCTCGAGCGCCGAACTGGCCCAGGAAATCGCCAGCCAGAATACGCAAAAGAACATCGGCGACATCATCAATCAGGTCGATCGCATGTCGCGTTGGGTTCGTGAATTGCTGATGTCGTTGCGGCCGATGAATGACGACTATGAGGCGGTGGATCTGGTATTGATCATTGATGACACCCTGGGTGCCTTCGACGCGCTGATCAAACGCTCCGGCGTTGAAGTCCGTTTCACACCCAAGGTCTGCCCGCCAGTGGTTAGTCAGCAGGTGTTGCTGACGCAAATTCTCAATAGCCTGATTGCCAACGCCCTGGAAGCCATGCCCAGGGGCGGCGTGCTGAGTATCGAGATTGAATCGCCGCAGACGGGCCATGTGTGCATGATCCTGAGCGATACCGGCAAGGGCATGACCAAGCAACAGCAACAAATGGTCTTCAAGCCGTTTTTTACCACCAAACAAGGCGGGTTGGGCGTAGGCCTGGCCCTGGTCAAAAGGATAATGGAACGCTTAGAGGGCTCGGTCGAGCTGACCAGCCAGGAGCAGGCAGGAACCCGCGTTTGTCTCAACTTTAAAGTGGCAACGGGGGGAGAGTACGGAGCACAGCATACCGCTGGTCGAGGATGATGGAGCGCTCATGGCGGGTTCTCACGGCGGATCAGGTGTATCGTCATAAGGGATGAGATTAGCTCAGCCTGTTGCGCAATGACCGCCCTGACCTAAGCTTTGGTCAAGGCGGAACACAATTGCGGTGCGTCACCCGGAACGATCGCCGCGATGCGCAATCATTAGAGCGTGGATATCAAAAGGAGATGCGCATGCTCATCAGGTCTTTGACCCTGACTACCTTGCTGGCTTTCGCCGGCCCCTTGCTCGCCGCCGAAGACGGCTCACCGCTGGACAATGACAAAGGCAGATCCCGGCCACTGATTGTGATTGCTTCGAGTACCGTTGACCCGGTCTGGGTGAGCCTGAAAAAGGCGATGGACGATCCGGCCAACAAGGATGGCGTCAAGCAACGCAATATCAGGGTGTACACCGTGCTGAACATGTTCGGTCAGCTCGACGGCAAGGATCTCGGCCAGCAGGACACCATGGCGCTGATCCGCTCGCTGAAACTCGGCGCGGGGGCGTTTCCCAAAGTCATCCTGGTGGGCAAGGATGGTGAGAAGAAGTTCGAGAGTTCGGGGGATGAATCGAAGTCGGTCGACTTGAAGAAGATTTTCGACACCATCGACGCCTTGCCAGCCGCCGAAAAAGAAGCCGCACCGCCGACAGTCGCAACGCCCGTCGTCGCCGAACCGGCCGCTAAAGGCGCCAAGGGTGCAAAACCGGGAAAACCGGCGAAACCGGCCAAGCCTCCTGAAATGCCGGATGATTGAATCCCTATTGACCCCGGGTGAGCAGACTCCGATTCTTGTAAACGTCGCCACCCACTGTGGGCGCGAGCGTGCTCGCGAAAGCGGTCTGGCAGGCAACCTTGATGTTGGATGTGCCAGCTCCTTCGCGGGTAAGCCCGCTCCCACAGGGATGCCCTTTTGGCACAAGGGTTGGGGGCGTTACCAGTTGTAGCGATAGCCGACCGTCAGCGCCCAAGGCTGTTCGATATCGTTGCCTTTGGTGTAGCCCGCTTCGGCGAAGAAGTTGTGTTTTTCAACCGCCGTCACAGTGACGCCACCCGCTACCTCGGCTCGTGAACCCGGCAAGCGGCTGTCGAGTTTTGCCCCGTTGACGTTCACTGTGCTGTCGCCTGCATGTTCGGTGATCCAGGCGGCCTTGACGTAAGGTTTCACCGCAACGCCATTGCCTGGCTGCAGATTTCGCCCGAACGCCCCGCCAACACGGCTTTGCAGCGAAACCATCGAATCCTGTTTAACGCTCAGGCCATTGCTCGCCGTGTAGCTGCCGCCACTGATGCGCGCTACCTGCAGCCCCGCTTGGGGTTCAACGAACCAGCCCTGGCTTAGGTCGATAGTCTTGCCGAGTTGAACGTCAGCACTCACGGCGTGGTTCTTGTAGCGCGCCTTGACCTTGTCGCCGAGGTTGCTGGTGATGTCGACGTCATTGTTCAGGTGGCTGTATTTCAGCGCGCCATCGACATACATCCCGCTGCGGTCCAGATAGGCGGCATAACCCCCCAGCGTCGCGCTGTCGATCGTGCCATTGCTGGCCTCGCCAAAGTGTTGCCGCGCCTGACCCTTGCCGAGCAAGCCGCCCACATACAGCGTACCGTCGGCAAAGGACAGGGCCGTGTCGGCGCCGATTTCCAGGCCGTTGACCTGTTGCTGGAACGCGCGACTGGCACCTGTGTCCAGGCGTTGTTCAGTGCCATAGCCACGGATCCACAGACCTCCCTGATCCTTACCCGAACGAAGATCGCCCAAATGCTGGGTCGTCGCATTCATCTGCGCGCCGATCAGCGCAGCGGAGGCGGCGTGGCTGGCGACCGCCGCGTTGGCGCCTTTGCTGAGAACTTTTGCCTGAGGAACAGGGTGAGTCTGGATCGGTTGCGGCGTTTGCGGTGGCGGGGCGATGACTGGCTTGTCTGGCTGTTCAGTGACGGGTGGGGTCACCGGGTTCACTGGATCGACCGTATCGATCGGATCTACGGGATCTGCCGGATCTACCGGATCTACGGGATCTGCCGGATCTATGGGATCTACCGGATCAACCGGATCCAGGTCAGGTGTGTTTTCGCCTGGTTTGGCCAGGAACCAATCGTCGTCGTGCTGTTGCAGGGTGTAGCGGTAGGCGCCGGCATCGACGGTCCCGCCATGGAGTTTAAAATCACCGCTGCCACCGTTGCCATCCACCAGCATCAGTTGCTGCTGCTCGCCGCTCGGCGCGTTCCCGGAGTCGGCAACCACCAGGGTGTGGCTGTCGCTGATCGGCCCTTGCACCTTGATCAGGTCGCCTTGCAGTGAGGCCAGGTCCGTGTTCATCAGGAAGCTGCCATTGCCGGTCAACGGGCCTTTAATCGTCAGCGTGTGAAAACCGTTGATGGCCGGATCGGCGAACGTGACTTGACCGGTGATATGGTTCGCGCCGCCCAGCACTGCATCACCCTTGAGTCGCAGAACACCACCCGAATTGATCGTTGTGTCACTGGCTTCGGCCAGGTCGCCGAGCACCATGAGGCCACCCTGATTGACGGTGGTGAAGTGGATATGCGGGCCAGCCCCACTATCCATCATCCCGCCCTGATTGACCACGGTGTTGATGACCGAGGCGTTCTCGCTGAGGGAAAGTTCGCCACCGTCATTGACCGTCGTGCGGTCGGCATTGCCGTTTTCGTAAACGGTCATCTGACTGTTGTTGACGAAAGTGTTCTTGGCGGTGGCATCGGTATACACCCACATAGTGCCGCCTTTGAGCTGGGTATCACTGACCACCGCGTTCTGCGCCACCTCCAGGTTGCCGTCGTTGACGATGGTGCGCAGGGCTGTGGCTGAACCGACGACGACCATGGTGCCGTTTTCAACGACGGTGCTGAATGCCGCCGCAGAGTCATAGACACTCAGCCTTCCACTGCCATCGACTGTGGTGCCGTTCGCGCGCCCGCCGTCCAGAAGTTGGATGAACCCATTGCTCACGGTGCTATCGGTCAGGGTGCCGCCCGTACCGACGTAAATCGTCGAGCCATCGTTCACCGCTACATTGGCCTGAGGCGTTGTCAGGCAGTTGAGCGAGTCGCAGCTGGCAGCAAAGGCGCCGGCAGGCGCGCAGCCCAGCATCAACAATGCCCCGGACAGGGAGACACGAGAAAACGGTACACCAAAAGTAAACATAACGATCCGCCGACTGCATGGAAATGAGCGCGGATTCTCCGGGTGTGGGCGAGGCGGATAACGCAGCCGCTTCCTATCTTTTTGTAGGACGCGTCCTACAAAAGTCGACCGTTGAGGTGCTCTTGAAGGCTGTTTTGCAGGCGTTGCATCTGCTTGGCAAAGGCCTGATGCAGGCGACTCAAGGCGTCTAGCGGAATCGACTGGCCACACGCCTGCTCCAGTTCCTCGCAAGCGCTGATCAGCGGCGCCGCGTGGATGATCCGCGCGCTGCCGAGAATCTTGTGACTGCGCCGCCCCATGGCGCTGTAATCGCCAGCGGCATACAGCGCCTGCATGGCGTCGAAGTCTTCCTGATTAGTGCGCAGTACCGTGGCCAGCAACTGGCGAGTCATGGCCGCATCACCCGCCGTAATATCGCTGACCTTCGAGATATCGAAGCAGGGAGCCGCCGCCTGTTGCACTTGTTCGACCTGGCGAAGATAGCGCTCAAGTGCCGAGCGGGTGACGGGTTTGAACAGGCAGTCGTTCATGCCGGCATCCAGGCAGCGCTGTATTTCCTGAGGCTGAGCATTGGCCGTCAGTCCGACCACATGGGTTGCAGTTCGTCCTTCCCGGGCCTCGACCGACCTGAGTTGGCGGGTCATCTGGTCGCCGCTCATTTGCGGCATGTTGCAGTCGGTGATCACGTAGTCGAAGATTTCCCGGTCCCACACCCGCAATCCCTCGAGCCCGTTCTCGGCGCACGTCACGCGCATGCCCAGCGACTCCAGTTGACGTTGCAGCACCACGCGGTTGAACTCGTGATCTTCGACGATCAGGATATCGCGCGCCGGCAGCGGTGCCAGGTGTTCAGTGCTGTCCAAAGGCACCGGGGCGTCGTCAGGCGCCAGGTCCGCGTCGAGTTCCAGGGTAAAACGCGAGCCTTGTCCCGGCGCGCTGACGCAGCTAAGTCGCCCGCCCATCAACTGCGTCAACTGCTGACAGATCGCCAGGCCCAGCCCCGTACCGATCTGCAACTCGCTGTCGCTGGATGCGAACTGGGTATAGGGCTGGAACAGCCGCTCGCGCTGTTTATCATCCATGCCGACACCGGTGTCTTGAACACTCAGGCGCACGTGGGCGAGGTCGCCTTGCGGTTCAATCAACAGCCGCACCATCACCGAACCTTGCGGAGTGAATTTGATCGCGTTGCTGATCAGGTTGGACGCAATCTGGCGGAACCGCAGCGAGTCCAGCTCCACCGCGGTATCGAGCCCTTGGTTGATGAATTCCAGCGCGACGTTTTTCTGCTGCGCAAGGCTGGCGAAACTCTGAATCACCGTGCTGACCAATCGCTCGGGATGGCAGGTGCCGCTGCGCAGCTCGAACTTGCCGGATTCGATTTTCGACAGATCAAGAATTTCGCCGATCAGCTCCATCATGCCGCTCGCGGACTTTTGTGCGATGTCGATCAGCTGCGCGTCGGAGCGATGGTCGCGCATCAGTTCGAGCACGCCGATCAAGGCGCTCATCGGCGTGCGGATCTCATGGCTCATCACCGCGAGGAAGTGACTCTTGCCCCGGTTGGCTGCTTCTGCCAGGTCCTTGGCCTGATGCAGTGCGTGCTGCAAATGCTGCTGTTCGGTAAGGTCGATCCAGCCGCCGATCACCCCGGTCATGGTGCCGTCGGAATCGCGGTAGGGCAGGGCCCAGTGGTAAATGTGGTACGTCTTGCCGTTGACGGTCATGGTGAAGTTGTCGAAGGACGGCTCGCCGCTGTCGAGCGTCGCGCGATGAATGCGCTTGTAGCTCCAGGCGTCGTCGGGGGCAAGAATGTTTGCTTCGATCAGGCCTTTGCCCTGCACCTGCTCCAGTTCGATTTCCATCACTTGCAGGTAGGCGCGGTTGCAGGTCAGCAGCAAGCCTTGGCGGTCGCGCACGTAAATCGGATGCGGCGTGCCGTCCACCAGCACTTTCATGAACTCCAGTTGGTCATTCAGGGCTTTTTGCGCTTTCTGACGTTCGGCGATTTGCCGGCGCAAGCCGCGGTTCCATGCCAGGATCGCCAGCACTACCACCAGTAGCCCCAGCACCGCTTTATAGAACCAGCTTTTGTAAGCGCTCCAGCCGCCCTGGCTCTCCTGCGGGTTCTGCCAGCGGTTGGCCAGGTCGCTGAACTTCTCGGGACGGATATCGAGCAGGGCCTTGTTGAGGATCGAGACCAGTTCGGCATTCTGATGCCCGGTGGCAAAGCCGATCAGCGCGGGTTGGGAGCCGATCACCGAGTCGATTTGCAGTCGGCCACGGAAAAAACGGTCGATCAGGTACGTCGCGCCCAGTTGCGGCTGGATGACGCCCTCGACCCGGCCTTCAGCGAGCAATTCATATGTCTCGATGGGCGCGTCCACTGAGACCTGTTGAATGTCCGGCCACTCGCGTTCCAGCCAGTTGGCGGCGGCCGAGCCTTTGACGAGCGCGACTGGCCGGCCTTTCATGCCCGTCAGGCCCGAATGCTCGGGTTGCGTGCGTGTCACCAGCACAAAGGGGTTGATCACGTAGGGGCGGGAGAACATCAGGCCGGGTTCGCGGCGTTCACTGTAGGTCAGCGCGGCAATGATGCTGACCGGGTCCCGTTGTGCCCGGCTGGTCATGGCATCGACGGAAGTGATTTTGCTCGGACGGAACACCAGCCCCGTTCGGTCATTGATCAGTTCGAGCAAGTCCGCCGCCATACCGCGGAGTTGACCTTCCGCGTCGAAAAAGCTGAAGGGCGAATACAAGTCGTTGGCCAGCACATCGATCTGCGGGTGATCCTTGATCCATTGCTGTTCCCCCGGCGTCAATTGCAGACGGCTGTAACCCAGCCTTGGATTGGCGCCGATGCCCCAGCGCCGGGCCATCACGCCGCGTTCCTGGGGGGAAATGTTTGCCAGGGCACTGTTGAGCAGCGTGCGCAACGGCGTGTTCCCGCGCTGTACCGCAAAGCTGAAGCCCAGGCCTTCGGAGTCGCGCTGGATCGTCTGCTTAAGGCTTTGCTGATAGCTGCGCTCCACCAGGTACTGCGCGGAAATGGCGTCGGTGAGCAGCACCATTCCTTCGCCATAGGCAACCCGGCCCAAACCTTCATCGGTCGATTGCACCGACTCGACCTGCAACTGCGGGAACAATGAGGCAACCCGTTCCCGCTGAATCCAGTCGGGATCGAACAATACGGTAGTGCCGGCCGGGGGGTGGTCTGCGGGCCAGTGCGTACCGAACTTGCTGATCAACACCGCCTGGTCGTAGGCGTAAGGTGCACTCAGCAGCAGATCGGCACGGACGGCTTCGAGGTGATTGATTCGCGGCACCAGATCGACTTCGCCCTGTTGCAGCGCGGCCAGCGCCTGTTCCTGGCTGGCATAGCGATTAACCTGCAAACGTACACCGAGCCCACGGGCCAGCACGTCGAGGTAATCGGCGGAGAGGCCTTCGTAATCCTTTTGATTGGCGGTGATATCCAGCGGCGGCCGGTCGGGCAGATACACGCCAACCCGCAGCACGGCATTTTGATGGAGCCACTGGCGTTGCGCGGCAGTGAGTGTGAGCGCGACGCTGCTGTCCGCGGCGCGGCTGAGCAATGAAAGCGGTTCTGCGCACGCGCTATAGGACAGGAGCATCAGCACGCCCAGCAGCACTCGGCGGATCGCGGTCATGAGTCAGACCAGATCATTGCGTTTGGCAAATTCGATCAGCTCCAGCAGCGTCGAGACGTTGAGCTTTTCCATCAGGCGGGTTTTATAGGTGCTGACCGTCTTGTTGCTGAGCAGCATGTCGTCGGCGATTTCCTTGTTGCTCTTGCCCAGTGCCAGACCGTGCAGCACTTTGAGTTCACGGCGGGTAACGGCGCTCAGGAGCTGCGCATCGTTGTGGGCGAAATCGCTTTTGCGCACCGAATCGAACGTGCTGACCGGAAACCATGTCTTGCCGCTGGCCACGGCTTTGAGCGCGGCGACGATTTCTGCCGGATCATCGATTTTCGACAAAAAGCCCGATGCGCCGGCCCGCAGGCACTGCGCCGCGTAGGCCTGGCTTTTCAGCCCGGTGTGCACCAGCACATGGGCCTGGCTGCCGCCGATGCGCAGCCGGTCAATGACTGCCATGCCGTCGAGTCGCGGGATGTCGAGGTCCAGCACAATGGCATCCGGCTTCAGCTCGAATGCCTTGCTGAGGGCGTCTACACCGTTGTCGCACTCACCGACAATCTCATGGCCCTCACGGGCCAGAATCATCCCGATTGCCATGCGCACCACAGCGTGATCATCGACCAACAGTACTTTCATGGGTCAGCCCTTAATGCTCTGATTCAGCATAGTCCTGTCGCAGATAAGCGGTATGGAGGGCTGATGCGTGGTGGTGGGGTGAGAAAAAAGAGGGCGATGCTACTTGGTTTGGGTGGGGTATGTAATCTTTAACGAGGGGGCCATTGTGCAGCACCACAGGTTTTGCATTGGTCGACAATCGGGTTCAAATCGATCCTCCACAGCGGCTATAAAAACCGCGTGTACCGCTGGGGGCCTGATTTCATTGGTCTCGGAAATTTCCTGCAAGTCCTGTCGGACTTCATGAACTGGTTTCTGTCAGAGCGCGCCGTTAGCCTTCGTCAGCCACCGCAACCATCGCGGTCGGACGTGGGAGTCCGCAACACTGAGGGATCCAGGGACGAAATAACCAATGGCCAGAAAGGAGCCTCGTCTATGAAGAAGTTCGGCAAAAATGATCCGCAACGCCCAACCGATGCCACTCACCTGAAGCTTGTCCGGGCGGGCGACACGACCGAGCACGACACCCGCATTCGAGTGCGCAAGCCCAGACGTTCCGTCCCGGTCAACCAGATCTTGTCTGTTGCCCCGGGCGTCGACACCCTCACTCTCTTGCATCAGGCCAGCGAAACCCTTGCGTCGCTGAATGCGGTGCTTGTGAATTTTGCCGTCAAGCTGGATGGCTCGAACAGGGTGATGCTGGGGGCGATTCAGCAGTTGGCGGGGATTGCAGAGTTGTTGGTGGCTCAGGCTCGGGACAATCTTGATCCGAGGAACGATGCGCCTGACGCTCCAGCGCCGACTCGGCATTGAGCCGACGTAATAACGACAATGGGCGACCCCAAAGAGGTCGCCCATTTTTATTGCCAGCATTGACCCCTGTGGCGAGGATTACTCGGTAAGGGCACTCAATATGTTGTGAGCGATCTTGATTCGCTCGGCGTTCGGGTAATTCTTGTTCGCCAGAATCACGATTCCGATATCTTCCGAAGGCACGAACGCGACATACGCGCCGAAACCACCCGTCGACCCGGTCTTGTTGAACCATGCCGCGTCTTGCGCAGGTTGTGGCGGGTTCAGCCACTGGACTTTGTGCGCCTCCATCGCCATCTCCGTCGAGTTGCCACTCAGTAACGTTTCGAGGCTGGCCGGATAGTGGTAGTGCTCCCAGCCCAAGCCTTGCGTCATCTCGCCCACGGTGTAGTAACCGCTGTGAGTGAGGGCGATCGCTTGTTGCAATGGCTTCTCCAGCGCTGCCGGTTTCAGGTTCGCTTCAACATAACGAAGCAAATCCGCCGCGCTGGTTTTCACCCCATACGCCTCCGAATCCAGCGCTCCCGGGCTCACCCGCACCGGTTTGCCATCCTTGCCGTAACCCTGGGCGTAAAGCCCCATCTGATCCTGCGGCACCTTGAGATAGGTGTGCTTGAGGCCGAGTTTGGGCAGCAGGTTTTTTTCCATCAGCTCATCGAACGGCTGGCCCATGCTTTTGGCCGCCAGATAACCGGACAGCCCAAGGCTGGGGTTCGAATACTGGCGGTGGGTGCCTGCGGCATAAACGGGCTTCCACTGTTTGAAGTAGGCGAGCATTTTGTCTGGATGATCGGCCTCGTCAGGAAACTGCAGCGGCAACCCGCCAGCGGTGTAAGTGGCGAGTTGCAACACGCTGATGGTGTCGAATGCACTGCCGCGCAGATCAGGCCACACCTGGCTGGCCCGGTCAGACAAAGACAGTTTGCCGCTCGCCTGGGCGTAAGCCGTCAACGTGGTGGCAAAGGTTTTACTCACGGAGCCGATTTCGAACAGCGTGTCTTTGCTGACGGGTTTACCGTCCTCTTTCGACGCCATGCCGTAATTAAAGTAATGCTGCTGACCCTTTAAGGTGATCGCGACCGCGACGCCAGGGATATTCTGTTGTTGCATGACCGGCCCGATGGCGGCTTTCACCAGGGCGTCGAGCTGATCGTCGGATTTTGTTGCGGCCATACAGTGACTTGCGCCGAGGAACAGGGCGAAAGCGCTGAGGGACGCCAGTCTTGGCAGTTGAAATTTGAACATGATTGGAATCACTCTCCATGAGTTGCCATTACTTTAACCGCTACACTCCGTCCGGATCCAACACCGGACGGCTGATGGGCGCGCCAAATCTAGGCAGTCGGGTGAAAATCGACAAACGACGATATTTCGGGTTAGCCATTAGAAAAATTTGGGAGTTGGCATGATTCGTCCTCATCTGCCGCTGAACGCATTGCGGGCCTTCGAGGCTTCCGCACGCCATTTGAGCTTTACTCGGGCAGCGGTGGAGTTGTTCGTCACGCCGGCGGCGGTCAGCCATCAAGTCAAAAGCCTTGAAGCCCAGCTTAACGTAACGCTGTTCAAACGCTTGCCCCGCGGCCTGATGCTGACCAGTGAAGGCGAAACCTTGCTGCCGGTGTTGCGCGAGTCCTTTGACCGGATTGCCGAAACCCTTGAACGTTTCGAGGGCGGGCATTTTCGTGAAGTGTTGACCGTGGGTGCCGTGGGGACCTTTGCGGTGGGTTGGCTGTTGCCGCGACTGGCGGACTTCCAGTCGAAACATCCGTTCATAGATTTGCGCCTGTCGACTAACAACAATCGGGTGGACGTGGCTGCCGAAGGCCTGGATTACGCCATCCGGTTTGGCGCCGGCGCATGGCACGGGATCGAGGCGTCAAAGCTGATCGAGGCGCCGTTGTCGGTGCTCTGCGTGCCGGAAATAGCCGGGCAGTTGCAAGAACCTGCGGACTTGCTCAAGCAGACGCTGTTGCGTTCCTATCGCACGGACGAGTGGCCCGAGTGGTTTCTGGCCGCCGGGTTGCGGGCCAATACGCCGGCGCCCAGGAGCATCGTCTTCGACTCCTCGCTGGCCATGATGGAGGCGGCGCTACAAGGCGCCGGCATTGCCTTGGCGCCGCCGCTGATGTTCGCCCGGCAACTGGCGGCGGGGGCGATCGAGCAACCGTTCGACATCGGTATCACCACCGGCAGCTATTGGCTGACCCGTTTGCAGTCGCGTCCTGAAACGTCGGCGATGACGATGTTCAAGGAGTGGCTGCTGCAAGCGGCCAGGACCCACTGACGAATACCATTTCCCCTGGAGGCGTGAGCCTGCTCGCGATGGCGGTGTAACAGTCAACGATGAGGTTGAATGTTATGGCCTCATCGCGAGCAGGCTCGCTCCTACAGGGGATTTTTGGTGCTGCGAGGGTTTAGCGCACCAGGCACGGCCGCTTGTTATCGAACTTCCACCCCGGAATCAGAAATTGCATCGCCACGCTGTCATCCCGGGCGCCCAGTCCCATGCCTTTGTACAACTCATGAGCCTTGGCCAGTTGATCCAGATCCAGCTCAACCCCTAACCCGGGCTTCTTCGGCACCTGCACGCACCCCCCGACGATTTGCAGCGCAGCCTTGGTCAGGCGCTGACCGTCCTGCCAGATCCAGTGGGTGTCGATGGCCGTGATTTCACCCGGCGCAGCCGCGGCGACATGGGTGAACATGGCCAGGGAAATGTCGAAGTGGTTATTGGAGTGCGAACCCCAGGTCAGGCCCCATTCGTGGCACATCTGCGCCACGCGAACCGAACCCTGCATCGTCCAGAAATGCGGGTCGGCCAGCGGAATATCCACCGATTGCAACTGGATGGCGTGGCCCATTTCCCGCCAGTCGGTGGCGATCATGTTGGTCGCGGTTTTCAGGCCTGTGGCACGGCGGAACTCAGCCATGACTTCTCGCCCCGAATACCCGTTTTCCGCCCCGCACGGGTCTTCGGCATAAGCGAGTACGTGATGCTGGTCGCGGCACAGTCGAATGGCTTCCTTGAGTGACCACGCACCATTCGGGTCGAGGGTAATGCGCGCATCGGGAAAGCGTTCGGCCAGCGCGGTGACGGCTTCGATTTCCGCGTCGCCGCTGAGCACGCCACCCTTGAGTTTGAAGTCCTTGAAGCCGTAACGGGCGTGCGCGGCCTCGGCCAGGCGCACCACGGCATCGGCGGTCATGGCTTTGTCGTGGCGCACGCGAAACCAGTCATTATCGGCCTCCGGTTCGCTGCGATAGGGCAGGTCGGTTTCATTGCGGTCACCGACATAAAACAGATAACCGAGCATCTTCACTTCGTCACGTTGCTGGCCTTCACCGAGCAGGGCCGCAACCGGCACGTCCAGATGCTGGCCGAGCAAGTCGAGGAGGGCGGCTTCCAGGCCCGTGACCGCGTGGATGGTGATGCGCAGGTCAAACGTCTGCAATCCGCGACCGCCAGCATCACGATCAGCAAAGGTCTGGCGCACCTGATTGAGGATCTTCTGATACGTGCCGATCGGACTGCCGACCACCAGCGAACGTGCATCTTCCAGCGTCTGGCGAATGCGCTCGCCCCCCGGCACTTCGCCGACCCCGGTGTGCCCGGCGTTGTCCTTGAGAATCACGATATTGCGGGTGAAAAACGGGCCGTGGGCGCCGCTCAGATTGAGTAACATGCCGTCATGACCGGCCACCGGCACCACTTGCATGCTGGTGATGATCGGGGCTTTGGCGGTGTCTTGTGGGTTCATTGTCTTGTCCTTCAACACAGAGATTCAGGCGTGATTGGGCGCTGGTTTGCCCAAGGCAACGGCGGGTGCGGTTTTCGGTGTGTTGCGCGCGGCGAAGACGATGATCGCGGCGATGATCGATGTCGCGGCCAGGCCATACAGCCCGCCCTGAATCGACCCGGTATGTTCTTCCAGCAGACCGAACGTGGTCGGTGCCACGAAGCCGCCAAGGTTGCCCACCGAGTTGATCAGCGCGATGACGCCCGCCGCGATTCGCGCATCCAGATAAGCCTGAGGAATCGGCCAGAACAGCGACGAGGCCGACTTGAAGCCCAGCGCCGCGAAGCAGATCGCCACGAAGGCAAAGATCGGCCCGCCCGTGGTGGACATGAACATTCCGGCAGCCGCGATCAGCAGGGCAGCGGCGACCCAGGCCTGCTGGTGTTTCCATTTCGCCGACAGCGAAGCGAAGGCGTACATGCCGACGATCGACAGCAACCACGGGATCGAGTTGAAGAGCCCGACCTGAATGTCGCTGAGGTCGCCCATCTTTTTGATGATGCTCGGCAGCCAGAAGGTCGCGGCATAAATGGTCAATTGGATGAAGAAGTAGATCAGGCAGAACAGGATGATCTGGCGATCTTTGAGCAACGTGCCCAACGACGGCTTGATCGGTGTCGCTGCTTCCCGGGCCAGTTGTTCGTCATCGATGGCTTTGACCAGCGCATCTTGCTCGGTGCGGGTCAGCCATTTGGCGTCGTGGGGTTTGGAGTCCAGCCAGAACCACACAAATACGCACAGCCCGACTGAAAACATCCCCTCGATGAAATACATCCACTGCCAGCCATGCATCCCGAATCCGCTGATCTGCAACAGCAAACCGGACAGCGGGCCGGAGATCAGCGAGGCAATGGCCGAGCCGCTGAGGAAAATGGCAATCGCTTTGCCACGCTCGACGCCAGGCAACCAGCGCGTGAAGTAATAGATCACCCCGGGAAAGAACCCGGCTTCAGCCACGCCCAGCAGGAACCGCAGGATGTAGAAGTGGGTTTCGTTCTGGATGAAGGCCATGCCGGCGGCGACCAGGCCCCAGGTCAGCATGATGCGGGTCAGCCAGATGCGGGCGCCGACTTTTTGCAGAAGCATGTTGGAAGGGACTTCGAACAGCGCATAGCCGATGAAGAACAGGCCGGCGCCGAGGCCGTAGGCGGCAGCTCCGATGCCCAGGTCCTGCTCCATGTGGGCGCGGACGAAGCCGATGTTCACGCGGTCTATGTAATTGACGATGAACATGATGACGAAGAGCGGCAGGACATGGCGTTTCACTTTCGAGATGGCGGACTTCAGGACCGAATCGGCGCCCTCGTGCATCCCGGATATGGAGGTATTCACTTGGTTTTCTCCCACTGATTATTTTTATGCGGGGTGTGGCTGGATGTTGCTGTGTTGATAGACATCATACAACTACATTTTTTTTTCCTGCAAGCAGTCTGACCTAATAAAATGGCGTTTATTTTCGCTGTGCTCACTTTTTTGCTGATGGGTGGCGCCTTAAATAACGGTCTTTTTTAGCCGATTGTTGAGTGTTGTCATACAAGTTGGTCGTGGTTTTCTTGGGATTCCAGCTGAGCGCAGTGCTACGATTCCGTTAGCCCTGCTTCCGGATGATCGCCATGCAAGAAGACCTCGACGCGCCTGCCCGCAAGCGCACCCACAACCTGGCCCATGACCTGGTGGCCAAACTGAGCCAGAGCATCTTGCTCGGGCAGATGTTGCCGGGAGACAAGCTGCCGTCGGAGAACACGATTGTTCAGGAGCACGGGGTCAGCCGCACCGTGGTGCGTGAGGCGATCTCGAAGTTGCAGGCCTCAGGCCTGGTGGAAACCCGTCACGGCATCGGCACCTTCGTGCTGGAGCGCGCACCGGAGCAGGGGCTGCGATTGAATGTCGATACCGCGCTGGGAGTGCGCAGCATTCTGGAGTTGCGCATGGGCCTGGAAACCCAGGCTGCCGCGTTGGCGGCGAGCCGTCGTACCGATCAGCAGTTGATGCAGATGCGCGAAGCGCTCGACGACTATCAGAGCCTGCTCGCCAACAACGACAGCTGCGTCGAGGCCGACAAGCGCTTCCACCTGCTGATCGCCGAAGCCACCGGCAATGTGTGCTTCACCGAAATCATGCAGCACCTGGGCAGCGCCATGATTCCCCGGACCCGGGTCAATGCCGCCGAACGCGGCGCGGCGGATTTGAGCAAACTCGGGCAACTGGCCAACCTCGAGCACGAGGCAATTCTCAACGCGATCAAACGCCAGGACCCGGACGCTGCGCGGGCCGCCATGTGGCTGCACCTGACCAACAGCCGCGACCGGTTTTCGGCCGGTGCCTGACAACCGTTTGTCCAGTTGATAGCACGCTATTCCCGCACCCGCTTCCAACCAGTACGGCCCGGATTTTCTGGACCTCATCAGTGAGGTGCGTCATGGCAAACGACTCAATGCTCCAGGGTGGAACACCCAATACCGACCCCACCAGACCCATGCCCGGCACTGACGAGCCGACGCTGGATGACGATGCTCCGCCTGGTAGGGACCCTTCACTGGACCCGGCGGCCGCAGACGCCGATCGACCTGAAGACTGGAAGGATCCGGCTGCTGACGAGGACGTACCGCCGGCGGATGAGCCAACCCCTTTATCCGATGACAGGCGATAAAAAGAACCCGGCCACTGTGCCGGGTTTTTCTTTACTGTTCGACCTTGACCAGCCTGACTCGACTCTCGGTGCCCCCTAACTTGGACGAGGACACAAAGAAGTAAGCGTAGTCTTCAAGGTAGAAAATCTTGCTGTCACGTTTGATCTTCTGGCCAAGGTCAAACTGACAGCGCAGTTCTTTGGCGGGGCCTTTCAGTTCGCTGTTGACCTGGGCTGCGTCGAGCACACGCTGCACGGTGCATTGCACACTTTCCCGTTTCATTGTTTCGCCGTCGAGGGTGCTTCGTTCCCGTTTGCTGGCACGCATTTCCAGTGACGCACCCACCGGCATGCGTTGCCAATCGCCGGTGAAACTCAGTTGCTGAGTGTCGGTGACGGTGGATAACGGTGGTCTGTTTCGCTTGCTCTCTGTCAGCGAGTATTGTTCTGCCAGTGGCAACAAGCCCCTGAAACTGACGATGTACCGGCCGACGGGAGCCTGTTCCCGGCGCTCGCGCAATTGTCCGCTCTGAGCGTCGGTGTCGAACACCAGCGCATTTTCCGTGCTTGAGTTTGAAAAATAAAAGTGCGTGTTATTGATCTTCGACACCGTGCGCTTGAGTGTCCGGGTGGGCGGCGCAAGCTTTAAATCGGTGATGGCTTTCAATACCGAAGCGGACACAGGTTCTATCTGGTAGCTCAGCGGGAAGTTTGGCGCGGGCGACATACGCAGGCAGTGTCGAGCGCGGCGAGGGTGCGGTGCACGCAGCGCTCAGCAAGGTCTGGGTGTCCGCGCTGCCTTGGGCGAAGGCCTGCGACGGGTTGTTCAGTACCCCGCCCATGGACACCCGATCATTCGGGCCAAGCTGGAATGAGCTCAACACTCGATAGGTCTTGCGTGCGCAATCGACTTCGTAGCGCTCGCGAGTCTGTCCGAACAGTTGCAGGTTGGGCTTGTCGGTGAGCAGCACGGGTTCGTCGAATCCGCCCCAGAACCGCCTGACGTTGCCCTCGATTTTCAGGCTGTTGACGTCGATCATCACCCAGCGAGCGGCTTCAGTGCGATGGACAATGCGCCAGTCCGACGCTGCGGTGCGCGCACAGGCTTCGCTGAAGTGCGGCTTGCTGGCCAGTTCGGTTGCCAGTTCCTTGGGAATCAGTACGGTCAGCGGTGTGTGTTGGTGGCTGCCATCCGTCGTCGCGATGGGGAAGTTGTCGAGGAACAGTAGTTTGACATCGGGCACCTTGCAGTCCGCTTGCAGCTGTACAACGCTCGGTAAACCATCGCGAGTGTAAGCCGGTGTGTGGACTTGAAAGCTGAGGGTATCGCCGTTACGCATCACCGAGTTTTCCAGTGGCGTTTTCTTGAACACTTCTTGCACCGTCAGTACCGGCTGCCGGTAGGGAGGTGTGGCGGGAGTCGCGGGTGGCGGGCTGGCGCAACCGGACAATATCCCTAGCACACAGGCAGCAGCGAAACGGGTCATAAGCATTTCCAGGCGATGGCGTCACGTTCATGTGAACAGAGGACGTCGGCATCGCCAGGCGATTCTTTAATTCGCATGGCGTGCAGTCATGGCCGGGCGGGCGGCGCCGCGATGACGGCGGAACGCCGCTCCAGATTCAACGCCAGCACGCTGATCAGCACCACCATCGCACCTATCCCGACCATCAACGTTGGCTGCTCGCCCAAGGCAAACGCTGCAATCGCCATGGCGGTGGGCGGAATCAGATACAGCGTCATGGTCGCGCGACTCAAATCGATGTGGGCCAGTACAAATGCCCAGGCCAGGTAGGCGAGGGCGCTGGGAAACACGCCCAAGGCAACCACGGTCATTTGCACCTGCATCGGCGCGCTGGCGACTTTGCCGGCCAGCCCCGGCAGGTAAATCAGCAACAGCGCCGTGCCCGACCAGACCGTGTAGCAGACCAGCGTCAACCCGTCGTAGCGAGCGCAATGATGCTTTTGCAAGGCGAAGTAGAAACTCCACGACACCGCCGCCAGCAAGATCAGCAACCCGTGCGCATCCATGCTGCCCAGCCCTCGATCACCGGCCACCACAATCACCACGCCGATCAATCCCAACAAGACACACCCCCAGCGCCAGGCGCTGACCCGGTCCTTGAACACGAAACGCGCCAGCAAGGTACTGAACAACGGGGTCGATTGCGCCAGCACACTGGAGGCGCCGGCGCTGACATTTTGCTGGCCGATATTCAAGGCGACGTGGTGAAGGCTCACGGCAAAAAAACCAAGGACGAACAGTAACGGCAGATCGCCAAGCTTCGGCAGACTGATGCCTTTGAAGGCGGCGACGACCGCCATGAACACCGAAGCGATCAGAAAGCGCAGCAGCGCCAAGTGGCCGGGGTCGTAGGCCTGCAAGCCGATGTGGATGCCGGTCGGTGAGAAGCCCCAGCAGGCGACGACAAACGCCATGGCCAAGAGAATTTTCAGGGTGTGCGTGGAGGGCTTCATGGTCGATTACCGGTGGGTTGATGCACCGAGTATCAGAAGTCTGACCATTCGCAACAACTGACTTATACTGCGGCAACTGTTCACTTTGGGTGATGTATGGAGTTGGCGCAGATTCGCATGTTCAAGACCGTTGCCGAGGTCGGCAGCATCGCCCGGGCGGCGGAGCTGTTGCATTGCGTGCCGTCGAACATCACGGCACGCATCAAGTCGCTGGAAGCCGAGTTGGGGGTGGCGCTGTTTCTACGCGAGGGCCGAGGCTTGCGTATCAGCCCGGCGGGCCAGACGTTTCTGTCATACGCCTCGAAAATTCTGGCGCTGACTGTTGAAGCCAAACGGGCGGTGGACCCTTCGGCCGAACCGTCCGGCCCGCTACGCATCGGCGCCATCGAATCCTCGGCCACCGGTCGCCTGCCGCGTCTGCTGGCCAAGTTTCACAAGCGATATCCTGGCGTCGCGTTGGAACTGACCACCGGAACCTGGAGCCAACTGCTCGATGACACCCTCAATCATCGGCTCGACGGCGCGATCGTCGCGGTGGATGTCGAGCGCTCGCTGCTCAAGCGCACGCCGATGTACCGCGAAGAGCTGCTGCTTATAGCCTCGACATCCCTGGGGCCGGTGCGCGATATCGCCGACTTGCAGGACAAGACCGTGTTCATGTGGCCGCAAGGCTGTCCTTACCGGGCGGCGCTGGAGCACTGGTTGTTGCGGCAGGGGCAGGCGCTGCCGATTGTCAGTCTGGCCAGTTATGGCGCGATAGTCGGGTGTGTCAGCGCCGGGGCCGGCGTCGCGCTGGTGCCCAAAGGGGTATTTGAACAGTACGCCAAAGGGGCGGGGTGCGCGGGGTTTGAGTTCCCTGAGCTGACGGCGATCGACAACCTGTTTTACTGGCATGAAAACGCCGGGGTTCACCCGGCGCGGGAAGCGTTTGTGGCGATGTTGCGTGAGGAATTTGCGTAGGCGCGGGCGCAGACGGCGATCTTTGGTACGGATCTACACGCCCACATCCCGCATCAACAACCCGAACTTCAAATCCACCGCATCCGGAATCGGCACATACACCGTGTGCCCATCCCCCGGCGCCACTTCGATCGCTTCACCTTTGATGTTCTGCAACTGATGCAGATCGAAGTGGAAATTACCCTGGGGCGTCATCAGTTCCATGTGATCGCCCAGGCTGAACCGGTTCTTGACCTTCACTTGCGCCAGGCGATCACGGCGCTCGCCGGTCAACTCGCCGACAAACTGCTGGCGCTCTGAAACCGAGCTGCCGTGCTGATAGTTCTGGTATTCGTCATGCACATGCCGGCGCAGGAAGCCTTCGGTGTAGCCGCGCTGGGCCAGGGACTCCAGATCCGTCATCAGGCTGCGATCAAATTCGCGGCCGGCCACGGCATCATCAATCGCCCGGCGATAGACCTGCGTGGTGCGTGCGCAATAGAAGTGCGATTTGGTCCGGCCTTCGATCTTCAGCGAGTGCACGCCCATCTGCGTCAGCCGCCCGACATGCTGAACGGCGCGCAGGTCCTTGGCGTTCATGATGTAGGTGCCGTGCTCGTCCTCGAAGGCCGGCATCAATTCGTCCGGGCGATTGGCTTCCTGCAACAGGAACACCTGGTCGGTCGGTGCGCCGATGCCCAGGGTCGGCTCGGGCTGGAATTGCTGAACGATTTCACCGAGCTGACTTTCCGTGGCTTGCGTCGCCGAATACTTCCAGCGACAGGCGTTAGTGCAGCTGCCCTGATTGGCATCGCGCTTGTTCATGTAGCCCGATAACAGGCAGCGGCCGGAATAGGCCATGCACAACGCGCCATGGACAAAGACCTCCAGCTCCATCGCCGGGACGTGCTGGCGGATCTCGGCGATTTCTTCCAGCGACAGTTCCCGGGACAGGATGATCCGGCTCAAGCCCTGTTGCTGCCAGAACTCGACACTGGCCCAGTTCACCGTGTTGGCTTGTACCGACAGGTGAATCGGCATCTGCGGGAAGTGTCGGCGTACCAGCATGATCAGGCCCGGGTCGGACATGATCAGCGCATCCGGGGCCATGGCAATCACGGGGGCCAGGTCGTTGAGGAAGGTCTTGAGCTTGGCGTTGTGCGGCGCAATGTTCACCACCACATAGAAGCGCTTGCCTTGGGCCTGTGCCTCTTTGATGCCGAGCGCGAGATTGGCGTGGTCAAATTCGTTGTTGCGCACCCGCAGGCTGTAACGTGGCTGGCCGGCGTAGACCGCATCGGCACCGTAGGCGAAGGCGTATCGCATGTTTTTCAAGGTGCCGGCGGGAGCGAGCAGTTCTGGGGCAAGGAGCGTCATGGCAGTGTCGATCGCAAAAGTCCGGGAGGGTAATCGCCTTGCCCGCGAGGTTCATTGATCTGGATCTATGCTTGATGAACAAACGGATGGCACTCGCGCGAACCGTGGCGGACTAAGCATCAGCACGGCTCTTCAATACGAGAGCGCACTGACATGGATCGGACATGAACGAACAGACGGTACACAACAAATCGCTGGTGATCTTGCTCGGGGTGGTCACCGCCGCCTTTATCTGGATTTTGCTGCCGTTCTACGGCGCGGTGTTCTGGGCGGTGATCCTCGGGATTCTGTTCGCGCCGCTGCAACGCCGGATACAACTGAAGTTCAGCTGGCCGCGCAACCTGACGTCGTTGCTCACCCTGAGCATCTGCCTGGTGATCGCGATCCTGCCGGTGATTATCCTCAGCATCTTGCTGGTTCAGGAAGGGGCTGCGCTGTACAAGAGCATCGAAAGCGGCGAGCTGGACATCGCGGGGTATGTGACGCATTTCAAACACAGCCTGCCGCCGTACTTCCAGCATTTGCTGGATCGGGCCGGGCTCGGCGAGCTGGACGGGCTGCGGGAGAAAATCATCAAGAGTGCGGTGACGGGCAATGAGTTTGTCGCCACGCAAGTCTTCAGTTTCGGTCAAGGCACGTTCGATTTTGTGGTGGGTTTTTTCATCATGCTCTACCTGCTGTTCTTCTTCCTGCGAGACGGTGCGGAACTGGCGCGTAAAGTTCGCTCCGCCGTCCCGTTGCAGGAGCACCAGAAACGCCGTTTGCAGCTGAAGTTCAACCGTGTGGTGCGGGCGACCGTAAAGGGCAACCTGCTGGTGGCGATTACGCAGGGCGCATTGGGCGGTTTGATTTTCTGGTTTCTGGACATCCCGAGCGCGTTGCTCTGGGCGGTATTGATGGCGTTTCTATCGCTGTTGCCAGCCGTGGGGGCCGGGATTGTCTGGGCACCGGTGGCGGCGTTCTTCCTGTTCACAGGGGCGATCTGGCAAGGGGTGGTGCTGGGGTTGTTCGGGGTTTTTGTGATCGGCCTGGTGGATAACGTGCTGCGCCCGATCCTGGTGGGCAAGGACACGAAGATGCCGGACTATCTGATCCTCATCTCGACCCTTGGCGGTCTGGCCATTTTCGGCCTGAACGGCTTTGTCATTGGGCCGCTGATCGCGGCGTTGTTCATGTCGAGCTGGGCGATCTTCATCGAAACCAAACCAAGGGTGCAGCTGCCTTAAGCGCTGAGCTGCCCCTGGCCGATTTGTTGCGACAGTGCCTTGGCGGCCGGCAGCGAAGTGAGCGGTCCGCTGATCGGTTCGCCGTCCTGCACCAGATACCAACAGGCGAGCAATCCTAGCTCTCTGAGCGGTGCGGGAACGGCGCTGCCAATTACGGACATGATCTGAACCTGGGACATAAATACCTCCATCAATCGATGGAGCTACCTTACGGACCTGCCTCGTTAACGGACAATCAACACTTTCGATAGTCGTCATTGACGCCAATGAGTTTTCAGCTCAGTCGACCACCAGGTCAAGCATATGGACCACTTCCTGCTCGTTGAGCAGGCCTTTGCGCACCAGGTTTTCGGCCAGCAGCGAAAGAAACTTGGCGCTGCGATGGCCTTCCAGGTGCTTGAGTTCGGTCAAAGCGTTGTACACCTTGCTGGAAGTGCACAAGCCGACAATGCGGTGCGGGTTTTGCGTGGGCATGAGGTCGTCCTTGTTTTTATCAACCTGTTGTTTACGTACAGATCCAAGCTTGCGGAGCTGACATGACATAAATATGACCGTTTTTCCCAAGTCGGGGGAAGGGCGGTCGAGTCAATCTTGCCAACTTGAACCGTCCACACTGTCTCCACAGCGACATTGGCGCGATTTTTCCAGACCTTCGCCGACGAACGGTCACAAAAAAGCCCCGCTGATTAGGCGGGGCCTGATGAGTCTGTTACCAGCGGCCATAACCGTGGGGATGGCCGTAGTAACCGCGCGGTGGACCGTAATAACCACGGGGCGGGCCGTAGTAAACCGGCGGTGGTGCGTAGTAGACCGGTTGCTGCACGTAGACCGGCGCAGGCTGGTAATAAACCGGTGGTGGCTGTTGTATGTAAACCGGCTGAGGCTGGGCGTAGACCGGTTGCTGTACATACACCGGTCGGTTGCTGTTGATGATGGCCGAGCCGACGATTGCCGAACCAACGATCGCGCCAAATACCGCTGGACCCTGCCAACCGTGACCGCCGCCAGCCTCTGCCTGCCCTGTAATAGCAAGAGCACCGAGCAGCAAGGCAACTGTGGGGATTTTACGGATCATGATAATTCCTCGGTTCTTCGACCCGGCGCTTGCGTCTGCAATAGACCCAAGGATCGTCGCGGGGATACCTCTAAGACAGCGTTTTTTTGAAAATCAGCACAGCCGTTGGGTAAATTTTGTGTAAGGTCTGTACCGGCTTCTTTACGGCCGCTGCCACCCTGCGCGGGCACGCCGTTATGATCGATCAGAATTCGATGGAATGGCTCATCCCGTCCATCTGAAAGTGCTTATGAAGGAGATATTTCATGCAGATGAACCCCAACCGAGACACCCAGCTGTGCATGTCGCTTTCCGGGCGTCCCGGCAATTTCGGCCTGCGGTTTCACAATCATCTGTATGAACAGTTGGGCCTGAATTTCTACTACAAGGCGTTCAGCAGTCAGGATCTGCCGGGTGCTGTTGGCGGCATTCGTGCGCTGGGTATTCGTGGCTGCGGCGTGTCGATGCCGTTCAAGGAGGCCTGCATTGCGCTGGTCGATGAGCTGGACGCGTCCGCAGCGGCCATTCAATCGATCAATACCATCGTCAACACCCATGGCCATCTCAAAGCCTACAACACCGATTACATCGCCATCGCCCAGCTGCTTGAAACCCATCAGGTGCCGAAGGAATCGACCTTTGCCCTGCGCGGCAGCGGCGGCATGGCCAAAGCCGTGGCCAGTGCCTTGCGTGATGGCGGCTATCAAAACGGCGTGATCGTGGCCCGTAACGAACAGGCCGGGCGGGCGTTGGCTGAATCACTGGGCTATCAGTGGCAGGCGGAACTGGGCTCTCAGCGTCCGCAGATGTTGATCAACGTCACGCCGATCGGCATGAGCGGCGGTCCCGAGGCCGATCAACTGGCGTTCGACGCTGAAACCATCGCGGCTGCCGAAACTGTCTTCGATGTGGTGGCGATTCCCTCGGAAACACCGCTGATCGTGCGCGGTCGCGCCGAGGGCAAACGCGTCATTACCGGGTTGGAAGTGATCGCGATCCAGGCGCTGGAGCAGTTTGTCCTGTACACCGGCGTGCGGCCGACGGATGAGCAGTTCAAGAAAGCGGTGGAGTTTGCTCGCGGTTGATCCTTCAGATTATTGGTTGGCTGTACCGGCCTCATCGCGAGCAGGCTCGCTCCCACAATGGATTGGCGTCGTACACATTTTTTGTGTCCGACAGAAAACCCTGTGGGAGCGAGCCTGCTCGCGATGGGCGCAACTCGGTCTCTCAAGTGCATCTGCCGCCTATACTCCCCGCCAGCAAAGACTTGCCGCCCCAACCAACAAACCGTGCCCGAGGTTCCCATGCATCCCCCCATTCTCAACCTGAATCAGGTCGAACTCGAACCGTTGCCCGAAGCCCTGGCGCCCACCGGTGATACCGCTGGCCGCTACCAGCAAAGAATGGCCCGTGTCGGCCAGCAGTTGGGGTCGCAAAAGCTCGGTTATCGGTTATACGTGCTGGAACCGGGCATGCGTGGCAGCCCGTTTCACAGTCATCGGGTCAACGAGGAGATGTTTTACGTCGTGGCCGGGGAAGGGGAGGTGCGCCTCGGTGCCGAACGGTTTCCGATCCGCGCCGGCGACGTGATCGCCTGCCCGCCGGGCGGTCCTGAAGCGGCGCACCAGATCATCAACACCAGCAAGGGCGAACTGCGCTACCTGGCGGTCAGCACTCAGCAATCGCCGGAGATTTGCGAGTACCCGGATTCCGGCAAATACGTGGTGATGGACCACTTCAAGGTCGACGCCGAAGGTAATCCCTCAGGCTTCGTCGCCATCGCCCGGCCGGGCGATGGCGTGGATTACTGGGACGGCGAGTAGCACTCCCTTTAGTAGGCGCGAGGCTTGCCCGCGAAGGCGATTTTCAGTTCGACGATAATGTTGAATCGCTTTCGCGGGCAAGCTCCTTACAAATCACAACGTTGGTTATTCGAGGCGCGCCAGGCGCTCTTCGAGTGCGGCAATCCTCGCTTCGAGCTCTTCGATTCGTTCAACCGACACACCGCTACCGGCACTGCGTTCGGCCGGGTTTTGCCGGGCGGCGAGGATGACTTCGATATCCGCCGGATCCCCCAGCGCATGCATATAGCGGTCTTCCCGCTGGCCGGCCTGACGCGGAATCAGCAGTGCCAATCCGCGAGCAATCAGACGTTCCAGTTGATGCACAACCTGCTCGGCATCTTCAAACTCATGCATGCGTGCGCTGCGGGTCAGCAGTTCATTGACCGTCTGCGGACCGCGCAAAAACAACAGCCCCGTCAGAATCACCTGGGACGGCACCAGTTCCAGTGCCTTGTCGACCTTATGTTCCCAGCGATCGGCACGGCTGCCCATCACCAGTTTGGTAAACCCGCGGCCTTCAAGGGCGCGCAGGCTCTGGCCGACCTGGCCCTGAGTGAGGTTCATCACCGGTTCGCGACTGGTTTTCTGGTTGCAGGCAATCACCAGCGCATTGAGGGTCAGCGGATAGGTTTCCGGGCTGGTGGCCTGCTTCTCGATCAACGAGCCCAGAATGCGGATTTCCGTGCTGTTGAGGCGCGGCTCGTCGAAGGTCGTTTCTTGCTCAGTGCTCATCGCGCTTTTCCCTATGCAATCGAAGCATGCAGTCGAAGCCGCCTAGCCTAATCCTTGCTGGATAAAAGACAAGCCGCAGGAGGGGCGGGCATGGCTATAATCGGCCCACGTTTTCCTCCTGTCACCACACGAGACTGTCATGACTATTTCCCTGTATGCCGCTTCCGTTCCTGTTTTCAAACAAATGCTCAACGCCCTGAGCGACGTTCTGAACAAGGCCGAAGCCCACGCCACCGCCAAGAACATCGACCCGAACGCATTCCTGCAAGCCCGCCTGTACCCGGACATGTTCCCGCTGGTGCGTCAGGTGCAGATCGCCGTTGATTTCGCCAAAGGCGTGTCCTCGCGCCTGGCCGAGATCGAAGTGCCGAAGTACGACGACACCGAAACCACCTTCGCTGAACTGCAAGCCCTGATCACCAAGGTTCTGGCCTACATCGGCGAGATCAAGCCAGAGCAGATCGACGGCAAGGAAGGCATCGAGATCGTGACGCGTCCAGGCACGCCGAAAGAGAAGCGCTTCAGTGGCCAGGCTTACCTGCTGACCTACGGCCTGCCGCAGTTCTTCTTCCACGTCACCACCGCTTACGCACTGCTGCGTCACAACGGTGTGGAAGTGGGCAAGCGCGATTACATGGGCGCGTTCTAAACCGCCCGCGCACAAAAAAGCCCCCGCAGCCTGACGTTGCGGGGGCTTTTTCATGGGTAAGTATTATTCAACGATGCCGCAGATCCTGTGGGAGCGAGCCTGCTCGCGAAGGCGGTACATCAGCCAACATCATCGTTAAGTGTTGGTCGGCATTCGCGAGCAGGCTCGCTCCCACAGAGATGTGGGTCAGGCCAGGCGTTCGGCTTTTGCTTCTTCACCCAGGCAAGCCGCGGCGGTGAACAGCACATCCGTGGACGAGTTCAGCGCCGTCTCCGCGGAATCCTGCAACACACCAATAATGAAACCCACCGCTACCACCTGCATGGCGATTTCACTCGGAATGCCAAACAGGCTGCACGCCAGCGGGATCAGCAATAACGAACCACCGGCCACGCCCGAAGCACCACACGCACAGATCGCCGCCACCACACTGAGCAGAATGGCTGTCGGGATATCCACGGCGATGCCCAGGGTATGCACGGCCGCCAGGGTCAGCACGGTGATGGTAATCGCCGCGCCGGCCATGTTGATGGTCGCACCCAGCGGAATCGATACCGAGTAAGTGTCTTCATGCAGGCCCAGGCGCTTGCTCAATTCCAGGTTGACCGGAATGTTCGCCGCCGAGCTGCGGGTAAAGAACGCGGTGATGCCGCTTTCTCGCAAGCACATCAGCACCAGCGGATACGGGTTGCGGCGCAGTTTCCAGAACACGATCAGCGGGTTCATCACCAGCGCGACAAACAACATGCAGCCCAGCAGCACGGCCAGCAGATGCACGTAGCCGATCAACGCCCCGAAGCCAGACGTGGCCAAGGTCGACGCGACCAGGCCGAAGATCCCCAGCGGTGCGAAACGAATCACCAGGCGCACGATCAGGGTCACGCCATTGGACAGGTCGCCGAGCACCTCGCGAGTGGTGTCACCGGCATGGCGAATCGCAACGCCCATGCCGATCGCCCAGGCCAGAATGCCGATGAAGTTGGCGTTCATCAGCGCACTGACCGGGTTGTCGACCACGCTGAGCAGCAGACTTTGCAGCACTTCGCTGATGCCGCCCGGCGCAGTCACGGCGACGTCATGAGTGGACAGCACCAGGCTGGACGGGAACATCATGCTGGCAACCACCGCGACCACCGCGGCGGCAAACGTCCCCAGCAAGTACAAAAACAGAATCGGCCGGATGTGGGTTTCCTGGCCGTGCTTATGGTTGGCGATCGACGCCATCACCAGCACGAACACCAGAATCGGCGCGACGGCTTTGAGTGCCGAAACGAAGACCTTGCCGATGAATGCCGTGGATTTCGCCACCTCAGGCGCGATCAGCGCCAGGGCAATCCCGGCGATCAGGCCGATGACGATTTGCGAGACCAGGCTCAAGCGTTTCAAGCGTTGCAATAGCGAAGGGGATGAAGCAGTCATAAAACGGCATCTCTGATTATTAGGTGCGGGGGTGTCGCGACATCAATGCCAGTGAATGGCCGATGAACAAGGTGTACGTATCGCAGGGCGCGGACTTTATCACAGCGTGGTCTTGATCCTTCAGACCTGTGACGATCTGCCGCCCGCGTGATCAACGAGATCGGCAGGTTCGTGCAACCCTGATCGGAAACACTCTGTTAAGATTGCGCATCCTCATTTTCAAGTCATGCCAGTGGGCCTTCGGGCTATCGCTGGTGTTGTCGTTTTCTGGAGTTCTGCATGCTGTTGCCCATCCTTCTGTTGTCGGCCGCCGGTTTTACCGTGCTGACCACGGAATTCGTCATCGTCGGCCTGTTGCCGGCGATTGCCCGAGACCTTGAAGTCAGCATCCCCCAAGCAGGTTTGCTGGTGACCCTGTTCGCCTTTACCGTCGCCGCGTTCGGGCCGTTCCTGACCGCGTACTTCGCCAGGTTCGAGCGGCGCAAGCTGTTCATCTCGGTGCTGATCATGTTCGGCCTGGCCAACACCCTCGCGGCGTTTGCGCCGAACATCTGGGTGATGGCCATCGCCCGCTTGATCCCCGCGTTGGGGTTGCCGGTGTTCTGGGCGCTGGCCAGTGAAACCGCCGTGGACATCGTCGGGCCGGATTACGCCGGGCGGGCAATTGCCAAAATCGGTTTCGGCATTGTCTGTGCCACGGTGTTCGGCATTCCGGTGGGCACGTTGATTTCCGATGCGTTCGGCTGGCGCAGTGCCTTCGGCATTCTGGCGGTGATCGCGTTTGCCAAGGCGTTGCTGCTGTTTATCTACCTGCCGAAAACCAACCTGCATCAGCATCAGGTGAGCTTCCGTTCGCAGTTCAAGATCTTGCGCAGCCCGTTGATGCTGGGCCATGTGCTTCTGTCGATCCTGGTGTTCAGCGGCATGTTTACCGCTTACACCTACCTGGCGGACATCCTTGAGCGCCTCGCAGGTTTCAACGGTACGGTGGTCGGCTGGTGCCTGATGGGCTTCGGCGCGGTCGGTCTGATCGGCAACTCGTTGGGTGGTCGCGCGGTGGATCGTCATCCGTTGATGGCTTCGATGATGTTCTGCACGTTCATGATCGCCGGCATGGTGGCGTTGGTACCGAACATTCATTCCCCGCTCGGTCTGGCGGCGGCGATGGGCATCTGGGGCGTGACTCAGGCGGCGTTGTTCCTGGTCAGTCATGTGCGATTGATGAAGGCCGCGCCCGAGGCACCGGCCTTTGCCGCGTCGCTGAACATCGCCGGGGCCAACCTCGGGATCGGCCTGGGTGCGATGGTCGGCGGACGGGTGATCGACAGCGTTGGCCTGGGCGGGCTGGGTTTTGCGGCTGCCGCGTTTATCCTGGTTTCGATTCTCCTGGCCATGGCGCTGATGACCATGAAACCTCGCGAGATCTGCGCCTGACCTTCACAGCTCGGTAAACAGCTCGCGTCGGGCACCTTCGGTAATCGCCACGATGCCGGGGTGCTTGACCTTGCGTTCCACGGAAATGGCGTAGAACGACTCCGTCACGGCGTCGGTCTGGCCAATCAACTCCACGCCGTATTGGCGTTTCACTTCGTCGGCAATCACGCTCGGGCCGATGAAAATCCCGCTGCCCGATTGACCGAAAGCCTGCATCAGCGCGCTGTCGTCGAACTCGCCGACAATGCGCGGCTGGATTTGCTGCTCGGCAAACCAGCGCTGCAAGCGACTGCGCACCACGGTTTCCGGCCCGGGAATCAGCAGTGGTGCGCCGTGCAGGCTGCGTGGGAAATCCTGACCGTACTGTGCTGCCAACTCGGCGGTGGCGAAGAAGCTGATCCCGCATTCACCGAGTTTCTGGCTGTAACCCTTGATGTCCAGGTGCGAGGGCATCGGGCTGTCGGAAATCACCAGGTCCAGGCGCTGGATCGCCAGGTCGGCGAGCAGCCGTTCCAGTTTGTCTTCGCGGCAGGTGATGCGCAGCGGTTCACTCAACTCCATGGTCGGTGCGATCAGGCGATAGACGATGGATTTGGGCACCACATCGGCGACGCCCACCCGAAACAGGATCTGCTGTTCATTGGGTTGTGCCCGCAGCATCAACTCCAGTTCGCCGCCCAGCTGAAACATTTGCTCGGCGTAGGGCAGGGTCTGACGCCCGGCCTCCGTCAGCTCAAGCTGGCGACCGACCCGCCGGAACAGCTCGATGCCATAGGTTTGTTCGAGCAGGGAAATCTGCCCGCTGATGGTCTGGGGCGTCAGGTTCAGCTGCTCGCAGGCGCGCACGATGCTGCCGGTCTTGGCCACCACCCAGAAGTAATGCAATTGGCGATAGTTGAGCATGACGGCCTACAGTTCGTAAAAACCGAAGTATAACCGCTAAAAATACGAATTTTCCTGAAGTGTTTGCCTCCCTAGAATGCCTCGCTATCAACGGGCCATCGTTTCGGCCCGTTTTGTTCTATCGAGGAAAGCATCATGAAGCTTAAAACCACGGCACTGTTGATTGCGTCTTTACTGGTATTGGCCGGTTGCGACCAGGCCGAGAAAAGCGCGCAGCAATTGATGGGCAAGGCTGCCGAATCCGCCAAACAGGCGATCGACGACACCCACAAAGCCGCCGAACAAGCGATCAGTGATGCCACCGGCGGCCTGATCAGCAAGAAAGAATCATCGGCCGAAGACCAGCGCAAAACCGAATCTTCGTCCCAGGAAATCTAAACCGTCTACAACGAGTCAGGACTGACCCATGGAATATCTTTTAGAACTTGCTGCAAGCCCCACCGCCTGGGTCGCCCTGGCCACGTTGATCGTCATGGAAATCGTGCTCGGCATCGATAACCTGATCTTCATCTCGATCCTGACCAACAAGCTGCCCGAGCAGCATCGGCAGAAAGCACGCCGCATCGGTATCGGCATGGCGCTGATTCTGCGACTGGGCCTGCTGAGCACTATCGCGTTCATCGTCCAGTTGACCGAGCCTGTGATCGATATTCTCGGCCATGCGTTCTCCTGGAAGGACATGATCCTGATCGCCGGTGGCCTGTTCCTGTTGTGGAAGGCGACTACCGAGATCCATCACAGCATGGACCCGGCCCCGGATGATCCGATGTCGGCGACCTCGACCGTGACCCTGGGCTTTGCTGCCGCGATCGGTCAGATCCTGATGCTGGACATGGTGTTTTCCATCGACAGCATCATTACCGCTGTGGGCATGACCGAGCATTTGCCGATCATGATCATCGCCGTAGTGGTGTCGGTGCTGGTGATGTTGCTGGCGGCTGATCCTCTGGCCAAATTCATCAACGACAACCCGACCGTGGTGATGCTGGCGCTGGGCTTCCTGATCATGATCGGTATGACACTGATCGCTGAAGGTTTCGGGGCTCACGTGCCTAAAGGCTACGTCTATGCGGCCATGGCTTTCTCGGCGACCATCGAGGGCTTGAACATGATGTCGCGTCGGGCCAAGCAGAAGAAAATAGCGGCTGAAGCTTAACCCGCGGAAAAACGAAACGGCCGCCTGCGCTCGAAAGAGCCCAGGCGGCCGTTTTTGTTGGCGAATCCGAAGGATCAGTGCGCGGTCGCGTGGTGGACCGGTGGTTTGTCGGTCTTCGCCAAAGGCGCCGATTGAACGGGGTGGTGATGGTGCCGACGGGTAATCCGCAAAACGCCCCACAGCATGGCGGCGGCCACGGCCAGCCAGCCGGAAATCAACATCACGATTGTCATTGTCAGGCTCATCAGTGCCTCCTCTTTGCCCTGCATCGGGCACACACTCTTTGCAAATGACAGTCTAGTCGCTGCTGTGTTTCAGGCTATTGACCAAAGGTCGGCTGTCATCAACCAGTTCGCTCTATTGAATGCACTCAACTGTAGGTTAAGGCTATACCGCCACCGCGTGGCGTCCTATGATCGACGGCCAAGCCGGGAGCGTATTGACTGGCGTCTGAACAAGAGAGTGATGATCGTGCGGGTATTTTCTCGAATTCGAGCGGCGGCGCTGATTGTCGGCTGCGTTGCAGGTTTGGCCGGATGCGCAGGGAGTGTGGCGCCGGAGATCAAGCGGTTGCCCGAGCGGGTAGAACTCAGCGGCACGTTCTACCGTGGCCAGGACTATCAGAGCGGGCCACAGGTATTGGCCAGCATGCTGGCACAGCAGGGCATCGTGATTACGCCCGGGTTGCTGCAAAAACCCCTGCACTTGCCCGGCGCCGAAGCACAGCTGCAACAGAATATGCAAAACCTGGCGCGTGAGTACGGGATGGTGGTGTATCCCCTCGACAGCCATTTGCCGGCGCTGTTGACCCAGGTCGCGGCCGGTTATCCGGTGATGGTGCGCTTCACTGAAGGCTCGGCGCTCTGGGCTGAGCCGCGTTACGCCATTCTCGCCGGATACAATCGCCAGAAGCAGACGGTGTTGCTGCGTGCCGGGATGAATCGCCGGAACTTGATGAGCTTCAGTTCGTTTGAGTCCTCTTTCAAGGATGCTGGCGGCTGGGCCGTATTGATTCAGAAACCCAATCAGATCCCTGCCAACGTTGATCAGCAGCGCTGGCTGAAGGCGGCGAGCGATCTTGGCCAGGCCGGTCAGGAACAGGCCGCTGCCCGCGCGAAGAAGGCGTTGACCGCACAATAAGCTTCCGTTCGTCATGTGCCCGGCACCGTCGGGCATGCCTGGCCTCTAAAGGACAAGACCCGGTTTCTCCGGGCCAGATCCCAGGAGGCGCCCCATGGCACATTCCAATACCCCCGACGGCCCGCATTCATCCGAACATTCTTCGGGCGACGAATTGGGATTCGACCCCGATTCGCCGGACCTCGCCGACCCTCAGGTCGATCCCATCGGTCCTGCCAAGGCGCCGAGGGATGTAAAGCCGGGCGACAATCCCAAGGCTCCGGCGAAGCCTTACGACCCACTCGCTGATCTGAAACCCTAACCCTTGGTGAGGTGCGTATGTCTACTGATTCGAGTTTCAACGACAAACGTCCGGACAGTGTTCCAACGACCCCTGAAGAGGGTGTTGATCCGGTGATGGATCCGAACGATCCGTTAAGGGATCCGTTGGCCCGTCCGATGGTGGTCCCGACGGAGCATCCCCATGGCATGAAAGATCCAAGCGCCGGGGATGGCATTCCGGATGACGATCAGATGCCGCTGCCCAACGATTAACGCCAGACGAAAAAAAGCCCCGAATGATCGGGGCTTTGTTTTTTCTGTCGCTGACTTATTTCGAGGCTTCAACCACACCGCTCTGGCGGTGCTTGAGGTTCTTGTCCGACTTGTACTGCAAGGCTACCGACGGCACGTCTGCGCCTTTGCCGGTTTCCACCCAGCTGCGGATGCGGGCGGCATCGGCAAAATGCGTGTACTTGCCGAAGGCGTCGAGAATCACCAGCGCCACTTGGCGATTGCCCATGCTGGTCACCAACACCAGGCAGTGACCGGCTTCGTTGGTGAACCCGGTTTTGGTCAGCTTGATGTCCCAGTTTGGCTTGCGGACCAAATGGTCGGTGTTACGGAAACCCAGGCTGTAGTTGGGTTTGCGGAAGGTGACGGTTTTTTCCTTGGTGGTGCTCAACTCGGTCAATAACGGGTATTTGTGTGCGGCGATCAGCAATTTGCTCAGGTCGCGGGCGGTAGAGACGTTACGCGGGGAGAGGCCCGTCGGCTCGACGAAGTGGGTGCTGGTCATGCCCAGCGCCTTTGCCTTGGCGTTCATCGCGGCAATGAATGCGACGTAGCCACCCGGATAATGATGAGCCAGGCTCGCCGCTGCACGGTTTTCCGAGGACATCAGGGCGATCAGCAGCATTTCCCTGCGCGGCAATTCGCTTTTGAGTTTGACCCGGGAAAACACGCCTTTCATTTCTGGCGTGTCGCTGATGTTGATATTGATGTACTCGTCCATGTTCTGCCTGGCTTCGACCACAACCAGACCGGTCATCAATTTGCTGACCGAGGCGATAGGGACAACCACATCGGGGTTGCTGGCATAGATGACTTTGTTGGTCTGCATATCCAGCAGCAAAGAGCTGCCGGAAGCGAGCTTGAGTTGTTTCGTGTCTCGGGGGGCTGCGGTGGTCTCCGCGGCGCTGGCGATTGGCGTGATGAACGTCCCTGTAAATACAAAAAATAGGCTCAGGATGGAAAGACGGATTTTCACGCTGGCGGACTCATAAGGTGTTGATAAGCCGTTATGTAACGGGTTATTTCGTAAAAAGCGCGACATTCTGGAGTATGGCTGAATAACTGTCGATGGTTGTTCAAGGAGGAGGTGAAAGTCCTTGGAAACATGAAAAAAAAGTCATTTTCCGGCGGATGGTCGATCTTTCACCCCAGGCAAAAAGAACCCCGCCATTGGCGGGGTTCTTTTGTACATCGCTTATTTCGAAGCAGGCACTCAGCTGTGCAGTGTTTCTGCCGCGTACAGCGTGTTTTCCAGCAGGCAGGCACGCGTCATCGGGCCAACACCGCCCGGTACCGGCGTGATCCAGCCAGCGCGGGGCAGGGCGGTTTCGTAGATGACGTCACCGACCAGTTTGCCGTCTTCCTGGCGGTTGATGCCGACGTCGATCACGATCGCGCCTTCCTTGATCCACTCACCTTTGACCAGGCCCGGTTTGCCGGCGGCGACGACAACCAGGTCGGCACGGCCGACGTGGCCGGCCAGATCCTTGGTGAAGCGGTGGGTGACGGTCACGGTGCAACCGGCGAGCAGCAATTCCATCGCCATCGGACGGCCAACGATGTTGGAGGCTCCGACGACCACCGCGTCCATCCCGTAAAGGTCGACACCGGTGCTTTCCAGCAAGGTCATAATGCCTTTGGGGGTGCACGGACGCAGCAACGGGATGCGCTGGGCCAGGCGGCCGACGTTATAAGGATGGAAGCCGTCGACGTCTTTATCTGGACGAATGCGCTCCAGCAATTTGGAGGCATCCAGGTGCTCAGGTAAAGGAAGCTGAAGCAGAACGCCGTCAATTGCCGGATCGTCGTTCAGGCGATCGATCAGGTCGGTCAGTGCTTCTTGAGTGGTTTCGGAAGGCAGGTCGTAGGCTTGGGAAATGAAGCCGACCTCTTCACAGTCTTTACGCTTGTGCGAGACATAAACCTGAGAGGCGGGATCGCTGCCGACCAGGATCACCGCGAGGCCCGGGGTGCGCAGGCCTTGCTCGCGACGCTCGGTGACTCGTTTGGCGATCTGCTGGCGCAGGCTGGCGGCGATCGATTTGCCGTCGATTAGTTGTGCAGTCATTGCGCGTGATTAACCATCGAGAGGGGAAAAAAAGAGAACGCATTCTCGCATGTCATGAGGTGAGGGCAAAGGCGCTTGGTCTGCAAATTCCTCTAAGCCCTTTAATTAAATGAATTTTTTATAAAAAGCATTTGACGGCCTTCGGGGCGCTCTATACTATTCGTCGCACTTGTCGGGCACAGCCTAGCACTGGATGAGAAGGTCAAGCGGAATTACGGTTCTGCGAGACTGGAAAGCTCTTAGTTTGTAGTCCTCCAAGAGTACAGATTAATAAGGCGCCCGTAGCTCAGCTGGATAGAGCATCCGCCTTCTAAGCGGATGGTCGCAGGTTCGAGTCCTGCCGGGTGCGCCATTAGGCAGCTTTGGCACAAGTAGCGCGATATGGTGGGCGTAGCTCAGTTGGTAGAGCACGGGATTGTGACTCCCGTTGTCGAGGGTTCGATCCCCTTCGTCCACCCCATATTTCAAAAGGCGCCAGATTAACAGTCTGGCGCCTTTGCTTTAACAGCTTCAAACGCGGATGTGGTGGAATTGGTAGACACACTGGATTTAGGTTCCAGCGCCGCAAGGTGTAAGAGTTCGAGTCTCTTCATCCGCACCAAATAAAGCTTCACTCAAGCCGGTTGGCCTGGTTGGGGCGCAGCAAGGGAGTTGATTGGCTTCTTTGCAAGGCAATATGGTGGGCGTAGCTCAGTTGGTAGAGCACGGGATTGTGACTCCCGTTGTCGAGGGTTCGATCCCCTTCGTCCACCCCATATTTCGAGAGGCGCCAGATTTAACAGTCTGGCGCCTTTTTTGTTTTAGCGGTTCGAGTGTCAAGCGGCTGCATGTCCTGGGTCGCAGGGGTGGGGTGTTTCGTCGTATTTATGTTTCTCGATGATGCCGCGCCGCCCGCCGGCTTGCTCGCAAGACCGGCTGTCAGGGAGATGATTGGCAACTTCTTCTATATATAGAAGGATTGGTGCAGAGCCCTGGCGTGACTGGCTGTATTTGCTAACAGGGCGAGGCACAACCGTTTGTCCCCGCCTATAAATTGCCTGCTGCTTTTTTACCCGTTTTCAGTAGGGTGACTTCTTGAGTTTGACCCACTAGAATGCATGCCCTTGATTCTGGGGTCGGAAACGGCCGGCTAACGTCTGTGCAACGAGGAATATCCATGCAAGTTTCTGTTGAAAATACTTCTGCTCTTGAGCGCCGCATGAGCATCACCGTGCCGGCTGAGCGCATCGAGACTCAGGTCAACAAGCGTCTGCAGCAGACTGCCCAAAAGGCCAAGATTGCTGGCTTCCGTCCAGGCAAAGTGCCAATGAGCGAAATCAAGCGCCGTTTCGGTGCTGATGCGCGTCAGGAAGCTGTAGGCGATGTGATCCAGTCTTCGTTCTACGAAGCTGTTGTCGAGCAAAAGCTGAACCCGGCTGGCGCTCCTTCGATCGAGCCTAAATCGATGGAAGCTGGCAAAGATCTGGAATACGTTGCAGTTTTCGAAGTGTTCCCTGAGTTCACCGTTGCTGGCTTCGACGGCATCACCGTAGAGCGCCTGAGCGCTGACGTGGCTGACGCCGATCTGGACAAGATGCTGGACGTGCTGCGCAAGCAGAACACCCGTTTCGAAGTGGCTGAGCGCGCCGCTCAGAACGAAGACCAACTGAACATCGATTTCGTTGGCAAGGTTGACGGTGAAGTGTTCGCTGGCGGTTCTGCCAAGGGTACTCAGCTGGTGCTGGGTTCCGGCCGCATGATCCCTGGTTTCGAAGACGGCCTGGTTGGCGCTAAAGCCGGCGAAGAGCGCGTGCTGAACCTGACCTTCCCGGAGGACTATCAGAACCTCGACCTGGCTGGCAAAACCGCTGAGTTCACCGTGACCGTGAACACTGTTTCCGAGCCGAAACTGCCAGAACTGAACGAAGAATTCTTCGCTCAATTCGGCATCAAGGAAACGGGCCTGGAAGGCTTCCGCACCGAAGTTCGCAAGAACATGGAGCGTGAACTGCGTCAGGCGATCAAATCCAAGGTCAAGAATCAGGTAATGGACGGTCTGCTGGCCACCAACCCGATCGAAGTGCCTAAGGCGCTGCTGTCCAACGAAGTTGACCGTCTGCGCGTGCAGGCTGTTCAGCAGTTCGGCGGCAACATCAAGCCTGACCAACTGCCGGCCGAGCTGTTCGAAGAACAAGCCAAGCGCCGTGTTGTTCTGGGTCTGATCGTGGCTGAAGTGGTCAAGCAATTCGACCTCAAGCCTGACGAAGCCCGCGTTCGTGAAATGATTCAGGAAATGGCTTCGGCCTACCAAGAGCCTGAGCAGGTTGTGTCCTGGTACTACAAGAACGACCAGCAACTGAACGAAGTTCGTTCGGTTGTGCTGGAAGAACAAGTTGTGGATACTGTTCTGCAGAAAGCTAGCGTGACCGACAAATCGGTCTCTTACGAAGAAGCAGTCAAGCCGGTAGAAGCTCCACAAGCCGACTGATCGTTTTTGCGGTAAGAAGCACACACCATAAGCCAGCCTTCGTGCTGGCTTATGCGTATTCAAGACATAACTATTTGGGAGTGACTGCAGAGCATGTTCCGTAATTCGTATATTCAGCAGAACTCTGATATCCAGGCCGCTGGCGGCCTGGTCCCGATGGTTGTCGAGCAGTCTGCTCGTGGCGAGCGCGCCTATGACATCTACTCGCGCCTTCTCAAGGAACGAGTGATTTTTCTGGTTGGCCCGGTAGAGGACTACATGGCCAACCTGATTTGTGCGCAATTGCTGTTCCTTGAAGCGGAAAACCCGGACAAGGACATCCATCTCTATATCAACTCCCCGGGCGGTTCGGTGACAGCGGGCATGTCGATCTATGACACCATGCAGTTCATCAAACCCAATGTATCGACCACCTGTATTGGTCAGGCCTGCAGCATGGGCGCCTTCCTTTTGACGGCCGGTGCCGCCGGCAAGCGTTATTGCCTGCCGAATTCGCGCGTGATGATTCACCAGCCACTGGGCGGTTTCCAAGGCCAGGCTTCGGATATCGAAATCCATGCCAAGGAAATTCTCTTCATTCGTGAGCGTCTCAACACGCTGATGGCCAAGCACAGCGGCCACACACTTGAAGAAATCGAGCGCGATACCAACCGCGATAACTTCATGAGTGCAGAAGCCGCGCGTGAGTACGGGTTGATCGATGAAGTGATCAACCAGCGCCCCGCTTAAATTAAGCAGCTCAAAATAGGGTGGGTCGGCTGGTCCGATCACCGGCGGGCTTGAAAAAGCCCGCAATAGCCTTCATCTTGTGTTGCAAGCCTATCGGATTTGGATCGAACGAATGACTGACACCCGCAACGGCGAGGACAACGGCAAGCTGCTCTATTGCTCCTTCTGTGGCAAAAGCCAGCATGAAGTACGCAAATTGATTGCCGGCCCCTCGGTCTTTATCTGCGACGAGTGCGTCGACCTGTGCAATGACATCATCCGAGAGGAGGTGCAGGAAGCCCAGGCCGAAAGCAGCGCGCATAAATTGCCTTCGCCTAAAGAAATCAGCGGCATCCTTGATCAGTACGTGATTGGTCAGGAGCGTGCGAAAAAGGTTCTGGCCGTAGCGGTGTACAACCACTACAAGCGTCTGAACCAGCGCGACAAAAAGAATGACGACGTCGAACTTGGCAAAAGCAACATCTTGCTGATCGGCCCGACAGGCTCGGGTAAAACCCTGCTTGCCGAAACACTGGCCCGCTTGCTGAACGTTCCGTTCACCATCGCCGATGCAACCACCCTCACCGAGGCGGGTTACGTGGGTGAAGATGTCGAGAACATCATTCAGAAGCTGCTGCAGAAGTGCGATTACGACGTGGAAAAAGCCCAGATGGGCATTGTCTACATCGACGAAATCGACAAGATCTCGCGCAAGTCTGACAACCCGTCGATCACCCGGGACGTTTCCGGTGAAGGCGTGCAGCAGGCCCTGCTCAAGTTGATCGAAGGCACGGTCGCTTCCGTTCCGCCGCAAGGTGGTCGCAAGCATCCGCAGCAGGAATTCCTTCAGGTCGACACCCGTAACATCCTGTTCATCTGCGGTGGTGCGTTCTCCGGTCTGGAAAAGGTTATTCAAAACCGTTCCACCAAGGGCGGCATCGGTTTCAACGCGGAAGTTCGCAGCAAGGAAGAAGGCAAGAAGGTGGGTGAATCCCTGCGTGAAGTCGAGCCTGACGATCTGGTCAAGTTCGGTCTGATCCCGGAGTTCGTCGGTCGTCTGCCGGTCCTTGCCACGCTGGACGAGCTTGATGAAGCTGCGTTAATGCAGATTCTCACCGAGCCGAAAAATGCTTTGACCAAGCAGTATGCCAAGCTGTTCGAGATGGAAGGTGTAGACCTGGAATTCCGGGCCGACGCACTGAAGTCGGTCGCCAAACGTGCTCTGGAACGCAAGACCGGTGCCCGTGGACTGCGTTCGATTCTCGAAGGTGTATTGCTCGACACTATGTATGAAATCCCCTCGCAGTCCGAGGTGAGTAAAGTAGTGATCGACGAAAGCGTTATAGAAGGCAAGTCCAAGCCACTGTATATCTACGAAAACAGTGAGCCGGCTGCCAAGGCTGCGCCAGACGCTTAAGCGTCCGGCAGCTGGAACAAAGAAGGGGCCTTCGGGCCCCTTTTCTTTTAAAGCGTTTTTAACACCCTCTTTGCGCTTGTTTTTTTTCAAAGCAGCCCCCATCTTGGTTTCAAGCTTACTTCCATCTGTTTACGGCCATATGGCCGCCGTAGAGGCGAAATCATGAAGACAACCATCGAATTGCCTCTCCTGCCATTGCGTGATGTTGTGGTTTATCCGCACATGGTTATCCCGCTGTTCGTGGGGCGCGAGAAATCCATCGAAGCCCTCGAGGCTGCGATGACGGGCGACAAGCAGATTCTTCTGCTGGCTCAGAGAAACCCTGCTGACGACGATCCCGGTGAAGATGCACTTTATCGCGTAGGCACCATTGCGACCGTTCTGCAGCTGCTCAAGCTGCCTGACGGCACGGTCAAGGTTCTGGTCGAAGGCGAGCAGCGGGGCGCCGTGGAGCGCTTCAGCGAAGTGGACGGCCACTGCCGTGCCGAAGTCTCGCTGATCGACGAAGTCGACGCGCCTGAGCGCGAGTCGGAAGTGTTCGTCCGCAGCCTTTTGGCTCAGTTCGAACAATATGTGCAGCTGGGCAAGAAAGTCCCGGCTGAAGTCCTCTCGTCGCTCAACAGCATCGACGAGCCGGGTCGCCTGGTCGACACCATGGCCGCTCACATGGCCCTGAAGATCGAGCAGAAGCAGGAAATCCTCGAAATCATCGATTTGTCGGCCCGGGTCGAGCACGTTCTGGCGTTGCTGGATGCCGAGATCGACCTGCTGCAGGTCGAAAAACGCATTCGCGGTCGCGTCAAGAAACAAATGGAGCGCAGCCAGCGCGAGTACTACCTGAATGAGCAGATGAAGGCCATTCAGAAAGAGCTCGGCGACAGCGACGAAGGCCACAACGAAATCGAAGAGCTGAAAAAGCGCATCGATGCCGCGGGCCTGCCCAAAGATGCCTTGGCCAAGGCCCAGGGTGAACTGAACAAGTTGAAACAAATGTCGCCAATGTCCGCGGAAGCGACCGTGGTGCGTTCGTACATCGACTGGCTGGTTCAGGTGCCGTGGAAGGCCCAGAGCAAAGTGCGCCTGGACCTTGCGCGCGCAGAAGACATTCTTGATGCAGACCACTACGGTCTGGAAGAAGTCAAAGAGCGGATCCTCGAATACCTCGCCGTGCAAAAGCGCGTGAAGAAAATTCGTGGTCCGGTGTTGTGCCTGGTCGGTCCTCCAGGGGTGGGTAAAACCTCTCTGGCAGAGTCGATCGCTCACGCCACCAACCGCAAATTTGTCCGTATGGCCCTCGGTGGCGTGCGTGACGAAGCGGAAATTCGTGGTCATCGCCGGACTTACATCGGTTCGATGCCAGGAAGATTGATTCAAAAGATGACGAAGGTGGGCGTCCGCAACCCGCTGTTCCTGCTCGATGAAATCGACAAAATGGGCAGCGACATGCGTGGCGATCCGGCGTCGGCGTTGCTGGAAGTGCTCGATCCGGAGCAGAACCACAACTTCAACGATCACTATCTGGAAGTCGACTACGACTTGTCCGATGTGATGTTCCTGTGCACCTCGAACTCCATGAATATTCCGCCGGCGCTGCTCGACCGGATGGAAGTGATTCGTCTGCCTGGCTACACCGAAGACGAAAAGATCAACATCGCCGTCAAATACCTCTCGCCCAAGCAGATTACTGCCAACGGCTTGAAGAAAGGCGAGCTGGAATTCGACGCCGAAGCGATCCGCGACATCATCCGCTACTACACCCGCGAAGCCGGTGTGCGTGGGCTGGAACGCCAGATTGCGAAGGTTTGCCGCAAGGCGGTCAAAGAGCACGCACTGGAAAAACGCTTCTCGGTGAAGGTCACTGCCGAGATGCTGGAACACTTCCTGGGTGTGCGCAAATTCCGCTACGGTCTGGCTGAATCGCAGGATCAGATCGGTCAGGTCACCGGTCTGGCATGGACTCAGGTGGGTGGTGAATTGCTGACCATCGAAGCTGCTGTTGTGCCGGGTAAAGGCCAGTTGATCAAGACCGGTTCGCTGGGTGATGTGATGGTCGAATCGATCACGGCCGCGCTGACCGTTGTGCGCAGCCGTGCGAAGAGCCTGGGGATTCCCCTGGACTTCCACGAGAAGCGCGACACGCACATCCACATGCCGGAAGGGGCGACCCCGAAAGACGGCCCTAGCGCCGGCGTAGGCATGTGCACGGCCCTGGTGTCGGCATTGACCGGGATTCCAGTACGTGCGGATGTTGCCATGACAGGCGAAATCACCTTGCGTGGCCAGGTGTTGGCGATTGGCGGATTGAAGGAAAAACTGCTGGCTGCTCACCGTGGCGGGATCAAGACCGTGATCATTCCTGAAGAGAACGTGCGCGATCTGAAGGAAATTCCTGACAATATCAAGCAAGATCTGCAGATTAAACCGGTTAAATGGATTGACGAGGTCCTGCAAATTGCGCTGCAATACGCGCCGGAGCCGCTGCCAGATGTGGTTCCAGAGATAGTTGCAAAGGATGAAAAACGCGAGTCTGACTCTAAGGAAAGAATTAGCACGCATTAGTACGCATTTGCCTGAGTGGCTTGTTGACAGCTTTTTAGAGCCCTTGTTATAAAGCGGCTCTTAAGTGTCTGTAGGCCATTCAGCACTCGTTTTTGCTTTCACCAAAAAACTTAGAATCATACTCAAATAGATATAAGGGGACTTAGAGTGAACAAGTCGGAACTGATTGATGCTATCGCTGCATCCGCTGATATCCCGAAAGCTGCTGCTGGCCGTGCGCTGGACGCTGTAATCGAATCCGTCACTGGCGCTCTCAAGGCTGGCGACTCTGTTGTTCTGGTTGGTTTCGGTACCTTCTCCGTTACCGATCGTCCAGCTCGCATTGGTCGTAACCCACAGACCGGTAAGACGCTGGAAATCGCAGCAGCCAAAAAACCAGGTTTCAAAGCCGGTAAAGCACTGAAAGAAGCTGTCAACTAAGTTCGTTTCAGGTTTTTGCCTATCCGGGTCGGGGTCATGCCTGACCTGGCAGCGGAGCGGTAGTCCAGTCGGCAAGTTGCCGGTCCGAGACGCCGAGGGTCGCAAGTTCGAACCCTTGGTCCGCTCCGCCAGTTACGAGAAGGCGCATCCTCGGATGCGCCTTTCTTCTATCCGGATTCTACCCACGCTCCACGGTTGCCTAATTTTGAAGTTCAACCGTTTCTGGGGGACGCATGCTGCAGAATATCAGGGACAATTCACAAGGCTGGATTGCCAAGACCATTATCGGGGTCATCGTTGCACTGATGGCTTTGACCGGTTTCGACGCCATTTTTCAGGCCACCACCAGTCGTAATGATGCGGCCAAGGTTAACGGCGAAGAAATCAGCCAGAACGAGCTGAGCCAGGCGGTCGATATGCAACGCCGTCAGCTGATGCAACAGCTGGGCAAGGATTTCGACGCTTCCTTGCTCGACGAAAAAATGCTGCGCGAATCGGCTCTCAAAGGCTTGATCGACCGCAAACTGCTGCTGCAAGGCGCAGAAGAATCGAAATTCGCTTTCTCCGAAGCGGCCTTGGACCAAGTGATCCTGCAAACACCTGAGTTCCAGGTGGATGGCAAGTTCAGTGCTGAGCGCTTCGATCAGGTGATTCGTCAACTGGGCTACAGCCGCATGCAATTCCGCCAGATGCTGGCTCAGGAAATGCTGATCGGTCAGCTGCGCGCTGGCCTGGCGGGTAGCGGTTTCGTCACCGACGCACAGGTTCTGGCCTTCGCCCGTCTGGAAAAACAGACCCGCGATTTCGCTTCCCTGAACGTCAAGGTTGACCCGGCAGCGGTGAAGCTGACCGACGATGAGGTCAAGGCCTACTACGACGAACATGCCAAGGAATTCATGACGCCGGATCAGGTTGTCATCGATTACCTGGAATTGAAGAAGTCTTCCTTCTTCGATCAGGTCAGCGTCAAGGACGAAGACCTGCAAGCGGCGTATCAGAAAGAAATCGCGAACCTGTCCGAGCAACGCCGGGCTGCGCACATTCTGATCGAAGTGAACGATAAAGTGACCGAGGCGCAAGCCAAGGCCAAGATCGAAGACATTCAGGCGCGTCTGGCCAAAGGCGAGAAATTCGAGGCGCTGGCCAAGGAATTCTCCCAGGACCCGGGTTCGGCGAACAACGGCGGTGACCTGGGCTACGCAGGCCCTGGTGTATACGACCCTGCATTTGAAACCGCGCTGTATGCGTTGGCCAAGGATCAAGTGTCGGCACCGATTCGCACTGACTTCGGTTTCCACCTGATCAAACTGTTGGGCGTTGAAGCACCGGAAGTGCCGACGCTGGCCAGCCTGAAAGACAAGCTGACCCGTGAGCTGAAAACCCAGCAGGTCGAGCAGCGTTTTGTCGAGGCGACCAAGCAACTGGAAGACTCTTCGTTCGAGTCCTCCGATCTGGCCCAGCCGGCGCAAGACCTGAAGCTGACTGTCCACACCTCCAAGCCGTTTGGCCGCGAGGGTGGCGAAGGTGTGGCGGCTAACCGTGCCGTGATCACCGCGGCGTTCAGTCCTGAAGTGCTGGATGAAGGTGCCAACAGCACCGCCATCGAGCTGGACCCGGAAACCGTGATCGTGCTGCGCGCCAAGGAACACTTGAAGCCTGCGCAACTGCCGCTGGAAAGCGTCAATGCCAGCATTCGTGCGCAGTTGGCCAAGGAGCACGCCAGTGCTGCCGCCAAGACCAAGGCTGATGAGTTGATCGCCAGCCTGCGCGATGGCAAGACTCCGCTGGACAAGGCGATTGACGGTCAGAACTGGAAAGTGACTGAAGCGGCAACTCGCGCTCAGGAAGGGATTGACCCAACCGTGCTGCAAGCGCTGTTCCGCATGCCAAAACCTGTCGCCAAGGACAAGCCGACCTACAGCAGCGTGACCCTGACGGATGGTAGTCTCGTGATCGTGCGCCTGAACGGCGTGAACGAAGCCGCCGCGCCGACCGAAGAAGAGAAGGCCCAATACCGTCGCTTCCTCGCCTCGCGCATTGGCCAGCAGGACTTTGCGGCCTACCGCAAACAGCTGGAAAGCCAGGCCGAGATCAAGCGTTTCTGATGCTTGACTGAGTTGCCCGTTCCATAAAGACCCCGGCCGAAAGGCCGGGGTTTTTTATGTGTGCGATCCAGGCCGCGACTTCCGAGGGGCCCTTCGGTCACTCAGACGGGACTTTTTCCCATAGCTGACAGTCAGTAGCCTTGTAAATGTTTTAAGACACTAATCGATGCTCCGCTAAGCATCGATCTGTTGCACAATACGCCCCGGACCGTTTCCCTCAGGATGTTCAATGTTTAAATCAATTCCCATGCGTGTTGCCGGGCTGGCGTTGTTGCTGGCCGCCGCTGCCGGCTGCTCGTCGAAGAAAGCCCCCATCTACGAGCATGAGAACTTCGATGACTCCGGGACGTTTTCGCGCAATTACCCGGTGACGGATGCGCAGACCTGCGAAGCCGCCCGTCGGGCGTTGCTGAGCCAGGGCTATATCATCACCAGCGCCGACCCGAAGCTGGTCAGCGGACACAAAAGCTTCCAGCAGACCGGCGAGACCCACATGGAGATCAGCTTCAGTGTGGTGTGTGCCGATGATGGCAGTGAGGGCCATCATGCGACCATGTTCGCCAACGCCCTGCAGGACCGTTATGCGCTGAAGAAAACCAATAACTCGGCCAGTGTGGGCGTGGGTGTGTTGGGTTCGGTGTCGATGCCGATCGGTTCCTCCGACGATTCGATGGTCAAGGTTGCCAGCGAAACCGTCTCGTCGGCCAAGTTCTACGAGCGTTTCTTTGCGCTGGTGGAGTTGTTCCTGCCGCCGGAAGCGAAAAAGGCTGCACACATCCCCGAGAAACCCAAGACCGACCTGGGCATGCCGGAAGCCAAGGCTGCTCCGGCGCCTTTGGCCCCAACGCCGGCCCCTGCTGCGGAGCCTGCGCCAGCGCCTGCAGTTGAACCTGCTCCAGCCCCCGCGGCCTCGGAACCCGTCGCACCACCGCCTGAAACAGCGCCGATCACCCCGGTTGAAAACCCGGAGCCGGTTCCGTCCCCGGAAACCGTTACGCCACCGCCGCAATCCAGCCTGCCGCCACCGAGCGAGCCTATTTCGGCCATGCCGGCTGCCAGCCAGTAATCGATGTACATTTCGGGATCGTGTCAGATGGCACCGTTCCCGAAATGGCTGTTAGTTTGATCCGCGTCAACCAGGCTGCAGTCCTACAGCCTTTATCGAAAAAATCCTGTGATAAATTCCTGACCGCCTGCTACGTTTTATAAGTAGCCGCTGAGCGGTGCGCCCGCGTCATTTTTCTTTCACGCGGGCACTTTATGCTCGGGGCGTTGGTCATTTATTCAGGCATTTTTAAACGAGCGGTAGGGGGATTTCACAATGGACGATTATCAAGAAGAGCTGCTCGAGTATCAGGCATTTGAACTGGACCCATTGGAGCCAGCAGAAGACGCTACAGAGCTTTGAGCATCACGCGGATTGGCGATGGCTGCGGCGAAACTCGCCGGGTGTCTGGCCGTTCCAGCGTTTGAAGGCGCGTTGGAAAGCTTCGGCTGAGGCAAAACCCAGCAGGTAGGCGATTTCACCGAACGCCAGTTCCGTGTCGCGAATGTAGGTCATGGCCAGGTCGCGGCGCGTGTCATTGAGAATGGCGCGAAATTGCGTGCCTTCCTCGGCGAGTTTGCGACGCAAGGTCCAGGTCGGCAGCTTCAGGCGTGCCGCCACTTCTTCCAGGTCGGGTTCCCGGCCACCATTGAGCAATGGCCCCAGCAACTGAGTGATGCGTTCACGCAGGCTGCGGGTGCGTGTCAGTTGCTCCAGTTCCCGCTCACAGAGTTGCAGCAAGTGTCGCCAGGTACTCGGGCAGTGCTCCGGGTTGCGCTGGGCGAGGCTGGCCAGGCTCAGGCGCAGTTGATTCTGTTCTGCACCAAACTGAATCGGACAATCGCCCAGCGCGGCATATGCTTCACGATAATCCGGTTCGGCAAACTCAATCTCGATCCGTTCGGCGCGAAGCGGGGCAGGGCTCACGCTGGACAATTGCTGCAACCACCCGGCGATGATCGAATCCACCACGAAGCGGTTGTAGGCGTTGTAGGGACTGATGGAATAGAACCGCAGCCACGCGCCCTGAGCGTCTTCATGAAAGCTCGATTGACCACGGTAGTTGGAGCCATACAGGGCTTCAAAACGAATCAGGCAGCGCGCCGCTTCGCGAACCGTCGGCGCCTGGGCGGCGGTGACTCCGGCCAGGCCGGCCTGACTCAGACGACTGAGCTGGCCCATGCGCAAACCCAGCGCCGGGTCATCGGTCAGTTGAATGGCTCCGTGGCCCAGGCGCATGTAGCGCGGGATCGACAGCCGGGCCCCCGCTTCGGCCAGGCGCGCGGCATCGAGGCCGTATTGCTCAAGCAACGGTTGCGGGTCCACACCGTGGCTGCGCACGGCGTCGGCCAGGCTGTGTACAAAGCCCACCGACAGATCCCCAAGGCGCATCGGCAGCGGTTTCATGGGTTACAACCAGAGGTTCAGCAAACGCGCGCCACGGGCGTTGCCGTCGGCGAACTGCTGCCCGTTGTTGATGAGAAAACTTTGACCCGCGCTGCCCTTGTCCCAGAATTGACCGCGCAGGAACACGCTCATGCCGGCAATGGCCTGGCTGCTGGGCGGCTGGCCGGTCAATGTCAGACGATGCCAGGCCTGGCCTTCACTGAGTTCACCGGCCTTGAGGCTGACGGAGCTGGGCGTCGACAGCCCCTTGTAACCCCGCCACGGTTTGTCCCAGGTGTCGCGGCCAACGACATACGCCGGAACAGCCACCAAATGGGCGCCCTGTGCGTCGAGTTTGCGGTAGTTGTCCGGGTACCAGCTGTCGCTGCCGATCAGTATGCCCAAGCGTCCAGCCGGTGTGTCGACAACGTTGAGCGTATGCTCGCCATTGGCCTGGATGACGTCATGGTCAGCAAAGACCGGATGCATCTGGCGTTGCGGCTGGCCGATCGGCACACCGTCGCGACCGAACACCACGCTGCTGTTGTACAACGCACCGCGGCCGACTTTCAGTGTTCCGTCGATGATGCTCGGTTCGGGCAGCACGATAGTGCCGGCCACCAGGGTCACGTTGAACGCCTTCGCCAGCCCCCCGAACAGTGTCTGATAATCCTTGGCCATGCTTTTGGCCTTCATTCGCAAGTGAGCGTCATCGAGACGACTGTCGCCCTTGGCGCTGATCAACGCACGGACGAACTGCACAGGATTGCTCACCGCCAGCCAGTTCATGGCTTCCTCAAGTGTGGTCGCCTGGTACAGCTCATCTTTCTCGCCGCTGACCATCAGCCAGGTGCCGATATGTTCGGGCAGCACGACGATGGTCTTTTCATTGAGCAAGCCTTGGTCCTGGGCCTGCTGCAAATAGGCGGCGAGCTTGCGGTGCAGGCGTTCGGGGCTTTGATAGTCGGTGGGAAACAGCTCGGGCTGGATACCCAGCAGATTGCCGCGATCGGCGGGTGTGCCTTGATCGACCGCGAGTTGGATGCGCAGGTCCGACAGGTAATGACCCACCGGACGGTCCGCGGCCCACATGGCGTAGGTCGTGAGGGCGGCAATCAATGCCATGGAGAAAGTCAGGTACAGAAGTTTGCGCATGGAAAACAGTCGACAGCCGTGTGCAGGGTTCGCGACTAGGGTAGGGCCCATGCCGACGCTTGCCAAGGGGCGCTGCACATTTGGATCAATAAGTTGTCAGTTTCGGTCATTGAGTGACGGGGGCGCGACTCTTAGTCTGTCCAACATGACTGACGGGGGCCGAAGAGCTCCTGCATTTTTTCCGTGATCGCTCGATGTGGAGTTACAAATGGCCGCCGCTCATTACCCGCACCTGTTGGCCCCGCTGGACCTGGGTTTCACCACGCTGCGCAACCGCACCCTGATGGGTTCGATGCACACCGGTCTTGAGGAAAAGCCTGGTGGTTTCGAACGCATGGCGGCGTACTTCGCCGAGCGTGCTCGCGGCGGTGTCGGCCTGATGGTCACCGGCGGCATTGGTCCGAACGATGAGGGCGGGGTGTATTCCGGCGCGGCCAAACTGACCACCGAGGAAGAAGCGCTCAAGCACCAGATCGTGACCCGTGCAGTGCACGAGGCGGGCGGCAAGATCTGCATGCAGATCCTCCACGCCGGTCGTTATGCCTACAGCCCGAAACAGGTCGCGCCGAGTGCCATTCAGGCGCCGATCAACCCGTTCAAGCCTAAAGAGCTGGACGAGGAAGGTATCGAGAAGCAGATCAGCGATTTCGTCACGTGCTCGACCCTGGCGCAAAAAGCCGAGTACGACGGCGTCGAGATCATGGGTTCGGAAGGTTATTTCATTAACCAGTTCCTCGCCGCCCACACCAACCACCGCACCGACCGTTGGGGGGGCAGCTACGAAAACCGTATGCGCCTGCCGGTGGAAATCGTCCGCCGTGTACGCGAAGCGGTCGGCCCGAACTTCATCATCATCTTCCGCCTGTCGATGCTCGACCTGGTGGAAGGCGGCAGCAGCTGGGAAGAGATCGTGACCCTGGCCAAAGCCATCGAGCAGGCCGGCGCGACCATCATCAACACCGGCATCGGCTGGCACGAAGCGCGGATTCCGACCATCGCCACCAAAGTGCCGCGTGCGGCGTTCAGCAAAGTCACGGCCAAGCTGCGTGGTTCGGTGAGCATTCCGTTGATCACCACCAACCGCATCAATACGCCAGAAGTGGCCGAGCAGATTCTGGCCGAAGGCGATGCCGACATGGTGTCCATGGCGCGGCCGTTCCTCGCCGACCCGGACTTCGTCAACAAGGCGGCCGCTGGCCGTGGCGACGAAATCAATACCTGCATCGGTTGCAACCAGGCATGCCTGGATCACACCTTCGGCGGCAAGTTGACCAGCTGCCTGGTGAACCCCCGTGCTTGCCATGAAACCGAGCTTAACTACCTGCCCGTGCAGCAGATCAAGAAAATCGCCGTGGTGGGTGCCGGTCCTGCGGGCCTGTCCGCGGCCACTGTGGCGGCCGAGCGTGGGCACTCGGTGACGCTGTTTGATTCGGCCAGCGAGATTGGCGGTCAGTTCAACATTGCCAAGCGTGTGCCGGGCAAGGAAGAGTTCGTCGAAACCCTGCGCTATTTCAACCGCAAACTGCAAACTACCAACGTCGAGGTGTGCCTGAACACCCGTGTCGACGTGGCGAAACTGGTTGAGGGCGGTTACGACGAAATCATCCTGGCCACCGGCATCGCCCCAAGAACCCCGGCGATTCCCGGCGTTGAAAACGCCAAGGTGCTGAGCTACCTGGACGTGATTCTCGAGCGTAAACCGGTGGGCAAGCGTGTCGCGGTAATTGGCGCAGGCGGTATCGGTTTCGACGTGTCGGAATTCCTGGTTCACCAAGGCGTTTCCACCAGTCTGGACCGCGATGCGTTCTGGAAGGAGTGGGGCATCGACACGCATCTTGAAGCGCGCGGCGGTGTTGCCGGCATCAAGGCTGAACCCCATGCGCCGGCTCGCGAGGTGTTCCTGCTGCAACGCAAGAAATCCAAGGTCGGTGACGGCCTGGGCAAAACCACGGGCTGGATTCATCGCACCGGTCTTAAGAACAAGCAGGTGCAGATGCTCAACAGCGTCGAATACTTGAAGATTGATGATGAAGGCCTGCACATCCGCATCGGCGAAACCGGTGAGCCGCAGGTGCTGCCGGTGGACAACATCGTGATCTGCGCCGGGCAGGATCCGCTGCGTGAATTGCAGGAGGGTCTGGTGGCTGCCGGGCAGAACGTGCATTTGATTGGTGGCGCGGACGTGGCGGCGGAGTTGGATGCCAAGCGCGCGATCAATCAGGGTTCGCGGTTGGCTGCTGAGTTGTAAGCAACTCAATCCCTGTGGCGAGGGAGCTTGCTCCCGTTGGAGTCCGAAGGACTCCCTCTATCAGCGATCGTGGTGTGTCAGGTTAATCACTGTCGCCAGTTTTGCGGCCGCTGCGCAGCCGAGCGGGAGCAAGCTCCCTCGCCACACATTGGCTGCTAAGATGCCGACTCTTCACCCAGAGCCGGCATTGATGCTTCTCCCTCCCAACGACTGGCTACCCCAAGCCCCGCTCCAGCCCCTTGACCTCGACTGGCTCACCACGGCCAGCATCGAAGTCGCCATCCTGCGTCTCGACCGGATCGATCCACTGATCAGCGGCAACAAGTGGTTCAAACTCATCGAACACCTCAACGCCGCTGACCGGATTGGCGCCCAAGGCATCATCAGCCTCGGCGGTGCCTACTCCAATCATCTGCATGCACTGGCAGCTGCCGGCAAACGTTTCGATTTCAAAACGGTCGGCCTGCTGCGCGGTCATCCGCTGGAAACACCGACGGTGAAAGACTTGCAAGCGTTCGGCATGCAGTTGCACTGGTTGGGTTATGGCGGTTATCGAGCGCGGCATGAAGCGGGTTTCTGGCTGCCCTGGCAGGTGCAATATCCCGACCTGTATCCGGTGCCTGAAGGCGGCGGCGGTCTTCGGGGGGCGCGGGGTTGCAGGCAGTTGAAGGCGATGGTCCTCGATCAACTCGGCGACCTGGGCTGGAGCGATTACGACGGTTGGTGGCTGGCTTGCGGAACCGGCACGACCCTGGCCGGCCTGACGCTGGCGGAGGCGGGCGAACACCCGGTGTATGGCGCGCTCGCGGTGCCCGACGATCATGGTGTGGCACAGCAGGTTGAATCGATTGTCCGAGAGGCGGGTAGTCATGACGTGGCTTACGAACTGTTCGATGCCAGCCGTGGTGGCTTTGCCAAAGTCGATCCTCTGCTGCTCAGTTTCATCGACCAGGCGGAACAGGCTTCGGGAGTTCCCCTCGAACCGCTGTACACCGGCAAGGCGCTGCTGATGCTCAAGCAGCAAGTCGAGGCTGGAACATTTGAAAAGGGCACACGGCTGATCTTCGTCCACACGGGCGGATTGCAGGGCTGCCGGGGGGCAGCTTGAAAACCTGAAACCCCCTCGCCATAGGGATCAGTGTTTTTCACCCGCGCTTGGGCATCATCCGCAGCAGCGTGTTATCGCGCACCACGTAGTGGTGATAAATCCCCGCCGCCGCGTGCAGGCCGATCAGCCAATAGCCGATGGTGCCGCCGAGTTCATGCCATTCCTCGATTTGCTTGGCCAGCGTCTTGTCCTCCGGGATCAGCAGCGGTAGGTCAACGCCATAAAACATCACCTGATGCCCCTTGGCGCTGGTCACCAGCCAACCGAGTATCGGCATCGCGATCATGAAAATGTACAGCGCCCAGTGCATCAGTCTGGCCAGCACGGTCTGCCAGCGGGGCGAGGCCGGGAAGATCTGTGGTGCCGGGCCCAGGCTGCGCGCGAACAACCGCAGCCAAACCAATACGAACACCGTCAAGCCGAGCATGAAGTGCGATTCGGTGATCAGCGTCCGGCCACCGCTGCCTTTTGGAAAGATCCCGCGAAATTCGATACAGGCGTAAACCAGCGCCAGCAGGACCAGCATCAACCAATGCAGCGTGATCGATACAGTGCTGTAGCGTGATTCGGAGTTCTTCCAGGGCATACGGTGTTCCTCACAGTCTGGTCAAAAAGCCCAACGTTCTTGTTCGACGGTGTTTTTTAACTGTAAACCGCTTTGGTCGATTTGCCTGTGGCTGTTTGGGCATTCAATGCTCTGGCTCAAGTGATCGCCCAAAAAAAGCGCCAGTTCCGAAACGGAGCTGGCGCTTTTTTATGAATCAGTAAACGTTATCAACTGCTTTGTGGCATCTCACCCTTGGCCAGACGCTTGTTGATGTCGGCGATCACTTGCGGCAAGTCGGTGATGGTATCGATCATGTAGTGCGGCCGCGAACCTTCGAACATCGCGTGGATGCGTTTGCGTTCACTGTCGAGTTGCTCGCTGCCCAAGGCGCGGAAACCTTTGTAATCCAGCCCCAGCGCGTTACCGGAGCAGATCAGCGCCACGGTCCACATGCCGGCGCGACGTCCTTCGAGAATACCCGGCACAGTGTCATCGATCTTCACGCAGGCCGCGACGTCGTCGATGCCCAGCGCAATCACGTTGGCCAAGGCCTGTGCCGGCCATGGACGGCCGTTAGGCACTTCGTCGGTGGCGACCACGTGATCGGCCACGTAACCGTTGGTGGCGGCCAGTTCGACCACCTTGTCCATGACCTGTTTCGGGTAGCCGGAGCAGGAGCCGATCTTGATCCCTTGCTGACGCAGGTTGGCGATGGTGTCGAGTGCACCCGGAATCAGCGCCGAGTGCTCGGCGATTTTCTCGATCTGCAGCGGCATGAAACGCTTGTAGATGGCGGTGACATCATCGTCGGTCGGGGTGCGGCCGAACACGGTGCGATAACGCTCGGCAACTTCCGGCTGATCACACAGGGTGCGAATGTGGTCCCACTTGCCCATGCCCATCGGCCCGCGGGCTTCTTCGATGGAGACCTGGACGTCGAACTCGGCGAAGGCTTCGACAAAAATCTGCGTCGGCGCGAACGAGCCGAAGTCGACCACGGTGCCGGCCCAGTCGAGGATGGCGGCCTGTAGTTTGGTTGGGTTGTTGTAGTTCATGTGTTGTGTCCCTTGTAGGAGCGAGGCTTGCCCGCGAAGAACGATAATTCGGTGTGTTCGAAGAACCGCGTCGTCTGCATTCGCGGGCAAGCCTCGCTCCTACAGGATCAGCGGTGCCTGCCCATTCAGATTTCGAGGACTTCCATCTCGCGCAGTACGTCGGCCACCGCCGCTACCGCTGCGTGCATCTCGGCCTGGTTGACGTGTCCGATGCAGCCGACGCGGAAGGTTTCGACCTGGGTCAATTTGCCGGGGTAGAGGATGAAACCCTTGGCCTTGACGCGTTCGTAGAACTCCTTGAACTGATAGCGCGGGTCTTTCGGCGCGTGGAACGTGACAATGATCGGGGCCTGGATCGCGGCGGGCAGGAAGCTGCGCAAGCCGAGTTTGGCCATGTCATCGAGCAGCACCTGGCAGTTGTTGGCATAGCGCTGATGCCGCGCCGGCAAACCACCTTCTTCGTTGTATTGCAGCAAGGCTTCGTGCAGCGCGGCGACCACATGGGTGGGCGGCGTAAAGCGCCATTGGCCGGTCTTGGCCATGTAGGTGTGCTGGTCGAACAAATCCATCGCCAGCGAGTGCGAATTGCCAGCCGCGTTGGCCAGTGCGTCTTTGCGGGCAAAGACGAAACCCATGCCCGGCACGCCTTCCAGGCATTTGCCCGAGGCGGCGATCAGCGCGTCGAACGGCACCTGTTGCGCATCGATTGGCAGCGCGCCAAAGGAACTCATGGCGTCGATGATCAGGCGTTTGCCGTGTTGCGCAATGACGTGGGCAATCTCCGGCAGCGGATTGAGGATGCCGGTGCTGGTTTCGCAGTGAATCAGCGCAACGTGGGTAATGCTGGCATCGGCGTGCAGCAGACGGTCGACGTCGGCGGCGGTGGTCGGTTCGTCTTCGGCGGTTTCGAAGGTGCTGAAGGAGCGCCCGAGCACTTCGCAGATTTTCGCCAGGCGTTTGCCGTAGGCGCCGTTGATCAGCACCAGCACTTTGCCGTCGCGAGGCACCAGCGTGCCGATGGCCGCTTCGACCGCGAACGTACCGCTGCCTTGCAAGGGCACGCAGTGGTGGCTGTCGCCGCCGTTGATGATTGCCAGCAATTGCTCGCACAGGCTGGCGGTCAGTTGATTGAAGCGGTCATCCCATGAACCCCAGTCGACCATCATCGCCTGACGGGTGCGGGCCGACGTGGTCAGTGGGCCGGGGGTGAGCAGGATTGGCTCGGCAGTGCTCATTCTTGTGTCCTCGCAAAAGCTCTCTGTGGGATGAAGCTACGGGGCATAAATTGCAATTTCGGGTGCTATCAATCAAATTGTTTGTTGTTATGCCAGCCATCAGTGAGAGTTATTCATGAACCTGTTCCAGCTTCGAGCCTTCGACGCCGTGGCCCGCGAAGGCAGCTTCACCCGTGCGGCCGAGCGGCTGTTCATCAGCCAACCGGCGGTCACCGGGCACATCAAGGCGTTGGAGGAGCATTATCAAATCACCTTGCTGCGCCGCACCGCGCGACGCGTGGAGCTGACGGAGGAGGGCACCAAGCTGGCGGCGATCACCCGGGCGATGTTTGGCCTGGCCGAAGAAGCGCAAGTGCTGCTGGAAGCGAATCGACAGTTGCTGACCGGGCGCCTGGAAGTCGCAGCGGACGGGCCGCACATGGTGATGCCGATGCTCGCCAGTCTGCGCGCGCGATACCCCGGAATTACCGTGAATCTGCGCTTGGGCAATGCTCAGGAAACCCTGGCAGCGTTGTTGTCCGAGCATGCCGACGTGGCGGTGTTGACTGAAGTCGAGCCGCGCAAAGGCCTGCATCTGCAAGCGTTGAGCGAATCACGGATTTGCGCGCTGGTGCCTGACAGTCATCCCTGGGCCAAGGCGTCCAAGGGCGTGAAGCTCAAGGAGCTGGATCAGGTGATCATGGTGTTGCGTGAGCCGAGTTCGATTACCCGGCGGACATTCGATGAAGCTTGCGCGTCGGCATCGGTCAACCCGAGGGTGTTGCTGGAGTTGGACAGTCGCGAGGCGGTGACCGAGGCCGTGGCCGCCGAGTTGGGGGTTGGCGTGGTGTCTTCGGTTGAGGTCAGTCATGACCCGCGGGTGGCGGCAGTGCCGATTTTGGGTGAAGGGCTGGTTAACCGGCACATGATCGGGTGCATGGAACGGCGGCGGGATTTGCGTTTGATTCGGGCGTTTTTTGAGTTGGCGCCTATCCGATAAACCGAGGCGCGGCCTTCGCGGGCAAGCCTCGCTCCCACAGGTTATGCGTCGTATACAAGATCTGCGGCCAGCATAAACCCCTGTGGGAGCGAGGCTTGCCCGCGAAGAGGCCAGACCTGCCTACACCAGACTCTCGCGCACCATCTCCAGAAACGTCGCCACCACCCGCCGTGAACTCTGCTCGCGCAGGCACACCAGCGTCTCTGTCAATCGCCGTGTGCAATCGGTAATCGGCAACGCACACACCCGCGAATCCGCGCCAAACTCGGCGGCGGACACCACGCCCACCCCGATCCCCACGACCACCGCCTCACGCGCCGCTTCCCGGCCTTCAACCTGGATCGCCGGGCGGATGGAAAACCCGGCCTGGGCCATTTCCTCTTCCAGTGTCTGACGCGTCACCGAACCGATTTCCCGCAGCACCAGGGGCGTGTCGTGTAAATCCGCCAGGCAAATCGATTCGCGATTCGCCCACGGATGATTGTGTGAAACGAAGGCCACCATCGGGTCATTGCGCAGCGGCAGCGAGATCAGCCGCTCGTCACTCACATCCCGGCCGAGCAACGCCAGGTCGGCCTGATAGTTGAACAGGCGAAACAGAGATTCGTCGGTGTTGCCGGTTTCGATTTTTACGCTGATGCCGGGGTAGCGTTCACAGAAACGCGCAATCTGCGGCAGTACGTGCACCGGCGCATCCACCGCGAGAATCAGGCTGCCGGTCTGCAAGGCCCGGGAGTCATGCAAGAGCTCCTGCGCCTCGTCCTCGATGACGAACAGGCGCTGGGTAATGCTCAACAAGCGCTCGCCCAGATCCGTCAGGCGCACCGAGCGTTTGTTGCGGTGAAACAGCAACACCCCGAAGCGCTCTTCGAGCTTGCGCACTTGGTCGGAAATCGCCGGTTGCGTAAGAAAAAGCCGCTCGGCGGCTTTGGTAAAGCTTCCGTGGACGGCCACGGCGTGGAAGGCTTTGAGTTGGGCGTGGGAAACCGACATCGAAACCTCCAGTAACAAGTCGAGCCTATATTGGAAATACGATAAATCGATTTCACTTATTAATCAGTAATTGTTTTTATCGAACTGAGCCCCGGTGACTGATCAGTCGAACAGCGTCGGTGGCCATGAGCCTGCGCGTGCAGTTACAGGCCTCATCTGACCGGTATCGCCTCAGGGAAGCAGCGGTATCGAAGTGCTCAACAATAAAAAAACAGGCGTTATTTCTCAATTTCTGCCGGCACACTCACACCCTGAGGTCAGAAATCACAATGAACAATTCCATCGGCACCATCAAGCGGTGGCGCGTGCAGATCTTCGCGATCACCTGGCTCGCCTACGCCGCTTTCTACTTCACCCGCAAAGCCTTTTCCGTGGCCAAACTGGGGATCGCCGAAGACCCCACCTTCATGCTCGACAAAATGGCCATGGCCAACCTCGACGCCCTCTACCTGACCGCCTACGCCTTCGGTCAATTCACTTGGGGCATCCTCGCCGACCGCTTTGGCCCTCGGGTCGTGGTGCTTGGCGGATTGCTCATTTCCGCGGCGGCCGCCCTGGTGATGGGCAGTTTCGCGACGTTACCGATCTTTGCCACCTGCATGCTGATTCAAGGCCTGGCGCAGTCCACCGGATGGTCGGGGCTGTGCAAGAACATGGGCAGTTTTTTCCCTGCCCGGCAGCGCGGAAGGGTGCTGGGGCTGTGGAGTTCCTGCTACGCCTTTGGCGGTCTGGTGGCCTCGCCGTTTGCCGGCTGGTGGGCGTATACGCTCATCGGCAGCTGGCACGCGGCGTTCATTTCCAGTGCGGCAGTGGTTGGGCTGGTCGCCGTGCTGTTTCTTATTTTCCAACGCAATAAACCGCAAGACGTCGGCTTGCCCGCAGTGGAGCCGGAACTGACAACGAAAGAGGCCTGCGCGCAAAGCAAGACCAGCGTGCTTGAACCGTTAAAGGAAATCCTGCGCAACCGCACGGTGCTGGTATTGGGCCTGGCGTATTTCCTTTTGAAACCGGCGCGCTACGCGATTCTGCTCTGGGGGCCGGTGATCGTCTTCGAGCAGATGCCCTCGGTGGGCAAAGTGGGCGCGGCAATCATTCCTACCGCGTTTGAACTGGCCGGGCTGCTGGGGCCGATCCTGCTTGGGCTGGCTTCGGACAAACTGTTCGGCGCCCGGCGCATGCCGGCCTGCGTGATCAGTCTGTTGGCATTGACCGTTTCCCTGGCGCTGTTCATGGGCGCTCTGCACACCGGCAGCGTGTTGTGGGTGGTGGCGCTGCTGTTTGTCATGGGCCTGACCTTGTACGGGCCGGATTCGATGATCAGCGGGGCGGCAGCGATTGATTTCGGCACCGCCAAGGCGGGCGCCACGGCCGCCGGGTTCGTCAACGGTTGCGGCTCGGTCGGGGCAATTCTCGGCGGATTGCTGCCGGGTTACTTCGACTCGGTCACCGTGTTCATCGTCTTCGCCGGCTGCGCATTGTTTTCCGCCCTGGTGCTGATCCCCCACTGGAACAGCCGTCCGACTGGCCTGCGCGTCGAAAGCGCTTCCGTGCCTAACCAGGCGATGACCGTAAAACCCCTGCGTACCTGAGGAAAAACCGATGAGACCTTTCTGGCTGAAACAGGCGCTGGAGGCCTGGTCCTGCGTGCCGTAAAAACATACAGGAACCTGCAGGAGCGAAGCTTGCTCGCGAAAGCGCTGTGGATGTGCGCCTGACCAGGTTCGCGGCGGCTGGCAAGGCTGACAAGGGCTGATCAGTCCCGACGGTTGACCAGCCAATCGAGCAACAGAAGGCCATCGCTGCGTGGCTGGCGAGTGGGTCGAGGCGCTGGCGGGTTGCTCGCCGCCGCACACAACACAGGACGATCCGGGTCGCTGTCGAGAAAACTGATGAGCACGTCGGTACCGGCGAGCGGCAGCCTGGACGGGTCGATCCGACCGTCCGGCGTGGCGAGGGCCACGGGTAGCCAGAGGCCGGTGGATTCCTTGTCGTCGGCTTGTGCGGTGGGCCACAACCGGACCTCAATCCGCCCTTGAGCATCCAGCACCGCGGGTTGCCCGACAGCGCCCAGCACTCGCGCCTTCTGATAGCCCGGAATGCTCGGTCTGGCCTGTGTGAGCGCTGGCCGGAACACCGTGGACCACGGAATCGCGCTGAACTGATTGCTGTAACGCCGGAGCTTGTCGGTGTCCTCGGCGAGAATCGACGGCTGTCGGCCCTGATGCCGGATCTCGGTCAGCAGCCATTGGTCGTTGAAGTTCGCGATGGGATGTTCCGACACTTGCACGATGCATCCGCCGCGCAAATCACTGTGATTGCTTTGCCCCTGAATCTGCCGATGCCGGCAGCGCAGCCGTTCCAGTGATCGACGGCTCGATTGCTCGCGCTGGAGCTGTTGCGGTGCAGGCGAGGCATGGCGCTGGAACAACTCAGTGATCACCGGCACGCTGGCGGGGTCGGCCGTCTCGCCGTGAAAGGGCATCAGCAGCGGTTCCTGGGGAAAGCTCAGGCTGTCATCCGCCAACACCAGCACATGGCCGTCGTGCTGATGTTCGAAGTGATAGTGGATGCCTTCCTCTTCGCAGAGCCGTTGCAGGAACGCCAGGTCGGTCTCATCAAACTGAATGCAGAACGGTCGCACCGCATAGCGTCCGTTGGGCAGTTCAAAACGGAAGCTGTCTTCGGCGATCGCGTTTTCGCTGAGCAACTGACGCAGGATGGCGGGCGCGTCGAGTTGATGAAAAACCCGACGGCAAGGGTGTTGGTCCAGTTGCTGCAACCAAGGCACCAGCACCAGATGGTAGCCGATTCGGTGCGGGCCACGGTGCTCGCGACTGGCGCTGTGCAAGATGCCGTGAATGCCGCTGTCACCCCTCAGGCTCAGGAACGCCGGTTGCTGCAGCAACTGCTCGAGGTTCATGGCGGGTGCCAGGCCGATTACTTCGATCTCGAAACGATAGGGCTGGTTGAGACTTTCTCGGCCACTGAACTGCAACACCTGCAGAGTCAATCCACTGTCCAGGAGGGTCAGGGTGTAGGGACTTTCCTTGTCGTTGTGCATCGAACGCGCTTCTGCCATGGAATATGGGCGCAGAGGGTACGAAACCACGGGCCTTTATGGTCACCGCAAGTGAACATTTCAGAATCGCCCTACAACCGCCGGTGAAGAAGTCGATTGGTCATGCCGGTGAGCCGGGGTGGATTTTTTGGTCGATTGCCAACTTTAGGCCGTATAAACTTGCGCAAAGCGTCGGCCAATAGATGTCTCGGCGCCACAGATAAGAGAGTGAGTAATGGGCGCACAGTGGAAGGTTAAACACAAAGAAGCGGCATCTAACGCCAAGGGCAAGATCTTCGGCAAACTGGTGAAAGAAATCACTATTGCTGCCCGCAACGGTGCCGATACCGCCACCAACGCACACCTGCGTCTGGTGGTCGAGCAGGCGAAAAAAGCCTCGATGCCCAAGGAAACCCTGGATCGTGCGATCAAGAAAGGCGCGGGTCTGTTGGGCGAAACCGTGCAATACCATCGTGTGACGTATGAAGGTTTCGCTCCGCATCAGGTGCCGCTGATCGTTGAATGCGTCACCGACAACATCAACCGCACCGTCGCGGAAATCCGCGTGGCTTTCCGCAAGGGCCAGTTGGGCGCTTCCGGTTCGGTATCGTGGGACTTCAACCATGTGGGCATGATCGAAGCGTCTCCGGACAGCCCTGACGCCGATCCGGAAATGGCTGCGATTGAAGCGGGAGCCCAGGATTTCGAGCCAGGAGACGAAGAGGGCACGACCCTGTTCCTGACCGACCCTGCGGACCTGGACGCCGTTCAGAAAGCGCTGCCTGAGCAAGGTTTTACCGTGTTGTCGGCCAAATTGGGGTATCAGCCAAAAAACCCGGTAAGCGGTTTGAGCGATGAGCAGATGGCTGAAGTCGAGGCGTTCCTGGAAGGCCTCGATAACCATGATGATGTGCAGGATATGTTTGTGGGTTTGGCGGGTTAAGCCGAACCGGTTGTAATTCTATTTGTGGCGAGGGAGCTTGCTCCCGCTCGGGTGCGCAGCAGCCGTCGTTTTTGGGACGGCTGCGCCGTCCAGCGGGAGCAAGCTCCCTCGCCACAGGTTTTGTACTTGCCTTTAGCTCAGTTGAACGCGGCTAACGCCTGTCCTATCTCACTGAACCCCGGCCGCGCCAGCACCTGCGGCTGGCAGCAGCGCTGCTGCAACGCCTCCAGCTGTAAACGCCTTTCATCACTCAACCCAGAGTCGATCCGCTCCAGCAATTCCCCCAGCAACACCCCGAATGCCCGCACTTCGATCCGTTGCAGCGCACGGCTTTCAAGGCTGTCGCACGTCGCATGGAAAGACGCCGCGCCAAAGTCCCCCAACAGGCAATTACCGTGCTCGTTGCACAAAATATTGTGGCCATAGAGATCGCCATGGGTGATGCCCTGGTGATGCAGATGCTCGGCCACCGAGGCGATTGCGCGGGCCATGCGCAGTGCTACGTGCGCACTGAAACGGGTGCCATCGGCATAGACGTCACGGGTACAGGACGCCAGGCTCGGCAGCCCGGCCAGGTTGCGATAACTCGGATCAATCAGTTGCATCACCAGCCCGGCCTGCTCTTCGGGATGCCCGACGATTCGGCCTTCGACCCGGATCAGATTGGGGTGAAGACCGGCGGTAATGCAGGCGTTCATTTCGTGCAGCGGTGAACCGTCGCTGGTCATTTCGCCTTTGTAGAGTTTGACCGCAACCTGGGTGGCCGGTTGACCCGGTTGCTCCCACGCCGCCCGATGAATCACTCCCGAAGCACCTTCGCCCAGCTGTTGCTCCAGGCGCAGCTCGGACCACGCAATACTCGCCGTGGCATCGAGGGCTGCGGCATCGGCTTCGGTTTCCAGCGGGTTACCGGCATAGGCCAGCCAGGTCAGGCTTGGCAGGGTCAGCAGCCACTCGGGCAGCTCAGTCAGTTGGTTGGCGGCGATGCGGATCAGTTCGAGTCGATGGCATTGGCTCAGGCTTTCGGGCAGGCGCTGCAAGCGATTGCCGGCGAGCATGAGTTTTTGCAGGTGTGGGCGCTGACCCAACTCGGTGGGCAATTCACTGAGGCGGTTATCGGTCAGGATCAGCCAACGCAGCAATGGCGGCAGCGCAGCGGCGGGCACCGTCTCGATGGCATTGGCCTTGAAGCCGATCATCGTCAATGCGGTGCATTGGCCGAGGCACGCGGGCAGTTCGGTGAACAGGTTGTCCGAGCAAAACAGCACGCGCAAGCGGGCCAGGCGGTGCAGATCATCTGGCAGCCGGCTCAAGGCGTTGCCGCTGAGGTTGAGCACTTCGAGCGAGTCCGCCAGGTCGAAGATTTCTCGCGGAAATTCAGTCAGGCCGCAGGCCAGGTCCAGGCGGGTGATACCTGTCAGTTGACCGGCGCGCAGTTGGGCAAGGGTATCCATGGGCGGGTTCGCTATTGATCGAGGGGAGGGCGCGGGGGCTTGGAAATGGGCGACATGATAGCGGCAAAGGTGTGCAGCCGGTGCTGCAACACACAATTTACGGCGGCCCGACTTTCACCAACCGTGTGCAATAAACCTTCCGACGGATAATGGGCGCTCGCCCTCAGCAGAATGCCCCGTTGGGCTGCTTAGCAGTCCAACGGGGTGATGCGGCGTGTCAGTCACTACCGTTCGATACTGCGATTCCACCGTGCATTCCACGCCGGGCGCTGCTCATTGACCTGGTCCCAGTCAACGGCAATCGCGGTGGTCAGGTACTGTTTCATCGCCTCGACCTGACCCCGGGTTTTGTCGGTGGTCGGCGTATTCGGGTTGGACGGGATCTGGTCGCCATCCTCCAGCGCCGTGGCCTGGGCTTGCGGCGTCAGCAAAAACGCCGCGAGTTTCTGTGCCAGTTCCGGCTGCGTGTTGTTGGCGATGGCGCACTCGGCCACGTTGAGCACCACGGCGCCTTCCTTGGGCTGCGCGTATTCCACCGGCATGCCTTTGAGTTTCAGCGCAGTGACTTGGGTCGGGGTCAGCGGGAACAGCGCGGCTTCGTCGGTCTGGAGCATTTCGGAAATCTTCGCCGAGCTCGGAATGTATTCCAGCACGTTGCGGCCGACGGTGTTCGGCCAGGCCTTGAAGCCTGGCTCGACGTCGGTTTCGCTGCCGCCCTGAATCCGGTTGAACATCAGGAAGCCATGCAGGCCGAAGGTCGAGGAGGCCATCGACTGGAACACCAGCTTGTCCTTGAAGCGCGGGTCGGCCATGTCCATCCACGAGGTCGGCGCCGCCCAGCCTTTTTCCTTGAACAGACGCGTGTTGTACGCCAGCCCGGTCACGCCGAGGCTGACCGCCACCGCTTGATCCTTGATGCGACCCTTGGCCGGAATCTGCGCCAGCGGTGCGCTGTCTTCGAGTTTGTCGCACAAGCCCATGGCGATGGCGCGGTACATGATGCCGTCGTCGAGGAACATCACGTGCATCTGCGGGTTGCCTTTGCTGGCCTGGACCTTGGCCAGGATATCGGCGGAAGTCCCCGGTACGATCACCACTTTGACGTTGTTGGCTTTCTCGAACGCCGGCAGCACCTTGTCGGCGTAGAGCCGCTCCATGGTCCCGCCGTTCATGCCGAGATAAAGCGTGGGTTCGGCCTGTGCCTGGGTGACCGTGAGCAGGGCAGTCAGACAGGAGAAACCGAGCAGTGCAGTGCGTTTGACGTTATTCATTGGCGCGACCTTCCTCTATCAAGCAACGGAGATGGAGTGAAACCGGGTGATGGAAAACGCATCCAGTGGCGTCTTGGAGGCGCCACTGCAGATGATCTCGGTGAGCGCCTGGCCCACCGCAGGACCGATCTGGAAACCCGCACCGGCAAAGCCGAAGGCGTGCAACAGACCGGGTTGAGTGCTGCTATGACCGATCACCGGTTGGCGATCAGGCAAGTAGCCTTCGGTACCGCTCCAGGTGCGAATCGCCTGGGCGCCTTGAAGAAACGGGTAGAGTTCGACGGCCTGGCGCAGGATCTCGATCACGGCGTGTTGGCCGGGCCGTGCGCGAGCGTCATCGAGGGCAAAACCCTGGCCGCCACCGAGCACGCAATTGCCACGTGCTACCTGACGCGCATAGATGCCGCCACCCTCGACGCCGGTGCTGGCATTCATCACCCATGGCAACGGCTCGGTGACCAGCATCGCCGGGTGGCCGGCGTGCATCGGCACCGCTTCGCCGAATTGTTCAGCCAGGCGTCCGGCCCAGGCCCCGGCGCAGTTCAGCAGCCAGGGCGCGTGCAATTCGAGGCCGGTTTGCGTGCGGACGCGAAAGCGCTGACCGTCGTGTTCTACCGCTGTGACGGCGCATTGTTCATGGACTTGCGCGCCGTGCCGACGGGCCGTTTGAGCAAAGGCGGGGGACACCAGGCGCGGGTTGGCGTGGCCGTCGTCCGGGCAAAACGATGCGCCGGCCGCGACGTCGCCGACCCACGGAAACCGCGCGCGCAATTGATGGCGGTCGAGCAGCTGCAAATCGAGGCCGAAGCCTTGGCTGCTGACGGCATAGTGCTGCAAGGCGTTCAGGTCGTTGAGGCTGCGGGCCAGTTTCAAGTGACCGCTGCGTTGATATTCGCCGTCGATGCCGATCAGTTGCGGCAACTGTCCCCAGAGCTCGTGGGCCCGTTGCGACAGCGGCAATTGCGACAGTGGGCGCCCCTGACGCCGAACACCGCCGTAGTTCACGCCGCTGGAATGCGAGCCGCAAAAGTCACGCTCCAGCAGTGCAACACGCCGGCCGGCCTTGCTCAGGAACAGCGCGGCCGAGGCCCCGACAATGCCGCCGCCAATGATCACTGCATCGACTTCGATCATGCCTCGACCTCCAGGCCAAACGGCAGTGGTTTGATCGGCGCCTGCGCCCGCAAGCGACCGATGTCCGAGACCGGGCGCCGGCTTTCGCAGGCGATGATTTCCGCCGCTGCGGCGCCGCACATGCGCCCCTGACAACGGCCCATGCCAATGCGGCAATGCGCCTTGACCCGATTGATTTCCCAGTGACCTTCGCGCACCACCTGGCGGATGTCGCCGGCCAGCACTTCTTCGCAACGGCAGACGATCACCTCATCGGCGGTTTCGCTGGCCCAGTGCTCGGGGAAGGCGAAGGCGCGCTCCAGTCCGTTGCGGAATTCGCCGATGCGCTGCAGGGCGCGTTCAAGGTGGTCGGGATGTTTTGGCGGAATCAGGAAACCGATGTCTTCGAGCAACGCCAGCGCCGCTCGTTCGCCCGCCATTTCAGCGGCGTCGGCGCCCATGATGCCGGCGCCATCACCGGCCAGATAAACCTCGGCGACACTGCTGCGACCGGCGGGGTCACGTTGCGGTAGCCAGGCGCGGTTGAGTAGGTTCCAGGCGAATTCACAGCCGAGCAAATCGGCGAGTTGGGTTTCACTGCGCAGGCCGTGGGCGAAAGCAACGGCGTCGCAATCGAGCAGATGTTCGCCTTTGGCGTTGGACCAATCCACTGATTGCACGCGCTGTTCGCCATTGATGCGTTTGAGGGTTGCGCCCTGATGCACCGGGATGCCGTGGGCGGTCAGCCAGCTGCGGTAATAAATGCCTTTGGCGAGTGTGGCCGGTTGCGACAGCAGGCCGGGCAGGGCGCGGGCCTGAGCGCTGAAGGGTGAGCTGTCGAGCACCGCGAGCACTTTCGCACCGGCCTTGGCGTATTGATACGCCACCAGGTACAGCAACGGGCCGCTGCCAGCGAACACCACCCGCTCACCGATGGCGCAGCCCTGAAACTTGAGCGCGATCTGCGCTGCGCCAAGGCTGTAGACACCCGGCAGCGTCCAGCCTGACACCGGCAGAATCCGGTCGGTGGCCCCCGTGGCGACGATCACTCGGGAGAATTCCAGTCGTGAGGCACGGCCCTCATGCACCGTGTCCAGCGCACCGTCTTCGGCGTTCCACACCAGCGTCTCGGGGCGGTAGTCGAGTTGCTCACGCAGCGCGTCGATCGTTTGATGCAAGGCACTGGCCTTGCGCGCTTCAAAGCCGTACAGCTTGACCGCCGAGCGTTTGAAATTCTCCGGCTGACGTCGATAAATCTGCCCGCCACCGCGCGCCGCTTCGTCCAGCAGCACCGGACGAACACCATGCGCCACCAACGTCTGCGCCGCACGAATCCCGGCCGGGCCTGCGCCAATGACGACCACAGCCTTCATACCCACCTCATCCATGAGCACTGCAAATCCCCTGTGGGAGCGAGCCTGCTCGCGATGGTGGCGGCACATTCAACAGATGTGTTGGCGGACAAACCGCTTTCGCGAGCAGGCTCGCTCCCAAAGGGGATTCCGGTTCTGCGGGTAGTCAATGTATTCATAGGGTGCGTCCCGGTTCGCGGCTTATTTGTTGGCCAGCTTCGAGCAGCGTCGAGCAGGCCCGCACGCGGCGGCCGTCGCCCAGGCGGACCCAGCAGTCCTGACAGGCGCCCATCAGGCAGAAACCGGCGCGGGGTTCGGCGCTGAAGTCGCTGCCGCGCAGGTGTTCGCTGCAAGTCAGCACTGCGGTCAGCAAGGTATCGCCGAGCAGGCCGCTGGCCGGTTCGCCGTCCAGGGTAAATTCCACAGCCGGGCGATCGCCTTCGGCCAGTCGTTTCAGCAGAGCCATGGCGCCCTCATTGTTTACCCACCAGAACCCGATCCAGGCCGTACACCCGATCGAGCAGAATCATGGTCAGCGCGGTCAGGCCGATCACCAATGCCGACACCGCCGCCATCATCGGGTCGATGGACTCGGTGGCGTAGACGTACATGCGCACCGGCAGGGTTTGCGTGGCCGGCGAGGTGACGAAGATCGACAGCGTGACCTCGTCAAAACTGTTGATGAACGCCAGCAGCCAGCCCCCGGCAACCCCCGGCAGAATCATCGGCAAGGTGATTTCCCGGAACAGCGTGAAGCGTCCGGCACCCAGCGACTGCGCGGCGTGTTCGGCGCTGCGGTCCAGGCCAATGGCCGACGCCAACACCAGGCGCAGCACATACGGCGTGATCACCAGCACATGGGCGAAGATCAGCCAGGCGAAACTGCCGTTGACGCCCATCAGCGCAAACAGACGCAACAACGCCACGCCCAATACCAGGTGCGGAATGATGATCGGTGACAGAAACAGGCCGTTGAGAAAGTCCCGTCCAGGGAACTCGAAGCGCGTGATCGCCAGCGCCGCCGGCACCGCAATCAGCGTGGCAATACTGGCCGCGCAGAACGCCAGGATCAGGCTGTTGTAGAACGCATCGACAAAGTCGGCACGCTCGAACACCGCACGAAACCATCGCAACGAAAACTCGGTGGTCGGCAGGCTCAGGGTGTTTTCCGGGGTGAAGGCCACGAGGCACACCACCACCAGCGGCGCGAGCATGAACAGCACCACCAGGGCATGGAACAGCAGGGCGAAAGGACCGTTCTTGGACATGACGAGTTATCCCAATGACTTCTTGTAGCGGCCTTCGATCATCCGGTTCCACGACAGCATGATCAGCAGGTTGAGCAACAGCAGCGCGACCGCGATGGCCGCGCCCATCGGCCAGTTGAGCTCCGACAGGTATTGGTCGTAGATCAACGTGGCGACCATCTTCAAGCGACGTCCGCCGAGCAGACCGGGAATGGCGAACGAACTGGCGGCCAGACCAAACACAATCAAGGTGCCCGAGAGCACGCCGGGCATGATTTGCGGCAACACCACCTGGCGCATCACCGTGAAGTGGCTGGCCCCCAGCGACAGCGCGGCCTGCTCGGCGGCGGGGTCGAGTTTTTGCAGCGAGGTCCACACCGGAATGATCATGAACGGCAGCATCACGTGCACCAGCGCAATCACCACCGCGAACGGCGTGTACAGCAACTTCATCGGCGAGCCACCAAAGGCTTGCAGGGTCTGATTGACCAGCCCGTCGGCACCCAGCAGCAGGCTCCAGCCGAAGGCACGCACCACCACCGAAATCAGCAGCGGCGTGAGGATCAGAATCAGGAAAATCGAGCGCCAGGGGGCGCCCATGCGGCTGAGGATGTAGGCCTCGGGCACGCCGATCACCACGCAGAGCAGGGTGGTCAGGGCGCTGATCCACATCGTGCGCAGGAAGATCTCGTAGAAGTACGGATCGCCCAGCAAGCTGCTGTAGTGGTCGAGGGTGAAGGCGTCGCCGTTGATCCCCGAGCTGTAATCGAAGACGTTGAACGACAGCACCAGAGTCAGCAGCAGCGGGATGATCAGCAGGCCGAGGTACAACGCCAGGGCCGGTGCCGACAGCCAATACCCTTGGCGTCCCTGGCGAATGGCAGCAAGCGTACTCATGCCGGCACCTCATCCACGCTCAGTACCCGCAGCAAGGTCGCGTCCCAATCGAGTCCGACTGCTGTGCCTTCGGTCAAGGGTGCCGAGCCGTCGTTGCGGCGCACCACGCTGAGTTCGCCCAAGGTCGTCGAGACGCCGTACAACCATTGGCTGCCAAGGAAGAAACGGCTGACGATCTGGCCTTGCAGCCGACCTTGGCCGTGCTCCCGCAGATCGATTTTTTCCGGGCGCAGACTCAGGGTCAGTTCACCGCCCCTTTGCACCTGGACCACGCCCGCGCCATCACGCTCGCCCGGCAGCAAATTGGCTTTGCCGACGAACCCGGAAATGAACTCGGTGCGTGGGTGTTCATAAAGGGTGTAGGGCGCGTCGATCTGGGTGATGCGCCCGGCCTGCATCACCACCACGCGGTCGCTGATGGACAGCGCTTCGGACTGATCGTGGGTGACCATCAACGTGGTGATCCCGACTTCACGCTGGATGCGGCGGATCTCGAACTGCATCTCTTCGCGCAGGTTGGCGTCGAGGTTGGACAGCGGCTCATCGAGCAGCAGCACGGGAGGCTCGATCACCAGCGCCCGGGCCAGCGCGACACGCTGACGCTGGCCACCGGAGAGTTCCCGTGGGTAACGCTCGGCGTGCTGATTCAGGCGCACCAGTTTCAACACCCGATCCACCCGTTGCTGCAACTCGGCGCCTGGCACTTTGCGCATCCGCAGGCCGAAGGCGACGTTGTCTTTGACAGTCATGTGCGGGAACAGCGCGTAACTCTGGAACACCACGCCCAAGCCACGGCTGGCGGGTTTGGCGTGGGTGATGTCGCGACCGTCGAGCAGGATGCGTCCGCTGCTGACTTCGACGAAGCCGGCGATCATTTGCAGGGTGGTGGTTTTGCCGCAGCCGGAGGGGCCGAGCAGGGACACGAACTCGCCTTTCTCGACCGAGAGGTTGGTGGCGACGACGGCGTCGATCTCGCCGTAACGTTTGCCGAGTCCTTCAAGTTGCACAAAAGCCATGACTGCGCTCCACCTGAGATTGTTATGCGTCGCCCGAAGGCGCGCTTTTTTGTATGGGCAGATACGAAAAGATGTTGCGGGGTGCGTTGGCGCTCGACTTCAGTCGGCTGCCGCTGTTGTTCGAATCGCCCCTGTCTGGACGCAGAGTAGGACGAAGAATAGGATGGGCTCAATGGCCTATTTCACTGAAGCGATGACTATTTTCAGTTTCATTCGGTGAGTAAATTTTTTGTCGAGTAATCACATGCCTGATTCCACTGAGCGGAATGAAAACAAAAATGAAGTCGGTGTCGGGGCTGTGTCCAGACTGTTTGCCGTGTTGCGCAGTCTGGGTGACGCCGTCGAGGGCGGGGAGCGTGTGACCCAACTGGCCCAGCGTATCGGCCTGTCGCAACCGACCACGCACCGTTTGTTGCGCAGCCTGATGGACGAAGGCATGGTCGAACAGGACGCTCGCAGCAAACGCTATCGCCTGAGCCTGGATTTTTTTGCGTTGGCGGCGCGGGCCGGCAACACCGGGAATCTGCGCGAACTGGTGCGACCGTCGTTGCTGCGACTGTCGGCTTCGTTGGGGGATTCGTTGTTTTTACTGGCGCGCAGCGGGTTTGATGCAATCTGCCTGGACCGCAGTGAAGGACCGTTCCCGATCCGCACCTTTACCGGTGATATCGGCGGGCGGGTGGCGCTGGGCGTCGGCCAGGGCAGTCTGGCGATTCTGGCGTTTCTGCCGGAAGAAGAGCGCGATACGGTGATCCATTACAACTTGCCGCGGCTCAAGGATTTTCACCTGTACGACGAGGTGTTCCTGCGTTCGGAAGTCGAGAACGTGCGCGCGCTGGGTTACGCCGGGCGCAACACTGGCGTACTGCAAGGCATGGCCGGCGTGGCGGTGCCGATTCTCGATCGGGAAGGACGGGCCGTGGCGGCGTTGAGCGTGGCCACGGTGAGTGATCGCCTGGGGCCGGATCGTTTGCCGACGGTGGTGGAGATGCTCAAGCGCGAAGCGGCGCTGATCGGGCCGCGGATCAATCCGTTTGATCCGCTGCTGCGTAGGCCTTCGCAGGTGTTCGGGCAGGGCTGAGCGCATTCTCCAAATAACCGCCGCTCCCCTGTATGAGTGAGCCTCAAGGGGAATGCGGTGGTGGTCAGAATTGGGTGGTTTGCTTGAGCTTCTGCGCCGCCGGCGTATCGCTCGGGCTGACCATCGCATAGTTGTAGCCGGCGCCGGACCAATACTCGGCCTGCAACTCGCCATCGCTGCGACTGCCCCGAGGCAGCAGGTTGTTTTTCGGTCCTGGTGGTCGCACGTAGAAGCTGATCTTGTGACCGCCCTGGTCTTCGTAAACCACCATCGCTGCCGGCCCTTGCTCGGTGCTGAGCAAGCGACCACTGACCGGCTTGTACCCCGAATCCGTCAGGTCCGGCAGTCGATTGGCGCGGGTGAAATAACGGTCGAGCCAGGCCTGCATGTCACCGTCGTCGCTGACCTTGAAGTCGGCCGGCAGAATGCCTTGCTGGGCGATCAAGCGGTACGCCTGCAGGGCATCGGTCATCGGCGGTTGCGCGCTGACCAGTGTCATTTCCCGCGCCTGCCAGCCGCTCAGTCCACCGACGCTGACGGCGATCAAGAGCACCGCGGCGCTGGCCAGATGACGGCGCGACTGGCGTTTGATCCGCTGGCGAATCAGCGCCGGGTCGAGGTCCGGGTTGGCCGTATGGTGCAACGCGCCGCTCATGGCCGCGCGCAGGTGCTGGGCGTCCTGCTGCCAGGCGCGCACTTGCGCGGCGGTTTGAGGGTTGCTGGCCAGGTAAGTCTCGACCAGGCGTCGGTCGGCGTCATTGAGTTGATGATCGACGTAGGCGTGCAGGTCGCGTTCGCTCGGGGGCATGCTGATCATTTGAGTATCCGCAGAGAAGGGCTGGTGATTTCGCCGTCGCTGAGTTGGCGCAGGGCCTGACGGGCGCGGGACAGGCGGGACATCACGGTGCCGGTGGGGACGTCGAGAATCTCGGCGACCTCTTTATAACTCAAACCTTCCACCGACACCCAGAGCAGCAGCGCGCGCTGTTCGGTGGTGAGTTGGTCGAAGGCTTGCAGAGTCGATTGGGCGAGCACGGTACGTTCTACCGACGGTTGCGCATCGTCACGACCGGTAAAGAATTCGAGCATCCGCGCATAACGCCGGGAGCGCCGGTGGGCGTCGAGAAACTGCCGATAAAGGATCGAAAACAACCACGCGCGCAAGTCGCCCTCGGGGCGTTTGTCGCCCCAGCTCGACAGGGCGCGCTCCAGGCTCGACTGCACCAGATCGTCGGCGCTGCTGGGATTGCGGGTCAGCGACACGGCAAATCGCCGCAACCTGGGAATGATTTCTCTGAGTTGTTCGTCGATATCGTTCATGAAGTTCTGACTAGTCACTACGCTGTGGACTAGGAAGACGCCCGGCATTGGAGGTTATTCCACGTCCGGAAAAATAAATACCGGGCGATGGAATAAAGCTCTGTGGCGTACGTCTGCTTGGTTCTTCTCACTTGTGGCCGATGGCCCTGGAGTCATTCATGGTAGATCGTTCATCACCGCCCACCCGGCCACCGCTGAGTGCTGCAAGCCTGACGTTACGCCTGGGCGGCATTGCCGTGGTAGTCGCGGCGCTGGCCGGTGCTTTTGCCTACGTCAACGGCACGCTCGACCCGCACCGCCTGACGCCGAAAAAGCTGATCAATGTGCTGGAAACCAACAACGGCGTGCACCCCGGATTTCGCCGTAACCACTCAAAAGGGGTGTGCGTGATCGGGCATTTCGAAAGCAGTGGCGAGGCGCGCAGCTATTCCAGCGCCCAGGTCTTCAACGAGGCGCAGACCCCTGTGGTCGGGCGTTTTGCCTTGCCTGCGGGTAATCCCTACGCGCCGGACAGCAGCGTGCCGATCCGCAGCATGGCGTTGCGTTTTACCCAGGCCAACGGCCAGCAATGGCGCACCGGGATGAACAGCATGCCGGTGTTCCCGGTGGGTACGCCTGAAGCGTTCTATCAATTGCAGCAAGCGCAATCGCCGGATCCGGCCACCGGCAAGCCCAATCCTGCGGCGGTTCCGGCGTTCTTTGGAGCTCACCCGGAAGCCGCGCCATTCCTGGCCTGGATCAAGACGGCCAAGCCTTCGGCCAGCTATGCGACGGAGACGTACAACAGCGTTAACGCGTTTTACCTGGTGAACGCGGCCGGCCAGCGCCAAGCGGTGCGCTGGAGCATGACACCGATAGCGCAGGATGCTGCGGGTGCCACGGCGCCTGAAGGGGCAGACTTTCTTGAAAAAGACCTGGTTCAGCGTTTATCCGCCGGGCCGCTGCGTTGGCAGTTGAACATTACCCTGGCTAACCCCGGTGATCCGGTCAACGACGCCAGCAAGGCCTGGCCTGACGGTCGCAAAGTGGTGAATGCCGGCACCTTGGTGCTGGAACGCACCCAGCCGCAACTCGATGGCGAATGCCGCGACATCAACTATGACCCGCTCGTATTGCCGGCCGGTATCGAAGGCTCCGACGACCCATTGCTCGCCGCTCGCTCGGCGGGGTACGCCAGTTCCTATCTGCGCCGCACCAGTGAAGTCAAACAGTTGCCTGCCGCCAACGCTAAACAGGAGGCTCATCAATGAGTGCTCAATCGAATCATTTCGCGCCGTTGGCGCGGCTGCTGCATTGGCTGATGGCGCTGATGGTCATTGCAATGCTGTTTATCGGCGCAGGCATGGTGGCCTCGGTGTCCGAGCGGCATGAGTGGCTGATCCATCTGCACAAACCGTTGGGGATTGCGATTCTGCTGCTGGTGATCGTGCGCCTGGTCGTTCGTTTTTCCACTCGGCAACCACCGTTGCCGGCGGATTTGCCCGGATGGCAGGCACTGGCGGCGAAGGCTTCGCATGTCTTGTTGTACGCACTGATGTTCATTTTGCCGCTGCTGGGCTGGGCGATGATTTCAGCGGCCGGGGATCCGGTGATGCTCAGCAATTCGTTCCAGTTGCCGTCGATCCTGCCCGCCAATGCGCAGATGTTTGCGTTTTTGCGCAAGGCTCACGGGTATCTGGCGTACTTGCTGTTTCTGACCGTGTTGCTGCATCTGGCGGCAGCGTTGTTTCACGGTTGGGTGCGGCGTGATGATGTGCTGGACAGCATGTTGCGCGGGAAGGATCGCGGCTGAAGGCATCACGGCTGCATGCCGGGCATGCAGCCATCGAGGGCGATCAGCGCAGGGTATCGATCATATCGGCAACGGTCGTCAGCACGTCCTTGCCCAACTGCTTGGAGCGCTTGCCCGACCAGCCGGTCAAGGCGTTCGGCGCATCGTTGTTATCCTTGAAGGGCATCTCCAGGGTCAGCGACAGGCAGTCGAATTTCTGACCGACACTGTTACAGGCCAGCGTCATGTTGGCTTTGCCCGGTTCGTCGCGGGTATAGCCGTGCTTGGTCTGGAAGTCCTTGGTCAGGTGTTTCAGATGGCTGCGGAAATGCTCTTCGAGTTTTTCGATCCGCGGCGTGTAGCCCGGGTTGCCTTCGCAACCGGCGGTGAATACGTAGGGGATTTCTTCATCGCCATGGATGTCGAGGAACAAGTCGACGCCGTACTTTTCCATCTGCTGCTGAACGAACAGCACTTCCGGGCTGATGTCCTGGCTGGCGCTCTGCCAGGCGCGATTGAGGTCCTGGCCCATGGCGTTGGTGCGCAAGTGACCGTGAAAGGCTCCGTCCGGATTCATGTTCGGCACCAGGTACAGGTCGGCGCTGGCCAGCAGTTTGTTCAGTACCGGGTCGTCGTGCTTTTCCAGGCGTTCGATCACGCCTTCCATAAACCATTCGGCCATGTGTTCGCCGGGGTGTTGCTGGGCAATCATCCAGACTTTGCGCTGACCTTCGGCGCCGCTGCCTTTACGCAGTAACTGGATGTCACGACCTTCCACGCTTTTGCCGGTGGCGAGCAGTTCGGTGCCAGCCTTGGTCAGCGCCTGTTCGATCAACCAGTCGTGACGGCCACGGCTGTAGGGTTCGAAGTAGGCAAACCAGGCGTGGGTGGCCGTCGCTTCGAGGCTGAAGCGCAGGCAATCGCCTTCGAAGATGGTCGGTACGCGGAACCAGTTGACGTGGTCGTAGGACGCCACCGCCTGATAACCGTCCCAAGCCTTATTGTACGAGGATTTGCTGGCATTGTTCAGACGAAACCAGTGCTCCTGACCGACATGCAGACCGCTGGCCTTGAAATGAAACCACTGGAAATGCTGGCTGCGGGTGTCCGGTTTGATGGCCAGCAGGGCTTGAAGTGGATTACTGATGTCCAGCACTTCAATGTTGCCGCTGTCGAAATTTGCGCTGATGTCGAATGAGGATTTAGCCACGGTCATAGTCGATTCCTGAATATGATTTTTATGGCTGCTACTTTACACGCTGGGAAGGGAAAAACCGGGGGAAATTGCGGGGTAAAAGGGGGCGTCTTCCTTGACGCAGACGCAGCTTAGAGACTGTGTGATTGATTCTCAAGCGCTATTTTTCATTAGTTTGGGCCAATGATGCCGGGCTTCTCTTGCCAGTGGATATTCTTTTGATATCATCCGCGCCAATCGAATTCGCAACACCTGAAGACTTCATTAGCCTGAAGCCAAAGCCAGAATAACTGGCAAAAAAAAGACCCGGCAAAAAGCCGGGTCAAAAACCGTGATTAGCCTGATGAGGAGATAGTCCAGGAGACCGACCTAAGGTCTCTTGGTCCATCGACTGATCTCGCGATCAGCTGCATGCAATAATAATCATTCTCGTTTGCAAGTCAAATGATTTTATCTGCTCGATTGGAAAATTCTTTCCCGTCTTTCCTCAAAAGTGCGTCCGGCTCAAACGCGCTGACCCTGTAAAGAACGATCAATCATCGCCTTGGCCATATCGATCATATGCACTGTCGAAAAGGCCAGGTCCCGACTTGCGCCGTGCAAGTTGCTGGCCGACTCGTAGGCGGTCGCTGCGGCACAGCGCAACAGATCCGACGCATGCACCAGCGCTTCTTCACCGCTGACCGCAGGGTTCACATCAAAAAATCGCTCCTCGACCACCGCTTCTGACACAGTTGGTTTCAAGTAATAGTCCAAGGCTTTTTGCGCGGCGGCGTTGCCTTTGGGCGAGGTGAGGGTGGTGTCCATTTGCATATCCGACAGGTCATTGCGGGGTAACGTCATGGCGATGGCAAGCTCCGTGATAGATTCAGATCCGTGAACCAATCCTAGTACTAACTGTATTTGTGACGAGAATTTAAATACTACAATTTGTGTTTTGTTGCCCGGAGTCCGCCACGTATCGTGCCGCCCATGGATAAATGGATTGAGTTGGTCAAAGCCAAGATGAGTGAGTTGAAAGTCACTCAGGAAGTACTCGCCGATCGCCTCGGGATGTCCCAGGGCGGTGTGGGTCACTGGCTGAATAAGCGCCGTCAGCCGAGCATCGAAGACATGAATCGTGTCTTGCGGGCGCTCGGGATGGATTTTCTGGAAGTGGCGATGGTCATTCGGGAGCCTTTGGTCGTACCGGACGACGAGATGCCCCTGACGCAAAAGTACAACCCGTACTTCCGTTACCCGGTCAGTGACTGGCGCGAGCCTGCGCAGCTGCGTGACGGTGAGCTATCGGTCTACGGCAAGCCGCGTTTCGAACTGACCGATTACCACGCTCAGGGCGCGGCCTTCTGGCTCGAGGTGGTCGGCGACGCGATGACCGCGCCCAGCGGAATCAGCATTGCCGAAGGCATGATGATCCTGGTGGACCCGGCCATTGTGCCGGAACCCGGAAAGCTGGTGATCGCGCAATGGGCGGGCAGTGTTGAAGCGATCTTTCGCAAGCTGATCGAAGAGGGCGGGCAGCGTTACCTGGTCCCGCTCAATCCGACATATCCGAAAGCCCTTTTCACCGAAGAGTGTCGAATCCTCGGCGTGGTGGTTCAGGCAACGGCCAAATTCTAATCAGATCGGTCCTCGCAATGCGTAGGACCGATCTTCATTTCACGCTTCTTCCAGTTCGACCAACGCACTGCCTTCGCTGACCATCTCGCCTTCCTGGCAGTACAGCGCCTTGATCACCCCGGCATGGGGCGCGCGAATGCTGTGCTCCATCTTCATCGCTTCCAGCACCACCAGTTGCGCACCGGCCTCAACCGTTTGCCCAGCCTCGACCAGCACGCGCACGATGCTGCCGTTCATGGGCGCGGTGAGCCCACCCTGATGACTGTGACTGGCTTCGACGGCGCTGATCGGGTCGTAAGCCTCGATGCGGCGCAATTCCCCTTCCCACTGCAGATACACAACCTCGCCACGGCGAATGACCCGGTGCTGGCGGCGTACGCCGTTGTGCTCGGTCAGCAGCTGTTCGCCCTTGAGCTGTGCGGTGTGGGCATCAACGTTACCCAGCGTCAGCGCCCGGTCTTGTCCTTCACAACTGAGGTGGAGGGTGATTTCCCTCGGCAGTCCAGCACGAAAACCATTGCCCACAGCCCAAGGCGAGCTCAGGTCATCAGCGCGCGGAGAACCTGGCTGGCTCTGGGCAAACGCCTGAGCAGCGGCTTGCCAGAACTCGTCACTGAGGTCCGCTGGCTCTGGCAACAATTGCTCCTGATAACGCGGAATAAACCCCGTATCAAGTTCTGCCGCAGCGAATGCCGGGTGAGCGATGATCCTGCGCAGGAAGTTGATGTTGGTCTTCAGCCCGCCGATCGCAAACTCATCGAGCATGCTCAACAATCGCAGCCGCGCCTGCTCACGGTCCTCGCCCCAGGCAATCAGCTTGCCGAGCATCGGGTCGTAGAACGGCGAGATCTCGTCGCCTTCTTCCACACCGCTGTCGACCCGACGTCCCGGACCTTCGGCCGATTCGCGATACAACGCCAGGCGCCCGGTGGCCGGCAGGAAATCATGGCTCGGGTCTTCGGCGTACAGCCGCACTTCAATTGCATGGCCGATCAACGGAACCTGCTCTTGAGTCATCGGCAACGCTTCACCGCGCGCCACACGAATCTGCCACGCCACCAGATCGAGGCCGGTGATCGCTTCGGTGACCGGGTGCTCGACCTGCAGACGCGTGTTCATCTCCATGAAGAAAAACTCGCCGCGCGAATCCAGCAAAAACTCCACGGTGCCGGCGCCGACATAGCCGATGGCCTGTGCCGAACGCACGGCAGCTTCGCCCATGGCGCGACGCAGTTCCGGACTCAAGCCGGGAGCGGGCGCTTCTTCGACGACTTTCTGATGGCGACGCTGAATCGAGCAGTCACGTTCATTGAGGTACAGGCAGTTACCGTGCTGATCGGCGAACACCTGGATTTCCACATGACGCGGCTTGAGCAGGTATTTCTCCACCAGCATCCGCGAATCGCCAAACGAGGATTTTGCTTCACGCTGCGCCGAGGCCAGGGCTTCGGCCAGCTGGCTGACGTCCTCAACCACTTTCATGCCTTTGCCGCCGCCACCCGCTGTCGCCTTGAGCAACACCGGATAACCGATGCGTTCGCAGGCATCGCGGAAGGTATCGAAGTCCTGGGCTTCGCCGTGGTAGCCGGGCACCAAGGGCACGCCGGCAGTTTCCATCAAGGCTTTGGCGGCCGACTTGCTGCCCATCGCGTCAATGGCCGAGGCGGGCGGGCCGAGGAAGATCAGGCCAGCGTCTTCAATGGCGCGGGCGAACCCGGCGTTCTCGGACAAAAAGCCATAACCGGGGTGAATCGCCTGAGCGCCGCTGGCCTTGGCCGCAGCGATCAATTTATCGATTTGCAGATAGCTGTCACCGGCTTTGCTGCCGCCGAGGTCGACGCGGATATCCGCTTCGCGGCTGTGCCGGGCGTCGCGGTCAGTGGCGCTGTGCACGGCCACGGTGGTCAGGCCCAACGCCTTGGCGGTGCGCATCACCCGGCAGGCGATTTCGCCACGGTTGGCCACCAGCAGAGAGGTAATCACAGGTGCGCTCATCAACGCGGCTCCTTGGGGGTGGTCGGTGCTTGCCAGCTCGGCGGACGTTTTTGCAGAAAAGCCCGCAGACCTTCCTGGCCTTCGGGGCTGACGCGGATGCGGGCGATGGCATTCTCGGTGTAACGGCGCAGCGCCGGGGTCAGCGCGCCGTTGCCGACTTCACGCAGCAAGTCCTTGCCGACGCGCATGGCGGCCGGGCTGTTGAGCAGCAGGTTGTCGATCCACTTCTCCACGTTCTGCTCCAGCTCAGCGACCGGATAGCTCTCCGACAACAGGCCGATTTCCCGCGCCCGTTGCCCGCCGAAACGTTCAGCCGTCAGGGCATAACGGCGTGCTGCGCGCTCGCCGATGGCTTGCACCACGAACGGGCTGATCACCGCCGGTGCCAGGCCGATGCGCACTTCTGACAGACAGAACTGCGCGTCATCGGTGCCAATCGCCATGTCGCAGCAACTGATCAGGCCCAGCGCGCCGCCGTAGGCCGCGCCTTGCACCACGGCCAGGGTCGGGATTTTCAGCTTGGCAAGGTTGTACATCAATTCCGCCAGTTCCCGGGCGTCGTCGAGGTTGGTGTGGTAATCGAGCTCGGCCGATTGCTGCATCCAGGCCAGGTCGGCACCGGCGCTGAAATGCTTGCCGCGGCCGCGCACCAGCAGAAACCGCAGGCTGGCATCGGTTGATACTTTGTCCAGTGCGAGTATCAGTTCGCGGATCATCTCGGCGTTGAACGCGTTGTTCTTTTCTTCACGGCTGAGCCACAGGGTCGCGAAACCTCGTGGGTCGGTCAGCAGTTCGAGGGTGTTGAAGTCGCTCATGTTTGTCCGTCTCCACAACTCTATTCTGTGGGAGCGAGGCTTGCCCGCGAAGGTGGTTTGTCAGTCACATCGATGCTGGATGTGCCAATGCCTTCGCGGGAAAACCACGCCCCTACAGGGTCGGATCACATCCGGAACACGCCGAAGCGGCTCGGTTCGATTGGCGCGTTCAGCGACGCGGACAAGGCCAGGGCCAGCACGTCGCGGGTCTGCGCCGGGTCGATGACGCCGTCGTCCCACAGCCGTGCGCTGGAGTAATAAGGGTGGCCCTGTTCTTCGTATTGATCGAGGATCGGTTGCTTGATCTCGGCTTCCTGCTCGGCGCTGAAACCCTGGCCACTGCGCTCGGCTTGCTCGCGCTTGACCTGCACCAATACGCCAGCCGCTTGCTCGGCGCCCATCACGCCGATGCGCGCGTTCGGCCACATCCACAGGAAGCGCGGATCGTAGGCGCGTCCGCACATGCCGTAGTTACCGGCGCCAAAACTGCCGCCGATGATCACGGTGAATTTCGGCACCTTGGCACACGCCACGGCGGTCACCAGTTTTGCGCCGTGCTTGGCGATGCCGCCGGCCTCGTATTTCTGGCCGACCATGAAGCCGGTGATGTTTTGCAGGAACAGCAAAGGAATGCCGCGCTGGCAAGCCAGTTCGATAAAGTGCGCGCCTTTCTGCGCGGCTTCGGCGAACAGGATGCCGTTGTTGGCGAGGATCGCGATAGGGTAACCGTGCAGATGCGCGAAGCCGCACACCAGCGTGGTCCCGAACAGCGCCTTGAATTCGTCGAACACCGAACCGTCGACCAGCCGCGAGATCACCTCGCGCACATCGAACGGTTGCTTGGCGTCGGCCGACACCACGCCGTACAGCTCATCGCTGGCGTAGAGCGGGGCGATGGGTGTGCGCTGCTGCAGTTCGCCGAGCTTGCGCCAGTTGAGGTTGGCGACGCTGCGCCGCGCAATGGCCAGCGCGTGTTCATCGCTCTCGGCGTAGTGGTCGGCGACACCGGAAATCTTGCAATGCACATCAGCCCCGCCGAGGTCTTCGGCGCTGACCACTTCGCCGGTCGCGGCTTTCACCAACGGCGGACCGGCGAGGAAAATGGTGGCCTGCTGGCGCACCATGATCGCTTCGTCAGCCATCGCTGGCACATAAGCACCACCCGCCGTGCAGGAGCCCATGACCACGGCAATTTGCGGGATGCCCATGGCGCTCATGTTGGCCTGGTTGAAGAAGATCCGTCCGAAGTGCTCGCGGTCTGGAAACACTTCATCCTGACGCGGCAGGTTGGCGCCGCCCGAATCCACCAGATAGATGCACGGCAGGCGATTCTGCTGGGCGATGGTCTGGGCACGCAGGTGTTTTTTCACCGTCAGCGGGTAATACGAGCCACCTTTCACTGTGGCGTCGTTGGCGACGATCATGCACTCGACGCCTTCGACACGGCCGATCCCGGCAATCACGCCCGCCGCCGGAACGTCTTCGCCGTAGACCGCGTAGGCCGCCAGTTGGCTGATCTCTAAAAACGGTGAGCCCGGATCGAGCAGGCGATTGATCCGTTCACGCGGCAGCAATTTGCCCCGCGAGGTGTGACGTTCTTGCGCCTTCGGACCGCCACCTTGCTGCACTTGGGCGAGCAGGGTGTGCAGGGCGTCGACCTGTTTGAGCATCGCCGCGCTGTTGGCCGCGAACTCCGCCGAACGGGGGTTGAGCTGGGTATGCAGAATCATGGGGCTACTCCGTAGCAGCTTCGAGTTGCAAGCGACAAGCTACAAGTTGAAGCAAGAGCACGGTCCTCTTGCAGCTTGAAACTTGCCGCCTGCCGCTGACGAAATTTATTTCGTTTCGTTGAACAGTTCGCGACCGATCAGCATGCGACGGATCTCACTGGTGCCAGCGCCGATTTCGTACAGCTTGGCGTCACGCAGCAGACGACCGGCCGGGAATTCGTTGATGTAGCCGTTGCCGCCAAGAATCTGGATCGCGTCGAGGGCCATTTGCGTGGCGCGTTCGGCGCTGTAGAGGATCACGCCGGCGGCGTCCTTGCGGGTGGTTTCGCCACGCTCGCAGGCTTGGGCCACGGCATACAGATAAGCGCGGCTGGCATTGAGTTGGGTGTACATGTCGGCGACTTTGCCCTGGATCAGCTGGAACTCGCCGATGCTTTGGCCGAACTGCTTGCGGTCGTGGATATAGGGAACGATCAGGTCCATGCAGGCCTGCATGATCCCGGTCGGGCCGCCGGACAGCACGACGCGTTCGTAGTCGAGGCCGCTCATCAGCACTTTCACGCCGCCGTTGAGCACGCCGAGGATGTTTTCTTCCGGTACTTCGACGTCATCGAAGAACAGCTCGCAGGTGTTGGAACCACGCATGCCGAGCTTGTCGAATTTATTGCTGCGGCTGAAGCCTTTCGAATCACGTTCGACGATGAACGCGGTAATGCCGTGGGGGCCTTTTTCCAGGTCGGTCTTGGCGTAGATCACGTAAGTGTTGGCGTCGGGGCCGTTGGTGATCCAGGTCTTGCTGCCGTTGAGCACGTAGTGATCGCCACGTTTGTCGGCACGCAGCTTCATCGACACCACGTCGGAACCGGCATTCGGTTCGCTCATGGCCAGGGCGCCAATGTGTTCGCCGCTGATCAGCTTCGGCAGGTACTTGGTTTTCTGTTCGTGATTGCCGTTGCGGTTGATCTGGTTGACGCAGAGGTTGGAGTGCGCGCCGTAGGACAAGGCGACTGACGCCGAGCCGCGACTGATTTCTTCCATGGCGACCACGTGAGCCAGGTAGCCCAGGCCAGCACCGCCATATTCTTCCGCGACGGTAATGCCCAGCAGGCCCATGTCGCCGAATTTGCGCCACAGGTCAGCCGGGAACAGGTTGTCGATGTCGATCTGAGCGGCGCGCGGAGCGATCTCTTTGGCGACGAAGGACTGAACCTGATCGCGCAGCATGTCGATGGTTTCACCGAGGGCAAAGTTCAGGGATGGGTAGCTCATGGGTCACCTTTTGGCTTTTTTGTCGGTTAGTGAGGCCGTCAATTGGCTCTCACCTTTACGTTAACGTAAGCCTGTGACGAATGGCTGTCAATCACCCTTTACGTTAACGTCAACTTGAGCGACAGTAGGGCCAGTTCAAGATCGAACAGCGGCAAATCCTGTAGGAGCGAAGCTTGCTCGCGAAAGCGTCAGATCAGTCGACTTCAGTGTTGAATGTACTGGCCTCTTCGCGAGCACGCTTCGCTCCTGCAGGTTGGGTCGCCCACCCGCAAATAAAGACAATAGGGGTCGTCATGGATCAACCCAGTGCAAGCCCGCAGCGCAGCTATACCCGTGGTTCCCAGGAAAAAGCCTTACTGGCGATGACCATCGGTCAAGCATTCGACAACACCGTCGCGCAATACCCGGCCGGGGAGGCGCTGGTCGTGCGCCATCAACAGTTGCGCTACACCTGGCAGCAATTGGCCGAGGCTGTCGACCTGCACGCCAGAGCTCTGTTGGCGCTCGGCTTGCAGACCGGTGACCGCCTCGGTATCTGGGCACCGAATTGCGCGCAGTGGTGCATCAGCCAGTTTGCCAGTGCGAAAATCGGTGTGATCCTGGTCAACATCAACCCGGCCTACCGCAGCTCCGAACTTGAATACGTGTTGAAGCAATCCGGCTGCCAATGGCTGGTCTGCGCCGGTGCGTTCAAGACCTCCGACTACCACGGGATGCTGCAGGGCCTGGTGTCTGAGCTGGCGGAGCAATCCATCGGAAAGCTGCACAGCGAACGCCTGCCAGACTTGCGCGGCGTCATCAGTCTGGATGCACAACCCCCGTCGGGCTTCCTGCCGTGGTCGCAACTGGGCGATCTCGCCGCCAGCGTGTCCGCCGAACAATTGCGTGAGCGCCAGGACAGCCTGCATTTCGATCAGGCGGTGAACATCCAGTACACCTCCGGCACCACCGGTTTCCCGAAAGGCGCGACCCTCAGTCACTACAACATTCTCAACAACGGGTACATGGTCGGCGAAAGCCTCGGGCTGACGGCCCATGACCGCCTGGTGATCCCGGTGCCGTTGTATCACTGCTTCGGCATGGTCATGGGCAATCTCGGCTGCATCACCCACGGCAGCACCATGATCTACCCCAACGATGCGTTCGACCCGCTGCTGACCCTGACCACGGTGGCCGAAGAAAAAGCCACCGCGCTCTACGGCGTGCCGACCATGTTCATCGCCATGCTCGATCACCCTCAACGCGCCGACTTCGATCTGTCGAGCCTGCGCACCGGGATCATGGCCGGGGCGACCTGTCCGATCGAGGTCATGCGCCGGGTCATCAATGAAATGCACATGAGCGAAGTGCAGATTGCCTACGGCATGACGGAAACCAGCCCCGTGTCGTTGCAGACCGGTCCATCGGACGAGTTGGAACTGCGCGTCACCACCGTCGGCCGGACTCAGCCGCAGCTGGAAAGCAAGATCATCGACGAGGCCGGCAACCTGGTGCCGCGTGGCACCATCGGCGAACTCTGCACCCGCGGTTACAGCGTGATGCTCGGTTACTGGAACAACCCGCAAGGCACCGCTGAAGCCATCGATCAGGCGGGCTGGATGCACACCGGCGACCTGGCGAGCATGAATGATGAGGGTTACGTGTGCATCGCCGGGCGCAACAAGGACATGATCATCCGCGGCGGTGAGAATGTTTACCCCCGTGAGCTGGAAGAGTTCTTTTTCACCCATCCGGCGGTGGCGGACGTGCAAGTGATCGGGATTCCGTGTTCGCGCTATGGCGAAGAGATTGTCGCCTGGATCAAATTCCACCCGGGCCACAGTGCGACAGAACAAGAGCTGCAAGCGTGGTGCAAGGAACGCATCGCGCACTTCAAGACGCCGCGTTACTTCAAGTTCGTGGAAGAGTTTCCGATGACCGTGACCGGCAAGATCCAGAAATTCCGGATGCGCGAGATCAGTATCGAGGAATTGCGCGAAAAGCAGGTCTGACAAATTCGCCCTTGTGGGAGCCAGCAGGCTGGCTCCCACAAGGGCGGTGGTGAAAACCTGGATTGCAGAAAGCACAAAGGGGAGCCGAGGCTCCCCTTTAATTTTCGTCGCACGTGCTCTTTTTTTATTATTGAGGGGCGGTCTGTTGTTGTTTTTAGTGACCGTGACCCTTTACCGCTGTTTTTGTCGATCCCCATCCGGGATCAAGAGCAAACGTATTTTTTTGAGCGCTGATCTACTTTTTCGCTGAGCGATCCAACCAGTTCGGGAGCTACCTGAAGGTAGTTTTATTGTTCTCTGCCCGGTTGCGGGTTACTCCGAAAAGCACCCTGAAAAGCACATCCTCTCCAAAAAAATCTGTTAGCTGCGTCTCTGCCGTGTTGTTTTTGTTATGTCAGAGTCGTTACGTCTTATTTTTATTGGGTTTGCCGCTTTTTTTGTTCTTGTTATGCAGTAGAGATAGCAGAAGCCGTGCCAACTTTAAAAAATCCTTACAAATCAACTATTTAACTTTTTGTAAGATTTTTCCTTCGGATGAAACCAGACAATTTGTTTCCGTGTTACTCGCTTGTGCCCCACGTTTCAGACACAGCGGTAACACCCGCACGCCTCACTGTGCGCTGCGAGCCTTGGCCACGCGCGAACCGGTCGGTCGCCCCAGCACGGAGCAAATCTGCTGGCCGGCCAAAATCAGAGCGTCCAGATCAATGCCGGTCTCAATACCGAGGCCGTTGAGCAGGTAAACCACGTCTTCGGTGGCGATGTTACCGCTGGCGCCCTTGGCGTAAGGGCAGCCGCCGAGGCCGGCGATGGAGCTGTCGAACACCGCGATACCTTCCAGCAGGCTGGCATAGATGTTGGCCATGGCCTGGCCATAAGTGTCGTGGAAGTGCCCGGCCAGTTTTTTACGCGGCACTTGGGCCGACACCACCTCGAACATCGTGCGGGTCGCGCCGGCGGTGCCGGTGCCGATGGTGTCACCCAGGGAGACTTCATAGCAGCCCATCGCGTAAAGCTCGCGGGCGACGTGGGCGACTTGTTCGGGAGCGACGTTACCTTCGTAAGGACAGCCCAGCACGCAGGACACGTAGCCACGCACGCTGACGCCGTGTTGTCTGGCCGCATCCATGATCGGCACGAAGCGCGCCAGGCTTTCGCTGATCGAGCAATTGATGTTGCGTTGCGAAAACGCTTCGGAGGCCGCGGCGAACACCGCGACTTCCTTCACCCCGGCCGCGATTGCATCCTCAAACCCGCGCAGGTTGGGGGCGAGTGCGCCATAGGTCACACCCGGTTTGCGCTGGATTTGCGCAAAGACGTCGGCGGAGCCGGCCATTTGCGGCACCCACTTGGGTGAAACGAAACTGCCGACTTCAATATAGCCAAGGCCCGCAGCGGTCAGCGCGTCGACCAGTTGCACCTTGTCCGCAACGCTGATGGGTTGGGCTTCGTTCTGCAGGCCATCACGGGGACCGACTTCGACCAAACGTACATGAGAGGGTAGGGACATGGAATCGACCTGCTGTAATTGTCTGAATGTTCAGCGAATCCCGTAGGAGCGAAGCTTGCTCGCGAACGCGGTATGTCATTCAACGTTGGTGTCGACTGATGTGGCGCTTTCGCGAGCAAGCTTCGCTCCTACAAGTATCCGGAATGTTTACTGCGCGGGTTGCTGGCTCTTGATCGTCTGCTCCAGCGCCTGGGTGCAGCGCTCCTGCGCGGTGTCCAGTTCCAGTTTCATCTGCTCGATGTCGAGCATCTGCTGTTCCAGCTGTTCGCGGCGCTCGGCGATCTTGCTCAGCATGGTTTGCAGCTGTTTCTGGTTGCCGCCGGTGGGGTCGTAAAGTTCGATCAGCTCGCGGCATTCAGCCAAGGAAAAGCCAATGCGCTTGCCCCGCAGGATCAGCTTCAGACTGACCTTGTCACGGGGCGTATACACGCGTTCCTGGCCACGGCGCTCAGGGCTGAGCAGGCCTTGCTCTTCATAGAAGCGAATGGCCCGCGTGGTGATGTCGAGCTCGCGGGCGAGGTCTGAAATGCTATAGGTCTGGCTGCTCATGGAAGCGCTCGAAGAAGGTCATGGCGCTAAGCTAATGGCAGGTTGACGTTTACGTCAAGGGGCGTGAATTGCTGGCGTCCTTGCTGGCCTCTTCGCGAGCAGGCTCGCTCCCACATTGGATCTGCAAGGAACACAACATCGGTGAGAGATCCCTGTGGGAGCGAGGCTTGCCCGCGAAGAACGATGACGCGGTCCAAAGCCCTACACCTTATCGAGCTTCTTCTCATGCGCCGTCACTTGCTGGCACAACTCGATCATCTGTTCGCGCATCCAGCGGTTGGCCGGGTCCTGGTCAGTGCTTTCGTGCCAGTAGAGGTGCGTTTCCACCGGGGGCACGTCGTTGACCGGCAGGTTCACCGAATACAGGTCATGACGACGGGCGAAGCGCTCCGGCACGGTCATGACCATGTCGGTCTGCTGCAACACCTGGGACGCCATCAGATAATGCTGGGAGCGCAGGGCAATCTTGCGCTGGATGCCCATTTTCCCCAGGGCCAGGTCGACGTGACCCAGACCGCTGCGGCGGCTGGAGATATGAATGTGCGTCAGCGACAGATAATCATCGAGGGTGAATTTCTCCTTGCCCGCCAGCGGATGGCCCTTGCGCATGGCGCAGACGTAGCGGTCTTCCATCAACTTGACGTGACGCACCTGCGGGTCAGTGTTGAGTGGCGCATCCACGGCGAAATCGAGACGCCCGGCCGCCAGTTCCTTGGTGGTCTCGCGGCGCTTGGACAGAAAGCTTTCGATGATCACCGTCGGCGCCAGGCGGCGCAGGCGCTGGAACAGCGGTGGCAGAATCACCGCTTCGGTCAGGTCGGTCATGCTGATGCGATACGTCTTGACCGCTTGCAGCGGGTTAAAAATCCGGCTTTCCTGCACCGACACCCGCAGCAGGGAGAGCGCGTTACGCACCGGTCCGATGATGTTTTGCGCCATCGGCGTCGGCACCATGCCTTGCGCCGTGCGCACGAACAATGGGTCGTTGAAGGTCTCGCGCAGGCGGGCCAGAGCGTTCGAGACGGCTGGCTGAGTAATGCCGACAATCTGCCCGGCTCGGGTCAAATTGGCTTCGGTGTAGATCGCGTCGAAGACGATGAAAAGGTTGAGGTCGACCTTGCTCAGATTCATTGCGCTGCACTCTTATTGTTGGTTCTCAATCAGCCGATCATATATCGGTGATGAATGTTAATACACGCCGAGAATAGGCTAGGTAAATTATCAACGCTGTTCTAGCATCGATGCATGACCTAAAACAACCTCTGCCCAAGAAGGTAATTGCTCATGGATTTCGCTTATTCGCCCAAGGTTCAGGAACTGCGTGAGCGCGTGACCGCGTTCATGGACACTTACGTTTATCCCGCCGAAGCCGTGTTCGAGCGCCAGGTCGCCGAAGGCGATCGCTGGCAGCCGACCGCGATCATGGAAGAGCTCAAACTCAAGGCAAAGGCCGAAGGGTTGTGGAATCTGTTTCTGCCTGAGTCCGAACTCGGTGCCGGCCTGACCAACCTCGAATACGCGCCATTGGCGGAAATCATGGGCCGCTCGCTGCTCGGTCCTGAGCCCTTCAACTGCTCCGCACCGGACACCGGCAACATGGAAGTGCTGGTGCGTTACGCCAACGAAGAACAGAAACAACGCTGGCTCGAACCGCTGCTGCGCGGCGAGATCCGCTCGGCGTTCGCCATGACCGAACCGGACGTTGCTTCATCCGACGCCACCAACATGGCTGCCCGCGCTGTGCGTGACGGCGACGAGTGGGTGATCAACGGTAAAAAGTGGTGGACCTCAGGCGCCTGCGACCCGCGCTGCAAGATTCTGATCTTCATGGGCCTGAGCAATCCTGACGCGCCACGCCACGCCCAGCACTCGATGATTCTGGTGCCGGTGGATGCCCCGGGTGTGAAGATCGTTCGTCCGTTGCCGGTGTTCGGCTACGACGACGCGCCTCACGGCCACGCCGAAGTGCTGTTTGAAAACGTTCGCGTGCCGTATGAAAACGTCCTGCTGGGCGAGGGACGCGGCTTCGAAATCGCCCAGGGTCGCCTTGGCCCTGGCCGGATTCACCACTGCATGCGCTCGATCGGCATGGCCGAGCGTGCGCTGGAGTTGATGTGCAAACGTGCAGTGAGCCGCACCGCGTTCGGTAAACCGTTGGCACGCCTGGGCGGCAACATCGACAAGATCGCCGACTCGCGGATGGAAATCGACATGGCACGCCTGCTGACATTGAAAGCGGCGTACATGATGGACACCGTCGGTAACAAGGTGGCGAAGAGCGAGATCGCGCAGATCAAAGTCGTCGCGCCGAACGTGGCCCTGCGGGTGATCGATCGGGCCATCCAGATGCATGGCGGGGCAGGGGTTTCCAACGATTTCCCGCTGGCCTATATGTATGCGATGCAACGCACTCTGCGCCTGGCCGATGGCCCGGACGAAGTGCACCGCGCGGCAATCGGCAAGTTCGAGATCGGCAAGTATGTGCCGAAAGAGATGATGCGTAGCGGGCAGTAAAACAGCGTCATCGTTCTTCGCGGGCAAGCCCCGCTCCTACAGGGATCACTATTCTCTGTGGTAGCGAGGTTTGCCCGCGAAGGCGTCGACCCATTCAACACAGCAACATCTGACTCAATACACCCAAACCTCAACCCGCCGATTCTTGATCCGCCCCTCATCCGCGCTATTCGCCGCCACCGGCATTTCGGCGCCAAAGCCGCGGATCTCGCGAAACACCACGCCGCTTTTCACCAGTTCCCGCCGCACCGCCATGGCCCGCAGTTTCGATAACAGATCGGCACGCGCCGGATCGCTCTTGGCATCACCAAATCCCACCAGCGTCACCTGCCGATTGGTTTTATCGTGCTGCTTTATATAGTCGAGCACCCGCGACAAGTCTTGTCGGGCCTTGTTGTCCAGCGTCGCGCTGCCTTCCTCGAAACGGAAATTCACCGACAGCCGCTGGGCGTGGCGACTTAGCGCCTGATATCCCTCGGGCATCAGTGCATTCGGCGTAACCGTCATGGCCTGGACGGTCTGCGCGATAAAACCATTGGCTGCGACGATTTCCTGCCCTTTGCTGCTTTGCGCGAACGCCACCAGCGCTTGTGCCCAAGGATTTTTCCCGGTGGGCGGCAGGTAAAAGAACAGTCGCCGGGACAGCGGATAGTCTTCCGTGGCAATAAGGTTGTTGAGCGGCAGCATGGCCTGGGATTGGCCATCGGCAATCGCCACGGCTTTGGCCTGGCGCACGTAGGGCAAACCGATAAAACCGATGCCTTGCCGATCCAGACTGACGGCGTCGGACAATTGCTCGCTGGATTCGAAGCGTTTCGCGGCGCTGTTGAGCGTTTTCCCGCGGCGGCTGAGAACCAATTCCTTGAAGGTGTCGTAGGTGCCCGATTGGTCATCCCGCGCATACAGGTGAATTGTCCCGCCGCTGCCACCGAGCTCTTCCCAGGTTTTTGCCTCACCGCTGAAAATTCGCGCCAATTGGTCGGTGCTGAGCTGGTTCAGCGGATTTTGCGGATGGAGGATGATCGCCAGGCCATCGATGGCGATGACTTGTTCGGCACCGGGGCTTTTGAAGTCGCCCAGGGTTTTGAGCTCGACTCGTTCGCTGTCCTTGATCGGGCGTGACGAGGCGGCGAGGTCGGCGGATGCGGTTTTGAGGGCGCTGAACCCGGTGCTGGAACCATGAGCCGCGACGTCCACTATCACCCGTCGTCCCTGAACCGTTTCGCCGACGATACGTTGTTCGTTGGCTTTGTCCGGGACTTCACTGCGGACCTTGAGCAAGCCTTGTTCGCGCATCAGTCCTTCGACCAGCGCCGGCCCCAACGCGGCGCCGATGGTGTTGGAACCCTGGATGCGCAGGACGGGGCTGTTTTCGGGCGTCGGCAGATCGCCCGCTGAGGTGGTGAAGGGCAAACAGGCACACAGCATCAACAGGAACGATCTGCACAGCGTCATGCCGGCACCTTGTTTGGCCAAAGGAAGTGCCGGGAGAATAAGTCAGTTAGATTTCTAAAAGATGACAGTCACTAGGTGTGGGAGCGAGCCTGCTCGCGATGAGGGCTTAACAGTCAACACTTGTATTGAATGTAAGTCCGCTATCGCGAGCAGGCTCGCTCCCACAATTTGATCTGTGTAAAGCCTGGGGGAATCAGCTCAACTCAAGCCAGATCGGCGCATGATCCGATGGTTTTTCCATCCCACGCAGTTCGTAGTCCACTCCCGCATCCTTGACGCGCGGCAACAACCCATGGGACGCCATGATCAGGTCAATCCGCAGCCCGCGCTTGGGTTCGTCTTCAAAACCGCGGCTGCGGTAGTCGAACCAGCTGAAACGGTCGGCCACGTCCGGGTTCAAGTGACGGAAACTGTCGACCAGGCCCCAGTTCTTCAAGCGGGCCATCCACTCGCGTTCTTCCGGCAGAAAGCTGCATTTTCCGGTTTTCAGCCAGCGTTTCATGTTGTCCGGGCCGATGCCGATGTCGCAGTCTTCCGGAGAAATGTTCACGTCGCCCATCACCACCACCGGCTGTTCATTGCTGAACTGGCTTTCCAGCAACTGCTGCAGGTCGCCGTAGAAACGCTCCTTGGCCGGGAACTTGGTGGGGTGATCGCGGCTTTCGCCCTGTGGGAAATAGCCGTTCATGATGGTCACCGGCACGCCATTGGCGTCGGCGAACGTGCCCCAGATGAAGCGTCGTTGGGCCTCTTCGTCGTCGGTGGCGAAGCCTTTATGCAGGGCAATCGGTTCTTTACGCGAGAGCAGGGCGACGCCGTAATGGCCTTTCTGCCCGTGGAAATACACGTGATAACCCAGCGCCTGTACCTCGGCCAGCGGGAACTGGTCGTCGTGAACCTTGGTTTCCTGCAGCCCGATCACGTCGGGCTGGTGCTTGTCGATCAGCGCCGCCAGCTGATGCGGGCGAGCGCGCAGCCCGTTGATGTTGAAGGAGACGATCTTCATGGTCGGCAGTCCTGGCAAAAGGGCGATGCTAGCTGACCTATGGGAATCGGGCCAGTGTTGGGGTGAGGGGATTCACTGTGTTCTGTCAGATCTGTATTGGCAGTCAGGGCCTCATCGCGGGCAAGCCACGCTCCTGCAAGGTTTCGAGCGGACACAGATTTTGTGTACGCCACAGAACCTGTGGGAGCGTGGCTTGCCCGCGATCAGGCCCGTCCAGTCGATGAAGAGCCCGCCTTGGTCTATACCTGTGGGGGAACTGTATTGCCACCCAAAGGCTCGTACCAATAAGAGCGCCGCCATTTTGAGCAGCGCCCCGGGGAGATCTACCGTTATGCCCGAAACCTCGACCGCCATTGCCGATATCCACATGCTCGACAGCGGCTATGCCCACGAAGCGCGCTCCCTGCTTTACCACGCTTACCGGCACGAACCGACCTTCGGCTATTTGTTCGAGGCCGAACGTCCCGGCTATGAGCATCGTGTGCGAGCGACCGTGCGGGAACTGGTCAAACAACACTTTCTTCAGGATCTGCCGGCCATCGGCCTGCTGGTCAACGACCGCCTGATCGGCATCGCCCTGATCGCTCCACCGCAACGTCGATTGGGCATCACCGAGAGTTGGGCCTGGCGCCTGCGCATGGTGCTCAGCGCCGGTTTCCGTTGTACCCGTCGTTACCTCGATTACCACGCTGCCGTTGCCGCTTGTGTGCCGTCCGACTCGGTGCATGTCCTGCCGTTGCTGGGGATTCACCCGCAGTTCCAGGGCAAACACTTCGGCGAGCAACTGCTGCAAGCGGTGCATAACTGGTGTGCCGTGGATGAAACCTCCCAGGGTGTGATTCTGGACACCGGGAATCCTCGTTATCTGGAGTTCTATAAGCGTCAGGGCTACGAGGAAATCGGCGAGGTAGCGGTAGGACCGATCCGCGAACACGTATTTTTCCACGCCAATCCCCAGGTGTTACAAACAGCAACGGCATAAACGTAAACTTTCGGTAGAACTTTCACTGCATGCCAGGCTCTATCACGCTCCCAAGCTCGTGATAGCATCCGCGCCTATGAAGTTTCCAGGAAGAATTACCAGTGGCGTGCTGATGCTGTTCACCAGCTGCGCGGCACTGGCGCAAAGTGAATTGGATGTGCGGATCAAACCGTCCAACGATGAACTGAAAGCCAATATAGAGGGCTATATCGGCAGCCTCGGCGATCGTGACGAAGAAGCCTTGCTGCGCTTCAGTCGTGGCGCCGAGGAACAGGCGCGCAAGGCCGCCCAGGCGTTGGGGTATTACCAGCCGCAGATCGACAGCGACGTGAAGGGCGGCGAGACGCCGCGCCTGATCCTCAACATCGATCCTGGCGAGCCGGTGCATTTGCGCAATGTCACGATTCGCGTCGACGGCCCGGCGGCCTCGCTCAAATCCTTTCGTGTCCCCAAAAGCGCTGCGCTGAAAACCGGCGCGGTGCTGAACCATGGCCGTTATGAAGACGCCAAGAAACTGATCCAGAATCAGGCCTCGCGTTATGGTTTCTTCAGCGGCCACTTCACGCATCAGACGTTGTCGGTGGACCCACGCGCCGGTGTCGCCGACATCGACCTCGTCTATGACAGCGGCCCGCGTTATGCCCTGGGCAAGGTCAGTTTCGAGGGAGACACGCCGTTCGACGAAGACTTGTTGCGGCGCATGGTGCCGTTCAAGGAAGGCGCACCCTATGACTCTGAACTGATTGCCGAACTCAATCAGGCGATGCAATCGAGCGGCTATTTCGAAAGCGTGCGGGTGGACGCGGCGCCGACGGCGTCCAAGAACGATGTGATCCCGGTCGACGTCAAACTCGAAACCCGCAAACCACGGACCATGGGCCTGGGGCTGGGTTATTCCACCGACGTCGGCCCCCGGGTCAAGGCCAACTGGACCCGGCACTGGGTCAACCCGCAAGGGCACAGCTATGGCTGGGAGACCGAAATATCGGCGCCACGGCAGAACGTCGGGGTGTTCTACGACATCCCCCTGGACCCGCCGCTGACCGACAAATTGCGTTTTGCCGGCGGTTATCAAAACGAAGAAATCGCCGACAAGGACTCCCTGAGCAAACTCCTGACGGTTGGCCCCGAATGGCACAGCAAGTTGCCCAGTGGCTGGCAGCGCGTGGTGTCGCTCAAGTGGCAACGCGAGGAATACCGGCTCGGGGATGACTCCGGACTCAGTACCCTGCTGATGCCCGGCGTCAGTTATTCCTACCTGAAAAGCGACAACCGCATCGACCCGCACAATGGCTATCGCCTGGAATTCGAGAGCAAAGTGGCGAAGGAAGGCTTGGGGTCCGACAACAACCTGATCTACGGCACGGCGCTGGTCAAAGGCTTGACCACGGTCTTCGATAAACACCGTTTCCTCGGTCGGGTTCAGGTCGGCGGCAGCGCCACCAACGGCTACAAATCGATACCGCCGTCGTTGCGCTTTTTTGCCGGTGGCGATCAGAGCGTGCGCGGCTATGACTATCAAAGCCTGTCCCCGGAAAACTCTGACGGCGACCGCATCGGTGGCCGCTACATGATCACCGGCAGCGTCGAATATCAGTACTCTGTCGCCGAAAAATGGCGGGTCGCAACCTTCGTTGACCAGGGCAACTCCTTCAATACACTCGAACTGCCGAACCTCAAGACCGGCGTGGGCATCGGCGTGCGCTGGGTGTCCCCGGTGGGGCCGATTCGTCTCGACCTGGCCCACGCGATGGACGACGACGGCGGCATTCGACTGCACTTTTCCATGGGGCCCGAGCTGTGAAGCGTGGTTTGAAAATAACGCTGCTGGCGATTCCGGCGCTGCTGATGCTGGTCGTTCTGGCCGTGACCACGGTGCTGGGCACTGCGGCGGGCAGTCGCTGGGCGCTCGGCTGGGTGCCGGGCCTGACCGTGGAGAATTTCCAGGGCCGATTGGGCGGGCAGTGGAGTGCCGATCATCTGGTGTGGCAGCAGGACACCCGTCGGGTTGAGCTGAGCAAACCGATCTTCGCCTGGTCGCCGTTGTGCCTGATGCGCATGACCTTGTGCATCGAGCAATTGAAGGCCGATCAGGTCAGCCTGCAATTCCCGCCGGGCAACGAAGAAGACAGCGGCGGGCCAATCACGCTCCCGGATCTGGATTTGCCCCTGGCGATCGAATTGGGTGATGTGCAAGTCGGCAGTCTGCTGTTCAACGGCAGCGAAGAACTCAAAGGCCTGCAGCTGGCCGCGCACTGGACGGTGCAAGGCTTGCAGATCGATTCGGTGAAGTTGCAGCGTGACGAACTCAGCCTGAATCTGTCCGGCCTGCTGCAACCCAACGGAAACTGGCCGCTCAAGGCTGAAGGTACGTTGACCCTGCCGGCCCCCGAGCCTTGGAGCCTGGCGTTGAAGGTGGACGGCGACCTGCTGAAAACCCTGAACCTGAAAGCCGACAGCAGCGGTTACTTGAATGGCCAACTGACCGGCGAGCTGCAACCGTTGGTCGACAACCTTCCGGCCAAAGTACGGATCACCGCCGACGGCTTCAAACCCAGCGCCGACCTGCCGGACACCTTGCAACTCAATCAACTCGAGCTCACCGGTGACGGCGACCTGAAAAACGGTTACCAGTTGCTCGGCAAAGCCACGCTGCCCGCTGAAAAAGGCCCGGTGGCGCTGGTGCTGCAAGGCAAGGTCGATGCCAGCGGCGCGCAGATTGCTGCCCTCGACCTGACGGCCAACGACAAGCAATCACTCAAGCTCACCGGCAACCTCGACTGGAGCAAAGGCCTGAGCGCCGACGCGAAGATCGACTGGCTGGATTTCCCGTGGCACCGTCTCTATCCGTTGATCGACGAGCCAGAAGTGGCGTTGCGCCGCTTCAACGGTGAAGTCTCCTACACCGACGGAAAATACATCGGTCACTTCAAATCAGCCCTCGATGGCCCGGCAGGTGCGTTCAGCCTCGAAAGCCCGTTCAGCGGCGACCTGACGAAAATCTATCTGCAACAGATTCAACTCGAAGCCGGGCAGGGCAAAGCCATCGGGCATCTGAACCTGCAGTTTGCCGATGGCATCGGCTGGGACACCGCGCTCGATCTGTCGGCGATCAACCCGGCGTATTGGGTCGCGGAGTTACCGGGTACGTTGGCCGGACCGTTGCGCAGCAAAGGCGAGATGAAGAATGAAAAACTCAGCCTGGACGCCGACCTCGACCTCAAAGGCAAACTGCGCGGCCAACCGGCGGTGATCCAGGCCAAGGCCGACGGCGGCGGTGAACAATGGAACCTCAATGCGCTGCAAATCCGCCTCGGTGACAACAGCATCACCGGCAAGGGCAGTCTGCAACAGAAGCTCGCCGGGCAGATCGACATCAAGCTGCCACGTCTGGCCCAACTCTGGCCGCAACTGCGCGGACAGCTCAACGGGCGCATTGATGTCGCCGGCACGCTCAAGGCACCGCAAGGCAAGCTCGGGCTGCAAGGCACGCAGCTGGCTTTCGAAGATAATCGCCTGCAAAGCCTGAACCTGGACGCGACCCTCGATGGCGCGCAGCGGGCGAAAATCGACCTCAAAGGCAGCGGCATCCAGGCCGGCGACACCTCGCTGGGCACGCTGACCGCCAGCGGCCAGGGCGATATCAAGAACCAGAAACTCACCCTCGATCTGCAAGGGCCGAAGCTGAAACTGGCGCTCGGGCTGGACGGTAATCTGGACAAGGGCAATTGGCGCGGACGCCTGGCCAGCGGTGATATCCAGGCCGGCGGTCAGGACTGGAAGCTGCAAGGCCCGGCGAAACTTGAACGGCTGGCGGACGGCAAGATCAACTTCGGCGCCCATTGCTGGATGTCCGGCCCCGCCAGTCTGTGTGGCGAAGACCAGCGCCTGATGCCGGAACCGAAGCTGCGTTATCACCTCAAGCAATTCCCGATCGAAAGCCTCGCGCAATGGTTGCCGAAAGATTTCGCCTGGAAGGGCCGGCTCAATGCCGACCTGCAACTGGACCTGCCGGCCAGCGGCCCAAACGGCCAGATCAGCGTCGATGCCAGCGGCGGTACGTTGCGCATCAAGGAAAAGGATCAGTGGCTGGACTTCCCGTACCAGACCCTGAAGCTCACCAGCAAACTCACGCCCAAACGCATCGACACCGACCTCAATTTCGTCGGCGGCAAGCTCGGCGAACTGAGGGTGCAGGCGCAGATCAATCCGCTGCTGAAAAACAAACCGCTCACCGGCTCGTTCCGTCTCAGTGGCCTGGATCTGTCGGTGGCGCGGCCATTTGTGCCAATGGTCGAGAAACTCACCGGGCGCTTGAACGGCAGCGGCACGCTGTCCGGCGATCTGCTGGCACCGCAGGTGAACGGCAATCTGCTGCTCAGCGATGGCGAAGTGTCCGGGCCTGAATTGCCGATGGAGTTGCAGGGCTTGCAGCTTCAAGCGCAGATCGCCGGCGAAACGGTGCAGTTGAACGGCGGCTGGAAAAGCGGCAAGGCCGGGCAGGGCAGTCTCAACGGCCACATCGCCTGGGGCCAGGCGCTGGTGGTGGACCTGACGCTCAAGGGCACGCAATTGCCCGTCACCGTCGAACCCTATGCCAAGCTCGAAGTGGCGCCGGACCTGAAGATCTCGATAAAAGACGAGCAACTGGCGATCGCCGGCAAAGTGCGGGTGCCCAAGGGTGAAATCACCGTGCGCGAGTTGCCGCCGTCGACGGTCAAGGTTTCCGATGACACGGTGATCGTCGGCCAGCAGACCGAAGAGGGCAAACCGCCGCTGGCCATGAAAATGGACATCGACGTGGTGGTGGGTGAGGACAAACTCAGCTTCGCCGGGTTTGGCCTGACCGCCAACCTGCAAGGGCATGTGCACATTGGCGACAACATGGACACCCGAGGCGAACTCTGGCTCAACGACGGGCGTTACCGGGCGTACGGTCAGCGGCTGACGGTGCGCCGTGCGCGGCTGCTGTTCGCCGGCCCGATTGACCAGCCGTACCTGGACATCGAAGCCATTCGCCGGACCGACGACGTGATCGCCGGTATCCGCCTCAGCGGCAGCGCCGAGCAGCCGACCACGCAGATCTTCTCCGAGCCGGCCATGAGTCAGGAGCAGGCGTTGTCCTATCTGGTGCTGGGGCGTCCGCTAAGCACCAACGGTGAAGACAACAACATGCTGGCCCAGGCTGCGCTCGGGTTGGGGTTGATGGGCAGTTCGGGAGTGACCGGCAAACTGGCCAACGACCTGGGGATTCAGGATTTCCAGCTCGACACCCAGGGCAGCGGCAATACCACCAGCGTCGTGGCCAGCGGCAATATCTCCGAGAAGCTCAGCCTGCGTTATGGCGTGGGCGTGTTCGAGCCGGCCAACACCATTGCCTTGCGCTACAAACTGAGCAAAAAGGTCTACCTCGAAGCCGCCGGCGGCGTGGCCAGTTCGCTGGACATCTTCTACAAGCGGGACTTCTAAAACCCCCGTCTTCTCCCAAACCGAGTCGCTGCCATCGCGAGCAGGCTCGCTCCCACAGAGATCACACCGAACTCTGTGGGAGCGAGCCTGCTCGCGATGGGCGTGCTGCGGTCATCGATCCGAAGCAATTTTTTTCGTAAGCCATTTATCGACTAAATAGAAAGCTTCCTAACTATTACGTTGACATTCGCTGCCTAGGCAGTAACATCTCGTCATACATTCTCTGCCTAGGCAGCTAATTGGTGGCCAGATGAAACACTTCACCCCAGACGAATTCCACACGTGCCATCTCGGCCTCCTGCTCGGGCGCGCTGCGCTGCTCAAGGACCGGATCATCGACACGCACATGGAGCCCCACGGCATCACCGCCGCGCAGTTCAAAGTGCTGATCATCATGGCCCAGTTCGGCGTCGATACCCCGGCCGAGCTGTGCCGTCACCTGTCGCTGGACAGCGGTTCGATGACTCGCATGCTCGACCGTCTGGAACAGAAAGGTTTTCTCGCCCGCCAACGTTCCGAAGCGGATCGCCGTCAGGTGCAACTGGTGCTCACCGAGCAAGGCCAGCAATTGACCGACCGTCTGCCGGAGATCGGCGCCGACGCCATGAATGAACTGGCCGGCGCGATCACCCCGGATGAGCTGAAAACCCTGGAGCAGATCCTCAAGAAAATCCTTGTGGCAGCCGGTGACTCGATCACCTTGCTGCGGGTAGGTGACAAATGAGCAGTAAAACGCTGCGTGCCGGCCTGAGCCTGGTGCTGGCGGTCATGACCCTGGCCGGTTGCGCCAGTTACAGCGGCCTGAACACCGAAGGCGTCAGCCTTGATGCGAAAAACCTCAAGGCCGGGCAATCCCTCAGCGGCGTGACTCTGTCGCCCGCGGCCTGGCCGAAAAGCGACTGGTGGAAAAGCCTCGGTGACCCGCAACTCGATGGCCTGATCCGCGAAGCCCTGCACGACAGCCCCGACATGCAGATCGCCGACGCCCGCGCCCACCAGGCCAGCGCCGCCGCGTATGCCGCCGATGCCGCGCGGATGCCGACCCTCGATGCCAGCGCCGGAGTCAGCCGTTCGCGCCTGGCACGAGATCAAGACCCGAGCGGGCAGGGCGGTACGTATTCCACCGTGCGCAACATCGGCGCCAGTTTCAATTACAACTTCGACCTCTGGGGCGGTCAGCGGGATGCCTGGGAAGCTGCATTGGGCGAGGCCCGTGCGGCCGAAGTCGATCAGCAGGCCGCGCAATTGACCTTGTCCGCCGATGTCGCCCGCGCCTATAGCGACTTGGGGCAGGCGCACATCGTCTATGACCTGGCCAATGAAGACCTCAAGCGCACCAAACAAATGCTTGAACTGAGCCAGCGCCGCCTGAGCTCGGGGATCGACAGCCAATACCAGTTCCAGCAAACCGAAAGCCTGGAAGCCAGCTCCGAAGCGAGCCTGATCGACGCCGAAAAACGCCTGCAAAGCGCAAAAATCGCCTTGGCCGTGCTGCTCGGCAAAGGCCCGGATCGCGGCAATGAAATCGCCCGGCCGAAGATCCTGCAAGCCAGCGCCGTGGCGTTGCCGTCGGTGTTGCCGGCCGAGCTGCTCGGTCGTCGTCCAGACCTGGTCGCCGCGCGCTGGCGGGTCGAGGCCGCGAGCAAGAACATCGCCGCCGGCAAGACCCAGTTCTACCCCAACCTCAACCTGAGCGCCGCGGCCGGTGCCGAGTCGTTGCTGGGGGATGCGATGTTTGGTTCGGCCAGCCGTTTCTTTAACGTTGCGCCGACTGTCTCCGTGCCGATTTTCGACGGCGGCCGCTTGCGTGCCGACCTCGATTCCCGCGACGCCGATTACGACCTCGCGGTGGCGCAGTACAACAAAAGCCTGGTGAAAGCCTTGGGTGATGTCAGTGACACCATCAACCAGTTGCGCGACATCGGCCGGCAGATCGGGGCGCAGCAACACGCCACCGACATTGCCCAGGATTCTTACAACACCGTGGTCCAGCGGTACGGTTCCGGCATCGGTAACTACCTGGACGTGCTCAGCATAGAGCAGCAATTGCTCCAGGCCCAGCGCCAGCTGGCCAACCTGAATGCCGAGCAGATCGACCTGTCGATCCAACTGATGCAGGCGCTGGGCGGCGGCTTCCAGGGCGAAACCCTGACCGCAGCCAACGCACTCCCAGCCACGCAGCACAATTAATTCAAGGTATTGGTCATGGCCACTGCAGAACACACACAAACCCCTGACAACACTCCTGACACCAGCAACCCGCGCAAACGCAAAGTCATGCTGGTGGTGCTCGCGATCGTGGTGATCCTCGCCGGTGTCGCCGTCTGGGGATATCACGAATTCTACGGGCGCTGGAATGAAAGCACCGACGACGCCTATGTGAACGGCAACGTGGTGGAAATCACCCCGCTGGTCACCGGCACCGTGGTCAGTATCGGCGCGGATGATGGCGACCTGGTCCATGAAGGCCAGGTGCTGATCAACTTCGACCCGAACGATGCCCAAGTCGGTCTGCAAAGTGCCCAGGCCAACCTGGCCCGCACCGTGCGCCAGGTGCGCGGCTTGTACAGCAACGTCGACGGCATGAAAGCCCAGGTCAACGCCCAGCAGGCGGAAGTGCAGAAGGCTCAGGACAACTTCAATCGCCGGAAAAACCTCGCCGCTGGCGGGGCGATTTCCCAGGAAGAGCTGTCCCACGCTCGCGACGACCTGACCTCAGCGCAAAACGCCTTGGCCAACGCCAGACAGCAACTGAAAACCACAAGCGCCTTGGTGGATGACACCGTGGTCTCGTCGCACCCGGACGTGATGGCGGCGGCCGCGCAATTGCGTCAGGCCTACTTGAACAATTCCCGCAGCACCTTGATCGCGCCGGTCACCGGGTACGTGGCCAAACGCTCGGTACAACTGGGCCAGCGCGTCCAGCCGGGCACGGCGCTGATGGCGGTCATTCCGCTGGATCAGCTGTGGATCGACGCCAACTTCAAGGAAACCCAGCTGCGTGACATGCGCATCGGCCAACCGGTGGATATCGAAGCTGACCTCTACGGCAGCGACGTGAAGTTCAGCGGCACCATCGACAGCCTCGGCGCCGGTACCGGCAGCGCGTTTGCCTTGCTGCCGGCGCAGAACGCCACCGGTAACTGGATCAAGATCGTGCAGCGGGTGCCGGTGCGGATTCACATCAACGCCGAAGAACTGGCCAAGCATCCATTGCGGGTCGGCCTGTCGACTCAGGTCGATGTGAACCTGCGCGATCAGAGCGGCCCGGTGCTGGCGCAACAGCCGCCGCAAAAGGCGTCCTTCAGCACCAACGTCTACGACCGTCAGTTGGCCGAGGCCGACGCGATGATCACTCAGTTGATCCACGACAACAGCGCTGCGGCCAGTAAAACCGCTCAGCGCTGATACCTCCCCTGTGGGAGCGAGCATTTGTGGCGAGGGAGCAAGCTCCCTCGCCACAAAAGCTCGCTCCCACAAGGTCAGCGGCGCCCTTTGAAAGGCGCCGCGCCTGCCCAGCTTCAAGGGATTCACGATGAGCAATAACGCGTCTTTCACGCCGCCCAGCCTGCTGCTCAGCACCATCGGCCTGTCGCTGGCGACTTTCATGCAGGTGCTCGACACCACCATCGCCAACGTTGCGCTGCCGACGATTTCCGGCAACCTGGGCGTGAGTTCGGAGCAGGGCACCTGGGTGATCACTTCGTTTGCGGTGAGCAATGCGATTGCGCTGCCGCTGACCGGCTGGCTCAGCCGCCGGTTTGGTGAGGTGAAGCTGTTTCTCTGGGCGACGATTCTGTTTGTGCTGGCCTCGTTTCTCTGCGGTATCTCGACCTCGATGCCCGAGCTGATTGGCTTCCGGGTGCTGCAAGGCTTGGTCGCCGGTCCGTTGTACCCGATGACCCAGACGCTGCTGATAGCGGTCTATCCGCCGGCCAAGCGCGGCATGGCCCTGGCATTGCTGGCGATGGTCACGGTGGTGGCGCCGATTGCCGGCCCGATCCTCGGCGGGTGGATTACCGACAGTTACAGCTGGCCGTGGATCTTCTTTATCAACGTGCCAATCGGCATCTTTGCGGTGATGGTGGTGCGCCAGCAACTCAAGGCGCGTCCGGTGGAAACCAGCCGCCAGCCGATGGACTACGTCGGGCTGATCACCTTGATCATCGGCGTCGGGGCGTTGCAGGTGATCCTCGACAAGGGCAATGATCTGGACTGGTTCGAGTCGAACTTCATCCTCATCGGCGCGGCGATTTCCGTGGTCGCACTGGCGGTGTTCGTGATCTGGGAAATGACCGACAAGCACCCGGTGGTCAATCTGCGGCTGTTTGCGTATCGCAACTTCCGCATCGGCACCATTGTGTTGGTGTTGGGTTACGCAGGGTTCTTTGGCATCAACCTGATCCTGCCGCAATGGCTGCAAACCCAGATGGGTTACACGGCAACGTGGGCGGGGCTGGCGGTGGCGCCAATCGGGATTCTGCCGGTGCTGATGTCACCGTTTGTCGGCAAGTACGCGCACAAGTTCGACCTGCGGCTGCTGGCCGGACTGGCGTTCCTGGCGATTGGCCTGAGCTGCTTCATGCGCGCCGGGTTTACCAACGAAGTGGACTTCCAGCACATCGCGCTGGTGCAATTGTTCATGGGCATTGGCGTGGCACTGTTCTTCATGCCGACGTTGAGCATTCTGATGTCCGACTTGCCACCGAGCCAGATCGCCGATGGCGCGGGCCTGGCAACGTTCCTGCGGACCTTGGGCGGCAGTTTTGCGGCGTCGCTGACCACGTGGATCTGGATTCGTCGGGCGGATCAGCATCATGCCTATATGAGCGAAAGCATCAGCACTTATGAGCCGGCGACCCGCGAGGCACTGAATGCCCTGGGCGGGCCGAGCAACCCGGCGTATGCGCAGTTGGATCATGTGCTGACCAGTCAGGCGTACATGCTCTCCACCGTGGATTACTTCACGTTGCTGGGTTGGGCATTCATGGGCTTGATCGTGATTGTGTGGCTGGCAAAACCGCCGTTTGCGGCGAAGGCGGGGCCGGCGGCCTCCGGCCACTAAGCCAAACACAAACCCTGTAGGAGCGAGCCTGCTCGCGATAGCGGTGGGTCAGTCAATAAAAGTGTTGAATGTGAATCCGCCATCGCGAGCAGGCTCACTCCCACAGGGTATTGTCGGCGACACAGGATTTGCGTCTCATGAAGATCAAAAAGTGGGAGCGAGCCTGCTCGCGATAGCGTCCTGTCAGTCAACATCTATCTCAACTGACACACCGCCATCGCGAGCAGGCTCGCTCCCACAGGGCATTGTCGGCGACACAGGATTTGCGTCTCATGAAGATCAAAAATGTGGGAGTGAGCCTGCTCGCGATAGCGTCCTGTCAGTCAACATCTATCTCAACTGACACACCGCCTTCGCGAGCAGGCTCACTCCCACAATGGGGTCTGTGGTGGCCTTTCAGTTCGTGGGGGCTGCGAGTTGTGGCGGTGGGGCGAAGTCGAAGGGGGCGAGGGCAAACCCTTGCTCATCCACTTGCAACGCCCAGCCCTGACGGTCCCAATCCCCCAGCACAATGCGCTTGGCCGCTTGCTCGCCAATCTGCAACTTGTGAATGGCCGGGCGATGGGTGTGCCCATGGATCAAGGTCTTAACGCCGTATTCCTGCATGATCCGCGGCACTTCGTCCGGCGTGACATCGACGATGTCATTGGCCTTCATCCGCGTCTGGGCCCGGCTTTCGCTGCGCAGTTTGCGCGCCAGTTTATGGCGAGTGCGCAACGGCAGGTGCCGCAGGATGAACAGGGTGATCGGGTTGCGCAGGTAGCGACGCAGCTTCATATAAGCTTCGTCGCGGGTGCAGAGGCTGTCGCCGTGCATCAAAAGCACCGGCTCGCCGTTGAACTGCACGACACTCGGGTCCTTCAGCAACGTGCAGCCGGCCTGTTTGCAGAAGGCCTGGCCGAGCATGAAGTCGCGATTGCCGTGCATCAGAAATATGGCCGTGCCGCTGTCGCTAAGGGTGCGCAGGGCCTGGCAGATGGAACGCTGGAACGGCGTCATGGCATCGTCGCCAATCCACGCCTCGAAAAAGTCGCCCAGAATGTACAACGCACTTGCCGAGCGGGCGCGTCCGGCGAGCAAATCCAGAAACGCCCGGGTGATGTCCGGGCGCTCCTCTTCCAGATGCAAGTCTGAAATCAGCAGTATCACGCTTCGATGATCTCGGCTTTCTCGATGATCACGTCTTCTGCTGGCACGTCCTGGTGGCCGGATTTCATGGTGGTGGAAACACCTTTGATCTTGTCGACAACGTCGGTGCCTTCAACGACTTTGGCGAATACTGCGTAGCCCCAGCCCTGAGTGGTTTTGGCGCTGTGGTTCAGGAAGCTGTTGTCAGCCACGTTGATGAAGAACTGGGCGGATGCCGAATGCGGCTCCATGGTGCGGGCCATGGCGACGGTGTACTTGTCGTTCGGCAGGCCGTTGTCGGCTTCGTTCTGGATGCTTGGGCGCTTGTCTTTCTTTTCTTTCATGCCTGGCTCGAAACCGCCGCCCTGGATCATGAAGTTACCGATGACGCGGTGGAAAACGGTATTTTCGTAGTGACCGGCTTTGACGTACTCGATGAAGTTGGCAACGGTCAGCGGTGCCTTTTCAGCGTTCAGTTCCAGGACGATGTCGCCATGGTTGGTGGTCAGTTTGACTTGGGTCATGATTACTACTCATTCAATGAATTCGTGGGTTTCGGGGCATTTAAGCCCTCAACCGGTCCGGCCAATGTCGGCCAAGGAGCGCAGTTTAGCGTGCCGGGCGCGAATTTCGAGGCTGTTTTTCATTTGCATCCGATTAAATGCACCCGTTTTCGGGCCTGCTCTGTCAGCGACTTGACGGCATCGGCTATGATAAGCCCCTTTGTTTTAACAGCCGCTTTGATTTGGCCAACTGGCCGCGCACTTGTACGTTCAAGGATCCTATGAGCAAGCCCACTGTCGACCCTACCTCGAATTCCAAGACCGGCCCTGCCGTGCCGGTCAATTTCCTGCGCCCGATCATCCAGGCGGACCTGGACTCGGGTAAGCACACGCAGATCGTCACCCGTTTCCCGCCTGAGCCCAACGGCTACCTGCACATCGGTCACGCCAAGTCGATTTGCGTGAACTTCGGCCTGGCCCAGGAATTTGGCGGCGTCACGCACCTGCGTTTCGACGATACCAACCCGGCCAAGGAAGACCAGGAATACATCGACGCGATCGAAAGCGACGTCAAATGGCTGGGCTTTGAATGGTCCGGCGAAGTGCGCTATGCCTCGCAGTATTTCGACCAGTTGCACGACTGGGCCGTCGAGCTGATCAAGGCCGGCAAAGCCTACGTCGACGATCTGAGCCCTGAACAGGCCAAGGAATACCGCGGCACCCTGACCGAACCGGGCAAGAACAGCCCGTTCCGTGATCGCTCCGTGGAAGAAAACCTCGACTGGTTCGCCCGCATGCGTGCCGGCGAATTCCCGGACGGCGCACGCGTGCTGCGGGCCAAGATCGACATGGCCTCGCCGAACATGAACCTGCGCGACCCGATCATGTACCGCATCCGTCACGCCCATCACCACCAGACCGGCGACAAGTGGTGCATCTACCCGAACTATGACTTCACCCATGGTCAGTCGGACGCCATCGAAGGCATCACTCACTCGATCTGCACCCTGGAGTTCGAAAGCCACCGTCCGCTGTACGAGTGGTTCCTCGAGAACCTGCCGGTCCCGGCAAAACCGCGCCAGTACGAGTTCAGCCGTCTGAACCTGAACTACACCATCACCAGCAAGCGCAAGCTCAAGCAACTGGTCGATGAAAAGCACGTCTTCGGTTGGGACGATCCGCGCATGTCCACGCTGTCGGGCTTCCGTCGTCGTGGCTACACGCCGAAATCGATCCGCAACTTCTGCGAAATGGTCGGCACCAACCGTTCCGACGGCGTGGTCGACTTCGGCATGCTCGAATTCAGCATCCGTGACGACCTCGACCACAGCGCCCCGCGCGCCATGTGCGTGTTGCGTCCGCTGAAAGTCGTGATCACCAACTACCCGGAAGGCCAGGTCGAGAACCTCGAACTGCCGTGCCACCCGAAAGAAGACATGGGCATGCGCGTTCTGCCGTTCGCCCGTGAGATCTACATCGACCGTGAAGACTTCATGGAAGAGCCGCCGAAAGGCTACAAGCGCCTGGAGCCGAACGGCGAAGTGCGTCTGCGCGGCAGCTACGTGATCCGTGCCGACGAAGCGATCAAGGACGCCGAGGGCAACATCGTCGAACTGCGTTGCTCCTACGACCCGGAAACATTGGGCAAGAACCCTGAAGGCCGCAAGGTCAAAGGCGTGGTGCACTGGGTGCCGGCCGCGGCCAGCGTCGAGTGCGAAGTGCGTCTGTACGATCGCCTGTTCCGCTCTGCGAACCCTGAGAAGGCCGAAGACAGCGCCAGTTTCCTGGACAACATCAACCCTGACTCGCTGCAAGTCCTCACCGGTTGTCGTGCTGAACCCTCGCTGGGCAATGCACAGCCGGAAGACCGTTTCCAGTTCGAGCGCGAAGGTTACTTCTGCGCGGATATCAAGGACTCGAAACCAGGTGCTCCGGTATTCAACCGTACCGTGACCTTGCGTGATTCGTGGGGCCAGTGATTCAAGGAAACTAAAGTGCTTACGATCTACAACACGCTCACCAAGAGCAAAGAAGTCTTCAAGCCGCTGGATGGCAACAATGTGCGCATGTACGTCTGCGGGATGACCGTGTACGACTACTGCCACATTGGCCATGGCCGCAGCATGGTCGCGTTCGACCTGGTGACCCGCTGGTTGCGGTTCAGCGGTTATAACCTGACGTATGTGCGCAACATCACCGACATTGAAGACAAGATCATCAATCGGGCCAAGGAGAACGGCGAACCGTTCGACGTGCTGACCGAACGCATGATCACCGCGATGCATGAGGACGAGGCGCGCCTCAATATCCTCAAGCCGGACATGGAGCCGCGGGCCACCGATCACATCGCTGGCATGCAGACCATGATCCAGACCCTGATCGACAAGGGTTACGCCTACGCTCCGGGCAATGGCGACGTGTATTACCGCGTCGCCAAGTTCATGGGCTACGGCAAGCTGTCGCGCAAGAAAATCGAAGACTTGCGCATCGGCGCGCGGATCGAAGTCGACGAGTCCAAGCAGGACCCGCTGGACTTCGTGCTGTGGAAAGGCGCCAAGCCGGGCGAGCCTAGCTGGCCTTCGCCGTGGGGCGACGGGCGTCCGGGCTGGCACATTGAGTGCTCGGTGATGTCGACCTGCTGCCTCGGCGAGACCTTCGACATTCATGGCGGCGGTAGCGACCTCGAGTTCCCGCACCACGAAAACGAAATCGCCCAGAGCGAAGCGGCCACCGGCAAGACCTACGCCAACGCGTGGATGCATTGCGGCATGATTCGCATCAATGGCGAGAAGATGTCCAAGTCCTTGAACAACTTCTTCACCATTCGCGACGTGCTGGAAAAGTATCACCCGGAAGTCGTGCGTTACCTGCTGGTGTCGAGCCACTACCGCAGCGCGATCAACTATTCGGAAGACAACCTCAAGGACGCCAAAGGTGCCCTCGAGCGTTTCTACCATGCGTTGAAAGGCCTGCCGAGCGTGGCGCCGGCTGGCGGCGAAGCCTTCGTCGAGCGTTTCACCCAGGTGATGAACGACGACTTCGGCACGCCGGAAGCCTGCGCGGTGCTGTTCGAGATGGTTCGCGAGATCAACCGTCTGCGCGAGAGCGATCTCAATGCGGCGGCAGGTTTGGCGGCGCGCTTGAAGGAACTGGCCAGCGTGCTGGGCGTGTTGCAGCTTGAGGCCGATGATTTCTTGCAGGCCGGCGCTGAAGGGCGCGTGGATGCGGCTGAGGTCGATGCGCTGATTCAGGCGCGTTTGACTGCCCGTGCCAACAAGGACTGGGCTGAGTCCGACCGTATCCGCGACCAGCTCACCGCGATGGGCGTGGTGCTGGAAGACGGGAAGGGCGGCACGACCTGGCGGTTGGCTGACTGACTGCTTCAAATGCCGCAAAACAAAACCCGCCTTGTGCGGGTTTTTGTTTTTGGGCAGTCCGCGAGGTTATGTGGTGTTTGATCTGGCGCCTTCGCGGGCAAGCCTCGCTCCTACAAGGTCGCGTCGTACACAATATTGGCGAACGACGCGCCCCTGTAGGAGCGAGGCTTGCCCGCGAAGGGTCTCCAGCCGGCCCCAGCCACGAGTGCTCACTCGTCAATCAGCCTGGCGCAACCGCTTGTAAAGAGTATTGCGGCTAACGCCAAGACGCCGGGCAAGGTGCGAAATATTCCCCCCAGCCGCCTGCAACAACCGGTTCAAATCCTCGGCATCATTCAAATCCACCGCCAGCGGTTCCGGCGAATCCACCGGCTCCATCTCCAGATCGACAAAAAAATCATCCGGCAAATGCTCCGGCCGCACCGGTTGTTCTTCGGCCATGGCCAGCGCCACCTGCATCACGCTGCTGACCTGCCTTAAATTCCCCGGCCACGGATGACGGCCGAACAACTCCATCACCTCACGGCTCAACCCGGCCCACTGCGATGGCTCGCGATGCTGTTCCCACAAGCGCTTGAACAGCGCCTGTTTGTCGGTGCGTTCCCGTAACGGCGGCAATTCCAGGGTCAAACCGCCGATTCGGTAATAAAGGTCCTCGCGAAACCGCCCGAGCTGCACTTGCTCGCGCAACGAACGGTTGGTCGCGGAAATGATGCGGATGTCCACCGGGAACAACTCGCTGCTGCCCACCGGTTGCACGCACCGTTCCTGCAAGACCCTTAGAAGGCGAGCTTGTGTCGGCAATGGCATGTCACCGATTTCATCAAGGAACAGGGTGCCTTTGTCGGCCTTGCGGATCAGTCCGATGCTGCCTTTCTGATTGGCGCCGGTGAATGCGCCTTTCTCGTAGCCAAACAGCTCGGACTCCACCAGTTCGGCGGGGATCGCTGCACAGTTGACGGCAATGAACGGTTGTTTGCTTCGCGAACTGGCCTGATGCAGCGCTTTGACGAAGACCTCCTTGCCGACCCCGGTTTCACCGTGGATCAATAGCGGAATATCTTTTTCCAGCAAACGCTCGGCCTGACGCACGGCTTTTTCCACGCGACTGTCGCCGAAATGCAAGGTGCTGAGGCTGATTGCGGCGGGCATGGTCGCCGCCGGTTCCGCGCTCTTGGCCTCAGAAAACAGTCGAGCCTGAATCGATACCTGTTTCGGCCGCTTCAACAGGCATTGAAAACGGTTGCGCCCGGAGGCTTGCAACGCAAAAGGCAGGCCTTCCGGCTGGTTCAGCAGTTCCAGCAGCGACACCTTGAACAGGCTCTCGACACTGACCCGGGACAGGCTGATACCCAGCAGATTGTCTGCCCGGCGGTTAGCCGACAGCACCTGGCCGGTTTCATCGAAGATCAGCAAACCGGCCCATTGGCTGTCGAGGTTGTTCAGCCCGGTGTTGAAGGTCAGTTGAAAATGCTGGCCATGGAACAGGTTGAGAATCAGCCGGTTTTCCACGGTCTGGCTCATCATCTTGACCATGCCGAGGGTGTGGGACGGCGGCAGGTAGCTGTCGCTGGACACGTCCAGCACCGCGATCACCTTGCGCTCGGCATCGAAAATCGGCGCGGCGGAACCGGTCATGAAGCGGTTGGCTTTCAGGAAATGCTCATCGTGTTCGATGTGCACCGCCTGCTCGCAGGCCAGCGCAGTGCCGATCGCGTTGGTGCCGCTGCAACGCTCCATCCAACTGGCCCCGGCGCTAAAGCCGCGGGTCAGGCTCGGCTCGATGAAGCGCTGGGTGCCCCAGGACGTCAGCACCTGGCCCTGATTGTCGGCGAGCATGATCAGGCAATTGGAATTGCTCAGGATGTTTTCGTAATACGGCAGGACTTCCTGGTGCGTGGTCTGCACCAGCGAATGCTGGCTTTCCAGCAACTGGGCGATGCCATCGGCAGGCAACTGATCGAACGCCGGTGCGCTTTGATGATTGAGGCCGAACGCGCGGCAACGGGACCAGGAGTCCTGGATGATGGTGTCGTGGGACAAAACGGGGGCAGGTGCGGCCATGACAGTCAGCCTCTGAATAACGCTTTTATTGTTGTTATAGGTATTCCCTTGTGGGAGCGAGCCTGCTCGCGATAGCGGTGGGTCAGTCAATACTGATGTCGACTGATCCACCGCTATCGCGAGCAGGCTCGCTCCCACAGGTTTTTGCTCGCGGGAAGGCAAAAAGCATCCGTAGAGTGTTGTTCACTATTGTTCATTGTCAACGGCTGGATTGTTCAATTGTTCAGTCGCCGTTGTTCATTTCTGTTCAGCAACGAACGTTGATTTGCCATCACTTCAAACATTTTCAAAGCAGATCAATAGCTTGCATTTTCTGGCATGAAACTCGCTCTACAGCCTGGGTCGCTTGACTCCAAATAATAAAAAGGCCGAGCCATGTCATTAACCCTGGAGCACGTCAGCCGTACCGTCGAGGGCCAGACCTGGATCGACGATGCGTGCCTGAGTTTCGAACCCGGATCCTTCAACGTTTTGCTCGGGCGCACGCTGTCCGGCAAGACCAGTCTGATGCGCCTGATGGCGGGCCTGGACAAGCCCGACAGCGGCCGGATCCTGATGAACGGTGTCGATGTCACACAACGCCCGGTGCGTTTGCGCAACGTGTCGATGGTCTATCAGCAGTTCATCAACTACCCGACCATGACCGTCTTCGACAACATCGCTTCGCCATTGCGCCAGGGCGGTGTCTCCAACGAGTTGATCCAGAGCAAAGTGCTGGAAACCGCGAAGATGCTGCGCATCGAGAAATTCCTCAAGCGCTATCCGCTGGAGCTTTCTGGCGGCCAACAGCAGCGCACCGCGATGGCCCGGGCGTTGGTCAAGGATGCCGAGCTGATTCTGTTCGACGAGCCGCTGGTGAACCTCGACTACAAGTTGCGCGAAGAACTGCGCCAGGAAATGCGCGAGCTGTTCAAGGCCCGGCACACCATCGCCATCTACGCCACCACCGAACCCAACGAAGCACTGGCCCTTGGCGGCACCACCACCATTCTTCACGAAGGCCGGGTGGTCCAGAGCGGTAAATCCTCCGAGGTCTATCACCAGCCAAAAACCGTGCTGGCTGCCGAATTGTTCTCCGAGCCGCCGATCAACCTGATGCCGGGACGGATTGCCGGTAACGAAGTGAGCTTCGCCAATTTTGTGCACTTCCCGTTGAACGTCGATTTGCGCCCGGTGGGCGAGGGCGAGTTCCGTTTTGGCGTGCGCCCAAGTCATATCTCACTGGTGCCGAGCAACGACGATGACCTCGAACTCGCGGTGACCGTCGAGGTGGCCGAGATCAGCGGCTCGGAAACCTTCCTGCACGTGCGCAACGAGCATTTCCTGCTGGTGCTGCACTTGCCCGGCGTCCACGAATACGACGTCGACGCGCCGATCCGCATCTATATCCCGACCCATAAACTGTTTGTATTCGATGCGCAGGGGCGGCTGGTCCAGGCGCCCGGTCGCCGTATCGCGAGGGTTGCCTGATGGCCGAAATCCGTTTGCAGAACCTCGCCCACAGCTACACCAGCACGCCGACCGGCCCCGAGGATTACGCGATCCGCGAGATGGACCACGTCTGGGAACAGGGCGGTGCTTATGCCTTGCTCGGGCCTTCGGGCTGCGGCAAGTCGACGCTGCTCAACATCATTTCCGGGTTGCTCAGCCCGTCTCAGGGCCAAGTGCTGTTCGACAGCAAAGTGGTCAACGACTTGACCCCCGAGAAGCGCAACATCGCCCAGGTTTTCCAGTTTCCGGTGGTCTACGACACCATGACGGTGTTCGACAACCTGGCGTTTCCGCTGCGCAATCAGGGCATGGCCGAGGCGAAAATTCACAGCAAGGTGCAGGAAATTGCCGAGGTCCTTGACCTCCAGGCGCTGCTGAGCAAAAAGGCGCGCAACCTCACCGCCGACGAAAAACAGAAAGTCTCGATGGGCCGTGGACTGGTCCGCGACGACGTTTCGGCCATCCTCTTTGATGAACCGCTGACGGTAATCGACCCGCACCTGAAGTGGAAACTGCGGCGCAAGCTCAAGCAGATCCACGAGCAGTTCAACATCACCATGGTCTACGTCACCCACGATCAACTCGAAGCGTCGACCTTCGCCGACAAGATCGCGGTGATGTACGGCGGCCAGATCGTGCAATTCGGCACCCCGCGGGAATTGTTCGAGCGGCCGACCCACACCTTTGTCGGCTATTTCATTGGCAGCCCGGGGATGAACCTGATCGAGGTGCAGCCACAACCGGGCGGCGTCGGTTTTGCTTCGACGCATCTGCCTTTATCCGACGCACAACAGAAACGTATCGCCGAGTCCGAGTGGAAAACCCTGAAGGTCGGCATCCGTCCGGAGTTCGTGCACGTGTGGGATGAGCCGTTCGATGACGCGATGCAGGCACAAGTCGTACACGTCGAAGACCTCGGCACCTACAAGATCATGACCCTGAACCTCGACGGTGCGCCGTTGAAAGTGCGCCTGGCCGAAGACAAACCGGTACCGGAGGGCACGGCCTGGATCAGCTTCCCGGCGCAGTGGTTGATGGTCTATGCGGACGATTACCTTCTGGAGGTGCAGCCATGAACAAGGTGCAGAACAACAAGGCCTGGTGGCTGGTCCTGCCGGTGTTTCTGCTGGTGGCGTTCAGTGCGGTGATCCCGATGATGACCGTGGTCAACTACTCGGTGCAGGACATCTTCGACCAGTCCAGTCGCTATTTCGTCGGTGCCGACTGGTACAAACAGGTGCTGCTTGATCCGCGCCTGCACGACTCGCTGCTGCGGCAATTCATCTATTCCGCCTGCGTGCTGCTGATCGAAATCCCGCTGGGCATCGCCATCGCCCTGACCATGCCGACCAAGGGCCGCTGGTCATCGCTGGTGCTGATCATTCTGGCGATTCCGCTCCTGATCCCGTGGAACGTGGTCGGCACCATCTGGCAGATTTTCGGCCGTGCGGACATCGGTCTGCTCGGTGCCAGCCTCAAGGCCATGGGCATCAACTACAACTATGCGGCCAATACCATGGACGCCTGGGTCACGGTGCTGGTGATGGACGTGTGGCACTGGACCTCGTTGGTGGCGCTGTTGTGTTTCTCAGGCCTGCGGGCGATTCCGGACGTGTACTACCAGGCGGCGCGAATTGATCGGGCCTCGGCCTGGGCAGTTTTCCGACATATCCAGTTGCCCAAGCTCAAGAGCGTGCTGTTGATCGCCGTGATGCTGCGGTTCATGGACAGTTTCATGATCTATACCGAGCCCTTCGTCCTCACGGGCGGTGGTCCGGGGAATGCCACGACCTTCCTGAGTCAGACGTTGACCCAGATGGCCGTAGGGCAATTCGACCTCGGCCCGGCGGCGGCTTTCTCGCTGGTGTACTTCCTGATCATCCTGTTGGTGTCCTGGCTGTTCTACACCGCCATGACTCACTCTGACGCCAACCGCTGAGGTCCGCCATGAGCAAGAGAAAGCTTATTCCGTTGCTGATCTACATCCTGTTCCTGCTGGTGCCGATCTACTGGCTGCTGAACATGTCCTTCAAGAGCAACACTGAAATCCTCGGCGGTCTGACGCTGTTTCCGCAGGATTTCACCTTCGCCAACTACAAGGTGATCTTCACCGATCCGAGCTGGTACAACGGCTACCTCAACTCGCTGTACTACGTGAGCCTGAACACGATCATTTCCCTGAGCGTGGCGTTGCCAGCGGCTTACGCGTTCTCGCGCTACCGCTTTCTCGGTGACAAGCACCTGTTTTTCTGGCTGCTGACCAACCGCATGGCGCCGCCGGCGGTGTTCCTGTTGCCGTTCTTCCAGCTGTATTCCTCGATTGGTCTGTTCGACACGCACATCGCCGTGGCGCTGGCTCATTGCCTGTTCAACGTGCCGTTGGCGGTCTGGATTCTGGAAGGCTTCATGTCCGGCGTTCCGAAAGAAATCGACGAGACCGCCTACATTGACGGCTACAGTTTCCCCAAGTTCTTCGTGAAGATTTTCGTCCCGCTGATTGGTTCCGGGATCGGCGTCACGGCGTTCTTCTGCTTTATGTTTTCCTGGGTCGAACTGCTGCTGGCGCGAACGCTGACATCGGTGAATGCCAAGCCGATCGCGGCGGTGATGACACGGACGGTCTCGGCGTCGGGCATCGACTGGGGCGTGCTGGCAGCGGCGGGGGTGTTGACCATTCTGCCGGGCATGCTGGTGATCTGGTTTGTTCGCAACCACGTGGCCAAGGGCTTTGCCCTGGGCCGGGTCTGAGGAGCTGATGATGGAATGGATGAGCTGGACGGTCCCCACTGCGGCGTTCTTCATTGTCATTGGCCTGATTCTGACGGGCATGACGACCTGGGAATTACGTTCGCCGAGTGTCCCTCGGCGTGGTTTCTTGCCGATTGCCACCACCCGTGGCGATCGGCTGTTTATCGGTCTTCTCGGCAGCGCCTACCTGCATTTGCTGGTAATCGGCGTCACCGACTGGAGCATCTGGGTTGCGTTCGCGTTGTCCCTGGTGTGGCTGTTGGCTGTGATGCGTTGGGGCTAGTCGAAATCGATCGGCAATGTTGCTCCGAAAACCAAACAGGAGGTCTCTATGTTCGACAAAAACAATAAGCTGCGACATAGCATTTCATTGGCAGCCATGCTGGCACTCAGCGGTCTGAGCGCTTCGGCCTGGGCCGATGCCTACGAAGACGCCGCGAAGAAATGGATTGGCAGCGAGTTCAAGCCGTCCACCCTTACGCCAGAGCAGCAGCTCGAAGAGCTGAAGTGGTTCATCAAGGCCGCCGAGCCGTTTCGCGGGATGAGCATCAAGGTGGTTTCGGAAACCATCGCGACCCACGAATATGAATCCAAAACCCTGGCCAAGGCCTTCACCGAAATCACCGGGATCAAGCTGACCCACGACTTACTGCAAGAAGGCGACGTGGTGGAAAAGCTGCAAACCCAGATGCAGTCGGACAAAAACATCTATGACGGTTGGGTCAACGACTCGGACCTGATCGGTACGCACTTTCGCTACGGCAAGACCGAATCGATCACCGACCTGATGGCCAATGAAGGCAAGAACTTCACCTCGCCGACCCTGGACCTCAAGGACTTTATCGGCATTTCGTTCACCACTGCACCGGACGGCAAGATCTATCAATTGCCTGACCAACAGTTCGCCAACCTGTACTGGTTTCGCGCCGACTGGTTCGAGCGGGCGGATTTGAAAGCGAAATTCAAAGAAAAATACGGTTATGAACTGGGCGTTCCGGTGAACTGGTCGGCCTATGAAGACATCGCCAAGTTCTTCAGTGAAGACGTCAAGGAAATCGACGGCAAGCGCGTCTACGGGCACATGGACTACGGCAAGAAAGACCCGTCCCTCGGCTGGCGCTTCACCGATGCCTGGTTCTCCATGGCCGGTGCCGGCGACAAAGGCATTCCCAATGGCTTGCCGGTGGACGAGTGGGGCATCCGCGTCGAGGATTGCCACCCGGTCGGTTCCAGCGTGACCCGTGGTGGCGACACCAACGGCCCGGCGGCGGTCTACGCGACGCAGAAATACGTCGACTGGCTCAAGGCCTACGCGCCACCGGAAGCGGCGGGCATGACCTTCTCCGAATCCGGCCCGGTGCCGTCCCAAGGCAACATCGCCCAACAGATCTTCTGGTACACCGCGTTCACCGCCGACATGACCAAACCGGGCCTGCCGGTGATGAACGCCGATGGCACGCCGAAATGGCGCATGGCGCCATCGCCACGCGGACCGTACTGGGAAGAGGGCATGAAGCTCGGTTATCAGGACGTGGGTTCGTGGACGTTCATGAAGTCCACGCCTGAGAAGCAGAAACTGGCGGCCTGGCTTTATGCGCAATTCGTCACGTCGAAAACCGTGTCGCTTAAGAAAACCATTATCGGCCTGACGCCGATTCGCGAGTCGGACATCAACTCGCAAGCCATGACCGACCTGGCACCGAAACTCGGCGGTCTGGTCGAGTTCTATCGCAGCCCGGCCCGCGTGCAATGGACCCCGACCGGGACCAACGTGCCGGACTATCCACGTCTGGCTCAACTGTGGTGGAGCCACATCGCGGAAGCGGCCAGCGGCGAGAAGACTCCGCAACAGGCGCTGGATGGCCTGGCCAAGGATCAGGACGCGATCATGGCGCGTCTGGAACGCTCGAAGGCTCAAGCCACCTGCGCACCGAAAATGAACCCTGAGCGCGATGCTCAGTACTGGTTCGATCAGCCGGGTGCACCGAAGCCGAAACTGGCGAACGAGAAGCCCAAGGGTGAAACCGTGAGTTATGCCGAACTGCTGAAATCGTGGGAGGCGGCGCGTAAATAAATAGCTCGATCGTGTGAAGCAGAACGGCACCGAGAGGTGCCGTTTTCTTTAGCGTCTGATCCATTGCCATCGCGAGCAGGCTCACGCCCACAATGAGCTGCGGTGTTCACAGCCTGTGTGACCGGCTCAGCGCTCCACCCCGTCAACCGCAGGAAATCCCAACCGAAACACCGTCATCGCACCCGGCAAGCTCTTCACCTCGGCCACGCCCTGATGAAGGCTCATGATCGACCGCACTATCGCCAACCCCAGCCCGGTGCTGCCCTGTGAACGCGAGCGGCTGCTATCGACTCGGTAGAACCGATCAAACAGGTGCGGCAGATGCTGTGCCTCAATCCCCGCGCCCGGGTTGCTGACCAGCAACGAAACCTGGGTCGCGCCGCGCTCAATCAGCAGCGTCACGGTTTTCCCGACCGGGCAGTGGCGTAGCGCGTTGGACAGCAAATTCGAGATCGCCCGTTGAATCATCAACCGGTCACCCATCACCCGCGCACGGCCGACCACGTTCAAATGGATCTGCTTGTCCTGCGCCGACAGGAAGAACATCTCGGCGACTTTCCAGGCTTCTTCTTCCAGGGCAACCGACTCGAACGGCACGAGTGCCGACGGGTGACTGACCTGTGCCAGAAACAGCATGTCCGAGACGATCCGCGCCACGCGCTCCAGTTCTTCAGTGCAGCACACCAGCACATCCTTGTACTCATCCACGCTGCGTTCGCGAGACAACGTCACCTGCGCCTTGCCCATCAAATTGTTGATCGGCGTGCGCAGCTCATGCGCCAGATCATCGGAGAACTGTGACAGCTGCTGCACACCGGTATCGAGGCGATGCAGCATGAAGTTGATGCCCTGCGCCAACTCACTCAGCTCCTGGGGCATATTCACCACCGACAGCCGATGATCCAGATCCTGAGTCGAGACCATCGCCGCCACTTTGCGAAACTCGCGCATCGGCGCCAGACCACGCTGCACTGCACCCCAGGCGCTCAGTCCGATAAAGATCAGCAGCAACGGCAAGGCAATCAGGGTCGAGCGCAGATAGGCGCTGAGCAAGGCCTCATTGTGGGCGTTGTCCATCGACAACAGCACCGGGACACGGGTGCCGTCCTTGAGGCTGATCAGCCTGGACGCCGTGAGGAATTTCGCCCCCTCGGCGTCAGTGCTGGTGGCGTAGGCCAACTCGTCGCTGACGGCCCGCACCACCTTCAATTCAAGTCGTGGATCGGCCATGCCAGTGCCGGATTTGAGCAGTTGCGTGCGCAGGTTGCCGCGGTCGTAAATCGTTAGCGTGAGGTTGTCATGGCCCATGACCTGATCGAGCAGAATGTGCGGTTTCGCACTGATTTCGCCGGTGTCGGTGTACAGCGACAGGCTGTGTTCGACCTGCTCCATCTTCTTCTCCAGACTGTCCCTGGATAACGCGTTCAGCTCATGGGTCAGTGCGAAATACGCCAGGATCGCCAGGGACACCACCAGCAGCGCGCCGAGAATACTGACCGTCAGCCCCAGCCGCATCGACAGGCTGGCCGGCTTCATTCCCGCGACTCCAGCACGTAACCGACACCGCGCAGGGTGTGGATCAACTTGTTGTCGAACGGGTCATCGATCTTTGCCCGCAAACGCCTGATCGACACTTCGACCACGTTGGTGTCGCAGTCGAAGTTCATGTCCCACACCAGCGAAATGATCTGCGTGCGTGTCAGCACCTCGCCGGACTGGCGCATCAACAGATGCAGCAGGGCGAACTCCTTGGTGGTCAGGTCGATGCGTTGCTTGCCACGAAATGCACGATGACGGCAGGGGTCGAGTTCCAGATCGGCGACTTTCAGTACCTGTGGCAGCGGGATGTTCTCGCTGCGGCGCATCAGGGTGCGCACCCGTGCGAGAAGTTCGGGAAACTCGAACGGCTTGACCAGATAATCATCCGCGCCCAGATCGAGGCCACGAATCTTGTCCGCCAGACGCCCGCGCGCCGTGAGCATCATCACCCGGGTGGAGTGAGTGCGGCGCAGTTGTTCCAGTACGTCCCAGCCGTCCAGTTCCGGCAGATTCACGTCGAGAATAATCAGGTCATAGGCCTGCTGTTGCGCCAGATGCAATCCATCCGCGCCGGTGGCCGCGTGGTCAACGATATAACCACTTTCGGTCAAACCCTGATGCAAGTATTCGGCAGTTTTAAGCTCGTCCTCGACGACAAGGATTCGCATGATCTATCACCACTTTTATTTAAGGGATATTTAATTAAGTTGAGCGGAAAGTTGTTGTTTTTGTAGCGGGTCCGAATGAGTTTCGATCACTGAATGGCGGATACGGTAAAGGCTGTAGTGGCTACAGGGTCAACGTCCGAAGCCTTTAAATCGGCAGTCTGCGACAGCCTGTCGCAGCAAGAATGCGTCAATAGCCATGTATTGCATCCAGCAAGTGCTGTTCGGCAGATAAGTGCCGAGTATTTGTTTCCATACATTGCGACAAAGCCCTGGTGCACTTCGCATCCTAGAACAAAACAACTTCCGCCAACCGTGGATAACGGATTTGTAATGGTCCTGTCACCTTGTCGATAAGTTCAAAACCCTACCGTGGCGGCATCAAAGATTCTTGAATAAAGGAAGACTTCCAATTGCCCGGTTTAATACACCTGACGGCGCGGTCACGCCTGAAAAAAACAGCCAGCGGCATTCTGTTGTTGGCCAGTACAAGCCTTGCGGGGGCATCGACCCTGACCCTGGATCAGGCCCTGCAAACAGCCTTTGCCGGCAACCCGGATCTGGCCGCGGCCCAATGGGAAATTGGCATCGCCGAGGGTGAGCGCAAACAGGCCGGACTGATCCCCAATCCCGAATTGTCGTGGGAAGCCGAGGACACCCGCCGCAATTCGCGCACCACCACTGTGATGCTCAGCCAGCCGATTGAACTGGGTGGCAAGCGCGGCGCGCGGATCGATGTCGCCAGCCGCGCCCAGGATGCCGCCGGGATCGAACTGGAGCGCAAGCGCAATGCCTTGCGCGCCGATGTGATTCAGGCGTTCAACCGTGCGCAAACCGCGCAGCAAAGACTGCAACTGTCCCGACAGTCGCTGCAACTGGCCGAGGATGGCTTGCGCGTGGCCAAGGGGCGAATCGAGGCGGGCAAGTCGTCGCCGGTCGAAGGCACGCGGGCGCATGTGCAACGCTCGGAAGTACGCCTGGAACTGAGCCGCGCCGAGCGCGATCAGACCAACGCTTATCAACAACTGGCGCAGGTCATGGGCGCACCGTTGCCGACCTCGGCCACCGTACAGACCGCCACGCAAAACCTGCCGACAGTGCCGCCGCCGACCCGTTTGCTTGAGCGTCTCGACGAGACCGCCGAGCTGCGCCTGGCCAAGCTCCAGATCAGCCAGCGCGAAGCGTCGCTGGGGCTGGAAAAGTCCCGGCGCATCCCCGACCTGACCGTGAGCATCGGCAGCCAATACAGCGAAACCGAGCGTGAGCGGGTCAACGTCGTCGGCCTGTCGATGCCGATTCCTCTGTTCAACCGCAATCAGGGCAACGTGCTGGCGGCGGCACGCCGCACCGATCAGGCGCGGGATCTGCGCAACGCCACCGAACTGCGCTTGCGCACCGAAATCCAGACCACCCTTGAGCAGTGGCAGACCGCCAACGGCGAAGTCCAGGCGTTCAACCAGACCATTCTGCCCGCCGCACAAAATGCGGTTGAGAGCGCCACGCGCGGCTTCGAAATGGGCAAGTTCGGTTTTCTCGACGTGCTCGATGCCCAGCGCACTCTGATCAGCGCCCGCAGCCAATACATCCAGGCCGTCAGCGAGGCGACAGACGCTCGCGTGCGCATCGAACGGATCTTCGGCGACCTCGTCGTCAACCCTTGAATTTCACCCTTTTGATCACTGCGCGACGGTACGGCGCAGAGGAGTTTCCATGGATAAAAAACTGATGGGTGTCGTGGTGGCGACGTTGGTGCTGGGCATGGGTATCGGTTCGATGTGGGCGGGCAAGGCACCGCTTGAGGCCCACGCCGATGAAGCGGCCGAACACGCGGATCACGCTGAAGAAAACGCGGCAGCCGAGGGCGAGCATGGCGAAGAAGGGCGCATCAAGTTGAGTGCCGAACAGATTGCGGCGGCGGGTATTGAACTGGCCGAGGCGCGGGCGCAGAGCATCAGTTCCGGCCTGTCGTTCCCGGGCGAAGTGCGCTTTGACGAGGATCGCACCGCCCACGTTGTGCCGCGAGTTCCCGGGGTGGTCGAGTCGGTGGCGGTCAACCTCGGGCAGCCGGTGAAAAAGGGCCAGTTGCTGGCGGTGATCGCCAGTCAGCAGATTTCCGATCAGCGTAGCGAACAGGCGGCCGCGCAACGTCGTTTGGCCTTGGCCCGCACCACTTATGAGCGCGAGAAAAAGCTGTGGGAAGACAAGATATCCGCCGAGCAGGACGTGTTGCAGGCAAAACAGGCGTTGGAAGAAGCCGAAATCGCCGTGAACAACGCCCGACAGAAAATCAGCGTGCTCAGCGGGAGCGTGGTCGCCACCGGCGGCAATCGCTATGAACTGCGCGCGCCGTTCGACGGCAGGGTGGTGGAAAAACACCTGGCACCGGGTGAGGTAGTCGATGAAACCACGGCGGCCTTCACGCTCTCGGATCTGTCGCGGGTCTGGGTGACGTTCGGCGTTTCGCCCAAGGATCTGAACAAGGTGCAAGTGGGCAAAGCCGTCACTGTCAGCGCGCCGGAACTCAACGCCGAGGTCACCGGCACGGTGGCCTATGTCGGCAGCCTGCTCGGCGAACAGACCCGCACGGCCACCGTTCGCGTGACCCTGGAGAATCCGCAGGGTTCGTGGCGTCCGGGGTTGTTCGTCACGGCGCGTGTAGCGACCGACAGCCGTCAGGCCAGGGTCACCGTGCCGGAAGCCGCTATCCAGACCGTCGAGGACAAACCCACGGTGTTCTTGCGCACCGACGATGGCTTCAAGGCGCAGGCGGTGGAGTTGGGCAGCCGCGCGGCCGGTTTGGTGGAAGTCACTCATGGGCTGGACGCCGGTGTGCAAGTCGCCAGCGCCGGCAGCTTCGTTCTCAAATCGGAACTGGGCAAAGCCTCGGCCGAGCACAGTCATTAAAAAGCGCGCTGAAGACGCCCATTAATCCGTGGAAGGTTCTCATGTTCGAACGCCTGATCCAGTTTGCCATCGAGCAGCGCATTATCGTGCTGCTCGCCGTTCTGCTCATGGCCGGCCTCGGGATCGCCAGTTATCAAAAACTGCCGATCGACGCCGTGCCCGACATCACCAATGTCCAGGTGCAAATCAACACCGGCGCCGCCGGGTTCTCGCCGCTGGAAACCGAGCAGCGCATCACCTTCCCGATTGAAACCGCCATGGCCGGTCTGCCGGCGCTGGAACAGACCCGTTCGCTGTCGCGTTCGGGGCTGTCGCAAGTCACGGTGATTTTCAAGGACGGCACCGACCTGTTCTTCGCCCGGCAATTGGTCAACGAGCGGTTGCAGATCGCCAAGGAGCAATTGCCCGAGGGCACCGAAGCGGTGATGGGGCCGATTTCCACCGGCCTCGGCGAAATTTTCCTGTGGACCGTGGAAGCCAGAGACGGCGCGCTCAAGGACGACGGTAGCGCCTATACACCGACCGATCTTCGGGTGATTCAGGACTGGATCATCAAGCCGCAACTGCGCAATGTCCCTGGCGTGGCCGAGATCAACACCATCGGCGGCTTTGCCAAGGAATACCAGATCGCTCCCGATCTGAAACGGCTGGCGGCGTACAAGCTGACCCTCACCGACCTGATCACGGCGCTTGAGCGCAATAACGCCAACGTCGGCGCCGGGTACATCGAGCGCAGCGGTGAGCAGTTGCTGATTCGTGCGCCGGGACAAGTGGCGAGCACCGAGGACATCGCCAATATCGTCATGGCCAACGTCGATGGCACGCCGATCCGGGTGAAGAACGTCGCCACCGTGGACATCGGCCGCGAACTGCGCAGCGGCGCGGCTACGGAGAACGGCCGTGAAGTGGTGCTCGGTACCGTGTTCATGCTGATCGGCGAAAACAGCCGCACCGTGTCCCAGGCCGTCGCCAGCAAGCTGGAACAGATCAACCGATCGCTGCCCAAAGGCGTGATCGCGGTGCCGGTGTACGACCGCACGCACCTCGTGGACAAAGCCATCGCTACCGTGAAAAAGAACCTGATTGAAGGTGCGATTCTGGTGATCGCAATTCTGTTCCTGTTCCTGGGCAACATCCGTGCGGCATTGATTACCGCGATGGTGATTCCGCTGTCGATGCTGTTCACTTTCACCGGCATGTTCAGCAACAAGGTCAGCGCCAACCTGATGAGCCTGGGGGCACTCGACTTCGGCATCATCGTCGACGGCGCGGTGGTGATTGTCGAAAACACCCTGCGACGGCTGGCCCATGCGCAGCAGCATCACGGACGATTGCTGACCCGTTCCGAGCGCTTCCATGAAGTATTTGCGGCGGCCAAAGAGGCGCGGAGACCGCTGATATTCGGTCAGTTGATCATCATGGTCGTGTACCTGCCGATCTTCGCCTTGAGCGGCGTCGAAGGGAAAATGTTCCACCCGATGGCGTTCACGGTGGTAATCGCGTTGCTCGGCGCCATGCTGCTGTCGGTGACCTTTGTGCCGGCGGCGATTGCGTTGTTTGTCACCGGCAAGGTCAAGGAAGAAGAGGGCATCGTGATGCGCGGTGCGCGCCGGGTGTATGCGCCGGCGCTGGCGTGGGTGATGAACCATCGCGCCGTGGCGGTGGGCGCAGCGCTGGGTGTGATCGTGCTCAGCGGCGTGCTGACCAGCCGCATGGGCAGCGAGTTTGTGCCGAGCCTCAGCGAAGGTGATTTCGCCCTGCAAGCCTTGCGCGTGCCGGGCACCAGCCTCACGCAATCGGTGGACATGCAGCAGCGTCTGGAGACGTTGATCCTCAACAAAGTGCCGGAAGTCGAGCGGGTGTTCGCCCGCACCGGCACCGCGGAAATCGCCTCCGACCCGATGCCGCCGAACATCTCCGACAGCTACGTGATGCTCAAGCCAAAAGAGCAATGGCCGGACCCGGGCAAGTCTCGCGAAACCCTGATGGCGGAACTGCAACAGGCCGCCGCGACGTTGCCGGGCAGCAACTATGAACTGTCGCAGCCGATCCAGTTGCGCTTCAACGAACTGATCTCCGGTGTGCGCAGCGACGTCGCGGTCAAAGTGTTCGGCGATGACATGGGCGTGCTCAACGCCACGGCAGCGAAGATTGCCGCCGCGATGCAGAAGGTCAACGGTGCGTCCGAGGTCAAGGTCGAACAAACCACCGGGCTGCCGGTGCTGACCATCAACATCGATCGCGACAAGGCGGCGCGTTACGGGCTCAACATCGGCGATGTGCAGGACACCATTGCCGTCGCGGTGGGTGGGCGTCAGGCCGGCACATTGTATGAGGGTGACCGACGGTTCGACATGGTGGTGCGATTGTCCGATGCCATGCGCAAGGACATCGACGGTTTGTCGGCGCTGTTGATTCCGGTGCCGGCACCGCTCAATGCCGCGGCCGATCAGATTGGTTTTATTGCCTTGAAGGAAGTCGCCAGCCTTGATCTGGTGCTGGGACCCAATCAGGTCAGCCGTGAGAACGGCAAGCGCCTGGTGATCGTCAGCGCCAACGTGCGCGGGCGCGATATCGGTTCGTTCGTCGCAGAGGCGGGCGAGGTGATCGAGCGAGAGGTGCAGGTGCCCGCGGGTTACTGGACAAGTTGGGGCGGGCAGTTCGAGCAACTGCAATCGGCGGCCAAGCGCCTGCGGATCGTGGTGCCGGTGGCGTTGCTGCTGGTGTTCGGGTTGCTGTTCATGATGTTCAACAACCTCAAGGATGGCTTGCTGGTGTTCACCGGGATTCCGTTTGCGTTGACCGGCGGGGTCATGGCGCTGTGGTTGCGGGATATTCCGTTGTCGATCTCGGCGGGGGTGGGCTTCATCGCGCTGTCGGGGGTCGCAGTGCTCAACGGGCTGGTGATGATCGCGTTCATCCGCAACCTGCGGGAGGAGGGGCGTTCACTGTCTGATGCGATCAACGTTGGAGCGCTGACACGTTTGCGCCCGGTGTTGATGACGGCGCTGGTGGCGTCCCTGGGCTTTATTCCGATGGCCCTGGCGACCGGTACTGGCGCGGAAGTGCAGCGACCGCTCGCAACCGTAGTGATCGGTGGAATCCTGTCCTCCACCATCCTGACGTTGCTGATCTTGCCGGCGTTGTATCAGCTCGCCCATCGCCGCGATGAGGACACGATCCCCACCCAACCGTGAACACAAACCCTGTGGCGAGGGAGCTTGCTCCCGCTGGACTGCGCAGCAGGCCCCGCTTTTCAGATGAAGAGCGGGGGCCGCTTCGCGCCCCAGCGGGAGCAAGCTCCCTCGCCACAGTTCTTTCTCAGGCCTGACCTGCCTACCCCACATAACGGATATGTAATTTGTGCGCCACCGTCACGAAAGGTTCGGATTGTTACCTTGATTCCGTCAGCTACCAAACGAGGAATCAACCATGAAATTTGCACACATCAGTACCTTTGCAGCAGCGTTGGCGATGTCTTCTCTGGCCTTGGCCGAAGGCGGCGGTGACCGAACGTTCCAACGCATGATGACTGCCAATGACCGCTCCGTAGAGCTGTTCGTCGCCAAGGAAAAAGCGCGCGACCCGGTCGTCGTCAATGAAAAGAAAGACGACAACACCAACGACTTGTAAGCGCATCGCACTTGAACAGGCCTGTCATCGAGTCCCGATGCCGGGCTTTTTTTTGAGCCAGGATTGGAGGGGAGTGGATATGAAAGTACTTCAGTTGATGACGTTCGCCGGCATGCTGGCGATGTCCCTGAATGTGTTTGCCGAGGGGGGTGGTGACCGGACGTTCGAGCGGGCGCTGAGTGCTAACACCAAAGCCATGGAGCAGTACGCGGCCAACCAGGGCAAACCGGCGCCGCAGGTCAAGGACTACGAATACGGAATGAAGCTGGACGTGGCAAAAGTGGTAAGCGTTGTGCGTCCGCAAGTGGCTTGCGCTGTGGTGCCTGCCGCCATGACCTATGAAGACTCGAAAGGCCAACTCAACACCATCAGATACACCGTGGCGGGGGATTGCCGCAATCGTGGCAGCTGACACTGCCCTGATGACCAGGGCCGGAATCCCTGCAGGCGCTGCCGAACCTTCGGCAACGCCTGCAGGTTTTACTCAGGCATAAAAAAGGCGCCCCGAAGGACGCCAAAGATTCACCTCTTACCAAAGGAGCAAGGAGCTTCTAAAGGTGAATGTGTATCAGCCGCTTGATCAGAGAATCGCCAACGGGTACTCGACAATCACCCGCACTTCATTCAAATCCGATTCAAATGCCGTGGCGCGCGTCGTGGCCTGGCGCAAACGCAGCGACAGGTCTTTCATCGAACCACTCTGCACCACGTATTTGACTTCGACATCACGTTCCCAGCGCTTCTGGTCGGTCAGTGGATTGCCGTCAGCATCGCGGCGCATGTACACGGCGTTGGCGTTGGTGTAATCGGCGTCAGTGCCTCGGGCGTAACGAGTCATGAACGAGAGCCCCGGTACGCCGTAAGTGGTCATGTCGAGGTCGTAGCGCGCCATCCACGAACGTTCCTTGGGCGAGTTGAAGTCGTTGTACTGGATGGAGTTGTCGAGGAAGATCGAGTCGGATTGACGCAGGTAATCGAAGTCGTCGTTGCCGTTGTTGCGCTGGTGTGAAAGCGCAACGGAGTGCGCGCCGAGTTTCACGCCCACCCGGCCGCTCCAGATGTTGTTGTCGAGCTTGCCGAGCAGTTGTTTGCCTTCGTCGACCGCCTTGTAATAGTTCAGGCCGCCAAACAGCGACAGGTCATCCGATAGCGGATAGGTCCAGGCAGTGCCGGCGTAGTACTGATTCCAGGCATCCTTGAGGCGGCTGGAGTAGAGGCTGAAGCTGAGGTTCTTGTTCAGTGCATAGTCGCCGCCACCGTAAGCGATCCATGGCGAATTGACCGGGCCGGCATAAAACGTGGCGAAGTTCTCGCGCATATCGCTGGACACGGGTTGGCTCATCGCATGCAGCCGACCGCCCTGAACCGACAGACCCTCGAGGCTGGTGTTGACCGCCGTCACACCGCGAAAGCTCTCCGGCAGCAATCGCGAGTCACCTGCCGCCACCACCGGGTTGGCCGGGAACACGTCACCGACCTTGACCACCGTATCGAAGGCTCGCACTTTGGCGGCTCCACCGACCTTGGTGTACTCGTCCCGCGCCTCGCCATCACTGTTGACGGGCAGCACATCAAACGAACTGCGGCCACCGTTGCGGCCGTCACCGGTGTCGAGCTTCAGGCCGATCATCGAAAACGCATCGACACCGACGCCGACAGTGCCTTGGGTAAACCCGGATTCGAACTTGCTGATCACTGCATGGGCCCAGGTTTCTGAATAACCATTGCCGGTGGGGCTGGACTGGCCATTGCGGTGATCACGGTTGAAGTAGAAATTACGGTTGAGCACCGTCAGGCTGCTGCCCTCGATAAACCCTTCGGCTTTTTCATCCGCCATTACCATGGACGGTCCGGAGCCGACCACCACCGCTAAAGCGGCCATCGACATTTTTGTATTGTTAACCATCAATCACTCCTTGGGTTCGGCAGACGGGAACGTGCTTCGGCGTGGGTTTTATTGTTCGGCGGAGAAGGCCCGCCGGCATGGTCGCCGGGTGACATCGTTGCAAGCTGCGGATAACGCCAAGGTGATGGGGGAATTACAATTTCGTTATGTGGCTGGAGTAACAGCCCCGAGCATTCAGGTCAGCGCTGCGAGCTGTTCGATCGTTTGCGGAAAGCGTTCAACCAGACGTATCAGGGTCGTGGCTTGGGCATTGGGTATTGCCCGTCCCTGTTCCCAGTTCTCGAGGGTTCGGATGTTGGTGCGCAGATACATGGCGAACACTGGCCGGGAGAGGTTGAGCTGTTGGCGTATGGCAACCACTTCCTCAGCCGTGATGGGCATCAGTTTTGGCAGCTGGACCTTGTGGGTGCGCAGAGTGATCTTGCCTTGGCGCTCTTCGGCCAGCGCTTCGAGGCCATCCACAAACGCAAAAACGGCACCCGAAGGTGCCGTTTCTGTTTTCTACCGAGTGTCGCTATGCGATCAGCCCGCCAGACCCGCCTGCTGAACCAGGTTCAGCAATGGCTGCGGGTAGACGCCGAGGAAGAATGCCACCAGAGCGATGGCCAGCAGCATCACGCCGCCTGCACGTTGTTCCCAGTGCAGTTGCGCATCGTGGCGACGCAGGTTCGGTTCGATCAGGTACAAGGTGACCATGACGCGCAGGTAGTAGAAGACGCCGATGGCGCTGCCCAGTACCAGGGAACCGACCAGCCACCATTGGTGCGACTCGACACCGGTGGCGATGATGTAGAACTTGCCGATGAAGCCCGCGGTCAGCGGAATGCCGGCCAGGGACAGCATCATCACGGTCATGACGGCGGTCAGGTACGGACGGCGCCAGAACAGGCCGCGGTATTCGTACAGGGCATCGGCGTCACGGCCGTTGTACGGCGAGGACATCAGCGTGATCACGCCGAACGCGCCGAGGCTGGTGATGACGTAGGTGACCAGGTACACGCCGATGGCTTCCACGGCCAGACCCTTGCTTGCCACCAGGGCAATCAGCAGATAACCGAAGTGAGCGATGGACGAGTAACCCAGCAGACGCTTGAGGTTGCTCTGGGTCAGTGCCAGCAGGTTACCGAACAGGATCGACGCAATGGCGATGATGGTCAGCACGTCGCTCAGCACACCGCTGCTTGCCGCCGGGGAGATCTGGAACAGACGCACCATCACCGCGAAGACAGCCACTTTGGACGCGGTCGCCAGGAACGCCGCCACCGGTGCCGGAGCACCTTCGTAGACGTCCGGGGTCCAGAGGTGGAACGGAACCAGCGACAGTTTGAACGCCAGACCGATCAGCATCATGCCCAGGCCCAGTTGTGCCAGCGAGCTTGGCAGGCCGGTGGCCGCGAGGGCCTGGCCGATACCGACGAAGCTCAGGCTGCCGGAGTCGGCGTAGAGCAGGGCCATACCGAACAACAGGAACGCGGAACCGGCGGCCGACAGCACCATGTACTTGATACCGGCTTCCAGCGAGCGCTTGTTGAAGAAGGCATAAGCCACCAGACCGTAGACCGGCACCGAAAGCAGTTCCAGACCGATGAACAACCCGGCCAGGTGCTGCGCGCTGACCAGGACCAGGCCACCGGCGGCGGCCATCAGGATCAGCAGGTAAAGTTCTTCACGGTTGCCCGGGTAACCCGAGCCGCCATCGCCAAGGTAGGCGTGGGCGAGGGTTACACAGGCGAGGGTGGCGACCAGGATCAGCGCCATGTACAGGCAAGCGAAGGTGTCGATCTGCAGCAACGGAGTCACGGCCAGGGGCGCGACTTTCAGGGCTGGCAGGATCGACAGCAACGCCAGGTTCAGACCCGCCACGGAGATCAGGAAGGTCTGTGAGTGGTTGCGGCGCCAGGCGATTGCCAGCATCACCACGATGATCGTGGCGCTGGTGATCAACAACGGCGCAAGCGCAATAAAGTGTTGAGTCGTGAATTCCATAGCGCTCTTACCGGGCCGAAGCGAGTTGAGTGAAGGCGGTGCCGAGCCATTGCTGCACGCCATGCATCGTCGCAGCAGAGGTATCGAGGAACGGTTGCGGGTACACGCCGATGTAAATCAGCAGTGCCGCCAGACCGACCACCATGATCAGTTCGCGACCATCCATGCCATGCAGCACCGCGTCCGATTTGGACGGGCCGAAGTAGGCACGGTGGATCATGATCAGCGAGTAGACCGAACCGAACACCAGACCGGACGTCGCAATGATCGTGATCCATGGGGCGGCCGGGAACGTGCCGATCAGGATCAGGAACTCACCCACAAAGTTACCGGTACCCGGCAAGCCCAGGGACGCGGCGGCAAAGAACAGGCTGATGGCCGGCAGGTAAGCGATCTTCGACCACAGGCCACCCATTTCACGCATGTCGCGGGTGTGGGTACGTTCGTACAACTGACCGCTGAGGATAAAGAGTGCCGCGGCCGACAGACCGTGCGCCAGCATCTGCATCACCGCGCCCTGCAGCGCCAGTTGGCTGCCGGAGTAGATGCCGATCAACACGAAGCCCATGTGGGAAACGGAGGAGTAGGCGATCAGACGCTTGATGTCGGTTTGGGCGAAGGCCAGGAACGCACCGTAGAAGATCCCGATCAGACCCAGGGTCATGGCAATCGGCGCGAACTCGGCCGAGGCATTCGGGAACAGCGGCAGGGCGAAACGCAGCAGACCGTAAGCCGCCGTCTTCAACAAGATACCGGCCAGGTCGACCGAACCCGCTGTTGGTGCCTGGGCGTGAGCGTCAGGCAGCCAGGAGTGGAACGGCACCACGGGCAGCTTCACCGCGAAGGCGATGAAGAAGCCGAGCATCAGGATGTACTCGGTGGTGAGCGACATCTTGGTTTTCAGCAGGTCGGCGTAGTTGAACGTGATCACGCCGGTGCTGTTGAAGTTGACCAACACCAGCCCCAGGATCGCCACCAACATGATCAGGCCGGACGCCTGAGTGAAGATGAAGAACTTGGTCGCCGCGTAGATCCGGGTTTTCTTGCCGTCCGAAGAACTGTGACCCCAGAGCGCGATGAGGAAGTACATCGGCACCAGCATCATTTCCCAGAAGAAGAAGAACATGAACAGGTCGAGGGCTAGGAACACGCCGACGACACCGCCCAGGATCCACATCAGGTTCAAGTGGAAGAAGCCGACGTGACGCTGGATCTCTTTCCACGAGCAGAGTACCGAGAGGATACCCAGCAGACCGGTCAGCAGGATCATCAGCAGCGACAGGCCATCGAGCGCCAGGTGCACGCTGATGCCGAAGCGCTCGATCCAGATGTGCTTGAACTCAAGCGCCCAGGTCGGATCGGCGCCAGGCGCCGGAGCAAATGAATAATTACCGTGGGCCCACAGCCAGAGGCCGAGCGCGAGTTCCAGGGTCATGGTCAACAGCGCAATCCAGCGGGGGAGGGTAGCGCCGAAGCGCTCACCCATCCAGCACAGCAGGCCGCCGATGAAGGGGATCAGGATTAGCCAAGGCAGAATCATGACGGGCTCAATTCCTTTCGCAAGTTCGCAAGGTTCATATTCAGACCGCTACCAGCACGATGGCGCCGATGACCAGCACGGAGCCGGCTGCCATCGATGCCGCGTACCAACGCAGTTGACCGGTTTCGGTACGGCTCAGGGCGGTGTGACCGCCTTTGGCCATACGCGGGATCAGACCGATGGTCTGGTCGAGCGGGTCTTTGCGCAGTGCGTGGCTGATCGCAAGGTATGGCTTGACGAACAGTTTGTCGTAGATCCAGTCGAAGCCCCAGGCAGCGAACCACCAGGCCGAAAGGAAGCGGCCGATGCCGCTGTTGGCGATTGCAGTGACGAAACGACGCTTGCCGAGGAACAGCAGCGCGGCCAGCAGGATACCGGCCAGGGCGATGGCGCCCGAGGCGATTTCCAGGCTGTGCTTGGCTTCGCCGCCGGCATGGCCGACGCTTTCCGGCAGCACGCCGTGCAGTGGCGGAACGATCATGGCGCCGACGAAGGTCGACAGCACGATCAGCACCGACAGCGGCAACCAGTGAGCGATGCCGTGACCGGCGTGCGCTTCAGTCTTCGCTTCACCGTGGAACGCGATGAAGATCAGGCGGAAGGTGTACAGCGAAGTCATGAACGCGCCGACCAGACCTGCGTAGAGCAGACCGTGGTTGCCGCTGGCAAACGCTTCCCAGAGGATTTCGTCCTTGGAGTAGAAGCCTGCGGTCACCAGTGGCAGGGCGGACAGTGCCGCGCCGCCGACGATGAAGCTGGCGTAGGCCAGCGGCAGTTTCTTCCACAGGCCGCCCATCTTGAAGATGTTCTGCTCGTGGTGGCAGGCAACGATCACCGCACCGGACGCAAGGAACAACAGTGCCTTGAAGAAGGCGTGGGTCATCAGGTGGAAAATCGCGCCATCCCATGCGCCAACGCCCAGCGCCAGGAACATGTAGCCGATCTGGCTCATGGTCGAGTAGGCGAGGATACGTTTGATGTCGGTCTGGACCAGTGCGGCAAAACCGGCGAGTACCAGGGTCACGCCGCCGACGATGCCAACGAGCTGCAGGATGTCCGGCGCCAACGCAAACAGGCCGTGGGTACGGGCAATCAGGTAGACGCCCGCGGTCACCATCGTTGCGGCGTGGATCAGTGCCGAAACAGGGGTAGGACCGGCCATTGCGTCCGCCAGCCAGGTTTGCAGTGGCAGTTGCGCGGATTTACCGACAGCGCCGCCCAGCAGCATCAGGGTGGCCATGACCATCCAGAAGTCGCCGGCCTGGAATTTCTGCGGTGCCAGCACCAGCAGTTCCTGGATGTTCAGCGTGCCCAACTGTTGGAACAGGATGAACAGGCCGATCGCCATGAACACGTCGCCGATACGGGTCACGATGAAGGCTTTGAGTGCCGCGTTACCGTTGTTGCGGTTGCTGTAGTAGAAACCGATCAACAGGTACGAGCACAGGCCCACGCCTTCCCAACCGAAGTACAGGAACAACAGGTTATCGCCCAGGACCAGGAACAGCATGCTGGCGATAAACAGGTTGGTGTAGGCGAAGAAGCGCGAGTAACCGGCTTCACCGCGCATGTACCAGGACGCGAACAGGTGGATCAGGAAGCCGACACCGACGACCACGCCGAGCATGGTCACTGACAGGCCATCCAGGTACAGCGCGAAGTTCGGCGTGAAGCCTTCCACCGCCATCCACTGCCACAACACTTGCGTGTAGTGACCGCCTTCAGGCGGGGCGACGTTGAATTGCCAGATCACGTAGGCCGTGACAATGGCAGACAAGCCGATGGAACCGACGCCAATCAGCGCCGACAGGTTTTCCGAGAAGCGGCCGCGTGAGAACGACAGCAGCAGGAAACCTATGAGAGGGAATACGAAAGTCAGATAGAGAAGATTCATCCGCGCATCTCGCTGGCAGCGTCGATATCGAGAGTGTGGAAGCGGCGATACAGCTGCAACAGAATCGCCAGGCCAATACTGGCCTCGGCGGCTGCCAGGCTGATCACCAGGATGAACATGATCTGTCCATCCGGCTGACCCCAGCGGCTACCGGCGACGATGAAGGCCAAGGCGGAGGCATTCATCATGATCTCCAGGCTCATCAGCACGAAGAGAATGTTGCGCCGGACCATCAGGCCGACCAGACCGAGGCAGAACAAGATGCCGGCGACCGCCAGACCATGCTCCAAAGGGATAGCAGGCATCGTCATTGCTCCTTGGCTTCGTTGCGGCCCAAGTGGAACGCCGTGACGGCTGCGGCAAGCAGCAGCATCGAGGCGAGTTCGACCACCAGCAGATAAGGACCGAACAGGCTGATGCCCACGGCCTTGGCGTCTACGGTGGTGTGGCCGATGGCCTGGCCGCTGGCGTCGCTGAACAGTACGTACAACAGTTCAACCAGCAGCAGGGTGCCGAGGGCGACCGGTCCGAGCCAGATGCCGGGCTTGAGCCAGACGCGCTCTTGCTGAACCGAGGCCGGGCCCAGGTTCAGCATCATCACCACGAACACGAACAGCACCATGATGGCGCCAGCGTAGGCGATCACTTCCAGCACACCGGCAAACGGTGCGCCGAGGGCGAAGAACGTCATGGCCACGGCGATCAGCGAAATGATCAGGTAGAGCAGGGCGTGCACAGGGTTAGTGTTGGTGATCACGCGAAGCGTGGACACCACAGCGATACCCGATGCGAAATAGAAAGCGAATTCCATCTTTCTTCCTTAAGGCAGCAAGCTCTTCACGTTGATCGGCTGGGCTTCATTCTGCGCGGAGCCTTTAGGCTTCCCGGCAATCGCCATACCTGCAACACGATAGAAGTTGTAATCAGGGTTTTTGCCGGGGCCGGAGATCAGCAGATCTTCTTTCTCGTAAACCAGGTCCTGACGTTTGAACTCGGCCATCTCGAAATCCGGTGTCAGCTGGATCGCGGTGGTCGGGCAGGCTTCCTCGCAGAGGCCGCAGAAAATGCAGCGCGAGAAGTTGATGCGGAAGAAGTCCGGGTACCAGCGACCGTCTTCGGTTTCAGCTTTCTGCAGCGAGATGCAGCCTACCGGGCACGCCACGGCGCACAGGTTGCAGGCGACACAACGCTCTTCGCCATCAGGGTCGCGGGTCAGGACGATACGGCCACGAAAGCGCGGCGGCAGGTACACGGCTTCTTCCGGGTACTGCAGCGTGTCGCGCTTGCGGAAGGCATGGCCGAAGATCATCACCAGGCTGCGAAGCTGGGTGAAGAAGCCATGCACGATGTCAAATATGTACTTCATGATTCTCTATCCTCACTGAGCCGCGACGGCGGGCGTGTTGAGCAACACGATCGCAGCGGTCACCAGCATGTTGACGAGGGTCAGCGGCAGGCAGAACTTCCAGCTGAAATCCATCACTTGGTCATACCGTGGGCGCGGGATCGAGGCGCGCAGCAGGATGAAGAACATGATGAAGAACGCGGTTTTGAGCGCGAACCAGATGAACGGGATCTGCGGCAGAATGCCAAACGGACCGTGCCAGCCACCGAAGAACAAGGTCACCAGCAGCGCCGAAATCAACACGATGCCGATGTACTCGCCGACGAAGAACATGCCCCATTTCATGCCGGCATATTCAATGTGGTAACCGTCGGCCAGTTCCTGCTCCGCTTCCGGCTGGTCGAACGGGTGACGGTGAGTTACGGCGACGCCGGCGATGAAGAAGGTCAGGAAACCGAAGATCTGCGGAATCACGAACCACAGGTTCTGCGCCTGGTATTCAACGATGTCGCGCATGTTGAACGAGCCGACCTGGATCACGATGCCCATCAGCGACAGGCCCATGAACACTTCGTACGACACGGTTTGCGCCGAGGCCCGCAAGCTGCCCAGCAGGGCGAACTTGTTGTTGCTGGACCAGCCGGCGAACAGCACCGCGTAGACCGACAGACCGGCCATGGCGAAGAAGAACAGGATGCCGATGTTGATGTCCGCCACACCCCAGGTCGGGGTGATCGGGATGATCGCGAAGGCAATCAGCAAGGCGCTCATGGCCACGACCGGTGCCAGGGTGAAGATCACCTTGTCGGCGAACGGTGGCGTCCAGTCTTCCTTGAAGAACATCTTGATCATGTCGGCTGCAATCTGGAATGCGCCGAACGGGCCGACGCGGTTCGGACCGTAACGGTCCTGCCAGAGGGCGAGCAGACGACGCTCGACCCAGCTCAGCAGCGCGCCGCACACCACCACGGCGAGCAGAATCACGATGGCCTTGAGGACCGCGATGATCACGTCAATCACTTCAGGCGTGAACCAGGTCATTGAGCTGCCTCCTGCAGACCGTCAACGGTTTTGCCAAAGATCGCTGGCGGAATGCCGGCGATACCGGCCGGCAGTGCGACCAGACCGGCACCCAGCTCTTCGTTGATGCGCAGCGGCAGACGCAAGGTCTGGCCAGCCACGTTCAAGCTGAGCAGGGCGCCGTCATTGACACCCAGGCGATCGGCTTCGGATTTGGCCAGCGACACATAAGCGGCCGGGATGCGTTCCTGAACCGGCGCGGCTTTGGAAGAGGTCTCTTCGCTGCCGAACAGGTGGAAGAACGGCACAACCTGCCAGGTGCCCGGCGCCGGGTTGAATGCACGTGGAACAGCCGCGAACCAGTTCAGCGAATCACCGGTGCTTTCGATCAGGCGGGTGCCTGGGTCGCCAGCGCGGATGTGACCACCGACTTCGTCCTGGAACTTGTTCCAGGCTTGCGGCGAGTTCCAGCCCGGAGACCAGGCGAATGGCACTTGCTGACGCGGTTCGACCGAGCCCGAGTAACCTTCCATGGAGAAGGAGAACGCGGTGTCGATGTCCTGGGAAGTACGCGGTTCGTGCACGCTGATGTCGGCGCGCATGGCGGTACGGCCGGAGTAACGCAGCGGTTCGCGAGCCAGTTTCAGGCCTTTGATACGGAACGCGGCGGACGGCGCAGCGTCGACGATGCCCGCCAGTTGCGGTGTGCTGGCGGCGACGGCGGCGGTGACATGGTCCAGTTGGGTCCAGTCGATCGGCTGGTTCAACAGGGTGGCGCGCAGGGCATGCAGCCAGCGCCAGCCTTCGTGAACCAGGATGCTCGCGTCGAGGTAAGTCGGGTCGAACACCTGGAAGAAGCGCTGAGCGCGACCTTCCTGGCTGACCAACGTACCGTCGCCTTCAGCGAAGCTGGCCGCTGGCAGAACCAGATGCGCGCGATCGCTGGTGGCGGTTTTCTGATGGTCTGCAACGATCACCACTTTCGCGGCGGTCAGGGCAGCATCAACCTTGGCTTTGTCGGTGCGGGTGTACAGATCGTTTTCCAGCACGACGAGGGCGTCGGCCTTGCCGTCGATCACGGCTTGCAGCGCTGCGTCGACCGAGTCACCACCGAGCATGGCCAGGCCGAGGCTGTTGGCCTCTGGCACGATCAGGCTGATGGAACCGTTCTTCTCGCGCAGCTTCAAGGCTTTGGCGATGTTGGCGGCGGCTTCGATCAGGGCTTTGGAGCCCAGGGAAGTGCCGGCAATGATCAGCGGGCGCTTGGCCGCGAGCAGGGCGTCGGCGATGCGCTTGGCCAGTTCGAGGGCTTCAGCATCGAGGCCTTCAACCGCCGGGGCGCTGGCGTCGAGGGCGTGAGCCACGGCGAAACCGATGCGCGCCAGGTCGTCTGGAGCGGCGTGAACGCATTCTTCAGCGATGTCGTCGAGCTTGGTTTCAGCCAGGCTGGCGATGAACAGCGGGTTCAGCGCGTGCTGACCGATGTTCTTCACTGCCGCGTCGAGCCAAGGCTGAACGCGCATGGCATCGGCCATGTCTTCGGCTTTGCCTTTGACCGATTGACGCAGGGACAGGGCCATACGTGCAGCGGTCTGGGTCAGGTCTTCGCCGAGGACGAAAATCGCATCGTGATCTTCGATGTCGCGCATGTTCGGGATCGGCAGCGGGCTGTCTTTCAACACCTGCATGACCAGGCGAATGCGTTCCAGCTCGGCGGCTTCGATACCGGAGTAGAAGTGCTCGGCGCCGACCAGTTCGCGCAACGCGTAGTTGCTTTCGAGGCTGGCACGTGGCGAACCGATACCGACAATGTTGCGACCACGCAGCAGGTCGGCGGCTTTATCCAGCGCTTCGTCCAGGCCCAGCTTGGCGCCGTTGGCCAGCAATGGCTGACGCGGGCGGTCTTCGCGGTTGACGTAGCCATAGCCGAAACGGCCACGGTCGCACAGGAAGTACTGGTTGACCGAACCGTTGAAGCGGTTTTCGATACGACGCAGTTCACCGTAGCGCTCGCCCGGGGAGATGTTGCAACCGCTGGAGCAGCCATGGCAGATGCTCGGCGAGAACTGCATGTCCCACTTGCGGTTGTAGCGCTCGGAGTGAGTCTTGTCGGTGAACACACCGGTCGGGCAGACCTCGGTGAGGTTGCCGGAGAACTCGCTTTCCAGGGTGCCGTCTTCAACGCGACCGAAGTACACGTTGTCGTGGGCGCCGAACACACCGAGGTCGGTGCCGCCGGCGTAATCCTTATAGAAGCGCACGCAGCGGTAGCAGGCGATGCAGCGGTTCATTTCGTGGGAAATGAACGGGCCCAGTTGCTGGTTCTGGTGGGTACGCTTGGTGAAGCGATAACGGCGCTCGTTGTGGCCGGTCATCACCGTCATGTCTTGCAGGTGGCAGTGACCGCCTTCTTCACAGACCGGGCAGTCGTGAGGGTGGTTGGTCATCAGCCATTCGACGACGCTGGCGCGAAACACTTTCGCTTCTTCGTCGTCGATGGAGATCCAGCTGCCGTCGGTGGCGGGGGTCATGCAGGACATGACGATCCGACCACGCTTGTCGTTCTCGTCGGTGTACTGCTTGACCGCGCACTGGCGGCAAGCGCCAACGCTGCCTAGGGCTGGGTGCCAGCAGAAATAAGGGATATCGAGGCCTAGCGACAGACATGCCTGTAACAGGTTGTCTGCCCCATCGACTTCGAGCTCTTTGCCGTCTACGTGGATAGTGGCCATGGTTCAAAGTTCTTCGTTGGCCCGGTGTCAGCGGGCGTGGCTAATGGAATCTTGTTATTCGCGTGAATCAACACAGCCGTTTACGGCGTCATCACACGACAAAGCGAAGGGCACGGACCCTTCGCTTTTTTAAGCGTTTACGCGCCGACTACGATCGGCCTTGCCAGAGGCGGGACGACAGCGCTGGTGGGCGCGATGCCGGCTTCGAACTCGTGGCGGAAGTATTTGATTGCGCTGCCCAACGGCTCCACGGCGCCCGGTGCGTGAGCACAGAAGGTCTTGCCTGGGCCGAGGAAACCGACCAGACCCAGCAGGGTCTCGATATCGCCGGCTTGCCCTTCACCGTTTTCGATGGCGCGCAGAAGCTTGACGCTCCACGGCAAACCGTCACGGCATGGGGTGCAGAAGCCGCACGACTCACGGGAGAAGAACTCTTCCATGTTGCGCAGCAGGGACACCATGTTGACGCTGTCGTCCACCGCCATGGCCAGGCCGGTACCCATACGGGTGCCCACTTTGGCGATGCCGCCGGCGTACATTTGTGCGTCCAGGTGTTCCGGCAACAGGAAACCGGTACCGGCGCCGCCTGGCTGCCAGCACTTGAGCTTGAAGCCATCGCGCATGCCGCCGGCGTAGTCTTCGAACAACTCGCGACCGGTGACGCCGAACGGCAATTCCCACAGGCCAGGGTTCTTGACCTTGCCGGAGAAGCCCATGAGCTTGGTGCCCATGTCTTCGCTGCCTTCGCGGGCCAACGATTTGTACCAGTCCACGCCGTCGGCAATGATCGCCGGCACGTTGCACAGGGTTTCAACGTTGTTCACGCAAGTTGGCTTGCCCCACACGCCAACGGCGGCAGGGAAGGGCGGCTTGGAGCGCGGGTTGGCGCGACGGCCTTCCAGGGAGTTGATCAGTGCGGTTTCTTCACCGCAGATGTAACGCCCGGCGCCGGTGTGGACGAACAGCTCGAAATCGAAGCCGCTGCCCAGGATGTTCTTGCCCAGCAGACCGGCTGCCTTGGCTTCTTCCACGGCACGGTTGAGGTGCTTGGCGGCGGTGGTGTATTCGCCACGCAGGAAGATGTAGCCACGGTAGGTTTTCAGCGCGCGAGCACTGATCAGCATGCCTTCGATCAGCAGATGGGGCAGTTGCTCCATCAGCATGCGGTCTTTCCAGGTGTTCGGTTCCATCTCGTCCGCGTTGCACAGCAGGTAGCGAATGTTGATGGATTCGTCTTTGGGCATCAGGCCCCACTTCACGCCCGTGGGGAAGCCTGCACCGCCGCGACCTTTAAGGCCGGCGTCTTTCACGGTCTGGACGATGTCGTCCTGAGCCATGTCAGCGAACGCTTTGCGCGCTGCCGCGTAACCGTTCTTGGCCTGGTACTCGTCGAGCCAGACAGCTTCGCCGTCGTCGCGCAGACGCCAGGTCAGCGGGTGAGTCTCGGCCGAACGCTTGATGCGGTTGGCTGGACCGAAGGAAGTCAGGGTCATACGTAGCCCTCGAGCAATTTGGCAACGCCGGCAGGCTGCACATCACCGAAAGTGTCGTCGTCGATCATCAACGCCGGCGCCTTGTCACAGTTGCCGAGGCAGCAGACCGGCAGCAGGGTGAAACGACCGTCGGCGGTGGTCTGACCCAGGCCGATACCCAGATTGCTCTGGATTTCGCTGACCACCGATTCATGGCCGCCGATGTAGCAGACCATGCTGTCGCAGACGCGAATGATGTGACGGCCGACCGGCTGACGGAAGATCTGGCTATAGAACGTCGCCACGCCTTCAACGTCGCTCGCCGGGATGCCGAGGATCTCGCCGATGGCGTAGAGCGCGCCGTCAGGCACCCAGCCACGTTCCTTCTGGACGATCTTCAGGGCTTCGATCGACGCCGCGCGCGGGTCTTCGTAGTGATGCAGCTCGTGCTCGATGGCCGAGCGCTCGGTTTCACTCAAGGTGAAACGGTCTGTCTGGATAAGCGTGCTGTTCATGCTTAGCGGTCCACGTCGGCCATAACGAAATCGATACTACCCAGGTACGCGATCAAGTCCGCGACCATGCTGCCTTTGATCACCGAAGGGATCTGCTGCAGGTGCGGGAAGCTTGGGGTGCGAATCCGGGTGCGGTAGCTCATGGTGCCGCCATCGCTCGTCAGGTAATAACTGTTGATGCCCTTGGTCGCTTCGATCATCTGGAAGGATTCGTTGGCCGGCATGACCGGGCCCCACGAAACTTGCAGGAAGTGCGTGATCAGGGTCTCGATGTGCTGCAGCGTGCGTTCTTTCGGTGGCGGCGTGGTCAGCGGGTGATCCGCCTTGTACGGGCCTTCCGGCATGTTGCGCATGCACTGCTCGATGATCTTGATGCTCTGGCGCATTTCTTCGACGCGCACGATGCAACGATCGTAGGCATCGCCATTGACGGCCAGCGGCACTTCGAATTCGAAGTTCTCGTAACCGGAGTACGGGCGCGCTTTGCGCAGGTCGAAGTCGCAACCGGTCGAACGCAAGCCTGCACCAGTGACGCCCCATTCGAAGGCTTCTTTGGTGTTGTAGGCGGCGACACCGATGGTCCGGCCTTTGAGGATGCTGTTGTCCAGCGCGGCTTTCTGGTATTCGTCCAGGCGCTTTGGCATCCACTCGACGAAGTCTTTCACCAGTTTTTCCCAGCCGCGCGGCAGGTCGTGAGCGACGCCGCCGATGCGGTACCAGGCCGGGTGCAGACGGAAACCGGTAATGGCTTCGATCACCGTGTACGCCTTCTGACGGTCGGTGAACGTGAAGAACACCGGGGTCATGGCGCCGACGTCCTGGATGTAAGTCCCCAGGAACAGCAGGTGGCTGGTGATCCGGAAGAACTCGGCCATCATGATGCGGATGACGTCGACCTTCTCGGGCACCTTGATGCCGGCCAGCTTCTCGACCGAGAGCACGTACGGCAGGTTGTTCATCACGCCGCCGAGGTAGTCGATACGGTCGGTGTACGGAATGAAACTGTGCCAGGACTGACGCTCGGCCATCTTCTCGGCACCACGGTGGTGGTAACCGACGTCCGGCACGCAGTCGACGATCTCTTCACCGTCCAGCTGCAAGATGATGCGGAACGCACCGTGCGCAGAAGGGTGGTTAGGACCGAGGTTGAGGAACATGTAGTCCTCGTTCGCCCCGGAACGCTTCATGCCCCAGTCTTCAGGCTTGAAGCGCGCGGCTTCTTCCTCAAGCTGTTGCTTGGCCAGGGTCAGACTGAACGGATCGAACTCGGTGGCACGGGCCGGGAAGTCCTTGCGCAGCGGGTGACCTTCCCAGGTCGGCGGCATCATGATGCGGGTCAGGTGCGGGTGACCGGCAAAGTTGATGCCGTACATGTCCCACACTTCACGCTCGTACCAGTTGGCGTTCGGCCAGATACCGGTCACGGTCGGCACGCTAAGGTCGCTCTCGGACAAGGCGACCTTGATCATGACGTCACTATTACGTTCGATCGACATCAAGTGATAGAACACAGTGAAGTCGGCGCCGCTTGGCAGCCCTTGACGCTTGGTGCGCAGACGCTCGTCCACGCCGTGCAGGTCATAGAGCATGACGTACGGCTTGGGCAGGTTGCGCAGGAAGGTCAGGACTTCGACGAGTTTGGCACGGGCAACCCAAAGCACCGGCATGCCGGTGCGGGTAGGCTGGGCGGTGAACGCCTCGGGGCCAAAACGGTTGTTCAGTTCGACGACCACATCCTGGTCGTCTGCCTTATAAGGCGGGATGTACAGAGCACTGCCTGTAGTCATGGTTATTTATCGCTTTCGGTCAACGTAAAGAATGAAGCCAGGTTCTCGTTCTATTAAAGAAGCAGAGCTGGATCAGACTTCGTCGGGGCTGCGCAGGTTGGTGACTGCGATTCGCTGTTCGCGGCGCTGTTCCTTTTGCGAAGGCATCTCGGCGCGGTAAACGCCTTGATCACCGACGACCCAGGAAAGCGGACGACGCTCCTGTCCAATCGACTCTTGCAAGAGCATCAAGCCTTGCAAAAAAGCTTCAGGGCGGGGCGGGCAGCCAGGCACGTAGACGTCCACGGGCAGGAACTTGTCCACCCCTTGAACGACGGAGTAGATGTCGTACATGCCACCGGAGTTGGCGCACGAACCCATGGAGATAACCCATTTAGGTTCGAGCATTTGCTCGTAGAGACGCTGAATGATCGGCGCCATCTTGATGAAGCAGGTACCAGCGATAACCATGAAATCCGCCTGGCGCGGCGATGCCCGGATAACCTCGGCGCCAAAGCGCGCGATGTCGTGGGGCGCCGTGAAGGCGGTGGTCATTTCCACGTAGCAGCACGAAAGACCGAAGTTATACGGCCACAGGGAGTTCTTGCGCCCCCAGTTGACTGTGCCGTTAAGCACGTCTTCGAGCTTGCCCATGAAGATGTTTTTGTGGACTTGATCTTCTAACGGATCGGAAACGGTTTCCCGTTCGCCAATCGGATACTGCTCGTTAGGAGCATCGGGGTCGATCCTGGTGAGATTGTATTGCATTGCCAAAGCCTCATTGTTTCAGCTTCGCCTGCCGCTTGCGACGAGCTTCCGGAGCCCAGTCAAGGGCGCCCACTCGGAACAGGTAGACAAGACCTGCCAACAGAATTGCTATGAAAACGAGAGCTTCGACGAATCCGGTCCAGCCGCTTTCGCGGACGGACACAGACCAGGCAAAGAGAAAGAGGGCTTCGATATCGAAGATCACGAAGAGCATCGCGACCAGATAGAATTTGGCTGAGAGCCGCAAGCGGGCGCCACCTGTAGGTAGCATGCCTGACTCGAACGGTTCGTTTTTGCTGCGGCCCCAGGCTTTTGACCCGAGGAGGCTGGAGACGCCGAGCATGAAGGCGCAGAGGCCGACAACGCCCAGAAGGAAAATGGCAAAGCCCCAGTTGTGGGCCATGAGTCCTGTCGCTTCGGGCATGCTGGAAATCCTTAACAGAGAGCAAAGGTCTCTGAGCTTGAAAAAGAAACAACGCAGTGACGATATGTCGCAGCAATCAATCCCGCTGATTTTATGGCACAACACCGTGCAAGTAAAATTCCTATAGCGAAATTATTTACAGGAATAAGGACATAGCGCACCTCCAAAGCCACGCAGCCCATGCGTTGCGGGCATTAGCCGGGTTTTCATCAATATTGTTTTGTAGGGAATGTAACGAACATAGTTGCCGCCAAATGACAATCATTATTGTTTGCGATGGTTTTTAAACTGGTTATCCAGGTTGGGGCGGGGAAGTTGTCTTATATGCGCGTTACTACAAGTAGCGGGCGGGGTTGTTTTACCCTGCTTTCCTGATCTTGAAACTGCTCTGAATCAAGGTTTTTGGCTGCACGCGTTCCCCCGTAGGAGCGAGGCTTGCCCGCGAAGAATACGCCGCGGTGCTTCAGACTTACCGCGTCATCGTTCTTCGCGGGCAAGCCTCGCTCCTACGGGGGGGGGGCGGTGGTGTTTCAAAAAATGCAGGCAAAAAAACGCCCCGAACCAGTCGGGGCGTCAGATGTGCGACGTTGCGGTTAGCTTTCTATTCGGTCCGCAACGGCCGTTTGCTCAGGCGAATCGGATCAGTGGAACTGTTCTTCTTCGGTCGAACCGGTCAGGGCGGTTACCGAAGACGTGCCACCTTGAATCACAGTGGTCATGTCGTCGAAGTAGCCGGTGCCCACTTCCTGCTGGTGAGCCACGAAGGTGTAGCCCTTCGAAGCGTCAGCGAACTCTTGCTCTTGCAGTTTCACGTAGGCAGTCATGTCGTTGCGGGCGTAGTCGTGCGCCAGGTTGAACATGCTGTGCCACATGTTGTGAATGCCGGCCAGGGTGATGAACTGGTGCTTGTAACCCATGGCGGACAGTTCGCGCTGGAACTTGGCGATGGTCGCGTCGTCCAGGTTTTTCTTCCAGTTGAAGGAAGGCGAGCAGTTGTACGACAGCAGTTGGTCCGGGTATTCCTTTTTGATCGCTTCAGCGAAACGACGAGCTTCGTCCAGGTCCGGCTTGGCGGTTTCGCACCAGATCAGGTCAGCATACGGAGCGTAAGCCAGGCCGCGAGCGATTGCCTGGTCCAGGCCGGCGCGTACTTTGTAGAAGCCTTCCTGAGTACGTTCGCCAGTCACGAACGGCTGGTCGTATGGGTCGCAATCGGAAGTCAGCAGGTCAGCCGCGTTAGCGTCGGTACGAGCCAAAATGATGGTCGGTGTGCCAGCAACGTCAGCTGCCAGACGAGCAGCGGTCAGCTTCTGTACAGCTTCCTGGGTAGGAACCAGTACCTTGCCGCCCATGTGGCCGCATTTTTTCACGGAAGCCAGTTGGTCTTCGAAGTGAACGCCGGCGGCGCCTGCTTCGATCATGCTCTTCATCAGCTCGTAAGCGTTCAGAACGCCGCCGAAACCGGCTTCAGCGTCAGCCACGATCGGTGCGAAGTAGTCGATGTAACCTTCGTCGCCCGGGCCTTTGCCGGCTTTCCACTGGATCTGGTCGGCACGACGGAACGAGTTGTTGATGCGCTTGACCACGGTTGGAACCGAGTCCACCGGGTACAGCGACTGGTCCGGGTACATCGATTCGGCGGAGTTGTTGTCCGCAGCAACCTGCCAGCCCGACAGGTAGATCGCCTGGATACCGGCTTTGACTTGTTGTACAGCCTGGCCGCCGGTCAGGGCGCCCATGCAGTTGACGAAATCTTTATCAGGACGGAAGGATGGCTTGGCGCCCTGGGTGACCAGGTTCCACAGCTTCTCGGCGCCCAGTTTTGCAAAGGTGTGCTCAGGTTGAACCGAGCCACGCAGGCGGACGACGTCAGCAGCGGAGTAAGCGCGTGTCACGCCTTTCCAGCGTGGGTTTTCAGCCCAATCTTTTTCGAGGGCTGCAATTTGCTGTTCGCGTGTCAGTGCCATGGAGATAAACCTCGTCGCATAGGTCTGTGTGGAAAATTCCTGCTCCTGCCAAGTACGCGATTCAATTGGGGCGTAAGAGGCTGCTCGCTGACCAGAAGCTTAGGTGGTCAAGTCGGATTCGGCGGGATTGGCGACGGGATGAACGATGGGCTCGAGGGGAAGTGAGCAGGTAAGGGCGAACTGGCGAGCGCATTCGGGCGTCGTGGGCCTTGGTACGAACTTCAGTGTGGAGCCGGGTTACCTAATTACGCTTCCGTCCCTCGGGACAACTTCGTTCCAGTCGGCAACCTCGTCAAACACACCTTGTGGGCGGTACAGACACGAAGCGGCTCGCGGGGTAGATGCGAGCAGCGCCTCGAAGGCCCTTGCCAGGGCCCCTGATTAGCGGGAGCGAGGCCATCATGCCTTTGCTTTTTTGTATCGTCAAACGTTTTGTAGTGCTTTTTTTCGGGCACTACATCTTTGGTCTAATACGACTAATCAGTCAGTTTTCGGTGGTTTAGTCCAAAGTATCGACTTTCACCCGCAACGTCATGTCATCCCGGCCCTGAGTCGAGTAGCTGCGGGTCTGGCCCTGTTTATCGGCCTGGGTCTGACGGTTCACACCGGCCAGGGTGATCCACTCGCCCAAGCGTCCCGTGACAGTTGTGTCGGTACTTTGCACATTCACTACATCTGGACGTTCCTGGCTCATGCGGTCACGGTTGGTACTGATCGCCAGGTGAACGATGTCGCCGGTAACGCTGGCGGTGACGTAGAAGCCCTGAGTGACGTTGCGGTACTCGGTCTGGCTGCGAAGATCACCATAGGAATCGGTCTGAGTGCTGGTGAGCGGGACGCTTTGGCCGACCTGAATCAGCGCCGGTGTGCCTTCACTGGCCTGAATCTGCTGGATGCCGCCATCACGGCTGTCGGTGCTGCGATTGATGATGCGCGTCTGGCTCGGTTTTGCGCCGTTGACCGAGTAGCCCTCGTCGCCCTGGAAGTTGTTTTCGTTGGTGTCGACCGTGATCAGCAGGCGCTTTGCAGCAACGTCGAGTTGTGCGACAAGGGCCTTAAGTTCGTCGATCTTGCGCTGTTCTGCGTTGACAATCAGTTGGTTGCCGTAAGCGCTGACCTGGCCGTCCTTGCCGATGAAATCCTGTGCCATGGGTAGCATATCGGCGCTGGTGTGGTAATTCAGGGGCACGATCTCGGTGGCTGCCATGACTGAAAAACTGCACGTCAGCAGCAGCGTGGTGAGCAGGGTGCGTAGGGACATATCCGTTATCTCCGACATCTTGAAGTGTTGATATTGCCAGTTTGTCGGCCCGGCGTGGGGCAAGTTGAATCGTAGACAGCAAAACGCCCCGGCATCGGTCGATGGCGAGGCGTTTTGTGGTGTTCTGGTGGGCTTTTGTGGCGAGGGAGCTTGCTCCCGCTGGGCTGCACGGCAGCCCTAAAAATCTTGGGAACGCTTCGCGCCCCAGCGGGAGCAAGCTCCCTCGCCACAGTAATCTCCCATCACAGGGAATTAAGCGGAGTGCCGCACCATGTCCACATGCGGAATCCCGGCTTCCAGGAACTCCTCACTGACCAGGCTGAAGCCCAGGCGCTCATAGAACGCCGTGGCCTGGACCTGTGCGCTCAGCATCTGCTGCTTCAGATCGCGCTTCTCGGCTTCACCGATCACCGCTTGCATCAGCGCATCGCCGACTTTCAAACCGCGCCAGTCTTTCAGCACCGAGACCCGGCCAATGTGCCCGTCGGGCAGCAGGCGGGCGGTGCCAATCGGAAAGTCGCCTTCGAAGGCCAGGAAATGCACCGCCGTTGCGTCATCCGCATCCCATTCTAATTCTGGCGGAACGGATTGCTCGGCAATGAACACCGTCTCACGAATGCGCCGGATCTCGGCGTTGTCCTTTTGCCAGTCTGCGACACGAACGTGAATTTTATTCATCGGCAAACCCCAGGCTTCCTTGCTTGATCAGTTCGCACAGCAAGCCGCGGCTGTCTTCGTCGGTCAGCCACTCGCCCAGATTGTCGGCGTGCAGGGAGTCGGCAGCGCAGATCATTTTCAGCAGCTCACGCAGCTTGCCTGGCAGATAACGGCTCTGGCCGCTGGCGAACAGCAACAGGTCGTCATCGACTTCGGACCAGGCCAGGCGTGCGCTCGGGTTGCGGATCAGTATTGCGCCTTGCTCCAGGCTGGCAAGCAGGTCGTCTTCTTCGATCTCTTCCGGGCCTGCCACGAGTTCCGGGTAGCGCGGCTCGGTCATGTACTGGCCAAACCAGGTCAGCAGCAGGCGCTCGTCGCTCATGTGCTCGGCCAGCAAGGCTTTCAGGCGATCAAGGGCGTCGTGCTGAATCTGGTGCGGATCGACCGCCGGCAGGGCGTCGGCATCGGTGTAGCGCTCTTCATCGGTCAGGAACTGGCTGAGGAAGTCAGTGAAGTGAGTCAGCACTTCAGAAGCGCTCGGGGCGCGGAAGCCGACCGAGTAGGTCATGCAGTCATCAATCGCAACACCGCAGTGGGCCAGGCGCGGCGGCAGGTAGAGCATGTCGCCAGGCTCCAGGACCCACTCATCGGTGGCTTCGAAATCAGCGAGGATGCGCAGGTCCGCGTGTTGCAGCAGCTTGCTCTCGGAATCGCACATCTGGCCGATTTTCCAGTTGCGCTTGCCGTGACCCTGCAGCAGGAACACATCGTAGTTATCGAAGTGCGGACCGACGCTGCCACCCGGGGCGGCGAAGCTGATCATCACGTCGTCGACGCGCCAGCTCGGCAGGAAGCGGAAGTTTTCCAGCAGCTCAGAAACTTCCGGGACGAACTGGTCAACCGCTTGAACCAGCAGGGTCCAGTCACGTTCCGGCAGTTTGCTGAATTCGTCTTCGGCGAACGGACCGCGACGCAATTCCCAAGGGCGCTCGCCGTTTTCGATTACCAGGCGCGATTCAACTTCTTCTTCCAGCGCCAGGCCAGCTAGTTCGTCGGCGTCAATCGGGCTTTCGAATTCAGGAATCGCCTGACGGATCAGCAGGGGTTTTTTCTGCCAGTAGTCGCGCAGGAATTCGCGCGCCGTGATGCCGCCCAGAAGTTGAAGAGGAATGTCAGGATTCATGTGTAACCTATTGAAAAAATGCACTTTTCAGACGGGAATAAAAACGCCCGGCGCTGCCGGGCGTCTCAAACGGGTAAAACGGTCGATCAGATGCGTTTGGCTTGTGCCACGGCGTTACCGATGTAGTTCGCCGGGGTGAGCAATTTCAGCTCGGCCTTGGCAGCGGCTGGCATGTCCAGGCCGTCGATGAAAGTTTGCAGTGCTTCAGGGCTGATGCCCTTGCCACGCGTCAACTCTTTCAGCTTTTCATACGGGTTTTCGATGTTGTAGCGACGCATCACGGTCTGGATCGGCTCGGCCAGCACTTCCCAGCACGCGTCCAGGTCAGCTGCGATCTTCTGAGCGTTGAGCTCCAGTTTGCTGATGCCCTTGAGGCTGGCTTCGTACGCGATCACGCTGTGGGCGAAGCCGACACCGAGGTTGCGCAGCACGGTGGAGTCGGTCAGGTCACGCTGCCAGCGGGAGATCGGCAGCTTGCTCGCCAAATGCTGGAACAGCGCGTTGGCGATACCCAGGTTGCCTTCGGAGTTTTCGAAGTCGATCGGGTTGACCTTGTGCGGCATGGTCGACGAACCGATTTCGCCAGCGATGGTGCGCTGCTTGAAATAGCCCAGGGAAATGTAGCCCCAGATGTCGCGGTCGAAGTCGATCAGGATGGTGTTGAAGCGGGCGATCGCGTCGAACAGCTCGGCGATGTAGTCGTGCGGTTCGATCTGCGTGGTGTACGGGTTGAAGCCCAGGCCCAGCTCGTCTTCGATGAAGGCGCGGGCGTTCTCTTCCCAGTCGATCTCAGGGTAGGCCGACAGGTGAGCGTTGTAGTTGCCGACAGCGCCGTTGATCTTGCCCAGCAGCGGAACGGCAGCGACTTGAGCGATCTGACGCTCCAGACGGTAAACCACGTTCGCCAGCTCTTTGCCCAGGGTGGTCGGCGAGGCCGGTTGACCGTGGGTGCGCGACAGCATTGGCACGTCAGCGAAACGGATGGCCAGTTCGCGGATGGCTTGAGCGGTCTGGCGCATCAGCGGCAGCATCACGTCATCACGACCTTCGCGCAGCATCAGGGCGTGGGACAGGTTGTTGATGTCCTCGCTGGTGCAGGCAAAGTGGATGAACTCGCTGACCTTGGCCAGTTCCGGCAGCTTGGCCGCCTGCTCCTTGAGCAGGTATTCGATGGCTTTGACGTCGTGGTTGGTGGTGCGCTCGATCTCTTTGACACGCTCGGCGTGCTCCAGCGCGAAGTTCTCCGCCAGGGTGTTCAGCACCGCGTTGGCTTCGGCGGAAAACGCCGGCACTTCGCTGATGCCTGGGTGAGCGGCCAGGCGCTGGAGCCAGCGCACTTCAACCAGAACGCGAGCACGGATCAGGCCGTACTCGCTGAAAATTGGGCGCAGGGCCTGGGTTTTGCCGGCGTAGCGGCCGTCAACAGGGGAAACCGCAGTGAGCGAAGAAAGCTGCATGGGGTGTTCTCGGACAGTCGGGCAACGAAATGGGGCGCGTATCATACATGAAAAAATCCGCCGGTCCGTTGCCAACTGACCGGCGTATTACGCGTTACAGATCTAAAGCGGTGTTGCGGGCGCGGTTCAGCTGCTGCGCATCAGCGGGTAAAGCTCTTTGAGCAACTTGCGACGGCTGATCACCAGCTGCCAGCGATGGCCGCCCAACTGCCGCCACAGGCGCGCCGAACGAATCCCGGCCAGCAACAGGGCGCGGATTTTCGAGGCGTTGCTCGGTTGCTGCAGGTTGCGCATGTCGCCGTGGACCTGAATCCGTTGGCGCAAGGTGCTCAGGGTGTCCTGGTACAGCGCACCGCAGGCCGCAATCACGTTTTCGTGGGCCGGGCCGAAGTGCTCGACCTGGGATTGAATCTGCGGCAAACGCCTGCCGATCACATCGAGCAAGTCGTCGCGCTTGGCCAGCTGACGTTCCAGGCCCAGCATGGCCAGGGCGTAACGCAGCGGTTCGCGCTGCAGGGTGCTCGGGTCGCGTTCCAGGGCGCCGATCAATGCGCGATAGCCTTCGCGCAGATTGAGGTCGTCGCCGCCGTACACTTCCAGGGTGTCCTTGGGGTCGCGGATCAGCAGGCTGCCGAGCATGCAGGTCAGGCCGGCTTCGGTGGTCTGGCCGGTCTTGGCAATCTTGTCGACGAGGACGGCGGCGAGAAACACGCCGCCCAGCGCCGTCAGTTGCTCCTGAGTGGGGTTCATGCCTTGCTGCTCCATGGCTCTGCGACTTCAATCACGCCGCCGCCGAGGCAGATTTCACCGTCGTAGAACACCACGGACTGGCCCGGGGTGACCGCGCGCTGTGGGTCATCGAAGGTGGCGCGATAGCCGGCGGCGGTTTTTTCCAGCGTGCAGGGCTGATCGCTTTGGCGATAACGAACCTTGGCAGTCAACTTGCGCGGCTCGGTCAGATCGATCGGGTTGACCCAATAGATGTCCGAGGCGAGCAGGGCGCGGGAGAACAGGTAAGGATGGTCATTGCCCTGGCCGACGATCAGCTCGTTGTGTTCCAGGTCCTTGATCAGCACGTACCATGGCTCGTCACCGGCGTCTTTCAAGCCGCCGATGCCCAGGCCCTGACGCTGGCCGATGGTGTGATACATCAAGCCGTGGTGACGGCCGATGACTTCACCTTCGGTGGTCTTGATCTCGCCCGGTTGGGCCGGCAGGTATTGCTTGAGGAAGTCACTGAAGCGGCGTTCGCCGATAAAGCAGATCCCTGTGGAATCCTTTTTCTTCGCGGTGGCGAGTTCGTGTTTCTCGGCAATCGCGCGCACTTCGGGCTTTTCCAGTTCACCGACCGGGAACAGCGTCTTGGCGATCTGTTCGCCGCCGACGGCGTGCAGGAAATAGCTCTGGTCCTTGTTCGGGTCCAGGCCCTTGAGCAGTTCAGTGCGGCCATCGATGTCGCGGCGGCGCACGTAGTGGCCGGTAGCGATCAGGTCGGCGCCGAGCACCATGGCGTAGTCGAGGAACGCCTTGAACTTGATCTCGCGGTTGCACAGGATGTCCGGGTTCGGCGTGCGACCGGCCTTGTACTCGGCCAGGAAGTGCTCGAACACGTTGTCCCAGTACTCGGCGGCGAAATTGGCGGTGTGCAGCTTGATGCCAATCTTGTCGCATACGGCCTGGGCATCCGCCAGGTCGTCCATGGCGGTGCAGTATTCCGTTCCATCGTCTTCTTCCCAGTTCTTCATGAACAGGCCTTCCACCTCATAACCCTGCTCGATCAGCAGGAGAGCGGAAACGGAAGAGTCCACGCCGCCGGACATGCCGACAATGACGCGCTTCTTTTGTGTGTCAGAAGGGGCTGGATCACGCATAGGGATTCAATGAGTGTCTTGAAAAAGGACGCGATTCTAACAGGCCGAAGCCCGCAAGGCTAAAGAGAAGGGCGGATCAGTTCGAGACTGTAGTGCTGGCCGTCCAGATAATCATCGATACAGCGGATGATCAGCTCACTGCGCCAGTTTGCGCGCTGTGCCAGCAATTCGTCACGCGTCAGCCATTTTGCGCCGACGATGCCGTCATCCAGTTGATAGTCGGGGTAATGTTTGAGCGGCTTTGCGGTGAAACAGACCCGCTGGTAGGTCACGCCGTTGCTGGGGGCGGTGTAGAGGTAAATGCCCACCACGCCGGTCGGTTCGACGTCCCAGCCGGTTTCTTCCAGGGTTTCGCGCACGGCGGCTTCGATCAGGGTTTCGTCCGGGTCCAGATGGCCGGCGGGCTGGTTGAGCACCGCTTGTCCGTGCTTGAGTTCTTCGACCATCAGAAAGCGACCATTGTCTTCGACGATGGTGGCGACGGTGATGTGGGGTAGCCAATCCATGAAGCTTCCTCGGTTTCTAATATTGGAATAAAGAACAGTGTGGGAGCGAGCCTGCTCGCGATGACGGTGGGTCAGTCGACATCAATGTTGAATGATATATCGCTATCGCGAGCAGGCTCGCTCCCACATTGGTGCGTATTTCATAGATGAAAAGTGTGGGGCACAAACAGAAACCCCGGCACTGGGCCGGGGCTTCTTTGCATCCTTACAACCTTAAACCAACGCAGCGATCGCGGCGTTGAAGGTGTTGCTTGGGCGCATGGCCTTGCTGATCAGCTCGGCATTAGCGTGGTAGTAACCGCCGATGTCCACTGGCTTGCCCTGAACGGCGTTGAGCTCGGCAACGATGGTTGCTTCGTTCTCGGCCAGGGTCTTGGCCAGTTCGCCGAACTGCGCTTGCAGTGCAGCGTCTTCGGTCTGGGCGGCCAGGGCCTGGGCCCAGTACAGCGCCAGGTAGAAGTGGCTGCCGCGGTTGTCGATATTGCCGACTTTGCGCGATGGCGACTTGTTGTAGTCCAGGAACTGGCCAGTGGCCTGATCCAGGGTCTTGGCCAGCACCAGCGCTTTCGGGTTGTTGTAAGTAACACCCAGATGCTCAAGGGAAGCGGCCAGGGCCAGGAACTCGCCCAGGGAATCCCAGCGCAGGAAGTTCTCTTCCAGCAGCTGTTGAACGTGCTTCGGTGCCGAACCGCCGGCGCCGGTTTCGAACAGACCGCCGCCATTCATCAGCGGAACGATCGACAGCATCTTGGCGCTGGTGCCCAGCTCCATGATCGGGAACAGGTCGGTCAGGTAGTCGCGCAGTACGTTGCCGGTCACCGAGATGGTGTCCTTGCCTTCGCGGGTACGGCCCAGGGTGAAGGCCATCGCGTCGACTGGCGACATGATGCGGATGTCCAGGCCGGAGGTGTCGTGATCCTTCAGGTAGGCCTGAACTTTCTCGATCACTACACCGTCGTGGGCGCGCATCGGGTCCAGCCAGAAAATAGCCGGGGTTGCGCTTGCACGGGCACGGTTGACGGCCAGTTTGACCCAATCCTGGATCGGCGCGTCTTTGGTCTGGCACATGCGGAAGATGTCGCCGGCTTCAACCGACTGCTCCAGCAGGGTGCGGCCAGCGCTGTCGGAAACCCGAACCACGCCGTTGGCCTTGATCTGGAACGTCTTGTCGTGGGAGCCGTACTCTTCGGCTTTTTTCGCCATCAGGCCAACGTTTGGCACGCTGCCCATGGTGGTCGGATCGAAAGCGCCGTGCAGCTTGCAGTCTTCGATCACCGCCTGGTAGATGGTGGCGTAGCAGCGATCCGGGATCACCGCCTTGGTGTCGTGCAGCTGACCGTCAGTGCCCCACATTTTGCCGGAGTCACGGATCATCGCCGGCATCGAGGCGTCGACGATCACGTCGCTCGGCACGTGCAGGTTGGTGATGCCTTTGTCGGAGTTGACCATGGCCAACGACGGACGAACGGCGTAGACCGCCTGGATGTCCGCTTCGATCTGCGCTTGTTGCTCGGCCGGCAAGGCCTTGATGCGAGCGTACAGGTCGCCGATGCCGTTGTTCAGGTTGAAACCGATCTGTGCCAGCACGTCAGCGTGCTTGGCCAGTGCGTCTTTATAGAACTCGGCAACGATCTGGCCGAACATGATCGGGTCGGAGACCTTCATCATGGTGGCTTTCAAGTGAACCGACAGCAGCACGCCTTTTTGCTTGGCGTCTTCGATCTCGGCAGCGATGAAGCTGCGCAGAGCGTTTTTGCTCATGACCGCGCAATCGAGGATCTCACCGGCTTGCACGGTGGTTTTTTCTTTCAGGACGGTGGTGGTGCCGTCTTGAGCGATCAGTTCGATTTTGACGGCATCAGCGGCGTCGATCAGGGCGGCTTTTTCGCTGCCGTAGAAATCACCGGTGCTCATGTGAGCGACGTGGGACTTGGAGTCTTTGGCCCATGCGCCCATTTTGTGCGGGTGCTTGCGCGCGTAGTTCTTGACCGACAGCGGTGCGCGACGATCAGAGTTACCTTCGCGCAGAACCGGGTTCACGGCGCTGCCCTTGATCTTGTCGTAACGCGACTTGGCGAGCTTGTCGGCATCGCTGGTCACGGTTTCCGGGTAGTCCGGCAGGGCGAAGCCCTGGGCTTGCAGCTCTTTGATTGCGGCTTGCAGTTGCGGAACCGAGGCGCTGATGTTCGGCAGCTTGATGATGTTGGCTTCAGGCGTAACGGCCAGATCGCCCAGTTCGGCGAGGTGGTCGGCTACGGCTTTGTCACCCAATTGCTCGGGGAAGCTGGCCAGGATGCGCCCTGCAAGAGAGATATCGCGGGTTTCCACGGCGATATCAGCCGAAGCGGTGAACGCTTCTACGATAGGCAACAGTGAATAGGTGGCGAGGGCGGGAGCTTCGTCGGTGAAGGTATAGATGATCTTCGAGCGGGTGGGCATATTCGGATTAACTCTCTCTTCTTTGCTAAAGCGTGCGCAGAAACTCGAGGGGCGCCGGGTAAGCGCGTTCGTTCAAAGTCATCCATGAGCCGAATGTCGAGGTTTCTTTGCGGTGATGTTGGGTGCATCGGTCGAGCGTCAAGCGGGTGGGTTGCGGTAACAACCCTGCTTTTTCAGGCCCCAAGCCTCGTAGTAGAGAGGTCGGCCATCGTGACTCTGCGGTCAGCGGGCGGCATTATACATAGGTAGCTGGCAATCTGCCGATGGTTCATATGCAACGATTCTCGTCCATTGGTCTAAAGGTCGCAGGGGCGAGGGGGGCGTAGAGTCTTGCACCGTGCTTGAGTTTGGCGCTTTTCCCTTTGCTTTCAGGCTTGTACGTCGCGAACTGTGCAGCTTTGCGGCAGATGGATGGAACATAGGGTTTGCGTGCCGATTTAACTGGGGTACGCTCGAACGAAGCCAGATGTTCAATCCAAACAATGGAGTTCAGCATGGGATACAAGAAGATTCAGGTTCCAGCAGTCGGCGACAAAATCACCGTCAACGCGGACCATTCTCTCAATGTTCCTAACAACCCGATCATCCCCTTCATCGAAGGTGATGGTATTGGCGTTGATATCAGCCCGGTCATGATCAAGGTTGTCGATGCTGCTGTTAAGAAGGCTTACGGCGGCGAGCGCAAAATTTCCTGGATGGAAGTCTATGCCGGGGAGAAAGCGACTCAGGTTTACGATCAGGACACCTGGCTTCCCCAGGAAACCCTGGACGCAGTCAAGGATTACGTGGTTTCCATCAAGGGCCCTCTGACCACCCCGGTCGGTGGCGGTATCCGTTCCCTGAACGTGGCCCTGCGTCAGCAACTCGACCTTTATGTATGCTTGCGCCCGGTGCGCTGGTTCGAAGGCGTGCCTAGCCCGGTCAAGAAGCCAGGCGATGTCGATATGACGATCTTCCGTGAGAACTCGGAAGACATCTACGCCGGTATCGAATGGAAAGCCGGTTCGCCGGAAGCGACCAAGGTCATCAAGTTCCTCAAAGATGAAATGGGCGTCACCAAGATCCGTTTCGACGAAAACTGCGGTATCGGCATCAAGCCGGTTTCCCTGCAAGGCACCAAGCGTCTGGCGCGCAAGGCGTTGCAGTATGTGGTCGACAACGACCGCGACTCGCTGACCATCGTGCACAAAGGCAACATCATGAAGTTCACCGAAGGTGCCTTCAAGGAATGGGCCTACGAAGTGGCCGCTGAAGAATTCGGTGCGACCCTGCTCGACGGCGGTCCGTGGATGCAGTTCAAGAACCCGAAAACCGGTAAGAACGTCATCGTCAAGGACGCCATCGCCGACGCCATGCTTCAGCAGATCCTGCTGCGCCCGGCCGAATACGATGTGATCGCGACCCTGAACCTGAACGGCGACTATCTCTCTGACGCCCTGGCGGCGGAAGTGGGCGGTATCGGTATTGCACCGGGCGCCAACCTGTCCGACACCATTGCCATGTTCGAAGCGACCCACGGTACTGCGCCGAAATACGCCGGCAAGGACCAGGTCAACCCGGGTTCCCTGATCCTGTCCGCAGAGATGATGCTGCGCCACATGGGTTGGACCGAAGCGGCAGACCTGATCATCAAGGGCACCAACGGCGCGATTTCCGCCAAAACCGTGACCTATGATTTCCATCGTCTGATGGAAGGCGCGAAGCTGCTGTCTTCTTCTGCGTTTGGTGATGCGCTCATCTCGCACATGTAAGCCGATATGTAAGCAATCGGCATAAAAAAACCGCCCTCGGGCGGTTTTTTTTATGACTGGATGACGGGTTGTGTCAGCTCGACACCTTTTCCTGCTGGTTGGCAGGTGCCGTCTTATCATTCTCGACAGGTACATTCGTAATTTTTACGGCATGCAGCCCCTTGGGGCCCTGGACGATCTCGAAGCTTACGATTTGCCCGGCCTTCAGTGTCTTGTACCCGTCCATTTCGATGGCCGAATAGTGGGCAAAAAAATCGATAGCACAGCCATCTTCGTGGCGACCTACGTTGGCTTCGGTATTAATGAAACCGAACCCCTTGGCATTGTTGAACCATTTGACCTTGCCGCTGACCTTGACGCCTGACATACCCATATCCCTCTGCAACAGACTCCATCACTGGAGTATCATCCAGTACATCCGCAGTCGAATCTCGAAATAAGATTGACTCCGCGGACCTTTTTTACCCACTGTGGGCTCTATTGGTTGTAACACCGTTTTGCCGATAGTCAAGGTGACCGGGCGGTCGGAGTTGAAATCGTCCATAGCCGCCCCCACCACTGTATTTGAACAACTGACGAACCTTTCTTTCCATGCATGCAATCAGCCAGATTCGACTAACATTCAATCAGGATCGCCCGGCTCTCCAAAAAGATCACCCGGAGCCCCACGACGACGATTCCGCAGGCATTGCTGTTCAGGAGGCAAAGCCTGCATTACAGGCGCCGCCGATGTACAAGGTGGTTTTGTTCAACGATGACTACACACCGATGGATTTCGTCGTCGAAGTGCTCGAGGTGTTTTTTAACCTGAATCGGGAGCTGGCGACCAAGGTCATGCTGGCCGTCCACACAGAAGGACGGGCAGTATGTGGAGTGTTTACCCGCGACATCGCCGAGACTAAGGCCATGCAGGTCAACCAGTACGCCAGGGAAAGCCAGCATCCGCTACTCTGTGAAATCGAGAAGGACGGTTAATCGCCGACCACTTGGGTATGAGGTGAAGCTATGTTAAACCGCGAGCTCGAAGTCACCCTCAATCTTGCCTTCAAGGAGGCTAGATCGAAGCGTCATGAATTCATGACCGTCGAACACCTCCTGCTGGCCCTATTGGACAATGAGGCTGCCGCCACCGTTTTGCGTGCCTGCGGCGCAAACCTCGACAAACTCAAGCACGATCTGCAGGAGTTCATCGACTCCACCACGCCCTTGATCCCCGTCCATGACGAAGATCGCGAAACCCAGCCAACCCTGGGCTTCCAGCGTGTCCTGCAACGTGCTGTTTTCCACGTACAGAGCTCGGGCAAACGCGAAGTGACTGGCGCTAACGTGCTGGTCGCCATCTTCAGTGAGCAAGAGAGTCAGGCAGTGTTCCTGCTGAAACAGCAGAGCGTTGCGCGCATTGATGTCGTCAACTACATCGCCCATGGCATTTCCAAAGTGCCTGGGCATGGCGATCACTCTGAAGGTGAGCAAGATATGCAGGACGACGAGGGCGGTGAGTCTTCTTCTTCAGGCAATCCTCTGGATGCTTATGCCAGCAACCTCAACGAACTCGCGCGCCAGGGTCGTATCGATCCGTTGGTAGGCCGTGAGCTGGAAGTCGAGCGTGTCGCGCAGATCCTGGCGCGTCGTCGCAAAAACAACCCGCTGCTGGTGGGCGAGGCGGGCGTGGGTAAAACCGCGATTGCCGAAGGCCTGGCTAAACGCATTGTCGACAACCAGGTGCCGGACTTGCTGGCCAACAGCGTGGTCTATTCCCTCGATCTGGGGGCCTTGCTGGCCGGGACCAAATACCGTGGCGATTTCGAGAAGCGCTTCAAGGCGCTGCTCAATGAGCTGAAAAAACGTCCGCAGGCGATCCTGTTCATCGACGAGATCCACACCATCATTGGTGCGGGTGCCGCGTCCGGTGGCGTCATGGATGCCTCGAACCTGCTCAAACCGCTGCTGTCGTCGGGCGATATCCGTTGCATCGGCTCAACCACGTTCCAGGAATTCCGTGGGATCTTCGAGAAGGACCGTGCCTTGGCCCGGCGCTTCCAGAAGGTCGATGTGTCGGAGCCTTCGGTTGAAGACACCATCGGCATCCTGCGCGGCCTGAAAGGGCGTTTTGAAGCGCACCACAACATCGAATACAGCGATGAGGCGTTGCGTGCCGCCGCTGAACTGGCGTCGCGCTACATCAATGACCGGCACATGCCGGACAAGGCCATCGATGTCATCGACGAGGCGGGCGCCTATCAGCGTCTGCAGCCGATCGAGAAACGAGTGAAACGCATCGAGGTGCCTCAGGTCGAGGACATCGTCGCGAAAATCGCGCGGATTCCGCCTAAGCACGTCACCAGCTCCGACAAAGAGCTGCTGCGCAACCTTGAGCGTGACCTGAAGCTGACAGTATTTGGCCAGGATGCCGCGATCGACTCGCTGTCGACCGCGATCAAACTGTCCCGTGCTGGCCTCAAGTCGCCTGACAAGCCAGTCGGTTCGTTCCTGTTCGCAGGGCCGACCGGCGTCGGTAAAACCGAAGCGGCGCGTCAGCTGGCCAAGGCGTTGGGCATCGAGCTGGTTCGTTTCGACATGTCCGAGTACATGGAGCGCCACACCGTATCGCGTCTGATCGGTGCGCCTCCAGGTTACGTCGGGTTCGATCAGGGCGGTCTGCTGACCGAAGCCATCACCAAGCAGCCTCACTGCGTGCTGTTGCTCGATGAGATCGAGAAGGCGCATCCGGAAGTCTTCAACCTGCTGTTGCAGGTCATGGACCACGGTACGCTGACCGATAACAACGGGCGCAAGGCTGATTTCCGTAACGTGATCGTCATCATGACGACCAACGCCGGTGCCGAAACAGCAGCGCGTGCTTCGATCGGTTTCACCCATCAGGACCACTCGTCCGATGCGATGGAAGTGATCAAGAAGAGCTTCACGCCGGAGTTCCGCAACCGTCTGGACACCATTATCCAGTTTGGTCGCCTCAGCCATGAGGTCATCAAAAGCGTGGTGGACAAGTTCCTTACCGAGCTTCAGGCGCAGCTGGAAGACAAGCGCGTGCAGCTGGAAGTGACCGACGCTGCGCGAAGCTGGCTGGCAGCAGGTGGCTACGACTCGGCAATGGGTGCTCGACCAATGGCGCGTTTGATCCAGGACAAGATCAAGCGTCCGCTGGCGGAAGAGATCCTCTTTGGCGAACTGGCCGACCATGGTGGCGTGGTGCACATCGACCTCAAGGACGGCGAGCTGACCTTCGAGTTCGAAACCACGGCCGAAATGGCCTGACGTTAACCGCGACAAAGCAAAAGGCGCCGAGAGGCGCCTTTTTGCTGTTCGCCGAATTTGAACGCCTGACACCTTGTCCTGTGGGAGCAGGCTCGCTCCCACTGGGGGATGGTGTTGATCCATCAAATCGCAGACAAACAAAAACGCCCGGCATAAACCGGGCGTTTTGTATTGACTTGATTAGCGAGCGCGGTAAGTGATACGCCCTTTGCTCAAGTCATAGGGCGTCAGCTCGACGCGCACTTTGTCACCGGTAAGAATACGAATGTAGTTCTTGCGCATCTTGCCGGAGATATGCGCGGTTACGACGTGCCCATTTTCCAACTCCACACGAAACATGGTGTTGGGCAGGGTGTCGACGACAGTGCCTTCCATTTCGAAGCTGTCTTCTTTCGACATGCAGTAAAGCCCTCGGTGTCCAATGAATGGCCCGGTGCAACTGCGCCAGGCAAAAGCGGCGTGCATTGTGCCCGAAAAATGGGGTTTAAGCCAAGGGGTTCTAGTTCAGGATGACCCAGCGCTGATTAATCAGCAGTTCGATAGGTCGATATTGCGTCTTGTAGCTCATCTTTTTGCAGTTTTTGATCCAGTAGCCGAGGTAGACCGCTTCCAGTCCAAGGCGCCGGGCCTCGCCGATTTGCCAGAGGATCGCGTAGCGACCCAGGCTGCGACGTTCTTCATCGGGCTCGTAGAAGGTGTAGACCGCCGACAGACCGTTCGGCAGCAAATCGGTAACGGCCACTGCCAGGAGCCGGCCTTCGAGACGAAATTCGTAGAATCGGGAGAATGGCAGGTCGCGCACAAGGAACGTCGAAAACTGGTCGCGACTCGGTGGGTACATGTCGCCATCGGCGTGACGTTGTTCGATGTAGCGCTGATAGAGATCGAAATACTCTTCGCTGAATTTCGGCCGGGCCGGGCGCACTTGCAGGTCGGCGTTACGTTTGAAAATGCGTTTCTGCTGACGGTTGGGCGAAAATTGCGCCACAGGGATGCGCGCCGGGACGCAGGCATTGCAATTCTGGCAATGAGGCCGGTAGAGATGATCGCCGCTGCGACGAAAACCCATTTCAGACAGGTCTGCGTAGACATGCACATCCATGGGCTGGCTAGGGTCGAGAAACAGGGTCGTGGCCTGCTCCTCGGGCAGATAGCTGCAAGAGTGGGGCTGAGTGGCATAAAACTTCAAACGCGCCAACTCGGTCATGATCAACCCTCGGGAATAAGCTTTGGATTAAGTGTAAGCCACACGGGCAAAAGTCGCTCAGCAAACCCAGGTTGCACGGCTGGGTTGATCCAGATGTTGTGCGAGGAAGTTGGCGAAATCGCGCCGAGGAATCGCTCGGGCGCCGAGGCTGTGCAGATGGTCGGTCGGCATCTGGCAGTCGATCAGCACAAAGCCTGAGTCTTTCAGATGTCGCACCAGCGTGGCAAAGCCATATTTCGAGGCGTTGTCGGCGCGGCTGAACATGGATTCGCCGAAAAACAGCTGACCCATCGCCAGGCCATAGAGCCCGCCGACCAGCACGCCATCATCCCAAACCTCCACGGAATGCGCGTAGCCACGTCGATGCAGCTCGAGATAAGCCGTCTGCATCGCGTCAGTGATCCAGGTGCCGTCGGCGTAGTCCCGAGGCGCGGCGCAGGCGCTGATCACCGAGGCAAAGTCCTGATCGAAGGTCACTTGATAGCGTTGCTGGCGCAGCAATTTATTCAGGCTGCGCGAGACATGCAGTTCGTCGGGAAATAAGACGGTGCGCGGATCCGGCGACCACCAAAGGATCGGCTGGCCTTCCGAGAACCAGGGAAAGCAGCCGTGGCGATAAGCCTGAATCAGACGATCGGCGGACAGATCTCCGCCCGCGGCCAGCAACCCGTTGGGGTCGCGCATGGCTTTTTCCAACGGCGGGAACGTCAGGGTGTTGCGTTGTAACCAAGTCAGCATGGCATCCGGGCTTGCAGAAGGGGAGGGCGGTGACGGGCTGGCGGCCCGCCGTGAAGTGTGCCGTCAAACGGTGGGAATGTCGTCGAGGTATTTCTCGGCGTCCAGCGCGGCCATGCAGCCGGCCCCGGCGGAGGTTACGGCCTGTCGGTAGACGTGATCGGCCACGTCGCCGGCGGCGAACACGCCCGGGATCTGGGTAGCTGTGGCATCGCCATCGCTGCCGCCCTTGACCAGCAGATAGCCGTCGCGCATTTTCAACTGGCCCTCGAACAGGTCAGTGTTGGGCTTGTGGCCGATCGCGATGAACACGCCGGCCAGTGGCAATTCACGGGTTTCGCCTGTGTGGCTGTCGCGCAGGCGGGCGCCGGTCACGCCACTGGCATCACCCAGCACTTCATCGAGATTCTGGTTCCAGTGCAGGCGGATATTGCCGTTGGCGGCTTTTTCGAAGAGTTTGTCCTGGAGAATCTTCTCCGAGCGCAACTTGTCGCGCCGGTGAATCAGGTGGACTTCCTTGGCGATGTTCGACAAGTACAGTGCTTCTTCAACCGCTGTGTTGCCGCCGCCGACCACCGCGACCACTTGGTTGCGATAAAAAAATCCATCGCACGTGGCGCAGGCAGAAACCCCTCGGCCGGCAAAGGCCTCTTCCGAAGGCAGCCCCAGATATTGCGCCGAGGCGCCGGTCGCGATAATCAGCGCGTCGCAGGTGTACGTGCCGCTGTCGCCGATGAGCTCGAACGGGCGTTGTTGCAACTTGGCGGTGTGGATGTGGTCGTAAACGATCTCGGTGGCAAAGCGCTCGGCGTGTTTTTGCATGCGTTCCATCAGCACCGGGCCGGTGAGGCCTTCAACGTCGCCGGGCCAGTTATCGACTTCGACGGTCGTGGTTAGCTGGCCACCTGCCTGTATGCCGGTAATGACGACGGGTTTGAGGTTGGCGCGGGCGGCATAAACGGCTGCGCTGTATCCGGCAGGGCCGGAACCCAGAATGATCAGGCGGGAATGCTTCGGTTCGCTCATAAAAACACCTCATAAGCCTTTGTCACAAAAGAGAATGCATGCTCAAATTGAAACGCGCGTAACGTGCTTTTGGCTATGCTACACCGAAGGGCTTCAAGCATGGCATCGGGCGAACAAACCCGTACAATGCCGTCTGTAACAGTGATTGAAACAAAATAAGCTGTGCGTACCGTGTTTATAAAAACCGGGGTGCAATGTTAAAAGTAGTCCCAGTTGCGCGTGTTAACTTTTTTACCTGCCTGGATTGGGCAGTTTTTTATAGTCATTCAACAGATGGACGCGCCATGGGCGCAGGAAAAGAAGCGTTTTGAAGAAATCCACCGCAGCACCCAAAACAGTCGTCGTTCCACTCTGGCGCCAGCACTTGCACTACCGGCTCAAGGAAGGTGCATTGATCGCCATCGGTGGCCTGTGCCTGTTCCTGATGATGGCCTTGTTGACCTATGGCAAGGACGATCCGGGCTGGAGCCATAACAGCAAGATCGACGACGTACAGAACTTCGGCGGGCCGGTCGGCTCCTACAGCGCCGATATCCTGTTCATGGTGCTGGGTTACTTCGCCTACATCTTCCCGTTGTTGCTGGCGATCAAGGCCTATCAGATCTTCCGTCAGCGCCACGAACAGTGGCAGTGGAGCGGCTGGCTGTTCTCCTGGCGCCTGATTGGCCTGGTGTTTCTGGTGCTGTCGGGCGCGGCACTCGCGCACATCCATTTCCATGCGGCGACCGGTCTGCCGGCCGGTGCGGGCGGCGCGTTGGGCGAAAGTCTTGGCGACCTGGCCAGGAACGCGCTGAACATCCAGGGCAGCACGTTATTGTTCATCGCGCTGTTCCTGTTCGGCCTGACGGTGTTCACTGACCTGTCGTGGTTCAAGGTGATGGACGTTACCGGCAAGATCACCCTCGACCTTTTCGAACTGTTCCAAGGCGCGGCCAATCGCTGGTGGAGCGCCCGTGTCGAGCGCAAACAACTGGTGGCGCAGCTGCGTGAAGTCGACGATCGCGTGCATGACGTGGTCGCCCCGACGGTTACGGACAAACGCGAGCAAGCCAAGGTCAAGGAACGCCTCATCGAGCGTGAGCAGGCCCTGAGCAAGCACATGTCGGACCGCGAGAAGCAGGTGCCGCCCGTCATCGCGCCCGCACCGCCCAAGCCGGCAGCGCCGAGCAAGCGCGTCGAGAAAGAGAAGCAGGCGCCCTTGTTCGTCGACAGTGCCGTCGAAGGCACCTTGCCGCCGATCTCGATTCTCGACCCGGCCGAAAAGAAACAACTCAATTACTCTCCAGAATCGCTGGCCGCCGTCGGCCACTTGCTGGAAATCAAGCTCAAGGAATTCGGCGTCGAAGTCTCGGTGGATTCGATCCACCCGGGCCCGGTCATTACCCGTTACGAAATCCAGCCGGCCGCCGGCGTCAAAGTCAGCCGCATCTCCAACCTGGCGAAAGACTTGGCGCGATCCCTGGCCGTGACCAGCGTTCGTGTGGTGGAAGTGATTCCGGGCAAGACCACCGTCGGTATCGAGATTCCCAACGAGGACCGCCAGATCGTGCGTTTCTCCGAAGTGCTGTCGACCCCTGAGTACGACAACTTCAAGTCGCCGGTCACCCTGGCCCTGGGCCACGACATCGGCGGCAAGCCGGTCATCACTGACCTGGCGAAAATGCCGCACTTGTTGGTGGCCGGTACGACCGGTTCCGGTAAGTCGGTGGGTGTGAACGCGATGATCCTGTCGATCCTGTTCAAGTCCGGCCCGGAAGACGCCAAGCTGATCATGATCGACCCGAAAATGCTCGAGCTGTCGATCTACGAAGGCATTCCGCACCTGCTGTGCCCGGTCGTGACCGACATGAAGGACGCGGCCAACGCCTTGCGCTGGAGCGTGGCGGAGATGGAGCGTCGCTACAAACTGATGGCGAAGATGGGCGTACGAAACCTGTCGGGCTTCAACGCCAAGGTCAAGGAAGCTCAGGACGCGGGCACGCCGCTGACCGATCCGTTGTACAAACGCGAAAGCATTCATGACGAAGCGCCGCTGCTGACCAAACTGCCGACCATCGTCGTTGTCGTCGACGAATTCGCCGACATGATGATGATCGTCGGCAAGAAGGTTGAAGAACTGATCGCCCGTATCGCTCAGAAGGCCCGTGCGGCCGGTATCCACTTGATCCTCGCGACCCAGCGTCCGTCGGTTGACGTGATCACCGGTCTGATCAAGGCCAACATCCCGACGCGCATGGCGTTCCAGGTATCGAGCAAGATCGACTCCCGGACGATCATCGACCAGGGCGGTGCCGAGCAACTGCTGGGCCACGGTGACATGCTCTACATGCCGCCGGGCACCAGCCTGCCGATCCGTGTTCACGGTGCGTTCGTGTCCGATGACGAGGTTCACCGGGTGGTTGAAGCCTGGAAACTGCGCGGTGCACCGGAATACAACGACGAGATCCTGGCCGGTGTTGAGGAGGCCGGTAGCGGTTTCGACGGTGGCAGTGGCGGTGGCGACGAAGACAGCGAATCCGATGCGCTTTACGACGAAGCGGTGCAGTTCGTCCTGGAAAGCCGTCGTGCGTCCATCTCTGCGGTTCAGCGCAAGCTGAAAATCGGCTACAACCGCGCCGCACGCATGATCGAAGCCATGGAAATGGCCGGGGTCGTGACGTCCATGAATACCAACGGTTCGCGTGAAGTCCTGGCGCCTGGCCCGGTACGCGACTGATTTGATTTTGAAAGGATGGCGCAGTGATGCGCCACCCGAACTCCCACGAATGTTATGAGGACTCCCATGCGTCTTATCCGCATGCTGTTGCTGCCGGTACTGGCTTTGACCACGCTCTCGGCCCACGCCGATGACAAGGACGTGGCGCGTCTGACCCAACTGCTGGAAAAATCCCAGACCCTGACTGCGCGCTTCTCTCAGCTGACGCTGGATGGCAGCGGCACCCAGTTGCAGGAAACGGCCGGGCAAATGTCCCTGCAGCGTCCTGGCCTGTTCTACTGGCATACCGACGCACCGCAAGAGCAATTGATGGTTTCCGATGGCAAGAAGGTGTCCCTGTGGGACCCGGACCTGGAACAGGTCACCATCAAGACCCTTGACCAGCGCCTGACCCAGACACCTGCGCTGCTGCTGTCCGGCGACGTGTCCAAGATCAGCCAGAGCTTTGACATCAGCGCCAAGGAAGCCGGCGGCGTGATCGACTTCACCTTGAAACCGAAAACCAAGGACACCCTGTTCGACAGCCTGCGCCTGTCGTTCCGCAATGGCCTGGTCAATGACATGCAACTGATCGACAGCGTCGGTCAGCGCACCAATATCCTGTTCACCGGGGTGAAGGCCAACGAGCCGATCCCGGCGTCCAAGTTCAAGTTCGACATTCCCAAGGGTGCCGACGTCATTCAAGAGTAAGACGCAAAACCTGTTGGAGCTGGCTTGTGTGGCGAGGGAGCTTGCTCCCGCTTGGGGCGCGAAGCGCACCCCGAAATGAGACCGCTGCGCAGTCCAGTGGGAGCAAGCCCCCTCGCCACAGGATTTCGCCAGACTTGAGAACTGCGTAATAAAGCGAGGTTTCAACCGCACGTGATGGACCTGTTTCGCAGTGCCCCGATCGCTCAACCCTTGGCCGCCCGCTTGCGCGCAGCCAATCTGGACGAGTACGTCGGTCAGGAACACCTGCTGGCTCGCGGCAAGCCTTTGCGCGAAGCCCTGGAGCAGGGTGCCCTGCACTCGATGATTTTCTGGGGCCCGCCGGGCGTGGGCAAAACCACCCTGGCGCGGTTGCTCGCGGAAGTCTCGGATGCGCACTTTGAAACGGTCTCGGCGGTACTGGCGGGCGTGAAGGAAATCCGTCAGGCAGTGGAAATCGCCAAGCAGCAGGCCGGCCAGTACGGCAAGCGCACCATCCTGTTCGTCGATGAAGTGCATCGCTTCAACAAGTCGCAGCAGGATGCATTCCTGCCGTACGTTGAAGACGGCACGCTGATTTTCATCGGCGCAACCACGGAAAACCCTTCCTTCGAACTCAACAACGCGTTGCTCTCCCGGGCACGCGTTTACGTGCTCAAAAGCCTCGACGAAGCGGCCCTGCGCAAACTGGTGCATCGGGCGCTGACCGAAGAGCGTGGCCTGGGCAAGCGCCAGCTGACCCTCAGCGATGAAGGCTTCCAGATGCTCCTGTCGGCTGCCGATGGCGATGGCCGGCGGCTGCTGAACCTGCTGGAAAACGCTTCGGACCTGGCAGAAGACAACAGCGAGATCGGCATCGATCTGCTGCAAAGTCTGCTCGGCGATACCCGCCGTCGTTTCGACAAGGGCGGCGAAGCGTTCTACGACCAGATTTCCGCACTGCATAAATCGGTGCGCGGCTCCAATCCCGACGGCGCGTTGTACTGGTTCGCGCGGATGATCGACGGCGGTTGCGATCCGCTGTACCTGGCCCGGCGGGTGGTGCGCATGGCCAGCGAAGACATCGGCAACGCTGACCCGCGGGCCCTGAGCCTGTGCCTGGCGGCGTGGGAAGTGCAGGAGCGCCTCGGCAGCCCTGAAGGCGAGTTGGCGGTGGCCCAGGCCATCACTTATCTGGCTTGTGCGCCGAAAAGCAACGCGGTGTACATGGGGTTCAAGGCCGCCATGCGCAGCGCCACCGAACACGGATCACTGGAAGTGCCGCTGCATTTGCGCAACGCACCGACCAAGCTGATGAAGCAATTGGGTTACGGCGATGAATACCGTTATGCCCACGATGAGCCGGACGCCTATGCCGCTGGCGAAGACTATTTCCCGGAAGAACTCGAGCCGCAACCGTTCTATCAACCCGTGCCTCGTGGCCTGGAGCTGAAGATCGGCGAAAAGCTCAATCACCTTGCACAACTTGACCGTCTAAGCCCCCGGCAGCGGAGAAAATAAGTGATTCCATTGGTCATTGCTGTTTCCGTTGGCGGTGCCGCCGGGACTTTGTTGCGCTTTGCCACCGGTAATTGGGTCAACGCTAATTGGCCGCGGCACTTCTATACCGCGACGCTGGCCGTTAATATCGTCGGCTGTTTGCTGATCGGCGTTCTATACGGTCTGTTTTTGCTACGCCCGGAGGTGCCGATCGAGGTGCGCGCCGGGTTGATGGTCGGCTTCCTCGGGGGGCTGACGACTTTTTCATCCTTTTCACTGGATACGGTGCGCCTGCTCGAAACCGGGCAAATGCCGCTGGCCCTGGGCTATGCTGCCATCAGCGTATTCGGCGGGCTGCTCGCCACCTGGGCTGGCCTGTCCTTGACCAAACTTTGATAACGAGAGACCGACATGCTCGATTCCAAACTGTTACGTAGCAACCTTCAGGACGTAGCGGACCGCCTGGCATCCCGTGGCTACACGCTGGATGTTGCGCGCATCGAAGCGCTGGAAGAACAGCGCAAGACCGTCCAGACCCGCACCGAAGCACTGCAGGCTGAACGTAACGCGCGCTCCAAATCCATCGGCCAGGCAAAGCAGCGCGGCGAAGACATCGCGCCGTTGATGGCCGACGTCGAGCGTATGGCGAACGAATTGAGTGCCGGTAAAGTCGAGCTGGACGGGATCCAGACCGATCTGGATTCGATCCTGCTCGGCATCCCGAACCTGCCGCACGAATCCGTGCCGATCGGTGATGACGAAGACGGCAACGTCGAAGTGCGCCGCTGGGGTACCCCGACCGCGTTCGATTTCCCGGTCCAGGACCACGTGGCCCTGGGCGAGAAGTTCGGCTGGCTGGACTTCGAAACCGCCGCCAAGCTGTCCGGCGCCCGTTTCGCCCTGTTGCGCGGCCCGATCGCCCGTATGCATCGCGCCCTGGCGCAATTCATGATCAACCTGCACACCAGCGAACACGGTTACGAAGAGGCTTACACGCCTTATCTGGTCCAGGCCCCGGCGCTGCAAGGCACCGGTCAGCTGCCGAAGTTCGAAGAAGACCTGTTCAAGATCAGCCGCGAAGGCGAAGCCGATCTGTACCTGATCCCGACCGCTGAAGTGTCGCTGACCAACATCGTCGCCGGCGAGATCGTCGATTCGAAGCTGCTGCCGATCAAGTTCGTCGCCCACACGCCGTGCTTCCGCAGCGAAGCCGGTGCCTCGGGTCGCGATACCCGCGGGATGATCCGTCAGCACCAGTTCGACAAGGTCGAGATGGTCCAGATCGTTGAACCGTCGACCTCGATGGACGCGCTGGAAGGTCTGACGGCCAACGCCGAGAAAGTCCTGCAACTGCTGGAACTGCCTTATCGCACGATTGCACTGTGCACCGGTGACATGGGCTTCAGCGCGGTCAAGACTTACGACCTGGAAGTGTGGATTCCGAGCCAGGACAAGTACCGCGAGATTTCGTCGTGCTCCAACTGCGGCGACTTCCAGGCCCGTCGTATGCAAGCGCGTTTCCGCAACCCGGAAACCGGCAAGCCTGAACTGGTTCACACCCTGAACGGTTCGGGTCTGGCAGTCGGTCGTACCCTGGTGGCGGTGCTGGAAAACTACCAGCAAGCCGACGGTTCGATACGTGTGCCTGAAGTGCTGAAACCTTACATGGGTGGCCTCGAGGTCATCGGCTAAATGGACTATCTGCCGCTGTTCCATAACCTTCGCGGCAGTCGTGTGTTGGTCGTTGGTGGGGGGGAGATTGCCTTGCGCAAATCCCGCCTGCTGGCCGAAGCCGGTGCGCTGCTGCGGGTGGTCGCACCTGAAATCGAACCGCAACTGCGCGAGCTGGTTGTCGGCAGCGGCGGCGAGTGCCTGTTACGGGGCTACGTCGAAGCGGACCTGGACGGTTGCGGGCTGGTCATCGCCGCCACCGATGACGAACCGCTGAACGCGCAAGTTTCCGCTGATTCCCATCGGCGTTGCGTGCCGGTCAATGTGGTGGATGCGCCGGCTTTGTGCAGCGTGATATTCCCGGCGATCGTCGACCGTTCTCCCTTGATCATTGCGGTGTCCAGCGGCGGCGATGCGCCGGTGCTGGCGCGGCTGATCCGCGCCAAACTGGAAACCTGGATTCCGTCCACCTACGGTCAATTGGCCGGTCTGGCGGCGCGTTTTCGCAGCCAGGTCAAACGCCTGTTCCCGGACGTGCAGCAGCGTCGGGCATTCTGGGAGGATGTGTTCCAGGGCCCGATTGCCGACCGGCAACTGGCCGGGCAGGGTGCTGAAGCCGAACGCCTGATGCTGGCGAAGATCAATGGCGAAGCGCCGGTCGCCACCGGTGAAGTGTATTTGGTGGGCGCGGGCCCCGGTGATCCTGACTTGCTGACCTTCCGTGCCTTGCGCCTGATGCAGCAAGCCGATGTGGTGCTCTACGACCGCCTGGTCGCCCCGGCGATTCTCGATCTGTGCCGTCGCGATGCCGAGCGGGTCTACGTCGGCAAGCGTCGCGCCGATCACGCGGTGCCGCAGGACCAGATCAATCAGCAATTGGTCGACCTGGCCAAGCAAGGCAAGCGGGTCGTGCGATTGAAGGGCGGTGATCCGTTCATCTTCGGTCGTGGCGGTGAAGAGATCGAAGAACTGGCGGCCCATGGCATCCCGTTCCAGGTCGTGCCGGGTATCACCGCCGCCAGCGGTTGCGCGGCATATGCCGGGATTCCGCTGACCCATCGCGATTACGCGCAGTCGGTGCGATTTGTCACCGGGCACTTGAAGGACGGTTCCACCGACTTGCCGTGGGCCGACCTGGTTGCGCCGGCACAAACCCTGGTGTTTTACATGGGGCTGGTGGGCTTGCCGATCATCTGCGAGCAACTGATCAAGCACGGTCGCGGGGCGGACACCCCAGCGGCGCTGATTCAGCAGGGCACCACGGTCAATCAGCGGGTATTTACCGGCACGCTGGCTGATCTTCCTCGACTGGTGGCGGAGCATGAAGTGCATGCGCCGACGCTGGTGATCGTTGGGGAAGTGGTGCAATTGCGCGAGAAACTGGCCTGGTTTGAAGGGGCTCAGGCGCAAGTCTGATCGGACCGAGTCGGTCGAGCGCGACCCCGGCCCATCGCTGGCAGGCTAGCTTCCACAGGGGATTTGAGAACGACAAAAATCCAGTGTGGGAGCTAGCCTGCTAGCGATTGGGGGCCTCAAAAACGGCACAAACCTCAGGCCCTGCGCCAAACCCCTTTCCCGTTCAACCGCGCCCGATCATGGGTTGCTGTGAAATCCTGCGCCGTCCCTTTCGGCACAATCCCGGTCGGGTTGATGGTCTTGTGGCTGCCGTAGTAATGATTTTTGATGTGCTGAAAATCCACCGTCTCGGCAACGCCCGGCCATTGGTAAATCTCCCGCAGCCAGTTCGACAGATTCGGATAATCGGCAATCCGCCGCAGGTTGCACTTGAAGTGGCCGTGATACACCGCATCAAAGCGAATCAGCGTGGTGAACAGCCGAATATCCGCTTCGGTCAGGTACTCGCCGACCAGGTAACGGTTGGCGCCCAGCAGTTGCTCCAATCGATCCAGTTCGGCAAACACATCATCAAACGCTTCTTCATACGCCTGCTGTGACGTGGCAAACCCTGCGCGATAAACGCCGTTGTTCACGGCCGGATAAATCCGCTCATTCAACGCATCGATCTCGCCGCGCAGGGGGGCGGGTAGAAATCCAGGTCATTGCCGGTCAGGTCATCAAAGGCGCCGTTGAACATGCGGATGATCTCCGCTGATTCATTGTTGACGATGCGGTTTTGCTGTTTGTCCCAGAGCACCGGCACGGTGACGCGGCCGGTGTAGTCGGCGGTATCGGCGGTGTAGCGCTGGTGCATGAAATTGAAATGATCGAGTTTGTCGCCGGTCGAGCCCAGGTTCTGGTCGAAGGTCCAGCCGTTTTCCAACATCAACCAGCTGACCACCGAGACGTCGATCAGGTTTTCGAGGCCTTTGAGTTTGCGCAGGATCAGCGTGCGATGCGCCCACGGACAGGCGAGGGATACATAAAGGTGATAGCGGCCAGCTTCGGCTGCAAAGCCACCGACGCCCGTCGGGCCGGGCTTGCCGTCGGCGGTCAGCCAGTTGCGACGTTGCGCCTGTTCGCGCTGGAACGCGCCGTCCTTGCTGCTTTCGTACCACTGGTCCTGCCAGCGACCTTCAACTAACAAACCCATGTTCAAGACTCCTCAATCAATAAGCGTTGGAGAGGAGTCTATTCATATAGGTTCGATTAAATAGCGCAAAGGTTCGAGGGTTATGATCGGTTAAATCGATCTGTCCCGAGCGTCCCAATACTGCTGCGCCGTTTCGAAGGCGTGTTCCCGGGTCTGACCGAGGCCACGCAATGCGAGGGCCATGGTCGAAATCAAGGCCATTTGCGGGTAGCTGTCGACCACGTCACCGCGCCAGACGGCTTTCAAATGTTCAGGATCGAGCGAGGCGGGTTTGACGTGGCGTTGACTCGACAACTGCGGCCATTCCTCGTCCCAGCTTTCGCCGCCGGTGGTGCCGTACAGGTGGCTGTCGGCATCCGGGTTGATCTCGATTTCGCCACCGTCGCCCTTGACCACAATCGCGGTGTCGCCGAGCAAGCCGCTGGCATCGCGATGCACCGCCTGGTAACCCGGGTGGAAAATGCTTTGCAGGCCGCAGCGAGCACCCAACGGGTTGAGAATGCGGGTGAGGGAGTGGATCGGCGAACGCAGGCCCAAGGTGTTGCGCAGGTCGATCATGCGCTGAAGCTGCGGTGCCCAATCCACCAGCGGCATAAACGCCAGGCCGCCGTTATCGAGCGCCGAGCCGACCTGTTGCCAGTCGCGGCACAACGGGATGTTCAACCCTTCCAGCAGTTGTTCGGTGTAGAGCCGGCCGGCCGTATGGGCGCCGCCGCCGTGCATGAAGATGCGCACGCCGTTTTGCGCCAGGCATTTGGCCGCCAGCAGGTACCACGGCAGGTGACGCTTCTTGCCTGCGTACGTCGGCCAGTCCAGGTCTACCGCCAGGGCTGGCGGGTTCAACCGTTCGCGCAGGGCCTCGGTGAAACCGGCCATTTCCTCGGCGCTTTCTTCCTTGTGCCGCAACAGCATCAGGAACGCGCCGAGCTGGGTGTCCTCGACCTTGTCGTCGAGCACCATGCCCATGGCTTCACGCGCTTCGGCCCGGGTCAGGTCGCGGGCACCGCGCTTGCCTTTGCCGAGGATCCGCACGAACTGGGCGAATGGGTGTTCGGCGGGCGTTTCGAGGGTCAGCGCTGGAAAGTCAGTCATAAGCAATTCGTCGGTTTGGGCAGGCCCGCCAGTTTCGCGGCGAGTTTGGCAGGGGTGCCTTTGAACAGTCGGTTGAGGTGCAGGCTGTTGCCTTTTTCCGGGCCGAGCTTCAACGCGGTGTACTTGATCAGCGGACGGGTGGCCGGGGATAGCTGGAATTCGGCGTAGAAGGTGCGGAGCAATTCGAGGATTTCCCAGTGCTCCGGGCTCAACTGGATGTCTTCGGCGGCGGCGAGGGCGCTGGCCACCTCGCTCGACCAGTCACTCAGTTCGACCAGGAAACCGTCCTTGTCCAACTTGATGGCGCGTGCGCCGACTGTCAGGGAATTCATAGCCAACTGTTCACCTTGTCGTAGTGAATCGACAACTCGACGAAGGCGGGGTAATCAATGGCTTTGGCCGCGTCAGGAACCGCCAACGCACGGGCCTGGGCGTCTTCGGCCAGTACGAACAGGTTCAACGGGCGGGCATTCAGCGCGTTGAACGGCGCGGTGCCCGGTTGCAACGCATAGACGGCGTCGCCGGTCAGCAGCAACGCGTCGTTTGTGCCGATCACGCGCAGGCAACTGGTCAGGCGGTCATCGCCGAACGGGGAATGAGACAACACATGCAAAGTCGACATCAGAGGGTGATCACCTGGTCGTAACGGTCAATAAGTGCGGTGATTTCCTGGGTGGCCAGCACCCGGGCTTCTTCAAGCGACCGACCGTTGAGGTCCAGACCTCGTTCGGCAGCGCTGTGGCCACAGACATACAGGTCTTCCACACCGAACATCGGCAACGCTTGCAGGTTGGCGCTCAGGTCTTTTTGTTGCAGGGCCTTGGCGTCCTGTTTCGCAGCGAGCTGGAACACCCCGTCATCGAGAAACAGCAAGCCAATCGGCAGGTCGAACGCGCCACCAGCCAGCACGATGTCCAGCGCTTCCCGAGCGTTCGGCCCGGACCACGGGGCCTGGCGGCTGATAATCAACAAGGATTTAGCCATCTCACGCGCCTCCGAAACAGATCAGGCGGTCAGCGTCTTGCACCGCGTCATGCAACTGGCCGAGGCCGGACAATTCCCACGGCGCGCCCACGGCAACGGCGTCACGCTGATAGCGTCCGGCTTCCTCTGCGTTCAACACGCCACGGCGCAGGGCGGCGGCAATGCACACGACGCCATCCAGCTGATGCTCGGTGACAAAGGCGCGCCATTGCTTGGGCAGGTCCTGCTCATCCTGCGGCGTGACCACGCTGCCGGAGGCGTTGTAGACGCCGTCCTGATAGAAAAACAGCCGGACAATCTCATGCCCGCCGGCCAGCGCTGCCTGGGCAAACAGCAAGGCACGGCGCGAGGAGGGCGCATGGGCGGCGGAAAACAGCGCGATGGCGAACTTCATGACGGACTCGATCAGCAAAACTGCGGTCATGATAAAGCTTTATCGCGAGTGCGGCGAAGGGGGTTTACTCGTAGACCGAGTCGCGGCCATCGCGAGCAGGCTCGCTCCTGCAAGGTATTTGGTGGTGCATGACACTGAAATCCACCACAGAACCCTGCGGGAGCGAGCCAGCTCGCGATAGCGGCCTGTCAGGCGACATCAATGCGGAACGTGATAACCCGCTCAACGCGGCATATACCCCAACTGCCATCGCCGTGGAATCTTCAGCGACAGCAATCCAATCGCGCCCGCCAGCAACCCGCTGACAAACAACGCCTTGAGCCCAAGGTGGTGTTCCAGCACCGCGCCGAGCACGGCACCGGCAAACATCCCCGTCCAGGGAATCAACTGAACCCGCCAGCCATTACGCCGCTCACCGAGCATCCAGCGCCCCAGCCCACGCCCGAAGCGCGACAGGGCGCCGGTGACGTAAGTGAGGCCGACCGGCAAGCCGTTCACTTCCTCCACCGCCGCGTTGAGCATGCCCATGGCGATGATTGTCGCCAGCAGTGCCGGCAATTGTTCGTCAAAAGGCCAGGCCGCGGCGCCGCAGAGCAGCATTGCGATGCCCAGCAGCAAGGGCAGCGCCCGGCGGCCACCGAGGCGGCTGACGACAATGCCCAAGGCGTTGCCGACAATGAAGGTGGTCACGAGAATCAGCAGGCGCAGGGTCAGCCCGAGATCGCCGTCGCTGATGGCCACGGCGAGGCGGGTGGTGTTGCCGCTCATGAAGGAGACAAAGTCGCCGCTGGCCATGAAGCCGATGGCGTCAGTCATGCCGGCGAGCACCGAGAGCGCGGCCACCAGCACCATGCCGATGCGTCCGCGCCATTTCTGGATATGAAGATGGCCCGGGCTGGCGCGAGAAGTCGAGAGGGATGGCAACATCGGCGAAAGTCGTCCTCAGGCAGCGACCATCAGGGTCACTTGATCAATCCATGTAGTTCGCAATACTCCAGCCAGTCCATACCGGCCATCTCGGCCACTTCCTTGTGCACTTCAAGACGCTGAGAATCGTAGTCTTCAGGCGTCACGGCGGTCAATTGCAATGTCAGCTCCCAGGCAAACAGACCCAGGCGCTCGGCTTCGGCCTCGAAGGCCTCATGCAAGCGCTCGTCACGATATTGCGCCGCGGTCTCGCCTTTGGCCTGGGCCAACAGCGGGTTGAGGTTGTCGAGCTCATTGCGCAGCTCAGGACGCTCATCGAGAAACTTCTTCAGCGCTTTCTCGTGTTGCTGTTCGGTTGCCGCCATGGTCGCTCCTTGAGGCCCGGGTTTACGAAGATTGCTTCTTGCTGGCCTTGGCCGCAGCCGCCAGGCACTCGAGGGCAAACTGCTCGGGGTAGGTCATCTGGATCGGCGTGGTTTCGCCTTTGACGGTGCGTTCGCCGTCGAGGATGTAACGGATTCGTTTGTCGGTGACGCCAATGCGCTTGGCGATCCAGGACGGCGTCTGACCGATCTGGCTGATCAGCTTGTCAGCGTATTCGGCGGTCGGTTTGTAATACTCGGCGTTGGGTGTCATGACCTTTCCAGAAAATGAGCCCGGAAAAAACGGGCGATGCGACGTTAATGGCGCGACAGGGTGCGCGAATCGTCACGCGATGTCGCGGTATAAATGAAGTAAAGCAGAACGATACGCCGTGCCACGGTGATACAGTCCGCTTTTTCTTGATGAGCGAACACAATGCGAATTCTGATGGTGGCGCTGGCCGTGACGTTGCTGGCGGGATGCGCCGGCTCGGTGATGAACGATGCCCGCACCAAAGCCCCTTACAAAACCCTGAAATCGGACAAGCCGGAAAAAGTCGTCGCCCAGTGCGTGCAGTTTTCCTGGCAGGACGAGGCGGTGTTCGGTGTCGATGCCGGCGCGTATTTGCAGCCGGGAGAGAAGGGTGGGTCCACCGTTTACACGCGTTCTGCGGAGTCCTTTGTCGACGTGACCACCGATGCGTCAGGCACCGTGTTGAGTTACTACGCACAGCAAGATGACTTTGTGGCCAAGCGCCGCCTGGCGGCGCTGGCGACCTGCCTCTGACCTGAGGCGTTGACCCCCATCCCCTGTAGGAGTGAGCCTGCTCGCGATAGCGGCGGGTCAGTCGACATCAATGTTGGATGTCACTCCGCGATCGCGAGCAGGCTCACTCCTACAGTTGGATGGTGTGGATCATACGAGCAGGTTATGCGTCGTTGATCAGGCGCTTCTGGAAAAAGAAGCGCTTATGCCCCGGCGGGTAGTCGACAATCTGCCCCACCTCGCTGTAGCCCAGCTTCTTGTAGAACTCCGGCGCCTGGAAGTCGAAGGTGTCGAGCCAGACCCCGATGCATTCCTTCTCCCGCGCCACGTCTTCGGCCATCCGCATCAACTTCGAGCCTATGCCTTGTCCCCGACCCTGTTCCGGTACCGATAGCAACTCGATGTACAACCACTGATAAAAAACCCGACCATACAGACCGCCAAGAATCTCGTCATGCTCGTCGCGAATCAGCAGGGCAATGGGCTCCTGCTTCGAAACGCCGGCCTTTGAAGCGTTATAGGCGCGCAACGGCAGCAGGATCGCCTGCTCCTCGGCTTCGGTGGGGTTTTGCGACTGTTCGATACGCAGTTCCATCAGCTCAATCCTTATGGCCATGAGGGGCAACAGCCGCAAGCCTAACGCGACCCCCTGCGGTTGTTCCAGCCCCTTGAGTGGAACCCTCGCTCGCGCCCGGATGTCTAGCCTGAAGAGCGTCCTTCCGGAACGCGGCCAATGAGGATCACCCGTGAATATTTTTGAAGCCCTGCGTGAAAGTCACGACCGCCAGCGCACCTATGCCAAAGCGCTCATCAAGACCAACGGCGACACCCCGGAGCGGGTCGAGGCTTACAAGCAGCTCAAGTCTGAACTCCAGGCCCACGAAACCGCCGAAGAGCGCCATTTCTACATCCCGCTGATGGCGTTCGACAATGGCGTCGATCTCAGCCGCCACGCCATCTCCGAACACCATGAGATGGACGAAATGATGGAAGAGCTGGATGAGACACAAATGTCCAGCCCGGCCTGGCTGGCGACCGCCAAGAAGCTGTCCGAGAAGGTTCATCATCACTTGGAAGAGGAAGAGCAGAAGTTCTTCCAGATGGCCGGCAAGCTGCTCGACGACAAGCAGAAAGAGGCCCTGGCCGGCCAATACGAAAAGGAATACAAGGCACAGCTTCCCTAGTCGGTACGATGCCCCGATTGCTACCTGGTGATGTAATCCTTTTGCTACACAGGACGTAGGACTTGGATCAGGGTACTGGTTTTATATCCAGTATTTGCGAGTGATCTGCGAAGGCGGGTTCATTCGGGGCTCAAATGGGCTGATGGACAAAAAAAACAGCGCCGTTAGGTTGGAGGCCTCTCCTCAGGAAGGAGAGTTCTCAAAATCAACGGAGTGAAAAAATGAACCAACCACAGACTCAACCTCAACTTCGACACGGTCGTGTCACCTCCCCCTCCAGCCGCGGTGCGGTCGCCGTAGAGCTGGGGTTGCTGAGTAGCTGGCAAGTCAACGAAATGGAAGGCGGCAAGAACTTCCCTTCGCTGACGGCGGGGCCCTTCGCGGCGCCGTATCAAACCGACAGCGACAGTGTCACGCCACCTGCCGACCGCTACATCCTCAGCGGTGGCAAGACGGATGCCCGAGACTGCATCAACTTCACCAACAAGGAAATGAGCGTCAGGCTCGGCCGCCCCTTCACCTGGCCCTTGTTGAACGTCGATCCGGGCCAGACCTTCAAGGTCACCTGGGAATACACCGCGCCCCATGTCACCCGTGGCTACAGCTGGTTCATCACCAAGGATGGCTGGAGCCCGGAACAGCGCATCGGCCGTGCGCAACTGGAGCCGACATCGTTCTTCGACGACTTCTACACCCAGGTCCCGTACTACAGCCATTCCGCCGAGATGAAAGCCAAGATCAACCACGAAGTGAAATTGCCGGGCAACAAGAAAGGCCATCACGTGATCGTGCTGATGTGGATCGTGGCCAACACCGGCAACGCCTTCTACCAAGCGTTTGACGTGGACTTCAAGTAAGCCCGCAGTGTTAATCCCCCCACACGTTCTGAAGGAATAGAACATGTCAAAATTCGACTTTACGTTATTGAAATCGCCACTCGCCGACGCCGCTTCGTTGATGCCGAGTATTGCCGGCAAAAAGATCCTCATGGGCTTCTGGCACAACTGGCCCGCCGGGCCGAGCGACGGTTATCAGCGTGGCCAGTTCGCCAACATCGCGCTGCGGGATGTGCCCAAGGATTACAACGTGGTGGCCGTGGCCTTCATGAAGGGCAACGGCATCCCGACCTTCAAGCCGTACAACTTGTCCGACGCCGAGTTCCGTCGCCAGGTCGGCGTGCTGAACAGTCAGGGCAGGGCGGTGCTGATTTCCCTCGGTGGCGCCGACGCGCACATCGAGTTGCACAAAGGTAACGAACAGCCGCTGGCCAACGAAATCATCCGTCTGGTGGAAACCTACGGCTTCGATGGGCTGGACATCGATCTTGAACAGAGCGCGATTGATTTCGCCGACAACAAGAGCGTCCTGCCTGCCGCGCTGAAGCTGGTCAAGGACCATTACGCCGGTGAAGGCAAACACTTCATCATCAGCATGGCGCCGGAGTTTCCGTACCTGACCACCGCCGGCAAATACGTCGGCTACCTCCAGGCCCTGGAAGGCTATTACGACTTCATCGCCCCGCAGTATTACAACCAGGGCGGCGACGGAATCTGGGTGCCGGAAGCCAATAACGGCAATGGCGCGTGGATTGCCCAGAACAACGACGCGATGAAAGAGGACTTCCTGTTTTACCTGACCGAAAGCCTGGTGAGCGGCACTCGCGGGTTCACGAAGATCCCGGCGGACAAATTCGTGATCGGCCTGCCTGCCAACGTCGACGCGGCGGCCACCGGTTACGTGATCAATCCGGCGGCAGTGGTGAATGCCTTCAAGCGTCTCGACGCCAAGGGGCTTTCGATCAAAGGCCTGATGACTTGGTCGGTGAATTGGGACAACGGGGTCAATAGGGACCACGTGCCTTACAGCTGGGAGTTCAGCCGTCGTTACGGGCCGTTGATCAATGGCAAGCAGCTCTCTTCACAGGAAGACAGCGCGATACCTGACGTCGCCAGCCAGCAGTAAAAAGAAGCCCGGCAGAGATGCCGGGCTTTTTGGTTTTCGCCTACCATGGGGACCTTCTGACGAAAAAAGGATGCGTTGTGATGGCGAACACAGCCGAGCGGGTCAACATCATCGAGTCCCAGGTGTTGTCCCACGACTGGTACTTGCTGAAGAAAATCACCTTCGACTATCTGCGTAACAACGGCGACTGGCAGCGCCAGACCCGCGAGGTGTACGACCGTGGCAATGGCGTGGCGATTCTGTTGTTCAACCGCGACAAAAGAACCGTCGTCCTGACGCGTCAGTTTCGGTTGCCGGTGTTTGTCAACGGCCACGATGGTTTGCTGATCGAAGTGGCGGCGGGGCTGCTCGAAGGCGCGGCACCTGAAGAACGCATCCGCGCCGAAGCCGAAGAGGAAACCGGTTATCGCGTGCACCACGTGCAAAAGGTGTTCGAGGCCTACATGAGCCCAGGCTCGGTCACCGAAAAACTGCACTTCTTCATCGCTGAATATGACGCAGCGTCGAAAGTCAGCGAGGGTGGCGGGCTGGAAGAAGAAACCGAAGAACTGGAAGTGCTGGAGTGGACATTCGACGAGGCGCTCGAGGCGTTTTATCGCGGGGAGATCTGCGATGCGAAGACCATCATGCTGCTGCAGTATGCGGCGATGAAAAATATCTTCACCGCTACCTGAGACCTGAGTCCCGAGATCTGAACCCTTAACCCCGTGGCGAGCGAGCTTGCTCGCGCTGGGCTGCGAAGCGGCCCCAAAATACTGGCTTAGTCGGAGATTTTTGCCAGTGCTGCGCACTGGAGCGGGAGCAAGCTCCCTCGCCACAGAGATCGGGGGGCAGTCGGCTTAAAACAGCTCGCCCGTCCGGCTAGCCCCGGACCACTCGCAACCTTCCAGCGTCAACAACCGTTCCTTTGCCTCAAGTCCGCCGGCAAACCCCGTTAACTTCCCCGACGCCCCAATCACCCGATGGCACGGCGCAACAATCGAAATCGGGTTCTTGCCATTCGCCGCGCCCACCGCCCGGACTGCGCTTGGATTGCCGATCTGCTCGGCGATCTCGCTGTAACTGCGCGTCTCGCCAAACGGAATGGTCAGCAGCGCCTGCCACACCTTCTTCTGAAAGTCCGTCCCGGCAAAATCCAGTTCCAGATCGAAGCTATTGCGCGTGCCGGAAAAGTATTCCTGCAACTGCTGAACGGCGCGTAGGAGGATCGGGTTATCCGGTGCCTCGCTCATCGGGCCAAGCCGAACCCGGTTCGGCTTGTCGTTTTCCCAGAGGATGGCGGCCAGTCTTGAATCTTTCGCAACCAGTTTCAGCTCGCCGACCGGGGACGCCAGAGTGGTGAAGGTGTAAGTCATGCCGGCGAACTCCTCAGAAGGGCTGAACAGAGGCCAAGCATACTGCCTCGGCGAGGAGGCGCAAAACGCAATCCCGGCCATACTTGCGTCTGCTTTGAAGCGTTTTCTCCGTTTTTAAACAGAGCCTAAAAACAAAAAGAGACCGACTCATGAAGTTCGAACCTTTTGCCAAATCGCTGATTGCGACCTCATTGGCGCTCAGTTGCCTCAGTGCTTACGCAGCCTCCGTGGCCCCGGTCGCGGCCGAAAACGGCATGGTTGTCACGGCCCAGCACCTGGCCTCCCATGTAGGCGTCGATGTGCTCAAGAACGGTGGCAACGCCGTCGATGCTGCTGTCGCCGTGGGTTATGCGCTGGCGGTGGTTTATCCCGCTGCGGGTAACCTGGGGGGCGGTGGATTCATGACCGTTCAACTGGCGGACGGGCGCAAGACTTTCCTCGATTTCCGCGAAAAAGCGCCGCTGGCCGCGACAGCAGACATGTACCTCGACAAAGAGGGCAACGTCGTGCCGGACCTGAGCACCCGAGGTCACTTGGCCGTTGGCGTGCCCGGCACCGTGTCCGGAATGGAACTGGCGCTGAAGAAATACGGGACCAAACCGCGCAAGGAAGTAATCGCCCCGGCGATCAAACTTGCCGAAGACGGTTTTGTGCTGGAGCAGGGCGATGTCGAATTGCTGGAATACGCCACCGACGTGTTCAAGAAGGACATCAAGGATTCCGGCGCGATCTTCCTCAGCAATGGCGAACCGATGCAGGTCGGGCAAAAACTGGTGCAGAAGGATCTGGCCAAAACCCTGCGGGAAATTTCCGAGAAGGGCGAAGACGGTTTCTACAAAGGTTGGGTGGCCGACGCCATCGTCACTTCCAGCCAGGCCAACAAGGGCATCATCACCCAGGCCGACCTCGACAAATACAAGACCCGCGAACTGGCGCCGATCGAGTGTGACTACCGCGGTTATCACGTGGTGTCGGCACCGCCGCCCAGCTCCGGTGGTGTGGTGATCTGCGAGATCATGAACATTCTCGAAGGCTACCCGATGAAGGATCTGGGCTACCACTCGGCCCAGGGCATGCATTACCAGATCGAAGCGATGCGCCATGCCTATGTGGACCGCAACAGCTACCTCGGCGACCCGGATTTCGTTAAAAACCCGATCGAGCACCTGCTGGACAAGAACTACGCGACCAAAATCCGCGCGGCGATCAATCCGCAAAAAGCCGGCGTGTCCCGCGAGCTCAAACCCGGTGTAGCGCCCCATGAAGGCAGCAACACCACGCATTACTCCATCGTCGATAAATGGGGCAACGCGGTGTCAGTGACCTACACCCTCAACGACTGGTTCGGTGCCGGTGTGATGGCCAGCAAAACCGGGGTCATCCTCAACGACGAAATGGACGACTTCACCTCGAAAATCGGCGTGCCCAACATGTACGGCCTGGTGCAAGGCGAAGCCAACGCCATTGCTCCCGGCAAGGCACCGCTGTCGTCCATGAGCCCGACCATCGTCACCAAGGACGGCAAAGTGGTCATGGTTGTCGGCACCCCCGGCGGCAGTCGCATCATCACCGCCACCTTGCTGACCATGCTCAACGTGATCGACTACGGCATGAACATCCAGGAAGCGGTCGATGCGCCCCGGTTCCACCAGCAATGGCTGCCGGAAGAGACCAACCTGGAGACCTTCACCACCAGTCCGAACACGGTGAAGATGCTTGAGGGCTGGGGCCACAAGTTTGCCGGGCCGCAGGATGCCAACCATTTGGCGGCGATCCTGGTGGGCGCGCCTTCGCTGGAAGGCAAACCGGTGGGCAAGAACCGCTTCTATGGGGCCAACGACCCGCGCAGGAATACGGGGTTGTCGCTCGGCTACTAAGGCGTAAGTCCATGGCCACCCTCAAGCTGCGAGGGTGGCCCGACCGACAAGGTTATTCGTCGGGCTTGGTGACGAGGTTATCCGCCTCGTCCACCTGATACGGCACATGCGCTTCCACGCCATCCTTGCCGGTATGCGCCACGACATTCTTGAATCGCTTGCCGTTCCAGCATCGGAAAATCAACGTCGCATTCTCGCCTCCGGTCAACGTTGAACCCAGGCTGCCAATCAGCTTGCTGCGGGCGCCGCCCACCAGGATGCTGTTTTTGCCCGCCGTCAAAACGCTTTTATCGCCGCCCATCAACGTACAGTCATCGCCCGCCGTCAGCTTGCTGCGATCACCGGCCGTGAGGTGGCTATTGCTGCCCGCCAACAGCTTGCTGCGGTCGCCGGCGATTTGGGTGCTGTCCTTGCCGGCTATCAATTTGCTGCGATCACCCGCGGTCTGGACGCTGCCGGCGCCCGCGATGAGGGTGCTGCGATAACCCGCGGTCTGTGAGCTGTCCTTACCGGCAATCAACATGCTTTTGTGCCCGGCAATTTGCGTGCTGTCGGGGCCGGCGATCAATGAGCTTTGATAACTGGCGATCTGGTTGCTGCCGTATCCGGCGGTCAGGGTGCTGTGCATGCCGGAGGTCAGGCTGCTGCCATAACCGGCGGTCAATACACTGCGCAATCCGCTGATCAATGTGCTGCCGTATCCGGCCGTGAGGAAGCTGCGGATGCCGCTGGTCAGGCTACTGCCATAGCCGGCGATCAAGGAGCTGTCCTGACCCGCGGTTTCGGTGCTGCCATAACCGGCGGTAAGGGAGCTGCTGTCCTGAGCGGTGAGGGTGCTGCCGTAACCCGCCGTCAGCGTGCTGTCGTAACCGGCGGTTTGCGTGCTGCCGTAACCGGCGATCAACGAACTTTCGTAGCCGGCGGTTTCGGTGCTGCCATAACCCGCGGTGAGGGAGCTGTTGTCCTGAGCGGTGAGGGTGCTGCCATAACCTGCCGTCAGCGTGCTCTCGTAGCCAGCGGTTTGCGTGCTGCCGTATCCGGCGATCAGCGAACTGTTGCTACCGGCGGTTCCCGTACTGCCGTAGCCGGCGGTGAGAACACTGCTTTCCCGTGCGGTTTGCGTACTGCCATAACCAGCGGTCAGAGTGCTTTTGTAACCCGCCGTCTGGGTGCTGCCGTAGCCGGCCGTGAGTGAACTGTTTTCCCGAGCGGTGAGGGTGCTGCCGTAACCTGCCGTCAGCGTGCTGTCGTGGCCGGCGGTTTGCGTGCTGCCGTAGCCGGCGATCAGCGAACTCTCATGCCCGGCGGTTTCCGTGGTCCCGTAACCGGCCGTGAGAGAACTGCCGTCCTGCGCGGTGAGGGTGCTGCCATAGCCGGCGGTCAGACTGCTGTCATAACCGGCGGTCTGAGTGCTGCCGTAGCCAGCGATAAGCGAACTGTCGCCGCCGGCGGTTTCCGTACTGCCGTAACCGGCGGTAAGGGAGCTGCTTTCCTGAGCGGTGAGGGTGCTGCCGTAACCCGCCGTCAGACTGCTTTCATAGCCTGCGGTCTGGGTCGTGCCATAACCGGCGATCAGGGAACTGGCGTACCCGGCGGTTCCGGTGCTGCCATAGCCTGCCGTCAGGGAACTGCTTTCCTGGGCAGTCTGAGTGCTGCCGTAGCCGGCGGTCAGCGTGCTCTCATAACCGGCCGTTTGCGTACTGCCGTATCCGGCGATCAGCGAACTGTCGTGCCCGGCCGTTGCGGTGCTGCCGTAGCCTGCGGTGAGCGAACTGCTTTCCTGTGCGGTCTGGGTGGTGCCATACCCGGCGGTTAGCGTGCTTTCATGACCGGCTGTTTGTGTACTGCCGTAACCGGCCGTGAGGGAACTGTTCTCCTGGGCGGTTTGGGTGCTGCCATACCCGGCGGTCAGGGTGCTTTCGTGGCCGGCTGTTTGGGTGCTGCCGTAACCGGCGATCAAGGAGCTTTCCGGCCCCGCTGTGCCGGTGCTGCCATAGCCAGCGGTGAGGGCGCTGCTGTCTTGGGCGGTTTGGGTGGTGCCGTAACCCGCGGTCAACGTACTGTCCTGTCCCGCCGTTTGCGTGCTGCCGTAACCGGCAATCAAGGCGCTATCCGATCCGGCTGTTTCGGTGCTGCCGTAGCCGGCGGTGAGGGCGCTGCCCTCTTGGGCGGTTTGAGTGCTGCCATAGCCTGCGGTCAGCGAGCTGTCGCTTCCCGCCGTTTCGGTACTGCCGTAACCGGCGGTGAGGGTGCTGCCGTCCTGGGCGGTCTGGCTGCTGCCGTAATCGGCGGTCAGCGTGCTTTTCTGCCCGGCGATCTGGGTGCTGCCGTACCCGGCGATCAGCGAGCTGTCATCGCCAGCCATTTCCGTACTGCCATACCCGGCGGTCAATGAGCTGCTGTCGGCGGCCGTCAGGGTGCTGCCGTAACCGGCAATCAATGAGCTCTGACCGCCGGCTGTTTCCGTACTGCCGTAACCCGCCAGCAGATAACTTTGATGCCCACCCGTGAGCGTACTGCCGTACACAGCAGTTTCGAAAGTTTGCGAGGCGTCGGTTTTAGCGCCGATGCCGAAAGGACTGTAACCCTGTGCTCGCCGACTTTCGAATTCGCGACTGGAGGTTTTATTTGGTGATTCAAGTGGGGTGTCGATTAAAGGGATGTTTGCTGATTGATAGTGTTCAATGTGCGCTGCAATGTAATTGATCGAACTGTCTTGAGTGCCTGTGTGAACAACTTCCGCCTCCGGAAACTTGATCATGCCGTCTTCATCAAGTTTTATAATGTGACCAATGTGAACTTCGCACACAACCCATTTGGCATCGGCTCGCAAACTCAGTTGAGTAGAGGAACCTTCTCCCCACAATAAGCCGACCAGGCCGTTCTCGAGTTTCTTGCTGGGCTTCCAGTGCTTGCACACCACCAGGCCGGCGTCCGGCCAGACTTGGCCGGCATGGTCCGACATGTCGTTGGCGCAAGTGCGCAAGACAAGGACTTTGTTGTCACTCATATCATATGTGCTCAATGAATATAACGGCATCAGCGGGAATCAGGATTGTAAGTACCCATAGCGTTCAAATAGAACGGTCAGGTATTACTTACACGTCACTGGCTGAAATCCATTAAGAGCCAGCGGCAAAGCCGCAGTCCTGTCATTAAACAGGTCGCAGTCCCTGGCGAAACTTCTCGATATCGAAGATTCACCCTAAAGCAATGACCCGGGTATGACCACACTTATTGTGCTTTGGAAGTGTTTAATGTTGTTCGTTACAATAGATAAAGTAATACCGTAATAGTTGATGTGGTTTAATGAATTTTCAATTCAGCTTAGCGGTGTTGGGGCGGGCTGTGTCCGACTGGATAAATTCGCGGACAGGCAGCGATTTCAAGCTATTCCATCGTAGGTGTTTTACGGCATTATCGACGGTACGCACTCTTCGCTCGGCCCCAGGGAGCAGGTGGCGTACCCCTTAATCTGAAGGACTACTTTAAGGCCTGAGCCCATGACCACTGCATTGCTGATCATCGACGTCCAGCACGCCTTGTGCACTGGCGAGTACGAATGTTTTAAGATCAAACGCGTCATCGAGAATATAAACGGCCTGAGTGCCAAGGCCAGGGAGGCAGGGATTCCGGTCATCCTCATCCAGCACGAAGAAAAGGGCGACCAGCTGCAACATGGTTCTGAAGGCTGGCAACTGGCCGAAAGCCTGAAGACTTCACCGCAAGACCGTCGGGTGCGAAAAACCAATCGAGATTCGTTCTACCAGACCCACTTACAAGCCCTACTGCAAGATTTTGGCTCCGACCGCCTGATCATCTGCGGGCTGCAAACCGACTATTGCGTCAACGCCACCGTCCGCCAGGCCCTGAACCTGAACTATGACGTGGTGCTCGCCGCCGACGCGCATTCCACCGTCGACAACGGCAACCTCGCCGCCGAAGACATCATCGCCCAGCACAACGCGGAGTTGGCGCACTTGACGGGGCCCGTGGCACGGATCGACGTCATCCCGGCCAGCGAGATAGCGATTAAGAATTGAAAATATCGATTAGCTCATTCAGGAACGCACTCACCAGATCCCGCTGCCGCGCCGAATGCCGAACCGCCGCATGAAACCCCACCTCATAACGCAGCAGCTCGGGATTCAGCGGATGCAACTGCCCCAGCTGTTCATGCTTCGCCGCATAGTGCTGCGGCAAAAAGCCCAAATGCTGCCCCGACAGAATGAGCAGCGCCGCGCCGTCCATGCTGTCGGTGAGCACGGTCAGGCGTTCGATCGAGGTGGGTGCAGGCATTTCCGGCAAGGGGTGACTGGGCCATACCCAGTCGTAATCGCGGACGTCATCCCGGGTCAGATCCCCCACGTGCTCAAACAGCGGGTGAGCCGGGGCGCAGTAGGCGATCTGGGTTTCCTGGAACAAGGGGAAGTAATCGATGTTGGGCAAGCGGTGCCAGAAGTAACCGATCGCCAGATCGATATGGCTATTGATGATTTTCTCTTCCAGCAGCGACGACGACAGTTCCGTGAAGTGGAAATACAGGCCTTCATGACGAGCCCTTAAACGCGCGATGGCCAGGGCGATTTTCTTGTTGGCAACAGGATCGATCTGGCCGAGCAAACCGATATTGATGTTGCCCGACACTTTGCGATTGATGTGCTGGACCTCAACCCGGAAACCTTCGGCTGCCGCCAGCAATCGGCGGGCCGCTTCGACAAACTGACCACCCTTGGGCGTCACCGAAAATCCGCCGCGACCGCGCTCGCACAGTCGAAATCCCACCCGCGCTTCCAGCGTCGCCAATTGCGCACTGATGGTCGGTTGGGTGGTGTTGAGCGCAGTTTGCGCGGCCGAGATGCCGCCCGCTTCAACGACGGTCAAAAAGACCCGGATCAAACGCAGATCCAGTTCCGATACAGTGCCCAGCATGGGTGTCCCTCAATGTTCATTCACATAGACGCGGATCTATGTAAACAGTGTGCCTGCGATATTTTATAGCCCTGACCCAGGCCCTACATTGCAATGAAACCGGCGCTTTGCCCATAAAAACAACAATCAACTGCATAGGAACAATCGTATGTCAGGGTCTCCTCATTCTGCGCACGCCCTCGAGGCGAGTGGCGGGTTGGCCATCGAAGGCCACTCGATCGATTACATTCCGGAAAACGAACGTCACGCCAAGCTCAGCAGCCAGGGCCCTTTCTGGTTTTTAGGCAACTTCCACTTCTTCACCATCTCCATCGGTTTTGTCGGCCCAAGCCTTGGCTTGTCGGCGCTGTGGACGATGCTGGCCGGTGCGCTCGGGATCATGTTCGGCACCATCTTCATGGCTTTTCACGGCTCGCAAGGTCCCGAAATGGGCCTCCCGCAAATGATCCAGTCCCGTGCCCAGTTCGGGTATCGCGGAGTGATCCTGGCCTTGATGGCGACGATGTTTGTGTTCGTCGGCTTCAACGTGGTGAACATCTCGCTGATCATGAACGGCCTTGAACACGTCTTCGGCATCGACCCGACCATTGTCGCCATCGTCGTGGTGCTGATCGGCGCGCTGCTGTCGATCTACGGCCACGACCTGATGCACAAAGCCTTCAAATGGGCGTTGCTGGCGACCTTGCCGCTGTATGCGTTAGTCACCATCGCCCTGATGTTCGGTGCAGGCCAGGAAGGCGTCGCCCCGGCGACCGATCTGGGCTTCAGCAGGGTTGCGTTCGCCACGCTGTTTGCCATCGGCGCGAGCTACAACATTTCCTACGCGCCCTATGTCTCCGACTATTCCCGTTACCTGCCGAAAAACACCAGTCGGCCAAAACTGATCGCCGCCGTGTTCATCGGCGCATCGTTGTCGGGGAGCTGGATGATCGGCCTCGGCGCCTGGCTCGCGCAGCAGTTGAAAGCGGCGGATGCGCTGGTGGCGCTTAACCAGGTCGGATCGTCGATGATCCCGGGCCTGGGCAACGTGTTGGTCATCGTCTCCGTGGCAGGCTTCCTGCCGATCATCGCGCTCAACACCTACAGCGCGATGCTGACGTTATTGACCGGCGTCGACTCGATCAAAAAAATCACGCCAACCCCTCGCGCCCGGGTCATGTCGATCTCCGCGATCAGCCTCATCCTGTTGACCTGCGTGCTGTCGATCAAGGGCGATGGCATCGCGCTGTTGAACACCTTCCTCGTGCTGCTGTTGTACTTCCTCGTGCCCTGGACCGCGGTCAATCTGGTCGACTACTTCTTCGTGCGCAGAGGCCGCTACGCGATCCCGCATTTCTTCACACCGAAGGGCATCTACGGCGCCTGGCAATTCCGAGGAATCGTCTCGTACCTGATCGGATTTGCCGCGATGGTGCCGTTCTTCTACATCTTCGATGCCGCCGCCGGCAAAGAAGTGTTCGTCGGGCCGCTGGCGCGCATGCTCGAAGGCGTGGACATCGCCTGGCTGGTCGGCCTGGTGGTTTCGGGCCTGGCGTATTACCTGCTCAGCCGTTCGATCGACCTTGAATACGAACGCCGAATCATCGACTCGATCACCGAGAGCGACATTGTTGCCATGGCTCATCAGCCAGTGGAGGAGGGACGTTGAACAGCGTGAAAAATACCGTGGTCGCCTGCTGCCAAGTGGCACCGAAAATAGGCGACCTCGCTTACAACCGGACACTGACAGAACGAGCGATTCGCTCGGCGGCGTTGCAAGGCGCCCAAGTTATCGTGCTGCCCGAACTGGTGCAGAGCGGTTACCTGTTTGCTGACCGTGACGAAGCGCTGTCCCTGTCCGAAACAACCGACGGACCAACCCTGCGCCTGTGGGCGGCGTTGGCGAAAGAATTGAACGTCGTTGTAGTGGGCGGATTCTGCGAACGACTGCAAGGCGATGCACTGGCCAACAGCGCGGCGATGATCGACCCCCAAGGCCTGCGCGCCGTGTATCGCAAGGCACACCTGTGGGACGCGGAAAGCGAAATCTTCAGCCCCGGCAACGACGCGCCGCCGGTGGTCGAAACGGTCCATGGACGGATCGGCATGCTGATTTGCTACGACCTGGAGTTTCCAGAATGGGTGCGACTGCCGGCGCTGGCGGGTGCAGAATTGCTCTGCGCTCCCGTCAATTGGCCCGATGGCCCGAGGCCGCCAACCGAGCGTGCAGCCGAGGTGGTGCGCGTACAGGCGAATGCTTCGGTGAATAGGATGTTTATTGCCGCGTGTGATCGGCATGGGCATGAACGCGGGGTTGGATGGGTGCAAGGTTCGGTGATTGTCGATGCTGATGGTTATCCGTTGATAGGGCCGGCGGAGCAGGGGGGAGAGCAAATTTTGCTGGCCACACTTAACCTTGCTGAGGCGCGGAATAAGCGGATTAGTGCGCGTAATGATTTGCATCGGGATCGGCGGTTGGGGTTGTATGGAGGCGGCGAGGAGTGAAGCAGTAGGCTGTGCCTATTGGCTATCCGCCCATACTGCTTCTGGCCGATTTTCTGCCTGGTACGAAGGACAGCAATCGGCCGAACGTTCAAACATAGACGGGGGATGTCTACCAGAGCGGAACAGTTCAAGCAGTCATTCAGTACATCGACAAAAGTAGGGGCGATTCAGCTGGATGAGTGTTTTTGATTTCAAACCCTTGCCAATGCTGATAGATTATTTATTGAACATTTCGTAAAAAAGCGTAGCATTGCCGACCATGATACTCGAACAGCTCAAAGCCCTGGCCAATGACACTCGCATGCAAATGATGGAGTGGCTCAAAGACCCACTTAATAATTTCCCACCTCAGGATCATGGAGATCCTGCGATAGGGGTGTGCGTAACCCATTTGCAGCACAAGGCAGGGCTTTCACCTTCTACCGCGTCTGCACACTTAGCTATCTTGCAGCGCGCAGGCTTCGTGCTAACCACCCGCATCGGAAAGTGGACTTACTACCGGCGCAACGAGCAGGCGATTGACGACTTTGCGGCCAGGTTGATCATCGAATTGTAATTTTTAAACTTTCATTTCGTTATTTCGCGTAATTAGAAAACATAAGGAACCCCCTATGAGCAGCAAAACGATCTTCGTCCAACCCGGTGGCGGCTATGAAAACGTTGTGGTTGGCAGCAGCGAAGTCCAAGCCGCAGCGCTTGGCGAAATCACCGTACGACTTCACGCCAACTCGCTCAACTACCACGACTTCGCGGTGGTCAGCGGTATGTGGGGCCCTAGCGAAAAACGCATCCCCATGGCCGATGGTGCAGGTGAAGTCATTGCTGTCGGCCCTGATGTCACTGAATTCAAGGTGGGTGACTCGGTCGTCAGCACCTTCTTCCCGGAGTGGATCGACGGTGTGCCACTGGTTGAAGGCTTTGTCAGCGTGCCAGGCGATGGCATTGACGGCTACGCTCGTGAGCAAGTGACGGCCAAAGCCACATCGTTTACCCTCGCGCCTACTGGCTACAGCCATGCTGAAGCGTCGACGCTTACCACCGCTGGCCTTACTGCATGGCGCGCCCTGATGGCCGATGACTCACTCAAGCCGGGCGACACCGTGCTCGTCCAAGGCACTGGTGGCGTTTCAATTTTCGCCCTGCAGTTCGCTAAAATGGCCGGTGCTACCGTCATTGCGACCTCTTCAAGCGACGAAAAACTTGAACGTCTGAAAGCTCTAGGTGCTGATCATGTCATCAATTACCGCAAAGACCTTAACTGGGGCGAAACTGCACGCGCTCTAACGGGTGGCCGTGGTGTTGACCACATCATCGAAGTCGGCGGCCCTGCGACGCTTGAGCAATCGATGATTGCAATTCGGGTTGCTGGTCACATTTCCGTCATCGGGATATTGAGTGGCGTAAGCGGTGCAATGAATTTTGTACCGGCACTGATCAAGCAAGTGCGTCTGCAGGGTGTATTGGTGGGTAGCCGCAGCCAGCAGCAAGACATGATCCGGGCCATCAATGCTAATGGCATGCGCCCGATTATTGATCGTCATTTCCCTTTGAGCGAGATTGTCGAAGCGTTCAAGTATCAGGAAACCAACCAGCATTTCGGCAAAATTTGTCTGGATATCTAAGCCCGCATGAATGGGCATGATCCATATGCCTATCTCAAAGAGCCCATTGCTCCCTGTCGCACCGGCAGCCATGTGTAAAAGGGGGCTGATTTATTTGTGATCCAGTTGCCTGAAGCGCTGTTAAAAATAAATCCGTCCCCTTTTTTCAAAGGAAATTACTGGCGTGGGATGAGGTGATTTGTGAGGTAACGCTGTCGTTCCGAAAAGTTCGGGCCCGCTACATTACTTCCTGTCACGCCATCGACTTCGGGCGTGGAGATACGCCGTCAAATCGCTGTAGCCTAGTTGAGCTGCAATCTCCGTTAATGACTCTCCTTGCAATTCAAGATGCAGTTCCAATTCTGCGCGAATCTGATCGAGCAATTGCCTGAAGGTTGTACCTTCCTCTTCCAGTCGTCTCCGTAAGGTCCTTGGCGTCTGGTGCAGCGCCTTCGCCAGATTGTCCAGATTGGGAGTTTCACCTCTCGCTAGAGATCGTCGCGCTCCTTCAGCAACCTTGGCTGACCAACCGCTGAAATTCCGATGCACGGCGATCCGTCGATCCAGTTCCTGGGTCAATAACTCAAGCATCCCGTGATGACGTGTCTGCATCGGCAGGCTCAAGCTTCGAGCATCGAAATAGAAGCAGTTAATCGGACAGTCAAACTCGACACGGCCCCCAAACCATTGGGTGTATTGCTTGTAATACGACGGACGAGAGTGAGTAAATCTTGCCAGGACCGGCTGCACCTGCTGCCCTGTTCCACGCCGCAACTGCGCGATGGACATTGCGCCGTAGTGCTCAATGACATAGCGCGCCAGCTCACTGGGCGCATCGACGCACAGCTCGATGCCGACGCCGTTTTCATCATCGAGCAGTCTCACCGTGTCTGTGTCCGCCGCAAGCCGCGCGTACCGGGCCCAAAGCTTCATGGATGATAAAACGTCGGGGCTGTACAAGCACAGATAGGCCAGGACGTGCCAGTCCTGAGGCGTGAATAGCGTGAACAGTTTCAACCCGATCGCCGGATCGATGCGCGCCGCCTCGCGCCAAAGCTGATCCAGCTCGATCAGGCTGTAATCCCTGTTTTCTCTCAGGGCCTGGCTATCCAGGAAACGCTCCAGCACCTGGCCCAGTTTGCCGCGGTGAAAGCGCTGGGGGGAACGATTGACCTGTTCTCGCTCAATTTTGTCCGTTTCGCGCATAGGGACGGCTTACTCGTTGGCTTCTAATGAAATGGCATTGCCCGCAAGGGCCTTAATCGAGAGTGCCATGAATACAATAATGCTCGCCAACAATCCTTCCGTAATAGTGGCCGGGATATTCCTTGCCTTCATCTTGCTGGAACTCGCGTGTTCTTCGCTCCGACACCCGTCGAGCGGGAAGCGTGACGTACTGATCGAAGTCATAGGCTCCGGGATCCTGGTTGCAATCACGTTCCCCAGTGTCATGTGGCTCAGTGGAAAAATCCTGAGCCTGGCTGTTCCGGAAATGAAAGGCGCCTTGGCCACCATTCCTTGGGTCGCAGGGTTCGTGTTGTTTCTAGTACTGGATGACATGACTCAATACTGGTGGCATCGACTGACACATCGGGTCCCGGCACTTTATGCGCTGCACCGCGCTCATCACTCCGCGCCCTACATGAGTGTCCGCATCGTTTATCGAAACAACAGCTTCTACTACATGCTGATGCCCGGCATCTGGCTGTCCGGCATACTGATCTATCTAGGGCTTGCGCATATTTACTATGTTTATCTGATCCTGAAGATGATCGTCATCTTCGCAGCGCACAGCAGCGTTGCGTGGGACGACAAACTGTATGGCATCCGTGTGTTGCGTCCTGTTGTCTGGGTTCTGGAGCGAACGATTTCCACCCCCTCCACTCATTCAGCCCATCACGGCTTGACTGCCGAGGATGGTGTCACGCATTACAAGGGCAACTTCGGCAACCTGTTGTTCTTCTGGGACATCCTGTTCGGTACGGCCAAAATTACCCGCCGGCGTCCGCCCTTATACGGTATCGAACACTTGTCACCGATCAGCTGGAAAGAAGAGTTGTTCTGGCCCATCGTGCGTTCACGCCGTGTCGCCCCCAAAGCACACAAGGCTAAACAGAAGGTGGCGCAATGAGCCGTCATATCGTTCTGCTGTCTGGATCGAATAGATCAAACAGCCAATCACTCAAAGTCGCAAAATATTTGCGCGACCGATTAGAGCAACTTGGTCTTTGTGATTCAGGCGAACTGCTGAACTTGGCTTCCAGTCGGCTACCGCTGTGGCCAGAAGAAGACATTGATGGAATCTGGAATGTCCAGCAAACCATCCTCAAAAAAGCTACCGCACTGATCGTGATCAGCCCGGAGTGGAATGGCATGGCTTGCCCGGCGCTGAAAAATTTCTTTTTGTACGCAGGACTCGGTGAACTTGGACACAAGCCAGCGCTCCTGGTGGGGGTTTCGGCTGGGCTCGGGGGAGCCTATCCAATTGCTGAATTGCGTGCTTCGAGCTACAAAAACAGCCGGATCATGTATTTGCCTGAACAACTCATCATAAGAAATGTTGAATCGATGATGAATAGCGAAATTCCCTCAGACGAAAATGATATTCGCATACGCACACGTATCGACTGGGCTTTGCATTTACTTTGTCAATACGATGACGCCTTACGCACGATACGAACTGCAATCAAACACCCACCTGAGTTCTCTACGGGGATGTAAAACTGTCGCACCTCAACGAATTGAATAAATAAACCTTGCGCTAATGTGTGCATTTCAACCACGTCGATGCAAAAACATTCAATATTGAGCCAGCAGGGTGTTGCATCGACGGGTTGATCTAAGTCAAACGGATACGCGGTTGGCATGGTTAAAAACCACCATCAACGCACCAGCAATTAAGATGCAGCGATTAATTACAAATGCGATTTTTTACAACTCAATCTTAATAGCTCATGACGCTGGAATAACTATTTCGCGACAGACAACCGCCAGCCAATAATTGCCTGCCATGAATGTCCGTTTAGGGCCGTTTCCTACCCGTCGCGAAGGGCAGTTATCGACCCAAAGCAGTCAGTCCTGCGATCTCGCCTAGAGCTAAATCAATATAGAGCGTTATGGGAAAAGGTCGGGACTTCCAGATGGGAAATCCAAGCTGGCGGAGTAGCTGGCTCCAAACTACGCTCAATGACGGATCCTTCTTTCTTCAGCGAAAGCTGGTGAAATCACCTGTCTGTTTGGGAATGTTAATTTTTTGCTCAAGGACAAGATAACTTAGTAAGATCTCGAGATTACGATCTACAAGTACTAATCGAGGAGAATTTCAAACTCCGCCAAGTGGTACTAGTTGACAGCCTTAGTCGCACGAAATGAAATAGCCAAAACCAAGTCCGTTTGGGCTCGCCCAAACCGATTTTAGCTGCACACTCTTCCGCTCATACTTGAGTATGATTTACATTCAATCTAAAAAGCGTAGCCTGTATACAGATATCATTATCTTCAATCACGTGACAAAGAGAAGAACCTCGTTTACAACCCTTGAATCCGCCAATTTGTAATTCGAACACTACAATCTTTTCTTGTTTCGAACTTACTGTGGAGTTTTGTATGCACCCTTCTGAAAGTCCCGAATTAACAAGCATGTTCGATAACATAAAATCGGCATCGCCCGTACTTGAGCGCTATACCAAAGAAGTGCTTTTCGGCGCGCTATGGCAAGGCCCAGAACTGTCCACCAGAGACCGAAGTATTGTGACGCTTTCGGTAATGATTTCGCGTAATCAGAGTGCGCACATGACCAGCTATTTGGATCTCGCGCTCGACAATGGCGTAAGCCCTGACGAAATTTCGGAAATCATTGCGCACTTGGCGTTTTATACAGGATGGGCTAACGCGATGTCAGCTGTGGGGGTGACGAGATCAGTCTTCGAGCAACGCGGTATTACGACAGATCAGCTGTCACCAGCCATCGTCAATTTGCTCCCGGTTGATGCCGCTGCCGAAGAGCAGCGTGCGCTTGCCGTCGTTGAAAAATTCGGCACGACAGTGCCTGAGCTGGTTCAATTCACAAACGACATACTGTTCAGCGACGTATGGCGCCGGCCCGGCCTTTCGCCGCGAGATCGGTGCCTGATCACAGTCTGCATGGTGATTGCCACTTCACAGGTTACAGTGCTGCCTTTCTATTTGAACCGAAGCATGGACTATGGTCTAACTCGCGTGGAAGTTGCGCACGTTATGACTCAACTGGCGTTTTACTCAGGCTGGTCGACCGTCTACTCGGCACTGCCCTTCATCAAAGACGTATTTGAAAGTCGATCGAGTTGATTGAGAAAATGCCGAGTTCCGGCATACCGGTCCTGACTGGACGCGCAGTTCCGTTAGCTAGCGGCATCAAAATGTAGCTGGGTTCCCCCGCGACTTGCATCAGGCCCTTAAATGCCGATCTCTGTTCACCGATATATGGCTCCGCAAGGTAGTGGAACACTTCACCAGTTTTGGTCAGCCGAACACTGCGGGGCGGTGGGTGCGGCTGTTAAACGCACATCGGCCTTATTCATATCTGATGCGGATTGTTACGCACACGTAACGGCTGCGGCGGTAATGCTCAGTCCAAAACTATCAGTATTAATTATCGAATCCCGCGTCACAGATTGTGGGTGTTGGAGCTAATTTATCAACACTTGGGTAAATCCACGATCAACTTCTCCAAGCAAATTATCGCGGGACCTACTCTATACCGCTAAGGAAAAACTCATGACCTATACCGCTAAAGCCGCGTACATACACCAATATGGCGCTCCCGAAGTTTTGGTTTTTGAAGAAGTTCAAGTTAGCGCGCCAGCTGCCGGGCAAGTGTTGATTCGCAACACCGTGATCGGCCTCAATTTCGTCGAAGTTTATTATCGTCGCGGAACATTCCCAGTACCTTCGTTCCCGGCGATCCTCGGTAATGAAGCCGCCGGTATCGTCGAAGCGGTGGGCAGTGATGTAACTTCGGTCAAAGTGGGGGATCGAGTGGTCTACTCCGACGACGTCCATGGCGCTTACACAACCTTGTGCCTATACCCCGCCGACCGCGTAGCGATTATTCCTGACAGGATCACCGATCATCAGGCCGCTGCGGCATTCCTGAAAGGCCTGACCGCACGTTATCTACTCAAGGAAGTCGTCGACCTGGCAAAGGGTGACACAGTGCTCTACCACGCGGCAGCCGGTGGCGTCGGGTTGATCTTCGTACAATGGGCCAAGGCTTTGGGCTTGCGGGTGATCGGCACTGTGTCCTCCGACGAAAAAGCCGCCATTGCCCTAGCGGCTGGCTGTAATCACGTCATCAACTACCAAGAGGAGAACTTCGCTGAGCGGGTGCTGCAATTCACCGATGGCACCGGCGTTAAAGCCGTGTTCGACTCGGTCGGCAAAGACACTTTCAACGACTCATTGGCGGTCCTCGCACCACGCGGAACCCTCGTAGTGTTCGGTAAAGCCTCCGGCAATCCGCCGCTGATCGACCCGTTCGCCCTGGCACCACGCTCGTTGAAACTGACCTGGCCCATCCTGCCGGTGTTCGTCGCCACCGCGCCACAACTGGCCCACGCCGCCAAAGACTTGTTCGCCGCCATCAGCAATGGCCTGATCAAGGTCGAGCCGAGCCGGGTGTATCCGTTCGAGCAATTGGTAGAAGCGCATCGTGATCTGGAAGAGCGACGCACGACTGGGGCGGCGGTTCTGGTAATCTAAAAGATCTTCTTATTTCACAAAGCACAATATGAGCCGCATCTGCGGCTCATATTGCGGCGAGTTCCTCTTCTTTCATCCTCAAGTGATTATTCCGCTTTAACCGAAGATTGATGCGCTTATTGCCGGATTGCTGTCTCGCGAGGGGCAGCAATTGGCCGATTACAGCCCGTCGCGAAGGGCAGCAACCGACCCATGGCTGCCGGTCAGCAACCGCAGAATTCGGCCAGCAACCGTCTTGTCAGCTTTCATGCCGCTCAGAGCGACCGCCATACTCTCAACTGATCGTGCCGTAACCACAGAGCGGCCTCTCGGTGAGCAAATCATGACTTTGAAATAGGCCGCCTCTGGTCCAGAGGGCTGCGTCCGTTTCGCCCGCGAACTGCTCCAGTGATTCGAATCAATGCTATCTGGCTCTCCACTGAGCCGATGGACCTGCGTGCCGGTACCGAGACGGCATTGGGCCGGGTGATCGCATTCTTTGGTCGCAAGGAGGCGATCGGCAAGTGAACACAGTATCGGCGCAACTGCTAAATGCCAAAGCTGAATCGGACTTGTGCAGTGTCTGGTTGGCTAGCGTCACCGATGAGTGTAATGCTGCTGTATGAAGTCGTGATCGACTTCGACCAGTCGAGGGTATCTGCTTTCGTCAAGCGTTTCGCGAAGTCGCCTAGAGTAGCTTGCCTGCTCAAAGGCAACTTGGCACCTGGCGCTGTCAAAGAATGACCGGAGATGGGCGAGTGCCTGATCAAATGCAGGGCTTTCAATACGCAGAAATAGACCTGTCAAATCTTGCTGGTCCGTGAGTTCTCGATACAAGTCGATTGCGAAAATACTGCCTCCGTTATTTTGAGCATGATACACATGCACGTCGCCGTAGCCGTTGTAAAGGTGGGCGAAATACAACTCGTGGAGTTCGATAATGTTGACGGGAATTTCAAGGGTGGTAAATACCGCCTGCAGGTCGGCGCTGGGAGCCTTCTGGTCACCTTCCCAGGTTACTAAATCTGACATCGAAACACAGATGTCGAATTCTTTGGCATAGATGGTTTTTTTGGACATTCTCATTCCATCGCTGAGTGTTGGAATTTTAAGGGTGGAGCTTCATAAGGCATCGACTACGGGTTATGCCTGATATCGACCGGACGAAGCATCAGCTCATCACAGAAAGAACCAGCGGTCGCTATTCTATCTCCGCGAGAGGCCGGAAATGACCTATTGCTGCCTCACAAGAGGATCCCCTACGCTTGCAAAAATCGATCGGGCCGGCATGGGCAAAGGGAACTGGACGCCTTGTCATCGATGATCTCCTCGCTGGCCAGACGTCCCACTATTGCCGCCAAAGTAATTCCGGGGTGCATTGCACAAACATAGACGCCACCTACTTTGGGTAGATAACCGATGATGGGGATGCCATCGGCAGGCATGGGCCTGAGTCCGACACAAGCCCATTCCGGATCTATGGAAACAACACCATGGAGTTCGTTCTGGATTGTCTTGGCAGTTCGAAGCGCTATCGCTGCCGGCTGATTTTCCATGGCGTCGTCCAGGTAATCTTCTGCCGCCAGCAACGCACCATCCGAACTTTGCCTCACTTCCATTTCAGGGCTGGAGATGAGGGTGTGCACGAGGTTGGGTTGTGACTTGTAACGGATGAAAATGGCAGGCGAGGCCTCTATCGGCAGGGACACTCCAAGCATGTCTGTCAGCTTCGTGATGCCTGTCCCGGCTGCCAATACGACAATATCGGCATCGATGATGCCTATTGTTGTTTCGACTCCGGTCACCGTTTCACTCTGGGTTACAAAACCGAGCACTCGCGTCTGAGTGAGAATCTTCGCCCCATACGCCTGGGCACCTGCGATCAACGCATGCGTAGCTGCCACTGCGTCCAGCGCTCCTTCTTCAGCCGCATATAGAGCAGACTGGGGAGGGTTCTTGAGATTTGGTTCAAGGTCGAGAATCTGCGATCGAGACACCAGGTTTGCCGAAGCTTGGTGACCTGGGATCGGCAGCGCTCCAATCGCCATCACGCTGTAAGACAAGGCACCTGTCCATCGTATCTCCAGACCAGGCAGCTGCGTTTCGAGTCGGCGGTACTCCTTGATGGCAGAACCGCGCAGTTGCGCAATTGGGTCTGGTTCGGGGTGTGAGGTATTGAGCCAAGCGAATGAGCTGCCAGTCACTCCCGAAGCTATATCTTCAGCCTCTACCAAGGTGACATTCGCGCCTTTACCGGCCAAGTGATACGCCAATGACGCGCCAACGATGCCTGCACCAATGACAACGACTCGTCTGCCCTGACCATTTCCCATATCAACCTCCGTTCTGTCGATGTGACGATGGTACGACAGCTGGATGATTTCATGACATGAGAACCTGATCGTTCAGCACGCTTTTTGAGTGTCTGCTTTTGGTCGATAACAGGCTGATTCAAGAGACCACGTTGCTATCACACTTGTGACGGTCATCTTGTAAATACGGCAGTGGCTTCCTGAATTTTTTTCGAAGCTTTCACCGCCTGTAGGAAGCGCGTATCAGCTTTTTCAACAACCCTTGAGCGCGCATGTTTAAACGCCCTCAAGGTTACGTCCTGAAAGCTACAAAACCTTGCGCCATTGCCTACGGCTGCACCAGAATCCGCCGGCTTGTGCGCTTATGGGCCGCTCGGTAACTTGATTCGTGTCACTGCCCTTCAGTGATCGGGTTTAGCAGCCCGGGGTTACAAGCAAGCTGCACGAGCTCTTGTCAGTCAGGCATTCCCACGCCTGCACTTGATGGTGGTTGTGCGCAGGGCGCCTTCGGGCGCGCCGGCTTTGCTAGCTTCCCCGGTCTGCTAACCTGCGTACAGCTGCCTCCCTCTCGTTTAGCAGCAAGAAGGTTGGCGCTCAATTTGAGAAGCGAGCTTATGTTCAAAATTACACCTAACCCACCAGACACCGATCCAGTGTCCCCCTACGAACCCGATTCAAAAAAACTCAACGAAGCAGCCGAACGCGCCCTCGATTTCCACTTCCCATCAAACGCCGATATCAAAGCCACCCCGCGTACCTCCAGCAAACTGTTTTCCGTGGACCCAGAAGCCACAGCCGAAACCCTGGCGGTTTTTTTGGTCGAGACGTTGGCGTCGGTCGACGTGATGGTCCATCAGTTGGTGGATCATCTGGAGGGGGAGTCGCGCTATGCCTTGCTGGGCATTTCAAACAGCATCATGGTGGCGGAGATTACGGCGAACCGGATGTTGGATAGGGTTGAGCCGTCTAAGTAGTTGCTGACCTGTGGTGAGGGGGATTGCTTGCACTGGGTGGCGAGGCGGCCTTAACAGATGGGCCTGCTGCGCAGCCAGCGGGAGCAAGCTCCCTCGCCACAGGTTGTTTGTTCTATTTGTGTTTGTAAAAAACGGGACGCTTGGCGTCCCGTTTTTTAGGGGGTGGTATCAGCCTCCGGCGCGTTTATTTAACGCCTCTGCCGCTGCAGCGATTCCAGCCTGGCGCCTGCGCGAGCCAGCAGTCAAGCAGCGGCAAGCCCGCCATCAATCAGGTAGATCGCAAAGGAGAACGTCACGATCGACAGCACGGTGCTGACCAGAATGGAGGTCGCGGCTTCGCTTTGATAGGCGCCGGTCTGGTTCGCAAACATCGCCGGGATCGTCGCCGATGGAAGGGCGCAAAGCAGGATCATCTGTTGTGCGTACAGGCCATGAGTGCCGAGCAGTACCGTGGCGCCGAACATTAACACCGGGTGAATGAGCAGCTTGAGCCCAAGGTTGCCCCAGACTTCACCGGACATTTTCAGTTTCTCCGACGACATGATCAGTCCCAGGCACAGCAGGGATACACCGGGCGTGGCCTTGCCGAGCAGGGTGAAAGACTCCGCCGCAAGCGCAGGCAACTCGACCTGCAGCACGGACAGTAGGATCCCCAGGGCCGGCGCCCACATCAGGGGACGACGTACCGCCCCTGAGAGGCTCGACAAAAACGCCTGGCCGCCACTGGCCTTTCCATCGGCGATGGTGAGCAACATGGTCGTCAGCGGGATCATCACCAGGCTCGCGACCAGGTTGAGTACCAGCACCGAGTAGATGCTGCCCGCGCCGAACATTGCACCCAGGATAGGGATGCCCATGAAGGCGGCGTCTGGATAACCGTTCACGAAGCCCTTGAGCGTTGCCACCTTGAGATCGCGAGTGCTGAACCAGCCGATTGCCAGCGCTATCGTGTACATGCCCATGATGCCGATGAACGTCGCCACGATGAACTTGAAGTCGAAGAGCTGTTCACGGGGCGTGCTCGCCATCCCGACAAAAAGCAGCGCCGGGAATATCCAGCCCAGCACCAGGCGGCTGATCAGCAGGCTGTCCGAATGGGTCAGCCGTCCGCGCTTGCCGGCGATATAGCCCAGCGCGATCACAAAGGCGACGGGCAAGATGGGTCCTACGATCCTGTCTAACATGTCATCAATCCTCGTATTTATTTTTATCAAGAATGTCGTCATGGCTGATCGAGGCCGACACGTCGGCGTCGATCAACGTTGCAATGAGCCAGCGGCTTATGGGGTCAAGGTTTGAAGCGGTAATCCCGGATGACGTCCTGGTCAGGCTCGATGCCGAGTCCCGGCCCTTGCGGTACGTCGATGCGTCCGTTACGCGGGATGATGGCGTCGCCATAGAGTTGCGCTTCGAGGTCGAAGTAACGCCATTCGACCAGTGACTTGGCGCCGCCCAGGGCTGCACTTCCATGCACCGCCGCCAGCAGGCCGGGGCCGTCATAAAAGGCGTGGACCATCACGGTGACGCCATGGGCGTTGGCCAGTGCATAGACTTTTTGCAGTTCGGTGATGCCGCCCATTTTGGCGGGGCTTGGCTGCACGAAATCCACCGCGCCGGCCTCAAGCAGGTGCTGGAAGTCCATGAGCGTCGAGGCATTTTCGCCAGCCGCAACCGGGATGCCGCCGTGCGCGCGCACCCTTGCCAGCCCTGAATAGTCTTCCGGCGGCCACACCGGTTCTTCGATCCAGCGAAGGTTCAACGGGCGAAGTTTCTCGGTCATGTCCAGCGCTTCGCGCACCGTCCACGGAGCGTTGACGTCGAGGGTGATTTCCACGCCGGGGCCAGCGGCTTCGCACGCAGCGCGGATGACGTCGATATCCACTTCGTGCAGCTTGAGGTGGCGGAAACCGCTGTTGACTGCGCGCTGCACATTGACGCGGATGAGTTCGGGGTCTGCATACCGGATCAGGCTTGCGTACGCCGCAAGAGACGTGGCCTCACTGCCGCCCAGCAACTGGTAAATCGGTTTTTCGGCGGCTTTGCCCGCGATATCCCACAGCGCGATGTCAATCGCCGAGAGGCCATAGATGAACGCGCCGCTGCGACCGAAAACGTGAAACTTCCTCTGCAGATCGCCCTGTAATTTCTCCCGTCGAGTGACATCGCTGCCAATCAGTTCAGGCGCAAGGATGGTGTCGATCACCACTTTTACCGCCGGGATTGCGGTGAAGCCGAAGGTTTCGCCCCAGCCAACGATCCCGTCGTCGGTGGTGATCTTGACCACGAGAGAGTCGACCATTTGCAGGTCTTTCGGCCCCCAGACCCCGCCGGCCGACGGGCCGCCCGTGGTGAAGGGAATACGAAGCGGAATGGTTTCAATGCTGGCAATTTTCATAGGATTGCGCCTCAAGCGGGTTGCGAAGCTGACACGGCAATTTTTTATTCGTCCGTATCAGGTTGAGGGCAACGTACATCACATCCTGTTGTCCTTCAACAGAACAACTGCGGCATTTCAGCAGGCTTTAATCTATTTATTAGATAAGTCATTGTTTTAATTGGATTAAGTGTTTGATGTGTTTTGCGAATTTCAGTTTCAACTGTCAGGAACAAGTCTTCTGATGTAGATTAAGTAGACAAGTGAGGGGAGAAAAAAGAATGAGTGAAATGAATGTGCAACCCGTAACCCGCCGACCTCATCTGGCCGAGCACATCGCCCGCTCGCTGAGCGATGAGATTGCTTCCGGGCGGCTGCGGCCGGGAGACCGTTTGCCCACTGAACAGTTTCTCTCGCAGAACTTCGGCGTCAGCCGCAACGTGGTGCGCGAGGGCATCGCCACGCTGCGGGCGCAGGGGCTGATTCAGTCTCGCCAGGGCGTAGGCGTCTTCGTCTCCGCCACCTCCCAAGCGTCAGAGCCTTTGGCACCGCAGGCGAGTGCGCCGATCCTGGACGGTGACAACACCATCCGAAACATGTTTGAAGTGCGGGCCGTCCTGGAAAGCCAGGCCGCCGCGCTCACCGCCTCGCACATGACCCCGGCCAAGTTGAAAGTCATTCAGGCCGCGGTCTTGCGCATGCAATACGAAGGCGAACCGACCCTGGAAACGGTCAACGCCGACCTCGATTTTCACAGGGCCGTTGCGGCAGCGTCGGGCAACGACTATCTCGAGACGATGATTCGCACAGTGCTCGAGCCAATGCGCGCACTGATCACCATGAACTTCGCGCGGCGCGGCCCGGTGTTCAGCAACATTCCTCACGCGGCGCGAGGGGAGCATGAAGAACTCGTGCAGGCTTTTATCGATCGAAATGCGACGGCGGCACGCCAGATCATGGGGGAACATATCGTCAACGCAGCCTCGCGATTCGGCTACGAGATCACATTTTTCTGATGATTTGAGCCGAGCGGATCTTGTTTCGTTGTTCTACAACCTGGTCAGGTTGTTCCTTTGGCCTTTCGAGCATCTCGAACGCGTCTGTTCCATCAGCAGAGAAGGCGAGGCAATAGGGATGACTTGTCTCTGGTCAGGCACTCGGCACTCCCGTATCAGACGCAAACATCGGCAAGCGCTGCAACATCCAGTTCAGTAGCTCTTGAGCAGGGGCGGCCAACGGTCGGCCGGACTTCACCAACAGTTTTGCTTCAACCCCAAGAAGCAACGGATGGTCGATCGATACCGCCGCCAGGCTGCCGTTGGCGATTTCCCGATAGGCCGCGAATTCGCCGAGCAACGAAGCAAAACCGCCGTCCTCCACCATGCGCTTGAGCGCCGCGAGGGAGTTGCTGACGAGTACCGGGCGGATCTCGATTTTCTCGGCATACTCGAGCATCTTGATCGCATGACCGATACCGAACGTCGTGGGTGTCAGGACCAGTTGGCAGGCGAGGATATCCTCGACGGTTGCCGCCGCGCCCCGCGATGCCAACGGATGATCCGGGCGAACCAGCAGCATCACCGGTTGCGAAAACGTCGCGCGGTAGTCGATGTGCGGATGCGGCGGCGGATTGTACGCAAGGCCGATGTGCGCACGATTTTCGGCGACTTCGTTGAGGACATCGTCGACGGGCAGAATGTCCAGCCGCACATCGAGCTTGGGGTACTGCTTGCAGAACGGCGCGAGCACGTTGTCGACCAACGCGTCGACATAGCCCTCGCTGATGACGACGCGCACATGGCCTTGCTGCAGGCCCTTGATCGCTTGCAACTGATCTTCGAGTTTCTCCTGGTGCGATCGATAGCCGCGCCAGAACTCCAGCAAGTGCGCCGCGGCCTCGGTGGGCTGAACACCGCGTGCCTGGCGCTCGAATAGTTTGGCGCCGATTTCCTCTTCCAGCAGCTTGATCTGGCGCGTGATCACCGAGGGCGACGTATTGATGCTGTCGGCCGCGCCACGGATCGATCCGTGAGTCAGCACCTCATGAAAATACCGAAGCCGTTGTTGATTGATTTCGCGCATGCCGGGAACTCTCTCCAGAGATGTTGCGTTGCCTGTAGAGCAACACTACACGAACTTAGTTGCTCTTGCTGGTCCTGAGGTGCCGGTGCAACATTCTCTGACACGAACTCGGACCAACAAGAATAACGGGAGATTCGCATGTCAATTCTTCAGGCGCCGGCACGAAGTGATGCCATTTCAGCCCTTTACCGCAAGCTCAACTGGCGGCTGCTGCCGCTGCTGTTCATCTGTTACGTATTTGCGTATCTGGACCGGATCAACGTCGGCTTTGCCAAACTGCAGATGCAAAATGACCTTGGTCTTTCCGATGCTGCCTATGGTGCGGGCGCCGGTATTTTCTTTCTGGGATACGTATTGTTCGAGTTGCCGAGCAACCTGATGCTGCCGAAGGTCGGCGCGAGGAAAACCTTCAGCCGTATTCTGGTGTGTTGGGGCATCACCTCGGCCTGCATGTTGTTCGTGCGCAACGTGCCGATGTTTTACGCCATGCGCTTTCTGCTGGGTGTGTTCGAAGCCGGTTTTGCACCGGGCATGATTTATTACCTGTCCTGCTGGTACGGTCCCAAGCGTATGGCGCGGGCCATTGCGATCGTGTTTATCGCCGGCCCCATTGGCGGCATTGTGGGCGGCCCACTGTCTGCGTGGTTGATCACCACGTTCCAAGGCGTTGGTGGTCTGGCCGGCTGGCAGTGGATGTTTTTGATTGAAGGCTTGCCGTGCGTTTTCCTCGGTGTGCTGACTTTTTTCATCCTTTCCAATCGACCCGCTGAGGCGCGCTGGCTGAGCCAGGAAGAAAAGGCCTTGCTGGCCAGTGAGCTGGGTGAATCGACCGGGCGCGTCCATTCGTTCCGTGCAGTGTTGCGCGACCCGAAAATCTACATTCTCGCCAGCGCCTATTTCTGCATCATCTTCTCGATCTACGCCATGAGTTTCTGGCTGCCGGCAATCCTCAAGGCCCAGGGCGTCAACGACACCATGCAACTGGGTTGGTACGCCGCGATTCCCTATGTCGCCGCCGCTTGCGGCATGTACTGGATAGGGCGCCGGTCGGACCGTGTCGGTGAAAGACGCTATCACTGCGCAGTGCCGGCGGGGATCGGCGCGATCCTGCTCCTTATGTACCCTTTTGCCGACGGCAACCTGATGGCCGCGCTGGCACTGCTGACCGTGGCAACCGCCATGATGTTCATGGCCTACACCGTGTTGTGGGCGATGCCCTCCGAACACATCAAGGGCGAGGCGGCGGCAGGGGGCATTGCCTTGATTAATACCATCGGTCTTTCCGGCGGCTTCTGGGGGCCGGCCATAATCGGCTGGGCAAAAACCGCAACCGGCAGCGCGAATCTTGGCGTCGTTATCGTGGGTTGCGTATTTTTGTGCGCAGCATTGGTGATCCTGTCGACCAAGCCGAAAACGCGTGACGGCGCGATTCCGGAATACAGTGCGGGTTGATCTGTTGCCACCCGCGTCCTTTGTCATGTTCCGCAAGGAACCCTTTAAAAGAGAGAACTCAAATGCTTTTACACCTGTCGACCTGGGCCGAGATCGGCCAATTTCTTCAACGCAGCCGCACCATCGTGATCCCGATTGGTTCGAACGAACAACACGGTCCTACCGGTCTTCTGGGGACCGACTGGATGTGCCCGGAAATCATTGCCGGTGAAGCGCAAAAAAACGCAGACATCCTGATTGCACCGACCTTCAATATTGGCATGGCCCAGCACCATCTTGGGTTCCCTGGAACCATCTCGCTGCGTCCGTCGACCTTCATTGCGGCGATTGGCGATTGGGTGCGCTCGCTGGCCGCTCACGGGTTTGAAAAAATCCTCTTTCTCAATGGCCACGGTGGCAACGTTGCATCGATTGAGGCGGCGTTCTCTGAGCTCTACGCCGAAGCCAGCTTCGCTCGACGCCCAGCAGGGTTCGCGCTGAAGTTGTGCAATTGGTGGGACCTTGAGGGGGTAGGGGAGCTTGCGCGCGAGCAGTTTCCTACGGGGCACGGCGTTCATGCCACGCCGTCCGAGATTGCGGTCACACAATGGGCCTACCCGGATTCGATCAAATCGGCTGAATACTCGCCGCAGATCGCCCCTTGGGGCCCGATCCGCGAAGCGATGGACTTTCGCGCACGCCATCCCGATGGCCGCATGGGCTCGGACCCGGCGCTGGCGACGCCAGACAAAGGTCGTGAACTGGTCATGCTGGCAGCACAGAGCCTGGTGCGGGAGCTGGACGCTTTCAGCCGCGAATCAATGCCCGGCTGAACAATCACATCAAGTCTTTTCAATTGGCCAACGCCCGGTATTTCCGGGCGTTGGCACGTCCTGTTTGAGGAAATCCCTATGATCGTTGATACGGAGGGTTATCCATGCCCGGAGTTTGCACCGAGAAAATTTCAACCACGGGCCGAGCACTTCAGCGACAGCAAGCCCCAACTATTGATTACCCAGTGTAATAAGTGAAATTCAATTCAGGGGCTCTATCACTCTCTGCTCTAGTAATAAGATGGCGCCAACAAACCACTGCTACTGGAGAATCGCGTGAAAAAAACCATTATTGCCGCCCTGCTAACCGCTGCCGCTAACTATGCCAACGCCGGTACGGTATTGGTTGTACTGTCGGATCAGGCTCAACTGGACCTGAAAGACGGCAAGGTCATGCAAACAGGCTTCTTCCTGAACGAATTAATGCAACCGGTGCAGACCTTCATCGAGGCGGGTCAAACCGTCGTATTTGCCACCCCTAGCGGCAAGGCGCCAACCGCAGACCAGAAATCCAATGATGTGAACTTCTGGGGCGGCGATGAAAAGGCCCGTCAGGAAAGTCTTGCGCTGCTGGACACGCTGAAGCTGACCTCGAAGAGCGGCTCGCCGGCAATCAGCTTCGCGCAGGTTCAGAAAATCGGCTACGACAAGTTCGATGCCGTATTCGTGCCTGGCGGTCATATCCCGATGCAGGATCTGCTGAAGGACAAGCAACTGGGCCAACTGCTGACCAACTTCCATGAAAAAGGCAAGATCACCGGCTTCACCTGCCATGGCACCATAGCCATGTTGTCGGCGATCCCGGATGCGCACGGTTTTGTCTCCGCACTGGAATCGGGCAAACAGCCGGCAGCGCCAGCCAATTGGATTTACAAGGGCTACAAAGTCACCGCCTTCACCGACGCGGAAGAGGAGCAGGCCAAAGGTTTCCTCGGCGGCGGCCATATGAAACTGTTCCCGCAGGATGGCCTGACGGCAGCCGGTGCTAACTTCTTTGAAGCCAAGCCATGGAGCGAGAACGTGATCGAAGATCGCGAAGTCATTTCCGGCCAGAACCCACAGTCGGCCAAGGCAGTCGCCGTGGCCATGCTGGCGAAACTGAAGTAATCCTGGGCGGCCGTTCCGGGCAAACCGGGCCTTAGGTGCTGGGGTCGATCTGCTTTGGCTCCAGCGCCACCGTCTATCCCGACACGCTGCACGCTAATGTGGCGGAAGACGACCCCCGCACATTTCGTCCAAGCCCAAGGGCGGCTTCGTAATACCTCGTTTAGAGATTTACCGCCCGATAGTTGTTGTTCCCGCCTTCCAATGCCCGGCTTCAAATTCTTGTGCCAACGACGTTATCGCTTGGTAGAGGGCCTCGTACAAAGTACCGGATTGGTCCGAACTGAAGTCAAGATGTGATCGATAATCTGCTAAGTCGCATCTCACCTGGCTACTTATATGCGTTCGACCTGACCCATTATGTGCATTGCACCTGACTAACCAGATACCAAAGTTGTAAGCGGCGGGAATCGACCCGGTGAGGCTGGCGACAAACAGCAATCGGCTGTGGCAGGCTGATTCAAGAGACCACGTTGCAGACACATTTGCGATGCTCACCCTCGTAATCACGGCGGTCGCTTCCTGAGTTTTTTTCGATGCTTTCACCGCCTGTAGGAAGTGCGTATCAGCTTTTCAACAACTCTTGAAAACGTATGTTTAAGTACCCTCAAGGTTACGTCCTGAAAGCTGCAAAACCTTGCGCCCTTGCCTTCGACTGCACCAGAGTTCGCCGGCTTGTACGCTTTTGGGCTGCTCGGTAACTGATTCCCGTCACTGCCCGTCACTGCCCGTCACTGCCCTTCAGTGATCGGGTTTAGCAGCCCGTCGTGACGAAGCGTATCTGCATCCAGACAGGCAGGTCATTTCATGCCTGCACTTTATGGTAGCTGTGCGCAGGGAGCCCTCGGGCACGCCGGATTTCGTCTCCGCGTTTTCGACGGCCCCAGCACGCCATGGGTTGATTTAAAACTGGAGACGGCCAATGGAGCTAGTCGCCCACTCTGGCCCAGAACTCTTCAGCAGATGGACTGAGTGGCGCTGTTGGGCGGGTCAGGTGAATCTCCAGCGGGATATCCCAGCTTTCATCGAGTGCCCTGACTAAGCGTCCATCCATTATTTCCTGCTCGGTGAGGCTCTTGGGCAACCACGCCACGCCTTTGCTTTCCATGGCCATGGACATCAGCACTGCCGCGAGGTGGCTGCTGAAAAGGGGTTTGAGGTGAAGGTAATCTTCCTTGCCATGCAGCCGGTGAGCAACGATGCGCCCCAGTCCGGACTCATGTGTGTAAGCGAGGTAAGGCAATGCCGCTGGGGAGGTGCCGAAGTGGGCGGAAGCACTGGCCAGTGGAACGAGAACGTCCTCACCAACTTTCTTGCCGATGAACTGGTCAGGGGCCAGCAAGGGTGGAACGTCGGGGTGGCGGTGGCAGAGCAGAAACTGAACCTGACCATGTATCAGCATCTGCTCACAGACAGCCATGCTGTCTGAGTGCAGTTGCACAGCCTCGATTGGGGCACCGTTTTCCGCGCTACGAAGCCACCTTGGAAAAAAAGTAAACGAGAGGGAGTGAGTTGCGGCGAAGTGCAGGGATTTAGCGGCCATTCCCGCCACTTCTTGAGCTTCGTTGCGCATTCGGTACAAGCGCCTGGCAGCCTCCTGAGCACTCGGCAATATTTGCCTCCCCGCTTCGGTCAGGGTCGCCCCTTGAGGGGTGCGAACGAACAGTTGTACGCCCATCCAATTCTCTAGGGAGCGGACTCTACGACTGAATGCCGGCTGAGTAACGTGCCGCGCTTCAGCCGCGCGAACGAAGCTGCCGTATTCCGCAAGGGCTGAAAAATCTTCGAGCCAGACGAGTTCCAAAGGCCATGCCTCCTGTGCATAGGGTGCGGCATTAATAGCATTGGGCGGGGGGCATCGCAAAGCATAACGTGGGGCCATCAACAACAAGAGGAACCCGTCATGCGTATCGTAGACATCCGTGAAAAAACCGTCTCCATCGCTTCTCCAATCGCCAATGCCTATATCGATTTTTCGAAAATGACCTGCTCGGTTGTCGCTGTCGTCACGGATGTGATTCGCGATGGTAAACCTGTCATCGGCTACGGTTTCAACTCCAATGGTCGCTACGGTCAAGGCGCACTGATGCGCGATCGTTTCCTGGCGCGGATCACTGAAGCTGATCCAGATACTCTCGTCGATCATGAGAACAACAACCTGGATCCGTTCGCCATCTGGAAAGCCCTGATGACCAACGAAAAGCCAGGAGGCCACGGCGAACGTTCAGTTGCAGTCGGCACGATTGACATGGCTGTGTGGGATGCCGTTGCCAAGATCGAAGGCAAGCCGCTGTACCGCCTTCTGGCTGACCGCTATCGCGGTGGTGTCGCCGACGACAAGGTCTGGGTCTACGCAGCAGGTGGTTACTACTACCCTGGCAAAGACCAGACCAAGCTCAAAGCAGAAATGCAGAGCTATCTGGATCGCGGCTATGACGTCGTGAAAATGAAAATCGGTGCTGTACCTCTGGATGAAGACATTCGTCGTATTGAGGCTGTGCTGGAGGTTGTCGGCGATGGCCGCCGCCTGGCAGTCGACGCTAACGGTCGCTTTGACCTTCAAACCGGTATCGCTTACGCCGAGGCGATCAAAAAGTACAACCTGTTCTGGTACGAAGAAATCGGCGATCCGCTGGACTACGCGCTGCAAGCTGAACTTGCCAATCACTACGAGCTGCCAATGGCTACAGGTGAGAACCTCTTCTCGCACCAGGATGCTCGTAACCTGCTGCGCCACGGTGGCATGCGCCCTGATCGCGACTACCTCCAGTTTGACTGTGCACTGTCCTACGGGCTTGTGGAGTACATGCGCACCTTGAAAGTGATGGAAGACATGGGCTGGTCTTCGCGTCGTGTGGTTCCGCACGGTGGCCATCAAATGTCTCTGAACATCGCCGCAGGCCTGCACCTTGGCGGCAACGAATCCTATCCAGACGTGTTCCAGCCTTTTGGCGGGTTCGCTGACGGGATTCGCGTAGAAAACGGCTACGTGGGTCTGCCGGATATTCCGGGTGTCGGCTTCGAAGCCAAGTCCGCCTTGTACGCCGTCATGCGCGAGCTGGGCGAGGGCTGATAGCGCCCGAACCGTGGCTTCTTCGCTGGAGGCCACGGTTATCCGGCGTCTTCCCCTGACGTCACGCCACACGCCCATCACAACAATAAAATGAGGTGCTTCCGTGGAAATCTCCAAGTCCCGCTGGTACAGCCAGCTGTATGTGCAGGTGCTGATCGGTATCGTCATTGGTGCCGCAATCGGTCACTTTGAACCGCAATTCGGAGCCAAGCTGCAACCTTTTGCAGACGGCTTTATCAGACTCATCAAAATGCTGTTGGCCCCTATTATTTTTGGCACCGTGGTTGTCGGTATCGCCAAGATGGGCAGCATCAAAGAGGTCGGGAGAATTGGCGTTAAATCGCTGCTCTACTTCGAAGTTCTTTCAACCATCGCACTGGTCATCGGCCTTATTGTGGTCAACGTCGTAAAGCCAGGCGTTGGGATGAACATCAATGTCGACACGCTGGATGGCAGTTCAATCGCCAAGTACAGCCAGGCTGCCAGTGAGCAGGGTGGCACCGTCGATTTTTTCATGAACATCATCCCGCATACGTTTGTCGGCGCGTTCTCCAATGGCGTCATGCTCCAGGTCATCCTGCTGTCGGTGCTGATGGGGGTTGCCCTGGTTCAAATGGGTGAAACCAGCAAGCCGCTGATCAATACCATTGATCTGTTCCTGCAAGGCCTGTTCAAGATCGTGGCAATGGTCATGCGTCTGGCTCCAATTGGTGCTGGTGCCGGTATGGCTTTCACTATCGGCAAGTACGGAATCGGTACGTTGTTGTCACTTGGCCAGTTGTTGATAGCACTCTACGCCACCACCCTGATCTTCATCGTGGTCGTGCTGGGCACGGTTGCTCGATGGTCGGGAATGCCCTTGTTTCAGTTTCTCCGTTACTTCAAGGACGAGATTCTGATCACGCTCGGAACCTGCTCGACTGAGGCTGTGCTGCCACGAATGATGGTCAAGCTTGAAAAGCTGGGCTGCAGAAAGTCGGTCGTGGGTATGGTGCTGCCGACTGGCTACACCTTCAATGCGGATGGCACCTGCATTTACCTCACCATGGCGGCGATTTTCATCGCGCAGGCAACCAATACACCGCTGACGTTTATGGATCAGATGATTCTGTTGGGCGTCTTCCTGCTGACCTCGAAAGGCTCGGCTGGCGTGGCGGGGGCCGGGTTCATCACCCTGGCGGCAACGCTCACAACCATCCACTCCATTCCGTTGGTAGGCCTTGTCCTGCTCCTGGGCATCGACCGGTTCCTGAACGAAGCGCGAGCCGTGACCAACCTGATCGGCAACGGTATCGGCACTATCGCCATTGCCAAGTGGGACAACTCGTTTGATGTCGAGGCCTGCGAGCGTGAAATGGCCGCAATGAAAAACGAAAAGGCAGAGCGTAAAGCCTTGTTAGCGCAAAAGTAATCAGCCTCGCTTACCGGCCATTGCGCTTCGAACTGGGTGTAATGACCGGTAGCTAATGCATGTTTCGTACTCGCAAGACGATTCAAGCGATGTACTCAGTGGAAGGTGATGGAGCCGAAAAAATGATTGAGCGATCTCATCATGAACTACGTAAGGCGTTCGGTGATTTGCTTCATGGAACAGTCTGTAAATTTGCCGCATCCGTGTTCGATCCGATCTCCGTTCGAATGGCCTCTGACCTTGGCTTTGAGGTCGCGATTCAGGGGGGATCCATCGCCTCGCTTCAAGTGCTTGGTGCCCCAGACATCTCGTTGCTCACGCTCGATGAATATTCAGAGCAAGTTTCCAGGGTTGGTCGCGCCAGCCAAATCCCGATCATTGGGGATGCTGACCATGGATTCGGAAACGCGCTCAATGTGATGCGAACAGTCACAGAGTTACAAAAGGCGGGTGTTGCTGCGCTGACACTCGAAGACACGCACCTACCCGCCAGGTACGACGAGCAGTCGAGCGTGCTCATCAATATGGAGGAGGCGGCGAGCAAGATCTACGCTGCACGATTTGCCCGGTCAGACGATGCATTGAGCATCATCGCCAGGACGAATGTGGCCCTCACTACTTTGGACGATTCGATTGCTCGGACTACGGCCTATGAGAAGGCTGGGGCAGACGCTGTTTGCCTTGTTGGCGTCAAGGACTTCCAGCACTTGGAAGCACTCACAGCGCATCTTTGCGTCCCGATCATGCTCATCAACTACGGTAATCCCGCACTGAGCGATGTTGAGAAACTGAGTGCGGCTAATGTACGGATTGTGGTCAATGGACATGCCTCCTATTTGTCCGCGATCAAAGCGACTTACGAGGCGTTACGCGAACAAAGCGGCACAGCGGGGCGCGAGCTTTCGGTCTCTGAGTTGCTTTCAAAATACACACACTCGGACAAATACCGCGAATGGGCAACGACCTATTTGAAGTCAGATAACGTCTCCGTTTGAGCTTGAGACGGTCACCTTGTAAACCCGATTCAAAAAACTCGACGAGGAATACCTCGGCTTCCACTTCCCGTCGAACGCCGATATCAAAGCCACCCCGCAGCCGAAAAAAAAGGGGACGGATTTATTTTTCCATCGAACGCCCGGTAGATCCGGGCGTTGGCACATCTGCTTGAAGGCATCCCATCACTGAACGCTTTTCCCGTCGCTGCATTGATTTTTGTCAGAAATGCGAATGCCATCTGGTGTTAGCGTTTTGATGAACAATGGCTACGGCCTTGCCCTGATATGGCTCATTACAACCGTGGTTGACTCAATGGTGCCCCAGAGAACAAAGGAGCGGACATGTCTCGCAACAAGCAGAGTCCTATCAAAGGTACGTTGAAGGACGCAAAAGGCATGGAGAACGATGAACCGATATTTCGCTCGCGCAAAGAACGACTGGAAGCAGGTGAGCGTTTATCCGAGAGCGTGCCGCACGCACTTCACGCCGTTTGGAAGCCGAAGCGTAAACACCGCGACCCGATTGAAATCCTGGAAGCGTCTAACCGATATCGCCTGCCCAATCTGATTCCGGTTCGCTACGGGCGCATGTTACGCAGCCCGTTTACCTTTTTGCGTGGCTCTGCCGGGGTGATGGCTCATGACTTGGCTAATACGCCGAACACAGGCATTCAAGTCCAAGCCTGCGGGGATTGTCATCTTTTGAACTTCGGACTTTTTGCCACTCCTGAACGCAACCTGATTTTTGACATTAACGATTTCGACGAAACGCTTCCAGCCCCCTGGGAATGGGATGTAAAACGCCTCGCAATCAGTTTCGTCGTGGCTGCCCGTGACAACCGGCTCAGCGACAAAGACGCCCAGGCGATAGCGGTCCAGTGTGTTCGTGCTTACCGCGAGCGCCTGCGTAAACTGTCTAAGATGAGCCCGCTGGACGTCTGGTATGACCGCCTGGACGCTCAAACGATCATCGACATGGCCCCCAACGCCAAAATCAAAAAGAACCGAGTTCAGCTGATTGCCAAGGCCAAAGCACGCATCGGCGAATACCTTTATCCGACAATCAGCAGCGTAGTAGCGGGACGTCGACGCCTGCTCGATCAGCCACCGATACTGTTTCATATCTATGAAAAGGACTTTGCACAACGTGTGCAGGTGGCGCTGCAAGACTATCGATTATCGCTACCGCTTGAACGGCGTGTGCTGTTCGATCGTTACCGTCTCGAAGACTTTGTCGTCAAGGCTGTCGGGATCGGAAGCGTCGGCACCTATTGTTTTGTCGGCCTGTTCTTTTCTGCTGAAAATCACCCGTTGCTCCTTCAATTCAAGGAAGCCTGTCCTTCGGTGTTGGCTCCTTTTGCGGGCAAGAGTGACTTTGAGAATCAAGGTGAGCGCGTGGTCACCGGGCAACGCCTGATGCAGTCCTCCAGCGATATTTTCCTGGGCTGGACGCAGGGGGAAAGTGGCCGGCATTTCTTCGTCCGGCAGTTACGAGACATGAAAATGGCGGCCCCTGTCGAGGGCGCGACGGTCGATCAGATGAAGCTGTATGCCGAGTTGTGCGGTCTCACACTGGCCCGTGCCCACGCCAAATCCGGGGATGCTGCGCTCATCAGCGGCTATTTGGGCAAGTCGGACACCTTCGATCTGGCTATTGGCGAATTTGCCCAGAGCTACGCCAAGCAAAACGCGAAAGACCATGCCTCGTTGGTGGCCGCTGAAAAATCAGGGCGCATCAAAGTGTTGATAGAAGAAGACTTATGAAACCGATCCAGTGCGCAGTCATTACCTCGCGTGCTGAACCCGATTGCCCAGTGCAACAGAACAATACGTTGTGAGGCAAGGTCATGGATCACGATCTTTCAACGGCGAAGACCAGGCTATTGCCGGGCCGTACTCGTCAAGTAGCGCTCTTCTTCGTTGCCTGCTGCGTGACCGGGTGCACAACGATGGGACCGAACTCGATTCAGCGTGACCGTACAGATTACAGTGCAGTTATTGCCTCGACCTGGAAAGAACAGACACTGCTCAATATCGTCAAATTACGCTACGCAGATGCGCCCGTGTTCCTCGAAGTTTCCTCGGTCATTGCCTCCAGCGCGATGCAGAGCCAGGTCACCCTCGCAGCGAGTTGGTATTCTGGACTTCCCAGCGATGGAAACAGCCAGGCCATAGGGGCATCCGGGGTGTACACGGATCGTCCGACGATCAGCTACACCCCGCTTTCCGGGGAGAGATTCTCTCGTTATTTATTGCAGCCCCTATCGCCGGCTGCCGTGTTTTCCCTGATTCAGGCCGGCTATCCTATCGATCGCGTCCTGCAATTGACCACCAGCGCCGTTAATGGTGTCTATAACCGATCCACATCCCCCTCGCGTTTTCGAGCAGCAGATCCGCGTTTCTACGAGTTACTGGAGGCCTTCAGACGGATCCAGCGCTCTGAGTCGCTGGGGATGCGCATCAATCAACGAAGCAACGATGAAAGCATGCTCGTCCTGATCTCGCGGGACGTCTCCGACGACATCGAGAAAGATCGCCGAAAGGTGCGCGAACTCCTTCACTTGAGCCCCGATGCCAGCGAGCTGAATCTAAAGTTCGGCATGGTGCAGCAGGATGATACCGAGGTCGTGCTACTCACTCGTTCCATGTCGGAAATCTTCGTGGAGCTGGCCGCTACCATCGAGGTTCCACCTGCCCATGTGCAAGAAGGACGTGCAAACCCGGCGCCTGCCGCGCCTGAGCATCCAAGCCCATGGGACGAACCATTAGTGCGCATTCACTCAAGCAGGGAGCGGCCAATCGATGCCTATGCAGCCGTTCGCTATCGCGACTATTGGTTCTGGATCGATGACCGTGACATGAAATCCAAATCGGAGTTCTTGTTTATTCTTGTACTGTTTTCGCTGGCCGAAACGGGCGTGGCGCCACAGACACCTGTGATCACCGTGCCCGCAAACTGAGCGACTGGAGTGGTGTCAGGTACCACTCGGGAGCGGGCTGAACCGAGAGTCTTAAAACGTGGGCACCCACCTGATAACCATCTGCGCGAAATCTTCGCCGGATGCGGTTTTGTCCTGCGCCGATGATTGAAAGGCCGCCCGCAGGCGGCCTGTAGCTAACGATGTCACTAAGGCAACGCATACACCCTGAACAATTTTTTCACTATGTCGTTGGTCCCCCCCAGATATTTGTCGTAGCCCTTTTCGATGGTGCCCGAACGATAGGCTTCGCTCAGGGCCGTATCGACCAGCAAGCGGAAGTCTTCGTCATTACGCTCCACGATCATCGCCACCGGCGAGTACTCGAATATGCGATCCAGGAGCACCAGGTTCTTCGCAGCACCCTGCTTGGCTATTTCGTTTTTCAGCAACATACGTTCGGCGAAGAACGCATCCACCTTGCCGTCGGCGACCAGGCTGATGCCCTCATCGTTGTTGGCCACGGTTACCAGTGACGCAATCACACCCAGCAGGCGCATCCTCTCGCGAATCCAGTCTTCGGTCACACCGCCCTCAATGGTGGCGTATGTATTGTTAGCCAAGCCATTGTTGATGCTCGCACGCCAGGTCGGGCCACTGTTGGCGACTTTACCACTGAGCACATTGAGCAGCGGTTCGGAGGCGTCCTTGCGCACAACCACAGAGAGGCCGGCGGTATAGATCGGGATTGAATAACTGATCATCTTGCGCCGTTCCAGGGTGGGCGGCGTCGGCGTGCAGAGGATATCGACTTTTCCCTGGTTCACCGCATTGACCTGATCGGAAACCTTTACAGGCTGATAGCGCACTTGCAGGTCGGGCAGGCCCAGCTCGCTCTCGAGTTTCTCGGCGATTTTAAGACACAGGTCGATGGCATAGCCGCTGGCCTTGTCGCCTTCCTGTGCGCTGAAGGGGGCCAGGTCTGGCAAGTAGCCCAAGGTGAAGGTGTGGCTGCTGCGCACGCGTTCAAGGGTGTTGGCGCTGGCCATTAGCGACAGCGTCGAGAGCGCGAAAACAAGCAGCAATCTGGTGGTTTTGGCAAATGGTACGTTCATGTCCGGTTTCCCCGTATGCAGATGTCTGTGCAGTCCTGATTGCCACGCCTAAGGATTGCCCGCCCTGACCTGTTCGGCGGGCGGCGCATCAGTGAAACGCTTGGCGAGGAAGCCGTAGAGCAGGTAACCCACCGCGAGCACCAGGGTGCCGCCCATCACCGCATCCTTGCCGCAGGCATACAGCGCATACAAGCAGTACGTCACCGCAATAAGCAGTATGACCAGGTTGCGTGAGTAGATCGCCGTTGAGACCCCGGCCTTGTACATGATCACCAGCAGGCCGGTCAGCGCGGTTATATAAGGAATGAGGTTGGTCACCGCCGCCAGGTTGACCAGCTTGCTGAACTGAGCGGCGGCATCCGGTGAAATGGTCGACAGGGCCATCAAGGTTTGCAGCACGCCGCAGACGATCATGCCGACGACGGGGGCGCTCATGGAGTTGACCTTGCTGAACAACTTGAGGAACAGATTCTGGTCGGCGGTCATCTTGGCGGTTTGTGCCAAGGTGAATTGCCAGCCCAACAGCGAGCCGACACAGGCCATGACCGCCAGGGCCATGACGATATTGCCCACCATTGGATTGAACATTGTCGCGTAGACCAGCGCGAAGGGTGCCGTGGACTGGGCCAGCTCAGCATTGGGAATGATGCCCTGGATGACGGTGGTCGACAGCACATAGACCACGGCTGCACCCAAGGTGCCGAACAGGCAGGCCAACGGCACGTTGCGTTTGGGATTCTCCACGGCATCGGTGGCCTGGGCCGCCGACTCCATGCCCAGGAAAGCCCATAGGGTCAAGGGGATGGCTTTGGCGATGGATTCGGAAATGGGCAAGTTGTTCGGGTTCCAGGCCGCGGTCAGTACATCGGGCTTGAACCAGAACCAGCCGATGATGCTCAGGCCCGCTACCGGAATGATCACGCCCCAGACCGTGAAGGCGCCGATCTTGCCGGTGATGCTAGGGCCGCCGAAGTTGGCGACGGTGGTCAGCCAGATCAGCGTGATGGTGCCTATGCAAAGCGGGATGGCACCAGTACCCAGCCAGGGCACGAAGGCGGTCATGTAGCCCACCGCAGAGATGGCCACGGCCACATTGGCGATGGCCAAGGACAGGAAATATAGGTACGAACAGAGGAAAAACCCCGACTTCGCATGGGCCTCTTCGGTGTAGGCGGACAAGCCGCCAGAACGTGAGCAGAAGACGCCGCACTGGGCAAAGCAGTAGGCGATGGCCATCGAGCCAATCGCCGTGAAAACCCACGACAACAGCGAGACGGCCCCCAGTTGGGCCATATTGGTCGGCAACATGATAATACCCGAGCCCATCATGTTGACGGTGACCAGCGTCGTAAGCCCCATGAGGCTCATTTTTTTGCTTGAATCAGCCATCATAAACTCCTTGCCTTATGCCATCTTTGGAACCAGGGCCCGGCAACGTGCAGCTCGCGGCCGGATAGGGGTTGATGCTTACTGCTTGACCACGTAAATCTTGTAGGTCGGGCGCCCCTGGCTATCACGCTCAATCTCCACACCATGATTGTCATGCTCGAAGCCCGGGAAATGGCCGTCGAACAATTCCATCGCCAGCAAGTAATCGATGATGGCTTTCTTGTCGGCACCGGCCTTTTCTCCAGGCATCATCAATGGGATGCCCGGTGGATAAGGCACGATCTGAACAGCCACAGTGCGATCGAGCATGTCGCGCACGGCGATTTGCTCGATTTCGCCTTTTACCAGCTTCGCGTAGGTGGCCCGCGGCGAAGCGACCGGGTCCGGCAGCAAGGTGTAGGCCGCATCCATGTTGTGCAGCATCTGCGAGCTGATCATGTCCTGATGCATGGCCTCGGCAAGGTCCTTGAGGCCCATTGCGCCATAGCGCTCAGCATGACTGTTGACCAGGCCAGGCAGCACTTGCTCCAGCGCGCGGTTGTTCTCGTAATGCTTCTTGAACTCCATCAAACCGGCGATCAGCGAACCCCATTTGCCCTTGGTCACGCCCAGGCTGAACAGCACGAGAATGGAATAAGGTTCGGTCTTCTCGACAACGATGCCGCGACTGGAGAGGAAGGACGACACCAACGGCGCAGGAATGCCGCTGCTTTCCATCTGGCCTTCGAGCGTCTGGCCCGGCGTCAGCACGGTGACCTTGATCGGGTCGAGCATGCAGTAATCGGCGCCCAGGTCGCCGAAGCCATGCCAGCTCGCCCCCGGCTTGAGAACCCAGGCGTCGCCGTGATGCAACACCTGGGGATCAAGTTCGGCGAAAGGAACGCCGTTGACCTCATCAGGTTGCCAGACCCCAAACCACCAATCCTGACTATCGCGTTCACGGATTTCATTGCTCAGACGAACCATTGCCTGGCGAAAGGCAATTGCTTCGTCGATGGATTCATCAGTCAGGTAGCCGCCGGCGTCATCCATCATCTTTGAAGAGACATCGATTGAGGCAATGATGCTGTACTGCGGTGACGTCGAGGTGTGCATCATGAACGCTTCATTGAACAGGGCCGGCTTGACCTCGACCTTGCCCGAGCGGACATGGATCATTGAGGCCTGTGAAAGTGCTGCCAGTAACTTGTGGGTCGAGTGAGTGACGGTAACAGTGGCATCGTCAGGGTGGCGTTCGCCACGGTGCATGCCGTAGCGACCCTCATAAAGCGGGTTGAAGCGCGCGTAGGCATACCAGGCCTCGTCATAGTGGATACGGTCGACGCTTTGGCTCAGCTCGCGAGTGGTGGTCTGTACGTTGTAGCAAAGGCCATCGTAGGTTGAATTGGTCAGTACCGCGAGCACCGGGCGTGCCTGTTTATTGGTCGCCAGCGGGCTGTCTGCCAGTTTCTGCGCAACGGCAGCCGACTTCAGTTCCAAAAGCGGCACCGGTCCGATCAGGCCTCGCGCATTGCGCCTTGGACGCAAATACAACGGCACTGCCCCGGACATGTTCAACGCATAGTTCAAAGACTTGTGGCAGTTGCGATCGACCAACACGGCGTCGCCGTCGGTTACGGCCGAATGCAGGATGATTTCGTTGCTGGCCGAACTCCCGCCGACGGAGAAAAAAGTGAAGTCGGCACCGAATACCCGCGCAGCGAACTTTTCCGCGGCGTCCACGGGGCCTGAGTGGTCGTTTAGCGAACCCATTTCGCTGACGGAAACACTGAGGTCGGAGCGCAGCATTTGCTCGCCGTAAAAGTCGAGGAAGGTACGTCCGACAGCGGTCTTCATAAACGCCGTACCGCCGGTATGGCCCGGAGTGTGCCAGGAATACTCACAGGTATCGGCAAAGTTGACCAAGGCGCCGAAAAAGGGCGGAAGAATGGTATCCAGATAACGGCGGGCGGCTGCTTCTATGCGCCCGGCAATGAACTCGGCACTGTCTTCGGGCTGCCAGATAAACCCGTCAATGCACTCGATGAAAGCCAACGGGACTCGGCTCTGATGGGCCTGGCTCATGCCCAGCATAATCGGCAATTGGGCCGTTCTCCGACGCATCAGCTGGATAAGCTGCAGGCCCTGATCCGGTGCCCGCTCACACAAGCCCCATCCAATAATCGCGCAACAATAAGTCGAGTTGGCCTTGATGGCGATTTCGGCCTCATCGAGCGACCGCAACCATTCAACGGCCACCTCATGTTCATGCAGCGCTGCGGCTATGGATTGCACACTGCGCACCAGAATGTTGTCGTCGGCCTCCAGAGCATTGGCCACAATCAGCACGGGGTAGCGTCGCGCCAGATTGGCGGGCAGCTTCGTTTGCGAGTGACTCATGTGAATCTCCTTGCGCAATGATGAGGGTCTAGCATCAGGCCTTGAGCACGTAACCGTAGGCGCGAGTTCGACCGCCCTCGTGTTTGAGATAGACGCCTTGCAGTTCCGGCGTGAAGCCGGGCAATCGGTTGATGCCTTCTTCCAGGGCCAGGAAATACTTCAGTACCGCGCCGCCGCGGATTTCCCCGGGCACCACGCATAAAACGCCCGGTGGGTAGGGCAAGGCGCCTTCGGCGGCGATGCGGCCATCAGCGTCAGCCAACGGCACCCACTCGACATTGCCGCGGATGTACTCGATCTGAGTCGTCGCGAAACAACGTTTCGCCAAAGAAGTCGAAGAACTGCCGGCCGGCCGGATGCTTGCGAAAGAACTGTCCTCCCTGATGAGCGGTGCAGGCAAACGTGGCATTGGGCAGCTGTGGTGTATTGTTTAAGCGCATTGAAAAACGGTGGGAGAAGCGTGTCTTCATAAGACTTCGCAGCGGTTTCGAGGTGGTGGCCGTAATACTCGACGTTGTTCCGCGACAGGTCGAAAACGCCATTGACCTGCAGCAACACATCTTGCAGTTGCTTGTACATGCCTAAGGCATTGCTGACACCACCCTGTGACGCGACCAGGAAAATCGGAATATCGAAACCGGTATGTTTAATGGTTTCCAACGCGCCGGCGAGCACATCGTCCCGGGAAAATACCGCGACAGCGACGTCGGTATAATCGGTCTGATCGAGGGTGACAATATCTCTGGAAGTCCGGAAACAGTTACGAACCGGTAGGCTGGCGGCGATCTTCAAACCGTTCACGGCATTACCTCCAAACTGGCGCATAGCCTTGCTTTTGAGGGCAGCCAACATGCCGGTTACTTCAAAAACCTTAATTCAAATAACTGGCAATATTGGGGACGGACCTTTCCTGGTCAGGTAGTCGTTTTTTCTTTCAATGCCACACGTGTCTTGTGGATCAAGCGTGAGAGAGTTTCTTTTCCAAGTGAGGCCCATCGTGCCGGTTTAAAGATTGGCTGTTCGGGACTTCTTGTGATAACTGAGAATAACTTCCAATCATGTGTGGCGCGTGCGGGGCATTAATGCGCGCGTTCAATCGCTCAACAAATGATTCAGCTCCTTGAAGGCTGTGAAAACCTGCGACCCACTCATCCATGTGGACCCACCAACGATTCTGCAGAGGATCTTTTTTAATAAGGATTTTCATTGAGCGGGCTCCGAAAATACAGGGGACAATCATCCTGATGTGTACTGAGTTGTCCTTTCTTTTTAGTATTCGCCGCAGGTGGAAAACGTTTTGAATACGTCGTTTCGTGTTGGGAATCGTGTACTCAATCAATCAGCATTTGATTGATCAAAATCAACAAATTCAGTCTGGCCCTCTGTTGCCTTATACCGTGCATCGGGAATTAATTGCCGGTCTCATGACCGTCATTGCTTGAACCCTGGCAGTTTTATTGGTCGAGACACTGGCCTCTGTCGCGATCTGATCGGATCAGCCCCCGCACGCTGATTCAACGCCTTTTCCGCCGCAGCAAATTCAGCCTGACGCCAGATGATCACGTCGCCTGTCGGCGGTCCCTGGACGCGGCGGGCTTCGAAGCCGACAACACCGCGAGAGTGGCGCCGGTCCAGATCGCCGACACCGGGCTTCGTCCATGCCTTGGGTCTGCACAGACAACGGCACTAAGTTCTGCCGTGACAGGCCGCGTCGAAAATGCTTGCCGCGCCAGCCCGGGTCAATGGCAGCGGGTTACCGCCGGCAGAGGGGTCGACAATGGCCATGTCCGCGATCAGGTCGGCCTGTTGGTCATCCACGCCCAACTCGACCAGCGTGTGAGGCACGCCGATGTCTTTGCGCAGTTTGAGGATGAAGGCCAGAAAGCTGTCGAAGCCGGGCGAGGGCAGACGCAGATAAGCCGCCAGGCGCGTGATGCGTTCTTCGATGGCGGGGCGATTGAATTGCAGTACGTAGGGCATGAAGGTGGCGTTGGTCATGCCGTGATGGGTGTCGTACAGCGCGCCGACCGGATGCGAGAGGGCGTGCATGCCGCCCAGGCCTTTCTGGAATGCGGTGGCGCCCATCGCGGCGGCGGCGAGCATTTGCGCGCGCGCATCGAGATCGGACGGGGTGTGGACTGCCCGCACCAGCGCGTTGGCCACCAAGCGGATGCCTTCCACTGCGATGCCATCGGCCAGCGGGTGAAAACCAGGCGCGCAGTAGGCTTCCAGGCAGTGCGCCAAGGCGTCCATGCCGGTGCCGGCGGTGACTTTGGCCGGCATGCCGACGGTCAGGGCCGGGTCGCTGATGACCACGCGCGGCATCATTTTGGGGTGGAAGATGATGCGTTTGGTGTGGGTGCGTTCATCGATAATCACTGCTGCGCGGCCGACTTCCGAACCGGTGCCCGCCGTCGTCGGCACCGCGATAACCGGAGCGATTTGGCTCTCGTTGGCGCGTGTCCAGTAGTCGCCGATGTCTTCGAAATCCCAGACCGGCCGGGTCTGGCCGCTCATGAAAGCGATGAGCTTGCCCATGTCCAGGCCGCTGCCGCCGCCAAAAGCCACCACGCCATCGTGTTTGCCGGCGCGCCAGGCATCGAGTCCGCCTGCGAGGTTGGCTTCGACAGGATTGGGCTTGAGGTCGCAAAACAGCGCGACGCCGAGGCCGGCGGCACGCAAGGAATCCAAAGCCGCCGTGGTGATCGGCGCGCGCCCCAGGCCGCTGTCGGTGACCAGCAACGGTCGCTGGATACCCTGGCTGCGACAGACCTCGGCCAGCTCGCCGATGCGACCGACACCGAAGCGGATGCTCGTGGGGTAGTTCCAGTTTCCGGTCAGGCTCATGGCTCAGATCTCATGGCGCAAATGGAAGGATTTTGCTCGGGTCAGATGCTCGTAGCCCAGGCGCGATAGCGTCACGCCGCGACCGCTGTTCTTGACGCCGGTCCAGGCCAGGGCCGGGTCCAGGTAATCGCAGCGGTTCATGAACACGGTGCCGGTGTCGATCGCGTCGCCCAAGCGTTCGGCGGCGGCGAGGTCCTGAGTCCAGACGGAAGCGCTGAGCCCGAACTCGCTGTCGTTCATCAAGGCAATGGCCTGGTCATTGCTGGTCACCGGCATGATGCCGACCACTGGACCAAAACTTTCTTCGCGCATCACCGACATGTGATGGCTGACATCGACCAGCACCTGGGGCGCGAGGTAGGCGCTGCCGGGTGCGTCGAGGGGAAACGCCTTCGGATCGATCAGCGCTGTTGCGCCCTTGGCCAGCGCATCGGCGATCTGCCCGCGCACAAATTCAGCCGCGCCCGGATTGACCAGCGGACCGAGTGTGGTGGCTTCGTCCAATGGATTGCCCAGTACGTATTGATTCGTCAGCGCGACGAATCGCTCGACAAACGCCGGGTAGATTTTTTCATCGACATAAATGCGCTCGACGGCGCAGCAGCTTTGCCCTGAGTTGAAGAAGCTGCCGTCCACCAGGTTCTCCACCGCGTGGTCGAGGTTGGCGTCTGCGCGGACATAGGCCGGGTCCTTGCCGCCGAGTTCCAGGCCCAGGCCGAGGAAGTGGCCTGACGCTGCGCTTTCCATCGTTCTGCCACCGCCGACCGAGCCGGTGAAGTTCACCTGCTGCACGCGGCCAGAGGCAATGATTGCGGCGGTCTGGTCATGATTGAGCAGCAGGTTATGGAACAGGCCTTCGGGCAGATTGGCGCGGCGAAACGCTTCGGCGAACCGTTCGCCCACCAGCAGCGTTTGTGAGGCGTGTTTGAGGATGACGCTGTTGCCGGCCATCAGTGCCGGAATAATCGTATTCACTGCCGTCAGATAGGGGTAATTCCAAGGAGCGACGACCAGCACCGTACCCATCGGCTCGCGCTTGATACAGCGGCGGAAACCGGCGACAGGCGTGGGTTCAATGGCTGCCAACGCTTCGGGTGCAATGGCGATCATATGGCGGGCGCGCTCTTCGAAACCGCGCAGTTCGCCCGCGCCAAAGCGCACGGGGCGGCCCATTTGCCAGGCCAGTTCCGGGACGATTTCGTCCTTCATGGCCAGCATCGCGTCAACGGCGGCACCGCAAAAATCGGCGCGCTCGTTCAGCGGTCGGTGCTTCCATTGCGCCTGGGCCGCTGCGGCAGCCGCCAGCGCCTGCTCGATCTGCGCAGCATCGGCGCAGCGACGTTCGGCATAGACCCCGCCATCGACCGGTGAAATGAGTTGAATCGTTGCAGTCATGATGGCGGTCTCAATAGCGCTCGAAACCGCGCTGCAATTCCCAGTCGGTGATGCGCCGGTCGTACTCTTTCTGCTCCCACTCGGCGGTGTGCACGTAGTGGTCGATCACTTCATCACCGAACGCCTCGCGCAACATGGTGGAGCCCTGAAGGGCGGCGCAGGCTTCGCGCAGTGTCTTCGACACTTCAGGCAAGTGTTCGTCAACGTAGGCATCGCCTTCAAAGGGCGGCGTGAGGTTGAGCTTCTCGTCGATACCGGCCAGCCCCGCAGCGATCAACGCGGCAAAGGCCAGATAAGGGTTGAGGTCGGCGCCGCCGATGCGGCATTCGATGCGGATGGATTTGCTGCTTTCTGCACACAGACGAAAGCCTGCGGTGCGATTGTCGCGGCTCCAGACCGCCCGGGTCGGCGCAAAGGTGCCGGCCTGAAAGCGCTTGTAGGAGTTGATGTACGGCGCGAGAAAGCAGGTGATGTCGTTGGCGTATTTGAGCTGCCCGGCCACCCAGGCACGCATCAACTTCGACATGCCAAATTCGGCCTTGGCGTCGAAGAACAGCGGCTTCTTGGCGTTTTTGTCCCACAGCGAATTGTGAATGTGGCTGCTGGACCCGGCGGCGTCATACCGCCACTTGGCCATGAACGTGATCGCCTTGCCTTGCAGCTGCGCGATCTCTTTGCAGGCGTGCTTGATGATGACGTGGTGGTCGGCCATCGTCAGCGCATCGGCGTAACGAATGTTGATCTCTTCCTGGCCCGGGCCCCATTCACCCTTGGAGTTTTCCACGGGAATGCCGGACGCTTGCAGATGCTTGCGAATCGCCCGCAGCACCGGCTCCTCGCGGGTGGTCTGGAGGATGTTGTAATCCTCGATGTAGTGGCCGGCGGTTTTTGGTTTGAGGTAGTTGCGCTTGTGGATGGCCTCGTAGCTCTCGTCGAACAGATAGAACTCCAGTTCCGAGGCGAACATGCCGGTGTAGCCGCGTTCGCGCAGTCGCTCGATCTGCTTTTTCAGAATCGCCCGCGGGCTGTGCGGCAGGTCCCGCCGATGGTGGTGATCGAGGACATCACACAGCACCAGCGCCGTGCATTCCAGCCAGGGCACCCGTCGCAAAGTGGACATGTCGGGTTTGAGGACAAAGTCGCCGTAGCCTTTGCTCCAACTGGCGGCGGCGTACCCCGGCACGGGTTCCATGTCGATGTCGTCGGCCAGCAGGTAATTGCAGCAGTGGGTTTCTTCGTGGCCGCTGTCGATGAAAAACTCGACCTGGAATCGCTTGCCGACCAGTCGGCCTTGCATGTCGACCATGCAAACCAGAACAGTATCAATCTCGCCGGAGGCGGCAGCACGTTTGAGTTGATCAAAACTGAGGAGGGGCTCGGTCATCACGTAGTCCTGCGTGAATAGGTTGGGCCTGTCTGAAATAGCTGTTGCAGACGCTCTCCAGAACAACCCCAAACCTGCAGACGCGAGCATCGTGTGCAATAAGCTGCTCTAAGCTTAGCTTACGGTTGCTGAACGCAAGTTTTGTTGATCGACGCAGGGTGAGTCAGGCTGGACCTGGCCACAGGTGGCTCACTGAATGACGGCGCTTGAGCGAAGCTCATTCGGGCGGCCGGATAGGCCGGTCACCGGCGTGTCTTGAAGCGTCTCCTATACTGATGCGCGTTGATCGGTTCAACACAGATCCCGAATGCCGTTGGAACAGCGACTGGCGTTGCGACGGCCTCCCTACGAACTCACAGTCAGGAGAACGATATGACCATCCGCATTGGCGACGAAGCACCGGACTTTACCGTCGAAAGCACCGAGGGCACGCTGCATTTCCATGAGTGGATTGGCGACAAGTGGGCGATCCTGTTCTCGCATCCCAAGGACTTCACCCCGGTGTGCACCACTGAGCTCGGTTACATGGCAGGGCTCAAGCCAGAGTTCGATAAACGCAACACCAAGATCGTCGGGCTCAGCGTCGACCCCGTCAGCAATCATGCGAGCTGGGCCAAGGACATCGAAGAAACCCAGGGGCATGCGGTCAACTACCCCATGATCGGCGACGAAAACCTGGTGGTGGCCAAGCTCTACGACATGATCCATCCGAATGCCAGCGGCGGCGCACGCACCGCCGTGGACAACGCCACGGTGCGTTCCGTGTTCATCATCGGGCCGGACAAGAAGGTCAAGGCGATGCTCATCTACCCGATGAGTGCCGGGCGCAACTTTGATGAGGTATTGCGTCTGCTCGATGCACTGCAACTGAACGCCAAACACACCGTTGCCACGCCGGTGAACTGGCGTCCGGGTGAGGATGTGATCATTCCGACTTCCGTCTCTGACGAGGACGCGAAGAAGAAATACCCGGATGGTTTCAAAACGGTGAAACCTTATTTGCGCACGGTGGCGCAACCCAAGTAACCCCTAGGGAGACCCCAGGCATGGCCGTCCAAGTCTTGCGCGTCGAGGCAACGCACATCGACAAAATCGCCCCCCTCTTCGACGCTTATCGAGGCTTCTACGGCCAGCCCTCGAACCTGCCGCAATCCCGGGACTTCATCGCCGAACGCATTGACCGGGAGGAATCCGTGATCTTTTTCGCATCGGACCTTTGCGGTGATGCGCTGGGGTTCGTCCAACTGTACCCGACGTTTTCCTCCATCGACGCCCACCGCACCTGGTTGCTCAGCGACCTGTTCACCAAACCCGAATCCAGGGGGCAGGGCGTGGGCAGGTTGGTGATGAACGCTGCCCGAGCCTTTGCGCTGTCGACCGGCGCCAAGGGCATGGTGCTGGAAACGGCCACGGATAATGTGGGGGCGCAACGTTTGTATGAATCGTTGGGTTACGTGCGCGACACGGGGTATTACACCTACTGCCTTGATTTGAAGCAGGGCTGACCAAGGCAGCCGCTACAGGGCTCCGTGATTAGCCGGCCGGAACCTGTTATCCAGCACTCGATTCACCTCTTCCATCAACGCCGAGGCAATTTCCATCGCTCGCGCAATTGCTCATATTCCCCCTCAGGCATCTGCACCAACACCGGAGACTCACGGGGATTCAGCCACTCGAACAACCGCGAAATATCCCCCTGATCCATTGCCGTACACCCCAACGTCGGCGAGGCAGGTCCCCGCCAGATATGGAAAAAGATGCACGAACCTGCACCCGGTGACGCTGGCGTGTTGTGCTCGATAAAGATCCCTTTGCGATACCCAGCCTCTTCGCGCATCTGCTCGGAACTGTTCCAGTCCTTGGCTATCGCCGCGCCGTCGACCAATTCGTTGTAACGTTCGGATTTTCTGTCATCCACACACTCTGTGGTCGAGGTCAGCGCAAGATAAGGCAGCTTTGTCTCGGCCGTCGCGTCATAACCAAACGCAGTCCCGAGTCTGAAGATCCCGGCAGGTGCTTTCCCATCACCTTCACGTTTGACCGGTCCTTCACCAGCCTCAACGTTGCCCAACCCTTTACCCCACGCCATCCCGTTCTTGCCGACCACCACCGCAAAGCCGTCGCCGACTTTTCGAAAGCTGGCCCCGTCTCGTTCATAGCGCTGGGCGATGCCCTGAATGTCATCCCAGTTTTTTGTGGTGACCACAATCAATTGGTGACTGCTGTCCAGTACCTCGCTGGTACTCAGCGGCGTGATGGGAAAATCCATCACGTTCTTCGGCGCTCCGTCTCCACCGAAAGTGAAGTGCCACCATTCTTTCGAGTAACCGGCGAAACCCTCTTTCTCCATGGCGCTGCTGAGCCGCTGACGGTTTTCCTTCGCCGTCGCATTGATCGTCGGGTTGGCGGTGTGCGCACGCTCATCGAAGCAATCGTACCCGGTGCCCATGTCGAGTGCGCCGTCGCGCCAGCGCTGGGCATAAGGCGCGCTGCAATCGACTTGCGCGGCCTTGGGTATCCAGGTGTCGGCGGGCAGAGCCTTGGGGCCGATGAGCGTCAGGTCCACGGTTGAGCCTCTGGAGTGATTCGACACCCGCGCCACATACCCCAGCCGCCAGAAGTCCTGCTTGTCGACGCGCGGATAGAACTCGGCTTTGCGCGGGTTCCCCGGCTCAGTCGCGAAGCGGCCCATATCGGCCACCGCACGGCTGGGTCGATAGCAGTCGAACACCTTCAAGCCGTAGCCTTGCTTTTGAAGTGCCTGTTGCACCCGGGCGAGGGCCTGGGCGGTGTCCAGCGACAGCAGGCACTCGGCGGCATCGTATCCGTCGAGCGGGTGTCCGGTGAAGTTGTGGGCGCTGGCGTAGCGGATATCTTGCTCGATGGTGGGGTCAATCGTGCGCAGATAAACCATGTTGTCGGGTCTGGGCCCGGCATTGGCGATGCCTGGCAGGATGGCGCTCAGCAACAGCAGTGACCGTAGCCACGTGCGGGCGGGCTGGCGGGGGCATTGAACCGGCAAGGGTAGCGAGGAGGGCATACGAACCTTCAGGTTTAAGCGCATGAAGTGGTTATCAAGTCCGGGGGACGCTTCAAACGATCTTAAACCATGACCGCCAGTGTCTGGCTGATTCATATTGGGTGCAGGCATTACGATGGAAAACGCAAAGGCGCCCGCGATGCTGTCGCGGACGCCACGTTCAGGCGGGTCTTCAGGCCACCGGAATCATCGGGTCGGCCGCTGCCAGAGCGGTGGCACGATCAGCGGCTGGCGGGTAGATCCACTGAGTGTTGATCTGCGTCTTGAGCTCCTTGGCCTCATCCTTGACCAGTTTGAGCTGGCGATCCCAGCCTTCGGTGAACACTGCACCCCAGGCACCCAGGTCGAGGCAGGTCACGTACTTCGGTTGACGGTAAGGGGTCGGCGCAACACCCAGCAGATCCGCGGCGACGTTGTTCCCGGCATGACGGCCCAGGGCGATCGCGTGCTGGCACGACATGGCGGCGAAGTTGCCAAGGTCGTCGGTCGCGGCATAGGCGACGTCGCCGGCAGCATAGACATGCGTCTGGCCCAATACCTTCAGGTTCTCATCGACGTGCAAGCGCCCTTGTGGGTCGCGATCGCTGGTCAGATGTTCGGTCAGCGGGCTGGCGCGGAAACCGACGGTCCAGATCACCGTCTGGGCTTCGATGTGGCGGCCATCGGCGAGGGTCACGCCGTTGGCGTCCACTGCCGCGACACTGGCGTTGACCACCCACTCGACGCCCAGGTGTTCAGACGCCTCGATGATGGAGGGACGAATGCCATCACCCATCGTCGCGCCGATCTGCGGCGCACGGTCGACAATGATCACGCGCACATCCTGATCGTCGCCGAGCACAGCCCGCAGGCGTGCCGGCATCTCGGTGCCGGTCTCTATGCCCGTAAAACCGCCACCCGCGACCACCACGGTGTTACGCGCAACGCTGGCAGGGCGGTCTTTCAGGGATTTGAGGTGGTCTTCAAGGCGCACGGCGGCTTCGATCTGATCCACGTCGAAGGCGTGCTCGGCAAGACCTGGCACCTTCGGCCGGACCAGCTGGCTGCCTGCGGCCAATATCAGACGGTCGTAGCTCAACGTGCCCTCGTGGCCCGCCTCATCGCGGTAGCCGACGGTTTTGGTCTGCTCGTCGATACGCTCGGCCATGCCTTTGACGAAACGCACACCCACCGAATCGAACAGCGCGTCGAGGGGGGCGAACATCTTGTGCACGTCGGTTTCGTAGAAGCGCGGACGTATACGCAATTCCGCCTGAGGCGCCAGCAGAGTGATGTCCACGTCCTTACGGTCGTGCATGTCCAGCAGACGAGCGGCGCTCAATGCACTCCAGACACCACCGAACCCCGCACCGATAACCAGAATTTGCTGTTTCATGATGTGTTCCTGAAAAGAAGTGGTCAATAGTCTTGAAGTTGTTCTTCAAGTTGGCGGGACGGCAGTCGTCCGCTGTGAGTGCATGGTATTGGCGGAACTTTTCCGGCGCACTGCTACGTCGGTTCAGAAAAGTCATACCTCAGTGGCAGGGATCTATACAAAGGTATTAACAGGGGCGCGGAGCAACACATTCAGGAATGTTCTCAGTGGTGTGAAGGTCTGCGAAGTGGCGCTAGTCTGTAAGGTGGTGACACTGGACTGGACGACAGCCTGACCGCAGTGCGGCCTATAAAAAAACCAACGTGTGTTCACCCTCAGATGAACAAAAGCATGCAGTTATCCTGGGACGACGGTGAGCGTATTTTCTGTCGGGAGCTACGCGCGAACGCCGGCAGCGACAGCCCTGTGCTCATCGCGCGGCCTGCGGCGGAACAACCTCTCCCAGCCTGCCTTGGCCGACTCGCACATGAGTTTGGCCTGAAGGACGAACTCGATCGCACGTGGGCGTGCAGCCGCTTGAGATGTTGCGTGCCACGGTGCAATTCACGCTGCCCGGCCCCCGGATTAATACTTAGGTTTAGGGGAGGTATATTCATAGGTCGTTCAGACTAATCGTATGTACAAATGAAACTCCGCAACCCTGTCGATAGAGTCAATGCAAGGGTTACGGAGGAAGTTGTCATGAGTGCTTTTACCGCCAAGTTCGTCGAACGCTGTTTATCGCTTCGTTCAACTGCACGTGTTTGCCTGACCATCATGACAACGGAGATATCCAGTCAGTTAAGCGCCCTGTTGCCCGGCAATCACCCCTTCGCCGAAACCTACCTGTCGTCCGGCGTTGTGTTGAAACTGATCGACGTCCAGGAGGCCGCGGACAGGGTGCCTGTCGGTGCGCATCTGGTGGGGCCACGCACGTTCTATATGCATCACGGCATCTATCTAGGCGGTGGAAAAGTGGCTCACTATTCCGGGTTCAGCAGTTCATTCAAACCCGGCCCCGTCGAAGTCATCGATCTTGAACGTTTCGCCCACGGCAAACCGGTCTGGATGTATCAGGAGCCAGGCGACTTTCCCTGCCATGAAATCGCCAACCGGGCGCGCTCCAGGATCGGCGAGAATCAATACCGGATTTTCTCCAATAACTGCGAGCACTTTTGCAGTTGGTGCACCCGCGGCAAAAGTTACAGCGCCCAGGTCAATGCCTGGTTGCACAGCCCACGTTCTTTGTTCTCTTTTATTTCGGCGCTGGAGCACAACTTTATTGCCTAGTGCGGGTTAGGCCCGAGCGCGACCCTACAAAAACGTCGCGCCTCGGAAATCGGCCTCAGGTGCTGCTACACTTTTTTGCTACCCATTCTCATTGAGGACCGCCCATGAGCGGCAATCCTTCCTCCAGTAAGCAAGGCAATCAAGGTTCGATGGTGTACGTGGTGGATGACGATGCGTCCATTCGTGACGCCTTGGCTAATCTGTTGCGCTCTGCCGGGATCCAGGTCCAGACATTCGCTTCCACGGCCGAGTATCTTCAGCATCCGAAGACCGGGGGCGCCAGTTGCCTGGTCCTTGATGTACGACTGCAAGGGAGCAGTGGCCTGGACTTCCAGCGTCAGTTGGTGGAATCAAACGCGAACATCCCCATTATTTTTATCACCGGTCATGGCGACATCGAGATGTCGGTCAAGGCGATGAAAGCGGGGGCCGTGGACTTTCTGGCCAAGCCGTTCCGTGAACAGGACCTGCTGGACGCGGTGTCAGGCGCACTTCAGGCCGATATCCGGCGCCGGGAAGTCGAGCAACAGCGATCAGACCTGCACAGCAACTACCAATCGCTGACGGCCCGGGAAAAAGAGGTGATGGCCCTTGCCGCCAAAGGCCTGATGAACAAGCAGATTGCCGGGCAGATGAACCTGAGCGAGATCACCGTGAAAATCCACCGCGCCCATGCCATGAAAAAAATGCACGCCAAGTCATTTGCGGACCTGGTGCGCATGGCCGAGTCCTTGGGGATTGGCCACGATCAATGACTCAAGAGGCCCGCTGGCCCGATCCATTTCGTGCTTCTGAGTCAATTCCTGCCTGTCGTAGACGCTCAAGCTGCAATAGCTGAAAAAGAGGCATTTTGCTGGCCCCGAAGCGTCACGGTTGTCGCCAAAATCCACTTCATTTTCAGGTGGTTAGGCGGAATGCAATTGCGAAGTGTATTTGTCACGATGATCTCGTTTGCCCTGGCCAGCGTTGCAGCCTCTGCCCAAGCCAAGGAACTGGCGTCCAATGACCGGTATATGTGCAGCTGGGGGGCGGGCACGGCGGCGAGGGCCCAGGAACTCAAGCTGGCCGGGGTCTCCCTGTATGCCGCCCGGCAGAAGCTACAGGCCTACAAATTCAGCAAGGCGTGGATGCGCATGATGGCGATGGGCATCACCGAACAGACTTACGACAGCAAGTCGCGGTTCAAGCCAGCGGATGTCCGGCAGAATTTTTATGAAGAGTGCGTGCGCTACAAACTGGCGCGCAAGTAAAACTGAGGTGTAGGACCCACCGCAATTCCCTGTGGGAGCGAGCCTGCTCGCGATAGCGGTGTGTCAATCAACATTGATATCAGCTGATCCACCGCATTCGCGAGCAGGCTCGCTCCCACAGGGTTATGCGGTGTTGATCGGGTTTTCAGTTCAGTTCAGACACTGCGCGCCGGCCTTGGCCACTTGTGCATCCTGCTCGGCCTTGACGCCGGACACGCCGACCGCGCCGATCACCTGGCCATCGACGATGATTGGTACGCCACCTTCCAGGGACGTCAGCAACGGCGCGGACAAAAACGCGTAGCGTCCACCGTTGACCATCTCTTCATAGCCTTTCGATTCCCGTCGGCCAAGGGCTGAGGTGCGGGCCTTTTCGGTCGCGATGTAGGCGCCGATCGGGGCGCAACCGTCGAGGCGCTCCAGGGCCAAAGGATGGCCTCCGTCGTCGACAATCACGATGGTCACGGCCCATTGATTATTCTGTGCTTCGTTGCGTGCGGCGCTGAGAATCCGGCTGACTTCGGTCTGGCTGAGGACGGCTTTGCTTTTCATGGGGATACTCCGGGGTTCGATGAGGGCAACGCGGCTTCGACCAGTTCGATCCAGTGGCGCACAGGGGTTCGGCCCGCACCGTCAAGGTGCGACTGACAGCCGATATTAGCCGTGACAATGACTTCGGGATGACCGCTTTCCAGCGCATTGAGCTTGTTGTCGCGCAGTTGCCGGGACAGCTCCGGTTGGGTCAGCGAATAGGTGCCCGCCGAGCCGCAACACAGGTGACCGTCGGGAACGAACGTGAGGTTGAAACCCAGGCGCGTCAGCAGCGCCTCAACCGCACCGCCGAGTTTCTGTGCGTGCTGCAAGGTGCAGGGGCAATGGAAGGCCAGGCGCTGGTCGCTGTGGATGCCTAGCTGGTCCAGCGGCTCCTCGCGCAACACTTCAACCAGATCCTTGGCCAGTGCGCTGACCTTTCTGGCCTTCTCGGCATACGCCGCATCGGTGCTGAGCAGGTGGCCGTAGTCTTTGATGAAGGCACCGCAACCGCTGGCGGTTTGAACGATGGCCTCGGCGCCTTGTTCAATGCTCGGCCACCACGCGTCGATATTGCGGCGCGCGCGATCAAGGCCGGCCGCCTGGGCGTCCAGGTGATAATCGACCGCGCCGCAGCAACCGGCCTCGCGCGCCGGTGTCACGCTGATCCCCAGTCGATCCAGGACACGCGCGGTGGCTGCGTTGGTGTTCGGCGACAGACTCGGCTGCACGCACCCTTCCAGCATCAGCACCTGTCGGGTGTGGCGGGCGGTCGGACGTTGTTTGGCCGGATACACACGACGCGGCAGCTTGGCTCGCAGCGTGTCGGGCAGCAGCGCACGGAACACCTGACCGCTGCTGAGCAGTGCTTTGAACAACCCCGGGTTGGGTACGACGCTGCGCAAGCCTTCGCGCAACAAGCGTTGGTCGAGCGAACGCGGCACAGCCGCATCGACCACCGCGCGGCCGATGTCGAGCAAGTTGTGATAGTCGACGCCCGAGGGGCAGGTGGTTTCGCAGTTACGGCAAGACAGGCAGCGATCCAGATGCTGTTGGGTCTTCTGGGTGACCTCGTTGCCTTCCAGCACCTGTTTGATCAGGTAGATGCGCCCACGCGGCCCGTCCAGTTCATCGCCGAGCAGTTGATAGGTCGGGCAGGTGGCGTTGCAGAAACCGCAGTGCACACACGTGCGCAGGATGCTTTCGGCTTCTTCGGCGCGGGGCAGTTGGCGGGCCTGTTCGCTCAAGGTGGTCTGCATGGGTCAAAGCTCCGCGTACAGGCGACCGGGGTTGAAGATGCCCCGTGGATCGAGTTGGTCCTTCAAGTTGCGGTGATAGCGCATCAGCGCGTCCGGCAACGGTTGGAAGGGGCTGTCGATCAGGCCGTGGCTGTAGCAGGTCACGTGCCCGCCGACTTCAGCGACGACCTTGCGGATGAACGCCGCTTCGGCATCGGATTTGAGCCAGCGCTGGGCGCCGCCCCAGTCGATCATTTGCAGGCCGGGCAGGGACAGTCGAGGCGTGTTGTGCGGGACCGACAGGCGCCACAGCGGCTGGTCTTCATCAAAGAAGCTCAGTCGATGTTCGTTGAGATCCGCCCAATACGAAGCGTCCAGCACTTCGCCACCCAAGCGGTCATGCGCCGCTGCCACCGAGCCTTCGCCACCTTCAAGTCGCAAGTGCAGGCGCTGACCGTCGTGGCACGCGGCGCTGATCGGCAGCGGTTGCTGCCCCCATTCGGCGAGGCGCAGCAAGGCACGATCGCTGTCCATTTCCAGGCTGATGCTTAACGCTTGCCGAGGTTTCGGCAGCACTTTCAGCGAGACTTCAGTGATCACACCCAGTGCGCCATAACTGCCGGCCATCAAGCGCGACAAATCGTAGCCGGCGACGTTTTTCATGACTTCGCCGCCGAAGCGCAAATGCTTGCCGTGGCCGGTGATGACCCGTGTCCCGAGCACAAAGTCCCTGACCGAGCCTGACCACGGGCGCCGCGGCCCGGACAGTCCACTGGCAATCATCCCGCCCACGGTGGCGCCGTCTCCGAAGGAGGGTGGTTCGCACGGCAGCATCTGCTGCGCCGCATCCAGCACGTCGGCCAGTTCTGCCAACGGCGTGCCGCAGCGTGCGGTGATCACCAATTCGGTCGGGTCGTAGCTGACGATGCCTCGGTGGCTGCGGGTGTCGAGCACTTCGCCCGCCGCGATACGGCCCAGAAACGCTTTGCTGTTGGCGCCCTGGATCCGCAGGGGCGTGGCGTTTTGCAGGGCCTGATTAACCTGGTCCAGTAGCGCGCCGCTGTCATCGATGTCGTGTTCGCTGCGCATCAGAATCGCTCCAGATCAGGGAAGGGCATCTGACCCAGGTGTACGTGCATCGCGCCGAATTCGGCGCAGCGATGCAGCGTCGGAATGTTCTTGCCAGGGTTGAGCAGGCCGCCCGGATCGAACGCGGCTTTGACGGCATGAAACAGGGTCAGTTCGTCGCTGTTGAACTGTGCGCACATCTGATTGATTTTCTCGCGGCCGACCCCGTGTTCACCGGTGATGCTGCCGCCGACTTTCACGCACAATTCGAGGATCTTGCCGCCCAGGGCTTCGGCGCGGTCGAGTTCGCCGGGTTGGTTGGCGTCGAACAGAATCAGCGGGTGCATGTTGCCGTCACCGGCATGGAAAACGTTGGCCACCCGCAGGTCGTATTCAGCCGACAGCGCGGCAATCGCCTGCAGCACGCCGGGCAGCTCGCGGCGCGGGATCGTCCCGTCCATGCAGTAATAATCCGGCGAGAGGCGGCCCACTGCCGGGAACGCATTCTTGCGCCCGGCCCAGAAGCGCACGCGTTCCGCCTCATCCCTGGCCTGGCGGACTTCGGTGGCGCCGGCCTGTTCCAGCACCTGGCGCACACGGTCGCAGTCATCGTGGACGTCGGCTTCGACGCCATCGAGCTCGCACAGCAGAATGGCTTCGGCGTCGACCGGATAACCGGCGTGAATAAAATCTTCTGCGGCGCGAATGGCTAGGTTGTCCATCATTTCCAGACCGCCCGGAATGATGCCGGCGGCAATAATGTCGCCGACTGCACGACCCGCCTTTTCGACGGAATCGAACGCCGCCAGCAGCACCTTGGCCGTCTGCGGTTTCGGCAGCAGTTTGACCGTGACTTCGGTGATCACCCCCAGCATGCCTTCGGAACCGGTAAACAACGCCAGCAGGTCAAACCCGGGCGAGTCGAGCGCTTCGGAGCCCAGGCTCAGGTGTTCGCCATCGACGGTGAGGATGTCGACCTTGAGCAGGTTGTGCACGGTCAGGCCGTATTTCAGGCAATGCACGCCACCGGCGTTTTCGGCCACGTTGCCGCCGATTGAACAGGCGATCTGCGAGGAGGGGTCCGGCGCGTAATACAGGCCGAACGGTGCGGCGGCCTGGGAAATCGCCAGGTTGCGCACGCCCGGTTGAACCCGCGCCGTGCGTGCGGCGGGGTCGATGTGCAGGATGTTGTTGAAACGCGCCATCACCAGCAGTACGCCTTTTTCGAGCGGTAGAGCACCGCCGGACAAACCGGTGCCGGCGCCGCGAGCAACCACCGGGACGTGAAACTCATGGCAGAGCTTGAGCACACCCTGGACTTCGTCGATATGGCGCGGCAGCACCACCAGCATCGGCGTAGTGCGGTAAGCGGACAGTCCGTCGCATTCATACGGCTTGAGTTCTTCGCGCTGATGCAGGACTTCCAGGTCCGGCAGGCGAGCGCTCAGTGCCTGGAGCAGGGCGGCTCTGTCGACATCAGGCAGAACGCCGTCGACGCGTTCATCGTAGAGGATGTTCATAGGCGGTTCACGACCCTCCGTTTGTTTTTATTAGAGGTCTGTTTGCGGTGAAAGCTCACTTGCATCATTGGCCTGACGCGACCTACTGTCCATGTGTTGTTTGAGTGGTCGAACCAGTTCTTCAGGGGTTGTTTCCCCGTTTTTGAGAAAAATAACTGCCTATACATAAACTTAGGGTTGTATTCGAACGTGACGGGTTTTGCCGGTGAGGCTGGTCATACCAGTGGGAGGTTCGATGGAGAGTGCGAAAGTGACCCGTAATCCTCAAGTCGCAGACGTGGTCTGTGAGCGCATAGAACGCCTGATCGTCGACGGGGTTCTCAAGACCGGGCAATTGTTGCCTTCGGAACGGCGCCTGACCGAAAAACTCGGCGTCTCGCGCACGGCGCTGCGCGAGGGCCTGAAGTTGTTGCGCGCCCGGGGGATTATCAAGACGGAGCAGGGCAAGGGATCCTTTGTCGCTGATCTGTCGGGCCACGGCGCCGCATCGCCGCTGATGCATTTGTTCAGCTCACAACCGCGCACACTTTACGATTTGTTCGAGGTGCGCAGCCTGCTTGAGGGAGAGTCCGCTCGCCTGGCCGCCTTGCGCGGGACCGAGGCGGATTTTGTCCTCATCACCCGCAGCTATGAAGCGCTGCTCGATGCCCGCACGCGGTCGATGGAAGCGAGCGAACACGCCCGGCTCGATCATGCCTTTCACTTGGCGATCTGCGAGGCTTCGCACAACCCGGTGCTGGTGCAAACCTTGCGCTCGCTGACGGACTTGCTGCTCAACACCGTGTTTGCCTCGGTCAACAACCTCTACCACCGCGCACCGCAAAAACGCCAGATCGACCGTCAGCACGCCCGGCTCTACAACGCCGTGACCGGCCGCATGCCGGAGCAGGCGCGCAAGGCGGCCATCGCGCACATCCAGAGCATCTGCGAGAACCTCAGGGAAATCGAAAGCGAGGAGCAGCGTCTGGTCCGGGCCACGCTGCGCCTGGAAGGGTGGGCGTGAGGCCTGCCGTTTTTGAGTGATGGCCTTTTACTATTGCTGGCAACGCTCTAGAATTCGCGGCCGCCCTCTGGTGTGGAGGCGCAATGCCATCATTTAAAGGAGTTGTCATGCAATTTGGGAAAATTCTAGGGTTGGCCTTGGTGCTCGGGCTAAGTGGTTGCGCCAGCTTTACCAAAGACGAAGTCGCTCCGGTCAATTTGCCGTCGATGGCCAGTTATTCGAACAAACCGAATGTCTACGTAGACTTCGATTTCTATCAAGGCGAGCCGAAAAGCGCTTCAGCCGTTGAAATGCCGCAAGCACGCGACATGCTAAAGCCGGAGCTGCAAAAAGTGCTGACCGATTCCGGTCTGTTCGGTCGCGTCACACTGGACGAGTTCCAGAAGCAGCCGGGTGATTACAACCTGCGCTTGAAGGTTTACAACCATCCACCGGGCGGTGGTCAGATGGTCATGGCCTTTATCAGTGGCCTGACGTTTACCGTCATCCCGACACTGGCGACCGACCAATACACCATGAGCCTGGAGACGCTGGATTCCCAAGGGCAGACGCTGACCAACGCGAGCAACCATGACGGAATCAATACCTGGATGGGCATCTGGTTTGTGCCGTTGATGGCCAACACCCCGAAAGAGGCAATCAGCGATACCTTCAGCCGCCAGGTCAATGCTCTGCTCAAGCAAGTCGTCGAGAGCAAAAGCCTGAAATACTCGGCACTCGATGCACAGGTGCCGCGGGCCTGACAAAAAAAAGAGCCGCACAAGCGGCTCTTTTTTTGCCCTTACTTGAGGGCTTGAATGAACTGCGGGTCGCTGTACAACGTCTTCAGCAAATCACGAACCATCGGGTTGTAGGCATTGGCCGCATTGGGGATCGCAATGGCGCCGAAAAAGCTGCTGTCCCACTGGCGGCTGACATCCTTGGTCGCGTCGTAAACCACCTCGTTGCCCTTGAGCAATGTAAAGCGCGCAGCAAGCTGGCCCGTGCCAGTGCCCATGCCTGCGGTCAGTTCATTCTTGACGACCAGCACATCCAGATGTCGCTGAGCTTGCGGGTTCAGCAGGCCCGCCCGACCCAGTTCTTCGGTAATCGCGTCCTGTATATGTTGCGTGATACTGCCGCTCGGCGAGCTGATCGGGTTGGCCCGGACTGTCAGTGAGCCCTTACCGGCATCCGCCTTGACCAGAGCATTGCTGATCGATTGCAAGGGTGGGGTTTGCTTGAGCTGTTGGACGTTTTCAAAGCTCGGCTCATAACGGGTCATGGTCACGCCACAACCTTGCAGCAACAGGGCGAACAGAGGGACCAACAATAGAAGTTTTTTCACGGCGTTTCCTTACGTGAGTGTTACCGGGGGCAGGATTATCGACTGATGGCAGATGGCTAGCAACCGGCGTTTAAGCGTCGGTCAGAGGAGCGTTGTGCATTTGCCCGGCAGGGCAAAAAAAGGGCGCCTTCTTCAAAGCGCCCGTTTTATGCGGTATGTGATTTGATTTCGCGAACCCTCAAGCTTCGTTCCTGGACAAATCCTCGGTTCTGTTCATGACGATGATGGCGTCGCCTCCACCCAAAGAGCTTGCCTTGCGCGGCCAGCGCGCTTTGAGAAATCGATCTTTGCCTACCCAAGTCAGGCACACCTTGTCCGTTTGATTGCCGCCCAGAATCCGGTACGCGTTGCTATCCTCGCCGGTATAGAACCCGACATGACCCTTGCCACTGTTTTTTGATTCACGCCAGAAGACCATCACCGCGCCGAGTCGTGGCACGGTGGATTCGCCAAATTTTTCCCATTGCCGCGCACCCAGGGGATTCGAAGGAAGCACTTCTTCGGGCATCGTAGAACCCACGCAATGCGCAACAAACAGACCGCACCAAGGCACCTCGTCGCCGGGGTAGTGAAGGTCGAGATCGTCGGCCCAATCCAGAATGGTGGGATTGTTCTTGTCGCCAAGGACTTCCCTGGTACCGATCAAGTTTTCCGCTTCCGCCAGCCACGGTAGAAGCGGGCCCGCAGGGACATGGTCAACATCAGAAAACAAGGCGGCGGAGGTCTTGGGACCGACGATGCCATCGGCCTCCAGTCCAACGCTGTCCTGAAAGGCTTTCACTGCGGCGATGGTTCTTCTCCCCCAGATCCCGTCGACTTCGCCGGGAAAAAAGCCGTCGGCAATCAATGCCTGTTGAATACTTCTTACCGTTTCACTGCTCATATCAATCTCCAGACGATGGCGACTCAGGGAACGACTTTGCCGAGCAAATCCTTCGGCCCGACGATCGCCGGCTTCTGGTCATAACCCAGCTCGGCCAGGAGCTTGCCAGTGGCTCGAACCAGGGCATTGAACGTCGGTCTCTGCTTGGATGAGCGCAGCGTTTGGGCAAGCGCGTAGGTGAACGCACCGTATGAAATAACGCCGTGGCGGTATTCGTAAGACAGCTGGGATTCGCCGCAGGCGTACATGAGGATCGGCAGAAAGGGCCCTTCGTGTTTATAAGCGGCGCGTCGTTTGTCGTAGAGCTTATCGTCGTAACCGCGCACCGCGATGGCCTGGCCGACCCTCCGGATGCCGTCGCGATTGCTCACGGTATTGGCCGATTCGGCCTTCTGCGCACTTTTGCGGGCCCGTTTCACCCAGTCACGTTCCACCCACATTTGCAGCCCGGGCTCCCAGCGCAACGCGCGATGGCGGATGTCATCCGGCGGCGTAAGTCCGCGAGCACGCCGAGCGCCGTCGCGCGTCATGCCGCCCGAATGGCAGCAATCGAAGATCGTTATGAACTGCGTGTCATACGGAAGCTGGATGTAGAGGTCGCGAAAGTCGTTGTCGACGATGGCGTGTGCCGGCGTCCAGTCGAAGTCCCACGGGCACAGGCATTCGTCGATGCGGTCGGCTTCACCCGTGGCATTGGCGTTGGGAATCTGCGCACCGTGCCCAGAATAAAAGAGCACCCGGCGGTCACCGGCCTGGGCGTCGTCGAGCAGCCAATGCAGGCGATCGCGAATGCCAGCAGCGGTAGCGCGGTCATCGAGTACGACGCGGATATCGTCCGGCGAAAACTTCGACTCTTGCAGCAAAGAACTCATCAGGAAAACGTCATTGACGCAACCTTCGAGTCGATCGGACGGATTGGGGTAATTGTTGATGCCGATCAGCAACGCCTTGTCCCGCGAGCGCCGCACCGTGCGCGCCTTGGGGACAGCAATGCCCAGTGACTTGTCGACGGCGGCGAGCCGTTTGTCGAAGCCTTTCGCTTTGCCGGCCTGCAACAGGGGGCCCCAGACATTGGTCACGGTCTCGGCATGGCCGAGGTAGTAAGTCGCGTCATGATTGAGGACGTCGTCGGGCTTATCGAACGGTGTCATGACCTGGGTGAAGTTGGTATCGCGCAGATACAGCGGCGCGGTAAAAACCTGATCGTGTTCGTTGTAGAGGTGGTACCACTTGCGCGCATCGTCGATGCCTTCGATGCGCCCACCAAATGTCTCGCGCACTGCCGGGTTGGCAATCTGTGAGCCGAACGTGATCAGCGCCCGGTTGTTCATCAGGGAGGGATCCCGACGGAACGTGTCGTAGGCGACCAGCGTACCCAGACTGTGCGCACAGACGATGTCCGGTTGCGAATCGCTGATAACGCTGGCGAGGTCCTTACGCAGAGTGGTCCGTAACGCTTCGTCCGCAGACCATTGGGCGACCATGCCGGCCGTCCAGCGCAGGCGATCGGAAAACTGCCCGATGCCGCGATTGCGCCTGAACACGTCACCCACTGAATGGATGACCGCGCTGGTCAGAAGGCGCAGCGTGGCCTCGGCGATGTCGGCTGCCCCCAGTCCACTGGAGGAAAAGCGCTCGTCGTATTGAAGATAATCCAGCTCGACGTCGGTATTTGGCGCCACGCGCGCCACTGCCGTGGTAATCGCCCGGTGCCAGGATTCCTGAAAACTCTCATCTGCCTCTTCGTGGCCTATGCCATGTATACATAGAATTTTGATTTTCATGTTCATTCCCTTGCGCTGACAGCAAACTTGCCGGCGACGTAGAAAAAGGATATTTCTGCGTAGTGGACTGTTAACACTCCAATGGTGGAAATAAGTATTCATTCCTGGTGTTGCGGGAAGCGTTGTTTAAATGTGCTTCTCAGAGGTTTCGAGTTGAGCATATTAGAGGAGTTAAAATCGTTCGAATTTTTTTTATGATCAAATGGAATGAAGAAGCTTGTTTTCAGTTGAGTCAGTGATTGAGGGTGGCTCCTGTTATGTAATTTGTTGATTTTAAATAAATAATTAATATACGAAGGAGTGTTTGTATTGTCCGTTTAAGTGGCTATTTGAGTTCGAATATACAATTGTTTTTAGGGGGCTATTACGTTCTGAAGTTTCTGGTTTTCTACTGTCTTACTTGCGTTACAGTCAAGTGTGCCAACATTGAAACAATAGACTCATTTCTGAAACAGATAATGCCGGATTCAGGTGTTGAAAAAATAAGCAGTGGATAAAAAGGCGCGGATTTCTTTTTGGCCATCGGCTACCCAGTCTTCATGTTTTGAAAAATGTCAGATTGTTTATTGCTGCTGTGGCCAACTTCGAACGAACGACCAGACCCTGCGCTCACGACAAGATCTCCGGACCTAGAAACGGCACGACTGTCGTAAAAACGACCTGTTTACGCTGAACGCGAACCCTGTTCACTTTTCTGTTGAACGAGTGTTCAGCTTCGACTATGTTCGTTCCACCTCCCCGGCTGGTTGCGCGGGCTTGCGTTTCTTCTTTTCGAACGAGGCACTGGCATGCGGTTTTCACCCTTTGTTGAGCGGATTTCAGGCGACGGTGTAGCCGCCTGGGATATTCACAATGCGGCATTTGAAGCCCAGCGCCGTGGTGAGGATGTGATTATTCTCAGCGTCGGCGACCCGGATTTCCCCACCCCCGACTTCATCACCGATGCCGCGATTCATGCGCTGCGTGAGGGTGACACCCATTACACCGAGATCGCCGGTCGCCAGGCTTTGCGGGAAGCCATCGCCGCTCGGTACAGCGTGCTGTTTGACCGTGAGGTGACGGCGCCAAACGTCATCATTTCGGCGGGGGCACAGAACGCGCTGTTCATCACCTCGATGTGCCTGCTCAATACCGGCGACGAAGTGATTGCCCTGGACCCGATGTACGTGACCTATGAGGCAACGCTCAAGGCGTCCGGCGCCACGCTGGTGCGCGTGCCGTGCTCGGCGGATTCAGGTTTCCGGCTCGATGCCGCCGTACTGGCCAAGGCCATCACCCCGCGCACCCGGGCGCTGTTCTTCTCCAATCCGAATAATCCGACCGGTGTGGTGCTCAACCGCGAAGAGCTGCAAGCCATCGCCGACCTCGCCATCCAGTACGACCTGTGGGTCGTGGTGGACGAGGTCTATGAAAGCCTGACCTTCGAACGCGAGCACCTCAGCCTGGCCGCGTTGCCGGGCATGGCCGAGCGCTGCGTAGTGATCGGCAGCCTGTCCAAATCCCACGCGATGACCGGCTGGCGTACCGGTTGGATCGTTGCCGATGAAGCCCTCGTGGCTCACGCCGAAACCCTGGTGTTGAGCATGCTTTACGGTTTGCCGGGCTTTGTCATGGAGGCTGCGCTCAAGGCAGTTCAAGCCCATGAAGAGGTGACCCACGGCATGCGCGACATCTATCGCCGTCGTCGCGATCTGGTGGTGACCAGCCTGTCGGATTGCCCGGGAATTTCTGTGCTCACTCCCGATGCCGGCATGTTCGTGCTGGTGGACGTGCGTGACACCGGCCTGACCTCTCTGGAGTTCGCCTGGCGGCTGTTGCGCGAGGCGCGTGTCTCGGTGCTGGATGCGGCGGCGTTCGGCGAGCCGGCCCAGGGCTTTGTGCGGCTCTCGTTCACTCTGGGTGAAGAACGACTGGCCCAGGCCTGCCAGCGCATTCGCGACTTTGTGCGGGTGTTGAAAGGCGAAGCGCCGCGGCCGGTGATCAGCCGTGTGACCTGCGAAGCGGCGGTTGAGCCGGTCAAGCCCAAAACCATGATCGAAGTCGATGGCCTGCACAAACGCTTTGGCAATATCGAGGTCCTCAAAGGCGTTTCCCTTACTGCTCGCGAAGGTGATGTGATCTCACTGATCGGTGCCAGCGGCTCGGGCAAAAGCACCTTGCTGCGCTGCATCAATATGCTCGAAGTGCCGGACCAGGGGCGCATTCTGGTGGACGGCGAAAGCATTCACCTGAACTTCGATCGTCCCGGCACGCCGTTGGTGAAGGACGCCAGGCAACTGGTGCGTATCCGTTCGAGCCTGGGCATGGTGTTCCAGAACTTCAACCTCTGGCCCCATCGCACGGTGCTGGAAAACCTCATCGAGGCCCCGACCCAGGTCCTGCGTGAAAGCCGTGCGGAGGCCACTGAACGGGCCGAAGCCTTGCTCGAACGCGTGGGGCTGGCGGCCAAGCGCAACGAGTACCCGGCGTTTCTCTCCGGGGGACAGCAGCAGCGGGTGGCCATCGCCCGGGCCCTGGCCATGCGGCCCAAGGTCATGCTGTTCGATGAACCCACCTCGGCACTCGACCCGGAACTGGTCGGCGAAGTGCTGCGGGTGATCCGCTCCCTCGCGGAAGAAGGCCGGACCATGATCCTGGTGACCCATGAAATGGCTTTCGCCCGCGATGTCTCTTCCCAAGTCGCCTACCTGCACCAAGGGCTGATCGAGGAAACCGGTTCGCCGGACGACGTGTTTGTACACCCACGCAGCGAGCGTTGCCGACAATTCGTCAACGCTCATCAGACTCGCTGAAAACATCATAAAAAGACGGGGAAAAATCATGGGAAATCGACGTTTGGCAAACTGGATGACGGGCGTGGCCTGCGTATTGCTGGCCGGGATGAGCGCGGCACAAGCACAACCTATACGGTTCGCAGTCGCAGCCGAACCCTATCCGCCGTACACCGAGAAGCAGGCCAACGGTGAATGGAAAGGCTTTGAAGTCGACCTGATCCACAAGCTGTGCAGCGAAATGAAAGCCGAGTGCGAGATCAAGGAAGTGGCGTGGGACGGGATCATTCCATCGTTGCTGGCGAAGAAGATCGACGTGATTTTCTCGTCGATGTCGGTGACTGAGGAGCGCGAAAAACAGATCGCCTTCAGCAAGGCGTATTACGACTCCGTGATTGCGATTGTCGGGCCGAAGGGCTCGTCGGTGAAAACGTATCCGGATGACCTCAAGGGCAAGATCATCGGTGTGCAGAACTCGACGGTGAGCGCCAGTTACCTCAAGCAGTACTACGAAAAAATCGCTGACGTGAAGTATTACGACACCCAGGACTCGGCCAACGCCGACCTGATTGCCGGTCGCATCGACCTGATGATGGCGGACGGCACGGCGATGGCAGCCTTCGTGCAGACCCCGGATGCCCGCAACAGCAACCTGGAATACCTGGGCGCCGTGCCGTATGACCCGATTTTCGGCAAAGGCGTGGGCGCTGGTCTGCGCAAGGATGACGCCGAACTCAAGGCCCGACTCGACAAAGCCATCACCTCTTTGCTGGCCAGCAAAGACTACGACAACCTGTCCCAGCATTACTTCGGCACCAGCGTGAAACCCGCGTTCTGACGGCCACGCGCAAAACAACTCCATGGAATGAAATTTTCCTGAGGAAACACCCATCCCCGTAGGAGCGAGGCTTGCCCGCGAAGGGGCCCTTGAAGCCGCCAAAAGCTTCGCGGGCAAGCCTCGCTCCCACAAGAGGGCGGTGGTGCGTCCAGGCCACCGATTGGAGACTGAAATGCCAGCCATGTTCGAATTGATCAACTTCAGCGAAACAGGATGGGGCGGTGCACTGTTGAAGGGGCTTTGGATGACCCTGCAAATCTCGGCCGGGGCTTTTGTGGTCGGGCTGTTCATCGGTCTGGTGGTGGCCTGCCTGAAGCTCGGCGCGCCAAAGCCGATTGCGGCGCTGATGCGTGGTTACACGACCTTGTTCCGGGCGATTCCGGAGTTGCTGTTGATCCTGCTGCTGTACTACGTCGGCTCAATGCTCCTCAATTCGCTGATGACGCAGATGGGCTACGGCGTCGTCAATGTCAGCGGTCCGTTGGCCGCCATCGTGGTGCTGGGGCTGGTGCAGGGCGCGTACGCCTCGGAGATTTTCCGCGCGGCGATCCAGGCGATCCCCTTCGGCCAGATTGAAGCGGCGAAGGCCTTCGGGCTGAGCGGTTTCGGTCTGTTCCGACGCGTCACGCTGCCGATCATGGCGCCGTATGCGATGGCCGGCATGGCTAACCTGTGGATCAACCTGATCAAGGACAGCGCCTTGATCAGTGTGGTCGGCACCAACGAGTTGTTGTACACCGCCAAGCAAGGGGCGGGTTCGACGCGTCATTACTTGTTGTTCTACCTCACGGCCGCGGCGTTGTATTACGCGGTGACGTTGGTGTCCAACTACCTGTCTGGACGGCTCGAGCGGCGTATTCGTCGTTGGATGCCTTTGGCTGAGTGAATGAAATGATTCCAGCGTGGATAGTTGAATACGCGGCGCTGTTGGGCCGGGGACTGCAAACGACCATCACCATCCTGTTAATTTCCAGTGTGCTCGGTTTTGCGCTGGCGGTGCTGGTGGCGCTGGCGCGGATCTCGAAAAACAAGGGGATCGCCAAGGCCAGCCAGTTCTACACCAGCGTGTTGCGCGGTACGCCGTTGCTGATCCAGATCTACATCTTCTACTACGGGCTCGGCAGCGTGTTTGCGCAGTTCCCGCTGATACGCGGCAGTTTTCTCTGGCCGTATTTGCGCGACGGTTACTGGTACATCGTGTTCGCCCTGGTGTTGTCGGTGGGCGCGTATGTCGGCGAAGTGATTCGCGGCGGGCTGCTGGCGGTGCCAAAAGGCGAGATGGAAGCGGCCTCGGCGTTTGGCATGACGCCGCGCCAATCGCTGCTGCGGGTGCGATTGCCTCGGGCGCTGCGGTTGCTGTTGCCGACACTGGCCGGGGAAACCGTGATGTTGCTGAAATCCACGGCGCTGGCCTCGACGATTGCGATTGTCGATCTGCTGGGTGCCGCGAACGTGGTGCGGGCGCAGACCTTGCAGGTTTATGAACCGTTGTTGCTGGTGGCCGGGGTCTACGTCTGCCTGACGTTCCTGATCGAGGCGCTGTTTGCCTTTGCCGAACGGCGCGGGACGCCTGTGCGCAGGTCGGTGTAATGAGCACCTCGCAGGTCGTCGACCGTTCGCTGCAGGGCATCGGCCTGTGCACCTTGGGGTACATGTTTCTGACGTTGCAGGACGCGGTCATCAAGTGGCTGGTGACCGATTATTCGGTGGTCACCATCCTGTTCTGGCGCAGCCTGGTGGTGGTCGTCGCGTGCCTGTTGGCCGGGCGCCTGCGCCTGGTCCAGCGGGCCTGGCGTTCGCCGAGCCGGCGCTTGCTGGTGGTGCGCGGTTTGTTGTCGATCGTGGCCTGGCTGCTGTATTACACGGCCGCCCGTGACCTGTCTCTGGCGGAAATGACCACCCTGTATTTTTCCGCGCCGATCATGGTCACGGTGCTGGCGGCGGTGATTCTCAAGGAGCGGGCCAGCGGCTGGCAGTGGTTTTCCCTGATCCTGGGGTTTGTCGGGGTGATCATCGCTTGTCGTCCAAGCAACATCGCCGATCCGTGGCCCATCGTGCTGACGCTGCTGGCGGCGATGTGCTGGGCGTTCACCTACATCCAGTTGCGTCAGGTGGATGACCAGACGTCAGTGCTGGAGCAGATGCTGATCACCAACGTGGTGTTCGTGCTGTGCATGACCGTCGCGCTGCCCTGGACGTTCACCCCGGCACCGACGCCGGCGTGGCTGGGCATGCTGGTTGCCGGTCTGGTGGGTGGTATCGGTCAGTTCCTGCTGTTTGCCAGTTTTCAACGGGCCACTGCCACCTTGCTCGCGCCGTTCGAGTACACCGGTTTGATCTGGGCGTTCCTGCTGTCGAGTCTGATCTGGGGCACATTGATGGATGTGTCGCTGATGATCGGTGCCGGCCTGATCGCGGTCAGCGGCACCCTGGCGATGATCTTCGGGCGCCACCTCTCACAGGATGTCGTCGGTGCTGAATGCTCCGTGACGCAGCCCCTTTATCCAGCAGCGACAGATGTGGAGGCCGTTGGCGGGGCTGAAGGTTTCGGGGTTGAGGCACCACTCGATCCAGAGTCCGTCGAGCATCGCCGATAAACCGATGGCGGCCAGGCGTGTGTCGTGGATCACGAAACCTTCGCTGGCGGCCATGTCATCGAGCAACTGGCGCAGCAGATCGAGGTAGGCGCGGTAGCTTTTTTCGTGGGACTGGCTGACGTGTTCGGAGTGCCGAATCAGGCTCCAGAACACCACCCAGACGCCAAGCAATTGCGGGTCCATGACCCTTGGCGAAAAAGAACCGACGAGAAACGCGTCCATTTTTTGCGCCGGGGTGGCGGCCTGCTGGATTTCCAGGCGCAGGGCGGTGGTCAGTTCGCTGGCGATCTTCTGGTACGTGTCGGCAATCAACGCATCGATGCTGCCGAAATGGTGATTGAGCAGGCCGACGGACACCCCGGCTTCGGTGGCTATACGGCGCACGGAAATGCCCGCATGGCCGTCGCGGACCAGGCAACGCAACGTGGCGGCCACCAGCATCTCGCGACGCTCATCGGGCTCCGCGCGACGGTTTTTTGGAGAGGGGGTTGTCACACGGGAATCCTTGGGTGCAGTGCCAGGTTGGCGAGCTTAGTTGAACATGCGTTCAATCTCCAGTGTCGGCCGCAGTGATGCACCGGTTTTTAACGTTCATGACGGGGGAGGACAAGCAGATGGCGCAGGATATTTCGTTCAGTGTTCGCAACAACAACGGTGATCCGATGCAGGTCGGCGCGTGGCGTTTCGGGGGCGACGGCAGCGGGCCGAAGGTGCATTTGCAGGCGGGGGTGCACGCCGACGAAATCGCCGGGATGCTGGTGTTGCATCTGTTGATGCAACGGCTTCTAGTCGTCGAGGCCGAGGGCCGGCTCAAGGGCAGTGTGACGGTGGTGCCGCAGGCCAATCCCCTGGGTATCGGGCAGTTTCGCCAGGGGCGGATTCTCGGTCGCTTTCACGATGCGACCGGGCATAACTTCAACCGCGCGTTCGACCAGTCAGCCGCGATGGAGCAACCTTCGACCAACGTCCAGGAATGGCAGAAAAGCCTGGTGCAACTGGCGTCCACGGCGCAGGTGATGCTCGACCTGCACACCGATGACGAAGCCTTGCCCTACCTCTACGTGCACCGCAGTTTCTGGCCCCGTGCCCGCGAATTGGCGGCGGCGATGAAGATGGACGTGGCGATCATCTGGGATGACGGCGGCGACGGCTCCTTCGAAGAAACCATCATCGCGCCGTGGCTGCGTGATGGCGTCACCGCGCAACGCATGGCCGCGACCCTGGAGCTGCGTGGGCAGGGCGATGTCAGCGATCGGTTGGCCGAGCAGGACGCCGCGGGACTGTACGCCTGGCTGTGCAGTTGCGGGGTCATCGACGAGGCGTTGTCACCCGGCGACTGGCCCGTCGAAGTGATGGAAATGGGCCAGATGGAAACCATCCTCGCGCCGCAACCCGGGGTGTTGATCTTTGAAAATGAACTCGGTGACTTCGTCGAGGAAGGGCAGCGCTTTGCGCGGATTCTGCGGCGGCCCGGTGATCCGTCTTCCGAAGTGGTGCTGGTGGCCGAGCAGGCGGGGCGGATGGTCACACGCTATCGGGACCGGCTCGTGTCGCAGGGCATGGTGGTGGCGAAATTCACCGGGAGCCGGATTTCGCGCAACTGGAGTGGCGGGTTGCTGGACCCGAACTAGGCGCAGAGCATTCGTTCAGCCTGTTGGCCACCTCCGCTGAAGATAAGCGGGGTGGCCTTCACGCTAGTTCCCATCCGCCACGTTGCGTTCTATCTCATCTATCTTTCGTTGGAGCGCCTCGGCTTCATCCTCTTCGGGATGCGTTTCTGAATCGAGCTCTTCGGCGTCCTTGTCTTTCCGATCCCGTTCGATGTCACTGTCATCGCTGTTCATCGCGTGTACCTCCGTTGACTTACACATTGGATGCAGGGGCGCAGAGGGAGTTCGAGATTTTTTTTGCCGGGGTTCAAGCGCACATGCAATCCCGGCTTCGGCCTGTAAACTGTCCGCGCTCAAGGCATCGACCGCCTCGTTATTCCTTCAAGAAAGAGATCCTCCATGGCAAACCAAGACATCACGTTCACCCCTGATCCCGACGCGGATTCCATCTCCTCCGACGTCGCCGGTTTCGGCGGCATGCTGGTCTCCACCCAAATCCCCACCCGCGCCGATGGCAGCCTGGAACTGGGCGATATCACCCTGCAGAGCGAGTGCACGCTGCAGGCGCTGAAGGTCGCGCTGGAGCGTGCCGGCAGTTCCATGGACCGGGTGCTGCACCTGACCATTTACCTCACCGACATGGCCGACCGCGCCGCGTTCAACGAGGTTTATAAACGCTTCTTCGCCAAACCGTGGCCGGTTCGTGCCGCCGTTGGTGTGGCCGCCTTGGCGGTCGAAGGCATGCGCGTGGAAGTCACCGCGATGGCCGCCAAAGCCTGACGGTGCGGGTCAGGTGTGATGAAAATCCACCTGACCCGGTTTCAAAAACAACGACCTTGCATGCCTCCTCGCGATACCCCTTATCCCTCTACGAATTTAGTTTCGCCTCCCACAGAAAAGCAGATCATCACTCCGTTGGAACTCCCCATCACCCCCCTTCGTCATCTGCAGTGAGGGAGGCTGCACTCACTGCGAACTCCCGGAACGCTTGATTACAGACAGAAGGCGAGGGATGACATGAATACTTCAGACAGCACCACCGGGAGTCAGCCAGACAAGCCCGATTCCCCAGGGCCGGAGCCAGGCTTTGAGCACTTGAAGGAGGACGTGACGGAGGCACTTGAGGGTGCACGACAACAGGCGGACGCTCAGTTCGGGCAATACCGCGACACCGCCGCCGATCAGATCGAGGCTTTGGCCAAGGGCGCGAAATCGGTTGTCTCCGAACTCGAAAGCAAGGACACCCTCGGCATGTCCGACTACCTGGCCGACATGGCGGAATCCATGAGTGGTCTGGCCGGAAACTTGCGCGGCAAAAGTGCCGAACAGCTGCTGCATGACGGGGCCGAGCTGGCCCGCAGCAATCCAGGGCTGTTCATTGCCGGCAGCATCGCGCTGGGCTTCGGCCTGTCGCGATTTCTGAAGGCCGGCAGTTCCCCGGCGGCCACCTTCACCGATGCCAACAACCCGGCAGCCGGCCACTCGATGCCTCCGCCAGGCGGTTTTGGTGCGCAACGCCCCTATGAAACCTCCGTCGCGTCACGCACTGACAACACGCCGGCCCCACCGAGCGAGCAAGACCACCCTTCGAACTTCGCGACGACCTCCACACCAGGTTCGACAAACGTCAATGGAGCACTGTGATGAACAGAGAAGATCCAGATTTTCCAGGCTCAAGACCGGTGCACGCGCCGGACCATGACGCTTCGGTCGTCGGTCTGTTACGTCAGTTATCCCGTGAAGTGCCCGCGCTGTTCACCAAGGAACTGGCGCTGGCCAAAGCCGAACTTCAAGCCAGTCTCACAACACTCAAAGCCGGCATCGCCGGGGTTGCGGGAGGGGCGATTGTCCTGTTGGCGGGGTTCATCATCCTGTTGATGTCCGCAGTCTATGGCCTCAGCACCGTGATGGCGCCGTGGCTGGCGGCGCTGATTGTTGGCGTGGTGGTGATGATCGTCGGGTTCGCCATGCTGCAGTCCGGGAAAAAACAATTCGAGCCGTCCCACTTCAAGCCTGATCGCACGCTGGATGCCTTGAACAAAGACCAGGAAGCGCTGCGGAGGAAAGTCTCATGAACAGTGAATTCGACATCGAAGCGGCAAAAAGCCCTGAAGCCATCGAGCGTGAAATCGATGCTCAGCGGGCGAGTATCGGCAACATCGTCGATGCGCTGGAAAGCAAGTTCACCCCTGGGCAGATGTTCGATCAGGCGCTGACGATGATGCAAAGCAACGGCACGACATTCCTGACTAACCTGGGCACCAGCGTTCGCAACAATCCGGTTCCCGCCGTCCTGACATCCGTCGGTTTGCTGTGGTTGATGATGAGTCAGAATCGCCCGCCGTCACCCCGTCCAGGCTATCGCGTGGGTCCGGATCAAAACAAAGTCGGCGAGTGGGCCGACGGTCTGGCTGATGGCATCGACAGTGCCCGTGACCATTTGCACCAGACGGCTGACACGCTCAAGGACGGTTATCAGACTATCAAGGGCAAGGCCGCTCACATGGGCGACAACCTGGGTGCTGCTACCGACACCATCAGTCATGCCGTGCATGATGCCAGTGACCGGTTGGTCCGCAGTTCGCAGGTGCTGGGGACTCAATTCAGTCAGTTGTTGAAGGAGCAACCCCTGATGGTCGCCGCCGCGGGCATCGCGTTAGGTGCCATGCTGGGCGCGGCATTGCCTTCGACAGCGACCGAGCAACGCTACATGGGCAAAACCAGCGCCGGCCTGGCCGATAAGGTAAAGCAACAGGCGAGGGAGGGGTTCGAGGCTGTGCGCGACACCGTGACCAAAACCACCGATCACTCGGACGTAGAAACGAAACCGCAAGGGGAATACCACGCGGCTTCCGATACACCAGCCGATCTGTCACGAGGTTTGGGCACCTCGTAATCCGGCGCTTCATAAAGGGCTGCAAAAAACAGCGGGAGGCCTGACACAGACCTCCCGTTTTTTTCCGCTTCTCAAGCACCGTCGAACGATGAAAAACAGGTGAGACAGCGGTGGAGATCTGGCGACCGATAAAAGTTTGAATCGATTGATTGATCGCCGACGACTGGTGACAAAAGCATGCCAAAACCCGCCGCCAATGCCGCCTGTCGCGAGTGGCCAATCTTTTTAAAATTTTCTCAGGCGCGGCACCTTCAGATAACTGTGGGCGGCGCATTTGGTCATTTGCCGGATGGGTATCGACGCCCCTTCAGGCCTGAGGAGATTCGTCATGTTTCTACATAACAAACGACTTCAATACACCGTGCGTGTCGCCCAACCCAACCCGGGGTTGGCGAACCTTTTGCTCGAACAATTCGGCGGCGCCCAAGGCGAACTGGCGGCGGCGTCCCGCTACTTCACCCAGGCTTTGGCCGAGGATGATCCGGGAAGAAAGGATCTGCTAATGGACATTGCCACCGAAGAGCTCAGTCACCTGGAGGTCGTCGGATCGATCATCGTGATGCTCAACAAGGGCGCCAAGGGTCAACTGGCAGAAGGGGTGGACGAAGAAGGCGAGCTGTACCGCGCGATCAATGGAGCAGGCAATGACTCGCACATTACCAGCCTGTTGTACGGCGCCGGGGCACCGCTGACCAATTCGGCCGGAGTGCCGTGGTCGGCCGCGTATGTCGACACCATCGGTGAGCCGACCGCTGACTTCCGCTCCAACATCGCCGCCGAGGCTCGCGCCAAAATCGTCTACGAGCGCTTGATGAACATCACGGATGATCCCGGGGTGAAAGAGGCGCTGGGGTTTCTGATGACCCGCGAGATCGCCCATCAACTCTCCTTTGAAAAAGCCCTGCACGCGATCCAGCCGAACTTTCCGCAGGGCAAGCTTCCCGGCATGCCGGAATTCACCAACGTCTATTTCAACCTGTCCCAAGGCGAAGGCAGCACTCGCGGGCCATGGAACCAGGGCGAGGACTGGAATTACGTGGACGATCCACAGCCGGCAGTCGATGGCGGGGACGGCACGGCAAGCGTCCAGCTCAGCGCCGAAGACGAAGAGCTGTTGCTGGCCATGAAAGTCCGCACGATGTCTGACCCTGAAAGCGATCCGATCACGGGTGCTGACTTGGGGGCGGGCCTCTACGGAAAACCCGATGCGTGACGAGGGTCACCGCACGCCACCCGGCGTGCGGTTTTTTGTGGTGCTGGAGAGTTGAGGTGAACCCCATGAATTCCAATCCAGACGCTTTTTCCGCAGAGGCTACACAGGACTTTTATCGGCTGTTCAATACCACTGCAATGGCGTTCGAACGAGACGCTTTGCGGATATCAAAACAGATCCGGATGGCTGCGCCTGAAGCGACCCGTAAGCGCTCCAACGGAAAACAGGTGTCCTGATGTCGGACCATTCTTCGCCTGCAAGAGGCCCTTGGCGCGTCTGGTTTGCCCCAGGAAAAAGCGGCAGTTGGCTGAGCATTCTGTTCTGGTCAACTCTGGTGGGTGTCACCGCTCTGCTGCTGGTCAGCGGCTACAGCGCCTTGACCGGGGCGGACCGAGTCAACTTGCGGTATGCATTCCTGGGCGGCGTCTCGGGTTTCGGCGCGACCGCACTTGGCGCCGTTTTGGCCGTGGTCTTGCGTGACATTGCCGCACGGACTCAGGACATCATGCTGGGTTTCGCCGCGGGCATGATGCTCGCGGCCAGTTCGTTCTCACTCATTCTTCCTGGCATCGCGGCGGCGCAGGCCATTTGCGGCAATAAGCTGCTGGCGGCGTGTGTCGTGGTCCTTGGGTTGGGTTTGGGCGTGGCTCTGATGATCGGGCTGGATCGCTTTGTCCCACATGAGCATCAGAAGATTGGTCGCAAGGGCCCGCACGCACAGCGCATCAATCGAGTCTGGCTGTTCGTGTTGGCTATCACGCTACATAACTTGCCGGAAGGCATGGCCATCGGCGTCAGTTTTGCCAACGGGGACATGAAGGTGGGTCTGCCATTGACCACCGCGATTGCCATCCAGGACATCCCCGAAGGACTGGCCATTGCACTGGCGCTGCGAGTGACGGGTGTGTCGACGTTGCGGGCGGCGCTGATCGCGGTCGGCTCAGGGCTGATGGAGCCATTGGGCGCTGTCGTGGGACTGGGCATTTCCACCGGCTTCGCGCTGGGTTACCCGGTTGCCCTGGGCCTGGCGGCGGGCGCGATGATTTTCGTCGTCTCCCACGAGGTGATTCCCGAGACACACCGCAATGGACACGAAACCCCGGCGACGTTGGGCCTGATGCTAGGGTTCGGGCTCATGATGTTTCTCGATACGGCGTTAGGCTAGGCTTGATTCAAGGGCAAGGTGAGGGGTGAGGCGATGGACAGGCACCTGAAGTTTGGCATTGAAGAGGAATACTTCATTACGGACCTGGCCACCCGGCGCATGGCCGAGAATCCTCCCGACGTATCGATTGAAGCGTGTCAGGGGGTGCTCGGCGATTGTTTTGCCCATGAAATGTTCAAGGGGCAGATCGAAGTCGCGTCCCCCATCTTCACCAGTGTCGCGCAAGCAGCGCAGTACCTGTTTTCTGCGCGCTCAAGGTTGCGGGGGACGCTCGAACGTCACGGTCTGGGACTGCTCAGTGCCGGCAGCCACCCATTGAGCGATTGGCGTTTGCAGCACGCCACCGACCATCCTCATTTTGTTCAACTGTTTGAAGACTACCAGCATGTGGCAAGGCGCAGCGTGCTGTCCGGCCTGCACGTGCATGTTGAAGTGCCAGGGCACGTGGACCGTATTCAAGTGATGAACCAGGTCTTGCCGTGGTTGCCGCTGTTGTTGGCACTGAGCACATCGTCACCTTTTTGGGACGGCGCCGACAGCGGCTTCATGAGCTACCGTCAAACGGCGTGTGATGAATGGCCGCGGATGGGCATTCCTGAATTCTTCGAAGATCAAAGCGCCTATGAAGCCTACGTCGCCATGCTGATCCGCACCGGCACGATCAAGCAGGCGGGCGATTGCTGGTGGGGCTTACGACCTGCCGCGAAATACCCAACGCTGGAGATGCGCATGACGGATGCCTGTCCGCGCCTGGATGACGTCTTGTGCATCGCCTCTTTGTTTCGCTTGCTGGTGGCCCATGCCATTGACCAACCTCGCCCGGGATTGAGCTATTCGCAAGTGTCGCAATGGATCCTCAAGGAAAATCGCTGGCGGGCGAAACGGTCCGGCATCCACGCAGCCTTCATCGTTGAAGGCTACGATCGACCGTTCTCTGCGGCGCAATGGCTGTTCAGGGCGCAACAGATTCTTGGAGACACGGCGCAGAAGATGGGCGTGGAGGATGTGTTCGCCCAGGCCCGTCGGATTCTCCGGGACGGCACCAGTGCAGACCGGCAGCGGAGAGTGTATGCGCGAGCCTTGCGTGGGGGAGGGGATGTTGACGCCGCGTTGTCGCAAGTCGTGGATCAGCTGCTGATGGAAACGTCGCAGGCGCCGTGCATCAGTGAAACGGCGCTCACCTAAGACCGAAGATAATCTCCAGCCGAACAAGCCCCCTGTGGCGAGTAATGCTGTTCACTTAAACGCAACGTCGTATCTGTGGCGAGGAAGCTTGCTCCCGTTGGACTGCGCAGCAGGCCCTTTTTGGGGGCGCTTCGCGACCCAGCGGGAGCAAGCTCCCTCGCCACAGGGTTCTTGTTCGACTGGAGATTGTCTTGGATCAGTGAAGTTTTGAGTTTTGGAGTCCGGGTGAATTGATGACAAGGCGGGATTGGAGCCTGCACTGGCCCAATCCCGCGCGCTGCTATTTCAGCCCTGCAACGGCGGTGTCCGAGGCGGGATCATTCGTTTGCTGCCGGCCGACTCAAACGCTGAAGCGAAGCGCAGCAGCGCTGAGTCGTCATAGGCACGACCGGCAAAGGTCAGCCCGACCGGCATGCCGATGTCCGGCATGATGCCCATCGGCACCGTGACCGTCGGCACACCGAGGTGGCGGATGGCGAGGTTGCCGTTGGCGACCCACACACCGTTACTCCACGCGATGTCCGCCGACTGCGGATCGACATCGGCATTTGCCGGCCCGACGTCGGCCACTGTCGGGAACAGCACCGCATCGAGCTTCAGCCGGTCCATCCAGTCTTCAAGGTCGATTCGACGTGTTTCTTCAAGCCCGCGCAGGCCGTCCGGCAGCGTGGTGATCTGATCCCACGGCGTGATGCCACGCTCGGCCATCTTCACGTATTCGTCCATGCCGGCGGCAAGGTCGTCTTCGCGATTGGGCAGGGTGCCTGGGTCATGCGGGAAGATCAGCGGCCCGTCGACATCGGCCAGGCGATTCAGTTTCGGATCACCGTTGGCCCGCAGAAAATCATCGAACGCCCAGGCCGACAGGTCCCACAACTCATGGTGCAGGAACTCCTTGGACACCAGGCCGCGGGTGAACACGGTCGGTGCGCCCGGACGATCGCCTTCGCAATTCGATACCAGCGGGAAGTCGACTTCGACCACCTCGGCACCCGCGGCTTCGAGTGCCCGCCGGGCGTCTTCCCAAAGACCGATCACGCTAGGGCGGGTATTGATTTTCTGCCCCGTCGGGCCACCGATGCCCGGCGCCTCGCTGGTGCCCGCGTCAGGGTCCGCGTTGATGTACATGCGCGGCACGCCGAAGCGTTTTCCAGCGAGCGCATCGGTGGTCGCGGCCAGCCCGGCGTAGGACGCGGGGCGCACCGAAGCGACGCTCGGTATCGGCACCCAGGGTTGCATCCGCCACAGATCGCCGCGTGTGTCCGGGTCTTGCGCCACCACCACGTCGAGCACCTCAAGCAGGTCGGCCATGGTTCGCGCGTAGGGCACAACCACGTCCATCGTCGGCGTCAGCGGCCAGTTGCCGCGCACCGAAATCACCCCGCGCGAAGGGGTATAGGCGCACAAGCCATTATTCGAGGCCGGACCGCGGCCGCTCGACCAGGTTTCTTCGGCAAGGCCGAAGGCCGCGAAACTGGCGGCGGTGGCCGTCCCGGCGCCGTTCGATGAGCCCGATGCAAAAGGCGCCGTCAGGTAGTCAGCGTTGTACGGGCTCTCGGCCCGGCCATAGACCCCGCGCTGCATGCCGCCATTGGCCATCGGCGGCATGTTGGTCTTGCCCAGGCAGATGGCCCCGGCGGCGCGCAGCCGTTCGATGGTGAAGGCATCGCGATAGGCAATCAGGTTTTTGAAGGCCGGACTGCCAGAGGCCGCGGTGAGGCCTTTCACCAGATAACTGTCCTTGGCCGTGTAGGGAATGCCATCCAGCGGGCCGAGCGTTTCGCCCTTGGCCCGACGGGCATCGGACGCTTGCGCTTCGTTGAGCGCCTCGGGGTTGCGAACCACCACCGCGTTGAGCGCGGTTGGCGTGTCAGGGCCGTCGTAGGCGTCGATTCTGGCAAGGTAGGCCTGGACCAGTTCAACTGCCGTGGTCTGGCCAGACTCCAGCGCCGCTCGCAATCGGGCAATGGACACTTCGGTGACTTCGATCATGCTGTTACCACTGACGGCTGATGGGGAAGGAGGTGGCAGTTGGCCTCTTGCCAGGTCTTGGGCTCAGGGGTATCACTTGTCTGAAAATGGGTGTTCATATCGATTTCTCGTTTCACGGCAATACACGACAGGGTCTGGACTTGAAACCTGGGCTGCCTATTTAGCACCAAGGAAGGCACGGAGGGAAACGGTGCAGCGGATTGTGCCGGTTACGACACCTTCTGTTCCATCCCGTCGTGTTTGATTCAGAGGGGATGCAACATGGACCGATTCACCGGTGGCTGCGTGTGCGGCAATGTTCGAATCGAGGCATCAGGACGGCCCTACCGGGTCGGCCTTTGCCACTGTCTCGATTGCCGCAAGCATCATGGGGCCCTTTTCAATGCCAGCGCGATCTTCCCTCAGGAGGCGGTGACGATCGAGGGCGAAACACGCGACTACGCCGGGCGGCATTTTTGTCCGCGCTGTGGATCGTCCGTTTTCGCACGCACCGCCGATGAAATCGAAGTGAACCTGGGGTCTCTCGATGCCCCTGATCAACTGACGCCAACCTACGAAAGCTGGATCGTGCGTCGCGAGTCCTGGTTGCCGGCGTTTGCGCTCATCAGGCACTACGAACACGACCGTGAGGGTACGGGGCGTTTGGAGGAGTAGGGCGTTCTGCGAAAGCAGTCAAGCCTTGACCCAGCGTTGACGGCTCCAGCTGCTCAATGAATCGACGGCGATCACCAGTAGCAACATGGCCAGGATTACCGTGCTGGCTTGAGCTTCCTGGAACAGGCTGAGGCTGACATACAGCATTTGCCCCAAACCACCGGCGCCGACGAATCCGAGCACACTGGCCATGCGAATGTTGTTTTCCCAGCGGTACAGGATGTACGCCAGCAGCTGCGGCAACAGGTTGGGCAGTGTGCCGTAGCAGAACGCCGAGATGGCATTGCCGCCCTGCAGGCGGATGGCATCGGCCGGTTCGGGCGGGGTGTTTTCCAGTGCTTCGGCAAACAGCCGGCCGAGTACGCCGGTGGTGTGCAGGGCCAAGGCGAGGGTGCCTGCATTGGGGCCGAGTCCGGCGGCCAGCACCATCAGCGCCGCCCATACCAGTTCCGGGACCGCGCGCAAGGCATTGAGGACCAGGCGCGATGCACTCTGCAACGGCCAGCCGAAACGCCCGGCCGCGGGCAATGCCAACAGCAGCCCGAAGACCGCCGCGAGCAGGGTGCCCAGGGCGGACATGGCAATGGTTTCCAGCGCGCCGTGACCGATGGCTTGCAGATGACCCGCGCTCAGGTCCGGGCTCAGGAAACGCTGCACATAGGCAGCCATCTGCTTCAGGTTGCCGGCGCTGCCGAGTTCGCCGAGGTCGATGCCCAGGTAGATGAACGAGGCGACTGCCGCGGCGCCAATGCTCAGGAGCAGCACCAGGTTGATCAGGCGATTCATGTCAACCTCCAGCGCAGCAGGCGGCTGAGTTGATCGGCCAGCAGCACCAGGACGAGGAACGTCAGTAACAAACTGGCCACTTCACCCCCGGCGAACATGCGTAGCGACAGATCCATTTGCTGACCCAGACCGCCGGCACCGACAAAGCCCATCACCACCGAGGCGCGGATCGCGCACTCCCAGCGGTACACCGTGTACGACAGCAGCTCCGCCGCGACATTGGGCAAAATCCCGTAGCAAAACGCCGCCAGTCGACCGCTGCCTGAACGCAGTAATGCATGGGCCGGTCGCTGGTCGACCGACTCGAAAATTTCTGCGTAGACCTTGCCCAACATGCCGCTGTAGGTAATCGCAATAGCCAATACCCCGGCGGTCGGGCCGAGGCCGACGGCGCGCACGAACAGCAGGGCCCAGACGATTTCCGGCACGCTGCGCAGGAAGATCAACAAACCGCGTACCGGCCAACGCAGCAGTTGGCCGCCGAAGCTTGGGTGACCGGCACGGGATGCGGCCGACAGCGACAGGGCGCGACTGGCCAGCAGGCTGGCAGGGACGGCCAACAGCAACGCCAGGGCCATGCCGGCCGTGGCGATGGCCAGGGTCTGCAGAGTGGCTTGCAACAGCAGTTCGATGAACTCGGCGTCATGGGCCGGAGGCCAGAAGGCGGAAACAAACCGGCCCATCTCGCTCTGACTGTCACTCGCCACTAAAACGCCGAGGTCCAATTCGCTGAAGTGGATGCCCGGCCACAACAGGGCGATCGCCAGCAGGGTGAGGAGCAAACGGGGCAGGGCGGCGGGATCGCGCGAGGCAGACGTCAGCATCGGGGAATCTGCACACTCAAGGACACTGGAGGCACCGGTGAGGTGTGCAACTGCTCATTGGCGTAGAGCGTGTCGAGCAGCTCGCGGTCGACGTCGCCGGCCGCAAGGTCGAACAGGATCTGCCCGTCACGCAGGCCGATGATCCGCGAAAAGTGCGCCAGGGCCAGCTCCACCGCATGCAGGCTGGCGATCAGGGTGACGTTGTGCTCCCGGGCGTGGCGGCAGAGCACCGAAAGCGTGTGTTCGGCCAGCACCGGGTCCATTGCCGAAACCGGCTCATCGGCCAGCAGCACCTCGGGCGCTTGATACAACACGCGGGCAATGCCCACGCGCTGTAGCTGGCCGCCGGACAGTTGCTGGCAGTGTGCGAACAGTTTATCGCCCAGGTCCAGCCTGGCCAGCGCCGCGCGGGCGCCCGGAATATCCAGAGGATGCATCAGGTTCAGCAGGCTCTTGCCTAGGCCCCACTGACCCAACTTTCCGGCCAGCACCGCGGTGACCACACGCTGGCGCGGTGGCAGGGGCGGCGATTGATGGATCAGACCGATGCGTGCGCGCAAACGCTGGCGCTGCCGGGCAGACAGCTGCCACGCTCGCTCGCCGAGCACCTGCAACTCGCCGTTGTCCGGTCGCAACGCGGTGGCCAGCAAGTTGAGCAAGCTCGACTTGCCAGCGCCGGACGGGCCGATGACGGCAACCTGCTCGCCTGCACCGATGTGCAGGTTCACCTCTCGCAATGCCTTGACGCCGTTGGCATGGGTCAGGCTGGCCTGGGTCAGACGCAAGGTCATTTCCAGCAGGTCGGCAGCGCGTGCGGCTTCCTCGATGCCTTTGTAATTGTCAGGGCTGGTCTCGATGAACCGGCTGGCCGCCTGCAAATCGAGAATTTCCTTGTCCTTCGGGTTAGCCGGATCGAGTGCCAGGAAGGCCGCCTTGATCTTCGCCGCCAGCGCCGGGTCGAGGGTCCCGCGCACTGTCCAGTTGTAGTCGAAGTAGGCCGGGGTGGTCGCAAACACTTTGACTTTGGCGGTGTCGACCTTGCCGGCAGCGACCAGTTTTTCCCACACGCTGGCGTTCAGCACCCCGGCGTCCACCTTGCCGGCCTGGACCCAGGCGACGGTGGCGTCATGGGCGCCCGAGTAGCCGACGCGGCTGAAGTAGGTTTCTGGCTTGATGCCATCCTTGAGCATGAAATAGCGCGGCATGAGACTGCCCGACGTGGAGGACACCGAGCCGAACGCGAAGGTCTTGCCTTTCAGGTCGGCGAGGGATTTGACGTTCGGGTCGGCGGTGATGAATTTGCTGGTGAACTGGGCATCCTGTTCGCGCTGCACCAGCGGAATGGCATTACCGGTTTTCAGGCGTGCCTGCACAAACGTAAAGCCGCCCAGCCAGGCCAGGTCGATGCGGTCGGTGGCCAGCGCTTCGACCACGGCCGGATAGTCGCTCACCGGCACGAACTCAACCTTCATGCCCAGCTTTTGCTCCAGATAAACGCCCAGCGGCTTGAACTTGCGCAGCAGTTCAGTAGGGGCTTCATCGGGAATCGCGCTGACTTTCAAGGTGTCGGCGGCCTGCGCCAACAGGCTGCCAAATGTCAGGGTAAGGCCGACGGCCAATGCCAGGGTACGCTTGAGCATGGAAGCTCTCCGGTGAATGAACTGAAAAATGATCGATGCGCCTGACGCAAGCTGAACTTGCTTGGCGCTTTGTGAGGGTAGACGAAGCGGGGGCATATTAACCGGTTTTGACCTAGTCAATATGTGTCGTGATGGACTGCACAACCATTGCTCGAACTGAACCTTGACCACGCCGTTGGCATTTAACCGGCATTTTAATCGCTCTCATTGTTTTCTGACGCAAACAGGCCTGCGTGTACGCTTTTGGGCGAGCGCTACGCGTCCCTGTTTTTTGAGTGCTTTAAACATGTTTGGGCGCGCGCGTTTAAAGACACTCGGCGTTACGTCCTAACGGCTACAACGCCTTGCGTCGTTGCCTACGCGTGCGCCAGAATCCGCCGGCTTGTGCGGCTTTTGGGGGGGCTATATCGTTTCCCTGTCACTGAAAAACAGTGATCGGGTTTGGTAGCCCGCTTGTGACAGTCGCATGGCGACACCTTAGGCAGTCCCTTCTTTCGGACTCTGCTTTTATGGTGGGCATGCGTGGGGCTCCTTTGTGAGCGCCGGGTTTCCTGTCGCAACCGGTCTACCAACCCACGTATGGCCGCCACCCTCGTTTGGTAGCGAGAGTGATGGCTCCTTATATTTGTGACGGGAGCTTCATCTATGATCAAACCAACACCCAACCCACCGGACACCAATCCGGCATCCCCCTACGAATCCCTCGATTCCAGAAAACTCCACGAAGCCGCCGAACGCGCCCTCGACCACTACCTCAATCCGGGCGCCCACATCATGGCCAGCAACCACGAACCCGAACCCATGTTCCTCGCCAACCCGGCATACGACACCGAGTCCCTGCTGGCCAACGCCAGCGAATCACTTGGCTCGGCCACTACTATGCTCAGCAATTTTGCGGCGTTATTGGATAACTCACATCGCAAGACGCTGTTGGGGATTACCCAAGTGGTGATGTTGGGGGAATTGGCGGTGAATCAGGCGTTGGATAAGGTTGAGGTGAAAGAGTAAGAGTGCACCCTCTGTGACGGTGGGTTAACCCGTCGTCACAGAGGGGAGGTGACTGCATCAGAATCAAAGGTCCGAACCGGAGGGTATTCGGTTATGAAAGATTTACACGAATTGCCCAGCCTATTGCTCAGGTATGTTCGTCCCTCTTCCTTCCCGTTCGAAGAACCGTTGCACTGGCGGGATGAGCGGGACCGCATCGCCCCCTGACGCGAGGCCCCTGCAAAAAGTAATGACGAATTTGCCTCGACACATCCTGCGCTTTGGGTCGACTGCGACTTTTCGTGACTGACTGCAGTCGGCCAGAAGCAGACGTTCGCAACCGGTTCATCCTTGTAAGGAAAGTCTTAAAACATCAGTATGAATCCACAGATATTTTGAATGGCGAACACATGCGTACTTTTATTTCAGTGCTTCTCATGGGCATAAGCACCTTTGCGGTCGCCGGTTACGATCTACATATCAGTCGCAAGGTTTTCTGGGCTGACGACTTCGGCCCCGAAATTACCTTCGAAGAATGGCAAGAACATTTGAAAATCGACCCACAGGTCGTCAGGGATGTTGCCAATAGCCCTCAGGACTTCATGGTTTCCATACCTGGAGAGTCATTTCCGCTCTGGTATCGCTCAGATCTCGGTGAGCTGTTTACAAAAAATCCGACTGACAAGGCCATCACTAAGCTCGAAGAAATTGCTCGCAGCTTGAACGCAAGAGTTCAAGGTGATGATGGCGAGTTCTATCCAGCGGCACCTTGACTACACATGTCTGCGCAGATGTTGGTCCTGGTGAGAGGTAGTGGTTGCGTAATGGCCGCTTAGGGTCGATGTCTGCCCTTCGCGACGGGCAGACATCGGCCAAAAGCAGTCGGTCGGTCTAGGCTACGAAATCTTGGTTATTCAGAGCGTTCAAGTTTGTTCTAGTGAAGTCACATCGCAATTGTCATCCGGTTGGCCGAGTATTACCGCATAAACTCGGCGGTTACCCTTACCGGACACGACGTATCTGACGTTGTCGAAGAAGTGGGGCCGGGTGTGATGGCCTTGGCACCAGGAGACGAAGTCTGGTACACCCCGGCCAGGAAATTATGCCGAGTGCCACGCTGCTGCAGAAAGCATTATCGGGAAGAAGTCTCCCTCGCCGAGCCATCTTTAGGCGGCAAGCCTGAGCCTAGTCTGCGGAACGGCGGGGGGAGCGTCCTCTCTAGCGATATAGCTTAGTTTCTCTTCTTGATTAGTTTGTTCAAATAGTACTTGAGGCTTAAACGATCTTTGGGCCTTGGCTTGTAATGTGTTTTATTTCTTTGTGCGGGATCGGCCGCCATGGTTTGTGCGGTGTAATAATAAAGCGCTATAGACCTGCGCGTGATGTGCTCCGGAGTCGTTAAAGGCTCGGGGTGCCCATGATTACTGTCTTTGTCTGTGTTGAAAATGACACAGCGGTTATAAATTGGCAGCACTTTTTTAAGACAAGTCTTCATGTCGATATCCCAAAGTTCCAGGTTGCCGCCGTACTCCTCTTGCCAGTCTTCATTCAGATAAATTATGGCATTCAACCTGCGTTCAATATTAAGCTTTTTGTTGAGTCTGAAGTCCGAATGAACACCTAGGAAGCCACCACTTTTCGTTTCATGCAGCCCGCCACCGGTAAAGTAGGGGTCGGGTATCAAACCTTCAATGCCCGTGAGCTTTTCAAGAAACTGCAACATGGGGGCCGAGTTAAAGGCGTTGAAAACAGTCTTCAAATAGGGGGCGCATTCGTTGGGACTGATTTGTCGTTTGCGCTGACCTTTATAGCCACGCTCGTAGAGCATTTCGTTGTTAGTTGGCTCGACTGGGAAGTGCGAACAGATACTCGCAATCAGGTCTTCCTGTAAAAAGTTATCGATGACTATATGCGGAAATGGCGTAGCCTGGATATAGCTACTGGCTAGCGAGTCACCCAAAGCGCTGGCGGCGCTCTGGTCGAAATCAAGCTCCGGGGAGAGGGTGATAGGTAGTGTTTGAGTGATGGGGGCCATTACCGCTCCAATAACTTAATATAAAAACCCAAGGATAATTTCAAGCCGTGTCGCACACACTACTCGCTGCGTGCCTTCAACGCTTAGCTTTGGCTGTTGTCTTTGTTAAGACGCTTGAGAATGTTGTTGTACATTTTGGTTCGTCTATGAGTCTTTTCATAGCCACCAGCCGCTGCGACAGTGCCGGACTGAATGTGATCTAGATAGCTGAAAATTTTACGCGGCGATAACATTTCAATGACATAGCCAAGCTCGGTCATGCGGTCTTGGAGGGTGTAGCCGGGCACACGATCATCCATTGAGAAACGCAAGCCGTGCTGTTTGATAAGTTTGCAGTTCCACAATGTACAGAAACTCTTCAAGTAGACTTCTCTGTACGGTTTTGGTTCTCTGGAACGTAATCCCAAGGAGATTTTCAGGCGTCTGAAATGGTGCTTTAACAATCGTGAGCTAAACCGCCAAAGGGTTCTCGTGGTCCCACGATTTAGTTGCTCTACACAACCGACGGCTACAATGTTGGGGTTTTTCATGCATTTATTTAGCATCATTGGAAAAACATTTTTATCGAAAATAAATGTATCGGTGTGCATCAGGAGTAAATAATCAGACTCAATCCGCTCCAAAACCATGTCAAGTGCTTTGCCATGGGCGATATGGCCCTGCTCTGGTTCAGAAACAGTACGCTCGATTAAGTTGATCCAGTCAAGAGTCCGCAAGTACTCAGTACTTTCATCGGCGGAATAGTTGTCAACTACCCATATTGGAACGATACCACCCACATGCTGATGCAATAAATCCAAACATATCTTGGTGATTTCTGGTGTCTTGTAATTCACTATCACTATACTGAAGCTCTTAGCGCTTTCACCCAGAAAACTAGTGTTATTCATCGCTCAGGCACCCAACGGTGTTGTATGTGAATATAGAAATAACTGACCTATGGACAGTTGCCGCTTATTTGTCTGCGAAAAATTTTGCGTGACTATAAAACACAATTTGTTAATCCGTTCTGTCATACACCGAATAACCATAGCTTACTCAGACGTGATGGGCAGGAATAAATGCGGACTCCATCGTATAAGGACCTACTCCATCGGTAAATATCCGTGAATTAATTCGTCACATAAGGAGGCTGGTCAGGCGAGCTTCTCGGGGAAGGGTGAGCTGAGCTTACGTGTGGCGTTCACATTCGGTGTGTTAGCACCTACAGAGTCTTCCCAAGCAGGGTCGTCATGCGTGTGCCGCGTTTGAGCGCGCATAGGGTGCACGCGATCCATTTTTAGGGTACGCCCACATCAGTGAATGTAACTTGGGGTTAAGACACAAGCAGCGTCTGCTCTTGGCCGATTTTTGCCCGTCGCCACCGTCTGCAATGGGGCAATCCGAGTCATACAGCCGCCAATCATCCACCCCGTGAAAGGCTTCGTTGGAACCCTTTTCTGAGAGCGCTGAAGGGTGCACGTGTCAGTAAGACGCGTGCACGGGCGCTCCCTTGTGGTTCTAACATGACGTCCGGGCGACTAGCGTCATATTTGTCGAAGATTAGCGCCATGGGCCGTCAGTGCCCGGGGCAGGATGCCTTCCTGGAATTCACAAGTCCGGCATGTGCTGCGGGCACGATGAGGGCTTAGTTAACCAACACCTCGTCCAATGCCTGCTCGAGGGTGCTGACCGTGCGCTCGATATTGTGCAGCTTTTCGAGTCCGAACAGACCGATGCGGAAGGTCTGGAAGTCGGCCGGCTCGTCGCATTGCAACGGCACTCCGGCGGCGATCTGCAGGCCGTGGTTGGCAAATTTCTTGCCGCTCTTGATATCGGCATCATCGGTGTAGCTCACCACTACGCCAGGCGCCTGAAAGCCCGCTGCGGCCACGCTCTTGATGCCTTTGCCGGTCAACATTGCGCGCACCCGATCGCCCAAGGCCTGTTGTTCGTCGCGGACCTTGTCGAAACCGTAGGCTTGCGTCTCTTTCATCACTTCGTTAAATCGCGCGAGGGAATCGCTGGGCATGGTCGCATGGTAGGCATGTCCGCCCTGTTCGTAGGCCTGCATGATCTGAAGCCACTTTTTCAGGTCGCAGGCGAAGCTGGTGCTTTGCGTCTGCTCGATGCGCTCGAGGGCCAACGAACTGAGCATCACCAGTGCGCAGCAAGGGGAGGCGCTCCAGCCTTTCTGTGGTGCACTGATCAGCAAGTCTACCGCGCATTGCTGCATATCAACCCAAAGCGTGCCTGAGGCGATGCAGTCCAGAACGAACAGGCCACCCACCGCGTGCACGGCGTCGCCGACGGCCCGCAGGTACTCGTCGGGCAGGATAATCCCTGATGAGGTTTCAACGTGGGGGGCGAAGACAATCTGCGGCTTCTGCGCCTGAATGGCTGCCAGCACTTCGTCCAGAGGGGGCGGGGCGTAGGCCGCCTGGCGACCAGTCTCGACCGGTCGGGCTTTCAGCACCGTGGTGGCCGCCGGGATGTTGCCCATCTCAAGGATCTGGCTCCAGCGATAACTGAACCAGCCGTTGCGTATCACCAGGCATTGCTGGTCGGTGGCAAACTGGCGCGCCACCGCTTCCATGCCAAATGTGCCGCTGCCCGGGACCACCGCAACAGCCTGGGCGTTGTAGACCTGTTTCAAGGTCCTGGAAATGTTCTTCATCACGTCTTGAAATGACTGCGACATGTGGTTGAGCGAGCGGTCGGTGTAGACCACTGAGTACTCGACCAACCCCTCGGGATCGATACTGGGATATACCTTTGACATGGGGTGACTCCTTTGGCAGAGATGTCAGTGGTATCGACCCTGCCCTAAGCCTTGGCAAATGACAAGATTGCTCGGGATCGAATTGCGACTTCTGTCGAGCGGCTGGTATCACCTGTGGGCGGCAACGGGTTCTAACTGCGTAGATTGCGCACATGAAATACAACGGTAAAAAGCAGGCAATTACCGATAACGAGTAAAACGGTGCAACTGCCCCCAGTCCGGTTGGCCGACAACGATGGTGCAACGCGGCAATCAGGTTACAACTAGTCTGTCTACTGACTATGACCGATTACAGCCTGTCGCGAAGGGCAGCAACCGACCCAAAGCGGACGTCATTGGCGAACATCGGCGAATGGTCGTCAGGAGGTTTTTCACGCGGCAAAAGTAAGCACTCTAGTTTCTTGAGTATCTTCAATTAACGCGACCACTTGCTCTTTTGGATGCGGTAAAAGTTCGGGGTATTCATCTGCTAGATATTCGATAACCGCATCTGCATCCCAGGGTCCGAGCGATGTCACGTAGTCAGGGTACTGATTTTGAACCTCTCTCCACGATGGGTAAGGATGCTTGGAGAGCAACATGCCTGTTTGGGTGTAAATAATTTGAATCTGCACAAGTCTATTTCCCGTATGTAGACAGCGGTCTGAATCGAGGCAAAACGAGTGTAAATCCTTTTTAGGAATGCCTGCCAGGCGGTGACGTATTGCCGAAAAAGAGGGGGCTGAGCGTCCGCTTTTGGCCGATTGCAGTCCCTGGTGACGGGCAGAAATCGACCAATAGCTACCGTTCACGAAGGACATCGACCCCAAACGAACAAACCGCTCCGCCTATCTGAATGCTATTCGTAAATCATCAATAACCTGCTTGATTGACGGCCCTTGAACTTCAGGCGGCTCAGGGCTTTCTCCAAATTCACGCCAGATGAAGAGCGTGAGTTCTGCTCCATCAGTCAGTGACTGGGCGTTTTCGTCGCTGGCGAAAGTCTGCAAAAGCCTGTACCGGGCATCTTTCCAGAAAAGCGTCTCGACCCAGGCGTACACCGGAATGAAGTGAAAGTGGATGGGGTAGCCAGGGGCGTGACCGAATCGGCTGATGTAGAGCCATTTCGGCTTCAGCTGCCGTTCAAGGGTTTTCTGGATGTTGGCCATCAGCCCACCCAACTCTGCGAGTGCACCTTCGGGAAGTTCAGCCAGTGAGTTGACCTGAGTTTTCGCCCCCAGCATCAAATAGCCGGGAAGCGCCGACGACATATGATGATTGAGAAGCCAATGGGTGGTTTCAAGAATGACGAATGGTGGTGCTATTTCCATGTGCTGATGTCCATGGTCATGGGGCACATAGAGTATCAAGGCATCGACTGTTGTGAAGGCCACCTCTGTGCCTATGCGCTTCTCACATCGGATTAATGCCGATTCATCACTGTTTTTCAAAGGCTCGGGGCACATTTTTGGCCAAACCCCGACGCCGTACTGCGCGTTATTTCCCACCTGACAAAGCGCAAAAAAATGCGTATTCACTGACGTTTCAGTCGGCACCAATGATTTGAACAACGCCCGCAGTTTCTACGACAGCTTACTGGGCGAATTGGGCCAGAAGCGTATTGCCGACCTCGGCGACAACGGTTCTATCTGGGGCGAGAACTTACCGTCCTTCTTTGTTCTGAAACCGGCGAACGACGCACCTGCCAGCGTCGGTAATGAGGTGACCATCAGTTTCGAAGCGCCGCCCCGTGCCGCCATCGACGCGTTCCATGCAGCCGCTTTGGCCGCTGGCGGTACCTGTGAATGCCTGCCGGGACCGCGTGGCTGGGCACCGAATGCCTACGCTGCCTATGCCCGTGATCTGGACGGCAACAAACTGGCGGCCTATTGCTTCAGTCCCGATTAAAACCCGGTTCGCCTTGATTTTCGCCACCATGATCCTGTTGGACATACCCAGCAGGGCGTAGCGCGATTACCCCACTAGATGATCCACCAACGGGTGAACCGTCTCATCGACCGAGACCGGAGTCTGGACCCGCTGTCATTGGTCGGGCGCTAGCCATGTATCCACCACCCGCCGATCCAGCTCCTCCCAATCAGCCATGCCCAACACCCGCGTGGTGTTCAGCCCGCGCAAATAACCGCGCAGCTGGTTGGCGGTGGCACGGGTTAACTCCCGGTCGGGCGGGTTTTCGCACAGCAGTACAGTTTCGTACTGGATCAAGTACTCGGCCACCCGGTCACGGAACTCGGGCAGGACGGCGTCGCGGATCAGGTCAAACGTTCTCAAGGAGAGGCCTCATCAATGTATTTCGGTTGTGATTGAGTGTGTACGAGTCTGCACGGCGCGCAACTATTGCGTGAGGTAATAGTGACAATCACGAAAGACAAGTTCTGCTTTGTCAGTAATCACCGGAAAATCGCCCCCATCGAACACAGCCCGTGATGCTGCCCCGTCACGCGATGAACCGGACTTTTTATTTTCAGGATGACATCCATGCGCCCTTTATTTGTGCCTGCCATGGCGTTTGCCTCTTTATTGCTCGCCGGTTGCGCTTCTGCACCGAACGACCCGACGCTGACCCTGCAGACCAGTAAGACACCTGCGCAATACGCCGACTGCGTCGTACCGAAATTGCAGGGCAGTGCGTTGAGCCCGACCGTCTCGCAGACCCAGCGCAGCTACCGGATCGTGGTGCCGAGCAAAGTCTCTGCGGACAACGTGCTGGAGGCCTACAAGTCCGGCAGTGGCGGCAAGGTGTTCATCTACGAGCGGCACTTGCTGGCCTCGAACTTCCTGCCGTCGAGTTTCGGACGCGCCGCTCAGGATTGCATCTGACCCCGACCCGTAAACGTTTTTCAAGCGCTCCTTTGGTTGGCCGCAACCAACCAATTTTTGCCCCGCACCGCCTTTCGGTCGCGGGGCTTTTTTTGTCAGGGCTAATTCGAATCGCCATACGGCACGGATTACCTGGTCGATCTCACACGAATGAAAACAGGTTCCCGCGGCACGAAATAATCCTGTTCTCAGGACGCAAAGCATCGTAGTTTACGCGCCATAAATACAAGGACGTCAGGAGTGTAAGTGGGCGCTTATCGTTTGCTGTTGGCTATTCTTGTGGCCGTTTCTCATATGGGCAAAACGTTCGCGGGGCTTAACCCTGGCGTGGTTGCCGTGATTTCCTTTCTGATCATCAGCGGCTTTGTAATGACCTCGCTCATTGAGCGAAATTACAAGGCGCCGCAGAAAATCGGGCTGTTCTACATGGACAGGGCCTTGAGGCTTTACCCTCAATTCCTGTTCTACTTCCTGGCATCGTGCGCCGTGATTTATTGCCTGCTGCCCGGCACGCCTCAAGCCGCCGAGCTGACGCTCGGGAACATCGCGGCGAGCCTCACGATGGTGCCCCTCGGCTTCTACATGTTCGGGCTCGCCGGGCCGCTGATTCTGCCGCCGGCCTGGTCTCTGGGGCTGGAGATGTGTTTCTACCTGGTGATTCCATTCCTGTTGATCTACAAGGCGAGGGGCGTTGCGTTTGTCTTGTCTGTCGCCGTATTTATGACTGCGTGTCTTGGTTTCCTCAACACCGATGTGTACGGCTATCGCCTGTTGCCGGGCGTCTTGTTCATGTTCCTGTGCGGCAGCTACCTGTACAAACCGCAGGCGAAGGGTTTAGCGATCGCTGCCGGCACTGCCGTGGTGGCTGCCTTGATGTTTGTGGCCATCGAAGCGGGACTGATTGAGCGTCGGCCGTTTAACGCGGAGGTGACGGCGGGCATCGCCTTAGGCATCCCGGCCGTGTACGTGCTGACGAAACTCAAGTTTCACCGGGTTGACGAATTCCTCGGGGACATCAGCTATGGCGTGTTTTTGAATCACTTTGTGGTGATGTACTTCCTGCGTGCTTTCTGGCCGGTTGCCTACGACGCGCACATCGTTGCCGCCGTTCTGATCCTGTCGTTCGGGTTGAGTTGCGTTTCGTACTACAGCATCGAACGGCCGGCGCTGAAACTCCGCCATGCGCTTCGGGCGGGCGCGAGGTTCAGCGTGGGTAAACGGCGAGGCGGCGAAAAGGTGGCTTAGTGCGTGTGACTTCGTAGAGCCCGTCTCCACACTTTTGCATGAAACGATCACGCTAAGGTGCAAGCTCACCATACCCAGGTATGGTAGCTGGCGTGGTGCGTCGCGATGCAGACTCGATTCCTGAACGATCAGTCCCTTTCACCTCGAGAGAGTGGCTTTCGCTTAAGACCCCTTGAGTCAGGCAATCGGAGAAAAACCATGACGACGCATCTGAACATCCCCACCCCAAAGGATGGAGCATCTCAGCCAGTGAGCGGTCAGCCGGACTCCGGCTTAAGCTTGTACACCACCTCGAATTTCGGCGGAACGGGGGCGCAAGAGATGGTTTCTTCGCGCTATGCCCTGCGAGTCGGCGAGATTGACGTACTGGTGATCAGCGATGGGGTGCTGCCGCTGCCGACGTCGACGATGTCCACCAATGTCGACCCCGCCGATCGCGAGGCCTGGTTCAAGGATCAATACCTGGGGCCGGACGCATTCGATTGGCCGCTCAACGTTCTGGTGCTGCGCAGCGGCGACCAGACAATCTTGGTCGACGCTGGGCTGGGTGGGCAGTTCCCCGGCTTTCCGCGGGCCGGGCAGTTCCCCAAGCGTCTGGAGTCGGCCGGCATTGACCTGGCGTCGGTGACCGACGTGGTGATCACCCACATGCACATGGACCATATCGGCGGGCTGCTCGTCGATGAGGTGAAGAACCGGTTGCGTCCTGATGTGCGAATTCACGTTTCGGCGACCGAGGTCGATTTCTGGGCGACTCCCGACTTCACCCAAACCACCATGCCGACGCCGGTGCCCGACGTTTTGCGGTCCACGGCCCAGCAGTTCATGGATGCCTTCCACAACCAGCTGAAGACGTTCGAAGACGAATATGAGGTGGCACCGGGCGTGGTCGTCAAGCTGACCGGCGGCCACACTCCGGGGCACAGTGTGGTCTACGTGAACTCCGGCGGTGAGCGGTTGACGTTCGCAGGCGACGCGCTGTTCCCGGTCGCCTTCGAGCACCCTGAATGGCACAACGGCTTTGAACATGACCCGGAGGAAGCGTATCGCGTGCGCGTTCGCCTGATGCGCGAGGCGGCGGCGAGCGGCGAGCTGTTTGTCGCTACGCACCTGCCGTTCCCCTCCGTTGGTCGAGTGGCCATCGACGGAGATGCCTTTCGCTGGATCGCGGCCATCTGGGACTATTGATCGCTCGCGGGAGCCGGACCTCCGTTCAGGCCAAGGCAGGCCGAGCGGGGGGCACAACTTTTACCGGGCCAGCGCTAACCTGGCCCAATGCATATCAACACGGCGCGATGCCGGGCACCCAGTCAGGCATTCTCATTCTCTGATCGGATAATGCGATCTCGAACAACTGCCTCGCAGGGCAACAGCCGATCGGCCTCGTCGAGTTCCATCGCGTGATGGACGCCCCATTCGATCAACAATTCGAGGATGGGCCGCAGGCTTTCGCCCAGCGGGGTGAGCAGGTATTCGATCCCCTGACGATCCCGGGCGCTGGGTTGCCGGCTCACCATCCCGTGTTCCTCAAGCGCTCGCAGTTGCTCGATCAACACCTTCTGTGAAACGCCGACGATGCGCTTCTCCAGATCACAGGTGCGTTGCGGTCCGTCCAGCAGCACATGAAGGATGACTCCCTTCCAGCGCCCGGAGAGCACAGCCAGCGTGCGCTCGATCGGCAAGCCCGGCAGTCTATTGATTGTCTTCATTGGGTACCACTGACTAAACGGTGTGTAGATAGGCCTGATTTAGGAACAGTACGCTTTTCCTTCCGATCAGATGCGACCCGAAGGAAGCCCAATGATAGACCTGTTTGAATCTCAGTTTGTTGGCGGCACCCTCAGATTGAAAAACCGTATCGTCATGGCGCCCATGACGCGCACGCGGACGTCCGAGGGTGACGTCCCCAATGAATTGATGGCCACCTATTACGGGCAGCGAGCCAGTGCCGGCCTGATCGTCGCCGAGGCAACGGACGTTGCGCCTTCCAGCAATGGCTACGCCATGACACCCGGTATCTACACGCCAGCCCAACGGCAAGGCTGGCACCTGGTGACCGATCAGGTTCACCGCAACGGCGGCACGATATTTCTGCAACTGTGGCACGTCGGCCGGATGGCCCATCCATCGCTCATGCCGAACGGCGAGGCGCCTTGGGGCGTGACTGACGAAAGGGCTGAGTCGCAGGTGTTCGCCCACGGCCCGGATGGCAAGTTGGACCACATCCCGGCGGGCCAGCCTCGGCGCCTGACGTCAGAGGAGGTGATGGCGTTGGTCGACACGTTTACACAAGAGTGCATCCACGCCCGGGAGGCCGGATTTGACGGTGTCGAAATCCATGGTGCCAATGGCTATCTGGTCGAGCAGTTCATGAACTCGGTGCTCAATACGCGCACCGATTCATATGGAGGCGGCAGCTTGGAAAACCGTACACGGTTCCTGCTGGAAGTCGTTGAAGCGGCGGTGCGTGAGTGGGGGCCGGGGCGTGTGGGTGTGCGCCTGTCGCCGTTTGGCAAGTTCAACGGTATTCCGGCGGACCCGCTGACCGAGGAAACCTTGCTGTACGTGGCTGAGCGTCTGGGTCGTCTCGGCGTCGCCTATCTGCACCTGGTCTACGAGCTGATGCCTGAGGAAAACATGGAGTTGGCCGAGTTCAAATCGAACCACCTCGACCACGCTCTGCTGGCCAAGGTTCGGGCCGCGTTCCCTGGCGCAATCATCTGGTGTGGCGGGTTCACTGATCGCAACAGCGCGCAGGCTGCGCTCGACACCGGGTTGGTGGACTTAATTGCCTTCGGCAGACCCTTTATCGCCAACCCGGACCTTGCAGAGCGTCTCAAGCACGGCTGGCCGTTAGCCGAAGCGGACCGATCAGCGTATTACACCCGCCGCGGCGAGGTCGGTTATACGGACTTCCCCGCCTATTCCCTGGGGTAGTGCTTTTCGCAGCCTTGGCCTGATTGCGGCGGTGGCAGGCGTTCGGTGGCGGGCGGTTCTGCCAGCGCCTGCGATTTGTCGTCAATTGCCCGCGTTGTGCACCCTGTGCGCACCCTGGGGATCGGGTCCGGCCATTTAAGCTGATATCATTCGGGCGCTGACACACCGAGTGGAAAACCATGAATCGTCAAAAAAAAATCAAGCAGCTATTAAAGGCGCATGCCAAAAAAGCCAGTGCCAAACTGGCACCGGCAAGCAAGTCTAAATACATCAGCAAGGCTGATCGATTGAAGCTCGCGGCTGAATCCACTCTCGACCCCATCACGTCCTCTGAGAGCGAGTGAGTTGCAGGAAACAGTGGTCTGTCGTGTCCAGCGATGTTTTGCCGACACGCCGATTCACTGTTAGCGCCGCATCCGTCCCTGGAGCGTCCAATGCCGTCCATCATCACGCGCCTGGTGGCGCTTGTTGTTCTTTGCCTGACGCTTGAAGTGTCAGCCCAGTCCGGCGCCTGCCCGGCTGGCGAGAAGCAAGTGTGCCTGGACGGCTGCATCTGCCTGCCAGACATGGGGCTGACAGGTGACCTCTACCAGATCGCCGCGCCAGCCTTGGCGCTGTGGCTGACCCAGGCCCGCGCCGACGCCGCCGTCACCGGCCTGCAACCCATTCCACCGCACATCCGGGAGCAATTGCTGCGCTGGTACGATCCCGTCGTCCTCGATGCCGCACGCTACAAAGTCAGCGATAGCGGCCAGTTCAACGCCGCCACTGCCATGCTGCAAAACCCCGATGTCGGTGCCGTGACGCTGATCGACATCATCCTCTTCCGGGATGCTGAAACCGCAGAACAGAACATCGTGCTCTGGGCGCACGAGCTCAAGCATGTGCAGCAGTTCCAGGAATGGGGGGTAGAAGGATTTGCCCAGCGGTATACACAAGATTTCAATGCGGTGGAGGCGCCGGCTTATGCCATACAGGCTGAGGTCAGGCGGACGTTGCGGGACGGAGCTGTCACTCATCCTTGAACCTGATCTGGAGCGGCGCATGAAAGTTGGTGTGATTTCCGATACTCACGGCTTGCTCCGTGCCGAAGCCTTGGCTGCCCTGGCGGGTTGTGAGCGGATCATTCACGCGGGCGACATCGGCAACGCCGACATTCTCGATCAACTCAAGGCTATCGCCGCGCTGTACGTTGTCCGCGGGAATAATGACCTGGACGCCCCGTGGGCAGAAAAACTTCCTGACCTTCTTCGTTTTGATCTCGACGGATGGGAAACGCTGCTGGTGCATGACGTCGCCGATGTCCCGGCCGCGCTCGACTCAGCCATCAAGCTGGTGATCACCGGTCATTCGCACAAGCCACGGATAGAGTGGCGTGGCGACCGGCTTTACCTCAATCCCGGCAGTGCGGGGCGGCGGCGTTTCAAGCTGCCGGTGACGCTGGCGCTGCTGGATGTGTTCGAAACGTCCCTGGAGCCGCGTCTGGTGTCTTTGCTGGAATGATGTTCAGAACGGGGTCGGCGGAATTTTTTCCAACATAAAACGGCTCGTTGATCAAACGAGCCGTCGTTGTGAAAGGACTATTTCAGATCGGCCTCAAAGGTGATCAGCATCAATCACCGCCTTGGCGAACGCCTGTGGATCTTCCTGCGGCAAGTTGTGACCGATGCCGCCGCTGATCAGCCGGAACTCGTATTTGCCGGTGAAGCGCTTGGCGTAATCCTCGGGGGCTGGGTGCGGCGCACCGTTGGCATCGCCTTCAAGGGTGATGGTCGGCACGCTGATGGACGGCGCCGTGGCCAGTTTCTGTTCGAGCGCCTCGTATTGAGGCTCGCCCTGGACCATGCCCAGGCGCCAGCGGTAATTGAAGACGGTGATCTCGACGTGGTCGGGGTTGTCCAGGGCCTTGGCGCTGCGGTCAAACGTGGCGTCATCGAACGCCCATTTTGGCGACGCCAGTTGCCAGATCAGCTTGGCAAAATCATGAGTGTTTTTCTCGTACCCGGCACGACCACGGTCGGTGGCGAAGTAAAACTGGTACCACCATTGCAATTCGGCCTTGGGTGGCAGCGGGTTCTTGCCGGCCGCCTGATTACCGATCAGGTAGCCGCTGACCGAAACCAGCGCCTTGACCCGCTCTGGCCACAGCGCCGAGACGATGCCGGCGGAACGTGCGCCCCAGTCATAGCCACCGAGCACCGCTTGTTTGATCTTCAGCGCATCCATGAAATCAATGACGTCACTGGCCAATGCGGCCGGTTGGCCGTTGCGAAGGGTTTTATCGGACAGGAAATGCGTATCGCCATAACCACGCGCATACGGCATCAGCACGCGATAGCCCTTCGCTGCAAGCAGCGGGGCGACTTCGTCATAGCTGTGAATGTCATACGGCCAGCCGTGCAGAAGGATCACTACCGGACCATCAGCCGGGCCTGTTTCGGCGTAGGCCACGTTCAGCAGTCCGGCCTTGATGTGCTTCAGCGGGCCGAACGGGGAGGGTGTGGCCTGAGCGGCGTCGGCCTTGACCGCCGCCGGCTGCACGGTGGCGCTCGTTTGTGCGTGGGCCGCACCGAGCGCGCCGAACAGGGCGAATGCCAGGATCGACGAGCTGACCAGGTGGCGACGAGTCATGCCGGTTTTGTTCTGCATTGCCATCTTCATGGTGATGTCTCCGTTGCAAGGCGTTGGCCAGGGGTTCTGGCTGAGCCCCTTGAAACCTTGAAAACATTTGAACGCGGCGACGTATCTGGCCTGTGTCGAAACGCAGGCCCGGTGAAAACGCATGTATCAAGAGGGTAGCCGTACACACTGTGATACACAGCGACGCAGGGGGGGGGCGGTGTCATCTTGGTGTCACCTAAGGCATGGCAGGATCATCACAAACCATCTTCAATACCCAGCGCACCCGCCCGCGGGCTGATGAATCTGCCAGGAATCCCCACCATGAAAGGGAACGCCTCTCTGTTTGCGGCCATCGACCTGGGCTCCAATGCGTTTCGCCTGATGATTGGCCAGTCGGTCAGACGCAACCAGCAGATCGTGATCCAGGAAGTCAAAACCCTGCGCGAGCCCGTCCGTTTGGCGGAAGGATTCCAGGGCGGCGCGCTGGATGAGTTGGCGTTGGATCGAGGGTGGCAGGCGCTCGCGCGATTCGGCAAAAAGCTGCGCGGCTTCGAGGCCGGACGAGTGCGGGCCGTGGCGACCAGCGCGGTGCGCGAAGCCGACAATGCCCAGTTGTTTTTGACCAGCGCCGAGCGTCACCTGGGGTTTCGGATTGACGTGATCTCCGGGCATGAAGAAGCCCGGCTGGTGTATGCCGGGGTTGCCCACACGACACCGAGTGCCGCGAGTATGCGGCTCGTGGTGGACATTGGCGGCGGCTCCACCGAGTTGATTCTGGGGCAGGGCGCACAGCCCCTGTTGACCGAAAGCATTGCCATTGGCAGCAGCACTTTTGGCACGCGTTATTTTCACGGAGGCTGCATTACGGCTCAGGGCCTGCTGGAAGCCGAGCGCGTCGCTACGGTGCAGTTTGAAAAGGTCGCACATCGTTACCGGGCGCTGGGTTGGCAGCAGGCCATCGGCTCTTCAGGCACCGCGCGGATGCTCGCCAAAGTCCTCAAGGCCAACGGCTTGAACGATGATGACCAAGGCGGAATCACCTACGGCGGCCTGCTGCGCCTGTCGTTGCGCCTGCTTGAAGCGGGGCAGGTCAATCACCTCAGGCTGGCGGGTTTGCAACCCCATCGCCTGAATAGCTTGCCTGGCGGACTGGTGGTCATGCTGGCCGCGTTCAAGGTCTTTTGCCTGTCGCAAATGACGCCTTCGGAAGCGGGTTTAAGGGTCGGGGTGTTACATGGATTGATGGCCAGGCATTGACTGGACTCTGATAACTGACTGCAGTCATTACCGGTCAGGGACGCAAGCCGTCAGTCAGCGCGCCTCAAAGGCGGGTGAACGCCATCTATCATGAACCGGGCGAATCCATCCTGAAGGAGGCGGTTATCTCATGAACAAGGAACCCATCGGCTCAAAGAACGCAGAGGACGAAGGCGCCTCTGCGCTGATAGACGCGAGAATCAAAGAGCTGAGTGACTGGCGGGGCGAAACGCTCGCCAGGATTCGAACGATCATCCAGCACGCCGACCCCGATGTGGTCGAGGAATGGAAATGGCGGGGCGTTCCGGTGTGGTCACACGCGGGCATCATCTGCACCGGCGAGACGTACAAGAACGCCGTGAAGATGACCTTCGCCAAGGGCGCTTCGCTGGAGGATCCTTCGGGACTTTTCAATGCCAGTCTTGAAGGCAATACCCGACGGGCGATTGATGTGCATGAAGGCGATGAGATTGATGAGGAAGCGTTGAAGGCGTTGATTAACGCTGCCGTCGCGCTCAACTTCTCGCGAGCTGCCGCGCGTGCCAAACCGGTGAAATGAGCAAAGAACTGATGCCGATCAGTGAGTCAATCTCTACGGCTATGCCATTTCAATCCCCATGGCGGCGGTTGGGGCCGATGCTGGCAATGTTATCAAGCTGGACGACGAGCCTGTTTCATCTGCACGTTCACCGGCTGCGATAACTCAGAGCTGAGGCGCGACGTTTCACTCTCTCGAACAAAAGCCGCCGCCAACCAAGGGGCGGCCAATCACCTGCTTTAGCTGATACCAATTGGCCACCTCATCCGTTAGAGTGTGCGCCGCCCGAGAGATGGATCCCGGGCAATATCTCATGGAGCTTTTTCAGTGAAGTACGTTAGTAAAGTTGTCGCAGTAGCCCTGTTCGGTCTGGTTCTGGCGGGTTGCACCGGCACGCCGATGAACACCCAGCATTATGAAAGCAGTCAATACACCGTCCTGGGCCACAGTGAAGCGAGCGCCACGGGCCTGCTGCTGTTCGGCGTGATCCCGATCCAGCAGAACAACCGTTTTGTTCGCGCTCAGAACGCGGCGATCAAAGCCAAGGGCGGTGACGCGATGATCAACACCCAGGTGCAGGAAAACTGGTTCTGGGCGTGGGTCCTGACCGGCTACACCACCAAGATCTCCGGTGATGTGGTCAAGCTGAAAAACGTTCAGTAAGCCCAATACCCGGTCTTGATTGCGGATGCGCAATTGTGGCGAGGGGATAAGTCCCCTCGCCACAGGTTGTCGCTCAGCTGAAGATGTTCTTAAGTGAATAGCCTTGCGGTTTAACCGGGTTTTCATCAGTGGAAGCTGGAGGTCAGTGGCGTTCCGTCACGCGAGCCTGCGGAGCCACCCGATTCCTTCCCGACCACTTCGCCTGATAAAGCTGCTGATCGGCACGTTTGATCAGCGCGGTGGTATTGCTGTCCGATATCTCGGCCAGACCAATGCCGATGCTGACCGTGACGTGCCCGGCCGTAGCAAAAATGGCTGCGGCAATCGCGGCGCGAATCTTCTCGGCAACGACCTCGGGGCTCTCGGGTTCCTCGACTTCCGGTAACAGCACCGCAAACTCCTCGCCACCGTAACGGGCCACGAAGTCAGTGGCGCGGGTGTTGTCCTGGATCAGCCGGGCGAGTTGGTGCAGCACCTCATCGCCGATCGCGTGGCCGTGGGTGTCATTGATTTGCTTGAAGTGGTCGGCGTCGATGAACAGCAACGCAAAGGGCCGTCCGGTGCGTTGAAACAGCAGGTTGCACTCATTCAGTTTCTCGTCGAATCGGCGCCGGTTGTACACGCCGGTCAGTGCGTCGTGGGTGGCCAGTTTCAACAGATCGGCGTTGGCCTGGGTGAGGGCGGCGGTGCGTTGCGCGACCGTGGCTTCCAGCGACGCATTGGCTTCCTGCAACTCGCGCTCCTTGCCGAGCAAGGACTCCGTCATGCCCTGAAGGGATTGGCCCAGCTGGGCAATTTCTCGCACCGAGTGGTCCCGCGGAAACGTCACACCCGGTTGTTGGTTTTGTACCCGTTTGGCTGACTTTGCCAGCTGTTCGATCGGGCGGCTGAGGTACAGCGCCAGGTAGTACGCCACCAGAGCAAACACGATGGCGGCAATGACCCCCAACAGCAGCAATTTGTAAAACAGAATACGTGCGGGTTGAAGCGCAATATCGAGTGGCTGGCGGACCGCGATGTACCACGTCAGGTCCGTGCTCGAGGGCGTGGGCACCGCGACCACGCTGGTCAGGTAACCGTCGCCGACTGACCAGCCGGCGGTGTCGGAATGGTTTTCCCGGGCGACCGGCATGTTCGCCACACGTTGCCCCATGAGCGCTTCCGGATAGAGCACTTTGCCGTCGTGGTCGACGATCAGCGCCTCTACCTCGGGCGTCATGTCCTTGCGCAACACGGCCGCGTCGACAATCCGCGTCGCCCAGCTCCAATGGGCATGGGCGCCCAGCACACCGATCACCTGGCCCTCGGCATTGCGGATCGGCGCGGCGAAATCGATGAAGCGCAAAGGCTCGCCACTGGCGGTTCCGGGCAGCAGTTTGGCCAGCAGGACCGCTTCATGAGGATCGCCGGTATAAGCACCGCGCAACCCGGCCTGGAACCAGGGGCGCTCTTTCACCGATTGATTGACCAGAAGACCGTTCACGGCTTGCCGTACACGCCCGTTGGCGTCAGCCACGCCCATCCAGGCGTACTCGGCACGGGATTGCGAACGCAGCTCCATCGACGACAAGATATCCGGATCGCCCAGGTCGCCGTGCTTGAATAACGGCGCTCGACTGAGCAGAGACACTTCGAGCTGACGCTCATGCAGTTGTGCGCCCAATAGCTCGGCCGCCGACCTTGCCGTACTCAACAACGCATTGCCGCTGGCCTGCTTCATTTGCTCGGTGGCGATGTGGCCCACGTAGAAACCCACACTCACCAGCGTGAGCAACGACAGACCGGCAAACCAGAGTGTCAGGTGGCTTCGCAAGCTGGCTTTGATCATGGAAGACACCTGACGGTTTGAAGTCGCAGCATGGTATGCGCAATGGTCGGGTGGGGGCCAGTGGCGGCGCTTTCATGGCATCGATCGGTACACGCATTCGCCAACGCGATGACAAGAAACAGAGTCAGTCGGACCGAAGCGCCCTCAGTCGGCACGTCCGCGCAGTTGCGCGAGAATCCGCGCGGCATCCCGGGCCGGAGGCAAACCGAAGACGCGGGCGTAGTCCCGGCTGAATTGGGTAGCGCTTTCATAGCCGACATCGAACGCGGCGCTGGTGACGCTTTTAGCGTTCGCCACCAACAAAGTCCGCGCCTGAAGCAGCCGCACGCGTTTTTGATACTGCAAGGGGCTGAGCGTGGTGACGGCTTTGAAATGGCGGTGGAACGCTGACACGCTCATCGACGCTGTGCGGGCCATGTCCTCGACCCGCAGCGGCTCGGCGAAGGCGCGGCGAATCCACTGGATCGCGAGGCTGACACGGGCCATGGCCGTATCGGGCGCGGCAATCTCGCGCAACATCCAGCCGTGCGGTCCTTGCAAAACCCGATAGAGAATCTCCCGCTCGTACACCGGGCTCAGGGCCGCGATGTCCGCCGGCCGGTCCATCAATCGCAGCATGCGCACCCAGGCGTCCATCAGCTCGGGTGTGACTGCGGCCACTGAAAAGCCGGCCTCCTGTTCTGACGGTGCGACAGGTTTTGGCAGGTCTGTCAGTAACGTTGCCAGTACGGCAGGGTCCAGCGTCAAGGCGACGGCGAGGTACGGCTCGCCGGACGTGGCCGGGTGCACACTGCCGACCGCCGGCAGCTCAATCGACATCACGAAATAGGTCGCCGGGTCATACCTCAGTGTGCGATCGCCGACGGTGATGGTCTTACTGCCTTGCAGGATCAGGTTGATCATCGGCTCGTAGACAGCGGCCAACTGATGTTCGGGAATCGCACCCTGGACCATGGCCACGCGCGGAATGCCCGTCTCTGTACGCCTGTTTTCGGCCCTGGCGGCAAGGGTTCTGAGTTCATGCAGTTGGTTTTCCATGGGGAGACATCTGACCGCAGGGGGACGCACGGCGCAAGCGAAAAGCAGAAACAGGCAGGATTGGAGTAGTAACGGCTGCGCTCGCCCGAGGGTCTATGGTTACCGTGGTTGCTCATCTGATTGACAGTGGAGCAAGCCATGAGCGTTATCGTCATTACCGGCGGCAGTCGAGGCATTGGTGCCAGCGCCGCAGTGCACTGTGCCCGGCGTGGAATGGGCGTCATCCTGACCTACAAGAGCAACGTGCAAGCGGCGGATTCGGTGGTTCAGCGCATCAAGTCCGAAGGTGGTCATGCCGTCGCCCTTGAACTGGATGTCTGCCATGCCGGGCGCTTCGGCGTGTTCGTCGATGCGGTACGACAGGCGCTGCAATCGAACTGGCAAACCACCACCCTGGGTGGTCTGGTCAACAATGCCGGCCACGGTCTGTTCAATCCGCTTGAGGCGGTCACCGAGGCGCAGTTCGACGACCTCATGAACGTTCACCTCAAGGGCCCGTTCTTCCTGACCCAGGCCTTGCTGCCGCTGATGGAGGAGGGCGCAAGCATCGTCAACCTGACCAGCGCGACGACACGGGTGGTCACCCCAGGCGTGGCGCCTTATGCCGCTTTCAAGGGCGGACTGGAAGTACTGACCCGCTACATGGCCAAGGAGTTTGGTGAGCGACGCATCCGTGCCAATGCCGTCTCGCCCGGCGCCATTCGCACCGAACTGGGCGGCGGCTTGAGCGAAGAATTCGAGACGCTGCTGGCCTCGCAAACGGCGCTCGGTCGCATCGGCGAACCGGACGACGTCGGTCGAGTGATCGCCACGCTGCTGTCCGAAGAAAGTGCCTGGATCAACGCGCAATCCATTGAGGTTTCCGGCGGTTACATCATCTGAACCAGCGAGGCGCATTCCATGCTTGATCATGTGTTTATCTCAGTCAGCGACACCCAACGCTCCGTCAATTTCTATACCGCGGCGCTCACACCGCTCCGCATCACTCACTCGCTCGATTTCGACGGCAAGGATGGCCCGCCGGGCCACCCGGACCTCAAGGGTTTCGGTGCGCAAGGCCGGGTGTTTTTCTGGCTGCGTGAAGGGGTGGTGGAGGGGCGGGCTGCGCATGTCGGGTTCGTTGCGAACAGCAGGGGCGAGGTCGATGCGGCCTATGCCGCTGCGATGAAAGCAGGCGCTACCGATAACGGCGCTCCCGGCGCACGGTTGCATTACGACCCGAATTATTACGCGGCTAACGTCCTGGACCCAGATGGCTACAGCCTCGAATTCGTCTATAAAAACTGGCAGCACCCACAATGAGCAAACTTCTGATTTATGGCGCAACCGGGTACACCGGCCGAATGGTCGCGGCACAAGCGAAGGTAGCCGGGCTGGACTTCGAAGTCGCTGGACGTGACGCGACAAGCGTGGCTGCGCTTGCCCGGCAGCTGAGCGTGCCTTATCGCACCTTCACGGCCGACGCTCAAACGGCGCAAGCGCTGAGCGGCGTCACGGTCTTGTTGAACTGCGCCGGTCCTTTTGTGATGACTGCAGAACCGTTGATGCGGGCTTGCATCGAGGCCGGGGTCGACTATCTCGACATCACTGCCGAAATCAACGTTTACCGGCTGGCGGAGCGGTTGGGCGAGGATGCCGGTGTGATGCTATTGCCAGGCGTCGGCTGGGACGTTGTCCCCACGGACTGCCTCGCCCTGCACGTTGCCCGTCGTGTCGAACATCCGCAATCGCTACGGATCGCGCTGCAGGTTGCAGGCTCCATGTCCCGTGGATCGGCCAATAGCGTTGGAGAGATCATCGGTGCAGGATTGATGACGCGGGTCGACGGCGTACTCGTTCCTGCGCCGGATGCGCAACCGCGTCACTTCGACTTCGGCACCGGGCCTGTGCTCTGCGCGCCGCTGTCGTTCGGTGATCTGGTCACGGGTGGGCGCTCGACGGGTATCCCCAACATTGCGATGTTCGTGCACATCAGCGGTGACGCATTCCCAGAGGGCGACTTGTCCCGACTTCCCGATGGCCCCAGCGAGCAAGAGCGCCTGTCGCATCGGGCCTATGCGGTTGCTGAGGTAACGGGGGCAGATGGGCAGGTTGCGCGGTCGGTGATTGAGACAATCAACGGCTACTCCTACACACCGTTGGCCGCGGTGGAAGCGGCGCGACGCGTGTTGGCCGGGGAGCGGCGTTCCGGGTTCGAGACACCGGGTCGTCTGTTCGGAGTCGAATTCGCCGAGAGCATTGCCGGGACGGTGATCGTTGATCTCTAAGGCTGGCGCTGAAGGCACAGCAAGCGCTCGATCTGCGCCAACTCCCAGGTGCTGAGCAAACTGACCGGGTCGGTGCCGTAACGTTGCCAGCGGTCGAGTTCACCCTCGCGGCCGTCCGGGGCCTGGCAACGTTGGCAATGCAGCAGACGGGCGCCGTCGACACCGAGGCTCAGGCGCCAGCCTTCGATATCGACGTGCACGTGGCCGGGCTCGGGTTGTCTGGCGAGGCGCGATAGCGGCCGGAGTTCCAGCGCGGCGTCGCGCAACTGCTGGTAAACCTCGCGGGCGGTCAAGGGTGGCACAGGGCATCTCCGGTGGAATCGCAGGGTTGCACAGGATAGAGTCTGCGCTTGCCGCTGTCAGCGGATAGCGGGGTCGTTATTCCACCCGTCTGCCGGCGGCTTATTGGAAGTAGGTTCAACCGGGTGCGAGCTGATTTACGTGCGCTTGGCCACAAATGATTTGGAGCAGGACATGAATAAAGCCGCAGCCCTCATGGTGCTTATTGCGGGGGTGTTCGGCGCGCAAGTCCAGGCGGCCGGCGATGCTGAAGCCGGCGCGACACTGTTCAAACGGATATGCGGCGGCTGCCATCAAGTGGGGGAGTCGGCGCGGGGTTCGTTCGGGCCGCAACTCAATGGCATTTTTGGACGCCCGTCAGGTAGCACGACGGATTATCAATACTCCGACGCCATGAAATCGGCCGGCATTGTCTGGACCCGCGAGACCCTGATCGCGTACCTCGAAGATCCAAAGGAAGTAGTGCCCGGTACCCGGATGATTTTCTGGGGGCTCAGCGATCCGGAGAAGATTGAAAACCTGTTGGCGTATCTTCAGACCTTTCAGCCGCAGTAGGGCACCCTGCATTGACGCAGCGCGGCTTTCGATCAAACGCTCGGACCCACCCTCAGCAAGGCGACGTGCGGACCATGACGATCTATATGTAGGAAGGCACCTACAAAAACTCACGAAACCATGATTTTTCACACTCATAATCGAACTGGATAACCGCCCGATGGGGCGGTTTTACTTCGTTAGGATGTGTCAGTTTCCTCCCGGTATTGACTTCGATGTTTCAGGGGGAGACTCTTGGCGTCGCTGGATCCCGTAGCTGAAACCGGATAGAAATGCTCTTGCCAAATAGACTCGAAGATCATCGTGTATCTCTAGTGCAGAAACAAAACATTCTGGTTTTCTGGCCGTGAATGTTGTTTTTCATGCGCCATGAATACACCGTTTTTGTTAGCTGCGAGCTGTCTGGGATGGGCGTTTTAGGTGGCATTGGTTACATGTGATAACACGGGTAAGAGGGGGTGGCGGATATGCCTGCCCTAAATAGTTAGTTCTAATGATCGACGCGTTGCCATTGGATAGTTTGCGGCAGATGGCAGGTTAGATTGATTAGATAATATTCCAAGGACTGCACTTGCATGATGTAAGTGCGAACAATCGATAGAAGTGAGTTTATTCACTTCTGGAGGCAAGGATGCACGACCAAGTTACGTCTGAATTTTCTGTTCATCTGTGTATTCATCAACTATTCGAAGCCCGGGTTGCACGCAGTCCTGAAGCCACGTCGCTGGTCTTTGAGGGTGAGACGCTCAGCTATGGTGAACAACTGCCTCGCTTGCTTGCTGGTTCACATGTGCCATTGAGTCGCCGATAAACCGCCCGCAACAGTTTGCGGGCGTGCAGCGGGGTACCCATCGGCGAAGCATTATAAAAAGGAGAAATCATGGCAAATCCCTACCGCGAACTGCTCACCACCCCGGGCGTCATGGGGTTGGTGATCGCGAGTTCCATTGCCCGTCTGCCACAGGCAATGATTGGCATCGGCATCATTACCATGTTGGTGCAGCAGACGGGACTTTATTGGCTGGCTGGCTCGGTCGCCGGTACCTTTACCCTGGCAAATGCGCTGATCGGCCCGCAGGTGTCGAAACTCGTCGATCAGCGGGGGCAGAGTCGGGTGCTGCCCTTAGTCACCACCTTCAGCATTGGCATGTTGCTGGCGCTGATCGTTGCCGTCTCTATAAGGGCGCCGACCCCGCTGTTGTTTATTCTTGCGGCACTGGCGGGCACGATGCCCAGCATGCCCGCGATGATAAGAGCACGCTGGACACAGCTTTTCCGTGGCAAGCCGCAGTTGCACACGGCTTTCTCTCTGGACACGGTGCTGACTGAGCTCGCTTTCATTATCGGTCCACCCCTGGCCATCGGTCTGAGCGTCAGCTTTTTTGCCGAAGCCGGACCGCTTGTCGCGGTCTTGCTGCTGGTCATCGGCGTGAGCGCTTTTCTTCTGCAAAAGCAGACAGAACCGAAGGTCGTCGTGGGCGTCAGGAAGAGCACTGGCTCTACCTTGCTGATTCCCGGCGTTCGCACCATCGTTCTGGCACTCCTGGCGATGGGGGTGATTGGCGGATCAATCGATGTGGCGGTGGTGGCCTTCGCCAACGCACAAGACTGGCCAGCGTCCGCCAGCTTCATCCTCGCAGCCTATGCGCTCGGCTCAATGATCGCGGGCCTGACGTTCGGCGCGTTGAGGGTCTCCTTGTCGATTGAAAAGCAGTTCTTCGTTGGCGTTCTGATCACGGCAGTTACAGCCGTCTTGCCCATTTTCTCGCCGGACGTCTACATCCTTTCCGGGATGCTGTTTGTGGCAGGCATGTCATTCGCACCAACGATGGTCGTCGTCATGAACCTTGGTACGATCATCGTTCCACCGTCCAGGATCACCGAAGGCCTGACGTGGATGACGACGGGCATCAGCATCGGAGTGGCGCTCGGTGGCGTACTCGCGGGGCTGGTCATCGACGCCTATGGCGCACGGGCAGGGTTCGGCGTCGCCATCGGCGCGGGGCTGGTCATGGTGGTGATCGTGCTGTTGGGGCTGCGTACACTTCGCGCCACATCAGCGGTTTGCGCCGAGCCGAGTTTCCAGTAATCAGCACGCTGGACTTCGTTACAGGATTGATCTGCCGACAAGGGGCATGGCCCTCTTCGTGGTCCATCTGGTCGCTCAGCTAGAATGATCATTCATTCCCCATTGATGGAGAACCAGAATGGTCAGCAAAAACACGATTTGCCTCTGGTACGACGGCGCCGCGCTGGAGGCCGCGACGTTCTACGCCAAGACGTTTCCCGACAGCGCGGTGGGCACCATCCTTCGCGCGCCTGGCGACTATCCTGCGGGCAAGCAGGGCGATGTATTGACGGTCGAATTCACGGTGATGGGCATTCCGTGTCTCGGCCTGAACGGGGGCTCGGGGGTCAAGCACAACGAGGCGTTCTCGTTCCAGGTGGCGACTGACGACCAGGCCGAAACCGACCGCTTGTGGAGCGCGATTGTCGGAAACGGCGGCCAGGAAAACGTCTGTGGCTGGTGCCAGGACAAATGGGGATTGTCGTGGCAGATCACGCCCCGCGTCCTGACGGATGCCATCAATAATCCCGATCAAGCAGCGGCCAAGCGCGCGTTCAACGCGATGATGCAGATGGGGAAAATCGATGTCGCGGCGATCGAAGCGGCGGTCAAGGGTTAATCCGACCTGACGCTGATGATCTACGTTATCGCGCCAGTTGCTCCACCAGCTCAGGCGTCACGTAGTGCGGTCCGTCGAACAGGTACAGCGGATAACCGTCATAGGCCGCCAGTTGCGGTTTGAGTTCGGCGGCGGTGGCGGAGCGAAATCCGCCGCCGAAGTTGGGGCGAAAGGCTTCGACGATGATGCGCACCCGGTCTTTGCCCAGACGCTCGCGCAACGCGTCGGCGTAGGTCCTGGCGACCGGTGCGGTGCGGGCGTAGACACCGACGCCGTCCTGGAAGAACACGCCAATATCATTCGGCAGCCACTGCTTGAGCCATTCTGCCGTGGCGACAGGGCCGATGTTCGCACCGTCATACACGCTGATCCATAACGGTCGTGGCAGCTTGGCCAGCAGGGCGGGCAGTTCTTTGGCGCGGGTCCAGCTGGGGTCGACTTCGGCGGGGAAATACCAGCCGGTGACGTGCAACGGCGTCGGCAATTTGGCGATGCGTGCCGAGACTGCCGCCAGTTGCTCGATGTTGTCCCGTGAGCGGTTTTCGCTGAAATAGCCAGCCAGTCCAAGGATGACGTCTTGCGCCCAAGGGGCCTTGGCGATGCGTGCCCAATCGGGCAGAACCGGCACGCTGGGCAGGCCGGAACCGGCAACGAATGCTTGATCGTCGACGACAGTCCATTGCACCAGCAGCTCGCGGGCCCCCAGCTTTTCCCAGTGGCCATTGATGCCGACGGTCTTGTTGTCCGGCTGCCAGACGATGCCGACGATCCCTGGGGTCTGGGCCTTTTTGTCCGTCACGTAGAGCACGCCGGTCCCGGTGCCGAGAATGGCGGCAAACAACAGACCCGCAATGGTCGCGCGACTGGCGGTGTAACCAAGAATGTTCACGGAAGCGCCTTATTGATGCGCTGATGCCATTGGCTCAGCGAGGTGACGCCTTTGGCGTTCCAGTTAGCTGCGGCATCGGGGCCGAGGTGGAATTGGCCCTCGTTGAATTGCCAGACAATCACTTGCGGTTTGTGTTGGGCGAAATCCGCAGACTCCAGGTATTGCAGCAGCGTAGCCCATGGGCCGACATCGCCAGGATTCCAGGTCAGCGCGACGGGACGGTCCAGGGCATTGGAAAGCTTTTGCGTAAAGCCCAGGTAAGGTTGGACAAAGCTGTTGCCGATCACCTGAACCGGTGCCGGTGCGTCATCGATCAGCAAGTCGTTCTGGGCCTGATGGCGAACGGTGTAGATGTCGCGACCAATCGATTTACGTTTGATCGCCGGCAGGAAATTGCTCGCCAGATCGCCGAACGCGCGTCGGTCGAACCACTCGCCCAGCGCCGCGCCACCGCCGGGTTCGCCTTGCAGGCGGTAACGCTCGGTAATCAGTTGCGCCGTGGCGTCGGCGGTGTTTTCCGCGCTCCAGGCGGTCCAGTGGTAGTCGGCGCGATAAAACGCGGTCTGTTTGCCGTGTTCAGTGCGTTGCAGGACGGGCTTGATGTTCAGCGTGGTCAGGCCTGCCTGAGTCAGCTCGCTCTGTAAGTGGTCGTAGCGCTGCATCACGGCCGGGCTCAAGGGCTGATTGGCGGGCAGGCGCGAGGCATAAAACGGCGCTTTCATCGGCACTACCAATACGACCAGGCTGATGTGTTCCCGCGCAAGGTTCTGCTGGAGTTGTTTCACCAGCGCAATGTTGCGAGTCGTGCCGGGGTTATCGACCTTGCTGAGGCTTTCCCAGGCCGGGAACAGCCAGCCACCTTCGCCGGTAATGACCGCCGAGGCCGCTTCAACGCCGGTGCCTGACAGGCTCAACAAGACACCGGCGATCAGGGCGGAAACCGGCCAGCGAGATTTCCATTGAAGGGTCATGGCGCGGTCTGGTCGACAAGGCCGATCAGGCGTGGAGCCTGCCGGGAGCCGACCAGGAACAGGCTGTAACGATCGCCGGCCTTGAAGGGCGCCAACTTGAACGGCAGGCTGATGTTCTGCTCGCAATTGGCAACCAGCGTTGCTTGCACCGGGTTAATCGTGCGCTGGGCCTGACCGTTGAACGGCACTTGATTGAACACCGGGGCATGGTTAGCCAGTTTTACCCCGGCCTTTTCGCAACCGCTGGCCAGGTTGTAGAGGTTGAGTTCGGCACGCAAGTCTTTGCCGCGCAGCGGCGGGTCGATGACCAGGCGGGGTGACCGCGCCGGGTCACTGTCGAGAATCAGCGTGACCCACGCACTTTTCGGTGCACTCAGGCCCTTTATCTCGCGACCGTTGACGGTCACTTGCAGCGGCTGTCGCGAGTCCACGACCTGAAAAGGACTGGCCACCGTCGCCTGGGTCGAAAGGGCGAAACTCGCGCCCTGGCCCACCTGGACCTGCATGGCAGTGTCGGAGGGGTTGACCACCCGCACCCAGGCCGAACCCTCCGGCAGTTTTGGCGCGTACAGCTGGGCAATTTCAGGGGCGGCGTTTGCCCCCATCGGGATCAGGCCAAGTCCCAACCACAAACAGAATCGAATCTTCATGCAAGTCCTCAATAGGAATAAGTCAGGCGACCGAAGACACCTTGAGCGCGATCATCGCCCAGCACCTTGACGCGGTACTGCAGGGAGAAGTCGAGATAGGAGCGGGGCGCGTTGTACGCATCTTCGCGGAACCAGTAGCGCACGTTGTTGCCGACACCGATGCCACCGGCCTTGCCGGACGATGAGTCCAATTTGCCATCGGAGTCGGTGCCACTGTTCATCTTCGAGTCGTAATCGAATGCAGCCACCACATGAGGGAACGTCACCCAGCGTGAGCCCGCGCCACCGATGGCATAGCTGCGGCCGACCTGCCATTCGCTGTTGAAATAGTCCCGCGAGTCGTTGACGTAATGTCCGGCTTCAGCGAACAACTGCGAAGTCCACCAGCTGGAGGCATCGACCCGCAGATCGGTACCGACGCTTGCGCCATAGCCCAGACGCAGCAGCCAGTCACCGTCGACGTCCGACGATCCCAAGGGGAATGTGCGCTCGACGGCGGCCATCACGTTCAGCGACGTGAAGGGTTTGACCCGTACACCCACCGCGCCTTGCAGCGCATCGAAACCGGTGTCCGAATCGCTGTTCTTGCTCCACAGCGTGTCGGTGACGCGTCCGTAGAGTTCGACAAAGCGTGCATTGCGATAGCCCAACGGCCGCCAGGACAATTCGGTGCTGTTCTGCAGGCTGTCATTGCTGCTATTGCCGCCGCTCGGCGCTGAGCTCAGGCCGCTGCTGGTGCTGTTGCCGCGGTAACTGGTGGTGTTGGTCAAACCCCAGGTGCGCGAGACATCGGCCACGGCGCGACGGGTGTCGAACAGCTGCTGCGGGGACAGGTCCGGTTCACCGGCATTGTTTGCGTCGATGACGCGCTTGAAGTAGCTGACGGCTTGTTCGTCATCATTGACCCGCATCGCGTTATAGGCCGCGTCCTGAGTGGCTGTCGGCGTCAGTCGCGTCTCGGCATCGGCCTTGCGGAACGATGCGTGGGCACCGTCATCGTCGCCGGCCTGGACCGACAAGTAAGCGATCTGCAGGTCGCTCATCGATTCCAGTTCACCCGTGTCCCGCGCCTGTTGCAGCCGTTCGCGCGCGGTTCGGCGCTGGCCGATGGCGCTGTACAGACTGGCTTCTTCATAAGCAGGCAGGCTGCCCAGTGCCAAGGCCTGGGTAAAGTCCTGGCGAGCATCGGCGTCGTCACCCGATTGCTGGCGCAGACGACCGCGTTGGGCCAGCAGTCGGGCGTCATCGCCGCTGAGCTTGAGGCCCTCGCTGGCTGCCGCGATGGCTTCGGGCACTCGTTTCTGATCACTCAAGGCGCTGACGAGCAACCGTCGGTACGCCGGATTCTTCGGCGCACGGGCAATGGCTTCGTTGGCCAGGACGACGGCCGAGGCGGGGTCCTTGCTGGCGAGTGCGGCGTAAGCCTGACCGGCCTTGTCGGTTCCGCCGTCGCGCTGGTTGCCCGGCCAGATATCGCAGACCAGGCCAAAAGCGGTTTCCTGACAGTTCAGGGCCGGGGCCGGAAACTGGGCGGCAGCGTTCAACCCGTTGTTTTTTTGCCTGAGGGCCATTCGGGCGGCTGTGCGTCGACGGGCCACTTCGCCGCCTTCGTCATCGGCCAAAGGTTGTAGCTGATCGAGCGCCCGCTGAGGCTCGCCATGGGCCAGCGCAGCGTCGGCGGCGAAGAAGCGTATGTCGCGGGTTTCGGTTTCCAGCAGGCCATCGATGGCCAGGGCGTGATTCAGGTCAGCCTCGGCTGCCGCTGTTTTACCCTGACGATCAAGGGCGTAGCTGCGCAGGATCCACGGCGCGATTTCGCCATCGTCCTGAGCCAGTGCGCCAGATGCGGCCAGCTCGGCTCCTCGGTAATCCTTGGCTGCGAGCAGGGCGCTGATCAGCAGTTGCTGATTGGCGCCGATTTCCGGTGCCCAGGCGACAGCCTTTCTGGCCTGATCCACGGCCAACGGCACCTGGCCTTGCTCCAGGGCGCGATAACTTTCGACGGCCAGCGGTGCGGCCAATTGCCGACGAATCGCTTCGCGGCGCATCAGCAACGTATCGTCGTCCGGGAACACGGCCAATGCCTGAGTGGTGGCTTGATCCGCTTCTTGAAGATGTTGTTGACGCTGCAACGACTCGATCAGCAGCAGTCGATAATCCATGCGTTTGGGTGCCTGAGCGATGGCTTTGCGTGACGCTTGTGCCGCCGCGCCGAAATCATCGCGATCATAGGCCTTGAAGGCTTGGGCGGCGGCGCCGAAGCCTGGAGCCTGACGTGACTGTGGGTAGCGCTTGGGATGATCACGCAGATCCTTGTCCCGTTGAGCCAGCACGATCAGCCTGTTCAAACGGGTGATGTCGGCGCGCTGACGCAACGCTTCGCGTGCCTTGGCGATGGCCAGGTCGTAGTCTTTGCGCTCGTAGGCGCTGTAGGCCTCGTTGGCGGTGACGTAGGCCGGACCGGTCAACGGTAATGGCAGTGTTTCGGCATGAGCCAGCGCAGGTATCAGGCTCAGCCCCGTGGCCATGAGGGTCAGCAAGGGGCGATTCATGCCGGAAGCTCCGCAGGATAGTGGCTGTGTTGACGTGCCACGGCCTTTTCGATGGTGGCGCGGGGCAGCACGCCGCTGTCGACCAGATAGTCGCCGATGCGTCCGTGACGCTGCGGGCGGTACTGCAACATGGTGCGGTTGAACACGTCGCGATCCAGCAGGCCCATTTCGATCAACAGGTCACCCAACAGTGGCGCGCGGGCATCTGGTACCGACTGGCCTTCGCGCACATTCATCAGGCGCAACTGCGCAACGATTTCGCTTTCACGGGCAATCAGCTGCACCGGCTCGCTGCCCAGTACCTCGCTGACTTGTTGCAGACCTTCGACAGGCAACGGACTGGCCACGGCCAGTTGGGCTCGTCCGTCGGCATTCAAACCCACCGGCACCACTCGCCAGCGCAGCGCGAATTCATCATCCAGGGTAAGGGTCGACGCCTGCGCCTTGTGGGCCACATCGAACACCCGCGGCAGGTCATTCTGGAAAGCGATGGCTTCGGCCAGTGTCTCGTCGTCCAGCCAGCCATTGCTGAGCAAGATCCGCCCCAATGGCATGTGCCGGGTTTTCTGTTCGGCGAGGGCGCTTTGCAGGTCGGTTTCGTTGATCGCCTGCCAGGACAGCAACACGCTGCCCAGCTTGCGCGGGGCGGCGGCGACCAGGTCGGTGGACGGGAAGTCGTGCATGGTCTTGTCCCACACCAGTTTGCGGTTCATGACCTTGCCGACCAGGAACATGCGCCAGGCCCGTGACGCGGCCATGAAGTTGACGAAGTTGCCCACCACCATGCGCGGGATGGACAGCAATCCGTGCTGCCAGCCGTACAGCACGGTGGTGAAGTAACAGCGATGCGCGATGCGCCAGGCCAGCGCAACACCGTTGGCCAGCAGCAAGTATTTGATGAAGCCGTTGGTTTCGAACGGCGTGGGGAAACTCACGTCCCACAGGCCGCTCTGGCGCAGGATGATCAGGCCCAACAGTTGGACCAGAATCACGTAGGCGATGATGCTGACAAACGCCGTCACCACGCCTTTGCGATCACGGAACAACAGATATCGGTTGGCCAGCGAACCGTTCCAGCCCATTTGCTCCCAGCCTTGCAGGCCGATACCCAGCGTCCAACGAGCCTTCTGGCGGAACGCGGTGCGGAAGGTGTCGGGAAAGAACTCGCGCACGCACAACGGCATCTTCAGCGTCGATTCGTAAGGCTTGCGAAACCAGGATTTGCGCAGCACACGAAACTGCACCGGGAAGCGCACGAAGATCGCGTTCATGCCGACCTTGGCCAGGCGTGCGCCGACGTCGTAGTCCTCGGTGAGGCTGTCAGTGTTAAACGGCTGGTTCTGGGTTTCCCCGGCCAGCACACGCAGGGCGCGATGGGAAAAACAGGTGCCGACGCCGGCAGACGGCACCGTGTCGGTCATGCTTTCACGCACCACCAGGTCCTTGCCGTGCCATTCGGCGAACTCGTCCATGTAGGTGCCGGCCACCCATTCGTACCAGTTGCGTTCCAGCGAAACCACGGGCAACTGGATCATGTCCTTGCGCGGCAGCAAGTAGTTGAACAGACGCAATTCCATCGGGTGCAGCACGTCTTCGCTGTCGTGCAACACGACGCCGGCGAAGGTCATGCCGTGGGTTTTCTCATGCAGGAAGATCGCCTGGATCACCCAGTTCAGGCAGTCGGCCTTGCAGGTCGGCCCGGCGTGCGGGACTTCCACGCGGTGCAGCTGCTTGTAGCGCCGACGCATGCGCTCCACTTCGTCAATGGTGCGCTGATCGTTGATGTAGGTGCCGACGAAAACCACATAGTTCTGGTAATCGAGGGTCGACACCATGTTTTCGATCATCGGCGCGATGACGTCATATTCCAGCCAGGCCGGGACCATGATTGCCAGCGGCTGCTCATCCCGGGCCATCAACTGCTCGGCGGTCAGCGGTCGGTATTTGCGGTCCGCGGTGAACTTGCGAAACAGGCGGCGCGACCAGTACCACAGGTCAATGAACAGGTCGTCCAGGCTGGAAATCAGGATCAGCACCGCGACCACGATGGTCGAGATCTCCAGAAAGCTGTAGTAGTGAGCCAGCCAATAGGGCCAATAAAGCGACGTCATCGAAGGGTTCCGTTACTGGCGATTGCGACGGGCATTACAGCCAGCCAGCAACAGGATGAGAACCAACAGGATGCCACCCGGAATCAGCCACAACAGCGACGGCGTACGCCAGGCGTCGAGGCCCTTGGGTTCTTCGTTGTCGATCAATTGGCTGCCGCTTGGATCCTGGGTGTCGAAGGTGGTCAGTGCACCGTCGTTGCCGAGGATGGCCACATCGCCGCGGGTCAGCAGAATCTGTTTGGCGAAGCGTGGCGAGTCATTGCCCAATGCGCGATAGACCATACCGTGCTGGCCGCCGGCATCGACCACCTGCAACGAGGCAAGGTGATTGAGCGGATGCACGTCAAGCAACACTTGATCCTTGTGATTGATGCGCAGGCGCCCCTGCTCATCGACCTGCACGGACTCCTTGCTGTCTTTGATCGGCAGCTCGAAGGCGAGGAAGGCCTTGTCCAGCGTGACCGAGGCTTTCGGATCTGTGATGACCTTCAATTGCGCACGCAGCGGCGAGACCCCGGCGGCATCGGCGACTGAAATCACTTGCGGCAAGCTGCTCGCCGGATGATCGAGGTAGGCCTGAGGCACCAGGAGTTGGGTGTCCACGGCAAAGCGCGCGGCCATGCCGGAGAAGTCATCACCCAGCGCGGTTTTTTCCAGCACGATGTGGCTGGTCGGCAGCACGGAAACCGGGAAGGCTTGCGGCGTTTCCAGGCAGCGATCACTCACGGGCTGACGCTGGAACGACACGCGTAGCACGTTGGTCGCGCCCACGGCGTAACGCGGGATGCGCGCTTCGATGCGTTGTTTTTCACCGTTGGCTACCAGCTGCTGCGCGCCAATCAGGTAGTCATTGAGAAACAGCGAGGCCACCGGCGCAGTGTCAGAAGCGCCGGGCGCGGCAGACACGTCGACCACAGCCTTCACCGGCAAGCGACCGTCGTAAGCCACGCTGCCCAGAGAGAATGACGTGCTCCAGTCAGACTTGGCCAGCACGTCGATGGCGCCGGGATTGCCGCCCAGGCGAGACAGGGCGACACGGCCGTCGGTGCTCAAGGGCAGCTGCGCTTCGCTGACGGTCAATTGGCGACTGCGTGCCAGTTTGTTCCAGGCGCTACTGAACAAGGCCAGCGCCTTGTCGGTGGCATGCGGCGCAATCATCAGAACCGGGCGCGTGCCCACGAGGGCCAGGCGCACATTGTCAGTGCCATTGGCGGCAAGGCCGGCATTGATATGCGTCTCACGCCATTGCGTGAACGCGTTGGCCGCCGTGGCATCGAAGCCCTGGATCTGGCTCTGCAGCGCGTCGAGGGATGCATTGATCGCTGTGAGCAGTTGCGGGTCGTTGACCGCCAGATCCGCCTGGACGTTCGGCGTCTGGCCCAACACCAGCAACGCGCCGATCTCCGCCGGGTTCGCCAGGGTGTGTCGACCTTTGCCGTTGAGGCTGGCGAACGCTGGAATACCTTGCAGTTCGGCCGGAATGCGCAGGCCGTTCAGGTCGATGCTGTCTTGTACGGCAGGGAAGGGCAGGATTTGACTGCGCTTGCCAATCCGCTCCAGTGCCACACCCAGACGCCATGCCGAATCGTAGCTTTCAGCGGATAAGGTGCCGGGCGCGACCATGATCCCCGGTTTGCCAGGCAAGGCCGTCCACGCAGCGCCGACGTCGCGCAACTGGCTGGCGTCATAGCTGTAAGTCAGGCGGGTGTCGGGTTCGATACGTAGAACATTGCCGATGGCGCGTTCGTCTTCGCACAGCACACGGGACACGATCGACGACCAGGCGATGCCCAGGCGCAGCGAGCCGCTGTCCCGCGCTTTTTTGTCCACGCCCAGCGTGACGCTGGCGTCACCCTGGGTTTCGCTCAGCCCTTGGGCACGCACCGGATAACCGTCCAGCGACAGCAGCAGCGTGTTGCGGCCGCCTTCGCCATTGAGGTAACTGGCGTCGAAATTCAACGTCGCATCCGTCAGCGGAACACCTGCCGGCACCGGCAGATACAGTTCGCGGCGGGCATCGGTGGAGCCGAGGATGATCGGTGCATCGATCCCCAGATCGCTCAAGCGCACCTCACGCTCTTGTCGGGTGTCGGCGTTGAGCCGGTTGATCGCCTGGGTGAGCGGACTGTCCGCGGCCAAGGCAAAGGTCGGCATGAGCGCGAGCAGGCTCACACCACAGGCAAGGGCGCTGAGGGCACCCGTATGGATGGCAACGGAAGACTTCATTCAGGTAGATCTCGAGCTGATAAGGGGAGGAACGGTTTGGTTTATCGAGAGGTAAAAGCGGGGTAATGCTTCTCGGGCGCAGGCTGTGCAGACGGGTATTGCAGGAACTTGGGCAAGGACTGGCCGGCCACGATGAAATCGTCCACCGGACGGCCCATCAGGGCATCGACGATGCGCGCACTGGCCTTGCCGTCGCCGTAAGGGTTGGCCGCCTGGGAGCAGCGGCGCCACAACAGGTCGTCATCGAACAGCGCGTTAACGCCAGCGATGATCGAGCCCGGCGAGGTACCGACCAGGCGCACAGTGCCCGCCGCCACAGCTTCCGGGCGTTCGGTCACATCGCGCATGACCAGCACGGGTTTGCCCAGGGACGGCGCTTCTTCCTGCACGCCACCGGAATCGGTGAGGATCACATGGGCCCGTTGCATCAGGCGCACGAAGGCCAGGTAGTCCAGCGGCTGGATCAGGTGCACGTTGGGCAGATCGCCCAGATGCTCGGTGACCGGGCCCATGACATTGGGGTTCAAGTGCACCGGGTAAACGATCTGGATATCCGAACGCCGAGCCAGATGGCTCAGGGCCTTGCAGATATCCAGGAAGCCTTCACCGAAATTTTCCCGACGATGCCCGGTCACCAACAGGACCTTGCGGCCGGTCTGCAGGAACGAAAACTGCCGGTCCAGGCTTGCGCGCAGGTCGGCATCCTGCTCAATGCGCCGTGCAGTCATCTGCAGCGCGTCGATCACCGTATTGCCGGTGACGAAGGTGCGACCCTGTAGGCGTTCGTCGAGCAGGTTCTGGCGCGACTCGTGGGTGGGCGCAAACAGCATGTCCGCCCCCAGGTCGATGCAGCGACGGTTCATTTCTTCCGGCCATGGGCTGTAGATATCACCGGTTCGCAGCCCGGCTTCCACATGGCCGACCGGGATCCGTCGATGGAACGCCGCCATCGCAGCCACCATGGCCGAGGTCGTGTCGCCGTGCACCAGCACCCGGTCCGGGCAGGTCATTTCCAGCACCGGGTCGATCGCCCCGTAAAGCGCCGCCGTCAGGGAGTTGAGCGTTTGCTGCGGGGTCATGACATCGAGGGTGTAATCGGCCTTGAGGTCGAACAGGTCCAGCACCTGTTTGAGCATGCTTTGGTGTTGGCCGGTGATGCATATCTGCGAATCAATGCCGGGTTCCGCAGCGAGGGCTTTGACTAACGGCGCCATCTTGATGGCTTCTGGACGGGTACCGAAGATCGAAAGGATTTTAATCCTTGAATGATGACGAGCGATGATGCCTTCCTCGCGCAGTTTTAGTGCGCAGCACAATGCAGGCCCAAGTTTTATTGAACTTGAGCAAGCCGGTGTTATTTGAATTTGATTAATACCGGGGATCAGCGTTGATGCTGATATTCACTTCGTGTGAGGGGGAAAGCGCCTGTAAGCCCGGAAGCGGCGGAATTATTAGCATTGAAGAGAGATGTTTTAAAGCGTTACATGGGATTTATTATTTATTAAATGAGTTTGAAACTTTTATAACTGATCCCTGTCTTTTTTTGGTTTTGTGTTTTTCTGAAGGGGTTTTGTTTTAGTTGGTAATAGAATATTAACTTATTGTTTTTAAAGGGTTTTAATATTTAAAGTCCATTCGTCGGTGTGTTTGAATTTTTGAATGATTGTTGCAGTCTCGGTCGGCGGCATTAGCGAGTGGTTTTTGTGAAATACAAGTCACTTAAATGGCGCCTGAATAATGTCATGGCGCACTGGAAGTTCTTTTGAACTAATTAAGTTTTTTGTAAGCGACTTCTCTCAATAGCACTAGGCTGAGTGTTCTGTTGTTCAATATGAACTTCATCAACGGACTTGGCTGAGGATACTGGCCATTAGCCGAGTCCCCTTTCATATTGCACGTGCGGGAGACGTCTGGCTCGTTGCGTCCAGGTTACTTAACAGCCACTCGACGAAGCTACGCGCCAGCGGATTGTTCTCGCTGTCACGATGGGTCAGCAAGGCCCAGTTCGGGCCGCGAATGGTGTCTTCCACCAAGGGCTGCAACAGTCCGCTGTCACGTGCCGGCCGACTCAGCAACTGACTGACCAGGGCGATGCCGAGCCCCGCGCAGGCGGCGTCCAGCAGCAGGCCGGGGTCGGAGAAATTCAGCCCCTGATCCTTCTGCCCGACATCAATCCCGGCCTCCACCGCCCAATGACTCCAGTCCATCTCCCGCTCTCCGTGAAGGGTGGTGCGCTGCTCGACGGGCACCGTCAACACGTCTGGATGACACGCCGGGTACAGGCGGTCGGCGTGCAACACCTTGAAGCTGCACTCGGCCTGGGAACTGATGTCGTCACGCACCGCGAGGTCGATGGTCTGGGTGGTCATGTCCGGGACTTCATCGGTGCTGAAAATCCACAGGTCGACCTCCGGGTGCTGACGACGAAAATCCCCCAGACGCGGCAGCAACCAATGACGGGCGAATGTCGGCGTGGTGTTGAGCACCAGTTGGTTGGGTTTCTGGTATTGCCCGAGGCGACGAATGCCGACCGCCAGTTGCTGCAATAACGCCTGGGTGGTGCTGAGCAGATCGTGGCCGGCATCGGTCAGGCTGACGCTGCGTCCACTGCGAAAAAACAACGGCTGCTCAAGGTACGCCTCAAGCGTGCGGATCTGCTGGCTGATGGCCGACTGGGTCAGGTGCAACTCGTCGGCCGCCTTGTGAAAACTGCCCAGGCGGGCGGCGGCTTCAAAGCCGCGAAGGGTGTTGAGCGGGGGCCAGTGCTTGAGCATATCGATAAGTTCCTCTAATCACTTTTCTACAAAATCCATCGTTTGTTGGCCTTGTTTTACGACCGTAGCATGCATGCCAAGACCGCGAAGGCAGTTTTCATTGAACACAATGACTTAACTCAAGGGTGCTTGTCATGCAGCAGAACGAACTTCAGAACAGTGGCTGGTGGATGCCGGCAGAGTGGGTGAAGCACGCCGCGACCTGGATGGTCTGGCCACACAACCAGGCGCTTTGGGAGTCGGGCTGGGGCGTCACCTTGCCGTTGGTGCAGGAGGATTTCGCACGGGTGGCGAACGCCATCGCCCGGTTCGAACCGGTGAAAATGGTGGTCGACCCTTCGGCTATCGCAAGTGCCAAAGCGCTGTGTGGACCCAACATCGAACTGATCCCGTTGGCGGTCAACGACAGTTGGTGCCGCGACTCCGGCCCGAGCTTCGTCTGCCATCCGCAACACGGTCTGGGCGGGGTGAGCTGGCGCTTCAATGCCTGGGGCGGCAAGTCGCTGCATAACCTCGACGAAAGCCTGGCGCGCCGCGCACTCAATCGCCTCGGCGTGCCGTGCTTTGGCACCCCGCTGAGCAACGAAGGCGGTGCGATTCATGTCGACGGCGAGGGCACGCTGATCACCACCGAATCGGTGTTGCTCAACCCCAATCGCAACCCGGGCATGACCAAGGCCGAGATCGAGGAAATCTTCACGCAGTTATTGGGCGTGAAGAAAACCATCTGGCTGCCGGGTGACCCGGACTACGTGACGGGCGACATGACTGACGGCCACGTCGATGGCGTCTGCGCCTTCGCCCGCCCCGGCGTGTTGCTGGTGGATGCCACCCACGACAAAGATTCGGTGTACGCCGAGATTGCACGGGAAAACCGTCGCGCACTGGAGCTGGCTACCGATGCCCACGGGCGCACGTTCGAGCTGATCGAACTCTATGAAGCCACCGATGCCGTGGACACCGAAGCCGAAGTGTTCTGTGCCTCGTACACCAACTTCTACATCGCCAACCACGCGATCATCATGCCGGCCTATGGCATCGACGCCGACCACGCGGCGGCCGAAGTGTTGGCCCGGGCGTTCCCGGGGCGCGAGGTGGTGCCGGTGCGGATCAATCACCTGGCCCATGGCGGCGGCGGGGTGCATTGCATCACCCAGCAGCAGCCCGCCTGGCCAGTGCAGGGGTGAAACCATGACGCTACTGACGATTGCTACCACCCAGATGCCGTGCACTTGGGACTTGCCGAACAATCTCGATCAGGCCGAGCGACTGATCCGTGAGGCGGCCGCGAAGGGCGCCCAGGTCATCCTGTTACAGGAGCTGTTCGCTACGCCGTATTTCTGCATTGAACAAAGCCATAAACATTTGGCGTTGGCCGAAGAGTATCGATACAGCGGCGTACTCAAACGCTTTGCTGCGCTGGCCAAGGAGTTGGGGGTGGTGTTGCCGCTGAGCTGGTTCGAGAAGGCTGGCAATGCCTACTTCAATTCCCTGAGCGTGGCCGACGCCGACGGGCGCTTGCTGGGGGTGTATCGCAAGACCCACATCCCCAACGCCATCGGTTACCAGGAGAAGGAATACTTCAGCCCCGGCGACACCGGCTTCCGTGTCTGGGACACGGCATTCGGGCGCCTCGGCGTCGGGATCTGCTGGGATCAGTGGTTCCCCGAGACCGCCCGCTGCCTGGCGTTGATGGGCGCCGAAGTCTTGCTGTTTCCCACCGCCATCGGCTCTGAGCCGGGCTGCGAAACCCTGGATTCCCGTGACCATTGGCAGATGACCATGCGTGGCCATGCCGCTGCGAACATCCTGCCGGTGGTGGCGGCCAATCGCGTCGGTCGTGAGGTGGCGACCACCGATGCGGCCTTGCAAATGAGCTTCTACGGCTCGTCGTTTATCTGCAACCACAAGGGCAAGTTGCTCGCCGAGGCTGATCGCGACAGCAGCGGCGTGCTGGTCCACAGCCTGGACTTGCACGCCATGCGCGAAGAACGCCTGAGCTGGGGCATCTACCGCGACCGTCGCCCGGACATGTACGGGGCGTTGCTGAGTCAGGACGGTCGTCACCTTCATGCACGCTGGAACACTCAAGGAGTTTGATATGCGCATTCCCCGCAAGCTGTTGCTCGGCGCCTTGGGATGGGCGATCGCCTCGCCGCCGCTGCACGCCGAAGAGAAGACCCTGCGGCTCTACAACTGGGCCGATTACTTCGCCGAAGACACCCTCGCCAGATTCACTGCCGAAACCGGGATCAAGGTGATCTACGACGTCATGGACGGCAGCGAAACCCTGGAGGCCAAGATGCTCGCCGGCGGCAGTGGTTATGACCTGATCTTCCCCGGCGACACCGTCGCCGAACGCTTGATGCGCGCCGGCAGCCTGCTGCCGCTGGATCGCTCAAAACTCACCGCTGTGGACGACATCGAACCCGGTTTGCAGAAGCTGCGCAGGCAGTACGAAACGTCGAGCCAGGCCACCGTCCCCTACACCTGGGGTACCATCGGCCTGACCTACAATGACGAACAGGTCAAACAGCGTTCGCCCGACGCCCCGGTCAACAGCCTGGACATGCTGTTCAAACCGGAACTGGCGGCGAAATTTGCCGATTGCGGCATCTCGATGATCGACTCTCCGGACGAAGTGCTGGCGGTGGTGCTCAACTACCTCGGGCGTGAACCGCGCAGCGCCAAGCCTGAAGACCTGGCCGCAGCGAGTGAGTTGCTGATGAAGCTGCGACCGCACATTCGCAAGTTCCAGTCGCAACCCGTGACCGATCTGGTCAACGGCAACCTGTGCCTGTCCCTCGGTTACAGCGGTGACATGACCCAGGCACAACGCACCTCGGACAGCGCCGGCAAGCACACCCGATTCGAGTACCGCATTCCCCGCGAAGGCACGACCGTGTGGATGGACACCATGGCCATTCCGGTCGACGCCAAACACCCGGAGTACGCCTACGCGTTCATCAACTTCGTCATGCGCCCGCAGAACATGGCGGCCATCAGCAATTTCACCGGCTACCCGACATCCAACGCCAAGGCCCGCCCGGACGTCGATGCGACGATGCGCAACAACCCGGATATTTACCTCGATGAGGCCACCTATGCGCGGCTGATTCCGGGCAAGGACATTCCCCAATCCGACATGCGGGCGCGGATGCGCACCTGGACCAAATTCAAGACGGCGACAGCGAAATGAGTGCTTCAGACAAGGATCAACACCGGCCGACACGGCGGGATTTCATCAAGCAGGTGTCGGTGATTGCCGGTCTCGGCGCCGCAGCTTCCCTCGGCTTCAGCTTTGCGCCCGTGCATGCAGCGACGCAAGGTCGTTGGCGCATGCCGGACGAGGGCGACCGACACGAACGGGCCTTCATCGCGTTCGGCGCACAGAGCGCCATCTGGGAGGATTTCACGCCCGAAGTGCAAGCGACCATGGGCCTGATCGCCCGCACCATCGCCCGCTATGAGCCGGTCACCGTGTTCTGCCGCCAGGGCGAGCGGCGTCTGGCCGAACGACAGTGCGGCACGGCCAATATCACCTACGTCACCACTGAGCTTGACGACATCTGGATGCGCGATATCAGCGCCAATTTTGTCATCGATGGCGAAGGCGGACTCGGCGCCGTTGATTTCAACTTCAACGGCTGGGGCAACAAACAGCAGCATGACGAGGATGCGCAAGTGGCCGCTTTGGTGGCCGAGACTACGCAGGCACGTTATCTGCGCAGCGAACTGGTGGGCGAGGGCGGCGGTATCGAAGTGGATGGCCACGGCACGGGGATCATGACCGAAAGCAGCTGGATCAACCGCAACCGCAACCCCGACTGGACCAAAGCCGAGGTCGAGCAGGAACTGAAAGACCGTTTGGGGTTGCGCAAAATAATCTGGTTGCCGGGCATCAAGGGCAAGGACATCACCGACGCTCACGTTGATTTCTACGCGCGGTTCGTCAAGCCGGGCGTGGTGGTCGCCAACCTCGACAACGACCCCGATTCATACGACCGGAACGTGACATTGGCGCACCTGGACATCCTTAAAAACGCCACCGATGCGGATGGCCGCAAGCTGCAGGTGCATACCTTGTCGCCACCGCTCAATCCGCGCAAAAGTCAGTTCACCCGCAACAACCCGGACTTTGCTGCCGGATACATCAACTACTTTCTGGTGAATGGCGCGGTCATTGCGCCCGAGTTTGGTGACAAAGCGGCGGATACGAAGGCCTTTGAACTGTTGTCGCAGCTGTACCCGGACCGGGAGGTGGTACAGCTCAATATCGACGCCGTCGCGGCGGGTGGCGGAGGGATTCACTGTGTGACCAGTCATCAGCCGGCGGTTTGATCGTAATGGAAGCGAGTCCAGGTTGAACCGACTGGCTCGCATCGCTCATTCAATGGGCTTTGGTGAACGGCAGGGAGGCGTGGGGACCGTTGCGATTGAACAGGGTCATCGCCGAACCGCGACGGTATTCACTCGGGGTCTGGTCCATTTCGATACGGAAGTGCCGATTGAAGTTGGACAGGTTTTCATAGCCCACTTCAAAACAGATGCCCGCCACTGACATCTCGGTTTGCAACAGTAGCCGGCAGGCACGCTGAACCCTGAGCTTGCGCATCAGGTCGATGAAACCGTGGCCGGTGACTCGCTTGAAGAAGCGCGAAAAACCGGGCTCGCTCATGTTCAGGCGCTGGGCAATCACCGATAGGCGAATGTCGCCTGTGAGCTCGGTCAACAAGTAGTCAAAGGCCTTGTGGATGCGCTCGGAGCTTTGGGCATCCAGGGATGGCGCGTAGTAAGCGCTGGCGAGCACATGGACGTCTTGGGAGGGCGCTTTCATCAGTGCATTGATCAGTTGCAGAAACAGAATCAGGCGTTCGAGCCCCTGAGCGGGGCCAATGTCTTCCAGCAGATGTGCGGCCTGCACAGCCGTTGCGCCGCAGAACTCCAGGCCCCGGCGTGCACGTTCAAACAGGTGCTGAAGCTCGCCCAGTTCGGGCATCGTTTCACGCAAGGCCAGAATCGCGGCACCGTCGAATTGCAGAACCACATCGCGTCCTGCCAGGAACTCGCCGGGTGCCAGATCGCCTATCCAGTCATGGGGCAGATCAGGGCCGATCAGCGCCACATGTCCGGCACCGAATGCGCCGATGTAATCGCCCGCAACCAGCTTGCCGCTGCCTTGGCGGATCAGATGGATTTCGAATTCCGGGTGGTGATTCCAGCGAGCCAGGGAGTAGGGATAGTCGTGTTCATACCAGCGAAAACAATGATCGGGCTCGGGAAGAATGACCTCCAGTTCGGCGGGGCGCTGTTCAAACAGCGCGGCTCGGCTATCAGGCATGGCAGGTCTCTTTCTTTGTTATTTGTTGTTCGTATGCAGGCAACATACGCCTTCCTGCCTGGCGCTTGCTAGCTCGGGGATTGCTTGGCACTGATACTTTTTTGATCGCCAGGCTGTGTCCCGGGGACGGTAAAAAAAGTATCGGGTTGCCGTCCTCTGTGCGTTTGTCCGGGGTTTTCCAAGCTGGTGTAATCAAGCCGTCCACCATGGCTGCGCAGCTGTATTTGCCCGGCAATGGTTAACAACAAAAATAATAGCTTCCGTCGTCCAGGGCGCGAAGCGGAGAGCACTACGATGACCATCCCGAAAGCACTGTACATTTTTGCCGGCCTGTCTTTTGCCCTCGTCAGTCATGCAGCCGAAACGGTCACCATCGCCACTGTGAACAATGGCGATATGATCCGGATGCAGCGGCTCTCCAAGATCTTTGAACAGCAGCACCCCGACGTGAAGCTCAACTGGGTGGTGCTGGAAGAAAACGTCCTGCGTCAGCGCCTGACCACCGATATCGCGACTCAGGGCGGGCAGTTCGACGTGCTGACAATTGGTACTTATGAAACACCGCTGTGGGGTGCCAAGCATTGGCTTGAGCCGATCACGGCACTGCCGCCGGCCTACGATCTGCAAGACATCTTCCCGTCGGTACGCCAGGGCTTGTCGGTCGACAACACGCTCTATGCCTTGCCTTTCTATGGTGAAAGCACGATCACTTATTACCGCACCGACCTGTTCAAGGGCGCCGGGTTGACCATGCCGGAGCATCCGACCTGGACGCAGCTCGGCGAGTTCGCCTCCAGGCTGCACGAACCCGATAAAGGACAGTACGGCATGTGCCTGCGGGGCAAGGCAGGGTGGGGTGAGAACATTGCGTTGTTGAGCACCATGGCCAATGCCTTTGGCGCCCGCTGGTTCGATGAACAGTGGCACCCGGAGCTGGCCAGCCCGGAGTGGACCGCCGCGGCGCACTTCTACGTCGACACCCTGAAAAAGTATGGGCCACCCGGTGTGTCGAGCAATGGTTTCAACGAGAGCCTCGCACTGTTCAACAGCGGCAAGTGCGCGATCTGGGTGGATGCCAGCGTGGCGGGATCTTTCACGACGGACAAGGAACAGAGCAACGTTGTCGACCGCGTTGGCTTTGCCCCGGCACCGACGCAGGTCACCGACAAGGGTTCGTCGTGGCTGTATGCGTGGTCGCTGGCGATACCGGCCACCTCCAAGCATAAAGAGACAGCCAAGGCGTTCATCACGTGGGCCACGTCGAAAGAATACATTCAGCTGGTCGCTGAAAAAGACGGCATCGCCAATGTTCCGCCTGGCACGCGTCAATCCACGTACAACGAGGCCTATCTGCAAGCGGCGCCTTTCGCACAAGTGACCTTGCAGATGATGCAGCACGCTGACCCTGCACACCCCTCGATCAAGCCGGTTCCTTACGTCGGCATCCAGTACGTCACGATTCCTGAGTTCCAGGCGATAGGCACCTCAGTGGGGAAACTGTTTTCCGCTGCGCTGACGGGGCAAATGTCTGTCGATCAGGCACTCGCTGCCGCACAGACCTCCACCGAACGTGAAATGAAACGCGCCGGTTATCCCAAGTAGCCAACGGTGCATCGGGGCCACTGTCCTGGTTTGTCTGGACACCGAGTGGCCTCCATCGCGGACAAGCCACGCGCCCACAGGATTGCGCAATCAATGTGGGAGCGGGTCTGTCCTGATGCGTCTCGCTGCCTGAACGCTACACCCCGCCTGCCCTTGATCGGGCTTACCCGAATGTTAGAAAACGGATGAACCATCAATGAAACGACTCGAAGGAAAAAGCGCGCTTGTCACAGGGGCTGCCCGAGGCATTGGACGTTCCTTTGCCCAGGCTTACATTCGCGAGGGAGCGACTGTCGCTATCGCGGACATCAACCTGGAGCGTGCCCAAGCCACGGCCACCGAGCTGGGGCCTGACGCATACGCTGTCGAGATGGACGTTACCCGCCAGGCGTCCATCGATGCGGCCATCGCCGCTGTCATCGCGCAGACCGGCAAGCTGGATATCTTGATCAACAACGCCGCACTGTTCGACCTTGCGCCCATTGTCGATATCACCCGCGACAGCTTCGAGCGTCTGTTTTCGATCAATGTGGCAGGAACGCTTTTCACCCTGCAGGCAGCGGCCCGTCAGATGATCATTCAGGGGCATGGCGGCAAGATCATCAACATGGCCAGCCAGGCGGGACGAAGAGGGGAGGCCCTCGTGGGGGTGTATTGCGCGACCAAAGCGGCGGTGATCAGCCTTACCCAATCCGCAGGGCTGGACCTGATCAAGCATGGGATCAATGTGAATGCCATCGCCCCAGGTGTCGTCGATGGCGAGCATTGGGACGGCGTCGATGCAATGTTTGCCCGCTATGAGAACCGGCCATTGGGTGAAAAGAAACAGCGCGTGGGGCAGGAAGTGCCTTTTGGGCGGATGGGCACCGCTGAGGACCTGACGGGCATGGCGATTTTCCTCGCGTCGTCCGAGAGCGAATATGTGGTGGCTCAGACCTACAATGTCGACGGTGGTAACTGGATGAGCTGACCTGTTTTTGCGCTGGCGTGGCGGCGGGGCAATGCCTTCGCCACGCCGGGTTCAGGGGGGCGTCGGTGGCGGGCCGCTATCGACCCTCGGCGTTAGTTGGCAGGGATAGCATCGCTCCAGCTCGCGTGCCAGATGAAACGTCAGCACATCATCAATGACTTCCCCGCCACACAAACGTAATCTTGCCGATTCGCGTATCAAGAAAAACAAAAAAACAGGAGTCATTGATGCAACCGATCCGTCTCGGTCTGGTGGGCTACGGCAAGATTGCCCAGGATCAACACGTCCCCGCTATCAACGCCAACCCCGCGTTCCAGTTGGTTTCTGTCGCCACGCAAGGGCAGCCCTGCGCCGGGGTCGAGAACTTTCGGTCCCTGGGCGAGTTGCTCGACAAGGGCCCGCAGGTCGATGCGATTGCGTTTTGCACACCGCCACAAGGCCGCTTCGCGCTGGTGCAACAAGCGTTGGCCGCTGGCAAACACGTGCTGGTCGAAAAACCGCCGTGCGCCACGCTGGGTGAAGCCATGGCATTGGTGAGCCAGACGCAGGAGCAAGGCGTCAGCGGATTGTTCGCCTGGCATTCACGCTATGCGCCCGGTATCGAAGCCGCCCGTGCCTGGCTGGCTACCCGCACCCTGCACAGCGTGCAGATCGACTGGAAGGAAGACGTACGCAAATGGCACCCCGGTCAGGCGTGGATCTGGCAACCGGGCGGCCTGGGCGTCTTCGATCCCGGTATCAATGCGTTGTCGATCGCAACCCATCTGTTGGCGCTGCCGCTGTTTGTCGAGTCTGCTGAACTGCGAGTCCCCAATAACTGCCAGTCGCCGATTGCCGCTTCGATCAAAATGTCTGACGCGCGTCACCTCGACGTGCGCGCAGAGTTCGATTTCGACCACGGTCATGACGAACTCTGGAGCATCGAGATTCGCTGCACCGAAGGCACCCTGCGCCTGGATAACGGTGGCGCATTGTTGAGTATCGATGGCGTGCATCAAGCCGTCTCGGAGGAGGGCGAGTACGCGGCGGTGTACCGACATTTCCAACAGCTGATTAGCGACAAAACCAGTGACCTGGACCTCCAGCCGCTGCGACTGGTGGCTGACAGCTTTTTTGTCGGCAGTCGGGTATCGGTTGAGCCGTTCTACGATTAACGGCTGCTCGGTCAAAGGGTGAGGCAAGCGTCAGCCGCTTGCTCTCGTATTGATGTATTGACATATCGGTAAATATCGATATCTTCGTGTTATGGAATTACTCGAAATATTCAAAGCCCTCTCAAACCGTACACGCCTTGAAATCTTGAAAGGTTTGAAGGATCCAGCCAAGAACTTCCCTCCGCAGGATGAAGGTGACGTTCATACGGTGGGCGTCTGCGTCAGTAGTATTCAAGAAGGCGTCGGCCTGTCGCAGTCGACGGTGTCTGATTATTTGGCAACGCTGCAACGAGTGGGCCTGGTCGAGGTCAGGCGCATCGGTCAGTGGACCTACTACAAGCGCAATGAAGCAACCATCAGTGCTCTTGTCGAGCTCATGGGGAAAGAGCTGTAGCTATTTTTTTACCGTAAGATATCGAGAAATCCCGATATCCCTTTTTGTCGAAACGAGGATTGACCATGAAAGCGCTCATACTCAAATCATTTGGCGGCCCGGAATCGTTCGAACTTCGTGACGTGCCCAAGCCAGTACCGCACACAGGACAGGTCCTGGTCCGGGTACACGCAACCTCCATCAATCCGCTGGATTACCAGGTACGACGTGGCGATTATCCCGATCTGGTGCAACTGCCAGCCATTACCGGACACGACGTATCTGGCGTTGTCGAAGCCGTTGGGCCGGGTGTGACGACCTTCGCCCCGGGAGACGAAGTCTGGTACACCCCGCAAATATTCGACGGGCCAGGCAGTTATGCCGAGTACCACGTTGCTGCCGAAAGCATTGTCGGGAAGAAGCCCCCCTCGATCAGCCATCTTGAGGCGGCAAGCCTGAGTCTGGTCGGAGGAACGGCGTGGGAAGCACTGGCTGTGCGTGCTGAGCTCCGAGTGGGGGAAAGCATCCTGGTCCACGGCGGCGCGGGAGGCGTCGGTCATGTGGCGATCCAGCTGGCAAAAGCCATGGGCGCAAGGGTGTTCACGACTGTGCGCGAAGCAAACGTTGAGTTCGCTCGAAGTATGGGTGCCGACGTGATCATCGACTACGAAAAGGAGGATTACGTCGACGCCATCATCCGGGAAACCGGTGGTCGCGGAGTCGATGTCGTGTTCGACACCATCGGCGGCAACACACTGTCGCGTAGCCCCGACGTGCTCGCACAACTGGGCCGCGTTGTCTCGATTGTGGACATTGCCCAGCCACAAAACGTCGTTCAGGCCTGGGGCAAGAACGCGAGTTATCACTTCGTTTTCACAAGACAAAACCGCGGCAAGCTTGATGAGTTGAGCGCATTGATAGAACGCGGTCAGCTGCGGCCGCACGTTGGCGCTGTCTATTCGCTTGCCGACATTGCGCTCGCCCATGCCCTTCTGGAGAGGCCCAACAACGGTGTTCAAGGAAAAATCGCGATTGCAGTAGGGCCATCGTCCCATCTCGTCAGTGCGTAATTTTGACCGTTGAACTCACTTTAAGGGAACGCCATGATTTACGAAATCGCTGTGCTACCCGTGCACAAAGAACAGATTGAAACGTTCAGGCGTGCATTTGCCGAGGTCGCTCCTTTGCTCAGCCGCGCAAAGGGTTACCGCGGTCACTTGCTCGCTCAAGGGATCGAAACTCCCCAGCTATTCAACCTGATCGTGCGATGGCAATCACTCGAGGATCACACGCCGGGCTTCGAGGCGAGTGAAGACCATCGGATATTCATGATGGGCTTGGAGGAATATTTTTCGGAGGAACCGACGGTCTATCACCTCGAGGGTGGACCCTTTGCTACAGGCGAATATGATGATCCGAACAGCGCCGCCGGCATGGGGAATGCTGTTGCCTGAGGTGTTTTTAGCTTTGCCGGATCACCGCTCTGCACTGTTCGCGTAAGCCCTGCACAATCTCAAGCCAGCAGCTCGGTGATCCATCGGGCCTGCCGGGCGATCTCTTGCAGCTTCGCCTCGGGCACGGCCTGCCGCGCACGGGCGAAGTGGGTCAGGGTCTGCTGCTTGTGGCGCAAGATGCGCTGCCACTTGAGCAGGAACGCCGGGCTGCGTGCCTGCATCTGCAGCGGGCCGAAGTACAACTCCTCGGCGGTGTACGTCACCGCAGAGGCGCGCTCGGCGACGATGATTTCGTAGTCAAAGCGGTTTTCCCGCAGCAGTTCCTCGCAGAGGATGCGGTAACCGTTGTCCATCAGCCATTGGCGCAACGGCTGCTCGCCGCCGTTGGGTTGCAGGATCAGGCGTTCCTGGCCGCTCAGGTGCGCCTTGCCGCTGTCGAGGATGTCGCGGATCGTCTCGCCGCCCATGCCGCAGATGCTGATCGCCGTGATCCCGTCTTCCGGCTCGATGGCCGCCAGGCCATTGGCCAGGCGCACGGTGATTCGCAGGTCTTGACCGCTCTCGCGCACGGTGCGTTCAGCCGAGTGGAACGGCGTCAATGCCACCTCACCGGCCACCGCCGATGCGATGACGCCCCGGCGCATCAACGCCACCGGCAGGTAGCCGTGATCCGAGCCGATATCGGCGAGGCGCGCACCGGCTGGCACATGCGCCGCCACGCGTTCCAGGCGCATGGACAATGTCTGTTCGTTCAACCGCAACCCCTTTTCACCACAAACGACCGGCACTTTGGCCGAATCGGGGCGCCATTCTGTCGAGCAACGCCGTGCATTTCAAATTCCTGCGACCGGGGCCATGGATCGCCCGGTGCCTTAGCGCTCGAAGCGAACATGAATCCGAGCACTTTCTGCCATTGCTGAGTCAGTTCAGCGGTGCAATCGGCCAGCAGCGGCTTACCTCAATTTCACAAAACCCTCAAAGCAACCGTTCAATGGCAGAATCTCCCCCACTTGATCGTTTTGGAGAACACCATGCTTCGTGCGTTTGAACGAAGACTCGACCCTTTTCCTCCTGACGAGGTACCACCACCACCCGCCGGTCTGGCTCGTTTCCTGTGGGCCTGTACCCGGGGCGCCCGCGGTTACATCCTTGCGCTTGCGTTGCTCAGTGCCTGTGTATCGATCTACGAAGCCTGGCTGTTTTCCTTCCTCGGTCAGGTCGTGGACCTGCTCTCGACCTGGCAGGCGGGCGGTGAAGCGGCGGCGCAGGAAAGTCGCGTGTTGTGGGGCATGGGCATCGTCATGGTGACCAGTGTCGGGCTGGTGGCGTTGCGCACCATGGTGCAGCACCAGATATTGGCGATTAACTTGCCGTTGCGGCTGCGTTGGGACTTCCATCGCCTGATGCTGCGGCAAAGCCTTTCGTTTTTCTCCGATGAGTTTTCCGGGCGAGTCACTACCAAGGTGATGCAGACGGCGCTAGCGGTGCGCGACGTGCTCTTCACCCTGATCGAGATCGCACCCGGGATCGGGGTGTATTTCATCGCGATCATCGCACTGGCCGGCGGCTTCGCGCTGAAACTGATGCTGCCGTTCGTTGCCTGGGTCGTGTTGTTCGGTCTGGCCATGCTGTACTTCGTACCCCGTCTGGGGAAAGTCGGGCAGGAACAGGCCAATGCGCGGTCGATGATGACCGGGCGTATCTCGGACGCCTACACCAACATCACGACGGTCAAACTGTTCTCCCACTCCAATCGTGAAGCGCACTTCGCGCGTGCCGCGATGGAGGATTTCAAGCAAACCGGCTTTCGCCAGATGCGTCTGGTCAGCCAGTTCGAGATCGTCAACCAGGCATTGGTGGTGGCGTTGATCATGGCAGCCGGTGGTTATGCCCTGTGGCTATGGCACCTGGGTGAGGTTGGCGCGGGTGCCGTGGCGGCAATCACCGCCATGGCGTTGCGGATCAACGGCATGTCGCACTGGATCATGTGGCAAATGACCTCGCTGTTCGAGAGCATCGGCACCGTACAGGACGGCATGGCAACACTGACCCTGGGCGCCAAGGTGCAGGATGCACCGGGCGCGGGCGCGCTGGTGACCTCTGGCGGCGCAGTCACCTTCGATAAGGTGAGCTTCAACTACAATGGCGAACGCCAGGTGCTCGATGGCCTGAGCCTGAGCATTCGCGCGGGCGAAAAAATCGGCCTGGTCGGCCGCTCTGGCGCTGGCAAATCCACGCTGATCAACCTGCTACTGCGCTTCTACGACGTCGACAGCGGGGAGATTCGCATTGACGGCCAAAACATTGCACACGTGACGCAAGAAAGCCTGCGCGGCTCCATCGGCATGGTCACGCAGGACACCTCCCTGCTGCACCGTTCTATTCGCGACAACATCGCTTACGGCCGTCCCGATGCGACCGAGGCGCAAATTCGCAGCGCCGCGGCCAATGCCCAGGCCGATGGATTCATTAGCCAACTGAGCGACCGGCAGGGCCGTACCGGCTACGACACCCTTGTGGGTGAGCGCGGCATCAAGCTGTCGGGCGGCCAGCGCCAACGCGTCGCGATTGCCCGTGTGATGCTCAAGAACGCCCCGATCCTGCTGCTTGACGAGGCCACCAGCGCCCTGGACTCGGAAGTCGAAGTCGCCATTCAGGAAAGCCTCGATGAAATGATGCAGGGCAAGACCGTGATCGCTATCGCCCATAGGCTGTCCACGATTGCGGCCATGGACCGACTCATCGTCATGGATGACGGACGCATCATCGAACAGGGCACTCACAGCGAATTGCTTGGGAAGAACGGCGTCTATGCGCGGCTGTGGCAGCACCAAAGCGGCGGATTCCTGGGTGAGGACAAGGGTGTGTTCGAGGCGATGGATCAGGTGTGAGGGGGGAGGGTGAGCGTCCGGGCGAACTGTTGGTTGGCAAGAGCCCGGACTGAATTCATCCCTCCGTTGGAGGTTGTGTCAGCGCACACGCTCGCGAAGTGAAAGGGCTAGCCATCGCGGTGAGTCGGGGGGCTGTTATGACACCTGTTATTGAATTGATTACACTGCGTATCAACTGAAATACGCATCAGCGGCATTATCACAGGAGATCGCCACCCCTACAGTAGAGAGGACATTTTTTCTCAGGGGCCTCCCATGATTCAGAGCATTATGAAAACTGCTTGCCTGACTACGTTTCTTGCCCTGTGTACAACCCTGTCGGTGGTTCAAGCACAACCATTGCCGCTCGGTAAAACCGGTGCTTTGTATAACGAAGACGTGGAGTGGCGTAGCTTTCCAGCGTTTCCGCAAGAAGTAAAACTGGCTGTACTGGTCGGTGATCCTGCCAAGCCAGGCCCCTACGTCGTGCGAGTCAAAGTACCGAATGGCACGAAGTTAATGCCCCATACCCATCCTGAAGACCGTATATACACCGTCATGTCCGGTGTGTTTTACATTGGTTTTGGGTCTGTGTTTGATCCGGACAAGTTGGTCGCTTATGGCCCGGGCAGTGTAGTGGTGCTCCCGGCTAATACGCCGCATTTTCACTGGGCCAGATCGGGGGAATATATTTCTCAGGTGTACGGAACAGGTCCGCTGGGGCTTGAGTACATTGACCGTCGTGACGATCCTCGTCATGCGTCAAAGTGAATAAGAGAGGCGGGGCAGGCTCACCCTTTGGCCCGGTGACGCAAGCGCGAGTATGAAATCAGCATGCTGGTCAGCTCCTGCGTGAAAGTGATCTGAACCGCGCGATCAAGGGGCGCTCCCGTTGGACCGGTCGTCGGCCTTCAAAGGCCTGATCGACCTGAAAGCACCGGCCGTTGCAGTGAGCACTTCCGATGCCATCGCATGCGACGTATAGTCTGACCTTGCAGTCCATCCTTCTTCGGCCCCAGAGAACGCTCATGAAATCCACCGAAAAGACAGCCGCCCTCAACCTGAAGCTTTCCGACTTCCTGTGCTTTGCTGTCTATTCCTCTAACCTCGCTTTCGGCAAGGCATACAAGCCAATGCTTGAACGGCTCGGACTTACCTACACGCAATACATCACCCTTGTGGTGCTGTGGGAAGAAGACAACCAGACCGTTGGCAGCCTCGGCGAAAAGCTGTTCCTCGAATCCAACACCCTCACGCCGATCCTGAAGAAACTGGAGGCGATGGGTTATCTGCTGCGCCAGCGCGACCCGGAAGACGAGCGGCAGGTTCGCATCCGCCTCACAAGCGAGGGGCGAAAACTGCGTGAAGGCCTCACGGAGGAAGGCTTCCCGCAAACCGGTCTTGATCCCGACGAATTCGTGCAAATGCAGAAAGCCATTGTGAAATTACGGGACAACCTCATCCGTACTACGAAAGACAGGGAATAAGCCGTTTCGAATGGCTACTTCACTGCGCCTCCCTGCTTGATGTCACCGCAAAAAATATCGACGTTGCCACTCTCCGGAGCCGTTCGCACGACGATGGAATACTCGCTGGAAAGCAGGTCTTGCAGGGCGATCGGTGCACTTCTTGAGAACGACCAGCCGCGTACAGGTTCGCGCTGGGTGTTGACCTTGTCGTTCATTGCAAAGGCCACTGGCCCGGGCTGCTGGCAGGTGCCTTTATGGATGAAGCTGTAGAGACGCAAGGGCAAAGTCGCTCCGCTGGGAGCTCCCGTGATGAAGAAGCTGAGTCCGGTCTGTTTTTCCCAGCTTGTCAGCGTGACGTTGCCGATCTGCCCGGTGTTCTGTCGGGTGGCGACCAAGGGGACAGACACGCCATGGTCTGTTGAAGTGGCGCAGCCGAAGAGGCTTAGGCTGATCATTAGGGTTGCAAGTGAGCATCTGAAGTTCATTGCCAACTCCTGCGTAAGAACTGCAATGGGTGATTAGCCGGTATAGAGCGAGGTGCTCGGGTTGCCTGTCGGCCCCCTGCAGCACCGCGCCCCAACCGATGCTTTGCAATCAGGCTTTGCTGGCGGCCAGAAAAGCGCCAAGGCGTTGTCCCATTTGCTCGCCTAAGGCTTGCAAGGCACTGAATGGGCGAACCATCACCTCGAATTCGACGATTTTTCCGTGTTCATTGAAGCGGATCATGTCGATACCCTTTAACTCTTTACCGTTCACTTTGGCGCTGAACTCCAGGACGACGCTCAAGCCGTCGGCCGTCGACAGTTCCCGGTGATAGGCAAAATCCTCAAATACATTGACTACCGTGTTGAGAATCATCGATACCACGGCCGCTCCCGGGTAGGGCGTGTGGGCCATCGGTGAGCGGAATACTGCCTGTGGGTCCAACAACTCGGGCAGGGCGCTCAAGTCACCCTTGCGGATCATGTCGTGCCATTGCGTCAGGGAGTGTGCGGCGTTGGGGTGCAGGTTCAGCTCAGACATTTTCAACTCCTGTATTTTTGTTGTTCTGTAGAACGTTTCAGTGTTGCCCATGCAGTGTCGCCCGATGGCTTGCTGCAAGACCCTGATAGTGCCGCCAAGATCGACTGGCGGCTATGCGAATGTACTAAAAGTAGCTCACGAAAAAGCCCGGCGGGTCAGGCCGGGCTTTTTGATGGGTACCACTGTGAAGCCATTCATTCAGGCGACGCGGTTTTCAATCAGGCGGTCGGAACCACCTTCAGCGACGCGGTTTTCGATGAGACGGTCGGAACCACCTTCGGCGACGCGGTTCTCGATCAGACGGTCGGAACCACCTTCGGCGACGCGGTTTTCAATCAGGCGGTCGGAACCACCTTCGGCGACGCGGTTTTCGATCAGACGGTCGGAACCACCTTCAGCAACGCGGTTTTCAATCAGACGATCCGAACCACCTTCAGCAACGCGGTTTTCGATCAGACGATCCGAACCACCCTCAGCCACACGACTTTCAATCAGACGATCCGAGCCGCCTTCAGCGACAACCGGGTGAGCAGAGGTAGCGGCGAAAGCGTTAACTGCAAAAACCGAGAAAGCGATGCTGAGAAGGATTTGGCGTTTCATGATGGTGTGCTCCGGGGTGTAGTTGTTTGGTATGGAGGCGATGTTACGCCCCGGAGTTTTTAAGAGAACTTCATTGAGTTAATGGTGACTATTGATGCAGTCAATGGCTGCCCGAGACTACCGTCGGCCTGTCACTGATCGGCGACACACAGCTCCCCGGTCGCGCGTATCAATGCCTGACCATGCAGTTGGTCCTTGATCAGGCCGGCGCGTGCCTCGCCCAGCCAGTTGGGGCAGTTCGGGTCTTTGCGATAGGGCGCGAACTCAGCGTATTGCTGCAACAGCCGGTTTTGCAGCTCATCCAGTTGGGGCCTGATCTGTTTGGCAAGGTCCGGCCGCGGTGTGTCAGGCGCCTTGCCGGCCGCCCGCCAATTAGCGAGCAGTCCGTACTGCACGAGCTTGTTGGCTTCGATCTGTGCGGCGATCAACTCGGCGACCTGTTCCGGGTCCAGTTTGCGTTTAATCGCCATCTTCCTGGCGTTAGCGATGACTTGCGCTTCTCGGGCACTGTCCTGGATGGGTTTGCCGCTGTCCCACTTGGCCAGCGCCACCAAATCACCAATGTTCAGTCGCTCATTCATCGTCACCAGCAGCGGTTGCAAACTCTCGGGCACTGGGGAGGGCGTGCTCGCCTGTGCGCCGCCAGCGAAAAAACCGATCAGGGCGCAGGCCAGCAGTTGCGGGATGCGTGGGGAGTGGGGCATAAGCAAAACCTCGTCAGAACTCAGGACTCACACAATCAGGTGTTGTGTATCACACAGGTGCGCCAAGCATACAACGCCTGGAGAGCCCGCCGCGTGGGGAAAGGACCCAACCGGACCGCAACCCCCTCGGTGATATGCTCTTTCGTGTCTACACTTCGCCCAGAGATCGCCCATGGATCGCTTGTCTACACTGTTGTCGCAGTTCGGCGTGCGCGCCAACCTCTTTTACAACGGCAAGCTTTGCGGCATGGCGTCTTACGACGGTGCTGACACGCGAGGTCATATTCACCTGCTTCAGGCCGGTTCCCTCACGTTGCTGGGGCTCGATCGCAAGGACTTGCTGCTGACTCGGCCCAGTCTGATTTTTCTGCCCCGACCACGCCGGCATCAACTGTTCGCCAATGAACCCGAAGGAGCTCAACTCCTGTGCGCATCAATGGAGTTTGAGGGTGGGGTTGATAACCCGCTGTCGGCTTCGTTACCCGATTTGCTGGTGCTGCCCCTGGATGAGCTACCGATGCTGGCCGACACGTTGAGATGGATGTTTGTTGAGGCGGCGGGCGGACATTGCGGCAGGGAGGCTGCGCTGGATCGCTTGTTCGAATTGCTGATCATCCTGTTGTTTCGGCATCTGCTCGACCACCACCAGTTGCACACCGGAATGATGGCCGGGCTGGCCGATTCACGATTGGCGCGCTCCCTGGTCCAGATTCACAACGCACCGCATCGTCCCTGGTCGATTGCCGAGCTTGCGAGCGAGTCAAACATGTCGCGCGCGGCCTATGCCGTGCATTTTCGGGCCGTCATCGGGCAGACACCGGCCGATTATCTGTTGAGTTGGCGTATCAGCCTGGCGCAGAAGCGTCTGCGTGAAGGGCGACCGATCACGCTGATCGCCGCCGAGGTCGGTTATGAAAGTCCTTCGGCGCTTGCCCGCGCTTTTCGTCGCAAGACGGGCTACAGCCCCCGGGACTGGATGAAGGATTCGGCAGGAGAGGCTGATGGCGAAATGGCCTGAAAACCTCTAGCGGTTTCAGGCCATTCCTGGAGGACAAATCATCGGTTCAACGCGATTCCAGTGCAGTCAGAGAATGGCCGGCCACGAAAACCGAAGCGGCAAGCAAGCCGATATCCTTCAGGAGAAACTGACCAGGTGCAACCGAAATGGCCGGGAAACCGAGGCCGGGTTCAATCACGCCAGGTGTCGACAACATGAAGCTCAAGGTCGTGAAAAACAATCCGGCAGACAACGCACCCCCGATCAATGAAAGCTTGGGTGACAGCAGGCGCCCCGCAATAAGAAGACCGATCGAGACTTCCAGGATACCGAGCAGACTGGAGAACGTATCCACACTGAAAATGTTGTAGACCCAACCGAGGAAAGGGCTGTTGCTTACCAACGGGACCAGGCCCTCGGCTTCATAGTGCGTGAACTTCATGCCGCCGAACCAGAAGTAAATGATGGCCAGAGCAACGTAAGCACCGTAGGTGCCGATCGCCGTGGTTCTAACCCCGAGCGATGCTTTCTGAGTGACGCCGGACGTTCTGCAGTTCTCATTGTTCAAGGTAGTCATGATTCAGGCTTCCAATAATGTGGGGATTCAAACCCAGCGCGGTTTACGTTGGGAGTGGACACAGTGTTGCCTTTGATCCCACGCTCTTGGCTTCTGAACGTATTGAGAACTGTGCAGATCGTCTTGACTCACTTCAGGTCTTGAAAAGAGGAGGGCGGCTGGACCATCGCGTCCCGGCGCCTGCCCATGACACTGGCCAGCCTGTTGCTGTCCCTGGAAATGATCTTCGCGACCAGCCTGGGGCTGCTGTTGTACTTACCAGGACCCTCGGTGCCGGAGGGGCATCGCACTGATTGTGGTGGGAGCCGTCACAGCGATCATTTGGACAAAGCGACCGCCATGGCGAATTCCCCAACGCTGTATTCACGAGTCATGTCCGTCGCTGACAGGCGCATGGTGTGCCATCAGCTCAGCGACCCAATCGATGAACACACGCAGTTTGATACTGATATGCCGATTTGGCGGAAATGCCACGTAGATGGGCATCGGATCGAGTCTCCAGTTCTCGAACAGGGGCACTAACTCGCCGCGCGCTTCGAAGGTCTTGGACATGTACTTTGGCAGCCACAGCACGCCCAGTCCGGCAAGGCCGGCCGCGAGGTAGGCATTGCCATCGTCGACTGCCAGCGCGTAGCGACCTTTGATCCGGACACTCTCAACGTCGTTGTGCAGGGCATAGGGCACGGCTTTGCCGGTGCGCGCCCACAGGAAACCGACGATACGGTGATGCGAATCTTCCAGCTCCCGCGGATGCGCAGGCGTACCGACGCGTGCCAGGTAGCTGGGCGCTGCAAAAACACCAAGCTGGAGGTCGCCTACTCGTCGGGCCATCAACGACTGATCCGTCAGCTCGCCGCCGCGCACCACGCAATCGACGTTCTCATCAATCATATCCACGATACGATCGCTGACGCCCATGTCGATCTGGATGTCTGGGTACCGCTCGTAAAACGCAGGCAACGCGGGTACGAGAATCATGCTGGCCAGCGGGCTTGGCACATCCACTCGCAACCGGCCCCTGGGCAGCGTCGAGGCGCCGGACAGGCTGGTCTCGGCGTCGTCCATGTCGGCCAGCAATTGAAGCACTCGCTCGTAATAAACGGCACCGTCGGCGGTGACGTTGACTTTGCGAGTCGTGCGGTTAAGTAATTTGACGCGCAACCGTGCCTCAAGCTGCTGGACCAGTTGTGTCACGGTGGTCTTGCTCATGTGCAGTGTTTCGGCTGCCTTGGTGAAGCTGCCCGCTTCCACCACTCGCGCAAATGCCTGCATTGCATCAAAACGGTCCATTGCTGCCCCGGCTATCGATCAGATTGTTTGGATTTCACAAACAGTGATAGCTACGGTTGCTTGTTTATCGCCCAGGCACAAGTCCTTACAGTCTCGACATCGTTTGTTCCGGGTCTGATTAGACCCATTGATGGAGGCACCTATGACACAGCGTGATGTTGTTTTTCCACCCGGACGCCAGGCGCTTTATGAGCGCAATCGCTATTCGCCGGCTATCAAGTCCAATGGTTTCCTATTCGTGTCGGGACAAGTCGGCAGTAACGAAGACGGCTCGCCCGAACCCGATCTGGAGGCCCAGGTTCGGCTCGCGTTCAACAATTTGAATGCAATCCTGGGCGCTGCCGGTTGCACCTTCGACGATGTGATTGACGTCACCGTCTTCATCGTCGATCCCGAATCAAAGTTCGAGACGATCTGGAAGGTTCTGCCAGAGTTCTGGGGTAACGCGCCGCACCCGACGCTGACCGGCGTCGGCGTCACGTGGCTCTACGGTTACCAGTTCGAGATCAAGGTGATCGCCAAGCTTCCAGAAACCACGGGATGACCTGAGATCTGACGTATCGACAGCTCGCCCGTGGTTGCTTTACTGAAACGCAATTTTCGTCCCGATCCTGACAGTCAAACCTGCTCTTAGGCCCCATTGTGTGTCCGGGGCTGAGCGGCCAATTGCGAGCGGGGCGTCAAGATGGCCAAGGCAACCGCTACGATGAAAAGCGCCGGCACGTCACCTGCCAAGTGCCCCAGTTGCCCCGGCTGGGTGAGCGCCTGGACGGTCATGATTCCTCCGTGAACGGCGCTAGACCATACGGTGAACCAGATTAGGCTCAGATTGGCTAATGGGTCGCGTGCGGCCAGGATCAAGAACACCCCAAGTGTGGCGTAGATGCCAACGATCATCATCGGGTAGTCCGAGTGACCGACGTGCCAGGCCCAGCCGGACGGCCAGAACAACATCAGTGGGTAGAGAGCAAGGCACGCGAGGCCAGCCAAAACTAGAACGACGCGCAAATACCTGAGGCGATCGACTACGGTCATGGCGGACTCCTCTTCGGGCCTAACTCTAAGTTGACCTCAAGTGGGGTGATAACACCTTCACGGGCTTGGTCGACTACATTCCTTGCTCTGTCATCTTGCCCGACTAGACCGGGCATTGTGACTGTCGGGCGACCGCTGAAGGGGTTTATAAATCATGGTCGAAAAGCCCATCTGCTCAATCAGTTCCGGCAGTAGACCAAGCATAGCTACTCATTAGCTATCGCTTCGTTCACCGGCTGTTTTTGGCCGATTGTTGCCTGTCGCGAAGTGCAGCAACCGACCCGATGTAGCCGGTCACGTGTCTACGAAATCAAGGGCGATTCAAAAAGCCTTGCTCTAGAATGGCCCGAGATGAGCGTGGAACGCTTGTCTAGTATTCACTCAAAGGATGAACACGATGGGCCGCACCGACCATATCTGCCTGATGGCTATCTATAACGATTGGATGAACGCAAAGGTTTATGAGGCGGCCAGAAGTCTGACAGATGAAGAGCTGTCAGTGGATAGGAAAGCATTCTTTGGTTCTATTCTCGGGACGTTGAATCACCTGGTGGCCGGGGACACTATCTGGCTAAAGCGATTTGCCAGGCACCCGGCGAATCAGTTGGCTCTGGAGCCGATTCGACAGCTCCCGGCTCCCAAAAGCCTCGACCAGTTACTGCTCTCAAATATTCGAGAACTTTCGGCACATCGCGTTTGGCTCGATCAGGTGATTGTCGAGTGGTCTCGCTCGATTACAGAGGCGGATTTAGATTACACCCTCAATTACACAAGCATGAAAGGAACCCCCGCTGACAGGAGCTTTTATGGCTTGGTCATGCATTTCTTCAACCACCAGACTCATCACCGAGGCCAAGTTACTACTCTGCTGTCACAAGCGGGTGTCGACGTAGGCGATACTGATCTGGTCCTCCTCATTCCTTCCGAGTCGCGCACATAATCTAAAAACCAGCGCTAGACCGGGATTTTCATGTCATACCGGGCTGGTAAACCAGCGTGGCCATCTGCAACACTCCTTCGGCTTACACAGAATTTAGATGTGTTGCATCGACCGGTTGAATCCACAGCCGATTAAAGTCTGTCGGCAAGAGCAACTTCTGCCCCGAAACATCCATCAGCTTTTACCGCCGAGCCTGCCGAGCCTCCGACCGAACCACCATCCAGATGCCGACCCCGGACACTGCCATGCCTGACACCATTTGCCATGACAACGGTTCGTTGAACATGGCCCAGGCCCAAAGCATCGTGACGGGCGGGCTCAGGTACAAGACGCTGGCCACTCGTGTGGCTGTCGCCCGGCGCAGGCAGACCCAATAAAGCCCGTAGCCGCCTAACGTAGACAATCCCACCGTCCACAGTACGCTTAGCGCAAACCCCATGCCGGGTATCGGCGCCAGGCTACCTTGCGTGCCCTCGATCAGGGCGAATGCAAAACTCGACACGCAACATTGCAGCCACAGGTTGGGCAGCAGGTCCAGCGATTCAGAGGCGTGCAGATGCTTCTGCCAGAGTGTCGCGATGGCGAGCGAAAGCGTACCGAGCACCGGCAGGCCATACGCCCAGAGGGGCGCGCTACCCCAGGCCAGCGCGCCAAGCGTCACCACCACAACCCCAACCAGGCCGATGCCCAGCCCTGCCCAGACTTGCCAGGCCAGTTTTTGCCCCAGCACGCCAGCGGCCAGCAATGCGACCGCCATCGGCAGCAGGTTGGCGAACACCGCGGCAAGGCCCGCCGGTACGCCCAGGGCTATGCCTTGTATGACGCCGGCCAGATAGCCGGCCATGGCCAGAAGACCGATGCCGGCGTTTTTCAGCAACACGGCAGGGGAGGTTTGCCGCAATTGCCTGGCGACGAAAGGAAACAGGATCAGCGTGACCACGACGCAGCGCCAAAATACCACCAACAAGGGGGGCGCATAGTCCATCGAGAATCGCGCGCCGACGAATCCGGAACTCCAGGTCAGAATCAAAGCCGCCTCGAGCAGCGGCAGCGGCATCTTCTGGCGCCAGTGGGGGATGACTTGCTGCTGACAGGAGATCGGTGTGGGCTGGTTCATTGCCACAGGCTACGAAATCGGCCTAATCTAATAAATCAAAATAAAGTGCAGCAGTCATTCACGAAGATTAAATCATGACGGCGATACTCGATATCGAGCTGGTACGTACATTTCATGCGGTGGCGCGGATTGGCAAATTCAGTGCGGCGGCCGAGCAGCTGCATAAAAGCCCGGCGGCGGTGAGCGTGCATATCCAGCGGCTTGAGGCAGTCGCCGGGGGGCGCTTGCTGAATCGCGATAATCAGTCCGTCTCCCTGACCGCACTGGGCAAGCGTTTGCTTTTGTCGACGACAGAACTGCTGAGCACCCATGACCGGGTGCTGGCCGACCTGCATGGAAGCCACCTGGCAGGACGCATTACCCTGGGTGTCCCCGACGAATACGCCGCCCATGTCATCCGCGACATCCTGCCGACATTCGCCGCTGCCTGGCCCAACGTGGTGCTGGAGTTGAAGACAGCCCCCAGTGATTCGCTGCGTGACCAGGTCCAGCGTGGAAAGCTTCAGGCCGCGGTGATTGCCCAAGCCAGGGGGCAACTGACCATGCAGGCGCAATTTCTCGTCGCCACCACGCCGATCTGGGTGGGGCCGGCAAACAAGTCGCTGGCCTCGATGGATCCGCTGCCACTGGCCGTGCATGCGGCGCAATGCCCTTATCGGCAAGCCATGGTGGCATCACTCAAACAAAGCGGCCGCCGGTGGCGCGTGGTGCTGGACAGTCCGTCCAACCAGGCCGTCAGCGCCTGCGTGGAGGCCGGGTTGGCGATCAGTCTGATAGACCGCGCCCGGGTGACGGAAAGTATGCAGATTCTCGACGGTTTGCCCGTCATACCGGAGCATGAGGTCGTGTTTGTCCGATCGCCGTCTTCAGATGGGGATGAAGCGGTGGATTTGCTCTCCCAAGCCATGCAGCAGCACTTTCGGCTCTAGTCCGCGAGCAAGGGAAACTGTCAGGCTCGATCGTCCCATGCTGAATGGCATTGCGAGCAAAGCTGCACTACCGTGTAGGTGTAAGCCTTCGTGCCGCAGTCCTATTCTGGTTGAGAGGTGGGTTTCATGAACAACATCATCTACATCGTCGGGTTAGTGGTGGTCGTCGTGGTTATCCTGTCGTTCCTCGGCTTTGCATAGGTTTCAATGCCTGCACTCCGCCAACACCACTTGGCAAGTAGTCGGCGTGCCACCGGATCGGCCGGCATAGCGGATGCAATTATCCATGGATTTTTTACGCGCCATGCTCAAGGTGGAGCCCCAAGCCAGGCCACCCTCGCCAGCGGTGGGAAGCGCTTTTGCATAGCAGGCTGAGCCCACGCTTGAAGTTGCATAGCGAGCGGTGGACGCTTTGCCGGAACATCCCGCGATCAGCGCCAGGTTGATGGCGAGCAGGGAGGGTATGACCCATGACGAGCATTGGCGCGCTGTTCTATTGGCCATCCCGTTTCCCCTGTATCAAGAGGCGAGCCGCGTGGGGTTGTGCTTCATTGAGATTAGACGGTGTTGGACCTGACCCTCTATCGATTTCAACACTAACGAGCTTCAGCGCAGGTCGCCTCTACATGCTGACAAAGCTCACCGACGCCCCGTCGTTGCTTGAGTTCGGCCTCACGCCAGACGCCGCTGAGCGGGCCGCCCGGCAACCCTTCATTGGCGCGCGCCAGCGGGAACAGCACCGGTACAAACCCGGCATCACGCACTAACCGGACGCCGACCTCCCGGGCCTGGGCATCGTCGGCGAAAACAGGAATCGCCTTGTTTTTGCCGGAAAGGCCTTTCATTGAGGCGAAGCCAATGGCGTTGAACGCCCGCACCAGGTGCACGCCGGGCAGATACTGCTGATCCGCCAGGGCCACGCCCATGTCCAGCGCCTTGCGCCCGACATCTGCGTCACGGCCGCCGAATGGATTACTGGTGCTGAATATCACTTTGCCGTCCAGTTTGCCCTTCAACTGTTCGGACAGCGCCGGCATGGCGCCATAGGGAACACTCAACACGATCACATCGCCCCAGGCCGCGGCCTCGGTGACCGAGCCGGCCCGCGCGTTGGGGCCGGCCTCCTTGACCAGGTCCGCCAGCGCCTCGGGGTGGCGTGATGAAAACATCACTGAGTGCCCGGCCTTAACCCAGAGCGTGCCAAGCGTACCACCGACCTTGCCGGCGCCGATCACGCCGATCTTGAGGGTGTCTGCCATCGCCTGGCTGGTGCACAGAACCAGGCCGGCGAGCATCAGAGAGAAGATTCTGGACATGCACTGGGCTCCTCGGTTGGACAGCGGTCTTGGAATCACCGTAGTTGAGCTTACGTCTAAACGAAAGCTGCGGAGGGAGGCGGCGGACGAGCAGGGGTATTTGATGAGCGGCGTGAGGGCTGTTCAGCAAGGGAAGCTATTGTCTATGTGTTCGCCTCGCCAGTTGCCGTCCAACCAGCTCGTCCCTGAGGTGGCTGGCGAGGTGGACCCTCCTGGCCGATTGCTGCCTTTTGATTTCGCTTGTACTGGATGGGATAGCTGCCATGCCGACTCTCGCCAACTGCGAAGATGGTCTATTCACCCTCCAGGGTTGCGGCCACCCGCGCCACTTTCCACGACCCGCCTAGCTGGTCAGTGTAATGGCGACGTCCAGGGCAGAAATGGGCACATAAATCAGGGTGATCGTCGAATACGTTTTGCGCGATTTGGCCTTGAATGCGCAGACCGGGAGAATAATCATGACGACATCCAGCGCCCCCCAAAGCGCCATCGGCGATACCTGAAAGAAGAGGACGTTCACGATGAGGCCGAGCACGAGGTAGGTCGAAAACGATAGAAGGGCGTAGCGCCCATCCTGTTCGAAGTAAACGCGAAGCCCGCTTTGCTCGTCCTCACTTCGACTGGGCAGCAGTAACGCGGCAGAGACAAAAAGCGAGAGCGCCAGGAGCACCAGCAATAAAAACTCGGCAAACGAAAAGGTCGCTTTGATCGTCGGCAGCGCGTTGACCGCCCACCAAAAATCCAGCTGGGACGTGAAAAGCATGACCGCCCAGACCAGCGCCACCCAATCAGGCGCGGCGACGCGGCGGATGCGGAACACCGTCAGCGCACCCATCAGCAGGCGAGTGACGGAGAGCCCCAATATCATCGCGAGTACCGTGGCCACGATGGGGAAGTTGCTCATGACACCTCCTTGTAAATTACACGACCCACACGCAGGATCGATTCCGCTTTCGGGTAGGTCCTACCGACTGTGCGCCGCCGCCGCCAATTGATCGGTATCCACGCGGACAAAAACGGAATCGCCAACCGCCGTGAGTACGTCCCCGGCATAGACCTCGCAGATGACACGGGTTTTGCGTCCGACATCGCCTTCCACTCTGGCACGCAGGGTCAATGGCACACCCATCGGTGTCGGTTTGATGAACTTGATGCCAAGGTTGCCGGTGACGCAATTGATCCGGGGCAGGCTGGCGACTTCGCGGTTTTCCCCACGGTAGTGATAAGCCATCGCCGTCCAGTTGGAATGACAGTCCACCAGCATCGCGATCAACCCGCCGTACACCAACTCCGGCCAGCCGCAATACATGGGATCAGGCACGTGCTCGGCCATGACATGCACGCCGTCCGCATGCCAGAAGCTCTTGATGTGCAGCCCGTGCGGATTGCTGCTGCCGCAGCCGTAACAGACGCCGTCAGGCGCGGCGGTGTCTTGCAGAGAGTTGTCGAGACTGGACATGACAGGCGCTTCCTCATACGAATGAACTCAACCGTCGGATTCTAACGCTGGTATCGGGGTGCGGTCACTTTGGTCATCCGTTAGCGCGCCCTGACAACTGCGGTGCTGTTGCGCAACGTCAACTTGAACGGCAACACCACATGCCGCTGTTCGATCGGTTTCTTCTCGATCAGCGCGATCAACATCTCGACGGCTTTCTGACCGAATGTTTCGGCGGGTTGCGAGATGGTCGTCAGCGGCGGGTCGCAGTACGCCGCGAAGGGGATGTCGTCGAAGCCCACCAATGAAATGTCCTCAGGAACGCGCAGGCCTTGTTGCTTGATGCGTTTCAACGCGCCGATGGCCATTTCATCGTTTTCGCAAAACAACGCCGTGGGACGGTCGGGCAATTCCAGCATCGCGGCGGCGCCGTCATGTCCGGCCTTCAGACTGAAATCGCCATGGCAGATTAGCGCGGCATCCGACGTGATACCGGCCTGTTGCAAGGCGTCCTGATAACCGGCCACGCGATCGCGGGTCAGCGGGCTGCTTTTCGGGCCTTTGATCAGGCCGATCCGGCGGTGGCCCAGTTCGATCAAATGTTCGGTCATGGCCTTGGCAGCCGCGCGGTTGTCGAGGCTGATGGTGGGATGACGGCCGCCCTGTATCACCTCGCAGGCATTGACGATCGGCGGTAAATCGGCGCTGGGGAAGGGCGCTTCAAAAGGGTCATAGGCGCGTAACTGGATCACGCCATCGGCCTGATGGGCGTAGACCAATTCGGCAAACTCCCGTTCCACTTCCTCGCGGCCCTGGGTGTCGCACAGCAACAGCCGATACCCGGCGAGCTGGGCGGCTTGCTGCGCGCCGCTGATCACCTTGGCGAAAAACGTGTTGGCGATGGTCGGCACCAGAATCACCAGGTTGCCGGTTCTGCGCGAGCGAAATTGCACCGCCATCTGGTTCGGTCGATAACCGGCTTTTTCCACCGCGGCGTTGACCTTGTCGCGCGTGTCGGGGAGCACGCGTTCAGGCGACTTCAGCGTCCTGGAGACCGTGGCGACGGAGACGCCGGCCAGCCTGGCTACTTCGCGGATATTGGACAAGACCACCTCGTTATCGAACTGTGCAGGGGCGAGCTTAACGCAGGTAAGCCCACCCCTGAAATTTTCCTGGAGATTCATCCGGGGTTTGACACCTCGTCAAACAGGGCCTAGATTTCCGTCATGATGTAACCGGTTACATCGACTTTTGGATGCATTCCTGTAAAGCCGCCGAAAACCGCCTCAAACAGAGAAACGTTGCGATGAGTGTTGCCGTGAAAAAAATAAGAATGGGTTTTGTCGGTGGTGGGGAGGGCGCCTTCATCGGTCAGGCCCACCGTCAGGCCGCCGGGCTCGATGGCCGTTTTGAGTTGGTGTGTGGCGCGTTCAGTCGCGACGCCCGCAACAATCAGGACACCGGCGCCGCGCTGGGATTGTGCGCTTCGCGTTGCTACAGCGACTGGCGGCGGATGTTGGAAGCCGAGCGCGCGCTGCCGGTCGATCAGCGCATGGAGCTGCTGATCATTGTCACCCCCAATCACCTGCACGCGCCGATTGCCAGCCAGGCGCTGAGTGCGGGATTTCATGTGTTCAGTGAGAAACCGGCGGCGTTGAATCTGGCCGAGTTGCTGCCGCTCAAGGCTGTGCTTGAACGCAGCGATCGCCTCTATGGCCTGGCCCACACGTACCTGGGCTATCCGATGGTCTGGCAGGCGCGGCAGATGGTACGCGACGGGGTGATCGGCTCCGTGCGCAAGGTGATTGTCGAGTACCCCCAAGGCTGGCTGAGCGAGGATGTGGCGGGGCAGGGCAACAAGCAGGCCGGCTGGCGCGACCTGCCTGAGCAGTCCGGGTTGGGCGGCTGCATCGGCGATATCGGCACCCATGCCTTTTCATTGGCCGAATTCGTGGCTGACCAGCCCATCCAGCACCTGTGCGCGATGTTGAATACCCACGTTGCCAGCCGGCAACTGGACGACGATGCCGCGATGCTGTTCAAGATGGCTGACGGCGCGAGTGGTGTGTTGATTGCCAGCCAGGTCTGCGCGGGTGAAGAGAACCCGTTGAAAATCCGCGTCTACGGCGACAAGGGCGGCCTGGAATGGCGCCAGGAAGAGCCGTCGAGCCTGATCCATCGTTCCCTTGATCAACCAATGCGCGTGCTGCGTTCCGGTGTCGGCCAACCTTGGTTGTGCGACGCCGCGACCCGGCGCATGCGTCTGCCGGCCGGACATCCCGAAGGCTATCTGGAAGCCATGGCCAACCTATACGGCGATTTCGCCACGGCGATTCGCAGCAACGTCGACGGCAACGTGGCCCCCGGCGTGCCGGGCATCGACGTAGGGCTGCGCGGCATGGCCTTCATCGAAACCGTGATTGCCAGTCATCGTGGCGACACGAAATGGACCGAACTGGTCTGCCCTCAATGAACCCGGAGCACTCGCCCGTGAACCCTACTTCTCAAGCAGGCCTGCGCGGCCCGGGGATCTTCCTCGCGCAGTTCATGTCCGCCGAAGCGCCCTTCGACACCCTGGCCAATATTGCCCAGTGGGCGGCGTCGCAAGGCTACAAGGCCATTCAGTTGCCGACCTTGGGCACGCAATACATCGACCTGGCGCGCGCCGCTGAAAGCCAGGAATACTGCGACGAATTGAAAGCTGTCTGCGCTAAAGCAGGCGTCGAGATCAGCGAGTTGTCGACGCACCTGCAAGGCCAACTGGTGGCGGTGCATCCGGCGTTCGACGCCCTGTTCGACGACTTTGCCCCGGCGCATCTACGCGGCCAGCCGCAAGCACGCACCGAATGGGCCATCGAGCAGTTGAAGCTGGCAGCCCGGGCCAGTCAGCGCTTGGGACTGAAGGCCCACGCAACCTTTTCCGGTGCGCTGCTGTGGCCGTATGTCTACCCCTGGCCGCAACGCCCAAGCGGATTGGTCGAACAGGGTTTTGCCGAACTGGCCAAACGCTGGTTGCCGATTCTTGATTGCTTCGAGGAGGCCGGTGTCGACCTGTGCTACGAAATCCACCCCGGTGAAGACCTGCACGACGGCGCCTCGTTCGAACGTTTTCTGGAGGCGGTGGATCACCATCCACGCGCCGCGATTTTGTATGACCCCAGCCATCTGCTGCTCCAGCAAATGGACTACCTGGGCTTCATCGATCGCTACCACGCGCGCATCCGCATGTTCCACGTCAAAGACGCCGAGTTCCGCCCCGATGCGCGCTCGGGCGTCTACGGCGGTTACCAGGGCTGGGTTGAGCGGCCGGGGCGTTTCCGTTCCCTGGGCGATGGCCAGATCGACTTCAAATCGATCTTCAGCAAACTGACCCAATACGACTTCAGCGGTTGGGCCGTGCTTGAGTGGGAGTGTTGCCTCAAGGACTCCGCCCAGGGTGCCGCAGAAGGGGCGGCGTTCATCGAGCGGCACATGATCAGCAAGACGCAGAAGGCCTTCGACGATTTCGCCAGCGTGCAGTCGGACGCAGGTTTTAATCGACGATTGCTGGGGTTGCCCGAGGCCTGATCAAAAAGTTATTCGCTTCTCTCTCCAACAAGAAAAACAATAAGACGGTGACTGTTATGTCCACGATGACCGCGCGCCTGAGCGCCATGATGTTCCTGCAATTCTTTATCTGGGGCGGATGGTTCGTCACCCTCGGTACGTTCCTCGCCAGTAACCTGGGCGCCAGCGGCGGGCAGATCGGCATGGCATTCTCTACCCAGTCCTGGGGCGCGATCATCGCGCCCTTTGTGATCGGCTTGATCGCCGACCGCTTCTTCAATGCCGAACGCATCCTTGCGGTGCTGCACCTGGTGGGCGCCGTGTTGCTGTATCAGCTGTATCGAGCGCCGGACTTCAGTACGTTTTACCCTTACGTGCTGGCGTACATGATGATCTACATGCCGACCCTGGCACTGGTGAATTCAGTGGCGTTCCGGCAAATGAGCGACCCGGCCCTCGAGTTCTCCCGCATCCGCGTGTGGGGCACCATCGGCTGGATCGTGGCCGGCGTGGTCATCAGCTTTGTGTTTGCCTGGGACTCTCAGGCCCTGATTTCGTCAGGCGGGCTGCGCAACACCTTTCTGATGTCGGCGATTGCGTCTCTGGTGCTCGGCCTCTACAGCTTCACCTTGCCGCGCACCGCGCCACTGAAACCTGAGGTGGGCCGCAGCGGCCTCAAGCACATGCTCGGGCTGGATGCGTTGAGTTTGCTGAAGGACCGCAGTTACCTGGTGTTCTTCATCGCCTCCATTCTGATCTGCATTCCGTTGGCGTTTTATTACCAGAATGCCAATCCGTTTCTGGCGGAAATCGGCGTGACCAATCCGACGGCGAAAATGGCCATCGGGCAGGTTTCCGAAGTGCTGTTCATGCTGCTTCTGCCACTGTTCATTCACCGCTTCGGGATCAAGATTGCGCTTTTGGTGGGGATGTTGGCGTGGGCCTTGCGCTACTTGCTGTTCGCCTACGGTAACAATGGCGACTTGGCGTTCATGTTGTTTACCGGCATCGCCTTGCACGGCATCTGCTACGACTTTTTCTTCGTGTCCGGCCAGATCTACACCGACGCCAAAGCACCGGAGCGTTTCAGAAGCTCGGCCCAAGGGCTCATTACTTTGGCGACCTATGGCCTGGGCATGCTGATCGGCTTCTGGGTCGCAGGGCAGGTGACCGACCACTATGCGCTGACGGGCAGCCATGACTGGAAGAGCATCTGGTTGTTTCCGGCGGGGTTCGCCCTGGCGATCTTTTTCTGCTTTGCGCTGGCGTTCAAGGGGCGGCAGGCAGCGGTTGTTCAATCGACTGTCTGAACAACGCCTTGCCCGCTTTCGGCCACCAACAGCAACGACTGCGGCACCGGACTTTGCGGGTGCTGCGGCTCTTGCAGGACGGCCAGCCGAAAGCCGGCCATGTCCAGTGCATTCAGCCAGCTGGACAAGGTGCGGAAGTACCACGGCATGGGCTGCCACTGGCCCTTGAACCCGGCAAAGGTTTCTTCCCGCCAGCCATCCTGATAGTCGCCTGCCGCGACAGCCCACGGGTGCAGTGTCTGGATCACCAGTGCACCACCAGGGCGAAGCAGGGCGTTCATGGCGGTTAGCAGCGGAATGATGTCCTGGTGCAACAGGGCGAAGTTGGCGCAGATCAGGTCGTAGTCGCGGCCAATGTCCACCTTGGCCTCCACCAATTCGTCATAGCTCGCCACATGCACCTGCGATGACCCCGACGCCCGCGCCGCTTCGACCAGCGTCGCATCGCCATCCACACCGACGGCCGTGATGCCTCGTTGAGCCAGCGCGCGCAGCAACCAGCCCTCGCCGCATCCGAGGTCGAGCACGCGCTCGGGTTGGCGGCCCAGCACGGCCAGCAGGATGGCCTGGTCGGTCACCGTGAGGCGGCTTTCGATGGCGCCGCTGCGGATGGCTGCGATCCAGGCGTGGGCGTTGTGGTGCCAGCTGTCGAGGAGGGTGGATTCGGAGGCGGGCATGTTGGCGTCTGGCGTGGTGGGTTGGTTAGAAGGATAGGACACGTATCAAGGAAACGGGCTGGGTCACCCCAGCCCGCCAGGCAGGATCAGCTTTGGCAGAATCGAATGCGATTGCCGAAGGGGTCATGGACTTCCAACACTTGCCCCCAACCTTGCTGAACGATATCTGGCCGTCCGTATCCGTAGCGTTTGCCCTGTAATTCGTCGCGCAACAGTTCGATGTTGTGCATCGGGACAAATATCGTCGATCCCGGGCTCGCATCGCCATGATGTTCGGAAAGATGGAGCTGCAGACCGTTTCGGCTGATGCCCAGGTACAGCGGCAGATCTGCTTCGAAGCGGTGCTCGAATTCGACGCTGAAGCCTAGAAAATCAAGGTAGAACTCGCGCGCCTTGGTTTCGTCAAACATCCGCAGTATCGGGATGGCTCTGTCGAAGGTAATGGCGGGTTGATCAGGTTCCTGGGGAAGCGTCGCAGACGCTGTGTTCCAGTCCTTGTAACCCATTTGATGCGCGACCAGCTCAAGCGCGGTTGAGTGAGACGTCGCTTGATTGCGCGCCTCAAGCGAGGCTCGCAGCCTCTTGGCCATCTGCTTGGCTTGTTCGATTGAAAACATCGTTCCTCCTGTAGCCAAGGCATTCTGGTGCTCGCGTTGCCAAACCTCGGCTCTCAAGAGATACGACAGGATTTGGGGGAGAAGCAATGCTTTCACCTTTCCCTTCGGGAGCGAGCGGCGGGCAGCATCGGCCCGGGACTGATGATACACAGCGGTCAATGAGTGCGGAAGTCAGGCGCAGGTGAACGAGAGAATGGGCTATTTATTCGACATGAGGCGAGGACGCTTTCGTGTTTGTCTGTCGTCAAAAAGGACAACACCGGCGCAAGGCCGGTGTTGTGTTAGCAGAGTGCAACGCCACCCGATCGGGTGCCTTAGAAGCGGTATTTCGCCGAAGCCGTAATGCTACGCGGTGCACCGTATGTCAGGGCGCCGTAGGCATCGAAGATGTCGAAGTACTTCTCGTCGGTGACGTTGTTGGCATTCACCTGGCCCGAGAGGTTTTCGGTGAACTCGTAGCGAGCCATCAGGTTGACCAGGGCATAGGCATCCTGCTGGATTTTTTCGGAGTTGCCGGCCGGGTTGACGGCGTAGGTGTAGATCGAATCCTGCCAGTTAACCCCGCCGCCGATGGTCAGCTTGTTGAACGCCCCTGGCAGACGGTAGGTGGTAAAGGTGCGCAGCAACTTGGTCGGGTACAGCGTGTTGACGTCGTCGCCGTTGGCATCTTCGGCCGTGAACTGGGTGTAACCCATCGATGCATTCCAGTCCGTTGCGAGCTCGCCGGAAACTTCCAGCTCGAAACCCTTGCTGGTCGCGCCTTCACTCGCCTCGTAGGCGAAACCGCCAACCGGGTTTGAAGGATCGATCAGCGCGCCGGTGTTCTGGCCCAGGTTGTCTTGTTTGATCTGGAAAACCGCTGCGGAGGCGTTCAAGCGGCCACCGAAGTACTCACCCTTCAGGCCCAATTCAGTGCTCTCGCCAACGATCGGTTCCAATGTCTGGCCACTGCGGTCGCGTACCGATTGCGGCAGGAAAATTTCTGTGTAGCTGGCATAAGCCGAAAGGTTGTCGGTGAGGTCGTAGACAATACCTGCATAGGGTGTCAGCTCATGATCGACATCGATCTTGCTCACTTCCGAGAAGACGTCATCACTGGTCTTCTCGTACCAGCTTTCACGCGCGCCAAGGATCACTTTCAAATCGTCGGTCACGTTCAGGCGGGTTGCCGCGTACAGGCCCTTCTGGCGGGTCTCGCTGTAACCGTAGTCGGTCCTTGGGCCCCATACCGGTTCTGCGAAATTACCGTTGTAGGAATCGAAATCGGCGACACCGCCAAAGCCTGTTTGCGCGTCGAGTGAATCGGTGTCGAACTTCTGCTTGCTGTCCACATAGCCGAAGGCCAATTCGTGCTCGCGACCCAGTAACGAGAATGGGCCATTGAAGCGGATGCCGTAGTCGTCCTGGGTGGTCTCGGTCTTGTAGGTCGCCGGGAACGAAGACATCGCGGAGCTGCCGTTCCTGCCTGGATTGCCGGACAGGTACAGCAGGGAAGAGTCGCCGGTGCGTTCGCCACGGTTGTAGCTCAGATTGACTTGCCAGTCGTTGGCAAAGGTGTGATCAAGATTGACGAAGTAGGTCTCGTAGGTCGTGTCCCACTTGCTCCATTTGGCGGAGGTCGACTTCGAGCGGCTCCAGTTGGTGCGGCCGCCGTCTGCGTACCAGACTGGCAGGCCACCCCACATCGGCGAGTCGGCGTTGCTTTCTTGCCGGCTCAAGCCGAACCAGAGCGTGGTGTCGGGCGTCAGGTCGATATCCATCGTGCCGTAGAGGGTCTGGCGCTTGTTCGAGTTCATATCGATCCACGTGTCGCCCTCGTTGGTCTCCCCGACCAGCCGCGCGCGAACGGTGCCTTCCTCGTTCAGCGCCGTGGACACATCAGCCTCGACGCCGTAGGTGTCCCAGGTGCCGGCGCTCAGTTCTACAGAACCCTTCAGGTCTTTACTGTTGGCGCGCTTGCGCACCATGTTGATGGAGGCGGATGGATCGCCGGCACCGGTCATCAGACCGTTGGCGCCGCGTACTACTTCGACGCGGTCATACATGGCCAGGCTGCTGAAAATCTCCCCCGAACTCCATGGCTGCTCGTAGATGGTGGGCACGCCATCGATCATCAGCGAGTTGAGCTCAAACCCTCGGGCGTTGAACTGCGCCCGGCTGGTCTCGTAGCGGTTGACCGACACACCGGTGGCATTGTTGACCACGTCGAGGATCGTATGCAGATCCTGGTCCTGTATGCGTTGCTGGGTGATGACGCTGACCGACTGCGGCGTCTCCCGCAGCGACATGCTCAACGGCGTGGCCGTGCGTGCAGCCTCAGTCGTGTAAGAGTTGGTGTCTTCGGTGACGGCACTGCGTTCGCGAATGGCCGTCTCAGTGATCGCGATAGGGGCCAAGGTCACAGAGCTTCCAGTCTCCGTCTGCTCAGTCTGTTCCGCCGCCTGCAAGGAGGGCGCAGTGATGGCGATACCGGCTGCCAGCATGTGCACTGCGAGCGCCAGGGGGCGCAGGGTCGAAGGCATGCGCGGCGTCACGGAGGTTTGTGTACACAGGGAGATGGGGGCGGTCATGCGAACACTCATTTGATTTTGCTGTTATTGAGAATCCGTATCATACGCAATGGAAATTGATTCTGGAATAGGATTTATACTCATTTGAGAGGGTTTATCAAATGAGATGTGTCCAGCGCATTGCGTGCACGCCTGGAGCGAGGCTGCATCGGCCGTTGACACAGGCTTGATCATGACGGAGGCAGCAATCGATCCGAGGCAGAGTCACCCCGGACCGATACGCTGCCCAAAAAGCGGGGACGTGTTTGGCGCGTCAAGACAGGCGCGATTCGCCTGTCGGGCTGCTCAGGTACACGGTTTTCACACCGATGCGCGAGAACACCAGCCACACAAACAGCAGCACACTGCAACCGATGAGGAGCGAGGCGACGCCAATCAACGGCTCGACTGACGGGAAGCCCTTGAGCCGCAGCGTCAGCGCGCCGAGCATCAGCGGGACGCCAACGTTGTATATCCAGAACTGCGCTGCGGCCACGCGCCCTTCGGTGATGGACGGGTGGGCTGTGCCGATGATGCCGAACAGGGCCATCGACACCCATCCCAACAGATTGATATGGGCGTGTACCGCGAAGAGCGAATGATCGCCGGAAGCGCCCATTGCCACGCCCAGCATCACGCCAATGGCAAAGTAGAGGGCAGCGAGCCGAAACCAGGTCCGGGAACGGGGGGTGTGATTCATGGCATTCACCTCATGCGCCCTGGGGCGCGTTCAGTTGTTCAAACAATTGATTTGAAGTCGTCAGGCGCTCCTGCGTGCGACTTCTTGTGGGTTGGATATCGAGTGTCTATGATGAGACTCGTGTCTCACGACAAGACAGGATCTCATTTACTCCATGCCAATTTCCAAGTCAAGCCCGTCCAGCGGAGACGGCGATCAGGGCCGCGACAACCAGAAGCGCCGCACGCGTCAGGCGCTGATCGATGCCGCCATCGCCTTGCGCGACGAGGGCCATAACCCGACGGTTGCGCAAGTGGCCGAGCGGGCGATGGTGTCGCGCGCCACGGCGTATCGCTACTTTCCCTCGACGGAGGCGTTGATCAGCGAGACGGCGGCAGACCGAGACATGACGCCGCTGGAGCAGATCTGGCGGCCGGGGGACGATCCGGTAAAGGGCATCGGTCTGGCGGCGAACGCGTTGAACAAACTGTTGATCGACGACGAGATTGGTCTGCACGTGATGGAACGTTCGTTCATGACGGTGTGGCTCGAAAACGAATCCCGTGAGGCACTGCGACCAGGCCGACGCATGAGCTACATCGAGCCGATTGTCGACTCGCTGAAGGACGTGCTCTCACCTCGGGCGCGAAAGCGATTGAAGCAGGCGCTGTCGATCGTCATGGGCACCGAGGCGTTGATCGCCGTGCGCGATATCAGCCGCGCGAGCGTCGCAGAATCACTCGACGCCGCCGCCTGGGCGGCTCGGGCGCTGGTGCGTCAGGCACTGGCGGAGGATGAAGAGGCACGACGAAAACGCAACGCTTCGAGCGCGCGGTCTTCGGCTCCTTGACACCGCATATCCCTAAACTGCCTGTGATCCGGGCTGATACCGATCAAGCGTAAAGACGGCGGCGTCTCGCTGGTCAATAGAAAACCGCAACCATAATTCGCCACAGCCTCCAAGGACGGTACTTTGAATCACATCAACACCTGCGCGTCTCAAACATCCACACATCGTGTCGCCCTTGGTTTGGTTTTCGGTATTGGCAAGCGTGCTCATCGCCGGCTGTTCCAGTCCGCCTCCACCGGTCACCCCGGTCTACCGCGATCTCTGCCTGGAGGCTGGCCCTGTCAACAGCGCGGTCTACGATACGTGTGTGCAAGATCGGGATCGACAAAGCCTTGGCATACAAAGCACTTTTCGAAGATATCGGGCCCTCTTTCCGACACAGACACCCGAAGCACCGATGCTTTCATCGCTCGGGCACACGCCGCCTTGGCACCGACCGGGCCATACCCTGTCGAGTTGAGCGCAGGCAAAGAACCCGCGTGGCACGCCGACGAGCTCACGGGAGATAACCTGCATCGGGAAATCCGGATCACGCCAAAACGGTGCGTGGAGTGATGTAAACTTGGGGGCAAATCGGTGGTAACGCCCGGCCAATACGACAATGGGCAGGCCCGTGCAACGCTGCTTCAGCGTAATTCGATCAGACGATCAGGCGATCGTTTCAAGCCTCGCTGATCTTGCTGACACTGGTGACCTGACCATTCCAGACCATCTCGTAATGCGCAGTTTGAATGATTGATAGAACCGGCTTGGGCGTCATCAGCGCCCAGCAATAACTGCCTTGCATCCGCACCGAGTGGTAACGAATCCCTGGACAGCGCGCCTCTTTGACGGACCTGCCCAAGCGCCGCGAGTGCGTGTAGTCGTCAGGGTCATAAACCGGATCAGTCAGCGCAATGGCAGCAGCGTCTTTCATTGCCACATCCACGAAGGCGCAGGACAACCCCCGGAACACAAACCGCTCATAATTGAGGCTCGGCACATTTGACCAATAAAGACTCTGGTGATGCCGAACCTCGGCCAATGCCGTGTCCATGGAGTCCGCCAGGTACAACACCCCAAAACGGCCATCGCTGAACCGCGAACCCGCCGGGTTGACGTGAGTAAATGGCGCCGTCGCATAAGAGCAGCCAGGGATGCCGAACGGAATCTGATCCCGCGCAATCAACTCAAGATGACCCACTTCATTTTTCAGCCGGGGATTGGTCAGCGCCTGAATCTGATACAGCACCTCAAACTCGTCCGCATCCGCCACGTCATCAAACATCGCAATCGGTGGAAACTTCGAATTGACCAGTCGATAAGCCTGCAGCTGTTCGCCAGCCAGTTCTGCCAGTTCGCTCACCGTCACCATTGCGCGCCACGCAGCACGTCAATGCGCTTGAAGGTTTCATACAAGGAAATCATGTCGCCCTGAGCCATGATCTCCAGCGGACTGCGCCCATTGAAAAACTCGTTGTGGTTGGCCATCGACGGGAAGCCGTAGACGTTGTCCGGGTTGTCGAAGACCAGGCGCAATGCGGCGTGGATGTTGAGCACGAAGCTGATGCGCTGCATCTGGTCCGAATCGAGCGTCACGGACCATGCGGGATCGCGCTGCCGGGCGCGGGTGTAGGTGCTGCGGGAAATGCGCAGGATGCGACAGGCCTGATCGCTGGAGGCGCTCCACTTTTCGAGGATGCCGACGGCAGCGCGCAGGCCTGTTACGCATTGGGCTTTGGTAAAGGCTTGTTCCTGGAGGGGGACTGCCATATTCAATAGCTCTTTCTGAATCTGTAGATTCGAAGATAGGTTTAATGAATCTATAGAGCAAGTCTGCTTCGACCAATGGACATTGAAGTCATTGTTATCGGTTAAATACTTTTGGCGACGGGAAGGGAACCAATCTCCTCAATAACGACTAAATTTTAACGAGGGATATTTCCCCCTTACTGAAGGAACGACCCAATGTTCACATCACGCTCATTGATTGCCGCTGTTACAAGTCTTGCACTGGTCTGCGGCTCGGCAACGGCACTGGCCGATCCGGGTAATGGAAAGGGCCAGGGGAACGGCAAGGGAAACCCGCAAAACGGCCAGGCCCATGGCAACCAGGGAGGCCAGGCCGGCCAAGGAAAAAACGCCGGGGGCGGCGAATGGGGTCATGGCCCGAGTATCAATCACAACAGTATTCTGGGGATTGTCGGCGGCTATCGGGACTACTGGAGCCCCGGCCCTGCGTTACCACCGGGTATCCAAAAGAACCTCGCGCGCGGTAAGCCGCTGCCTCCCGGCATTGCCAAAAAACTGGATGGCCGCCTGGTTGGCAGGCTGCCTCATTACGACGGATACGAATGGCAGCAAGCGGGGACCGATTTGATCTTGGTGGCGCTGGCCACCGGGCTCATTTATGAAGTGTTGAACGGTGCGTTTGATTAGCGCTTGAGTGGCGAATGCGATTGGAATCCACTCACAAAAGCCTCGTGATTCATTCCAGGCTCTGATGCTGATCAGAGCCCGCATCCATTGCAGTCCGTCCGTCGCAGGGCCAGGAACCGAAATGGGATTCTTGCGTCCTATGGCATGCGATATCAACCTACGGAAGCCACCATGCTTTTAAAGAACAAGAGTCTTTTTGCTGTCATGTCCTGCGCCCTGATGCTTGCGGCTGCGCCATTGCTCCCCGTTGACCTGTCCGTCATGAACTCCGCCTATGCGAAAGAGGGTGGTGGTGGTGGTGGTGGTGGTGGTGGTGGTGGCGGTGGCAATGGAGGAGGTGGCGGTAACGGCGGTGGCAATGGAGGTGGCCATGGCGGTGGCACGGGTGGTGGTCACAGCGGGTCCGGTCACGCCGGCAACGCTGACAGCAGTGGCCGTGGAAAGGGACTGTCCAGCGATCATGCCGGCAAGGCCGTTCGCGACCGTGGTGAAAGCGGAAACCACTATGGCAGTGAACGCAACGGTGATCGCAGTAAAGGCTCAACGACTTCAGGCATCGCCCAATCCAGAGATACGCGCGGCGTCACCAAAGCCGGTGCGATTTCGACCTCGACTCCAGGCGATCACAACGCGAAAGGGTTGAGTAACGCGGCTTCCTCGGGATCAAAAAACCCGTACTGACCCGCGAGGCTGAATCGGTCTGCTGCCTGGCCGGGCGTTGAAGCCGTATCGGTTGATGTAAGCGACTACACCGAAAAAAAACGGGCGCCTTTACGGTGCCCGTTTTCAGTTGTGCCGCTGCTTGAGCGCCGATCAAGCAGCAACCGGCATAAGCTGCAATCCCGGACTCTTCTTTTGCCAGCACTATTCCTCCACGATGATCCCCGATCCCCCTGACTCGCCGGGAACATCCTTCAGCTTCGGCAATCCATCCTTGAGCCGCAGCACCGTCTCCTGATAGTGCACGTGGACAGCCGGCGAGTACGCGAGATCCGGAATGACCGCGGCATACACGTCAATCAGCCCCATCTCGGGGTGGTCCGTAAAGAGGTGCCCGCCACACGTCTTGCACCATTTGCGGTAGCTGCGCGGTGTCTTGTTGTAGGTGCCGATGTTGTCGGCGCCCCGAGTCACTTGCACCGCGTCGGGTTTCCACAGCGTGAAGGCATTGACCGGTCCTGCTGACCAATGCCGACACGACTCGCAATGGCAATAGCCCATTGCGGCCGGTTCGCCGCTGACGGTGAACTCGACTGCACCGCAGAAACAACTGCCTTTGTACGACCGTTCAATGCTCATGGCATGACTCCTTTATCAATGGCCGATACAGCGCGGATGCCTGTCTTCACTCGTCGATGTAGTGAACCGGTATCGCTGGCGAGCGCCGCACGTGCAGTTCGAAAATGTCAGGGCGCGCGTAATGCCCGGTGACGTCGAGCGCCCGTCGCGCCGGCGCCACGAGTGCGACGTCAATGTCCGCATACAGAATGCCGGCCTCCCGATGCAAGGGGCCGGCCACAACCCGGCCTTGAGGACTGACCACCACCGAGTCGCCATCGTTGATCCATTCGTCCGGATCCGCAAACAGTTGCATACGCGCTGGAAAGTCCTCGGGAATGTCACTGCCGCGCAGCGCGGTGCCGCTGCCGAGCACCCAACAGCGGCCTTCAAGTGCAATGTGCCGCATCGTGCTGATCCAGCCTTCGCCGGTGTCGTAGGTGGGCGCGATATAGATCTCCACCCCTTGGGCATACAGGGAATAGCGCGCCAGCGGCATGTAGTTTTCCCAGCAGATCAGCGCACCGACGCGGCCGACCGGTGTATCGACCGCACGCAACCCGGATGCATCACCGAAGCCATGCACCATGCGCTCCGGATTGGTCGGCATCAGCTTGCGATGGCGGTTGAGCACTGCGCCGTCCGCACCGATAACGACTACGCTGTTATAGAGCGTGCCGCCTCCCGTAGATCGGTCGCATTCATTGATGCCGCACACAATCGTCACGGCGTGAACCCTGGCGGCTTCGCATAATTCGCCCAGATCACCGTTGGCGATATCGACCGCGTTGGCCAGCAGCCGCGTGTGCAACTGGCCCATGACAGCCCCGTCCTTGCCCGCCGCCAGTCGCCAGATCCACGACGGGTAACCGGGAATGAACGATTCGGGCAAAACGATCAGCGAGGCGCCTGCTGCCGCCGCCTCGGCGACCGATTGCACGGCCCGGGCGATCGTCGCGCTGCGATCGAGCAGCACCGGCGGGCGCTGAATGATGGCTACCTTGGTCATGGCGTTCTCCATTGGCTTTTGGCTTTCGAAGGCTTGAGCGTGCGCGTGGCGAAGGGGCCGGGCTAGTTCAAAAAGTGAAGCGTTGCAGTTGCGGAGTCCAGGCAATGGAAGAGAGCTACGGCCAGTTCTGCACAGTCGCCCGCGGTGCTGAAGCCCTGTGCGAGCGCTGGACACCGTTGGTGGTGCGCGAGCTGCTGTGCGGCAGCAAACGCTTTAACGAACTGCACCGTGGCGTCCCCCGAATGTCCACCAATCTGCTGGCACAACGGCTACGCCATCTGGAAGACATCGGCGTCGTACACCGCACGGCCACCGGCAAAGTCTGGGAGTACAGCCTGACCGCGGCGGGCGAGGAACTGCGCCCCATCATCATGGCGCTGGGGCACTGGGGAGCGCGCTGGATCGGCAGTCGCCTGCGCGATGACCAACTCGACGCCGGCCTGCTGATGTGGGATGTGCGGCGGTTCGTGCGCATTGAGACGTTTCCGTCGCGACCGGTGGTCATCCAGTTCACGTTCCGCGACGCGCGGCCCGGCGAGCAAGCGTGGTGGCTGGTGGTGGAGCAGGGCGTGGCGGATCTATGCCGCGATGACCCGGGCCGCGAGCTGACGCTGGTGGTGGACTCCAGCGTGCGCGCGTTGACCGAAGTGTGGGCGGGCGACCGCACACCGCGGGAGGTGCTTGAGTCGCAAGAGCTGCGTGTGGATGGCGCGGTCAAGGACGCGGAAAACCTGTGGCGCTGGCTGGGGACGAGTGCGTTTGCGGGGACCAGGAGGGCGGCAGTCACTCGTTAGGTTGGCGAAATAACCATCAGTGAGCGAGCGGCGCTGGCCGATCTGAGCATGATCTGACCGGCCTCAGTTCCTTATGTTGAAGACTCAGATCAAATCGTGTCGTCAGTCCTCACTGTAGAAACTTTACCCAGCCAGCAACGGCAAGTAACACGAAACAAGTCCAGCCTGAGAGAAGCCAGCGCCAGACGAGCATCCGCGGGACAAAACCCACACCTTTCACAAAGGCCACGCTCATGGCTGCGAATAATGCTGTAGCCAGCGCGTGGTCAGGCTTCCCGTCAGGAGCGGCCATCATGGGAGGATAGAGCGTACAAGCGAGCATGATTGCTAAAGCGATCACCAAACTCGGCAAATGAAGGTGTGAGGTTGGTTGAGTGTTAGCGACGCGCGGCATCATGACAGCGTCTCGTCGTTGTCGCTCAAGGCTCGGCCAACTTCGTTCTCGCCCCACATCGCGTTCAATATAGCCAGTAGCAATGCAAAACCGACCCCCAGCATCCAGGCGAAATACCACATGTTCATTACTCCTTTGCCGGCACTAATAGGCGGAATGTTCGTTGGCTTTGATCTGTGCAACGGTGATCTTGCCCCGCATGACGCGATACGCCCACGAGGTATAAAGCACAATCAGTGGCATGAAGATCAACGCGGCCCAGAACATGATGGCCAGGCTTAAGTGACTGGCGACGCTGTCCCACACGGTAAGACTTGCCTCAGGCATCGTTGATGACGGCATGACGAACGGAAACATCGATACGCCGGCCGTGCAGATAACACCGATGACTGAAAGCGATGACGCAATAAACGCTGAAAGTGTATGGCGCGCCATCAACAGCACGGCGGCACCTGCTGCGCCGATCAATCCCAGTGCGGGCAGCAGCCACAGCAAAGGATAATGGCCATAGTTGGCCATCCAGGCTCCCGCTTCGCGCACCACGGACTTGCTGAGAATGTCAGGCAGTCCTGCCGTATCAACTACCGATGTAATGCGATAGCCATCAATCCATTGCAGCCAGATGCCGGCAACGATAAATGAACACACGAGCACGATCGCTGCACCCACCCCGCCTTTGATTGCCCTCGCCTGGATAACCCCTTCAGTGCGATGTGCCAGATAAGCACCACCTTGCAGGGTGATCATTGCGCTGCTTACAACGCCGGTGAGTAACGCGAAGGGGTTGAGCAGTTGCCAGAAGCTGCCGGTGTAGGTCGAAACCAGCAGGTCGTTAAAGTGGAACGGCACACCTTGCAGCAGGTTGCCAAACGCAATCCCGAACACCAGAGGCGGCACTGCTCCACCCACAAAGAGTCCCCAATCCCAAGTACTGCGCCAGGTGGAGTTGTGGATCTTGCTGCGATAGTCAAAACCCACCGGGCGGAAGAACAGCGCCCAGAGGACCAGAATCATCGCCCAGTAGAATCCGCTGAATGCGGTGGCATACACCACAGGCCACGCCGCAAACAATGCGCCACCCGCAGTAATGAACCAGACCTGATTACCATCCCAATGCGGACCGACGGTATTGATAACGACGCGCCGCTCCATGTCATTGCGGCCGACAAAGGGCAGCAGCGTGCCGACCCCCATGTCGTGGCCATCCATGATGGCGAAGCCGATCAGCAATACACCGACCAGCACCCACCAGATAATTTTCAGGGTGAAGTAATCAAGCATGGTGGAGTTCCTTCAAATGGGCATCGTGTACATAACGGCCAGTACCGAGGCTGCCAGGACCTTGACGGGCAAACTTGACCATCAGGAACATTTCAACCACCAGCAGCACGGTGTAGAAAACGATGAATCCCGCCAGCGAGCCATAGAGGTTGTTGACGCTAAGCGTGGATACGCTCATGTGGGTCGGCAGCACGCCGTAAATGGTCCAGGGCTGGCGGCCGTATTCAGCGACGAACCAGCCCAGCTCGCAGGCAATCCATGGCGCAGGCAGCATGCAGAGTGCCCAACGCAGTAACCAGCGGCGTCGTGTGCAGGTCGACTTCAAGGTGCTCCAAAAAGGCAAGTCCGAAGAGCACAAGCATGGCAAAACCTAGCGCGACCATGATCCGGAACCCCCAGAACATAGGTGTCACGCGCGGTACGGTATCGTTTACGGCCTTTTCGATAATGGCCGGCGTGGCCTGGTTGACGTCCTCGACATACTTCTTGAGCAACAGGCCAAAGCCCAGATCGGTTTTGTATTCATCGAATGTCTTCAGAGCTGCCGAATCGGTGCGATTGGCTCTGACGGCTTCAAGGGCATTGACGGCGGTAATTCCTCGGAGAATACGAGCGCGGTTCTTTTCTTTGATCTCATGAATGCCTGGAATCTGCTTGCTGACTGATCGTGTGCCAATCAGGCCCATCAGCCACGGCACTTCAACTTCCCAGTTATTTTTGGACTCGGCTTCATTAATACTGGCCACCAATGTCAGGCCAGCCGGAGCAGGCTTCGTTTCCCACATGGCCTCCATGGCTGCCATCTTGGTTTGCTGCGCCTCACCCACCGTGTAACCCGACTCGTCACCCAACACGATCACGCTCAGCACTGATGCGAGACCAAAGGCCGCCGCCACCCGGAAACTGCGTTTGGCAAACTCGACATCACGATTCTTGAGCAAGTACCAACTGGAAATCGACAGCACAAACATCGAACCGGTGACATAACCGGCTGAGACGGTGTGCACAAACTTGGCCTGTGCTACCGGATTGAAAACCACTGCCCAAAAATCAACCATCTCCATGCGCATGGTGATGTAACTGAATTCTGAACCCACCGGGTTCTGCATCCAGCCATTGGCGATCAGAATCCACAAGGCTGAAAGGTTTGTACCAATCGCCATCAGCAGCGTGACCAGCAAGTGGTGCTCTTTCTTCAGACGATCCCAACCAAAAAAGAACAGGCCGATCATGGTCGATTCAAGAAAGAACGCCATCATGCCCTCGATCGCCAGTGGGGCTCCGAAGATGTCGCCGACGTAATGCGAGTAATACGCCCAGTTGGTACCGAACTGGAATTCCAGGGTGATGCCCGTAGTCACCCCCAGGGCGAAGTTGATGCCGAACAACTTGCCCCAGAAGCGCGTCATGTCTTTCCAGATAACATTACCGGTCATCACATAGACACTTTCCATGATGACCAGCAGCCAGACCATGCCAACCGTGAGCGGTACAAAAAGAAAGTGATAAAGCGCAGTGGCTGCAAACTGCAGCCGAGACAAATCCACCAGGTGTTCTGAAATCACTTGCTTGCCCCTTGAGTCGAGGTGGGTACACCGAATCTGTCGCCGATGGTGTTCGAGTCGACACTGACGTGCGAATCCCGGATGAACAGCCACCACAGCACTGTCAGCACCAGTAGCTTGATCACTACTGCTGTGAGCAGATGGCGTCGCAGTCGTTTGTCGGAAATGGTCATGACTATGCAGTTAGCACACGGCATGCCAAGGGGGAGAGGTAAGTTTTTATCGTTTTAAAACAGGCGGTTAGATACTAATCCAGCGATGCGCGGAATGTGTTGGCAGGTCAGTGAGCTGCCAATCTGCCAGGGTTGGCAGTCATTGGCAGTCTTACGGCGTGAGCACTCACTACTAGGCCAAACCTTGTTCTTTCAATCGTCTGTACAAAGTACGTTCGCTAATTCCAAGGTGCTTGGCCAGTTCAGCGCGGGTACCTTTGAAAGTAGCCAGTTCCTGTACCAGCGAGCTGCCATCGAAAGCAGTTGAAGTAGAGGCCTGAGCAGATGCCACCACGGATACCTGAGGCAAATGTATGGAGCGAATCACACCATCGTCAGCAAACAGACTGGCTCTTTCCAGAACATTGCGTAACTCACGGATATTGCCGGGCCATGAAAACCGCTGCAATTGCGTCAGCGCATCAGCGTCTATTGTCAGTCGGCGCTTGCCTGAACCGGCGCGTTGCAGAAATGAATTCACCAGCAACCCAATGTCTTCAATTCGGTCGCGCAAGGGAGGTAACTGAATGGGGAAGGCGCTGATGCGGTAGTACAGGTCCTGCCTGAACTCACCTTTCTCCATCATTTTTTCCAGTGGTTTGTGGGTCGCCGCTATTAACCTGAAGTTAGCGTGAAGGGTCTCGACACCCCCGACACGGCGATAGGTGCCCGACTCGATCAGGCGCAACAGTTTCACCTGCATCGCCAGCGGAACATCGCCAATCTCATCGAGAAACAACGTGCCGCCCTGGGCCGTTTCAACCAGGCCAGGCTTACGCATGGTGGCACCGGTGAATGCTCCTTTTTCATGGCCGAACAGCTCGCTCTCAAATAACGTTTCAGTCAAGCCAGAGCAATCAACGACGACAAAGGGTCCAGTGGCCCGCTCGCTGGTTTCATGTACGGCGCGGGCGAACAGTTCTTTGCCCGTACCGGACTCACCGAGCAGCAGCACCGGCAGCATTGAGGGTGCCACCCGCTGCAGCTCCGACAGGGCACGGTTAAAGGCGGGTGAACGGCCGACCAACCCTTCGTTGCTGGGCCGCGCTGATGCGCTGCGAACCAGTGTCAGACGCTCCACATAGGCAGTAATAACACCGTGCTCATCTAGAATCGGGCGCAATTCGACGTCGACATGCTCAGGACCGCGAGGCGTGTGGTGAATGTGCAAAACGCGATCCGGTCCGCGCATTTCCTGCGCCTTTTTCATCGGACAGTTCTCACCCGCCTGATCACAGGGGACATCGTAATGGTGTGAGATTTGATAACACTTATGGCCGATAAAGGGCTTGTCAGCACTGCCAAACTGCCGCTGATAGGCCGTGTTGGCAGCCAGAATGTTGTAGTCCGGATCGAGAACGATCATCGGCTGGGGTTCGTACTCAAGAAACGAAACAAGTGACTGCACTTGATCCGAGTGCGGGAGTGAGTGGGGTGGGGCGGGCAGGATAATCTTCATCGTGGCTCCTGAGAATCCATCCATCCTGTTGTGGCACTGCCACCTCTGTCAACAAGCACTGCCAATGGCAGTAAATCCAGGTGAATGTAGAAAAACTCAAACCATGCTGAAAAAAATAAACTTAATAAAATCAAATAGGTAAGAGCATATATTTGTGCGGGTAGGGCTTGGCAGACTTATTGCTATATCTGCCTCAGTGTGAGCGGCTTGGTAAAAGCCCCCTAAGGAGACAGGCCAATGAGTGTAAAACTTCACGTCGAAGGATTCTTCGATTCTGCTACCAATACCGTCAGCTATCTTGTGCTGGATGAGGCGACCCACCACTGCGCTTTGATCGACAGCGTACTTGATTACGACCCTAAGTCCGGCCACACCAGCACAACGTCTGCCGACAAGTTGATTGCGAGGGTGAAGGAACTCAATGCGAGGGTCGACTGGATTCTTGAGACTCACGTCCACGCAGACCACCTGACGGCCGCGCCCTACCTGAAGGAAAAGCTCGGTGGGAAAATAGGGATCGGCAGTCAGATTTCTACGGTGCAGGAGGTGTTCGGCACGCTGTTCAATACAGGTCGCGATATGGCCCGCGATGGAAGCCAGTTCGATCACCTGTTCGTCAATGACGAGCCGTTTGCCATTGGCACGCTGCAATGCCACGCGCTCCATACACCCGGCCATACACCCGCCTGTATGACGTATGTCATCAGCGATGGGATCGAAACGGCTGCCTTCGTTGGCGATACCTTGTTTATGCCCGACTACGGTACTGCACGCTGTGACTTTCCCGGCGGCAATGCGCGCACGTTGTTCCAGTCAATCAACAAGGTGCTGAGTCTGCCGGCCAATACCTTGCTGTACATGTGTCACGACTACCAGCCGGGTGGCCGCGAGGTGCAGTTCGTCAGCACCGTTGCAGACCAGCGCGCGCACAACGTTCATGTGCGTAATGGCATCAGCGAAGAGGAGTTTGTGGCGATGCGCACAAAGCGTGATGCATCGTTGGAAATGCCGACACTGATCCTGCCATCGGTTCAGGTCAACATGCGAGCAGGGCACTTGCCCGAGCCTGAAGCGAACGGAACGCGCTACCTGAAAATCCCGCTCAACGTCGCCTGACGTTGCCTTTCCCAGAAAACGCATAAGAAAAATACCCATAACGGAGATCCTTATGGACATTCGCCACCTTGCGCCCGGACTGTCGGTATCAGAACAGATTTTCCCCAACCAATTGGCTGAACTCAAAGAAGCCGGTTTTCGCACCGTCGTGTGTAACCGTCCCGATGGCGAAGGCAGTGATCAGCCCTTGTTTGCCGAAATCAAACGAGCCGCCGAAGCGGCCGGCATCGAGGCGCACTACCTCCCCGCAGAGTCAGGCAAAGTCACTGACGAGCAAGGTATTGCCTTCGGCAAGCTCCTTGAAACACTGCCAAAGCCGGTGTTGGCCTATTGCCGTTCCGGCATGCGCTCGACAACGATGTGGGCACTGTCACAAGCGGGCCAGCAATCCCTGCCACAGATCGTTGAGACGGCCAAAAAAGCCGGGTTCGATATGAAAGGCGTCATTCGCCGGATCGCGAATCAGGGGCGCACGCCGGTCGAAGTGGCCGAGGCGCAGCATACCGTGGTCATCATCGGGGGCGGTGCGGCAGGTATCGCGACCGCTTCCAGTTTGCTGGCACGAGAACCTGGACTCGACGTTGCCATCATCGACCCGGCCGATGTGCACTACTACCAGCCTGGCTGGACACTGGTCGGCTGTGGAGTCTTCGATGCGCCACAAACTGCCAGAACGATGGGCACGACCATCCCTCGCGGTGTGCATTGGATCAAGTCGGCGGTCGCTGCTTTCGAACCCGAGAGAAATGCCGTCATTCTTGATGGGTGCAGAGTCGTCAAATACGAGCAACTGATCGTGTGCCCTGGCCTCAAGCTCAATTGGCATGCAATCGAAGGCTTGTCGGACACCCTGGGCCGCAACGGCGTGACTTCAAACTACCTGTATCAGCTTGCCCCCTATACGTGGGAACTGGTGCAGCAACTGCGTGGTGGCCGAGCCATTTTCACGCAACCGCCCATGCCGATCAAATGTGCCGGGGCGCCGCAAAAAGCCATGTACTTATCTGCCGATCATTGGAAACGTACCGGTGTATTGGACAAGGTCGAGATCGAGTTTTGCAGCGCCGGCGCGTTGCTTTTCGGAGTTCCCGACTACGTGCCCGCACTGATGGAATACATCAAGGCCTATGGTATCGACCTGAATTTCGGCAACACACTCACCAGCGTGAATGGGCCTGCACGGACTGCAACGTTCAACTGCGTCAACCCGGATGGCAGCGCCCATCTTGTTACGCGCGACTTCGATCTACTTCATGTGGTGCCACCGCAGATTGCACCCGATTTCATTCGCGTCAGCCCTCTCGCTGACGCGGCGGGCTGGATTGATGTCGACCCAGCCACTCTGCGGCATAAAACCTGGGTCAATATTCACGCGCTGGGAGACGCCACCAACACCAGCAACGCCAAGACCGCGGCTGCAGCACGCAAGCAGGCGCCCGTCGTTGCCCATAATGTGTTGGCCGCAATGGGTAAAGCCAAAGGCAGTGCCCATTACGACGGTTACGGCTCCTGCCCGCTGACGGTTGAACGCGGCAAGATCGTATTGGCTGAGTTCACCTATGGCGGCAAGGTCGCCCCCAGCTTTCCATCCTGGCTGATTGACGGTACCCGGCCATCGAGGCTGGCATGGCTGCTCAAAGAGCGGATTCTTCCACCGCTGTATTGGAAGGGAATGCTCAAGGGCCATGAGTGGATGGCAAAACCTGAGTTGGCTGACGTATGAAATCAGACCTGAAAGCAAGGATACTGAGATGACCGTCGTCTTACTGCTCGGGCTTACTGTTGGCGTCATTCTGGCGCTGACCGGCGCCGGTGGAGGAATACTGGCTGTTCCATTACTGGTGTTTGGAGTGGGATTGAGCATGGCCGAGGCAGGGCCAATCGGTTTACTGGCTGTCGGTTTAGCCGCGACCCTGGGTGCCGTAATGGGACTCAAAAACGGCACCGTCCGCTATAAAGCGGCGCTTTTAGTTGCAGGCGCGGGCATCGTCTGTTCTCCACTTGGCCTTTGGCTGGCGCAGCACACGCCTAACCGTCCGTTGACGATCATGTTTGCCTTCGTGCTGATGTACGTTGCGTTCCGGGTCTATCAACGATCGCTCACTCCCTCCACGGAGTCGAAGACCCCCGTCACATCCAAACCACCGCCTTGTCTATTGGACGTGAACCGAGGAAAGATTAACTGGACGGGGCCGTGTGCATGGGCACTCACCGTTTCCGGCATTGTCGCGGGCGGGCTTTCCGGCTTGCTCGGCGTGGGCGGTGGCTTTGTGATGGTGCCGGCACTCCAGCGATACACCAATTTGACAGCGCAATCGGTGCTTGCAACGTCTCTTGCCGTTATTGCGCTGGTTTCCATTTCCGGCGTTGCTGCAAGCTCCGCAGCCGGGCATTTGCAGTGGGCGGTCGCCCTTCCGTTTTCCATTGGCGCATTGGTCGGAATGGTGTGCGGGCGTCTGATCGCTGCACGGCTGGCGGGTCCACACTTACAAAAAGGCTTCGCCGCAGTTTCCATGGTGGTGGCGGTGGCCTTGCTAGTGAAAGCTATTTAGTCATGTGCATACGTCGCCGTGACGCAAAGCAGGTGTTCGATCGCATCGGCAATCCCGCTGCATTGGCAGTCATCCACACCCTCTATCAACCATTTCGTGCCGGAGAATCTTCATGAATGTCGACTGGCTCAACTTCACCCCTTGGTCATCCCTTGCCGGTGGCGCACTGATTGGCTTGGCGGCCAGTCTATTCGTCGTCGCCAACGGGCGTATCGCAGGCATCAGCGGTCTGATCGGCAGTCTTTTACAGCGTGGGAGCGAGGGGGTGAGTGAGAAAGCACTTTTTCTCCTGGGCCTGCTCATCGCACCGATTCTATGGGGCTTGTTCGCCACGCTGCCGCAGATCGAATTCAAAACTGGCTGGTTCGGGCTGATCGTCGCCGGTGTATTGGTGGGCATCGGCACACGATACGGTTCAGGTTGCACCAGTGGCCATGGGGTGTGCGGCATATCGCGCCTTTCGCCGCGATCGATGGTTGCCACTGCGTGCTTCATGTTCAGTGGTTTCGCCACAGTGTTTGTCCTGCGTCATCTTCTGGGAGGTTGGACATGATCAAACTGAGTGCATTCATTGCGGGTCTGCTGTTCGGCTTGGGTCTGCTTCTGGCCGGCATGGCCAACCCGAGCAAAGTACTCGCTTTCCTGGATCTGACCGGTGCCTGGGACCCTTCCTTGGCGTTGGTCATGGTCGGCGCAATCGGCATAGCCATTGGCCCGCTGACCTGGGCACGCCGGCAATCCAGTTCGCTGCTGGGAAAGCCAATGCAGCTACCGATCAAACGTGAGTTGGACCCACGCCTGATTGGCGGGAGCCTGTTGTTTGGCATCGGCTGGGGAATAGCAGGCATTTGTCCTGGCCCCGCAGTGGCCATTCTGCTGACAGGACGCTGGCAAATAATCCTATTCATGTTGGCCATGCTGGCCGGCATGTTGTTGTTTACTGCGCTGGAGACCCGGCGCAACCATTGATCGGGAGATCGCCATGAAAGCGAATGTCGGAACCATTGATCGAACCCTGCGCATTGTCGCCGGTCTGCTTCTCATTGGCCTTAGTCTGTCCGGGGTGATCGGCGTATGGGGCTGGATAGGTTTAGTGCCGCTGGCCACTGGTATTTTCCGTTTCTGCCCTGTCTATACGTTGCTCGGCATCAAATCGTGCCAGTCGACCTGTTCGGACAGCAGAGAACGGCCATAAGAGGTTAGGTCTCGCAGGCCGTGCTTCAAAACCCTCAGATACCTGCTGCCATTATTGCGGGGGAGGGGATGAAGCGGTCTGCCAGACGCCTGGCCTGCTGAGTCGCAGCCTCACGCGCGCGCAGGTCAACGTCTTCCCCCAGGATGGTTTTCTCCACAATCACCGAATGCACATCCGTGACGCCGATAAATCTCAGCCAGGCTTCCACGTAGGGCTTCTGAAAGTCGAAGCGCTCCGCCGGTGTGATCGACTGCGCCGAAAAATCCAGGCCGCGGGCGTACATCACCACGGCGCGTTTGTTGTGCAGCATGCCTTCCAGACCGCGTTCCGGGTCAACGCTGAACAGGATGTCCTTCTGCGAAATCAGGTCGATGAAGTGCTTGAGTTTGTAAGGGATGCTGAAATTCCACAGCGGTACGGACATCACCAGTACATCGGCGCGGTGCAGGTGCGCAGCCAGTTCTTTCAACGTGTTCCAGGCCTCCTGTTGCGCTGTGGTCAACGGCGTGCCACTGAGCCCGGCGTATTTGGCCTCCATCGCCACATCATCAAATTCCGGCAGCGCCATGTTCCAGAGGTCGAGGGTGACGATTTCTGTGTCCGGGGTGTTTGCTTGATAACGCGCAATGAAACTGCGAGCGACTTCGAGGGAAGCCGAGCGCTGTTTGCGTGGAGAGCATTGAATATGCAGAAGGGTTGTCATGGCACACCTTGAATGATGAGGGCGGGGCAGGTGACGCATTGCAACATAGTTGTATTTGAAATATAAATCGTAAATTCCAACTAGATTAATCACGAATAAAACTATGTTCGACACGTTGCTGCTCAAGACATTTGTCACGGTCGTCGATGAAGACGGCTTCAGCCGTGCCGCCCAGAAGCTGCACCTGACTCAGTCGGCGGTCAGTGGTCATGTGCGGCGATTGGAAGAGCAGATTGGTAAGCCGCTGTTGACGCGTACCACCCGTTCCCAGCAACTGACGGCCGATGGCGAGCGCCTGGTCGCTTACGCACGCACGATCCTCACGCTGAACCGTGATGCCTGGACTGACCTGACAGGCACACCGTTTCACGGGCGGTTGCGGATCGGGTTGTCCGAAGATTTTGTCGAGTCTCGATTGCTGCGCACTGTTCAGGATTTCGCGGCGCAGTACCCCGGGATGGAAATCGAGGTGCAGGTGAACATCCCCGGTTCGTTGCTGACGCTGATGAAGCAAGGGCAACTGGACGTGGTCATCGGTTCGTTGTGCGAAACCAGCGAAGCGGGGTTGCTGCTGTGGCAGGAGCCGCTGGTGTGGGCGTGGTCGGCGCAACCCGTCACCCGGTTACCGACGCCGTTGCCGCTGGCCCTGTTCCCCGCGCCGTGCCCTTATCGCGAAGCCGCGTTGACGAGACTGGCGCAGGCGGGAATCGCCCAACGCACGGCAATGTTGTGCAGCAGCACCGCCGGGTTGCGGGCGGCGGCACTGGCAGGCTTCGCGATAGCGCCCATGCCTCTCAGTCAGTTGGGGCAGGGGCTGGCGGTTATCGGGGCTGAACAAGGATTGCCGGCATTGCCGGATGCGCAATGTCGGCTGTTCGCCTCACCTGAAGCGGATCAGGCGATGGTGGCAGGGGTCACTCAGCTCATTGTGGAGTATTGCTCCACGCGCAGAGCTTGATTGGCATGGGCGTAGCGGCATCCATTTGAGTCAGTGATTGCAAGCTGGCAATCTTGGTTGGATGGGCGCCTGTATCTCGTAAATGCGGGGCATCTGTATCTATCGAGAACCCCACTGGAGCGGTACGGTCCACAGATCCTCTGTCATTGATGAGCCACCCATGGATCTAACGGATGTTCCCTTTGGTACGACCGATTGGTCGACTGTCGAACCTGTCCAGTACGCCGGACAGACGGGCACTGCCTATTGGCGAACCTGTCAGTTTGGTTCGACGCGTGTGCGGATGGTTGAATACAGTCCTGGTTATCTGGCCGATCACTGGTGCTGGAGAGGGCATATCCTGTTGTGCCTGGAAGGCGAGTTGCACACGGAACTGGAGGATGGTCGCCAATTCACGCTTACAGCGGGGATGAGCTATCAGGTGGGCAACAACGCTGAGGGGCATCGATCTTTCAGCACCACAGGCGCGAAGTTGTTTATCGTGGATTGACTCTGGTACCAACCACGATCGTCCCATTGCAGAGTCAGGTGCTCATCGAAGGACGTTTGTGGCAGCACTGTGCGCCCGTTCTGCCTGTCCAGAGCTTGACTGAGTAAAAACAGAGCGTAAAAAAGCCCGGCATGTCAGGCCGGGCTTCTTGTTGGATGCCGCAGTAAAGCCATTCATTCAGGCAGCGCGGCTTTCGATCAGGCGGTCAGAACCACCCTCAGCGACGCGGTTTTCGATCAGACGGTCGGAACCACCTTCCGCGACGCGGTTTTCGATCAGACGGTCGGAACCACCTTCAGCGACGCGGTTTTCGATCAGACGGTCGGAACCACCTTCAGCGACGCGGTTTTCGATCAGGCGATCCGAACCACCTTCAGCAACGCGGTTTTCGATCAGACGGTCGGAACCACCTTCAGCGACGCGGTTTTCGATCAGGCGATCCGAACCACCTTCAGCGACGCGGTTTTCGATCAGACGATCGGAACCACCTTCAGCAACGCGGTTTTCGATCAGACGATCCGAACCACCCTCAGCCACACGACTTTCAATCAGACGATCCGAGCCGCCTTCAGCGACAACCGGGTGAGCAGAAGAAGCGGCGAAAGCGTTAACTGCAAAAACCGAGAAAGCGATGCTGAGAAGGATTTGGCGTTTCATGATGGTGTGCTCCGGGGTGTAGTTGTTTGGTATGGAGGCGATGTTACGCCCCGGAGTTTTTAAGAGAACTTCATTGAGTTGATGGTGACTATCGATGGCAGCAATGGATGCGCCTCACGCCCGTGCCGTCCGCGCAAGCCACCGGACTTATTGCCCGTTTTGCTGGGCAAGTCGGGCACCATCGGGCGGGATCTGGGCTGAGGGTTGGAGCGGCTGCGGGGCTGAGGTTGTTTGCTCATGATTCGGCTCCAGACGTGTCGGCATTTCGCGAAGTAATCCCCGATTAAAGCTGCCGCCTGAACATCGCGATGAAATTCGTGCGATTTCGCACATGCCTCGGTTTTCTGATCTGGCGCAAAGTATCTACCGTCCCTGAGCGTAGTGTTGGCAATAACGTTTCGTAGACACGCCGGAAATTGGTGCTCACATCCTTTACGTTTTTCAGTGTGTTTTGAGATGTCTTTGCCTTTTTCATACTTTCAAGGGTGTCCCATGAAAACCTCATATTTCGTAGCAACGACAATCCTCGCCGCAGGCTTGTCCGCCATTGCATCTCCCGCGAATTCGCAGACACTCGAAAAAGTTTCCGACAGTAACAAAATCACCGTGTCTTACCGGGAGGCGTCGGTACCTTTCAGCTACTTGATCAGTCCTGCCGAAGCCGTAGGTTTCTCAGTCGATTTAACCGATGCCATCGTTGATGATGTGCGCAGGAAGCTCAACAAGCCGAACCTGGAAGTGGCTCACATTCCGGTGTCTTCGCAAACCCGCATTCCGTTGCTGGTCAATGGCACATACGATCTGGAGTGCGGATCCACCACCAACAACGCTGCCCGTGGCAAGGATGTGGCTTTTGCAATTAGCCATTTCTACACAGGCACGCGCCTGTTGACCAAGAAGACCTCCGGCATAAAGAACTACGCCGATCTCGCAAAGAAGACTGTCGCCAGTACCGTTGGCAGCACGAACGAGAAGGTCCTTCGCCAATACAGTGCCGACAACAATCTAGACGTACAGGTCGTCTTGGGCAAAGACTATGACGACTCCATGGCGCTGGTTGAAAATGATCGTGCCGTGGCGTTTGCCATGGACGATATCCTGCTGTTTGGCCTCATGGCGAACTCGAAAAATCCTGATTCGCTCGAAGTCGTGGGTGATGCGCTGCAAGTCGAACCCTACGGCTGCATGCTTCGCAAAGATGATCCTGAATTCAAGCAATTGGTCGATGGCACCATAACCCGCCTGATGGAGTCGGGCGAATTCGAAAGGCTATACACCAAGTGGTTTCAATCACCGATTCCTCCAAAAGGAATGAACCTGAACATGCCGATGAGCGAACAGCTCAAAGCCAATCTCAAGGCGCGCAGTGACAAACCAGCGCTGTAAAGCTTGACGAACTTTGCTCGACTTCAGCGTCGCGCAGACAGTTGTTGCGGCGCCAAAAACGCATCGTGGAAGTAATTACGAAACGCCTGCATGGCCGGGCTGAATTCGCGCTCGCGATGCCACGCCAGACCAACGCTCATGGGCGTCACTCTATCGGTGACGGTGAGGGTCTCGATGCGTTTTCCTTCCAGTGACCAAGGGCGGTGCACCAGGTCCGAAAGGATCGCCACGCCGCTGCCATTGGCGACCATGCTGCGCACCGCTTCCACTGAACTGGTGCGCACCCGCACGTTCGGCTGTTGGTGCGCGTGTTCCCAGTAGCGCATGGCGCTTTGTTCGGCTTCGTCGACGGTCAGCAGGATGTAGGGTTCTTTCGCCACGTCGGCGAGGCTGACCGCTGAACGTTCGCACAGTGGATGGTGGCTGGGCAGCCAAAGCCGTCGTTCGGAGTTGAAGAGAATTTCCGAGACGATGTCCGGGTGAGTGAGGTTCGCGGTAAGCACCACGGCCATGTCGAATCGACCTTCCAGCAGGCCTTCTTCGATGGCCGTCCGTTCCTGTTCGTGGACTTCGATGGCCACGTCAGGATGCCAGTGTTCCAGGCGTTGCAGGTGGTGCGGCAGGAAGTAGCCGATCACCGTGTAACTCGCTGCCAGACGCAGCAGGCCACTGGCGCGAATGTCCGGCAACGGACTGTTCATCGCATCATCGACACTGCGCAAAATCACATACGCGCGATTCAGAAAGTGCCGCCCGGCATCGGTCAGGCTCATGCCCTGGGCCGAGCGCTGGAACAACAGCGCACCCAGCATACCCTCCAGTTCCTTGATCGCCGTGGTCACCGCCGACTGGGAAATATTCAAATGGATCGCGGCCTGGGAAATTTGCCCGATCTCGGCGGTGGCGACGAAATAGCGGACTTGGCGCAGGGTCAGTGACATGGGCACTCCGGATGACGAGGTATCTGTTTTTCAGAAGATACCCTATCTGTTAATAGATCTTCCCAAGGGGTAAGGAGGAATCTAACTTGGCCTGCATGAAGTCACAAGTGTCAGGAGCAAGCGTCATGCAAGCAGTAGATTTCAATTCGGACATGGGCGAAGGCTTCGGCCCATGGACCATTGGCGATGGCGTCGACAACGAACTGATGGGCTTTATCAGTTCAGCCAATATCGCCACCGGTTTTCATGCCGGCGACCCCGGCACCATGCGCCGCACCATCGAGCAGGCCAAGCGCCTGGGCGTGGCCATCGGCGCGCACCCGGGGTTCCGCGACCTGGTTGGATTTGGCCGCCGGCACATCAATGCACCGGCCCAGGAGCTGGTCGACGACATGCTCTACCAGTTGGGCGCCCTGCGTGAACTCGCCCGGGTTCAAGGCGTAGCCCTGCAACACATCAAGCCCCATGGCGCGCTCTACATGCACCTGGCCCGGGACGAACAGGCCGCCCGTCTGCTGGTGGAAAACCTCCAGCGCCTGGAGCCTGAGTTGCTGCTGTATTGCATGCCCGACTCGGTGATCTGGCGGGTCGCCAAGGAGCTTGGCCAACCGGTAATCCGCGAGTTCTACGCCGACCGCGAATACGACCTCACGGGCTCCATCGTCTTCACCCGCAACGTACGAGCCTACGATCCGGCGCAAGTGGCCGCGCGAGTACTGCGTGCCTGTCAGCAAGGCGTGGTGCGCACGGTCGAGGGTGAAGACCTGGCGATCGAATTCGATTCGATCTGTTTACACAGCGACACCCCTGGCGCCCTGGCGTTGGTCGAAGCCACGCGCAGTGCCCTCGACAGCGCCGGGATCGAGGTTCGTGCACCGCGCTAAATCAGGACGAGACACCTGGCACACAGATGCCAGGGCTTGCACACCGATTCATTTTTGCCTGCCTTTCTACAACTATTCCAAGAGGAACAGACATGGCCGAACACACTGTAATCACCCCGTTGCCCGGGACCTTCTACCGCAAAGCGACTCCTGAATCGGCGAACTTCGTCGAGGTGGGCGCGCAGGTCAGTGCCGACACGGTGATTGGCCTGATCGAGGTCATGAAGCAGTTTTCCGAACTGACCGCCGGAAAGGCCGGTCGCCTCAGCGCATTCCTGGTAGAAGACGGCGATCCGGTGGAACCGGGTCAGGTCGTCGCAACACTCGACGACGAGTGAGGGCGCGATCATGACTCAAGGTATTCGTAAATTATTGATTGCCAACCGTGGCGAGATCGCCGTGCGGATTATCCACGCCGCCAAAGCGTTGGGGATCCCCACCGTTGCGGCATGCAGCGAGGCAGACGTCGATTCCCAGGCCGCGCGCATGGCCGATGAAGTCCACGTCCTTGGCCCGGCCCGTGCGGATAAAAGTTACCTGAACGTCGAAGCGTTGCTCGGTGCCTTGAAAACCACCGGCGCCAATGCAGTACACCCCGGTTATGGTTTTCTCTCGGAGAACGCCGATTTTGCCGAAGCGGTCCTTGCCGCCGGCGCCATTTTCGTCGGCCCGAGCCCGGACACGATCCGGCGCATGGGCGACAAAGCCGAGGCCCGGCGCACTGCGCAAGCCGCCGGCGTACCGGTGGTGCCGGGTTCCCCCGGTGAATTGTTCGACGTCGAATCGGCGCTTAAGGCCGCCGAAGCCGTGGGCTTCCCTCTGTTGATCAAAGCCTCGGCCGGTGGGGGCGGGCGCGGCATTCGCCTGGCGGAAAACGCCCAGCAACTGACAGAAGAGTTTCCCCGCTCACAGCGTGAAGCCCAGGCCGCGTTTGGCAATGGCGCGGTTTACCTGGAGCGGTTTATCAGCAAGGCCCGGCACATTGAAGTGCAGGTCTTGGGCGACGGTCAGCACGCCGTGCATTTGTTTGAGCGGGAATGTTCCCTGCAACGTCGCAGGCAGAAAATCTTTGAAGAAGCGCCGTCACCGGCCCTCAGTCAGCAGCAACGGGAAACCCTCTGCGCCAGCGCCGTGCGCCTGACCGAATCCCTCGGCTACAAGGGCGCCGGGACGCTGGAGTATCTGTATGACGACGCCACCGGCGAGTTTTTCTTTATCGAGATGAATACGCGGATTCAGGTTGAGCACCCGGTCAGCGAATTAATCACCGGCATCGATCTGGTCCAGGCCATGTTGCGCATTGCCGGGGGTGAACCGCTGGGCTTCAAGCAGAGTGATATCCAGCTCAACGGCGCCGCCCTGCAAATGCGCCTGAACGCTGAAGACCCGGCGCGGGATTTCTTTCCCAGCCCGGGGCTGGTCGAGGAACTGATCTGGCCGCAGGGTGAGGGCATTCGCGTCGATACTCATCTGTATCAAGGCTACCGTGTGCCGCCGTACTATGACTCGCTGCTGGCCAAGCTGATCGTGCATGGCGCTGATCGCGCCGAAGCCCTGGCCCGTGCGCGGGTTGCGGTAAGGCGAACCACGCTCACTGGCATGGCCAGCACCTTGTCCCTGCACGGCGTACTGCTGGAGCAACCGTGGCTGCACAGCGCCGACTTTCACACCGGCACCCTGGAAACCTGGCTGGCCGAGCGCCGTTTCGGAGGTGAAGTATGAGCACTCCCATCCGCTACAGCTTTGGCGCCGATGAGCACCTGTTCGCCGAAGTCAGCGACAGCATGTCCCTGGACGCGTTCTTCAAGGGCCTGGCCGTCACTCGCGCGGTGGAACGGCTGGCACTGGATGGCGTGCTCGATATCTGCCTGGCCAACGCGTCATTCCAGATCCGTTTTGACCCGGATCGCATCGCCCCTCATACCTTGCTCGAAGCGGTAAAGATCGCCGAAGTCGGGGCCGTCGCCGAACGCACGTTGCAGACGCGGATCATCGAGATTCCGGTGCTGTACAACGACCCCTGGACCCACGAAACCCTGATGCGCTTTCGCGACCGGCATCAGGACCCGAGCGCCACGGACCTGGAATACGCCGCACGGATCAACGGCCTAGCGGACGTCGACGCGTTTATCGCCGCCCACAGTGGTGCGCCGTGGTTTGTCTCGATGGTCGGCTTCGTCGCCGGGCTGCCGTTCATGTTCCAGATGGTCGAGCGCGAGCGGCAGTTGCAGGTGCCCAAATACCTGCGCCCGCGTACCGACACGCCAAAACTGACCTTGGGTCATGGCGGTTGCTTTGGCTGCATCTACTCGGTGCGCGGTGCCGGTGGTTATCAGATGTTTGGCGTCACACCGGCACCGATCTACGACCCACAGCAGAACCTGGCGTACCTGAAAGAGCACATGGTGTTTTTCCGCCCCGGTGACATCGTGCAGTTCAAACCGATGGACCGTGAGTCGTATGACCACGCGGTGGCCGAAGTGGAAGCCGGTTGCTTCGATCTGCGGATCCGGCCGGTGGAGTTTTCGCTGGATGCGTTTCTGGCCGATCCCGTTGGCTATCCCAAGTCGCTGCAGGAGGTGTTGGCATGATCAAGGTACTCAAACCCGGTCTCGCCACGTCGGTACAGGACCTGGGACGCGAAGGGTATTACCACTTGGGCATTCCGCCCTCCGGCGCGCTTGATCAGTACGCCTTGAGTGCGGCCAATCAACTGGTCGGTAACCCGGCGGGGGCGGCAGCACTGGAATGCACGTTGCTGGGGCCGGAGCTGGAGTTTCAACAAGACGCGCTGGTGGCTGTGTCCGGCGCGCACATGACCCCACGGGTCGATGGCGTGGAAATGCACCACGACACGGCGTTTGCGGTGAAGGCCGGGCAAGTGCTGCGCTTTGACTTTCCCAAGGCTGGCGCCCGCGCTTACGTGGCGGTGGCCGGCGGCATCGATGTGCCGATCGTGCTCGGCAGTCGTTCCACTTATGCGCTGGGTGCGCTCGGTGGTTTTCAGGGGCGCAGGCTGGTGGCGGGTGATGAATTGCCCGTCGGTATCGCCAGCGGAAAGAGCCGCGCCGGGGCCAGTTTGCCCATGGCGTTGCGCCAGTCCTTGGGGGGCGAAATCACTCTGCGGGTGGTGCCGGGTCTTTACTACCACCGCTTGAGCGAATCCGCCGCGCATAGTTTCTTTGCCGAACCCTGGACGGTGGGCTCGGAAGCAGACCGCATCGGCTACCGCTTCAAGGGCGGCAGCGCGCTGAGCTTTGAGCCCCGCGAGCAGCCGTTCGGCGCCGGTTCTGATCCGTCGAACATCGTCGACAGTTGCTACCCCATTGGCTCGATCCAGGTCCCGGCCGGGCTCGAACCGATCGTGTTGCATCGCGACGCCGTGTCCGGCGGAGGCTACGCGATGATCGGCACGGTGATCAGCGCCGACCTCGACTTGATCGGCCAGATGCAACCGAACCAGAAGGCCCGCTTTGTCGCGGTGACCCTCGAAGAGGCGCTGGAAGCGCGACGTTCCTATAAGAAAAAACTCAGCTGCCTGAGCAAGCTGTTCCCTTCCTGATTCTGCCCGCCGCATTGCGCGGGTAATGCCAAACGGTAAGCCAACGCCGCACTTCGGTGCGGTGGCGGCTGCCCGCGCTTCAACCTTTGACTGGTTTTGGAGTTCACGCACATGGCTGCTTTATCGCAATCGAGTCAAACCGGGCAAGACCCGGCCAATCAACCCGTTCCAGCCGAAGCGCGCATGGGGCGATTGTCCCTGACCATGGCCTGGTGGGCGGTGTGCAGTGCGATGTTTTACATCGTGGTCGGCGCCTCACTGGCGTTGTCGTACGGAGCCCGCAACGCACTGATCGGCATGGTTCTGTCGGTGATCAGCTACGGGCTGGTCAATAGCGTGCTCAGCCGCTTTGCGATCCGCAGCGGCTTGTCGGTGGCGTTGTTTTCACGGTTGCTGTTCGGCAGTACCGGGGCGTGCCTGGCAACGTTGATCTTCTTTTCCACGGCGATCTACTACGCGGTATTCGAAGGCTCGGTAATCGCCGTGGCGCTCAATCACCTGTATCCGGAGCTGGTTTATCCGCTGGCCGCATTGGCGGTGGTGCTCTACAGCGTGCCAATGATTCTGGGCAGCGTGCAGCATTGGCTGGACAAGCTCAACGGCGTGTTGTTGCCGGTGTATCTGGGCGGTTTGCTGGTGGCGGTCGGGCTCTCGATCAGTCGATATGGCTACCAGCCGCAATGGCTGGATTTCGGCCCGGCAACACCCAGCGCCTTCGGCTGGTGGGACTGCTTTGTCGCTTACATGGGGGTCTGGGTGCTGATGCTGTTCACCTTCGACTACGCGCGTTTCGGCAAGCCTGAGGACGCCGAGTATCACGGGCGCTGGAACTTCGGCATGCCGTTCTACGCGGTGACCTTCCTGCTCAATGGCGCGGCGGGCATCTATCTGGTCAGCAGTATTCCCCACGAAGGTGCGCTGAACGAAGTCTCTGTGGTGATGGCGATTCTGCAATTGATGGGCTTGTGGGGCTTGTTGTTTGTCTGGGCCACGCAAACCCGGATCAACACCGCCAATTACTACCTGGCGACACTGAACATGCAGGCGTTCTTCGGGCGTTTTGGCCTGCGCGGTTCGTACTTGATGTGGGCATTGGTAGTGGGGGTGATCGTCTACGGCTTGATGCTCGCGGACGTGTTTGCCTACCTCCTCAAAGCGTTGGCCTATCAGGGGATCTTCGTGGTGGCCTGGGTCGGCGTGGCGTTGGCGCAGATACACTACGGGCGCAATGAAATGGCGGCACTCGAACGGGTGCCCGCGTTCAATTCCGTGGGTTTGACGGCGTGGTTTGGTGCCACCGCTTTGGGGCTTGCGTTGATGTTTGTTGGCGGTGGCCTGAGCAGTTTTTCCGCACCCTCTACGGTAATCGTTGCATTTGCGTTGCAGTCGGGCTTATCCCATCGGCACCGGTTAGTGTTGGCTGAGTAGGATTTTTCAGTCACTCGTTGTGCGCTTGCCTGCTCTAACACGTTAGAGCAGGCATCGGACGCTCATGACGAATCCGCTGATGAATGTTCCAGGGCTGCTGATGGCACAACCGTTATGGTTTCACTGCGTGGCGTTCTTCAACATGAGGAGCGTCCGCTGGGTTCTTCTGTGGAACGACAAAGTTCACCACCGTACTGGTCAAAATCTTATGACTCGGATCAGCCACTTCAAGTAGAACCTTGTGAGCGCCCGGCGTCAGCCCAACCAAAATAATCGGGTCTTCACTGGTGTGCGCCCAAGTACCTTTCCAGTCGTCGACGGTCACGTGAAGGTGGCCGAGCCGTGGTGATACTTCGACAGCCGTTTTGCCAAATACCGGCATGATCCGGGCGTGCTCGGTTCGATACTGAATAATGACAACCCCGCGGGCCAGCGGCGCGGCGAGCGGCGGGTAGGCAATGAGTTTTGGTCCTGCCTCAGACTCCAGTGGGAGTATGGCCGGTGGCTGATCGGTGTCTGCTACCCCTTGACCCCACGCGGCTACGCAAAGGAAGGCACCCAACGCAAAGGTAGATAGATTTCTGAGAGCAAGGGACATGGTGTTTTTCTCCCGCGTGATCTCATCCAAGGCTAGATCAAACCGGGCAGTTGTCTATGCCCAAGCTGCCTCTCTCTGCAAAACAGCCGAGTGGGGAAGGGCAGAAAACGGGTGTTGAATACGAGCCCTTTAATGACGGTGATCGGCTAAAAACAGCCAGTAAATGGAGCGACGCAAAATGACAGCTAAGCTTCCTTCTACTGTCGGGCTTATTAAGCAGACCGGGTTTTGCGGCCATGGCGTGTCGCCGCCTTCAGCGGTCACCACGTCGTTACAACAGCCAGCCCGATCTTGAGCGTCAGCCCTTCACAACAGCCTCGGAGGGGAGCCAATGAAACGTATCGTCATGCTTATCGCGATCTCTTTGCTGACCACTGCTTGTCAGAGCACAAATGATAATGGCGTCACCCGACTAGACAATTGTGTCTGCTATAAATCGACCGAGGCACAACATTTGCCAGCATCGCAAATGGCATGGACAGACCCCGAAACGTTGCAGGAGCAATTCTCACATTGCATTTGCCGGGCCTTGGTTGACCTGAAGAAGGTCGATGATCCCGGCAAATTTTTCGTACCCGGAACCGAAATAAGAACGGAACTGAAATAAAACATGATCGGGGTTGTGAGCCATCCGTACGCTTTGGTGTTTGCGATCACTCGCTCGGGGTGGTGCAGCGTGCGAAACAGACCAGAACCGTCTGGGCTCAACGTCCATATTCAACGTAAGGGCCCAAGTAGAAAGCTTGCGTATCCCAGTTGATTCGATAAATCACTTCTTTGCCTGGCTTGATCCTGGCCGCGACCGTTTTGATCGCGGCACCCGAACATAATCCAGACTCGGCGAGCCCGGCACCGAGATTCACGTCACCGGCAGGCAAAACGAAAGATGCCTTTTGACCGGGGCCTATCTTGGCTGCGCGCTGACCATCGATGTAGAACATGGCGTCACATCCCGCACCGACAAACCCGTCATCACGGACAATAGTCAGGCGTCCAGGCTCTTTCGTGCCCTGGCTTTTGAACGCGTACATCTTGTCGGCCGGCACTGGCCTGGCTTCAGAAACCGGCAGGGGTGAGGTTGCGCACCCGCCCAAAGCCAGCAAGAGCGCCCCCGTTGCGATACTCCTTCGCATCGTTTTTCCTCCCGAAAAGGGCGAATGCATCAGGCGCCATTCTGTCTTGCTTCATGACGTCATTCGCCAAAAACGCTTTAAATGGATTTGTTACCTTTTACTAAACCTTGCTCTTGGCGTCTGTGTTTTTTCGGGCCTTCACCAACAGGTTAAAGGCGTCAGTATCAAGTGGCCGACTTAGAAAGAAACCTTGGCCTTCATCGCACGACACTGCTTTGAGCAAATCCAACTGTTCGGCAGTTTCAATCCCTTCCGCCGTAACGGTGAGTGATAACGCGCGGCCCAAGCCCACAATCGCCTGGATGATGGACTCATCATCACTTTCGACCAGTTTGTTTAGAAAGCTCCGGTCTATCTTCAGGCCATCGAAGGGGAACGTGCGCAAATAACTCAGTGAAGAATACCCCGTGCCAAAGTCGTCCATGCATATGCGCACGCCCAGGCGCTTCAATGTACGCATCAGCTCTAGTGCGCCGGGGGCATCTTCGAGCATGACGTTTTCAGTAATCTCCAACTCTACCCGGGTAGGCGCGATTCCTGAGTCGTGAAGTGCTTTCTGCACACGCTCCACCAAATTGCCTCGCTTGAATTCGCTAGGTGAAAGGTTGACGGATACAAACAAGTGTTCCGGCCACCGTGCGGCGCAACGGCAGGCGGTGTCGATGACCCAGTCACTCAAGAAAAGAATCAGGCCGGATTCTTCAGCGATGGGGATGAACGTATCGGGAGGTATTAACCCGCGCTCAGGATGTTGCCACCGTATCAACGCTTCAGCGCCGACCATCTGCCCGTCTGAGATTCGGTAGCGCGGTTGGAAGTGGAGTCGAAGTTCTCCATTCTTTATTGCAAAGCGCAGATCACTTTCCAGACGACGCCGCTCAATAATCCTGGCGTTCATATCCCCCGCATAGAAACGCCAGGTATTACGACCTCCAGCCTTGGCTTCATACAACGCAATATCCGCATAACGTAGCAGCTCAGTCGCCTCGCTAGCGTCATTTGGCGCCATCGCGATACCAATACTGGCACTGACAAATACCTCTTGCTCATTGATTTGAATCGGCTGCTCGATGGACTCGATCAAACGGCGACAAAGCGCCTCGACTTCCTCCTGGGAACTGACATCGGTGAGTATCAGTACAAACTCGTCCCCCCCAATCCGAGCGACAAGATCACCGTGGCGAACACAGTCTGCCAAGCGGCTCGACACCTGGTTAAGCACCAGGTCACCTGCGGCATGTCCTAACAGATCATTCACTGGTTTGAATCGATCAAGGTCCAGACTGAGCATGACCAAGGGTTGTTCTAGTGTCGGCAACGCTTTGAGTTTGCCATCAAGAAACTCCTGTAGTCGTGTCCTGTTGGGAAGGCCGGTCAGGGCATCATGTTGTGAGAGGAATTCGATTCGTCGACGGGCTTCAACTTCCTCCGTGACGTCGGTTGCTGTCCCCCGGAATCCTCCTCCTGCCATGACTCGCGCCGAAAGACGGGTGATTCGCTCTTGGCCATTTGTATCCACGTAGCGGCACTGAACACTGATATCCGGACGACGGTTCGGAATACTGAGCCACTGAGATAAAGTGCCTAATTCAGTGCGCAGCAGATCATCCATCGCCGCACCAATCCATGCAGTCCTGGAAAAGCCCGTGATATCTTCAAAGCGCTCGGATAGATAGGTGAAGCGCCAACCGGCGTCCATTTCCCATACCCAATCCGAACTGGCCTCAACAACATCACGAAAGCGCGCCTCACTGGTGGCAAGGTCGGTCTGACTGCTTTGCAGCGATGCATAGCTGGCGTCAAGCGCCTGCGCAGCGGCCGTCGTACGACGCAAGATCACCCAAGTCATCAGGCACACCAGCAGCGCAGCGAGTCCCACCAAGGGCAACCCCAGCGCCAATAATTGCAGCCCTGGTTTGTGCGGACTCCATTGCAGGACGCCTGCTGTACCGGCCTCGCCCAGGGGATAGGCAGACACCAAGGGAATTTCGTCGGGAGCGGCCGTGTGCAGGCCATCTACCCCGAAATCCCGGCCTACTGTTGCGAGCTTGGCGCTGTCCAACATGTCAACGAATATCAACACCGACGCCGATCTATCATCCGCTATGACCGTTGGATCGGTTCCGGGCGTAATCGCAGCAGCAGCGACGAGGGCAGGTATCCCTCCAACATTGATGAACGTAGTCGTCGGCGTTTCGGTTTCCGCTCCCTCACGTGCTTGATCGAGAATCGCATCAACAGACTGTTCGAGCCATTGTTCGACTTCAACTGACACCCTCTGACCCTTGACCAAGGAATAAACGGTACGATTGACATCGTTGACTACAAACACTCCCCGAAACCCAAACTCTGTATAAAGTGTCGTCCCGAGATTTTGCCGTACGTACGCCCAGTCCACGTCTACCTGAGTATGCAAGTGCTTGTAAGCATCGCCCCAAAAGGCGTAATCCTTGACGGTCGAGCTCAGCGATTTTTCCAACGATTCCACGGCTTTCTTCGTGTAAAACGCACTGTCACGCTCCTCCGTCCGATCTAGATTTTGCGCAACATAAACAAGTGAATAGCAGGCAAATAAGAAAACCCCCGCCAAAAGACCCACAAACTTGAATAGCGAAGTTCGAGTCAGGGCCACGCTTGAGCGATTGGTTGAAGAACAAGAGATGGTGGGGAGAGCGTTAGGCATAAATGACCGGTACTCGTTGAAGCTAGTTATTTACATATCAGGTTGTCGGCAGTCGACGCTAAATAGTGAATGCCCGTCCGTCGCGCCAAGCAGGTCTGCCCAGTCTGCCGGAGACGGGATTTCACGAAGACGCGTTGCGCTACCGATGCAATAGGCTTGTTGCCAACGGCGAGAGGCAGTCATCTGCCGAAGCAGCAACTCAAACGACTACTGATCTTTATATGGCAGTACTCGCCGCCCCCCCCATGTACTTTTTAGACTCAGCCCTCGACAAGGTGGGTCAATATTTCCAGAAAACTGGAGTGACAAGTACCAGCACCGTCAGGATTTCCAGTCTTCCCAGAAGCATTCCAATGGTCAGTAGCCATTTGGCCGCATCAGGTAATGTTGAGAAATTACCGGCGGGCCCAATGATCGTGCCCAGCCCTGGCCCGACGTTACACACCGCAGTAGCGGCACCGCTCAACGCTGTAGTCCAATCAAGCCCAATGAGCGCCAGGCCCAAGGCGATGGCCGCAATAGTGATCGTGAAGAAGAACGAGAAGGTCAAAAGCGAGCGCACGATTTCCTCGTCGATCGGATGACCGTTGTACTTCTTCTGTATCACGGCTCGAGGATGGATCAACTGCTTCAAGCTACTGACCAGGAGAGCGGCTGCAACCTGGAAACGGAAGATTTTAAGGCCACCTGCCGTTGAGCCTGAACATCCACCGACGAAGGTCAGGTAGAAAAAGAGCAAGACCGCGAAGCTGCCCCACAAGGTGTAGTCGCCAACCGCAACTCCGGTGGTCGTGACAACCGAGGTCACGTTCACTGCCACGATACGAAACGCGTCCCACCATCCGTAATCGCTGTGAAAATACAGCCAGGTGCCCACGCAGAGTGATGTGACGAACAGGAACCCAATAAATCCGCGGACCTGGTGATCCTTGAGCAGCGCGCGCCGATTGCCCCGCAATGTCGCGACGTACAAAGTGAATGGCAGGCTGCCCAGAATCATGATGGCCACCGCTACCCAGTGAATCGCTGGTTGCGTCCAATGCCCAAGTGAGGAGTCCGAAGTCGAAAATCCCCCGGTGGAGATCAATGACATTGCGTGGTTGACCGCTTCAAATGGCGTCATTCCAGCGAGCCAGAGCGCCAGGGTTCCGATCCCAGTCAGCCCAAGGTAGAGCAAAAGAATGTACTTGGCTGCCATGTGGGAGCGAGGTGTCACTTTCTCCGACCAGTCTGAGGACTCTGTCTGGAACAGACGCATGCCGCCTACTCGCAACAGTGGGAGGATCGCCACCGCCATGCCGATGAAGCCGATGCCTCCTAACCAATGCAGCATGGAGCGCCATATCAACAAGCCGGGAGATGAGCTATCCAAACCGGTGAGTACAGTCGAACCAGTGGTTGTGATACCAGACATCGTTTCAAAGAATGCATCGGTGTAGCTGATATCGCTGATGAACACCATTGGCAACGCTGCGAAGGTGCATACAACTACCCAGCTTCCGGTCGTCAGCAGGTACATATCCCTGGGACGAAGCTGGCCAGTATCCGGGCGTCCCCTCACGATTAACAGGAGGCCACAGATAAAGGTAATCAAACTCGACCAGAGAAATGCTGACAGATCGTCGCTACGCTCATAGACCACCAGTGTGATCATGGGAATAGCCATGCTCACGGCCAGCGTGATTAGAAAAAGCCCTAGGATGAATCCGATAAGCCGAATGGCTGCGAGGGACATAACAATAACGTTCCAAATTTGCACCGCGCAGTATCGGATGCGCACCCCGTCAAACCCGTAAATTTTGCGTAAAATTTCTGCCAGCGACCCGTCGGGATAAGTGAGGCTAGCAAGAGCGCCCTGTTGCGATAATCCTTCGCATAATGCTTTCCTTGCTGAAAAAGGGCGAATGTATCAGCGCGTCATGTTGCTTTGCTTCATAAAGCCATTCGCCCAAAACGCTTTAAATAGAGCTGTCACCTTTCATGGTCACCTTTCATCTTCAAGGCTTCTTCGACGGGTAGTTACCGCGCAAGCCCCCGGACTTGTTGCCGGTTTTGCTGGGCAGGTCAGGTACGACCGGGCGGGACTTGGGCTGGGGGTTGGAGCGGCTACGGGGTTGAGGTTGCTTGCTCATTTGCGCCTCCTGAACTGCGGTAATTCGCGAAAGGGCCTACTCATTCAGCTTAGCTGCCTGGCGAAATGGGCTGCACCGTTCGGCACTTGGGAAAAGTGCTGCAGCCCCAAAACTGTTGACCGCTCCTCGGGCCACCGTTGTATGTCCGCACCACCAGCGCACTGCCGCAGCGCGGGCATTGGCGCGAGGCCGATGGATCGTCGCGTTGCTTCAGGCGTTGCACATGTTCACGCCGGGTAGCGAGCGTCGGCGCCAGGCGACCTGCTTGCAAGGTCTGCAACATGGCCGTCACCTGCGCCTCGCTGAACACCGTTTGCTGGAAAGACTTGATGTAATGGACCCAGCCACCGCCTCGGGTGACATTAGCCGGCATCCTGGTCTTGAAAGTGCTTGGGCCGACAAACACGATGACCGAATGCACAAAGTCCGGGCCGATGCCCAACGCCGCTTGCAGGGCCTTCAAGTGTTTGTAGTTCTGGCGGTTCGGGTTCTGGAAGGCGAAGCGCTTCTTGTAAATCAGCTGCGTCCACTGAGCCTGCTTCTCACCACCGAAGATCCAGCCTTTCATGTGCTTGGTCTCCAGCACAAAAATGCCGAAGGGCGACACAAACACATGGTCGATCTGCGTGGTGCCGTCCGGGGTGATCAGTGTCACGTCATGCAGGCGACGGTAAACCTGACGATCCAATCTAAAGTGTGCGCGCAAACGCACCAGACGCTCACCGAACCAGCCTTTGAACAGGCGCGTGCGCAGCAGCGTCCATACCAGCATCAGCGGTAGCAGCCAGACCAGGGTGTTGAGTAAGGGGTGCAGGATAACGGAGATGTTCACTTGGCAGTCCTTTGCAGTGAGGGGAGGGGTGTTGAGTTGTCCGATGCTACGTCCCAGTAAAGCATTCCGGACCGCAAACAAAACGGGCGCCCGATAGGCGCCCGTTTTCATTTACTCCGCCGCCTGCGCCCGCAAGCGTCGGCCGATCACATCCATCAAGTCACAGCCATCGCGCAATGGGATGGCCAGCAATTTGGAGAAGTCCGTCAACACCACCGTGTCACAACCGAGCTCGGCGCGGAAGGCGATGTTTTCCAGCACCTGCGTGACGGTGCGGATGCGGTAGTCGGCCATGGCTTGAAGGACGTCGAGTGGAGCTTGGGTATCGATGAGCAGGGAGGCCGGGATCAGGTCGATTCCGGTGAGAGGCATGTATCTATTCATTTGAAGATCTCTGTTTGATTGGCTCAAGGCCGACACTCAGTCGTCGCCAAACGATTGGGTGGCAGCTGTGCGCAGGTTGGCGAACCGGCACAGAGAAAACCGGCAGACCCGAAGGTCTCCCGCGCACAGCCGCCATAACAGCGGCTTTGCGGGTGCAATGACCCCTGCAATAAAGCGGACAGCCCTCGCATTCTCTATGATCAGGTCGCCAAACCTGAATCGCCATTTTGGGCGACGGGGCGGACTATAAACTTCATCGCAACGACGGGCAAGGTTAGGAATTCCGAAGTTTGTGTAGGAGATTAATGGCGGTCCTAGGACCGTTACATACCTTCTGTGAGCGACTGCTATCGGCCCAGAGTGTGTAAAAACGCTGCGCCAAAATTGAAGTGTGCGCGTCTACGTTAATTCTGAAATTTATCGGCACGTCAGCAGATGTGCATTTCGCATAGAAGCGCGATTTTCAGTCCGGTTTTGAGTAGCTGTCGCGCTCAAAAACGTTTTTACACACCCTCGGCCAAAAGCAGCCATTCGGCTGGATCTTTCGACCCTTTCCGGTCCCCCGTGTCTGCGAGCTAAAGCCATTTCTTAGCGTCCGAGTGAGGGCGGCCCATAGAGCTCGGTTTCCCAGTCTTCAAGAGGCGGCGTTACTTTGAAAGATGGGTCGCAGTATGACCTTAAGTAGTCAGTCGCTCTCCTTTGGGCGTAGGTGAAATTGAGCACGTTGCCTTCGCTGTCCATCTCTATTACGTTCGCGAATATCGCGAAGACCATCTCAATTGCACTCGGCTCAGATCCATAAATGTCGAGGTACTCTACGTTTTCAAGCATGTAGTGGCTTCCACTTGCCATGAAGTACGCAAATGTTCGGAGTGCTCCACTGAAATCATTACTTAGCTTCTTCATGTACATTTTCTTTTAGTAAATATTCTGGATTTAACTGCTTCATAATCAAGCATCTGCTTTTTTGCCGTTTTATTGTGGTCGAGACAGGCCCGAACCGATCCAAAGCGGCCCTTCGCGAAAAGCAGCTAATAGCCATTTCATCGAGATGTGCAGCAAATGCCCAGTAGTAGACAGAGTGCGCTTAGGTGGATTCGTCATTGTTTTTGGAGGTTCTGGCATCAGGACGGTGCAGCCCCGCTGTGTCCCGCCAGTACAATGTTTCTTCGAGCTGGAAGCTTATCAGGAAGAGGGATGAGCACGTCTGAGCGATGGATTGCGCTATTTTGTCCAGATCGTCCATAGCAGACTGCCCCTCCGGCTCGGGGCTTTTGATTCTGATGGTACAACGCATAGCAACACGGAAGTCGATGCCCTTCGTATCCTCGGAGTAAATTGTTGAGTCCGTGATTACGCCATCGGTACTCAACGTTAGTCCCGAGATAAAGGTAGCTTCCAAACTGTCGCCAACTACGTTGATTTCCCAGGCATCAGCATCGTTTAAGGCTTTCCTCAATGTCGGGGCTGTGAGTGCATTATCCGCTTCCAGGTACAGATCAAGACTCATTTGAAACCCTTCTTCCTGCGTGAACATTTGCTCAAAAGTTTTTGAGTACGATTGTCGCGGCAGTGTATTGGTCAGCGGTTCGAATGTCTGCTCCTGGCCGGTTTCTGCCTGTCGCGAAGGGCAGCAACCGACCCTAAGCGGCCATTACGCAACCACTACCTCTCACCAGGACCAACATCTGCGCAGACATGTGTAGTCAAGGTGCCGCTGGATAGAACTCGCCATCATCACCTTGAACTCTTGCGTTCAAGCTGCGAGCAATTTCTTCGAGCTTAGTGATGGCCTTGTCAGTCGGATTTTTTGTAAACAGCTCACCGAGATCTGAGCGATACCAGAGCGGAAATGACTCTCCAGGTATGGAAACCATGAAGTCCTGAGGGCTATTGGCAACATCCCTGACGACCTGTGGGTCGATTTTCAAATGTTCTTGCCATTCTTCGAAGGTAATTTCGGGGCCGAAGTCGTCAGCCCAGAAAACCTTGCGACTGATATGTAGATCGTAACCGGCGACCGCAAAGGTGCTTATGCCCATGAGAAGCACTGAAATAAAAGTACGCATGTGTTCGCCATTCAAAATATCTGTGGATTCATACTGATGTTTTAAGACTTTCCTTACAAGGATGAACCGGTTGCGAACGTCTGCTTCTGGCCGATTGTTGCCTGTCGCAAAGGGCTGCAACCGGCCAGTAATGGCCGTTGGCGGAAAGCTCACATGACTGAATGACAAAACGCTCAGGTTTGCCATCTCTCATGACGCCGTCAAACAGGCCAAGCACGATTTCGCAGGCCTGCTCGGCGGTTAGCACGACGTTGATCTTTGTCACGCTTTGCCAAAGCCGAACAATGAACGCAGCCAGCCTGCCGACTTCCGTTCATAGAAGGGTGCGGTTTGCTTGAGGAAGTAATCGCTAAGGCCTGATTCCCCTTCGTGAACGCGATAGAGGTCAACCGGTTCGCCATCCGGAGCGGTATCCCCGGCAACGTTACCGGCTTCGCGCATGACCAGTTCAATATCTCCGTCCGCTTCAATACCAATGATCAGATGAGGCTTTTGATCAGACGATGCGTCATGCATCAACGCCAGAAATGCACGCTTTACGTTGCGATGTTTGGCGAGTAATTGTGTGAGCGAGTTGACCATCTTCGACGGATATTGCGACGGCTGTCCGAGCAGCACTTTGGTGTCTTTTTCGACCTCGCGCTGCACCGGCTTTTGGCCGATCTCGTCGGAGAGCAGATGGCGCACTTCCTCCGGGAAAAACTCTTTCCCGTAAGGAGACTTTGGATTGAGGAAAAGAGGGGTGCCCAGTGTGATTTCAAACAGCGATCTGGCCGGGATCTCTACGTAGGACTCTTCGCTATCTATGGATCTTTGTAGTGTTTGCAACGAAGAAAAAAACGGGATGACAGCGGAGCCGTCAGGCTTTTGCCAATGCGCGATGCTGATGTTGCTACCAGCCTCGAGGTTGACTTGACCTTCGCCAGTGCCGGCAGTGCCAAGGACGTAGATAGTGGAATTCAACAGAGTCTTGAAAAAGTCAGGTCGATGGGCCGGTTCATCCGCCGCCAGCCTGAGTGATTTTTCGAGGGTGTTTTCTTGCTTGGTATCCATGATGTCCATCGGCAGTTCCATCAAAACAGACAAAAAGTGAGCGGCAAAGAGCGCGTAGTTTTTCACGCGAAGGTGAAAACAGGAAGAACAGCAGGCTAATAAATCTGGAGCATACGGAGAGTCACCCTGAACGGTTTTCCAAGGAAAGCTCCTCCATATCAGTGGTGGATGAAGAGCCAAATGCGGTTAGCCTCGAAGGGCTGCTTCTGGCCGATTGCAGCCCTTCGCGACAGGCAGTTATCGATCTCAAAGGGACACCGGAGCAGGTTATCTACCAGCAGTGTGTTTGGAGGTGTGTATTGTTGAATTTGCCGTTACCCTTCTGGGACATCACGCAATAAGGACTTGCACATGAATGTCGGAATGGCTCATGCGATTGAGGCCGCAGAAAGCGAGTATTTGTGTGCCCGCGTCGAGAGTTTGTCTCGGATAAGTGGAAACCCTTTTGGTGCTCGTGTGTTTTTCAACGAAGCTTTTCCATGCTTTCAGGTGAAGGCATCACCTAGCCCGATGCTCAATCGCATCTACGGCGATAGTACCGACAGACCCAAGTCACTATTGAGCTTGCTCAAGGAATCAGCAGAGTATTCGACAGTAACGCCTCTTATCGGAAAGGCCTCGCCTTTGGAACAGTACGCTTTGGTGGGTGAGAAGCGGCTGGAGCGTCTGAGGGGGTGGACGCATCTGCAACTCGCGTGCACCATCGAAAATGTGGTCTTGAATCACCACTCATTCGAAATCGAAGAAGCCACCTCACAAACGCTTCCTGAGTTCGCAGCCGTGCATGCGAGTGGATTTCATACCAAGCCAGAGCATCTTCAGTTGAGCCAGGCTTCGTTCGCAGGACTGATGTCAAATGAACGTCTGAAAATCTACGTCCTTAAAGCTGATGGAAAGGTCGTGTCAGGAGCGTTGATGTACCTGGCCTGCAATGGAGTTGCCTACCTTGGGACGGCTGCCACCCGAAAAAATGCACGAGGCCAAGGCTACCATGGAGCCCTGATATCTCATCGGATAGAGCAAGCCAAAAAACACGGCAGTCTTGTGATCGCCGCAACCGCGCTTCCCAGCTCGCAAAGTCGCCGAAATTTGCAGCGTACAGGGCTAGCGACATCCCACGCTCAAGCGCTATATCGCCTGGTAGATAGCTGAAGTCTGCTCTTGGCCGAAACCCTCTGTGAGGCCCGGTACAGAACGCCTGAGTCGCAAAGGAGCTTTATACCGCCATGGAAATTCAGCAAATAAAGCAGCTCTTGGCCCGTCCCGCTGTAAAGTTCAGCGCCGGTGGCTTCCGCCCTGCCGGTACTGACGAAGAAAGCTGGCTAGGTCGCATCTTTCTGTTTCGTCCTGATGAAGATGTACCGACCAATCAAGCCGGGCAACCTATGCTTCCCTATGCACAGTTCTATCTGCCCAGCCTGCCCTTTACCAGCCCGTTACTGACAGGAATCAGTGTACTGACGGTGTTTATTTCAAACCCGTTTCCCGAGCATTTTGAGCCGATGGGACAAAACTGGGTCATCCGTGAATATGGGCCAGATGACGTGTTGGTACGCAAGGCATTGCCCGTGGAAGGGTCGTTCCTCAAACCCTTCCCACTAAACGCAGAGTTGGTGGCGGAGGACTTTCCGCTGTGGGATGGCGGTGGTGTCCCGGCGGACCTTGAGCAAGAGATATTGAAGCTGGAAAGCACGGGCGCGATACAAAGCTATTACGACCTGATCACCCACACCTACGAACATAAAATCGGCGGCTACCCCTCGTTTTGCCAATCAGGGGTCGATCCCGGTGAAGGCTTCGAATTTGTGTTCCAGATTTCGTCGGATGCGAAGATCAACCTGAACGTAATCGACAGCGGCAGCCTGATGTTCTGGAAGCATGTCGAAACGGGGAAGTGGGCGCTTTATTATGATTTTTACTAAAGGCAGGTAAGCAGTTCGCTTAGGCGATGAGGTCAGTGATGGCCGCTATAGGTCGTATAGCGACGGTATCCCTCCCGCCGCCAGCATAGGCAGAAACCGGCCAGAAGCGGACGTCCAGCCCACCACTTTTCTTCAGGCAAAAGCTGCCGACAGGAAGGCAATCTTGAAAAGGATTTAAACTCGCCTGGCGATTTCCCAAACGTCAACATACGGAAATAGATTCGTGCAGATTCATATTATCTACACCCGAACAGTCATGTTGCTCTCCAAGCATCCTTACCAATCATGGAGAGAAATTCAAAATCAGTACCCTGACTACATGACTTCGCTCGGCCCTTGGGAAGAAGATACGGTCATCCAATACCTTGCAGATGAATACCCAGAGCTTTCCCCGCATCCGCAAGAGCAAGTCAATGCGTTCATAGCAGATACTCAAGAGGCAAGATTGCTTACTTTTGCCGCGTAAATCGTCTTATCGACCATTCTCAGAAGCTCGCCCTCGACGTCCGCTTTGGGTCGATGACTGCCCTTCGCGACGGGCAGAAATCGGCCAGGAGCGGACTGCCTGCCCTATTAATAAATCTGAGAATCATCTGGTCGGCCTCGTAAATCAGGATCCCGCCAGCCCAGGCGTTACTGCCCAATAGGGTCAAAACAAGGATCAATGGAGCAATATTCAGTCGGCAAGCGTGGCTGCTTCGATACATAGCGCACCCTCTGAGATTCATCAGGCAAACCAATCAAACCCATTGCCTGAGTGCCAAGCGCATAAGCGCTACGGTTCCGCGATGGTGAACCAGAAATCGAACTTGTCGAAATGGGTCAGCATGTCTTTAAACTTGTCCTTGTCGCCTTCGATTTTCACTTCGCCACTGTCCGATAAGTTGCCCAGTTTCAGTTTGCCCAAGGCGATGTCATCGAGGGTGGTCCGGTTAAGAGTGACCGTGCCGTCGGTCTTATCCAATGGCTTGCCTTTTTTGTAGTTCATGACGCCGTTTTTTACAGTCAACACGTACGTGCCGTTGGTGTCCGGGAAGTTGAGGTTGAACGTATAGGACTTCTCGCCGACTTTCGGGCCATTCAAGTGAATGGCAAGGAAGTCGAGAAACATTTCAGTGGTCATGCCGCGAATGATGTCAGGTGAACTGGTGTTGGGCGTGACCATTTTCTTGACGCCCCCACGCAGTTCTTGGGCGCCGGACAGATAGAAGTTTCGCGCAGGCCCCGATTCAGCCTGGTAACCCATCTGTTCCAGGGCGTCAGCCTCGACAGAACGAGCAGCCTGGTTCTTCGGATCGGCGAACACCACCTTGTTGGCGACAGTCGCCGCCCAGCGGTAGTCGCCTTGGGCATAGGCATCCTGAGCGGTTTTGACCATCTTGTCGGCACCCACCATTTCGACGTACTTCTTAGCCTCATCGGTTGGTGGTAATGGATCGAAGTTGGCCGGGTTACCGTCCCAGAAGCCCAGGTAGAGTTGATAGGTCGCGCGCACGTTATGTTTGAGATTGCCGTAGTAGCCGCGGTTATAGAACTCTTTCGCCAGGCTGTCAGGCAGGACGAACGCCTCGGCGATCTCGTTCATGGTCATGCCCTGGTTGGCCATGCGCAGCGTCTGATCGTTAATGTACTTGTAGAGGTCGCGCTGTTTCTCCAGATGCTGCACAACGCGATCATTACCCCACTGCGGCCAATGGTGGCTACCGAACGACACCACGGCATCCGCCCCCCACAGATCAATGGTTTGCCCCAGGGCACTCGCCCACTTTTGCGCGCTGCGAACTTTCGCACCACGCAGGGTCAGAATGTTGTGCAAGGTGTGGTTGCCATCCTCGGCCAAGTCAATGGCTTTGAATTGCGGGAAGTAGAACAGCATTTCAGCCGGAGCTTCTGTGCCGGGCGCCATTTGGAACACCACCTCGATCCCGTCGACGGTGAGTGTTTCTCCGGTTTTCTCGATCAGTTTGTTCGGTTCGAGCAGGGTGATGGTGCCTGCTGCTGTGGTTATACCCAAGCCACCACTGACCGTACCTTTGGGGTCTTTTGGCAACAGATTGCCGTACATGTAAGAAGCGCGACGGCTCATCGCGGTGCCGGCAAACACATTTTCACTGACCGCTTCTTCCATAAAGCCTTCAGGGGCGATCAGCGGCACTTTGCCGGACTTCACATCGGCGTCGTCGACCATCGCGCGCACGCCAGCGAAGTGGTCAACATGCGAGTGAGTAAATATCACGGCAGACACTGGTAGTTTTTCAACTTTGTCATTGACCAGCCCCAGCGCCGCTTTGGCTGTTTCCGCCGAAGTCAGTGGATCAATGACGATCCAGCCAGTCTTGCCACGGATGAAGGTGATGTTGGCCAGATCGATATTGCGTACCTGGTAGATGCCATCCACCACTTTGAACAACCCTCGAATCGTCAGCAACTGCGATTGCCGCCACAGACTCGGATTGACGGTGGCCGGTGTCGGGCCTTCTTGCTTGAGAAAGTCGTACTGAGACAAGTCGATAACGGCATTGCCCGCATCGCCCTTGATCACAGGACTGGGTAAATCGGCAACGAAGCCGTGGTTCGCATCGTCGAAGTCTTGTTTATTGGCAAAGGGCAAATAGCTGAGCAAAGCATCGTTGGCTTTTCGAGTTGCATCGGTGGCGTCGTTAGGTGCGGCCTGCACCGCGCCGATTACCACGCAACTCGATAACACCGCGAGTACTATTTGTCTGGGAAGCAGAGCTAGCATGTCGTGTCTCCTCATGTTTGCAAGCACACTCCCGAAACAGCTTCTGACGTCGGGAATAATTTCGTACAAAGCAATGAAAAACGCAGGTCATAACAGGGTGGCTGCATGGCGCATTGGGGGCAGTGTGACGGTGCTCTACTGACTCGATACTCTAGCTCCGCACCCTGGTCCGCATTTATTGTGTTTACCCTTGGAGTATTACGACGCCAAGGCCTGCAGAGTTGAGATAAATCAAGCAGTCAGTGATCGTGTATGCGGTTAGTGAGGATGGGAGAACGCCCGTGGAATTGACAGGCAGCTTCTGGCCGAAAGCACACATCACTCACGTTGTTCACATCCGCGAAATCGAAAGGGCAGTGCCCAGCCCCCTAGCGTAGAATTCCCAAACCGCGCCCACCCCGAGACGGACCCTCAATGCAAACCCCAGCCCCTCAACACCCCCTCTGGAAAACCTACCTCCTTTTCCTCGCCCCCATGGTCCTCTCCAATTTCCTCCAATCCATGTCGGGCACCATCAACAGCATCTACATCGGCCAAATGCTCGGCACCCAGGCCCTGGCCGCCGTGTCGGGCATGTTCCCCATCGTCTTCTTCTTCATCGCCCTGGTCATTGGCCTCGGCGCCGGTGCTGGCGTGCTCATCGGCCAAGCCTGGGGCGCGCGCGAGCCGCACTTGGTGAAAACCATCGCCGGCACCACGTTGCTCTTGGGCGCAATGATCGGACTGGTAGTGGCGATTTTGGGCAGCGTCTTCGCACGGCCCGCCCTGCAAGGCCTCGGCACACCGGCCGACGTGATTGACGATGCGGTGTCTTACGCCCACGTGATGATGTGGATCATGCCGTCGCTGCTGGTCTACGTGCTGTTCACTCAGCTGCTGCGCGGGGTCAGCGATACGGTGTCGCCGTTGATTGCGTTGGTGGTGTCGACGTGTATCGGGTTGGCGCTGACGCCGGCGTTGATTCGGGGGTGGTTCGGGTTGCCGATGATGGGGATTCAGAGTGCAGCGTATGCGGGGCTGGCGGGGAATTTGTCGGCGATGGGCTGGTTGGCGTGGCGCCTGATTCGCAAGGGGCATCCGTTGGCGCCGGATCGGGAGATGTTTGCGGCGATGCGCCTGGACCTGGTGATTCTCGGCAAGGTGTTGCGCATCGGTTTGCCGACCGGGTTGCAGATGGTGGTGTTGTCGGTGTCGGAGTTGGTGATTCTGGCGCTGGTGAATCGGCACGGTTCACAGGCGACGGCGGCGTATGGGGCGGTGACGCAGATCGTCAATTACGTGCAGTTTCCGGCGTTGTCGATTGCGATCACCGCGTCGATCCTTGGCGCTCAGGCGATCGGGGCAGGGCGGCTTGAGCGCATGGGGCCGATTTTGCGCACGGGGCTGTTGATCAATGTGTGCCTGACCGGTGGTCTGGTGGTATTGGGGTATTTGCTGTCGCACTGGTTGCTGGGGTTGTTTCTCACCGAGGATTCGACCCGGGCGATGGCGGAGCATCTGTTGCACATCATGCTCTGGAGCCTGTTGGTGTTTGGCTTCCAGGCGATTGTCGGCGGCATCATGCGCGCCAGCGGTTCGGTGCTGGTGCCAATGGCGATTTCGATTTTCTGCGTGGTCGGCGTGCAGTTGCCGGTGGCGTATGTGCTGGACGGGCAGTTTGGGTTGCAGGGCGTGTGGATGGCCTTTCCCGTAGCGTACCTGGGCATGCTGGTGTTGCAGACGGCGTATTACAAAAAGGTCTGGAAGCATCAGGCGATCGAGCGGTTGGTGTAGCGCCGCGCCATAAAAAATGGGCTGCCGTGCAAACGGCGGCCCATTTTTTTGGATGGCGCGCGGTCGTTGCTTATTCCTCGATGACTTCCGGCGACACCACCCACACGCTGCACGGCATTTTGTACAGCAGGTGTTCCACTGTGCTGCCGATCAGCCGCCCGATGCCGCGGTGGCCAACCCGGCCCATGACGATCACGTCGACGTTGTAGGCATCGGCATAACTGGACAGGACTTTGGCCGGGTTGCCCATCACCATGTGCCGCTGTTCCGGCGGAATGCCGTTGCGTTCGGCCAGCGCGTTGAAGGCTTCACCTTGGGCGTCGAACAGGGTTTTGGCCTTGGTCGAGGAGAAGAATTTGGTGGCGTCGCCGAACCCGAACTCATCGGCGCCGATGGACGACAGGTCATAGGCGTACACCACGTCGACCTGGGCGTTGCAGGCCGTGCCCAGCTTCACCGCCTCATGCAGGATGCGGTCATTGAAGCCTTCGTATTGGCCATCGCGATGGAACGGGTCGACGGCCGCGACGATCCGGCGCGGCAAGGCGTGTTGCACGTTGCTGACAAAATGCAGCGGCACCGGGCATTCGCGCAGCAGGTGGATGTCCAGCGGCGTGAACATCATCCGTGACAGCAGCGATTCGTGTTGCAGCGCCTTGATCACCAGGGTCATCGGCTGCTCTTTGAGGTGGATCAGGATTTCCTGCAACGGACGTTCGACCCAGACCACTTCCGTGGTGACGGTCACGCCGATCTTGCGCAAGGGCCGGGCCTGATCTTCCAGCCACTGGCGGTGGCGCTCGACGTACCCCAGGCGCATCTGCTCCAGAGCGTCCCGGTTGACCAGGCTGGCGGTGGCCAGGCCTTCCAGGAAATCGAACGCGACGATGTGCAGCGCCGCGTCTTGCGCCTTGGCCAGCGCGGCGGCCCGGTCGAACGCGGGGCTGTTTTCCATCAGGGGCGAGGCAATGAGCATGAAGCGTGCTTGTTCGGTCATGACAATTCTCCCTTGGGTCTTCACACAGACGCAGGCCTGAAGTGGCCGCGAGGGTTGGCTGGAGCGTTTACCTGAAGTCCATAGTGGCAATGGTGAGGATGGGCCGCTTGATCTTTGTCAAACCTGCGCGTGTCGGCGCGAGGGCGGCCGACGTTTGGTTGCCTGGGCCATACTGGAAGAGGTTGATCATGATCAACCTGGGCATGAAGGGTTTGGCGCACGCTGGCGTCAACTGAATGCAGATCCCCCCGGCCTGGCCGGATTGAGAGTCCAATGAATGAAACCCTCGGCGGCATGACCGGCGCGGCGGCTGCGCTGGGGATCGGCATGCTCATCGGCCTTGAACGCGAACGGCACAAGGGGCGAGGGGACAGCCGTGCCTGTGCCGGTTTGCGCACGTTCGCGATTACCGCGTTGCTGGGGTATGGCGCGATGCAAGTGGGCGGCGGCTTGCTGTTGGGGATCATGGCCACCTGTGTGGCGTTGCTGGTCACGGTGGCGTACTGGCGCAGCCTGAGCGATGACCCGGGCGTGACCAGCGAAGTGGCCTTGTTCACGGTGTTGGTGCTGGGCGGGTTGTGCGTTACCGCGCCGGCGCTGGCCACGGCCATCGGTGTGGTGATGGCGGGGTTGCTGGCGTATCGGCAGAAATTGCATCACTTTGCGCGCAGTCAATTGACCGAGGCGGAAATGCGCGACGCACTGGTGCTGCTGGTGGCGGTGCTGGTGGTATTGCCGTTGGCGCCGGACCGCTTCATCGGCCCCTATTCGGCGATCAACCTGCGAACCATTTGCGCCTTGACCGTGATGCTGATGGCGATAGGCGCAGTGGGCCATATTGCCGTGCGAACGCTCGGCAGCCGTTACGGTTATGCGCTCAGTGCCATCGCCTCCGGGTTTGCCTCCAGCACTGTGACCATCGCCACGATGGGGCATCGGGTCAGCGCGGAGCCCGGCAACATCAAGATCCTCGGCGCGGCGGCGATTTTCTCCAACCTGGCCACCTTCACCCAGGTCGGCCTGATCCTCGGGGCGGTTGAACCCGATCTGCTGCGTCACGTGTGGGGACCGCTGTTGTGCGGGACCATCGCCACCGCGCTCTATGGCCTGGGTCTGATGTTTCACAAGCCGGTGACCGGCCCCAGCCAGCCGATCAAGGTCGGTGGGGCCTTCAACCTCAAGCTGGCCGTGGTGGTCGCGCTGGCCATGACCGGTATTACCTTTCTGTCGTCGATGATGCTCAACTACTTCGGCGAGGTGGGGGTGATGCTGACGGCGGTCTTTACCGGGTTCGCCGATGCGCATGCCTCGACGGCCTCGATTGCGGCCCTGGCCAAGTCCGGGTTGTTACCGTTTGATGTCATTGCCGCGCCTGTGCTGCTCGCGGTCAGCAGCAATTCCCTGAGCAAATGCGTCGTGGCCTGGGTCAGCGGCGGGCGCCGGTTCGCCGTGTATGTGGTGCCCGGCCAGGTGTTGCTGACACTGGCGATGTGGGCGGGCCTCTGGTTGCTCTGAGGCCCTGTTTGCGATCTAGTCATCGGGCGACAGTCGTTTGAAGCGGCAGGCTTTGCCACCGGCTCGCTTGGCCAGGTACATGGCCCCGTCAGCCTGTTCGAGCAGGTCTTCGACACTCGCGCCATTGGCAGGAAACAGGCTGATCCCGACGCTGATGGCCGTGTTGACGCGGTGCGCATCGATCATGAACGGCTCACCGATCGCGGCGATCAGTTTGTTGGCCAGGGCTTCAAGCTGGTCGGCTTGTTCCATGCACGTGATCAGGATTGCGAACTCGTCGCCACTCAAGCGAGCGACCACGTCAGACCTGCGCACGGACTGGCCCAGGCGCTCGGCGACGGCCACCAGCAGCTTGTCGCCACAGGCGTGTCCCAACGTGTCGTTGACCGATTTGAAGTGGTCCAGGTCGATAAACATTAACGCCAGTGGCTGCTGGTGTTTGGTGGCGTGGTTGATCGCCTGATTGAGCAGGTTCAGAAACAGACTGCGGTTGGGCAATCCAGTCAGGGCGTCATGGAACGCCAGTTGCTGCATGTTGGCGCGTTCTTCATCCGTGACCTTGAAATTGTGCAGGATGGCGATGAAATGCGTCACCACGCCATGAGGGTCGAGCACGGGGGTGATGATCTGATTGACCGTGCAGCTGGCGCCGTCCTTGCGTCGCTCGACCATTTCGCCCTGCCAGGGCAGGCCCGCCAGAATCGTCAGCCACAGGTCACGGTAGAAGGTGGAACTTTGTCGACCCGAAGACAGCAGGTGCGGGGTTTTCCCCACCAGTTCCGGCTTGGAATAGCCGCTCAAGCGGCAGAACGCATTATTGATCCAGACGATGCACCCCGTGCGCTCGGTGATCAACACCGGGTTAGTCGCAGCGTCCCATGCTCTTGCCAACACCTGCTGGTCATATTCGATCATTGCCCCCTCCCATGTAGCCCTGGACGCATCAGGCCTTGATTCAGGCTAAGAGGAAGGGGCCGGGAATCTGTTGATCAAAATCAACTTTTACGGACGCAACGGGCATCAAAAACGCGCGTTATAGCTGATAAAGATCAAGTTGCCCGAAGCAGGAACGCTCACTCTGAATACCTGTTCATTCCATTGAAACGACCACGTGCCGAGGTGCCCCATGTCGCAGACTCAGCGTTTACTGTTAATCGCTCCCCAAAACATGACCCACACGCCGGCCTTCGACCGTGCCGCCGCGTTGTCGCTGGCCATGCAGATGCCCTTGCACATCGTCGCCTTCGATTATTTGCAGGCCCTGGCGGTGGCGGGGTTGTTCGCCCCCGAACAGATCAGCCTGGCCCGTGACGGGTATTTGCAAACCCATCGGGAATGGCTCGCCGAGCAAGCCGCGCTGATGAGAAAGCATGGCGTCGAGGTCACCAGCGAGGTGGTCTGGGTGCAGCATCCGTATGAGGAGATCCTGCATTTCGTCAACGAGATGTCCTTGGCGTTGATCATCAAGGATGCGCAGGAAGAGTCAGCCTTGAAGCGCGTGTTTTTCACGCCGCTGGACTGGCAGTTGTTGCGCGATTGCCCGGTGCCGGTGCACCTGGTGACCAACGCCGTCAACCCTAAGCCGCACAACGTGCTGGCCATCATCGATGTGTTGCGCAGCGAGGACCAGGACCACGTGTTCAACGACCAGATCATCGACGCCGCAGCGAAGCTGGCCTCCGTGTGTGGTGCAACCCTTGAGCTGGTGCATGTGTATGACTGGACGGCCGTGTATGCCCAGGACATTGGCTTTGGCGCGCTGCCATTGGCCGTCGGGATTTATGAAACCCTGGGAAGCGCCCAGCACGAAGCGTTTGCGGCGATTGCCGAACGCCACGGGGTAGCGCCGCAAAATCGCCATTTCATCGAGGGCGTGCCGCTGACGAGCATTTGTGATTTTGCTGCTGAGCACCGCACCGATGTCATCGTGATGGGTACGGTGCAGCACAAGGGGCTGAACAAGCTGTTGGGGACCACGGCCGAGCAACTGTTGCATCGGGCGCCTTGCAGCGTATTGGCCATCAAGCCGGGCCGGGTTTTACAATCCTGAAGGCTGGATCGTCCCGCGATGAACCGTTGGCCTGAACATCGCGGGACGATTTTTTACAGGGCTAGACGGTGAATGACCTGACGCGTGTCATCAGGATCGTTGTGTGTTTCGAAACCCAGCGCTTTGGCCAGGTCACGCATCGGCGTGTTGCTGGCGGCGTCCACCGAATACATCTGGCGGAAGCCGTTCTTGCGCGCGGCTTTGATCAGATGCTCCATCAACAAGGTGCCCAGGCCCAGGTGCATCCATTCATCGGCGACGGTCACGGCGCATTCACATTCATGTTCCCCCGTAGCGGCATAGCGGCTGACACCGATCTCGATCAGTTGGCCATTTTCGTGGACCAGCGCAATGAAAGCCGTGCGCTGTTTGTTATCGGTGTCCATCAGTTGGTCGAGCATCGCCGTGCCGGGTTCGTTGATTTGTGCGAGAAAGCGCATATGCCGGGACTCGGGCGACAGGCGCTTGATAAACGCGCGTTCACGTTCGCGGTCTTTTTCCGCCAGTGGCCGGATCAGCACATGACGCCCGTCCTTGAGCGCTTCGATCCAGTATTTGCCGGTGACGGCGGCATAGGCCGCAGCGGCTCGGTCATTGTGGTCTTTGACAGTCAGCATGGGGTGTTCCTCCATCCGGTTTGAAAGGTGGGCGGCACGATGACGAGCCGTTCGGTGACTTCCTTTCTACGCCGTTGGCGGCGCCTGAATCTGATCTGGATCAGAGAGTCGCGACGGCAGGCGTTGATTGGCTCATGTTTGATGTAAATCAAGCGGGAGGAGGGGGCGAGGAGCGCAGTCTTGGACACTTGCCGGCGTTTGATGACCGGTGTCGAGCCGAGGTGTGTGATGGGCCAATATCAACGTTTGTTGCTGATCGCCGACCAAACCCTGCATCAGTCCTCCGCCATGTTGCGGGCCGTCGCGCTGGCCAGGGCGAGCGGGGCCGAACTGGCGGTGCGGGCCTTTGTCGAGCCGGCGCCGGTGGTGCATGTGTGGGAAGACAAAATCGACGACGCACGCTATCAGGGCTATTTGCGCCGCTACCGTCGTTGGGCCGCCGATGAAGTCGAACGGCTCAACGAGATGGGGCTGGACGCAACGGTCGAGGTGGTGTTCACCACCCATCCGCTGCTGGATATTCTGCGAACGGTCGAAGATTTCAAGCCGGATCTGCTGATCAAGGATGTCACCTTCGAACCGTTGCTCAAACGGGTGTTCATCACACCGCTCGATTGTCACTTGCTGCGCGAGTGCCCGGTGCCCGTGCACTTGGTCAACCAGGCGCGTTACGGATTGCCGCACCGGGTCGTGGCGGCGGTGGACCCGTTCGACCCGTCGACGCAAATCAATGGCTTGAATGACACGATCATCCAGACCGCGAACACATTGGCCCTGCAATGCGACGCTCCGCTGCACCTGCTTTACGCCTACGACTTGTCACCGGCGTTCAACGGTGATGCGCCGTTGGCCAGCGGTGGCTGGGACGTGGATTTAATCGAGGAACTGCGCCAATCCTTGCACCAGGCCTTTGTCGCCCTGGCGGATCGCTACGGTGTACCGCCAGAGCGGCGGCATTTCGTGATGGGCCTGCCCGTGCCGGTGATCAGTGAATTCGTCGAGCACTACCTGGCGGATGTGGTGGTGATGGGCACGGAGCACAGAGTGGGGATCGACCGGTTGATCGGCAGTAACACCGAGCGGGCGCTGTACTCGGTGCCGGGCAGCATTCTGGCCGTCAGGTCGAACGTCAGGGGGGTGAGCACGATGGCACCCTTGAACTGCCCGGCCCGCAAACAGGCGAGCGCCTGGTTGGCGTCTTCCAGGGCAAAACGGGTGACGTCGCAATGCACAGGCGTGTGTTGCAGTTCTTCGAAAAACGCGGTGCCGTCTTCACGGGTCAGGTTGGCCACCGAACGCACGCTGCGTTCGCCCCACAGCAGCCGATAAGGGAACGCGGGGATGTCGCTCATGTGAATACCGGCGCAAATCACGCAGCCGCCCTTGGCAGTGACGGCCAGTGCCAGCGGCACCAGCGCACCGACGGGGGCGAAAATCAGGCTGGCATCGAGCAGGTGCGGCGGAGGCTGGTCCGATGGACCGGCCCACTCGGCGCCCAGTGACCGGGCATAGGCCTGGCCTTCGCTGTCCTCAGGTCGAGTGAAGGCCGATACCCGTTGACCCCGGCCCCGCGCCACCTGAATCGCCAGATGCGCGGCGGCCCCGAAGCCATAAAGGCCCAGGTGCCGAGCGCCCTTGGCCATTTGCAACGCGCGAAAGCCGATCAGCCCGGCACACAGCAATGGCGCGGCCTGGAGGTCCGAGAGCACCTCGGGAATGGGGAAACAGAAGCGCTGGTCGGCCACGGTGTACTCGGCATAACCGCCGTCCAGGTGACAACCGGTGAACTGCGCGTGGTCGCAAAGGTTTTCCCGGCCCGAAGTACAGAACGCGCATTCACCGCAGGTCCAGCCCAGCCACGGAACGCCGACCCGCCGGCCGATCCAGTCGGGCGCGACCTCGCTGCCCACCGCCGTGACTTCGCCGACGATTTCATGGCCGGGTACCCGTGGCAGCACGGCTTGCGGCAATTCACCGTCCACCAGGTGCAGGTCGGTGCGGCATACGCCGCAGGCGAGCACTTTAAGCAGCAATTGATGTGGGCCAGGTATCGGGATGGGACGTTCTTGCAATTGCAACGGTTGGCCGGGGACAGACAGAACCATGGCGCGCATGACAAAGCTCCAGGCGGGCGAAATCAGCGAGGTTGGCGATGACAGCCGGCGATCATTTGCTTGAGCCCTTCCATGTCCAGGATCTTGACGTCGCGGCCGGCGATTTCCACCAGCCCCTGGTCCCGCAGGTGCGCAATGCCCCGGCAAATGGTTTCCAGGCGTAGCCCAAGATAGGAGCCGATTTCTTCGCGACGCATTTTCAGCACGAACTCCTTGGATGAATAGCCACGGATGCTGAACCGTTGGGACAGGTTCAGCAAAAAAGCCGCCAGGCGCTCATCAGAGTTCATGTTGCCCATCAACATCAGCATGCTGTGATCGCGCACGATTTCGCGGCTCAGCAGCCGGTTGAGGTTGTGCTGCAACGACGGCAGGGTTTGCGCCAGTTTTTCCAGCTGCGCAAAGTGAATGGGGCAGACTTCGCTGTCCTCCAGGGCAAACGCCGTGCAAGCGTGCGCATCGGCACTGATGGCATCCAGACCGAGCATTTCGCCGGGTATGTGAAACCCGGTGACTTGTTCACGGCCATCGACGGACACCACACAGGTCTTGAATGAACCGATACGCACTGCGTAAAGCGAACGCAGAGGGTCACCGGTGCGGTACAGCGCGGCGCCCTTTTTGACCTTGAAGCGTTGCACGATCAGCGTATCGAGCCGTTCGACCTCCTCTCCGGTCATGCCAATGGGAAGACACAACTCCAACACACTGCAGCTGGAACACGCAGACTTGAGGTGATGAACTTGCAGTGGACGAATTTCAGGCATGAGAGGAACGCCGTCTGGGAGTCGTTTAAGCATAGTTGGTGAGCCATCGGGGGGAGGGTTCATTCGAATGTTTGACGGGGTAATCGACGAACGGGGAAAACCGTCCCTTACGGTTTGATTTTCATGGCATTTCAACGCCCTTCAACTTGAGCGCCGACGGCAATACTTGATGTAAATCAAGTCTTGAGCGTTCCAGACTCCCAGAATTGGTCAAGGATTGCCGGCCGGTCGGATCTTTTAAGGAGAACTTCATGAGCGATTTCCTCAGTGATGAGCAACTGGAGGGGCTGGACGCCTATTGGCGGGCATCCAATTACCTGGCCGTCGGGCAGATCTACCTCAAGGACAACCCGCTGCTGCACCAGCCTTTGACCCTGGCGCACATCAAGCCGCGTTTGCTCGGTCACTGGGGCACAACGCCGGGGCTGAACCTGATCTATACGCACCTCAACCGGCTGATCAAACAGTACGACTTGAACATGCTGTTCGTCGCAGGCCCTGGTCACGGCGGCCCCGCCGTGGTGGCTCAGACCTATCTGGAAGGCACCTATACCGAGTGTTATCCCTCGGTGGAGCGCGACACCAACGGCCTGGTTCGTCTTTTCCGGCAGTTTTCCTGGCCTTACGGAATCTCCAGCCATGTGTCGGCGCAGATTCCGGGCTCGATCCATGAAGGCGGCGAACTCGGTTACAGCCTGGCCCACGCCTATGGCGCGGCGTTCGATAATCCCGATTTGATCGTCGCCTGCGTGATTGGCGACGGTGAAGCCGAAACCGGCACGCTGGCGGCGAGCTGGCACTCCAACAAGTTTCTCAACCCGGCGCGTGACGGGGCGGTATTGCCGATCCTGCACCTCAATGGTTACAAAATCGCGAACCCCACGGTGCTGGCCAGAATCAGCGAGGATGAGCTGTCGGCCCTGATGTATGGCTATGGCTACGACCCGTATTTCGTTGAAGGTGATGAGCCGGCGCAGGTGCATCAGGCCCTGGCCCAAACGCTGGACACGATGGTGCTGAAAATCCGCGAGATTCAGCGCGAAGCACGCCAGCCTCGGTCATCGGAGGCGCCAGAGCGGCCGCTTTGGCCGATGTTGGTGTTGCGCACCCCCAAAGGCTGGACCGGGCCGAAATTCGTCGATGGCCATCGTGTCGAAGGCACCTGCCGTGCGCATCAGGTGCCCTTGGCCGATTTCCAGCAACCGATCCATCTGCGGCAACTGGAGGAATGGCTCCACAGTTACCGTCCCGATGAGCTATTTGATGCCAATGGCGCGTTGTTGCCCGACATCGCGGCGCTGGCACCGACGGGGCATCGGCGCATGAGTGCCAATCCCCATGGCAACGGCGGCGCGTTGTTGCGACCGCTGGACCTGCCGCGATTTGCCGACTACGCGGTGAAACTCGAGGCTCCCGGCAGCCTGCGCGCCGAGGCCACGCGCGTCTTGGGCACGTTTTTGCGCGACGTGATGAAAAACAGCCTGGCCTCGAACAACTTTCGCCTGTTCGGCCCGGATGAAACCGCCTCGAACCGGCTGGACGCGGTCTATGAGGTCAGCGCCAAGACATGGATGGCGCCATTGGAGGCGGACGACAACCATTTGGCCGCCGATGGCCGGGTCATGGAAATCCTCAGCGAACAGGTGTGCGAGGGCTGGCTCGAAGGCTATCTGCTGACCGGGCGACATGGTCTGCTGTCCTGTTACGAGGCGTTCATCCATATCGTCGATTCGATGGTCAATCAGCACGCCAAATGGTTGAAAACCGCCAGTGAAGTGCCGTGGCGCAAACCGATTGCTTCGCTCAATTATTTGCTGACCTCCCATGTCTGGCGTCAGGACCATAACGGCTTCTCTCATCAGGACCCCGGGTTCATCGATCTGGTGGCGAACAAAAAATCGGACGTGGTGCGCATCTACCTGCCGCCCGACGCCAATTGCCTGTTGTCGGTGGCTGACCATTGCCTCAAGAGCTGCAATTACATCAACGTCATCGTCGCCGGCAAACAACCGGAATGGCAGTGGCTGGACATCGATGCCGCCATTTGCCATTGCCAGGCCGGCATTGGTCGCTGGGGGTGGGCCAGCCAGAACGATGACGACCCCGACGTGGTCATGGCCTGCGCCGGCGATGTGCCGACCCTCGAAACCCTGGCCGCCGTGACGCTGTTGCGCGAGTACGTGCCGGACTTGCGGGTGAGGGTGGTCAATGTGGTCGACTTGATGGTGTTGCAGCCGTCCTATCAGCATCCCCACGGGATGTCGGACTCGGCGTTTGATGAGCTGTTCACCGTCGACAAACCGGTGATTTTCGCCTTCCACGGTTATCCCGCGCTGATCCACCGCCTGCTCTACAAACGCACCAATCATGACAATTTCCACGTCCGGGGCTTCAAGGAGGAGGGCGCGACCACCACCCCGTTCGACATGGCGGTAATCAACAATCTGGATCGGTATCAACTGGCGCTGGACGTCGTCGAGCGGGTGCCGCGGCTGCGCGATCAACTGCAAACCGAGCGGTCGCGCTACTGGTCGACGATGGAGCGGCACAAGCTCTACCTCATCGAGCACGGGCAAGACATGCCCGAGGTGCTGAACTGGCAATGGACGCCGGCAAATCCCTGAGTCTTGCCGCGCCGCGGTGCGTGTCGAATGTTCACCTGACGGGAGTCACATCATGAGCCAGTATCAACGCTTATTACTCATCATCAACCCGGCCCTGCGCCATTCCCCGGCGATCAAACACGCGGCGGCATTGGCCAGGGCCAGCGGCGCGAGCCTGCATATCGCCGCTTTCATTCCTTCGTTCAAATTGTTGTCGCTGCTGGAGGAAGGTGATCGGGAACAGGCCCGTCAGCGCTACCTGCAAGACCATCGTGATTGGCTCCAGGTGCAGGCCGAGACGCTGCGTTGCGAGGGCATCGATGCGACCACGGAGGTGGCCTGGGCCGAGGATATGGAGCAAGACATCCTCGATCATGTCACGGAAATGCAGCCCGACCTGTTGATCAAGCAGGTGCAGCACGAGTCTGCGCTCAAGCGCGCCTTTTTCACTCCGCTGGATTGGTACTTGCTGCGCCACTGTCCGATGCCGGTGTATCTGGTGGGCGGGCGCGGCGACGGCTGGCCGCGCAAGATCGTGGCCGCGGTGGAAGTGTCCGACACCGAACTCCCCGACAATACGCTGAACGACCGCATCATCAGGCAGGCCAACAGCCTGGCCATCCAGTGCGATGCCGAATTGCATTTGCTGTACGCCTGTGACATTTCGGCGGCCTTTCTGGCGGACATGGATGGATTGACCCTGGCGGACCTGACCAAAGCACTGCGCAAGGACCTGCAGCAAGCCTTCGTGAAACTCGCCGGCCAATACGGTGTGCCTGCGGATCGTCGTCACCTGGTGTCCGGCCATCCGGTCAAGGCGTTGAGTGAATTTGCCCACGAACACGAGGTGGATGTGATCGTGATGGGCAAGGTCCAGTCCTCCGGCGTCGACAAGCTCCTGGGCAGCACCACCGAGCACATTTTGTATCAGGTGCCGTGCAACGTGCTTGCGGTCTAGAGGCCCCGGGAGGGCTGCGTGCCTTCGGGCCGGCTATTTGCGCTTCCAGTACTTCTGCATTTCAAGAAACAGGAAGGACGCCGTCCAGGTGATGAGTACCAGACCGGTCAAGGCTTGCAGGCCGGTCAGGTATTTGAGGTTGCCCACCGGTGAAATATCGCCGAAGCCGATGGTCGTGTAGGTGGTGAAGGAAAAGTACACGCAGTCCATGAATGAGCCATCGAAGTTACCCGTCAAGGTGCCCCATTCGCCGGAACGCACCATCAGGTAATAGACCAGTGCGAAGCACCAGACTTCTGTTGCGTGGGCAAACAGGGCTCCGAATACCCCGACGACGATCCTGAAGCGGCTCCAGAGTCTCAGGCGGGGCAGCCAGTCGTTCAGGCGTAACAGGCATTCGTAGTGGATGATCACGACGATGATCACCACCAGTGTATTGATCAGCGTGACTGCCAGCATGGCGAACCTCTAGCGATCGCGCAGTGTCACGGCGAGGGGGAGTGTCAGGACCGGCTTCATGGGCTGAAGCGGGGGGAACTCTTCAGGGGTCAAGGTTTCTTTCTCCAGCAAGAGACGGGCCCCGGCGTCCAGATCGGTGCGGCGGCTCTGCAGCAACGCTTTGGCTCGGGTGTAGGCTTCGTCGAGCAGGGCACGGATGCCCAGGTCGATCTCCCTGGCGGTTTGTTCCGAATAGTCTTTCTCACTGACGCCCTGCATGCTGTCGCCAAGGTAGGTGGCCGTTTTTCGCTCCAGCACCGCCAGACCTAGTTCGGCGCTCATGCCAAACCGGGTGAGCAATTGACGAGCAATATCGGTGGCGCGGGCCAGGTCGTCGGCCGCGCCGGTGGAGATCTGGCCATAAGCAAGGAATTCGGCGGCTCGACCGGCCATCAGCACGGCAATCCGGTCCTTGAGCATCTGGCAGCTGATGAGGAAGTGATCTTCAGTGGGGCGCTGCAGTGTATAGCCCAGCGAGCCAATGGCCCGGGGCACAATCGAGACTTTATGCACGGGGTCCATGGCCGGCAGACTGCTGGCGGCCAGGGCATGCCCCATCTCGTGATAGGCCACCACCTGACGCTCGTCGGCACGCAACACGCTGCTCTTGCGCTCGACCCCGGCGACAATGCGTTCCACCGCTGCGGTGAAGTCTGCAAGATTGACCGCGTCAGCGCCGCGGCGCGTAGCGACGATGGCCGCTTCGTTGACCAGATTGGCCAGGTCAGCGCCCGTGAAGCCTGTGGTGATGTCGGCAATCTGCTCGTTATCAAGCGTGGGTTCCACGACGATTTTTTGAAGATGAACCTTGAGGATGGCCTGACGGCCTTTGCGGTCTGGGCGATCGATCAGCAGCTGGCGATCGATCCGACCCGCTCGCAGCAGGGCGGGGTCGAGAATTTCCGGGCGATTGGTCGCGGCGAGTAGAACGACGCCTTCACGCGGGTCGAATCCGTCCAGTTCGGCAAGTAACTGATTGAGGGTTTGCTCTTTTTCATCATTGCCGCCAAATGCACCGACGCCACGCATTTTGCCCAAGGCATCCAGTTCGTCGATGAAAATGATACAGGGCGCCGCTTCCCGAGCCTGTTCGAACAAGTCGTGCACGCGGGCGGCGCCGACGCCGACGAACATTTCGACGAACTCAGACCCCGAGATCGAGAAGAACGGCACACCGGCTTCACCGGCGATCGCTTTAGCCACCAGCGTCTTGCCAGTGCCGGGCGGGCCGACCAGCAACGTACCCTTGGGAATGTGCGCACCCAGGCGTGAGTATTTCGCCTTGTCCTTGAGGAATGAAACGATTTCCACCAGTTCGGCCTTGGCTTCATCGATGCCGGCGACATCGGCGAAGGTCACCCCGGTATCGCGCTGGACGAACACTTTGGCGCGGGACTTGCCAATGCTCATCAGCCCGCCCATGCCTTGTTTTTCCGCCAGCCCGCGAAACAGGAAATGCCAGACCACCATGATCAGCACAAAGGGCAACAGCCAGCCCAGCAGGCCACTCAGGAAAGTATTTTCATTGATGCCGGTAAAGCCGACACCTGAATGCGCGAGGTCGCTCGCCAGTGCTGGATCGACCCGCACCGTCGAGAACTGCAGGCGTCCGTCGATGGGCTCTTGAAGCTTGCCGCTGATCTGGTCCTTCTCGATCCGCAAATCGCTGACTTTCTGTTCGCTCAGCAGTTGCAGGAACTGACTGTACGGAATGCTCTGCACCACACGCCGTTCGATAAACAAAAACTGAACGAGGGTCAGCACGACAAACGCGATGGCGAAGTAAGACAGGTTCCATTGGTGGGTTTTTTTCATGGACGTGGCTCAGAGAAGGGGCCGCGGCGGGGATGGCGCAACCGTGAGTCTGGTCAGTGTTTTCTACGCCTGAGCGACAAAAAATCATTGAGTTAAATCAACAATGCTTCTGTGCGCCCGAAGTCGATGGGGACGCCCGCCGAAAGCCTTCCATTAGTTGACAAAGATCAGAGCCACCACGGGATAACGCCTGATACTCAAACAACAGCTTTCCAGCCGCCATCAGCCTGTAGAGCTGCACAAACGCCGACAGGAATCGGGTTTGCGGTAAGGCAATAGGTCGATCCCAGGACGAGGTAGGTGATGCTGAATATCAAACGTATCTTATTGATTGCCCCTTCCGAGATGGTCCGCACCCCGGCATTCGACCGCGCACATGCACTGGCCTGTGCCACCGGTGCCTTGCTGCACATCGTTGCCTTCGACTATGTGCAGGCGCTGGCGGTTGCCGGACTGTTTGACCACGATGCGATGGCTCAGGCGCGGGAAGGCTATTTGCAAGTGCACCGTCACTGGCTGGAGCAGCAGGCCCGGTTCCAGCGGTGCATCGGGTTGCAAGTGACCACTGAAGTGGTCTGGGGCAAATCCAGCCGGTCGAACGTGCTTGAGTACGTCAACGATTTCCATCCGGACCTGGTGATCAAGGACACCCACCATGTACCGGCACTCGACCGCGCGTTCCATCGGCCACTGGACTGGCTGTTGCTGCGCGACTGCCCGTCCCATTTGCATTTGGTCACCGAGGCCAGGAATCCCAAGCCGTTGAACATTCTTGCGGTCATCGATCTGTCCCATCTGGAGGAACTGACGCAGGGTCTCAACGACCGGATTCTCGACCTGGCCTCGACTCTGGCGGCCTCCTGTGGCTCAACCTTGCAACTGCTCAACGTCAGCAGCTGGTCGGTGGTGGGCGACGCAACGATGAGTGTGCCGACGCTGAGTCTGAATGACAGCCTCAGAGATGCGGTCAACGATGCCCAGGAGGAGGCCTTCGAGGCGCTTGCCGAACGCTATGGCATCGACAGGCAACGCCGACACCTGCTGACCGGCATTCCGCACAAAGTCATCGGGCTGTTCGCCAAACGGCACGCATTCGACATGGTGGTGCTGGGGACGGCCTATAGCCATGGGCTCGACCGGTTCATCGGCAGTACCGCCGAGAGCGTATTGAACCGCGCACCGTGCAGTTTGATGTTCGTCAAGCCACGCCCCTGGCTCGACTGAACGGCTACCCGTTGCGCCACAGTTGATAAAAATCAACAGCCCTTGAGCCGAAAGGAGCGATCAATAGCGCTTCCATGAATGTTCAAGGAGACGGCCATGCGAATGACATTTCTTGGTGCTGCGGGCACCGTCACGGGCAGCAAGTACTTGCTGGAGCATCGCGATCAACATGTGCTGATCGATTGCGGTTTGTTCCAGGGCTACAAGCAACTGCGCTTGCACAACTGGGACCCTTTCCAGCTGCCGGTTCGCGACCTCCAGGCCATCGTGCTGACCCATGCCCATCTGGATCACAGCGGCTACTTGCCGGTGCTGGCGCGCAATGGTTATCGCGGCCCGGTGTATGCCACGCCCGCCACCTGTGAACTGGTCAAAATCCTGCTGCGAGACAGTGGTCGCTTGCAGGAAGAAGAGGCCGAATTCGCCAATCGACACGGCTTTTCCAAACACGCCCCGGCCTTGCCGCTTTATACCGAGCAGGACGCCGAACGCGCACTGAAGCTGTTGCATCCGGTTGAGTTGCATCACCGGGTCACGATTGTTCCGGGGCTCAGTATTCTGTTGCGCGGGGCCGGGCATATCCTGGGCGCCGCGACCGTTGAAATCGTCGCCGATGGCATCACGCTGGTGTGTTCCGGGGACCTGGGGCGGCCGAACGATCCGTTGATGTTCGCCCCGGAAACCATCGAACAGACCGATTACCTGCTCATAGAGTCGACCTACGGTGACCGTCGGCACCCTGAAGAGTCGCCGGAGAAGCAACTGGCCGAGGTCATCACCCGCACCGCGTTGCGCCATGGCATCACCCTGGTGCCCTCGTTTGCGGTCGGGCGAGCGCAATTGTTGATGTATCACTTGTACCGACTCAAACAGCAGCACGCGATCCCGGACCTGCCGATCTACCTCAACAGCCCCATGGCGACGGATGTCACGCGCTTGTATCAGCGTTTTCGCAGTGAGCACCGGTTGTCGCTGGAGGACTGCGAAGGCATGTGCCAGGGCACGCATTTTGTGCGGGCGACCCGTGACTCGATCGAGTTGGATCAGCAACGCACCCCGGCGGTGATCATCGCCGCCAGCGGCATGGCGACCGGAGGACGGGTGCTGCACCACCTCAAGGCATTGGCGCCCAATCCGCTCAATACCCTGCTGATCCCGGGCTTTCAGGCCGGCGGCACCCGCGGTGCGCAGATCATCGCCGGTGCGCCTTCGGTGCGTATCCACGGCAAGGAGGTGCCAATCCGGGCCGAGGTGGTGCCGATGGAAACCCTGTCGGCGCACGCCGACGCCGACGAGATCATCGAGTGGTTGCGCGGGTTCAAGCGGCCGCCGAAACACACCTATGTGGTGCACGGCGAGCCCAATGCCTCGGATGTCTTGCGCCGGCGCATCAGCCTGGAGCTGGGTTGGTCGGTGTCGGTGCCGGAGTACCGTGACAGCGTCGAGCTCACGCCCATCGATCCGTCTTCAAGTTCATCGTCCTGATAAAAAGCCCCCTGGCCGGTTTTCCGGCCAGGGGGCGAGGGCTGCTCGGGACTTACTCGCCCTTGATCGGCACGACTTTGTCCGCTTTCATCGCGTCAGGCTTTTTCGGCAGCGAGATGCTCAGCACGCCTTTGCTGAAACTCGCGTCGATCTTCTCGGCATCGACGCCTTTGGGCAAGCTGAACACCCGTTCGAAGGAGCCGTAATGGCGCTCACTGAGGTGATAGCCTTTGCGTTTTTCCTCCTTGTCTTCTTTCTTTTCCCCTTTGATGATCAGGCTGCCGTTGGACAGTTTGATCTCAATGTTTTTCTGATCCATGCCGGGCAGTTCGGCGGTGATTTCGTAGCTTTTGTCTTTCTCGGTGATGTCCACGGCCGGCAGGCTAGGGACCGTCAACTCCTGCGACCATAAAGGCTCGACATCGAACAGCCCACGACTGAAGGGGGATAGCCCCCGGCCGTGACCAAAGTCCGAGAACAGTTGATCGACCTGCTGCCGGAGTTTTTCCAGAGGTCTCCAAAGGTCTGTCGTGGCGGAGAGCTGACTCCCTTTGTCCTCAGTCTTTATCGGCATTTTTTTCACGGAATTGCTCATTTTCAATACTCCTCTTGGGATTGAAGGGTGGACTGAACATCCCTCGCTACATTCCACCCGGAAAACACTCAGCAGTCCCTTGCGTTACAAGGCCAGCGTCCCGGACCACAGCATCCACCCGGCAAAAGCGGCCGCCGTCCAGATGATGATTAACAGCCCGGTTTCAGGGCCGCTGAGCGGTTGGCCCTGGCGAGACTTCATCGTGACCAGGTAAATCAACGAGCCGGGGGCGTAAAGCAACGCGCTGAGCAGCATGTATTTAGGCCCGGCGGCATACAGCAGCCATGTGCAATACAGCGTGGCGACCAGGGCGATGGCCATGTCGCGCAGTTGCAGGCCCCTGTGACCGGCGTAGGTCTGGCCCTGCCAGGTCAATTTCAGCGCGTACAGACCGCTGAACAGGTACGGCAGCAGAATCATCGACGTGGCCAGGGAAATCAGCGCGAGGTAAGTGGCGCTCGAATACAGCGTCAGCAACAGGAACAGTTGAATGCAGCCGTTGGTGATCCACAGCGCATGGGCCGGCACACCTTGGGTGTTCTCCACGGCGAGTGTCCCCGGCATGACGTTTTCCTTGGCCGGTGTGAACACCGATTCGGCTGCCAGCAGCGTCCAGGCGAGCAGGGCGCCGCCCACCGAAATAATCAAGCCGATGCTGATCAACACCGCGCCCCATGGCCCGGCCGCCGCCTCAAGCACGCCCGCCATCGACGGGTTTTTCAGCGCCGCCAGTTCTGGCTGTCTGAGAATGCCCAGCGACAACAGGGACACCGCGATCAGCAGCAACAGGGTGATGACAAAACCGATGACCGTGGCACGACCGACGTTGGCCCGTTCTGCGGCTCGGGCGGAAAACACGTTGGCGCCCTCGATCCCGATGAACACCCACACGGTGACCAGCATGGTGCTTTTGACTTGATCAAGCGTGCTGCCCAGTGCCGACGAACCCCAGAAGTCGACCGAGAAGGTTTCTTTCTGAAAGGCCGCGATCACCAGGCCGATAAACAGCAGCAACGGCACAATTTTGGCGATCGTCGTCAACGCGTTGGCCCGCGCCGCGGTGCGCATGCCCCTGAGGATCATCCAGTGCAACGACCACAGCACCACGGACGCCCCGGCAATGGCCGCTTTGTTATTGCCTTCACCAAACAGCGGAAAGAAGTAACTCAGCGCCGCGAACAGAATCACCAGGTAACTGACGTTGCCGATCCAGGCGCTGATCCAGTAGCCCCAGGCGGAATTGAAGCCGAGGAATTCGCCGCCCAGGGCGCGGGCATAGGCAAACACGCCGTTGTCCAGGGCCGGCTGGCGGTTGGACAAGGTCTGGTAGACCAGGGCCAGTGACAGCATGCCGACGCCGGTAATCAGCCAGCCAATCAGAATCGCCCCGGCTCCGGCACTGGCCGCCATGTTCTGCGGCAGACTGAAAATACCGCTGCCGATCATCGAACCGACCACCAGCGCGATCAGCAAACTCAGGGAAAGTCGTTTGGGCTCGACCTTTCGCAAGCTGCCCGCCAACGGATGGGGGACCGTCGGTGGGATGATCGGTTGAGTGCCTTGCAGTTGGGTAGCCATGTCAGCCTCCACGAGACGAGACGAAAGTCCTCTGCACTCACCGCGAATGCGCTGGTGCGAATGCTGGCTCTAAATGTCGGCGTGAATGGGCTGCCCGTCTTTGATTTAAGTCAGAGACAGGGGAAACAGTTTTGCCGGCGTCGGCGAGTTATTAACGAAGGCCCCTGGGGGGATGAATCGCCCCATCGCGGCGATCACCCCTGGATTCAATGTTCGGTTAAAAATCTGTCGATTTCTTCCACGGTGCTGCGTGCTGTGCGCGTGACGCCAATCAGTGTCGCGGAAGCGGCGCCGGTCCAGTCGCCATAGCCCACCAGCCACAAGCGCGGCTCTTGAATGGAATGCGTGCCTTCGACGGCCACGCGCCCATCGGCGGTGCACACGCCCAGTGATCCCAGATAGCCGAGGGCAGGGCGGAAACCGGTGCACCAGATCACCGCGTCGACCGGCGTTTGCGAGCCGTCCGCCCACTCCACGCCAGTGTCGGTAAAGCGCAGGAACGGCCGAACCGCGTGCAATACACCGCGCTCCCGGGCTTCGGCGACGGGCGGCACCATTACGATATCGCCCAAGCCACCGACCGGTTGTGCAATGACGGTGCCGGCGAGTTGGGCTTTCCAGCGTTCGGTGGCGCGTTCGAACAGCACTCGGCCATCGACGTCATCGGCGAGAAACTGTGGCGGCTGCGGCGTGACCCAGGTGGCGTCGGCCACTTGCGAGACTTCAGCGAGGATCTGGGCACCGGAGTTGCCGCCGCCCACCACCAGGACTTTTTTGCCGGCAAACGGCTTGGCGTCGACGTAGTGGGCCGAATGCACTTGCTGGCCGGTAAAGGTTTCACTGCCGGGGTAGTGCGGCAGGAAGGGATGGCGCCAGGTGCCCGTCGCGCTAACCACCGTGCGGGCCAGCCAGCTAAGGCTATCGGTCTTGACGAGCAGCCGATTATCCCGGCGTTCAATAGCGTTCACCCAATAGGGCCGCGCGGTAGGGAATTGGTAGCGTTGCTCATACTCGCGCAGGTAATCGAGGACGTTGTCGCGGCTTGGGTAGCCGTCCGTGACCGGCGGCATCATCCAGCCGGCGATGGAGCTCCAGGTCGAGGGTGAAAACAGTCGCAGGGAATGCCAACCGTGCCGCCAGGCGCCGCCCGGCCCGGCTTCGGCGTCAATAATCACAAACGAACGCCCTGTTCGGCGCAGAAAGTAAGCCACGGCGAGTGCGGACTGGCCACCGCCGATAATTGCGACGTCCACTTCGGTGGGGGTAGAAGGCATGGCGAATCCTCAGGGCGCAAAGTCACGCCAAGATACCCGATGCAGATCGGCTATTTGTTGATGTTGCTCAAGCGTTTAATGCAGCGGCTGATTAAGGGCATGCTGCACAACGCACTCAACCGGTTATCGTCACCTATCATTTCGGTGCATTCGCGTTCGTTACGCTATCAATGGATCAACGGCGCACGCTCCGTTGTAAAAGGGGATCAAATGAATCGCGCAGTTGAGAGTGGTAAGCACCGTATCGTTTCTCCCCACCTCGAAGACGTCGAAACGCTTGTCCGCGAGCTGGACGCTGATCTGCGCGTGGGCTTGTCCAGCGCGCAAGCCCAGGCCCGTCTGAGTCGTGACGGACCCAATGAGTTACGGACCCAACCGGTCAAGCCCGCCTGGCATTATCTTCTGCGGCAGTTTCAAGATCCGCTGGTGTACCTGCTGCTTGTCGCGGTGGGCATCACCCTGGCCACCTGGTTGCTGATGGACCGTCAGGAATGGCCGGTCGATGCGTTGGTGATCACGCTGATTGTGCTGGCTAATGCGTTGCTCGGTTTTTTCCAGGAAACCCGCTCACAGCGAGCTGTTGCGGCGTTGGCCAACCTGACCCAGACCTCTTCTTCCGTCATCCGCGACGGGGCCCTGACGCGAATCCCCAGTCAGCAACTGGTGATCGGTGACCTGCTGGTCTTATCCGAGGGCGATTCGGTGGGCGCCGATGCTCGCCTCATCCAGGCCAATGAATTGCGCGTACTGGAAGCGTCACTGACCGGAGAGAGTGAAGCGGTGTCGAAAAATACCGCGTGTTCAAGCACCGAGGTGCCTTTGGCAGAGCGCGCCAATATGATTTTCAAGGGCACAGCCATCGCCCAGGGGACGGGAGTCGGCATGGTCACGGCGGTCGGTATGGCGACTGAAGTCGGGGCCATCGCTCATCTGCTGGATGTCACGCCCGAAGAGGTCACACCTCTGCAAAAGGAAGTGCGCGCCATAGGGCGGATGCTCGGCATTGCGGTTCTGGTGATCGCTACGGTGGTCGTCGTGGCCGTGCTGATGCTCACTGACATTCAGACGGTCGACGATGTGCTGCGGGTTTTGCTGCTGGGGGTGTCCCTGGCGGTGGCGGCGGTGCCAGAGGGGCTGCCTGCCGTTCTGTCACTGGTACTCGCCTTCGGCATGCTGCGCATGGCGCGCAGCAAAGCCATCATCAAGCGACTGTCTTCAGTGGAGACCCTGGGGTCTGCATCGGTCATCTGTACCGACAAGACCGGCACGCTGACCCGTTCCGAAATGACCATCCAGCAAACCATGACTGCGTCGGGTAAAGGAGTGGTCAGCGGTGTCGGCTACGCCCCGCAAGGGCAGATTCATCACCAGGACCTGCCCCTGAGTGGGGGGCCAGTGCACAGCGAAAACGTGCTGTTATTGCGCGGCGGCAGCCTGGCTGGCAATGCCGTGCTGGCGCAGCAGGAAGACGGCACCTGGGTGGTTCAAGGCGATCCGACCGAGGGTGCCTTTCTGGTGGCGGAGCGCAAGCTCGATGCGCCGGCACGCAGCGTGAACCGCTTCGAGCGTGTGGCTGAAATACCCTTTACCTCTGATCGAAAAATGATGTCGGCCCTGGTCATCGATCATGAGCACAACGACGAGCGACTGCTGATCAGCAAGGGCGCGCCCGATGTGCTCCTCCAGCATTGCACACAAGTCCAGGTCGGCATGGATGTCGTGCCACTCACCGACGACCTGCGTGCAAAAGCCGTGGCTGATGTGAATGAGTTGTCGGGCGTGGGATTGCGCACGCTTTCCGTGGCGTACCGTCCCTTGGCCGCTGGCGAGGAGGTCACGAGCGGTGAACCCCTTGAGGCCGGCCTTGTTTTCATCGGTACGGTCGGCATCAGTGACCCGCCGCGTGAAGAGGTCGCGCCGGCCATTGCCGAAGCCCATCGGGCAGGCATCCGCATCATTATGATCACCGGTGACCATCCGCGAACGGCAGCGCGCATCGCCGAGGATCTGGGCATCATCCAGGCCGGTGCCGGGGCGTTGACCGGGGCCGATCTGGATAAGCTGGACGATGCGGCCCTGGCCGAGGCGGTCCGGTCGACCTCGGTCTATGCCCGTGTGGCGCCCTCGCATAAGTTGCGGATTGTCGATGCGCTGCAAGCGCAGGGGCATGTGGTGGCGATGACCGGCGATGGTGTGAATGACGCTCCGGCACTGAAGTCAGCCGACATCGGCATTGCCATGGGCATTACCGGAACGGAGGTGACCAAGCAGGCGGGAAAAATGATCCTGGCCGATGATAACTTCGCGACCATCGTATTGGCCGTGCGTGAAGGCCGCGGGATTCTGGACAATATCCGCAAGTTTCTTCGCTACTTGCTGTCTTCCAATATGGGCGAGGTGCTGACGGTGTTTCTCGCCGTTGTGGGGGCCAGCGTCATCGGCCTGGTGGATGAGAACGGCGGGATCATCCTGCCGCTGCTGGCCACGCAGATTCTGTGGATCAACCTGGTCACGGATGCGGCACCGGCCATCGCCATGGGCCTTGATCCGCATAGCGAGGATGTCATGACACGCAGCCCGCGCAAGCCTTCGGACCGCATCATCGACACACGCATGTGGGTGGGGGTGTTCGAGGTGGGGCTGGTCATGGCATTGGCGAGTTTGTTAACGGTCGACTGGATGCTGCCGGGAGGGTTGATACCGGGGGATGCGTCGCTGGAGGAAGCACGCACGGGCGCTTTTACCGTCCTTGTTTTGGCGCAGCTGTTTAACGCGTTGAACGCGCGCTCTGAATCAACCAGTGCGTTTATCGGCCTGTTCGCCAATCGATGGCTCTGGGGCGCCATCGTCCTGGCCATGGTCTTGCAGATTGCAGTGGTGCACTGGGCGCCACTCAACAAGGCGTTCGGCACGAGTGCATTGACGCTCAGCCAGTGGGGCCTTTGTCTGGCAATGGCGAGCCTGGTCTTCTGGTTCAGCGAGTTGCGCAAGCTGTGCAGGCATTGGCACCGTGCAAGACGAGAAGACAGGACACAACTGCGCTCAAGTTGATCAAGATCAAACGGCATTTGCTGATCGGCGTCATTGTTTTGATAAACATGGGCGAGAGATACGGTCATGACAGACAACAAACTCGTCAGCAGCGGGGTTCACGTGACCCAAGGCAGAGGGACGGCACTCGGGCACTTGCGCTGGCCGGGTCCCCGTTCCTGGAAACGTGAGGCAACCTTCCTGGTGGCGATCCTGATGGGGCTGACGGCGGGATACTTTACGGTGTCTCATTTCGCCTCCCAGGCGGCGCAAGACTTGGCAGACAGGTGCACAGCGCGTTTTGAGATCGAGCTTGAGAATGCCGAAATCGATTCCCTCACAAGAGCCCTGCCTCGGTCATTGTGTGAATGTCTGGCGAATTCGCTCCTCGACAAAAACGGCATTGCGCGGATGGCGATGGTCAACTGGCGCCTGCTTGATCCTTTGGCTCTTGAGCCGGTGACGGAAAAGGATGAGGACAGTTGCATCAACGCGCTGTGGGTGCCCAGTGTTGAATTGGCCAAGCGCCTGAGCCTTTGAAAAGGGGCACCTCGCAGGGGCGCCGCTTTCATCGACCTTGTTGCGCCTCACAAACCAAACGGAAAGGTCTCGTCCTCCGGTTCGATCGCCTGGCCTTTCGGCAGCGCCAGTGCGGTCACGGGGCGGGTCTGTTCGATCCAGATCATTGCGTCAAACTGGTCGGCCAGCGCCGCCTCGAAGTAATGGCTGCGACGCTCGGTTTCAGGACGATAAATCACGCCGATGGCCCGCTCCAGCAATGGCTTGCTCAGGACGCGACGCAGTTCTTTGCGGCGCGGGTCTCGCCAGTCGGTCAACGATGCTGGAATGCCGGCTTTGAAAAACTGATGCTCCCAGCTGTCCGGGTGCGAGGGCCTGATGTCCTTGATGAGCAGGTCGCCGTCCCAGTCATCGGCCGCCGCCACCTGGCCCCGGTCGGTGCTCATGCCAATCAGCACGACCTCGCGACCATAGGCACTGCGGCATAGATGACCGATATTGAACTGGCCCTTCCAGCCCATTTCGGTGGCGGCCGCATTGCCGATATGGGAGTTGTGCGCCCAGACCACGGCTTTGGCGTGGGCCCCCCGATGCTCAAGCAGGCGCTGCAGGGTGTCGAACATATGCCGGTCGCGCAGATTCCACGAGGCCGTCGAGCCTCGATAAATCGCGCGGTAGTATTGCTCCGCTGCCTGCACCACCCGGGCGTTTTGCGCCGCATTGAAGAACCCTTCATCATCCCGGACGAGCCCGGCCAGTTGTTTGGCCAGCATGGCGTTGAGTTGCTCGACCACCGGCTGTTCGCAGGGCATCAGGCCGCCGCGTTCGACGAAGTGACCGTACAGCGCCGGATCATCCTGCCACGGCGTCAGGCAGCCATAACGCCGCCGCGCTTCGTGGGCCAACTGCGGGTCGACCTGGTCCAGGTAGCGCAGCACTTCATGAATGGAGTTGCGCAAGCTGTAAATGTCGAGGCCCCGGAATTCGACACGACGTTCAGGGGCGAGTGAGTGATTGAATTGATGCAGCCAGTGGACGAATGACCTCACCTCGGCATTGCGCCACATCCAGGTCGGAAAACGGCTGAAAATGTGGCGCTTCCACGCCGAACGGGCCAGGCCCCGGACGTAATGGTCGACATGGCCGGCGTCCGGCCAGTCGGCTTCCACCGCCACAATGTTGAACCCGTGGTGTTCAATCAGCCTTTGGGTGATCGCTGCCCGGGTTTCATAGAAGTCGCGGGTGCCATGGCTGGCCTCACCGATCATGACGACACGGGCATCGGCGTAGCGATCGAACATTTCACCAAAGGTCGATGAGTCCCGCGTCGGCAGGGGTTCTGCGTATTGACGCAGGAGCGGTGCGATGGTGGCCACGTCGATGTGCCGAGGAGAGCCATCCCTGTCCGGCGAGTCGTGGGAGGGGGTGTTCATGACGGTTATCCCCTTGAGTCAGGTCACTGCCACAGGCCTGGCGTGCGTCTTCCATCAGATGCTTTATCGTCTGGTGGGTATTCCAACACCTCGATTCAGACAAATGATTGAGTTTGATCAACAAAGGGGGCAATGCCTTGAGCGATGGTGTTTGAGACAGCGTTCCCGGCACACGGGATATAAGGCGAAGCGATGGCCTTTAGTTCGAATCAGGCTGAACGGTTCGTTGTCATTGACCTGTAACGGGCGGCCTCTGGCTAAGCTCAATTCAGAGGGTCACTCCGACAGCCTTGAAGGTGTGACGGGCGTGTATTGATCGTCGAATCGAGGGTGAGACCATGGAAGCCTGTGACAAGAAGCGTACTCCCCGCCAATCACATCGTTTACTTGCCATGTGCATCGTGACGTTGATGGGCTGCACGAGTAGCAACGAGCAGACCTCGCAAGACGCGTCAGCCATGTCCGGTGTCGCCATGGTGGATCAGATCTGCTCCTTGTGTCATGGCTTGACGGGGGAGTCCGTCTCACCGATGTTTCCCAAGCTGGCCGGGCAGCAAAAAGAGTACCTGAAGCTGCAACTGGGCGACTTCAAGCGGCATCTGCGCAGCGATACATCCGGGGCTCAATACATGCGCGGGTTTGACCATTTGACCGAGACCCAGATCACCGAACTGGCCGATTATTTTTCACGTCAAAGTCCAATGAAGGCGGATGCCGACAGCGCCGATGCCCGGGGTGAATCCATCTTTGGCAACGGCATTCCCGAGTCCGGCGTCGCTCGGTGCGGTTCGTGTCACGGTGCTGGCGGGGAGGGCAATGGCCGGATTCCCCGGGTGGCAGGTCAACATGCGGAGTATGCGATTCGCCAGATCAAGGTGCTGCAGCAGACGGAGCAGCGTCCCCGTGACGACTCGATGAAGTCGTCGAATCATTCACTGTCTGAGGCGGACACCGAATCTGTCGCTCGTTACATGGCGACACTCGGCGCCCAGCCACAATGACCTTTGAGTCTCAGTGATGAGCCTCACGGCTGCAGCCCGGGGAGATCGCACACTCCCCGGTGCCGTGACTCAGGCGAGCAGTATGTGATCGATCACCTCTTTTACACCGGGTACTGACCAGGCCGCCCGTTCTGCAACCTGACGCTGGCGCCATAAATGGACCCGGCCTTCGAGTATCACCACATCGCCCTGGACCTTGACGTGTATCCCCTCGGCTTCTACTTCGGCATTGCGCTTGAGTGCCGCTTCGATGCTGCGCTGGATATTACCGGCGTCGACCCGGGGACGAAGGGCGAGCTGATTGTCGATGCCCAGCACGCCGGACAATTTGCGCACGGCCCGTTCCGCGGTTTCTTTTTGGTATTGCCAGTCCACTTGGCCTTCCAGGGTGACCCACCCATGTTGCACGACGACTTTGATGTCGCCTTCGGGCACGTCGGAACTCCAATTGATGATTTTCAACGCGCGACTGGCAATGGTGTCATCTGCCGTGCCGGCGCCTTTCTCGGGGCGGATCTGAATTTCTTCGGCGACCGCGCGTACCCCTTTGAGGCTTTTGACCGCGCGTTCTGCGTCGATTTTCTGGGCGTAGGTGGAAACGTGACCGGTGAGGGTCACCACACCATCGTCCACGGCCACGCCAATGTTCGCAGCATTGATTTCAGGCTGGAATTCCAGTTCATCCAGGATGGCATTACGCAGACTCAAGTCGTTCATGATGAAGTCCTCTGTGAAGTGCGTGAGACAGGACGGACCGTGAGCGCCCGGTCAGTCTTTTCTACGCCTGAACGACAGAGCGTCATTGAGCTATATCAACAATGGGGCAACAGGCCCGTGGTGTCAGAATGCCAATCTGACGAGCGATGGTGTCGGGGCGTCCTTTTCATCAAGGGACGCCCTTTGTTTTTGCGGGAGGGACGCGCGCTAGACCACAGCGCCAAACAAGTGCCCCACCAGTGCCGTAACCGCCATGGCCAGCGCCCCCCAGAAGGTCACCCGCCATGCCCCGGTGATGACCTTGGCGCCGCCGGCCCTGGCGGCAATGGCGCCCAGCGTCCCGAGAAACACCAATGACATGCCCGATATCCAGGGCACTACGCTGTGCTCCGGCGCCACAAACGTCACCGCCAGGGGCAGGGCGGCACCCACCACAAAGCTGGCAGCGGAGGCCAGGGCGGCCTGCAAGGGTTTGGCGGTAAGGGTGGCGCTGATACCCAGTTCGTCCCGGGCGTGCGAACCCAACGCATCATGGGCCATCAATTGATCGGCCACCTGATGCGCCAGTTCGGGTGATACGCCACGGTGCATGTAGATGTTGGCGAGCTCGATGTGTTCGGCTTTCGGGTCACTGGCCAGCTCGGCCCGTTCGCGGGACAAATCGGCACGCTCGGTATCCGCCTGGGAGTGTACGGAGATGTACTCGCCTGCCGCCATGTACATGGCGCCGGCCATCAGTCCCGCCATGCCCGTGACCAGCAACGTGGCGTGGCTGGCGTTGGCGGCGGCGACGCCGATCAGCAGGCTGGCGGTGGAGACAATCCCGTCGTTGGCCCCCAGGACGGCGGCGCGCAGCCAGCCGATACGATCACTGCGGTGGGATTCGGTGTGTCTGTGCATGAATTTCATGGTTGAGCGCGACTCACTGTCATTGGGCGGTTCACATCGGGCGGGTTTCAATCTGCGCCTGCAACTGGCCGCCGACAATGGATATTTCCTTGAATTGTTGGCCGTCGCGCAGCACGAACAGCGCGTCCATCCCGCGTTCCTGTGCCAGGCGTGGCCCTTCGGTTTCACCCAGCACCATCAGCGCCGTGGCCCAGGCATCGGCGAGCATGCACGAAGCAGCCACCACGGTGACGGCGGCGAGCGGGTTGCACAGCGGCGCGCCGGTGGCCGGGTTCATGGTATGAGCATAGGCTTGACCGGCCACGTCGACCCACTGTCGGTAGTCCCCGGAGGTCGCGATCGCGGCGTCGCCAAGTTCCATCACACCCATGACTTCACGCACGCCCCGGTCAGGCTTTTCCACCGCCACGGTCCAGCACTGGCCGTCGGGTTTGACGCCCCGGGCGCGCATCTCGCCATCGATGCCGACCAGGTAGCGGGTGATGCCAAAACCATCCAGGCAACGGGCCAACTCATCGACGCCAAACCCCTTGGCGATGCCATTCAAATCAAGGTGCAGCGGCGCGCGTTTGCGCACCTGATTGCGTAACGGGTCGACCACCAACGCGGCGCTGGCTGACAGCCGGGTGCGCGGCGGCATCGTCGCGAGTGTCTGTTCTGTAACGGTCGGGTCTGCGGGGCCGAACCCCCAGGCATTCACCAGATCACCGACGGCAATGTCGAAGGCGCCGCCGGATTGCTGACTGACACGCAGTGCCGCTGACAGCACCGTTGCCAGTTCCTGGGGCACCGAAATCCATTGCTGCTCGGGGGCGGCATTGAGGCGGTTGAGGTCCGAGTCGGGTTTCCAGGTGGACATTTGCTGGTCCACCCGGGCCACCGCGCACGCCAAGTGACGACCCACTTCGTCGGTATCGATTCCGGCCCCGGCATAGAACAGGGCGGTGTAGCGGCTGCCCATGGTTTCGCCGTTCAGGCTGTAGCGCTGCAACTCAGTAGACGTCTTCACGGTAGCGTCCTTGTGCCTTGAGGGTCAGCACCGTCAGGTTGAGAGGTGCCAACACCTCATCGAGGGCGTGCATCACGCCTTTGGCCATTTCGCGACTGCCACACACCAGCACCTGGGCGCCTTTTTCAATCAGTCGACGCAGGGCCTGGGCATCGCCGATCAGCCGGTCTTGCACGTAGCAGCGGTCCTGAACCTGAGAAAAGGCGGCGCGCAATGCCGTCAGGCGCCGGTCGGCCAGGTACTGCTTGAGTTGCGGCTCGTAGAGGAAGTCCGAGGCCGGGTTGCGCCCGCCCCAATACAAGTGCATCGGGTGGTGGGCCGTGTTGTTGCGGATAAAACCGGCCAATGGACCGATGCCGGTACCGGCACCGATCAGGATCACCGGGTGCGTGCCCGACGCCGGGCGAAATTGCGGGTTGGGCTGGATAAACGCTTCGATCGATGCTCCGATGTCCAGGCCATGAAGGAATTCCGAGCACACGCCACCGTTGTGTTTGCGCACGCAGATTTCCAGCACGCCGTCCTGCGAACCGCTGGCCAGCGAGTAGAAACGGGGGATCGGACTGCCCGGAGGCACAATCCCGACCAGGTCACCGGCCAGGAAGTCCGGCAGCGCACCGGGTGCCTTGAAGCGCAAGACGTGGGTCGGTGCGTTCACCTGTTCGCCATAGACGATGCGCTCTGTCAGCAGCAATGGACGGGTCTGTGGCCGCTGCGGGGCATGGACCAGTGTCAGGTCATGTTTGAGCACGTCGCCCAGCGCGTGGCCCCAACGTGCAAATTCCTGAGAGGATTGGCGGTTGACGGTTTCCAGCCCCAGTAACGGCGAGCCTCCGGCCTGTAACATCGCGTCCTGCACCTGATGGGCGAACTGACAGAACTGCGCAAACTGGCGGTCACCAAAGCCCAGCACGGCAAAGGGCAGGCCGGGCTTGAGGCCGGTTTTGGCCAGCCGCGCCATGAACTGCGAAGCCGAGGCTGGCGCGTCGCCGTCACCGTGGGTCGCGGTGAGGATGATCACGCGTTGGGCGCTGCGGTAGTCGTTGGCGTATTGATTCATCGCCGCGCTATGCACTCGGTGTCCGGTCAGGTGCAAGGCGTCATGCAAGGTCTTGGCAAAGCCCCAGGTGCTGTTGTTTTCACTGCCCACCAGAATCACGCTGTCGGCAGAGTGGGCAGGGCTGTTGTGGCGGATGTTCGGGCTCGCCTTGCGCCGGCGCCACCACAACAGGAGGCCGGTGACGCTCATCAACGGCACACAGAGGGCGCAGAGCCCAAGCGGCAGGCCCAGCCACCACAGGCCTTCACCGGTGTGCAGCTGATAGATCAATTCGTAGAGGTTGTGCATCGAGTCATGGGCCTGGTAGGACAACAAGGCGCCGCTGGCCTGATCCACGTAGCCGTCGCCCTGGGCCGTGCGCAGGGAAAACACGTCCTTCGGGTTGCCGGGACTGGGGTAGACCAGCTCGCGCAGGTCATTCAGGTCGGTGGCCTGCAAGGCTTGCAGGCTCGCCACCGGCAAGGCCGGCCCGGCACTGACGTGGGCGGGGAAGGCGGGTTCATTCTGACTGCCGTCGGCGATAAAGCCGAAGGTGGTGGCGGACATATACAGCCCGCTCAAGGCCGACAGCAGCAGCCCGAGCAAGGCCATTCGTCCGACTTCAGCATGCCAGCGTTGGTTGAACGTGCCGCGCAGTGGCCGCAGCAGGTTGCGCCAGCCACCCAGGCGTCGGGCCAGCAACAGCGCGCCGGACACTGACAGCATCAGCATGAACAACGCGCCGACACCCGACACCCCATGGCCCGGTGTGCCAAGGAACATCGAGCGGTGCAGCTCTTTCACCCAACGCGTGAACCCGGAGGGCGCATAAGGCGCGAGGCCTTCGCCAGTCAGTGGGTCGATCGTTTCAGCCCCGGCCTGACCGTTCTGGTTGTAGTAGACGATGACCGTTCCGGACGCTGTTCGCTGGATCTGCTCCACGCCCGGAAAGTGATTGGCCACACGCCCGGCCAATTGACCGACGGTGAGTTGCCCGGCCGCGGTGGGGGTGCTGTGCAAGCGTTCCAGGGCCGGGTCGACCGACAGGATCGCGCCGCTGATGGCTAACAGCATGACCAACAGGGCGGCGATCAGGCCGGACAGGGAATGGGACTGGCGAAGCATGTTCAGCCTCCAGAAAGGGCAGGTGCTACAAATCGTAAGTAAAGGACTCGACATAGGTGCTGCCGGTCGCCGGCTGGCCTGCGCCCTTGGACGTCAGGGGCACGCTGACATCGGCGCGGGCGTCACGTTTGTCCTCGACGGCACTGTCGATGCGGATCTGATACCCGGCATCGATCAGGGTGTCTGCCAGTTCGACGCTGACTTTGAGCGTGCGCCCACTGCCGACACTGGCGCCGCTGACGCCGTCAAACTCGCTCGGGTTCATCCCGCTGCCACGGGCCCAGTCGCCCAGGTGTTTGTAGTACTTGGCCTTCTTGCCGGCCACCCACAGGGTTTTCTGGTATTGGCCGTTGGCGTCGGTCACGTAGATCGCCAGGTAGGCATCATTGCCGCTGTAGTCCTTGAGCTGGGTGGTCAGGGTTACTTCCCGGGCCTGGGCCAACCCCGGCAGGGCAATGGCGCCGGCGAGACAGGTGGCTGCGATGATCTTTTTCATGAGGGTGTCCTTGTGATCGTTAGGTCGAGAGCCTGGACCTGCTTGCTGACAGCAACCTGAATCGCAGGAAAAACTCATCGACGGGTGAGGCGTCATTCGGTGAGCGGGCTGCCGAGATAATCCCTGGCATCGCCGTCGTCGCGGAAATGGATCTCGAGCGTGCGCAGGCGCAGCGAGGCCGGTGAGTAGCTGGCTTCGATGGTGTTGCCCTTGCGGTCCAACCCCTTGAGTTCGTAACAACCGTCGTCGACCTTGATGCGTTGCACGCTCCAGCCGTATTGCCGCTCGACCTGCTGTCGCAAAGTCTCGCGGGGTTGCCAGTCGCTCACCGGGTCGCTGCAGTCGTCGTCGGCCATGGCGAAACCGCTAAGCAGCAGACTCAACAGCGCGGCATGGGCAATAAAACCTGATTTCATGATCTGTCTCCTGCCGAGGTCGGCGTCTGTGGCATACCCTAAGGTGCATTCCTGACAACCAGCTGAATCTTCAGATTCACGTCAGGTAAGGCGATTAAGGTGCGGCACGACAACCACCACAGGAGGTGCCAGATGCGGGTTTTATTGGTCGAGGACGCCCCAGGGCTGGGGGAAGCGGTGCGCGAACAGATCGCCGATGACGGTCACGCCGTCGATTGGGTGCAGCGCCTGGACCATGCGCGCAACAGCGTGCGCACCACGCCTTACGACCTGATTCTGCTGGACTTGATGCTGCCGGACGGTCGCGGGCTGGATTTCTTGCGTCAGCAGCGCTCGGCGGGGGACGTGACCCCGGTGATTATCCTGACGGCCCAGGATCAGATTTCCGATCGCATCGCCGGCCTCAATGCCGGGGCCGACGATTACCTGGTCAAACCGTTCGACCTGTTTGAACTCTCGGCCCGTGTGGCGGCGGTGGCCCGCCGTTACAGCGGCAACCCCAATCCGCAGATCAGACTTGGTGATGTGCAGGTCGACATGAGCGCCCGCACCGTGCAGCGTGCCGGCACCACCGTGGACCTGACGGCCCGGGAATGGGCGCTGTTCGAAGCGTTCGTGCAGCGCCCCAGCGCGTTGTTGTCCAAGTCGCAGCTCGAAGAGCGGCTGTATGCCTTCGGTGCCGAAATCGAGAGCAATACCATCGAGGTGTACATCAGCCGTCTGCGTAAAAAACTGGGGCGCGATCTGATTGAAACCGTGCGCGGCATGGGCTACCGGTTGGCGGCCGCATGAAGTCTTCTTCGAGCCTGCAAAAACGCCTCGGCCTGGGGCTGACCCTGGGCATGACCTTACTGTGGCTGGGCGCGACTGTCGGCGCCTGGCTGGTGGTGCAACATGAGTTGAACGAAGCGTTCGACAGTGCGCTGGAAGAGACCGCGCAACGGATCTTGCCGCTGGCCGTGCTGGAAATCAGCAACCGGGAGGAACCCCGTGAAGCGCAGCACGTTGCGACGTTGAAAATGCACAACGAATACCTGACATACCTGGTGCGCGATGCCAGCGGCAAAATCCTGATGCAGTCCCACGACGCCAACCCGAAGATCTTCAGTAAGCGGCCGACCGAGGGATTTTCCACCTCTGAAAAGTACCGTTTGTATGGCGCCAGTGCGTTACGCGAGACGCTGTTCATTGAGATCGCCGAGCCGCTGGGTCATCGCCGTGAAGCCGCGCGGGAGGCTTTGTTTGCCTTGTTGTTGCCGCTGTTGGCGCTGATTCCCGTCAGCCTGTTGGGCACCTGGTTGTTCGTGCGGATCAGCCTGCGCAGTGTGTTGGCGTATCGTCGGGCGGTCGAGGCGCGTGGGGTGGGGGATCTGTCGCCGATCAAGGTGGCCCGCCTGCCCGCAGAAATCGATCCGTTGGCCGAGGCGGTCAATCACCTGCTGGAGCGCTTGCGCAAGGCCCTGGAGGCCGAGCGCAGTTTTACCGCCAACAGCGCCCATGAACTGCGCACGCCACTGGCCGCGACCCTGGCGCAGATCCAGCGCTTACACCACGAGGCGCCCGAAGGTCCGTTGCGGGTGCGGGCGGCGAAGATCGAAAACGCCTTGCGTGAGCTGGCGCGGCTTTCGGAAAAGCTCATGCAATTGGCCAAGGCCGAGGGCGGGGGGCTGTTGTCCGAAACGCCTCAGGACCTGATTCCGTTGCTGGCCCATGGCGTTGATGAGTGGAACCAGCGCAGCGGCCAGCGCATTGAATTGCATTTGCCAGGGCAGGCCAGCGTGTACTCGAACATCGACCCGGATGCCTTTGGCATCTTGTTGCGCAACCTGATCGAGAACGCGCTGAAGTACGGCGCCACCGACCAGCCGATCGAAGTCAGCCTCACCGAACAGGCCCAACTGCGGGTAGTCAATGGCGGCCCGGCGGTGCCGGCATCGGTGTTACAGCACCTGACCGAGCGTTTTGTGCGAGGTCACAGTGAAATAAGCGGTTCTGGATTAGGGCTGGCGATCGCCAAAACCATTGTCCAAGGGGTCAACGCGAGTATGAAATTGGTCTCTCCTGCAACCGGTCGACAAGAGGGTTTTGAAGTGTGCGTCTGGTTACCGCTCGCGACGGTGATCGGAGACTGATAACGGCCGGGTCATTGTCGTAAATCCGCTTGCGTTAAAAAGTCCGACTGTTTCAGCGGTGAGGACAGTAAATGAGCGCGGCTCTCTCAGGCACTTATCGTAAGTAATGCAACAACTAATGGATCCAATGGAAGTATCTGGCGCCCATCTAATTTACGCGGGCCAGTTATCATGCGGCTTTCCGGGAAGTTGCCGATTTACCGTCGGGGTGAGTTGCTTTGACTGAAATAACCGTTTGTCGGTAGTCTGCTCAAAAAATGAACATTCTAGCCTCTGCGCCCTCTGATACTTCAGCATGTCACCATGACGTGTTATTGCTGTCGTAAAAAAGAAGTGGAAAAAAACCTCATGTGCAGTGAATGCAAATGGGGATTTTTTTATCTGAAATTCAGGAGGTAATAACTAAGCCGGTCATTGAATTGCCAGGTAATTCAATGGGCTAAGCAGTGTCAGGTCGACGATTTGGCATATCTTATAAAAAGTAAGATCGCACAGGGTTTGAAGAGCGAAATGCCCTGTTGAAGAACCGATCTGTACTATCGAATAAGGTGGGGAACTTACCGTGGCGATAAATACAATTATGAGCCTGTTGGAAAACAAAGAATGTATGGAATTTTTGCGGCTGGGCGTTATTTACGTTCATTTATTGTCGTGTTGCGTGGCTATTGGTCTGGTGTTGACCAGTGATATTGCAATGGTTAAAGATTTATTGAAACGGAAAACGTCCTCTGGGCATGATCATGCTCACATGGAAAGTCTGCAGAAGTCGGTGGTGGTTGCGTTAATCGCGTTATGGGTAACCGGTATCGCTGTCATGGGAATTGATTACCTGGATAAAGGTATGAACTACTTCATGAACCCAAAACTTCAAGCCAAAGTTATTATTGTCATGTTGCTGACCTACAACGGCATGTTGTTGCATCGCCTGGTATTGCCCGCTTTGCAAAAGGCCGGCTCCTTGCTCGATCTCGGATTCAGCGCACGGATGCTGGCGCTGTTTTGCGGCTCGCTGTCGGCGGTGTCGTGGATGTACGCGGCCATGCTGGGCGTCGGTCGCCCGTTGGCCTGGAAATACTCGCTTTCCGAACTGTTGATGGCGTATCCGGTGCTGATCGCATTGGGTTTCCTGACCATGCTGGTGTTGACTCAGCGAGTCAAACAACAGGACTACGCCGTTTTCTCAGCGCGGACCGTTGCGAGCCAGTGCTAGGCCCGTTCAGCGCGTAAGTCTGGCGGGCTTGTTTTAAAGCCTGGCAGTGGCGACTTTCTTAGTGCAAGGCAATATAGGCCTGCACTGAGAAGGTCGCTTTTTTTTTGCCGCCATCTTGGCGCGTAACTGTAAGCGGGTACGGTGAATGGATGCTCCCTTATGGCTAGCGGTGCTTCGCGGCTTGCCTGTCCGTTCGATATCAGTAAAGCTTTGCCGCGCCCGGTCCCGGGCGGGTTGGCTACATGATCCAATGGTTAAGGAAAGCGTTGAATGACACTCAGGGTGATGGTGGTCGGTGGCTACGGAAATTTCGGCAGCATCGTTTGCAGGCATTTAGTTGCGATGCCAGACGTAGAGCTGGTGGTCTCCGGTCGTAACTCACACAAGTTGCAGCGCCAGGTCAATGAACTGAAAACCCAGTCCGGCCGTGTCTGTGAAAGTTGGTGCGGTGATGCCATGGGCAGTGCGTTCGGCTCCGCGCTGAGCGCGATGGGCATCCAGTGGGTCGTGCACACCGGGGGCCCGTTTCAGGGGCAATCCTATGCCGTCGCGCAAAGCTGCATCGACGCGGGCGTGAACTACTGCGATCTGGCTGACTGCCGCACCTTCGTCAATGGCATTGATGTGCTCGACGCGAGCGCAAAACAGGCCGGCGTGGCCGTTCTCAGTGGGTGCAGTTCGGTGCCGACGCTGTCGTCGGCGCTCATCGACCACTATCGATATCGCTTCAAACGCATCGACTCGATCGCGCATGGCATTTCTTCCTCGGCCAAGATGCCCGGCCTCTCGACAGTCGAAGGGGTGCTGGCCTATGCGGGCAAACCAATCAAGCAGCTCAAGAACGGCCAGGTGCACGAAGTGTCGGGCTGGCAGGATTTGACCCTGCGCAAGATGCCGCAATTGGGGACTCGTGTCCTGTCCAATGTCGATGTGCCGGACATGGATATCTTCGCGGCCCGTTACGGCGCCCATACCTTGAGTTTCAAGGCAGGTTCGGGCCTGAAACTCGGTGGCGTGGTCAACTACGTGCTCGCCGAGGCGTTGAGAATCGGGCTGGTGCGAGACTCCGCGGCGTGGGCGGCAAGGCTGCATCGTTGGGGGACGTGGTTTGAGCGATTCGGTGATGGCTTGAGTGCGATGTACATCGACGTCGAAGGGCAGGGCGTTGACGGGCAACCGCTGTCCATGACCGTGCAATTGACGGCGCACAATGACAAGGGCCCTGAAATCCCGAGCTGCGCGGCTGTCGCCCTGGTAGCAAAACGGGGCGCGGGTTACGTGCCGGCACCCGGCGCCCGTCCCTGCGTGGGCGAGATCAGCGTCGACGAGTACATGGCCGCGATCAACGACCCCGCCAATCTGCAGCTGTCCGTGCGCTTTTCTGACGAGCAGGGCTGAGCATGCTCTATCTGTGCCTGAAGTACCTGCACGTCATTGCCGCGATTTTCCTGTTCGGGTTCGGCATGGGCTCCTATCTCTATCTGATCGCGGCCAGTCGCACAGCCAACCCGCAAGTGATCGCGCACGTCGCCAGAATGGTGGTGCGCTTCGACACCTGGGTTACCACCCCGGCAGGCTTCATTCAGATCGTCTCCGGTTACCTGCTGATGAAAGTGTCCGGGCTGCCCATGAGCACTGAATGGATTCTGACCTCATTGATCATTTTCCTGTGCGTAGGGTCATTGTGGCTGCCGGTGTTGGTGCTGCAGAAGCGGCTGCACGGGATGGCGTTGAGCGCGGTGGAGACGGGCGAGGGGCTCGACGCGCAATACCGGTCGGTCTACCAGAAGTGGTTCTGGATGGGCGTGATGGGTTTTGCGGGGATGTTTGTGATCGTGATGATGATGGTCACGAAGATGACGCCGATGCAGTTGATCGAGGCGGTGGCCTAGCGCAACGGCCACGCCTCATATTTGACCTGGCGTTGTCGCCTAGTGGGTCTCAAGCCACTCCTGAAACCGGGTCGCGCCGACAATGGGATTGGCACCTGGTGTCAGCGACTGGTCATTGATCGGCGCACCGAAGTAAGGGACCGTGTCGTCCGCGACGGTCTGGCGCGGGTCCCGGGTGTGCTTCAAATAGTCGCTCGCGAACTCGATGAGGGGGCGGTTTTCAGGGCCGGCCACTTCGACGGTCTGATTGATCGGTGCTTTCAACGCGATGTCCGTCAGTGCCGCCGCCACATCGGCCGAGGCTACCGGCTGCAGCGCGGCGGACGTCAAGTGAATGGTGTCGCCTTCCTCGCGCCCGGAGTGAGCAATGGCATGGATAAACTCGAAAAACTGCGTGGCCCGCACAATGGTGTAGGGAATGCCCGACTTCTTGATGAGTTTTTCCTGGGCCATTTTCGCCCGGAAGTAACCGCTGTCGAGCATCCGCTCGGTGCCGACCACCGACAGCGCAACATGGTGTTTGACGCCGTCAATTTTCTCCGCCGCGATCAGGTTGTGCCCGGCGGTTTCGAAGAAGTGCAACGCCGCGTGGTCCTCGAACGAAGGCGAGTTCGACACGTCGACCACCACGTCCGCACCTTTCAACGCCTGCGTCAGCCCCTCGCCGCTGATGACATTGACGCCGGTGCTTGGCGACGCCGCCAAGGCTTCATGCCCCAGATCCTGCAGGTTCTGGCAGAGCTTGCTGCCGATCAGCCCGGTGCCACCGATGACGACGATTTTCATGTCCTGTCTCCCGAAGCGGTGAGTGCTTGAATCATTAAACACCTGTGCAGGTGGCCGTATCGGGCGCTGGTGCACGTTGCCGACAGGAGGTCGGAAGTCTCAATGCCTGGTGGAATAAACGGTGGTTCTTTGCTTTAGTCCACCTGTCTGGCCAGCGTGTGCCACGACTGGAGCGCCCCATGAACTCTCGATTCCCGTCGTTTTCCGTACTGGCTGCTGCGCTTGCCTTCGGCTTTTCTCCAGGTGCCGAAGCGGCCGAATACACGCAAGTGAATGAAACCGCCAGCACGATCTCCTTTACGTACAACCAGTTCAGCTCGCGGGTGTACGGCACGTTTGACACGTTCAAGGCCACGCTCGACTTCGACACGGACAACCCCGAGGAGGGCCGTGCCGCGCTGACCATCCAGCTCGACAGCATCGATGCCGGTAGCGAAGACGCCAACACCGAACTGCAAAGGCCCGCCTGGTTCGACACGCAGAAGTATCCCGAGGCGACGTTTGAATCGACCACCGTGAACGCGCTGGGTGACCACCGCTATTCGATCACCGGCAAACTGACGCTCAGAGGCGTCACCCGTGAGGTGACCGTTCCGGTCCTCCTGAAAGAGGAGGGGGCCATCGGGATCTTCGATGGCCAGCTAACGCTCAAGCGTAGCGACTTCAAGGTCGGCGAGGGTGAATGGGGCGACACGGTTGTTTCCGACGACATCATTATCCGGTTTCGGATGGTTGCGCCGCAGCGGTAGCGGTCAGTGGGGTCTAACGGCAAGCATCCGCCACGGCCTTCTCGGCCCGTTCAATTTCCTGCTTGATGTCCGTGGTGATCCGCTGTTCCTTGAACTTCTGTTCGAGAAATTGCTGGCTCCCCTGGTTTTTCAGCTCTGCGTCGGTGGCGGCGTCCTGCGCCTGCAACTCGGCAGCGTGTGCGTCTATGACGGCTTCAACCTCGGCATCATTCTTCGCGGTATCCAGGGAGCTGACCAATTTGCCGACTTCGGCTTTCTCGGCTTCGGCGTAAGCATCGACAGACAGCCCGGCAGCCATCGCTCGTGCTCGAATTTCCACCTCTTCCTTGTGCTGTCGAGCTGCCTTGCACACTGCATCCCGGCGCGCGCGTTCGCCAGTGTTCCATTCTATAAACCCATACGTCGTCACTCCGATCATGGTCAGGGTAATGACGGCGCTGATAAGTTGGGCTCTCACATTGCGCAACCTCAACAGTCAAGTGGATCCGTATAAGTCACTATCGCCCGATTCCATGGGAGGCTTCAAAAGCGTAGCAGGACGAACGCGTTGTACGTTGCCGGGGCAATGTCATTTGGCTCGATGCCTAGGGATAGCTCACTTTGTGCTATTACTTTTCTGACGATTGTCACAGAGGCTTTAAGGGCGCATTGCCGTGTATGTGCGGGTACCCACGAGTCGTAATTGTTTGTTTGCCTAGGTGGCAGGATGCCACAATCGCTTTTTTTGTCGCAGCATCATGATCAGGCGGATCAAATGGGTGGCCCAGGATTTCGGCACGACCAGGATGCTTTCATCGCAGCGCAGGTGCGCAGTGATCGATTGCATCAGCTTTTCCACCAGTCATTCCCTGCGATTTTCGGCAGTTTTCTGGCCGCGATCATGCTGTGCGGGCTGTGCTGGGAGCGTTTTGATCACTCCGTCATTTTCACCTGGATAGGGCTGCTGACAGCGTCGTCGTTGCTGCGCCTCCTGATGTTCGTGGCCTGGTTTCGCTGCCCGGACAGTGAGCGCACCCCCCAACGCTGGGAGAAGAAATACGGGTTCACGCTGGTGTTGTCCGCCGGTATCTGGGGGGCGGGTGCATTTGCGGTCATGCCGGCAAACGACCTGTTGGCCCAGGCACTGGTCATGCTTTTTGCCGTCGGCATGTCGGTCAGCGCGGTGTCGTGTTATTCGGCGTATCGATACATGACGCTGGCGTCGATTGGCCTTGTGTTGTTGCCGTGTACGCTCTGGCTGCTGTTTCAATCGTCAGCGATTCAGGTCGGCATGGCGCTGGCCGTGATTGTGTTCGCCTCATTCGTGGCCAGCGCGACACGCAAACTGGCCGAAGCCCTGGAAACCGCCTTCCTGCTAACCCGCGAAATGGAACGCGCCCATCGCATTGCCACTTACGCCGCACAGACCGATGAACTCACCGGCCTGAAAAATCGCCGCGCTTTTTTCGAGCATGCCCAGCAACTGTTCCATGACTGCCAACACAACCGCTTACCGTTGTGCGCGGTGATGCTGGATATGGATCACTTCAAGCACATCAATGACACCTACGGTCATCAGGTCGGAGATCAGGTGTTGCGGCAAATGGGCGTGATCATCAACCGGTCCTTCCGCGACACGGATGTCTTCGGCAGGCTCGGCGGTGAAGAGTTCGCGATCCTGCTCCCGGATACTTCCATTGAAGTCGCCCTTAACATCGCCGAGCAACTTATCCAGTCGATCGGTGGATTGATGACCGGACCGGTTCACCGTATATCGGCCAGCCTCGGTGTGGCAGCGATGGACATCGGCGACAACGATTTTCAAAGTTTGCTGAATAACGCGGATAAAGCGCTGTATCGAGCCAAGGCGCGTGGGCGTAATCAGGTAGCTGTTTCGGAGTAGGGAGATAGAAAGGTTTTTCGGCCCTGCTTGAAAGCATTCACGCGATTGGCGGGTTGCGCAATTGTTGTAGCAGCCGGACGCTGGCTGCTACAGGCAGGCGGGCGTTTAAGCGAGCTTCACATTCATGGTGATGCGCGCCGTGAACACCTTCTTGCCTTCGGCATCATGAATATCCACCGGCACGATCTTGTCGCCCTCCGTCCGCCAATCCACCGCCTCGCCATCGGCCACCGCCGTCACATCGCTCTTGGCCTTGGCCAGATACTCGACCGTCATCCCTTTCGGAATCCAGCGCGCACCGGCGGGAATGGACACGTCGGTCATCGTCCCTGCCGCCAGTTCGGCGGCGTTGCACATCGCAATCGCATGAACCGAGCCCAAGTGGTTGGTGATCTCCTTGCTGAACGGCACCTGCACCGTGGCATGACCGGGGCGCAACGCCGAGATCAGCGGCTTGATGGTGCTGAAGTAGGGCGCCACCTGGCAGGCCATTTTGCTGAACGCTTCCGGGCCGGCGCTGTTGAACATGCTGAGAAACTGACTCATTTTGAAGCCTCGCTGAGGGATGGTTTTACAGAATGATGTTCCGTAACAGAATAATGTTCTGTGACGGAACAGTATTCTGTTGCGATTAAATCTGTCAACCTAGCGCAGCTTTCTCACCGGCAGCCGCCTGCCTTGTCATGAATTTTCTGGCCTGTATCCCGCATGGAAACCGCAGATCTACTCGAGCGCAGCTACCCCGGCAGAAGAGCCGAACTCAAGCGCGACATCTTCAGAAAAGCCTTGGCCCTGTTCAACGAACAAGGGCTCGAAGCCACGACCATCGAAATGATCCGCGCCGAATGCGATACCAGCGTCGGCGCGATCTACCATCATTTCGGCAACAAGGAAGGCCTGGTGGCCGCGCTGTTTTTCACCGCGCTGGATGACCAGGCACTGCTTCGCGACAGCTACCTCGCCGAGGCACAGACCACCGAAGAGGGCGTGCACGCGCTGGTCCACAGCTACGTCGATTGGGTCGACAGCCAGCCCGAGTGGGCACGTTTCCAGTACCACGCGCGATTTGCCGTCACCAAAGGGCCGTTCAAGGAAGAACTGGCCACCCGCAACAAAACCCGTAACCAAAAACTCGGCCAATGGCTGGCAGAGCCCGGCCGACGCGATGAATTGCGCGCGTTTCCGGCCGAATTGCTGCCGTCGCTGATCATCGGTCAGGCGGACAGTTACTGCCGGGCCTGGTTGTCGGGGAGGGTGGTCGCCAGTCCGAAGGCCTACCGGGAATTGCTGGCAGAAGCGGCGTGGCGATCAATCTGTGACAATAGCCCCGCCGAAACCCAGTAAAGCGATCCCGGAGTCAGAATTTCAATGCCCGAACTCACCCACTTCGACGCCCCGTGCCCGGAGCCCATCAACAGCCAGATCCTGCAGATGGTCGTCGACAACCTGACCGACATCAGCATGGTCGGCATCGTGCCGAGCAACCCGCTGTACAACGTGTATCAGTACGCGGTCGGTTACGAAGTGCATCTATACCTGGAAGCCCTCGGCGGGTCCAAGGGCATTGCGGTCGAGTTGATCGTCGCCACCGACGATGAAGACCCTGAAAAGGTCATCGGCTTTCTGCTGTACCTGCCGGTCAAGGACGATCCCGAAGCCTGCGGCGTGGCCTACATGGCCGTTGACTCGGGTCATCGCCGCCGAGGCGTCGCACGGGCCATGCTGCAAGACATGATCAGCCGCTACCCCCACGCCGAACTGACCTGCACCGTGGCCAAGGTGCCGTGGTTCGAGTCGATGGGTTTTCAGGTGCTGGGTGTGCGCGGCACGCAGGTGCTGATGAACACCCGCGACCACAGCAGCGAAGGCTTGATGGGACTGTTGGATGTCACATTTATCTACAGTTCTCTAGAGGTTCGGCAGATACATAACTACTTGCTGCAAAAACACGGAAAGCGCGCGATGGTCGATGCCGAAAAGCAACGCGACCGGCATCTGGACCAAATGACCCACAACGCCAAGGTGTTTGTGCTGAATCGTTTGGGCCGGGACGCGGCGAACGAGCCCCGTCTGGACTAGACTCATAAGTCCTTTTGGGAGCGCGTGGTCGTCCTGCCATGATATTCTGCGCGCCAACTTGGTTTGACCTATTCAGTTGGCCCGTCCTTGAGACGTGCCGACAGGATCAATGTCGCTCAAGTAGCTGAAGCCAATAATGATAAAAAGTCAGTTCAGTAGGGACATATAAATTGAGGTCGATGCAGACAGTCGGCCTTGTGTGCCCACCCTTCGATTCTTGTGTACGAGCACCCACGACGTCCTGCCTGAATGTCGTGAACCAAGGGGCCGTGAGCGGGAATGGAAGGGCGGATGGCGTTTTATCATAGGTGCTACAGATGTTTAAGAAAATGAACACGGCCCTGCTGGGGCTGGCTTTGTCGATGGGGATCACGTCCGTTCACGCGGCAGAGGCAAAGAAAGTCGATGTACTGCTGATCGGCGGCGGCATCATGAGCGCGACCCTGGGTGTCTGGCTCAACGAGCTGGAACCTGGCACTTCGATGGAAATGATCGAGCGCCTCGACGGCGTCGCCCTGGAGAGCTCCAACGGCTGGAACAACGCCGGTACCGGTCACTCCGCCCTGGCCGAGTTGAACTACACCCCGGAAGACGACAAGGGCAACGTACAGATCCCGAAAGCCGTTGAAATCAACGAAGCGTTTCAGATCTCCCGTCAGTTCTGGGCCTGGCAGGTTCAGCAAGGCGTGCTGAAAAACCCGCGTTCGTTCATCAACTCCACGCCGCACATGAGCTTTGTGTGGGGCGATGACAACATCAAGTTCCTGAAGAAGCGCTACGAAGCCCTGCAAGCGAGCCCGCTGTTCGCCGGCATGCAGTACTCCGAAGACCCGGCTGTGATCAAGAAGTGGGTTCCGCTGATGATGGAAGGGCGCGACCCGAACCAGAAAATCGCGGCCACCTGGAGCCCGATCGGCACCGACGTCAACTTTGGCGAAATCACCCGCCAGTTCGTCGCGCACCTGCAAACCACACCGAAGTTCGACTTGAAACTGTCTAGCGAAGTGCAAGACATCACCAAGAACGACGACGGCACCTGGCGCGTCAGCTACAAAAACCTGAAAGACGGCACCCAGTCCGAAACCGACGCCAAGTTCGTGTTCATCGGCGCGGGCGGCGGTGCACTGCACCTGCTGCAGAAGTCCGGTATTCCTGAAGCCAAGGAATACGCAGGCTTCCCGGTAGGCGGCTCGTTCCTCGTCACCGAAAACCCGACCCTGGCCGAGCAACACCTGGCCAAGGCCTACGGCAAAGCCTCCGTTGGCGCACCGCCAATGTCGGTTCCGCACCTGGACACCCGTGTCCTGGACGGCAAGCGCGTCATTCTGTTTGGCCCATTCGCGACCTTCAGCACCAAGTTCCTGAAGGAAGGCTCGTACCTGGACCTGCTGACCACCACCACCACGCATAACGTGTGGCCAATGACCAAAGTCGGCATCAAGGAATACCCGCTGGTCGAGTACCTCGCCGGCCAACTGATGCTGTCTGACGAAGACCGCCTCAACGCCTTGAAAGAATACTTCCCGAACGCCAAAGCCGAAGACTGGCGCCTGTGGCAAGCCGGCCAACGCGTGCAAATCATCAAGCGTGATGAAGCAGCGGGTGGCGTGCTGAAGCTGGGCACCGAGATCGTTGCATCGCAAGACGGCACCATTGCCGGCCTGCTGGGCGCATCGCCGGGCGCCTCGACGGCTGCTCCGATCATGCTGACCGTGCTGCAGAAAGTGTTCAAGGACAAGGTGGCTTCGCCTGCCTGGCAGGAAAAGCTGCATCAGATCGTGCCGAGCTATGGCACTCAGCTGAACGGCAGCCCTGAGAAGGTTGCGCAGGAGTGGGCTTACACCGCCAAGGTGCTGCAACTGACGCCGCCGCCAGCGATTGGTCAGGTAGCGGCTCCGGCTGCTGCTCCGGCTGATGCTGATAAGGCGAAAGCGCCGAAGGCTAATGCTGCCAGTGATATGGCTTTGTAAGTAGAAGCGTAATCAGAGAAAGCCCACTGACCGGAGACGGTCAGTGGGCTTTTTTGTGCTTCAAACTCAGCACTTGCTGGCCCGTAATATCCAAGACTGACACCGCCTCTGTGGCGAGGGAGCTTGCTCCCGGTGGGCTGCGGAGCAGACCCGTTCAGGCCATGCTCATTCAGAGCGGTACATCAATTCCAAGCGTTCTATCCACTCGTTTGTAGCGCCAAATCTTGCGTAATACTTCATTCTTTCCAGGTCACTCAATTGAGTGAGGAAGGGAATGAAGTAATTGTCGTTGTAGTACCCTTGAGCACCTTGCATCTCTCCACCCCACCAGGAAGGGTTGTACCCTTCAAACGCTATCCATGGGGGAGGAGGGGCAAAATTCTCGCGCAAAATAACATTCATGAAATCGATGCTGTTCGTAACCATTCGAACAGTTGTTGAGTTGAACTCCCTTGTGGGAAGTAAAAAATACTAATTGCTCGTTTTTTTCATCGTTAACATAGTGCTTTGCAGGTAGCTCATTAAATGTTTTTTCAGATGTGTATTTAAAATTTGCTTCGACGAACGCCAGAAATTTATGAGTGTCTGCGTGCTCAATTAAAAATGAAGAATAAAAGGCTGGAATACCCAGTCCTTCTAAAGATGATGTTTTGGGGTAGTAGGGCAGCCGACTAATTTCGCTTGTTGAAGGATCAGCGAAAATGGTTTTTAGCTCTGAAATGGAATATCCAGCAATTTGCTCTTCTGGTTCTTGCTTCATGAAGGATTTGAAACGACTAAAAAAACTCATCACCAGACCTCAGTCTTGTACGTAATCAGTAAGCCAGGTTGCACCCAAATAACCCGCCGTACCGAAGATAATTCCACCAACAGCAGCACTGACAATTGCTCCTGGGCCCGTTTCTATACCAACAGCAGCACCTACCGCCAGGCCAATCCGTCCTCCCGCGATTGCGGCCCCCCAACCTCCAGCTTGCTTGACTACTTCGACCGAGATCGGTTTGACGCTATTTTGCTTGATTGACTCATCTGTAGCCAACTTCAAGTCATAGGCGGTAAAACCGATGGCAAAAACCCTTACAACTCTCGCTCCCTTAATCAACATGTTTGTTGCTTTGTAGGAACTTGGGGTAAAGACTGCTTTGGCCGGTACTTTTTCAGCCTGGACCAGTACTTCTTTGTCTATATTCTTAACCCAATCTGCGATTTGGTCTATCTGGACGACTTTCTTTGGGGCGACTTTTTTGTATTCGTCGAGTGACTTTAATATCTCTTCGGTGGATACAAGCTTTGCACCTGCTGCTTTTGCTTTTTCTATATCAATGTAAACGGTCTTGCCCTCGAATCGCGGCGACCCGTTTGGAAATTCAGAGCTGGTAGATAGATAGCTGGACGGATATTTTCTGCTGCTAAATACGTGCTCCGCTACCGTGGCGTTGGATTTCGGGTCTATAGGTATCATGCCAAATTTTTCCGGCCATACCTCGTGCTTGATTTGAAACGCGGGGAGGTTCTTTGCGACAAGGTGAGGATTATCTGGTGAGGAGTAGATTTTGCGAACTAGAAAGCCATCTTTACCTATTTCATCGACGACAACGAACAAGTGAATGTTGGCAGGCATTGAATAGCCAGGCACATTGCTAACCGACCCGGCCTGTTGATTTGTAGGGACTTTACAAGAAAACTCAGTCATGCATCGCCCCACTTTTCGAGCGCGGCAACACCTGTGGTGATTTCCAGCGTTTCCTGTTTTTTGGTTGTGATTCGTGGCGTATGTCCTGACTCGTCAGAAAAGCCGGTGTAAACCCGGCCTGCTTCATCTTTGATGTGATACGGCACATAGGCAAGAGGCTGGCCGTCGCTCCCGAGAATACGAAACTGCTCATTGAATGGCTGCAACCACAACGGCATAGGTAAGGGCGGGACGAAGTCCGCAGGCGAGTGGACGTTGCCAATGATCACCGTTCCGGAGCCACTCACCACGTTGTTGCCGTGGGCACCAACACTGCCGACCGTTGCGGCGGGTTTACCGTTTATAAGAACGGTAGAAGCGACCTCTCCTACAATGCGGCTGCCGCACGTACTTTTGTCGTCTTGGCGAGCAGCAGCCAACCCGTCAAAGAATACGTCGGGAGAGCCAGCGGCGATGGGGTTTACTCCGTGGCCGGGTAGCGGACAGCTTGTGGGATCCGTGACTCGGGCAGCAGGTTTTCCAGCCATTTTGAACGTCCTTGTAAAATGTGAAGTGGAGGATTGTTACACAAAGAATCCGCTGACAACCATGGCCACCCTTTTTAGCCCATTCACGACCAATACTTCCCGAACGCCAAAGCCGAAGACTGGCACCTACAGAAAGTGTTCAAGGACAAGGTGGCTTCGCCTGCCTGGCAGGAAAAGCTGCATCAGATCGTGCCGAGCTATGGCACTCAGCTGAACGGCAGCCCTGAGAAGGTTGCGCAGGAGTGGGCTTACACCGCCAAGGTGCTGCAACTGACTCCGCCGCCAGCGATTGGTCAGGTAGCGGCTCCGGCTGCTGCTCCGGCTGATGCTGATAAGGCGAAAGCGCCGAAGGCTAATGCTGCCAGTGATATGGCTTTGTAAGTAGAAGCGTAATCAGAGAAAGCCCACTGATCGGAGACGGTCAGTGGGCTTTTTTTGTGGGGAGTGGTTTTCGAGGGGGTAGATTCATCTGGGCTCACATCTCGGTGCTTCATCCAAAGCCTGTCTCAACGCATCAAAAATTTTGAACCGCCTTTGGACGCGCTCGCCTAATGATTAGCTTGTGAACGAATCGCACAGGCAATGTGCCAATACCGGCATTTTCCGAGAGGTGGTCAACGTGGCTAAAGACGAGAAGAAAAGCAAAGGTGATGCTTCGAACGCCAGCAAGGATTTGAAAGACAAAAAGTCATCGAAGGCAAAGAAATCAGCTGCGGCCTCGGCTCTTTCGAAATCTTCCGAAAAGAAAGACAAGAAAAAAGATGCCGAACCGAAGAAATCTGCAAAAAAAGCTGATAGCAAGCCAGACAAGGCTAAGAAATCAGACAAGGCAGAAAAGCCGGCGAAAAAGAAAAAGTGACCTCTGCGATCTGCTAGGGCGTTACGCCCTAGCTTCCTCAGGCCAAATTGCGAGCAAGCCTGGCCCACCTCAATACCCGGTTATCGCAGTGCTTCGCGTCGATATTGTCCGGGCGATTTTCCGTGAACACGGCGGAACGCGACTCCAAAGGCAGCATCCGACAGATAACCCAGCGAAGCGGCAACGGTAGCGACGTTGTCCGTGCCATCGCGCAACCTCGACGCCGCCACTTGCATGCGCCATCGCGTGACATATTCGCCGGGCGACTGCCCCACGCGCGTCTTGAATAATGCAGTAAAGCCAGAGCGGGACATGCAAGCCATATCCGCCATTTCAGCCAGCCTCAAAGATTTTTCGGGTGCGCCATGAATGGCACGCAACACCTTGGCGATGACCGGATCTCGAAGTCCTCCCAGCCAATTCAAATCAGTAGCGTCGGCGGCGGTGATGCGATGGCGAAGCACGTGAATGAAGATCAGCCGCAGTAGATCGTTGCACATTGCATGCGCGCCAGCTTGATTCGATTGCCACTCACGATCCAGTTCATCCAGCAGCCAGCCAAACGACGATGCGCCTCCGGACCCGGCGCGGATGATGAGTGCAGGCGGCAATGCATCGAGCAACTCCATCGCCGCAGGACCGACAAGTGAAACGCTGCCGCCCAGCAACTCGACATCGTCACCCACGCCGAACATTGCCGACGCCCCCGCATGGGAAAACACATCGGAGGCATTTATCGCCTCCACATCCGGCCCGCTGGCCAGAACGAACGGCGTACGAGCAACGACAAAACAGTCGCCAGCCCTCAGATGACAAGGCGCCATGCCGTCCATGCGCAACCAGCACTCGCCTCGTCGCACGACATTGAATTTCAATTCGATGGGCCGGAACTGTAATGCCCAAGTGCCGCCTGCCTGCAATCGCACGGAGCAGGCGGCACGCAGTCCTGACAGCGCCAGGACTTCGGACAAGGGATCAGAAACTGAATTTTGGATGATCACGATAGAAAACCGGGTTTCTTGAGCTGTTTCGTCCAGCGAGCTTAGTGAAGAATCGAGCACTTCGATACCTGCGAGGGAGATTTCTCATGCCGACGCTTCAAAACCCTATTCACTCCGACTTCAATGCCGCCAGTACCGCCGCCGAGGTCATGGCAGGTGTTGACCTGACCGGCAAAATTGCGATCGTCACCGGCGGTTATTCGGGAATCGGACTGGTCACCACGAAATGCCTAACCGCGGCGGGCGCACACGTTATCGTTCCCGCCCGAGATCCGGTCCGGGCCCTGGCCGCCCTGGCAGAGGTCAAGCGGGTCGAAGTACTGGAGATGGACTTGATGCAACCCGCATCGGTTGAAGCCTTCAGCCGACGCATGCTCAACAGTGGCCGTCCGATCTCGCTGCTGATCAACTGCGCCGGGGTCATGGCCTCGCCACTGACGCGAGACGGCGATGGGCACGAAAGTCAGTTCGCTACGAACCATCTCGGTCATTACCGCCTGACTTGCGGGCTGTGGCCGGCACTGATTGCCGCGGGCGCGGCGCGCGTGGTTTCGGTCTCGTCACGAGGGCATCAGATCGCCGGGGTGGATTTTGACGACATCGATTTTTTGCGCCGGCCATACGACAAGTGGGTGGCGTACGGTCAGTCGAAAACCGCCAACGCACTGTTTGCGTTGGCGCTCGACAAACGCGGACGTCATCGCGGCGTGCGGGCATTCTCGCTGCACCCGGGGCAAGTCCTGACCAGCCTCGGACGCCATCTGAGCAGCGCCGAAATAGCCGCATTCGACGTGCTGGATGAGCACGGTCGGCAGCGCCTGAACCCGGAGATCGGACTCAAGACACTGGAACAGGGCGCTGCAACCGGCTTGTGGTGTGCGACCAGCGCCACGCTTGCAACCTTGGGCGGTGTTTACTGCGAAGATTGCAATATCGCCTCTATCAACGAATCGGAGACGGGACGCAAGGGCGTGGCCAGATGGGCAGTCGATCTTGAGTATGCCGAGCGTCTTTGGGCCGCATCGGAGCAATGGACAGAGATGACAGTTTCATAAATCTGATACTGTTTTTTATGTTGGATCTGAGTCTTTTTTTAGTGCGTCGGTGCTCTATAGAGTGCGCGTCCGACGCACTAGTGGACAGTGATCGGCCGCCTACTATTTCTGGCTCTCTGAAGACCGGACGACCTCGAGAGTCTTCAGGAACCACCATGAATACTCGTCCTGGTTTTCGCAGCAAGACACTCCCCGAATCGCAACGTGACATTCTCGGTATGATCGCGACCGATCATCATCTGGGCGACATACTCTGCGCCATCTGCCAGATGCACGACGCACAGGCCCCCGAAACCTTCTGTTCGATACTGCTCACTGATGCCGAGGGCAAACGCTTGCTGAGCGGCGCGGCGCCCAGCCTTCCGGTCGAATACAGTGACGCGATTCATGGAATGGCCATTGGTCCACAGGAAGGAACCTGCGGCACCGCTGCGTTCCGGCGCGAGCTTGTAGTCACCGAAGACATCGCCCGGGACCCCAACTGGGAGCGTTTCCGCAGCCTGGCGCTGGGGCATAACCTGCGTTCCTGCTGGTCGGTGCCTTTGCTCTCCCATCAGGGACGCGTGTTGGGTACATTTGCCCTGTACCAGAACCGCGTCCATGCGCCGGACGAGGCGCAGATTCAACGACTGGACCGCGCGGCCCAACTGGCAGTCATTGCGATTCGTCATGAGCGTGATGGCCAACGACTGGAGGAAAGCGAACAACGTTTTCGTTCATTGTTCACCTACAACCCCCACCCCGTGTTCTCCCTCGATCTGTTCGGCAATATCCAAAGTGTGAACGCAGCAGGCCTGAAGCTGAAACCGTACACCGCAACCGATTTCATTGGTCATCACTTTTCCCATCTGGTACTCGAAGAGGACCTGGAGCGGGTCAGTCAGCATTTTTCCGCAGCCCGCGCCGGAGAACCTCAGCGCTTCGAGGCACGGGTTCTCGACGAGAGTGACAATCTGCTGACCATGGACATCTCTAACCTGCCGATCATGGTCAACGGAGAAATCGTCGGGGTATTCGGCATTGCCCGGGACATCAGCGAGCAGAAGCATTACGAGCGCCAGTTGAGCTTCAACGCCAGCCATGACCGGCTGACCGGCTTGCTCAACCGTGTTTCGCTTGAAGAACGGCTTGTTCTGGATTGTCACATCAGTCGTCGGCGCAAGCGTCGTCTGGCGGTGATGTGCATTGATCTGGATGGATTCAAATCCATCAACGATTCGATCGGACACTACTTCGGCGATCAGGTGCTGATTGAGGTGGCGCAGCGTATGACCCAGCAGATTCGTCCCGGCGATACCATCGTGCGCATGGGCGGTGATGAATTTATCGTTCTGCTGCCGGACTTGCTTCGTGATGAGGACGTTGTACCGGTAGCCGAGCGATTGATGGCCAGCATTGCCAGGCCCTACTGCATCCAGGGCATTGACCTGCACCTGAGCGCAAGTGTCGGCATCACCCTGAACGATGGTCACATCGAGCAGCCGATGCAGCTGATTCAGCAGGCTGACATGGCCATGTACAAAGCCAAGCAGCAAGGGCGCAACAACTTTCAGTGGTACACCAGCGATCTAAATCAGCGCGTTTGCGAGCACGCGAGCCTGCGCAATGACCTGCAAAAGGCTATCGAGACCCAGTCGCTCAAGCTGCATTATCAACCGCAGATAGAAGCGCGCACGGGTCGGGTGGTCGGGATCGAAGCGTTGCTGCGCTGGGAGCATCCGGAAAAAGGATTTATCTCCCCCGCGGTGTTTGTGCCGGTGGCAGAGGACAGTGGTCAGATCATCCCGCTAAGCCTTTGGGTACTCGATACGGCCTGCGCGCAACTGCGCCAGCTAGGCGAGCAGGGCATTACGAGCATCTCAATGGCCGTGAATATTTCGCCGATGCATTTTCAGCGTGGCCAGTTCGTCCAGTGTGTCCAGGCCACCCTGGAGAAACATGGTCTGCGTGGTGAGCAGTTGGAGCTGGAGATCACCGAGTCGCTGCTGTTGCATAACGCGGAACAGGCAATCGACACGTTGCACCGGCTCAAGGCGCTGGGGGTGCGTATTGCGCTCGATGATTTCGGCACCGGTTTTTCCAGCCTCAGCTACCTCAAGCGTTTGCCCATCGACAAGATCAAGATCGACCGCTCGTTCATCCAGGAAATCGCCACTGGTAATCACGATGCAGCGATCACCCAAGGCATTATTTCCATGGCCCATCACCTCAGCCTTACGGTGGTCGCCGAAGGCGTGGAAACGGCGTCTCAGGTGGATTTCCTGAAGGGCAGTCGCTGCGATGTTTTTCAGGGGTATTACTTTGCCAAACCGATGCCCTATGCAGAAATCGAAGCTTTCCTGAGCCATCCCGCGTCCCATCCCTGACCACCAGTTCTGTCTGGTCCCAGACCTGAAAATCAGACGCTAAGGCAAATCTTCAGACCCCAGCGCAGAACTCCCTCTCCACAGGCAAGGCGCTCCCTGCGCCTTTCTCACACACTCGGCTCTAACGCTATCGCGCTGCACAACAACAAGAGCCGCGAAAAAAATGACTAGTTTCCAGCCTGCTACCGAAAGCCAGACCGGCCACATCGGCGCCCGTCAGACCCGTGTCGAGGACGCCGCATTGTTGCGCGGCCTCGGCTGTTATGCCGATGACGCTGCGATCCCTCCGGGTACGCTACACGCGGCGATCATCCGTTCACCCCACGCTCATGCGCGGATCACCTCGGTGGACTTTTCCCGTGCGCTGCTGATGAAAGGCGTGCACGGCGTGCTGGTCGGCGAAGACGTCAAACGCTGGGCGCTGCCGTTCCCGGTGGGTGTGCGGCAGCCGATGGAGCACTGGTGCGTCGCCGTCGACAAGGTACGTTATGTCGGAGAGCCGGTGGCCGTGGTGATCGCCGAGAGCCGCTATCTGGCCGAGGACGCGATCGAAGGTGTACGCGTTGAATACGAGGCGCTGCCGCCGATCATCGACCCGGAACTGGCCACCGCTGAACAGGCGCCGATCCTGCACGAAGCCGTCGGCAGCAACGTGGTCAACGAACGACACTTTCGTTATGGCGAACCGGAGCAGGCCTTCGAGCAGGCGCCGCACAAGGTCTCGCTCAAAGTAAAGTTTCCGCGCAGTTCCTGCACACCCATTGAATGCTATGTGGTGCTGGCTCAGTACGAGCGCGCCACCGGCATTTATGACGTGCTGGCCAATTTCCAGGGCCCCTATGCGCTGCACACGGTCATGGCCCGGGCACTGAATGTGCCTGGCAACCGCCTGCGTTTGCGCACACCGAAAGATTCCGGCGGCAGCTTTGGCATCAAGCAAGGGGTTTTCCCTTACGTGGTGATGATGGGCCTGGCGTCACGCAAGGTTGGTGCACCGGTGAAGTGGGTCGAGGATCGTCTGGAACACCTTCAGGGGGCTTCTTCGGCGACCAATCGGGTGACCGAAATTGAAGCGGCGGTAGAAGCGGATGGCCGCATCACCGCTTTGCGTTATGACCAGATCGACGATTGTGGTGCCTACCTGAGAGCGCCGGAACCGGCGACTTTCTACCGCATGCACGGCAACCTGACGGGTGCCTACGCGATCCGCAATTTGCAAGTGCGTAACCGGGTGGTGCTGACCAACAAAACCCCTTCCGGCCTGAACCGTGGTTTTGGTGGTCCGCAGGTGTATTTCGCGCTGGAGCGGCTGCTGCAACACATCGCCGTGCAGTTGAAGCTTGATCCGTTGGACGTGATCCGCCGCAACCTGGTGCCGGCCGGCGCCTTCCCTTATCGCGCGGCAGCCGGTGCGTTGCTCGATTCCGGCAATTACCAGGCAGGCATTGCCTTGGCGGCGGCGGACGGTGGACTCGAGGAGTTGCTCAAACGTCGTGATCAGGCGCGTGCCGAAGGCCGAATCTATGGCATTGGTTATGCCGCGGTCATCGAACCCTCGATTTCCAACATGGGTTACATCACCACCGCGATGACGCCCGAAGAGCGGCGCAAGGCCGGTCCGAAAAACGGCGCTGTCGCCACCGCAACCATCAACGTCGGCCCGTTGGGTGACGTCAGTGTGCACGTGTCCTCCGCACCGCAAGGGCAGGGCCATCAAACCACCGTGGCTCAGGTCGTTGCCGAAGTGCTTGGGGTTGCGCTGGAATCCATCGTGGTCAACGTCGAACTGGACACTCAGAAGGACGCGTGGTCGATTGCCTCTGGCAACTATTCCAGCCGTTTCGCCGGTGCTGTGGCCGGTGCCGTCTACAAGGCAGCGCTGAAGATTCGCGATCGTCTCGCCGCGATTGCCGCCGAGCAATTGCAGGCCAGTCCCGAAGATATTCGTTTCGCGGGTGGCAAGATTTTTGTGGTCAATGGCGGGGCGGTAGCGCCATTCCATCGGATTGCCGGTGCTACCCATTGGTCGCCGGGCCTGCTGCCGGAAGGTGAAAGCGGCGGTCTGCGCGAAACCGCCTTCTGGAGCCCGCCGCAATTGGAGGCACCGGACGACAAGGATCAGGTCAACAGCTCGCTGTGCTACGGCTTTGTCTTCGATATCTGCGGTCTGGAAATCGACCGCATGACCGGCGAGATCCACATCGACCGCTACGTCACCTGCCATGACGCCGGCCGCCTGCTTAATCCGGCGCTGGTGGATGGCCAGATTCGTGGTGGCTTCACCCAAGGCCTCGGCGCGGCGCTGATGGAAGAGTTCGCCTACGGCGAGGACGGCAGCTTCCTGAGCGGGACCTTCGCCGATTATCTGGTGCCGACCGCACCGGAAGTGATCGAACCGATGATCCTGCACATGGAAACGCCATCGCCATTCACCCCACTGGGCGCCAAGGGTGTGGGCGAGGGCAACAACATGAGCACGCCGGTGTGCATCGCCAACGCGGTGGCCGACGCCCTCGGTCGATCGGACATCCGTCTGCCACTGACGCCCTCGAAAGTACGCACGCTCATCGGCATCGACGAGCCACCACGGCCCGCCGGTATGGAGGCCGATGAAAACCTCGACGCAGTACCTGCCGGTGGACCGGCACTGCGGGCCAACGACTCGGTGGTGATTCCTGCTTCGCCGCAACAGGTCTTCGATACCTTGCTCGACCCGCAGACGCTGGCGGCGATCATTCCCGGTTGCCACGACCTCGTGCTTGAAGGCGAAAACCGTTACCGCGCAGACGTCACCGTCGGCGTCGGCATGATCCGCGCGCGCTTCGAGGCCAAGGTCGCCCTGAGTGATCTGGACCCGCCGCATTCATTGCGTCTGTCCGGCTCCGGCAGCAGCTCGATGGGTTCGGCGCAGGGTCAGGCCAAGGTGCGTTTCGTCGAACTGGAAAATGGCCACACACGTCTGGAATACCAATACCAGGTAGCGGTCAGCGGCAAAGTCGCCGCCGTCGGCGGCCGAATGTTGCAAGGGGCCTCGAAAGTGATCATCGGACAAATCTTTACTCGCCTGTCGCAACGGGTCAGCGGCCAAGCCATCTCCACCGGCTGGTGGGCGCGATTGCGGGCCTCGCTTGGCGCGCTGTTTGGCAAGGGAGGTGCGCAATGAAACCGGCGGCTTTCGATTACGTTCGGGCTGACACCCGTCGTCAGGTGCTTGAGTTGCTCGCCGAGTACGGTCAGGAGGCTCGCATCATCGCCGGTGGCCAATCGCTGATGGCGGTGTTGAACATGCGCCTGGCTCAACCCAAGTTGCTGATCGACATCAATCATGTGGCTGAGCTGGCCTATATCGAACTGCGCAAGGATTGCCTGGCGGTAGGCGCCGGGGTACGACAGGCGCAACTGCTGGCGCGTTCGACCCTGATGGACGAGGTGCCTTTATTGGCACTGGCGATGCCCTGGATCGGTCACTTCCAGACCCGTAATCGCGGCACGGTCTGCGGTTCGGTGGCTCACGCCGACCCCAGCGCCGAGTTGCCGCTGTGCCTGGTGACGCTGGGCGGCGAGATCGTTCTCGAGTCGAAAAAAGGCAAGCGCATCGTCAAGGCTGCCGACTTCTTCCAAGGCATTCTCACCACCGACAAGCGTGCGGATGAACTGGTTGTCGAGGTGCGTTTTCCGCTCAAGCGCGAAGGCATTACCTATCGCTTCCGCGAGATCGCCATGCGCCACGGCGACTTTGCAATTGTCTCCCTGGCTGCGGCCATCGGCGCGGACCAGGTCGAACTCGGCATCGGCGGGGTCGCCGACCGTCCGCAACGTCGCAGCCTGCCTCGTGGCGCGGGGCTGCCGGATGCGCTCAATCAAACCGCCTGGTCGCTCGATGCACAAGACGACGTGCAGGCCAGCGCTGCCTATCGCCGCCAACTGATTCGCGAGCTGGGTCATCAGCTGATCGAAGGAGTCTGAACATGCGTGTAACTGCCGACCAAACCTTTCCGATTCGCCTGGAACTCAATGGCCGCTCCCGCGAAGCCCTGGCTGAGCCGCGGACCCAACTCTGCGACTTCCTGCGCCACGACCTCGGTGCCACCGGTGTCCATGTCGGATGCGAACATGGTGTCTGCGGTGCCTGCACGGTGCTGGTGGACGGCGTCGCCATGCGTTCCTGCCTGATGCTCGCGGTACAGGGGCACGAGCGGCGTATCGAGACCGTCGAGTCCCTGGCTGACGACGACACACTGAGCGACCTGCAACAAGCCTTTCGCCGACATCACGCCTTGCAGTGCGGCTTTTGCACTGCGGGCATTCTCATGTCCTGCGTGGACTTCCTCGAACGGGTACCCGACCCGGACGAGACCCAGGTACGCGACATGCTTTCGGGGCATCTATGTCGCTGCACCGGCTACACCGGCATCGTCCAGGCCGTGCTCGAAGTCGCTGCCCAGCGCCAAACGAACAAAGGGGTATAACAAAAATGTTCGATCTCGGACGCAGTTTCCTCGCTGCCGTTGAACGCCGGCCGCACGCCGTGGCGGTCAGTGACGGTGCGTTGAAGAAAACCTATGAAGAATGGTTCGTCGATATCCAGAGTGCCGCCTGGGGCTTGCAATGCCTTGGGCTGCAACGCGGTGATCGACTGCTGGTCGTGATGCAAAACCGCTGGCAGATGGCGACCCTGCATTGGGCCTGTCAGTTTGCGGGCATCGTCATGACGCCGTTGAACTGGCGTTCGACTGCCGATGAACTGGGCTACTGCATCGAAGATGCGCAAATTAGGGCAGTGGCTTACGACGACGCGACCGTGACCGCCGTGGCCGGTTGCAGCGCCGCCACAAGGTTGCCACGGATCGCCACCGGTCTGCGTGCCGCCAACACCGACCTGAGTTTCGAGGAACTGTGTTCGCAGACCCCCTCCGACATCATTTTGCAGGCCGACGCCGAAGACTTTTCACTGCTGCTGTACACCTCCGGAACCACCAGCAAGCCCAAGGGCGTGCCCCGTCGGCACCGTAGCGAACGCGCCGCGGCGGTTGCCCACGTAGCGCAAAACCTTTACCGCCAGGGCGAGTGCACGCTGGGCGTCATGCCGCTTTACCACACCATGGGCGTTCGTTCGTTGTTGTCCATGGCGCTGATCGACGGACATTTCGTCTGTGTGCCGAAGTTTGACGTGGAAGCCACGCTGCAAGCCATCGAGCGGGAAAAGGTCAGCAACCTGTACCTGGTGCCGACGCTCTACCACATGCTCATCGAACACCCGGCCTTTGCCCGCGAGCGAGTCGCCAGTGTGGAGAAAATCGGCTTTGCCGGTGCACCGATGAGCGACGGTTTGATGCGTCGCGTCGAGCAGGCGTTCCAGCCGCAATTGTTCGTCAATCATTACGGCAGCTCGGAGATCTACACCTTCACCATCGACCAGCAAGCCAGCCGCAAACCCGGTTCGTCAGGGCGCAGTGCAATGAACCAGCGCGTGCGCGTGGTGCCGATCGATGCCGAAACGGTGGACGTACAGGTCAACCCATTGGAGGAGGGCCAGATCATCGCCGACCTGGCGAGTGACGAGGCGTTCGAAGGCTACCTGAACCGCCCCGAAGCGACCGCCAAGGCGTTGCGTGATGGATGGTATTTCACGGGTGACATCGGCTACTTCGATCTGGAGGGCGATCTGTTCGTCACCGGTCGTGTCGATGACTTGATCATCACCGGCGGCGAAAACGTCAGCCCGGCAGAAATCGAAAACATGCTCTCTCTGCACCCAGCAGTGGAAGAAGTGGTGGTGGTCGGTCTGCCCGACGAGCAGTGGGGCAAGATCATTGCCGCGTTTATCAAGCTGCGCGCCGAGGTATCGGAAAGCGACCTCGATGCCCATTGCATTGCTTCGGGCCTGGCCAAATTCAAGCGGCCACGGCGTTATCAGTTCATCGATCAGATTCCCAAATCTCCAGTGGGCAAGGTGCTGCGGCGCGTGCTGCTGGCTCAATTTCAGGAACAGGCCTTGAAGGCCATCAGCTAATCATCCAGAGGACACTCTCATGCAACAGCAAGCGATCCAGCAATTTCTCGACACTCAGTTCGATGGCTTCCAGGTTGAAGTCGATGTGTCCCGCGAGCGCGCCGACATCATCCTCAACCGCGCACCGTTGAACGTCATTTCCATGGGGCAGCGTGATGAACTGCGCCAGGTCTTCGAAGCCCTCGATGCACACAAAGGCGTGCGCGTCATCGTGCTGCGCTCGGTGGGCGAACACTTCTCCAGCGGTGGCGACATCAAGGGCTTCCTCGAAGCGTCGCCAGAGCACGTTTCGAAACTGGCCTGGAACGTCGCGGCACCGGCACGTTGCGAAAAACCGGTAATCGTGGCCAACCGGGGTTACACCTTCGGCGTCGGTTTCGAACTGTCCCTGGCCTGCGATTTCCGCATTGCTTCGCAAACCACTCGCTACGCCTTGCCTGAGCAGAACCTCGGTCAGATCCCGGGCTCGGGTGGCTCCGCGCGCCTGCAGAAAATCATCGGCATCACCCGCACCAAACACATGGTGATGCGCGCCAAACGCATCACCGGTGACCAGGCCTACGCCTGGGGTATCGCGACCGAGGTCGTGCCGGATACCGAACTGGAAAGCACCGTCGACGCGTTGGTCGATGAACTGCGCCGCTTCTCGCCGCTGGCTCAGCGCACGGCGAAAAAACTGATCAACGACAACGAAGATGCGCCGCTGACCGTCGCGATTGAAATGGAAGGTCACTGCTACAGCCGTCTGCGTAGCTCCAAAGACTTCAAGGAAGGCGTTGAAGCGTTTCACAGCAAGCGTACGGCCGTGTTTATCGGCGAGTAAATCGTACTGGCGAGCGGGCCCGGGAGTATGTTGATAACAGCGTACGCCTTACGGAGCAGGGCCTGCCGCCCCTTCAATGCAACTGAAAGGGCACATCAAGCTTTCACCGCTGACCTGCTGATTACTCGCAACCCGTGCACCGGGATGCAGAACGTTCGATCACCGTTTGTGTGAGGCAACCATGACTACGACAACAACAATAACTGCATCACCCTCCAGCGCCGCTAGCGATACACCACAGATTCCACCGGGCAAGGCCTTGCTCGCGGCATTTGCCTCGACATTCGGCTGGGCGCTGGATTTGTTTGACCTGTTCATTCTGCTTTATGTGGCACCGATTATCGGCCGCCTGTTCTTCCCCTCGGACACCCCGACATTGTCGCTGGCCGCGGTATATGCCTCGTTCGCCGTGGCCTTGCTGGTGCGTCCGCTGGGCTCGGCGATCTTCGGTGCGTATGCCGACAAACACGGTCGCAAGCGTGCGCTGATGGTCTCGATGGTCGGCGTTGGTATTTCCACGGCACTGTTTGGCGCGTTGCCGACCATTCATCAGGTCGGCATTTTGGCCCCGATACTGTTTTTGGTCTTGCGGGTGATTCAGGGCATTTTCGTGGGCGGCATCGTTGCCTCCACTCACACCATCGGCACCGAATCCATCTCGCCGCGCTATCGCGGCTTGATGTCCGGGTTGATCGGTGGCGCCGGTGCCGGCATGGGCGCGCTGTTGGCGTCATTCACCTATCTGGTGTTGTCAGAGATCTTTCCCGGGGAGGAATTTGACGTCTGGGGCTGGCGCTTCATGTTCTTCTGCGGCCTGCTCAGCACATTGTTCGGTCTGGTGATGTTCCGTTACCTGGAAGAGACCCCGGTCTGGCAGCAACTGCAACAAGCGCGTAAAACCAAGGGGCCGGCAGTAGTTGTCGTGTCGCCGCTCAAGCGTCTGTTCGGTCGCGAGTACCGCGGCGTGATGCTGGTCAATCTGCTGATTACGTTCGGAGGCGGTGCCACGTATTACCTGGCCTGCGGTTATCTGCCGACATTGCTCAACGTGGTCGCCAAAGTGCCTCATGCGCAGACTTCGCAGCTGCTCATGTACGGGTCGGTGGCAACCATTGTCGGAGCACTGGCCTTCGGTTACCTGAGTGACCTGATCGGTCGCAAGAAGACTTTCCTGCTGCTGGGTGTGATCAACCTGGTGAGCCTGCCGATGATGTTCCTTGGTGTCGCCGAATCGGGTTCGCTGACCCGTACTGCGCTGTATTGCGTGGGCATAGGCTTCATAGGTGGGGCGATCATCGCGCCGATTCTGATCTTTCTCAACGAACGCTTTGCCACCGAGCTGCGAGCCAGCGGCACCGGATTGTCCTGGAACATCGGTTTCGCCCTCGGCGGAACCATGCCGACCTTTGTGTCCCTGGTCAGCGGCAGCCCGGCGCAGATCCCCATGGTGTTGGCGATTTTCGCTGCCGGTCTGTCGGTGATCTATCTGATTGGCAGCGTGGTGATTCCAGAAACCCAAGGCAATTTCAAATAATGCCGGGGAGGTGCTCCAGGAACTCGCAGATCAGCCGCAAAGTCCGCTCGGGCGCTTCGGTCTGGGGAAAGTGCCGACAGTTATCCAGCAGCACACAGCGGCACGGTCCAGGCACCTGTCGCTGGATGACCACCAGTTGCTCGGGCGTGGCGTAGTGGTCTTCGCGACCCTGAATGACCAGCAGCGGCTTTTCGATGTAAGCCAGCTGCGCTTCGAGATCGTCCAGGGAAAAGTCCGGGTGCAACCAACTGTCGCTCCAGCCGTGAAAAGCGCCATCGACATTGGTCCCGTGATGGCGTGCCAGGCGCTCGCGCAGTTCGCCCTGATGCCACACCTTAGTGGTATGGCGAATGCCGTCGAGGCTCTCAGCCTCGACAATCACGTGAGGCGCCAGTGCAATGCTGCCCAACACCCGTGGATCGTCGGTAGCGGCATAGGCAAGGACGATGGATGCGCCGTCACTGTGACCGAGCAAGACCACTTGCGGCAGTTGCAAGGCATCGAGCAATTGCCGCAGTTCACGAGGGCCGTCGCTGCTCAGGTAGTTCAGCGGCCGCGGCAGGGTTACCGGGCTCGATTGCCCATAACCCTGACGGCTGTAAGTGACCACACCGCAGCCGCTGACCTGGGCCAGGCGCAGGGGGAAGTCTTTCCATTGTTCGGCGCTGCCGAGGCCTTCGTGCAACAGCACAAACGTTGGTCGCGACGGGTCAGCCGCAGGCAGTTGGCGATATTCCAGGCGCAGCGGCCCAAGTTGCAAAAATTGTTGTGGCGACATGTTGAATCAACGATTGAACAAGGTTGCTCGCAGGTTACCGTAAACGTAACCCAGCATGCAGTACCACGCTTTGCTTGAGGTATAGAAAACATGCGTCATCTCGATGTTCAGGTGATCGACCAGGCACTGCAATGGGCTCGCGCCGGGCAGGCCCAGTGGCTGTGCACAGTACTCTCCACCTATGGCTCGGCGCCGCGTGCGCCGGGTGCGATGCTGGTGACCAATGGCACAGGCGAACACGTCGGCTCGCTGTCGGGTGGCTGCGTCGAGGAGGAGTTTCTCGAAAGCCTGACGCGCGGTGAGTTACGCGAACCGGCGCAGATCGTCAGTTATGGCGACAGCGTCGAGCAACGCCACCGTCTGCGATTGCCCTGTGGCGGCGTGCTGATCGTGCTGGTCGAGCACCGCGCTGCCAGTCTCGAATGGATCGCCCACCTGGAGAGTCTGCAAGCGGCGTTGCTCGGCCAGCGCCGTCTGATGCGTCACGTCGAGCTGAGCAGCGGTGCCTTGCGCCTGGACCCGGACACCGGACACGGCAGCGAGCGGGTGCAAGTCGTCGACGAAAAGGTGCGTATCAGCGTTGGCCCGGCGTTACGACTGATTCTGGCAGGGCTCTCGCCGGTCGCTGAAGTCTGCGCCGGTTTTGCCCGTGCCATCGGCTGCGAAGTCATCGCCTGCGATCCCCGGGAAGAGATGCTGCATATACATCTCGAAGGTGTGGAGATGCAACGCGTGCTGCCCTCGATGTTCATTGCCGCCGGAGGTTGCCACGCGGCGACCGCGGTGGTGGCGCTGACTCACGATCCGCGAATCGATGACCTGGCGCTGATGGAAGCGGTGCACACTCCGGCGTTTTACATCGGCGCCATGGGATCTCAGGCAACGTCGGCCAAGCGCGCCGAGCGGCTCAAACGCATCGGTGGTCTGACGGATGAACAGATTGCCCGTTTGCACATGCCCATCGGCCTGGATCTGGGCAGCAAGGCTCCGGCGGAAATCGCTCTGGCGGTGGTGGCCGATATCCTGCGCGTTTATCACGGGAAAGAACGCCATGCCTTGTAAGGCGGTTTTTCCGACGAGTGTGGGGGCTGCGAAAGTCGAGGTAGACGCTCGGTCATTCGCGCGCGATAGTGGCCAGCCACGTGTTGCTGAACCATTGAGTGACCGTCGGGGTTGAGAAATAGATAGACGCCCCGATGATATGCATTGTGGTCGGTAACAATATCGCTTCTAGCGAGCGGAGGAATCTGATGTCGATTGCCCAACGGGTTTTCCACGGCAGGTTTGGACGGGTCGCCTTGCTGAATATGGATCGTTCGCTGGTCACCCACACCCATTCCGAATGCCATGTCCTGGTTAAAGTGTCCGGTGAAGACACTTACTTCAACGTCAACGGTCGGCGGGTTCCGCTCAGCGATCGCACGGCGGTGCTGGTCAACGCCTGGGAGCCGCATTTCTACGATCCGCAGCCGGGCGCCGGTGCCACCCTGATCCTTGCGCTCTACATCGAGCCCGCCTGGCTGGCCACTGCCCAGCAGTCGCTGGCGCTCAGCGGTCGGCCGGACTTTTTTGCCCGGTCGTGCATCGAGCTGTCGAGTCGTAATCGCACCTTGGCCGACATCCTGGTCGCCGAAGCGCATGGCTGCGGGATCGTGCCGAAAGAACGCATGGAATTCATGCTGTTCGACTTCCTGATCGAACTGATCGAGGACTTTTCCAGTTGGCGGCATTTGTCGATGCTGGGTGCGCCGAACTCAGGTGAGTTCCGGGACGCGCGCGTGCGCCGTGGCACCGCCTGGTTGCTTGAGCACCTCGATGATCCGACCCCGATCGACAACGCCGCGCGGGCTTGTGGACTGTCTCGGGCGCACTTCTTTGCGCTGTTCAAGAAAGATACCGGCATGACCCCGACCTTGCTGCTGAACGACGCGCGCATGCGCCGGGCTTTTACCTGGCTGGAGCGTGAGCGCAGTGGAACGTTGGGCCTGTTGTCGGAGAACCTCGGGTTCTCCGAGCAAGGTCATTTCACACGGTTTTTCCGCCAGCACATCGGAGCTTCTCCCAGCCAGTATCGGCGTGTAGTGGATTGTTATGCGACGGTTTGAACCGAGAGGAGGGCGGGGGTATTGGGCAATACTCCCGCCGATGAAGTTAGTCTTTCAACTTGAAGCTGACGGCTTTTATAGGCTACGTAAGTTGTAACATCTATTAATTGTCCAGAAAGTCATAAATCTCTTTCATGCGTTCTTCGCGCATCAACTCAAGTTCTTCCTTGGTTTCGGCCACCCACTGCAGGATGAAGTCCCAGCAATCGCAGCCGTGCGCGTCGGCTTCTGCTTCAAATGCTTCTTTCAGAAATTTAAGGCGATATTCTTCCGGCGAGAGCCCACAGTTTTCAGCGAGGCTGTAGTTCAGCTCGCTGAGTTCAAGTTGGATCCATAAGTTGGCGTCCAGAAACTTTTTTAGGGCGAGTTCGGCTCTAAGTTCTTTTGCGATCATGAATGCTCTCTTGTGGAATGCAATAAGTAGCTGGTTGTTCGAGGTCGGCCCAGCGATAAATCGGACTGTGTCAATTTCCTGCCATCATCCATCCTCGAACGCCATGACGTTCACTCAACTCTTTCACGACGCGAGCCGCGTCCTGCTTTTGTTTATACGGGCCGATGACGACAAAGTTGTTTTCTTTACGCGCTACCGGCAACTCCAGCTGCTGAATGGCTTTTACTGCGCGGTGGCGACTGGGTGTGTTCAATGCAATTTCGACCACCCAAACGCCGGATGAAGGCGTGGTTGAAGCTTCTTTTTTAGGGTGGAGAATATAGCCGCCGCATGTCAAGCACGGGCGTTCCGGCGTGATTAGCGAGCCTGGAATGGTACGAAAGACATGCCATTGCGTATGAATGGTTTTTTTACGAGCGAAGAGTGCCAAGAGCAGGCCGGTGAAAGCAATCAGACCGCTTAGAATAATTGTCCATTTGTGTGCCTGTGTGGGCAATGAAGGCAGCGTAAGTACTGTAGTTTCATCTGGCTTTTCCATCAAAAACTGTACGGCCTCAGCCTCCGTTGAGTCGGGTATGCGGGATTCGTTTTTCGCAAGGTGCGCGAGCCCGTCGGAATCTTTTGCACTGAGCTCTGCCGCAACTTTATTTGCGGTGTCATCGAATAGTTGTTCGAACTTTGTCACTTTTTGCTGGATGTGTGAATTGTCGACGTTATTTTGACAAGTTTGTCCTGTGGACGTGTAGGTCCATAGTAGTGCTGATAGTTGCCCAAAAACGCCAGTTACCAGGAAGCCCAAGCCAAGCTTTCGCACGACACCATCTCCAAATCAAATGAATTGTTATTTGTCCCGTTTGTTCTGATAAAACAGGGTTCTATTTTTGATCCTGGGATGGTCTGGATTCTTGAGCGCGTCAGTGTGCCCAAGCGCCAAAACGAGTTGGCTGCTTTTTGTTGTTTTAAAGAACATCGGGCATGCACTTTATAGACTGTTGGTTGACGAAAAAGGCTCAGGTGATCAAAAAAAAGCCGTATCAGATGGATTTGATGAGGGCCAATTAAAACACTTATATTTAAGGTTAATATCGTGGCCAAAGTACCTGGCCAAAGATTCAAGCCAAGCCTGCGCGCTCGGTATAAATGAAAGGATTGTTAGCCGGCCCTTTACGGTAAGGACGGGGAGAAGCAACTGAATTTTTTGTCACCCTTTCAAACGATGCCGGTGTGCTGCACTACACTTCAGGTGCCATTCCTACCGCAGAGAGTTCTTGGAGAACGCTCCAGATGCTGTGCTTAGTCCTGAAGAGTTTGCGGAACTGAGCGCTCAGCTTGAAAGCTCTGCTCAACACGCCTGGCCGTGGAAGCATTACCGGTCCTGATGTGGGATGAGGGTCAATGCTATGGCCGCTGAAGGCAACGTCGGACAATTATTTGCTGTCGTCACTTTGCTTGCCGCCGCCGTGGTGGCAGTGCCGCTGCTCAAACGCATCGGGCTCGGCTCAGTGGTCGGTTACCTGGCGGCGGGGCTGATCATTGGCCCCTTCGGACTGCAACTGATCAATAACCCCCACACCATCATTGAGGTGGCCGAGCTGGGTGTGGCGATGTTTCTTTTTGTGATTGGACTGGAGATGAAACCCTCGCACCTATGGGATCTGCGTCGGCAGATCTTTGGGCTGGGCAGCCTGCAGGTGGTGGTCTGTGCTGTTCTGCTCACTTTTGTCGGCATGGCTTTTGGATTCCCTTGGCAGGTGTCATTTGTCTGCGCAGCGGGTTTTGTACTCACCTCCACGGCCCTGGTTATGCAAGTTCTCTCGGAACGCGGTGACATTACCGAGCCGAGAGGGCAGCACGTCAGCGCTCTGATTGACCAAGGTGTTCTGCAGACCACTGTGGGCGAGCACTTCGGTGCGATTAATGCGGCCAACATGCGTCGTGCCCATGCGCTGGTCGAGAGCGGCAAGGCCCGGGGCAAGATCGTTCTAGAAGGTTTCTGACTTCACTCCTCGGGCGGGCTCGCTTGCGGGCCTCTGAACCGCCTGCGGCATCACTGCCATTTTTTATGTCGCAGAGTTGACGATGAATCCGTCCAGTAACGTATTGGTTTCAGTTCGCTTCGGAACGAGGCTGTACTCCGAATTGCGGAACGAGGTGAGCGCCCAGCTCCTCAATGACTTGCGCAGCAGGGCGCTTTCCGTACTTGAGATTCAGGATAACGTGGTCCACCCCGATTTCCTCAAGCGCCTCCAGCAAAGCCCGGAGGTGGACGCGTCCAAGCCTGAACCCCAAATGAATGTGAGTGGGTGGCGTGGACGGGTTCTCACTGAGGTCGATGTAAAGCGACTGAGTGAAGGGCTTATAGATGGAACCACATTGCTTCATGACTTCCAGTCGCCAATCTTCCACGATCAGTCGCTGCATTTTCGGCGCGCGCGGATAGTTGATCCATCCGACGCTTTCGCGCGCGATCCAATCCAGTGACTGGCGGCTATGCCCGGTCACGAGCATTGGAATGACCTGGGTTGTGGGTTTCGGAATGAGGTCTGCGCCCTGCAGCTCACCACCGCTCCAGCGGATGGGTTCAAAGCTTGTGCTGTGGGCTCGGCGAATCACTTCGTAGTGCTCTCGAAAGATTTCTCCGCGCCTTTCGGGATCGACGTCAAAGGCCGAAAACTCCACTGGGCGATCGCCGGAGGCTACCCCAAGAATCAATCGACCTGCGCTCAACTGATCGACGCTGGCTGATGCCTTGGCCGTGTGCAGAGGATGGTGTAAAGGGATGGCGATGGATGCGGTGCCTAGCGCTATCTCCGACGTATGAGCGGCCATATAGCCCAGGTAAACCCAGGGGTCGAAGACTTGGCCAACATCGCCGAAACCAGGGTCCCGAAGAGGCACGTCGCGAAACCAGAGCGCGGAGAAGCCCAGTGCCTCTGCTCGCTTGGCCAATTCGACCTGGTTGAGCATGCTCGGAGTGTCCCCATCGAAGGCCTCCAAAGGAAAGAACAATCCCAGGCTCAAATGACCCGGAGTGAACGTTCGCCTGAACCCTCGATGCTCCTGATAAGGAACCGTGCTTGGCCGATACATAATCATCTTCCTCAATGGAAGAACGTGAACCGCGGGTCGACCGGATTGAGAGGCGAGTTGTTGGCGATATGCGCGTGCAGGTCCGGATTGGCAAGGAACGGGCGGTCAAAGGCAATCAGATCGCTCCAGCCCAATACTGATCACTCAGCAACGGACTGGGGATTCATGCAAGAAGCGTAGGCGGTTTTGCAGAGAACCGCCATGTTCTGGGCGTGCGGAACTCGGATTTTGGCGCCAAGACTAAGATTGATCATCCACCACTGACCTTCCAGTGTTTGACGTTATCAGCAAACACCATCTGCTTCATCTCATGAGCAATACCATAAGCCAGCGATTCATGGGCGGCGATGACCTTTTCCTCCGCAGACAAGCAATGAAAAATGTCGAGTTTGGTCGCTGCGTCAGCGGTTTCGAGCATAAAGATTTGCACGTAGCGCGCTAGGTCATTGTCGAGACTGGACAGGTATTCCCTCAGCCGTTGATGGTCGACGGATTTTTGGCTGAAGTACCAGTTCATCGGATGAATCAGAAAGCGTGCGTGAGGCGATGTGATGCGCCGGCCTGCCGCCAGAAACATGATGATGCCCATCGATTCGATATTGCCGGCGTTGATTGCGCAAAGCGGTACGGGCAACGACTTCAGAAACGTGTAGAGCGTGAAGCCAAAATTGGTGCTGCCCCCGCAAGTGGACAGGTTCAGGAGAAGGGAGGTGGCACCCTGATCGATGGCTTCAAGGCAGCAATCCCTGAAGCGCTCGGTCGTTGCCTGGTCGATCTGGCAATGAAAATGCACGATGTGTTCAGTCATTGATTGACCTCCTGGGTGCGATGCGGGGGAGGGCTTCCAAGCGCTATTGAGTCTAGTAAACATCGCTTATTCAGGGCGAAAAACCGCCGTAAGGTGACACCGATGAATGGGACAGCCGTCAGTCGACTGGTCGCCGTTTCCAATGGAACCAAACGCCCGAATCCGCTCGTCGCGAGCACCGTATTTCCGTTCAAACTTTCCGTTTTGTGGATCCTCCGAATTGTACGGGCCCATGCTCGTGCCAACGATGTAGAGGTGAACAAAATGGCCAATACAGGAAATAACAATCCAGGCAATTTTTCCAATGATCCTGACAAGGCTTCAGAAGCCGGAAAGAAAGGCGGAGAAGCGTCTGGCGGCAACTTTGCCAACGATCCACAACGCGCGTCTGAAGCGGGTCAAAAGGGAGGTCAAGCTTCTGGCGGACAGCCCTCGCGCGATAAAGACAGCATGTCCGGAGGTGGGCAGGGTACAAATCGCGGAGGGGAATTTGCCGACGATAAGGAAAACATGTCCAAGCCAGGCCAAAAAGGCGGCCAGGCTTCCGGCGGACAGCAGCCTAACAAGGCTGATCAATCGTCCAGCGGCGGGCAAGGAAGCGGACGCGGTGGCAATTTCGCCGATGACCGCGATAAGTCGTCTGGAACGGGGCGCAATGATGATGGGATGAGCGGAGGTGGAGGACGTAAGTCCTGATGTCGTGTGACCCTATCAAGCCCCGAATTTTCGGGGCTTGATATCGATGGCAATGCTCGTCTTATCTTGCTTGAGTCATGCTGATGGGGCTAGATCGCCTTCACCCTTGTCTCCTCGCCAGGATCAATTTATGCCGCTGAGATTTCACAAGATGCACGCCAATGGCGATGACTTCGTTGTTGTGGACTCGCGAAACTCGGCCAATCTAGCGCCTTTTTCGGGAGCACTCACAGGTAGCTGGTAATGAGCATGGGGTAGGGCAGTTGAAGGATTGAATGGAACATCTTCACTATATTGCGCGGTTTCTTTCGCCGCCTTAGACATCACTGTTACGTAAGGTCAAATCGCTCCAACGCATAATCCTTACCTGCCAAGGTCAGTTCAAAAATGGTGGCGCCAAACGTACCGCGGGTCACTTTTTGCGTCACCAGACGTTTAGCCTGGAGTTGCTTTAGGCCGGCTTCAACTTCTACCGTGCTGAGGGAGACAAGTTTGCAAACCGAGTTCAAGTTTGCAACTTTTCTGAAGTTCGCATGATAGGCCAAAACTTCCATCAGTAGCGTTTGGTTATCGGTCAACTTTGGAAACTGAGGGTTGTTCTTTTTGTAAACCTTTCGCTCTATCTCGTGTAACTCGCCGTCAGTTCCATCAGGGATGCGGACGTAGTAAATCGCTACAGACAGAGTGCTGATGAAAATCGCGATAATCACCAGCAACGACCAATTCGGCATTGGCGTTTCCAGCAAAAGCCAATCCCCCAAACGTAGCAGCCAGCTCGTGGTATCGGCCAACAATGTCAGGTCGAAATAAGTTTCGAGCGACGTTATGGCCACCCAAGCGACAACGAAAATGCCAGCCAGGAAGGCCATAGACTTGGGCGTGAACGAGGAATGCTTGCCTTGTGCTGCCATGCTACTCGTCTCGACCGCAGAAACTGATGCTATCAGCATAGCAGTGGAAAAGCGGGCGTCTGGCACCTCACCTGCAAGGTCCAGCATTTGGCCTTATCAAACCAACGGACTCCCGCGCATCCCCCGCGCCGGATCATCCAGCAACCTGAATTGCTCCACCATGAAATCAATCAACATCCGCATCGACGGCAGCATCCCTTGCCGGCTCGCAAACACCGCATAAATCATCTCGGTCCGCGGTGCCCAATCAGGCAACACCACCACCAGCTGCCCGCGCTCGATAAAGTCATGCACCAGCGACATCGGCATCTGCGCAATGCCGACGCTGTCTATCGCCGCGCAGCGCAGCATTGGATGAGGTCGTCCCACAGGTATTGTTATCGCCGCTGCTCCCTGTAGGAGTGAGCCTGCTCGCGATGGCAGTGGATCAGCCAACATTTCTATTGAATGTAAATCCGCCATCGCGAGCAGGCTCGCTCCCACATTGGATGGTGTCGTCCCACAGGTATTGTTATCGCCGCTGCCCCCTGTAGGAGTGAGCCTGCTCGCGATGGCGGTGGGTCAGGCAACATCTCTGTTGAATATAAATCCGCCATCGCGAGCAGGCTCGCTCCCACATTGGATGGGGTCGTCCCACAGGCCTCGCGCTGCTCGGCAGCGGCTACACGTCCAGCATCTGATCCGTATTTTCCTTCGCCATCTGCCTCTGTCATGCACCCACCCTCACGCTCACAATGACAGCACGGTCCGCAGTCGCGCAGTCACTGCACCGTAAACTCATAATGTAGGAGGCCCCATGGGCAAGATGGCAATTTTCCTCGGTGGATTTCTGGTGTTAACCATTTTGATTGGTGCCCTGGCCACGATCTCTCCCGTTTAGTCCCGTCCTCCCGGCAGCACAAAGCAAAACGCCTCCACATCGGGAGGTGTTTGCGATTTGTGTTCGGCAATCACTCCGCCCGCCAGCGCCGCGCCTGCACAATCAGCGCCGGGGCAAAGTGCAGCACGACCATCCGCACCAAATGATGCGTCAGGATGAACACCACATTCAGCCCGCCACTGAACGCGACGATGGCAATGGTTTCAATGGCCCCCGGCATGTAGGCCAGCCACAACGACAGCGGATCGCTGCCCAGCAACTGCCCGGCTACACCGGCAAACGCGGCGGCGATCAGCAACATGAGGCCGACGGCGAGCAGCCCGGCGCGGCCATGGCGGACCAGCTCGGCGAAGGTGATGTCCTTGAATTTCGAGCCAATCAGCACGCCGATCAGCACGGAGGCGGAGTCGACGCTCCACTGCGGCAGGTGGAATGTCTGGAGGTAGCCCAGCTTGATGCAGACGGCGGTGAGCACGATGGCGGTGAGCATGAACGGCGCTGGCACGCCGACGCTCAACAGCACGCGGCCGAGCAGCAGGCACAAGGCGATCAGCGACAGCAGGGTCAGCGCCGTACTCACGTCCAGCGGGCTGCTCTGGGCCAGCGCCACGTCGACATGTCCGGGAATGCAAAAACTGACCAGCAAGGTGATCGACAACAGGCGGACCAGATGCACGACGATCACTTTGCTGGACGCGCGTTCAGACTCGATCAAGTCGAAGACGGCGGCGAGTGCGCCGGGGTACACGGATAACAGCGAGTCCTTGAGGTTCCAGCCCGAGACTCTGAACAACCAGAAACCGGCCACGGAACTCTGGACCATCAGGCACAGCAGCATGAAGCCGAGGCTGGGCAACATGGCCGCCACGGTGTGATTGTCCCACGAGGTAAACATCAGGCCGGTCGCAATCCCCAGCACGATTTGCACATAGCCAAGGCCGAAGGGCAGGGTGGGGGAAAATCGCAGATTGCTGGCGATCAACGCGCTCGCGAGTATCGAGCCCAACAACAGGCCGTGGGGGATACCGGCGTATTGCAACACGGTGCCGACGCCGGTGGCGATCAGCAAACACACCAGGTTTTTCATGAGTCTTCCTTGATTCTTGAAGTGCGCCAACGCTTCCATTTGGGCCGTGCACGTTTTCCCACTTAATGGCGTGAGGCGTCAAGTACGTGCGTCTGAGTGTTGTCAGTGTGAGTTACCGGGTATGGCGAGCGGCCGTCCGTGGGCCCGCCCCTGTCGATCAGAAGCGGGTTATCGCGAACCCTCCCGACTTCATTGCCGGGCCTGGGGTGAATGCGGGTTGTGGTCGGTGTGTTTCGGTCCAGCCAATGCCCACGCCACCACCCCAATCAGCGGCACAAACACGATCACCACGATCCACAAGAGTTTGTTGGTCGATTTGCCTTCGGCTTTGCGCACTCGGTTGATTGCCCATAGCTCGACCAGCAACAGAACGGCTGTCAGCACGATCCAGATTGTTTCGATTTGCATGAGTCACCCTCCAGATAGTCCTTTTGTTAGGTGAGCCGTGGTGGGCAGGGTTCATTAAATTTTGGTGGAGGCTTGTGCTGGGTTGCTCGCGAGGGTGATCTGTCAGTCAAATCTGTTTTGACTGTCAGGGCCTCATCGCGAGCAGGCTCGCTCCTGTAGGGATTGCGGGGGTTCATTAGATCGAGTTGGCGAGTTTTCCGGTGGAGAGGCGGCGTTTGTAGGCGCTGTCGCGGTTGGCCAGCCAGTAGTAGAGCGGCGAGGTGATGAGCAGGCCGACCAGCCAGGACAGGTCAGCGCCGTTGATGTGTTCGGAGATGGGCCCAACGTACAGCGGCGTGTTCATGAACGGAATCTGCACCGCGATCCCGATTGCATACGCCAGCAACGCCTGCGGGTTGTAGCGTCCATAGATCCCGCCATCGACCTTGAAAATCGAGTCGATGTCGTACTGACCTTTGTGAATCGCATAGAAATCGATCAGGTTGATCGCGGTCCACGGCACCAGCACCACGAGCAGCACCAGCACCATGTCGACGAAGTGACCGATGAAGTTGGCGGAGGCACCGACGGCGGCGAAGCAGCACGCGGCGAGGATGATGAGAGAGAGGATGGCGCGGCTTTTGGCGGTCGGGATCCAGCGGTAGGCGAAGGTTTGCACCAGGGTGATGACCGACAGCACAGCGCCGTAGAGGTTGAGGGCGTTGTGGCTGATGACGCTGAGCAGGAACAGCACGAGCATCAACGGGCCGATGGAGCCGGTGGCGAGTTTGACCGCGTCCATGGTGTCCATGCCCACGGGCGTGGCGAGGACGGCGACGGCGCCGAAAATGAACGAGAGGCTGGAGCCGAGAACGGTGCCCAGGTACGTGGTCCAGAACGTAGCAGCCACGGGCACGCTCGCCGGCAGGTAGCGCGAGTAGTCGGAGACGTAGGGGGCAAAGGCGATTTGCCAAAGCGCGGCGAGGGAGACGGTGGCCAGCCAGCCGGAGATGTTGAAGCTGCCACGGGTGAGGAAATCGGCGGTCTGCACGTGGGTGAAGATGTAGCCGAAACCAAGCACGATGCCGGCGCCCAGCACCCAGGTGCCGATGCGGTTGAGTACGTGGATGAACCGGTAGCCGATGATGCCGATGATGCCGGAACCGAGGGCGCCGATGACGATGCCGACCGGCACCGGCACGCTGTCCACCACGCCGTGCAGGGATTTACCGGCGAGGACAATGTTGGAGGCAAAGAAGCCGATGTACATGATGCCGGCGATCAGCACCACCAGCAGGGCGCCGAGGGAGCCGAACTGGGCGCGGCTCTGGATCATTTGCGGGATGCCCATCTGCGGGCCTTGCGCCGAGTGCAGCGCCATCAGCACGCCGCCGACCAGGTGGCCAACGAGGATGGCGACGATGCCCCACACCAGGTTGAGGTGGAACATCTGCACGCCAAGGGCGCCGGTGACGATGGGCAGCGGGGCGATGTTGCCGCCGAACCAGAGGGTGAACAGGTCACGGGTCTTGCCGTGGCGATCTTCGGGCGGCACGTAGCCGATGGTGTGTTTTTCGATGAGCGGGGCGGCGGTTGTTGCGGTGGTAACCATGACGGACTCCAAGGCAATTTGAGTACGTGGACGTACTTCGGTGAGCGCCGCACGGGGGCGACGCTTTTCTTGTTGGAGTGATGATGTGCGGTGGGGGCGGATAGATAAATTAGTAAGATTGTGGGTATAGACGTTAAAAAAAGTAGGTCGTTTGGTCACCGCAAAACCCTGTGGGAGCTAGCCCGCCAGCGATAGCGATTTGACAGTCAACATTGATTTGGCTGTCAGATCGCTATCGTTGGCGGGCTAGCTCCCACAGGGATTTTTTGGGTGTTCGGAATCTTTGTTATTCAGTGATCGATAGCAGCATCCGTTGCAACATGGCGTCGCAGGCAGTGAGTTGTTCGAGGCTGACGAATTCGTCGGGTTTATGGCCCTGGTCCATGCTGCCGGGGCCGCAGACGACGGTGGGAATGCCGGCGGCATCGAACAGGCCGCCCTCGGTGCCGAAGGCCACGGTGCCGAACGCTCGGGAGCCGCAGAACCTGGCGATCAACTCGGCCGCTTCGCTGTGTGCATCAGTCGCCAATCCCGGATACGCCGACAACTGGCTGAATCGAATCTCGCTCTGTTCACTCACGGCACGCATGCGCGGCAACACCTGTTGCTCGGCAAAGGCCTTCAACGCCAGTGCAACTTCACTCGGATCATACGAGGGCAACGCGCGGATTTCGAAGTCGAAGCGGCAATCGGCGGGGACGATGTTCAAGGCCTTGCCACCGCAAATCACCCCGGTTTGCACGGTGCTGAACGGCGGATCGAACCGCGCATCGTGATGCTCGGGGGCTTTGAGTCGGTTGCCGATCCGCCCCAGCTCACCGATCAGTTCGGCGGCGTATTCGATGGCATTGACCCCCAGCGGCGCGTAGGCGGAGTGGCACGCTTCACCGTGGACATCGCAGCGCATCGCCAGTTTGCCTTTATGCCCGAGCACCGGCTTGAGTTCGGTCGGCTCGCCGATAATGCACAGCATCGGTTTGACTGGGCGCTGTTCCAACTCCGCCAGCAACGAACGTACGCCGAGGCAGCCGACCTCTTCATCGTATGAAAGCGCGATGTGCACCGGCAGCCGCAACCGGGCGTTCACCAGCGACGGAACGAGGGCCAGTACACAAGCGATGTAGCCTTTCATGTCCGCCGTGCCGCGCCCGAACAGTTTGCCGCCGCGCTCGGTGAGTTCAAACGGCGCAACAGTCCACGGCTGGCCGTCGACGGGCACCACGTCGGTGTGCCCCGACAGCACGATGCCCGGCCGATCCGCCGGGCCAATGGTCGCGAACAGATTGGCCTTGCTGCGCTGCTCGTTGTAGATCAGCTCGCAAGGCACATCGAAACCCTCGAGGTAGTCGCGGATGAACTCGATCAGGTGCAGGTTGGATTCGCGGCTGGTGGTGTCGAACGCCACCAGGGTTTCCAGCAAATCACGGCTGCTGCTCATCGGTCGTCTCCGGCGACGCCGTAGCCGGGGGACTTGTCGGGAGCGAGGGCGCGGTCGATGTAGTCCTGAACTTGCGGGCGATAAGCGTCCCAAAGTTTTTCCAGCTGGCCGATGGGATTTTCGTCCGCCCAATCGACCCGCAGGTTGATGATCGGCCAGGTCAGTTCGCCGACCACCACCATCGCCGCCGAATGCACCGGCCCGGCTTCGCCACCGGCGGCGATGGCCGCTTTCATGGCAGCGAGCAAGCGGTCGGCGAGTTGTCCTTCGCCGTGTTCGAACGCTTGGACCATGGCCTCGATGACCGAACGGTCGACAAGCATGTTGCCGGCGGCGACGCATTGTTCACCGGACACGGCGTTGTGGTTACCGAGGGTTTGCGCGCCGCTGAAATGCGCGGTCTGGCCGAGGTGGTCGATGGCGGTAATCTGACGGTATTGGCTGTAGCCGTTGCGGGTCAGGACTTTGTCCAGCGCCTCGGCCGGCGCCAGGCCTTGTTCCATCATGGCGAGCACTTCCGGGCCTAACGACGGCAAGGTGATGTTTTGTGTGGAGACGGCGCCGACACCCGGTAACAGCCAGGGGCAACGGGCGCCGACGGCGATGCTGGAGGAACTGATCGCAATGCCGAACTGACCGGTTTCGGGGCATCGGGCGGCGATGGAGAAGGTCATGGGTTTAGCTCCTTGGTTTGCCTTGGAGAAGGTGGTGTCTGGGCGGGCCTCTTCGCGAGCAGGCTCGCTCCCACAGTTGGATCTGTGTCGTAGACAAATCCGCGGCCACTGAAGATTTCCCTGTGGGAGCGAGCCTGCTCGCGAAGGCCGCGACTCGGTCTAACGGCTCACTCAGGAATCACCGCAATCACATCAATCTCCATCAGCCACTGCGGCTGCCCCAGCGCCGACACCACCAACCCGGTCGAAATCGGAAACACGCCTTTGAGCCACTTGCCCACTTCCTGATACACCGGCTCGCGATACCGCGGGTCAATCAGATAAGTCGTGGTTTTCACAATGTGGCTGAGGTCGCTGCCAGCCTCTTCCAGCAACTGCTTGACGTTGCGCATGGCCTGCTCGGCCTGCGCACGCGGGTCACCCAGACCCACCAGCCGGCCCTCGAAATCCGTCCCGACCTGGCCGCGAACATAAACGGTATTGCCGGCCCGGACCGCCTGGCACAGGTCATTGTCCAGGCTCTGGTTCGGGTAGGTTTCCTTGGTGTTGAACATGCGAATACGGGTATGGGTTGGCGTGGACATTTTTAGCTCCTGACAGAAAAAGGCTTAGGCACTGACTGTGGTTTTGAGGGCGGCCGGGGCCTGTTCAGCCTCGCGCTGCGCCGCATCGTGGTAGTCGAGGTAAGAGCGCTGGATGGCGATGTGATCTGCCACGTACTTGGCGTCGTGCCAGACACCCCAGATAAACGAAGAGCCGCGACGGGACTGCCACGGCAGGCCGAGGAAATACACGCCAGCCTCGCTCGACACGCCGCGCTGATGCTGGGGCTTGCCGTTGTCGTCGAAGGCGTCGACCTTGAGCCAGCTGTAATCCGTGGCAAAACCGGTGGCCCAGATGATCGAAGTCACGCCGGCCCTGGTCAGGTCGAGTTCAAGAATCGGGTGGGTCACGCATTCGGGATCTGGGAACACGTGGCGGGCTTCAGGTTCTTCCGGCAGGTCCAGGCCGTTGCGTTCGATATAAGCGTCGGCGGCATTTAGCAGCGCCAGATAGTTCTCATCGCCACGCGCCAGGTTGTCGGCCAGGTTTGGCTGGAACGTCGCTACGCTACCGTTGAACGATTGAGTCAGCCCCACCAGCGTCATGCCGCGATGGGCGAGTCCACGAAAGTCCACCGTGCGCCCGCCATGGGCACCGCTGACCGCGATGGTCACGTGCTCCCGTCCCGGTTTCATCGCCGCTTGATCCCACTCGCCCAGCACACCCAGCCACCAGCAGAAATCACGGTTGCGGTAAGCGCGAGGAGGGCGGTCGTGGGCGCCGACGGAGAGGTAAACCTTCTTGCCGGCACGCTGCAATTCATCGGCAATCTGCACGCCGGACGAACCCGCGCCGACCACCAGCACCGCGCCTTCAGGCAGTTGCGTCGGGTTGCGGTAGTCGGCCGAGTGGATCTGCATGAAAGGCTGATCTTTCGGCGCAATCGGCGGAATGACCGGCCGCTGGAAAGGCCCGGTGGCGGCCACCACGCGGTTGGCCTCGATCACGCCTTCAGAGGTTTCAATGGTGAAGCCCGGGCGACCGACATTGCGCTCGACTTTCAGCACATCGACGCCGGTGCGGATCGGCGCGTTGAATTTCCTGGCGTAGGCTTCGAAGTAATCGGCGACGCGTTCTTTCGGGGCAAATTCGTCGGGGCTGAGGTCGTCGAAATCAAGACCCGGGAACCGGTCATGCCACGCCGGACCATTGGCCACCAGCGAATCCCAGCGCCCGGTGCGCCAACGCTCGGCAATGCGGCTGCGCTCCAGCACCAGGTGCGGCACCCCGAGTTTGCTCAAGTGTTCACTCATGGCCACGCCAGCCTGACCGGCGCCAACAATCAGCGTATCTGTTTTTATTTTTTCAGTGGTCATCTCAATACCCTTCGAAGTTGGAGTGAGGTCGCGAACGACCCGCCATTTCTTGGGCTCAAGACTAGGGATGACCCTGGTATCGGTAAAATATTATTAAGCTGGCATTTGAGTATAAATAACTGAGGCAGAGCGCCGTATGGCGCTCGGGTGGATACGCCGAAGAGGCGCCACGGGTTAACATGGCGCTTTATCAGCGCACCATACAACCGGTTGGGTAATGTAATGGAGTGGATCGAGCATTGATCGAACGACGCCAATTCAGCGGAGGCATGAAGGGCAAAAACCTTCGCTATCTCAATGAACACCCTGATGGGACCCGGCAAACGGTCCGCGCAGGCTTTCTGCTGCTCGAACATTTCTCGCTGCCGGCGTTCACCCAGGCGCTGGATACGGTCGTCACGGCCAATCTGCTACGACCCGACTCGTTCTCTTCTCGCACCTTTGGTTTGAACGATGGCGAGGTCGTCAGCGATCTGGGCCTGGTCATTCGGCCCGATGCCCGTATCGATTGCGCAGCGGTCAAAGCGCTGGACCTGCTGGTGATCTGCGGTGGCTACCGGACAGAACTCAAGGCCAGCGAAGGCTTGATCAGTCTGTTGCGCACGGCGTCGGACCAGGGCGTCAGCCTGGCCGGGCTGTGGAATGGTGCATGGTTTTTGGGGAAGGCCGGTCTGCTGGACGGTTACCGTTGCGCGATTCACCCGGAGCATCGCCCGGCGCTGGCGGACTTCTGCAAGGCCACGCAGGTCAGCAGCGAGCCCTACATCATTGATCGAGACCGGCTGACGGCTTCGAGCCCGTCCGGGGCTTTCCACATGGCGCTGGACTGGATCAAAGGCCTTTACGGCAAAGCGCTTGTCGAGGGGATCGAGGACATCCTGGCGTTCGAGGAGTCGCGCTACCGGCGCATCAAGCCTACGGAAAATGTCTGTGTGAGCGCGCCATTGCGCGAGGTGGTGAAGCTGATGGACGCCAACCTCGAAGAGCCGCTGGAGCTGGAGCAACTGGCGGTCTACGCGGGTCGTTCTCGTCGACAGCTCGAACGGTTGTTCAAGGAGCAACTGGGCACGACACCGCAACGGTATTACATGGAACTGCGAATTACCGAAGCGCGGCGGCTGCTCCAGCATACGGAGCTGTCCCAGGTGGACGTGCTGGTGGCGTGTGGCTTTGTGTCGCCGAGCCATTTCAGCAAGTGCTACAGCTCGTATTTCGGCTACCGGCCTTCCAAGGAGAAGCGACTCGTCAAATAAGAGCCGCTCGCCCCGAGAAACCCCGACCGTTAATGCATCTTGCTGTGATCAGCCATGCCGAGTGCCCGGGCCTCGGCTTCCACCTTAATCGTCTCTTTCTCGCCCTTGGCGTTTTCCACGGTCAGGATCAGCGGGACTTTATCGCCTTCCTTCACCTGCGCCGTCAGGTCCATCAGCATCACGTGATAGCCGTGGGGATCAAAGTTCACCGGTTTGCCGGCCGGCAGCTCGACAGACTCGACCTGACGCATGCTCATCACATCATCTTTCATGCTGGATTGGTGAATCTGTACGGTTTTGGCGACAGGCGATTGCACGCTGAGCAGCTTGCTGTCGCTGTCGGCTTGCAGGGTCATGAAGGCGCCGGTCGATGGCTGGCCGGCAACGGTCGCACGGACCCAGGCGTCGTCCACTCTGGTTTGCGCCGATACCTGCCAGGCCATGCCGATCAGGGCGCACCCCAGGACCAGTTGTTTGACGCGTCGCGAGAAAGCGGTGTTGGCGTGGATCGAATTCATCAGCAGACTTCCATGACGGTGAGCAGGTCTTCTGCGCACTCTTGAGCCGTAAGGGACGCGGACAGCCCCAGGCGCAAGTTGCCCCGGGAGTCGAAGACGTAGCTGGTCGCGGTGTGGGAAAGGGTGTAGGTCGAACCGCTCGGGATCTTTTCGAAGAACACGCCGAACTCCTTGGCGGTGGCGGCGGTTTCTTCCAGCGTGCCGTGCAGCGCCTCGAAGCTCGGGTCGAACGTCTTGACGTAGGCGTCGAGCATTTGCGGCGTGTCGCGTTCCGGGTCGAGGGTGATGAAGATCACCTGCAACTTCTCGCCGTCTCGGCCCATCAGTTTCTTGGCCTGTGCCGCGCGGGCCAGGGTCGTGGGGCAGACCGCCGGGCATTGGGTGAAACCGAAGAACACCATCGGCATCAGGCCGCGATAACTGGTGAGCATCTTCGTTTCGCCCTGGGCGTCTTTGAGCTTGAAGGTACGCCCCATGATCTTGTCGCTGAGGTCCTTGCCGTACTTGAACGACAGCCTGGAACTGTCATCGCAGCCGGCGAGCAGGCCAAGACTCAACAAGCCCATACCGCGCAGGACCGTGCGGCGGGTAAACAACGTACTCATGGAAAAGCATTCCTGTGTTGCGACGGGAAATCTGTAGCGCCTGATGAGTCAGACGAAAAAAGCGCGTGGATATTAACAAACTGTGGCCGTGTTTCGCTCATTGTTGGACGAGGGGTGGTTTTGGTACAGGGGCAGAAGCGGCACAAGACTACGGATCAGAGCCGGAACCTGTAGGAGCCAGGCTTGCCGGCGAAGGCGCCCTCAGGTACGCCTTCGCCGGCAAGCCTGGCTCCTACAGGTTCCGATACATATCTCGGCCGAACGGACACATTCCAGATACAAAAGTGCGCTTTCATGGCCCTGTCCCCCCTCACAATGAGAGCGTTGCCATGATCCGTAAACTGCAGCAAGCCGCCCGCTTCCTCAGCCAGAGCGCGCGTTTGATGGTCGGCGTCCCCGATTACGACAACTATGTCGCCCAGATGGCGCTCAAACACCCCGAAGAACCGGTGATGAGCCATTCGGCGTTTCTTCGCGAGCGTCAGGAAGCCCGCTACGGCGGCAAGCAATGCACCACGCGTTGCTGCTGATTACCCGGGCAAACGCCGCGATCAGCACAATATCTTCGCCATTGCGTAACCACTGCTAAGCTTCGACGTTGCAGCGTCCGAGCCTTTACGGGATCGGGCGTTGAGCGTGGCCATGGAGTACGACTTCAGTATCAATATCCACTTCTACAGGGGTGGCGAGCGATTGTCGGTAACCTGCACGGAGGCAGGCAATGGTAATCAAGCACGTAGGCCATTCAAGTGCCGAGGGCGTTCCCGAGCCACTCGATCACGAAGAGATAGAGCGGGTGCTGGCGCTGTTGCTGGCCAGTCCGGTGTTTGCCAAGTCCAGGCGCATGGGAAGCTTGCTGCGTTTCCTGGTCGATCACGATCTTCAGTTTTCCACTATCCCACTCACCGAGCATGCCATCGGCATCGCCGTGTTTCGCCGTGACCCGGCTGTTTACTGCACCGGAGACGATCCGGTGGTGCGCGTGCAGGTGGGCCGGTTGCGGCGCAAACTCGCGATCCATTACGCCACCCTCGGGCAGCAAGACCCGGTACGCCTGAGCATTCCGGCCGGTTGTTATCGGCTGGCTTACCAGCGGATCAGACCCAAAACCATCTCGATGCGCCATCCTGTTTTGCAGATTCAGCCGTTTACCTGCATCACCCGTGACGGCGATGACTTCACCAGGGGCTTGTCTGAAGAATTGAGCTGCCGGCTTTTCGAGTCGTTCGAGCAGACGCAAAGCCATGGCAACCACGTGTTGATGAAAGTGTCACGCTCCAGAGTCAAGGCACTGGACGTTGTGCGTGCCGGGCGCGGTAACTATTCCCTTGAGGGCAGCGTGCGGGTGGAACCGAGCCGAGTCCGGGCATCGGTGCGCCTGATTGATGTCGCACAGGGGCGGATCCGCTGGTCCGAGCAGTTCGATCGCAATCAACCTTACGGCATCGCGACCCAGGAAGATCTGGCGGAGTCCATCTGTCGGTCGTTGACGGGCTATTTCGCCCGGGGAAGCGGTGATGTTTCTTGAGAGGAAGGGGCAACCGCGAGGTTGCCCCAGGTGCGACGATTACACGGTTTTCCATGCACCGTCTTCGTAGCGACGGGTTGCATCGTTAACGACAGTCAGGTCGATTTCGATGGCCTTGGACCGCGACGTGCTGAACATGGTGCTGGTCTGCACGTTCTGTTCGAACCACACGAGAATGGCCTCGACAGGGGTCAAAACGATATTGCCGGTGACCACCTGCTTGGTGGCGACGTAGATCGGCGTGCTGACCTGCGTGCCGTCGATGCCGACTGACAACTGGTTGATGCCGGGGTGGATCGGGCCGTATTCGTTATCCAGGGTAATGGATATGTCTGGGCCGCCGGTTACCGCCTGGCCCAGCAAGCCTTCCGGGCTAAGTATCGATTGTTGCCCCAGGCCGATCGTGACGATGTTGGTCGACACCTTCACCGTCACGTCAGCCTGAAAAGTATTGGACCCGAACAGTTGGTATTGCGGGGTCCAGCTGAAGCCGTTGTTGCTCAGGTACTTGTCATAGGACTGCCAGACAACGTTATAGGCTTCGTTGCCGACTTTCTTGGCGAAGCACAGCTTGTAGCCTGACTGCTTGAGAAGGGTCAGGTCATCGGCTGCGATCTCGATCGTGACGGACTTTTGCGTGGCTGCCAGGGTTGACGTCAACACCTTGCAGTAGTCCGACGTTTTCAGAGCCGTGGGGGCAATGCTCTGGAACGACTTGAGGGCCTCTTGCACATCATTGTGAAGTTGCAGAGCTTGCTTGCTTACAGCGCTCGACTTACTCATGGCTTTCCTCTTCCTTGGTTGTGTTGGGCAGTCAATGGGCAGCGGGCAGCGAATCCGACAAGTGATCGGGCAGCACCCTCTAAACACATTGACGGCTTCACAGTAGGCGCAGGATTCAGGGCGGCGAAGTGTCTTGGCGTTACAGCGGGGAGGGCGGTTAAACCAGCAAGGTAACAGCCTGCGTAACCGGGTTGTATCAAGGGAATCTGTGAGTTGAAACAGCGGAGCGGCCGTGCGACCGCCCCACCGTAGCTTCATGCCGTCGGGCTACTCACCTTCGCGTCGGCCCAGACGAAGTTCCAGCTGGTTCGTTTGCCCTTGGCAATCTCGATCAGCTTGTTCTCATATACGGTGTGATTGACCGTGCCGGTGTAAGTCAGCTTCCGGGCCGCGTTGGTCCCGGTGACTTCCCCGGGTTTGCCGCCAGATTCAGTCATGGCCTTTTTCATATCGGCTTCCGACGGGGCGCTGCTCTGGTTTTTTTCAACGGTTACGAAACTCATGGTGTCACCTCTTCCGTGATGGGGGGATCGGCGGACAGTCGGGTCAAGACGTTCTCGACCCGGCCAACACACCGAAGCCAATACTCTATTGGCCCGCCGGGCACCGCAGAAGTGACAACACGGTCGGTAAGGTAACACCTCGGATACAGCGAATCGCGCGATGTAACGGCGACGTATCAGCCAGTGGCATCATTTCGTTTTCCAGTGTCCACCGCCCGATTCGCAATCAGTCTTCGATTGGGCCAAGTGTTCCGCACCGTAGTAATACGTGGTGACCTGGGCGTTGTCGGGGATGTTCAGCGACTTGCTGTTCTTGTCCTTGCTGGTGGAGTGAGGGTTGGCCAGGGATTCCTGGGTCAGGGTCGCGATGCAGGAGGCCTGATAATGATCGTCGCACTGGTCGACTTTTTTCTTGGTGCTGGTGAGCATGTCCTTGCTCTCGTTGCTGCATGACCAATCGATGGCATTTACCGGCATGCCTTCGTACTCATAGCAACTATGGGATTCGACCACCGGAACGGAAGGGCTTTGGGATCGGGTCAGGACGTCACAGCCTTCAGCGAATACCAGCGTGGGGCTCAGGCTGGCGAGCAGAAACAGCAGTCTACGGTTCATCGGGAATTCCTCTCCAATGGCGCTGCTCGTGATCAAAGATCGGCGCTTATGGAGTTTCGAAAACACGATGAGGCGTGGGGTTCAATTCGTTTTTGAGCCGCGACGGCATTTAATCCATCTGCGTGCATTAAAAAGGCCTGCCCTCTCGCTCACGAGAGGGCAGGTGCCCGTTTTATGTGTGATGAATCTCCCGATCCTTGGTTTCCGGCATGAAGAATATGCCCAGGACGGCGGTCATCACGGCGATGACAATCGGGTACCAGAGGCCGTAGTAGATATCACCCGTGGCCGCGACCATGGCGAACGCCACCGTCGGCAGGAAGCCGCCGAACCAGCCGTTGCCGATGTGGTAGGGCAGCGACATCGAGGTGTAGCGGATGCGCGCCGGGAACAGTTCCACCAGCCAGGCGGCAATCGGGCCGTAGACCATGGTCACGTAGATCACGAGGATGGTCAGAAGCAACAGCACCATCGGGTAGTTGGTCTTGGCCGGGTCGGCTTTCTCGGGGTAACCGGCTTCTTTGAGGGCGGTGCCGAGAGTGGCGGTGAACGCGTCGTTCTTGGCCTTGAAGTCGGCGGCCGGCATGCCGGTGCCCTCGAAACTCTGAAGCACTTTATCGCCGATGCGCACCTGCGCGACCGTGCCCGGTTCAGCCTTTTCGTTCTTGTAGGGAATGGCCCGTTTGGCCAGCACGGTCTTGGCGAGGTCGCAGGAACTGGTGAATTTGGCCTTGCCCACCGGGTCGAACTGGAACGAGCACTGGTCGGGATCGGCGATCACCGTGACCGGGTTCTTCTCCTGCGCGACGAACACGTCGGGGTTTCCGTACTGAGTCAACGCATGGAAGATCGGGAAGTAGGTCAATGCTGCGAGGATGCAGCCGGCCATGATGATGCCTTTGCGGCCGATACGGTCGGACAGGCTGCCGAAGATGACGAAGAACGGCGTGCCGATCAGCAGCGAGCCAGCAATCAGCAGGTTAGCCGTCTGCGCGTCGATTTTCAGTGTCTGCAGCAGGAAGAACAGCGCGTAAAACTGCCCGGTGTACCAGACGACGGCTTGGCCGGCCGTACCGCCGAGCAGGGCCATGATCACGATTTTCAGGTTATCCCAGCGGGCGAAGGATTCGGTCAGCGGCGCCTTGGAAGACTTGCCCTCAGCCTTCATTTTCACGAATACCGGTGATTCGCTGAGCTGCAAGCGGATGTACACCGACACAATCAGCAGCAGGATCGACAGCAGGAACGGAATCCGCCAGCCCCAGGCCTCGAAGGCTTCGTTGCCCAGGATCGTCCGGCAAGCAAGGATCACCAGCAGCGAAAGGAACAGGCCCAGGGTCGCGGTGGTTTGAATCCATGAGGTGAAATAACCGCGTTTGCCTTTCGGCGCATGCTCCGCGACGTAGGTCGCCGCGCCACCGTACTCACCGCCCAGCGCCAGGCCTTGCAACAGGCGCAAGGTGATCAGGATGATCGGCGCCGCCACGCCAATGGTCGCGTAACCGGGCAGAAAACCGACGACGGCGGTGGAGACACCCATGATCACAATGGTGATGAGGAACGTGTGCTTGCGCCCGATCATGTCACCCAGGCGCCCGAACACGATGGCGCCGAAGGGACGCACCGCGAAACCCGCAGCGAACGCGAGCAGCGCGAAGATGAAGGACGTTGTCTCATTGACCCCGGCAAAGAAATGCTTGGCGATGATCGCGGCCAGGGAGCCGTAAAGGTAGAAGTCGTACCACTCGAACACGGTGCCCAGGGACGAGGCAAAAATGACCTTGCGCTCCTCCTTGGTTATACCGCGTTGGGGCGCGCTGCCCGTGGAGGTGTTGTCGATTGCGGCCATGAGTCTTCTCCGTCGTTCTTGTTATAGGCCGGAGTACCTCGTTACCTTTCTTGCCGCACCCAGGCCCTTGGGCTGATGTCGTCGGATTACGGATTGCACGAAGCATGCACACAGGTTGACCGCCTCGCATCGCTGCAAGGTTTCTTGAAGCATAATCGGCTTCACGCAGATATCCACTCGACGTCACTTCTCACCCCACGGAGTCACGCCTGACGCCTCGGTACGCAACCATTCGTTTAATCAATAATCACCATCAAGGAATGCAAGTTCTGTTTTTTTGTCATGAGAGGAGGATAGCGTCATACCAAAGTCGCCTCTGAAGGAACCTGCGCGATGAGAATCTCTACCTTGCTGGCCCTTGTCGCCGTATTGACCGGCAGTGTTGCCGCCACCGTGCCGGCCTACGCGGCCGACCCGTCCTGCCATTTCCTGCCGATGGGCGACAGCCCCGCCAGCTTGCAACCCACTCAATCGGTGGGCGTGCTCTACAGCGAAAACACCCTCAACACGATCGAATACCTTGAGCAGTACCATTCGGTCGCGCTGAATGGGGCGAAGAACCCGGCGCTGGATTCGCGCATCAGCAGCGCCTTCGTCAACAGCTCCGATCCGAAGCGGGCGATCAACTGGCTGATGGGGTCGCTGCAAAAACAATTTGCTTCGGTGACCGTCTACGACAATCTCGACGCCCTGGTACAAGCCCATCCCGATGTGGTGGTGATGCTCGACACCTACAACCGTCTGGTGTCCAAGCGCAACAACCAGGTCGAAGCGCGATTCCTCGCCAAGTTCTACGACTCGAACCTGCAATACATCGGCAAGGCTGAAGGCTCACGTGAGCAGCAGATGCCTTCGGTGTGGGTGCATGGCAAAGCTGCCCCGGAAATTGCTGCGCAAATCGACCAGCAAAATGCGGTGCAGGTGAATGCGTTGAAGCAGTTTGATGCGTCGTTGAAGGCGTTGGTGACGTCTGGTAATGGGGCGCAAGTCGCCAGTTACTGATGCATATTCAACGTGATCAATAACTTACTTGTGAATTCCACACATTGAGGTGTGACCGCTTCTGTACCTGTGGCGAGGGAGCTTGCTCCCGTTCGGCTGCGCAGCCGTCGTAAATCCAGTGCTCGCGGTTTATCTGAATGATCCGGGTTGCGGATTTTGGGGCCGCTTCGCACCCCAGCGGGAGCAAGCTCCCTCGCCACAGGATATTGGTGAGTTCGACGCATCGAGGTCTCAACGCTCCTTTTTTGAGGAAGGGCGGTCAGGTGATTTTCAGGTTTATTCAAGTGCCGCGCATATCAGGTGGCGCACGACCTCTGCCTCCACAGCCCCTTCGTTGCCGCTTTCATCAAAAACCGCGCAACTCGCCGTGCTGTTTCCATCAATGCAGCGGTAAACCGCAATGATGCTGCCCGGTCCGACTCCCGTGTGACCACTCAAGGTCAGGCCACTTTCCACCATGCCCTGCATCAGACCGAGGCCGTATCCCGGAGCAACCCAGGGACGCCCAGCGATCGGTCCGCCCAGCGTGCGTACCGTTTGCATCTCCCGCAGCAGTGATTGCGGCAACAGATGCCCGTCCAATAGACGATCCAGACACAGGGCCGCTTCAACAAGCGGGCCGACCAGCAAACCGTGATAAACCCAGCCCGGGTCGTAAGTCGAAGCCGCTCCCATGATTACGTACGCCAGATCGGCGCGGGTCGTGGCGAGGCGGATGCGCGATAAACCGAGCGGGGCAAACACGCGTTGCGTCAGCGCTTCTTCAAGTCTCAGCCCGGTGACGCGCGCAATGAGCCTGGCGATGAACAAGTAGCCGACGTTCGAGTATCGCCAGCCGTCTCCGGGTGCATAACGTAACCTGGTCGCATCAAGACGCTGCAGCATTTCGGCGGCTGACCACGGTGTCTCATGGCGCGCGACGGCGGTGTGGTAATCGGCGAGTTCACTGTAATCCGCCAATCCGGCTTCATGCCGCAGCAGTTGACGCAACGTGAACGGGCCTTCAGGCACTCCCTCATCCAGACCGATCAATCCATCACGCACCAGCGACAACGCTGCGGCGGCGAGAACCGTCTTGGTGAAACTCCACCAGGGCACGGTTACGTCGGGCTGCTCAGGCGTGAGGAGTGAACCGTTTGAGACAAGGGCGAAGGGCATGGGCTGACTGCTCTGGGGGAGACGCCGGGGAGTTTGCCAGAAAACAAAACCGCGATTGTGTTTACGCAACGGTTTGGCTAATCTCGCACAAACACGCAAACCCAGGCATAAACATGCAAGATCAGCATTCGGCCACCGAGCTTCCTTCCGTGCGCCGGCAAAAAATCCTCCTGATCCTCGAGCGCGACGGCAAGGTCATGGCCTCTGAATTGAGCCAGCATTTCGCCGTTTCGGAAGACACCATTCGTCGCGACCTGTCGGAGCTGCACAGCGCCGGTCTGGTGCAACGCGTGCACGGTGGCGCGCTGCCTCGGCCCAAGGATACGGGCAAGGATTTCCTCACTCGGGTAGGTGAAACCGACGAGGTGAAAGTGCACCTCGCACAACTCGCCGCGCGACACGTCCGGGATGGTCAGATCGTGATGTTCGATTCGGGGAGTACCACGCTGCAGATCGCCCGGTCCTTGCCTTCGACTATTTCCATCACGGCCATCACCACATCGCCGTTAACCGCGATTACCCTCGCGGAATACCCAGGCATCAAGGTGATTCTGGCGGGTGGGCAACTTAACCTGGCGACGATGTCGGTCAGCGGTCACGAGACCGTGCGCTTGTTGCAAGGCATCAAGGCTGACGTGCTGTTTACCGGGGTTTGTGCGATTCATCCGGAGGTCGGCATCAGCTCGCTGCATTTTGATGAGGTGCCAGTGAAGCAGGCGCTGTTTGACAGTGCCTCTCAAGTGATCGCCGTCACCACGGCGGACAAATTGGGTGCGGTGGAACCGTACATCGTCGTGCCGTGCTCACGTTTGCACACCCTGATTACTGAGCGTCACGTGGCGTCAGGCGACATCGACGACTATCGCAAGCTGGGAATCGAAGTGGTGCAAGCGCACGCCTGAGCGGTCAGCCATGCCCCAGGGCAATCGCAAACGACACCACGATCAAGCACGCAAACGCAAAATTGATGTTCATGAAGCTTTCGCCCGAATAATCAGAAGTGGCGCCATCCTGAACTCGCCGCTTAAAAATAAGAAATTCGGCTTCATGATTTAAAAGATCGAAGCAATTGATAACGGTGTAGCCCACACCGGCAAACAGCAGCCTAAACCAGGTATTTGTTGAACCAGGCCACGGTCCTGTCCCACGCGAGCTTCGCAGCGGCTTCATCGTAGCGAGGCGTGGAATCGTTATGAAAACCGTGATTGCAGCCTGCGTAAATGAATGCCTCGTAAGTTTTGCCCGACGCTTTCAACGCTTTCTCATACGCCGGCCATCCTTCATTGATGCCCTTGTCCAGTTCGCCGTAATGCAACAGCAGCGGCGCCTTGATTTTCGGCACATCCTCAGCCTTTGGCTGACGGCCATAAAAGGGCACGGCCGCCGCCAGTTCCGGGTAGGCCACCGCCGCCGCATTGGAGACGCCGCCGCCATAGCAGAACCCGGTGATGCCGACCTTCCCCGTGGTCTTGTCATTTTTCATCAACCAGCCAATGGCGGCGAAAAAGTCATTCATCAGCTTTTCCGGATCGACAGTCGCTTGTAACTCCTTGCCTTTTTCATCGTTGCCCGGATAGCCGCCCACCGAACTCAGGCCATCGGGTGCGAGGGCAATAAACCCCGCTTTGGCAACGCGCCGGGCGACGTCCTCGATGTAAGGGTTGAGCCCACGGTTTTCATGCACGACCAACACCGCCGGCACCTTGCCGGTGGCTTTGGCCGGGCGCACCAGATAGCCGCGGACATTGCCGTGGCCCTTGGGTGATGGATAGGAAATGTACTCGGGGAGGATGTCCGGGTCGGTGAATTCAACCTGCTCGGCGAGCGCGTAGTTCGGGCTCAGGGAGGCGAGGAGGGCACTGGCTGTCAAACCGCCCAGGGTGAACAGCGCTGCTCGATCAAGAAACTCGCGCCGGTTGATCTTGCCGTGGGCGTAGTAGTCGTAGAGCTCCAGCAGTTCCGGGGCGAAGTCTTTGGCGGTGAGACGTTCCATGGGGGCACTTCCCGTTGGTTCAGGATCTGAATCAGTAAAGCAGCGTTTGGCGCACTGACTCAGTTTTCGAAACAGGACACCAGAAAACTCATCACCGCCTGCACCGACGGGGTGTGCCGGATGTCGCTGTGGACCACCAGCCACACTTCACGCGCCAGCCCCGCGCCCACGGTCTCCATCGCTTGCAATCCGTAGTGCTCACCAAGGAAGTACGGCAGTGCCGCAACGCCGGCGCCTGCCTGGGCAATGGTTGCCTGGATGTTCAGATCATTGCTGCGCAGCAGGATCGGCCGATCCCCCGCTTGTTGCTTGAGCCAGACCTGTTGCGGGGTTTGCTCCATGGTCTGGTCGTAAGCGATGAACGCCAGATCTTCCGGGGCGGTCTTGGACAAGTAATCTGCCGAGCCGTACAGGTGAAACTGCACCGTCGCCACCTTGCGCGCCACCAGGTCCGGCTCCTTGGGGCGGCTCAGGCGCACGGCAATATCGGCTTCGCGCCGCGACAACGAAGCGCTGTCCAGACTGCCGATCAACTGCACAGACAGTTGCGGATGCAGGGTGCGCAACGCCTTGATTCGCGGCGCTATCAACGCGCAGGCCAGGGCGGGCGGGGCACTGACGGTGACTTCGCCGGTAAAGCTTTCCTGCCCGGCGAGCGCCGAGCGTTGCACCGCGAAGGACTCGCTTTCCATGCGCCGCCCGAGCTGGGCAATTCGCTCGCCGTCCTCGGTGATGACATAGGAACGAGGGCGCCGGTCCACCAGCTTGAGGTTCAGCGAACTCTCCAGCGCGCTGATGCGTCGCGCCACGGTGGCGTGGTCGACCTTGAGCTTGCGCGCCGCCGCCGACAACGACTGCTCGTGGGCGAAGACGATGAAGTAGCGAAGATCCTCCCAATCGAACATGGGCGTTTTCTCACATGAAGGGTGAATAAATGGGGAATTTTGCCCCACCGCCAAGCCTGCAAGAATTCTTCTACACCTGACAAGCAGGTCTGAAGCGCGCCGTGTGCGGCGTGTTCATCGCACGACTTGACGAGGAAACAGCCATGTCCAAATCAACGCCTCTCGCGTATGCCGGCATCGTCGGCGCCACGTTTTTCTGGGGCACCAACTTCAATGCCGGTGCCTATATCATCAAGAGCATGGCACCGATCAGCGCGTCCATTGAGCGCTTTGCTATTTCTACCCTGTTGCTGTTGCTGATTTTCGGCCTGGCGGGCAAGTTGCGCCTCACCACGCTGAAAAACAATCTTGCCGCGTTTATCGGTCTGGGCCTGCTGGGCTTTACCGCGTTCAACCTCGCGACCTTCTTCGGCCTGCAAACCACCACGCCCATCAACGGCGCGCTGATCCTGGCGACCACGCCGCTGTGGACCATGATCTTCGCGGTGCTGCTGGAAGGCGAACGCATTGATCGCGGCCGCGCCATCGGGCTGGTGCTGGGATTGCTGGGGGTGGGACTGGTGATCACGCGCGGGGATATCCAGATGCTGCTCGGGCTGAAAGTGGCGACCGGCGACGCGATCATTCTGGCCGGCAGCATCGCCTGGGCAGCTAACATGGTCGGCACCCGACGCTTCGTCAAAGACTCGACACCGCTGGAAACCACCACGTTTTCGATGCTGTTCGGTGTCATTGGCCTGATCGTGTTGGGCTTCATCTATGAAAGCCCGATGGCCTCGATCAGTACGGCTTCGTTGTCTGTGCATGGAGCGGTTTTCTACTTGGCGGTCTGTGGTTCGTTGATTGCCTACTTGCTGTGGTTCAAAGGCATTCATGCGATCGGTGCGGCGCGCACGTCGATCTTCTTCAACCTGGCGCCTGTGTTCACCATGCTGGTGTCCTCGATACTCGGTGTGCTGCCCAATGTGTGGCAGTTGCTGGGGGCGGGCGGCGTGATTCTTGGGGTGGTGTTTGCTTCGGGGTTGGTGTTCAGCACGACGCAACCCTCGGTGGTGAAGGTCCGTACTGGCCTGGCAGATAAGGCCGCCTGATCCCCCCGCCAGCTGCTACAGATCGCGTTTTGGCTTACATGATTTTTCGAACTCGGCAGCTCAAATGCTTCGTCGATTATCGAGGTTTCGTCTGGTGTGGGAAGCACGCGCCACGTCAATAAACATCGCCGCAGATTTTTTGTTTAAAACCTCCAAAGGTTACGTCCTGAAAGCTACAAAACCTTGCGCCGTTGCCTACGGCTGCGCCAGAATCCGCCGGCTTGTGCGCCTTGGGGTCACTCGGTAACTTGATTCGTGTCACTGCCCATCAGTGATCGGGTTTAGCAGCCCGGGATATCTCGGCTGAACGTGCATCTGTTATGCAGGTATTTCATTGCCTGTACTTAATGGTAGCTGTACGTAGGGCGCCCTTGGGCGCGCCGGATTGCTGAGTGTCCCGGTCTGCTAACCTGCGTGCAGTTGCCACCCTCTTCGTTTAGCAGCAGGAGGGATGGCACACCATTAGGACACTCAGCAAATGATAAAGCCTTCACCAAATCCGCCTGACACCGATCCGGCCTCCCCATACGAACCCGATTCAAAGAAGCTCAATGAGGCCGCCGAGCGGGCTCTCGATTACCACTTTCCATCGAACGCCGACATCAAAGCCACCCCGCGAACACGCAGCACCCTGTTTTCCGTAGACCCTGAGACTACGGTCGAAACCCTGGCGGTTTATTTGGTCGAGATACTGGCGTCGGTTGACGTGATGGTCCATCAGTTGGTGGATCATTTAGAGGGGGAATCGCGCTACGCTTTGCTGGGCATTTCCAACAGCATCATGGTGGCGGAGATCACGGCGAATCGGGTGTTGGATAAGATCGATCTGCCTAAGTAGGTGCTGTCTTCTGTGAGTAAGTAGCGGACGTTGGGCTGTGCAGCGGTGCCTTTTTGGGGCCGTTGCGCGGTCTAGCGGGAGCAACCTCTCTCACCACAGGTTTCTCGGTGCTTGGTGTTTCTGCTAGCTGTCTGGCGTTTGGGCTTGTACGTGATGTGATTAGTCTGGACGCCGCGTTATCGTCCTTCGCAAGTAAGTTTTGCTCCTACAGGGGCGCGTTGTGAGAAAGCGGTTATGCTGCCAACCAGGAATGGGTAGTCGATGGAGTGGTTGGTGATTGGGGGGGGGAAGTTGAAGCGTTCAAGCTATTAGCCAGGCATACTTAACTCGTTTCTCAGAAGAGTGCGTCGCGACTGTTTCTAATATAATTTCAATGGTGTTACGTCGAAAAGTTATAAACAACTGTCATTTCTTACAGGTGATATTGAACAGTTGTCGATTTAGGATGAAGCCTCTATGAATAGATGGAGCTATTGAAATGCCATACTCACAAGATTCGTTCACTAATATTGCCGTCGACACCCCTATCGATGTTCAAACACCTACTAGCCATAAGGGCAGTTTTAAATCTGCTACTGCTACTAAAGTGGTTATGCACTGGAAGGGAAAGCTGAGGGAGTTTGAATATTGGGAGATTAAGCAAGTTAATGTCGGGGTTCTATTGGACGACTTTTTGAGGGAGGATGGAACCGCATGGACACGACCTGATCATGACCTGTTAGTACGATCACCCATATGACTATTTGATCACCACCAAGCTGCATCATCGCCGCGTATTGTTTGTTGCTGTTGACCCAGTCCAGAGCTGGCGGTGGTGCGGGTGGCTTGTTGCAGGTGTTGGTGGCCGGCGCCTGATCTTCATTAATTCGTTGTAAAAAAAGATCCGCTGATGCAATGCAACAGCGGGTCAATTGGCTTTCCGTTCAATCCGGCTTTTGTTGTACAGCCCCCCATTCAGTTTTGCTCTTCACAGGCCTGGGCCATTTTGAAGTAGGTAAAGGCCTCGACATTTCCGGAGGTGTCCAGATAAGTGAGTTTGGCGCTGACCACTTCGCAATCGGCGGAACGAGGCTCCTCAAGGGAAATGACTTTCGCCACGTGGATCGGCATGCCATAGCGATAAGGCTTGGCGGGTACATTGGGCGTGTCTGCAAACGCGTTATGGGTGAGTACTACCAGGGCAACAGCAGCACTGGCGAACAAAGTACGAGTATTCATGGTGTGTCTCCGGTTACTTCATATAGGTCGGCGGATACTGCAACGCCGACCCTTGCAGAAGACTTCTGACATCCATCACAATTTCAGGTGGACGCGCACCGTGTGGGGGAGTCAGGATCTGCAGAAGCAATATGAAAAAAGTTGCGGGTTTCATGTTTCACTTCAACTTGGCTACTCAGAGCCCGATCAAATCGCGATGAACTTCCAGCGCATTACGCTCGACCCAGTTGTGCGCCAGCAGGCCGTCCGGTCGAACTTCCCAGACCGCAGTGCCGAGCATTTCAAAGGGGCTGTTACACGTGCGGCCACCAATAAAGCCCTGGTTCTTTCCGGCCAGTTTCCAGCGGGAAGCAACGCGAGTGCCTTCGGCGTTCTGAAACGTCTCGATACTGCTGAATTCGAAGTCTTCGATCTTCGACAGAAAGACACCGATCCATTGAATAAAGGCTTCGCGGCCGACGATATCCATACCGCCAGACGTGATCACAAAGTCTTCGGCTACAAAGCGCGCTGCGGCTTGCGGGTCCTTGGCTTGCCAGACTTCGCGCCAGAAACTTTCAACAATATCTACTGCTTTATTGACTGCCATTTTCGAACGCCTCGTATTGGTTTGAGTACGATGTTCGGCAATTGCTATCTAGAACACAAACGCATAAATTTAATGGCATCCAGTAGAAAGGCGAATCCATCATGCAAGCCAGCGACCTTGAGATCGACCTGCTTCGGGCGTTTATCGCCGTGGCGGAGACCGGCAGTTTCACTGCTGCTGCCGAGGTGATCGCGCGGTCGCAATCGGCAGTGAGCCAGAAGATCATCCGGCTGGAGGAGGTGCTTGGTTTTCGTGTCTTCGAACGCACCAGCCGCGCCCTGACCCTGACCCCGGACGGCGAGCGACTGCTGGCAGGCGCACGCCGAATGATGGTGCATTTCGACACCTTCATGCGGGACATCAAGGCGCCGGCGACCGTCACCCTGCTGCGCTTGGGGATCTCGGAAAACCTCGTGCCGACCCAGCTGCCCAAGCTGCTGTCGCGCTTCACCCAGTTGTATCCAGACATTCAACTCGAACTCACCACAGGCTTGAGCGACGACCTGCTCACCGACTACGAAGCCGGGCTACTGGACGTGGTTATTTCCAAGCGAAAATTCAGCTCCGGAACCACGCGAGGCCGAGTCATCTGGCGTGAGCCGCTGGTCTGGATTGCCGCGAAAGATTACCAAATCGAATCGTCGAAACCGGTGCGGTTGGTGATGATGCGACCGCCCTGTGCGTACCGCGCCATTATGATCGAAGCCCTGGCCACGGTCGGGCGGGAATGGGCATCCGCGTGCCTGGCCAGCAATTTGATGGGGGTGCAGGCGGCGGTTGCGGGGGGGTTGGGGATTACGGCGTTGGGAACGTCATTTTTGCAGGAAGGGATGCGCATACTGGAACCGTCGCAGAAGTTGCCGACTTTACCCAGCACCGAGGTGGCGGTGATTGGTGATGATGTTCGGACTCAGCATCTGGTGCAGCCGTTGGTGTCGTTGCTGACCGAGGGGTTGATGTCGGGCGGCCGTCTGACTTGATCCGCGCGTTTTCAAGCCCTGACCCGGGCGACTCGCCCGGGTCTGGGACCTTTTGACGTCTAGTGTCCGCCCACCACCATACTGCTGAACGGCGCCACATAAGCCTGCAACGTCACCAACCCACCGACCAAGATCGCCAGCACAATCGAGTGGAAGAACACATATCGCAGAATCTCCCCTTCATGCCCGTACCAGCGAGTCGCCGTGGACGCGACCACGATCGACTGGGCGTCGACCATTTTGCCCATGACCCCACCGGAACTGTTGGCTGCGGCCATCAGCACCGGGCTGATGCCCAGTTGCTCGGCGGTCACTCGTTGCAAGCCGCCGAACAGCACGTTGGAGGCGGTGTCGGAGCCGGTCAACGCCACGCCGAGCCAGCCCAGGAGGGTGCCGAACATGGGGTAGAAGATGCCGGTCGCGGCGAAGGCCAGGCCCATGGTGGCGTCGAGGCCCGAGTAGCGCGTGAGGAAACCGAGCGCAAGCATGGCCACGATGGTGATGAGTGAGTAACGCACCACCCACAGCGTTCGCAGGTATTGGCGGGCCAGTTGCGGGATGGAATAGCCCATCAGCAGGCCGCCGACGATGGCCGCCAGGAGGATGCCGCTGCCGGTGCTGGTGAACCAGGTGAATTTGTAGACCGCTTCCTCGGTTTTTGCCGCGGGCACCACGGGCGGCACCTTTTCGATTTGCTGATGAATGGTGGTGAAGGTCACGATCGGGGCGAAGATCGGGTTGGCTTCGCGCACCGGTTTGCCCTGAGGGTCGAGCTTGGCCGAATTGGTGGCCGGATCGATTGCCGGACGGGTGTCGAACATGTTCTTGAAGCCCTGGGTGCCCCAGGCGAACACAAACACGGTGAGGATGATCCACGGCATCCAGGCGCGCATCACCGCCGGTTTGGCATCGCTGGCGAAGGTCCCGCTGGCCTCGGGTTTTTGCTGATGCTCCTCGTCGATCTTCGAGTTGTCGACATGCCCTGTCAGGGCTGCCGAGGTGTGGATCGTGGCCGGTTTCCAGACCTTGAGGAAACCGGTCAGGCAGGCCATGGAGATCAGCGCGGCGATCACGTCCACCAGCATCGGCCCGTGGTAGTTGGACACCAGAAACTGCGGCACGGCGAAACTGACCCCGGCTACCAGAATGGCCGGCCAGATTTCCAGCATTTTGCGCCAGCCGGCAAAGGCCCAGATCAACCAGAACGGCACGAGCACCGAGAAGAACGGCAACTGCCGGCCGACCATCATCGACAGCTCCATTTCATCCAGGCCGGTGACCTTGGCCAAGGTGATGATGGGCGTGCCCAGTGCACCAAACGCCACGGGCGCGGTGTTGGCGATCAGCGCCAGGCCTGAGGCGGCCAGCGGCGAGAAGCCCAAGCCGATCAGAATCGCCCCGGTCACCGCCACCGGCGTGCCGAACCCGGCAGCCCCTTCAAAGAAGGCGCCGAAGCAGAAGGCGATCAGCAGCAGTTGCAGGCGTCGATCGTCGGTGATGCGCGCAAGGGAATCCTGCAGCACTTTGAACGAGCCGTTTTCGGTGGTCAGCCGGTGCAGGAAGATGATGTTGAGGACAATCCAGCCAATCGGCAGCAGGCCGTTGGCGGCGCCGTAGAGTGCCGCCGAGCCGGCCATGTCCGCGGGCATGCCGAAGGCAAAAATGGCAATCAACAGCGCCGAGCCAAGGGCCAGCAAGGCTGCCAGATGCGCCTTGATATGGAAAAACGCCAGGGATGCCAGCATCACCACCACCGGCACTGCCGCCATGATGGTTGAAAGCACCGGGTTACCAAAGGGATCGTAGATTTGCTGCCAGACCATGTTCCACCTCTGCTTTTTATTGTTGGTAGTGCAGGCCCCGGACGGGGTTGGTGGCATGGAGTATAGGTGGCATTACGCCGCTGTCCTGTGGGGCTTGTCGGCGTTAATACCTTGTATCAGTGGCCAGTCCTGACCCGGCCGATCTTCTACTACGCTCAGAAAGAATGACGGCGCGAGCCCCGATCCAGGGCTTGCGCGTCCAATGCTCTGGCCCGATCCATTCACCACGAGAGGGAGACAGCGATGACTGAACGCCATGAGGAACACAAGGAAACGCTATCCAACGGATGCAGGATCGACGTGAAAGCCGAGATATTGAGGGACGGCTCCCTGAAGATGTTCATCGGTGTTTACCGGCCGGATGGCTCGGTCATAGAAGAGGACAATGACCCGCGTCCGCATCTGTTGGACATGGAGGACGCTTTGGCCTGGGCAGTTGAAAAAGCCAAAGACATCGGTAACCGCCAGCACACGTTGTAAGAGCGGTGAACCACCGCTCTGACCATCGCCTTTATTGCGTACCAAACATGGCTGTCCAGTAAATCCCGGCGTCACTCTTTGGATCAACCGCATAGGCCGCGCCCAGTTCGCGGAACTGTGGGTTCATCAGGTTGGCGCAATGCCCGGGGCTGGCCAGCCAGCCATCGACGACCTTGCGCGGGGTGTCTTGCCCGGCAGCGATGTTCTCGCCGATTTCCTGATAGGTGTATCCCGCCAGTTCAGCGCGATCCCCCGGTGTGCGACCGTCCTGGTCCTTGTGGTCGAAGAAATTGTTATTCGCCATGGCCCGGGTATGCGCTTCGGCCGCGGCCGCCAACGTCGCATTCCAGGCCAGCGGCGTGGTCGCGGCAAACGGTTGGCCGCCGCACTGGCGCGGCTGGGCGCGGGCGGTATTGAGCAAGCCCAGCAACTTCTGGCCCTCAGCCGCGGCGTCACCCATGCGCGCGGTCAATTGCGGTCGCGCGAGCACAATGCGCCAGTCGCGACCCTGGTGGCTGACACCGACGTCAATGAATTGCGGGTTCAGCACGACCTGGCAGAAGCTCTCCTTGATCGCCGTCATGGCGGACTGTGCATCACGCGGTCCGGACAACATAATCGCTTGCACGTTGGTCATCGGGTACGACGCTTGAGCCATGGCCTGCTGCAAGTCGACAGCTCCGCTGGGCGACAGGTTCAGGCGCGAATCGCTCGTCAGCGGCGGCAACACCGATGACGCCTGACCGGCGCAACGCTGTACCTGGCTGCGGTAAACGTTGATCGACTCGACCAATTGCGTTTCTTCGCTGGCCACAGCAGTGGCGGCGAACACCAACCCCAGTGGCAACACGGCAAAACGCAGAGCGGATGACAGGACGCGCATGGAAATCTCCCTTGAATTGACTGCGCCCATGATGCGCGATTCCACCCCATGCCGCGCAATGCCTTTTTGCGCTTTGTTGTCCGGCGGTTGACATGATTTGGCTACTACACTGAAGCCAAGTCGCCAAACGGGCGCTTCCCTCGACGCCAAACAGAGTGTCTCCATCATGTCCTTCAAATGGTCCGTTGCGTTTCTCGTGGTTACCCTTGTCGCAGGCCAGGTTATTGCCGACGACCAGCAGCAAAAAAAAGAAGTGGCTGAAGACAAGGCTCAGGTGCTTGAGCAAAAAGCCGCGGACAAGAGCGCCGATGTACCGGTGCCTAAATCCGAGGCGATCACCCAATCCGAAGTCCAGGCCGTCGATCCCGCCGGCAAGTCTCCGCTGGACGATGCAATAACCTGCATGGCCCGCTCCATCTACTGGGAGGCCAAAGGCAAGGACACCGACGACATGGCCGCCGTCGCCAACGTGGTCATGAACCGCCTCGGCCACGCTGGTTTCCCCGACACCGTGTGCGCGGTGGTCAAGCAAGGTTCAGAGACCAAGAGCTGCCAGTTTTCGTGGTGGTGTGACGGGCGCCCGGACACCGTCCAGGAAGAGACGCAATATGCCCTGGCCAAGGAAATCGCGCGCAAGGCGCTGAACAAGCAGCTCCCGGATCGCACCGGTGGCGCGATGTATTTTCATGACCGCACGGTGAAACCGGACTGGGCCAAGGAGTACATCAAAACCGCTGAAATCGGGATGTTCCGGTTTTATAAACCGCATAATGGTTCGGCGAAGTAGGGGGCACTAACCACGTCGAATATCGCCTTGCGAAGGAGTGACGCAGCTTTCTCAGAAGAGGTAGAGAAGGGTTGCAATGACCACAACGACCCCTAACCCCATAACGAGTATTTTTAATGATGACGTGCCGGACACCGGTTGCGCACCCCCATCAGCCCCCGAAGTGCCTTCACTGAGCATCTCGATTGAGGCAGGGCTAATAAGGCTGGGTGACCGGTGATTGGAAACATGAGGATTGCTCATTCGCAGGCTGTAGCCTTTGTCGACCCAGAGAGGCAGTTCATCCGGGTTTGCGACACGGATATAGTCCTTCTCGAATCGAGTCATGCTGACCACGTAATGTCCATCCTCATGCCTGTGTGGCCGTAAAACGGTTCCAATCGCATTGCCCCTCTTAACAACGGCTTGAAGTTTTATCATTGGATTTTGCTCCATGACTTCTGGCTAGAACTTCGCGTAATTCAACGCATCGATAAGGGCCGAACCGCCAATGCCGGTCATACGGTGTTTGCCAGACCTGAAAGATGTGGCGACCCGACTTGCCCGATGGGGCGATCATGGGCACAGAAAAAAGGCACCTTCATCGCTTGATGAAGGTGCCTTTTGCATAGGCGTCGGTTTTTACAACTCCTGCCCCAGAAAGATCAACGTATTGCCATGGGCCTCAGCCGCTGCACGCTGGTTGTAACTGTCGCGATGCGAGCAGTTGAAGCCATGCTCGGCCTCCGGGTACACGACGATTTCCACATTGTCGTTGTTGTCGAAACGCTCGGCGATTTTCTCCACCGCTTCCAGGGGAATGTGGCTGTCCTGTTCACCGAAGTGCATCAGCAACGGCACCTCGATTTCATCGGCGCGGTCCAGGTGGTTCTGGATGCCGCCACCGTAGTAGGCGATGGCCACATCCACCAGGCCGTTAGTGGCGGTGAGGTAGGACAGCAAGCCGCCGAAGCAATAACCGATGGAAGCGATGCCGCCGTCCAGGCCTGGTTGCGCATCGAGCGCTTCGATGGCCAGTTTGATGTCGTCCTGCGCCTTATCGATGTCGGTGGCGTTCATCAGCTCGACGGCGCGTTTCCAGCCCGCTTCGTCGTAACCCAGTTCGATACGGTGGCCGTTGCGCCAGAACAGGTCCGGCGCAATCACCAGGTAACCATCGGCGGCGTATTGCTCCGCGACCGAGCGGATGTGTTCATTCACGCCGAAGATCTCCTGGATCAGCACGATCCCCGGACCTTTGCGAGTATGCGGAATCGCCAGGTAAGCGCCGAAGGTGCCTTCGTCGCTGTCGATCTCGATCCATTGGGTGGTTACGCTCATGGTGGCTCCTGTCTACGCAAGTGAGTGAGGTTGAGGCTTATTTCGGCTGCGTGGCCTTGTAGCTTGGCAGAGACTGCATACGTTTCCACCATCCGTCGAAACCGTCCACCGAAAACACCTGTGGCGCATCCGGCGTCATCGCGATGTAGGCGCAGCCCGGTGCCAGGTAAAAGTCACCGATACTGGGTTCAAGACCGGCGATATACGGATCGGTGCCTTTTATTTTCATCAGCTCGCGCAACACCCGTTTCGAATGTTCGATCCCTTTGCGGCGCGCCTCTTCATTCTGACCGCCAATGAAGTCAGGAAAAAGATGGTAGCCGAACACTTGCACCAGGTTGCCATAGCCATAGGCATCGTAGATGCCCTGGGCCATGTGAGTGCGAGCGCGGTCGTGGGCGTTATCCGGTGTGATGGACGGCCCGGGCAGGACTTCGTCCAGGTAGGCGATGATCGCGCCGGTTTCGATGACCCGGAAGCCGTCATGGTCGATGACGGGCACTTTGCCGAAAGGGTGCCGCACCAAATGTTCCGGCAGATGCGGCTCGCCTTTGATCACATTGACCTGCACCTGGTCGAAGTCCGCGTCTTTTTCCGCAAGCAGCATTTTCACTGTGCGCACATAGGTACTGCCGTCAAAACCGTAGAGAGTGAGGCTCATGGCGATTGCTCCGTTTTCAAGGGAGTGGAGGACGCGCCCGAGACTCTGGTCGGTCAACGGTTATGGCGACGCCAGAAGAATCGAGCCAACAGTGCATCCAGGCTGAGCTTGCCGGCACCCGAGAGCAACAACGGCATCATGGCGGCGAGGTAGATCAGCGGCAGCTTGAAGTTGCCGTGACCCTTGTTGCTGATGGCGTAACCCTGGGCAAGCTCACTCAATGTAGACCAATCGGCCGGCCAGTGAACGGCAGCGGTCGCGACAATCGTGACAACGATCAGAATGATGGCCGACACCCGCGTCCCGAAGCCGACCAGGATGGCCAGGGCGCAAATCAGCTCCGCCCACATCGACAGTTCCCAGTTCAGCGTGGCCGGCACGTGGTTGAACGGAAACGGGAAGGCGTCCTGGATGTCGGCGAACCAGTTCTCGCCGTTCCATTTTTCCAGGCCCGACTCGAAGAATTCCCAGGCAATGAACAGCCGCAGCGTCAAAGGCGCGAGCCAGCTGCCGGCACGATCAAGGTTTAGGTGCAGGCCTTTCACGGCCGATGAAAGTGAGGTGGTCATGAGCGTGATCTCCGTTCAGTCAGGAAGGCGGGGCAGCGGTTGCCCCGCGAAACAGGGTTATTCGCCAGCGCCGCACTTGCCTTCGCCACATTTGCCTTCAGCCGGTTTTTCCGCGGTATCGGCCTGGGCTTGGCTGTAGCCGTGGGCCAGTTGTTTCATGCTGAACGCTTCGGATTCGGAGGCCGAAGCCGCGTTGGACAGGGCCAGGCCACCGGCGATGATCAGGCCGAGGGTCAGGGAAGAAGTCGAGAGCTTGAACATGGTGATACTCCGTAGCGTTGAGTGAGTTGAGCGCTTTGATCGGCTTGGCCAATCGACACGCACAGTTCATCAAGCGGGTGTATCTGCGATGTGTCTTTGGTGCGGGGTTTTATGGATGGGGTGTGTCGCAAGGGCGTCTGTACACACTCCGATACACGGCCCCGACACCTTGAGCCTGTGCAAACCCCCTGTGGGAGATTCTATGGTTGAGGGGAAACCCTCAACTGACCTTTGACTGATATTCGCTTTGCCCTTTCAGCAAGGCGAATGCCACCCGCGCAAGCTTGCGAGCCAGCATCACCAGCGCCTCAGTGGTGCTGAAGCCCCGGGCTCTTTGGGCTTCGTAAAACCCTTTCCAGGCTTTCGTACGGCTAGCCGACATCGCTGCATTGTGCAGAAGCCGGCGGGCCTCGGGGTCACCGCGCTTGGTCAAACTGCGGCGACCGTCCTTCTGTCCTGATTTAGACACCCGTAAATCCATGCCCAGGAAGGCGATAAACGCATCCGCGTTTCTAAAATCCCCGCGCTGAAATGCAGTTATCAAGCGAGCCCCAGTCAAAAATCCAATGCCTTCAACTTTCAGGCAACGTTTCAGTTGACCGAGTAAACCGGCTTCTTTGAGCTGATCGTTGATCGTCTTTTCGATCAGCGTTTCAAGCTGCTGCATGGACTTCACTTGTTCTGCAAAAGCCGCTTTCAGCAGCGGCTCATTCGACCAACTCTGCACCAGGCCAACCCTAGCCTGGACCAAGGCAGCCCGGCGGCGGAAGAGGCTCAGGAGCTGGCGGTACAGCGGTGATGGAGGGGTCCAAGGGCGCAACTCCTCGGCTTCGTTCTTCAGGTAACGGGCCAGCAACTTGGCGTCCAGCGCGTCGGTTTTGGCGCGGATTTTCACGCCTTCGCGATAATGTTTGAGTTCATAGCCTCCCACCATGTAAATCGCACATCCGGCCTCATAGGCCAGATCAGCAAAGTCCAGGTGATAGATGTTGGTCGCCTCAATGGCAATAGCCACCGTCCCCGGCAACGTATTCAGCCACTGCTTGATGGATGTTTTAGTGTTGGGAATCTCTTTAAGCAAATCGTTATCAGCCTGATAAATCACCAGTTCATTCTTGGCGACATCCACGCCCACGATCGGTTTTGATAGAGAGACCGGCATTGCCATAGGATTTCCTCCGAGATAAGGTTTGAGCACTTGAAGGGCTCACCCAGAGGCGCAGGCTTGTTCCTATCGTCGGTCTAGCCAGATGCATTCTTTATCGGCGCTTGGGTGAAAGGAGGAGGGGCGAAATCTCCCACAGTCTGTACTGCGTCAACAGTCAGAATCGAGCCTTGTCCCTCCTCCTCCCTTCAAGTCCTACCATACAAGCGAGCCTGCTCGCGATAGCGGTGTGTCAGACACCATCAATGTCGACTGACAGGCAGCTATCGCGAGCAGGCTTGCTCCTACAGGAGGACGGGTGAAGTTGAGATTGTGGTCGGGTCATCTGTGATCCGGCGCTCACCAACAGCGTCTAGCCTTCGTGTCCCCGCAATCCCACGGGGCGAGACTTCGGAACCCGGCATGCAAGCGCTGTTGAACGAGATCCTTGACGCCGTCCGGCCGCTGATCGGTCAGGGCAAGGTGGCTGACTACATTCCCGCCCTCGGCACGGTGCCGGCCAATCAGTTGGGCATTGCCGTGTATGGCAACGATGGCGAGCTGTATTGCGCGGGCGATGCCGATACACCGTTTTCGGTGCAGAGTATTTCCAAGGTGTTCAGCCTGGTGCAGGCCATCGATCACTCCGGCGAGGCGATCTGGGAACGCCTCGGTCACGAGCCTTCCGGGCAGCCGTTCAACTCGCTGGTGCAGCTGGAATTCGAGCGCGGCCGCCCGCGCAATCCCTTTATCAATGCCGGTGCACTGGTGATCTGCGACATCAACCAGTCACGCTTTGCCGCGCCAGCGTTGTCGATGCGCGACTTCGTCCGTCGCTTGTCCGGCAATCCGCAGGTGATGGTGGACGGCAAGGTCGCCGAATCCGAATACCAGCACCGCGCGCGCAACGCGGCCATGGCCTACCTGATGCAGTCGTTCGGCAATTTTCACAACGACGTCGAGGCCGTATTGCGTAGCTATTTCAGCCATTGCGCGGTGCGCATGAATTGCGTGGACCTGGCCCGGGCGTTCTGCTTCCTGGCCAACGACGGGTTCTGCAAACACAGCGGCGAACAGATCCTGACAGCGCGCCAGACCCAGCAGGTCAACTCGATCATGGCCACCAGCGGGCTGTACGACGAAGCCGGCAACTTCGCCTACCGCGTCGGCTTGCCGGGCAAAAGCGGTGTGGGCGGGGGAATCGTCGCGGTGGTTCCGGGGCAGTTCACGGTGTGCGTCTGGTCACCTGAACTGAATGCCGCCGGCAACTCGCTGGCCGGCATGGCGGCGCTGGAATTGTTGAGCCAGCGGATTGGCTGGTCGGTGTTCTGAGGCATTCGGGCCTGAGCGGTTAATGACGCTCCCTGGATTTTCCTATACATTTTCCAGCCGCCCACTGCATGGTGAAACCGCTTCATGTCTCTTGCGCTCGAACGTCTAGTCGCTGGCACGCCGATCCCTTTTGCCGGTAATCGTGTCACTGTCGTCAGCCCCGAACTGGCCGCGCGCTTTCAGCCCGGGGACCATTTGCTGGTCGAGCAGGTCAGCGGCGAATTGTTGCTGATCCCGGTGGTTGACCAGCAAGCGGCCGCCGTCGCCATCGAGCGCGCCGAAGCGGCGTTCGGTGCGCTGTCCAGCGTCCCGGATCAGGCGATCAGTGCGTTCTTCGATCTGTTTGCCCAACGCCTGGAAACCCCCGAGTGCTGGGCCTTGATCGAGGCCGCCAACCTGGCCGACATCGAACGCGCCAAGGCCCGCGGGCGTTCCACCACGCGACTGCTCGCCGATGAACGCATGCGCCGCGACATGATCGCCGGCCTGCGGGCCTGGCGCGATGCGTCGGCGACTCGCGGCAAGGTCATCAGTTGCGTCGAGCACGACGGCTGGAAGGTCGAGCAAGTGGTGTCGCCGCTGGGCATCGTCGCGTTTGTGTTCGAAGGCCGGCCGAATGTGTTCGCCGACGCCGCCGGTGTGTTGCGCACCGGCAACACCGCCGTGCTGCGCATTGGCAGCGATGCGTTGGGCACCGCTCAGGCCATCGTCACTCACGCATTGAACCCGGCACTCAGCGACGCCGGTTTGCCGAACGGCGCGGTGTCGTTGGTGGAAAGCGTCAATCACGCCGCCGGTTGGGCGATGTTCGCCGACCGTCGTTTGTCGCTGGCCGTGGCCCGGGGTTCGGGGCGGGCGGTCAGCCAACTGGGCAGCATCGCCCAACAGGCCGGCACCGCTGTCAGTCTGCACGGCACTGGTGGCGCCTGGCTGATCGCTGACAAAGACGCCGATGCCCAGCGCTTTGCCGCCGTGGTACGCAATTCTCTGGACCGCAAAGTCTGCAACACCTTGAACGTCTGCCTGATCCAGCGCGACCGCGCCGCTGAGCTGGTGCCGTTGTTTCTCGACGCCCTCCAGCAGGCGGGCACCGCCCGGGGCCAGGGTTGCAAGCTGCACATCGTTGAAGGCAGCGAGTCGTGGTTGCCGACTGAATGGCAAACCGGCAGCGTTGAGGTGTATCGCGCCGAAGGCTACCAGACCGAGGCACTGGCCGAACCGTTGCCCGAGGAGCAGTTGGGCCGCGAGTGGGAATGGGAAGAGACGCCTGAAGTCAGCCTGAAGATCGTCGATGACCTGGACAGCGCCATCGCCTTGTTCAATCGCTACAGCCCGCAGTTCACCGTGTCGCTGATCAGCGAAGACGGGGCCGCGCATGAGCGTTTCTACAACGCGGTCAACGCGCCGTTTGTGGGCAACGGAATTACCCGTTGGGTCGACGGCCAATATGCGCTGAACAAGCCGGAACTGGGGCTTTCGAACTGGGAGAGCGGTCGGCTGTTTGCCCGCAGTGCGATTCTTTCGGGAGACGGGGTGTTCACCATTCGCAGTCGCATGACCCAGACCGATCTGTCGGTCAAACGCTGACATTCCTGGCACAGGCAACGATCGCACTATAATTAAGGTGTGTTTGCGTCTGTGTCTTGAGTGAGGGCTGCGTCATGAAACTTCATTCTTTTCGGCATTACTCCCACGATCTGGAAACGGTCGTGCACGACACATGGATCACCGGCCGGGTGAAGTCCGCCTTGGCTTTGGCCGAACCCAGCCTCGGCCTGCAGATCCATGTCAAAACCCTTGCGGGTACGGTGGCGTTGAGCGGTCGGGTCAACACCCATAAACAGTGTGAGCAGGCTGTTGCTCTGGCCCGTTCGGTGCCGGGCGTCGTCGAAATCGATGCCAGGGATTTGCGGACCCACGTGTTCACGCCAGGCAGTAATCCAGTTCCCCCCAACGCCGAAGAAACCGCCGAGCGTCGGCCATCATCGTCAGCAAAAGACGATCACTGATCAGGGCGACTTTGTGAGTGCAGCGCTCCCGTGAACCGGGAGCGCCTTGGTGTGGGCATTTCAGCTCAAACAACAATGGATTGCGTTTTTTGGGTGTTCTCTCGCGGGAAGCAAAGGCGGATGATTGGCCGTTCCCCAGAGAGGTGTACCCGATGAAACGTGTCCTCATGTTGTTGGCCAACGGTGTCGAGCCACTGGAAATGGCGGCGTTCACCGATGTGCTCGGTTGGGCCAATCTGCTTGGCGACCAACCCGTGGAATTGATCAACGCCGGCCTCCGACGGAATATCGTGACGACCTTCGGGTTATCGTTCAATCCGGCTCATTTATTGAGCGAGGTTGATCTCGACAGCTTCGACGCGTTGGCATTGCCCGGTGGTTTCGAACCCTCGGGCTTCTACGAAGAGGCCTTGAGTGAGCCGTTTCTGGCGGTCATCCGGCACTTTGTCGCGGCCGGTAAAACCGTCGCCAGTGTCTGCGTGTCGTCGGTGTGCCTGGGCGTTGCCGGGGTGCTGAAAGACAAAGATGCCACGACCTATCACCAGGTCGGTGGCAAGCGCAAAAACCAGCTGGTTGAAACCGGCGCCCGTTTCGTCGACTGGCCTGTGGTGGTGGATGGCCGCATCATCACGTCAAGCGGCCCCGGCACGGCAACGGAAGTCGCCTTCGTGCTGCTGGAACAACTGACCAGCGCTGCAAATGCGGCGGATATCCGGCAGAAAATGCGTTTTCCAACACCGTCTCGCCAGTGGTATGAAACGCCGCAAGTGCCTTGATCCGGCACGCCCTTCATTTGCCTCGTACATCCAGGGAGCCGCTTCAGTCGAGCGCATTCGCCGCGCTCGACCTTCCAGGTCCTGCCACCCATCCCATCAAGCAGCTTCGACGGCTTTGCCATGCACGGCACACGTGGTCGGGTGTTCGGCCAGTGACACAAAGCGGCGACTGCCGGCCTCCAGGGCATCGATCGAACCGGTCTCGATGTCGTAGACCCAGCCATGCAGGTTCAACTGACCTTTTTCCTGGGCCAGGCGCACGCTCGGATGCGTCTGGATGTTGGCCAGTTGCGCGATGACGTTCTCCCGGACCATCGAACTCACCTTCGCCGCGTCATCGGCGTGAGGGCGGGATTCGTTGATGACCTTGGCGGATTCAGCGTGTTGCAACCAGCCACTGACGGCGGGCAGGTGATCCATGCATGTGCACTTGGCGATGGCGGTCATGGCGCCGCAATCCGAGTGGCCGCAGATGACAATATCGGTCACGCCGAGCACTGCGACTGCATATTCGACCGTGGCCGAGACACCACCCGGGTGCGGGCTGTAGGAGGGCACGATATTGCCGGCGTTGCGGATCACAAACAGTTCCCCGGGTTCTTGCTGGGTCAGCAGTTCGGGGACCACGCGGCTGTCGGAACAGGTGATGAATAACGTGCCGGGATGCTGGGTGGTGGCCAGGTGTTTGAACAGGTCGGTGCGTTGCGGGAACGCTTCGTTCTGGAACTTCAAAAAACCTTCGATGAGCGCTTTCATGGTGACGTCCTCATAAGTGATGAACAGGGGCTACTCAGCTCGAGCAACCGGTTCCGAATTCGCTGAATTGCAGAATGTGAGTGGTGCCTTTGGAATCCTGGTACGTCATTTCTACCGGGACCACGCCGCAGACATCGGCGGTCGGGGTGATTGCCACGACGTGGGCGATGTCCAGGCTCATGCCGTATTGATAGGCAACGACTGCGTCCTGGGCTTGAACCTGGGCCGATACGCCCGCGATCAACGAAAAAGCCAGCAACATTTTTTTCATGGGGCATCCTCCAGACGAGTGTGGTGGCTGACAAAGTGTTTGGGGGGGTTGGGTCTGGCCCGCACCGGAGTGCGGGCCGGTCAACTTAGAAAGGACGCAGGGGCAGGAACTTGCCGTCGAGGGTGATGACTGCGCGGTGGCCGCCTTCCGGGTCTTCGACTTTCTTCATGTCCAGCTTGAAGTTGATCGCGCTGATGATGCCGTCGCCGAATTGTTCGTGAACCAGGGCTTTCAACGTGGTGCCGTAGATCTGGATCATCTCGTGGAAACGGTAGATGGTCGGGTCGGTTGGAACGCCTGAGAGGCTGCCGCGCAGCGGGATGATTTGCAGGCGGGCCACGGCGTCGGCGTCCAGGTTCAGTTTTTCGCCAACCACTTTGGCGGCTTTTTCTGGCAGCGGGTGTTGGCCGAGCAGGGCGGCGGTGACGTAGGCCAGGCTCAGGCCGGTGCCCTCGGCCATGTCTGCGAAGGACAGGTTTTTGCGCGCTTTGGCGTCGAGGATTTTGGCGGTCAGCTCGAGACTGGTGTCGTTGTAAGCGTGGGACTGTTGCATGGTGTTTCTCCTATCGGGGTTGTGTTGCTTGGGTGTGAAGCAATCTTCTGCCGATTGATCCATAGCGTCCAAGACCGATATACAATGCGTTGCATAAGTACTGCCTATAGATGGTGAGCCCCATGCTGCTGCGACATCTGCGTTACCTGCTGGCGGTTGCCGACCACGGCGGCTTCACCCGCGCCGCCGAGGCGCTGCACGTTTCACAACCGACCCTGTCCCAGCAAATCCGCCAGCTTGAAGAAACCCTGGGCGTGAGCCTGTTCGACCGAACGTCGCGCACGGTCAAGCCGACCGATGCGGGCCAGGCCTACATCGAGTGTGCACGTCGGGTATTAGTGGAACTGGAAGCCGGCAAACGGGCGCTGCATGACGTGAAGGATTTATCGCGCGGCACCTTGCGCCTGGCGATGACGCCGACGTTCATGGCGTATCTGGTGGGGCCGTTGGTGCGCGATTACGTGGCGCGGTATCCGAACATCCATCTGCAGATTTTCGAGTTGTCGATGGACGACATCGAGGCGGGGCTGGTGGATGACTCGCTGGACATCGCCATCGCGTTTACTCAGGTGAGAAACGCCGACATCGAATCGATCCCGGCGTTTACCGAAACCCTGGGGGTGATGGTGGGACGGGATCACCCGCTATATGAACGGCGAGCCGCGTTGTCCGCTGAAGAGGTGGCGCAGTTGGATTTTGCGCTGCTGGCCCCGGACTTCGTCACCCGCACCCGCATCGATGACTATTTTGCGCAGGAGCAGATCACGCCGAAGGTGGTGATTGAGGTGAATTCGGTGAGCACCTTGCTGGAGGTGATTCGGCACACGGCTATCGCCACCATTCTTCCCGAACCGATTGCCACCCAGGACCGGGCACTGCGCAAAATTCCGTTGCTGGGGGACGCGCCTACACGCGGGGCGGCGCTGCTTCGACGCAAGAACAACTATCACAGCGCGGCGTCGGTGGCGTTCATGAATCTGGTGTCGGGCGCGGTGGCGACGGAGTCAGTCGTCCAGTGATTGGCAGATGCCATTGGGGGCTTTGCCCGTGGAGCTCACGGTCACCGAGTCGTCATCGGCGAGAATGATCAAGATCGTGACGCCCGAACCCTTGGCTTCAAAACTGCGCTCGTTGATGGCTTTGGTAACGGCATCTTTGTCATTGATTGTTACCGGACCCTCCTGATCTGCATGGACGGCAATATTGCCGGGGCAAATCACATCAAATGAAGGAAGGTTGGGGATGCTGTCTGCGTGGGCAACATTTGCCATTGTCAGTAACAGCAGGGTTGTCAGGGCATTTTTCATCGCAAGTCTCCATGGGCACAGCAGCGAATACGCTTAACGATAGCTGTATTTACTGCGCACGAGACAAACAAAAAAAGGCCCCGCTCGATCATACGAGCGGGGCCTTATTTATTGAGGAGCAGCGGGGGGGATATCAGTAGAACCGGTCAATCACCCGAACTTCGTTCTGGTTCTGCATCGAGGCCCACGCCTGTTTCAGCGTTTGCAGAACATTACCGATGAAGTCCTTGTCGGCCGCGGCTTTCTTGCCGACATAGCCTTGGCCGCGACGGTACATCTTCAGTCGGGCCAGCAGGTTCTGGTTGTTCTGGTCGAACTCCGCTTCATGGGCGTGTGGCGACAGGCAATCGATATGAACCTGGCCCGATTTGCTGATCCACAGAATGTGGCTGTCGTGGCTGTCTTTTTGCGCAGCGAAGATACGAGCCAGTTCATCGATAGTAGGTTGATTGTTCAGATTCATAATATGCCCCTTGACCATTTGGTGATCTTTCAAAGTTGATTCGCTAATACAGGTAGCCCATCGGTTAGTTGATCCCTGGCACCGAAACCAGGACGTCAGCGGTCAGCCGTCAATTCGACGGGGTCTCGCGTCTGTTGCATGTAGTCGTGTTGAATAACTGCTACGCAATAGCGTCACAACGAAGAGAAGCAGCGAAAACCTGGAGGCCACCGCCGACTTTTTAGGGTCGGCCACAAGCTTCATGAGGATTGATCGCCAGCGCTTCTCGTCCTTGTACTGGACGTTCGGGCCAGGTCAGCTTCTTCAATCTGCCTTGTGGGCAGCGTGTATCCGGGAAAAACAGCTCGGCGGTCAGACGAGCTTGCTCAAACATGTTGCTGTACTCCCGATCGGGGAGATGTCTGCATCATGCAAGGGCAAATCGGAGGCGTCAACCGTTATGTAGTGATTATTTTTAGTCACTACATATTGTCGGACAAAGCGCTTTGGAATTAAAAAGCAGCGACGCAACGCCCGGGTCAGGACGATGGCAGCAGATGTTGGAAGCGATAGAAGGTGCAGGGATAACCGTCTACCGACCGTTGATGCAGGGTGAATTCATCGCCTGCGAACTCGGGCATCACCTTGGCCCAGAAGTGCCGTGCAGGCACGTTCGCGTCGATGTGGAAAATCTGCCATTGACCGGGGATCCGGCTCAAGAGGGTGGACACGACAAACTTCGCGACACCTTGGCCACGAAAGCGTCGGCTGATGAACAAGTAGCCGATGTTGTGCTCGGCGCCGTCGATATGCGTGTCGTCGTCCACGGTCACGAAACCGGCGAGTTCACCGTCCACCTTGATCAGAAATGGCTGGGTCCCAGGCTTGCGCCAGTAATCTTGGTTGGATCGGATGTCGAAGAAACCGTGCTCGCCGAGTTTCAGCGGTAGAAACTCGCTGAAGTCATGCATGTAGAACTGCATCAGGTTTTCAATCGTTTCCAGTTCGTCGCGGTGTGCGGCATGCAGTTCTATCGAGGGCATGCTGGGTTTTCTCCAGATCGAAGGGCCGTCCGTGGCTCTTTCGGGATCACTCAGTGCGGAGCGAAGTCGTATGTCCCACCCGTCTTCAACGCCGCGGCGTAAGCAGGACGTGCCTGGAAGCGATCAACCCAGGCCGCTACATGAGGGTAGTTGCCCAGCTTGCCTTGGGCGCGGGCAATCTCGCCGATAAAGCTCATCTGGATATCGGCGGCGCTGAATTCGTCACCCAGCAAATAATCGGACTGGCTCAAGGCCGTGTCGAGGTAGCCAAGGTAGTTGGCCACTTCGGAGTTGATGCGCGGATGCAGTGGCGCACCGGCTTCACCCAGGCGCCCGACGTACAGGTTCAACATCAGCGGCAGCATGGCCGAGCCTTCGGCGAAGTGCAGCCACTGGACGTATTCGTCATAGGCGGGGGTAGACGGATCGGGTTGCAGGCGCCCCTGGCCATGACGACGGATCAGGTAATCGATGATCGCAGAGGACTCGATCAATTTCTGCGCGCCATCTTCGATGACCGGCGATTTGCCCAGGGCGTTGATCGCTTTCAATTCCGGCGGTGCCAGATTGGTTTTCGGGTCGCGCTGATAGCGTTTCAGCTCATAAGGAATGGCCAGTTCTTCCAGCAACCAGAGAATCCGCTGGGAGCGGGAGTTGTTGAGGTGGTGCACGATAATCATAAACAAGATTCCTGTAGCAGCTGTCGATTGAAACGAGGCTGCGATGCCGTTTCAGAAAATGGGGCCATCGCCGGGCTTGAAGAACACTAGACCATTACGGTCCGTTCGAAGTGCCCTCAAGCTTTACTGGCCGGTTTCGCCGCGCGTTTGGCGCCTGTCGACGGCTTGCGCTTGGCGGGCTTTCGTTTGTTTTTCCACGGAGTGGCGCCACGACCGGCCGGGCTCGCCGGCCCGCTGATGGTCAGGCTCAGGCCGGCGCAACGGGCGACCTGTTTGCTCATCCACGCGGCCTGTTTGGTGACGAATTCTTCCAGGCTCATCTCGCCGCTTTGCACCATGTCCAGCGCCTGTTCCCAGATGGCCGTGGTGCCGGGGTCGGCGATGGCGCGCGGCACCGCATCGATCAGGCTGAAGGCCGCCGGGGTCGCGGCCAGGGCCTTGCCGTTCTTGATCAGGTAACCGCGGTCGAGCAGGCCCTGGATGATCGAGGCGCGTGTCGCCTCGGTGCCAATGCCGGTGGTGTCCTTGAGCTTCTGTTTGAGCAGCGGGTCTTCCACCAGTTTGGCGACGTTCTTCATCGCTTTGATCAGGTCGCCTTCGGTGAATGGCTTGGGCGGTTGCGTCCAGAGATCCTTGAGCTTCACGTCGGCCACCGCGCAGTCACGCCCTTCGGCCAATGCCGGGAGTGTTTGCGGTGCAGGTGCCTCGCGACCCTTGGCCGGGGCGAGCGCCTCGGGCAGGGCGCGTTTCCAGCCGGGCTCGACGATCTGCTTGCCGACGGCGCGCAAGGCCTCACCGGCGCAGTCGAAGTCGGCCTGGGTGCGGTCGTATTCATGGTTGGGCAGGAACTGCGCCAGATAGCGCGCGCGGATCAGGGTGTAGACCGCCCGTTGCTTGCCCACCAGTCGATCGAGATGCTTGGCCGCCGCCGTCGGGATGATGCCGTGGTGAGCCGTGACCTTGGCGTCGTTCCAGGCCCGTGAACGGCGCTGTGGCTCCAGGTGATCGTTCAAGGCGTTCAGGGACGGATCGGCCTGCCGGAGCGCGGCGAGAATGCCCGGGGCTTCACTGTGCTGGCTCAGCGGCAGGAAACCGCAATCGCTGCGCGGGTAGGTGATGACTTTGTGGGTTTCGTAGAGCGCCTGGGCGATGTCGAGGGTTTCCTGGGCGCCGAGCCCGAGCTTCTTCGAACAGACTTCCTGCAACGTGCCCAGGTCGAACGGCAACGGCGCGACTTCACGCATTCGCTCGGTGCGCAACTTGATCACCCGGGCACTCGCCGCGCTGCTGATGGCCGCAGCCGCTTGCTGGGCCAGCGCCTGATTCAGGCAACGATCCTGATCGTCACAGACGTCGGATGCCGCGCGCCACTGGGCGGTGAACGCCGTGCCGTCATGCAACAGCTGCACGTCGATGGCCCAATAGGCCACCGGTACGAAATCGGCAATGCTGCGGTCACGATCCACCACCAGCCGCAAGGTCGGTGTCTGCACCCGGCCCACCGGCAACACGCCCTGATAACCGGACTGACGGCCCAGCAACGTGAACAAGCGGCTCATGTTCATCCCGATCAACCAGTCGGCCCGGGAACGTCCCAGCGCCGAATGATAAAGGCTGAAAGTTTCGGCTCCCGGTTTGAGCGCCGCCAGCGCCTTGCGTATCGACGCATCGTCCAGTGCCGACAGCCACAGGCGCCGGATCGGCCCGCGATAGCGGCAATGCTCGACCAGTTCCCGGGCAATCATCTCGCCCTCACGGTCGGCGTCAGTGGCAATCACCAGTTCATCCGCCTCGCCCAGCAAGCGTTTGACGGCCTTGTACTGGCTGGCCGTGCGTGGTTTGACCGTCATCTTCCATTTTTCCGGAATGATCGGCAGATCCGCCAGCACCCAACGCTTGTAGCGCGCGTCGTAGGCGTCCGGCGGCGCGGTTTCCAGCAGATGGCCGATGCACCAGGTCACCGTGACGTCCGTTCCCAGCCAGCAACCGTCGCCCCGACGCTTGGCGCCGAGCACTGCCGCGATGTCTTTGGCCTGGGAAGGTTTTTCACAGAGGTACAGCTGCATAACCACCATCGTTCATCAAGTGTGCAAGAGGCGCACAGAATGGCGGGTGATGAGCAAGGGATCAATCATTATCTGTATGGATGTACAGCAAAGCTGTTGCGTTTGTTTGCGCCAGTCAAAACGGCCCGTTCGGCTGCGGGGCCGTCGTGCTGACGAAATTTGGGTTATACCTGACATTCGCAGTCTCAGGTTTCGGGGCCGCTGCGCGACCCATCGCGGGCAAGCCGGATCACCGTACCGCACGCTCCCACAGGTCCATCACCTTCATGAGGCACGTATTCCATGAAAAGCACCGGTCCCAGTCCTGTCATCACCATCGCCATGCAGCCGGGCTGTCTGTTGGTGAAATTTCACGGTATTCAAGTGGCCGCTTCCTCGCGCGCACGGGTGCTGCTGGAGGCCAATTATCCTCCGGTGTACTACGTGCCCTGGGAGGACATCGACGAACAGTATTTCGCCCGCACCGACCACACGACCTATTGCCCGTACAAGGGCGACGCCACGTATTACAGCCTGCAAATCCCGGGGCATGAGGGCGCCAACGCGGTGTGGCGCTATGAAGACCCCAAAGTGTCGGTCGATCAGATTCGCGGGTATGTGGCGTTCTATCCCGATCAGGTTACGTTTGAGGTGCTCAAAGACGTTGAGTGAGGTTCGGCATTGACGGCAATGCTGCTCACTCACGCGCGATTTTTCAGGCCTACCTGCTTTAGTGGCTAGGGAGCTTGCTCCCGCTGGGCTGCGTAGCGGCCCCAAAAACAGGGCAACGCTACCGATTTTTGTGAGTGCTGCGCACTCAAGCGGGAGCAAGCTCCCTCGCCACAGGTTTTTAATTGGCTGAAGAGGTGATCAGGTGAGCAAATGCCCACACTGATGGGGCGTGTTCATTTCAGCGAACAGCCCCCACCAACGTCGATTCATCAATCTGCCCAATCGAAGTGACCCCGGTCAGGGTCATGGCCACGCGCATTTCCTTGGCGAAAATATCCAGCATGTTCTCCACCCCGCGTTGACCATCGGCCGCCAGCGCATAAGCCATGGATCGCCCCAGCAATACACCTTTGGCGCCCATGGCCAGCATCCGCACCACATCCAGCCCCGAGCGAATACCCGAGTCGACCAGCACCGTCAGGTCATTGCCCACCGCTTGCATGATCGGCGGCAATGCCTGGGCGGTAGAAAGGACGCCGTCGAGCTGCCGTCCCCCATGGTTCGACACCACGATGCCATCCGCGCCAAAGCTCACCGCGTCCCTGGCGTCCTGCGGGTCGAGGATGCCTTTGATGATCATCGGGCCTTTCCAGAAATCACGAATCCACTCCAGATCACTCCAGCTGATCGACGGGTCGAAGTTATTGGCCAGCCAGCCCATGTAGTCTTCAAGCGTGACGGCTTTGCCCAGGTACTTCGAGATGTTGCCCAGGTCGTGCGGGCGGCCCATGACCCCAACGTTGAACGCCCAGTCGGGGCGTGTCATGGCCTGAAGCATGCGTCGCGATGACGCAAAAGGCCCGGACATGCCCGAATGCGCATCCCGGTAGCGGGCGCCCGGGGTCGGCATGTCGACAGTAAACACCAGGTTTTTCACCCCGGCGGCCTTCGCTCGCTCCAGGGCGTTTTTCATGAAGCCCCGGTCTTTGAGCACGTACAGCTGAAACCAGATGGCTTGCTGGCTCTGCGCCACGACTTCCTCGATCGAACACACCGATACGGTTGAAAGGCACAGCGGGATACCTTTTTTCTCCGCCGCTCTGACCGCCTGCACCTCACCCCGGCGGGCGAACATGCCCGTCAGGCCGACCGGCGCCAATATGACGGGCATTGATAGGGGCTGATCGAAGAGGGTGGTTTCCAGGCTCAGGGTTTCGACGTTTTTCAGAATCCGCTGACGCAGGCTGATGCCCGCCAGGTCGGCGCTGTTGGCCCGTAGCGTATGCTCGGCATACGCCCCGCCATCGATGTAATCGAACAGAAAACGCGGGAGTTTGCGACGTGCTGCCTCGCGGTAGTCGGATGCGGATGAAATGATCATGGGGCCTCGGTCTGGTGAGTGTCGGGGCTGTAGAGATCGTTGAGCTTAACCTGTGGCGAGGGAGCTTGCTCCCGCTGGGTGGCGAAGCCACCCCAATCCAGCCGACTCGATTGTTCTGACACACCGAGGCGGCTGGTTTGGGCCTGCTACGCAGGCCAGCGGGAGCAAGCTCCCTCGCCACAGGGGATTGTGGTGGACTCAGTTGGTATCCAGATCCACGTTTTTGGTCTCACGCAGACAGATCATCCCCACCACCAGGCTCACCGCGGTAATCACCACCGGGTACCACAGCCCGTAGAAGATGTCCCCGGTATACACCACCAAGGCAAACGACACGGTCGGCAGGAAACCGCCAAACCAGCCATTACCAATGTGGTACGGCAGGGACATCGAGGTGTAGCGGATACGGGTCGGGAACAGTTCGACCATCAGCGCTGCCAACGGGCCGTAACACATGGCGGAAATGATGATCAGCACCACCATCAGTCCCACGATCATGGGCTTGTTGACCTGTTGCGTATCGGCTTGTGACGGATACCCCGCCAAGGTCACCGCACCGCGCAGGGCCGCTTCGTCGAAGCCATCCAGTTTCACGTCACCGACGCTGACCTGCACGTCGCTGCCGGCCGGTGCGGCTTCGCTCGTGTAGGGCAGGCCCTGCTTCACCAGGAAGGTTTTGACCTTGTCGCACGGGCTGTCAAATTTCGCCTTGCCCACCGGGTCGAACTGGAAGGTGCAGGTGGCCGGGTCGGCCAGTACGGTAATCGGTGCCTGACGGCTGGCCTGGTCGATGGCCGGGTTGGCGTAGTGGGCGATGGACTTGAAGATCGGGAAGTACAACGCAGTCGCCAGTAAAAGGCCGATCATCAGCACCGGTTTGCGCCCGACCTTGTCCGACAGCCAGCCAAAAAAGATGAAGAACGGCGCGCCGATAATCACGCTGACAATCAGCAGACTGTTGGCCAACGCCGGGTCCATCTTCAGGAACTGCGTGAGGAAAAACAGCACATAGAACTGTGCGGCGTAGAAGGTCACCGCTTGCCCGGCGTTGATGCTGAACAGGGCGATCAATACGACTTTGAGGTTTTCCCATTTACCGAAGGAATCGCGCAGCGGCGACTTGCAGAGTTTGCCTTCCTCTTTCATTTTCACGAAGGCCGGCGACTCGTGCAGGCTCAAGCGAATCCAGGTCGAGATGCCCAACAGCACGATGGAAAACAGAAACGGAATGCGCCAGCCCCAGACTTCAAACTGGTCGCCGGTGAAATAACGGCAGCCAAGCACCACCAGCAGCGACAGCAACAAGCCGAGGGTGGCGGTGGACTGAATCCAGCTGGTGTGGAAACCGCGCTTGCCCATCGGCGCGTGTTCGGCGACGTAAGTGGCAGCGCCGCCGTACTCACCGCCCAGGGCCAGGCCCTGAAGCATGCGCAACACCACGAGGATGATTGGCGCGGCGATGCCGATGCTCGCATAAGTCGGCAACAGCCCGACACAGAAGGTCGCCAGGCCCATGAGGACGATGGTCGCGAGGAACGTGTATTTACGCCCGATCATGTCCCCCAGCCGTCCGAACACCAACGCGCCGAAGGGCCGCACGATGAAACCGGCGGCGAAGGCCATCAGCGCAAAGATAAACGCCGTGGTGTCGTTGACCCCGGCGAAAAACTGCTTGCTGATCACCGCCGCGAGGGCGCCGTAGAGGAAAAAGTCGTACCACTCGAACACCGTCCCGAGTGACGACGCGAAGATGACTTTGCGGGTGTCGGGGCTGGTGTCGACGCTGAGCGTGGCATCCAGGGGCTGAACATGTTCTGACATATCGGTATCCCTCACAGTGATTTTTTTTGTTGTTCCACTGTCGGCGCCAGCCTTGTGGGCGGGCGCCGCGTTTATCCATAAAGCCGGGTGTACGTCGATCTTCGTAGGAGCGAAGCTTGCTCGCGAAGGCGTCAAACCTGACACACCGCGTCATCGTTCTTCGCGGGCAAGCCTCGCTCCTACAGTGGGTTGCTCCATAAAGCCGGGTGTACGTCGATCTTTGTAGGAGCGAAGCTTGCTCGCGATGGCGTCAGACCTGACACACCGCGCCATCGTTCTTCGCGGGCAAGCCTCGCTCCTACAGTGGGTTGCTCATAAAGCCGGGTGTACGTCGATCTTCGTAGGAGCGAAGCTTGCTCGCGAAGGCGTCAGGCCTGACACACCACGTCATCGTTCTTCGCGGGCAAGCCTCGCTCCTACAGTGGGTTGCTCCATAAAGCCGGGTGTACGTCGATCTTCGTAGGAGCGAAGCTTGCTCGCGAAGGCGTCAGACCTGACACACCGCGCCATCGTTCTTCGCGGGCAAGCCTCGCTCCTACAGTGGGTTGCTCCATAAAGCCGGGTGTACGTCGATCTTTGTAGGAGCGAAGCTTGCTCGCGATGGCGTCAGACCTGACACACCGCGCCATCGTTCTTCGCGGGCAAGCCTCGCTCCTACAGTGGGTTGCTCCATAAAGCCGGGTGTACGTCGATCTTTGTAGGAGCGAAGCTTGCTCGCGAAGGCGTCAAACCTGACACACCGCGTCATCGTTCTTCGCGGGCAAGCCTCGCTCCTACAGTGGGTTGCTCCATAAAGCCGGGTGTACGTCGATCTTTGTAGGAGCGAAGCTTGCTCGCGAAGGCGTCAGGCCTGACACATCGCGTCATCGTTCTTCGCGGGCAAGCCTCGCTCCTACAGTGGGTTGCTCCATAAAGCCGGGTGTACGTCGATCTTTGTAGGAGCGAAGCTTGCTCGCGAAGGCGTCAGGCCTGACACACCACGTCATCGTTCTTCGCGGGCAAGCCTCGCTCCTACAGTGGGTTGCTCCATAAAGCCGGGTGTACGTCGATCTTTGTAGGAGCGAAGCTTGCTCGCGAAGGCGTCAGACCTGACACACCGCGCCATCGTTCTTCGCGGGCAAGCCTCGCTCCTACAGTGGGTTGCTCAGCAGTTCCTTCTGCGGGTTGAGGTTCCTTGTGCTGGGGTTGAGGATCATCAGCGCAGCCTTTTCGGCAATCATCAGCGTAGGCGAGCACGTATTGCCCGAGGTAATGCGCGGCATGATCGAGGCATCAGCGATGCGCAGTCCGGGAATCCCGTGAACGCGCAACTCGGCATCGACCACGGCCTGCACATCGTTGCCCATGCGACAGGTGCCCACCGGATGGAAAATCGTCGTGCCAATTCGTGCGGCGGCTTCGTGCAGTTCCTCTTCGGTCTGCAAGCTATCGCCGGGCAAGTACTCGACCGGTTTGAACGCTCGCAGGGCCGGGGCGGCGACGATGCGCCGGGTCAGGCGAATGGCATCGGCCGCGACCCGCAAATCCTCTGGGTGGCTTAAATAGTTGGGCTGAATCAGCGGCGCTTCCTGCGGATCGGCGGAACGAATCTCCACCCGTCCGCGACTCTGTGGCCTCAGGTCGCAAACCGACGCCGTGAAAGCAGGGAAGGCGTGCAGCGGTTCGCCGAAGCGTTCCAGCGACAGCGGTTGCACGTGGTATTCGAGATTGGCCGAGGTCTGTTCCGGTCCCGACCGGGCAAACGCCCCCAGCTGACTCGGCGCCATCGACAGCGGGCCGCTGCGGTCGTACAGATAACGCAGGCCCATGCCCATCTTGCCCCACACGCTGCCAGCGATCTGGTTCAGGGTGCGGGCGTTTTCCAGTTTGTAGATCAGCCGCAGTTGCAGGTGATCCTGCAGATTGCCGCCAACGCCCGGCAGCTCATGAGCCACACCGATCCCCAGTTTTTCAAGCAGGGGGCGAGGGCCGATCCCGGAGCGTTGCAGAATGCTCGGTGAACCGACGGAGCCTGCGCACAGCACGATTTCCTTGCGTGCCTTGAAGGTTTTTGCCTGACCTTGGTAACGGGTGCTGACCGCCGAAGCACGGCCGTTTTCCAGCAGCACGCGGTCCACTTCGACGTCGGTCAGCACGGTGAGATTGGCGCGATTGCGGATCGGTTTGAGAAACGCCTTGGCCGCGTTCCAGCGAATCCCGGCCTTCTGGTTGACCTGAAAATAGCCGCAGCCTTCGTTGTCGCCCTGGTTGAAGTCATCGATGCTGGCAATGCCGCTTTGCTCGGCGGCGCTGCGGAACGCATCCAGAATCGGCCACGACAGCCGCTGACGCTCGACCCGCCAGTCGCCGCTGGCGCCGTGAAATTGCGAGTCGCCGGCAAAATGGTTTTCGCTTTTCTTGAACAGCGGCAGCACGTCGTTCCAGCGCCAGCCCGGATTGCCGTCAGCGGCCCAGCCGTCATAGTCGCCCGCCTGGCCGCGCATGTAGATCATGCCGTTGATCGAGGAACAGCCGCCCAGCACTTTGCCGCGCGGGTAACTCAGGGCGCGACCTTGCAGGCCGGGTTGCGCTTCGGTCTTGAAGCACCAGTCGGTGCGCGGGTTGCCGATGCAGAACAGGTAACCCACGGGGATGTGAATCCAAGCATAGTTATCGCGGCCGCCGGCTTCGAGCAGCAAGACGCGGTGTTGCGGGTCGGCCGACAGCCGATTGGCCAGCAAACAACCGGCCGGCCCGGCGCCGACCACGATGTAGTCGAATTCATCAAGGGAAGTCTGCATCCCTGACCTCGTATTGTTGTTCTTGTTGTCGGTCATCCTAGTTGTTAGCTTTCGTCAAAAGAATGTTAGTTTTTGCGCAGCCGCTGTGCGTTTTCAGACAGCGCTTCAAACAGCGTAGCCCCAAGGACGACTCATGTTCGACTGGAATGACCTGCGGTTTTTTCTCGAATTGCAACGCAGCGGGCGTTTGCTCACCGCCGCCCGCCGTTTGAACACCACCCACGCCACCGTCGCCCGGCACATCGAGGCCATTGAAAAGAGCCTTGGCACCGCGCTGTTTGTCCAGCATGCCCAGGGCTACGAAATGACCCCGGCCGGCGAAGCGCTGCTCAAGCACGCCGAAGCCATGGAAAACGTCGCGTTGCTGGCGCAAGAGGAAATCACCCAGTCCACGGCGCCACTGGGCAAGATCCGCGTTGGCGTGACCGAAGGGCTGGGCATCATGTTCCTCGCCAGCCGCATGAACGGCCTGTTCGAACGCTACCCCGGACTGGAAGTGGAGCTGGTGGCGGTGCCGCGCTTCGTCAGCATCCTCAACCGCGAAGCCGAAATCAGCATCCACCTTGAACGCCCGGCCGCCGACATGCTGGTCACGCGCAAACTCACCGACTATCGCCTGGCGCTCTACGCCAGCCAGGCCTACCTCGACAAGGCACCGCCGCTGCACAGCCGCGAAGACCTCGGCCGGCACGCGTGGATCGGCTACGTCGACGACTTGCTGTTCAGCCAGGAACTGATGTTCCTCAACAGTTTTTGCCGCAACCCGCAGGTGGTGTTCCACAGCACCAGCGTCATCGCCCAGCAACAGGCGGCACGTTCAGGATTGGGGATTGCGGTGCTGCCGTGCTACATGGCCAGCGCCGATCCGGAGCTGGTGCCGCTGTTTCCAGACGAGAGCATTGAGCGCAGCTACTGGATCAGCACGCGGCGGGAGCTGCACAAGTCGGTGAGATTGCGGGTGATGTGGGATTACGTGGTGGAGTTGTGCGAGGCGGAGCAGGGGTTGTTGATGGGATAGCCAGGCAGCCCATCACAACACTCTGATCAGCCAAGCAACGAAGCGACCAACACAACCCCTGTGGCGAGGGAGCTTGCTCCCGCTGGACTGCGCAGCTGTCCTGGTCTTCAATTCGGGATGAAGACAAGGAGCGTCCTCCGACACTCCGTCGCGAACAAGGGAGCGTGCAGCATGAGCGAAGAGACAAAAGTGAAAGGCCCGGCGTCGTACTTCCCGTCCATCGAGAAAAAGTACGGCCAGCCCATTAGCCATTGGCTGGAGCTGCTCGGGACGGTGAGTGGCAAGAAGCATATGGAAATGGTGGCTTGGTTGAAGGATGAGCATGGAATGGGGCATGGGCATGCGAATGCGTTGGTGGCGCATTATTTGGCGGGTGTTAAAAAGTGAGGCCGCTGTAAAAGGCTGCAATGTGAAATGGCGGTGAGAGGGGGCTGGAGGTGCCACCGCCATCGCGAGCTGGCTCACTCCTACATGGGTTCTGCATAGTTCGCGAGTGTTGTGGTCAGCATAGCCTCCTGTGGGAGTGAGCCTGCTCGCGATGGCGCCAGCTGGCTCACCGCATTCTGCCGGGATCACTCAAACATTCGGCGGCAACTCGCGGGTGGTGCGCTGTAGTGGGTCGCGGGGTTGGCTGTCGGGAATCGACAGCGTGGCGCGCAAGCCGCCTTCCGGGCGATTGGCCAGGGTGATGCGTCCGCCCAGCCGGGTGGCGATGGTGTTGACGATGGTCAGGCCCAAACCCGCGCCATGGGCATTGCCACGGCTGTAGAAGCGTTCGAACAACCGCCCGCGATCCGCCTCGTCGATGCCGGGCCCCTGGTCCTCGACGCTCAGCGAATAGAAGCCATCCGCCTGACTGAGTTGCACCGTGATGACCCCATGCTCCGGGGAAAAGTTTGCCGCGTTGCTGATCAGGTTGTTCAAGGCGATGTCGATGGCGGCGGCGTCGGCCACCACTTCAAAGGGGCGATCGGTGACGTCGAAGGCCAGCTCAAGGTTCTTGCTCAGCAACCACGGCGTGAGCTGCACGAGGCTGTCGCGCACGGTGGCGGCCAGGTCGATGCGTTGCTGTACAGGTGCGATGGCTTTGGGTTCGAGGCGGGCCATGGTCAGCAATTGATTGACCAGGCGGCTGGTGCGGTCGACGCCGGCGATCAGGAATTCCAGGGATTCACGGCGCTCCTGTTCCGTGCCGGCTTCCAGCAGGTTTTGCGCATGCACACGCAGCACGGCCAGCGGTGTGCGCATTTCGTGGGCGGCATCGGCGATGAAGCGCCGCTCGCGGCCCATCACTTCCTGAATCTGCGCGAGCATGCGGTTGAGCGCCGCTTGCATCGGCTCCAGTTCACTGGGCAACGGTGTCAGTTGCAGAGGCTCCAGCGAACCGCTGTGCCGCGCGCGCAAGGTCGCCGCCATGTCTTCCAGCGGCTTGAGGCCCCAGCCGATGGCCAACCAGATCATCGCCGCCAGAATCAGGCTGCCCAGCACATTGGGCCCCAAGGTATGGCGCACGATCCGGTCCACCAGGTCCGAACGCACGTCGTCCCGTTCGCCCACCCAGATTCTCAGACCGTTCTGTTTGTCTACCAACAGGAACGCACGCCAATGGCGGTTGTTGAGGTCCACGACGTCGCTGAAGCCGGGTGTCGACGGCGGCGCGCTGAAGGAGGGCGCACTGGCCGTGTGCACCAGCACTTCGCCGTTGAGGGTCCAGACCTGAAAAGCCATCTTGGTTTCATAGGGATGGCCATCGACCCTCGGCTCGGCCTCGCCCAGCGCCTTGTTGAAGGCCTGATACAGATCGGCGTGTTCCTTGCTCGCCATCGGCATGCGCATCACCCCCTGCAACAGCCGGGCGTTTTGCGCGAGTTGGGCATCGTAGACTTCGGCGATTTCGTGATTGCTGTCGTGCAGGTTCAACAGGCTGATCACCGCCAGCCCTACCAGCATCAGGCCAATGATCAGCGTGAGCGTGCGGCGCCGGATCGACGTCATCGGCGCTCCTCCACCAGGTAACCGACACCACGAATGGTGCGGATCAGGTCGGTGGAGAATTTTTTGCGCAGGTGATGGATGTGCACTTCCAGGGTGTTGCTTTCGGCTTCTTCATTCCAGCCATACAGCAACTGCATCAGATGATCGCGGGTCATGACCCGGCCCGGCGGTGAGAGCAATTCGTGGAGCAGCTGATATTCCTTGGGCGTCAGAGCCACCGGCTCGCCCAGGTAACTGACTTGCTGGGTGCCGGGGTTCAGGCTGATGCCGGCGTGTTCGATCAGCACCTGGGCGCGGCCGGCACTGCGCCGCAACAAGGCCCGCAGGCGAGCCTTGAGTTCCGCCAGATCAAAGGGTTTGACCAGGTAATCGTCGGCCCCGGCGTCCAGCCCGGCAATGCGGTCTTCGGTCGCATCCCGGGCGGTGAGGATCAGCACCGGCAGGTTGGAGCCGCTGTCCCGCAAGCGGCGCAGCACTTCCAGCCCGTCCATGCGCGGCAGACCGAGGTCGAGCACCGCCAGGTCAAAGGTTTCACTGAGCAGCGCGTGCAAGGCGCTGGTGCCGTCCTTTAGCCAATCGACGGTATAACCTTCGCGGCCCAGGGCTTGATGGATGCCCTCGCCGAGGGCCACGTCGTCCTCAATCAGTAATAAGCGCACACGGACTCCTGTCAGTTGAGTTTCTTGTTCACGTCCACCAGCAACGTTTCGATCTCTTTGCGTCGCCCGGCGTCGGCGAGTTCACGGCCTGGTCTCGGGGCGGCTTGCAGGGCTTTTTGCAACGCGCTGCGGGCTTCGCTGTAACGTTTTTGACGGTAGAGGTGATCGCCCCAGAAGTACAGACTATCGATGCCCTCCGGGTTGAGTTGCAAGGCCTGTTTAAGTAACTGTTCGGCCTTGTCCGAGTCACCGAAACCGATGGGCCAGCCGGGGACGCGATCATACAACGCGCCGAGGCTGGTATAGGCCGAGCCTTGCAGGGCTTTGGGGTCCAGCGTCATGGCTTTCTCCAGATCGGCTTTCGCGGCCTTCACCTTGCTCAGCGCACCGAGGCCACCTTGGGCGCCGGCCCAGCTGCTGTTGACGATGCCGGACCAGATCCAGGCTTCGGCCACCGATTGACGTTCCTGGGTGAACGCGGATGCCTGGCCTGCCAGTTTCTCGAACGCAGCGGTGCGTTGCGCTTCCGGGACTTCGTATTGAATGTGCGCCCAGCTTTGCTGGATGCCCTGGAGGCGTTGCTGATCGGCGGGTTCCAGTGCCCAGACGCTCTGGCTCAGGGCTCCCAGCAGCAGGCAAGCGATGATTTTCTTCATGGTTTGAGGGTCTCGTTGTCGGGCTTCTGACTCAGGCGACGGATCAGCGGCAATTGCTTGCGCAAGCCACGGTCCACCAGATTGGGCAGCAGGCTGTTGAGGCGCACAAAAAAGCGCTCCGGCCAGCCGAGGTACAAGTCGCGCCGGTCACCGGCAATCGCGTGCATCACCGCGGCGGCAACGGTTTGCGGATCGTCGACGTTGGCCTTGAGCGCATCGTTCAACGCCTGCGCCGCCGGGCTGTTCATGCTGGTGCGGGTAGCGCGCGGGGCGACGTAGAGCACGCTGACCCGGGTGTCCGCCAACTCCCGGCGCAGGGCCTCGGAGAACCCGCGCAAGGCAAACTTGGTGGCGCAATAACTGGCGTAACCGGGGTAACCGATGGAGCCGTAAGTCGAGCCGACGTTCACCACCATCGCGCTCTCGGCTTGCTTGAGCAGCGGCAGCAGGGTTTTGGTCAGGCAAATCGGCGCGCTGATGTTAAGGGCCATCATGGCGTGGATATCGCTATCCTCCAGTTGCTCAAGCATGGCGAAGTGATTAATCCCGGCGGCGTTGATCAGCAGGTTGATCCCGCCAATCGATTCGGCTGCGGTCAGCACCTTGCGTCGGTCGGACAGCACGGTCAGGTCCGCGCCGACCCAGCACAGGTTTTGCGGATAGCGTTCAAGCAAAGGCCGCAGCGGTTCCTGGTGCCGAGCCACCGCCAGCACCCGGGCGCCGCTGGCGCACAACGCGGTGGCGATCGCCAGGCCGATACCGCCGCTGGCGCCGGTCAGCACCACGCGGGCATCATGCAACTTCATGCAGGGCCTCCCCGTCACGCGGCAAGCCGCGGAACATATCGGTGTAAAGTTTGTACACCACTTTGGAGGCGTGAATCACAGCGGCCTGGTCGTCCGGATCGTCGAGGGTATTCATCAACCGGCGATAGGTCTGCATGTGCTCGATGTCCAAAGAGCCATGGGAACTGAGGTAACTGAAGGCGCTTTCCGGCAACGCCAGGCGCTCGCGGATGCTGCCGGCAGCGTGGGTGGCCAGGGCAATGCTGGTGCCTTCCAGCACGTTGACCATGCCGAACAGGCCGACCGGGTTGTCGCGGGCAATCAGGTCGTAGAGGTAGCTGACCATCAATTCAATCGGCAGGCTCGGACGACCGTCGCGCACGGCAATGCGGTCGCCGCCGCAGGCTTCGATATCGTCCAGCACCCACTGTTCGTGACCGTATTCATCCTCGATGTATTCGCACACCGCTTTGCGCAGCCATTCCAGGCGCGACGGCAATTTCGCCCCGCACGCCATCATCAACGGCACGGTGTGGCGCACGTGGTAATAGGCTTGCGCCAGGAAGGCCCGGTAGCTTTCCAGGCTGACCTTGCCCTCAAGGGCATCGCGGATGACCGGCAGGTTGAACAGTTCATGGCGTTCGTGTTGCGTGGCTTCTTGCAGCGTGTCGAAAAAACTCATGATGCGGATTCCTCGGAAAGTACAGATTCAGTCAGTTGCGCCCGGTAACGCTCGATGATGGCGTCACGGCGCGGGCGGCCATTGGCGGTAAGCAGGCCATTGGCGGGGGTGAACGGTTGATCGAGACGGGTCCAGTGATGGACCTGCGCATAACCGGGCAAGGCCTCGTTGGCCTCGGCGACGGCGGCAGCCAGTTCGGCGTCGGTGCAGTCCGGGCGATGGGGCCAGAGCAGCGCATGGTTGTGCGGCATGGCTTCGCCGTAGACGAAGGCCTGGGCGATATGGCGGCGCTGGGTCAATTCAGCCTCGACCCATTCCGGGTTGACGTTGCGTCCGAAACTGGTGACGAATTGATGCTTCTTGCGACCCTTGAGGTAGAGAAAACCGTCCGGGTCGAACTCGCCGAGATCGCCGGTCGGCCACCATTCATCGGTGTGCGGCGCCTCTCCCAGATAACCGAGCAAGGTCGAACCCTTGACCAGCACCTCGCCGTCCTCGGCCAGACGAATCGTGACGTGGGGCAGGGGCCGGCCGACACTACCGAGACGGCGCGCTTCGGGGCGATTGAGGCACACCACCGAGGCGCACTCCGACAGGCCGTAACCTTCGTAAACAGGGATGCCGATGCGTTGCGCGCGGTGCAGCAACTCCTCGGCCACCCGCGCGCCACCCACCGCCGCAAACCGCAACGAGTAAGGGCTGAAGGCTTTCTGCTCGGCGGCGCTGACCAACATCTGCAACAACTGCGGCACCAGGATCAGGCTCTCGGGCGCCCGGGTGGCCAGGCAACCGAGCAGCCGTGGCACATCAACACCGCTGGCGCCCTGAATCCCCAGGGTTTTCTGACTGGGCAAACTCAACGTGGCCCCGGCATACAGCGCGGCGTAGCAACCGAGGTTTTCCAGCAAAATCGCCAGGGGTAACAACGCCAGATGATGCTGCGGATCGGCGGGTTTGCTCGCCTGATTCAGTTCGCGAGCGACCGTCAACAGGCTCTCGGCGCTGAGGCACACGCCTTTGGGCGTGCCCGTGGTGCCCGAGGTGAAAGTCAGTTTGGCGGTCCCTTCCGGCATACGGTTCGGGCCGTTGAACGTGCGGCGCCAGAACTCACCGGTTTTCTCGTAGCCGGCCGCTTGCAACTCGTCGTCCAGCGCGGGTTCGGCAATCACCCGTTCGGCCTGGCTCTGTTCCAGACAATGGGCGCGCTGAGCGGGGCTGAAAAAAGGCGGCAACGTCAGACAAGTCAGGCCTTCGAACAGCGCGGCCAGGTCCCAGAGCATCGCTTCGACGCCATTGTCCAACGCCAGCGCAATCACCTTGACCTGCTCATCGCGCAGCCGTTGCTGGCGATACACCACCTCGGCATACAGCGTGGCGTAATCCACCTTCTGATGATCACCCCACAACGCGATGGCGCTGGTCTTGCGCTCGGCATGGCTGCGCAAGGTCTGTTTGAAACGCTCGGTTTCAGGCGACATGGCTGGATTCCTCAAGGGATGTCGGCAAACCCAGGCGATTGAACATCCCGATGTTGCGCAAATGAATAAAACCGGCGCGGATGTTGCCGACGTGCACCCAAGGCTTGCTCTCGTAATAACTGCCCCAGTGCTGGCGTTCGTCCCCCAGCCGCTCAGGGTCGGCCGCGCACAGCGTCACCGGTTTCAAGCCCAGGCGATGAAAGCTGTTCACCAAGCCGATGTTGCCGGTGAACGCCACCCATTCCAGGCCGCCCATGGCCAGCAAGTAAGTGATGGCGATGATGCTCATCCGCGCACTGCCGGTGTCACTGGCGGCCAGATTGCCGACCTCGACGATACCGGCACGATCCACCGGGCGGTCCGCCGCAGCACTGATCAGCGGCTCGATCGACTCGTCCAGATAACGTTCCAGAAACAACGACTCAGCATTGGCCATGCGCACACCGGCCACCGCACACAGCGAGCCGGAGGCATCGCTCATGCCAAACAGCTCCGGCATGAAATGACGAATGTCGGCGCCATGGGCTTTACGAAAACGTTGCTGAATAAAGGCTTCGAAGACCGGGCGCTCGACGTCGTCCGGTAACGCCCTGGCCAGGTTCATCGGCGGAGCTTCGGCCTGGCCGAAGCGTAGGGGTAGAGGAATATTCCATTCAAAGTCAGGCATTGGAAGACGCCTCCCGAGTAAGTGTGGGAGAAGTATCGAAGCCATTTCTTAACGGAATCTGAAGGTAAGAAAAAGATCATCTCCGCTGTCTTCAGATTGCCTTAAGACTTCGCGGGCAGGGTATGCCCCGTCGGTGCGTTGACACACCGCACCCCGGCCGCACGAATGACTCGGCCGCCGGCAATGACATTCATGAGGCCCGTTATGACCCGCGAATCAATGACCCATCGGTATGGAAAACTCTCGATCACCTTGCACTGGCTGATGCTGGCACTGTTCGTCGGCGTGTACGCCTGCATCGAAATCAAAGGCCTGCTGCCCAAGGGCCAACCGTTGAGAGCCATGTTTCTCGGGCTGCACGGCCTCTTCGGCTTGAGCATTTTTGCCCTGGTGTGGGTGCGACTGCTCGGACGCCTGACACCTCGGCCACCGATCACCCCGGCATTGCCCAAATGGCAGACCGGCGTTTCGCACCTGATGCACCTGGCCTTGTACGTATTAATGATCGCCACGCCGCTGCTGGCTTGGCTGATGCTGTCCGCCGGTGGCAAACCGATGCCCTATTTCGAGTTCTACCTGCCATCGCCGGTCGCGGTAGACCCGGACCTGGCCAAGCAATTCAAGTACTGGCATGAACTGCTGGGCAGTGCGGGTTACTGGCTGATCGGCTTGCACGCGGCGGCGGGGTTGTTTCACCACTATTGGGTCCGCGACAACACCCTGACCCGCATGCTGCCCGGCCGAACCAACAATCCCATCAACCAGCGCCAGCGTTAATCCCAAGCCCGGTGCCAACCAGACACCGGCCATATCCATAGCCACCCCGAGACCCCGAATTCACCCCAAACCCCCTGTGGGAGCGAGCCTGCTCGCGATGGCGTCATCCCAGACGCCATCAATCTCAGCCATGGATTCCCACTTCGATATTCACTGTTTTAAACATGTTTGAGCCCCCACGTTTAAAGACACTAAGTGTTACGTCCCAACGGCTACAACGCCTTGCGTCATTGCCTACGCGTACGCCAGAATCCGCCGGCTTGTGCGTCTAGGGCCCCGTCGGTAACTTGATTCCTGTCACTGCTCATCAGTGATCGGGTCTGCAAGCCCGCCGGAATGCCAGTCGCATAGCCCTATTACAGGACGCTTGTTCAGGTCTTTGAAATGGCGGTTTTGTGCGGGAGACCTCACGGTCTGCCGGGTTCCTGGTTTCCCGAACCCATGTTCCTCGCCAACCCCAAGTACGATACAGAATCCCTGCTGGCCATCGCCAGCGAGTCACTGGGCTCGGCGTCCGTTGCCGGGCATCGCTTCATAGGCTCAATACACTTCCTTGTGCAGACGATTTCCGGCTGATAACTCGTCGACGAAGGCCTGCGCGTCGTCCTCATCCAGTTGGCCGAAGTTCATTGCGATGTTCTTCAGGGCCTGCTCGATGGCGCGTTCCAGACTATTTTTGTTGCCACACACATACAGATGTGCGCCCAGGTTCAGTATTCCCCACAAGTAAGCACCGTGTTCAAGCATTGCGTCCTGCACGTAGTAACGGGTTTGCGAGTCCCGGGAGAACGCGGTAATCACCCGATCGAGCACGCCATTGGCTTGCCAATTTTCCAGGCGCGACTGGTAGAGGAAATCCGCTTCACGGCGCCGGTCCCCGAAGATCAGACAGGTTTGCAGAGGGTTGTTTTGCTGCTCCATCTGCTCCAGCAGCGCGATCAATGGCGCGATGCCGGTGCCGGTACCGATCAGCACTACCGGGTGTCCGACCTGGCGTGGCAGGTGAAATCGCGGATTGCTGCGGACAAATACCCGGGCGCTGGGATGCTCCCCGGTGAGGTGCCCGGTCGCGGTGCCGGTGCGCGAGCGGTCCGCCATGTCATAAGCGATTTCGCGAATGCACACGTCCACGTAACCGGGGTTGTCATGAGAGGCAATCGAATAGGCGCGCGGCAAACAGTCGGGCAACCATTCGATCAAATCTTCCAGGCTCAGCTGCGCGGGATCACAGAAATCGTCCAGCACGTCGAGCACATCCTTGCCGTACAGATAGACTTCCAGATCCTTGCGGTTGCTGACTTTCAGTAAGGTTTTCAAGGTGTCGTGCTGACTGCACCGAGCAAGTTCGCGCAGCAGCGATTTGCCCAGCTGCCGAAGCTCCTTGGTAGTCAGCAAAGTGGCGGCCTCTTCGCGGCCGAACCATTGGCTGATTTGCGCCAGCAGTTGCGGATCGTTTTGCGCCAGCACGTACAGGTTGTCACCCGCACGGTACTTGATGCCGCTGCCTTCAATGTCGAGGCGAATCTGCCAGGCGTAAGGCGCCGTGGTGTTCAGCCGGGTGCGAGAGATGACGCGTGCCGGCCACGCGGCGTTTTCGCCATAGGCGGTGACTTGCAGGTTCAAGGTGCTGCCGGCACGCCGATCACCCTTGAGCACTGCTGCAAGGGTTGCGCACCAGATGTCGAAAAAACCGTCGAAATCGGTGTCGGCGTCCACGCGGGTGATCCACGGGCGGGCTTGTTTTTGCAGCAGTGCGGCATCCAGGCTTTTGGTAAAACCGCAGAAGGTCGGGTAAGCCGTGTCGCCCAGCCCGAAGATCGCGTAGGGCTGGCCGTTCAGGGATGGCGAAGCATTCAGTTGATCCATGAAACGATCGGCATTTCCCGGCGGATCACCGTCGCCGAAAGAGCTGCAAACGATGATCAACACGTCACGAGGCGTCAGTTTGTCGAGGTTCAGCGAGTTGAGATCCTGCACGGCCAGTTCATACGGCTGCAGACAGGGCAGACGCAATAAGCGTTGCGTCAACCCGCGTGCATTGCCGGACTCAGAGCCGTAACCGATCACAATGCGTTCGATTACGTCTGTCATGACGGTTACCTGTCGTAATGTTCGTCGAATTGCTCCTTGGAAAACTCCAGTGCTTCGAAGTCACTCATCAAGTCGTTGATTACCCTGCGGATACTGATGTACTCGACGATATTTCCCTGTTCATCAAACAGCGGCTGCACCGTGGTATCTACCACGTACAGGCCGCCGCCCTTGCCAACGTTGGGGATCACGCCGGTCCAGATCTCACCTTTCTTGATGGTGTCCCACATCTGTTTGTAGGTGCTCTTTGGCACCGAATGATGGCGCACCACGTTATGTGGCTGGCCCAGTAATTCCTCTTTGGTGTACCCGGTAAGCTTGCAAAACAGGTCATTGACGTAAGTGATGTTGCCTTGCAAGTCAGTGGTGGAAATAACCATGACGTTTTCCAGTGCACTCAAGACTTTGGCGTTGATGGCTTGCATTGTGTTTCCCCTGAAATGATTGAAAAGTTGTTGCTGCGAATTCGAATTCGGCGCACCCACGGCTTAGGCACTTCTATTTTTAGTCGTTATAAATCAGTCAACTGACTGAGGGGCATACTGAGAAAAAAGAGGATCCGACCCATGAGCGGATCCTAAAAAGGAGTTTGTGGCGATGGCGGTTTCAGCTGTCCTGAGGTATCAGGCGCGGGCCTTTCCGGGTGACTTGCTGACCCGGTTCGAAGCGAGCATTGGGCGAGCGAACGGTGCTGATTTCGCCTTGGGTGTCTTTCACTTCGTAAGCGGTTTCCGTGAGGCCGGTTGCTTCTTGAACCGAGCTGCCGGCAAAGAATCCGGCGCCGGCACCGATCAGTGCTCCAACGGGGCCACCCACGGCACCGACCATCAACCCGGTCACGACACCGACGGCCTTGCCGGCGGTGGTATCAGGCACCTCACGAACGACCTGATCGGCCATACACACGGGCGAGAGCAACAAGAAAAGGGTGAAAGGTAGGAGGATAGAACGAGACATGGCGTATTCCTGCTTCGGGGTTCATTTCTCTAAACAATCCATAAAGCATGCCAATATTTTATTCTTTATATATCAATTAGATAGGAATTCATGTCGTCATATGTACAACACAGATATTAGTCCGTATGACTACTGACTAGTCTTTAAGACTATGTGAAATTCGGCAATCCTTACCCGGTCACGTATGCGAAACCCTCGCATCCCATGAATGTTATTGCCGTCGATCAGCCGTGCGAACTGGAAGGTTTAAAGTGTCGCGGGCCCCTAAAAGCAGCTCATATGCAGTGGTGGAGGTGCGGCCGCACAATAAAAGCCGACCCCATTCAGCTAAATATCGAGGGCGATAGCTGCTGCGTTTTCTTGTGTGGGTTGCACGTGTGCGGTCAGCAAAGGCTGTTGTGAACTTGTATTGCGTTTGAGTCACTCAGCTGGAGGACAACCGATTACATTCAGAAAACTTTTTGAAAAAGACTGCCGGTCGTGGAGGGCGGAGATCGACCCAAAGCAGCCCCTTGGGTTTAGACGAGTCGTTAACGACACTAAATCCATGCTGTCCAACGCCAGCGAATCAGTGGGCTCGGCTAGGACCATGTTCAGCCATTTTGCGGCGTTGCTGGATAACTCGCACCGCAAAACGTTGTTGGGAATTACCCGGTTGGTAATGTTGGGGTAAAGGAGTAAGTCCAAACCCCTTTGTGGCGGTCGGTTCGTTCGTCAAAGGGGGAGAGTCCGTCGGCAACCGTATCCGTGCCACCTCAAATTTCCGGTGAAATCGGCATTTGAAAATCAATCCATGATCCGAGGCCGGCCCGGTCCAGTCATCCCATCAAGTAGAGGCAAACTCGCCCCGAACGTTCAGGCCGACACAATCCCCTGTAGGAGTGAGCCTGCTCGCGATGGCGTCAGACCTGACGCCCCAGATCCAGGCTCGGATGTTTTGCTCGACTGTTGATGCACTTAAACAGGTTTCAAAGCTCACGTTTAAAGACACTCAGTGTTACGTCCCAAGGCCTACAACGCCTTGCGTCATTACCTACGCGTACGCCAGAATCCGCCGGCTTGTGCGTCTAGGACACGGGTTCTATCGTGGCGGGGTCACTGAAAAACAGTGATCGGGTTTGGTAGCCCGGATCGTTCTAGACTCATGGCTTCACCTTTACGCAGTCGGTTTCACAAGACTTTGCGTTCATGGTGGTCATGCGTGGGGCCCACTTGTGGGCGCCGGGTTCTAGTGCGACCGGTCTACCAACCCGCGTATGGCCGCCACCCTCCGTTTGGTAGCGAGAGAGTGATGGTTCCTTGAAATATTCGCGCTAGAGGTTTCACCATGATCAAACCAACACCCAACCCACCAGACACCAATCCGGCATCCCCCTACGAATCCCTCGATTCCAAAAAACTCCACGAAGCCGCCGAACGCGCCCTCGACCACTACCTCAATCCAGGTGCCAACATCATGGCCAGCACCCACGAACCCGAACCCATGTTCCTCGCCAACCCGGCATACGACACCGAATCCCTGCTGGCCAACGCCAGCGAATCACTGGGCTCGGCCACTACCATGCTCAGCAATTTTGCGGCGTTGCTGGATAACTCGCACCGCAAGACGCTGCTGGGGATTACGCAGGTGGTGATGTTGGGGGAATTGGCGGTGAATCAGGCGCTGGATAAGGTTGAAGTGAAGGAGTAAGGGCGAACCCTCTGTGACGGTGGGTTAGTCCGTCGTCACAGAGGGAGGGCAAGTCGGCAACGGTATCCATGAGGTCTCAGTTTTTTGGCCGAAAATTGGATAATTGCTGGCGGTCGTAGCCCAAAAGCTGGCTAAAACGGGAGCAGAAAGTAGCCAGGAATGGTCACCGGTTTTTCAGGATGTTCAGCGAGTAAACAGTCCATTGAGCGTTCGGGTTCAGAGCCTGCAAGCAATTTCCTTCCACATGTAGTCGTATTCGTATCGCAGCCATCGGACCAGCAACTTATCAAACTGCCTGCGTAGCCAATTACGCTTCCGCGCCGCGAGCCTTTCCTCGATCGTCGCTCTGAGCCAGTCGGGGTCAAAGCCTGTCCAGACAGAGGGCAAGACTGCTGCAAGGTTGGAGAAGCAAACGGGCGCCACTTCTGAGTAAAAGATTTCGTAGAGTACGTCAGGTTCGACGCCTTTGACCTGGCGCGCGATGTAGTCGTAATCGGTCGGAAAATAGTTGAATGGTTCGGACAGTGCGGCTCTGACGTCTGTCAGTTGTGGTTCGGTCAGAAAATGTCCCAACGCGAAAATTCCTCCAGTTCCTCATCCAGCGATTCCGCGACCACTCCGCCCGCGACGCCACCGACGACCGATCCCATCAAGACCTCCCCAATTGCGCAGATCGGGGCTCCAGGGCGCCACAATGCACTGATGCCCCATCCAGCAGTGCGCCGCCTAACGCACCGGCCAAAAGCTGCCTGACTTTCTGAATGGAAAGCAGCCACAAATGGTCAGCGGGTTTTTTATAACGTTCAGCAAGTCTCTTGACCCTAGTGCATTCCGGTTCAAAGCCTGCTGGAGATCTCTTTCCAGATGTAGGCGTAGTTATATTTCAGCCAGCGAACCAGCACTTTATCGAACTGCCGGCGAAACCAATTACGCTCTCTTGCTACCAGCCTTGTCTCTATCGATTCCCTGAGTATGTCGGGATCGAAGCCCGTCCATACCGGTGGTACAGCGGCCACTAGATTGGTGAAACACACCGGTGCGACTTCTGAATAGAGGATTTCGTACAGAATGTCAGGGTCAACGCCTCTGACCTTCTGCGCTACAAAGTCATACTCGACCGGAAAATCGTTGAATGGCTCGGAGAGTGCGGCTCTGATCTTTGTCAGTTGTGGTTCAGTCAGAAGATGTCCCAATGCGAAAACTCCTCCAGTTCTTCATCCAGTGAACTCGCAACCGCTTCGCCCGCGAAACCGCCGGCAACTGTTCCAGCCAAGACAATCGCAATCGCGCAAATGGGCATGGCAGGGCCGCAAAACGTGCTGACGCCCATCCCCGCGAAGATGCCGCCCAACGCACCCGCACCCACAATGATGCCTTGGCGCGCCGCTTCTTTAGGTTTGTTTTCAGCATCCAGTATTTGATAGGTCGCCAGAGCGGCCGTCACCAGAACGCCGAGCTTGCCCATGATCAGCATTTTCTTGGTGCCGGTCGTGAATTTGGCATTATCACGACCGGAGGATTCCAGAATGGTGTAGTGGACCTTATTCTTTTCTACTTCTGAAAGGCTGTCGTAACCCTTTTGGAATAGGCTTTCAGCGTACATATTCAAGAGCGTTATGAGCCCCTTTCCGTCCTTTTTCTTCCTTTGGACGATAGCCAAACCCTGCGCAGAGGTGAATTTGCGATGTTCCATCATGATTTTGTTTCGCATTTCATGACTGAACTTCACACCTTCTTGCGCGGTAATCTTCCCAGCTTTCACGTCATCCCGAGTTTGCTGAGACATGCGATTGATGTTCCTGGTGTAGCTTGCCCTGACTTTTTCATCAGAGATGGCATCCAGCGAAAACCTCAGGGCAGTGCCTTCCATCAGCTCTAACGCCCTGTCGAGAGGAGAGTCTTGCAAGGCGTGCTCACGCTGAACAACATAGCTGCCAGTGACAATGTACGGCTCTGTCATAGGATGGTCCTTATCCTAGAATTGTGTTCAATAGGCTCTCGGTAAGAGAGGGGGCCTCTGCGGATGCTTGCTCTTCAAACTTGAGCATCACGCACGTCTTGCCCGATGGATTCGAAAATTTAACAGCGTTGTCCTTATCGAATACACCGGGAAGCGATGAGCCATCTTCAAAGTGCGCGGTGCACGATAAGCCCTCATAGCTTTCTTCAGCGGGGATTCTGAAGCCAATCCAGCTCGCGTAACCCGCCAACAGCGAGGGAGGAACAAACTCGCAGGGTGTATGGGTACTGCCGATTATCACCGTCCCCGACCCGCCAACTACAACGCCGCCATGGGTGCCACCACTGTCGATGGTTGCGGCATTCTTGCCGTTGATGAACACAGTCGAAGACAGCCCTGATGAAAGCGCACTGCCGCACGTGCAGGTGTCGCCTTGACGTGCTGCGGAAAGGCCATCGAAAAACACGTCGGGAGAGCCTGTCGCAATGGGATTAGTACCGTGCCCCGGCAAGGGGCAACTGTATGGATCACTCTTACGCGCCGCTGGCTTAGCCACTATGACCTCCTGTCAAATCCGTGAGAGCGTCGTAACCTATCAGAACAGATCCTCGAATAGAAATCCGTGGTGATGGGCGTATGCAATGATCAGGCGATCAGCGCTCGCATGCACTGGTCAGCGCATGAAGCGAGAATTCGTTGTGGATGAAGAAAAAGCTGCATTTGATTGCAAAGGTCAAGGGCAGTAATCGGCCAGGAGCAGACATTCGAACCGCTGACCAATACACTGCCGCGACAATCGTACTCAAAAACTTTTGAGCAAATGTTCACGCAGGAAGAAGGGTTTCAAATGAGTCTTGATCTGTACCTGGAAGCGGATAATGCACTCACAGCCCCGACATTGAGGAAAGCCTTAAACGATGCTGATGCCTGCGAAATCAACGTAGTTGGCGACAGTTTGGAAGCTACCTTTATCTCGGGACTAACGTTGAGTACCGATGGCGTAATCACGGACTCAACAATTTACTCCGAGGATACGAAGGGCATCGACTTCCGTGTTGCTATGCGTTGTACCATCAGAATCAAAGGCCCCGAGCCGGAGGGGCAGTCTGCTATGGACGATCTGGACAAAATAGCGCAATCCATCGCTCAGACGTGCTCATCCCTCTTCCTGATAAGCTTCCAGCTCGAAGAAACATTGTACTGGCGGGACACAGCGGGGCTGCACCGTCCTGATGCCAGAACCTCCAAAAACAATGACGAATCCACCTGAGCGCACTCTGTCTACTACTGGGCATTTGCTGCACATCTCGATGAAATGGCTATTAGCTGATTTTCGCGAAGGGCCGCTTTGGATCGGTTCGGGCCTGTCTCGACCACAATAAAACGGCAAAAAAGCAGATGCTTGATTATGAAGCAGTTAAATCCAGAATATTTACTAAAAGAAAATGTACATGAAGAAGCTAAGTAATGATTTCAGTGGAGCACTCCGAACATTTGCGTACTTCATGGCAAGTGGAAGCCACTACATGCTTGAAAACGTAGAGTACCTCGACATTTATGGATCTGAGCCGAGTGCAATTGAGATGGTCTTCGCGATATTCGCGAACGTAATAGAGATGGACAGCGAAGGCAACGTGCTCAATTTCACCTACGCCCAAAGGAGAGCGACTGACTACTTAAGGTCATACTGCGACCCATCTTTCAAAGTAACGCCGCCTCTTGAAGACTGGGAAACCGAGCTCTATGGGCCGCCCTCACTCGGACGCTAAGAAATGGCTTTAGCTCGCAGACACGGGGGACCGGAAAGGGTCGAAAGATCCAGCCGAATGGCTGCTTTTGGCCGAATGCTGCCCGTCGCCAAGCTGTAATCGCCCCCAAACGAACGACACAAAGAGCAATTTTTTGCGATAACGCGGCAGTTCAGGCCTGACGCCATCACGAGCAAGACTCGCTCCTACAGAAGAACGGCGTGTCTCAGGCGAGGATTTCGTATGAGGTGCCGGCAAGGCATTCACCAGAATGTGCACTGCATATTTGCCCACATAGTGCTTGCACGTGGTGAGCTCCTTGATCTGCTGACCACGACAGCGGAAAAAAGGGAGGATGTATTTTCCAAAAAGGACCGAAAAATACACCAATTCCCGTTTTAGCTTCTCAACTCCCGGCACCACCTTTGCCTAGTTAATGCCCCCATGCCATGGCCATCAATCCACAGGTAGACTCCCTCACTTCTAATAGCATCGGAGGCATCATGAAGTACATTCTCTGGGTCGTTCTTAGCGGCGCGTCGCCCGTTGCATCGATTGATCATGCTGAGTACGAGAATCTGGAGGCATGTCAGTACGCAGCTGAACAGCTCAAGGAAGAAGTCGGGCAGGGGCAGCTCGCTGTTCACACCAGATGTACGCCCACGAAAAAGACAAAATAAGGCGCGACCATCCGGCGATGCTGCCATTTTTGATGTGCTGGCAAGATGGGTCTGGAGATAGCGGGGTGGATTTACTTAACATGCAATCAGAGCCTGCATGTGTAGCGGCTGACGAGCAGGGCGAGGCTGCGTTTGAGGACGTGGTCTTCGCAAGCCAGTAAACGCGGTTTGCCTGAAAGAACCCGTTGCCTGATTTCACGACTGCTTCGCAGCCGAACGCAGCCTCGCGCTGCTCGGCAGCTGCTACAAAAAAGTTAGGCTAGGATTTCGAAGGAGGTGCTGGCGAGGCGTTCGCCATTCACCAGGATGTGCACTGCGTGCTTGCCCACGTAGTGTTTGCGAGTGGTGAGCTCCTTGATCTGCTGCCCACGGCTGACCCGTTCAGTCGCCTTGCCAGCCAACGTCAACGCCTTCAGCTTGAACACCTTCGCCGAAGTGCTGCCATTGGCCTTCACATAATCAATCGCATAATCAATCACCAACCGCTGACTCTCCGCCACCGTGGATTTCACCGCAAACGACAACGTAATCTTCTCCCCCAACCGAATCACCGCCGGCTCCACCTTCACCCCAACAATCTCAACCTCAGCCTTCCCACTGGCCCCAATAATCGCCAACGCCCGCTGATTCCCCTGCTTAATCAAACTGCGCAATGCATGCTTGGCAATCCACGCCGTATGTTTGTTCTCCAGCGACCACCCCTCAATCAAGTCCAGCACCCACTCCGGATGGTCCTTGGTGATGTCATTCAGGTGATTGGCCACCGACTTGCGCACGTAAAGGCTGTCATCTGCCTTGAGGTTGTCGAGAATCGCCGCCGCCAATGTCGGATCGCTCTGAATCTGCTCCAACCGAAACGACCACGGCAAACGCGGTCGACTGCCTTCGCTGGCCAGGCGCCGCACATGCTCGTTCTCATCCCGAGACCATGCCTGCATCAGCGCCAATGACCGTTGCAGATCGCTGCGCAGAAAATACCGGATGGCAAATTCTGCCGAGCCAAATGCGGTGAAGTATTTGAGCGCGTCCATCGATTGCTCGAAATCATGCGCGCCATACATCGCCACGTAGTGCGGCAGCGAGATGCTGACGAAGCCGCTGTTGAGGCGGGGGGCGAGGGCGCGCAGGACTTCGAGGGATTCGTCGTAGTCCAGCGGCAGCACGGCGTGCAGGCATTCGCTGACGCGGGCCATGCGTTGCATGATCGACAGGTCGGCGAGGCCGTCGTTGGCCATTTTCAGGAAGGCTTTGGCGTTGAACGCCGGGTAGACCGCCGTCATTTCGGTTGCGATGTGTTTGAGGCGTTCGGCGTTGAAGATTTCCTTCAGGGCCGGGGCAGGTTGTTCGGCGGCGGTCATGGTCGGGTCCGTTCGAGGGGGCCGGTCAGGTTATCGGGGTACTGATGAAAGCCTCAAGCTTTTCTGTCTGCGCGGCGAATTCCGTGATAGTGGCGGGCTCACGGGTCAAATCATTCCCCTGGGGGATCGACGTTCGCTGACGCTGACGCTGACGATGGACGCTCGGGCCGGTTCGGGAGGGGAGTTGAGTGGGCCCATACGGACGGTGCCTGTGAAGTACGCTTCCGGGCCTTTTATCGAGGGTTGCGAGCCTGCGCGCTTGAGGATCATGATCCGGTCCTATTGATAAATGAACAGGAAATTTTATGGGCCTCATGCTCCACATACACTCTATGCAAGTCCTGGAGTAGAGCTGACCATGGAAGCCAACCGATTGGGTGACATCGCTGCATTTGTCTGCGCCGTAAAGGCTGGAAGCTTTACCGCTGCGGCGGCTTCTCTTGGCCTGACCCGGTCGGCGGTGGGGAAAAGTATAGTTCGCCTGGAAAGCCGGATGGGCGCACGGCTTCTCAATCGCACGACGCGCAAACTGAGTCTGACTGACGAGGGGCAGGTCGCCTATGAGCGCTGGCGTCAGATTCTCGAAGATCTGGATGAAGTGGAAGCGACCATGGCCTTGCGTCGTGGGCGGCCCACCGGGACTTTTAAGCTCACGGCACCGCTGTCCTTTGGTCAGCGCCACATTCTGCCGATTCTGGATGCTTATCTGAAGCAGTGGCCTGAACTGCGGGCGGATGTCTGGTTTACCGATCGCTTTGTTGATCTGATCGAGGAGGGCATCGACATCGCCATACGAATTGGCACGCCCAAAGATGACTCCCAATTATTTACCCGTACCGTGGCTTGGCAGCAATTCGCGACGTGTGCATCGCCTGCTTATCTGGCCCAACGCGGCGTGCCGCAAACGCCCGCTGACCTTGTCGGGCATGACACCATCGCTTTATTCAGTGGCGAGCGGCCGACCGTCTGGCGTTACCAGACACCTGCCGGCCTTCATCTCTACGAACAGCCGGGGCGACTGAACATCGACAGTTCAGAAGCCACGCGAGAAGCGGCGCTGGCAGGCATCGGCCTGATTCATCTGCCGACCTACATTACCGGTAACGACCTGCGCGATGGCACGTTAGTGGAAGTGTTGAAACCCTATCGCGCACCGCCTGATCCCATCAGAGTCGTCTACACCAGCAAGCGTCACCTGTCCCCCCGCGTTCGCAGGTTTATTGACCTGTTGATCGAGCGTTGGGAAACAGGCGTGCCGTGGGAAAGATAGCGATATTGGGGACTCAGCGGACCGTGTAAGGGGCGCGAACTGCTGTTTATCCAGCCTGGGGAATCAATAAATATGTCAGTCATCGTCACTCACGGGACTGCCATCATGACTACCGCCACCCACTTCTCGCCGCCAGCTCAACCTGCGACTTTACCGACCGCCCATCCTTCGCTTGAGCGCCATCCCGGGTTTCAACGCTTGTTTAAACCGCAGGCGCTCACGATTGGCCTGATTTTGCCCCTCGAAACCCACCCGGGCAGACCGGCGCCGACCATGCGTGATCACGTGGAGATGGCGCAACGCGCCGAAGCGCTTGGCTTTGGTGCCTTATGGATGCGCGACATACCTTTCTACGACCCGGATTATGGTGATGTGGCGCAGATCTTTGAGCCGCTGGTCTACATCGGTTACCTGGCCGCCGCCACCCGCAGCATTGTCCTGGGCACCACGGGTATTGTGTTGCCGACCCGTGATCCGATGTATCTGGCCAAGCAAGCGACGTCCCTCGATCAACTCAGTGAAGGTCGACTGGTGTTGGGGCTGTCCTCGGGTGATCGATACAGTGATTACCCGATGCTGGGCATCGATTATGAATCCCGTGGCGATCGTTACCGTGATGCTTTTTCGGTGTTTCGAACCCTGATCGAGCAGAGCTTTCCGCGTTTCCGCTCCGAGCGATTCGGTGGCTCACACGGAAACCTGGACCTGGTGCCGAAAGCGCCGTATGGCCGCGTCCCGTCAATTGCTGTCGGCCAGGCGCAACAGAGCGTTGAATGGTTGGCTCAGCACCTTGATGGCTATCTTGCCGGCGTCCAAAGCCCCGAGCGGTTGCCATCGTTGGGTGAAAGCTGGCACGCCGCCGTGCAGGAGGCAGAGAACCGCAACGCCTTTAAGCCGTTGGGCCTGGGTGGCTATTTCGACCTCAGCGACAACCCGGATCAGCCATTCCAGCGCATCCAGGGTGGCTTCCGGGCAGGGCGCAACGGCCTGCGCAATTACCTGGAGCACGCGCAATCTGCCGGTGTTTCGCACATCGCGCTCAACCCCAAGGTCAGCCGTCAACCCTATGGCGAAATCCTCGACGAACTCGGCGAGTACGTTTTGCCTTACTTCCCGTCACACGCCTGAGATCACGCGGAGGAATCACTCATGTCATCACTTTTCGACTCTTATGACCTCGCGGATCAGGTGCTGCCCAATCGCATCGTCATGGCGCCGATGACCCGCGCTCGCGTCGAGGGCACCGTGCCGTCTGAAGACATGGCGACCTACTACGCCCAGCGCGCCGGAGCCGGCCTGATCATCAGTGAAAGCGCGCAGGTTTCTCCGCAGGGACGTGGCTACCTGTATACCCCGGGGATCCACAGCGCAGCGCAAATTGAAGGCTGGAAGCGCGTGACTGATGCGGTTCATCAAGCCGGGGGACGCATGTTCCTCCAGCTCTGGCATGTGGGGCGCGTCTCGCACTCTTCGCTGTTGGACGGACGCTCGCCTGTCGCGCCTGTGGCCATGCCCGCCAGTCAAACGTTGGTGCATGCCTACGACAGCGACGGCAAGCCTGCGCAAGTTGCGGTGAGTGCGCCCGTGGCGTTGGATGCCGAGGGGATTCGGCAGGTCATTGCAGACTTTCGCCTGGCCTCGGCCAACGCCCTGTCGGCAGGTTTTGACGGTGTCGAAATTCACGCCGGCAACGGCTATCTGTTTGAACAATTCATCAACGGCGGCTTCAACACACGTGAAGACCGCTACGGTGGTGCACCGATTGCGAATCGCCTGCGATTGCTGCTTGAGACGGTCGATGCGGTGAGTGCGCAGATCGGCAGTGCGAAGGTGGGTGTGCGCGTGTCGCCTTTCGCCCACTTGGCGGATCTGCACCCGTTCGATGGCGAAGAGGCCACTTGGCTCGCTCTGGCCGGAGCACTGTCGCAACGCCAGATTGCCTACTTGCATGCGAGCCATCTCGGCACGGCGGACTTTCAAAAAGACTTCCGCGCCGCTTACGACGGCACCTTGATGGTGTCGGGCGGGTTCACCCTTGAAACCGCGCAGCAGGCCATCGAAGAAGGATTAAGCGACCTGGTGGTGTTTGGCCGGCCGTTTATAGCCAACCCCGATCTGGTCAATCGCTTGCGCCATGGCTGGCCACTGGCCGAAGCGGGAAGGGAGGCTTACTACGGCGGGGGCGCGCATGGCTACATCGATTATCCCGCGTACTCGTCGCCAGTCGCAGAAAGTGCCTAGCGGACCCGTCGTGCAGCGCCGGGGCAGGCTGTTCGGCGGCGGTCATGGTCGGGTCCGTTCTAGGGGGCCGGTCAGGTTATCGGGGTACTGATGAAGGCCTCAAGCTTTTCCGCCTGCGCGGTGAATTCGGCGATGCGCGGGAAGCGTGAGGCGTCGACTTGGTCCGGTGTCACCAGGTTGGTGAAGCTCCAGGCGACGGCGAGGGTGATGCCGTCTTGTTCGATCAAGGCACCGTTTGCCAGAGGCTGTTTTTCCAGTTCGCGTTCAAGCGCTGAATAGGCTGCGGCGAGTTGCCCTTCGACGCGCTCAACCCAAGGCTGGTATTGAATTTCGGCGGGGCGCAGGTTGCGTTCGTAGTAAAGCTGAACGGACTTTTCGCACGCCGCCAACCCGAGCCCGATCAGGCGCCATGCGCGCAGTCGTTGCTTGAGGTCGTCGGGCATCAGGCTTTTGCCAGGGCCGGCGAGGGCTTCGAGGTAGTCGATGATCAGGGTCGAGTCGATCAATACTTCGCCGTCGTCCAGCACCAGGGTCGGCGCCTTGACCACGGGGTTAATCTGCTGGAAGTGCTCGAAATGGCGGAACACCGAAACCGATTCGTGCTCCAGGTCGATACCCAGGTGTCTGGCGGAAATAGCCACGCGCCGCACGTAGGGCGAATCCAGCATGCCGATCAGTTTCATTGAGCCGCTCCTTCAGGTGTCCATGTCGGGATGGACTACCTTAGCTGAGGTTCGGCGACCTGCAAACGGCCTTGGTTAATCTTCGAAACCGACCTGTTCGTGAATCTCGTCAACCTTCAATTCCAGGCGATAGGCCACGGCGATGAACAGCGCCTGGCACAGGCACAACGTCGCGCTCAACGAGCGGAAGGCGAACGAGCTGCCTTCGTTGACCAGCAGCACGGTGTTGGCGCGTTTGGCCAGGGGCGAGAGGTTGCTGTCGGTGATGATCAGGGTTTTCGCCTGGTTGTGCTGGGCGATGCGCAGGCAGTGCTGGGTTTCCTTGCCGTAGGGCGTGAAGCTGATGGCGATGACCAGGTCATTGGCGCGCACGCTGCGCATCTGCTCGCGGTAGCTGCCGCCAAGGCCGGAGACCAAGTGGATGCGCTTGTTGGTGTGTTGCAGGTTGTAGACCAGGTAATCCGCGACGGCGAACGAGCGGCGCACGCCGACCACGTAGATGTTGTCGGCGTTGACCACCAGGTCCACGGCTTTGTCGAAGGCCTGGTCATCGAGTTCCAGCCCCAGCCGTTCGATGCCGGACAGGGTCGCGTCGATGCACTCGCGTGCGAGGTCGCCGCCGCTGGCTTTCTGCGATTTGTTGGCGATCATGCTGCGAATGCGCTGCTGGTAGTTCTGCACCGGCGTGGTCTTGTGCGTGTACGCCTCGCGGAACAGGGCCTGCATTTCGCTGAAACCGCTAAACCCGAAACGCTGCGAGAACCGCACGATGGCCGACGGGTGCACCTCGCACTCGCGGGCGATGTCGCTGATGCGGTCGACCATGATCCGGTCGCTTTGCTGGCTCATGTAGCTGGCGATGCGTTTGAGCTGGCGCGGCAGGCTTTCGTATTCGTTGGTGATCAGCTGCAACAGACGCTCGGCATTGATCGGGGGGCTGGCGAGATCGCTGTCGGGCGTGCTCTCGGTCGTAGCCGGCTGATCGGTGCGGGACATAGGGAATCCTTCTGGCTTGTTCTTATAGGGCTGACTGGTGTGTCGGCCCCTGACAATAGGTTGGCTGTGCGCAGTCTACAGGGTAGGCCGAAATAAAATCTTGAGCTTGCGGCCGGCGTGCGGTTTGCTGAAACGATGCACTGTGTCTGGAATGCTTTTGTAGAAGTTTATTGGAAAAAATATTCCACGTAAAAATTATTTGGAATAATTATTGATTGTTCGGTCCCGGTCGTTTTAGTCTGCATCCCACCAAGAGCGTTCGGCGCCTCCATCGCCCCGAACGCAGGCTGATAAAAATAACAGGAGCCAGCATGGGCCAGACTCGTTTTGCCAGTGGGCGTCAATTGGATCTGATTTGCCTGGGGCGCCTTGGCGTCGACCTCTATGCGCAGCAAGTCGGGGCGCGGCTGGAAGATGTTTCAAGCTTCGCCAAATACCTTGGGGGATCGTCCGCCAACATCGCGTTCGGCACCGCTCGACTGGGCCTGAAATCGGCGATGTTGAGCCGGGTAGGGGACGACCACATGGGGCGGTTCCTCCTGGAATCCCTGGCGCGTGAAGGCTGTGACGTCAGCGGCGTCAAGGTCGATCCGGAACGCCTGACCGCCATGGTCCTGCTCGGTCTCAAGGACCGCGAAACCTTTCCTTTAGTCTTCTACCGCGAAAACTGCGCCGACATGGCGCTGCGGGCCGAGGACATCAGCGAAGCCTTTATTGCCTCCAGCAAAGCCTTGCTGATCACCGGCACCCATTTCTCCACCGACGGCGTCTATAAGGCGAGCATCCAGGCGCTGGATTACGCCGAGAAGCACAACGTCAAACGGGTGCTCGATATCGATTATCGCCCGGTGCTCTGGGGGCTGGCGGGTAAGGCAGACGGGGAAACCCGGTTTGTTGCCGATCAGAACGTCAGCCAGCATGTGCAGAAAATCCTGCCGCGTTTTGACCTGATTGTCGGCACTGAAGAAGAGTTTTTGATTGCGGGCGGTTCCGAGGATTTGCTCGCGGCGTTGCGCAATGTTCGGCGTTTGAGCGACGCGACGCTGGTGGTCAAGCTCGGGCCGCAGGGTTGCACGGTGATTCACGGAGTGATTCCGGTGCGGCTTGAAGACGGGGCGATTTACCCCGGCGTCCGGGTGGAAGTGCTCAACGTGTTGGGGGCCGGCGATGCATTCATGTCGGGTTTCCTCAGCGGTTGGCTGGAAGACGCCAGCGATGAGCGCTGCTGCCAGTTGGCCAATGCTTGCGGCGGGCTGGTGGTGTCGCGTCATGCCTGCGCCCCGGCGATGCCGACCCGCGCCGAACTCGATTACCTGTTCAACAGCCCGGTGCCGATCACCCGGCCGGATCAGGACGAAGTGCTGCAGCGTCTGCATCAGGTCAGCGTGCCGCGCAAACAGTGGAAGCAGCTGTTCATTTTTGCCTTTGATCACCGTGGCCAACTGGTGGAGCTGGCGCAAAAGGGCGGTCGTGACCTCAACGCCATCTGCGAACTCAAGCAACTCTTTATCAAAGCCGTGGAGCGGGTCGAAACGGATTTGCGCGAGCAAGGGATCGAGGCGGATGTCGGCTTGTTGGCGGATCAGCGTTTCGGCCAGGACTCGCTGAACGCCGCCACCGGTCGTGGCTGGTGGGTGGCGCGGCCGGTGGAAGTGCAGGGCTCGCGGCCGTTGGCCTTCGAACATGGGCGCTCGATCGGCAGCAACCTGATCGCCTGGCCGCAAGAGCAGATCATCAAGTGCCTGGTGCAATTTCATCCTGATGATGAGCCGTTGCTGCGCCTGGAACAGGAAGCGCAGATCAAGGGTTTGTATCAGGCGTCCCAGGTCAGCGGTCATGAACTGCTGCTGGAAATCATCCCGCCCAAGGATCATCCGTCGACCCATCCGGACGTGCTGTATCGCGCGCTTAAACGCCTCTACAACCTGGGGATTTACCCGGCGTGGTGGAAGATCGAAGCGCAGAGTGCCGAGGAGTGGAAGCAGCTTGATGAGTTGATTCAGGAGCGAGATCCGTATTGCCGGGGCGTGGTGTTGCTGGGGCTGAATGCGCCGGCGGCGGCACTGGCCGAAGGGTTTCAGCAAGCGAGCCAGAGCCAGACCTGTCGCGGGTTCGCGGTCGGGAGGACGATCTTCCAGGAACCGAGCCGCGCGTGGCTGGCCGGTGAAATCGATGATGAGGCGCTGATTGCTCAGGTGCAGGGCACCTTCGTCGAACTCATCGACGCCTGGCGCACGGCCCGCGCCTGACGCGACACCGCGTTATCGTTCTTCGCGGGCAAGCCTCGCTCCTACGGGAAGCCGCGTTGATCTGTAGGAGCGAGGCTTGCCCGCGAAGTCGGCCTCAGACTCAACGGAAATTTAGAAAACAACAAAAAGGTGCAGCCATGCCCGCTATCCGAATTGGCATCAACCCGATCTCCTGGAGCAACGACGACTTGCCGTCCCTCGGTGGCGAGACGCCGTTGAGCACCGCGTTGAGCGAAGGCAAGAAGATCGGTTACGAAGGTTTTGAACTCAACGGCAAATTCCCCAAGGATGCCAAAGGCGTCGGTGACGTGCTGCGGCCTTACGATCTGGCGCTGGTGTCCGGTTGGTATTCCAGCCGTCTGGCGCGCCGTTCCGTGGCCGAAGAAATCGACGCCATTGGCAGTCACGTCGAGTTGCTGGCGAAGAACGGCGCCAAGGTGCTGGTTTACGGCGAAGTGGCGGACTCGATTCAGGGCCAGCGCATCCCCTTGGTTGAACGCCCGCGTTTCCACACCGAACAGGCCTGGCAGGAATACGCCGACAAGCTCACCGAACTGGCGCGTTTCACCCTGTCCCAAGGCGTGCGCCTGGCTTATCACCACCACATGGGCGCTTACGTCGAATCCCCGGCCGACATCGACAAGTTGATGGCGTTGACCGGCAGCGAAGTCGGTCTGCTGTTCGATTCGGGCCATTGCTACATGGGCGGCGGCGAGCCGTTGCACGTCTTGCGCAAACACATCGAACGCATCTGCCACGTGCATTTCAAGGACGTGCGCAAACCGGTGGTGCAACTGGCGCGCAACAACCTGTGGAGCTTTCCGGACTGCATCATCAACGGCACCTTCACCGTGCCCGGCGATGGCGACATCGACTTCGCCGCGCTGCTCGATGTGTTGCTGGCCAACGATTACCACGGCTGGCTGGTGGTCGAGGCTGAGCAAGACCCGGCCGTGGCGCCGAGTTACGTCTACGCGAAAAAAGGCTACGACACCTTGCGTGCGTTGCTCGACGAGAGGATTGCGCTATGAGCCTGCTGGTCAAAAGCAATGCCCGTGGCCGGACCATGGTCGAGTTGGGCAAAGGTGAGCTGGAATACGTCGGCTTCGCTGCCTACCGCCTAAGCCTCGGCGAAACCTTGCCGGTGGCGGCGGGTGATAAAGAGCTGTGCCTGGTGCTGCTCAGCGGCCGGGTCAGCATCAAGGGTGAAGCGCCGGGGCAGGGGGCGTTCGACTGGGACAACCTCGGCGATCGCCAGTCGGTGTTCGAGGACAAATCGCCGTTCGCCGCTTATTTGCCGCCGGGCAGTCAGGCCCAGGTCGTCGCGTTGAGCGATGTTCAGATCGCCGTCTGCGCTGCACCGGGCTCAGCCGAAAAGGGCCTCGGTCCACGGCTGATCAAACCCGACACCATGAAACGCAGCGTGCGCGGCAAGGGCGCCAACACCCGTTACGTCTGCGACATCCTGCCGGACACCGAGCCCGCCCATTCGCTGCTGGTGGTGGAAGTGCGCACGCCGTCGGGACACTCGTCGAGCTACCCGCCGCACAAGCACGACACCGACGATTTGCCGCACCAGAGCTTTCTCGAAGAAACCTATTACCACCAGATCAACCCGCCCCAGGGTTTCGTGTTCCAGCGCGTCTACACCGACGACCGCAGCATCGATCAAGCCATGGCCGTGGAAAACAGCGACCTCGTGGTCGTGCCCAAGGGCTATCACCCGGTCAGCGTGCCTTACGGCTACGAGTCGTATTACCTGAACGTGATGGCCGGCCCGAAACGGGTCTGGCAGTTCCACAACGATCCGCAGCACAGCTGGCTACTTGATCTCTGATCTAAAAAGCCTGAATTCCACTATTCGAACGGAGAACAAGAACAATGAGCGACGCCCCGGTCATCGGCCATTACCTCGACGGTCACGTGCAAGACAGCGGTAGCGAGCGGTTCAGCAATGTCTTCAACCCGGCGACCGGCGAGGTGCAAGCGCGTGTCGGGCTGGCCAGTTCGAAGACCGTGGACGATGCCGTTGCCTCGGCCCTGAAAGCATTCCCGGCCTGGTCCGAGCAATCGTCCTTGCGCCGTTCGCGGGTGATGTTCAAGTTCAAGGAATTGCTCGACCGTCATCACGACGAACTGGCCGAAATCATCAGCCGCGAACACGGCAAGGTGTTCTCCGACGCCAAGGGCGAAGTCACCCGTGGCATCGAGATCGTCGAATACGCCTGTGGCGCGCCGAGCCTGCTGAAAACCGAATTCAGCGACAACATCGGCGGCGGCATCGACAACTGGAACCTGCGCCAGCCGCTGGGCGTGTGCGCCGGTGTCACGCCGTTCAACTTCCCGGTGATGGTGCCACTGTGGATGATCCCGCTGGCGCTGGTTACCGGTAACTGCTTCATCCTCAAACCCTCCGAGCGCGACCCGTCCGCCAGTTTGCTGATGGCCCGTTTGCTGACCGAAGCCGGTTTGCCGGACGGCGTGTTCAACGTGGTTCAGGGCGACAAGACAGCGGTCGATGCGCTGCTGCAACACCCGGACATCGAGGCGATTTCCTTTGTCGGCTCGACGCCGATTGCCGAGTACATCCACCAGCAAGCCACCTCGCGCGGCAAGCGGGTGCAGGCGCTGGGCGGGGCGAAGAATCACATGATCGTCATGCCCGACGCGGATCTGGATCAGGCCGCAGACGCCTTGATCGGCGCGGCTTACGGCTCGGCCGGCGAGCGCTGCATGGCGATCTCGATTGCTGTGGCGGTGGGCGATGTTGCAGACCAACTGATTGCCAAACTGCTGCCGCGCATCGATCAACTCAAGGTCGGCAACGGCATGCAGGGCGACAGTGACATGGGGCCGTTGGTGACGGCCGAACACAAGGCCAAGGTCGAAGGCTTTATCGACCAGGGCGTGGCGCAAGGCGCGCAGCTGATTGTCGATGGTCGTGGGTTCAAGGTGCCGGGGGCGGAGAACGGCTTCTTCGTCGGCGCGACGTTGTTCGATCACGTCACTACCGAGATGAGCATTTACCAGCAAGAGATCTTCGGCCCGGTGCTGGGCATCGTCCGCGTCCCGGATTTCGCCAGCGCCGTGGCGTTGATCAACGCCCACGAATTCGGCAACGGCGTGTCGTGTTTCACCAGTGACGGCGGCATCGCCCGAGCGTTTGCACGCACTATCAAGGTCGGCATGGTCGGCATCAACGTGCCGATTCCGGTGCCCATGGCCTGGCACTCGTTTGGCGGCTGGAAACGCTCGCTGTTCGGCGACCATCACGCCTATGGCGAAGAAGGCATCCGTTTCTACAGCCGCTACAAAAGCGTGATGCAACGCTGGCCCGACAGCATCGCCAAGGGCCCTGAATTCAGCATGCCGACAGCCAAGTGATTCACCTGTGCGGAGAATAACAATAATGAGCAAACCCCTGCGTTTCGCCCTGAACCGTATGGTCGCCCCACGTTTGTCCCTGCCCGCGTTCATCGACCTGGCGGTAGCCCTAAAGGCTGACGCCATCGAGATTCGCAATGACCTCAAGGGTGTCGAGATCGAAGACGGCACCGCGCCCGAGCGCGTCCGCGAGTTGTGCGCGGCCCAAGGCATCAGCGTGCTGTCGATCAACGCGCTGTACCCGTTTGATGTGTGGAATGACGAGCGCCGGACGCTGGCCTTGAAACTGGCGGCTTATGCTCGTGATTGCGGCGCGCAGGGGGTGGTCATGTGCCCGCTGAATGATCGCGCGGATACTCGTAGCGAAGCCGAGCGCGCTTCAGGGTTGCGCACCGCCTTGAGTGAACTGGCGCCGATCCTGCGCGATCACGGCATTCTCGGTTTCATCGAGCCGTTGGGTTTCGAAGAATGCTCGCTGCGGCGTAAACGCACGGCGGTGGAAGCGATCAAGGTTGTCGGTGGGCTGGATGTGTTCCGGCTCGTCCACGACACCTTCCACCATCACCTGGCGTGTGAGCAGGAGTTTTTCCCCGAGCTGACCGGGCTGGTGCATATCTCCGGTGTCGAGGATGCCGAGGCGCCGTTGGCGACGATACGCGACGGCCATAGAGTGTTGGTGGGCGAGGGCGACATTCTTGGCAATGCCGCACAGATCGACACCTTGCTCAGCGGCGGTTACAGCGGCTACCTGTCATTCGAGCCGTTTGCCGACAGCGTCCATGGCCTGGCCAACATCGAGCAGGCCATTGGAGCAAGCATGAATCACCTGAACAAATCCCAGGCCTGACACCGTATTCGAATTGATGGAGATCAACTGTGGGAGCGAGCCTGCTCGCGATGACGGCGGCACATTCAAAATAAATGTCGCCTGAAACACCGCCATCGCGAGCAGGCTCGCTCCCACAGTGATCGCATTTCACAGCACACACCGGATTCAGCTTCAAAGGAAGGTGCCGCATGACCACAACAAGACTGACCATGGCCCAGGCCCTGGTGAAATTCCTCGATAACCAGTACATCGAGGTCGACGGGGTCCAGAGCAAATTCGTCGCCGGGATCTTTACCATTTTCGGCCACGGCAACGTGCTGGGCCTGGGGCAAGCCCTGGAGCAGGACAGCGGTGACCTGATCGTCCATCAAGGCCGCAACGAACAAGGCATGGCCCACGCCGCCATCGGTTTCGCCAAGCAACACCTGCGGCGCAAAATCTACGCCTGTACCTCATCCGTCGGCCCAGGCGCTGCGAACATGCTGACCGCTGCCGCGACGGCCACCGCCAACCGCATTCCCTTGCTGCTGTTGCCCGGCGACGTCTACGCCTGCCGCCAGCCGGACCCGGTGTTGCAGCAAATCGAACAGTTCCACGACCTGAGCATCAGCACCAACGATGCATTCAAGGCCGTGAGCAAATACTGGGACCGCATCAACCGCCCCGAGCAGTTGATGACCGCGGCGATCCACGCCATGCGGGTGCTCACCGACCCTGCCGAAACCGGCGCGGTGACCCTGGCCTTGCCGCAAGACGTGCAAGGCGAGGCCTACGACTATCCCGATTACTTCCTGCAAAAACGCGTGCACCGCATCGAACGTCGTCCGGCCACCGACGCGATGCTGGGTGATGCGCTGGCGCTGTTCAAAGGCAAGCGCAAACCGCTGATCATTTGCGGTGGCGGGGTCAAATACTCCGGGGCCAACGCGGCGTTACAGGCGTTTGCCGAGCGCTTCGACATCCCCTTCGCCGAAACCCAGGCCGGCAAGAGCGCGGTGGTGTCCAGCCATCCGCTGAACGTCGGCGGGATTGGCGAAACCGGGTGCCTGGCGGCGAACCTGTTGGCAAAAGACGCCGATCTGATCATCGGTATCGGCACCCGCTACAGCGATTTCACCACCGCGTCGAAGTCCCTGTTCCAGCATCCGGACGTGCAGTTTCTCAACCTCAACATCAGCCCGTGCGATGCCCTGAAACTGGATGGCGTGCAACTGCTGGCGGATGCGAAAACCGGTTTGCTGGCGCTGGCCGAAGCACTGGGCGATTACCGTTCCAGCTGGGGCGATCAACCGCGTCAGGCCAAGGTGCAACTGGACGAAGAGGTCGATCGGCTCTTTCAGATCGAGTACCAGACTCAAGACTTCTCCCCAGAAATCAACGACCACATGGACCCGGCGGTCCTGCGCGAATTCATCGAGCTGACCGGCTCGTGCCTGACCCAGAGCCGCGTGCTCGGCGTGCTCAACGAAACCCTCGACGATGACGCCGTGATCGTCGCCGCCGCCGGCAGTCTGCCCGGTGACTTGCAGCGCAGCTGGCGCAGCAAGGGCGTGAACACCTATCACGTCGAATACGGTTATTCGTGTATGGGTTACGAGGTCAACGCCGCACTGGGCGTGAAACTCGCCGAGCCGGAGCGCGAGGTCTATGCGCTGGTCGGCGACGGCTCTTACATGATGCTGCACTCGGAGCTGGCGACCTCGATCCAGGAGCGCCGCAAGATCAACGTGGTGCTGCTCGACAACATGACCTTCGGCTGCATCAACAACTTGCAGATGGGCAACGGCATGGACAGCTTCGGCACCGAGTTCCGTTTCCGCAACCCGGACACCGGCAAGCTCGATGGCGGTTTTGTGCCGGTGGATTTCGCCATGAGCGCGGCGGCCTATGGCTGCAAGACTTACAAAGTGAACACCGCTGACGAGCTGAAAGCCGCGCTGGCGGATGCGCGTTTGCAGACCGTGTCGACGCTGATCGACATCAAGGTCCTGCCCAAGACCATGATTCATGGCTACCTGTCGTGGTGGCGGGTCGGCGTGGCGCAAGTCTCCACCAGCGCCCGCACCAACGCGGTGGCCAAGACCCTCAATGAACGACTGGCCAAGGCCCGTCAGTACTGATTGCCCTGAATCGAACAATAAGGAGTCCTTACATGTCATTAAAGTTAGGCGTCATCGGCACCGGGGCCATCGGCCAGGACCACATTCGTCGTTGCAGCCAGACCTTGCTCAACAGCCAGGTGGTCGCCGTCACCGACATCAATTTGCAGCAAGCGGCCAAAGTCGTGTCCGACCTGAATCTGACCGCCGAGGTCTACCCCGACGGCCTGGCGCTGATCAACGCGCCAGAAGTCGAAGCGATCCTCGTCACCTCCTGGGGCCCGAGCCACGAAGCGTTTGTGCTGGCGGCGATTGCGGCGGGCAAACCAGTGTTCTGTGAAAAGCCCCTGGCCGTCACCGCCGAAGGCTGTCGCAACATCGTCGAGGCCGAAGTGGCCCACGGCAAGCGCCTGGTGCAGGTCGGTTTCATGCGGCCGTATGACGAAGGCTATCGCGCACTCAAAGCGGTGATCGACAGCGGCCAGATCGGCGAACCGCTGATGCTCCATTGCGCGCACCGCAACCCGACCGTGGGCGAGAACTACAAGACCGACATGGCCATCACCGATACGCTGATCCACGAACTCGACGTGCTGCGCTGGTTGCTCGATGACGATTACGTGTCCGTGCAAGTGGTGTTCCCACGCAAGAGCAGCAAGGCCCTCGCGCATTTGAAAGACCCGCAAATCGTCCTGCTGGAGACTGCCAAGGGCACGCGGATCGATGTGGAAGTGTTCGTCAACTGCCAGTACGGCTACGACATCCAGTGCGAAGTGGTGGGGGAGACCGGCATCGCCAAACTGCCGGAGCCTTCGCAGGTTCAACTGCGCAGTGGCGCGAAGTTGTCGAACGCGATTTTGATGGACTGGAAGGATCGCTTCATTGCGGCGTATGACGTTGAGTTGCAGGCGTTCATTGATGGCGTGCGAGCGGGGCAGGTCGGTGGCCCTTCAGCATGGGACGGCTTCGCTGCCGCCGTCGCTGCCGACGCCTGCATCGAAGCACAAAACAGCGGAGCGATCATCAAAGTCACACTCCCTGACCGCCCCCGTTTCTACGGTTGAGCACCGTCCCCTGTGGGAGCGAGCCTGCTCGCGATAGCGCCAGCACATTCAACATTAATGTCGGCCGACACTCCGCTATCGCGAGCAGGCTAGCTCCCACAGGGGGCGTGTATATCCGGCAGCTATTTATAAGGAGAACATTTTCATGCGCATCGGACTTGTCGGTTACGGCCACGGCGGCCGGTTTTTCCATGCTCCGCTGATCAGCAGCCTGCCGGCGGCGACGTTCGTGGGCGTGGTCACCCGTTCCCCGGAACGTCGACAATTGCTGGCGGCCGAACACCCCGGCGTACCGGCCTTCGACAGCATCGGCCAATTGGTCGAAGCCGGGATCGATGTGCTGGTGGTGTCGACACCGCTCAAGGGGCGCCCGGCGCTGGTGCTCGACGGCATCGAACACGGCGTGGCGGTGGTTAGCGACAAGCCGTTTGCCGCCGATGCGCAGCAAGCGCAAACCCTGATCACCATGGCCGAGCGCCAGGGCGTGCGGCTCAGCGTCTACCAGAACCGTCGCTGGGACTCGGACTTCCTCACCGTGCGCAAACTCATCGAGTCCGGCGCTCTGGGCCGTGTCACCCGTTTCGAGTCGCGGATCGAGCGTTACTCGCCGCAATCGGCGAACAACGGCAGTGGCGGCGGCTTCCTGCGCGATTTGGGCAGCCACCTGGTGGATCAGGCGTTACTGCTGTTCGGCCCGGTGACCCGGGTGTACGCCGAGCTGGATTACCTGGAAAAAGACCAGTCCTTCGACAATGGCTTCTTTGTATCCCTGACCCACGCTAACGGAGTGATCTCGCACCTGGGCGGCAGTTGCCTGCAAAACACCCCTGGCCCGCGTTTTCGCGTGACCGGCACTCAAGGTTGTTACAGCGTCGATGGTCTGGACGGGCAGGAAGCTTCAGCGCTCGCCGGGCTATCGCCGAAATCCGAGGGTGAGCGCTGGGGCGGGGAAGAGCATCGCCGCTGGGGCTGGTTTGAACAGGGCGAAGTGCGTGAGCGGGTGCCGTCGGAACGCGGATGCTGGAATCAGTTCTATTTGCAGCTACAAACCGCGTTACAGAGCGGTGGCCCACTGCCTGTCGAAGCCCGTGATGCACTGGCGACCACCCGCGTTCTAGACGCTGCGCGCTTGAGTTTCGAACGGCGTCAGGTCGTGGAATTGAGCCCGTTTGAGAGCCATGGAACAAAATCAGAATAAAATTCTAAAATGAGTTGATATAGAAATAATATTCCAATAAAGTCATTTCCAGCGAACTGCCTCTCGCTCGTTTTCACAGCTTTTCCCGCTTGCCTGCTTACTGAAAATCGTCACGCCTCATCCATAAAACCAACAAGAATGTGGAGAAAGACTTTTCATGAAGACCAAGATCCGTTTTGCCTCACTGGCCTTGTCCCTGATGTTCGCCAGTGGCGCTGCACTCGCCGACATGAAGATCGGCGTCAGCATGTCCCAGTTCGATGACACCTGGCTGACCTACCTGCGCGAATCCATGGACAAGAAAGCCAAGTCCTACCCCGACGGCGTGCAGCTGCAGTTCGAAGATGCGCGCAGCGACGTGGTCAAGCAGTTGAGCCAGGTCGAAAGCTTCATCAGCCAGAAAGTCGATGCCATCGTGGTCAACCCGGTGGACACCGCCGCCACCAAGAAAATCACCGAAGCCGCCGTCAAGGCCGGCATCCCGCTGGTCTACGTCAACCGTCGTCCCGATGACCTGAAACTGCCCAAAGGCGTGGTCACTGTGGCCTCCAACGACCTGGAAGCCGGTGAAATGCAGATGCAATACCTGGCCGACAAAATGGGTGGCAAGGGCGACATCGTGATTTTGCTGGGCGACCTCGCGAACAACTCCACCACCAACCGCACCAAGGGCGTGAAAGAGGTGCTGGCCAAATACCCGAACATCAAGATCGAGCAAGAACAGACCGGCACCTGGCTGCGGGATAAAGGCATGACCCTGGTCAACGACTGGCTGACCCAGGGCCGCAAGTTCGATGCAGTGGTGGCCAACAACGACGAAATGGCCATTGGTGCCGCGATGGCCCTGCAACAGGCCGGCGTCGACAAGGGCAGTGTGCTGATCGCGGGTGTCGACGGGACGCCGGACGGCTTGAACGCAATCAAGAAAGGCAGTCTGGCGGTCTCGGTGTTCCAGGATGCGAAAGGTCAGGCCGACGGCTCCATCGACACGGCAGTGAAAATGGCCAAAAACGAGCCGGTTGAACAGGCCGTGTGGGTGCCATACCGCTTGATCACGCCGCAAAACGTCGACACGTTCAAATAGCCCGTCCGCCCCATAACAACAATAAGCACGCAAGGTTGCCACCGCGACCTTGCTGATGGAGTACCTGATCATGTTCGCTTCAGCGACTGCTTCGAGCACCCCGTTGGTGGGTATCCAGCCAACCGCAACACCTGTCGATGAGCCGTACCTGCTGGAGATCATCAACGTCAGCAAGGGTTTTCCCGGTGTGGTGGCGTTGTCGGATGTGCAACTGCGTGTGCGCCCCGGCTCCGTCCTGGCGCTGATGGGCGAGAACGGTGCGGGCAAGTCCACCCTGATGAAAATCATCGCCGGCATCTACCAGCCGGACGCCGGCGAGTTGCGCCTTCGCGGCCAGCCGGTGGTGTTCGATACGCCGCTGGCCGCGCTGCAGGCCGGGATCGCAATGATCCACCAGGAACTCAACCTGATGCCGCACATGAGCATCGCCGAGAACATCTGGATCGGCCGCGAGCAGCTCAACAGCCTGCACATGATCGACCACCGCGAAATGCACCGCTGCACTGCGAAACTGCTCGAACGCCTGCGGATCAACCTCGACCCGGAGGAGCAGGTCGGCAACCTGAGCATCGCCGAGCGGCAGATGGTCGAGATCGCCAAAGCGGTGTCCTACGATTCCGACATCCTGATCATGGACGAACCGACCTCGGCCATCACCGACAAGGAAGTCGCGCACCTGTTCTCGATCATTGCCGACCTCAAGAGCCAGGGCAAAGGCATCATCTACATCACCCACAAAATGAACGAAGTGTTCGAGATCGCCGATGAAGTAGCGGTGTTCCGCGACGGCGCCTACATTGGCTTGCAACGGGCTGACAGCATGGACGGCGACAGCCTGATTTCGATGATGGTCGGCCGCGAGCTGAGCCAGTTGTTCCCGGTGCGCGAGAAACCGATTGGCGATCTGCTGCTGTCGGTGCGCGACCTCAAGCTCGACGGCATTTTCAAAGGGGTGTCCTTCGACCTGCATGCGGGCGAGATCCTCGGCATCGCCGGGCTGATGGGCTCGGGCCGCACCAACGTTGCCGAAGCGATTTTTGGCATCACTCCGAGCGACGGTGGCGAGATTCGTCTCGATGGCGAAGTGGTGCGCATCAGCGATCCGCACATGGCGATCGAGAAGGGCTTCGCCTTGCTGACCGAGGATCGCAAGCTCAGCGGCCTGTTCCCGTGCCTGTCGGTGCTGGAGAACATGGAAATGGCGGTGCTGCCGCATTACGCCGGCCACGGGTTCATCCAGCAGAAAGCCCTGCGGGTCTTGTGCGAAGACATGTGCAAGAAGCTGCGGGTGAAAACCCCGTCGCTTGAGCAGTGCATCGACACCTTGTCCGGCGGCAATCAGCAGAAAGCCTTGCTGGCGCGCTGGCTGATGACCAATCCACGCATCCTGATCCTCGACGAACCGACTCGTGGCATCGATGTCGGCGCCAAGGCCGAGATCTACCGGCTGATCTCCTACCTCGCCAGCGAAGGCATGGCGGTGATCATGATTTCCTCGGAGCTGCCGGAAGTGCTCGGCATGAGCGACCGGGTGATGGTCATGCACGAGGGCGACCTGATGGGCACCCTCGACCGCAGCGAAGCGACCCAGGAACGAGTCATGCAACTGGCCTCGGGCATGTCCGTACGCCATTGAGTCAAGGGCAAACAGAGTCCAAGGGTGAGCAGAGTCCAGGGGTGAGCAGAGTCCAAGGGTGAGCAGAGTCCAGGGGTGAACCGGGATTCTGTGGCGAGGGAGCTTGCTCCCGCTGGGCTGCGAAGCGGCCCCAATGTCTCGAACATACCGTAGAACTGGCGAGCGCTGCGCACTCGAGCGGGAGCAAGCTCCCTCGCCACAGGTTTGTAGTCGATGCCGGAATTCATTAGAAGGGTGAATGGTTATGAACGCGATACTGGAAAACAAGCCAGCAACGGCACCGGTCAAGAGTCGTCGGCGCTTTCCGACCGAGTTGAGTATCTTCCTGGTGCTGATTGGCATCGGCCTGGTCTTCGAAGTCTTTGGCTGGATCGTGCGCGACCAGAGCTTCCTGATGAACTCCCAGCGCCTGGTGCTGATGATCCTGCAAGTGTCGATCATCGGCCTGCTGGCGATTGGCGTGACCCAGGTGATCATCACCACCGGGATCGACCTGTCCTCCGGTTCGGTGCTGGCGCTGTCAGCGATGATCGCTGCGAGTCTGGCCCAGACCTCGGATTTCGCCCGGGCGGTGTTTCCTTCACTGACCGACTTGCCCGTGTGGATTCCAGTGATCGCCGGGCTTGGCGTCGGGCTGCTGGCGGGCGCGATCAACGGCAGCATCATTGCCATCACCGGGATTCCGCCGTTCATTGCCACCCTCGGCATGATGGTCTCGGCGCGAGGCCTGGCGCGTTATTACACCGAAGGCCAGCCGGTGAGCATGCTCTCGGATTCCTACACGGCCATCGGTCATGGCGCCATGCCGGTGATCATTTTCCTGGTGGTGGCGGTGATCTTTCACATCGCCCTGCGCTACACCAAGTACGGCAAGTACACCTACGCCATCGGCGGCAACATGCAGGCGGCGCGCACTTCGGGGATCAACGTCAAGCGTCATCTGGTGATCGTCTACAGTATCGCCGGGTTGCTGGCGGGCCTGGCGGGCGTGGTGGCTTCGGCGCGTGCCGCGACCGGGCAGGCGGGGATGGGCATGTCTTATGAGCTGGACGCGATTGCCGCGGCGGTCATTGGCGGCACCAGCCTGGCCGGTGGCGTCGGGCGCATTACCGGCACCGTGATCGGTGCCTTGATTCTCGGAGTGATGGCCAGTGGGTTTACCTTTGTCGGTGTTGATGCGTATATTCAGGACATCATCAAGGGACTGATTATTGTGGTGGCGGTGGTGATCGACCAATACCGCAACAAGCGTAAACTCAAGCGCTGAGTCGTAGAACCGACAGCCAATGCGCCACGCCTGACCCGCGTGGAGCAACCATTTGTCTTCTCTATACAGCCGCTCGATTGAATTTCTTGCTATAAACGCACTCCGATAACCACCGCAGAGGCTGCCATAGAGCACTTTCCGGGCTTTGTCGGACAAATTCGCTGTCTTTTCAGTTGCTGAGGCCTCAAGTCGGCCTTAGACTGCCGGCCCTCGTAAATTGAGTGCCGGGTGGCGCTTGGAATAAACGGCGCCTTTCCGATGGCCAGACCTGGTCCACCGGAACGCTCCCTAATTCGCCTTAATGCACGTTTTTTTATAGAGATATCAATGACAAAGGACAAGTTGCTGGCCATGCCGGCGGATGACTACATGAATGCCGAGCAACATGCTTTTTTCTATGAGCTGTTGCAGAACATGAAAGTCGAAACCCATGAGCGCATCGAACAGAACCGCATCGCCATCGAGAGCCTGGACACTCCAGCCGATCCGGCCGACGCTGCTTCTGTCGAAGAAGAGCGCACCTGGCTGGTGAACGCGATCGATCGCGACCAGCGCATGCTGCCTCAGTTGGAACAGGCTCTGGAACGCATCAAAGAAGACAGCTTCGGCTGGTGCGACGACAGCGGCGAGGCCATCGGCCTGAAACGCCTGCTGATCAGCCCGACCACCAAATACTGCATCGAAGCTCAAGAGCGTCACGAACAGATCGACAAGCACCAGCGTCAGGCCTGATTTCGTAGCGCCCCGCATCGCGGGCAAGCCCGCTCCCACGGTTCACGATGAACCTGCAGGAGCGAGGCTTGCCCGCGATGCTTTTTGCCGTCTGCGAAAACCTCAGGCACTTCTATTGATCTGCTGCAACGCCCACTACTAATGGACCATAGATAATGGCCTTGTGGTGGCGTTTAATGCATGCACAACAATTAGAAGAGCCTTGGGGTGACGAAGATGACGAGAGACGGATCTCTGGTTGCGGCAGTGCCTGCACCAGTGTTTTTGCCGAAAAACCTTTGGCTGACGCCAACCCTGCAAAGCATCGCCCTGATGCTCTTGCTGTGCGGCATGGCGTTGGGTGGCTGGTCGCTTTACCTTTGCCTGCCACTGGCGGTGCTGGTGATCTGGCTGCCTCGCCTGCGCTCGCGCGCCACGCCCGAAGCTGCGCCCGCCGACGGCGCCAGCGCTATCGCCGAGTTGACTCGCGATCTTTCCTACACCACCAGTCATAACGCTTTGTCGGCCGCGGGCGTGGCCTTTTCGGTCAAGCAACTGGCGGACAAACTGCAATCGCAACTCGACGCAGCGGCGCAAATCGTCAGCAACGCCGAAGTGATGATCGGGACCGAACAAGCCACGTCGAAACTCAGCCGCGAAGCCCTCAGTGCCGCGAGCGAAGCTCATCAGAGCAGCGCAGCAGGGCGCACGGAACTGATCGAGTCCATCAGCCGTATGCATCAGCTCAGTCAGCGCGCCAATAACAGCCGTGAACTGATCGAAGCCCTGAGCCTGCGCAGCGACGATATTCAACGGGTCACCCTGGTGATTCAGTCCATCGCCAGTCAGACCAACCTGCTTGCCTTGAACGCCGCGATTGAAGCGGCTCGGGCCGGGGAACATGGTCGGGGGTTCGCGGTGGTGGCGGATGAGGTTCGCGGCCTGGCGGCGCGTACGGCGACGGCGACTGGCGAAGTCGGGGAGATGGTCGCCGATATCCAGCAACGCACGGCGCAGGTGGTGGAGCAGATCCGCCAACTGTCCAGCGACCTCGACATCGGTGTCAAGCAGGTCGAGCACACCGGCCAGCACCTGGAAAACATCGCGCGCCTGGCTGCCGGCGTCGAGCATCAGGTCGGGGAAATCGCCAAGGGGGCGGACACCAACCGCGAACAACTCGACAGCCTGTTCCATGCCATTGAACAGATGCGCAGCGACCTGGCGATCAGCGACCAACAGACCCAGCGCCTGGCCCAGGCTGCGGTGCAAATGGAAGGCCAGGCCGAAACCATCAGCGAGCGTCTGGCCGAAGTCGGGCTGGATGACTACCACCAACGCATCTATGACCTGGCCCGCGAAGGCGCCAGCCAGATTGCCGCGCGCTTCGAAGCGGATATTGATCAGGGCCGTGTCAGCCTCGATGATCTGTTTGATCGCAATTACCAGGCGATCCCCAACACCAGTCCGGCCAAGTTTCAGACGCGTTTTGATCGTTACACCGATCAGGTCTTGCCCGCCATCCAGGAACCGTTGCTGCCGCGCCATGAAGGCCTGGTGTTTGCCATCGCCTGTACGCAGCAGGGTTACGTGCCCACCCATAACAAAATCTTCAGCCAACCGCTGACCGGCGATGCGCAGGTCGATACGGTCCAAAACCGCACCAAGCGCAAATTTGCCGACCGCACCGGCATCCGCTGTGGCAGCCATCAACAGCCGGTGTTGTTGCAGACTTACACCCGCGACACAGGCGAACTGATGCACGACCTTTCGGTGCCGATCATGCTCAAGGGGCGGCATTGGGGTGGGTTGCGGTTGGGGTACAAACCGCAGAGTCCTCGCTAGATGCTCAACATGATAACCGGTGAGCAAGCCTGAAACTCAACTGTGGCGAGGGAGCTTGCTCCCGCTGGGCTGCATAGCGGCCCCAAGATGGGCCTGCTGCGCAGTCCAACGGGAGCAAGCTCCCTCGCCACAGGTTTATCGCTGACGGAAGACAGGCGGGCTAGTGAATCTGATGCATGCGCAGGTTCAGGTCGTCGACCACCCGCGCCCAATCGGCGTCTTCACGCAATCGTTCTTTGAGGAAGCCGGCTTGTTGCGGCGTCCAGAACTCCGCATCGATGAGTTTCTTGTCGTCGGCCAAAGGTGAATGGCTGGCGATGAATTCATCGATGGCTTTCTGACTGGAGTCCAGACCGAGCTGGTCGAACAAACCTTTCAAGTCGTGTATAGGTGAATCCATCTTCATCTCCTTGCGGGTCGCGATCTGAGGTGCGGCTTCATGGCATCTGAGCGGGCCGCGCTTCAGGAGTTCGATTGCGATGTGGGGAAGCAGGAGAGAGCATAGACGGCAAATCCGACGATCAGGCTTTCAATGCACCTTCATCGACAGCCGTTTTCAGAGCCTGGGCAGCTTCTTTGGCGGCGATGGCAGCGACGTCCGAGGTCTTGAACCAGCGATCCTTCTCGACTTGGTGATACGTCACCGTGGTCAACGGTGGTTTGGCACGCATGACAATGACTGCCTGGAATTCGCCTTCGACCTCTCTGGCTTCGCCCCGGATAAAAAATTCACCGATATCAAATTCCGTCACGTAGCTGCCTTCCCTTGGAAATATATTGTTGTGTTGAATGCCGTCCGTCCTGGGGACGAATTTCATTGGTCGGGCAGTATGGCAGTAGTTGCCTGCCGGCGGCTGAGTTAAGTCGCCGGCATGACGAAACGTCTATAGGCATGAAGGCAGGCGAACGCGTCAGATGCGAGACTCAAGTGAGCGGGCAAGTGCGCAGGCTTCGTTATGGCAGCCACGGAAACCTCTTACACGACCCGTAGAAATTTCCTTGATATGGAAGAAGGCGTTACCGGCCAGCACCACCTGAAAGCGTGGCAGCAGCAGGCTTTCAGGCTGCAATTCATGCGGCTGGAACACCGCCGGGTGCAACGGGGCGTAATTGTTTGCGCGCGTTGTCTGGGGGGAAGCGAAGTGAGTCATGGTGCACATGTGAAGTCCTTTTCATTGTTTTACCGACGTGTGTACATCGTTTTGGGTAGTCTCGGTGAGCATCGCTGCTCTAGAATCACCCGCACTGGTTAGCGAACGGTGTTCATCTAAAGCAATTTTTTATTTGCGATATGTCGGAAAAGTGCTTTTTTTAAAGAGTTTTTTCCCTAAAGTTGGTAATCCGGTTTCCTCTGGCTGTGAGAAGGGCTTTTTCCTTCAACATCTGACGACTTTCACAGAGGACGGCGCGAGTGATATTCCAGTAATCTCACTGACCTCGCGAGGCATGAGCGCTCTGCTCGGCTCAGGATTTCAACCCGGGTCTTACGGCAACACTTCGGCATGGCCGCTTTTTTCTGCTGTGCGCTTTTTCTGCGTGCGGCATCATTTTCAGATGTGGGGATGTTTCCTTGGCAGTAAGTAATCTCGATATGCATGCTTTGTTCGTGCTGGGTGATTTGCGCGCAAAGCTGGTTAAACAGTTTCAGTCACGTTTCGTTTACATCACCGAACAGAACGCTGAAGGCATTTACATTGCCGAGATCGACACCGAAGAGGCGCTGGTGGTCGACGACAAGCCAGGGCTGAAGCTCAAGGTCGGCGATCATTTCAGCGCTTCGGTTCTGCCCAGTCGTGAAGGCGGCAAGCTCGACATCAAGTTCCGTGAAATCAAACTGACGGTTTACGGGCTGGGCGATTACGCCTTTGTCACCACCGCAGAGGGTCACGCGATTGTGTTCAAGGAAGGTCATAGTGTGGTGATGGTCTTCGCCGCGCACCAGCAGTTGCAGGAAGGCCTGACCAAAACCCTCAAAGCCGTGACCGCCAAAGCCGCCAAGTGGCGCAAAGGCGAACTGATCACGTTCAAGGCCAGCGAGTAATGACCCTGACCCGCGCCGACTTCCACGAACAGAACCAGGCCAGTGCGCACCTCGAAGCCCGACGGCTGTTCGAGCACAAGGCTGTTCTGCAGGGAGGCTGGCTGACGTGGGTGGCGTCACAGATTTACACGCTGCGCCCGGCGGCTTACGCCAGCATGGTCAGAAGAGAGCTGGCACGCTTGCAGGAAACTTCCGAAAATTAAATCGCCCCTCTCGAAAGCAGGAACCTCTACTACAGTCAGTTGACTGAGTATTCAGAGGCTTGCGGTCTTCTGTCAGGCCATCCTGCTATTTGCTGTGAACAGCACGAGGTGCAAAAGCATGAAAGGATTTCGACGGTTGTTGGTTGGTGCACTGGCCGCATTGGGTGTATTGAGTTCACCCATTCCGGTATCCGCTGCCCAGGCGCCGATCCATTTTGCCGACCTGAACTGGGAAAGTGGCAGCCTGATCACCGACATCCTGCGGATCATCGTCGAGAAGGGCTACGGCCTGCCGACCGACACCTTGCCCGGGACCACCATTACCCTGGAAACCGCCTTGGCCAACAATGACATTCAGGTCATTGGCGAGGAGTGGGCCGGTCGCAGCCCGGTCTGGGTCAAGGCTGAAGCCGAGGGCAAGGTCGTGAGCCTGGGCGACACGGTCAAGGGTGCCACTGAAGGCTGGTGGGTGCCGGAATATGTGATCAAGGGCGACCCGGCCAAGGGCATCAAGCCACTGGCTCCAGATCTGCGCAGTGTCAGCGACCTGCCCAAGTACAAGGATGTGTTCAGCGATCCGGAAAGCCCGGGCAAGGGACGCTTCCTCAACAGTCCGATTGGCTGGACATCGGAAGTGGTGAACAAACAGAAGCTCACGGCTTATGGCCTGAACGACAGTTATGTGAATTTCCGCAGCGGTTCCGGGGCGGCGCTGGATGCAGAGATCAGTTCGTCGATCCGTCGTGGCAAGCCTGTGCTGTTTTATTACTGGTCACCGACGCCGTTGCTTGGGCGCTTCAAGCTGATTCAGCTGGAGGAACCGCCCTTTGATGCCGAAGCCTGGAAAACCCTGACGGACGCTGATAACCCTAATCCGAAACCGACTCGCTCGCTAGCCTCGAAGCTGTCGATTGGCGTGTCCACACCTTTTCAAAAGCAGTACCCGCAGATTGCCGACTTCTTCAGCAAGGTCGATTTTCCGATCGACCCCTTGAACAAGGCACTGGCCCAAATGAGCGAAAAACACACCCCGCCACGGCAAGCGGCGGAGGCGTTCATGAAGGCGCATCCTGATGTCTGGCAGGCATGGGTGCCGAAGGATGTGGCGGATAAAGTCTCCGCCAGTCTCCAGTGACTATTGTGGCTAGGGAGCAAGCTCCCTCGCCACAAGACATGTGCAGGGTTAAAAACGCGTTTGCACCGCAAGCTCAAACGTTCGCGGTGTTCCGAGGTAATACGCCGGCGATACATGCGCAAACTCGGCATACACCTCGTTGGTCAGATTTCGCACTCGGCCGGTGACGGTGGTGTGGCGGTCGACCTCGTAACGGAGAAACGTGCCGTAGATCGTGTACGACGGCACCGTCATGGTGTTGGCGCTGTCGGCAAACACTGAGGCCACATAGCGCGCATCGACACCCCCTTGCCACTGCGGTGCGAAGTCATAGGTCAGCCACACATTGCCGACCCGGTCCGGCACATTGGTCGGCGTGTTGCCCTTGCGTGATACCACCACGCCCGCCGCATTTTTCTCGGTGAACGCGTCGTACTGTGCGTCAACCCACGCGAAGTTGCCCTCGGCCAACAGCTTGTCGGTGATTTGCAACGAACTGGCCAATTCAATCCCCTTCGACGTCTGCTGACCCACTGGAATGCTGAGGGTCGGGTCCAGCGGATCGGTCACTGCGAAATCCTTGCGCTCAATCGTGTACGCCGCCACCGTTGCCGAACCGCGCCCGTCCAGATAATCGAACTTGCTGCCGACTTCCCATTGCTTGCCGGTGGACACGTCGAAATCCTGCGTGCCGTTGGGTTGTTCGGCAGCGGTGCTGTATTGCACGTAGACGTTGGCGGAGGGAATGAACTGGTAGGTCAGGCCGACCCTTCCCGTCACCGGCTCCCAGCTGCGTTTCAAATGGCGGGGATTGCTGGCGGTCACTTGCCGGTGATTGGTCACGTCCAGGTCGATATCGTCGTAACGCAGGCCGGTCAGCAACGCCAGTTTGTCGGTCAACGCCAGGCGGTTTTCGGCGAACAGGGCTTTGGTGGTGACCTCGTTGGTCTTGTCGCTGACAAATCCCGGTCGGGTGCCGGGAATGTCGTAGAAGTGCCCCGGCTGGAAGTTATTCGGGTCAACGGTGCTCGCGCCTTTGACGTTCAACGGCGAGTTGGTGGTCTGGTTGACCTTGTACTCGAAACCGCCAGACCAGGTGGTCTCCAGGCCAAATAGCGTGTTGTCGTGGCGCAGTTCGAACTGGTTGCCGTTCTGTTCGCCCTGATGCCGGACCTGATACGCCGTGGAGCGATTCACCGCGCTGTTGTCGGCGTTGTACTGATAGGTTTCCAGGTTGCGGTAATCGCGCTGGCTGTCGAGGTGGTAAAGCGTGTTGCGCAGGGTGGTGCTGTCGGTGATCCGGTAGTCGATGATCGAGCGAGCCCAGATCGTGCGCTGCTCGTAACGCCCGTCTTCAACGTTGTAATTGTTGAAACGATTGTGTTTGTCGATTTTCAGCTCGCCCGCCTTGGGATTGAGCACGGGTGTGCCCCAGTAAGGACTGTCTTCGTGTTCGTCCTGGTATTCCAGCGCGAGGGTGTGGGACAGGTTGGGCGTCAGGTCGCTGAGCAGCGAAAACGCGACACTCCAGGCATCGCGCTCCTGGCGGTCGATGTAGCCATTGCCGGTGTTGTGGCTGACGTCGAGCCGCGCGTAGTGCTGCACATCATCCCCGGCCTCGCTGAGTGCGTGGTTAAGGCCGAACGCGGTCTCGGTCGTGTCATAAGTCCCGTAACTGACACGACCTTCTACCGCTTGCTCTTCGCGGGTCGCAAGTTTGGTCACGTAGTTCAATGAGCCACCCACGGAGCCGGCGCCATTGATCAGCGACGAGGGGCCACCCACCAGTTCGACCCGATCGTATATCCATGCATCCACTGGCCGGGCGAGGCCGCCAGAGACGTTGATGCCGTTGAACATCTGTGTGATCTGACCGCTGGTGAAACCGCGGTAGGAAACGAACCCGCCGAAACCCGGCGGTGCGCTGGCGTTGACACCCGGCAAGGTGTTGGCGGCGTCCTGGAAGTTTTGCGCGCCGTGGCGCTCGATGTCGTGGCGGTTGGCGATGGCGACTGATGCCGGGGTTTCCCGCACGCTCAGGCCCAGACGCGAGGCCATGCCGCTGGACTGATCGAGGCTCAGCCCTGGCTCGGTCGTCGCTTCGCCATCAATGGTAATCGGTGCGAGGTCGACGGTGGATTGCGCCCATGCGTTAACAGACAGGCAGCCGCACAGGCTGGCCAGCAAAGGGCTTACTAACAAAGCAGCATGTTTCATCGATGAATCCTGAATTCCTGGCTAAGAAACAGCGCACGGGCGAACGCCACGCGTTGGCGCAGTGGGCTGATCGGGAAAGGCGAAGAAATTCAGGCGACAGGCGGAGCGCGAGGATTGGCCGAGGGCCAGGTGAAACGGGCGGGGAGGTCAGCGTTGGCGATGACAGCCAGAGGCGGGCTGTGCTGCTCCGGGAGTATCGCCAGGGTCAGGCTGGAGTTGAGCGCCGGGCCCATGCCGCCGGTGGAACACAGCGGGCAACCAAAGGCTTTGGACAGGGTCGGCAGGTTGTCGTCCGAGGAGTTCGAGGAAACTGGCGCCTGAGTCGCCGGATCAACCGAACAGAACGGGCCGCCGATGCCGTTGAGCTGCATCCCGACCATTTGCCCGTGACCGATACTGCAGGCGAACACATTGAACAGGACGCAGCAATAAAGCATCCATGCCATCAATGTGCGGTCAGTTCGGGCGAGTTTCATGGAGCGGCACTTTATCACCGTCGATGACGAATACCCTTACAAAATCGTTCAATGAAGTTCATCCTGCTGCGACATTTCACGCTGGATGTCTGAACATGAGCCTATTGATCGCGCAATGGATGGCTGCCATCTTCCTGTTGATCAGCCTGATCCACCTGTACTGGGCGGCAGGTGGCAAGTTAGGTAGCGAGGCGGCGGTCCCGCGAATATCGCCAGAGGGGGGCGGGGAATCCAGGCCGGCGTTCAAGCCGTCGGGGTTTGCCACGTTGCTGGTCGCGGTAGGATTGCTGTTGATCGCGATGCTGGTATGCCTGCGGGTCGGCCTGTACTTGCCGACGGTGCATCACTGGTCGCTGCAATGGGTAATCAGCGCCATTGCGATGCTGATGTTTGCCCGGGCAATCGGCGATTCGAATCTGATCGGGTTTTTCAAGCAGGTCAAGGATTCGAAGTTTGCCCGACTCGACACCTGGGCTTATTCGCCGCTGTGTGTGGTGTTGGGGGCCGGGTTGTTGGCTGTTGCCTGGATCTGAAAAAGCTTCGCGGGCAAGCCTCGCTCCTACAGGTTTTGGGTCGATCACACGTTGGTGATTTCCCACGATCCTGTAGGAGCGAGGCTTGCCCGCGAAGAGGCCCTGACATCCAACACAAATCTTCCGAACTAACTCCCGCTTTCTGTGCGCCGACTACTCACCTCAGCCGGCACATCATCCCCCGCCATGCGCTTGCGAAACAGCGCCGCCCGCGCCAGCAGCAATGTGGTCACCGGCACCGTAATCGACAACAGGATCGGAATCAGCCAGGCATGCAGCACCGGCCCGGACTTCAGCGCCGAAAAATATATGATCGAGGCCAGCGCCACACACCACGCCCCCAGGGTCGAGGCCAGTGCCGGCGGGTGCATACGCTGGAAATAATCCTTCATCCGCACCAGGCCAATGGCGCCGATCAGCGCAAACAGACTGCCGAGCACCAGCAGGATCGCCACGGGTATTTCAACCCACAGAGACAGTTCCGCGTTCATTCGATCACCTCGCCACGCAGCAGGAATTTGGCCAGGGCAAACGAGCCGACGAAGCCGAACAGGGCGATCAGCAGCGCCGCCTCGAAGTAAGTGTCACTGGCGTACCGAATGCCAAGCGCCAGCATCATCAGCATCGCGATGATGTACAGGTAGTCCAGTGCCAGAACCCGGTCCTGGGCCGACGGGCCTTTGAACAGGCGAATCAGGGTCAGGATCATCGCCAGCGAAAAGATGAACAGGCTCAGCAGGATCGCGTTCGACAGCAATTCGCTCATTCGAAGATCTCCATCAAGGGGCGCTCGTAGGTCGCCTTGAAGTGTTCGATAAACAGCGTTTCATCCTCCAGATCGAACACGTGCAGCAACAGAATGCTGCGGTCCAGCGCCAGTTCCGACCAGACCGTCCCGGGGACCACCGTGCAGATCATCGACAGTGCCGCGAGGCCGTTGGCATCGCGCAAGTCCAGCGGGACCTTGATGAAGCGCGAGCGCGGTGGACGGCGACCGGCATTGAGCACGCCCCAGGCCACGACGAGGTTGGACACCAGCACGTCACGACCGACCAGGAAGAACAAACGCAGGATCACCCCCGGTCGACGAATGCGGATCGGCAGCGGCCGCAGCTTGCGCATCATCAGCGGCGCGCAGAACCCCAGCACCGCGCCCAGCAACAGGTTGCCGGGGCTTATTGACAGGTTCAGCACCAGCCACAACAGCCACAATGCCAGGGACAACCACGGTGCCGGAAACAGACGCTTCATGGCTGCACCTCCAGCATCGCCGCCCTGGCTTCCGGGCTCGGCACCACACGCGTGCCCAGTACCGCCATCACGTATTGCTGCGGATTGTTCAAGGCATCAGCGGCCGCCTGGGTGTAGCGCATCAGCGGTTCGGCCTTGAAGGTCAGCGCAACACTCAGCCCCAGCAGGACGATGATCGGCACGCACTCGAAGCGGCGCAGCAACGGTGATGGCCGTTCTTCGGGTGTCCAGAAACGCTGGATGCCCAGCCGCGAGAAGGCAATCAACGACGCCAGCCCGGACAGGATCAGCAACGCCAGCAAGCCCCACGCCGCGTTCGATATCGGCACATCGGTGCTATTGCCCAACCCCAACGGGTTGAGCAGGGCACTCAACAGGCTGAGTTTGCCGATAAACCCGGACAACGGCGGCATGCCGATAATCAGCAGCGAGCAGGCAATAAAGCTCAAGCCAAGGAAGGCCATGGTCCAGGGAATCACCTGGCCGACCACGGCTTTCTGTTCGTCATCGAGGTTGATGCCTTTGGGCGGTTGCAGGGATTCCATCGGCCGTGGAAGCAGGTCGCCGTCGTCGAACAGCGGCATTTCATTGGCCGAACGGGAGCGCTCGATCAGCTCGGCCAACAGGAACAACGCGCTCAACGCCAGGGTCGAGCTGACCAGATAGAACAGCGCCGCGCCGATCAGGTTCGGCTGGGCAAAGCCGATGGCCGACAGAAGAATCCCCGCCGACACCAGAATGCTCAGGCTGGCCATGCGTTCCAGTCGTTGCGCGGCGAGGATAGCCACGCCGGCGCAGACGATGGTCGCCATGCCGCCGTAAATCAGCCAGTCGCCACCAAAGTACGCCGACGCCCCGGCCTGGCCGGAGAACAACAAGGTCCACAAGCGCAGCAAGGTGTAGACGCCGACCTTGGTCATGATCGCGAACATCGCCGCCACCGGTGCGCTGGCGGCGGAATAGGCCGGCACCAGCCAGAAGTTCAGCGGCCACATCCCTGCCTTGGCCAGGAACGCCACCGCGAGAATCCCCGCGCCGGCGTGCAGCAGGCCGCGATCGGCTTCCGGCACCAGCGGGATTTTCAGCGCCAGGTCGGCCATGTTCAGCGTGCCGGTGACGCCATAAATCAGCGCCGCGCCAATCAGGAACAGCGACGACGCCAGCAGGTTGATCGAGATGTAATGCAAGCCCGAGGACACCCGCGCCCGGCCCGAACCGTGGAGCATCAGGCCGTAGGAGGCCGCCAGCAGCACTTCGAAAAACACGAACAGGTTGAACAGATCCGCCGTCAGGAACGCGCCGTAAAGGCCCATCATCTGAATCTGGAACAGTGCGTGGAAACTCGAACCGGCGCCGTCCCAACGGGCCATGGCGAACAGCAAGGCACTGACGCCGATGATCCCGGTCAGCACCAGCATCAACGCCGACAGGCGATCGACCACCAGCACGATTCCGAACGGCACCTGCCAGTTGCCCGGCAGGTAGACGCCGATCGAACCGGGTACGCCAGTGGCTTGCGTCCACTGCAGCAACAGTACGGAAATCCCCAGGCCCAGCAGGCTGGAGAACAGGTTGATCTTGGCTTTCAACGGGCGGTGTTTCTCGCCGAGCATCAGCATGAGGGCGGCGGTCAGCAGCGGCAGCAGAATCGGTGCCGCGATCAGGTGCGTCATCGCATTCATTCTTTAGGCTCCCGGCCATCGACGTGGTCGGTCCCGGTCAAGCCGCGCGAGGCCAGCAACACCACCAGAAACAGCGCGGTCATGGCGAAGCTGATCACGATGGCGGTCAGCACCAGCGCTTGCGGCAAGGGGTCGGTGTAATGCAGCAAGTCCTGGGGCACGCCGTCCTTGATGATCGGCTCCTTGCCGATGAACAAGCTGCCCATGCTGAAGATGAACAGGTTGACGCCGTAGGACAGCAGGCACAGGCCCATCACCACCTGAAACGTCCGTGGCCGCAGGATCAGCCAGACGCCGGACGCGGCGAGCACGCCGATGGCGATTGCGATGACTTCTTCCATCAGACGGCTCCTTTGGTGGCGACGGATCTGGGCAGGGCAGCGGTCTTGTGACCCCGGACCGATTGGTGAGCGATGGCGGTGAGGATCAACAGCGTCGACCCGACCACCACGGCGTACACGCCGATGTCGAAAAACAGCGCACTGGCGATGTGAATGTCGCCCAGCACCGGCAGTTCAAAATGCCAGGTGTGGGTGGTCAGGAACGGATACCCGACCGCCATCGCGCCGAGCCCGGTGATCGTGGCGAACAACAGGCCGGTGCCCATCCAGCGCAACGGTCGCAGGCTCATTTGCGCTTCGACCCACTGGGTGCCGGCAACCATGTATTGCAGGATGAAGGCGACCGACATCACCAGCCCGGCGACAAAACCGCCACCCGGTTGATTGTGTCCGCGCATGAACAGGTAGAAGGACACCACCACCGCAATCGGCAGCAGCAGGCGCACCAGCACCGCCGGGACCATCATGAAACCGAGCGCGGTGTCGCTGGCATGGCGCGGGTTGACCAGGTCGGTGACGACGTCGGGCGCCAGCAGGCGTTGCTGAGCCGGCAATTGCAGGCTTTCTTTCGGCGGGCGGAAGCGGCGCAGCAGGGCGAAGACGGTCAGGGCCACGGCGGCCAGCACAGTTATTTCACCGAGGGTATCGAAACCACGGAAGTCCACCAGCATCACGTTGACCACGTTGCTGCCGCCGCCTTCGGGTAGAGCGCGACTGAGGTAGAACGAGGAAATGTGGTTGGGCGTCTGGCGCGTCAGCATCGCATAGGCCAGCAACGCCATGCCGCCACCGACGACACTCGACAGCAGCAAGTCGCGGATCCGGCGGATGCGCGCTTTGCGCAGGGTGCTCGGCAGGGGCGACACCTCTTCGATCCGCCGTGGCAACCAGCGCAGACCGAGGAGGATCAGCACCGTAGTCACCACTTCCACGACCAGTTGCGTCAATGCCAGGTCCGGGGCCGAGAACCAGACAAAGGTGACACAGGTCATCAGGCCGCAGACGCTGACCATGGTCAGGGCGGCGAGCCGGTGATACTTGGCCTGCCACGCCGCGCCGAGGGCACAGGCAATCGCCAGCAGCCACAAGGTCACGAACACGATCGAGCCCGGAATCTTCGGCCGGTCACCCCAGCTCAGGCTGCTGTGCAGCATCGGAATCAACCCGGCGAATACCGCCGCGAGGACCACCAGGAACAATTGCGTTTGCAGGCGCTTGGTGCTGATTCGCCGCTCCAGCCGACGGGCCAGGCGCATCATGACCACCAGGCTGCGTTCGAACAGGCGCTTGCCGTTGAAACGCCCAATGATCGGCGGGTATTTGAAACGCCCGCGCTTGAGCTGATTGCGCAGCAGCAGGTAGAGCACGATGCCGCACGACATGGCGATCAGGCTCATGATCATCGGCGCGTTCCAGCCGTGCCAGATCGCCAGGCTGTACTCCGGCAAGGTGCCGCCCACCACCGGCAGGGCCGCAGCGGACAGCAACGGGCCGACCACTTGCGCCGGGAAAATCCCCACGACCAGACAGGCGAACACCAGCAACTCCACCGGCGCGCGCATCCAGCGTGGCGGTTCGTGCGGGGTGTGGGGCAGGTCGGTGGCGGTCGGGCCGAAGAACACGTCAACGGTAAAGCGCAGCGAGTAGGCGACGCTGAAAGTACCGGCGATGGTCGCCACGATTGGCAAGGTCATCTCGACCCAGGCCGTGGCGTTGATGAACACGGTTTCGGCGAAGAACATCTCTTTGGACAGGAAGCCGTTGAGCAGCGGCACACCGGCCATCGAGGCACTGGCGACCATGGCCAGGGTGGCGGTGAACGGGATCAGCTTGATCAGGCCGCTGAGCTTGCGAATGTCACGGGTGCCGCTTTCATGGTCGATGATCCCGGCGGCCATGAACAGCGAGGCCTTGAACGTGGCGTGGTTGAGGATGTGAAACACGGCGGCCACGGCGGCCAGCGGACTGTTAAGTCCCAACAACAAGGTGATCAGGCCGAGGTGGCTGATGGTCGAGTAGGCCAGCAAACCCTTGAGGTCGTTCTGGAACATCGCGCAGTACGCGCCAAGCAACAGGGTGCAAGCCCCTGCGCCGCTGACGATGTAGAACCATTCTTCACTGCCGGACAACGACGGCCAGAGCCGCGCGAGCAGAAACACCCCGGCCTTGACCATGGTCGCCGAGTGCAGATAAGCCGAAACCGGTGTCGGCGCTGCCATCGCGTGGGGCAGCCAGAAGTGGAAGGGGAATTGCGCACTTTTGCTCAGGGCGCCGATCAGGATCAGGGGCAGCAGGATAGGGTAGAGGTGATGCGCGCGAATCAGGTCGCCGGCGGCCAGGACCTTGTCCAGGTCATAGCTGCCGACCACATGGCCGAGCAGCATCACCCCCGCCAGCAAACACAAACCGCCCGCGCCGGTGACCATCAGCGCCATATAGGCGCCGCGTCGCGCATCGGCGCGGTGGTGCCAATAGCCGATCAACAGGAATGAAAAGAGGCTGGTCAGCTCCCAGAAAAACACGATCTGGATAAGGTTGCCGGAGATCACCAATCCGAGCATCGCACCCATGAACGCCAGGAAAAACGCAAAGAAACGCGGCACCGGATCGTCCGGCGACATGTAATAGCGGGCGTATAAAGAAACCAGCGTGCCGATGCCCAGCACCAGCATCGAGAACAGCCAGGCGAAGCCGTCCATGCGCAGGACGAAGTTCAGGCCCAGGCTGGGCAGCCAGAAAAATTCTTCACGAATGACGCCGCCATCGGCGATTTGCGGGTACAAGAGGGCAACCTGGACGGTGCCAATCAAAGCCACCAGGCCAGCCAGTAAAGATTCGGTATTGCGCGCGTTGTGTGGCAGCAAAGCCGCCAGACAGCTGCCGATAAAAGGCAGAAGCAGTAGAACTATCAGGGACATAGGCTTCTAATCTGCGGGAAGTTTGTGAAGCATCATACGTGCCAGCTCTCGGATCACCAAACGCCAAGCTGTCGCAGAATCCTTCAAGGTAGACGGGAAAAGCCGGGTTTACAGTGTTTCGAAGGACTGTTTTAGCAGGTCCGGCCCCTTCGCGGGCAAGCCTCGCTCCTACGGGTTTTGTGTCGATATCCGAACTTGCGAACGACACAAAACCCGTAGGAGCGAGGCTTGCCCGCGAAGGCAATCCGCCAGGCACTGAAAATCTTAAAGCTTAACCTTGGATTTCCCGTTCCAACTCTTCTTCGGTCGCAGCTGCCTTACCCTTGGTCTTCAACTCACTCACTATCACCGCCGCCACAATTAACCCCGCACCCACCAGAGCAATCGCCGGCAACCGCTCCCCGGCGATCCGCCCGACAATCCCGGCCCACACCGGCTCGCCCGCATAGATCAACGTCGCCCGAGTCGGCGATACGCTCTTCTGCGCCCAGTTCATCGCCACCTGGATTGCCGCGCTCGCGGCGCCCAGGCCCAGTGCACTGCACAGCAACAACCACGAGAAATCCGGAATCACTTCCTGGGTCGGCACCACCATCAGGAACGCCAGCACCGACGTGGTCGCCAGTTGCACCACCGTCACCCGGCGCACATCGACCTGACCGGCATAGGTGCTGATCAGAATGATCTCTGCCGCAATCGCGACCGCGCTGATGAGCGTGGCGATTTCACCGGGGCTGAAATTAAAGGAAGCGCCCGCAGGCCCGGACAGCAACATCAACCCGGTAAACGCCAGCATGATCCCGATGCTCGGCATCAGCCCCGGACGCCGCCCCAGCACCAGCCATTGCAGCAACGGCACGAAGGGCACGTACAGCGCGGTAATAAACGCCGACTGACTGCTGGGAATACTTTGCAAACCCACGGTCTGCAAGCCGTAACCGAGCATGATCGCCACGCCAATAAAGGCACCGGCCTTGAGTTCGAACAGGGTCAGGTCCCGCAGGTGACGCCATGAGAACAACGCAACAATGATTGCCGCCGCGGCAAAGCGCAGGCCGACGAAAAACATCGGCCCGCTGACGGTCATTGCATGCTGCACCAGCAGGAATGTCCCGCCCCATACCATGGTGATCAGCACCAGCACGCACTCGGCCTTGCTGAACCGAGAGAAACGGGGAGAAGTGTGAGAGGGGTTCACAGACGTCATGACCTTGCGCGCTACCTGAGGGCGACGCACAATGCGTCGAATGTTGCGCAGTATACTGCCCAACCCCACCGAGTGAGCAATATAGTGCACAAAGATTCTACCCCTCGGGCTTCGGTCCTCCAGCACGTCAGCCAGAACGTCCGACGCCTGCGCCATGCCGCCGACATGAGCCAGACCGCGCTGGCCGAAAAGTCCGGAGTTAGCCGTCGCATGCTGGTGGCGATCGAGGCTGGCGAGAAAAACGTCAGCCTGACCACCCTCGATCGCGTGGCCGAAGCGCTGGACGTGGCGTTCAGTGATTTGATCCAGGCGCCGGATGCTCGAGATCCGAGCCGTATCAACGAAGTGGCCTGGGCAGGTTCGATCCCCGGGAGCAAAGCCGTTCTGCTGTCCAAAGCCACCGCTACCCGCGAAGTGGAGCAATGGGAGTGGTGCCTGCAACCAGGAGAAATCTACCCCTCGCAACCGGATGCCGAGGGCTGGAGTGAGCAGATCTTTGTATTTGAAGGCTGCCTGACCTTGATGCTGGGCGACACGCCGCATGAGATCGCCGCCGGCGAGTTCTACATGTTCCCCAGCAACCAGCCGCACGCCTACCGCAATGATGGGGTTGTGGCGACGCGATTTGTTCGGAACGTGGTTATTTGACTTCTGATTTCGGTTGTCTGGGTTGTTGTGGGGCAGGGCACGTAGAGAGCGTTGATACATACTCGGTACAACCTGTATTGAGTTTCCACTATTGCTCGGTATCTTAGTGATAGTCCAATCTCTGGATCGATCCAAACAAATGACTCGTACGGTGATCGCCATGAACAGTAACTAATTTTAGTATCACTTTTTGAGCATGAGTTAAAGTGCACCGAGATGAGCAGAACTAACGGCAAGTCAATTGGCAGTTTGTTGTGTTAGAAGAAATCAGAATAAATTTCATCTTTTTTATTTCTGGTTTGAAGGGGTGGTGAGAATAATGTATAACGGGATACAAAATTAGAATGAAACAGGCTAGCTATCTGTCAGATATTACAGTGGATTTCGAAATTTGCAGGGGTGAAGCTACTCCAGTAATGAAACGTTATTGATTGTATTATTTAAAAGGAGAAAGAGATGGACCTACAGCCAGGTTGTATTCCGATGGTTAGAATGGGAGACGATAATACTTTCGTCGTAGGGCAGTTTCGGCTCGGAACCGAATACAGTTCAAGTAGTATCATCCCGTCTATTCACGCTCAAGAAGAGCAGAAAGTTAATCGCTTAAAAGAAAGTAACGGTTTTGAGTCGGGTGATTGTTGGTATGATCCTCCTGACTTGATTTATACTCAGCAGTACACCGTTGTTGAGTTGGAAGAAGCAATAAATAGAAATTCATATGCCGAGATGGCTACAATATTTTCAATTCTTAAAAGTGCACTTGCCGGAAGGCAGGTCGGCCAGGCCAACGCCGACCAAACCAAGGTGACACGTTACACTAAGGAGAGGCCTACTTGGATTGCGGATGCGAATAATTACGGGAGGCTAATTAAGGATCCCAAATATCCTTTTGTTTACGGGATTTATAGAAGTGATAAGGCTAGAGCTACTACCGCACAGAGTATTGACTTGGTCGATATTCTGATTGGTGCGATGTTCTATAAAGGAGGAGGGGTGTGAAGTGACGAAATGGTTTCATTGGTAAGTGGTTTTCTTCGTGCATTGGCTGGTGGTTAATGCTTTTTCATGGTTTTGTAACGAACTCGGCATGTCGTTGGTTTGATATGTATTAACCGATCCGGTAACTGATTTGTGTTGAATTTTTGGGTCGGTTTTCTTGTTTCGCTGTTGTTTATTTACCTACTGTCTGCTGATCAACAATAGCCGAACAGTTTGTATCTTTTTTACAAGAACTCTCTGACATTACGTTCGGTAATCGTCTGAATTTGCGCAGATTCAATTTGGGCGTGATTTCTGCAATAGGTTTTGGGGAGTCCACTGGAAACCCCGTAGTCGACCATGACAACCCCAGCCCAACCCTCCCACGCCGCCCATGTTCCGCTTGGACGCCGAGTCCGTCGCCATCGTTCACAAGCTCTCTGCACGCTTTGCCATTGAAGCCAGCGTGCGTGATCGCGAGCGGCATCTACCGATTGTTGAACTCGACGAATTCGCCGACGAGGATCAGAAGCGCTATGACTTCGGCAAAGCCCTGCAGGGCTACTGTTTCGGCAAATTCTTCCCCGAATCCAAAAGCGAAAACGCCAGGGCTTTCGAAACACGTATTCGCTTCTATCACGACAGCGGTTTGTCCGGCGCTTGAACCGTCAGGACATGGCCCATGATCTGGAGCGCATCTACGACTGGTTTCCGCGTTTGAAAACCAAGCGCAAGACCCAGGCCGGGCTGACGTCCGGCGGCGAGCAGCAGATGGTCGCCATCGGCCGGGCGCTGAAGACGCGTCCTACTTTGGTACTGCTTGATGAACCCTCCATGGATTTGGCGCCTATTATCGTCCAGGAGATTGTCGAGATCGTCGCGCAACTCAATCGTGCCGAGCAGGTGAGCTTTCTGATTGCCGAGCAAAACATTAACGTGGCACTCAACTACGCATCGACGGCCTACGTTCTCGATACCGGCCGAGTCGTTGCTGGCGCGGGGCGACCTGCCCGATTTACATTCAGGTAAACATTGACCAGTGAGAACGCCATGACTCAAACCCAGCGCGCACAGGCGACCGACGCCATCCGCCACGCGGACATCCTGATCGTCGGCGGCGGCCTCAGCGGCGCGATGCTGGCGGCGCAGCTGTTGCGATTGCCTGGCAAGCGTTCGGTGCTGGTGATCGAGCCGCGCGCGGAACTCGGGCGGGGCGAGGCGTACAGCGTGGTCGAGCTGGGCCATACGCTCAACGGCAACGCTGCGCGCATGAGCGTTGACCCGGACAACGCTGACGACCTGACCCAATGGCTTACCGAACACATCGCGGCCGGTGGCTGGCCGGAGTCCGATGAGCAGCATGTGCCGATCAGTGAGCTGTTCCCGCCCCGGGGCCTGTTCGGGGTGTACGTGCAGCAGCGCTTGGCGCAAGCGCAGGCGGTGGGGGCGGTGGACGGTTCGACGGTCGAGCACGTGCGGGCCGAGGTGGTCGATCTGCAAACCGGGGATGATTCGGTATGGCTGACCTTGAGTAATGGGCAGCGCTTGCAAGGCGCTTACGCGGTGCTGGCCACGGGGATGTTTCCCGCTGCGCGCACCCCGCAGACCGAATCCAGCGGTTTGAACGCTGCGGCGCTGGATCCGTGGGATGTCGCGGCCATGCGCCGGCTGGACCCGCAGTCGACGGTGTTGATCATCGGTTCGGGCCTGACCATGGTCGATGCCGTCGTGTCGTTGGAGCAGGCCGGGCATCGTGGCCCGATCGAAGTGTTTTCCCGGCACGGCTTGCTGCCGCACGTGCGCCGGCAGCCGCCGGCCTGGGTGGATTTTCTCGCTGAGGATCAGAGCATTCGCACGCCTCGACAGCTGGTGCGCGAACTGCGCCGGCATTGCCGGGACGCCATCGCTCAAGGCATCGACTGGCAGGCGCCGCTCGATACCGTGCGGGCGCACATCGGCCGGTTGTGGAATCAGGCGACGGACGTGCAGCGCCGACAGTTTGTGCGGCATGTGCGGCCCTGGTGGGAAAGTCATCACCACCGCTCGCCACCGTTGAGTGCCGAGTTGGTGGCGCGGCTGCACAAGGAAGGGCGGTTGCGGATCCAGGCGGCGTCGTTCAAAGGGCTGGAATCGACGGTCGAGGGGCGGGTGAGCATCCGCATCCGCCGTCGTGGCGAGGTTGAAACCACGGTGGTCAGCGGCGCAGCGTTGATCAATTCCAGCGGCATCGAATACGACTGGCGTCGGGTGGCCCGACCGCTGCCGCAACAACTGCTGGCGCGCGGGCTGATTCGCCCGGGGCCATTGGCGTTGGGGATTGCGGCGGCGGTTGATGGCGCCGTGCTGGACGCCGATGGACAGGTGGCCCAACGGCTGTTCGCCATGGGCCCGCCGTTGCGCGGCATGTGGTGGGAAAGCACGGCCGTCACCGACGTCGCCAGTCAGGCCAAAGCCCTCGCCGACCGGCTGGCCCGGTCGCTGTAGCCGCTGTCGAGCTTGCGTTCGGCTGCACAGTCAGTGCAACTTCAGGTGCTTTGCACTATCCCATCCTGCTGCGGTCGTAAACTTCACAGAGCGGCGCATCACTGCGCCGCTGCACCCGTGGAGATCCAATGAGCCAGGACGTCCTGACCACCGAAGCCAATCGCCGTCAGTTGCAGCAAATCATCGCCGGTTTGTCCGATGGGGTGATTTTGCTGGAACTCGACCAGACCATTGTGTGGGCCAATGAAGCCGCGCTGGCCATGCATGGCGTCAGTCAGATCGGCGAGTTGGGCGCCAATGCCAAGGAGTACGCCAAGCGCTTCGCCTTGCGCTATCGCAATAATCACCCGGTGCCGCCAGAGAACTACCCGATCAGCCGCGTCGCCAAGGGCGAGACCTTCGCCGATGTGCTGGTTGAGGTGACGCCGGTCGACGATGAGGAACGCATGTGGGTTCATAACGTGCGCAGCATGGTCCTCGCCGACAGCGCCGGCGAGGCGGAGTCGCTGGTGTTGATCATGGACGATGTCACGGAATGGGCGAGCGCCGAGCAGCGTTTCGAAAAGACGTTCAATGCGAACCCGGCACCGGCGGTGATCTGTCGTCTCAGCGATTTGCGTTACATCAAAGTCAATTCGGGCTTCCTGGAAATGACCGGCTATGCCCGCGATCAGGTGATCGGGACTTCGACCTATGAGCTGGACATTCTGGACGGCGCCGAAAACAGGGACCTGGCCATCGAGCGTCTGCGCGAGCACGCCACGATCCCGCAGATGCAGGCTGAGCTGAAACTGCCTGAAGGCGGCAGCAAGCAGGTGATCGTCGCCGGTCAACCGCTGGAGTTCAACGAGGAGGACTGCATGCTGTTTTCCTTCGTCGACATGGAGCCGCGGCACAAGGCCGAGGTTGCCCTGCGCCAGAGCGAGGAGCGGTTCGCCAAGGCGTTTCGCCTGACGCCGGTGCCGACGCTGGTCTGTGGTGCACAGGATCAGGTGGTGATCGACGTCAACGAAGCCTTCCTGGATACCCTCGCGTACCCCAGTGAAGAAGTGCTCGGAAAAACCGTTGCCGAACTCGACTTTATCGATGACAAGGGCGCGCGCACACGGCTGTTCGCGGCGCTGGAGAAGGCGGGAAGCCTGGATCGGGTCGATGTCAGAATCCGCAGGAAAGACTCGAGCGTGATTGACTGCACGGTGTCGGCCGACACCGTGAACATTCAGGACAACCCTTGCTACCTGCTGGTGTTGATGAACATCACCGAACGCAAACGTACCGAGCTGGAACTGGTGGCGGCGATCGAAGAAGTGATGAAAGACGCTTCCTGGTTCACCCGTACGTTGATCGAAAAACTCGCCAACGTGAAGAACATTAACTCGCCGCAGTTACCCAGCGTGTCCTTCACCGACCTGACCGCCCGCGAGCGCGATGTGCTCGGCCTGATCTGCGAAGGCCTGGCGGACAAGGAAATCGCGGCACGCCTGAAACTGGCGCCCAACACTGTGCGCAACCACGTGTCGACGGTGTATTCCAAGCTGGATGTGCACAGTCGCAGCGAAGCAATTGTGTGGGCGCGGGAGCGAGGTTTGTTCTCCAGTGAGTGGCGGCCCAAAGGCCAGCGTTAAGGTGCAAATGCACTAGGCGAGGCAGTGCAAATGGAGGTTCTGGCGGGGTGCAGCAGTTCCTAACCTGTCAGGGTGCGAAACGGGCCTTTGGTCGGTATCGCGTCCTCTACGAAACAGCTTAAGGAACAGTCGTATGCTCGGCCAATTCAACCAGTTTTCAGTCGACGGAGTCAGCCGGCCCATGGGTGAATCGCAATGATTTATCTGGCGCAATTGCGTGCGCAACTGGAACAGCACTTTTCCCCGCTGGCTTGCGATTGCAGCGTGTCGGGGGACAACTCGGTGACGGTGAAGCTGTATCACCCCGCGTCGGGGCAGGTGGATCTGGTGGTCAGTGGGCTGAGTGTCGCTCACCTCAGAACGCCGGAAGCGGTCGCTTCGTTGATTGAGGAGCTGCGTTACGAGCTCGAAAGCAACAATTTGCATCAGAGGCAGGACTCGGTTTCGTAGCTGTCGTTTTTCAGTGTTGAAAACGAGTTAAGTGCCTTATTGACTGGCATTGGCGGCGGGCTAGGCTATAAGAAATGCGAGGGTATTATTTTCTGTGACCAATCCGCGGCTACGCGGTAGGGGTGTCGGGTCGCGGAAAGTGTCGATGACTTATCGCGGGACAGCCTATGAACAGTCTTGGGAAACGTGCTTTTTCGCCCCTGTCGCTCGCCTTTTGTGTAGCGATGCTCAGCGGTTGCGCCAGTCCGCCACCTCCACCGCCCGCCGCACCACCGCCTGTTCCGCAGCGCACCTGCGAAACCACTGAACAAACGGATGTGATGGGCGATGCAAGAGTGACCGAGGAAGTGACCCGGCAAACGAAAGTGACCCGTTGCGTCACTCAGTAGGTCTGACTGCTTCGTTGCTTTCCTCATGTGTTGAATGCGCAATGATCCGGCACCCTCACGGGTGCCTACACCTGGGGGCCTGAACCTCAGACATCCTCGATCCTGACCCAGCGTGACTCGCTTGCCGCCAACCGGATTGCCGTCGCCAGACGTTCCACTTCCCACGCTTGCTCAAAGTCAGTCCCTCCCTGGGAAAGGCCGGCCAGGGCCATCACCAGGTCATGTACCTCTAGCGTCTTGAGTTCGTTGTATCCCAGCTGATGACCCGCCGCCGGGCTGAACGCCGCGTAACCCGGCAGGTTCGGTCCGGCGAGCAAGCGCTGGAAACCGTCCTGGCCGGCGCGATACAGCCGCAGCTCGTTCAAGCGCTCCTGGTCGAACGCCAGCGTGCCTTCAGTGCCGCTGATCTCGAAGCTCAGATGGTTCTTGTAGCCATGCTTGAGCCAACTGCTGCTGAACGTACCGCGTGCGCCGTTGGCAAACCGCAGCAGCGCGTGGACCTGATCGTCGACTGCAATGGGCCGTTGCTCCTGGCTGCCTGACGTCGCAGGACGCTGCCGGTGCACGGTTTGAGCGTCGGCGCACACTGATTCGACATCGCCCATCAGATAGCGCGCCATCTCCAGTAAATGACTGCCCAGATCCGCCAGCGCGCCGCCCGCGTGATCGGCATCGCAGCGCCACGACCACGGCGAAGCAGGATCGGCCATGAAGTCTTCGCTGAATTCGCCCTGAAAACTGATGAGCTGCCCCAGTTTGCCGCTGTCGATCAGCTCCCTGGCCAGCCCGATCATCGGGTTGTGCTGATAGTTGTAACCCACCCGCGTCACGATGCCCGCGGCGTTGGCGGCCTGACGCATCGCGTTGGCTTGCTGCAGATTCACCGCCAGAGGCTTCTCGCAATACACCGCTTTACCCGCCGCGAGGGCGGCCATGGCCATGGGGTAGTGGAGGTGATTGGGCGTAGTGATGGCGACCAGATTGACCTTGGGATCATCGATCAGCTGTTGCCAGTCGGTGTGAGCGGTTTCGAAACTCCAGGCGTCGGCACACTGCCGTGCACGATGTGGATCGACGTCGGCGAGGGCCGCCAGCCTGAGCTTCAGCGGGAGCTCGAACACCGCGCTGACATTGCGAAAGGCCAGGGCGTGGGCGCGACCCATGAAACCTGTGCCGATGAGTCCGATACCGAGTTCGCGCATAGCTGGGGGCCTTTTGGGATTTTTGTTGTTGGGACGCTATTTATGGAATATAAATTCCTAAAATGCAATTGATGGAATAATAATTCGTTATGTGTATGGCATCAGCGAAATGGCTACAACGCTATGCGCTCAGTAGGCGGTGCTGGAAGGTGAGGGGGCGAGTCATTGGTGGAGTATTCGGTGGAGCGCTCTTGCTGATCTCTTTTACCGCTCTGTCAGATTCTGAAATAACTCGTCTCGTATGAGGCGCTCCGAAACATTGTAGGATCTCATCCCCCATTTCTTTCAGGTCTATATGAACACCCTCCTGGAGCCTCCCAGTCGCTTTTTTCAATCCACACCCTGTATCCATTCGGCCTTCGCTATTCGGCGCAGGTCTCGCTTTCTAATATCGCTTAACCTCGAAATCCCGGCTGCAGGTTGCTCAGTGATCTCCTTCTCCAGGACTGACCGTGCCATCTCGAAGGGTTCACTTCCTTGCCTGCGCTCGGTGAAACCTTTCTTTCTTGCGCCTTGTGCCCTGAACATCGCATCCGCTCCGTCGAGCAGGCGTTCGTGTGTTTCTGCCATTCACTCATTCGCCCCCACTCTACGAGAGACTGAATAATTCCTATGGAATGGATTGCTGATCCCACGGCCTGGCTTGGCCTGCTGACCCTGATCGTGCTGGAGCTGGTGCTCGGCATCGACAACCTTGTGTTCATTGCCATCCTGGCTGACAAGCTACCGCCAGAGCAGCGGGATCGCGCGCGCGTCATCGGGCTGTCCCTTGCATTGCTGATGCGTCTTGGCTTGCTCGCGAGCATCTCCTGGATGGTCACCCTGACCGAACCTTTGTTCGAGGTCTTCGACAAGACGTTCTCGGGCCGGGATTTGATCATGCTGTTCGGTGGTGTGTTCTTGTTGTTCAAGGCCACCATGGAATTACATGAGCGTCTTGAAGGGCATGTGACACAACGCACAGGCAATGCGGCCTATGCGATGTTCTGGCCTATCGTTGCGCAAATTGTGGTGCTGGATGCCGTCTTCTCGCTGGACGCTGTGATCACTGCCGTGGGCATGGTGGAGCACTTGTCGGTCATGATGATCGCTGTGATTTTCTCCATTGGCTTGATGATCATCGCAAGCAAGCCATTGACCAATTTCGTCAACGGGCACCCCACCGTCATCATGCTCTGCCTGGGTTTCTTGATGATGATCGGCTTCAGCCTCACCGCTGAGGGCCTTGGCTTCCACATTCCGAAAGGCTATCTCTACGCAGCGATCGGCTTCTCGATCCTGATCGAGTTGTTCAATCAGGTGGCTCGCTCACGCCGCAAGAAGAGTGTGCAAGGTCATCGCCCTATGCGTGAGCGTACTGCGCATGCCGTTTTGCGTTTGCTGGGTGGCCACAAGCTGGGGGCCGATGAAGTCGGCGAGGAAATAGCTGACATGCTGTCAGGTGCAGAGGCCGAGCAGGTTTTCCATCGACGGGAGCGCGTCATGATCAGTGGCGTGCTGCAGTTGGCGGAACGCCCGATACGCGGCGTCATGACTCCGCGTGCGGAAATCGACCATATTGACCTGGCCGATTCTGCGGAAAAAATCCGCACCCAGCTGATGCACTCGCCGTACTCCCGATTGCCGTTGATCCGCAGTGGGCGCGTTGATGAGCCTTTGGGGTTCGTCCACAAGAAGGAGCTGCTCAAAGAGCTGTTGGCCGGGCACCAGCCCAACCTGGAAACCATTGCCCGCCAGGCCATCAACTTGCTGGACAACTTCTCGATTCTCAACGCACTGGAACAGATGCGCAAAGAGTCGACTCACATCGCGTTCGTGGTGAACGAATTCGGTGACTTCATGGGTATTTTGACCATGACCGACATTCTCGAATCCATCGCGGGTGAGTTGCCGGATGCCAGTGAAATTGAAGGCCCGAATATCGTTGTCGAGGAGGGAGGCTTCCTCGTCAGTGGTGCGCTGAATCTCAGCCAGATTCGCGAACACATTGGCTTCCAGGCTAAAGCGACTGATGACTATCAGACGCTCGCAGGGTTGGTCATGAGCTTGCTGGATCGTCTGCCGGTCATTGGCGACAAGCTCGATTGGCAGGAGTGGAGCATGACCGTTGTGGAGGTCGAAGAACGACGAGTGACGAGGGTGCGATTGCGTAAAAAGTAAGCCGGAGTCCGCTCGGCAAAAGGCAGCCCTGAGGCTGCCTTTTGTTCATCCTGAGCAGTGAATCAGGACAAGAATCCGCCATCCACATTCAACGAAACCCCGGTCGTGTAGCTCGACGCATCGCTGGCGAGGTACAGCACCGCGCCGGCCATCTCGCTCGGATCCGCTACGCGCTTGAGCGGGATCTGCTGCAACGCGGTCTTCAGGATCGCGTCGTTCTTCACCAATGCCGACGCAAACTTGGTGTCGGTCAGGCCCGGCAGCAGGGCGTTGCAGCGGATGCCGAACTGCGCGCATTCCTTGGCGAACACCTTGGTCATGTTGATCACGGCGGCCTTGGTCACCGAGTAGATGCCCTGGAAGATGCCCGGCGAGATGCCATTGATCGACGCGACGTTGATGATGCTGCCGCCACCGTTTTCGCGCATCAGTTTGCCGGCTTCGACCGACATGAAGAAGTAGCCACGGATGTTGACGTCGACGGTCTTCTGGAAAGCGCCTAGGTCGGTGTCCAGTACGTTGCAGAACTGTGGGTTGGTCGCGGCGTTGTTGACCAGGATGTCCAGGCGCCCGAACTGTTCCTTGATGCCGGCGAAGACCTGGCTGATCTGTTCCATTTCACCAATGTGGCACGCGACGGCGGTGGCTTTGCCGCCGGCGGCGATGATGGCGTCGGCCACGTGCTGGCAGCCGTCAAGTTTGCGGCTCGAGACGATGACGTGGGCGCCTTGCTGGGCCAACAGTTTGGCGATGGCCTCACCGATACCGCGGCTGGCGCCGGAGACGAAGGCGATTTTGCCGTCGAGGTCGAACAAGTGAGTCTTGGACATGAGGTTTCCTTGTTATTAGGGCCCGGAATGTAGTTAAAGCCGCGATCAGAGCGTAGATTTCTGGATGACTTGCAGGCTCATCTGCTCCAGCAGTTTGTTCATGTGAATGAACTGCGCGAAGCGTTTGTCCTGGGTCTGACCGTGGAAGAAGCGGTAGTAGATCTGCTGCACGATGCCGGCCAGACGGAACAGGCCGTAGGTGTAATAGAAGTCGAAATTGTCGATCTGGATGCCAGAGCGTTGGGCGTAGTAATCGACGAATTCGCGACGGGTCAGCATGCCCGGGGCGTGGCTCGGCTGGCGACGCATCAGTTGCACCGGCGCCGGGTCTGTGGCTTCGATCCAGTAGGCGAGGGTGTTGCCGAGGTCCATCAGCGGGTCGCCGAGGGTGGTGAGTTCCCAGTCGAGCACGCCGATGATTTGCATCGGGTTGTTCGGGTCGAGAATCACGTTGTCGAAGCGGTAGTCGTTGTGGACGATGCTGGAGGTCGGGTGGTCGGTAGGCATCTTGTCGTTGAGCCAGGCCTTGACCGCCTCCCACTTCGGCGCGTCCGGCGTCAGGGCTTTTTCGTAGCGATCGCTCCAGCCCTTGATTTGCCGTGCCACATAACCTTCGGGCTTGCCCAGGTCGCCCAGGCCAAAGGCCTTGTAGTCGACACGATGCAGTTCAACGAACTTGTCGATGAAGCTTTTGCACAAGGCTTCGGTTTTCGCCGAATCCAGGCCCAGTTCCGGTGGCAGTTCCGAGCGCAGGATGATCCCGTTGACCCGTTCCATCACGTAGAACTCGGCGCCGATCACCGATTCGTCGGTGCAGTGCACATAGGCCTTGGGGCAATACGGAAAACCGTCGCGCAGTTGATTGAGAATGCGAAATTCGCGGCCCATGTCGTGTGCGGACTTGGCTTTGTGGCCAAACGGCGGCCGACGCAGGACGAACTCCTGCTCCGGGTATTCCAGCAGGTAGGTCAGGTTCGACGCACCGCCTGGAAACTGGCTGATCTGAGGCAAGCCACTCAAGCCCGGAATGTGGGCCTTGAGGTACGGATCGATCAGGCTGGCATCGAGTTCTTCGCCGGTGCGGATACGGGTGGACTGGTCAGTAAGCGCCATGCTTATCCCTTCTGCTTATTCTGGAGGCCTGCGATTATTGGCTAATCTAATGCGCGCACCCGGCACCCACAACCACGAACGGCCCTTATAGGTGAGCGTGTTGCCGGGCAATCATTGCTTTTGATACACCTGTTTGAATGACCCTCAAGGCGCAACCTTGCTCAGTGAGGCCGGCAGGGCAATGGGCGTCAACACGGGACTGCCGGAGAAGAATGCCACCAGGTTACGACCCACCAACTCCACGGTGCCTTGCGTAGCCTCCGGAGACAACCCTGCGACATGCGGCGTCAGGATCACGTTGGTCAGCGCCTTGAGTGCCTCCGGCACGTGAGGCTCGGCATCAAACACATCCAGGGCGGCACCGGCAATGCGTCGTTGCTCAAGCGCAGTGACCAGGTCTGCCGTGGCGATCACCGAGGCTCGGGCGATGTTCACGACGAACCCTTTGGGGCCCAAGGCATCAAGGACGTGTTTATTGATCAGGTGTTTGGTGCCCAGGCCGCCAGGGGTGGCAACGATCAAAAAGTCCGAGGCACGAGCCAGTTCGGTCGGTGTCGAGCAGAAGGTATAGGGGACGTCGCTGCGATGCTGGCGGTTGTGGTAACTCACGGTCATGTCGAAGCCGGCGGCGGCGCGTTTGGCGATGGCCATGCCGACCGCGCCGAGGCCGAGGATCCCCAGGCGCTTGCCGGCCAGGGAGGGGCGCATGATCTTCGGCCACTCGCCGCGGCGTACCGCTGCGTCGCAACGGGGAATGTCGCGAACCAGCGCCAGCAACATCGCCATGGCATGGTCGGCGACTGAAGAGGCGTTGACGCCGGCGCCATTGGTGACGGTGACGTCCCGGTTGGCGGCGGCTTGCAGGTCGACGTGTTCGTAACCGGCACCGATCACGCAGATGATTTTGAGGTTGGGCAGGGCGGCAATTTCATCGGCGTACAAGCCCAATGGACCGCGAGTCAGTACCGCATCAATCTGCGGGCCATGCCGTGAGATGGCGGCGGCGCGCTCGGCCGGCGTCGGGGCCAGAATCAGGTGAAAGCCCTGATGTTCGAGAATCGGCAAGTAATCGTTGATGGTTTCAACCAGTACCAGAACGGTTGCAGGCATGCTGAGCTCCTGTGGGGATTGAATGTCGGATCTCGAATGTTGCTTCAGATTGCTGATTCCAGAGGAGTTTAGCAACGACCGGGGATTGCACACGCCGTTGATCAGACTGATTCACCTTGGGAGGTCAGAAAATGGCGGGCGGCGTCGAGAATCTCATCAGACAGTTCATCCCCCCGCGTGGCGCGAGCCAGGGTCAGCGCGCCGACCATCAAGGAATAATCCACCAAGGCTTGCTGGCGATTGGCTTGGGGCTGATCCGAATCCATCAAAGGGGTGAGCATCTGCAACAACGCTTCCAGCCCCTGGGTGTAGGTCTGGTGCAAACCGCTTTCGGCGGTTTCATGGCACATGTCGCCGGCAAACGCCGTGACCGGGCAGCTTTCGCCCGGGTTATCGCGGTTGGCCGCCGACAGGTAGGGCGCGATGATGCTCGTGCGGGCCGAGACGCGGTTATCGTTGGCGTCGATTTTCTGCTTCCAGCGTTCCATCGACTGGGTGAACGCCCGGGTGCAGGCCTCTTTCGCCAGCGCTTCCTTAGAGTCGAAATGACCGTAGAACCCGCCGTGGGTCAACCCGGCCGCGCCCATTACATCGACGACGCTGATCCCGTGCAGGCCGCGCTCGCGAAACAGTCGCGTGGCGGCTTCGACGATGATCTCGCGGTTGAGTTCGGCTTGTTTGCGAGAGACTCGAGGCATGGCGGCTCACAGGTAGGGAAGGTGTTTAGATGACTGGCATCATAAGTAACTGTCGAGCGCGTGTCAGTGAATGACTTTCGCGGCAACAGTCGGCCCGGTCGAAGGATCTATCTTTCCCGATTGCGAGATGTCCTCCGAGACCTTGTAAAACGCCAGGCGTGGCGGCAATCAGTTGGCGTATTGAGCGATGCCATTGCCGAAAGACCAGTTCTCGGGTTTGCCTTCCACCAGATTGATGAAGACATCTTCCAGGCGAACACCCAGTTCAGCGTTGAGGCTTTCGGCGATGGTCTTGTAGAGCAGTTTTTTCTGCTCGAGGGTGCGGCCTTCCCGCAAGGTGATCTGGATGATCACCAGGTTGTCCGTACGATTGATGCCCATGTAAACGGGGTCAAAGATAAAGTGATTCTCGTCGTGTTCGGCGAGGATCTGGAAGTTATCGTTCTCGGGGACGCCAATGGTGGCATGCATGGCAGCGTAGATCAGTTTGCCGATGCGCTTGGCGAAGAGCGGGTCCTGGTTCTTTTTTATATCGACGCGAACGAGTGGCATGAGAGGTCTCCGTAAAAGAGGGCTGCCGGTCAGCAGGTGATTTGAGATTACATGACGCTAATCCTTCACCGAATAGATTTATCAAGACATCTATTTAATTTGATGCAAGAGCGCCACGGGAGCAAGTGTAGGAGAGCGCCACAAAGGCACGCGCCCACTGGGTCTGGATCTGATCCGCACAACCACTCCTCAGCTAAGTCTTTGCTTCTGTTCATTAATCCCGGACAATCGCGCCCCTGTTTCGGCCAGGGCGCTGCCCGTCGGATTTTTCCGACTCGTCCTGACCGGGTAGCAAATGACCGGAATGCGGAGATCCCACCGGATGAATGATCAGGCCAATAGCGTCGACGAACGCTATGTAGCGGCGACACCAGCGACTCTCACTAGCTGGAATCGCCATGACACCACCTGGATGCTCGGCCTGTTTGGCACGGCCATCGGAGCCGGTACCCTGTTTTTGCCGATCAACGCGGGCCTGGGAGGATTCTGGCCGTTGCTGATCCTGGCGGTGCTGGCATTCCCGATGACCTTTTATGCGCACCGTGGCCTGACCCGCTTCGTGTTGTCCGGCCGCGAAGGCGCGGACATCACCGAAGTGGTGGAAGAACACTTCGGCATCAAGGCCGGTGCGTTGATCACCTTGCTGTACTTCTTCGCGATCTTCCCGATCCTGCTGATCTACAGCGTGGCCCTGACCAACACCGTGGGCAGTTTCCTTGAACATCAACTGCACATCATGCCGCCCCCGCGCGCCGTGCTGTCGCTGGTGCTGATCCTCGGCCTGCTGGCGGTGGTGCGTTGTGGCGAGCAGGCGATCGTCAAGGCCATGAGCCTGATGGTGTACCCGTTCATCGTGGCGCTGCTGTTTCTCGCGGTGTTCCTGATTCCGCACTGGAACGGTGGCATCCTGGCGACGGCGTCGACCCTGCCTGAACCGTCGGCGCTGCTGCACACGCTGTGGCTGGCCATTCCGGTGATGGTGTTCTCGTTCAACCACTCGCCGATCATTTCGGCGTTCGCGGTGGACCAGAAGCGTCGTTACGGCGAACACGCTGAAGAGCGCAGTTCGCAGATCCTCTCCCGCGCCCACCTCTTGATGGTGGCGATGGTACTGTTCTTCGTCTTCAGCTGCGTGCTGACCCTGTCGCCGGGGCAACTGGCGGAAGCCAAGGCGCAGAACCTGTCGATCCTGTCGTACCTGGCCAACCACTTCAGCAACCCGACGATTGCCTTTGCGGCGCCGTTGATTGCGTTCGTGGCCATTTCCAAGTCATTCCTGGGCCACTACATCGGCGCCAGCGAAGGCCTCAAAGGCTTGATCGTAAAAAGCGGCAAACGCCCGGCGCCCAAGACCCTGGACCGCATGACCGCCGCGTTCATGCTGGTGGTGTGCTGGATTGTCGCGACCCTGAACCCGAGCATTCTCGGCATGATCGAAACCCTCGGTGGCCCGATCATCGCCGCGATCCTGTTCCTGATGCCGATGTACGCGATCCGCAAAGTGCCGGCGATGGCGCGCTTCCGAGGTCAGGCGTCCAACGTCTTCGTGACGGCGGTGGGGTTGGTGGCGATTTCGGCGTTGATCTATTCGCTGACGGCCTGAGCACTGCTTTGATCATTCCCACGCGGGGTGGTGTGCACCCCAAAAGTTGGACGATTGTGGATCTAGGCCTGAACGGATTGAGTCCTGTATTCCACAGGGCTCATTCCGTTCAGCCTCAGCTTGATGCGCCTGTGATTGTAATAGTGGATGTAGTCCACTAATCCGGCCTGAAGCTCGTCCAGATTACTGAATTTGTTCAGGTAAAAAAATTCGGATTTGAGCGTGCCAAAGAAGCTTTCCATGGCCGCGTTGTCGTAACAGTTCCCTTTGCGTGACATGCTCGCTGTGACCGAGCGCTCTTTTAGGCGTTGCTCATAAATAGGCATCCTGTACTGCCAGCCTTGGTCTGAGTGCAAGATGGGTTTTTCGTCTGGTTTTAGTCGCGCAAAAGCTTTGCTAAGCATTGCCCCGACCATGCTGAACAACGGCCGTCTGGCGATATCGTAGGAAATGATCTCGGCGTTATAGAGGTCCAGAATTGGCGATAGATACAGCTTCTGTCCTCCCACCTTAAACTCCGTGACGTCGGTTACCCACTTCTGATTGGGTTGTGATGCTTGGAAGTCGCGGTTCAGAAGATTGGGGGCAGCTCGCCCCACTTCACCTTTGTAGGCGCGATATTTCTTCACCCGTACTCGGCATCTGAGGCCAAGTTCAGCCATAAGGCGTTGCACGGTCTTGTAGTTGATCAAGAAACCGGCATTGCGCACTGCCAGCGTCACGCGGCGATAGCCAAACTTGCCTTCTTCTTCGTTGAAGACCTCACAGATCTTGGCTTTCAGCTCCGCATACTTATCAGCCGCCTGGAGCACTTTCTGCTGATAGTAGAAGGTACTGCGCGCCAATCCAGCGATTTTCAACAAGCCGTCGAGAGAGTGCCGCTGCCTCAGTTCAATTACGATTTGCGCTTTTTCTGTTGCGCTGCTCGTTTCTTTTGAACCAAGGCATCGAGCTTTTTTAGGTAATCATTTTCCAGCCGAAGTTGATTCAGTTCTGCGATCAACTCATCCCGGGAACGGGACTCATCAGGTAACAGAGGCTGGGCAGATTCGGGCGGTTTGGGCATTTTCTTTGTAGGTCCAGTTCGTCTGGGCTGGCTGAGCAGGGCATTTTCACCGCCCTCATCATAGCGGCGGTGCCAATCGCCGACGATGTTGAATTTCCGGATATCAAATAACGCGGCCACTTGGCGGTAGGAAAGCTGCTCTTCGCGCATCCGCTTCAAGACGGACATCCTGAATTCAGCACTATAGTGCTGCACTTTTTTTACTTCCAGAGCGGCCGGACCGTGCACCTGGTAGGCCGCGACCCACTGGCGCAACGACGAAAAATCCACCTCGTGACGGTGTGCGACATCTCTAAGCCCCGCTTTGCCAGCGCAGTAATCCTGGACCGCTGATAGCTTCGCTTGAACCGTGTACTTTCCCATGAAACACCCCATCGGTTGTGTCCAACTTTTGGGGTGCAGACCAGGGCGGGGGAACGATCAGGGAACGATCAGGCCTAAAAAAACGCTGCTCATCTTTCGATGGGCGGCGTTTTTTATTGCGTAGAAGAACGCACACCCCTGATCCAGCGCACCCGTCCCCCGGGATTAGCGGCTAAGCTTGCGGCTGCATCAGCGCGTCGTAGACCGTTTGCCGCAGATTGACCCTTTCTCTGGAGACGCTTTATGGCAGGTGCCCCCGGCGCATCGGTGCAACCCCGTGCCGATACGCCCAACCGCTGGCTCGACGTTATGGCCGGTGTGTCGATTGCCGGTTTGTTGTTGCCCGAGGCCGTTGCCTATTCCAGCATTGCGGCGTTGCCGCCCCAGGCCGGGGTGATTGCGCTGTTTGCCGGGTTGCTGTGCTACGGACTGTTCGGCACCAGCCGTTTTGCCATTGTTTCCGCGACTTCATCTTCGGCAGCGGTACTGGCCGCCGCCACCGCCACGCTGGCCAACGGTGATTCAGGGCTGCGCATGACGCTGGCGATCGGCCTGGTGCTGGTGACGGGTGGTTTTTTCCTGTTGGCCGGACTGTTCAAGCTAGGCCGCGTGACGTCATTTATCGCCAAACCGGTACTGCGCGGCTTTGCATTGGGCCTGGCCGTGACCATCATCCTCAAGCAACTGGCGAGCATCGTTGACGTGCACTTGAGCAACGGCAACCTGATCCGTTTCCTGCCGCAACTGCTGGAGCAGTGGGCGCAGTGGAATCGGGTTGGCTTGCTGGTCGCCGCGGTGGCGCTGCTGGTGTTGTGGGTGTGTGCACGTTTTCGGCGATTACCGGGAGGCTTGCTGGTGGTGGCGCTCGGCATTGCCGCCGGCCAATGGCTGAACCTGCCGGCCTACGGAGTGAAACTGATCGGTGTGATCGACCTGAGCCTTGAAGTGCCCCGGCTGCCGGTGCTGCCGTTTGCCGACTGGCTGCACCTGGGGGAATTGGCGTTTGCCATGGTGATGATTCTGTATGCCGAATCCTATGGATCGATTACCTCGTTTGCACTCAAGCATGGCGACCGGGTTTCCTCGAACCGCGACCTGCTGGCCCTCGGGGCGGCCAATCTGCTGTCAGGCCTGTTCCACGGCATGCCGAGCGGCGCCGGTTACTCCGCGACGTCGGCCAATGAGGCGGCCGGTGCCGGTTCACGCCTGGCCGGTGTGGTTGCGGCGGGGGTGGTGTTGCTGATTGTCTTGACCGTGTTGCCCTGGATTGCCTTGACGCCCGAACCGGTGCTGGCGGCCATCGTCATTCATGCACTGGCGCGCGGCTTGAGCCTGCAGCCATTGGGTCGGTATTTCATCTGGCGTCGCGACCGCTTGCTGGTGATCTGCGCGGTGGCCGCCGTGTTGGTGCTCGGCGTGCTGGACGGCTTGCTGGTGGCGGTGGTGATCAGCGTGGTGCTGATGCTCAAACAGATGTCTTCGGCGGATATTCAAGTGCTGGGGCAAATGGGTAACGGCCATGATTATGTCGACCTGCAGCGCCATCCCGATGCCCGGGCGATCCCTGGCGTGCTGATCGTGAGGCCCAGCGAGGCGCTGTTTTTCGCGAACGTGGAGCGCATTCTGAGTGGCGCGCTGCACCTGGCCCGGCACGCGGAGCCGCCGGTGCATACGATCATTCTCAGCCTGGAAGAATCCCCCGATCTGGACGGCACCAGTATCGAAGCGCTGGAAGCGTTCTTTATGCAGGTGCGGGCGCTGGACATGCTGTTGATCCTGGCGCGGCTCAAGCACGAAGCCAAAGCGGTGCTCGCACGGTTACCGACGCAGGAAATGGAGCAGGTGATTCTGAGTGGCCTGAGCGTCGACGGCGCGGTGCAACAAGCCCTCAAGCCATCCACATAACCCCTGTGGTAGCGGGTTTGCGGGCATAAAAAAACGCCGCTCATCTCACGATGGGCGGCGTTTTTTATTGCGTTGCAGCGTTAGGCTTGAACGACCGGGATGTTGGCGTTCGCAGCAGCTTCACGGAACTCGGCGATCTGGTCGAAGGACAGGTAGCGGTAAACGTCGGCCGCCATGCTGTCAATCTTGCCAGCGTATTCCATGTACTCCTCGACGGTCGGCAGGCGACCCAGGATGGAAGCAACGGACGCCAGCTCGGCCGAGGCCAGGTAGACGTTCGCGCCGTCACCCAGACGGTTCGGGAAGTTACGGGTCGATGTCGACACCACGGTGGAGTTCGGCTCTACACGTGCCTGGTTACCCATGCACAGCGAGCAGCCTGGCATTTCCATGCGAGCGCCGGCCTTGCCGTAGATGCCGTAGTAGCCTTCTTCGGTCAGCTGGTGAGCGTCCATCTTGGTCGGCGGCGACAGCCACAGACGGGTTGGAAGCTGACCTTTGACCTGATCCAGCAGTTTACCGGCAGCGCGGAAGTGACCGATGTTGGTCATGCACGAACCGATGAACACTTCGTCGATCTTCTCGCCAGCAACGCTGGACAGCAGACGGGCGTCGTCCGGATCGTTTGGCGCGCAGAGCACAGGCTCTTTGATATCGGCCAGGTCGATTTCGATGATTTCAGCGTATTCGGCGTCAGCATCGGCAACCATCAGCTCAGGGTTGGCAACCCAGGCTTCCATCGCTTGAGCACGACGTTCCAGGGTACGCGCATCGCCGTAGCCTTCACCGATCATCCAGCGCAGCAGGGTGATGTTGGAGTTCAGGTACTCGGTGATGGATTCTTTCGACAGCTTGATGGTGCAACCGGCAGCCGAACGTTCAGCCGAGGCGTCGGACAGCTCGAAAGCTTGTTCGATGCTCAGGTTGTCCAGGCCTTCGATTTCCAGGATGCGACCGGAGAATGCGTTCTTCTTGCCTTTCTTCTCGACGGTCAACAGGCCAGCCTGAATCGCGAAGTAAGGAATGGCGTGAACCAGGTCACGCAGGGTGACGCCCGGTTGCATTTTGCCTTTGAAGCGCACCAGGATCGATTCCGGCATGTCCAGCGGCATGACGCCAGTGGCGGCGGCGAACGCTACCAGGCCAGAACCGGCCGGGAACGAAATGCCCATCGGGAAACGGGTGTGCGAGTCACCACCGGTACCGACGGTGTCCGGCAGCAGCATGCGGTTCAGCCAGCTGTGGATGATGCCGTCGCCCGGACGCAGGGAAACGCCGCCGCGGGTCATGATGAAGTCTGGCAGGGTGTGGTGGGTGGTCACGTCGATCGGCTTTGGATAGGCCGCGGTGTGGCAGAAGGACTGCATCACCAGATCGGTCGAGAAGCCCAGGCACGCCAGGTCTTTCAGTTCGTCACGGGTCATAGGACCGGTGGTGTCCTGAGAGCCGACGGTGGTCATCTTCGGTTCGCAGTAGGTGCCAGGACGAACGCCTTTGCCTTCTGGCAGACCGCACGCCTTGCCGACCATTTTCTGTGCCAGGGTGAAGCCTTTGCCGGTGTCGACAGGCGCTTCAGGCAGCTTGAACAGATCGGTAGGGCCCAGGCCCAGTTCGGCACGTGCCTTGTCGGTCAGGCCGCGACCGATGATCAGCGGAATACGGCCGCCAGCACGAACTTCGTCCAACAGTACCGGGGTCTTCATTTCGAAGGTGGTCAGGACTTCGTCAGTGCCGTGTTTGCAGACTTTGCCAGCATGCGGGTACAGGTCGATCACGTCGCCCATGTGCATGTTGGTCACGTCGAATTCGATTGGCAGTGCGCCGGCATCTTCCATGGTGTTGTAGAAGATCGGAGCGATTTTGCTGCCGAAGCAGAAACCGCCGGCACGCTTGTTCGGCACGAAAGGCACGTCGTCACCGAAGAACCACAGCACCGAGTTGGTGGCGGACTTACGCGAAGAACCGGTACCGACCACGTCACCGACGTAGGCGATCGGGAAGCCTTGACCGCGCATTTCTTCGATCTGCTTCATCGGACCGGTGACGCCCTGGGCGTCAGGCACGATGCCTTCACGGGCCATTTTCAGCATGGCGAGGGCGTGCAGCGGGATGTCCGGGCGGGACCAGGCGTCCGGAGCAGGGGACAGGTCGTCGGTGTTGGTTTCGCCGGTGACCTTGAACACGCGCAGGCTGATCTTGTCGGCCAGCACAGGGCGGTTCTTGAACCACTCGCCGTCAGCCCAGGATTGCAGCACGCCTTTAGCGTGTACGTTGCCGTTCTTGGCTTTTTCAGCGACGTCGTGGAACGCGTCGAACATCAGCAGGGTGTGCTTGAGTTCTTTGGCAGCGACTGGCGCCAGTTCGGCGTCGTCCAGCAGATTGACCAGGGTCACGATGTTGTAGCCGCCCTGCATGGTGCCGAGCAGTTCAACAGCGCGTTTCTTGTCGATCAGAGGGGAGGTTGCTTCGCCTTTGGCGAGGGCCGACAGGAAACCGGCCTTTACATAGGCTGCTTCGTCCACGCCTGGCGGAATGCGATTGGTGATCAGGTCAACGAGGAAAGCTTCTTCGCCAGCCGGGGGATTCTTCAGCAGCTCGACCAGGCCTGCAGTTTGTTCGGCGTTTAGCGGCTGGGGAACGATACCCAGTGCTGCACGCTCTTCGATATGTTTGCGGTAGGCTTCAAGCACAGTTATTACCCTCATCAGTGGTCCCAAATGGGTGTCCGGGACGCTCATCCCGAAATTGCCGTACTCATGCGCTGCGTGGCGTTGTGGGCCACTTAGCCAGAATTACCGACAATTCCTTACAGAAGCTGCTTTCAAAGTTTTACGCCTGCAGAACGGGGAGCTGATGAGGGTTGGCGTAGAGCTTTTCCCCGCTGGAAAAACCCTTCGCCAACTCCGCTCTGAAGGAACGACTGTGCTCGTGACGCTTTGAAAACAGCTTCTAACGGACATTGGCGCCTTAAAAGGCTGGCTGATTCTACGGCAAAAAAAAATTAAAGGTAAGTTGGCCCCTCAAGATTGAGGGGTGATCAATGTTAGACAAAGGGCTAACATGCCGGCCTGTTCTGCTTTCCCGTGTCCTCCTGACCTATGCCCAATCAGACCATCAAGACCCCCTGCGTCGGCCTCTGTTCCACTGTTTACGGTGATCTGGTGTGCCGTGGCTGCAAGCGTTTCCACCATGAAGTGATCAACTGGAATGGTTACAACGAGGAGGAAAAGCGCGCGGTATGGCTGCGTCTTGAGCAGTTGTTGTCCCAGGTGATGGCCAGCAAGCTGGAAATTTTCGACCCGCAGCGCCTGCGCTTGCAACTGGAGCAGCGCAAGATCCGCTTTGTGCCGCATCAATCCGAGTATTGCTGGGCTTATCAGCTGATCGCCCGTGGTGCGCGGGTCATCAACAACCTGGAAGCCTACGGGATGGTGCTGATGCCGGAGTTTCGCGACTGGAACCTGCCGGAATTGCGTGACGCCATTGATCGGGAATTCTTTTTGCTCTCTGAGGCGCATTATCAGCGCTACATTGCGCCGGGGTTTCTGAAAGACGCTTTTGGCGGCTGAACATTAAGTGCTTCGCGGGCAAGCCTCGCTCCTACAGGTTTTGTGTTGATCACACCCGTTGTGTCCGACACAAAACCTGTAGGAGCGAGGCTTGCCCGCGAAGGCGTACTACCCGACGCCGCAAATCTCAATGCTGCGTCACAATCTCCTCCAGATGATCCATGATCGTATCCGGCTTCAGCACCAGCACATCGCTCTCCACCGCATCCAGCACCACCTCCGCCGTATTCCCGATCAGCGCTCCGGACAACCCGGACCGCGCAACAGTGCCAATCACCGTCACCGCCGCCTGCAGCTTGTGCACCATGAACGGAATCAACACATCCGCCGGACCTTCCTCGATGTGCAGGTGATCATCATCGATATCGAACTCGGCCTGAAAGGCCTTGCACTGCTCGCGATAGCGCGCCTCGATGGTTTCGCTGAGCTGCAGCGTAGGGTCCGCCGCCGACAGCATCGGTGACGGATGGGCACTGACCACGTGCAGTTTGGCCTTGGCCAGGCTGGCGATGTCGTAACCGTGATCGACGATGGTGGCGTGCAACGTGCGGTGTTCGCCATCGGCATTGCCGACGTCAATGGCCGCGAGAATGACCCCGCCGGTCCACGGTTTAGAGGTTTTCACCAGCAGCACCGGCGTCGGGCAATAACGCAGCAGTTTCCAGTCCGCCGGGGTCAGCAGGGCTTTTTTCAACGGGCTGTCGGGGTAATGCTGTTTGATCACCAGCCCGCAGCCTTCCGCCTGCTGCACATCGACGATGGTTTCATGCAGGCTTTCATTCCAGGCCTGCTCGGTGGTGACACTGTAGCCGTCCTGTAACAGTGCCGCCTTGAGCACGCCCAACATGCCGCTGTGGTCATGCTTGCGATCGCACACCAGCAGATGCAGATGCGCCTGGGTCACGCCTGCAATCAGTTTGGCCCGTTTGAGCGCCAGGCTTTCCGAGTGTTCGGGTTCGATGACCACCAGGATGCTGCGAATGGCTTGCATGATCGGGATCTCCAGGAAGGTAAAAAATACTGCGTTGGACAACTATAGTTGGTCGCCGCCAACCCGGTACTTGATGCATATCAACGGCGGCGACTGGTGGTCTGGCGGCAGGCCGGTATAATCGGCGCCCTTCGATTCAGACCTTTTATTCCGTGAGCCCCATGATCCTTCCCGAAATTCACGAGTTCCTCGGCTGCCGAACCCCCGATGGCTGGGTCCAGGCCGCGCTTGCCGATCAGGACACCTTGCTGATCGACCACAAGAACTGTGAGTTCAAGGCGGCCAGCACGGCGTTGAGCCTGATCGCCAAGTATCACTCCCATGTCGACCTGATCAACCTGATGTCGCGCCTGGCCCGGGAAGAGCTGGTGCATCACGAGCAGGTCATGCGCCTGATGAAAAAGCGCAAGATCGAGCTGCGTCAGCTGTCCGCCGGGCGTTATGCCTCGGGCCTGCGCAAAGTGGTGCGCAGCCACGAGCCGGTCAAGCTGGTGGACACGCTGGTGGTCGGCGCATTTATCGAAGCCCGCAGCTGCGAGCGTTTCGAGGCGCTGGTGCCGCATCTGGACGAAGAACTGGGCAAGTTCTATTTCGGCTTGCTGAAGAGCGAAGCGCGGCATTTCCAGGGTTACCTGAAACTCGCTTACCAGTACGGTGATGCCAAGGATGTTGCGCAAGTCATTGACCGGGTCCGTGCCGCCGAGCAAGAACTGATCGAGTCGCCGGACGTGGAGTTCCGTTTTCACAGCGGTGTCCCGGCATCGGCGTGATTCGCCCTCCGCACGTTGCAATCTTTTGCGACTGAATTGTTAAAAACTCTTAAGAGTATGAAAGATCACTGAAAACCGGCCCTCGTGGCCGGTTTTTGCTGCCCGTCATCACCGTCCCGTCATCGATTGGCGCCATAATGCCGCCCACTTTTCACAAGGGTTGGCAGACGGTCGTTATGGATAACCTGGGTTTTGGCAAAGTATTGCTGGTGGAAGACGACGAGAAGCTCGCCGGGCTGATCGCGCATTTCCTGTCCCAACATGGCTTTGAGGTCCGCCAGGTTCACCGCGGCGACCTCGCGTTGGCCGCGTTCCTCGAATTCAAACCGAAAATCGTCGTGCTCGACCTGATGCTGCCGGGGCAGAGCGGCCTGCACGTGTGCCGCGAGATCCGCAGCGTGTCCGACACGCCGATCGTCATCCTGACGGCCAAGGAAGATGACCTCGATCACATCCTCGGCCTGGAGTCCGGTGCCGACGACTACGTGATCAAACCAATCAAGCCGCCTGTATTGCTGGCCCGCCTGCGTGCGTTGCAACGGCGTCAGGCGCCGGACAGCGGCGTGTGCAGCGCCCTGGAATTCGGCAACCTGAGCATCGACCGCAGCTGTCGCGAAGTGCGGTTGGCGGGGGAGGTCATCGAAATGACCACCATGGAATTCGAACTGCTGTGGTTGCTGGCCAGCGCTGCCGGCAAGGTTCTGTCCCGCGACGACATCCTCAACCGCATGCGCGGTATTGCGTTTGACGGCCTCAACCGCAGTGTCGACGTCTACATCAGCAAGTTGCGCGGCAAGCTCAAGGACAACCCGCGCGAACCGGTGTGCATCAAGACCATCTGGGGCAAGGGTTACCTGTTCAATCCGTTTGCGTGGGAGCTGTAAATGCTGCGGTTATTTCTTGGGCTGTTTCTGGTGATGACGGTCGGCCTGGTACTGGGGTTGCAAACGGTCGAGCGCACGTTCGATGCGCTTCTCGATGATCAGATGCAGAGCTACAACCGCGAGGCGGTGCGTGGCCAGGCCTGGTCACTGGCCGAGCAATTACGCGATCTGGACGGGTCGGACCGGGAGCGCGAACTGGAAGCGGTGCGCCCGCACTATGGCTTGGGCCTGACGCTGGTCGAGAGCCGTCAACTGTCCCTGACTGATCAGGAGAAAGCCGAGTTGGCCCAAGGGCTGCTGGTGATCCGTGACAAGTACACGCAGTTCATCTCGCGCATTGACGAGGGTTCGCAGTTGCTCAGCATCAAGCTGCCGGCCGAGCCCAGTCTGATGCCGTTCTACATCGCCGCGGCCTATCTGATGATCGCGGTGATGATCGGTTTTGTGTTGATGTTCTGGGTACGCCCGCATTGGCGAGATCTGGAGAAACTGCGCCTGGCGGCCGAACGTTTTGGCGATAACGACCTGTCGTCGCGAATCCAGCTGTCCAAACGCTCGAACATTCGTGACCTGGCCGAGCACTTCAACCTGATGGCGGCGCGCATCGAAGGCTTGATCGCCAATCAGCGCGAACTGACAAACGCGGTGTCCCACGAGTTGCGCACGCCGATTGCCCGGCTGTCATTCGAACTCGATCAGCTCAAGCAACAACCCGATCCGACCCAGAACCGCGAACTGATTGCCGACATGTACGCCGACCTGGGCGAGCTGGAAGAAATGGTTTCCGAGCTGCTGACCTACGCCAGCCTTGAGCGCGGCGCTACGGTCATCAGCCGGGAAAACATCCAGGCCAACAGTTGGCTGGACAGCGTGGTCGGCAGCGTGGCCCTGGAGGCCGAGGCTGCCGGGGTGCAGTTGTTGATTGTCGAGTGTCAGGTCGATGAGGTTCGCATTGAGCCACGCTTTATGGCCCGGGCGGTGATCAACCTGCTGCGCAATGCCATTCGTTATGCCGATGAGCGGGTGGAAGTGTCGTTGGTCCGTACCGGTGATCACTACGAAGTGCGGGTCAACGATGATGGGCCGGGTGTGCCGGTGGACGGGCGCGAGAAAATTTTCGAACCGTTCTCGCGCCTGGACGCCAGCCGTGATCGCCGCACAGGTGGGTTTGGTTTGGGGTTGGCGTTGGTGCGGCGGGTGTCGCAATCCCATGGCGGGCAGGTGGGAAGTGGGGGATTCGCCTTGGGGTGGGGCGTCGTTTCGCATGACGTGGGCGCATCTGGATTGATTGCGTTGATCTCACCGGCCCCATCGCGAGCAGGCTCACTCCCACAGGGGAATGCATTCCAAGTGGAGGAGTGAGCCTGCTCGCGATGGGGCCATCCGCAACACCGAAGCGCTAAAAGGTGTACACCACCTGCCCACCCACCGAAGTCTCCCACAGGGGATTGCATTCCAAGTGTGGGAGCGAGCCTGCTCGCGATGGGGCCATCAGCAACACCGAAGAGCTAAAAGGCGTACACCACCTGCCCACCCACCGAAGTCTCCCACAGGAGAATGCATTCCAAGTGTAGGAGTGAGCATGCTCGCGATGAGGCCATCCGCAACACCGAACAGCTAAAAGGTGTACACCACCTGCCCACCCACCGAAGTCTCCCACAGGGGAATGCATTCCATGTGTAGGAGCGAGCCTGCTCGCGATGGGGCCATCCGCAACACCGAAGAGCTAAAAGGCGTACACCACCTGCCCACCCACCGAAGTCTCCCACAGGGGAATGCATTCCAAGTGTAGGAGTGAGCCTGCTCGCGATGGGGCCATCCGCACCACCGAAGAGCTAAAAGGCGTACACCACCTGCCCACCCACCGAAGTCTCCCACAGGAGAATGCATTCCAAGTGTAGGAGTGAGCCTGCTCGCGATGGCTCCATCCGCACCACCGAAGAGCTAAAAGGCTTACACCACCTGCCCACCCACCGAAGTCTCCCACAGGAGAATGCATTCCAAGTGTGGGAGCGAGCCTGCTCGCGATGGGGCCATCCGCTACACCGAAGAGCTAAAAGGCGTACACGACCTGCCCACCCACCGAAATCTCCCACAGGGGAATGCATTCCAAGTGTAGGAGTGAGCCTGCTCGCGATGGGGCCATCCGCAACACCGAAGAGCTAAAAGGTGTACACCACCTGCCCAGCCAAAGAGGTCTGCATTCGCCGCTCGACAATCGGACTGTCGGCCGCATCACCTGCCAGATACTGCGCGGCCAGCACCGTCGACACACTCCACTGATCATCAATCGGCATCGACCAGCTCAACTCCGCCCCTCGACTCACCAACCCTCCGCGAGTGTCATGCGTCCTGAACTGGCTGCGCGAAGCCTGCGCCACACTGACGCCATACCAGGTGCGCACGTAATGGCTGTCGCCAAACTGACTGTTCAGGCTGCCCACGACCTTGCCATAGTCACCCTCATAAAACGGTGCGCTGATGCTCAGCTTCAGGCGATTCCAGGATGAACCGGTGTCGTGATCGTCATCGTCCTTTTCCAGCGCATGCTCGAAACGGGCCCCGAGAATGATTGGGCCCATGTGGTAAGTCCCGTCCAGACCCAACGCCGGCCGCGACTTGATCGAGCCCATGCCGTTGAGCTCGTCCGAGCCTTTGAACCCGCTCTTGCGATCCTTGCGCACATCGCTCGCGCCGATGTACACGCTCAGGCCGAAGTCGTCTTCATCAAAAGCCCAGCCCAAACCCTTTTCCGTGTCCAGAAAGAGGCCATAGGGGCTGATAACCTTGGCACCCAGCAGCGGCGCCACTACGCGCTCGTCGCTGCCGCTGTACCGCGGCGCGCTGGCGGCACCGGCGCGCAAGGTGTATTGCCAGTCTTCAGCGCGTAATGAGTCGGTGGGAAGCAGCAGGCAAAACGAAGTCAACGACAGACACATCGAACGTAACATGGGAGCACCCGAGGGGAGGTTGGATGCGCCCATGCTAGGCGGCCGCCGGGCGGCAATCTTTGAGAGCTTTGTCGGGAAACTGTCAAAGAATGTGAAGCGGCTTTAGCGGCTCAAACCCAGGCGTTCATGCCATTGGGCGATGGACTCCTCGGGGTAGACGTCGAATTGCTGGTCGGCAGGATGCGCCTCGACTTCCACCCACGGCGCCTTGGAGCCGAGCATCAAGTGCGTGTGTTCCGGTGGCACCGGCAATGGCGTGTCGATGGCCGAGGCAAACGGGTGGATCAGCTCCGGCCACTCAGGGCTGAACAGCCACAAACCTGACCCGCAAAGGCTGCAGAAATGCCGTTCGGCGCTGCTGCTGTGGGCGCGTTTGTCGCCTTCGTCCTTGAGTCGTGCATGATAAATCGCGATGTGCTTGCGGCCGCGGACTTTCAGGCTGGCGGCATCACCGGCAATATTGATCGAGTAACCGCCACCGCCCTGAGTCTTGCGGCAGATCGAGCAGTAGCAACGCTGATAAGGGTAGGGGTGGGCGCTGGTCAAACTGAACGACACAGCGCTGCAATGGCAGGAACCTTCGAGCTGCATGGGAACCTCCGACAAGGGTTGGGTTTACCCCAGACAGCCTAGACCGTCAGCGGACGTCGACCGGCACCAGAATCGCATCACCGGTCGCCACCAGCTTCAGCTGGTCGCCGGTTTGCGCGAACAACTCGGCGCGGGCAAACACCTGCTTTTTGCCGGCCTTCACCACCCGGCCCCTCGCGATGAACACTTCGCCAATGGCGGGTGCCAGGCAGTTGACCGAAAAATGTGAAGCCAGCACGTTGCCGGCAACCGTCCCGGCGGCGAATCCGCAGGCCGTGTCGAGCAGCGCGCCGATCAGGCCGGCGTGCAGAAAGCCTGCGTATTGCGCCATGTCGGCTTCGCGAAAGGCCAGGGTCAGTTCGGCTTCGCCGCTTGCGGCTGCGGTCACTTCGAAGCCGGCCCAGCGGTTGAAGGCTGAGGTTGAGTTAATCTGTTTGAGTGCGTTGAGCATGACGAATCCCTCCGGTTGAGACATCAACATGCGCCGGGTTTTGGGGGATGTCATGGTGGATAAGGGAGGGTGATGGGCCGCAGGATTTGTGGTGAATGTGCCGCCTTCGCGAGCAGGCTCGCTCCTACAGTTGAAATGCATTCCCCTGTAGGAGTGAGCCTGCTCGCGAAGAACGATAGCGCGGTCCCGCTGGACGCCCACTCATGACCAAGGCAGCATGGCGACCTCATCAAAGGGGCTGAACTCATGCGACGATTGCCTTCCCTGGCTGCACTCAGAACCTTCGAATGCGCCGCCCGCCACGCGCATTTCGGCCGGGCCGCCGCCGAGCTGTGCGTCACCGACAGCGCCGTCAGCCATCAGATCCGTCAGCTCGAAGAGCACTTGGGCGTCTCTTTGTTCATCCGCGAAGGTCGGCAAATCCGCCCGACCATGGCCGCGGGGCGATTGATGCAAAGCCTGCAGCACGCCTTCGAACTGATCGGCGAGGCCTGCGATGAATTGCGCGACCCGTCGTCATTGGCGGTGTTGCGCCTGGCGGTCACCGCCGAGCTGGCGCAAAAGTGGCTGATGAGTCGGCTCACGGACTTCTACGCGCGCTATCCGCACATCACGCTGCACCTCTACGAACAACCGATCGACGCCACGGCGCCGGGGGAGGACATCGACCTGGCGATCACGTATGGAACGGGCCCGGTCGACAGCAGCGCATACTTCGTCCGTCCCTTGCCGGCGTTGCAATTTTTCCCTGTGTGCAGCCCCGGCCTCTTCAACCAAGGCACCCTGAAAACCCCGAAGGACCTGGCGCGCCATTGCCTGCTGCACGACGATCAGGACGGCAAGACCTGGACCGCCTGGCTCACCAGTCATGCCGGCGATCAGCGTCCCGAACGCCAACTGTATTTCGCCCACGCGGGCCTGGCGCTGGAAGCGGCGGCGCAAGGGCAGGGCGTGGCCATGGGCGACAATCTGACGGCTCAGGAAGACTTGCTCAGCGGTCGTCTGGTCCGGCCATTCACCGCCAGCATGACCGCGCTCGGGCAATATGCACTGGTGTGTGAGCGGGTGCGTCTGGAGCGTCCGGCCGTGGCGCAGATGCTGGAGTGGTTCAACGATCAGCTGATCGATTGATGAGTTGAATTCAAGTATTCCGAAATAATCATCGTTGGCGAGGAGGGCGCCGACGACCTTAGCCTGTGGTCATTCCAATCCCCGCTGATGAGGTCTGACCATGGCACGTTTGCTCGATTCCACCCCGAAACTCGACGGCTTCCGCCTGCCCGGCGAATTCGAAACCAAGGCCGGTTGCTGGCTCGGCTGGCCGGAACGTACCGACGTCTGGCGCAACGGTGCCAAGCCTGCGCAGAAAGTCTGGGTGCAGATCGTCACCGCCATTGCCCAGAGCGAACCCGTGACGGTGTGTGCTTCCGCCGCCCAGTTCGCCACCGCTCGCCGCCAGTTGCCGCCTGAGGTTCGCGTGGTGGAAATGACCTGCAACGACACCTGGTTCCGCGACAGTGGCCCGTGCTTTGTGGTCAACGACGACAGCGGTGAAGTGCGCGGCGTCGACTTCGAGTTCAACGCCTATGGCGGTCTCGACGGCGGGTTGTACTACCCGTGGGACAAGGACGATCAGATCGCCAGCAAGATCCTCGAAATCGAGCGTTTCGACCGTTATCGCGCGCCGTTGATTGCCGAGATGGGCGGGATCCAGAGTGACGGCCAGGGCAGCATCCTCACCACCGAGCAATGCCTGCTCAACCGCAATCGCAACCAACATCTGGGCAAGGAAGAAGTGACCCGTCGCCTGACCGATTACCTCGGTGCCGAGCAAATCATCTGGCTGCCACGGGGTTGCAAGTTCGACGAAACCGACGGCCACGTCGACGATCTCGCCTGCTTCGTGCGCCCCGGCGAAGTGGTGCTGCAATGGACCGATAATCGGGATGACCCGCAGTGGGAAATCTATCAAGAGGCCTACGACATTTTGCGCAGCACCCGCGACAGCCGTGGCCGCGAATTGATCGTGCACAAGCTGCCGCAACCGGATGTGCTGGAGTGGACCGCTGAAGAAGCCGAAGGCCTGGACCAGCAAGACAGCACCCATACCCGTCAGGCAGGGACCCAAATCTGCGCGTCGTACATCAACTACTACGCCGGCAACAGCTCGATCGTGGTGCCGCTGTTTGGTGATCGCAACGATCAGGCGGCGCAGGCGACGCTGGCCGAATTGTTCCCGCAGCACACAATTGTCGGCATCGAAAACTCCCGGGAAATCCTCCTCGGTGGCGGCAACGTTGCGTGCATCACCATGCCGCAATACGCCGCCCCCGCCAATAACAGGAAGGGAGTTTAATCATGGGCCTGCACAAACTGACTCAAGCGTTATTGCTGGTGCTTGCACCCATGTGTGTGCAGGCCGCCGACACCGCGAAACCGGTGGTGAACCTGTACATCTGGGGCGAATACCTGGCCCCGGATACCCTGGCCAATTTCGAGAAGAAAACCGGCATCCATGTGGTGGTCGATCACTTCGACTCCCTTGAAACTGCCGAGACCAAACTGCTGACCGGCCGCAGCGGTTATGACCTGGTGCTGACGGCGGGGCAGCACCTGTCCCGGGCGATCCAGAGCGGGGCGATTCAAACACTGAACCTGCAACGGCTGCCGCACTTTGCTGGCGTCGGCGAAGAATTCCGCCAGCACATGGCGGCGTTCGATCCGGGCAATCGTTATGCCGGGATCTACGCCTGGGGCACTACCGGGGTCGGCTATCAGGAAGAGGCGATCAAACAGCGTTTGCCCGATGCGCCACGGGACAGCTGGGCGATGCTGTTCGACCCGGCCGTGGTGTCGAAATTTGCCGATTGCGGGGTCAGTCTGCTCAACGACCCGAACGAGGTGTTTGCCGCGGTCATGAAGTACATGGGCCTGGACATCAACCGCCAGAACCTCGATGACCTGAAACTGGCCGAACAACAATTGGCGAAGATCCGGCCGTACATCCGCTACTTCGACAATGACCTGAACATCAGCGACCTGGCCAACGGCAATACCTGCGTGGCGATGTCGTGGAACGGCAACGTGGCCATCGCGGCCGGGCAGGCCGAGGCGGCGAACAAACCGTTCAAGCTCAGTTACCGGATACCGAAGGAGGGCACGTTGATCTGGTTTGACGCCATGGTCATTCCCAAGGATGCACCGCACCCCGAGGCCGGGCTGGCGTTGATGGATTACCTGATGACACCCAAAGTGATTGCGCCGATCACGGACACCATTCACTACGCCAATGCGATTACGGCGGCGGACGGGTTGATTGATCCGGCGATTCGTAACGATCCAGGGACGTATCCGTCGGCGCAGGTGAGGGCTTCGTTGTATAGCAAGAATGACAATGGCAAGGCGTTCAACCGGGCGCTGATTCGGGCGTTCAGTCGGTTGAAATCCGGGTTGTGATCGGCTTTGAGTGATGCGGTGAATGGGCAATCGCCTTCGCGGGCAAGCCCGCTCCCACAGGTCGGGCACAGATGCTGCGTACACAAAAAACCTTGTGGGAGCGGGCTTGCGCGCGATGAACGATAACCCGGTTTATTTGCCGGTCATCCGCCACAAATACCAGGAAGCCACCGTCCGATACGGACGCCACGCCAAGCCAATCTCCACCATCTGCTTACGCGTCGGCTGCACCTCCAGACCCTTCAGCCGGCGATACCCCTCACGCACCCCAAAGTCATCCGCCGGCAAAATATCCGGTCGCTCCAGGCTGTAAATCAGCAGCATCTCGACCGTCCAGCGCCCAACCCCGCGCAAGGTAATCAACCGCTCGATCAGCGCCTCATCGTCCATCGCCAGTGCGGTGGCGTAATCCGGTACGACACCGTCCAGAGCCGCCTGCGCAATCCCTTGAATGGTCGCGATCTTGCCCGCGGAAAACCCGCAGCTGCGCAGTGGATCAAAGCCTGTCGCCAGAATCTGCTCAGGCCTTGGAAACGTCGTCGCCGGAAACAACGCCAGCAGCCGGCCGATAATCGCATCCCCGGCCTTAGCGTGCAGTTGCTGATAGGCAATCGCCCGCACCAGCGATTCATAAGGATCGCGAGCTGCGTGGGGCTCATGCAGGCAGGGGCCAACGGCGGCGATGTGGCGCCGCCAGTCGTCATCGATTGATGACAGAAACCCGGTCGCGGGCAGATAGGGATCGGGCATGGCGATCAAGCTTTCCCGGCAGGTTTCAGCAGGGCATTGATTTCCCCATACGTGAAGGCCTTGAGGTGGCTGCTGTCGAGTTTGCCAGTTTCCAGAAAACCTTTGGCCAGGGACGCCATGGCGCCATACAGAAATTCGGCGATGCCCGAGCCGGCACTCAGGCGTCGCACGCCGAGTGCTTGCAACGCTTCAGGCGATGGCAATCCCGGCAACCCGAGCACATTCACCGGCAGCGGTGTGCCCTGGCACAGGGCAGCGATTTCATACTCCGCCGTGACGCCCGCCGCAAACAGCCCGTCAGCCCCCGCCGCCTGATACAACGCGGCGCGCCTGAGCGTTTCGGCGACGCGGTCTTCGGCAGGCACCAGGCCCCTTAAGTACACGTCGGTGCGGGCATTGATGAACAGCTTCACCTTGCGCCGATCGGCCACCTGCCGGGCGACTTCGATCTTGCGCGCCAGCAGCTCTGGCGCAGTGGCACCGTCCTCGATATTGATCCCCACCGCACCGGCCGCGATTACCGCATCAACGACTTCGGCCACCCGCGTCAGGTCATCGGAATAACCGGCCTCGATGTCGACGGTCAACGGCACCGAAATCACCCGGGCGATGGACTCGACGGTCGATATCAGGCGTTCGAGGGGCAGGGCATTACCATCCGCATACCCGTGCGCCCAGGCCACCGCCGCGCTGCTGGTGGCCACGGCCTTGCAGCCCAGTTGCTCGACGATGCGCGCACCGGTGGCGTCGGCGACGTTGGTCAGAATCAACAAGCCGTCGTGGTGCAGTTGATGAAATCGAGTGTCCATCGAATGTCGTTCCTTATGACGTTTGCAGAAAATCAGGGGATCAGAAGGCGAGTTGTCCGGTCAGCTGCACCGCGGCTTTTTCCAGCCGGAGCAAAAACGCCTTGCGCGGTTGCCCTCCACCATAGCCCGTCAACGAGCCGTCTGCACCGATCACCCGGTGGCAGGGCAATACAATCGAAAGACGGTTCTGCCCGTTGGCCAGGCCCACGGCGCGACTGGCGCCGGGTTTGCCCAGTGTTGCGGCGATGGTGCCGTAGGTGCTGGTCTGGCCGTAGGGGATCTTCGCCAGTTCAGCCCAGACCTGCCGCGCAAATTCGCTGCCGGGCAAGTGCAGTGCGACGGTGAATTCAGTGAGTTTTCCAGCGAAATACTGGGTCAGCTCGGCTTCAATCTGCTGCAAATGGGCGTTGTGTCCCGGCGCCACAGCATAGCCATAACGCTTTTGCAGTTCTTCGACTTCCCGGGTCAGTGCCGGTCGATCCAGAAACTCCAGCAGCACCAGCCCACGGCGTTCGGCCATGGCGATCATCGGCCCAAGCGGTGTGGTCAGGCGCGTGAACAACAGCGGCTCGCTGTTGGCCGCGCGGCCCGGCGTGATGTGAAAGGATTTTTGAAACGCATCGCGAAAACCGCTCAGGGATTCGTAGCCCGAGTCAAACGCCGCATTGTCGATGGAATCGCCCTGTTTGATACCGCCCAACGCCATCCCCAGGCGTCGGGTGCGCAGCCAGGCGTGGAAGGTCATGCCGAAATGCTGCTTGAACCAGCGGCGCAGTTTCAGCGGCTCGATGCCCTCAGCCAATAACTGGGCATCGGTCCAGCGCAGGTCGGGATCGTTGTCCACCGATTTGAGCAGCCCCTGCACCCAGTCCGGCGCAATGGCCGCGGCGTCCAGCGGTTTGCAGCGCAGGCAAGCGCGATAGCCCGCTGACATGCACTCATCGGCGTGGGCGAAGAACTCGACGTTCTCCGGCTTGGGCTTGCGCGCCGTGCAACTGGGGCGGCAGAAGATTCCGGTGGTCTTCACGGCAGTAAAGAACACCCCCTCGTAGGCGGTGTCTCGTTCGAGCATGGCGCGAACCATCTCGGCGTGGGGCGGAAGCAAAGCGTTTTGTAGGTTCATGGGCTGAGCATAAGGCCCGTTGGGCGACGTCTCCACCGGAAAATCGACAGGGAATTTCGCTGACTCGTTACAGGGGGGGCGATGCGGTCCCATTCGATTTTCGGTTCGACGTGCGGTGCCATGCACCCGCGACGGGCCGGCCAGTCCCCAATGGCTTTTGTGTCGGCGAATTCCGAAGGGTCTTTGTTATAGACAGGCTCGCGACCAAAACCAACGCACTTTCCCCTTGCTAATGCTTGTGTCGGTGATGAATGTCCGGAAAGTGTGGATGGCTGTGGCGGATCGGCGTGTGCTGATGTTCGTGGCTGTGCGGCTCGGTCCCGTCCCACTCGAACGAATGCTCATGTTGATGATGCTCGTCATGCACGTGCCGATGGCCATGGGTGAGTGCCACGTGCTGATGCTCATGGGCATGATGCTCCCTGAGATGTATCCAGACGCCCAGGCCCATCAGCAACGATGCGATCCAGAACGTAAGGGAAACCGTCTCACCGAACAGCAGGAGGGCGATGGCGGCGCCGAGAAAAGGCGCCGTGGAAAAGTAGGCGCCCGTGCGTGCAGTGCCCAGCCCGCGCAACGCCAGCACGAACAACACCAGGCTGATGCCGTAGCCGAGGAAGCCGACGATCAACGTCGGCCCGATTACCGTGATGTGCGGCAGTTTTGCCCCCAGCAGCAACGCCAGCGAGCAGTTCACCAACCCTGCGGCCAGCCCCTTGATCCCGGCGATGAACACGGCATCCGAGGCCGACACCTTGCGCGTGAGGTTGTTATCGATCGCCCAACAGGCGCAGGCCAGTGCGACCGCCAGTGGCCCGATCCAGCCTTGTGGCTGAGCCGAATCGTGCGGCCACGCCAGCAGCAATCCACCCGCGACAATGGCCAGCATCCCGGCGACGATGCGTCGGTCTGCATTTTCCTTGAACACGACCCACGCCAACACGGCAGTCAGTACCGCTTCGAGGTTGAGCATCAGCGAGGCCGTGGCGCCGGAGGTCAGGGTCAAACCAAACATCAGCGCCACCGGCCCCAGCACGCCGCCAAACACGATGGCACCGATCAGCCAGGGCCATTCAGACGCTTTCAGGCCGCTGGGCTGCCAGCCCCGGTCGCGGATCAGCCTGACGAGGGTCAAGCCCAGCCCGCTGCCCAGATACAGCAATCCAGCCAGCAGGATCGGCGAGAGGTCCAGGCCCAACACCTTGGCCAGCGGCGTACTCGCCCCAAACAGCGCGGCTGCGCTCAGGGCATAGACAACGTTCAGGTTCATTCGAGGCTCGGCGAGTATTGATTAGGGATGCAGCGCAGTTTGAACCTGCGCTGCATCCCGTCAACCCCTGGAATCAGGCCCGACGCGCCATCAACAGCACCGAAGCCGCCGCCGACAACAACCCCGCGCAGCAACGGTTGAATAGCCGCTTGCCCCGGGGCTCGGCAAACCAGCGGCGCATGTGCAGGCCCATGTAGGCGTAGGCGCTGATGGCGATCCATTCCAGCATCAGGAACAACGCGCCGAGCAGCGCAAACTGTGGTGTCACGGCGCGGGTCGGGTCGATGAACTGCGGCAGGAACGCGGTGAAGATCAGGATCGCCTTGGGGTTGCCGGCCGCCACCAGAAACTCCTGTCGCGCCAGCGCCAACACGCCGACCGACGCACCCGTCGCGGCTTTTTCGACCCCAGGATCGGCGCGCCACAATTGCCATGCGAGGTAAAACAGATACGCCGCGCCAACGATCTTGATGCCGTAGAACAGCAACTCGGACGTTTGCAGCACCACCGCCAACCCGGCCGACGCCAGGGCAATCATCCCGGCAAACGCCAGCAACCGCCCGATCCCCGCCACACAGGAGATGCGGTAGCCGTAGCGGGTCGAGTTGCTGACCGACAGCAGATTGTTCGGGCCCGGCGCCATGTTCAGGGCGAAGCAGGCGGGGATAAACAGCGTGAGCGTGGCGAGGTCCATGACAGGTCTCCGGTAACGAGAGCGGTATTTTTATCATGGCCGGCGGGGGCTTTCCCCGTACAGCGGTGGACGCAAGTCGCCGTACACTTTTGTTGTTTGTCGTGAGTGCGCGCCTGCTTATTCAACATGATTTGCGGGCGCTTGTTTAAAACCCGTCGGGTTTACTTCCTGAAAGCTACAAATCCTTGCGCCGTTGCCTACGGCTGCGCCAGAATCCGCCGGCTTGTGCGCCTTGGGCCTGGGCTCTATCGTTTCCGGGTCGCTGCCAATTCAGCGTCCGGATTTGACCGTCCGACTCAATCAAGGCGCACCAGTGCCCAAGAAAAGTTTCCGGCTTTTTTGCGGTGGCTGTGCGCGGGACATCTTCGGGTGTGCCGGATTCCTTGATTTCCGGTCGGTCAACCCGCGTACAGCTGCCACCTTCATTCGTTTGACCGCGAATGGTGGCAGCTCCACTAATCAAGGAGCATCACAATGTTCAAGGCCACACCCAATCCCCCGGGAACCGACGACGTTTCCCCCTACGAATCCGCCGATTCCAAAAAGCTCAACGAAGCCGCCGAGCGAGCGCTCGACTTCCACTTCCCGTCGAATGCCGATATCAAAGCTATCCCGCGAATACGCAGCACCCTGTTTTCCGTAGACCCCGAGGCCTCGGCCGAAACCCTGGCGGTTTATCTGGTCGAGACCCTGGCCTCGGTCGATGTGATGGTCCATCAGTTGGTGGATCATCTGGAGGGTGAATCGCGTTACGCGCTCCTGGGTATTTCCAACAGCATCATGACGGCGGAGATCACGGCGAACCGGGTGTTGGATAAGATTGATCTGCCCAAGTAGGTGCCGCTTGCTGTGGTGAGTGGCTAACGGATGTTTGGCTGTTCATCAGGGCCAGAAGTGACATAGCCGCGACTCGTACGTTTCAAACGCGAAGAACCCCCAGTGGTCTGCCGATCACTGGGGGGTTTTGTTGGCCACAAGACCGGCCGGTTTCGCCGGGCACCGTCGGTCTACCTCGCAAACCTCCTCGCACCCACCACACACAAAATCACCGCAACAGTAACTCCGAGCATGCCGAGGCTGACCTGCTCGTGAAGCAACGTGGCCGCCAGCGCCAATCCAAAAAACGGCTGTAGCAGCTGCAGCTGCCCAACGGCTGCAATCCCCCCTTGGGCCAATCCGCGATACCAGAATACGAAGCCGATCAGCATGCTGAAGAGCGACACATACGCCAGGCTCAACCAGGCTGGTGCGCTGATGCCCGAGAACGAAGAGGGCGTCAGCCACCAGGTCAGTGGCGCCACGATCGGCAGCGACACTACCAGCGCCCAGGAAATCACCTGCCAGCCGCCCAGGGTTTTGGAAAGCTTCGCCCCTTCGGCGTAACCGAGGCCGCAGGCAAGAATGGCCAGTAGCATCAGGATGTCGCCGGCCGGCGAAGCGGTGAGTCCCTGGGAAACGGCGAACCCGACCACCAGTAAACTGCCCAGGACCGAGAAGAACCAAAAGGCCGGCCGGGGACGTTCGCCACCGCGCAACACCCCGAACGCGGCGGTCGCGAGCGGCAACATGCCGACGAAGACAATGGAGTGCGCGGACGTCACATATTGAAGCGCCAGCGCCGTCAGCAGCGGAAACCCGATCACCACGCCCAGCGCGACGATGACCAAGGGCAGCATCTGGTGGTGCGCAGGGCGCTTTTCCTTGAACAGCCACAACATGCACAGCGCCAGCACGCCGGCGATGGTGGCTCGGGCGACGGTCAGAAAGACCGGGTCGAATTCCAGGACGGCCACCCGTGTCGCGGGCAGCGAACCGCTGAAGATCAGGACGCCGATGAGTCCATTGATCAACCCGCTGGTGTTCTTTTCCACGGTCTGGTTTTGCAGCTTCGATGTGCGTTCCATTTGGCGTCCACTCAAGGGGCGGGGTTGCGTTCAGCGCATCGTATGACCGACTATCGATACAATCAAAAAATTGTCATGGATACATTTCCATATGCCTCGCTCCCGGTACAAGTCGCTGGTGGACGCCTTCGCAGCCGATATCCGCTCAGGGCGTTTGCCGCCCGGTACGCGCTTGCCGACTCACCGTTTGCTCGCCGCCAGCCATGGCTTGGCCTTGGTCACTGCCAGCCGGGTCTATGCAGAGCTGGAGGCCATGGGCCTCGTCAGTGGCGAAACGGGGCGCGGGACTTTCGTCCGGGAGACTTCGCTGCCGCCCAGCCTGGGCATTCATCAGCCCAGCGTGGCGGCGGGGATGATCGACCTCAACTTCAACTATCCCTCGGTACCGGGGCAGGCCGATCTGCTGCGCAATGCCTTGCGTCAGCTCGCATTGTCCGGTGACCTGGAATCCCATCTGCGCTATCAACCGCACGCGGGGCGCCTGCACGAGCGGGCATCGGTCGCGCGCCATCTGGAGATGCGCGGGCTGACGGTACAGGCCGAGCAGGTGTTGCTCGTCAGTGGCGCGCAGCATGGTTTGACGGTGGCGTTGATGGCGCTGCTGCAACCGGGTGACGTGATCGCGGCCGACGCTTTGACCTATCCAGGGTTCAAGGTGCTGGCTGAAACGCTGCATCTGGAAGTCGTGCCTATTCCCGGGACCGATACCGGGCCGGATCTGGAGGCGCTGGAAAAGCTCTGCCGGAGCCGATCGGTGCGAGCCGTCTACACCATGCCGACGCTGCACAATCCGCTGGGATGGGTGATGGCCGCCGATCAGCGTGAACGCCTGGTGGCGATTGCGCGCCAGCATGACCTGCACATCATCGAGGACGCTGCCTACGCATTCCTGGCCGAAGACTCGCTGCCACCGCTCGCACAATTGGCCCCCGAAAGAACGGTGTACGTTTCAGGGTTCTCAAAGAGCGTCGCCACCGGCCTGCGCGTCGGATTCGTCGCTGCGCCGCTGCAAACCGTGCCCGCACTGGAGCGCACGATCAGGGCGACTACCTGGAATACCCCCGGGGTGATGACGGCGATTGCGTGTGCGTGGATCGATGACGGCACCGTCAGCCAGCTCGAAGCGCAAAAACGTGCAGACGCACAGGCCCGCCAGGCCGTGGCCGATCAGCACCTGGCCGGCCTGCACTTCGTGCGCCATCCATCCTCCTACTTTATCTGGCTGCCCTTGTCGGAAGATGCACGAGCCGACCAGATTGCCATGGCATTGATGCGCGAGCAGGTGGCGGTCTCGACCGCCGAACCGTTTGCGACTTCTGTCCATGTGCCCCACGCAATCCGCCTGGCGCTGGGTTCGGTGGATTTGGGCGCACTTGCCGTGGCACTGGAGAAAGTGAAGCGGGTGGTGGGGGCGTACACGTAGCGAAGTCATTGCCCGGGTGTGATCACTTTGCTAGCCACACACCCATAACCACAACCATGACCTACGCTTGTTCACAGACGCATGTTCAGAGAGCAGGGTTTGCTCCTGAGCGCGATTCAATCGGCACCCCACAAAAATAATATCGGGAGAGTCCCTATGCTTGCCTTGCTCCGTCGATCAAGCCGCTTCATGGCAATTGCCGTCACCGCTGCCGCGCTCGCTGCACCGGCGTTTGCGCTGGACACCGTCAAGTTCATGGCCCCTGGCTCGGTCGGTGGCGGCTATGACCAGACCGCACGGGATCTGGGCAAAGCCCTGGTCGAGGCCAAGGCGGCCAAATCCGTCACCTTCGAGAACAAGGGCGGCGCTGGCGGTACGCTCGGGCTGGCGCAATTTGCCAACAGCACCAAGGGCGACCCGAATGCGCTGCTGGTGGTCGGGGCGATCATGGTCGCAGGTATTGAACAGAACAAACCGCAAATCACCTTGAAGGACGTGACACCGATTGCCCGGCTGTTCACCGAATACAACGTCATTGCCGTACGCAAGGAGTCCGAGTTCAAAACCCTGGAGGACTTGCTCAAAGCCTTCAAGGACAAACCCTCCAGCATCACGTGGGGCGGGGGTTCCAAGGGGTCGATTGATCACATCGGGATCGCCGACCTGGCCGGCAAAATGGGAATCCCCGTCAACAAGGTGAACTACGTGGCGTTCGCGGGTGGGGGCGAAGTGGTCGCGCAGGTACTCGGAGGCCAGATCAAAGTGATCACCGGAGGTTATGCCGAACTGGGCCAATACATCCGCAACGGCCAGTTCCGGGTGCTCGCCATCGGCGCGCCCGAGCGCATTGCCGGCATCGACGCGCCAACGCTCAAAGAGAGTGGTTACGACGTGACTATCGGCAACTGGCGCGGTGTTTACGGTGCCGCGGGCCTCACACCCGAGCAGCGCAAGGAAGTGACGGACGCCGTGCTGGCCGCCGCCGCCAGCGACGGCTGGAAAGCCAATGTCGAGACCAATAAATGGGCGCCCAACGTGCTGACGGGCGATGAGTTCGGCAAATTCGTCGACGAAGAACACGTGCGGCTGCGCGCGATGCTGGTCGAGGTCGGGTTGATTGCGAAATGAACCCGACTCGTAGAATCCTGCCGGTGCAACTGGCGATCGGCCTCGGTGTGGTCGCCATCAGTACAGTGTTGGCGCTCGGCGCCAACCGCTTTCCTGAGGAAATGGGTTTCGTCATCCTTGGCGCTCACGTCTATCCCTACGCATTAGCGGTGTTCCTCGGTGTGGTCGGTCTGTTGCTGTGTTATCAGGCCGTCACCGGTGGTTTTCGCGAATTGGCCGATCACGAAGACGAGTCTGCCAAAGCGCTGCCCGGCGGCAAACTCGGGGCTGCCTGGGTGACCGCGGGCCTGGTGGGCGTGGCAGTGCTGATCAACCTCATCGGGTTCGTGCTGTCGGCGGGGTTGTTGTTCGCCTGTTCGGCCCGGGGGTTTGGCAGTCGTCGCCCGGTGCGCGACCTCGCCATCGGCATTGCCCTGACGCTGCCGATTTACTGGCTGTTCAACGCCGGGCTCGGCGTGTCCCTTCCGCCCCTGATCAACGCCTGGATCTGAGGAGGTAAAGCACGGTGGATATTCTCTCAAGCCTGGCCATCGGTTTCGCCGCCGCGCTGACGCCGATCAATCTGATGTGGGGATTCATCGGCTGCCTGCTCGGCACGGCCATCGGTGTGTTGCCGGGGATCGGACCGGCGCTGACCGTTGCGCTGCTGTTGCCGATCACGGCCAAGGTCGACCCCACCGGGGCGCTGATCATGTTCGCCGGGATCTATTACGGCGCTCAGTTCGGCGGCTCGACCACGTCCATCCTGCTCAATACCCCCGGGGAATCGTCGTCCATGGTCACGGCCCTGGAAGGCAACCTCATGGCCCGAAACGGACGGGCAGGGCCGGCCCTGGCGACGGCGGCTATCGGGTCGTTTGTCGCCGGCACCATCGCGACGATCCTGCTCACCTTGTTTGCGCCCATCGTTGCCACGTTGGCGCTGAAGTTTGGTCCGGCGGAATATTTTGCGATTCTGGTGCTGTCCTTCACGACGGTGTCGGCAGTGCTCGGCGCTTCGATGCTGCGGGGTTTCGTCTCGCTGGGGATTGGCTTGACGATTGGTTTGATCGGCCTGGATTCGACCTCGGGCATTGCCCGCTACACCCTGGGCGTGCCGGAGTTGGTGGATGGCATTGAAGTCGTGCTCGTGGCAGTCGGTTTGTTTGCCGTGGGCGAGGCGTTGTACAGCTTGCTGTATCAAAAAGAAGAAGCGTCCGGTCGGCACCGGCTGACGTCTTTGTGGATGACGCGCGCCGACTGGAAGCGCTCGATTCCCGCCTGGCTGCGGGGCACTCTGATCGGTTTTCCTTTCGGCTCCATTCCAGCCGGTGGCGCTGAAATCCCGACCTTCTTGTCCTATTCGGCCGAACGCAAACTGAGCAAGTTTCCCAAAGAGTTTGCAGGCAGCAAGGGCGAGGGTGCCATCGAAGGCGTTGCCGGCCCCGAGGCCGCCAACAATGCCAGCGCGACCGGTTCCCTGGTGCCGCTGCTGACGCTGGGCATTCCGACTTCCGCCACGGCTGCAATCCTGTTGGCCGCGTTCCAGAACTACAACCTGCAACCGGGGCCGATGCTGTTCCAGACCTCGGGTGATCTGGTCTGGACGCTTGTCGCCTCGCTCTACATCGGCAACGTCATCCTACTGGTGTTGAACCTGCCGTTGGTGGGGTTGTGGGTCAAGTTGTTGCAGATTCCCCGACCGTACCTGAACGCCGGCATTCTGGTGTTCGCCACCATTGGTGTATACGGCATGCGCCACTCTTCGTTCGACTTGCTGCTGATGCTGGCAATCGGTTGGGGCGGGGTGCTGATGCGGCGCTTCGATTTCCCTGTCGCGCCGGTGATCGTGGGCATGCTGCTGGGGCCGATGGCCGAAAAACAACTGCGCAACGCGTTGTCCATCAGCGAAGGTGACTGGATGATCTTTCTGACGCAACCTATCGCCGCGTCGTTCCTTGCGTTGACCCTGTTGGTGTTGATCGTGCCCCATCTACTGCACGCTCGGGGCATCAAGTTGCATGAGGATGATTAGGCAGTTTTCTTCAATACGCAGGGCAGGGCGCTCAGTACCTTGGGCGCTGGTTTTCCTGAATTGAAGAAGGTGTGCGATGAGTCTGATTATCTCCATGGCCACATTTGCCCTGGTGGCGTCGATAACGCCGGGGCCGGTCAACATTGTCGCGTTGAGTTCGGGGGCGCAGTTCGGCTTTCGCGCCAGTCAGCGGCATGTGGCCGGGGCCACGTTGGGCTTTGTGTTATTGCTGGTGTTGATGGGCCTGGGGCTGCATGAGGTGTTGCGCATCTGGCCCGCGCTGACACAGGTGGTGCAACTGGCGGGCGTGGCGTTTCTGTTGTTCATGGCCTGGAAACTTGCGGCAGACGATGGTCGCATCGACGCCAAAGAGTCGCGCCGGGCACCGTCGATGCTGTATGGCGCGGTGATGCAATGGCTTAACCCGAAAGCCTGGCTGGCGTGTGTGGCGGGCATGGGCGCCTTCGTCGCGGACGGCGAGGCGCGGTTGGTCTGGCAGTTTGCAGCGGTGTATCTGGTGATTTGCTACGTGTCGGTGGGGTGCTGGGCGTATGCCGGAACTTTCCTGCAGGGTTATCTGAATAACCCTGCAGGCATGCGCTTGTTCAACCGCGTCATGGCGCTATTGCTGGGGGCGAGTGCCGTGTATCTGCTGGTTTCCTAGCCCCCGGCCACTCACCTCAATCGAGACCGTGCAGCAAACTGAACTCATTTTTTATCAACGGCGTGCTTAGCCTCGATACTGTCCCGGTGTCGCTGCCAGATGCTGTTTGAATACCCGCTGGAAATGCGCCTGATCGGCAAATCCCGCTTCCAGTGCTACCTCCGCAATCAACTTGCCATTGCGCAGTTGATCACGGGCGAACTGGATACGCCGGTTGACCAGAAAGGCATGGGGCGTCATGCCGTAATGGTGCTTGAAGGCGCGAATCAGGTAGGACGGAGACAGTTGAGCCGCGTCGCAAATATCTTCGAGCTTGAGTGGGTGTGTACAGTTGTCACGAATGTAGTCGGCGGCCCGTTCCAGCTTGAAATTGGGTTCGCGCAACGCTTGATCGACCGGGTTTAGCCGCTGTTGCACATCGGTAAAAAACTCCACCGCCGCACTGTGTTTGCACAACACGTCCTGCCAGGGATCAACCAGTATTTCGTACAAGCTGTTGAGGCCGTCGAACAGGTTGCCATCGCGGGTGTGGGTGACGGAAAACCGTCTGAAGGCGGCGTCCTGGCTGAAGCCGAGCTGACGCTGCAAATCGGTCAGCCAAGGCGTTTCGACGTACAGCATCAAGTATGACCACGGCTGGTCGTCGATCGGATTGCAGGCATGGACATCATCCGGGTTCATCAACACCACGGTGCCGGCGCTGACCTGGAACTGCGCTTGCTCATGAAGGTAAGTACTGCGCCCGGCGGTGATCGCGCCGATGGAAAAGTGCTCGTGGGAATGCCGGGTGTAGCAGACCTCGCGGCCGTCGGCGATGGAACGGGCCTCGATGAAGGGCAGGGCATCGTCTCGCCAGAAACGGGGTGCCGTGTCAGCGTCTTTGGCAAAGGTGTGCTTCATCGTCAATGTCCTCGGCAGGCCGGCAACGGAGTGTATTAGCTCTCGCCGTCAAAGGCTCGTCGCAACGCGGCAATGTCGAGCTTTTTCATCTGCATCATGGCTTGCATGGCGCGTTGGGATTTCTTCGTGTCGGGGTCTTTGAGCATGTCCATCATGGCGACCGGCACGATCTGCCAGGACACGCCGAACTTGTCCTTGACCCAACCGCACTGCTCGTTCTGCGGATGGGCGGAAAGCGAGCCCCAGAAATAGTCGACTTCTTCCTGGGTCTGGCAGTTGACCTGAAACGAAATCGCTTCGCTGAACGTGAACACCGGGCCGCCATTGAGGCCTGTCATGGGCTGCCCGTCGAGTTCGAAGCTGACCGTCATCACAGAGCCTTCGGGCATGCCATGAACCTCCTGGCCGGCCTTGCCGTAGTGAGTGATGGCAGTGATTTTCGAATGATCGAAGATCGAACAGTAAAACTTCGCTGCCTCTTCGGCCTGATTGTCGAACCAGAGGCAGGGCGTCAGTTTTTGCACGCGTTGCATGATGATGCTCCTCTACGGGTGATTCATGCTGGATTATCAGCGTAGCCAGCTTGTAGTCGATTGGCTGGACCGTAGATCGACATTTACCCTCAGGTCTTAGTGTGCGATTGAGTCAAAATGACACTTATGTGAGTCATATAGACCATTAACGAGAGTGGTCGTTATGACTCATATCGCTTCAGGGTGCTGATTTGGAAGGATTAAAAAACTGGCATGAGACTTGATACGTAAAACGTACAACTGAACTGCTTCAGGAGTACGGAAAAATGTTCGAGTTCTTCAACAATCCTCAGAACGTTCTGAACCTGTCGAGTCGCGTGCTGGGCGCGGGTCTGGCACTGCTTTTGGCGGGCATCTACGGCGCGTATCTCTACGGCGGCCATGTGCCAATCGTGGCGCTGGTGATGATGCATGCCATGACCATCGTCGGGCCGACCTTGCTCAAGATCGGCTACGTGATGCGCCTGCTGGCCCAGCATCGGTTGAGTAAAGGTTTGGTCAGGGCTGTGGCCTGATGCGCAGACTCGCCGCTGCACCCCTTTTCAGTCTCGGCTTTCGACCCTTCTTTCTGGCGATCGCCGGTGCGAGCCGGGTGTTTCCGGTACCGTTTTCCGGGTGGGGGCTGGGGCTCTCGGCGCTGCTGTGGCGCGGCGCTTTCGGCCTGTTTTTCATGCACTACACCAGTATCCTGCTTAAGCCGAGACTCTAACGCCCAAGGCCGCCGCGATCAGCGATCCACTGCGTGGCCATGTCGATGAAAGCGCGCAGTTTCGGTTGAGTCTGGGTACGGCTGGGGAAGTACAGGTACAACCCCGAACTCAGCGGCACAAACGGCTGCAGCACTCGCTCCAGCTGACCGTTCGCCAGCTCGTCGATGATCTCCAGGTTGCAGGCGTAAGCTAATCCGAGCCCGTTTCGGGCGGCGCTGATCAGTAGCTTGCGATCATTGACGAGCACGCCACTCTCGACGCCCACCGTGAAGTCTCGCCCGTCGCGGCGAAACTCCCAGCGATGCGCGCTGCCGGAGCTGGCGAAGCGGAAGCCGATGCACGCATGCCGGGTCAGTTCTTCCGGGCTGAGCGGTTTGCCGGCCTTGGCGAAGTACGCTGGCGAACCCACCACCGACCATTGCAGGTCCGGTGTCAGGCGCACGGCGATCATGTCTTTCTCGATGGACTCTCCCAGCCGGATCCCGGCATCGAAACCGCTTTCCATCAAGTCGACTGTGGCGTCGTCCAATGAAATGTCGAGGCTGACCTGCGGATAAGCCTGGCGAAACAGCGGCATCAGCGGCTCGATCAACAAGGCGCCGGACAGGCGTGGCGCGGTGATGCGCAACGTGCCCATCGGTTGGTCGCGAAAACCGCTGAGCACCGCCAAAGCTTCGTCGATTTCACTGGCCGCCGGACGCAAGCGAGCGAACAGGCTGGCGCCAGCCTCGGTCAACGCCACCCGGCGCGTAGTGCGCTGGAACAGCAACACGCCGGTGCGCCGCTCGAGCAGTTTGATCGCGTGGCTGACCGCCGTGGGCGTCACCGCCAACCGGGTGGCGGCGAGGGTGAAGCTTTTGTGCTCGGCCACCGCCAGAAACTCGGTCAAGCCATCGAAAGGATCGCGATTCATATCGACGCCATTATGAAAGACAGTTTCATAGTGCTTGTAACACGAGGGCATTTTTCAGACCAATCTTCCTGCGTACCTTGTGCTCACCCCAACCCAAACAAGGAACTCGATTCATGACCACTTCCCACACCTTCAAACGTGTCTGGCTTATCACTGGCGCTTCCCGCGGTATCGGCGCCAAGATCGCGGCCGCTGCACTGGCCAATGGCGACGCCGTGGTGGCCACCGCCCGTGATGCCAGCAGCGTCACCCAACGTTTCGGCACTCAACCCGCGTTGCTCGCCGTGTCCCTGGATGTCACCAACGAAGCGCAAGGCGTTGCGGTCGCCAAGGCCGCCATCGAGCATTTCGGGCGCATCGATGTGTTGGTCAACAACGCCGGCTTTGGTTTGCTGGGCGCGGTGGAAGAAGCCAGCGCCGATGAAGTGCGCCGTGTGTACGAAACCAACGTCTTCGGTTTGCTGAACATCACTCGGGCCGTGTTGCCATACATGCGCGCCGCCCGCAGTGGGCATGTGATCAACCTGTCTTCGGTGGGGGGTTACGCGTCGGGGCCGGGGTTTGGCGTCTATTGCTCGACCAAGTTTGCCGTCGAAGGCCTGAGCGAGGCGTTGCACGCCGAGTTGGCACCTGTGGGCGTCAAAGTCACCGTGGTTGAGCCTGGATATTTCCGGACCGAATTCCTCGAGGGCAACTCCCTGGTCGAATCCCCGTCGACGATTGCCGACTACGACAGCACGGCGGGTGAGGTGCGCAAAATTGCCAAGGCCGTGACCCTGAACCAGCCGGGCGACCCGGACAAGCTCGCCCAGGCCATGATTATCCTGGTGGAAGCAAAAAAGGCACCGCTGCGCTTGCCGATGGGCAGTGATTGCGTCGCGGCGATCGAAGCCAAGAACGCCTTCGTCGCTGATGAGTTGCAGACGTGGCGCGAGGTGTCGGTGTCCACCGACTACTGATCGCAATCTTTGTGGCCAGGGAGCTGCTGTGGCGAGGGAGCTTGCTCCCGCTGGGCTGCGAAGCGGCCCCAAACCCTCCAAACCCGGTACACCAGAAAAACCGTGATAGCTGATTTTGCGACGGCTTCGCCGTCGAGCGGGAGCAAGCGCCCTCGCCACAAATGCCCACCAGGCACAAAAGCCCGCTAGCCGCCCAAGCGCCATCACTACAAAACCTCATTCCAAGGCCATCCATCAAGGTGGCCTTTTTTTGACCGGTGGTCGATGAACCGGTCTCGCCCGGCATTTTGCGCTTAGCTGTAGGGATAACCGGAGGCGCGCGTAGGCATTCCGTGTCACAGCGACGCCCCTTCAGAACACCGTGAGTCTGAGGAAATTCGCAATGCTGACCCTGAATATCAACGGCAAGGATCAGGAGTTGGATGTCCCCGCGGACATGCCGCTGCTCTGGGTCCTGCGCGATGTCGCGCACCTGACCGGGACCAAATTCGGTTGCGGCATGGCCCAGTGTGGCGCCTGCACCGTGCACGTCGACGGCGCGCCGCTGCGCTCGTGCATCACGCCCGCCACCGCGGTGGCCCACGGGCAAAAAATCCTCACCATCGAAGGCCTGTCCACGGATGGTTCGCACCCAGTGCAGCAAGCCTGGGCCGAACTCGACGTGGTGCAGTGCGGTTACTGCCAGTCCGGGCAAATCATGTCCGCCGCCGCGCTGCTGGCGAAAATCCCCAAACCCACCGACAGCGACATCGATCAGGCGCTCTCCGGCAATATCTGCCGCTGCGGCACCTACCCAAGGATCCGCGCCGCGGTCAAACGCGCCGCCGAGATCGGTTGATGCCACGTTGAAGGGAGTCTGAACATGAACAGCATCAACCCGGTGTCACGTCGCGGTTTTCTCAAGGGCAGCGCGCTGTTGGGCGGAGGTCTGGTGGTGGCGTTCGTCATTCCCGGTGCCCATCGCTTTGCCGTGGGGGCGGAGAATGAAGGCAACGTGTTTGCGCCCAATGCGTTTTTACGGATCGGCAACGACAACGTCGTCACCGTACTGCTCGGCCACTCGGAAATGGGCCAGGGCATCTGGACCGGCCTCACCATGCTGATCGCAGAAGAGCTGGACGCCGACTGGTCGAAAATCCGCGTCGAACATTCACCCGCCTCGGCGGCTGACTACGGCATGGCGGGTTTCGGCGGGATGCAGATCACCGGCGGCTCGACCTCGACCTGGATGGAGTTCGATCGCTATCGGCAGGCCGGCGCGGCAGCGCGTCTGATGCTGGTTGACGCGGCCGCCAAGCGTTTCAACGTCGCGCCCTCGGCGATTCACACCGAGTCAGGCGTGGTCATTGCCGGCGACAATCGCGCGACCTACGGCGAACTGGCGGACGACGCCGGCAAGCTGCCGGTGCCCGATCCGGCTTCGATCAAGTTCAAAGAGGCCAAGGACTGGAAACTGATCGGCAAACCCACCAAGCGCCTGGACACCCCGGAGAAAATCACCGGCCGGGCCAAGTTCGGCATGGACGTGCAATTTGAGGGCTTGATGACCGCCATGGTCGCCCGCTCACCCGTGTTTGGCGGCAGCGTCAAATCTTTCGAAGGCGCCGAAGCGCTGGCCGTGCCGGGCGTGCATAAAGTGGTGCAGGTGCCCACCGGCGTGGCGGTGATTGCCGACCATTACTGGGCGGCGAAGCTGGGGCGCGATGCGCTGAAGGTCGAGTGGGACCTGGGGCCGAATGCCGGCCTCGACAGCCAGAAATTGCTGGAAAGCTTCCGCAAACTCGCGACCACGCCTGGCGTCTCGGCCAGCAAGGCCGGGGATACCACCGCCGCGCTGGGCAAGGCGGCCAAGACCGTCGATGTCGAATACAGCGTGCCGTACCTGGCCCATGCGCCGATGGAGCCGCTCAATTGCACGGTGAAAATCAGCAAGGACAAGTGCGAGATCTGGACCGGCACGCAGTTCCAGACCCTGGATCAAATGATCGCGGGCAAGATCACCGGGCTCAAACCCGAGCAGGTTGAAATCCACACCGAATTCCTCGGCGGCGGCTTCGGTCGCAGGGCCAATCCGACCTCGGACTTTGTCGCTGAAGCCGTGCAGGTCGCCAAGGCGGCAGGCGGGCCGGTGAAAACCGTCTGGTCCCGGGAGGATGACGTCCGCGGCGGTTATTACCGCTCGGTGTTCCTGCATCAGGCACGGATCGGCCTGGATGCTGGCGGCATGCCTGTGGCCTGGAAGCATGTGATGGTCGGTCAGTCGATCATGGCCGGCACCATGATGGAGGCGACGATGGTCAAGGACGGTATCGACAAGACCTCGGTCGAAGGTGTTGCCGACAGCCCGTACCTTGAAGACCTGGCCAATCACCAGGTGGAACTGCACTCGCCGACTACCGGCATCAGCGTGTTGTGGCTGCGTTCGGTGGGGCACAGCCACACGGCGTTTGTCATGGAGTCGTTGATTGATGAACTGGCGGAGGCGGCTGGCAAGGATCCGGTGGAATACCGACGAACCTTGCTCAAGGCGCATCCGCGACATTTGGGTGTGCTGAACCTCGCCGTCGAAAAAGCCAACTGGAAGGCGGAACTGCCGGACGGCCATGCCTTGGGTGTGGCGGTGCATGAGTCTTTCGGCAGTTACGTCGCGCAGGTCGCTGAGGTGTCCCAGGACAACCTGAAAATCCGCGTGCATCGGGTGGTGTGCGCGGTGGACTGCGGGATTGCGGTCAACCCGATGAGCATCGCGGCGCAGATGGAGTCCTGCATCACCTTCGGCCTCGGCTTTACCTTGCACAGCAAACTGACGTTCAAGGACGGCCAGGTGGTGCAATCCAATTACCACGACTATCAGGTGCTGCGGCTCAACGAAATGCCGGTGGTCGAAGTGCATATCGTGCCGAGCACTGAACGGTCCGGCGGTATTGGCGAAGCCGGCGTCCCACCCACGGCGCCGGCAGTGGCCAACGCGGTGTTCGCCCTGACCGGGCAGCGCTTGCGGGAACTGCCGTTGCAACTGTCGGGGGTGTGAGATGAGACGACATCTGATTCTGGGGACGGTGGTGTTGATCGGCTTGGTCAGCTATGCCGAGCACCTGTTTGCTGACGATAAGGAAGCCATCAAGGCGTTTGATACGGTGCAGAAGGTCTTTCAAAGTCCGCGTTGCCAGAACTGTCATATCCCGGGCGATTCGCCGTTGCAGTTCGACGCAGGCATCCCCCATGCCATGAGCGTAGTGCGCGGGATGGACGGCAAGGGCGCAGCGGGTTTGCCCTGCGCGACCTGTCACGCCGAGGCCAATCCGCCCGCCAGTTACGGGCCGCATACGCCACCGGGGGCGCCGCACTGGAGCTTGCCGCCCGCGGCGCACAAGATGGCCTGGATCGGGCTGCCGGCCGACCAGTTGTGCGCGATGATCAAGGATCGCTCCAGTAATGGTGACCGTGATTTCGCGGCCCTGATCAAGCACGTCACCGAGGACAAACTGGTGCTCTGGGGCTGGAATCCGGGTGAGGGAAGGGCGCCGGTGCCGGTGCCGCACGACATTTTCGTCACCCAATTCAAGCTGTGGGCGACCGCTGGAGGCCCGTGTCCGGTGCAGGGCAGTTGACCGGCGGTCCGTTAACAGGGAGTCAAACCGGGTATGCACGACTCTAAAGTACATACCCGCCAATGGAGTGAGTCATGCTGATCCCAGGCAAACCGGTCAAGCGCGGTGCTTGTACAGACCCGTTACGTTCGCCACTGCAGGAGCGTGAGCTGCTGCGTGACCTGGCCCGCAAGGCCGAGCAAGAACTGATGGGCGTGCAGATGGCGAGCATGGACGAGTTGACGCTGCTGCCCAACCGCCACGGTTTTACAGCGCTGGCCCAACAGGGGATGGACGCCTGCCAGCAACTGGGGCTGCCGGCGACGCTGCTGTTTTTCGACCTCGATAACTTCAAGCGAATCAACTATCTGTACGGGCGCGCCGAGGGTGATCACGCCCTGAAGACCTTCGCTGACGTGCTGCGTATCGCCTTTCGCGAAAGCGATGTGATTGGTCGACTGGGCAACGATGAGTTTGTCGCCCTGTTGACGGGTGCAAGCGTTGTCGAGCTGTCCGCGATCAAGGCCCGGCTCGAAGAAATACTCGCCGAGCGCAATGCCACGGCGAATCGCAGTTTTGCCATTCACTTCAGCATTGGCCAGGTCGAGTTTGATGCTCGGCTAAACCCGACAGCGGAAGACGTGTTGACCTTGGCCGATAAGGCGATGCACGACACGGATCATTGCTGAGCGGCGCCTTGCAACGCTGCGGCAACGTAGGCGGCCGTTCGCAACAGCCGGCCATCGTCCCTGAACTTCCCGATGATCTGTAGCCCGACCGGCAACATGGGGTGGGCGCGCACCAGCGGGACGTTCACCTGCGGCCAGCCAAACGCCCCCCAGAACTTGATGAAATCCGACGGTCCGGTGCTTTCCAGGCCCATCGGCGCGACCATCCCGCAGGAGGCGCCGAGCATGGCGTCGAACGGTTGGCAAAGCTCACTCAAACGGGGCGCAAGGGTGGCCAGGCGCGCCTTGGCAGCGGATTCCTGCTCCCAGGTTGTTGCCGCCGCTCGCTCGAACATGGCCAGTGTCGATGGGCTCAGTTGAGCACGGTGGCGTTGGAATTCCTTGGCCAGCGAGCGGGCACCTTCGCAATCGTTGATCAGCTGATGGTCGTCGAACACTGCGGCAAACTCATCGGGCAGTTCCAGTTCGCTCACATAATGGCCGGCGCTGCGCAACTGATCCGTGGCCTGCTCCAGAGCGCAGGCCACCTCGGCGTCTACCTGATCCCAGCGTGAGGTGCGGCAGAAACCCAGCCGCAGTGGACGCCGCTCGACGTCCGGCACTACAAAACCGGGAATCAACACCCGCGCCACAAGGTGCAGATCGCGCACCGATCGTCCATACCAGCCCACGGTGTCGAAGCTCGGCGCCAGCGGCTTTACACCTTCAAGCGACACCAGTCCCAGGGACGGTTTGTAGGCGAAGAGGCCGCAATAGGACGCCGGCTTGAGCAGCGAGCCAGCCGTCTGGGTGCCCAGCGCCACCGCAAAGAAACCCGCTGCCATCCCCGCCGCCGAACCCGCGCTGGAGCTGCCCGGCGTGCGAGCGAGATCGTGAGGATTTCGGGTCGGGCCAGTGTGCATGTAGGCAAATTCGGTGGTGTGGGTCTTGCCCATGATCAGCGCCCCGGCCTGGCGCAGCAGCGTCACGACGTGGGCATCCCGGGACGGTTGATGGTTGGCGTAGATGGGCGAGAAAAATTGCGTGGGGTAGGCGGCCGTGTCGAAGATGTCCTTGATGCCGACGGGGACGCCGGCCAGCAGGCCGCGCCCGGTGATCTGCGCAGCATCGGCACGCACCTGCCGGTCGTCGAACGAGACGAACGCCTGAATCTCCGGCTCCCGCGCCTGAATGCACTCAAGAAAGGATTCGGCGATGGCGGCAGCGGTCGTATCGCCATTGACTACCGCTTCACTGAGGGTGGTCGCGTCAAGGGCTGGGCGGTTCATTTGGCGAACAACTGGCTGATGTTTTTAAATGCCTTGAACTCCAACGCGTTGCCGCAAGGGTCGAAGAGAAACATCGTGGACTGCTCGCCCACCAATCCCTGAAAGCGGATGCCTGGCTCGATCACGAAGCGTGTCCCAAGGCCTTTCAAGCGCTCGGCCAGCGCCTCCCATTCCGCCATCCCCAGCACCACACCGAAATGCGGCACCGGTACGTCATGACCGTCCACGGCATTGGTGTGCGCCGCTTCCTGTGAAGCGTTTTTCGGTGCCAGGTGAATCACCAGTTGATGACCGAAAAAGTTGAAGTCGACCCAATGCTCGCTGGAACGGCCTTCTTCAAGACCGAAGACTTCGCCATAGAAACGCCGGGCAGCGGCCAGATCGTAAACCGGTACAGCCAAGTGAAAAGGGGAGAGTTGCATCGGATTCGCCTCGGATTGTCAGGAGATGAGGCTGAGTTTAGCGCTATGATTTTTGATTGAAAGACGATAGTTTTTGCGTCGAGCTCAAATTATTTCGATCAATCGAGAAGTCCAATGCTGCGCGAATTGAAAACCTTCGTCGCCGTCACACGCTACGGCACATTCGCCGCCGCCGGCATGCACATCGGTCTGACGCAGTCGGCGGTCAGCGCGCAGATGCGCAACCTGGAAAAGGCGCTGGGCATCCGCCTGTTCGATCGCACCGGGCGACAGGCGATTCTGAATGCCGCAGGGCAACGGGCATTGCCGATGGCACAGCAGATCCTCGACACGTTTAGCCGGATGGCCGTCAGTGAGGACGTCAGCGAGTACCGTGGCGAGTTGAAAATCGGTGCGGTGGCCACGGTCCAGACCGGGTTGCTACCTCAGGCATTTTTGCGCTTGAGGGAGCAGGCACCGCTGCTGGAACCGAAACTGGTGCCGGGCGTGTCGTTGAGCCTGCTGAGTCAGGTCGATACGGGTGAGGTGGATCTGGCGATATTGATCAAGCCGCCCTTCGAACTGCCCAAGGAGCTGTCGGCGCAGGTGATTCGCCGGGAACCGTTTGTATTGATCGTGCCGATGGATCTTGAGGGCGATGATCCGCTGCAGATCCTCGCGAGCCAGCCGCACGTGCGGTACGACCGTAACTCATTCGGAGGGCGCCTGATTACGCGATTTTTGCGTGAACAGCAGATTGATGTGCACGTGGCGATGGAGATGGATGAGCTGGAAGCCATTGTGAAAATGGTTGAATGCGGGTTTGGTGTTTCACTGCTGCCCGAGGCCGGGTTATGGCTTGAACATGGGGCGAAGGTCAGGATCATCGCGCTGGGCGAGCTGACGTTTTATCGGGAGATTGTCTTGTTGCAGCGCTACAGCCAACGCACGCAGCCGATCCAGCTGTTGTTTGCCAAGTGCCTGGCGCAACCTGCCGGCTAACGCAGGCGTGGCAGTGTATGTGCTGTAAAGAATGAATTTTGGCTCTTGAAGACAGTAAGACTGTTATTTATGACAGTGATATGCGTGTCGGCTTTCGCATTAGGGTGGCGCTGTCAAACGGATCTGGCTGTCGGGATGGATGTTTGTTGGCATTCCCCTGATTGCATGGAGCCCTTACTTCAGGAGGATAACGGCATGACAGCGCAAGCCAACACGCAGCAAGCACCAGGTGACCTGGATGTGGGATTTGCTGACAACGGTATGATCAATATTCCCCAAGGTTCGTCTCAGTGTGTCGTTGAAACATCTGCCGGCAAACTTCTTTACGTGGCTCAAACAGGCCGTGTCTCATGGGTTTATCGGGCCATGGCTGATGGCACTTCCGATCCGACCTTCCAACCGTTCGCGTGGGACTTCGCCAAAGGCCAATTCGAAAGTTTCACACGTTTACTTGCTCGAAGAGACGGCAAATTCCTGTTGATTGGTAACTCGGGTAATGAGCCCTTTATCCGGCAGGCTGCGATCACGCGATTCAACGAGGGAGGAAGTCCTGATTTAGTCTTTGGCACAAAAATGCTGCCTTTACCCGTAGACCCCGTCCCTCCGGAGCAGGGTTTGCAGACATTCGGACCTACGGGATGCCTCACTGCTGATAACCATGTGTTAGTGGCCGCAAGTTACCAATTGGCGGACAGCGAGGGCACAACTATCGATTCGGCAGGTAGGGTATACACCCTGGATGACCAAGGTCATCCCGACACTGGATTTGAAGTCAGATTCAAGGGGCCGATTACCACGATTCATAGTATCGGCGTCCTGTCAGACGGGCGCATCGTTGTGTTTGGGATTGTTGACCGCCCGGCATCAGGCACATCAGTGCCGAACGCGGTCTTGGCTTGCTACAACCGAGACGGCACGTTGAACAAAACCTTCGGCATTGACGGATTTTGGGAAGACAAAAACTACGCTGGTTTTGGCTCGATGGTGGTGGATGATGACAAGATAATCATCGCCGCTGTCACGTCGATTAATAACGATGGCAACCGTTATGTTTCCGTGCAACGGGTATTGGGTGATGGCACCTCGGATAAGACCTTTAACAATGGAGCGCCGTTGGTGGTTGATCTGGGTTCCGGCTTTATAAACATCCCGTCCATCACCGTACAGCCGGATAAAAAAATCGTGGTCGCAGGGAGTGAGAATTTTCCTGTGCAAAACCTGTACTGGCTGCGTACCACCGAGGGCGGTGAGCTAGACACTTCTTTCGGTGATTCTGGGGTGGTTCGACAGCAAGCTGGCCGGGTGAATGACATTATTGTCCAGCGCACCGGCAATCGACTCATCCTCGCGGTTAATCTGGACTCAAGTGAAGCTCAAGGTCCGAAAGTCTTGGGTATCCTGAGCTGATAGCGTCTTTACGACCACGCAAGCCACAAATCCTTGTGGGAGCGAGCCTGCTCGCGATTGCAGTGTGTCAGTCAACATCAATACTGAATGTCAGACCGCAATCGCGAGCAGGCTCGCTCCCACAGGGGATTTGCGTCGGGCTTGATAATGCAGGCATAAAAAACCCGCCAGACGAGGCGGGTTTCTTATTGGCTAGCGGAAGATCACTCTTCCAGGCTACCCATCGCAGTGGTGTTGAAGCCGCCGTCTACGTACATGATTTCGCCGCTGATGCCGGACGCCAGGTCCGAGCACAGGAAGGCGCCGGCGTTGCCGACTTCGTCGATGGTGACGTTGCGACGCAGCGGGGTTTGCGCTTCGTTGGCGGCCAGCATCTTGCGGAAGTTCTTGATGCCGGAAGCGGCGAGGGTGCGGATCGGGCCAGCCGATACGCAGTTGACGCGGGTGCCGTCCGGGCCCAGGGAGCCGGCCAGGTAACGCACGCCGGCTTCCAGCGAAGCCTTGGCCATGCCCATTACGTTGTAGTTCGGCATGGTGCGCTCGGCACCCAGGTACGACAGGGTCAGCAGGCTGCCATTGCGGCCTTTCATCATTTCGCGGCCAGCTTTGGCCAGGGCCACGAAGCTATAGGCGCTGATGTCGTGAGCGATGCGGAAACCTTCACGGGTGGTGGCTTCGGTGAAGTCGCCGTCCAGTTGGTCGCCCGGGGCGAAGCCGACGGAGTGCACGATGCAATCCAGTCCGTCCCACTTCTTGCTCAGCTCAACGAAAACCTTGGCGATTTCTTCATCGCTGGCCACGTCGCACGGGAAGCACAGGTCAGGGTTGGAACCCCAGCTTTGTGCGAACTCTTCGACACGACCCTTGAGTTTGTCGTTCTGATAAGTGAAGGCAAGCTCAGCGCCCTCGCGATGCATGGCGGCAGCGATGCCGGATGCGATGGACAGCTTGCTGGCGACACCGACGATCAGTACGCGCTTACCGGCGAGAAAACCCATGTGTTGCTCCTCTCTTTCAGGTTATTGCGCAGTGGCCGGAGCCAGGAAAGCGGCTTCCAGCAACTGCTGTGTATACGGATGTTGGGGGGCGGCAAAGATACTTTGCGCGTCTCCCTGTTCGACCACTTGGCCCTGCTTGACCACCATCAGCTGGTGGCTCAGCGCCTTGACGACAGCCAGGTCATGGCTGATAAACAGATACGTCAGGTTGTACTTGGTTTGCAGTGAGCGCAGCAGCTCCACCACTTGGCGTTGCACGGTGCGGTCGAGGGCCGATGTCGGCTCGTCCAGCAAAATCAACGCCGGTTTTAGCACTAATGCCCGGGCAATGGCGATTCTCTGCCGCTGCCCACCGGAAAATTCGTGGGGGTAGCGGTTCCGGGTCTCCGGGTCCAGGCCTACCTCCTTCAATGCCGCAATAATCGCTTGTTCCTGTTCCGCCTCGGTGCCCATCTTGTGGATCCGCAGGCCTTCGCCGACGATCTGGCTCACGCACATCCGTGGGCTCAGGCTGCCAAACGGGTCCTGAAACACCACCTGCATCTCCCGGCGCAACGGCCGAACCTCGGCCTGCGTCAGGCAGTCTAGCTGCTTGCCTTCAAACCGGATGGCGCCTTTGCTGCCGATCAGCCGCAAAATCGCCAAACCCAGTGTCGACTTGCCCGAACCGCTTTCTCCCACAATCCCCAGGGTCTGGCCCTGAGGCAGGCTGAAATTGATCCCGTCCACCGCTTTGATGTGGTCAACGGTCTTTTTCAGAAAGCCTTTCTTGATCGGGAACCAGACTTTCAGGTCCTCGACCTGCAGCAGCGGCGGGCCAATCACGTTGGTCGCAGGCGTCCCGCTGGGCTCCGCTGCCAGCAGTTCCCGAGTGTACGGATGCTGCGGCGCGCGGAACAACTCTTCGCACGATGCCTGTTCGACGATGCAACCGCGCTGCATGACACATACGCGATGCGCAATTCTTCGTACAAGGTTCAAATCATGACTGATCAGTAGCAATGCCATGCCCAGGCGGGCCTGCAATTCCTTGAGCAATTCGAGGATTTTCAGCTGAACGGTCACGTCCAGCGCGGTGGTTGGCTCGTCGGCAATCAGCAGTTCCGGCTCGTTGGCCAGGGCCATGGCAATCATCACCCGCTGGCGCTGGCCACCGGACAACTCGTGGGGTAAAGCCTTGAGGCGCTTGTGCGGTTCAGGAATGCCGACCATTTCCAGCAATTCCAGGGTGCGCTTGGTCGCCACTTTGCCGACAAGGCCCTTGTGAATACCCAGCACTTCGTTGATCTGCTTCTCGATCGAGTGCAGCGGATTGAGCGAGGTCATCGGTTCCTGGAAGATCATCGCGATCCGGTTGCCGCGGATGTGGCGGATGGTTTTCTCTTTCAGACTCAGCAGGTCTTGCCCCGAATACTCGATGGTCCCGGACGGATGCCGGGCGAGCGGGTAGGGCAGCAGTCGCAGGATCGAATGCGCGGTCACCGATTTGCCTGAGCCGCTTTCGCCAACCAGGGCCAGGGTTTCGCCGCGCTTGATGTCGAAGCTGACGCCTTCCACCACCCGCTGGCAGTGATCGCCGACGACGAACTCGACGGCCAGGTCGCGCACTTCGATCAGATTGTCCTGATTCATTTCACTTCCTCGGGTCGAAGGCATCGCGAGCGGACTCGCCGATGAACACCAGCAAACTCAACATCAATGCCAACACGGCAAACGCGCTCATGCCCAGCCAAGGTGCTTGCAGGTTGGATTTGCCCTGGGCCACCAGTTCACCCAGGGACGGCGCACCCGGCGGCAACCCGAAGCCCAGGAAGTCGAGGGCGGTCAGGGTGCCGATGGCTCCGGTCAAAATGAACGGCATGAAGGTCATGGTCGAAACCATGGCGTTGGGCAGGATGTGGCGGAACATGATCGCGCCATTCTGCATCCCCAGCGCCCGGGCCGCGCGCACATATTCCAGGTTACGCCCGCGCAGGAACTCGGCGCGCACCACGTCCACCAGGCTCATCCACGAGAACAGCAGCATGATGCCCAGCAGCCACCAGAAGTTCGGCTGCACGAAACTGGCGAGAATGATCAGCAAATACAACACCGGCAGCCCGGACCAGATTTCCAGGAAACGCTGCCCGGCCAGATCCACCCAGCCGCCATAGAACCCCTGCAAGGCCCCGGCGATCACGCCGATGATCGAGCTGAGAATGGTCAGCGTCAGGGCAAACAGCACCGAAATCCGGAAGCCGTAAATCACCCGCGCCAACACATCGCGGCCCTGGTCGTCGGTGCCCAGCAGGTTGTCGGCCGAAGGTGGCGCCGGCGCCGGGACTTTCAGATCGTAATTGATGCTTTGGTAGCTGTAGGGGATCGGCGCCCACAGCACCCAGGCATCCTTGGCCTTGAGCAATTCACGGATGTACGGGCTCTTGTAGTTGGCCTCCAGCGGAAATTCGCCGCCGAACGCGGTTTCCGGGTAGCGCTTGAGCGCCGGGAAATACCAGCCGTTGTCGTAATGCACCACCAGCGGTTTGTCGTTGGCAATCAGTTCGGCGCCGAGGCTCAGGCCGAACAGCACCAGAAACAGCCACAGCGACCACCAGCCACGCTTGTTGGCCTTGAACAGTTCGAAACGCCGGCGATTGAGCGGGGACAGATTCATCTCAATGCTCCCGGCTTTCGAAGTCGATGCGCGGATCGACAAAGGTGTACGTCAAATCGCCAATCAGTTTCACCACCAGCCCCAGCAACGTGAAGATAAACAGCGTGCCGAACACCACCGGGTAATCGCGGTTGATCGCCGCCTCGAAACTCATCAAACCGAGACCGTCCAGGGAGAAGATCACTTCCACCAGCAGCGAGCCGGTGAAGAAGATCCCGATAAACGCCGACGGGAAGCCGGCGATCACCAGCAGCATCGCATTGCGGAACACATGACCGTAAAGCACACGGTGATTGGTCAGGCCCTTGGCCTTGGCAGTGACCACGTACTGCTTGTTGATTTCGTCGAGGAAGCTGTTTTTGGTCAGCAGGGTCATGGTCGCGAAGTTGCCGATCACCAGCGCGGTCACCGGCAATGCCAGGTGCCAGAAGTAATCGAGGATCTTGCCGCCAGTGCTCAGCTCATCAAAGTTGTTCGACGTCAGTCCCCTGAGCGGGAACCAGTCCAGGTAGCTGCCGCCGGCAAACACCACGATCAGCAGGATCGCAAACAGGAACGCCGGGATCGCGTAACCGACGATGATCAGCGAACTGGTCCAGACGTCAAAGTGGCTGCCGTGTCGCGTTGCCTTGGCGATCCCCAGCGGGATCGACACCAGGTACATGATCAGCGTGCTCCACAGCCCGAGCGAGATCGACACCGGCATCTTTTCCTTGATCAGGTCGATGACCTTGGCGTCGCGGAAGAAACTGTCGCCGAAGTCCAGGGTGGCGTAGTTCTTGATCATGATCCACAAGCGTTCCGGCGCCGATTTGTCGAAGCCGTACATGTGCTCGATTTCCTTGACCAGCATCGGGTCCAGGCCCTGCGCGCCGCGATAGGCCGAGCCGGCCACCGAGACTTCGGCACCGCCGCCGGCAATGCGGCTGGTGGCGCCTTCGAAGCCTTCGAGCTTGGCGATCATCTGCTCCACCGGCCCACCGGGGGCGGCCTGGATGATCACGAAGTTGATCAGCAGAATGCCGAGCAAGGTCGGGATGATCAGCAGCAGTCGCCGAAAAATATACGCCAGCATCTGATTACTCCGTGCCCGCAGGGTCGGCTTGCAGTTTGGTTTCGACTTCTACCGCAGGTTTCGCATCAGGCTTGACCCACCAGGTAGTGGTGCCGATGTCGTACTTGGGAGAGACTTTCGGGCGACCGATGTGGTTCCAGTACGCCACGCGCCAGGTTTTGATGTGCCAGTTGGGGATCACGTAATAGCCCCATTGCAGCACGCGGTCCAGTGCCCGGGCATGAGCCACCAGGCTTTTGCGCGAATCGGCGTTGATCAGTTGTTCGACCAGTTGATCGACCACCGGGTCCTTGAGGCCCATGGAATTGCGGCTGCCGGGTTTGTCGGCCGCGGCGGACATCCAGAACTCGCGCTGCTCGTTGCCCGGCGAGTTGGATTGCGGGAAGCTGCCGACGATCATGTCGAAGTCCCGTGAACGCACGCGGTTGATGTACTGCGAGACATCGACCCGACGAATCACCAGGTCAATGCCCAGGTCGCTGAGGTTGCGTTTGAACGGCAGCAGCACGCGTTCGAATTCGGTCTGGGCCAACAGGAACTCGATGGTCACCGGTTTGCCGTTGGCGTCGACCATCTTGTCGTCGACGATCCGCCAGCCCGCCTCTTGCAGCAGTTGGTAGGCTTTGCGCTGCTGGGCGCGGATCATGCCGCTGGCGTCGGTCATCGGGTTCTGGAACGCTTCGCTGAATACCTGCTCGGGGATCTTGCCGCGGAACGGACTCAAAATTTCAAGCTGATCGGCGTCGGGCAGGCCGGTCGCGGCCATTTCCGAGTTTTCGAAGAAACTGCGGGTACGCACGTAGGCGCCGTTGAACAGTTGCTTGTTGGTCCATTCAAAGTCCAGCAGCAACGTAAATGCCTGGCGCACGCGCACGTCCTGGAACACCGGACGGCGCAGGTTGAACACAAAGCCTTGCATGCCGGTCGGGTTGCCGTTCGGGATCTGTTCCTTGTTCAATCGGCCTTCGGTGACCGCCGGGATGTTGTAGGCGTTGGCCCAGTTCTTCGCGCTCATTTCCAGCCAGTAATCGAACTGCCCCGCCTTGAGGGCTTCCAGCGCCACCGTGTTGTCGCGGTAGTAATCGGTGGTCATCACGTCGAAATTGTAGAAGCCACGGTTGGCCGGCAGGTCCTTGCCCCAGTAATCCTTGACCCGCTCGTAGCGGATCGAACGCCCGGCCTTCACGTCGGTCACCTTGTAGGGGCCGCTGCCCAACGGTATTTCGAGGTTGCCTTTGTTGAAATCGCGATTGGCCCACCAGTGTTTGGGCAACACCGGCAACTGGCCGAGGATCAGCGGCAGTTCGCGGTTGTTGTTGTGCTTGAACTTGAACAGCACGGTGAGCGGGTCTTCGGCGACCGCTTCCTCGACATCGCTGTAGTAACCGCGATAGAGCGGGGCGCCTTCTTTGGTCAGCATCTGGAAACTGAACACCACGTCTTCGGCGCGCATCGGATGGCCGTCGTGGAAGCGCGCTTCAGGACGCAGGTAGAAGCGCACCCAGCTGTTGTCCGGGGCTTTCTCGATCTTGCCGGCGACCAGCCCGTATTCAGTGAACGGTTCGTCCAGTCCCTGTTTGGCCAAGGTGTCGTAGATCATGCCGATGTCGTCGGCCGGTACGCCTTTGCTGATGAACGGGTTGAGGCTGTCGAAGCCGCCGAACCCGGCCTGGCGAAAGATTCCGCCTTTGGGGGCGTCGGGGTTCACGTAGTCGAAATGCTTGAAGTCGGCCGGATATTTCGGCGGCTCGTTGTACAGGGTCACGGCGTGTTGCGGGGCGGCGCAGGCCAGCCCGGCGAACAGCAGACCGCTGGCCTGCATCAGCAGTGCGCATAGGGGCTTCATCGATCTTTCTCCGAAGATTTCAGCCACCACGCGGAGAGGCCCAGTGTATAGGGCGGCGTGGTGACGAAGGCGAACCGGTTGCGGTAGGCCAGGCGGTGATAATTGAGGTACCAGTTGGGAATCATGTAGTGCTGCCACAACAAGACCCGGTCCAGGGCTTTGCCGGCGGCCACTTGTTCGTCGCGGGTTTGCGCGGCGAGCAATTGTTCGAGCAGGTGATCGACCACCGGGTTGGCGATGCCGGCGTAGTTTTTACTGCCCTTGACCCCGACCTGGCCAGAATGGAAATACTGCCATTGCTCCAGGCCCGGGCTGAGGGTCTGGTTGAGCGTCATCAGGATCATGTCGAAATCGAACTGATCGAGGCGTTGTTTGTACTGCGCGCGATCCACTGTGCGCAGCCGCGCATCGATGCCAATGTTGGCGAGGTTCTCGACGTAAGGCTGAAGGATGCGCTCCAGGTTCGGGTTGACCAGCAGGATCTCGAGCTTGAGCGGTTGGCCTTTGGCGTTCTCGATCCGTTGTCCATTGAGCTTCCACCCGGCCTCGGCAAGCAGCGCCAGGGCCTTGCGCATGGTTTCCCGAGGGATGCCGCGTCCGTCGGTCTTTGGCAGGCTGAACGGCTCGGTGAGGAGCTTGGCGGGCAATTGCTCGCGATAGGGCTTGAGCAACAGCCATTCATGACCGACCGGCAGGCCCGTGGCGGAGAATTCGCTGTTGGGGTAGTAACTCATGGCGCGCTTGTAGGCGCCGCTGAACAGGGTGCGGTTGGTCCACTCGAAGTCGAACATCAGCCCCATGGCTTCACGGACTTTGGTCTCGGAGAAGATCGGGCGCCGGCTGTTCATGAACAGACCCTGAGTCTGGGTCGGGATCTGGTGCGGGATCTGCGCCTTGATCACGTCTCCACGGCGCACGGCCGGGAAGTTGTAACCGTTTTCCCAGTTCTTCGCCTGGTGCTCGATGTAAATGTCGAATTCGCCGGCCTTGAAGGCTTCGAACGCCACATCGCTGTCGCGGTAGAACTCGACTTCCATGCGGTCGACGTTGTACTTGCCACGATTGACCGGAAGGTCCTTGCCCCAGTAATCCTTGACCCGCTCGAAAATGATCTGGCGTCCTGGCGTCACCGAGGTGATGCGATAAGGCCCGCTGCCCAGCGGTGGTTCGAAGGTTGTAGCCTTGAAGTCGCGACCTTTCCAGTAATGCTGCGGCAGCACCGGCAATTCGCCCAGGCGCAGGATCTGCAACGGATTGCCGGCACGCTTGAAGACGAATCGAATGCGCTGCGGGTTGAGGATGTCGACCCGCAACACTTCCTGAAGGCTGGTGCGGTACTGCGGGTGACCTTCCTTGAGCAGCAAGCGGTAGGAAAACGCCACGTCGTAGGCGGTAATCGGCGTGCCGTCGTGAAAGCGCGCTTCGGGGCGCAGGTTGAACACCACCCAACTGCGGTCCTCGCTGTACTCCACCGATTGCGCGATCAGGCCATAACTGGAGGTCGGCTCATCGCCGGACGGCGCGTATTGACCGGTGCCGACCATCAGCGGTTCGTTGAGCTCGTTGATGCCGTATTGCAGGAAATTGGCGGTGGAAACCGGGCTTGAGCCCTTGAATGTGTAGGGGTTGAGCGTATCGAAGGTGCCAAACGCCATCACCCGCAACGTACCGCCCTTGGGCGCTTGCGGGTTGACCCAGTCGAAGTGGGTAAATCTGGCCGGGTACTTGAGCGTGCCGAACTGCGCATAACCATGGCTTTCGCTGATCGTCGCGCTTGCGGTGGAGCTCAAGGCCAGGCTGATCAGGAAGAGGAGGAGGGGACGCTTCAAGTCAGAGATCCGATCCAGGCGGCTTGGGCTTTGTGGGCCGTACAGTAACAGCTTGTATCGACAGGAAAAAGACAGGGGGTTAATGCGCTGTTAATTGCCGAGGTGACGATGCGGCAGGTGCTGTGCCTGTGGCGAGGGAGCTTGCTGCCGCTGGGCTGCGAAGCGGCCCCAAAACCTGAAAATTTTTATAATTCCTGACACACCGCATGTTCAGGGTTTACGACTGCTTCGCAGCCGAGCGGGAGCAAGCTCCCTCGCCACAGTTCCCATGCATCCCCCGATTCCAGCAGAGCTCAAATTGCAGGCGAAAAAAAGCCCCTGGATTCAGGGGCTCGTTTTTAGCGCGGCGAAGACACCGTCAACATCTGCCCAGGCTTGAGCGCCTGGCCAACACGCGGATTCCAGCGCTTGAGGTGCTGCATTTCAACGTTGAAGCGTTTGGCGACCATGTATAGCGAATCGCCTTGCTTGACCTTGTATTGGGTCTGCGGCTTCTGTTTGTCGGCTTTGCTGTTGGTCTTGCTGTTCGCCGCCACAACGGTGTTGACGCGACCGCCGCTACGTTTGGCAGTGTCCTGCATCACCAGGGTCTGGCCGACCTTGAGGTTCTTGCCGGTCATCTTGTTCCAGCGCTGCAGGTCCTTGACGGCGACCTTGTTCGCCTTGGCGATGGCGGCCAGGTTGTCGCCGCGTTTGACGCGGTAGGCACGTTTCAGGCTGGCGACTTCGGATTCATCGGCGCCTTCGAAGACCGGCTTGAGCGACTTCTTGCTGATCAACTCTTCAGGACGCATGGTCGAGAGGCTGGCGGTCAGCAACTGCGCCTTGGACGTTGGCACGAGCAAATGCTGGGGGCCGTCGATGGTGGTGCGCTGTTTGAAGGCCGGGTTGAGCTGGAACAACTCGTCTTCGTCGATGTTGGCCACCGCGGCAACCTTGGACAGGTCCATGCGCTGGTTGATTTCGACGACCTGGAAATAAGGTTCGTTGGCGATCGGGTTGAGGTTCACGCCGTAGGCTTCGGGGGCCAGCACAACCTGGGACAAGGCCAGCAGCTTGGGCACGTAAGCCTGGGTTTCGGCTGGCAGCGGCAGGTTCCAGTAATCGGTCGGCAGGCCCAGCTTCTCGTTGCGCTCGATGGCACGGCTGACCGTGCCTTCACCGGCGTTGTAGGCCGCCAGGGCCAGCAACCAGTCACCGTTGAACATGTCGTGCAGACGGGTCAGGTAATCCATGGCCGCAGTGGTCGAGGCGGTGATGTCGCGACGGCCATCATAGAAGCGGGTCTGACGCAGGTTGAAGTAACGGCCGGTGGAAGGAATGAATTGCCAAAGGCCCACCGCATTGGCCCGGGAGTAGGCCATCGGGTTGTAGGCGCTTTCAATCACTGGCAGCAGCGCCAGTTCCAGCGGCATGTTGCGTTCTTCAAGGCGTTCGACGATGTAGTGAATGTAGAGGCTGCCGCGTTCACCGGCGTTTTCAAGGAAGGACGGGTTGCTGGCGAACCACAGGCGCTGTTGCTCGATGCGCGGGTTGACGCCCAGGTTGTCCTGCAACTGGAAGCCCTGGCGCATGCGCTCCCAGACATCCTGTGGAATTTGTGGAGTCGGCTTTTCGCTGAGCCAGATTGGTTTCTGCTTGGCGCGAGCGGCGATGTTCGGAGTGTGTGTCGCTTCGGTCTGCGGCACATGGCTGGAACAGCCCGCCAGAGTGGCGGACACAGCCACCGCTATGGCTTGAGCCAAGCGGGTCAATGCGTCTGAATTGATGGCTTTACGAATAGATGACGACATTGGCTGGAAGTAAGTTCCGGGCAAAAATGTCGGGCGATTCTAGAAAGCGCACCCTCTGCGGTCAACCATTCAGAATTTTTGTACCAACGGGGCGGCGACTTAGAACTTATCTTTCCAAGCCCGAAGAGCAGCAAAGACCGCACTCGGAGACCGGTTTTGGGTTCCATTCCGTTCGTCCACTTTTTCTTTAACGGATGTTTCGTCGACACGCAAAAAGGGGTTGGTCAGTTTTTCAAGCGCCAGAGTAGAGGGCAGCGTCATGATTCCGGCCGCACGTTGCTCGGTAACTTTTTCCAGACGTGCGGCGGTGTCAGGATTGCCGGGTTCGACCGCTGCGGCAAATTTCAGATTGCTCAGGGTGTATTCGTGGGTGCAATAGACCAGCGTATCTTCCGGCAGCTCAGCGAGGCGGCTCAGCGAGGTGTGCATCTGCTCGGGCGTGCCTTCAAACAAGCGCCCGCAACCGGCGGCGAAAAGGGTGTCGCCGCAGAACAGCAGGCCGTGGTGATAATAGGCAATATGCCCCAGGGTGTGTCCGGGAACCGCATAGACGTCGAAGTCCCAGCCCAGCACGCTGACACGGTCGTTGTCCTTGAGCGCCACGTCTCGCGCCGGGATGGTTTCGCTGGCCGGGCCGTAGACTTTCGCGTCTGTCGCTTTTTTCAGCTGCTCGACACCGCCGACATGATCATGATGATGGTGAGTGATCAGGATATCGCTCAATACCCAACCCTTATGCGCCGCCAGCCATGCTTGCACGGGCGCGGCATCACCCGGATCGACCACGGCGCAGCGCTGGGTGTTGTGGTCCTGTAACAACCAGATGTAGTTGTCGGTGAAGGCGGGCAGGGCACTGATCTGTATCATCGTCGGATTCGCCAAGCTGAAAACAATGGCGCATCTTAGAACTTCCTGGCGCGTTGGAGAATGCAATGACCGATAAAGCGTTCGCTCAGGCCGATCCTGAGTGGCTGAATTTGATCAGCGCGGCCCGTGAATGGCTGTCCGGGCCCATCGGGCAATTTCTGTTGGACGAAGAGCGGCGCATGCTTGAAGACGAGCTGGGCCGCTTCTTCGGTGGCTATCTGGTGCATTACGGCCCGTCGGCCCAGACACCGCCGTCGGCACCCCAGGTTCAGCGCAATGTGCGACTTGGCGCGCCGTTGCCGGGGGTCGAGATCGTCTGCGAAGAGCAGGCATGGCCGTTGAGCGAGCATGCCGCTGACGTGGTGGTGATGCAGCACGGCCTGGATTTCTGCCTGTCGCCCCACGGCTTGCTGCGTGAAGCCGCGAGCAGCGTGCGGCCCGGCGGGCATCTGCTGATCATCGGGATCAACCCCTGGAGCAGCTGGGGCTTGCGCCATGTGTTCGCTCACGACGGTTTGCGCAAGGCGCGCTGCATCTCACCGTCGCGGGTCGGCGACTGGCTGAACCTGCTGGGCTTCGCGCTGGAGAAACGCCGCTTCGGGTGCTATCGTCCGCCGCTTGCGTCACCCGCCTGGCAGGCACGCCTGGCCGGTTGGGAGCGCAAGGCCGGTGACTGGCAACTGTCGGGCGGCGGCTTCTATTTATTGGTGGCGCGCAAGATCGTTGTTGGCCTGCGACCCGTCCGTCAGGAGCGGCGCGAACCGATGGGCAAGCTGATTCCATTGCCGATGGCCAAGGTCAACCGTCGTAACATCGAGCCGTAATACACACTTTATTTTCCCGGCCGGGTTCGCCCCGGCCTCGGGCATCGTCGGTCACTGATCGGCGAGCCACCGCATTTTCTGGATAGATTGGCATGAGCGATAGCGTAGAACTCTTCACCGACGGCGCCTGCAAAGGCAACCCTGGCCCTGGCGGCTGGGGCGCGTTGCTGGTGTGCAAAGGCATTGAAAAGGAGCTGTGGGGCGGCGAAGCCAACACCACCAACAACCGCATGGAGCTGATGGGGGCGATTCGTGGCCTGGAAGAACTCAAGCGCTCCTGCGACGTGCTGCTGGTGACCGACTCCCAGTACGTGATGAAAGGCATCAACGAGTGGATGGACAACTGGAAGAAGCGCGGCTGGAAAACGGCGGCGAAGGAACCGGTCAAAAACGCTGACCTCTGGAAACTGCTGGATGAGCAGGTCAACCGCCACAACGTCACCTGGAAATGGGTACGCGGGCACATCGGCCACCATGGCAACGAACGGGCTGACCAACTGGCCAACCGTGGCGTGGATGAAGTGCGCGGGTACAAGCAGGCTTGATCGGTAGTGCCGCCCTTCGCGAGCACTGTCTGCCGGAGATCCATGCAGGAGCGAGGCTTGCCCGCGAAGAAAGCGCCGCGGTGTAACTGAGAGACCGGGTTATCGTTCTTCGCGAGCAAGCTTCGCTCCTCCAGGGTGTCACAGCATCAAGATCGCGGTGGCCAGTTGTTGGTCTGAATACGGTTCGTTGACCACCCCGCGAATCCGCAAAAACGCCGCCTGGATCCGCGCCCCGCGAATCACCCCCTCGCTCGCCACAAACGCTGCCGCATCATCCTTGGCCGCCAGTACGATCTTGTCGTCGCTGAATGAGCCACTGGTGCCTTTGGTGGAGCTCATCGTCAGACTGACGGTGACGTCTGTGCTGATGACAAAACTGGTGGCGTGGGCGCCGGAACCCAGCAAACAGGTACTCAATAAAACCAGCCGTGCAGTCTTCATGACGATTTCAAACCCTGGGTCAGCAAGGGGTGCACGCTAGCAATCCATCGGCTTCCAGACTTTATGAACATTGCTAATGATTGTTAAAAACTGCATGAGCGCCCGTCACCTGGCAGTGCGCGCGCCGGATCCCGCGAGCGTGTTAACATCGCCGCTTTTGCACGATTGACCCGTTGAGAGCTGAGCACTGATGGCCACCAGATCCGTTGTACTCGATACCGAAACCACCGGCATGCCGGTGACCGACGGCCACCGGATTATCGAAATCGGTTGTGTCGAGTTGATCGGTCGGCGCCTGACGGGCCGGCATTTCCACGTTTACCTGCAACCGGATCGCGAGAGTGACGAAGGCGCCATCGGCGTCCACGGCATTACCAACGAATTCCTGGTGGGCAAACCGCGGTTCACTGAAGTGGCCGATGAGTTTTTCGAATTCATCAAAGGCGCGCAGCTGATCATCCATAACGCGGCGTTCGACGTTGGCTTCATCAACAACGAATTCGCCCTGATGGGCCAGCACGACCGTGCGGACATCACGCAACACTGCTCGATCCTCGACACCCTGATGATGGCCCGGGAACGTCACCCGGGGCAGCGCAACAGCCTCGATGCGTTGTGCAAACGTTATGGCGTCGACAACTCCGGTCGTGAACTTCACGGCGCCTTGCTCGACTCCGAGATCCTCGCCGACGTTTACCTGACCATGACCGGCGGCCAGACCAGCCTGTCACTGGCCGGTAATGCGTCCGACGGCAACGGTTCCGGCGAAGGCGCTGACAACTCCGCCACCGAAATCCGCCGCTTGCCGGCCGACCGCCAGCCGACCCGGATCATCCCCGCCAGCGAAGATGACCTGGCCCGGCACGTGGCACGCCTGGAAGCCATCGCCAAGTCCGCCGGCGCCCCGTCGCTGTGGCAGCAGTTGGTCGAGGCCAAGGCGCAGGCTTGAGGCGAATCAGATGTAACAGGGCTTTTGTGGTGAGGGAGCTTCCTTGCCACAAGTAGTCCTGCTGAATGTTGGAGAGTTGATGGCCACATGATGGTGCACTCATTGACCCGCTTCAGGGCATCGTCGCTCGCCACATCCGCTTCAACCCTCTACCCTGAGCATATTGGCAGGCCACGGTCTGCAGCCTCAGGACACTGAGCCTCATGTATAAAGATTTGAAATTCCCGGTCTTGATCGTGCATCGCGACATCAAGGCCGACACCGTCGCCGGTGATCGCGTGCGTGGCATCGCCCGGGAACTGGAGCAGGAAGGCTTCAGCATCGTTTCGGCGGTGGACTACACCGAAGGGCGGCTGGTTGCTTCGACCCATCACGGCCTTTCCTGCATGTTGATCGCCGCCGAAGACGCCAGCGCCCACTCTCATTTGTTACACAATATGGCCGAGTTGATCGGCCTGGCGCGAGTGCGGGCGCCGGACTTGCCGATCTTTGCGCTGGGCGAACAGGTCACGCTGGAAAACGCCCCGGCCGATGCCATGGCCGAACTCAATCAACTGCGCGGCATTCTCTATCTGTTCGAAGACACCGTGCCCTTTCTGGCGCGGCAAGTGGCCCGGGCGGCCCGTAAATACCTGGATGGTTTGCTTCCGCCGTTTTTCAAGGCGCTGGTGCAACACACCGCCGATTCCAACTATTCCTGGCACACACCCGGCCATGGCGGTGGCGTGGCGTATCACAAAAGCCCGGTGGGGCAGGCGTTTCACCAGTTTTTCGGGGAAAACACCCTGCGTTCGGACTTGTCGGTGTCGGTGCCGGAACTGGGTTCCTTGCTCGATCACACCGGCCCGCTCGCTGAAGCGGAAGCCAGGGCTGCGCGCAATTTCGGCGCCGATCACACCTTTTTCGTGATCAATGGCACCTCGACCGCCAACAAGATCGTCTGGCATTCGATGGTCGCTCGCGATGACCTGGTGCTGGTGGACCGCAACTGCCACAAGTCGGTACTGCACTCGATCATCATGACCGGCGCGATTCCGTTGTACCTGTGCCCGGAACGCAATGAGCTGGGGATCATCGGACCGATTCCGCTGAGCGAGTTCAGCCGCGAATCGATTCAGGCAAAGATCGACGCCAGCCCGCTGACCCAGGGGCGTGAGCTCAAGGTCAAGTTGGCCGTGGTGACCAATTCGACCTACGATGGCCTTTGCTACAACGCCGAACTGATCAAGCAGAGCCTGGGCAACAGCGTCGAGGTCCTGCATTTCGACGAGGCGTGGTATGCCTACGCGGCGTTCCACGAGTTTTTCGCCGGTCGTTATGGCATGGGCACGTCCCGTAGCGAAGACAGCCCGCTGGTATTCACCACGCATTCCACACACAAACTGTTGGCCGCGTTCAGCCAGGCCTCGATGATTCATGTTCAGGACGGAGGTGCGCGGCAACTGGATCGCGATCGCTTCAATGAAGCGTTCATGATGCACATCTCGACGTCGCCGCAGTACAGCATCATCGCTTCGCTGGACGTGGCATCGGCGATGATGGAAGGCCCGGCCGGGCGTTCGCTGTTGCAGGAAATGTTCGACGAAGCCCTGAGTTTTCGCCGGGCGCTGGCCAATCTGCGCCAGCACATCGCTGCGGACGACTGGTGGTTTTCCATCTGGCAGCCACCGTCGGTGGAAGGCATCGAGCGCGTGGTCACCGAAGACTGGCTGCTGCAACTCGACGCCGACTGGCATGGCTTTGGTGGGGTGACTGACGATTACGTGTTGCTTGATCCGATCAAAGTCACCTTGGTGATGCCTGGCCTGACGGCGGGCGGTGCGCTGAGCGAACGCGGGATTCCGGCGGCGGTGGTCAGCAAGTTCCTTTGGGAGCGCGGGCTGGTGGTCGAGAAGACCGGCCTGTATTCATTCCTGGTGCTGTTCTCGATGGGGATTACCAAGGGTAAATGGAGCACGTTGCTGACCGAATTGTTGGAGTTCAAGCGCAGTTACGACGCCAATGTCAGTCTGGCGACGTGCCTGCCATGCGTGGCGCAACAGAATGTCGCGCGTTATCAGGGCATGGGTTTGCGGGATTTGTGCGATCAACTGCACGCCTGTTATCGCAGCAATGCTACGGCCAAACACCTCAAGCGCATGTACACCGTGTTGCCGGAAATCGCCATGAAGCCGGCTGACGCCTATGATCATTTGGTGCGGGGAGAGGTGGAGGCAGTGTCGATTGATGCCCTGGAAGGGCGAATTGCCGCGGTGATGCTGGTGCCGTACCCACCCGGCATCCCGCTGATCATGCCGGGGGAGCGGTTCACCGAGTCGACCCGGTCGATCATCGATTATCTGTCGTTTGCTCGCACGTTTGACAGCAGCTTCCCCGGGTTTGTCGTTGATGTGCACGGACTGCAACACGAAGACGAGGGCAATGGACGGCATTACACCGTCGATTGCATCAAGGAATGAGGACCTTTCCCAGCATGCAACCGATCATGAATCCCAAATACCCAGGTCTCTCGGTGCGTGTCGCCGATGAGGGGTTTGCGCCCTATATCTGGGGCAGCGATTTCAGTTTTGAAGTCGCGGCCTATGGCGCAGCTGAAATCGGCAAACCGGTGGAGCAGTGGCGGGTCACGCCGATCACCCCTTATCGAAAGTGCTACGGGATTGATCCCGAGGAGTTCAGCAGTTTTCGCGATGCCGCCGACAGTGCGGTGTTCATGGCCTATCTCGATGACGAGCCCGTCGGCCATCTGGTGGTCAGCACCAACTGGAACGGCTTTGCCCATATTGACGAGTTGGCCGTGCATGCGCCAGCGCGCCGTCACGGTGTGGCCAAGGCGTTGCTGGATGTGGCGCAGTTCTGGAGTCGCAAGAAGAAGTTGCCGGGCATCATGCTCGAAACCCAGAATAACAATCTGGGCGCCTGTCGACTCTATGAGCGCTGTGGTTTCGTGATAGGCGGGATCGATCATCTGCGTTATCGCGGCATCGACCCGAACACCGCCGAAGTCGCGCTGTTCTGGTATCGCCTGTTCGATAATCCGCTGGAAAACCCGCTCAGCTCGACAACATCGCCACGGCTTGTTCCGTGAGGATGTCCAGCAGCACCTGAACGGCGGGCATGGGCTCGCCGTTCTTCAGGGTCAGGGCATAGAGGCTGATCGGCACCGCAGGCGCCAAGGGGCAGGCATCCAGGCCGCTCGACTTGGCCCCAAGGGCGGTGAAGGGGTCGACAATCGCCAGGCCTTCGCCGGCCTCGACCATGCTGCGCATCATCTGATGAGTTTGCACCCGCGTCTGGATGACCGGGGCAGGGCGCAAGGCATGCAATTTGTTATCGAGCGCCGGGCTTAGCGGATCATGACCTTCCAGGCCAACCATCGACTGGCCGGCCAGGTCCTGCAACGAAATGTACTTCTGTTTCGGTTGCAGCCAGCCATGGGGCGCCAACAGCTGGAGCTTGCCTTGGGCAATCACTTGGCAATAGATGTCGGCGTGGTCGGGATCGTGCAGGCTCAGCCCCAGATCGCTTTCACGCAGCAGCAGGCTTCTGACGATCTCGCGGGTGGGTTGGCTCAGCAGGGTGCAAGCCGCATCGGGAAGGCGTCGGCGCAGGGCGGCGATGCTGTGGGGCAATAACTGCTGGGCCAGCGGCGGGGTGCAGATGATGCGCAGCGGGTGCGCCTGATACTGCTTGAGGCTGCTGGCCAGGTGCTGGACCGGTTCAAGCGCGTCATACACGCGGGCGATTTCAACCTGCAGCTCCCGCGCCTCGCGCGTCGCCTGCAAACGTCCACGCACGCTGGAAAACAGCATGAATCCCAACTGATCCTCGGCATCGCGCAAAATGCCTTCGACCTCGGCCACCGGCAACTGCAGCCATTCGGCGGCGGTGCCCAGATGACCGGTCTGCAAGAGCGCGTGGATCACTTCGATATGACGTAAACGCATGCGTGAAGTCCATGTTCAGCAGGTGAGGGAGTCAGTGACTGAATCCTAACTCAAGTGCGCGCATATGACTTCTGCTCATAACGCGGGGTTATGAGGCGGTGGTGATTTCCGGCCGGATGCCGACGTAAGTGTCGGGTTCGCGAACGATGGTGACATCCGACTGAATCAGCAGAAACTGGTTGTCATCGAGCTTCTTGACGCGATCGCCAATGGCCAGCTTATAGGTGGTGACAGGCTTCGTGTCGCCGAGGCCGTCTGCCGACGGGGTGGATTCCTGGAACTCATGCACGGAATAAACGCGGCCTTCCGCGTCTCTTGCATGGAACTGATCGACGAGTACTGCTGCCATCTGCTTAGAACCTCTGGAGATAAATCACTCAATTTGCGGTTCTGTAGACCGTGGTTAAGCGAAGTAAGTTTTCCTACAGGAAAAAAATAGTCAGGGGCGGTGAATTCAACAGCCCACTGGGTGAATCGTCATCTATAACTACAAGTCTTTCCCATCGAACAGTCGAGAATCTTCAATGAGCAACGTCTACACGATCGCCGTACTGGTCGGCAGCTTGAGAAAGGAATCAATCAACCGCAAGGTTGCGCTCGCCCTGGCCGACCTGGCGCCTGCCAATCTCAAGCTCACCATCGTCGAAATCGGCGATCTGGCGCTCTACAACGAAGACATTGACGGGACTTCACCGCCGGCAGCCTACAGCACTTTCCGACAACAAGTGAGTTCATCCGACGCAGTGCTGTTCGTCACCCCTGAATACAACCGCTCGGTGCCGGCACCGCTGAAGAATGCGATTGACGTGGGATCGCGTCCCTATGGCAAGAGCGCCTGGAGCGGCAAGCCAGGGGCGGTGATCAGCGTTTCGCCGGGGGCTGTCGGCGGGTTTGGGGCCAACCATCACTTGCGTCAGTCAATGGTGTTTCTGGACGTGCCGTGCATGCAGCAGCCGGAAGCCTATCTGGGGGGCGCAGGTTCGGCGTTCGATGAGTCGGGCAAATTGTCCGAATCGGTGAGGCCGTTCTTGCAGAATTTCATCAATGCGTATGGCAAATGGGTCGAGCAGCATAAGAAAGAGTGACCTGAACGCAACACATCCCCTGTAGCAGCTGCCAGGTTGTTCAGTCTTTGCTTTACTGCATATTCGGAATTCCATATATTCACGCCTCGTTTTTCCAGAGGCGTTTACCCGCATGCTTATAGCGTCGCTGATTTTCCTGCTGACCATCACCCTGGTGATCTGGCAACCCAAAGGCCTGGGGGTTGGCTGGAGTGCGACATTCGGCGCCGTGCTGGCGCTGATTTTCGGGGTGGTGCACCTGGCTGATATCCCGATTGTGTGGCAGATCATCTGGAACGCCACCGGCACCTTCGTGGCGCTGATCATCATCAGTCTGTTGCTGGATGAGGCGGGATTCTTTGCCTGGGCAGCCTTGCATGTGGCCCGGTGGGGAAAGGGCAGCGGGCGCAAACTCTTCGCTTATATGGTGCTGCTCGGGGCGCTGGTGTCGGCGTTGTTCGCCAATGACGGTGCGGCGCTGATTCTCACGCCTATCGTGATTTCCATGCTGCTGGCGCTGCGCTTTTCCCCGGCGGCGACGTTGGCATTCGTGATGGGCGCCGGGTTCATCGCCGATACCGCGAGCCTGCCGTTGGTGGTGTCGAACCTGGTGAACATCGTTTCGGCGGACTACTTCGATATCACCTTCAACCGCTATGCGGCGGTGATGATTCCGGTCAACTTCGTCAGCGTCTCCGCCACGCTGGCGATGCTGATGTGGTTTTTTCGTCGTGACATCCCCAAGGCTTACGACCCCGAGCAACTGGAACATCCGTCGACGGCGATCCATGACAAGGCGACGTTTTATGCCGGTTGGGCAGTGCTGGCCATCCTGTTGATCGGCTGCTTCGCCCTTGAGCCGCTGGGCATTCCGATCAGTGCCATTTCCGCTGTCTGTGCCGCGTTGCTGCTGGCCATCGCCGCCCGTGGCCACAAGATCTCCACGCGCAAGGTGATGAAAGAAGCGCCATGGCAGATCGTGATTTTCTCGTTGGGCATGTACCTGGTGGTCTATGGCCTGCGCAATGCCGGGCTCACCGGGTATCTGGCGGGGTGGCTGGACGGGTTCGCACAGTACGGCGTTTGGGGCGCGGCCATGGGCACGGGCGTGCTGACCGCGCTGTTGTCGTCGATGATGAACAACTTGCCGACGGTGTTGATTGGTTTGCTGTCGATCGATGCAAGCCAGGCCACGGGAGTGGTCAAGGAAGCGATGATTTATGCCAACGTCATTGGCAGCGACCTGGGGCCGAAAATCACGCCGATTGGCAGTCTGGCGACGTTGTTGTGGTTGCATGTGCTGCAACGCAAGAACATTCAGATCGGCTGGGGGTACTACTTCAAGGTCGGGGTGGTGTTGACGGTGCCGGTGTTGTTGGTGACGTTGGCGGCTTTGGCTTTGCGGTTATCCATTTAGAACGGGGTGGCTTCTTCGCGGGCAAGCCTCGCTCCTACAGGATTTATGAAGAATGCAAATTCAGCGAACGATACAAAACCTGTAGAAGCGAGGCTTGCCCGCGAAGAGGCCAACCCAGGCACTACAAGTCTCAACCACTGCCCGGCACATTCGGCCAAAGATCCGCCACCAGAAACAACCGTTCCGCTTCCTCCCAATCCCCATCCGCGTTCTCGATCAGGCGCACCATCAACTGCGCCGGGGCCAAAGGCTCCAGGTCACTGAGCCATGCGTCCAGCTGCCCGGTGTTCCAGGTCTGTTCCGCCGGGTAATACGCCGGCGCCAGCCACGCATGGCGGGGCAGGGGTTGCCAGCGGCCGAACGGGCGCTGCACGACAAAGTCCGCCCAGTCTTTCTGATGCAGCCAGCTGCCGCGCAGATGCTGTGGATGGGCACCGTGGGGGGGCTCGGCTTGTCCTGGCCACGGATACAGCAGATAACCGCCCAGCCACAGATGCGCGCTGAACTGCTGAATATCCAGCGCCGCCAGCACCTCGCGACTCTCGGGGCGGGCGGAAATCGGCAGTTGGTGTTGCGTCAGATGCGCCAGTTTGCGGTCCAGTCGATCATGACAACCTGGTCCGAGCCACTGCGCCGTGTCCTGTCCGTCACCATTCTGCGGCCCCAGATACAGCTTGATCGCCAGTTCCAGATGATGCACGCCGTCGCGGTCGCGCAGCAGCATGTCCAGCTCGCCCAAGGTGTGGCCTTCGCGGCGGATCGGCATGTTGGCGGCAATCAACTCGATACCCGGCGCATGGCGCACGGCGTATTGCCACAAGCGTTCGTAATACAGGCCCAGTCGCCGGGTCCTGGCCTGCGCCAGCCAGTGCAGCAAGTCGTAACTGTCGCGGTCGAGTTGCTTCAGCCAGCGCTCCAGCTGCTCAGGTGCCTGCACCCAGTCGCTGCCGGCCAGCGGATGGCGTTGCGGCCACGGAGTGGTGTCGAGCATCGGCGGCGCGAGGATGACCCAGGCAAGGTCGCGCACCTCGGGGTGGCGCAACTGGTGGGGTAACTGGAGCAAATCGGGAAATAGGATCATCTTGCGAGCATAGCCCTAAACATGAGTACACCCTTGTGGCTGAAAGGATTTTGTCTATCCCGCGCTTTCGCCCATAATCGTGTTTTTCACCGTCGCGCAGGAACCCCATGGAGCAATTTCGTAATATCGGCATCATCGGTCGCCTGGGCAGTTCGCAGGTGCTGGATACCGTCCGCCGACTGAAACGGTTTCTGCTTGATCGTCACCTGCACGTGATTCTCGAAGACACCATCGCCGAAGTCCTGCCCGGTCATGGCCTGCAAACCTCGTCTCGCAAGATGCTCGGCGAAGTCTGTGACATGGTGATTGTGGTCGGCGGTGACGGCAGCCTGCTTGGCGCCGCGCGTGCCTTGGCCCGACACAATATTCCGGTGCTCGGCATCAACCGGGGCAGCCTCGGTTTCCTGACCGACATTCGCCCGGATGAACTGGAAGTCAAAGTCGCCGAAGTGCTCGATGGCCATTACCTGGTGGAAAACCGCTTCCTGCTGCAAGCCGAAGTCCGGCGCCATGCCGAGGCCATCGGCCAGGGCGATGCGCTGAACGACGTGGTCCTGCACCCGGGCAAATCGACGCGGATGATCGAATTCGAGTTGTACATCGACGGCCAGTTCGTCTGCAGCCAGAAGGCCGACGGCCTGATCGTCGCAACGCCCACCGGTTCGACCGCCTATGCGCTGTCGGCGGGCGGGCCGATCATGCACCCCAAGCTCGACGCTATTGTGATTGTGCCGATGTACCCCCATACCTTGTCGGGCAGGCCAATTGTGGTCGATGGCAACAGTGAGCTGAAAATCGTCGTGTCCAAAGATATGCAGATTTACCCGCAAGTCTCCTGTGACGGGCAGAACCATTTCACCTGCGCGCCGGGCGACACCATCACCATCAGCAAAAAAGCCCAGAAACTGCGGCTGATCCACCCGCTCGACCACAACTACTATGAGGTCTGCCGGACCAAGCTTGGCTGGGGCAGCCGGTTGGGTGGTGGAGGCGACTGATGCTCGATCCCGCGCGTAGCTACGACCTTATCGGTGACGTGCACGGTTGCGCTCTGACCCTTGAGCACTTGCTCGACCGGCTCGGTTATCACAAACAAGGTGGCGTCTGGCGGCATCCATCGCGCATGGCGGTGTTCGTCGGCGACATCATCGACCGCGGCCCGCGGATTCGCGAGGCGCTGCATATCGTCCACGACATGGTCGAGGCCGGTCAGGCGCTGTGCATCATGGGCAACCATGAATTCAACGCCCTCGGCTGGGCCACGCCGGCGCCGCCAGGCAGCGGCAAGCAGTTCGTGCGCGAACACACGCCACGCCATGCGCGCCTGCTCGGTGAAACCCTGACGCAATTTGAACATCACCCCGGCGACTGGCATGACTTCCAGCAATGGTTTTACGAACTGCCATTGTTTGTGGATGCCGGGCGTTTCCGCGTGGTGCACGCCTGCTGGGATGCCGGCCTGATCGAGCCGCTGCGCGCGCTGTTCCCCGATGGCTGCGTTGACGAACATTTCCTCCAGGCCTCGGCCGTGCCGGGCAGTTTCGCCTGCACAGTGTTCGATCGTTTGCTGCGCGGGACCGACATGCGCCTGCCCCACGGGCTGACCATGACCAGCGGCGATGGCCTGACGCGTTCGTTCTTCCGCACCAAATTCTGGGAAGACGACCCGCAAACCTATGGAGACATTGTGTTCCAGCCCGACGCCTTGCCCGAACCCGTGGCCCAGACGCCCCTGTCGTCCACCGAAAAAAATACCCTGCTGCGTTACGGCGTCGATGAGCCGCTGTTGTTCGTTGGCCATTACTGGCGCAGCGGCAAACCGGCGCCGATCCGTCCGAACCTGGCCTGCCTGGATTACAGCGCGGTGCTCTACGGCAAACTGGTCGCCTATCGCCTGGATCAGGAAACCCGCCTCGACCCGCACAAGTTTGTCTGGGTCGATGTCGAGCGGCCGGAGGTGTTGCGATGACTACCGTTGCTGTTTTACGCCTGCCGCTGGCCGTGGATTTGAGCGGGTTCGTCAAACTGCTGCAACGCATGCAGGTGCCGCATCGGGTCAGCGAAGAGTCCGGTGAACAGGTGCTGTGGGTGCCGGCCAATATCAGCGAAGACGTCCGTTCCTTATATGAACGTTTCCCGGCGGGCGACCCTGATCAGCAGCTGGACATTCCGGTCGCGCAAACCACCAGGCGGCCTGGTTTCGTCGAGCAGCTGCGTCATGCCAAGGCAACCGGCTTGGTGTTGCTGCTGAGCCTGATCGTCGGTGCGGTGACGCTGCTGGGGGAAAACCTCGACACGCTGCGTTGGCTGACCTTCCTCGATTTTCGTATCGTTGGCGAGTACATCCATTTTGTGCCCTTGGCCGACAGCCTGGCGGCGGGGCAGTGGTGGCGTCTGGTGACGCCGATGCTGATCCACTTCGGCATCCTGCACCTGGCCATGAACGGCATGTGGTATTGGGAGCTGGGGCGGCGCATCGAGTCGCGTCAGGGCAGCATCAACCTGATCGGCTTGACCTTGCTTTTCAGCCTGGTGTCGAACTACGCCCAGTTTGTTTTCAGTGGCCCGACCCTGTTCGGCGGGTTGTCCGGGGTGCTTTACGGCCTGCTCGGGCATTGCTGGATTTTCCAGATATTGTCGCCGAACCCGGCATATCGCCTGCCGCGCGGTGTGCTGGTGATGATGCTGGTGTGGCTGGTGCTGTGCCTGTCGGGCCTGGTCTCGATGATCGGTTTCGGTGAAATCGCCAACGCAGCCCATGTCAGCGGGTTGCTCGTCGGATGCTTGACCGGTTTGTTGGGCGGTTTGTACAACCGCCGTAAACTGGCCGTCTAATCAGTTATGTATTAAAGAGCGGAGCCCTTGATGTCCTCTTTTAACGAAATGATTCAAAACATCACCCCCGATATCTACCAGAGCCTGAAGCTGGCGGTGGAGATCGGCAAATGGTCCGACGGTGGCAAACTCACCGCCGAACAACGTGAATTGTCGCTGCAAGCGATGATCGCCTGGGAAATCCAGAACCTGCCCGAGGAAGAGCGTACCGGCTACATGGGCCCGCAGGAATGCAGCTCGAAGTCGATCAGCGTGCCGAACATCCTGTTCAAGTCGGATGCCATCCATTGATTGAGATTGGCCGTGGTGCAATCAGCAAAATGTCGGCGCGCCTTGACGGGCCGAACGTGCAGTACGCGTTTCGTCTGGATGACGTCGAGGTGCCGGTCAATCCCTTGATCGGCAGCACGGTGCGTCTGGAATATCTGGGGGCGATTCATTGCACCCATTGCGGGCGCAAGACCAAAACCAGTTTCAGCCAGGGGTATTGCTACCCGTGCATGACCAAACTGGCGCAGTGCGACCTCTGCATCATGAGCCCGGAGCGTTGCCACTACGACGCTGGCACCTGCCGTGAGCCGGAGTGGGGCGAGAAGTTCTGCATGACCGATCACATTGTGTATCTGTCGAATTCGTCCGGGGTGAAAGTCGGGATTACCCGCGCCACCCAGCTGCCGACTCGCTGGATCGACCAGGGCGCCCGTCAGGCGTTGCCGATCATGCGCGTTTCGACCCGCCAGCAATCGGGGTTTGTCGAGGACCTGTTCCGCAGTCAGGTGGCAGACAAGACCAACTGGCGTGCTTTACTCAAGGGCGACGCGGTGTCGGTGAACCTGGCCGAGGTTCGCGATCAGTTGTTCGACAGCTGCGCCGAAGGGTTGCAAGGTTTGCAGGAACGATTCGGCCTACAAGCAATCCAGACCATTGCCGACGTAGAAACCCTCGAAATCCGCTATCCGGTCGAGCAATACCCGGCCAAAATCGTCAGCTTCAACCTGGACAAGAATCCGATTGCCGAAGGCACGTTGTTGGGGATCAAGGGCCAATACCTGATTTTCGACACCGGCGTCATCAATATTCGTAAATACACGGCTTATCAGCTCGCCGTGCATCAGTAAGGACTCCAGCATGCGCACCGAACAACCGAAGATGATCTATTTGAAAGACTATCAGGCGCCCGAGTACCTGATCGACGAGACGCACCTGACCTTCGAGTTGTTCGAGGACCACAGCCTGGTCCATGCGCAACTGGTGATGCGCCGCAATCCCGAGCGCGGCCCGGGCCTGCCGCCGCTGGTGCTGGACGGCCAGCAACTCGAGCTGCTGTCGGTCACCGTGGCTGACCGCGAGCTGAGCGACGCTGATTATCAGCTGACGGAAAACCACCTGACCCTGCACCCGACCAGCACCACCTTCACGGTCGATACCAGCGTCAAGATCCACCCGGAAACCAACACCGCCCTGGAAGGTTTGTATAAATCCGGCACGATGTTCTGCACCCAGTGCGAGGCCGAAGGCTTCCGCAAGATCACCTATTACCTCGACCGCCCGGACGTGATGAGCACGTTCACCACCACGGTCATTGCCGAGCAGCATAGCTATCCGGTGTTGCTGTCCAACGGCAATCCGATTGCCTCCGGTCCCGGCGAAGACGGCCGGCACTGGGCGACCTGGGAAGACCCGTTCAAGAAACCGGCGTACCTGTTCGCGCTGGTGGCCGGTGACTTGTGGTGCGTCGAAGACAGCTTCACCACCATGAGCGAACGCTCGGTGGCGCTGCGCATTTACGTCGAGCCGGAAAACATCGACAAGTGCCAGCACGCCATGAACAGCCTGAAAAAGTCGATGCGCTGGGACGAAGAGGTCTACGGTCGCGAGTACGATCTGGACATCTTCATGATCGTCGCGGTCAACGACTTCAACATGGGCGCCATGGAGAACAAGGGTCTCAACATCTTCAACTCCAGCGCCGTGCTGGCCCGCGCCGAAACCGCCACCGATGCCGCGCACCAGCGTGTCGAGGCGATCGTCGCGCACGAGTACTTCCACAACTGGTCGGGCAACCGCGTGACCTGCCGCGACTGGTTCCAGTTGTCGCTCAAGGAAGGCTTCACCGTGTTCCGTGATTCGGGCTTCTCCGCCGACATGAACTCGGCCACCGTGAAACGCATCCAGGACGTGGCTTACCTGCGTACTCACCAGTTCGCTGAAGACGCAGGTCCCATGGCTCACGCCGTGCGCCCGGACAGCTTCATCGAGATTTCCAATTTCTATACCCTGACCGTGTACGAAAAGGGTTCGGAAGTGGTCGGCATGATCCACACCTTGCTCGGCGCCGAAGGCTTCCGCAAAGGCAGCGACCTGTATTTCGAACGCCATGACGGCCAGGCCGTGACCTGCGACGACTTCATCAAAGCCATGGAAGATGCCAACGGTGTCGACCTGACCCAGTTCAAGCGCTGGTACAGCCAGGCCGGTACCCCGCGTCTGGCGGTGAGCGAGTCCTACGACGCCGCCGCGAAAACCTACAGCCTGACTTTCCGCCAAAGCTGCCCGGCGACCCCGGACAAGGTGGAAAAACTGCCGTTCGTGATCCCTGTGGAATTGGGCCTGCTTGACTCGAAAGGGGCGGCCATTGCGTTGCGTCTTTCTGGTGAAGCCCAGACGCAGGGTACTTCGCGGGTGATCTCGGTGACCGAAGCGGAGCAGACCTTCACCTTCGTCGACATCGCTGAACAGCCACTGCCTTCCTTGCTGCGCGGCTTCTCGGCGCCGGTGAAACTGAGCTTTCCGTACAACCGCGATCAACTGATGTTCCTGATGCAGCACGACAGCGACGGTTTCAACCGCTGGGATGCCGGTCAGCAATTGTCGGTTCAGGTGCTGCAAGAGCTGATCGCTCAGCAGCAAAAGGGCGAAGCACTGGTGCTGGATCAACGTCTGGTTTCTGCTCTGCGCACCGTGCTGTCCGACGAGACGCTGGACCAGGCGATGGTTGCGGAAATGCTCTCGCTGCCGGGTGAGGCGTACCTGACCGAAATCAGCGACGTGGCTGACGTCGACGCCATCCATATCGCTCGCGAGTTTGCCCGCAAGCAATTGGCTGAAGGTTTGTTCGAGGCGCTGTGGTTGCGTTATCAGGCAAACCGCGATCTGTCGAAGAAAACCCCGTATGTGGCCGAGGCCGAGCATTTCGCCCGTCGTGCCTTGCAGAATATCGCGCTGTCGTACCTGATGCTCAGCGGCAAGCCGGAAGTGTTGGCGGCGACGCTGGAACAATTCGAGACCAGCGACAACATGACCGAACGCCTGACCGCGCTGGCGGTGTTGGTCAATTCGCCGTTTGAAGAGCAGAAGGCCTTGGCGCTGGCGAGTTTTGCCGAGCACTTCAAGGACAATCCGCTGGTCATGGATCAGTGGTTCAGTGTCCAGGCGGGCAGCACGTTGCCCGGTGGTCTGGAACGTGTTCGTCAGTTGATGGAGCACCCGGCGTTCAACATCAAGAACCCGAACAAGGTGCGGGCGCTGGTCGGCGCGTTTGCCGGGCAGAACCTGATCAACTTCCATGCGGCGGACGGTTCCGGGTATCGCTTCCTGGCGGATCTGGTGATCGAGTTGAATGGCTTCAACCCGCAGATCGCTTCCCGCCAGTTGGCGCCGCTGACTCGCTGGCGCAAATACGACGACGCCCGTCAGGCGTTGATGAAAGGCGAGCTGGAGCGGATTCGTGCTTCGGGTCAGCTGTCCAGCGATGTGTTTGAAGTGGTCAGCAAAAGCCTGGCTTGATATTGATGCCGCGGTCTGCCTGGCAGACCGCGGTGCTTGTTTCATCGAATCGCCCCACGGTACAAGCCCACTCGATTTCCCAGGTGGTTTTTTGATGCGCTCCTTCGGCGCTCGGAAACTGGCGAAAAAAACGATGATTGCCTACAGTTTCCTCTGAGATCGCAATACCAAAGACCTCGTCTTTGTTCAGGTTGTCGTGCGAGCATTCGCGCAGGAAGTCAAAACTCGGATGAGTCACAGTCGCGCCTTGCGCGCAGTCGAGTGTTTGAGGACCCAGGCCATGACAGCCTCGCAAGCCCTTCCGGAAAGCGAAAATCCAGAGCCCCACAGCGCCGCCAAAAATCTGCAGGCGGCACTAGATGCCGAGGCGCTCGCAATGTCGAAAAACCCACAGTCGGCCTTCCATGGCAAAACAGGGAATGGAAGACATCTGCGCGAGACGTCCCAGACGGTTGGCCTGGCCTTTTCCGGTGGTGGTATACGCAGTGCGACGTTTTGCCTGGGCGTGCTCCAGGCATTAGCGAGCCGCAAACGGCTGGCCTCGTTCGACTACCTGTCAACAGTCTCTGGCGGTGGCTACATCGGCAGCTGGCTGAGCGCCTGGATTCATCGTAAAGGCTTGGCCGAAGTTCAGGAAAGCCTGGCGCAGGCCGACAACGTCAACACCTCGACGGCCCCTGCATCGTCTGAGCCTGCCGAGATTGTCTGGTTGAGGCGATACAGCAACTACCTGACACCTCGGGTAGGCATGTTCTCGATGGATACGCTGACATTGCTTGCCACCTGGATGCGCAATGTCCTGCTCAATCTGATCATCCTGCTGGCTTTTTTCGCATTGTTGTTCACATTGCCTTACGGCCTTCTTCGCGGCTATGACGCACTGGCCACTTACGGACATATTTCGGGTTATGCGGCGGCCTGGGGCGGATTGTTTTTCACGTTCTGCATCGGCTACAACCTCTGGCACCAGGGGTTGCGAATCAAACGCGAGCGAAACGGTTTGATCTCCGTACCCGGCGTGATTCTGACAGTGATTGTCCCCGGGGTTTTCTCGGTGGTGTTTGCGGTTATCTGGTGGATTGACTCCCAGCCAGGCTGGGATACGGCATTTGCCAACGTGTGTTATCTGGCAGGTCTGCTGCTGGCCTTGCAATTGGTCTGGGTGTTGGCTGAGTTGGCTGAGCGTAAACCCTGGAAACAGCTTCTCTGCGACACCATCGTGCAGTGCCTCGCAGGTGCTGTGGCGCTGATTTGTGGCGTATTGGTCATCGCTGCAGCCAGTTACCTGTTGCCGGTCAGCAGAGTCGATACGCTTGAGTACAAAATCGTCTTGCTGTGTCTGGCCGTTCCGGTTTTTCTCGCGGCGCTGGGCGTCACCACAACTGTCTATACCGGCATGGTCGGACGCGCTTACTACGAGCGCAGCCGAGAGTGGTGGAGTCGTCTGAACGCCTGGCTGATGACGATCGCCTTCGGTTGGGCGATCTGGTGCCTGTTGACGTTTTTCTCGTTACCGTTGCAGGAATGGCTGCAAAGTCACATGGGCAACTGGATCAGCCTGTTGGGCACCGGCTGGATTGGCTCACTGCTGGCGTCGATGTTTCTGCGCAAGCCGGAATCGGCTTCGGTAAAGAAACAGATACGCATTGAGCATTACTTGAATATCGCCTCGGCGGTGTTTGTCGTCGGCCTGGTATTTGTTGCTGCAGCGGCGACACAGAAAGCGTTGCTGGCGATTGCCGACCGGACTCCGGCACCCGTTTTCGATAAAGATTATCTACCTGCGTTCTGGGCGATATTCCAAGGCAAGATGCCGTCCATTGGTGCCTTGACCGTTAATAACCCGGACACGTGGGGCATTCCGGTTTTTCTGGTGGCTATCGTTGTTCTGGTGGGGGTGACCCTTCTGTTTGCCTGGCGGGTCGACATCAACAAATTCTCCCTGCACAACATGTACAAGAATCGCCTGGTCAGGTGCTACCTGGGTGCGAGTAATCAGCAGGGCCGCAATGAACAACCCTTTGTGGGCCTGGACGATGACGATGACCTTTCCCTGCACCTGTTGAACAGAAAAAGCGGTGATGAGCGGGTGCCGCAGCTTCCCCTCCAGATCATCAATACCACCCTGAACATTACCCAGGGGGCAGACCTGGCCTGGCAGGAGAGAAAAGCGGCCTCTTTCGCGTTCACACCGTTGTTTTGCGGTTACTCGTTGGAGCGTACGCAAGGGGATACAACGTCCTTGCGCGTCACTGATTCTTCAAAACAGCCAGATCCGGCCTATCGCCCGACCGATGTTTATGCCGCACTGGATCTGGAGGAACAGGGCTTTACGCTGGGGATGGCACTGGCCACCTCCGGCGCGGCCGTCAGCCCGAACATGGGGCGTGCCAGCATGCCGATGCTGGCTTTCGTCCTGACGCTGTTCAACATTCGTCTGGGTCGCTGGAGTCCAAATCCGGCGCAATCGCAGTGGGGCTCGCCGAGCCCTCGATTCGGCTTGCTGGCGCTGTTGTATGAATTATTGGGCTTGAGCGATGAGCGCAGCCGTTACGTTTATCTTTCTGACGGCGGCCATTTCGATAACCTGGGGCTCTACGAACTGGTGCGACGGCGCTGTGCCGTGATCATAGCGGTCGACGCCAGTGCCGATGAGCAGCGCGAGATGACCGACCTGGCAGACACCATCCGCAAGTGCCGGGTCGATCTGGGGGTTGATATTCGTTTCAACCAATTGAACAACTTTCGCGGAGATGCCAATGCACTGTGTACGCAGGGCTACCTTATTGGTGAAGTACATTACGATGCGCAGAATGTTGGCAAGCTCGTGCTCATCAAGCCCAGCTTGGCCTCACTGCGTAATGAACCGGCAGATGTTCTGAACTACGCGATACAAAACCCGACCTTTCCGCACCAGACCACGGCTGATCAGTTTTTTGATGAAAGTCAGTTTGAAAGTTTCCGGCGGCTGGGGAAGCTGATCGGCGAACAATGCTTTGACGACCCCTTGGTCAAGCAACTGCTGCGTGTCCGCAAGCCCGCACCGCCGCCAGTGCCGGCTAAAGCAATAACGGAGGGACGAAGCCATTTCACTGACTTCATCGGTTGGCTCCTCAAGCGTGCGCCTAGCCTGAGACCCTCTCGAGATGGGTCGCTGGTTGACCTGTTTCTTGAAATGCTGGCGGTAACGCTGATAACCGCTGGGATATTCTTCGTGTTGGATCGGACGCTGTTCAACGTCTCCAGCCAGTTCTGTTTCAGACTGGCGGATTGTATGGGCGTTGCACAACAGCAGTTCAATAGCGTGCCGTCGCCTGGGCAGAGTACCGCTGGAGAATGGCGGGTCGCGCTGGATAATCTGTTTGTGCTCCTCTATCTCAGCGTCTTTTTGCTCGGTTACAAGGTCGGTTGCGGGAAACACTGGAAAGTGTGGTTGCTGGCAGTTGTTCCGCTGGTTACCGCGTTGAGCGACTATGCTGAAAACTTCATGATACTGAGCTGGCTCAATGGTCATGCATCAGTGGATCAGATCGGGGCACTGGCCATGCTGACCTGGATGAAGTTTTGCGGATTTGCACTCAGTGTCATTTTGCTGGTAACGCTGGCCCCAGCGATCAAGCGCGTGTTCATCAAGCGCTGGTTCGGCTAGGCACGATGACCGGGCGGGATGATGCACGGACCATCATCCCCTCGAATACGCCTCCATTCACCCTCAACCGTTATCCCCCAGTTAACAAAACATAACGTGGCGTCGATTGTCAGACCTTTCCAAACCCCGATAGGATAAGCCAGCTTCCGAAGGGGCTCTAGATTGCGCATTTCAGGACTATGCTCCAGAACAGGCAATCCCGATGAGCACCCCTTACGGCGCCCTGAAAGGTTGAACGACCTAACAATAATAATGGGGGAAGGTCTATGAGTGAGCCTGTCATGGGTGTGGGTATCTGCCGCCCGCCGGCATTACGCAAGTTCGCGTTGCTGGCCACAGCGCTCTCGCTGTTGGGTTGTGCCGTGCTGTCGGCACCTGCGGTGGCCGCTGCGGCGCCAGCGTCCGACACTGTTTATGCCGTTGAATCTGCCAAAGCCAGCAAGAGCCTGATGCTCGACGTCGTGCACGTCGGCAAGCGCCTGGTGGCTGTTGGTGATCGCGGGCACATTCTGTATTCCGATGACCAAGGTGCAACCTGGACCCAGGCCAAAGTGCCGACCCGGCAATTGTTGACGTCGGTGTTTTTCGCCGATGACCAACACGGCTGGGCCGTCGGCCATGACGCTCAGATCCTCGCCAGCGAGGACGGTGGCGCCACCTGGACCAAGCAATTCGAAGATTTGAAACGCGAATCGCCGCTGCTCGACGTCTGGTTCCAGGACGTCAACAGCGGCTTTGCCGTGGGCGCCTACGGTGCGTTGCTGACCACCACCGACGGTGGCAAGCACTGGGAAGATGCCAGTGATCGCCTCGACAACGAAGACCAGTACCACCTCAACGGCATTGCGGCGGTCAAGGATGCCGGGCTGTTCATCGTCGGCGAGCAGGGCAGCATGTTCCGCTCCGCCGACTGGGGCCAGACCTGGGAAAAACTGGAAGGTCCATACGAAGGTTCGCTGTTCGGCGTGATCGGCACCGCTCAGGCCAACACACTGCTGGCCTACGGATTGCGGGGCAATCTGTTCCGCTCGACCGATTTCGGCACGACCTGGGAACCGGTCGAACTCAAGGCTGCTCGCGGTGCGCTGGAGTTCGGTCTGTCCGGCGCGACGCTGCTCGACGACGGCTCCATTGTCATCGTCGGCAACGGCGGCTCGGTGATCCGCAGCAACGATAACGGCGAAACCTTCAGCGTGTTCAACCGCCCGGATCGCATTTCCGTTTCGGCGGTGACCGCAGCAGGCAACGGCAATCTGATTCTGGCAGGACAGGGTGGCGTTCGCGTCACCACGCCAACCGGCGCAGAGAATGGCAAAAACGGGTCGTCCAAATGAGCCGGGCAAATAATAAGAAGGCGGGTCTATGACATCCTTGAGCAGTCATCACCAAGACAAGGCGACGTTTCTGGAACGCCTGATTTTCAACAACCGCCCGGCAGTGATCGTCATCTGCCTGCTGGTCAGCATCTTCCTGTTCTGGCAGGCGACGCTGATCCGGCCGTCCACCAGTTTCGAAAAAATGATCCCCCTGGATCATCCCTTCATTCAAAAGATGATGGAGCACCGCAACGATCTGGCGAACCTGGGCAACACGGTGCGCATTTCCGTGGAAGCCACCGACGGTGACATATTCTCCAAGGAATACATGGAGACCCTGCGTCAGATCAACGACGAAGTGTTCTACATTTCCGGCGTCGACCGTTCCGGCCTCAAGTCGCTGTGGAGCCCGAGCGTGCGCTGGACCGAGGTGACGGAGGAGGGCTTTGCCGGTGGCGAAGTGATCCCGCAGAGCTATAACGGCTCCCAGCAAAGCCTCGACCTGCTTCGCAACAACGTGCTCAAGTCCGGTCAGGTCGGGCGCCTGGTGGCCAACGACTTCAAGTCGAGCATCGTCGACATCCCGCTGCTGGAGTCCTACCCGGACCCGCAGGATCAGGGCAAGTTGCTGGCGCTGGACTACCGCAAGTTCTCCCACGAGCTGGAAGAAAAGATCCGCGACAAGTTTGAAGCGCAGAACCCTAACGTGCAGATCCACATCGTCGGTTTCGCCAAGAAAGTCGGCGACCTGATCGATGGCCTGGTCATGGTGGTGATGTTCTTCGGCGTCGCCTTCGTCATCACCCTGATCCTGCTGTACTGGTTCACCAACTGCATGCGCAGCACCGTGGCGGTGTTGAGTACGACGCTGGTGGCGGTGGTCTGGCAGTTGGGGTTGATGCACTTCTTCGGTTTCGGGCTTGATCCGTATTCGATGCTGGTGCCGTTCCTGATCTTCGCCATCGGTATTTCCCACGGCGTACAGAAGATCAACGGGATCGCCTTGCAGTCCAGCGAAGCCGACAACGCCTTGACCGCCGCACGCCGCACGTTCCGCCAGTTGTTCCTGCCAGGGATGATCGCGATCCTTGCGGACGCGGTGGGCTTCATCACGCTGTTGATCATCGACATCGGTGTGATTCGTGAACTGGCCATCGGTGCCTCCATCGGTGTCGCGGTGATCGTGTTCACCAACCTGATCCTGCTGCCGGTCGCCATCTCCTATGTCGGCATCAGCAAGCGCGCTGTCGAACGCAGCAAGAAAGACGCGCACCGCGAACACCCGTTCTGGCGCCTGCTGTCGAGCTTTGCCAGCCCGAAAGTCGCACCGGTGTCGATCGTCCTGGCCTTGTTGGCCTTCGGCGGCGGCCTCTGGTACAGCCAGAACCTGAAAATCGGCGACCTCGACCAGGGTGCCCCGGAACTGCGGCCGGACTCGCGTTACAACAAGGACAACAACTTCATCATCAGCAACTACTCGACCAGCTCCGACGTATTGGTGGTGATGGTCAAGACCAAGTCCGAAGGTTGCTCGCGCTACGAAGCCATGGCGCCGATCGACGAACTGATGTGGAAGATGCAGAACACCGAGGGCGTGCAGTCGGCGATCTCCCTGGTGACCGTGTCCAAGCAGATGATCAAGGGCATGAACGAGGGCAACCTGAAATGGGAAACCCTGTCGCGTAACCCGGACGTACTGAACAACTCCATTGCCCGTGCCGATGGCTTGTACAACAACAGTTGCTCCCTGGCGCCGGTACTGGTGTTCCTCAACGACCACAAGGCCGCCACCCTGGATCGCGCCGTGCATGCGGTGCAGGACTTCGCCAAGGAAAACAACAAGGACGGCCTGGAGTTCATCCTCGCGGCGGGTAACGCCGGTATCGAGGCGGCGACCAACGAGGTGATCAAGGAATCCGAGCTGACCATCCTGATCCTCGTTTACATCTGCGTCGCGACCATGTGCATGATCACCTTCCGTTCCTGGGCGGCGACCTTGTGCATCGTGCTGCCGCTGGTGCTGACCTCGGTACTCGGCAACGCCCTGATGGCCTTCATGGGCATCGGCGTGAAAGTTGCGACCCTGCCGGTCGTGGCGCTGGGGGTGGGGATTGGCGTGGACTACGGCATCTACATCTATAGCCGTCTGGAAAGCTTCCTGCGTGCGGGCCTGCCGTTGCAAGAAGCCTACTACCAGACGCTCAAGTCCACTGGTAAAGCCGTGCTGTTCACCGGCCTGTGCCTGGCGATCGGTGTGTGCACCTGGATCTTCTCGGCCATCAAGTTCCAGGCCGACATGGGCCTGATGCTGACCTTCATGCTGCTCTGGAACATGTTCGGCGCGCTTTGGCTGCTGCCGGCGCTGGCTCGCTTCCTGATCAAGCCGGAGAAACTGGCGGGGCAGAAGGGCAATTCGTTGTTCGCTCACTGATCCCTGGCTGAAACAGAAAAGCCGCAACCTGGGTTGCGGCTTTTTTTCATCCGAGGATTAACACAACCCTTTGCAGGAGCCGGCTTGCTGGCTCCTAAAAAGGACCGCGTTGGTTATGAGGGATCAGTGCCGAGCACGACGTTCAGCGCACTGCGCGCATCGTCGAGCTGAACGAGGGTCGCATGCCGCGCACCCAGCGCATCGCGGTTCTCGATCGCCGTCAGGATCGCCTTGTGTCGGGGCAGCGCCAGTTCATGCAGGTTCGGCCGTTGGTTGGAATGTTTCAGCGCTTCAGCAATCGCCACCGACAGCATGTTGCACAGGTTGGCCAGCAGATCGTTGTGGGTCGCATCGGCGATGCGGCTGTGAAAATCCAGGTCCGGCTGCAACAGCGCTTCCGGCGTCGGTGCGGCTTCCATGCGCTGGTAGGCTTCACCGATGGAGGCGATGTCTGCGTCGGTCGCGAACTGCGCGGCGAGGGCGGCGGCAGCGGGTTCGATGATGCTGCGCACGCTGGTCAGCAACTCGAAAAATTCATTCTGCGGGCTGCTTTGCATCAGCCAGTGCAGCACATCCGGATCGAGCATGTGCCATTCCTTGCGCTGCTTGACCACGGTGCCGACCCGCGGACGGGAATACACCAGGCCTTTGGCAACCAGCACGCGGGTGGCTTCGCGCAGCACCGGGCGGCTGACCGCGTACTCCTCGCACAGCAGGGCTTCGGCGGGCAGTTTGTCGCACGGTTTGAAGCGCCCGGAAACGATCTGCATGCCCAATTCCTGGACGATGCGCGAGTGCATGCTTTTGCGGTCGGAGGGTTTGCGGTAATCCATGGGGAACGGCGCGATCCTGTGCGATGGAGATGCCGCGCATGATAGCAGGCGCGGACCCGGTCCTGAATCAGATGAAGAGCCAATGTGGGAGTGAGCCTGCACGCGATAGCGGTCGTTCAGTCAACATCAATGTTGAATGTACGACCGCTATCGCGAGCAGGCTCGCTCCTACAGGGGGATTGATATGATCAGTGAGAGTGGCGCGGGACTTCGGAACCGCGGCAGCCAACCAGGAAGTCGAAATCGCAGCCCTGATCCGCTTGCAGCACATGGTCGATGTACAGCTGACGATAACCGCCCACGATCAGATTTTGCGGCGGTTGCAGATCCGCCATGCGCGCCGCCAGTTCAGCATCCGGGATGTCCAGGTGCAAACGCCCGTTGGCGCAATCCAGTTCGATCCAGTCGCCTTCCTTCACCGTCGCCAGAGGTCCGCCGGCTGCTGCTTCCGGGGCCACGTGCAAAACCACGGTGCCATACGCCGTGCCGCTCATGCGTGCGTCGGAAATGCGCACCATGTCCGTCACGCCCTGGGCCAGCAGCTTGGCCGGCAAACCCATGTTGCCGACTTCGGCCATGCCCGGATAACCCTTCGGCCCGCAGTTCTTCATCACCAGAATCGAGTTGGCATCGACGTCCAGGTCCGGATCGTTGATCCGCGCCTTGTACATGTCGAAGTTTTCGAACACCACCGCACGCCCGCGATGCTGCATCAATTCGGCACTGGCCGCGGATGGCTTGAGCACTGCACCGAGGGGCGCGAGGTTACCGCGCAATACGCAAATGCCGCCGTCGGCGCGGATCGGGTTGTCGAGGGTGCGGATCACTTCGTCCTGGCCATAGATCGGCGCGTCCTTGGTGTTCTCGCCCAGGGTTTTGCCGTTGACGGTCAAGGCGTTCGGGTTGGGGATCAGGTTAGCTTCACCGAGGCGACGCAATACCGCTGGCAGGCCGCCGGCGTAGTAGAACTCTTCCATCAGGAAGCGCCCGGACGGTTGCAGGTCGACAATGGTCGGCATGCCGCGACCGATGCGGGTCCAGTCATCCAGGTCCAGCTCGACGCCGATACGACCGGCGATGGCTTTCAAGTGGATCACGGCGTTGGTCGAGCCGCCGATGGCGGCGTTGACGCGGATGGCGTTTTCGAAGGCTTCCTTGGTCAGGATCTTCGACAGCCGCAGATCTTCACGGACCATCTCCACCGCGCGCATGCCGGACATGTGCGCCAACACATAACGCCGCGCATCCACCGCGGGAATCGCCGCGTTGTGGGGCAGGGACGTGCCCAGTGCTTCGGCCATGCAGGCCATGGTCGACGCCGTGCCCATGGTGTTGCAGGTGCCGGCCGAACGGGACATGCCGCCCTCGGCCGCGAGGAAATCGTCAATCGTGATGGTGCCGGCTTTGACTTGTTCGCTGAGCTGCCAGACCACGGTGCCGGAGCCAATGTCCTGGCCTTTGTGTTTGCCATTGAGCATCGGCCCGCCGGTAACGACGATGGCCGGCACGTCGCAACTGGCCGCGCCCATCAGCAGCGCCGGGGTGGTTTTGTCGCAACCGGTCAGCAGGACCACGCCATCAATCGGGTTGCCACGAATCGCTTCTTCAACGTCCATGCTTGCCAGGTTGCGGGTGAGCATGGCGGTAGGGCGCAGGTTCGATTCGCCATTGGAGAACACCGGGAATTCCACCGGAAAACCACCGGCCTCGATCACCCCGCGTTTTACATGCTCCGCGATCTGGCGGAAATGCGCGTTGCACGGGGTCAGTTCCGACCAGGTGTTGCAGATGCCGATGATCGGCTTGCCGTGGAACTGGTGGTCGGCGATGCCCTGATTTTTCATCCAGCTGCGGTACATGAAGCCGTTCTTGTCAGCGGTGCCAAACCATTGGGCGGAGCGCAGGTTGGGTTTTTTATCGGACATGATCGATTCTCTTATTGTATGACTATATTGTTCGAGCTAAGGCGTAACATAAGCGCAATTTCGCCGGTTTGGAAGTGTTGTTGGTTAATTAGTATTACTATATAGTCGCTTTCAACGGAGGGATTGCCCTGGCGGTTTTCAGCGAGAGGCGTCCCCCGAGGTTCTATAACAACAACAATCGGAGACCGATCTCATGAGCCAGGAACTGCGGCTTATTCGTCGCATTACGCTGAAACTGATTCCCTTCCTGATCCTGCTGTACCTGATCGCCTATGTGGATCGCTCCGCCGTAGGTTTCGCCAAGCTGCACATGGGCGCCGACATTGGCCTGGGTGACGCAGCCTATGGCCTCGGTGCAGGGTTGTTCTTCATTGGCTACTTCCTGCTGGAAATCCCCAGCAACCTGATGCTCGACCGCTTCGGTGCCCGACGCTGGTTCGCTCGAATCATGGTCACCTGGGGCGCCATCACCATCGGCATGGCGTTCGTCCAAGGGCCGCACAGCTTCTATGTCATGCGCTTTCTGCTCGGCGCGGCCGAAGCCGGGTTCTTCCCGGGCGTTCTCTACTACATCACCCAATGGTTCCCGGTTCGCCATCGCGGCAAGATCCTTGGTCTGTTCATTCTTTCCCAGCCCATCGCGATGATGATCACCGGCCCGGTGTCCGGCGGTTTGCTTGGCATGGACGGCGTCCTTGGTTTGCATGGCTGGCAGTGGCTGTTCATCGTCATCGGCACCCCGGCGATCCTGCTGACCTGGCCGGTACTGCGTTACCTGCCGGACGGGCCCCAGCAAGTGAAATGGATGGACCAGGCCGAGAAAGACTGGCTGACCGGCGAACTGAAAAAGGACCTGGAGGCCTACGGCCAGACCCGTCATGGCAATCCTCTGCACGCCCTGAAAGACAAGCGCGTGTTGCTGCTGGCGCTGTTTTATCTGCCGGTGACCTTGAGCATTTATGGCCTGGGCCTGTGGCTGCCGACGTTGATCAAACAGTTTGGTGGTACGGACCTGATGACCGGTTTCGTGTCATCGGTGCCCTACATCTTCGGGATCATCGGGCTGCTGATCATTCCGCGCAGTTCCGACCGCCTGAATGATCGTTACGGTCACCTCGCCGTGCTTTACGTGCTGGGCGCCATCGGGCTGTTCCTCAGCGCCTGGCTGACGGTGCCTGTGCTGCAACTTGCGGCGTTGTGCCTGGTGGCGTTTGCGCTGTTTTCCTGCACCGCAGTGTTCTGGACCTTGCCCGGTCGTTTCTTCGCCGGCGCCAGTGCCGCGGCCGGGATCGCGTTGATCAACTCGGTGGGCAACCTGGGCGGCTACATTGGCCCGTTCGTGATCGGTGCACTGAAGGAGTACACCGGCAACCTGGCGTCGGGGCTGTACTTCCTGTCGGGGGTGATGGTGTTCGGGCTGGTGTTGACCGGCGTGGTCTATCGGTTACTGGAGCGCAAGCATGTGCTGGCGGCCGACCAGTTCGCGGCCAGTGCTCGCGGCGCGACTCGCACCTGAGAGATCACACAAATCCTCTGTGGGAGCGAGCCTGCTCGCGAAGGCGGAGTGTCAGTCGGTAATGATTTTGGATTTGACGGCCTCATCGCGAGCAGGCTCGCTCCCACAGGGTGCAATGCCGCCTTCAAGATTGTTTACAGGAGAAAATCCATGCGTTTAGTGCAGTTCGAACTGAGTAACGGCGAGCGCCGGGTAGGCGTGGTCGAGGAGGGGCTGGTGCGCGAAGTGCAGGACGCGCGCACGGTCCGTGACCTGGCCCTGGCGGCAATCGAGGCGGGCGTCAATCTGCAGCAGCAGGTGAAAACCCTGGGCCTGGGCATCGGCCATGACTACACGGAGCTGCTGGAGCAGCTGCGGATCCTCCCTCCGCTGGATCACCCGGACCCGGCGCACATGCTGGTCAGCGGTACCGGCCTGACCCATCTGGGCAGCGCTTCGGCCCGCGACAAGATGCACCAGCAGGCCGGCGATGAAGCGGCAATGACCGACACCATGCGCATTTTCAAATGGGGCGTGGAGGGCGGTAAACCGGCGACCGGACAAGCCGGTGTGCAACCGGAGTGGTTCTACAAGGGTGACGGCAGCATCGTCGTGCGTCCGGGCCAGCCGTTCCCGCTGCCACCCTTTGCCGAAGACGCGGGTGAAGAGCCTGAACTCAGCGGCCTCTACGTCATCGGCCACGACGGTAAACCGTATCGCCTCGGTTTCGCAGTGGGCAACGAGTTCTCCGACCATGTGATGGAGCGCAAGAATTACCTCTACCTGGCACATTCGAAATTGCGCAGTTGCAGCTATGGCCCGGAGCTGCGGGTCGGCGAATTGCCGGCACATCTGGCTGGCACCAGCCGCATCCTGCGTGACGGTGAAGTGCTGTGGCAGAACGAGTTCCTCAGCGGCGAGGCCAACATGTGCCACAGCTTCGAGAACCTTGAGTACCACCATTTCAAGTACAGCCAGTTCTTGCGTCCGGGGGACGTGCACATTCATTTTTTCGGCACCGCGACCTTGTCCTTTGCCGACGGCATTCGCACCCGGGAGGGTGATGTGTTCGAGATCAGTCAGGCCGAGTTCGGCGCGCCTTTGATCAACGGGATCGCCCCGGTTGAAGCCGCTTTCGAGCCCGGCACCGTCGGCACCCTTTAAGGAGATACGCATGCCTCAGATTCTTGGTCACAACTACATCGGCGGTCAGCGCAGCGCGACTGGCACCGTCAAAATGCAAAGTGTTGATGCCAGCACCGGCGAAGCCTTGCCTCATGATTTCTTCCAGGCAACGCCTGAGGAAGTCGATGCCGCCGCCAAGGCTGCTGCCGCCGCTTACCCGGCCTATCGCAGTCTGAGCGCGGAACGTCGCGCGCAATTTCTCGATGCGATTGCCGATGAACTCGACGCCTTGGGCGATGACTTTGTCGCGGTGGTCTGCCGCGAAACGGCATTGCCGGCCGGACGTATTCAAGGCGAGCGCGGGCGCACCAGCGGGCAGATGCGTCTGTTCGCCAAAGTGCTGCGTCGCGGTGATTTCTACGGCGCGCGAATTGATCTGGCACTGCCGGATCGCCAACCGATGCCACGACCGGACCTGCGCCAATACCGCATCGGTCTTGGGCCTGTTGCGGTGTTCGGTGCGAGCAATTTTCCGTTGGCCTTCTCCACGGCGGGCGGCGACACCGCGTCGGCGCTGGCCGCCGGTTGCCCGGTGGTGTTCAAGGCTCACGGCGGCCACATGGCCACCGCCGAACTGGTCGCCGATGCGCTGATTCGCGCGGCGGAAAAAACCGGCATGCCGGCCGGCGTGTTCAACATGATCTACGGCGGCGGAGTCGGCGAAGCGCTGGTCAAACACCCGGCGATTCAGGCGGTCGGTTTTACCGGTTCGCTGAAGGGTGGCCGCGCCCTGTGCGACATGGCTGCCGCACGTCCACAACCGATCCCTGTGTTCGCCGAGATGTCGAGCATCAACCCGGTGATCTTGTTGCCGAAGGCATTGGCTGCTCGGGCCGACACCGTCGCCCGTGACCTGACCGCTTCGGTTGTGCAGGGGTGCGGTCAGTTCTGCACCAATCCCGGTCTGGTCATCGGTATTCGCTCGCCGCAATTCACCGCGTTTGTGCAGCAGGTCGCGGGCCTCATCGGCGATCAGGCGGCGCAAACAATGCTCAATGCCGGGACGTTGAGCAGCTATGGCAACGGCCTGCAAAAACTCCTTGCTCACCCGGGCATTGAGCATCTGGCTGGCAATCCGCAGCAAGGCAATCAGGCGCAACCGCAGTTGTTCAAGGCTGACGTCAGCCTGCTGATCAATGGCGATGCAGTGCTGCAGGAAGAAGTGTTCGGCCCGACCACTGTGTTCGTCGAAGTGGCGGATCAGGCGCAACTCAGTGCCGCGTTGAACGGCCTGCACGGGCAGCTGACGGCGACGATCATTGGTGAGCCGGCGGACTTCGAACAGTTCGGCGAGCTGACGGCGTTGCTGGAGCAAAAGGTTGGACGGATCCTGCTCAATGGCTATCCGACGGGCGTTGAAGTCTGCGACTCGATGGTCCACGGCGGGCCGTACCCGGCAACTTCCGATGCACGCGGCACGTCGGTCGGCACGTTGGCGATTGATCGATTCCTGCGGCCGGTGTGTTTCCAGAACTATCCCGACAGCCTGTTGCCGGAACCGCTGAAGAACGCCAACCCCCTGCGCATCCAGCGCCTGGTGGACGGCAAACCTTCCCGCGACGCCCTTTAACAGCTCACCGTAATCCCCGTGGGAGCGAGCCTGCTCGCGAAAGTGGTGCATCAGTCAACAACAATATCGACTGACACTCCGCATTCGCGAGCAGGCTCGCTCCCACAGTATTTTGTGTCGCCAGCATGTTGGATGAGCGACACAGACCCACCCTCACATTGAGCTATCATTGCGTCTTTCCCATTCAAAGATTGACTGCCATGACTGCCGTATCCGACACCTTGATCAACGCCCTCGAACACTGTGACATGCTGGAAATCGACGGGCTGCACGCCTTCGATTTTTCCCTCGATGAAGACGATAACCTGCACATCGAATGCATGGACGGCCGAGCACTCAAACGTTGGGAGTTCAGCATTGCGCAGATCACAGCGGCGACTTTCGATCCTGATTTGAAGAGCTGGATCATTACCGGCGATTCCGGTGAGCATCGACTAGTGCCTATGGACGCGTTCGGCGGTGGTGACGATGAGGAAGAAGGGAATGAGGATGCATAAGCTCTGGCCGCTGTTGATGGCCGGCAGCATCGGCGCGATGGGCATTGAAGCCGCGTCGGCCGACGACTATCAGTTGCTGGTCGGTTCCTACACGGCGGGGCAGAGCCAGGGGATTTATCGCCTGAACTTCGACAGCGCCACCGGGCAGATCAACCCCAAGCCGCTGCAAGTGGTCACCAGTGAAAACCCGTCCTGGCTGACCGTTTCCAAGGATCAGCAGCGTTTGTTCGTGGTCAATGAAAACGGCCCCGGCCAGAAAGACCCGGTCGGGCGCGTCAGCAGTTATTCAATCGATCCCAAGACCCATGCACTGAGCTTGATCAATCAGGTGCAGAGCCTGGGCAACGAGCCGACGCATTCGAGCCTCAGCGGTGAGGCCAGTCATTTGTTCGTCAGCAACTATTCAGTGGTTGAAGACCCGGGCGGCACGTTGGCGGTGTTGCCCGTGGGCGCCGACGGTAAGCTCCAGCCCGTGGTGCAGATGAGCAGTCACCCGTCGAGCCGGGTCAATCCCGAGCGGCAGATGTCGGCGCATGTGCATTCGACGGTTTCCTCGCCGGACGGCCAGTACGTGTTCTCCAATGACTTGGGCGCCGACAAGATCTTTGTCTACCGCTTCGATCCCAAGGCCAATCCGGAGCTACCGTTGACTGCCGCCACACCGGCGTCGGTCCAGTTGCCAGCCGGCAGCGGGCCGCGTCATTTGCTGTTCAGCGCCGATGGCAAACACGCCTGGCTGACCATGGAAATGAGCGCGCAGGTCGCGGTGTTCGATTACCAGAACGGCAAACTTGAGCAGACCCAGATGGTTGATCTGGCGGCGGGCCAGCCTGTTTCCGACAAGGCCGCCGCTGCGTTGCACGCCTCGGCCGATGGCAAGTTCCTTTACGTCAGCAACCGTGGCACCGCCAATCAGGTGCTGGTGTTTGCCATCGATCCTGCGACCGGCCATCTTCAGGAGCTACAACGTCGTTCGGTGGACGGTGATCACCCGCGCGAGTTCAGCCTCGACCCGAGTGGCCAGTTCTTGCTGATTGCCAACCAGAAGAGCAACCAGATTGTTGTGGTCGAACGCGATGCCAAGAGCGGTTTGTTGGGTAAAACCGTACAGAAACTGCCGATGGATGCCCCGAGCGACCTCAAGTTTCTGGTGCGTCAATAGGCCGCAGGCCCCGGTTGATGGGGCCTGCATCCTTGTATTAATGAGGCTGATATCTGCTAATGCTACAAAAGATTTCAAGGCGCCAACCCTCGAAGGTTAAGTTTGCTCCACGGCCCCATCGGGCAAACAAGCCAACTGAATCCGAGGAATACCGCCATGAACTTCAATCTCTTCTCCATCATCGCCGCTTCTGCCATCTCCGCCACCGTTGCTCTGCCAGCCAGCGCCAACGTTGAGATCAGCGACAAAAAATCCCACGCCCAGAGCTACACCCAGAAATACCTGCAACAGAGCGCCAACTTCTACGCGGCACTGGATCACAAGACCCAAGCCTGAAATTCAAGCCCTGCACCCTTTATGCAGGAGCGAAGTCACTTGCGCCGATCGATCGAAATACGTCGAACGTCGATGAGTGATGTCGCTCCTGCATAACGCGTTTACGACAGCATCACATTGCCATCAATGTATCGCTTGATATCACATAGCCATGCATTTAGATTTGACGTTGATTTTTTGACTCAACATCTAATAACAAGGATCGACAGCATGGCGATGCGTCTGGCAGTGGTTCTTCTGTTCCTCTATTCAACCCCCATTCTTTCGGCTGCTCAGCCCGTTTCCCAGGAGCCGGACGCGGCCCGGGAACGCTTGATGAGTTTTATTCAAGACTGAGATAGACGGGCTTAATGATCAATGAAGCTGATGGTGACTATGGAAAACCCTGAGTGGTTGTCACCGCTTTTTTGATCGATTCTGTGGGCACTTAAACATGCCCACGGAGAACACCATGGCCAGCTCAATCCTCACTTCTGCCAAATACGGCGCCTACCTGGCCATAGGTCTTTACGTGGCCCTGGTGCTGATTGTCAGCGTTTCGTCCAATTTGCAGCACACCTTTGAAGCGCCGGTTCAGGTCGCTTATCCCGCCATCCAGTTCGAACACCGTGCTCAAAGCGTCGTGGTCGATCAAGCCGCATCGGCGGGAGTGGCAGGGGCATGAAAGGCAGCAAACTCTGGGTCATTGCCTTCCTGGCATTCATGACCAATGGCGCTTCCCTGTTGGGGATAGGGCAGGGCTCGGCGGGTTCAGTTGCGCGGTCCATCGAAGCCAATCACAACCTGGCGCGTAATATTGAAACGGCGAAAGCGCTTGGGTTGTTGGCGGGTAATCCACCTGTGAAACGCCAGGAGGATTTCTTCGGGCCCTTCCAGGTGGATTGCTCGGTGTTGCAGATGTGTGATGTGTTTGCCTGAGCGCGAGCGGCCACAGAAGGGGCGATTACTTGTGCATGACTGCGGTGAACAGGTCTGACGCCAGAAACCGCTGCAACCACCCCTGCAACCGCACATAAGGCGTCTGCCCGAACCACTCGCGATCGACATGGGCGAATTGCCGTATGAACGGCATCAACGCCACATCCGCCAGGCTCGGACGCGCCGCCAGCAGATAATCGCGTCCCTCCAGCAACACCTCCAGCTTGCGCAAGAACACCTCACCCTCAGCACGATAGGTGTCCATCGGCTGCTCGGGGTAACGCTCGGCGTATTTGTAGCGATTCAAATGCACCTTGAACGTCTGATCGTTCTCTTCAATCAGCGCGGCGATGTGCGCCTGTCCGGCAGGATCACCCTTGAGCAACCAATCCTGCGGATCGTTCTGCGCCAAGGACCAGTGCATGATCGCCAGGCTTTCATCGATGACTTGACCGTCGATACTCAGCACGGGGACCGTGCCCTTGGCCGACAGCGCAAGCATTTCGGCAGGTTTGGCTTTCAGGCTGACCTCGACAATCTGCACCGCAACGCCCGAATAGCGCAGGGCCATGCGCGCCCGCATGGCGTAAGGGCAGCGGCGGAACGAGTACAGCGTATTCATTTGACCTCCAGGGTACTCAAGCCATTGCCCTGGCGTTGGACCTGAATCTGCACCGGAATCCGCTCATGCATTTCCTGCACATGGGAAATCACCGCGACCTTGCGGCCCTGGGCTTGCAAGCCGTCGAGTGCGTCCATGGCCAGTTGCAGGGATTCCGGATCGAGGCTGCCGAAGCCTTCGTCGATGAACAGCGATTCGATTTTCAGTGTGCTCGAAGCCATCGACGCCAAACCGAGCGCCAGGGCCAACGACACCAGGAACGTCTCGCCGCCCGACAACGAATGCACCGAACGCAGCTCATCGCCCATCTCGGTGTCCATCACCAGCAACCCGAGCATGCTGCCGCCGCGTTTCAGGCGATAGCGCCGCACCAGTTGTCGCAGCTGTACGTTGGCGTGATGCACCAGCAAGTCGAGGTTGTAGGCTTGGGCGATCTTGCGGAAGGTGTCGCCGGTCGCCGAGCCGATCAAGGCATTCAGGCGAGCCCAGCGCTGGTACTCGCTGTAGGCGTCGGCGATCTGCTGCGCCAGGGCTTGGTTGGCATTCTGCCGACGCTGATCCTCGGCCTGTTCGGCGCGCAGTTCGGCGCAACGGTGCTCGCTGGCGGCGAACAGGTTTTGCAGGTCTGTCAGTGCCGTGGCGAGTTGCTCGGCGTCGAGATTGCCGTTGTGTTGCGCCTGATGATTGAGCAGGCGCTGGTCCCGTTCCTGCAATCGCACGTTGGCCTGTTCGATGGCTTTTTCGCTTTGCTGCAAGTGCTGCCGCAGTTCGCTGACGTGCTGGTCGTCGACGCTCAGCAGCGCTTCCAGTCCTCCATCGTCGAGCTCTGGATGCAAGGCGCGCCAGTCGGCGATCTTTGCGCTCAGTTCGCGGTCTTCGGTTTCCAGGGCCAGCAGGCGCTCTTGTCTGGCTTTGAGTTCAGCGGCCAGTTCGACTAACCGCGTGCGCACGGTTTGCAGTTCCTGATGGGCTGTTGCCTGGGCAGTGCGCGCCTGTTCGACGGCTTGATCCAGTTGCTGCTGCCAGTGTTCGGCGCTGCTGTGTTCGCCCAGCAATTGCGTCAGCCGTTCCTGGCAAGCCTGTTGTTGCTCGGCGAGGACGGTGAATTGCTGCTGCGCCAATTCCAGTGCCTGGGCGCGGGCCAGTTGGCGGTCCTGTTCTTTTTCCAGTGTCTGCTGGCGTTGTTGCTGGTCGCCGAGTTCATCGCGTTGCTGTTCGAGTTGCTCCAGGCGCTGGGCGATCAGCCGGTCGAGTTGCATGAAGGTCGCGGCCGGTTCGTTGCGCAAGGCCTCCAGTGTCTCGGCCGGAAGCAGGGTGCTGAAGGCGCTCAGCTCTTCGTCGAGACGCTGGCGATCACTGCCCAGCTCACGCTGCTGGTTACTCAAGTGCTGCGTCGCTTGCTGGCTAGTAGCCTCGGCGCTGCGCAGTTGCTGCTGAAGGCGAGCCGCATCTTGTTGCAGGGTGAGCAGGGCGGTCTGCCGTTGTTCATCCTGGGTGATGCTCTGGTTCAACTGGCTGTTTTGCTGCGCCAGCCAACTGTCGCGCTTGCTCGCGTCCTGAGCCAGCAGTTGCGTCGACAACGGATGGGCTTCGAGGCTCGGCGTCAGGCCTTGTTGCTGGCTGGCGAGTTGCTCCTGTTGCTGCAGCAGTTCTTTTTGCTGAGCAATCAAACCGCCGACTTCACCGCGCAAATCGGTGAGTTTCTCTTTCAGCAGGTCGACGGCCTTCTGCGCATTGGCCTGCTCGCTTTCATCGTGGCGACCGAGGCTTTGCAGCAACGCTTCGGGTTGATGATAGGGATGGTCGGGGCTGCCGCAGACCGGGCAGGGCTGATCGTCCTGTAGCTGTGCGCGCAGTTCTTCGACGCTGGCGCTGCGGGCCAGACGCTGACGCTCCAGCAGTTCGCGAGTGACGGTCAGGGTCTGTTCGGCGATGACCAACTCGTTCTTGGTCTTCACGCCGTCCTGGGTCAGGCGATCACGCTCCTGCTGGGCGCTGAGCTGGCGTTGCGTCAGCTCGGCGCTGCGCTTGTCGATCTCCTGCTGGCTGGCCCACAGCCGTGTCAGTTCTTCAAACGCCCGCAGTTGTTTGCGGTTGTCCTGCAACAAGTTGCCCAGTAACTGGATTTGTTCGGCCACGGCTTCCGGCTCGGCACCGGCTTCTTTGTAGAGCACTTCCAGATGCTGCTTTTGAGCCGCCAGTTCTTCGCCGGCGCGGGCGGCGCTTTGCTCCAGAGCCGCCAGTTCAGCCTGGCCCTTGTTCAAGCGATTACCGATCAACATCAGCTGTTGCAGGCGATCACGGTAGGCGTTCCACGCCTCGCTCAACGGCGCTAAATGCGTGCTTTGCTCAAGCTCCCCGGCAATCCGCTCCAGACGTGCAGCCACCTGTTTTTGTTGCTCGAGCAGGCCCTGAATCGTGTGCTGTCCTTGAGTGCTGGCCAGTTCCGCCTGTTGCTTGTGCTCTGCACTCACACTGGCGTCTTTGACCAGCCGGGCGAGGGTGCTTTGCTCTTCAAAGGCCTGGCGCAGCAACGGAGCTTTTTTCGTGTGCTGGCTTTGGGCGTCGACCAGCGCGGTCTGCGCAGCGCTCAAGCTCTGTTCGAGTTGCGCCTGCCGCTCGTTCAGCTCGGCCTGCTGTTGGGTGTGCTGCTGAATCTGCGCCGCCAGCGGGGTGAGCTGGGCGGTGAGTTCGGTCTTGCGGGCGAACTGGTGCCGTTGCGGGGCCAGTTGTTCCAGGCGCGTCAGCTTCAACCGATCGCCAGCCAGGCTTTCCCAGTGCTGCCGGGCGCTGGTCAGCTGTTCGGTGGCGCTCTGTTGTTCGTCCTGCAATTGCCGCAGGTCTTTTAGCCAGGTGTGCTGCAATTCAAACTGTTTGAGCTGCGCTTGCTGGGTCTTGAGTTGCTGCTGCGCTTCGTTGAAGCGCGCATCGAGCTCGGCCCGGGCTTCGGGAGCCAGTGGCGTCACCCCCGTGGCCTGATCCTGCAACAGCTTGTGCGCTTCACGCGCCTCTTTGGCTTTGTCGAAGGCGCGGCGACCGAGGCGGGTGTACAGCGCGGTATCGGTGAGCTTTTCCAGCAGTTCGCTGCGTTCGTTGTCGTTGGCCTTGAGGAAGGCACTGAACTCGCTCTGGGCCAGCAGCACGGCGCGGGTGAACTGTTCGAAGTTCAGGCCCAGCACGGCTTCGAGCTGGGTTTTGAACTCGACTTTCTGACTGGCCAGCAACTGATCCTGATCGATGTCGCGCAGACTCTGGCGACTGGCTTGCAGCTTGCCGCCGGCCTTTTCGCGAGCGCGATTGGCTTCCCAGCGCGCGCGGTAACGACGGCCATCGATGCCGACGAAATCCACCTCGGCATACCCTTCGCCGGTGCCACGCCGCAGCAAGGTGCGCGGGTCGCCGGTGCTGATTTCGCCATCGGCGTCCGGTGCCTTGGCCGACACCTGGGCGTTGCTCAATCGCGGAACGGCGCCAAACAGCGCGAGACACAAGGCGTCGAGCAAGGTGCTTTTGCCCGCGCCGGTCGGCCCGGTGATCGCGAACAGGCCGGCACTCGCCAGCGGTTCAGCGGTAAAGTCGATTTCAAAGGGCCCGGCCAGCGAGGCGAGGTTTTTCAGGCGGATCGCGAGGATCTTCATGGTTGTTCGCTCTCCATCTGCACGTCCTGCAACAGCTCGGCAAAGTCTTTCAGCGTTTGCTCATCGACCTCGCTGCCGTAGCTGTCCTGCCAGGCACGACTGAACAATTCCTGCGGCGTGAGCTGGTCCAGTTCGATCAACGTGGTGCCGTCTTCGACACCCTCGCGACTGCCGTTGCCAGCATATTCGGCGGCGATGCGCACCAGGCGCACGGCTTTGCCTTGAAGGGCGCTTTCAACCTGGTGACGCAAGTCGGGTTGTGGTTCGTCGAGACGCACCCGCACTTCCAGCCACGGCTGGCGCTGGATGTCGGCCAGCAAATCGATGTTCGGCAGGTCGGCCAGTTGCAAGAGGATTTCGGCCAGGGGCGCCGGACCGATGCGTTGCAGGTTGACCGCTCGGGGAATCAGTTTCGGCTCGACGCTGACCAGGGTTTCGCCGTCGAGCGTGACGTCGAGAATCTGATGCTGATAGCCGATTTCCGAGAACGACAACGGAATCGGCGAGCCGCTGTAGCGGATGCGCTCTTCACCGTTGACCTTCTGCGGCTTGTGTAAATGCCCCAGCGCGACGTAGCTGATGCTCGGCCCGAACAGGCTGGCGGGCAGGGCTTCGGCATTGCCGATGATCAGGCTGCGCTCGGAGTCTTCCGAAACGGAACCGCCGGCCATGTGCGCATGGCTGATGGCAATCAGCGCCTGGCCAGGCTTGCGCTTGGCATTGGCCGCTTCGATCAGCCACTCGTGCACCTGACCGATGCCGCGCAGGTAGTTGTCACCCAACTGCGCGCCAGTCACTTCGGCAGGGCGCAAAAACGGCAGCGCCAGGCACCAGCCGGCAATTTCGCCGCTGGCATCTGGCAACGGCAGTAACAGCCGTTCGGCGTCCAGTTGACCGTCGTCGAGCCACAGCACGCGGCCAAGCGCATGGGTGCGCAAACGCCGCATCAACGGCGCCGGCAATTCGATCCGCGAGCCGGAGTCGTGGTTGCCGGCGATGATGACGATGGTCAGCAGCGGTTGCTGCTCGTGGGCGCTGACGATGAATTCGTAGAGGCGTTCCTGGGCTTTGACTGGCGGGTTGACCGTGTCGAAGATATCGCCGGCAATCAACAGCACATCAGGGCGGTCCAGCTTCAGCTGGCGCAACAGCCATTCAAGAAAGCAGGCGTGCTCGAAATCGCGGTCCTGGCCGTGCAGGTTTTGCCCAAGGTGCCAGTCGGAGGTGTGAAACAGACGCAAGGCGAACTCCGTAGGAAAAAAGGTGATGGCCGCGTGGAAATTGATGGCGGCGAAAAGAGTGGGAGTTTACTGGCAAACCGTCGTTTGGGTGCGTCAAGGGGGGTATTTTTGCCCTGACTTAAAGTATTCGGCGATCTTTAGGCCGTCATCGCGAGCAGGCTCACTCCCACATTGGACCTGCGTTGACTCTAATGTTGTGTCCAGTACCGTCCCTTGTGGGAGCGAGCCTGCTCGCGATGAACGATGATGCGGTGTTACTTCGGATACAGCGGCGGCAGGCCACTGTCTCCCACCGGATCCTGAACCCGTTCGGCAATCGGGATCGCCTTGATCGCCCGCCACAGTTCTTCGCCTTGCCAGTGCTGGCCGGTTTCGCTGTAGAGCGCGCCGTTCAAACCGTCCAGTGCGTCGGACAGTGGCACGAAGCGGGCGGCCATGTCGGCGAGGGTTTCCGGTTGTTGCCGGGCCCAGGCGTCGAGGGCCTGGCGGGTGGCGTGGGGATCGTTGGCCTGGCAGGCGCGCTTGAGTTCGTCGAGGACGGTGCGTGGGCTCGGGCCGGTCTGCGCGGCGCGCAGCACGGCGGGTTGCCAGCGGCCACGCCACCAGAGACCGAAACCGAGCATGGTGGTGCAGGCCAGGATCAGGGTGCTGAGTTTCCAGCGCCAAAGGGTTTCGCTGTCGGCTGCGGACATGACCGACGGCGTGCCAGCCGGAGTATCGACCACCAGGCTCGGATTACTCGCCACTTGCAGGCTTCGGGCCGGCAGGCTGCTGTGTTCCAGGTGATCTTCGAAGGTGTTCCACCAGACCACTTCCACCGCAGGCAACTCGATGGCGCCACTGCGGCCCGGCACCAGCGCTTCGCGCTCTTCACGACTGCCGATCAGGCCGCGCTCGGTGCTTTGGTTGCTCAGCACTGGTTGGTCCGGGTAACGGCGCAGGCCGTTGACGTCGGTGGCCGGCAGCGGCGGCAGTTGGGAACTGGCCAAGCCTTCGGCCTTCAAGGTGAGGCTACGAGTCAGCGAATCACCCGCCTGCGCATGGTCCGGCTCCGGGTTCCAGCTTTCGCTCAGGCTCAGGCTGCGGGCCGGCAACCAGGGCAGGTCGGCAGGGTAGGTAATGGGTTTGGCCTTGACCGTCAGCAGAATCGGAGTGGAGCTGACACGCATCAGTTTCCCGGACTTCGGCGCCTGGGTGGCGTCCTGGGTGGGTTGGGTGTCGACGAGCGTGGCACTGAAAATCTGCGCCGGAATGGTCAATTCGCCGCTGTGTTGCGGGTAGATCGCATAGCGCATTTCAATCACGCCATGACGCAGGCCGTTGATGGCTTTCTCGTAAGTGCGCGACTCGCCCAGTTGTTCGATGCGCGCGTCGGGAATCTGCAACGGAGTCAGGCTGCTGTCGTCGTACAGCGACACCGAATGATAGATGCGTAAAGTCAGAATGGCCTGGGCCTGCACATAAACACTGGACTGGTCGAGGCTCGCGTCGATAAACACCGGGGCCAGTTTGTTCGCGGTGTCCTGGGTTTCGCTTTCGACCACTTGCACGGTAATCGGCTGGCTTTGCACCTCGCCCAGTTGCAGCGGGGGAATCGTCACGCTGCCGTTTTCCTTGGGCAGCAAGGTGATGATCCAGCGCGTGGTAGCGCGGTTATCGCCGTTCAGGGTGGTCAGTTGGTTGACCTGGCGGGTGCCACGCACTTCGAACAGCGGTTCCAGCGGTGCCAGGTCAGGCTTGCCGAATTGGGTGACGTCGTTGGATTCCAGGGTCAGTTCGACCGTCTCGCCGGAGTTCAGGCGACTGCGATCGACACTGGCGACCAGCGCCGCCGCCTGAGCCTGGACGGTGCTGAGCAGCAGGGCGAGCATGAAAAGGGTGAAGCGGGTCATCGCGTTTTTTCCTGATCCTGATGTTGTTGCTGTTCGTACCAGAATTTGCGCCTGAGCAATTCGCCCGGGTCATCGGGGATCTTGCGCAGCCATTGCTCCAGCGCCTGACGCTGTTCGCCGTCGATATTGTCGCTGGCCGGCCGCATCGGTGGTGTGGTGCTTTGCTCGTCCCCCAGCTCGCTGCCCGGGACTTCATTGGCGCCCGGTTTCGGCGGTGTTGTGGCCTGTTGCCCGGCGTCCGGCGTGGTCTGCCCGGCGTCGGACTTCGGTGGGTTGTTGTCCGCGGGCTGTGTGGCGGCACCCGGTGGCGTTTCTTGCTCGGTGTCCTTGGTCTCGTCATCGGCGGATTTCTGCGGCTCAACCGGTGGCGGTGCGTTTTTCTGTTTGAGCAGACTTTCTACCAGTGCCTTGTTGGTCTGCGCGGGGCGCAGATCCGGCTGGCGTTCCAGCGCCTGATCGTAAGCGTCCAGCGCCGCTTCCAGCTCACCGCTTTTGGCCAGGGCGTTGCCACGATTGTAGTGGGCGTGGGCATCGTTGCCCTCGGCGAACCGCTGGGCGGCGCCGCTGTAGTCGCCGGCCTCATACAGCGCGACGCCTTGCCACTGCGGATCCTCAAAATGCTGCGAAGCCTTCGCCGGATGGCCTTGCCTGAGCAGATGCAGGCCCCGTTGATCGGGGCGCAACCACAAGTCTTCAAAGTCGAAGGCATAGCTCGGTTGCGGCAACAGGAACAGTAAAGGCAGACAGAACAACCAGCCACGGCGACCGGCGCACGCCGCCAGTAGCAACAGCGGCAGCAGCAGCCAGTAACCCTGATCGGCCCAGGTGTCCAGGCGCAAGGTCTGGCCGTCGTTGCGCAGGGTGCGTGGACCGTCAAGCAGGCCGAGCCCGCGCAGGTCGGTATCGCCCAGTCGCGCTGGGCGATAGCGTCCGCCAAGCTCGTTGGCAAAAGCTTTCAGGCTTGGACTGTCCAGGTACGGCACAAGGATCGCGCCCTGGTCGTCCTTGAGAAAACTGCCGTCCTCCTGTGCGACCGGTGCGCCTTCGGCGGTGCCGATGCCGAGCATCAGGAACTGCGTCGATTTTCGATCCAGTGCCTGGCGAATGCCTTCACGTTCCAGGTCCGTCAGAGTGGAACCGATCAACAGGATCCGGCCTTCACCCAACCCCCCCTGACTCAGCAGTGCCAGGGCCTTGGTCACAGCGAGGTCCGCGCGATGGCCGGCTTCGGGCATCAGCGACGGCTTGAGCGCATCGAGCAGATTACGGCTGGTCGACAGGTCATCCGACAGAGGCACCAGGGTGTGGGCGCTGCCGGCGTAAACGACGATTGCAGTCTGGGCGTCGCTGCGCACTTGCAGCAGGTCCAACAGTTTGCGCCGAGCCTGTTCGAGTCGGTTCGGCGCAACGTCGGTGGCGAGCATTTCCGGGGTCAGCTCAAGCACGACCACCAGCGGGTCGGCGGGCTTCTGACTGATTTGCTCGACGCGCTGCCAACTCGGCCCCAACAAGGCCAGGACGGTCAGTATCCACGCCAGGCCGAGGACGACCCACGGCAGTTTGCTGTCGCGCCCGTTTCCACCGCTCAGCAAAGCAGCGTGGAAGGCCGGTGGCAGGATCATCTGCCAGCGCCCGGCGCGTTTTTGTCGATGCCAGAGTTGCCAGAGCAGCCAGCCCAACAGCGGCAACAACAGCAACCACCAGGGGCGGAACCAGTACGGCCACAGCGCACTCATCGGCGCCTCCGCAGGCGCAGGCGTTTGAGTCGCTGGCGCCAGTCAGGCAATTGCGTTTGCAAAAACAGGTCCTTGGTAAAGAGCCGTTGCAGCGGGTTGTCCGGCCAACGCTCGCGCACCACCAACAACATGCTCAACAACAATGCCAGCGCCAAAGGCCAGTGATACAGCGCCTGCGCCGGGCGGGCCTGGGTCGGCTGTTGGGTCACTGGCTCAAGTGTGTCGAGGGTGTCCTTGATCGTTTGCAGCTCTTTGCCATCGTGGGCGCGGAAGTACTGACCGCCGGTGACTTGGGCGATGGCCATCAACGCCGGTTCATCCAGATCCAGGCTCGGATTGACCCCCAGGAACCCCAAGGTGCCGCTTTGCTCCGGGTCAGCGCCGATGCCGATCGGGTAGATTTTCACGCCTTCCTTGGCCGCCAGGCGCGCCGCCGTGAGCGGGTCGATTTCACCGCCATTGTTGGCGCCATCCGTGACCAGGATCAACACACGGCTCTGGGCCGGACGCATGCGCAGGCGCTTAATCGCCAGGCCGATGGCATCGCCTATCGCCGTGTTCTTGCCGGCGATGCCGATTCGCGCTTCGTCGAGCCACACGCGCACGGTGTGCCGGTCGAACGTCAAGGGCGCTTGAAGGTAAGCCTGGCTGCCGAACAGGATCAGGCCGACACGGTCACCGTCGCGACTTTCAAGGAAGTCACCGAGCAAGTGCTGAACCAGCGACAGTCGGCTGACGTCTTCGTCCTGCCACTGCATGTCGGGGAAATCCATGGAACCGGACACGTCCACGGCCACCAGCAGATCGCGACCACTGGCGGCAATCGGCAGGGGATCGCCCAGCCATTGCGGGCGCGCCGCCGCTATCAGTAACAACAGCCACAACAGAATGAACGGTGCTTGCTGGCGCCAGGCCGGCAGGTTGGCGCGCGCACGGCGGCGGGCCAGGCCTTCGAGGTCATTGAGGAAGCTGACCTTGAGCGCCGGTTCGCCGCTGTCGGCCACCGGCAGCAGGACGCGCATCAACCAGGGCAGCGGCAGCAGGGCAAAGATCCACGGCCAGGCGAACTCAAACATGTTTGCGAATCCAGGTATCGACGGCTTGAGTGAGGCCGGCGATGGCCTTGTCGTCGAGTTTGCATTCGGGTTTGTAGGCGCCTTCGACCAGCACCATCCAGCGGGTCAGACCGGCGGCCGGGCAGCGGTTGTCGAGGAACGCCAGCCATTTGCGCCCGTTGAGGGTGTGGCTCTGGCTGTAGGGGTAATGGTTGCGGCACAGGCGTTTGAGCAACCCATTGAGTTGTTGCAGCCAGGCGCCGGCCGGTGCGCCGTCGTAGGGCTTTGGCATCCGCGCCAATTCGGCGAGTGCAGCGATACGCACCGGGTCCAGCGGTTGTTCGGCACGGACGATCGGGCGCTTGTTCGGAATGAATCGCCGCGCCTTCCACAGGCCGAAACCGATCAGCGGCAGCAACAACAGCAACAGCCACCAGCCGGGCGCGGGGGGCCAGAACTCGATGGGCGGCGGGGTAATCAGCGGTTGCAGTTGATCGAGGCTGCTCATCGACCTTTCCCCGGTTTCTGTGGGTTGAGGTACTCGCGCAGTTGCTCGACCATCTCGCTCTGGGTGCTCAGCGGCATCAGCAATACCCGCAGTTTTTGCGCGAGCAATTCCCAGCGGGCGATGCGCGCTTCGGCCTGGGCGCGGTAGGTCTGGCGCAGGTCGAAATTCAGGGTGTCGAGTTCCAGTTGCGCGCCACGTTCAACGAAACGAAGCAGCCCGGCGGCGGGCAGGGCGTGGTCCAGCGGATCGGACAGCGGCAACAGCAACAGGTCGCAATGGCGCGACAACAGGCTCAGTTGCTGTTCCGAACCTTCGGTCAAGGCGCGTTCATCGCAGATCACAATCACCAGGCTGCCGGGGCGCAGCACCTCCCGTGCACGACGCAGGGCCATGTTGAGGGAGTCGCGGTTCTGTTCGCTTTCGGTGTGCAGCGACTGATTGACCCGCACCAGACGGTTAAGCAGTTGCAGCAGGCTTTGTTTGCTGCGCCGGGGTTTGATTTCGTAGTGCTCGTTGTCGCCGAACACCAACCCGCCGACCCGGTCGTTATGGCCAAGGGCCGCCCAGCCAATCAGGCTAGCTGCCTGAGCGGCCAGCACTGATTTGAACATCAGCCCCGAACCGAAAAACAGCCGACGGCTTTGCTCGACCATGATGAAAATCGGTCGCTCGCGTTCTTCGTGAAACAGCTTGGTGTGGGGCTCCTGGGTGCGGGCGGTAACGCGCCAGTCGATGGTGCGCACGTCGTCGCCGGCCTGATAAACCCGCACCTGATCGAAGTCCACGCCACGGCCGCGCAGTTTGGAGTGGTGCAGGCCGATCAGGGGGCTGCGCTGGCTCGGCGTGGAAAACAGCTGCACTTCGCGCACGCGATGGCGCATCTCGATCAGCTCGGCGAGGCTGACGCGGATGCCCGGCTCGGGCGGAAGGAGGGCGTTCATGGGGGTCAAGCGACGGCTACGACGTCGAGAATCCGCTGGACCACCCGGTCCTGATCGATGCCAGCGGCTTCGGCTTCAAAGGACAGAATGATGCGGTGGCGCAGTACGTCGAACAGCACGGCCTGGATGTCTTCCGGGCTGACGAAGTCGCGACCGGCCAGCCAGGCATGGGCCCGGGCACAGCGATCGAGGGCAATCGAACCGCGAGGACTGGCGCCATAGGCGATCCACTCGGCCATCTCCGGGTCGAACTTGGCCGGGGTGCGCGTGGCCATGACCAGTTGCACCAGGTATTCCTCCACGGCGTCGGCCATGTACAGGCCGAGGATTTCCTTGCGTGCGGCAAAAATCGCCTGCTGGCTGACCCGGCGCTCGGGCTTGGTTTCGCCGTTCAGGGCTTCGCCACGGGCCTGTTGCAGGATGCGGCGTTCGACGGCGGCGTCCGGGAAACCGATTTTCACGTGCATCAGGAAGCGGTCGAGCTGGGCTTCCGGCAGGGGATAGGTGCCCTCCTGCTCGATCGGGTTTTGCGTGGCCATCACCAGAAACAGCGGTGACAGCTCGTAAGTGCTGCGCCCGACACTGACCTGGCGCTCGGCCATGGCTTCCAGCAATGCCGATTGAACCTTGGCCGGGGCGCGGTTTATTTCGTCCGCCAGCACCAGGTTATGGAAGATCGGGCCCTGCTGGAACACGAAGCTGCCGGTTTCCGGGCGATAGATTTCCGTGCCGGTGATGTCGGCCGGCAGCAGGTCGGGGGTGAACTGGATGCGATGGAACTGGGCTTCGATGCCTTCGGCGAGTTCTTTGATGGCCTTGGTCTTGGCCAGCCCCGGGGCGCCCTCAACCAGCATGTGGCCGTCGGCGAGCAAGGCGATGAGCAAGCGCTCGATGAGTTTTTCCTGGCCGAGAATCTGCGTTGAAAGAAAGGTTCGCAGCGCTAGCAGCGCTTCACGATGTTCCATCGATGACTGTTCCTGGAAAGGGTGACCGAAGACGTTCGAATAACGCCAGGGCTGGGGGCGTTACTTTAATCCATCGCGGGGGGCGGCGACTAACGGCATTTTGTGCAAAGTGTGGGAAATGGTTGGGGAAATTGTTGGAGATTTGTAGCAGGGGAGTGATTGGGTGGCTGTGCCGGCCCCACCGCGAGCAGGCTCACTCCTGCATTGACGGTGTACGACGATCAACTGTAGGAGTGAGCCTGCTCGCGATGGGGCCGGTCAAGGCACCCTCAAATCTCTCTTATATAGGTGCCAGTGCCCTTAAGGATGTTCTGCAAGGTTTCTTCCACTTCAGCCAGATCGCTCGCATCGGTGCTGTGAGTGATCTCCAGCGAATCATCCCCATTCAACGCATCCGCATCCGCCGCGGCGATTTCAATCAGCAAGCGAGTTGCGCTCAAGGTCACCTTCACGCCATCCAGCGTCGAAGGCTCGCCATCAAGGGTGATGTCCAGCGCGTCCTCGTCGGGGTAACGAGTCATCAGGAACATGTCGCCCTGATCGCTGTGGCAGCAGAGCATGGCCATGTTGTCTTCTTCGTCATCGCACGGGTTGACGATCAAGAGTGCGGTGGTCATTTGCATGGGGAAATCCTGGCTCGGCGAGCATCGTGAACGCAATAAAAGGCGATTCTGCCAGCCCTCGGGAATTTCTGCTTGTCTGAGTGTCAGATCATGTGTCGTGAACACTTGGAGTGTTACTGGTCATTTCTGGTACGGATGTGCCGCAAAACCGGGGATAAAGCGCCCGTTTTCCTGCACGACTGCTAGTGTTGTTCGAGGCGCATGTCGTGAGCTGCGTACCGATGACCGAATATGTCGCAGCGCCGCAAGCACAGGCCTTGCCGCACTCGTTAAGCTGCGCATCGAATGGATATCCGTAAAGACAGTGTGCAATTCATCGCACAGGCGTTTTTGCCGATACCCCTTCATGGAAGGTGAATGTGACCTGAGTGTCTCGTCCAGCTTCACCCACCTGTCACCCTGTTTCCTCTGCCCGAGAATCAGGAGCAGGGTGACGGATCGCCCCGAAAGGGGTTTTGCACGCGACGCTTCCATCAATAACAAGCCCAAGCGGAGTACCACAGATGGCGTTCTTCACCGCAGCCAGCAAAGCCGACTTCCAGCACCAACTGCAAGCGGCACTGGCCCAGCACATCAGTGAACAGGCACTGCCACAAGTGGCGCTGTTCGCTGAACAATTCTTCGGCATCATTTCCCTGGACGAGCTGACCCAGCGTCGGTTGTCCGACCTCGCCGGCTGCACCCTTTCTGCGTGGCGCCTGCTTGAGCGCTTCGATCACGCGCAACCGCAAGTGCGCGTCTACAACCCGGATTACGAACGCCACGGCTGGCAGTCGACCCACACCGCGGTCGAAGTGCTGCACCACGACCTGCCATTTTTGGTGGACTCGGTGCGTACCGAGCTGAACCGTCGCGGCTACAGCATTCACACCCTGCAAACCACTGTGCTGAGCGTGCGTCGCGGCAGCAAGGGCGAGCTGCTGGAAATCCTGCCGAAAGGCACCCAGGGCGAAGGCATTCTGCAAGAATCGCTGATGTACCTGGAAATCGACCGCTGCGCCAACGCGGCCGAACTCAATGTCCTGACCAAAGAGCTGGAGCAGGTTCTCGGTGAAGTCCGCGTCGCGGTCACCGATTTCGAACCGATGAAAGACAAGGTCCAGGAAATTCTCTCCGGCCTGGACAACAGCCAGTACGCCGTCGATCCAGAAGAAAAAGCCGAAATCAAAAGCTTCCTGGAATGGCTGGTGGGCAACCACTTCACATTCCTGGGCTATGAAGAGTTCGTGGTTCGCGATGAAGTCGACGGTGGTCACATCGTCTACGACCAGGATTCCTTCCTGGGCCTGACCAAACTGCTGCGCACCGGCCTGACCTACGATGACCTGCGCATCGAAGACTACGCCGTGAACTACCTGCGCGAACCGACCCTGCTGTCGTTTGCCAAGGCTGCGCACCCAAGCCGTGTACACCGTCCGGCTTACCCGGATTACGTGTCGATCCGCGAAATTGACGCCGACGGCAAAGTCATCAAGGAATGCCGTTTCATGGGCCTGTACACCTCTTCGGTGTATGGCGAGAGCGTGCGGGTCATTCCGTACATCCGCCGCAAGGTCGAAGAAATCGAACGCCGTTCCGGCTTCCAGCCCAAGGCTCACCTGGGCAAGGAACTGGCGCAGGTGGTCGAAGTGCTGCCGCGTGACGATCTGTTCCAGACGCCGGTGGACGAGCTGTTCAGCACCGTGATGTCGATCGTGCAGATCCAGGAGCGCAACAAGATTCGCGTGTTCCTGCGCAAAGACCCGTATGGCCGTTTCTGCTACTGCCTGGCCTACGTGCCGCGCGACATCTACTCCACCGAAGTGCGCCAGAAGATCCAGCAAGTGCTGATGGATCGCCTGAAAGCCTCGGACTGCGAGTTCTGGACCTTCTTCTCCGAGTCCGTGCTGGCACGCGTGCAACTGATTCTGCGCGTCGATCCGAAGAACCGTCTCGACATCGACCCGGTCCTGCTGGAAAAAGAAGTGGTCCAGGCCTGCCGCAGCTGGCAGGACGACTACGCCAGTCTGGTAGTCGAAAGCTTCGGCGAAGCCCACGGCACCAACGTGCTGGCTGACTTCCCGAAAGGCTTTCCAGCCGGTTACCGCGAGCGTTTCGCTGCCCATTCGGCCGTGGTCGATATGCAGCACCTGCTGAGCCTGACCGAAAAAAATCCGCTGGTGATGAGCTTCTATCAACCACTGGGCCAGGTGTCTGGTCAGCGCGAATTGCACTGCAAGCTGTATCACGCCGATACACCGCTGGCGCTGTCCGACGTGTTGCCGATCCTGGAAAACCTCGGTCTGCGCGTGTTGGGTGAATTCCCGTATCGCCTGCGCCACAACAGTGGCCGCGAGTTCTGGATTCACGACTTCGCGTTCACCGCCGCTGAAGGCCTGGAACTCGACATCCAGCAACTCAACGACACCTTGCAGGACGCCTTCGTCCACATCGTGCGTGGCGATGCCGAGAACGATGCGTTCAACCGCCTGGTGCTGACCGCCGGCCTGCCTTGGCGCGATGTGGCGCTGTTGCGTGCCTACGCCCGTTACATGAAGCAGATTCGACTGGGCTTCGACCTGGGTTACATCGCCAGCACCCTGAACAACCACACCGACATCGCTCGCGAGTTGACCCGGTTGTTCAAGACCCGTTTCTACCTGGCGCGCAAGCTGACCAGCGACGATCTGGAAGACAAGCAGCAACGCCTGGAACACGCGATCATTGCCGCGCTGGACGAAGTTCAGGTGCTCAACGAAGACCGTATCCTGCGTCGCTACCTGGACCTGATCAAGGCCACGCTGCGGACCAACTTCTACCAGACCGATGCGAACGGCAAGAACAAGTCCTACTTCAGCTTCAAGTTCAACCCGCACCAGATTCCAGAGCTGCCCAAGCCAGTACCGAAGTTCGAAATCTTCGTTTACTCGCCACGCGTCGAAGGCGTGCACCTGCGCTTCGGCAACGTCGCTCGCGGTGGTCTGCGCTGGTCTGACCGTGAAGAAGACTTCCGTACCGAAGTGCTGGGCCTGGTAAAAGCCCAGCAAGTGAAGAACTCGGTCATCGTGCCAGTGGGCGCCAAGGGCGGCTTCCTGCCGCGTCGTCTGCCACTGGGCGGTAGCCGAGACGAGATCGCGGCCGAGGGCATCGCCTGCTACCGCATCTTCATTTCGGGCCTGTTGGACATCACCGACAACCTGAAGGACGGTGCGCTGGTTCCGCCGGCCAACGTCGTGCGTCATGACGACGATGACCCGTACCTGGTGGTCGCTGCGGACAAGGGCACTGCCACCTTCTCCGACATCGCCAACGGTATCGCCATCGACTACGGCTTCTGGCTCGGCGATGCATTCGCATCGGGCGGTTCTGCCGGTTACGACCACAAGAAGATGGGCATCACCGCCAAAGGCGCGTGGGTGGGCGTTCAACGTCACTTCCGCGAGCGCGGCATCAATGTCCAGGAAGACAGCATCACCGTGGTGGGCGTCGGCGACATGGCCGGTGACGTGTTCGGTAACGGCTTGTTGATGTCCGACAAGCTGCAACTGGTCGCAGCCTTCAACCACTTGCACATCTTCATTGACCCGAACCCGGAGCCGGCCAACAGCTTCGCCGAACGTCAGCGCCTGTTCGACCTGCCGCGCTCGGCCTGGTCGGATTACGACACCAGCATCATGTCCGAAGGCGGCGGGATCTTCTCCCGCAGCGCGAAAAGCATCGCGATTTCCCCGCAGATGAAAGAGCGCTTCGACATCCAGGCGGACAAACTGACCCCGACCGAACTGCTGAATGCCTTGCTCAAGGCACCGGTAGACCTGTTGTGGAACGGCGGTATCGGCACCTACGTCAAAGCCAGCACCGAAAGCCACGCCGATGTCGGCGACAAGGCCAACGATGCACTGCGCGTGAACGGCAACGAACTGCGCTGCAAAGTGGTGGGCGAGGGCGGTAACCTCGGTATGACCCAACTGGGTCGTGTCGAATTCGGCCTCAATGGCGGCGGTTCCAACACCGACTTCATCGACAACGCCGGTGGCGTGGACTGCTCCGACCACGAAGTGAACATCAAGATCCTGCTGAACGAAGTGGTTCAGGCCGGGGACATGACCGACAAGCAACGTAACCAGTTGCTGGCGAGCATGACCGACGAAGTCGGCAACCTGGTGCTGGGCAACAACTACAAGCAGACCCAGGCCCTGTCCCTGGCGGCGCGTCGTGCCTTGCCGCGGATCGCTGAATACAAGCGCCTGATGAACGATCTGGAAGGTCGCGGCAAGCTGGATCGCGCCATCGAGTTCCTGCCGGCCGAAGAAGCCATCAACGAGCGCGTCGCTGCAGGCCACGGCCTGACCCGTGCCGAGCTGTCGGTGCTGATCTCCTACAGCAAGATCGACCTCAAGGAAGCGCTGCTCAATTCCCAGGTGCCGGACGACGATTACCTGACGCGTGACATGGAAACCGCTTTCCCGCCAAGCCTGGTGAGCAAGTTTTCCCAAGCCATGCGCCGTCACCGTCTGAAGCGCGAAATCGTCAGCACCCAGATCGCCAACGATCTGGTCAACCACATGGGCATCACCTTCGTTCAGCGACTCAAAGAGTCGACCGGCATGAGCCCGGCGAACGTGGCCGGTGCTTATGTGATCGTGCGTGACATCTTCCATCTCCCGCATTGGTTCCGTCAGATCGAATCCCTGGATTATCAGGTTTCCGCCGACGTGCAACTGGAGCTGATGGACGAGCTGATGCGCCTGGGCCGTCGCGCCACGCGCTGGTTCCTGCGTGCCCGTCGCAACGAGCAGAACGCTGCCCGTGACGTTGCGCACTTCGGTCCGCACCTCAAGGAGCTGGGGCTGAAGCTCGACGAACTGCTCAGTGGCGAGATCCGCGACACTTGGCAGGCCCGCTATCAGGCGTACGTCGAAGCCGGTGTGCCGGAGTTGCTCGCACGTATGGTGGCTGGCACTTCGCACTTGTACACCCTGCTGCCGATCATCGAGGCCTCCGACGTGACCGGCCAGAACCCTGCAGACGTGGCCAAGGCCTACTTCGCCGTGGGCAGCGCGCTGGACATCACCTGGTACCTGCAACAGATCAGCGCTCTGCCGGTTGAAAACAACTGGCAGGCCCTGGCCCGTGAAGCGTTCCGTGATGACGTCGACTGGCAGCAACGTGCGATCACCATCTCCGTCCTGCAACAGGGCGACGGCACTCAGGACGTGGAAACCCGCCTGGCGCTGTGGATGGAAGAGCACGAAGGCATGATCGAACGCTGGCGCGCGATGCTGGTGGAAATCCGTGCCGCCAGCGGTACCGATTACGCCATGTACGCGGTGGCCAACCGTGAGTTGCTGGACCTGGCGTTGAGCGGGCAAGCGGTAGTGCCTGCGCCTGTCACAGCAGCTGCGGAGCTGGAACCGGCTGCCTGATCGGCTGTTGAATGAAAAAAACCCGCATTGAGAGATGCGGGTTTTTTTGGGGGTGGACGTGCTCATTTCATTGTGATTAAAGGCAAGATTATGCTGAGCGCTAGTACGACGCTTGAAGTTGTTTTGACTCAATGGCTGATAGTGTCTCTGTGGGTTGCATCACTAAATTGTTGAGCGATTGATCAAACTTTTGCAGTGCCCGAATTTGCACATTCTGTTGCTCGTTAATATCCGCCACAATCTCTTCACTGCGCTTGTAATCGGCCCATAACGGACTCAACGCTTTGGCATCATGCCCTTGAGCAGTGCCGATGTAATTGAAGTTTGAGTCGTAGAACTGCGCACTCACATGCGCTTCGATATCCGAACTGCGCGATGTGATCAATTGGCTGCGGGTGTCGACAATGGCGACCACGTCGGGCTTCGCCGCCCTGAGGCTTTGCATGTCCGGATACACCGTCACCGAGCCGAACTGGCGTTGTAACGATGCCTTGACCCAGTCCACGGCATGGTCCGGTCTGGAGGTGGCCACGTAGGCGTCGTGGATCGATTGCACCAGCAGGCTCTGGCCGAAGCCGGTGCCGGCGTTGGCCTGGTAGTGTTGCAGGTAGTCGCGGTTGGCCTGGGTGTTGCGGCTGTAGACGATACCCAACGAAACCTGGTGGCCGTTGGGGACGTGCGTGGCATTGCTGCGGCCAACCGGTCCAGTAAAAAGGCCTTCCAGCGAAGACCCGGCTTTGGGCGCAGTGGGAACAGAGCAGCCCGCCAGGATGAGGGTCATTGTTAATGTACTGACAAGCGCAAGTTTCATGGTGTTACTCCAGTGAAACAACATGAGTCGGAAGTTGTAATGTCGGAATATCCGGCGAGTTATCCAGACTAAACCTGTCGCTGCACAATGAAATAGCCAGTCGCTGCACTTCTTGGCTGGCCGATAGTTTAATTGGGTTTAAGCGAGGCCCAGTAATCACGCCGGGAAATAAAAAGGCCCGAAATGTTAATTCGCGCCTTTTTATTTATGGCTATCCCTTCAGCTATCAGTTTTCCAAGGGGATCAACACTTTCTCGTCGGGGGACAACACCATGAATACCAATAGTTTGGCAGTCTTGGTTGCACTGGCGTTTTTCGAAACCAAGTGTTCCGAGCCGGCGGGTTCGTACCAATACTGTCCGGCCTTGTAAGTGATTGCTTTCTCACCCTTCACTTGAGAAATAACCGCACCTGACAGCACGTAGGCCATGGCAGTGCCTTCATGCTTATGGGCAATCGACGATTGGCCGGGTTTGTAGTCGACCTCGATCATCATGGCTTTTTTGCCGGGCACGTTTTTCAGCGCTTCATCCTGCAATACCGTGATCTTTTCTGAAGGGCCTTCGTGAGCAATGGCAGTCGCAGAAACGGTCAGGGCGAGGGCAGCCAGGGGAGCAGCAAGGATACGCAAAGCTTTCATGGTCATTCACCTGCGGTTGGTTTAGTTGTCAGAAACAACAGTAGTGCGCAGGTGGGGCCAATCAAACAGCCAATATTCGCGAAGGTGAGGGGACCAATCTGCAGCGGCCCTGTGGCGAGGGGACAAGCCCTCCGCCACAGGGCAGCTACAGGGCGTTCAGCGGATCGGGAAGCTGTTGAAGTCGACGGAGTTCGCCAATCGGTTGTCGATCAGGCCAATAAAGCCTTGTACTTCAGGGCAGTTGAAATGCGATTGCATGGCCGCTTCCGATTGCCAGCGGGCGCTGACGGTCCAGCGGTTGCTGTCCTCTGGGCAGCGGTCGACCATATAGGAATCACAGCCCGGTTGCTGACGCAGGGTGTCGACAATCTTTTGCAGTTGCTTACCCAGTTCTTCCGAGCGGCCGGCGGCGGCCTGCACCTGTACGGTATTGATCACTTCGTTGGACATTGCTCACACTCCTGAATCAGGCCGGACGAATCCTGCTCACTGAGGGATAACGCTTATGCAGGATAGGCCTGCACCTGTGGACCGCCAATAGCCAATCGCTGGATAAAGCCGCAGACCAATCGATCAGGCCACCTGCTGCAAAATGTCGCGCAAACGGTCCAGGGCGATGTCGATGTCCAGGGTTTCGATGGCGCCAAAGCCCAGGAACAGCCCGGCCCGTGGCGCTTGCTGGTAGAAAAAGCTGTCGATAGCGTAGAGGCCGACTTCGACCTTTTTCGCCAGTTCGATCACCAACGGAATATCGATAGGCACTTTGCACATCACCACCATGTGAAACCCGGCCGTGGTGGGCACGGGTTCAAGCCAGGGCGAAAGGTCGCCCGCCATGCGCGACAGGATCCGCTCGCGACGTCCGGCATAGATCGTATGGCAGCGCCGGATATGCTTGAGCAGGCAACCTTCGGCGATGAACTTGGCCAGCGCCCACTGGGGCAGGGTGGAGGTGTGCAGGTCGGTCAGTTGCTTGGCGCGGATGACGGCTTCAAGAATCGCCGGCGGCAACACCGCATAACCGAGGCGCAGCTCCGGCAGCATGGTTTTCGAAAAGGTCCCGACGTAGGCGACGATGCCGCGCTCATCCATGCTTTGCAGTGAATCGGTCGGGCGGCCTTCGTAGCGAAACTCGCTGTCGTAATCGTCCTCGATGATGATTGCGCCCAACTCATAAGCCCGTTCCAGCAGCGCAACCCGGCGTGCCTGACTCATCGGCATGCCCAGCGGAAACTGGTGGGACGGCGTGACGTAAATCAGCCGGGTGCCCAAGGGAATCTTGTCCACCTCAATCCCTTCGGCATCCACCGGCACCCCGATCACCGTGGCCCCATGGGTGCCAAACAACAGGCGAGCCGGCGGATAGCCGGGGTCTTCCATGGCGACAATGCTGCCCGGACGGGTCAGCACCCGGGAGATCAGGTCCAGCGCCTGTTGCGCGCCATTGCACACCACCACGTCTTCGTCCTGGCAATTGACCCCACGGGAAAATGCGATGTGCCGGGCGATCGCGTTGCGCAGCGCCGGCAGGCCTTCGGGCAGGCTGTAGAAGCCCTTGGAACCGGCAATCTGGCGCAACGCGTGAGAGGTGCAGCGCCGCCAATCGTCCTGCGGAAACTGGCCTTTGCTGGTCGCGCCACCGATGAAGTCGTAGCGTAACGAGCCCTCCAGGGTCGGGTGGCGCAGAAACACCGGCAGGTTGCGCCAGGACTCGATCACCTCGAAGCTCGCCAGCTGTGAATGGCTTTGCTTGGGGGCGGCTTTGGCTGTCCGGGCGTTGACGAACGTGCCTTTGCCGATCACCCCGGTGAGGAAGTTCTCATAGGTCAGTTGCGCGTAGGTGTCGGAAATGGTCTTGCGCGAAATGCCCAGCTGTTCGGCCAACAAACGACTGGGTGGCAGTTGCGTCCCGGCTGCCAGGCGGCCGGATTCAATGGCGCTGCGCAGTTGGTTGTACAACTGGCCTGCCAGGTCCTTGCGGCCGTTGATGACAACATGAAGTTCCATACCGGCGAGGCTCCTGGAGCGATTGAGGCGCGTGTGCGTCGCGCCAGATTACCCGCATGAGCCGCCGTGCAGAAGTTGCGTGGGCGAAAAACCCGGGATTGGTCTGCCGCCGAATGGTCCACGGCTTTTTCGCCGAATTGGATCTGTAACGCCGCTGCGTCAGCGCCTACCTTGGGGGTCTTCATTTGATCCAAAAGGGTCACCACATGAGTTCCCGCCTGGATTACTACAGTGCGTCGCCCAAAGCGATGAAAGCGATGATTGCCATGGAGGCCTTGACCAGCAACCTCAGTATCGAGCCAGCCTTGCTGCATTTGATCAAGATCCGCGCCTCGCAACTCAATGGCTGCGCCTTCTGCACCGACATGCATTCAGTGGATGCGCGGCGCCTTGGCGAGACGGATCGGCGCTTGTATTCGATTGTGGTGTGGCGCGACAGCGGCTTCTTCAACCCTCGTGAACGCGCGGCGCTGGCCTGGACCGAAGCGGTGACCTTGCTTTCCGAAAGCCATGTGCCGGATGACGTCTACGCCGTGGCGCGTGAGCAGTTCAACGAAAGCGAAATGGTCGACTTGACCATCGCGGTCACCACCATCAACAGCTGGAATCGCCTGGCGGTGAGTTTTCGGCAAAGCCCCAGCAGCTGAATCGATTTTCCGCCGTAGGTGTCACGTCAGGTTCATAAACGCTGCGCAGGATGAGGGCTTCAAGGATAGATCGACAGGAGTCATTGATGTCATTCATGGAATCCACCCACGCCGCCGGTATCGATCCGGTACTGGCGCAGTCTTTCCGGGTCAGCGCCCGTTGCGGCTGTTTCATGCAAGCGGCCCGCAGCCTCAACATCAAATCAACTCAGTTGCGCAAACACCTCGCGCAGCTCGAAACGCAATTGCAGTGTTCGCTGTTCAATCACCAGGACAATGGCCTGGCCTTGAGCCGTGAAGGGTTGCAGCTTCAGGCGCAATTGATCGCCCTGGCCCATGAACACGACGTACCGGTGATCGAACAGCCGCTGATTCGGCTGGCTGTGGCCGAGTCGATCCTGCACGACATCCTGGGCCGCGATCTGGTCTCGTTGCTGCGACGCAACGCCAGCGTGCGCCTGGACATCATCACGCTGGACAGCGAACTGTCGCTGCGAGCGGTCAGTGCAGATGTGGTGCTGTGGCTGGCAGGCACCGAGTCACCGCTGCCGGGCCCGAGTTTCCCTGTCAGCGAGCCTCAGCCTTTGGCGCGACTGGATTATCTGCCGCATATCGCCAAACGTTATTCACGGGTAGCGGCCCGCCCCGACAGCCTCGATGACCTCGCTGACTTCATGTTGGTGCAATGGCAGCCTGATCGTCAGATCGAGAGTTTTCGGCCGTGGAATGGCGTGGTCGATCAGCGTCTGGCCGGCGTGGTGCAGTTGCATTCTTATGAGCTGATGCTGGAAATGATTCGTTGCAGCGCCTGCATTGGTTTGCTGCCCAATTACATGAGCCAGTTTGACAGGGGGCTGGTCGCGTTATCGGGGTTGTTCGACCAGCCGATGCAGCGCCAGGTGTGGATGGCGGTCAATGCCGAGTCTGCGGGGCAGGCCGAGGTGCAGATGATCGTCGAACTGATTCACAACACCTTCAACGAGCGGCGGGAGTGGTTCGAAGCCTGAACGCCTATCCAACCCTGTAGGAGCGAGCCTGCTCGCGAAGAGGGAATGTCAGTGACATCAATGTCGACAGTCACGCCGTCATCGCGAGCAGGCTCACTCCTACAGGGCTTGTCCTGCAATCGGGTTCTGGTCACATCGCGAGATGGTGTTGTAGAGTAAGCGGCCATGTCTGCATCAAGGATGAGTCAACCATGCCCGCCACCGATTCTGTCATCACCCTCGAACGCTTCAGCGAATCCCACATCGACGGCGTCACCGCGCTCTACAACGAGCCGGCGATTACCCGTCAGGTCCTGCAAATGCCGTTTCAATCCACCGAGATCTGGCGCCAACGCCTGGCTTCGGATAACGAGCGGCTGGTGAAGCTGGTGGCGCTGCATCAGGGCGCGGTCATCGGCAACATTGGTCTGGAGCAGTTCTCGCGGATCCGCCGCAGCCATGCCGGCAATCTCGGCATGGCGGTCGCGGTGCAATGGCAAGGCAAAGGCGTGGGCTCAAAACTGCTGGCAGCGGCGCTGGACGTCGCCGACAACTGGATGAACCTGCAGCGGGTCGAGCTTTCGGTGTACGCCGACAACGAAGCGGCCATCGGGCTGTACCGCAAGTTCGGTTTCGAGACCGAAGGCCTGTTCCGTGACTACGCCGTGCGGGACGGCCGGCTGGTCGATACCCTGAGCATGGCGCGCCTGCGCCGCTCACTCAAGTCCGACTGACTCAGTCGCCCAACGCGAACGCCACTGCCGCCTGCGCATGCAGTTCGGTGGTGTCGAGCAAGGGCAGGGCGCTGTGCTCGGGTTTGATCAGCAGGCCGATTTCCGTGCAGCCGAGAATGATCGCCTGGGCGCCACGCCGAGTCAGCGACTCGATGACCTGCTGATACACCTTGCGTGACGCCTCGCTGATCACCCCGACGCACAACTCGTCATAGATGATCCGGTGCACGGCGTTGCGTTCCTCGGCGTCCGGCACCAGCACCGTCAACCCCATCGCGCTCAGGCGATCCTTGAGAAAGTCCTGTTCCATGGTGAACGCCGTCCCGAGCAACCCGACTTTCAGCGTTCCGGCCTCCACGGCGGCCTGACCGGTCGGGTCGGCGATGTGCAGGAACGGAATACTGATCGCGGCCTGAATCTGCCCGGCCACCTTGTGCATGGTGTTGGTACACAGCACCACGCATTCGGCACCACCGGCCTGCAGTCGCTGCGCCGCATCCACCAGAATCGCCGCCGCGTCGTCCCAGCGCCCGGCATGCTGGGCCTGTTCGACAGGGCCGAAGTCGACGCTGTACATTAGCAATTTCGCCGAACGCAACGGCCCGAGCCGGTCGCGAACCTGTTGGTTGATGAGGCGGTAATACTCGGCGCTGGACTCCCAGCTCATGCCGCCGATAAGGCCGATGGTGCGCATGGCGTGCTCCTGTTGTTGGCAACCCTTTGCGAGAGAGTGTCCAGTGGATCCCGGTTTCGATCTATCAGGAAATTTCACATGCCTGATGTCATGAGTCAGCGTTTGTTCGACGGCAAAGTCTGCCTGCAACTCTTGCCCCGTGCGGCGTACAGTGCGCGTGACGCGGCGCAGTCGCAAACGCTTGGGGTCACGCTGGAGCGTCAGCAGGGTGTGCACGCCATCGATTCCGACCGTCGGGTGGATTTCGATACCTTGCCCGGCGTCTTGGCGTATACGCCGATCGGCGTCGAGGTGTTCTCCGAGTCCGTCACCGGTGGTGAATACCTGCTGATGCGCCTGGACGAACCGTTTGCCGATGAACAGTTACCCTGTGTCACCCGCCGTGTGCAGTCTTCAGGCAATCGACGTGCGCTGACCCTGGCACGAGCGGTGCGGCGTCTGTTGCTCGCGCCGCAGCCCGATCCACTGGCGTTTGAGCAGTGTGCGCTGGGGCTCGTTGGCTTGACCCGGCAGAAAATCGACACCACACAGCGGATCACGTCCATGTCCTTCGTCCGGGTGCTGGAGCAGATCGCCGGGCAGTTCCACCAGCCTCTGACGCTTGCGCAACTGGCCGACACCTACGGGCAGAATCCGCTGCGTTTCCTGCGCGATTTCACCCAGGCCATGGGCCTGACGCCCCATGCTTATCTGGTGGAAGTTCGCCTTCAAGCGGCACGCCGCATGATCGAACGCACAGACCTGAGCCTGGCCAATATCGCCCTGGATTCGGGGTTCGCCCATCAGTCGCACATGGGCAGCGCGTTTCGCAAATACCTGGCCATGACCCCCAGCCAATACCGTTCACGCTTTTAGTCGTACGCCGGCAGCGCGCATCTGCCATGCTCAACGTCCGCAGCACCGCTTCAACCAAAGGAACACCGCAATGGACGACGTACAGCAACTGGGCGAGATGCTTCGCCACTATGCAGAAAGCGAAGCGCACAAGAAGCAAGTGTTTGAGTCGCAATCGGCCGTGTGGGCGACGCGCATTGGTGAACTGTTCGACCAGATCCAGCAATGGCTGGAGCCGATCCAGGTGCCGAACCTGCTGGAAGTGAGTCGCGAGGTGTATGTCGCTTCAGGGCCGAGCGTTCCGGTCGAGTCGTCGACGTTCAAGACCGAGAAACTGAGCATTGTCATTGCCGGCAAACCGGTGGAGTTCGTGCCGGACGTGATGGGCGTCGGTGGTCAGATTTCGTTGGCGGTGATGGGTTTGACGGCCGCGCGGTATGGCAGCATTTCGCTGGTGTGCCTGCCGCCTTCGACGAGCTGGCAATGGCGCAAGACCAATGGTTTGAAAGACCCGGATACGTTTGCCTTCGACGCGAACTTCCTGGCGCAGCAGTTGCAGAGCCTGATCCCCCGCGAACGCGGCTGATTCTCTGACCTTACACATAATCCTGTGGGAGCGAGCCTGTTCACGATGACGGTGTATCAGTCAGCATTAATATCGACTGACACTGCGCCATCGCGAGCAGGCTCGCTCCCACATTTGGATGTGTGGTGTGTCAGATTTCCAGGTTGACCCAACCGGGTTTAGCTTCTTCGGGGGCTACCGCCTTCACAGTCTTCCCCGTCGCCAACTCCACCCGCCGCGCCACCTCAGGGTCATCGGCAAACGGAATCAGGCTCGCGTCCTCCAGGCTCTCGGCCGTCTGGAGTTTCAGGCAATACTCGATTGCCAGCCAAAACCCCACGACCCCGAACAAATTCAGCACTATCTCGGTCATCTCAAACCTCACGCAATCTGCGCTTCACGTTCGGCCATCGCCATGTCCGAAACCCGCACAGTGCGCCACGTGTTGTAGGCCATCAGCAACATGCCGCTGAGGAAGAAAACCCCACCGGCAAAGCGCACCACGAACCCCGGATGGCTGGCCTGCAAGGCCTCGACGAACGAGTAGGTCAGGGTGCCGTCGTCGTTGATCGCACGCCACATCAACCCTTGGGTGATGCCGTTGACCCACATCGAGGCGATATACAACACCGTGCCGATGGTCGCGAGCCAGAAGTGCAAGTTGATCAGCGGCGTACTGAACATCTGCTCACGACCGAAGACTTTCGGCACCATGTGGTAAATGGCCCCGAAGGTGATCATCGCCACCCAACCGAGGGCGCCAGCGTGGACGTGGCCGATGGTCCAGTCGGTGTAATGGGAGAGGGCGTTGACCGTTTTGATGGCCATCATCGGACCTTCGAACGTCGACATCCCGTAGAACGCCAGCGACAGCACCAAAAAGCGCAGGATTGGGTCGGTGCGCAATTTATGCCAGGCGCCCGACAGGGTCATCATGCCGTTAATCATCCCGCCCCAGCTCGGTGCCAGCAGGATCAGCGACATCGCCATGCCCAGCGACTGCGCCCAGTCCGGCAGTGCGGTGTAGTGCAAATGGTGCGGGCCGGCCCAGATGTACAGGGTGATCAGCGCCCAGAAATGCACGATCGACAACCGATACGAATACACCGGCCGCCCGACCTGTTTCGGCACGAAGTAATACATCATCCCCAGGAACCCGGTGGTCAGGAAAAAGCCCACAGCGTTATGCCCGTACCACCACTGCACCATGGCGTCGGTGGCCCCCGAATACACCGGATAGGACTTGAACCAGTCCACCGGAATCGACAGGTGATTGACCACGTGCAGCATCGCGATCACGACGATGAAGGCACCGAAGAACCAGTTGCCGACGTAGATGTGCCTGGTCTTGCGCTGCACCACGGTGGTGAAGAAGACGATGGCGTAGGCGACCCAGACCACGGTCATCCACACCGCGCCGGAGAACTCGATCTCGGCGTATTCCTTGGTGGTGGTGTAGCCCAGCGGCAGGGTGATCAGCATCACCACAATCACCGACTGCCAGCCCCAAAAGGTGAACGCGGCCAGTTTGTCGGAGTACAGCCGTACCTGACACGTGCGCTGCACCGCGTAGTAACTGGCGGCGAATTGCGCGCTGCCGGCAAAGCCGAAAATGACCAGGCTGGTGTGCAGCGGGCGCAAGCGGCCGAAGGTGGTCCACGGCAGGTCGAGGTTCATCTCGGGCCATACCAATTGCGAGGCGATCCACACCCCCATTGCCATCCCCACGACGCCCCAGACGATGGTTGCCACGACGAATTGGCGGACGACCTTGTAGTTATAGGCCTGTCCGATTGTTGCTGTGCTCATGGTCAATGCTTCCACGGTTGCAAAGTCTTGCCAGGCCACCCGGACTGGCATGTCGTCCACTGTAGAAACCCTGCCCGAAACAAAACAGACTCAGAAAAACCGAGTTTATGCGGATCAGATACGAGGCCTGCCTGCGGTGATCTGACGCACTCTGATACGGTTTTTTAGCACTCAGGTGAATCTGTAACGCGCTGCGCCGTAGGTTCATAGTCACTGCCACAAGCACCGCCACCCTGTAGCAGAGCGTGCGATCCACCCTGATGAGGTAGCTACATGTATCAGTACGACGACTATGACCGGGCCTTGGTCTTCGAGCGGGTTGCGCAGTTTCGCGATCAGGTCGAGCGTTTCATGACGGGCGAGTTGAGCGAGGAAGAGTTCCTGCCGTTGCGACTGCAGAACGGCCTGTATATGCAAAAGCACGCCTACATGCTGCGCGTGGCGATTCCTTACGGCACCCTGAGCGCCAGGCAGATGCGCACGCTGGCGAGCATCGCCCGGGACTATGATCGCGGTTACGGCCACTTCACCACTCGGCAGAACATGCAGTTCAACTGGATCGAACTGGCGCAGGTGCCGGATATCCTCGAACGACTTGCCCAGGTCGAGATGCACGCGATCCAGACCTCCGGCAACTGCGTGCGCAACATCACCACCGAAGCGTTTGCCGGTGTGGCGGCGGACGAACTGATGGACCCGCGACCGCTGGCCGAGATCCTGCGCCAGTGGTCGACCATCAACCCGGAATTTCTGTACCTGCCGCGCAAGTTCAAAATTGCCATCTGCTCGGCGGAGCAGGACCGCGCCGCGATCATGATGCATGACATCGGCCTTTATCTTTATCGCGATGACAGTGGGCAGATGCTGCTGCGGGTCATTGTCGGTGGCGGGTTGGGGCGCACGCCGATTCTTGGATTGCAGATTCGCGAGGGTTTGCCCTGGCAGCATTTGCTTTCCTATGTCGAGGCGGTGCTGCGGGTCTACAACCGTCACGGCCGACGCGACAACAAGTACAAGGCGCGGATCAAGATTCTGGTCAAGGCCCTGGGCATCGAAGCTTTCGCCAGGGAAGTGGAGGAAGAATGGCAGTACCTCAAGGACGGTCCGGCGCAGTTGACCGACGTCGAATATGAGCGGGTCGCCAGTGCCTTCGTGGCTCCCGATTACCGTTCACTGTCCGACACGGACCTGAATTTCGGCACGCGCCTGGCCGAGAACCCGGCCTTCGCACGTTGGGTTACGCGCAACGTTCAACCGCACAAGGTCGCGGGTTACACCAGCGTGGTGCTGTCGACCAAACCGGGCTTCGACTCACCACCGGGGGACGTGACGACCGAGCAAATGTTGGCCGTGGCCGAGTGGTCCGAACAGTTCGGGTTCGGCGAAATTCGCATCGCCCATGAACAGAACATCGTGCTGCCGGACGTACCCAAAGCCGATCTCTACGCCCTGTGGTGCCTGGCCTGCGAGCAGGGCCTGGGCTGCGCCAATATCGGTTTGCTGACCGACATCATCGCGTGCCCCGGCGGCGATTTCTGCGCGCTGGCCAACGCCAAATCGATCCCGATTGCCCAAGCGATCCAGGCACGTTTCGAGGACCTGGATTACCTCCACGACCTGGGCGACATCAGCCTTAACATCTCCGGCTGCATGAACGCCTGCGGTCACCACCACATCGGCAACATTGGCATTCTGGGCGTCGATAAGAACGGCAGCGAGTGGTACCAGATCACCCTCGGCGGCAGCCAGGGCAAGAACAGCGCCCTGGGCAAAGTCATCGGCCCGTCCTTCAGCGCGGCTGAGGTGCCCGGGGTGATCGAGCGGATCATCGCCACGTTCGTCGATTACCGCGAGAGCGAAGAACTGTTTGTCGACACCTTGCAGCGCATTGGTCTTGAGCCGTTCAAGGAGCAGGTTTATCCAAAGTTGCTGGAGGTCTCGGCATGAACAATCTGTTGCGACTGGAGGAGGGCGTGGCGCGGATTGTGGCTGACGATCCTTGGGTGCTGGTCAGGGACGCAGAGGGTGAATTGCCGGACGGGTCTGTGATTTTGCCGTTGAGTCGCTGGCTTCAAGCGCCCGCACAGTATGCAGTGTGGCTGGGGCCTGACGACGAGGTGGAAAGTCTCAAGCCGTGGTTTGACTCATTGCCGCTGATTGCCCTGGATTTCCCGAGTTTCCGCGACGGACGCGGTTACAGCCAGGCGTACCTGCTGCGTACTCGTTTGGGCTGGACGGGGGAGTTGCGCGCGGTCGGTGATGTGCTGCGCGATCAGCTCAGCCACATGCGCCAATGCGGGTTCGATAGCTTTGCCGTGCGCGAAGATAAATCCGCTGAGGATGCGCTGAAGGGACTGGCCGGGATGAGTGTGCTCTATGGGCGTTCAGTGATTGAACCGCGGCCGTTATTCAGAAGACGCTGAAACCGACACCGATGTTTGCAGCAACGGTCGAGCCGCACGAGGTTGCGTTCGGCGGCGGAGCCGTCGTAAACCCGGAGCACGCGGTACTCATGACACAACGTGCAAACTGATTTCTCGACTGCTGCGCAGGCGAACGCAGACTCGCAAACTCGACAGCTGCTACGGGCGCGCCCTCGGCATTTTTGCTTGGGCCGCTGATGGCATTTTGGTAGAGTCCACGCCTCATCAGGGAGTCGGTAAAGAAAGGAGTCTGGTTTGAGTGTGGGCAAAAAGGTTTTGGGGCTGATTGCGCTGTTGCTGATGTTGGCGCTGTGGGCCAGTTATTTTTACGTGTTCAAGGAAAACCGTGACGGCCAGTTGGGCGGAGCCTTCGACAGCACGGCCTGGTGCGGCACGCCACCGGCCAGCGATGCCGCGCTATTGGGCAAGGATCAACTGACGCTGCGCATCACCAACACGGTGCGCGGCGAGTTCATGCTCAGTGGTGCCGTGGTGGTGTCCGAGCGCACCTTCAACCGCTATGACCTGGGCCGCAACGAACTGCGCCTGCGCCTGGAACCTTTGCAGTGGTCGTTCGGCGTCACGCCGATTTTCCTTGAGCAGGTCAAGGTCCAGCCGCTGAGCCGCAACCTCGCGTCGGCCAACAAAAGCGCCTACGCCGAACTTGAGCCAAGGCCCATCGGAGTGCAGGGCCGGGCCACGGATTTTCCCTTCGATACCTACCGTTATGGCTACAAACCGGTGCTGTATTACCTCAAGGGCAACGAGCGCATCGACTTGAGGTTCAAAAACATCACCACGCTGATGGAGATGTCGAACACGTTCACGCCGGTCCAGAAGTACAACCGCGTCGACTACATCAACGAACGCAACGCGATGATCCGCGACGAAGACTACAAGGCCTACGGCGCCCACGAGTGTGCGTTCAGCGTAGAGCGCAAAGGCTCGTTCAAGGTGATCGTGCTGCTCTTGTTGCTGGTGCTGTGCCTGCCGCTGCTGCACGTGTTCTATCGCGATGAACCGGGGATCGATTTTCTCGCCACGCTGGTGAGTATCGGTGCGATCCGGGTGTTGCTGGTGGGGCCGATGAAGGACTTCCAGCTGTACACCATCGACTTCTTGTTCGCGGGGGTGATTATCCTGGTGGGCACGGTGTCGCTGATCAAGGCGATGCGGGCGAACAGCCGGCGGGAGTTGGCGTTGAAGAGTGGTTCTTCGTGGTAAATCCGATCTGAAACCGGGTTGACGCCATCGCGGGCAAGCCACGCTCCCACCAGGATTGCATAAACCCTGTAGGAACGAGGCTTGCCCGCGAAGAGGCCTTCGGGTCAACCATCGGTCATTTCAACGCCGGATCGCCCCCGTTCATTTTCTTCCAGCGTTGCAACAGCACCTGCGCCTTCGGTTCCTGCCCGTTATCCAGGTAGTACTGGATCAGCGACAACCGCGCATTGCGGTTGGCCGGTTGCACGTTCAACAACCGCTCCAGCTCTTCGCATGCCTCATCAACCTTGCCGCTGTCGTGCAACGCCACCGCCAGCACGTAGCCGTATTGGGCGTTCTGCGGTTCCAGTTGCGCGGCTTTGCGCAAGGCTGGCATGGCTTGCGCTGACTGGCCCGCACGCACCAGCGCCAAGCCCTGGGTGTGTTGCAGCAGGGCGTTGTCCGGGTGTTCTTTCAGGCTTTGTGCCAACAGCGTCTGCGCTTCCTGGCCGCGTCCATTGGCTTCCAGCCATTGCACCAGCGTGACCAGCGCCGGGTAGAAATCCGGATCACGCTTGAGGGCGGTGCGCAGCAGCGATTCGACTTCGTCGTTGCGCCCGCTGGCCTGGTAGAGCATCGCCAGGTTCAGGTTGGACTCGGCGCGCTCGGCCAGGCTTTTTTGCACCGCTTCGTATTCGGCAATGGCCGCGTTCCAGTTGGCCTGGGCGCTGCCCAATCCGTTACGCGCGACGCTCAGCAAGTCCCGGGCCGCGACGATCCGCACCGCCTTCACCGGATCGTCCAGCAACGGCGTCAGCAGCGGCGCACGCTCCGGTGGCGGCAGGAACGCACTGATTGCCCGCACTGCGCTTTCACGCACCTGCGGTGCAGGGTTGCTCAAGTCCTTGGTCGCGAGTTTCAAGGCCTGTTCGCTCGGGTACAGCGGCAGTTCTGCCAGCAAGGTGGCGCGCTGAATCGCCGGCAGGTTGCTGCGCTGCAACTGTTCGTACAAGGCTTGCGCGGCGCCGGGCTGGCCGTTGCGAATCAGCGACAGGCTTTCGTCGTAGCGTGGCGCCTGCGCCGTGGTGGCGGTGTTCCAGAGTTTGAATTGCTCAGTGACCTTGTCGCCGGCCTTGCCTTCGTGACAGGTCAGGCAGGCGTCCGGCGTGCCGAGTTTTTTTGCCCGCTCCGGGTTGGGAATGCTGAAGCTGTGGTCGTGCCGGAAGTCGTTGCCCATGTAGAACTTGCCGGGCATGTGGCAATCCACGCATTGGGAGCCAGGCTGGCCCGGGGTGTGGCGGGTGTGTTCGATGGAGTCGTAGTTCTTGGCTTGCAAACCCTTGCCGTCGACGCCTGTCACCGAAGTCTTGCCGGCGGTGTTGTGGCATTGCAGGCAAACGCCGTTGCCCGGGGCCTTGAGTTCGGTGCTGTGGGGGTTGTGGCAGTTGCTGCAACGCACGCCCTTGTCGAACATTTTGCTTTGGGCGAAGGAGCCGTGTTCGAACACTTCATCCTTGATCTTGCCGTCCAGCGCGTACAGCTCGCGGGTCAGGGGGCTCGGCAGGTAGTCGTCCATCAAACGCTTGCCAACGGTGTTGCCGTCGCCCAGCGGTGCGCGGCGCGAATGGCAGCGGGCACAGGTTTCGATTTCGACCGTAGCGTCCTTGTCCTTGAGGTCGACCGCAAAGCCGGCGTGGATCAGATCACCTTTCTTCGCCGTCCATTCCAGGTGGTTGGACGCGGGCCCGTGGCACGCCTGACAACCGACACCGAGGCTGTTCCACTGGCTGTCGAAGGTGTTTTTGGCCGCGTCGAAATTGCGCTTGTAGCCAGTGGTGTGGCATTCGACACACATGAAATTGGCGTTCTGGCTGGGCTTGCTCCAGTGCAGCGGGTTCTTGAAATTCACGCCCTGGCCCGGATAGAGGTGGAACCAGCGGTTTTTCTCGGTATCCCAAGCCACGCCCAGCGCTTGCAAGCGACCTTCGCCGACCTCGATCAGGTATTGCTGCAACGGCGCGATGCCAAAGGTGTAGGCCACTTTGAAGTCGGCATTCTTGCCGTCAATCCCGGGCGTGTTGACCCAGAAACCGTCGTCCTTGCGCGAGAAACGGGTGGTTTCGTTTTGCGCCTTGAACGTGACGTTATTGAAATCGCCCAGCATCGTTTCGGCATTGGCCTCCTGCATCGCCAACTGGTGATGGGAGCCTTGCCAATCTTTCATCTGTTCGCTGTGGCAGCCCCGGCATTGTTGCTCATCGACCATCTTCGCCGGTGTCACGACGACGGGTTGCGCTTTGGCCGGCTGAACAGTCGGCGTACTGACGGGTACGGTATTGATCGGCGCTGGCGTGCTGTACAGCAGAAACCAGCCGATTGCCGCCACGGCCACCAGCAAGACGCCGATGGTTATGGGAAACAGGTAACGGTTAATCAATGTCGGTGGTGAATCAGGGGTTGGGGTTGCTGCTTTATTTTTATATTTCGGCATTGCAGCTTCCATAGTCCAGTGCATTGGCCGTCAGGCGTGCGTTGAAGCTTGATGCAGCTTTGCCGGAGGTTCTGTGTCTGTCAAATGGCGCTTGTGAGCCATTGCGCAGCGATAGATAAATAGTGTGCTTTTTGACAACAAAACGCTGTGCGTTGGCTATAACTGTAATTCCCGTATGCAATACCGTTGTCGGCCTTCTGACAGGAGTTACAGCATGAAGCTTGCGTTAATGATGAGCACGTTGTGCATTGCCTCGATCGGGGTGGTGGGCTGTGCCAGCAAAGTCGTAGAGCCGGACCAGTATTCAGGTTTTCTCAAGGACTACAGTCAACTCAAGGAAGCCAATTCACCCTCGGGCGCGACAGTGATGCGCTGGGTCGATCCCAAGCTCGACATCCGTCAATACACCAGCGTCTACATTGAGCCGACCCAGCTCTATCCGAAACCACAACCGACGGTGAAAATCCCCCAGGCGACCCTCAACGGCATCACCGGTTACTACGACCAGGCGCTGAAGCGCGAGGTGGGTAAATCCCTGCCATTGGCCGCAGGTCCTGGCCCGGGCGTGATGGTGGTACGTGCCGCGATTACGGCGGTAAGCAGCAAGACAGAAGGGCTGAAACCTTATGAAGTGATCCCGATTGCGCTGGTGGCTGCGGCGGTCAGCACGGCCAGCGGTATTCGTGATCAGGAGACCGATCTGGCCACCGAAGCGGTGTTCCTCGATGGCGGCAATAACCATGTGTTAGCCCAGGTCGTGCGCAAGGGCACCGGCAAGCCGCTGGAAAACGAGTCTCAGGTGATGAAGGCCGATGACGTGAAGGGCGTGATTGATGGTTGGGCGTCGGATTTGCACCAGTCTTTTCTAAAGCTTAAGTCCAAGTGATGCGTTGACGCTTGATGGTCGCTTCGCGGGCAAGCCTCGCTCCTACGCTATTGAGTCGTTAGTCAACTTTATGAACGACCTGATCCTGTAGGAGCGAGGCTTGCCCGCGAAGGCGGCCTCAAGAACAACACATCACTCAATAATCAGCACGCGCCAGTCGGTTGTAATGGCTGATCAGCGAATCATATCCACGCGTCACCGCATAAAAATCATCACTCAATCGCTGTGGTTCAGCCTTGTTCTTCCAGTCCTTGTGCAGCGCATTCAAGGCATCCAGATACTTCTGAGTCGGCCTGGCGATGTGCGACCAGAGATAACTGGGTGCTTCGTTACGTTTTTGCGTTTCCTGCATATGGCGTTGGCCGAACTGCTGCAGGTAATCCCAGGCCAATTGCAGTTCGGCGATGGCTTTAGCCAGTGCCTGCGGCGTCAGGCTTCGATTGTTCACGCCCTCCGTTACAAGGTTCAGCGTGTCCCTGGCCTGGATCATGTAGGCCAGCAAATACCAGTGAATGTCCTTGCCCAGGCGCGTTTCGATCAGTTTGAGTTGCTCGCGCCGCTGTTCAAGGTCCAGCGCTTCAACCTGCTGCCTCAGTACCGTTGACGCCGTGAGGTAGTCCTCGGCCCTGGGTCTGAATTGATCGGCAAAGGCGGGCTGCACCTCACTGATGGCGGTCGAAAAACGCGCCTGTCGGTAAAAGGTGATTTGCTGCGTAAAGGGCGTCACTTGCTGTAATGCCTGTGCGTAGGCATCGGCTTTCAACGCCAGTGTTGGGTCGTAGTCCAGCAACTTGAGTTTTTCGCTGATTTTCGGCGAACAGATATCCCTTTGAATGGCGGGCGCATCACGGGCACCGTTGTCGTCGAAATCATGCTGGTTGGCGATCCAGTCTCGCACCGGTTCCGCAGGTTGCTTCGGCGATTTGTACAGTGCGTAGGCGACCCGCCAATGCACGTCGACCCGGTTGATGCAATCGATCATCGGGCTCAGGGCATTGGCCTGTGCGGTGAGCGGAGCGTCGTGTTGATCCAGCCACAAATCGATGCGGGCGACGAATTTCGAAGAGCCGGCCAGCCCCATCAGGATCAACATCACAAGGGTCGCCACCGGGAACAGCCATTTCGGGTTCATGGCTGTTTCTCCTGTCCGTACCACTGCTCAACAGTGGCCGGTGCGTTGCATTCGCTGGCGGTGGCCGGCATCCGGCTGCACAAGCGTTCGGTCCACTGTTGCAGGCCCTGGTTGCGGTTGACCGTACTTTGGCTTGAGATCACTTTGAACACGCCGAGTACTAAAACCAGCACCAAAATGCCCGCGCCCATCAGGCTGCGTTTGAGCAAGGGGCTGGCGTGTTGCCAGGAAACGTGCGGTTTGACCTTCCGTCGGCGTATAAGTCCGACACTCATCAGTGTTGTGATGTAAACGATGCTGCCGACCACGCCATACACGGTGCCAATGCCCGCCGCCATCGCAATGCAGGGAATCAGGTCGCGCAGCACTCCAAACGGCAGGGGCATGAGCGAGGGCGAAAGGCGCACACTCAATCGATCGTCCAGCCACCAAAAGCGATGGGCAACGTGCGCCGTCAGCCAGTTGAGTGCCCATCCGACGACCGCGAATATCACCGACCAGAACACCGTGACGCCGATCAATTCGCCCAGGCGCGTGCCCAACGGCGCGAACTGAATAAAGGTGCCGACCAGACAGGCCAGGACAATACCCAGGTAAATCGGCCAGCTGTCATAGGTATGTTCCCAGTCACGCCAGAAGAACGGCGTACCGCCGGGCAGGTCTGCGCAGATGTCGGGGTGGTTGGCGTATAACGCAGAACTCAGCTTTCGACAGTGCACCCAATCGTCTTCGCGCAAGCGTCGGGCCAGGGCTCGGCGCTGACTGAATGGGCCCGGCGCCAGCAGCAAGTGGGCGGCGCGATGCTCTGGCGTGGCAGCGGGTTCTGCGGCGAGGCGTTGTTGCCGGGCCAGAAATATCGGCGCTTCACGACGCTCCGCCAAGCGCTCGCGCTGTTGCGACAGTTCTACGATCAGTTCTTCGTCCAGTTCCAGGCGCTGCCAGAGACTGAACCAGTGAAAGGTTTCCATCGCCCATTCGAGCAGTGTTTCACAGGTCTCGAAGTGTTCGACGCAATGCCTGAGCACGGCGTCTTCCGTCACATCGGCCGCGCCATGTTCGAGGGCGGCGGCATAACGTTGTTCGAGCTCGACACGGCTGACACCGTCCAGCGAACGCGTGACCCGTTGCAGCGTGTCGACTTCCACCACCGACAGCCCGCTCAGGTCCCACGGGGCATCGTTACCCGAGTCATCCTCGCGCAATTGCTCCCATTCCTTGATGCTCAGCGCTTGCTCATACGCCTCACGCAGACGCTGAAAGCCCTCTGGGTCTTCATCCGGGCGCGTCTGTTTGAGCAGGATTGCGTATTGGCGTTTGATACTGCGTGTATCGGCATCGGCCGGGAGGCCAAGGGTGGTCCAGCAACTCATTGCGTGTGCAACTCCATGAAAACCCGGGACGCGTCCACTAGTGGCAATTTGATTTTGCGCACCCTACCTGTTTCGCGTCGAAAAGTCCTCGGGTCTTACCTTCAGGCACCGACAAACGTTTACTGCAGTCCGGCGTAACGCTTTTTTATTGCACTTGCTCGGGAGCGGGCGCATCGAACGGATAGATCTGGCGCCATTCGGATGCCATATCCACAATCGTCCAGCCACGGGTTTTGGCTTCGTCCAGGGCCTTGTCCAGACGCCCGATCTGCGATTGACGGTCATAGGCCCATTCGCGCTTGGCGTCGGTGTGGTGCACCAGCCCCATGAAGCGTTTGCCCGGCCCGGCGGCGGTCCACTGCAGCATTTGCAGGTCGCCATCGGAGTTGCCGAACGCGAGGATCGGCCGGCGCCCGATCACCGCGTCGATGCTTTCCGGTTTGCCCGGGCCGTCGTCGTTGTGGGCCAGTTTCGGGGTGCGCACGATCGAGGCCTTGCCGTCCTTGAACTGGAACGCGGTGACGAAGGTGGTGCCGATCACTTGCTCGGGTGGAATGCCGTAGACCTTCTCGGCAAAAGCGCGCATGAACGCGGTGTCGCCCCCGGAGACGATGTAGGTCTTGAAGTCCTGGCTGCGCAGGTAATCGAGCATTTCCAGCATCGGCTGGAAGATCATCTCGGTGTACGGCTTGCCGGTTTTCGGATGTTTGGCTTGGCTCAGCCATGTCTTGGCGTAGTCATCGAAGGCGTCGGTGGTCATGCCGGTGTGGGTGGCGCCGAAAATCTTCAGGATGCCGTCCATACCGGTGGCAGCCAGGGCCTGGTGATCGTTTTCCAGCACCGCTTTGAAGGGCTGGGTGGTTTTCCATTCCGGGTGTTGCGGTGCGGTGCGCTTGACCTCTTCGAGGGCAAACAGCAACTCGAAATACATCGGCTGTTCGCTCCACAACGTGCCGTCATTGTCGAAGACGGCGATGCGTTCCTCGGGTTTGACGAAGTCCTTGCTGGATTGGTCGGTGACTGCCTGGACGAACTCGATGATGTTTTGCTTCGATGGGCCGTCGTTCCACGAGGGCAGGGGTTCGGCCGCGAAGGCCAGCAGGGGCATGCTCAAGACCAGCGCAAACAGCAGCCTCAGCCCGTGGCGTCGGCGGGTCGACATCAGGTTTGTCATGGGAAGTCCTTCTCGTGAATAGGGTTGAGTGGGCGCAACGCGTCAGCTGCCGGGGGCGGGTGGTGACAGGTCTGACTATGCAGCGTAGCCAAGGATTTCTTCAGTTGGCGCAGCGCCTGATCTTCGGTCGGTTGCCGGCTGCAACAGGCGCGCAACAGGTTTTGCAGGCGCGGGCCGAGGTTGCCCGGTTTCAGACCCAGGCGGCTGCGTCTGCCCCAGAGGTACAGGGCGCTCAGTTGTGCCGGTTTGCCATCGATCTGCACAGGAGTTTTGCACCGGGTGTGTCGGTCGGGGTGCTCCTGCGGTCTATGGGGTGGGAATTCATGGTTTAGCAGGCACGGGGGTTAGCAGCGGCATTTTCCACTGGCCGCTGGCAACTTCGGGTTGTGGCAGGTACAGGCGCAACACCCCAAAGAACGGGCCTTCAGGCGCAGGCAGCCAGTTGCTTTGCAAGTCCTTGGCCGGTGCCTCGTTTTGTAGGTAAAGGGTCAAGCCACCGTCGGCGTCGGGCTTGAGATCGGGCAGCATCCGCGAATTGATCAGGTAGCGATTCAGCGGGTTGGCCACCAGCAACTTGTTCTTGCTGTCGTACATCGTCAGCGACCAGAACGCATCGGCCGGGGGCAGGGCGCCTTTGTCGAAGTGCAGGGTGTAATCGTGTTTCGAGGCGTCGAGCGGCTTGCCGTCCTTGTCGACGAAATAGCCGATGTAATTGGCCTCTTCGGCCGAGTTGCCGAAAATCCCCAGGTTGGCGCCAGCGTAGCGGTACAGGTAATTGCCCTTGAGGTGATCGCGAGTGCCGTAGAAATCGCCGCTGGTGACCTCGTGAGTATCGACTTTGTCTTTCTTGAACCGGGCGAATTCCGCCTTGGCATCACTGATACCGTCTTCCAGGGCCTGGCGTTGTTCTGCGGTGAAGTCGTGCAGGTTGAAAGGCTCGCCGGCCTCGATGCCGATGGTCTTGAAGCGCGCGAGCAAGTCCTTTTCCGCGTCCTGCGCCGGGGCGAAGGCCAGCATGAAGTTAAGGTAGCGGAACAGATCAGGGGTATCGCTCATGGTCGGGGTGGGTTTGGGCCAGGCAATCTTCGGCGCGGCGGGTGGGGCCTTTTGCTTGACGTAGTGGCTCAGCGTTTCGACCTTGTAGCCTTTCTGAATCTTCTTGACCTGGGCCAGGTCCTTTTCATCGAACAGCTGCGTGCGATACAGGGCGTAGGCGATGTCGGTTTCACTGCGCAACAGGCGATCCATTTTTACCGGTTGCTGACCCTGCCAGTTGGGGCCTGCGACCATGAAATGCCCGCCGTTGTTGCCCGTACTGCGGGTGCCCAGGTACGCAAAGTTTTGCGTGTAGGCGTCGATCAATTGCACGGAGTAGTAACGGTGCTCGTCGATGGGCGGCAAGGTCAGCACAACGGGTTCGGCGCGCAGGTCCATCCACACAAAGGAGTAGGGCGTGTCGGCGTTGGGTGTGACGAACGCGGTGTCCTTGGCGGTGAACGCCTTCGCGGTGTTGCCGATCCGATTGAACGGCGCCTTGAAGTTCGCGCTCTTTGTGTCAACCGCTTGGGAGTAAAGGGTTTTGTACATTTCCACCACCGGGAAGCCATACAGGTAGGCCTCCTTGGCGATGCCCCGGGCGTCTTCGGGAGTAGCAGTGAAGTCGGCCCAGGCGCTGTTGCTCAGGGCGAGCGAGAGCGCGGTGAGCAACAGGCGGTTAGTCATAGTGAACCCTTGGGCGTCATTTCACCGCTGTGACGGCGTCGAGTACCGGACGGGATGGGGGGTCGATCGCCATAGAACCCGTGTAGAAACAAAGGATCGCTTCTTGGGCCGGCAGACTGTTTTCCAGCGCAGCCTTGCGGATTTGGGTATCGAGGTCCTGGGCACCGACGCCGCAACTGACGAACATGGTCATCAGGCTGTAGCCGGCCAAGCGAATTGCACAGTGCATACGAGACTCCTATTTACCGAAAGGCAGTTGTGTCGCGGTTGCCACTGCTGCGTAATCTCTTTCCTATCAAGCCTGTATGACATGTTTGTTGAAGTTAGCAGCTAACGTCGGATTCGCCAGCCGGACGGGGGCTTTGGATGTTTGTTCAGTTTTCGGTATTTTTTGTGCATTGAAATTGAATGCAAACCTGAGGCTTGGGTGATGTGGCAGAAAAGCCATCGCGGGCAAGCCTGGCACCTGCAAGAGAGCGCGGTGTGGTGATCGACTTGCCCGAGAAAAGTGTTGATGAGGTGGCGCTGGACGCTTAACCCCCTGCAATGTTCAGCGTTTTTTCATCTGCTCGCGTATCCGCTCTTCCTGCTCGCGTAGCTGCGGCGTGAATTCCTCGCCGAAATCTTCCGCCCCGTATATAGGGCGGATCTCGATCTCCGCTTCGGTGCCCGGCATCGGGTTGGGGCAGCGTTTGACCCACTCGATCGCTTCCTCTTTCGACTTGACCTCCCAAATCCAGTAACCGGCGATCAGCTCCTTGGTTTCGGCGAACGGGCCGTCGATGACCGTGCGTTTTTCGCCGGAGAAACGCACCCGGGCGCCTTTGCTGCTCGGTTGCAGGCCGTCGCAGTCGATGAGGATGCCGGCCTTGGTCAGTTCCTCGTTGTAATTGCCCATCGCTGTCATCAATTCCTCGGTGGGCAGCACACCGGCCTCGGAGTCCGGGCTGGCTTTCACAATGATCATGAATCGCATGGTTTTATCTCCGCTGGAGGGTGGGTGATTCACTGTCTAGTCGAATGGGCGTGAGCCGAATCGACAGGCAATGTGTGAAATATAGAGGCGGTGGCTGCCTTTCATCTTGAACACCGGGTGAAGGCGGGAGAGGGCGGTACGCTGTACACCGGCTGCGCGAACTGTTCGGCTGTCGCTGGTGCGTTGATATGTGCCGGATTTTCGAGGCGCGGCACCAAAATGTGCTGCGGTTGCTGAGACAGTGGGTGCGCATCCGATCCTGTGGGAGCGAGCTTGCTCGCGAAAGCGGTGTACCAATCGACATCCATTTTGAATGTTCGTCTGCTATCGCGAGCAGGCTCGCTCCTACAGGTTTCTGTGTCGTTTGGAAGAGTTGTATCCAGTTTAGGGGGCGACACTTCACAATTTGTATCCGGGCATAGGTCGTCGGGCCATTTCGTGGTTAACTTCGGCCTCTTCAAAATTCTCCACAACAACGTCAGAAGGACTCCGTTCATGGCTCAAGTCACTCTTAAAGGCTCCCCGGTTCAAGTCAACGGCCAACTGCCACAAGCCGGTTCCAAGGCGCCAGCCTTTTCCCTGGTTGCCGGCAATCTGTCCGACGTGACCCTGGCGAACTTCGCCGGCAAGCGCAAAGTGCTGAACATCTTCCCAAGCGTCGACACCCCGACCTGCGCCACTTCGGTACGCAAGTTCAACGCCCAGGCCAACGACATCGCCAACACCGTGGTGCTGTGCATCTCCGCTGACCTGCCGTTCGCTCAAGCTCGCTTCTGCGGCGCCGAAGGCCTGGAAAACGTACAGAACCTGTCGACCCTGCGCGGTGCCGAGTTCATCGAGAACTACGGCGTGGCCATCGCTGACGGCCCGCTCAAAGGCCTGACCGCCCGTGCCGTCGTGGTACTGGACGAAAACGACAACGTTCTGCACAGCGAACTGGTCAAGGAAATTGCTGAAGAACCGAACTACGAAGCGGCACTCGCCGTTCTGAAATAAGGTTACTTTTACAATTGTTAACGGCCTGAGGGGGCGTTCTCAGTTAATTTCCCTCCGCGTTGTCGCCTTAAAGCGGGCCAGGCAAGGCGCAGGCCGCCGGGAATGGTTGTTCCCTTTCCAAGGCCTGCAACGCAGGCTGGCCCGCTTTAAGGCACAACCCGAAGGGCCGGGCCTGCTGTTGTGCAGGGCTGCGTTGCTCGAAGCTTATTTGGAATGACCAAACCACGCTTCTCGCGTCTTGCCCTGCACAACAGCAGATCCGGCGCGGCGGGGTAATTAGCTGAGAACGCCCCCTCTGTCCAGGCCGTTTTCATTTGTGCTTCAGTGTCTTAGATAAATCTCCTGTTACGTAAGCCGAAGGTAAATTGCCGGTAAAGGCGCTTTGCTTAATGCCCACCAGTGCTTATCGTTCAGCCTCCCGTAGAAAGAAGCTCACGCGCCCAATGGTTGATCATTCCATGCAATCCTCCGCTTCCCGTAATCCTCGTCGCTGGCTGCTCGGCCTGCTTGTCCTGTTGGTCATCGCTGGCCTGTGCTGGAAATTCTGGCCCGCCGGCACTGCCAATAAGGACGGTGCTGCGCCGAAAGCCGTGGCCGGCCACACCGGCAAGTCGGGGGGGATGCGTCCTGGCTTCGGCGGGGCGACCGGACCGATCCCGGTGCGCGTGGCGCCGGCGGTCAAGGGTGATTTTCCGCTGTACTACAAGGCACTGGGCACCGTTACCGCACTGAACACCATCAATGTGCGCAGTCGGGTTGGCGGCGAACTGATGAAGATTTCCTTCGAAGAAGGGCAGATGGTCAAGGCCGGCGACCTGCTGGCTGAAATCGATCCGCGCCCTTACCAGAACGCCTTGCTCCAGGCCGAAGGCACGCTGCTGCAGAACCAGGCACAACTGAAAAACGCGCAGGTCGACGTCGAGCGTTATCGCGGCCTGTTCAAGGAAGACAGCATCGCCAAGCAAACCCTGGACACCGCCGAAGCACTGGTCGCCCAGTACCAGGGCACGGTCAAGACCAATCAGGCGGCGGTCAACGACGCCAAGCTCAATCTCGAATTCACCAGGATCCGCGCCCCGATAACCGGGCGCGTGGGTCTGCGGCAGCTGGACGTCGGCAACCTGGTGGCGGCCAACGACACCACGGCGCTGGCGATCATCACCCAGACCCAACCGATCAGCGTCGCCTTCACCTTGCCGGAAAACAGCCTCGACATCGTCCTGGCACGCTACCGCACCGGCGCCAAATTGCCGGCCGAAGCCTGGGACCGTGGTGACACCAAGTTGCAGGCCACCGGTGTGTTGCAGAGCCTGGACAACCAGATCGACGTGACCACCGGCACCCTGAAATTCAAGGCACGCTACGATAACCGTGATCAGGCGCTATTCCCCAATCAGTTCGTCAACGTCCACCTGCTGGCCGACACCTTGAAAGACGTGGTGCTCGCGCCATCGGCGGCGATTCAGTTCGGCACTAACGGCACCTTCGTCTACGCCTTGGACGGTGACAAGAAAGTCGCGATCCGCCAGTTGAAAGTCGGTGCCAGTGACGGTGAAAACACGGTGATTACCGAAGGCCTGGCGCCTGGGGACCGTGTGGTCCTCGAAGGCACCGACCGCCTGAAGGAAGGCAGCGAAGTGGAGGTGGTCAACGACACCAAGGACGTGCCGACCACCCCGACCGGGCACCTGCAAGGCAAGTCGGCAGCCAGCTCGGCTGAGCCGGCGACCACCGACAAGGCGAAAAAGGGCGGCGCATGAACATCTCGCGGCTGTTCATCCTTCGCCCGGTCGCCACCACGCTGAGCATGCTGGCCATTATCCTGGCGGGCGTGATTGCTTATCGGCTGCTGCCGGTGTCGGCATTGCCTCAGGTGGATTACCCGACCATCCGCGTCATGACGCTGTATCCCGGCGCCAGCCCGGATGTCATGACCAGCGCCGTGACCGCGCCGCTGGAGCGTCAGTTCGGGCAGATGCCCGGCCTGACTCAGATGGCGTCGACCAGTTCCGGTGGCGCGTCGGTGCTGACCCTGCGTTTCAGCCTCGACATCAACATGGACGTCGCCGAACAGCAGGTGCAGGCCGCGATCAACGCTGCGACCAATCTGCTGCCCAAGGACCTGCCGGCACCGCCGGTGTACAACAAGGTCAACCCGGCGGACACCCCGGTGCTGACCCTGGCCATCACCTCCAAAACCATGCTGTTGCCCAAGCTTAACGACTTGGTCGATACGCGCATGGCGCAGAAAATCGCCCAGATCAGCGGCGTCGGCATGGTCAGCATTGCCGGCGGCCAGCGCCAGGCGGTGCGGATCAAGGTCAACCCGGAGGCGTTGGCGGCCAATGGCTTGAACCTGTCGGATGTGCGCACCCTGATCGGCGCGTCCAACGTCAACCAGCCCAAGGGCAACTTCGACGGCCCGACCCGGGTCTCGATGCTCGATGCCAACGACCAACTGACCTCGCCGAAGGACTATGCCAACCTGATTTTGGCCTACGCCAACGGCGCGCCGCTGCGCCTCAAGGACGTGGCCGAGATTGTCGACGGCGCCGAGAACGAACGCCTGGCGGCGTGGGCCAATGAAAACCAGGCGGTGTTGCTGAACATTCAGCGTCAGCCCGGCGCGAACGTTATCGAGGTGGTCGACCGTATCAAGGCCTTGCTGCCGAGCATCACCGACAACCTGCCGGCCGGCCTCGACGTCACGGTCCTCACCGACCGCACCCAGACCATCCGCGCCTCCGTCACCGATGTGCAGCACGAATTGCTGATCGCCATCGCGCTGGTGGTCATGGTCACGTTTCTGTTCCTGCGCCGGTTCAGCGCCACGATCATTCCGTCGGTGGCCGTACCGCTGTCGTTGATCGGCACATTCGGCGTGATGTACCTCGCCGGTTTCTCGGTCAACAACCTGACCTTGATGGCCCTGACCATCGCCACCGGTTTCGTGGTGGACGATGCGATCGTGATGTTGGAGAACATTTCCCGGTTTATCGAAGAAGGGGACAGTCCCCTTAATGCGGCGCTGAAGGGCGCCAAGCAGATCGGCTTTACCCTGATTTCCCTGACCCTGTCGTTGATCGCGGTACTGATCCCGCTGTTGTTCATGGCGGACGTGGTGGGGCGCTTGTTCCGCGAATTCGCCATCACCCTGGCGGTGGCGATCCTGATTTCCCTGGTCGTGTCACTGACCCTGACGCCGATGATGTGCGCACGGTTGTTGAAACGTGAACCCAAGGAAGAAGAACAGGGCCGTTTCTACCGGGCCAGCGGCGCGACAATTGATTGGATGATCGCGGCTTACGGCCGCAAGTTAAAGTGGGTTCTCAAGCATCAACCGCTGACGCTGATGGTAGCCATCGGCACCCTGGCGCTGACCGTGTTCCTGTATTTGATCGTGCCCAAGGGCTTTTTCCCGGTGCAGGACACGGGCGTTATCCAGGGCATTTCCGAGGCGCCGCAGTCGATTTCCTTTGCGGCGATGAGCGAGCGGCAGCAGGAACTGGCCAAGGTGATCCTGGCCGATCCGGCGGTGGAGAGCCTGTCGTCCTACATCGGTGTCGACGGCGACAACTCGACGCTCAACAGCGGTCGCCTGCTGATCAACCTCAAGTCCCACAGCAACCGCGACCTGAGCGCCACCGAAGTGATCGCCCGTCTGCAACCGGAACTGGACAAGCTGGTTGGCATTCGCCTGTTCATGCAGCCGGTGCAGGACTTGACCATTGAAGACCGTGTCAGCCGCACGCAATACCAGTTCAGCATGTCGTCGCCAGATTCCGAGTTGCTCAGCCTGTGGAGCGGTCGCCTGGTGGACGCACTGACGCAACGGCCGGAGTTGACCGACGTCGCCAGCGACTTGCAGGACAAGGGCTTGCAGGTCTATCTGGTGATTGACCGCGATGCAGCGTCGCGGGTCGGCGTATCGGTGTCGAACATCACCGATGCGCTGTACGACGCTTTCGGCCAGCGGCAGATTTCCACCATTTACACCCAGGCCAGTCAGTACCGCGTGGTGCTGCAATCGCAGTCCGGCGAGAAGATCGGCCCGGATGCGCTGAACCAGATTCACGTCAAGACCACCGACGGCGGGCAAGTACGCCTGTCCAGCCTGGCGCGCATCGAGGAGCGTCAGGCGCAACTGGCGATCACTCACATCGGCCAATTCCCGGCCGTGATGATGTCCTTTAACCTCGCACCCGGCGTGGCGCTGGGGCACGCGGTGGAAATCATCGAACAAGTGCAGAAAGACATCGGCATGCCGATTGGCGTGCAGACCCAGTTCCAGGGCGCCGCCGAGGCATTCCAGGCATCGTTGTCGAGCACCTTGCTGCTGATTCTGGCGGCGGTGGTGACCATGTACATCGTGCTCGGCGTGCTCTACGAGAGCTACATCCACCCGATCACCATTCTCTCGACCTTGCCCTCGGCGGCGGTCGGCGCCTTGCTGGCCTTGTTGTTGAGCGGCAATGACCTGGGCATGATCGCGATCATCGGCATCATTCTGCTGATCGGCATCGTGAAAAAGAACGCGATCATGATGATCGACTTCGCCCTCGACGCCGAGCGCAATCAGGGCATGGACCCGGAAACCGCGATTTATCAAGCGGCGCTGCTGCGTTTCAGGCCCATTCTGATGACTACCCTGGCGGCATTGTTTGGTGCGGTGCCGTTGATGCTGGCCACCGGTTCCGGCGCTGAATTGCGCCAGCCGTTGGGCCTGGTGATGGTCGGCGGTCTGCTGCTGAGTCAGGTGCTGACGTTGTTCACCACGCCGGTGATCTACCTGTATTTCGACCGTCTCGGTCGGCGCTGGGGTCGCAAGTCTGAAGCCGCGGAAGCGGTAGAGCAGCCATGAACCTGTCCGGACCTTTCATCAAGCGGCCGGTCGCGACCATGCTGCTGAGCCTGGCGATCATGCTGCTGGGCGGCGTGAGCTTCGGCCTGTTGCCGGTGTCGCCGTTGCCGCAGATGGATTTCCCGGTGATCGTGGTCCAGGCCAGCTTGCCCGGTGCCAGCCCTGAGGTTATGGCTTCGACCGTGGCCACGCCGCTGGAACGCTCCTTCGGCGCCATCGCCGGCGTCAACACCATGAGCAGCCGCTCCAGCCAGGGCTCGACCCGGGTGATTTTGCAGTTCGACCTCGACCGCGACATCAACGGTGCGGCCCGGGAAGTGCAAGCGGCCATCAACGCCTCGCGCAACCTGCTGCCGAGCGGGATGCGCAGCATGCCGACCTACAAGAAGGTCAACCCGTCCCAGGCGCCGATCATGGTGCTGTCGCTGACCTCCGACGTGCTGGAAAAAGGCCAGCTCTATGATTTGGCCTCGACGATCCTGTCCCAGAGCCTGTCCCAGGTGCAGGGCGTCGGTGAGGTGCAGATCGGCGGCAGCTCCTTGCCGGCGGTGCGCATCGAACTCGAACCCCAGGCGCTCAACCAGTACGGCGTGGCCCTGGACGATGTGCGCAACACCATCGCCAATGCCAACGTGCGCCGGCCCAAGGGCTCGGTCGAAGACGGCCAGCGGCTGTGGCAGGTGCAGGCCAACGATCAACTGGAAAAGGCCAAGGATTACGAATCGCTGATCATCCACTACGCCGACGGCGCGGCATTGCGCCTGAAAGACGTGGCCAAGGTCAGCGATGGCGTCGAGGACCGTTACAACAGCGGCTTCTTCAACAATGACGCGGCGGTGCTGCTGGTGATCAACCGCCAGGCCGGTGCGAACATCATCGAGACGGTCAACGAAATCAAGGCTCAGCTGCCGGCGTTGCAGGCTGTGCTGCCGGCCAGCGTCAAGCTGAACCTGGCGATGGACCGCTCGCCGGTGATCAAGGCGACGTTGCACGAAGCGGAAATGACCCTGCTGATCGCCGTGGCGCTGGTGATTCTGGTGGTGTTCCTGTTCCTCGGTAACTTCCGCGCCTCGCTGATTCCGACCCTGGCGGTGCCGGTGTCGCTGGTCGGCACGTTTGCGGTGATGTACCTGTACGGGTTCTCCCTGAACAACCTGTCGCTGATGGCGCTGATCCTGGCCACCGGGCTGGTGGTGGACGACGCCATCGTGGTGCTGGAGAACATTTCCCGGCACATCGATGAAGGCGTGCCGCCGATGAAGGCCGCCTACCTCGGGGCTGAGGAAGTCGGCTTCACGTTACTGTCGATGAACGTCTCGCTGGTGGCGGTGTTCCTGTCGATCCTGTTCATGGGCGGGATTGTCGAAAGCCTGTTCCGTGAGTTTTCCATCACCTTGGCGGCGTCCATCGTGGTCTCGCTGGTGGTCTCGCTGACGCTGACGCCGATGCTCTGCGCCCGTTGGCTCAAGCCGCACACGCCGGGGCAGGAAAACCGTTTGCAGCGCTGGAGCCAGCGGGCCAACGAGTGGATGGTCGGAAAATACGCTACCAGCCTGGACTGGGTGCTGCGTCACCGCCGGCTGACCTTGCTCAGCCTGGTCGTGACAGTCGGCGTTAACATTGCGTTGTATGTCGTTGTTCCTAAAACGTTTATGCCGCAACAAGACACCGGCCAGCTCATCGGTTTCGTGCGCGGCGACGACGGTCTGTCGTTCAGCGTCATGCAGCCGAAAATGGAAACGTTCCGCCGTGCCGTGCTCAAGGACGATGCGGTGCAAAGCGTCGCCGGGTTCATCGGCGGCACCAACGGCACCAACAACGCCTTCATGCTGGTGCGCTTGAAGCCGATCAAGGAACGCAACATTTCCGCGCAGAAAGTCATCGAGCGCCTGCGCAAGGAAATGCCCAAAGTCCCTGGTGCGCAGTTGATGCTGATGGCGGACCAGGATTTGCAGTTCGGCGGGGGGCGTGAACAGACCACGGCGCAGTATTCCTACATCTTGCAAAGCGGTGATCTGGGCGCATTGCGCCAGTGGTACCCGAAAGTCGTCGCCGCTTTGAAAGCGTTGCCAGAGTTGACGGCGATCGATGCCCGTGAAGGTCGGGGCGCCCAGCAAGTAACGCTGATCGTCGACCGCGATCAGGCGAAACGCTTGGGGGTCGACATGGACATGGTCACCTCGGTGTTGAACAACGCCTACAGCCAGCGGCAGATCTCGACGATTTACGACAGCCTCAACCAATACCAGGTGGTGATGGAGGTCAATCCGAAATACGCCCAGGACCCGATCACGCTCAAGCAGGTGCAAGTGATCACCGCTGACGGCGCTCGGATTCCGCTGTCGACCATCGCGCACTATGAAAACAGTCTGGAAGATGACCGGGTCAGCCATGAAGGCCAGTTCGCCTCCGAAAGCATTGCCTTCGACATGGCGGAAGGCGTCACGGTGGAGCAGGGCAGCGCCGCCATCGAGCGCGCAGTTGCCAAGGTGGGCCTGCCGGAAGATGTCATTGCGAAAATGGCCGGCACCGCCGATGCCTTCGCCGCCACCCAGAAGAGCCAGCCGTGGATGATTCTCGGCGCGCTGGTGGCGGTCTATCTGGTGCTGGGCGTGCTGTACGAAAGCTACATTCATCCGCTGACCATTTTGTCGACATTGCCGTCGGCCGGGGTTGGCGCGTTGCTGTCGATCTACGCGCTGGGCGGCGAGTTCAGCCTGATTTCGTTGCTCGGGCTGTTCCTGCTGATCGGCGTGGTGAAGAAAAACGCCATCCTGATGATCGACCTCGCGCTGCAACTGGAGCGCCAGCAGGGCCTGGCGCCGCTGGAGTCGATTCGCAGTGCCTGTCTGCAACGTCTGCGGCCGATTCTGATGACCACCCTGGCGGCGATCCTCGGCGCGTTGCCGTTGCTGTTGGGCCGTGCCGAAGGCGCGGAAATGCGTCAGCCGCTGGGCCTGACCATCATCGGCGGGCTGATTTTCAGCCAGGTGCTGACCCTTTACACCACCCCGGTGGTTTACCTCTATCTCGACAAACTGCGCCATCGCTTCAACAAATGGCGTGGCGTGCGTACCGATGCTGCTCTGGAAACTCCGCTATGACTGACCGTTCGCTTATCAATCTGGCCACGCCGCTGGCAGCCGCCCGGGGCTCGCGTTTGTTGAGCCTGGCGCTGTGCGTGGCGATGCTCAGCGCTTGCGCTGTCGGCCCGGACTACCAGCGCCCGCCAGCCGCCGCGCCGGTGCAATACAAGGAAGCCGCCGGCTGGCGTCAGGCCAGCCCGAGTGATTCACTGGCCCGTGGTGCCTGGTGGGAGTTGTATGGCGATCAGCAGCTCAACGGCCTGATCGAAAAACTCAACCGCTCCAACCAGACTGTCGCCCAGTCTGAAGCCCAGTACCGTCAGGCCCAAGCCTTGGTGCGCAGTGCCCGGGGCGCGTTTTTTCCGACGGTGGACCTTACAGTCGGGAAAAATCGTTCCAGCCAGGGCACCGGCAGCAGCAGTTCGAGCCTGACTAGTTCCTCCAGCGGGATTCGCGACACCTACACTGCGCAGGCCGGGGTTAGTTGGGAGGCGGATATCTGGGGCAAATTGCGCCGAGGCCTGGAAGCCGACACTGCCAACGCCGAAGCCAGCTTCGCCGACCTGGCAGCGATGCGCCTGAGCCAGCAATCGGAGCTGGTGCAGAACTACCTGCAATTGCGGGTGATCGACGAACAGAAACGCCTGTTGGAAGCGACCGTCGAGGCCTATCAGCGCTCGCTGAAGATGACCGAAAACCAGTACCGCGCCGGTGTCTCCGGCAAGGACGCGGTGGCCCAGGCGCAGACTCAGCTTAAAAGCACCCAGGCGGACATGGTCGATCTGATCTGGCAGCGTGCCCAGTTCGAGAACGCCATCGCGGTGCTGATCGGGCTACCACCCGCCGAGTTCAGCCTGGCCGAAACCAAGACCATCCCGGCATTGCCTGAAGTGCCGCTGGGCCTGCCGTCGCAGCTGCTCGAGCGTCGCCCGGACATCGCTTCCGCCGAGCGTTCGGTGATGGCGGCCAACGCCAACATCGGCGTGGCCAAGGCCGCCTACTACCCGGACCTGACCCTGAGCCTGAACGGCGGTTACAGCAGCAGCACCTATGCCAACTGGATCAGCGTGCCGAACCGCTTCTGGTCGGTAGGGCCGCAACTGGCCATGACCCTGTTTGATGGCGGCCAGCGTTCGGCCGAGGTCGATCGCAGTGAAGCGGCCTACGACGAAACGGTCGCCAAGTACCGCCAGACCGTGCTCGATGGTTTCCGCGAGGTGGAAAACTATCTGGTGCAGCTCAAGGTGCTGGAAGACGAAGCCGGCGTGCGCCAGGAAGCACTGGATGCTGCGCGTGAATCCCTGCGGTTGACGCGAAATCAATACAAGGCCGGATTGATTGCTTACCTGGACGTGGTGGTGATCCAGGCCACGGCGTTAAATAACGAACGTAACGTGTTGAGTCTGTTACAGAGCCGCTTGATCGCCAGCGTGCAGTTGATTGCAGCGCTGGGCGGTGGTTGGGACGGGGCGCTTCAAGTCAGCGAAAACAAATAGCCCTGACCCCCAACCCCTTTGTTGATCGTTCCCACGCAGAGTTCGGGACCGATCAACTTGAGCCTTTGGGGCGATCAAACAAGCGTTTCATCGGGTTGATGGCCATTTGATTACTTTGTCAGTGCGTTCTTTTGCGCAATCAGTACAATCGCCCGATTTGCCCTGCCGAGAACGGAAGCAGTACGGGGGGCGATCGCGAGAAGTCACATGCTCATCGGTAGCTATTCCCCCACGCTGGTTATCATTTCGCTCTGTGTAGCGATTCTCGCCTCCTATACCGCGCTCGACCTGACCGAACGCATTGCCACCGCCAAGGGCCGTGCCGTGTTCCTTTGGACCGCGGGCGGCGCCTTTGCCATGGGCGTGGGTGTGTGGTCGATGCACTTTATCGGCATGCTCGCGTTCACCTTGCCCATCGATCTGGGTTACGACTTCAGCCTTACGTCCCTGTCGCTGCTGACCGCGATCCTGTCCTGCGGTTTTGCCCTGTGGCTGGTCAGTCAGCCCCGGTTGCCGTCCTGGCAACTGGCGTTCGGCGCGCTGATCATGGGCGCCGGGATCAGTGCCATGCATTACACCGGCATGGCGGCCATGCGCATGCAGCCGGGCATCGATTACGACCCGACGCTGTTTGGTGCATCGCTGCTCATCGCCGTCGGTGCTTCCGGCGCCGCGTTATGGATCGCCTTCCGCCTGCGCCAGCACACGCCGTATGTGGGCCTGTTTCGCGCCGGTGCGGCGGTGATCATGGGCCTGGCCATCGTCGGCATGCATTACACCGGAATGGCGGCGGCACGCTTCCCGGACGGCAGTTTCTGTGGCGCCGCCCTCAGCGGTTTGAACGGCAAAGGCCTCGACAACCTGGTGCTGATCACCACGCTTGCGGTATTGAGCATCGCCTTGTTGACCTCGGTTCTCGATGCGCGTCTGGAAGCCCGTACCGCGGATCTTGCGCGCTCGTTGACGCAAGCCAATCGTGAACTGACCCAACTGGCCCTGCACGACACCCTGACCGGCTTGCCCAATCGCATGTTGCTGGCCGACCGTATCGAACAGGCCATGTCCAAGGTTCAGGAGCAGGGCGGTTGCTTTGCGCTGATGTTTATCGACCTCGACGGCTTCAAACCGGTCAACGATGCCTTCGGCCACCACATGGGCGATCAGTTGCTGCGCGAGGTCGGTTTGCGTCTGCGCGAAGACATGCGCAGTCAGGACACCTTGGCGCGGATCGGCGGCGATGAATTCGTCCTGCTGGTACGCCTCAGCGAGCCAAATGACGCGCTGAACGTCGCCGCGCGGCAGGTCGGGCTGATCGGCAGTTCGTTCCGGGTCGCCGAGCAAGACCTGCAGATTTCCGCCAGCCTTGGCATCGCGCTGTACCCGGGCAACGGCCAGACCGCCCAGGAATTGCTGATGAACGCCGACGCTGCGATGTACCACGCCAAGGGCGCCGGGAAAAACGGCTACAGCTTCTTCGACGCCTCGATGAACAGCAACGCGCGCAAACAGCTGCAACTGCTCCAGGATTTGCGCAATGCTCTCGATCAGCAGCAGTTCAGCCTCTATTACCAACCCAAGTTCGACGCCGGCAATGGTCGTCCGGTGGGTGCTGAGGCGTTGCTGCGTTGGGAGCATCCGACCCAGGGCATGCTGCTGCCGGACAAGTTTATCGAGCTGGCGGAAAGGACCGGGCTGATCATTCCCATTGGTGAATGGGTGCTGAACGAAGCCTGCCGCCAGATGCGCGAGTGGTACGTGCTCGGCTACACCGACTGGCGCATTGCGGTGAATCTCTCGGCGTTGCAGTTCTGCCATACGGGCCTGGTCAAGAGCGTCTCCAACGCCTTGGCCCGGCATCAGTTGCCGGCCAACAGCCTGACCCTTGAAATCACCGAAACCACCGCCATGAGCGATGCCGATGCGAGCATGACGGTGCTTCAGGAACTTTCGGAAATGGGCGTCGATCTGTCCATCGATGACTTCGGCACGGGTTATTCGAGCTTGATGTACCTCAAGCGCCTGCCGGCCAATGAGCTGAAGATCGACCGCGGTTTTGTCCGCGATCTGGAACACGACAGTGACGACGCCGCCATCGTGTCCGCCATCGTCGCGCTCGGCCAGGCGCTGGGCTTGCGCATTGTCGCCGAAGGCGTCGAGACCGGTGTCCAGCAAGACTTCCTGACCAAACTCGGTTGCGATTCGTTGCAGGGCTACCTGCTCGGGCACCCGCTGCCGGCGGATCGCTTCATGGCCGACATCGTCCGTGGTGAACGATGGGTGCCTGTGGCCGCTGTCGAGCCTGCCTGATCGTGAGGGGGGACGGCGTCTACAGAGACCCCAATGCACACAGCGTTGGCGAGTTCAGTTGATGTGAGTCCATGCAAAAGCCGGCAATGGAGGTTATTCTTGCCCCCGATTGCTTACGCGTGAAGGGGAAGTCAACATGGACAAAGTCATTGTCATCACCGGCGGCGGCCGTGGTATCGGCGCGGCAACCGCGCTGTTGGCTGCAGGGCTTGGTTATCGGGTCTGTATCAACTATCAGTCCGACGAATCGGCTGCACAAAGCGTCCTGGAGCAAGTTCGGGCTCTGGGTGCTCAAGCCATTCTCGTGCGTGCCGACGTCAGCATCGAAGACGAAGTGATCAGTCTGTTCCACCGCGTGGACACCGAACTGGGTCGCGTCACGGCGCTGGTGAACAACGCCGGCACTGTGGGTCAAAAATCCCGCGTCGACGAAATGTCCGAGTTCCGCATTCTCAAAACGCTCAAGACCAACGTCCTGGCACCGATCCTCTGCGCCAAGCACGCGATCATGCGCATGTCGCCCAAGCATGGCGGGCAGGGCGGCAGCATCGTCAATGTGTCCTCTGTAGCCTCACGTCTGGGTTCACCCAACGAATACGTGGATTACGCAGCGTCAAAAGGCGCGCTGGACAGTTTCACCATCGGCCTGTCCAAGGAAGTGGCGGGCGAAGGCATTCGCGTCAACGCGGTGCGGCCAGGCTTTATTTACACCGACTTCCATGCACTGAGCGGTGATCCGGATCGGGTCAGCAAGCTGGAATCGGCGATCCCGATGGCCCGCGGTGGACGGCCGGACGAAGTGGCCGAGGCGATTATCTGGTTGCTGTCGGACAAGGCTTCTTATGCGACCGGGACTTTTGTCGACCTGGGCGGTGGGCGTTAATCCGTAAGATTTGTATTGTCCGGCCCGGCCCCTTCGCGAGCAGGCTCGCTCCCACAGTGGATTGATGTGAACACAGTATTTGTGAACGACACTAAATCCCTGTGGGGGCGAGCCTGCTCGCGATGACGGTAGCCCAAACGACATCAACGCTTCAGAACGACCGCACTATCCGCCCCAACGTCTCCATCGCCTTCTCCGAATCCTCGGTCCACGGGCTGCCATAATTCAGCCGGATACAATTCCTGAACCGCTGCGTCGGTGAAAAGATCGGCCCCGGCGCGATGCTGATGCCTTGCGCCAGTGCCATCTGAAACAACTTCAACGAATCCATCTGCGGCGGCAGTTCCAGCCACAGGAAGTAGCCGCCGGCCGGTTGGCTGACACGTGTCTGCGCCGGAAAATAGCGGGCAATGGCGGCGAGCATGGCGCTTTGCTGTTCTTCCAGGGCGTAGCGCAGTTTGCGCAGGTGCCGGTCGTAGCCGCCGTGTTGCAGGTAGTCGGCGATGGCGGCCTGGGCCGGCATCGAGGCGCACAGCGAAGTCATCAGTTTCAGCCGTTCGATCTTCTGCGCATATCGCCCGGCGGCGACCCAGCCGATGCGGTAGCCGGGGGCGAGGCTCTTGGCGAAGGAACCGCAATGCATCACCAGCCCTTCGGTATCAAACGCCTTGGCCGGTTTCGGCGCCTGCTGGCCGTAATAGAGTTCGGCGTAGACGTCGTCCTCGATCAGCGGCACCTGGTGGCTGCGCAACAGCTCGACCAGCTCCTGCTTCTTCGCCTCGGGCATGGTCGCGCCCATCGGGTTCTGGAAACTGGTCATGCACCAGCAGGCCTTGATCGGGTGGCGCTCCAGGGTTTGCGCGAGCACGCCCAGGTCGATACCGTCGCGCGGGTGCACCGGGATCTCGACGGCTTTGAGTTTCAGCCGTTCCAGGATTTGCAGGCAGGCATAGAACGCTGGCGCTTCAATGGCCACCAGGTCACCGGGTTCGGTGACCGCTTGCAGGCACAGGTTCAGGGCTTCCAGCGCGCCGTTGGTAATCAGCAGTTCTTCCATCGGCAACATCAGGCCACCGACCATGTAGCGCAGGGCAATCTGGCGCCGCAGCTGCGGGTTGCCCGGCGACATGTCGGTGACGACCATGCGCGGGTCCATGTCCCGTGCGGCGCTGGCCAGGGAGCGGGACAGGCGCTGCAACGGGAACAGGGTCGGGCTGGGAAAGGCCGAGCCGAAGGGCACGGTGGTCGGGTCCTTGATCGAGTCGAGGACCGAAAACACCAGCTCGCTGACGTCGACTTCGGTGGATTCATTGACCTGGCTGCTGATCACCGGCTCCGAGAACGGACTCGGCGCGTGCGCGTTGACGAAATAGCCGGAACGCGGTCGGGCGCGGATCAGGCCACGGCGTTCGAGCAGGTAGTAGGCCTGGAACACGGTGGACGGGCTGACCCCGTAAGTCTGGCTGGCATAGCGCACCGACGGCACGCGCTGGCCAGGGCCCAAGACGCCGGAGCGAATCAGTTCAGCGATGTCTTCGGCGAATTTTTCGTAGCGTTTCATCGAGTGCCTGGATTGGTGTTTTTCAGTGAAATCGAGGTAACTTCTTCGCGGGCAAGCACCGCTCCTACAGTCAGCACGAAACCGTAGGAGCGAGGCTTGCCCGCGAATGGCAGCACCGCAGTCTAAGGGATCAACGGTTCATCGGCGCAACAAACCGGCTCTTGGCCACGCTATAGATGTCCGGTTCGTCACTGTCGACAATCTTGAAACTGATCGTCTGCGAGCTGCTGCTGGGGCGTTCGGCGGTCATGGCCACTGACACGGGTACATCGACAATCTCACCCGGCGCCAGGCTCAGCTCGGTCTTGCCTTGCAGCACGAAGCCTTCGCCGTCCACCAGGCTCAGCCGATAGTCCTGACGCAGCTGGGTCTTGTTGATGACCTTCAAGCTGTAGATGTTTTCGATCTGCCCCTGGCTGTTCTCTCGGAACAGGCCGCGGTCCTTGCTCACGTCCAGCGACACCATCGACCGCTCGACCAACGCCAGGGCGAGGGCGCCGATCATCACCAGCAGCACCGCGGTGTAACCGATCAGCCGCGGCCGTAGCAGATGAGTCTTGCCCCCTTGCAACTCATGCTCCGAGGTATAGCTGATCAAGCCACGGGCATAGCCCATTTTGTCCATGATCGAATCGCAGGCGTCGATACACGCCGCGCAGCCGATGCACTCCATTTGCAAGCCGTCGCGTATGTCGATCCCGGTCGGACAGACTTGCACGCACAGCTGGCAATCGATGCAATCACCCAGGCCCACCTCGGCCGGGTTCACCTCGCGTTTGCGCGGGCCACGGTTTTCACCACGGGCCACGTCGTAGGAAATGGTCAAGGTGTCCTTGTCGAACATCACGCTCTGGAACCGCGCATACGGGCACATGTGCATGCACACCGCTTCACGCAGCCAGCCGGCATTGATGTAAGTCGCGCCGGTGAAAAACAGCACCCAGAACAGACTGACACCGTCCATCTGCAAGGTCAGCAGCTCTTCGGCCAAGGGCCGGATCGGCGTGAAATACCCCACAAAGGTCAGCCCGGTGAGCAGACTGATGGCCAGCCACAGTGTGTGCTTGGCCGAGCGGCGAATAAGTTTGTTCAGGCCCCACGGCGCGGCTTGCAGCTTGATGCGCTGGTTGCGTTCGCCTTCGGTGATCTTCTCGCACCACATGAAGATCCAGGTCCAGGAACTCTGTGGGCAGGTGTAGCCGCACCAGACCCTGCCGGCGAACACGGTGATTGCGAACAGGCCGAACGCGGCGATGATCAGCAGCGCCGAAAGCAGGATGAAGTCCTGGGGCCAGAAAGTTGCGCCGAAGATGTGGAATTTGCTTTCGGAAAGGTCCCAGAGCACCGCCTGACGGTCACCCCAGTTCAGCCACACGGTGCCGAAGAACAGCAAAAACAGAACGCCCGCACCGCTCAGACGCAATGTGCGGAACAGGCCGGTGAAGCTGCGGGTGTGAATCAGGTTGTCGCTGGACTTGGCCTTTATCTTTGGACGCAAAGGCTCGGTTTTTATAAATGAGGCAGGTTCTACGATTCGGACGGGGATTCTTTCGCTCATGGTCTTTCGCTCATCAGCCTCCATCAGGCATGAGCACTATGACCAGCGATCTGTTTGCATAACAGACTCAGGTATTGCAATAAAAAGCGGATCAGATGGGGATTGGCCCGCTGCCTGCGACAACTTGATGCACCCCGTCACAGCAGGGCGCAGACGCCTATATCAGGCGCCTGCGGAGTTTGTTGATCGGGGTCAGTCAAATCACCGAATCACTGTCGGTAGCCTTCAAATGCTTACGGCCGTCCACTGCGCCTGCTACGGTCAATGCATCGGCTTCTGCTTCGGTGATGTACACGCGCTGGCCGTTGAGTTCCACCGCCGACATGGCTTTTTCCGAGTCGGTGATGATCGTGACGTCGGGGCACAGACGAATTTCTTCGCCGTTCTCGGTGATGAAGAAGCAGGTCTGGCTTTCGATGCGCACAGTCATGGCGATGTCCTTTTTTTAGCGGGTTCTAAACTGTTAGGGCACATCCGGCGGACATCGTTCTGTGCAACCGATTAATGGTCGGCGCGGTCCATCCTCCCATAACGATCAATCACAAGGATTGCACCATGAACGCCTGGTGGCACGAGGTTTGGGTAACGCTGCAAGCGGAATTCGCCGACATCGGCGATGCGTCACAACTGACGCGTATAACCGTGAGATTACTGATGGCTGCGATCCTGGGCGGCATCCTGGGTTTCGAGCGTGAGCAAAAGGGCAAGGCCGCCGGTGTGCGTACGCACATGCTGGTAGCGCTGGGAGCTGCGTTGTTTGTTCTGGTGCCACAGATGTCCGGCTCCCAGGCCGATGCCATGAGCCGGGTGGTGCAAGGCGTAATCGCCGGGATCGGCTTCCTCGGCGCCGGCACCATTTTGAAAAACCAGGAGGGCGATGAAGGCCACGTCAAAGGCCTGACCACCGCCGCCGGTTTATGGCTGACCGCCGCCATCGGTGTCTCGGCCGGGCTGGGCCGCGAGGCGACGGCGGTGTTTAGTACGCTGCTGGCGTTGGCGATTTTCAGCGTGATGCCGAGGATCGTGCAAATGCTCGACAGGGACAAAGACGAGCAGGAACGGCCCTAGATCGCCATCGTCACTCAGGCGAGACGATCACCGGCGGCATCGTGCTCGGTGGTTCTTCCCGGGGTGGTGGCGTAGTGCCAGGCGGTTCCTTCTCAGGCACCGGTTGCGGTTCGGTCGGAGGAATGGTCGGGGTGTCGATGTTCGGATCAGGTGTCTCGGCAGGGATTGGAATACTCATCGTTGAAGCCTCCAGTGGCACATGGCGTAAGTCGTGCTTAAGTGAGTTGACCGTCACGCAAGGGATTTGATTCCGCAGCAAATGGGCGTGAACTTTTCCCCGCGCTTGTCGCTCGGAACCTAAGTGAGTTCATTTCGGGCCCGACGGGTTTCGTGTGAAAGACGACCAGACACAAGAGCGTCCATGGGGCGTTAAGGAGAGATGCTCGATGACTGCTGAAAAACCGACAGAGCTGAACTACAACCCTCATATGCCACTGTCGCAGGCGTTACTGCTGCCGCGCATCGCGATTGAAAACGTGATGCCAACCCTGGATGGCGGGCAGTTCGCGGCCAAGGCCGTGGTGGGCCAGGACGTGGTGGTGACCAGCAAAGTGTTCGCCGACGGCCACGACAAACTGGCTGTGCGCATACGCTGGCGTGCCGACGGCGACGAGGCCTGGCAGAGCGAGGTCATGACCGAACTCGGCAATAACGGCTGGGAAGGACAGTTCCGCGTTGAGGATCAAGGCCGCTACGTCTTTTGTATCGAAGCCTGGATCGATCAGTACGCCAGCTTTCTATACGAGATCGAGAAGAAACACATTGCCGGCGTGCCCATCAGCCTGGAGTTGCAGGAAGGGCGCAACCAGGTGAAACAGGCGGCCGAGCGCTCGGAAGGGCCGCTGAGCGAAGACCTGGCGGCGTTGCACCATGAACTGTCCGGGTTGCTCGAAGCGGAACAAGTCACCTTGTTTCTGCACCAACGCAGTGCGGACCTGATGGCTCAGGCCGATCACCGTGCCTACTTGAGCCTCAGTCCCGAATTTCCGCTGGACGTCGAGCGCGAGCTCGCCCAGTTCGCCAGCTGGTATGAGTTGTTTCCGCGCTCGATCACCGACGATCCAAACCGTCACGGCACGTTCAACGACGTGCATGCCCGGCTGGCGATGATTCAGGACATGGGTTTCGATGTGCTGTACTTCCCGCCCATTCATCCGATCGGGCGCAGCTTCCGCAAGGGCCCGAACAATTCACTGAGCGCCGGCCCCGACGATCCGGGCAGCCCGTATGCCATCGGCAGCGAAGAGGGCGGGCACGAGGCGATTCACTCCGAACTCGGCACCCGCGAAGACTTTCGTCGACTGGTGGCGGCGGCGGCGGATTACGGACTGGAAATTGCCCTCGATTTCGCGATCCAGTGTTCCCAGGATCACCCGTGGCTCAAACAGCACCCGGGCTGGTTCAACTGGCGCCCGGACGGCACGATCAAATACGCCGAGAACCCGCCGAAAAAGTACCAGGACATCGTCAACGTCGATTTCTATGCCAGCGATGCAATTCCCAGCCTGTGGGTCGAGCTGCGGGACATTGTGGTCGGTTGGGTCGAAGAGGGCGTGAAGATCTTTCGTGTCGACAACCCTCACACCAAGCCGCTGCCGTTCTGGCAATGGCTGATCGCCGATGTGCGGGCGTTGTATCCCGAGGTGATCTTCCTGGCGGAGGCCTTTACCACGCCGGCGATGATGGCGCGGCTGGGCAAGGTCGGTTACTCCCAGAGTTACACCTACTTCACCTGGCGCAATACCAAGCGGGAACTGGCGACCTATTTCACCGAACTCAACGAGTCGCCATGGCGCGAATGCTACCGGCCGAATTTCTTCGTCAACACGCCGGACATCAACCCCGCGTTTCTGCATGAATCCGGACGCGCCGGCTTTCTCATCCGCGCGGCGCTGGCGACCATGGGCTCGGGTCTGTGGGGCATGTATTCGGGCTTCGAACTCTGTGAAGCCGCGCCGGTACCGGGCAAAGAGGAATACCTCAATTCCGAGAAATACGAGATCCGCCCACGGGACTTTACCGCGCCGGGCAACATCATCGCCGAGATCGCCCAGCTCAACCGCATCCGCCGGCAAAACCCGGCACTGCACACGCACCTGGGCCTGAAGGTCTACAACGCGTGGAACGACAACATTCTGTACTTCGGCAAACGCAGCGCGGATGGCAGCAACTTCATTCTGGTGGCCGTCAGCCTCGATCCGCATAACGTCCAGGAAGCGAATTTTGAATTGCCTCTTTGGGAAATGGGCTTGCCCGATGACGCCAGCACTCAGGGTGAAGACTTGATGAGCGGCCATCGCTGGACCTGGTACGGCAAGTATCAGTTCATGCGAATCGACCCGGCGCATCAACCGTTCGGTATCTGGCGAATCACAACTTCTTGACGCCCCCCAGATTTGCGATGGGATGAACTTTTGTGGCGAGGGAGCTTGCTCCCGCTGGGGCGCGCAGCGGCCCTGTTTTTTCAGGGTCAACTGATTTACAGGTTTTGCGACTGCTTCGCAGCCGAGCGGGAGCAAGCTCCCTCGCCACAGGTAGGCGTTCGGCTCAGGGGCTGCACTGAATTCAACAGGAGTTTCAAATGGCGAAGAAACCCAAGGCAGCCACCTTTATCAAGGACCCGCTCTGGTACAAGGATGCGGTGATCTACCAGGTTCACGTTAAGTCTTTTTTCGACTCAAACAACGACGGGATCGGCGACTTTCCCGGCCTTATCGCCAAACTCGATTACATCGCCGACCTCGGCGTCAACACCATCTGGCTCTTGCCGTTCTATCCGTCGCCACGGCGCGATGATGGCTACGACATTGCCGAATACCGTGGCGTCCACCCCGATTACGGCACCATGGCCGACGCCAAACGTTTCATCTCCGAGGCCCACAAACGCGGCCTGCGGGTGATTACCGAGCTGGTCATCAACCACACCTCCGACCAGCACGCCTGGTTCCAGCGCGCACGAAAAGCCAAACCCGGTTCGGCGGCGCGGGACTTCTACGTCTGGTCCGACGACGATCACAAATACGACGGCACCCGGATCATCTTCCTCGACACCGAAAAGTCCAACTGGACCTGGGACCCGGTCGCCGGCCAGTACTTCTGGCACCGGTTCTATTCGCACCAGCCAGACCTCAACTTCGACAACCCGCAAGTCATGAAAGCGGTGCTGTCGGTGATGCGCTACTGGCTCGACATGGGCATCGACGGCCTGCGCCTGGACGCGATTCCCTACCTGATCGAGCGCGACGGCACCAACAACGAAAACCTGCCCGAGACCCACGACGTCCTCAAGCAGATCCGTGCCGAGATCGACGCCAACTATCCAGACCGCATGCTTCTGGCCGAGGCCAATCAATGGCCGGAAGACACGCAACTGTACTTCGGTGACACCGATAAAAAAGGCCTCAACGGTGATGAATGCCACATGGCCTTTCACTTCCCGTTGATGCCGCGCATGTACATGGCGCTGGCCCAGGAAGATCGTTTCCCGATCACCGACATCCTGCGCCAGACTCCGGAGATCCCGGCCAACTGTCAGTGGGCGATTTTCCTGCGCAACCACGATGAGTTGACCCTGGAAATGGTCACCGACAAGGAGCGCGATTACCTGTGGAACTACTACGCGGCCGACCGTCGGGCGCGGATCAACCTCGGTATTCGCCGCCGCCTCGCACCGTTGATGGAACGGGATCGCCGTCGGGTGGAACTGCTCAACAGTCTGCTGCTGTCGATGCCGGGCACACCGACGATGTATTACGGCGATGAAATCGGCATGGGCGACAACATCTACCTCGGCGACCGTGACGGCGTACGCACGCCCATGCAATGGTCGATCGACCGCAACGGCGGTTTTTCCCGCGCCGACCCGGCGAGCCTGGTACTGCCGCCGATCATGGACCCGCAATACGGGTACCTGTCGGTCAATGTCGAGACCCAGGCCGGCGACCCGCATTCGCTGCTGAACTGGACCCGGCGCATGCTCGCCGTTCGTAAGCAGTCCAAGGCCTTCGGGCGTGGCACGCTGAAAATGCTCTCGCCGAGCAACCGGCGAATTCTGGCCTACACCCGTGAATACGACGGGCCGGACGGCAAATACGAAATCATCCTGTGTGTGGCCAACGTATCGCGCAGTGCGCAAGCGGCGGAGCTGGACCTGTCGGCTTACGCCGGTATGGTGCCGGTGGAGATGCTCGGGGGTAACGCTTTCCCGCCGATCGGCCAGCTGAATTTCCTCCTGACGCTGGCGCCTTACGGCTTTTATTGGTTTGGACTTGCTGCGGAGAATCAAATGCCCAGCTGGCACGTAGAACCGGCGCAAAGCCTGCCGGACTTCACCACCCTGGTGTTGAAAAAACGCATGGAAGAACTGCTCGAAGCGCCGTCACGCGGCACGCTGGAGCAGGGCATCCTGCCGAACTGGCTGCAAAACCGTCGCTGGTTCGCCGGCAAGGACGCGGCCATCGAGAAGGTCAACCTGGTCTATGGCGTGCGCTTCGGCGATGCGCAGCATCCGGTGCTTTTGAGTGAAATCGAAGTCACCAGCGGCGGCCAGACCAGCCGTTACCAGCTGCCGTTCGGCTTCATTGCCGATGATCAGGTCGGGCCGGCGCTGCCGCAGCAATTGGCGCTGTCTCGGGTTCGACGTGGCCCTCAGGTGGGGTTGATCACCGATGCGTTCAGCCTGGAAAACTTCATCCGCGCGGTGCTGCGAGGCATGCAGGAAAACACCGTGTTGCCTTCCGATGGCGGCGAGATCCGTTTCGAACCGACCGAGGAGTTGGCCAAACTGGGCCTGACGGCCGAATCCGAAGTGCGCTACCTGTCGGCCGAGCAGTCCAACAGTTCGGTGGTGATCGGCAGCAGCCTGGTGCTGAAGCTGATCCGCAAGGTCGCCTCGGGCGTGCACCCGGAACTGGAAATGAGCGCCTATCTGACCAACGCCGGTTTTAGCAATATCTCGCCGCTGCTGGGGTCGGTGGTTCGCCGCGACGCCAAGGGCGAGGACAATCTGCTGATGATTGCCCAAGGCTATTTGAGCAATCAGGGCGATGCCTGGGAATGGACCCAGAACAACCTCGAACGGGCACTGCGTGACGAACTGGCCGACGCCATGTCCGAGCAGGAGCAGCACTACAACGCACTGGGTGAGCTCAAAGACTTCGCCGGCATGCTCGGCCAACGGCTGGGTGAGATGCACCAGGTGCTGGCGGCCCCGACCGATGACCCGGACTTCGCCCCGCAGGTCACCACGCAAAAAGAGGCCCTGGCCTCGGCCAAGGACGTCGCGGCGCAACTGGAGCACTCGCTGAAGTTGCTCAAACAGCATCAAAGCGAACTGAACCCGGCGGACAAAGCGCTGGTCACTCGTTTACTGGACAACAAAAAAGCCATCCTCAGTCATGTCCAGGACCTGGGCGAAAAAGCCGTCGGTGGTTTGCGCATTCGCGTCCACGGCGATTTGCACCTGGGTCAGGTGCTGGTGATCAAGGGCGACGCCTACTTGATCGACTTCGAAGGCGAGCCGGCACGGCCGCTGAGCGAACGACGCGGCAAGCACAGCCCGTACAAAGATGTCAGTGGCGTGTTGCGCTCCTTCGATTACGCCGCGGCGATGGCGATCAACGTGAATAACGTCGACAACACCGCCGAAGCCCGAGCGGCACGGCAACGGGTAGCCGACCGTTATTTGAATGAAGCAAAACAGGCATTTGTCGACGCTTATCGGCTGGCGGCAGCTAGTCTTGCTCATGCGTGGCAAGATCCGGAAGGCGAGGACGCCGCGTTGGCGTTGTTCGGGCTGGAGAAGGCGGCGTATGAGGTGGCCTATGAGGCTGAAAATCGCCCCACGTGGCTGCCGGTGCCATTGCACGGTTTGTATGGATTATTGAGTGGGCTTAAACCCTTTTCCGAGCTTGGTGGAGAGTAGTCATGAGTTTCTCGAACAAGGAACAGGGTCACGCTAAAGAAGCGCTGCTGCCCAGATCGCGGGATATCGACGCGCTGGTACGCGCCGAACATCACGACCCTTTTGCAATTCTCGGCCCCCACGGCGATGACGCCGGCGGGCAATTCATTCGAGCGTATCTGCCAGACGCGCTGAGCGTGCAGGTACTGGCCAGGGACTCCGGGGAAGAACTCGGCAACCTTGAAGCCACCCAGACGCCGGGCCTGTTTGTCGGGCACTTCGATCGGGCGCAGCCGTATCTTTTGCGCACCCGTTGGGCCGGTGGCGAACAGGTTTCCGAGGACCCTTACAGCTTTGGCCCATTACTCGGCGAAATGGACTTGTACCTGTTCGCCGAAGGCAATCATCGCGACCTCAGCGCCTGCCTCGGCGCGCAGTTGAAGACGGTGGACGGCGTTGACGGCGTGCGTTTCGCCGTGTGGGCGCCGAATGCCAAACGGGTGTCGGTGGTCGGTGACTTCAACAACTGGGACGGTCGTCGGCACCCGATGCGTTTGCGCCATCCCACCGGGGTCTGGGAAGTGTTCATCCCGCGTTTGCAGGCAGGGGAAACCTACAAATACGAAATCCTCGGCGCCCACGGGATTCTGCCGCTCAAGGCTGACCCGATGGCATTGGCCACCTCGCTGCCGCCGGATACCGCGTCCAAAGTCGCCTCACCGTTGAACATCGACTGGCAGGATCAGGCGTGGATGGAGTCTCGTGGCGAGCGTCATCTGCCGAGTGCGCCGTTGTCGATCTATGAATTGCACGCCGGCTCGTGGCAATGCGAGCTGGACGATCTGGGTGAAGTGGCGCGCCAGTACACCTGGCACGAACTGGGCGAGCGGCTGATTCCTTATGTGAAGGAACTGGGCTTCACCCACATCGAGCTGATGCCGATCATGGAACACCCGTTCGGCGGTTCCTGGGGTTACCAGTTGCTGTCGCAATTCGCCCCGAGCGCCCGTTATGGTTCGCCGGATGACTTCGCCGCCTTCGTCAACGCCTGTCACCAGGCTGACATCGGCGTGATCCTCGATTGGGTGCCGGCGCATTTCCCCACCGATACCCACGGCCTGGCGCAATTCGATGGCACCGCGTTGTACGAATACGGTAATCCGCAGGAAGGTTTCCATCAGGACTGGGACACGCTGATCTATAACCTGGGCCGCACCGAAGTGCACGGCTACATGCTGGCCTCGGCGCTGCACTGGCTCAAGCATTTCCACGTCGATGGCCTGCGGGTCGATGCCGTGGCGTCGATGCTCTATCGCGATTACTCGCGCAAGGCCGGAGAATGGGTGCCAAACCGTCACGGCGGTCGCGAGAACCTCGAAGCCATCGACTTCCTGCGTCACCTCAACGACGTGGTCAACATCGAAGCGCCCGGTGCGCTGGTGATTGCCGAGGAGTCCACCGCGTGGCCGGGTGTCAGCCAGAGCACGCAACAGGGTGGGCTGGGCTTTGACTACAAGTGGAACATGGGCTGGATGCACGATTCGCTGCATTACATCCAACAGGATCCGGTGTACCGCGCCCATCACCACAACGAGCTGAGTTTCGGCCTGGTGTATGCCTGGTCCGAGCGTTTCATCCTGCCGATCTCCCACGATGAAGTGGTGCACGGCAAGCACTCGCTGATCGACAAGATGCCTGGCGACCGCTGGCAGAAATTTGCCAACCTGCGGGCCTATTTGAGCTTCATGTGGGCGCACCCGGGCAAGAAACTGCTGTTCATGGGCTGCGAGTTCGGCCAGTGGCGCGAGTGGAATCACGATCAGCAACTGGACTGGTACCTGCTGCAATACTCCGAACACAAGGGTGTGCAGAAACTCGTCGGCGACCTCAATCGGCTGTACCGCGAAGAGCCGGCGATGCATGACCAGGATGACGCGCCGCAAGGCTTCCAGTGGTTGATCGGCGATGATGCGATCAACAGCGTTTACGCGTTCCTGCGTTGGAGCAAGGAAGGGCGGCCGGTGTTGGTGGTGGCGAACTTCACGCCGGTGCCGCGTCAGGCCTATCGCATCGGCGTACCGTTCGCCGGGCGCTGGGGCGAGGTGATCAACAGCGACGCGGCGATGTATGCCGGGTCCAATTATGGCAACAGCGGCGGGGCGTTTACCGAGGAAGAGCCGAGCCATGGCCAGAACATTTCACTGGTGTTGAATCTGCCACCGTTGGCGGTGTTGATCCTGAGTCCTGAGGGTTGATCCAGTACGGGGTCTCTCCCATCACGAGCAGGCTCGCTCCGACATGATCGTTCCCCACGCTCCGCGTGGGAATGCAGCCCCGGGACGCAGAGCGTCCCTACGATGTGACGCAGAGCGTCACTGGAGGCATTCCCACGCGGAGCGTGGGAACGATCACTTCACCACCGCATCCGCACACCCAGACTCCCGATCAACCCATTCAAATCATTTTCATCCACATCACTGCTGTAATCGGCGCTGACGTAGAAACTCACCGCGGGCGTGACTCTGGCCACCAGCCCCAACCCCACTTCGACCGTCGATGAGTTGCGGCTGCTGCTGATCTTGTCGACCTGATCGAGGGTCACGGTGTTGCCGGTGTACACGGTGTGCCACAAGTTGGTCCGCACATAGGGTTCGACCCCCAGGCCGTTGATGTCGTAACTACCTTTCAACCTTGCGCCGACCCGGCCGCTCCAGGACGTCAGGTCGCTGGACGATGCATTACTTGAACCGGCATAAGGCGTATCCAGCGTGATGCGCTGATTGATCAACTGCGCTTGCGGTTCGACAACCCAGTTTTCGCTGACCCCAATCGGAAATCCGCCTTCCACCGACAACGTCACCGCACTGCCTTCGGTTGCTATCCGCGCGCCCTGGTCGTTACGGCTGAAACCGGCGACCCGTCCACCACTGGCCGACAGATCCACGTGCCAGCCTTGTGGCCCGGTCAGGCTCCAGTAGGCGCCGAGGCTCTGGCCTTGAAGGTTGAGGGTGTCGGTCTCGGGGGCGGCGAGGGCGCGACTGGTCAACAGGCCGTTGCTGTTGCCTTGTAACTGCGTCATCCCGCCGATCAGGCCGACCCGTTGGGTATGGCCGCTACCGCTTTGCAGGGTCAGGATCGCCGGGCCTTTGAATTCGGTGCTGCCAGGGCTGGAAAACCCTTGGGTCATTACATCGGTCTGTGCTTGTCGCGATGCCTGTCCGTACAACTGGTCCCAGGTCGAAGGCGCGGCATCTTCGATGGTCAGGCGAGAACTTCGTGTATCGGAGGCGGCGCTGAAATGGCCGGGGTAGGGGGCGGTGATGTGTATCGTGGGCAAGGTCATTGCCGGAACATCCTGGCGATACCAGGGGGCGGTTTCATCCTCTGCGTGCCCGGCTTGCACCTCCATGGACGAACACAGCAGCAGAGAACTCGAGACAGTGCAAAAAGTGATTTTGATCTCTTGTTGGGTGAATGAAGTTTTCATGGGGGTCTACCTTGCAATCGCATGCCGTATCTCGCTTTGGCGTCTCTCCTACCCCGAATGAGGGGCGACCGAATGGATTGAGGCAAGCCGCTGGCCGCCCGATTTCGCGGGTGTCTGGAGGTTTGCCCCTGGTGGATTTCCGGGGGTAGTAACGTGAAGCTAAGAAGACCCTTGACAATGCGTCAAGAAAATGGCCGATAGGCGGTAATGGAATTTTAGTGCTCGCAAGTGACTGATTTTTGCCGCGCATCTAAGTACTTGTTTGTTCGAAAAATCGTCAAAAAACCCTCGGGCCAGAGCCTTTGGGTAGTGGGCTACCGGTCTGTCCGGACGGGGTTCAGGGCCTGCTTGCCCGACGATGTCCATGTCTCGATTCTGTCAGTAATGCTGCGCTGAAATGAACGCAAGGGAATCGCTGTCCTCACACCGGTTTGTCTATCTGGCGAACAGGACTGGCCGCAACTAGGCTGAACATTCAGCCACAAGGTTTCGGGCGGCAGCCCGGCGCAGGGACAGGAGCAAAATCGATGAAAACCCAACCCAGTGTTTTCTGCCTGATGTTTCCCCTGCTCCTTGCCCCAGGGGCTCGCGCCGAAGAGGCACCGGCGGCGGACGCCACCCCGATCATCAATCCGCAGGTGGTCGATAAGCTGATCGATATGGGCAACTACCTGCGCAGCCTGTCGAAGTTTCAGGTAGATGCCGAAGTGACCCTGGATACCGTCCTGGAGACCGGGCAGAAGATCAAGTCCGAGGCTTCCACTACCCTGAAAGTGCTGGGGCATGACCGAATGTACGCCCGGACAGAAGGCGATGTCCGAACGCGAGAGTTCTTCTATAACGGCAAGAAACTGACCCAGTACTCACCGTACCTCAAGTACTACACCACGGTGGATGCCCCACCCAGGGTGTCCGAAACCCTGCACATGATCGAAAACCATTACGGGATCCAGATCCCCATGGAAGACTTGTTTCTGTTTGGCAGCGATCAGGCCCAGATCGATGCACTCAAGGAAGCCCTGTACGTGGGACCGTCGACGATCAAGGGCCAACTCTGTGATCACTTGGCCTTTCGGCAGGAGGGCGTCGACTGGCAATTGTGGATCACACGGTCCGAGAAGCCACTGCCGTGCAAACTGGTGATTACCACCACCGATGAGCAAAGCTTTCCGGAATACAGCGCGGTGTATCACTGGAACCTGAAGCCTGGCCTCCAGGAGTCGATGTTCACCTTCAAACCGGCCAAGGGTGATGTGGCGATTGCGCTGAAGAAAGCCGTTGATCAGGGAGGGGAATGACATGAACCGGACAATGTCGTGGAGCCTGTTTGTATCGCTAGCCTCTGCCGCAGTGCTGACTGTCGGCCTGATCGCCGAAGCGGATGCCCGGCCACGGGGCCAGGGGCAGGCAAGGGCGTCAGTCAACCGTGCGCCAGCCCCCAATGCCCAGCGGGCGCAGCGGATCAATACCCCGCCGCGCGCGAGCAACGTCAATGCGGGCAATCGGGTGAACTCAGGCAGCCGGGTCAATGCCGGGAACACTGTCGGCAACCGTACCAACATCAACAACAGCACTCGTAACGTCAACATCAACAACAATCGCGACGTCGACATTGATGTCGACGGGCATGGCCGCTATGGCTACGACGATCACTATCATCCGATCGCCACGGCGGCGGCCGTGACCGCAACGGTCGCGGTGACAGCCGCGGTGGTTGGCTCGATCCTGACGCCGGCACAAATGCCCACCAGTTGCGTGCAGGTCATGCAATACAACACGGTGTACATGCAGTGCGGTTCAACCTGGTACCAGCCGCAGTATCAGGGCAGCAATGTGACCTATGTTGTGGTCAACGCACCTTGATGCATTGATCGCTCAGAGGTGCACTTCCACCGCCAACGGCAAGTGGTCCGACAGGTGCGTCCAGGGTTTATTGCCGAGAATTCGCGGGTTGTGGCTGCTGGCGTTGCGCAGGTAGACCCGGTCCAGGCGCAGCAGCGGAAAGCGCGCCGGGTAGGTTTTCGCCGGGCGGCCATTGTGGCGTTCGAAGGCTTCGTGCAGGTAATTGCGACGGGAGAGGGCGGCGTTGCCTTGCAACTGCCAGTCGTTGAAGTCGCCGGCGATGATGACCGGCGCATCGTCGGGCAGGGATTCGAGCAGTAGGCAGAGCAGTTGCAGCTGCAACTGGCGATGACTTTCCAGCAAGCTCAAGTGCACGCAGATCGCATGGACTTCAGCGTGCCCCGGCACGTCCAGTACGCAGTGCAGCAAGCCGCGGCGTTCGGGGCCGGTGATCGAGACATCGAGATTGCGGTGTTCGCGAATCGGGTATTTCGATAGCAGCGCGTTGCCATGATGGCCGTTGGGGTAAACGGCGTTGCGACCGTAGGCGAAATCGCTCCACATGCTGTCGGCCAGGAACTCGTATTGCGAGGTCTGCGGCCAGTCATTGTAACGGGAGGAATGCCGATCGTGCTCGCCGACCACTTCCTGCAGGAATACAAGATCGGCCGACGTACTGCGCACCGCTTCTCGCAGCTCCGGAAGGATGAAACGCCGATTGAGGGCGGTAAACCCTTTGTGGGTGTTGACCGTCAGCACCCTCAATCGATGAATCGCCGGGGGCGAGTCCAAGGGCACTGATTCAACGGCTCGCTGCTCGGAATCGCTGGTCACGTTCACTCCTCTGAATCTGGGCTGCTTATGCATGCGACTGATGCAGCGGCGGGCAGTTCAGTTTGAGCGACACCCATTCCAAGTGGGAGCGAGCCTGCTCGCGATAGCGGAGTGACATCCAGCATCGATGTCGACTGATCCAACGATATCGCGAGCAGGCTCGCTCCCGCAGGGATTGGGTTGGGTGGGGAATTGGGTCAGACAAAGACAACTTCATAGGGCAAACGCATGCGCTCCAGTATCACCCGGGGCAGCAGTGGCGCGATGCCGATGGCCGGTTCGCCGTCGAGCTGGCTGGCGTAGGCGTGGGTGGCGTGGCTTTTGCGCGCGACGGTCCAGGTGTCGAGGCGTACTTTGCGCGCACGATGCCAGGGAAAGAGTCCTTGATCTCGGGTCGGCCAGTGCCAGGCCCAGACCGGCAGTTCGTTGATCGTCGCGCCAACCATGCTCGCCGCATTGGCGCTGGCGCGGCCGACGGCGTCATGATCGCAGGTGCCGTCCTCGCGCCAGGTAGTGAACACCACATCGCCGGGGCGCAAATAACGGGCGATGAATTGGGTCAATTGGGTTTCATGCTTGGCCAGGGCGTTGTCGGTAAAGCCGCCGCGAATCCACTTCAGACTGTGCATCGGCAAACCGAGCCGGCGCAAGGCTTCGACACTTTCCTGCCCGCGAAACACACTCAGGCGTTTCTCTGACCACTGTTGCGAGCCCGGATGGCTGGCGCTGCCATCGGTGATCGAGATCAATTGCAGGGGATGACCCAACGAGGAAAGGAGCTGAAGCAAGCCTCCACACATGACCACTTCATCGCCAGGATGCGGCGCAATGACCACGGCACGCGCGCCAGTGGGGACCAGGGTCTCGGTGTTGATGACGGGGATGTTGTCCAGTTGCCGGGCGCTGTTCCAGACCTGTCCCGGCAAGCTGCTTTCGATGAGGGAAACGGGTTTCATCGGGCTACGTCCTTGTTCTGTTTGAGAGCAATGTGCAGCGCTCCATACCCTGGATTGCCGCGAGGAGAGTATTGCTCAAGTCTCGCTATTCGTCGCGTGGTGCTGTCATCTGAGACGGTATTTTTTAACCAGGCTGTACCAGGTCTCGCAAATAATCGCCGAAACCACCGCGTGCGCGACTGTCCAGCCGAGCACTGGTCAGCACTTGCGGGCGATGGCTCCAGGCTATGTTTGCGCCACAGCGTTCGAGTTGTCGCACCAGTTGCACATCTTCGTCACAGGCCAGCGGTTCGAAACCGCCGGCGCGCTGATAGGCGTCAGCACTGATGCCCAGATTGGCTCCATGAATGTGCCGATGACCTTCGCGGGCCTGATAGTGCTGGTGATAGCGAATCTGAGCCGACTCATCGAACGCCTCGTGCCACGCCTCCACCGTGACCGTGCCGCACACCGCATCGACGTCGAGGGCCAGTTGCGCCACCAGCCAATCGTGCGCCACACGGCTGTCGGCATCGGAACAGGAAATCCAGCGAGCCCCGCGCTCCAGCAGAAACCGTGCGCCGGCGGCGCGGGCCTGACCGACGTTGCGTGCCTCGATCGCCAGACTGTGCACCGGATAGGCGCTGACGATCTCCGAGGACCGGTCGGTGCAACTGTCGAGCACCACCAGCACCTCGACGGTTTCACCGCCCAGCCGCTCGTGTTGCGCGGCGAGCAGGGCCGCCTCAAGGCAGTCTTCAAGCAAGTCTTCTTCGTTATGCGCGGGGATCAGAATGCCGATCATCGCAAGCCCTCCAGAGCCGCCACGGAGCGTGGTTCACGACTCCAGAGTTCCAGTAGAAAATCCGCTTCCTGATGCAGGGCCAGTCGCGGCAAATGCAAATGTTCGTGGAGCAAGTCATGGACTTGCCGGGCGTTCAACGGACAGCCGTCGATGGGCGGGCGCCAGTGGCAGGCCAGCAGTTGGCCGTCGGCGGTCAGCGATTGTGCGGCCTGTTCGATCAGGCGTTGCAGATCATCGGCGTCGAGGTAGTAGCCGATCTCGCTGAGCACGATCAGGTCGAATTTCTCGTCCGGCCAATCGGCAGGCAAGCGGCTGTGGCGGACTTCGGCGTGGTCGAACGGGCCGAGTCGGGTGCGAGCCAGCGTCACGGCTGCGGCGGCGGTGTCGCAACACAGCAGACGATCGCAGCGGCTGGCCAGCTCAAAGCTCAACTCGCCGTTGGCGCAGCCGGGCTCAAAGATCGCCCGGTAGTGAGGGCGGGGCAGTGCGGCGAGGGTGATTGCGCGTTTGCGCTGTTCGTACCAGCGCTGACGGAACGACCAGGGATCATCGTTGCCGGCAAACAGACCGTCGAAATAGCGGTCGTCGACGCTCATACAAACACCACTTCGAACGGTTGCAGCAGCCGTTCCAGCACATAGGGCGCCAGCACGGGCGGCAAGCCGATGTGCGGGTCGCCCTCCAACTGGCTGGCAAAGGCGTGGATCGCGTGGCGTTTGCGCGCGACCAGGTGCGGGGCCAGGAGGATTTTTCGCGCCCGGTGCCACGGCACGAAACTGTCTTCAGGTGTCGCCCAGTGCCAGGTCCATACGGGCAATTCATAGACGGTCGCACCCGCTCGTCTTGCCGCTGTGGCGCTGGCCCGGCCCACGGCTTCGTGGTCGCAATGGCCGTCCTCGCGCCACGTGGTGAATACCACGTCGTTGGGGTGCAAGTGACGTTCGATGAACTCGCTCAGCTCGCTTTCTCGATCAGCGACCTGGCTGTCCTTGAATCCACCGCGCAGCCATTTCAGGCTATGCAGTGGCACACCGAGACGTCGCAAGGCTTCGACCGATTCCTGTGGCCGCACCGCGCTCAGGCGCTCCACCGGCCAGCGCTCGGAGCCGGGATGGCTGGCGCTGCCATCGGTGACCGAGATCAGTTGCAAGGGCCGACCGGCGGCGGCGAGCAATTGCAGGAAACCGCCGCAGCCCAGCACTTCGTCATCCGGGTGCGGGGCGATGATCACTGCGCGGGCACCTTCCGGCACCAGGCTCAGGATATCGATCACCGGTAACTGCGCCAGGTGGCTGGAGGTCTGCCACCGATGAAGCGGCGTGCCCTGGCCGACGATAGGATTGGTTTTCATAACGTCCATGTTCCGGTAATGACGGTTTGGCCGAGGGCGGCGAGGTCTCGTTCGGCGTGGCTTTGGCGCAGGAACACCGGCAGGTCGGCGATCAATCGGGCGAACTGCCGATCCCTACAGTAGGGACCCGCGCCGAGGGCGTGGCCGACATGCAGCATGACCTGTTCGGCGGTGTGTTCCACCACCGCCCGGGCGCGCCGGGCCAGCAATTCGGCGTCGTCCAGCGGGGCGGCGTCGATCATCAGTGCGCTGACCCGCAAGACCTCGGCGGCGGCATGCAGCGCACTGTCGACGGCACCGAGGTGAGCGAGGGCGTGGGGTTCTTCATGGTGCGCGCAATGGCTGCGCAGGCGTTCGGCAATGCTTTGCGCCGCGCCGTACCAGCAGGCGGCAATGCCGATGCCGCCCTGCCAGAAACCGGGCCGATTCAGGTAATCGCCGGGTGAACCGATGGCTTGGCCCTCGGCGCCTTCGAACAGCACTTCGACGCTGCCGGAGGCGCCCATGCCGACCGCTTGCCAGCCTTGATCGGTCACGGTCACGCCGGGTTGATCCAGCGCCACCGCGACCAATTGCTGGCAGTCCTGTTGATCCCAGGCCGTGAGCAACGCATGACTCAACACCGCCGCGCCCGAGCACCAGGCCTTGCGCCCGTTCAACTCGACCATGTGTCCCTGCGGACGGACGCGCACCCGGGCGTTTGGCGGTTCAGCGGCCCACATCCCCCACGTGCTGCCCGGTGTCGGCGAGCCACCCAACTGCTGGATGATCGCCAGCGCATCGGTATGGCCTTCGTACAACTTGCACAACCCCAGGTCATGCCCACCGACGTCGGCCAATCGCTGGAATCGCTCCAGTGTCCGGCCACTGCCTGGCAGCGGAAGCTGATCAAGCCCGGCCTCCACCAACGCCCGCAGGCACCGGCCTAGCGCCTGAGTATCGGCGTAGTCCGGTGGCTGGCGAGTGAGAAACGCTTGAAGGTCCATTTCACTCTTCTTCCTCATGCTGCAATTCGAACAGCAGCAGCGAACGACCGGTGACGGAGTACTCGTGACCGAACTCGAAGCGTTCCTGCCCGCGAATCGACGGTTGATTGGTGTCGACCATGCACGTCCAGTGATAGCCGTCCGGCACTTCCGGCAAGGTGAAGTTGACGATGTCGTGGTGCGCGTTGACCACCAGCAACAGGGTTGCGTTACCGCCCTTGCGGCGGATACCGGTTTCCTGGGCGCGGCCGTCCATCAACATGCCGAGGCAGCGGCCGTGCGGTTCTTCCCACTGCTCGGTGGACATTTCACTGCCATCCGGGGCGAGCCAGGTCACGTCCTTGACGCCGATGTCCTCGTTGTAATTGCCCACCAGGAAGCGTCCGCGACGCAGGATCGGATAGGCCAGGCGCAACTTGATCAGGCGCTTGACGAACTTGAGCAGGGCCTTGCCGTCTTCGCTCAGGTCCCAATTGACCCAGCCGATGTCGCTGTCCTGGCAATAGGCGTTGTTGTTGCCTTCCTGGGTCCGGGCGAACTCGTCGCCGGCCACCAGCATCGGGGTGCCTTGGGACAGCAGCAGCGTGGCGAAGAAATTGCGCATTTGCCGCTGACGCAGTTCATTGATTTCCGGATCGTCAGTCGGGCCTTCGACGCCGTGGTTCCAGGACAGGTTGTTATTGCTGCCGTCCTGATTGTTCTCGTCGTTGGCTTCGTTGTGCTTGTCGTTGTACGACACCAGGTCATTGAGGGTAAAACCGTCATGGGCGGTGATGAAGTTCAACGAGGCATAGGGCCGTCGGCCGCGCTGATTGAACATCTCGCCGGACGCCGTCATGCGGCTGGCGAAGTCGGCCAGTTGGCCGTCATCGCCTTTCCAGAACGCGCGCACGGTGTCGCGGAACTTGTCGTTCCACTCGACCCAGCCCGGTGGAAAACCGCCGACCTGATAACCGCCGGGGCCGCAATCCCAAGGCTCGGCGATCATCTTCACCTGGCGCAGCACCGGGTCCTGGCGGCAGGCCACAAGGAAGCTGTGACGTTCGTCGAAGCCTTCGTGGTAGCGGCCGAGGATGGTCGCCAGGTCGAAGCGGAAACCGTCCACGTGCATTTCCGTGGCCCAATAGCGCAGGGAATCGGTGACCATCTGCAGCACGCAAGGGTGACTCAAATCGAGGGTGTTGCCGGTGCCGGAATCGTTGATGTAGTAGCGCTTGTCATCAGGCATCAAGCGGTAGTACGAGGCGTTGTCGATGCCGCGCATGGACAGGGTCGGCCCTTGCTCGTTGCCCTCGGCGGTGTGGTTGTAGACCACATCGAGGATCACTTCCAGATTGGCTTCGTGCAGGTGCGCGACCATCTCCTTGAACTCGGCGATTTTGCCGCTGGCCAGGTAACGCGGGTCCGGGGCAAAGAAGGCGATGCTGTTGTAGCCCCAGTAATTGGTCATGCCTTTGTGCAGCAGGTGCTGGTCGTTCACGAAAGCGTGGATCGGCAGCAACTCCACCGACGACACCCCGAGCTTGCGAATGTGTTCCAGCACGTCATCGACCATCAACCCGGCGAAGGTGCCACGCACGTTCTCGGGGACCGAAGGGTGGCGCATGCTGATGCCGCGTACATGGGTTTCATAAATGATCGTCTTGTCCCACGGCACGCTGACGCGATGGTCGTTGCCCCAGGTGTGAGCCGGGTCGATCACCTTGCACTTGGGGACAAACGGTGCGCTGTCGCGTTCATCGAAACTCAAATCGGCGTCAGGATGCCCGATGGTGTAGCCGAACAACGCTTCGGACCATTTCAGCTGGCCGACCAGTTGTTTTGCATAGGGGTCGATCAGCAGTTTGTTGTGGTTGAAACGATGACCGTTGGCCGGGTCGTATGGGCCATAGACACGGTAGCCGTAAATCAGCCCTGGGTGGGCGTCGGGCAAATAGCCGTGGTAGATCTCGTCGGTGTATTCCGGCAGTTCGATACGTTCGAGTTCAACCTCGCCGGCATCGTCGAAGATGCACAGTTCGACTTTGGTGGCGTTGGCGGAAAACAAGGCAAAGTTGACCCCCAGACCATCCCAGGTCGCACCCAGCGGGAAGGGCAAGCCTTCACGGATTCGCGAGGCCTCGGCGTGAGGTTCTGGCGCGGCTTTCTTTGGATTGGACATAGATGCTCCTGCAAAAAGGGGATTCTTTGTAGGAGCGAGGCTTGCCCGCGAAGGCGGTGTTTCAGTCACAGTTGAATCGACTGACATGCCGCCTTCGCGGGCAAGCCTCGCTCCTACAGGTTTTTCGTGGGCGAGCAAGCCCACGGTGGCCAGGGGGCTGGCCACGAGGTCAATCAGGACGCGATAGTGAAGCGTCAGACAGCAGGCGGTTTGCGCGCTGCTTTAGGCTTCTTCTCGGCAGCTTTTTCGCCGGGCGGAATCACCTTTGAAGCCGCTGCAGGCTTGGCCTTGGCTTTCGGCTCGGGCACCTTGCCATTGGCTTTGGCCACAGCAGGCTTGGCAACCGTTTTACTGCCGGCAGCCTTGGGCAATTTTTTGGGGGCCAGGGCTTCGGCTTCAGCCAGCTTGCGCGCCATCTCCCAATGCCGGGCGTCCTGGCCCTCAGGCTTACCTTCCGATTCCCAGATTTGATAGGCAAATTCGCGAACGCGTTTATCGTCGGTACTCATCGCAATACTCCTGAACTGAACTCAAGCTTGGGTAAACGTTTGAATAAAGAGATTGACCGGGAAATCCCCCAGCGCGGCGCTGATGTTCAGCTCCCTGTGGTGTGTGACTGCGGTGCTCGAGAAAAGTCCCTTCAGATTTTCCTCAGAGGCGGTGAACGGTAATTTCACCCGTGTATCGCCCCAGCGCAGCGCGTCAACCCGGGGTTCGGCACTGTTTTCCAGCAGCGGGGCGCATCGAATCGGTACGATCACGATGGCCCGTTTTCCCTGATGTTCGCGAGCAAAGGCCAGCACTCGGTGAGCCTGGCTGCCCACGACCTCAAGGGCTTGATACGTCCCTCGTCGAAACAGCTCCGCATGCTCGGCCCGCAGGTTCAACACCTGCTTGATCAGGGTTTGCTTGATGTGCCCGTCACGCCAGTTGGTCAACAGGTCAGGCAGATTCAACGGCACCTGCATCGCCTGTTGGCGGCTCACGTAATCCACCGGCCGGCGGTTGTCCGGGTCCACCAGCGAGAAGTCCCAGTACTCGTTGCCCTGGTAGAGGTCCGGGATCCCCGGCACGGTCATGCGCAGCAAGGTTTGCGCCAACCCGTTGAGGGCACCGGGGATGGCGATGCTCTTGGCGGCTTTGCTGAGTGCGGTGCACAAGAGCTCGCCTTCAGGGCTGAGCAGCAAGCGTTGCAGGAATTGCTGAACGGCGTTTTCGTAAGCCTCGTTCGGCGCGCTCCAGCTGCTTTGCAATTTGGCTTCGCGCAAGGCTTTTTGTTGCCACTGCCACACCCGTTGAGTGTAGTTCTCCAGCGCCGGTTGATCGTAACCGTGCAAGTCGAGTGGCCAGCTGCCGAGGAGCGCTTGATACAGGATCAATTCATCGCCCGCCGAGGGCATCTGGTCGTCTTCACGCAAGGGCCGGGCAAGTGTCCGCCACAGCGGGACCTGCTCGGCGTACCAGGCGCTGCGTTCACTCAACACCGCCAACCGCGCGCGGGTGTCTTCGCCGCGTTTGTGGTCGTGGGTGGCGGTGGCCAGCAGGTTGTCCGGAAACTGCTCCAGGCGATTGATGCACACGGCATGGAAATCGGCGACCGGCGCACTGAATTGCTCGGTGCTGAAGCCCACATCATTGCGCGACAGCAGCACCGCTGAGCGATAGAACGCGGTGTCTTCCACAGCCTTGGCTGCGGCGGGTGAAGTCAGTTGCTGGAACCGCACACAGGCATGCTTGAGGATCTTGCGCTGACGACCCACCGGGCGTTTGCGCCACGGCTCACCGCCGAGCCAACCGGCCAGGCAATCGAGCACCGGCCAATCGGCCTCGCCGAGGGTCTGCCGGGCACCGTCCATGGCCTGCTGGAAAAACACATCGTCTTCGGCAGAACGGCCACGCGGGCTGATGTAGGTGCGGTACACCGGGAAATGCACGATCAGTTCCTGCAACGCCCGACGGATCGCGCCCAAGGTCAGGTCGCGGGTCATCAGATCGTCCCGAGCCACTTGCAGCAACGCCTGGGCCACACTCTCGAAATCGCCGGCCAAGGAGCCGTTGAGAATCTGCTGGCGCGCCAATTGCGCTTCCTGACGGAAGTCGGCGGGTCGTTCGCTGAAGCGATTCCACAGTTCACCCAGAACCTTTTCACCCTCGGGATCGTGCTGCAGCAACGACAACTGGTTCATGAATTCGTAACCGGTGGTGCCGTCCACCGACCAGTCGCGGTGCAGAGTTTCACCTTCACCGAGAATCTTCTCGACGTAGATTGGCAGGTGCCGGTCGGGCGACAGGGTATCGACCCGACGCCGTAGTTTGCGGCAGTAGCCGCGCGGGTCGGCGAGGCCGTCGATGTGGTCGATGCGCAGACCGTCGACCAGCCCTTCAGCCACCAACTCGAAGATTTTCGCGTGGGTCGCTTCGAACACGGCGGGGCGTTCGACCCGCAGGCCGCCCAATTCGTTGACATCGAAAAAACGCCGCCAATTGATGTCATCCGCCGCCGTGCGCCAACTGGCCAGCCGATAGCTTTGGCGTTCGAGCAGGTTGTGCAGGCGCTTAAAACCATCGGGCGTCAGCGAATCGTAGGCACTGAGATTCTGCTGAATGCACTGCAGGATCGCAGGGTCACTGGCCAGTTCGCGCAGCTCTGCCTTCAGCGGTTGCGCCAGGCTGTGCGAGTCGGTCTGGTAGCTCAAAGCACTGAAACGGTCGGCGAGAAACTTGAGTTGCTCGTCGTCGGTTCGCAGCAGTTCACCGTAGCTCGACGGGCAGATCGGGAAATGATGTTCGTAGTGCTCGACATAAAACGCACCGCGTTGTGCATCAAAGCGCAAGGGCAGGGTGCCGTCTTGCAAGGCGACGCCGTAATCGCTGCCGAGGAAAGGCAGCAGCAACTGGCCCTCCATCAGCGGGTCGGGTGAGTGCCATTGAATGTCGAAAAACTCGCCGTAAGGGCTCAGGCGTCCCCACTCCAGCAAATCCAGCCACCAGGGGTTATCGCCACCCCCGACGGCCATGTGGTTGGAGACGATGTCGAGGATCAGCCCCATTTTGTGTTCGCGCAGGGCCGCAACCAGGCGACGCAGGGCCGCTTCACCGCCCAGCTCAGGGTTGACCGTGGTCGGGTCCACCACGTCGTACCCGTGCATTGAACCGGCGCGGGCGGCAAGCAGTGGTGAGGCATAGACGTGGCTGATGCCCAGGCTGGCAAAGTACGGCACCAACGGCACGGCTTGATCCAGCGTGAAGCCTTTATGGAATTGCAGGCGCAACGACGCGCGAAGCGGCAGCGGTTGTGTTGACTGAAGATTCATTGGTCACGCTCGCCAGCCTGAAGTCGCGCGCAGGCGAGCAATTCCAGGCGCCGCGAGGCGTCCGGGTCATCGAGCAGCGCTTCACTGCTGCCCGGCAAGCGCCGCGACCAGTTGGGGTGCGTGTCGATGGTGCCGGGCAGGTTGGCCTGTTGTTCGATGCCCAGGGCATCTTCCAGTGGCAGCAACACCAGCGGTGCCCGGGTATGCCCGAGAAAGCGTACCGCCGCGTCCAGTATCTGGTCCGTCTCATGGGATTCTTCGCGGAAGTTCTGCGGGTCCTCGCTCAGCACGCGACGCAGGCCTTCACGCTCGCGCTCACGGTGATGGCGCCATTCGATTTCACCCGTGGCATCGACCAGGCCCAATCGGGCGTTCCAGTCGATGTCACGGCCATGCCACCAGCCATTGAGCGTCGGCAGGTCATGGGTGCTGGTGGTCGCGAGGGCGTTGTCCGGCCAGTCGAGAATCGATTTGAAGTGCGCGTTGTCCTGTTCAAACAGCAGCACGCGCATGCCGAGGATCGAGCGGGCGATGAGTTTTTCCCGCAGACCATCGGCCACCGTCCCGAGGTCTTCGCCCAGTACGATCGCCTGATGGCGATGGGATTCAAGGCTGAGCAGGCGCAGCAGGTCGTCCACCGGGTAATACAGGTAGGCGCCGTCGGCGGGCGGTGAGCCATTGGGGATCACCCACAGCCGTTGCAGGCCCATGACGTGATCAATGCGCAAGCCGCCGGCGTGGGCGAAATTGGCCCGGAGCATTTCGATGAAAGCGCGAAAGCCGTTGCGCACCAGGCCTTCAGGAGAGAATGCGGAAATGCCCCAGCCCTGGCCGGTGCGGTTGAGAATGTCCGGTGGCGCTCCCACCGTCAGTGAGGCGAGCAGTTCGTCCTGGCGACTCCACGCCTGACTGCCACCGCCGTCAGCACCCACCGCCAGATCAGCGATCAGCCCAATGCTCATCCCCGCGCTGCGGGCGGCGGTTTGTGCGCGCTCCAGACAACGGGTGATCAGCCATTGGCTGAATGCGAAGAAGCCAATGCGACCGGCGTTCTCTTCGGCAAATTCGGCGAGGGCGGCGCTGCGCGGGTCGCGCCATTGTTCCGGCCACTCGCGCCAGTCGAGGGTTTCACCCTTGGCGGCGCGCGCTTCTTGTATGGCTTCGAAGCGGCAGTGGTTTTCCAGTGCCTCACCGGCCGCGTGGCGGAAACTGCTGAAATCGGCATGCAACGGGTGTTCGCCCTGGACGAAGCCTTCATACAAGGCTTGCAGCAAACGATGCTTGGCTTCGGCGGCCACGGGCCAGTCAATCAGCGGCTGTTCTTCCAGGTGTTGCAGTTCGGCAGCGAGGCCGGTGGCGTCTATCGCGGCACGCCACGCGCGCTCGCCGAGAATAGCGCCCGGCGCAGCGTAGAGGCTGTTGAGAAACAACCGGCTGGACGGTGAATACGGGCTGTAGCGTTGTGTGTCGCTGCCAAACATCGCGTGCAGCGGACTGATCGCCAGCGCCTCGGCACCGCGTTCGCCGGCCACTCGAGCGAGGTCTTCCAGCGCCTGGGTATCGCCGAACCCGCCATCGCCGGCGCGACGCAGCGAGTACAACTGCACGCTGAGGCCCCAGGTGCGCGGGATCGGACTGTCGACGGCATCGCCGACGCTGTAGCAGCGCGCCGGTGCCACGGCCAGGGTAAATGATTGTCCGTCGATGCTGACGTGCTGATACCCGACCGGAACCAGGCCGGGCAGTTGGGCCTCGGCGTCCAGTTTCAGGTTGAGCCGCGAGCCATCTTCAAGGTGGATCTCGCACGGCGATTCCGGCTCAAAGAAATGCGCCAGGTCGAGGCTGACGCCGAAATCGGCGGTAATGAGCGGCGGCAGATGCCGGGTCTGTTGCACCTCCTGCAATTGCAGGAGGCTGGCGTCGATTTCCTGTGCGGTGCTGGCCGGGTGGCCGAGTCCGATCAGGACATTGCGCAATACCGAGGGGGCGACTTTCTGCGGGCGGCCGTTGGCGTCGATCCAGTCGACTGCCAAACCGGCACGGCCGGCCAGTATTTCCAATTGCGCATCACTCATTGGCGCTCTCCATCCGGGGGTAGCAAGGGGGCTGCGGCCGTGAGGCTGACTAGCGCGCAATACGGGGCAAGGGTGCCCTGTTCCAACAGGCCGGCTGACTGAGGCGGCGTTTCGAACAACAACCTGGCGTCGGCCTGTGGGGAGTGGACCACTGGCTTGTCGCTGAGGTTCAGGTCAATGCGCAGCTGTCGGCCATTGCCCAGTCGCCAGCGCGCTGTCACTGCACCTTCGCCCAACACCTCGGCACCCAGGGCTTGAGCGCCCGGCAGGTGGGGGATGATGTGGTCGTGGCGAATCCGCAGCAGTTGGTGATACAGCCCCTGCATGGCCGATTGCCGGGTGGCGGTCAGTTTTGGCCGCGACGCTTCAAAGGTCTGTGGCGCGTTCGGATCGGGGATCTGTTCGCGTCTATGAGGATCGGCAAAGGCGCTGAAGGCCGCGAATTCATTCCGTCGCCCTTCGCGGACCAGCTCCGCCAGTTCACCGTGATGGCTGGTAAAGAACAGGAACGGCTCTTCGGCCGCGAATTCGTCGCCCATGAACATCAGCGGGATCATCGGCGACAGCAGCAACAGCGCGGTCGCCGCTTTCAGGGCTTCGAGGGGAGCCAGTTGATGCAAGCGTTCGCCGAAGGCACGGTTGCCGATTTGGTCATGGTTCTGCAAAAACAGCACGAACGCGCTGGGCGGCAGGTGACCGCTGGGCTCGCCCCGGGTTGTCCCGTGGCGGGTCACGTGGCCTTGAAACACGAAGCCCTGGCTCAGGCAGCGCGCCAGTTTTTCCGTGGGGTTGTCGGCATAGTCAGCGTAGTAGGCGTCGGTTTCACCGGTCAGCAAAACGTGCAAGGCGTTGTGGCCGTCATCGTTCCACTGCGCGTCGAATCCTTCCTCCAGCAGGCTGGCCTGGTTGTGTTCGTTCTCGACCGTCAGCCAGACGTGCCGCGCCGGGTTGGTTTGCTCGCGAACCGTCTGCGCCAGTTCCTGAAGAAAGTCCGGGCTCTCAATGGCGTGCACGGCATCCAGGCGCAGACCATCGAAGCGGTATTCCAGCAACCACATCAGCGCATTGTCGATAAAAAAGTCCCGCACTTCTCGGCGCCGGAAATCGATGGCCGCGCCCCAAGGCGTGTGCTTGTCTTCGCGAAAAAAGCCCTTGGCGTAGTGATGCAGGTAATTGCCGTCCGGGCCGAAGTGGTTGTAGACCACGTCGAGAATCACCGCCAGGCCATGGCCGTGGGCGGTGTCGATCAGGTGTTTAAGTTGTTCGGGAGTGCCATAGGACGATTGGGGCGCGTAGGGCAGAACCCCGTCGTAACCCCAGTTGCGATCGCCGGGGAACTGCGCCAGCGGCATCAGCTCGATCGCGGTGATGCCCAGATCAACGAGGCGCGCCAGGTGCTTCTCGACTTCACTGAAGCCGCCGAGCGCACCGACATGCAATTCGTAGATGACCGCCTCGTTCCAGGGGCGGCCGGTCCAGGCGCTGTTCTGCCATTGATAGGCGAGTGGATCGACCACCACGCTGTGGTCGCCGATATCGCCGGCCTGCGCGCGGGAGGCCGGGTCCGGCACTTCCAGCTCGCCATCGATGTTGTAGCGGTAACGCGTACCCGCCGTGCAACGGGTCTTGATCACGAACCAGCCATCAGCCTGAGGCAGTAGCGGCAAGGATTGTCCATCTTCCAGTTCGACACTGACGTAAAACGCATCTGGCGCCCACAAGGCAAAACGCGTGTGTTCTGCGTCCAGCATGATTGCGCCGTGGGGCCAGGTCTCAAGGGTCCGTAACGGCATCGTTGAAAACCTCTTTTTACTGTTTGCCCGATTTACCCAGGGCTTTGGCGACCAGTCGTTCGTAGAGTTCGGCGTAGGGTTCAACCGCCTTGCACCAGTTGAACGGCGCGGCCATGGCGCGGCACCGCATGGCGCTGAGCAGGCCGGGGAAGGCGAAGACCTTGAACGCGCGGCTCAGGGCTTCTTGATAGCTCTCCACCGTGGATTCGTCGAACAGGAAACCGGTCACGCCGTTTTCGATGGTGTCGGCCAGACCGCCGGTATTGCGGGCCACTGGCAGCGAGCCGAAGCGCTGGGCGTACATCTGGCTCAAGCCGCATGGCTCGTAACGTGATGGCATCAACAGGAAATCACTGCCGGCGAACATGCGACGGGCGTCGGTTTCATTGAAGCCGATGCGCACGCCGATTTGCCCGGGGAAGCGCAGGGCGAGTTCCCGCATGGCTTGTTCTTCTTCGGGCTCGCCACGACCGATGATCGCGATCTGGCCCCCGTTGTTGACGATGTATTCGGAGACCGCTTCGGTCAGGTCCAGGCCTTTCTGATAGACCAGGCGCGAGACCACGGCGAACAGCGGGCCTTCGGAGTCTTCCAGGCCGAACAGGTCGCGGACATGGGCGGCGTTGACTGCTTTGCCGTCCCAGTCGCCGATGCCGAACGGGCAGAACAGGTGCGGGTCGGTGGCGGCGTCCCAGCTTTCATCGATGCCATTGGGAATACCGCTGAGCAGGCCTTGCTGGGTCTTGGCGGCGAGAAAGCCGTCGAGACCGCAGCCGAAGGCCGGCGTGGTGATTTCCTGGGCGTAAGTGGCGCTGACAGTGGTGATGTGGCTCGAATAGGCCATGCCGGCCTTGAGGAACGACATCTTGCCGTAGAACTCCATGCCTTCCTGTTGCAAGGCATGGTTGGGAATACCGAGTTCAGGGCACGAGCCCAGGCTGGTGACGCCTTGATAGGCCAGGTTGTGAATGGTGAAGAGCGTCGGGGTGCGCTGTCCACGCCAGTGCATGTACGCTGGCGCCAGGCCGGCTGGCCAGTCATGGGCATGCACCAGATCCGGGCACCAGTGGATTTGTGCCAGATTGGCGGCGATATCGGCGGCGGCCAGGCCCAGGCGGGCGAAACGAATGTGGTTGTCCGGCCAATCGCGGCCGTTGTTGGCGCCGTAAGGCGAACCTTCGCGCTCGTAGAGTTCGGGGCAGATCAACACGTAAATGACCAGACCGTCCGGCATGTCCATGCGTCCGATCTTGCAGGGTGGCAGTGCGGCGTGCCCACCCAGTTCACCGATGATATGGATCGGGTTTTCACTGTGCAGCACTTGCGGGTAACCGGGGATCAGCACCCGCACATCGTGCAGATGAGACATGGCCCGAGGCAGCGCTGCGGAAACGTCACCCAGGCCGCCGGTCTTGACCAGATCGGCGATCTCGGAGGTGACGAACAATACCTTCTTTCTGTTCGGATTCTGACTGGCAGCCGGTGACAGCGTTTTGGTGCCTGGTACGCTGATCGATTTGGCGCTCGGAGCATTCACGGCGCTTGATTCGCCGACCTGCTGATGAGCACGCTCTCCCTGAATATCTAAAGCCGCACTAATCATATGAATCTCCCGTGTTGTTGATCTAATTCTAGGTCTGGCACCAACGGTGTTCGTGGCCAAATCCTGTGGCCGGGCGCAAACGCGCTTCGCATCGGTGAGCAAATGCTGCCCCATGCGCTAATGCAGAAAGGGTGAAGGGGCCGTTGCAAGGAATGCACCAGTCGCTGAGGCCCTACCTTTAACCTGACCCTTGGGCAGGACCGAAAGTTTCGAGTTTTTTACCACCAGATGACTGACCGGTTTTACCTCGCGAAAATGAGTCTAGGCCAGATCCTAGAGCGGGGCAGGTCAAGTGGCGAAATTGTTCGACAATCGGTGGGGAGAGGGTAAAGGCACAACGCTTGTAGGGGGAAACGCACCGACGAAGGGCAGGTTTATTTTTCGGTATGGGTCAAAACGGGACTGGCAAGTCACGGTAACGGGCGTGGTTTACGGGGTTTTGCACCATTGCAGTGCGAGGTGTGTCAGGTGTGAGGGCCTCATCGCGAGCAGGCTCGCTCCCACAGGATCGCGGTCATCCGTGGACTATTTTCACTGCAAGCCGCTCCCACCTTGAAATGCGGTCCACTGTGGGAGCGAGCCTGCTCGCGAAAAATCTCAAGCCGTGCGCGGTTTGCGCCCTGAAACAAAATGACTCACATCATTGAACCCTGGCGTCGATGAATGCCCCGGCGTGACCAGCGAATCAATAAACGCCTCGTCTTCAGCCGTGATCTTCACTGCCTGCGCCTTGGTGTACGCATCCCATTGCTCCTCGGTGCGCGGTCCGACAATCGCCGATGTCACGGCGCTGTTGTTCAACACCCAGGCAATGGCGAACTCGACAATGCCCACGCCACGTTCCTGCGTGTACCGTTGAATCTGCTGGGCAATACGCAACGACTCCACTCGCCATTCGGTTTCCAGAATGCGTTTGTCAGCGCGACCGGCGCGGCTGTTGGCGTCCGGTTTCACGTCCGGCGCATATTTGCCGCTGAGCACTCCGCGCGCAAGCGGACTGTAAGGCACCACGCCCAAACCATAGTTTTGCGCGGCAGTGATCTGCTCGGTCTCGGCCTGACGGTTGACGATGTTGTACAGCGGCTGACTGATCACCGGCCGATCAACACCCAACTGATCCGCCACCCGGATCACCTCGGCAATCCGCCAGCCACGGTAGTTCGACAGACCCCAGTACCGGATCTTGCCCTGGCGAATCAGATCGCCAATCGCCGACACGGTCACTTCCAGCGGCGTGTTGTGGTCTTCGCGGTGCAGGTAATAGATGTCGAGGTAGTCAGTGCCCAAACGCGTCAGGCTGGCATCAAGGCCATTGAAAATATGCTTGCGGCTCAAACCGCTGCGGTTCGGCACACCGTCCACCGGGCCAAAACCGACCTTGGTCGCCAGCACCTATTCGTGACGGTTGCCGGCAATCGCTTCGCCGACGATCTCTTCGGAACGGCCGCCGGTGTAGACGTCCGCAGTGTCGATGAAATTGATGCCCTGGTCCCAAGCCTTGTCGATGATCCGCAGGGAATCTTCGGTACTGGTCTGTTCGCCGAACATCATGGTGCCCAAGGTCAGGGTCGACACCTGTAAACCCGAATGACCCAGCGTGCGATAACTCATGAGGAAATCCTTTTACCGTGGGAAAGCTTCAATCAAATACCAGAACGCCTGCGCGTCGAAAAGTGAATTTATACGCAAAGTGCATGACAACGTTCTTGCAGAAACGCTTGCAACACCTTGACCCGCTCCGAGACCTGCACCCGATGCGGGCACAGCAAATTGAACGGCACGCTTTCGCCTTGCCAGTCATCAAACAGCGTCACCAGCCGCCCGGCCTGCACATCGGCGGCGACATCCAGCCAGGCTTTATAAGCAATGCCATGCCCGGCCAACGCCCAGCGACGGGCGACTTCGCCGTCGTCGGTGAGGTAGTCGCCGCGCACCTCAACCTCCAACACTTCATGCTGCCGACTGAAACGCCAACAGTTATAAGGCCGGCCTTTACGCAGGTAGAGCAGGGCGCTGTGCTCGCCGAGGTCCGCCGGCGTTTTCGGCGTGCCGTGGCGGGCGAGGTAATCGGGACTGGCGCAGGCCACACGACGATGCCCCGGCAGAATCGGCAACGCCACCAGCGTCGAATCGCTGGGCACGCCGAAACGCAACGCGACGTCGACGGTTTCGCGAAAGAGGTCTGAGTGGCGGTCATTGAGCAGCAGTTGCAGCTGGATATTCGGGTGCCGGCGCTTGAAATCATCCAGCCACGGCAACAACACATTACGCCCGAAGTCTGACGGCGCGGCCAGTTGCAACACGCCGCTCAAGCCTTGGGTTTGAGGCTTGAGGGCCTGTTCACCTTCCGCCAGGGCGGCCAAGGCCAGACGCACGCTTTCCAGATAACGCCGGCCTTCCTCGGTCAGGCGCATGCTGCGCGTGGAGCGCGCGAACAGGCGGATGCCGAGGCGGGTTTCCAGGCGTTTGAGGGCGATGCTGGCAGCGGCGGGGGTGAGCGCCAAGGTGCGGGCGGCGGCGGAAATGCTGCCGGAGTCGGCGGTGCGAACGAAGATCTCCAGGTCGAGGATCGAGCTCATGGGTAAAAATCCTTTAAAGATCCGGCGCTTTTACCGTCATATTTCGTTGATTCGCAAGCACATGCTTGAGATCGAAGCGACGCGTGGCTCCCATACGGGATGTACCACTTGTCGGGAAAGCGCCTCCACCTGTCATTTCTGACAGTAGCCAATCGCCGTGACTCACACTTTAAATAACTCCGTCGCCCAGCCCCCCTCGACAGGAGTCCCCCCATGCTCGTGCAACCCGTCCGTCACCCCGTTTCCAGGCTGCTGCGTGAACCAGAAATCCCCGGTGCCCGTCTACTGGACTCTTCCACTGACGTCTGGGCAATCAACCGCGCCGCGGCCCTGGACAACTTCCCCATCAACGGGCTCAAGGTCTACGTTCCGGCCTGGTCAAGCATGGGCAAAGGCGACAAGGTCGAGCTGCTGTTCAACGGCCAGGTGGTCAATCAGCACATCATCACCGACGACGCCGAAGTCGGTCAGCGAGTGACCTTGTGGGTCGAGCCCAGGCATTGGCTGACCGGGACGCACACGCTGGCGTACCGGGTGACGCGTTTCAATCAGGGCGCCGAGACGTTTACGCCGGCACTCAAGCTCTACGCCAAGCTGGAGATTCCTGCGGGCCAGGACACGGACGACACCCCAGGCAGCCACTCGAACCTGTACCTGTTCATCGATCCGGCCATCGTCGAGAACATCGTCGACAAGGAGATCGCCGCGGCCGGGGTGGACATCATCATTCGGGCCGAGTCCGGGACCGGCGTGCCTTATCCGGATGCGGCGGTGGGCGATGTCATGGTGCTGAGCTGGGGCGGTGTGCTCGTGGAATCCGCGCCGCTGACTGCCGAGCAGATCAGCGACCCGGCCACTCACCCGATCGTGATCCACGTCGACGAAGCCACCATCCTGGCCGCGGGCGACACCGACATCTCCGGGCTGGCGGTCACCTTCCGCGTGCGCGATGTGGTGCACAATTTTTCGGAAGACTGGTGCAAGGCCACGCGGCTGGTGGTCATGACCGGCGTCGATTTTCTGGACGCACCGGTCGTCCAGGAGGCCGTGAACAACGTTCTCGACCTCGATGCGCTGGGCGAAGATGACATCACGGGCGAGGTCTGGGCCAAAGCGCCGGCGTTCGAGCAGGACGACCGCATCATCCTGAAGATGCGCGGCACCACCGTGGACAACGAGGCCGTGGAAGTCATCGCGCCGGCCCAGACGGTCGACAACCTGCCGCATACTTACAAAGTCATCCTGTCCAACGCCGACGTGCGCCAACTGGCCAAAACCCAGGTGACCTTTTCCTATCGCGTAGAGCGCCCGGGCGTGACCGACCCCCTGCCGTCCAAGGGGCAATTTGTCACCTTCATCGGCGAACCGAAACACCTGGCCGCGCCCAAGGCCGAAGATGAGCACAGCGGCGCGATTGATCCGGACCTGCCTTACCCCCGCGTGCGGATTCCGTTCGATCCGATCATGCAGCAGGGCATGGCCATCGACCTCATCTGGGCCGGCACCCGCCCGGATACCGGCAGCTACACCCCTGAGCTGGATTGGTATTTTCCAACCTGGGAAGAGATCGAAGCCCAGCAAGATTTCTTCATCGCGGTGGACGGCAGGCACCTGAAAACCCTGGAAGGCGGCACGCTGGAGCTGTCGTACTACCTGCTCCGCGAAGGCCCGAACGGTGAAGTCATCCGCCGCGAATCGCTGCATGCGGCGCTGCTGCAGGTGGGCGAGCCGCAACTCGAACTGGTCAAACCCATCGTCCTCGGTGAACAGGACGGAGCGCTGGAGCCCGGGGACCTGCCCGGCGGCATCGGCAAACTGACCGCGCCAAGGCCGACCGTCAAACCGACCCAATCCGGTGACATCGTGACCTACACCTGGACGGGTGAAGTCACGGGTACCACGGAAGACTCCGTCACCCTCAACGGGCTGTCCAAAGACAAGGATGTGAATTTCACCCTCAACGCCACGTTTGTCGCCGAACACATCGAGCCGAACCGCGGCAAGAAGGTGACGGTGAGTTACCGGATCTGGCGGGCGGCGACGAGCGAGACGAGTTATTCGAATGTGCTGGAATTTGGGGTTGGCCAGGCGATTGGCCAACTGTTACCCCCGGCCGTGAAAGAAGCGGACGGCGGCACCCGCCTTGATCCGTTGAATGCCCAGACCCATCTGACCGCCGTCGTCAACTACGACGGAATGCTGGTCGGCGACCAGATCACTGCAATCTGGACCGGTGCCGACGGCACGCTGCCCGAGGGTTCGCATACCACCGCACCGTGGCCTGTGACCACGCTCGGGCCGCAGGAGATACCGTTGGAGCCTAAGGTAGTCGCCTTCAGCCTCGGCAAAGCGGTAACGGTGAACTACAAGGTAACTCGCGGCAGCAGCAGCCCCATGCCCTCGGACTCCCTGACGTTATCGGTGCTGCCACTGCCGGAAAACGTGCTCGACAAACCATTGATCCTCCAGGCCGCGGACAACGGTGAAGGGGCCGAATTCGACGTCAGCCAGCTGACCGCCAACGCGGTGATCCAGGTTAACGCCTGGCCGTTCATTGCGCTGAAACAGTTCGTCTGGTTGCGGGTGCAAGGCACCAACAATGACGACAGTCCCTACGCCCAGACATTTTGGCAGCCGCCTTTCTCGCAAACCAACGAAACCTGGATTATCCAGGGCTTTTATACGCATCCGATTCCATTCAATGAGTTGAAAAACCTGAAGGACGGGAGCGAGCTGAAAGTTGAGTTCAAGGCGGGGTTGAGTGGCAGTCAGGATGAAAACAATGCGCTGCTGTTTCAGGTGCGTACCTACACGGTCAAGGCTGTGGAGGATGTGAAGCCTGCGATCATCCGTTTGACCGATTCCAATGGGGATGAGATCGCAGAAGGCGGGAGCACGGTTGATACCAGCATCACGCTGACCGGTACGGCCAGCAAAGGCCAGAAAATCGATGTGCTCGACGGTACGGTCTCCAAAGGTCAGCCGACGGCGGATTCGGGCACGGGGGTCTGGACCTTGCTGGTGTCCGGGTTGAGTGCGGGGGCCCATAGCTTTACCGCGAAGGCGTTGTACGGTTCGGGTCAGAGCTCCGCGCCACGAACCTTGACCGTGGCGGTGGCGGTCACACCGGCCATTGACTCGGTCACCGATTCCAAAGGCCCGGTCGCCCAGGGTGGCATCACCTTTGACCGATCAGTAACCGTCACTGGCAAGGCCAGTCCCAATCAGAAAGTGCGCTTGCTCGATGGCACTACTTCACTGGGGGAACCTACCGCCAATGGCAGCGGCATATGGACTCAGGTGGTAAGTGCATTGACCGTCAAGGCTTACAGCCTCAAGGCACTGGCGCTGTATGGCGAAGGCGAAGAGTCCGCTCCACCATTCACGTTTACCGTGGCGGTGGCGGTCACACCGGCCATTGACTCGGTCACCGACTCCAAAGGCCCGGTCGCCCGGGGTGGCATCACCTTTGACCGATCAGTAACCGTCACTGGCAAGGCCAGTCCCAATCAGAAAGTGCGCTTGCTCGATGGCACTACTTCACTGGGGGAACCTACCGCCAATGGCAGCGGCATCTGGACTCAGGTGGTAAGTGCATTGACCGTCAAGGCTTACAGCCTCAAGGCACTGGCGCTGTATGGCGAAGGCGAAGAGTCCGCTCCACCGTTCACGTTTACCGTGGCGGCGGCGCTCAAACCGGCCATTGACTCGGTCACCGATTCCAAAGGCCCGGTCGCCCAGGGTGGCATCACCTTCGACCGGTCGGTGACCGTCACTGGCAAGGCCAGTCCCAACCAGAAAGTCCGCTTGCTCGATGGCACCACTTCACTGGGGGAACCTACCGCCAATGGCAGCGGCATCTGGACTCAGGTGGTAAGTGCATTGACCGTCAAGGCTTATAGCCTCAAGGCACTGGCGCTGTATGGCGAAGGCGAAGAGTCCGCTCCACCGTTCACGTTTACCGTGGCGGCGGCGCTCAAACCGGCCATTGACTCGGTCACCGATTCCAAAGGCCCGGTCGCCCAGGGTGGCATCACCTTCGACCGGTCGGTGACCGTCACTGGCAAGGCCAGTCCCAACCAGAAAGTCCGCTTGCTCGATGGCACCACTTCACTGGGGGAACCTACCGCCAATGGCAGCGGCATCTGGACTCAGGTGGTAAGTGCATTGACCGTCAAGGCTTATAGCCTCAAGGCACTGGCGCTGTATGGCGAAGGCGAAGAGTCCGCTCCACCGTTCACGTTTACCGTGGCGGCGGCGCTCAAACCGGCCATTGACTCGGTCACCGATTCCAAAGGCCCGGTCGCCCAGGGTGGCATCACCTTTGACCGATCAGTAACCGTCACTGGCAAGGCCAGCCCCAACCAGAAAGTCCGCTTGCTCGATGGCACCACTTCACTGGGGGAACCTACCGCCAATGGTTCGGGTGTCTGGACTCAGGTGGTAAGTGCATTGACCGTCAAGGCTTACAGCCTCAAGGCACTGGCGCTGTATGGCGAGGGCGAAGAGTCCGCTCCACCGTTCACGTTTACCGTGGCGGTGGAGGATAAACCGACCATTGATTCGGTCAAAGGCTCGCCAAGCGGGGTCGAAATTCCCAATAGCGGTACATCGTTCGAGACCAGCGTGACGCTGACCGGCACGGCCAGCAAAGGTCAGAAAGTCCAGGTACTCGACGGTACAACACCGAAGGGCCAACCCACCGCCGATGCGACGACGGGAATCTGGACCTTGACCGACACCGGCCTGGCCTTGGGGCCGCACAGTTTTACGGCGAAGGCGTTGTACGGAAGTGAACAAACGTCAGCTGCACGAACATTTGAAATTAAACCATTTGTTAGCTTTGAGAACTTTCAAAGCCTGCCAACTGGAGACGTTCCTGTAAATGGAACTCCTTTAGAAACGCCTGCACTTTTTCTAAGCGTTTTGCAAGGCGGCTATGTAGTCATTGCCCCAATCGCCCATCCAGTGCCCGGGAAGTTGGAGGGGCAATGTATAGACGGTGTTAATGCAAGAGTCAGACTGGAACTCAAAGCGCCAGTTTCTCAAGTCAGCTTTTGGCACTGGGCGCAATTTACTGCCGTTATCTATGGGGTAGGAGGTGAGATTTTGTACGAAGAAACTGTAGAGCCTATTGATTCGGTTGCACAGAGCACTTTTACGTTTGCCGGGATTAAGCGAATCGAGCTAATTATCCGTGGAAATAGTTTTATAGATACGTTTTCTTTTTCGTTGTAGCCCAAAAGATGTTTGCGGGTGCTGTTTAAGTGCTGTTTAAGGGGGCGGATCTATTTGCTAGAGAAAAGGAGGCTCATCTATTTCCGTTCCCCCAAACACCTGTTGCCATAAATAAAATTGAGGAAATGGGGACGTATTTATTTTATCCGGCGGACATTTATTGATTAGCCCTGAGTGAGGATTAAGCAGGAATGTTTAACAGACATCTCCAGACACTCTCTCAGGCTACACAACCTTGCGCCGTTGCCTACGACTGCGCCAGAATCCGCCGGCTTATGCGCCTTGGGCCTGGGTTTTATCGTTTGTCCCGTCGCTGAATATCAGCGATCGGGTTTGGTAGCCCGGGTCATCTTTAGACGTACAACGTTCGCTCTTCATTTTATGGCGGCTTTGCATGGGGCACTTCGGTGCGCCGGGTTCTAGAGTCCTGGTCTGCTAACCCCGTATAAGCACGCCTACCGCTTGTCAGCCACCTCCGGTTACCTGTTATTTCTGACAGTAGCCAATACCATCGTCTTACGCCTTAATTGACTCCGTCACTCATACCCTCGACAGGAGTCATCATCATGTCTGTTCAATCCGACCGCACCACTTCAACGTCAGAAGCATCCGAAAAAGCCGTGATAGGCTCAGGTCGCCTGAAAGTCATGGGCGCGCGCTCAAATCCCCACCTGTTTGGGCTGTCCGGTACGTCACGTCTACTGCGCGCCTTTGATACCCTTACCGGGGAGCCAGTCGTTGCGCAGTGGAAGTACGCGACTGACAACGACTGGACAACGGCCCACACCTGGCGCGATACCCAGCAACAGGCACTGCATGTTCGCGTCGGCGACGATCAGGTCATCCTGAATTCGGCGAACATTATTGGCAGTTGGGGCGCCTTCGTCGCGCGTACTGATGACGGGGGCCTCGTCGGCTGGGGGCATCCGGATTTGGGTGCAGCGATCCCTGCGGACACTGCGCCCCCGAATGACATCGCTGCTGTCAGCGCCACTTCCAGCGCTTTTGCCGCCCTTCGAGCCGATGGAACGGTGGCGGTTTGGGGCGACGCGGGCGCTGGCGGGAATATGGGCGGTGTCAGTTCTTCGGGTTTTGTTGAGGTCAGCGGTGGCAAAAGCGCGTTCGCCGGTATAAAAAACACCGGGCAAGTGGTGGCCTGGGGGCAGGGTAGCGAAGTGCCCGAGTCCATCGGCGCGCTGAGGGACATTGTGCAGTGCGTGGGCAGCGACGGTGTATTTGTCGCACGACGGGAAACCGGGCATTTGGTGGCTTGGGGCAAACCTGACACCGGTGGAACGCTGCCGCCCGAGATCGCGATGCTTTCCGACTTCAAAACCTTCCTCGGCACCCAATATGCTTTTGCCGCATTGCGCGCAAAGGGCAGTCTCGTCGCCTGGGGCCGGAGTACCGGGGGAACCCTGCCGGCACCCATCGCCTCACTGACCGATGTCAACGAACTGTGCTGCGCCAATCAGTTCGCCTTTGCTGCAACGCGTTCCACCGGCCAGGTTGTGGCCTGGGGGCACCAAATGGGGGGTGGCACCATCGGCAACCCAGAAATAGAGGCCCGGACTGATATTGAAGTAGTTTGCTGCACCTTTTCCGCATTTGCTGCTCTTTGCACTAACGGTCAGGTTGTCGCCTGGGGAGATGGCTCAGCTGGTGGCGAAATACCTGCCGATATTGCACAACGGCGCGACATTGTTCAGGTGGTTGGCTCGTCGGCAGCCTTTGCAGCCCTGTGCAAGGATGGCAGCGTTGTGGCCTGGGGGAATAAAAGCTTGGGGGGCGATACATCTGCGGTGGAAAGCCGGTTGACCGATGTACGAGCCATTTACGCCAATAGTAACGCGTTCACGGCGCTGACCTCGGACGGCCGCGTGGTGACTTGGGGGAGCGCTCAAACGGGCGGCGACAGCAGTCCGGTGCAAGAACTGTTGGATGGCAAGGTTTCCTATCAGGTGCAAGCGGGTTAGTCAGGGCTGTTGCAACAGCCGTGATGAGTAAGTAATAAACGGAGATGTTTAACAGACATCTCCAGACACTCTCTCGGACTACACAACCTTGCGCCGTTGCCTACGGCTGCGCCAGAATCCGCCGGCTTGTGCGTCTTGGGCCTGGGTTTTATCGTTTGTCCCGTCGCTGAATATCAGTGATCGGGTTTGGTAGCCCGGGTTTTTAGACGCAAAGCACCTTCCTTTGCTGAGATTTTTCGTCTCGGTTTTATGGTGGTCATGCGCAGGGCGCCTTCGGGCGCGCCGCTTCCTAAAGCCCGGTCTACCAACCTGCGTATGGCCACCACCCGTTCGTTTGGTAGCGAGGGGTGATGGCTCCTTTTAAGCGCTTTAGGAGTTTCATCCATGTTCAAACCAACACCAAACCCACCCGAAGCGGACGACGTTTCCCCCTACGAATCCACCGATTCCAAAAAACTCAACGACGCCGCCGAACGAGCGCTCGACTTCCACTTCCCATCCAATGCCGACATCAAGGCCACCCCGCGAACCCGCAGCACCCTGTTTTCCGTAGACCCCGAAGCCACGACCGAAACCCTGGCGGTGTATCTGGTCGAGACGCTGGCGTCGGTCGATGTGATGGTTCATCAGTTGGTGGATCATCTGGAGGGTGAGTCGCGTTATGCGCTGTTGGGTATTTCCAACAGCATTATGACGGCGGAGATCACGGCGAATCGCGTGTTGGATAACGTTGGCCCGCAGGGCTAAAGCCAATTTCGAAGAGGGCACATACTCGTGGCGAGGGAGCTTGCTCCCGCTCGGCTGCGCAGCAGTCGTAAATCCGGTATCTGCGGTGTACCTGAAAGGTCGCGGTTGCAGCTTTTGGGGCTGCTTCGCAGCCCAGCGGGTGCAAGCTCCCTCGCCACAACAGCATGAGTGTTCACAAAAGTGTGTCAGGCCACATAAGACCTGTGTGCACACGCGAAATAAGAAACGGCCCGAAAGGGCCTTTTTTTGTTGATCGGAAGGGACGCGGAGCGTCCCGGGCTGCATTCCCACGCGGAGCGTGGGAACGATCATCTGTGATGCCTTACACCCGCAACGTGCGCGTCATGCGCAACGCCAGCATGCTCCCGCACACGATCACGCCCGCCAGCAGATAAAGCGCCGCATCGGTCGAGCCGGTGCTGTCCTTGACCCAGCCCACCAGGTACGGGCTCAGGAAACCCGCCATCTGTCCCATGGAGTTGATCAGCGCCAGACCACCCGCCGCCGCGCCCGCGCTCAACATCGCTGTCGGCACTGGCCAGAACATTGGCAAACCGGTGAGGGCGCCCATGGTGGCGATGGTCAAACCGAGAATCGCGATGGCCGGTGTTGTTGCGAAGTTCACGGCAATCAGCAAGCCCACCGCGCCCATCAACATAGGCACCACCAAGTGCCAGCGACGTTCTTTGCGCAGGTCTGCCGAACGCCCAACCATCAACATGAACAGCGCCGCCAGCAGATACGGAATCGCGCTCAACCAACCAATCACCAGGTTATCGCTGAAGCCCAGGTTCTTGATGATCGACGGCAGCCAGAAGTTGATCGCGTAGACGCCGCTCTGGATGCAGAAGTAAATCAAACCGAAGGCCCAGATCGCCGGGTTCTTGAACACGGCCAGCAGCGAGTCAGTAGCGGTTTTCGGTTTGTTGGCCAGATCGATGGCGTGGTCGGCTTCCAGCACCGAACGCTCGAACGGCGTGAGCCACTTGGCATTGGCGTAACTGTCGCTCAGCAGGAAATAGGCGAGGGCGCCGAGGATCACGGTCGGGATGCCTTGCAACAGGAACATCCACTGCCAGCCCGCCAAACCGCCTTGGCCCGCCGCGAAATGGTTAAGAATCCAACCTGAGAACGGGCTGCCGAGCAGGCCGGACACCGGGATCGCCGACATGAACAGCGCCATGATGCGGCCACGGCGGAAGGTCGGGAACCACTGCGAAAGATACAGCACCACGCCCGGGAAGAACCCGGCTTCGGCCGCGCCGGTGAACAGGCGCAAGGTGTAGAACTCGGTCGGGGTGGTGACGAACAGCAGGCAGGTCGACAGCGTGCCCCAGACGATCATCATCAGCGCGATCCAGCGCCGTGGGCCGAATTTGGTCAGGGCCAGGTTGCTCGGTACGCCGCACAGCACGTAGCCGATGAAGAAGATCCCGGCCCCGAGGCCGTACACGGTTTCGCTGAATTTCAGCGCGTCGAGCATCTGCAGTTTGGCGAATCCAACGTTGACCCGGTCGAGGTAGTTGAACAGGTAGCAGATGAAGATGAAGGGGATCAAACGCAGGGTAATGCGTTTGTAGACGGCGTTTTTGTCGTCAACGATGGCCTGGGTAGCGGCGGCGCTCTGTGACATGGCGGGCTCTCTCTTTATTATGATTTTTTGCGATGCGCAGGGTAACGTTGATCGCCCAGAGAGTCTCGGCCACCCTCGGGGTGGCTGTCTTTGTGCCTGAGCACAGGGTTTGCGACCCAGCCCTGTGCGGGTGAACAACCTGTCCCATCACGCTTTAAAGGATCCCGATATGTTCGAACTCGATCACGACCTGGCCCAGGACATCGTCGACCGGGCGATGGCCATCCTGCCGTACAACGTCAACGTGATGGACAGCCAGGGATTGATTCTCGGCAGCGGCGAGCCGGAGCGCATCAACACCCGCCATGAAGGCGCGCAGTTGGTGTTGGCCAATGGGCGCGTGGTGGAGATCGATGCGCAGACGGCGATTCACCTCAAAGGCGTGCAGCCGGGGATCAACTTGCCGTTGCTGCTCGATCAGCGCCTGATCGGTGTGCTGGGCATTACCGGCGAGCCGGAGCAACTGCGCACCTATGCCGAGCTGGTGCGGATGACCGCCGAAATGTTGGTAGGCCAGCGCAATCAGCAGGCCGAGCAGCAATGGCGGCGTCAGCGTTGCGATGATCTGCTGGCATTGCTGTTGAGCGAGGCCGGGGATTCGCCGCGCTTGCTGGATGAAGCGCAGCAATTGGGCCTGAAACCGCAAATGACGCGGGTGCCTTATCTGTTCGAGTTGGGCATGGAGCACGGTCCCGGGCAGACGGTGGAGGCGCTCAGTGCCTGGCTGACTTCGCGTTACCCGGACAGCTGGTGCGTGAGTTCGGCCAAGTCTTCGTTGCTGTGGTGTCGGCCGGCGAGTCAGGCGATCGAGAATGAACGGCTGCTGGAAAAACTCGATGGCCTGGGCTGGAACATTTTGCGCATTGCCGTGGGGGGGCAGGCGGATGGGTTGTCCGGGCTGCGTCGTTGTTATCGACGGGTTGGCGACTTACTGGCCTATGGGCGCGATGTGCTGCCGCGTTCGCGCTTGCTCACGCTCACCCGTTATCGGTTGCCGGTGATGCTGTGGCGGCATCGCAACGATGACGCGCTGGATGAATTGCTCAAGCCACTGCGCAAAGTCATCGCCAAGGACGGCAACGGCCAACTGCTGACGACCTTGCGCAGTTGGTGCGAGCACGACGGGCAGAGTCAGGCCTGCGCGGATGCGCTGGGGATTCATCGCAACAGCTTGCGCTATCGGATGGAGCGGATTGCCGAGTTGAGCGGGGTTGATCCGCTGAAACTGGACGGCATGCTCGCGCTCTACCTCGGCGTGCAGCTTTTGCCACAAACGGATGTCCCGTAGCGATCTCAAGGACGCCATCGCGAGCAGGGGTTTTGTGAACACCGCAGGACCAATGTGGGAGCGAGCCTGCTCGCGATGGCGGACCAGCAGCCGCACAGATGCTGGATCTGAAAACAGGCGTTTTGTAGAAATGAACAACAAACGCCACCCCCGCTTGTGCAGCGGACCGGCGTTATTGTGCGGGGCTGCTGGCAGCATGGAACGCATTGGAACTGGAGAATTCGCATGAAAATCGTGATCGCCCCCGATTCGTTCAAGGACAGCCTGAGTGCCCAGGGTGTGGCCGACGCCATTGCCCTCGGTCTGGCGCAGGTCTGGCCGGATGCGCAACTGGTCAAATGCCCGATGGCCGACGGCGGCGAAGGCACGGTCGAGTCGATTATGGCGGCGTGCGAAGGCGAATTGCGCAGGACCCAAGTTCGCGGTCCGCTCGGCATCACCGTCGATGCCGCGTGGGGCTGGTTGCCGCAAACCCACACCGCAATCATCGAAATGGCCGAAGCCAGCGGTCTGCAACTGGTGCCGCCGGGGCAGCGCGATGCGTGCATCAGCAGCACCTTTGGCACCGGTGAACTGATTCGTGCGGCGCTGGATGCCGGGGCGCAACGGGTGATCCTGGCCATTGGCGGCAGCGCCACCAATGATGGCGGCGCCGGAGCGATGCAGGCGCTGGGCGTAAAGTTACTGGACGTGCAAGGGCAAGCGCTGGCCCCAGGTGGATTGGCCCTGGCGCAACTGGCTTGCATCGACCTGAGTGCAATTGATCCGCGCCTGACCGACGTGCGTTTCGACATCGCCGCCGACGTCAACAACCCCCTGTGCGGTCCGCACGGCGCTTCCGCGATTTTTGGTCCGCAGAAAGGTGCGTCGCCCGAGCAAGTCCTGCAATTGGACGCTGCCCTGGGGCACTTCGCCGAGCTGTGCGCCCAGGCGTTGGGCAAGGACGTCCAGCACGAGCCGGGCAGCGGCGCGGCGGGAGGGTTGGGATTTGCGGCCAAGGCGTTTCTGGAGGCGCAATTCAAGGCCGGGGTTGAAGTGGTGGCCGAACTGGTCGGGCTGGCCGAGGCGGTGAAGGACGCTGATCTGGTCATCACCGGCGAAGGCCGTTTTGACGCCCAGACCTTGCGCGGCAAAACCCCATTCGGCGTCGCACGCATTGCCCGGGAGCAGGGCGTGCCAGTGATTGTGATTGCGGGGACGTTGGGTGAGGGTTATCAAGCGTTGTATGAACATGGCATTGATGCCGCGTTTGCTTTGGCCAGTGGGCCGATGACGCTGGAACAGGCCTGTGCCGAGGCTCCACGGTTGTTGCGCGAGCGAGCGAGTGATATTGCCCGTGTTTGGCGGATCGCCAGCCGCAAACCCTGACCAAAATTGTCTGCACACAGGAATCTTGTGGCGAGGGAGCTTGCTCCCGCTGGGCTGCGAAGCGGCCCCAAAATCTACGGCCGCTACGCAGCCGGACGGGAGCAAGCTCCCTCGCCACAAATGTTCATCAGGGCCGCCACTGTGTTTCAGCGTTGAAACAGATGTCGCCCAGCAAAAATATTTTTCTTCAATCCCCGCAAAAAACCTCATCCCCAGCCGATACAGCCAATAAGCGCACACAAACCTATTACAACAGTGGCGCCCCGCTGACCCTGTGCGCCTCACGCCCGCCACTCAGCCATCACCGCAAGGACGCTCGCCGCCTCAATCACCCGAGTATCGTCCTATGTCCCTGCGTAATCTGAATATCGCACCTCGAGCCTTCCTGGGGTTTGCTTTCATTGCCTTGCTCGTCATCGTGCTCGGTGTGTTTGCGGTGAATCGCATGTCGATCATCCGCCAGGCCTCGATCGACATGGGCAGTACCCAACTGCCCAGCATCGGCTTCCTGGGCAATGTCACCGAAAACATCCTGCGCATGCGCATCTTGTCGTTCCGGATTCTGGTCAACCGCGAGCCGGCCAGTTTGCAGGAAGCTGAAGCGCGGATCGCGGTGCTTATCGACAAGGCGCGCAAGGCCCAGGCCAGTTATGCCGAGTTGCCGATGGAGTCGGACGAAGAGGCGCTGTACAAGGTATTCAGCGCGACGCTGGAAAAATACATGCAAGCGCAACGGGAGATGCTGGACCTGTCGCGCCAGAACAAGGTGGATGAGATGCGCGCCTTGATCAACACGCGGATCAAGGAAGGCACCGACCTGATGGGCGAGCAGCTCAATAAACTGGTGGCTTACAACCAGCAGGGCGCAAAAGCGGCCGGGATGATTGCGCAAGAAAACTACAACACCGCCGTGAACGGCATCATCGTGGTATCGGTGGTCGCGTCGCTCCTGACCGTGCTGCTGGCCTGGCTACTGACCCGCAGCATCGTCACGCCGCTCAATCGCGCAGTGCAGGCCGCAGAAACCATTGCCGGCGGCAACCTGAGCAAAGCCATCGAAATCGACGGCAAGGACGAACCGGCACGCTTGCTCGGAGCCTTGTCCGTCATGCAGGCCAACCTGCGCAAAACCATCGAACAGATCGCCGGGTCCGCGACGCAACTGGGTGCTGCCGCAGAAGAACTCAGCACCGTGACCGAGGAAGCGTCCCGCGGCCTGCAACAACAGAACAACGAAATCGAACAAGCCGCCACGGCGGTCAACGAAATGACCGCTGCCGTGGAAGAAGTCGCGCGCAACGCCGTGTCGACCTCCGAAGCGTCGAGCCAGTCGACCCAGGCCGCCCGTGAAGGCCGCGACCGCGTGGTGGAAACCGTGGACGCGATCCAGACCATGACCCACGACGTGCAAAACACGTCGTTGATGATCGAAGGCCTGGCCGCACAGGGCCGCGACATCGGCAAAGTGCTGGACGTGATCCGCGCCATCGCCGAACAGACCAACCTGCTGGCGCTCAACGCAGCCATTGAAGCGGCCCGTGCCGGTGAAGCCGGACGTGGTTTTGCCGTGGTGGCAGACGAAGTCCGGGCCCTGGCCCATCGCACGGCACAATCGACCCAGGAAATCGAAAAAATGGTCGCCGGCATCCAGAACGGCACGGGCGAAGCCGTCTCGTCGATGCAGCAGAGCAATCAGCGCACCCAGAGCACCTTGGAGATGGCCCGCGCCGCTGGTGTGGCGCTGGAGCAGATCACCCAGTCAATCCACTTGATCAACGAACGCAACCTGGTGATCGCCAGCGCGTCGGAAGAGCAAGCCCAGGTGTCCCGCGAAGTCGACCGCAACCTGGTGAACATCCGCGACCTCGCCACCCAGTCCGCCGCCGGTGCCAATCAGACCAGCGCCGCGACGCATGAGCTGTCGCGCCTGGCGGTCGATTTGAATGCGATGGTGGCGCGTTTCGTGATTTGAGATAGGGTTGAGACTGGGAGTCCGCGCGCGACAGGAGAAACACATGCGCTATTCAGCCTTGACCCAACGAATCGCCGGCGACGGAGCGGCAGCCTGGCAGATTCATGACCGAGCGCTGGAAATGCGCGAGCAAGGAGTCGATGTACTGCTGTTGTCGATCGGCGATCCTGATTTTGATACGCCGGCGCCCATCGTGCAGGCGGCCATCGACAGTTTGCGGGCCGGCGACACGCATTACCCGGAAGTGCGCGGCAGTCGCGGATTGCGCAGCAGCATTGCGCGGCGCCATCGACAGCGCAGTGGTCAGGCGGTGGACGCCGATCATGTGATCGTGTTTCCGGGCGCGCAGTGTGCGGTGTATTCGGTCGCGCAATGCCTGCTCGATCCCGGCGATGAGGTGATCGTCGCCGAACCGATGTACGTGACCTATGAAGGGGTGTTCGGCGCTTGCGCGGCCAAGGTGGTGCCGGTGGCAGTGCGGCCGGAGAACGGCTTTCGCGTTGACCCGGCGGATGTCGCGGCGCTGATTACGCCGAAGACCCGCGTTCTGTTACTCAACAGTCCAAACAATCCGTCCGGCGCAAGCCTGTCATTGAAGACCTGGCAAGCGCTGGCGGTGTTGTGCGTGCGTCATGATCTGTGGCTGATCAGCGACGAGGTCTACAGCGATCTGTTGTTCGAGGGCGAACACATCAGCCCGGCAAGCCTGCCGGGCATGGCCGAACGCACCGCGACCATCAACAGCCTGTCCAAATCCCACGCCATGAGCGGCTGGCGCGTGGGTTGGTCAATCGGCCCGAAACTGTTGGCCGAGCACCTGGTGCATTTGTCGTTGTGCATGCTGTTCGGCATTCCCGATTTTGTGCAGAAAGCCGCGCAAGTGGCGCTGGATGAAGACCTGCCGGAAGTGGCGCTGATGCGAGAGGAATATCGCCTGCGTCGCGATCTGGTGTGCGCGAGGTTGAGTGGTTGCCCGGGGATCCGCCCGATCCGGCCGGATGGCGGGATGTTCGTGATGGTCGATGTGCGCCCGACCGGGTTGTGCGCCCAAGGGTTTGCCGAGCGTCTGCTGGAGGGTTACGGCGTGTCGGTGCTTGCCGGCGAGGCATTCGGGCCAAGTGCGGCGGGGCATATCCGCATCGGGTTGGTGGTGGATCAAGTGAAACTGGCGGATGCGTGCCGGCGGATTGCATTGTGTGCTGCGGACCTGCTCGAAGCGCGGCGGGCCTGACAGTGTTGTGTGAGTGCCGGCCTCTTCGCGGGCAAACCTTGCTCCTACAGGATCGGCGAAACCCGTAGGAGCGAGGCTTGCCCGCGAAGGCTGACTAACAGACGCCGAAATCCTTACGCCCGGACCACGCCCCGACATTCACCAGGTTCTTCGGCCGTTCTCCAGCCAACGCCATCAGCAGATTATCCACCGCGCACCCAGCCATCGCTTCCCGCGTCTCATGCGTCGCCGACCCCATATGCGGCGTCGCCACCACGTTGTTCAACGTCAACAACGGCGAATCAACATTCAGCGGCTCACGCTCAAACACATCCAGTCCCGCCGCGCGAATCTGTCCGGTGCGCAATGCCTCAATCAGCGCGGCCTCATCGACGACTTTTCCTCGGGAAATGTTGATGAAAATACTCTCCGGGCGCATCAAGGCGAACTCTTCAGCGCCAATCAACCCTTCGGTTTCAGCCGTCAACGGCAAGGTCAGGCAAATGAAATCGGCCTGTTGCAACAGCGCCGTCAGGCTGCGGTACTGAGCATCAAAGCGTTGCTCAACCGCCGGTTTTGGCGAATGGCTGTGATAGATAACCGGCATGCCAAAACCAAAATGCCCGCGCTGGGCCAACGCCTCACCAATACGCCCCATGCCGATGATGCCCAGGGTCTTGCCGTGCACGTCGGTGCCGAAATGCACCGGACCGATGTTGCGGTTCCACTGACCGGCGCGGACCATGTTGGCCAGTTCCACCACCCGCCGGGCCGTCGCCAGAATCAGCGCGAACCCCGTATCCGCCGTGGTTTCCGTCAGCACGTCCGGGGTGTTGCTGAGCAGAATGCGCCGCTCGGTCAGGTAGTCGATGTCATAGTTGTCGACGCCCACCGAGACACTGGCGATCGCTTCAAGATTGGGCGCCAGATCAAGCAATTCGCCGTCCAGCTTCAGACTCGCGCCAAGCAAGCCATGGGCGCGGGGCAGGGCGGCACGCAGTTGTTCGATGCCCTCCGGGTTGAGGTTGTCGATCAGTGTCACGTCGGTGTGCTCATGCAGGCGAGCCATCAACAGCGGCGAGAGTTTCTTGTACAGCACGACCTGCTTTTTCATCGTCATCATCTCAACTTCAAATCAAGGGTGAGCCGGCACTGGCCGTTGCGTATCGGCTTTGGCCACGACCCGGTCACTGGCGCCGGGCTTGAGGAAAATCGTCAAAATCACGGAGAGCATCAACGCGCCGCTCATCAGCAAGTAAGAAGCGCCGGGCGAGCCGGTGGAGCTGTTCAGGTAGCCGACCAGATACGAACCGCCAAACGACCCCAGCGCGCCCATGCTGTTGATCAGCGCCATGGCCCCGCCGGCAACGTTGGCCGGGAGGATTTCCGGAACGATGGCGAAAAACGGCCCATACGGCGCATACATGCAGGCGCCGGCGATCACCAGCAGGGTGTAGGACCACCAGAAATGTTCGGCGCCCAAGGCGTAGGAACCGTAGAACGCAATCGAGGCGATCAGCAGCGGCGGCCAGACGAAGCGTTTGCGCTTCTGCAATTTGTCCGAGCCCCAGGACACCAGCAGCATGCCGATCACCGCGGCCAGGTACGGCAGCGCCGAGAGCCAGCCGGCTTCGATCATGTCCATCTGCGCGCCGGCCTTGAGGATCGACGGCAGCCACAACACGAAACCGTAGACACCAATGCTCCAGCAGAAAAACTGCAGCGCAAGGATGATCACTTTCGGCGAACGGAAGGCTTCGGCGTAGTTTTTCACTGCTTTGATGCCGACCTGTTCGGCGGCGAGAGCGCTTTCCAGGTCGTGCTTTTCCTGGTCGGTCAGCCACTTGGCCTGGGCCGGACGGTCATCGGCCAGACGCCACCAGATAAACGCCCAGAATACCGCCGGCAAACCTTCAATGATGAACATCCAGCGCCAGCTGTAATGCTGCACCAGATAACCTGACACCACTGACATCCACAGCATGGTCACCGGGTTGCCGAGGATCAGGAAAGTATTGGCCCGGGAGCGTTCGGCGCGGGTGAACCAGTGGCACAAGTACACCAGCATCGCTGGCATCACCGCGGCTTCGACCACACCGAGCATGAAACGGATCACGATCAGCCAATAGGCGTTGGAGACGACCCCGGTCAACGTCGCGAGCCCGCCCCAGAGGATCAGGCTGACGAAAATCAGCTTCTTCACGCTGTGCTTCTGCGCATAGATCGCGCCCGGTATCTGGAAGAAAAAGTAACCGAGGAAAAACAGCGCGCCGAGCATTGAAGACAGGCCGGGCGTGATCATCAGGTCGGCGGCCATCCCGGAGGCGGCAGCGAAGCCGTAATTGGCGCGGTCCAGATACGCCAGGCTGTAGGTAATGAAGACGATGGGCATGATGTACCACCAACGGCGGGTGGCGAGTGAGGCGGTTTTCATGGTGGTGCTCCTGAGCTTGTTGTTTTTGTCGCAGCAGGTAACGGGTCAGAAATCTTCAGTGGCTGTGCGGGGCTCTTCGCGGGCAAGCCTCGCTCCTACAAGAGCGCCGCTGTCCTGTAGGCGCGAAGCTTGCCCGCGAACAGCGGTCTCAAATTCGACGGACATCTCAAGTCGGGTCGGCAACCCCTCCATATCCCCGCGACTCTGCACCGCACGGCTGCCAATCCAGTTGGCCCGCTGCACGGCATCGGCGAAGCTGTGGTTTTCGAGCAAGGCGCTGATCATGCCGACGGCAAAGCCATCACCGGCGCCGACGGTATCGACCACCGTTGCCACCGGCACACCCGCGACAAACCCCTGACCTTGCTGCGTGCGGTAATACGCGCCATGAGACCCGAGTTTGATTGCCACCGCTTCTGCACCCTGATCGAGATAAAACGCCGCAATGTCCTCCGGGTCTTCATACCCGGTCAGCAAACGTCCTTCACTCAACCCCGGCAACACCCAGTGGGCGAGGGCGGCGAGACGGTTGATCTCGCTGATCATCAGTTGCTCGCTGGCCCACAGACTTGGGCGCAGGTTCGGGTCGAAGGACACGCTGCGCCCGGCCGCGCGCATGCGGGTCATCAGTTCAAAAGACATTTCCCGGGCCGACGCAGACAGCGCCGGAGGAATGCCGGTAGCGTGCAGATGTCGCGCGTTGAGCAGCGACGGGGAAATCGATTGCACCGACAAATGACTCGCCGCCGAGCCGCGACGGAAATACTCGACCGCCGGATCGCTGCCATTGTCGGTACGAGACTTCAGCTGAAACCCGGTCGGGTGTGCCGGGTCGATGGCGACATGGCTGCAATCCAGGCCTTCCTTTTCCAGCGTATCGACGACAAACCGTCCTAACGAATCGGCACCGACCCGGCTCAGCCACGCCACGTTGAACCCCAGCCGCGACAGGCCGATCGCGACGTTGCTGTCCGCCCCGGCAATGCGCTTGTGGAATTGGCTGACGGCCGCCAGATCACCGTTCTGATCGGCGACGAACATGGCCATGGTTTCGCCGAACGAGAGAATATCGAACTCAGACATGGGCACTCTCCAGACGGGATTGGCCGAGGCGGGCGAGGGTGGCGACGTGGTCGGTGGTCAACTGCACCAGGTCATCGCCTTGCAGCGGATATTCCGCCGCGCGCATCACGCCTTGGGCCATGTGCCGCAGCAGTTGTTCCCACAGGTGCACATCGCTGGCAGCTGGCGGGGTGGCGACCAGTTTGCCGTCAGCCCGGCGCGCAACGGCTTTGCAATGCACGTAGCCGACATGCCGACCGAGCAGCCGAGCGGCATTGACGGCGGACTGGTCCTGCCATTGCCAGTTGCCGATGTCGAAGGTCATTTTGATCGGCAGTCGGTGTTGCTCGACTTCGCCGAAGAAGCGTTGGAACGGCTCGATACGCCCGCCGTGCAAGGTCTGGTCGTTTTCCACCAGCAGCTGCACCGGGCTTCGCGCGAGGATCCGGCTCAAGGTGTGCAGATCGTTGTTGTCGGTGAAGTAGCCCAAGGAAACTTTCAGCCATTTGGCGCCGAACGTTTCAGCGCGCTGGAGGGTGCAAAGCAGTTCAGGGTTGGGTTTCGACTGGCCGGCCAGCCACAGTTCCATCGGTGAGGAATAGATGCTTTCCAGGCCATGTGAGCGAGTGGCGTCGGCCAGTTGCACCGGGTTTTCATGGGTCAGCAATTCTTCGCGCCATTCAATGCGCGTGGCACCGGCAGCCGCCAATACCTCGATAAAACTGCCTTGGCCACGTTGGCGGACCAGATCGGCGCCGTAGCTCGACAGGCTGATGGAAACGGGTGGTTTATTCATTGTTTTGCACCTCTGAAACCGGTTTCATTTTTGTTCAAAAAAAATGGCTTAAGTAATGTGGGGTTCTTTCGGGCCTCATCGCGAGCAGGTGTACGCATTCCAATGTGGGAGCGAGCCTGCTCGCGATAGGGCCATCACATTCACTGAAGATTCCCAAGGGTCGACCCACGCACAATCAACCGCGCCGAAAAATCCATCGTCCGCACCGGTCCGTCATCCCCACGCAACCGCTTGAGCAAACACTCAAACGCGCTCGCGCCAATCTCCGCCGTCGGCTGGGCCAGCGCCGTAATCCCGCTGCCCACCAGCGGATACCAATCCAGATCATCCAAAGCAATCAACCCGACATCCTCGAACAGATTGCACTGCAACTCGCGCAAGGCATGGGTTGCGGCCAACGCCGCAATGCCATTGGCACAGAACAACGCTTTGTGACCAGGGCCGGGGGTTGTAAGGAAGGTTTTCAGTTGCGCAGTCAGCTCGCTACCGGTTTCGACCACCGCGCCGGTCAGCGTCGGACGCTGCCCGATCTGCGCCTTGAAACTGCTGACCCGCTCAATCCGCGAGCTGGTACCGTCAAACGGTTCAGTCACCATCAGCACGTCGCGATAGCCGCGTTCCTGCAAGTGGGCGATGGCCATTTCCACTGCGGCCGGGTTGTCCAGACCGACCAGATCACTTTCAAGCTGCTCAACCTTGCGATCCACCAGCACCATCGGCATCTCCCGATGCAGCTCGCGCAACTCATCGCGGTGGTGGCCCAGGGTATTCACGATCAAACCTTCGATGTTGTATGAGCGCAGCAACGCGAGGTGCTGGCGTTCCTGCTCGTCATCGCGATCGGTGTTGCACACCACCAGGCTGTAGCCGTGCTGACGGCAGGCGGTTTCCACCCCGTGCATCACGGCAATCGAATAAGGGTTACGGATGTCGGCTACCAGCATGCCGATCAGGCGAGTGCGGCCGCGTTTCAGGCCGCGGGCCATCTGGTTGGGGCGATAGCCGAGTTGGGCAATTGCCTGCTCGATGCGCAAGGCAATGGCATCGGAGAGCAGAGCGCGATCATCGCCGATGAAGCGCGAGACGCTGGCCTTGGAGACGCCGGCGTGTTCGGCGACGTCAAGCATGGTGACGCGGCTGCGCTGGGCGGCGGAGAAATCGTTCACGGTCTGAAACCTTCTTATTGGATTTATCAGGTTAAGTGCCAAGCACTGAAACCGGTTTCAGAAGACACCAGAAACGAATCCCCCGTCAAGTAGCGAATGAACGATGAGCCTATAAACGCCGACGGATGGAGGTCACAGCCAGACACTCAGCCAGGCCGATACCAGCAGCAATACGGCCATGCCTCGGTTGAAACGTTGCATCGCCTGCGGCGAGCGTAACCAGCGCATGGAGCCTGCGCCGAGCAGTGCCCATACGCCGAGGCAAGGCAGGGAAATCAGGAAAAATGCCAGCGACAGATACACCACCTGTACCAGCCGATGTTCACCCGTTCCGGCAAAGACGCTGACGACGGCGAGGGCCATCATCCATGTTTTCGGGTTAATCAATTGCAAGCTGGCGGCGCCCACCGCTCCAAGTCGCGCCTTGGTTTCCTGCGCGGCAACGGATTGCGCCGGGGCGCTGAAAATCTGCCACGCGAGGTAACTCAGCCACATCACTCCGATCCATTGCATGGCGGTTTGCACGGCGGGCAACGCGCTCAGCGACGAACCAGCTCCGGTACCCACCACCAAAACAAGGGTGGCGGCGCTGGCACAGGCACCGAGAATGATCGGCAGTGCGGCAGAAAGTCCATATCGGGCGCTGTTACTCAGCACCAGAATGTTGGTGGGTCCGGGCGTGATCGACGCCACGAAAGCAAACAGCAGGAAAGGCAGGAACGTCGGGAAAGAGGGCAGCATCGCGGGCAAACTCCGGTGAAGATCGATGATGACGATCTTCACAATCGGCGTATCACCTGTCTGGAAGATTTGAGCAGCGCTTGCGGTACAGCGCGGGTGTCAGGCCATAGGCTCTTACAAACCAGCGGCCCAGATGACTTTGATCGGAAAACCCCAATTCCATGGCGATTGTGGCCGGTAGTTCTCCGCGGGCCAGCAGGCGGCGCGCGGTGGCCAAGCGTAATTGCACGAGGTAAGCATGAGGTGCGATGCCATAAGCGGCCTTGAACGCGCGGGTCAAACGGAATCGATCTACGCCAGTTGCCGCAGCTAATTGATCGAGACCGATGTCGTAACGGGCGTTGGCATGCAAGTACTCCCGGGCCCTCTGCGCCACCCGGGGCAGGCGCGGGTCTTCCGCATAACGGGTGCGCCAGTGCAAGTGAGTGGTGAGGCGCTCCAGTAACCCGTCAAGAGCGCTCTGGCGCACGATTCTCAATTCCGCCCCGTGCAAGGCTTCAAAGGCGAGGCTGATGGCGTGAGCCAGCCTTGTATCACTGGCCAGGGTGGTGGCGAAACTCAATTGACTATTAAGCGGCGCGTCTTCGAACAGCGCGCTCAACTCACGTTCCAGCCACTGTGGGTCGAGATACAACATGCGGTAGGTGAACCCATCCTCCGTCGGCGCCTCTCCGTCGTGGATGTCTCCCGGTTCGAGCAAGAATACTTTGCCCGGCGTGCTCTGATGCCTGGCGCGCCGGCAATTGAATTGCTGAACGCCTTGCTCGGTCACGCCCACCAGGTAGCTGTCATGCCAATGCGGATCGTAAGCGTGGCCCTTGAAATGCGCGCGCAGGGTTTCGATGCCGGTGTCGGCGTCTTGGGTCAGGTCGATCCAGTTGTGGGTGGTCATGTTGCACCTGCGAAACCGTTTACCGACGTATTTAACGCCGACGCCGGGAACAATGACTAGAACGTTTGTGCAGCGCTCAGCCAAATAACCCGGCTGCGATGTTGATCGAAAAACCGAGAATCGCCGTATTGAACAAAAAACCGATCAGTGATTGCGCCAGCACAATCTTGCGCATGCTCCGAGTCGCCACGCCCACATCCGAAGTCTGCACCGCCACGCCAATGGTGAAAGAGAAGTACAGAAAGTCCCAGTAATTGGGAGTTTCCAGTCCTTCGGCGAAGCGTAGTGCCAGGTCCTTGCCGTTCCAGGTGTAGAACAGGCGAGCGTAATGCACGCTGAAAATCACCCCGATCAGTAGCCATGAGCCGATGACCGTCAGCGCGGTGAAGCCGTAATGCAGAAGCTTGCGGGTGGTTTCCAGGTCTTTGCTGCCGGCCAGCTCGAAGGTGATGGTCGCGAGGCTGGCAATCGCCGCGATGCACACCACAAACAACACCAACCCGGCGTTTTCGTCTTCGATCTCGGCAATACGCCTTACATCAGGCGCCTTGGCGCGGGCGGCGAGCCAGAGCATCAGGATCAAGTACGTCCAGACCCCGACATTCCAGCCAATGAGGATTTTGCTGATGATCGAATCGACTGGAGCCAGAATGCCTGCCGCGAGGCCAAGGGTGGCTGCGGCAGACAGGCGAGGGTGGGTGCGGGCGAGATAGGGCATGGGTGCTCGATGGGCCAGGGTATGCGACCACCTTAGTCCAGTGTGGTCTGTTGTGACCACACCAGAGAAAACAACCCGCTCCCGCAGGGGATATGTTGTGGGTTAGATGTCTTTATGGCGTTTGCGGACCAGCTTCATCACCACCACAAAAAACACCGGCACAAACACCACCGCCAGCGTCGCTGTGATCATCCCGCCGATCACCCCGGTGCCGATTGCTTGCTGACTCGCCGAACTGGCCCCGGTAGCAATTGCCAACGGCACCACACCCAGAATGAACGCCAGCGACGTCATCACAATCGGCCGCAACCGCAAGCGCGCGGCTTGCAGCGTGGCGTCGACCAAGTCATGCCCTTCGTCGTACAGGCTCTTGGCGAATTCGATGATCAGGATCGCGTTCTTCGCCGACAGGCCAATGATGGTGATCAGTCCGACCTTGAAGAACACGTCGTTGGGCATCCCGCGAAAGGTCACGGCCAGCACGGCGCCGAGCACACCCAGCGGCACTACCAGCAGCACCGATGTCGGAATCGACCAGCTTTCATACAGCGCCGCCAGGCAGAGGAACACGATCAACAGCGACAGCCCGAGCAGAATCGGTGCCTGACTGCCGGACAAACGTTCCTGCAAAGACAACCCGGTCCACTCCTGACCCAACCCGGCCGGGCCGAGTGCAACCAGCCGCTCGATTTCCGCCATGGCTTCGCCGGTGCTGTGGCCGGGCGCCGGCTCGCCGGAAATGCTGATCGCCGGGTAGCCGTTGTAACGGGTCAACTGCGCCGGGCCTTGGGTCCATTTCGCCTGGACGAAGGCCGACAACGGCACCATTTTTCCGCCGTCGTTACGCACGTGGATCTTCAGCAGATCGGCCACCTGGCTGCGTTGATCGCCTTCAGCCTGAACCACCACCCGTTGCATCCGCCCCTGATTGGGGAAGTCGTTGATGTAGGCCGAACCGACCGCCGTGGAGAGCACGTTGCCAATGTCGGCAAAGGACACGCCCAAAGCGTTGGCCTGTTTGCGGTCGACTTCCAGCTGCACTTGCGGCGCCTCGGCCAGCGCGCTTTCGCGCACGTTCATCAGGATCGGGCTTTTCTCGGCGGCGGCGAGCAATTCGCTCCGCGCTTTCATCAGCGTGGCATGACCGAGGCCGCCACGGTCCTGCAAGCGGAACTCGAAGCCGCTGGAAGTGCCGAGACCGTCAACCGGCGGCGGCAGCACCGAGAAGGCCACCGCATCCTTTATCTGGCTCAGGGCAATGTTGGCGCGGTCGGCAATCGAACTCGCCGAGTCGTCGCTGCCCCGATCCGACCAATCCTTCAGCGTGGTAAATGCCAGCGCGGCGTTTTGTCCGCTGCCGGAAAAACTGAAACCGAGAATCACTGTGCTGTCGCCGACACCCGGCTCAGTGGCGTTGTGCGCTTCAACTTGTTCCACGACCTTGACCGTGCGGTTTTTGCTCGCACCCGGTGGTAGCTGAATGTCGGTGATGGTGTAACCCTGATCCTCAACCGGCAGAAACGAGGAGGGCAGGCGACTGAAACACAGGCCCAGACCAATCAGCAGCACGCCGTAGATCAGCAGATAACGGCCCGTGCGTTTCAGTGCATACGCCACCCAACCTTGATAACGCTCGGTCAGACGCTCGAAACCACGGTTGAACCAACCAAAGAACCCGCTCTTTTCGTGATGCTCACCCTTGGCAATCGGCTTGAGCAGCGTCGCGCACAGCGCCGGGGTCAGGGTCAGCGCAAGGAAGGCGGAGAACAGGATCGAGGTGGCCATCGACAGCGAGAACTGTCGGTAAATCACCCCGACCGAGCCCTGCATGAACGCCATCGGAATAAACACCGCCACCAGCACCAGGGTGATGCCGATGATTGCCCCGGTAATCTGCTTCATCGCCTTGCGCGTCGCCTCTTTGGGCGACAGGCCCTCGGTGGCCATGATCCGCTCGACGTTTTCCACCACCACGATGGCGTCATCCACCAGAATGCCGATGGCCAGTACCATGCCGAACATGGTCAGCACGTTGATCGAGAAGCCCAGCGCGAGCATGGTCGCAAACGTGCCCATCAGCGCCACCGGCACCACCAGCGTCGGGATCAGCGTGTAGCGGATGTTCTGCAGGAACAGGAACATCACCGCAAACACCAGCAGCATCGCCTCGCCGAGGGTGTAAACCACTTTGGTGATCGAGACTTTGACGAACGGCGAGGTGTCGTAAGGAATCTTGTATTCCACGTTCGCCGGGAAGTAGCGCGCCAGTTCATCCATCTTCGCGCGCACCAGGGTCGCGGTGCTCAGCGCATTGGCGCCCGGCGCCAACTGTACGCTGACGGCGGTGGAAGGCTTGCCGTTCAGGCGCGTGCCGAACTGATATTCCTGGCTGCCGATCTCGACCCGCGCCACGTCCTTGATGCGCACGGTGGAACCGTCAGGATTGGCCTTGAGGACGATGTCGGCGAATTCTTCCGGCGTCGACAATTGGCCTTTTACCAGAATGGTCGCGGTGATTTCCTGGGTGGTGCGCGTCGGCAAATCGCCGATGCTGCCGGCCGAGACCTGGGCGTTCTGCGCGACGATGGCGGCGTTGACGTCGCCCGGGGTCAGGTTGAAACCGATCAGCTTCTGCGGGTCGATCCAGATGCGCATCGCCCGTTCGGCGCCATACAACTGGGCTTTGCCGACGCCGTCCAGGCGCTTGATCTCGTTCATCACGTTGCGCGCCAGGTAATCACTGAGCGCCACATCGTCGAGCTTGCCGTCGCTGGAAGTCAGGGTGATCAACAACAGGAAACCGGCGGAGACTTTCTCCACCTGCAAGCCTTGCTGATTGACCGCTTGGGGCAGCCGCGACTCCACGACTTTCAGCCGGTTTTGCACGTCGACCTGGGCCATTTCCGGGTGGGTGCCCGGCTGGAAAGTGGCCTTGATGGTGGCGCTGCCGAGGCTGCTCTGGGATTCGAAATACAGCAGATGATCAGCGCCGTTGAGCTCTTCCTCGATCAGGCTGACTACGCTCTCGTCGATAGTCTGCGCCGAAGCGCCGGGGTACACGGCGTAGATTTCGATCTGCGGCGGCGCGACGTCGGGGTATTGCGCCACCGGCAACTGAGGAATGGCCAAGGCGCCGGCCAGCAGGATGAACAGGGCAACCACCCAGGCGAACACCGGGCGATCGATAAAGAACTGCGGCATAAAAAGCGTCCTGCTTACTGACCAGAAACCTGGGCAAGTGGAAGAGGGGTGTTGTCGATCTGGACTTTTTCACCGGGCTTGGCGTGTTGCAGGCCTTCGGTGACGATGCGGTCGCCGGGGTTAAGGCCGGCGGTGACGATCCAGCGATCGTTCTGTACCGCGCCCAGTTCTACCGTTTGCTGGCCGATGCGTTGCTCGGCGTCGATCACCAACACCTGGGCAATGCCGGCGCTGTCACGCTGAATGGACCGCTGCGGTACGCTGATGCCTTGCTGATTGACGGCTTGTTCGAGGCGCACCCGCACGAAGCTGCCCGGCAGCAAGTCGAGGTCCGGGTTGGGGAACTCGCTGCGCACGATAATCTGGCCAGTGCCCGGGTCGACAGTGATGTCGGTGAACAGCAGCTTGCCCGGCAGCGGGTAAAGGCTGCCGTCATCCTGAATCAGCGTGGCTTTGGCCTGGCCCTGGCCCACTTCCTTCAACTGCCCGGAACGGAAGGCGCGGCGCAGGTCGTTGAGTTCCCGGGTCGATTGGGTCAGGTCGGCGTGAATCGGGTTCAGCTGCTGGATCAGTGCCAGCGGCGTGGTTTCGTTCTGCCCGACCAGCGCACCTTCGGTCACCAGCGCGCGGCCGATACGCCCGGAAATCGGCGCAGTGACGGTGGCGTAGCCGAGGTTGAGTTTCGCCCGGTCCACGGCGGCCTTGTTGGCGGCGACATCAGCAGCGGTTTGCCGGGCACTGGCCCGGGCGTTGTCGTAATCCTGGCCGCTGATGGCGTTGCCTTCGATCAACTGGGCATAACGCTGTTCCTGCAATTTGGCCTGGAACGCATTGGCTTCAGCCTTGCGCAAGGATGCTTCGGCGCTGTCGAGGTCAGCCTTGAAGGGCGCCGGGTCGATACGGAACAGCACATCGCCTTTTTTGACGTCGCTGCCTTCGCGAAAGGTGCGTTGCAACACGACGCCGGCGACCCGGGCGCGGACTTCGGCAATCCGTGGCGCGGCAATCCGCCCGCTCAGTTCACTGGTGATCGACAGGGGCCGGGCTTCGACAGTTTCGACGCGCACCGTGGCCAGAGGCGCCTGTTCTTCGGCGTTCGAGGACTTGTCACAAGCGCTCAGCGTCAATGCCAGCGCCATCAGGCTGAGCTTGGCAAGCAGGTTCTTTGACATGTAATTACCCCAATAATGACTGCCCGCATCCTACGGGGAGGCGAGGAGAGTAGCGGTGAAGCTTTGTTGGTGCTGTGTGAAATTGTGTAAGGGTTTTGCTCGCGGGCGTGCGGGGGCGTATATCCTTGGCCGCTTGAAACTTTTTGCGCCTGTCAGGCCGCCTTCGCGGGCAAGCCTCGCTCCTACCGTTAATCGCATTCCCTCGTAGGAGCGAGTATTCGCATTTCCCTGTAGGAGCGAGGCTTGCCCGCGAAGAGGCCCCAAAGGTCGCCACTGCACTTTCTGGAAACACCCATGCCCAACATCCTCCTGGTCGAAGACGACACCGCGCTCTCCGAACTGATTGCCAGCTACCTGGAACGCAATGGCTATAGCGTCAGTGTGATCAGCCGTGGCGACCACGTGCGCGAGCGGGCGCGGGTCAATCCGCCGGACCTGGTCATCCTCGACCTGATGCTGCCCGGGCTTGATGGCCTGCAAGTCTGCCGCTTGCTGCGGGCGGATTCGGCCACGCTGCCGATCCTGATGCTGACCGCTCGCGACGACAGCCACGACCAGGTGCTGGGGCTGGAAATGGGCGCCGACGATTACGTCACCAAACCCTGCGAACCCCGCGTCTTGCTGGCCCGCGTGCGCACGCTGCTGCGCCGCAGCAGCCTCAGCGAACCGCAGACCGCCAACGACCGCATCCTCATGGGCAACTTGTGCATCGACTTGTCCGAACGCACCGTGACTTGGCGCGATCAGCTGGTGGAGCTGTCCAGCGGTGAATACAACCTGCTGGTGGTGCTGGCCCGGCACGCCGGCGAAGTACTGAGCCGCGACCAGATCCTGCAACGCCTGCGCGGCATCGAATTCAACGGCACCGACCGCTCGGTGGACGTGGCGATTTCCAAGTTGCGGCGCAAGTTCGACGACCACGCGGGCGAGGCGCGCAAGATCAAGACCGTGTGGGGCAAGGGCTACCTGTTCAGCCGTTCCGAGTGGGAATGCTGAGACGATGTTCAGGATCCTGTTTCGCCTCTATCTGGTGATGATCGTCTCGTACAGCGCGGCGATCTACCTGATGCCGGACTTGGTGATCAAGCTCTTCCATGAACGGTTCGTCACCTACAACCTCGATTATTCGCGCGGGCTGCAAACCCTCATCGTCAAACAGTTCCATGCCGTGCCGGAAGCTCAATGGCCAGCGTTGGCGACTGAAATGGACAAGGAGTTTGCCCCGCTGCGCATCGTTCTGACCCGCCATGACGATCCCGACTTCACCCTCCAGGAGCGCCAGCGTTTGCAGCGTGGCGAGAACGTCGTGCGCATTGGTGACTGGGGCTGGCGCACGCTCGCCGTGGCACCGCTGAATGAGCAGTCCGTTGTCGAAATGGTCGTACCGCCGGACCCGATGGACGTCAGCCTGTTGTACTGGAGCATCAACGTCCTGATCGGCGCGACCATGCTCGCCTGCCTGTTGCTGTGGCTGCGTCCGCACTGGCGCGATCTGGAACGGCTCAAAGGCACCGCCGAACGTTTCGGCAAGGGCCACCTCGGCGAACGCACACAGATCTCCTCGCACTCCAACATCGGTAGCCTGGCCACTGTCTTCGACACCATGGCCGGCGACATCGAAAACCTGCTCAACCAGCAACGCGACTTGCTTAACGCCGTGTCCCACGAACTGCGCACACCGCTGACGCGCCTGGACTTCGGCCTGGCCCTGGCGCTGTCCGACGACTTGCCGGCTGCCAGTCGCGAGCGGCTGCTGGGGCTGGTCGCGCACATACGGGAGCTGGATGAGCTGGTGCTGGAGTTGTTGTCCTACAGCCGACTGCAAAACCCGGCGCGGCTGCCGGAGCAGGTTGAAGTGTCGCTGGACGAGTTCATCGACAGCATTTTGGGCAGCGTCGATGAAGAACTGGAGTCGCCGGACATCGTGATCGATGTGCTGCTGCATGGGCAACTCGAACGCTTCGTGCTGGACCCGCGACTGACGGCTCGCGCGATACAGAACCTGCTGCGCAATGCCATGCGCTATTGCGAAAAGCGTATTCAGATTGGCGTAAAGGTCTGTCCGAAAGGGTGTGAAATCTGGGTCGACGACGACGGCATCGGCATTCCCGACGATGAGCGCGAGCGGATTTTTGAACCGTTCTATCGACTGGATCGCAGCCGGGATCGGGCAACGGGCGGATTTGGCCTGGGGCTGGCGATCAGTCGTCGGGCGCTGGAAGCGCAGGGTGGCACGCTGACCGTTGAGGCATCGCCGCTCGGCGGAGCGCGGTTCAAATTGTGGTTGCCGACGCTGGCCAGCACTTCGGTTTAAGGTCAGGCGCGTTTTCAGACTAAAGGTAGTCATTCAGGTTTTTAAGATGCTGTACCTGTCAGATCTGACAGTAGCGGTCATCGGCCGGGCGGTGTTGAATAAAAAGGACGTGCTCTTTTCTATCCAGCCATCGCAGCCCGGCCTACAGGGACTTTCCCATGAATACGATGACCACATTCACCCTCGACAAACCCCTCATTCCGGGAATGAAAGAACCGATTCCGGGGCCGGACGGCGCCGACGCCGGGCTTCCACTGGCGTTGACTTACCTGTATCCGGAAGGGGTCAAAGTGTTCATCGAGCCTTCGTCCCTCGCACAAGCCGGTGACACCTTCAAGCTGCAGCTCAACGGCGCAACGGTGGCCTCATTCCCCGTGATGGCGGGTGAAGAAGACAAGCGTGCGACTGTTTACGTGCAGACCCGGCACTGGACGGACGGGCTCAATACGCTCGATTGCTTGCTTGATCGCGCAGGCACCGAGATCGACGCTTCGGCGCCGTTGCAAGTGTTATTCCATGCGCAGCGCCCCGGCCTCGTGGATCAGTTTCCTGGCGAGGAAGGTCATTCGGAGCTATCGATTGAAGTCGAGTCAGAAGTGCTGGATCAAGGCGTGGACCCTGAGCGGGCGAGCGAAGGCGTTATCGTCACGCTGTCCTATCCGTTGATGAGGACGTTTGACCAGATTCGGCTCGATTGCAATTCCATTGTGCTCAACCACACGGTGACCCAGCCTGAAGTCGATCAGGGTTGGCTCGAGATGACGGTCGACGAAGCGACATTTGTTGCGGCTGGCGATAATCCGCGTTTTCGCATCAATTACACAGTGATCGATCGCGTAGGTAACGGGCCGGATGTCAACAGCCCGTACTCGGCCAGTCTGTATCTGTACGTCAACCTGAAGGGCACGTGGTATGACCCACCGATCGTCAGTGAAGACCCCGCCGATGCCGAAGACGATCCCGATACCATCGAGCTTGAAAAACTCGCGGGCAAACCGGCCGCGGCGCAGGTTTACGTGCCGCGCGGTTGGTTGAAAGACGACGAAATCCACCTCACTTGCCGCTTCCGCAGCGCCGACGGATCGGAACCGGAAGACGTGTTGACGCTCATTGAAACAATCAAGAATGTCCCTTTCATGTATTCGCTGTCCGTTCCATACGATCGATTCGCCCGAGTTGCGGGCGGGACTGCCGTGTTCAGTTACACCCGCATGAGTCAGGGCAATAGGCTTGATCGTTCCATTGCGTTGAAGGTCGACGTCAAAGGCAAGGCTGTCTCCTTGCTGCAACCGCCAACGCTGGTGGGGGCGGGCACTCCACTGGACCCACTGGACTTTGTTGATGGCGTGACCGCTCGTGTGGAATTTCTTGACGATGTTCCCGGTGATCAGGCCCGACTGTTGGCCGAAGGTACACCCGGTCTCGGCTCGCCGACGTTCGCCGCCATGGCCTTCAACAAAAACCATCGGGCGAACTTTCTGCTCAAGCCACAGATGTTGATGGCCAATCATGGTGCGGTCATGAGCCTGTCCTGGGTGTTGCTCCGCGATACTGCGGCACAAGCCAGCGATTCACTGGATGTGACGATCAATCGAATAAAAGACAAGGATCCGCGCCTGCCAAAGCCGTCGATCCCTCAAGCCATCGGCAATAAGGTGCTGGATCTCGGCTCGTTTGCGGGCCCAGTGCAGGCGCAATGCGCGCCATGGCCCGGGATAGGACTTGGGCAATTGCGTTGGTTTCGCCTGCACGGTGTTGATGTAAATGGCAACGAGTACGTCATCCCTATCGCTCAGGGCGCACCTGTCACGAATGTTGAGATAGGCGGGCTGGACAACACGGTGCCACGGGATCTGCTGCTGAAGTTCAAGCCCGGAAGCCAGCTGCAAATGGTGTTGAAAGTGGGGTTTGACGGCAAGGACGATGAAAGCGCTGCCGTGGTGTTTGCCACACAGGAACTGACAGTATTGAACCTGCCCGCTCAGCCTCTGGAGGACTTTGACGGTGCGCCCACCCAAACGGTGCGGCATGGCGGTGTCATTGATCTGTCCAGCATGCGGATCACGTTCAAGTCGGGAGAAGGCGAGGTTGCCGTCACCCCCCGCACTGAAATTGGCGAATCGTTTCCCGGACAGGTAGAAAACCAGGTGCTGAGCATCGGTCGCGAAGCGTTTGGCGCAGCGGCGGTGAACGTGGAATTGAAACTCAAGAACAGTTATTCACGGATCAGTTTCTGGCACGTCAGCTCCAATTACGACAACAGCACCGTGTCGTATTACACCGCCGCTGGAGCCTTGCTGGGCACACAGAAACTGGGGACATCATACGGTGGTCCGGTGAATGTTTCGTTTGATGCACCGGGTATCGCTCGGCTGGATTTTCACTGCCCTACGCCGGACTGGTTCTCACTCGATAATTTCAGAGTGGCTGATTAGTGTGGGGCCGAAACGGAACAGACTTGGTTATCGGTGAGTGAGCGATTGCAATTTCCAGGTAGCGTCTGCCAAGCCTGCGAAACTGCGTTCGAGTCGTGGCGCACTCGATCGCAGTCCTTGTGGGCAGGTGCCGGGGGTTAACCCGGCACTTGATCCGCTGAAACCAGATCAACGCCAGCCACCTGCATCCGCTCGATCGCAGCCGCTAACGATCCGTCCAGGTCAATCGCCCGGCACGCATCCAACACCACGAACACATTGAACCCCGCCGCCCGCGCATCCAGTGCCGAGAACATCACGCAGAAATCCAGCGCCAGTCCGACCAGGTAGAGCGTGTCGATGCCGCGTTCCTTCAAATAGCCGGCCAGGCCGGTGGTGGTCTTGCGATCCGCTTCCAGAAATGCCGAGTAACTGTCGATGTCCGGGTTGCAGCCCTTGCGGATGATCAGTTGCGCGTGGGGCAGGTTGAGATCCTTGTGTAACTCGGCCCCTGCCGTCGCCCGTACACAATGATCCGGCCACAGTGTTTGCGGGCCGTAAGGCAGCTCGATGACCTCGTAAGGCTCACGGCCGGGATGGCTTGAAGCAAACGAGGCGTGGCCGGGTGGATGCCAGTCCTGGGCAATGATGACCTGTTTGAACCGGTCGCCCAGGCGGTTGATCAAGGGCACGATCAAGTCTCCCTCGGGCACCGGCAGTTGCCCCCCGGGGATGAAGTCGTTCTGTACGTCGATGACCAGCAAGGCTGTGCGAGAAGCGTTTGGCATGGGGAGGTTCCTCCTTGGAAAACAGACGCCAAGCATAGGGCAACTTCGCTCACGCGCTAAGTCGGCTACGCAACGATTTCGCCATGCCTTCCAGTTCCGCCGCCGGGTTATGCCCGATCAGCATCCACGCATGTTCCATGTCTGCCCAATACACCACATTCATCCTGTGCCGAATCTCATGGGAAAAATGCCGGCTGCCACTGTTGGAGCGCTTGGCGCACAAGGCAATCGGACCATGTGCCGGGTCCAGATAAGTAATCTGCGCGATCGGCATGCCGTCGTATTCGAGGATCTGCGCGCGCTTCAATTCGGACCGTGGCAGGGCCAGTTTTGCAGGCGTCAGGCTCAGGCCCAGGCGCGCGTCGATGGTTCGCAGTTGCGCCCGTTGTGAGGCTTCGTCGACGGGCAAGTGTTCCAGGGTTTGTGGCACGTACAGCGACATATAGTCGGCGACCAGGCCCCGCCAGTTGCTTTTCTCCTGGCTCAGTTGCCAGGCAAGGAACAATCGATCCGCCACCACGCCACTCACCACCAGGCCGGCCGCCGCCGCGAGGAATCGGCGTCGATTCAGGGCCGGACGTTCAGGCGAGGGCAAAGTGTCGAGCATCGACTGCAAGCGGTGGACAGGCGCCTGTTGGGTCAGTTCGTCATAAGCCTCTTTGAACGGCAGGCTGCTGCGGGCCAGCCATTGCAGGCGCAAGTTGAGTGTCGAGTCTTCGGCGACGGCCGCGTCGATGCGGGTGCGCTGGTCGGCATCGAGCTGATCGTCGAGGTACGCCACCAGTTCCTCGTCCGAAGGTGTCGCGCGCTCGTTCATCGACGTTCTCCCGTGAAAGGGTTCGGCACTGTGTGCAGTGGCGGATATTCAGCCAGTTTCACCCGTGCGGCGGCGAGGCGGCTCATGACGGTGCCGATGGGCACTTGTAGCACCTCGGCGACTTCGCGATACGACAGGCCTTCGACATACGCCAGGTACACCGTTTCACGTTGGGCCTCGGGCAGGGCGTCGACCCGGCGGATGACCTGGGCGGCGAGCACATGGGTCTGCGCTATCGATTCCCCGTCAACCGACAACTGGCTGTCGGCATCGACCAGGCCCTGACCTTGGCGCACCCGTCGGGAGCGCACTTCGTTGAGCCAGATCGAATGCAAAATGCTCAACAGCCAGCGGTCCATGCGGGTGCCAGGTACAAACTGCCCGGCACGCTCAAGTGCCCGAACGCAGGTGGCTTGCACCAGGTCTTCGGCCACATGCCGTTGCCGGGACAGCAGCAGGCCGTAACGCCATAAACGCGCCAAATGCTGGCCCAGTTCTGTTCGTATTGCCTGATCGCTGGCGATGGCGACCTCCGTCTGTTCGGTGTGTCAGGTTTTCGATGAATCATTGATCGCTTCGGCCAGGTCCTGATATTCCTCACACGTACTGCCACAGATCGATTTGATCTGCTGCAACTGCTCTTGCGCCAGGTCCAGCCGACCTTTGATCACGTAAGCCTCGCCGAGGTATTCACGCACTTGCGCATAGTGCGGGTCGAGTTTGACCGATTGCAGGTAATAACCGATGCCTTCGTCGGTACGCCCCAGTTTACGCGTGGCATAGCCGCGGTAGTTCAGAGCCTTGGCCGTATTTGGATTCTTGAGCGTATCGAGCAGGGCCAGGGCTTCTTCGTAGCGACCGTCCTTGGCCAGGCGGTAGGCGTAATCGGTGCGGTCAGCGTCCGGGACCAGGCTGCTGGTTTGCATGACGCACTTCTGCGATTTGGTGTCGAACACCTGGCCTTTGGGGCAGTTGGGTTTGGCCGGAGCGTCATCGTCGCCATCGGCCAGGGCCAGTGAACCGGACAACGCAACGGCGAGCAACAGCGGGGCGGTGAAAACAGCAAAACGGATAGTCATGGAAAATGCTCGGCGAGTTGATTCGATTGAGTGTAAACCACGCCCCGGCCGCAGGCGGCAGCCGCAGGGGCAATTCTCATGGGGCGTTGATTGGAGAACACCGCAGGGTGAACAATTATTCATTTCTTTGGCGGGGAAAGCTCAAATCGAGGCGCTATGCTCGACAGCATTCGTTGTTGTTCAGGAGCACTGCCATGAAAGATCAGGTCCATCATTCTGCGGCTGCGGGTTACAAAACCGGGGCCGATACGTATGTTCGCGGCCGCCCGGACTACCCGCCGCAAGTGGCCGAGTGGCTGAGCGAAACCCTGGGCTTGAACGCGGGCAAAACCGTGATCGATCTGGGCGCGGGCACCGGTAAATTCACTGGGCGCCTGGTCGCGACCGGCGCGCAGGTGATTGCCGTGGAACCGGTGCCGCAGATGCTTGAGAAGTTGTCCGACGCGTTCCCCGATGTGTTGGCGGTGAGCGGCACCGCGATGGATTTGCCGCTGCCGGATGCATCGGTGGACGTGGTGGTCTGCGCCCAGGCCTTTCACTGGTTTGCCAGCACTGAAGCACTGACCGAAATCGCCCGGGTCCTCAAGCCCGGTGGCAGGCTGGGCCTGGTGTGGAACCTGCGCGATACCAAGGTGAGTTGGGTGCCGAAACTGGATGCGATCATCAACGCGCTGGAAGGCGATACGCCGCGCTACTACACGGGAGCCTGGCGTCAGGCCTTTCCTCATCCGGCGTTCGGGCCGTTGCAAGCCCAGTATTTCAGCCATGGGCACACGGGGGCGCCGGAAGATGTGATCTTCAATCGCGTGCGCTCGACCAGTTTTATTGCGGCGTTGCCCGAGGAGCAGCGGGAGAGGGTGGATGAACAGATGCGGGCGTTGATTGCCGGGGAGCCTGACTTGCGCGGCAAGGATGTGGTGACCGTACCTTATGAAACCGTGGCGTTTGTGGCGGTGAAGGGCAGTTAGATCGGCGGTGCTGCCTTCGCGGGCAAGCCTCGCTCCTACAAAGGCACCGTATGCCCGTATGCCCGTATGCCCGTAGGAGCGAGGCTTGCCCGCGAAGAGGTCAGATCAGACACTGGAGAACCCGAGGCAGTCCCGCTTTTGGCCGAACCACTGCCTTACTCCCCCACGCAATGCCTTGTTATAGTCCGGTCCTCATTTTTGCCCGGTAAAAGGATCACTGCCATGTCTCAGTACACCGCGTTCACCGTCGAACTGGCCGATAAAATCGCCCATGTGCAGATCAACCGCCCGGAAAAGATCAATTCGATGAACGCCGCGTTCTGGAGCGAGATCATCGACATTTTCCAGTGGATCGATGACACCGATGAAGCTCGGGTTGTTGTACTCAGTGGCGCCGGCAAGCACTTTTCCTCCGGCATCGACCTGATGATGCTGGCCGGAGTGGCCAATGAACTGGGCAAGGACGTCGGCCGCAATGCACGTCTGCTGCGCCGCAAGATCCTCGCTCTGCAAGCGTCGTTCAACGCCGTCGATAACTGCCGCAAGCCGGTGCTGGCGGCGATTCAGGGTTATTGCCTGGGCGGCGCCATCGACCTGATTGCCGCGTGCGACATGCGTTACGCCGCCGAGGATGCGCAATTTTCGATCAAGGAAATCGACATCGGCATGGCCGCCGACGTTGGCACTTTGCAACGTTTGCCGCGGATCATCGGTGACGGCATGCTGCGTGAACTGGCTTACACTGGTCGCACCTTTGGCGCCGAGGAAGCGCGCAACATCGGCCTGGTCAATCGCGTTTACAGCGACCAGGCCAGCCTGTTGGACGGTGTGATGGGCATTGCCCGGGAAATCGCCAGCAAGTCGCCGATCGCGGTCACCGGCACCAAAGAGATGATCAGCTACATACGCGACCACCGCATCGACGACGGCCTCGAATACGTTGCCACCTGGAACGCCGCCATGCTGCAATCCACCGATTTGCGCGTGGCCATGGCTGCCCATATGAGCAAACAGAAACCCGAATTTCTGGACTGATTAAAATGACTTCACGCTGGACCACCGCAGTACTGGACACCGATCAACCTGGCGGCTGGGCCGTGGCTCGCAGCCCCGAAGGCTTTCTGTTCGACGACAATGGCGCGCTGTTCCCCCGCGAATGGCTCAAACGCCAGGACCTGTCGATCCTGGCCGAACATGGCATCGGTCACCTGGATGGCGAACCGGTCTACCTGCTGGAATTGCGCAGTCACAGCGAAGTACCGGGCTGCAACTGGAAAGGCTTGCGGGCGTTCATGCTCGATGGCGATCACACGGTGTACAAGGTGCTTGGTTATGCCGCGCAGATCGGCACCTGGTACCGCGAGCATCGCTTTTGTGGCAATTGCGGTCAGGCGGCGACGCAAGTTCCTCGTGAGCGTGCGATGTACTGCGAACCGTGTGATTTACGCTATTACCCGCGCATCTCGCCGAGCATGATTGTGCTGGTGACCCGGGGCGACGAGGTGCTGTTGGCCCGTTCGCCACGTTTCGTGACCGGGGTCTACAGCACGTTGGCGGGGTTTGCCGAGCCGGGCGAGTCAGCCGAGGACTGCCTGATTCGCGAAGTGCGCGAGGAGGTGCAGATCGAGGTCAAGAACATCCAGTACCTGGGCAGCCAGTGCTGGCCGTTCCCGCATTCGATGATGCTCGGCTTTCACGCCGAGTACGCCGGTGGCGAGATTGTCTGTCAGGAAGACGAGATTGAAGACGCCCAGTGGTTCAACGTTCATGAGTTGCCACCCTTGCCGGCGTCGCGCTCGATTGCCCGTTACCTCATCGACGTCTACGTGGCGCGGCGCTTAGGCCACGCTGAACCAGTGCTGCCAGGCTAGCCGCACGGTCAAGCCTAGCACCACGGTGATGAACACCGGGCGAATGAACTTCGCGCCGCCGCTGATGGCGGTGCGAGCCCCGAAGAACGCGCCGACCATCACCGACAGGCCCATGCTCAGGCCGATGATCCAGTCCACCTGCCCGGAAAACACGAACACCGACAGCGCCGCGATGTTGCTGACGAAGTTCATGCTGCGCGCCACGCCGCTGGCCTTCACCAGGTCGATGGGATACATCAGCAGACTGCTGACAGTCCAGAACGCGCCGGTTCCCGGACCGGCCACACCGTCGTAGAAACCGAGGCTGAAGCCTTGGGTCGATTGCCACTTTTTCTTGATCGGTGCGTCGCTGTCCAGCGGAGCTTTCGGTGTGCCGCCGAACAACAGGTACAGGCCACAGGCAAACACAATCACCGGCAGCATTTTGTTCAGCCATTCGGCGGGCAGGTAATGCGCGACCACGGCGCCAGTCAGCGCACCGACCAGCGTACCGACAATGGCGTGCACCCACTGCCGGGGATGGAACAGCTTGCGGCGGTAGAAGGTAAAACTGGCGGTGGCGGAGCCGAAGGTCGAACTCAGCTTGTTGGTGCCCAGCACCAGGTGTGGCGGCAGGCCGGCGGTCAACAGCGCCGGGGTAGTCAGCAGACCGCCACCGCCGGCGATGGCGTCGATGAAACCGGCAATGAAGGCGACAATGGCCAGAATGGCCAGGGTGGTGAGGTCAACGCTGAGTTCAAAAGGCATGGAAATCGGCTTATTCGGCGGGGTGCAGCAAGGGGCTGCGGGGAAGGGCCGATATCTTACCTAGATCCAGACTTTGCGGCGACTGGTCTGGCCTTTTCGCGGGCAAGCCTCGCTCCTACGGGATTGTGGTCATCACAAAATGGGCGGACGACATAAATCCCGTAGGAGCGAGGCTTGCCCGCGAAGGCTGATTCACAGTCAACAAATAAGTGGCCTGTTACATCGCCTTCGCGGGCAAACCTCGTTCCTACAGGGGATCAGCGGTTACAGACCGAGGTCGGACAAGCTCGGATGATCATCCGGGCGACGTCCCAGTGGCCAATGGAACTTGCGGTCGCTTTCCTTGATCGGCATGTCGTTGATGCAGGCAAACCGGTTGGCCATCAAACCGTTTTCATCGAACTCCCAGTTTTCGTTGCCGTAGGAACGGAACCAGTTACCCGAGTCGTCGTGCCATTCATAGGCATAACGTACGGCGATGCGGTTGCCGGTGAAGGCCCAGAGTTCCTTGATCAGGCGATAATCCAGTTCCTTGGCCCACTTGCGGGTCAGGAAACCTTTGGCTTCTTCGCGGTTGTAGGCGAACTCGGCGCGGTTACGCCACTTGGTGTCCAGGGTGTAGGCCAGCGACACGCGTTCCGGGTCGCGGGAGTTCCAGCCGTCTTCGGCCAGGCGAACTTTTTCGATGGCTGATTCACGGGTAAACGGCGGCAATGGCGGACGAACTTCGGCGTTAGACATATATAGTCTCCCTTTCAAGTTAGAGTTCGAGCAAGTTGTCAGGCTTGGTTCAAGTGTTACAGGTCCAATAACTTTCGCGCCATGCATTGCGCATTATCGGCGGCACTGTGATCACCCATCACAAGCGCTACGGTAATGGCGCCGTCGATCAGGATCAGCAGCTGTTTGGCCAGCGTCTCCGGGTCGTTAGCCCCATGTTCGGTGCAGAGCTCGCACACGTAGGCGAGCAGCTTTTGTTTGTGATCTTTGGCGACCAGGCGAACCGGGTCTGACGGGTCGCCGGTTTCACCACTGGTATTGATGAACGCACAGCCACGGAAGCCTTCAGAGGCGAACCAGGCCTTGAGCACGGTAAACAGGTTGAGCAGGCGGTCGGCCGGGGTTTCAGCCTGGTCGACTTCACTTCTGTACCAGTGCATCCAGCGCGCGTCGCGGCGTTGCAGGGCGGCGACGGTCAGCTCCTCCTTGTTGGCGAAGTAGCGGTAGATACTTTTTCTGGAGACGCCGGCGGTCTTTACCAGAAGATCCATGCTGGTGGCGGCGATGCCACTTTTATAGATCAACTTTTCGGTGACATCCAGAATGATGTCGCGTGTGTCGTTGCTTGTGATTTCGTTCATGTGGTGAACAGTAGAACGATCGTTCTCCTTGGTCAACGGGTTTTTAGAAAGATCTTTCCCGCGCTCTGCGTGGGAATGCATCCCGTGACGTTCCGCGTCACATTTCGAAGCGGACGCAGAGCGTCCATGGCGGCATTCCCACGCAGAGCGTGGGAACGATCGGTGCCGTGGGAAGACCCAAGCGGATCCATGGTGTAAGCTCTCGGACTCTTCGGAATTGACCCTTTGCGAGCCCTATGCCGTCGCTTTTCAAACGCTCTCTGCTGCCTAAGCTGCGCAGTTTTCCGCTGACCGCCGATGCCGTCACCATTCTTTCCGGCGCTGCCGAGTTCCGGCGTTGCCTGCTGGAAAAAATCGCCAGTGCCACCCAACGCATCTATATCGTTGCGCTGTACTTGCAACAGGACGAGGCCGGTCAGGAAATCCTTGATGCCTTGCACGCCGCCAAACTGAAGCGTCCGGAACTGGACGTGGTCGTGGTGGTTGACTGGCTGCGCGCTCAGCGCGGCTTGATCGGTGCCGGCAAACAGCCGGGCAACTCGGCCTGGTACCAGGAAGCGACGCGCACCCACGAAAGTGTTGTGCCGGTGTACGGCGTGCCGGTGCAGACTCGCGAGTTGTTCGGCGTGCTGCATTTGAAAGGCTTTGTGATCGATGACTGCGTGATCTACAGCGGCGCGAGCCTGAACAACGTTTACCTGCACAAGTTCGACAAGTACCGCTACGACCGTTATCACCTGCTGCAGAACCACGCACTGGCTGATTCCATGCAGCACTTGATCCAGCACGGTCTGATCGCTTCCAAAGCGGTGCATCGCCTCGACCTGCCGAACCTGCCGACCACCCGCAGCCTGCGCAACGACATTGGCGATTTGCGCAGCCGCCTCAAGCACGCCGCGTACGACACCACGGCCGGCAGTACGGCGAAGGGCGGTTTGTCGGTGAGTCCGCTGCTCGGTGTGGGCAAGAACAACCCGTTGAGCCGAGTGATTTGCGAGTTGATCGCCAGCGCTCAGCATCAGTTGACCATCTGTACGCCGTATTTCAACCTGCCATTGGCGGTGACCCGGGAAATCAACCGGGCTCTGGGGCGCGGCGTGAAAATCGACATCGTGGTCGGTGACAAGACCGCCAACGACTTCTTCATCCCGCCGAGCGAGCCGTTCAAGGTGATCGCCGCGTTGCCGTATCTTTACGAGATCAGCCTGCGGCGCTTTGCCAAACGCCATCAACACAGCATCGACAGCGGCAAGCTGAACCTGCATTTGTGGAAGGACGGCGACAACACCTATCACCTCAAGGGCATGTGGATCGACAAGCGCTACACCTTGCTGACCGGTAATAACCTCAACCCACGGGCGTTCCGCCTCGACCTTGAGAACGCGTTGCTGATCGATGACCCGAAAGGCGAATTGCTGGAGCCGCGCAGTAAAGAACTGGGCGAGATTTTCCACAACACCACGCGCATCCAGCGATATCAGGATCTGGAAACGCTGCTGGAATACCCGGCGGCGGTGGCCAAGTTCCTCAAGCGTGTCAGTCGGGTGCGGATCGAGCGGTTGCTCTATCGGATTTTGTAACCCTCAGTGCTGCCGCGTCTGTGGCCACAACGCCACCAGCAGCAACAGCGCAGCGGCAAACAGGTAGGGAAGGCGCGGATCGACGTCGTAGATCAACGTCGCCGCCAGCGGTCCGATGACCACGCCAAAGCCTTGCGCGGCACCAATGGAGCCGGCGGTGGCGCCTTGTTCCGAGGCGTCGACCGCGTTGGCCGCCAGTGCGGCGAACGACGGAAAGATCAGCCCCATCCCACCCGCCGACACGAAAAAACACAGCCATAAACCCCAAGCAGCATCCGCCAGGATGCTGCCGGCAAAGCCCACGGCCGCCACCAGTGCGCCCGCGCGGATGAGCCGCAGCGGCGGCCATTCAAGCCGGCGCACCAGCAGTTGCGAACAGATCAGCGCGAAACCGACCATGGTCAAGGCGATGCCCGCGGTTTGCGCGGCATCGGCCGGGTTCATGCCGAGTCGGTCGAGGGCGAAGAAGCCGACGGTGATCTGCGCAATCGACACACAGAGCATCGCCACAAACGCGACGGCCATTGGGCGACGCAGTCGTGGATCGTTCAGATGAACCTTGCGCGGCGCTTGCCGCAGGTGCAGTTCCTGACCCTTGAGTTTGTAGTGCAGCACCACAAACGCCAGTAACGGCAGGATCGCCATGGCATAGAACGGCAAGCTCAGACTGAAGCGCGACAACAACGCCGCAATCGCCGGGCCGATCACCAGCCCGCAGGCGTTGGCCGCGCCCAGGGCCGCCATGGCTTTGGCGCGGTGTTGCGGCTCGATGTTGTCGGCGATCAGCGCGTTGCCGCCCACCGGAATCGCGGCATAGAACACGCCGATCAGGCCGCGTCCGATCATCAACCCGATAAACCCCAACAGCGCCGACGGCAGAAAACGCAACGAGGCATCGATGAACAGGCACAAGGCCCAGTAGGCGAGGGTGAAGCCGGCTGTGGCGATCAACAGAATCCGTCGCCGGCCATAGCGATCACTGGCCCGGCCCCAGGGGCGGGCGAGCAACATCCAGATCACCCCGGACACCGTCACCGCCGCGCCGGCCTGCCAGGTGGCCAGGCCCAATACCCGGGCGATCGGTCCGATCAGGGAGACGAACGCCATCATCGACATGGAACAGGCCATGTTGGCGACCATGAGTGGGCGCAGGTCGAAGGCAGGGGTGGTCATGGTGAGTCTTCCGTGAGCTTTTATTATTGGCGGGGGATGTTAGCGCGGGTTATGTGCAAGGCAGGAGGAATATCGGTGAGCGTGATAATGCCTTCGCGGGCAAGCCTCGCAGCAGGAGCGAGGCTTGCCCGCGAAGAGGCCCGCCAAAACGCTACAAAAAATCAGTTCAAACCCAATTTCCCACGCAATGTGGAAAGGTCTTCAGCCAACGTATTCACCGGCCCAACCAACGCCTTGCGGTCGTTCTCTTTCACCTTGTCATACGTCTCGAACCCACCATCCCCGGTTTTGTACTTCGCCAGAATCTTGTTCACGCTGGCAAAGTTCTTGTCGACCTTGGCAATAAACGCCGCGTCCTGCTTTTCGATCTGCGGACGGAACAGGTCGACGATTTTCTTCGCGCCGTCGATGTTGCCCTGGAAGTCATACAGGTCAGTGTGGCTGTAGCGGTCTTCTTCACCGGAGATCTTGGTGGCCGCCACTTCTTCCAGCAGCGCAGCGGCGCCGCCCACCACTTTCTCGGGCGGGAAGGTCAGGCCGGCGACGCGGGTTTGCAGGTCTTTGACGTCTTTGTTCAAGCCATCGGCCAGTTCATCGAGACCCTGGGTGCTGTTTTGCGAGAACAGCGAATATTCAATGCGGTGGAAACCGGTGAAATCTTCGGCCGTCACGCCTTTTTCGTGGTCATCGACACGGGAGTCGATGGAGGCATCGAGGTCGCTGAACAGCTCGGCAATCGGCTCGATCGATTCGTAGAAAACCCGGGTCGGTGCGTACAGTTTCCTGGCGGTGGCCAAGTCTCCTTTTTTCACTGAATCGGTGAACTGCTGTGTGTGGCTGGCCAGCTCATCCAGTTGCTCCGTGACATAGATTTTGTAATCCGAAATCGGCTGCACCAGCTCCAGCGGCGCCGTCGTCGCGAAAGCCGACAGCGGGGTATTGAGCAAGCCTAGGGTCAGCAATAACGCGAGGGGCGACTTTTTCATGGGACGGTTCCGTGTGGGGGTTGTTCAGGTGTTTGTTTTGGGTGAGGCAGCGTCAAGCAGCGAGCGACCGATGAAGTCCTGGTCGCCCGTCACACCCGGCAGGGTGAAGAAGTAACCGCCGCCGACCGGCTTGAGGTATTCCTCCAGCGGCTCGCCGTTGAGTCGGGTCTGGACGGTGATAAAACCTTTGTCCAGATCCGCCTGGTAGCAGATGAACAACAAACCCATGTCCAACTGGCCGTTCTTGTTCACGCCGTTGGAGTAGTTGAACGGCCGGCGCAGGATCAGGTTGGCCTGGGTCGCAGCAGCGCGCGGGTTGGCCAGGCGGATATGCGCGTCGAGTTTGGTCAGTTTGCCTTGCGGGTCCTTGGCGTAGTCCGGAACTTCAGTTTCATGGGCGCCGCCCATGGGCGCGCCGGTGGCTTTTATGCGGCCGAGAATGCTTTCCTGTTCCTGCAAGGGCGTGCGGTCCCAGCGCTCGACGAAGTTGCGGATGATCCGCACCGCCTGATAGCTGCCATTGGCGGCCCACGCCGGTTCGTCGCTGCCCGGTTGCACCCAGACGAGGCTGTCCATGGACTTGGCATCGTTGGAGTCCGGGTTCGCCGAGCCGTCGCGAAAACCGAGGAAATTGCGTGCGCTCTGCGCCGGCACACCGGGTTTCGTCGGCGCCTGGGGCGGCACGCTGCCTTCCTGTTTCCAGCGCACCAGCAGCAGGTCCGGCAGGTTTTTCACAATGTCGCGCAGGGCGTGGATGTTGGTGTCGGTGGTGTTGGCGCAAAACTGCAGACTCAGGTCGCCGTGGCAGCAATCGGCGTCCAGAGCATCGTTAGGAAAACCGACCATGCGGCTCAACCGTTTGGGCTTGGCCGCGGCCAGGCCGAAGCGCTCGTCGAACAGCGACTCGCCCACCGATACGGTGATGGTCAGGTTGTCCGGCGTGACCACCGGGCCGAGGATGCCCGAATCCACCGGCGGCAGTTTCGGATCGACTTGCGCCACCGGTCCGCCCTGCATCAGGAACGCGATGCGCTCGTTGAGGGTGCGGAACAGCCGTTCCAGGTCCTCGCGATCACTGGCCAGCACATCAAACGACACCAGCATGCCGGACGCCGGGCGCGGAGTGACGATGCCGGTCTGGTGCTTGCCATGGAACGCGTGGCGGTCTTCGGTCTTGTCGCTGCTTGGTGCTTCGGTGACTTGCGCGGGGCTTGCGGCCATCGCCGGGCAGCTCAGTGCGGAGCCTGCCAGCGCAACACCCGCAGCGCCCATGCCCATCAATACCCGGCGACGCTGGAGGTTGAAGTGTTCTGAATCGTTCATCGGTTTTGAGTCTTCTGCTTAAAGGCCGGAAAGGCCGAGGGCGGGATCGATTCCATCGAGTGCGTCGGCCAGCGCCTTGGCCTTGTCGGCGATCTGTTTGCGCTGCGCGGCACTCACCATGTCGTAGCTCGCGTAGCCGTCCTGGACCTTCAACCCATTGAGTTCGGCATCGAGGGCAGTGATCGCGCTGTCGATCTTCGGCAACAACTCGGTGGCGGACTTGGTCAGCAACGGGCGCAACAGGTCGACGACTTTGCGCGCAGCAAAGAGGTTGGCGGCAAAACCGTTCAGGTCGGTGTGGCTGTAGCGTTCTTCTTCACCGCTGCTGGCACGCACATCGGCGAGGCTGTGCAGATTGCGCGCGACAATGCTCACCAACTGTTCCGGTGGCAGCGATTGCGCGAGCAGTTGCTGTTTGAGCGTGGCGACGTCGCTGTTCAAGCGCTGGGCAACCGGTGCCAGACCGTCGAGGTTGCGTTGCTGGAACAGCGCGTACTCGATGCGGTGGAAACCGCTGAAGGCTGGATCCTGTTCGCGTTTCTCGAAGTAATCGGCGCGGGCATTGATGGCGTTGTCCAGTTCAGCCAGACGCTGGGCGGCGGGGGCGATCCGTTGATAAGCGGCGCGGGCGGGCACATACAGCGCTTGTGCCTGGCTCAGGTCGCCAGCGGCGATTGCTTGCTCAAGGGCGGCGACGGCTTTGATCAGCGCGTTGCTTTGACTGCTCAGGTACACACGGAATTCTGACAACGGCCCTACGAAGGCGACCATCGACGGCTTGGCCTTGGCGGCCGCGTCGGAGGCGGCAGTCGGAGTCACGTGCAAGGTGCCTCGCGGGTTGCTCAGCAATCCGCAGGTGATCGCATAGTCGCCGGGTAGCAGGTTGGCATTGATCACCTGGCTCAGGCCCGGCGCGATGTTTTCCCGTTCTTCGACTACCAGCACGCCGTCAAGGATCTCCCATTCCACCGCCCGGTCCGAGCGATTGACGATGCGGAAGCTGGCGCGACCCGCCGGAACGGACAGCGCATTCGGCTCGCAGCTGTGCGGGTGAATAGTCACCAGCACTTCGTCATGGTTAACCTGGCGCTTGGCCGCCGCCATTTTCGAGGCGTAGTAGAACAGGCCGCCGGCGGCGATCATCACGATCACCGAACCGACCACCGCCCAGCGCAAGGCACGGGGAGGCGAGGCCTGGGGAGGGACTTGATTTGGCATGGGTGCCCTTATTGGCTGGAAACGGAAGAAGGTTGTTCAGCGGGTGCCGGGGCTGGGATGAAGAACATCACCAGCGCCACTGCCAGGTAAATCAGATAGGCCCCGAGGGTGCTGACCGTCGGCGCGTCCTGGTAACCGAACATGCCGGCCAGCACCGATCCCACCGGGCCGTCCATCGGCAGCGTCGCACTGAAGTCCAAGAGCACGGTTTGCAGGTGATTCCAGACTCCGGCTTCATGCAGCGCCTGCACCGAGTTGGCGAGAATGCCCGCCGCCACCACCAGGATGAACAAGCCGGTCCAGCGGAAGAACGCGCCGAGGTTCAGGCGCATGCTGCCGGTGTAGATCAGGAAGCCGACGATGATCGCCAGGATCAGGCCGAGGAGGGCGCCGATCGGTGCCGCCGGGCCTTCGCTCTGCTGGAACACCGCGAGCAGGAAGAACACCGTCTCCAGGCCTTCCCGGGCCACGGCGAAAAACACCATGGCGATCAGTGCCGTGACCTGGTGTTTGGAGCCGGTCAGCGCGTGGTCGAGGGAGACGTGCAGCGAGTGCTTGATCGAACGCGCCACTTTGCGCATCCAGAAGACCATGGAGCTGAGAATGCCGACAGCCACCAGGCCGACCACACCTTCAAACAACTCCTGTTGTTTCTGCGGGAATTCGGCGCTCACCAGCTCCAGACCACCGCCCACCAGCAAGGCCAGCGCAACGGCAAGGAAAACGCCGATCCACACGGCGGGCATCCACTGGCCACGGCCGGTCTGCTTGAGGTAGCTGGCGATGATGCCAACGATCAACGCGGCTTCAATGCCTTCGCGCAGCATGATCAGAAAAGGAACAAGCATTCAGCACCGTCGTGGAATTAGATAGGGTGCTAAGTTGTAACATAATGACACTCATTCCCAAATGGCATTCATTGGCATTTACCTGAACCTAACCTGAACAACTCTAAAGATCACACCACCCCCTTGTAGGAGCGAGGCTTGCCCGCGAAGAACGATTACTCGGTATCAGGGCAAGACCGAGTCGCCTGCTTCGCGGGCAAGTCGGATCGCCGCACCGCTCGCTCCTACAGGATTGGGTCGCTGTGCGCTAAGATGCCGGCACTCAAACAAGATCAAGGCCCACCTCGCTCAATGTCGGAAAAAGACACCATCGCCATCCAACTGGTGCGTGAAGCCCTGTTGCAAAGCTGCGCCCCCGGAGCCGCCACCGACGAGGTATTGAACAAAGTCGGCATTGATCCGCAGCTGCTACAAACCAGTGATGCCCGCGTTCCGGCGACGGCGTATGCACGGCTTTGGCGCTTGCTGGCCCGGCGCGGGGACGATGAATTTTTTGGCATGGACCCGCGCAAGCTCAAATCCGGCAGCCTTGAGTTTCTCTGCCGCAGCTCGATGATCCAGCCGAGCCTGGCAGCCGGCCTGACCTCAGGCCTGAGTTTCCTGTCGTTGATGCTCGAACGCATGCCGGCGCAGCTGGTTCGTCAGCAAAGCCTGGCGGAGATCGTGTTGCTGGAAGATGAGCTGGACCCGCGCCGGGCCTTTACCTATTTCACCTACTGGATGATCGTGCACGGCGTTGCCTGTTGGCTGGCGGGGCGGCGGATACCGATTCTGGCCATTGAATTACGCTGCCCGGCGCCGGATTTCTGCGATGACTATCAGGTGATGTTCTCCGAGAACCTGCGATTCGACCGGCCCCGCACGCGGATGATTTTCTCGGCGGATTGCCTGGACCTGCCGATCAAGCGCAGCCCGGAAGAACTCAAGCGCTTCCTGGCCCATGCGCCAGCGAATATTCTGGTCAAGTACCGCGACCCGGAGAGCCTGGCGAGCCGGATCAAGCATGATTTACGCCAGTTGCCCGCCGATCAGTGGCCGGAGACCGAGCCTCTGGCGCAGCAACTGTGCATGTCGGCCTCGACCTTGCGCCGGCGCCTGGCGGAGGAAGGGCAGACCTATCAAGGGCTCAAGGACAGCGTGCGCAAGGAATTGGCCATTGTCTGGCTGGCTGAGCCGAGTATCAGCTTTGCCGAGATCGCCACGCGGCTGGGGTTTGCGGATGCGAGTTCGTTCTACAAGGCGTTTCGCAAGTGGTCGGGGTCCAATCCGGGGCATTATCGGAGTTTGATCCTTAACGAAGCGAGCTAGATACCGATCGTTCCCGCGCAGAGCGTGGGAACGATCATTGGCTACCTTGGCCAAACCAGTCAGACAACTTGATAGCTTTGACCATTGCCCCGAGCCCCGCGTGGGGTGAGTATTTCTGTGGTTTTTACGGTTCCCCCAACCTAATAAAAATACACAGGGATTCTGGCAATGCGCGATTACTTGTCTGCCACGTCACAGTTCAATTATCAGCACACCGTCGACGCCGCCCTGGCCGGCGATCTGACTGCCCTAAACGCCTGCGTCGAGTGTTGCGACCGGCATGCCTTGCCGGGGCGTATTGCGCTGTTCTGGGAAGGCCGCGACGGCGCCAGCGCCACGTACACCTTCAAGGACCTGCAGGACAAAGCCGCGCGCTTTGCCAACTTCCTTCTGGCCCAGGGCGTGAAAAAAGGCGACAAGGTCGCCGGCCTGCTGCCACGTAATATCGAATTGCTGATCACCGTCTTCGCCACCTGGCGCATCGGCGCGGTCTATCAGCCGTTGTTTACCGCCTTCGGCCCGAAAGCCATCGAACACCGACTCAGCTGCTCCGGCGCCAAAGTGGTGGTGACCGATGCGGTCAATCGCCCCAAACTCATTGAAGTCGCCGACTGCCCGACCATCGTTACCGTCGGCGGTGCGAAAGGCCAAGGCATCGTCCGTGGCGATTACAGCTTCTGGGCCGAACTGGCCAATTATTCCCCCGAGTGCGAACCGGTGTTGCTGACCGGCGAAGACCCGTTCCTGCTGATGTTCACCTCGGGCACCACCGGCCCGTCGAAAGCCCTGTCGGTGCCGCTCAAAGCCATTGTCGCTTTTCAGAGCTACACCCGTGACGCCGTGGACCTGCGCCCCGAAGACGCGTTCTGGAACGTCGCCGATCCGGGCTGGGCCTACGGCATCTATTTCGGCGTCACCGGTCCCATGGCGATGGGGCATCCGATCACCTTTTACGATGGCCCGTTCACCCTCGAAAGCACCTGCCGGGTGATCAATAAATACGGGATCACCAACCTCACCGGGTCACCGACGGCCTATCGCTTGCTGATTGCCGGTGGCGACGAGTTCGCCAAGTCGATCAAGGGCAAACTGCGCATCGTCAGCAGCGCCGGTGAGCCGCTGAACCCGGAAGTGATCCGTTGGTTCGCCGACAACCTCGGGGTGGTCATTCATGACCATTACGGCCAGACCGAACTGGGCATGGTCCTGTGCAATCACCATGGCCTGGAGCACCCGATCCACATGGGCGCCGCCGGGTTTGCCTCGCCGGGCCACCGCATCGTGGTGCTCGACGACGAGTACAAGGAGCTCGGCGTCGGCCAGCCCGGCATCCTCGCCATCGACCGTACCCAGTCGCCGATGTGCTGGTTCGCCGGTTACGAAGGCGCGCCAACCAAGGCCTTCGTTGGCAACTACTACCTGAGTGGCGACACCGTCGAGTGGAACCCGGACGGCAGCATCAGCTTCGTCGGGCGCAGCGATGACGTGATCACCACTTCCGGCTACCGCGTCGGCCCGTTCGATGTGGAAAGTGCATTGATCGAACACCCGTCAGTGATCGAAGCCGCCGTCGTCGGAAAACCCGATCCGGAGCGCACCGAACTGGTCAAAGCCTTCGTCGTGATTTGTGAGCAATACCGCCCGACACCGGAGCTGGCCGAAGAACTGCGCCAACACGTGCGCAAGCGCCTGGCCGCGCATTCGTACCCGCGTGAAATCGAATTTGTCAGCGAGTTGCCGAAAACCCCAAGCGGCAAATTGCAGCGCTTTATCTTGCGCAACCAGGAAATCGCCAAGGCTCAAGAGGCTGCGGCGAAGAACGTTTAGCTTGAATCAAGGACACAATGATGCAGATCGAAAACAAGGTTTTTCTCGTCACCGGCGGTGCCTCGGGCCTCGGTGCGGCCACCGCTGAAATGCTGGTCGCGGCTGGCGCCAAAGTGATGCTGGTGGACATGAACGCCGAGGCGCTCGCGGCCCAGGCGCAACGTCTCGGCGCGCAAAGCGTAGTGGCCGACATCAGCGACGAAGCCGCTGCCGAAGCCGCTGTGCAGGCGACGGTGAAAGCCTTCGGCGGTCTCAACGGTCTGGTCAATTGCGCCGGCATCGTGCGTGGCGAGAAGATCCTCGGCAAGACTGGCCCGCACGCGCTGGCCAGTTTCAGCCAGGTGATCAACGTCAACCTGATCGGCAGCTTCAATATGCTGCGCCTGGCTTCGGCGGCCATCGCCGAAACCGAAGCGGATGCCGACGGCGAACGCGGCGTGATCATCAACACCGCCTCAGCCGCGGCTTACGATGGCCAGATTGGCCAGGCCGCTTATGCAGCGTCCAAAGGCGCGATCGTCAGCCTGACCTTGCCCGCCGCCCGTGAACTGGCGCGCTTCGGCATCCGCGTGATGACCATCGCCCCCGGCATTTTTGAAACCCCGATGATGGCCGGCATGACCCCGGAAGTCCGCGCGTCCCTGGCGGCTGGTGTGCCATTTCCGCCGCGCCTGGGCAAACCGGGCGAGTATGCCGCGCTGGTCAGGCATATCATTGAAAACAGCATGCTCAATGGCGAGGTGATCCGTCTCGACGGTGCCTTGCGCATGGCCGCTAAATAAGGAGGATTTGTCATGACTATTGCCAACGATCCCATCGTTATCGTCAGCGCCGTCCGCACCCCGATGGGCGGTTTCCAGGGCGAACTGAAAAGCCTGACCGCGCCGCAACTGGGGGCTGCCGCGATCCGCGCTGCCGTCGAACGCGCGGGTATCAAACCTGAATCCGTAGAAGAAGTGCTGTTTGGCTGCGTACTGCCCGCAGGCCTGGGTCAGGCACCGGCGCGGCAAGCTGCATTGGGCGCGGGGCTGGATAAATCGACCCGCTGCACCACCCTGAACAAGATGTGCGGCTCGGGCATGGAAGCAGCGATTCTGGCCCACGACATGCTCGTTGCCGGCAGCGCCGACGTGGTCGTCGCGGGCGGCATGGAAAGCATGTCCAACGCACCGTACCTGCTGGACCGCGCTCGCAGCGGTTACCGCATGGGCCATGGCCGCGTGCTCGATTCCATGTTTCTCGACGGTCTGGAAGACGCCTACGACAAGGGCCGCCTGATGGGCACCTTCGCCGAGGATTGCGCCGAAACCAACGGTTTCAGCCGCGAAGCCCAGGACGCGTTCGCCATTGCCTCGACCACCCGCGCGCAGCAGGCGATCAAGGACGGCAGCTTCAAGGACGAGATCGTGCCGATTACCGTGACTGTCGGAAAAGAGCAGGTGCTGATCAGCAACGACGAACAACCACCGAAAGCCAAGCTGGACAAGATCACTTCGCTGAAACCGGCATTCCGCGAAGGCGGCACGGTGACCGCGGCCAACTCCAGTTCGATTTCCGACGGTGCGGCGGCGCTGGTGCTGATGCGCCGGTCCGAAGCACAGAAACAAGGTCTGAAACCGCTGGCAGTGATTCACGGCCATTCTGCATTTGCCGATACCCCGGGCCTGTTCCCGGTGGCACCGGTGGGCGCGATCAAGAAGCTGCTGAAGAAAACCGGTTGGTCCGTGGACGACGTCGAGCTGTTCGAAGTCAACGAAGCATTCGCGGTGGTCAGTCTGGTGACCATGACCAAACTGGAAATCCCCCACGAGAAGATCAACGTGCACGGCGGCGCCTGCGCCCTGGGCCACCCGATTGGTGCGTCTGGCGCGCGGATTCTCGTGACCTTGCTCTCGGCCCTGCGCCAGAAAGGCCTGAAACGCGGCGTTGCAGCGATCTGCATCGGCGGCGGTGAAGCCACGGCCATGGCTGTGGAATGCCTTTACTAAGGTTGACGCAATTCCCACTGTAGGAGCGAGCCTGCTCGAGAATGCGGTGTGTCATTCAACGTTAATGTCGACTGACACGGCTCTTCGCGAGCAGGCTCGCTCCTACAGGTTCTGCGTCAGGCTCAATTTTTAAGGATTCACCATGATTCCCGATGACGACCAACAACAGATCCGCGACATGGCCCGACAATTCGCCCAGGAACGGCTGAAACCGTTTGCCGCCGAGTGGGACCGCGAACACCGCTTCCCCAAGGAAGCCATCGGTGAGATGGCCGAACTGGGCTTCTTCGGCATGCTGGTGCCGGAGCAGTGGGGCGGTTGCGACACCGGTTACCTGGCCTACGCCATGGCTTTGGAAGAAATCGCCGCCGGTGACGGCGCCTGCTCGACGATCATGAGCGTGCACAACTCCGTGGGTTGCGTACCTATCCTCAAGTACGGCAACGATGATCAGAAAGAACGCTTCCTCAAGCCACTGGCCAGCGGCGCGATGCTCGGCGCCTTTGCCCTGACCGAACCGCAGGCCGGTTCCGACGCCAGCGGCCTGAAAACCCGTGCGCGCCTGGAAGGCGATCACTACGTGCTCAACGGCTGCAAGCAGTTCATCACGTCCGGGCAGAACGCCGGGGTGGTGATCGTGTTTGCCGTGACCGACCCGAGTGCCGGCAAGCGCGGCATCACGGCGCTGATCGTGCCGACTGATTCGCCGGGCTACAAAGTCGCCCGGGTTGAAGACAAACTCGGCCAGCACGCCTCCGACACCTGCCAGATTCTCTTCGAAGACGTCAAAGTGCCGGTGGCCAACCGGTTAGGTGAGGAGGGCGAAGGTTACCGGATCGCCCTGGCCAACCTTGAAGGCGGCCGTGTCGGTATCGCCTCGCAATCGGTGGGCATGGCCCGCGCCGCGTTTGAAGCGGCCCGCGATTACGCCCGTGAGCGTGAGAGTTTCGGCAAGCCGATCATCGAACATCAAGCCGTAGCCTTCCGCTTGGCAGACATGGCGACGCAAATCGCCGTCGCCCGGCAGATGGTGCATTACGCCGCTGCATTGAGGGACAGCGGTCAACCGGCCCTGGTCGAAGCGTCCATGGCCAAGCTGTTCGCCTCGGAAATGGCCGAGAAGGTCTGCTCCTCGGCGTTGCAAACCCTCGGTGGTTACGGTTACCTGAACGACTTCCCGCTGGAGCGGATCTACCGCGACGTGCGGGTTTGCCAGATCTACGAAGGCACCAGCGATATTCAGCGCATGGTTATTTCGCGCAATCTTTAAGAAGGAGTCCATTGTGAGTTACGAAACGATTTTGCTGGAAACCCACGGTCGTGTAGGCCTGATCACCCTCAACCGTCCGCAGGCGCTGAACGCGTTGAATGCGCAGATCGTCAGCGAACTGAACCACGCCCTCGATGGCCTGGAAGCTGATTCGAACATCGGCTGCATCGTGCTGACCGGCTCGAAAAAAGCCTTCGCCGCCGGCGCCGACATCAAGGAAATGGCCGAGCTGACCTACCCGCAGATCTATCTGGACGATCTGTTCAGCGACAGCGATCGCGTGGCCAACCGCCGCAAGCCGATCATTGCAGCGGTCAACGGTTTCGCCCTGGGCGGTGGCTGTGAACTGGCGCTGATGTGCGATTTCATCCTTGCCGGCGACAATGCGAAATTCGGCCAGCCGGAAATCAACCTCGGCGTGCTGCCGGGTATGGGCGGCACCCAGCGCCTGACCCGCGCCGTGGGCAAGGCCAAGGCCATGGAAATGTGCCTGAGCGGACGTTTGATTGATGCGGTAGAAGCCGAGCGTTGCGGGATCGTCGCGCGGATCGTGCCGGCGGATGAACTGCTGGAAGAAGCGCTGAAAGTCGCCGCGTTGATCGCCAAGAAGTCGTTGCCGATCGCGATGATGATCAAGGAAAGCGTCAACCGCGCGTTTGAAGTGAGCCTGTCGGAAGGCGTGCGCTTTGAGCGCCGGGTGTTCCATGCGGCGTTTGCGACGCAGGATCAGAAGGAAGGGATGGCGGCGTTCATTGCCAAGCGTGAGGCGCAGTTCCAGGGTAAGTGATGTAGCGACCTCACCGACGCCTTCGCGGGCAAGCCTCGCTCCTACTGGGTTACGGGTCGTTCATGCGAACACCGATAACCTGTAGGAGCGAGGCTTGCCCGCGAAGCTTTCAAGCTTCACACCAGATAGTTTTTCAACTCCCGGGCAATCACCATCCGCTGTATCTCGCTCGACCCTTCATAAATCTGCGTAATCCGCGCATCCCGGTAATAGCGCTCCACCGGGTAATCTTCCAGATACCCGTACCCGCCATGAATCTGCATCGCAGACGAGCAGACTTTCTCGGCCATTTCCGACGCAAACAGCTTGGCCTGCGAAGCCTCGGACAGGCACGGTTTGCCGGCACTGCGCAGCCGAGCCGCATGCAGGATCAGCAAGCGCGCCGCGTTTAGCCGGGTGTGCATGTCAGCGAGCATATTCGCGATGCTCTGGTGCTCGATGATCGGTTTGTCGAACTGCACCCGATCCCGCGAATACGCCAGTGCGGCTTCGAACGCTGCCCGGGCAATGCCCAGCGCCTGGGCAGCGATGCCGATGCGGCCGCCTTCGAGGTTGGACAGGGCGATGGCCAGCCCTTTACCGCGATCACCCAGCAGATTGGCTTCGGGAATCGTGCAGTTGCTCAAAGTCACCGCGCAGGTGTCGGAGGCGCGAATGCCCATTTTGTGTTCGGTGCGGTCGACGATGAAACCGGCGGTATCGGTCGGCACCAGGAACGCCGAGATGCCGCGCTTGCCCAGGTCCGGATCGGTCACGGCAAACACAATCGCCAGTTTTGCCCGCTTGCCATTGCTGACGAATTGCTTGGCGCCGTTGATCACCCATTGGCCGTCGCGCAGTTCAGCGCGGGTGCGCAGGTTGTGCGCTTCGGAGCCGGCTTGCGGCTCGGTCAGGCAGAAGCAGCCGATCGCCTGGCCGCTGGCCAGATCCGGCAACCAGGTTTGTTTCTGTTCTTCGGTGCCGTAGTTGAGCACCGGGCCGCAGCCCACGGAATTGTGGATGCTCATCAATGCGCCCGTGGCGCCGTCGCCGGCCGAAATCTCTTCTACCGCCAGGGCGTAGGCGACGTAGTCGACATAGGTGCCGCCCCATTCTTCCGGCACCACCATGCCCAGCAGGCCCAGTTCACCCATCTTCGCCACCAGACCGTCATCGATCCAGCCGGCCTTTTCCCAGGCTTGCGCATGGGGCGCGATTTCGCCGCGGGCAAAGTCCCGGGCCATGTCGCGGATCATGACTTGCTCTTCGCTCAATTCGATATCGTGCATGGCTCAGTTCCCGCTCTGGTCAAAACCGCTGAAGAAACTCGCGACGTGCTCGGCGTCCAGCGCCTGCAAGGTTGGCGGATTCCAGCGTGGTTGCTTGTCTTTATCGATCAGCAAGGCGCGCACGCCTTCGATCAGGTCGCCGCGCGCGAACCACTGACGGTCCAGGTGCAGCTCAAGGGCAAAACAGTCTTCGAGGCTCAAGTGCCGACCACGGCGCAGCATTTCCAGGGTCACGCCCATCGCCAGCGGCGAACGGCTCTCCAGCAGGTCGGCGGTGGTCATGGCCCATTCATGGCTGTCGGCGACCGTCACTTCACGCAGTTGCTCAACAATACTCGGCACATCGGGCAGGGCGAAGAAGTGATCGATGGCCGGGCGCAGCGCTTCCAATGGCGCATCGGGCAGTTGTTGCACCGCGAGTTTCGCCAGCAGGCCTTGCAGGTCCTTGAGCGGCGTGTCGCGCCATTCGAGCTGGTCGAGTTGCTCGTCGAGGGCGCCGAGTTTTTCGCTTTCCAGAAACCAGTCTGCCAAGCCGCAATAGAGCGCATCGGCTGCGCGGATCTGCACGCCGCTGACGCCCAGATAAATCCCCAGCTCACCGGGAATCCGTGGCAAGAAATGACTGCCACCGACGTCCGGGAAATAACCGATGGCCACTTCCGGCATCGCCAGACGGCTTTTCTCGGTAACCACCCGCAAGTCAGCGCCTTGCACCAGGCCCATACCGCCGCCGAGGACAAAACCGTCCATCAGGGCCAGCACCGGTTTGCAGTAGTGATGAATGGCGAGGTCGAGGGCGTATTCCTCGACGAAGAAGTCTTCGTGCAACGTGTCGCCGCTTTTGAAACTGTCATACAGCGAGCGAATATCGCCGCCGGCACAGAAGGCTTTCTCGCCGGCACCGCGCAAGACCACCGCGTGAACCTGCGGATCCTGCGCCCAGGCGTCGAGCTGGCGCTGCAGGTGGCGGACCATGTTCAGGGTAATGGCGTTGAGACCGGCGGGGCGATTGAGGATCAGGTGACCGATGTGGTTGCGGACCTCGGCCAGCACTTCGTTTTGCGTGGCATCCATGAACGAAGTCTCTTTCGATGAAACCTGAGCAGTCATCACTAACTCCCTGCTTTTATTGTTCTTTATAGAGAAGCTCGCGCGCGAGCGATCCCGGATCGTACCAGTGCAAATTTATGATGTACAACCGGGATATATGCAGGTGCTTTCTGCATATTTGCATGGGCCTGTGAGAGCGAGCCTGCTCGCGAAGGCGTTGTGTAATTCAACATTGAGGTTGAAGGGCAGGGCGTCTTCGCGAGCAGGGAGGTGTGCCGTCAGGAACTATGACGCAGCACTTCACTAATACTGCGACGTTTGGCGTGTAACTCACTGATATGAATCAGTTGTTCCAGGTCTTCCGGGGTGACATCGAAGAACGCCTCCATGTCCGCCAATGCCAGTTTCAAGTCCTGGGCGGTGATGGCCTGGCTGTCGATCGGCGGATGATCCGCCGGCACCATGGGCACCGGTTCGGCGGCGCGCTTGGGGTAGCGAATGCGCGTCAGGTTGTTATAGGCCAGCGCGCAGAGCAGCATGGTCGATGCGGCGAGCATGACCGCGCCGAGGGCTTTCCAGTCCAGTGCGATGGTTGCCGGATCGGCCAGCACCAACAGCAACGCCAGCGCTCCGGCCGGTGGGTGCAGGCAACGCAACCAGCACATCAGGATCAGCGCCATGCCCGCCGCCAGGCAGGCGCTGCCAAGGGTTCGGCCGAGAACATGTGCGACCAGCAGCGCAACGACGCCGGCACTCAAGTATCCGCCCAGAATCGACCATGGCTGGGCGAGGGCGCCGGAGGACACCGCGAACAGCAACACCGCCGATGCGCCCAACGGCCCGATCAAATGTTGCGCCACTTCCATGCCGAACACTTGGGCGCACAGCCAGACGCTGAACAGCGTGCCCAGGGACATGCCAATGGCAGCACGGCTCCATTCGGAAGGACGGGTGTTGATGGCGGCAGGTAACCAGCGAGCGAGCATGAGGCAAACGATCCGTTGGTAAAAATCCAGGAAAAAAAAGGCTTAACTGGGAAACCCAGAAAGCCCTTGAAGGTGTTCCAACTATTGGGGGAGGAACGGGGCACAGTGTGCCGTTCATTCCCGATGCTGACAAATTCATATTAATGCAGTTTGAGTGCATTATTTTTGCTGTAACGCGACTCGGCGACCGCTCATGAAACACAGGAACCCGCCCATGGCCGTCAGCGCACTCAATGCGTAAAACATGGTGGGCGCCGGTGTGTGCATCAGCAGGAAACCACAAATCACAGGGCTCAGGGCTCCGCCGAGGGCCGCGAGGTTTTGTGCGCCGTAGTAACTGCCGCGCAGTTCTTCCGGGGCCAGGGTGTCGACGAAGAGAAATTCGGCGGGGTAAATGATCATTTCGCCGAGGGTGAAGATGAACATCGCCACGCACCAGCTCACCAGGCTGTCGGCCAGACTGAAGCCGATCAGCCCGACGATAAACAGACTGGTGCCGCCGGCGATCCAGTAACGCAGCTGTTCGCGCTTGAGGAATCGGCCGATCTGGTATTGCAGCAGGATCACGCTGATGGCGTTGCAGGCGAGCAGGGCGGCCATGGTTTCCAGTGCGCGCTTGGAATCATGGGTCACCAGCAGGTATTGCGACAGGTACAGGGTGAATCGACCGTGGACCACGGTGCTGAGCAGGCAACCGCAGGTGAACATGATCAGTGTGCGGTCGTTCTTCAGAGTAATCAGCGTCTTGAGAAAACTTTGGGGTTGGCCGATCGGGGGTGTCTGCGACGAGTCCCTGGGGATGCCGATCATCAGGAAAATGCTGAAGAACGCGATGCCGCCGGCTATCAGGAACGGCGCAATCGGGTACACCCCGGCAATCACCACGCCGAGCATCGGGCCGGTGGCGTAGCCGATGTTGGTCAGGGTGTAGCGCAGGGAAAACGCCTTGGCGCGTTGGCCAATCGGCAGGTTTTCGCTGAGGATCGCCTTCGAGCCGATCAGGAACAACGCCGAGGCGGTTTCGGTGATGACCAGGGTGGCGGTGGTCAGGTAGAGGTTTTCGGCGAAGGTCAGCAGGACGAAGCCGATGGCGCTGGAGAGCATCGCCAGAATCAGCAGCCGACGTTTTTCGAGGCGGTCGATGATGTAGCCGCCATAGAGCGCGAGCAGGGTGGCGATAAATACCGCGATGCCCAACAGCAAACCGACGTCCTGCTGGTTGAGGCCGAGCTTGTTGCTCAGGAACAAGGTGAGCAGCGGGCTGGTGATGGCGCGGCTGACGACGATGGTCAGCGAAACGATCATCAACCGGCGGATTACGAGCGAGTAAGTGGCCACGGTGGGGCAAATGTCCTTATTTAGGTTGTGTAGTGTTCGTCGTGGAGCCGCGTCGCCTTCATTCGCGGGCAAGCCTCGCTCCTACAGGTTGTTGGTGTCCGCATGATCAACGCAGGACCTGTAGGAGCGAGGCTTGCCCGCGAAGAGGCCCGCACAGGCAGAACACCGATTCCAACGTGTCCAACCGCCACAATTGCTCAAGCAATTCCCCAGCCTGCTCCTGGGGCATCACCCGCCCGGCCAGGCTGAAAAACTTCTCCTCCAGCGCCGCATCACTCAACGGATTCCCCGGCGCGCCCAATGGCGGGTCGATACAAAGATTTGCCTGCCGACCGTCCACCGTCCGCACGCGGATGACGGGCTCGCCATCCTCTGACAGTTGCGGATCCACTTCAAGACGAATGCGCGCCATCCAGTGAGCAATCCGAGGGTCGCCCCGTTGTGCCTCGTCATAGGCTTCCAGCCGGCAATGACCATGAACCAGCCGGGCGGCGAGGGCATAGGGCAAACTCATCTGTGCTGCCGCGAGCGTGCTGACATCCTGTCCACCGCACATGTCCTGAAGAAACCCGCACAACGAGACTTCGATGTCTTCAATCTGATCGGCGCCGACTTGCAGTTGATCTATTAACAACCCCAACGCATCGATTGCCGAATGAGTCCCCCGGCACGCGGCGTAGGGCTTGATCGAGCAGCGGGCGAGCTTCCCACACGACGCCCAGATCCGCATCGAGCGCGGTCGGATCTGAGGCCACGCCGGCCAGGGTTCTGAGAAAACCGCCCCAGACATCCTCGAACAACTTTTTCGGTCCGCTGATGCCTTGTTGAGCAAACCGCGCCGCCAGCAATCCACCTTCGGCCGCTCGACCGCTGTGCAGCTTTTTACTCTGCGAGCCGTCGTGGATGAAGGCCCACAGCCCACCGCTGAAACTGCCAGCGATGCCCAGTGCCGACACGGTTTGCGCGGCGTCCAGTCCAAGGATCCGCGCGCTCGCCGCTGCGGCGCCGAACACCCCGCAGGTCGCGGTCGAATGCCAGCCCGCGCCGTTGTGCGCCGAATAGCCGCCGCAGGCTTCGAGCACGCGACGGCTGACGTCGTAGCCAATCACCACGGCGGTAATCAACTCGCGGCCGTTGACCGGTTCGGTCTTCATCGACACCGCAGCCATCACCGCCGGCAGCACCACCGCGCCGGAGTGGTCGCAGCCCCCGGTGTCGTCCAGTTCCAGGGCGTGGGCGGCGATGCCATTAAGGATCGCGGCCTGAGCGGCGCCCATGCGCAGATCAGTGCCCCAGACCAGGGTGTCACCGGCTTCACTTGCGAATACCTGACGCGCCTGTTTCGCCACTTCGCTGTCAGCCCCGGCCAATGTCACGCCGAAGGTGTCGAGGATGTGCCGTTTGGCTTGCGCCACCAGGGCCGGTGGCAAATCTTCAAAGCGCGTGTCGACGCAAAACTGCGCGAGTCGCTGCATGCGTTCAGTCATACGAGGTAATCCCGGTAATGCCGCTCATACACCGATGCCGGATGATCCTCGGTCACGGGGACTGCCGAATCGGCCCACCATTGCGCGACCTCGCCGGCCGTGGCGATCCACACGTCATCGTGCTGCTGCATGCCCTCAAGCAATTCACGCAACACGCCAATTCGCCCCGGCGTGGCAATGATTTCCGGGTGCAGGCGCAGCACGTAACACAGGCCAAACCGGCGAAACCCGGCGAAGTCCATTTGCAGGTTGCCCAGGGTGTGGCTGTAAGAGGCGATTCGCGATTGTGCCGGCGGCACCGCCGGGCTGAGGTTGAAGGCGAAATAGGGCTCGTCTTCCAGTTCGTAGTGCAACGGCAGCTCGATCACTTCGGGGGCGGTGGGGTGAGCGAACGGCAAATCATCGCCGCGCCACGACGAAGACCAGCGAATGCCTTGGTTCCTCAGCGCCTCGATGAAGCCCGGCGCACCGTTACCGGCCGGGATGCGAAACCCGCTCGGACGCTGGCCGGTCAGTGCCGCGAGCGCTTCGCAACCCTTGGCAATCTCGGCGCTTTGTCCGGCCAGATCGAGCAGGTCGTAGTTCTGGTGGCGATAGCCGGCGCAGGCGATCTCATGCCCGCCGGCCTGAATTGCCCGTAGGTGTTGCGGGTTTTCCTCGGCAACGATACCCGGGATGCACCAACTGCTTTTTACCCCGAGTTCGGCGAACAAACCGAGCAAACGCTCGACGCCGCGCTGGGTGCCGTAACGCCAGACCGACAGCGTCTTGTCGCGGCCGGCGACTTCAGGTGCCTGGGTCAGGATGCCGTGGATGTCGTTGTAGTCGACGGTCAGGACCACGGCGCAGCGGTATCCTTTGGGCCAGACGGTGGAATCAGCCATGGTGATGCTCCTTGAGCCACCACTGGGCGACATCGCGGCAGGTGGCAAACCACACGTCGTCGCGCTGACGCATGTGTTCGAAGAGTTTTTCCAACAGCAGGATGCGCCCCGGCTTGCCGGTGATCTTGGGGTGGAACAGGGTGGTCAGGCACAGCCCTTCATTCATCGCGCCGTCGTACTCGCGGCACCAGTTGTCGAGGGTCAGTGCGTAGCTGGCGGTGCGGTCCAGCCCCGAGGGGAAGTCCGGCGCCCGGGTGTAGGCGAGGGAGGCGTAGTCGTCCATTTCCCAGCGGCCGGGGATTTCCACCAGCGGGGTTTCATGGCCCGGCACTTTCACCAGGTACGGGCGGTCATCGCCGCGCATGCTGCTGGAGTAAGTCACGCCGGCTTCCACCAGCATCGCCGGGGTCTCGGCTCGCCAGTCTCCGGAGGGGGTGCGGAAACCTTCGGCGCGGATGTTCAGGTGTTTCCAGAACACCTCGCGGGATTTGTTCATCACGTCCTTTTGCTGTTCCAGCGCCAGGGCGTAAAAGGATTCGTGTTTGTAGCCGTGGTACGCCACCTCATGCCCGCGCTCGATAATCGCCTGGCACTGTTTCGGCCAGTTTTCCACGACCCAGGCCGGGACGAAAAAGGTCGTCGGGATCCGGTATTCGTCGAGCAAATCCAGAATCCGCGGCAAGGCCCGGTAAGGACCATAACCGCCAAAACCGAAGTACTCGGGCTTGCGCCAGATCGAACCGTTGAGCATCGCATCGCCTGTCGGACCATCGAGGTCGAAGGCCAGGGCGAGGCAGGCTTTGTGCGGGTCGGGCCAGGTGGGTTGGGGGGAGGAGGACATCGTGGCGCTCCATTTTATCTATAAGTAAAACGCAGTTCCTGTAGGAGCGAAGCTTGCTCGCGAAAAGGCCGGTACATTCAACATCTCTGCCAAACACCGCCTTCGCGGGCAAGCCTCGCGCCTACAGGGCAAGCATTACTTGCCGGCGTTGATGGTCACGGTCTTGATCGCGCCCAGTTCCAGGTCCCATTTCTTGAGAATCGCCTGATAGCTGCCGTCATCGACCATGCTCTGCAACGCGACCTTCACCGCTTCACTCAACTCAGGCTTTTTCTTGCTCACGCCAAGGCCGGTGAACTGCTGGGAGATTGGCAGGCCCACGGTCTTGTACATGTCCTTTTCCTGGGTCTTGAGATACGGCAGGGTTTCGCTACCCTGCATGGCCGCATCGATACGGCTCTGACGCAATTGCGCGCGGGCATCGGCCGAGCCTTCAGTGCCGACCACCACGATGGCCGGTTTGCCGGCGCCTTCGCAGTGGGCCTTGCTGTATTCAGCAATTTCCGCCGGGAAGGTGGTACGACGGCTGGTGCCGACTTTCTTGCCGCACAGGTCGGTGATCTCGTTGAAGTCCTTGTTCTTCTGCAAGGTGTAGAACTGCGGGCCGCTGGTGAAGTAGTCGACAAAGGTCACGCTGGCCTGGCGTTCAGCGGTGTCGGTCATGCCCGACATCACCATGTCCACGCGGTCGGTGGTCAGGGCATTGATCATTTGCTCGAAGCCGGTTTCCTGCCACTTGATCTTCACGCCCAGACGTTCGGCCAGGGCATTGCCCAGGTCAACGTCGAGACCGGTGAGGGTGTTGGTGGCCGGGTCCTTGAAATCCATCGGCGGGTAGTTCGGCATGATCGCCACAATGACCTCGCCTTTTTCCTTGATGCCGGCCGGAAGCTCAGCGGCGAAGGTGAAGCCGCAAGCCATAACACCTGCGAGTACTGTCGGGATAACTATTTTCTTCATGGTCGTTCTCTTATGAGTGTTGTGAGCGCCAAACGGCGCTTAGGTTCGAACGGCAGAAATGAAGCTTTGGGTGCGCGGGTTTTGCGGACTTATTAGTATTTCTTCGGGGCTTCCAGCCTCCACGATCTGCCCGCCGTCCATGAACACCATGCGGTTGGCAACCTCACGGGCAAAGCCCAGTTCATGGGTGACGACGATCATGGTCATGCCGGTTTGCGCGAGGTCACGCATCACCGACAGCACCTCACCGACCAGTTCCGGGTCGAGTGCCGAAGTGGGTTCATCGAACAGCATCAGCTTGGGACGCATGGCCAGGGCACGGGCAATGGCGACGCGTTGCTGCTGACCACCCGAGAGTTCGATCGGGTAGCTGTTACGCTTGTCGGCCAGGCCGACGCGAGCGAGCAATTCCACGGCTTCTTCGTGCGCCTCTTTGGGCGAACGCTTGAGCACCTGGCACGGCCCTTCGATGATGTTTTGCAGCACAGTCATGTGCGGGAACAGGTTGAAACGCTGGAACACCATGCCGGTGGACAGGCGTTGACGGGCGATCTGCGACTCATTGAGCTCGTGCAATTTGTTGCCGACGACCCGGTAACCCACCAGTTCGCCGTCGACCCACAGGCCGCCCTTGTCGATCTTTTCCAGCTGGTTGACGCAACGCAGCAAGGTACTTTTGCCGGAGCCGGACGGGCCAATGATGCACAGAACTTCGCCTTGCTCGACTTCGATGTTGACATCCTTGAGCGCGTGGAACTGGTCGTAATATTTGTTCAGGCTCACGGCCTTGACGATGCTTCTCATGTGGGGCTCCTCAAGAACGCTTGCCGGCGCCGCGAGCGAAACGACGCTCCAGACGGCTTTGACCGAAGGACAGCACGGTGACGGTGGCCAGGTACCAGATACCGGCGACGATCAGCAGCTCCATTACGCGGGCGTTGGCGTAGTAGATGTTCTGGGCGTTGTAGAGCAGCTCCGAGTACTGGATGACGCTCGCCAGGGAGGTCATTTTCACCATGCCGATGAACTCGTTGCCCACCGGCGGAATGATCACCCGCATGGCTTGCGGCAGGATGATCCGGCGCAGGGCTTGCAGGCGTGGCATGCCGATCGACTTGGCGGCTTCGTACTGCCCGGTGTCCACCGACAGCAAACCGGCACGCACCACTTCAGCGGTGTAGGCGCCCTGGTTGATGCTCAAGCCGAGCAGGGCGGCCACGAACGGGGTCATCAGAGTCACGGTGTCCATTTCGAACACGCCGGGAATGCCGATGGTGGGAAAGATCAGCGCCAGGTTGAACCACAACAGCAGTTGCAGGATCAGCGGCGTACCGCGAAACAGCCAGGTGTAGGTCACCGCGACATAACGCAGGATCGGATTGGCCGACATGCGCATGATCGCCGTGATCACCCCGAAGACGATGCCCAGGGCCATCGCCAGCACCGCCATGACGATGGTGTTGAGCAAACCCCACATGATCGCTTGCGAGGTAAGGAACTGGCCGATGTACGACCATTCGATCTTGCCTTCGGCGAAGGCGCGTACCAGCCCGAGAATCGCAATGACGATGACGGTGGCGAAGAAAATCCGCCCGTAATAACGCCGGGGCACGTGGTGGTATTGGGTAATGTCGAACTGGTTTTCCGCCAGTTTTCGCTCCCGCTGGAGTCGTTCTGCCTGAGTCTGGCTCATGTTGTTTCTCCGTACACTGTTCTTTCAGATCAACCAAAATCCCCTGTAGGAGCGAAGCTTGCTCGCGAAAGCGGTGTGACATTCAACATTGAGGTCGACTGACATGACCTCTTCGCGAGCAAGCTTCGCTCCTACGGATTTTTGCGTGCTGCTTCAGAGGCGGAAACCCTGATAGTTCTCGGTCCATTGCTGCTGCGCCGCGAGGGCGGTTTTCAGACGGCCGATCTGCTCGCGCACCTGTTGCGGCGCCGTGCCACCCCAGCCACTGCGGGCGGCGATGGCTGCTTCGAGGGTCAGACTCTCGCGCACTTCCGCGGTCAGGCGTGGATCAATCTCGGCCAGCAGCGCCGGCGATGCTTCCCACAATTCAATGTCGTGTTTCTCACAGGCCTGGACCAGCGCGCCGGTGATTTCATGCGCTTCCTTGAACGGTACGCCGCGCATGGCCAGCCAGTCGGCGACTTCGGTGGCCAGGGTGAAACCGAGCGGTGCCTGGCGACGCAGCTCTTCGACGTTGACCTTCATGGTTGCGACCATCCCGGCCATGGCTGGCAACACCAGCAGCAGCGTGTCGACGCTGTCGAGCACGCCGTTCTTGTCTTCGCTCAAGTCGCGGTTGTATGACAGCGGCAGGGATTTCAACGTCGACAACAACCCGGTGAGGTTGCCGATCAGGCGGCCAGCCTTGCCCCGGGCCAGTTCGGCAATGTCCGGGTTCTTCTTCTGCGGCATGATCGAACTGCCGGTGGCGTAGGCATCGTCCAGCGCGACCCAGCGAAATTGCCGCGACGACCACAGGCAAAACTCTTCGGCGAGGCGGGAAATGTTGATCCCGAGCATGCTGGCGATAAACAGAAACTCGGCGACGTGATCGCGGCTGGCCACGGCGTCAATGGAGTTTTCGCAGACGCCGCTGTAGCCCATTTCCTTGGCCGACTGCTGCGGCAGGCGCGCGATGGCGGAACCGGCCATGGCTGCCGCGCCGAGTGGCGACAGCGAGGTGCGATTGTCCCAGTCCACCAGGCGTTGCACGTCACGCAGCATCGATTGAGCGTGAGCCAGCAAGTGGTGAGCGAAGACGATCGGTTGCGCTTGCTGCAAGTGAGTGAAGCCTGGACAGATGCTCTCGATGTGTTGCTCGGCCTGATCCACAAGCGCTTGCTGCAAGGCCAGTATTTCGACGGCCAGGGTGCGCACGTGATCCCGCAGGAACAGGCGCAGGTCGTTGGCGGTCTGGTCGTTACGGGACCGCCCGGCGCGCAGTTTGCCACCGAGGGCGCCGAGGCGTTCGGTCAGCAGGCGTTCGATAAAGGTGTGGACGTCTTCGTCGTCCAGGGTCGGCGCGATGCTGCCGGCACGGAAGTCATCACCGATGCGCGTCAGAGCGTCGAGCATGGTCAGGGTTTCCTGCTCGCTCAACAGCCCGGCGCGCTGCAATTCACGGGCATGCGCCTTGGAACCGGCGAGGTCATACGGGGTAAGGCGAAAGTAGCGTTCGGGGCAACGGGACAACGCCGCCAGGGCTTCGGACGGGCCGCTTTTGAAGCGGGCACCCCAGAGACGGTCGGTGGATTGAGACATTGTTGTTTTCCTCGTCGTAGCCGGAAGTTAGTCATTAGTTTGGTGTGATGCCGAAGAGCTTCGCGGGCAAGCCTCGCTCCTACAGATCGGTATGCCGGACCTGGAACCCGTGCCGGGATCGTTAAAAAATCAACCGGGCGTGGTCAGGCCAAAGCAGTTTCAATAGGGGCAGTTATATCGTTGCGAGAGCTGATCGAAGTGTCAGCTTTTAATAGTTCGAAATCAGTGAGTTGGCACTGAAGTACGGGGATTATTAGCGGTTGCCAAGCCTGGTTTTCTGTGTTCATTATTATTTACCAGCACTATTTTTGTTGTTGGACACAGAGTGTTGAATAGGGCGCCAGAGGTAAATAAGCATTATGGAAACCCCACTTTCCAATTCCGGAAACCCGCCACCGAAAACGTCGCATCGGGCGCCGCTGGCCCTCAGTGGCCTGGATTTCAAACTGCTAAAAGTGTTCAAGGCCGTGGTCGAGGCCGGAGGCTTCAGTGCCGCCCAGAACGAGCTGAATGTGGGGCTGGCAGCCATCAGCAAACAGATTTCCGACCTTGAAATCCGCATCGGCATGCGCCTGTGCACCCGAGGCCGGGAAGGCTTTCACCTGACCGAAGAAGGCAGTCTGGTGTACCAGGCATCCATCGACTTGTTTGCCTCGGTCGACAACTTTCGTGATCGGCTTAGTTCGGCGCAGAATGAACTTGTCGGTGACCTTGGGGTGGGTGTTATTGACAATACAATCTCCGACGATAATTCACCGTTAGTGGCCGCGCTTAGAAGAATCAATGAAGAGTCACCTAAAGTAAGGTTCCAACTTCAGTCATCGCAACTGGATGAAGTCGAAAGAGGCGTCGTAGAGGGGCGGTTAGTGGCGGGCATCGTTCCTGTTTATCAGAAGCGTGAAGAGTTCGATTACTACGCGCTGTATGAAGAGCGCTCGGAGGTTTACTGCGCGCTCGGTCATCCGCTGTTCTCGATGCCGGACGCCGAAATCGGCAGCCACGTGCTCAAGGATTACGAGTTCATCAACCATCGCTACGCGATTCATCGCGACAAACTCAATTTCGTCCACTACGACAGTTTTTCAGCCTCGGCGACTCAGGTGGAAGCCGTGGCATTGCTGATCAAGACCGGGCGTTTCCTGGGCTTTTTGCCGCAGCATTACGCCGCATCGATGGCGGCTCAGGGGCAATTTCGCGCGGTGCGCCCGGACCTGATCAGCATCGTCACGCCGTTCAATCTGATCCTGCGCCACAACACCGTGCGCAGCCCGCTGGTCAAGGCGTTTGCGCAGGCATTGGGTGTGGATCTGAAGGCACCGGTTTGAAAGTCAGACACATCTGATACGCAACACAGGGATTATTTCAGGCTGCGCATCGTCATCTGTTTTGATCAATCTGATTTGTTTTTTACAGTACCTTCTCAAGTTTTTTTGGGAAGGCGATCAAAAGATAAATTGATAAACCGATATAACAAGTCCCGCCCCTTATTCTGCGAATAATAGAATCAATATCTGCAAAGTCAGTAATCACGGAAAAAACAATCATGGTGTGGAAGCCAGCGCAAGAAATGATCAACAAGTAAATTCTTGCGAAAAATATTCTTCTTTTAAACTTGGCGGTGGCCAGCCACCGAACGCTCGATGGCGGGGAGGGCGGCGTCGGTGGAGTGGGCGGCGGGCAATGACATTGATCCGTGCACTTAGCAGCAGCCTCACGGGCTCGGCATCTGCGAAGGCAGGTTGAGGTGCAGCAAGACGTAATCATCTTTGTCGAATCGGCCGCTTAACACCGGCGGCACGGCTGCGAACGGCGTGCCTTGCAAGGCCCGATAGTCACGCGCGTCCATCATCAACCACGCCGGCAGTTGAAGCTGTTCCAGCTCCTGAATCGACTCGGTGAACACCGGTTGCAAGTCCTCATCGATATTGACCATGAACTTGATCGCCTTCGCGTCTTTACCCATGCCATGCAATACCAGCGGCGCCGGATCGTTTTGCACGAGCGCAAAGGCCGCGCGGCTGAACGTCTGGGTGTCGTAGAGCCGGCGTTCGACCGGTTCGAACACCAGAATGTAGACCGACCACAACGCCAGAACCGCGCAAAACGCCAAGGTCTGTGCCCGCCATCGGGGCCTGAAAAGCGTGGCCAGTGCGATCACTTGCAGCGCGGCGAGGATGATCAGCATCGAAGTGATCGAGGTCAGTTGCTCGGGAAACCGTCGATGGGCGTACAGCAACACGCCGATCAATACGCAGGGCGTCAACAACCACACTCCTTGCATCAAACCGCGCAACCAAACGAAAACCTGTCCCCGCGCCACCTGGAACGGGTACGCGGCAATGATCGCGGCCATGGGCAACATCGGCAGCAGGTAGCGGGCCTTTTTTGCTTGGGGAATCGACAGTCCGACCATCACAATCAACGCCGCCGCCGTGCAGTACTGCAACAGGCGCAGCGCCGGACCTGACTGGCGCTGATGGGGCAGCCAGACCGCCGCCAACACCAGCAGCGCCAACGGATACGCCAGCGCATAGTTGCCCAGCGATCCGGTGAAGTAATACAGCGAACCGCTCACGCCTTCACTGCCGTCCATTCGCCCCAGAAACTGCATGCGCACGACATCCTGCATGAACAGGGGACCGCCACGGCTTTCGGCCAGCCATAACAACATGCCGACGCTTGCGGCCAGCAGCACCGCCGCCGTCAGGCCGAAGCCGAACAGCCGCTGCCATTGGCGATTGAGCAGCCAATAACTGCACAGCATGCCAGTCGGGACCACCAGCCCGATCGGGCCACGAACCGCAAAGCCCAGAAGCAACAGGGCGAAAATCAGCAGCCAGCGCCGGGGTGCCGAAAAGTGGTCCGCGGCATAACCCAGATAGAACACTGCAAAGGCGATCGCCGCGAGCATCAGGTCCTGGGACACCGCTCGGACTTCGGTGACGAAGGTGTTGGTCATCAACATCAACGCGATGCTCAGCAGCGCCCAACGTGGGGAGTAGGGCGCCAGCAAGCGGTACATCAGCGTAACGATTACCGCCCCGGCAATTGCGCTTGGTAACCAGGCACTGAGGCTGTTGACCTGTCCGAAGGGCAACGACAGGACCCAGATGAACAGGGTCGAAAGCGCCGAGTAATCGGCGTAGGGCTGGCCATAGGTGGTCGGAAAAACCGACGGCCCATGGCGCAGCATTTCCTGGGCAAACAGCACAAAACGCGAATCGAAACCGATGGCGGCCTGCTGATAAACCCCGGCGCTGAACAGCCCCAGCGCCATCAGCCCCAGCCACAAGGACTGCCGGCGTATGGGCGCCGATACGGCGATCAAGCGACGACCTGATTCGCGGGCCACTGCTGGAACGGAATCGGCAATTTGCGTGATTCCCCACGGCCTATCGGGAAGTACAGGAAACCGCTGCGTGCCAGGCGTTCGGCGTCGTACAAATTGCGTCCGTCGAAGATCACCGGCGCCTTCAACCGTTGCTGGATCAGGTTGAAATCCGGGGCCTTGAACTGCTGCCATTCGGTGCAAATGATCAGCGCGTCGGCACCGGCCAATACCGATTCCGGTGTGCCCATCAGCATCAACTTCGACTCCTCGGGATACAGGTGCTGGGTTTCCTGCATGGCTTCCGGGTCGAATGCGCGCACGCTGGCGCCGGCGGCCCACAGCGATTCCAGCAGCACCCGGCTCGGCGCATCACGCATGTCATCGGTGTTGGGTTTGAAGGCCAGGCCCCACACGGCGAAGGTCTTGCCGCGCAAGTCACCCTTGTAGAACGCGTTGATGCGCTCGAACAGCTTGTGCTTCTGCCGCTGATTGATCGCTTCCACCGCTTGCAACAGGTCGCTGGAGCAGTGCGCCTCTTCGGCGCTGTGAATCAGCGCGCGCATGTCTTTGGGGAAACACGAACCGCCATACCCGCAGCCGGGGTAGATGAAGTGGTAACCGATGCGCGAGTCGGCGCCGATGCCCAGGCGCACCGATTCGATGTCCGCACCCAGATGCTCGGCCAGTTCGGCGATCTGGTTGATGAAGCTGATCTTGGTGGCCAGCATGCAGTTGGCGGCGTACTTGGTCAGCTCGGCGCTGCGCAGGTCCATGAACATGATGCGGTCGTGGTTGCGATTGAACGGCGCGTAAAGGTCGCGCATCACGTCGCGCACGTCATCGCTGTCGCAGCCGATGACGATCCGGTCCGGGCGCCGGCAGTCCGCCACGGCCGAACCTTCCTTCAGAAATTCGGGGTTGGAGACGATATCGAACTGCAGCAAGCGGCCGACCTTGATCAGGCACTTGTCGATATGCGCTCGCAAGGTGTCGCCCGTGCCCACCGGTACCGTGGATTTCTCCACCAGAATCACCGGCTGCTCACGATGCCGTGCAACCGCTTCGCCCACCGACAACACGTAACGCAGGTCCGCCGAGCCATCGTCCCGGGACGGTGTACCGACCGCGATAAACAGCACCTGACCATGCTGCACCGCGAGTTTTTCATCGGTGGTGAATTGCAGGCGTTTGGCTTCCAGGCTTTCGCGCACCAGGCTGGCCAGCCCCGGTTCGAAAATGCTCACGTGGCCTTGTTGCAGCAATTCGACTTTCTTCTCGTCAATGTCCATGCAGACCACGTCGTGGCCGACTTCCGCCAGGACGGCGGCTTGCACCAGGCCAACGTAACCGCTACCAAATACACTGATTTTCATGAGGCACTCCTGCGTTCGGGCGCGCGAGCCGGACGTGAGTTGATGGTGATGACTCCGAGCATGACCAGGGCCACGCCGAGGGTTTTTGTAACGCTGAACGCTTCGTTGAACACCGGCAGGCTGGCGGCCAGCAGATACACCAGCGCGTAGCTGATGCTCAGCAGCGAATAGGCCCGGCCCAGCGGCACATCCCGCAGGGCGGCGAGCCAGGACAGCATTGAAACTCCGTAGGCCAGAATCGCCCCCAGCACCACGGCGACCGCCGCTGGATCGATGCTGGAAGTCAGTAGATGTTCGGGGGACGGCAGGCGCGTCATGCTCCAGCGCATGCCCAACTGCGCCGCGCTGCCGAGCAGCACGCTGCCCATTGCAAAGGTGATTCCGCGACGCAGGTTCATGCTTGTTGCCCCAGCAGAATCACACCGCCGATCACCAGCGCCACGCCCAGCCAGTGCCGGCGGTCGATGGGCTCGTGGAAGACAAACCGGGCGATCAGGGTAATCAGCACGAAATTCAGGCTGAGCATCGGGTAGGCAATGCCGACTTCAAGGCGCTGCAACACCAGCAGCCAGACCAGCAAACCCAACCCCAGCGCAGCGAGTGCCAGCCACAACCAAGGGGAGCGCAGTTTCTCGCCCCAGGCTGACGGCTTCGCCCGCCAACTGTCGACGGCGTACTTCTGGGCGATCTGGCCCAGGCAGGTCAGCAGGCACGCGGCCAACAGCAGGAGCAGGCTCATGACGCACCCTGAGGAAAGATCAGAATCACCAGATTGCCTTGTTCATAGCGCTTGCCATCCTTGGGCAGCCGTTCGATTTCTTGCAGCTCGTCCTCACCCTTGACCCGCATCACCACGCCGACCGAGCCGCTCTGACGGGCGTTGCGCATCCACTGCTGAACCTGATCGGGATCGACGCGCTGCTGCACCGAGTCAGGATAAGCAAGGCCATATTTCAGTTCGCCTATCGTGTTGTACAACGCCACGTCCGGGCGCTTCAGACGCCAGGCCAGGGCAGCTGCGGCGCCGAGATCGTTGCTCAACAGTTTCCCGGTCTGCGCCAGTTCATCGGCGTGATGGCGGATGAACTGGTCGGGCATCTTGTTGGCCACCACCGAGTCGGGCAGCCCGGCGGGCAGTAGACCGATCAGCAGCAGGCTGCCGAAGGCCGGTGCGGCCCAGCATTGCAGGGGTCTGAAAGCTTGCAGCAGGTTGGCCATGATCCAGCCGATCAGGCCGATGAACACCAGCACCAGGTTGTGCAGTTCATGGTTATACAGCGGCTTTTTCAGTTGCAGATAGACCAGGGCGAGCAGGGCGGTCAGCCCCAGCAGCAAGTTCAGCAAACCGTTGAGGCCCAGCACCCGGCCTTGCTCCAGCTTGAGTCGGTCGGCCAGGGTATGCCCCAACAGCAAGGCCAATGGCAGCAGGCAGGGCAAGATGTAGCTCGGCAATTTGCCGTTGCTCAGGCTGAAAAACAGCAGCGGCGTTACCAGCCACAGCAGCAGAAAACCGATGCGGACCTGGCCACGGGTTGTCCATGCTTGCCGCAACGCCGACGGCAGCAATGCCACCCACGGCAGACTGAACGCCACCAGCAACGGCAAATAGAACCACCACGGCGCGTCATGCTGGGCGTCGTCACCGGCAAAGCGACGGATGTGTTCGTGCCAGAAGAAAAATCGCCAGTAATCGGGTTCCTGCGAGTGAATCGCCAGCGCCCACGGCAGACTGACCGCAATAGCCACGATGATTGCCACGGGGCCGTAGACCAGCAGCTCACGCCAGCGTTTTTGCCAGATCATGAAGGGCAGGGCGATCAGCACCGGCAGTAACCAGGCGAGAAAGCCCTTGGTCATGAATCCCATGCCGCAGGCCAGCCCCAGCACCGCCCAACCGGTCAGGCGCGGACCCCGGCGGTCGCTGTCGAGCGCGAACCATAACGCGACCAGGCTCAGATTGACCCAGAAGGCAAATTGCGGATCGAGATTGGCGTAGCCGGCCTGGCCCGCGACCACGGTGAAACTCATGTACAGCAACGCACAGGCAAAGCTTTTGCGCGGTTCGTTCCACAAACGACGGGCGATCAGAAAACACAACAACACACTCAGGCCCATGCTCAGCGCCGAGGCAAAGCGCACTCCAAACAGGTTCTGGCCAAACAAGGCCTGGCTGGCCGCAATCACCCAGTACCCGGCTGCCGGCTTTTCGAAATAGCGCAGGCCCATGAAATGCGGCGATACCCAGTCGCCGCTCAGGAGCATGCCTTGGCTGATCTGCGCATAGCGGGTTTCATCGGGAATCCATAAGCCGTGGCTGCCCAACGGCAACAGATACGCCAACAGAAAAACCCCCAACAGCAGCGGCAGTCCCCAGCGTTTGCTCATGCGCCTTGCACTCCCAGCCAGCCTTCCCGGCCTTCGAGATGGCCGCGCACGACCCGGCCCGTTGGCAAGGCGCCCGGGGCTGCGGGAAGCAGGTCGCCCAAGGGTTTAAAGCCGATACCACGCTGGCGCGCATCGGCCAGCAGTTGACGGAAATCGTTGGCCATCAGAATCCCTTCTACTTCGGCGTGGATCGTATAAACGTTGAGGTGTTCAGGGGTGAAGCGATCGAGGATGAAGGCGTTGAAGTCCTTGGCCGCAACGGCAGGGCCGACCACTTCATCGAAGGTCGGCAGGTCCACCGGAATCTGCGGCGCCCCCAAGCCACCGCCGGCCAATCTTGGTTGGAACAGGCTCTGGCCGCGGCAATCGCTGTTGTAGCGAAAGCCGAAGGCCTGCTTGGCCTCGATCACGCGTTCGTCCGCACGCCAACCGGCCGACGCCGAGCACTCGACGGCTTGCCCGAGGATGTCGCTGAGGGTGTCGACGCCCTGGCGGATCTGTTCGATCAGCTGCGCCTCGCTCCACCGCCCGGCATTGGCCTGCCAGCCGTGGTGATCCCAGGCGTGCAGACCGACTTCATGGCCCGCATCCCGGGCCTGACGCATCAAGTGCCCGAGGTCGCGGCCGATCGGTTTGCCCGGCCAGGCCGTGCCGGCCAGCAGAATGTCCCAGCCGTACAGGCCGGCCGCGTTGGAACGGAGCATTTTCCAGAGGAATTGCGGGCGGATCAGGCGCCACAGATGGCGCCCCATATTGTCCGGCCCGACACTGAAGAAAAACGTCGCCTTGACCTGTGCTTCATCGAGGATTTCCAGCAGTCGCGGCACCCCCTCACGGGTGCCCCGGTAAGTGTCGACATCGATCCGAAGGCCTGCCCGCATCAGCATGATTCTTCTTTGGAGTGCTCGGCAATTTCGAGCATGGCCTCACGCAAGAAGAAATCCAGGGTGTTGCCGATGGTCTCGCTCATCTCCACCGTCGGCGTCCAGTCCAGCAGGCGCTTGGCGTTGGCGATACTCGGTTTGCGGTGGGACACGTCCTGGTAGCCGGTGCCGTAGAACGCCTTGCTTTCCACGTCGCGGAAACCGGCGAACGGCGGGAAGTTGTCGCGCAACGGGTGCGCTTCGAATTGACGCAACAGTTCTTCGCCCAACTGACGAATGCTGGCCTCGTTGTCCGGGTTGCCGATGTTGATGATCTGGCCATTACAGGCATCGTTCTCGTTGTCGATGATCCGGGCCAGCGCTTCGACGCCGTCGGCAATGTCAGTAAAGCAGCGTTTCTGCTCGCCGCCGTCGAACAGACGAATCGGCGTGCCTTCCACCAGGTTCAGGATCAGTTGGGTGATGGCCCGGGAGCTGCCGATCCGCGCCGAGTCCAGCCGGTCGAGGCGCGGGCCCATCCAGTTGAAAGGACGGAACAGGGTGAAGCTCAGGCCTTTCTGGCCGTAAGCCCAGATCACCCGGTCGAGCAACTGTTTGGAGATCGAGTAGATCCAGCGTTGCTTGTTGATCGGGCCGACGACGAGGTTGGAGCTGTCTTCGTCGAAGTTCTGGTCCTGGCACATGCCATACACTTCGGAGGTCGACGGGAAGATCACGCGCTTGTTGTATTTGACGCAGTAGCGCACCAGTTTCAGGTTCTCTTCGAAGTCCAGTTCGAACACCCGCAGCGGGTTGCGGGTGTATTCGATTGGCGTGGCTATAGCCACCAGCGGCAGGATCACGTCGCACTTCTTGATGTGGTATTCGATCCACTCGGAGTGAATGCTGATGTCGCCTTCGACGAAGTGAAAACGCGGATGGCTGCGCAAGCGGTCAATGGCATCGGAGCCGATATCGAGGCCGTACACCTCGTATCGGTCGTCGCGCAAAAGCCGCTCGGACAGGTGATTGCCGATGAAGCCGTTGACGCCCAGGATCAGCACCCGAGTGCGGCGTGGCGCGCGGCCGGACTCGGCGCCACGCAACACGGAACCGTCGACCAGCCCCAGTTCGCTGGCCAGTTGCGGACCGCTCAGGTACAAGCCGTTGTCGTTACGCTGGCCGGAGGTGATGACCAAAGAGTCTTCGCCACAGGCAATGCGCAGCGGATCGACGCTGATGACCCGGCCCGGTGCCTGGCCTGCGTTTCCCTTGGCAACTTCTGCGCTCCAGACGATCAGCTTGTGTTCGCCAACGGCACAGAACGCGCCTGGGTACGGCTGGGTGACGGCGCGGACCAGGTTGAACAGTTCTTCGGCGGGGCGCTTCCACACAAGCTTGCCGTCGGCCGGGGTGCGACGTCCGAACACCGTGGCTTTGGATTCATCCTGCGGGGTTTCGCTGACGGTGCCTTGACGCAACGCCGGCAAGGCATCGCGCAGCAGGTCGATGGCGGCCACACGCAATTTGCCGTGCAGGCTCAACGCCGTGTCGCTGCGTTCAATGGCCACCCGTTGCTGGGCGATGATTGCGCCGGCGTCGGCGCGCTTGACCATACGGTGAAGGGTCACGCCGGTTTCACTTTCACCGTTGACCAGCACCCAGTTGGCCGGTGCACGACCCCGATAGCGCGGCAGCAATGAACCGTGCAAGTTGAACGCACCTTTGCGTGCCGTGGCCAACAGCGGTTCGCTCAGCAGCTGGCGGTAGTAGAACGAGAACAGGTAATCGGGTTTCAGCTTGCTGATGCGCTCGATCCACAACGGATGGTTGGCATCTTCCGGGGCATGAACCGGGATGCCCTTGCGCGCACACAGTTGCGCCACGGAGGCGTAAAAGGTGTTTTCCTTCGGATCATCAGCGTGGGTAAACACCGCGGCGATCTCGAAGCCTGAGTCGAGCAGGGTTTCGATGCCGGCACAGCCGATATCGTGATAGGCGAAGACAACAGCTTTTGCGCTCATGAGAGAACCTGATCGGAAGAAGTGTTAGTGAGGCCGTCGACGGTGACAACGGGTGCTGGCGTGGCGGGTTGGCTACGCAGGACTTTCTCGACGAAGAATCGGGGGCGGGCGCGGACGTCGCTGTACATGCGGCCCAGGTATTCGCCCAACAGGCCCATGCCGATGAACTGCCCGCCGGTGAACACAAACAGCACGGCGAACAACACGAATGTGCCGTCGCCGGCCCATTCGGCGCCGAACACCAGGCGCAGGACGATCAACGCCGTGGCGAACAGCAAGCCGAGTCCGGCCATGGCGAAACCGACGATGCTCAGCAACCGCAGCGGCGTGGTGGTCATGCAGGTGATCAGGTCGAACATCAGGTTGACCAGGCGCATGGGGCTGTATTTGGATTCGCCGTGTTCACGTTCGGCGTGGGTCACCAGGATCTCCGTGGTGTGCCGGGCAAAGCTGTTGGCCAGGATCGGAATGAAGGTGCTGCGTTCGCGGCAGGCGAGCATCGCGTCGACGATGCTGCGGCGGTAGGCGCGCAGCATGCAGCCGTAATCGCTCATGGCCACACCGGTCGAGCGCTGTACGGCCAGGTTGATCAGCTTCGACGGCCAGCGGCGCAGCGCGGAGTCCTGGCGGTTGTTGCGTACCGTGGCAACCACGTCATAGCCCAGCTCGGCCTGCGCCACCAGGCGAGGGATTTCTTCCGGCGGGTTTTGCAGGTCGGCGTCGAGGGTGATCACCACATCGCCTTTGCACTGCTCGAAACCGGCCATGATTGCCGCGTGCTGGCCGTAGTTGCGGTTGAGAATGACCGCCACCACCGGGCTGCACTCTCGATTGGCGGCCTCCTCGAGGATTTGTGCGGAGTTGTCGCGGCTGCCGTCATCGACCAGCACGATTTCATAGTCATGGCGCAACAAACGGCAGGCCGCTTCGGTCCGCCTGAGCAGCTCGGGCAGGCTGTCCTGTTCGTTGTAGACCGGGATGACGATCGACACGCAACGGATCGGATACGGTTTCACAGGCTTTTTTCCAGTGTGTTTTCGATGGCGTCGACGACACGATTGACGTCATCGGTGGTCATGTCGGGGAACAACGGAATCGAGCACAGGCGCTCCGAGTTCCATTCGGTGTTGGGCAGGTGAAGGTCAGGGAAACGCTGGCGGTACCAGGTGTGCAGGTGCGTGGCGATGAAGTGAATGCCGGTGCCGATGTTCTGTTCCTGCAAGGCCCTCATGAAGGCATCGCGATCCAGTCCGCAGCGCTCGGCGTCGATGCGCAGGACGAACAGGTGCCACGCGTGCCGCTGCGGATACGTCGGGATGGCCAGCGGTTGCACCGGTAAACCTTCGAGGCGTTGCAGGTAGGTGCGCGCCAGCTCGGTGCGCTTGGCGTTGATCGCACCCAGACGCTCAAGCTGCACCAGGGCGATGGCGGCATTGATGTCGGCCAGGTTGTATTTGAAACCCGGCTCCATCACTTGTGCCTGAGGTCTGCGACCGTGGGTCAGCCGATCGTAGGCATCAACGCCCAGCCCATGAAACTTGAGCATGCGTACCCGGTTGGCCAGCGCGGTGTCGTCGCTGACGAACATCGCGCCCTCGGCGCAGGTCATGTTCTTGATCGCGTGGAACGAGAAGATCGCCGTGCCTTTAGCGCCGACATGTCGACCGTTATAGAAAGTGCCTGCCGCATGGGCGGCGTCTTCGATGACGGGGATGCCGTGTTTGTCGGCCAATGCGTAAAGTGGATCAAGGTCGAAGGCGGCACCGGCGTAATGCACCGGAATGATTGCCCGGGTGCGCGGCGTGATCGCCGCCTCGATGCTGGCCAGGTCACACATGAGCGTGTCGCGGTCAACGTCGACAAAGACCGGTTTGGCACCCAGCAGGCAGATCATGTTGGCGGTGGACACCCAGGTCTGCGACGGCGTAATGACTTCATCGCCCGGACCAATGCCCAATGCCAGTAACGTGATATGCATACCACCAGTGGCCGAAGAAAGTGCAACGGCATGACGGCAGCCGACATAGTGGGCAAATTGCTCTTCCAGTTGCTGGGTTTTCGGCCCGGTAGTGATCCAGCCGGAGCGCAATACTTGCTCTACGGCTGCGATTTCCTCATCGCCGATAGTCGGGCGGGAGAAGGGGAGAAACGCCTCATTCATAAGAATCTCCGGGCGAACGGCTTCCTTCAGCAAAATCGCCGAAAGAAGCGTGTTTTCAATGGGTTGACTACCGGAGCAGGAAGCCATCAATTGACTTTCCGGGCCGCGACCGGCAGCGTGACGACCCACAAGGGCTCGTCGGGTTGATTGAAGGTTATGCCCGATTTTGTGAAAGGAACATGAAAAACCGGTCTTCGAATCGTTTATCTGAAAGTCATACAGCCACTGTTCAGACTTCTGCCGTTTATCGCGATTTTTAGAAGAGAAGTCCTACGGAAGTGTTCCCCTTTATATGAACAATGTTTCAATCCTTAGTTGTTTTTACTGAATTGTTTCCACTCAAGGCCGTTTCGTTTGATTGACTTAGTTAATACCCACTCTGTTGCTTCGAAGACCAACCCGATGACTGTCTACCTGGCCCGACTGGCGCCCTCCAGTCAGTTGACCATGCGCTACGTTTTGCAGGATGCGGCCGACCGTTTGGGTTTCGAAGACATGAACGTCGAGGAGATTCCCTGGCATCAGCTCCAACCCGACAATGTGATTGCGCTGGTCGCAGCGCTGCGTGAAGACGGGTACGCACCGAATACCTCGTCGCTGTACGTCAATGCGGTACGCGGGGTGATGAACGAAGCGTGGCGCATGAGCCTGATCAGTCAGGAACACTTGCTGAAAATGCGCTCGGTGAAAGGGATTGCCGGCACGCGTCTGTCCCAGGGGCGCAACCTCAGGCGCTCGCTGATTCAGGAGATGATGGCGGTGTGTGCCGCCGACCCGCGTCCTCAAGGCTTGAGAGACGCCGCCATCATCGGGATTTTGTACGGTTCGGGAATGCGCAAATCCGAGTCGGTGAACCTGGACCTGTCACAGGTGGATTTCAGCGAGCGCAGCTTGCGGGTCGCCGCCAAGGGCAACAAGCAGTTGATCAAATACGCCCCGGCCTGGGCCTTTGAAAAACTGCAGGCCTGGCTGGAACTGCGCCGTTCGCACCTCAAGGAAGGCGAGGTGGACGACCCGTTCCTGTTCAACCGCATCCGTCGCGGCAGCCACATCACCCGCGAGCGCATCACCAAACACGCGATCTATTACATCGCCCGGCAGCGCGGTGCGCAGGTCGGGGTAAAGATCATGCCGCATGATTTCCGGCGCTCGTTCATCACCCGGGTGATCGAAGAGCATGACCTGTCGATCGCGCAAAAACTCGCTCATCACAGCAATATCCAGACGACGGCCAACTACGATGTGCGCGACGACAACGAGCGGCGTCGGGCGGTGGATCGCTTTGATCTGTGATGGAGTGGATTCAGGGTTCACTCAGCACATGGGCATGGCCGATGGTTGATACGTGAACCTCACTGCCAGCGGGCGGAGCGTACAGGCCAGAGCTGCGCACCATCAGTGATCGACCGTGCGGGTCGCCGGCGACGGCAGGCTGCAACTCCACGGTCAAGGTGCAGGTGTTGCCGCTGAAATCCCGCTCGGTCACCACGGCGCGGCAACCGACGGCATCTGTCAGGCTGGGCTGGATGCTGACCAGTTGCAGCTGCTCGGGGCGCAGCATGATCTGCGCGGCATTGTTGTTACGGTGGTTGTTGACCGGAATACGGCCCAAATCGCAATGGGCCCAACCGGCCTCGATCCTGGCGGGCATGACCACGGCATCTCCAAGAAACAGCGCGGTCTGTTCGTCGTCGGGATAGCGGTAAAGGTCCAGCGGATGGCCCGACTGCACCAGCCGGCCGTCACGCATTACCGCCAACTGATCGGCGAACGACAAGGCTTCGCTCTGGTCATGGGTGACCAGGATGGTGGTGACGCCGGCGTCGGACAGCAATCGCGCGACCATTTTGCGCATGGCGCCCCGCAGACCGGTATCGAGGGCCGAAAACGGCTCATCCAGCAACATCAGCCGTGGTTGCTGCGCCAACGCACGCGCCAGCGCCACTCGCTGTTGCTGACCGCCGGAAAGCTCATGGGGCCAACGTTGGGCCATGCTCGCGTCGAGGGCCACGCTGTCCATCAACTCAGCGATTCGCTGGTGCTTCGCGTCGCCTGTGGTCGACAGCCCGAAACCGATATTGGCGGCCACCGTCATGTGCGGGAACAGCGCGCCGTCCTGGGGAACATAGCCGATCAAGCGCTGATGCGCCGGGACTTCATGGGTGTCGTCGACGAGTGTCTGGCCGTCGAGCGAAATACTGCCCGTGTCCGGGAATTCGAAACCGGCGATCATCCGCAGCAACGTGGTTTTGCCGGAACCCGAGGGGCCAACGATGACTGTCCGGCTGCCTTTTGGCACCGACAGGCTGACGTTCTCCAGCGCTCGCTGAGAACCGTAATATTTGCAGATCGCGTGCAGTTCCAGAGCGTTCATCGTCCAGCCGTTCGTTTGGATTGGTAATAAAGAATTGCGGTCAACGGAAGCGACAGCACAATCATCAGCAGGGCGTAGGGCGCGGCGGCGGCATAGTCGATTTCGCTGGTCATGGCCCAGAAACCAGTGGCCAGGGTGCGCGTGCCGTTGGGGGCGAGCAGCAGGGTCGCGGTCAGCTCATTGGTGATCGCCAGAAACACCAGCGCGGCACCGGCGGCGGCCCCGGGCGCGGCCAGGCGCAGGGTGATCAGCCACAGTGCCCGCGCAGGCGAGCGGCCGAGGCTGCGCGCCATGTTTTCCAGTTCGACCGGTGCCTGCGCGATGCCCGCACGCAAACTCACCAGGGCGCGGGGCAAAAACATCAGCAGATACGCCAACAGGACGGTGATCGTGGTCTGGTAGATCGGTCGGGCGAAATGAATGGTAATGGTGACCAAGGCCAGGGCGACGACGATCCCGGGCAACGAGCTGGTGATGTAGTTGCAGCTTTCCAGCAAACGCTGCAGCCGACCCGGCGAGCGAATCGACAGCCAGGCAATCGGGATGGCGGCGCAGGTGGTCAGGACTGCGCCGCAAATCCCCAGCAGCAGGGTTTGTTCCAGCGCCGGCACAAGCTCTGCCAAGTCCCAGACTTGCGGGCCGCCCGCGATCAGCCATTTGCCCAAGGTGATCAGCGGCACACCCAAGGCCAGGGCGCAGGTGGTGATTTGCAGCATCAACCCCAGCACCGTGGCTTGAGCGTCCAGGCGCACCACCCGTTGTTCACGCGCGCTGCCGGAACCGACCCGGGCGTAACGCGCCGTACCGCGAGCGGCCGATTCGGCGGTCAGCATCAGCAGGCAACACAGGGCGAGCACGCTGGCCAGCATGTGGGCAGCGGGGCCGTTGAAGGTGGATTTGAACTGATCGAAGATCGCCGTGGTGAAGGTGTCGAAGCGGATCATCGCGTACAGGCCATATTCGGCCAGCAGGTGCAGGCCCACGAGCAACGCACCGCCACAGATGGCCAGGCGCAGTTGCGGCAACACCACCCGGAAAAAGATCGCCCAGGGCTTTAGCCCCAGGGATTCGGCCACGTCTTCGATCGCCGGGTCGAGCCGGCGCAACGTCGCTGCAATCGGCAAGTACAGGAACGGGAAGTAGGCGATCACCGAGACCAGAACCCCGGCAAACAGGCCGTGAATCGGTGGTACCAGGCTGACCCAGGCATAGCTGTGCACGAAGGCCGGCACCGCCAGCGGCGCGATCGCCAGCAACGACCAGCCACGTCGCCCGGGCAGGTTGGTGCGCTCCGTCAACCAGGCCAGGGCCAGGCCCAGGCTGATGCACAACGGAATCGTGATCACCACCAGCAACACGGTGTTGATCAGTAACTCGCCGACCCGAGGCCGGAACACCAGCGGCACCAGCGTTGCCCAGCCGGTTTGTATCGACACGCCGATGACGAAGGCAATCGGCATCAGTGCCAGCAACGACACCAGCACCGACAAACCGATTACCCAGGCGCCACCGCGACCGGCGAAGACGCCACGGGCGCGTCGTCGCAGGTTGACGGGTATCGCCGCGGGGATACCGGTTGGCAGGGATTCAGGGATCAATTAGAGCAGCCCCACCTGAGTCATCAGGTCCACGGCTTTTTTGCTGTCGAGTTTCGACGCATCGACCATCGGGGCGTCGAGTTGCGACAAAGGCACCAGTTTCGGATTGGATGGGGCGTTTTTGCCCACGGCGTATTCGAACGACTTGCCAGTCTTGAGGATGTCCTGGCCGTCCTTGCCGGTGATCCATTTGAGCAACGCCTGGGCTTGTTCCTTGTGCTTGCTGGACGCCAATACGCCGCCCCCCGAGACGCTGACAAAGGCCCCCGGGTCCTTGTGCTTGAAGTAGTGCAGGGCCGTGTTGTTGCTGTTTTCGCCGGTCTTGGCTTGATCGCCGAAGCTGTAATAGTGATAGATCACGCCGCTGTCGATCTGCCCGGCATTCACCGCCTTGAGCACGGCGCTGTTGCCGCGATAGGCCGTAACGTTGTTTTTCATCCCTTTGAGCCATTCCAGCGTTGCGGCTTCACCCTTGAGTTCCAGCACTGCAGCGACGATTGCCTGGAAGTCGGCACCGGCCGGAGAAGCGCCCCAACGACCTTTCCACGCCGGACCCGCGAGGTCCATCAGTGATTTCGGCAAGTCGGCCTCGGGCAGTTTCGCAGGGTTATAGACAAACACGGTTGAGCGCGTGGCAATCCCGACCCATTTGCCATGGGCCGGACGATAAGCCGCCTCGACTTGCTCCAGCGTCGTCGGGGCAACCGGCGCAAACAGGCCGGCGTTGTCCACCAGCACCATCGCCGGGGAGTTCTCGGTCAGGAACACATCGGCCGGGGACGCGGCGCCTTCCTGCACGATCTGATTGCCCATTTCGGTATCGTCACCATTGCGCACGGTGACCTTGATGCCGGTTTCCTTGGTGAAGCCCTCGACCCAGGCTTTGGTCAGGCTTTCGTGCTGCGCGTTGTAGACCACAATGCCGTCATCCGCTGCAAACACCTGTGTGGCGCCGAGCAGGGCAGTGGCCAGCAAGGCCGCTTTGAGGAAGGAAGGGGTAGAGGTGAACATTCTGTCGGCAGCTCCTGTTCTTTTGGAAGGCATGCACGTCCATTCGCGGATCAATCAATGCGAACCATTTGCATGTTTGAATCGCAGGGAATGTAGAGCTCAAAATGAGAAAAAAACGTCAAAGAAACCGTTAATACATGTCATTTACATTCAGATTAGCAGCACCTCGGCCCCTTGCCCGATGGGTCTGAATCAAACGGTGTGGTCACTGGCTCGATGGGCAGCCTTTCGAAGTTCCGCCGGCCGCCTGATTGATCGCAGCGGCCAGACGCTTGACGTTGTTCTGATGCGCCACCACCAACTCATCAATGCTGGGGCCGGAAGGTGACTGCAACGTGCTGCGGCAAGTAATCAGCGTGTTATCACTGTCGCCAAGGCTGCGCAGGCGCCATTTGACGTCGATCAGCGCGTATTGCCCTGGAATCGAGTCGAAGCGCTGCACATCCAGGCGCAGTGACATTTTGCGTTGTGAATGGCTGTTGAGCAGTTGGTCAACCATGGCGCTGCGCAATTCATCCACCAGGCTCGCGGCCCACCATTCGGTTTCGAGTATCGCCAGGCCGCTGTTGCCCTGGCGGATCACGATCTGCGGACGATCGACCTGGGGCGGCACGCTGATGCTTTCAATCTCGATCTCCGAGGTACCGCCTCTGGATTGATTACCCAATTGCGCCGGAATCAGGGTGTGAAACTGAATCGGGTCACTGCGGCAAGCGGTGAGCAGTAACAGCGCGGTGACCAAGGTGATCTTCAGCGAAAAAGCCATGGTGTTGCTCCTGTGGTCAGTTGCGCGGTGGCGCCTGCAGATCCATCGGTGCGGCGTTGTTGGGGCGGCCGCGAATCAGCGATTCCGGATGGCGTCCCAGGTAATCCGAGAGCTCACGCAAGGAGCGCGACATGCGTCCGAGTTCGTCCAGGGTCTGGGTCAGCTGTTCCCGCTGCGGCGAATCTTCGGCGAGCGTCGAACTGGCCGATTGCAGGGTTTTGCTGACGTCGGCCAGGGTGGTTTGCACGCCCGGCAGCGTCTTGGCGTTGAATTGGGCGAGGCCTTTGCGCAGTTCGACGAGGTTACTGTCAAGATTGCCGGCAATTCGCTCGATCGGCAGTTGGTTGATCTTGTTGACCATGCCTTCGAGTTTTTCCTGCAACTGTTCGAGGCTGCCGGGAATGGTCGGAATACTGACCGGACGGGCGCTCGGATCGAACGCGACTTTCTCGGCCTTGGGGTAGAAATCCAGTGAGATGTACAGCTGGCCGGTCAGCAGATTGCCGCTGCGTGCCTGGGCGCGCAGACCGTTCTCGATAAAGGAACCCATCAAGCGCACGGCTGCGGCTTCATCATTGGGATCATGATTGAGCGCCTTGAGCATTTTGGTATGGGCCGAACCCAGGCGCTGCGGGTAGATCACGATGCCAACGTTGACCGGGAAGCTGCGCTTTTTCGCATCGAAATCCAGATTGATCGACACCACTTTGCCGAACTCCACGCCGAGGAATTCCACCGGTGCATCGACTTTGAGGCCCCGCAGGGCCTGGTCGAAACGCAGGCTCAAGTATTGGCCCTTGCCACTGGGCGGGGCGAGGGCGGTTTGCTGGTCGGTGAACAGTTCATAGGCATACTCTTCGGCCGCCGGTTTATCGTTGGGGCTGTACTCCGGCGCGCGGAAGGCGATGCCGCCCACCAGCAGCGATGACAACGACTCGGTCTTCACCGCGAAGCCATTGGCGCCGACGCTGACATCAATACCGCTGGCGTTCCAGAACCGGGTGTTTTCGGTGACATAGGCATCGTTGGGCGCGTGAATGAACAAGTCGATGTTCACACCGTTGCCGTCAGGGTCCAGCGCATAGGCCACCACCTGGCCGACCGGGATTTTTCGGTAATAGACCGGCGAGCCGATGTCCAGCGATCCGAGGTCCTGGGTGTGCAAGGTAAAGCGTTTGCCCGGTTCGCCATAGGTAATCGCTGGCGGGTTTTCCTGGCCTTTGAAGTGTTTCGAACGGGTGTTGGACTGGCCGATATCCGCGCCGATGTAGTCACCGGAGAACAGGGTATCGATGCCCGACACGCCGCCGGCACCGATACGCGGACGCACCACCCAGAACTGTGAGTCTTCACGGGTGAAGCTTTCCGCCTGTTTGGCCAGTTTGATCGTGGCGTTGACACTCTTCTGGTCGCTGCTCAGTTCCACGTCCGAGACCTGCCCGATCACCACATTGCGGTATTTGACCTCGGTCTTGTTGGCAGTCAGGCCGCTGCCGGTCTTGAACGTGACCGTGATGGTCGGGCCTTCCTGCATCATGCTGTGGACCACCAGGGAAATGCCCACCAGTACTGCGACGATTGGCACGATCCAGACCAGCGAAACGCTGAAACGACGAGTCTTGATTGGGGCCTGGCCAGGGGCTTGCGGCCCGTCAGTGGCTTGCGACTTCATCCATGTCCTCCTCGGTGTGTGAGTTTTTATCCTGCTCGTTATCCCAGATCAGACGCGGGTCGAAACTCATCGCTGACAGCATGGTGAACACCACCACCAGTCCGAAAAACAGAATGCCCGGACGCGGTTCGATATCGGCCAGGGCTTGAAACTTCACCAGTGAGGCCACCAGGGCCACCACGATCACGTCGAGCATGGACCAATAACCGATGAGCTCGACGAAGCGGTATAACGTCGATCGCTCCTTGCGCGCCCATAGGCTGTTGCGATGCACCGTAATCAGCAGCAGCATTAACACGACGAACTTGACGCCCGGCACCGCGATGCTGGCGATAAAAATGATCAGGGCGATGTCCCAGGCACCGTGCTGCCAGAAATCCAGCACGCCGCCCATGATTGTGCTGTCAGCTCCGTTGCCGACCATCTTCGTATTCATCACCGGCAGCAGATTGGCCGGGACGTAAAACACCAATGAGGTCAGCAGGTAGGCCCAGGTGCGGGTCAGCGAGTTGGTTTTGCGCCGATGCAACGGCGCGCCGCAGCGCTCGCATTCGTGCGGTTCACCTGTCATGTCGCAGGCCAGTCCGCAGCTGTGGCACAGGCAGAGGTTGAGTTCGCTGGCGACCGGAGGCGTTGTCATAGAATGTCCCACAGCTCACGGATATCGCGCCCGGCGATGCGGATCATCATCAGGCTGAGCACGGCCAGGGCAAACAGACCGATGCCGGGCAGCACATCCAGCAACCCGGCGAGCTTGATCACCGCGACCATGGCCCCCAGCAGACAGACTTCGAGCATGCTCCAGGGCCGCAGGGTTTCCAGCCAGCGCATGCAGAAGCTGAAACCGGGCGAGCGCCGGGAGGCGAGGGCATAGCTCAGCACCCAGATCAGCAGCAACAGCTGGAAAATCGGCGCGATGATCATCGCGATCGCCGCCACCATGGCAATGAACGTGATCGGCCCCAGGCTCAGGGCCAGCACCGAGTCCCAGAGGGTTGCGCTGTTTTTCAGGCCTTTGAGGCTGATGCTCATGACCGGGTAGAAATTGGCGAAAATCCACAGCATCAACGCCGTCCAGGTCAACGCCAGGCGTTGTTCCACCGTCAGGCCGTTATAGCGCTGGAGCACACCGCCGCAGCGTGTGCACAGGGTTTTTTGATGTTTGGCGAGCGTGACTTTTTCATACACGCAGTCGCAGTGCTCGCAGATGATCAGTCGGTCAGTCGTAGCCATAGGCCGTACTCGCCAGGACGCAGAAAAGTCAGAGCACCTCCTCAATATAGAAGTGCCTTGCGATTGAGCAAATCGAAAGGCCTAAACAACTGATTGACCGCGTTATCGTTTATCGCGAGCAGGCTCACTCCCACAGGGATCGTCGTCGTTCAAAAATGCTGTGTCCGCCGAAAATCCCCTGTGGGAGCGAGCCTGCTCGCGATAGCGGCCTGTCAGCCAACCAGTTCGCGCAGGCGATACCAGAACATCCCAAGCGCCAGCAACGGCGAGCGCAGCATCGGCCCGCCGGGAAAGGTCATGTGCGGCACGGCGCTGAACACGTCGAACCCTCGACTGTGCCCGGCATGGATCGCTTCACCCAATAGCTTCGCGCACCAATGCGTGACGTTCAGCCCATGCCCCGAGTAACCCTGGGCATAAAACACATTCGGGTGCTGACTCAAGCGGCCAACTTGCGGGAAGCGATTGGCGGAGATGCCGATCCGGCCGCCCCATTGATAGTCGATGCGCACATCGCGCAATTGCGGGAAGACTTTGAGCATCTGCGGGCGCATGTACGCCGTGATGTCAGCCGGATCGCGCCCGGAATAATGGCAGGCGCCGCCAAACAGCAAGCGCCGGTCCGCCGAGAGCCGGTAGTAATCCAGGCCGACTTTCTGGTCGCACAACGCCAGGTTCTGCGGGATCAACTGCGCGGCAACCTCAGGTGCCAGCGGCTCGGTGGCAATGATGTAGCTGCCGGCCGGGAGCACCTTGCCGCTGAGCTTCGGTTCGAGTTCTTCAAGGTGCGCGTTGCAGGCCAGCACCAGACTTCCCGCGCGTACCGTGCCACCGGCACAGCGAACCTGCACCGTGCTGCCATGGATCAACTCCAGAACCGGGCTCTGCTCGAAGATCTGCACCCCAAGGGATTGCGCCAGCCTTGCTTCGCCCAGCACCAGATTGAGCGGATGCAAATGGCCCGAACCCATGTCGACCAGACCACCGGCATAGACGCTTGAGTCCACCACTTGCTCACGGATCTGCTCCGGCCCGACCAGACGGGTTTCGTGGGCGTAACCTGATTCGGCCAGACTGTCGCGCTCCGTCTTGAACGCCGCGAATTGCGCCTTGGTGTTGGCCAGCTCGCAGAACCCCCAGCGCAGGTCGCACTCAATCCCGTGTTCACGGACGCGATTGCCCACCAGTTCCACCGATTCGATCCCCGCACGCTCCAGATAGCGCACCCCGTCCTCACCGACGTACCGGGTGAAACCGCTGACGTCATGGCCGATGCCGCGGATCAACTGCCCGCCATTGCGCCCGCTGGCGCCCCAGCCAATCCGCCGGCCCTCCAGCACAATCACCGAGAGCCCGCGCTGAGCCAGCTCGATCGCGGTGTTGACCCCGGTAAAACCGCCGCCGATCACGCAGACATCGGCCACAAGGTCCGAGGCCAGCGTGGGGTAGGGCGTCAGGCCTTTGGCCGTGGCCGCGTAGTAGGAATGTGCGTGTTCGTTATTCATTTGTTGGACTTCACTTTGCTCCAGGAACGGGTCATCAGTCGCATGATCGCCTGGGGCGGGGTGGTCGAAATGTAGAGTTTGTCGAGGACTGCCTGAGGTGGGTAAACCTCAGGGTTGTTCACCAGCTCCGCGTCCATGTACTCCTTGGCGGCGGGGTTCGGGTTGGCATAGCCGACCGAGGCGCTGACCTTGGCAATCACTTGCGGGTCCAGAAGGTAGTTGATGAAGGCATGGGCTTCTTTCGGGTTGCTGGCATCGGCAGGAATCGCCAACAGGTCAAACCACAAGTTACTGCCTTCCTTCGGAATGGCGTAGGCGATGTTCACGCCGTTCTTGGCTTCCTTGGCCCGGTTGGCGGCCTGGAACACGTCACCGGAATAGCCGAAGGCCACGCAGATGTCGCCGTTGGCCAGGTCCGACACGTATTTGGAGGAGTGGAAATAGGTGATGTAAGGCCGGATGCTCAACAGTTTGGCTTCGGCTTTTTTGAAGTCTTCAGGGTTCTCGCTGCGCGGGTCCATGCCCATGTAATTGAGAATCGCCGGGAACACTTCATCGGCCGAGTCCATCATCGATACGCCGCACTGGCTGAGTTTCTTGATGTTTTCCGGTTCGAACAGCACTTCCCAGGAATCGATGCGGTCGATGCCGAGCACTTGCTTGACCTTGTCGACGTTGTAGCCGATGCCGTTGGTGCCCCACAGGTACGGCACGGAATGCTCGTTACCCGGATCGTTTTTCTCCAGCAGCGTCAACAATTTCGGGTCGAGGTTTTTGAAGTTGGGCAACTGCGCACGGTCCAGCTTGAGGAACGCGCCGGCCTTCACCTGACGGGCGAGGAAGTGGTTGGACGGCACGACCACGTCATACCCGGTACGCCCGGCGAGCAACTTGCCCTCCAGGGTTTCGTTGGAATCGAAGACGTCGTAGATCACCTTGATCCCGGATTTGGCCTGGAAGTCGGCGAGGGTGGTTTCGCCGATGTAATCGGTCCAGTTGTAGACGCTGACGGTGGGTTGAGCCTGGGCAACGGCACTGAACAGCACGGCAAGCGCGGCCGGCACCATGGATTTCAATAGACGCATTCGACACCTCTTTAGTTATTAGACTGTGTAGGAGCGAGGCTTGCCCGCGAAGAGGCCGGTCCGTTCAACATCGTCGTTGACAGTCAGGCCGCCTTCGCGGGCAAGCCTCGCTCCTACAGGGGGGCGCGTGATCTCGCGTGGTTTTCAGACGCTAAGCATCAAGAACTCACGCTCCCAGGAACTGATCACCCGCTTGAAGTTCTCGTGTTCAGCACGCTTGACTGCCACGTAACCGCGCACGAATTTGTCGCCCAGATACCGTCCGATGGTTTCGCTCTCTTCCATCTGCGTCAGCGCATCCTCGATGGTGATCGGCAGGCGCAGGTTGCGGCGCTCGTAGGCTCGACCTTGTACCGCCGCACTCGGTTCGATGCGTTCAACCATGCCCAGATAACCGCACAACAAACTGGCCGCGATCGCCAGGTACGGGTTGGCGTCAGCCCCCGGCAAGCGGTTCTCCACGCGCATCGAATCTGGCGTCGAGGTCGGCACTCGCAGGCCGACGGTGCGGTTTTCTTCGCCCCATTCAACGTTGACCGGGGCCGAGGTGTCCGGCAGGAAGCGGCGGAACGAGTTGACGTTGGGCGCGAACATCGGCAGCACTTTGGGGATGTACTTTTGCAGACCGCCGATGTGGTGCAGGAACAGCTCGCTCATCGTGCCGTCGGCATTGGCGAAGATCGGCTGACCGGTGGCAATGTCGACTACGCTCTGGTGGATGTGCATGGCGCTGCCGGGCTCGTCGCCAATCGGCTTGGCCATGAACGTCGCCGCGACGTTGTGCTTGAGCGCCGCCTCACGCATGGTGCGTTTGAACACAGTGATCTGGTCGGCCAGGTCCAGCGCATCGCCATGACGGAAGTTGATTTCCATCTGCGCCGGGCCGTCTTCGTGGATCAGTGTGTCGAGGTCCAGGCCTTGCAGTTCGCACCAGTCGTAGACGTCTTCGAACAGCGGATCGAATTCGTTCGCGGCGTCGATGGAAAACGACTGACGACCGCTTTCCGCACGGCCCGAACGGCCCAGCGGCGCCTTGAGCGGCAAGTCCGGGTCTTCACAGCGCTGGGTCAGGTAGAACTCCATTTCCGGCGCGACAATCGGCCGCCAGCCTTTGTCGGTGTACAGCTGCAGCACTTTCTTCAGCACATTGCGCGGCGACAGTTCGATCGGGTTGCCGAACTTGTCGAAGGTGTCGTGGATCACGATGGCGGTCGGCTCGATGGCCCATGGAATCACATACACCGCGTCGGCGACGGGCTTGCAGACCATGTCGATGTCGGCCGGGTCGAGCAGGTCGTAGTAGATGTCGTCGTCGACAAAGTCCCCGGTTACCGTTTGCAAAAGCACACTTTCCGGCAGGCGCATGCCTCGCTCATGCAGGAACTTGTTGGTGGGTGCGATTTTGCCGCGTGCAATGCCGGTCAAGTCACTGACCACACACTCGACTTCGGTAATCTTGTGATCTTTCAGCCACGTGAGGAGCTGATCGAAAGGGGCATTCATAAAGACCTCGTTATTGGTTTTTTTTAACGCCGGGGAGGGCGGTTTCATCCACCGCACACTTCCCCTGAGACGCGTTGACGACTATCTTGGGCGAGCCTTGCGGTTCCATCTATCCACTTTCAGCGGCACCAAAACGCACCAAACGAGTGCGTAAGGTCATTCATGTCAGCGTCCAGTCCAATTCAGGTTCAAGCGTTCAACACCGACGATGTCGCTGCGCAAATCCGCGCCACGCCGGGTTGGGTTCAGCATTACCAGCAAATGTCGCCGGGGCATTTCGCCGGGCGTGTGCGCTACCTGGACCTGCAAGGCGTGGAGATTTACGAAGAGCAGATGAACACCCGGGTCGAACAGAATTTCAGCGCGCCCGAGGGTTCGCTGGCGTTCTGTTTCGATCGCAGCGACAACGCGCTGTATGTGTTGAATGGCGAAAGCCGCAACATCTGGATCACCCCGGAGAACTACCAGGAAGTCGCCGTGGTGTTTGGTCCGGAGTTCGTGCAGCGTCATGGTTTGAATGTTGCGCGGCTGGAAGGCTTGTTCATGTCGCCGCTGAACTCGGGGCAGAACGCCTTGTTCAGCCGCTGGTTGAGCGGCACCTTGACCCGCCTCGCCGAAACGCTCGACCCGCCGAGCAAAGAAGCGCTGACCCAGCAACTGCTCGAAGACTGCCTGTACATCCTCGACAACGCCTGTGTGTGCCTCGATCACGGCGGCCTGCAGCGCCGCACCGAAGAACGCGCAGTGATGAAACGCATCGGCGAATGGGCCGCCGACTCACCGGAAGAAACCCTCAACCTGCTGGAGCTTTCCCAGGTGGCCGGGGTTTCCCTGCGGCAGTTGCAGCACGCGTTCAAGGCCTTCACCGGGATGACGCCCACCCATTGGCTGCGCCTGCGCCGCCTCAACAGCGCCCACCGCGAATTGCTCGCGCGAACACCGAATGACACCACCGTTGCCGAAGTGGCGATGAATTGGTCGTTCTGGCATCTGGGGCGGTTTTCCAGCAGTTACCGGGCGCTGTTCAAGGAACTGCCGAGTGAAACGCTCAAGCGCATTCGCCCGAGCAGGACCTGATTCGCAAGTTCAGCCTCGCCGAGAGGGCGCAGTGACTGGCTGAACGACCGGTTTTTTGTTCAAACCGTCGATGCAGGTTTCGCCAGTTCAATCCCGGCCGCACCCAATCGCTTGAGAATTTCAAACAACAAATCGCTTTTAGTCGTGCCGACGATTCTCGGGCTGCTGACGTAGCCCGTGACCGTCAGCGTGATGCCTTCGGGGGTCAGTTTGCTGAACCGGACGAAGGTAGCCGGTTTGTCGAGGATGGTTTCGTTCTCGCGGTACGTGTCGTACAGCAGGTTTTGAACTTGCTCCGGATCGATGTCCAGCGGGAACATCAGCTCCAGTGTCGCCACCCCTTGTGCGCTGCCGCCGAGGGTGACGTTGCGCAGGTTCTGCGAGATCAGTTGTGAGTTGGGCACGATGACGATCGAGCGGTCACTGAGTTGTATTTCGGTGGCCCTGACGTTGATGCGGCGGATGTCGCCTTCGACGCCACTGATGCTGATCAGGTCGCCGACCTTGACCGGGCGCTCGGTCAGCAGAATCAGCCCGGAGACGAAGTTTTTGACGATTTCCTGCAAGCCGAAGCCGATCCCCACCGACAGGGCGCTGACAATCCACGCCAGGTTGGTCCACTCGATGCCCAGGGATGACAAGGTCAGCAGTATCACCAGGGCGTAACCGATATTTGAGAACAGTGTGCTGAGCGAGGCACACATGCCGGGGTCCATGTCGGTCTTGGGCAGGAACTCGTTATCCAGCCATCGGCGCAGTGCGCGAATCAGGTAGATGCCGATGAACAGGGCCAGTAGCGCATTCAGCAAATGGCCCGGGATGATATTGAGTTTGCGCAGGCCATCGCCGCCGAGGATGGCGAACGTCTGGGTAAACAGTTGCCCCAGCGTCGTGCCGACGCCACCGACAAACAGTGAAATGACCGCCAGCAGCATTAAACCGGCGCGACCGACACCGGACAGAATGATCGACGCTTGCTCAAGGCGTACATCGCCGATTCCGAGCAATTGTTTGAGCGCCTTGCCGCTTGGACTCTTGGGTGAAAACAGGTACTCACAGCTGTCTCTGAACAATTGCGTCAGCAAGTAGAAGCCCGACAGGATGATAAAACCCCAGACCAGTTGGTACGTAATGAACCGTGCCAGGGAGATGTAGCCGATCAGCAGCGCAATCAGCGATACCACCGTCGCAAAACCGGCCAACGAATAAATCAGGCCGGCAAGGGTGGTACTCGATTCGGGCGCTTCCCCGGTAGCCGCAACGGCTCTGCGGACTCTGCTGGCTCGCCGGAACAACGTGCCGATAATCAGCGTGACCACCAGCGCGATCAAACCGCGGCCAAACAGAATGGCCGGCGGGCTCATGCCGGTGACGTTGGTGATTTGTGCCAGGCTGACCAGAATCAGCAGTGTGACGGCCAGTATTCTGGGGAAGGGCTGGATTGCCAGTGCCACGGGATCGGAGATGGCCGGCAGTCGCCAGGAAGGATGTCGGGTCGACAGCAGCGCCCGGCTCAGACCGGTAATCAGGATGCACACATAGATGATTTTTTCGAATTCATCGGCAAAGTTCTGAATCAAAGGCGACAACGGCAATTGCCGGGTGAGCGCATAAAACAGCAGTTGCATTGCAAAAGCCGTGGTCAGCAGCGTGGCCACGACAGAGGCCAGTGCGAGCGAGCTTCGACGCAAACGTCCTTCCGGCATTCGATGAATACACACCCAGGTCAGCCCGCGCTCCGCGATTCTTCGGCCCCAGGACCAAACACCCAGGGCCAGCACGATCAATGCGATGGTGAACAGGCGTTCGCCGGGTTGCCAGGCGGCCTTGATTGCGCTGGAAGCCTGCTGGATGAATTCGCTCAGCCGCTGGCGGTCCTCCTTCAGCGGACTGAACAACGGAGCCCAGAACCCCGGCCCCAGGATACTGCCGCTGCGCAGCGTGACTTCGGATTCCAGCAGGTTGCGGCGAATGCCGGCGATTTGAATAAGGAGACCGGCAGCATTGTTTCTGAGTGCTGTCAGGGTTTTGAGGCTGGAATCGACTTTGGTCTTTTGCTCGGAGAGATAGGCTCTTTGCGTCGCGATATCCGATTTCTCTGACTCTACATCGTCGAGTGATACCGGGCCCAACACATCAAGTTGGGCTTGCAGTTGCTTCTGTTCGGGCAGCAGGGATGACTGCAGGCTATCCACGTCGTTGATAAACGACTGAACAGCATCTTGCAGGCCGACCATCTGGGTGAGGTTATTGGCCAGCGAAATCTGTTGCTTGATTCGGTCAAGGCGGATTTGCAGGTTTTGCAGATCACTCTGAGAAATGACTAACGACGAAGTACCCGATGTAATACCTGCAGCCGGCGGTATGTCGGCGGCCGACAGCGCTCCGTCACTGGTTGCAAGCAGCGTGAGCACGACGAACATCATTGACTTCAATGCATTACGCATGGGGGTGCTCGACTCTGTGGTGGGTCGCTCAACCTATGAGGTTAGGCCATCACGCCAAAACGATCGAAAAGAATCCTGTTCGCCGTCAGGATCAGGCAATACCGTGCAGAGAGTGAGTGCCGCGTGATCTACACTCTTTGTTGCTGAATCAAGCCCGGGATCAGCTACCCGGGGTTAGTGCAGAGTGACGGGCTGCGTTGGAGGTCATTATGAGCAAGGTGTCATCCATCGGCCTGAGCATCGCATTGACGGTTGCGTGCACCCAGGGTTGGGCTGCAACGGTCGTTCCGATGAAAGGGCAGAGTTCGCAACAGACCCAGCTGGACATCAATGAATGCAACAGCATCGCGTCCAGTCAGGCCGCGTCGACCGCACAGCCTGCTTCCGGAGGGCGATTGCGCGGTGCTGCCGCGGGGGCCGCCGCGGGATCGGCCGGGGCAGAAGTGCGCGGGCGTCAGCATGACGAGTTTTATGAGCGCATCGATGACGACACGAAACAGGACTATCGGCAGGACCGCGCGAAAGAGACCGCCGTGGCCGGTGCAGTGGTGGGCGGCTCGCGTCAGCGTCAGGAGCGCCGGGCACAAGAGAAAACCAGTGCTGCAACTACCTCGACGGCGTACACCAGTTGCCTGCAGGGCAAGGGGTATCAGGTTAATCCCTGAGTCTTTCGCGGCCGCTGCTCGAGCAGATAAACCATCAGGCAGGCGTACAACGTGACGGCGAGGAACAAGCCCATGCGCACCGCAAACGCGGTGTACACGTCCTTGCCTGCGATGCTGTCCTGAACCGACTGGCCCAGCAGGATAATCAGCGTGATCAGGGTGTTGAGCCAGAACCCCGGGCTGAACCCGGTCGGGCTCAGCGCGTAGAGCTTGCGCGCCAGCACCAGGCCGAACAGCAGCATCCACAGAAAGAACATCCAAAGGTGCACAAACAGGCTGAGGGCGCTCCAGAACAGGATCGCCAGCAGGCCTGCGAGCAAGGTTGAGCCAACGAGTTCGCGACCGGCTGTGTGGGCGTTGGTCGTGGAGCTTTGTTGGCCCAGGCTGACGGCCTTGAGGATGATCGGCAGGTAACCGGCCGGGTCGATCAAGGCGAGCAGGAACGTCGGTAACACAATCAGGGTTGCACGTAGCGCCACTCGGCTGACCTCTTCGGCGGGCAACGTCGGGGCAGGCGGCGGGGAAGGGGCGTTGGGCGGATCCGGGAATAACCCGTGACTGACCGCCACGACCGCTACGGCGAGCAGCAAGCCCTTGACCAGGGCACCGATGACCATCGCCGCCAGATCGAATTCGGCAACGCCGGCCGAGGAAATCATCGTCAGGCCAATCACCAGAAAGGTCACGATCAGGGCATTTCCACCGCGCAGGCCAAAACGGAAGACCAGGAATAGGCTCAGACCGATCAGCAGCACGCCGCTGACGGGGTAATAACGCAGGATCGGGATCAACAACAGGCCGAGGCCCGTGGTCAACATCGCAGCCAGTGCGAGCACCACGGCTGCCTTGAACGGCAACGGGCGATTGATCGACGCCAGCAGGATCAGGCACAGCACCGGCGCGAGAAAGGGGATCGGCAACCCGAGGCCGAAGCTGGCGGCAAGGCACAGCGCCGTGCCAGTGGCCAGGCGTAATGCGCGCTGTTCCCGGGGCGTGCGTTTAGTAGGCATAGCTCAGCCAGCTCATGAAACCCACAAACAGCCGACCCAACGGGTTCAGCGGGTTGCCTTGAGTCGGGAAGGCCATGACTTCGGCCTGCCCGCCAGCACGGATGGCGCCGCTGTCACGCAAGCTTTTTCGGGCGTCTTCGGAGAGCTCGATAATCACCGGAAAACGCTGGGCCGGTCGCAGCCAGTCGCGGCTGTTCTGGACACTGGGTAAGGTGCCAGGCGCCGGTGTCTGTCCGACACTGACGCCATAACCGACACTGCGCACGCGTCCGTCGAACACTTCGCCCGGGAATGCATCCAGGACGATCGCCACGGGCGTATCGACTTTCACCAGACCGAGGTTGTTTTCAGTCATGTCCGCGCTGATCCAGACATCGTGGATGGCAATCAGGGTCATGACCGGGCCACCGGCCGCGGCGAACTGCCCGGCGTCGGTGCGCAGGTCGGTGACCAACCCCGCCGAACGGGCGCGAATCTGCGTGTTGGACAGATCCAGCTCGGCTTTCGACAGCGCCGTGGCGGCGCTTCGCAGCAGGGCGTTGTCTTCCTCGCTGCCACCTTCTTGCTCGCGGGCGCGTTGCACTTCGGCGCGGGCGGCCGCGACCTGGCTGACCGCCTGTTCACGATTGGCGCGAGACACTTCGAGCAGACGCACGGAAATGGTTCCGGGGTCTTCGCGGTACAAACCTTCCAAACGTTGATTGTCTTGTTTCGCCTTCAGTTCGTTGGCCTGGGCCGCGCGCAAGTTGGCTTGCGCCGAAGCGATGCCGGCGGTGCTGGCGCCGATCTGCCGACGGGTCGATTCAAGGTCTGCGCGGGCGCGGTCGACGGCGATCTGGTAGGGCTGCGGGTCCACTTCGAACAGCACGTCGCCCGCCTGGACGTCCTGATTGTTGCGCACGTTGACGCGGATCACCCGGCCGGCGACTTCCGAGGCGACCGGAATGACAAAGGCGCCCACGCGGGCTTGTTGCGTATAGGGCGTGAAACGGTCGGCCGCCAGGTACCACGCCAGGCTCAGGAGGATCAGGAGCAGCACCCATTTGATGCCTTTTTTCGCCGGGTCGGCGGCAGGCTCAGGAGGCTTTGGGGCGGGCGCCTCGGGGACAGGCTGCACGGTTTCACTCATGGCTGTTTACCTTGTGGGGCAGGGAGGGTGGCGGGCTCGCTCAGCAGGTCGCCCCAGTCGGTGCGTTTTTCCATCTGCTGGCGGGTGGCTTCATCGACTTTGGGCTGGGCGCTGTACCAACCGCCACCGAGGGATTTGTACAGGGCAATCAGGTTGCTCACCGCGTTGCTGCGGGCGACCAGGTAGCTGTCCTGCTGTTCGAGCAGTGCGCGCTGAGCATCGAGCACCCGCTGAAAGTCCGAGTAACCTTCGCGGTACTGCGTGCTGGCCAGCACCAGCGAGCGTTTGGCGGCCACTCCGGCTTCGCTCAGGATGCGTTCGCGCTCCAGCGATTTGATCAAACCAGTGGCGGCATCGTCAGCCTCCCGCGCGGCCTGGCGGACTTTGTCGCGGTACGCCTCGATCAGTTGCTGCAACCGCGCATCCTGGACGCGTACGTTATTGCTGATCTGACCATGGTCGAACAGGTTCCAGCGCAGGCTGGGGCCGCCGATCAGGTCCAGGCTTCGGGACGTACCGTTTAGCGTGTCGGCCGACCAGACGATGCTGCCAAGCAAGGTCAGCGACGGATAGAAGTCACTTTCGGCCACGCCAATCAATGCCGACTGGGCGGCGACATTCAGCTCGGCGGCGCGCACATCGGGCCGGCGCAGCAGCAGATTGGCCGGCACATCCTGGAGCACGGCGCGATCGACCAGCGGGATCAAGCCTTCGTTGCTCACGAGCATCGGCAACGCGCCGGGCGGTTGCCCGATCAGCACGGCCAACGCATTACGCGTTCGTTGCAACTGGTCTTCGAGGGAGGGGATGGTGCTCAGGGTGCCGAGGTATTGGGTTTTGGCCTGTTGCAGGTCGAGTTCCGCTTGCTGGCCGCTGTTGAACAGTTTTTCGGTGATCTCGAAATTACGCTTTTGTTGTTTGGCGTTCTCCCGGGCGACGCGTAACCGTGCCTCGGTGGTGCGCAATGAAAAGTAGGTGTCCGCGACCTGGGCGCGCAGCAATACCAGCACGTCTTCATAGTTGGCCTGAGCGGCAAAATAACTGGCGTCGGACGATTCGATGGCCCGGCTGAAACGCCCCCAGAAGTCCAGCTCCCAACCCATGTCGAACCCAGCGCTGTATTGCCAGAAATGGCTGTCCTGGGGATTGGTGCCACCCGATTGCCGGCGATTGAAGTACAAACTGTCGGCGCTGGCTTGCTGCAGTTGCGGGTACAGAGCGCTTTGCGCTATGCCCAGCTGGGCACGGGCTTCCATCACGCGCAAGCCGGCGATTTTCAGGCTGGAATTATTTGCATCCGACTCGGCGATCAGCTGATTCAGTAGCGGATCGTTGAAGACCTGCCACCACTGGCGGATATCCGGATTCGGTCCGCGTTGACTGGCGTGTTCAAGGGCTGCGGTATTCCAGTGTTCGACCCACGTTTCGCCCGGCGGCTGGAAGTCCGGCCCCAGCCGCACGCAGCCACTCAGGCCAAGTGCGCCGAGCAGGAGGAGGTGGCCTGGCAGTCTTTGCAAGGAACGGCCTCGAGGCATCGCGTATCGTCCAACCAGAGAAGGTCACTGGAGCATAGCCGTCCAAATGAGCAACCGGCTGTTAAGCTTCTCAGGCACCCTCAAACCTTCTGCGATCATTGATAGGCAGGACACTCATGAGTCTTTTTGTGCTGGGGGGCAATTTCTGGGAGAAGGTGCGGGCGTTGTTTATCCGCTCTGCCAAGGTGGTCAATCCCGAGGCAGTGCAAGGCGTGCCTGCTAGCGCGAAATGATCCCGTGATCGATCGCATACTTGACCAGGGCTGCGGGTTTGTCGATGTTCAGTTTGCGGCGGATGCTCAAACGATGGGTTTCCACAGTGCGCACGCTGATGTCGAGCTCGCGGGCCATTTCCTTGTTGTTCAATCCTTGCGCCATTTTGTACAACACCTGGCTTTCGCGAGGGGTCAGCTCATTGTCGGTGCTTTTGTCGGCTATCAGCCGCTGGGCGATTTCGGCGCTGTAGAACGTGCCGCCACTGACGATGGCTTCGATGGCCGCAATGATTTCCCGCGACGGTGAGTTCTTCAGCACATAGCCGCTGGCGCCGGCGCGAACGGATTCACTCACGTATTCATAATTGTCGTACATGCTCAGCATCAGCACCTTGAGCGACGGATACTGGCTGCGCAGCACGCGGGTCAGCTCAAGCCCGTTCATGTCGCGCAGGCTGATGTCGACCAGCAACAAGTCTGGCTGGCAGCGCCCGACCATCTCGATGGCCTGCGCGCCACTTTCGGCTTCGCCCACCACTTCCAGGGGCGCCATGACCGCGAGCAGCGCTTTGATCCCGTCGCGGACCAGGGAGTGATCGTCGACCAAGGCGACGCGGATCGGATAGGGCAGGTTCATCGCAGATATTCACTCTTGTTGTAAGGGGGTGGGTCAGCGTTTCGCACCGGGCATTTTCATCGGCAGCAGCACGTCCAGCTCACTTCTTCCAGGCATCGATATCAGGTCGAACCGCCCGCCAAAATGTTCGACACGCTCACGGATATTACGCAGGCCGATGCCCGCGTGGCGGCGTTCGACCTGGGCGACATTAAAACCGACACCGTCGTCGACCACCGTCAACCGCACGGATTCCTGTGACCCATGCAGGGTAATCGAAACGTTTTTAGCCTGTGCGTGGCGTTCGATGTTGGTCAGGCCTTCCTGCACAATCCGGAACAGCGAAACAGCCGCGCCGTCGACCAGTTCACAGTCAAATTCATTATCGTCGTAAGTCACGGTGAGACCGCTGCGCTGCTCGAATTCGGCGGCGAGCTGGCCGATCGCCGCCGGCAGGCCCAGCGTGTCGAGCAATGACGAGCGCAGATCGTGAGAGAGGCTGCGAACCTCGCCAATCGCGTCGCCAAGGCGCTCCGTGGCATCTTTCAGCGTATTCAAACCCTTGTCGTTGGCCTGGCCATTCTCCAGCAGCAGGCTGGCCAGTTCGAACTGGAATTTTATGGAGACGAGCACCTGGCTGATGCCGTCGTGCAGCTCCCGGGAAACCCGTGAGCGCTCTTCCTCCTGGAGGCTGACGATCCGCTGGGTCAGGCGCTGGAGCTTTTTGTCCGCCAGGCGATGCTCGCTGACGTTGAGCGTCATGCCGCTGGCGAAGACGAACAGCACAGCCACGAGCGCCACCGCGGCAATCGCCAGCATGGTCTTGCGGATGCCGTGGGCCACTTCGTCACGCGCCTGCTGGGTGGCGCGCTCAACGTCTTCAAGGTAGATGCCGGTACCGAGCATCCAGCCCCAACGGTCCAGCATCACTACATACGCGAGTTTGTCGGTGACCTGACCGGAGGAAGGCTTGTTCCAGGCGTAGCGCTGAAAACCTTCGCCGGATTGCGCACTTTTGAGCAGTGCCTGAATCACCGGCAAACCTTGGGGATCTTTCATGTCCCACAGGTATTTGCCCACCAGTTCCGACTGGCGCGCGTGCATCAGGCTGCGACCCTCACGGTCGTAGACGAAGAAGTAGCCGTTGATGCCAAAGCTGAGCTTGCGCAGTTCTTCCAGCACCTGTTGCTGGGCGTGCTCGTCACCGTGGCCGTCGTCGTAGAGCGGCGCGATCAGGCTCTGGGCCATTTCCACGTAGTTTTTAAGCTCGGCGCGTTTGCTCGCCAGAATGCTGTCTTCAATCAGCTGCGCCTGTTGATCGCCGAGTTGGCGATTGAGGGAAATCACCAGCGCGCAGATCACCGCGATCGCCAACACCAGCGGCAGAATCCCGAGCGCGACGATTTTGTGTTTGAGCTGCATCTTGGCTCCTGACCGGACCGAGGGAAGGCGATGGCCCGGCATCATATGCCAAAGATACGCGCGTCCAGTAGCGGTGCTGGACGGAATGACCTGCGGCGGGGATGTCTGTCAGGTGAAATGCAAAACCCTTATAGGAGCGAGCCTGCTCGCGATAGCGGTAGTCAGACGACATTGATGGTGAATGTCAGTCCGCTATCGCGAGCAGGCTCGCTACTACAGAGGAATCAGCGCATCTACGTAGAACTACGTAGGCGCCATGTACGTAGTAACGCGGATTTATTTGTGGACGGCATGCGGGGATATTGGGCCAGCTCCGCACCGCGGACACAATTATAAAAAATTACCGCCGCAGTCCACTGGCTGTCGGCAGGAGACACGCTATGCCCCGTATGGCTAAACACCTCGCCTGGTTTGCCGTGGCTGTTCTGGGAGCGTTTGCGCTAAGTGTCGTGGCCTTGCGCCGCGGCGAAGCGATCAACGCCCTGTGGATCGTAGTCGCAGCAGTCGCTATCTACCTCGTTGCCTACCGCTACTACAGCCTGTTCATCGCCACCAAGGTGATGCAACTCGACCCCAATCGTGCCACGCCCGCCGTCATCAACAATGATGGCCTGGACTACGTGCCGACCAACAAACACGTACTTTTTGGTCACCACTTCGCGGCCATCGCCGGTGCAGGTCCGCTGGTCGGTCCCGTTTTGGCGGCGCAGATGGGCTATCTGCCCGGTACGCTTTGGCTGATTGCCGGCGTGGTGCTGGCCGGTGCGGTTCAGGACTTCATGGTCCTGTTCATGTCCACCCGCCGCAACGGCCGTTCCCTGGGCGATATGGTCCGGGAAGAAATGGGCCGCATCCCCGGGACCATTGCGCTGTTCGGCTGCTTCCTGATCATGATCATCATCCTTGCGGTGCTGGCATTGATCGTCGTGAAAGCCTTGGCCGAGAGCCCGTGGGGGATTTTCACGGTGATGGCGACCATCCCGATCGCGATGTTCATGGGCATCTACATGCGCTACATCCGCCCGGGTCGCATTGGTGAAATCTCCATCATTGGTGTGCTGTTGCTGCTCGGTTCGATCTGGCTCGGTGGGCAGATTGCTGCTGATCCGGTCTGGGCCAAAGCGTTTACGTTTACTGGCATTCAGATCACCTGGATGTTGATCGGCTACGGTTTTGTCGCCGCGGTATTGCCGGTGTGGCTGATTCTGGCCCCGCGTGATTACCTGTCGACTTTCCTGAAGATCGGCACCATCGTGGCCTTGGCGATCGGCATTCTGATCACCATGCCCGACCTGAAAATGCCGGCACTGACCCAGTTCATCGACGGCACTGGCCCGGTGTGGAAAGGCGGGTTGTTCCCGTTCCTGTTCATCACTATCGCCTGCGGCGCGGTCTCGGGTTTCCATGCACTGATTGCCTCCGGCACCACGCCGAAACTGTTGGCCAGCGAAGGTCATGCCCGTTACATCGGTTACGGCGGCATGCTGATGGAATCCTTCGTTGCCATCATGGCGATGGTCGCGGCTTCGGTGATCGAACCGGGCGTGTACTTCGCCATGAACAGCCCGGCGGCGCTGGTTGGCTCTGATGCTGTTTCGGTTGCTCAGACCGTCAGCAGCTGGGGTTTTGCAATTACTCCGGAAGCGCTGCAAGCGGTGGCCAAGGACATCGGTGAAACCACGATCCTGGCCCGTGCTGGCGGTGCGCCGACCCTGGCGGTCGGTATCGCGCAGATCCTGCATCACGTTCTGCCAGGTGAAAACACCATGGCGTTCTGGTACCACTTCGCGATCCTGTTTGAAGCGTTGTTCATCCTGACGGCCGTCGATGCGGGCACCCGTGCCGGGCGTTTCATGTTGCAGGATTTGCTCGGTTCGTTCGTACCGTCGCTGAAGCGCACTGAATCCTGGACCGCCAACCTGATCGCGACCGCTGGTTGCGTGGCGATGTGGGGTTATCTGCTGTACCAAGGCGTGATCGACCCTCTGGGCGGCATCAATACCTTGTGGCCGTTGTTCGGTATCTCCAACCAGATGCTGGCCGGTATCGCGCTGATGTTGGCGACCGTTGTGCTGATCAAAATGAAACGTCAGCGCTACGTCTGGGTGACCATGTTGCCAGCCGTGTGGCTGCTGATCTGCACCACCACCGCAGGCTTCATCAAGCTGTTCGATGCCAACCCGGCGATCGGTTTCCTGGCCCTGGCCAAAAAGTACAGCGATGCGCTGGCCAACGGCCAGATCCTCGCCCCGGCGAAGAGCATCGACCAGATGCACCACGTGATCTACAACGCCTACACCAACGCAACGCTGACCGCGCTGTTCCTGCTGGTGGTCTTCAGCATCCTGTTCTTTGCGCTCAAGGTCGGCATTGCGGCCTGGGGCTCCAAGGAGCGTACGGATAAAGAAGCCCCATACCAGGCGCTGCCGCAAGCGTGAGGGAGGAGGGCGCCAAATGTTCAATGACCTGAGTCGCCTCGGTAAATACCTCGGTCAGGCCGCGCGCTTGATGGTGGGCATGCCGGACTACGACACCTACGTCGAACACATGCAGGGCAAACACCCGGACAAGCCGGTGATGAGCTACGAAGTGTTCTTCCGGGAACGCCAGGAAGCGCGTTACGGGAGCAAGGCCGGGCCTAAATGTTGTTGAGGTAACTGGCGGCTTGATGCAATCCCCGTGGGAGCGGGCTTGCTCGCGAAAGCGGTGTGTCATTCAACACGGATGTTGACTGACACGACCTCTTCGCGAGCAAGCCCGCTCCCACTTTTTTTTGTTTTGTCTTTTAAATCCTCGACGGCGTCCTCGGCGCCGGTAAATCTTCAACCATGGACTAAACTCAGCGAGCCAATCGACTGCGAGGTGTTGTTCATGGCAAAGGACAAGAAATCCACCAAGAAACGTCATTCCGTCGACATCGCGAAGATGTCCAACAAGGACTACCTGAGTGAACTGCGCCGACTGCATGTCGAAATAGTGAAGTTGCAGGAATGGGTGCGGCATGAGGGCATCAAGATCTGCATTGTCTTCGAGGGCCGCGACGGGGCGGGCAAGGGCGGCACCATCAAGGCGCTGACCGAGCGCGTGAGCCCACGGATCTTTCGCGTTGTGGCGTTACCTGCCCCGACCGATCGCGAAAAAAGCCAGATGTATGTGCAGCGTTACCTGCCACATTTGCCTGCGGCTGGCGAAGTGGTGATCTTTGATCGCAGTTGGTACAACCGTGCGGGCGTCGAGCGCGTGATGGGGTTTTGCACCAAAGAGCAGGCAGTCAGTTTCCTGAGGGCTGTCCCCTTGGTCGAGCGCGCAATCGTCGACTCGGGCATCATGCTGTTCAAGTATTGGCTGGAAGTCAGCCCGCAGGAACAGACCCGACGGCTTGAAGCGCGGATTGAGGACGGCCGCAAAATCTGGAAGCTCACCCCAATGGACCTGAAGTCGTACAGCCGCTGGTATGACTACTCGCGTGCACGTGATGACATGTTCAAGGCGACGGATACCGGACATGCTCCCTGGCTGGTAGCCAACTCGAACGACAAACGACGGGCTCGCCTGAACATCATCACCGATTTGCTCAGCCGCATTCCTTATGAAGAGGTGCCGCGCGAGAAAGTGAAGTTGCCCAAGCGTCAGCGGCCAGGCGGTTATCACGAACCGGATTACCCACTAAAACGCATTCCCGAAAAGTTCTGAGTGCGTCGTCAAATCTTTCATGGGTACTAAAGCGAATAAAACTATTGATAAAAAGGTACATAAGCTTTAAACGGGAAGAACACTGGCGTATTGCTAGCAACTAAAAAGTGGATATCGCCAGTTTTGGCACAGGGAGCGCTGATGAGTTTTTGTCCATTGTCCGACTCCCCGCAGCAATCCGTTGTCGCCACGCTACCGAAGAGTCGGCCGGATGCTGTCGGCACAGCCTGCAAGGGCCATGAAGAAACGGTTGAACAATTGCTGACCTCGGCTCGCCACTGGGCTCACACCACCGCATGGGTGGTGTACCGTGCCGGCGAACACATGCATCTGGTCGGGCAGGGCGATCCGCAGGCGAAGTGGCCGTCCAGTGTGGCGAGTGAAGAATTTGAGGCTTTTTGCCAGGCCCGGCACTTGCACCGATGGCCGACCGGTCGAGGCGAAAGTGTATTGGGATGGCTGCTCGCGCCCATCAAGGATGCTGCGGAACCGGCGCTCGCCGAATTTGCCCAGCGCCTGGGCATGCAGGTACAGACCGATACTCTTGCCCGAGCGCAAATTACTCAACGGGTGCTGTATGAAATTACCTACCTCGCGAGTTCGACCCGCGACCGGTTTGTATTTCTGGTGGGGGTTCACCGGCTACTCGCCAGCCTGATCGACGCCGAGAACTTCTATCTCGCACTGTATGACCCGCACACCGGCAAGATTGACTATCCGTATTACGTCGACATCATCGACGTTGATGCCGTGGAGGCCGAACACTACGAGTACCTTGATGTTTCACACCTGTCGTTGACCGGCCAGGTGTTGACCACCGGCCAGCCGTTGCTGATCGACGCCGCCGGCATTCGCGCGGCTCAGGCCGAGGGCCGCTTCTACTGCGTGGGGGATCGTCCCGAGTTCTGGATGGGCGCGCCGTTGAAAAATGCTTCGGATGACGTGTTTGGCATGCTGGCCATGCAGGTCTACGACGTTTCCCGTACCTACAGCGCTGAAGACCGCGCATTGTTTCTGGTGGTGGTCCGCCACGTGGCCATGGCGCTGGACCGGATCCTGCACCGCGAGAATCTCGAAGGGATCGTCATGCGTCGCACCCTGGAGCTTTCGGCACTCAACGACGCCTTGAGGCAGGAAGTGGCAGAACGTGAGCGCGCCGAACATTTGCAGAGCGCGCTGTTCCAGATTGCTGAACTGTCAAGCCAGCCTGGCGATATGGCTGAACTGTTTCAAACATTGCATGGCATCGTCGGTGATCTGCTGTTCGCGCAGAACTTCTACATCGCACTGTTCGACGACACGACCACTGAAGTGACTTTTCCGTATTACGTTGATGATCGGCAGACAACTTGTCCGTCGGCACGGCGTGGACGCCGGGGCCTGACTGAGTACGTTATTCGTCAGCGTCGTCCTTGCTTGATTGACGCCGACGAGGCTGAACGATTGCATGTGCACGGTGAAATCGAAATTGCCGAAGAGTGTTACCGGTCCTACTCCTGGCTGGGCATTCCCTTGTTCGATGGCGATGTGGTGCGTGGTGTACTGGCGGTACAAAGCTATACCTCGCAAGTGCGGTATACCCTGCGTGATCAGGAACTGCTGACGTTTGTGTCGCGGCACATCGACACCGCGTTGTCGCGACGCACGGCCGCCGAAGCCATCCATTCCGCCAACCTCAAGCTCGAAGCCCGGGTGCAGAGCCGCACCCGAGAACTCGATCACGCCAATGCCAAGCTGCAACACGAAAACTCCCACGATGCGCTGACCGGGCTGCCGAACCGAACCTACCTGCAACAGCACCTCAATCAGGCCTGGTTGCGATTCGGCAGCGAAGGCGGGCACCTGGCGGTGATGTTCATCGACCTTGATCGTTTCAAAATGGTCAACGACAGCCTCGGCCACCATTTTGGCGATCTGCTGTTGAGGCAAGCCGCCCACCGTTTGCGCAGCTGCCTGCGTGACACCGACATGCTCGCGAGACTGGGGGGCGATGAATTTTCGGTGCTCGCTCCCGACGCGCCGCTGGACGTGGTGATCGAAATCGCCGAACGGATCCTGGTGGCGTTTGACCTGCCGTTTTTTATCAATGGCCATGAGGTTTTTTCATCCTGCAGTATCGGTATTGTCAGCGCCGACAATCAGTTCCATCACGAACCGGCCGACTTGCTGCGCGATGCCGATGCGGCGATGTACCGGGTCAAGAGTGCCGGTCGCGACAGCTACGCGGTGTTCAATCAGGAAGTGCGCCGAGAAGTCTCGGACCAGATGGAGCGCGAAGGGGCCTTGCGCAATGCGCTGAAGCGCACCGACGAACTGCTGCCGTATTTCCAGCCGATTGTCAGCGTTGAAACGGGTGAACTCCTGGCCCTTGAAGCGCTGATCCGCTGGCATCAGCCGAGCGGCCGAGTGATCGCACCAGGGGAGTTTTTGCCGAACGTCGAAGGGTTGCGCCTGATCGGTCGACTGGACCTGTACATGCTCACCAGCGTCGCAGTAATCCTCGCACTCCCTCAACACGCCAATTGGCCGCCGGTGCACGTGAATTGCTCCAGCTACAGCATGACGCGCCCGGACTTTGCCAGTGATGTGCTTGCCCTGTTGGCGCAGCACCGGGTCGCGCCGTCGCGGATCTGCCTGGAGTTGACCGAAGGTGCCCTGGTGGCCGAGCCGGCTATTGCCCGGCAGAACATGCAGCAATTGGCCGACAATGGCATGTCGGTGGTGCTCGATGACTTCGGTGCAGGATTTTCATCCCTGAGCTACGTGCATCAATACCGTTTCAGCGGCTTGAAGATCGACAAGTCTTTCATCCTTGAACTGACCACCAGCGCCCGCAGTCGCGCGATCGTGCGGGCAATTGTGCGGATGGCCGAATCGCTGGACCTGAGCGTGGTGGCCGAAGGTGTCGAGGATGAAGCGACGCTGATCTTGCTGCGCGAAATTGGGGCAGGGCAGGCTCAGGGCTATTATTTTGCCAAGCCCATGGGGTTGCAGGCGTTGCTGGATACGTTACTTGTCGCTCGCTAAAACGGGGTGTGTTATTGCGGCAATGCATAGACCTTGAACAGCTTTTTGGCCGTGTCGTCGGCGCCACCCAGGTATTTGTCGAATGCCTGCTCAATCTCGCCCGAGCGGTACATGTCACTTAGCGCGGTATCGACCAGCAAACGGAAGTCTTCATCGTTTCGATCCACTGCCATTGCAGTCGGTGCGTACTCGAAAATTCGGTCGAGCAAAACCAGATTGCTTGCAGACTTATCCGTGGCGAGAAGATTTTTCAGCACCATGCGTTCAGCGAAGAAGGCATCGGCCTTGCCTTCGGCGACCTGCTTGAGGCCTGCCGCGGTATTTTCGACAGTGACAAGCGTGGCCACGACCCCGAGTAATCGCATCCGCTCACGGATCCATGTCTCGGTGACTCCGCCTGCAATGGCGGCATAGGTCTGGTTGGACAACCCATGGTTGATCGTCGCTCGCCACGTTGGTCCGGTGTTAGCCACCTTGCCAGCAAGCGCATTGAGCAACGGCTGCGGTGCATCCTGACGCACCACTACCGAGAGGCCAGCCGTGTAGACCGGTACTGAGTAGCTCACCCTCTTGCGCCGCTCCAGAGTGGGGGCGGTCGGTGTACAGAGAATGTCGATTTTCCCCGAGCTGACGGCATTTATCTCGTCGGTGGGTGAGACCGACAGGTAGCGTATTTGCAAACCAGGCAGAGCCAATTCGGTCTTGACCTTGTCGGCGATCTTCAGGCACAGATCGATCGCATAACCGCTCGGTATATCGCTTGCCTGGGCGCTAAAAGGGGGGAAGTTCGGCAAGTAGCCGAGGGTGAAGGATTGAGTCGTCCGCACGCGCTCAAGCGTATCGGCACCCGCCAATACCGGCATCAGCGTGAGCAGGCAGACGAGCAGCAGGTTGTTGGCTTTGGACAATTTAACGTTCATATCCTGGTTCCCCGAATTCAGATGGCTGGCAGTCCTGAAGACGACGGTCAAGGGATGTTGGCCTGAGTCTGAGGCGGTGCAGATGGCTCGACAAACCGTTTGGAGAGGAAGCCGTAAAGCAGGTAGCCGAACGCCAGGACAAGGGCGCCGCCGAACACGGCTTCTTTGCCGCAGGCATACAAAGCGTACAAGGAGTAAGCCACGGCAATCAGTAACAGCGCCGTATTGCGGGTGTATACGCCTGCGCTGACTTTGGCTTTGTACATCATGACCAGCAGGCCGGTGGCCGCCGTCACATAGGGGATCAGGTTGGTCACTGCCGCCAGGCTGACGAGTTTTGCAAACTGAGCGCTGGCGTTGGGCGATATGGTCGACAGCGCCATCAAGGTCTGCAATACACCGCAGACAAGCATGCCGACAATGGGCGCGTTCAGCGCGCTGACCTTGCTGAACAGTTTGGGAAACATGCCCTGGTCAGCCGTCATCTTGGCCGTTTGCGCCAGGGTGAACTGCCAGCCCAGCAGCGAACCGACACAAGCCAATACTGCCAGCGCCATGATGATGTTGCCGACTGTCGGGTTGAACATGTGTGCGTAGACGAGCGCGAAAGGGGCCGATGAGTTGGCCAGTTCGGCATTGGGTATGATGCCCTGAATAACGGACGTCGACAGCACGTAAACCACTGCTGCACCGAGCGTGCCGAACAGGCAAGCCAGCGGCACCGTGCGCTTGGGATCGTCCACGGCATCGGAAGCCTGAGCCGCCGACTCCATGCCGAGGAAGGCCCACAGCGTCAGGGGGATCGCTTTGCTGATGGCTTCGGAGATTGGCAGTTCGTTGGGGTTCCATGCGGCAGCCAGCACGTCAGGCTTGAACCAAAACCAACCGATGATGCACAAGCCGGCCACCGGGATGATGACACCCCACACGGTGATCGCACCGATCTTGCCGGTGATGCCGGGGCCGCCAAAGTTGGCCACGGTGGTCAACCAGAGCAAGCCGACCGTTCCGATGAACAATGGAATGGCGCCACTTCCCAGCCACGGCAGGAACGATGTCATGTACCCCACCGCGGAGATGGCGACGGCCACGTTGGCGATGGCCAGCGAAAGGAAGTACAGGTACGAGCAGAGGAAAAACCCAGATTTGGCGTGTGCCTCTTCGGTGTAGGCAGACAACCCTCCTGGACGCGGGCAGAAAATACCGCACTGGGAAAAGCAGTAGGCGATGGACATTGAGCCAATGGCCGTGACGATCCATGACAACAATGAAACGGCCCCGAGTTGCGCCATGCTTGTCGGCAACATGATGATGCCTGAGCCCATCATGTTCACCGTGACCAGTGTGGTGAGCCCCATGAGGCTCATTTTCTTGCTTGAGTCGGCCATCGGAAACTCCTGGATCTGCTCGACGCATTGACCCTGTGCCCGACGCTTGGATACTTGTCGTCGGGCAAGGGCTTAACCTTGGTGTTTTTTTGACCCCATCTGCCTAGCGCTAATCAGGGTGGCTTTTCGCTTGCAGTGACGGTCAGCTTGTCCGCTTCGGTAACCCAGCCTCCGCCAGTAGCCTTATAAACATCGACCATGGCGCTGAACACCGAACCCCGGGTCCGGGTGTAATTCAACTCGGCGTCGAACAAGCTGCGTTCGGCATCCAGTACTTCTATGTAGCTGGTGTATCCGTTGTCGTAGCGCAGGCGCGCAAACCGGGTGTAAGTACGCAACGCCTCGACCTGATTGGCCTGGGACACCATCTGCTCGCGGGATTTGCTCGCTGCCACCAGTGCGTTTTCAACATCCCTGAAAGCCGACTGAATGGTCTTTTGGTAGGCCAGCAAGGTTTGTTGCTGGAACGCCTCGGCTTGCTGGACTTCACCGGCGATGCCACCCGCGGTGAAAATCGGCATGCTCGCGGCGACACCATAGGACCAGGTGGCGGCCGGCCCGGTGAACAAATTCGAGAGTTGATCACTGACTGAGCCCAGTAGCCCGGTCAGGGATATCGTCGGGAAATACAGCGCCTTGGCGGCACCGATGCGGGCATTGGCGGAAATCAGATCCAGCTCGGCCTGACGCAGATCGGGGCGTCGTTCCAATAAGTCCGAAGGCAAGCCGGCAGGCACCAACGGTAGCGTCAGTTGGGCCAGGTCACGCCCGCGCAGAATTGGCCCCGGGTTGCGTCCCAACAGCACGGCCAGGTTGTTCTCCTGCTGTGCAACCTGGGACTCGAATTGCGATACAGAGGCCTGAGTGCGCTGGAACTCGGAAAGGTTTTGCGCCAGTTCCATTTCGGAAATGGTGCCGGCACCAAAGCGCAGTTTGAAAATCTCGTAGGAGTCGCCGCGGGCCTTGGCAGTGGTGCGGGCGATTTCCAGTTCGCGGTCGAGATCGCGAAGCAGGATGTAGCTGGATGCCACCGACGACACCAGGCTCAGAATGACCGTGCGCCGGCCTTCTTCAGAGGCCAGCAGGTCAGCGCGTGCGGATTCATTGAGGCGCCGCAAACGACCCCAGATATCCAGCTCCCAGCTGACACTGAGGGTGGCCTGGTAGTTGTTGTAAATCGGATCGACGTTGGCATCCAAAGGCACCGGGCCGTTGTCGCGTGGCGCCCTGGACCGACTGCCTTGCGCACCGGCGCCGATTTGCGGAAACATCTGCGAGCGCACCACTCCGTAACGGCCCTGGAATTCCTCGACCCGGGCGGCGGCAATCTTGATGTCTTTGTTTTCCGCCAGCGCCGTGCGAATCAGGTCATTGAGCGCCGGATCCTTGAACTGTTCCCACCACAGCGTATTGGACAGGTCATGGGCTTCCTGGTCTGCATAACGGTAGGTTGCCGGAGTGTCCGTGGTCGGACGTTGGTAATCCGGGCCGAGCATGCAGCCCGTCAGGCCCAGGCACACCACGAGGGGTAGATGAAAGGTGCGCATCTCAATCCCCCTCATGTCGGTGTTGCGCAGCGCCGCCGGGAATCTCCCCGGTCGACGTAGACGGCGGTGGTTGAGTGGTCTGCTTGACCGTGCCTTTTTTCTCGGTCAACCGTTCGACCAGGTAGTAAAACAGCGGGATAAAGAAGATTGCGATGACTGTCGCCGCCAGCATCCCGCCAATGACCCCGGTGCCGATGGAGTGGCGACTGTTTTCGGATGCACCGACGGCAATGGCCAGCGGGACGCAGCCAAGAATAAACGCCAGGGATGTCATCACAATCGGGCGCAAGCGCTCCTTGGCGGCGGTCATGGCGGCATCGTAGGCAGACATGCCGCTTTCGCGGTTCAGTACCGCAAACTCGAAAATCAGGATGGCGTTCTTGGCGGCCAGGGCCACCAGCATGGTCAAGCCGATCTGGAAATAAACGTCATTGCTCAACCCACGGATCAGCACAGCCAGCAGCGCACCGAACAATGCAAAGGGCACCGCCAGCAGCACCCCGACAGGCAGTGACCATTTCTCGTATTGAGCCGCCAGGATCAGGAACACCATAATCAGGCCGAAGATGAACACCCGGGACGAGGCTCCGCCGCTTTTTTTCTCCTCGAAGGCTTCACCACTCAAGGCCAGGGCGTAGTCGTTGGTCATGATTTCAGCGCTTATTTCTTCCAGCGCCTTGAGTGCCTGGCCGGAGCTGTAACCGGGGGCTGCGTTGGCGGTGAGTTTGACTGCGGGGAAGTTATTGAAACGGGTCAGCAGGTCGGGACCGGTGACGTAGCGGGTGGTCAGCACGGCTTTGAGCGGCACCATCTCCTGGTTTTTGTTGCGCACGTAGATCTGTTGCAGGTCCTCGGCCTTGAGGCGATAGCTTGGTTCTGCCTGCAGGATCACCTGCCACAGCCGGCTGAATTTGTTGAATTGCGACACATAGAGCGAGCCGAACATGGTTTGCATGGTGCTATAGACTTCTTCCACCGGCACACCCAGCGACTCTGCCTTTTCCCGGTCTACGTCGACCAGCAACTGCCGGGAAAAAACGTTGAAGGTGGAGGTGATGGCGCCGAGTTCGGGGCGCTGCCTGGCTTTGGCGACAAACGTGCCGACCATTTCTGCCAGTTGATTGACGCCGGCATCCCCCTTGCTCTGAATCCATACCTCCATGCCGCCGGTGGTGCCAAGGCCGGGAATGGACGGCGGATTCACCGGCAGAATGATCCCGCCTTGAACGTTGGCAAAAGCATGGACCGCTTTCTGGATGACGGCGGGGGCGCTTTGTTCCTTGATTGTGTCCGAGTCCTTGTAGCGCTCCTCGAAATCCTTGAACCCGACAAAAAAGGCGCCGGCATTGTTCTTGTTCTGGCCGTCGAGCAGGCTGTAACCATTAACGATGGCAACGCCCTCGACGGCCTCGTCGTTCATGAAGAAGTCACTGGCTACTTTGCCCACCTCGCCGGTGCGATCGAGACTGGCGGCATCGGGCATGATCACGGCCCCCAGCAGATACCCCTGATCTTCCGGCGGCAAAAAGGCGCTGGGAATGCGCTGCGCCATGAGCAGAATCAACGCGATCATGCCGGCGAACAGTAACAACGCCATCACGAAGCGCTTGATCATGAAGGCCACCGAGCGCGAGTAGCCCTCGGTCATGCGTTCGAAGCTGTGCTCGAACCAGCGGAAAAAAGCATTTTTTTCGCCGTGTTGGGGTTTGAGCAGCAGGGCCGCCAAGGCAGGCGAAAGTGTCAATGCCACCAGACCGGATATCACCACAGAGATGGCGATGGTGATCGCGAACTGTTTGTAGAGCTGGCCTGTGATCCCGCCCATGAAGGCCACCGGAATGAACACCGCGCACAGCACCAGCACGATGGCCACCACCGGGCCTGCGACTTCATCCATGGCTTTTTTCGCGGCGTCCTTGGGCGTCATCTTGTGGACGTGCATGTTGCGTTCGACGTTCTCGATCACCACGATGGCGTCGTCGACCACGATACCGATGGCCAAGACCATCCCGAACAGCGTCAGCATGTTCACTGAAAAGCCCAATGCCGACATCCCGATGAAGGTGCCGACGATCGACACCGGCACCGCAAGCACCGGGATCAGGGTGGCACGCAGGCTCTGCAGAAAGATGAACACCACGATGACCACCAACACCAGCGCTTCGAAAAAGGTGTATATCACCTCGGAAATCGAGGCGCGGGTAAACGCGGTGGTGTCCATTACGATCTTGTATTCGATGCCCTCGGGGAAGGTCGTCTTCATGTCTGCCAGGGTCTTGGTAACCGCAGCAGACACGTCGAGGGCGTTGGCGCCCGGTTGTTGATACACCGCAATCAGCGTTGCCGGACGGCCCTGATAGGTGCTGCGCAGCGAGTAGTCTTTTTGTCCGAGTTCGGCACGGCCGATGTCCTTGAGACGAACGATTGCCGCCCCTTCGTTGCTGGCGCGCAGAATGATGTTCTCGAACTCTACCGGCTCGGTCAGACGTCCCTTGGTGGTCACGGCAAACGACTGCTCTACCGCCTGGCCGGTGGGCGACTGGCCAACGCGACCGACAGCAAATTGCTGGTTCTGATTGGACACGGCTTTTTGCACGTCTGCCGCAGTGATGCCCAACTGGGCCATCCGGTCGGGCTTGAGCCAGATCCGCATGGCGTAGTCGGGTGTGCCGAAAATACTGGCCTGGTTGGCGCCCGGAATACGCTTGATCGCATCCAGAATGTAGAGGTTGGCGTAGTTGGCCACATAAGTGCTGTCAAAACGATCACCTGCGGAGTACACGGCGAGGACCATCATGAAGGCCGAAGATTTCTTCTGCACCTGAATACCCTGGCTCTGAACCGCGGAGGGCAGTTGCGGCAGGGCCAGGTTGACCCGGTTCTGCACGTCTACCTGGGCAAGGGAAGGGTCGGTGCCAATCTCGAAGAACACATTGAGGGTCATGTTGCCGGTCGCTGAGCTCGACGAGTTCATGTAGATCATGTTGTCGGCGCCGTTGACCTGCTGCTCGATAGGCGCTGCCACATTATTGGCCACGACCTGGGCATCCGCGCCCGGGTAGGTGGCTGACACCGTAATCTGCGGCGGTGTGATATCCGGGTACTGGGCGACCGGCAAACTGACCATCGCCACTGCACCGGCCAAGGTGATGATGATCGAGATAACGGAAGCAAAAATGGGACGATCAATGCAATAGTGAGAGATGCTCATGGGCGACGCCCACTGTCTTGCACCGACGCGGTGGCTGTCGGTTTTGCCGTCGTCTCGGTTGCCGGGGGAGGGGGGGCGATGATATTCAGCGGCCCTCCGGGGGTCACTCTGATCGCACCATCGACCACGATGCGTTCACCGGCTTGCAATCCTTGGGTGATAAACCAGTCATTGCCATGCCAGTCACCCACTTCGACCACCCGTTGCTCGGGCTTGCCCTGTGCATTGATCACCCAGACGAAACGGCTTTTGGCTCCCTCCAGAACGGCCTTCTGCGGCACCGTAATGGCGTTCGGCCTGGAAGCCCCGATGGCCCGCACCCGCACGAACTGTCCGGGTCTGAGTAGGCCTGTCGGGTTGGCAACCACCGCCCGGACCAGAAAGGTCCCGGTATCCTGGCTATAAGAAGGCGCTGCAAAATTCAGGCGGCCACGCTCGGGGACAACGGTGCCGTCGGCCAGGACGACCTCTACGACGAACTCACTGCGCAGGGGAAATATAAGGTGTCCAGACGCAATCTCGTCGCGGAACTTGAGCGTCTCGTTTTCCGAAAGACTGAAGTTGACGTAGATAGGGTCCATCTGTGAAACGGTGGTCAGCAGCCCGGATTCACCCGGCGTGACGTAACTGCCTTCCTGCTTTTTGGCAAAACTTGAAAGGCCGGTGAGGGGCGAGGCTATGGTGGTGTAACTGAGGTTCAACTGTTCGGTTCGAACCGTGCCCTCGGCGGCAAGCACGGCAGCCCGTGTCTGACGCTCATCACCGACAGCATTGTCCAGATCCATCTTGCTGACCGCATTCTGCGCCGCCAAGGGACGGACACGGGCCAGCGTAGCCTTGGCGACTTCCCAGCGTGCCTGTTGTTGAGCCAATTGGCCCTGCGCCGACAGCAATGACGCTTCAAAAGGTTTACGGTCCATCTGGAACAGCGTTTGCCCGGTTTTTACCAAATCGCCTTCGGTGTACAGCCGCTTCTCCAGGAAGCCGGCAACCCGGGCGCGGATCTCAACTTCGCGGGAACTTTGTGTTTGGGCAACGAATTCGAATGTTACCGGGGTGTCGCGGGCGGTGACCGTCATGACCGTCACATCGGGGGCTTGGCGAGCCAGGGTCACGGGCTCTTTGCCGCAACCGACCAGGCTCAAGACCCCGACCATAATGGCAACAGGCAAGCCGACGAGCTGCCTGACAACAATCATGTTTGCGCCCATTCTCACGCTCCCTAAACGCTTAGCCACGCTTTCGTAAAACGCTAACACCCGCAGACCGTGGCATTTCTGACAATAATCAATGAATACGACCGGCCAGCCGCGAGACCCATGGATTGGCGCTCAAGCCGTGCAGCAGCACGCTGAGTAAAACGGTACAGGCAGCGACAGATACCAAGGTGCGACTGGTTTCTAGAGGGTAGTCCAATATCATGACGGCGAAGACGATGCTGGCCAGGCCGCGTGGGCCGAACCAGCCGATGAACAGGCGGGTTTCGAAATCAAAGCCGGTTCCTGTCAGGCTGATCAGCACGGGCACTATGCGAATCACGGTCAGACTAAGCACTGCATACAGGCAGATGTTCAGGGTGAGATTGTTCCAGGCCCAGGGGATCACAATTGCGCCGAATACGACCCACGTGATGACCGACAGCAGGCTGGCGAATTCTTCACTGGCTTCGAGCAGATGATGCTTTTGTTCGGTAAACAAAAAACTGGCGAGCAACCCGCCGACGAACGCGCCGATAAAACCGCTACCGCCCAATGTTTGCGCGGTGGCAAAGCACAAAATGGCGAGCCCCGGCAGTGTCAGTTGCGACCACATGGGGGCTTGCCAATGGTGTTTTGCGGCGTAACGCTGCAACAGCCAGGCAATGAGCGTAAGCGCCACACCACTGATTGCACCGATGCCCAGCTCCTCGATAACCAACTCTACCGCGAGTGAAAGCGGCGACTGCGTCTGCTCTTCGACCAGCAGTGCAAGGAACATCAGCAGCACTGGAACACAGATCCCGTCATTCAGCCCGCTTTCTACGTTCAGTCCTTCACGCACGGGGGCGGGCACCTTGGGATTACTCACCACCGCCTTCCCCAGCGCAGCGTCGGTGGGCGCCAGAAGGGTCGCCAGTATGGCCAGTTCCAATGGCGGTACTTGCGGGAACAGCCAGATACCGACCAGCCAGCCACTGAGCATGGTCAGTGGCAGACCTATCATCAATAAACGCAACGGCAACCCTTCGTGCGCCCTTAAAACCTTGAGGTCAGCATTGGCCGCATCGCTAAAGAGAACAATGGCCAATGTCAGCTCTGCCAGAATCCTGAGGCCGTCCTTGTCAATCCGGGGTTGCAGAATTCCCAGGAACGCAGGGCCAAGAATCAGGCCGGCAAGCATGAACATGAGAGGACCGTTGAGCAGGCGAGATTCGAAGCGCCCCGCAAATATGCTGTAGGTCAGGAGGAAGGCGGCAAGCAGAGCTAAGTTCTGATACATCGCAGACCTGCTTATCCAGGTTGATGTAAAGGCAATGGTGTCATTGCCAGGACGAGGCGCAGCTGAAATCAAAACATCAGGTTAGTCCACATGCTCGGGTTTGACCGGGTCGCCCGACTTCAAACCCAGCTGCGCCCTGACATCGTCGAGACTGGAGAAGCGATAACGCAGGATGAGTTCGTTCGTTGTCGATTCGTCTGATTTAAATCAAGGCAGGGCAACTCGGTACGTCCATTGAAACAAGTATTGCCTTGCCAGCTGACTCAGTGGTGACCCAGGTTTCAGTTTTTTCTCTCGACCAACGATAAGAACGGTCGCTCCTGCACGTTCGATACTGATGGAGTGCGGTGAGTGTGGGTTTTGTGCTTTCTTGATCGATGTCAACCACATGGAGCGGACGGCTCTGTAGTCTCCAGAGATCGACATACCCGTGCGTAACGGGTTGCCTTGACTCAAGGCGACACCTCCATGATCTATCCGCTGATTCTGACGTTGCATCTGTTTGCCGCCCTGATCTTTATCGGCACGGTGTTCTTCGAAGTGCTGTTCCTTGAAAGCATCCGCAAACAGCTACCCACCAGGGTCATGTTGCTGGTGGAGGAAGGCATCGGCCGGCGAGCGCGCTCGCTGATGCCGTGGGTGCTGCTGGTATTGTTCGGTGCGGGGCTCGGCATGGTCTGGCTGCGCTACCTGCCAGTCCTTGCCTCACCATTGGCTTCATCGTTAGGCACATTGCTTGCCTTGAAAGTCGCGGTGGCCGTGAGCGTACTGCTGCACTTCCTGGTGGCCATGTTTTTGTTCAAGCGTGGCCGAATGAGTCCGCGGTACCTGCAGTTCATCCACGGCAGCCTGTTTTGTCACATGGTCGTGATCGTGCTGCTGGCCAAGGGAATGTTTTATCTGACCTGGTGATCGGCTTTGACGGGTAGTCAGTTCTTCCAAGACTTTGCTTGTGCTTGATGCAAATCAAGGCGTATTGATCGTTGAACCCCGACACTGACGATCCGCAGCCAGTGTCGGAGACCTTCATGCTCGATTTCTTTTACAACCCCGGCGAGCTGGTCGCCCGGTGCGATCAGGGCGTGCTCGACCCCAACTGTCATGCCGACACGCAAAAATTCCATGAGGGTATCGGATCACTGGATCTGCTTCGCGCGTTGCGCGTCAGCCGCCAGAAGCGACGTCCGCTGTCCTTGAACGTGCAGCTACCCTCCAGTCTCAAGCTTTCCTTTTGTTCCCCTCGTGACAGCGCCGACGAGCACCAGGTTATTGAGCAGTACCTCCAGCATCTGGAGCAGGAGATCGACCTCGTCGGTTGCCACCTGGATGCGCAGCAACGGGTGGAACAGTTTCATCTGGGCGGCGGAACACTCACCACTGCTCACATAGGGCGGCTAATGAGTCACCTGCGTAGCCGTTTCAACTTTCTCTTACATGATTGCGGCGACTACAGCGTCGAGGTGGACCTCTATCAAACCGATTGGGCGACCATGGGCGTGCTGCGCGACCACGGTTTCAACCATGTCAGTATCGGCGTTCCGGATTTCGACAGCGACTGTGAAAGGTCGGTGGCCTGTTACCAGAACCCGGCGCCGATCCAGTCGCTCATGGACGCGGCGCGGACCTTTGGTTTTCGATCCATCAACGTCGATCTGGGTTTTGGCCATGCCTGGCAGACGCCAGACAGTTTTGCGTTGAAGCTGGCGAGCATTATCAAGCTGGAGCCAGACCGGCTGATGGTGTTCGATTATGCCCGGCCACCACGGCGCTATCGTCCGGTGCCCGGTGACAAAGTCAGAGCGCCGTGCAGCCAGGTCGATAAAGGCGCGATGCGCCAAATCTGCTTTGATCAACTGCTTTGCGCGGGTTATCACTACATCGGTATGGGGCAGTTTGTCCGGCCCGATGATGATTTGGCCGTCGCCCAGGAGCGAGGCCGGTTGCGCCGTACCTGTGAGGGTTTCTCCCGTCACGGCTATTGCGATCATGTTGGATTCGGTTTGGGTGCCATTAGCCAGATCGACGATTTGTACACGCAAAACACCGACGAGATTGAACGCTATCAGCAGCAACTGGACATGCGGCAATTGCCGACGTGTCGAGGCTGGCGCTTCGAGGCGGGAGAGCAAATCAGGCAAATGGTCATGGAGCGACTGGCGTGTGATCTGGAATTGGATATACGCGCCATCGAAAGACGTTATGGGCTGGTTTTTTCCAGGTATTTCTCGTCGGTCTGGCCGTTGCTGGAGCAATTGAGTCGTGAGGGGTTGATTGAGTTGTCGGACCGCTTCATCAGCATTCTCCCTGCCGGTCGGCCGGAAGTGGATGCCATCTGCAACCTGTTTGAAAAGGATGTGGGCGGTGCGAGGTGTTAACCCATTTGCGAGTTGATTGATCATGAAGCCTTCCTTTGATTTCAATCGCGCCCTGGTCGAAAAGTATGACCGCCCGGGGCCGCGCTACACTTCTTACCCAACCGCGCCACAGTTCCATCAGGCCTTTGCCGTTGACGACTATCAGCGTGCCGCCCGCGAGAGCAACCAGGCGAGCGCGTCGAAACCGCTGTCGGTGTATATCCACATTCCGTTTTGCAAAAGTCTTTGTTACTACTGCGCCTGCAACAAAATCATTACCCAGAAAACCCATCGCGCCGTCGAGTACCTTCGGTACCTCAAGCTTGAGATTGCGATGCAGGCGGCCTTGTTCGATAGCACCCGTAAACTCACGCAATTGCACCTGGGCGGCGGCACGCCTACTTATTTAACCAGTGAACAGCTCGCGGACCTGATGGATTGCCTGCACCAGGCGTTCAACATGGATGACAGCGATGACCATGAGTTTTCCATCGAAGTCGACCCGCGCACCATCAGCACCGAGCAGATCCGGTCGCTGCGCCAGTTGGGCTTCAATCGCCTGAGCTTCGGTGTTCAGGATTTCGACCCCGACGTGCAGGCCGCGGTCAATCGCCAGCAAAGTGAAGAGCAGATTTATGCGCTGGTTGCTGCGGCACGCGAGGCGCAATTCAAGTCGATCAGCGTCGATCTGATCTATGGCCTGCCGTTGCAAACCGTGCAGAGTTTCGACGTCACCCTCGGCAAGATCATCGCGCTGCGTCCGGACCGGATTGCCGCCTACAGCTACGCGCATCTGCCGGAAATGGTTCGCGCACAACGGTTGATTCGTCCCGCCGACATGCCGCCGCCGGAGCGCAAGCTGGAATTGCTTGAACTGACCATCCGCCGTCTGACCGCGGCCGGTTACGTCTATATCGGCATGGATCATTTCGCCTTGCCGGACGACGAGCTGTCGCTGGCCCGCGCCAATGGCACCCTGCAGCGTAACTTTCAGGGCTACTCCACCCACGCCGACTGCGACTTGATCGGCCTCGGCGTGTCCTCGATCGGCAAGGTCGGCGACAGCTACAGCCAGAGCGTCAAGGAGCTGTCTCAGTACTACGCGCGTCTGGACCAAGGCCTGCTACCGGTGCATCGCGGTTACCGCTTGAGCGCAGACGACTTGCTGCGCCGCGAAGTGATCAGCGACCTGATGTGCCATGGCCGTATTACGTTTAACCGCTATGAAATGCGTCATGACATTCTCTTCACCGAGTACTTTGCCGACGCCTTGTCCCAACTGGAGGAGCATGTTCGCGACGGACTGCTGCAGATCCACTGCGACGAACTGGTGCTGTTACCACAGGGGCACTTGATGATGCGCAGTGCCGCGATGGCGTTTGACGCCTATCTGGGTAGTGAGCAAAAAGGCCTGTTTTCACGCACGGTTTGAGTCATTGGCGCCTGTCCTCATGGGCTAATTTCTCAAGTTGATTTCAATCAAGGGCAGGGGGCGCAACGCTCCCTAACATGACCGAAAGCCCTTTTGAAATCAGCGAGCCCATGACAATCCATCCGCCTTCGATACACGGCAACCTGCGCGCCTGGGGCGTCGGGCTGGTGGTCATGCTAATGCTGATGCTCGCCACCTTTGAGGCGGTGCAAGCCAAGGAATACGGCGACATCGAGCAGCAGCGCATCGAGAAAACCTTCCCTCAGACCGATTCCGTATCCGCCCCCGAAGGCCGGTTCAAGGTGCGCACGCTGTCCGCCGCCGGCAAGGTGCTCGGCTATGTGTTCCAGAGTCTGGACGTGGTGGACATTCCTGCCTACTCGGGCAAGCCGATCAATACCCAGGTGATCCTCGACACTGCTGGTGCGATTCAGGATGCCTATGTGCTGGAGCACCATGAGCCCATTCTGCTGATCGGCATTCCTGAGGCAAAACTTCACGGCTTCAGTGCCAGGTACAAGGGCATCAAGGTCAGCCAGCGGGTGGTCGTCGGCCATTCCAGCGACCCGAAGGCCGTCACCGTCGATGCGATTGCCGGGGCTACCGTCACGGCGATGGTGGTCAACGAGGTCATCATGCGCGCCGCCCACGACGTGGCCGTATCGCTCAAGCTGATCGAGGACACGGGCGGTGTGGCACGCATGCCTGCCACCGTGCGCCAGGACTTTTTCGAACCCGCCACCTGGGAACAACTCACCGGCAACGGCGCCATCCGCCGCTTGAACCTGACCCGTGGCCAGGTCGACGCCGCCTTCAAGGGCACCGACGCCGAAGGCGTGGAAAACGCCGCCGCCGATCAGGTGGATGAGACCTTTATCGAGCTCTACACCGCCGACCTGAATCCGCCGACCATCGGCCGTGCGCTGCTGGGCGACAATCAATATCGCTTCCTTATGCAGGACCTCAAGCCCGGCGAGCAGGCCATTGTGGTGCTGGGTCGTGGGCTTTTTTCCTATAAAGGCTCGGGGTATGTGCGCGGCGGGATTTTCGATCGGGTGCAATTGCGCCAGTTCGGCAACGTCATCAGTTTTCGCGACATGGACCATCAGCGGCTCTCCGACGTCTTTGCCAAGGGCATGCCGGAATTCACTGAAATGTCGATTTTCATTGTGCGCGAGCCGGCCCGGTTCGACCCGGGATCGCCCTGGTCCCTGGAATTGCTGGTGCGTCGTCAAACCGGGCCGCTCAGTGGCACGTTCAGCAGCTTCGAACTGCCTTATCAACTGCCCGAGCCATACCTTGAGCGGCCACTGCCCAGCGCCGAAGAATTGGCCGCCCTCGAGGAAGCCGGTCGGCCGATGTGGTTGACCATCTGGTACCAGAAATCCTTTCAGATCACCGTGCTCGGCAGCGCATTACTGCTGCTGATGGCGATCCTGTTCCTGCAGGACTCCTTCACGCGTCGGCCACGTTTTCTGCACTGGCTGCGCCGAGGTTACCTGGTCTTTACCGTGGTGTTTCTCGGCTGGTATGCGCTGGGGCAACTGTCGGTGGTCAATGTGCTGACCTTCGCCCATGCGCTGTTCGATCACTTTCGCTGGGAGCTGTTTCTCACCGACCCGCTGATCTTCATGCTCTGGGTCTTCACCGCTGCGAGCATTCTGCTGTGGGGGCGGGGCGTATTCTGCGGCTGGTTGTGCCCGTTCGGTGCGTTGCAGGAGCTGATCAACGAAGCCGCGCGCAAGCTGAGAATCCCCCAATACGAATTGCCTTTCGCGGTGCATGAACGGCTGTGGGCCATCAAATACATCATTTTGCTGCTGCTGTTCGGCCTCTCCCTTGAGTCGATGTCCACCGCCGAATTGTTCGCCGAGGTGGAACCGTTCAAGACCGCTGTCACCCTCAAGTTCGACCGCCAATGGTGGTTCGTCCTCTACGCGGTGGCACTGCTGGTCATCAACCTCTTCACCCGCAAAGTCTATTGCCGCTACATCTGCCCGTTGGGTGCCGCGCTGGCGATTCCGAGCAAATTTCGCCTGTTCGACTGGCTCAAACGCCGCAAGGACTGTGGCACACCCTGCCAGCTGTGCGCCAAGGAGTGCGAGATCCAGGCGATTCATCCCGATGGCCGAATCAATGCCAACGAGTGCCACTACTGCCTCGATTGCCAGATGACTTACCAGAACGACAACAAGTGTCCGCCGCTGATCAACAAGCGCAAGAAGCGCGGCAAACCGGCACCCATCGCTGTGCAACTGATACCTGTCGTGGAAGTGAGCGCTCTGGAATGAACCCCGCGAGCGCCTGTGCGCTGCGACCGTTTTTATCCCTTCAAGGAACACAACTGATGAACGACACAGAATCCAAGAAAACCACTGAAGTGCCGGAATCGACCGGCCTCAGTCGTCGCGGTTTCCTGGGCACCAGTGCGGTAACCGGTGCGGTACTGGCCGGTGCCACGGCCATCGGTGGCGCGGTGTTTACCCGTGAGACCTGGGCGGCAGCGGCCAAGGACGCGCAACTCAAAACCCACGTCGGGCCGGGCGAACTGGACCAGTACTACGGTTTCTGGAGTGGCGGTCATCAGGGGGAAGTGCGGATCATGGGCATTCCGTCGATGCGCGAGCTGTTGCGTGTACCGGTGTTCAACGTCGACTCCGCCACTGGCTGGGGCCTGACCAACGAAAGCAAACGGATCATGGGCGACAGCGCGCATTTCCAGAATGGCGACTGCCACCACCCGCATTTGTCCATGACTGACGGCAAGTACGACGGCAAATACCTGTTCATCAATGACAAGGCCAACAGCCGTGTTGCGCGTATCCGTCTGGACATCATGAAGTGCGACAAGATGCTTACCGTGCCCAATGTGCAGGCCGTTCACGGGCTGCGCCTGCAAAAAGTGCCGCACACAAAATACGTGTTCGCCAATGCCGAATTCGTGATTCCACACCCCAATGACGGCAGCACCTTCGACCTGCAGGACAAGAACAGCTACACGATGTTTAACGCCATCGATGCCGAGAAAATGGAGATGGCCTTCCAGGTCATTGTCGATGGCAACCTGGACAACACCGACGCCGACTACACCGGCAAATACGCGGCGTCCACCTGCTACAACTCGGAGAAGGCCTACGACCTGGGCGGCATGATGCGCAACGAGCGCGACTGGGTGGTGGTGTTTAACATCCCGCGCATCGAAGCGGCGATCAAGGCTGGCAAGTTCATCACCCTGGATGGCTCGAAAGTGCCGGTGGTCGACGGTCGTAAAACCGATGGCAAGGACAGCGCATTCACCCGTTACATCCCGACGCCGAAGAACCCCCACGGCCTCAATACCTCGCCTGATGGCAAATACTTCATTGCCAACGGCAAGCTTTCGCCGACCTGCACCATCATTGCCATCGCCAAGCTTGACGATCTGTTCGACGACAAATTCAAGGACCCGCGCGACGTGGTGGTCGGTGAACCCGAGCTCGGTCTGGGCCCGCTGCACACCACTTACGACGGCCGCGGCAATGCCTATACCACGCTGTTTATCGACAGCCAGGTGGTGAAGTGGAACGTGGAGGAGGCCATTCGCGCGTACACCGGCGAGAAGGTCAACTACATCAAGCAGAAACTCGACGTGCAATACCAGCCAGGCCACAACCATGCGTCGCTGACCGAAACCAGTGAGGCCGACGGCCAATGGCTGATGGTGCTCAGCAAGTTTTCCAAGGATCGCTTCCTGCCGACCGGCCCGCTGCACCCGGAAAACGATCAACTGATCGATATCTCCGGCGAGGAAATGAAACTGGTGCATGACGGCCCGGCCTTCGCCGAACCCCACGACTGCGTCATGGCCCGCCGCGACCAGATCAAGACCAAGAAGATCTGGGACCGCAACGACCCGTTTTTTGCCGAGACGGTGGCGATCGCCGCCAAAGACGGGATCAAGCTGGAGACCGACAACAAGGTCATCCGCGACGGCAACAAAGTCCGCGTCTACATGACCTCGATGGCCCCGGCCTACGGTTTGCCGGAGTTCACCGTCAAACAAGGCAACGAGGTCACGGTGACCATCACCAACATCGACCAGATTGAAGACGTGACCCACGGCTTCGTGATGACCAACCATGGCGTGAGCATGGAAATCAGCCCGCAGCAGACCTCGTCGATCACCTTCATCGCCGACAAGGCCGGCCTGCACTGGTACTACTGCAGCTGGTTCTGCCATGCGCTGCACATGGAAATGGTCGGCCGCATGAAGGTCGAGAAGGCCTGACCGTTGCCCATCGACAGGAGCGAAGCAATGACTGATAGCAAGGGAAACCCGGTGACGGTCATTGCATTTGCGCTCCTGCTGATGTCCGGCAGCGCGCTGGCGGTGCAACCCATCACCTCGTTGCCGCTGCGGGTGGACGCCAATCAACGCTGGCACCTGCCGGTGGGGGAATACCGGGGCTCGTTCAGTGTCGATCAACCGATGCAGATTCTCTGCGAGCCCGGCGCGGTATTTCAGGGGGAGGGGCAGGGCAACGGTGTGATCATCAGCGCGCCGGATGTCGCCATCGAAGGCTGCACCTTTCTAAACTGGGGACACGACCTCACCGCCATGAATGCGGCGGTGTTTATCCAGCCCAAGGCCCATGGTGCGGTGATTAAAGGCAATCGCCTGCAGGGTAAGGGCTTCGGTATCTGGGTCGACGGCACTCAGGATGTGAGCCTGATCGACAACCGCATTCAGGGTGATCCGGCGATGCGTTCGCAAGATCGCGGCAACGGCATTCACCTGTATGCCGTGCATGGCGCCAAGGTCATTGGCAACCAGGTGCGCGACACCCGCGATGGCATCTACATCGACACCTCCAACGGCAACCTGCTGCAGGGCAATACCCTGGAAGACCTGCGCTACGGGGTGCATTACATGTTCGCCAACGATAACCAACTGATCGGCAACACCACCCGCCGCACCCGCACTGGCTACGCCTTGATGCAAAGCCGCAAGCTCACGGTGATCGGCAATCGCTCCGAACAGGACCAGAACTACGGGATCCTGATGAACTACATCACCTATTCAACCTTGCGTGACAACTTCGTCACTGACGTGCGCGACGGCTCGACCGGCGACAGCATGATCAGCGGCGCCGAGGGCAAGGCGCTGTTCATCTACAACTCGCTGTTCAACAGCATCGAACACAACCACTTCGAGCACAGCGCCGTGGGCATCCATCTCACCGCCGGCTCGGAAGACAACCGCATCGCCGACAACGCGTTTGTCGGCAACCAGCGGCAGGTCAAGTACGTCGCCACCCGCTTGCAGGAATGGTCGGTGGATGGCCGTGGTAACTACTGGAGCGATTACCTGGGCTGGGACCGCAACAACGACGGCCTCGGCGATATCGCCTACGAACCCAATGACAACGTCGACCGCCTGCTCTGGCTGTACCCGCAGGTACGACTGTTGATGAACAGCCCCGGCATCGAGTTGCTGCGCTGGGTGCAACGGGCCTTTCCGGTGATGAAATCGCCGGGGGTGCTGGACAGCCATCCGCTGATGAAATCATCCACTCAACCCCTGACCCAGGAGCCCAACTCATGAACGTCATCGACATCGAAGGCGTCAGCCAGCGCTATGGGCATGCCACCGTGTTGCATCAGCTCAACCTCAGCCTGGCGGAAGGTGAAGTGCTGGGTTTGTTCGGTCATAACGGCGCGGGCAAGACCACCAGCATGAAACTGGTGCTGGGCCTGCTCCAGCCCAGCGAAGGGCAGGTCCGGGTGTTCGGTCGCTTGCCCTGCGATCCCCACGTACGACGCCTGCTCGGTTATCTGCCGGAGAACGTGACGTTTTACCCGCAGCTGAGCGGTGTTGAAACCTTGCGCCATTTCGCGCGACTCAAAGGCGCCGCGTCCGCCCAAGTGGACGCACTGCTGGAGGAAGTCGGCCTGGCCGGTGCGGCGCATCGGCGGGTCAAGACCTACTCCAAGGGCATGCGTCAACGGTTGGGGCTGGCGCAGGCGCTACTCGGCGAGCCGCGTTTGTTGCTGCTCGACGAACCAACAGTCGGCCTCGACCCCATCGCCACTCAGGACTTGTATCGGTTGCTCGATCGCCTGCGCAGCCAAGGCACCAGCATCATTCTGTGTTCCCACGTCTTGCCCGGTGTCGAGGCGCACATCAACCGCGCCGCGATTCTGACCCAGGGACGTCTGCTGGCACTGGGGAGTCTACGCAGTTTGCGCGAGGAAGCCGGGTTGCCGACGCTGATTCGCGCCAACGGCCTCAAGCACGCCGGGCCCTTGCAGCAACGCTGGAACAACGCCGGGCACCTCACCGAGCGCTGGGGCGTCGAAGGTCTTGAAGTGGCCGCACTCAATGGCAGCAAGCTCGGGCTGTTGCGCCAGCTGCTCAATGAAGACGAGCCGGCCGACGTGGAAATCCATCAACCGTCGCTGGAAGATATTTACCGCTACTACATGAGCCGGGCCGGTGCGGCGCCAATCGGGGAGGCCGTATGAACGCTGTCTGGAACATGGCCCGCAAGGAATTCAGTGACGGTTTGCGCAATCGCTGGTTGTTGGCAATCAGTGTGTTGTTCGCGGTGCTGGCCATCGGCATCGCCTGGCTGGGCGCCGCGGCCTCCGGGCAGTTGGGTTTCACCTCGGTGCCGGCCACCATCGCCAGCCTCGCCAGTCTGGCGACGTTTTTGATGCCGTTGATTGCGTTGCTGTTGGCCTATGACGCCATCGTCGGCGAGGACGAGAGCGGCACGTTGCTGCTGTTGCTGACGTACCCCTTGGGTCGCGGGCAGATTCTGCTCGGCAAGTTTGTCGGCCACGGGTTGATCCTGGCGCTGGCGACGCTGATCGGTTTCGGCTGCGCCATGCTGGCCATCGCGGTGCTGGTGGACAACGTCGAACTGAGCCTGCTGTTCTGGGCCTTCGGTCGGTTCATGGCGTCGTCGACGTTATTGGGCTGGGGGTTTCTGGGGTTGGCCTATGTGCTGAGCAGTGCGTCGGCCGAAAAATCCACGGCGGCCGGGCTGGCACTGGGCGTGTGGTTCTTCTTCGTGCTGGTGTTCGACCTGGCCCTGCTGGCGCTGTTGGTGCTCAGCGAAGGGCAGTTCAACCCGAAAGTGCTGCCCTGGTTGCTGCTGCTCAATCCCGCTGACATCTATCGCCTGATCAACCTTTCCGGTTTTGAACCCGGTGCCGGCAACACGGGTGTGCTGACGCTTGGCAGCGATTTGCCGATGCCGGGCTCGATGCTCTGGCTATGCCTGTCGCTGTGGGTGGCGGTGCCATTGGGTTCGGCCTGGTTGTTGTTTCGTCGCCGAGCGACATGAATTTTCACTTTGATGGTTTTGGAGTAGTTGACGATGAATGCGTTTTATCTGACGACGATGCGCGCGGTGGCGGGCCTGATGATGTGCCTCCTGCTGACGGCCTGTGACAACCCAGTGCAAGCCACTTACAGCGACACCGCCGCGGCCTTTCATCCCAGTGATGAATGCCATGTCTGCGGGATGATTATCGACGGATTCCCCGGGCCCAAGGGCGAAGTGGTCGAGCGGGCGGGGATCAAGAAGTTCTGTTCCACGGCGGAAATGATCGGCTGGTGGTTGCAGCCGGAAAACCATCATGGCGATGCAAAACTGTATGTCCATGACATGGGCCGCAGCCCGTGGAACGCGCCGAATGACGCCCATCTGATCGATGCAAAAGACGCCTTCTACGTGGTCGGTACCCAACTCAAAGGCGCCATGGGCGTGGTGCTGGCGTCGTTCTCAAGTCGCGAGGCCGCTGAAAAGCTTGCCGCTGAACAGGGCGGTCGCTTGCTGCGCTTCAGCGAGATCACTCCGGCGCTGCTGCAACAACACTAACGTCGTTTTAAAAGCCTGATCGCCGTCAAGTCGTTTTTTCGTCTCCTGCTCAAAGATAGGGCTCGCTACGTCCCCAGTGCTGGCATCCGTGATGCCCAGGAGAAAATGATGAAAACCGAGTTTCAAGATCGTTTGGCGGTGGTCACAGGTGCCAGCTCCGGGATCGGCCTTGCGCTGTGCGCCGCGCTGTTACCGCGCGGGGTCAAGGTGCTGGCGATGTCACGGACCCTCGGTGAATTGCCGGCCTTGCAGCAGATCTACGGCGAGCGGTTGCAGTGGTTTGCCGGGGACGTCACAAGTCAGCAAGACCTGAGCGAACTGGCCGAGCGCGCTGCGGCGATGGGCCCCGTGGACTATTTGGTGCCTAACGCGGGTGTCGCCGAAATGGCCGACAGCCTGGATATGCAGGCCTTCCAGCGTCAGTGGGCGGTCAACGGCGCTGGGGCGTTGAACACCCTGGCGGCGTTACGCGGGGAATTGGCGAGCCCGGCTTCGGTAGTATTTGTCGGGAGCTTCCTGACCGGCTCGAGCTTTCCCGGGTTGGCCGCTTGCATTGCCAGCAAGGCCGCACTCGCGGCTCAGGCGCGCACGCTTGCGGTGGAGTTCGCGAATTTTGATGTGCGCATCAATCTGGTCTCGCCGGGACCGACCGCCACCGCGATGTGGGACAACCTGGGGTTGAGCGAGGGGGAACTCGGCGACGTCGCCGACACCCTGGGTAAACGTCTGTTGCCGGGGCATTTTCTTGATGCGGCGGCGGTGGCCAATGTGATTGTTTTTCAGTTGTCGCAGGGGGCTCGGGGTGTTTACGGCCAGGACTGGAAGGTTGATAACGGTTACACCTTGGGCTGAAGTCCGTTCGGGGTACATATCCGTTTCTGCGGTAACGGCTACTATTGATTCCGCTTTTACAGCGGGTCACTTGGAAAAGCGCCAAGTAACCAAACGCTTTCGCCCCTGACGTACGGTGCCTCGCCTAGGCTCGGCATGCCCTCGCTCCGGTCCTGCTCCGTGGGCCCGCCGCCATCGGCCATCCATGGCCGGGGGCGGCTACCGCGGCATCCTTGCCGCGGTGCCCACTGCGCAGAACCTGCGCTCGGCCTTCCGACGGGGCAGATCAAGATCAAGTTCAAAAGCCAGATCAAAAGCCAAAGCGAGGCGGCCTGATAGCCGACCTGATGTCTGTCAGGGGCATCGGCGGTGGACCTCTATGTCATGCCCGCCAAAAATCCAACTGTGGGAGCGAGTCTGCTCGCGAAGGCGGACTTACATTCAACATTGATGTCGACTGACAGGGCCTCATCGCGAGCAGGCTCGCTCCCACAGGGGAATGCGTACGCTTGAAGATACAGGCCGGCCGGTAGGCCGCCTCGCAGTGTTTTTGCGGTGGTCGCCCCCTCGAGAGGCCCACGGAGCAGGACCGGAGCGAGGGTATGGCGAGCCTCCGAACGAAAGGGGTAGAAGCGCTTTGGTTACTTTGGCGCTTTTCCAAAGTGACTCGCTGTAAAAGCGAAACCAATAGCCGCCGTTACCAAAGAAACGGATATACCCCCAAGGCCTAATGCGAAGTCCCCTCGGCAAACTCAATCTTGTTCCCCACGTTGTACTTGCCCGAAGGCTTGTTCATCGGAATGCGTTTGATCTCCTGGAGGGTGTTGCTGTCGTAGACAATCAGCGCACCGTCGGTGGCCCAGATGCTCAACAGCAGGAAACGGCCATCCCGGGTGAACTCAACATGAGCGGCGGTTTTACCGGGCATCGGGCGCAAGGTGTGGGCAATCTCCAGCGTCTGTTTGTCGATCAGGTGGATCGCATCGTTGTCGGGCCCGAAGAACACATCAGTCCAGGCATACCGCGAGTTGACATGACTGCGCATGAAAAACCCGGGCCCCAGGGTCGGAATTTCCTTGATCAGTTTCCAGGTCTTGAAGTCGATGACCGAGATCAGCCCCTTGCTGATATTCGGCGTGGCGAACACCCATTCACCGTTGCGTTTCCAATAGGTCCCCGAGCCCAAATGCGGCATGCCCGGCAGCGGTATGTCGGTGACCACCTTGCCGCTGTCGAGGTCGATGACCTGGCCGCCCTGGGCCTTGCGCGACGTGGCCAGCAGCTGTTTGTAGTCCGGCGAAAAGGAAAAATCATCGAGAAAATCCCCGGCAGGAATCCGCCGGGGTTCGAAATCCGGTGTGCCCGCCCAGGACAGCTCCCAGACTTCCTTCACGTCCTTGAGTGCGACGATGAAACTGTCGCGCGGCGGGGCGGAGTAAACCGCGCTGACCCGTGACGCGGTACCGTTCTGACCGATGGTCGGGATGGTTTTGACCAGCGACAGATCGCGGGCATCGAACACCACCAGGTTGCCGGGCAAATAGTTGCCTACCAGCACCCAGCGTCCATCCTTGCTCACCGCCAGGTTGCGGGTGTTAAGGCCGGCGCGGACCTCGGCGATCAGCTTCAGGTTGTGCAAGTCATACAGGCTGATCCAGCCGTCACGGGAAGCGAAGTAGACGAAGCGCCCATCGGGCGAGAACTTCGGCCCGCCGTGCACGGCGAAGTGCGAAGCGAACCGCGTGAGCACCTCAAATCGGTCACCGTCGAGGATGTCGATGTGATGGTCGCCAGCTTCTACCACCACAAACAGGTTCATCGGGTCGGCGCCGTGCTGGGGCGTGGAGGGCAGTTTGCTAAGGTCCGCGAGCAGCGAGTAACTGCCGAGAATGTCGTCATTGCTCCAGGTGGGCGGGGTGGCAGGCGGTTGCTGAAGGTAATCCACCAGCGCGTCGACCTGCGCGGGGCTGAACACGTTGGCATAGCCGGTCATCTGGCTCGCGGGGCGACCGTTTTGAATCACGCTGCGGATTTCATCAGGTTTGATCCGGCTGAGGCTCTCAGGCAACAACGCCGGCCCTGCGCCGCCGAGACGGTTGATACCGTGACAGCTTTTGCAATGCTGCTGATAGAGTTGCGCTGCGTGTTCAAGTGCCGGCACTGCTGCGCCGGCCTGGGCCGCACTGACCCCTAACAGGTGGGCAAGGACGATGCGCCTCATATCGCCACCTTGGCGCGACGTAGCAGGGCTTGGGTCGGGTAGAGTCGCGCCGGGTATTCCAGCTGTTCTGCGTCAAACATATCGACCACTGAGCCGATTACCGTCAGTGTCGGAATACCCGGTGGACAATCCAGCGCCAGGGTCGGCAATTGGTGCAGCTTGCCGCGGGCGACGTGCTGGTCGGGTCGCGTGCCGTTGCTGATCAGCGCCGCCGGTGTGTCGGCCGACAGCCCGGCTTCGATCAAGCGTTGAGCGATGATCCCCAGGTTCGACAAGCCCATGTAAAACACCAGCGTCTGGCTACTGTCGGCGAGGCTGCTCCAGGGCAGCGACAACTCGCCATCGCGTTGCAAATGGCCGGTGATGAACCGGCAGGAATTGACCAGGTCGCGGTGGGTCAACGGTATGCCTGCATAGGCGCTGCAGCCGGAAGCGGCGGTGATTCCCGGCACCACCTGGCAATCAATGCCGCGTTGCAGCAGGTACTCCAGCTCCTCGGCACCGCGACCGAAAATGAACGGGTCGCCGCCCTTGAGCCGGACCACGCGTTGCGCTTGATCGGCGAGGTCGGCCAGCAGTTCGTTGATCTGTTCCTGGGGCAGGCTGTGGCAGCCACTGGCCTTGCCGACGTAATGACGGGCGCAGGTCAGGGGAATCAAGTTCAGCAGTTCGGGGCTGATCAGCCGGTCGTACACCACGGCGTCGGCCTGCATCAACAGGCTCCAGGCGCGCAGGGTCAGCAGGCGTGGATCGCCGGGGCCGGCGCCGACCAGGGCAACTTCGCCCGGCCGGAACGGCGACTCAAGTGTGGCCGGTATAGCAATTGATGGAGGCATGGGACGTCCTTGGTGCTTCATCAGGTTGGCCGGCCCCAGCCTTTGTCAGGTGGTTGGCCGGACGGGCTATTCAGTGGGTGATGCAAGGGATGTTCGTTGACGGCGTAACACCGATTTCGTCATCGCTGAGGTGGCAGCCGGGGTCCTGGCCCCACAGATCTCCCTCGGCCCAGGCACGCGTGCGGGTGTTGCCGTTGCAGATGGGCAACCAGCGGCATTGCGCGCAACGACCACCGACAGCGCGGGGATGCTCACGCAGGCGCAACAGCAGGGCATCCGGCTGATCCAGCCACAACGTGCGGAACGGCGTGCGGCGGACATTGCCCACCGAGTGTTGCCACCAGTAGGTGTCCGGGTGCACTTCGCCGGTGTTGTCGATATTGGCAATGCCGCTGCCGGAGGCGTTGCCACCCCAGGCGCGGAGCATGTTTTCCAGGCGTGGGTAATGCTCGGGAATACGCAGGGCTGCCCATTGCAGCAGCAGAATGGCATCGGCATCGTTGTTACCGCTGACAAAATCGCTGTCGCGCCCCTGTTGGATGTCTTCCCAGGCTCGCTCAAAGATCAACGTCATGGCCTCGCGGCTCATCTGCTGGTGCGCGTCGAGTTTGCGACTGCGTTTACCGCGACCGCTGTAGTTGAGGTGCGACAGATAAAACTTCTGCACGTCGAACTCGCGCATCAGCGCCAGTAATTGGGGTAACTGCGGATGGTTTTCCTGGGTCAGGGTAGTGCGCAGCCCGACGCGAATGCCTTGTTCGCGACAGAGCCGGATCGCCTGCATGGAGCGGGCGAAGCTGCCCTTGAGTTGGCGGAAAGCGTCATGGGTGGCTTCCAGTCCATCGATGCTGATGCCGACGTAATCGAAATTCGCTGCGCTGATCTGCGCAATGTTCTGCTCATCGATCAGCGTGCCGTTGGTGGACAAGGCCACAAAGAAACCTTTGGCCCGGGCGTAGGCGCTGAGCACAAACAGATCCTCGCGCAACAGCGGTTCGCCACCGGAAAGAATCAATACCTTCACCCCGGCATCGTGCAAATCGTCGATCACGGTCAGCGCGGCGGCCGTATCCAGTTCGTCGCGAAAGACACTGTCGGCCGAGGTGGCGTAGCAATGTTTGCAGGTCAAGTTGCAGCGCCTGAGCAGGTTCCAGATCACCACCGGCGCCCGGTTACTGCCCGGTGGACTGGTTCTCGGTGCAGGCGCCTGGCCTGCCAGCGCACGCAAGTATTGGCTGATCCTCAACATGCAACTCTCCTTGAGTCGGGAACGTGTTCAGCGCGAAGCGGGCGGCAGGCGCAAGCCGGTTTTCTTCAGGATGCGGCTGCTCACCAGCATCTCGTCGGCAGAACAGGCCTCGCCCAACAAATAGCGCAGGTGCTCGCGGTAGCTGTTGATCTCATCGCGGCTGCGGCCATGCACCATGGCGAACAGGTTGTAGCGCCATCCGGTTCGGCGCGGGCGGCGATAGCAGTGGCTGACGAAAGGCTGCGCGCCGATCAGCGCGCCGAGGCGCGTTATGTCGGTGTCGCGCACATCCCAGACCGTCATGCCGTTGTGGCGATAGCCCAGTCGGTAGTGATTGGGTACGGCGGCAATGCGCCGAATCGCGCCCTCGGCCTGCAAGCGCTTAAGTAGGTCCAGGGTGGATTCGATGCTTAATTCCAGTTGTTCGGCGAGCCACGCCCACGGGTCATCCAGCAACGGCAGACCGGCCTGGGTCAACGCAATCAGACGCTGGGCGAGGGTGTCTTCAGATCGGGAAATACAGACCGACATGGTAAGTCTCCTCTTTAGGCAGGTTGAGCAGGGGCAGGCCGGTCAGGGTTTCGATGCGCTGCAGCGTCTCGGCGATGCCTTCTTCGGTCGCGCAGCCAAGCACGAACCACATGTTCCAGGCGTGTTCGCGTCGGTAGTTGTGCGCCACTTCCGGCAGGCCATTGAGCTGTTCGGCGACGTCATCGAAACGTTCTTCCGGCACCGCCAACGCGGCGAGGGTGAAGGCGCCGCCCAGCCGTTCAATGTCGAACATCGGGCCGAAGCGTGTGAGCACGCCATCAGCGAGCAGGGTGTGCAATCGGTCGAGCAGTTCAGTGCTGCTGCTCTGCAGTTCGGCCGCCAATACCCGCCAGGGGTGGCGCACTAGCGGCAAGCCCAATTGCAAACGGTTGATCAGTCGGCGGTCGAGGTCATCCATGGGTCGGTACTCCGGTGCGCGAGGGCGCAAAACGGCCGCCGCACTGTTTGAAGACCTGGGTACTGAACAGTAATTGATGGGGCAGGTCGCTCAGTAGATGCTCCTCCAACAACGCCTGGATCTGCGCCTCAACCTGCTCACGTTGACGCCCGTGCACCATGCAAAACAGGTTGTACCGCCACTGCGGCAGGCGCCGGGGCCGTTGATAGCAGAGGTTGATGCCGGGCGCTCGCCCCAGGCGCTGGCCGACTTCGTCGATCAGTGCATCGGGAACATCCAGCACCAGCATGGCGTTGGCGGTAAAGCCCAGCGCGCGATGGTGCAGCACCAGGCCGATACGGCGAAACAGCCCTTGCTCGCTCCATTGGCGCATCTGTTCGAGTACCTGGTTTTCGTTAGCGTTGAGCCGTTCGGCGAGAGCCTGATACGGGCGCGACACCAGCGGCAACCCGCCTTCGAGGTGCCGGCGCAGCGCCAATGCTTGTTTGGGGTTCAATCCTGGTGTCATGAGTTTTCTCCCAGGGCAAAGCCCAGGTCGATGCGGTAGGCGGTCAACATCGGCAGGTCCAGCGGCATGAGGCCGGTGTCGTCCTCCAGTTCCTTGAGCACGCGGTCGATGTGTTGGCGATCAGGGCCGGTCAGCACAAACCACAGGTTGTAGAAATGCTCCCGTGCGTAGTTGTGATTGACCTCCGGGTACTGACTGACGCGATCGGCCACCTGTTGCAGGCGGTCAGCGGGCACGGCGAGGGCGGCGAGGGTGCTGGCCCCGGCGCGGCTGTGTTCGAACACCGGGCCGATGCGTGAGAGGGTGCCGGCCTGATCCATTTCTTCCAGGCAGGCCATCACCTGGGATTCGCGGCAACCGAGAATCCTGGCCATCTCCTTGTACGGTGACGGACACAGCGGCATGCCGTGCTGAAAGCGGTCGATGAGTTGGCGGCTGAGTCGTTCAAGGTCCATTTCAATACCCCATTTTTTGCGCGCGACTGCTGAAGAAGATGCCGCTCGGTGCTCTGGCGGGCAGGGTGCTCAGCAGCTTCAGGCGGTACGGATCCCAGACCTGGACCTGATCACCGTCGCGTAATGACAGCCACAATTGGTCGCCGCGTGCGGTGAATTCCATGTGCAGCACCGCTGGCCCGGGGCGCAGATCGGCGACCACGGCGTGGGTTTCGGTGTCGATGACCTGAACCCGATCGTTGTCCGGGTAGGCGAAATTGACCCACAGCTGCCGACCGTCCGGGCGCGACGTGACAAACACCGGTTGGCCGGCTACCGGAATCACGGCGGTCTGCTGCCAGGTGCGTGAATCCATCACCAACACTTGATGCCGGCCGACGGCGGGCACGAAGGCCTGGTTATCGGCGACGGCCCAGCCTTCCAGGTGCGGCATCTTGTAGACCGGGAGTTTCGCCTGACCGCGTCCGTAATCGCCGAGTACTCGCTGCACGCCGCGTTCTGGATGCCAGAGGTCGAGTTGCGCCATGCCGTCTTCACCGAACAGGCCGGCCATGTAAAAGCGTCCGTCCGGGGTGATCAAGGCATCGTAGGGTTGCTCACCAATGCCGGTGAAACGGCTGATTTGTGGTGTGCTGCCCTGACTGAAATCGGTGGTCCAGATCTCGCCGGTATCGAACAGGCTGAAGACAAAACGTTGCCCCGGCGCGTCGACCAGGCCGACCACCCGGGAGCGCTTGCTGCCATCGGCCAGGGGCGTGGCCGGAATATCGGCCACCAGTTGCAGGGTGTCGGCATCAAAGACCTTGACCCCGCCGGGCACGTAGTTGGACACGGCGATCAGCTTGCCGTCCTGACTGATGGCGCCACCAATGCTGTTGCCGCCCTGGATGACGCGATGGTCGATACGCCAGGTCAGCAAGTCGATTTTGCTCAACCCGCCGTCGCGCCCGAACACATAGGCGTAGCGCTGGTCACGGGAGAACACCACCGAGGCATGGGACAGGTCGCCAAAACCCTCGAGTCGGGCCAGCGCGGTGTGGGTGTCGCTTTCGATGATTTGTACGCTGGCGGTGGCGCGCTCCACGACCAGGCCCAAGTCGCCGGTGCCACGCACTGGTGGCTGAACGCAAGCGGACAACAACAGCCCGGTCGCCGCTGACAGCAGGATTGAACGGATCATGGTGCGGGATATCCCTGGAGAAGTAGATCGACCAGCCAACGGATGTCGCCGGGGCTGAGCAACGGGGCCCAACCGGGCATCGCGGTGCCGGGCCGGCCTTGGGTGACGGTGGCAATCAGGCTGTCCCTGGATTTGCCGGCCAGCGCTGCGCGCGTCAGTTCGGGGCCTAGCCCGCCAGTCAGGTGCAGCCCATGGCAGGCACCGCAGTCCTGGGTCAGCAGGTGTTCGAGTTGCGCCTGACGCTGGGCGTCCGGCGCCGCAACCGCGGTTGCGCAAATGAGGAGGAGGGCCGCCAGAATCACAGCGTGTCGATACACCATCAAGACGCCCTCCTGGCGGTTATTTGAGTGTCAGTACCCAAGTCGCGAGCGTTTTCGCTTCTTCTTCAGTCACCGGGTTGGCCGGCATGGGCATCGGCCCCCAGTTGCCTTGTGTACCGTTCTTGATGTGGCTCGCGAGGGTGTCCACGGCTCCGGGTACGCCAGCGTTCTTGGCCGCTACATCCTTGAGCGCAGGGCCGACAATCTTGGTGTCGATGGAATGACAGGCTGCGCAGGGTTTGCTCTTGAACAGCTCCAGCGCGTCTTGGGCCATGGCCGGTTGCACACTCAGCGCAGCGGTCAGGGCGAACAGTGAAAACAGAGTATTTTTCATGGTGTTTCCTTGCATTGATGGAGCTCAATAGATGTCGTGTTGGGTGTTGTAGACGTTGAACTTTCCGGTGGGTGTGATCAGTCGCTTGTCCTTGATGACTGACTTGAGCTTCAGTGTTTTGTCGTCGATCACCACCAGCGCCGACTCGTCTGCCTGGCCACTCCACACGGAGAACCAGACTTCATCGCCGGCCTTGTTGTATTCCGGTTGCACGACGCGCATGGCGCCTTGCTTGATGCCCGCGTATTCAGCGATGGGCAGCACGGTGTAGCCGGCGTCGAGTTTGTCGAGGTTGAACACCGCCACTGACTGGCTGAGTTTTGTATCCGGGTTGAGGGTGGTATCGACGTACAGATGACGGGAGTTGGGATGGGTTTTGATGAACAGCGATCCACCGCCCTGACCCTTGAGCGAGGCGACCTGCTTCCAGGCGTATTGCGGGTGTTTGGTCGGGTCGGTGCCGATCAGCGAGATACCGTCATCACCCAGATGGCTGGTGGCCCAGACCGGGCCATAGGTCGGGTGGTTGAAGTTGGCGCCGCGACCCGGGTGAGGGGTTTTGCCGACGTCCACCAGCGCGGTCAACTTGCGCTCCTTGGAGTCGATCACGGCGACCTTGTTGGAGTTGTTGGCGGCGGTCATGAAGTAGCGGTGCGTGCTGTCCCAACCACCGTCATGCAGGAAGGGCGCAGCATCGATGTAGGTGACAGTGAGGTTTTTGATGTCCTGGTAATTGACCAGCATGACCTTGCCGGTTTCCTTGACGTTGACGATGAACTCCGGCCATTCGTGGGAGGCGATGATCGCCGCGACCCGAGGCTCGGGGTGATATTCCTGTTTGTCGACGGTCATGCCGCGGGTCGAAACGATCTGCTTCGGCTCCAGGGTTTCGCCATCCATGATGGTGAACTGCGGCGGCCAATAAGAACCGGCGATGGTGTATTTGTCTTCGTAGCCCTTGAACTTGGAGGTCTCGACCGAGCGCGCCTCGATGCCCACTTTGACTTCGGCGACCTTGGTCGGCTCCACCGGCCACAGGTCAATCATGTCGATCCGGGCGTCTCGACCGATCACCAGCAGGTAGCGGCCTGAGGCTGAGATTCGCGAGATGTGCACCGCGTAACCGGTCTCGATGAGTTTGACGATCTTCTTGCTGTCACCGTCGACCAGGGCGATCTTGCCGTCATCGCGCAACGTCACCGAAAACAGGTTCGGCAGGTAGAGTTTGCTCAGCTGCTTCTTCGGACGATCTTCGGGTTTGACCAACACTTTCCAGGTTTTCAGCGTCTCGGCCATGCCCCATTCCGGTGGCGTCGGCGGCGTGTGCTGAATGAACTTGGCCATGACCGTGATCTGATCCTTGTTCAGTGCATTGGACGTCCCCCAGTTCGGCATGCCCGCCGGTGACCCGTAGGTAATCAAGGCTTCCAGATACGGTTGCCCGCGGCTTTGGGTAATGTCCGGCGTCAGCGGTTTGCCCGTGGCCCCTTTGCGCAAAACGCCGTGGCAGCCTGCGCAGCGCTGGAAGTAGATTTCCTTGGATGAGTCGAACTCGGCCTGGCTCATGTCGGGAGCGCCAGCAGTTTTAACCATGGGCAGGTTGGCCACCACTGCGGCGGGCTCTTCAGCGCTGGCGGCATGACCCACCACCAGGGCCAGTGACGAACACAATGCAGCGCGGGCCAGGGCAAACGTTTTTCTATTGCTGATCAGCATTCCATTTCTCCTCAGGCAAGACCTTTGCGATGTGCTGAAACGGCAGCACAGAACGCAGGTTCTTAGTGCCGTGCAAGGCTATGCCCGAGCAGGCCAATGTTCGCTTGACGACGATCAAGTTTGCCGGCCATCTCACTTGCCAGGTTGTCGCAGGGGCCCGTAGCGTGTTCCTTGAATCCGCTTTTGGAACAGGCAGCCCATGGACCGTAACCCGTCTTGCGAACCCTTCTATCAACCGCTCAACAATGAGGAGGCGCTGTTCGAGCAAGCCTGGCGACACGGCATGCCGGTGCTGATCAAAGGCCCGACGGGATGCGGCAAGACCCGCTTTGTCCAGCACATGGCTCATCGGCTGAAACTGCCGCTGTACACCGTGGCTTGCCATGACGATCTGAGCGCGGCCGACCTGATCGGCCGCCACCTGATCGGTGCCCAGGGCACCTGGTGGCAGGACGGACCGCTGACCCGCGCGGTGCGTGAAGGCGGCATCTGTTACCTCGACGAAGTGGTCGAGGCGCGTCAGGACACAGTGGTCGTATTGCATCCATTGGCCGATGATCGTCGTGAACTGTTCCTGGAACGCACCGGCGAAGTGCTGAAGGCGCCGCCGTCCTTCATGCTGGTGGTCTCCTACAACCCCGGTTACCAGAACCTGCTCAAAGGCATGAAACCCAGCACCCGCCAACGTTTCGTGGCGATGCGTTTCGGCTATCCACCAGTGGCCGACGAAGAACGTATCGTGGCCCGGGAAGCCCAGGTGGACACCGCGCTGGCGACGCAAGTGGTGCGGTTGGGCCAGGCGCTGCGCCGGCTCGATCAACATGATCTGGAAGAGGTCGCCTCAACGCGGCTGCTGATTTTTACCGCGCGCATGATCCGCTCCGGCATGAGCCCGCGTGAGGCCTGCATGGCCTGCCTGGCCGAGCCGCTGAGCGACGATCCGTTGACCGTTGCCGCGCTGATGGACGTGGTTGATGTCCACTTCGGCTGAGTCCGCGGGCGTCTTGCGCCGTCACTTGCCGGGCGATCTGGCGATGTGGTTTTTCATTCTGGCCGAGCTGTCGGTGTTCGCCATCCTGATTGTGGTGTTCGCCGTGACCCAAGCGATCAAGCCGCAGATGTTCAGTGAAAGCCGCCTGTTGCTGAACACCTCAACCGGGTTGGCGATGACCCTGAGCCTGCTCACTGCGGGGCTGTTCGCCGCGTTGGCGCAAGAGCAAGTCAGGCACTCGCGGCCGCGTCACGGTGCGGTCTTCCTGCTGATGGCGTTACTCGCCGCCAGTGTCTACGTGGTGCTGAAACTCACGGAATACAGGCACTTGCTCGCCTCGGGGCTGGGCATGGAGCACAACACCTTTTTCACCCTCTACTGGATCCTCACCGGTTTTCATTTTCTCCACGTACTGCTCGGCATGGTCATTCTCGGGTGGCTCGCGGAGCGCTGTCGCCGTGGCTTGTACGACGCCAGCAAGCGCAGCGGGTTTGAATCCGGCGTGCTCTATTGGCACATGGTCGATCTGATCTGGGTCATGCTGTTTCCGCTGGTCTACGTGCTGAGTTGACGAGGTTCTCATGTCTGTTTCCAGGGTATTGCTCGTCTGTTGGGCGGCGCTTGCCACGTTAAGTGTGTGCACGGTGGTGTTGGCCCACGTTGGCGCGACATCGCTGCTGTCGATGGCCATCTTGCTGGTGGCGGTGGGCAAGGCGTGGCTGATCACTGACGGCTTCATGGAGATGCGCCACGCACCGCGACTGTGGCGCCGGTTGATGTTGAGCTGGGCGCTGGTGTTGGCGACGGTTGTAGGCCTGACGCTGGAGGTGGTCCGCTGAAGGAATACAGCCCGTAAAACAGCACAACTTTCAACGTGGGAGATTCTATGGTTGAGGGGAAACCCTCAACTCACCTTTGACTGATATTCGCTTTGCCCTTTCAGCAAGGCGAATGCCACCCGCGCAAGCTTGCGAGCCAGCATCACCAGCGCCTCAGTGGTGCTGAAGCCCCGGGCTCTTTGGGCTTCGTAAAACCCTTTCCAGGCTTTCGTACGGCTAGCCGACATCGCTGCATTGTGCAGAAGCCGGCGGGCCTCGGGGTCACCGCGCTTGGTCAAACTGCGGCGACCGTCCTTCTGTCCTGATTTAGACACCCGTAAATCCATGCCCAGGAAGGCGATAAACGCATCCGCGTTTCTAAAATCCCCGCGCTGAAATGCAGTTATCAAGCGAGCCCCAGTCAAAAATCCAATGCCTTCAACTTTCAGGCAACGTTTCAGTTGACCGAGTAAACCGGCTTCTTTGAGCTGATCGTTGATCGTCTTTTCGATCAGCGTTTCAAGCTGCTGCATGGACTTCACTTGTTCTGCAAAAGCCGCTTTCAGCAGCGGCTCATTCGACCAACTCTGCACCAGGCCAACCCTAGCCTGGACCAAGGCAGCCCGGCGGCGGAAGAGGCTCAGGAGCTGGCGGTACAGCGGTGATGGAGGGGTCCAAGGGTGCAACTCCTCGGCTTCGTTCTTCAGGTAACGGGCCAGCAACTTGGCGTCCAGCGCGTCGGTTTTGGCGCGGATTTTCACGCCTTCGCGATAATGTTTGAGTTCATAGCCTCCCACCATGTAAATCGCACATCCGGCCTCATAGGCCAGATCAGCAAAGTCCAGGTGATAGATGTTGGTCGCCTCAATGGCAATAGCCACCGTCCCCGGCAACGTATTCAGCCACTGCTTGATGGATGTTTTAGTGTTGGGAATCTCTTTAAGCAAATCGTTATCAGCCTGATAAATCACCAGTTCATTCTTGGCGACATCCACGCCCACGATCGGTTTTGATAGAGAGACCCGCATTGCCATAGGATTTCCTCCGAGATAAGGTTTGAGCACTTGAAGGGCTCACCCAGAGGCGCAGGCTTGTTCCTATCGTCGGTCTAGCCAGATGCATTCTTTATCGGCGCTTGGGTGAAAGGAGGAGAGGCGAAATCTCCCACAGTCTGTACTGCGTCAACAGTCAGAATCGAGCCTTGTCCCTCCTCCTCCCTTCAAGTCCTACCATACAAGCGAGCCTGCTCGCGAAGGAGCCGTCACATTCAACATCCAAGTTGACTGACACTCTGCCTTCGCGAGCAGGCTCGCTCCCACATTCGATCTGCGTTGTCAGTAATACCCGACCAAAACCATCTGTCTTTCTTGATCGCCATCAAGCAGGTTTCAACCCTTCGCTTCCTATCATGGACGGGCCAAGCAAAGAGGAAGCGACCATGTCAGAGACCTTCACCAAAGGCATGGCCAGGAATATCTATTTCGGAGGAAGCATCTTCTTCTTCCTGATATTCCTGGCCTTGACCTATCACACGGAACAGACCTTTCCGGCCCGCAGCAATGAGGCGCAGCTCACCGAATCCGTGGTGCGCGGAAAGTTGGTCTGGGAGCAAAACAATTGCATCGGCTGCCACACGCTGCTGGGCGAGGGCGCCTACTTTGCGCCTGAGCTGGGCAACGTGTTCCAGCGGCGCGGTGGGGAAGCGGGCTTCAAACCCTTTCTGCATGCCTGGATGAAAATGCAGCCACTGGGTGTACCCGGCCGGCGCGCGATGCCGCAGTTCAAGTTGAGTGACCAGGAGGTGGATGACATCGCCGAGTTCCTCAAATGGAGCTCGAACATCAACACCAATGGCTGGCCGCCAAACAAGGAGGGCTAAGCGATGAGCATTGCTAATCCGCATCTGAAATTTGCCTCGCAAGCCGTGGCCAAACCGTACTTCGTGTTCGCCCTGATGCTGTTTCTCGGGCAGGTGCTGTTCGGGTTGATCATGGGCCTGCAATACGTGATAGGGGACTTTCTGTTCCCGATCATTCCCTTCAACGTGGCGCGGATGGTGCACACCAACCTGCTGATCGTCTGGCTGCTGTTCGGGTTCATGGGCGCTGCCTATTACCTGATTCCGGAAGAGGCCGACCGCGAACTGCACAGTCCGAAGCTGGCGATCATCCTGTTCTGGGTCTTCGCCGCCGCGGGTGTGCTGACGATCCTGGGCTATCTGCTGGTGCCGTATGCCGGCCTGGCCAGGCTGACCCACAACGAATTGCTGCCGACCATGGGCCGGGAGTTCCTGGAGCAACCGACCATCACCAAGATGGGCATTGTGGTGGTGTGCCTGGGCTTCCTCTACAACATCGGCATGACCCTGCTAAAAGGTCGCAAGACCACCGTCAGCATGGTGATGATGACCGGGTTGATCGGGCTCGCGGTGTTCTTCCTGTTCTCCTTCTATAACCCCGGCAACCTGGCCCGCGACAAGTTCTACTGGTGGTGGGTGGTGCATCTTTGGGTGGAAGGCGTGTGGGAACTGATCATGGGTTCGATGCTCGCGTTTGTCCTGATCAAGATCACCGGGGTAGACCGGGAAGTCGTGGAGAAATGGCTGTATGTGATCATCGCCATGGCGCTGATTACCGGGATCATCGGCACCGGTCACCACTTCTTCTGGATTGGTGCGCCTGAGGTCTGGTTGTGGGTCGGTTCAATCTTCTCGGCACTCGAACCGCTGCCGTTCCTGGCCATGGTGATTTTCGCCTTCAGCATGGTGAAGAACCGCCGCCGACAACACCCGAACCGCGCCGCCACCCTGTGGGCCAAGGGAACCGTCGTCACAGCGTTCTTCGGTGCTGGCGTCTGGGGCTTTTTACATACCCTGGCACCGGTCAACTTCTACACCCACGGTTCGCAACTGACGGCGGCGCACGGCCACCTGGCTTTCTACGGTGCTTACGCGATGATCGTGATGACCTTGATCAGCTACGCCATGCCACGACTGCGCGGGTTGGGTGAAGCAGGCGATGAGCGCTCGCAGACCTTCGAAATCTGGGGCTTTTGGTTGATGACCCTGTCGATGGTGATGATCACGCTGTTCCTCACCGCAGCCGGTGTCGTTCAGGTCTACCTGCAACGCTGGCAGGTCGATGGTGTTGCGTTGCCCTTCATGGCCACGGTCGAACAACTGCAGGTGCTGTTCTGGGCCCGTTTTGGTGCCGGTCTTGGTTTCCTTGCGGGACTGCTCTGTTACCTGTTCAGCTTCAAGCAACGTGGCCGCGCAGCCTTGCGCGCCCCGGCGGCCGTGGTGCCTTCATGAGCCGGTGTCAAGGTTAGAAAAGGTCGGCCCGGCTGATACAGCGGGCCGTTTTTTTGCTTTACAAAAAGGGCAATGATCATGGCCTTTACCGTCGAACTGGAAGAGTGGGTCGGCAGCGTCTGGCATCGCTTCATCACCCGGCGCGCCAGCCCGGACTTCCCCGAAGCACGCGTTGAACTGGCCAGCCAGCAACGTCCGCTGGCGCTGCTGTTTCGCGCCATGGGCGGTGCCAGTGGTATCGGTGTCGAAGCCGCCAGCGACCGCGATCTGCTGTTGCGGCGCAACGTGTTGCAGCAGATCGCCGGCACCTGCAAGCAAGTGCCCCTGGCGTGGTGCGATGCGAGCAACCTTCGTCTACCGTCGAGCCTCGCGGTGTTTCCCGAAGTCGCACTGAACGAAGAACTCTATCGTTGGCTCGCCTTGCTGGCGGCACAGGCCGGCCAGATGCGGCACTGGGGACGGGACAATCAACGCTGGACGCAACTGCTGTTAGGGCGTTATCCCGCGTTGCGTGCCCGGTACAAACGTCTGGTCGATGCTCACCTGCAATTGCGCCCGGATCCGGCCACATTGAGTAGCGGCGAAGCGGCCCTGGAACGGGCGTTATGCCAGGCGCTGCGCGAGCCCGGCAGTGTCGAACATTTTCCCCGCAGCGAACGGGCCGCGTGGCCGTTGCCCCTGTGGTTGTACCCGCCGCAAAACCTTGCGAGCCCTCAGGCTGCCGACCTGGGGGAGGAGTCCGAAGAATCGTTGACGACCCCGCCCGGTGAGCAAAAGGGCGCAAGCAAACGCGCCAAGCGGATAGATGAAAGCACCCGTGACGGCGGGTTGTTGATCGTGCGTCTGGAGAACCTGTTCAGCTGGACCGAACACGTGGACCTGGATCGCTGGTCGGACGACAGCGAGGACCCGGACGCGGCCAAAGTCGCCGAGGACCTCGACGAGTTGAGCCTGTCGCGCACCCGTCTGCGCAAGGGCGGCGGCCTCAAGCTGCACCTGGATTTACCGCCGGCCGATGTCGACGATATTCCCCTGGGCGAGGGCATCAAGTTGCCGGAGTGGGACTATCGCAAACAGCAGATGCAAGACGCCTTCGTCAATCTGCAAATGATGGTGCCCCGGGACTGCGAGGCGCAGCCACTGCCGCCACGGCTGAAAGCTTCGGCGCACCGTCTGCGGCGCCAGTTCGAGCACCTGCGCAATGACCGCCAATGGTTACGCCAGCAACCCCAAGGGTCTGAACTGGATATGCAGGCCTGGCTGGATTTTCACGTTGAACGCGAGCATGGCCAGTGTGCGGAACGCGGTTTGTTCATGGAACAACGGCAGACACGCCGTGACCTGGCGTGCCTGTTGCTGGCCGATGTGTCGATGTCCACCGACGCGCACCTGAACGATGAGCATCGGGTGATTGATGTCATCCGCGACAGCTTGCTGCTGTTCGGTGAGACCCTGTCGGTGCTCGGTGACGATTTCGCCCTGTACGGGTTTTCCTCGTTGCGCCGTCATCAAGTGCGGATGCAGGAACTCAAGTCTTTCACCCAGCGTTATGACGACAACACCCGCGGTCGTATTCAAGGGCTCAAACCGGGTTATTACACGCGCATGGGCGCCGCCATCCGCCAGGCCACCCAACTGCTGGGCAAGAGCAAGCGCCGCAGCAAATTGTTGCTGCTGCTCACGGATGGCAAACCGAATGATCTGGACTTGTATGAGGGACGTTACGGTGTTGAAGACACCCGCGAAGCGGTGCTGGAGGCGCGGCGCAAGGGGTTGACGCCGTTTTGCATCACGATTGATCGCGAGGCCGGGGATTACCTGCCTTACATGTTCGGCGCCAATGGCTACACCTTGATCCGTCAGCCCGAGCAATTACCTCTGCGATTGCCGCAGCTGTACCGCCAGTTGACCCAACCTTGAGGGGGGGACGCAGCATCAACTGATGCCGCGTGGCAGCCAGAAAAACATCGTCACGCAGAAGATCGTCAGGCCAATGCAGAACCACGTGAATCGGCGCAGCCGACATTGCGCCGCGTGTGCGGCCAATACTGGCAAGGGCATGCCGCACTGGCGGCACTCGGTTTCTTGTGCGGGGTTGGCGCGTTGGCAATACAAGCAGACGGGCATGGCACTCACTCAAACTGCTCCAGGCGCAGACGATCGAGAATGGCGATCTGGCGGCCGTCCTGGGTGATGATGTTTTCATCGATCAGGCGACGGATAATCCGCGAAAAGGTTTCCGGCTGGATCGACAGGTGCCCGGCAATCAGTTGCTTGGCCATTGGCAATTCGAATTGGCTGCCAACGGTTTGCTGGCGCACCAGTTGCGTCAGCAGATAACGCACGACCCGGTGGGTGGCGTTTTTCAGTGACAGGGTTTCGATTTCGTTGACCCGTTGATGCAAGCGAACGCACAGCTTGCCGAGCAGCGCAAAGGTCAGGCGGCTGTTACTTTGCAGCAGGCGCATATAGGTGCTGTTGGATAACCGATAGAGCTGAGTGGGGCAGATCGCTTCGGCCGAGGCCACATAGTTCGGGGTGTCCATCAGCATCATCGCTTCGGCGAAGGTTTGCCGGTCACCAATGACCTCAAACACTTTCTCCTGCCCGTCCGGCGTCAGGCGATAGATTTTCACCGCGCCGGCAATCACGAAATAGAACGAGTCTGCCGGCTCGCCCTGACGGAACAACGGTTCGCCTTTGTCGATGCTCAGCAAATGGCTGGTACTCATCAACTCATCCAGCTGTTCTTCGTTCAACGGCTCGAACAAGTGATGACTGCGCAGAATCTGGTGATGGACGCGATGAAGCACCATAAGAATTCATCCTGAAGTTTGAAGAGGGGATGGCGATCAAGTCAAACGAGGCCCAGCGAGACACCGCTGGCCAACGCCAGCACCGAGGTCAGCACCACAAACCAGGCCAATGGCTGGATGACTTTTTTCATGACGACTCCTGGGGATCGAGAAGGATCAGGTTTTCCTTAATTTCTGAACCATTGAGCAAGACGCGGGCCATGCCTGGAGTCCTTTGTTTACTGGGGCTGCCAGATAGGAGGGTAAAAACGACCACGGGGTTTAGGGTTCAAATAACCCTTTGATGGTCATTTCTACCCTGGCCCGGTCCCGCAGGGGCGCGGGTCCTCTCACCACAGCGGGCGAATGAACATCAGGGCACGGCCCTTGCACACTTGATCTGCGACAAAGGCAATTAATCGTCAATACCCGATGATTGCCCCCGGACTTGCCTCGACGCGTGTGGGTTGGCGTCAGGTCAGCAGCAAGGTAAAGGAGTAGCTTTATGCAAGTGCTTGACCGCCGTAAAGCGATGGCTATCGCGCCGCTGTTGCGTTTGGCCTTTCGGCCGTTTTTCCTCGCCGGCTGCCTGCTGGCGGTGCTGGTCATTCCGCTCTGGCTGTTCGCCTTCAGTGGTGAGCTTTCCGGCTGGCAGCCGGCGGGTGGCTGGCTGAACTGGCATCGACACGAATTGCTGTTCGGATTCGGCTTGGCGATCATCGCCGGCTTTCTGCTGACGGCGGTGCAGACCTGGACCGGTCGCCCCGGCATCAGCGGGCAACCACTGGCCATGCTGGCGCTGCTGTGGTTATTGGCGCGCGTGGCCTGGCTGGTCAATGCACCGTTGCCGGTGCTTGCGGTGCTGGAACTGGCGTTCCCGCTGGCGGTGGCTGCGCTCATGGGATTCACCTTGTGGAAGGTGCGGCAGAAACGTAACTACCCCATTGCGGTGGTGTTGCTGCTGTTAGCAGCGGCCGATGGGTTGTCCCTGTATGGTCTGGTCGAAGGTCATGAAGGCTGGCAGCGTCAAGGCGTGTTGACGGGTATGTGGCTGGTGGCGGCAATGATGGGTTTGATCGGTGGGCGCGTCATTCCGTTCTTCATCCAGCGCGGCCTCGGCAAGGTCGAGGGCGTAACCCCTTGGCCGTGGCTGGATTGGCTGCTGCTGATTGGCTCACCGCTGGTAGCGTTGCTCTATGCCGCGGGACCTGCGCTTGCCCCCGATTTCTGGGTGGGCCTGTTGTTCGCGGTGTTGGCCGCTGGGCATCTGGTGCGCCTGGTGCGCTGGCATGATCGCGCCCTCTGGCATGTGCCGTTGTTGTGGTCGTTGTACCTGGCTTATGCCTGGCTGGCGGTGGCCTGTCTCGGGATGGCGCTGTGGCATTTCGGTGTGCCGATCAATCCGAGTCTGGCGGTGCATTGCCTGACCATTGGCGCCATGGGCGGCCTGGTGCTGGCGATGATTGCACGAGTCAGCCTGGGGCATACCGGCCGCGCGCTGGAGCCGCCGTCGGGCATGACCCTGGCGTTCATTCTGCTCAACCTGGCCTGTCTGAGCCGGGTCGTGTTGATCCTGTTTTTCCCCTTGCCGGCGTTGTGGCTGGCCGGTCTGTGTTGGGTGCTGGCGTTTGCGCTATACGCCTGGCGCTATGGGCCGATGCTGTTGCAGTCCCGGGTGGACGGCCATCCGGGCTAAGCACGCTAACTGATGGAGGCTGCCGGTGATGTATCCCTTTTTACTGGTCACCCACTTGCTGGCGGCGATTGCCTTCATCGGCACGCTGTTTTTCGAGGTGGTGATCTGGCACAACGCCCGCCAGCAGGTGGCCGTTAGCGCGCAAACGAGCGCCGATCAAGCGATTGCAGTGCGTTCGCGCAAGGTGCTGCATGGCGTGGTGTTGCTGTTGTATGCCGCCGGTATCAGCCTGGCGTGGCAACACCGGGGTGTATTGAGTCAGCCGCTGGCGAGCAGTTTTGGTACGTTGCTGAGCCTGAAGATCATCCTGGCCCTGAGCATCATCGGCCATTACTTTCTGCTGGCGTACTGGCTGAAAAGTGCATGCCTGACCACGACCCGCGCCACTTGGATTCGCCGCAGCATCCTCGGGCACATGGTGTTGATCGTGATCCTGGCCAAGGCCATGTTCTATTGGCACGGTTGATCGCGCTGGAGAACCCGCAACCCTGTAACGGCGCCATTCGCGAGCAGGCTCGCTCCCACATTGGGATACCGTTCCCCTGTGAGAGCGAGCCTGCTCGCGAAAGCTGTGTTCACTGGTTTTGTATGACCCGCAATCGATCAATGGCGAGGTTTAAGTGCGTTGACGAACAACACGTTGTTTTCCAGATGGATGTGTTGCATCAAGTCATCACGGAACTCCAGCAGCCCGCGATACAGGGCACGCCAGGTATTACAGGCATCGGCCGGCGGGGTGATGTTGTTGGTCAGCGCAAGCAGCCTTTCCAATGCTTCGCCATGTTGATCATGTTCAAAGCGCAGCACCTGGATCGGCGGTGCGGCCTGAGGGCCGATGCCTTGTTGCAGCATCGGGAAGAGCACTTGTTCTTCCTTGAGCATGTGGCCTTCAAGTTCTTGTTGCATGTCGGTCAAGAGATCGGCCAGGCCGTTGGGGCAACTGCTGCGGGCACCATGGACCTGCTCGACGCGGCGGGCCAGACGAATCAGTTCCGGCAGTTGTTCGCGATGGCGGGCGTGGTAGCGCGCCAGAAGATGGGCGATCAACAGCTCCGAGGGTTCGTTGCGCCAGTCGTGCTGGGTTTCGCCGGTGTCTTGCAGCCGGTGCAGCGCATCGGCAATCAGGGCCGGATCGAGGCCTTTGCCAGCGGCCGCTTCAAGCAGGCTTTTATGCCCGCCACAACAGAAGTCCAGTTTAAAGGTGTGGAAGATCCGCGTGGCGCCGGGAATGTCGCACGCCAGTTGGCCGAGGCTTTGTTCCAATAGAGTCAGGCTCATCAGGGGTTCCTTGTTTGGATTTCAACGGTTCCCCAGGCTCATTGCATCCGACATGCCATATTTAACGTATTGAAAAATATGGCTTAATTTTTAGTTGTGGTGATAGACACCCGGACACTTTAGGGTGAATCCAACCATAGAGGGTAATAACTACCATGCTGCGTGAAAGCCTTGCGGCCGACCTGATCGTCGAGTTGCCGAATGCTGTGCGGTTGCAACGTTTGGTCCAGACCCTGCGCGAGTACTTCAACAGTGGCGCCGTGGGATTGCTGCGTCTGGATGACGACAGCCTCAGGCCGGTCGCGACGGTGGGGCTGGTGCATGAAGCGTTGGGCCGCCGGTTTGTCATCGCTCAGCATCCGCGGCTGGCGGCGATCATGGCGTCGCGCGAACCCACCTGGTTCGAGCCCGACAGTCGGCTGCCGGATCCCTATGATGGCTTGCTCGACAATCACGCCGGCGAACCGATGCCAGTGCATGACTGCATGGGCGTGAGTCTGTATGTGGAAGGTCGGATCTGGGGGGCGATCACCCTCGATGCGCTGCATGCCGGGACCTTCGACAGCCGTGCGCGGGAAGAACTCAAGCGCTGCACCTTGCAGATCGAAGCCGCCGTGCGAGTCACCCGACTGGAACAGGAAAACCGCAGCCTGCGCTTGTCCCGCAGCGATATTCAAGACGTACGCAGACCGGCGGACGAAGGCGAAATCCTCGGGCAAAGTGAAGTGCTGCACCAGTTGCTCAATGAACTGGATGTACTGGCCGATTCCGAGCTGCCGGTGTTGCTGCTGGGCGAGACCGGCGTCGGCAAAGAGCTGTTCGCCCGGCGCTTGCATCGTCTGTCGCGTCGCAGTCATAAGCCGCTGGTGCAGGTCAACTGCGCCGCTTTGCCGGAGTCTCTGGCGGAAAGTGAATTGTTCGGCCATGTCAAAGGCGCGTTTTCCGGCGCCACCAGTGACCGTGCCGGGCGTTTCGATGCGGCCAACGGCGGCACGCTGTTTCTCGATGAAGTCGGTGAATTGCCATTGGCGGTGCAGGCGAAACTGCTGCGCACCCTGCAGAACGGCGAGATCCAGCGTCTCGGCGCCGACAAGCCGTTGCACGTCGATGTGCGCATCATCGCCGCGACTAACCGGCACCTGCCGGACAGCATCCGCGATGGTTTGTTTCGGGCGGATCTGTATCACCGGCTCTCGGTCTATCCGGTGCCGATTCCGCCGTTGCGCGAGCGGGGTAACGATGTGTTGATGCTGGCCGGGCACTTCCTTGAGCTGAATCGGGCGCGGCTTGGCTTGCGCGGTTTGCGTCTGTCGCCGGCCGCCGAGCGCGCGCTGCTGACTTACAACTGGCCGGGCAACGTGCGCGAGCTGGAACATGTGATCAGCCGAGCCGCGTTGAAGACGCTCAGCCGCGGCACGAGTCGTACCCTGATCATGACGCTGGAACCCGAGATTCTGGACCTCGACAGTGCCATGGGCGGGCAGGGCGTGGTCGTCGAAAGTCCTCTGGACGAAACGGCTGACGCGCCGTTCCAGCCCCTGGGGGAAGCGGTCGACGATTACCAGCGCAAGAAAATTCTCCAGGCCTTGAGCCTGTCCGGGGATAACTGGGCCAGCGCCGCGCGGATCCTGGAAATCGATCCCAGCAACCTGCACAAACTGGCGCGGCGGTTACGCCTCAAATAAGGCGGGGCATGCTCAGTGTTGATGGTGGTCAAGGTGCTGTTGCGCGAAGTCTCGCACGCTGGGCAGAACCTTTTCGGAGATCACCGTCATGCCCCTTTCTCTGGCACAGATGCGCCGCAACTACACCCTTTTTGGCCTGCAAGACGAGGCGGCGCTGGACGACCCGCTGGCCATGTTCCGACAGTGGATGCAACTGGCCCGCGACACCGAGCGCGCGCCTGTCGAAGCCAACAGCATGGTGTTGGCGACCGTCGACAGTGAAGGTCGCCCGCACTGTCGGGTCCTGCTGCTCAAGGGCTTTAGTGATGAAGGCTTCACGTTTTTTGGTCATTACCAGAGCGACAAGGGGCAGCAGTTGGCTGCTAATCCGTATGCTGCGATGACCTTTTTTTGGCCGGGGCTGGAGCGTCAGGTGCGGATCGAGGGTCAGGTGTCCAGGCTCGCCCCGACGCTGTCGGATGCGTACTTCGATTCCCGCTCACAGGACAGTCGCCTGGGCGCCTGGGCCTCACCGCAAAGCCGACCATTGGCCAATCGGGCTGAGCTTGAATCGCTGTTGACACAAACCACCCAACGGTTTGCCGGCCAGACCGTGCCGCGGCCCGAGCATTGGGGCGGCTACTGCTTGCAGCCGGATCGCCTGGAATTCTGGCAAGGCCGTGCCGACCGCTTGCATGACCGCCTCGATTACCGGTTGCGCGATGGCGTATGGCAACGGAACCGCCTGGCACCTTGAACCCGCAGAACACGCAGCGATGGAGAACAATGTGGGAGCGAGCCCTGCTCGCGATAGCAGTGGGTCAGTCGACATCAATGTTGCCTGACAAGCCGCTATCGCGAGCAGGCTCGCTCCCACAGGTATCGTGTGGCCTACACGTTCTTCATATGTCCCTGTAGAGGTACCTCCTTGGAGGAATAGGCTCATCGGGCATTCCAGTTCAGGCTTTGCCCCATACCCTCATTTACGGGAAGGCTTGGATATGGCCCATCTGGCGCAACGCACGTTTGAACCCCTGAACATTGCCGTACTGACCATCAGCGATACGCGCACCTTTGACACCGACACCTCGGGGCAGACCCTCACGGATTTGCTGCAAACGGCCGGGCATGTATTGATCGATCGTGGTCTGGTCAAGGACGACATTTATCAGATCCGCGCCAAGGTTTCCCACTGGATCGCCGACCCCAAGGTGCAGGTGGTATTGATGACCGGCGGCACCGGTTTCACCGCGCGCGACAACACACCACAAGCGGTCTTGCCGTTGCTGGACAAACACGTGGAAGGCTTCGGTGAACTGTTCCGTCAGGTGTCCCTTGCGGAAATCGGCATGTCCAGCCTGCAGTCACGGGCATTGGCGGGGATGAGCAATGGCGTGCTGGTGTGCTGCGTTCCGGGTTCGCCGGGCGCGTGTCGAACGGCCTGGAACCAGATCCTGCTCGAACAGCTGGACAGCCGCACCGGCCCATGCAATTTCGCCCCCCATTTGAAACCGCAAGGGCAACGGGTCGTCGACGCCTGCGAGACCCGCTCATGACCGGCCGGGTGTGTGACCTTGGTCACTTGATGCCGGTGGACGAGGCCATCAATCGTTTGCTGGACCAGGCACCGCCGCCGCCCCTGGCGCAAAAGATCGACCTGGATCAAGCCTTGGGTCGGGTGCTGGCGGCGGACATTCATTCCCCCGTCAACCTGCCGGCCTGGGACAACAGCGCCATGGACGGTTATGCCCTCAGGGCCGCTGACCTGCCACCGGAGGGTGGCTGGTTGTTGATTGGCGGACGAATCGCAGCGGGGGATTCGGCGTGCTCGCCGTTGCTCGCGCAGCAAGCAGTGCAGATTTTTACCGGCGCTCCATTACCTGCAGGCGCCGACACCGTGGTGCCGCAAGAGCGCTGTCGGATCGAGGGCGAGCGCGCCTGGTTCCCGCCCGTCAGTACTGGCGATCACGTGCGCAAAGAAGGTGAGGAGGTTCGCCGCGGCGACCTGTTAATCCGGGCCGGCAAACGTCTGCGTGCGCAAGAAGTGGGGTTGCTGGCTGGCGCTGGCATCGGGCAGGTTGAGGTCTATCGTCCGTTGCAGGTGTGCTTGCTCAGCAGTGGCAATGAACTGCGTGAGCCGGGTGATTCATTGGCGCCCGGGCAGATTTACAACAGCAATCGCTACTGCCTCGCCGCGTTGTTGAGCGGTTGGGGGGTCGAGGTGCATGACTATGGCGTCATGGCCGATGAGTTGGCCGCCAGCCGGCATGCCTTGAGCCTGGCGTCTTCGGAATGCGACCTGTTGTTGAGTTCCGGTGGCGTCTCGGTGGGTGAAGAAGATCACCTCAAACAAGCGATCGAGGAACTCGGCAGCCTGGATTTCTGGCGGCTGGCCATTCAGCCGGGCAAGCCGCTGGCCTTCGGCGAAGTCGCCGGCAAACCCTGGATCGGCATGCCGGGCAATCCCTCGGCGGCGCTGATTACCGCGTTGGTGGTGGTGCGCCCGTTCCTGCTCAGGGCTCAGGGCGTCAGCGATGTGTTGCCGGCGCCACTGGCCGTGCCCGCCGGGTTCGATTGGTTGCAGCGCAACAAACGTCGGCAGTACCTGCGGGCTCGGTTGACACCCGGTGCTGATGGTCAGTTGAGCGTGGAGCTGCACCCTCAGCAAAGCTCGGCGATGTTGACCGCCGCGTGCTGGGCCGATGGCCTGGCGGTGATCGAGTGCGAGCAGCAAGTGCTCAAGCACGACAACGTGATGTTCCTGTCCTTCGCCGACCTGATGCATTAATCGCAATTGATTGCCGTCAAGGCCGTGCCTGCCGGTCTCGCTAGACTGGCAGCGCCTTCTTCGATCGCTGTACCACGAGCATCGAGGGAGGGTCCAGACGCGTTTTTCCATGAGGATTACCCATGCAACTGGTCTGCCCGGCAGGCAACCTGCCTGCGCTGAAAGCGGCGGTGCGCCAAGGCGCCGATGCCGTTTATGTCGGTTTTCGCGATGACACCAATGCCCGGCATTTTGCAGGGCTGAACATGGACCACAAACAATTCGACGCGGCGGTCGCCCACATCCGTCAGCACCAACGCAAACTCTACGTCGCGGTCAACACCTACCCGCAACCCAAGGGCTGGGAACGCTGGCAGCGCGCGGTTGATCGCGCCGCCGATTTTGGTGTGGATGCGCTGATCGCCGCCGACCCCGGCGTACTCAACTACGCCAGCCAGCGGCATCCGCAACTGGCGCTGCACCTGTCGGTGCAGGGCTCGGCGACCCATGCCGCGGCCCTGGAGTTTTATGCGCAGCGCTACGGAATTCGTCGCGCGGTTCTGCCACGGGTGTTGTCGTTGGCGCAGGTGCGCCAGGTCGCTGCGAGCAGCCCGGTGCCCATCGAAGTCTTTGGCTTCGGCAGCTTGTGCATCATGGCTGAAGGGCGTTGCCATCTGTCTTCGTACATTACCGGTGAGTCGCCGAACCTCTGTGGCGTCTGTTCGCCGGCCAAAGCGGTGCGCTGGAGCGAAGACGCCGACGGCTTGAGCGCACGGCTCAGTGAAGTGCTGATCGACCGTTACACCCCTGAGGAACCCGCCGGTTATCCGACCTTGTGCAAAGGCCGTTTCCTGGTCGGCGGCAAACGCTTTCATGCGCTGGAAGAACCCACCAGCCTCGACACCCTGGACTTGCTGCCGGAATTGACGGCCATCGGCGTCGAGGCGGTCAAAATCGAGGGCCGGCAACGCAGCCCGGCGTATGTCGAACAAGTCACCCGTGTCTGGCGTGCGGCGCTGGATGCCCATCGTGGCTCGCCGGGCAGTTTTCGGGTCAAGGAGGAATGGCGCCGGGTGTTGGCCGGTTTGTCCGAAGGCAGCCAGACCACTTTGGGTGCTTACCATCGATCATGGCAATGAGGGAGGCGACATGAAGCTCAGCCTTGGACCGGTCCTGTTTTATTGGGACAAAGCGCAACTCAGCAACTTTTACGCCGAGATGTCGGCCTTGCCCCTGGATGTGATTTATCTGGGGGAAACCGTGTGCTCGAAACGCCGGTCATTTTCATTGGATCAATGGTTGGGGCTGGGGCGCGAGTTACAAGACTGCAGCCAGGCACAACTGGTTCTCTCCAGCCTGACGCTTATCGAAGCGGCCTCCGAACTCTCTAGCCTGCGGCGGCTCTGCGACAACGGCCAACTGTTGGTGGAAGCCAACGACATGGGCGCGGTGCAGTTTCTGGCCGAGCGCAAGTTGCCGTTCGTGGGCGGTCCTGCGCTGAATGTGTACAACGGGCATACGCTCACGCAACTGCTGGACGGCGGGATGACCCGTTGGGTGCCGCCCGTGGAGTGTTCGGCGACGCTGATTAGCGATGTGCTCGATCAGGTGCGGGAACTGGGTCGAGAGGTCCCGGAAGTCGAAGTCTTTGCTTACGGGCATTTGCCGTTGGCCTATTCCGCACGCTGCTTCACCGCGCGGGCGGAAAACCGGCCCAAGGACGACTGCCAGTTTTGCTGCATCAACTACCCCGACGGCCTGCCGCTGACCAGTCAGGAAGGGCAAGCACTGTTCACCATTAACGGCATTCAAACAATGTCGGCCGAGGTGACCAATCTCCTGGCAGATTACGCGGGGCTGGTGGCCTGCGGCGCTGATTTGTTGCGACTGAGCCCTCGTTATCAAGGCATGGCGCAGGTCATTGCCGCCTATCAACGGGTTCGTCTGGGCGAGACACCGCCGGTGTTCGTCGACGGTTGTAACGGTTACTGGCATGGCCAGGCCGGCATGTTGCGCATCGAGGAGGTCGGCTTGTGTTGAATCGGAAGAAGTGGCTGCTCAAAGGCGCCGACCGGTTGTTGCCGTTGGTGCGCCGGGTGCCTTTTGCAGTGCAGCGTCTGGCGTTGCAGCAGGCGTTGAATCGTTGCCTTGCCGAGCCGTTGCGCGACGGCGAGTTTGAAGTGTTGCGTGGGCGCTGGTTGTGCCTGCGGATTCCGGATTTGGGCTTGTCCTGGTATTTGACGCTGACCCGTCAAGGGTTGCGAATTGCCGAGCATGCCACGGCGCATGTGACCATCAGCGGTAACTGGCGCGAGTTTTTATTGCTGGCCAGCCGTCAGGAGGATCCGGATACGTTGTTCTTTCGCAGGCGTTTGGTGATTGAGGGTGATACGGAGTTGGGGCTGGCGCTGAAGAACCTGATCGACAGCCTCGATCCCGACGTGTTGCCTGTGTGGCTGTGGCGCAATCTGGAGCGGGCAGGGAAGGGGTTGGCGACGGTTTGACCCACACAGATTAACTGTGCGAGCGAGCTTGCTCGCGAAGGGGCCAGTCCATCCATATGGAGGCTGACTGACACGCCGCCTTCGCGAGCAGGCGCGCTCCCCCTGTTGGATTTTCGGTGGCTGTCAGACCATCGTTTACTGGCGTTTTTCATGCTGGCGAGCATCACTCGCAATCAACTGCCTGATCTCTTCGAACAACTCATCCCCCTGCGCTGGCGTGCAATCCTCGCCATTGCGTTTACGCAACCCGTAATGGCTAAGAATCAAGTGCACGTTCGCGTGCAGGCCATGTTGCTTCAGGCAGTTTTCGACGCATTGCAGCGGGCAGCCGTCCAGCGCAAAAATCCGCCGTCCCGAGCGGGCCTTGTTGACCAGCGCCGCCACATGCCCGCCAACACCGACGATGCAGGACATTTCCGCCAGTCCGCTGCGATCAAGGCGCACCGCCAGGGTATTGGCCAGTTGGGCAACGTTGGAGCAGCCTGAGCAGGCATAAATCAGCGGCAAGGTTGAACGTGGCATCAGCACTCTCCATGGATGGACTTCTTCAGTCTGCAAGAGCGGTGGCATTGCGCATTGACGGCGGTCAATTACGACTATTGGAAGGCCGCGAGATCCTCTTCGGCGAGGATGCTGATATTGCGGCGTTCCATCGCGATCAGGCCGCTGTCCACCAGGCGGTGCAAGATCCGCGAAAAGGTTTCCGGCTGAATGCCCAGCTTCGAGGCCACCAGGCGTTTGGACACCTGCAACACAATCAAACCGCTGACCGGGTTGCGTTCCTGCAACAGGAAATTGATCACCCGGCGGCTCGCACTGGCCATGGTCAAGGTGTCGATGTCGCGCAGACGCAGGTGCAGGTGCACGCTCATGCTCGCCAGGATCGCCAGGCAGACTTTCGGCTGATCTTCCAGGGCATTGCGGTAGTGGTTGCCCTCGATACTCACCAGTACGCTGTCTTTCAGCGCCGTGGCGCTGACCGGGTAGAGACGGGCCTGGCTGAACAGTAAGGCTTCGGCAAAGGTCTGGCCCGGCTGGATGATCTCCACCAGATTCTCCTGGCCCTCGCCGGTCAGCCGATACAACTTGATCTGGCCGCTGACCAACAGGAAGAAACGCTTGGCCGGATCCCCTTGGTGCATGAGTGTGCTGTGACAACTCAGGCGCTTGAGCATCGCCAGGCCGCAGACTTCCTCGAAGATTTTCTCCGGTAGTTGGCTGAACAGATGGTGACGGCGCAACGTTAAAACGATGGAAGGGTGGGTCAGCATGGCGTACCTCCGCTGACGCTCATAGTAGAGAGCGTCGGCCGGATGACCTATGCCTCTGCCGGCCTACCTCCAAAGAGGCATACCCGTCATCCGGCATTGCGCAGATGTTCCATGGCCCATACGGCGGCCTCGACCCGCGAGCGCAAGCCGAGTTTGTGCAGCAGGTTTTTCACATGAACCTTGACCGTCCCTTCAGTGATGCCGAGCTTGTGCCCGATGACTTTGTTGCTGAAGCCGCTGGCGATGGTTTTCAGCACCTGACGTTCACGCTCGGTCAGTTCCACCACGGTCTGGCGCTGGGGTGAGCGCAGTGCCTGGGCCATGACCTGGGTCAGCCCCGGGCTGATCACCAATTCGCCGTTCAAGGCATTGCGGATGTACTGAATCAACAGTTCGGGCTCCATGTCCTTGAGGAGGTAGCCGTCGGCATCCAGACGCAGTGCGTCGCGAATATCGTCTTCGGCATCCGAGACCGTGAACAGCAGCACCTTGCCGGTGTAGTGCATCGCCCGTAACTGGCGCAGGGTTTCAATGCCATTCATCACCGGCATGTTGTTATCGAGCAACACCAGATCCGGTTGCAGCGGCTCGATCAGTCCGAGCGCTTCTTCACCGTTGCTGGCTTCACCGACGATCAGGAAATCATCTTCGAGTTCGAGCATCTGGCGGATGCCGTGACGCATCATCGGATGGTCATCGACCAGCAGGATGGTGTGTTGCAGGGATGGGTTCATGTGACGCTACCTTCTGTTTTTTGTCCCAGAAACTCCGGTTGGAATTCCAGTTGGACACGGGTGCCTTGCGGCTCCCTGGAGACTATTTCGAGTTGGCCGCGCAAGCTGCGGGCCCGCTCATCCATGATTTTTAGGCCGTGATGCTCGCGTTGGTCGACGTTGCCGCTGAAGCCACGCCCGTCGTCTTCGACGATCAGCCTCACGGTTTCACCGTCCTGACGCAGTTGCAGCCAGGCGTTTTGCGCATGGGCGTGACGCAGGCAATTGGAGAGCGCCTCGCGGGTGATCTGCAGAATGTGGATTTGTTCGCTGGCCGATAATTGAAAGGCCAGCGCGTCGACGTGCAGGTGCACCTGGCACTCCCCGCGACGGGAGAACTCTTCGGCGGTGTCCTTGAGCTCCTGCACCAGCCCCGCATCGTGAATCTGCAAGCGAAAGGTGGTCAGCAATTCGCGTAACTGGCGGTAGGCATTGTTCAACCCTTCGCGCAGTTCGGCGGTGACGTTTTCCAGGGTCTCGATCGGTTCGCCACGACGCATCAGGGTTTGCAGGCGGCTGACTTGCAGCTTCATGTAGGACAGGGCCTGGGCCAGTGAGTCGTGCAGCTCGCGGGCAATGATCGTGCGTTCGTCGAGCAGCAGCAGGCGATGATCCTGTTCCCGTTGGCGCTTGAGCGAGAGCGAGGTGCCGATCAGGTTGGCCAGGGCCTGGATCAGTTGGGTTTCCCAGGCTTGCGTCGGGTGTCCATCGACAAAATGCGCCTTGAGCTCACCCAGTTCGCTGCCCTGGTTGCTGATGCTGAAGGTTTGCGGGCTGGCTTTATGGTGCTTCTGGCACGTGGCGCAATCGCTGCTGGCGCAGACTTCGCGGATGTTGGCGCCATGCAGGGCGAGCAACTGTTGGGCCGGGGCCTGCAATTGACCTTGAAGGCACAGCGACAGGCGCAAGCCGGGCAGGCGTTGCTGGAAGCGCCGGATCAACTCATCCAAACCTTCGGCATTGGCCAGGCGTGTGGCCAGGCTTCGACTGCTTTGGTACAGCAATTCAAGGGCCGCATTGGCTTGTTGCAGGTTCAGGGTTTTTTGCTGCACCTGACTCTCAAGGGTGCGATGCGAGTCTTCGATCGTCTCGGCCATGGCGTTGAAACTCATGGCCAATTGGCCCAATTCGTCCTGGGACTGATGGTTGACCCGCACCTTGAAATCGCCACGACGAAAACGCTGGGTCGCGTCCACCAACTCTTTCAAGGGCGTGACCACGCCATATTGCAGTTCGTACAGCCCAAGCAGCAGGACGATCATCGTGGTGAACAGCGCCAAGCCCTGGATAACTTGTTGCCAGCCTTGCTTCTGTTCGCTTTGGCGCTGCAACAGGTCGACGAAATGGTTCAGTTGCTCAACGAAGGACAGGGCCTGGACCTGAAAATAGGCGGCATCACCGCGCTCCAGCGCCGGACGCAAATCCTCGTTCCATTGTTGCTGGATTTGCCCGTAGCTGATCTGCAGCGCAGTGGTCGGGCCATCTTCCAGCACGGCTTTGAGTGACTGGCTGTTTAGACGGGTTTGGAGGCTGTCGGTGATGGCGAGGATTTCTTCGCCGGTTGCCCCTGCGGCCAGTTTCCAGCTCAGGTGGTAGGTCTCCATGCGCACAGAGCCAGCGGTGTTGATGGCAGCCGCATCACCCTGGCTGAACCAGGCGATCAGTCCGGCGCTCAACGAACTGGCGAGGGCGAGCACGGCGATCAGGATCACGGCCAGCCCGGCGCGAGCGGGCAGGGAGCTGCGCAACCAGCGCATCATCAGCGCAGGTCCCGGAAAATTTCAGGAAAACAGAGCATGCGGAACCCCAGGTCAGGGCTTTGCCGCCGATCCCGGGCGCGCTACCTCTAAAGAGTTGTCGACTGATCCTTGTCAGCAAAAACCTTGGCGAAAAACCTTAAGACACTGATAAACAAACGGTTTCAGGGTTCTTCTGTACTACCTCCTTAGAGGTAGACCCCGCAAGCATAGGCCTATGCCCCCATGGGCTTCGTTGACGTAGGTCAAGTTTTTGCGGGGTTGGCCTCTCTAGTCTGCCGCCATGGCTAACTGACTGGAGAGCATTGTGACCGAACCCCGTGTACGACAAGGCCTGGTGCTGGGCATGAGCACATTGGCCTTCACTGTCTGCTTCATGGTCTGGATGATGTTTGCCGTGCTCGGGGTGCCGATCAAGGACCTTCTCCAGCTCAACGAAACCCAGTTCGGCCTGCTGGCCGCGACGCCGGTGCTGACCGGTTCGCTGGTGCGTCTGCCACTGGGGCTGCTGACCGACCGCTTTGGTGGGCGCAGCGTGTTCTTCCTGCTGATGCTGGCCTGCGTCGCGCCGCTGTACCTGATCAGTCACGCCACCGCCTATTGGCAGTTCCTGGTGCTGGGCTTGTTCGTCGGCCTGGCCGGCGGCTCGTTCTCGGTGGGGATTGCCTACGTCGCCAAATGGTTCGACAAGGAGAATCAGGGCTTCGCCATGGGCATCTTCGGCGCCGGTAACGCCGGAGCCGCGGTGACCAAGTTTCTGGCCCCGGCATTGATCGCTGCCGGCAGCTGGCAGTTGGTGCCGAAAGTTTTCAGCGCCATTCTATTTATCACCGCGCTGTTGTTCTGGTTCCTCAGCGCCGAGAACAAAAACCACCGCAGCGCTTCGGGCGCCACGTTGCGTGAGCAATTGAGTTCGCTGAAGGACCCGGCCGTGTGGCGCTACTGCCAGTACTACTCGATCGTCTTCGGTGGCTACGTCGCCCTCGCGCTGTGGATGACCAAATACTACGTACAGGAATACGGTTTCAGCCTGCAAAGCGCGGCGCTGCTGGCGGCCTGTTTTTCCCTGCCCGGTGGCGTGCTGCGTGCGGTCGGTGGCTGGATGTCGGATCGCTGGGGTGCGCAAAGCGTGACCTGGTGGGTGTTGTGGGTCAGTTGGATCTGTCTGTTCCTGCTCTCGTATCCCCAGACCCAACTGCAAGTGCAAACGATCAACGGCCCGGTGGATTTTCACATCGGCCTCAACCCTGCGCTGTTCACCGTACTGCTGTTCGTCATGGGCATCGCCTTCGCGTTCGGCAAGGCCTCGGTCTTCAAATACATCGCCAATGACTACCCGAAAAACATGGGTGCGGTGTCCGGCATCGTCGGCCTCGCCGGTGGCCTGGGCGGCTTCGTGTTGCCAATCCTGTTCGGCGCCCTGGTGGACCTCACCGGCGTGCGCTCTTCCTGCTTCATGTTGATGTACGGCGTGGTCTGGGTCTCCCTCACCTGGATGTACTTCAGCGAAATACGCAAAAGCCCGGTGCTGGGTAAAGCGCCGCTGCTGACACCGTCCCCGATTTCCAGCATTGCCCTAGGAGAAGAACATGTCCGTTCTGCAAAAGCCTGACAAAGGCCCGGTCATTCATGACTGGCGCCCCGAGGACCCCGCGTTCTGGGGAAGTAGCGGTAAACAGACCGCCACGCGCAACTTGTGGATTTCCATTCCTGCGCTGCTGCTCGCCTTTGCGGTGTGGATGGTCTGGAGCACGGTGATCGTGCGTTTGAACGCCATCGGTTTCTCCTTCACCACCGACCAGCTGTTCTGGCTGGCGGCGTTGCCGGGGCTGTCCGGGGCGACCTTGCGGATCTTCTATTCCTTTATGGTGCCGATCTTCGGTGGCCGTCGCTGGACCGCCCTGAGCACCGCGTCGCTGTTGTTGCCATCGATCTGGATGGGCTTCGCCGTGCAGGACCCGAGCACCTCCTACAGCGTGTTCGTGTTGATTGCGTTGCTCTGCGGTTTTGGTGGCGGCAACTTCGCGTCGAGCATGTCCAACATCAGTTTCTTCTATCCCAAGTCGCAGCAGGGCACGGCCCTTGGCCTCAACGCGGGGCTGGGTAACCTGGGCGTCTCGGTGATGCAGTTCTGTGTGCCGCTGGTGATTACCTTCGGTGTGTTCGGTTTCATGGGCGGCTCGCCGCAAGCACTGCCGGACGGCGGCCAGTTGTGGTTGCAGAACGCCGGCTTCATCTGGGTACCGTTTATTGTCCTGGTGACCGTGCTGGCCTGGTTTGGCATGAATGATCTGTCCAGTGCCCGGGCCTCGTTCAGCGAACAGGCGGTGATCTTCAAACGCAAACACAACTGGCTGATGTGCTGGTTGTACCTGGCGACCTTCGGTTCGTTCATCGGTTTCTCCGCCGCGTTTCCGCTGCTGATCAAAACCTCGTTCCCTGACGTCATTGCCTTGAAGTTTGCCTTTCTCGGTCCACTGGTTGGCGCTCTGGTACGGCCATTGGGTGGCTGGCTGGCCGACAAGCTCGGTGGCGCGAAAGTGACCTTGTGGAACTTCGTGCTGATGATCGTGATGGTCTTCGGTGTTCTGCACTTTCTTCCCGAAAGTGGCCAGGGCGGCAACTTCTACGGCTTCCTCGGCCTGTTCATGCTGCTGTTTATCACCACCGGCGTCGGCAATGGCTCCACCTTCCGCATGATCCCGGTGATCTTCCGCACCCAGCATGAGAAAGCCTCGGCTGGAAAATCAGCCGCCGTGCGCGAACAAGCGCTGAAAAATGCCGGTAAAGAGTCCGCCGCCGTCCTGGGCTTCAGTTCGGCCATGGGCGCCTTCGGTGCGTTCTTCATTCCCAAATCCTTCGGCTCTTCGATGGCCCTGACCGGCGGCCCGGAGATGGCCTTCTACATGTTCGTCGGCTTTTACCTGAGCTGCATCGTGGTGACGTGGTGGTGGTACGCGCGCAAAGGCGCCGCGACACCCTGCTGAGTCGAACCGAATCCAACCATTGCGTGGGCGGGGCACAGACTCCGCGACAAAGCCTGAGAGGACTACACCGTGAGTCATTTACTGGATCAATTGCGGTTTTTCAACCGCAAGCAAAACGAGTTTTCCGACGGTCATGGCGAGACCCGCAAAGAGTCCCGTGACTGGGAGAACGTCTACCGTTCGCGCTGGCAGTACGACAAGATCGTGCGTTCCACCCACGGGGTGAACTGCACCGGTTCCTGCTCGTGGAAAATCTACGTCAAGAACGGCCTGATCACCTGGGAAACCCAGCAGACCGACTACCCGCGTACCCGTAACGATCTGCCGAACCATGAGCCCCGTGGCTGTCCGCGTGGTGCCAGTTACAGCTGGTACATCTACAGCGCCAACCGGCTCAAGTACCCGAAAATCCGCAAGCCATTGCTCAAGCTCTGGCGCGATGCGCGGCAGACCATGGCGCCAGTGGAAGCCTGGGCCAGCATCGTCGAGGACAAGGCCAAGGCCGACTCCTATAAAAGCAAGCGTGGCATGGGTGGCTTCATCCGCTCCAACTGGGAGGAAGTCAACGAGATCATTGCCGCGGCCAACGTCTATACGATCAAGCAATACGGCCCGGACCGGATCGTCGGCTTCTCGCCGATCCCGGCCATGTCGATGGTCAGCTATGCCGCAGGCTCGCGTTACCTGTCGCTGATCGGTGGCGCCTGCCTGAGTTTCTACGACTGGTACTGCGACTTGCCACCGGCCTCGCCGATGGTCTGGGGCGAGCAGACCGACGTGCCGGAATCGGCCGACTGGTACAACTCCAACTACATCATTGCCTGGGGTTCCAACGTCCCGCAGACCCGTACCCCCGACGCGCACTTCTTCACCGAAGTCCGTTACAAGGGCACCAAGACGGTCGCGATCACCCCGGATTACTCGGAAGTCGCCAAACTCACCGACCTGTGGCTGAACCCTAAACAAGGCACCGATGCGGCGCTGGCCCAGGCGTTCAACCATGTGATCTTCAAAGAATTCCACCTGGACAAACCGAGCGCCTATTTCACCGACTACGCCAAGCGCTTCACCGATTTGCCGGTGCTGGTGCTGCTCAAGCAAATGGTCGACAAGGCACCGGGCGCCGGTTACCAGCCGGACCGTTTCCTGCGCGCCAGCGACCTGACCGACAACCTCGGCCAGGAAAACAACCCGGAATGGAAAACCATCGCGCTGGATGTCAGTGGCGAACTGGTGTCCCCTCAGGGCTCCATCGGCTATCGCTGGGGAGAGAAGGGCAAGTGGAACATCCTTCCCCGCGAAGGCGGCGAAGGCCGTGAGATCGATCTGAAGCTGAGCCTGATCGGCGATGACGTGGCCGAAGTGGCGTTCCCGTATTTTGCCGGCGAGTCCCACGAACACTTCCAGCACGTGGCCGGCGATGCCGTGCAATACCGCCGCGTGCCGGTACACAGCGTGGTGCTGGCGGACGGCAGTGTGGCCAAAGTCGCCACCGTGTTCGACCTGTCGGCGGCCAATCTGGCGATCGACCGTGGCCTGGGGGGTGAAAACGTCGCCAAGGATTACAACGACGCCTCGGTGCCCGGCACCCCGGCGTGGCAGGAGCAGATCACTGGCGTCAGCCGTGAGAAAGCCATCCAGATTGCCCGTGAGTTCGCCGACAACGCCGACAAGACCAAGGGCCGCTCGATGATCATCGTCGGCGCGGCGATGAACCACTGGTACCACATGGACATGAACTACCGCGGGCTGATCAACATGCTCATGCTCTGCGGGTGTGTCGGTCAGACCGGTGGCGGTTGGGCGCACTACGTGGGCCAGGAAAAACTGCGTCCGCAATGCGGCTGGCTGCCGTTGGCGTTCGGCCTGGACTGGAACCGTCCGCCTCGCCAGATGAACGGCACCAGCTTCTTCTACGCCCACAGTTCGCAGTGGCGCCACGAGAAGATGAGCATGCACGACGTGCTCTCGCCATTGGCCGATAAATCACAATTCCCTGAGCATGCCCTGGACTACAACATCCGCGCCGAACGCGCCGGCTGGTTGCCCAGCGCACCGCAACTCAACACTAACCCGTTGCACATTTGCCGTGACGCGGCGGCGGCCGGCATGGACCCGAAAGACTACGTGGTCAAGTCGTTGCAGGACGGTTCGCTGCGCTTCTCCTGCGAGCAGCCGGACAGCCCGGTTAACTTCCCGCGCAACATGTTCATCTGGCGTTCCAACCTGCTGGGCTCCTCGGGCAAGGGCCACGAGTACATGCTCAAGTACCTGCTGGGCACCAAAAACGGGGTGATGAACGAAGACATCGGCCAGGTCGGCGATTGCAAACCTGAAGAAGCCGAATGGGTGGATGAGGGCGCCATCGGCAAGCTTGATCTGGTCACTACGCTGGACTTCCGCATGTCCTCGACCTGCGTCTATTCCGACATCGTGTTGCCGACCGCAACCTGGTACGAAAAAGACGACATGAACACCTCGGACATGCACCCGTTCATTCACCCGTTGTCGGCAGCGATCGACCCGGCGTGGGAATCGCGTTCCGACTGGGAAATCTACAAAGGCATCGCCAAGGCGTTTTCCAGTATGTCCGAAGGGCACCTGGGCGTTGAGAAGGATCTGGTGACCATCCCGCTGATGCACGACAGCGTCGGCGAACTGGCCCAGCCGTTTGGCGGCACCGACTGGAAAAGCGACGGCGTGGCACCGGTGCCGGGCAAAAACGCACCGAATCTGCACGTGGTGGAGCGTGACTACCCGAACATCTACAAACAGTTCTCGTCCCTCGGGCCATTGCTGGAAAAACACGGCAACGGCGGCAAGGGCATCAACTGGAACACCGAAGACGAAGTGAAATTCCTCGGTGAACTCAATCACAAAGAAGGCGATGCCGGTATCAGTCACGGCCGTCCGAAAATCGACACGGCCATCGATGCCGCTGAAGTGATTCTGTCCCTGGCGCCGGAAACCAACGGCCAGGTGGCGGTCAAGGCCTGGGCCGCGCTGTCGGAATTCACCGGCATCGACCACAGCCACCTGGCGCTGTCGAAGGCCCACGAGGCGATTCGGTTTCGCGACATTCAGGCACAGCCGCGCAAGATCATTTCCAGCCCGACCTGGTCGGGTCTCGAAGACGATCACGTCAGCTACAACGCCGGCTACACCAACGTTCACGAAGGGATCCCGTGGCGCACCATCACCGGTCGCCAGCAGTTCTATCAGGATCACCCGTGGATGCAGGCATTCGGTGAACAACTGATGAGTTATCGCCCGCCGGTCAACACCCGCACCATCGAAGGGGTGAAAGGCAAGCGCAGCAACGGCGAGATCGAAATCGTCCTGAACTGGATTACCCCGCATCAAAAATGGGGCATCCACAGCACCTACAGCGACAACCTGCTGATGCTCACCCTCAGCCGCGGCGGGCCGATTGTCTGGCTCTCGGAGAATGACGCGAAAAGCGCCGGCATCGAGGACAACGACTGGATCGAGTGCTTCAACGTCAACGGTGCACTGACCGCCCGGGCGGTGGTCAGCCAGCGCGTCAAGGACGGCATGGTGATGATGTATCACGCACAGGAACGGATCGTGAACGTGCCAGGTTCGGAAACCACCAAGACCCGTGGCGGCCACCACAACTCGGTCACCCGCGTCGTGCTCAAGCCGACCCACATGATCGGCGGCTATGCGCAGCAAGCCTACGGTTTCAACTATTACGGCACGGTCGGTTGCAACCGCGATGAATTCGTCGTGGTGCGCAAAATGTCCAAAGTCGACTGGCTCGATGGTTCAAGTGGCGATGACCTGCCACGTCCGCTGCCGACCGATATTGAGGAGAACTGAGATGAAGATTCGCTCACAAATCGGCATGGTTCTGAACCTGGACAAATGCATCGGTTGCCACACCTGTTCGATCACCTGCAAAAACGTCTGGACCAGCCGCGAAGGCATGGAATACGCCTGGTTCAACAACGTCGAATCAAAACCCGGGATCGGCTACCCGAAAGAATGGGAAAACCAGGACAAGTGGAAGGGCGGCTGGATCCGCAACGCCAACGGCACGATCAACCCGCGCATCGGCGGTAAATTCCGCGTGTTGGCGAACATTTTCGCCAACCCGGACCTGCCGAGCCTCGACGACTACTACGAACCGTTCGACTTCGATTACCAGCACCTGCACACCGCACCGCTGGGCGAGCATCAGCCCACCGCGCGACCGCGTTCGCTGATCTCCGGCAAGCGCATGGAAAAAATCGAGTGGGGTCCGAACTGGGAAGAAATCCTCGGCACCGAATTCGCCAAACGTCGCAAGGACAAGAACTTCGACAAGATTCAGGCGGACATTTACGGCGAGTACGAAAACACGTTCATGATGTATTTGCCGCGCCTGTGCGAGCACTGCCTCAACCCGACGTGCGCGGCATCGTGCCCGAGCGGTGCGATCTACAAGCGTGAAGAAGACGGCATCGTCCTGATCGACCAGGAAAAATGCCGTGGCTGGCGGATGTGCATCAGCGGCTGCCCGTACAAGAAGATCTATTTCAACTGGAAAAGCGGTAAGTCCGAGAAATGCATCTTCTGCTACCCGCGTATCGAAGCCGGTATGCCGACCGTTTGCGCGGAAACCTGCGTCGGGCGCATCCGCTACCTCGGCGTGCTGCTGTATGACGCCGACCGCATCAGCGAAGTGGCGAGCACCGCCAATGAGCAGGACCTGTACGAGAAACAACTGGAGATCTTCCTCGATCCGAACGATCCGGCAGTGATTCGTCAGGCCCTGGCCGATGGCGTACCGCAATCGGTGATCGATTCCGCTCAGCGTTCGCCGGTCTACAAAATGGCCGTGGACTGGAAACTCGCCCTGCCGCTGCACCCGGAATACCGCACCTTGCCGATGGTCTGGTACGTGCCGCCACTGTCGCCGATCCAGAACGCCGCGACCGCCGGCACTGTCGGCATGAACGGGGTGATTCCGGATGTCGACAGCCTGCGTATTCCCCTGAAGTACCTGGCGAACCTTTTGACGGCGGGTGATGAAAAACCGGTCAAGCGTGCGCTTAAACGCTTGCTGGCGATGCGCGCCTACAAACGTTCCGAGCAAGTCGACGGCGTGCAGGACCTGCAGGTGCTGGCGGATGTCGGCCTGAGTGTGGCCCAGGTCGAGGAGATGTATCGCTACCTGGCAATCGCCAACTACGAAGACCGTTTCGTGGTACCGAGCGCCCACCGTGAAGACGCCATGAGCGACGCCTTTGCCGAGCGCTCCGGTTGCGGTTTCAGCTTTGGTAGCGGCTGCAGCGGCAGTTCCGACACCAACATGTTCGGTGCGAAGAAAGCCAACCGCCGCGACATCCTGAAAACCGTCCAGTTGTGGGAGGAATGAGCATGCAAATTCTCAAAGTGATTTCGCTGCTGCTCGATTACCCGACCGAGACACTGATTGGCGGTCGCGACGAACTCGAGCAAGCGATCATCCAGTCACGGGAAATCAGCCCCAAGCAACGCGGCGCGTTGTTCGAATTGTTGGAGTTGATCTGCGCCAATGACCTGATGGATGGGCAGGAGCACTACGGTGCGCTGTTCGGTCGAGGCCGCTCGCTGTCGCTGCTCTTGTTCGAGCACGTGCATGGCGAATCCCGCGATCGCGGCCAGGCGATGGTCGACATGATGGCGCAATACGAAGAAGCCGGTTTTGCCATCGGTGTCAAAGAGCTGCCCGATTACATACCGCTGTACCTGGAGTTCCTGTCCACCCGCGAAGACATCGAGGCCCGGGAGGGCCTGGCGGATGTGTCGCACTTGCTGGCCTTGCTCGCGGCGCGTCTGGAAGAGCGTGAAAGTGCCTATGCCAGCTGCTTCCGGGCGCTGCTGCAAATTGCCGGGGCCGAGCCGCATCAAGCGGTGGCCGACCTGCGGGCGCAGGTGGCGGCGGAGCCGCGCGACGACTCCCTGGAAGCCCTCGACAAGATCTGGGAAGAGGAGGCCGTGGACTTTCTCCAGGCCGAACAGCAGGACCGTTGCAGTGGACTGCCAAGCGCACCGGGCAAGGCCCGGGAAGAAAGCGCGGTGCCGTTGCACTGGGTGGATTTTCAGCATGAAGGGTTGGCCGTCGTGCCGGCCAAGGAGGTAGGCAATGTCTAAATGGAACCTGTTGTTGTTCGGGGTCTATCCCTACGTCGCCCTGGCGATTTGCCTGATTGGCAGCTGGGCGCGTTTCGATCTGTCGCAGTACACCTGGAAGGCCGGCTCGAGCCAGATGCTCAATCAGCGCGGCATGCGCGTGGCGAGCAACTTTTTCCACATCGGTGTGTTGTTCGTACTGGCCGGACACTTTGTCGGCCTGCTGACCCCGGCATCGGTGTATCACCACGTGATCAGCACTGAGAACAAGCAGTTGCTGGCGATGGTGTCCGGTGGCTTCTTCGGTCTGTTGTGCCTGATTGGCTTGCTGATGCTGGTCAATCGGCGGCTCACCGATCCACGGGTCCGCGCCACGTCCAGCCCCTCGGACATTCTGGTTCTGCTGGTGTTGCTGGCGCAGTTGCTGCTGGGGCTGCTGACGATCGTTGCGTCCACCGCGCACATGGACGGCTCGGTGATGGTGATGCTCGCCGATTGGGCACAGAACACCGTGTTGTTGCGTCCGGTGGAAGCCGCGGCGGCCATCGCGCCGGTCGGGTTGATCTACAAGCTGCATGTGTTTCTCGGTTTGACTCTGTTTGTGCTGTTCCCCTTCACCCGTCTCGTACACATGATCAGCGCACCGATCTGGTACCTGGGGCGTCGTTATCAAATCGTTCGTCAGAAGTACTGAGGAGACAATCATGTCAGGTGGATGCGGATGTGGTGGCGGTAATGGGGGCAGCGGTGGCTGCGGTTCTTCAAAAAAAGCGGAGGCCGTTCTCGACATGGCACCGGTCGCAGAGGCGCAGTTCGAGGCGCTGCCGGTTGAGCCCGCAGGGGCCGATGACGCCCCGGCGCAGTTGATCGCCAGCAGTGAACAGGAGTGGCCGATCATCAGCGTCAACGAGGTGTCGATCACGCCGGAAGCGATGGCGCTGGAGCTGCAATATCACCCGGCCGAAAGCCGCGAAGAAGCGGTGTACTTGGCCGCCAGGGCGTTGGTGATCCGCGAGTTGTTGCAGCAGCGCATTGCCGAACTCGGCGTATCGATGGAGATCGGTGCTGGCGAGAACGAAGAAGAAGCGGCCACGCGTTTGTTGCTTGAACGCGAGGTGCATGTGCCGCAGTGCGACGAGGAAACCAGTCTTCGTTACTACGAAAACAATCGCGGGCGCTTTCACAGCGCACCATTGCTGGCGGTACGGCACATCCTGCTCGAATGTGCGCCGGACGATGTAGAGGCGCGCAGCCTTGCGCATGTTCAGGCGGAAGTCCTGCTGCAACGTCTGGATGAATTCCCCGGCACTTTCGCCGAACTGGCGTTGAAATATTCGGCCTGCCCGTCGAAGGCTCAGGGTGGTTCTTTGGGGCAGATCAGCAAGGGCCAGACCGTGCCTGAACTGGAACGTCAGTTGTTCACTCTGGCACCGGGCCTGGCCAGCAAACCGCTGGAAAGTCGCTACGGCTGGCATGTGGTCAGTGTCGATCAGCGAATCGAAGGCATGCCGTTGCCCTACGAAGTGGTGTCGACGGCGATCCGCACGCAGTTGCAGCAAGGCGTGTGGCAAAAAGCCTTGGTGCAATACCTGCAAACCCTGATCGGTGCGGCGGATATTCGCGGTATCCATTTGCAGGGCGCCGACTCACCGCTGGTGCAGTGAGCATCGAGGCAAACCGGGAGATGTGATGAACGCTGTAATGCAGGATGGCTTTGGACGGCAGATTGATTATCTGCGGATGTCGGTGACGGACCGCTGTGATTTTCGCTGTGTGTATTGCATGGCGAAAAACATGACCTTCCTGCCGCGTCAGCAGGTGCTCACCCTTGAAGAGTTGCAGCGTTTGGCAACGCTGTTCGTTGGCCTGGGTGTACGCAAGATTCGCCTGACCGGCGGCGAGCCGCTGATTCGTCCGGGCATTGTCGACCTTTGTCGCAACATCGCCGCGTTGCCCGGTTTGCGCGAATTGGTGATGACCAGCAACGGCTCGCAGCTGGGCCGTCTGGCCCGGCCGTTGGTCGATGCCGGGGTGAAGCGGATGAACATCAGCCTCGATAGCCTGGACGGGCAGAAGTTTCGCGCGATCACCCGCATTGGCGATCTCGATCAAGTACTCAACGGCATTGAGGCAGCACGGGACGCGGGGTTCGAGCGGATCAAACTCAACTGCGTGGTGATGAAGGGCCGCAACTTTGATGAAGTCCCGGCGTTGGTGCAGTACGCCATCGACCAGCGCATCGATATCAGTTTCATCGAGGAAATGCCCTTGGGCGATGTCGGGCGTTCCCGGGGTGAATCGTTTTGTTCCAGCGACGAGGTTCGGTCGCTGATCGCCAGCCAGCATCGGTTACTCGACAGCACCGAAAACAGCGGCGGACCGGCACGCTATGTGCGTCTGGAACGCCATCCAGAGACCCGGATCGGCTTCATTTCACCCAACAGCCACAACTTCTGCGGCAGCTGCAACCGGGTACGGATGACCGTTGAAGGGAAGCTGTTGCTGTGTTTGGGGCAGGACGACGCCCTGGATTTAAGAGGGTTGCTGCGGCGTTATCCGCTGGATGATCAGCCCGTGATCAATGCCGTGCAGAAGGCCTTGCGCGGCAAGCCGTTGCGCCACGATTTCAGCCCCGAAGGGGAGGTGCAGATTGTACGGTTCATGAACATGAGTGGCGGTTGAGCTGATCTGTAAAACACAGCAAATCACTGTGGGAGCGAGCCTGCTCGCGATAGCGGTAGAACAATCGACATCAATGTTGAGCGTGCTGCAGTCATCGCGAGCAGGCTCGCGCCCACATTAGATTTTCTTCTGCCGTTATCGGACGTTCTTTCGCCGGGGAATCTTGATGTCGATCAATTGCAGATCAGCACTTTTTCCGTAGCCTTCACTGCATGTTGTGGTTTTAGATTTTTTTAAATCTATATGTAGTGTCTGGAGGCCAAATGCAAAGCACGCTGATCGCAGTAGGATGTAACCGCTTGCACAAACGCGATGGCAGTCAGGTCGCCTTCGATGCCGACAAAATCCGTCAGGCATTGATCGCCGCCGGCAAGGCGACGGGGGAGTACGCCGAGGTTGAGGTTGAAGGCTTGCTTAACGCGGTATTGGCCAGGCTCGAAGGTTTGCCAAGACTCCATGTCGAGCAAATCCAGGACCGTGTTGAACGGGTGTTGATGGACGCCGGATATTTCCTCGCCATGCGTGCCTACATCGTCTACCGCGAACAGCACGGGCGCTTGCGCCGCGACCGCCGGACCATGGTCGAGGTGGCGACTTCGATGAACGAATACCTGGACCGTGAAGACTGGCGGGTCCAGGCCAACGCCAATCAGGGGTATTCACTGGGCGGACTGGTGTTGAACGTGTCGGGCAAGGTCACTGCCAACTACTGGCTGGACGAGGTGTACAGCGAGGCCATAGGCCAGGCCCACCGCGAGGCGGATTTGCATGTGCACGACCTCGACATGCTCGCCGGTTACTGCGCCGGCTGGTCGCTGCGCACCCTGTTGCACGAAGGGCTCAACGGTGTGCCGGGGCGTGTTGAAGCCGGTCCGCCAAAGCACTTGAGCAGTGCCTTGGGGCAGATGGTGAATTTTCTCGGCACCCTGCAAAACGAATGGGCCGGTGCCCAGGCGTTCAGCTCGTTCGACACCTATCTGGCGCCCTACGTGCGCAAGGATCAACTGACTTTTCAGGAAGTACGCCAGGCGATCCAGGAGTTCATCTACAACCTCAACGTACCGTCACGCTGGGGCACGCAGACGCCATTTACCAACCTGACCTTCGACTGGGTGTGCCCCCAGGATTTGCGTGAGCAAATACCCGTCATCGGCGGTGAAGAAATGCCGTTTGCCTATGGTGACCTGCAAGCCGAAATGGAGCTGCTCAACCGCGCTTACATCGAAGTGATGCAGGCCGGTGACGCGAAAGGGCGGGTGTTCACCTTTCCGATCCCGACCTACAACATCACCCATGACTTTCCGTGGGACAGTGAAAACGCCGATCGTCTGTTCGAGATGACCGCGCGGTACGGCCTGCCGTATTTCCAGAACTTCCTCAATTCTGATCTGCAACCCAATCAGGTGCGTTCAATGTGCTGCCGTTTGCAGCTCGATGTGCGCGAGTTGCTCAAGCGTGGCGGCGGCTTGTTCGGCTCAGCGGAACAGACCGGATCGCTTGGCGTTGTCACCATCAACTGCGCACGGCTGGGCTATGTGTTCAAGGGTGATACCAGTGGATTATTGCAGCGCCTGGACATACTGATGGAACTGGCGATGGAAAGCCTGGAGGTCAAGCGCAAGGTGATTCAGCACCACATGGATGCCGGTTTGTACCCGTACACCAAGCGCTACCTCGGAACCCTGCGCAACCATTTCTCGACCATCGGCCTCAACGGCATGCATGAAATGCTGCGCAATTTCACCGGCGACGAGGAGGGCATGCACACCGAGCATGGCCGGCAGTTTGCCCTGAACATGCTCGATCATGTGCGCGCCACGTTGCTGCGTTTCCAAGAGGAAACCGGCCACATGTACAACCTGGAGGCGACGCCAGCTGAGGGCACGACTTACCGTTTTGCCAAGGAAGACCTCAAGCGTTACCCCGGCATTCTCCAGGCTGGCAGCGTGCAAGCGCCGTATTACACCAACTCTTCCCAACTGCCCGTGGGCTACACCGAAGACCCCTTCGAGGCCCTGGAGCTTCAAGACGAACTGCAATGCAAATACACCGGCGGCACCGTCTTGCATCTGTACATGGCCGAGCGGATTTCCTCGACCGAGGCGTGCAAGCAACTGGTGCGCAAAGCGCTTGGCCGCTTCCGCCTGCCGTACCTGACCGTGACCCCGACGTTCTCCATCTGCCCGGTGCACGGCTACCTCGATGGCGAGCATGAGTTCTGCCCCAAATGCGACGAGGTCTTGCTGTTGCAAGAACAGAAGCTCGGCACCGTTCATTGATTTCGATCCACTCAACCGCAAGGAGCTTCACCATGACTGCATCGCAAGCACTGCCCCAGGCTCAACGTCAACGCTGCGAAGTCTGGACCCGGGTGATGGGCTATCACCGCCCTGTGTCGGCGTTCAATCCGGGTAAACAGTCGGAGCACCGTGAGCGGGTGCACTTCACTGAAAGCGCGGCGCTGGCCGGGCGCCAATGAGTCGAACGCTTCGGGTCGGGGGCATGGTGCCCCTGACCACTATCGACTATCCGGGACAGCTCGCCTGTGTGCTGTTTTGCCAGGGTTGCGCCTGGCGTTGTCGTTACTGCCATAACCCGCAGTTGATCCCGCCTCGTGGCACAGACGAAGTGGAATGGCGGCGGGTGCTGGCGTTTCTGCAACGCCGTCAGGACCTGCTCGATGCGGTGGTGTTCAGTGGCGGTGAGCCGACCCTGCAGGACGGTTTGCTCGGCGCCATGGAGGAGGTGCGGGCGATGGGGTTTCGCATTGGTTTGCACAGTGCCGGTATCAAGCCGGCTGCGTTCGCCAAGGCATTGCCTGGCGCTGATTGGGTTGGCTTCGATGTGAAGGCGCTGCCGGAGGATTGCCAGGCGATCACCCGGGTCGAAGGCAGCGGTACCGCCAATTGGCGCAGTCTTGAGCATCTGCTGGCCAGTGGTGTCGATTATGAATGTCGTACCACCGTGCACTGGCATCTGTTTGAACCGGCGCGTCTGCTGATCCTTGCCAAGCGCTTGAGCGAACTCGGCGTCAAGCGTTTCGCCGTGCAACTGGTTCGCACCGAGCGGATGTTCGACCCGTTGCTGCCGAGTGTTTCGGCACAAGCCTTGCTACCTGACTTATGGGAAGCCATGCGCGAGCTGTTTCCCGCTTTCGTGTTACGGGGGTAACCGTGGCTGCGAATCAACGTTTAACGGTGACATCCATCATTAGGTTTTCAAATGCGCTGCCAATCGGCAGGTATCAAACAGGGAGCATTTGATATGGCCAAATTAACGACAGCACAACGTATCGTCATCGGCTTTGCCATCGCGCCGTTGGCGCTGATGGGCATGGCGTTTTACGCGTTGCACGATCTGGCAACGCTCAAGGAACAGGCGGTAGTAATCGTCAAGCAGGACTGGCCGAAGATCGATCCGATCATGGTCATCGCCACCGGCGTACGTGATAACGCCAGGAACACCCGGGATCTACTGATCGATAAAGATAATCAGCAGGTGCAGCAGTCAATCGACGCTACCAAGAAAAGGATTACCCAGGCACTCGATACGCTTGAACCATTGTTCTATTTGCCAGAGGGCAAAACCGCTTATGCCGCGTTGAAGAAGAATCGTGAAGCCTACGTGGCGGCGTTCACTCAAGTGCAGGTGTTGATCCGGCAAGGGGCTTTCGATGACGCCATGGCACAGCTGAAACAAAAGGTCGTGCCGGCCGAACGCGAGGTTTATGGCAGCCTGGATCAATTGATGGCGCTGCAAGGCAAAATATTCGCCGACAGAGAACAATCAGCGCAGGCGCTGTACAGCGATGCCCGGCGCAATATGCTCGGGTTGTTTTTGTTCTGTGTGGCGCTGGTCATCGCCGCGGCGGTGATCGTCACGCGCAGTGTGACCCGTCCATTGGGCGGCGAGCCGGATGATGCCGCACGGTTTTTAAGTCAGATCGCTCAAGGCGACCTGACGATTCAGGTACCCGTGAACTCAAGTGCCGGCGGCAGCGTGATGATGAACATGCATCAGATGCAGCAAAGTCTGAATGCCATGGTCAGGCACATCGCGATGTCGGTGGACCAGGTGGCCAGTTCCTCCGAAGAGCTGAGTGCGGTCAGCAGCCAGACCAGCAGCAACCTGCAATTGCAAGGGCTGGAGATCGAGCAGGCGGCCACCGCCGTGAACCAGATGACCGCGGCGGTCGATGAAGTGGCGCGCAATGCGGTCAGCACCTCCGAGGCCTCGCGGCAGTCCGAGCAAACCGCGCAACGCGGGCGTGAACAGGTTCAGGAAACCGTGGTTTCAATCGGCGCACTGGCCGATGGGGTCACCGACACCTCACAGCGCATCGAGCAACTGGCGGGCCGGGTGCAGGACATCAGCAAGGTGCTGGACGTGATTCGCAGCATCGCCGAGCAGACCAATTTGCTGGCCCTTAACGCGGCCATTGAAGCGGCTCGTGCTGGTGATGCCGGACGCGGTTTTGCCGTGGTCGCCGATGAAGTGCGCGCCCTGGCGCATCGCACTCAAGAGTCCACCCAGGAAATCGAGCAGATGATCGGCAACATTCGTCTCGATACCGGGCATGCGGTGACGGCCATGCAAAGCAGCAGCAACCTGGTGCGGGCCACCCTGGAAGTGGCGCAACGGTCGGGCGATGCATTGGATGAAATCACCCGGTCGATCTCGCAGATCAACGAGCGCAACATGATGATTGCCAGCGCTACGGAGGAGCAGGCATTGGTGGCGCGTGAGGTGGACCGCAATCTGATGGGGATTCGCAACTTGTCAGAGCAGGTCTTGCTGGGTGCCCAACATACTCACACCGCAGGTCACGATTTGGCGCAGATGGCCGGGGCGCTGCACCAGACGGTGGCGCGTTTTAAAGTCTAGGTAATTCGGGTTGGTGGTTGTGGATTAGGGCGCTCAGGACCAGCCCCAGAACTGCAACCACCAGTCGAACCCTACCAAGCCGATGGCGGGTAACAGGCAAGTGCTGCCAGCGCAGCGACGAACCTGGGAAAGGCCTTCGCGGTCCAGCCGTTTCCAACCCAGCAACAGGCTCCAGCCCATCGCAGCCATTAACAGACAAGCCCTGGCCGGTTGTACCCACTCCAGCAGCAGACCTTCATAGCGCAGCAATTTCACCGTTGTGGCCGACAGCCCTAGAAACAATCCCGCCCCACCCAAGGGCGTGAGTGTCAGCGCCAGGGGCCAATACAGTGCAGGATCTTGCGCCAGTCGAGCCGTCAGGCGCATAAGGATCATCAACGCCGTGCCCAACACCATCGAACTCAAACTCAAGTAAGCGACGATGCTGAAACCGTCGAGCCAGCTGAAGCTGTCGTTGAGCTGCGGATAATGGGTCAGCAGCCACCAGGGCGCGTTGTCCTCAAGGGCCCAGAGTTGGTCGTGCTCGACCAGCCATTGGGCGAGGGTTTGTTTGAGGGCGACGAACCATGGGCTGACCGTCCACTGAAAGGCGCCCATGGCCAGACCGATCACACCGAACAGCAATAGACGCGCGTCCCATGGTGAAAGCGTCTGCGCCGTCGCATGAAGAATCTCTTGGTTGCTGGAGCGCGCGATCAGCTGAACCGCGCCGCGTTGTCCGCTGCAACGTCCGCAGGCATGGCAGTCACTGGCGCCTTGCATACGACGGATATCGAGCAAGGGCGCGCAGTTGGGCGGCGGGAGGCGTGGCGCGGCGTTTTCCATCCAGCGTTGTTCGTCGACCTGAAAATGCACGGGCGCCAGTCGGGCGAGCAGGGCGAAGACGCCACTGACCGGGCACAGGTAACGGCACCAGACCCGCTTGCCTCGGGCGAACAGCAACCCGACGACGACCGCGGCGACGGTCGAACCGCCCAGAATCAACAGCGCCGCCTGGGCGTAGTCATAGACGCTGATCAACTGGCCGTAGAGGGTTGTCAGGCAGAACGCCAGGGTTGGCCAGCCGCCCCAGCGCAACCAGCGCGGTACACCCAAACCTTTGCCGTAATGGCTGGCCCATTCGCTGAGTGAGCCTTCCGGACAGAGAACGCCACACCAGATTCGTCCAAACAGTACGATCGACAGCAACACGAACGGCCACCAAATGCCCCAGAACAAAAACTGCGCGAACAGGGTCAGGTTATCGAGCAGCCGTGCCTGGCTGTCCGGCAGCGGCAACACCGCCGGGATCACCAACAGCAACGCGTAAAACAGTACAACGACCCACTGCACGGCACGGATGACGGGCGCGTGACGACGCATGCCGTCGCCCAGGCGCTGCAGCCATTGATTGCGGCGACTCAGCTCAGGCATGGGACTTTTTCCACAGCACGCTGGCGCAGCCAACCTCCGACGGTCAGCCAATAACCGGCCAGCACCAGTAACGTCATGCCGCTGGGCGTCGCACGATAACCGGCAAAACCGGCAAGAAAACCACCCAGTCCATGGCTGTCGCTGAGCAAGGCACTGCTGTCCCAAAGCGCATCACCAACGAGGCTGTACATCACCTCCGGTAAATCCATGGCGAGTAATTGGCCGCCAATTCGCTCGGTACCGCTGACCAGCAACGCCGCGCCGAGTATCAGCAAAACAGCTTCGCTGATGGAAAAGAATCGCTGCCACGAGATGAGCCGGCGACTGCTGTGCAGCAGGGCAATGGTCAGCGCCGACAGCACCAATCCCATTGCGCCGCCGACGACAAACAAACTGAGCTGCGGACCTCGCAACTGAGCACCGGAGCCATAGAGAAAGACTACCGTTTCACTGCCTTCGCGGCTGACGGCGAGCAGGGCCAGCAGTAACAGACCCGCGCCACCTTGCCGAGCCAGGTGGCTATCGGCGTGTCGTTGCAAATCGTGCTTGAGCGTGCGCCCGTGGCGGTGCATCCAGCCGACCATTTGCACGATCAGCAGGCTGGCCACCAGCGCAAGTGCAGCCTGGAACCATTCACTGGCTGAACCGCTCATGGCCTCACCGGCAAACAGAATCAACACCGCCAGCAGGCCCGAAAGCATCAACCCCAGCACGACGCCTGCCCACAAGTACTTCGCCAGTCGATCACCCTGATGCTGACTGACCCAGGCCTGGAGAATGCCGATCACCAGCAGCGCCTCGACGCTTTCGCGCCAGACAATGAACATTGATTGATACATGAAAACTCCGTGTTTGAACGGGTTATTTCGCGAGGATGCCGCCCTCGGGCAGTTGTGGATTGAACTCGTCGAAGAAGGGGTAGTGGCCGGGCCTGAGCGGGTGAATGACCACAAAGGTTGTCACGCCCGGCGACAGGACTTTTTCGACCCGCAACGGCGTGCTCTCAAATTCGGCTGGGCCTTGGCCGATATTTCTCAGGATGATCTTGAAGCGCTGACCGGCCGGAACCTCCAACAGGGCAGGAGTGAAGTGGCCATCGCGCAGGCTGAGTTCATAGCTGGGTAATTCGGCATAGGCCATGAACGGCGCCACTGCTCCGGCAAGCATCAGCCAGGCAATCTGCAGGCGCTTCATTCAATAGCCGCCTTTTTTACCAATGCCGGCGTAGATGAACTCGTAGTGCAATTCGCAGCGTTCAAACCAGGGGGCTACGCCGGTTTCCTTATCGGTATGACGGCCAAGGGACCCATGACCGCCGGGTGGCAGGACGGTGAAGGTCAGCTGATATTTGCCTGGGCCGAGCAGCTTTACATTGTCGCCATAGTGCGGGCCGTCATTGGCGACCATGGCGTGGAAATCGCCTTTGAGTTCGTTCTCGCTGCCCTGTTTTTTCAGATAGAACGAGACATTGAGGTAAGGCACGAAACTGCCTTCCTGAAAGCCCTGTCGATTGTCCGCCGTGGCGCGAATGTCGGCTTCCAGATGCACATCGGAATCCGCGGTGGCCCGCATCATTCCGGCAGGTGCCATCTCGATCGGCTGCAAATACACCGCCCCGACTTCCAGCCCAGGACACAACTGTGGCTCACCGATCGGGTATTCCTTAGCGTGAGCCAGCGGTGTGAGCAAGAGCAGGGCAAGCGAAAGCGACAAGGGGGTACGCATAATTTCTTCCTGGGCATTGACGAGTAGGAGCCCGAGTCTAGGAAGCTTTGCTGCGAACAATAATGATTGGCATCAAGTTTCGAGAAATTAAACCGATGGCACATCACTCTGGCGAAATCGCTGGGCGCGCTCGACGGTGTGGGTCATCTGTTCGGCTGCGTGAATGGTCAGCGGATGCTGGGTAAAGCCGGGTCTGGGGGATATGTAGGTGGCCATCTCGCGCGCAACGGCGAGCTGGTGTTCCGAACCATCGGCCAGCAGGGCGATGACCAGGTTTTCCAAGGCAATCACTCGGACACGCAGATGAACCAGTTCAGCGTTGGTCAAGGCGGGCGGGGCGGTAAACGCTTTGTCATCAAGAGATGTTGCAGCATCTTGATCGTCCCAAGTTGATAGGCCGCTTGGGAAAGGATTTTTATTGAGCATGAGAGGCGTCTCCAAGTCTGTTAAAGCGTTAGCTTAGCCCCGGGATTGCGAAGGAGGTGAGCGCAGTCATCTGATGTCGATTCTTGATGTGTATCAAGGCTGGCTTTGCGTAAGGGCTATAGGTTGGAAGAACGCCTCCCAATGACCGGAGATCGGCATGGCTAAGAACTTCCCCATCAACCCCAAGCACCCCGAACGGATTTGTTGGGGGTGCGACCGTTATTGTCCGGCGAAGTCCCTGGCCTGCGGCAATGGTTCCGACCGTACGATGCACCCGGCCGAACTTTTCGGCGAGGATTGGAATGTGCCTGGTGACTGGGGCATCGAGAAGCTCATCACTACTGACAAGCCGACAGATGATGTTGCGGACACCTGGACTGGCAGTCGGAGCGAGTAGCGGGTGACAGAAGCAAACAACCAGACAGTTTCATGCTTTTAGTTACCATTTTTTAGGTTATTTAGTTCGGATAGCTGGCAGGCTGCTCAAAAAACATCACATCGATCATCTATGCGATTTCGCCACATTAATATAACTAAACTAAATAGACATTTAGCTTAGTTATAATTATTCGTTATTAATGGGGAAGGGTAGTGCATTAAATGAACTAGGGGTCGTTCTTCCTTGGTCGCTATCTTTCAATCATGTACGGTATCTTTCAAAGCTTCAAGCAGACACGTGTAATCGGTAACAAGCCAAGTAAATCAGGGGCTCCAGCGTTGTGAAGCTTCTGGCTTTGGCTTCTAAGAGCTGAACGAAAACGAGTGAAAAGATTGTTGTAATGACATATTTATCGCCCTGGATGGTTGAAAGCGCTTATCGCTATTTGAAGGCTGCGAAGCACCTTAGACGTGGCCATGACATGCTGGACATTGCGCAGATCAATGCTGCAATTGGCATGGAAATCCTGCTCAAAAGCTTCGTGTCAAAACCCAATGGCAACCTTGGCCAGGTTAATGAAACTTACGAACTAGACCTGGTAGCAATAAAAGCTGCGCATGAGCATTTGAAAGCGACAGACAGAATTCCGGTTTATCGGAAAGACAGAGGGCCAAATAAGCACGATCTGCTTACGTTGTTTCACGCGATACCTGAACCGATCAGGCAGCATATTCGGCTTGATCGTCACGAGCATTGGATCGAGAAGGATCGTGAAGTTTTCACCAATGCGCGTTATCGATATGAAGCCGGTGCTCCTGGAGGTTACGACGATATTTTGATCGGTGTCTTGGACGAACTGATTGAGGACGTTGTGCACTGGTATCGTGAGCTGGGCAGCAAAGATATGTTCATCGTGTTTTATGGAATGCCGCCGCTGGAGCAGTTGCCGGATTCCGATCAGGAGCCGGACAACCTTTGAGCCTGCCTTCAAATCTGATCACCACAGCCCCCCAGCCCCATATAAGATATTACGCATAATGTATATTATGTTAAACGATGTGTCAGAGCGGAACTTCTACCAAAGGTTCTTTCGAGCTACCACTGCTGTACCCCGCACCGACAGAGCTCTCTGAGTGCAAGTGATAGCGAGTCGCCTGTCACTCAAGCGATTCGTGCGATGACCAACTGGGATTCATCTGACGTACTGAGCCGAGCCGGTGGCTCGAAGGATGGAGGAAGCGCTATATGAAATCGCGCCAATACGTCAGTTCGCATGCCTGACCATCAGCGCGTCTAACTCCGAAGACACCACGATCATGACCTTCCGGCACCTGCTGGAAATACATAAGTTGGCCCATGCGATCTTCACCATCATCAATGGTTATTTGCAGGAAAAAGGCTTCTCCCTACGTCGGGTGTGTTAACGTTCTGACCGGTTTCAAGCATTTTTTCTCCTGTTTGACCGGATCGAACGCTGCCTTCCAGCGTTTTCTCGAGAACCCTCGCTTCATTGGTGGCCTGCCCACCCTCCGGCCTTCTGTTTCAGCGACAGATGCTGCCTTCATCACATTGCACTATCGGTAAAGCCGATTTTAGTGCGCATCACTACAGAGCTTGATGGCCCGACCGTTGCCGGTACGAGCATCACTCTTTTCCGCGCTCAGTCGTCGTCAGGGCCAAGATCCCGCGCGCGATGAACCGCCTGAAGAAAGGAGTCTTTATGACTTTTAGAGTTGCCATTCTTGGCGCCGGCCCTAGCGGCTTGGCACAATTACGTGCTTTTGAAGCTGCCCGTTGCGACGGCGCTGAATCCCCCGAGATCGTTTGCTACGAAAAGCAGAGTGACTGGGGCGGTCTGTGGAATTACACCTGGCGCACCGGTTTGGATCTGTATGGCGAGCCCGTCCATGGCAGCATGTACCGATATCTCTGGTCAAACGGCCCCAAGGAATGCCTGGAGTTCGCCAATTACAGTTTCGAAGAACACTTCGGCCGGCCGATTCCTTCCTACCCGCCACGCGCCGTGTTGCGAGACTACATCATCGGCCGCGTAGCCAAAAGCAACGTGCGACAGCACATCCGTTTCAATACAGCGGTGCATTGGGTTGCCTATGACGAGAGCACCGGCAAGTTCGCGGTCACCGTGCGCGACCTCAAGCAAGACCAACTGATCACCGAAGAATTCGATCACGTAATCGTCGCCACCGGGCACTTCTCGACCCCCAACGCGCCCTACTTCGAAGGCTTGGAGCAGTTCCCCGGTCGCGTATTGCACGCCCATGATTTCCGCGATGCATGCGAGTTTCAAGGCAAAAATTTGCTGCTGGTTGGCAGCAGCTACTCCGCAGAAGACATCGGCACGCAGTGCCACAAGTACGGCGCCAAGTCGGTTACTTTCAGCTATCGCACCAAGCCTATGGGCTTTGATTGGCCGGAATCTTTTGCCGAAGTACCGTTGCTCACCCATGTGGTCGGCAAGACCGCACATTTTAAGGATGGCACCAGCAAAGAGGTCGACGCGATCATCCTGTGCACCGGGTATCAGCATCACTTCCCGTTCATGCCCAACGAGTTGACGCTGACCACGCGCAACCGGCTCTACCCGGAAGGCTTGTACAAAGGCATCGTGTCTTTGGCCAATCCGAAGCTGATGTTCCTCGGCATGCAGGATCAGTACTACACGTTCAACATGTTCGATGCCCAGGCCTGGTATGCCCGGGACATTATGCTTGGCCGCATCACGCTACCAGTAGAGCAAGCCATGGTCAGCGACAGCCGTGAATGGGTGGCTCGCGAAGAGCAAGTGGCCGATCCCTTTGAAGCCATCGACTATCAAGCCGCCTACATACTCGACCTGCTTGAGCCCACCGATTACCCGCCTTTCGATGTTCTCGCCGTGGCTGATATCTTCAAGGAGTGGGAGCATGACAAAGAAGCGGACATCCTCGGCTATCGCAACAAAAGCTACCGCTCCACGCTGACCGGCACCATGGCGCCCGTGCATCACACGCCGTGGATGGATGCGATGGACGATTCACTGGAAGCCTTTCTGCACGGCAAGCAATCGAAGCCTGCAAAGGTATCTACATGAATCAGCCAAGCCTGAGCCAGGCACGGTCGCACTCCCCTCTCCAGTCGACCGATAAGATCGAGTACGGAATCATCCCTGGCATGTTCCCAATTTCACACGATCGCCGTGTTGGAAGAAATTGATGATCCGCCTCCTCTCTTCGACCTGAAATCCTGTGGCTGTATCTGCAGCCCAAATTTTCGACACGATCGATTGGATGTTCCCCAACCGGCCACTGGCCTAGTCGATTACTGGGTGCCTGGTTTCCTCATAGGAGTGACAAATTGCTGACTCGACCCGACAAAGATGCGCTACGTGCAATGCTCGAATCGCAAGTTCAAGAAAAGCTACAGCACGACCCTGATGCGGTAACGACTTATGCAGCACAGCCTGAACCCGAACGGAAGCCATACACCAGTAAGCCCACGGTTCAGGACAAGGCTTTTCACAAAGAGTTAGAGCAAATGCGTGCAGATGCCGAAGCCGGAGTGATACATACGCCTAAGCGTGAGTCTCAGGAGACGGGGGCTCCTAGCCTTAGGCTGGACGATTATCCAGATCTGTAAAACACGCCGCAGTGAATCTAAAGGCATTGGACGGCTTCAGAATTAGAACCAATGGAGACCACACGTGAGAAAGCCCCCTTTGAAGGTCATCATTGAAGAATGGGATGGTGACGGCGCTATTCGAATTCCGGACGAAGCGCTGCAGGAATTGGAACTGGATGTCGGCGACGCTGTGTATTTGATAGAAGAATTTGTTGGCAATACGCGCTGCCTTGTCCTATCAAAAAAGCCTCAAATCACGGATCTGATAGACGAGCTCACGGAAGCATGGAATAGCAGGCAGCTTGGTAACGCCCAGGAGAAATGAGACAGCTGCAATGCGCTTCGCGAATCAATCGTGGCAGGCCAACTGCGGAGTGAATCGCTCAGGGCATATGAATACTTTGGGTCGAGCCGGCTTAAGCCCGAATGAGCGATAGCCGATGTAGCTATAGCTCCGCAGCCCAGCAAATCGCCAATTGAATCAGAGATCAGGTACTTGCGGGCCGAGAATTATGTAAAGGCCTGGTTAAGCAGTAGTGGTACCCAGGGCGAGCATTAATCGTCCATAAAGCGCTCACATCACGTAAGGCTCGAACAGCCTCCGGACATTCACCCGCGCCTTCAGCTTCGCGGCCAACAGGTACAAACCTCCCACCTTGCGATGAAGAAATAGTACATCCACAGGTGGCGTGTGCCAGAAGTCGCGGTCGGCACCTAGTTCCCAACCGGTATCACGTAGGCGTACGGCCAGGTCAGACGTCGCAAAGTCATAGGTACCTTGATGCCTCAGTGGCTCGCAGGCCTGTGTAATGAGATCAGTGAGCACCGCTCGGTGTTTGGGCAGCGTTTCAGGCTGAAAGTAGCCGACGTCCAGCGCGGCATTGGTGATGGCGGCACGGTCTTCATGCAGGCCTGCAATCAACAAGCGGCGATAAGCCTCGGTAGTGTTGCGGTCATAAAGTCGCGTGGCGCCGAAGTCCAACAATACCATCCGGCCGGAGTCTTGCTGATAACGGTAATTGGCAAAGTTAGGGTCGGTCTGCACGCACTGGAACTCAAACACCTCGCGCAGAAACAGGCCGAATAGCAACATGATGATCCGGTCGCGCTCTGCCTGCGGCGCGTGCTCTAGTGACTCCACCGCTACTCCATCAACGAAGGACATCACCAAAATATTTGGCGTGCTGAACTGGGCATACGCACGAGGAACCAGAAAGTCAGGACTGTCCGCCAACAGTTGATCAAAGCGCTGTAGGTGCTCGGTTTCTTTCATGTAATCCGCTTCATCCTGTAGCTGACGCTTGGCCTCTTGGAGCAATGGGCCGATGTCCATGCCTTTAGGCAGCATCCCGGACATGCGCAGCAAGGTAGCAACGTTATCCACATCGCTGGAAATACTCTCGCGCACGCCAGGGTATTGCACCTTGATCGCCAGGCGTTGGCCGTCCTTATCTTTCGCAGCATGAACCTGGCCGATGGACGCTGCCGCCAATGGCGTGAAGGAAAACCGTTCGAAGCGCTCTTCCCACCCCTTGCCCCAGCTTCCGTTGAGGACTGCCACCAACTGGCTCATAGGCATAGGGTGAGCGTCGCAACGCAGACGAGAAAGGATTTCGCTGAACTCGCGCGGCAACAAATCACCTGTGTCCATCGATAACAACTGGCCAACCTTCATGGCGGCGCCACGCAGTTGCGACAGTTGCTCGACCACCCGATGCACATTGCCCGACGTCAACAGAAGTTCGCTGAGCGCCGGACGTTTGCCCTGAACCCACTGCCGAGCGCCTTCGGCTAGCATGCCGCCCGCGACGCCCGAGGCCAAACTGCCAAAACGCATCAACCGCGATAAGCGGCTGCCAGGCACGGGCAACGAACCGGGCTCACGAGGCTTCATGAATGAAGCGCCTCAACGATCGCGGCAAGCAGCAAGCAGACGCTCGCCACGAAGGTAAGCCGTAATCGCATCGGCAAGTACCAAGCGGGCAAGCTCGTAACCCGCAACAGCTGCCTGTCCTGCCGGAGGTGGGCAACAAAGCCGATGACCAACAGCAAGCAACCCAATGGCATTGGCAGTAACGTGGCAATCCAAGCAACAAGCGCAGGAATGACACTCCAGATGAACCGGTCTCTGCCCTGCTCGGCGCTCATGTCTTGCACGGTCATGGCGAAGCCCCAGTGTAAGGCGCCGACAAAGCTCAGGATGACTGCGCCATAGTTAACAAGCGCAATCGTAAACAACGACCGATAGTCGAGAGAGAACGGGATCAGTAGCGCCAGAAAAATAAACGGCAACAGACCGCCATAACCCAGCAGGCTGACGTGCTTTGGCGGAGAGGTTGAAGGCAACACGTTCATTTGTATTCCTTGCAGTGAGCGACACTCAAGACTGTAGGCCCAAAAGCCCCGCTTGGGCGAGATTGATGGCGATCCGAAGCTGGGGTCAGCGTAATGAATCGCTTTGTAGAATTGGATCATTGCCCATTGCTTTGCGGGCAAGGAGGCGACGGCATATGAGGAGTTTCGCATCCTTGAGATCATGCTCAGTGCCTGCATTTACCAAGTCGACCGCACCCTAGAACCCTTCCAGTCTTCAGTTCTTAGTGATCGGGTTTTTAAAGCGTTCCAATGCAATGAACAGATTCTTGAAACCAAAATTAATAGGGAAACCGCGCCAGCTGTGCTTTGCCTGGTCGTCCAAGGCTCCCTGCCCTGCGGCGAGTTTAAGATGTTTACAGACCTCCTTTCAGCGAGACAAAGCGCGAACTCTGTGCTCGCCTATACTAATAATGTTAAATCATGCTGGTGAGCTCGGCTAACAAGGCATTGATAAATATGGAGATTTAAAAAATTGTTTGCCTTGGAGGTCGCGGGTTAAGAAATATTTCGCCGTGACGGTTTGGTGTCGTTTAGAGGTTTTGATATGAACGTCTTGTTGAAAGAACTTCAGGCATATCATCATGAGGTCGCTATAAAAATCAATCAGATCAAAGAGTTGCTGAGGAAGATGAGGCATGAATCCGAATCCGATGGTGCTGATGACTGCAAGCTGTTGTTCAAGATGCTGGAAGCCATGCATGGTGATGCAGAACGACAACACCATGAAAATGAAGAACTTATTAGGCTGGCATTGCTAGCGACTGAGGCGCCGATCCACCAACGGGTCAAGGATATCGAGCGAGATCATCAAGCATTTGGGCGCATTGCTGGACAGCTGAAGATGTTGGAGGACACAACTCAGGAAACGAGAGTAATTGCTGATACTATCGATGACTTTATCAAAAAATATTTCGATCATATGGACTCGGAGGAAAATATTTTCTTTCCGTTGGCAGATAAATGGCTGGCAGACGAGCAGTGGCAGGAAATAAAGCGTCAGTGGCATTAATTGCGTCTTACCGTAGACCTTAATATTCTAGCAACTACTCAGATCCGCGATCTAACAAGCTCGGTTTGCTTTACTTGATTTGGTAATCGGAATATTGCAATGCGCTCATTTAAGCCTCCTAACTTTTTCTCCGGTGAGAAAAATTATAAACTCGGAATCGCTGATTTGACTGACCGGCCCAAAATCTATCGCGCGCAAATATGATGATCCGTTAACCCACTTTGATTCATCGCCAATCATGGCGTCTCGTGACGACTGGCTCGTTGATTCAACAATCGTGTATTGCCGTCCAGACTTACCTATTGCTTCGAAGCGATCGGTTTCTTGAAGACGACTAGCCATTTCATAGAACTCCATTTCGGTTGGAAGCCGTTAAAAGATAGCATCGTGGTACTGAATTGCCAGAAAACGGGCTTGTTCCAGCTTCGGTAATTTATCCGGTGTAATAGGCAAGCCCTCAAACGTCGCTGCAAGCGTAATCGGCTTCAAAGATGATGTTATTGGCGATTTGCCGACCTCTACAACTAGCCCCATAAATGCACATCCTTACCCGTGGATCGATTCCCGTCACATACCAGAGGCAAGAGCGTATGCGTTAACCACTCGGGTGCGTTTAGTTAGCGTAACGAACGTCCTGGCTGGCCAAATCCTGCGATTCACTGCTGCGTTTGCATACTGCGGTCTGCGTCGTAACGGCCATGATTCAGGTCGTATTTGGATGCACCCCAATCTTACCGGTCAGTATAGTTAGCTCCGTCCCTATGCCGGAGTGCCTTAAATTGGACAATACCCGTGAACGCTTGATTGAGTCAGCGCTGAAGCTGTTTCTTTCACAAGGTATATACATTACTGGTGTGATGGCCATCGCCGCGATGGCAGGTGTTACCAAGATGACGCTCTACAGCCATTTCCCCTCCAAGGATGCGCTGATAGTGGCTTGCCTTGAGGAGCGCGACCGACGCTGGCGTGAAGAGGTAGAGCGCACCTTGGCAGGGCATCCTGACCCGGTCAGTGGCATGCTCGCTTTTTTCGATTTGTATCAACGCTTTCTTTTACAAGACAGCGAACGCGGGTGCCTGTTCGTCAACAGTGCGGCCGAATTCCCCCAGTTTAGCCACCCTGTGCATTTAGCAGTGAGCAGGCATAAGCAAGGGATACGCGACAATCTCACTACCTTGGCCGTGAGCGCCGGTATAAGTGACCCTGACGTAGTTGCTGAGGGGCTGTTTATCTTGCTGGAGGGCAGTTTTGTCAGCGGCGCCATGGGCCAGGACGTCAGGGTATTCGACACTGCCCGACACGTAGCTCATTGCTGGATCCGGAAGCAGGCCCAACAGGAGCAGAGCGTATGACCCTAGGCCTATTGGCGGCCATTGCCGCCACTTTTTCATGGTCGCTGCTCTACATCTTTCCGGGGTTGGTCGGCGATTACAGCCTTTTTGATCTGGCTGTGGTGAGCTATGCCTTTGCTGGTTTAGGTAGCCTGCTTGTGCTGTTTGTTTACCGCAGCGAAGTTCGGCAATTGCGACTGAGCGACTGGGCCTGTGCCGCACTGCTGGGCTTCTTGGGATACATCGGCTACTTCTTCCTGATCACCACTGCGGTCTTGGCAGCTGGGCCGGTGATCCCTCCGGTGATGATGGGGTCAGTACCGATTGTGCTTGCGATCGCCGGCAACATGCGAAGCTCCAGCGTGCCCTGGCGCGCCATTGCCGGGCCGCTGCTGGTGGCGGCATTGGGCATAAGTTTGGTCAACTTGAGCGTGTTTGATTTTAGCGCCGCAAAGGTGGTGCTCCCGACCCATTCGATACTGCTGGGGCTGCTCGCATCGTTAATGGCAATTGGATTTTGGACGGGCTTTGGATTGTTAAATGAAAGTGCTTTGGCTCAGCGCCCAAGCATGTCCCCCATGTTGTGGTCAGCCATGTTGATCTTCATGTGCAGCGTCGAGATGCTGGCGTTCATACCCGTTGGTCTGCACTTGAACCTGTCCCACTTCGCTAGCCATCCGAGCGGGTTAGCAGGTACTCAGGCGCTATTAGTCTGTGGGTTGATTCAGGGGTTAGGGGCTACCCTTGCGGGTGCCTGGGCATGGTCAATTGCAACTCGACGTCTACCTCTGGCGCTCAGCGGGCAATTGATCGCCAGCGGAACCATTTATGCAACTACGATGGGCCTGCTGATCAACCAACGCTGGCCCTCTCCTATGGAAGCGCTTGGGACAGGGTTGCTATTGGTCGGGGTGGTATGGGCAATTCACGCCTTTTATCGCAGGCAAACACGCCTCGCGACGCGTGGTGGGGTAACTGACCTTGGCCAAAACTAATTCGACTGCGCCGGTACGGGCATTTTAGGTGTCCACTTTGGATTGATTTGGCATCATTACCCTGAGTGCCGGAGTCGGGAAGGTGTGTTTGGCGGACGGTTACGGCGTAGCTGTCGGAGGGGCCCGGCATTGCGAAATCAAACTTAGAGAGACGCGGGGGGGCTCAATCACGTAAGGATTTCAAGGTATTTCAACCTGATAGGCCGCATCGGAAGTCGGAATGCCGATATGCAGAAATGATATCTGTATTCAGAGCATTTCTAACAGAACCTGACAGGCTCCCTGGGTCTTTGTTGCCGAACTTAGCGATTAAATGAGCCGGAATATCCTAGACGCAAGATCGCTACCGAAGAAAGACCGCAAAAGGCAAAGCCGCCTCTAAGTCAGTAACGCGCAAATAAAAACTGACGCTTTGTTGGGTTCCCGTTTTGTTCTAGGGGGGCGTGCTGCGAGTTTAAATATGACGAAGGCCAATGCCGCATCGAGGCCAACGGGACGCTAAAGTAAATTTACATCCGATGGATCCTTGCCTGACTAAGCGACTAGCGGTGCTAGTGAGCATCTCAAGCTTCCGGGGACTCAGTCATCGCGACTCCTTTTCGCCCCAGTTGTTTAACGCCATACATGGCCTGATCCGCCGCCTTAAGCAATGTATCGAGACTCTTGCCATGGGTAGGACACAGCGAGACGCCAATACTGCACGATATTGAAAGCTCTCCTGCACTGGTCACGACTGTCTGCGCGATGGTTTCGAGCACCCTCGCCGCCTTCAGTTCCGCACTCTCGGTGTGGGTAATGCCTGTAACCAGAATCACGAATTCATCCCCGCCGTAGCGTGCGATGGTGTCACACGAGCGAGTGGCTTGAAGCATGCGATTTGCGACCGCTCGGAGAACCTGATCGCCGACCTCATGGCCGTACTTATCGTTGATATCCTTGAAGTGATCCAGGTCGATCAACAGCACGGCAAATGGAACCCCGTTCACTTTCCAATCGGAGAAGGCCTGATCAAATCGATCGGCGAAAAGGTAGCGATTAGGCAGTTGGGTGAGCACGTCATGAGTTGCGAGATAAGCCGAGCGTTCGTGTTCAACCTCTGCTCTTTCGATCGCGTTGAAATGCCGAATCAATACCACAGGCACAAGCACGAATGCCCCCGCGAGAACCGCAAGGATGATCAATGTTTCCGCGGTCAGAATATCCCCCAATCGCAACTGACGCTCAAACAACAAGATCATCGGTTGTGAAACATTCCTGATCTCGACTCGGTCAGATAGCGCCGGTAATAGGAAGCGATCCAAGATACAGGCTTGCTCGGTCTGCGTTGAAAAAACATTGCTTTCAGATCCTGCAGCGGTTTTCAGGACAGCACTGACGCGAACCAGGGGATCTACGTTCGCATAACTCACAGCCTCCTGTAGCGAGTCCGTCTTGATCAAAAGCAAAGACACCATCGTGCTGCCAAAGAAATTGGGGCGAGTGTTCCCTCGATCCTGTTCAGGACGAATGACTGACTGCATCAGAATGTAAGCGTTCCCCCCCTCATACATTGAGAAAACAGGCGATACGACCGGCTTCTGATTATTGTGTGTTCGAGCCAACGCATAGGAGAGATAGGCGACGGTTTCTAGCTTGACGCCATAGATCGAACTCGATTCAGGGAGTAAGGGGTACATGAACAATACAGGCCAAGTCTCATTGAGATAGACCTGATGTTGCGCAGGTTGGTGAGTGAGACTCGGAAAATCCTTGAGTTGAAAGTCTGGTCGCCAAGTACGGCGCAACAGATCTTCAAAAGCCGCCTGTTCGGCGATGGGTACCGCCCGCGCCGCCTCAAGCATATAAATATGAGGGTAAGCGGCTAAAACGACGGCTGCATACCGGGCCGCAGCTTCCGTATCGCTCTGATCGACGGCTTGAAGAAATGCCGAGAAACCCGCCAGCACAGCCTCATTAGTATCAAGCTGATTGCGCACGATGCCGGAAATATTTTGTACGTATTCCGAGAAACGCTTTTCTCTACGTTCAGTCTCAGACTTCAGCAGTAACAGAGCTGAAAAAACAACCAATCCGACAGCGAGGAAAATGAAACCTGCCAGGGAGCTGCGCCGCCTAGTAAGCATCACTTTAACTTTTCCAAAGCGCAGAGCGAGAGCCGAGCCTTGGCAAGCACCGTTGAAGCTAAAAGAGATCGCGGGTGAACGACCGATAAATGCCGATTTGAAGGTCGCTGAGCATTGAAAACAACTCCCAAGGAATCAGATCCGATACGATTTCTGCTCTGCACTGCGGCTACCCCTTTCGCATGTGCTCGAAAGAAAAATTTTCGAGCCCCATTTGCTGCTTCCTAGATGGTCACCACCGCAACGAAACTCACTATAGGGCAATTTGCCAGTATTCGCTGTGTCGTGTGCAATACCTTCGGTTCGAGCTCAGGCGTTTATAAGGGGAAACTCCAAGTGAAAGCTCGTACCTGCGTCAGTGCTATCAACGGTTATACGTCCGCCATGCAGTTGCATAATCGAACGAACGATGGCCAATCCCAGCCCTCCGGAATCGTCGGGTTGATTGCGTGATGGGTCACACCGGTAAAAACGCTCAAACAATCGTGGAAGATGTTCTGCCGCAATCGGCTCGCCGTGGTTGTGCACAGTGATGTCGAGACGGTGCTCCAAAACCCTGCTGCTGATCGTCACTGCAGAGGTAGGAGTTGCGTAGCGCAGCGCATTCGCCAGCAAGTTAGCAAGTGCTCGACGGATCAAGCCTGGATCACCCAGCAATTGATCCTGGGCCTGGTTTATCAGCTGTACATCTCGTTCTTGCGCTACCCCTTCGAAATACTCACAGAGCTGCTCGATCAGATCGTGCAGGTTGATTTGCTCGAATTTTACGCAAGCGTTTGGTTGCTCGGTGCGAGCGAGGAACAGCATGCTGTCGATCATGCGGGCCAGCCTTTCATACTCTTCCTGATTGGAAACCAGCAGGTTCTGATAGTCCTCTATAGAGCGACTGCGCCTCAGAGTTTGTTGGGTATGTCCCATCAGGTTGCCTAGTGGGGTTCGCATCTCATGGGCGAGGTCTTCCGAGAAACGTGAAAGCTGGGCGAATCCGTCCTCAAGACGTGCAAGCATCTGGTTGAGGGCATTACAGAGCGGTTTGAGTTCATTCAGCTCACTGAACTCATCCAGCCGCAGATGCAGATGCTGCACATCGATAGCGGCCGCGCGCTTGGCCAGCAGGCGCACAGGGTGCAGGCCTCGTTGACTAACCCACCAACCGAATCCAAAAGCCAATAGCGCTCCGACTGACATGGCCAGCCAAAGCCTGAGTCGGTAAACCCCCAGCATCTGCTCGCGCTCACCCAACAACTTGCCAGCGATCAAGGTCAAGCCGCGATCACCTTGTATGACATCCTGCCAGGCAAGCCGCACAGCCTCGGAAGAGTGATCCTCAACAAGGCGCGCCTGGGGGGCAGCCGGCAACTTTGGAAAAGTCATACCCACCGGGTTGATTTCGATCAACACCTTGCCGGTGTCATCGACAATCCATAGCAGACTGTCGCGATTGCCCAACATGTTTTCGTAGAGCTTGGGCCGACCTCGCAGTTGCTCGATGCTGTCGCTATCGCTGATCAATGCTTGCATTCGCTCCAGGCGTCCCAGCAGGGCCTGGTCGTCGCGCCACGCAATCTCTCGCTGTAACGATTGATAAAGATAAAAACCGATGGAGCCCAATAACAGTGCGCTGACCAATGCGAACATGATCGCCAGGCGCAGGCTCAGAGTGCGCGGAAACAGAGTCAAGATTGCACCTCGAGCATGTAACCGATACCACGGACTGTGTGGATCAATTTCAGCGGGTAAGGATCATCAACCTTGGCGCGCAGTCGGCGGATGGCGACATCGACCACATTAGTGTCACTGTCAAAGTTCATTTGCCAGATCTGTGAGGCAATCAACGAACGCGATAGCACCTCCCCTTCACGACTAAGCAGCAAGTGCAGTAGGGCGAACTCCTTATTGGTCAGGGTGAGGCGCTCTCCGTTGCGCGTTACCTTGCGTCGCAACAAGTCCAGACTTAGGTCGCCAGCCACAAAATGCTCCACCTCGCGAGGCGGGCCACGGCGCAGCAAAGTGCGTACGCGTGCCAACAACTCGGCATAGGAAAAGGGTTTCACCAGATAATCATCAGCCCCCAACTCCAGCCCTTTGACCCGATCATCAACCGAATCACGTGCGGTAAGAAACAGTACCGGGGTCTGCCACTTACGCCGGATGATTTGCAGCAATTGCCAGCCGTCCAACCCCGGCAACATGACATCCAGAATGATCAGATCGAACTCACTCTCCTGTGCCAAATGCTGGCCATCGAGGCCGTCAAGAGCGATCTCTACCGAATAGCCCGATTCAGTCAGGGCTTTGCGCAGGTAATCCGCCATTTTCGTTTCATCTTCAACCACCAGGATACGCATTTTTTCCTCCAGGACTGGCGCACAGGCTAGCCCGCTTCGCTGATTTCTCACATTACATATTGGTAATCAGGAGGTAATCATTCTGACGGAGCGGGCTGGTCATGATGTCTGGCAATGACCCAGACAGACTCAACCAACCAACCAAGGAAACAGCATGCGTACAAGCCTATCGACTTCATTGCTGATCACACTCGCAATGAACTCTGCGTTCGCCGTTGCAGCTCCGGATCAGGTTGCGCAGCGCCAGGACGTGTCACTTGCAATGGCCAACGATTTGCTAACGGCCGCGCTGACCGCCTGTCATGCCGATGGCCGCACAGCCGTCGCCGCAGTTGTCGACCGTGGCGGCAATCTGGTTGCCGTGCAACGCGATGACAATGTCGGCCCGCACAACACGTTAGCCGCGCAACGCAAAGCCTATACCGCCCTGTCGACCAAGACTTCGACGCGGTTGTTAGCTGAGCGCGCTCGCGCTAATCCAGATGCTGAAAACCTCAACACCCTCGATGAGTTGTTACTGCTCGGTGGAGGCGTGCCATTGAAATTCGATGGTCAGGTCATCGGCGCCATTGGGGTGGCTGGTGCGGGGGGCGCAACACACGATGAAGGTTGCGCAGAGGTCGCTATCAACAAAGTTTTACCTGCCGTTAAAAACTAAGGACATCACCATGACTGTATTGAAAAGTATCTTCGCTGGCGCTGTATTGAGTGCCCTTTCAGCCCTTGCATCAGCGGCAACAAATCCGTTGAGCGTGCATGTACTCAACTTGCAGGATGGTCTGCCCTCCCCTGGAGTCAATGTCACGTTGGAAAAACAGGATGGGAAAAACTGGGACATGCTCAACAGCGCGGCTACCAACGAGCAAGGTCGTATCACCGGGCTGTATCCGCAAGGTCGGGGTCTGGAGAAAGGTACCTACCGTGTCACCTTCAAGACTGGTGAGTGGTTCAAGTCGCACAAAACGTCCAGCTTCTTTCCGGAGGTACCCGTCATTTTTGAGGTGGACGGTACCGTTCCTCACTATCACATCCCGTTGCTTCTGAGCCCTTACGGTTTCTCCACATACCGAGGAAATTGATCGTAAAGCGATACCAAAGGATACCGCCCGAAGGTGAAGACAGCCGCCCCTACTCAAAAGGGCGGCACTGTCGCTTAACTTTTGGGCATCAAAACCTTCAGCGATGACCACGTTCACGCCTTAGGCTTGGTTCACGTTACAGGTGTGATGCCGGTAACAGTGCCTTTCTGATCCTTGAACATGAATAGCGGGCCACTCATCCCCCCGTATAACCCATGCTGAGATACCTCTCCATCGCCGAATCGGACTGGGATAATGCACCACGGATGCCGGAATCGTTCCGTCGCGCAGTCCGTAGTTCTTTCAGCGGTGCGAACATCTACGCCGGTCGTTACACTGCACAAAGCGCTACGCAGTTGCTGGATTCAGGACTGGCCGACCTTGTCGCTTTTGGCCGTACGTTCATGGCCAACCCGGATCTGCCAGCCAGAATCTCGAACGATTGGCCGCTGCCCCCTCTAAACTCAGCCACAGTGTATGGCGGTAATGCCGAGGGTTATACTGATTACTGCGTGTATGGCGGGTAACCGCTAAAAATGAGATGTCACTCACTGGGGCTCTGAAAATGATCGACGCAGAACTGCTGAAACTGGTGGTTGAAGCATCCAACGACGGCATCGTGGTAGCAGAGCAGGAAGGCGACGAAAACATCCTGATCTATGCCAACCCCGCCTTTCAGCGCCTAACGGGGTACAGCGTTGACGACATCCTGTACCAGGACTGCCGCTTCCTGCAGGGTGATGACCGTAATCAAGCTGGTTTGACAGTAATCCGCGAGGCGATAAGGAACATGCTCCCCTGCCGCCAAGTCATTCGCAACTATCGCAAGGACGGCAGCGCCTTCTGGAACGAGCTGTCGATCACCCCAGTGTTCAACGACACAGATCAACTCACCTACTTCATCGGTATCCAGAAGGACGTCAGCGTCGAAGTTGAGGCCAAGGAGCGAGTGCGTGAACTGGAAGCTGAAGTCGCACAGCTGAAGACCCAGCTGGCTCTATTACAATCTAAAACCTAGATGAATCCGCACTTGATGGTTAACGATCCAGTATCCACCCGTAAAAACGTCTCTGTTTCTGAACCAGGGACTGGTGAACTCTCAAGCAACGTACCACCCCCACCCTCGCAATCATCCGCCATAATTTGTGCACTGCCGTAATCGTAATCAGATGGTGCACAAGATCATGGCCCATTCCAGCTATCCGGCGAGATGCCAATGGCCCGGCCTTCGGCCGAGTTTGGTGTATGCCGATGCCCTACGTCATCGAAAGACAAACGTGGTGCTTAAGGATGGCTGGGCTGCACGGATGTTCTGGTATGGAAGCACCTGAAAGTAATCGCTCAACCTGAGTCACTATTTCAACGCTGGCGGAGCTAGCATCCGGCTTAAGGCTAGCAAGTATCTGCGCGTTTGATTTCTTCGTTAAATAGTAGGCTCACTAAAAGACAGCAGTCCAAGCTAACGTCAGGGCGCCTTGTTTTCGATCAGACAATTACCGCCATCCACCACCAGCACTTCACCGGTGATATAGCTGGCTTCCGGAGACGCCAAAAACGCCACTGCAGCGGCAACCTCTTCTGGACGACCGGCGCGACCGATCGGAGTGTAGGTACCCGCGCGGCTTTCTTCTTCGGTCAATGCTCCCGTATCAATCCAGCCTGGTGCAACACTGTTGACGGTGATGCCCCGTTTACCGACTTCCAGCGCCAGGGCCATATTCATCCCCAGCATTGCTGCTTTTGCCGCACTGTAAGCCGACTCACCTGGATTGCTTCCGCGTGTACCGGACGTCGAACTAATGTGGACGATACGTCCGTAACCGCGCGTCTTCATCCCAGGTAACACCGCACGAGTCAGCAAAAAAGCGGTAGTCAGGTTGCGCGCCAGAGATAGATTCCAGGTCGCTAAATCCATGTCCGCCACTTCGACGAAGGGTTCCGGGCTGCCGACCATAGCCATGCCGGCGTTATTGACCAAAATGTCGATATGGCCGAACTGCTCATGAGCCCAATCGGTCAGCGCTTTGACTTGCAATTCGTCAGTCAGGTCGGCTGCCATCGCCCGAGCGTCTATACCTTCAGCCTGCAACTCGGCGACACGTTGCTGAATTCGCGCACTGCTGGCAGTGATCAAGACTCGCGCGCCTTCGCGGCCCAAACGTCGGGCGATTGCGAGTCCAATACCACTTTCACTGCCCGCACCGCTGACCAGCGCGACTTGACCTTGCCACATTGGAATCGCCATTTCTTATCCCTTTGTGATCACTCAATTTAATGCAACGATAGCAAAAAAGCCTATTAATGGCGGTGCTCAACGGTTGGGACGTCCTGACAAAGATCCGGGCCGCAGGCGCAAGTATGCGAGTGTTGTTCCTCTCAGCTCGCGATGGCGTAGAAGACCGAGTTAAAGTATTGGATCTGGGTGCTGATGACTACATGGTCAAGCCTTTTGCGTTCCCCGAGCTACTTGCTAGAGTCCGAGTCTTGCTGCATAGAGCAGACCCTCCATCCAGTCAGCCCCATTTAGTAATCGGTGATCTTGAGCTTGACCTACTCAAGCATCAGGCGTTTCGAGGAGGGAAACGGATCGACCTAACGGCGAAAGAGTTTTCATTATTGGAGTTTATGCTCCAGCACCGTGGTGAAGTTCTTCCGAAATCCCTTATCTGCGCCCTCCTTCGGCAAAATGGGCTCCGCTAGTTTGCTGCCGAGACGGGTTCTGATACCTCGACAAGCACACCTTCCTTCAATTTGAAGTGAAAGTGGGCGTTTACCGGTTTCGACCACAGGTCTTTGTCCTGCATTTCACGAGCGAACGTTGGAACACCAACAGTGACCGTGGCGGCGTAAACACCATCACCAGCTAAGGGGCTGTTTTCAGAGTAATGCAGCCCCACATCGGCGGTAGAATCGTTTCTACGCTCTTTCCATTGGCTTTGTTCGTCGCAGCGAAGGTAACCGTGGAGTACGGGAGTCGCGTCTTGGTTGCGTTGTCCGTCACCTTGATCTCAATATGATACCGCTCGTTCTTTGCGGGAACATGTTCACTCCACTGAGCAGGTGTTCCCATCTGCATCCACATAGCTTCGGCGCCCTCAAGCTCCAACTGGATTGTCAGCCCGTCGTTGATGACTCTACCTATTAGAACTGCGCTTTCCGTTGGATCTTTCGGTGAGGTGAGCGTCTTGATCTGCGGCTCTTCCGCTTGCGCAAGGCATGTGGCGACTGGCAGTGCTATTGCGGATCCTAAAGCGAACAGCAACTTTTGGGTGTTTGTCATCTCAAGTGCTCCTGGCTGAGTGAAGCTATCGCGGATGCAATTTCCAACGCCAATTAGATCTCACTGTCGTTTCCACCAATCACGTTTGCAATAGCATCAATGGCTAAGTTCATCTGCAAGCCCTTTGAATAGCTACGTTGGTACTTCACTCTAGCCCATGGACTGCCTACTGCCGGTTAGCTGTCAGAAATGTAATATTTCAAACAGCTAATCAACGCTGCTCCCGCATAGGCTTTCGATTGCCGACCTCTGGCCCAGGCTGTGTGTGCGTGTGTGTAAAAGCGCGGGCACCTTCTTGAAGAAGTCGTTGCTACGTAAAAACTGTCAGCGCCGCAAGACCGGCGCAGCGAACTTCGTCTACAGGGCACATCGAAGGACGCCATTGATCTGCGAAACCACCTGCATCGTTGCGGCTTCGATCGTTCCTTCATTACGGCATAAAACCCAGCCGTGATCTGCAATCGCTCGTTCGAACGCCTGGGTACAAGCGACATGTTCTTCCAACCGATGGATCACAGTACTGCTCAGCCCACGCTGTCGTGCCGCTGCCCTCGCCCATGAAATATCAGGGGCGGTGACAACTCCGACATGCAGGTCTGGCACTCGCACGTTTCGATCAATGTTCAACTGCAGAATCTCTGCAAACGGGATTATCCGGCGAAACGCGGCATCAGATGGATACCAGCGATCAATCAAGATGATGCTGCCTGGTGGTTGTTTAGTCAGCACGTGCCGGGAGATCCAGGCACGGCTATCGGCGAAGCGCTCACAAACTTCCAACTCCAGATCCCGGCTGGGATTTCTGACGAGTTTGTTCACGAGGGCCATTGTTTCACCCCTGTAGGGATCGCTTTTTTTCTCGCAAAGCCGGATCACTTTTTTGTTGTCTGCCCTCAGTACTTTCGTGACGGCCTCCAACAGTGTGGTTTTGCCGGCTCCCTTGGGCCCATCTAGAGAAACAAACAGCGGACGATTCATTCTTCACATAACGATTGATACACGGTTTTTTTTGCCCTGTTCGTTCGCTGGAACCGCTTGGCGCGACTACCCGAATCGAGTGCAGGGCCCTTATGAGCAGACACTGATGGGCACTCTAACTTAGTTTCTGGCGAATGAATGTCCCCCGATGCATTCATGACACCTGTCGATACTGGCGCGGCGTAAACCCGGTCAATGCCTTGAACTGTCGTGTGAACGCACTGTGGTCGGTGTAGCCGCACTGCAATGCCACGTCGGTAATGGGAATGTCGGTGTGCAGCAGTCGGTGCGCATGTTCCAGTCGAATCTTTTGAATCATCTGCCGTGGCGTCAGGTGGAACACTCGCTTGCAATACCGTTCCAGTTGCGCCACCGAAATACCGGCGATCCGCGTCAGTTCGCCCAAGGTGATACGGCGATTGAAATGCGCGCGAATGTATTCATCCACCGCCGCCAGGCGCTGATAGGCCGGGTGAGCATCACTGGCCGATTGCAGATCGACCGAAATTCCCGCCAGGCCCATGATTTCACCGCTGCGGTTATACAACGGGCGTTTATGCGTCAGGCACCAACCGGGTTCTCGACTCCCATATAAATGCAATTCCAACTGGTCTTCCAGAACAAAGCCTTGCTCCAGTACACGACGATCCTGTTCGGTGTAGCCAGGCCCCAATTGTGCTGGAAAGACTTCAGCGCTGGTTTTGCCAAGCAGCGGTTGCAACTGTTTCAACCCGCAGCGCTGAACCAGCGTGCTATTGGCCATGACATAACGCGCCTTCATGTCCTTGATAAAGATCGCGGCATTGGGGATCACGTCCAGCATCGGCAACAGCAGTGCCACGCCCGCCAGTAATTCTTCGAGGGTATCGGGGCGATTCAGGTCGTTTCCTTGGCACAGGATCGCCAATGCGTTCTGCGTCATGACGCTTGTTCTCCCACTCTGCGGACAAGCAAAAATCCTCCCTTGCGCCCTCTCCGCTCAGCAACTGGCCTTCACTTCGGAGCCGTTGTCGAGGCGCGCGCAAGCAGATTGCCCCAAGGTTTACCCCGTGTCGAGGCCACAAGGATTGTGCTGATTTCGTCATTTGCATTCATGGAAAACATCAATCGCTATCGCCCCTGACGCGTTCACTCTATCCGCAGGTTCGGTGGCCTGGTGGTGGCAACCGGCGTACCGGCACACTTCTAAAGGATGGGTTCATGAAACGAGTACATGTCATCGACTCCCACACCGGCGGCGAACCGACTCGCCTGGTGATGAACGGATTTCCCCAATTGCCCGGCCAGACCATGATCGAGAAGCGTGATGCCCTGCGCGATCAGCATGACCACTGGCGCAAGGCCTGCCTGCTGGAGCCCCGGGGCAACGATGTCCTGGTCGGCGCCCTGTATTGCGAGCCGGTCTCGCCGGATGCCACCTGCGGCGTCATCTTCTTCAACAATGCCGGCTACCTCGGCATGTGCGGTCACGGCACCATCGGCCTGGTCAACTCGTTACATTACTTGGGGCACATCGCTCCGGGTGTGCACAAGATCGACACGCCGGTCGGCCCGGTCAGCGCGACGCTGCATGAAGACGGCACGGTGACCCTGCGCAATGTGCCCGCCTACCGCTATCGCCAACAGGTGCCGGTAGACGTCCCCGGGCACGGCTGCGTCTACGGCGATATCGCTTGGGGCGGCAACTGGTTTTTCCTGGTGTCCGACCACGGGCAAGTGTTGCAACTCGATAACGTCGAAGCGCTCACCGATTACACCTGGGCGATGCTCAAGGCCCTCGAAGCCCAAGGCATCCATGGCGAAGACGGCGCCGTCATCGACCATGTCGAGTTGTTTGCCGACGACGACCAGGCCGACAGCCGCAACTTCGTCATGTGCCCGGGCAAAGCCTACGACCGCTCGCCCTGCGGCACTGGCACCAGCGCCAAACTGGCATGCCTGGCTGTCGATGGAAAACTGACCGCGGGTGCGCCCTGGGTACAAGCCAGCATCACCGCCAGTCAATTCGTCGGCAGTTACGAATGGGAAGGCGAACGCGTCCGCCCGTTCATTACCGGCCAGGCCTTCATGACCGCCGACAGCACGCTGCTGATCGACGAACAGGACCCCTTCGCGTGGGGCATTTGAGCGAACACGCTGCATTCCCCACCTCAATCAAGCTGAATAAACGCTTCTAGGAGTGCCAACAATGAGCGCAAACATCTTCACTGGCTGCATGCCTGCACTGATGACCCCTTGCACCGCCGAGCGCAAACCCGACTTCGACGCGCTGGTGGCCAAAGGTCGCGAACTGATCGATATCGGCATGAGTGCTGTCGTGTATTGCGGTTCCATGGGTGACTGGCCTCTGCTCACCGAAGCCGAGCGCCAGGAAGGTGTGGCGCGTCTGGTCGCTGCCGGCGTTCCGACCATCGTCGGCACTGGTGCCGTCAACAGTCGTGAAGCGATTTCCCACGCGGCGCATGCGGCCAAGGTCGGTGCCCAGGGCCTGATGGTCATCCCTCGCGTCCTCTCCCGGGGTGCCTCGCCGGCCGCGCAAAAAGCTCACTTCGCGGCGATTCTGGAGGCTGCTCCAAATCTGCCGTCGGTGATCTATAACAGTCCTTACTACGGCTTCGCCACCCGTGCCGAGCTGTTCTTCGAACTGCGCCGCGAACACCCGAACCTGATCGGCTTCAAGGAGTTCGGCGGTGCTGCCGACCTGCGCTACGCCGCCGAAAACATCACGTCAAAGGACGATGACGTCACCCTGATGGTCGGTGTCGATACCCAAGTGGTGCATGGCTTCGTCAACTGCAACGCCACCGGCGCTATCACCGGCATCGGCAACGCGCTGCCCCGCGAAGTGCTGCAATTGGTGGCCCTCAGCAAGCAGGCGGCCAAGGGTGACGCCACGGCTCGCCGCCTGGCCAAAGAGCTGGAATCTGCGCTGCAGGTGCTGTCGTCCTTCGATGAGGGCTGCGATCTGGTGCTCTATTACAAGCACCTGATGGTGCTCAATGGCGACAAGGAATACACCCTGCACTTCAACGAAACCGATGCGCTCAGCGATGCCCAACGGCGCTATGCCGAGACTCAGTACACGTTGTTCCGCCAGTGGTACAAAAACTGGTCGGCCGAGCAGAACGTTGCCTGATCCCACCCTGACTGCGCCCGCTGTAAACCCGCCCGGCTTTGCAGCCGGGCCACTTATTCCAGGAAAGCGCCATGACTCTGCCTGCTGCACACAACCCGCACGACATCGCTGACATTGCCGTGGTCGGCGCCGGCATCATCGGCGTCGCTTGCGCTGTGCGGCTGGCACGTCAGGGTCTGCGGGTGGTGGTCCTCGACCAGCAAGACCCTGGCCGGGGCGCCTCGTTTGGCAATGCCGGGCACCTGGCGACCGAACAGGTGTTTCCTATCGCCGACCTGTCCATCCTCAAACGTCTGCCCGCCATGCTCACAGACCCAATGGGGCCGTTGCGCCTGGACTGGAAATACCTGCCACGCGCTCTGCCCTGGTTCACTCGCCTGTTGCTGAACCTGCGACATGCCCCCTTCCAACGAACCATCGCCGGCCTGCGCGCACTCAACGAAAGCAGCCTGGGCGCCTGGCACCGACTGCTGGAGGACATTGCCCGCCCCCATCTGCTGCGCGAAGACGGCTCGTTGCTGGTGTTCGAACGGGCGGACTCGCATAAAGCAATCGAAGCGCTACAGGCTCGGATGCGCCATCAACACGTACCGGTCGACTACTGGCAGGCCAACGCGGTGCGCGAGGCGGCGCCACAACTCAGCGAGCGAATTCAGGGCGGTCTGTTCTTCCCGCGCACCGGTCATTTTCTCGACCCTTACCGAGTGGTCTGCGAACTGGTCCATGCCGCCAAAGCCTGCGGCGTGCACTTCCTCAAGCACCAGGTCCTGGGCGCACACCTGCATGAGCACGGCGTCTCGCTTATCACCGACCAGGGCCGTTTCACCGCACGCCAGACCCTGATCGCCTGCGGTGCTCACTCCGCGAAGTTGACGGCAGCGCTGACCGGCAAAAAAGTACCGCTGGATACCGAGCGCGGCTATCACCTGATGTTGCCCCATGAACACGGACGGCTGCCGTTCGCCGTCACCTCGCTGGAGCGCAAGTTCATCATGACCCCGATGACCGATGGACTGCGCTTGGCCGGCACCGTCGAGTTTGCCGGCCTCGACCGAGCGCCGGTGATGGAGCGTGCCTGGCAGTTGCACCGGTTAAGTGAAGGTCTGTTCAAGCGCGATTTGAACGCTGAGGCGGCGACGCCGTGGATGGGGTTTCGCCCGTCCTTGCCGGATTCCCTGCCGATCATCGACCGGGTGTGCGACGGCAAAGTGCTGCTCGCTTTCGGTCACCAGCACCTAGGCCTGACACAGGCCGCAGTCACAGCCGAACTCATCGCGCAACTGGCTTCGCCTGCGCCTCATACCCATGAATTACCGGACATTGCGCCCTACAGGTTGGATCGATTCTGAAGGTCACCCGCCGCCGGGCGGGTGTGGCAAGTTTCAAACACTGGCATACACTGCGTACACCCATGCAAACGAATGACTGTTCAACGGATCGCCAGGTCCTCGGCAATCCGGGCATCCCAAAATGATCTGGGTGAAGCCAACATGAAAACGGTCACGGCCCTGTTCAGATGCCTGTTCGCTGCCAGCCTGTGCGCGGCGGCGAGCACCTGCGCCCACGCTGCGTCCCCTCCCGGCATCGACTGCGCCAAGACCAGGGTCTCCGTCGAAAAGCTTATCTGTCGCGATCCACAACTGACGCAGATGGACATCGAACTGACGCGTCTTTATCGCCTGGCGCTCACCGATGAACGTTCAGTTCCGCCCCCGGACAAAGTCATCATCGACCAGCAGTTCTGGATCGATGCCCGCAATGGGTGTGCCTCGGGACCGGAGCAAAAGATGTGCATCATCCGCAGTTATGCCGAGCGTGCGCACCAGCTTCGCCAAGGCTCGGCCATCGTGAGAACCAAGGATCCAGACCGACTCACCGAAGGCCCCCTGGCGTTTCGTTGTGCAGGCTTTAACACGCTGATTACTGCCACTTTCTTCAGTACGCAGCCGGGTGTCGTGTACCTGAAATGGGCCAACACCGCGATCACCCTGAGCCAGGTGCCGAGCGATTCGGGCACTCGATACACCGGCAAGGATTACCAGGGCAATTACAGCTTTTGGCAAGACGGCAACGCGGTGCTTTTCCAGAAGCCAGGCTCACGGGAAATGAGCTGTACGGTCGAACCGGTCAGTTGATGGCTTTGGCGCAAAACCACCCACCGTCTCAGTGCCCGCGAATGTAATGCTCCAATTGCCGAATCAGATCGGCCTGCTCGACGATGGCTTCCTTGACCAGATCGCCAATCGACAGCAGGCCAATCAGTTCACCGTCTTCCACCACCGGCAAATGACGCAGATGACTGTCGGTCATGACGGCCATGCAGCGCTCGATGCTTTGCTGACTCGGCGCAGTCACTACCGGCGAGCTCATGATGTCGCGCACTGGCGTCCCCACTGAAGAGCGCCCCTGCAGCACGACTTTGCGGGCATAGTCACGCTCGCTGATCACCCCGACCACCTGGCCTTTGTCGATGACGGGAAGTGCCCCGACATTCTTTTCGGCCATGAGCTTCAGGGCCTCCAGCACCATTTCATCAGGTGCGATGCTATGCACCTGACGGTTCTGCACGACCTTGAGTTTGAGCAACTGTGCGGCTGTTTTCATACGTGGCTCCGATTCGATTGCGTGATGCAGTTAATGGCCTTCAAACCGCCGCGACCTCCACCCTCCCCCCGTTCAACCGCACCGGCCAGACCCGCAAACGCTGTTGCGGGTACTCCAGGCAACTGCCGTCCTCGAGCCGGAAATGCTGTTTGTAGATCGGCGACGCCACCACCAGGTCGCCCTTGATGCTTCCGATCAACCCGCGCCCGATGACATTCGCCCCGGATTGCGGGTCATGGTTGTCAATGGCGTAGAGGGTCTGCCCCTCGACTCCGGGCAGGTAGAACAGCGCCACTTGTGCGCCGTCGAGCCAGACGACCACGCCGGAGTTACTGACCAGGTCCTGTTGGTCGCAGACGGTTTGCCAGGCGGCGGTGTTTTCCAGGGGCGCAATGCGTCGGGTAGTGGGCTGGCTCATCAGGCAATCTCCTCGGTGACAGGGATAAGGTTGAGTTCGGCGGCCATGATCGGACGCCGCTGACCGCGCTCCTGGACAAAGTGAATGTCCGGGTCCGGGCGTTTGTCGTTGACGAAGGTACGGAAACGCTTGAGTTTTTCCGGGTCTTTGAGGGCGTTGGCCCACTCGCATTCATAGCGGTCGACCACCAACTGCATCTGCGATTCGAGCTCTTCACCCAGGCCGAGGCTGTCGTTAATGATCACCTCCTTGAGGAAGTCGAGGCCGCCTTCCAGGCTTTCACGCCATACCGAGGTGCGCTGCAATTTGTCGGCGGTGCGGATGTAAAACATCAGGAAACGGTCGATGTAGCGGATCAGGGTTTCATCGTCGAGGTCGGTGGCAAACAGTTCGGCGTGACGCGGTCGCATGCCGCCGTTGCCGGCGATGTACAGGTTCCAGCCTTTCTCGGTGGCGATCACGCCCACGTCTTTGCTCTGGGCTTCGGCGCACTCACGGGTGCAACCGGACACCGCGAACTTAAGCTTGTGCGGCGAACGCAGGCCCTTGTAGCGGTCCTCGATGAGCAGGGCCATTTTCACGCTGTCCTGTACGCCATACCGGCACCAGGTGCTGCCGACGCAGGACTTCACCGTGCGGGTCGATTTGCCGTAGGCGTGCCCCGTTTCGAAACCGGCTTCGATCAGCTCGGCCCAAATGTCCGGCAACTCGTGCAACTGCGCGCCGAACAAATCAATACGCTGACCGCCGGTGATTTTGGTGTAGAGGTCGTATTTCTTCGCCACCACGCCGATGGCGATCAGTTTGTCGGCGGTGATCTCGCCACCTGGGATGCGAGGCACCACCGAATAGGTGCCGTTTTTCTGCATGTTGGCCATGAACGTGTCGTTGGTGTCCTGCAGCGGCACCAGTGAGGCGTCCATGATCGGCTGGTTCCAGCACGATGCGAGGATCGAGCCCACCGCCGGTTTGCACACGTCGCAACCGGTGTGGCCACGGCCATGTTTGGCCAGCAGTTCTTCGAAGGTGATCACCCCTTCTACCCGTACCAATGCGTAAAGCTCCTGACGGGTATAGGCAAAGTGTTCGCACAGGCTTTTGTCGACGCTGACGCCGCGGGCAATCAGCTCATGTTCGAAAACCTGCTTGAGCAACCCGGCACAACCGCCGCAGCCTGTGCAGGCCTTGGTTTGCGACTTGAGCAGGCCGAGGTCGGTGCAGCCACCGTCGATGGCCGAGCAAATGGAGCCCTTGGTGACGTTGTGGCACGAGCACACTGTGGCCGATTCGGGCAACGCGCCCGGGCCCAGGGTCGGCGCGCCTTCGGACGAGGGCAGAATCAGGCTGGCGGGTTCCGCGGGCAAGGCAATCGCGTTCTGCATGTATTGCAGCAGCGTGTCGTAATAGCTGTTGTCGCCGACCAGCACCGCACCGAGTACGTGCTTGCCTGTCGCATCCACCACCAATCGGCGGTAGCTGGCGGTGGTTTCGTCGATGAATTGATAACTGCGCGAGCCCGGCGTGTTGCCATGCGCATCGCCGATGGAGCCGACGTCAACGCCCAACAACTTGAGCTTGGTCGACATGTCCGCGCCCTTGAACGGCTCGGCGACTTCGTTGCACAGCCGTGCAGCCACGCCGCGCGCCATCTGGTAGCCCGGGGCGACCAGGCCAAAAATGCTGCCATTCCACGCGGCACACTCGCCGATGGCATAAATGTTCGGATCGCTGCTCAGGCATTGGTCGTCAACCACCACGCCGCCGCGCGGGCCGACTTCCAGCGAGCACTGGCGGGCCAAGGTATCTTGGGCGCGGATCCCGGCGGAAAACACAATCAGGTCGGCCTCCAGAAATTCGTCATTGGCGAAATTCATCCGATAGCGATATTCCTCGCCTGGGCTGATCGATTGAGTGCCTCGCGACAGGTGCACGCCGACGCCGAGGCGTTCGATCTGGGCCTTGAGTGCACGACCGCCCTGCTCGTCCAGCTGCACCGGCATCAGGCGCGGCGCGAATTCCACCACGTGAGCTTCCAGGCCCAGGCTTTTCAGGGCATTGGCGGCTTCCAGTCCGAGCAAGCCACCGCCGACCACCACGCCACGTCGGGCATTGGCCGCAGCGGCGCGGATCGCATCAAGGTCTTCAAGGGTGCGGTACACCAGGCGCGAATCGCCCTCGGCGCCTTCGATCGGCGGCACAAACGGGTAGGAACCGGTGGCCAACACCAATTTGTCGTAGGCGACGCAGCCTTGCGCGGTGATCACCTGGCAGCGGGCGCGGTCGATTTCCAGGACCGGCACACCCAAGTGCAAGGTGACGCCCGGGGTCTGGTACAACGAGGCTTCACCCAAGGCGAGCGACTCGGCATCACGTCCGGTGAAGTATTCGGAAAGGTGCACACGGTCGTAGGCGCGCATCGGCTCCTCGCTGAAAACGTGCAGCCGATAGTGATCAAGGGCACCGCGCTCGATCAGCTGTTCGACACAATGATGTCCGACCATGCCGTTACCGATCACGATCAGCGTTTGCAGCTTGTTCAACGCGGCGACATTGGAATTCATAAGAAGTACCCGACTAAGCCCATCACGGTTCAAAAAGCAAAAAAAAACGCCTGAAACCTTGCGGTTCCAGGCGTCTTTGCCTGTTCTTTTGCGGTGTTGAAACCAGACGTCTATGCCTGACCCACCGATGTTGCCCACGAATCGATCGTCGTTGACCGAAGGGGCTGCCCACTCGACTGCGTTCACGGTGGGCCTGATCGATGTAATGCAGCGATTGTGCCAAGCGCTGAATGTCAGTGTTTTACGGCACCTTCCGGGACTTTAAGGAGATCAACGTGGCGGTTTCTGCCTTGGCTTAGTGCATGCCACCGCACGAAAGCTTTATTAAAGTGCATTCGCACGCTTGGCTTATAGATACCAGCGATACTCCCGCGCACTGATCTCCTGCATGAACGCCAGATGATCCTGGCGCTTGTTCTCGCAATACACGTCTACGAACTCCGCTCCCAGCCCTTCGCGCAGCTGCGGTTGATGCTGCATGGCGCGCACCGCTTCGAGCATCTCCAGCGGGAAGTCGACCCCACTGTTGCGGTCTTTATTGAGCGGCGGGATCGGTTCGTTGCCTGCTTCCAGGCCCTGTTCGAGTCCCACCAGAATCGCCGCCAGCACCAGGTACGGGTTGGCATCGGCACCGGCCAGGCGATATTCGATGCGCAGGTTTTTCGCATCCGATTCCGGAATGCGCAGGCACGCATCACGATCCTCAAAGCCCCAGCTCGCCCGGGTGGCGATGTTGGTGGTGCCGCCCAAACGGCGAAAGGCGTTCTGGTTCGGCGCGAAGATCGGCATGCAATGCGGCAGTAATTCCAGGCAACCGGCTACGGCATGACGCAACGATTGCTGCTGATTCGCGGCGAGGAGGTTGTTGCCGGCGGCGTCATACAGACTGACGTGCACATGCATGCCGCTGCCCGGGTGCTGCAAGTAAGGCTTGGCCATGAAGCTGGCGCGATAACCGTGTTTCAGGGCCACGCCACGGGTGCTGCGACAGAACAAGGCCGCCCAGTCCGCCGCTCGCAAGCCATCATCAAGATGCCCGAAATTGATCTCGAACTGGCCCGGGCCAAGCTCGGCGGTGATCACTGTGGTATCGATGCCTTGGGCCCGCGAGGCTTCGACCATCTCATCCAGCACCGGCGCAAAACGTGACAGGCGCTCGATGTGCATGTTCGGCTGATCGTCGGCATCGTCGGTCAGATCATCCCGGGGGAATTGCGGCAGTCCGTCGCGCAGCTTTTTATCGAACAGATAGAACTCCAGCTCGAACGCCACCACCGGATGGATGCCTTTGCCGGCGAGCCTGTCCAACACCTGCGCCAGGACCTGGCGCGGCTCGAACACGATCGGCTTCTCGGTGCCGTCCGAGGTGATCAGCATTTGCCCCAGCGGTTGTGCTTCCCAGCTGACCGGCTTGAGTGTGCCGGGCACCAGGCGGCGCAGCGCATCCGGGTCTCCGTCGTTAAAGCAGTAGTCGCCAATTTTGAACAAACCGCCTTGCACACCGAGCAGCACACAGTTTTGCGGCAGTTTCAGCGCGCTGCCGGACGCGACCTTTTCCAGCATCTCCACGGGATAGCGCTTGCCGTAGAAGTGCCCCGGAATGTCCAGGGAAATCAGGTCGACATAACGTACATCAGGGTAGCGTTGGCGAAAGGCGTGCACCTCGGCCAGCAGATCAGCGTCCATCATGGTTGGTCCTATTGTGGTGATCAGGTGTAGACCCAGAGCACTCGCGTGAGGTGCTCGGTGAGGTTGCCGTAGCGGCAACGGGTATGGCTGTCGAACTGAAAGCTGTCGCCGGCCTGCAAGGTGACGGCGTCGTCATCACCCAACCACAGCGTCAACTCGCCTTCGAGCACGTAGCCGCCCTGCTCCGAGCTGTCGCTCAAGTGCCGTTCGCCACTGCTGGCGCCGGCTTCGAGGTGACTTTCGAGCATGGAAAACGAAGCCCGCATCTTCGGCGACACCAGAATGTCGGTGATGCCGTTGGCGTAGTACAACGTGCGGCGTTCATCCGGCCGGGTGACCCACGGCAGTTCCTTGGGTTTGGGCAGGCTATAGAAATAGGTGGTCGGCACGCCCAGGGTTTCGCTGATCGCCGTCAGGTCGGCCACGGTGGGTCGTGACAGGCCGCGTTCGACCTGTGAGAGAAAGCCGACGGAACGACCGATCTGATCAGCCAGATCCTTCAAGGTGTACTTCTTATGCTTGCGCAGATCGTGAATCAGGATCGCCAGCGCGGCGATTTCTTCTTGCTTGTTCATGCCTGGAATTCCGCCAAGTGATTCATCAAATGCTGTCGCGCAGTCGATACCACGCCTTGCCGATGGCTTCCAGCGGCGCCGCCAGGTATTTACCGCCGGGGAAGCTGGGGTTACTCAAGCCCTGATACAACGCCAGTTCATCACTCTGGCCGAAAATCGCGTCGGACACGGCGCGGGCAGCGGCCAGTGTGGGCAGCACGCCATGCCCGGAATACCCCTGAAGCCAGTAGCGATCACCCTTGCGACCGATGTCTGGGGTGCGTTTGAGCGTCAGGTCAATGTGCCCGCCCCAGGCGAACTCTAGCTTCACGCCTTTGAGCTGCGGGAAAACCCGTTCCAGAAACGGCCGGGTTGCGCCGGCAATGTCCCTGGGCATCCCACCCAGATACGTGCATCCACCGCCGAACAGCAAGCGGTTGTCCGGCGTGCGACGGAAATAGTCGAGGACGAACTGGTTGTCGGTGACGCAGACATTGCTCGGCAACAGCGCCGTGGCCTGCTCGGCCGTCAGGGGCGCGGTGGCGACTTGATAAGTGCCCACCGGCAACACGCAACTGGCCAGCTGCGGGTCGAGCTCGTCGAGATAGGCATTGCAGGCCAGCACCAGCACATCCGCGCGAATCGATCCGCGTTCGGTGTTTACCAGGAATTGACCGCCCTCCTCTCGATAACTCAACGCCTTGCTTTGTTCATGGATACGGCCGCCCGCACGCTCAATGGCGGCGGCCAGGCCGAGGGCCAGTTTCAGTGGATTCAGGTGCGCGCCTTCAGGGTCATAAAGCCCGGCCTGATAGCGCTCGCTGGCCACCCATTCCGGCAACTGTTCACGGCGGATGAACTGCAAGCCATCGTGGCCCCATTTGTGGCTGGCTTCGTGCTGCCACTCCGTCAGCAGACCAACCCGACGGGGCATCACCGATGTCCACAAATGGCCAGCGCGGTAATCACAGTCGAAACCATGGCGAGCCGGCAACTCACGCAGCTCTTGCGCAGCCCAGCGCATGCCGTCCCACAACCGCCGCGCACGCTCGTAGCCCAACGCTGCTTCCAGCGGCGGCATGTCACACGACCAGCCGAGAATGGCCTGCCCGCCATTGCGGCCCGACGCGGCCCATGCCACGCAGCTGGCTTCCAGCAGCGTCACCCGCTTACCAGCCAAAGCCAGGCGCAACGCAGTATGCAGGCCGCTGAAACCGGCACCGATGATGACGATTTCGGTGGTTTGCTCACCGGCAAGCGCCGGTCGGGTGGTCAGGCGATCAGCGCAACTGTGGGCGTAATAGCTGGCGACATGCTGCGTGGACTGCTGAAACATACAAGCCTCATGAAATTATATTTTTATAATTTCATGAAAAACTACAGCATAAATTTCATGCAGGCAACTCAGGTGTGCGGCGATTTATGCCACGGGTAGCCTTGCGCGCTGAGTTGAAAGGCGTAATCGAACAGACGCTTCATGTACTCGCCATCGAATTTCTGATTGCGCGGGCAGATAAAATCCGCGCCGATGTACGCCAGATTGAAATCTGCGCCGTCCTGCTGGGCGATCCGGTAAATGTGATTGAGGTCGCTGATCCCCTGGGTCTGGATCAAGGTGCTGATGGCTCGCCCGCCGATGCTCAAGGTCCGGCGCTTGGTACCGGACCACTGCGGTTCCAGTTTGCCATTGCGAATGACATAGAAATGCCGGGCACGGCGGATACGCGCGCCGGCCACGCTGTTCAACGCCATCACGGTGCCCGGCGGGTAAAGGAACACCTGAGTGAGGACGCCTCCGTCCACGTGCATTTCCTGAAACTGTTGGCCGTCGACCTCCACATCGATCATGACCGGTGAAACGGCACCGGGAATGCTCATCGACGCGATCATGATGTTGCGAAACAGGTGCAGCGCGCCCGGTGCTCCGCTGGAAGCAATCGCGCCCATGTTCCAGGTGACGGGCCGCCCGGCATCGAGGTCGGTGGTGCCGATCATCAGCAGTCGTCCCTTGGCGTATTGCGCAGCGATGGCCGCTAACACGTCGGCGGTGATGTACTTGGCAATGAGGCGCGCCAGGGGCTTGCTGTCCGCGATGCCGTCGCTGGCCAGGCGGGTCAGCACACTTCGCGCATGGAACACATCTTTCGGACCGATTGCGCTGCAGATCCCCAGGATGACCGGGTCATACTCAGGCCCCAGGTATGCGAACGGTGCGACCAGGGCACCTGCGCTGATGCCGGTGACGACTTTGAAAGGCGGTCGGCTCCCATGCAAGCTCCAGCCGGCGATGATGCCCGCCGCGAAGGTGCCGGCGTCGCCGCCCCCCGAAATGGCCAGGTAGTAAGCCAGTGGCAGCGCATCGGTCGGCAACTCTGTGTCGGCGAGCGCCTCGACCTCGCGATCGTTGGCCAGGCTCGCATCCACGATGAACGCCGTCAGGTCCCGGTCCAGCCAGTAGCGCGCATTCGGGATGCCCGGAATGACTGCTTGTTCCGTCAGGTCTTGCGGCACCGCATCACGGCGTTGCAGGCACCCTTCACGCAACATGTTCATTGTTGAGGCGCTGGGCCTGGGCAGAAATGGTTTCACGACGCCTCCTCCGGTCCCTGCCATCGACAGAGCGCACTCGACTGACTCGGTGAAAACTGGCCTCCGCCATCATGCGCGCCCCCTAAAACCCATGACTACTTTTCAGTCAGGCGGCGGTCTCCTGAAGACCAGCAATTTGCCGGTGGCTCTCTGCACCACCTTGTCATTCTGATTGAGGGTCTCCATGAACATCGTCACTACGCCCCGGTCGGGTTTGGAGCTGGACGGGTCGATGGCCTGCACGGTGCATTGCAGGCGCAACAGGTCATCGGGGTAAGTCGGTGTCGGCCAGCTCAGCTCGATGCCCAACCCGATGATGCCGTCCGCCAACGGCACGCTGTCCACCAGCAGCTTCATGGTCAGGGCGGCGGTGTTCCAGCCGCTGGCGGCCAGGCCGCGGAACAGGCTCAACTCGGCAGCTTCAGGGTCGAGATGAAACGGTTGCGGGTCGTACTCCTGGGCGAAGGCCAGCATCGACGCTCGATGGACCCGCACGCTGTCGCTTTCGAACTGCTGACCCAGGCTCAGGTCATCGAGGTAGAGTTTTTCCCAGGCATGTACGGTCATGATTGTTCCCTGCGCAGCGCATCAGGAATAGCCGATTTCGCTGAGATCGATGGCTACCAGCAAGGCATCCATGTCAGCCAGGCCGTCCTTCCCGCGTCGGTAGGCACGACGCTTGCCGGGCATGCGCAGCCCGTCAGCCTCGATGTAGTCAGACACATATTGGGTGGCAGGCATACCACCACTGACATCCACGTTGTAGTCGTGTCGCCGCAGCAGGAAGTCTTCACCGAAGTAGAAATCCTGTACGGCGCAGTGCGTGGCGATGCTTTCGGGAAAGTGCACCCGCAAGCGGCGCCAGCGCTCGGTTGCTTCTTGCCAGGGTTCGATTTCCTCGGTCACCACCCCCGGCCACTTGAACAGAAAAGGCATGGTCAGGTAGGACCAGAGCGCATACCCGTTGAAGTACGCGCGATGCAGCGGGTCCCACGGGGTGTTTTCGGTGTGGTCGCCAAAGGATTCCCGGGGCGCCCGGCGCTCGGCGATCACCTGCCCGTCGGTGGCTTCGATGGCGATTCGATCGGGTGAATAGGCTGTCCGTTTATCCGGGCCACCGAAGGGGGTTACCGAGGCTTTCTGTTCATGCAGCCAAACGGTCATCTGGCGAGGGGCGCTGTCTTGGGTCAGCCCTTTCGCGGCCCAGAGCGAGCCGCCGGTCACCAGGGTGGCGCGCACAGTGTTGAAGCTGTTCCAGCGGTCCAGACCGCCATGGGCGATCAGCACCTGATCCAGCAGTGGATGATCCTGCGCATTCACAGTGGCGGCCCTCCTGTTTCCGATGGTCGATCCTGCACCCACTGCCAGAATAATTGATAGCCGACGGCAAGGACCACTGGCCCGATGAACAGCCCGATGATGCCACTGGTGACCATGCCGCCCAACGCACCAATCAACACCACCGGCATCGGCACGTCGACACCGCGCCCCAGCAACAAGGGCTTGAGGACGTTGTCCACCAGGCCGGCAATGAACACATAGATGGCGAAAATAATGGTCGCGGTGCTGGCGCCTTCGGTGGCAAAGACGAAGGCAATCACCGGTAGCGTAATCAGCGTCACCGGCAATTGCATGATGCCGAGCAGCAGCACCGCCAAGGCCAGCAGACCGGCACCGGGGATGCCCTTGAAGACAAAGCCGAGGCCCACCAGCAGCATCTGGATGAACGCGATGCCGACCACGCCCAACGCCACCGCACGGATGGTGGCGGTGCACAGTTCAGCGATTTTCGGGCCCCGTGCCGGACCGCTGACTCTGGAGGCAATCTGGACCGCGGCGCGACTGCCGCCTTCGCCATGGGCCATGAAAATCCCGGCAATGATCAAGGCGAAGATGAACGTCAGGAAACCCATGCCGACACCCGCGAGTTTACCCAACAGGCCCAGGCTGACGTGTTTGATTTGCGGTACGTATTTGGCGGTCAGCTCGGGAAGATTGGTGGAGGCTTGAAGCCACAGATCAGAGAGTGGCCGGCCCACCAACGGCCAACTGGCAACTGACTCGGCCGGCGGTGGAATGTGAAAACCGCCGCCCTTGACGACGTCCATCGCCCGTTCGACCGAATCGGCAATCGAGGTGCCCAGCAGGTAGATCGGCACCATCAGGATGACGATGGCGATCAGAATGATCAGCGTCGCGACGTGCCCGGGTTTGTGGCTCCCCCTGAGTCGCTCTTGCAGCGGATAGAGGGTGATCGCCAGGATCAGCGACCACAACATCAAGTCGCGGAACGGGCTGAATATCTGGAAACAGAAAAGTACCAGCACCGCGATCAACCCGGCACGAATCATTACATCGAGCAGGGTGCGGCTCAGCGTTTTCTCGGTAAAGGGTGTGGGCTCCACGGGTGGCTCCTTGCAGATCACTGCAACGGTAGCGGATCGGTTAGCCCAGCATAGACGCTCAATACACGGCGTGAGGCCTCAACGCAATTTCAGTGGATCGACCAGTCCGGCGGCAATGGCCATGCCCACCAGGTCCGGCAGGTTGCTGGCCTGCATGCGCTTCATCACGCGTGAGCGATACAGGTCGACGGTTTTTGCGCTGACGCCCAGTTGCTCGGCGATTTCCCGAGTGGTGTAACCCTGCACCAGCGGCAGCAAGACATCGCGCTCGCGGGGGGTCAGTGTCAGCAAACGGGCTTGCAAGGCGTCATGGCCCTGATTACCCGAACGGTTGGCCGCGCAGTTGCTCAGCGCCTGTTGCACGCTGTCCAGCAACAACTGCTCGTTGTAGGGTTTTTCGATGAAGTCATGGGCGCCTGCCTTGAACGCGCGCACCACGATGGGCACATCGGCGTGGCCGCTGACGAAGATGATCGGCAGGTTCAACTCCCGAGCGCGCATTTCTTCCTGGACGTTCAACCCGCCCATGCCGGGCATGCGCACATCCAGCAGCACGCAGGCGTCGAGCGTGGCATCACAGGCGCTGAGAAACTCCACGCCACTGGTAAAGGGCAAGGCCTTGAGCCCGACCGATTCCAACAGCCAGACCGTTGAATCGAGCATGCCCTGGTCATCGTCGACCACATACACCACGTGCTCAGTCACACCTGCCATTGCGTTATTCCTGTTGTTGTTTTGTTGGGCCGGCAAGCGGCAAGCGGCAACCCATCAGCAGCCCGACCGGTTGGCGCCGAGCCTGCAATTCACCGCCGAAACCTTCGATGATGCTGCGGCTCATGGACAAGCCAAGGCCCAGGCCATCGGCCTTGCTGGTATAGAACGGGGTAAATATCTGCTCCAGTTCGGGCTCACTGACGCCCGGCCCCTGGTCTTGCACACGGATTTCCACGGTGGCACCACCACCCTGCTCCGCCGTCATCACGATCAGCGAGGGCTGCCCCGGATGTTGTTCGCGATTGGCGTCGATGGCATTGCGCAGCAGATTGAGCAGCACTTGCTCCAGCAACACCCGGTCGGCATAAACGGGCGGCAGATTATCCGGCAGTCGATCCTCGATTGTCACTTGGCAATTGCTCGCTTCCCAGGCACACAAACGCACGGCCTCACGGGCGACGTCGGTAAAATTCAGGGCCTGCATGCGCCGCTGCCCCTTGCGCAGAAATGCCCGTAACCGCTTGATCACTTCCGAGGCATGGGTGGCGTGATGGGTGATGCGTTGCAGCCCTTTCGCCACGCGTTCGGCGGCCTCGGGGTTGGTGTCGAGCGTCTGTAAATAGCGTTGACTGGCATTGGCGTAATTGACCACGGCGGCCAACGGCTGGTTGATTTCGTGGGCAATGCCCGAGGCCAGCTCGCCGAGCGTGACCAGTCGCGCCGTGTGTGCCAATTCGTCTTGATGGCGGCGCTGTTGTACCTCGCGCAACTCGCGCTCGGTCATGTCCCGCGCCACCAAAGAGTAATAGCGCTCGCCGCCGGCCGAACGGTGCGCCAGCAGCACCAGCGACACCGGCACCGACGTGCCGCCACCGGGCGGTTGCAACCGTGCATCGGTGCTCCACACGCCGTCGCGTTCGGCGCTGCTCCAGCCGTCACGTTGCAGGCGCGTCAGGTCAGCGCTGGCAAACAGCTGCGCCAGGGCCGGCATCGGTTGTTGCTCGTCGATATCGAGGATGCGCCGTGCGGCCGGGTTGAGGTAAGTGACTTGCCCGTCAGGGTCGATGAACAACACCGGATCGGTGTTGGCCTCGACCACTTCCGCCAGGCGCCGCTTGTTTTCTTCGGCCTGTACCCGGGCGGTGATATCCCGGGACACGCTGACCACCTCGACCACCGCGCCGGTGTAGGTTTCACGGATCGCCCGGCTGGCGGTTTCGAACCACAGGTAATGCCCGGCGCGGTGGCGAATGCGGTACGTCATGGTGTGATAACCGTCCTGCTCCAGCGCGTCCCGCGCACGCTGCACCAGGTTGGCGAGGTCCTGGCCGTGAAACAGGCCCTGGGCCATTTGCCCGCGCAACTCTTCGGGCCAGTAGCCAAGCAATGTCCAGGATGCCGGCGAGGCATCGAGAAAACGCCCGTCCGGGGTGTGCCGGGAAATCAGGTCGGTGGTGTTCTCGATGATCAGCCGGTACAACCGGCGGGCCGTGGCGGCTTCGCGTTCGGCCAATACTTGTACCGTGGCGTCGCGGCAACGGGCGAGCACGCGGTTGTCCTGGGGATCGGGGATAAACGTCCAGATCAGAATCTGCGCCTCGAACTGGGCCTCGACCCCTTCGATGGCACGTTGCTGGTCGAGGCAGGCACGCACCAACACCCGATGATTGACCGGCAAAAAGCCCAGCACCTCGGTCAGCGGCTTTTCCGCGAGCAGGGCCAGCAGCGCCGCATTGAACTCCAGCGGTCGGCCCTGCGCATCGAGCAACAGACTCGGTTGTGGGTCGTGCCCCAACAGCGGAGACCCCCGCAGCATGCCGTTGACGCTGCTGAGCAAGGTGGTCAACAAATCCTGCACCCAACCCAGCCAGTCCAGACTCACGCCGTCGCAGACTTCCACCAGCAACAGGCCTGACTGCCCCGCCTGCAAGGCCAGATCAAACACCTGGCCATGGCTGATGGCTGCGCGGCGTAATCGGCCGGACAGCCAGCAATCGAGTTGCCGCACCTGGGCCAGGTCCAGGCGCCCGGTCTCGCCCAGCCGATCAAACAGCAGCTGATCGCTGGCCAGCGACGGATCGCCAAGGCCCGGCGGGAAATGCTGGGCGGCGCCTTCGTGGCTGTAAATTCGCGCGCTGGGTTGCCAGCTCAGGTAAACCGCCCGCCGCACCTCGGGACATTCCTGCAGCGCACGGCACAACGCATCCGCCCGAGCGGCCAGGGACACGCCCTCGCGCTGCAGGCGCAACCAGCTGTGCAATCGAACGGGAGTCAGGGTCATCACAGGTCCGCATTGTCGGGAGAGCCAAGAATATACCGGCGCTAGAGGTATCGCCGCATTCATTTGGAGGCAGAAGAATCAAATATAGTACATCTACTATACTGCGTAGGTTGTACTTCCATATCCATGGCAGATTGTTATATAAAGCACACCGGACATAAAGGATGACCTCAGCGGCTACGCTGAACAGGCCCATCCATAGAGCTAACAATCAGCCACCGAGTACCCGTCATGTCGATCTATGAACAAGGGCTAGGCCCTTCGGCTGTCAATCACATTGCTTTGTCGCCGCTCAGCTTCATCGAACGCACTGCCAGCGTTTACCCCCACTACCCCGCCGTGATCCACGGTTCGATCCGTCGTACCTGGGCGCAGACCTACACCCGTTGCCGGCGTCTGGCCTCGGCGCTGGCCGGTCGTGGCATCGGCAAGAACGATACGGTGGCGGTGATGCTGCCCAACATTCCCGAGATGCTTGAAGTGCATTTTGGCGTGCCGATGATCGGCGCCGTGCTCAATCCGCTCAACGTGCGCCTGGATGCCGAAGCCATTGCCTTCATGCTGCAGCATGGTGAAGCCAAGGTGCTGATCACCGATCGTGAATTCCATGACGTGATTCACGCGGCCATCGGCATGCTCGATCACCCGCCGCTGGTCATCGACGTCAATGACCCGGAATACGGCGAAGGCAAGGCCGTCAGCGACCTGGATTATGAAGCGCTGCTGGCCGAAGGCGATCCGGATTACGCCTGGCAATGGCCGGACAACGAGTGGCAAGCCATCTCGCTCAACTACACCTCCGGCACCACCGGCAACCCGAAAGGTGTGGTCTACCACCATCGCGGCGCGTACCTGAACTCGCTGGGCAACCAGATGACCTGGGCCATGGGCAACCATCCGGTCTACCTCTGGACCCTGCCGATGTTCCACTGCAATGGTTGGTGCTACCCGTGGATCATCACCGCCATGGCCGGTGTGCATGTGTTCCTGCGCCGGGTCGATCCGCAGAAAATCCTCACGCTGATTCGCGAGCATCAAATCACGCACCTGTGTGCTGCGCCTATCGTGCTCAATGCATTGGTCAACATGCCGGAATCGGCGAAAGCGGCCATCGACCATCCGGTCAACGCCATGGTTGCCGGTGCTGCACCGCCCGCCAAAGTGATCGGCGCCGTGGAAGAAATGGGCATCAAGGTCACGCACGTCTATGGCCTGACCGAAACCTACGGTCCGGTGACGCTCTGCGCCTGGCATGCCGAATGGGATGAGTTACCGCTGGACGAACGGGCACAGATCAAATCCCGTCAGGGCGTGCGCTACCCGACGCTTGAAGGTGTGATGGTCGGCGACTCAAAGACGCTGGAACCTACCCCACGGGACGGTCAGACCATCGGTGAGATCTTCATGCGCGGCAACACCGTGATGAAGGGCTACCTGAAAAACCCGACCGCCACCGCCGAAGCATTCGAAGGCGGCTGGTTCCACACCGGTGACCTGGCGGTGTGTCATCCCAATGGTTATGTCGAGATCAAGGACCGACTCAAGGACATCATCATTTCCGGCGGCGAGAACATTTCCACCATCGAACTGGAAGGCGTGCTGTATCGCCATCCGGGCGTGATGGAAGCGGCCGTGGTTGCCCGTCCCGATGAAAAATGGGGAGAAACGCCCTGTGCGTTCATCACCTTGAAGGCCGACCACCAGGACGTTCGCGAGGCCGACATCATCAGTTTCTGCCGCGAGCATCTGGCGGGCTTCAAAGTCCCGCGCACGGTGATCTTCACCCTGTTGCCGAAAACGTCCACCGGCAAAATCCAGAAGTACGTCCTGCGCGACAGGGCTAAAGCGCTCTAACCCGAACCGACGTTTTACCCACCCGGCGGCAGGTGTTCCATCTGCCGCTTCGGGCTCGTGCAGGCCGAATTCGGCCCTGCCCTGCCCCCAGACACATAACAAAAACAATGTGGAGCCACCCATGATCGACATCCATTCAACCGATACCCAACGTTGTGAACGCATTCGGACCAATCCGAAATTCCTTCAATTGGTGAGCAGCCGTTCGCGCCTGGCCTGGTCGCTGAGTGCCGCCGTGCTGGGCACTTACTACGGATTCATGCTGGTGGTGGCGTTTGCCCCGCAATGGCTGCATGCGCCAGTCGCCGAGCATCGGATGTTGACCCTGGGCATGCCGGTGGGTGCGGCGATCATCATTTTTTCCTGGCTGCTGACCGGTTGGTATGTCTACCGCGCCAACACGCGTTTCGATGCACTGGGCGCCGCCATTCTCGAGGAGAGCAAGTGATGAACCTGCTGCGTAAGCTCATCCTCGCCGCTGCCGGCCTGTTGCCGGCCTCCATCGTCCTCGCCGCCCCGACAATGGGCACAGTGGAAAAACAACCGCTGAACCTGCATGCGATCGGCATGTTCTTTGTCTTCGTGCTGGGCACCCTGGCGATTACCTGGTGGGCCGCACGGCAAACCAAATCCACGTCGGACTTCTACACCGCTGGCGGTGGCATTACCGGGTTCCAGAACGGCCTGGCAATTGCCGGTGACTACATGTCCGCCGCCACGCTGCTGGGACTGTCCAGCCTGGTGTTTGCCAAGGGCTACGATGGCTTCATCTACACCATCGGCTTCTTTGTCGGCTGGCCGATCATCACCTTCCTGATGGCCGAGCGCCTGCGCAACCTGGGCCGCTACACCTTCGCCGACATCGTTTCCTATCGCCTCGACCAGAACAAGGTGCGGATCTTCGCCGCGTTCGGTTCGCTGACAGTGGTGTGCTGCTACCTGATCGTGCAGATGGTCGGGGCCGGTCAGTTGATCAAGTTGCTGTTCGGTCTCGACTACCCGGTTGCGGTGGTGATCGTCGGTGCGTTGATGCTGGTCTACGTGATCTTCGGCGGCATGATTGCCACCACCTGGGTGCAAATCATCAAGGCTGTGCTGCTGCTCGCCGGCGGAACCACCCTGGCGGTGATGGCCATGTCGCAGTTTGGTTTCAGCTATGAAACCCTGGCCGACAAAGCCGTCCAGGCCCATGCCAGCGGCTGGAACATCATGGGGCCAGGCTCGATGCTCGCCGACCCGATCAACACCGCGTCGATGTCGTTGGGCCTGGTGTTCGGGATTGCCGGTCTGCCGCACATCCTGATGCGTTTCTTCACCGTGCCGAACGCCAAGGAAGCGCGCAAGTCGGTGTTCTACGCCACAGGCTTTATCGGCTTCTTCTTCCTGGTGGTCTGCACCCTGGGCTTTGCCGCGATGGTCATCATAGGCACCGACCCGCAGTACTACGTCAACGGTGAAGTCGGCGGCGCCCTGATCGGCGGCGGCAACATGGTTGCCATGCACTTGGCCAAAGCAGTGGGCGGCAACCTGTTCTTCGGTTTCCTCTCGGCCGTGGCCTTCGCCACCATTCTGGCGGTGGTCTCCGGACTGGCCCTGGCCGGTGCCTCGGCGATTTCCCATGACCTCTACGCCACGGTGTTCAAGAAAGGCAAGGCCAGCCAGAAACAGGAAATGCGCGTGACGCGCATGGCGACAGTAGGCCTGGGCATCATCGCGATTCTGCTGGGCATTCTGTTCGAGAAGATGAACGTTGCGTTTCTGGTAGGCCTGACCTTCGGCATTGCCGCGTCGACCAACTTCCCGGTGCTGATCATGGCCATGTACTGGAAAGGCCTGACCACCAAAGGCGCGATCCTCGGCGGTTTTGCCGGCCTGATCTGCGCACTGGTGCTGGTGATCCTGTCGCCAGCGGTCTGGGTCACCGTGCTCGGTCACGCTCACGCGATCTTCCCCTACGACCACCCGGCGCTGTTCTCCATGCCGCTGGCGTTCTTCGTGATCGTCGTGGTGTCGAAACTCGACCGCAGCGTGCGCGCCGACAAGGAGCGTGACGCCTACGCCGACCAGTTCGTTCGCGCCCAGACCGGCCTCGGTGCCGCCAGCGCTTCCGCTCATTGATTGAAAGGGCACGGTCTGCCGTAACGGCGCCGTGCCCACCGCATACCTTTTGAGGTTCACGTTATGCCCGAATTCAACGCCCCGCTGCGCGACATGCGCTTTGTGCTGCACGAAGTGTTCGATGCCCCGGCCCTGTGGGCGCGCTTGCCGGCCCTGGCCGACACGGTCGACGCCGCCACCGCTGACGCCATTCTTGAGGAAGCGGCGAAAGTCACTTCGCACCTGATTGCGCCGTTGAATCGCAGCGGCGACGAAGAAGGCGCCCAGTGGCTCGATGGCCAGGTCAGCACGCCGATCGGCTTCAAACAGGCTTATGCCACCTTCATCGAAGGCGGCTGGGTGGGCCTGTCCGGTAACGCCGATTTCGGCGGCATGGGCATGCCGAAGATGCTTGCCGTGCAGTTTGAAGAAATGCTCTACGGCGCCAACTCAAGCTTCGCCCTGTATTCGGCCTTGAGTTCCGGGGCCTGCCTGGCGCTGGATGCCCACGCCAGCGAGACCCTGAAAAATCTGTATTTGCCGCCGATGTACGAAGGCCGCTGGGCCGGTTCCATGTGCTTGACCGAAGCGCACGCCGGCACTGATCTGGGGATCATCCGCACCCGCGCCGAACCCCGGACCGACGGCAGTTTCAGCATCACCGGCAGCAAGATCTTCATCACCGGTGGCGATCAGGACCTGACGGAAAACATCATCCATCTGGTGCTGGCCAAACTGCCGGACGCGCCAGCCGGACCAAAAGGGATCTCGCTGTTCGTCGTGCCCAAGGTGCTGGTCAATGCCGACGGTTCTCTCGGCGACGCCAATGCCGTGAGCTGCGGTTCGATCGAACACAAGATGGGCATCAAGGCTTCGGCCACCTGCGTGATGAACTTCGACGGCGCCAGCGGTTGGCTGGTCGGCGAAGCCAACAAAGGCCTGGCGGCGATGTTCACCATGATGAACTACGAGCGCTTGTCCATCGGCATTCAGGGCATCGGCTGTGCGCAAGCGTCCTATCAGAGCGCCGTGGCTTACGCCCGTGAACGTGTACAGAGCCGCGCACCGACCGGCGCGATGGCCCCGGACAAAGTGGCTGATCCGATCATCGTCCACCCCGATGTGCGCCGCATGTTGCTGAGCATGAAAGCCATGACCGAAGGTGGCCGCGCGTTTGCCAGTTACGTCGGTCAACAACTGGACCTGGCGAAGTTCTCCGATGACGCCCAGGAGCGCGACAGCGCACAAACCCTGGTCGCGCTGCTGACACCCGTGGCCAAGGCGTTCTTCACCGACACGGGTCTGGAAAGCTGCATCAACGGCCAGCAAGTGTTCGGCGGCCATGGTTACATTCGCGAATGGGGCCAGGAGCAGTTGGTCCGTGACGTGCGCATCGCGCAGATCTACGAAGGCACCAACGGCATTCAGGCGCTGGACCTGCTCGGCCGCAAAGTGTTGGCCGACAGCGGCTTCGCGCTGCGTCAGTTCACCGGGGAGATTCGTCGTTTCGCCCATCAGCCTGACGCGCCCTACTCCGTGCAGCTGTTCGATGCCGTGCAGCGTCTGGAAAACCTGAGCGACTGGCTGCAAGACCAGGCCGCCACCAACCGCAACGAAATCGGCGCGGCTTCGGTCGAGTATTTGCACCTGTTCGGTTACGTCGCCTACGCCTGGCTCTGGGCGCGCATGGCCCAGGTTGCGAAGAAAAAACTCAGCGAGGACCCCAAGTTCTATGGCGCGAAGATCGCCACCGCCGATTTCTACATCCGTCGCCTGCTTCCGCGCACATTGAGCCTGGAGCATTCCATTCTTGCCGGCAGCGCCTCGTTGTACGGCCTGAGCGCCGAACAGTTCTAACGATTGAACCGACGCGGCGCCACGCTCCTCTCGATTCGGCGTCCGCGTTTTTTTTATTGATAAGCCCTCGCCCACCCGGCGAGGGCCGCGGGACCTGTCTTTCCATAATAAAAACAAAGGGGCTTCACCATGGACCGCAACACCCGCATCCTCGCTACCCGACTGTTGCTGGCCGGCGGCGTCATCAGCCTCTCGGCCCCCGCCGCTGCTGACTTTGTCAAAGACAGCAAGGCCAGCCTTGAGCTGCGCAACTTCTATTTCAATCGGGATTATCGCCAGGACAACGCCGCCCAATCCAAACAAGAGGAATGGGCCCAGGGTTTCCTGCTGCGCTACGAGTCGGGCTTCACCGACGGTTTGGTCGGTGTCGGTTTCGATGCCATCGGCCTGGTCGGCGTCAAGCTTGATTCGAGTCCTGACCGCGCCGGTTCCGGCCTGCTCAAACGCCATCGCGACACGAGCAAAGGCGCTCAGGACGAGTACGGCGAACTGGGATTGACCGCCAAACTGCGCGCCTCCAAAAGCACCCTGAAACTCGGCACGCTGCTGCCGAAGTTGCCGACGGTACTGGCCAACGATTCACGGCTGTTGCCACAAACCTTCAAGGGCGGTCAATTGAACTCGCTGGAGATTGAAGGCTTGACCGTGGATGCCGGGCGGCTAACCCAGGTCAATCAGCGTGACTCCTCGGACTACGAGGACATGGGCATCACCCGGACCGGCGCCAAAGGCATCACCACGCGGCACCTCGACAGCGACAGCTTTGATTTCGCCAGCCTGAACTACAAATGGACCAGTAACCTCGCCACCGGCTACAGCTACGGCCACCTCGACAACTTCTACAGCCAGCACCTGGTGAACCTGACCTACGTGATGCCGGTAACGACGGGGCAATCGTTCAAGACTGACCTGCGCTTTGCCCGCTCCACGGATGATGGCGGCAGCAATGTCGACAACAATGCGATTGGCGCCATGTTCACCTACAGCCTCGGCGGTCACGCGTTTGGCCTGGGTTATCAAGGCATGAGCGGCGACACCGGTTTTGCCTACATCAACGGCACCGATGCGTTTCTGGTGAACTTCGTGCAGATCGGAGACTTCGCCAGCAAGGATGAAAAATCCTGGCAGGCGCGTTACGACTACAACTTTGCAGCCATGGGTGTGCCGGGCCTGACCTTCATGACCCGCTATATCACTGGCGACAATATCGACCTGGGCGGCAACCGCCCCGAAGGCAAGGAATGGGAGCGTGATACCGACATTGGTTATGTCGTGCAGAGCGGTCCGCTGAAGAATGTCGGGGTGAAATGGCGTAATGCGACGGTGCGTTCGACCAACTTCGGCAGCGATCTGGATGAGAATCGCTTGATTGTCAGCTACACCCTGCCGATCTGGTAACGATTCAGGCTTCACAAGGGGGGACTCGCTTGGCGGCGCAGTTCCCCTTTTTGTTTTGGATTTTCGCTGAGATGGCGAGCCTCTTCGCGAGCAGGCTCGCTTCCACAGGGGAACGCGGTCAACGGTAGGAGCGAGCCTGCTCGCGAAGGCGGCCTCAAAGGCGCCAAACATGAGAGTAGGTTAAGATGCCTGCAAACCAGGCCCGCCGCGAGACGCCCCGCATGACTGATACCACCCCCCGCCTGATCAAGAAATACCCCAATCGCCGACTCTACGACACCCACACCAGCAGTCATTTGACGCTGGCGGATGTGCGCCAACTGGTCGTCGATAAAGTTGCGTTTAAGGTGGTCGATGCCAAGAGCGGCGAAGACCTGACGCGCAGTATCCTGCTGCAAGTGATTCTGGAAGCCGAAAGCGGCGGCGAGCCGATCTTCACCAGCGAGATGCTGATGGGGATTATCCAGTTCTACGGTCCGTACCAGGGTGTGCTCGGCAGCTACCTGGATAAAAGCATCCAGACCGTCATCGACATCCAGTCCCAGACCGGCGCGCAGTCATCCGAAGCCTGGAGCGACTTCATGCATCAACAGGCCCCGGTCATGCAGGACCTGATGCGCCAGTATGTCGACCAGTCCAAGGCCTTGTACCTCAATACCCAGAACCTGTTCGGCATGTTTGGCGCCAAGCCCGGCACCGATAACGGGCCGAAAAAAATGGCGATGGGGAATAAACCCATCGCCATCGTTTGTGCCGCTGGCCTGAAATGACTTACTTGTTACCGCTGGTGGCCTTGGCGCTCGCTTCTGGTGCTGCTTTGGTGGCAGCGGCAGTGGCGGCGTCAAAATTGCTCTGAGCCACATCGGAAGCCTGTTTCACGGCTTTCTGTGCGCTTTCAAACACGGTACTGGCATTGGCAAGGCCCGACTTGAATGCAGCCACGACAGGCTCGGAGCCGGCCGGTGCATTCTTGCTGATCGATTCAACAAACTCATTGACCTGCTGGGTGCCCGCCTCGACCTGACTCGACGTCAGTTTGGCGATGTCCGACTGCGTGCCCACGATCAGCGCTTGAACCTGACGATTGAACTCGGCCAGACGCTCGGCCTGCGCGCTCGGCTGGGTAAACGATGCCTGCAAATCGGCAAAACCTTGTGGGTCACGCACGGCCAGCAGCTTGCGCACGCCTTCGAAGTGCTCTTCGGTGGAGTCGCGCAGTGCCTTGAACTGCAACTGGCTCAGTTGTTCAACGCTGGCGAAGACTTTGCCGCTGATCTGCTGCAAAAGATCGAGGTTGGCTTTCTGAGCGGTTTGCAGTTTTTCCGAATTGAAAAAAGACATGCTTTATCTCCTGGTTCTGGAAGGCCCGGATGGGCCTGAGGACGCGATAGCGATCCTGCCAGACATCGCGTTAGCCTTGATATTGCAGTGCACAAAACTATTTGGCAACGGCTATTTTGTGCGGCGCACAATAAAGTTCGCTTCCTTGACCGTTATTCCCTATACACTCATGAAAATCGAACGACCGGCTTGATTGCTATTAGTCAGGGCAACGTTCCCACGCATGGCGTCAGGAGTTCACGATGGGTCAGGAAGAAAATATTGCGCTGCAAGATAAAGGGCTTTCGACTGCGTCCGGTGTGTTCGAGCACCTGAACCATCTGCAGCGCCTCAATACCCGCAACGTTATTGACGCCGTGCAACAGCGCCAGGCCAAAACCTACGCACCTTCAAGTCTTGAACAACTCAAGCAGCCGACCGCCGCTGACTGGCAGGAATACTTCACCGACCTTGGCCAACGCAGCGTGCTGTTCTGGGACACCTTGCGTCAGCGCGGCGACAACACCCTGGCCCACGAACGCGCCGGGTATCCGCTGCTGCTCAAGTTCAACCATGAAACCCTGATTGCCGGTGAAGACCTGCCGCGCCCGGTCAACTACTCGCTGCTGCAGATCATCGCGGGCCCCGGGCAACAGCTCGACAGTAAAAAGCAGCCGGTGATCATCATTGACCCGCGCGGCGGCCACGGTTCAGGGATCGGTGGCTTCAAACAGGATTCGGTCATCGGCGAAAGCCTGCGCGCCGGTCACCCGACCTATTTCATCTCGTTCAGCCATTCGCCACGCCCGGGGCAAACCCTCGCGGACATCGTTGCAGCCCAGGCGCGGTTTATCGAAGAGGTCAGCGCGCGACACCCCGCCAGCACCAAACCTGTGGTGATCGGCAACTGCCAGGCCGGCTGGGCGTTGATGGGCCTGGCGGCGACCCGTCCGGAACTGCCGGGACTGATCATCGTCAATGGCGCGCCTTTGTCGTACTGGGCGGGCGTCAATGGGCGCAATCCGATGCGCTACACCGGCGGTTTGCTGGGCGGCGGCTGGATGGCACGCCTGGGCAGCGACCTGGGCAATGACCGTTTCGACGGCACTTGGCTGGTGAGCAATTTCGAAAGCCTCGACCCGGCCAACACCTGGTGGGGCAAGTACTACCACCTGTTCAGCGAAGTCGACAGCGAGGCTCCGCGCTTCCTCGATTTCGAACGCTGGTGGGGCAGCCCGACCCTGCTCAATGGCGAAGAGATCGAGATGATTGTCGATGACCTGTTCATCGGCAACCAACTGTCCGGCGGCCTCGGGCGCAAGAGCAGCGGGCTCGACCTCAAACGCATCGAAGTGCCGGTGGTGGTGTTCTGTTCCTATGGCGACAACATCACCTCGCCGCAGCAAGCACTGGACTGGATCACCGACGTCTACCCCAGCGACCTCGCCCTGCAAAATGCCGGTCGCACCATCGTTTACCTGCGGCACGCGAGCATTGGCCATCTGGGCATCTTTGTTTCCGGCGAAGTCGCGCGGCGTGAGCACCGGGAGTTGTTGGGCGCCGTCGACGCGATCAACGAACTGCCGGGCGGGCTCTATGAAATGCTCATCGAGGACCTGCCGGAACATTCGCCAACGCCCTACGCCGTGCGTTTCGAGCGACGACGTATCGCCGACATCCACGGTGACGCGCAGCCGCCCCGTGACGATGATCGCGAATTTGCGCTGGTCGAGCGTGCCTCTGATTTCAACAACACCCTTTACGACGGGTTTGTAAGACCGTGGTTGCGCCAGTTGATCAACGAGCCGACCGCCGAGCTGATGCGCAAGGCCCACCCGTTTCACCAGCAACAGGTGATGTGGAACAGTTTGAACCCGGCGCTCTGGTGGTTGGCAGGCAGTGCCGCCCAAGTGAGCAAGAACCGTCAGCCGGCAAACCCGTCCAATCCGTTGCTGGCCTGGCAGGCATTGTTTTCCAACCAGATACAGGATGCCTTGAACGGCTATCGGGACCTGCGTGATGCCGCTCAGGAAATGAGCTTTTACGGCGTGTATGGCGTGCTCAACAGCCTTACCGGCAACGTACCGGCTCGCAATCTCCAGGCGCACGCCGAGCAGCACGATAAAGTACTGATCGACCGCCTTCAGGACGCCCTGCCCCTCGGCGGCTTGATGGAAGCCTTGATCCGGATCCTGTTCCTGCTGGGCCGCGACAGCGACGAACCGGGCAAGCAAAGCGTCGAGAAACTCATCCTGCAATTGCAGGTGCTGCTGCAGGACTACAGCGCCGAGCCGCTGGACCTGCGCGAAACCCTGCGCCTGCAAAAACTGCTGGTCGCCACCCATCCGCAGGAAAGCCTGCAAAGTCTGCCCCTGATGCTGGCCGAGGTCGAAGAACGCCAGCAAGTGCTGGCCGCCGTCGCCAACATGCTGCCGGAACTGCTGACCAGCGGCGCAGACAATCCGTTCTGGTGTGAGCTGCACACGCTGCTCGACGTGCCACTGCCGGGGTTCAACCTGACTCAACCTCCGGGCGCAGCCGATGTTGTCGAGGAGGAAACACCGACGACAACCCCGGAGCCGATCAAGCCGAAAACCGCGGTCGTCGCACCAGAGCCCGCCAAACAAAGCGCCCCCGTGGTCGTCGCTGAGCCAATTGCCCCGGGAACGCTGACAAAAACGCGCAAACCCGCGAAGGGCAAAAAAGCCGCGAAGAAACCTCCTGCTCTCTGATGAGTAACTTGTGGGAGCGAGCCTATGTGTGTGGCGAGGGAGCTTGCTCCCGCTGGGTCGCGAAGCGGCCCCAAAAGCTATGCGACTGCTTCGCAGCCGAGCGGGAGCAAGCTCCCTCGCCACGAAAGCGCGCTCCCACAGGGGTTCGTTGTCGACAAAATGTTAGGGCAGTTCACCGCGTCACACTGGCGCGGCTTCCTGGATCTCGAACGATTCATCGGACCGATACTGCCCCGGCGTCATGCCAAACCAGCGGCTACAAGCTTTGTTGAAGCTGCTGTGGTCATGAAAGCCAAGGAGATAGGCGACATGCTTCATGTTGAAGTGAGAATGGCGCAGGTAGAAATCAGCGAGTTGCCGGCGCACCGCGCTCAGCACGTCCTTGAACTGTGTCCCTTCCTTTTCCAGCGCTCGTTGCAGCGTTCGCTTGCTGATGTTCAAGGCCGCCGCAATCGATTCCATGTCGCATTGCCCCTGGCCCTGACTCAGGCGCTCGGTAATCAGCGCGCGAATTCGCCCGACAATGCAAAAACCAAACAGCAGGTCCAGTTGCGCCTCGGCAAAACTGTCATGCAGCACCGCCAGCGTTTCGTTGGCCATGCTCAACGGTCGCATCAATTCCTGCCCGTCAAACAAAATGCTGTCGTAAGGCGCGTTGAACTGCAGATTGCAGCCAAACAGCCGTCGATGCTCGGTGGTGTCTTCGGGTTCTGGATAGGTGAATTCGACGCTCAAGGGTTGCGGTGCGTTGCCGCCCGCCAGCTTGCGGCAGAACCCCAACAACGACGCCAGCCCGGCATCGGTGTATTGGCGCGGTTTGACCGAACCCTGCTGTTGATGATCGAGCCCGGACAACCGGTAATGTTGCTGTTCGGCGGTAAAGAACAGGCTGAACCCGGTGCCAATCAGCGGACTGAAACGGACCAGGCGTTCGAGGGCGTTTTTCAGATTCAGGCTGGACATCATGGTGTAGCCGATGATCTGAAAGCTGCCGGGGTGGAAACTGCCATAGGCCCTCAAGCCAATGTCCTGATCGCCCGAGGCCTTGGCGGCCAGCTCCCAGAGTCGATAGATGGTCTTTCGCTCGCAAAACGCACCTGGTTGGTCCGCGAGGTCAATGTCTAGTCCAGCCTCCCGACACAGACTGGCAACATCCAGTCCTTGGGCCGAGAGCGTATTGACCAGCACGCTGGCATAGCCTGAACTCATTTTATACATGGCGTCCTCAATGACCTGTGGAACCGGACATCCTGTCCGGAGCCGTGACTGATCTGAAATAAATCAAATATTAACGAGTGGTTCCGTTGCCAATATTGATCCCAGTATAGGTAATCCTCATTTTTCGCCACTGTTCCCGGCCATTCGTCGCCCGGATGCAACTAAACCGGCCATGGCGCCTTTGGACACCAGCCCGTCACCTCCAAACACTTCCGCATCCCCCGCCAATACCGAACAATCGCCCATCTTGCAGCGCAAAACAATAAAGAGGAACGGAGCTTATGAAGTCGCTTGGTCGTATTGCGTTGGTCACAGGTGGTATGGGTGGGATTGGTACGGCGATCAGCCAGCGCCTGTACAAGGAAGGGTTCAAAGTCATCGTCGGTTGCAGCTCGGATTCCGCCCGCAAGAACGACTGGATTGCCGGTCAACTGGCGGCGGGTTATCAGTTCGAATGCATCTACGGCGACATCACCGATTGGGAGTCGACGCGCAAGGCCTTCGAGATGGCGCGAGAACAATTCGGCCCGATCGATGTGCTGGTCAACAACGCCGGCATCACCCGGGATGCCTCCTTCCGCAAGCTGACGCCCGAGGACTGGAATGCTGTGATCGGCACCAACTTGAGCGGCATGTTCAACACCACCAAGCAGGTGATTGAAGGAATGTTGGCCAAGGGCTGGGGACGGGTCATCAATATCTCCTCGATCAACGGCCAACGAGGCCAGTTCGGTCAGACCAACTACAGCGCGGCCAAGGCCGGCATCCACGGCTTCACCATGGCCCTGGCGCGGGAAGTGTCCGGCAAGGGCGTGACCGTCAACACCGTCTCCCCGGGTTACATCCAGACCAGCATGACCGCGGCCATCCGCCCGGACATCCTCGACACCATGATCGCCGCCACCCCCGTCGGGCGCCTCGGCCAACCCGAAGAAATCGCATCGATCGTCGCCTGGCTGGCCTCCGACGAATCGGGCTACAGCACCGGCGCTGATTTCTCGGTGAACGGCGGCATGAACATGCAGTAGACCGATCAGGGCAAGGACGCCCTGCTCCCGCTCGACAACATCTTAATGAGGTCACGCATGAACGAAGTCGTAATCGTTGCCGCTACACGTACCGCCATCGGCAGTTTTCAAGGGGCCTTGTCCGCGATTCCAGCCACTGAACTGGGCGCAGCGGTGATCCGCCGTCTGCTGGAAGAAACCGGCCTGGACGGCACGCAGATTGATGAAGTGATTCTTGGCCAGGTGCTCACCGCAGGCTCGGGGCAAAACCCGGCACGTCAGACGGCAATCAAGGCCGGCCTGCCCTTCACCACCCCTGCCCTGACGCTGAACAAGGTCTGCGGCTCGGGCCTCAAGGCTGTGCAACTGGCGGTCCAGGCGATCCGCTGCGGCGACGCCGAGCTGGTGATTGCCGGCGGTCAGGAAAACATGAGCCTGGCGCCTTATGTGCTGCCCAAGGTACGCACCGGTTTGCGTCTGGGTCATGCGCAGTTGCAAGACAGCGTGATTCAGGACGGTTTGTGGGACGCCTTCAACGACTACCACATGGGCATCACCGCTGAAAATCTGGCCACGCAGTACAGCGTCAGCCGCGAAGATCAGGACGCCTTCGCCGCCGCCTCGCAACAGAAAGCAGCTGCCGCCATCGAAGCGGGCTACTTCAAGGGGCAAATCACCCCGATCCTGATCCCTCAGCGCAAGGGCGATCCGCTGGTGTTCGACACGGATGAACAACCGCGCCCGGGCGGCACGCTGCAAGCGTTGAGCAACCTTAAACCGGCGTTCAAGAAAGACGGCAGCGTGACCGCCGGCAATTCGTCGACTCTCAACGATGGTGCCGCCGTGTTGCTCCTGGCCAGCGCCGCCAAGGCCCAGGCCCTCGGCTTGCCGGTGCTGGCGCGCATCAAGGCTTACGCCAGTGCGGGCGTCGACCCGTCGATCATGGGCATCGGCCCGGTCCCGGCCACCCGTCTGGTGCTGGAAAAAGCCGGCTGGAGCCTGGACGACCTCGACCTGATCGAAGCCAACGAAGCGTTCGCCGCGCAATCACTGGCGGTTGGCAAGGAACTGGGTTGGGACACCGCCAAGGTCAACGTCAACGGTGGCGCGATTGCGTTGGGTCATCCGATCGGCGCGTCGGGCGCGCGGATTCTGGTGTCGCTGGTGCACGAGCTCATTCGCCGTGACGGCAAAAAAGGCTTGGCCACGTTGTGCATCGGTGGCGGCCAAGGTGTCAGCCTGGTCATCGAACGATAACAAGAATCACAGGACTGCTTGCTTGACTGCTGACGCGGTGCCGAATGGCGACACCGCGGTTTTTTTCTGCCCGGTTTACCGATGTGGGCAAGGAGTTCCATGGACAATAACGCGCACACCTTCAACACCTTCTGGTCAGGCCAGGTCCCGTTCATTGCCTCCTTTGCAGTGCAACAATTACGCTTGTGGGTGAGCACCAATCCTTGGTTCACCGGCCAGGAATACGAGAAGTGGTTCGACCTGCCACGCACCACACTGGAAAGCCTGCAAGCCGAGTATCAAACCCAATGGGGTGATCTGGGCCAGCGGCTGCTGACCGGCCAGCCGTTTTCCTTTGAAGATCGACGTTTTTCCAGTGGCAACTGGAGCACACCGCTGTTCGGCTCCCTCGCGGCGTTCTACCTGCTCAATGCCGGTTTTCTGCTGAAGCTGCTCGATAAACTGCCGATCAAAGACAAGAAACCCCGCCAGCGCCTGCTGTATCTGGTGGAGCAAGCGATTGCCGCCGGGGCGCCCAGCAACTTTCTGGCGAGCAACCCCGATGCCTTGCAACGCGTCGTCGACACTCAGGGCGGCAGCCTGTTCACCGGCCTGTTGCACCTGGCCAGCGACCTGCAAGAAGGCAAGATGCGTCAGTGCGACAGCGGCGCTTTCAAGGTCGGCGTGGATCTGGCCAACACCCCCGGCGAAGTGGTGTTCGAGAACGAACTGTTCCAGTTGATTCAGTACTACCCGCAAAGCGAAACCCAGTACCGGCGCCCGGTGTTCATCGTCCCGCCGTCGATCAACAAGTACTACATCCTCGACCTGCGCCCGGACAACTCGATGGTTCGCCATCTGCTGCAACAAGGCCACCCGGTGTTCCTGATGTCGTGGCGCAACTTCGATCAGGCGCACGCCGGCACCACCTGGGATGACCTGATCGACACCGGCATCATCAAAGGCCTGCAAGTGACCCGCGAGATCAGCGGCGATCAACGCCCCAATTGCGTGGGTTTCTGCATCGGCGGCACGCTGTTGAGTTCGGCGCTGGCGGTACTGGCGGCGCGCGGCGACAAGGACATTGGCAGCGTGAGCCTGTTGACCACCTTCCTCGATTACCTCGACACCGGCCCCATCGACATCTTCGTCGACGAACAACTGGTGGCCTACCGCGAGCGCACCATCGGTGGTCAGGAGGGCCCCATCGGCCTGTTCAAGGGCGAGGACATGGGCAACACCTTCTCGCTGCTGCGCCCGAATGATTTGTGGTGGAACTACAACGTCGACAAATACCTCAAGGGCCAGAAACCCATCCCCCTCGACTTGCTGTTCTGGAACAACGACAGCACCAACCTTCCGGGGCCGATGTACTGCTGGTATCTGCGTCACACCTACCTGCAGAACGACCTGAAATCAGGTGAGCTGGACTGCTGCGGGGTCAAGCTCAACCTGCGCGCCATCGATGCACCGGCGTACATCCTCGCCACCCACGACGATCACATCGTGCCGTGGCGCAGCGCTTACGCCAGCACCCAATTGCTCTCCGGGACCAAGCGCTTTGTGCTGGGTGCCTCAGGGCACATCGCCGGGGTGATCAACCCGCCGGCCAGGGAAAAACGCCATTACTGGACCAACAATCGAGTGTCGAAGGATCCCGACACCTGGTTCATGAATGCCCAGGAACAGGCCGGCAGCTGGTGGAATGACTGGTTTGTCTGGCTGGCAGACCAGGCCGGCGAGCGTCAGCCTTCGGTGTCGCACATCGGCAACGCGCACTACCCGGCGCTGGAATCGGCACCCGGGCGTTATGTGATGCAATGACCGAAGGCCCCGCGCACTGACTGATATTGCGCGGGGCCGTTCTTCAGGCGTCCTCGCAAATAACCAAACACAGCACATCGCTTCAATATTCCCGCCTGAATCTGCGCAACCATGGCCTCCTCACTCACCCGTAAGGACCTCGCCATGGCCATCGCCAAAGCTGCTCCCGGCAAAACCCTGCTGACCCCGACCGACCACACCCTGATCATGATTGATCACCAATCGCAGATGTCCTTCGCGACCAAGTCGATCGACGCCGTCACCCTGCGCAACAACGCCGCCCTCGTGGCCAAGGCCGCGCGCGGCTTCAAAGTCTCGACCATCCTGACCACTGTCGCCGAGAAGAGCTTTTCCGGGCCGATCTTCGACGAAATCAAGTCGGTGTTTCCGGAACACAACGTCATCGACCGCACCAGCATGAACACCTGGGAAGACGAGCGCATCGCCGTCGAAGTCAACAAATTCGGCAAACAGAAAATCGTCCTCGCCGGCCTGTGGACCTCGGTGTGCATCGTCGGCCCGGCGCTGTCGGCCATCGACCAGGGTTTTGAGGTCTACGTGATTGCCGACGCCTGTGGCGACGTCAGCACCGAAGCCCATGAAATGGCCATGCAGCGCATGATCCAGATCGGCGCCCGTCCAATGACCTCGCTGCAATACCTGCTCGAACTGCAACGCGACTGGGCACGTACCGAAACCTATGAAGAAACCGTGAAAACCTCGATTGCCAACGGTGGCTCCTACGGTCTTGGCCTGATCTACGCCAAAACAATGTTCGGTGCCTCGGAAGGCCATTAAGCGGTCCTCCTCTGAAAAGCGAGCGACTGCGGACCCTCCGCAGTCGCTGCTGCGTGGTGATTGATGATGAAGTTTGGCAAGCAAGACCTGCGTACCCGGTTGCCCTTTTGGTTGTCGGTGCTGTTCGCGGGAACAGCCTGGGCGGATGAACCCGCACAAGGGTTTCTGGATGGCGCGGCGCTTGACGTGCTCAGCCGCAACTTCTACCTCAACAGCGACTACCGGTCCCCTTCGCCGACAGGTAAAAGCTATAAAGCCGAGTGGGCTCAAGGCTTTATCAGCACTTTTGAATCTGGATTCACACCCGGCACGCTCGGCTTAGGCCTCGACGCCCACGCCTTTCTGGGATTGAAGCTGGATGGCGGCAAAGGTCATTCCGGGACCGGATTGCTGCCCGTGAATGATGACGGCCGTAGCGAAGACAACTATTCCAGTGGCGGCGGCGCACTGAAAATCAGAGCCTCGCGAACCACCTTGGCGTTCGGTGAAATGATGGTGGAAACCCCGGTGTTCGACACCGCGGACAAACGCTTGCAACCGGAATACGCCACAGGCTTTCTATTGAACAGCCGCGAAATCGATGACGTGAATCTGCTGGCCGGGCATTTCACCGCGTTCAAAAACCAGGACAGTTCTTCGAGCAAAGGCAATTTCTACGGCTACGGCGCCAACACCGAAGCCGGAGGCATTACGTTTCTGGGCGCTGACTTATTCACCCAACGCCCCGTCGGCGGCGCGCTCTATGCCTCAGAACTCAGCGACACCTGGCATCAGTACTACGCCAACCTGCACCTGAAGCAGCCCGGGGTGTTCCTCGACGCCAATCTCTACCACACGCAAGACACCGGCAAAGCGCTGGCCGGCGCCATCGACAACACCGCGTTCAGCCTGTCGGGCAAGTACACCGTCGATGCCCACGCCTTCACCCTGGCCTATCAAAAAATCAATGGCGATACGCCGTTCGATTTTGTCGGCGGCGACTCGATCTACCTCGCCAACTCGATCAAGTACGCCGATTTCAACGGCGCCCACGAACGCTCATGGCAGGCACGCTACGACCTCGATTTGAGCACCTTCGGCATACCTGGCCTGAATTTCATGACCCGTTACGTCATGGGCAGCCGGATCGACGGCACCCGTGCGCCCAAGGGCGGCGCCTACAACCCTTTCGATGAGTCCATCGGCGAATACGTGCCACAACAAGGCGATGGCGGCCGGCATTGGGAGCGCGACATCGACCTGCGCTACATCGTGCAGTCCGGCGCGGCCAAAGGGTTATCGCTGCAACTGTCCCATGTCTCGCATCGGGCCAATGCGGCGCAGGCCGGCGATGATATTGACCGGGTGTACGTGGTCGTTCAGTACCCGCTGAATTTCGGGCATCTATGAAGGGAAATGGCGGAAGGCAGCCGGAGTCGAACCTGCCCGGGAACGGATGCCGTCCCCAACCGGGTTTGAAGCCCGGCCGCGCCACCGGGCGCGATTGCCTTCCTTGAAGTCAGTTTCCTGATGGCTGGGCCAGGGCATTGTCGAGCCGCAGATGGCGCTTGTCGCTAAAGCGTCGGGTCAGGCCCAGCCGGTCGAAGTATTCGAGGATCTGGATGCTGCGCTTGCGCCCCAGGCCCACGGCATCGCGAAACGCCGTGACCTGAATCACCGGGTTCTGCGCAGCCAGTTGCACAAGCATAGCCGCCAATCGGCGAATGACTGCTTCGGTGTAGAACAGGTCGCGGACGACCTGATGCACCAGCCCCAGCCTCGCCATTTTTCGCAGCAGCAGGCGCACCGTCACTTCGTCATGGCCAAGGTCGCGCACCCATGGGGCATTGAATCCGGCCTGTTCGAACAACGGTTGCAGCTGTTGCCACAACGCTTCGTCCTCTTCGCTCAAGCGCACCTGATGCTCGGGCAAATGCAGCCACGGCCCGCTGGCCAGCATGGCGCCGCTGGTGAGTAATTCGTCGACCAGGCTGATGAAAGTAGGCCGATCCAAAGATGTCCCGGCGAAGCGCCGCAAGCGATCCCGGTCGGGGCCCATCTGGTCCGGTTCGAGCCGGTGGAAACGAGCCAGATGCCCCAGCAATGGCGCTTTCAGCGCTTCCCAACGGTCAGCGCTGAACAGCAAGGGTCCTTGGCGGGTATCGATCAAACGGATATTGGCGGGCAGGACCCAGGTGTCACGCGGCCGGTTGAACTGACGCTCCAGGCGTCGCGGGTCGAGCCCGGTTTCGCTGTTCAGCAATAACGCAGGCAGCACGTCTTCCAGCGCATTGCGGGTGGCGAGTGCCTGCAGCTGCGCCAATCGCTCGGGGCTGCGACGGTGTCGGGTCGGGGCGAACGGGTCGAGCACCCGGCCACCGCCGAGGGTTCGTTGAGCGCTCTGGTCACGCAGAATCAACGGATCGCCCTTCACCGCCTGCACCGGCGCATTCAGCAGGATTTGCGCGAACATCCGTTCACCCGGCGCAACGCTGGCACCTTCCAACAGCGCCACTCGCCCCGTGACATCCTGCGTCCCCAGGTGAACATGCACCGTTTGAAAATGCTCGAACGCCTTGGCTTCGCTGGCCAGCAACCGCATGTCGATGTCCAGGCGCTGGGTCGGTGCGTAGAGCCATTCGGACACCAGCCAGTGGCCACGGTGAATCTGCTCCAGTGCCAAGCGCTCGGCACTCAGGTTCAGCGCCACTCGCTGACCCGCAACCCCAATCTCTGCGGCCTGGTTTTGCGCATGCAAGCCACGCACGCGCACGGGTTTGCCCAACGGACCGAGCATCAGCGTATCGCCCACGGCAACCTGCCCGGACAGCGCCGTGCCGGTCACCACGATACCGGCCCCGGCCACGCTGAACGCACGATCAATCGCCAGACGAAAACTGCCACGGGTGCTGCGTTGCAGCACATCACGCTGCGCATCCAGCAAGGCCAGACGCAACGTCTCGACGCCCTCCCCGGTCACGCTCGACAGGGCAATCTGCGGCGCGCCGGCATACGGCCCGGGCGCCAGCAAACTTTCGATTTGTTCGCGCACGGCCTGCACGCGGGCCGGATCGACCCGGTCGCATTTGCTGATCGCCACCAGCGCCCGAGGGATGCCCAGCAGTTCGACGATTGCCAGATGTTCGCGGGTCTGGGGCATGACGCCGTCATCCGCTGCCACTACCAGCAATACCAGATCGATGCCCTGGGCTCCGGCCAGCATGTTGTGAGTGAAGCGCTCATGACCCGGTACGTCGATAAAACCGGTCAATGCAGCGCCCGGTTCCAATGCGGCGTAGAGATAACCGAGGTCGATGGTCATGCCGCGCTCGCGTTCTTCCCGGCGACGGTCGCCGGCCTGGCCAGTCAATGCCTGGAGTAACGCCGTCTTGCCGTGGTCGATGTGCCCGGCGGTGCCGACAATCACCCTGGCACCTGCAATTGATCGAGTTGCGCCCGCCACGCGGCTTCGTCGTCCAGCTGGCGCAGGTCCAACCACAGCGCGTCGTCGTCAATCCGGCCTAGCACCGGAATGGCCAGCTGACGGAACGCGGCCTCCAGCCCCAGTAAATGCCGGCCGCGCAGGCGTTTACTGACCAACGGGCGCAGGCACAACGCCGCGCTCGGCAGGCGAGCCACCGGTTGGCTGCCGCTGCCGATCATGCCCAGCGCCGCCACTGCGCTGACGCTCCAGCCATCGCCAAGGGCCTTCGCCAATGACGGTTGCAGGCGTTCGGCTTGCGCAAGAATGTCGGCCTGCGGTCGGGTCAGCAGGCGCAGGCTCGGCAGTCGTTCGGCCAGTTGATCGGGATTGCGGTACAGACTCAACACCGCTTCGAGGGCTGCCAGGGTCAGTTTGTCGACCCGCAACGCACGTTTGAGCGGGTTCTTCTTGATCTTCGCGATCAAGTCTTTGCGGCCGACGATCAACCCGGCCTGTGGACCGCCGAGTAACTTGTCGCCGCTGAAGGTGACGATGTCCGCGCCATCGATCAGCGCCTGGCGCACCGTGGGTTCGGCGGGCAAGCCCCAGCGGGTCAGGTCCAGCAGACTGCCGCTGCCAAGGTCTTCGAGCAGTGGCAGCCCGTGCTTGTGCGCCAATTCAGCCAACTCGGCCGTCGGCACCCGGGCGGTGAAGCCTTCAATGGCGTAATTGCTCGCATGCACCCGCATCAGCAGACCACTGCGCGGGCCAATCGCCGCCTCGTAATCCCGGGCGTGGGTGCGATTGGTGGTGCCGACTTCGTGCAGTTTGACGCCGGCCCGGGCCATGATGTCGGGAATGCGGAAGGCGCCGCCGATTTCGATCAGCTCGCCCCGGGAAATGATCCCTTCCTTGCGCGCGCCCAGGCTGTTGAGCGTCAGCAGCACGGCAGCGGCGTTATTGTTGACCACGGTCACGGCTTCGGCGCCGGTCAGTTCACGGATCAGGCCTTCGATCAGGTCGTCACGGTCGCCGCGCTTGCCGCTTTGCAGGTCGAATTCGAGATTGAGCGGATAGCGAGCGGCCCTTTGCACCGCTTCGATGGCTTCGTCTGGCAATAACGCGCGACCGAGGTTGGTGTGCAGCACTGTGCCGGTCAGGTTGAACACCCGGCGTACCTGGCTGCGATGCTGGAGATCCAGGCGCTCGCCCGCTCTGCCAGCCAAGACTTCGGGGGTGATTTCAACGGCGTCGAGTTGGCTTGACAGAACCGGTTCGCGCAGGTCATCCAGCAACTGCCGCAGGCTGGCCAGCAGCGCGTCACGCCCATAGCGCTCGGTCAATGGCAGGCACGCCGGATGGCGCAGCAAACTGTCGATGGAAGGCAGCCGCAAGGCTGGGCTGGCGGATCTGGCAGGCATCAGGCGCTCCCGCAAACGTTAACTGTCGCGCCTGAGTGTAGCCGTTGTGCTTAATCGCCTCCCGGTGCGAGCAGAAGATTCGGTGCCGGGCGCACGTAACCCTCCTGTTCCAGACGCATGTCCAGCATCAGGCTGGTCAGGTCGGTCGAGAGCGCTTCGGCCTCGGCGTCGTTTTCCAGGTACAGCAGTTTCAGGTAGCTGTGGCAGCCGGGGCAGGTTTCGGCGCGCAACGGCGCCTGATTGGCGGCATGGCGGTCGTCATCGAGGCTGACGTATTCCAGGCCTTTGCTTTGTTCGCAGTACACGCATTTGACCCGCACCACGTGCCATTCGCAGGCACACAACGAGCACACCAGATAACGCAAACCGTTGTGTTTGCCGCGATGGCGAATGACCCCGGCCATGGCCGGCGAACCACAGGCCGGGCATTGGTTGAGGCTGTCGCCGGGTTTGAGCGCAAGCTTCGGCGTGTGCAGCAGCCAATGACTGAACGCGGCCTGCAACGCTGCGCCAAGAAAGGGCACCAGCGCCGCCGGCAGCAGCGAATACTGGCCGCTGACCAGTGCGATCGCCCAGGCTTTGCGTTGCCCGCTGTTGGCATTGCGCAAGGACGCGATGGCTTTCTCGACGGCTGAGTCTGGTGGTGGCGAGTACCGCTGCAACAAGGCGTCGAGATACGTCAGCCAGGTGTCTTCGCGCACCAGGCTGTCGGCGGCGAACGGTGGCAGACCGTGTTGCTGGCACATTCGCAGGCGCTCGGGATCGAGTGGCGCCGAGTCAGGTGGATTGTCCAACAGGTCCTGCTGAACGCGGCACAGGTCCGCCACCAGCCGCAAGTAATCGGCCAGTGGGTGCCCGTCTGCCAGTTTTTCCAGGCGCAGCGCCCGCAACGCGAACAGGTTGTTCGGTGGCAGGTGCAGGAACGGCGGAGAACCCGCCGCCGCTTCGATCTCTCCAGGCTCAAGAATGGTTGCCAAAGGGCTTATCCTTTTTTGCTGATCGGCCGCTCAGGGTGCTCGTCCCGGGTCACTTCCCGATACCAGAGCTCATGGTGCTTCTTCGCCCAGGCGCGGCTGACCCCGCCATGCACCATGGCGCTGACCGAGCCTTTGATCCAGATCCCTGCGTAAATGTGGATGATGATGCTCAACACCAGCACAAAACCCGCCAACGCGTGAAGCAGCATCGCCCAGCGAATCGAGGTGATGCCGAAGTATTCGCTGAAATATGCACGCCAGATCACCAACCCGCTGAACAGCAACACCAGCATGCACAGCAACAAGATCCAGAACAGCAGCTTCTGCCCCGGGTTGTACTTGCCGATCGGCGGCAGACCCTCCTCTTCATTGCGGATCACCCGCCCGACGCGCCGGAGCCACAACCGGTCATTGCTGATAAAGAAATTCGCCCGAAAGAACTGGATCACCAGACCAAGGAACAGCACAAACATCGCCACCCCCAGGAACGGGTGCAGGATGCGTGTCCACGGCCCGCCGCCGAACAGGTGGCTGAGCCAGAACAACGCCGGGTGAAAGAGCGCCAGGCCTGACAGCGCGGCCGTGAAAAACAGGATCGCCACCAGCCAGTGATTGGTTCGCTGGTTTGGGGTGTAGCGCAGGATCTGTCTGCGGATCATGGTCTGTCCTCCCCACGCGGATCAAAGGTATGCACCGACGGATCGACTTCATGCACGGCCGGGTCGTTGAGCGGCGGCAATTCATCTTCTTCAACCACTTGCGGCCCGACGCGCACGTAATGGAAGAACCCGGCCAGCACCGCCAGGCCCATGGCCAGCACGCCCAAGGGTTTGCTCACGCCCTTCCACAATTCCACCAGCGGGCTGATCGTCGGGCTGCCCGGCAAACCGGCGTACAACGTCGGCGTGTCGGCGTGATGCAGCACGTACATGACGTGCGTACCACCCACGCCTTCGGGGTCGTACAGGCCGGCGTGATCGAAGCCGCGGCTTTTCAGGTCGACGATGCGTTCGGCGGCGTGTTCTTTCATGTCTTCCTTGCTGCCGAACACGATGGCGCCGGTCGGGCAGGTTTTCACGCAGGCCGGTTCCAGCCCCACTTCCCACCCGGTCTGAACACAAGGTGCATTTATAGGCCTTGTGATCCTTTTGCGAGATCCGCGGAATGTTGAACGGGCAGCCGGTGATGCAATAGCCGCAACCGATGCAATGGTCCTGATCGAAATCGACGATGCCGTTGGCGTGCTTGATGATCGCCCCCGGGCTCGGGCACGCCGCCAGGCAACCCGGCTCGGCGCAGTGCATGCAGCCGTCCTTGCGAATCAGCCATTCCAGGTTGCCGGCATCGGTTTCATGCTCGGTGAAGCGCATCAGGGTCCAGGTTTCTGCGCTGAGGTCTTGCGGGTTGTCGTAGGTGCCGAGGTTGTGGCCGACCTCGTCGCGCAACTCGTTCCATTCCGAGCAGGCGACCTGGCAGGCCTTGCAACCGATGCACTTGGTGGTGTCGATCAGCTTGGCCACTTCCTCCTGGTTGCGCACCGAGGACGGCACGGTGGTGGTGGCCGAACGGGCGATGATGTCTTGGCTGGCCATTTAGACTTTCTCCACGTTGACCAGGAATGACTTGGATTCCGGGGTCTGTGTGTTGCCATCGCCGAGGAACGGCACCAGGGTGTTGGTCAGGTAACCGTGGCGCGTAAGGCCGGTAAAGCCCCAGTGCAGCGGGATGCCGATCTGGTGCACCACCTGATTGTTGACCTGCAGCGGACGAATCCGCTTGGTCACCACCGCCACCGCTTCGATGTGCCCGCGCTTGGAACTGACCCGGACCCGGTCGCCGGCGACAATGCCTTTCTCCTTGGCCAGCACTTCACCAATCTCGACGAATTGCTCGGGTTGGGAAATCGCGTTGAGCTTGCAATGCTTGCTCCAGAAGTGGAAATGCTCGGTCAGCCGGTAGCTGGTCGCCGCATACGGATAGTCTTTGGCCACGCCGAGGGAATCCCACACCGAATCGAAGATCCGCGCCGCCGGGTTGCTGGTGGCTTTCTTGTTTTGCGGGTGCAGCGGGTTGATGCCGATCGGCGTCTCGAACGGCTCGTAGTGCTCGGGAAATGGGCCTTCGTTCATCTTGTCGACGGCGAAGAACCGCGCGATGCCTTCGGGGTTCATGATGAACGGATTCATCCCGGCTTCCGGCGGCGAGTCGGCCTTGAAGTCCGGCACATCGGTGCCGCCCCAGGCTTTACCGTTCCACCACACCAGGCGCTTTTTCTCGTCCCATGGCTTGCCTTGCGGGTCGGCGGAAGCGCGGTTGTAGAGAATCCGTCGGTTGGCCGGCCAGGACCAGGCCCAGCCCTGATGTTGGTGCATGCCGTAGGGGTCGCTGTTGTCGCGCCGGGCCATCTGATTGCCCGCCTCGGTCCAGCTGCCGCAGAAAATCCAGCAGCCGCACGCCGTGCTGCCGTCGTCCTTGAGCTGGCCAAACCCGGCCAGTTGCGCATTCGCCTTGATCGTCGCGCCCGTGGCGTCGGTGTAGTCGGTGATGGCCGTGCCGTTGATTTCGCGCGCCAGTTCTTCCGGCGAGGGTTCATCGGCGATCTTGTACGGCCACGACAGTTTGAGGATCGGGTCGGGATAAGCCCCGCCCTTGGCTTGATAGCGCTGGCGCAGCCGCAGGAACAGTTCGCTCATGATCTGCACGTCGGTGCGCGCCTCGCCCGGGCCATCGGCGCCTTTCCAGTGCCATTGCAGCCAGCGGCTGCTGTTGACCAGCGAGCCGTCCTCCTCGGCGAAACAGGTGGTGGGCAGGCGAATCACTTCGGTCTGGATACCGGCGGTTTCCACATCGTTGTACGGCCCGACATTGCGCCAGAACTCCGAGGTTTCAGTGGACAGCGGGTCCATCACCACCAGCCATTTGAGCTTGGCCAGTGCCGCCATGACGCGATTCTTGTCAGGCAGCGCCGCGATGGGGTTGAACCCCTGGCACATATAGCCGTTGACCTTGCCCTGGCCCATCAGGTCGAACACTTTGAGGATGTCGTAGTTGGGAATGTCCAGTTTCGGCAAATAGTCGTAAGCCCAGTTGTTCTCCAGCGTGGCGTTGTCGCGGTACCAGGCCTTCATCAGGCTGACGTGGAATTTGCTGTAGTTCTGCCAGTAGGACAGCTGCCCCGGACGCAACGGCATTTGCGTGCGCTTGGTGATGTAGGCGGTGTAATCCTGCTCGGCGTCGTTCGGCAGGGTCAGGTAGCCCGGCAGTGCGTTGGACAGTAAGCCGAGGTCGGTCAAGCCCTGGATGTTGGAGTGCCCGCGCAAGGCATTGACGCCCCCGCCCGGCATGCCGACGTTGCCTAACAGCAGTTGCACCATCGCCGCGCTGCGGATGATTTGCGAACCGATCGAGTGCTGGGTCCAGCCCAGCGCGTAGAGAATCGTCATGGTCTTGCCCGGTTGCGAGCAGGTGGCGATTTCTTCCCAGATCTTCTGCATGGCATCAACCGGCATACCGCAAATCTGGCTCGCCAGTTCGATGTTGTAGCGGCTGTAATGCTGCTTCATCAGCTGATACACGCAGTGCGGGTCTTGCAGGCTCGGGTCGGTTTTGACGAAACCGTCCTGGCCCAATTCGTACCCCCAGCCGGATTTGTCGGTATACACACGTTTGGCCGCGTCGTAACCGCTGAAGATGCCGTCCTCGAAGCCGTACCCCGCTTTGACGATAAACGACACGTCGGTGTAGTTGCGCACGTATTCGTGCTGGATTTTGTCCTCGTTCAGCAGGTAATTGATCAACCCGCCCATGAAGGCGATGTCGGTGCCGGTGCGAATGGGCGCGTAATAGTCGGCCACCGAGGCGGTCCGGGTAAAACGCGGATCGACCACGATCAAGCGCGCCTTGTTGTGCGCCTTGGCTTCGGTCACCCATTTGAAACCGCACGGGTGCGCTTCTGCTGCGTTGCCGCCCATCACCAGGATCAGATTCGCGTTGGCGATATCGGTCCAGTGATTGGTCATGGCACCACGGCCGTACGTCGGGGCAAGACTTGCCACCGTCGGGCCGTGTCAGACACGCGCCTGGTTATCAAACCCCAGCATGCCGAGACTGCGAATGACCTTGTGGGTGATATAACCCGCTTCGTTGGACGCCGCCGAGGCTGCGAGAAAACCGGTAGTCAGCCAGCGGTTCACCGTTTGGCCTTTGTCGTTCTTCTCGATGAAGTTGGCGTCGCGGTCGGCCTTCATCAGGTCGGCAACGCGATCCAGTGCCTCATCCCAGGAGATGCGCGCCCACTCAGTGCTGCCGGGTTTGCGCACCTGCGGATATTGCAGGCGCCCGGGGCTGTGAATGAAGTCCAGCAGGCCGGCGCCTTTGGGGCACAGGGTGCCGCGGTTGACCGGGTGGTCTGCGTCGCCTTCAATGTGGATGATGCTTTGCGCGACGTTTTTGGCGTTATCGCCCTGGCTGTACATGATCAACCCGCAGCCGACCGAGCAATACGGGCAGGTGTTGCGGGTTTCATGGGTGTGGGCGAGTTTGAAATGGCGTACCTGCTCGGCGAAGGCAGGCGTGGGCAGCATGCCCAGCGCGCCGAGGCTCGAGCCCGCAAGGCCGATACCGGCGACCTTGAAGAACTGACGACGGTTGAGGTCCATCGTGCACTCCTGATCAGGTGGAGACCCGGTACTTTTGCCGGGTTTTTCTGGACGATCACGGTGCCGGCAGCGTGGCTACCGACACTTTGAACTCTAGACAATGGGAGAACTGACTGCCTGAAAACCGACCATCGGACAGTGCCCAAATGCCAGCCATCACGCATAACCCTGTGGGAGCGAGCCTATTCGCGATAGCGGTGGGTCAGTTTGCATAGATGTTGAATGAGCTGACGCCATCGTGAGCTGGCTCGCTCCCACAGGGGTTTGTGTTGTTTGGGCGATTACCGTCTCGCTCCCACAGGGGCTTGGCGTTTATCATGGCGCCACGTTCAACCCCGCTTTTTATGAGACTGAGCATGACCTTCGATTTTGATCAGGTGTTCGACCGCCACAACACCGGCAGTACCAAGTGGAGCCGCTACCCGGCCGACGTGTTGCCGATGTGGGTCGCCGACATGGACTTCGCCGCGCCGCCGGTCATCCTTGAAGCCCTGCGTAAACGCCTCGAACACCCGATGGTCGGCTACAGCGTGCCTCAGGACGATTTGCGCGCCGCCATCGTCGCCGATCTCTGGAACAAATACGCCTGGCGCGTCTTGCCGGAGGAACTGATTTTCCTGCCGGGTGTGGAGTCGGGTTTCAACATGGCCCTGAAGGCGCTGATCGAGCCGCAACAAAACGTCGTGGTCCAGGTGCCGAACTACCCGCCGCTGCGTCATGCGCCAGGTCATTGGGGCTTGAACAAGGTTGAACTGGAATTCGACGCGCTGGCCGATGGCACGTACAACACGCCGCTTGCGGCCTTGAGCCAGGCACTGACCGGCGGCGGCGCGCTGCTGCTGAGCAACCCGCACAATCCGCTGGGCAAGGTTTTCCCGCGGGAAGAACTGCAAGCGCTGGCGGACATTTGCCTGGAACACAACGCGTGGATCATCTCCGACGAAATCCACGCCGAGTTGTGCTTCGACGGGCGCGTGCACATTCCCACGGCATCGCTCAGCCCGCAGATCGCCCAGCGCACCATCACCCTGATGTCGGCGAGCAAGGCTTACAACATTGCCGGTCTTAAAACCTCCTTCATGATCATCCAGGATTCGGCGGTGCGTGCGCGGGTCAATCATGCCCGTTGTGGCATGGTCGACAGCGTCAACCCGCTGGGAATGGAAGCCACTCGCGTTGCCTACAGCGAAGGCGGCCCGTGGCTGGCCGGGTTGACGGCGTACCTGCAAGGCAATCGGGACTACCTGGTGGAAGCGGTTCGCACGCGCTTGCCGGGCGTGACGATGAACATCCCGCAGGGGACGTATCTGGCATGGCTCGATTGCTCCGCCCTGGGGCTGGACAATCCGCAGCAGTTCTTCCTCGACCAGGCCAAGGTCGGCCTCAGCCCCGGCCTGGATTTCGGTGACAACAACCGCCAGTTCGTGCGCCTGAACTTCGGCTGCCCACGGGCATTGCTCGAAGAAGGCTTGGCACGCATGGCGCGTAGTTTGCTCAACCTCAAGGCCTGACAACACGACAAATCCCCCTGTAGGAGCGAAGCTTGCTCGCGAAGGCGGTGTGCCAGTTGACACATGTATGACTGACACACCGCCTTCGCGAGCAAGCTTCGCTCCTACAAGGGATTTGCCAGGATTCGGGGTTTTGTGCACCCACCTGAATCCAACCGAACTCAAGGCAAAACATCAGGGTCAACCCTTTGAATCCTGTGCCCCGAGATCGGAGATTTGCCATGACTGACTACCCAAGACCACCCTTCCCCAAACAAGGCCAACCTGTCCCAGGCTCCCAAAAGAAAATGGACCCGTATCCAGACTGCGGCGAAAAAAGCTACAAAGGCTCGGGCCGGCTGGATGGCAAGATCGCCCTGATCACCGGGGCCGACAGCGGCATCGGCCGTGCGGTCGCCATCGCCTTCGCCCGTGAAGGCGCCGATGTCGCGATTGCCTACCTCAATGAACATGAAGACGCGCAGGAAACCGCACGTTGGGTCGAACAGGCCGGACGTCAATGCGTGCTGCTGCCCGGCGACATCGCGCAGAAAGCGCAATGCCAGGCCCTGGTGGACAAGACAGTCGAACGCTTCGGGCGGATCGACATTCTGGTCAACAACGCGGCCTTCCAGATGACGCACGAACACTTCGAAGACATCCCGGACGAAGAATGGGTGATGACCTTCGACGTCAACATCACCGCCATGTTCAGGATCTGCCAGGCCGCGCTCAAGCACATGAAGGCCGGCAGTTCGATCATCAACACCAGTTCGGTCAACTCGGACATGCCCAAGCCCACCCTCCTGGCCTACGCCACGACCAAGGGTGCCATCGCCAACTTCACCGGTGGCCTGGCGCAGATGCTCGGGCCGAAAAACATTCGGGTGAACAGCGTGGCGCCGGGGCCGATCTGGACACCGCTGATCGTCTCGACCATGCCCGATGAAGAGGTGCAGAACTTCGGCGCGCACACCCCGCTGGGCCGGCCGGGCCAACCGGTGGAAGTGGCGCCGATTTACGTGCTGCTGGCGTCGGACGAGGCCAGCTACATCACCGGCCAGCGCTACGGCGTGACCGGCGGTAAACCGATGTTGTGACCGCCCGCTGTAATAGTAGCTGCCTTGTGGCGAGGGGCTTGCCCCCCTCGCCACAAGCTGCGCCAACGGCTACACGTCATTCGAAGTCGCGAAAAAATGAACCCCTGACAAATCTCTCCCCTCAATACGTTTAGGCCCCCATCACGGGCCGTTCGAGGAGGTCGTCATGTCCGCACCTATCGTCAAACTGTTCACCCAGCCCAATTTCGCCTGGACGGATATTCGCCGGGAGGAGGAAGCACATCCGCGCCATTACCTCGCGCATTTGCTGCTGCTCGCCTTGATCCCCGCCGTCTGCCTGTTCATCGGCACCACCTATGTCGGCTGGAGCCTGGCCGAGAACGAAACCGTCAAACTCAGTACTCAAAGTGCGTTGCAACTTTGCGTGCTGCTGTACGTCACCATCATCGCCGGCGTGGCGTTGATGGGGGGATTCATCCGCTGGATGTCGCGCACCTTCGACGCGCGTCCGACCATCAATCAATGCATCGGTTTTGCGGCGTATACCGCGACGCCGTTTTTCCTGGCAGGGATTGCCGGGCTGTACCCGAGTCGCTGGCTGGCAATCATTGTGTTGATGGCTGCTTCGGCTTATTCGACGTTTTTGCTGTTCGTCGGCTTGCCGACGTTCATGCACGAGCGCAAGGAACAAGGCCTGCTGAATGCGGCGTGCGTCTGGGGCGTCGGGCTCCTGGTATTGGTGACTATTCTGGTAGAGATGATTCTGCTGTGGTTCAACGTGCTGACGCCTGAATACCTGCGCGCCACGGTCGGTTGATCCGCAGAGACCAACAAACGCGGTCCACCCCCAGCGAGAACCGAGTATGAGTTTCATTTTATGGGTGGCCGTGTTGGGTGCTGTACTCCTGACGCTGGCGCTGACCTCGTCCTACCTGCGATGGATGCCAGTGACCACGTCGGCGGTGTGCCTGGTGCTGGGCGCCGCCATCGGCCCGGCCGGGTTCGGGCTGTTGAAACTGGACACCGCTGACGCTTCGATCTGGATGGAGCACCTGACGGAAGTCGCGGTGCTCTTTTCGCTGTTTGTCTGCGGCCTGAAATTGCGCTCGCCGCTCAAGCATAAAAACTGGCGGATTGCGGTCGGCCTGGCCGGCCCGGTGATGCTGCTGACCATTGTCGGCGTCTGCTTGTTGCTGCATTACGCATTGCAATTGTCATGGGGCGCGTCAGTGCTGATCGGCTCGATCCTGGCCCCCACCGATCCGGTGCTCGCCGCGCTGGTCCAGGTCAACGACGCGCGGGATGACGACAGCGTGCGCTTCGGCCTCTCCGGTGAGGCCGGGCTCAATGACGGGATCGCGTTTCCGTTCGTGATCCTTGGCCTGCTCCTGCTGCAACACGAGGGTAACCCCGGCTGGTTGGGCGACTGGGTGCTGCGCAGTCTGATCTGGGCGGTTCCGGCCGGTTTTCTGACGGGGTACTGGATGGGACGCGGCATCGGGCGCCTGACCTTGGCGCTGCGGATCAAGAACGATGACAGCACGCTGTCTCCGAACGATTACCTGGCCCTTGCTTTGATTGCCCTGGCGTATGTCGGGGCCGAGTCTATCCACGCCTATGGGTTTCTGTCGGTGTTCGCCGCCGGCCTCGGATTGCGCCAGGAAGAAGTCAGCTCCACGGGCAACGACGAAACCCCTGCCGAGCATCTGGTCCAGCCGGTGGTCGGTCACCAGAACGTCGAACCACAACACGCGGTGCATGGCGATACCGACAACCTTGAAGACACCCAGGTCGCCGCGGGCATCATGATGGGTGACATGCTCGCTTTTGGCAGTCTCGTGGAGCGGGCCATGGAAGTGTTTCTGGTGACACTGCTCGGCGTCGTGCTGATCGCTCACTGGGACTGGCGCGCCCTGCTGGTCGGCGGGGTGTTGTTTTTTCTGGTTCGCCCTTTGAGTGTCGCCGTGATGCCGTGGGGCCGATTGCTCGATTGGCGCCAGCGAATGTTGATCGGCTGGTTTGGCATCCGTGGCATCGGCAGCCTGTATTACTTGTTCTACGCCTTGAATCACGGGCTGGGTCAGTCGGTGTCGACGCTGTGCATGGACCTGACGTTGTCCGTGGTCGCGTTGAGCATTTTGATCCACGGCATCAGCACGCAACCCACCCTCGCCCGCTATGAACGGCGCAAGAAACAAATTATTTGATTTTTACCTGCGTGTTTACAGGTTGAATCAAACGAATTTTCGCCTCAAAGAATTTGAAATCCCTGTGCAACTCGACAGTCACAACCTTAATTCCGCCTGTTTTCTTTTATACGGCGGAACCCGACAGGTTCGGTTCCACTGTGGCAACGATGCCTATTAAAAGGGACCTCGAAAAAAGTAAGGTGCCGGTCATGGTTCACTATTCAACTCCCGATCAAATCAAAGCCTGCCGGGCGTTTGCCCTGGAATGCAATCGCCAGATGTTCGAAGACGCCCAGGCGTTGAGCCGAAGCGCTTTCGAGATGCTTGAGGACGGCGACATGGACCTGGAACGGTTCGAGCATTACAGGGCGATGCGCAGGAAGGCTGATTTGAAGTTTCAGGAAGCGATTGAGCACCTGCGTTTGCTCAACGCGGACTTCCCACCGATCCCGATGTCCGTGAATAACGCCCACCGGTTGCGCCAGCAGCTTGAAGACCGGGTTTGATCCTGAAAACCCCCGGGGCATCAGCCCTGACGCACTCCATATAGCCGCTGGCGAATTCGCCTTCGGCTATCGCATCAGTTTCCACGCTCCGTCAGCGGAACATCCCTTGAACCCGGTGTCAGGATGCGGCGAATCTGATCGACGGTAACACCGACAATTCACATTTCTCGACGGAAAACTTCGCGCCGCGAACTGCATGAGTCAATTTCCAGACTCATGCAGCCTGCACGACCTCAATTCGCCATCAGATCTTTTAACCAATTGTTTTATATAGCTTTACTCATGGCGGTGAAATCGGCACGACAAATGCTCCCAGTGTAAAAGCGACCTACGGCCATGAGACCGTTTGCGCCTATTCCGTGACTAATTGAGAGATTCGACCATGAACGCCATCGACCTGTTGAAAGCCGACCATGAACGCGTAAAAGGCATCCTGACTCAGTTAAGCGAGTCCACCGAACGGGGTGTCAAAAAACGCACCGAGTTGCTGGCCAAGCTCGAAATGGAGATCACCATCCATACCCGGCTCGAAGAAGAAGTCTTGTACCCGGCGTACAAAAAAGCCGGTGGCAAGGAACAGGACGTTATGTACTACGAAGCCAAGGAAGAACACCGCACCGTGGATTCCCTGGTGTTGCCGGACCTGAAAGTCACCGACCCTTCCACCCCAGAATTCGCGGGTCGGGTGAAAGTGGTCAAGGAGCTGCTGGAACACCACATCGAAGAAGAGGAAACCGAAATGTTCCCTCAGGCGAAAAAACTGCTGGGCAAGGCCACCCTGGAAGAATTGGGCGCGCAAATGGAAACGCTCAAGGCTCAGTACAAGAAAGAAATGAGCGCGTCCAATCTGGCGGCTTGATTTGGTAGTCGATGTCAGAGAGCCCGGCAAATGCCGGGCTTTTTAGTCTGCGATTCAGCCACCGGGATTGGTGACCTGGATGTAAACCGCATAAGTGCCCAGCAACACCCAGAACGTCGCGAAAATCCACGGCGTCCGCACGGAAAACAGCAGCGATTTGCGGTAGCCCTTGTGGGACGATTCCATCTCACTGAACAGCGGGGATTCATCGTACGCCAGCCCCATCAATGGCTCGCTGCGCAACAGCTCACTTTGCTTGAAGTGCCAGTGGTCGATGATGTCGTAGGCCGCACGAATGCCCGGCCAGGCGTTCAGCGAGCTCAGTAAACCCAGCAGCGCGAGGAACGGCGGCACCACCAGGGTGAAGAGTTTTCCCCATTCGGGATTGAGGTTGGCCATGCAGGAAGCAAAGGCAATCACCAGGAACGACTGCGCGGCCAGGTAAGCGTCGGTTCGATTGGCGAGGATGCTGGTTTCGTACTGGATTTCCCGACGGTAGAAATCCAGACGCTCCTTGGGCGAGCCGAACATTTTGGCGTTGTGTTCGGACAAGGCTTCTTCGGCGGTAGGTTCGGTCAGTATTCTGGGCACGGAAATTACACAAGGACTGGGAAAGCGTTATGACGAAAACTGTCCCGGCAAAGTTCAGCCGAATTTAATGCGCCTCGCTCGAACGCTATTTCGCTGCCGTGGTCCTTCAAGTACACAGGCTGACTTCAAGGATTGCGGATGGACACTCTCGATTGGGTGCAATGGCCAGCGATGCTGGTCACGGTACTGGCGGCGTGGTTGATCGGCTCGCAATCACCCTCGCGCAGGGTGTGGGGCTTCAGCTGCTTTATCGTCAGCAACCTCTTGTGGGTGATCTGGGGTTACCACACCCACGCCTACGCATTGATCGTGTTGCAGTTTTGCCTGTGTGCCATGAACTTGCGCGGTTTCAAGAAGAACGTGAAAGGCTGAGCACGACGCCCGTTACTTCATGGCCAGCGCAATCACCTCGACCAGATTGAGTTGGGTATACGGTTTGGACAAGCGAGGGAGTGTGGTCGCGAAGCCTTCAAGGCGTTCGGCATAACCCGTGGCAAGAATGATCGGTACGTCCGGCTTCAACGCCCGGATGGCATTGGCCAACTGCTCACCGTTCATTTGTGGCATGGCCATGTCGGTAATGACCAGGTCAACATGCTGCTCGCGTTCGAACAGCTCAAGCGCTTGGGCACCGGACACCGCACTGATCACCCGATGGCCGAGATCCTCAAGCAACAGGCCGGTGCTGGTCAGCACCAGGCTGTCATCGTCCACGACCATGACGCACAACTGAGCCACTGGCGGAGCGGCCACTTCCGATACGGCGGGATGATTGAGCGCAGCTGTGGTCGCGGCGGGTATCCACAGTTCGGCGACAGTGCCGATGTCCTTCTGACTCTTGAGAATGAATCGTCCGCCCAGTTGTTCTATGAAGCCATGGATCATCGACAACCCCAGCCCCGTGCCTTTGCCCACCCCTTTGGTGGTGAAAAACGGGTCCATGGCCGACGCCAGGGTGACCTCATCCATGCCCTCCCCGTTATCGGCAACACTCAGGCAAACATAGCGTCCGGGCTCCGGCAATAGTGTCGATTGGTCGCAGACGTCTTCCGTCCGGGTACTGATGACGATTTTTCCGCCGTTGGGCATCGCGTCCCGGGCATTGGTGGCGAGGTTCAGCACGGCCAGTTCGAGCTGATTGACATCGGCCATGACCGGAACGAGGTCGGGGGAAAAACGGGTTTCGAGCTGTACGGATGGCCCGAGGGAGCTGCGCAACAATCCGCTGATTCCTTCCACCAGCGCGGGTATTTCGACGGATTCGGACTTGAGTTCCTGACGTCTGGCGAACGCCAGCATGCGTTGAGTCAGGGACACCCCACGCAGGGCACCTTGGGTGGCGTTGTCGACCAATCGAGTGACTTTCGGATTGTCTCCCACGCGTTTACGGACGATTTCCAGGTTGCCAAGGATAACGGTCAGCAGATTATTGAAATCGTGGGCGATCCCGCCACTGAGTTGGCCGATGGCCTGCATCTTCTGCGCCTGGAACAGCGCTTCACGGGTTTGTTCCAGAACCTTCTGTGCTTGTGTGGCCTCGGTGATGTCCCGGGTAATTTTGGCAAAGCCCAGCAACGTGCCCGTATCGCCCCAGATCGGATCGACCACCACATGGGCAAAGAACCGCGTGCCGTCCTTGCGCACGCGCCAGGCCCTGTTTTCAAAGCGCCCTTCCCGCATAGCCGTCTCCAACGCACGTTGGGGTTCCCCGGCTTCACGGTCTTCGGGCGTATAGAAGAGTGAAAAATGCTGACCGATGACTTCTTCGGGTCGGTAGCCCTTGATGCGCTGGGCCCCTTGATTCCAGTTGGTCAATCGTCCATCCGGGGCGAGCATATAGATGGCGTAGTCAGTCACGCTTTGAACCAGCAAACGAAACTGCTGCTCGCTTTGCTTGAGCGTCTCTTCGGCCATTTTGCGGTCGGTGAGGTCCCGGGTGATCTTGGCAAACCCCAATAGATTGCCTGCCGGGTCGCGAATCGGATCGATCACCACATGGCACCAGAAGTGTGTTCCGTCCTTGCGAACCCGCCAGCCTTCACCCTCGAACCGCCCTTCGCGGATCGCCGTATCCAGCGCGCGCTGGGGTAGACCGGCACTGCGGTCTTCTTCGGTATAAAAGCGCGAAAAATGCTGTCCGAGGATCTCCTTCTCCTCATACCCCTTGAAACGTTTGGCGCCAGCGTTCCAGCTGGTGATGATGCCATCGGGGTCAATCATGTAGATCGCATAGTCCACCACGGCATCAATCAACAGGCGAAAGCGCATTTCCTCGATGGCGTTGGTTTTGGACTGGTTATCACTCATCGATCACACCCGTGACTGTTGTTTTGCGAAGTATGCGTCAAACCGTGGGTTTGGTAAGCCAGAAAACGGTTGTGCACTGGAGCATAGCGTTCACTCCGCCTATTCTCGATGCCAAACGCCATTCCTGGCGGTTCCAAGGCGCCCCGATGATCCTGATTCTGTTACCCACGTCTGACTACGATCCCACAGAGAGCAGCGTTCCATGGCAGGCCATGCGTCAGGCCGGCATCGAGGTGCGCTTTGCATCCCCCCAGGGATTGCCCGCCTACGCCGATTCACGCCTGGTGGACATCGGCTTCGGCCTGTTGAACCCGCTGCTGATGACGCGCAAGGCCGACCTTGCCAGCTACGCCAGGATGATCGAAGACCCCTCCTTCCCGCCGACCGCTGAACTATGACGATGTGGACCCCGGCGAGTTCCAAGGACTGCTGATTCCCGGCGGGCATGCCAAGGGCATGCGCAGCCTGCTGGAGTCCGAGCAGGCGCGACGGATTGCCCTGCACTTTTTCAAGACAGACAAACCCGTGGCAGCGGTCTGCCACGGCGTACTGTTGCTTGCCCGAACCCTCGACCCCGATACCGGGCGTTCGGTGTTGCAGGGGCGCAAGGTCACCGCCCTGGTCGCCAACACCATGGAGCTGCCTGCCTGGGCAATCACCGCCGCCTGGCTCGGGCGCTACTACCGGACCTATACCCAAACCGTCGAAGCGGAAGTCACGGCCGCCCTGTCCAGCCCGACGGATTTCCTGCGCGGGCCCGTCCTCGCGGTGCGTGATTCGGCGGACCAGCCACAACGCGGGTTCGTCGTCCGTGATGGCCTGTTGTTGACCGCGCGCTGGCCGGGAGACTGTCATCGCTTTGCCGCCGAGTGGGTTCGCCTGCTTACCGGTTCACGTATTTGACGATGTAGGCGTACAGGTCGTTGTAAACGAAGTCAGGAACAACCAGGGCGTAAGTCTGGGTGTTGAGTAACGCCAAGTGGCATTCTTTAACTATCTCGTCACGCTCACTCAGGGTGTGGACATGATTATTGATGATGCTTTCATAGGCGCTGTATGCCGTTGGCGTCGTAGAGGGCGTCACGCAAGCGGTTGTGGTGTAGGTGATATGAGCACGCGAGACGCGTTCCTTCAGCGCCCCGAACCCGCGTTCATATACCGTGATTTGTGAACGATCGACCGCCTTCGAGGCGGTTTCGAAGGCCAGGATCACCGCTTGCTCATTCCTCATGGAGCTCTCCAGTGTCGATCGCGTGACAAACCTTTCCAGTTCGCGGTTTTCCAGGCTTTTAAAGGCTCTTTTGATGCACGAAACGTGAGCGAACTCCAGCGTGCAGCCAACGATATGCGTTTCGAACTGATAGCCGGCCGCCGTCGCGAGTGGTGGAAATGCCGCGAAATCGATGCTGTCGAACGCACACTCCATGATGATGTTGTATTTGAGTGTGAAGGCTTCGGTGAAGATTTTGGCGCAAAGCTCTCGTACGAAAGCTTCGGTATGTTCATAGGCATGCAGCACGCCAAGCTTGATCATCTCTGCGTATTGAGGATGTTTCTGCCGGTATTCGGGCAGGTAGAGACGGACATACTTGTCGTAGCGCCTGGTCGGCAGGAGTGTGTTTTCCAGCAGGAAGGTTTTACCCGAGCCTTGAAGCCCGGCAACCACCAGGATTTTCGGCGTTTCCTCGGCCGTGATGCCGCGGAACAGCGTGGTTTTGATGGCATTGAATGCGGCGCTGACTTGTTCAGTGGTGTAGGTGTAGTTCGGTGCGGAGGACATGCCTTGATTTCCTTATCAAAGAGCCGGCTGAAATTGATTGGCTGCCCTTTGAATAAAGCGCTGTTTCACCGCTTGTTCAAATACGTCTGTCTTTCAAGATATGTACCTGTTTTAAAAGGTAAATAATCCTACGCACCTGAAGCCAAATGCGCCTGTTCGACCGACCACCAACGCGGCAGCAAGTGTTTGACCTTGCTGTCGCCGAACCGGTCATCGATCAACATCACCACCCCTTGATCCTGCTGAGTGCGGATCACCCTTCCTGCCGCCTGCACGACTTTCTGTACGCCGGGATACAAGTAGGTGTAGTCATAACCGGCGCCGAAAATCGCCGCCATTCGATGCTTCATCTGTTCGTTGACCGGATTGAGTTGCGCCAGCCCCAGGGTGGCAATGAATGCACCGATCAGGCGTGCGCCGGGCAAATCGATGCCTTCACCGAACGCTCCGCCGAGCACCGCAAAACCTATGCCCTGGCTGTGCGTGGTGAACTGATCGAGAAAGGCCTGGCGTTGCCCTTCCGCCATGCCCCGGGACTGCGACCACAAAGTGATTTGCGGGTGTCGTTCGGCCAGCAACTGTGCCACTTGCTGCAAATAATCGAAGCTGCTGAAAAATGCCAGGTAGTTGCCGGGGCGTTGGCTGAATTGGCGGGCGATGAGTTCGACAATCGGTTCGAGGGACGCCTGGCGATGGACGAATCGGGTCGATATCTGGCTGACGATGTGCACTTTCAACTGGTCGGCATGGAACGGCGATTCGACATCAATCCACACTGTATCCGGCGGCGTACCCAGCAGGTCCGCGTAATAATGCCGAGGGCTCAGCGTCGCCGAAAACAGCACGGTGCTGCGCGCAGCCGTCAGGCGTGGGCGGATGAAACCGGCCGGCACCACGTTGCGCAGGCACAGTTGCGACAGGTTTTGTTTGCGTTCGAGGTCGCGCTTGCTGATGTCGAACAGGAACTGTTCATCGAAGAGTTCGGCCACCCGGCAAAACTGCAGCATGTCGAAGTAAAAACTCTGTAGGGCACTGTCCAGGCCTTGGGGATGATCGTTGAGATAATCGCCGATGCTCGCGCTGCATGACGACAGCGCCTGGAGAAGTTTTTCCGGTGCCTTGTCGTAGGCCTGATACGGCGCCAATTGCAGATTATGCAGGGCATTCCACTCACGATTGACCCGCTGCAACGGTTTTTTCAGGGCGTCCGGTGCGGTTTTTCGTACCCCGCTGAGGGTCGACTGATCGAGCGTGGCGCTGTACATCTGCCGGCCGCGTTCCACCAGGTTGTGCGCCTCATCCACCAACACCGCGACTTTCCAGTTATTGGCCTGAGACAAGCCGAACAGCAACGCACTGAAATCGAAATAGTAGTTGTAGTCGGCGACCACCACATCGGCCCAGCGGGCCATTTCCTGGCTCAGGTAATACGGACAGACCTCATGCGCCGATGCCACTCGGCGCAAGGCGTCCTGATTCAGCAGGCTGAGTTCGCTGGCGGCCTGGCGAGCGGCCGGCAAACGGTCGTAAAAGCCCTGGGCCAACGGGCAGGATTCACCGTGACAGGCTTTGTCCGGGTGCTCGCAGGCCTTGTCCCGGGCGATCATCTCCAGCACCCGCAGCGGCGGCGCATCGGCACTCTCCAGGATGACTTGCGCGGCATCCAGCGCCAGTTTGCGCCCCGGCGTTTTCGCCGTCAGAAAGAACACTTTGTCCAACTGCTGCGGCGCCAGGGCCTTGAGCATCGGAAACAGCGTGCCCACGGTCTTGCCGATGCCGGTTGGCGCCTGAGCCATCAGGCAACGACCGGTGCTGACCGCCTTGAACACCGATTCCGCCAGGTGCCGTTGCCCCGGACGAAAGTCGGCATGGGGAAACGCCAATTTCTGCGCCGCGTGATTGCGTGCTTCGCGATGGGCCATCTCCTGCTCGGCCCACAGCAGGAACAGCCCGCAATGATGCTCGAAGAACGACTGCAGCTCTCCGGCGCTGAAGGCTTCGACCAGGCAGGTTTCCTTTTCGCTGACAATGTCGAAGTACACCAGCGCCAGATTGATCTGCGCCAGTTCCAGCTTCTGGCACATCAGCCATCCGTAGACCTTCGCTTGCGCCCAGTGCAACTGCCGGTGGTTGGCCGGTTGCTTGCTCAGGTCGCCGCGATAGGTTTTGACTTCTTCCAGGCAGTTTTGCGCCGGGTCGTAGCCGTCCGCCCTGCCCTTGACCTTCAGGGTTCTATACAGGCCTTCGAGGGCGACTTCGCTTTGATAGCCCTCGCTTCGGCGCGAGGCGACAGTGCGGTGCCCGACGATGCCTTCCAGCGCGGTTGGCGACGGCGTGAAACGCAGGTCGAGGTCGCCGACCTTGGCGGTGAATTCACACAGCGCCCGCACCGCAATGCTGTAACTCAAGCGCTCTGCTCCGCCCATTGCACGTAGCAGACGGCGATTGGCATCTGGTGTTCGTGACAGAACTCCAGCCAGCGCAATTGGTTGTCTTGCAGGCGATCGCCGGGGCCTTTGACTTCGATCATGCGGTAGGTCTTGTGCTGCGGCCAGAACTGGATCAGGTCGGGCATCCCGGCCCGGTTGGCCTTGATGTCCAGCAACAGGCGATTGAACCAGTGCTTGAGGTGTTCGGCGGGCAGGCAGTCAAGCGCCTGATCCAGCAGTTCTTCGCTCAGCGCGCCCCAGAATACAAAGGGTGACTGCACGCCCCACTTGGCGACGTAACGCTCACGGATGGTCTGGCTATAACGCCCGTCATCGAGTTCGGCGAGACAGGCCTGAAACACCTCCGCCCGACGTGCATGGAAGTCTTCGTTGAGCAGGTCCACCGGCCCGCGCTGGAACGGGTGGAAAAACGCCCCCGGCAACGGCGCAAAGATCGCCGGCCAGCACAACAGGCCGAACAGCGAGTTGATCAGACTGTTCTCGACGTAATGCACCGGCGCCGAATCCTCCGCCAGGTGCGCCTGAACATGAAATTCGACCGACAGCGCCGGATCGGTCCTGGGCAAGTGCAGGTCCAGGCGCAGCATCTCCCGGGGAGATGGCCGCTTCATTGCCGGGCCGCCCAGTTTGCGCCGCAACCTGGGCACCACACGCAGCACATGCTGATGCTCGGTGGCGCTTTCCGGCGATTGCTCCGCGTGCGTGGCCAGATGCAGGGCCAACTGATATTCACCACAGCGTTCGAGCACACGGATAAGACGCACCCGAGCGCCGGGGTAGGCGCAATCGCGATAAATCGACAGCGCCGTGGAGAAATCCGTCATGCGTTCACAATGCTGACCAATCTGGAACAGCAACTTGCCCCGGCGTCTTTGCAGCCAAGGGTTGTCGAGTTGCACCTCGTTGATTTGCTCGACAATGTCCGCCACCTCTTCACCGGCCTCGAAACGTTGCTGGCAGTGGTGCAGAAACAGGCAGGCGTCCACGTCTTCACGGCTGCGCAAGCCCCGGGACTCGGCGCAGAATTCGACTTTCTCATAGGTAAAGATGCCGAGATCGGCCAGCACGAACTCTGACCAGTCCTGATAAAGGTTGCCGAAGAACATCAGCCGCAAGCGGTCGCACAGGTCCATGATGGTCAGCGTGAACAGCCGGTCGTTCAGTTGCGGGCACCATTGCGCGAAGCTCTGCGACTCGCAGAACTGCTCGCTCAGGGTCGCCAGCCATTCGGTCTTCTTGCCTTTGGGTTGATCGATGGCGGCACCGAAGCAGTGAAGAATCTCGGCCTTGAGCAGAACGTCGAACAGTTCCTCGATCTGTAGCGGCGATTGCGCAGAGATCCAGCCTGCCGCCAGCAATGGCTCGGCAGCACTGGCAATGTCGCCAATCTCGACGTAACTCAATTTGCCGGCCCTGAAATGCAGGCCCTTGCGCATCACCATCCTGACCAGCAGCGCCCGGGACTTGCGGGGTTGCCGACGAAAATCGCGGATGAAGGCTTGCTCCTCGACGCTCAGCACATCGGCATAACGATGTTCAAGCCAATCAAGCACTTGCATGAAGTTGTTCAAGTAATAGAACGGGTCGTCGAGAGGATTTTCAGTCACAGGAAAAAAGGGCCATGGCGAGCGAATACTGGTTATGCGTACAGATACCAGTTACAGCGCGTTGGGTGCAAACGGAAAAGGATAAGCGGCGGCGCTATTTGGCTATTTTCAGGTGACCATCGAACTTTCTGCCGTTCCACGGCACCAACCGGCATAGCGGCTTTTTTCACGCATTTGAGAGGTGGGTATGAATATCAAGACTCTGGGTTTGCCTTTGGCAGCGGCAGCCTTCCTGGCACTGGCCGGTTGCTCCACGCCAACGGTGGTGACGCTGCAGAACGGCACCCAGTATTTGACCGAAGACATGCCGAAAACCAAGACCAAGGACGGGTTTTACGAGTTTGAGGATATTTCCGGCGCGAAGGTGAAGGTCAATGCCAAAGATGTGGCCACGGTCCGCGAGGAAGACTGAGAACCGCATTATCGTTCTTCGCGAGCAAGCCTCGCTCCTACAGGGTTGTGCGATGTGAGGCTGGCCCGCGAAGAGACCGAGAATCTAAGGCATCCACGGCGTACTGTTATCGCAGGAGATGAACTTCCCTCCCCGTCTCCTCAGTTCTTCATGAATCTTCTGGCAGCGCTCGTAATCCTGCTGCATCGCGTGGTCGATGCTGATGTTGCCTGTCATCTCCGGCTGCTTGTCCCCCGAGCGAAATGTCACAAAAGGCTCTTCCGGCTGGAGCTGGAAACGGCTTTTTTCTACCAGCGGGTCGGCGGGTTCCGACGGTGCCGGTGTCGGCAGTTGATCTGGCGTCATGCCATAGCGGCTCAAAATCGAGCTATGAGGCAACTCCGCGGCGGCACTTCCTGATAACAGGGCCAGCGCCAGACCGATGAGGTGCTTCTTGCTGTTACTCACGTTGCGTAATCTCCTGATCCAGTACTCAATCCTGTTGTTGCAAGGTATTGGAGTCCGCAGGTGACTGTCGGGTCACGTGCTCAGGCAGGTTTACCGCGTTATCGTTCTTCGCGGGCAAGCCTCGCTCCTACAAGGAATCGCACAACCCTGCAGGAGCGAGGCTTGACCGCGAAGAGGCCCTTACCGGCGCCACATCACCCTCAGGCGATTACGATCCCGGCGCCAGACAAACTGTCCAGCCCAACTCCCACCAACGTCACCGAATCCCCGCCAAACGTCAGCACCGTATCCTGCCCCACCGTCGTGGCATGAGCCCGATAGTCATCATTCGGCGCGACCCCCTGAACCCCGAGGAATACCAGCTTGTCGTTTGCCTGATACCCCACCACCCGGTCCTGACCAAACGCACCGCTGAACAGGAACGTATCAAGCCCGCCCCCCGATTCCATCAGGTCATTCCCCGCCCCGCCCACAAACACATCGTTGCCCTGGCCGCCGATCAAATGATCGTTGCCGTCCAGACCGAACAACCAATCGCCCGTCGTATGCGCCTTGAGCGTATCGGCCCCCGTGCCGCCCTTCACCGATGACGCGTATGACGTCAGGTTGTTGCCGACGGCAAGTCCATTGGCCGTCACGCTGTGTGTCACATCATCCTTGAACAGCCCCCACAAGAACCCCGGTTCCTTGGTGACAATACTGCCGATGTCTCGGGTGATGCTGATACCGCCATTGGCGTCACGAACATAGAGGGTGCCGGCGCCGTCATTGGCAAAGTCGACATTCTTCACCGACTGCTGCAAGTCCAGCACGTTGTTGCCATTGCCTCCCAGCAGGATGTTGTAGCCGCCGCCGTCACGGAAGGTGTCGTTACCGTCACGCCCCTCCAGGTAGTCGTTACCTTTGCCACCCTGAATCAGGTCGTTGCCGTCGCTGCCGATGATGAAGGTACTGCCCTTGTGGGTTTCGGCGTTGCGATTGAGGTCCTGAACCCAGGTATTGGCGCGTGCCGGGTCCGAGAGATTGGCGACGACGATCGTCGAGTCCTTGCTGGTGAGGTCGTAGAACTTCGATTCGATCACCCGGTTCATGCCATCGCCATAGGCGGTCGGCAAGTGCGAGATCCAGGTCGGGATGTTGAGGATGGAGAACGGCAGCACATTCCATGCGGTCGAGGCGTAGTGATCGTTGAAGCTGACGATGTTATCGGTCGCCGAGGCCTTGGCGGCATCGTGCACACCCACCGACGACAGGTTGAAGGATGAACCGTCGAGGGCCCGAAACACCGGGTCGTTTTCATAGCCGACATTGAGCACTTTGTCGGTGCTGCTCTGGGTCGGGGACGCGTAGGCGATGTAGTTGGAGTCCTGGTAGAACCCGGACCACTTCTCCGCGCTCAAGTCAGCCAGGCTGTTGACCGCCAGCCCGCCGAGGCTGTGGCCGCTGACCAGCACGTTTTTGCCCGACAGGCCATTGGCCTGGGCAAAAGCCATGACGTCGCCGAGCAGATTGCCGAAGGCTTCACCCACATAGTTTTTCGCATAATCCTTGGGACCTAGCGCCGCCAGCAGATCGTTGATCACGTCGCCGATGGAATCGCCGATCAAGATTTCCCGCGGGCCGCTGGTGCCGCGAAAGGCGATGCCGATTTCGCTGAGATGGCCTTGAGCATCGTACTTGCCGAGGATTTCGACCTGCGCGCTGGTGTACCCGGCCTTCTCGCCGAAGAACGTTCCGCGAGCGTCGACCTTGCCGTCATAACCCAGTTGCGAGGCCGTGATGGGCGTCCAGCCGGCTTTTTGCACGGCCTCCAGGGCGGCTTTTTCCGAATCGGGGTTCCAGGGAATGCCGGGGATCACGCCTTGAGAATCGGTGCCGCCCAGCAGAGCGGTAACCAAAGTCGCCGGCAAGCCCAGGCCGAAGCCGTTGTGCTGGTAGCCGGTGGCAAAGCCATTGTCGAGGTTGTGATAGGAATACAGCGTGATCGCCATCGCGTCGGTGAATAACGCTTTGGAATCGGCTGTGCCGAAGTTTTTGTAGTCATACACACCCATTGGTATTGCCTCTCTTTTGTTGGAATTGTCAGAGATAGCTCACAACCAGGACGCCTCATTCACGAGGCGCCCCAGAGCATTTAGTGGATGCAGCCTTTACGCAAACGTGATGCCTGACGCCGACAGGCTGTCCAGTCCTACTCCCACCAGGGTCACGGCAAAATCGCCCACTTTCAGCACCGTGTCATGGCCCGACTGCGAAGCGTGTTGCTTGTAGTCATAACCCTGCCCCGCGCCCTGAACGCCGAGGAACACCAGCTTGTCGTTGCCCTGGTAGCCATTGATCGCGTCGAAACCGAAGGCGCCGCTGAACAGGAAAGTGTTGTGGCCTCCCGAGGCCTGCATCAGGTCGTTGCCCGCGCCACCGACGAAGGTCACCTGGCTTTTGTCGCTGCGCAGCAGGTCGTCGCCGGCATGACCGAACAACCAATCGCCGTCGACGCTGGCCGCCAGTGTGTTGCCGTAGGCGTCACCGTTGAGCGAGTGGTTGTAGTGGGTCAATTCACTGCCGTTGAGCAAGCCATTGGCGGTGACGCTGTAAGTCACCTCCTTGCTGCCCCACCATGAACCCGACTCCTTGCTCACCAGCGAACCGATGTCGCGGGTCATGCTGATGCCACCATAGGCATCGCGCACGTACAGGGTGCCGTCGCCGTCGTTGGCAAAACTGAAGTTCTGCAACGGCTTCTGCAATTCGAAGGTGTTGCTGCCCTTGCCGCCCAGCAGAAGGTTGTAGCCGCCGTCGTCGCGCAAGCGATCGTTACCGTCGCGGCCTTCGATGAAGTCATTGCCGGCACCGCCCTTGAGCAAATCGTCGCTGTCGGTGCCGATGATGAAGGTGCTGCCGGTGTGGGGTTCGCCGCTGCGTCCGAGGTCCTCGACCCAGGTGGTACCCCGAGACGACTCCGCCAGGTTGGAGACGATCAGCGTTGAGTCCTTGTCGGTGAGGTCGTAGAACCGCGAGTCGATCACCCGGTTCAAACCGTCGGCATAGCCCAACGAGCCATGGGCTGACCAGTTCAGCGGATTGAGGATGCTGAACGGCACCAGGTTCTGCGCGGTGGACGCGTACTGGTCGTTGAAGTTGACGATGTTGTTGGTCGCCGAATCCTGATGACCGTCGTGCTTGCCCAAGGACCCACTGCTGAACGTGGTGCCGTCGAGCACCCGGAACACCGGGTCGTTCTCGTAGCCGATGTTCAACACGTTGTTGCCGGTGGCGCTCTGGGTCGGTGAGGCGAACGCGATGTAATTGGCGTCCTTGTAGAAGCCGCCCCAGTTGTTGCCGCTCAATTCGGCGAGGCTGTTGACCCCCAACCCGCCGAGGCTATGGCCGCTGACCATGACATCCCTGGCGCTCAGGCCATGGGCGATGGAAAACGCGGCAACGTCCTTGAGCAAGTTGTCAAAGGCGTTTTTCGCGTAATTCGTCGCGTAATCCACCGGGCCGACGGCGGCCAGCAGGTTGTTCTTCATGTCGCCGAAGGTGTCGCTGTACCCCAGGCCTCCGGTGCCCCGGAAGGCAATGCCGATACCGATCAGCTTGCCCGCCGTGTCGTACTTGCCGAGCACTTCGGCTTCGGCGCTGGTGAAGCCGTCCTTCTCACCATAGAAAGTGCCCTGAGCACCGACCTTGCCTTGATAACCCAGTTGTTTGGCGCCAATCGGCGCCCACGCGGTGGTCGGCAGTGGCTGACCGGTTGGCGTGTACGCATACAGCGTCAGGGCGATGGCGTCGCTGTACAGCGCCTTGCCGTCAGCATTTTTGTAATCAAACAGTCCCATGTTGTTTGCTTCCTTTGCGTTAAATCAGAACTGCCAGTCGAGTGTCAGACCTACACCGTGGTCTTTTTCGTTGGAGCCCAGCAGTCCGTTGTAATCCAGGCTCACACGCACATCCTTGGCCACCGCCAGACCGGCGCGCGCACCAATGACGGCGGCGTTACGATCCAGAGACACGCTCTGCACGCTGAACCCGGTATTGCCGTTGGCGAAGGCCAGGTGGTCTTCGGAACGGGTGTTGCTCAGGTTGTGCTGCCAGCCCAGGGTGCCGGACAGTTCCAGTTGCTGTTTGTCCGACAGGGCAATGGCTTTGCTCGCCCGCACACCGAGGGTCGAGAGCACGGCGTCGCGGTTGTCTTCGCCCCCCTTGAGCGCGGCGGCATCGCCTTTCTCGGTGAAGCTGTCGCGGTTGAGGTGCACGTAAGCCAGGTTGGCAAACGGTTCCAGGGCCAGCGGTTGCAGGTCCAGGCGATACGCGGCTTCGGTAAACAGCTGGGCGGTGGTCGCATCGCGTTTGGATTTCTGTTTGCCGCTGACGTCACCGAATTGCAGGTCACGTTTCACATCGATGCGATGCCAGCTATAAGCGCCGCCGACACTCAAGCGCAGTGCATCGATTTCATGGCCCAGGTAGGCGCCCAAGTGGTAGCTGTCGACCGAGGCCGACGAATGCGTGCCATCGCCCATGCTCAACGAGCTGTCGCTATACCCGGTGACGAAACCGAGCCGCGTATCTTCAGTGATGAGACCGTCGACACCGGCCAGCAAGCCGCCGATGGAGCTGGTGGAACTGGCGTTGTCATGCCCGCCGTCGCTCTTGCCCCAGGCGCCGAGGACTTTGACCCAGGCATTGCTGCGGTCATCGGTAGGTGCCGCGGCATCGAACAGATCACGCTCACGCAGGCGTTCGCCGACGGCATCGCGCAGGTAACGGCTGTCGTTGATCAGCAACGTGCCGATCGCCGGATGAATCTCACCGGACAGTTGCTGGAAGGCTTGTTGCGCGACGGCAGCGGTCGGCGACAGCAACAGGGTTTCATAGAGCGGATTGCCCGCGCCCAGTTGCTCGGCAGCGGCAGCCACGGCACGTTGGTTCGGGGTCTGGCCGATGCTGGCGAAGGACGCGGCGTTGCGCTCTACCGCCAGTTGGATGCCAGTAGCCGAGTAGTCGAGCGCGCCGCCGATGAACAGGTAGTTCGGCAGGACTGCGCCAAACCGCCCTTCGATGCCGCCAGCTGCTTGCAGGATGTTGTATTGATTGCCAAGCAGCGATTGCACGTCGCTGGTGGTCAGCAAGGTCGGGCTGTTTTCCAGGGACAGGCTGACAGTCGCGCCTTCGATCACTGCTTTACCGCCCGCGATGATCTGGTCGCTGCTGGTCGGTGACAATTCCACGGCGTAGGTCGAGCCCGGCTCGAATGTCACGTCACCCGCGACCTGCAAGGTGCCGATGGAATTGCCGGGGGCCACGGTGCCGCCGCTTTTCGCGGTCAATGCGCCGATGCGGCCGTTACCGCCGAGGATCCCGCTGTCGTTGACGGTGACCGCCGAGAGCAGCGAGCCGTTGATCGCCAATCGACCCTGATTGACCAGCGTCGGGCCGGCGTAAGTGTTGGCGCCGGTCAGCACCAGCGTGCCGATGCCCTGCTTGGTCAGGCCGCCGTGGCCGGAAATGTCGTTGCGCCAGACGTCCCGGCCACACTGCACGTCATTGCACACGCGCTCGGTCGGTTTGCCCGCATCGATAATCGCGCCGATGCCGGGCAAGTCCGCGACAAATTGGCTGGAGCCGTAGGCGCCCTGGATGCGGAACTCCTCGGGTATGTCTTGCTCGGTGACCAACATCGCCGGGCCATCGATGCCTTTGCGCAGGTTGATCATGCCCCAGCCATACAGCGCGTCGACACCCGGTGCGCCCATGTCGGTGGCCGTGGTGCGCAGCACGCTGGCAACCTGGGCGCCAGTCATGTACGGGAAGCGTTCCATCAGCACCGCCACCGCGCCCGCGACGTGCGGCGCCGCCATGGAGGTGCCGTTTTTGTTGGCGTAGCCGATGGTCATGTTATCGGCATTGGTGCCGCCGATGACTGCGCTGAAGATCTTGCTGCCCGGTGCCGACACGCAGAAACTCGCGGTGTAGCCGCAACGCGACGAGAAGGTGCTGATGTTGTAGAGGTCCGGGCTGTTGAGGTCCGGGTTCTTCTGCAAGGCCGCGACGGTCATCCAGTTCGGTGCGATTTCGGGGACGAAATAACCGAGCCCGGCAATGGCGTCCGGGTTGTTGAGGTTGTAGTCGTTGCCGGCGGCGAAGATCGTCACGATGCCGCTGCGAGCGGCCGCGATCGCACCGTCATAGGCACCGCCCTGGCGCGTGCCGAGGATGGGTTGGATCTGATTGAATTGCAGTTGCGCGTCCTGCACGGTGAAGTGCGGATACGCCGGGTCGCGGCCGCCCAGGTCGAAGCGATCGGTGATGCCGATGCCCCAACTGTTGTTGATGATCCGCGCCCCGCTGGCGATCAATGCATCCCAACCGGCCTTGTACACCGCGCCGTCGTTGCCGAGGATGATCCCGTCTTCGGGGCCCGGGTCGCCGTTGTCGGCACTGATGATTTGCGCGTTGTACGCCACGCCGTGCATTGGATTGCCGTCACGGCTGCCCGCGGCGATCCCGCCGACGTGAGTGCCGTGGGAGCCGAGCTTGCCGTCGTAGCCGACCGAGGGCGAACCGTCATACACAAACGCATCGCCGGCTTTGACCGGGATGTACGGGTCGGTGTATTCGCGGATGCCGCGGGTGACCAGAGTGACGACCTTGCTGGCACCGGAAAACTCCGGATGCTGGGCGTAAACCGGTTGATCGAAGATCCCCAGTTTCACGCCTTTGCCGCTGTAACCGGCGGCGTAGGCATCCTGGGCATTGATGGCGCCCAGGCCCCAGTCAGCGTTGAACTCAGCGCTGCGCCAACTGTTGGGATCGCCTGCTTTGCCGCTTTCCACGTAGGGCACCGCTTGTGCGGTGCCTACTGAAGCCAGCGCACAAAGCAGGGCTCGGTTGAGTGCTTTCAAGGCGAATAAGTTGTTGTTCTTAACTTTCATACAGCGACCATCCTTAGTTGTCTTGCCAAAATCCCTGTGGCGAGGGGGCTTGTCGGAACGCCGCATCGTCCCGTTCGGCTGCGCAGCAGTCGCGAGCCCGGCAGATGCGTTTTGTCTGCCAAATCACCGCTGCCTGTTTTGGGGCGGCTTCGCCACCCAGCGGGAGCAAGCTCCCTCGCCACATTTAATGTTTGCCACGTTTTTTGTTCGTGTTTTTAAAACTGCCAATTGAGGCTTAGCCCTACGCCATGGCTCTTCTCGCGGCTGGCCAGTTGGCCGGTGTAATCGAGGTTCACGCGAATGTCCCGGCTCAGGGCCAGGCTGGCATGCGCGCCTACCAGTGCCGCGTCACGTACCATTGGCGTCCCTTCCACCGAGAACGCCGTGCTGCCGCTGGCAAATGCCAGATGTTCTTCAGCATCGGTATTACTCAGGTTGTGCTGCCAGCCGAGACTGCCGCTCAGGTCTAGTTGCTGCTGGCCGGACAGGTTCACCGTTTTCAATGCGCGCACGCCCAGGGTGCTGAGCACCGCATCCCGCGTGCCGCCAGTGCTTTTCAGTGCAGCGCCATCACCTTTCTCGGTGAAACCCTCGGTGTCGAGGTGCACGTAGGCCAGGTTGGCGAAGGGTTCGAGCGCGAGCGGTTGCAGATTCAGGCGATACGCCGCTTCACCGAACACTTGAGTGGTGCCGGCATCGACCTTGGCTTTCTGCTTCGCGCTGACGTCGCCGTATTGCAGGTCACGTTTGACGTCGGCACGATGCCAGCTGTAGGCACCGCCGGCACTCAAGCGCCAGGCACCGACTTCGCGGCCGGCGTATGCACCCAAGTGATAGCTGTCGACCTTGGCCGATGAATGCGTGCCCGAGCCCATGCTCACCGAACTGTCGCTGTAACCCGTGACCAGGCCGATCCGGGTTTGCTCGTCAATCGCGCCATCGACACCGGCAAGCAAGCCGCCGATCGAGGTGGTGTAACCGGCGGTGTCATGGCGGTCATCGGTCTTGCCCCAGGCCCCAAGCGCCTTGATCCAGCCATTGCTTTGCGCGCCTTTGGCGTCAACCAGTCGCTCACCGATTGCATCGCGCAGGTATCGACTGTCGTTGATCAGCACCGAACCCAACGCCGGGTAGATTTCCCCCGACAACTGCTGGAACGCCTGCTGTGCGGACGTCGCGGTGGGCGACAGCAACAGGCTTTCGTACACCGCATTCCCTGCCCCAAGCCCTTCCACCGCGGAAGCGACGGCGCGCTGGTTCGGCGTCTGGCCGACGCTGGCGAACGTCGTGTCGTTACGCTCCACGCTCAGTTGAATACCGGTGGCGGCGTAATCGAGGCTGCCGCCGATGAACAGATAGTTGGGCAACACCGCACCGAACTGACCTTGAATGCCGCCGGCCGCTTGCAGGATGTTGTATTGCTGACCGAGCAGGCTTTGCACTTGTTGAGTGCTGAGCAAGGTCGGGCTGTTTTCCAGTGACAGGCTGACCGTCGCACCGCTGACCGTGGCCGTGCCGCTCGCAACGATCCGGTCGCTGTCGGTCGGAGACAGCTCCACCGCGTAAGTCGAGCCGGGAGCAAACGTGACGTCGCCGGCGACCTGCAAGGTGCCAATGGAATTGCCCGGCGCGACGGTAGCGCCGCGGTTGGCCGTCAGATCCCCGACTCGTCCTGAACCGCCCAGCGTGCCCCCGTCATTGACGGTCACACTGGATGCCAACGAACCGTTGACCGACAGCAGGCCGCCATTGACCGTGGTTGGCCCGCGATAGCTATTGTCACCGGTCAGCATCAAGCGTCCGGCTCCTGACTTGATCAGGCTTCCTTCGTAGACCCGAGTGGTGGCGGCAAGATCGCGGGCCATGCCGACGGCGTAATCCGTCTGATCCTGCTGACTGGCACCGGCCGGTACGCCATTCTCCCAGCCCTTGGTCCTCAACGTCTGTTGCCAGGCACTGCGTTCGGCCGCGTCTTCACTCTGCCGCTGGATCAGCGCGTTGTCCGAGATGTCGTTGCTCCAGACATCGCTCTGCCCTGCCCCCAGATTGGCGTCGAAGCGCCCGAGCAATTGCCCCGGCCCGCGCATCGCCCGTTCGAGGTTGGCCACGCCCCAGCCGACGCGGGTATTGGGCGCCTGGGTGACGGAACCGTCTAGTTGGGTGGCGGTGGTCAACAGGGTTTCCAGCGCCTGCTGGTTGGTCATGTACGGATAGCGTTCCATCACCAGCGCCAGCGCGCCGGTAGCATGCGGCGCGGACATGGACGTGCCGGACTTGATCGCATAACCGGCGTCGGGAATGGTGCTGTCGATCTTCGCACCGGGGGTGGTGATGCACCAATACTTGGCGATTCCGCACTGGTTGTACTTTTGCTGGTTACTTTGATCCAACCCCGACACCGCCAGCCAGTGGCCTTCCAGGTCCGGCTGGAAGTAAGGCAAGGCCGAACGCACGCTGGCATTGGGGTAACCGCTGTTGCCGGCGCTGAACACATTGATCACACCGCGACGGGAAACGTCAGCCGCCGCATCGAGCCAGGTGCCTTTGTTCCAGTGCTGGGCGTAGGCGGCGTGCAGATCGTCGAGGGTGCGATAGCTGACGTCCGGTGGCTGGCTGCCCCAACTGTTATTGATCGCCCGCACACCGGCGTCGGCCAAGGCGTTATAGACTGCTTTGAAGTAGCGCGGATCCGGATTGGGGCCGAACAGAAAACTGTCGTTCTTGTTGGTATTGCCGACGTAGACCTGCGCGTTGTACGCCACACCGTGCATGCCGGTGCCATCGCGGGAGGCGCCAATGGTGCCGGCGACATGGGTGCCGTGGGAGTCGTTGTTGGCGTTGAGGGTGCCGTCGACATTGAACAGTGAGCCGTCGACGTAGCTGCCGCTGGCCAGTACCGCGTGGTAACGGTCGGTGGCGAATTCGGGATGGGCTGCATCGAAGCCTGAATCGAGTTCGCCGATTTTCACACCCTTGCCGGTGATGCCAGCGGCGTAGGCCTGGTCGGCCTGCATGCGGGCCAGTCCCCAGTCCCGCTGAAATTCCACCGAGCGCCAACTGGCCGCATCGCCCAGGGTGCCGTTTTCCTGATAAAGCGCCTGGGCCGAGCCTGGCGCTACTGAAATCCAGAGCAATAACGTGCCGACCGACATCGGCTTGATCTGTACGTCCATGTCAACTTCTCGCTTTTTTGGCGTTTTTAGAATTCTGGTTGCCCACTTGGGGCTGCAACGCAACAGCTCAAATCATTGAGATCTCGGGCCTTGACCGAATGCCTCGTCCACCTTGGCCAGATCCTGCTCATTCAAGGTCCCGGCGTAGTAATGCAACTTGGTCCAGGCCATCAGGTAGTCGTACCTTGCCTGAGCCAAATCCCGGCGGGTGGTAAATAGTTGTTGTTCGGCATTCAACGCATCCAGGTTCACCCGCTCACCGCCCAGGATGCTTTGCTTGGTCGAAACCACCAGCGCTTCCGCCGATTTCAGGGCTTTCTGATAAGCGCGCAACTTGTTCACCCCCGACAGGCAGGCACTGAATTGCCGACGCAGCTCGATCAGGGTTTCCCGGGTCTTGCCATCGAGTTCGTACTCGGCCTGTTCCATGGTGCGGCTGGCCTGACGGGTCGACGCCGACACCCCGCCGCCGGCGTACAACGGCACGCTGACTTCAATGCCGATGGTGTTGGTGTCGTAACGCTGGTTGTAGGTATTGCCGCTTTCCGATTCGTTCTGGCGCACCGAAGCGTAGGCACTGACTTTCGGCAGGTGTCCGGCGCGGTTGCGTTCGACTTCATACCGCGCGACTTCCACCGCCTGACGCTGGGAGGCCAGGTTCGGGTTGTTGGCCACGGCCATCTCGTGCCAGGTGTCGTAGTTGGCCGGCAGCAGGCTGAAGGTCTGGAAGTTCTGGTCCAGCGGCGCCAGATCGGTGATGTCGACGGCCGGCACGCCAATCAGCGCGCCCAGTTCGCGCAAGGACGCGTCCTGCTCGTTGCGTGCCTCGATTTCCTCGGCGGTCGCCAGTTCGTAGCGAGACTCGGCCTCAAGAATATCGGTGCGCGTGCCCTCGCCCTGGCGGAACATCTGCTCGTTCTGCTGGAATTGTTGTTCGAAGGCCTTCTTCTTCGCCAGCGCGATGTCGATCTGATCCTGGGCGAACAGTGCATTGGTGTAGTTTTCCAGCACACGAACCAGCAATTCCTGGCTCTTGCCGCGGAACGCTTCGTCGGCAAACAGCGACTGCGCCACGCCTTTGCGATACCCCGCGTAGGCTTCGTAATCGAGCAACGGCTGTTGCAGGGTCAGGTTCGAGCCGTAGCTGCCGTAGTTGCGGTCCTCGGTGAAGTCCGGCCGACCTTCATTGATTTGGGTGACCTTGGAGGTGTTGCGCCCCTTGTTGTAGGTGTAACCGAGCCTGGGCAACAACCCGGCCCGGCCTATGATGCGGTTTTCAAGGCCGGCATCGCGTTCCTTCATGGCGCCAAGGAATACCGGGTCATTGCGCAACGCTTGCTCGTAGATATCGAAAGGCCCCATGGCGGCCATCGCACCGTTGCACGTCAGCAACGCCAGGGTGGCTGTGAGCATTGAAAGCTTATTCATACAGCCGAACATCCTTATTCCTCGGTCAACGCGGAGCCTGCCCGGTCGAGCAGCGGTTTGAACAAATAGTTGAGGAGTGAACGTTCACCGGTGCGCACGAACATTTCCGCCGGCATGCCGGGCTTGATCACCAGCCCGTTGAGTTTTTCCATGGCCTGATCGCTGACGCTGCTGCGCAGCACGTAGTACGGCGCGCCGGTTTTCTCGTCGACCATCTGGTCGGCGGAAATCAGGCTGACTTCGCCGGGTACGCGCGGTGTACGGCTCTGGTTGAACGCGGTGAACAGAATGTCCACCGGCAAGTGGGTGCCGACCTTGTCGATCAGGTTGATCGGCAAGTGCCCTTCCACTTCCAGGCGGGTGCCTTGCGGCACGATCTCCAGCAAGGTGTCGCCCTGGCGGACCACCGCACCTTCGGTGTGAACTCCAAGGTTGACCGCGATGCCGTCGGCGGTGGCGATGATCTCGCTGTGTTGCAGATCAAACCCGGCGGAAGTCAGCTGCTCTTCCAGGGTCACGCTTTTGAGTTGCGCGTCGGCCAGTTGCGTGCGGACTTCTTTCTGGTATTCCTCGATGTGCTGTTGCAGCTTCAGGCGCGACTCGAGGATGCCCTGCTCGACCCGGCCGCTTTCGCCGCTGTTTTCCGCCAATTGCTGCTGCACCTGCGACAGCTGCCGCTGGAACTCCATCAAGCGATTGCGCGGAATGTAGCCGTTGTCTGCCAGGGGCTGAAGGTTACTCAGTTGTTGCTGCAAGGAGCTGGCCTGAGCCGAAAGGTCGGTACGCGCTCGGCGCATGCCGGCCAATTGCGCGCTGGCGCCTTCGATGCTGGCGCGCAGACCCGCCTGCTCGCGGGAAAACGCTTCGCGGCGGCTGCTGAACAATTGCCGCTGGCCTTCGAGGACCAGCGCCAGGCGTGGGTCGGGATCGTTGCTCAGTTCCGCGGGGAAATTCACCTGCTTGAGGTTGTCCCGCTCGCTCTGCCAACGCGCCAGGCTGGCCCAGGCCATGCGGTATTGCGCTTGCAGCGATTGCACATCGGCCGCGACCTGGGTCTGGTCGAGCTGGAACAGCGGTTGGCCCTGCTTTACCACCTGGCCTTCGCTCACCAGGATCCGGCTGACCACGCCGTTGCTCATCGATTGCACGGCCTTGCGCTTGCCCGAGACCACGACCGTGCCTTGCACCGGGATTCCTTGGTCAAGCGGCGCGAGGCTGGCCCAGGTGAAGAAACTGCCAGCACCGACGATCGCCAGAATCCAGCCCATGCGGGAGAAGAAACGAGCATCACGCTCAGGGCGTTCGGCGATGTAATCGTGTTCCATCGTCGCTTCGTTTTCAGTGTTAATGCGAGCGCTGGTCATACACCCGAATTCCTTGTCGTAGGCTGATACTGGCGACTCATGCTGAGCCCGCCCGGTGCTTGCGCCGGTTTTTCACGTTGCTGTTCCTGGGCGCCGGAGAGTGCCTTGAGCACTTCCTGGCTGGGGCCAAAGGCCTGTAAACGACCGTCGTTGAGCACCAGCAACTTGTCAGCCTGAGCCAGCGCCGAGGAACGATGGGTCACCAGAATCACGCTCGTGCCCTGAGCCTTCATTTGCGCGATGGCGCCGGCCAGCGCCGCTTCGCCCACGGTGTCGAGGTTGGAATTGGGTTCATCGAGCACCACCAGGCTTGGCTTGCCGTACAGCGCGCGGGCCAACGCCACCCGTTGCTTCTGGCCGCCAGACAAGCCACTGCCGTCCTCGCCCAGCACCGTGTCGTAGCCCTGCGGCATGCGCAGGATCAGTTCATGGACGCCCGCCTGTTGCGCCGCTTCGACGACTTTTTGCGAATCCGCTTCGCGAAACCGGGCGATGTTTTCCGCGATGCTGCCGCTGAACAATTCGATGTCCTGGGGCAAGTAACCGATGTAGGGACCCAGATCGTCGCGGTTCCAGCGATGGATGTCCGCGCCATCAAGCCGCACCGTGCCGCCAAGGGTTGGCCAGACGCCAACCAGCACCCGGGCCAGGGTCGACTTGCCGGAGCCGGAGGCGCCGAGTACGCCCAACACTTCGCCGGCACTCAGGCTGAAATTGACCATGTGCAGGGTCGCCGCGCGTTGCCCCGGAGGGCCGGCGCTGACTTGTTCGAAGGTGATCTGCCCCTTCGGCGCCGGCAGCGCCATGGCTTCGTCACTCGGTGGAAAGGCTTGCAGCAGCGAATCAAGACGACGATAAGCGAGCTTGGCGCCGCTCCACTGTTTCCACACCGCGATCAGCTGATCGATGGGGCTCAGGACACGGCCCATCAGAATGGAGCCGGCGATCATCATTCCGGCGGTCATATCGCCCTTGATCACCAGTAACGCGCCGAGGCCCAGGACCAGGGATTGCAGGCACAGCCGCAAGGTTTTGCTCAGGGAGCTGATGATGGCGCCGGTGTCGCTGGCCTGATTTTGCAGACCGAGAAAACGCGAATGCACCTGGAACCAGCGCTTGCGCAACACGCCGAGCATGCCCATCGCCTGGATGGTTTCGGCATTGTGCAGATGACTGGTGGCCAGTTGGCTGGACTTCTGGGAAAACCCGGCGGCTTCGCCCAAGGGCTTTTTGGTCATTGCCTCGTTCAGACACGCGAGACCGATGAGCACCAGCGCGCCCACGGTCGCGAACACACCGAGCCAGACGTTGAACAGGTAGATCACGAAGAGGTAGACCGGAAACCACGGTGCGTCGAAGAAGGCAAACAGCGCAGGACCGGTGACGAATTGGCGAATGTGGGTCAGATCGCCAAGGGACTGACCGGCGTTGCCCTCGCCCTTGAGCAGGTTGCGCTCGAACGCGGCCTGATACACCCGCAGGTTGAAACGGCGCTCCAGCTGGCTGCCGATGCGGATGACGATGAAGCTGCGCACGATCTCGAGCAACCCGATGAAGGCGAAAAATCCGACCACCATCAGCGACAACATGGCCAGGGTGGTTTCGTTTTGCGAAGACAACACGCGGTCGTAGACCTGGAGCATGTAAATCGACGGGACCAGCATCAGCACATTAATTAACGCGGTAAAACAACCGACGCTGATCAGGATGCTCTTATAGTCGCCCAGTGCCTTGAATAACGGTGCGGTGGCCGGGCTCATTGCCATCTTCATGGTTTCTTCCTGAGGTGTTAATCCTCGTCATGCCTGACGAAGTTTCCATTAACTGTCCGCGCAGAGGCAGATATAGGTTTGGCGCATCAGCGCTTACAAACCAATAACAACTTTTATTCTGGTTTGGTGCTTATAACGATAATGACCGTCGCTCTTTCGCCGTTGCCTTTTAATTACTGCGTCTGGCGCACAAGTGTTATGACCAGCGCGGATTTCAATGTGGCTTTATAAGCGCCGTCACGTTGACGGCTGAGAAATAGAATCTTCGAACCTTCGTTGCCGGTGATCGCAATGCCGTCCGGTTCCGGGAACCAACCGGTAGCGGTTTTGCCATCCAGCCAGGCGCTAAGGCAGCTGGCGCCCTCACCCAATGTCTGGGTTTGCTGAAAGTCGATGACGCACACGTTGGACGGTTTGTCTTGCAACGCCCGGGACTCTGGCGAGTCATCTTTGGCGCTGAGAGTCGCCTGCCATTTGCCGGCCAGTTCCGACGGATCCGCTAATTTCAGGCTGCTTGACATGGCTGTCTCTCCAAAAAAAATCATCAACGTCGCCAGGAGCCACGCGGTTGTAAGGTTGGTAAAGGCTTTATGAGCCATAGGTTGTTGTACTCCGGCAGCGGTCTTTGGCACAGAGGGCGGCGCATCGGCGCCACCCTCCTTATCGCTACATCACGCGGCGATGTCCGAGAACGCCGCCTGGCCAACGGTGCTGACCAGGAAGTCAGCCACGCCATGCCCGGAGAAGTCCACCGCCAACTGGCTGTTACCGCCCGAAGAGGTCAACACGGCATCGCCTGCCGCACCGGTGAACGAATTCACGAAGTGCAGGCCCGCGCCTTTGGTGATGGCGGTCAGGTCGATCTTGTCCAGGCCACTGACAAAGTCGAGGATCTGATCAGTCGCACCCGGCTTGGAATCGCTGCTCGCTGCGAACACAAAAGTGTCCGAGCCGGTACCGCCCCACAGCTTGTCCGCACCGCCCGCGCCGAAGAGGATGTCGTTGCCGGCACCGCCCTTCAGCTCGTTGGACACGCCATTACCAATCAGCAGGTCGTTACCCGAACCGCCAATCGCGTTCTCGATGGTTGCACCCTTGGCAATGGAAACGTTGCCTACCATGCCGCCAACATCGGAGAACGAGGCCTCATTGAGGTTGATCTTCTGGTTCTGGGTAAAACCGGAGAAGTCCAGCGTGTCTTTGCCGCCCGCATCCCACACCGAGAACACGACCTTGTCCGACGACGAAGACGCGCTCAGGAAATCGCGACCGGCATTGGAGTTGAAACCGTAGGTGGTGTCACCGGTGCGGGTGGTGGTGTTGGCACCGTAGAGCTTCTGGATGGCGGCAATATCGTCCAGCAACGGACCGGACGCATAGGCTTCGACGCCGGCCTTGCTGAAGTTCTGGTCGGTATTGCTTTCACTCCAGTAGCTCATGAGGCTGTAGCCGCGGGTGTCTTCCGCGTAGGTCGCGTCGTTGTAAGTCGGCGCGCCTTCACCGGCGTTGTAGTCGCCGGGGTGGGCCAGGCCCAGGGAGTGACCGATTTCGTGGGTCAGGGTTTGACGACCGTAGTTGTTCAGGTCCGGTGTCTTGTTGGGCGTGTAGCTGCTGTTGGTCAGGTACCAGGAAGTACCGTCATAACCGGCGCCGGTGCCAGGCAGGTAGGCGAATGCCGCTGCGCCGTCCTGGCCGCTGCTGTAATTGCCGAAGGTCATGTGACCGTCGCCGCCTGTGGCTTTCTCGGTGAAAGTGACTTTGGCCACATCGGCCCAGGATTGCATGGCGAGCACGGCCTGGGCTTTCTGCTGGGCGCTGAACTGACTGAAACCGGAAATCCCGTGCTTGTTCATGGTGCTCGACGACGCCGAGGTCAGGAACGTGTAGGTCAGTTCGATTTTGCCGCTGCCGTCCTTGTCCTGGTAGGCAGCGCCGTCGCGCAGCAATTGCGTCGCTGCCTCGTCGACGGAGTAGGAAGGTTTGCCATTGACCGTGAGATTGCCACCCCGGTCATACTGATGGCTGAAGCTGTCGATCTGGTTGTACGCAGAACTGGGCGCAGCCAATGCTTGCAATGGCGAAAAGGCCTGTTCGGCAAGATCAATAGCGTTGTTTTTAACTTTCGACATAAACACACTTCCTTGTTTAGCAATGGAACAGTTTTTGTCAGATAGCGACAATCTCTGGCGAGATCGTCCTATCACTCGCCCAATGAAGGCGAAAGAAAACTGACACAATTCGAAATCGAACGTCTACATTTTTTTTGACGTCAAATTGTTCTGCCCCGGCAAGTACCCGGAAACAATGCCTGCGCTGTCGAAATATAGTTTTTAGTTGAGGGTTTCGGACTAATTGTCTGACAATTGCGTATTTAAATATTAAATAGAGGTAAGTTGTTTTTTGTCGAGAGCGTCTCACTTTTCCGTGACTTATTAATATGAGTGCCAGTGCAATGCCATCAGCCAAATCAAACGCCCGATGAGGGGCAGCCAGCCGCGATGACTTCCAGATGAACAGGAGTCGATGGTGAACACGTTGCGTGTTCACCATCGCATTTACCCACCGCCATCACTGCTTTCTAAACCTCATCAACAACGGACAAGACCGTTTCTCGACTGTCCAGGATCCCCAGTTGCTGGAGGATGTCATTGATGCCCCCCCATAGGCCGAGATCCTCAGGTGTCGGGGCTTCGACCAAGATACGACGCAAGCTCAGGTTGACCTTCAACCTGCCATAGGCGATTTCATCGGACTGGGCGCCTTTATCGATGATTCGCTTGGCAGCGAGGTTAATCTCTCCTTCAACGTAAGCTTGCAAAGCTGATTTTTTCATTGCGATTCTCCTTTGCAGACGTCATGTCTGTGCCGGAAACGCTACAAAGGATTTTGCCAGCCATCTACTGTCAGAATTTACAGGTCCAGACGGTCAATGCCGCGATTGGGTTATGGCCTCAACTCCCCGTCCGAATCTTGTTCCACACCCTCGTCCGAATCCGGTCGATATTCAGCGGCATCGCCTCCAGGGCGAACAGCTTGCCCATCATTTCCGGGCTCGGATAAACCTTGGTGTCATTCTTGATGGCCGGGTCGATCAGGCTGTCGGCCTGCTGGTTGCCGTTGGCGTAGTGAACATACTTACTGATGCTGGCCATGACGTCCGGGCGCAGCAGGTAGTTCATGAACGCGTAGCCGGCCTTTTCGTCCGGGGCGTCGGCGGGCATGGCGACCATGTCGAACCAGATCGCGGCGCCTTCCTTGGGAATGGCGTAGCCGATGTCGATACCGTTTTTGGCTTCTTTGGCACGGTTTTCGGCTTGCAGGATGTCGCCGGAGAAGCCGACGGCCACGCAGATGTCTCCGTTGGCCAGGTCGCTGGTGTATTTGGATGAGTGGAAATAGCTGACGTAGGGCCGGACTTTCATCAGCAGCGCTTCAGCTTTTTTGTAGTCTTCCGGGTTCTTGCTGTGGTGCGGCAGCCCGAGGTAATTCAGCGCGGCCGGCAGCAGTTCGGGGCCGTTGTCGAGGATGGCGACGCCGCACTTTTGCAGCTTGGCCATGTTCTCGGGCTTGAAGATCAGGTCCCAGGAGTCCACTGGCGCGTTGTCGCCCAGCACGGCTTTTACCTTGGCGATGTTGTAACCGATACCGGTGCTGCCCCACAGGTATGGGAAACCGTGTTCGTTACCCGGGTCGTTGGTCTGCAATGCCGTGAGCAATACCGGGTTGAGGTTCTTCCAGTTCGGCAGCTGGTTCTTGTCGAGCTTCTTCAGCGCCCCGCCCTGAATCTGCCGTGCCATGAAGTGGTTGGACGGGAATACCACGTCGTACCCGGATTTTCCGGTCATCAACTTGCCGTCCAGGGTTTCGTTGCTGTCGTAGACGTCGTAGCTGAAGGCGATGCCGGTTTCTTTCTGGAAGTTTTTGGTGGTATCCGGCGCGATGTAGTCCGACCAGTTATAGATCTTGACGGTCTCGGCGGCATGGCTGAGGGACGCGACAAGCGCAAGGGGTGCCAGGGTCAGTGTCTTTCGGATCATGAGTCGATTCCTGTATGGGTTGTTTTTGGCAGGCAATCAAAGGATCAAAAATCAAAAAATCAAAACGTAGGTCTTGCGCACGGTTTCCTGGATATCCCAGATGCCGAGGCTGTTGGCCGGCAACATCAGTGCGTCGCCGGCTTCGATGTAGAGGGTTTCACCGTCGTCCGGGGTGAACGTGCAGCGCCCCTGGATGAAGTGACAGAATTCCTGGGCAACGATCTGCCGGCGCCAGCGGCCGGGCGTGCATTCCCAGACGCCGGTTTCGACGCCGTCGTCGCGTTCGACGCTGGTGGTCGAAGCCACCGCCACCGGCGCTCCCAACGGCACGGCGACGGGGTTCGACTCCTCCAGTTCCAGTGTTGCGGTGTTCTTGAATTGCGTGATGCCCATGGGAGTACCTGTCGATTGAGCCTGTAGATGAAAGCGTGCTGTTCAGTGCATGAAACCTTCCATGAACCCCGCCACCTTGCTCGCCAGTTTGCGGCGCCAAGGGGCTGTCGCCGGGTTGGCCAGGGTCTGGTCTTCGTGGACGAAGCTGCGGATGATTGCGTTGTAACCCAGCCAGCGGCAGGGTTCGGGTTCCCAGGCCCGGAGCGTGTCCAGACCGCCTTGAGGCATGACCCAAGGCTGGTGAACCAGTTCGGTATCGCGCTCAAGAATCAGATCCGCCAGGGTTCGGCCGCCCAGGTTGCTGGCGCCGACGCCCTCCCCGCCATAACCGCCGGACAAGGCAATGCCGCTGGCCTGATCGCAGAGCATGTGCGGCTTGAAGTGCCGGGACATGCCCAGGTTGCCGCCCCATGCGTGGGTAATCTGCACGTTCTTGAGTTGCGGGAAGAGTTCGCTGAACAGGTAGCGCCGCAACTCCACTTCGCTGGTGGTCAGGTCAAAGTCATGGCGCAATTTTCCGGCAAACTGGTAGCCGCCCCGGGCGCCGAACACCAGGCGGTTGTCGGCCGTACGCTGGCCGTAGGTGACCTGTCGACTGCTTTCGCTGAACGCCTGGCCGCGGCTCAGGCCGATTTCGTCCCAGGTCGCAGCAGACAATGGTTCGGTGGCGACAATCAGGCTTTGTACCGGTAACTGATAACGGCCGAGGGGTGGCAACGTGACCGAATAACCTTCTACCGCCGGCACGATCCAGCGGCTGCGGACCTGAGCCTTTGCCGTGCGCAAACTCCCCGACTGCCACTGCGTGACCGCGCTGTTTTCGTAGATTTTGACACCCATGCGCTCGACCGTTTCTGCCAGGCCTCGCACCAACTTTGCCGGGTGAATGGTCGCAACGTGCGGTGCATAGATACCGCCATAAGGCTTCGCCACTCTGATCTGTTGCGTCAGTTGCTCCGGGCTGAGCCAGCGGTAATCGCTTTCGGTCAGGCCTTGGCGGTAAAGCTTGTCCAGATAGTCGCGCAGGCTGGTTTCCTGCTCGGGATAACGCGCGGCACAGTACAACACCCCGCCTTTGCGATAATCGCAGTCGATGCCCTCCCGTTCGATGACAATCTCGACTTCATCAGGAATGCTGTGCAGCAGATCGAAAGAGGCCCGACGTTGGTCTGGCGGCAAACCCGCCAACAGACGGTCCTCGCCCAGCAAGTTACCCATCAGCCAGCCGCCGTTGCGGCCCGACGCGCCAAAACCGGCGGTTTGCGCTTCGACGATGGCAATGTCCAGGCCTGGCGCCAGGCGCTTGAGGTAATACGCGGTCCAGAGCCCGGTGTAGCCTGCGCCGATGATAGCCACGTCGACGTCCAGGTCATGTTCCAGCGCAGGACGCGCCAGCAACGGCTCGTCGAGTTGATCCATCCACAAACTGATAGTGCGCCACGCCGACATGCCAGACTCCGCCACTCAAACTTCGATGGCGTCGATCCTAGTGCGTGACCTCAGGGGCTGTCGTGCGCGCGTGCACGCAAAGAAATTTGTTTGACGTAAGCCTTGGGCGACAGCCCTGTGTGCTGGCGAAAACAACTGTAGAACGCCGACAAGGAGTTGAAGCCGGCGGCAAACGCCAGCTCATCAATGCGCAGCGGTGGCATGGCGGCGTCCAGCGCCGCGAGTAAATGCTGCAGCCTCGCCTGATTGACATAGCGATAGAAGCTCTGGCCCAACACTTGATTCAGCAGATAGGAAATCTGATTGCGGCTGTACCCGCACTCCTGCGCCACCCGTTGCAGATCGAGCTCGGGATCCAGATAAGGCTGCTGGCGCTGGAAATACTGTTGCAGGTCCTCAGCCATGAAACTCAGCTGGCGCGGTGAAAGCCCAAGTCGGCTGGCGGCCGGGCGCGAATTCGTAGCGGTGTTGCGTTGCGGTTGTTCGCGCACCAGTGATGCGTATTCGTTGACTCGCCAGATCAACCCGTCGCGCACCGTGATCGCTTCACTGGAACGGAACGACACCAGCCCTTCGCCGCCGCGCAAGGTCATCTGGTACTGGATGAACGCAGTGTTGCCGTCCAGCCGTATGCGATCGGAATGCTCCAGCGCTTCGTCCGGGTTACGCGGCATGCTGCCGCGCACGTACTCACGCAACTCATCCAGGCCCATGATCCGGTTCTGGAAAAAGTCGTTGTACTGAATGTCCGGGTGATAAAGCGCCATGACCCCGTCCAGATCCCGGTGTTTCCAGCACAGGTGGTAGCGCATGACCGTCTCGCCCGTGGCCTTTGTTTGCAGCGGGCCATCATCATCGGCGTGCATAAGGGACTCGACGAAAAAAGCCGAGCTTGCCGAAGTTCGGCCGCGGCTTCAATGACCACGCCTGATCGCCGGTAACGCCGAGCAAGGCCCGGCACGTGATCCATATCAAAAAAACGGTAGCAATCGCCAAACGGACTGAAAAAAATCACATGGTTTTCACATCCGGGTGCTACTTTTAAAGGCAGTCACCGGTTGAGCCATTGAAGGCTCTTCCCTCCTAACATGAGCTAAAGGAAGCGCTCGATGAAGAAGGCGGGCAACACATGAATAAAGGGTCTTTCAGCAAAGTTACGTTTCCAAACGCCTGTCAGCTGATGCGCTGGCATTTCCATCCCATGGGATTCGAGGCGAGCATGGACGCGCCGGGCAGCATGATTGCCCGCCTGTTTGACCGCGCCAGTGGCGAGACCATGATCGCCATTGCAGGCATTCCATGCGCAACCGTGATGAATGCCGCGGACGTAGAACGAATAATCGAAGCCGTGGAAGACGAGCTAGAGTCTTTCATACCTCCCCAGGCCTTCAAGAGTTATGCCTGAAGGCCAAACGCCCAACAAAAAGCCCACATCATGTGGGCTTTTTTTGTGGGGCTCGGGTTCAGGCCAGTTTCTGACCCTGGCGATGATCAGCAAAGAATGGCTTGTCCTTGCCAATCCGGTCAGATGCCTTGGGCATGTTCGCCGCCTGAGTATCCTGCCCGTCGACATACCAGTAGCAATGACTCACCGCCCGAGTGATGCCGACGTAAGCCAGCCGCAGGATTTCGTCTTTCTGTGCGTTGTCGTATGGCTCGTTGTCGCCCGTCTTGCCAAGGCCCGCCATGCGATAGACCTGATTCTTGTAGGGAGAACTGGTCAGATGCTGACAATCACCCAGCAAAAACACCGCGTCAGCCTGCAAGCCCTTGGCGCTGTGATACGTCAGCTGTTTGATGCGCCGTGCTTCATATGGCAAGTTAGAATCCACATTAACTACAGACTGAATATGTTGTTCAATCAATAACTTATCGCTGCTTTTTCGATAAAGCATCAAGATTGAATCACCTTGTCGGTAATGCTGGATCAGGCGTTGAGCCATGCCTTGATCATCCCGATCCATGACGTTCACCGGCAACAGTGCCTTGGGTTCACCGCTGGCCTTGGCCTTTTTCCCGGCGATCGACGGCGCTGCGCGGACGATATGCTCGGCCGCATCAATGATGTGCTGATGACTGCGGAAATTGTCGCTGAGCATCACTTTGGTCGTGCTCGGTGACGGGAATTCCTTGTTGAACTCCATGAAATACGCTGGAGAACTGCCGCGCCAGCCATAAATGGACTGCCAGTCATCGCCGACGCAGAGCAAGGAGGAACGTTGCGCGCCTCGCCCCACATGCATCGCCGGGCCGCGACTGCGGATCTCGGCCAGACTGGCACGGATCCACGAGACAATTTGCGGCGATACGTCCTGAAATTCGTCGATCATCAGGTGTGACAAGGGCCTTAGCAGCTCATCGCTCAGCAGCTTCAGGTTTTCCGGGGAATGCTCGCTAAACAAGGCAAACATCCGGTTGTAGGTCATCACCGGTGGTTTTTGATCAAGCAAATGATCTTCCAGGGCGCGCCAGAACAGGCTCAGAGCTTCGAAGAAATACCGGTCCGGGTCATCCTTGGCGAAACTCATCTGGCCTACGGCACTCGGAACATCCAGGCCGAGGTTTTCGATAAACCCGGCGGCGGCCACAAAACAATCCAGCAAGGGGGCTGATCCCAGCTCACCTTTGACCTTGTAATCGAAACCCGGACCGGCACTGGCATCCCCTGCCAGGGAAGCCAGTACGCGCCTTGATGATTCGTAACTATCCAGCCATATCAAGGGTTTACGACAGAAAGCTTGAAACAGGGTGCGCTTCACCGCCCATTCCGCGCGGACAGTCAACTTGGCATTCGGGCGGCAGACCTGCGGATTTTCCCGTGGGTCAAAACCGAGTACGACCCAGGCGTCCAGCGTGGGGATGTAGCCGTGACAATGGAAAGTCGCACCATTGATATCGAAAGCCTGCCGATTGGGCTCGATGCCTTTTATTGGCCAGGCGCCGGCACGAAACCACAGGTCTTCAATCGTGTCGCAGAGCTCCTCGTCACGTTTGGCCGCCAACTCGGTCACCGCCACGCGCTTCTGCACGTCGGGGTGATCGCGCTCAAGCTCCTTGAGTTGCAAGGCATGACGGGACAATGGCTTGATCAGTTCGCGAAAACGCTCATCGCGAGTGTGCAGGCTGTGAAAACACGCATTGAGTTGCTGACGCTGCGCGTCATTGATGCGCAGGTCGAAGGGATTGCTGTCGACGTCCTCATCGCCGTTTTGCGCGCGATTGCTGAGGTTTTCGAATGCTTGCAGGCGCTCGAAGCCCGGCAGGCTGCGAACCATCGGCAGGATTCGCGAGTGGAAGGTGCGCACCAGGTCGCGCGCCTCCTTGAGGCTCAGTGCCCGGCCCCACACACCAAACAATTCGATCAGCTTATTAATGAAGTCCTTGCGCGACTCGCGGGTGAAGGTCACCACGGTCATCGAGCTCAGCTCGAAGCCCAGGTAATGGGTCAGCAGCAGGATACGCAGGACCAGTGTCGTCGACTTGCCTGCACCCGCCCCGGCAATCACCGACGTCGAAGGCGTGTCGCTGAAAATCATTTTCCACTGGGCGGCGCTGGGCTGGGCGTGAGGTGGCAGCAGTCGGGCGACATCGGCCTTCACGCGCTTCTTAAGCTCAGTGCTGAGTGGCAGGCGCCAATCGTCGAACAAGTTGCTATCGACATTAGGTGGCCGGTGCTCGGTGGAGCGCGAATCGCGGATCAGCAGGACCTGCCGGCCTTCTTCCAACCCCTCGGCTTTGCCTTCCTTATAGCCGTAATCGACCCCGGCGCTGTGACCACTGCGAAACCCATCGGCTTGCCCGTGCAACCACGAGGCACGGTGTTGCGCGCGCAGCCGGGTCAAGCCATGGCCAAAGAACCGGGCGGCGAGGCGCTTGAGCAGTGGCATCTCGGCCAGGGGACGAAGTTCGGGAGGAAGATCGGGGGTGTGTTGCGGCACGCGGGCTGACTCCAGGGTGTGAGGCTGACGAGGGCTATGGTGTCCGTATTTGCCGTTGAGTTCTAGTGAAATGCTTACAGGTCATTGGCTTATACGATGAAGTGAAGGCTGGATGAGAACGTTTCGAGGTTATTTGATATCAACTTATCCGATCATGATGAGGCATTTTTTACGCTTTTTATCGATTGGTGCCTGATAGATGATGCCCGCCATCAACCACCGGTTCTCGTTTCGTGGCTCAGGCGCTCTGCCCCATGACGAACCTTTTTCAGGAGACGATCATGCTTGAACTCAGACCTTTCAACTCCCTGGGCGGCGCCCACCATGGCTGGTTGGATGCCCACCACCACTTTTCGTTCGCCGAGTACCACGACCCGAAACGCATGAACTGGGGCAACCTGCGGGTATGGAACGACGACGTGATTGCCTCCGGCACTGGGTTCCCTAAACACCCGCACCGGGACATGGAAATCATCACCTATGTTCGTGAAGGTGCAATTACCCACGAAGACAACCTCGGCAACAAGGGCCGCACCGAAGCGGGCGACGTTCAGGTCATGAGCGCCGGCACCGGGATCGCTCACAGTGAATACAACCTGGAAGCGAACGAAACCAGGATCTTTCAGATCTGGATCATCCCGAACGAATCAGGCCTGGCCCCCTCATGGGGCGCCAAGCCATTCCCGAAAGGCCAACGTGAAGGCTTCGTGACGTTGGCCAGCGGTAAGGCGGGTGACGATCAAAGCCTGCGAATCCGTGCCGATGCACGGCTGGTGGCCGCCAATCTGAAGGCCGGTGAAACCGCCGAGTATCGCCTGGACAGTGGCCGTCGCGCTTATCTGGTTCCGGCTACCGGGGTCATTGAAGTCAATGGCTTGCGTGCACAAGCTCGAGACGGTGTTGCCGTGGCGGATGAGCAGGTGTTGCGGGTGACTGCGATTGAGGACAGTGAGATCGTGTTGGTGGATCTGGCTTGATCGGGTAAATGCAGGGCAAAAAAAGGGGCGACCGTTGATGGTCGCCCCTTTTTTACATCTGAATCCTGAGTGGCCGTGCTGGCGTCTTCGCGGGCAAGCCTCGCTCCTACTGGATAGATATCGCCCACAATCATGTGATCGACTCCGCCCATGCAGGAGCGAGGCTTGACCGCAAAGGGTCGCTCAATCACTTCGCAGAAATAGCGCCATCCACCAGGGTCTGAGCTTCTGCAACCAACTGCTTGAGGTGCTCGTCACTGACGAAGCTCTCAGCGTAAATCTTGTAAATATCTTCAGTCCCCGAAGGCCGTGCCGCGAACCAGCCGTTCTCGGTCATGACTTTCAAACCGCCAATGGCCTGGTCGTTACCCGGCGCGTGGCTGAGGATGCTCTGGATCGCTTCGCCCGCCAGTTGGGTCGAGGTGACCTGATCCGGTGACAGCTTGCTCAACAAGGCCTTCTGTTCAGGGTTGGCCTTGGCGTCGACGCGCACCGAGAACGGTTCGCCGAGCTCGTCAGTCAACGCACGGTAGGCCTGGCTCGGGTCGCGACCGGTACGAGCGGTCATTTCTGCCGCCAGCAATGCCGGAATCAAGCCGTCCTTGTCGGTGCTCCAGACGCCGCCGTCCTTGCGCAGGAACGAGGCCCCCGCGCTTTCTTCGCCGCCAAAGCCCAGCGAACCGTCGAACAGACCGTCAGCAAACCATTTGAATCCGACCGGCACTTCGTACAGGCGACGGCCCAGGCGCTTGGCCACACGATCGATCAAGCCGCTGCTGACCACGGTTTTGCCCACGGCAGCATCGGCGCGCCACTGTGGACGGTTCTGGAACAGGTAATCGATGGAAACGGCGAGGTAGCTGTTCGGTGCCAGCAGACCACCGGACGGGGTCACGATGCCATGGCGATCGTGATCCGGGTCGCAAGCAAACGCTACGTCAAAGCGCTCTTTCAGACCGATCAGGCCTTGCATGGCATGGCTCGACGAGGGGTCCATCCGGATTTGCCCGTCCCAGTCGACTGTCATGAAGCGGAACGTCGGGTCGACCTGTTTGTTCACCACTTCCAGGTCCAGACGGTAGTGCTCGGCAATCGCCGACCAGTAGCGCACCCCTGCTCCGCCCAGCGGATCAACGCCCAGACGCAGCTTGGCACCACGGATGGCATCGAAGTCGATCACGTTGATCAGGTCGGCGACGTAGGTGTTGAGGTAATCGTGACGATGGGTCGTGCCGGCCTTCAATGCCTGCTCGTAGCTGATGCGTTTGACGCCGGCCAGCTTGTTGCCCAGCAGCTCGTTGGCCTTCGCTTCGATCCACTTGGTGATGTGGGTATCGGCCGGTCCACCGTTGGTGGGGTTGTATTTGTAGCCACCGCTTTGCGGCGGATTGTGCGATGGCGTGATGACGATACCGTCCGCCAGGCCCGAGGTACGGCCGCGGTTGTAGCAAAGAATCGCGTGGGAAATCGCCGGGGTCGGCGTGTATTCGTCACCCTCGGCGATCATCACGGTCACGCCGTTCGCGGCCAGCACTTCCAGGGCGCTGGCGCCGGCCGGGGTGGACAGTGCGTGGGTGTCGATGCCGACAAACAGCGGACCATCGATACCCTGGGCTTCGCGGTACAGGCAGATCGCCTGACTGATCGCCAGAACGTGCCATTCGTTGAAACTCAGATCGAACGAGCTGCCTCGGTGTCCGGACGTGCCGAAGGCTACGCGTTGGGTAGAGATGGCGGCATCAGGCTGGCCGGTGTAATAGGCCGTTACCAGTCGCGGGATGTCGACCAACAATTCTGCCGGTGCCGGTTTGCCCGCAAAAGGACTGAGTGTCATGCAAAACCTCTGGAATAGAGTGGTTCAGGAGTAGGAGCGCAGTTTACTGGCAGTTTGACCGCAGCGCGACGTTATCGATCCCGAGGGAAATGTTATCAATCGCCAAAGCCCCACCCCTGCTCAATCGATCGATTCCAGGCGCAAGGCATCGCCCAGCAAACCCATGGCCGCCGCGAGGTCGTGGTCGCCGCCGAAGGTATGGCTCAGGCGCAAGTGTTGCGCGTGCAACCCTTGGAGGCTGAACAGCTCCCCTGGCGCAATCACCACCTGGTGCCTGAGCAGGCGCTGGAACACCCGACGCACATCGACCTGACGCAGCGATTGCACCCAAATCGTCGCACCGCCCAAGGGTTCGACAAAGTGCAAGGCATCCCCCAGACGCTCCTGCAACAGTTGGGTCATGTGCACCTTGCGGTCCTTGAGCAGCCGGCGCAATACCAGCAAGTGCTGATCGATTCGTCCATTGCTGTAAAGCCGTGCGATGGCTTTCTGGCGAATCGGTGACAACCGGAATGAACGTAACAAGAAATGCCGCTGCAGTTCGACGCTCAATTGCCGCGAGAGCAGATAACCATAAGGCGCTTCCGGCCCGATGGATTTTTCGAAGGTGGAGAAAACGATCAGCCGGTCCGGGTTCAGCAGATCGCGAAACCGCAGGCCGTCGGGCTCGAATGCGAGCTCGCCATAGCAGTCGTTCTCCAACACCCAACTGCCATGACGCTCCAGCAGTTCAGCGGTTGACTGCCTGTTGCTGTGGGAAGCCACGCTGCCGCGCGGCATGTTGAGGCCGGAAGAAAGCATGACCAGCCGTACCGGCTTGGTCTCCAGCAGTTGCTTGAGCTGCTCAAGGTCCAGGCCGCCATGGGGTTGCAGGGGCAACTCGATGACCTGGACGTCAGCGTCCTGGAGCAAGCGCAGGATCATCCAGTCGCAGGGCGATTCGACGACTACCATGGCATCTTTGAGACACAGTACAGCGATCAGTATTTCCAGGACACCACGCAAATCGGCGCCAATGTAGACATTATCGGCGTGCCAGCAACGTGCCGGAGACGAGGTATAGCGTGCGGCCAGTGCGGCGCGCAGTTCCAGTTCACCACAAGGTTGTGAAGTCGGTTGCGGCTGACGCGGATATTGACGCAGCAGTTCTCTTTCAAGCAGCAACAGCGGGCTGTCCAAGGGCTGCAACAACGCCGGTTCATCCGCGCTCAACACCAGCATCCCCGGTCGCCTGGCGTTCACATAGACCGTCTCGAGCAGGTCATTGCCGCTGCTGAGCGGGTGAATGGACGACACCGGCAGCGCGTAATAGCCGGATTTGGCGACCGAATACACCCGCCCTTCCTTTTCCAGCAGCGAATAGGCGTACTGAATCGTCGAAATCGATACGCTCAAACGGTCCGCCAATTGCCTTAATGAAGGGAGGCGGACCCGCGTGTCGCTGACGGGCTCGTTGATGAGGTTAGTCAGGTAACGGTACACCGCCTGATAGGCAAAGTCGGTTTCGCGGGGTCCTTTCATGGGTGATGACCAAGCACGCCACGCGCCGCGTGGGGTGGGTGGATGAGCGCGGTAACCCCGAGAATTTTCAACGACCCGTTGACCGTTCGCCATTTGCGGCGTTGCCCGCGTCGAGGTCCAGCGCAGGCTCATCCGCATTACCGACTGCCGGGCCCGGCCCTTCGCCCCTCGCAACCGGTCCCATCCGGTAAAGCGTGCCGATCAACTTGACGGTCAACCCGCTGACGTCGACCATCCATTGCAGCACCTGCTCGGGAGCCGACTTGCCCTGCATCGCCCGGTGCAGATCAGGCAACGCCACGAGCATACCGGGATGGCATTGGCGTAGAAAACGCTCAAGCGAGGCGCCGTTATCGACGAAGGGCGCGAACAGCAAGCACACCAGTTGAGCCTCACTCAAGCCCAGGCTTTTCTGGGCCTGCGCCGCTGCCAATGCACGCTGGTCGGACATTGTCGTCGGGTTAACGAACGTTTCCATTACCTGCTCGCAATAGCGCTCGGGAAGCTGTTTGCGACGCATCATGACCAAGGCCCGCTGTACGTAATCGGCGACGCCTGCTTCATAGGTGCGGCCATGAACAAAACACGCCTCCAGCCCCCGAACGTGCGCAGAAATCGTCAGGCTGACAAACTCGTTATCACTAAGCTGGGCCGCCAGTTCGTCAGGCTGAAACCCGAGGAAATCGGTGAGTAGCGGCCAGCGATCTTCCAGATTGCTGACCAGCATGTCGTGAATATCGATGAAGGTTGTGCGCCGACACGCTTCAAATGATTCGGCCGGCCGCCACTCAGCCTGCCCATGCTCAGAATAAAACTCGCGGTAGCAATCGCTGCCCAGTTCATCCAGTCGCGCGAACAGCTCCTCGTAACCGGATTCAGGGGCATTCGATGCATTGAGGCCAGCCTTTTGCGCCGCACGGGTCAACCCATGCATGAACTGCTTTTGCTGACGAGGTGTATCGCTGCTGACCAACGCATCGACGCCTCGGTCCCAACGGCAGATTTGCCCATAAAACTCGCCCGCCGCCAGGTACCCGTCATCCCACAGGTCAAGCGGCCCGTTCCAGGTTCGCCGATGACCCACCATCAACAGATTGAGGCGATTTGACTCGCGACCTGCATCGGAGACCGGCGCCAGATGGCTGAATGGCAGGACTTCCCGGTTATCGACCATCACCACTTCGACCCGAGGATCGTCGTAGAGAAACAGCGCACTGCAACTGTGATGGATGTTTTCAAGGGCCATCGGGCTTGCGCCATTCGTGCGCAAGGTCGCGACTCTCAGCTGGAACGTCGCAGGCGCCCGGCCAGCGATGCTCAATTGTGCGGCGCGCAGCAATGCCAGCGTGTAGCAACAGTCGCGGGTTCCGGACTGGATCGACAACACCTTGTATTCGCCGATCCGCTCCATGCCACCCGCGGAGACCACCAGGCGCTGAATCATCAGCTGCAGTGCCGTGCGCTCGGCGCGTGAAAAAAAACTCAGCAATCGCTGCAATACTTGCTGATAAACATAGTTCATTGCCTGTTCATGGGTATGGGTCATCATTGTTTACCTGTTACGCATAGGTTCGATGTCACGCAAACAACTGTGTGCATTGCGCACACGGCTGACTGACATGATTAAAGTGTTTCGATTGATATGAAATCCTAACACTTAGTTTTGAGTAATTATTTGAAATGAATCGAGCTTACTTGTGACCCTGTCCGCACACGATGGCAGGAAAGCCCCGCAGGACAAGGGTCCTGCGACCACACGAGGGATCCTAGGAAATGTCCGACAGCGTCCCACAGACATGTAGCACGAGAAATAAAGAAAGAAGTCGCAATTAATTTTTCGGCAATTGATCGATAACACGCTATTTGTTGAGCTTGTATTACCGGAGTGCGAAGAAAAGTATCTGTCCAATACCCAGCCATAGCTCATTCCTTGAGATGAAAGTAATCATTCAATTATCGGGGCTTATAGGGTGATTAGAAGATACAGATTGAGAGCAAAAACCAGTTCAGTTGCTGAACTGACTCGTCGCAGGTTGAGGGGGACGTCTCGGAATTTCGGAGGGGGAAATGCAAAAGTCCGTGCAAGCACGGACTTTTTCAGTGGTGTTACGCCGGATCGACCTGGAGCGCAACCCGTTCGCGACACGGGCATTCATCCATGTAGCGGTGCGCCTCGACAAACTCGGAAAACGGAAAGACCCGAGTCTTGAGTGGCAGCAACACGCGGTCTGCGGTCAGCTGGTTGATGTCGCGCAAGGCACGTTGCAGTGCGACCTGATCCTGGATGATGCCCAGCTCCGGCTTGCCAGTGAAGTTGCCGATGCAGTGAACGAAGAACTGAATGTTCTTCTGGAACGCTGCGCAGGCCGGGAACGGCGTCTGGTTACCACCTTGCAGGCCGTACAGCACCAGGCTGCCACGAGGCGCGAGCACATCGCCCAGCAGTGACATCTGCGGACCGCCGAGGCCATCGAACACCACATCCACGCCGCGGTTGTCGGTGATTTTGTTGATCCGCATGAGCAGATCCTCTTCCTCGGTGACGATTACTTTCTCGGCACCCAGTGACAGCAGGTATTCACGTTCTTCAGCGGTCTTGGTGGCGGCAATTACCCGCACGCCCAATGCCTTGCCCAGTTGCACAAACGATGGACCGGCACAGTGGCTCGCGTCAGTCACCAAGGCAAATTGCCCAGGTTTGACACGCGCCAGATCGACATAAGCGAAGTAGGCAATCAGCAGCGGCGTGTAATGCACGGCCGCTTCAATCGGGCTGAGCACGTCCGGATAACGGGTCAATGCCGAGCGAGGCAGAACGATCTGCTCGCCATAGACCGGATAGTCGTTGGGGCTTTCAGCCGGGAAGCTGGCGACCTTGTCACCGACTGCCAGGTCATCGACGCCCTCGCCGACTGCTGTCACGACGCCGGACATCTCATGGCCAAGGCCAGAAGGCAGACGAGCATGGGATGAGGCCAGGTTCTGGCGCCAGAGAATGTCGTACCAGCTGATGCCAATCGCCTCGACGCGCACCTGCACTTCGCCCGGCGCAGGGAGAGCGGCCGCATGCTCTTCGCATTTGAGCACCTCGGCTGGACCAAACTTGTGAAAACGGATCGTGCGGGACATCGCAAACCTCGTCAAAGAAACCTCTAATGCCCTGAACTCTATCTGGGCTTTCTACCCAAGACTATCAGTGGCTATTAATAGTCGACATGCCTGTCATTGATTCCGCAGCATCCATTGGATCAACGGTTATCGTAAAAATCCGGAGCATCCGTTCCAGGGAAACTGAATTATTCGGTGCAGAGTAGCAGCCTTTCCCCGTAATATTCATGCCGGCCATTGTTCTCATATGGCCGCTCTCGTCAAGCTTGATGACTCTGCCAGGACTCCAGATGAATCGTAATGACCTGCGTCGTGTCGACCTGAACCTGTTGATCGTTTTTGAAACATTGATGCACGAACGCAGTGTGACCCGTGCTGCGGAGAAATTGTTCCTCGGCCAGCCGGCCATCAGTGCGGCGCTCTCACGCCTGCGCGGGCTGTTCGATGATCCGTTATTCGTGCGCACCGGGCGCAGCATGGAGCCTTCCGCTCGCGCGGTGGAAATCTTCGCCCTGCTCTCTCCTGCCTTGGATTCGATTTCCACGGCAGTCAGCCGTGCGGCAGAATTCGACCCGGCGACCAGTACGGCGGTGTTCCGCATTGGCCTGTCGGACGATGTCGAGTTCGCGCTGCTGCCGATGCTGCTCAAGCGTTTGCGTGCGGAATCGCCGGGGATCGTATTGGTGGTGCGTCGGGCCAACTACATCCTGATGCCGAGCCTGTTGGCCTCGGGGGAGATTTCCATCGGCGTCAGCTACACCGCCGACCTGCCGGCCAACGCCAAGCGCAAAGTGCTGCGCCGCAGCATGCCGAAGCTGTTGCGCGCCGATACGGTGCCGGGGCCATTGAGCCTCGATGACTTCTGCGCCCGCCCCCATGCGCTGGTGTCGTTTGCCGGTGACCTGAGCGGCTTTATAGATGAAGAACTGGAAAAGCTCGGGCGCAAACGTCATGTGGTGCTCGCGGTGCCGCAGTTCAACGGGCTCAGCACACTCATCAGCGGGACTGATATTGTCGCGACGGTGCCGGACTACACCGCTGAGGCGTTGACGGCGGCTGGCGGGGTGCGAGCTGAAGATCCGCCCTTGCCGGTGCGCAGCTTTGAATTGCACATGGCGTGGCGTGGGTCGCAGGATAATGACCCGGGTGAACGTTGGTTGCGCTCCAGGATCCAGATGTTCTTCGGGGATCCGGATAGCCTGGCGTGATCCTGATCTTTTGTTGGGGCTGATGGCCTCTTCGCGGGCAAGCCTCGCTCCTACAGGGATTTAATCAGCGCCACAATTCCCTGTGGGAGCGGGCTTGCCCGCGACTCGGTCTCAAGCCAATCCCTTGCATTCTGCGCAACATAGAATTGTCATCAATCCAATTGATCGCCGTCCAATGTAAGGCGCATGCTAGAGGGCTGGCTTCAGACTTATATCATTCCGAATGATAGTTACCTTTGCTTCATTCGATTCGTGCGATACCACCCCGCCGCTCATCATCCGCCCATCTCAATACATTGGCGGATGCATCCATGGAACAGTCACTCAAACATTTGCGCTTCCCATTGGCCATGTTGGCCGTACTGGTGATGAGCGCCTGCGGCAAGGCTCCGGAGTCTGCCGCTACCATGCCTGCGGCGAAAGTCAGCGTCGCCAAGGTCCTGGAACAACCGGTCAACGAGTGGGACGAATTCACCGGGCGCCTTGAAGCGCCAGAAACCGTAGAAATTCGTCCACGGGTCTCCGGCCAGATTGATGAAGTGGCCTTCACCGAAGGCGCACTGGTCAAGAAAGGTGACCTGCTGTTCCAGATTGACCCACGCCCATTCCAGGCCGAGGTCCGCCGCCTCGAAGCACTGGTTGCCCAAGGCCGCGCCAACGCCACCCGCAGCGAAAACGAAGCCCAGCGTGGCGAACGCTTGCGCACCAGCAACGCGATCTCCGCCGAACTGGCCGATTCGCGCACCAGTGCAGCCCAGGAAGCCCGCGCCGCCGTCGGCGCTCTCCAGGCCCAACTGGACCTGGCCAAACTGAACCTGAGCTTCACCCGCGTCACCGCGCCCATCAGCGGTCGCGTCAGCCGTGCGGAAATCACCGCCGGCAACCTGGTGACCGCCGACACCACCGCGCTGACCAGCGTTGTTTCCACCGATAAGGTCTACGCCTACTTCGACGCCGACGAACGTGTGTTCCTCAAATACACCCAGCTCGCTCGCCAGGGCAAACGCGGTGCAACCACTCCGGTTTACCTCGGCCTGTCCAACGAAGACGGCAACCCGCACCAGGGCGTGATGAACTTCGTCGACAACCAGGTCAACCCGAAAACCGGCACCATCCGCGGTCGCGCGGTCTTTGACAATGCTGACGGACAGTACACCCCAGGCTTGTATGCCCGTTTGAAACTGGTCGGCAGCGGCACTTACTCCGCCGTCCTGATCAACGACGAAGCGGTCGGAACCGATCTGGGCAAGAAATTCGTGCTGGTAATGGATGCCGACAACAAGACGGCCTATCGCTCCGTCGAACTGGGGCCGAAGATCGAAGGCTTGCGCATCGTGCGCAGCGGCCTGAACAAGGATGACACCGTCATCGTCAAGGGTCTGCAACGGGTTCGCCCTGGCTCGCCGGTCACCCCTGAAGTGATCCCTATGGCCAGCGAACAAACCCTCGCGGCACTCGCACAACAACGACAAGCGCTGGAAGCCAGCAACCTGCCCCAAGTCGCACCTGCCAAGGTCGCGCCGGGTTCGGTTGTGAAACTGGCTGCTGCGACTCCACGCGGTTAAGGGACGACAACTCTGATGAATTTTTCCCAATTCTTCATTTCACGGCCGATCTTCGCAGCGGTGCTTTCGCTGCTGATCCTGATCGCCGGTGCCATCTCGCTGTTCCAGTTGCCGATCAGCGAATACCCGGAAGTCGTGCCACCGACCGTTGTGGTCCGTGCGAACTTCCCCGGCGCCAACCCAAAAGTCATCGGTGAAACCGTGGCCGCTCCCTTGGAGCAAGCCATTACCGGCGTCGAGAACATGCTGTACATGTCCTCGCAGTCTACCGCTGACGGCAAGATCACCCTGACCATCACCTTCGCACTGGGCACTGACCTGGACAATGCACAGGTGCAGGTTCAAAACCGCGTGACCCGGACCGAGCCGAAACTTCCAGAAGAAGTGACGCGCATCGGTATCACCGTCGACAAGGCGTCGCCCGACCTGACCATGGTTGTGCACTTGACCTCGCCGGACAAACGCTACGACATGCTCTACTTGTCCAACTACGCCTTGCTCAACATCAAGGATGAGCTGGCGCGCCTGGGCGGTGTCGGTGACGTGCAACTGTTCGGTATGGGCGACTACTCGCTGCGAGTCTGGCTCGATCCGAACAAGACCGCTTCGCGCAACCTGACTGCCACCGATGTGGTAACCGCGATTCGTGAACAGAACCGTCAAGTAGCTGCCGGTGCACTGGGTGCGCCCCCTGCGCCGAATGCCACTGCGTTCCAGCTGTCGGTCAACACTCAGGGCCGTCTGGTTTCTGAAGAAGAGTTCGAGAACATCATCATTCGCTCCGGCGACAACGGTGAAATCACGCGCCTGAAAGACATCGCTCGCGTTGAGTTGGGCTCCAGCCAATACGCATTGCGCTCGCTGCTGAACAACCAGCCTGCGGTGGCGATCCCGATCTTCCAGCGCCCTGGCTCCAACGCGATCGAGATCTCCAACGAAGTTCGCGACAAGATGGCCGAACTGAAGAAAAACTTCCCGGAAGGCATGGACTTCAGCATCGTCTATGACCCGACGATCTTCGTGCGCGGCTCCATCGAGGCGGTGGTCCACACCCTCTTCGAAGCGCTGATCCTCGTGGTTCTGGTGGTGATCCTGTTCCTGCAAACCTGGCGTGCCTCGATCATTCCGTTGGTGGCGGTGCCGGTTTCGCTAATCGGTACGTTTGCGGTGATGCACCTGTTCGGCTTCTCGCTGAATGCCCTGTCACTGTTCGGCCTGGTATTGGCCATCGGTATCGTGGTGGACGACGCCATCGTGGTGGTGGAGAACGTGGAAAGGCACATCGAGCTGGGAGAAACGCCCGTAGAAGCCACCAAGAAAGCCATGCGTGAGGTGACCGGGCCGATCATCGCGACGGCGCTGGTGCTGTGTGCGGTATTTATTCCGGCGGCGTTCATTTCGGGACTCACCGGCCAGTTCTATAAACAGTTTGCCCTGACCATTGCCATCTCGACCGTGATCTCGGCGTTCAACTCGCTGACACTGTCCCCTGCCCTGGCCGCCGTGCTGCTCAAGAGCCACCATGCGCCGAAAGATCGCTTTACCAAAGTGCTTGATAAACTGTTGGGCGGCTGGCTTTTCCGTCCGTTCAACCGGTTCTTCGAACGCGCCAGCCATGGTTATGTCGGCACCGTAGCCCGGGTTATCCGCAGCAGCGGTATTGCCCTGCTGTTGTACGCAGGCCTGATGGTGCTGACCTTCTTCGGTTTCGCCCACACCCCGACCGGCTTCGTACCCGGCCAGGACAAGCAATACCTGGTGGCCTTCGCGCAACTGCCGGACGCTTCGAGCCTTGACCGCACCGAGGACGTGATCAAACGCATGTCCGACCTGGCCCTGAAACAGCCTGGCGTGGAAAGTGCGGTAGCGTTCCCGGGCCTGTCGATCAACGGTTTCACCAACAGCCCGAATGCCGGCATCGTGTTCGTGACCCTGAAACCGTTCGACGAGCGCAAAGACCCGAGCATGTCGGCCGGTGCGATTGCCGGTGCATTGAACGGCCAGTTCGCCGGAATCCAGGAAGCCTACATGGCGATCTTCCCGCCGCCGCCGGTACAAGGCCTGGGCACCATCGGCGGTTTCCGCCTGCAGATCGAAGACCGGGGCAACCTGGGCTACGACGAGCTGTATAAAGAAACCATGAACATCATCACCAAGAGCCACAACGTGCCGGAACTGGCCGCGCTGTTCACCAGCTACACCGTGAACGTGCCGCAGGTCGATGCCGCCATCGACCGTGAAAAGGCCAAGACCCACGGCGTGGCTGTCAGCGACATCTTCGACACCCTGCAGATCTACTTGGGTTCGCTGTATGCCAACGACTTCAACCGCTTCGGTCGCACCTATCAGGTCAACGTCCAGGCTGAACAACAGTTCCGTCTCGAACCGGACCAGATCGGTCAGCTGAAAGTGCGTAACAACAAAGGCGAGATGATCCCGCTGGCGACCTTCATCAAGGTCAGCGACACCTCGGGCCCGGACCGCGTGATGCACTACAACGGCTTCATCACCGCTGAAATCAACGGTGCGGCAGCCCCAGGCTACAGCTCCGGCCAGGCTCAGGCAGCGATCGAGAAACTGCTCAAGGAAGAACTTCCAAACGGCATGACCTACGAGTGGACCGACCTGACCTACCAGCAGATTCTGTCCGGCAACACCGCGCTGTTCGTGTTCCCGCTCTGCGTATTGCTGGCGTTCCTGGTGCTCGCGGCCCAATACGAAAGCTGGAGCCTGCCACTGGCGGTGATCCTGATCGTACCGATGACCCTGCTGTCGGCCATCATCGGTGTGATTGCTTCGGGAGGCGACAACAACATCTTCACTCAGATCGGCTTGATCGTACTGGTGGGACTTGCGTGTAAGAACGCGATTCTGATCGTCGAGTTTGCCAAGGATAAACAGCAGGACGAAGGTCTCAGCCCGCTGGCTGCGGTCCTGGAAGCATGCCGTCTGCGTCTGCGTCCGATCTTGATGACTTCCTTCGCGTTCATCATGGGTGTTGTGCCTCTGGTCTTCTCCAGCGGTGCCGGTGCCGAAATGCGTCATGCCATGGGTGTGGCGGTGTTCTCCGGGATGCTCGGGGTGACCTTCTTCGGTCTGTTGCTGACACCCGTGTTCTACGTATTGATTCGTAACTTTGTGGAGCGCGGTGAAAAGCGCAAAGCGGCCAAGGCGCTAAAACTGGAAAAGCAACTGGAGGCGCAACAATGAGCCTGAAAGCCTTCCTGCCGAGCCTTCTGGTACTGGCCTTGAGTGCCTGTGCCGTCGGCCCGGACTACAAGACACCAGCCACCGAGCCGGCCAACATCACCACTGCCACCGACGGCGCTGCCGGCCAGAAAAACTTCGACCGCTCGCGTTTCGAAGGCATCTGGTGGCAGCAGTTCGAAGACCCGACCCTCAACCAGTTGGTGACTCAATCGCTGCAAGGCAACCGTGATCTGCGCGTGGCCTTCGCCCGCTGGAAAGCGGCCCGGGCGATTCGCGATGACGTCAGCAATGACGCCATGCCCACCATCACCAGCCGCGCCAGCAGTGACTTGGGCAAGGGTCAGATCCCGGGCCAGACCACCAAACGGGTCAACAGCGAACGTTATGACCTCGGCCTGGACATGGCGTGGGAGATCGACCTGTTTGGGCGTATCCAGCGCAACCTCGAGTCCGCCGATGCCGAACAGCAGGCGCTCGAAGCCGATCTGTACCAACTGCAAGTCACCATGATTGCCGAACTGGTGGATTCTTATGGCCAATTGCGCGGCGCACAGTTGCGCGAAAAGATTGCCCTGGCCAACCTGAACAACCAGCAGGAGTCGCGCAAGATCACCGAAAGCCTGCGTGATGCCGGCGTCGGCGATCAACTGGACGTCGAGCGTGCCGATGCACGCCTGGCCTCGGTCGAAGCCAGCGTGCCGCAGTTACAGGCCGAACAGGTTCGGCAGAAAAACCGTATCGCCACCCTGCTGGGCGAGCGTCCGGACAAGCTGACTGTCGACTTGAGTCCAAAAGACTTGCCGGCCATTGCCAAAGCATTGCCGATCGGTGACCCGGGGCAGTTGCTGCAACGTCGTCCGGACATCCTCAGCGCCGAGCGCAAACTGGCCTCCTCCACCGCCCGTATAGGCGTGGCCAAGGCTGATCTGTTCCCTCGGGTCAGCCTCAGCGGCTTCCTTGGTTTTACCGCCGGCCGTGGTTCGCAGATCGGTTCTGCGGCGGCCAATGCCTGGGCGCTCGGCCCGAGCATTACGTGGGCTGCGTTCGACCTGGGTAGCGTGCGAGCCCGTCTGCGCGGCGCCGATGCCGATGCCGAAGGCGCGCTGGCGACTTACGAACAGCAAGTGCTGCTGGCGCTGGAAGAATCGGAAAACGCATTCAGCGACTACGGTAAACGTCAGCAACGGCTGATCTCGCTGATCCGTCAAAGCGAAGCGAGCCGCGCCGCCGCAGACCTGGCGCAAATCCGCTACCGCGAAGGCACCGTGGACTTCCTCGTCCTGCTGGATGCCCAACGTGAGCGTCTGGCGGCTGAAGATACCCAGGCCTCGGCGGAAACCGATCTTTATCGCGGCATTGTCGCGATCTACAAAGCCCTTGGCGGTGGCTGGCAACCAGAGACGGTCGCCAGCAAGTAATTTTTAAAGAGCTCCTTTGGTTGGCCGCAACCAACCAACTTTTTAGCCCTGCGCCTCATTCGGTCGCGGGGCTTTTTTTTGCTTTTTCAGAAGACAATGTGAGCCCGTTGCCATAGCAGGGATCAGGGTCGGTTTTGAGCCCGGGGTTGATCATCGCCTTGAAGTACTGGAGCAGCGGTTGCATGGGAACACTCTTCGAGCCATCTCCAGCAAGCGTAGTCACTGCTTCAGGGCTTCGACGGGTTTCAATGTCGACGTGACTTGTAGGCAAAATCGCCGGCATCGGACTGAGTCAGGGTTTGACTCACACGCCCACCTGACCGAAGCTGACAGCTTTGCAAAAGCTGCCAGCCCCGGATTCCTGCATGCCCCAGTCCCGCCGCTACTTGCTCATCAGCCTCTGTGTCCTGTTCGCCATCGCTCTTGCCTGGTTTTTCCTGCGCAGCACGACGCCCGTGGTGCCGGAAGCCATCAAGCGCGGCTATAGCGAAGCGTTGACCCAGGCACGTGCCGGGCAACCGGGGGCCGCACGGGTGCTCTACCAGCAGCTGGGTCGCCCTGACCTGTCGCCCAAGCGCCGTGTCTGGCTGCATGCCGAACTGCCGAACTACCCGAGCCCGCAGGCCTTGAAACTGGCGGATGCAGACCTGCAAAACCCGTCGGCCGACGTGCGCATCGCCGCCATCAAAAGCATTGGCGGACTGGTGCCGAGTGGGCAGCGCAGTTTGCTGATCGGACCATTACTCGACGACAGCGAACAAAGCGTCCGGTCTGCCGCGATCAACGCGCTGCTGGGTTTATCGCCGGATGACCTGGGCTTGTATTTCGGGCCGTTGCAGCAAGCCATCGATGCCTGGGAACGGGACCTGAAAAGTCTCCCGGAAAGCGCCGAAACCCAATACCAGTTGGCCCGTCTGCACTTGCACAATGCCGAACTGAAAGATGCGCAGCAGGCGCTGGAACGCACGCTGCAACTGGAGCCGGGCAATCTGCCTGCGTTGGTGATGCAGATTGAAGTGCTGGATAAACAAGGCCAAAGCGACGCAGCCCGGCAATTGCTGGCGAAACAGTTGAAGGCTCAACCCGACTCCGCCTACCTGCAACATGCCCTGGGGCTTTGGTTGCTGCATCACGGGCAAAGTGAATTTGCCCTGCTTGGGCTGTCCAAAGCGGTCGAGATCGAGCCGAACAACAAGGATTACCGCTACGACCTGGCGACTACGTTGCACGGCGAGCAAGAGTTGGAAGCGGCGCAGAAACAGTTGCAGGAAATCGTCCAGCGCCATCCGGCGGATCGCAAGGCGCGTGTGCTGCTCATCAACTACTGGAAAGAAAGCGGACAATTGCAGAACGTGCAGATCCTTCTGGCGCAGCTGGAACAACTCAATCCAGACGATCCGGCGTTGCAGCAGGGTTTATAACGCCACTGATATCACACCGGCAAAAAGGTTGAACCGTCGCCACGGCAAAAGGTCAAGTGATCAGGCAGTCCATTCAGGCACTTCAAGCCTGCTGCCTCGCTTCCCCTAGTCATGAGAGGGTTTTTTTGTCTACATCTAACGAGTTGTTCAGTGCAAAAGCCGCCACCGGCATCGACGGTCTGGATGACATCCTGGCCGGTGGATTGTCCCGCGGCCATGTGTTCTTGCTGGAGGGTGAACCCGGAACCGGCAAAACCACCGTCGCTTTGCATTTTCTGTTGGCCGGCGCCCGTGCCGGCGAGCGCTCGTTGTACATCACGCTTTCAGAAACCGAGCGCGAACTGCGCCAAGGGGCGTTGTCCCACGGTTGGGAGCTGGATGAAAACATCCACATCTTCGAACTGACACCACCAGAAAGTCTGCTCAATGCCGAGCATCAGCAAAGCCTCCTGTATTCCTCGGACCTCGAGCTGGGCGAAGCAACCAAGCAGATTTTCGAAGTGGTCGAACGGGTCAAGCCGACCCGAGTGGTCCTCGACAGCCTTTCCGAAATCCGTTTGCTCGCCCAGAGTTCCCTGCGATATCGCCGGCAGATCCTGGCGATCAAGCACTACTTCGTGCGCTACGACGCGACCGTGCTGCTGCTCGATGACCTGACCACCGAATCCCTCGATAAAACCGTGCACAGCGTGGCGCACGGGGTGGTTCGCCTGGAAGAACTGACGCCGAACTACGGCGCCGAACGCCGGCGCATACGTGTCGTGAAGTATCGCGGTCAAAAGTACCGTGGCGGTTTCCATGACTTCACCATCATGGGCGACGGTGTGCACGTGTTCCCTCGTCTGGTCGCCGCTGAACACCGCGGCGGTTATATCCGCCAGCAGTTGACCAGCGGCATCAAGGAAATGGACGCCCTGCTCGGCGGGGGCATCGAGACCGGTTCGAGCACGCTGATTCTCGGCCCGGCCGGTACCGGCAAGTCGCTGATCTCGATGATCTTCGCCGCCGCGGCCGTCGCCCGGGGTGAGAAAGCCGCGCTGTTTATCTTCGATGAAGAGCTGGGACTGCTGTTCGAGCGCATGAAAAACATGGGCATCGACCTGCAGGCGCTGCAAGACACCGGCAACCTGCTGATCGAGCAAGTCGACGCCGCCGAACTGTCCCCCGGCGAGTTCTCGCACCGGGTTCGTCGTTGCGTCGATGAGCGCAACATCAAAACGGTGGTGATCGACAGCATCAACGGCTATCAGGCCGCGATGCCCGAGGAAAACGCGCTGGTGCTACACATGCACGAGTTGCTGCTGTACCTCAATCGCCGAGGCGCCGCGACGTTCATGACAGTGGCCCAACATGGGCTGGTCGGGGACATGCAGGCCCCGGTCGACATTACTTATCTGGCTGACACGGTGATTCTGTTGCGCTACTTCGAAGCGGTAGGCAAGGTTCGCCGGGCCATTTCAATTATCAAGAAACGCACCGGCAGCCACGAATCGACCATTCGCGAATACCGCATCGGCAGCGCAGGCATGACCATCGGCGAGCCTTTGGATGCATTCCAGGGTGTATTGCGCGGCGTTCCAACCTATCTGGGTGCCAGCCAGCCACTGCTCAAGGATGATGAACGGTGAGCGTTGTCGAGGCGATGTCCGAGCGCGCGCTTATTCTCGCGCCGCTGGGACGTGACAGCCAGATTGCACTGATGATGCTTAACGAGGCGGGATTCGAAGGTCTTGTGACACGGGATCTGGTCACGCTGTGCAGCGAGCTGGCACAAGGTGCCGGCCTGTTGTTGATTTCTTCGGAAGCCTTGCTGGGTTGCGACCTCGAACCGCTGCTGGGCTTGATCGAGGAACAACCGGCCTGGTCAGACCTGCCGATCGTACTGTTGACCCACCACGGCGGGCCGGAACAAAACCCCGCGTCACGTCTCGGACCACAATTGGGCAACGTGACCTTCCTCGAGCGCCCGTTTCATCCGGTGACATTGATCAGCCTGGTCACTACCGCATTGCGTGGGCGACGACGGCAGTATGAAGCCAGGGACCGGTTGATTGACCTGAGCCAAAGCGAACTGCGTCTGCAAAATACGCTGGAAACCCTCGAACAACAGGTCGAGGAACGTACCGCCCAACTGCGTCATAACGAAGAAGCCCTCAGACAGTCGCAGAAAATGGAGGCTGTCGGCCAACTCACCGGTGGTATCGCCCACGACTTCAACAACATGTTGACCGGCATCATCGGCAGCCTCGAGTTGCTACGTCGACGCCTGGCCCGAGGTCGCACCGATGACCTGGACGGCCTGATCGATCTGGGGGTGACCTCGGCCAATCGCGCGGCCGGTCTTACCCATCGTCTGCTGGCGTTTTCCCGACGCCAGTCGCTGGATTCAAAACCCGTGAAAATGAATACCCTGGTGGTGTCCATGGGCGAGCTCCTGCAGCGCAGCATCAACGAAAGCATTCAGCTGGACATGCAGTTGAGCGAGGACTTGTGGGTGGCCGAGGCCGACCCCAACCAACTCGAAAGCGCCCTCCTCAACCTGGTGCTGAACGCCCGCGACGCCATGCCCGAAGGCGGGAAACTGGTGGTCAACACCTCGAATCAGCATCTGGACAAAGGTTTCACGCAGGTTCACAGCAACCTGCAACCGGGTGATTACGTCGTGCTGCGCGTGACCGACACTGGCTGCGGCATGCCGGAAGGCACCATCACCAGAGCCTTTGATCCGTTCTTCACGACCAAACCGATCGGCCAGGGCACCGGTTTGGGCTTGTCGATGATTTACGGTTTCAGCAAGCAATCCCACGGCCACGTCACCATCGAGAGTGAAGTGGGCAACGGTACGACGGTGAGCCTGTATCTTCCGCGCTACAACGGTGCGCTAGTCGAGGACACGCTGATCGACATCGCACACGCGCCTCATGCTCAGGACGGAGAAACCGTGCTGATCGTCGAGGATGATCCGGCGGTACGGGTGTTGGTCAGCGCGGTACTGAGTGAGTTGGGCTACGCCTTCGTCGAAGCAGGCGATGCCGACAGCGCGGTGCCGATTCTCGATTCCGGCCAGCGTATCGATTTGTTGATCAGCGATGTGGGATTGCCAGGGATGAATGGCCGGCAACTGGCGGAAATCGGTCGGCAGTACCGGCCTGATCTGAAAGTGTTGTTCATTACCGGCTATGCCGAACACGCAGCGGTGCGCGGTGGATTCCTTGACCCTGGCATGCAGATGATCACCAAACCGTTCACCTTCGACCTGTTGACGGCCAAGGTGCGGGAGATGATCCGAATCTGAAAGCCCCCATGACGGGGGCTTCGGGGCTGTTTACGACAGCATGTCCTGCATCAGCTCTTGCAACACGTTCAGATCGAATGGCTTGCCGAGGATCGGCGCCTTGCGCGTGATCGGACTGTCGGTCTCGCGGATCTCCTGCGGATAACCGCTGATAAATATCACTTTGAGCTCTGGTCGCAGCTTTACGGCAGGCTCGGCGATCTGCACGCCGGAGATGCCGCCAGGCAGGCGAAAATCAGTGATCATCATGTCCAGGTGCGGCTTGCTCGCCAATATTTCGAAGGCCTGCTCGCCGTTTTCGGCCTGCAGCACCCGGTAACCCTCACCCGACAAGTAAGCGGACAATACCATCAGAATCGAGGGGTCATCCTCGACAATGAGTACTACATCTTGTGCATCTTCACTCATGGGAAGCCTTTGTTCGGTCAATAGCTGCTGATACGACCATGGGGTCGATCAGAGGTTGCGTTTATCCGGCTGTTTTCCTACAACGGCAGACAAACGCGAAATAAGGCGCCCTCGTTGATCTTGCTCTCGACGGCGATGGAGCCGCCATGGGCGGCGACGATCTGCTCGGAAATAAACAGCCCCAGTCCCAGCCCCGCGACCACGGTTTTGGCTGACACCCGTTCGAACTGTTGAAAAATGCGCTTCTGGTTTTCTTCACTGATACCGATCCCGCGGTCCTGCACTTCGACCCGTGCCTGACCCTCGTGACTGTAGACCCTGACATCAATCAGGCTCTTGCCACCATAACGCAAGGCGTTGGTCAGCAGATTTGAAATCACTTGTTCGATACGAAATTCGTCCCAATTGCCGACCACTGGCTGCTCGGCGGTAAACGCAACGGAACACTCGGCGGCGTCAACTTGCGGCGCGAAGTTTTGCAGCAGGTTGCTGACCAACTGCACGAGGTCAAATCTGGTCGAGCGGATCGACAACTTGCCGGTGCGGATGCGTGACACATCCAACATGTCTTCAATGAGACGGATCAGGCTTTTGATCTGCCGCTCGTCACGGTCGACCATGGCGTGCATCTTGTCGAGGGTGAACGCCGACGCGTTGTCCCGGGCCAGGTGCATCTTGCGCAGCTGGGTTTCGAGGATCAGGCCATTGAGCGGCGTGCGGACTTCGTGGGCGACGATCGACATGAAGTCATCGCGCATGCGCACCGCTTGCTCCAGTTCATTCTGGGTGGTCTGCAACTGCTTGAGCAGCGCTTCCTGCTCGCGGCGAGCCTGCTCCAGCTCTTCAACCTGTTGCTTCATCGCCTTGCTTTGGCGGTAGAGGTCGACGAAGACGTTGACCTTGCTTTTGACGGCGTGAATATCCAGTGGCTTGTGCAGGAAGTCCACGGCCCCGCTTTCGTAACCCTTGAACGCGTAGTTCAGCTCGCGGCCTGCGGCACTGACAAACACGATCGGGATGTTCTTGGTCTTCTCTGTACCGCGCATCAACTCGGCCAGTTCAAAGCCGTTCATGCCCGGCATCTGTACGTCGAGAATGGCCATGGCGAATTCGTGTTGCAGCAGCAACGACAAGGCTTCGTCGGCGGACAAGGCTTTGTAGACCATGCGGTCTTCACGCTTGATCAGCGCCTCAAGTGCCAGCAGGTTCTCCGGCAGATCGTCGACAATCAGCAATTTGGCTTGGATGTTACTTAGCATGCTATTCGTTCCAGCTCGACAAGCAGACGGCCGATGCCGCGTATTGGGAGAATGTGGTCAGGGCAGTGCAAATCCAGCGCCGCCCGAGGCATGGTCGCGACCTGGGCTTCGTCCGGGTCCTGCACGATGGTCAGGCCGCCACGACGTTTGACCCGCGCCAATCCGTGTGCGCCATCACGGTTCGCGCCAGTCAGCAGCACGGCCGCCAGGCCTGGGCCATAGACATCGGCCGCCGACTCGAACAGAAAATCAATGGAAGGCCGCGAGTAATGCACGCGATCCTCAAGGCTCAGGGAAAAACTGCGGTCCTGCTCCACTGACAAGTGATAGCCCGGAGTGGCGAAATACAACGTTCCGGCTGCCACATCAATTTTGTCGCCAGCTTCCTCGACAGGCATGGAGACCCGGCGGGCAAAGACTTCGGCCAGTTGGCTGCGGCGCTCGTCGGGCAGGTGCAGGACTACGATGATCGGCAGCATGAAACCTTTACGCAACGGACTGAGAATGTTGAGCAATGCCTCCACCCCACCGGCCGAAGCGCCGATCACGATAGCTTCTATCGAAGGCAAATCCGCTGCATTGTTCATGATTTACGGTAAATCCGTTCTTGTTTGACCAAGGGCGAAAACTGGTTGCCGAAGGCGGAAAAATCCGGAGTTTCCTTACTGCCCAGCACCAGGAATCCCCGGTGACAAAGGGATTCATGGAACAAACCGAACGCGCGATCCTGAAGCTTTTTGTTGAAATAAATCAAAACATTACGGCACGAAATCAATTGCGTTTCTGAAAAGACGCTGTCCGTCGCCAGGCTGTGATCGGCGAACGTCACGTTCTCACACAACGTCTTGTCGAAAATCGCGTAGCCATACGCCGCCGTATAGTAGTCGGCGAACGAACGCTGGCCACCGGCCTGCTGGTAGTTGTGAGTGTAGGCGCGGACATTCTCCATGGAGAAAATCCCCTGTTTGGCCTTCTCCAGCGAGCGCGGATTGATATCGGTGGCGTAGATGATCGTGCGATCGAGCAAGCCTTCTTCGCGCAGCAGAATTGCCATCGAATAGACTTCTTCACCCGTGCTGCAACCTGCGATCCAGATCTTGATCGACGGATAGGTCTTGAGCAGTGGCACGACTTCCTTGCGGATCGCGAGGAAATGCGAAGGATCGCGAAACATTTCGCTGACCGGGATCGTCAGCAATTGCAGCAACTGCATGAACGCGGTCGGATCGTGCAGCACCTTTTCTTGCAGGGCCGAAATGGTATTGCACTCGAATTGCGCCAACGCATGATTGACCCGGCGCTTGATCGAAGCGCCGGAATAATCGCGAAAGTCGTAGCTGTACTTGAGGTAGATCGCCTCGATCAACAACCGCAATTCGATCTCGCTGTTACGCGCCACTGTTTCAATGCGTTCCACTAAATGCGTTCCATCTTCGGTAACCACACGCGAATCAGCGAAAACAGGCGATCCAGGTCAATGGGCTTGGCCAGGTAATCGTTGGAGCCGGCTTGCAGGCAGCGCTCCTGATCGTCCTTCATGGCCTTGGCCGTCACCGCAATGATGGGCAGCTTGCGCCAGCGCGGGTCCTTGCGGATCTCGATGGTGGCTTCGAAACCGTCCATCTCCGGCATCATCACGTCCATCAACACCAGATCGATGTCCTCGACTTCATTCAGTTTTTCAATCGCCTCACGACCGTTCCGGCCGATGACCACGACTGCACCCTTTTGCTCCAAAGCGCTGGTCAGGGCGAAGATGTTGCGTACATCGTCGTCCACCAGCAGCACTTTGCGGCCTTCGAAGACCTTGTCGCGGCTGCGCGCGGTCTTGAGCATCCGTTGGCGTTCATGGGACAACCTGGATTCGACTTTGTGCAGAAAGAGTGTGACCTCATCCAGCAAACGCTCGGGTGAGCGAGCGCCTTTGATGATGATCGAGCGCGAGTACTTGCGCAGGTCAGCCTCTTCGTCCCGGGTCAGGTTGCGTCCGGTGTAAACGATGACCGGCGGGAACGAGCAGATATCTTCGGTGGACATGCGCTTGAGCAGATCGTTGCCGAGCATGTCCGGCAGCTTCAGGTCGATGATCATGCAATCGAAAATGGTCGTGCGCAGCAGGTCGAGCGCTTCCTGGGCGAAGCCGACGGCGGTGATTTCAATGTCCTCGTCGCCGATCAGGCGAGCAATGCTGTCGCGTTGCAAATCATCGTCTTCGACCAGCAGCACCCGTTTGACCTTCTGGGTCAGCTTGGCCTCGAGGCGGGCAAACACGTCCTTGAGTTCTTCGCGAGTGGTCGGCTTGACCGCATAACCGATCGCGCCCATGTGCATGGCCGCCTCGACCCGATCTTCCACCGAAATCACATGCACCGGAATGTGGCGGGTTTCGGCATGTTCTTTCAGACGCTGCAATACGGTCAGCCCGGAATGGTCCGGCAGGCGCATGTCCAGCAAAATGGCGTCGGGAATGAACTCCTTGGCCAGGTCGTAGCCTTCATCGGCCCCGTGAGCGACCAGGCACTGGTAACCCAGTTCGTGGGCCAGATCGTAGAGAATGTTTGCAAAATTCGGCTCATCTTCCACCACCAGGATGCAACGGGTGGTGAATGGCGCCTTGCTGCGGTCATCATCGAAACGTGGAATGTCGACTTCGGCAATCAGCGGCACCAGCGCGGGCGTTGTCACCCTAGGTTTTGCGGCGACCGGGGTAGCCTGCATCGGCGCGAGGGGCGCATCACCCGGTTCTACGTATTGCTGCGGCAGCACGAGGGTGAACACACTGCCCTGCCCCGGCTCGCTGGTGACGCTGATCGAACCGCCCAGCAACGCCGCCAGATCGCGGGAAATCGACAGGCCTAGCCCCGTGCCGCCATAACGGCGATTGGTGGTGCCGTCGGCCTGGCGGAAGGCTTCGAAAATGCTGTCCTGCTGGTCGGCGGCGATGCCGATCCCGGAATCGCGGACGATAAAGGCGATGCCGTCGTTCGGCTGGGACGCCACCGTGAGGCTGACGATGCCTTTTTCGGTAAATTTCACCGCGTTCGACAGCAGATTCTTAACGACTTGCTCCAGACGCTGGCGGTCGGTGAACAGCATCATCGGCGAACCGGGCTGCACGTCGACCTCGAACTCCAGCTTCTTGTCAGCGGCCATCGGCTCGAACATTCCGCGCAGTCCGTCCACCAGACGCGCAACGCTGGTGTTCTCGGGGCGCATTTCCAGCTTGCCGGCCTCGACCTTGGAAATATCGAGAATGTCATTGATCAGATTGAGCAAGTCATTGCCGGCGGAGTAGATCGACTCGGCGAACTTCACCTGCTCGGCGCTGAGATTTTCCTGAGGGTTTTCCGCCAGCAACTTGGCCAGGATCAGCGAACTGTTCAACGGCGTGCGCAGTTCGTGGGACATGTTGGCGAGGAACTCGGACTTGTACTTGCTCGATCGCTGCAATTCTTCGGCGCGCTCTTCAAGCTGGGCCTGGGCCTGGTTGAGCTCGGTGTTCTTCAAGTCCATCGCATCACGCTGATCGGCCAGGATCTGTGCCTGATCGGCGAGTTGTTCGTTGGTCTGCTCCAACTCGACTTGCTGGGTTTCCAGGTGAGCCTGGGACTCCTTGAGAATCCGCGATTGCTCTTCGAGCTCTTCGTTGGCGGTCTTGAGTTCTTCTTGCTGAACTTGCAGCTCTTCGTTGAGCTGCTGGGTTTCGGCCAGCACTTCCTGCAAACGCTGACGGTAGCGAGCGGCCTCGATTGACGTGCCGATGTTGCCGGCGATCAGCTCGAGCAATTCGACGTCGCGGTCGTCCAAGGGGCGCAGGAAACCCAACTCGATCACGCCATTAACCCGATCATCGTCGCTGGTGGGCACCACGAGCACGCTACGCGGCAGGCCTTCGCCCAGACCGGAGCTGACTTTGAAATAGTCGCTTGGCACGTCATCGAGACGGATCAGGCGAGCCTGTTGCGCCACCTGGCCGGCAATCCCTTCATCGCTGTAGATCTGCTGGTCGCGCTCTTCCTGCTCGCGAGAAAAACCGTAGGACGCTATTCGTCTGAGGCCGCCATGTTCTTCGCGCACATAAATAGCAGCGACCGCAGTGCCCAGATATTGCGCGCAGAACTGCAGGATGTTGCGCCCCAACAGATTCAGGGACAGTTGCCCCAGCACCTGCTCGGCCAGTTCGGTCTGGCCGTTGCGCAGCCACGCTTGCTGTTCCAGGCGCCGGGCGCTGGCCTGTTGTGCGGCGAGGTTGGCGCTATAGCTTTGGGACAGGTTGAGCAAATCGCGACGACCGATATAGGCCAGCAAACCGCTGATGCCGAGGATGAACAGCAGGTAAAGGGAGATGCTCCAGATCGTGGTGCGGCGCACTTCCTCGTTGCGCGTGGTGCGCAACTGCTGCTCCATGTCGATCACGTCTTCGAATTGCTTGCGGATTTCGTCGGTCAGCCGTTTGCCCTGCCCAGCTTTGACAGCACCGCGATAATCACCGTTGGTGCGCTGCAACTCGATCATGGATTGCGCATAGTTGGCCCACTCAACCTGCAAGGCCTGGAGTCGGCGCAGACGATCGGTCTGAACCGGATTGTCGGCCGTGAGCTCGAGCAAAGTATTGAGCGCGACCGCGATTCTCGGCTTGGCCGTTTCGTAAGGGTCGAGAAAATGCTCATCGCCGCTGAGCAGAAAGCCGCGCATCCCCGTTTCCAGATCAACGGTCAGTTTCACCGCCTCATTGGCGTTATTGATCACCCGGTCAGTGTGCTCGACCCACTGGATTACCGACAGCAGGTAAGTGATCAGCGAGACAAAGAACACCGCGCTGAGCACACCAACGCCCAACGGCAGACTGATGTTGCGGCTCAGGAGTTTACGGAATCGTTGCTCATCAACCGAAGACGCAGGGGTCATGGGGAGGCCTTGTCGAACTGTTCAAAACCAGGGAGTTTGCCCCAAAACGGGCACATTGATCCAACTTTCTGCGGCCGATCCGGGCAAATACCCGCATTTAGCTGCGATCGATCTAAGGAGCGGTTATCCTGCCGTCTCTTGTACAGCTATTCTTTTTTGCACAACGCCGGGAACTTGTCGGGATCTGCCACTTACTCATGATAGAGCCCGGCGATTTCGATCGACCTGCGACCCTGAATTTACCTTGAGAGCCCTCTTATGTCCTCCACCCCGTCCACCATCCTGGTAGTAGAAGACGATGACATCGTGCGCATGCTGATCGTCGATGTACTGGAGGAACTGGACTACAAGGTCCTTGAGGCCGATGGCAGCAAAAAGGCGCTGGAGTTTCTAAACGATGAGGACCAGCACATCGATTTGATGATGACCGATGTGGGTTTGCCGGATATGGATGGCAGAGAACTGGCGAAACAGGCGCGGATGCTGCGTCATGAATTGCCGATCCTGTTCGCCAGCGGTTATGCCGAGAGCATCGAGCTCCCTGCGGGCATGCAAGTGATCGGCAAGCCGTTTTCGATTGATAAGTTGCGCGACAAGGTCAAAGGCATGCTTGCTTAATCATTCATTACATTTTCTTAGGCGCACTTTTTCCAAAAAATGGTTTGCCGTATCAACGGCAAACCTTAGCTGCCTATAAATGATCCTGCTGCACTTGAGCAATCAATGCGCCTTCCCTGTTTATTGAAACAATCCATCACACTAACAACCTTGCTACCGGACCTGTGCGGATAAACCTGAGCACGTTTTCCATAGCCTTAGCCTGCCCACCACCGGTTGCACAGGCCGCCCTGGATGGCAGAACATTCCATCGACGTCGTGATCCCTTGCGGCCAGATATGGTTAAATCCCGCGCCTCTCGCGTCACTCAGCCCTCATCCCGAGTCAAGGAAATACCGTTCATGAATCAGCCCCGCGCAACCAAAGTCCTCGTCATTGGTTACGTCTGGCCCGAGCCCCGCTCTTCGGCCGCCAGTGGGCATGTGATGCAGATTCTGGATACGTTTCTGAAACAAGGCTGGGATATTACCTTCAGCAGTCCGGCCGGTACCGGTGAACATCGCGCGGATCTGACGGCGCTAGGCATTCGCGAAGTCCCGATCGAATTGAACAACAGCAGTTTCGACGACTTCGTCAGCCAACTGGCCCCGGATATCGTGCTGTTTGATCAATTCATGATGGAAGAGCAATTCGGCTGGCGTGTCGAGAAACACTGCCCCGCCGCCTTGCGAGTGCTTGAAACTTCGGATCTGCAAAGCCTGCGGCACGCCCGACATCAGCGTCTCAAGGATCGCTTGAAGACCAGCGACGATAACAATGATTTCACTGACCTGTTCGCACCGGCATTGCGCGAAGAGTTTGACTTGATGGCCGATACCGATCTGGCCAAACGGGAAATGGCCGCGCTGTATCGTTGCGATTTGAACCTGATGATCTCTGAAGTGGAAATCGAGTTGCTGGTCGAGCAGTTCAAGATGCCGCGCAATTTGCTGCACTGGTGCCCGTTGATGGTCGAACCGCCGAGCGTGCCGGCGGCTGCCTTTGAAGATCGGGTGCACTTTCTCAGCATCGGTAACTTTCGACATGCGCCGAACTGGGATGCGGTGCTCTGGATGAAAACGGCGATCTGGCCGTTGATCCGCGAACAACTACCCGGCGCCCAACTGCACATCTATGGCGCTTACACGCCGCCCAAGGCCACTGCGCTGCATAACGCGGCCCAAGGGTTCCATGTCATGAACTGGGCGGAAGACGCCTTGCAAGTGATGTCGGCGGCGCGCGTGTGCCTGGCACCGCTGCGTTTCGGCGCGGGCATCAAGGGCAAGATCATCGACGCCATGCTGTGTGGCACGCCTACAGTCACAACGCCTATCGGCGCAGAAGCAATGCACGGCCAGCATCCCTGGCCTGGCGCCGTGGCCCGGACGGCACGGGAGTTCGCCGATGATGCGGTGCGGTTGTACAAGGATGAAGCACTCTGGACGGACGCCCAATCCAGAGGGCAGGTGTTGCTGGCCAATCGTTATAGACAAGCCGAACATGGCCCGGCACTTATCGAAAAATTAATAGACTGCCAACAACGTCTCGCCCAACTTAGAACGGATAACTTTACCGGCAGCATGTTGCGTCATCACCACCATAAAAGTACGCAGTATATGGCGCAATGGATTGAAGCAAAAAACCGCACTCACTAACTATCGACACTATCGCTACACACTTTGCATCGTCACGCTTATTGACCCCTTTCACACCCCATCTTATAAATAACTCGCCGGATTAGATTCAGACAAACTTATCCGGCGGCATTTATCTAACTTACCACTTGATGCAAGGATGCATTAAATGACTACCATTGTTCAAAACAACCTGACACTTAACAACTGGATGGCCAGCACGCCGGCCATTGACACGTTGTCACTCTGCGAATTGACCCTGCCGGGCACCCATAACGCTGGCAGCGACTGGAAAGCCTCTTGGCCGCTTATTCCAGGCGCCCACTGGCTGGCTTGTCAGCACCAATCGTTTTACTCGCAACTGTGCAAAGGCTCTCGAGCGTTGGATATCAGACTCGTATTTGACGCCAAGGAACCGGGGCTTGGAAAATTCCGAATGCATCACAACGGCTACCGCAACAATCGTACCTTGGGGAACTTGTTTACCGACCTGAGGCAGTTTCTTGACGAGAACCCCGATGAATTCATTGTCCTGGACTTCCACGAACTAAAAGGGGATGCGTTTGATTACACTTTCTTCAACAACATGATGATCCATCTTATGGGGCACCAGATAATTCCCACTCGAAACCGTTCTCTGAGCCTGCAACAACTCAAGCAAATCAGTTCTGAGCAAAGGCTTCTGGTCGCAGCCCCTGGGCATTGGCAGCTTGATCGAAACGTGTTCCTTGAACAGATTGAACACCAATGGTCTGGCAGCGGCATCACAAGCGCCGCCGATCTGGAGAAGCACATTACGAGCGTCCTGACCTACCCGCCAGGCACATGGGCACCATGGTCGCTCTCGGCAGCGAGTTACAGCGCCCTCGGTGGCCCCGTGGATATTCATGATGAACTCAATGCCTGGTTCGACCCGGAAAAAAGTGATTGGGCGGCAAAGTGCAACATCATCAATGTTGACTTCATTGAAGAGTCGCAAATTGTTTCCTATTGCCGAACCGCAAACGTATATAAAGCCGCCAAACGAGCCAACTAATCGGCGTGCCATTAAACGGCTATCTATGTGTAACTGTTTCCATGACTGGAAATCCTCTTACTCACTTCTATGCTGGGTCATGAAAGCCTTTCTGCGCAGGGCGATCAACACAGGTGTGGCGTGCAGCCAACTCTGATACATGAATTTCGTCGCCCCACGGAGGGGGCGCGTCAACGACAAGGAACTGTCATGACCCAAAACACAGCGGGCACGTTAGACAAACAAAAGTGGATGAGTAACGTCCTGGATATCCATCGATTAAAATTGACCGATATCGTCTGGCCGGGCGCCCATAACGCCGGCATGGATAAACAGGCACCCAATTATGATGTGGTTATCGGCAACTGGACGACGTGTCAAAACGGTTCATTTGCCTGGCAACTGTCCAACGGTGCCCGGGCCTTTGATATCCGCCTGGGTTACACCGAGGGCGCGGACCAGTCGATTTTCTATTTTCACCACAACGGATACCAGTCCCATCGGGTCCTCGATGAACTGATGACAGACGTGTCAGCGTTCCTTGACCGCAATCCCGATGAGTTCATCGTGCTGGATTTCCACCAACTCGCGGATGGGTCCAAACCCTTTGATTATCAGAAACTCAACGATCTTCTGGTGAGTCGACTCGGGCAGCGAGTGATCCCCCCCGGCGACGCCGAAAAAACCATCGGCGAACTGAAGCGGATCAGTTCCCGCCGCCGGGTGGTGTTGGCGGCGCATGGACGGCGGGAACTGGATGAGGATTACTTCTGGCCGCGCATCCCGCACAAGTGGATAAACAAACGGTTTACCGATACCGAGGATCTGCAAAACCATGTTTCCAGCGCACTCGAAGACGCGCCGTACGAAACGTTTCTATGGTCGTTATCAGCCACCAGCTACGCGTTTCTGGGAGGGCCTCAGGACATCAAAACCCAGATCAATGACTGGTTCAATCCCACCCGGGACTGGGTCACGCGCTGCAGCATCATCAATACCGACTTTTTCGACGAATCAGAGATCGTTCGTTATTGCTGGACGGCCAACAGCATGAAAGCGGTTTACGGCCATGCGTTGCATGAGCGGACACCGGGCTGACACACGGAACGTTGCACACTGGCATTAGGGGCCTGGAAAGAGGCATGATCAGGGCGCAATGATAATAAAAAGCGCCCTGACATGACCCGAACCGCAAGAGTCACCGATCCTTCCTACGAACTGATGGACGACCACAACGGGTTGTCGATCATCTATCGCCAGCATGGATTTCCCTGCCCGTTGGTGCGGTGGCATTTCCACAAGGAATACGAGCTGCACCTGATCGTCGCCAGTTCCGGCAAGGTGTTCATCGGCGATTACATTGGCAACTTCTACCCGGAAACCCTGTTCTTGACCGGCCCGAATCTGCCTCACAACTGGATCAGCCAGGTGGCCGAAGACGAGGTAGTGCCCAAGCGCGACATGCTGGTCAACTTCACGGATGAATTGTTCGAGAGCGGTCATCAGGTATTCGCAGAACTGAAGACCCTTGCGCCACTGCTGGAGCGCGCGCAGTACGGCATCGAATTTCGTTGCAAGCGCACCATCCGCCAGGCCATGACGTTGATGCAACGCATCGCTGACACTAAAGGCGTCACCCGGCTCGGGCACTTTTTCATACTGCTGGAGCTGCTCGCGGCTTCTGACGATTTTCAGTTGCTGTCGGGTGCCACCACGCCGCAACTGGCGGATGAACACAATATCGATCGCACCAACCGGGCGGTGGATTACATTTTTGCGCATTACGCCCGGGACCTGCCGCTCGAGGAAGTCGCCGAGCATTTAGGCATGAAGCCAACGTATTTCAGTCGGGTGTTCAAGCAAGCCACCGGGCGCTGCTTCATCGAGTTCGTCAATCGCCTGCGCATCAGCAAATCCTGCGAGTTGCTGGCCGATGGCGACAAACCGGTGACCGATGTGTGTTTCGAATCGGGTTTCAACAATATTTCCAACTTCAATCGGCGGTTCCAACAGCTCAAGGGCATGACGCCCTCGCATTACCGGCGGCTGGCGGTACAGCGGCTGACCGAACAGAATCTGGCCTGAACGTCTTGGTCACAGGTCGTTCTGGGCCATACGCCATACCTGTAGGAGCGCGAGGCTTGCCCGCGAAGGAGCCAGAAAACCTGTACAAAATCGATGACTGTTCACCTCTGTGAAGCCTGTCCTTGTATCTCCCCCCATTAATCCCAGTGCAAAAAAGTATCGATTCAAGTGCGACGGATGATTTGTCACATCCTCAATTGAAGGCTGTAATCAGTGCACATTCTTCCTGCCCTCGGAAGACACAAAAACAATAACTGTCCTTCTGTCCCCCATCGGGTGCAGAAAAGGAGTGCACGATGCAACCTTCTGTAAAAGCTCTGCTTGCCCTCACCTGCATGACCCTCAGCAGCGTCAGTCTTGGCGCTCAGACGCTGACCATCGCCACCGTCAACAACAGCGACATGATCCGCATGCAAAAGCTCTCGAAAACCTTCGAGGCCGAGCATCCGGACATCAAGCTCAATTGGGTGGTGCTGGAAGAAAACGTCCTGCGCCAACGCCTGACCACTGACATCGCCACCCAGGGCGGGCAGTTCGACGTGCTGACCATTGGCATGTACGAAGCCGCACTCTGGGGCGCCAAGGGCTGGCTGGAGCCGATGAAGGATCTGCCGGCCACCTACGCCCTCGACGATGTGTTCCCTTCGGTGCGTGAAGGCCTTTCGGTCAAGGGCTCGCTCTACGCCCTGCCGTTTTACGCGGAAAGCTCCATCACCTATTACCGCACCGACCTGTTCAAGGACGCCGGGCTGACCATGCCCGAGCGCCCGACCTGGACCCAGATCGGCGAATTCGCCAGCAAGCTCACCAATAAAGACAAAGAACAGTACGGCATCTGCCTGCGTGGCAAGGCCGGTTGGGGCGAGAACATGGCGCTGATCACCACCGTCGCCAATGCCTATGGGGCACGCTGGTTTGATGAGCAGTGGAAGCCGGAATTCACTGGCCCTGAGTGGAAAAACGCCTTGAATTTCTACGTCGACACCATGAAGAAATCCGGCCCGCCGGGTGCCTCCAGTAACGGCTTCAACGAAAACCTTGCGTTGTTCAACAGCGGCAAGTGTGCGATCTGGGTGGACGCCAGCGTTGCCGGTTCCTTCGTCACCGACAAAAACCAAAGCAAGGTCAGCGAGCACGTTGGCTTTACTTATGCGCCGCATGAGACCACCGACAAAGGTTCAGCCTGGTTGTATTCCTGGGCGCTGGCGATCCCGACCAGTTCCAAGGCCAAGGACGCGGCGAAAACCTTCAGTGCCTGGGCCACCTCCAAGGAATACGGCGCATTGGTTGCCGAAAAAGACGGTATCGCCAACGTGCCGCCCGGCACTCGGGCCTCGACCTACAGCGAGGCTTACATGAGCGCCGCACCGTTTGCCAAGGTCACGCTGGAATCGCTGAAAGCGGCGGACCCGAGCAAACCGACCCTCAAACCGGTGCCTTACATCGGCATCCAGTTGGTGACTATCCCTGAATTCCAGGCGGTGGGCACCCAAGTCGGCAAGTTGTTCTCGGCGGCGCTGATTGGCCAGACCACGGTCGACCAGGCACTGACGGCGGCCCAGCAAACCACCGAACGTGAGATGAAACGCGCCGGTTATCCCAAATAACCCCTAGCCATCCAAATTGTGGCGAGGGCGCTTGCTCCCGCTGGGCTGCCTAGCGGCCCCAAATCCGGGAAACGCGATTCATCAGACAGACCGCATTTTCCGGATTTACGACTGCTTCGCAGCCGAGCGGGAGCAAGCTCCCTCGCCACAGGGTCTCGCCGCATTTCGAGCAAGTGATCGCCATGAATATTTCAACTGCCAAAGCTCACATGGACATCCCCCAACCGGTGCGTAAAAGCCGATTGGCCAATCCCGGCTGGTTTCTGGTCAGCCCCTCGGTGGCGTTGTTGCTGCTGTGGATGATCGTGCCGCTGGGCATGACCGTTTACTTTTCAATGATCCGCTACAACCTTCTCTATCCCGGCGAAAACGAATTCGTCGGGCTGGAGAACTTCACCTACTTCCTGACTGACTCCGGGTTCATGCCCGGCGCCACCAACACCCTGTTGCTGGTCGGCAGCGTGCTGCTAATCAGCGTGGTACTGGGTGTGCTGATCAGTGCCTTGCTGGAGGCCAGCGAATTCCTCGGTCGCGGCATCGTGCGGGTGATGCTGATCTCGCCGTTTTTCATCATGCCCACCGTCGGCGCACTGATCTGGAAGAACCTGATTTTCCATCCGGTGTCGGGGATTCTCGCCTACGTCTGGAAGCTGTTCGGCGCACAGCCGGTGGACTGGCTGGCGCACTACCCGCTGCTGTCGATCATCATAATCGTGTCCTGGCAATGGCTGCCCTTCGCGATCCTGATCCTGATGACCGCTATGCAATCCCTCGACCAGGAACAGAAAGAAGCCGCACGCCTCGACGGGGCCGGGCCGATCGCGATTTTCTGGCACCTGACCCTGCCGCACCTGGCACGGCCGATTGCGGTGGTGGTGATGATCGAAACCATCTTCCTGCTCTCGGTGTTCGCCGAAATCTTCACCACCACCAACGGCGGTCCCGGCTATGCCTCGACCAACCTTGCGTACCTGATCTACAACCAGGCGCTGGTGCAGTTCGACGTCGGCATGGCGTCCGCCGGCGGGTTGATCGCGGTGGTGATTGCCAACATCGCGGCCATCGTGCTGGTGCGCATGATCGGCAAAAACCTGACAGACAAAGCCTGAGGCCTGCGCCATGACTCTTCAACAATCCCGCCGCCTGCAAAGCCTGCTGCTCGGCACTCTGGCCTGGGCCATCGCGATCCTGATCTTCTTCCCGATTTTCTGGATGGTGTTGACCAGTTTCAAAACCGAAATCGACGCGTTCGCCACGCCGCCGCAGTTCATCTTCACGCCGACGCTGGAGAACTACCTGCACATCAACGAGCGCAGCGATTACTTCAGCTTCGCCTGGAACTCGGTGGTGATTTCGTTCAGCGCTACGGCTCTGTGCCTGCTGATCGCGGTGCCGGCGGCCTACTCCATGGCGTTCTACGAAACCCAGCGCACCAAGGGCACGCTGCTGTGGATGCTCTCCACCAAGATGCTGCCGCCGGTGGGCGTGCTGATGCCGATCTACCTGTTGGCCAAGAGCTTCGGCCTGCTCGATACGCGCATCGCGCTGATTGTGATCTACACGCTGATCAACCTGCCGATCGTGGTCTGGATGATTTACACCTACTTCAAGGACATCCCCAAAGACATCCTCGAAGCCGCGCGCCTCGACGGTGCCACGCTTTGGCAGGAAATGGTCCGGGTGCTGCTGCCGATCGCCAAGGGAGGCCTGGCCTCCACCGTGCTGCTGTCGCTGATCCTGTGCTGGAACGAAGCGTTCTGGTCGCTGAACCTGACCTCGTCGAAAGCCGCGCCACTGACCGCGTTGATCGCTTCGTACTCCAGCCCCGAAGGCTTGTTCTGGGCCAAGTTGTCGGCGGTGTCGACCCTAGCCTGTGCGCCGATCCTGATTTTTGGCTGGATCAGCCAGAAACAATTGGTCCGCGGCCTGTCGTTTGGCGCTGTGAAATGACCTGCCGACATGCAAATCCCTGTGGGAGCGAACCTGCTCGCGATGAGGGAGTGTCATGCAGCATTAATGCATCTGACTTACCGCAATCGCGAGCAGGCTCGCTCCCACAGAAAAGCCCGCCCGGCTCAACTGAATAACAACACGTGGAGGCCCATCATCATGGCCAACCTGAAAATCAAGAATCTGCAAAAAGGCTTCGAAGGCTTTTCCATCATCAAAGGCATCGACCTGGAAGTGAACGACAAGGAGTTCGTGGTCTTCGTCGGCCCGTCGGGCTGCGGCAAATCCACCCTGCTGCGCCTGATCGCCGGCTTGGAAGAAGTCAGCGGCGGCACCATTGAACTCGACGGTCGCGACATCACCGAAGTCAGCCCGGCCAAACGCGACCTGGCGATGGTGTTCCAGACCTACGCCCTGTACCCGCACATGACCGTAAAAAAGAACATGTCGTTTGCCCTTGATCTGGCCGGCGTACCAAAGGCTGAAGTCGAGAAGAAAGTCGGTGAAGCGGCGCGCATCCTCGAACTGGGGCCAATGCTTGAGCGCAAGCCCAAGCAACTCTCCGGCGGCCAGCGTCAACGTGTCGCAATCGGCCGCGCCATCGTGCGCAACCCGAAAATCTTCCTGTTCGACGAACCGCTGTCCAACCTCGACGCCGCGCTTCGCGTGCAGATGCGCCTGGAACTGTTGCGCCTGCACAAAGACCTGCAAGCGACGATGATCTACGTGACCCACGATCAGGTCGAAGCGATGACCATGGCCGACAAAGTGGTCGTCCTCAACGGCGGCAAAATCGAGCAAGTCGGCTCGCCACTGGACTTGTACCACCAGCCAGCCAACCTGTTTGTCGCCGGGTTCCTCGGCACGCCGAAAATGGGTTTCCTCAAAGGCAAAGTCACCCGAGTCGAGAGCCAAAGCTGTGAAGTCCTGCTGGACGCCGGCACCCGCATCACCCTGCCGCTGAGCGGTGCCCAACTGAACGTCGGCGGCGCGGTGACCCTGGGCATTCGTCCGGAGCACCTCAACCTCGCGCAAACCGGCGACTGCACCTTGCAGGTCACCGCCGACGTCAGCGAACGCCTGGGCAGCGACACCTTCTGCCACGTCGTCACCGCTTCCGGCGAAGCGTTGACCATGCGCGTTCGTGGCGACCTTGCCAGCCGTTACGGCGAAGCCTTGAGCCTGCACCTGGACGCCGAACACTGCCATTTATTCGATGCCGACGGCGTGGCGCTCACCCGCCCGCTGCGTGCAGCGGCCTGATTTAGAGAGCCTGTGATGAAACTCAACCAACAGAACCTCAACCGCCTCGCGCCCGAAGTGGCCCTGCCGGCCTACGCCCTGAGCGATACGCGCCAAGGCATCGCCCACATCGGCGTCGGAGGTTTTCACCGTGCCCATCAGGCGTATTACACCGACGCCTTGATGAATACCGGAGAAGGCCTGGACTGGGCTATTTGCGGGGTCGGCCTGCGCGCCGAAGACCGTCGCGCCCGGGACGATCTGAAAGAGCAGGATTACCTCTTCACCTTGTTCGAACTGGGCGACAGCGACGACACTGAAGTCCGGGTCATCGGCGCGATTCGCGACATGCTGTTGGCCGAAGACGGCGCGCAGGTGTTGATCGACAAGCTCGCCAGCCCAGAGATCCGCATCGTCTCGCTGACCATTACCGAAGGCGGTTATTGCATCGACGACAGCAACGGCGAGTTCATGGCGCACCTGCCGCAAATCCAGCACGACCTGGCCAACCCGAACGCACCGAAAACCGTGTTCGGCTTCCTCTGCGCCGCGCTGGCCAAACGTCGCGCCGCCGGCACGCCGGCCTTCACCTTGATGTCCTGCGATAACCTGCCGCACAACGGCGCCGTCACCCGCAAAGCCTTGTTGGCCTTCGCCGCGTTGCGCGATGCCGATCTGCGTGACTGGATCGCCAACAGCGTGAGCTTCCCCAACGCGATGGTCGACCGCATCACGCCAATGACCAGCACCGAACACAAGCTGCAACTGCACGACAAACATGGCGTCGACGACGCCTGGCCGGTGGTCTGCGAACCCTTTGTGCAGTGGGTGTTGGAAGACAAGTTCGTCAACGGGCGTCCGGCTTGGGAAAAGGTCGGCGTGCAATTCACCGACGATGTCACTCCGTATGAAGAGATGAAGATCAAACTGCTCAACGGCAGTCATTTGGCCCTGACGTATCTGGGGTTTCTGAAGGGTTATCGCTTCGTGCACGAGACCATGAATGATCCGCTGTTTGTGCGCTACATGCGTGCCTACATGGACTTGGACGTCACCCCGCAACTGTCGCCCGTGCCGGGCATTGACCTGACGGATTACAAGAACACGCTGGTGGCGCGTTTCTCCAATCAGGCCATCGCCGATCAGCTGGAGCGTGTGTGTTCGGACGGCTCGTCGAAGTTTCCCAAGTTCACCGTTCCGACGATCAATCGCCTGATTGCCGATGGCCAGGAGACCAAGCGTGCCGCGCTGGTGGTGGCAGCCTGGGCGTTGTATTTGAAGGGGGTGGATGAGAATGGAGACACTTACTCGATTCCCGATCCGCGGGCGGCGTTCTGCCAGGACTTGGTGGCCGATGATGCGTTGATGACCCAGCGGTTGCTGCAGGTTGAGGAGATCTTTGGTACGGCGATTCCCCGTTCTCCGGCGTTTGTGGCGGCGTTTGAATGGTGTTGTAACAGCTTGCGGGAGGTGGGTGTGACGCGGACGCTGGAGCGGGTGCTGGCGTAAATGCGGCGGTGACAATGCTGCCGTCTTCGCGAGCAGGCTCGCTCCCACATTGGATCGTTGTCGAACATGACTAAACATCCCCTGTGGCAGCGGGCTTACCCGCGATGACGGACTGACCGACAACCTAAATGTCGAACCTGACGATCCAAGGACCTTCGATGGCAAACCAACAATTATTCATCGGCATTGACTGCGGCACCCAAGGCACCAAAGCCGTGATCCTGGACGCCCACACTGGCCAGGTCCTGGGCCAGGGAGCCGCTGTGCACAGCTTGATCAGCGGCGCCAACGGTCGCCGCGAGCAAGACACCGGCCAGTGGCTCGAAGCGTTCACCCTGGCCACCCGCCGTGCGTTACTCGCGGCGAAAGTCGACGGTCAGGACATCCTTGGCCTCGGCGTCTCCGGACAGCAACACGGCCTGGTATTGCTCGATGACCAAGGTCAGGTGCTGCGTCCGGCGAAGCTTTGGTGCGACACCGAATCCACCCCGGAAAATGACCGTCTCCTGGCTCAACTCGGTGGCGAAAAGGGTTCACTTGAGCGCCTGGGTGTGGTCATCGCGCCCGGCTACACCGTTTCCAAACTGCTGTGGACCAAAGAACAGCACCCGGACATTTTCGCCCGGATCGCCCACATCCTCCTGCCCCACGACTACCTGAACCATTGGCTCACCGGCCGCAGTTGCAGCGAGTACGGCGACGCGTCAGGCACCGGGTATTTCAACGTGCGGACCCGCCAATGGGATTTGCAGTTGCTGCGCGACATCGACCCGACCGGACGCCTGCAAGCCGCGTTGCCGGAGTTGATCGATGCGCATCAAGCAGTCGGCACGATCCTGCCCGGCATCGCCGAACAGCTTGGCATCAACCCGCAGGCGCTGGTCTCCAGCGGGGGCGGCGACAACATGATGGGCGCGATCGGCACCGGCAATATCAAGCCCGGCGCGATCACCATGAGCCTCGGCTCTTCGGGGACGGTGTACGCCTATGCTGACCAGCCGAAAGTCAGCCCGGATGCGTCGGTCGCCACGTTCTGCTCGTCCAGCGGCGGCTGGCTGCCGTTGATCTGCACCATGAACCTGACCAACGCCACGGGGGTCATTCGCGAGCTGTTCGCCCTAGATATCGAACACTTCAACGATTTGGTCGAGCAGGCGCCCATCGGTGCCGAAGGCGTGTGCATGCTGCCGTTCCTCAATGGCGAGCGCGTCCCCGCCCTGCCCCATGCCACCGGCAGCCTGCTGGGCTTGACCATGACCAACCTGACCCAGGCCAACCTGTGCCGCGCAGTCGTCGAAGGCACGACCTTCGGTTTGCGTTATGGACTGGACCTGCTGCGCCAGAATGGCTTACAAAGCCGCAGCATTTGCCTGATCGGCGGCGGCTCGAAAAGCCAGGTGTGGCGGCAGATCGTCGCCGACATTATGAACACCCCAGTGATCTGTACCGAGCAGAGCGAAGCGGCAGCCCTGGGCGCAGCGATTCAGGCGGCGTGGTGCAAGTCCAGGGCAAACGGCCACGAGGACAGTCTGGCGGACCTTTGCGAGCGTTGTGTAAAGCTCGATCTGGCCAGTGAAACCTTGCCGATTGCTGACAATGTGGCGGCCTGTCAGCAGGCCTATGAACGTTATCAACAACATGTCGCAACCCTTTAAAGAGCGAACAACTATGTATCTGGTGTGTGGCGAAGCGCTGTTCGATTTCTTCAGTGAAGACGACGCCAGCGGCCTGGCTTCAAAAGTGAATTTCAAGGCAATTGCCGGCGGTTCGCCGTTCAATGTGGCGGTTGGCTTGCGGCGATTGGGCGTGGAAGCGGCGCTCTTTGCAGGACTCTCCACCGACTACCTTGGCCGACGCTTGCAGCAAGTGCTGCAGGACGAAGGTGTGCGCCCGGATTACCTGGTGGACTTCGCCGCACCGACCACACTGGCAATGGTCGCGGTTGGGGCCAATGGCTCGCCGCACTACAGCTTTCGCGGTGAAGGTTGCGCGGACCGCCAGCTCAAACCTGAGCATTTGCCTGAGCTGGGCCCGCAAGTGCGTGGTTTGCACATTGGCTCGTTCTCCCTGGTGGTGCAGCCGATTGCCGACACGCTGCTGGCGTTGGTGCAGCGGGAAAGCGGAAAACGCCTGATCAGCCTTGATCCGAATGTCCGACTCAATCCTGAACCGAATATCGACCTGTGGCGTTCGAGGATTGCGACGCTGGTTGAGTTGGCGGATCTGATCAAAGTCAGCGATGAGGATTTGAGTCTGTTGTACCCCGAGCAGGATCCGCAGCGGGTGATTGAAGGTTGGTTGCAGCATCGCTGTCAGTTGGTGTTCCTGACCCGAGGTGGTGAAGGTGCCACGGTGTTCAGCCGCACTCAGGGTTCGTGGTCAGTACCGGCGAGCTCAGTGAAAATCGCCGATACCGTGGGCGCGGGCGATACGTTCCAGGCGGCGTTGATTACCTGGTTGACCGAGCAGCAGCTGGATTCGGTTGCGGGTGTGCAATCCCTTGAGCGCGGGCAAATCGACGGAATGTTGAAGTTTGCGGTACAGGCAGCGGCGCTGACGTGCAGCAAGACCGGGCCGGATTTGCCGTATCGGCAGCAACTCATCTGATAGATCGTTCCCACGCTCCGCGTGGAAATGCAGCCCGGGGCGCTCCGCGTCCAAAGCGGACGCGGAGCGTCAGTGAGGCATTCCCACGCAGAGCGTAGGAACGATCAACAGGATCATCGGCAATGGCGGCAGCAGGCTTTTATCGGTCGAAGAGGACTTTAGTCTGGAAATGACTGTTGATTCTTGGCCGCCTGGAAGTTGTGGCGCAGTGATACCCAGGAAAAGAAAACTAAAAATCCCCTGCATTCATTGGCCGAAACCTTGTATCTAAGGGTTTTCCCGATAGCCCAACGCATCCACTCCTACGCCATTTGCGCCTTGAACGTGGCGGTTTAATCCTGCACCATCCGCACCAGCTTATTCAAAGGACGGAATTAAAGGCATGCTGGACGCGAACGCAACCCATATTTCCCTGACGCTGGAAGGCGTTTCCGTTGACCTGCAAGTGCTCAGCTTCGTCGGTCGCGAAACCCTCAATCAACCGTTCTGTTTCGACATCGAACTGGTCAGCGCCCGTCCCGACCTGAAACTTGAAGAGTTGCTGCACAAACCTGGCTGCCTGACCTTCGGCGCCACCGGCAAGGGCATCATTCACGGTCTGGTCTATCGCATCGAGCAAGGCGATTCCGGCAAAAGCCTGACGCGCTACAGCATCAGCCTGGTCCCGCAACTCGCTTACCTGCGCCACAACCATGACCAGCAGATTTTCCAGCATTTAAGTGTGCCGAAGATCATCGCCCAGGTACTGGAGGCGCGCGGCATCCTGTCTGACGCCTACAGTTTCCAGCTCGGCGCGATCTACCCCGAGCGCGATTACTGCGTGCAGTACGACGAGTCCGACCTGCACTTCATCCAGCGCCTGTGCGAAGAGGAAGGCATTCACTTCCACTTCCAGCACAGCGCCAGCGGCCACAAACTCGTCTTCGGCGATGACCAGACGGTGTTCCGCAAACTCGCACCCGTGGCCTACCAGCAAGACTCCGGCATGGCGGCCACGAAACCGGTGATCAAGCGCTTCAACCTGCGCCTGGAAACCCGCACCTCCCGCGTCAGCCGCCGCGACTACGACTTCGAAAAACCACGCATCCTGCCCGAAGGCGCCGCCAAGAGCACTTTCGCGCCGGATCTCGAAGACTACGACTACCCCGGCCGCTTCCTGACCCGCGAGCGCGGCAAACAACTGGCCACCCGCGCGCTGGAGCGCCATCGCAGCGATTACAAACTGGCCGAAGGTAAAGGCGACGAGCCGACCCTCGTCAGCGGCCACTTCATGGCCCTGAGCGAACACCCGCGCGCCGAGTGGAACGACCTCTGGCTGTTGCTCGAAGTCGTGCACGAAGGCAAGCAGCCGCAAGTGCTCGGCAAAAACGTCACCAGCGACGTCACCCACAACAAAGACGATTTCCATCAGGGCTACCGCAACACCTTCCTTGCCACCCCGTGGGACGCGCACTTCCGCCCTGCCCTCGAACACCCGAAACCGAAAGTCCTCGGCAGCCAGACCGCCATTGTCACCGGCCCGTCCGGCGAAGAAATCCACTGCGACGAATACGGCCGCGTCAAAGTGCAATTCCACTGGGACCGCGACGGCCAGGCCAACGACACCACCAGCTGCTGGCTACGCGTCGCCACCGGCTGGGCCGGCAGTGCCTACGGCGGCATCGCCATCCCGCGGGTCGGCATGGAAGTCCTCGTCACCTTCCTCGAAGGCGACCCCGACCAACCGCTGATCACCGGCTGCCTGTTCCACAAGGAAAACGTCGTCCCCTACGACCTGCCGGCGAACAAGACCCGCAGCACCTTCAAGACCCTCAGTTCACCGGGCGGCAAGGGTTACAACGAGTTCCGTATCGAAGACAAGAAAGGCGCGGAACAGATCTACCTGCACGCCCAGCGCGACTGGGATGAAAACATCGAGCACGACCAGAAAATCCGCATCGGCAATGAACGCCATGACACGGTCGAGGCCAATGTTTTCAGCGAGTTCAAGGTTGAAGAACACCGGATTACCCATCTGGACCGCAAGACTGAAGCGCGGGCGGATGATCACCTGACCGTGGCGGTGACCCAGCATGTGAAGATCGGCACAGCGCAGTTTGTCGAGGCGGGTCAGGAGATTCATTACCACGCTGGCGAGAAGGTGGTGGTTGAAGGCGGAATGGAACTGACGGCCAAGGCTGGCGGGAGTTTCGTCAAGGTTGATGCGGGGGGTGTGACGATCAGTGGGGCTGAGGTGAAGGTGAATACCGGGGGCTCGCCTGGGGTGGGGACAGGCATTGGCATTCTTGCACCGCTTGTTCCTGTCATTGCAGATCAAGCACGGGCAGGAAGCTTGCTGCACGCGAAGAAAATAAGTGAGCGATACGACGAACAACTCAAGTTTGTCACGCGTCGTGGACAACCGATTAAATCAGTCAAAGCGGCACTGATCGTGCCATCGGAAACCGCTCCCCAAATATCGAGGAGCGATGCCGCCGGCCTCCACCCGCGGGTCCAGACAGATGCAGAAGAACCGGTGAAAGCCCACCTTGTATGGGATGAACTGGTCGTGCCTTCCGGTGCCGACGACTATGAAGCGAGCAGAAAGAAATGAGTGCGCCAATCACAACCTTTAAAACAAATGCCAAAGAATGCTCCGTCCACGAGGTTGTCCTAGGCTGCGACAAGTTGTGGGCCATGGGCCAGGAAGAAGCCATACGCCGCCTCAGCAAAAAGCGCTCGTCTGCCTCTAGCAAATATGAATTGATCTCTGACTTTGGCGCTCGTGCCGCAAGAATTGCCGCTGCTTACGCCAGTTTCTATCTCGAACAAGGTGAAGATGGAAAACCGGAACTCAAGGGTCGCTTCTATTGGATGGGACTCGCGGCGTTTGCCAGCAAGCAGGTCAAATGCGGGTTGGATTTTATTCCGAGTGAACCCTACCTGACACTTACGCCCCTCGCTTTTCAACCTCCTCTGCGTATTGGTAAAAACGAACTGGGCAAAGGCAATTTCTGGCTATTTCAAGATATTTTTGTTTGGCATTGGTTTTACAGCAAATATAAAGATCAATTCAATGAATGCGCGCCGGAGCGTAATGCGCGCAGTTGCGAAGGGCAGATCAAAACCAATATCGATAGTTTGCCCTGGGCGAATGACGCGCTCAGCACACTTGGTAATTTGCATGTTACCGACGAGATTAAATCAGGATTTAAATCTATTCAAAACACAGAAAGTCTATCTAAAGGCACCGCTAGGCGCGAGATGCAACTGTCGTCACTAATGGACATTGCAAACCATGAGCAACGAAAGATTCTTCAGCCTCTTATTTATGATGGCAAGGCATTTCAAACTACGCTTAAAATGCAAGCAGGATTTGAGTGGGCTCCATTTGTTCCGGTCAGAGTAGCCGCTTTTAGCACCGCCTGCGACGTTGAACAGCCTGAATTACGAGTTCAAATGAAGAAAGGTGATCTTTATGATGAAACTGACAGAATGGTTTTTATCACTGAAATTGCCAATCAGTACCACTTCCTAATGGGTAAAAAAGCCGAATACATGGAAGGCGAGATAAAAATAATTTCCACCTGGTCAAATCAACAATGAAAAAAATCCTAATCGCCATTTTAATATTGATCAGTGGATGCGATGACGTTAGCAACTCGACAGAGACCCCTATGACCAATCAATCAGAAATCATTGAAATCGAACTTTTATCTTCCATAAAAAATATCACAAAAAACACACCGATTCCATTCACAGAAAGCTGCATGCCCCAGGTAAATATCTGTTGGTATAAAATACAAAAATCGGCAAATGACACCGACCTACCGACGATCAACGTAAAAAATAACGGCAGTATTTTAAGTCTGGAGCAGGCTGTAAATATTACAGTTGCATTAGACAAAGACACGACAGAAAACATCGAAAACCTAAACGTAATATTACGTGGGCTACCAAAAGGAAGCACACACGAACAATATCGGGACTTGATATTCAGTCTAATAGACAAAATAAAAAAATCTGGCTGGTCACACTTTTATTTTCCAGAAGATCCTAGGATCTCTGGCTCGCAGGCGGGAAAAATCAGTAGTCCTGACGAGGTGTTCGGGCGATACGTCAGCAGCCATCCTTGGCTGGATCCGGATTATCAGTTGGATCTGAAGAGATGGCTTCAGATTGGCTCTTTTTACAGATGGTATTTTTACAAAGACGGCATCTATCTCAACCTTAAAGCGTGGAAGCAAAACGATTCAGAAGCCCCAACCGAAAAGGCGACTTACCTTATTACGCTGGATTTTCAATCAGAGAGTGAGTTCTGGCTCGACGGCATTACAGACAAAAAAGAGAGGCAGCACTGGAAGGAACTATTGCCAGGAAGGTTGAATGCCTACCACAAGACAAGACTTGAACTGGAAGAAAAAGCCCGCGCCGCAGGGATCGAAATCGATGAGTCTTATCAAGACCCTCTGATTCACGCTCTTAACAATTGAGCCAGTTGGTGACTAGCGAACGGGATTTTACTCGTTTGCTTGCCTTCGTAGTTCAATACGGACAATGCGACCGAATCAGATGAATAAATTGTGTTCGGCTTTTGGCTTGTAACTGTTTGCATTCAGGCATGTGCTGTTGAACCTCGATCAAGCAACGTGATCAATTGTGAATTGGCAGGCCCGAAAAACACGATTTCGCTGCTGCGTGGATCGCCAATAGTCGGCACCTATATCTATGAGGTTCGCGCCACCCAAGACGTCAGATTTATGTATGAGGATGCAGATGCGTCGCGAGGAGGCAGAGTGCAATGGCAATGCGCTTCCGATCATCAAGATGTGAACGTGTTGCTGGTTTCCAGCGAGTTCACTTCGAACTTTCTGCAAGGTGCTTTGTTTTACTTTGACTCGGGGGATGGGCGGATCGAACGAATCGATTTCGCCGAAAGAAATCGTCCTCGGTGGGTAAGAATTTCTGCCCAGGGCGCGTAGGCATAGTAATTACTCGGGTATTAATTAGTAATCGCCAGCACCGTGACCAAACGGTGGGAGGCGGCTGTGTACAGGCTTGGTCAACCGACAACACCCAATCGGCTCGCCCTAAGGCGTCCCGCACACAGCCACCATTGCAACGCACCACGAGGACGTAGAAGTCCGCGGCGCGAATCATGGCACATATATGTGCGGTGTTATCAGGTGACCAAACCTGTCCGCTGATTTTTCAGCGAACCCAAACAGTAATCGCTCCTACCCATCAGGCGAAAGTCGACAAGGCGTCTGACCTTGTAGGATCAAGCCGAAGATCCCGTAGATCGTTTCCCATGTGAAACCTCTGACAGAAACACCCTCGCGACAGGCGGCATTCAACCGGGTTAACCATCCGTTAACCCCGCGGTCCAAGACTTTACTGGACCGCACGCCCTCAGCTCCCTCTGACGCCCAGTGCGGCAGGTTCGACGCTTTATCCGTCGAACTGACTCAACGTCTGCACTGGAGATCGTCCCATGAACATCCGCACGCTGCTGATGACTTCCGCCCTCGCCTGCACCGCGTTTACTGGTCTTGCGCAGGCCAACGAGACGTCGTCCTCGCAAGCTACCCCCTATCACTACGGTATGCCGCTGAACATCGGCAAAGTGGTCGCGCTGACTGAGCCGAACACGCTGGAATGCAAAGTGATCACGGCCGACATGAAGTACATCGATACGTCAGGCAAGCCTGAAGAAATCAGCTACCGGAAGCTTTCTGACGCTTGCAGTTATCAGAACTGACTGAAAGGTCTGATTTTGCACTTTGCGGTACTCCTGTGAGGGATCAGGCGCTATGCTTTGGCGCCTCCCTCACTGCCGCAAGGATCCGCCATGCAGTTATCGTTTCGTATCGTGTCGACCTTCACTTCCCTCCTCTGTTTTCTGCTGGCCCTGGTCTGGGGTTTGATGCCGGATGGGTTGCTGGCGATCTGGAGTATTGAGTATTCGTCTGCGGCAGGGTTTGTCGCGCGACGCAGTGCAGTGCTGTTCGCGGCGTTGGGCGTGATGTTTTATCTGGTTCGGAACGAGGCGCCGTCGGTCACCCGCAATGCGCTGAGCACCGGGTTTACCGTGGGTTGTTTCGGCTTGGCGATACTGGGTTTTGGCGAATGGCTCAATGGCCATGCCGGGCCGGGCATATTGCTGGCGGTGATGGTCGAATCGGCGCTGGGACTGGGGTTTGTCCAGGCCCGGCGCGTGTCGGCAGAATTCGAAACTGCAGGTTAAAGCGCTTTCCTGTCGGGATGCAGTGTCTGACTCGCTTCCTGATGCTGCATCTCTGAGCGCAGGCCTGCAATCAGGTCGTTGATTTCACGGCAACCATTCAGTTTTTTGGCATTGATTCCGGTCACCATCAGATCTAGGTGATCGGTTTCACGATCGGAATACACCTTGACGGTCATCGACAGGTCCGGCGACAGCGTGCACTGACAGCGTTTCGGCAGAAAACTGCTTTCAACGATATTGCGAAGTTCCAAGGCAGAAAGAAACATGGCGACCCTCTCCTAATTGTGAGATTGCCAATTAATATCCAACGTCGGCGGTGCTGAGATCTCCCGCTTTACTTCCTTTGCGGGGTTTCTACGCCTCAACAACGGGCCGGTTTCTCGTTCCAGAGCTGACTCAATACTGTCCTGGTCAACTTAAGATCTGCTTGAGCATAAAACATGCCGCAAATTTCGCCGTGCAGCTCATCGGTAAATCAATGATTTAACGGACATGCCTGAAAATGGCCTCATGCAATCTGCAAGAAAGGGCAGTTTGAACCCTGCAATTTGCATACATTCCCGACCGGGTTTGCATTGGTGGCGGTCGGCAGTAAGAATGCGCCTGCCAATCCAGTATCCGCTGACCCTACTCACACGCAAGGAGGCATCATGGGTTCTTTGACCTGTATCAATACCGTCGGGCTGATTGTTGCCAGCCTTTCCAGCGTGGCCTGTGCGGCAAAGCTCGAAACCGTCGCGCCGTTCCCTAAACCGGAAAGCGGTTTTACCCGCCAGGTCATTCATGTAGCGCCGCAGCCACAGGAAGAAAACTTCCAGGTCGAGGTGCTGGCGGGCAAGACGCTGACGGTGGACTGCAATCGCCAACGTCTGGGCGGTATCCTTGAGGAAAAAAACCTTGAAGGCTGGGGCTACCCCTTTTACCGTCTGGAAAAAATCATCGGCCCGATGAGCACGATGATGGCCTGCCCCGACGGCAAGAGTAAAAAGGCGTTTGTGCCGGTGGTCGGTGACGGCTTCATGCTTCGTTACAACAGCAAGTTGCCGATCGTGCTCTACGTGCCCAAGGACGTCGAAGTCCGCTATCGGATTTGGTCGGCGTCGGACAAGGTCGAGAAAGCCGTTCAAGAGTAACCGCAGCGCCCCTCCTCACGCTGAGGCGTCGCTCAACGCGGCGCGCTCGGCGACATGCCGCAGGCTGTCAAAGTTGATATTGGCGCCCGAGTCGATCGCGATCAGGGTTTGACCACACGCACCGGTTTGAGCGACGTACTTCTTGATGCCGGCCACCGCCAAGGCACCGGAGGGCTCGGTGATCGAGCGGGTATCGTCGTAGATATTCTTGATGGCGGCGCACAGTTCGTCGTTGCTGACGGTCAGCACTTCATCGACGCAAAACCGGCAGACCTCAAATCCATAGGCGCCAATCTGCGCGACGGCTACGCCATCGGCGAACGTGCCCACGGTGGGCAGGACGATCCGCTCGCCAGCTTGTAACGCCGCGTACAGACACGCGGAATGTTCTGATTCGACGCCGATGATGCGGACTTCCGGGCGCAGGTATTTGACATACGCCGCGATGCCGGCGATCAGACCTCCGCCACCCACCGGGACGAAGATCGCATCCAGGGGGCCTTGTTGCTGGCGCAGGATCTCCATGGCCACGGTGCCCTGCCCGGCGATTACGTCCGGGTCATCGAAAGGTGAGACGAAGGTGCAACCGGTTTGCTCGGCGAGGCTCAGGGCGTATTCGAGGGCGAACGGAAAGCTCTCGCCGTGCAGCACGGCCTCTGCCCCCCGACTGCGCACCCCGTGCACCTTCAATGCGGGTGTTGTGCAAGGCATGACAATCGTCGCAGCGATCCCCAATTCACGCGCCGCCAACGCTACGCCTTGGGCGTGATTACCCGCTGAAGCGGTGATCACGCCCCGAGCCTTTTGCTCATCGCTCAGTTGCACCAATTTGTTGTAAGCGCCACGGATCTTGAAGGAAAAGGTCGGTTGCAAGTCCTCACGCTTGAGCAGGATCTGATTACCCAAGGCCTCGGACAGCGCTGGCGCGGGTTGCAACGGTGTGCGCACGGCCAGTTCATACACCGGCGCGGCGAGGATCTTTTTCACATAGTGCTCAAGCAAGGCCTGCTGGGCGGGGGTGCTGCTCATGGTCGTCTCCTGACATTGATCGGGGCCCAGGAGACAGAAAGTAAAAACCCGCCTCTAGGGCGGGTTGGGTGCTGCAGTCGTGAGCTAGCCCGCCAAATAAGGAATGGCGGTAATAATGCTTGGCTGGCAGCGCAATACGGTGGAAGTCATGGCTGGAAATTAGCCGGGCGTTGCGGGCAAGTCAATGGTCAATTTTCCTCGGTCTCTGTAGGCTGGCGGACATCGCTCATTGTCCCAAGGAAGGAAACCATGAAGTCTGTCGCCCTGCCCCTCATTGCCTTGATCGCCTTTGCCGGCTACACCGTTTCCGTGATGCTTCAGGCGGAGCAGTCGTTGATCGACTTCGGCATCGGTTTGATGTCACGCCCGGATACTGCGCAGGTGGTGATTGATCTTTATCTGTTGGCGACACTTGCGGGCGTCTGGATGTACCAGGATGCGCGCAAGCGTGGGCAGTCGGGGTTATCGGTGATTCCGTATCTGCTGATTACGGCGGTTTTCGTGTCCGTCGGGCCGCTGTTGTACCTCGTGGTTCGGGGGCTCAAGAATCGCAGGAATTGCGGTGATGCACGCCAGCGAGTTTGATCCACAGTAGTGTTGTGTTGCGGATAGCGCCTTCGCGGGCAAGCCTCGCTCCCACATTGGAGCGTATCCCCCCTGTAGGAGCGAGGCTTGCCCGCGAAGACGGCCTGACAGTCGACATCGTCATTTCGCCAACCGCCTGAGCCCAAGCACCATCGCCCCCGCCCCAATCATCATCGCCGTCAGAAACAACGGATACGACACCCACCACGGCGTGTCCCCGGTCATCATGCTGAACTCGGACATGCCGCCAATGCTCGCAATCAGGTTCAGCGGCAAAAACACCACGTTAATTAATGTCAGCTTGCGCAGCAGATTGTTCATGCTGTTGTTCATCAGGTTGCCCCGGGCGTCGATCAGCCCGGAAAACACCGTGGAGTAAATTTCCGCCTGCTTATAGCACTGGTTATTTTCGATGATCAGGTCGTCGATCAGCCCGATGGCCTCGGCGCTGAAGTGTTCCTTGGCGGCATGATTGCGCAACCGCGTCAGCACTGCGCCGTTGCTGTGAATCGCGTTGATGTAATAGATCAGGCTTTCGCTGAGGTTGAACATCTGGATCAGGTGCTGGTTCTGCATCGAGGCGTTGAATTTCTGCTGCAACTCCCGGGCAACCAGCTTGATTACCTTCAGGTGGCCCAGATAGTGATGGATGTTGTTGAACAGCAGATCGAGCAGCACATCCAGCGGCGTGTTCAGCCGCTGCCGGGTGCCGAGCCCGTGCAGCGGCGCATCGTCGGTGGCGATCACCAGCAAGCGCTGCGCAGAAAACAACAGGCCACAGGACGACACTTCAAAGGCCAGGCTGCCGGCACCGGAGTAATTTTCCGGGCGCTTCCAGATCAGGAACAGGTTGTCGGGGTGGAACTCGATGCGCGACACCTCGTCAGGGTCCAGTGCCGAGGCCAACGCGTGCTCATCAAGCTTGAAATGGCTGTGCAACAGATCCCGTTCGGCGGCATCGGGGTTGCTGAACAGCATTACCTCGGCATCCAGTCGTTCGACGGCATGCAAGGCGCCGCCGTCCAGTTGAAAGCTTTTGATCATCGGCCGATCACCAGGCCTGGCCGCGACGTTTTAGTTCCAGGCGACGGACGAACTCTTCCAGTACCAGCGAATACAAATCGTCCTGCAAGTACGCATCTTCGATGCCGGCGTCCATGTTCGGGTTATCGTTGACTTCGATCACCACCACTTTGTCGCCGGACTGCTTGAGGTCCACGCCGTAGAGGCCGTCGCCGATCAGATTGGCGGTTTTCACGGCCAGCTCCACCACGGCGCGCGGCGCTTCGTGGACCGCCAGGGTGCGGCATTCGCCGTTGATGTCCTGGCCCTTGGCCTTGTGGTTGTAGATTTGCCAATGGCCCTTGGACATGAAGTATTGGCAGGCGAAGATCGGTTTGCGGTTGAGCACGCCGATACGCCAATCGTATTCGGTGTAGAAGAATTCCTGGGCCAGCAACAGCACCGAGTGTTCGAACAGTTCGGCGGTCGCTTCGAGCAAGGCTTGCTGGCTTTCGACCTTGATCACGCCCCGGGAGAAACAGCCGTCGGGGATCTTCAGCACCAAGGGAAAGCCCAGGCGCTCGCCGACCCGTTCGAAATCTTCCGGTCGTTCCTTATAAAGGATTTCGGTGGCGGGCATGCCGAGTTGATGGCTCTTGAGCAGGTCGGTCAGGTAGACCTTATTGGTGCAGCGCAGAATCGACGCCGGATCGTCCATCACCACCAACCCTTCGCTCTCGGCTTTTTTGGCAAAGCGATAGGTGTGGTTGTCAACGCTGGTGGTCTCGCGAATCAGCAGGCCGTCGTATTCGGCAATGCGTGCGTAGTCCTTGCGCTCAATCAGCTCGACATCAATGCCCAAGGTCTTACCGACGCGCACGAAATTATCCAGCGCCTTCGCATTGGAAGGTGGCAAGGCTTCCTGCGGATCATGCAGGATGGCCAGGTCATAACGGGCCAGCCGTCGTGAGCGTGGCACACGCCAGATCTTGCGACTGAAACTGTCCAGAGAGTTGGCAAATTGATCTTCCTGGTCTTCACGTAACTTATGCAACGCCCCGGACTTTATACCTTCAATGTGCCAGCCATTTGTTCGGCGAAACTCAACTAATAATATTGGACACGGAAACACTTCAAACAACTGCCGTGCCAGATCCTGCAAGGGCTCTATATTGGTTTTGCCGAAGTACAACGTCAGGGTAAAGCCTTCGGTGTCGCTGTAAAGATGGTTACTGAGGGCTTTTTCCAGGGGTTTATCCAGGTCATCAAGGGCCAGGCCGTACAACGACTTCTTGGTCAGCTCACTGATGGTGCGCACCGACGGAATGACCTTGTGCCCCCGCGCTTCGGCCAGCAACGAGCAGTAATAGCCGTGCCCCAGATACTTGTAGCTGCGGCACAGGTTGATCACCTGGACCCGCTTACCCTGTTCGTTGTCCCGCGTCTGTTCGAGGTATTCCTGGGCGCTGATAATGTCCTCGCTGGGGAAATACGAGGCCCAGTCTTCCTTGCGTTCGACGATGATTATCAACTGACTTGAAGTTCTGCCTGCATCATTTAAATAAGTTGCTGCCGGCAAAGTTTGCTCGGATACTTCGCGCCAATGACCTTGTACCGCTGACATAGTGATTGATCCGTTGGAGAACAAGACCTTTCCTATTAAGCACGAACTTTTTCGAAAGTCCCGTTTCGTTACGTAACTTTTACGGCGGTCATATGAACACTGTCTTTCGCTTGGCGGTAGTTGAAGACTTACCCGCGCTGCTGGAACTCGAACAGCAATGTTTCACCACGGACCGGCTCAACAGTCGCAGTTTTCTGTGGATGATCACTCGGGCTCACGGCCAGCTGTTGGTGGCCCAGCGTGGCGAGCAATTGGTCGGCTACGCGGTGGTGCTGTTTCACCGAGGCACTTCGCTGGCGCGGCTTTACTCGATTGCGATCGCGACCGGGGCGCGCGGCAGTGGGCTGGGCAAGCAGTTGCTCGAACGCATCGAGTCCTGTGCCCTTGAACATGATTGCGCCTACTTGCGGCTAGAAGTGCGCATCGACAACCCGGCGGCGATTGCCTTGTATGAGCGCAACGGTTACCGGCGGTTCGCGCTGATTCATGACTATTACCAGGACCACGCTGATGCGCTGCGCCTGGAAAAACGCATTCTTGAGCACTGCGATTCGCGCAACATCAAGGTCCCGTGGTACCGGCAGACCACCGATTTCACCTGCGGCCCGGCTTGCCTGCTGATGGCCATGGGCGCGCTGCAAGGTGAGCGTTGGCTGGAACGCCGCGAGGAACTGCAAATCTGGCGCGAGGCGACGACGGTGTTCATGACCTCAGGTCACGGCGGCTGCAGCCCTCAAGGCTTGGCGCTGGCGGCCTGGCGTCGGGGTTTTCGGGTGCGGCTGCAACTGAGCATGGCGGGACCGTTGTTCCTCGATGGCGTGCGCGATGAGCATAAAAAAGACGTAATGCGTTTGGTCCACGAGGAGTTCACCACGCAGTTGGAAGAAACCGATGTGGAGCGTGTGATTGGTGGATCGCTGGACCTTCCACGTTTACTCAACGATGGCGGACAACCGCTGGTGCTGATCAGCAGCTATCGGCTGACCCGCTCCAAGGCGCCGCATTGGGTGATCGTCACCGATTGCGATGAGGAATTTGTCTACCTGCACGACCCGGATGTGGACCACAGCCAACATCGCCAACCGATGGACTGCCAGCATTTGCCGGTCAGCCACGGCGAGTTCGACAAGATGTGCAGTTTTGGCCGGGGCAAGCTTCGGGCGGCGGTGATTATCTACTGCCGAAAATAGACCTGTGGCGAGGGAGCTTGCTCCCGCTGGGTGCAAAGCGCCCCATTCAAGCGACTGCTCCGCAGTCGGACGGGAGCAAGCTCCCTCGCCACCAACCCCCCAGAGAGGTCGAATCGGGTTACTTCAGGCCAACCTTGTACAGCCCGCCGTCGTCCGCATCGGTCAGCACATACAAGTAACCGTCCGGCCCCTGTCGCACATCGCGGATGCGCTTGTTGAGTTCGCCGAGCAAGCGCTCTTCGTGAACCACTTTGTCGCCATCAACCTGCAAGCGGATGAGCTCCTGGCTCACTAGCGCACCGATGAACACGTTGTGCTGCCAGGCCTTGAAGCGATCAGCGTCGTAGAACGCCATGCCACTGAGGCCGGGGGATTTTTCCCAGACATGGTGCGGCGCCACGGCGCCTTCTGCGGTCTTGCCCTCGGCTTCCGGGATTGGTTGTCCGGAATAGTTGATGCCGTGGGTCGCCAGCGGCCAGCCGTAATTCTTGCCGCGTTCGATGATGTTGATTTCATCACCGCCGCGGGGGCCATGCTCGTTTTCCCAGAGCACGCCAGTCCATGGATTGAGCGCTGCGCCTTGCGGATTGCGTTGGCCATAGGACCAGATTTCCGGGCGTACGCCCGACTGCCCGACAAAGGGGTTGTCGTCCGGCACCTTGCCGTCCGGGTAGATTCGCACGACCTTGCCTTGCAGCTTGTCGAGGTCCTGAGCGGTCGGCCGATCGTTGTTTTCGCCCAAGGTGATGAACAGGTAGCCGTCGCGATCAAACACCAATCGTGAGCCGAAGTGGTTGCCGACCGACAGCTTCGGCTCCTGGCGGAAAATCACTTTGAAGTCCTTGAGGGTTTTCAGGTCCTCGGACAACTGGCCTCGCCCGATCGCCGTACCGGCCTTGTCGCCCGCACCACCGCCCTCGGCGTAAGACAGATAAACCGTCCGGTCCTGCTTGAAGTCGGGCGACAGCACCACGTCCAGCAAGCCGCCCTGCCCCTTGGCCCAGACCTTTGGCACCCCATTGATCGGTGCCGAGAGCTTGCCATCGTAATCCACCACTCGCAGGTTGCCGGGCCGTTCGGTGACCAGCATGCCCCTGCGATCGGGCAGGAACGCCAGAGCCCACGGATGTTCCAGGCCCTTCGCAACTTGCCAGACCTCAAGGGTGCCTTGTTCGCTTTTCATCTCCTGGGGCGGTGCCGCAAGAACGAGTGCCGTGGCGGTGATCAGTACGCTGGCGCAGAAGGTGGCCAAGAGGGTTTTACGCAACATGCACGATTCCTTTTGTCGTTCGAATAGCTGGCAAGAACGCTGTCCTGCCGTTCAACGGTTGCTTGTGCCTGCATCTCGAGGGGGCGGATTGGGAATGAATTTGGGTGGGCTGGCGGGAGCGGTATGGTTCTGGGGATAGCGATTGCCGATGCCGCCGTTATCAAGGGTCGGTGGACGGGGCACCGGGACGGTATTTGGCCCGCGAATGACCGGGGCTGCGGGTTGTGTGCCTTGCATGCTATTGGGATTGGCCCGGCGGATCGGGCTATTGTAGGGGTTGCTGGAATTGCCCGTGGGGCTCTGGGCCAGCAGCATCGACGATAGTGGCGAGGCCTGGGCCAGCTGACTCATCAGGCCACTGAATGCCAGTACGGTGCAGGCGAGCACGAATCTGTTCATGGGAAGCCTCTGGGCGTCAGCGTGGATAGAATCTTCGATTGCACGCTACGCCCGGGGTTCGGATTTGTTAACTAAAACCTCTTTCTTAAGATGTAACACCAGTTGACGGTCCAGCAGGACCGGGCCGCAGCCCGCTGAAACTTTTGCTCCGCGCCGCGGGTCACCTGAACACATCACTCGCGAGTAGACGACCATGGCACGGGCAATCTGGAAAGGCGCAATCAGTTTCGGGCTGGTGCATATCCCTGTGGCGCTGGTGTCGGCGACGTCCTCGCAGGGGGTGGATTTCGACTGGCTCGACAGCCGTAGCATGGAGCCGGTCGGTTACAAACGCGTCAACAAGGTCACCGGCAAGGAAGTCACCAAGGAACACATCGTCAAAGGTGTGCAGTACGAAAAGGGCCGGTACGTGGTCCTCAGTGAGGAAGAAATCAAGTCGGCGCACCCGTTGTCCACGCAGACCATCGACATCTTTTCTTTTGTCGACGCCGAACAGATCCCCCTGCAAAACATCGACACGCCCTACTACCTCGCGCCGGATAAACGTGGCGGCAAGGTCTATGCGCTGTTGCGCGAAACCCTCAGCAAAACCAATAAAGTCGCCCTCGCCCATGTTGTCCTGCATACCCGTCAGCACCTGGCGGCGCTGATGCCCCTGGAATCGGCCATGGTGCTGGTCATGCTGCGTTGGCCCGCTGAAGTGCGCAGCCTCGATACGCTAGAGCTGGGGCCTGAGGTGACCAAGCCCGAACTGGCCAAGGGCGAACTCGACATGGCCAAGCGTCTGGTGCAGGACATGAGCGCCGACTGGAAGCCCGAGGATTATCGCGACAGTTTTGAAGACAAGATCATGGCGCTGGTCGAGAAGAAGGCGAACGAAGGCAAGATCGAGGATGTGGAAACGGCGACGGGTGAAGAGGAACGCAAGACAGCTGATGTGATTGATTTGACTGAATTGCTTAAACGTAGTCTGGGTGGCAAGACTGCCGGCAAGGCCAAACCGGCGGCTAAACCGGCAGCGAACAAAAAAGCCACGAAGACGTCTCGTGGCTGATTGTTGTTTTCGCGTTGGCTGTCAGGCCCCCTTCGCGAGCAGGCTCATTCCTACAAGTGATCGAGGTCAACTGTAGGAGCCAGACTGCTCGCGAAGGGTTTGCAAGCCGGCATACAACATTCAGATCAGCACAAATACCGCCAGCAACCCGCCAAAAATCGCCCACTTCTCAAGGTAGTAAAGTTTGCGATTACGCTTCTTCAGCGCCTTGCCCCGCAGCCGAATCGCGTAGATTTTGGCAAACAGCCGGTTGATGCCCCCGGTCTTGTCCCCGGCATCATTCGGCGCGCCCGCCGCCGACATCACGTTACGGCTGAACCAGCCATTGAACGCCGCCGCCCAGCGATACTTCATCGGCCGCTCGACGTCGCAGAACAGAATGATGCGGTTCTGCTGAGTGGTGTTTTCGGCGTAGTGAATGAAGGTCTCGTCGAACATCACCGCTTCACCATCGCGCCAGTGGTAGTTCTCACCATCGACGTTGATGTAGCAACCGGCATCGTTCGGCGTTTCCAGGCCCAGGTGATAACGGTACGAGCCGGCGTAGGGATCGCGGTGGCGGACCAGTTTGGAACCCGGTGGCAACTCGGCGAACATCGCGGCTTTGATCGACCCGATGCTTTGCACCAACTCAGTGGTGCGCGGGCAGAGTTTCGTCGCCGAAGGATGGCTGTCGCCGTACCACTTCAAGTAGAAACGCTTCCAGCCGGTCTTGAAGAACGAGTTGAAACCGACATCGTCGTATTGGTTCGAGCGCTTGATCTCCCCGGCCCTGAGCAGGTTCTGGCCTTCCGCGCGAATTTCTTCCCAGTGCGCCTGCAACGGACTCAGGTCCGGGAAATCGGCCGGGTCGAGATAAGGCTTGTTGGGGATTTTCGAGAACAGATAAAGGAAGCAATTGATCGGCGCGAGAAACGACGAGTGATCGCTCAGTTGGCGGCCCAGCTTGTGGCGCACCCGCCCACGCAGATGGACGTAGGCAATGGATACAACGTAAATAGCGGCAATGATCAGTTTCACAGAAATCGTCACATGTCAGAAGTGAACAAACTGCGTCCCCGGCCAACCTAGCGGCCCAAGGGTCTTGTGCAGCGTCTGAATACGAAACAGCGGTCCCGGTGGCGCGTCCTTGAGCCTCTACCGACGGTCGGCGCCTGTTGAAAAGTGGCATTTTAGTCTCATTTTGTAACCAATAGTTAACCTTCAAATGTGAAAATCTGTCCGCTGGTGCCACCAAAGCGCCCGTGCGGCCTCAACGCCCTATCGTTTAAAGAGCCAGACCAGTACAATCGCCGCCAAACATTACGCGCCCCCCTTGGTTGATGACGGGAATGAACCCCGTCTCAGCGCACTTCGACTCGGGCCAAGCGCTCCAACTGCTGCTGTCCACTTATTGCCAGATGGACCTTCCGCTTCTGACCGGGATGCATTTCCCGTGGTTTGAAAAACGGAAACGGGTACTGAATCGGTACTGCCGCAACCCTAGCTACTCTGAATGCTTCGCAGGAAAAACCTTTGATCTCTACAGCTAACATCACGATGCAGTTCGGCGCCAAGCCGCTATTCGAAAACGTTTCGGTCAAGTTCGGCGCGGGCAACCGCTACGGCCTGATCGGCGCCAACGGTTGCGGCAAGTCGACCTTCATGAAAATCCTCGGCGGCGACCTCGAGCCGTCCGGCGGCCAGGTCATGCTTGAGCCGAACGTGCGTCTGGGTAAATTGCGCCAGGACCAGTTCGCCTACGAAGAATTCACCGTCATCGACACCGTGATCATGGGTCACGAAGAGCTGTGGAAGGTTAAAGCCGAGCGCGACCGCATCTACTCGCTGCCGGAAATGACCGAAGAAGACGGCATGGCCGTGGCCGAGCTGGAAACCGAGTTCGCCGAAATGGACGGCTACACCGCCGAATCCCGTGCCGGTGAATTGCTGTTGGGCCTGGGTATCGGCATCGAGCAGCACTTCGGCCCGATGAGCGAAGTGTCCCCGGGCTGGAAACTGCGCGTATTGCTGGCTCAGGCGCTGTTCTCCGATCCTGAAGTACTGTTGCTCGACGAACCGACCAACCACCTGGACATCAACACCATCCGCTGGCTGGAAAACATTCTGACCCAGCGCTCCAGCCTGATGATCATCATCTCTCACGACCGTCACTTCCTGAACAGCGTGTGCACCCACATGGCTGACCTGGATTACGGCGAGCTGCGCCTGTTCCCGGGCAACTACGACGAGTACATGACCGTGGCGACCCAGTCCCGCGAGCAACTGCTGTCGGACAACGCCAAGAAGAAGGCACAGATTTCCGAGCTGCAATCGTTCGTCAGCCGCTTCTCGGCCAACGCCTCGAAAGCCAAGCAGGCCACTTCCCGCGCCAAGGCGATCGACAAGATCCAGTTGGCCGAGGTCAAGCCTTCGAGCCGTGTGAGCCCGTTCATCCGTTTCGAACAAACCAAGAAACTGCACCGTCAGGCTGTCATTGTCGAGCGCATGGCCAAAGGCTTCGACGGCAAGCCGCTGTTCAAGGACTTCAGTTTCCAGGTTGAAGCGGGCGAACGCGTCGCGATCATCGGCCCGAACGGTATCGGTAAAACCACCCTGCTGCGCACCCTGGTCAACGAACTGACCCCGGATGCCGGCACCGTGAAGTGGACCGACGCCGCAGAACTGGGCTACTACGCCCAGGACCACGCGCACGACTTCGAAGACGACTGCAACCTGTTCGACTGGATGGGCCAGTGGACCCAGGGCGGCGAGCAAATCGTTCGCGGCACCCTCGGCCGCATGTTGTTCTCCAACGACGAGATCCTCAAGTCGGTCAAGGTTATCTCCGGTGGTGAGCAAGGTCGCATGCTGTTCGGCAAGCTGATCCTGCAAAAGCCGAACGTGCTGATCATGGACGAACCGACCAACCACTTGGACATGGAATCGATCGAAGCGCTGAACCTGGCGCTGGAAAACTACCCGGGCACGCTGATCTTCGTCAGCCACGACCGTGAGTTCGTATCGTCGTTGGCCACCCGCATCATCGAGCTAAGCCCAAGCGGCGTGATCGACTTCAGCGGTACTTATGATGACTACCTGCGTAGCCAGGGCGTTGTGTTTTAAGAGCAGCTATTAGTTTCAAGCTGCAAGCGGCAAGTAAAAGCCCTGTCCTGGTGACGGGGCTTTTTGCATTCGAGGCTGAATGGATTTGGGTGCCCTCAACCACAACGAATATAGTTAGCCTGCTTCCTTTTATATCCCACCCAAGCCATGATGCAGTTCTCCCACCGCCGACCGCGAACGAGCCGTCATGTCTGTGCAGCAACTGCCACCGCAAAGCTCCATGGCGATCACCCTGCAGATCGTCTCCATCGTTTTCTATACCTTTATTGCCTTCCTCTGCATCGGCCTGCCTATTGCGGTGTTACCGGGCTATGTCCATGAGCAGTTGGGTTTCAGCGCGATCGTCGCGGGACTGACCATTGGCTCTCAATACCTGGCCACCCTGCTCAGCCGCCCGATGGCCGGGCGCATGTCAGACACCATTGGCACCAAACGGGCGATTGTCTACGGCCTGTCCGGGATTGTGCTGAGCGGTGTGCTCACGTTGATTTCAACCTTGCTGCAAAGCTTTCCACTGCTGAGCCTGTTGATCCTGATCGCCGGACGCTTATTGCTCGGCATCGCCCAGGGCTTGATTGGCGTGGGCACGATCAGCTGGTGCATGGGCCAGGTCGGCGCGGAGCACACCGCGCGCTCGATTTCGTGGAACGGCATTGCGTCTTACGGCGCCATTGCGATCGGGGCGCCGCTGGGCGTGGTGATGGTCGCCGAGTACGGCTTCGCCAGCCTGGGGATCGCGTTGTCATTGCTGGCCCTGGCCGCCTTGTTGCTGATCCGCAATAAACCCTCGGTGCCGGTGATTCGTGGCGAACGCCTGCCCTTCTGGGCGGTGTTCGGGCGCATTGCGCCCTTCGGTGCCAGCCTGAGCCTGGCCTCCATCGGTTACGGCACCCTGACGACCTTTATCACCTTGTATTACGTCAGCCGTGGCTGGACCGGCGCGGCCTGGTGCCTGACGGTCTTCGGGATCTGCTTTATTTTGTCGCGCTTGCTGTTTATCTCCGCGATCAGCCGCTTCGGCGGTTTCACCTCGGCGATTGTGTGCATGAGCATTGAAACGGTGGGTCTGGTGCTGCTGTGGCTAGCGCCTTCGACCGCTTATGCGCTGATCGGCGCGGGCCTGGCCGGGTTCGGTCTTTCGCTGGTGTATCCGGCGCTGGGGGTGGAAGCAATCAAGCAAGTGCCCAACTCCAGTCGCGGCGCGGGTTTGAGTGCTTATGCGGTGTTTTTCGACCTGGCACTGGCGATTGCCGGGCCGTTGATGGGCGCGGTGGCGTTGAACCTGGGGTATTCGTGGATTTTCTTCAGTGCGGCGATGTTGTCTGTCACCGGGCTCGGCTTGACCTTATTGCTGAAGCGTCGCGCAATCAGCTGACACCGCAGGGCTGGCGTGGAAATTACTGATCCGCAGTCTGCATCCCGGCCCGGGTAGGCTTGCCCAGCGCGTGCGAGAAGAACCGCCCGGCTTCGGACACCATGTTGCGATGGATGTCCTCGCGGTCAACACCATCTGCATCGGTGCACAGCGCCGGCATGGCGGCGATCTGCTCTTCATTGCACGGCGCCATGAACACGAAGTGCCCTGCCCCGGCCAGCAATTTGAAGTCTGGTGCAATCGGCAGTTTGCGCGCCAGGGCGGCGGCATTTTTGTCGAACGCCACCAGTTTGTCGCCATCACCGCTGTAGAGCAGCACTGGCACATGCACGTCGGCCAAGGTGTGGCGGCCGAATTTCAGACTCAGCGGCGCCATCAGCAGCAAGGCATGGACACGTGGATCCGCCACAGGCTGCAAATCATCCCGGTCGACAATCAGCTCGCCCTGGGTGTTGCAGGCATCGTGGTCGTCCGGGCGTTCCTGGCAGTAGCGGCGCAGACGATCCAGGTCAGGCGTGGCGCCGGAGAGGATCAGCGCCGTTTCGCCGCCCGCCGAGTAACCGATCACTCCGACCTGATCGGCATTGACGAAAGGCGCGAGCATACGGTCGCCCAGGGTCGCGGTAATGGCTTCGGAAATCTGGATGGGCCGGCCGTAAAGGTTACTCAACGTACCGAGGCGGCTGTGGTCTTTGGAGTTGTCACCGGGATGGATCACCGCCACCACCACAAACCCTTTGCGTGCCAGCGAGGTGGCGAGGTCGTGCAGCGCCAGCGGGGTACCGGTGTTGCCGTGGGACAGCATCAGCATCGGGAAACGGCCCATGGCGACGCGGGTGTCTTCCCCTGCCTCGACCGTGTAACCCTCGATTTTGCTGGTGTGTTCCCGGTCGCTCGAGGGATAGAACGCGATGGCGCGCATCGGCTGCAAGTCCAGAGGATCGAGAAAACTCATCTCATGGAAGCCGACGCTCCAGTGAGGGTGCGGCGCAGGCGCGGCGTGCACTGAATTCAGGCTGCTGAGCAGGCAAATCAGAAACATTGCACAAAGACGCACCATGGGATGCCCCACCTTGTTACTGGACCGGAGTCGGTAACCCTCGACTGCATAACCCGGGCCAAAACCTGTAATGACCAGAAACAAAAAACCCTGCATCTGGCACTTGCGTGATCAGAATACAGAGTTTTTTGGGTGGTGCCTGAGCTGTTTGAGCTCTTTACGCAAGCCTTACGCGGCGGCGAACAATTGCTCGCTGATTTGCGTGTGGGCATCGCTCATGGCTTTGGTGCGCACTTCGTCACCGTAGGCCAGGCCATGGGCACGAACAAACTCAATGTCGGTGATGCCGATGAAGCCGAACAGCACCTTCAAGTACTCTTCGTGCGCAACGCCAGTCGCCTGACCGGCATGCAGACCGCCGGACGTTGAGACGATCACGACTTTTTTGCCACCGCACAGGCCTTCAGGGCCCGCTTCGGTGTAGCGGAAGGTCTGACCGGCAACGGCAATGCGGTCGATCCAGGCCTTGAGTTGGGTCGGGATGGTGAAGTTGTACATCGGCGCTGCGATGACAACGGCGTCAGCCGCGAGGAATTCGGCCAGGGTGGTGGCGCTGAGTTCGGCTTCGTGCTGTTGCGCGGCGTTGCGCAGTTCAGCGGTGGTCCCGGCGGCAACCAGGGTGGTGGCGGAGAAATGGCTGATGGCATCGGCGGCCAGGTCGCGGTAGGTCACCACCGCGGTTGGCTCGGCGGATTGCCAGGCTTTGACGACTTCGCTGCTCAGCAGACGGGAAGCCGAGTTGTCACCAAGAATGCTCGAATCGATATGCAGCAGTTTCATAAGGGATCTCCAGGTGAGGATCGCCACCGGGCGATCTGATGGGGAGGATCCTACAGATGAAACCAATAGCTGATTAGTCCGCAACAATGCGATAGTTCGTCCCACTGATAGAACAATCGGATTTCCAATCATGCAAGACCTCAACGACCTTTACTATTTCGCCAAAGTGGTCGAAGCCGGTGGCTTCGCCGCAGCCGGGCGTTTGCTGGGGATTCCCAAGTCCCGATTGTCGCGACGCATTGCCGAGCTGGAAGAACGCCTCGGCGCGCGCCTGCTGCAACGTACCACCCGGCAACTCAAGCTGACGGCGGTGGGCGAACGTTACCTGCGGCACTGTCAGGCGATGCTGCTGGAAGCCGAGATGGCCGATGAAGCCGTGGCGAGTATGTCCAGCGAACCTCGCGGACGCTTGCGGGTGTCCTGCCCCGTCGGGCTGGCCCACGAAATGCTGCCGACGGTGATCAGCCGCTTCCTCGAAAAACACCCTCAGGTGCAACTGGAAGTCATGTTGCTCAATCGCCGGGTCGACTTGGTCACCGAAGGCGTTGATGTCGCGCTGCGGGTCCGTGAGTTGGGCGATGAAGATCCGTTGCTGGTGACCCGTCGCTTGCGCCAGGCACAGATGGCGATGGTCGCCAGCCCGGCCTTCCTGCACGGACGTGAGATCAACCACCCCGAAGACCTGAAATCCTTGCCGGTGCTTGGTGCGCTGGAAGCCGACCGCCTGGTGCACATTCGCATGCTCGATCAGCAGGGAAAAAGCTACGATTTGAGCCTGGAAGCGCGATTGGGCATTGACGATTTCATCGTGCGCAAGGCCTGCACGCTCGCCGGCCAAGGGTTCACCATGCTGCCGATGATGTATTGCGAACAGGAGCTGGAAAATGGTTCGCTGGTGCAGTTGCTGCCCGACTGGTCATTGCCTGGCGGCTGGCTGCAAGCGGTCTACCCTCATCGGCGCGGGGTGATGCCGGCCGTGCGGGCCTGGATCGACCATTTGATCGAATCATTCAATGCCTGTGGGGACCGATTGATATGAAGGCTGGACGCATGAGCGAAGAGGACGTCGCGCAATTCTGTCTCGCGCTGCCCGGTGCGCGGGAAGACTACAAGTGGGGAGGCGTTCGGGTGTTTTCGATTGCCGGGAACAAGATGTTCGCCTTGCAGAACCTGCGCGGCGATTCCCTGGCCTTCAAGGTCGACAAGGATCTGTTCCTCGGGCATTGCGACCGCCCGGGGATTCACCCGGCGCCGTACCTGGCGCGGGCCCAGTGGATCATCATGCAAACGCCCTACCCGCTGGGATCCGAGGAACTTCAGGCGTTGTTGCAACGTTCCCATCAACTGGTGGTGAGCAAGCTGCCCAAGCGCACCCAGGTCAGCCTGCTGCTTTAAAACAGCGCAAACAGTTGCGCACCAAGAAACAGCTGGTCGATCCAAAACACCTGATGCATCAGCACAATGAGCCAGAACACCAGCTGGAACGAGACCTTGCGAGTCTTGTGCCGAAACACTTGCTGGGCCAGCAAGGCACCCGGCCAACCGCCCGCCAGCTCCACCGCGTGCAACACGTTCTCCGGTGTCCGCCAGCTGTCGGCGCGAGCCTTGCGCTTGTCGCTCCAGTACAGGAAGAACGCCAGCACGCTGACGATGCCGTAAGCCGCCAGCGGAATCAGCGACACCCCATGCAGCCACAACGACATCGAGCCTGTCAGCGGCAGCGCGCACAGGATCGCCAACACCAGCAATTTCAGCCGAGGGTGCTGGACCCGCTCGCCCCCGGACCTGCGCCCGGCATTGTTGCGCGCGCTGGAGTCATTCATGGGCGTGCGGCGGCCCAATCGACCCAGCCAAATTGCCAGGTGGCCAGGATGAACAGGCCGAACGCAATGCGATACCAGGCAAATGCCGCGTAGCTGTGGCTGCCGATGAACACCAGCAAGCCTCTGACGGCAATCATCGCGAAGATGAACGCCGTGACGAAGCCGATCGCAAACACCGGAAGATCAGCCGGTACGAACAGGTCGCGGTATTTGTAGCCCGAATACACCGCCGCACCGACCATGGTCGGCATCGCCAGAAAGAACGAGAACTCGGTGGCCGTCTTGCGCGACAACCCGAACAGCAAGCCGCCGATGATGGTCGAGCCGGAACGCGAGGTCCCGGGAATCATGGCCAGGCACTGGGCGAAACCGACTTTCAAGGCATCTTTCCAGGTAATTTCGTCGACAGTGTGGGCATGCACTTCATGCTGACGCTGCTCCGCCCACAACATCACGATCCCGCCCACGACCAAGGCCGTGGCCACGGTGATCGGGTTGAACAGGTATTCGTGGATGAGATCGGCAAAAATCACCCCCAATACCACCGCAGGCAGGAAAGCGATCAACAGGTTGGCGGTAAAACGCCGGGCGTTTGGTTGTGTCGGCAAACCGACGACCACGTCGAAGATCTTTCGGCGAAATTCCCACACCACCGCCAGGATCGCCCCGAGCTGGATAATGATGTTGAAAGCCATCGCGCGTTCGCCACCGAAGTTGAGCAAGTCCGCGACTATGATTTGGTGACCGGTACTGGAAATGGGCAAAAATTCCGTCAGCCCTTCTACAACCCCTAAAATCAATGCCTGCAAGGCGGTCCAAAGTTCCATCAATCCCCCAAAGGCGATGCGCCAAGGCATGCCCCATTAGTTTTTTAAGCGTTCACCGCGCCAAGCGTAGCTGAAGTCCCGCGCGCAAAGGATCCAGACGGAGCCGTAAAAACTCCGTGAAAAATCAACTTGGATTCAGGTTTTTCCGCGCGGGGCCGAAATCCTATCAGACAAGCCCCGATAACGCTGCCGCGTAATGAGACTTGGGTCGTATAGGCCCGACCGGCAAAGCGTGGTTGGATGCTGGCAATCGTTTATTACAAGAAAAAGAAATCGGAGTGACAGCGTTATGAACAGCTTGCGCAGTGTGTCGATCAGCCGACGCTTGTGGCTCATCTTGATTGTGTCGGTATTGATGTTGTTGACGTTGGGCGTGTTGATGCTCAAGCAGATCCATACCGATCTATACCAGGCAAAAGCCCAGAAAACCCAGCACGTAGTGCAGACCGCCAGCGGCATTCTGACTTACTACCACGGCCTGGAAACCGCCGGCACACTCACCCGCGATGCCGCGCAGAAGCAGGCACTGACCGCCGTGCGCGGGCTGCGTTATGACCAGAACGACTATTTCTGGATCAACGACCTGACGCCGGTGATGGTGATGCACCCGGCCAACCCCAAACTCGATGGGCAAAACCTCTCGGCGATCCGCGACCCGGACGGTTTTGCGCTGTTCAACGAAATGGTGGCCGTCGCCAAGGCCAAAGGCGCCGGTACGGTCAACTACCGCTGGCCTAAGCCGGGCGCCAGCGACCCGGTCGGGAAAACCTCCTACGTCAAATTGTTCGAACCTTGGGGCTGGGTGATCGGTTCGGGCGTGTACATCGATGACATGCAGGCCGAGTTCTACGGCCAGGTCTGGAAGGCTTCGTTCGTCGGCCTGGTGATTGCGCTGATCATGGCGTTGCTGGTGATCATGATCGCTCGCAGCATCGTGCGACCGCTTCAGGACACGGTGAACGCCATGGCCAACATCGCCAGCGGCGAAAGCGACCTGACCCGCAACCTCGACACCCATGGCCAGGATGAAGTCACGCAACTGGCCCGGCACTTCAATGCCTTCACTGCCAAACTGCGAGGGGTGATCAGCGAGCTGCAAGTGTCCGCGAGCGCCCTGGGCCAGTCGTCCAGTGAACTGGGCAATGACGCCGCCCAGGCCCAGCAACGCAGTCAGCAACAGTCCCAGCAGATGGAGCTGGTGGCGACCGCGATCAACGAAGTGACTTACGGTGTGCAGGACGTGGCCAAGAATGCCGAGCATGCGGCCAGCGAAATGCGCGATGCCGAATCCCAGGCGCAGCAGGGGCAGATCAATATTGATGGCAGCTTGCAGCAGATCGACAAACTGTCCGGCACCATCGATCAAGCCGTGGAAGTGATTCGCACACTGGCCGCTGAAAGCACCCAGATTGGCAGTGTCCTGGAGGTGATCCGCTCCATCGCCGAGCAAACCAACCTGCTGGCACTCAACGCCGCCATCGAGGCTGCCCGCGCCGGTGAACAAGGCCGTGGCTTTGCGGTGGTGGCCGATGAAGTGCGCCTGTTGGCCCAGCGTACCCAGAAGTCCACGGCGGAGATCCAGTCGATGATCGAGCGCCTGCAGACTCACTCCGAAGCGGCGGTGAAAGTGATCGGCGACAGCAGTCGAGCCTCGCAACTGACCATCGAACAGGCCGGTCTGGCCGGCGCCAGCCTCAATGCCATCGGCCAGGCGCTGCGCAACCTCAACGGGCTGAACGCATCAATCGCCAGTGCAACCCTGCAGCAAGCCCATGTGGTGGAAGACATCAATCAGAACGTCACCCAGGCGGCAGGCTTGTCCCACAGCACTGCGCTGGCGGCCGAGCAATCGAGTGTGGCCAGCGTTCGGCTCAAGGACTTGAGCGAGCAGGTTAACAGCCTGCTCAAACAGTTCCGCGTGTAAAAGCAGACACAGAACCCTGTGGCGAGGGGGCCTGCTCCCGCTGGGCCGCGAAGCGGCCCTGAATAGGCAATCCCGTTTTTTCAGGTAAACCGCGATAGCGCCTTTGCGACTGCTTCGCAGCCGAGCGGGAGCAAGCTCCCTCGCCACAAGTGTGCGTCAGACGCCAGTTTCGGGTTGCTAACGCATTTGCCTTCTCTCTGGGTACAATCCGCCCCCCTCTTTCGTTTTCACCAAGGAACCTCCATGTCCGGGCTTGAACTGTTTGCCGCCACCCTCGGCGTGATCGCCGTCTGGTTGACGGTCAAACAGAACCCCTGGTGCTGGCCGATCGGCCTGGTCATGGTGCTGCTTTATAGCTGGATCTTTTTTGAAGTGAAGCTGTATTCGGACATGCTCCTGCAAGTGATCTACGCCGCGCTGCAGCTCTACGGCTGGTGGCAATGGACCCGCGCGGGCGAAGCCAATAGCGGCCGGCAGGTCAGTCGGCTTGAGAGCAAATCGATCGCTGCGGGCCTTGCGGCCGGTGCCATCGGCAGTCTGCTGCTGGGCGCCGCCATGGCTCACTGGACAGATGCCGCGCAGCCCTGGCTTGATGCTGCGCTGACCGGTTTCAGCCTTGTGGCGCAGTTATGGATGGCGCAAAAACGCGTGCAGTGCTGGCCGTTGTGGGTCGTCCTTGATGTGATTTTCGTCGGACTGTTCCTTTATAAAGGCATGTACCTGACTGCTGCCCTCTATGCGTTGTTCCTGTTGCTTGCCGTACAAGGCTGGCGTGAATGGCGCGCCGACCCGGCTCTGCGCGCATGAAAGTGCTGGTGCTCGCGGGCCCTGAATCCAGCGGTAAAAGCTGGCTTTCGGGCGAGATTCACGCCAATTTTGGCGGCATATTAGTCAATGAGTACGTTCGCCACTTTATCGACAGCGAAGCCCGTGAAACCCGCTACGATGACATTACATCGATAGCTCATGGCCAGCTTTCGTGGGAGGACGAAGCACGCGCCAGGCAACCGTCACTGCTGATCCTCGATACGCACCTCTTAAGCAATATCCTTTGGAGTCGCACGTTGTTTAGCGATTGCCCGGCATGGATCGAGCAAGCCTTGCTGGCCCGGCACTACGACCTGCATTTGCTGCTGAGCCCTGAAACCGTGGCCTGGCATGACGACGGGCAGCGTTGCCAGCCGCAACTGGCAGAACGCCAAGCGTTTTTTCAGGCCAGCCGTGCATGGCTTGACCTGCACCGCCAACCTTGTCAGGTGCTGCAAGGTGACTGGCAACAGCGCAAGGACGCCGCATTCGAGGCTGTGACACGTTTGCTCAAGGCCTGACCGGAGTGCCCCGCCCCGTAGCAACTGTCCATTCCTGAAACACCCAATCCCACGCAAACCCGCGAACTAAAGCGGCCCGAGCGTTCCTGCAAGAAAATGTTAAGCCACTGATACAGCCTGCGTTCAACGCCCCCAGCGTGCACCGCCGCCCGTGTGGATGTCGTTTTTGCGTAGCTCTGTCTCAGTGGCGTTACACAATTTTTTTGACCACCCCGACAATTTAATCCAACCACTTGTTTTTAAACGAATAACCGAAAGCGGCACACCTTCTGCTCTCTACCTCGCAACGCTGATAAGGGCCAGCGTTCCATTTACAGAAGGAATTGCCGCCGTGGGGAAATTTGATAGAAGCATCTTTAGCCTGCTGATCGGATGCGCACTGGGCTCAACAGTCTGCCTGCCCGTGCAGGCTGACAACGGCATCATAACTATCAAACGTGATGTGCAGACCCGCAACGCAACCATCCCGCCGCTCATCCCCGACCCTAACCCTACGACCGTCAATGCCAACCCGTCCAGACAAATTCTCCAGCAAACGAACGAGTTGAGCGACGGCGATTTTGCCAACGTTGCCAGTGGTGCAGGCATCAACCGCCTGGTCACTCAAAACACTAACAACCTGGGCGGCAACATCAGCAACCAAACCCAACTGTCCAACCTCCCTGCCGGACGTTCGGGAAATTCAGGCAATGGCATTGCCAACATGGTCAATTCCAACATCCAGCAAGGCTTGGGTGCTCTGAAAATCATAACGGGAGACCGTTAAGATGAATCGTTCGCTGCTGATGATCGCCATGTTTTGCAGTGCATCGACCTTTGCCCAACCTCCCGTCATCAACAACGCCGACATCGACGGCTCGGGTATGCAGTACCAAGGCAACCTCACGGTCAACCAGGCGGCGGGCGATCTTCAGCAACAGGCCAACGCCAGGGCCATCGCTATTGGTACCAATGCCAGTGCGACCACGCAGATTCGCCAGCGTTTGCGCACCGTTGTCGACCCCAGAATTGATGCCCAGTCCAACATCCAGGGTGACTCCTTCAGTCACGGCAACGGCGTACTGGGTGTCAACCAGAGCGCGGGCGCCAGTAACCAGCAAGCCAACGCACTGCGGATAAGCATTAGTAAACAGCCGCAAAGCATCGACGACAGCGTCCTCATGCAACAGAACGTGGCGCTGCTCAACAACTCCGATCCAACTGACTCTGCACCAGGCCATCGCCAGGTCACTACCAGTGACCAGGCATTCACCGGTAGCCGTGGGGTGATCCAGTTGAATCAGAGCGCCGGGGTGGGAAACCGAATGGCCAATACCCTGAGCGTAAGGGTCGTGGATTGACCCGAAAAGGTAAGAAACAACACTTAACCTAAAATAAAGTACGGAGAATCACCATGAAACCTTCGATGGCACTAAAGCCTCTGGTTTTCGCAATTGCTGCGGTCATGGCTGTTGCTGTACAAGCTGGGCAAAATGATCGGCGTGGCAACCATCATGGTCATCACAACGGTGGCCAACAACAAACCCCTCCTGCAAGAATGGTCCCAATCAATGCGACTGCCAATGCGACGGACCGGCAGAACAGTACCGGCAATAGCATCTGGAATGAAGGGACAGAAAACTCGGCCGAGATGAGCAGTTCGGCCGCAGGCGCGAGCGGCAACGTCGGCGTCAACGTGGCGGCAGGTAACGGCAACCAGCAAGACAACGCCGCCGCCATCGCCAACGCAGCCTCCGACAACGCCGCGATCGATAACAGCTTTGTGTTCGGCACGGCCACTGCCACCGCTGACGTGAGGCAAGTCAGCAACAATAACCGCGTCGACAACTTTGGCTCCACCAACTCTGCCGTGATGAGCGGATCCGGCGGCGGTAGCAGCGGCAACATGGGTATCAACATTGCTGGCGGCGATCTGAACCAGCAGAAAAACACCATGGCAATTGCCAACGCCAATGCTCCACTGGGTAATGCAACCGCCACCGCGTCCGCCGTTCAAAACGGTCCCGGCCTGATCGTGAACAACAACGCAGATCGGACCTACCGCGTTGATACGATCACCGTTACCAATACGGCGAGCGGCAGTTTCTCCAAAGATAAGTCGTTTGAGGCAAGCGGCAGTCAAAGCGCTTCTTCCAGCTGGAACAAAGCCGGTTCCAAAAGCTATGACGCCAGCGGGTCAAAAAGCGTTGATATAAGCGGTTCTCACAGCAGTAATGCCAGCGGTTCCAACAGCAGCAATGCCAGCGGTTCCAACAGCAGTAGTGCAAGCGGTTCTTCGAGCGCTTCTTTGAGTGCTTCCTTGAACGCTACGCTGGACGCTACTTCGGCGGCTTCCAACTCCACTACCGTCAATTTTGGCTTCGGCGACCGCACCCGCAGCTCGTCTTCCGACGCATCGCTTAACGCATCGCTCGACGCGACGCTTGATGCATCGATAGACAAATCGTATGACAGATCGCACGACTCTTCGTACGACAGATCGCGCGACTCCTCGTACGACAGATCGCGCGATTCGTCGTTCGAAAAATCGTATGACAAGTCGTACTCGAAGTCGTCTGACTCCTCGTACGAAAAATCGGGCAGTCAATCGTCCGAGTCTGAGTATGCAAAAGCGAAAAGCTACAGTGAAAGCAGCTCTTATGATTTGAGCAACACCTACTCTTATCAAGTGCTGACTCCAACTGGCTGGGCCAACCCTGTGACCAACACTGCAACCCTGAGCGGTTCGGTGAATGGCGGCAGTGGCAACCTGGGCGTCAACGTGGCGGCTGGTGTGGGCAACCAACAAAGCAACTCGTTGGCCATTTCCAACCAATCGTTCTAAATGCTGTCTCTGGAGGCCCCCTTACGGGGGCCTTTTTCAACATCACCAGAGGGCGTCCAATCATGCGTATTCTCGCCTTGGCATTTTTGCTTTGCGTGGCCACTGTGATCGAGGCCGCACAAATGCCGCTCTCCATCCTGCCGGGCGGCGCGTTGGTGTACAAGCCGATCCAGAGCGTTCGCGAGCGCAAATTTGCCGACCTGGTACAACAGAAAACCGACTTCAGTTGCGGCGCTGCGGCGCTGGCGACCATCTTGCGCCAAGCCTATTGGCTGGACGTGAATGAAGAACAGATCATCGAAGGCATGCTGGCACACTCTGATCAAGATCTTGTCCGTGTCCAGGGCTTCTCCATGCTCGACATGAAGCGTTACGTGGAAAGCATCGGCATGCGAGCCCGTGGCTATCGGGTAGCACCGGAAACGTTGAGTGATATCAGAATCCCGGTAGTGGTCCTCATGGATATCCGTGGCTACAAACACTTTGTGGTCATGCAAAGAGTCCATCAGGGCTGGGTCTACATCGGAGATCCGGTACTCGGTCATAAACGCTACAAAGTCGACGACTTTATCAAAGGCTGGAACGGCATCATCTTTGCCATCATCGGCCAGGGTTACGACAAAACCAATGCGTTGCTCGACCCGCCCATGCCGCTGACCGCCAGGAACCGCGTCAACGCCTTTAGCCCGGTGCAAGACGCAGAGTTGATGGATTTTGGATTTATCCAAAGCGACTTCTTCTAATAACAAGGGAGCACGACGCTCCGGGAGCATCCCATGAAGACTCCAATCTGGCTGGCCGTGGTCTGCCTGGCCGCCAGCCTGCCGACCCAGGCACAGACGTTCAAACCCATTGAACTGAAGGATCAGGAGTTGGCAACCCTGCGTGGCCGTTATGTCATGCCAGGACGGATTATCAGTTTCGGCATTTCGATGACCAGCACTTGGCAAAATGCCAATGGTGAAGTGATCGGGGCAACGTCCACGATGCAAATTCAACAATCGACCATCAAGCCACAGTTTTATGTGTCGATGATCGACGAAAAAGGGAATGGATCGACCCGTTCGCAAGGCGCCAGCACGGGCACCGGCACCGTCACTGGCGGTAACGGCCTCAATACCACCGAAGGCGTCACTCAAGTCGTACGGGCTGCCGGCGACAACAATACGGCCTACAACAACGTTGATATCAACGTCACCAAGGCAAACCAAGCGCCAGCAACGCAACAGCAGGGCCAGGCACTGGCCGCAGGCACGACATTGGTCGGCGCCAATGGCGCGGGCTCAATGAGCGTTTCCTCGAACGGTACGGGTGTGCAATTCAACATCGTGGCCAACAACAACCAGGGCAATACCGTACAACGCCTGGCCCAGGGTGGCCTGATGCAGAACACAACATTGCTCGGCAGTAGCAACCAGGTCCGCAACCTCACTTCCTTCAATGTCGTGCTGCGTGACAACGTGCCGTCAGCCGGATCGGTGAGCGGCAATCTGGACCAGCTCAAAGGTCTTCGCACTCTCGGATTCTGATCTACGCTCAGTCTCATCAGATGTAGTCAGAAGGGACGGCTAACCCATGCAACGATCTTCAACGTTCAGAGCTTTGGTATGTTTGAGTAGCCTGGCCCCGGCCACAATGCTATACGCAGCACCGGACCCCCAGGTCGAAATCCTAAAACAAGAACTCATGGAGTTGAAACAGCGTTACGAAGCACAACAGAACGCGTTGATGGTACTTGAGCAACGCGTTCGCCAAGTCGAAGAAACACCGCAGCCACCAGCTCCCAAGCGCTTGACCAAATCCCCCGCCGAACCCTCCCGGGGTAACCAGGCGGTCGCCGCTGGTGCGCCGGGCACCACCGGCAGCTCCTATGGCCAATCGCTCAAGGACGATTCGGAACCTGCGCAAAGCGTTTCCAACCTGTATGACGAAGCCAGCGGCTTCTTCGGTGGCGGCAAGTTCAGCGTCGAAACCGGCCTGACCTACACGCACTACGATACCCGCGCCTTGACGCTTAACGGCTTCCTGGCACTGGACTCGATTTTCCTCGGCAACATCAACCTCGACCGCATCAAGGCCGACAACTGGACCCTGGACCTGACTGCCCGCTACAACGTGGCACAACGTTGGCAGTTCGACATTAACGTCCCCGTGGTTTACCGCGAATCAACGTACTCCTCCGGCGGCGCTGGTGGCGCTGGTCCGGTGACGTCTGACGCCACCGTGACTCGCGACCCGACCATCGGCGATGTGAACGTTGGCGTAGCCTACAAGTTTCTGGATGAGTCGGTCAGCCTGCCCGATGCGGTCGCTACACTGCGCGTCAAGGCGCCGACCGGCAAGGACCCCTACGGCATCAAGCTGGTCAGCGACCCTACCAACGATAACCTCTCGGTCCCCGAGGATTTGCCGACCGGCAATGGTGTCTGGGCGATCACCCCGGGTATCTCGCTGGTCAAGACCTTCGACCCTGCCGTGCTGTTCGGCAGCCTGTCCTACACCTACAACGTTCAGGACTCTTTCAGCGACATCAGCCCTCAGGTCGGCTCCAAGGTGAAAGGGGACGTGAAGCTGGGCGATTCCTGGCAGATCGGCGCCGGCATTGCCTTCGCCTTGAACGAGAAGATGAGTATGTCGTTCTCGTTCACCGATCAGTTCGCCCGCAAGAGCAAGATCAGGCCGGACGGTGGTGATTGGCAGTCGATTTCCAACAGCGACTACAACTCGGCCAACTTCAACATCGGCATGACCCTGGCCGCCTCCGATAACCTGACGATCGTACCCAACCTGGCCATCGGCCTGACCGACGACTCGCCAGACTTTTCCTTCAGCCTGAAATTCCCGTACTACTTCTGATCCACCACAACAAAGCCCCGCTGCGACTTCAATCCCAGCGGGGCTTTTGTGTGTGGAACATTAAATCTGCGTCTAGCGGATCTGATGTTTGTGCAACAAACGGTAAAAAGTCGGCCTGGAGATCCCCAACACTTTGGCGGCAATGCTCAAGTTATCGCTGTGGCGGTTGAGTACATCGCACAAGGCCTGGCGTTCAGCGCGGGTCTTGTAGTCTTCCAGCGTGCCCATCGGCGCAGGAATGACGTGCTGGCTGATCAGCCCAAGGTCTCGCGCTTCGATCTGCCGGCCTTCGGCCAGTACCAACCCGCGACGTACCCGGTTGGCCAGCTCGCGAACATTGCCCGGCCAGTCGTGCTTGCCCATGGCAATCAAGGCGTCGTCGCTGAAGCTGCGGGGGCGGCGGCCGGTTTCATGGCTGTAGAAGTGGGAAAAGTGGTTGGCCAGCATGGATAAGTCACCATGGCGCTCACGCAGCGGCGCGGTGACGACCTGCAATACGTTAAGGCGGTAGTACAAATCCTCACGGAAGGTTTTTTTCTCGACGGCCGCCTCAAGGTCGACATGAGTCGCCGCCAACACCCGCACATCCACCGGAATCGGCTGGCTGCCGCCGACATGCTCGATATGTTTCTCCTGCAGAAAGCGCAGCAGATTGGCTTGCAACTCCAGTGGCAGGTCACCGATCTCGTCGAGAAACAATGTGCCGCCATTCGCCGCTTCGATCCGACCGACCTTGCGTTGATGGGCGCCGGTAAAGGCGCCCTTCTCATGACCAAACAGCTCCGACTGGATCAAGTGTTCGGGAATGGCCCCGCAATTGATCGCCACAAACGGCTTGGTGTGACGCTGGGATTGTCGATGGAGCGTGCGGGCGACCAATTCTTTACCGGTTCCGCTTTCACCACGAATCAATACCGGCGACTCGGTAGGCGCCAGCTTGCTCAGTAACTTGCGTAGCTCGCGAATCGGCTTGCTGTCGCCAAGCAGCTCGTGCTCAGGCTGATCAATATGAATCGTGCCCTGTCCGCGCAGGCGCGCCATGCCGAACGCGCGGCCCAGCGTGACTTGCACCCGGGACACGTCAAACGGCAGGGTATGGAAGTCAAAAAACCATTCGCAAACGAAATCTCCGACATTTTGCAGGCGCAGGACTTCCTGGTTGAGCACGGCGATCCACTCGGTACCGCTGCGGCTGATCAGTTCTTTGACCGCTTCCGGGCGTTCCAGATGAAAAGGTTGTAATCGAAGGAGGCCGACGTCGCACGTTCGGTCGGCGGCGTTCTCCAAGGAACAGCTGTCAACATCCCAGCCCACAGAGCGCAGACCCGGCAGCAGACGATAGCAGTCGTCGCAGGGATCTACTACTAACAGACGTCGTAACGCAGGCGTTTCGATCATGACTGTTCCTTGACGCCAAACTTTAGGAAATATTATTAAAAACAGTCGTTTGGCGGATCTGGCTGTAACATTAGCAAGAATTTGACGCACCCTTGTACCGTTTGACTATAGGAACACCGCATTATTAGTTATAAGAATGAGTTTGTTAGTTACCTAACGAGTTCAACCTTTCATTCAGCTTTCAAAAACCGCTCTGCCATTGAGTATATGAAAGAAAGTTGAAATTTCTTTTGATTGAGTGTGACCTGACCCCCGGTTGAGGGCATCAGTACAAGTAACCAGCCGAACGGTAAGCCCAACCGACGGCCTGTCACTTGATTGGGCATATAGAGAGAAGACCCCATGACTGCCCCGCTCCGTATCAACGAAGCTCTTTTGATTGCCAACCGCGCATTCCAACCTTTTCAATGCGTGGCCTGGGCCCCACAAGACGGCAATGGCGAACTCAGCCTGACCATTATCGACCGCACCAATACCCACATTGGCCGCACACAAATTCCGAGCAGTACTTATTCCGACCCCGCGCAACTTGAACACATTCTTGAAGAAGCTCGCGCCGAACTGAGCGAGGAAGGTTACACCCTGCAATCGTGGTCGATGCCACACTAAGGACGTTGGCGGATGACTTAAGTTGTCCGCCTCTTCTCCTTTCTTTTAGCGAACTACGTCGGTCGTCACGCCCCCCCCCCATTCCAACTTGCCCGCCACGAATTACTTGGCAGGCTTGTCAGTGGTTCGAAAAGTCACTGTTCTGGCACAAAGCGACCCTCCACCTGTGAGTTGTGACAGTTGTGCAATCGAGCGTTCAGGGATTGAATGTTCTGCACACGCAGTTGCCCTCCCGGTTCCCGGGTTTCGGTCAGCTCGCAAGGAGATGCGCGCATGCCCACCCTGACTGCTTTTGCCCGACCTGCCGCGCAGCGCACGGCCGGCCTCCTCGATAAAAGCTTCGCCTCCAACGGCAAAACCCAGGTGTATTTCGCCGGCAGTACGTCGAGCATCGCCAACGGCGTGGCGATCGACTCGAGCGGTCGCGTACTGGTAGCGGCGAAAGTCGGCACTCGAAGCGGCCATTGCTTTGGCCTGGCTCGCTTGCTTGAAGACGGTTCGGCAGACCTGGCATTCGGCGCTCATGGCAGCGTCATCGGGCAATTTCAGCGCGGTCATGAGGCCATGGCGGGAAAAGTCCTCGTATTGGGCGACGGGAACATCCTGGTCGCCGGCCTGCACTATGAAGACGCTCTTCGGACGCTGCCGGCCTTGGCGATGTTCGACGCGCAAGGTCACCCGGTCAGGGACTTTGGCGACAATGGATGCTGTGTCATACGCCTGCCGGGGAATCTGTCCCAGGGCGTGCGCGACGCCTGGCTCCCTCCCGGCGTACCGGGGGCTGAAGCCTGCGACGTCCAGGTACAGGCTGACGGCCGAATCCTGCTGCTGGCCAATCACCCTTTCGAACTGGCCGATCACGTCGGCCTGCTGATTCGCCTGACCGACGCTGGCGAGCTCGATACCTCCTTCAACGGCCGCGGCTTTGTCATGGTCAGGCATTTGCTGATGAACACCTGGCTCAGCAGCCTGCTGTTGCAGCGGGACGGCCGGATCATGGTCGGCGGATCGATCAATTTCCCTGAAGAAGGTTTGCTGGCGCGCTACCTGCCCGACGGCAGTCTGGATGATCACTTCGCCGTGGATGGTTTCATGACTTTCAGTGTTGAGGGGCACAGCGCTCAGGTCAGCCAGATCGTCCAGCAGGAAAATGGTGATTTGCATTGTTTTGGCAGCAGCCGCGACCCGATGCATTGCCTGGCGCTGACACTGCACAGCAACGGTCGCCCGGACGTTCATTGCAACGGTGGCCAGCCACACCTGCTGAAAATCGGACCCAGTGGCTGCCAGTGGAACGCCGCCCAACTCCAGCCGGACGGCCGTGTACTGGCGGTTGGCGCCACGATTGGCGGAGTCGAAGCCGACTTTCTTCTGGCTCGGTACTTGCCGGGCGGGCAACTCGACCCTGGTTTTGCCGAGGGCACTTGTTGGGTTCGCACCCGTCTGGGGCGCAGCCTGGACACCGCCACATCAGTGGCCGTTCAGCCGAATGGAGGCATCGTCGTAGGCGGTTATTCGCTGGACGGCAACTACCGGGCGGTTGTGGTGCGCTATCTCGGCTAAGCCAACGACTTTCCCCCCACTTGATCTTCCCGTCGGCTTACGGCAAGTTGCGCGCTTCTTAATACAAGGAGTAGCCGATGTCCGGTTCAATGGCCCAGGCCTTCGCGCACAACTTTCTAGGCCACTCGCCTCGCTGGTACAAGGCGAGCATTGTCGGTTTCCTGATTCTCAACGCCCTGGTGTTGTGGACCGTCGGTCCGGTAGCGGCCGGTTGGCTGCTGGTGCTGGAGTTCATCTTCACCCTGGCCATGGCGCTCAAATGTTATCCGCTGATGCCGGGCGGGTTGCTGCTGATTGAAGCGCTGCTGCTGAAAATGACCACGCCCCAGGCGCTCTATGACGAACTGATACACAACTTTCCGGTGATCCTGCTGCTGATGTTCATGGTGGCAGGCATCTACTTCATGAAAGACCTGCTGCTGTTTCTGTTCTCGCGCCTGTTGCTGGGGGTTCGTTCCAAGGCCCTGCTGGCCTTGATGTTCTGCTTTCTCTCGGCGTTTCTGTCGGCGTTCCTCGACGCCCTGACGGTGACGGCGGTGATCATCAGTGCCGCCGTGGGGTTTTACTCGGTGTATCACCGCGTCGCCTCGGGCAATGATCCGCGTCAGGACAGTGAGTTCAGTGATGACCAGCACCTGCCCAAATTGCACCACGACGACCTCGATCAGTTCCGTGCTTTCCTGCGTAGCCTGCTGATGCACGGCGCCGTGGGCACGGCATTGGGTGGCGTCTGTACGCTGGTCGGCGAGCCGCAGAACCTGTTGATCGGCCATGAAATGGGCTGGCACTTCGCCGAGTTTTTCCTGAAGGTTGCCCCGGTGTCGCTGCCCGTGCTGGCAGCGGGCCTGGTGACGTGCGTGCTGTTGGAGAAATTGCGCTGGTTCGGTTATGGCACGCTGCTGCCGGACAACGTGCGCGCGGTGTTGGCCAACTATGCCGCGGAAGACAATGCCGAACGCACTTCACGCCAGCGCGCAGCCTTGCTGGTGCAAGGCGCGGCGGCGTTGATCCTGATTGCCGGGCTGGCGTTTCATATCGCCGAGGTCGGCCTGATCGGCTTGATGGTGATCGTGTTGATCACCGCCTTCACCGGCATCACCGACGAGCACCGCATCGGCAACGCGTTCAAGGACGCCATGCCGTTCACGGCCCTGTTGGTGGTGTTCTTCGCGGTGGTCGCGGTGATTCACGATCAGCAGCTGTTCACGCCGCTGATCCAGTGGGTGCTGGCGCTGCCGGCCGATCAACAGCCGGGCATGTTGTTCATTGCCAACGGCTTGCTGTCGGCCATCAGCGACAACGTGTTTGTGGCGACCATTTACATCACCGAAGTGAAACAGGCGTTCATCTCTGGCCATATGAGCCGCGAGCATTTTGAAACGCTGGCGATTGCGATCAATACCGGCACCAACTTGCCGAGCGTGGCGACACCCAATGGCCAGGCGGCGTTTCTGTTTTTGCTGACGTCGGCGATTGCGCCGCTGATTCGCCTGTCGTATGGGCGGATGGTGTGGATGGCGGTGCCGTACACGGTGGTGATGGGTGTGCTGGGTTGGTACGCCGTGAGCTTCTGGCTTTGAGTTAGCAGGTTTGACGCCTTCGCGGGCAAGCCTCGTCCCCACAGGTCAGTGTAGGAGCGAGGCTTGCCCGCGAAGAACGATAACGCGGTTTAATCCACGTTGAGGATGTATTGCTCGATCGCCTGGGCCGCGCCGTCTTCGGTATTGGCACCTGTCACCACGTCGGCCTGGCGCTTCACCGCTTCTTCCGCCTGCCCCATGGCAATCGACAACCCGGCACGATGAAACATCGCCGGGTCATTGCCGCCATCGCCCATCGCGGCAGTCTGCTCCAGCGGCACACCGAGAAACTCCGCCAGTGTCGCCAGTGCGGCACCCTTGTTGGCGAGCATCGCTGTCACGTCCAGGTACACCGGTTGCGACCGCGAGACTTGTGCCTGGCCTTCCACTTTCGGCAGCAGCTGGGCTTCCAGCTCAATCAACAACTGCGTGTTGTGGCTGGTGGCAACAATCTTGTCGATGCGCGTCAGATACGGCTCGAAACTCTCGACCACCACCGGCGGATAGCCGAGGCCGTGCTGCTCGCGTGGGACCATCGGCCCGTTCGGGTCTTTCAGCAACCAGTCACCGCCACTGAACACCCAGATTTCCACGTCCGCCTGATCGGCAAACAGCGCCAACGCCGTCAGCGCAGCCGTGGCCGGCAAATAATGCGCGACCAGCACGCTGCCGTCCGGATGGACGATCGTGCCGCCATTGAATGCCGCCGTCGGCAGGTCGACACCGAGGGCTTCGATCTGCTGCAGCATGGCTTTCGGTGGACGCCCGGTGGCCAGGCTGAACAGCACGCCGGCCTCACGTAACGAACGGACGGCCTCGATGGTGCGCTGACTGAGGCTGTGATCGGGCAGCAGTAAAGTGCCGTCCATGTCACTCAGCAGAAAACGGATGGATTGTGGCGTGACGTCACTCATCCGAGGCTGTGCCAGACGCGACCGTCGCGGGCCAGCAGTTCATCAGCCGCTTCCGGGCCGTTCTCGCCCGCCGGATAGCGCTGCACGCTCGCGTCCTGCTGCCAGGCATCGAGGAATGGCTGCACGGCGCGCCAGCCGTTCTCGATGTTGTCGGCGCGCTGGAACAGCGTCTGATCACCCGTCAGGCAATCGTAGATCAGCGTTTCGTAGCCGGTGGACGGCTGCATTTCAAAGAAATCCTTGTAGGCAAAACCCAACTCGATGTTGGCCATTTTCAAGGCCGGCCCGGGCCGCTTGGCCAACAGGTCGAACCACATGCCTTCGTTGGGTTGAATCTGAATCCGCAGGTAGGTCGGTTGCAGCTCATCGACCTCGGTATCGCGGAACTGCGCGTAGGGCGCAGGTTTGAAGCAGATGACGATCTCGGTGTCACGCACACTCATGCGTTTGCCGGTGCGCAGGTAAAACGGCACGCCGACCCAACGCCAGTTGTCGATCATGACCTTGAGCGCGACGTAGGTTTCGGTGTTGCTGTCGGACGCTACGTTGGCTTCCTCACGATAACCCGCCAAGGATTTGCCATCGAGTTCGCCGGCCGTGTATTGGCCACGCACCGAGTTGGCTCGCGCCTCTTCCGTGGACCACGGACGTATCGCGCCGACCACTTTGGCCTTCTCGCCACGGACCGCATCGGCGCCAAAGGCTGCCGGCGGTTCCATCGCGACCATCGCCAGCAACTGGAACAGGTGATTGGGCACCATGTCCCGCAAGGCGCCCGTGTGTTCATAAAAACTGCCACGGGTTTCCACGCCGACGGTTTCGGCGGCGGTGATCTGCACGTGGTCGATGTAATGGTTGTTCCAGAACGCTTCGAACAGACTGTTGGAGAACCGGCTGATCAAAATGTTCTGCACGGTTTCCTTGCCCAGGTAGTGATCGATCCGGTAAATCTGGTTTTCCGACATCACCTTGAGCAGACATGCATTCAACGCTTCGGCGGTGTGCAGATCGGAGCCGAACGGTTTTTCGATCACCACCCTTCTGAACGCTTCGGGTGTCTCTTGCAGCAAGCCGGCGGCGCCGAGGCGGCGCACCACTTCACTGAAGAAACGTGGCGCGGTGGCCAGGTAGAACACCGCATTGCCCGTGCCGCTGGCGGCGATTTTCGCCGCCAGCGCTTGATACGTGCTGTCGTCCAGGAAATCGCCCTGGACGTAGCTGATGCCTTTGGCCAGTTTGGCCCACAGCGCCGGGTCAAGGGCTTCATCGCCCTTGCCGACTTTGGTGGCCGCTTCGGTGCGGATGAAATCTTCAAGCTTCTGCGCAAAGGCTTCGTCACTGATGGCGTTGTGGTCAACGCCGATGATCCGCAGTCCATCGCCTAGCAGACCGTCGCGACTCAGGTTGTACAGCGCCGGCATCAGCAAGCGCTTGACCAGGTCACCATGGGCACCGAACAGAAACAGCGTGGTCGGTGGTGCGGGTTCTGCTTTCGATTTATTGCGGATCAGACGGGTCATTTTTTCGAAGTCTCCACGTGGCCGCCGAAGCCGAAGCGCTGGGCCGAGAGGATCTTGTCGCCAAAGGTGCCTTGGCCGCGCGAACGGTAGCGTGAGAACAGCGAGTTCGACAGCACCGGTACAGGCACCGATTGCTCCATGGCGGCTTCGATGGTCCAGCGGCCTTCACCGCTGTCAGCCACGGAGCCGGAGTACCCGTCGAGTTTCGGATCGCTGGCCAGTGCGTCGGCGGTCAGGTCGAGCAACCACGACGACACCACGCTGCCACGGCGCCAGACTTCGGCGATGTCGGCCACGTTCAGGTCGAAACGCTGGTCTTCCGGCAGGTTTTCGCTGGCTTTGGTCTTGAGGATGTCGAAGCCTTCGGCGAAGGCCTGCATCATTCCGTACTCGATGCCGTTGTGGATCATCTTCACGAAATGGCCAGAACCTGCAGGGCCGGCGTGGATGTAACCGCGCTCGGCGCGATCGTCTTCCGACTTGCGGTCCTTGGTACGCGGGATGTCGCCCATGCCGGGGGCCAGACTGTCGAACAGCGGATCAAGGCGTTTCACCACCTCGGCTTCGCCGCCGATCATCATGCAGTAACCGCGCTCCAGGCCCCAGACGCCGCCGGATGTGCCGACATCGATGTAGTGCAGGCCTTTTTCCGACAGGGTTTTCGCCCGGCGGATGTCGTCCTTATAGAAGGTGTTGCCGCCGTCGATGATGGTGTCGCCGGCTTCGAGCAAGGTGCTCAGGGAGTCGATGGTGTCTTCGGTCGGCGCACCGGCCGGCAGCATGACCCACACCGCACGTGGCTTGGCCAGGCCTGCGACCAGCGCCGGCAAGTCGATGACGCCCTTGGCGCCTTCTGCTGCCAGGGTGTCGACGAAGGCGGTATTGCGGTCGTAAACAACGGTGGTATGCCCGTTGAGCATCAGGCGACGCGCAATATTTCCGCCCATGCGGCCCAGTCCAATAATCCCGAGTTGCATGTGCTGATGCTCCCTACTACAAATAAAGTGTGTCAAAGGTTATAGCCCAACGCGACCAATGAGGGTTAGTCCAGAGCGTTGGCGTGAAGTTTCCGGGCATTGTGCCCGATCCTGACTGATAACGTCGGAAATCGAACTCAAGACACAACGACCATGAAAAATAAAAAAGTTCCCTTCAGGGGCAAAAGAAATCAAAATCGGTGCCGATAGTAATACAGCACCCGATGTCGGGGCGGTTTTACAGTTGATGCACGCCATTTGCGAGGTGAGCAATGGGCACAGTACAAGCAGCACGGCCAGCACAAACCCTTTACGTCACGATCCGTCGTGATGAATTGCGCCAGTTGAAAGAAGAGCGCGACCTGTTGAAGCAGGAGCTCGCGCAGCTGCGCTTACTCACACAAAGCTCTTCGGCTCAGCCCTTGCCCGTCACCGCGCGCGCACCACACGCCTGATCCCCCGCCTGACTCGGAAACAGCCTTCTGCTGTTTCCGACACCGCTTCCCAGCCTTGCCGTTTGCGGCAACTCACAAAGTTTTCACATCGACGTGTTGATACTCCGGCTCATTATGGCCGCTCGGTATCCGCGCGGTTTCCGTTCGTCGGCAACATGGAAGGCTCCCGACGGGTATACGCGATTTGATATTTTTGGCTGGAGCGCTGAATGACTGTGTTTAAACGCAGCAATACGACTGCGAAAGGTTTTGATTGGGCAGGATTTCTCTGGTTGTTCCTGTTCTTCTGGTATTTTTCCGGCATCACCCAATTACTCATTCAATTGACGGGCACCTCGGGCTTCACCGGGTTCCGCCAAGCCTTTGTGATGAGCGCCATCTGGCTCGCGCCGATGCTGCTGTTCCCTAGACAGACACGCGTCATGGCCGCGGTGATCGGCGTGGTGCTGTGGGCCTGCTCGATGGCCAGCCTGGGTTACTTCTTCATCTATCAGCAGGAATTCTCCCAGAGCGTCATCTTCATCATGTTCGAATCGAACATCAGTGAAGCGGGCGAGTACATGACCCAGTATTTCGCCTGGTGGATGGTGGCGGCGTTCCTCGCCCACACGCTGTTTGCTTATTTCCTGTGGACCCGCTTGCGCCCGGTGTACATGCCCCGTGGACGTGCGCTGGTGGCTGCAACCGCCATTCTGGTGGCCGTGGTCGGTTACCCGCTGATCAAGCAAACCGCGCGTACCGGCAGCCTGGCTGGTGGCTTCGAAAAATTCGAAACCCGTATCGAGCCGGCGGTGCCTTGGCAGATGGCAGTGGCGTATCACCGTTACCTCGACACCCTGGCCGGCATGCAAGACATGCTCGACAGCGCGAGCAAGATCCCACCGCTCAAGAACCTCAAGGACACGATGGCCAACCAGCCAGCGACCCTGGTGCTGGTGATCGGCGAGTCCACCAACCGTCAGCGCATGAGCCTCTATGGCTACCCGCGTGAAACCACGCCGGAACTGGACAAGCTCAAGGATCAGATGGCGGTCTTCGACAACGTCATCACCCCGCGCCCTTACACCATCGAGGCGTTGCAGCAGGTGCTGACGTTCGCCGACGAAGAAAACCCGGACCTTTACCTGTCCACGCCGTCACTGGTCAGCATGATGAAACAGGCCGGTTACAAGACCTTCTGGATCACCAACCAGCAAACCATGACCAAGCGCAACACCATGCTCACCACGTTCTCCGAACAGGCCGACGAGCAGGTGTACCTGAACAACAACCGCAACCAGAACGCCGCGCAGTACGATGGCGACGTCATCGCACCATTCAACAAGGCCCTGGCAGACGCCGCACCGCGCAAGCTGATCGTGGTGCATTTGCTCGGCACGCACATGAGCTATCAGTACCGGTACCCACCGACCTTCAACAAGTTCACCGATCGCAAAGGCGTGCCGGACGGCGTGCGTGACGACCAGGTGCCGACGTACAACAGCTATGACAACGCCGTGTTGTACAACGACTTCGTGGTGTCCAGCCTGATCAAGGACTACGCCAAATCCGATCCGAACGGCTTCCTGATGTACCTCTCGGACCACGGCGAAGATGTCTTCGACTCCGTGGGCCACAGCACGCTGGGACGCAACGAGGCCAAGCCGACGGCGCCGATGTACACCATTCCGTTCATGGCCTGGGCTTCGCCGAAATGGCGTGAAACCCACGACTGGAGTTTTGCCGGTGACCTGGCGCGGCCTTACAGCAGCTCGCAGCTGATCCACACCTGGGCGGACCTGGCGGGTCTGAGTTTTGATGAGCTGGACCGCAGCAAGAGCCTGGTCAGCGACAGCTTCACGCCGCGTCCGTTGATGATCGGCAATCCGTATGAGCGTCAGTCGCGCCCGCTGATCGACTTCAGCCTGATGAAACCGAAAAGCACGCCGACCGATCCGGCAGTCGCGCAGAAATGATGCGCTGAGGGATCGGCGCCGATCTTTCACTCAGTCGAGAACCCTGCGGGAGCTTGCTCCCACAGGGTTACACCAGGCCCCGCCATAACCTCTCCGAAACATCTTAAAATAACAATAATTCTCGTTTAGACCTAAATCCCCTCTCCCCCCTTCGTCTTTGAACAAACGGAATTTTTCCCTCGAAGACAAGGAGTCGGCTGCGATGTTCGCGCCTATCACCCGTTCCATGACCTTTACCCTGGGCCTGTGCAGTGCTGCCCTGAGCCCCGACCTGCTGGCTGAAACCGCCCCGGATCAAGAGCCGAGCCACACCCTTGAACTGGGTGCAACCAATGTGACAGCCCAGGGATTGGGCAGCACCACCGAAAACACCGAGTCATACACCACCGGTGCCATGAGCACCGCTACGCGGCTCAACCTGTCGATCAAGGAAACGCCGCAATCGGTGTCCGTGGTCACCCGCCAGCAAATGGACGACTTCAAACTCGGCACGCTTTCCGAAGCCATGAGCCAGACCACCGGCGTGGTGGTTCAGCACAACGATTCGGACCGCGTCAGCTATTCGTCCCGTGGTTACTCGATCAACAATTTCCAGATCGATGGAATGCTCAACACCTTCAGCTACATGAAGTCCGATTCCGACACCATTATTTACGACCGCATCGAAGTGGTTCGCGGCGCGACCGGCCTGACCACGGGCGCCGGCGATCCTTCCGCGACGATCAACATGGTGCGCAAACGGCCGACCGCACAATGGGAGGCCCAGACCGATGTCAGCGGCGGCAGCTATGACGATTACTACAGTTACGTCGATGTCGGTGGACCGCTGGCCTTCGACGGCCGCTTGCGCGGTCGCGGTGTGCTGGCTTATCGCGACAGCGGTTCCTACCGAGACAAGTACGCGTTGCAACGGGAAGTCGGCTACGGGATTCTCGAAGCCGACCTGACTGATGACACCGTGCTGGCCGTGGGATACGACTACCAAAACAAACAGGTACAAGGCACCTCTTGGGGCACCGTGCCCTACTGGAATGCTGACGGCAGCAAAGCCAACCTCGGACGCTCCACCAACATGGCCACACCGTGGAGTTCCTGGCCACTGAAAGACAAGACCGCGTTTGCCACGCTGGACCAGCAACTGGGCGCCGGCTGGCACCTCAAGGCCGCTTACACCCACCGTGAGAGTGACACCGACGGCAAGATCTACTACGGCGGTGGCGGCTTCCCCGAGGCCGATCGCAGCGGCATGATCGCCAACGTCAGCCACATGGTCGGCACGCAAAAAATGAAAGCCTATGACTTCAACGTGTCCGGCCCTTATTCGCTCTTCGGGCGTGAGCACGAAATGATGATCGGCTATGGCGAAGCCGAACGCAGCGAAGACAACCCTTACACGGTAGACGGCCCGCAGTCGCCGGATTACGAGAAAGTCCCCGACTGGAAGTACATGGGTGGCATTCCCAAATTCCCGGACACCGTCACCGGCCTGAAAGGCTCCGATGAAAGCACCCGGCAAAAGGCCGGTTACCTGGCCACGCGCCTGACCCTGACCGACGACCTGCACGCGGTACTCGGCAGTCGCTATGGCACGTGGGAAATTTCAAGAAAGGCCAACCAATACGACGGCAATCTGCAACTGACCGGTGTCGAATCCACCAGCCAGAAGCACAACGACATGTGGACACCGTACGCCGGGCTGCTCTACGACATCACGCCTGAATACACCGCTTATGTCAGCTACACCGATATTTTCAAGCCGCAGGACGAGCGTGACAGCAATCACAACTACCTCGAGCCAGTGGTCGGCAGCAACTATGAACTGGGGCTCAAGGGCAGCCTGCTCGAAGAGCGACTGAACCTCGCCACCGCGGTGTTCTGGAGCAAGCAGGATAACGTGGCCGAACTCGACGACTCGGTGCCACCGGACCCGGTCACCGGTGAGGAATTCTTCAAATCGGGCGGCAAAGGCAACAAAGTCCAGGGTTTCGAAGCCGAGGTCTCAGGTGAAGTGATGGCAGGCTGGAACATGACGGCCGGCTACACCTATACCCACTCGGCCAATGGCGAGAAGCAGCGCAACAACACCAACCAGCCGTTGAACATGTTCCGCTTCTCCACGGCTTATCGCTTGCCCGGCGACTGGCAGGCACTGACCGTGGGCGGCGCCGTGAACTGGCAAAGCGACGTCTACCGCGCGGCCAGGCGCCCGGTCGGCCGTGGCGCCGATGGCGAGATCATCACCGCCAGCACCCACATCCGTCAGGAGGCCTACACCGTGGTCAAACTGATGTCGCGCTACGCATTTGATCAGCACCTGTCGGCTTCGCTGAACGTCGATAACCTGTTCGACAAGAAGTATTACGACAACGTCGGCTTCTACAACGGCGTCTACTGGGGTGACCCGCGCACGGTCACCCTGAGCCTGGACTGGAAGCTCTGACGCAGATCATATCCAGCTGACGGAATCGGCGGATAATGGCCAGGCAACATTGGTTCATGGACGAAAGAGCACCCTATCCGCAGTAGGAGGCACACCATGAAACGTACCGCGTTGATTCTTGCCAGTCTGATGATGTTCGGTTCGACAGCAGCCTTTGCAGAAGGCGGCGCCGAGCGCATGAGGTATTACTTCGAAACCCTGCACTTCAAACAACAGCAGGCCAACGGCATCGAGACCAGGACGATCGAGCTGAGGGTTCCGAACGATCAGACCGCGCAAGTGACCGAAACCTATCGGCCGACATAAACGATGGCAAACGGGCGTTCTGAGGGACGCCCTTTTTTATGCCCGCTCGACAGTTTTCACGCGCCCAGCAGCACCCCGCAAAACCCGCCCAGCAGCACCAGTAACCACGGCGGGCACCGCCAGAACAGCAGCGCCATCAATGCCAGGACCGCCATCAGAACATCCAGCGGCCCGAGGATCGAGGTGGTCCACAATGGCTGATACAACGCAGCCAGCAACAACCCGACCACCCCGGCGTTCACCCCGGCCAGCGCCGCTTGCACTCGGCCGATGCCACGCAAGCGCTGCCAGAACGGCAGGACGCCGATCACCAGCAACAGCGACGGCAGGAATATCGCCAGGACGCACACCAGCGCGCCGCTCCAGCCGCTGATGGACGCGCCAAGGAACGCCGCAAACGTGAACAATGGTCCTGGCATCGCTTGCGCGGCGGCGTAACCGGCGAGAAACACGTCATTGTCGAGCAATCCCGTGCTCACGACCTGGCTTTGCAACAGCGGCAACACCACATGGCCGCCGCCAAACACCAGCGCCCCCGTGCGGTAGAAACGGTCGAACAGGCTGGTCAGCGAGTCCGGCCAGTAATGCGCAATCAACGGCAACCCCAACAGCAACGTCACGAACACAGCCATCGCCAGCCAGCCGGCCACGCGACTGACCCGAATCGACAAACCCTCCCGTGGCGCTGCATTGGCGTTGTGCAGCAAGACCAGGCCGATCAGCGCCGCCACGGCCATCACCGTCAGTTGCCCGCCCATCGTTGGCCAGAGCAACACCCCGGCAGTCGCCAGCAACGTGATGCCCACTTGCACCGGACCTCGGCATAACGTGCGGGCCATCCCCCACACGGCCTGGGCAACCACGGCGACGGCGACAATTTTCAGCCCGTGAATCAAACCGGCCGGCAACGCCCAGCCACCGTGGGTGATGCCCAATGCCAGCAGCGTCAGGATCAGCGCCGAGGGCAAGGTAAACCCTGCCCACGCCGCCAATGCCCCCCAATAGCCGGCGCGGGACAAACCCAGCGCCATGCCCACCTGGCTACTCGCCGGGCCCGGCAGAAACTGGCACAGGGCAATCAGTTCGGCGTAGGCGGCTTCGCCGAGCCAGCGCCGACGCGCCACGAACTCGTCACGAAAATAGCCCAGATGGGCGACAGGACCGCCAAACGAGGTCAGCCCCAGGCGCAGAAAGATCAGGAAAATCGCCCACGGCTTGTCCGTTTTCACGGGTGCCCTGCCTTGCGCGTCATCGAGGCGGCTCATGTGGCGTTAAAGGTCCTTGGTCCAAAACAGCATTCGGCCATGGGCCGGGTCGAACATGCCGGGGGCAAATCCGAACTTGCCATAAGACGCCTGCGCGACGGCATTACCCTCGAGGACTTCCAGGGTGATCTTGCAGCAGCCGCGCTGGCGGGCGATGTCTTCAACTTTTTGCAGCATCTTCTGGCTCAACCCCAGGCCGCGAAACCTGGGCATCACCGCCACATCGTGCACGTTGACCAGCGGCCGGCAGGCAAACGTCGAGAAACCTTCGAAGCAATTGACCAGCCCGGCCGGCTCGCCACCGACAAACGCCAGCACGCTGAATGCATGAGGACGCTTGGCCAGTTCCCCCGGCAGTTGCCGCAGGATGTCTTCGGGCAGTGGGTGCCCGCCGCCCATCGGGTCTTCGGCGTAGGCATTGAGCACCACACCGATCGCCTCGGCATGCAGCCCATTGGTGTAGCTGGCCTGAAGCACTAGAATTTCTGCGGATTCCATTTCCATCGTCAACGTCCCGTCAAGTTGCCCCGGCGCGTCACTCGCGCCGGGAGGTCGACGGACATTATATCGAGGCGCAATCGGCGACAACCCGAACCTGTTTCAAACGCCCCAGATCAGCGTTTCGGTCCAGCCCAACTCGGCAAAATCCTCAGCCCTCAGGTGCGATTCCCCGGCGCAGAAAAACTCGTCCAGCTGCGGCGGCTTGACCGAGGTGCCGCTGAGCATCGCGTGAACCTGGCCGCGATGATGCAGCTGGTGTTCGAACAAATGCGATAGCAGGCGCAGACGGCTGTCATGTTGCGGCGTGTCCCGGGCGATGGTCACGATGCGTCCCAGGTCGGCGTCGCGCAATTGTTCGCAATAGGCAATCAGGCGACGGTCCACATGCGCTTGTTCACGCTGCAGATCGGCGGCCAACGCGAACGGCTCGTCTTTGGCAAAGAACACATAGCAATCAGGATGCGGATCGTCCCCGCGCAGTTCCCGCTCCAGCGCATCCACGTAAAACCAGTCGCACGTCAGGATGTGGTTGAGGGTGGCGATCAGGCTGGGGAAGAAGCTCACTCGCGGTGCCGCCAGTTCGGTCGGGCTCAGCTGAGTCCAGGCCTTGGCGAGTCGGTAATTGGCCCAGGCATTCTGATAGGCCATGGTCAGCAAATGGTGAGACAGAGGCTGATTCATATTCGCGGCTCCCGGCCATCAGGCTTCGGCGAAGCGTTGCAACTGCATTTCCTGTAAACGGCTTAACGTGCGGCGGAACGGGAATTCCAGATAACCCTCGGTGTACAACGCCGCCATCGGCACCTGCGCTTCGAGGTACAGCGGCACCTTGCGGTCGTAGCACTCGTCCACCAGGGCAATGAAACGCCGGACACCGTCGTCATGCACCGACAATTGCGGCAGCTCGCGATCACCGGCCACGACCCGTTCGGCACCGTCTTCCGTGCCTCGGGCGATGCGCCCTTCACGTTTCTGTGCGCTCAAATTTGGCACTTCACTCAACAGAATAGCGCTGAAGGTGTCGCACAGCGCCATGAAGTCCATGGCGGCGAACGGCTGTTCGCACAGGTCGGCGTAGCGGCACCAGAGTACTGTCGAACTGGCCTGCACCACAGTGACCGAGCGGTAACCAACCGTGATCGGATCGCTGGACGTGGGCTGGCCTGCGGTCAACCCGTTGAACACCTCACCGAGCGCGCTCGGCTGCCCGGGCGCCGCCACCCAATACCGTTGCAGACCCGCGCCGGGATGCAGGCGATGGTCTTCGCCGCCATCCACCGCGATCACTTGCATGTGCTTTTTGATCGCTTCGATGGCGGGCACGAAGCGGTCGCGGTTGAAGCCATCGGCGTATAGCTGGTCCGGCGGTTGATTGGAGGTGCAGACCACCACCACGCCCTGCTCGAACATCACCTGAAACAAACGCCCGAGAATGATCGCGTCGCCGATGTCGTTGACGAACAGTTCATCGAAACACAGCACCCGCACTTCCTGGCTCAACTCACGGGCCAGCGCCTTCAACGGGTCGGCGGTGCCGGTCAGCTGGAACGAGCGCTGATGCACCCAGCCCATGAAATGGTGAAAGTGTTGGCGTCGGGCCGGGACCTTGAGGTTTTGGTAGAACTGATCCATCAACCAGGTTTTGCCCCGTCCGACCGGCCCCCAGAGGTAAACGCCGGTGATCGGCGTGCGGCCTTCATGCAGGGCTTCATGGCATTTTTGCAGCGCCCACACGGCATGTTCCTGGGCTTCGTCCTGGACGAAGCCCTTCTGTTCAATGGCGTGTTGCCAGGCGCTTAGGGGAGAGTCGACATTCATGCGCGGCAGTATGCCATGCGCTCGGGTTTACACAGAGATGTCCAGCCGGGCGATCTTGCCCTGCTCGTTGAGGCGGAACATGTAGCGCAGTTCCAGCGGACTGCCGGGAAAGGTCCCGGAAATCAGGTTGTGCACCAGGACTTTGCCGGTACGTTGCTGAACGTCGAGCACTTCGACCCGTGGTTCATAACGTTGCGCGGTGTCTTGCATCCATTGGGCGATGGCTTGCGTGCCGATCCGGTGTTGGCCCTCATCGAACACGTTGGCGTCCTTAGCAAAAAAACTGCCGACCCGCGAGGTGTCGCGGGCATTGGCGGCGGCAATGTAGGCGGCGATGGCGGGTGCCAGTGAAGAGGCTGGATTGGACATGGGTGCGGCTCCTTGTTGTTTGATTCTGGAGCCATGCTAGAACAGGTCTGTGTCAATTCTTGTCAGGAGTGAAACGCCCGGCGTCATCCAGTTGCATCTGCTTGTGCCAGGTGCGCAACAGGTCGCTGCGTCGCCCCGGATAGCGCTCGCCCTGCTCGTGAGCGGCCGAGATCCGGTCGGTACGAAACGTGCGGTAGGCACTGCGCAATTCGCACCAGGCGACAATGATCCGCACCTCATTGAGAAAACCCAGCGCCAATGGCCAGATCAGCCGCTGACTGGGCACCTGTTTGAGCGTCTGCATAATCGATGTTCAGCTTGGATTGATCGCGAATCGCCTGACGAAACATGTTCAACGGCACGGCGTTTTGCGGATACCCATAGCCGCGCGGGCCCGGCAACACCGTCGGGTTGCGCAAAGCATCCTGAGCTTCAGGCGCCAACACGGCGGCAATCTTCGCCAGGGCATCGGCCGCGGCTTTGCTCAACACCTCGTCGCCACGCTGATCGACGTAACGCAATCCGAGCACGATGGCTTCGGTTTCGTCGGCATTGAGCATCAGAGGCGGCAGGAACAACCCGCTGCGCAACACGTAGCCGACCCCTGCTTCGCCGAAGATGGGTGCGCCCAGCGCGGTCAACTCGGCGATGTCGCGGTACAACGTGCGTTCGGAAATCTGCAATTCCCCGGCGAGCGTCGCGGCCGTGGCCGGACGACTTTTACCCCGCAGTACTTGCAACAACGTGAGTAAACGAGTGGTACGCGACACGATCGGCAGGCTCTTTCCTGAAAAGTCGTCGGAGCTTAGCAGAGGCCGCTGTCAGAAGTTGGCAGGAGCGCCGCCCTGATGGTCAGCTGTTTTGCCCTGCCTGGAAAAGCGCCTTGACGAGCCATATTACTCACATCATATTAAATACATGTTGCTAGACATTTAAATCACCCCCGGCGTCGTTCCTCAGGAGTTACCTCATGCATTACACAGTCTTCGGCCGCAAAACCGGCTTGCGGGTTTCGGAACTGGCGCTGGGCGCCGGTAACTTCGGCACCGGCTGGGGGCATGGCGCCGAGCGTGACGAAGCCAAGCGCATTTTCGACGGTTACCTGGAAGCCGGCGGCAACTTCATCGACACCGCCAACGGTTATCAGGCCGGCCAGTCGGAAGCCATGCTCAGCGAGTTCATCGCACCGGAACGCGATCGCCTGGTTATCGCCACCAAATACACCATGGGTACCACGCCAGCCGCGGGCATTTCCCACACCGGCAACAGCCGCAAGAACATGGTTCGTGCCGTGGAAGAAAGCCTGAAACGGCTCAACACCGATCACATCGACCTGTTCTGGGCGCACATCAGTGACGGCGTGACGCCGATGGAAGAGATCCTGCGCGGCTTCGACGACCTGGTGCGCGCCGGCAAGATTCACTACGCCGGGCTGTCGAATTTCCCGGCCTGGCGCATTGCTCGCGCCGATGTCCTGGCCGAAGTACGCGGTTTCGCGCCGATTGCAGCGATTCAGGCCGAATACAGCCTGGCCGAACGCACCGCCGAACGTGAGTTGCTGCCGATGGCCGAAGCGCTCGGGCTGGCGGCTACGATCTGGTCGCCGCTGGGTGGCGGGTTTCTCACGGGCAAGTACCGCAGCAATGATGACAACAACCGCGCCGCCAAACTCGGCATGCTGGTCCACACCGAGAAAAGCGCCCACGAAACCGCCCTGCTCGACACCTTGCTCGCAGTGGCAGCGGAGCTTGAAGCCACGCCGACCCATGTGGCCATTGCCTGGCTGCGGGAAAAGGCCAAGCGTTCGACGACGGCGCTGATTCCGATTCTGGGTTCGCGCACTCGTGAGCAACTGGATGCAACATTGGGCGCGTTGACGGTGCAATTGAGCCCGGAGCAATTGTCGCGGCTTGATGGGGTCAGCAACGTGCCGAAGGGCGTGCCACATGAAACGATTGCCGGTTCGGCGGCGCGGTATACAGGGGCTGAAACCCTTGACCTGCCAATCATTCCGGTGGCCTGAAAAAGCTTCGCGGGCAAGCCTCGCTCCTACGGATTTGTGGCGTTCACAGACTTTGTGTTCGCCACAAGAAGGCGTCTTACCGGTCTATTTTGTGCCTGGCCGCATACAGGCACAGCATCTCCATCGCCAATGTCGCCGCCGCCAGTGACGTAATGTCCGCATGGTCGTAGGCCGGCGCGACTTCCACCACGTCCATCCCCACCAGATTGATCCCGCGCAACCCGCCGAGAATCTCCAGCGCCTGCACCGTGCTCAAGCCTCCACACACCGGCGTTCCGGTGCCCGGTGCGAACGCCGGGTCGAGGCAATCGATATCGAACGTCAGGTACACCGGGTTATCCCCCACCCGCGCACGAATCGCCTCGACAATCGCCTCACACCCTTGCCGATGCACCTGCCGCGCATCCAGTACCTGGAAGCCCTGGTGATCATCATTGGTGGTGCGCAAGCCGATCTGCACCGAGCGCGACGGATCCACCAAACCTTCCTTGGCCGCGTGCCAGAACATCGTCCCGTGATCGACGCGCTTGCCCTCTTCGTCCGGCCAGGTATCGCTGTGGGCGTCAAAGTGAATCAACGACAGGGGGCCATGTTTGCGCGCATGGGCCTTAAGCAGCGGATAACTGACGAAGTGGTCACCGCCGAAGGTCAGCATCGCGCAACCGCCGTTCAGGATGTGCTCGGCGTGGGCCTCGATGCTTTCCGGCACCGCGTGCGGCGAGCCGTAATCGAAGGCGCAATCACCGTAGTCGATGACCGCCAGATGATCGAACGGGTCAAACGTCCATGGCCAGTGACGTTCCCAGGCGATGCCGGTCGATGCGGCGCGAATGCCGCGCGGGCCGAAGCGCGCACCGGGACGGTTGCTGGTGGCGGTGTCGAACGGCACACCGCTGACCACCACGTCGACGCCGCGCAAATCACGGCTGTAGCGACGACGCATGAAACTGGTGATACCGGCGTAAGTACTTTCGGCGGCAGTACCGAAGAGGCTGTCGCGGGTCAGGGCCTGATCGTTTTGCATCGGGACGTCCATGGGATCTCCTTATTACTTATTGGCGGCTACGGAAAGTGGTCCACAGGCGAGTGCGCGAGCGCATGTCCTTGAGGCTCATGCTGCGGTCGGCGTACAGCCGTTCGCGGGTGTCGGCCAGGGGGTAGATGTCCGGGTCGGTCCGCACGGCTTCGTCCACCAGCGGCGTCGCTGCACGGTTGGCCGTGGCAAAGAACAGCGTGTTGGTCAGCGCCGCGACGGACTCGGGGCGCAGCATGAATTCAATGAATGCCCGAGCCGCTTCGGGGTGCGGCGCGTCCTTGGGTATCGCCAGGTTGTCCTGCCAGACCAGCGTGCCTTCCTTCGGAATCCGGTAGGCCACCTCGAACGGTTTGTTGGCCTTGCGCGCCTGGTCGGCGGCCATGCTGGCGTCGCCGTTATAGGTCAAGGCCAGGCACACGCTGCCATTGGCCAGATCGTTGATCTGCCGCCCGGTGGCGACGTACAGCACATTGGGCTGCAACTGATGCAACAACGCCTCGGCGGCGGTCAGATCTGCCTTGTCGGTGCTGTAGGGATCTTTACCGAGATAGTGCAACGCCAGGCCAATCACTTCCTGGGGCGAATCGAGAATCGCAATGCCGCAATCCTTCAGCTTGCCGGCGTATTGCGGTTTGAACAGCAGATCGAGGCTGTTGAGCGGCACACCGGGCAAGCGTTTTTGCACCGCCTCGACGTTCATCCCCAGCCCCAGCGTGCCCCAGGTATACGGCACGCCATAACGATTGCCAGGGTCGACGGCCGCCAGTTTTTCCAGCAGGTCCGGGTCGAGGTTGGCGTAGCCCTTGAGCCCTTCGTGGGGAATCTCCTTCAGCGCACCGGCCGCCAGACCACGGGCCAGCACGCTGGAGGACGGCACCACCACGTCATAACCGCTGCCGCCGGTGAGCAGTTTGGTTTCCAGCACTTCCGAAGAATCGAACGTGTCGTAACGCACATGAATGCCGGTTTCCTTTTCGAAATGCTGCAGGGTTTCAGGCGGCACGTAATCGGCCCAACTGTAGAGGTTGAGGGTTTTTTCCTCTGCCTGGGCCGACGCGGCCATGGCGAGAAAGAGCGCGGGTAAACCCAGTTTGAATACGGGAGCCATGACGAACACCTGACCAGAGGAAGTGGTTGCAGCGTGCGCCCTCAGATACATTGGCAAAATACCAAGTTTGTTAACCTGACTTTATTGCGGAGTAATGTTTGATGCTCGGTCAACTCCACGACCTCGACCTGCAACTGCTGCGCCTGTTTGTCCGCGTGGTGGAATGCGGCGGGTTCAGCGCAGCGCAAGGTGAACTGGGGTTGAGCCAGTCGAGCATCAGCCAGCAAATGGCCAGACTCGAAACCCGGCTCGGCTATCGTTTGTGCAGTCGCGGCAAGGGTGGATTCCGGGTCACGCCCAAGGGCGAACAGTTGCTGAGCGCGACGCGCGGGCTGTTTGAGTCCATCGAAGCGTTCCGTCATCAATCCAACGGTGTGGCGGGTCGGTTGATCGGCGAAGTGCGCCTGGGTTTGTCCGAAGCGCTTGATCAATCGGTGCTGCAAAAAGTCGCCGATGCCATCCGTCGCTTTCGTGAACGGGACGAATCGGTGCGCATCGAGTTGATGAGCGCCATGCCCGGTGAAATGGAACGCCTGTTGCTGCAACAACGGCTGGACCTGGCGATCGGCTATTTCTCCCAAGTGCAAAGCGCGTTTGACTACCGCGAACTGTTCAGCGAAACCCAGCACCTGTACTGCGCCCCGGGTCATCCGTTGTTCACCGACGACGCGCCGGACGATCTGGCGTTGCAGGCGTGCGACCGGGTCGATCATCCCTATCGTTTTCTGCGCAGTGACGAGCCGTTTCAAGGCAAATTATGTTCGGCACGGTCCGAGCAGGTCGAAGGCACCCTCGCCTTCATCCTGTCCGGCAAGCATGTCGGCTATTTGCCTGAACATTTTGCCCGCAGCTGGGAAGACAAAGGTTTGCTGCGCGCCGTGCGCCGGGATGACCTGAGTTTTGATGTGGCGTTTCATCTCGCGCGCCATCGTGCCCAGGTGCCGGGGGATGCGCAGAAAGCCTTTGAAGAAGACTTGCTCGCCGCGTTTGAATGAACACGCACGGACCTGGGGCGAGGGAGCTTGCTCCCGTCCGGCGGCGCAGCCGTCGCAAGATCTGCACACAAGGTGTGGTTGAAGGAATGCCGGGGGCCGTTACGCAGCCCAACGGGAGCAAGCTCCCTCGCCACAGCTCCGTGTGTATCGTTTGCCCTCGGTGCCCGCTGCTGGCATCCTGCGCCTCCATTTTTTGACCTGGCCCCTGGCGCTTTCCTCGTGACCTCTTCCGAACACGCAAAACCCCAGCCCCGTTCCGACCTGATCTACGGCCTCAACGACCGCCCACACCTCACCGCCACGGTCTTCGCCGCCTTGCAGCATGTGCTGGCGAGTTTTGTCGGCATCATCACGCCCACCCTGATCATGGGCGGTGCTCTGGGCCTGCAAAGCGAAGTGCCGTACCTGATCAGCATGGCGCTGTTTGTCTCGGGCCTGGGCACCTTTGTTCAGGCGCGTCGGTTCGGCCCGATCGGTTCCGGCCTGTTGTGCCTGCAAGGCACCAGTTTCTCGTTCATCAGCGTGATTCTCAGCGCCGGGTTCATGGTCAAGGCCCGGGGTGGCGGCACCGATGAAATCCTCTCGACGATTTTCGGCGTGTGCTTTTTCGCGGCATTTATCGAAGTGGTGTTGAGCCAGTTCATCGGCAAGCTGCGAATGCTGATCACACCCGTGGTGACCGGCACCATCATTACCCTGATGGGGCTTTCGCTGATCAAGGTCGCGATGACCGACATCGCCGGCGGCTTTGGCGCGGCGGACCTTGGCGCGGCCAGTCATCTGGGGTTGGCGGCGTTGGTGCTCGGCACGATCGTGGTGCTGAACCGGGTCGATGTGCCGTTCCTGCGCCTGGGGGCGATTGTCATTGGCCTGACTCTGGGTTACGTCGTGGCCTGGCTGATGGGCGACGTCAATTTCGCCAGCCTGCCCGACGTGCCGCTGATGAGCGTGCCGGTGCCGTTCAAGTACGGCTTCAATTTTGACTGGGTGGCGTTTGTGCCGGTGGCGGTGATTTTCCTGGTGTCGCCGCTGGAAGCCGCCGGTGACCTGACCGCCAACTCGATGATTTCCCGGCAACCGGTCAAGGGTCCGATTTACATCCGCCGGATCAAGTCCGGCCTGCTGGCTGACGGCCTGAACTCGGCCATGGCGGCGGTGTTCAACAGCATGCCGATGGTGACCTTCGCGCAAAACAACGGAGTGATCCAGCTCACCGGCGTGGCCAGCCGTTACGTGGCGTTCTTCATCGCCGGCCTGCTGGTGTTGCTGGGGCTGTTCCCGATGATTGGCGCGGTGCTGCAATTGATGCCCAAACCGGTGCTCGGCGGCGCGGAACTGGTGATGTTCGGCACCGTGGCGGTGGCCGGCATCAAGATCCTCGCCGAGGCCGGTCTGCATCGGCGCAACATGCTGATCGTGGCGATTTCCATCGGCATGGGCCTGGGGGTCGCAGCGGTGCCCGAAGTGCTGCGCGAGCTGCCCAAGGCGCTGCACAACATCTTCGAATCACCGATCACCGTCGGGGCGTTGTGCGCTATCGTGCTGAACATCTTCCTGCCCGAGGAATTCATCGAGCTGGAAGAGGACGATTTCGATCCGGAAGCGTCGATCTTGCAGGTCATGGAAAACCCCGATGTCCCGGCCAAGGGTGAACCCGCAGGGCCTGCGGCAGTCGCACTGTTGAACCGCTAGAAAGCTCGAGGGCTGAGCCCGTGGCGGTTCAGCCCTTTTCTTTATGAGAGTGTCTACATGCGTAGCGTCCACGCCGTCATCCTTTCTCTGCTGTTGCTCTCCCTGAGCGCCTGCGCCCTCTTCCCCCATCGCGATCCGTTGAACATCAACGTGGTCGGCATCGAGCCGCTGCAAAGCCAGGATATGGAAGTGCGCTTTGCCGTGAAGATCCGGGTACAGAACCCCAACGAAACGCCGATCGACTACAACGGCGTGGCGCTGGATCTGGAAGTCAATGGCCTGCCACTGGCGTCCGGCGTCAGCGATCAGTCGGGCTCGATTGCACGCTTTTCCGAAACCGTGCTGAGCGTGCCGGTGAGCGTTTCGGCGTTCTCGGTGTTGCGCCAGACGTTGGGGCTGAGCCAGACGCAGACACTGAATAATCTTCCCTACGTGTTACGCGGCAAACTGGCGGGCGGCTTGTTTGGAACGGTGCGCTTCGTGGACACCGGGAAGCTGAGCTTGCCGGGGTCGACAGCCGGAACTCGGTCATACCGACAATGAATATCCCCTGTGGGAGCGAGCCTGCTCGCGAAGGCGGAGTGTCAGAAAACACATGCATTGACTGACACTCCGTCTTCGCGAGCAGGCTCGCTCCCACAGGGGGGATGCTGTTCAACCAGTGACGGTTATGCGGTGCAACGGACGCCGGGCCGGGCGCGCGTAGTGACTGATCCCGTCGTAGTCATAACGCGCGCGACTTGATCTTCTAGCGCCAATCCAGATAACGAAACAGTTCCTCCTCCTGATCAAAGTGCAGTCGCACGAGGGTATCCAGACGAATCAACTGATGCTGGATCTCATCAGCAGATGCCGTTGCGGGGTCGGAACTGAAGTCGTTACTCATGCGCGCCAGTAAATGGATAAGGCGAAAAATCTCCCGGTGAGCGTGGCTCATAGCCGACATCGGGTCCTCTCCCGGCATGCTTCGCGTCAGCAGCGGGTACAGTATGTTTTCATCTTCGTGTTCATGCTGCGCCAGTGATGTTTGCAGCTTGTCGACCAGTTGCACCAGGTCGGTCTGTGCTTGCGCCAGTGGGCGCCGGGCGAAGTCATTGGCCAGTTGGTGCAGATCGCTCAGTACGGTGGAGAGTTGCTGGTGTTCATCTTGCAGGCGATCGATATGTTCTGCGGCAAGCTTTCGTTTCCTCAGCACCCACAACGGCCCCAGTGCCCGCAAGGCGTTAAGGATAATCACCACGTCGATACCCTCCTGCACCACGGCGCCAATCAGCGGCGGCAGGTAACCGAGGGCCGCCACCGCCATGGCCAGCAACGACATCCCCATGCCGACCAGCACACCCTGGCGGGCGATGTAGCGGGTGCGTCGGGCAATGTCCAACGCCTCGACCAGACGATCCAGCCGATCCACCAGCAGCACAACACCTGCGGCTTGTGCAGAAGCAGTGGCACCGCTGGCCCCCATGGCTACGCCGACGGTGGCCGCCGCCAGGGCCGGGGCATCGTTGATGCCATCACCGACCATCAGTGTGCTGGTGCGCAGGCAACCTTCCTGTACAGCACGCACTTTATCCTCAGGGGTCAACCCGGCACGCAGCTCGTCAATCCCGGCAGATAGCGCAATCATCTCGGCGGTTTCCAGGCGATCCCCGGTGAGCATGACTATCTTTTCGATGCCCCGATTACGCAGTCGATGCAGAGTCTGTGGCGTTTCGCGCCGAACCTTGTCCGAGAAAACCAGCAGGCCCGCGAGTTGCCCATCCACGTCGATGAAGCTTCCCACTGCACGCCAGGTAATCCATGTGGCGCAGCATGGCGGCGACCCAGTCAGTTTCAGGGGCGTCTTTGTGAGCGAAAGACAACGAGCCGAAACGCACCTGCACGCCATCGACTTGCCCACAAAGTCCGGAGCCTGGGCTTTCTTCTACTTCCTGTGGGACGCTCAGAGGCAATTGACGCTGATGCGCCGCCTCAACGATGGCCTGGGAGACAGGATGCGTCGAGGCCTGCGCCAGCGAAGCGGCCAGGCCAAGCAGGCGCTGCGGATCGACCAGTCCGTTGACCTCTATCGACTGCAGACGGGCATGGCCGCTGGTCAGCGTGCCGGTCTTGTCGAGGAACACCTGCTTGACTCCGGCCAACGCTTCCAGGGTCACGCCGTCCTTGATCAGTATCCCGCGCCGCGCTGCCCTGGAAATCCCCGACATGATGGCAATCGGTACGGCCAGAATCAAAGGGCAAGGTGTGGCCACCACCAGTACCGCCAGCGCTCGCAAAGGATCACCACTCAATTGCCAGGCCAATCCGGCAATCAGCAACGTCAGCGGGATGAAGAACAATGCATAGCGGTCGGCCAGGCGCACGAAAGGTGCGCGTGAACGACGTGCCTCCTCAGCCAGCCGCACTATGCCGGCATAGGTACTCTGCGCGGCCGTTCGCGTGGCGATTATCAGGATGGGCGCACCGACATTGGAAACGCCGCTGGGCAGTTGCTCTCCTTCTCGACGGGTGACGGGCAACGACTCACCGCTGAGCGCCGATTCGTCCAGAATGGCCGCAGGACTTAGCAACCGACCGTCGACCGGTATCACCTCCCCCAACCGCACCAGCAATGTCTGATTCAGCTGGACCTGCTCAACGGGGATCTCGCGCAAGCCGCCCTCCTCCTGCAGCCAGGCAAAACGTGGCGCCCGGTCGATGAGCGCACGAAGCTCACGGTCGGCGCGTTGCTTGGTGAAAAACTCCAGGGTCCGTCCGGTCGCCAGCATTAAGGCAATCACCGCTGCCACCAGTGTCTGATCAAAGACCAGGGCGGCAGTGATCGACAGCAGCGCGATCAGGTCGACACCGGCCTCGCGCCGGGCCAGGCGCCTGACGATTTCAAGGAGCAGTACCGCAGCCATCACCAGACTTCCGGCGGCCCAGCACCTCGATGCCCAATCAGGTGCTTGCGCAACATACGCAATGCCGCCGGCCAGCAGCGTCAGTGCGGTGAGCAGCAACAGAACAGGGTCCAGCCACTTACTGAGCATCGAAGTGAGTTCCTCAAAAGCGATTTGCAGGCCTCGCTGTAAAACAGCTGTCGCTCATCGAGGTATAGCTTAGGACTCGATGTCTTTCGTGTCCCCGGCACGCCGCAATTTCGGCGCTGGACACAATAGAAGTCACGGTTGTGCCCGGACGAACCTGGTGTAAACCTATTTCAGGACTAGACAGTGCAAAAGGCTGAAGCAAGGCGTGCGTTAACGCTGCGATCACATGTTCTCTTCGACGAACGAATCTGATTGTCTGACCGCCAGAATGCTGCCCTGCAACGAATACAGCGCGCGCTCCATAGTGCTGCCGATGAATCGATTAGTACCCACCCGATGCAAGGTGCCCATCACCACGACGTCAGCCTGGTAATCATCGACAAATGCACTGATCACCGACATCGGCAGCCCCATGAAAAAATGCCGGCGCTCTGGAGCAATGCCATAGCGCTCAGCCAGGGTGTTGAAGGCCTGATGAAGGGACGCTCGCAACTCATCCATGAAGGCCACATTCCAGCAGCCGGTGATCAGCGGCGTATCGCCATTGAATGCAGGCGATAAGTCATAGGCGTAAAGCAGGTGCAGCGATGCGTCGCATTGCACGGCCAGCGTATGAGCTGCCTGAATAATGGCATCGTTCACATCACGGATTTGTGTGACCGTATCAAACAGGTCCACAGCGGCGACGATCTGATGAGGCAACTCATGATGGACCTGGTTGACCAGGTGCAACGCAACGGGACACCCGCGCAGCAAATGATAATCCAGAGGTGTGACGAACACCCGTCCAAGTACCGGGTCCACCGTGACATCTTTGATGACCAGGTCGGGCTTGAGCTCTTCTACACACTTCAAGATGTCGAGCAGTGGATCGCAGGTGAAGACAACTTGCACGTTCACGTCCAATCCCTGTGCATTGAGACCCTGAAGTGTCTGGTCCCTCCAGTGGAGATAATGGCGCTGATATCGCGGGTCCCCCTCCTCGTCTCTGTTCTCTTCCCACACATGCGCCATGGCCGCCGGTTCGATAAAGGCTCGTACATCCAGCATGGCTCCACTGGCCCTGGCCAGGGCGATGGCACGCAGCAAGGCTGGGGCTTCTTTGAGGTTTGGGTTGGCGATCAGCAGCAAGCGTTGATAGTGGGCCATGACACACCTCGTCTATACACCGGCCCATAGCGTGGCCATGTTCAAAGACTGCGCTCGTTGCGCCCTATGCCTGTTTGATTTACATCAAATCCAGGCAATTGAGTGCACTGTCACAAGAGATCTGATCCAGATCATATTCAGGCGCAGTCAGCGGAGTAGAAAGAAGTGAATCGCGAGATTTGCCACTGCGCGCCAACCTATGAAGACGGCTGGAGGATCGCATCATGCTCACTGTCAAAGACCATAATGATCGGGCCTCTGAAGCCTATTCCAAAGTCACTGGGAAATACTGGATCGAAGCGCTCAAGGATGGTCGTCACGTGTTGATCCGGCAACTGACGGAAAAAGACCGCGAGCGAGAGTACCGCTTCATCAAACATCTGTGCCCTGAGTCCCGGCACATGCGCTTTCTCATGCAGAGCAACGAACCCGGCAACAAGCAGTGCCTGGCATACATCGCACTGGTCCACGAAAATGGCCAATTGATCGAGATCGGCGTCAGCCGGTATGTCGCCACGGGCGAATACAAGTGTGAATGTACGGTGACAGTCGCCGATCAGTGGAAGCGTCTGGGTTTGGGTACGTTATTGCTGGAACATTTGATCACGGCCGCGCGCAAGAACGGTTTTCACCAGATGTATGCGCTCGACGCCTCCAGCAATGCCCCGATGCGCGACCTGGCCAGATCACTGGGCTTCGAGACGCGCGACGATCCCTACGATACCCGTCAGGTGATTCACTGCCTGTACCTGTAAAACAACGGGTCTGTTGAAGCACCTTGATCCGGCGACTCATATAAGCGGCCTATTGGCCCGCGAGGTGAGGAATCTGGCCCCCGACACCTTCTCTCAAGCCTTTGCACCCTTTATTGACGAAACTCAATTGTTCATCTGGAGCAAGGCGTAGGAATAATCAAACAGGTGATGAATCGACACAAAAGTTTGCGTTTAAACACAATGTGTCGAGGACCTGCGGATCGATCTCCGGCGGTTGTGCGCAAGCGCAATACCGCTGGCGGTAACCCACCCTTACGGGGACGACGGTCATGAACACACCCTCCCAAGACATGCTGGATAACCTGTATGGCTCACCTCGGCACATTGACCAGGCTGCCATCGCACCGCTTCTGCGCCAATACGCTGAGCCTCTGCCGGCGCTGGACTCATCCGCCTTTGGTGAAATGTTCGATCGCTATGCGGATGCGCGGGTGGTGATGATTGGTGAGGCCAGTCATGGCACCAGTGATTTTTATCGAACCCGGGCAGCGATCACCCAAAGGCTGATCGAGCAACACGGGTTCAACATTGTGGCCGTTGAAGCCGACTGGCCGGACGCCGGCCATGTCGACCAGTATGTCCGGGGGTTGGCACACTCGGCGTGGAAACGTCACATCTTCAGCCGATTCCCGACCTGGATGTGGCGCAACACCGACGTGAGAGCATTCGCCCACTGGCTGCATCTCTACAACCACACCCTCGCCACGGAACGTCGCGTCGAGTTCCGCGGACTGGACGTCTACAGCTTGCGCAACTCCATCCATGAGGTGCTGAGTTATCTGGACCGGGTCGACCCACAGCTGGCCCACGAGGCCCGGCGGCGCTATGGCTGTCTGACCCCTTGGCAGGATGATCCCGCGTTGTATGGTCACTTCGTCGAACGTGCCGGCTTGATGCCTTGTGAGCAACCGGTGATTGAACAGCTCGACGCCATGCTGGCCGAACAACTGGCCGGGCTCATCCAGAACGACGAGGCCTTCTTCAATGCGGCGCAAAACGCTCGGGTAGTGCAGGCGGCGGAACAGTATTACCGTGCGATTTATCGAGGGTCGACCGCCTCGTGGAACCTGCGTGACCGGCACATGTTCGACACACTTCGGGCACTGCTTGAGCACCGGGGTCCACAAGCCAAAGCCGTGGTCTGGGCGCACAATTCTCATATCGGCAACGCGGCTGCGACGGAAATGGGCTGGAAGGGTCAGTTCAACATCGGTCAGCTGTGCCGCAGTGCTTATGGGCGCGATGCCGTACTGATCGGTATGAGCACCGACCGTGGCCAGGTGGCCGCAGCCGATGACTGGGACAGCGACATGCTCATCAAGGATATCCGGCCCTCTCGCCCGGACAGTTGGGAGCACCAGTTCCTCAAGGCGGGTGTGCCGGCGTCATTGACCGACTGGCGAGACCCAACGCGCAAAGCGCTGCGCCGGGTGTTGTCCAAACCGTTGCTGGAACGGGCCATCGGGGTGATTTACCGCCCTGAAACCGAACGTGGTAGTCACTACTTCGAAGCGACGCTGGCCGAACAGTTCGACGCCATGATCTGGATTGAACAGACCCAACCCGTGACAGCACTGGCGCTGCCGAAAAGCCAGAGACTCGAACCGGAAGACGAAACCTATCCGTTTGGCGTGTGAGGCCGATCAGGCGTTGTCAGGCGGGGTCGTGCAAATACTTCTCGAACCAGTCGCCAGCGAGTCTGGCGACTTCTTCAAGGGCTCCAGGTTCTTCGAAAAGATGGGTCGCGCCCGCCACAATTTCCAGCTGCTGCTCACACCGCAAGGCCTGACTGCTTTGATCATTCAGTTCGAGCACCACTGGGTCTTGGGCGCCTACGATCTGCAGGGTGGGTGCTCTCACCTGCGACAATGCAGCCCCCGCCAGGTCGGTGCGCCCTCCGCGGCTGACCACCGCATGCACCACCTCCGGGCGCACGGCCGCCGCCAACAACGCCGCCGCAGCACCGGTGCTTGCGCCGAACAGACCGATTCGCAGCGAGCGCAACTCCACGTCCCGACCGACCCAGTCGATGACGTCCACCAGTCGCCTGGCGAGCAAGGCAATATCGAAACGCAGCTCCCCGGTGAGGTTGTCCAGGCGTTGCTCTGGCTCCGTGAGCAGGTCGAACAGCAGCGACGCCAGCCCCCGCTTGGCCAAGGACTCTGCGACAAACTGATTGCGTGGGCTCAGACGGCCACTGCCGCTACCGTGCACGAAGATCACCAGACCGTCAGTCTGCAGCGGCAGACGCAGATCGGCCGATAACTCAACCTCACGCAATTCCAGCTGTCGAGATTGAGGCTTAATCATCGAAAGGTTCCCGCGAGGCGGAATCGGTGGCGGCTTCTCGCTGCCAGGCCCGTTGCAACAAATCAATGACTTCTTCGTCCGAGGTCTGGGGGAAACTCAAGTACCAATACCCGATCGACATCATCCATTCAGGTATGAGTGGGCAGATCACCTCATCGACTTCGAAGCTCAGCGTGTCCACCGTTTCCCGCGGAGCAACCGGCACGGCAACGACGATACGAGTAGGTGCCTGCACACGCACCGCGCGGATCGCCGCCATCATCGAGGCGCCCGTCGCCAGGCCGTCATCCACCAGAATCACCACCTGCCCCTTGAGCTGCAAGGGTGGCCGGGCGCCCCGGTACAGGTGCTCCCGCCGCTGCAATTCCCGTGTTTCACGCGCGACCACGGCGTCGAATGCGGCCGGGGAAATCGGGTGAGCCCGCAGCGCTTCTTCATTTCGGATCTGGATACCGCCACTGGCGATGGCGCCCATGGCGAACTCGGGGTTGGACGGCACGCCCAGTTTGCGCACCAGCATCAGGTCCAGGCGCACGTCCAGGGCCTTGACCACTTCATAGGCAACCGGAACGCCGCCACGGGGCAAGGCGAGGACGATGACATCGGGTCGATGGGCGTATTTGAGCAACGGTTCCACCAGACGTCGACCGGCTTCTGCCCGGTCCTCCAATGTGGTTTGTAATGAGGGGCTTTGACTCATGAAAAACCTCCTCAGGCGATGACGCCTGTCGTTTCGTTACACCATGGCCTTGTCCGGCTAGACCGCCAGAACACTGCAAGGCACCTGGTACAGAATATGTTCGGTCGTGCTGCCCAGCAGCTTCTCCAGGCCGTGGTACTGGACTCGGCCCATCACGATCACATCCACCTGCTGCTCGTTGGCAAAATCGCTCAACGCCGCGACCGGATGTCCGAGAACAAAATGCCGACGGTCAGAGGGGACGCCGTACCGACCGGCCAATTTGCTGAACGATTGTTCCTCGGTGGTGCGCAACTCTTTGGTGATGTCTGGAAGCGCCAGCCCCCCCATGTCTGCCAGATAGACCCCTGAAAGATCGCAGGCATACAGCAGGTGCAGCTCGGCATCGCACTGCAACGCCAGATTGGTGGCTTGCTGAATGATCCGCTCGTTCAGCTCGCTGTCCGCAGGCGCCGCATCCGACGCGTCAACCGCCGCCACGACCTTGCGCGGCAAGGCATGACCACCGCCGCCCACCAGATAGACCGGTATCGGGCAGTGGCGCAACAAATGCCAATCCAACGGGGTGAAGAATGCGCGTTTGAGCGCTGATTCGTGCTGCACTTCCTTGATCAGCAGGTCGGGCTGCATTTCCGTGACGTGATCAAGAATGTCTTGCTTCATGTCGTCGGCCCACATTACCTCTGTCGTCACTTTGAGCCCCAGCGCGTTGAGATTGGTTGCCTGGTTTTTCAGCCAGTCGCGATGGTCCTGAAGGTAGCTTTCCCGGGCTTTTTCCTGCACGCCTTCGTCAAGCAGTGACAGTATCTCCAACGGCTTTACAAGCGCAGCAATATGCAAGCCCGCGCCGCTGGCCTTGGCCAGAGCGGCCGCATGGTTTATCGCTGGGGAATGGCGCAGGGCCGGGTTGATGATGAGTAACAAGCGTTGATATTGGCTCATGATCTGACTCCATACAGGGGGACTCGACGTCCATCGCTGCCCCATTGCTGAGACTAGTCGTAACGCCTGCGCCGGATCAGGCACCCGCGTTGATTCAGCGTCCTCTCTTGATGTCGCCCTGGCGTTGATTTATATCAAATCCCCACGTAACGCCGTTCATTGGACCAATGCGGGTCATGGATCGGGCTTTCATTTCGCCGTACTTGATCAATATCAACAGGGCCGGGCCGAGCAGGATTACGTTGGCAAAATGGGACGGCATTTTTGCTGTGCTCAGGACTTTGATGCTTGCCGGTTCCTTGATGGTGTGATGCCTCCACCGCACCGGCTTTCGACAGGAGACGGCAATGTCGACCCAACTTGCGAGTCAGCGGTTGCGCTTGTACGACAGCGATGAACTCGATGGTGTGCTGCAGGCGATGGCGCGCCAAGCGGCGATATTGTTGCCGCCCGCTCAATCGGCACTGATTGGCATCCAGCGTCGCGGCGAGCCGCTGGCACAGCGCTTACAGCAGCATCTTTCGCGTCAGACCGGCCAGCCAGAACTGCCGCTTTACCCCCTGAAGGTCAAGCGTTATGCCGATGACCTCAAGGTCCTGCATGCACAGACGGAATTGACTGAGAACCCACTTCTGGGCGAGCTGGACCTTGCCAATACCACCCTGCTTGTTGTCGACGATGTGCTTTTTGAAGGCCACTCCCTTCTGCGCACCTGTGCCTATTTGGCGCAGCTGGGAGCCCGTCGGGTCTACACTGCGGTATTGGTTGACCGGCATGTTTGCCAGCAACCGATCCGTGCCGACATTGTCGGCGTGCACCTGCAAGTTGCCGCCCATGACATTGTCGAATGCAACGTCCCGCCCTACGAAATGGAGTTCTGCATTGAAGTGTTGCGTCATGGTGCTGCCCGATGATGGCGCAACTGTTCGATAAGCCTCAAAGGAGCCAATACATGCTCACCGACCGCCCGCTTCTTTTTGCCCTGCAAGGCAGTGAGCACTATGCAACCCGCGTCGCGCAACGGCTTGGCTGCCAACTGGCCCTGCATGAAGAGCGCGACTATGAAGATGGCGAACATAAATGCCGACCGCTGGCATCGGTTAACGGTCGCGAGGTCGTGGTGTTCCATGCTTTGTATGGGGATGACCGGCAGAGCGCTAACGATAAGTTGTGTCGCCTGTTGTTCTTTTGCGGAGCACTCAAGGATGCCGGCGCTCGCCATGTGCAAGTCGTAACGCCCTATCTCTGTTACGGACGCAAAGATCGTCGCAGCCAACCTCAAGACCCCACGATCACCCGCTACCTGGCGGCCATGATTGAAGCCTGCCACGTTGATCGTCTGGTTGCCCTGGAGGTGCATAATCCGGCCGCGTTCGACAATGCCTTTCGCATTCCGACGTGGAACGTGCAGTGCACAGAATTATTCGCCGAGCATTTCGCCAGGTTCGTCGGCGACGCCGACGTGGTGGCGGTGTCCCCGGATTCCGGTGGTGCCAAGCGCGCCGAACAGTTTCGTCAGGCCCTCGAACGACATCTGGGACGCTCAGTGGGCAGTGCGCTGATGGAGAAGCACCGTGCTCATGCGACGCTGACAGGCGCCCTGTTGGTGGGCGACGTATCGGGTAAGACAGCCATTGTTTTCGACGATCTGATCAGTACCGGTGAAACGCTGAAGCATGCGGGCCTTGCCTGTCAAAAGGGTGGAGCGACCCGATTGTTTGCCGCGGCGACCCATGGTTTGTTCACGGCGGGCAGCCATCTGTTCGACAAGCCGCTTTTCGAGCACATTGCGATCTCTGACAGCGTGCCTCCGTTTCGCCTATCCCCCGAGTGCGTGACGCAGCACGTGCACGTAATCGACAGCACCGCCCTGATAGCCACCTTGCTTGCTGAAAGTGGAGCATTCGATACCGTTTGAGCAGATGAAGAGGCCGATCAAAGACAATGGGGAGTGCCTGACGTTGAAAAAGATGAAAATCAACACAGCATTCACACTGATGGAGCCAGGCCCGGTGGTCTTCGTCACCACAAATGATGGCCGCAAGAACAACATCATGACCATCTCGTGGACCATGGTGATGGGCTTCACGCCGATTTTTGCCATGACCACCGGGCCCTGGAACTATTCGTACGCCGCGCTTCTGAAAACCAAGGAGTGCGTCATTTCAATCCCCACCGTCGATTTGATCGATCGCGTTATTGGTGTGGGAACCTGTTCTGGTGCCGACACAGACAAGTTTGCAACCTTCGGATTGACGCCCGTGAAAGGCAAACATGTCAGGTCACCCTTGATTAAGGAATGCCTGGCCAATATCGAATGCAAGGTTGTCGATATCATCGAGAAACACAATATTGTTGTCCTCGAAGGCCTCGCCGCCTACATCGATGAGTCACGCCAAGAGACACGAACCCTTCATTCAGTGGGTGATGGTTCCTTTGTCGTGGACGGACGCAAACTGGATAGAAGAGAAATGATGCAGTCGAAGCTACCAGAGGGTGTCCAGTTGGTTAGTCAATGATAATGAGCGCCACCGGCGTCCACTTGGCAGGCAATGAACAGTCCTCGACGAGTCACTGACCTGGTGCGTTCCCGAGCGTTAATAAAAGCCTTCCGGGTAATACGTTGAGACCTGTCAAGTGAAGGCGAGCCAGCGTCAACGCTGCCACGCAATAAGTGCATTTTCCGCTGGCAGAAAGGCGTCTGAGTGCCAGGCGCGTACCCGTGGGGTGTAGCCATCCACGGGCCGCGTGGCAGCGACCGAGATGGAAAAGATATAGCCTTGGATGGCGCCGGGTATGGGGCCGACAGCGGTCATCGGCAGGCATTCTGCCGGGTGTCCATCGCACGGGGCGGCATAGAGTTCCACCCTTACCCACTCCGGTGCGATCTCCCCCAGATAGACCGGCACGCTGATGTACAGCCACTCGCCGTCGTGTTTCGCATCGACCGTGCCGAAATGTATGTTGTTCCATCCCAAGGCAACCGCCTTGTGCCAGGCATAAAGCCCACGTGCGAGTTCAGCCTTATTCTTGCTACGGCGTCGGAAAGCCCGGATCGCCGGTTGGTAACAACAATCCAGGTATTCGAGCAGCATGCGATTGCTACTGAATTGCGGCCCCAGTTGCGACATGCTGGCGCGCATGCGTTGCACCCAGTCTCGTGGAATTCCCTGCGTGTCGCGTGTGTAAAAGGTGGGCACTACTTCTTCTTCGAGCAGGCGGTACAAGCACTCGGCGTCGACTACATCGTCGCTGGGGGCGTCGTCGCCGATTGCCCAACCGCAGGTGGGCTGGTACGCCTCCGCCCACCAACCGTCCAGTTGGGACAGGTTAAGTCCGCCATTGACCAGAACCTTCATCCCACTGGTGCCACAGGCTTCCCATGGTCGTCGCGGTGTATTGATCCAGACATCGACGCCTTGCACCAGATGTTGGGCCTGTTCAATGTCGTAATCCTCCAGGAACACGACATGCCTTCGCAGATTTGGACGATGAACAAACTCCATCCATGCCTGGATCAGCTGCTTGCCCTGCTCGTCACTGGGATGGGCTTTACCGGCGATGATCAGTTGGACCGGTCGATGCTCATCGGTTAGCAGGCGGCTCAGGCGCTCCGGGTCATGCAGCAACAAATTCGGTCGCTTATAGTCGGTGAATCGCCGCGCGAAGCCGAGCGTAAGGCAATTGGGATCGAGCACCTGCGCGGCTTCTTCGACCCGCTGAGGTGACTCGCCACGCTGTCCAAGATGCCATGCCAAACGGTGACGCGTGTAATGCACCAGATCGCGGCGTTGCTCGGCGGCCATCGTCCACAAGGCCCTGTCATCACTGTGGGAGACCGTCCCTGAGAGAGACTCCACCGTGCCGAGCCAACGTTCCTTGCCACAGGTGCTAGTCCATAGGTGATCGGACCACACCGAATCCCAGGATGGCACATGGACGCCGTTGGTAATGTGCCCCACAGGTATCTCTTGAAGCGGCCAGCGTGGATAAAGATCACTGAACAATTGACGGCTGACCTCGCCATGCAAACGACTCACGGCATTGCACTGGGCGCACCCACGCAATGCCAGAAAAGCCATGTTGAACGGCTCATCGTCGTCCGCCGGATCACGCCGGCCCAACGAAAGCAGCTCGCGCAATGAAATGCGACAGTCTTCGAGATACTCACGCGCGTACTTGTAAATGAGCGAGGGTGGAAATAAGTCGAAACCCACAGCCACTGGCGTATGCGTTGTGAATACGTTACCTGCACGCGTTGCCCACCATGCCTCCCAGAACGTTGTTCCCATCTTGTGCATAAAGCGACGGGCACGTTCCAGCACAAGCAGTGCGGCATGACCTTCGTTAAGGTGGCACACGTCAACGTCGATACCCAGTGCGTCGAGTACCGCCCAGCCACCAATGCCGAGCACCACTTCCTGGAGCAAACGCATTTCCGAGCCGCCGCCATACAACTTAGAGGTGATACCGCGGTCGGCGGGCCCATTGCGCAGATCGTTACTGTCCAGCAGATACAGGCGCGTACGTCCGACAATGGCCTGCCATATACGCAAATACAAAGTGCGACCGGGAAGTTGCAGCACGATTTTCAGCCAAGCGCCGTCATTTCCGATCGTTGGCTGAATCGGCAGGCTGGTGGCGTCGTTGTAAGGATAGGCCTCATGCTGCCTGCCTTGCGCGTCGATGTATTGCCGAAAATAGCCTTCCTGATAGAGCAAACCCACCCCAAGTATCGGAACGCCCATGTCGCTCGCCGTCTTCAGGTAATCTCCTGCAAGCACACCGAGTCCGCCGGCGTAGAGCGGAAAGGCCTCACTCAAACCGTACTCCATGCTGAAATAGGCGATCCGCGCCGAATCCCTGGCCCCTTGCTGCTGTGCATACCAGCCTGAGTCGTCGAGATACCGCCGATGCTCTGCGATGGCGTGCGCCAGTTTCTGCGAGAAGTCAGGATCTCGGCAGAGTTCGTCAAGACGCTGCTGCGAAGCATTCTGCAGAATCATCCACGGATTATGGGTACGCACCCAAAGTTCTGGGTCAATCGATTTCCACAGGTCGTCGAGTGCATGATTCCAGGTCCAGCGCAGGTTAAGCGCGAGGTCGGTCAGTGCGCAGAGTTGCTCCGGCAACTCACGTGGCAAGAAGGCATACACGTCGACACCTCAATGTAATCGGCAGTTTTACGGATCTTGATCAGGCGTGCCATGAGGCAACGGTTTTACGGTGTGCGATTAAGTGACAGGCGCTTTTCCACCGCCAGAACATGCCGGGTCGTGGCGAGCACTGCATCCGGATTGAGGCTTATCGAGTCGATGCCAATTTCCACCAGAAATTCAGCCATCTCGGGATAGTCAGACGGCGCCTGTCCGCAAATACCGGAGTGGCGGCCGTTACGTTTTGCTCCCTCCACCGCCAGGCGAATCATCTGTTTAACCCCCGGATCGCGTTCATCGAAATCGAAGGCGACGATTTCCGAATCGCGATCCACGCCGAGCGTCAGCTGGGTCAAGTCATTGGAGCCGATGGAGAATCCGTCGAACAGTTTGGCGAAGGCGTCGATCAGGATGACGTTGTTGGGGATCTCGCACATGACGTAGACCTCCAGTCCGTTTTCTCCGCGCTTTAGGCCATGGCTGGCCATCGCTGCCAACACCTTTTCACCCTCCTCCACTCTGCGGCAAAAAGGGATCATCAACTTGACGTTAGTCAGGCCTATCTCGTCGCGCACCCGCTTCATTGCCGCGCATTCCAGCGCAAAACCTTCGGCATAGGCACTATGGGTATAACGGGACGCCCCACGAAAACCGATCATCGGATTGTCTTCTTCCGGCTCGAAATACTGACCGCCCAGCAGGGTCGCGTATTCGTTGCTTTTGAAGTCGCTCATGCGCACTACGCAGGGTTTTGGATACACCGCCGCCGCAATTGTGGCGACGCCTTCGGCCAAGGTCTTGACGAAAAAATCCGCAGGATCATTGTAAGCAACACTCAGGGCTGCGATCTTTTCACGTGTTGCGTCATCCACCTTTTCCGGGTGTACGAGTGCCATCGGATGCACCTTGATGTATTCATTAATAATGAATTCCATACGCGCCAGACCAATGCCATCCACCGGTAGCGAGGCAAGACTAAAGGCCTGATCAGGATTGCCCAGGTTCATCATAATCTTTGTTTTTGGATGTCCCAGCTCGCTGAGATCGGTGTGCTGAATGTCAAAACCCAGAATGCCTTCATAGACATTTCCGGTTTCGCCTTCGGCGCAGCTAATGGTGATCGGTGTGCCGGTTTCTATTTTGTCTGCCGCGTTTGCGGTTCCCACGATGGCGGGAATGCCCAGTTCACGCGAGACGATGGCGGCGTGACAAGTACGTCCGCCCCTGCTCGTCACGATAGCCGCGGCGGTCTTCATGACAGGTTCCCAGTCGGGTGCCGTGGTATCTGAGACCAGCACCTCGCCTGGTTGAAAATCACTGAGATGCTTGGCATCGTTGATGACACGCGCCTTGCCGGCGCCAATTCTGGTGCCGACCGCCCTGCCCTTAAGCAGCACTGTCGATCTTTGCTTGAGATGGTAAATCTCAAGCACGCTGCCTTTCTTTTGCGACTCCACCGTTTCCGGTCGCGCCTGCACTATATATAACCGGCCATCGATGCCGTCTTTGGCCCATTCCATATCCATGGGTTTGTTAAAACCGGCTTTGCCCGAATAGTGGTTTTCAACCTTGATGGCATAGTCGGCCAGCACCATCACATCCGCATCAGTGATGCAGAAGCGGGTTCGTTCTTCGCGGGGCGTGTCAATATTCTTGGTGTATTCCACCGCGATATTGCCGGTATTGAGCTCGCCGGCAAAAATCATCTTCTTTGCTTTGCTACCCAGGCTGCGCTTCAAGACAGCACGATAACCCTGCAGAAAGCTGGGTTTGTGCACATAGAAACTGTCGGGGTCTATCGTGCCCTGCACGACATTCTCGCCGAGCCCCAGCGCGGCATTGATGAAGACGACATCCCTGAAGCCTGTTTCCGTGTCCAGCGAAAACATCACGCCACTGGCCCCTATATCGCTACGCACCATCTTCATGACCACGACGGCGAGATAGACCTTGTAGTAATCAAAGCCATTGTCGTATTTGTAGTGGATGGAGCGGTCGGTAAAGTTGGACGCCAGGCAACGTTTGTAGGCATCGAGCAGATCATCGTCAGTGGCGATGTTGAGATAGGTATCGTTCTGCCCGGCAAATGAGGCCTGCGGCGAATCCTCGGCGGTCGCCGAGGACCGCACCGCCAATGAAATGTTTTCGCCGTATTCCTGTTTGAGTTGGGCATAACTTTGCAAAATCGCCGTCTTTAGATCTTCCGGCAATGAACAGCCATATACGATCGCCCTCGCCTTTGCCCCCCGCGCCTGCAAATCCTTGATGTTGTCGGGGTCGAGTCCGTCAAGTGCCGCATGCAGAGGCTGCCAGGCGCTATTGTGATCAAGCACATAACGATACGCCTCAACGGTGATGGCAAAACCGTTGGGGATGCATACACCCTCAGTCGTGAGGTTCTGGTACATCTCACCCAGCGAGGCGTTCTTGCCACCGACCAGCGATACATCGTTGATACCCAGCTCTTTGAACCAGCGGATATGTGAATGCATCACGATATTTCTCCTTTTGATGGGGGGAGACTGTGTCGGCCGCTTCTATTTGATATAGAGCTTTATGGCTTGATGCCGCCTGCGTGTGTTGATTTAGATCAATGAGCGCCCTTTGAGCAGTAATAGCCGGGAGTATCAGCCCGCTTTTTGATGTATGCAGAGGGCGTAGCTGGACGAGAAGTACCGCCGCTACCAAGACCTCACCGTCTGCAATGGCTGCCGGCTCTGGTCACCTGCGCCGATTGAGCGTTGAATGATGTAGCCGAGCCGTCCGCCATCCTATTCAGGATCAAACCCATGACCCGTTCTGTTCCTGTAAACGCCGACGATCTGGAGCGACTGCATAATCGATCGTTCGAGGAAATCGTCATCGGCGAGTCCGCCTCTCTGGAGCGCACCCTGACAGCTCAAGACATTCAGCTGTTCGCACTGGTCTCCGGCGATGTGAACCCGCTGTACGTCGATCCGGAATTTGCCGCCACCACCCACTTCAACACTGTTTTCGCCCATGGCATGTGGGGGGGAGCGTTGATTTCGGCGTTGATTGGTACGCAGTTGCCAGGGCCCGGTTCGGTGCCCTTGGGGCAAACCCTCAAGTTCCTTGCCCCGGTACGCATCGGTGACACACTGACGGTCTCGGTGACGGTTACTGCTCGCGACGTAGCGCGGTATCTGCTCACGTTGGCCTGTACCGGCATCAATCAGGAAGGCGTGGTCGTGCTGGAAGGTGAATCCCTGGTCCACGCGGCCGGCGAGCATATCGATGTGCACCGAGCCAGCCTGCCGGGCATAGAACTGCGCCACAGCGCCGACGGTCTGAATCGTTTGTTGCAAGCCTGCCAGACGCTGGAACCGATCCGCGTTGCGGTGGTACATCCTTGCGACGAGGTGAGTTTCGAGGCGGCCCTTGATGCCCGCGATGCTGGGTTGATCGATCCGATCCTGATTGGCCCAAGAGCCAGACTCGAAGCGTTGGCGGCCAAGGGCGGCCACGACCTTTGCGGTCTCACCATTGAATACGTGCCCCACAGCCATGCTGCCGCCCTGCGCGGTGCGCAAATGGCCCGTGATGGTCTAGTCGAAGCGTTGATGAAAGGTAGCCTTCACACCGACGAATTGATGTCCGCCGTGGTGCCGTCGTCGGCGCTACTGCGTACCAAGCGGCGCATCACCCACTGCTTCGTGATGCAGACGCCTTTTTATCCGCGCCCCTTCATCATCACCGATGCAGCGATCAATATCGCGCCGGCGTTGGTCGACAAAGTGGACATCGTGCGTAACGCCATCGATCTGGCACATATCCTCGGCGTCAGTAATCCCCACGTGGCGATTCTCGCTGCCGTGGAAACGGTGAATGCCAACATGCCCGCCACCCTTGATGCCGCAGCGCTGTGCAAAATGGCTGATCGCGGCCAGATCACTGGCGCGGTCCTTGACGGGCCGCTGGCGTTCGACAACGCCATCTCCCTGGCGGCGGCGCGTATCAAGGGCATTCACTCAGCTGTTTCCGGTAAAGCCGACATTCTCGTCGTGCCTGATCTGGAAAGCGGCAATATGCTCGTCAAGCAACTGGAATACCTGGGCGGTGCCTCCAGCGCGGGTATCGTGCTTGGCGCCAAAGTGCCGATTGTCCTGACCAGCCGCGCCGACTCCGTTGAATCGCGCATCGCGTCCTGCGCCATCGCCGCGCTGGTCGCCCATCACTATCGGGTCACCCCGCCATGAACGACACGGATAACGGTGAAGTGATCCTGGTCCTCAATGCGGGGTCGTCGAGCATCAAGTTCGCCCTGTTCGACGCCACCTGCAGCCCTTTGGCTCGCACACCACTGTGGCGCGCAAAGGTCGACGGCATCACGGGGCCAAACTCGGTGGTCAGCGAAAACGGCGGCGACGATCAGCCACTGACCCTCGATGCAAAACATCCTTATCACGATGCCCTTGGGTATATTCGTGAGCGGTTGCGAACTCAACTGGTAGGCCGTTCGATCAGGGCCATCGCCCACCGCGTCGTGCATGGAGGGATTAAATACTCCAAACCGGTATTGATCGACACGCAGGTGCTGGCCGACCTTAAAAGCTACATCCCGCTAGCCCCGTTGCATCAGCCCTTCGCACTGGAGGCCATCGAAACGCTGCTGCAAACCCACCCCGACCTGCCACAAGTGGTGTGTTTCGATACCGCCTTCCACCAGACCCTGCCAGACGTGGAGAAAATCCTGCCGCTGCCTTGGTCGGCCTGGGAAAGCGGCTTGCGCCGTTACGGGTTTCACGGACTGTCCTATTGCTATCAATCCGTTGCGCTGGCCGAACGTTATGGCGATCAGGCGCGCGGCCGAACGCTGGTCGCGCACCTGGGCAGCGGTGCCAGCCTGTGCGGTATGCGGGACTTGAAAAGCGTCGCCACCACCATGGGTTTCTCGGCGCTGGACGGTTTGATGATGGGCTCCCGCTGCGGGGCGCTGGACCCTGGCGCGGTGATTTTCCTGATGGAAATCTGGAAGCTGAGCCTGGAGCGGGTCAGCCATATTCTGTATCACGAGTCTGGCCTGCTGGGAGTTTCCGGCATTTCCAGCGACCCGCGCGAATTGCTCAAAGTCGAAGCCACTGAGCCTCGCGCGGCCATGGCCCTTGCGTTGTACCTGCGCCGGTTCATCCACGAAGCCGGTGCCCTTGTCGCGGCACTGGGTGGTCTGGACATGCTGGTGTTCACGGCAGGTATTGGCGAACACAACGCGGCGATTCGCTCTCGTATGTGCGCTGGCCTGCAGTATCTGGGCGTCGAACTGAACGAAACGGCGAACCAGGCCAATGCTTCAGTGATCTCGACCCCGGCCAGCCGAGTCAAAGTGGTGGTCGAGGCCACCAACGAAGAATGGGTCACGGCGCTCGATGCCCTGCGCCTGACAGAGCCAGCCAATCAGCAAGTTCGATCCGCCCCGCGCCTCATCCCCTGAAGGTATTCGATGGCTCGCCGAGAAGTGCTGTAAAGCGTCGGCACGTCGGTCAACCCGCCGACGGTGATCGTTGAGCTCAAATGAGGTGCCGATCGTGAGGCTGCCCCGGACAACAAGGCGCTCAACGGCCTGACATCAGTTTTGTGCGCTTTGAGGGCGACCGCCACCGCCATCGCGTAAAAACTCCTTGAGTGAGGTCAGCGAACGGGTATTGAGCACATCGTGTTTTTCCAGCCAGGCTCGACGCGCCTGAGCGACGCCGTAGCGCAAATAGGAAAAATCCGCGGCGCGATGGGCGTCCGAATTGATGCTGATGAGCACGCCTTGATCCTTGGCGTATTGGCACTGAAGGTCAAACAGATCCATGCGCTGGGGCTGCGAGTTGAGTTCCAGGCAGCAACCACGCTCAGAGGCTGCCTTGATGATTGCAGGCAGGTCCATGCTCAGGGGCGCGCGTTCATTGATCAACCGACATAGGGGATGTGCCAATACGCTGAAGTAGCGATGATCCATGGCCCTGAGCAGGCGTTGGGTTTGTTGATGCAGGGTCAAGCCGAAATGACTGTGGACGGCGCCCACCACCAGGTCCAGGCGCCCCAGAATGTCATCTGGCAGATCCAGGCGACCGTCTTCGAGAATGTCGACCTCAACGCCCTTGAGCAAGGTCATGCCTTGCAAGCGGGCGTTGAGCGCATCGATCTGGTCGATTTGCTTCAACAATCGATCAGTGTCCAGGCCATGGGCCACCCTGAGGGACCGGGAGTGGTCGGTAATCGCCAGGTATTCCAGTCCGGCGTGCTGCGCCGCAAATGCCATCTCTTCCAGGCTATTGCCTCCATCCGAGTCACGGGTATGAGCATGCAAGTCACCTTTGAGGTCGCTCAACTCAATCAGCCTCGGTAAACGACCTGTCAGTGCCGCCTCGACTTCACCGCGATCTTCGCGCAGTTCCGGCGTGATCCAGACCAACCCCAAGGCCTGATAAACCGCCACCTCGGTGGCACGGGCCACGCATTCTTCGGCCTTGAACACCCCATATTCGTTGAGTTTGAGCCCCAGCGTCCGGGCCCTCTGGCGAATCGCGATGTTATGCGCCTTGCTGCCAGTGAAATACACCAGAGCGGCGCCAAATTGCGCCGGCTTTACAATGCGCATATCCACTTGCAGGCCTGAGCCCAGCACGACGCTGGCACGCGTGCGCCCTTTAACCAACACGGTGGAAATCTCCGGGTGCTTGAGCAAGTGTGCCGTGACATTCACAGAAGGCGCTGCGGCCACGAGGAGGTCGACATCACCGACAGTGTCGCGCATGCGACGCAGGCTTCCGGCCACCGTCGCTTCCTCGATACCCGCAAGCTGCTGCAAGTATTCGATCAGACGGTGCGCCACGGGCTCGACAAACGCCAGCGGCAAACGGCGATCGCTTCCAATCCCCTTCTGCGCGGCGCTCAACAGCCGCGTTTCCATCTTTTCACCGAAACCGGGCAGATGGCGAATGCGCCCCTGTCGAGCAGCCTCGCATAACTGCTGCGCGGTTTCGATCCCCAGATCGTGATACAGGTGCCTGACGCGTTTGGGACCCAATCCGGCGATGGACAACAGTTCAACCAATCCGGGCGGCAAGGTCGAACGCAACCGCTGGCGCAAAGCGCAATTTCCAGTGGTAACGATTTCGTTGATCTTGCCTGCCAGATCAACTCCAATACCGGTCAGTTTGGGCAGTGGTTCGCCACGCGCGATGATCTCTGCGAGTTCGAAGGTCAACGCCCTCAAGGTGCGCGCCGCATTACGGTAGGCCCGGATCCGGAAGGGGTTGGCGTCATCGATTTCCAGCAGATCAGCGATTTCGTCAAAAACCTCGGCAATTTGATCATTGCCAATCAGCCGCCTGTCCTTGAGCGAGGCCGATAGCAAGTCTGGTAACGGTTCCTGAGGCGGTACGGCGGTGAGCTTCATGGCAGTGCCCGTCCAGTGAAATGAAGAACGCGCGTTTGAGCGTTGATTCGTATTGCACGTCCTTGACTAACAGGTCGGGCTTTTTCCCGCGCGATTCCTCAAGCAGTGACGATTTTACGAAAGCGGCAATATGCAAGCTCGCCACGGTAGCCGAGTTCAGCGCTAAATGCCGGTGAGGCACATGCTGTGCGTGTTTTGCGATCAGCCGACCCAGCGAATCTCCGGCGCCTTGTGCAAGACCGGTGCAGGCGCCGATTTCGGATGGCCAACGATAATGGGCGCCACTGGCGTCCACTCGGCAGGAAGGCCCAGTGCATGCTTCCCCTGCGGCGTATCAAGAAAACGTTGGGCGAAACCGATCCAGCAGGTACCCAGCCCGTCAGCGTACGCGGCGAGCATCAGGTTTTCGGCGGCCAATGCGCAGTCTTCGACGATCCACTGACCTGGCGCGTTCCCCGAAATAAGGATGAGTACTGGCGCGTGGTAGAAGATGTGAAAGTTTTCGTCATTGAGTAGCGAATGGAAGTGCGCGGAATGGGGGCCAGCGGGCATCGTCTTGAGCATGTAGGCCTTTGCTTCTCGCGAGATCCGATCCAGCACTGCTTGGTCTCGGATCACCGTGAACGTCCACGGTTGTTGGTTGACCGCGCTGGGCGCCTGGGCAGCGGCATTGATCAAACGACGAATGACATTTTCATCAACGGCTTCTGTCGTGTATTCACGCGTGGAGCGCCGGCCGGAGATTGCCTTGTCGATGTTCATGAGTGCATACCTCAAGGTAGGTCATTTCATAAAGTCGTCCAATCACGCAGACCTGCTGCTGATTTAAATCAGATCAGGGCGGAACCGGTGGCAACCGACGATTCGATCGGCTCACCGTTTGAGTGGCAAACAATGCGCGACGGCGCTACTGCCCGGTACCTTCACCCCTTGCGGATCGAAGGCTCGGCTTCGCCGGATTTCACCCCTTGCGGATCGAAGGCTCGGCTTCGCCGGATTTCGCCTTTTGCCCCAGATAGGCGATGAGCTTGTCCAGGGTGTCCACGTGTTGGTAATCGCTTTCAGGAATTGCAATGCCCAGGCTCCGATTCAGAGCCTCGATGACACGAAGCCAATCCATGGAATCCAGATCAACCTCTTCGCGCAGTGACCGGTCAGATCGCAACTGCTCGATTTCAAGTTCCGGGGCAATGCCTTTCAAGGCTTTCAATACTTCATCGCGGATCATTTGCGGGTTCATGTGCCCTCTCCTCAAAGCGCCTCTGGCGTCTGCAGCAAGCGACGAACTTCGCCCAGAAAACGTGCGCCGTAATGACCGTCGCTGACTCGATGATCGGCGGACAAACTGCTAATGACAGTGGGCATGACACACAGCTGGCCCTCTTTCACCCAGGGCCGCTCACTGATACGACCGAAACCGACCAAGGCAACCTGGGGCGGATAGATCACCCCCAATACGCTGTCCACGCCCTGATCGCCGAGTTGAGTGACCGTCATGCCGGCGCCTCCCAGCTCGGAGCTGCGCAGGGATCCGCTGCGGGCGCGCTCGACCAGGCAGGCCAGTTCACTCATCAAATGAGTCAAGGATGTGTCCGCCACATGATGCAGCACCGGGGCGACCAGGCCACCCTGGCGCAAGGTGATTGCCACCCCAAGGTCGGTATCGAGTGCGGGCTTGAAGGCGTTATCCAGCCAGAAACCATTGAGCTGCGGATAGTCGCGCAAGGCCAGCGCCACTGCTTTGAGCAGCAAGACGCTGGGCAGCAGGCGCTCTTGAAGTGTGCTTTGCGCATTGTGTGCCTGCAGCCAGGCCATGGCTTTATCCAGGGCGATGGTTTCGCTGAGGTAGTAATGGGGAATCTCGCGTTTTGAACGAGTCATGGCCGCCGCAATGGCGTGCCGCATGGCCTGGTCGGGGTCCGGCGGGTGCGCCACATGAGCGGCTGCCTCGATGTCCTCCAGGGTAACCACTCCCTGTGGCCCATGGCCTTTCACATCAGCGGTGCTGACGCCTAGCTCGGCAGCACGCTTGCGCGCCGCGGGAGATATCCGCGGGCGTCTGCCGGGCGATGCCTGCTCTTCGATCAGCAGCGGCGCCGCCGTCGTTGTTCGTCGCGCACTGTGCGGATCTTCGCCCGGTTCCAACAACCAGGCGATGGTGGTACCGACCGGGACTTTGGCGCCGATATCGATCAGCAGTTGCGACACCGTGCCCTCATGCCAGCACTCGACATCGATGGCGGCCTTGGCGGTATCGACGACGGCAATCACCTGGCCCGGCTTGACCACATCGCCCGGATGGACTTTCCACTCCAGCAACGTGCCTTCATCCATATCAGCCCCCAGAGAGGGCAATTTGAATTCGATCATCGTTTACCTTCCTGGCCTGATACTTGAATACGCCACGTCATCGCGCTCACCCTGATGTCCCCCGGCACAGTTCATGAGCGGCCGCGACGATCGTCGACACTTGTGGCAGGGCCGCCTCTTCCAGATGCCGGGGATAAGGTATCGGCACTTCGGCGCTGCACACCCGTGCCGGCGGTGCATCCAGCTCGAAAAAGCCTTGTTCTATGATCCGTGTAATGATCTCGGCGGATAGACTGCCGCTGCGCCATCCCTCATCGACCACCAGGGCCCGACGGGTCTTGCAGACAGAAGCCATCAAAGTCTTGTCATCCAGAGGGCGCAGGACACGCAGGTCGATGACTTCGCAATCAATACCCTCCCCGGCCAGTACCTGCGCAGCCTCCAAGGTCTTGCCGAGTGTGCCGCCGTAAGTGATCAGGGTCAGGTCCTTGCCGGTTCGGCGGACCTTGGCGGAGCTGATGTCCACCGTCTCCCACTCGCCCGCATCACCCTCCAGGTTGTAGAGCTGGGCGTGTTCGAATATCAGCACCGGGTCCGGATCCAGCAGCGCTGGCCAGAGCATGCCGCGTGCATCTTCGATGGTCGCCGGCGCCAGGATTTTCAGCCCGGGAATATGGGCGTACCAGCCCTCCAGGCTGTGCGAGTGTTGCGCCGCAAGCTGGCGTCCGGCGCCTGTCGCCATGCGCACAACCAGGGGCACGGAGAACTGTCCACCGGACATGTGCCTCAAGGCAGCAGCCGTATTCATCAACGGATCGAGGGCGAGCAGACTGAAGTTCACGGTCATGATTTCGACAATCGGCCGCATGCCCCCCAATGCCGCCCCTATTCCGGCTCCCACGAAACCCAGCTCGGACAATGGCGCGTCTCGAATGCGCTCGGGGCCGAACGCCTCAAGCAATCCCAGGGACACGGCATAACTGCCACCGTAGCGACCGACGTCTTCGCCCATCAGGAATACCCGTGGGTCCCGCTGCAGCGCCTCACGTATTGCCTCGCGCAGCGCCTCGCGATAGCTCATACGAATGCTCATGGCGCCGCCCTTGGGGTGTAGACATCGCGAGACAAATCCTCGAGCGGCTCCAGGCTACCGCTTTCGGCATAAGTAACGGCGGCTTCCACTTCAGCGTCCACCTGGGCGAGGATCGCCAGAAATCCGGGTTCGTCCAAAAGGCCCTCGGCCTTAAGCTGTGCACTGTACGTATGGATCGGCCCATGGGTCTTCCATTGCTCCACCTCGTCCTTGTCACGATAGAGCTGTGGGTCGAACATCGAATGGGCACGAAACCGATAGGTGCGGAACTCCAGAAAAAAAGGCCCACGCCCCGCACGGATGTGTTCAACCGCATCACGAGCGGCTTCATACACCGCGATCACGTCCATGCCATCGACGGACCGGGTATCGACTTTGTAGGCCGAGGCTTTCGCACACAGGTCCGTTTGCGACTGCGAACGGTCCAGGGCAGTCCCCATCGCATAGAGGTTGTTTTCACAGCAAAACAGCATCGGCAGTTGCCACAATGCGGCCAGGTTGATGGACTCATGGAAAGCCCCTTCCGCCATCGCGCCTTCACCAAAAAAACAGGCTGAAAGACGCGCTCCACCTTGCATACGTTCAGCGAGCGCCAGACCCACCGTCAGTGGCAAGCCACCCGCGACAATGGCATTGCCGCCGAAGAATCGCGTCGTGGCATCAAACAGGTGCATTGAGCCGCCGCGCCCTCGCGAGCAGCCTTCCTGGTGCCCATACATTTCGGCCATGATTGCTTTCATGGGGACGCCCTTGATCAGGGCGTGGCCATGTTCGCGATACGTCGCGACCACCGCATCGTCGGCTGCCAGTGCATGCAGAACGCCGACGGCGACCGCTTCTTCACCGATGTACAGGTGCAGAAAGCCACGAATCTTGCCCTCCCCGTACAACTCGCCAGCGCGCTCCTCAAGACGTCGGATACGCACCATGTCCCGCAGCAGGTCGAGAGCAATGTCCTGGGACCGCGGTGGGAGGCTCATGGCGCACTCTCCATGCTGGAAGTGTCGCCTTCAGGCAAACCCAGTTCCCTGGCCTTGAGCAGACGCCGCATGAGTTTTCCGCTACGGGTGTGCGGAAGCACTTCCACAAATTCCAGTTCCTTGGGCGCAACGACCGCCCCGAGGCGCTTGCGTCCATGACCGAGCAACTCGTCGTGCAGAGCCTGGCTGGCAGTGAAACCACGCTTGAGTGAAACAAAGGCTTTCACGGTTTCACCCAACAGCGGGTCGGGCTTGCCGATCACCGCGGCCTCGGCTACGGCCGGATGTTCCATGAGGGAGCTTTCAACTTCGAACGGACCGATCAGGTGACCCGCCGACTTGATGACATCGTCGCTGCGACCAATGAACCAGTAGTAACCATCGGCATCGCGACGCACGAGATCGCCGCTCAGGTACCACTCACCGACAAAGCAGTGACGATAACGCTCCTCCTGCCCCAGGTAGGTACGGAACATGGCAGGCCATGGCTGTTTCAAGGCAAGGTCACCGACCTCGTTGTCACCCAGAAACGCCAGTCCGCCCTCTTCTCCTCGAACGACGATGGCCGCCTCGACACCCGGCAGCGGCTTACCCATGGAGCCTGGTTTGATGGGCATGGCAACTGTGTTGGCAATCATGATGCCGCCGGTTTCGGTCTGCCACCAATTGTCGTGGATCGGCAGCCCAAGTACCTCTTTGCCCCACCAGACAGCCTCGGGATTAAGCGGCTCGCCAACACTGGCAATAAACCGCAGACTCGGAAAACGATGGCCGCGCGCCAACTCCGCCCCCGCTTTCATCAGCAGGCGAATGGCTGTCGGGGCGGTATACCAGACCGTCACCTGTTGCTTCTCAAGTATCCGGTACCAACGCTCGGCATCGAATTCATTGCCCTCGACCACACTGGTGACGCCCAGCAACAACGGGGCAAAGATCCCGTAGGAAGTGCCGGTCACCCAACCCGGATCGGCGCTGCACCAATAGACATCTTCGGGGTGCAAGTCCAGGGCGTATTTCCCGGTGACGCGGTGGGTCAGCGCCGCGCCATGGGCATGCAACACGCCTTTCGGAGTGCCTGTCGTGCCGCTGGTGAAGTGTAAAAGTGCGGGGCTGTCGGCGGTCGTATTGGCAACGGTGAAGGCTTCCTCTGCCTGCGCCAGCAGCTGATGCAGATTGAGCGTCCCCTCGATCTGCGCCGTATCGCCACCGTTTTCGTCGTACAGCAGCACATGTTTGAGGGCCGGCAAACGCTCGCGTATGGCCGCGACCTTGCGCCGGTAGAGGGTTTCGCTGGTCAGCAACACACTGCCTTCGCCAAGACGCATACGGGTTTCGATGGGCTCCGGGCCGAACGCACAGAACAAGGGCGACACCACGCAACCGAGTTTCAGGCCACCGAGCACCCCCAGATACAGTTCCAGCCCTCGGCCACAGAGTACAAATAGTCGCTCGCCGGGCATCACGCCCAGCTTTTTCAATACATTGGCAAACCGGTTGGTCAGGATGCTCAGTTGGGCGTAACTGATGTCGCAACTCCCCCCGTTGCGATCAAGAATGCGCAATGCCGTATGCCGTCGACGCGCCCCTTGCGCATGCCGATCCACGGCTTCATACGCCAGGTTCAAACCGCCGCCCGGCAAACCGGCCAGCGCATTGGCTTCCACCTGCCAGGAAAAGGCCTCCCGAGCTTGCACGCTATCGAGCCAATTCGGCGCTAACGGCAAGTTGGCCAGGGTTTTCTTAATGATCGCTGGATGCATGATCGCCACCTTGAGTCGTCTTTGGTCCGTCCCTAGACCGCCAGGACACTGCAGGGCACCTGATACAGAATATGTTCGGTCGTGCTGCCCAGCAGTTTCTCCACCCCGTGGTACTGGACTCTGCCCATCACGATCACATCTATGTTGTGCTTGTTGGCGAACTCGCTCAGCGCCGAAACGGGATGTCCCAGAATGAAATGTCGACGGTTAGCAGGCACACCGTACCGACCGGCGAGTTTCAGAAACGATTGTTCCAGCTCTTTGCGCAGCCCCTTGGTCAGCTCCGACAGTTTCAAGCCACCGCCCAATTCCTCCAGGTAGTCTTCCGTAATGTCATAGGCATACAGCAGGTGCAACTCGGCATCACACTGTATGGCGAGGCTGGAAGCCTGGTGGATAATGCGGTCATTCAACTCACTGTTCTCAGGCCCACCCGCCGAAGCATCAACCGCCGCCACAATCCTGCGCGGCAGGACATGGTGAGCCTCGCCCACCAGATAAACCGGTACCGGACAGTGGCGCAGCAAGTGCCAGTCCAGCGGGGTGAAAAACGTGCGCTTGAGCGTTGATTCTTGCTGGATTTCCTTAATCAACAGGTCGGGCTGCAATTCCTTGACGTGATCCAGGATGTCTTGCTCCATGTCATCAGCCCACGCCACCTCGGTGGTCACCTCGATCCCTCTGCCACGCAGAAGTTTGGACTGGTCCTCCAGCCAATCGTGATGGTCCTGCAGGTAACGCTCCCGAGCCTTTTCCCGGTCGCCTTCTTCGAGCAGCGACAACAGTTTCAACGCAGGAATCAACGTCGCAATATGCAAACGTGCACCGCTGGCCCTGGCGAGCGCTGCTGCATGGTCGATTGCCGGAGAATGGCGCAGGGCCAGGTGGAGGATGAGTAACAGTTGTTGATACTGGCTCATGGTCTGACTCCAGGCAGAGGGTTCAACGCCTGCCGTTAGCCACGTAGGGCTCAGCCGTTGCGTCCACGCCGGACCAAGCACCAGCGCTGATTCAGGTTGCTCCGCTGGAAAGTGCCTGACGTTGATAAATATCAACTACCGGCGTGAGCCCCATAAGAGGAGCAGCCTTTCATTCCACCGTACTTGATCAATATCAATCGGAGCAGGCCTTCCCTTCTTCACACTGCCGAATAGTCCGCAGACGACGTGGAGGCGAGAATGCACACCCTGCAAGACGAGGTCATAGCCTTTCTCTCCAGGCCGTCCAGCTACGGCACGTCAAACCAACCCGTGGAGCGTATCGAGACCCATGGTTCGGTGATTTTTCTGCATGCCAACCGCGCCTACAAACTCAAACGCGCCGTGGCGTTTGCCGAGCTGGATTTCCTCAGCCTGGAAAGCCGCAAAAACGCCTGCGAGGCAGAGTTACTGCTCAATCGACGGACTGCGCCGACGCTGTATTTGAGCCTGTGTCCGATCAATCGCCAGGCGAATGGCCAGTTGGCGCTCAACGGTTGCGGACCAGCGGTTGACTGGCTCGTGGTGATGCGCCGCTTCGCTCAGGATCGGCTGTTTGACCGTATGGCCGTTGAAGGACGTCTGACTGAACCGATGATGGAACAGTTGGGGGCTGAGATCGCCCGCTTTCATGCCAATGCACCCATCACTCCTTCTTACGGTCACATCCCGGACCTGTATGAAGAAATCGAGAAAAACCATCGGGAAATGTCTCGCTACCTACCCATCCTCGATTTCGCGACAGTCACCGCGATTGCTCATACCTCCCGGACCCTGTTGGAGTCGTTGACCGAGTGCCTCGAAGATCGCCGCCGTGAGGGCCGCGTTCGCCGTTGCCATGGTGATATGCGCTTGGCCAATATCTGCCTGCTCGACGGTCAGCCCACCCTCTTCGATGGCATCGAGTTCAGTGAGCGGCTTTCCTGCATCGATGTGCTCTACGACCTGGCTTTTGTGCTGATGGACCTGCAACACCATGGCCTGAACAGGTTAGGTGCTCGGCTGTTGTCCAGTTACCTCAACCACAGTGATGTGCAGGAGGACTGCAAACCCTTGGCGTTTTTCCTTTCTTTGCGGGCCGCCACGCGCAGCTTCTCCCTTGCGGGTGCAGCGCTACGTCATGCCGATCCGGCCAAGCGATACGAGAAAAAAGAAAAAGCTGTCCAGTTGATGCACCAGGCACTGAGTTACTTGCACGGCGAAAACCCGATTCTCAATCACCTGGCGATGTCTGAGGCGGCCTCCTATACATGACGTTACCCACGATGGGCGTTTCATTCAGGGAAAGGAGCCTGGGCCGGTGATTCCTTTTCCGGAATATCCGTCATGGTCGCCTCGGTCAGCAGCAAGATACTGGCGACTGAAACAGCATTTTCGAGGGCAATACGCACCACCTTGGTCGGGTCAATGATGCCGGCTTCGTACATGTCGACATAGCAATTGGCAGACGCATCGAAGCCAATGTTCCCAGGTTCGGCGAGCATGCGCGCAACCACGACGCCGGCATCCACTGCCGAATTTTCAGCGATGAGTCTGGCCGGAGCTTCCAGCGCCCGGCGAAGAATCTGCAGGCCGGTCCTGGCATCGCCCTCATATCGGGCCTCTTCGGCCGCGATAATCGGGACGGCCTTGAGCAACGCAAGACCACCCCCCGGCACAATGCCTTCGGCGATCGCCGCCCGGGTCGCTGAGATGGCATCATCCAGCGCATCCTTGCGCGCCTTCATTTCGGCTTCGGAAGGCGCCCCGACCCGGATCACCGCAACTCCGCCAGACAGCCTTGCCAGTCGTTCCTGAAGCTTTTCACGGTCGTAATCGCTGGTGGTACTGTCTAGTTGCGCACGGATCTGCTGCAAACGCGCCTCGATGGCCTCGCGCGTACCGGCGCCCCCTATCAGCGCCGTGCTGTCTTTTTGCACCACGACTCGATGTGCACGTCCCAACTGGTTCAGTTCCACCTGTTCCAGAGTGACGCCCAGTTCGCTGGAAACCACCGTTGCCCCCGTCAGAACGGCCATGTCCTGCAGCATTTCCTTGCGCCGATCACCAAAGCCCGGAGCCTTGATTGCTACCGCTCGCAGAACACCGCGTATCTGGTTGACGACTAGCGTGGTCAACGCCTCACCCTCGATATCGTCCGCGATCAAAACCAGTGGTTGCCCGCTTTTAGCCACGAGTTCAAGCAAGGGCAGCAAGTCTTTGAGTGCACCGATCTTATGGTCACAGAGCAGCAAGTAGGCGTCATCGAGTTCGACCTGCATCTTCTCGGCATCGGTGACGAAATAGGGTGAGACATAACCCCGGTCAAACCGCATGCCTTCCATGACTTCGACCACTGTTTCGGTGGTCTTGGATTCCTCGACACTGACGACGCCTTCAACGCCGACCTTTTCCAGAGCGTCTGCCACCAGTTGACCGATGACGGCATCGTTATGCGCCGACAGCGTGGCGACCTGGGCCTTTTCCTTGGGGGTGCTGACCGGACGTGACTGGGCGGCCAGGGATTCGACGACCAACAACAGCCCGCGATCCAGGCCGCGCTTGAGGTCGATTGCACTGGCGCCCGCGACGACGTTACGGATGCCATCGGCCAGGATTGCATGGGCCAGCACCGTTGACGTACTGGTTCCGTCCCCTACCGCATCGCCTGTGCGTTCGGCCGCCTGACGCAGCATTTGCGCGCCCAGGTTTTCCTCGGGGTCGAGCAAGTCAATGCGTTTGGCGATCGTGACGCCATCATTGCAGACCGTTGGATTGCCCCATTTACTCTGGATCAGTACCGATTTTGATTTTGGCCCCAATGTCACCCGCACGGCGTCTGCCAACTGTGTGGCGCCACTCAGGATTTTCTCGCGGGCTGCAGCACGAAACACGATTTTAGTGTGAGCCATCAGGGTGTTCTCCTGGCCAGTTTTACAACAAGTGCGTTTTGGCAGCTTCTATGAACTGGCCCGGGCGACGTTGACTTTTATCAACAAACTCACAACGTCACCGCGCCCCAGACCGCCCAAACAATGCGCGCACCGTCGGGATGACCGACTGTCAGTTCACGTCCCGGAATTGACAAAGATCAATTCGCGCAGCAAGAAACAGAGTCCAAATGAGGGTGTGTGTTCAGCAGGCTGGAAGGAGAAGGGATCTGTTTTTCAGTCACGGTTTCACGGTTACAGGTGAGATCTTTTCCCATTTGATGCGCGAGGAGAAAAGCCATGGACAAGTTTCAGCAGAGTCAAAAAAGCAAGCTGTTCAAAACATCCACTCATGACCCCTATTGCTCGCAGCGGGTTGAAGGTTCAGCCATCTGCCCGCAGTGTGATGCGGTCTATCAAGCCGGGAACTGGACTTGGAAACACCCTGAAAATACGGTCATTCATGATGCGCAAACAGTGACGTGCCCAGCCTGCCGACGCATCGATGACAACATGCCAGCGGGGACGCTCACGTTATCGGGCAGCTTCTTGCTCAAGCATCGAAATGAAATCATCAACCTGATCAAAAACACCGAAAAAAAGGAAAAAGCCGAGCATGCCCTGGAGCGCATCATCGGCCTTACCGACTCAGCGGCTGCTCTAATCGTGACCACGACCGGCATCCATCTCGCGAATCGCCTGGGCCATGCACTGGAAGCCGCGTTCAAAGGGAACTCTGATTACCGGTACGGCGATGATAAGTATGGCTTGAGCGTTAACTGGACACGTGACGAATAGAACCGGGCGCGGTTGTCTCAATATGGAAAGTTGAGGGGGGATCAGGACACCGAGCTCACCTTCTTGTGCTTCCAGAAGGAGTACGACCATGGCCATCAATGAATCAGCCTCGCCGCATGCAACCAACCTTAAATCGATCAGCCATAGCAGGGCGTTGTTTTTTGAAGCCGACCGTTTGAACGATCAAGCCTACGCATTTTTGAACGAGCCCGTTTCGGCGCAGACCATCCATAAGTTTTCTGACGCAAAAAAACGGGCGGATGAAAAATACCGACAAGCCTGGCAGGAATGGTTGCATACCAGGGACAAGAACAACCGATGACAGCACGTGAATGCTGTTGGGTCAGCAGCGTGGCCAGCCGTGGCATGGCGTCCGGCGTCAGCGATCAATCGGGCTCGATTGCACGCTTTTCCGAAACCGTGCTGAGCGTTTCGGCGTACTCGGTGTTACGCCAGACGTTGGGGCTGAGCCAGACGCAGACACTGAATAATCTTCCCTACGTGTTACGCGGCAAACTGGCGGGCGGCTTGTTTGGAACGGTGCGCTTCGTCGACACCGGAAAACTGCGCTTGCCGAGGTCGATAGCCACGGTCATACCGACAATGAATATCCCCTGTGGGAGATTCTATGTTTGGGGGGAACACCCAAACATAGAATTTGGCTTGTATTCGGTTTGGTTTTTCATCAGGGCAAACATCACTCTGGCCAGCTTGCGTGCCAGGATAACCAAGGCCTGAGTGCCTTTTAGACCTCTGGCCAGATAGCGTTCGTAGTACGGCTTCCAGGTCGGCGAACGGCTGGCAGCCATAGCGCTATTGTGAAACAAGCGCCGGAACTCCGAGTCCCCTCGTTTAGAGAGTCGGCGCTTTTGATCCTTTTGTCCTGACTGCCTCACACGCGGATCCATGCCGAGGAAGGCGACGTACTCGTCGCTGTTGGCAAATTCCCCACGCATAAAAGCAGTGGCCGCTGCGGTGGCCGTCAGGAGCCCTACGCCCTCGATGGCCTGGCAACGCTTCACCTGATCATCAATCCCACCTTCCTCAGCAATTTCCTTGAGCGTTTTCTGAATCATCTTTTCGAACTGGGCAATGGCGGCCAGAAGCTGGTTGAAGTGCTCTTTCAGCAAGGATTCGTTTTTCCAGCTCTGCTTGAGTGCAACACAGGCCCGGACCAACTGAGCCCGACGGCGAAGCAGGCTTTTCATTTGTGTGTAAGCCTTCGGTGGCGGATTCCAGATCCTCAATCTGTCGGATTCGCGGCTCAAGTAACGGGCCAGCAGTTCGGCATCCAACGTATCTGTTTTCGCCCTCATGCCTATTCCATCGCGGTATTTGTTGAGGCGACTGCCATCGATGACGTAAACGTCATGGCCCATTTCATGGGCCATTTCCGTTGTATCAAGGTGATAGATATTGGTCGCTTCTAGCGCGATAGCGCTGTGCGCTGGCAGCGTCTTGAGCCATTGCTTCAAGGTTGATCGCTTGTTCGCGATATTTAGGGTCTTTTCCAGGTCGGATCGATAGATAACGATCTCGTCCTTCGCCACATCCACACCGACGACCACCTGCGAATCCAGGATTGTCATGGCACACCCTCCGAGCTAGGGTTTAGATACTTGACGGGGTTCACCGTTGCGCTGGCTTGTTTCTATCGTCGGTCCGAGCCGATGCATTCCTTATCGGCGCATTAGGTGAAGGGGTGGGACGAAGTCTCCCACGGTCTGTACTGGTCAGAGTCAGATGACGAGCTTTAGTCCCACCCACCCCTTCAAGTCTAAACATACAAGCGAGCCTGCTCGCGAAGATGGAGTGTCAGTCAATACACGGTTTTCCGACACACCGCATTCGCGAGCAGGCTCGCTCCTACAGGGGTGATGCTGTTCAACCAGTGACGGTTATGCGGTGAAACGGACGCCGGGCCTGGCGCGCTCGTCGACGCTCAACTCGAACACATCCGGGCGCGCGTAGTGACCGACCACGTCGTAGTCATAACGCGCGCGGACCAGGTCGTCGGTGTCGATTTCGGCGGTGAGCAACCCGGCCCCGTCACGCAACGGCCCCGCCAGAATGTCGCCCATGGGCCCGACGATCACACTGCCGCCCGCAATCAGCGGTCGATCCGCCGGCCAGTTGGCAATCTCCACGCCCAGGGCTTGCGGTGAATCCTGAACCTGGCAAGCGCTGACCACAAAACAACGGCCTTCATGGGCGATGTGGCGCATGCTGACCTGCCACATCTCGCGCTCATCCACGGTCGGCGCGCACCAGACCTCGATGCCCTTGGCGTACATCGCGGTGCGCAGCAGCGGCATCATGTTTTCCCAGCACACCACCGCGCCGATTCGCCCGACCTGGCTGTCGATCACCGGCAACGTCGAGCCATCGCCCTTGCCCCAGATCAATCGCTCAGTGCCCGTGGGCATCAGTTTGCGGTGCTTGGCGACCAGGCCGGCCTGCGGATCGAAATACAGCGCCGTGCAATGCAACGTGCTCCCGGCGCGCTCGATCACGCCGATGACCAGGTTGGCCCCGGTGCGCGCCGACAACCCGGCCAGGGCGTCGGTTTCGGCCCCGGGCACGTCGATGGCGTGGGCAAAATAGCGGGCAAACGCTTCGCGACCTTCCGGCAGTCGGTAGCCCAGCTGAGTGCCGAACGTCTCGCCTTTGGGATAACCCCCGAGCAACGCTTCGGGCATCACCACCAGCGCGGCGCCGGATTCGATAATCGCGTTTTCCCAGGCAAGAATCTGTTCCAGGGTCTCGGTCTTGCCGCCGGGCAAGGCGCCGATTTGCAACGCTGCGACAATGGATTTTGGCATGGCGATCTCTCCGAAAGCGTTGAGGTGTTGCCCATTCTCATGCGCCACGGGATCATGAATAAAGCCCGACTCACTGCTGAATGATATGAGCCAAATGAATATCGCCACTGTTGACCTCAATCTGCTCAAAGTTTTCGAAGCGCTGCATGAAGAGTCCAGCGCCAGCCGTGCGGCGTTGCGCCTGGGCGTGACGCAATCGGCCGTCAGCGCGGCGTTGCGGCGACTGCGCGAGCTGTATGGCGATCAATTGTTCGTGCGCACCGGCCGTGGCCTGGCACCGACGCTCAAGGCCAATCAGTTAAAACCGGTGGTGAGCGATGCGCTGAACAAATGCCGTCAGAGCCTGGCAATGGTCGATCCGGCAGCCAATCATTACGACGGGCGCTCGGTCACGGTGGGGTTATCGGATGATTTCGAGGTGGCCTACGGCCGGCGATTGATCGAGGCCATTGCGCGCAGCGCGCCGAAGTTGCGCCTGATTTTTCGGCAAACCCACAGCCAGATCGTCGCCCAGGCATTGATGGAACGCAGCATTGATCTGGCGATCACCGCGGGTGGGTTCAGCGAGCGGTTGCTCAGTCGTCAGGTGCTGGGTGAAGGCGGTTATCTGTGCCTGGTGGATCCGCTCAGCCTGACCCCGGGGCAACAGAGTCTCACGCTAGAGGAGTTCGTCGCCCGCGAGCACATTCTGGTGTCGTCCGGCGGCTTTATCGGGATCACCGATGAGGGGCTGGCGGCGCTGGGGCTGAGTCGGCGGGTATGCGCCTCGACCACCCACTTTGCGGCGTTGCCACACTTGCTCAAGGGCAGTCAGGCGGTGGCGACCATTCCGGCCCACGCCGCTCAAAGCATCGCGACGCTCTGCGGTCTGGCGCTGCTGCCCTGCCCTTTGGCGTTACCGCGCTACCCGATCGAACTGGGCTGGCGCACCAGCACGCAGCTCGATCCGGTGGTGTTGAAAGTGCGCGAGGCCATTGTCGCGAGTTTTGCGTGAAGGCAGGCCTTACTTGGCGGCCATCAAGCGATTCACTTCACTGCGCACCATATTGGCGAATTCCGGGGGCGACATGGCATCAAGTTCGGCGCGAACCCATTCAGCCCATTTGCCTTTGCGCTTGGCGCGTTCGCCAAACAACCGCGCGGCCTCGCCCTTGGATTTGCCAAGGTTGCTTTGCCAGAGGTCGAACAGACGGGATTTCTCATCTTCAAGCGCTGCGCGCTCAGCCAGGGGTTTGTCGGCCAGATTGAAGCTCATGGGAGTTACCTGCTGCGTAAAATAGGCAACATCTTACACTGTAGGACGAAATATCCGACTCGGGATTTTTCCTTGGCGTACAGTCAATACGCAAAGTCGCTGCAACTTTTTCAGTTGCCGCAGACTCCATTGTTCACTGCCCATTTACCTGCAAGGAGTACCCAATGGCCCGGAAAACCGCCGCACAAACCGCCGAAGACCAGATCAAGGATCAGGCATTCAGCGAACTTCAGGCACTGATCGAAGAATCGGAAAAACTGCTCAAAAGCAGCGCTTCTCTGGTGGGTGAGGAAGCCGAGACCCTTCGCGGGCAAATCTCTCAGAAACTCCAGCAGGCCCGGGACTCGGTCACCAGTGTTCGTGACCGCACCAAACCGGTGGTCGACGCGACAGAGACCTACATCGGTGGCCATCCATGGCAAACCGTGGCCATCTCCGCCGGGTTCGGCCTGGTGGTCGGGTTGCTGCTGGGCCGCCATTAACAGAAACACATCGAACCTGTAGGGGCCAGGCTTGCTGGCGAAGGCGATTTCAAATGCGCCTTCGCCGGCAAGCCTGGCTTCTACAAAAAACGTTTCAGAGCCCTGCCAGTTCTCGCAGGTTTGCCAACGTCTGAGCGTTCAGCTGAATGCCTTGAGCGTTGGACTGAGCTCGCTGGTGGTGACGTCGATCACCCGGCAGGCGCTTGAGCCCTACGCTGTGCATCTGACGCACCAGTTCCTGGCTGCGTTCGGCGAAATTCTGCCCGGCGGCCTTGCTCGGATCGATCACGATCAGCAGTTGGCCGGTCCATGGCGTTTTGGCTCCCGGATGGTTCTTCCAGTCGAACTCGAAGGAGAAATTGCCGCCGGTCAGGGCCGCCGCCAACAATTCGACCATCATCGACAGCGCTGAACCTTTGTGCCCACCAAACGGCAGCAGCGCGCCCCCCTCCAGAATCGCCTTCGGATCCTCAGTCGGCTGGCCAAGGCTGTCCACGCCCATGCCTGCCGGCAAGCGTTCACCTTTTTGCGCGGCAATCTGCACATCGCCATGGGCGATGGCGCTGGTGGCCAGGTCAAAGACAATCGGCTCACCGTCAGCCCGGGGTGCGGCGAAGGCGATCGGGTTGGTGCCGAACAGCGGCCGGTCGGCGCCGTGGGGCACCACGCACGTCATGCTGTTCACTACGCTCAGCGCCACCAGCCCTTCATAGGCAAACGGCTCGACATCCGGCCACAGTGCCGCGAAATGATGGGAGTTGCGGATCGCCAACACCGCAATCCCGGCGCTGCGGGCCTTTTCCACCAGCAGAGCCCGGGCGGCCGCAAGCGCGGGTTGGGCAAAACCGTTAGCCGCGTCGACCCGGACAAACCCCGAGGCGACGTCCTCGACCACGGGCACGGCCTGGCCGTTGACCCAGCCGCTCTTGAGTGTCGAGACATAACCTGGAATACGAAACACGCCATGGCTGTGGGCGCCATCGCGTTCAGCGCCGGCGCAGTTCAGCGCCAGGGTCTTGGCGACATCGGCGGAGGTGCCATGGCGCAGGAAAATTTGCTCAAGCAATACAACAAGCGCGTCGAAATCGAGCGATGGGGTGGTCGAACTGACGGCCACTTCGGGCGTTGCGGTCATCTGAAGCTCCAGTTTTATTATTGAATACGGGCACCAGGGGAAACGAGGTTGCTCGGCAACCAACAGCAGACGTCGATTAAGCGCTGTTGTACCGGCGTCCTGTCAAGTCTCGAGCACCTGATCGGCTCAAGCAATATGTACCGCACCGAAGCCCTCCGCTGACCTTAATGTTTTTCCTCAACCAATAGCCTGCGATGGCCACTGATCGCAGCCAATGAGGAACATCCATGACCACCCCCGCTGAGCCCTATTTTTTCGACGAGGCTGAACGCGCATCCAATGCCAGACAACCCGGTGAGCGCGAAAACACGCTGAACTTCACCCTCGACGACCTGAAATGGCTGAAGCACGTGTATTTGGCCACCCACGCTGCTCGCGTCGCGCAAAAAGAGCCCATGCAGGCCTGCCAACTGTTGTTGAAAGTAACCGGCAAAACAGACATTCCATTGGCCGGAGCCTTTGCCCTGAGCCGGCCCGAAAATGGAGAGGTCATCCTTTACACACCGTGGAAAGGCTTGATCAAGTTTGCCGATTTGGCCGACCTCAAAAGCAAACTCAAGGAATGGCTGACGCAGGCCACAGGCAAACGCGAGCTGTTGCGCTTTCTCTCCATCGAACAACGCAGCGCTTTACCCGCCGCCACCGTTCCCGACATTGCCACGAAAGACATCGAAGGCGCGGTGTTCCAGGACCAGCAACTGACCCTCGATCACAATCAGGAACAGAACATCAAAGCGATGAAGGCTGAGCTGCTGAAGACGCCAACCCTGCAATCGATGCTCGATGACACCCTCAAGCACGCGTTGCACAAGGCATTTCCCGCGCTGGACCAGCGTCTGACCCGGCTCAAGAGTTTCGTGAAGACCGTTTCAGCCTTCGACGGCAACGAAGACCTGCACACAATTTCCTCGATCCCTTTGAGCGATGCACTTCTGCACTTCTATCTGACCAACCAGTGGCCCACCGGCGATTCAAGAGTCTTCGCCAATCCCGAGCACAGCGTCAGCAACGACGCGGATAACCTGACGTGGGAAAGCGCGGTGAAAGAAATCGCGCAGAGCTTCACGCCGCACTTGCACAGCCTGCTCGCCTTGTTCTGGAACACATCCATGAGCACAGGCCTTTCACGCTTGGCGTTTTTCACCGAGGGCCTGCGTGACACCTTTCACCTGAAACTGCTGCACCAGCGCCAGAACGGTGGTTTGACCACGCAGGAATACCTGCGACTGATGAACGTCAGCCTCCCGCCTGACGCGCACGACCCTCTTCGCATCGAGAAAATACGAGTGACCGCACCCTTCAGGCATTTTGCGGAGCTGGCCTCGACCTTGATGATCGGAGGCACCAACACCCTGGGTTTTCTGTACTCCCCTTCCCGAGGCATCGAAGCGACGAACAATCTGCCGGCAGTCAAAAATATCGTGCTGGAGATGATGAAAACCGAAGGGCATGAAGACACCTTGCTCAACTTCATGTCGCTGGACGAACGCGCCACCTTTCTTGCTTTGGAGCCGGTTGAGCGCGTGATTGAGGGCAAACCGATCGTTGGTCCGGTGTTCAATCACTTGATGGCCGACATCCTCGGCAAGCAACGGGACAACCTGTCTCATGCGCTGAGCCGCTTGCGCGAAAGTGAAGGTACGCTCGACCCCCATGCCTTGCTCGACAGCGCACTGGATGTCCGGGGGTTGATCGATGACCGTCTGCTGGCCTCCGACCCTTCAGGACGCTGGAGTACACGCGTGGATCGGCGCCTTGGCGCGCAACCGGCCACCGTCCGCGCCGAGTCGGCCAGGGAGGAGTTGGCGCGGCTCGATTCCGTCGAACAGGCGCTCGATCAACTTCTGGATAAACACCCGGCCATCTCCACGGCAACCCGCTCGATCACTGACGCTGAGCGCGTCCTGAGTGACTCCGTGGCCAGCTTGCAATCGACGTTTTCTCATACGTTGTCAACGGCATTGCGCAGTGAACTGAAGCTGCGTGCCGTCACCCGCACCTTGAGTACAACGGAGCAGGCAATCATCAAAACCGTGCTCGACAGCCCGATACACCTGCAGCGAGCGGCATTGAACGGCTTTCTGCCGGACGTGTTTTCCCTGGCGCTCAAGGCCGGCGATGCAGCGGATCCGTTGAAGCTGGCCAGCTGTTTTGTCCTGACTGAACGAGGCGGCCAGGATCCGGTGCATTCGGGCAAGGCGATTGTGTGGACGCCTGCGTTGGGGTTTGAAGCGTTCAAAGGGCTGACGCCGTTGCTGACCGAACTCGGTCGACGCCTCGCCGACGTCAACCATCGCTCAATGCTGCTGGAGAACCTTGGTCGCAGCGAGCGTTTGCCTGGCCGGACTTACACGTTGGCGCCTCTGCAGCGGGTCTATGGGCATTTTCTTGATTATCTGCAAAAACCTTATGTGCACCTCGATGAGCCGTGCCTGACCGATGCGCTGGCAACAAAGCTCTCCGCGACGCCACTGACCCATCTCCTGGATCTTGTCTCGCTGCGTAAACCGATGACAGGGCTTGACCGTCCGATGGACATTGCACAATCCCTGACCACCCGGCAAAAACTGCCGGCATGGCTGGCCCAGGCATCCGTCAAAGAGCTGATTGTGCATGCCGAGCTGCTTCAGCAATACGTCGATAATGTGAAAGACGACCAGGATTACCTGACCGGCCTGCGGTCACTGCAACGCACGGCGCACCATGGCCTTGAAAAACAACTCAAGGCGGACGGCTTCAACATCGACCCTGACACGGTCCGGGTGCAAATCAACGCCCGCCCGACATCCACGGCCCACACCCAAACCCTGACCGACTTTGCCTTGACTCATCTCAAGTCGCTGGACCCACTCCATTTCAAACTGGTATCGCTTGATAGCACCGTGATTCCCGAGGGGATGAACGAGCGCTACATCAAAGAGCTGATCCGCAACCTGAAACCGGGCGACCATCAACAGAAAATAGTGAACGACGCCCTGGCCGACACCCCGGCAAACGCAGAGCGCCGCAAGCGCTTCTACACACAATTGCCCTGGCAATTAATGCATTACGCCCACGCGGAAAAACTTCAGGAGCGCCTGAGCGAGACCGGGTTTGATCTGATCCGGCAAGTCATGGACATGCCCGACGCCCTCGCCCGCGCGGCGGTCGACGGTGCCCACGCAATCATCCGTCCGCTTGAGTTCCTGGGTATCAGGCAGGCCCAATCGATCAAAGTGCCCGGTGTCTATCTGATCGGCTCGACGGCGGATCGCACTGGACCGCAGGTGCTGATTGCGCCTCACAGCCCTGGGCACGGAGTGAAGGAATATGAAAACGAAGCCCAGCTGCTGACAGAACTGGAGACCCGCGGACCGCTGCTCGACTGGCTACTCCTGAATCTGCAGAACCCTGACCGGACGTTACTGGAAACCCGGATGGCGACCCCCCATCACCGCGTTGCCAGAGCCGCGTCGTCGAACATCACCACGCTGGCTTCCCATCCGATCAAGGGGAACCTGTTCAAACACCTGCTCAATGACAACGTCGCCTTGCTGGGCCGATTGCTCGGTTGCCAGTCCGATGAGCGAAAACAAGGCGAATGGGCAACCATCAAGCATGTGCTGGGCGAAGACCTGCACGAGGCCTATACATTTTTCATGGGCAAGCTCGCCTACCCGGAGACGGTGTGGCGCAGTTACCGCGACATCAAGCAATCTGCCGAAGACCTGCAAACCCATCGGTGGGGAGCCGCCGTAAAAGCGTTCATCAGCGGCGTGGCCGAACTTTCCACGCTGCGCCAGACACTGGGGGATTCAACGCTGCTGTCGTCGGCACCGGCCCTACCGGCACCGGAAAAACCCGATACCCGGCTCAAATGGCAGGACATCGATGTCACGGGACCCGAACGCACGAAACTCGCGCGCCACGAAAGCATGAACGTTGATCTGGGTTCGCTGACTTCAGACGCCACGCTTGGGCTCTACACCCACCCAACGACAAAACAACACTACGGGCCGGTTGAAGGAAAGGTGTATCCGGTCATCAAGCGCGGCAGCCGCTGGCGCATCGGCGACACACGCGAGCTGGGCCCTCATCTGCGCCAGAACGAATCGAAGCAATGGTTGCTTGATGGACGAGAGTCGGCGCCTCGCTTCAGTCTGTTCGGACGCCTGGAGACTGCGAGATCGGTGTTTGATGGCATGAACGTCGATGCCTCGGGCATGTCCCGTATCCGACGATTGTTTCCACAGAAGGCCCGTCAGATTGACGAAGCGATGGACCTGGCAACGACCTACGCCTGGAACAGCTACCGAAACCTGCAACAACTCAAGTCCTCCGACGACACCGTCACGCCCGTGCATCAGCTCATCATGGATTTCCTCGGTGTGCAGCATGTGCTGCCCGCGCATGTCGAGCAGCTTGAAAAAGTCATTGGCGACGTTTTCGCAGCGCTGCTGGAGCCGTCACTGAGAAAACCGAAGTCCAGTCGTTTTGCCGTCGGCAGGCTGACCGAAGACGCCCAAAACACGTTTGCCTTCATTGTGGCCAAAGACAAAAACCGCAGAATTCACCTTGCAGAAAGATTCTTCGACCTTAGATTCGATCACTACCGTCAACACCTGACCGACGCGGCCTTCCCGATCGACACCCATGCACGGGCGGTGACGTTGATACATGAGTTGTCGCACATGGCCTGTCAAACCGAGGACATTTCCTATCTCGATCCCGGCAGGCCGTTCACCGACCTGATTGGAACAGCCACCCCGCTGGCCACAGAGCTCAAACGTGCGTTGACCCACGTGCAGAAAACGGCGCTTTCGATCCAGACCCCTTATACCCGGCTGTTCATGACCCAGGATCCTGATACCGGTGAGTGGGAAGATCTGGGCAGTAACTCCGACAAGGAATCCGATCGGGTGAAGGACCATATCCTGGCATTGACTGGCGCAGAAAACCTCAGCGGAGCCCGCGAAACGTTCAAGAAAAACCCGCTGGTCAGGCTGACCGTACAGTTGGGCAACGCCGACAGTGTGGCCTGGCTGGTCAGTCATCTGGGCCGTGAACTGCACGTCAGTACGCCCTGATGTCAAAAATAATTCTCATTTGATGGTTAATTGCCATGACGGCTGTTCTCGCAGACTTCCCCTCAAGGTTAGAATGCACGAAATCAGGATGAGTCAATGACCGACAATTCTCTCTCGCAAGCCGAATATGACGCCATCACCGATGCCGCTGCGCACTGGTGCATGCGTCTGCACGCCGTCGACTGCACCGCCGAAGAGCGGATCGCCTTCGAACATTGGCGTGATGTTCATCCGCTGCATGCGTTCGAGTACGAAGCCATGCTCGAGATCTGGGAAGTCGCGGGGGATTTGCCGCGTCCCGAAGCCGTTACATCGGTAGCTCGCTTCAAACAGGCCGCTCCTTGGCGCACGGTCGGCATTGCCGCCGCCGTGTGCGCCTTGGCGTTGCCGCTGGCGGCGTACAGCGGCTGGAACATGGGCTGGCTACCGAATTCGTATCAGCATTTCGAAGCGAGTGACACGGTCCGTCAGGTCACCCTGAGCGATGGCAGCCAAGTGGAGCTGAACCTCGGCAGCGAACTGATCTTCAGCAACTACAAGGATCAGCGCCGGGTCACGCTGGAAAAAGGCGAGGCCTTCTTCAGCGTCAGCCACGATCTGGCCCACCCTTTTGTTGTCAGGGCAGCGGACGGCAGGATTCGCGTCACCGGGACCAAGTTCAACGTCTGGATGTACGAGGATCAGGTACGCGTGAACCTGATTGAAGGCTCGGTGCTGGTGAGCAGCAACGATGACCTTCCAGGGGATGGCTTGCGCCTGGGGCCGGCGATGCAGGCGCGTTATAAACACGGCGACTTCACGCCGCAGATCAATCAGACCTACCCCAACGACAATTCCCTGGCGTGGCGCAGTGGCAAACTGGTGATCGATGATCTGGCGCTGAACGATGCCCTGCCGTTGATCAACCGTTACCTGAGCAAACCGGTCATGGTCGCTGACCACAGCACCGGCACGATTCGCCTGGGTGGCATCTACAACATCAAGGAATTGAACAGCCTGGTGGCGTCCCTGCCCAAGGTGCTGCCGGTCTACCTGACCCGTAACAAGGAAGGTAATCCGGTACTCAATTCGATCCCGCAACAAACCCCTAAAAGCTGAAAAGGCCGCAACCCTCAAGGGGGTGCGGCCTTTTTTACTGCTTGAATCGCCCTCTTACTGAGCGGCGACCTTCCCGGCTTTTTCATCCTGCTCGCGGATCGTCTGCGCCTGATACTGCGGATCTGAGGTTATCTGCTGCTCGGTAAACGGCAGCGGGCTCAACTGCTTCTTCGAAAAGGCAACGGTCTGATCCCGTGAGTACTTCGACGTCGGGTCGCTGGACAACGAGAAAGCCAGCAGGCCTTGGGCGTGCGGCCCCTTGTCATCAAAGGTCACCACTTGCAAATAGCTGGTGCCGCTGATGACTTCAAGTTTGCCGTCGGTTCTCGGAACACTCTGGATGGCGTTGTACACGCCAAGCGTGCCGGGTCCGCCGTGGACCGGCGTCTGTTGTCCGCCGCTGCTGACCACCTGAATATCACCCCAACGGCTGTCATCCTTGAGCCCCAGTTTTTCCACCTGTTCCACCGACGCCAGCATCGCCTCGCGAATCGCCTGGGTGACCTGCGAATTATCGAGCGCCAGGCCACGGGGCGTGTGCTGCGGATCTTTCGGGTCGAACGCCACTCGCCAGATGTCCGGGACTTGCTGCAACGGTTCCATGACATTCTGGAAGTGTACAAAGCCGAGTCCGCTGTCCAGATTCGCACTGCGGTCCCAGGTCTTCAGGCTCGCGCACATCGGAGCGAGCGTTGCTGCATCGGAACCCACATCGTTGGCGCAAAATTGCAGCAGGTCCGGCATCACTTGCCCGGCCTGGTACACCTGATCGTCCATCACCATCCGTTGCAGATCCGCCGCGGAGATCGGACCGGCCTTGCTCAGCGTGCTCAACCGGTCCAGAGCGAACCGCGAGCGCAGCCCCAGCGGCTGGTTTTCCTGACTGATCAGGGGCGAGAAGCCGGTGAGCGGTTGCGCCGGGTTGGCCATCCACGCCGAATCGTTGGAGTGTTGGACGTAGTCCCTGCGTTGCAGTTGCGGCAACTTGTCCGCCGCATAAATGCCTTTTTGCGCGGCGTTCGGGTCGATGTCCCAGGCACAGGCGCTGTTTGAACCATCGAGCACGATCAACTGCAACCCGACACGCGGGTCGCTGCACTTGGCGAGTTTGTCGGCACTGACGTTCGGCACCACCGACAGGTTCATGTATAGCGTCTGCCCCTGATCATCCACCGCCAGGGTATTGACCCACGGGATACCCTGAATCTTGTGGACCGAGGCCTGTAGATCCTTGAGGCTGGAGGCCTGGTTCATGGCGTACCACTGCTGCAACACCCGGTCGTTTTCCAGGTTGGCATCGCGCAGGCTGTAGGCGTACTGATTGTCCCAGTCGAGTTTTCCGGGCCACTGCACGATCGGACCGAACTGCGAGCTGTAGACCACATGGGACACCGCTTTGGTCTGGCCGTCGGGCTGTTTCACGTTCACCGTCACGGTCTGCTTGCTCATCGGCAGCGACTGGCCGTCGAGCAGATAACGGGTCGAATCCTTGGGATCAAGTTGCAGGCGATACAGGGTGAAGTGCTTGGACGTGTCCACCGTATGGGTCCACGCCAGGTGTTGGTTAAAACCGATATTGATCATCGGCAACCCCGGCAACGCCGCGCCCATCACGTCCAGCTTGCCGGGAATGGTCAGGTGCATCTGGTAGAAGCGCATCCCGCCAATCCACGGGAAATGCGGGTTGGCCAGCAACATCCCACGGCCGTTGAACGAACGTTCGCTGCCGACCGCCACCGCGTTGCTGCCGCGATCCAGCGCGAACCGCTGCATGCGCGTGGCCGCCAGCTGAAACGACGCCCCTTCGCCCGCGGCCTGAGCAACGGCCTTGGGTGGCGTCGCCCCCGCCAGCGCTTCGGCGAATTGCCCTACGCCACCTTCGACCAACAGGCGGCGGGTCAACTTGACCAGGTCCTGCGAGGTGATGTCGCGCACCCATTCGCCCTGGCACTGCTGCGGCAAACCCTGTGCACGACGCTCGGTCAGCGAGCGGTTGTATCCGGCCACATAACCCTCGACCAGATCACGCACTGGCTGAGTTTGCGCCTTCCAGAACCCGGCGACGGCTTCTGGGGTATTGAGCCAGGTGAAGAACAGGTCGCTGACCTGGTTCTCGCGCTCCTCGACCGTCAGCTGATCCGGGCCGAAATAGCGTGAGCGCTCGCCATTGACGGTGACAATCTCATTGGCCAGCAAGCACAGATTGTCCTGCGCATAGGCGTAACCGATGCCATAACCGAGTCCACGCTCGTCTTCGGCACGAATATGCGGCACACCAAAACTGGTGCGGCGAATGTCGGCGCTGGCCTGCTCCGGCGCATTGCGTGCATTTGCCGCAAGACTCAGCCCTACCAACATGCCCGCAAGGCTCAACCTGGTAAATTGCCTGGAAATAATCACGCTCGCTCCTGATCGAAAAGACAAACACCCTGCGTCAAACACGCATCGCGCCTTCCCCTAGGAACGAAACCCACGACAAAAATTTAGGCCCTGAAAGGCGCTTTAACCAGCCTGCTCACAGGACGCTGACGTGACGGTGACGAATTTTCTACATTCGATCCTTCATTATTTGCCGTGCTCATACGTCTTATTGAATGAGAGCACCCATCACATTTCCTGGCCGGCTCGGAAAAGGAGTTTTTGCATGTACAACTCGCAACTGCCAACGGACGGTAGTCACGCGCCCAAGCGTTCAGCCATGGACTCCGGGGTCTTCAGTCAACGAGGCGAGCGTAATGGTAACGAGCGGATCAGATTGCTGCTCAAAAGCTTCGGCCTGCGAACCAGCCTGATTCGCCTCAAGGTCATCGACGCCTTGCTGACCGCCGCCGAAAGCGAGCGCAGCCTGGGCGTGCGAGGCGTGCACGGCCATTTGCTGGACCTGGATATTCCCCTGTCCTTTCTGAGTGTGCGAGAAGTGTTGAAACGCTTGTGCAGCGAAGGCGTGATCACCCTCAATGCCGACAAAAGCTACAGCCTGCATCCGCACGCTGTAGCCATGCTCCATCGCGACTGATCAGGTCAAGGTGCGTCGCTCAAGGCTTGACCTTGCGACGCATCACACCATTGACCACCACCACGATCACCGCGACGCCGATGGCGATGTACTGAAACAGCTTCTCACTGATGACGCCTGCGTTTTGCAGATACGAAAGGCCGAACATGATCCCCAACACCACCAGGGAGATCAGAATCGAGTATTTCAAACGTTGCGACTGAGTCATTGCGAATTCCTGAACCTGAAAAATGTGTCCGGTTTGTATCCGAAAGCATGCCAAGCCCCTACCTTTGTGCAGGAATGGGACGCTGCAAACGGGGTCTCATGTTACAGCCGATGAAGAGATTTGGCTTTATTACGGCGATAACCATGAGGATTTTCAAATGTTCCGTCGAATCACACGGCTGATTCCCCTGCTCGCGCTGCTGATGCTGAGCGGCTGCATCGTTTTCCCCCACGGTGGCCGGCACGGCGACCACCATTACGATCGCGGTGGACCGGGTTATTACCAGCATCGATAACGTATGACGCGTAAGTAATTGAACACCCGCTTGTAAGAAAAGTGGATATTCCGTGATTGCTGAACCAATGCCCGCCCCGTTGCGGGCATTTTTCGTACATACACTTTCCCTTCTTTTTTTACTGCCCTCCCCCCATCGAAACCTGGCGAAAACTATTGAAGCTTTCAGTCTTAATAGTCCGTTTGAGGTATTCATACCCGCTTGATTAATCTTGGCGCATCGCAATAAGACCCACTATTTAACTTCACGAAGAAGAACAGGGATGCCATGCACAAACCGCTCATAAATATTAGCCCCTATCAGGTGTTCGGCTTTTGCCTTGCCATTACTTTTTTTGAACTTCTGACGTATATGGCCAGCGACATGATCATGCCCGCCATGTTGACCGTCACTCATGATCTGAATGCCAGCGGGAGACATGTCCCCTACGCCTTCAATCTTTATCTGGCGGGCGGCATTCTTCTGCAATGGCTTATTGGTCCGCTGTCGGATCAGTTCGGTCGCCGACCGATGTTGCTCATCGGTTGCGGTTTATTCGCCCTGTCCTGTGCCGCCGCGTTCAGCGTGCACAGCATTTATGCGTTCAACGGCTTGCGGGTGATTCAGGGCATGGGGCTGGGATTTGTCATCGCGGTCAGCTATCCAGCCTTGCAAGAAGTGTTCTGCGAAGCCGACGCAGTAAAAATCATGGCGTTGCTGGGCAACGTTGCATTGCTCTCTCCGCTGCTGGGGCCGTTGCTCGGTAGCCTGCTGCTGGAGTGGTTGTCCTGGCGGCAGCTGTTTTTACTGCTGGGTATCGGCGGCCTGTTGGTCTGGCTCGGGCTTTACCTGTTCATGCCGGAAACCGTGGGTACCTCGCGTCATGACGGTCAGCGACTGGCGGCGGTGCCGTTCGAATGTCGCGGCACCGTGCGCCGTTATGCCGCGTTGCTCGGCAACCCGCGATTCCTCAGCGCCTCGGTCGCGCTGGGGGTCATGAGCCTGCCCTTGATTGCGTGGATCGGGCTGGCCCCGCTCCTGCTGATTCACAATCAGGGACTTTCACCCTTGCAGTACGGCCTGTGGCAGATCCCGGTGTTTGCGGCCGTCATTCTCGGCAACCTGATACTCAATCGATTGATCGCCGACACTGAATTGCCGCAACTGATTCGATACGCGTTGTGGCCGTTTTGCGGCGGACTCCTCACCTTGCTCGCCAGCAGTTTCTACGGGGCGTCTACGCCTTTGCTCATCAGCTCCCTGGCCGTTTATGCCATCGGCCTTGGCATGAGCAACGCCGCCCTGTACCGGCTCGCGCTGTTTTCAAGCGACGACAGCAAAGGCCTGGTCTCGGCCATGATCGGCATGATCTCGATCGCCGTCATGGGCGGCGGCGGCTCGCTGATTGCGGCGGCCGGTGCCGGTGACAACCACGAATCCTTCGCCCTGATGGCGGCTATTGCAGGGCTCATGTGCCTGCTGCCCTTGCGCCTTTTTCTGCGGCGTTCTCACCTCCCGCTTGCTGCCTGACTCCACCCGAAAGGTCCTTTGATGATCCATTTACCCCACACCGATGCGCTTTGCGCGTTAACGCAACCCTATTGCCTGGATTCCGTGCCTGAAGGCCTGTTCGACCGGGCCATGGGGGAAATCAGCCTGTTTCATTGTCACCACACGCCAGGCTATGAGCGCTGGCTCAACAGCAACGGGCTGGTCGCTCAAGACCTGGCGACATTGGATGACTGGTCAAGACTACCGCCGATTTTCGCTCACTATTTCAAACGTCACCTGTTGTTCGGCCCTACGGGCGAAGGCGCGCTGGAGCTGACATCGTCCGGCACCAGCGGCCAGAAAAGTCGCCTGCGCTATGACCAGCGCAGCATGGCGGCCGCCCAGGGCATGGTGAGCCACATTTTTCGCCATTACGGCTGGGACACTCCGGACAGTCCCTGCAACTACTTGCTACTGAGCTATGAACCCAAGGCTGCGATCACCTTGGGCACTGCCTACACCGACCACTTTCTGTGCAGCTATGCGCCGGTCAACCGCATCGCTTATGGATTGCGCCTGACGGGCAACGGTCACGCGTTCGATGTTTTTGGGGTGATCCGCGCCTTGCAGGAATTCGCCGAAGAAGGATTGCCGGTGCGCATTCTCGGCTTCCCGGCGTTCCTCTCCCACGCGTTGCAGCACATGGAAGACACCGGCGTCGCGGATCTGAAGCTAGCGGCCGAGTCCCTGGTGTTTCTCGGGGGGGTTGGAAAACCCAGGCCGCACAGGAAATTCCTTTGTCGCAGTTGTATCAACGCATCCACCGCCAATTGGGCATCGACCTGTCCCGCTGCCGGGACGGTTACGGCGCTGTCGAGCATGCCGTGCCCTACATCCAGTGTGCTCGGCAGCATTTCCATGTGCCGGTTTATTCGAAGGTCTTCGTGCGCAACCCATCCAGTTTCACTGTTCAACCCTACGGTCAGCGCGGCTTGTTGGAGTTCGTGTCGCCGTACATTTCGTCCAGCCCCGCGCACGCCGTTGTCATGGGCGACCTGGCGACGCTGCACCCCGCTGCCAGCTGCGGATGCGGCTTGCAGACCGACTGGTTTGAACTGCATGGACGCGCCGGCACGACCGCCAGCCGAAGCTGCGCAATGGCCGCATCTGAACTGATTGGAGGGGCGTGACATGTACTTGATCAATGGTGAACTGCGGGACGATATCACCCTCGAGACAGCCCTCGAGCAACTGCATACACAATTGCCACAGCGGTTGAATGCACCGATCGACAGCGACACCGTCATCGACGCAGCGGCTCGATTTGCTCTGCAATTGCAAGCCGGAAGGCTGGATGTGCGCCTCGACAACGATCAACGATTGGGGCTTGTCGACTTCTGCCAACGCAGCCACCTCACCACCAAGCTTGAACGTGAGTTGGGGGTGCAACCGCGTTCGTTACGGCGTATTGATTACCGGCAAGCCTGTTTTGAAAGCTGGCATCCGCTGGGGCTGGTGGTGCACATCACGCCGGGCAATGCGCCGATGCTGGCGTTCTGCGCGGTCCTGGAAAGCCTGTTGGCCGGCAACATCAACTGGCTGCGCCCCAGCTCCAGCGATCAAGGATTGACCGCCCGGTTACTCGCCGCGCTGGTGCATTGCGACACCAGTGGCCAGTTGGCTGATTTCATCGCGGTGCTGCCGGTCAGCACGGCTCAGATAGGGCAACTCTGCACCCGCGCCGATGGCGTCGCCGCCTGGGGTGGTGAAAACGCGCTAAAAGCGATTCGTCAGCAGATCCCGGCCGGGTGTCGCTGGATCGATTGGGGCCACAGGATCAGCTTCGCTTATCTGTCGCCCGAGGCGGCGAGCGATTCGGCGCTGGACGCGCTGGTGGATGAAGTGTGCAGTCTGGATCAGCAAGCATGCTCCAGCCCGCAATGGCTGCTGGTAGACAGCAACGATCCGGCGGTTTTGCTGGACCTGGGTGAACGTCTGGCCAAAGCCTTTACACGTCGATCCTCACATTGGCCGGCGCTGGTTCCTACCGACCAGGAGGCTTCGGAAATCACCACCCGTACCGCGATGGCGAGGCTGGAACACTGCTTTGCGCAGCAGACTGGTCAGGTCTGGACCGGCCCGGGATGGAGGGTCATCTGGGATCACCATCAGACGCTCGCGCCCTCGCCGCTGTTTCGTACACTGCTGCTCAAACCGGTGCCGCAACACTTGATCGCCGAGACGCTATTGCCTTGGCGCACCGTCCTGCAAAGCTGCGTGTTGATGTGTTCTGCGGTGCAGACGCCCGGGTTGGTGCGCTCGCTGGTCAATGCCGGCGTTACGCGTATTGCCCCGTGCGGGCTGATTCATGACGGTTACCCTGGGGAACCCCATGACGGCGTCTACGCGCTGTCGCGCTTCAGTCGCCGCCTCTCGGTGAGTCTGTCGCCTGAGGCCGTGCCTGGCCGGGCAACACTCGACGCGCTGCCAACCGCTGCGGATACACGCCATGAGCCAATCATGGACAAAAACACATTCATGACCCAGCCGATCAACGCCATGGCCCAGCTGTTTTTCCGCTCTGGGGGCAGCAGCGGCACGCCAGCCCTGGCCGGGTTCAGCTATCAGGACTTTCAACGGCAAATGCGCGCGGCGGCAGACGGCCTGTTCGCCGCCGGTCTCGACCCGTCAACGGATCGGGTGATGAACCTGTTTTACGGCGGCAGCCTGTATGGGGGATTCTCCAGCTTCACCAAGGTTCTGGAATTGATGGGCGTTACACATTTCCCCATGGGGGCGCCGCACGATGATGACTTCAGCGAAATGGCCCGAATGATCGTGGATCATCGCATCACCGTGCTGATCGGCATGCCGAGTACGTTACATCGCTTGTTTTTCAACGAACAAAGCCAGCTTCGCGCGTACTCGGGCATCAGCAAAGTGTTCCTCGGCGGCGAGCACCCTGGCCAGGCCAGCCTGCGCCTGATGGAAAGCTGCGGAGTCTCGACGATTCGCTCCGCGATTTATGGCTCGGTCGATGCCGGTCCGCTGGGGCATGCCTGCACGGCAACGACAGGCGGCGTCTTTCATTTGATGTGCGATACCCAGCATCTGGAAATCGTGCATCTCGAACACGATTCTCCGGTGCAAGCCGATGAGATCGGCCGGCTGCTGTTCACCTCTCGGGCCCGGCAAGGCCAGGCCGTGCGCCGGTATGACGTGGGGGACACCGGCCGCTGGATATCCGGAGCCTGCCCTTGCGGGCTCGACTCACCGCGATTCGAATTGCTGCAGCGCCACGGCAAGCTGATACGGATGGGCACGGAATTCATTTCACCGTCGGCGCTGCAGGACAGCCTCGGCCTGCCCGTTCAACTTGTGCTGGACCACGCCTGCGATGGCAGCGAGCGGTTGAAGGTTTTAGTGAACCTGGAGGCCGAAAAGGCGTATGAAAAGTTATTGACCCACGCCGCACTGACCAATGCCGTGAATGCCGCGCTGATCATGGTGGAAGTTCACGAGTGTGCTGAATCCGAATTCACCAAAAACAAACACAGCGGAAAAACACCGTTGGTTATCGACAACAGACATTAAACATCTCGTTTGTCTTTTAACCTCACAACGCCTGATAAAAAAAAGAGAACCCAGTGAAAACAACTTATTCGCTTGAACAACTCTTGCCTTATATAAGGCAACACTCAAACTTCTATCGCAAACACCTGCAACACTTACCGGCAGAAGGTATTACATTAAAAGACCTGCCACTGACCAATGTGGCCGACTATTGGGCGGACAGTAACGACCTGAATCATTGGCCTGTGCTGACCGGCAACATCGAAGACGCGCTGGTGTTTAAAACCGGCGGATCCACCAGTCAGGGCAAACTGACGGTTTACTCGACCCGCGAGTGGCAAGCCTTGGTCAGTACGTTTGGAAACAGTGTTTCCTCTCAACTGAAGGACGGTGACAGGGTTGCCAACCTGTTCTTTTCCGGCGATCTCTACGCCAGTTTTCTGTTCATCCACGACTCGCTGGCGCACGTCAAAAGGTCCATCTGTGAGTTTCCGTTCACCGGCGAAGTCAGCATGGATGTCCTGGCGGATGCGCTGGATCAGCACCGGATCAACGTGCTGGTGGGTGTGCCGGCGCAGTTGTTGAAATTCGCCGCGTACCTGAATCAGCATCAGCGGGTGCTGTGTGGGGTTGATACGTTGCTGTACGGCGGCGAAAGCCTGTTCGGCCCGCAATTGGCCATCCTCACCCAGGTATTTCCCAACGTGCGCATCGCCTCAATCGGCTACGCCAGTGTCGATGCGGGCCTGATCGGCGCGACAAGCCGCGACTGCGCCTTGGGCGAGCATCGGGTATTTGAACCCCAGACCCTGCTGGAAATCGTCGACGAACTGACCGGTGAAGTCATTGAACAATGCGACCACACCGGATTATTGCTGGTGACCAACCTGACCCGCCAACTCATGCCGCTGCTGCGATATCCGGTAGGCGACCGCGCCTGCTGGCGTGAGCCCGCCAACACCCCGATGCGCAAATTCGCCCTCAAGGGGCGTAGCGCCCATAGTCAGCGGGTTCGTGTGGGGTCGGCGTCGTTGTTGATCGACGAAATGCGACAGATCGTCCAGCGCGTTGCTGGCACCGACCAATGGCAATTGCGCATCGAACATGACGGCTACAAGGACATCGTCAGTGTGACATGGGTGCCTGACGCAAACGCCGTGGCCACCGCCCCACGATGCCTGGCATTGTATGAAGCCCTTATGGCCCATTACCCCGCGCTCGAGCATCTGAATCGCGAAGGGCTGCTGGAGTTGCGAGTGCTGTCCTGCAACGTCACCGACCTGAAGCTTCACCCTCGTTCCGGCAAACAGATGCGGGTCCTGGATTTGCGCCCCTATGACGCGCCATCGCTGGAGACTGCGTGATGTCTCATCTGATTTTTCGACGCTACCGCCCTTCCGACGCCCGCGCCGTGAGCCAGTTGTTTCGCGAGGTTTATGGCGATCATTACGTTCAACCGGATGTTTACCTGCCGCACATGATCAGCCAGCACACCGCCGAGGGTCGCTGGAAATCGATGCTGGCGGTGGATGATGTACGCGTTCTGGGGCATGCCGCGTTATGCCACGAATCGTCCCCGCAGAGCGCGGAACTGGCTCTCAGCGTGGTGCATCCCGCGGCGCAGGGGCAAAGTATCGCGACACGTCTGGGCCGGGAGTTACTGTTGCAGGCCGGGGCACTGGGCTTTAAGAGCGTCCTGATCAAGCAAGTGACCCACCATCCGTACACGCAACGCATGGCCGCAAACATCGGTTTCCACAGCACGGGAGTGCTGCCCGACTACGTTCCTTCGCCCTTCGCCGAACCGCACCCGGAAACCATTGTGATGGGCTGCCACGTGGTCGAAGGGCAGGCGCGTCCTCTTCCCGACATTCCCTGGCCCGAACGCTACCGGGGGTTTATGCAGCACCTGAGTTCGCTGTTCGGAACCCATCCAGAAATGCCCCCACAACCTTCGATACCCTTGCAGATCAAGCAGCACCATCACCGCTTCGACATGGTCATTCACCGTCTGACCAAACGTCTGCTCGACCAGATCCGGCAATTGCCCGGTCACTGGATGATCTCGACCCGACTTGCGCTGTCGCGACACTTCGCCGAAGACTTGCGCAGTTTGACGACGCTTGGCTTCTCGTTTACCGGGTTGATGCCCGCTCCCGGCAGTCATGGATGGTTTGCCCTGTTTCATCGAGGGGCGCGGCCTCGGTCCCTCAATCTGCATTGCCCCTACATGCAACAGTTGCACGACGATTTGCAGCAAAACACCGAAGCACTGGGCAGCGCTCGCTCAGCCGCTTGAGTCTTTTCGGTAAAACTCATTGCCCGGCTGCGCGCAAAGCTCCACCAGCCAGTCGACAAACACCCTCACCCGCCGGGACAACTGGCGGTGTGGGGGATAGAGCGCCGTCAACGGCATCCCGGGGGGCGGCGTCGCGTTCAATACTTCGCACAAACGCCCTTCCTTCAATTGGCGGGCGACGTGGTAGTACGGCGTCTGGATCAGTCCGTAACCCGCCTCACAAGCAGCCAGGTACCCGTCGGCACTGTTGACCGACACGTGCTTGGGCAGGTCAATCAACCGGAGTTGATCATCGACCATGAATTCCAGCCCGAACCGCTTGCCGGTGGTGCCGGAGAAATACTCCACCATCTGATGGCGCTCAAGATCAGCCAGATTGTGCGGGGTTCCATGACGCGCCAGGTACTCGGCGCTGGCGCAGGTGATCTGGTCGAGCATGACCAGCGGCCGCGCCACCAGTGACTCATCCAGCGCCGCCCCGCCGCGCAGCACACAATCGACGCCTTCACGAATCAGGTCGACAGGTCGGTCATTCAAACCGATTTCCAGTTCGATCAACGGATAGCGGCGGGTGAACTGCGGCAATGCCGGAATCACGATCAGGCGCCCGATCCCGGACGGCATGTCCACTCGCAGCAAGCCTTTGGGGTTGTGGCGGGCGGCGGAAAACACCGCTTCGGTTTCCTCCAGATCGGCCAGCAAGCGCACGCAACGGGGGTAATAGGCTGCGCCATCGAGGGTCAGGCTGATCTGCCGCGTGGTCCGTTGCAGCAGTTGCACGCCAAGGTGAGCCTCAAGTTGCTTGATCAGGATGGTCACCGACGCGCGGGGCAATTGCAGGCTGTCCGCCGCTTTGGCAAAGCCGCCCAGCTCGACGATTCGGGTGAACACGCGCATGGCGTTAAAACGGTCCATTTGTCAGGCGATCCGGTCGATTATTTAGAAATTGCGAACAGTGATAGCAGTTGTAGCCGGTTTATCTTGTTTCTGTCGAGGTCAACACTGGAGGCTTACACCACAGGGAGTTCATTTCATGCAAACACGTCAATTGGGCAAAAACGGCCCACAGGTTTCTGCCATCGGTTTGGGCTGCATGGGCATGACCGATTTCTATACGACCGGTGTCGATACCCGTGAAGCCACCGCCACCCTGCATCGGGCGCTGGAGTTGGGGATCGACCTGCTCGACACCGCAGACATGTACGGCCCGCACACCAACGAAGAGTTGATCGGCAAGGCCATCGTCGGTAAACGCGAGCAGGTGTTCCTGGCCAGCAAGTTCGGCATTGTCCGCGATCCGTCCAATCCCGGCGCCCGGGGCGTCAACGGCCGACCGGACTACATTCGCACGTCTATCGACGGCACGCTCAAACGACTGGGCGTTGAAACCCTGGATTTGTACTACCAGCACCGGATCGATCCGCAGGTGGCCATTGAGGAAACCGTCGGCGCCATGGCCGAGTTGGTCAAAGTCGGCAAGGTGCGTTATCTGGGCTTGAGTGAGGCGTCAGTGGCCACGCTGGAACGGGCACACAAGGTTCATCCGATCAGCGCCCTGCAAAGTGAGTATTCGCTGTGGAGCCGTGACCAGGAAGAGAACGGTTGCCTGGCTGCGTGCCAGCGTCTGGGCATTGCGTTCGTCCCTTACAGCCCATTGGGTCGTGGCTTTCTGACGGGGGCACTGAAAAGCCCGGATGACTTTGCCGCCGACGATTACCGGCGCTTCAGCCCGCGCTTTGAAGGGGAAAATTTCGCGAAAAACCTGTTGCTGGTGCAGCAGGTACAAGCCTTGGCAGCCGACAAAGGGGTGACGGCGGGCCAATTGGCGCTGGCCTGGGTGCTGGCGCAAGGTGACTACCTGATCCCGATTCCCGGGACCAAACAGCGTAAATACCTTGAAGAAAACGTTGGCGCACTGGAGGTGAAACTCAGCGACCACGACTTGCATGCCCTGGAAGCGATTTTCCCGGCCAATGCCACCGCAGGCTTGCGCTATCCAGAGGAAGTCATGAAATTACTTGATCGGTAACCAACGCCAGGCCCATTCGGTCTGAGTGGGCCGGCACTGCGAACATCAAGCCTTGGATCTGACGCCACCGTCGGTAGCAGGCACCGTTGTACCGTTGCCCTTGCCGTAAGCCTGCAGGTTCTGCAGCACATAAATCGCCGTCTTGTATTCCGGAATCAGGCCGGCGGCGTATCTGTCGCCCTTGATGCTGTTGTTCTGGATGGTGTCCAGTTGCGTAGCGAAATACTCCAGCGCATTGAATTTTGCATCCGGGTCTTTCTGAATACCAAACCGGTCGAATTTGTCACCGGCGTTCATCAACGTCATCGACGTGATATCGGAGATCAATCCCTTGCCTCGCAAAAAGGCGCTGAGATTGCCCAGCTGTTTGGCGGAGACATTTTCCGGGTCAAAGCCTTTCACGTTCCGATGGATTTTCTGCTCATCCATTTTCGCCGTGTTCAGCGCGTTTGGATTGGTCCCCACCAGTGCCAGCATCTGCTTGACCCTGGCGCTGTGGGTGACAGGTTTGCCCCCGCCCGTATCCTGAACCAGCAACCCTGCCTTGGGAGTCCAGGCCCCTGTGTAGCCGATAGTCATGAATGAACTCCCGACTGCGTGACCATAAAAAATTCCTTGTTAAGTCCAGTTTTAGAGCCGCCGAGTATCGGCCTGGCAACTAGCCATACCAACAACTTTTTTCCAGTTTTTACAATTTTTGTACATGTTAGATACAAAGCACCAAGCGCCTTGTTTCATTGGTCTACACATTCTTTTCAAAAGAGGTCTAGCCAACTAATCAGCCTCTTGTACGTCTTGGTTAGTTTATTTGTATCAACATCGACACTGTCCGGCCCTTGACCGCTCGTCACCCCACCCCTTTCTAGCACGTCCGTACCTAAAGCTCGTCCCTTGCAAGCCGATAGCTCTTCGAAGCGCCGATTTTCATTCCGAAAACCACAATAAGAACGCTGCACAAGGACCGGTCCCATGCCCGCATTCCGCACCATCCAGGCTCGTTACACGCTGTTTCTGGTCCTGTTCATCCTGCTGTTGTTCGTCCTCACGGTGGTCGGCATCAGCCAGTTGGTCGCCCCCAAGCTTCGTCACACCGAAGAACAGGTGGCCCTCAACCGCATCGCCGAAGTGGCCGAGCAAATCCAGGGCGAACTGAACAAGGTTCAGGCGCAACAGCGCAGCATCACCCAGACCATTCCGTTGCTCGACAGCGCCGCCATCGACACGGTGCTGCCAGGCCTGGTCGATCAATACGGCGAGTTGAAAGTGTTCGGAGGCGGTATCTGGCCGTTACCCGGCCAGCGTGAGGCCGGGCGTAACAAGTTCAGCACCTTCTGGCACCGCGACGCCTCGGGCAAGCTGGCGGTCAATACGTTCTGGAACAGTGACGCCGCTCCCAACTATTACGACCAGACCTGGTACAAGGGCGGCATGCAAACCCCGCGCGGCCAATGCGCCTGGGCCGCGGCCTATAAAGATGACGCCAGCGCCGAGCCACGGACCAACTGCGCCATGGCCATTCAGAAAAATGGCGCGGCGTATGGCGTCTCGACTATCGACGTGACGCTGGGCTTCTTCAATGACTTGATCGCCCGCAAGGAAAAAGACCTCGGCGCCGAAATGCTGATCGTCGAAGCCGACGGCAAGATCATCAGCAACAGCTCGCGGATCAGTGGGCCAATCGTGCTGAAGAACATCAGTGAGCTGGCCGGCAACTCGCCGTTCGCCAGTCAAGTGAAGGCCGGCCTGCAAAACCGTGATCAGTCGCAGCGGGTCGAGTTCGACAACAACGGTGAAGCCAACACCTTCTTCATGCGCCCGATCGAAGGCACCCCGTGGTTCCTCGCCACGGCCCTGCCGACCTCGCTGATCACCGCCCAGCGTGACGATGTGCTCAGTACCTTGAGCCTGCTGCAAATCCCGATGGTGATTCTGCTGGTGTTGCTGCAGATCTATGCGATTCGCCAACTGATCCAGCGGATGAAAATCCTCAAAGCCAACATTGATGCCCTGTCCGCGGGCGATGCCGACCTGACCAAGCGCATCACTATCCGCGCCGAAGACGAACTGGGCGCCATCGGGCACTCGGTCAACGCCTTCATCATTTATTTGCAGAACATGATCGGCGAAGTCACCCAGGCCACCGGTGCCATGGCCTCCAGCCTGGACAACCTGCAGCGGACTTCCGCCCACACCAGTCAGATTCTGGTGCGCCATGCGTCTGAAACGGATCAGACGGTCACGGCGATTACCGAGATGAGTTCGACCGCCGAAAGCGTAGCGCAGAACGCCGCTGAAACGGCGGCCTTCACCCAGCGCGCCAACGAGAACGCCGATCGTTCACGGGTCGTGGTCGGTGAAGCGTCCAGCAGCGTGATCGCCTTGATCGACGAAGTGGCGAGCGCCACCCATAAGGTCGAAAGCATGCAGGAAGACGCGCAACGCATCACCGAAATCCTCGGGGTGATTGGCGCGATTGCCGGGCAGACCAACTTACTGGCGCTCAACGCCGCGATCGAAGCGGCCCGGGCCGGTGAGCAAGGTCGCGGTTTCGCGGTCGTCGCCGATGAAGTCCGCGCCCTCGCCGCCCGCACGCAAGCCAGCACTTCGCAAATCAATGAAATGCTCAAGCGCCTGACCCAAGGCGTGAGTTCGTCTGTAACTGCGATGGAAAATACCCAGGCCAGTTGCCAGTCTGCCGCCGACGCCACGGCGCGGGTCAACACGGGCCTGGATGAAATGGCCGGCTCGGTCAGCCACATCAACAGCCTGAGTACGCAGATCGCCACCGCCGCCGAGCAGCAAAGCGCGGTGACCGAAGAGATCAACCGCAGCATGGTGCAGATCCGTCACATGGTGGATGAGCTGGTGAAAAGCGGCCAGGCCAGCGAGCTTAATACCCAACAACTGCTGCAAGCCAACGCGCGAGTCAGCTCGATCATGGGGCGGTTCAAGGTTCGTTGATCGCTGCTGAATTACACATGCTCCCTGTGGCCGGGGAGTTGGGTCTGGTGAGGATCTTTGTGGTGAGGGGGCGTGCCCCCTCGCCACGACAGCTTGGCGTACCTGTATTACTTCGAAACAACCTCGTATCTCTTCCCGGCAAAAAATGGTCAAAATGCATCTTTTTGGCCGCAACCCGAGACGAGATCCCCCATGCGAATCCACCTGCGTCTGGTCGCCCTGAGCGCCCTTTTTATCTCCTCCATGGCCCAGGCCGCCGACCTGGTCCCGATCGAAGTCCACCGTGACGCCAACTGCGGCTGCTGCAAAAAATGGATCAGCCACCTCGAGGCCAACGGCTTCAAGGTTGAAGACCACGTCGAATCCAACATGAGCGAATTCAAGCAGCAGCACGGCGTGCCTCCACGCCTGGCGTCCTGCCACACCGGCCTGATCAACGGCAAATTCGTCGAAGGCCATGTGCCTGCGGATCAAGTCCTGGCCTTGAGCAAACGCAATGACCTGCTGGGTGTTGCGGCACCGGGCATGCCTATGGGTTCGCCGGGCATGGAAATGGACGGCATGAGCGATGCCTATCAAGTGATCGGCCTGAAAAAGGACGGCACTGATGTGGTGGTGGCGGACTACCCGGCCCATTGATGGGTGGCGCCTACATCGGGCTGTTCTTCGCGGCGTTCGGTGCCGCGACCTTGCTGCCGTTGCAGTCCGAAGCGCTGCTCGTGGGGCTGTTGCTCAGCGAACAGTATTGGCTATGGTTGCTGCTGGCCGTCGCGACGCTGGGTAATGTCCTCGGTTCGGTGGTGAATTGGTGGCTCGGCTGTCGCATCGAGCGGTTTCGCGACCGGCGCTGGTTTCCGGTCAGCCCGCGCCATCTGGAACAGGCCCGAAAACACTATCAACGCTATGGTCATTGGTCATTGCTGCTGAGTTGGGTGCCAATCATCGGTGACCCGCTGACGTTGGTGGCCGGCGTCATGCGCGAGCCGCTTGGGCGGTTCCTGCTGATCGTGACGCTCGCCAAAGGTGCTCGTTATGGCGTGCTGGCCCTGGCCACGCTCGGCTGGATCGGTTGAACGATCGGCGGCGGCGATTGCCTGTCTTTAATGTCGCCCTAATCATGCCGATCCAGCATCGGCGGGTTTTCTATGGAGTTCACCCATGTCCCTTCCCCTCTCCCGTTGGCTGCCCGGCCTGTTTCTGACCGCTGCACTGCCTGTTCTGGCTCACGCCGAAGGCCCGGAATACGGGCCGGAACTGCAAGGGTTCGAGTACCCGTATACGGTCAAGCACTTCTCGTTCGAGTCCCAAGGCAAATCCTTGCAGATGGGTTACATGGACGTCGCCGCCCACGGCAAGGCCAACGGGCGCAGCGTGGTGTTGATGCATGGCAAAAACTTCTGCGGCGCCACTTGGGACAGTTCGATCAAAGCCCTGAGCGAAGCCGGTTACCGGGTGATTGCGCCGGACCAGATTGGTTTCTGCACCTCCAGTAAACCCGACAACTATCAGTACACATTCCAGCAACTGGCGACCAATACCCAGCAACTGCTCAAAGCGCTTGGCATCCAGAAGTCCAGCGTGCTCGGGCACTCCACCGGCGGCATGCTCGCCACACGCTATGCGTTGCAATACCCCGATCAGGTCGAGCAACTGGCGCTGGTCAATCCCATTGGCCTGGAAGACTGGAAAGCCCTTGGCGTGCCCTATCGCACCGTCGATCAGTGGTACGAGCGCGAACTCAAGCTCAGCGCCGACGGCATCCGCACCTATGAACGCAACACCTATTACGGTGGCCGCTGGAAGCCTGAATTCGATCGCTGGGTCGATATGCTTGCCGGCTTGAACAAAGGCCCGGGGCACACACAGGTGGCCTGGAACTCGGCGTTGATCTACGACATGATCTTCACCCAGCCGGTGTACTACGAGTTCAAGGACCTGAAGATGCCGACGCTGTTGCTGATCGGCACGTCCGACACCACGGCCATCGGCAGTGACATTGCCTCCCCGGAGGTCAAGGCCAGGCTCGGTCATTACGACGTGCTCGGCAAGCAAGTGGCAAAGTTGATTCCGCAGTCCACACTGGTTGAATTCCCCGGCATGGGCCACGCGCCGCAGATGGAAGAACCGGCGAAATTCCACCAGGCATTGCTCGACTGGCTGAACAAAACCAATCCCGTGCGTTAATGAGGTAAGGCTGATGGCGGTGCAGATTGCGGTGATCGATGATTGGCAGGACGTGGCCCGTGACGTGGTCGACTGGTCAGTGCTGGACAGCCTCGGCGAGGTGAGTTTCATCCATGATTACCCCGCCGACAACGCAACCCTGGCGGAGCGTCTGGGTAAATTCGAAGTGATCTGCGTAATGCGCGAACGCACCCGCTTCGATGAAGATCTTCTGCGCCAATTGCCGACACTCAAGCTGCTGGTCACCGGTGGTATGCGTAATGCTGCGCTGGATCTCAAGGCCGCTGCGGCACTGGGTATCCAGGTCAGTGGCACCGACAGCTACAAACACGCCGCTCCAGAACTGACCTGGGCGTTGATAATGGCCGCGACCCGCAATCTCGTGGCCGAAGCCAATGCCTTGCGCGCCGGGAAATGGCAGCAAGGCCTGGGCGGTGACTTGCACGGCAAGACACTGGCGATCCTCGGCCTTGGCAGCATCGGCCAACGGGTCGCGCAGTTCGGTCAGGTGTTCGGGATGCGGGTGATCGCGTGGAGCGAAAACCTCACGGCCGAACGTGCCGCTGAAGTGGGCGTGACCTATGTCAGCAAGCAGGAACTGTTCGAGCAGGCCGATGTGCTGTCGGTTCATCTGGTGCTCAGTGATCGCAGCCGCGGATTGGTCGACGCCCAGGCGCTGGACTGGATGAAACCCTCGGCGCTGCTGGTCAACACCGCCCGCGGACCGATTGTCGATGAGGCTGCGCTGATCAAGGCCTTGCAAAAGAATCGACTCGCGGGGGCGGCACTGGATGTGTTCGACATCGAGCCATTGCCGGTGAATCATCCGTTCAGGACGCTGGACAACGTTTTGGCGACTCCGCATGTCGGGTACGTCAGCCAACAGAACTACCATCAGTTCTTTTCGCAAATGATCGAGGACATTCAAGCGTGGTCGGCGGGTGAGCCGATTCGCCTTCTGAGCTAGGACCGAAGCGCCGCTCTCGCACTCGATCGATGTTGGTCAATACTGAACGCGAAAACCACGTATCCTCTGCGCCCGTTTCACGTTCAACCTCGCGAGGGCAGTTTGTCTAAAGGTATCGCTTTATCGGTCTCGGCCTCGGTGCTGTTTGCCGTCATGTATTACTACACCTCGCTGCTCACCCCCTTGAGCGGCGTGGAGATTTTCGGCTGGCGCATGCTGCTGACCGTGCCGTGCATGACCGTGTTCATGATGGTTTCCGGCGAATGGAAACGCGTGGTCGAGATTTTTCGGCGTATCGCCGGGAATCGCAAACTGATCGCCGGCCTGATCGCCTCCTCTGCCCTGCTCGGCGTGCAGCTTTGGCTGTTCATGTGGGCGCCGCTCAACGGCTACAGCCTGGATGTGTCGCTCGGCTATTTTCTGTTGCCGCTGACCATGGTCCTGACCGGGCGGATCGCCTATGGCGAGCGCCTCTCGTATCTGCAAAAAATCGCCGTGGTGCTGGCCTGCCTTGGGGTGATCAACGAGGTGTATCAGGTCGGTGGTTTTTCCTGGGCAACCTTGCTGGTCTGCATCGGCTATCCCTTGTATTTCATCCTGCGCAAGCGCCTGGCCGCCGACAACCTTGGCGGTTTATGGCTGGACATGGCGTTGACGCTGCCGGTGGCGTTCTGGTTCGTGCAGAGTGGCGAACAGGGTTTCGGCGTGTTTGATCAACACCCGTGGTTGTCGCTGCTAATCCCGATACTCGGAGTGATCAGCGCGTCGGCGCTGGTGGTCTACATCATCGCCAGCCGGTTGTTGCCGTTCAGTCTGTTCGGGCTGTTGAGTTATGTAGAGCCGGTGTTGCTGCTGGGCGTTGCATTGCTGCTTGGGGAAAGCATCAAGCCCGGGGAATGGTTGACTTATATTCCGATCTGGCTGGCGGTGGTAGTGCTGGTGTTTGAAGGGTTCAAGCACCTGGTTCGGCATCGCAAACCTTAAGCCCTACACAAAACCAAATGCAGGAGTGAGCCTGCCCGCGATAGCTATCTGTCAGTCAACAATGATGTTGAATTTGACGACGCTATCGCGAGCAGGCTCACTCCTGCAGTTTTAACGGTGAAGCGGCTTAATCGGTGGCGAGTACACCGCGGCGAACCTGATCACGCTCGATCGATTCGAACAGTGCCTTGAAGTTGCCTTCGCCGAAACCGTCGTCGCCTTTACGCTGGATGAATTCGAAGAACACCGGCCCCATCAGGGTTTCCGAGAAAATCTGCAGCAACAGACGCTTGTCGCCCGACTCGGACGAACCGTCCAGCAGGATCCCACGCGATTGCAGCTGATCGACCGGCTCGCCGTGGTTCGGCAGGCGGCCTTCGAGCATTTCGTAGTAGGTTTCCGGTGGCGCGGTCATGAAGCGCATGCCGATGCTTTTCAGGTGATCCCAGGTCTTGATCAGGTCATCGCTGAGGAAGGCCACGTGCTGGATGCCCTCACCGTTGAACTGCATCAGGAACTCTTCGATCTGCCCGGCGCCCTTGGACGATTCTTCGTTCAGCGGGATGCGGATCATGCCGTCCGGCGCGGTCATGGCCTTGGAGGTCAGGCCGGTGTATTCGCCCTTGATGTCGAAGTAACGGATCTCACGGAAGTTGAACAGCTTCTCGTAGAAGTTGGCCCAATACGCCATGCGACCGCGATACACGTTGTGGGTCAGGTGATCGATGATTTTCAGACCGGCGCCGACCGGGTTGCGGTCAACACCTTCGATGAACACGAAGTCGATGTCGTAGATCGAGCTGCCTTCACCAAAACGGTCGATCAGGTACAGCGGCGCGCCGCCAATGCCTTTGATCGCCGGCAGGTTCAGTTCCATCGGCCCGGTTTCGATGTGGATCGGCTGGGCGCCGATTTCCAGCGCGCGCTTGTAGGCCAGTTGCGAATCCTTGACGCGGAACGCCATGCCGCACACCGACGGGCCGTGCTCGGCCGCGAAGTACGAAGCAACGCTGTGCGGTTCGTTGTTGAGGATCAGGTTGATCTGGCCCTGGCGATACAGGTGCACGTCTTTGGAGCGATGGGTCGCGACCTTGGTGAAGCCCATGATCTCGAAGATCGGCTCCAGGGTGTTCGGGGTCGGCGATGCGAACTCGATGAACTCAAAGCCCATCAGGCCCATTGGGTTTTCGTATAAATCTGCCATTTTGGCGCCTCATCATTTTTTAGAATTAACGGAACGTTAGTTGCTAAGAATGCTGAAGCCGGCGGGTGGCGCGCAGGAGATGCCCCGCACGCTGCGGGCGAGGAAGTCACCGTAGATCAATTGAAACCCAAAACTTTTCATTGTCGACCCAAGGCTGATGCGGGCGAGGCTTCTGCTGGCAGAAGACGATTATTATTGTATGCGTAACCCGATTCTACACAGCGTAAATAGGTTTGTCCGCCTTCTGTATCAAATCCCCTTTTTCCCTGCTCGCGCAAGGGGTTTGTTGCACAGGAAAATCCCCGCAAGAATCAGCCCGCCTCCCAGGCACATCGTCAGCGTCAACTGCTCGCCCAACAGTAACGCGCCGAGGATCACCGCCGTCAGCGGATTCAGGGCAATGAACACCCCCGAACGTGTCGCGCCGATTTGGCGAATGCCATCGTAATAGCCGATGTAGGCCAGCGCCGAGCCCAATACACCCAGGTACATAAGGCTCATCCATTGCTGCGGACCGAGGCTGATGAGCGCGCTGACACTCAGTTCACCCCGTATCGCACTTGCCACCCACAGCATCAGGGTGCCGAGCAGAATCGAATACGCCACCGTCTGCACCGGCCCCAGCGAGTGGTTCAGTTCTTTGGAGAACAGCGAGTAAATCCCCCAGCCGAGCACGCAGCCGAAAATCAGCAGGTCACCGATCCACGCGTCGGCGTTGTCGACCAGTAAATGCGGGTTGCGACTGACGATCACCAGACTCGCCCCGGCGATACAGATCGCGATCCCGATAACCTTCGCCCGACTCAAGCGCTCCTTGAACAGCAGCCACGACGCCAGTCCGATCACGGCGGGATTCAGCGCCACAATCAATGACGCACGCGATGCATTGATGTAATGCAGTCCATAAAAGAAGCACAGGTTGTAGAAGAAGATGCCGAAGAACCCCAGCAGCGCCAGTTGCAGCCACTGCCCGGGGCTCGGTTTCGCCAGTGGTACGCGGGCCAGCAGCAAAAACAGCAGCAATGCCACGCTGGCCAGGAGGAATCTGAGGCTGGCGGCGAACAATGGGCTGAGGCTGTCCGCGAGAAACCGGCCAGCCACGAACGTCCCGCCCCAGATCATGGTGACGGCGGCGAGTTTCAAATAAACCGGCACATCCGATGAGGTTGTTTGCGCGTAAGCATTCATGAGGTGCAAGGACTTCAGTCAGGGAAGATGACGTATCATTCGACTAATGCATGATCATCGTAAAATGAGTAAAGACTCATGACCCTGACACAACTCGAGATTTTTTCGCTGGTCGCCGAACTGCGCGGGTTCACGGCGGCGGCCAATCGGCTGGGGATCTCCCAATCGGCGGTGTCGCATGCCTTGAAGTCGCTGGAACAGGAATTGGGTGTCGAGTTGTTCCGGCGCCACCAGTCCCAAGTCGAGCCGAGCGACATCGGTCTACAGCTCTTGTCGCGCGCCCGGGCCATGCTCGGGTTGGCCGACACCTTGCGCCAGGAAGCCGCCGACGCTCGCGGGATGAAGCGCGGCACCCTGCGCATCGGCTCGTTCGGCCCCACCTCATCGATCAAACTGCTGCCACAGATCCTGGCGCACTACCGCGCCGCTCACCCCGGTATCGAAGTGCACATCGACGAAGGTCCGGACCGGCAGATTATCCAGTGGCTGGAAGAACGACGAATCGATATCGGTTTCGTGGTGCTGCCCGAAGATCGCTTCGATACCTTCAGGCTGATCGAAGACCGGATGGTCGCGCTGTTGCCCTCCGATCACCCGCTGACCGGTCGCGACAGCCTGAGTTTGAGCGACTTGTGTCACGACCCGTTCGTGCTGACCGAAGCCGGGTCTTCGGAGCTGGTTTCACGGCTGTTCACGGCTGCCCGGCTGACACCGAACATCCGTTATCGCTGCTCGCAGCTGCTCAGCACCCTCGACACGGTAGGCCGAGGCGATGCCGTGACCGTGGTCGCCGAAGGTTCGTTGCCCGACGACAACGACAGCCGCTACGTGAAAAAACCGCTGTCTCCATCCGTCAATCGGCAGGTAGGTCTGGCGGTGCTCGACCAGCGTCAGTCGTCGCCCGCAACGCTGGCGTTTATCCAAATGGCTACAAACCTTGACTATCGTTGACCGGCATAAGTACCGACAGCCATCTATCATGCCCACTACCTGAACTCTTTTTTGGGAGGCGTGCCGTTGTCCTCCCTGCATTTGAGAGCCGTATCCCTTCGTCACAGGCTTTGTGAATGCCACTAAACGCCAAGACCCACAAACGCGGCAAACGAATGGCTGTGACCGTTTTGAGCGGGGTACTCCCGGTGCTGTTGGGGGTTGTCATTCTCTATATGCAGGCCGAGCGTGCGCTCAAGCAGAGCACCGAGCTGACGGCCGAAGAAGCCATCCGCCAATTCGAACTGATGCTCGACCGTAACGCCCAGGCGGCACGAGAACTGCTGCCGCTGGCCGGCCAAAGCTGCAAAGACGTCAAATTGGCCCTGCGTGAACAGGTCACCCGCGGTCCATTCGTGCGCGCGACGAATCTGGTGTGGGACGACAGCATTTATTGCAGTTCTTTGTTCGGTGACTACCACGAACAGCTCAGTGCCGGCGACTACTCCAAAGGCCGGTTGCTACTGATGAAAGGCAACCTGGTCACGCCTGACACTGCGATACTGGTGTATCGACTGGGCGAAGGAAAACAGGGAGCTTTAAGTACGCTGGACGGTTATCACCTGAGCAACGTGCTGCGCATGATTGGTCGCAAGACGATCCTGTTGCTGCAAGTCGGTCCCAACTGGTTATCCGCCGACGGCAAGGTTCACGATGTCGCCCTTCCCGTCCCGCCCGTAGCCGAAAGCAAACTGACGTCCACGCGTTATGGTTTTACGGTCGCAGCCGGTTTCCCCGAGGGTGAAACCTGGCGCTACATGAACAGCGAGTACCCACCGCTGTTCAGTTTGCTGATCTTCTTCGGCGTGGTCTCGGGCGCAATCGGACATGTCCTGCAAAAACGCTCGTCGTCCCCCAGCCATGAAATGCAGCGTGCGCTGGAGGCCGGTGAGTTTGTTCCGTACTTTCAGCCCGTGGTGCATGGCGATACTAAAACCTGGTCCGGCGCCGAGGTGTTGATGCGCTGGAATCACCCGAAGGAAGGCCTGGTACGCCCGGACCTGTTCATTCCTTTTGCCGAGCATTCCGGGTTGATCGTGCCAATGACCCGCTCGTTGATGCGACACACCGCGGCGCTGTTGGCGCCTGCCGCTGCTTCGTTCGATGGGCCATTTCACATTGGCATCAACATCACCGCCAGTCATTGCAAGGACTTGGACCTGGTCGAAGACTGCCGGGAGTTTCTCAGTGCCTTCGCACCAGGGGCCATCCACCTGGTGCTGGAATTGACCGAGCGCGAACTGATTGAACCAACGGCCATTACGCACCTGCTGTTCGAGCGGCTTCGCACCTTGGGCGTAATGATCGCTATCGATGACTTTGGCACAGGTCACTCAAGCCTCGGTTATCTGCGTCAGTTCAATGTGGACTTTCTGAAAATCGATCAGAGTTTTGTCGCGATGATCGGCGTTGACGCGCTTTCCCGGCACATTCTGGACAGCATTATCGAATTGTCGGCCAAGCTTGATCTGGGCATCGTCGCCGAAGGCGTGGAAACCGAGGAGCAAAGTGACTATCTGGCCGCACACGGCGTGAACTTTCTGCAAGGTTATTTGTTCGGTCGACCGATGCCAGGAGCCGAATTCATTAATGCATTAAGGCACCATTAACCTGCGGTTTAAGCGACGAGGCAACGAAGCAGCGCACCAAATTGAATCAAAAGACTACTGTAGTTACATGAAGAAAAAGACAGGATTTACTCTTGGCCAATTAACTACTACAATTTTTCATGCCTGCGCAAGATTGGCAGGTGAGCCACTATCACCGAGTCGCTTCAAGGCTCTTGGCTTATAGCTTTGTTTGCGGTTGGTATCAGCCAAACACACTATTGGAGTAATGAATTTGTCCAGACTCGCTGAATTTCGTGCCGCTGAAAAGGCCCTTCAAGAACAGCTCAAGCAGCTGGAATCGCTGAAGAATGATGCCGGGCTCAAGAAAGAAATCGAATTCGAAGAAAAGCTCCAGGGGCTGATGAAAACCTACGGCAAAAGCCTGCGCGACATCATCGCCATCCTCGATCCGAACCCGGCAAAATCCGGTCTGCAGGCAGCAGCCCCTAAAACCCGTCGCGCCCGTGTGGTCAAGGTTTATCACAACCCGCATACCGGTGAGCTGATTGAAACCAAGGGCGGCAACCACCGTGGCCTGAAAGCCTGGAAGGAACAATACGGTGCCGCCACCGTAGATTCCTGGCTGCGAGGCTAAGCACTCGCGGTGATAAACAAGCCCTGCCAATGCAGGGCTTTTTTTATGGCCGGCCTCTCAATGCAACGAGGGGAGTCGTTCAACTCGCTACTTGCCGACTAAACTTTATGCTTAATCCGTTTGGGTATCTAAAGATTTCAGATCGCGCTGAAATCTGCAGTCACGCAAACCCGCAACTAAAGTTTCAAGCTGTTACGAGCCGCCGCAATTTCATCCTCACTTGCCTTATAAGCCTCGGCCTGCCCCGCGTAGGAAAGAACATAGGCCTTATCGGCATCCACCGCTGCGACCAATGTTTGCGACAGCACATGTCGACCATTCTGCGTAATCGTGCAGGTAGTTTCCAATCCCGATAAGCGGCTCAAGGTCGCCGGATGAATTTTGTTGCAGACACTTTGATAGCCGCCTTGAAAGAAGTCCTTCTGCACCGACTTGCGCATTTCCAGCAGCACACCCTCCAGATTGACCTGATGACCGCTTTCTACTTGAGTCATGGTCAATTCCATCACCATTACCGGCGTGCCGCCTTGGTCGACTTTCACCGCGCGCTGTCGGGAAACCCCTGGCTTGGCATTATCTTGCGGAACGGCTTCCACCTCCCAGCCCTTCGGCCAGGTCACCACCGGTGCATCCGCTTGAGCGCTGGCGACACCTGACAACAGGAAAAACAGGACCCACGTCGATTTACAGAATCGGATCATTGCAATGAGCACTCACGGATTGAACCGCAAAGTCTGAGCCTCACCCGTCCGTCAGGCAATAGCAGACTCTTAGCGTTTGGTGATGTCCCAGCCCTTGCGTATCATTGTCGCCATTCGTTAGCCCCACTTATTTTCCGGAGGGCCCATGAGCCTGCACGAATTGAACACTTTCCCCGGCGTGACCGCTCAACCTGACACCGCCACCCAGAAGTTCGTCTTCAACCACACCATGCTACGGGTCAAGGACATCACCAAGTCCCTGGATTTCTACACGCGCATCCTGGGTTTTTCGCTGGTGGAAAAGCGCGACTTCCCGGAAGCCGAGTTCAGTCTGTATTTCCTGGCGCTGGTTGATAAAAACCAGATTCCGGCCGACGCCGCCGCCCGTACCGAATGGATGAAATCGATCCCTGGCATTCTCGAACTGACCCACAACCACGGCACCGAGAACGACGCGGATTTCGCCTACCACAACGGCAACACCGACCCGCGCGGCTTCGGCCATATCTGCATCTCCGTGCCGGACATCCGTGCGGCGTGCGAACGTTTCGAAGCGCTGGGCTGCGATTTCCAGAAACGCCTGAACGACGGGCGCATGAAGAGCCTGGCCTTTATCAAAGACCCGGATGCGTACTGGGTCGAGATCATCCAACCGGCACCGATGTGAAAAATTCGCTGCCAAGCTCTGCGTGGAATTCAGCCCGGTAGGCGTTACCACGCAGAGCTTGGGAACGATCAGTATCACGCACACAAAAACCCCATGATCGCTCATGGGGTTTTGTGTTTCAGCGTTGGTGTTTAAGCCGGCGCGGAGGTGCGGATCAGGTGATCGAATGCGCTCAGCGAAGCCTTGGCGCCCTCGCCCACTGCAATCACGATCTGCTTGTACGGCACGGTGGTGACGTCACCGGCAGCGAACACGCCCGGCATCGACGTTTCACCACGGGCATCGACGATGATCTCGCCGCGAGGCGACAGCTCGATGGTGCCTTTGAGCCAATCGGTGTTGGGCAGCAAACCGATCTGCACGAAGATCCCTTCCAGCTCTACGTTACGCAGCTCGTCAGACTGACGATCCTTGTAACGCAGGCCATTGACCTTCTGACCGTCGCCCAACACTTCAGTGGTTTGCGCACTGGTGATCACAGTGACGTTCGGCAGGCTGTGCAACTTGCGTTGCAAGACCGCGTCAGCGCGCAGTTGTACATCGAACTCCAGCAACGTGACATGAGACACGATGCCCGCCAGATCGATGGCCGCTTCGACGCCGGAGTTACCGCCGCCAATCACCGCCACGCGCTTGCCTTTGAACAGCGGACCATCACAGTGCGGGCAGTACGCCACGCCTTTGTTGCGGTATTGCTGCTCGCCCGGGACGTTCATTTCACGCCACCGCGCACCGGTCGCGAGGATCACGGTCCTGGCTTTCAGGGTCGCGCCACTGGCGAAATGGACCTCGTGCAACTCACCGTTCTTGCCCGGCACCAGTTTGTCGGCGCGTTGCAGGTTCATGATATCGACGTCGTATTGCTTGACGTGTTCTTCCAGCGCTACTGCCAGTTTCGGGCCTTCGGTTTCCTGCACAGAGATGAAGTTCTCGATGGCCATGGTGTCGAGCACCTGCCCACCAAAACGCTCAGCCGCCACACCGGTGCGAATGCCTTTACGAGCAGCGTAGATCGCTGCCGAAGCACCTGCCGGGCCACCGCCGACGACCAATACGTCAAAGGCTTCCTTGGCGCTGATTTTCTCGGCCTGGCGCTCGATGCCGCTGGTGTCGATCTTGGCGAGGATTTCTTCCAGGCCCATGCGGCCCTGGCCGAAGTTCACGCCGTTGAGGTAAATGCTTGGCACGGCCATGATCTGACGATCATCGACTTCGGCCTGAAACAACGCGCCGTCGATGGCGACGTGGCGGATGTTCGGGTTCAGTACCGCCATCAGGTTCAGCGCCTGGACCACGTCCGGGCAGTTCTGGCAGGACAGCGAGAAGTAGGTCTCGAAGCTGAACTCGCCTTTGAGCGAACGGATCTGCTCGATCACTTCGACACTGGCCTTCGAAGGGTGGCCGCCCACTTGCAGCAAGGCCAACACCAACGAAGTGAATTCATGGCCCATCGGGATGCCGGCAAAACGCAGGCTGATATCGGCACCCGGGCGATTGATCGAGAACGATGGCTTGCGTGCATCGTCACCGTTATCTAACAACGTAATCTGGCTGGAAAGACTGGCAACGTCTTTCAGGAGTTCGAGCATTTCCTGGGATTTCGCACCGTCGTCGAGGGAAGCAATGATCTCGATCGGCTGGGTGACCCGTTCCAGGTACGATTTCAACTGGGCTTTAAGATTGGCGTCCAACATACGGGCGATTTCCTTTTACTTGAGACGAAAAAAAACGCCCGAGCGAATCTCGCCCGGGCGTTTTTGAGGGCGGTTGCAGCTTACTGAGGTGCGGAAACCCGCCCTGATAGTACTTTCACAGACTTAGATCTTGCCGACCAGGTCCAGGGACGGAGCCAGAGTGGCCTCGCCTTCTTTCCACTTGGCTGGGCAAACCTGGCCTGGGTGAGCAGCGACGTACTGGGCAGCCTTGATTTTGCGCAGCAGCTCGGAAGCGTCACGGCCAACGCCGCCATCGTTCAGTTCAACGATTTTGATCTGGCCTTCAGGGTTGATCACGAAGGTGCCACGGTCAGCCAGGCCAGCGTCTTCGATCAGCACGTCGAAGTTGCGGGAGATGGCGTGAGTCGGGTCGCCGATCATGGTGTACTGGATTTTGCCGATGGCTGGCGAAGTGTTGTGCCAGGCAGCGTGGGCAAAATGGGTGTCGGTGGAAACGCTGTAGATCTCGACGCCCAGTTTCTGGAACGCGTCGTAGTTGTCAGCCAGGTCTTCCAGTTCGGTCGGGCAAACGAAGGTGAAGTCGGCTGGGTAGAAGAACACGACAGACCACTTGCCTTTCAGGTCAGCGTCCGACACTTTTACGAAGTCGCCATTTTTGAAGGCGTCAGCTTTGAACGGTTTAACTTGGCTGTTGATGATAGGCATCGATGACTCTCCGTCAGGGTTGAAAAGTTTGGTTGAGAAGTTGATGGGGTGAATCCTACCCACTCGATCGCCGCCTGGCTCATTGGCAAAGCTCATGCTGCTGATTGGTTTTCGCTATTAGCGGACAGTATTAATAGAAGAAAACGGTATCTAGCTCACCAATGGCTTTTCAGCGACTCGGGCCATCCCGAGAAACGGGCTGACTTCAACATAGCGCATGGCTGACTTCACATCCTTCCAACCCACATAACTCATCAACGATTTCAGATCCCAACCACTCTGATGGGCCCAACTGGCAAAGCCGCGGCGCAGGGAATGGCTGGTGTAGTGGTCCGCCGAAATGCCGGCACGTTCCAAGGCCTGGCGCAACAAAGGGATCACGCTGTTGGCGTGCAAGCCCTCCTCGCTCAAGTGACCCCAGCGGTCGATTCCGCGAAACACCGGCCCGCGGACCAGCGCAGCTTCCGTGATCCATTGAATGTAGGCGTTCACTGGGCAGAGGCGCTGCAGGGCCGGGGTCTGGTAAGTCTTGCCGAGGTTCTCGCGATCGCTTTTGCTGCGCGGCAGGTAGAGGGTGATGCCTGAACTGGCGATCGCCTGCACGTGTTCGATTTGTACGCGGCACAATTCATCACTGCGAAAGCCACGCCAGAAGCCCAGCAAGATCAGCGCGGTGTCACGTTTGGCGCGAAGCAATCCTGGCTGATCGTTTTGCGCCTTGGCGGTTTTGGCCTCCTGTTCCAGCCATGCCACCACTTGCTCCAAATGCTGAAGCTGCAATGGCTCGGCCTGTTTCTCCTGGGCCGGGTGCAGCGCCCGTATGCCCTTGAAGACCTTGCGCACCACCGGCGACTTGGTGGGGTCGGCGAATCCCTGGCTGTTATGCCACTGCGCCAGCGCTGACAAACGCAACTTCAACGTATTGATCGACAGCACGCCCGCATGGGCCACCAGATAACGCGCCACGCTGTCGCTCGTCGCAGGCAGGAAACCACCCCAACTGACTTCGAAATGCTCGATGGCCGCCCGGTAGCTGCGACGCGTGTTGTCGCGGGTGGCGGCTTGCAGGTAGCGATCCAGGTCGGTCATGGGCTATCTCTCGAAAATGTACCGCTTTGGTGAAGTAAAACGTGTAACACGGCGTATCACGCGGGGTAATACCAGTATATCCCGCCTCAACAACTTACATTTTTTATCTTTTTGTTGATGATGGTACACTGCGTACTTTAGTGGCATGTACCACAGTACGAAATCGTAGGAGAAGAAATGGCTCGTGGCGGCGTAAACAAAGCGGTGGTGCAGGCGGCACGTTTGGCAATCCTTGCCCGTGGCGAAAACCCCAGCATCGATGCAGTACGGATCGAGATGGGCAATACCGGCTCAAAAACCACCATTCACCGCTATTTGAAGGAGCTGGACGACGGCAGCGAGCGCGCTGAAACGCCCTCTGAACCCATCGATGATGAGCTCGCAGGCTTGGTCGCGCGTCTGGCGCAGCGTCTCAAGGAGCAGGCGCAAGAGCCCATCGATCAGGCACGCACGCAATTCGATCAGCAACGGAAGGAACTGGAAATCCAGCTGACTGAAGCCCGGCAAGCCAACACTGAACTGCACCAGCAATACGAAATTCAAAGCCTGGCCCTGACTCAAGAATCCGAAGCGCTGCACGAAACCCGCGCCATGCTGCAGACCGAGCAAACCCGCAACGCCGGATTGAACCAGGCACTGGCCGATTTCGATTTACGCTTGCAAGACAAGGATGTGCAGATCCGCTCACTGGAAGAAAAGCACCTGCACGCACGCGATGCACTGGAACACTACCGCAACGCCATCAAGGAACAGCGCGAGCAGGAACAGAGCCGCCACGAAGGCCAGTTGCAACAGATTCAGATGGAATTGCGCCAGGCCCAGCAAAGCGCATTGGTGCGTCAGGACGAAATCACTCAATTGCACCGCGACAACGAGCGCCTGCTCACTGAGAACCGTGGAACGCTACGCGAACTTGGGCTGCTACAGGAGCAACTCAAACACACCCACAGCCGCCAGGATCAACTGCTGGAGCAGGTCAACCGCATCGACAGTGAGCGCACCCTCCTCCAGGAACGCTTGCGTGCCGCGCTGTTGGAAAGTCAGTCGCTCAAGCAAAGCGTCGACGAGCAGTCGCAGATAAACAAAGCGCTGGAAATCGATTTGCTCAAGACTCAGGCGAGCCTCGACGAAAGCCTGCGCCTGGCCGCTGTCATTGCAACAGCGCCAGACGCATCAGAGAGTGAAAAGAGCGATTAACCGGCAACCGGCGTGCGCATGGTGACGAACTCTTCGGCGGCAGTAGGATGCACGCCGATGGTTTCGTCGAAATCGCGCTTGGTCGCACCAGCCTTCAAGGCAATCGCCAAGCCCTGAACGATCTCACCGGCATCCGGCCCGACCATGTGGCAACCCAAAACCTTGTCGGTCTTGGCATCGACCACCAGCTTCATCAGCGTGCGCTCCTGGCACTCGGTCAGGGTCAGCTTCATCGGCCGGAAACGGCTTTCGAAAATCTGCACCTCGTGGCCAGCTTCGCGCGCATCTTCCTCGCTCAAGCCGACAGTGCCAATGTTTGGCAGGCTGAACACGGCGGTCGGGATCATCTTGTAATCCACTGGACGATATTGCTCAGGCTTGAACAAGCGACGCGCCACGGCCATGCCCTCAGCCAAAGCGACGGGGGTCAGCTGGACACGGCCGATCACATCGCCAAGCGCCAGAATCGACGGCTCCGCAGTCTGATACTGATCATCGACCGCGATGAAACCTTTCTTGTCGAGTTTGACGCCGGTATTTTCCAGCCCGAGGTTGTCGAGCATCGGCCGGCGACCGGTGGCGTAGAACACACAATCCGCTTCCAGCTCGCGACCATCCTTGAGCGTCACCTTCAGGCTGCCATCGGACTGTTTATCGATGCGCTCGATGTCGGCGTTGAATTGCAGGTTCATGCCGCGCTTGGTCAGCTCCTCCTGCAAATGCTTGCGTACCGCACCGTCGAAGCCGCGCAGGAACAGCTCGCCGCGATACAACAACGTAGTGTCGGCGCCCAGCCCGTGGAAGATCCCGGCGAATTCGACAGCGATGTAACCGCCGCCCACCACCAGAACGCGCTTGGGCAACTCTTTGAGGAAGAACGCCTGGTTGGAACTGATCGCGTGTTCATGCCCCGGAATCTCCGGGATCTGCGGCCAGCCACCGGTCGCAATCAGGATGTTTTTAGCGGTGTGACGCTCGCCATTGATTTCGACGGTGTTCGGGTCGACGATCTTGGCGTGGCCTTCATGCAAGGTCACACCGCTGTTGACCAGCAAGTTGCGGTAAATGCCATTCAGGCGATTGATCTCGCGATCCTTGTTGGCGATCAGCGTCGCCCAGTCAAACTTCGCTTCACCCAACGTCCAGCCAAAGCCCGAAGACTGCTCGAAGTCTTCAGCGAAGTGCGCGCCGTAGACCAGCAATTTCTTGGGCACGCAGCCGACGTTCACGCACGTACCACCCAGGTAACGACTTTCAGCCACAGCCACTTTCGCGCCAAAACTGGCAGCGAAACGCGCAGCCCGTACACCGCCGGAACCGGCGCCAATTACATAAAGGTCAAAATCGTAGGCCATTTTCAATCTCCTCGGCAGGCAACCAGCATACCCGCAGACGTCCGTTGGGCAAGCGCTGCAAGCGATATCGGGGGGCGGCAAATGAAAAAGCCACCCGAAGGTGGCTTTTCAATACAAGCAGGTCAAGCGCTATCAGTAAGCCTTGCCAGTCTTGTAGAAGTTCTCGAAGCAGAAGTTGGTCGCGTCGATGTAGCCTTCAGCGCCACCGCAGTCGAAACGCTTGCCTTTGAACTTGTAAGCCATGACGCAGCCGTTCTGGGCTTGCTTCATCAGGGCGTCGGTGATCTGGATTTCACCACCCTTGCCTGGCTCGGTTTGTTCGATCAGGTCGAAGATATCCGGCGTCAGGATGTAACGACCGATGATCGCCAGGTTCGACGGTGCATCTTCAGGCTTTGGCTTCTCGACCATGCTGTGAACACGGTAGATGTCATCGCGGATCATCTCACCGGCAATCACGCCGTACTTGTGAGTTTCTTGCGGGTCGACTTCCTGGATGGCAACGATCGAGCAGCGGAACTGCTTGTACAGCTTGACCATCTGGGTCAGTACGCCGTCGCCTTCGAGGTTGACGCACAAGTCATCCGCCAGCACCACGGCGAACGGTTCGTCGCCGATCAGTGGGCGACCGGTCAGAATCGCGTGGCCCAGGCCTTTCATTTCGGTCTGGCGGGTATAGGAGAACGAGCAGTTGTCGAGCAGCTTGCGGATACCGACCAGGTACTTCTCTTTGTCGGTGCCCTTGATCTGGTTTTCCAGCTCGTAGCTGATGTCGAAGTGGTCTTCCAGGGCGCGTTTGCCACGACCGGTGACGATGGAGATTTCAGTCAAACCAGCGTCCAGTGCTTCTTCGACGCCGTACTGGATCAGTGGCTTGTTTACCACCGGCAGCATTTCTTTGGGCATGGCTTTAGTCGCTGGCAGGAAGCGAGTACCGTAACCGGCTGCTGGGAACAAGCATTTCTTGATCATATAAGTCCTTGAAAGGGCTGTGTGTACGAGTTTCGGCGCAGTCTAATCAGGCGGCGTGCACCTTACAATGCCCCGCGCTGGCTAACCAATGCCATCATAGAGAAATATTCCCGCGGATAGTTCAATCCGCATTTTCACGCGGTCAAATCAGCGTAGCTCAAAGAGGCCGACAAACTCGACCACCATACGCTTATCGTCCCCCAATGCGAGCATTTGCCGGTATCATGGCGACTTTGAACCAGTGAACGAGACAGATAGATGACCGTAGCAAAAATCATCAACGGGTACACGGTCGACAAAGGAAAAGATGGCCAGTGGCACATTACCGCCGCCAATGGCGAAGATGTTTCCGGGCCGTTACCCAGCGAAGCGATGGCGGTTGAAGTGGCGTCGGTGCTCGACTACACCCCCCGCGCCGAAGCGACGCGGCAAGAGTCAGGACTGATATCCTGCAGCACTCGCAGAGCCCTGCCATTGAGCAGGGCTTTTTTGTGGCCAGGTACAAACAAGTGGCCATTCGCTATAACCTTTTGCTGCCTGCGCTGTCACAGGCTTAGCCCCATCATCCTGACGACGACAACGACATGACTAAATTTTTGCCCCTGATTGCAATCCTGGCCCTGACCGGCTGCGCCACTTCCGAGAAAATGTACCTGAACAACGGAGAGCAAGGCCTGGCAATCGACTGCTCCGGCGAAGCCAACTCCTGGGCCACGTGCTATGAAAAAGCCGATGCCTCTTGCGCGGGGACCGGCTACCGGATCGTCGGCACCGACGGATCGCCTTCCACCAAGGAAAGCGACAAAACCCTGGGGGTCGATGTCGGCAACTTCAAGAACCGCAGTGTCGTGGTGGTCTGCAAGTAGGGCGCCCTGCCCTACATGTGAATTTCCGCAAATTTGATTCCGAGACCACGCACGGTCTCGATCAAATCGTCGAGACGAGCAAACGACTCGACCTCATCGTTATCATCCACCAGAAAATAGCTGCGCCCGGCGCTCTTCTTGAAAAACACGATCCATTCCCCCGGGTTCGCGGGATTTTGAATGACGTGGGTGGCAGAGATCAGTCCCTCTGCATGGCGTTCCTGTACCTGCTCTCGCTTCATGCTCGACTCCAGAAAAGACAATGCCGCCAAAGCATGACTTTGACGGCATCGGTGTGAACGGTGGCTAGTCTATCAGCCGGAAATGCAGGCGTTGGCGGCTTTCTGCACGTCTTTAGGACGCACCGGCACATTGGACATACGCTCATGCAGCTTTATACCACTGCCACCCGAACGGTCTTCGATGTCGAACACGGCTGCCGGGGCCGATGAAAATTTCGCCGGCACGATGACGCGCATCCCGTCCTTGGTTGACTCCAGTTGCAGGGCGCCACGACTGTCGGCCAGTTTTTCGACCAGGCATTGCGCGTATTCATTGGGCTTTTTGCCTGAGATCACGTTCATGGTAGGCAACGTCTCATTAATCTCCGAGACATTCGCACAGCCACTCATCACCAATGCCAACGGCAAGGCCAACACACCCCACTTCATACAAAACCTCCGATAAAGACCCTCCGACAGCACAAATGCTGATTTTCTCCGAGGCTCGCTGCGTTTATCGCTCATAGAATTCCGAATAACTGTTTTTAATTGTCAAAGCGAACCTCGACGACCGGATAATAACCTGTTCGGGCTGATAAACTGCGCCAATCGCCCATGCTATCGTTTTGATTTTGTAGAAAAAGCCCTTCTGGAGGCGCCTCATGAAATTTATCCACCAGCGCGAGCACCTCAACGAAGACGACATCGTCGTCATCCAGTGCTCCCAAACATGCAACATCCGCTTGATGAACGACGCCAACTTCCGCAGCTTCAAGAACGGCGGCCGTCACACTTACCACGGCGGTGCGTTCGATACTTTCCCGGCCCGGATTACTGCACCGAGCACCGGTTTCTGGAACATCACCATCGACACGGTCAACCGCCGTCCGATCAGCGTGACCCGCAAACCGACCCTGACGCACTCGATCAAGATCATCCGTCGCTCCAGCACGAAACTGAGCTGAGTGACGCTCCCACACGAATAAAAGCAGGTATGACCGTGGCCCAAACGACCAAGTACGTCATCAAATACAAACTCAACGGCGAACGCCGCTTCGAATTTGCCCAGCTCGAAAAAGGCACTGAAGAAGAAGCCAAAGCTGCGCTGGACGCCATTCATGGTTCGAGCGACGACGTCATCAGCGACATTGCCGTCAGCAAAGCACTGTAACGCGACCCGGCACCCGGAGCGACAACATGGACGTCGTGCTCCGCGCCCGTCTTGAATTCGACCGCAAGCGCCGGAGTGTTCACTCCCTTGGCGCCCCCTAGACTGGCCACCTCGACCTTTGGTTAAGGAGTCAGAACATGTCTACCTCCCCGATTCGCTACATCAGCGGCACTTCCAGCCTAGGCGTCTTGTTGCTGGCGTTCAGCGCCGAGGGCCTGTGCGCGTTGCTGCTCGGTGAAGACTTGATCACGCTCGAACGCGATCTGGCGCGGCGTTTCCCTGGCCCGCCACCGCCGCAGCGCGATGAAGGTTTGATGCCGGCCTTGGAGCAAACCCTGCGCCACCTCGAAAACCCACACACCGCACTCGATCTCCCACTGCACCTGAGCGGCAGCGTATTTCAACGGCGAGTCTGGGAAGTCCTGCGGAAAATCCCCGTCGGTGAAACCGCCAGCTACCGTGATATCGCCCAGCGCCTGGGTCAGCCCAGCGCTTCCCGGGCGGTAGCGAATGCCTGTGGGGCCAACCCGGTGGCCGTTATCGTGCCTTGCCATCGGGTGCTGCGCCAGGACGGCAGCCTCGGCGGTTATCGCTGGGGACTGGAGCGCAAACGGCAGTTGCTGGATCGCGAGGCTCAGCGATGAGCGAGCAAACCTTCGATGCGCTGGACTGGGCGGCCCTGGGGCAACAAATCGATCAGGATGGCTGCGCTGTCATCAAGTCGCTGTTGAGTGCGCAGGCGTGCGATGACGTCAGTGCGCTCTATACCCAGTCAGCGCCCTTCCGCTCTCAAGTGATCATGGCGCGACACGGTTTTGGCCGTGGCGAGTACAAGTATTTCAACTACCCCTTGCCGGACACAGTCGCCCGCTTGCGCAGTGCGCTCTACCCTCGACTGGTGCCGATCGCCAACCGCTGGTATGAATGCATGGACTTGCCGTCCCGTTTCCCCGCAACCCACGAAGCGTTCCTGCAACGCTGCCATGCCGCCGGTCAGGAACGCCCGACTCCGTTATTGCTGCAATATGGCCCGCAGGACTACAACTGTTTGCACCAGGATCTGTACGGCGAACACGTGTTCCCGCTGCAGGTGGCGATTCTTCTGTCGGAACCGGACGAAGACTTTACCGGCGGCGAGTTTGTGCTAACCGAACAACGCCCGCGGATGCAGTCACGCCCGCAGGTGATCCGCCTGAAGAAAGGCGATGGTCTGATCTTTGCCGTGAGCCAGCGACCGGTCAAAGGCGTTCGCGGCTATTACCGAGTGACCATGCGTCACGGCGTGAGTCGCCTGCACAGCGGAAAACGGCATACCCTTGGAATCATCTTTCACGATGCGTTATGACCCCATGAGCCCGACCACTTTCGATCTTTTTGCCGATGCCGAACCCGAGCAGGAGCCCAGACGTGAGCAGATCGGTGAACAGTCCTTCGTCTTGCGCGGCTTTGCCCTGCCCCGGCTCGATCGATTGTTGCCAGCACTTGAAGCGGTTCTGGCGGCCGCTCCGTTTCGGCAGATGGTCACCCCCGGCGGCTTTACCATGTCGGTGGCCTTGAGCAGTTGCGGCACCTGGGGCTGGACCACCGACCGCAGCGGCTACCGGTATACGCGCAATGACCCACAGACCGGACGCCCCTGGCCCGAGATGCCTGACGTGTTTTTCGAACTGGCACAAGCGGCGGCACGGGAAGCGGGATTTGCCGGGTTTGTCCCTGACTCCTGCCTGATCAACCGCTATGTCCCCGGGGCCAGGATGTCATTGCACCAAGACAAGAACGAAGGTTCCTACGCCGCACCGATCGTGTCGGTGTCATTGGGATTGCCGGCAATGTTCCTGTTCGGCGGGTTTGAACGAAGCGATAAAAGCCAGCGTGTACCGTTGCTGCATGGCGATATCGTGGTCTGGGGTGGCGTCGATCGTTTGCGTTATCACGGCGTGCTGCCGATCAAGGACGGCCATCACCCGCGCCTGGGTGAACAACGGATCAACTTCACCTTTCGAACCGCCGGATGAAGCCCAAGAATTCAACCGCAAGACTCGGAGTGCTGTGGTGCTGGGGGCTTGTTAATCCGGAAAAAACGGGTCAACGGACATGAAACCATGACAACTCATTCGACCAGGATTGCCACCGAGGACGATCCTCGCTGGGCCGCCGTCGTTGCACGGGATCCCGGTGCCGACGGGCAGTTTGTCTACGCCGTGAAAACCACTGGAATCTATTGCCGCCCCAGCAGCCTGGCACGCTTGCCGAAACCGCAGAATGTCGAATTTTTCGACACGGCAGAACAAGCCCTGGCGGCGGGCTATCGTCCCAGCAAACGGGCCACGAAGGATCAAAGCGATGTAGCCGCACAACACGCAGCAACCGTCGCTGTCGCCTGCCGCCACATCGAATCCGCCGAAAATCCGCCTGCGTTAAATGAGCTGGCGCAGGCAGCAGGCCTGAGCAGCTTCCATTTCCACCGCGTATTCAAAGCCGTGACCGGGCTGACACCCAAGGGGTACGCAACCGCCCATCGTTCCCGCAAAGTGCGCGAACGCCTGGCCGACGGCGGCTCAGTCACCGACGCCCTGTATGACGCCGGTTTCAACTCCAACAGCCGCTTCTATGAATCGGCCGATAAACTGCTGGGCATGAAGCCGGGGGATTACCGCGCGGCGGGCCAGAACAACGACATTCGTTTTGCCGTTGGCCAGTGTTCCCTGGGGGCCATTCTGGTGGCGCAAAGTGAACGCGGTGTTTGCGCGATCCTGCTGGGGGATGATCCGCATCAACTGGTTTGCGACCTGCAGGACAAGTTTCGGCGTGCGAATCTGATTGGCGCCGATCACGCGTTCGAGCAGTTGATTGCCAAGGTTGTCGGTTTTATCGAAGCCCCGGCAATTGGCCTGGATTTGCCGCTGGACGTGCGCGGCACCGCTTTTCAAGAGCGGGTCTGGCAGGCGCTGCGGGAGATTCCTGCAGGCAGCACCGCCAGCTACGCCGATATCGCTCAGCGTATCGGCGCGCCCAAAGCCGTGCGCGCCGTGGCTCAGGCCTGCGGCGCGAACAGTATTGCAGTGGCGATCCCGTGCCACCGCGTGGTACGCAGCGACGGCAACCTCTCGGGCTATCGCTGGGGTGTCGAGCGCAAGCGTCAGTTGCTGGAACGCGAAACCGTGTAATCACCGATTCACATCGACCACCACTCGCCCGCGCAATTGTCCGGCGAGCAAGCGCGGTGCGGCGTCGATAGCTTCGCTCAAGCCGATTTCATGGCTGATCAGTGGCAGCAACGCGAAGTCCAGATCCTTGGCCAGCCGATTCCAGGCTTCCATCCGCTTGGCTTTGGGCTGGGTCACGCTGTTGATCCCGGCCAACGTCACGCCACGCAAAATGAACGGCGCGACGGAGGCCGGGAAATCCATGCCTTGTGCAAGACCACAGGCGGCGACCGTGCCATTGGCCTTGGTGCTGGCGCAGGCGTTGGCCAGCGTGTGGCTGCCGACCGAGTCGATCACCGCCGCCCAGCGTTCCTTGGCCAGCGGCTTGCCCGGCAAGGACAGGATGGCGCGATCAATGATCTCGCTGGCGCCCAGTTGCTTGAGGTAATCGTGCTCGGCGGTGCGGCCCGTGGACGCTACGACTTTATAGCCAAGCTTGCTCAGCAGCGCGATGGCGAAACTGCCTACGCCGCCGTTGGCCCCGGTGACCAGGACTTCGCCCTGCTCAGGCGTGACACCATTATGTTCCAGCGCCAGGATGCACAGCATCGCCGTGTAACCGGCCGTGCCGATTGCCATGGCTTGAGCCGCGGTGAATTCCTTGGGCAGTGGGATCAGCCAGTCACCCTTGAGGCGCGCTTTTTGTGCGAGCCCGCCCCAATGCCCTTCGCCTACGCCCCAGCCATTGAGCAAGACCTGGTCACCGACCTTGTAGTCCGGATGCTCGCTGACTTCGACCGTACCGGCCAGGTCGATCCCCGGCACCATGGGGAATTTCCTGACCACCGGGCTGCTGCCGGTGATCGCCAGGCCATCCTTGAAGTTCAAGGTGCTGTACGCGACCCGCACCGTCACATCGCCCTCGGGCAGTTGATCGTCATTGATCTCTTGCAGTGTGGCCCGGTAACCGCTGTCGTCTTTGTCGATCAAAATACCTTTGAACATCATTGCCTCTCAATGCAATCGATCCGGTTGTGGGGGCATTGAAATACCACAAAGAAACATCTCGCCGTACAAGACTTTAGCCAAACCTACGATGCACCGAGCGCTACCATGACGTGCGGTTACGCCTTTTTTTAAGGCCCTTGAATAACGGAAAACGTCCCGGATACAAAAGTCGACTGGCTCTGCATCAACCATTGCTGGTAAAAAACCGGTTCTATCCGCCGGAGAATCATTGAAATGAGCCAATGGCCAGACACCCGTATTCTTGACCTGCTCGGCATCGAACTGCCGATCATCCAGGCTCCTATGGCCGGCGCTACCGGCTCGGCCATGGTTATCGCCGCGAGTAACGCTGGCGGCCTGGGCTCGATGCCCGCGGCGATGCTGAGCATCGAGCAGTTGCGCGAAGAGCTGAAGACGATCCGCCAACAGAGCCAGCGTCCGTTCAATATCAACTATTTTTGCCATCAGACCCCGGCTGCCGATGAGCAACGGGCTCGGGAATGGAAAAACCTGCTGGAACCGTATTATCGGGAACTGGGCGTCGATTTCGAGGTCCCCACACCGGTATCCAATCGCGCGCCGTTCGATAACGCCGCCTGCGAAGTGCTCGAAGAATTCCGTCCCGAAGTCGTGAGTTTTCACTTCGGCCTGCCGGAACAATCACTGCTGGATCGGGTAAAAGCCACCGGGGCGAAAATTCTTTCCTCGGCGACCACCGTCGAAGAAGCCGTCTGGCTGGAACAACATGGCTGCGACGCGATCATCGCCATGGGCTACGAGGCAGGCGGACATCGGGGAATGTTCCTCAGCGATGACTTGAGCAGTCAGGTCGGCACATTCGCCCTCGTGCCTCAGGTCGTCGATGCGGTGAAAGTGCCGGTGATTGCAGCGGGTGGGATCGGTGATGCGCGGGGGGTGGCGGCAGCTTTTCTGCTGGGCGCTTCGGCGGTGCAGGTGGGGACGGCTTACCTGTTCACGCCGGAGGCCAAGGTCAGCGCGTCTCACCACAAGGCGCTGCGCACGGCCAAGGAAAGCGAGACGGCGGTGACCAATCTTTTCACCGGCCGCCCAGCACGAGGAATCCTCAATCGGGTGATGCGCGAACTCGGCCCCATGAGCGATAAAGCCCCGGCCTTCCCGTTGGCCGGTGGTGCGTTGATGCCGTTGCGGGCCAAGGGCGAAGCGGATTTCAGCAATCTCTGGGCTGGGCAGGCATTCACGTTGGGCGTTGAAGTGAGTACGGCAGAGCTGACTCGGCGTTTGGCGGAGGAAGGTTTGGCCAAGTTGCTCCGTCGCTGAAGCACGCTGCTGTAGCCTGCTGCTCCAGGATCACGCAACTTCACAGATTCGGCTCCAACACATTCCGTTTGCGGGCATTACGCTATATATTTCGATATATAGCGTTTCGTCCCCTCGTTGCATTCGCCTATCACGGAGCCGTTTCATGCCCATGCGTGCCTCACGTTTTGCCCCGGCCTGCCTCGCAAGCCTGCTCGCCGTCTTCGCGTTCGGCTCCGCTCAGGCAGGCGAAGTCCAGGTGGCCGTCGCCGCCAACTTCACCGCGCCGATCCAGGCCATCGCCGCCGATTTCGAAAAAGACACCGGGCATAAACTGGTCACCTCCGTTGGTGCAACCGGTCAGTTCTACGCCCAGATCAAGAATGGCGCGCCGTTCGAAGTGTTCCTCTCTGCCGACGACACCACCCCGCAAAAACTCGAAGCTGAAGGCGACACCGTCAAGGGTTCGCGCTTCACCTACGCCGTAGGCACGCTGGCACTGTGGTCAGCCAAGGAGGATTACGTCGATGCCAAGGGCGATGTGTTGAAAAGGAACGAATACAAGCACCTTTCCATCGCCAACCCGAAAGCCGCGCCTTATGGCCTTGCCGCCACTCAGGTGCTCGCCAAACTGGGCCTGACCGACAAGGTCAAAGACAAGCTCGTTGAAGGCCAGAACATCACCCAGGCCTATCAGTTCGTTTCCACCGGCAACGCTGAACTCGGCTTCGTGGCCTTGTCGCAGATCTACAAAGACGGCAAAGTCACCGGCGGTTCGGCCTGGATCGTCCCGGCCGACATGCACGACCCGATCAAACAAGACGCGGTGATCCTCAACAAGGGCAAGGACAACCCGGCCGCCAAGGCACTGGCTGACTACCTCAAGGGGCCGAAAGCCGCCGCCATTATCAAGTCCTACGGTTACCAACTCTAAATGACGCTGACGAGTGCCGACTTTTCCGCCATCTGGCTGACCCTGAAACTGGCGTCCCTGACGACGGTTATCCTGTTGATCATCGGCACTCCGATTGCGTTATGGCTGTCGCGCACCCGCTCGTGGTTGCGCGGCCCGGTCGGGGCAATTGTCGCCCTGCCCCTGGTCCTGCCGCCCACGGTGATTGGCTTTTATTTGTTGTTGGCGCTCGGCCCTAACGGTTTTGTCGGCCAATTCACCCAGTCACTGGGGCTCGGCACGCTCACATTCAGTTTTGCGGGACTGGTGATCGGTTCGGTGCTGTACTCGATGCCGTTCGTGGTCCAGCCGCTGCAAAACGCCTTTTCCGCCATTGGCACCCGCCCGCTGGAAGTGGCCGCCACCTTGCGCGCCAATCCATGGGACACCTTTTTCAGCGTGATTCTGCCGCTGGCTCGCCCCGGCTTCATCACCGCGGCCATTCTCGGTTTCGCCCACACTGTCGGCGAGTTCGGCGTGGTGCTGATGATCGGCGGCAACATTCCCGACAAGACCCGCGTGGTCTCGGTGCAGATCTACGATCACGTTGAAGCCATGGAATATGCCCAGGCCCATTGGCTCGCCGGGGCAATGCTGGTGTTCTCCTTTGCCGTATTGCTGGCGCTCTATTCCAGCCGTAAAACCAAAGCGGGCTGGAGCTGATCGATGATTCATATGCGCCTTAAACTGACTTATTCAGGATTCGCCCTGGAGGTGGATCTGCAATTGCCCGGCCGCGGAGTAACGGCACTTTACGGCCATTCCGGGTCAGGCAAGACCACGTGCCTGCGCTGTATCGCCGGTCTGGAGCAGGCCGAACAGGGCTTTATTCAGGTCAACGATGAAGTCTGGCAGGACAGTGACAAGAAGATTTTCGTACCGCCGCATAAACGTGCGCTTGGGTATGTTTTTCAGGAGGCCAGCCTGTTTCCTCACCTTTCGGTGCTGGCCAATCTGGAGTTCGGGCTGAAGCGCATCCCCAAGCAGCAACGCCGGGTTGACATGGCGCATGCCACTGAACTGTTGGGCATTGGTCATCTGCTGGACCGCCATCCGCAGCACCTGTCCGGAGGCGAACGGCAACGAATCGGCATCGCCCGCGCGCTGCTCACCAGCCCCAAACTGTTGCTGATGGACGAACCGCTGGCGGCGCTGGATAGCCAGCGCAAAAACGAAATCCTGCCTTATCTGCAACGCCTGCACGATGAACTCGATATCCCGGTGCTGTACGTCAGCCATTCACAGGATGAGGTCGCCCGACTGGCCGACCACATCGTCCTGCTCAGCGACGGCAAAGCGCTGGCCAGCGGACCAATCGGCGAAACCCTGGCGCGTCTCGATTTGCCCCTGGCGCTGGGCGACGATGCGGGCGTGGTGATTGAAGGCCATGTCAGCGCCTATGACCCGCACTATCAGTTGCTGACGCTGCAGCTGCCCGATACCGACCTGAGCATTCGCGTGGCGCACGCTCCGATGACCCAAGGCCAGGCGCTACGTTGCAAGGTCCAGGCGCGGGATGTCAGCCTGAGCCTGCAAGGCGTCGAGCACAGCAGCATCCTCAATCGCTTGCCGGTGACGGTGATCAGCGAAATCGGCGCCGATAACGCCGCCCACGTGCTGATCCGCCTGAATGCGGCCGGCACACCGCTGCTGGCACGCATCACCCGCTACTCCCGGGACCAACTGGGCGTGCACCCCGGCCAGCAACTCTGGGCGCAGATCAAAGCGGTGGCCGTGCTGGCGTAAATTCGTCGGCACCACGGCGAATGGACGCGGTCAATGGCTGTACAGGCCCCCTGACTTCGTCGCCAAGGACTTTTTGCCATGCCCGATACCGCGCTGCCCGATGCGCTGCCACCCGACCTGCACTATGTCGACGACACGCAGCCTGGAATCACCCGCAAACTCTTGCGCGGCAAATTCTGCTACTTCGATCCTTCGGGCCAGCGCATTACCGATCCCGACGAAATCAGGCGCCTCAACGCCCTTGCCGTGCCGCCGGCCTATACCAATGTGTGGATCTGCGCCGACCCACGTGGTCATTTGCAAGCCACCGGCCGTGACGCTCGCGGTCGCAAGCAATACCGTTATCACGCGCGTTGGCGCGAAGTGCGCGATGCCGATAAATACTCACGCCTGAGGGACTTTGGCCTGGCACTGCCGAAGCTGCGCAAACAGCTTGAAACGCTGCTGGACGCTCCGGGTTTCAGCCGAGATAAAGTCATGGCCACCGTGATTACCTTGCTCGATGCGACGCTGATCCGGGTCGGCAACACGCAATACGCCCGGGAAAATCGCTCCTATGGCCTGACCACCCTGCGCAGCCGTCACGTCGAGGTCAACGGCAGCGCGATCCTGTTCCAGTTTCGCGGCAAGAGTGGTGTGGAGCATCAGATCACCGTGAAAGACCGACGCCTGGCGCGAATTATCAAGCGCTGCCTGGAGATTCCCGGGCAAGACCTTTTCCAATACCTGGACGAAAATGGCGAGCGACACACCGTCAGCTCCTCAGATGTCAATGCTTACCTGCAAACCCTCACCGGCGCCGACTTCACGGCCAAGGATTATCGAACATGGGCCGGGAGCGTCCTGGCGTTGTCGGTGCTGCGTGAGTTGCAGTGGGAGCCTGAGTCGGACGCGAAACGGCATGTGGTCGAGATGGTCAAGAACGTTGCCAGGCAACTCGGTAACACCCCGGCCGTGTGCCGCAAGTGCTACATCCACCCGGCGGTGCTCGAAGGTTTTATGCTCGGCGCCTTGGCCCAACTGCCGCGGCCGAGACTGCGTAAAGGTCTCAGGGCAGAAGAAGTCGGGCTCGCCATGTATCTGGAGAAAATGATCGCTGAGGCAGAATCGACAAAATGACCCATCCATTTTTTGCACGATCGCAAAGAACTTCTATAGTTGATGTGGACATGAATCAGCTGCGGTGACGCCATGGAAGACATTTTCGTTGTGAAGCGTTGCAACAAGATCATCATTCATGGCCGCCGGGCCGGAGAAGCCGGCCACCCGCCACCCGACGCCGCCGTCTGGTATCGCATTGAAGATACCCGCACCCGTGGCTTTATCGGTGACGGCTTCGATCTTGAAGAAGATGCCCAACGTGAATGCCGGCAGCTCAATACCAGATCACAAGTGACGGCCCGACAAGCCTGAAGTCCGGGTCTATACTGAAATCAGCTGAAGGACCAGCGACCCCATCGGCAGAAAGCTCGCACCCAGCGGGCTTTTTGCTGCTATTTGTCAGGTTTCTTGAACGGAGGTGTTTGCCATGTCCGAAAAAGAGTCCATCACCACCCTGCTTACCCTGCTCGACTCCCGCCAGGCTCGACTTGCCGCTGCGTGCAAGGAGATTGCCGATTGGGTAGATCATCAAGGAGGGCATCCGACAGCCCTCAGAATTCGTGACCGCCTGAACGACATTGAAAAAGACGCGCCACTGATTCGAAACACCCTGTCTTCGTTAAAACCTGTCGACCCGCCTCTTCCGCGGTTCAGATGATTCGATCTGGGCGCGCGATTCAAGAACAGGGCCTGATCCAGGACGTGTGAACGGCGACTTCATCGTCAGCGCGTCCGTGCCTGTCTGATTATCTTTTTCTCCACACCCTACCTGGCCTGACGCCGGGATTTTTTGTGACTTCTTTTCACGTAACGTTCACAACACACACCCTACAATGGGTTCACTCCTTTGATGAACCCCTTGGCCTGCCCGCATGCAGGCCATTTTTTTGCCCGCTGGGCAGCCAACGAACGTCTTCATTAGCTGGAGGTCAAACAGTCACACGTCACGAAGGAGACGTCCCATGGTCACTCACTTCAAAGTCAGCGGGCATCTGGCCTGCGGTCACAAAGGCAGCAATCTCACATCAACCAGCGAATTGACCCGCGTAAAGTGCAGAAGCTGCCGCAACACCGACGCGTTCAAAGACGCGCGCAAAGCCGAACGTAACGCAGCACGCCGTGCTGCGCGTAAGGCCAAAGTCACTCACACCGCCAATGACTGGCGCGCCGCCTGGGTACAACGGTTGACCGCCATGGCCGGACTGCAAAGGTTACCCCGCGGTTTTACCGGCCAGCCTTTCGTTTAAAAACTGCGCCAGGAAAGATCTCATGCGGGAGAGAACCTGCTCGCGATGAGGGCAGCACATTCAACATTGATGTGACTGACCTTCAACCATCGCGAGCCGGCTCGCTCTCACCGGGGGATTGGCCCTGACAGGTCTGTTGATGAGTCGCACGTGTTCAGGTTCGCCGCCTCCATGATTTCAGCGAGCGACATGCGCTTGAAGGCTTCAAACAACCGCCGGCCCTCTTCGGGCGCACAAGAAATGGCCAGTCGCATAGTCGCTTCACCTAGCTGCCAGATCAGAAAGGCAGAATCAGCAACCCGCTGCGCATCGCTGCCTGGAAACACCCGCAGCATCGCATCGGCCAGCAAGCCGCCCGCCACACGACTCTCCTCCAGCTCCAACGCCAGCAACTGCTTGTCTGCCTGCATGCCTGACCAAATATCACGCATCGCAGGTTCGGCCTGAACGATCTCGTAATACTGATCCAGCAGGTCCGAATAGGCATCCGCCAACCCTTGCGCATCTTGCACCGTCACCAGCGCCTCTTCGATACAACGACGGCTTGCCGCGTTATAGCGCTCGGCCAGGGTGCGAATGACCGAGCTCTTGTCAGGGAAGTACTGATAAAGCGATCCGATCGAGATCTCCGAGCATTCGGCAATTTCGCTCATTTTTACCTGGTCGCTGCCCTTGGTTGCGATCAGTTGCGTCGCCACCGCCAGGATTCGCTCCTGCCGCTCGCGACTGCGTTGTTGCGTGGGATTGCGGCGGGTCGGCTCTGCAGCAGGTTGCTCGAGCCCGGTGGCGGCTTTCTTTGGCACTGGCGAGATTCCGATCAATAACATGACAAGCACTCACCTTAGCACCACCCGCGAACGCCCCCAAGTGGTTGCATCCGTATGTCGGTTTCCTCCTTAACATGGGTTGACGGTAGAACATGAGCGTTTATCATCTTCTTAACGTGAGCATTCCTCACATTAACCCGATGGAGACGAACGCGATGAAAACCACTCAGGACACCCTCCTCGTTCTCGGTGCTACCGGTAAAACAGGGCGCAGGATCACCCAGCATCTCCAGGCCGCAGGATTGCCTGTGCGCTTGGGTTCTCGCGGCGCGAATCCTCCCTTTGACTGGGAAAATCGACGGACCTGGGATGCGGCGCTTGATGGCGTTCACGCTGTTTACATTTCCTATCAACCGGACCTCGCCATTCCGGGTGCCCTCGATACTATCCAGGCGTTTACCAACCTGGCCGTCAAACGTGGCGTCGGCAAATTGGTTCTGCTGTCCGGACGTGGCGAGGTTGAAGCGGAACAAGCCGAACGCGTCATTCAAAACAGCGGTGTCGACTGGACGATCCTGCGGGCCAGCTGGTTCTTCCAGAACTTCAGCGAGGCGCATTTTCTGGAGCCCATTCTTGAAGGAGAACTGGCCCTTCCCGTCGGCAATATCGCGGAGCCCTTCGTCGATGTGGAGGACATTGCCGAAATTGCAGTCCAGGCACTGACCCAACCGGGGCATTCACGCCAACTCTATGAATTGACCGGGCCACGGGCACTGACTTTTACCCAAGCGGTCGAGGAGATTGCTCAAGGGACCGGGCGCGAGATCAGTTTCGTCGCCGTACCGCCGGATGCATATCGTCAGGCACTGGAGCAGGCACAACTTCCTGCGCCGTTGATTGACCTGGTGCTTTATCTCTTCACCACGGTGCTCGACGGTCGCAACACGCCGTTAGCCAATGGCGTTCAGCGCGCACTTGGCCGGCCCGCGCGCGACTTCAGCGATTATGTTCGGCGCACCGCTGCTACAAAAATCTGGCAGAACCAGGTTTGAGGTTGACGAGGATCATCTATCAAGAATTGCGGAGCAGAAACGACAAAGGCCTGCATGAGTTTCCTCATGCAGGCCTTTGATATGTATGGTGCCCGAAGCCGGAATCGAACCGGCACGCCCTTACGAGCGGGGGATTTTAAGTCCCATGCGTCTACCAGTTTCGCCATTCGGGCGGTAGCGCGGTGAAGCTGTCTGGCTTGTGCAACAGAGGACGAAATATATACATCCCGCCCCGGTGAAGCAAGTTCGCAGATCCCCTTTTCAAGACAAAATCTTGCAAGGTTGCGCAAATAAAAAAGCTCCGTAAATCATAGATCTACGGAGCTTGTTTATAGTGGAGGCCGAGGTCGGAATCGAACCGGCGTAGGTGGATTTGCAATCCACTGCATAACCATTTTGCTACTCGGCCTCAAACATTTGATGTCATGTAGCGCAACATCAAATGTGTACAAACCTGGAACAGGAAACGAGCTTATGATTCACGCTCTATCTCCTTGAAAACATTGAGCTTTTTCAGCCGTCTGTGCTTTCGATGGCGTGAATTATGTACTCATTTCCTGAGGCTGGCAACCCCTTGATTTCAAAAAAATTCTGGCAGCAAGTTTTGTTGGCCCCCGGGTGTTTGTGCCCTTCCCTCTGATCGCCCGGGCATTGATGCACGATTCTACAGCCAGGCAACAAGAGACTGATCATAAGGTGACTGGCTTGGTATCTGATCCCTGCAAGGCTGTCGTTTTCCGGTAGTACCTCCGGGATCGGACCTCAAGTTGTCACTATCACCGCCGACTAGTGAGGTAGGAACTTAATGAGCATGGAGCTGCCGTGACCCTGATATCTTCAATCTCCGCCCCCCAGCCACTGGCAATCGCTAAAGTGGCGGCCACCGTGCCCATCGGCAATCCCATCGAATCAACAGCCGTCACTGATTCGCCCTCGTCGATAGTCACCTTGCTGCAAGATAACAAAGCCGTCGATGCACTGACGTATACCTCCCGGGGCGGGATAGCGCAGCTTGACGCACCGCTTTCCTGGGAATACACGCAGCATGACAAAGTGTCCTTGCACATGAGGGGCAATTTCGGAAGTTCGTCGACGGCCGGCCGGTTCCAAAATCTGGGCGCATCGCTGCTTTTGCAACTGGCTGAGACCAACAAGAACATTTCCCAGTCAGTCCTTCGCTCATCGACTGGAAGGCCTCTTGAAGCTGGCGAACTGGCGGCTGCCCAAGCCAAACTCCATAGTGGCATCGCAGATAACTCCATCAGCCTCACGCTGAATACAGCGAGTGGCAAAACTATCCAACTGACCCTCTCCAGTCAGGACAATGCGCTGGCGGTACAGGCGCAGGTCGAGGGTGGTGATCTCAGCAAAGAAGAACTTGCTGCGCTGGGCGCAATGGCAGACGGATTTGAGTCGGCCATTCAAGGGCTCACTGCGGTGCCTCCGCAACTCAAACTGGACACCTTGATTCAGTTCGACTCCAAGGTGTTTTCCTCGGTCGATCTGGTGACACGATTCAAGCTCAGCGATGACAGCACGCAGACCCTTGAGCTGCATGCCGATGCAAGCCAGCGCCGGGTAAGCATGAAGGGCGCATCGGGCGATCTCAACATAGCCGTGGACTTGAAAAATGCTGCGATTCTGGGCAACAGCACTCAGAAGGCCAAGGCGCTTGAGGGGTACATCCGTCAAATAGAAGCGGCGCGCGACCGAGGCGACGGCGACCGACACCTGCTGTCGATGTTCGATAGTGCATTTAAGGCCGTTCACACAAATTACTCGGAAAGCCTCGCCGCAACCGTGCGGCAGCCCCCAGGCTCGAACTACCTGACAGACACCGACCGCAGCATGCTTACCGGCCTGGCCGATTTCAGTGCGACGGTCACCGAGAAGACTGTAAACGGCAATCCTGCGCGGCCTGCCGAACTTGATTCATTCAGCTATGACGTGTCCCAATCCACGCAATCCAAAGGTGCGAATCGGCTCAATCGCACGCTTGTTCAGGATCAGCAATCCCATCTGACAGCCCAGTACCATAAGCCTCTGTATGCCGGGCAAAAGCTGGAACTGACGACGGACTCGGAATCGCAGAATTACCTGTACTACCAGATCAACGATCAGGCCAGCAGCACGAGCCGCATCGGTTATGCCGAAGGTGAGTTGGTCGAGGCTTCCATCAGCCATTCGGCAAGCCAGTCCACTCGCATTGCCAAATACGTAAAGGGGAATTTGGAAGAAGACAATTTGACGCCTGCCTCATCCTCGAAGACGCAGAATCTTCTCGTCGTTCTGCAACAGGCACTGCAGCAGGATAAGGCGGCGAATCTGGGACGAGGCAGGTCATTTCTCGAATACACCTTGGCCGCTATCCAGGACAAAGTAATGTTGGTCAGCGATCCGAGTGAAATCAAGGATTGACCCGTCAACCGAGCGAGAGAGAGTCACTCATACCAGGTCTGGGGCAGATTTATGACCTGCCCTTGTTATTACCGACGGCATGCACGATGAGCCAACTTGTTGAGCGGGACGGTGCGGAGAAATACCTGGCAAATGCCGCGGGTGATTCTTTAACACAGATAACCGAGTCTATTTCTCAGAGCAACGAGCGAAATCTGGTCATTGCAAGCGCTTCGGAGGAGCAGGCACAAGTATCTAGAGAGGTTGATCGTAATCTGGTCGACTCAGTCTGCAGCAGGTGCCAATCAAACCAGTGCGGCCAGTAATGAGTTGTCACGGCTGGCTGTTGATCTAAGTGGAATGGTGACTCGATTTATAGTTTAACCACGGAAAAATGCCAAAAGTGTGGCGAATTACAACGTTCTCGTCACCCGGCATTGTGGCCGTGCGCACGTCCGCCCGCAATCGGACGGAACACGTTAAACAGCCTGAAACAGTTAATGTTCACGACCATCAACCGGCATTAACACCCTTCATGCAGGGCTCTGGAACGGGGGTTAAGAGCTGAAGCCTTTAGCCGGCAGGCCATTATCCAGGCTACCCACCGTTTCAGTACCCCTCCCCCTATTTCGAATGTCCCGACCAGTCATGCCATCGCTTGATACCATTCAGCACACTTGTATGAAGCTTTAATGTCTGGAAGGTCTTTTTGTGAACGTTATCCGTCACTGGTTACGACAACCCTATGCGCGCCTCGTCGCGCTGATCGGATTGGTCCTGATCTTGCCTCTATGCCTGCGTGCGGCACTGGGTTGGTCGAGTCCACTCGGCTACCTTTCAGATCTGGGAATTGCCAGTCTTCTCATCGTCACCCTGCATCGTCGTCCCTGGTGGTTAGCGCTGCCGGTGTTGCTGGTTTGGGGAATTATGACGTTGGCGACTGCTGAACTCGTCAGCGCGGTCGGGAGGTTTCCAAACGCCACAGACCTGCAGTACTTGATTGACCCTCAATTTCTGGAAAACTCTGCCGGCGGTGGTTTCGCCCAGCCATGGCTGGCAGCCACTCTGTGCTTTGGACTGGCGATCTGGTTGATCACGCAGTGGATGGGCCGCTCCAAACCTATTCCGGCCTTACCACGTAGCGTGTGGGCAGCACCGTTGCTGCTGTTGATCGGCCACTGGGGCGCCCAGCACCTCTACCCCACCGACGAAGACCCTTGGCGCTTGTTCAACCTCCCGCATCAGTTACTGTCCGCGAGCGTTGGAGACGTTCAGTCAAGTGCTGAAGAATGGTTGGCAGGTGATGTTGTCGATGTCCCTCCACAAATGGCGGGACTCACCCAACTCGATCTGGAAGGACAGAAACTGCTCGCCGCTCCCGGGCGGGCGCGGAATGTGTTGATCATCGCACTGGAAGGTATTCCCGGCGCCTACGTGGGTGTTAATCGCGAAGCCTTGCACAGCAGCTATCAGGAAAATCTCATGCCCAATCTCAGTCGATGGGCAGAGCGCGGCATGAATACGCCGGACTACGTCCTTCACAGCCACCAAACCATTCGCGGTCTGTATGCAATGCTGTGTGGCGATTACGACAAACTGGACAACGGCACGCCGAAGGGTGTGGAAATGTTGACCCAGAGCGAACGCAATCAAGCGTGTCTGCCAGCCCAGTTACACCAGAACGGATTCGCCACGCACTATCTCCAGGGTGCGGGCCTGCGTTTCATGGCAAAAGACAAGATCATGCCGCACATCGGTTTCGATGCCACTCATGGATTGGAATGGTTCACCAACAGCAACTACCTGGAATTCCCTTGGGGCAAGGACGACAAGGCCTTCTTCGAAGGAGCCCTTGAGTACGTTGGCCAGCTGAAAAAACAGAAAAAACCGTGGATGCTGACGCTACTGACCGTTGGCACCCACCAGCCCTATTCGGCTCCTGAAGACTACCTGGAGCGCTACGACACACCCAAGCAGGCCGCCGTCGGGTATCTGGATGATGCGCTTGGGCAATTCCTCAACGGCCTGGAACGTCAGGGAGTCTTGAAAGACACCCTGGTGGTGATCACCTCGGATGAATCCCACGGTATCGATGGAGTGCGCCTGGCGTCCTCTTGGGGCTTCAATCTAATGCTCGCGCCCGAGCAGGATCAGTTGCCCAAGGTGAAGTCCGGGGTTTACGGGCATGTCGATCTGAGTGCCTCGATACTCGACTATTTCGCCTTGCCCTTCCCCCCAGCCTTGAGCGGTCGCTCGCTGTTTCGCGACTATGAAACGGGCCGCGAAATCATGTCGTACACCAACGACAAGTTGCGCTATCACAATGGTCAGGGCACCTTGACCGAGTGTGACTTTCAACAGCGCTGCCGGAATTACGCCAGCCCAGGCTTCATCGCGGAACATGCGACCTTGACTGGTCAGTACGGACGCAAGCGCGCCCGCCAAATCGCAGCCAGAGCGACGGCGCTGGATCATTCGCTGCTGCGCACACCCTTGAACCAGCACTACCAGTTCGGCAGTTCCGCCATCATCCCTCTTCAGACAGCGATCAAGGATGACTGGGCCGATAACCTCATTGGTGCGCAGTACCTGGAAATGCCAAAGGGCTCACTCACTCGCGTGCGTCTGACCGTGCGCTCGGTAGATCCACAACAGGATGCCTACATTCTGCTCAAGGCCAAGGAGCGGGAACAGGATGTCCCGTTGGGCCTCCCCGCAGAAATGATTGTCACTGCGGATCAGCCATTGGAGATGCACTTCAGTTTCGACAATCCGCAGCCGCGCAAGGCGTTCTCTTTTCACTTGCTGGGCTACGGGTTGGGGGCCGTTGAGGTGAGTGACTTCAGTGTAATTACTGAGTTACCGGGGCAGGACGACCTACCCACGAATATCGACAAGGCAGAGGGCTAGTCGCGACCGATCAGGCAGGCGTATGAGGCGGCAGAGAGAATTGAATCACCGCTCCCCGGGGCTGATTCGAACTTGCCCATAATCGACCGCCATGCGCCTCTATGATCGAATGGCAGATTGACAGCCCCATGCCCAGGCCGGTCGCCTTGGTCGTATAGAAAGCGGTGAACACCCGCTCGGCTTCACCTGCAGCGAACCCTGGGCCGCTGTCGCTCACCTGCACCAGCACGCTGCCCTGCTCTTCCATCTCGGCGTTGATCTGTAACTGTCTCTCGCCGCCGTTGACGCTGCTCATTGCCTCTAAAGCGTTAAGAATCAAATTCAGCAACACCTGTTGCAGTTCTACACGATCGCCGTGTACTAACGGCAAATCTTGCGCGATGTCTGTATGCACCGAAGCACCGTTACTGGTTGCCTGACTGCGAGTGAATTCGACCATTTCGCCGATGATTTTCGCGATGTCTACGGGTCCCTTTTTTGGCGGGGCCTTGCGAATATGCCCCCGGATCCGATCCAGAACCTCGGCCGCGCGATGAGCATCCTTAATCACGTTGTCGAGTACCTGTTTTATCTCGCCAAGATTAGGTGGCTGGGCGCCCATCCAACGCAGCGCAGCGTGAGCCCCCATAACGGTGGCGGCAATAGGCTGGCTGACTTCATGGGCTATCGAAGCTGCCAGTTGGCCCATCGTCGCGACACGGTTAGCGTGCGCCAACTCCACCTGGACATTGCGATAACGCTGTTCGCTTTGACGAGCGTTTTCTTGCGCCTGCTTACGCTCGGTCAGGTCAAGCACGAACGCGACACCCTCCTGGCTCCCTGAGTCGAACGTGGCCAAACCGATGATGATGGGCAGCAGGCTGCCATCCTTTTTGATGTACTCCTTCTCAAAAGGACGGGCACTCCCGGCCTGCAGCGCTTCTATCATTGTCTTTTCACTAACCTCACGATATTTCGGCGCTGTCAGGTCTCTCCATCTGACACGGCCTGAGACAATGTCTTCGCGTTCGTAACCGACCATCCGTAAAAACGCATCGTTGGCATCCGTGATTTCACCATCGGTATTCCAGAAAATAATGCCAATGATATTCGAGTCTACGAGCCGCCGGATCTTGGCTTCGCGCTCCGCGACATCACGATATAAATGGGCGTTCTCCAGAGAGATGGCGGCCTGGGAGGCCACCAGCTTCAGCACGGCAATGCGCGCAGGGCTGAATGCCCCTGCGGTCAAATTATTTTCCAGGAACAGCGCGCCAATGAGTTTCGCCTGGTTCATCAACGGCAAGCAGAGAATGGAGCGGGCTCGATGTTTCTGGATGTAGGGGTCCGCGGCGTACAAGGGTTGGGTAATCGCGTCGTCAATGACAACGCTCTCTTGCGTGCGCAGCACATGGTAGAGGATCAATTCAGGCAGCAGCGACGCACTCACCGGCACATCACGCAGACGCAGTTGCGGCGAGTCATTGCCCGCAGTCGCCTCGGCGACTATTCGATGGTGACTGCCATCTGTGCGCACCATCAGACCTCGCTCCGCGCCGGCTTGTTCGACGGCCGTCGACATGACCATATCGATGAGCTTTTCCAGAACGATTTCACCTGAGACGGCCTGCGACACTTTGAGCACGGTGGCAAGATCAAGCTGTTCGATGGGTGTGGCGATGGTCGTCGCCGGACCGAACGTGGATGCTTCCGCCCGCAGATACGTGTGCACCGCTTCAAGCTGCCGGACCTTGCCATCCGCGCCCCAGCGCAGATACCCATAATGGGCATCGCGCATATAGACGCGGGCGATTTTGGCAAGACCGCGTGCGGCGTAGAAGCGCGAAGCGAGTTCATTGGCGAGTGCTCCGATATGGATAAACCCGCCATGTTGCGCCGAGTCGATTGCCTCTTCGTATAAATGCTCCGCATCCACCAGGCGGTTCTCAATCCGGGCAATTTCGGCGCCCACCAGCGCCTTGTGGCTGGCGAAATTCTCGGGACAAATGTCTGCCCAGGCCCCCAGTTTCTGGTGGTGTGCATTGAGAACAGTCAAATGCTGCCGTCGATCATCTGACGAGTTGCTGGCGCACAGGCCCGCCCTCGCCAGCGCGTCATACAAGTAGTATTCGGCTTCCTCGAGAAAGGAGTGCGATACCACGAGTAAAGGCTGCGCCAGTGCGGCGGCTTCAATGGCGGACGTAAAATCGCCGGCAAGATAGCGCGCTTGTAACTTGCGGATCCAGAAGCAACACGTCAACACCGGCGAGGTCTTGGAAACATGGTGCTCCGCGTCGCTCTCATTAAACTGCTCGCTGTCCAGGCAACCGAATACCGGTGTCAAACCACGCAACATCCGTATCAGTGCCAGCTGGTTTTCGATGAAGTCTATGACAAGGCCAAAGTGCACTTTCCTGGCATACGCGAGGCCTCGCTCGGCCTCACGTTGCAGATCGGGCAGCCGCTCGCCAGCGAACAGCAAGTTAGAGACGGTAATGTTGCAAGCAAACGCGCCAAATGAGTAATCGCCGACCCGGTTTGCAGCATCAAAAGCGCGATCCAGCAACGCGCGGCAACTGCGCACAGGACGTGCCCAGCGCGCGACAAAAAGTGAAAAGGATAAGTACGTACGCGCCTCATAACGCTCAAGGTTTCTGCGCTCGACAAGTTCACAACCCAGCTGGCCAAATCGAAATCCCACTTGATAATCGCCAAACCGTTGCCCGGTGACGAGAGAGAGATTGGCGTAGGCCACGCATGAGGCATCGCCATTGCCGTACTCAAGGCTGAGATTGATCGCCTTGCAAATGGTCAGACAGGCAAGGTTCGTGTCCGTGTGCAAAGCCGGCGAGATCAACATGGTCAGCGCATGAAGTGTTGCGAGAGCGACAGCATCCTCCATCGGCGGCAGCTCGATGATTTGTTCAACTGTTTTATTTCCAAGACTGGACCAGATGCCCTCGTATTCGCTCCGAGCCGCTTCGTCACTCGGGTGAGCGGACCACTCGATACCGACGTGACGTAGAAAGGACAGACAGACAGCCACCGCTTGATCACTGCGGTCGAGGAGTAGATTCACATTCATCCGCATGCACGCGACGCTACCCTGCTCGACGATCGTTAACGCGCGCTCCGAAAGTGCCTGTAGCCGCTGGTCCGCCACAAGCAACTGCCCGGTCAGGAATTCACATTCGGCCAGGTTCAACTCCAATTTGAATTTCAGTTCATGCCGACGAAGCCAGCACGGGTCGTCCAACAACTGGGCGCCGGTGATGAAATATTTGAGCGCCAAGTCATAGGCGGTCGAAGCATGGGAGCGCTGGCCGGCGATCAAGTTGAACCGGGCCAATTGCTCTCGTTCTTCCTGCTCGGTGATCAGCTGGGCGCCGCGATTGAGCTGGTTGACTATGTCGAAGATTACCTCTTCGTGCTGTTCCGCAGGCATTTCGCAAACTAGCAGCCGACCAATCTTCAGGTGGGCTTGCGATAGCAGATGCGTGGGGATCAGTGAATAGGCGGCCTCATGAATTCGATCATGAGCGAACAGATAGACACCGTCCGAGCGCTCGATAAGCTCTTGGCGAATCGCTACCCATAACTCCCTGTGTAACTGCGCACGGGGAATCCCCATGACCGTCGCCAACGTCGAGATATCAACGACATTGCCGAGGCAGGCCATTTGCTGCAACGCCTGCAGCGTCGAGTGCGGCAGGCGGTTCAATCTGCCTGCCATCAGATCCACGACGTTGTCGGTGTAGCCCTTTGCGTGAATCCGATCGGTATCCCATTCCCACTGCCTGCGGTCATGGTCGAAGTTCAGCAGTTTCTCTTCGGCGAGCGCATGAAGAAACTGAATCACGAAGAAAGGATTGCCAGCGGTCTTATCGTGGACCAATTGAGCCAGCGGCTTGATCGGCGTCGGCTCGGTATGAAGCGCGTCGGTGATTAACTGCTCGATGTGCCCAATGGCAAGCGGCGTTAACGTTATCTCATCGATCGGGACCCCTGCACTCCTCATCGTTTGAAGCTTCTTCCTCAGAGGGTGATCTGCAGCGACTTCATTATTACGGTAGGCGCCAATCAGCATGAGGTGACGCAACGAAGAGCGTGTGAGCAAGTCCTCGATAAGGTCAAGTGTCGCCGTATCAAGCCACTGCAAATCGTCTAGAAACAGCACGAGGGGGTGTTCCGCCCGGGCAAATACGCCAATAAATCGGCTAAATACCAACAGGAAACGACGCTGCGCTTGTTGCGGTTCCAGGTCTGGAACCATGGGCTGTTCGCCAATAATGAGTTTCAGCTCAGGCATCAGGTCAGTCATGAGCCGCCCGTTGAGATCGAGTGCCTCAAGCAGTGCCGTGCGCCAGCCATCCAGCTCCGCGTCGCTCTTGCCCAGAAGCGTGCGGACCAGTCCCTGAAATGCTTGCACGAGTGTTGAATAAGGGATGTCACGTTTGTACTGGTCGAACTTGCCAGAAGCCAGCAGTCCTCTCAACGGCACCAATGCCTTATGCAATTCATTGACGACAGAGGACTTGCCCATCCCGGAATAACCGGAGACCAGCACCAACCCTGTCCCGTCACTTTGAACTATCCGCCCGAAAGCGGAGACCAGGTCTTCAACGGCGCTCTCGCGCCCGTACAGTTTCTCGGAAATCACCAGCCGGTGAGACCTGCCGTGTTCATCCAGCGTAAATGGGCTGATATGTCCTTGCTGCTGCCACTCGGACCAGCAGCGCCGCAAGTCATGCTCGACGCCGGCAGCCGTCTGATAACGCTCCTCGGCCGTCTTGGCGAGTAACTTCATGATAATCCGTGAAATCGACTCCGGGACGGTGCCAACTCGCTCACTCGGTGGCATCGGCTTCCTGGCAATATGGCAATGCACCCATTCCATAGGGTCAGAGGCCGTAAATGGCAGCACACCGGTCAACATCTGATAAAGGGTCACACCCAACGAATAAAGATCGCTGCGCGAATCGATCGAGCGATTCATCCTGCCGGTCTGTTCAGGTGCCATGTAGGCAAGCGTACCGGCGATGGTCTCGGGCGCCTGCCGTTCCCGTGGCAAACGCGAAGCAAGCCCGAAGCCGGTGAACCGGGCCTCACCGTCCGGGCAATTGACGAATATATGCGTGGGCTTGATATCTTTATGGACGAGTCCGCTCAGGTGAAACTTGTTCAGCACAACGGCGATGCTGATCGCAAGACGCAAGAACGTTGCCGTCTCGACAGGACCAATGAGCAGCTTCGCCAGCGGCTCGCCTCCCGGGTCTTCAAACAACAACACTGTGCGGCCACCTTCGCTCACGAGTTCGATGGGACGCACTGCCCATTCGTCTTTGAGCTCATCCTTCAGGCCGAACTCGTGAGCAAGGCGATCCAGGGTAGCGAGCGATGGTTGCTCCAAGGTGGGTCGTGCAACCAGCACCATTTCACGGCCAAATTTGCCGGAGCGCTGTCCCCGGCTCAAGACACGCTCACCGTCGTCCCACAATACCTGCATGCTTTCGCCTATCAACGCCCTATCCTCAATGTCCTAACCGACAGCCCTGCTACACCGCCGGCAAAGCGCCAGCCTCCTGATATGGAACACCACATCGCCTACAGATGGGTGTCCTGCATCGCCTTTTTTTGTCGCCTAAGCTGATGTCCAGAATGTCGGCCCTACGCTGCCGAACGATAGTAACGTAAAGCATTTGCTCGATGAGCGGCCCCCATAAAGATTCGGCGCTCCTATCGCCTCATTGAACCATGACAATTCACAGCGTTTGTATAATTTCGCCATACAAAGGCACTGCGCACAATTGCAGCTGTCACCTTCGTTATCGAAGCGCTTAGACAAGCCGAGTAAATCATTCTTAGGTGTTACCTGGTCATACTAAGAGGTTAGTCAGGCATCCGATCGTAGAAGCCATTAAATGCTATTTTCAGCGGACAATAAATTCGTTCCGTGGAGGAATGTCTTAGCCCATATTTTTGCATTGGAGAAAACGCTATGAAATTTCTGTCCATGCTATTGGCTATTGTTGCGATAGCGAATTTTGGATTCGCTGGTCCGCCTAGCTGGATTGCGAAAGATACTGTGTTTTCGGGCCCTGACACGCGCACCAGCACTAATGCGAAGGACATATCTTCGAAAGCTCCGGTTGCATCCGACACTGCAGGTAACGTCGGATCGATTGGTTTTGCATACGATAAAACGGATCGCCTTGGCTTGAATCGTCGTGTGTCTGATATTACCAAGCGCAGTGATATCAATCGCAAATCATAGAAAAGAACAGACCGCTATAGCGCCAATGCAACCGCGCAAATAATGCAACACACAGATGTAAACTTCTACGTCCGCGCCGCCATGGCCCATAAATGCCTTGGTTGCTTATTTGTACTTATACCTATAGGCACTTTAATGATCCGTTTTTTTCTAGCGACAACCGCCATCATGGTGTCATTCAGTTGCTCGGCAGGGTTGCGAATTACTTCACCTGACCATGCCTGTACAGTGCTCAGCGATACTCGACTGCGCGCGAATACATGGTCGACCAGCGCGGATGGGACGGAAGGTTGTTCGAGTCCTGTACGGGATATCCGCGCCGACAGTACTAGCGGCAATACTATTAGATTTGTTGCACAAGGCGCCGACCACATACCTGAACATCTCAGTCTGATCATCGATATCGCGTCGCCCTCTCTCGCCGATGATGCCAAGCGTGAAATGATCAAAGCCACCAAGCGCCTCTCGGTGAGAGCGCTGGGCTTATCAATACCGCATAAGATTGACGAATCGATACTGAAAGGCGAGAACGTGCAACTTGAAGTGGGCAGTGGCGTCGTGACGATCACCCGTACTAACCGGGCCCAGGGGGCGTATCAGTTGACGTTGACCATGCGATAAACGCCGGATAACAACGCTGAAATCACCGAAGCCGATTAAACACGACACGCCGCTAACCCTTAGCGCATTCACGCCAAGCGTTAATATTGTAAGAGAGTGTTTCCGAAGGCGGCACCCTCTTACAGACAAGATTTCTAACTACATTCAGTCATCGCCTTTCAAATGGCGGTTTTCTGCCTAGACTTGCTCTTGTCCGCCGTGCGCATGCTTTTCAGAGCATGGAATCGCACGAAAAACTAAAACAAGAGGAATTCCCCCCATGTTCAAACCCATGTGGAAAGCACTCGCCTGCGCCCTTGCCCTTGGCACCATGAGCACGGTCATGGCTGCTGATCCGGTGATTATAAAATTCTCCCACGTCGTTGCAGAGCAGACTCCCAAAGGCCAAGGGGCCCTGCTGTTCAAGAAACTGGTGGAAGAACGCTTGCCCGGCAAGGTCAAAGTAGAGGTCTACCCCAACTCTTCGTTGTTTGGCGATGGCAAAGAGATGGAAGCCTTACTGCTCGGGGACGTACAGATGATTGCACCGTCGCTGGCCAAGTTCGAGCACTACACCAAGACCGTTCAACTGTTCGACCTGCCTTTCCTGTTTGATGACATCTCCGCCGTTGACCGCTTTCAGCTGAGCCCGCAGGGCCAGGGACTGCTCAAGTCCATGGAAGACAAAAACATCACAGGACTGGCCTATTGGCACAACGGGATGAAACAACTGTCCGCGAACAAAGCGCTCCGAGTGCCGGGTGATGCCCGTGGGTTGAAGTTCCGGGTGCAGGCCTCTGCCGTGCTAGAGGAACAGTTCAAGGTCATACGCGCCAATCCACGCAAGATGAGCTTCGCCGAGGTTTATCAAGGCTTGCAGACCGGTGTTGTCAACGGAGCGGAGAATCCTTACTCGAACATCTACAGCCAGAAAATGCATGAAGTACAGAAGTACATCACCGAATCCAACCACGGTGTACTGGATTACATGCTGATCACCAACACCAAATTCTGGAATGGTTTATCGCCAGAGCTTCGTGGCGAGCTGGACAAGATCCTCGTCGAAGTCACCGCCCATGTGAACAAAGAGGCCGAGCAGCTGAATCAGAACGCCAAGCAGAGCATCATTGCGGCCAAGACCACCGAGATCATCATCCTGACGCCTGAGCAGCGCGACCAATGGCGCGTTGCGATGAAGCCCGTGTGGAAGAAGTTCGAAGGCGATATCGGCGCCGAGCTGATCACCGCGGCTGAAGCTGCCAACCAGGCCCAATGATCGGTGGACGACAGGTGTTGCCGCCCTGGCAGCACCTGCCTGCCATCCGCTACAGGAGATGCCATCCATGAATGCTCTTCGGCGCATCTGGGAACACTTCGAGGAAGGCTTCATCGTCTTCCTTCTGGCGGCCATGACGTTGGTAACATTCGTCTACGTTGTCCTCAACAACCTCTACACCCTGTTCTACCGCCTCGCCGAGAGCTGGGAAGGCGCCAGCGAATCGCTGTTCGCCATCGGCGACGGCGTCATGGGTATGGCGCAAGCCATGACCTGGAGCACCTCACTGACCAAGGCCTTGTTCGGCTGGCTGATATTTTTCGGGCTGTCGTACGGCGTGCGCACCGCGGGCCATATCGGCGTCGACGCCCTGGTCAAGTTGGCCAGTAAACCGGTGCAACGGTTCATTGGCATTATCGCCTGCCTTTTCTGCCTGACTTATGCCGGGCTGCTGAGCATCGCCAGTTTTGGCTGGATCCAGACCCTGATGGTTGCCCAAATTGGCGCCGAAGACCTGGGCCAATACGGGATCATGCAATGGCACATCGGGTTGATCGTCCCCGTGGGGTTCGCCTTGGTTTTCATCCGTTTCGCTGAAATTCTCGTGCGCATCCTGCAAAACAGGCAGACCGGCCTGGGCCTGGCTGATGAAGCCGCAGATGCGTTGAAGCTGACCGAACACGAGGATGACAAGTCATGACCATTGCCTTCCTCTTTGCATCATTGTTCGTGCTGATGTTGATCGGCGTTCCCATTGCTATCTCCCTGGGGTTGGCAGGCTCACTGACCATCGTTTTTTTCAGCCCGGACTCGGTGCGCTCACTGGCGATCAAACTGTTCGAAACGTCGGAGCACTACACGCTGCTGGCCATCCCGTTCTTTCTGCTCGCGGGGGCCTTCATGACCACCGGTGGCGTCGCTCGGCGGCTGATTGACTTTGCCAATGCCTGTGTCGGTCATATTCGTGGTGGTCTGGCTATCGCTGCCGTGTTGGCGTGCATGTTGTTCGCTGCCCTTTCAGGATCGAGCCCGGCCACTGTGGCGGCGGTGGGTTCAATTGCCATTGCCGGCATGGTCCGCTCCGGTTATCCGCAGGCCTTCGGCGCGGGGATCGTCTGTAACGCTGGGACCCTGGGCATCCTGATTCCACCCTCGATCGTCATGGTGGTCTACGCCGCCGCGACCGAAACGTCTGTCGGCAAACTGTTCATGGCGGGCGTGTTACCAGGCCTGCTGCTGGGGTTGGCGCTGATGGTGGCGATCTACATCGTCGCCGTGAAGAAAAAGCTGCCCGCCATGCCGCGCGCGACGTTCCGTGAATGGCTTGGCACGGCACGCAAGGCGATCTGGGGTCTACTGCTGATGTTCATCATCCTGGGAGGTATCTACTCCGGGATGTTTACCCCCACCGAAGCTGCGGCGGTGGCGGCCGTGTACTCGGCCTTCATCGCCTTGTTCGTCTACAAAGACCTGACGTTCCGCGAAACGCCAAAGGTCCTGCTGGACTCGGCCAAGCTGAGCATCATGCTGATGTTCATTATTGCCAACGCCATGCTCTTCGCGCACGTTTTGACCACCGAGCAACTACCGCAACAGATCACCGTGTGGGTGATAGAGGCGGGTCTGACACCGGTGATGTTCCTGCTGGTGGTGAACATTGTGCTGTTGATTGCAGGGGCCTTTATGGAACCTTCGGCCATCATCCTGATCCTGGCACCGATTCTCTTCCCCATCGCCATGAAGCTGGGTATCGATCCCATTCACCTGGGCATCATTATGGTGGTGAATCTGGAGATCGGCTTGATCACGCCGCCCGTGGGTCTGAACCTGTTCGTGACCTCTGCTGTGACGGGTATGACACTGCCGGCAACCATCAGAGCCGCCATGCCTTGGCTGATGATACTGTTCCTGTTCCTGATCCTGATTACCTACGTGCCTTGGATCTCCCTGGCTTTACCAAACTGGCTGGGCATGAGCTGATGCCTCCCCTGTCCGGGTACTGGACGTTCGTATCCGGACAGGGCTTTCACGTTTGTGCTACCCCGGCCACTTAGTGTTGTCCTGAGTCCGTCCAGCAACTCCATAGATCCACTGAGGCCGGGTTGCTGACGGGTGGCCCTAGCCACTCGCTCATCTCATGACATTGCTGTTGGAAGCATAACTGGTAGTCACCTGCTTGCGGGGTGCGTCCCAGACTCAGAGGCTGCAAAGGCGGCAGGTGACGTTGATAGTGCCAGCTGCCTTTTTCCAACCTGGCCTCCGGGGGAATCTCCATACCCGCGCCATTCCCTTTGACCCTGGCCTCGGTGAGCACAAGTCCCTGCTCCGAGACGCGGTAGTCTTCTTCCCAACGAATTTTTTCAATTGAGTGGTTCCAAGCCAGTGTAAAGCTTGAAACAGGGAGTTGGGCCCAGGCGACGCCGGCCAAACCCAGGCACAAGCCAATCATGCGATGGCCGGTCTGACACGACGAGATCGCCAGACATGCTGAAGTATTATCAACACACCCAGCACGAAACCGATTTCGTCAGTCAACGGCAGCGCAACGACCAACAAAGCACCTGCGGCGAAACTCAATACACGCTCCCAAATCGGCATCTTCTGTTGCAGATAACCTGTGGACGCCATTCCCCAGAGGCCAACGGCCAACACTGTCTTCACCAACATATAAGCCGTCATCCACAAATTGTCGCCTTGCATCATGAGCGCAGGGTTGTAGACCGCCATGAACGGAATGACAAAGCCAGCCAATGCAATACGAACCGCCCACAGACTGATCTTGAATCCTGTTTCCTTGGCGATGGGCGCTGCGGCAAAGCATGCCAAGGCAACCGGTGGCGTAAGGTCTGCAAGAATTCCGAAATAGAAAACGAACATGTGCGACACGATCAGCGGCACACCCAACTCAAGCAGAGCAGGTGCTGCAATCGAACTGGTAATGATGTAGTTGGGAATCGTCGGGATACCCATGCCCAACACAAGGCAGGTAATCATCGTCAGTATGAGTGACAACAACAAATTATCCCTGCCGATGGCCAGTATGTAACCAGCGAAAGTCGAGGCTATCCCCGTCAATGACACTACGCCGATGATGATTCCCACTAGCGCGCAAGCAATCCCGACCGGTACAGCATGGCGAGCACCTTCGACTAACGCATGCAGGCAAATACTCAGGGTTGCTCGGCCTCCCTGAATGAACCAGCAGATGACCACTAACGTGGCGATCACCGCAAAGATCACGCTAATACCCAACTGGAAAAAACCGACGCAGAGGACACCAAGCGCAATCCAGAACGCACACCGCATCGCGTAACTGGACACCCGGAGAATGATTGCCGAACCGAGAATAACGATGGCTGTTAGCGCCAGACCCACCATTCCGGAGAACAGCGGAGTACGTCCGGAAAAAAGCAGGTAGACCAGGACAAAAAGCGGAATCAGCAAATACCAGCTTTCCTTTACCGCACCCCATGCGCTGGGGCATTGGTCTTTGGGTAACCCCTTAAGGTCGGAGCGTTTTGCCTCAAGGTGAACCATCCAGAACACCGAACCGAAATACAGGATGGCTGGAATTAACGCAGCTTTGGCGATCTCTACAAACGGGACATTAATTGTTTCCGCCATAATAAACGCGACAGCCCCCATCACAGGCGGCATCAGTTGGCTGCCCATGCTCGAAGTCGCCTCTACGCCGCCAGCAAATGCTGCCTTGTAGCCGAAGCGCTTCATCAATGGAATCGTGAACTGCCCGGTTGTGACAACGTTCGCAATGCCTGAGCCTGTGATCGTCCCCATCAAAGCCGATGACGCGACCGATACTTTTGCCGGCCCCCCGAGTTTGTGGCCAAACAGTCCCATCGCGAAATCTGTGAACAATTTGATCATGCCGGCCTGTTCGAGAAAGGACCCGAACAAAATGAACAGGAAAATATAGGTAGCGGAAACGTAGGTTGGTGTCCCGTAGAGACCTTCGGTGCCGAATGACAACTGGTTGACGACTTGATCGAATCCGTAGCCTCGATGAGCCAGGTCGCCTGGCAGGTATTCACCCAATAGACCGTAGGCCAGAAACAAACCACAGATGACAGGCAAAGCGATCCCCATCACCCGACGCGCGGCCTCAAACACCAAGGCGATCAATACCAGCCCAACCACCATGTCAGCTGTAGTCAGGTCACCTGAACGCTGGATCAAATCCGCCTCGAAGAACCATTGATACAAAGCAGTGGTAATCCCCGCGAGGCTCAATATCCAGGCCAGCGGCTGCCAAGGACGTGCTCTGCCATACGCCGGGTAACTCAGAAACACCACCCACAACAGGAAACCAACGTGCACCGCGCGCAGCACCTGGCTGGAAACAGGCGCAAACGCAGCGGTAACAATCTGGAAAACAGAAAACAACAACGCCACGTAGAACAGAGTCTTAGGCCAGTCGCGTGGGTTGGCGGCGATGCCATGATGATCTTCGCTCATTGGGTACCTGCCTCAAAACTACATAGAAGGGTACGAACCGCTCTATCGCTCTAGCGACCATCCCCGTGGCGCATTTTTGGATTACAGCGCTCCAGCTTCCTTGTAGTAGCGCTCGGCACCGGGGTGAAGTGGAATGGGTAAATTCCTGGCAGCATTTTGCAACTTGATGTCCTTGGCGGCTGAGTGAGAATTACCCAGGCGAGTGAGGTTTTCGAACATCAGCTTGGTCATCTGGTAGGCAACATCCTCTGAGACGTCCTCGCGCGTCACAAAAATATTAGTGATCGCCACAGTAGGCAGTGACTCAGGTTGTCCGTCATAGGTATTGGCTGGAATTTGTGCAGGCTGATAAGCGGCATTGCCGATTTTCGTAACCACATCAGGAGGAATCGCGACGTAGTTCAATGGCATGGTTGAGGAAAGGTCGCGGATGGCCGCCATGCCTAAACCCGAGGACTGAAGCGTGGCATCTAACTGACGGTTTTTGATCAGCTCTACCGACTCCGCGAAGGGTAGGTATTGGACTTTGCTCATGTCTTCGTACGTCAATCCCGCCGCTTTGAAAATCGCACGTGCGTTCAGTTCGGTACCGGACTTAGGGGCGCCGACGGAGATGGTTTTCCCTTTCAAATCCGCCAAGGTTTTGATGCCGGACTCTTTATTCGCAACAATTTGAATGTAGTTCGGATAGGCGCCTGCAATTGCTCGCAACTTTGTCAGCGGGGCCTTGAATCCTGCATCTTCCACGCCGTTTTTTGCATCAGCCACAGAGTCCCCAAGCGCCAGAGCGAGCTCCCCACGACCAGCTTGTAAAAGGTTGAGATTTTCCACCGAGGCTTTGGTCGCCTGCACAGAAGTCTTCGCCCCCGGTATCCCATCGCTGTATATCTGTGACAGCCCAACCCCAATGGGGTAATAAACCCCGCTAGTCCCTCCGGTAAGAATATTTATGAACACAGGTGCGGCGTTAGCTGCGCACGAGACTGTCAACGCAGCGGTGGCCGCAAAGAGGCTAAAGCGACTGGTTACTCGCATGGAAAACTCTCCGTCTTGTTATGGCTTTATGCAGAGTCTTACCACTGTAGTCGAAACCAACGACTTGAGTGGGAAACTGAGTTGGCCTGATAACCCGACGCCACGTGCAGACTTGGCAAAACACCCGACAACGATAGGGAGCAGAGCGAATCGTCACTCGGCCACTCATTTCTATTCGGCAGGTCTCCCACTCAGGACATGCTGCACTCGCCGCATGAGCTGCTCAGAATCGAAGGGTTTCTTGAAGTAGCCCACGGCCCCCAGTTCCCGCGCTTTTACTTCGGGAGTCTCACCGATGCAGGCGGTAATGAATATCACCGGAAACCGCATGTCGCGCGCCAGCAACTGTTCCAGCATTTGCAAGCCATTCATCCCCGGCATGCGAATATCCGAAATCATGCATGAGGTCGAATCCAGCGCATAATCGGCCAGACATTCCTCGGCACAGGCATAGGTTCGCGTCACATATCCCATTGACCTCACCAGACTGTCCAGCGACATGCGAAGTGTGTCGTCGTCGTCAACGATCGAAATGATTGGAATATTTGACAATTAGTTCAACCTTGAGGTTATGGGAGCTGATTGACAGAACTCCACTTGTGTTAAGACGCGCATCCGCACCTCAATATTCATGCTGCTTCAGAAAATCATCAAACACGCGAAACGTTTGCGGCACCGCGCTTCGGCTAACGACAGACAGCGACAAAGTCGATGACACGGCTCTTGATGGCCATGTCCAACGAATCGGGGAATGTCGCCCCTGAACACTTGGAACAGAGTGCCAGATAAACGTAAATATTTATGGGCAATTAGGTATGGTCACATTATATGAAAGTATAGTTTTTCAGAGCTCGTAACTTCTACCCGTGGTTGTTGAATAGCACCTTCCTGCCCAATGCGACGACCTACTATCAATTGTCAAATTTCACCCTACAATCCGAAAAAAATAAATAACACGCCAGTTCATGATACTCATTGGCAAGCCAGCACCTGAAAAGCCCCAAAAACGCATTAAATGCGCTTAAGTTAATACCAAAGAATGATCAACTCATACGAACATACCTCCGAAAAACCCCTAGGCATAAGTGACTCGCCTATTCATTCCGTTATTATTCGCTCAACGCGATACCGCTCCGTTTGGAATTGACACTCCCGGTTTGATACCTCCTTTTCAAAGCGGGCTTTAGCGCTCTTTTTACCGAAAGAGCGCTTTTTTTATCAATACGACGTTGCGCATTTTTTTATAACCGAATTACACAAATGCAGCGCACGCGCTTGCTGTGTGAATTCAACAGGCAAACGCCGAGGTGATTCATGGGTGAATACCGAAGATTATGGTGGATTTTGATCGGCATTCTTGGGGTCACGTTCTGCCTGCTAGGCTGGTTTGGGCGCGAGATCTATCGCCAGGCGCCACCGATTCCGCAATACATACAGAGTGTCGACGGCCACACGCTGTTCAAGGCCGATGACATTCTGGATGGGCAAACGGCCTGGCAGAGTGTCGGTGGCATGCAGCTGGGATCCATCTGGGGGCACGGCGCGTACCAGGCACCGGACTGGACGGCAGACTGGTTGCATCGCGAGTTACTTGCCTGGCTCGAACTGGCGGCGACTGACAGCTATGACAGACCCTTTGCCGAGCTGGGTGAAGAGCAACAGGCCTTTTTACAACATCAGCTCAAGCGTGAGTACCGCAGCAATCGCGTGATTGACGGCACGTTGGTACTCAGCGCTCGCCGCAGCCAGGCAATGGAGCAGACAGCGACGTATTACGATGCCCTGTTCGGCGGCGATCCCACCCTGCACAGCAGCCGTCAAAGCTTCGCGATGAAAGAGGTAACCCTGCCGGACCCTGCACGGCGCAAGCAAATGACCCGCTTCTTTTTCTGGACAGCGTGGGCAGCCGCGACCGAGCGAGACGGCCAGAACGCCACGTTTACCAACAACTGGCCTCATGAACCCCTGATCGGTAATACACCGACGGCCGAAAACATCATCTGGTCGATGGCCAGTATCATCATGCTGGTGGCGGGAGTGGGCTTCCTCGTTTGGGCGTGTGCGTTTTTACGCAAGCACGACGACGCTGAACCCGTTGCATCCGCCCGAGACCCCATCAGCCTGGTGACCTTGACGCCCTCGCAGAAAGCCTTGGGCAAGTACCTGTTGCTGGTCGGCGCCCTGTTCGGGTTTCAAGTGATGATGGGTGGATTGACAGCCCACTACACCGTCGAGGGGCAAGATTTCTACGGGATCCCGCTGTCCAAGTGGTTCCCCTACTCCCTCACTCGCACGTGGCATCTACAGAGTGCGATGTTCTGGATCGCCACCGGCTTTCTCGCCGCCGGGCTGTTCCTTGGCCCGATCATCAACGGCGGAAAAGATCCGCGGTGGCAAAAGCTCGGCGTCGATCTGCTGTTTTGGGCGCTAGTGGTGGTCATCATCGGCTCTTATTGCGGCAACTTTCTCGCCATCGCCCAGTTGTTGCCAGCCGAGTGGAGTTTCTGGCTTGGGCATCAGGGCTATGAATATGTCGATCTGGGCCGGCTGTGGCAGATCGGAAAATTCGCCGGTATCGTCTTCTGGCTGGTGCTGATGTTGCGTGCCATGGTCCCCGCGCTACGCAGCCCGGGCGATAAAAATCTGCTGGCGCTGCTCGCATGCTCGGTGGTTGCTATCGGCCTGTTTTACGGTGCCGGACTGTTTTATGGCGAACGGACTCACCTTTCGGTAATGGAGTACTGGCGCTGGTGGGTGGTGCATCTGTGGGTCGAAGGTTTTTTTGAAGTTTTTGCTACCAGCGCGCTGGCATTCATCTTCACCAGCATGGGCCTGGTCTCGAAGAGAATGGCGACGACCGCCACGCTCGCGTCCGCGTCGTTGTTCATGCTCGGCGGTGTACCCGGCACGTTTCACCACATCTACTTCTCCGGGACTACTACGCCGGTCATGGCCGTAGGGGCGACATTCAGCGCTCTGGAGGTCGTGCCACTGATTCTGCTGGGGCATGAAGCCTGGGAAAACTGGCGTCTGCGCGACCGCGCCCCGTGGATGGAACGCGTGCGTTGGCCATTACAGTTTTTCGTGGCCTGCGCCTTCTGGAACATGCTCGGTGCCGGAGTTTTCGGTTTCCTGATCAACCCGCCAATCGCGCTGTTCTACATACAAGGTTTGAACACCACCCCGCTACATGCCCACGCTGCCCTGTTCGGTGTCTATGGCTTCCTGGCGCTGGGGTTTGGCTTGTTGATCCTGCGCTACATTCGCCCCGACCTGCGGTTCAACAATCGCCTCATGACCGTTGGGTTCTGGTGGCTGAACGCGGGCCTGCTGCTGATGATTTTCACCAGCCTGCTGCCCATCGGCCTGATGCAGTTCTACGCCAGCGCCAGCCAGGGTCTGTGGTATGCACGCAGCGAAGCGTTCATGCAGCAAGACTTGATGCAGACGCTGCGCTGGATGAGAACCATTGGTGATGTGGTGTTCATGGTGGGTGCCTTCGCCGTCATTGCACAGATCACTCGCGGGTTAATGTGGACGTCGTCGAAAGCGCTGGTGAGTGAGGCTGCGTAACGGTCCAGCGGTAAATGGGCGTCGCCCCTCGGCGACGCTGACCGCGACGGTCAACCTGTGCCATTGTTAAAGGGAAAAAACATGCTGCTCACGCGACTTTGCAAACGTTTCCTGGAGTCAGACCGGCTGGCGTTTATCGCCTCTGTATCGGCGGCAATCACCATCTCCGTCATCAATCTTTTGATTGACTCGGATCTCGCGCATGCCGTGCTCTACATCACCCTGTTGTTCATGTCGGCGCATGTTTTTTCGATCCGAATAGTGACCATTGTCGCGCTGTTCTGCTTCCTCCTGGTCACCGGCAGTTTCATCATCGATTACTTCTACCAAGCCACAGGCAGCATTGTTGGCTACATCAGGTGCCTTGTCTCGCTGGTGACCATCACCTTGCTGACTGTACGCAGCAAATGGTCGACCAATGAATTGCGCCGCAATCAGGCTTTTCTGACCGGGGCGCAACGTTTGAGCCGGACCGGGAGCGTCGGGTTGCGCTTCGATCACGGCCAATGCAAAGAAATACGCTGGTCCGAGGAAGCCTTTCGCATCTACGGTTACCCTCGGGATATCGAGCCGTCCTGGGCGCTGATGACGGCAAGGCTGCACCCGGAAGATCACTTGCTGGCTGGCGGACTGTTTACCCGACTGGCGGCCGGGGTGCCGGACATTGAACTGGAACAGCGCTTGATCATGCCGGATGGCAATTGCCGCTACGTGCAGATGGTTTTTAACGCCATCAACCTGAGCAATAGCGCCCATAGTCGCGAGTACGTGGCGGCGGTGATGGACATCACCTCGGAGCGCCAAGCCGAGCAGGCGTTGTTCGACTCCCGAGCTCAACTGGCGCATGTCACCCGGATGACATCGCTGGGTGAACTCGCCGCCTCCATCGCCCATGAAGTGAACCAGCCGCTGGCAGCGATCGTTTCCAGCGGAGAGTCGTGCATGCGCTGGATCGACCGTGATAAACCGGAACTGGAAGAGGCAAAGTTGTCTCTGAATCGCATCATCCAGAGTTCGATGCGCGCCAGTGACGTCATCACCGGCATCCGTGCGTTGTCGAAGAAGTGCGTTCCACAACGTCAACATCATGCCTTCGACAAAATCGTGACTGACACTCTGCTGCTGGTTCAGCACGAGATGAGTCATAAACACATCAAACAGCATTTGTCGCTGGATGCCGCCGACGCTCGCATCAATGGCGATCGCGTGCAGTTGCAACAAGTCATCATCAATCTCGTCATGAACGCCTGCCAGGCCATGGGCAATCTGTGTGAAGGAGCGCGCTCGCTGAACATTTGCACGAGGGTTGAGCGCAACGAAGTGATCATAGAAGTCAATGACAGCGGCGAAGGCATTGATGTCGCCGATTTGCCGTCACTGTTCAACCCGTTCTATACCACCAAGGCTGAAGGGCTGGGCATGGGGCTGTCTATTTGCCGCTCGATCATCGAATTTCATGACGGCAGGATCTGGGCCACGAGCATCAAGGGACAAGGCGCTACGTTTATGTGCGCCTTGCCACTGCTCTTGCCAGAACCGCCCGTCTTGAACCCGGCCCAGGACACCGACACTGACACCCAGTGGTCGACGGATTTGGGCGTCAGTTTCGGTTGAAACTGAGGCGAACAAGCGGTGCTGGCCGCCACCTTTGGGGATTTACACCTGCGGGCCAGCAGAGGCCTGATCGCGGGTTTTCCACAGCGACAGCAGCACACCGCTCAGCAGCAACCCCAGGGTCACGCTCAAGGAAATGACCGCGGGAATCTTGCCGATGATGCCGACCAGGAAGATCTTGGCACCGATAAACACCAGCACCAGTGCCAGCGCGTACTTGAGGTAGGCGAAACGGTGAATCATCGCCGCCAAAGCGAAATACAACGCACGCAGACCAAGGATGGCAAAGATGTTGGAGGTGTAGACAATGAAGGGGTCTTGGGTGATGGCGAAGATCGCCGGCACACTGTCCACGGCGAACACCAGATCGGCACACTCGATCAGCACCAGGGCCAGGAACAACGGCGTCACCCAGACCACGGACTTGCCGCTGGCGTCCGCCTGGCGGACGAAGAAGCGCCCTTCATGCAGTCGCTCGGTCACCCGCATGTGTTTGCGCAGAAACTTCACCAGCAGGTTTTCGCTGAGGTTCGGGTGGGCATCGACCTTGCTGAACAGCATCTTCACGCCGGTCAGTAGCAGGAAAATGCCGAACACATAGAGAATCCAGCTGAACTCGGCGATCAGCGCCGCCCCCAGGCCAATCATGATCGCACGCAGCACGATGACACCGAGAATGCCCCAGAACAGCACCTCGTGTTGATACTTACGGGGGATTGCGAGAAAGCTGAAGATCATCGCCATCAGGAATACGTTGTCCATCGACAACGATTTCTCGATCAGAAAGCCGGTGTAGAAATCCATCCCGGCGTCACCGCCTTTGATCTGCCAGACCCAGAGGCCGAACAGCAAACCGGCCGTGATATAGCCGGCTGACAGCAGCAGACTTTCACGAACACCGATTTCTCGCTGCTCACGGTGCAACACCCCGAGGTCGAACACCAACAGGCCTATTACGATGCTGATAAAGGCGAGCCACAACCAAGTGGCGGTGCCGAGAAACTCGGCCAGGAAGAACGGTTCCAGGGCAGTCATAAGCCCCTCCTCTAGGTGTCGAAGTTATACAAACTGCAACTCCGACATGGCAGCGGTTAGCTGTCAGAGGGGCCCGGCATTGCGAGTTCAAATCTAGAGGGGCGTGTGGGGTTTCTCAATCCCGCAAGGTTTGCAAGTTATTTCAAATCGCTAGGTCGTAGCGGAAGTCGGAGTGCCGATAGGCAGAGATCCTATCTGCATGCAGATGCCTCACCCTGGACCCAGGCGGACCGCTTATCGCCGATTCTGCAACTCGCAAGCGACTGCTGCAGGCCCAATAGCAATCGCTCGAGCACGATCGCGACTCAGCGTGTCTCGTCCTGCCCTGCCCCATCCCTCGAATGGATCACCAGGTAGCTGTCGACGGCATCGTCAATGGTGGGAAAGAATGCCGTTTCGCCAAGTCGCGCGAAAAGACCGAATCGCTTCAGCTTGTCTTTGACCGGGTCCTTCATCTCGGCCATGCACAACTTGATGCCTGCGGCGCACAGGGTTTCGTCCAACTCCAATAACATGTCGGAAGAAGTGACGTCGACACTGGTGACGGGTTCCGCTGCAACGACTAACCAGCGCACGGGCGTTGGCGATGCCGCCACTGCGTCCAGCACGCGGTCATTGAACAGCTCGGCGTTGGCGAAAAACAACGGCGCATCCCAGCGAAACAGCACCAGGCCGGGGATGAGGCTTGCGTCGGGATAGCGCTGGATATCGTGGTAGCCCTTGACCCCCTTGGCTTGTCCCAGCACTGCGGAATACGGCCGCCAACCATCCCACAGAAACTCGATGACGGCGACCACGATGGCCAGGCCGATGCCCTCGATTGCGCCGAACACCGCCACGCCGACAGTGCAGACGATCGACAACCAGAACTCCCAGCGCTGGATGCGATAAATGCGTCGCAGGTCAGCGACTTCAATCAGACCGATGGCCGACGCGATCACCACCGCTGCCAATGCACTGCTGGGCAAACTCTGCAACAGGTCCGGCCCCACCATCAGCAGCAGGGCCACGGCCAATGCGCCGACAACGCCGGTCAACTGGGTTTTGGCGCCCGCAGCTTCGGCGACAGGGGTACGAGAGGAACTGCTACTGATCGGAAAGCCTTGAAAAAATCCGGCCGCCAGATTGGCAAAACCGAGCCCTGCCATCTCCTGGTTCGGATCGACGTGGGTTCTGGTCCGTGCTGCATAGACACGAGAGAGCACACTGGTGTCGGCGAACGACACAAGTGCGACGGCGCAGCCGCCGATGAGCACGGGGATAATATCGGCTCGGGTGATCCAGGGGATGGTCAACTCCGGTAAACCTTGTGGAAGCGAACCGAGTACCGACACCCCCGCGCGTGTACCAAGGTCCAGCATACCGACAACGACAGTGGCGCCTGCCACTGCAATCAAGATGCTCGGCACGCGTTTGTAATCCTTGAGTAGCAGGATCACGATCAAGGTGGCTGCGCCGATCATGAACGCGGTCCAGTTGGTCTTTCCTTCCATCACCGCGGTGACGACGGCCCATATGTTTCTCAGCGGGCCGTCTGACTCAATCGAAAAACCGAAGAGCTTGGGTAATTGGCTGATGAGTACAGTCAGCGCGATGCCGTTCATGTACCCGTAACGGATCGGTTTGGACAGCAACTCCGTAATGAAGCCTAAGCGCATGATACCCGCCAGGATACACACGGTTCCTGAAACGATCGCCATCATGCCCGCCAGTGCGATGGCGCGCTGTGGATCGCCGCCCGAAAGGGGCAGGACGACCGCGAGAATAACGGCGGCCAGTGAAGAATCCGGGCCAAGCACCAGAATTCGGCTGGGCCCAAACAACGCGTAAGCGATCAGAGGAACGATGGTCGCATAGAGGCCGTAGATGCCGGGCACGCCCGATGCCACGGCGTAGGCGATGCCAACGGGCACCAACATCGTGGTGAGCACCAACCCGGCCATGATGTCGTGACGCAACCAGGCAACCCGGTACCCGCGTAGCGTGCGAAGTCCAGGAAGCCAGCGACCCCACCCGGTTTCGTTACCGACACCGCGACGTGCAATCCGGCCCGGTTCAGGGACGGGAGGCAAAGAATCCGAATTGCTCATAGCGCTGTGGCCTGCGGTAATGTGATTAGACAGTAGCTCAATCAGGCAAATTGTCCCGTCCTGATGCCCGATTCCGAGGGGGCGAATGCCGGGGTCGGTAGCTGCCAATGATGAAATGCAGTTAACGGCCAAGCGGACATCCGCCAAATGTCCACCGGCAGTGAACACGCGCTGGTCGCTGGTTTCGGCATTCGGCAAATTCGCGCGAAAAAGACGGCTAGACAGTCGGCACCGTTCCGCCGTCGATGACAAACTCACTGCCCGTGATAGATGAAGCTCGAGGCGAAGCCAGAAAGCCAATCAGGTCGGCAACCTCTGACGGCGTCGATGGGCGCCCGAGCGGGATGCCCCCTAGTGCGTCCATGATGATCTGCTTGCCGCCTTGATAGTCAGTCCCTGCCTCCTGCGCGAGTCGCTCGGCCAATGCGACCGAGGCTTCGGTTTCAACCCAGCCCGGCGAAACCCGGACAACACGGACGCCTTTGGGCGAAACCTCTTTCGATAAACTCTTGCTGTAAGTCGAAAGCGCAGCCTTGGCCGCTGCGTAGGCTGTCGTAGCGTCCGGCAGAGGCAGCCGACTCTGGATGGAGGTCACGTGAAGGATGACCCCTTCCTTTCGCTCCAGCATATCCGGGAGCAAGGCACGATCCAGGCGCACGGCCGGAAACAGATTCAGATTGAGCTCACGTTGCCACTGCTCTTCGTCCAGTGCAGCGAAGCCGCCGCCAGGTGCCGACGAACCACCCAGGACATGGATGATGATGTCCACACTGCCCAGTCGCTGTCGGGTCGCGGCGATGACGGCATCACAGCCTTCCCGGGTCGAAAGATCGGCCAGAACCAACAGGCCATCCGGCAGGGCACTGTTTGGCTCCCGAGCAGAGGTAATCACCTTCGCGCCCTCGGCCAGAAACAGGTCGACTACAGCTTTCCCGATGCCCTTGGTGCCTCCGGTGACGAGGACTCGCTTACCACTCAAGCCAAGGTTCAGCATGGCGTGATCTCCAAGGAGGCTATGCGATCGCTCTCCAGCGTGAAGACGTGACTCAGCTGAACCGGGCTACCGGGAAAATGGCCGGTAAGCCGTGCAATGACGGTCAGCCTGCCCTCTCCCTGCATTGCCTGCAGAGGTTGGACTTCAAAAGAGAAAGCCCGCCGGACCTCCTTCTGCCAGACGTCGATGGCCTGAATGCCTTCATGCGTTTTGTTTTCATCGAACACCCTGGCATGCGAGCAGAAGCAGCTCGCAAGTTGTGATAGGTCGCCGCCATTGCTGACATCGAAGTACGTCTCAACGGCGACGGGAAGCTTAAGGCTCATTTGTTGATCTCCTGGATGGATTACCTGGAGTGATCTTGCGACCTGACTGATAGTTTGCTCAACTGGGATAAACTTTATGACCTATCCCATAATCCAGGACAATTCATGTCAGACCCTCGTTTAGGCCTGAGCGAGCTGGACGCCGTTATAGCGGTTGCCCGCAGGGCTTCGTTTCGACAAGCCGCCATCGATCTGAATGTCTCAACCACCGCGTTAAGCAGCACCATCGCTAAACTGGAAGCAAGCCTCGAAACGCGGTTGTTCAATCGCACGACCCGCAGCGTGGCCGTCACCGAGGCCGGCAGGATTTTTCTGGAGCAGGTGGGGCCGGCCCTGCAGGATTTGCGCGCGGCGCTCGACGCGGTGCGATCTCACAATGCCGGCCCTTCGGGTACGCTGCGCATCAATGCGTTCGCCAGCGCTGCTCGAACTGCACTCCTGCCATTGGTGGTGGAATTCTTGCGGCATCATCCGAAGGTACACATCGACCTTGTCACCGAAGGCCGCCTGGTGGATATCGTCGCTGATGGCTTCGATTTCGGCGTACGTTCCGCGAGCCTCGTGCCGAGCGATATGATCGTGATCCCCCTCGGCCTGCCGCAACGGTACGCCGTGGTCGGTACACCGGCGTACTTCGACCAATACGGCAGGCCACGGACACCGCCTGATCTGCTCAACCATCGGTGCGTGCGTGTCCGTCTGCCCAATGGGGCGATTTTCCCGTGGCATTTCGAGCGAGATGGAGAAGTGACCAGGCTCGATGTGAGCGGGCCGCTCACGCTTGATGAACCGAGCGTCGTCAAAGCAGCGGTGCAGGAAAGCATGGGGCTCGGCTTTTTCATGGAGCAGGACGTTCGGGATGAAATCGAGGCCGGACAGTTCGAGCGGGTATTGGAAGATTGGACGCCGCCCAGAGACAAGCTCTGCCTGTACTACCCGAACCGCCGCAACCCCTCCGCCGCGATCAAGGCATTCATCGCCCTGGCTCGCGCCAATCCGCCCGCCAAAGATGGACCCGCGTAAACGTCGCCCATCGATTGTACAAACGAGCCTCACGCACTGATTAACCTGGCGCTACTCGGCATCAGGCGATCAAACCCAGCGTCAATCCTTTCAGGGTCGCGGCGGCTCGGGTCGAGCATTCCAATTTGCGAAATATGCTTTCCATGTGGGTGCGAACAGTGCTCGGACTGATGTCCAGCAGTCGCGCCACCTGCTTGTTACTAGCGCCGCGGCTGATTTCCAGGAGCACGTCACACTCGCGTGCGGTGAGTAACGAGCCCTTCGGCTGATGAGCCCGCCGCTCGCCACGGGCAGCGGCGATAACCGCGTCACAAACATCCTTGTCGAACAAGCCACCGGCGGCATCCTGTGCGAGCAGTCTGGCCGCCTCCGATTCGCCATAGGCCGTCCTCCATGGCCGGGCTTCCCTTAGTGCGACCCAGGCCACGGAGGTGGCGAACAGTCGGTGCTCGGCACACAGTGCATCACCCATCACGCCTCGAAAATAACCACTGCCATTCAGCCGTTCGTAAGCATGGGCTGCAATCTCCGCAGACACGGCCAGCTCACTGATAGGCCTCAGCGCCTGCTGCGTCCAGTAGGGGACGAGGTGCACCCGCTCCACGGCGCTATAAGAAAGCGCCCCGGCGGTATTCCAGAGCTGGTTGGAAACGGCTGCCCGGCCGAGACCGTAAACGAGCGCTGCCTTGCCGATCGCAGTCAGGGAGGGTTCATCTAGCCCCCACGAACGTGCAGCCTCCATCGCGACATGCGCCACCCGTCGCGAGTGCCCCGCCAGCCAGGGTAGCTTCAAGTCAATCACGTCCCCCACTAATGTCAGCGAGACCGAACGTTCGGCCTGCGCGTCGGCCGGGTGTTGCGAGAGGCCTTCCAGGTCTGCCAGCCACTCCCTGGCGTTATCCATGAGCAACGACGCGAGGGAGGCGGGATAACGCCGATCCGACTGGTCGCGAATCCAGCGCAGCGCCGCGTCCAGGCCATGTGCTCGACTGAGAATATCCAGATCACCTGCAAGCACCACCTGATAGGCGACCTCCGGAATGTGTTCATGGGTCAAGCCCAGCGGTCGGCCAGTCCCATCGTAGGTTTCGAATACGCCGCACAAGCCGGCCTCGACAGCGGCACCCAGTTCGAGGGTTCTCGCGACTTCGCCAGAGACCTCGCAGTGCACCACGGCAAGCGGGACCGCCTGATGCACCGCGTTCATTTTCTCTTTGCTCAGGGTCAGATCGAGCATCGCACGGCGGCCATCGACGTCATCACCCAGCAGATTTGCAAACCCTTCGGCGTTGGCGGTGCAACCTGACCAGCGCAGCAAGGCGACCTGCTCCGCTACCCTCTGATGCTCGCCCTCGCCGTGTGCGGCCTGCGCCAACCTCCGCGCCAGTGCGGCAACGCGTCGGGAATGCCCGAGAGGCTGTCCCATGCTGAGGTCCCCGACCTGGCCGATCGCCCGCAACGCTCCGCTCAATGAGATGTCCAGGTGCAACGCGCTATCCATGAAAAAATGCCTTGGGTCGGATAAATGACCGATGCCCACGAAGCAGGCCAGTCAGCAGAATTTGAGCTCCCACACAGGAGCTGATGCAATGAAAACATTCAGATCGAAAGCCGCCACCGTCGCCTTTGCCCTTGCAAGCACATTGGTCGCGGGTGTCAGTCAGGCCAAAGATACAACGCCTTCGGTGGTCATCGTACACGGCGCATTCGCCGACGGCTCCGATTGGGCCAAGGTCGTGCCGCTTCTTCAGGCCAAAGGGGTTGCAGTTTCGGTCGTGCAAAACCCGCTCACCTCGCTTGCCGACGACGTCGCCGCGACGCAAAGAACCTTGAACAATCAGCCAGGCCCGGTCGTTCTGGTCGGTCACTCCTGGGGCGGCACCGTGATTACTCAGGCCGGCAGCGACGAAAAAGTCCGCGCCCTGGTGTACGTCGCCGCCTTCGCGCCTGATGCCGGTCAAACAAGCGGCGAGCAAGGAAAAGGCGCGCCCACGCCTCCGGGCATCAGCCAGATCAAGGCTGACGGCAACGGTTTCCTCTACTTGACGCCAGAAGGCATGGCAAAGGACTTCGCCCAGGACCTCCCTGCGACGCAGACCGCCGTGATGACCGCGACGCAAGGCCCCATCAAAGCCTCCGCGTTCGAGGATAAAACGACCGTTTCGGCCTGGAAGACCAAACCGTCGTGGTATCTGCTCGCCACCGAGGACCGGATGATCCATCCCGATGTCCAGCGCTCTGCCGCCAAGCGTATCGGCGCCACCCTGGCGGAGCTGCGCACCAGCCATGTCCCCCAGCAGTCGCAGCCAGCCGAAGTGGCCAAGGTGATTCTCGAGGCAGTGAAAAAAGTCGGCGAGCAGTGATTGCTGCGTGCGGCGCCACTAATAACCCAGAACTCAACCGCTGCATCGATACGGAACGGACGCATGAATCATCTGAGTGAGCGCAACTACGACTTCATCGTGTGTGGCGCAGGCACGGCGGGCTGCGTGGTTGCTGCCCGCCTTGCCCAACAGTCCAACGCACGCGTGTTATTGATTGAAGCAGGCAACGAATACAACGGCCCAGAGGTTGTAGAACCCGCGCAGTGGCCGCTGAACCTCGGTTCGGAGCGCGACTGGGCATTCGAAGGACAAGCCAATCCCCACCTCAACGGTCGTCGTCTTTCCTTGAACATGGGCAAGGGGCTCGGGGGTGGATCCAGCATCAACGTGATGGTCTGGGCACGCGGGCATCGATCGGACTGGGATCACTTCGCTGCCGAGTCCGGCGACGCTGCCTGGGGATACGATTCGGTACTGGATTACTACCGGAGAATCGAGAACTGGCACGGCAGCCCGGATGCCGCACGGCGGGGTTCTGGTGGCCCCGTGCATGTCGAGCAGCCGGCTACGCCTCAGCCCCTCGCCAAGGCAATACTGGAAGCGGCCAGCCGTCTCGGTATTCCCCGATATGACAGTCCCAACGGCGCGATGATGGAAGGCCCGGGCGGGGCCGCGATCACCGATCTGCGCATTAATCAGGGCAGGCGCGAGTCCGTTTACGATTCCTATATCCGGCCACGGCTGCACCAACCGAATCTCACGGTCCTCACCGGCGCATTGGTGGCCCGTGTCCTTCTTGACGGCTCACGGGCGGTCGGTGTCGAAGTGATAATCGAAGGTCAACGCCACTGCTTCTATGCCGAAGCCGAAGTCGTCTTGTCCCTGGGCGCAGTGAATACGCCCAAGGTGCTCATGCAGTCAGGAATCGGCCCGGAGCGCGAACTGCGCACCCATGGCATCGTTCCGATCAGTCACCTTCCCGGCGTGGGTCAGAATCTTCAGGACCATATTGCCTTTGCCTGTACCTGGGAATACTTGCGACCCCAAGCTGTGGGCGGCGGTGGTTGTGAAACCACTGTGTACTGGAAAAGCGACAGTCGCCTGGACGCCCCAGACCTGCTGCACTGTCAGCTTGAATTTGCGGTGCCCTCCCCGGCTGAAGTGGGTATCCCGCCGCCGCAACAGGGTTGGACGACGTTCGCAGGGCTGGCCAGGCCTGTCAGTCGAGGGCGCGTGCGCCTATCGGGCGCCGGGCCATTGGATGCACCGCTGATTGAACCGAACTCGCTGAGCGCACCCGAGGACATAGCGTCGGCGTTTGCGTCGATCGACCTCTGCCGGGCAATCGGCAACAGCGAAGCCTTCAATGGGTTGGTAAAGCGCGAGGTGGTCCCCGGGCCAAAAGATCACCGCGCCATGGAGCAGTTCATCCGCAATTCTGCAGTGTCCTACTGGCACCAGTCCTGCACCGCGAAAATGGGCCGAGATGCGATGTCGGTGGTCGACCATCAACTCCGCGTGTACGGCATCGAAAAATTGCGGATCGCCGATGCCTCGATCATGCCGCGCATCACCGTCGGCAACACCATGGCTCCTTGCGTCGTCATTGGCGAGCGAGCCGCCGATCTCATCCTCGCGGCGCATGGAGTGATCGCTCCGGTCACAGCGCCACTCGGATAAGGCAATGAGAACACTGACAGCGGGCGGCGGTATCGCCGACCTTGCAAAGAAAGGGAGGCAATTGACGGTCGCCCCCCACAGCAATTGACCAAACACGCCTCGCGTCGCTATCTGGCGCCCTGCTGGTATTCACGGGGCGTGCACCCCAACTCGCGGCGAAAAACGGTGTGCAGGTACTGCGCCGATTTGAAGCCGCAACTGCGCGCGATGTCGGCGATGGCTGAATCAGTGTTCTCCAGCCCGTTAGTGGCGGCTGCCAGTTTGAAACCCAGGATCTCGTCGTGGACGCTGCAGCCTCGCACATCGCGAAAGTGCGATTCCAGCGATGAGCGAGACACCCCCACGTAGGCCGCCACTTGCGCGGACTTGATGCCCTGGCAGGCATATTGGCGAATGAACAGCAGGGCTTGCATGACATATGGGTTGCCCAAGGGTTGGTGCAAACTCGAGACCTGCACGTTGATCGCATCCGGGGGTATCAGGATGTGCATGCCGGTGGAGGGCATGCCGTGCAGCATCTGGTGCAGCAATCGCGCAGCGGTGCGCCCCATGGTTTCGGTGCCCTGGATGACCGAACTCAGGGGGACCCGGGTCAAGCAGCGGGTCAACGGGTCGTTGTCGATGCCAATCAGTGCCACCTGCTCCGGGACGGCGATTCCGGCGGTCAGGCAGGCTTGCAGCAACTGCCGGGCGCGGGCGTCACTGACGGCGATGATACCAATGGGTTTGGGCAGGCTCTGTAGCCAGTCGATCTGCTGCTCGACGGCGCTGTCCCAGAGTGGCGCGCTGGTGCCCATGCCCCGATAGACCTCAGCGTGCAGACCATCGCGTTGCATCAATCGTCGAAAGGATTTTTCCCGTTCCTGCGCCCAACGGTTGGCCTGCGCTTCCGGCAGGCTGAAGCAGGCAAAACGTGTCAGCCCTGCCTCGATCAAGTGCTTGTAAGCAAGGGTAATCAAGGCGTCGTTATCGGTGGCCACATACGGGATACCTTTCGGATAGGCGCGCTCATCCTCGTAGGAACCGCCCACCGCCACCACCGGTAACTCGATGCCGGCCAACGCCTCACCGATCAGCGGATCGTCGAAGTCGGCAATGATCCCATCCCCCTGCCATCGTTCGATGCCTTTCAGGCGACAGAGAAAATCCTCCTCCAGAAAAAGGTCCCAAGAGGCACGGGTGCTGCTCAGGTAATTGCCGATGCCGCTGATGATGCCGCGGTCATAGATCTTGCTGCCGTTGAACAGCAGCGCGATGCGGTGCACGGGAGGTACGGTTTTCATTGTTTTTATTATGGTCTGGAGGCAAGCCGTCCTGGACGGCGATTGGCACAGACTAGGCGCCCGGTCGACGAATCTCAATACTCAAAATCGCACCCTGTGTTGATGATTTTCGTAATCAGCGGTAACGGGGCCGTTGCTAGTATCGGGACACCGCCAAGAACAACAAGGACATTTGCCTGATGCCGTACTTCCCCAATGTCGACCAGATTCGCTACGAAGGCCCTGACAGCAACTCGCCTCTCGCCTTCCGGCACTACGACGCCGACAAAGTCATCCTCGGCAAACCCATGCGTGAACACCTGCGCATGGCTGCCTGTTATTGGCACACCTTCGTCTGGCCAGGGTCCGATGTGTTCGGTGCAGCAACCTTCAAGCGCCCGTGGCAACACACCGGCGACCCGATGGAGGTGGCCATTGACAAGGCGGCCGCCGCGTTCGAGTTTTTCTCCAAACTGGGTATCGACTATTACTGCTTCCACGACACGGATGTCGCCCCGGAGGGCAATTCGCTGAAGGAGTACCGCCACCACTTCGCGCAAATGGTTGATCACCTGGAGCGACATCAGGAAGACAGCGGAATCAAGCTGCTGTGGGGAACCGCCAACTGTTTCAGCAACCCACGCTTTGCCGCCGGTGCCGCCAGCAATCCGGACCCCGAAGTGTTTGCCTGCGCCGCCGCCCAGGTGTTCAGCGCCATGAACGCCACCCAACGCCTGAAAGGCTCCAATTACGTGTTGTGGGGCGGTCGCGAAGGTTACGAAACCTTGCTCAATACCGATCTGAAACGTGAACGCGAACAACTGGGCCGCTTCATGCGCATGGTGGTCGAGCACAAGCACAAGATCGGCTTCAAAGGCGACCTGCTGATCGAGCCCAAGCCGCAGGAACCGACCAAGCACCAATACGATTACGACAGCGCGACCGTTTTCGGCTTTCTCCAGCAGTTCGGTCTGGAAAAGGAAATCAAAGTCAACATCGAGGCCAACCACGCAACCCTGGCAGGCCATAGCTTTCATCACGAGATTGCGACGGCCGTCTCGCTGGGCATTTTCGGCAGCATCGACGCCAACCGCGGTGATCCGCAAAACGGTTGGGACACCGATCAGTTCCCCAACAGCGTCGAAGAAATGACCCTGGTGACCTATGAAATTCTCAAGGCCGGCGGGTTCATGAATGGCGGATTCAACTTCGACTCCAAGGTCCGCCGCCAGAGCCTCGATGAGATTGATCTGTTCCATGGCCATATCGGTGCAATGGACGTTCTTGCCCTGTCCCTGGAACGGGCAGCCACCATGGTTCAGAACGACCGACTGCAGCAACTCAAGGATCAACGCTACTCCGGCTGGCAGCAGCCGTTCGGGCAGGCGGTGCTGACGGGTGACTTCAACCTCCAGTCACTGGCCGAACATGCATTCGCTAACGAGCTGAACCCGCAAGCCGTCAGCGGCAGGCAGGAGATGCTCGAGAACGTCGTCAACCGGTTCATCTATCGCTGATCGCCAGCGAAGTCAGCCGGCAGCGGGGCTGTGACATTTACGCGACAAATCTGTGTCCGCAACGCCTGCCGACTCTCTACAGTCCTACCAGCCCGATACTCATCATCAGGCAGTGTCTTTCCAACAACAATAAAAGGACGCACCACCATGAAGAACGTAAAACGCACGCTATTGGCCGGCGCCTTGGCTCTGCTGTCGTTGCCGGTGATGGCCGATGCCGCCCACCCGAAAATCGGTTTCTCCATTGATGACCTGCGGCTGGAGCGCTGGTCACGGGACCGCGATTACTTTGTCGCAGCAGCGGATAAAATGGACGCCAAGGTCTTCGTGCAATCGGCCGATGGCAACGAGCAAAAGCAGATCTCGCAAATCGAAAACCTCATTTCCCGCGGCGTCGATGTGATCGTCATCGTGCCGTTCAATGCCACCGTCCTGACCAACGCCGTCGCCGAAGCGAAGAAGGCCGGAATCAAGGTTGTGTCCTATGACCGTCTGATTCTCAACGCCGATATCGACGCTTACATTTCATTCGACAACGAAAAGGTCGGCGAAATGCAGGCCAGCGGCGTGCTGCAAGCAGCGCCCAAGGGCAATTACTTTCTGCTGGGTGGCGCGCCCACCGACAACAACGCAAAAGTTCTGCGCGAAGGGCAGATGAAAGTGCTGCAACCGGCCATCGACAAGGGGGACATCAAGATTGTTGGCCAACAATGGGTGAAGGAATGGAGCCCGACCGAAGCACTGAGCATTGTTGAAAACGCCTTGACCCGCAACGACAACAAAATCGATGGCATCGTTGCCTCCAACGACGCCACGGCAGGCGGCGCCATACAGGCATTGGCGTCTCAGCAACTGGCTGGCAAGGTGCCGATTTCTGGGCAAGACGCGGACCTTGCAGCGGTCAAGCGAGTGATCGATGGCACTCAAACCATGACCGTGTATAAGCCGCTGAAACTCATCGCCTCAGAAGCCGCCAAACTCTCGGTACAACTGGCGCGTAACGAGAAACCCGCCTATAGCTCGCAGTACGACAATGGCAGCAAAAAAGTGGACACCATCCTGCTCACGCCAACCCCGTTGACCAAGGACAACATTGACCTGCTGGAGCAGGACGGGTTCTACACCAAGGCACAGATTGCCGGGAAATGAACAGCAGAGCGTAACGTCTCAACGGCCCGCTGCAGGAGCCCGGCCAGCCCCTGGTTCCTGCAGTGTCAGCCACATACCTCACGCTCATGAGTCTCTGCCATGCCCGATTATCTGCTGCAAATGAACGGTATCGTCAAAACCTTCGGCGGTGTCAAAGCGCTCAATGGCATCGACATCAAAGTCAGGCCGGGTGAGTGCGTTGGACTGTGCGGCGAGAACGGCGCCGGCAAGTCCACACTGATGAAAATCCTTTCGGCGGTCTACCCCCATGGCACCTGGGACGGCGAAATTCTCTGGGATGGTCAACCGCTCAAGGCCCAATCCATCAGCGAAACCGAAGCCGCCGGTATCGTCATCATTCACCAGGAACTGACGCTGGTTCCCGACCTGTCGGTGGCCGAGAACATTTTCATGGGCCATGAACTGACGCTGCCCGGTGGACGCATGAATTACCCGGCGATGATCCACCGTGCCGAAGCCTTGATGCGTGAACTGAAAGTGCCGGACATGAACGTGTCGCTGCCGGTTTCGCAGTACGGCGGCGGCTATCAGCAACTGGTGGAAATTGCCAAGGCACTGAACAAGCAAGCGCGCCTGCTGATCCTCGACGAGCCTTCATCGGCCCTGACCCGCTCAGAAATCGAAGTGTTGCTGGCCATCATCCGCGACCTCAAGGCCAAGGGTGTTGCCTGCGTCTACATCTCCCACAAGCTCGACGAAGTAGCCGCCGTGTGCGACACCATTTCAGTGATCCGTGACGGCAAGCACATCGCCACGACCGCCATGGCGGACATGGACATTGCGCAGATCATCACCCAGATGGTCGGACGGGAAATGAGCAACCTCTACCCTACCGAGCCGCACGACATCGGCGACGTGATTTTCGAGGCCCGCCACATCACCTGCTACGACGTCGATAGCCCCAAACGCAAACGGGTCGACGATATTTCGTTCGTTCTCAAACGTGGGGAAATCCTCGGAATTGCCGGCCTGGTCGGCGCCGGCCGTACAGAACTGGTGACCGCGCTGTTTGGCGCCTACCCCGGCCGTCATGAAGGCGAGGTCTGGCTGGACGGCCAACCCATCGATACCCGCACGCCGCTCAAGTCAATCCGTGCCGGCCTGTGCCTGGTGCCCGAGGACCGCAAGCGCCAAGGCATCATTCCAGACCTGGGCGTCGGCCAGAACATCACCCTGGCCGTGCTGGACGGTTACTCGAAACTGACCCGCATTGATGCCGAAGCCGAGCTGGGTTGCATCGATCGGGAAATATCGCGCTTGCACCTCAATACCGCGAGCCCGTTCCTGCCGATTACCAGTCTCTCCGGCGGCAATCAGCAAAAAGCCGTGTTGGCGAAGATGCTGCTGACCAAACCCCGGGTGCTGATCCTCGATGAGCCCACCCGGGGTGTGGATGTCGGCGCCAAGTACGAAATCTACAAGTTGATGGGAGCGCTGGCGGCCGAAGGCGTGTCGATCATCATGGTTTCCTCGGAGCTGGCCGAGGTGCTAGGTGTTTCCGACCGAGTATTGGTCATCGGCGAGGGGCAGTTGCGTGGCGACTTCATCAACCGCGAACTCACCCAGGAACAGGTGCTCGCCGCCGCACTCAGTCAATCTGGTGGCTATAACAATAATGATCGGATACCCGCGTAATGAATCAGGTCAAACAACTTTTTACCCGCTACAAAATGCTCGCGCTGCTGGTTGCCGTGGCAATGATTTGGATGTTCTTCAGCTGGCAGACCGAGGGCGGATTTCTAACACCGCGCAACCTGTCCAATCTGCTGCGGCAGATGTCCATCACCGGGATTCTTGCCTGCGGCATGGTGCTGGTCATCATCAGTGGCGAGATCGATTTGTCGGTCGGCTCATTGCTGGGCTTGCTCGGTGGGGTGGCGGCCATCCTCGACGTGATCTACCACATACCGCTGCTGGCGAATCTCAGCCTTGTCGCCCTGTGCGGACTGCTGATCGGTCTTGCCAACGGCTACATGGCCGCGTACCTGCGCATCCCGTCTTTCATCGTGGGGCTGGGGGGCATGCTGGCTTTTCGCGGCATTTTACTGGGGATTACCGGCGGCACAACCATCGCCCCGGTGTCGCCGGAGTTTGTCTACATTGGCCAGGGTTATTTGCCACACACGATGGGCATGGCCCTGGGCGTTCTGCTGTTCGCATTGACGCTGTTCCTGACCTGGAAACAACGGCGCAATCGCGCGCTCCATGGTCTGGCGCCACATTCACTGGCGCGTGACGTTTTTCGAGTGCTGTTGATCGGTGCAGTGCTGGCCGGATTCGTCCAAACGCTCAACAGCTATGACGGCATCCCCGTGCCGGTTCTGCTTCTGCTGATTCTGCTGGGTGTGTTCAGCTACGTGACCAGTCAGACCGTATTCGGTCGACGCGTCTATTCCGTTGGCAGCAACATGGAAGCAACGCGCCTGTCCGGTATCAATGTGCAAGCCGTGAAGCTCTGGATTTTCGGCATCATGGGCGTAATGTGCGCGCTCGCCGGCGTGGTGAACACGGCGCGCCTCGCCGCCGGCTCGCCCTCGGCCGGCAGCATGGGCGAACTCGACGCCATCGCTGCGTGCTTTATCGGTGGCACCTCCATGCGCGGGGGCTCCGGTACGGTCTATGGTGCACTCCTCGGCGCGCTGGTCATTACTAGCCTGGACAACGGCATGTCCATGCTTGACGTCGACAGTTACTGGCAGATGATCGTCAAAGGCAGCATTTTGGTGTTGGCCGTATGGATAGACGTGAGCACCCGGACCGGACGACGCTGATCCGCTGCGGGATGAAATCATTCACGACCGCATTGGACATAAGCCCTTTTTCTCAAGCCGAAGCCTCCCTATTTCAATGCCGAACATAACCGCCCAAGCAATTTAGGGTCGTTGATCTTGTCGAGGGAGGTTCAGCTGGCAAGCACTGAGTATTCAAGAGTAGGACAGAGGCAGACGCCATTTGCGGTGGATCCGTCTGGAATTGGTCAAATTCACCATCGAGCAGGCCATCATCAAGAAGGCAGCCAGGCTCATCCACAGCTATTCGAAGCCGACGCTGAGCTACTGATCAACAATGACGAGTTACTTAAGCACGAGGTGTTTGGCCCGGTGGTCGTCGTCGTTGCGGTTAATGACCGGCACCAACTGCAGCAAGCCCTGATTTTCGGGGGGATTCACCAAGGCGATTCATGAAGCTCGGCGGATTTACGGTATCGCACATTACACGTAGCACATGAGCGCCAGGCTCCTGAGCGCGGTTTCAATGCTGTCCATCTAGCCTGGCAATTGCGCCTTGACCTGATGTGCAAATTCCGGACTCCCATTGACGAACCTGCTCAAAATGCTCGGGGAAAAGTGCAGCCTTCGAATGAACACCAGCCGCTCTTCCAGTTTGAGCGTAACAGCCAAATGAATCGTGCCCATTGTCAGTCCTTTTCTTTCAGCATATCTTGTACAAAACCTATACAAGGTCGCTAGAAATGTACAATAAAAAGGATTGGCCACTGACGCTGTACTTCGACGGTCAATGTCCACTGTGTGCGCGTGAAATCAAAATCCTGAATCGACACGCCACAGAGAGTCGACTGCTTTTTATTGACATCAGCAGCGGTGCGTTCGACGCCAAGGCACTCGGGTTCACTTTCGAGCAAATGCAGTCCTCGCTGCACGCCCGTTTCGCCGATGGCCGCTGGGTAACCGGTCTGGACGCCACCTTGTGGAGCTGGCGAGCCGCAGGCCTGGGGTTTTGGGCTGCGCCATTGACATGGCGTGCCATCCGACCGCTGCTTGCTTTAGGTTATCGCTGCTTCTGCCGCTTACGCCCCCATTTGGCATGGCTTCCTCACCCTGATGGCCGCCGTCGCTGTGGGGATGACCGTTGCGGGGTGCCGGAGTCAAAACCCGCACCAGACGAGCGGCCCACGTTGAAAACAAAGCAGCCCTAGAACGCTTCGCTTTGACATTGGCCCGACGAAGGAACTGGGTCATAGCTGATCGGGTGCACAACGTGTTTTCTGGTGCGCAGCAGGCACTCTCCTACTGCCAAGGATTGCCGAAACATGAAGCGCAGCATGGCTGCGAGGAATCTAAATGAACCCATCAATAGCCAAGCATTACCGTGAAATTCTCGTCGCCGTAGGCGAGAACCCTGAGCGTGAAGGACTGCTGGACACGCCCAAGCGCGCAGCCAAAGCGATGCAATACCTTTGCAACGGTTACACGATGAGTCTGGAAGACGTGACCAACGGTGCCCTGTTCGAATCGCAAAACGATGAAATGGTCATCGTGCGCGATATCGAGCTGTATTCATTGTGTGAGCATCACCTGCTGCCCTTCATCGGCAAGGCTCATGTCGCGTACATCCCCACAGGAAGGGTATTGGGTCTATCAAAGGTCGCCCGAGTCGTCGATATGTTCGCCCGCCGCTTACAGATCCAGGAAAACCTCACAAAACAAATTGCTGATGCCATCCATCACATCACCGATGCGGCCGGCGTGGCCGTGGTCATTGAGGCAAAGCACATGTGCATGATGATGCGGGGCGTGGAAAAGCAAAACTCTGTGATGACGACCTCAGTGATGCTGGGGGCCTTTCGCGAGTCATCCGCTACGCGTCTCGAGTTCCTGCAACTGATTGGGCGACGCAGTTAAGGCCCAAAATCCGTACAAGGTGTGGGAGAGGCAAAATGAACAGTTCCTTTGAGATGAACTCACTCGGCTACGGCTACCGCGCCTTGGTGATAGGCGCCAGTGGAGCGCTCGGCGCGGCGTTTTGTGAGTTGCTCAACGAAGATCCAAGATGCTCGGTTGTTCGTGAACTGGGGCGCAACAGTGCTCCAGGATTGGATCTGGAAAAGCCCGACAGTATCGCCAGCGCAGCCGCCGAATTAGCCGAAGAAGCCCCGTATCAGTTGATTTTGCATGCAGCCGGTCTGCTTCATCGCGAAGACATCAAGCCTGAAAAAAGTTACACCTCTATTGAAGCGGATGCGCTTCAGGCGATATTCCAAGTCAACACACTCGGGCCTGCACTGATTTTGCGTCACTTCTTGCCCTTGCTTGACGCTCGCGGCGCAATGGCCGTGCTCTCCGCCAAGGTCGGCAGTATTGGCGATAACCGTCTGGGCGGCTGGTATGCCTATCGCGCCTCCAAGGCGGCGTTGAACATGTTGATTAAAACGGCTGCGATTGAACTGGCACGAACACGCCCTCAGACCCGTTTACTGAGTCTTCATCCAGGCACGGTCATTTCGGGCCTGTCCCAGCCCTTTAAAGGCGCTTCTGCCGCCAGGCCTGCAAGCCTCGCTGCCCGCGAATTGTTATCACTGATTGACCGCTTGGCGCCTGCCGACAGCGGCAATTTCTTTGCTTATAACGGAGAACGCCTACCGTGGTAGGCAGGGAGTGAACCTTGAATCTGCAAGCGTTGACCGAACGGGCCGCCAATGGCGAAGTACGAGAGTTGGAGCTGCTGTCTCTGGAAGGCGGTTTTTATCTGGCGCGAGTCGGGCTGGATCACGGCCAGTTCACGTTGCTGGACGATACAGCGAAGCCTATGCACCTTCGCTCCATCAATCACCTGCGTGAGTTGTTGCAGTTTGTCCCGCCATTCCCCTGCGTGCTTGTGCAGCAGTGCGTCCATGACGAGATGTGCGGCTCACGTGAAGGGCGCATTGAGCCGTTACGCATTCCTTTCTCGCTGACTGCGCCTTGGTGAGTCACCTTCCGTTGGACTCTGTCGAATGAATAAGACTCACCGACTATGCCTGGTTTTGGGCGACCAGTTGTCTTTTGACCTGGCCTCATTGAAGGGGCTGGACAGCGAGCGTGATACGGTTTTACTGGTCGAAGTGATGGAGGAAGCCAGTCATGTGCCCCATCACCCGCAAAAAATCGCACTGATCTTCAGTGCCATGCGCCATTTTGCTGAGGCATTGCAGCAGCGTGGCATTCGCGTGCAATACGTCACGCTCGATGATCCGCAAAATAGCGGCTCGGTGCCGGGCGAGTTACGGCGCTGGCAGTCGCTGCTGCAGCCGGATGAGTTGCACCTGACAGAATGCGGTGACTGGCGCCTGGAGCAGTCGCTCAAAGATTGCGGCTTGGCGATTCAGTGGCATACCGATACCCGTTTTTACTGCACCCGATTCGAATTTGCATCCTGGGCCGAAGGCAAAAAGCAGCTGCGCATGGAGTTCTTCTACCGCGAGATGCGACGCAAGAGTGGCTTGTTGCTCAACGGCGATGGCAGCCCGGTCGGCGGCGCCTGGAACTTTGATGCCGAAAATCGCAAGGCACTGCCTAAAGGCGTTAGAGCCCCCTCACCCCTCCGTTTTTCGGCCGATGCCATCACCCAGGACGTGCTGGCGCTGGTTGCAAAAAACTTTTCCAGCCACTACGGCGCCCTCGACACCTTTGACTACCCGGTGACTCACGCCGATGCCCAAGCGCTGTGGGACTACTTCCTTGACTGGGGTTTGGCAGCCTTCGGCGACTACCAGGATGCGATGGCCAGTGATGAACCCTTCCTGTTCCACGCGCGGATCAGCGCCGCGCTGAATATTGGCCTGTTGGATCTGCGTCAATTGTGCAGCGACGTCGAGGCTGCTTACTGGGCGCACAGCATTCCATTAAACGCTGCCGAAGGCTTTATCCGTCAACTCATTGGCTGGCGTGAATATGTACGCGGCGTCTACTGGCTGAAAATGCCCGACTACGCCGGCGGCAATCTGTTTGGCAACAGCAGGCCGCTTCCAGAGTTCTATTGGACAAGCGACACCAAGATGAACTGCATGGGCCAGGCGATCGGCCAAAGTTTGAAACATGCCTATGCCCACCATATCCAACGGTTGATGGTCACCGGCAACTTTGCGTTGTTGGCCGGCATCGCGCCGAGCCAGATTTGCGACTGGTACCTGGCGATCTACATGGACGCATTCGACTGGGTCGAGCTACCCAATACATTGGGCATGGTCATGCATGCCGATGGTGGTTACCTGGGCTCCAAGCCTTACTGCGCCAGTGGCCAATATATAAAGCGTATGTCCGACTACTGCCGTAACTGCGCGTACAAAGTCAGTGAAAGCACGACGGACGACGCCTGCCCTTTCAATTCGCTTTACTGGCATTTTCTAATGCGTCACGGCGACCTTTTGCGCAGCAATCAGCGCATGGGCATGGTCTATAAAAACCTCGATCGTATGACTGAATCCAAGCAGCAAGCACTCTGGGATCGTGGCCAGAAACTGCTCGCCAAACTGGATGTCGGGGAGTCGTTTTGAAGAAGAGTGAACTACCGATCAAAACCTGTGCGGTCTGCGGATTGCTCTGCCCTACTAGAAAGATCTTCCAGTCCTAAAAACTTTCGTGCTGCTACGCCGATCTCTTCGACGGAGGATTCGCGATGCCAAATTCAGATCTGCTCCCTTCCCTGCGACTCAAGATCTATCAAAACCAGCTTGCCTTTGAGGCCGCCATCATGGAACTCACGCTTTGCGTCGAGCAGCGTGGATCGGTTCAAGGTAAGCAACGGACAAGCAAGTCCTCAAGCTAATAGCTAGTTTAAAGATGTATGGCAATTGGAGAAGGCCTGAAAGGCTCTCGTCTGGCCGAATATTTTTATCGCCATAACCAGCAAAAATATGGTCGGAATAGGCCTGCGCACCCTAGTCATACGATCTCCAATCATTAACCAAAGAAGCAAAAAATCACCCCTCCAACGCAATACCAGAGCCTGCAGCGCCCGAAACCCTCTTGCCCGGCCTACTCGAATACGATACAAACCAATCCAGTTGTACGACAACATTATAAAAATGCCCCCGCCACCTGAGTCGGCCTATCACTCTTCGAGACCTGCCATGCCCCGCCCTACGTATGCCCAAACCATACCCTTCCCCCGCCATCTCGCCGTGATCATACTTTTGTGCATGGGCTGCGCGTTCGCCGGTAACCATGTGGCGGCACGGGTCGCTTTTGACGATGGCGCGGGTGTGTTGTTGGCGATTTTGATGCGTTCTGGCGGGACCTTGCTGGTGCTCGCCATCCTGGTGTTGTGGCAAAAACAAAGTCTGCGTCCGCCGCCGGGTACCTGGCACTGGCAGTTGCTGTTGGGCCTTCTGATTACCGTGCAGAGCCTGTGTCTGTACTCCGCTGTAGCACGAATCCCAGTGGCGCTGGCGCTGCTGGTGGCCAACGTGTTTCCTATCTTGCTGGCGTTGCTCACCTGGGTAGTGGGTGGCCCGAGACCGACTGCACGCACCGCTACGTTGATGGGTTTGATTCTGGTTGGGCTGGTGTTTGTGTTGGATGTCCCCGGGCGTGTGTCGACCACGACCAACGTCAGCCAAGAATGGCTGCTGGGCGTCGTGTTCGCGTTCTGCGCCGCCAGCGTATTCGCATGCGCGCTGTGGATTACTGACCACAAGTTGTCTCAGGTACGTGGTTCGGTGCGCAGTCTGTTGACCATTTTTATCGTATTCGGCAGCGTCAATCTTGCGGGGTTGGCTGGCGCCCTTCCAGGCGGACTAAATCTGCCCGCGACGTCAACCGGATGGTTGGCCCTTGCCACCTTGGTGGTGCTGTACGGCACGGGTTTTATCGTACTGTTTATTTTGGTGCCTCGGCTGGACATGCCACGCAATGCGCCGGTAATGAACATCGAGCCGCTGGCGACGTTACTGATGGGCTGGATTGTGCTGGATCAGATGCTCAGTGCGGGGCAGGTTCTGGGTGGGGCGATTGTGGTCACCTGTATCGTTTTGCTGACGTATCGCACATCAGCTATCAAGGCTGACGAAAAAGCGCGACGGGCACAGTGCTAATAGCAGGGATACTGCTTGGGGTTAAACAACGTAACCGCCGTCCTACCCGAGAACTTAGGTAGTCATCCATTGTGACTTCATTGAACGAGCGCCCTTTGGAAAATCGGAGGTGTGGAATGAACCCAGTAACACCTGACGGTCGTTACTTTGTTGTCAAAGGGCAGCTGTGGCGATGTTCTAATCCATCGCTTAAGGAGGATGTGCGGCAGAGTCTCGTAGATGAGCTCATGGCAGCTCGACGTGAGGTGAAGAAAGCTAAGGCTTCGGGAGACGCATCGCAAACGAAGCTGGCCGGGAAAAGGTGCAAAAGGCCAAGGTAGCGCTCGGTGAACGGGGCCCTGTCTGGTGGGAAGATGATAGTCCTGACCTCAACAGGTACCGGGTGACGAATACTCCGTATGCGGAGTGGTTCAGCTCGCTTCATGAAGCCGAATAACTGCCGGTTCAAGGTCAATATCTGAGTGGTGATGCCAGTGGCCAATTTGAGCACGCCTTCGACACGACTATCGGCGCCCCGGTCAGGGTTGTAGCCCGCTCAAACCGACATCACTTGGCCGGTATCCTTCAAGACGTCAGTCAGGCACAGCGGTTCGGCATTCAACCGGGGCGCGAAATACCATGCTGGCGCAGTTTGCGGTAGAGCGTATTACGGCTGATCCCCAGGCGGGCGGCGACATGAGCGATGTGCCAATGTTCCGCCTCAATCAACGTTAGCAGTGTCTGCCGTTCGGACACTCCAAGTGGGTTTTCGGCTAACACGGCTGGAACTGCCGGTAGCAACTCCGCCAAGTCCTCCAGAGTGACACGTCCCTCCATCGACAACGCTATCAGTGTGCGCAGACACGTGCGCAGCTGCCGGACATTACCCGGCCAAGGATGCGTCAGCAAGCGCTCTCTAACTCCGGCCTCGAGCCGAATCCTTGCACCTTTTGCCTCTTCGCGCAGTAGAAGGTCGAGCAAACGACCCTTGTCTGAACGCTCACGTAACGGTGGGAGCTGCACGGAGAAACCGGCAATGCGATAAAACAAGTCTTCGCGAAAACGCCCTTCGACCACACAGGTGTGCAGATCCTGGTGGCTGGCACTGATAAGGCGAATATCGAGCGGACGTGCCGTCGCGCCGCCTAGGGGCACCACCTGACGTTCCTCCAGCACCCGCAGCAGGCGAGTCTGCAACGCCAGGGGCATATCGGCGATCTCATCGAGAAATAGAATGCCGCCATGGGCTTGCTCCAGCTTACCGATCATTCCGTCCTTGCGTGCGCCAGTAAAGCTGCCGCCGTGATAGCCGAACAGCTCGCTCTCGATCAGCGTTTCTGGAATGGCCGCGCAATTGATCGCTACAAACGGCTGGCTAACCCTGGAGCTGGCGCGATGCAGCGCAGCAGAAAAAGCTTCTTTGCCTGTACCGGTTTCACCTTGTAAAAACACGGGTACGTCACGCTCCAAAACACGCAATGCGCGAGCAAAGCCGCGTTGCAAGCGCGGATCTTCGAGACACACTTGCCCGTCGTCAATTTTGGGGATTGCAGGAGTGCCGGAAGGCACTCGGCGTAAGGGTTCTCGCAACTGTCCGTAGAGCTGGCGTCCGTCCAGCAGCCGCATTGGCCAGCAGACACTTGGCTGCGAGCTGGCCTGACTCATCACCTGATCGAGAGGTGTCTCCAGCAACATCGTCAGAGATTGCCCAACCACCTGCTCACGGCTGAGGCCCAGCAGCTCGAGCGCCGCATGATTGACTGAACAGATACAAGCGCTCTCGTCGAAACTGAGCAACCCCTCCCCCAATAGCCCGACGTAGCCGGACTCCGGGTGGGAAGCGCAGCAAGTATCGCTGCGGATCATGCCCCAGGAAATAACAGCTCTCGATCAAATGGGCTGTCAGGTTGGTCAATGCCATTGCTTTGAAGTGCTGCTGAAGACCTTGTTCCTCTCGCACAGAAGAGAGGTTAAGAACGGCGAGCAACTCTCCGCTCGCATCAAATACTGGGCTGGCCGAACAGGTTAAGCCGGCATGCTTGCCACGGAAATGTTGATCACGACGGATAGTGACATGCTGTCGCTCGACCAGGCAGGTGCCGACACCGTTGGTTCCCTCACAATCCTCGCTCCATACCGAACCGAGCCAAAGTCCGGAACGCTGCAATTCGGCTCGTTCGGAGTCATTGAACACGCTGTCGATCGCCACACCGCGAGCGTCGGTGAGTAGCACCACGTGGCCATCACGTCCGAGCTGTTGGTGCAAGTTGCTCATCTGCCAGTGAGCCACAGCGATGATGTGTTCCAGTGGCGCGCGGTGATCCTGCAAGCGTGGATGCTCAACCACGTTAGGTGCGCGGCGACTGGCAGGATCGAGCTGATATTGATCCAGGCACCGGCGCCAGGATCGTGTGATAGCCAAGTCAGCAATAGGGCCATGGGTGGCGTGAGTACCCTGCACGGCTTGCAGCACTTGTTGTGCATGGGCGTTGATCAAGGCCGGCTTCATTATTCTTGTTCTCCGTTACGGTTAGGACACGGGTCTGTTCGCAGCTTATATGAAAAGATCGCAACCAGCGCTTTTTGCACCGAGTGACACTCTGTCATCCACCATTTTCAGAATCGTGACAGATCTGCGAATCCAAGCCTGAGCAACACCGCAGCAGCCGCTCTGCAATGGGGCTTTCGCGAAGGTGGCCCGAGCCTTGCTCAGGGGCAAGTTGTACAAAAACAACAAGATCGGAGAAGCCCCATGAACATCGCTTTTGAAACACCTCTGCACACGCCAACTGCTCAACTCGCGGCTTGGGTCGAAAACCTCGGCGAGCGTCTCGCCCAACGTGATGTGGACGGCGTACTGGAACTGTTTGCCGAAGAGTGTCACTGGCGTGACCTGCTACTTTTCAGCTGGAACCTGGTGACCCTCGAAGGCAAGCCTGCCATCCGAGACATGCTCGAAGCACGCCTCGACCAGACTCGTCCTGAGCGATGGAAACTGGAAGGTGAAGCGACGCTGAATGACGGTGTGCTCGAAGGTTGGATCAGCCTGGAAACCGAAGCGGCGCGAGGTAAAGGCTACGTTCGCCTAAAAGACGGTGTGTGCTGGACGCTGTTGACAGCCATGCGCGAGCTCAAAGGCTTTGAAGAACCCAGTGGCCGCCGTCGTCCAATGGGTGCAAGTCATGGTCACACCCACGCCGACAAACGCAACTGGTTAGAGCGTCGCCAAGATGAAGAAGCTTCGCTAGGCATTACCACCCAACCTTACTGCCTGATCGTTGGTGGCGGCCAAGGTGGGCTGGGGCTCGCTGCGCGGCTCAAGCGAATGGGCGTGCCAACTCTGATCGTCGACAAAGCCGAGCGTCCTGGAGATCAGTGGCGCGGTCGCTACAAGTCGCTGTGCCTGCACGACCCTGTCTGGTACGACCATATGCCTTACCTGCCCTTCCCCGATCACTGGCCAGTCTTCACCCCAAAAGACCAGATTGGAGACTGGCTGGAAATGTACACCAAAGTCATGGAGCTCAATTATTGGCCGCGTACCGAATGCGTGAGTGCCAACTTTGACGAGCAAAGTGGCACCTGGAAGGTTGAAGTGCAGCGCGATGGCGAGCGTTTGACTTTACAGCCTACACAGTTGATCCTCGCCACTGGCATGTCTGGCGTCCCCAACGTTCCTGTTTACCCGGGTGCTGAGATTTTCAATGGCCAGCAGCACCATTCCAGCCGCCACCCCGGCGGGGACGCCTGGCGCGGCAAGCGCGCGGTTGTCATCGGTGCCAACAACTCTGCTCACGATATCTGCGCCAACTTGGTGGAGAACGGTGTCGAGGTGACCATGGTGCAGCGCTCCAGCACCCACATCGTACGCTCCGACAGCTTGATGGAGCTGGTCTTCGGCGGGCTCTACTCTGAAGACGCCCTGGAGACAGGCTTGACCACCGACAAGGCTGACATGCTATTCGCCTCTATCCCCTACAAAGTGATGCCAAGCTTCCATCAACCCATCTTTGAGGCGATCAAGGAGCGTGACAAGGACTTCTACGAGGGTTTGACCAAGGCCGGCTTCATGCTCGATTTCGGTGATGACGAATCTGGCCTTTTCATGAAGTACGTCCGCCGTGGTTCTGGTTACTACATAGACGTCGGCGCCTGCGAACTCATCGCTAACGGCACGATCAAGCTCAAAAGCGCGCCAGGCCTGGGTGTCGAACGCATCGAAGCAGATGCCGTCGTCCTCAACGATGGCAGCCGCCTACCTGCAGATCTGATCGTCTACGCCACGGGCTATGGCTCAATGAATGGGTGGGCGGCGAAGCTGATTTCCCAGGAAGTCGCTGACAAGGTCGGCCGTTGCTGGGGACTGGGGTCTGGAACCACGAATGATCCTGGTCCGTATGAGGGCGAATTGCGCAACATGTGGAAGCCCACACAGCAGGAAAACCTCTGGTTCCACGGTGGCAACCTACACCAGTCACGGCATTATTCGCTGTATCTGGCGTTGCAGTTAAAGGCGCGCTTCGAAGGCTTCGACACATCCATCTACGGCCTTGCAAAGAGTCATCACACTGGCTGAGTCAGAAGGCGCCCAACCGAGGTTGGGCGCTCAATCGGCACGGAAACGCTGGCTGAGCGATCCTTGAAAATGCTCCAGCAGAAAATCCAAGAACACTCGTGTTTTGGCCGGCAAAGCTTTTCGGGACGAGAAGTACACCGAAACGACACCTAGATCCACATACCAATCCGGTAACAAACGAACCAGATCACCGCGTTGCAACCAAGGCCACGCGCGCTCCATCGGTACCAGCCCGACACCCAACCCCATCAATGCACAGCTACACAATGCTTCTGGATCGTTCATTATGGCCGTCGGTTTCAGGTTGACATCAAACCGCCCTTCTCCAGCATCCCGAAGTGTCCAGTTGAGCAAACGCCCTGTGCTGGTCGAACGCATTACGATGCCATCCACCCCCTGCAAATCGCCAGGAACAACGGGCATTGTCCGCCCCTCCAACCACTGCGGAGCTGCAACAGCGACAAGATGAAGTTTGGCCAACTCTCTCGCTACGATTCCCGGAGATAATTCAATACCGCCACCAATGGCCACATCAAAACCTTCACCAATCAAATCGACGCGACGGATTTCCAAGTGCCAGTCCGGAACTACCTCGGGGTAACGCTGTTTGAAACTTTTGAGTAGTGGCAGGACATAATCGTAAGCGAAAGACGGAGACAAATTGACCCGTAATCGCCCTGCCGGGACTTCTCGGGCATCACCTATTTGCGCGATAGCACCTTGGATGGTTTCGACGCTGCCCGAGACTTGCTGGTAGAACAATTCTCCTGCCTCAGTGAGGGTCAGGCTTCTTGTGCTGCGCTGGAAGAGTCGGGTGCCTAAATTGGCTTCGAGCCGTGCCACATTCTTACTCACGGCAGCAGCGGAAATCCCCATACGCCTGGCTGCTTCGGAAAAGCTGCTGGCCTCCGCGGCGCGAACGAACGATTCCAGATTGCCGAGGGTTTCCATGGTCATCTCCAACTTTTGGTTGAAGGTGATTCTACCGATTGGAGACTAATTTATCCCTGATGCTTTGGTCATGATTGTGCCTACCGGATCATTACGATTGGAAAGCAAAGACTCATGACAAAAATTCTAGTTACTGGCGCGACAGGCAGATTGGGCAATGCAGTCTTGCGTTCACTGGTACAAAAAATCCCGGCATCAAATGTTGTGGCAATGGCACGTGATACTGAAAAGGCTGAGCCTCTGGCTGCCTTAGGCATAGAAGTGCGCTACGGGGATTACACCGACTACGATTCGTTGGTGGCGGCATTCGAAGGAGTTGAAAAAATCTACCTGGTATCAGCCGTTGCGTTCAGTGATCGTGTTGCCCACCATACAAACGTGATCGTTGCTGCCGGCCGGGCGGGTGTTCGCCATGTGGTTTACACCAGTATTCAACGGATCAACGATGAGCTGGCACCTATTGAAGGGGTGACGGAGAGCGATATTGCTACCGAGCGACTTCTTGAAAAGTCGGGCCTCACGTACACGATTATTCAACATCCGTTATACGCCGACGACTTGCCCTTCTTCATCGGTGCCAATGCGGCAAATGAAGGCTTCAGTGTCCCAGCAGGCCAAGGTCGAATTGGGCCAGTCACCTACGCAGAGCTTGCAGAAGCAGGTGCTGCCTTGCTCACCCAGACTGGGTACGAGAACCGCACCTGCTTGCTAAATGCAGGACAGACGTGGTCATTCCAAGATGTCGCAGACGGGTTTTCTCGATTGACGGGCATGCCCATTGAGTACCAGCCAATTTCCGCTGAAGCATTCATTGCAGCTCGGGAAAGTGAAGGCTGGCCAACTGCGGTCGCGAAATTCATCAGCGGCTGGGGTAACGCCATCGATAATGGCGCTTTTGACCAGAGCAGTCGTACGCTTGAAAAACTGTTGGGCCGTAAGCCAAAACATTTGGAAGGGATGCTAAAGGAAGTCTTCAAACTTTAAGTAAAGCCACTTCCCCAAGCCCAATCTCTTGTAGCAACCGCTGGAGAAACGCCAAGCCGTTTAACCCCACTTTCTGCACCTAATCATTTTCTGTACGCCGGCAAGACTCCGGCAAAGCAGGCTGTGATCAGGTTCGGAAAGCCTGGAGGCATACAATCCCCAAACCGCTGGCGCTCCTGCGACACCACATATTGGCAATGACCTGGACCTTGAAGGACTCGAAATAGGGACGGCATTCTTGTGGAATGGGCGTCCGCTTAAAAAGGCTAAAAAGAGTGAGAGATGTACGGGTCCGGCAATGCGTCATCTATCTGGAAACGGCTATCAGCAAAGCGCGGATTTCAATGTACTCATTGATGTACTTAAAATTCGTGGCTGCAGGTAGATTTCGGTAGAATTCGCCGGAACGAAAAAAGAGGCCGAAGCCTCTATTTTCTAGATTTGCAGAGCTCAATGGAGCTCTGCAAAACAACATCTGGAGCGGGAAACGAGACTCGAACTCGCGACCCCGACCTTGGCAAGGTCGTGCTCTACCAACTGAGCTATTCCCGCGTCTTGGTGTGGCGCATTCTATAGAATCCAGAAGCCCCGTCAACCCTTTGATTCAAAAAAGTTTTATTTCTTTTCCACGTCGGTCTTCAGATGCGGCCAGGCAGCCCGCAGGTATTGGACCATGGACCACAATGTCAGGCCGGCAGATACCAGCAGCAAGGCATAACCGATCAAGACCCAGAAGGTAAAGTCCGATGGATTGGCCAGCAGGATCACCAGCGCCAGCATTTGCGCGGCGGTTTTCCATTTGCCCAGGTTCGACACGGCAACGTGAGCCCGTGCACCGAGTTCGGCCATCCACTCGCGAAGCGCCGAGACGACAATTTCGCGGCCGATGATGACGGCCGCCGGCAGCGTGAGCCACAGGTTGCCGTGTTCTTGCACCAGCAACACCAGCGCAACAGCCACCATCAGCTTGTCAGCCACGGGGTCAAGGAACGCCCCGAATGGTGTGCTTTGCTCCAGACGACGGGCCAGATAACCGTCCAGCCAGTCTGTGGCGGCGGCAAATGCGAAGACCGAAGCGGAGGCCATGTAGCTCCATTGGTACGGCAGGTAGAACAGTAAAATGAAGATCGGGATGAGCAGGACGCGTAGAACGGTAATCAGATTAGGGATATTCATCGGCACAACTGGCTACGAGGTGAGGTGGCATTCTACTCGCTGTGCAGATTTGCATAAATCAACTCTGCGAGCTTTTTACTGATCCCGGGTGCTTTGGCGATCTCTTCGATGCTGGCACGAGACAGCTCCTGCAATCCACCAAAATGTTTTAACAAATCGCGGCGGCGTGTCGGTCCGACGCCTGCAACGCCCTCAAGTGTCGAGGTGCGCCGGGTTTTACCACGGCGGGCCCGGTGCCCGGTAATGGCGAAACGGTGGGCTTCATCGCGTATCTGTTGAATCAGATGCAGCGCGGGGGAATCACCGCGCAAGGTAAATTCGTGAGCTGCGTCGTTGAGGTACAGGGTTTCAAAACCGGCCTTGCGCGTCGCCCCCTTGGCCACGCCCAGCAGAATCAGGTCAGGCACCGCCAGCTCATTGAGCACGTCGCGGGCCATCGACAGCTGACCCTTGCCGCCGTCCACCAGCAGAATGTCCGGCAACTTGCCCTCCCCGTCCTTCAGTTTACTGAAGCGCCGCGTCAGGGCCTGGTGCATGGCCGCATAGTCGTCGCCCGGGGTGACGCCTTCGATGTTGTAACGACGATAGTCGGACTTGATCGGGCCTTCCGGACCGAACACCACGCACGACGCCACGGTGGCTTCGCCGCTGGAGTGGCTGATGTCGTAGCACTCCAGGCGCTGTGGCGGCTCGTCCAGGTTCAAGACTTCTGCCAGGGCATCGAAACGCGCGGCGACGTGTTGACGGTTGGCCAGCCTCGCGCCCAACGCCTGCTCGGCATTGGTGACCGCCAATTGTTGCCAGCGTGCTCGCGTACCCCGTACCCGATGGCTGATGGTCAACTCGCGACCGCGCAGCTCTTCGATGGCCACAATGAGGGTCGGAAAGTCTTCGTGAACCACGTTGACGATCAGTTCGCTCGGCAGGTCGCGCTCAGGACTGGTAATGAAGTACTGGCCCAGAAAGGCAGCCATGACCTCGGAAACGTCCTCGTCGATGCCGACCTGAGGGAAGAAATTCTTGCTGCCCAACACCCGCCCACCGCGCACGCTGATCAGGTGAACACAGGCACCGCCCGGATTGACGAACGCAGCGATCACATCGATATCGCCGGTTCCGCCTTCCATGCTTTGCTGATCCTGGACTCGACGCAGCAGCGAAATCTGGTCACGCAACTCGGCGGCGCGCTCGAACTCGAGGTTGATCGCCGCCTCTTCCATGCCCGCGGACAACTCGTCGGTCAGCGCATTGCTGCGGCCTTCAAGGAACATCACTGAGTGGCGAACGTCCTCGGCATACACTTCAGGCTCTACCAGCCCGACACACGGGGCCTTGCAGCGCTTGATCTGGTATTGCAGACAAGGGCGCGTGCGGTTCTTGTAATAGCTGTCTTCGCACTGGCGAACAAAAAACGTTTTTTGCAGCAAGCTCAAGCTTTCGCGAATCGCGCCCGCGCTGGGATACGGACCGAAATACTTGCCCTTGGCCTTTTTCGCACCGCGATGAATGCTCAGACGAGGAAACTGGCCATCCGAAAGAAAGACGTAAGGGTAGGATTTGTCATCGCGCAGCAGGATGTTATACGGCGGACGCCACTCCTTGATCAGCGTCTGCTCAAGCAGCAAGGCTTCCGTTTCGTTGGCCGTGATGGTGGTTTCGACCTGGGCGATACGGGCGACCAGCGCCGCCGTCTTGGGCGCGAGACCGGATTTGCGGAAGTAGCTCGACAGGCGATTTTTCAGGTTCTTGGCTTTGCCGACATACAGAAGGCGAGCATCGCTGTCGAACATGCGGTAGACGCCGGGGCGCCCACTGACGGTCGACAGAAAAGCGCCTGGATCAAAGACTTCGGTCATTTTCAGAGGCTGGCATCGACCATGCCGTGACGCACCGCCAACAGCGTCAGCTCGACATCACTGCTGATCGAGAGCTTCTCGAAAATGCGGTAACGGTAAGTGTTGACCGTTTTGGGCGACAGGCAGAGCTTGTCGGAAATGATCTGGACTTTCTGACAGCCGACAATCATCAATGCGATCTGGATCTCGCGTTCCGACAGCGCGTCGAAGGGCGAATCGTTGGTCGGCTGAAAGGATTTGATCGCCAGTTGCTGTGCAATCTGCGGGCTGATGTAGCGTTGCCCGGCAAACACCAGGCGAATGGCCTGGACCATTTCCGGCAACCCGGCGCCCTTGGTCAGATAACCGGCGGCACCGGCCTGCAGCAGCCGCGTAGGAAACGGATCTTCCTCGCACACGGTAACCGCGACGACTTTGATGTCCGGATGACTGCGCAATAACTTGCGCGTGGCTTCAAGACCGCCGATCCCGGGCATCTTGACGTCCATCAGCACCACATCGGGTTTCAACTCACGCGCTTTAAGCAGGGATTCCTCCCCCGACTCAGCCTGGCCGACTACTTGCAGGCCATCGATGTCAGCCAGCATTCGTGTAATGCCTGTACGAACGAGATCATGGTCATCGACTACTAGCACCCTAATCAAGCAGACACCTCGCGATATGGTCTTATTGGGTTGCCGGACACCTTAGCAAAAAGCGACTGGCAGACCTAGCGGCAAGCGCTATATAAAAAGTTTCAATACATCTTGAAAGGCTTGTCGCTAGCGTGTTTCAGCGGTACAGCTCATCGAGATCACGCTGCATTCTCAGGAAACACTCGTCTTGGCCGGCTACCTTCAGTCCTTTTCTCTCGTACAGCGCTTTGGCCGGATTCGTTTCAAAAACTGTCAGGCGTAATGCTGGACGCCGTTCCTTGCACGCCATGGCCAATACCTGATCGATCGCCCAGGAACCGGCACCCTGCCCCTGAAACGCTTCCAGCACGTGCAATTCGCGGATATACAAAGCCCTGGAGTCGCGACTGAGGCTCACATAACCCAGCAAGACATCGTCCCGGACAATCAACCAGTTCTCGCGCCCGGCCCAGGCGACATCGAACGCCTCGTCCTGCCAGAGCAGGTCATTTTGAATGTAATAGCGGAGCATGTTGCGACAGGTCAGTTCGCGAGCGAAATCAAGGTCGCCGGATGTTGCCGGGCGCCAGTCAAAAGCCATTAAAACCTCCGCAGGTGCCAACGATCAGTGTCGTCATGGTTCGCCCTTGTGACATCACTCGTGAGCGACGCCCAAAGTGTGTCACAAACCTCGACCACTCAAGCGATAGAAAGGGTGATCGGTCATCGATAGCATTTTCTGATTGAAACCGCGCACCGGCCTCTAGTAAGCTCGGGGCATTCATCGGAGACAGACCATGTTCAACGCCCTCTTACAGCTTCGTACCGCCAGCGCCTCACGCTCGGTTACGGCTGCCCGGGCGACTGACGTTTGTGCTCCGGTCAGCTTTTATTTTGGGTATTGGTTTAGCCACTGGCGCGCCTGATACCCACACGGCGCCCACTTTAAACGGGTCGCCACCAGAGAATTCTCAACCCCCGGTCGGCTTCCCGACCGGGGGTTTTGTTTTTTCAGCTCCTGATTTTTTTGCGACACACCAGACAACCAGAGGATTTACGAAATGAACTACGCCACCTATTACCGTTACGACAGTTTTTCCGCCTGGCGATTTAGCAGCCTCCGCTCGGGACAGCCTGCCGCCTCCGATCGGTCACCCACAGGTGGCAAGCACACACACGCAGCCAATCCGGCCAATTGTCGAACACCCCAGTAGGGCCGAGCGCGCGGGAACGAACCCGCCGCCAGCCCAGGAAGCCTGAATATGAACTCGTCCGTCTCTGCTCTGCCGCTGTCCACCTTGAGTCCCGCCAATGAAGCGCTGACCCTGCGTCTGCCCAGCTCGTTGCAACTCAAGCAGCAACTGCCCCTCAACAACGCCCTGACCCGGCAAGTCGCCGCCCACCGCGACGCGGTCCGCGCGATCCTCAACGGTGAAGATTCCCGTCTGCTGGTCATCGTCGGCCCTTGCTCGATTCACGATCCCCAGTCCGCCCTCGAATACGCCACCCACCTCGCTCGCCTCGCCGCCGAAGTCAGCGACCAGCTGTTGCTGGTAATGCGCGCCTACGTCGAAAAGCCCCGCACCACGGTCGGCTGGAAAGGCCTGGCCTACGACCCGCAGCTTGACGGCAGCGATGACATGGCCGGCGGCTTGACCCTGTCCCGTGAACTGATGCGCGAAATGCTGCGCCTCGGCTTGCCAATTGCCACCGAACTGTTGCAACCGATGGCGGCCGGCTACTTCGACGATCTGCTGAGCTGGGTCGCCATCGGTGCCCGCACCACTGAGTCGCAAATCCACCGGGAAATGGCCAGCGGCCTGAGCATGCCCGTCGGATTCAAGAACGGCACCGATGGCGGCGTGGCCGTTGCCAGCGATGCCATGCGTTCGGCCGCCCACCCGCATCGTCATTTCGGTGTCGACAGCCAGGGGCATCCTGCGATCATTCAAACCCCGGGCAATCCCGACACCCATCTGGTGTTGCGCGGCGGTCATCGCGGGCCGAACTACGATCGCGACAGCGTCGCCCAAGTGAACAGCGACTTGACCCGACTCAAGATCCCCGCACGGATCATGGTCGACTGCAGCCACGCCAACAGCGGCAAAGACCCGGCTCGTCAGCCCGCCGTATTCAACGATGTGCTTGAGCAACGCCTGCAAGGCGATCGATCGCTGATCGGCATGATGATCGAGAGCCATTTGTTCGAAGGCTGCCAGCCCTTGAGCCCATCGCTGCGCTACGGCGTATCGGTGACTGATGGCTGCCTCGGCTGGACCGGAACGGAACACCTGTTGCGACAGGCCGTCGACCGGCTGCGGGAACAGAACGGCGTTCAGCGACCGGCGTAACCACCGCCGACCTCCCAGCCCTCGGTTCGAGGGCTGGGCGTCTGAAAAGCGAATCGGTTGACAGGTAAACGGCGTTGACACAGTAGGCCGTTGCATTGATGCGCTCGGCGAGCGACAAAAAGATGTCCAAATATTCCGAACGGGACCTCAGGCTCTTTCGAACTTTCCTACGTTTTCTATACCTTTTTCATCAACTTACAGCGGATTCCTCATACATCGCCGAGCCGCTGGTGTGCTTTAGAGTGAGCCCATATTCACCTCTCTGAACCATCGCGAAAAAGGAATGAACATGCTACGGAATGCAACTACTCAGTATCCAATCCTGTTGATCCACGGCCTCTTCGGCTTTGATCGCATTGGCAAAGTCGAACTCTTCCATGACGTCAAGCAGGCCCTCAGAAGTGCCGGTGCAAGAGTGTTCATCCCCCACCTCTCGGCTACCCAAAGCAACGAAGTGCGCGGTGACCAACTGTTGGCACAGATCGAACGGGTGCTGGAAGGAACCGGCGCCCACCAGGTCAACCTGATCGGTCACAGTCAGGGTGCCCTCGCAGCACGTTACGCCGCCGCCATCGCGCCGGAGGTCGTCGCGTCGGTGACTTCGGTCAGCGGCCCGAACCACGGCTCGGAACTGGCCGATTTCCTGCGCAAGGCCCTCACACCGGGACGCCTGCCGGAACACGTCGCGGCCACGGTTGCCACGCTGTTTGCTGACTTTCTGTCGTTGCTCAGCGGTCATCAGCATTTGCCGCAGAATGCCATCGCTGCGCTCAACGCCTTGACCACCGAAGGTGTGGGCGCGTTCAACGACAAATACCCGCAAGGACTGCCGAAAACCTGGGGCGGCAAGGGGCGCGAACTGGTGAACGGCGTGCGTTATTACTCCTGGAGCGGCACATTGCAGGGTGACCTTCTCGATAAAGGGCTGGGGGCGGTCAGTCCGCTGCACGGTTTCCTCCAGGCCTTCTCTCGCTACTTCACCACCGAGGCAGAGCAAAATGACGGCATGGTGGGCCGCTACAGCTCCCATTTAGGCAAAGTCATCCGTTCCGACTATCCGCTGGATCATCTGGACAGCCTCTGTCAAACCGCCGGCCCGCTGCGCAAGGGCATCGATCCAATTGCCTTGTATGTGCAGCATGCCGAGCGCCTGAGAAATGCCGGCCTATAATCTGTCCGGAACTTTGTCGAGAAATAGGCCACTGAATCCGGTAGGCTCCGCACTTTACTGAACATTGAAAGGAGAATTTTCCATGGCTAAAGCCACTGCCCGTCACATCCTGGTTAGCTCGGAAGACAAGTGCAACGAACTCAAGGCCCAGATCGAAGGCGGCGCTGATTTCGCCGAAGTTGCCAAAGCCAACTCCACTTGCCCATCCAGCCGCCAGGGCGGCGACCTCGGCTCGTTCGGTCCAGGACAGATGGTCAAGGAGTTCGACACCGTCGTCTTCAGCGCACCTATCAACGTGGTGCAAGGCCCGGTCAAGACCCAGTTCGGTTACCACCTGCTGGAAGTGACCAGCCGTCAGGACTGATCAGCACTCTGATATTCTGCACAGCGGCCCGCCTTTTGGCGGGCCGTTGTGTTTCGGATACGTAATACGGCTGGCGAGGGACGCGCCGCTAGCGTACAAATTGCGGTTATCGACCACCCGGCTCTAAGGCTGACAATGCGACTGGCTTTCCCCACTTTGTTGTTCACTGCCATGGCCCTGCTGTTGAGTGCCGTCGGTGTGAATGCTGCACCGCAACATGCGTTGACCGTGTACGGCGAACCGGCGAAGTACCCCGCCGGCTTCAGTCATTTCGCCTACGCCAACCCGCAAGCCCCCAAGGGCGGCACGATGCGTCGCTCGGCCATCGAGATCGGGCATTTCGACCATATATTGCCGTACATCGACAAAGGCATTGGCGTCACGCAGATCGACGGCTTGCTCTACTCGCCCCTGGCCCAGCGTTCGCTGGACGAACCCTATACCGTGTACGGTCTGGTGGCACAGAAAATGGAGCGCTCCGACGACGGTATGTCGCTGCGCTTCTATTTGAATCCGAAGGCGCGTTTCGCCGACGGCACACCGATCACCGCCCAGGACGTGCGCTACACCTTCGACCTGCTGATGACCCAGGGCAGCCTGCGCTATCGCACCCAGTTCGCCGACGTCAAAGGCGTCGAAGTCGAAGCGCCGCTAACGGTCCGGTTCGACTTCAAAAGCAACGAAAACCGTACCCTGCCCCTCGACATCGCCACGTTGCCGGTATTTCCCGAACACTGGTGGAAGACCCGTGACTTCGCCAATGGCGGTGGTTATGAGGCGCCATTGGGCAGCGGCCCTTATAAGGTGGGCAAGGTCGACTCCGGCCGCAGCATCACCTTCGAGCGCAATGCCACCTGGTGGGGCAAGGATTTGCCGGTCAGCCGCGGCCTCTACAACTTCGATCATTTCAGCATCGAGTACTTCGGCGATACCGACGTCGCCCGCCAGGTCCTGCGTGGCGGCGCCTATGACTACAACCGCGAATTCTCCGCGACCGGTTACTCCATCGGCTACGAAAGCCCGGCCCTGAGCGACGGTCGCCTGCAAAAAGCGCATCTGGCCACAGAAGCTCCGCAATCGGCCCAGGGTTTTGTCTTCAACCTGCAAAAACCGATATTCCAGGACCGACGAGTGCGCCAGGCCCTGGCCATGCTCTGGGATTTCGAGTGGAGCAATCGGCAGATGATGCGCGACCTGTACATCCGCCAGCAAAGCTTCTTTTCCAACACCGACCTCGCCGCCCGCAAACTGCCGGACGCCGGAGAGCTGGCCATTCTCGAACCGCTGCGTGGGCAGATTCCCGACGAAGTCTTCACCCAGGTCTTCGAAGCGCCGAAAACCGATGGCAGCGGTCTGATTCGCGACAAACAATTGCAAGCGCTGGACTTGCTCGAGCAGGCCGGCTGGAAACCCGACGGCGACCAACTGGTCAACGCCGATGGCACGCCACTGAGTTTCACTTTTCTGGTCAGCCAAAACGGCATGGACCGATTGCTCCTGCCATACAAGCGCACCTTGAAACAGATCGGCATCGACCTGAACATCCGCCGCATCGACGCGTCCCAGTATGTGAATCGCCTGATGAGCCGCGATTACGACATGATCGTCACCGGCTACCCGGTCACCACTTCACCGGGTGGCGAGCTGTTCAACTACTTCGGCTCGGTCTCGGCCAACGACCCCGGCGCCAACAACTACATGGTGCTGAAGAACCCGGCGGTCGACACCCTGATCAACGGCCTGGTCCGCGCCAACACCCAGCCCGAAATGCTGCGTTACGCCCACGCACTGGACCGGGTGCTGCAATGGAACTACTACTGGATTCCCAACTATTACCCGCCGGGCACTTCAACGGTGTGGTGGAACCGGTTCGGCATGCCCAACGAGCAGGCCAGTAATGACGAAGCCATCGAAAGCTGGTGGGAAGTGAGCACCACGCCGCTGACCAACCAGCAGATGACGGCGGAAAAAATCCGCCGTGGCACACCCGGAGGGCCGCATTGATGTGGGCTTACATACTGCGGCGTCTGCTGCTGATCATCCCGACGCTGGTGATCATTCTTCTGGTCAACTTCGTCATCGTCCAGGCTGCACCGGGCGGTCCGGTGGAGCAGGCCATCGCGCATTTGCAAGGCATCGGTGGCGCCAGTGTCGGCGGCGGCTCCGGGGAGACCATGTCCGGCACCTCCCGGGCCAGTCGCGGTCTCGACCCGCAATTGATCAAGGACATCGAAAAGCAGTACGGCTTCGACAAGCCCGCACACGAACGCCTGTGGCTGATGCTCACCAGCTACGCGCGCCTGGACTTTGGCAAGAGCTTCTTCCGCGGCGCCACCGTCACCGACCTGATCCTGGAAAAAATGCCGGTGACCATTTCCCTCGGGCTATGGGCGACGCTGATCACGTACCTGGTGTCGATCCCGCTGGGCATCCGCAAGGCCGTGCATCATGGCAGCCATTTCGACATCTGGAGCAGCACGGCAATCATCATCGGTTACGCGATGCCGGCGTTCCTGTTCGCGATGTTCCTGATCGTGGTCTTCGCCGGTGGCACCTCGCTGAACTGGTTCCCTGTGCGCGGACTGGTGTCGGACAACTTCGAATCGCTGTCGACCGTGGGCAAGATCGCGGACTATTTCTGGCACTTGGTGCTGCCGGTGACGGCGTTGGTGATCGGCGGTTTCGCCACGCTGACGATCCTCACCAAGAACTCGTTCCTCAATGAAATCACGCGCCAGTACGTGGTCACCGCACGGGCCAAAGGTTTGAGCGAACGACGCGTGCTGTACGGCCATGTGTTCCGCAATGCGATGTTGCTGGTGGTGTCGGGGATTCCCCAGGCGTTCATCAGTGTGTTCTTCGCCGGGTCGCTGCTGATCGAAGTGATTTTCTCCCTCGATGGTCTGGGGCGCATGAGCTATGAGGCTGCCGTGTCGCGGGACTATCCGGTGGTGTTCGGCTCGCTGTTTATCTTCACGCTGTTCGGGCTTTTGATAAAACTGATCGGCGACCTCTGCTACACCCTGGTCGACCCGCGTATCGACTTTGCCGCGAGGAACGCCTGATGTTCAAGCTCTCGCCGTTAGGCCGTCGCCGCTTTGAACGCTTCAAGAAAAACCGTCGGGGCTGGTGGTCGCTGTGGCTGTTCATTGGCCTGTTTCTGCTGACCTTGGGCGGTGAGTTGATCGCCAACGACAAACCGCTGGTGGTCAGTTATCAGGGCCAGTGGTACTTCCCGGTATTCAAGCGCCACACCGAGCAGGAGTTCGGCGGGCAACTGCCGTTCCAGGCTGACTATCGCAGCGACTACGTGCAAAAGCTAATTCACAAGGACGGCGGCTGGATGCTGTTCCCGCCGATCCCGTTCAGCGATGACACGCCCAACTATGAACTCAATACACCGGCGCCGAGCCCGCCCTCCAGCGTCAACTGGCTGGGCACCGACGACCAGTCGCGGGACGTCATGGCCCGGGTGATTTTCGGCGCACGGGTGTCGATCCTGTTTGCGTTGATGCTGACCTTCGTCAGTGCCTTGATCGGCATCGCCGCCGGCGCTTTGCAGGGCTATTACGGCGGCTGGGTCGACCTGCTGGGTCAACGCTTGCTGGAGGTCTGGTCCGGTTTGCCGGTGCTGTACTTGCTGATCATTCTGTCGGGGTTCGTCGAACCTAATTTCTGGTGGCTGCTGGGGATCATGGCGCTGTTTTCCTGGCTGGCGCTGGTCGACGTGGTGCGCGCCGAGTTCCTGCGCGGGCGCAATCTGGAATACGTCAAAGCCGCCCGGGCGCTGGGCCTCACGGATCGAAAAGTGATTGTCCGGCATATCCTGCCCAACGCCATGAACGCGACCTTGAGCTACCTGCCGTTCATTCTCACCGGCGCCATCTCCACCCTCACGGCCCTGGATTTTCTCGGTTTCGGCATGCCGGCCGGCAGCGCATCGCTGGGCGAGCTGATCGGGCAAGGCAAGCAGAACCTGCAAGCGCCGTGGCTGGGGCTGACGGCGTTTTTCACCCTGGCGCTGATTCTTTCCTTATTGGTGTTTATCGGCGAGGCGTTGCGCGATGCCTTTGATCCCCGATCCTGACGCGGACTGTAGATATGAGTACCAACCTGATCGAAATCCGTGACCTCAGCGTGGCCTTCAATGGCCAGACGGTGGTGCGCAATCTGTGCCTGGACATCCATCCCGGCGAATGCCTGGCATTGGTCGGCGAATCGGGCTCCGGCAAATCGGTGACCGCCCACTCGATCCTGCAACTGCTGCCCGAGACCGGCACCCGGACCACGGGCAGCATTCGCTATCGCGGCAAGGAGTTGCTCGGTGCCCCGCCCCAGGTGTTGCGTGAGCTACGCGGCAACCGGATCGCGATGATCTTCCAGGAACCGATGACCTCGCTCAACCCGTTGCACAGCATCGAAAAGCAGATCGGCGAAACCCTGCTGGTGCACAAGGGCCTGACGGGCAACGCGGCGCAAGCGCGGATTCTGGAGTTGCTGCAACTGGTCGGCATCCAGAAACCCAAAGAGCGGCTCAAGGCCTATCCCCATCAGCTGTCCGGTGGCCAGCGGCAACGGGTAATGATCGCCATGGCCCTGGCGTGCGAGCCGCAGTTGCTGATCGCCGACGAACCCACCACGGCGCTGGACGTGACAGTGCAGCGCAAGATTCTGATTCTGCTCAAGTCCCTGCAACAGCGTCTCGGCATGTCGCTGCTGTTGATCAGCCACGACCTCAATCTGGTGCGCAGCATCGCTCAGCGTGTGTGCGTGATGAAGGCCGGGGAAATCGTCGAAGAGGCCACCTGCGAAACGATCTTCACCGAACCGAAACATCCCTACAGTTGCGTGCTGCTGAACGCCGAACCGGAAGGCGAAGCCCTGCCCCGGGACGAGCGCGAGAACGTTCTGGAAGTGGACAACCTGCGCGTGCAGTTTGCCCTCGGTGGCGGCTTGTTCCAGCGCAAGACGTATTTAAACGCGGTGGACGGCATCAGCCTCAACATTCAGCGCGGCAAGACCCTGGGTATCGTGGGCGAGTCCGGTTCGGGCAAATCAACCCTGGGCCAGGCGATTCTGCGTTTGCTCGATTCCGAAGGCAGCATTCGCTTTCAGGGCGAGGCACTGGACGGTCTGACGCAAAAGCAGTTGCGGCCATGGCGCAAGAAGATGCAGGTGGTGTTCCAGGACCCCTTCGGCAGCCTCAGTCCACGCATGTCCGTGGCACAGATCATCAGCGAAGGGCTTGAAGTGCATAGCCAATTGACCGCTGATGAATGCAAAGCCGAAGTGATTCGTGCACTGGAAGAAGTCGGCCTCGACCCGCAAAGCCGTGATCGCTATCCCCACGAGTTCTCCGGTGGCCAGCGTCAGCGCATCGCCATTGCCCGGGCGCTGGTGCTGAAACCGGCGCTGATTCTGCTCGATGAACCGACCTCGGCACTGGATCGCACCGTGCAGAAACAAGTGGTCGCCCTGCTCCGCCAACTTCAGGAAAAACACGGCCTGACCTACCTGTTCATCAGTCATGATCTGGCGGTGGTACGTGCCCTCGCCCACGACATGATCGTGATCAAGGACGGCAAAGTGGTAGAAAGCGGTGCCAGCCACGACGTATTCGATTCGCCGCAGCATCCGTACACCAAAGAGCTGTTGGCGGCGGCGCATACGCGGTAGGCATAATCGCGTCCACATCGATGAACCGCGTCGCGGCCTTCGCGGGCAAGCCTCGCTCCCACAGGTTTTGTGGTTATCGCTGAATTTGTGGCTCGACACAAACCCTGCAGGAGCGAGGCTTGCCCGCGAAGAGGCCCGCCAAGACAACACACATTCTGGACATGAAACCCATGAACACCACCGAAAGCCTCAAGGACTACCAGCGCGTTCGCTTGCTGGCGATCCGTTCGCTGTTCGAGATCATCGAGCAATCCAGCGAGGGCACGGTGATTGTCGACCGCGACGCGAATATCGTCTGGATGAACGAGCGCTATGCCCGCCGCTTCGGCCTGGAATCAGCCGAAGTGGCCATCGGCAAAGCGTGCGAAAGCGTGATACCGGGCAGCTTGCTACGTGAGGTGGTTCGCACCGGTCGCCCGATTTTGCTGGATATGCAGGACACGCCGAAAGAACCCCTGGTGGTCATGCGCTTGCCGATCCACGACGACGCGGGCGCCGTCATCGGCGCCATTGGTTTTGCGCTGTTCGACGAATTGCACAGCCTGTCTCCGATGCTCAAACGCTACCTGAGCATGCAGGAAGAACTGGCCTCTACCCGCTCGTTGCTGCGGTCGCGGCAGACCAAATACAACTTCGCCCACTTCATCGGGACCAGCGCCGCCAGCCTGGAAGTCAAACGCCGCGCCCGGCGCAGTGCCAGTGCCGAGTCACCGGTGCTGTTGCTCGGCGAAACCGGCACCGGCAAGGAGCTGCTGGCCCAGGCGATCCACGGCGCTTCACCCCGCGCGCACAAAGCCTTCGTCAGCATCAACAGCGCAGCGATTCCCGAGTCGTTGCTCGAAGCCGAATTCTTTGGCACCGCGCCGGGCGCCTTCACTGGCGCCGATCGCAAAGGCCGGGCCGGCAAGTTGCAGATCGCCCAGGGCGGCACGCTGTTTCTCGATGAAATCGGCGACATGCCGCTGCCGCTGCAAAGCAAGTTGCTGCGCGTTTTGCAGGAAAAGGAATTCGAGCCGGTCGGTTCCAATGAGGTCATCCAGAGTGATGTGCGAGTGATCGCAGCGACCTCCACGGACCTGGAAGCGGCGATCAAGCGCGGCGAATTTCGCGCCGATTTGTATTACCGGCTCAACGTGCTGCCGATCAACGTGCCGCCTCTGCGCGATCGTCTTGATGACTTGCCAGCGCTCAGTGAAGCGATCCTTGAGGAACTTCGCAGCCAGCATGAGCTGAACACCGAAGCCTTGGACCTGCTGGCGCATCACGCCTGGCCGGGCAATATCCGTGAGCTGCGCAACGTACTGGAACGCGCGGCGCTGCTCAGTGATGACCTGGTGCTGAATGCAGGGGACATCCGCGCGGCAATCGGGACGTTCACACCAGTGACGCGTGTGGCGCCGAGGGTCGTTGAGGCCGTTGCGCATGAAACGTTCAGCGAGGCGCGGGAGCGGTTTGACCGGCAATTGATTGAATCTGCCCTGGCGCAATGCGGGGGCAAGGTGATTGAAGCGGCGGCGCGGCTGGGGCTGGGGCGGTCTACTTTGTATAAGAAGATGGTGGCGCTAGGGATTGCCGAGTCTCCATAAAGAGACATTGATCTCTATTGGTAGATTGGGCCTCTTCGCGGGAAATCCTCGCTCCTACGGGACCAAGGCGCTCTTGTTTGTGCGGACGACCGCAAATCATGCAGGAGCGAGGCTTGCCCGCGAAGACACTCTCACAGCCGCAAAAAAATCTCGAATAAGAGACAAATCATTCAGAATCACCTTATACATAAATAAATATCCTTATATTTCAATGCCTTAAATAAATGGCACGAATCTCGCTAAAGCCCTCTCCCACAAAAGTTCCACCCTACAAAAATAACAATCCAGGAGACACACCATGAGTGTGATCATTGCCTTGGCAGCCCTCGCGCTGCTGATGCTGGCTGCTTACCGTGGCTACAGCGTTATTCTCTTCGCCCCGATTGCCGCCCTCGGCGCCGTCTTGCTCACCGACCCTTCCGCCGTCGCCCCTGCCTTCACCGGGGTGTTCATGGAGAAAATGGTCGGCTTCATCAAACTGTATTTCCCGGTGTTCCTGCTCGGCGCGGTGTTCGGCAAGCTGATTGAGCTGTCGGGATTCTCACGCTCCATCGTCGCGGCAGCGATTCGGTTGCTCGGTACACGTCAAGCGATGTTGGTGATCGTGTTGGTCTGCGCCCTGCTGACTTACGGCGGCGTGTCGCTGTTTGTGGTGGTGTTCGCGGTCTACCCGTTTGCCGCTGAAATGTTCCGCCAGAGCAACATCCCCAAGCGCTTGATCCCGGCGACCATCGCCCTCGGCGCGTTTTCGTTCACCATGGACGCCCTGCCCGGCACCCCGCAGATCCAGAACATCATCCCCAGCACCTTCTTCAACACCACCGCGTGGGCGGCGCCGTGGCTGGGTGTAATCGGCGCGATCTTCGTAGTCTGCGCCGGCATGCTGTTTCTCCAACGCCAGCGCAACAAGGCGCAGGCCGCCGGTGAAGGTTATGGCACCGAACTGCGCAACGAGCCGGAAACCGCGGCCGACATCAAACTGCCGAATCCATGGATCGCCCTGTCGCCGTTGCTGGCAGTCGGCATCATGAACCTGCTGTTTACCCAGTGGATTCCGCAGTGGTATGGCAAGACCCACAGCCTTGCGCTGCCGGGCATGGCCGCGCCGGTCACCACCGAAATCGCCAAGCTCACGGCGATCTGGGCGGTGCAAGCGGCCTTGCTGGTCGGCATCATCATGGTGCTGGTGTTCGGCTTCCAGGCGATTCGCGGCAAGTTGGCCGAGGGCAGTCGAAGTGCAGTCAGCGGTTCATTGCTGGCGGCGATGAACACCGCGTCGGAGTACGGTTTTGGTGCGGTGATCGCTTCCTTGCCGGGCTTCCTGGTATTGGCCGACTGGCTCAAGAGCATTCCCAACCCGTTGGTCAACGAAGCGATTACCGTAACCCTGCTCGCCGGTATCACCGGTTCGGCGTCGGGCGGCATGAGCATTGCGCTGGCGGCCATGGCCAATGACTTCATCGCTGCGGCCCACGCTGCCAACATTCCGTTGGAAGTGCTGCACCGAGTGGCTGCGATGGCCAGTGGTGGCATGGACACCCTGCCGCACAACGGCGCAGTGATTACCCTGCTGGCGGTCACCGGCCTGACCCACCGTGAAGCCTACAAAGATATTTTCTGTATTACGCTGATCAAGACCCTGGCGGTTTTTGTGGTGATCGGTACTTTCTACGCCACTGGCATTGTGTGAGGTATTCATGACGACTCTTTCGGGCAAGACTGCACTGGTCACCGGTTCCACCAGCGGCATCGGCCTGGGCATTGCCCTGAGCCTGGCCAAGGCTGGCGCCAATCTGATTCTCAACGGTTTCGGCGATGCGTCCAAGGTGATTGCCGAGGTCGAGCAGTTCGGTGGCAAGGTCGGCCATCACCCGGCCGACGTCAGCGACCCGGTGCAGATTGCCGACATGATTGCTTATGCCGAGCGTGAGTTCGGCGGCGTCGACATCCTGGTGAACAACGCCGGTATCCAGCACGTAGCGGCGGTAGAAGACTTTCCCGTGGAACGTTGGGACTCGATCATTGCGATCAACCTGTCGTCGGTGTTTCACAGCACCCGCTTGAGCCTGCCGGGCATGCGCACCAAAGGTTGGGGGCGGATCATCAACATTGCCTCGGTGCATGGCCAGGTGGGCTCGGTGGGTAAAGCCGCCTATGTCGCGGCCAAACATGGCGTGATCGGCTTGACCAAGGTCGTCGGGCTGGAAACGGCAACGACCAATGTGACCTGCAACGCCATTTGCCCGGGCTGGGTATTGACGCCGCTGGTGCAGAAGCAGATTGATGCTCGCATAGCGACCGGGATCGAGCCGCAACAGGCGCAGCATGATTTGCTCGCGGAGAAGCAGCCGTCGCTGGAATTCGTCACCCCGCCGCAATTGGGCGAACTGGTGTTGTTCTTGTGCAGTGAGGCCGGAAGCCAGGTGCGCGGCGCGGCGTGGAATATTGATGGTGGGTGGTTGGCGCAGTAATTCGGCAGTAAACCGCGTTATCGTTCATCGCGGGCAAGCCTCGCTCCCACAGGTTTTGTGGTTGCAGCCGGATTTGTGGCTCGACGCAAAACCTGTAGGAGCGAGGCTTGCCCGCGAATGGATCTGAAAATAGAAGAAGAGGCAAGCCATGTCCGACATCCTCTGGCAACCCAGCGCCGAGCGCATCAGCAAAACCCGCATGGAGGCCTTCCGGCGCTTCATCATTAAACGGCACCACATTCACCTCGACGACTACCCCGCCCTGCACCAATGGTCCATCGATCAGCGCGTAGCTTTCTGGCAGGCGATCGTCGACTTCTTCGACATCCGTTTCCACGATCAGCCGGACGCAGTGCTGGTGGAAGGCGCGCAAATGCCCAGCGCCGAGTGGTTCCCAGGCGCCACCCTGAATTTCGCCGAGCACCTGCTGCGCCGTCGCGACGATGCCGTGGCGATCATTGCGATTGGCGAGAACGGCCAGCGTGAACACCTGACCTGGGCGGAACTCGCCGAGCATGTCGCCGGTTTTCAAAACAGTCTGAAAGCCGCTGGCGTCGGCCTCGGCGACCGTGTCGCCGCGTGCATGCCCAATACCTGGCAAACTCTGGTGGCCATGCTCGGCACCACCAGTCTGGGGGCGATCTGGTCTTGCTCATCACCGGACTTCGGCACCCAGGGCGTCATCGACCGCTTCGGCCAGATCGAACCGAAAGTGCTCATCACCTGCGCCGGTTACCGCTACGCCGGCAAGGACATCGATCAGACCGCCAAGGTCAATGAAATCCTCGAACGCCTGCCATCCTTGCAACAGTTGATCCTGGTGCCCTATGCCCGACCACAGGCACGCATCGAACAGTTCCACACCCGAGCCAACGTGACGCTGTGGGATGATTTTTACGACATCGGTGGCGAGCCGGATTTCGTCCCCGTGCCGTTCGCCCATCCGCTGTACATCCTCTACTCCAGCGGCACCACCGGCGTGCCGAAATGCATCGTCCACAGCACCGGCGGCGTGTTGCTGCAACACGTCAAGGAACACGGCCTGCATTGCGATCTCGGCCCCGGCGACCGTTTGTTTTACTACACGACATGCGGATGGATGATGTGGAACTGGCTGGTCTCGGCCCTGGCCGTGGGCAGTGCAGTGGTGCTGTACGACGGCTCGCCGTTCCATCCGGACCCCCGGCGTTTGATCGACCTGATCGACGATGAACGCATCAGCGTCTTCGGCACCAGTCCAAAATTTCTCGCCACCCTGGAAACCCATGGGATCAAACCGCGCGAAAGCCATGACCTGAGCAGCCTGAAAACCCTGCTTTGCACCGGTTCTGCGCTGTCGCCGCAGAGTTACGACTACGTGTATCGCGACCTCAAGAGCGACCTGTGCCTGGCCTCGATGTCCGGTGGTACCGACATCGTTTCGTGCTTTGTGAACAGCAATCCTTTTGAGCCCGTGCGTCGCGGCGAAATCCAGGGCAAAAGCCTGGGTATGGCGGTCGAAGTCTGGAATGACGACGGCAAGCCTGTGATCGGCGAGAAAGGTGAACTGGTCTGCACCCGGCACTTCCCGGCGATGCCCATTGGCTTCTGGAACGACCCGCAGCAAGAGAAGCTGCACGCTTCATATTTCAGCCAGTTCCCCGGCGTCTGGGCACAGGGCGATTACGCCGAACAGCTGCCCCACGGCGCGATGATGATCCACGGCCGCTCGGACGCGGTGCTCAACCCTGGCGGCGTGCGCATCGGTACCGCGGAAATCTATCGTCAGGTGGAGAAGGTCCCACAGGTGCTGGACAGCGTGGCCATTGGTCAGCAATGGCAGGATGACGTGCGGGTGGTGCTGTTCGTGAAGTTGCGCGACGGCGTCGAACTGGATGAAGCCTTGCAGCAGCAGATCCGCCAGGTCATCCGCGCCAACACCACACCCCGGCATGTACCGGCGAAGATTGTCGCGGTGACCGATATCCCACGGACCATCAGCGGCAAGGTCGTCGAGCTGGCGGTGCGGAACGTGGTGCATGGGCAGAAGGTGAAGAACACCGATGCGTTGGCCAATCCCGAGGCGCTGGAGCAATTTCGGGATCGGCCGGAACTGGCTTTTTAAACGGTTCGATCGAACGCTCGGGCCGGGGCTGCCGTGCCCTGTGCAAACCTCTGCGCAGTCACGGGTTTGTTCAGCGTGATCAGCACCGGATCGACAATCGCACGTTCGGGGTTTGCTTCCAGCGTGCTCCGAAGGAGGGACATGTTGCGGTCAAACCCGCCCTCGTCGGTGTACAACTGGCTCAGCAGCGAAGTGACCACCGCCAGTGAGTCGGCGTTTTCAAAGGCTTTGGAACGGGCGTGACGGGCAATGCCTCCATCTGTCACCGCAAGCTGTCCGGAGGCCAGGTTCAACAGCGACGCCACGTCCAGCGACTGGCCACCCCCAACGTTGCCGGCGTCGCGGGCATAGGCGACATCACCGATCTGCGCAGGTCCGTGAAACAGCTCATGGATCAAGTCGTCTGCGACGACGTCAAGGTTGAAACCCTGGCCGATGAAGTGACGGTTGAGATTGACGGTGTAGATTTCAACGAACTTCGCGTCGGATTGCCCGGTTGCACCTTTCCACTGCTGGTAAGCGTTCGCGTCGAAAGCGGCAATGTGGTGGGTGTCCTTGAGTGGATCAAGGACGAAGTTACTGATGGAAACGCCCGCGAAGTCTGCCCTGACCGCTCTCAAATAATTCAATAACTGATTGATTGCTTCATTCGAATCGCTTCCCATCAGCAGCCTGGCGACCAGCGTGCGCTGCGCCTCAAAGTCACGGTGGATCAAGGCATTGATTGCGTTTTCGATTTTAGTCCGGGCTCGCGGCAGACTTTGTTCAATGAACTGTCGGGTGTAACTGACAGGCAATGTTTTGGTTGGGCGCGGCAAGCCGACAGGCGCCACGTAGGCAAAGTGCTCCAGTTTGGGCCCCCAGGCTTTGCCCAGGCGGTCGAGGGCATACCATTGGAGTTGGTTGCGCGCGGCCACCACTGACAGGGCCTCACCCACTGCACCACGTGGCCGCCAGCTACCCTGTCCGGTGTGGACGTGACTGGCGGCGCGGAGCAGGTCATAGGATTTGTGGCTGCCATGGAGTCTGCCCAACTGGGACTTCGCCAGTCCAAGAAGCGCTTCAGCCTGACTGCTGAAACGTAACGCGCCCTTATGGATGAGTTTGCCGGCACCATAAAACACCGTTGGCACATCATCCACGGGGTTGAAGAGGGAAACGGAGGTGACAAAGGCCAGTTTGGTCAGACGGGCGCCTTTGGACGACAGGGAGATCGCCTTCGACGAGATGCTCAGCGCTTTGGCGCCCGCCCCCACGAATGCCCCGCCCAACGCCATGGCGTCCATGACGCAACCGTAGATCCCGTCTACGACCTTGTTGTGCTCTCCGGAAGACAAATCCTCGATGCACTTTTTGAACGGAACCACCAGATTCACGATGTAATCGGCAGTCTCTTCGCCTTTTTTGCGTTCGGTTTCAAGCGCTGTCGGCACGGTGGCCATCAACTCGATTTCGTCCAATGTGCGCAACGGATGATTGTTCACAACGAACGCCGCAATTCGCGCCAGTTGCGGATTGCCAACATTCATATAAGTACTCTGCTGGCGAGCCGTTACTTGCAGTGGCGCGGGGAGTTCGCCCAGTTTTTCAATAATTGCCATGTCGCTGCTGGCGTCATTCCCGGCGAAAACGCCGTCGGTATATTCAATAACAGAAAGAGGCAACCATTCGGGGGGCGCAGGTCGTTCCGGCGCATTCAGGTCCCCGGTGAAATCCATTCTCGCGGCCGTTCGCAATTTACCTGTTGAGATGATCAGCGAGGCGAGCGTGTTGTTTCTCCGTAATTCACCCCGCAAGGTGAACAACTCATAACACACCGCCGTGTTTGCGTGAGTTGCAAACATGACAATGCCGAAGCGTCCCTTGACAGCATCGCTACCTTGCCGGGTTTCGTAAGTCGTTGAAACAGGGACTGGCGATATTGAAAAGAAAGACTCGGTTCTGGTGGCCGGAAGACGAACGGTAAAAAAGCTGATTTTTCCGTTCAGAAAGACGTCCAGATCATGAGGAAGCATGTGTGAAAGGGCCAACTTGATGTTGCTCGCCAGCGCGTTATTCAACTGGCCGTGATAATCGCGCAATTGGCGATGGTACTCGACATTGTTGGGAGGCAGGCTCCGCAACCTTGGAAAGCGACTATAAAGGCTAGTGACCGAGGGGTCGTACCGAGTTGGTCTTTTGTAATGGGTGATACCGGCCAACAAATCAGGGGTCCCGGAAATAACTTTATCGGGAAAGACCGCAGGAAAATCCCACTGGCCACCTTCCAGATCCGCCGACATGTGCAACTCGACCATGGACATGGGGTTGGAGGACGCATAAAGGCCGGGGTGTTGATAGAGCACTTTATCGTCGAGAAAATCACACTCCGGCACCGCTCCTTGCAAGGCTTCGCGCGCGATGGTTTCGCGGTTGGGCATCGGGATGGAATAGACGCGCGCCAGATGGGTGAAGTTTTCCGCATATGCCTGGAACGCGGTGATGGCCCGCTCGGTGCTGTCCTTTGCCGCTTGAGTCAGCTCGCTTGCGCTGATAACGCTGTTGATCAGGGCCCAGTCGACGATCGGATCGATCATTGCCAAATCCCTCAGTCGGGACAGCGGCTCGCTGACAGGCTCCAGTTCGACATACGCCATGATTTGCGCATACGTCAGCACACGCGACGCGCCCTTCCTGACCGCTTCCGCCAAGGCAACGCCATGGCAAAAGGTTACCCAGGCAACCGAGCCCATCGTCATCGACGATGGCACGCCCCTGACCAGAAATTCCGGCGCAATGTCCGCCAGCAGCAGATGACACGCCAGTGGCGCCGCCGCAGGATCAACCCAGCCCTTGGTATAGAGAAAGGCTTGCAGCTCTTCGCGGACCATGGCCGGCGACCGCTCTACGTTGCTCGGCGCATATAAAGCGAAACCACCGAGACTCTTGCGGTCCCCGGTGCTACCAAGAGACGGATAAAGATCCAGCAACAGGCTGGTGACCAGCAGTTGCTCGAGATCTTGCGCAGAGACGTTCTGCCCGGGATGCGCGCCGAACCAGTCCGACGCTTCCAGAATCTGCCTGGCACAGGCCTGGGCCACCGGATGCTTGACCAACGCGACGATCCGCTCGGCGGCATTTTCGTGTGTCGCAACGGCGCGTCCCGTTTCGCGGTACAACATGTCCAGCAGTCTGGTGTTCTGGGTAACACGCTGAGTAACCTGCCGAATGGCGGTCCGTTGCTCAGCCGACAAGACGGCTAACGATGAATCATCCGTAACCAACTGCCCCCAATAGTGCCCCAACTCATCGACATCAGGATCAAACTCGAAAAGCGCGATCAGGTTTCTGGTTTCGCTCACGTTCGTTGGAACCGTCAGGCCATGAAACCTCAGCCATTGGTCCACATCGACGAAATCTTCGGTGTAAATGTATCCACCGGCTTGCCTGGCAATATCACCTACCACCAGCAGCTTTTGATAATAGTGCGACGCCTGGACGATATTCACGTCGACGACTTCCCACACTTGCCGCTCTTTTCGGAATATCTCAAGTCCGCCGTTTTCGTTAATACGGGTTGCCGCCATATTCTCCGGACGGTGGCGACGGAGTTCGTCCATTACGACCGTGTAGTTGGCCAGGTTATTCCATGCCACTCGCCCCGGCATATGGACTTCATACAGCGAAGAACCTTTTGCCAGCTCAAACTCATAACCTTGCCAACAGTACGGCCCTTCATCCTCTTGATCCTCGAAGACACTTTGCAACAAGCGCGCGACCACTTGTCGTTCAGCGGCATCGGCCCTTAACCACTGGTGCTGGACTTCTGAAACGGCTCCGGACAACGGATAGTCTTTATATTTCAACTTAACAACCATAAAACAACCTTATGTATTTAGTTCACTGATTCATTAATCGAAGGTGAATCCTGACCCACCAAAAATTAACTAAACAGTAAAACTTCATAAGACAACATTTCATCGTCGCCGCCTTACCCACCTCATCAATCCACTAACCCCCAGTCCCCATTGGGCGCATTGGCGGTCGAAGGCCCACCGCCATACAGCTTGAGGCGCAACTTCAGATTGCTCAGCGAGTCCGCATTTTTTAGCGCCTCTTCCTCACTGATTGCGCCTTCCATCACCAGTGCATACAGTGCGCCATCGAACGTCTGCATACCGAACTCTGCGGACTTTTCCATGATGTCTTTAAGTTCGTCCAGTTGATTGCGCCTTATCAAGTCACCGATCGTGGGTGTTCCCAACATCACTTCCACTGCCGCCCTGCGCTGACCGTCACGGGTCCGCACCAATCGTTGGGAAACAAACGCTTTCAGATTGTTGCTCAAGTCATGCAGCAACTGCGTCCGTCGCTCTTCGGGAAAGAAATTGATGATGCGGTCCAGCGCCTGATGGGCGTTGTGCGCGTGCAACGTCGAGATCACCAGATGGCCCGTATCGGCAAACGCCAGCGCGTGCTCCATGGTTTCGCGGTCGCGGATTTCGCCGATCAGTACCACGTCCGGGGCCTGGCGCAGGGTGTTTTTCAGGGCAGCATGAAAACTGCGGGTATCGACGCCGACCTCGCGCTGGTTGATGATCGACTGCTTGTGCCGATGGATGTACTCGATCGGGTCCTCGATGGTGACGATATGGCCAGTGCTGTGGCGGTTGCGGTAATCGATCAGCGCCGCGAGGGAGGTTGACTTGCCGCAATCGGTGGCGCCGACGAACAGTATCAATCCTTGTTTGAGCATCACGGTTTCGAGCAGCACCGCCGGTAGTTTGAGGTCTTCGAAACGCGGGATGTCGAGCTTGATGTTGCGTGCCACGATTGACACATCGTTGCGTTGCTTGAAGATGTTGACCCGAAAGCGCCCGACACCCGCCAGGGAGATTGCCAGGTTCATCTCCAGTTCCCGATCGAACTCCAGGCGCTGTTCGGCGTCCATGATGGACTCGGCAATGGCCGCGACTGCTCCCGGCTTGAATGGCTGGTCGGTCAGCGGCTTGAGCACACCGTCGAACCGCGCACTGGGTGGTGCGCCGGTGGAAAGATAGAGATCGGATCCATTCCGGTCAGACAGTATCTGCAACAGTGCATCGATTTCCATGGCAAAAAACACCCGCGAAGCATTCAATGAAAAAGTAATGACCCATGGCAGGTCATCCAGCGTCTACCGCCCTGCAAGGATAGTAGACGCCGCGCCACCGACTTAAGTGCAGGACAATTTGATGAACGCAACACTGACGGGCAGCGATGCACAGGCCTTGATCGCCAGACTGGACTGGACACGCACCCCGCTGGGCGCTGCCAGCACCTGGCCACAGAGCCTGCGCACTGCCGTGGACATCGTGATTCATTCACCGATGCCGATGCTGTTGCTGTGGGGGCCGCACCTCACGCAGATCTACAACGACGGCTTCGCCCTCCTCGCCGGCAGCAAGCATCCACACGCTTTCGGACAACCGACGCACCAAATCTGGCCAGAACTTCAGGACTTTACCAGCCCCATTTACAGCGCTGTCCTACAAGGCCAGGTGCGTACCTACAGCGAACAACGTTTTACCTTGCAACGCGACGAAGGTGATTCCGACTTCTGGCTGGACCTGACCTACAGCCCGATCCGCGATGAAAACGCTGAGGTTGCTGGCATTCTGGTCACCGCCATCGAAACCAATGAACGCCGACGCATCGCGCTGGAACTGGAACAGCGGTCGGCCGCCAGTCTCAAGGCCCAGCACGAAACCGAACAGCGCCTGCAACTGGCGCTGGCGGCCACCGACGCCGTCGGCACCTGGGATTGGGACATCGGCGAAGATCGCTTCATCGCCGATGCGCATTTCGCCGAACTGCACAACATCGACCCGCTGCTCGCCAGTCAGTTGCCCATCAGCGCCTACCTCCAGGCCGTGCACCCGGAAGATCGCGCCATGGTCGCCCGCAGCATCAAATATTCCATCACCCACGGCACCGAATACGCCGAGGAATATCGCTTGCTGCAACCCAGCGGTCACCTGCGCTGGGTGTTTGCCCGCGGTCGCTGCTACAAGGACCACCATGGCCGGCCGATCCGCTTCCTTGGCGCCGCGCTGGATCTGACCGAACGCAAGCTCACCGAGCAAGCCCTGCGCCAGAGCCAGACCGAGTTGCAGCTGATCATCAACGCCATGCCCATCCTGATCAGCTACGTGGACAGCGAGGAACGCTTTCGCTTGAACAACGCCGCTTATCTGGACTGGTATGGCCTGACACCGCAGGAACTCTATGGCCGCACCATTCGTGAAGTGCTGGGCGAGGAAGCCTATGCCTTGCGCGCCGAACACATTGCCCTGGCGCTGACGGGCAAGTCTTGCTGTTTCAGCATCAATACCCCGCACCGGGACGGCAGTAACCGCCATGCCTTGATGAATTACTTGCCGCGCCACGGTGCCGACGGCACGGTGAATGGTTTCTACATCTTTGTCATTGACGAAACCGAGCGCAAACAGACGGAAGAAGCCCTGCGCAATCTCAACGATACCCTTGAGGAACGGGTCGCGGCCCGCACCCAGCAGTTGGCCGAAGCCAACCAACGGCTGCAAAACGAGATGTTCGAGCGTGAACGCGCGGAAGACGCCTTGCGCCATGCGCAGAAAATGGAGGCGGTCGGGCAGCTCACCGGCGGCATCGCCCACGACTTCAACAACATGCTGACCGGGATCATCGGCAGCCTCGATCTGATGCAGCGCTATATCGCTGAAGGGCGCGCCGCCGAGATTGGCCGTTTCACCGAAGCCGCGGTGTCCTCGGCCAATCGTGCCGCCGCCCTGACCCATCGGCTACTGGCGTTTTCCCGGCGTCAGTCGCTGGATCGCCGGCCGCTGAACGCCAATGACCTGGTGCACTCCCTGGAAGACTTGTTCAGCCGGACCAAGGGCGATCACATCGAACTCAAACTGCTGCTGGCCGGCGAGGTCTGGCCGGTGAGCACTGACGTCAGCCAACTGGAAAACGCTCTGCTCAACCTCGTCATCAACGCCCGGGACGCCATGCCCGATGGCGGCGAGTTGCTGATCGAAACCGCCAACGTTTACCTCGACGGCAGCGACATCACCACGTTGGAACCGGTCAAGGCCGGGGATTACGTGATGATTGCCGTCAGCGATAACGGCACCGGGATGACACCGTCGGTGCTGGCCAAGGCGTTCGACCCGTTCTTCACCACCAAACCCATCGGCCAGGGTACCGGCCTTGGGTTGTCGATGATTTATGGGTTCGCCCAGCAGTCGGGCGGGCATGTCAGCCTGTTCAGTTTGCCGGGCAAGGGCACCAGCGTTCGCCTTTACTTGCCCCGATTGCACGCCACGGAACCGGAAAAAGTACTGCTGCCGTTCACGGGCGAGGCTCCGGCGGCGATTGCCGGCGAAACCGTGGTGTTGGTGGAAGACGACCCGGCGGTGCGCATGCTGGTGCTCGACCTGCTCAACGAGCTGGGTTATCACGCCCACGAAGCCGAGGATGCGAAGACCGCCCTGCCCTTGCTGGAATCCGACCTGAGGGTCGATCTGCTGGTGACCGACGTAGGCCTGCCGGGCATGAACGGCCGGCAACTGGCAGAGATCGCTCGCCAGCACCGCCCCGAACTCAAGGTCCTGTTCATGACCGGTTACGCGGAGAAAGCCGCCGAACGCCAGGGTTTCCTGGAAGAAGGCATGGACATGGTCGCCAAACCGTTTTCCATTGACCTGTTGGCCAACAAGATTCGCACGATGATCGGCCAACCGGAGTGAGTTGAGGCATAATCGCGCGCCCCGCTGGCATCAACATAGCCATCACCGTTGCAAGGTATGCCCCCATGAAAGCTCAAGCCCGCCATATTCTGGTGAAAACCTCGGAAGAAGCCGAGCAGCTCAAACAACGCATCGCCAAGGGCGAAGCCTTTGATGTGCTGGCCAAGAAGTACTCCACCTGCCCGTCCGGCAAACGCGGGGGCGACCTGGGTGAAGTGCGGCCTGGGCAAATGGTCGGGGTGATCGACGCGGTGATCTTCAAAAAACCGCTACGGGTGGTGCATGGGCCGATCAAGAGCAAGTTCGGGTATCACCTGGTGCAGGTGTTTTACCGGGATTGATGGGTTTGGCTTAAAGGCCCTGTGGCGAGGGAGCTTGCTCCCGCTGGGCTGCGTAGCGGCCCCAATTTACGGCTGCTGCGCACCCGAACGGGAGCAAGCTCCCTTGCCACAAAAGCTTATTTCAATCTTTGGGAATCAGTGCTCCAGGCACTTGAATCACCCGACTCGCCAACCGATGCCCCGCCTCGGCCGCCTCAACCGCACTTCCACCCTTGAGCCGACTGGCCAGATACGCCGCGCTGAACGAATCCCCCGCCGCCGTGGTGTCCACCACGCGCTCGACCTTCTGCGCGGGCACCTCGAACGACTCGCCATCACAGCGAATCAGACACGCCTCGGCGCCACGCTTGAGCACCACTTCGGGGGTGCCAATCTGCTCGTAAGCGGCAAACACCGCCTCGCCATCGGAAAAATGAAACAGCGCCTGCTCGTCATCGACGGTCAGCAACGCCAGATCGACATAGGGCAAGACGCTGCGATAAGCCGCCCGCGCCTCTTCGACTGACGCCCACAAGCGTGGCCGGTAGTTGTTGTCGAACACGATCCGCGCATCCCGCTGGCGGGCCTCGATCAGGGTTTCCAGCAGTTTCACCCGACCTTGCACGCCGAGCACTGCCAGGGTGATGCCGCTGAAATACAGCACGTCGTAATCCGGCAGCGCGGCCAGGATCGGCGCGGCGGCCGGGGTGGTGAAGCAGTCGCGCACGGCCGCTTCGTTACGCCAATAGAGGAAGCGGCGCTCGCCCGCCGCATCAGTCTGGATGCAGTACAAACCGGGCAGTCGCCCGGGCAGGCGCTGAACCATGCCCAACCCGATGTGTTCGTCGGCCCAGGTCTGGCACATGGCATCGCTGAAACTGTCGTCGCCCAGTGCAGTGACGTAATCGACGATGCCGCGGGTGCCGAGTTCCCGGGACAGGTAGACCGCAGTGTTCAAGGTATCGCCGCCGAAGCTCTGTTGCAGCGTGCCATCGGCGCGTTGTTGCAGCTCGATCATGCATTCGCCGATCAAGGCGATGCGCGGGGTGTTGGGGCCGAGGGTGTTGATGGTGTTCATTGTTGTGGGGTCTCTGGTATTGCGGTGTTGTCTGGGAGGATGCCATCGCGAGCAGGCTCACTCCCACATTGGATCTTCAGTGTTCACAAGATCCCTGTAGGAGCCGGCTTGCTGGCGAAGGCCGCGCCTCGGTCCGAAGCCTTAGAAACAGGTTTCCATGGTTTCGATGACGTTCAGCTGCTCATCCACCAGACACCCCGTGCGCCACTTGTCGAACGTCAGGCACGGGTGCGAAGTGCCGAACGAAATGATGTCGCCCACCCGCAGCTCAACCCCCGGCGCCACGGTCATGAACGCGTGCTGGTCCATCACCGCCGTCACTTTGCAGGCGCTGACATCGTCGCCGGTGGCAGGCACCACGCCGGCCTTGTAACGCAGCAGCGGCACGGGCAACCCCGCGTCGTAGGCGACGTCGCGTTTGCCCAGGGCGATCACCGCAAAACCCGGTTCCGGCAACGACTGCACATGCGCCCAGACTTCCAGCGCCGGGCGCAGGCCCTCGTGCAGATCGCTGCGGCGGTCGAGCACGCAGCATTGCGCTTCCTTGTAGATGCCATGGTCGTGAGCCACGTAGCTGCCGGGGCGCAACACACTGAGGAAACGTCCACCCGCGTTCTGCGTTTCGAAGGATTCGGCGATCAAGTCGTACCAGGCCGAACCCGACGCGGTGATGATCGGCTTGGGAATCGCAAAGGCGCCGCTGTCCTGCAACTGCACGGCCAGGCGCACCAGGGAGGCGGCGAATTCACGAATGCCTGTGACCGCATGATCACCGTGGATCACGCCCTCGTAGCCTTCGATGCCGGTCAGCGCCAGCGCCGGTTGGGCGTTGATGGCTTTGGCCAGCGCGATCACTTCCGTTTCACTGCGGCAACCGCAACGACCACCGACCACGCCGTACTCGATCATCACGTTCAGGCGCACACCGCGCGAGGCGAAGTACGCGCCCAGGTCAGCGACGTTGTCCGGGTGATCGACCATGCAATGGAAGTCGAACGTCGGGTCCGCCAGCAAATCGGCGATCAGCGCCATGTTCGGCGTACCGACCAATTGGTTGGCCATCAGCACCCGACGCACACCGTGGGCATAGGCCGCGCGGGTTTGCGTGGCGCTGGCCAGGGTGATGCCCCAGGCGCCGGCGTCCAGTTGGCGCCGGAACAGCGCGGGCGTCATGCTGGTTTTGCCGTGGGGCGCGAGTTCCGCGCCGCTGTTGCTGACAAACGCCTGCATCCAGCGAATGTTGTGTTCCAGCGCTTCGCGGTGCAGCACCAGCGCAGGCAGGCTGACGTCGCGCACGAGATTGGCGCCAGTCTGGGCAAAGCCCTTTTCCACAGCGGCAGTGTTTTGGGCAGAAGACATGGTCGAACTCCTCACATTCGCGGCTGCAGACAGCCGCTTTTATTCGTTGATACGCCGGGCCAGGCTATTGGCGCTGTCGATCAGCACCCGGCGATAGTCGTTGTAATTGTTCTTGGCGTCGTCCCGTGGGGCGACGATGCACAGGGTCGCAATGGCCACGCCGCTCGGGTCTTTGACCGGGGCGGCGAAGCAATGGGTGAAGGTGTCGGCGACGCTATCGAAAGAGAAGAAGCCATCGATACCGGCCTGACGGATTTCCTTGAGAAACTGCTCCAGCGGCAGGCGTTCGCCGTCGGGCAGGATGAAGTCGTCGTGGTCGATCAGGTCAATGATCTCCTGATCACTCAGGTGCGCCAGCAGCAGGCGCCCGGACGCAGTCCAGGGGATTGGCGCGTTCTCGCCGATGTCCGAGGAAATACGGAAATGGCGCTCGCCCTCTTTCATCAGCGCGACGGTGTATTTGCGCCCGTTAAGCAGGCACATCTGCGCGGTTTCATGGGTCTGGCTGACGATGTCCTGCAAAGCGTGATCGGCTTCGCGGGTCAGGTCGAAATGGCGCAAATGCGCTTGCCCGAGAAAGTACAACTGACGGCCGAGGTAGACGTGACCGTCCTTGCCCACGGGTTCGAGAATGCGTCGTTCCAGCAGGGAAGCGACCAGTTCGTAGATCGTGGATTTCGGGCTATCGATGCCGCTGGCGATTTCATTCGGGCGCAGCGGTTTGCCGACTTCCTTGAGGAAATCGAGGATATCGAACGCCCGGTCCAGACCGCGAGCCCGGCGCTTGATGGTGTCTTCGGTCATGTCAGTGGTTCCCATACAAATTCGCCGGGGAGTTTACCGCTAATGATCGTTCCCACGCTTGGCGTGGGAATGCCTCAATGGACGCTCTGCGTCCGCTTTGGGACGCGGAGCGCCCCGGGCTGCATTCCCCCGCAGAGCGTGGGATCGATCATTAGGCTCAGGCCTTTTTCTTGTACGCGATGCAGTCGATCTCGACCTTGCAATCGACCATCATGTTCGCCTGCACACAGGCCCGGGCTGGTGCGTGCTCGCTTTTGAAGTACTCGGAGAAGACCTTGTTGAAACTGGTGAAATCCCGCGGATCCTCCAGCCACACGCCAGCACGCACCACGTCTTCCAGGCCATAACCGGCCTCTTCGAGAATCGCGATCAGGTTCTTCATGGCCTGGTGGGTCTGCTCGACGATGCCACCGGTAATGATCTCGCCGTCCACCGCCGGCACCTGCCCGGAAACGTGCAGCCAGCCATCGGCTTCAACGGCTCGGGCGAATGGGCGAGGCTGACCGCCAGCGGCGGTGCTGCCGGTGCCGTAACGAGTAATACTCATGAGTGTTTCTCCTGATCGAAAAAATATAAAAGTTAAAACCGCGTGTTCTTGAGAAATTCGGCAAGACGCGGCGATTGCGGGCGTTCGAACAGCTCCTTGGGAGGCCCCTGCTCTTCGATCCGCCCCTGGTTCATGAAGACGATCTTGTCCGAGACCTCGAAGGCAAAACGCATCTCGTGGGTGACCAGCAACATGGTCATGCCTTCGTCGGCCAGGCCCTTGATCACGTTCAGCACTTCGCCGACCAGTTCCGGGTCCAGGGCCGAGGTCACTTCATCGAACAGCATCAGGCTCGGGTTCATCGCAATCGCCCGGGCAATCGCCACGCGCTGTTGCTGACCGCCGGACAACTGGCCGGGATAGTGGTCACGACGCTCCAGCAGGCCAACCCGCTCCAGCCATTTCTCCGCCAGCGCCACCGCTTCTTCCTTGTGCAGTTTCTTGACCTTGAGCAAGCCAAGGGTGACGTTCTGCAGCGCGGTCAGGTGCGGGAACAGGTTGAACTGCTGGAACGCCATGCCGGTCATTGCCCGGTGCCGGGCGATGACTTTTTCCGGGTGACGCACGCGCTTGCCGTTGACCTCGTCATAGCCGATGGACTCGCCATCGAGCACGATCTGCCCGCCCTGGAATTCTTCGAGCATGTTCACGCAACGCAGCAGCGTGGTCTTGCCCGAGCCGCTGGAGCCGATCAGCGTGACCACGTTGCCGCGCTGCATGGTCAGGTCGACGCCCTTGAGCACTTCAAGCTTGCCGTACTGTTTGTGCAGGCCGCGAATGTCCAGCAGGGCCTGGTTCTGTGTCGAAACTTGAGGTTGAGTCATGGCAAGGCCACCCGCTTTTCAATGTGCCGGCCGAGTAATTCGATGGCGTAGTTGATGACGAAAAACAGAAATCCGGCGAACAGGTAAAACTCCAGCGTCATGAAGGTGCGCGCGATGATCTGCTGCGTGCTGAGCAACAATTCCGCCACACCGATGACCGACGCCTTGACGATTTCGGTCGACGAGTTGACCCAGGTCGGCAGGATCTGCCGCAACGCCTGGGGCAACAACACGTAGCCGAGCGCCTGATAAAACGTCAGGCCGATGGCCTTGCTTGCCTCCATCTGGCCACTGGGCAACGCTTGCAACGCGCCGCGCACAATCTCCGCGACGTGGGAGCCGCAGAACAGCGTCAGCCCCAAGGCACCGGCCTGAAACGCGCTGATTTGCCAGCCCAATGCGGGCGCCATGTAGAAGCAGGCCAGCACCAGTACAAACACTGGCGTGCCGCGAATAATGTCCACGTAAAACCGGAACGGTGCGCGCATCCAGAACTTGCCGTAGGTCAGCACCAGACCGGTAACAATACCGACCATCGTACCCAGCAAAATCGCCAGGGCCGAGACCTGCACACTGGTCAAAAAGCCCTGCCACAGAACTTCCCGCGCCACCCATAACTCATGCAACCAACTGGGGGATTCGTACATGGTGGCCTCCTATCGGCGGATCGCCAGACGCTGCTCGAGGTAACGCAGCATCATGGCAATGAGGTAACAGGCCGCAACATAGAGCGCTGTGGTCACCAGCCAGGTTTCGATCACCCGGTAGCTCTCGACATTGATCTTGCGCGCGTAGTAAGTCAGCTCCGGCACCGCAATCGCGGCGGCCAGCGAGGTGTCCTTGAACAGCGAAATGAAGTTGTTCGACAAGGCCGGCAACACATTGCGCAGCATCACCGGCACGGTGACGTAGGCCTTGACCTGCCACTCGCCCAACCCGATCGCCAGGCCCGCTTCACGCTGCCCCTTGGGAATGCTCAACAAGCCACCACGGAACACTTCAGTCAGGTACGCCCCGGCGTACAGCGACAGGGTGATGATGAAGGACGGGATCTTGTCCAGCCGGATCCCCAGGCTCGGCAAAGCGAAGTAGATCAACAGAATCAACACCAGAATCGGCGTATTACGGATCACCGTCACATACACCGACGCCAGCACCCGCAATGCACGGTGCTTTGACAGCAAAGCAAACGCCATCATCAGGCCGATCACGCAACCGATGGCGATCGACACCAGCGCCAGCTCAAGGCCCAGACCGAGCCCCGCCAGCAAGGTGTCGAAATCGCGCCACACGGCGGCAAAGTTCAACTGATAGTTCATGGTCAGCAGTACCTTGAACGGGGCGCGTCATCGGCGCCCCGCTCTCACGGGATCATTTGAATTCGACAGGGAAACCGATGGCCGGGGTCGGCAGATCTACACCGAACCACTGTTTGAAGGACGCCGCGTAAGTCGGGAACTCAACGCCGGTCATGGCTTCATGCAAGGTGGTGTTGACGAAGTTCAGCCAGTCCTGATCGCCGCGCTTGACCGCGCAGGCGTAGGTCTGCGGGCTCCAAGCGTAGGCCGGGCTGCGATAGCGGCCAGGGTTCTGCACCATCAGGTATTTCACCGACGATTGATCGGTGGCGGCGGCGTCGGCACGGCCGGAGTTCACGGCCTGATACATCAGATCAACACTGTCGTACTGATCGACCTTGGCCTTGGGCAAGGCTTGATGCACCAGCTCTTCGGCGTACACGTTCTGCAGCACCGCCACGGTCACGCTGTCGTTGGCGGCCTTGAGGTCTTCGATTTCCTTGTACTTGCTGTTGGCCGGCAGCAGCAGTCCGACACCTTCGCGGTAGTACGGCAGGGTGAACGCCACTTGCTGGGCACGGCTGGCGGTCACGGTGATGAACTGGCAACTGATGTCGACCTTGTCCGTCAGCAGGTTGGGAATCCGCGCATCGGACGACTGCACCACGAATTCAACCTTGGTCGGGTCATTGAACAACCCCTTGGCAATCATTTTCCCGATATCAATATCAAACCCCTGCAACTTGCCATCCGCTCCCTGGAAGTGCCACGGCGCATTGGTACTGCCCGTGCCCACGATCAGTTTCCCGCGGGCCAGCACGCTATCGAGCTTGCTGTCCGCCGCCTGGGCCACGCCCATGGCAGCAGCCGAAGCAGCGACAAGAAAAATACACGCTTTAAATAAGGAAGGTCGGCGTTGCATGGCAAGCACTCCAGGGTGATGTTTATTCCGCTATACCGGACATAGGTGTGTAACAACGGAATAGACAGCAGAAAGTGTGCCACAGGTTGTGAGGGGAATGTCGGGGAGATTGGAAAGTGTTGTGAATCAAATGGATGGGTGAACGTTAAAAATGCACGTTACGAAACGCACAGGGGAACGAGCGCTACCGTTGGCTACACGGTTCGGGTACTTGCACCACATTCGTCTTGAGGCGGTTCAAATTGGGGCAGCGTGTTACCTGTAATTTCTGACAGTAGACCCACCCGTCTCCGCTCCTTTACCGTCGGCAGACACTCAATGCACAGTGAAAAAAGGAGTTCACCATGCGCTCGGCTGCCCACAACACGCTGGCCCCGACTTACCGTAAAGCCCTGAAAACCTGGCGTCCGGTGATCTTGTACTTCGGCAGCCAGCACTGTCCGGCCTGCGAAATGGCCGGGCCGGTCTTTCGTGGGATCGCCGAGACTTATCGGCACCAAGCGCACATCTACATGCTGAACACGGTTGACTCGCCTCGACACCCGAACGTTACCGGTACGCCGACTGTGCTGTTTTATAAGGACGGGAAACTGCTGCAGAAGCTCAAGGGGATCGGCACTGAGGAAGCGTTGAGGGCGGATTTCGCCAGGCACATTGGCAGGGTGAAACCGGCGAGGGAGAAGCGTAAGCCGACGCACGATCTGACATGGTTGCGACGGACCTTGCGCCGGCTGTGCACGGTGCCTCGTGCCACTGAGCGGTTGAATCGTCGGGTTTGCTGTTAGGTTGGGGCATTGGTGGCGTTGGGTAGATTGCTTTCGCGAGCAGGCTCGCTCCTACATTGGATCTTCAGTGTTCACAAGATCCCTGCTCGCGAAAGCTTTTGGCCTTAGCGATTTTTGACCTGCTCGATGTACCTGGACACCGCCGCCGATTTCTCGAACCGTCGATGAATCAACGACAACCACGACGTCGCCTCGCAGCCCTTGATCGTGCGGTACAACACACCGGGCAACCCGACATGCCCGACCACCGACGCCGGCACAACTGTCACGCCCTGCCCCAGCGAAACCAGCGCGATCACCGCCACCAGCCCGCCCGGCTGCGCGCCCAGTTTCGGTGCAAACCTGCCCTCGGCGGCGACTTGCAAAGTGCCGCTGATTTGTTCCGGCAGGATGAACGTCTCGTTTTGCAGATGCTCCGGAGCAATCTCTGGCAGTCGGCACAACCAGGACTCGGAGGACAGCGCCAGCACAAAGCCTTCTGAGTCCAGACGAATAGCCTCCAGTCCGTCGGGCAGGGTCATCGGTGAGCGGACATAGCCCACATCAAATCGCCCCTCGACCACCATGGCTGGCAATGACGCCATAGGGCTTTCCCGAACATTCAAGCTGACGTCCGGGCATTCACGACCAAAAGCCTGCACCTGTTTTTGCAGCACCCCCGAGTACACCGCCGACGCCACGTAACCGAGTTCGATATGGCCAATATCCCCGCGTCCGGCCCGCTGGGCATTGTGCTGGGCGTACTCGAATTGCCGCACCGTCGCCTCGGCTTCGATCATTAACGCCGCGCCGGCCTCGGTCAGGCTGACTTCACGTGTCTGGCGCACGAACAGTCGCGTGCCGAGTTCGTTCTCCATGTCCTGGATCTGCCGGGTCAAGGTCGGCGGCGCGATACCGAGTTGTTCGGCGGCGCGGGTAAAGTTGCCTTGCCGGGCAACGGCCAGAAAGTAGCGGAAATGCCGTATGTCCATGGGTGCATTAGCTCAAAGGTAATGAAGTCCCGGTGCCGGGCTAACAGAGCCGACAATCGACCGCGATAAGCTCAATGGCAATCACAGTAGAGAGCCAACGCCATGTACGTCAAACACCTTTGCGCCGCCACGATCAACGACCTTGCCCAAAAGGCAATCACGTCATGACCCGGGTCAGTCCGCGCCTGACGCTGCTGACGGCCTCCGGCGTGTGCTCGCTGATCGTGCTCGACACCAACATCGTCGCCGTCACTCTGCCGACCATCGCACGGGACCTGGGCGCGAACTTTGCCGACATTGAATGGGTGGTCAGCGCCTACATGCTGGCGTTCGCAGCGTTGTTGCTGCCCGCCGGGAGCATCGCCGACCGCTTTGGCCGGCAGAAAATCCTGCTCTGGGGCCTGGGGATTTTCATCCTTGCCTCCATCGGTTGCGGCGCGGCGCCCACGGCGTTGTTCCTTGACATTGCGCGGGCGGTCAAGGGTGTCGGCGCGGCACTGTTGCTGACCTCGGCCCTGGCCTCCATCGGCCACACCTTTCACGATGAAGTCGAACGGGCCAAGGCCTGGGCGTTCTGGGGCGCGTGCATGGGCGTGGCGATGACCGCCGCGCCGACGGTCGGCGGGCTGATCACCGAATATGTTGGCTGGCGCTGGATCTTCTACCTCAACCTGCCGGTGGGCGCGTTCTTGATGTTCATGGTATGGCGCGCCGTGCCGGAATCCAGGGACCCCCAATCGGCGCGACTCGATCCCTGGGGCAGCCTGGCGTTCAGTGCGAGTTTGCTGTGCCTGATCTGGGGCTTGATCGAAGCCAACCGAATCGGTTGGAGCAACCCGCTCACCTACGCCCGGATCATCGGGGGCGCGCTGCTATTGGGGCTGTTTGTGCTGATTGAGCGGATGCAACAACGGCCGATGGTCGACCTGAAATTGTTCAGGCATCCGCGTTTCATCGGCGCCCTCCTTGGCATGTTTGCCTACGCCGGTTGCGCTCAGGTGATGATGACGTTGCTGCCGTTCTACCTGCAAAACGGCCTGGGCTTCTCGGCCATCGCGTCGGGGCTGGGGATGTTGCCGTTTGCCGTGACCATGTTGATTTGCCCGCGCATCGGCGCTCGGCTGGCCAATCGACTTGCCCCAGCCACGCTGATGGCGGCGGGTTTGACCCTGGTCGGCAGCGGCAACCTGCTCAGCGCCTGGGCCGTCAGCAGCGGCGGCTACCTGCCCTTCGCACTGGCCATCGCCGTGACGGGCGCCGGTGCCGGCCTGCTCAATGGCGACACGCAAAAGAACATCATGGCCTGCGTCCCTCGCGAGCGCACCGGCATGGCCTCAGGCATGAGCACCACCATGCGTTTCAGCGCGATCGTGCTGGCCATCGGTGTCTTTGGCGCGCTGCTGTCCAGCCACACCGAATTGCTGTTGCGCACCAGCCTGTCGACACAGGGTCCGCAATGGCTCGGCCAGACCCAGGGCATTGCCTCACGGGTGGTCGCCGGAGACATGACGGCGGCGATGAACCTGCTGCCGGATACCGCGCGTGCGTTGGTCGAGCCACTGGCGCGTCAGGCCTTCGTCGGCGGCTTCAGCCTGCTGCTTCTGGTCGCTGGTTTGCTGGCCCTGCTGGGGGCACTGGTGGTCGGCACGCTGATGCGCAATCCGCTCCCTGCGCCGAAAAGTTTTTCCCTGAGCCTGGAATAAACCCCAACGGGGCTCGTCGTACTGCCACTGAAATCGTTCAGTAGTCACTACGAGAGCCCCATCATGAAACGCATTCTGTCCGCCCTGTTTCTCATCAGCCTGAGCGGTGTTGCAGCGGCCGCCTCCGTCGACAACTCCAGCACGCCGAAAGTCGAGGACTACAAGTACTCGACGCCGCTCCATATCGCCAAAGTGCTTAACATGACCCGCGACGATGGTTGCGGCCCCCTGCCGCGGGAGATGACTTACATTGATACCGCGGGCACCACCCATGTCCTGCGCTACCAGGCCTTTGGCGATAACTGCCTCGGTCAAAATTAATGCTGGATCAACGCCAGCACTCGCTCGGCATTCTCACCGCACGCCATTCCTTCGGGCCGCGTCTGGATGTTCTCGATCAACCCCAGCAACTGCGCCTTGTTTTGCGCCAGGTGCAGTTGCATCGCTTCGATCTGTTCGACTTTGCGCCCCAGGCTCGCCACCAGTGCATCGTCGTCGAACTCGCCTGTTACGGTGTCCGGCAACAATAACTTGAGCTCGTCGAGGCTGAACCCGGCCTGCTGTGCGCACTGAATAATCTTCAGGGTTTGCAGAACTTGCGGCGGGTAACGCCGATAGCCGTTGGCCATGCGCTCCACTTGCCGGATCAGGCCTTGAGCCTCGTAGAACCGAATGCGCGACGCGTTCAACCCGCTCAATTGCGCCAATTCACCAATCTTCATCTCGGCCTCATTTGCCTGCTTGACATTAAAGTTAACTTTAAGCTTAGCCTCTTCGCATTACTGATGAGGAGTCAAGCATGTCACCCTTTCAAACGCTGAAGTTACCCAACGGCCAGACCCTCGACAATCGCATCGCCAAAGCTGCGATGGATGAGAACCTTGCCGATACCGGACAAGCGCCGTCGACTGCGCTGCTCAAGTTGTATCAGGCTTGGGCCGAAGGTGAAACGGGCCTGTTGCTGACCGGCAACGTGATGATCGATCGCCGCGCCATGACCAGCCCTGCAGGTGTCGTGCTGGAAGACGAGCGCCATCTTGAGCTGTTCCGTCAGTGGGCCACCATTGGCCGCTCCGGTGGCGCGCATGTGTGGATGCAGCTCAACCATCCCGGGCGCCAGATCATGGCCAACCTCGGTCAGCAAGCCTGGGCACCCTCCGCCGTGGCGCTGGACCTGGGTTCTTTTTCCAAGATGTTTGCCGAACCCAAACCGATGTCGGAAAGCGATATCGCCGAGGTTATCCAACGCTTCGCCACCAGTGCCGCCCTTGCAGAGAAAGCCGGTTTCACCGGCGTGCAGATTCACGCGGCACACGGCTACCTGATCAGCCAGTTTCTGTCGCCCTTGACCAACCGTCGGACTGACCAGTGGGGTGGCTCGCTGGAGAATCGCGCCCGGCTGTTGCTGGCCGTGGTCAGCGCCGTTCGCCAAGCGGTGTCGCCTCAGTTTTGCGTCTCGGTAAAGCTCAACTCGGCAGACTTCCAGCGCGGCGGTTTCGACGCTGACGACGCCCGCCAAGTGATCCAGTGGCTCAACGACCAACCACTGGATTTGCTCGAACTCTCCGGGGGCAGCTACGAAGCACCAGCCATGCAAGGCGACGCCCGCGACGGCAGGACCCTGGCCCGGGAGGCGTACTTTCTGGAAATGGCCGGCGAACTGGCCAGCGTTGCGAGCATGCCGGTGATGGTAACGGGTGGGATTCGACGTCTGGCCATCGTCGAACAGGTGCTCGACAGCGGCATCGCCATGGCCGGTATCGGCACGGCGCTCGCCATTGAACCGCAGCTGGTGAAACGCTGGCGCGAAGGCCAGGACAGCCACCCGCAATTGCCGCCGATCCTCTGGAAACGTAAACCGCTGGCCGCCCTGGCGAACATGGCCGTAGTGAAGTTCCAGCTCAATCGCCTGAGCCGCGGACGCAAGACCCGGCCACAGGTTTCAGCACTATGGGCGTTGATCGTTGATCAGCTGTATCTCGCCCGGCGCACGCGTCAGTACCGGCAGGCGATGGGCAAGTAACCTCAAATCGGGGTGAGTCATGGTTGCCGCAGCGTTGTCCTCTTTTAACCCTGAGGACCATTCATTAACCACTGGAGCACCCCATGGCGAAAATCACCCTTGCCCAGCAACTGGCGACCACCCTCGAACAAGCAGGTGTGAAACGCATCTGGGGCCTGACGGGTATGGAGCAACCCACTGTAGGAGCGAGGCTTGCCCGCGAAGAACGATGACGCGGTGTGTCAGGTCTGACGCCTTCGCGAGCAAGCTTCGCTCCTACAAAGATCGACGTACACCCCGATTCGACAGCCTCAATGGCCTGACCGAAGCCCTGCGCACCATGGACAGCATCGAGTGGATGCACGTGCGCCACGAGGAAGTCGCCGCGTTCGCCGCCGGCGCCGATGCGGCGGTTACCGGGGAACTGGCGGTCTGCGCCGGGAGTTGCGGGCCGGGCAATCTGCACTTGATCAACGGGCTCTTCGATTGCCATAAAAACCATGTGCCGGTGTTGGCCATCGCGGCGCAGATTCCCTCTTCGGAAGTAGGCCTGAATTACTTTCAGGAAACCCACCCGCAGGAACTGTTCAAGGAATGCAGCCACTTCGTCGAGCTGGTGAGCAGCCCGGCGCAGATGCCCCAGGTGCTGCATCGGGCGATGCGCAGTGCCATCCTCAATCGCGGTGTCGCAGTGGTGGTGATTCCCGGCGACGTCGCGCTGCAGGAGGTCGAAGACAACCTCAAACCCTGGCCGGCGCTGTCCAAACCTCGCACCCTGCCCGCGCCTCACGACCTGGATCGGCTGGTCGAATTGCTGAGTGAAAGCAACGCCGTGACGCTGATGTGCGGCGCCGGGTGCGCGGGTGCCCACGATCAGGTGGTGGCATTGGCCGACGCCCTCGGCGCGCCGGTAGTGCATGCGTTGCGCGGCAAGGAGCACGTGGAGTGGGACAATCCGTTCGACGTCGGCATGACCGGGTTGATCGGCTTCAGCTCCGGTTATCACGCGATGCTCAACTGCGACACGCTGGTGATGCTCGGGACTGACTTTCCCTATCGCCAGTTCTACCCAACCGACGCCACCATCATTCAGATCGACCACGACCCGCAAGCCCTCGGACGGCGGACCACGCTGGATCTGGGCATCGCCGCCGATGTTGGCGAAACCCTCGCCGCGTTGCTGCCGCGCCTGCCTTATCGTGGCGACCGGAGCTTTCTCGAATCATCCCTCAAGCACTACCAGAAGGCCCGTCAGGGGCTGGATGACCTGGCTCAACCGTCGGCGCCGGGTCGGCCGATTCATCCGCAATACCTCACTCGCCTGCTCAGTGAGCTGGCCGATGACGATGCGATCTTCACTGCCGACGTGGGCACGCCGACCGTCTGGGCCGCACGTTATCTGAAAATGAACGGCAAGCGCCGATTGCTGGGCTCGTTCAACCACGGTTCCATGGCGAACGCGATGCCCCAGGCCATTGGCGCGCAAGCGTCATTTCCCGGGCGGCAGGTAATTTCGCTGTCTGGCGATGGCGGCTTCAGCATGTTGATGGGGGACTTCATTTCGCTGGCGCAACTCAAGCTGCCGGTGAAAATCATCGTCTACGACAATGCCTCGCTCGGGTTCGTGGCCATGGAAATGAAATCCAGCGGGCTGCTGGACACCGGTACGGACCTGCACAATCCGGACTTCGCGGCGATGGCCAATGCCATGGGAATCCTGGGGATTCGTGTCGAGGAATCCGAAGCGCTGGAACCGGCCTTGCGCCGCGCGCTGGCGCATGACGGGCCCGTGCTGGTGGACGTGGTGACGGCGACCCAGGAACTGGCGATGCCCCCGACGATCAAGCTGGAACAGGCCAAAGGGTTCAGTTTGTACATGCTCAAAGCGGTGATGAGCGGGCGTGGCGATGAGGTGATTGAGTTGGCGCGTACTAATCTGTTCCGCTGACGCGCCTGGACCGCATCGCCCCCATCGCGAGCAGGCTCGCTCCCACATTGGATCTCGGTTGTTCACAAATCCTGTGGGAGCGAGCCTGCTCGCGATGGGGCCCCGTGAGGCTAACGATTACTGCCCGGAAAAACGCAATCGCGACAACTGTCGCAAATTCCCCTCGACATAATAATCATCCGTCCAACTGTCATCCGCCGCCAACGGCCGGACCTGCTTTAGCGCCAGTTTTTTCGCGTAATAGCGAAACCGGTAATGCTCATAAAACCGCAGCAACTCCAGACCATAACGGTCCGCCAGGTCGGTATCGCCGCGGATGATCAGGTAGTTCTCGTCATTGCTGTTGCTAGCAGCCGCACTGAGGTTATGACTGCCGCTGATGATCGTTGGCGTATCGCTGGTGAAATCCGTGACGATCGCTTTGGTGTGCACCAGCAGGTTGCCCTTCTGTCCTTCCTTGCTTTCCAGGAGCCAGCCTTCAAGGCCGGTATTGAGCAACGCAACCGTGGTGAATTCGGCGCTGCGGTCGGCGTGAAAACCGGTGATCTTGCTCACGGAGTTCTGCAGGCCGTAGCGCAGAATGTCGTCGTGGGGCTTACCGAGCAACGCGTTGAGGATGGAGTCGGGCAAGGTAAAGGCAGTGACGAACAGCAGGTCTTTCTTCGCCGCATTGATGATGTCGACGAACTCATGCAAGTCGCCCTGACCCGAGCGCGGGGAGAATCCGGCGAACAACGGTTGGCTCGGGTCCATCGGGTTGTGTTCGGTAATCCACTGCCGCGCGGCACCGACATTCGCCGGTGTGCCCCAGACCTGCTCGAACGTTTGCAGATAACGGGCGCCGACCCGAGCATCGTCCAGCACATGCACCACGTTGGCCTGACGGTAAATGCCGTTGGGCGTGAAGTTGGTGCTGCCGCAGAGCACGGCTTCAGGCTGACGCAGACCCGCGGCATCGAACCGGCTCAGGACGATGAACTTGTTATGGAAAATACTGTGGGTGACGCGTCCGCGCTTGTTTGCCGCCGGGATCTTTTCCAGGCTGGCCTCGTTAAAGGCGGTGGTGTCTTCGCCCGGTTGCGCGTGATACAGAACGCGAACGTGCACCCCGCGCTCCAGCGCCGCGTTCACCGCCTCGACAATCACCGGTAACTGGTATTCATAGATGGCGACATCCAGTGCCCACTCGCTGCCGACGGCACGCTCGATAAACCCCAGCAAACGCCCGAGCAGACCGTTTTCCAGCCATCGGCGCGGGGCATCGGGCCAGGATTCCAGGGGCAATCTTTCCTTGCCGCCAAGGAGCGCGTCGAGCTCTGGAAACTTGCGCTGGAACGCCTGGCTGGCGGCCACGGCGCGGTTGAAATTGACACTCTGGTTGCCGGGATGGCCGTCGTCGGAAGTGACCGTCACCTCCAGGGATTCGCCCAGTTGCGGCGCATCGGCGCTGCCGTAAGCCAGATAGACCCGGTATTGGATCGTCAGCCCCGGATTGACCGCGTAATCGGCCCAGCGAAATTTCTGCAAAGGCGCGATATTGCTGGGGGTGGCGTGGTATTGAGGGAAGGTATGGGTCTTGCCCGGGAACGTCAGGCTGTTGAATAGAAACTGCCAGGGTTTGCTGCCCTGCTGCTTTTCGATGGCGAAACCCAGCAGGCCTTTGCGGCGGGGTTCGGCCACATCCATGGCCAACAGCACGCCATTGGTGCCGGCATAGGCTTTGACGCGGAAATCGTTCTGATGGTTAACGGCAAGTGCGCGCATGATTCACTCCTTTGATCGAATGCACTCAGAGCATAGGGGAGCGATGCGGATTCACCATGAATTCCGGAACCGGGGTGATGCCATCGGGTGCAGGCTCGCTCGCACAAGGGATCTGCGGCGTAAACAAATCCTGCTCGCGATGGGGCCTTTGCAGACAACACAGTCCTCAGCCTGAAACCAGCTCATCAATGTGGCGATAATCCGCTTGCAACTCTGCCGCCATCTGTCTGGCCCGACCTAACCGAATCGGCCCGCGCTCGATATCAATCAATAACCCCGGGCAGTCCAGCACCGGCAACCCCGGCCAGTCCTTCAATCGCCCATCGGTCACCAGCAGCAGCCTTTGCTGTTCCGCCGGAAAGCGTTTTTTCCGTGCCGCCAGCCAACGCCCCGCTTCACCCAGCGCCGCCAACAACGGCGTGCCGCCGCCCGCGCCCAGGCCATCGAGCCAGGCACGCAACCCCGCCGACGCTTTCAAGCCTTGCACCTGCCACTTCGGCGCCTGACCGCTGGCAGTCAACAAGGCCAGGCGCGCGCGTTGGCGGTACGCATCGTCGAACACTTGCGCAAGTAAACCCTTGGCATCGCTCAACGCCTGATGACGGCGTGTCGAGGCCGATGCGTCGACGATCACCAGCCACAGTTCATGGGAGGAACGTGTGCGCAGGTGGAACAGCACATCTTTGCGTTGACGCGGCCGACCATTGAGCAAAGTGCCGGGCCAGTTGATCGAGCCACTGCGCGCAGCGTGACGCTTGCCCTGTTTACCGTTATCCAGTCGGCCTGCGCGGGGTCTGGCATTCGCCCCCGCGTCAGATCGAGGGCGAATGCCTAGGGCTTTTTTGGCCAGCTCGGCACTTCACGTCGGGCGCCGACCGGCAGGGCCTGAGCGGGCATTTCGCCCCATTGGCCCTGGCCTTCGCTCGGGCTGGAAGATTGCGCCGAGGGCGACTGATTGTGGGGCGGCGCTGGTGGCGATTGCTCGCGACGACGATGACGCAGAGCAAACTCGGCGACGGCGTCGATGTCTTCCTCGGCGATGGCGCCCGCCCCTCGCCATGCGGCGTGGGCACGGGCCGCGCGCAACCAGACCAGATCGGCGCGCAGGCCATCGACACCGGCGGCAAAACAGCGCTCGGTAATCTGCGCTAGTGCGGCATCATCCAGGGGGATGCTCGCCAATGCGCCGCGCGCCTTCTGGCAACGTTCACGCAGGGACTGCTGCTGGCTTTCCCACTCGACGCAGAAACCCTTGGGATCGGTGTCGAAATCCAGACGCCGGCGAATAATCTGGCCACGCTCGACCGGTGCGGTGTGACCATGGAGGGCGACGTTCAGGCCAAAACGGTCGAGCAGTTGCGGACGCAGCTCGCCCTCTTCCGGGTTCATGGTGCCGATCAGGACGAACTTCGCCGAATGCCGATGGGATATACCGTCGCGCTCGATCAAGTTGGTGCCGCTGGCGGCCACGTCGAGCAACAGGTCAACGAGGTGATCGGGCAGCAGATTGACTTCATCGACGTACAGCACACCGCCGTCGGCCTTGGCCAGTACGCCGGGGGAAAATTGCGCGCGGCCTTCGCTCAGGGCGGCGTCGAGATCGAGGGTGCCGACCAGCCGTTCTTCGGTGGCACCGAGGGGCAAGGTGACGAATTGACCGCTAGCGAGCAAGTCCGCCAGGCCTCGGGCGAGGGTCGACTTGGCCATGCCGCGCGGGCCTTCGATCAGCACGCCGCCGATTTTCGGGTCGATGGCGGTCAGGTAGAGGGCGAGCTTCAGATCGTCGGCGCCGACCACGGCGGAGAGCGGGAAATGCGGGGTGTCGGTCATCTTCAATACTCGGTCATGGTCTGTAGCAGGCACACTTTGTACCTGTAGGAGCGAGGCTTGCCCGCGAAGGCGTCTATTCAGTCGATATCACTATTGAATGTGAAGGCCTCATCGCGGGCAAGCCTCGCTCCTACGGGGTTTGCGGTGTATCAGCCGTCTTCTTCTATGTCCAGCAACAGGTTTTCCAGCGCCTCGCGATACGCGCCCGGTTCCTGCCACATTCCCCGCTGCTGCGCTTCGAGCATGCGCTCGGTCATGTCGCGCAGCGCATGCGGATTATGCTCACGCACAAAATCCCGGGTTGCCGGATCGAGCAAATACGCATCCGCCAGCAACGCATATTGATGATCGTCGATCAACCGGGTCGTGGCGTCGAACGCGAACAGGTTATCGACCGTCGCCGCCAATTCGAATGCGCCTTTATAGCCGTGACGCTTCACGCCGTCGATCCACTTCGGATTCGCCGCCCGGGAGCGGATCACCCGGTTCAACTCTTCCTTTAAGGTGCGGATCTTCGGCAAGTCCGGCTGACTGTGATCACCGTGGTAACTGGCCGCCGCTTCGCCGCTGAGGCTTTCCACGGCAGCGAGCATGCCGCCCTGGAATTGGTAATAGTCGTTGGAATCGAGCAGGTCATGCTCGCGATTGTCCTGGTTTTGCAGCACCGCCTGCACCTGACTCAGACGCTGGGCGAATTGTTCGCGGGCGGCGGTGCCTTCATCGGACCCGCCGTAAGCGTAGCCGCCCCAGTTCAGGTAAACCTCGGCCAGATCTTCGCGGCTTTGCCACAGACGACCGTCGATGGCGCCCTGCACGCCTGCGCCATAAGCACCGGGCTTGGCCCCGAAGATGCGCCAACCGGCCTGACGCTTGGCCGCGTCTTCATCAAGGCCCGATTGCATCAGTGCTTCACGTTCGGCGCGCACTTTGGCGGCCAACGGGTTGAGATCGTCCGGCTCGTCCAGCGCGGCGACCGCTTGCACGGCAGCGTCGAACAGGCGGATCAGATTGGCGAAGGCATCACGAAAGAATCCGGACACGCGCAAGGTCACGTCCACGCGAGGACGGTCGAGCAAGCTCAGTGGCAGGATTTCAAAGTCGTCGACCCGCTGACTGCCGGTGGCCCAGACCGGGCGCACGCCCATCAGCGCCATGGCCTGGGCGATGTCATCGCCGCCGGTGCGCATGGTCGCGGTGCCCCAGACGGACAGGCCGAGCTGACGCAGGTGATCGCCGTGGTCTTGCAGATGCCGTTCGAGAATCAGGTTGGCCGACTGGAAACCGATGCGCCACGCTGTGGTGGTTGGCAGGTTGCGCACGTCCACCGAGTAGAAATTGCGCCCGGTCGGCAGCACGTCCAGACGACCGCGACTCGGCGCGCCACTGGGGCCGGCCGGGACGAAACGACCGCTCAGGGCATCGAGCAGGCCGCGCATTTCAGCCGGCCCGCAGGCGTCCAGGCGCGGGGCGACGACTTCGCGCAGGCTGTCGAGGATGGCGCGGACGTCGGACCAACCCGCTTCCTGTGGTAACAGGCCTTTGTGGCGAGGGAGTTTGTCGGAATGCCGCATCATCGCGCTGGATTGCGCAGCAGTCCCATTTTCTGGGTCCGCTTCGCGAACCAACGGGAGCAAGCTCCCTCGCCACAGAGGCTCGTTCCCATGAGGTTCGGCGTTGGTATTCAGAGTTTGCGCAATGAGTTGAGCAGCGAACAGTTCGAGGCGTTCGCGGGTATCCCCGGCGGTGCGCCAGGCCTCCTCATTAAGCGATTGCAGTTCCACAGGACGCGGCCCGGTCCATGGCTCGGCCAACGCACAATCCAGCGGATCAAACCCCAGTTCAAACGCCTTGGCCAACGCCCGCAGCAGGCTTGATTGCGCCCCACGACCGTCGCCACGGGGGATGCGCAACAGCGCCAACAACGTATCGATGCGCAAGCGCCCGGTCGGCGACTCGCCAAAGATGTGCAGGCCATCGCGGATCTGCGACTCTTTCAAGTCGCACAAGTACGTGTCCAGCCGTGGCAACCAGATCGCCGCATCGGCGTCGCTGTTGAGCTTTTCGTCCAGTTGCAGTTCACGGTCGATGTGCGTGTCGCGCACCAGTTGCAGGATGTCGCGCTGCAACTCTCGGGCGCGGCGCGGATCGAGCAATTGCGCTTCGTAATACTCGTCGGCCAGCAGTTCGAGGTTGCGCAGCGGGCCGTAGGTTTCGGCGCGGGTCAGCGGCGGCATCAGGTGGTCGATGATCACCGCTTGAGTGCGACGCTTGGCCTGGGCGCCCTCGCCCGGGTCGTTGACGATGAATGGATAAATGTTCGGCAGTGGCCCGAGCAGCGCATCCGGCCAGCAGTTTTCCGACAGCCCGACGCCTTTGCCCGGCAGCCATTCGAGGTTGCCGTGCTTGCCGACGTGGATCACGCCGTGGGCGCCATAGGTATGGCGCAGCCAGAAGTAGAACGCCAGGTAGCCGTGGGGCGGTACCAGGTCCGGATCGTGATACACCGCACTCGGATCAACCTGATAACCCCGCGCCGGTTGAATGCCGACGAAGGTCAGGCCAAAGCGCAGCCCGGCGACCATCATGCGGCCGTCACGGCACATCGGATCGCTTTCGGGCGTGCCCCAGCGCTCCAGCACCGCTTGCTGATTGGCTTTGGGCAATTGGTTGAACATCAGCCGATAGTCGTCCATCGCCAAACTTTGCGCGCAGGGACGCTGATCAAGGGTGTCGAGGTCGTTGCTGACGCCGCCAAGCAACTGTTGAATCAACGCAGTGCCGCTGTCCGGCAACCCGGCAGGCAGCGGATAGCCTTCGGTGTGCAGCGCCCGCAGGATGTTGAGCGCGGCGGCCGGGGTGTCGAGGCCGACACCGTTGCCGATGCGCCCGTCACGGGTCGGGTAGTTGGCGAGGATCAGCGCGATGCGTTTTTCGCTGTTCGGTACCCGGGCCAGATCGATCCAGCGCCGCGCCAGTTCGGCGACGAAATCCATGCGCTCCGGTTGCGCCCGATAGCACACCACGTCCGACTGACTGCGCTCGCTGCGCCACGCCAGGTCCTTGAAGCTGATCGGCCGGCTGATGATCCGCCCGTCCAGTTCCGGCAACGCGATGTGCATCGCCAGATCACGGGGGCCGAGGCCCTGTTCACTGGCGAGCCAACCCGGCTCGTTGTCCTGGGCGCAGATCGCCTGGATCACCGGAATGTTGCGTCGAAACGGCCGCAGATGCGGCGCTTCGGGGCTGGATTGAGCGAAACCGGTGGTGTTCAAGATCACCCCCGCCTCGACGTCGTCCAGCAGGTCCTCGACCACCGTCAGGCAGCCGGGTTCTTTCAGACTGGCCACAGCAATCGGCAACGGATTCAAACCCGCCGCCTGCAAACGCTGGCAGAAAACATCGATGAACGCGGTGTTCGCCGCCTGTAAATGCGAGCGATAGAACAGCACCGCCGCCACCGGTTGACCGGCCTGCCAATCGGCTTGCCAATCGTGAAGGTCGGCGGGGCTCTTTTGCGGGTGGTATATCGCCGTGCGCGGCAGGGTTTGCGGCTCGGCCCAGGCGTAATCGCGATCCAGCCAGCGATTGGCCAGGCAGCGGAAAAAATCCAGGGCATTGGCCATGCCGCCCTGACGCAAAAACTGCCAGAGCCGGTCGCGGTCGGCGGCGGCTACGGTGCTCAGGTCGCTGAGTTCCGGGTCCGGGCGGTCATCGCCGGGCACCAGAATCAGCTGAACACCGCGCTGGGACAGCTCCACCAGACGCTCGACCCCGTAACGCCAATAGGCGATGCCGCCGTGCAACGAAATCAGAATGACCTTGGCGTGGCGCAACACTTCGTCGACATACAGGTCGACCGACGCGTGATTCTGCACCTGCATCGGGTTGGCCAGGCGCACGCTCGGGTAATCGTCAGGCAGTTGCTGCGCCGCTTCGGCGAGCAGCGCAAGGCTGGAATCGCCGCTGCACAGGATCACCAGCTCGGCGGGGGTTTGTCCAAGGTCGGCAATATTGTCATCCGACACGAAACCGCCGGGCTGGGTCCTGAGCAGGTGCATGGCTTAAACGCTGAGCGCGGCGCGCAATTGCGCTTCAAGCAGCGTGGCGTCCAGCTCCTGACCGATCAACACCAGACGCGTGTTGCGCGCTTCATCGATGCCCCACTGACGGTCGAAGTGCTTGTCGAAACGTGTGCCCACGCCCTGAATCAGCAAGCGCATCGGTTTGTTCGGAATCGCCGCGAAACCTTTGACCCGCAGGATGCCGTGCTGGACCACCAGTTGGGTCAACGCGTCCAGCAGCAGGCTTTCGTCGGCTTGGGGCAATTCGATGGAAATGGAGTCGAAGGCGTCGTGGTCGTGATCGTCTTCACCTTCGTGGTGGTGATCGTGATGGCTGTGACGGCTGTCGATGTGTTCTTCGGAACCGGCACCGAGACCGATCAGCACGTCCAGTGGCACGCGGCCGCTGCTGGCTTCGATGACTTTGACGGCCGGTGGCAGTTCTTCGGCGACTTCCAGGCGCACCCGGGCCAGATCTTCAGGGCTGATCAGGTCGGCCTTGTTGAGGATCACCAGGTCGGCGCTGGCCAGTTGGTCGGCGAACAGCTCGTGCAGCGGCGATTCGTGGTCCAGGTTCGGGTCGAGTTTGCGCTGGGCATCGACCCGATCCGGGAACGCGGCGAACGTGCCAGCGGCGACGGCCGGGCTGTCCACCACGGTGATGACCGCGTCAACGGTGCAAGCGCTGCGAATTTCCGGCCACTGGAAGGCTTGCACCAGCGGTTTTGGCAGGGCCAGGCCCGAGGTTTCGATGAGGATGTGGTCGAGATCGCCGCGACGGGCGACCAATTCGCGCATCACCGGGAAGAATTCTTCTTGAACGGTGCAGCACAGGCAACCGTTGGCCAATTCGTAGACGCGGCCGTTGGCCTCTTGTTCGGTGCAGCCGATGGTGCACTGCTTGAGGATTTCGCCATCGATGCCCAGCTCGCCGAACTCGTTGACGATCACCGCAATGCGGCGGCCCTGAGCGTTGTCGAGCATGTGCCGCAGCAAGGTGGTTTTGCCCGAGCCGAGGAAGCCGGTAACGATGGTGACGGGGAGTTTGGCCAGTGTTTTCATCGGATGCCCTTTGGCAAGGTGGCGGGCATACGGGACGACAATCGCTGCGACGGATGCGCGCGCGGAAGAGTTCGCCACCGGATCACCCCGCCCGGTTGTAGTGAGAATCTGTGTCGAGGCAGGTCTCCTGGCTGACGGTGTGCCGGTCGATGGACCTGGCATTCGCTGCGCCTTCCCGCGAACCCGTTGCACAGGGTTTGCAGTGGCGTGGCAGCGAACATCACCGTTCACAGTTGCGGGGGCAGCCGCGGCATCGACCGCGTTCCCTTCTTAGCTTCGGCAAATGCCGAAGAACCTCGAAAGCGCAAGGCTACGCATGGTGTGGGGGCGGGTCAATGTCTTGTGGCGCTCTCACCGGCGCCTTCGCGGGCACGCCTCGCTCCTGCGGGACAGCGGTGCGTTTACAGGAGCGAGGCGTGCCCGCGAAGAATTCACCTAGCTATCGAATGAGAACCCATGCCAATTGACGTCAAACCCCCGCCCATGCTCTCCTACACGCCTTGTTACGGGTGCCCTTCACAGGGTGAAACGGGAAACCGGTGAATCATGTGCTTTACTCCAAGCCATGTCAGTCCGGTGCTGCCCCCGCAACGGTAAGCGAGCGAAGCGTCAGATCCACTGTGCCAGCAGTTCGGCATGGGAAGGTGATGCTTGCAGGTTCAGGCGCAAGCCTTGACCCCTCGTGAGCCCGGAGACCGGCCCGCAACACAAAGTGACCTTTACGTCACTGAATAACAAACCCGCGGTGGGCGGGCGCTGTTTGAACCTCTGCGCGCCCGACTCGCAGGGGTCTTCCATGCGCTCTATTCACCCGCTGACAGACCAGAGGGATGCGCCATGTCGATCATCAGCAGCACCGACCACAGCACCGCCAGTACCACCACAACCCTGAGCCAACGCCTGACCGCCGCCGTGTGTGCGTCGATCCTTGGCGCGTGCCTTGTGTATTTCGCTGGGTTCTCGCACATCGAAGCGGTGCACAATGCCGCGCACGACACCCGTCACAGCTCTGCCTTCCCGTGCCATTGAGACCTGTCGACATGATCAAGCGTATTGCGCAAACCGCAGGTTTCACAGGGCTGCTGGCCGCTCTGCTGCTGACCCTGCTGCAAAGTTTCTGGGTCTCGCCGCTGATTCTGCAGGCCGAGACTTACGAAAAATCCGAGCCGGCCGCTGTTGAAGTTCACGAACACGCCGCCGGTGCCGCCGCTCACACTCACGACGCCGAAGCCTGGGAACCGGAAGACGGCTGGCAGCGCCTGCTGTCGACCACGGGCGGTAACCTGGTGGTCGCCGTCGGTTTCGCCCTGATGCTCGCGGGCCTCTACACCTTGCGTGCACCGACCAAAACCTCCCAGGGCTTGCTTTGGGGCCTGGCCGGTTACGCGACCTTCGTGCTGGCCCCGACCCTCGGCCTGCCGCCTGAACTTCCGGGCACTGCCGCAGCTGATCTGGCGCAACGACAACTCTGGTGGATCAGTACAGCCGCCTCCACGGCGGTCGGCATCGCGTTGATCGTGTTCAGCCGTCACTGGCTGATGAAAATCCTTGGCGTGGCGATTCTCGCCGTTCCGCACGTGATCGGCGCGCCGCAACCGGAAGTGCACTCGATGCTCGCTCCGCAAGCGCTGGAAGCGCAGTTCAAAATCGCATCGCAGCTGACCAACGTCGCGTTCTGGCTGGCCCTGGGCCTGATCAGCGCCTGGTTGTTCCGCCGCAAAAGCGATGGCCAATACCACGCATGATTGATCCCCGCACAGCGCCGACTTTAGTCGTCGGCCTGGGCTGCCAGCGCGGCTGCCCCGCCAGCACGCTGCGGGCGTTGATCGATCAGGCATTGCAGGCTCATCAAATCGGACTTCACCAGATCAAGGCCCTGGCCAGTATCGACCTGAAGCGTGATGAGCCTGGCCTGGTCGAACTCGCCGAACAACTGGCGTTACCGCTGATGTATTTCAGCAGTGAGCAACTGGAAGGTTACAAACCGCAACTCAGCCATCATTCGGACATCGCGTTCGAACGCACCGGCTGCTACGGCGTGGCGGAAAGTGCCGCCCTGGCCCTCGCCGAACACTTGGCCCAGGCCCCGGCAAAACTGCTGATTTCGCGACAAAAATATGCCCAGGCCACCCTGGCATTGGCCTGCGTTGCGTAAGATCCCCGATAATCCCCGCCTTCGATCATGAGCAATCTTCATCTGAAGCCTTGCCCAAGCCCCTTTTCTGACAGACTCTTTATTCAAAGGAACGGACGATGACCGTCTACTTCATTGGCGCAGGTCCAGGTGACCCGGAACTGATCACCGTCAAAGGCCAGCGACTGATTCGCAGTTGCCCGGTGATCATCTATGCAGGCTCTTTGGTGCCCGCCGCCGTGCTCGAAGGCCATGGTGCCGAACAGGTGGTCAACAGCGCCGAATTGCACCTGGAGCAAATCATCGAACTGATCAAGACCGCCCATGCCAACGGCCAGGACGTGGCGCGGGTGCATTCCGGTGATCCGAGTCTTTACGGAGCGATTGGCGAGCAGATTCGCTGTTTACGTGAACTCGGGATTGCATTTGAAATCATCCCGGGGGTCACGGCGACTGCCGCGTGTGCGGCGCTTTTGGGGGCTGAACTGACCCTGCCCGACATTTCACAGAGTGTGATTCTGACCCGCTACGCCGACAAAACCGTGATGCCGGCCGGTGAAGAACTGGGGAGCCTGGCCCAGCACGGGGCGACCATGGCGATTCATTTGGGGGTCAATCATCTGGAGAAGATCCTGGCGGAGTTGCTACCACATTACGGCGCCGACTGCCCGATTGCGGTGATTCACCGGGCGACCTGGCCGGATCAGGATTGGGTGGTGGGGACGATTGCGGACATTGCCGCGAAGGTTGAAGCCAAGGGATTTCGCCGCACGGCGTTGATTCTGGTGGGTCGGGTGTTGGGCAGTGATCAGTTCAGCGAGTCGTCGCTGTATCGCGCCGGACATGCACATCTCTACAGGCCATAGGGTCCTCCCACATTGGATCTGCGGCGGAAACAGATTGGGTATCCAATGATAGTCCCCTGTGGGAGATTCTATGTTTGGGGGGAACACCCAAACATAGAATTTGGCTTGTATTCGGTTTGGTTTTTCATCAGGGCAAACATCACTCTGGCCAGCTTGCGTGCCAGGATAACCAAGGCCTGAGTGCCTTTTAGACCTCTGGCCAGATAGCGTTCGTAGTACGGCTTCCAGGTCGGCGAACGGCTGGCAGCCATAGCGCTATTGTGAAACAAGCGCCGGAACTCCGAGTCCCCTCGTTTAGAGAGTCGGCGCTTTTGATCCTTTTGTCCTGACTGCCTCACACGCGGATCCATGCCGAGGAAGGCGACGTACTCGTCGCTGTTGGCAAATTCCCCACGCATAAAAGCAGTGGCCGCTGCGGTGGCCGTCAGGAGCCCTACGCCCTCGATGGCCTGGCAACGCTTCACCTGATCATCAATCCCACCTTCCTCAGCAATTTCCTTGAGCGTTTTCTGAATCATCTTTTCGAACTGGGCAATGGCGGCCAGAAGCTGGTTGAAGTGCTCTTTCAGCAAGGATTCGTTTTTCCAGCTCTGCTTGAGTGCAACACAGGCCCGGACCAACTGAGCCCGACGGCGAAGCAGGCTTTTCATTTGTGTGTAAGCCTTCGGTGGCGGATTCCAGATCCTCAATCTGTCGGATTCGCGGCTCAAGTAACGGGCCAGCAGTTCGGCATCCAACGTATCTGTTTTCGCCCTCATGCCTATTCCATCGCGGTATTTGTTGAGGCGACTGCCATCGATGACGTAAACGTCATGGCCCATTTCATGGGCCATTTCCGTTGTATCAAGGTGATAGATATTGGTCGCTTCTAGCGCGATAGCGCTGTGCGCTGGCAGCGTCTTGAGCCATTGCTTCAAGGTTGATCGCTTGTTCGCGATATTTAGGGTCTTTTCCAGGTCGGATCGATAGATAACGATCTCGTCCTTCGCCACATCCACACCGACGACCACCTGCGAATCCAGGATTGTCATGGCACACCCTCCGAGCTAGGGTTTAGATACTTGACGGGGTTCACCGTTGCGCTGGCTTGTTTCTATCGTCGGTCCGAGCCGATGCATTCCTTATCGGCGCATTAGGTGAAGGGGTGGGACGAAGTCTCCCACGGTCTGTACTGGTCAGAGTCAGATGACGAGCTTTAGTCCCACCCACCCCTTCAAGTCTAAACATACAAGCGAGCCTGCTCGCGATGGGGCCAGTGAATTTCACCCATAAAAAAACGGCACTCACGGGTGCCGTTTTTTCATTTCGCAGCGAACACCTTACTTAGTAGTAGGCGTTTTCTTTCTGCGTGTGGTCAGTCACATCGCGTACACCCTTGAGCTCGGGAATGCGCTCGAGCAAGGTGCGCTCGATGCCTTCGCGAAGGGTGACGTCTGCCTGGCCGCAGCCCTGGCAACCGCCGCCGAATTTCAATACGGCGATGCCGTCTTCGACCACATCAATCAAGCTGACCTGACCGCCGTGGCTGGCCAGCCCCGGATTGATCTCGGTTTGCAGGTAGTAGTTGATACGCTCGTTGACCGGGCTGTCAGCGTTGACCATCGGCACTTTGGCGTTGGGCGCCTTGATCGTCAGTTGGCCGCCCATGCGGTCGGTAGCGTAGTCGACGACCGCGTCGTCCAGGAAAGCTTCGCTGAACGAATCGATGTAAGCGGTGAAGCTTTTGAGCCCCAGCGCGGTGTCTTCAGGTTTCTCTTCGCCCGGCTTGCAGTACGCAATGCAGGTTTCGGCGTACTGGGTGCCAGGCTGGGTGATAAAGACGCGGATGCCGATACCCGGGGTGTTCTGCTTGGAGAGCAGATCAGCCAGATAATCGTGTGCGGCGTCGGTGATGGTAATAGCGGTCATGGAAACTCCTCGCAGGCTTGGGCGCAGTTTACGCCAATCATCGCGCCGTACAAAGTCCTAGTATTTTTGTCGGGAAAGAGCCGGAACAGCGTTGCTTGCCGATTCGCCGTCGATCCACTCTTTAAGCCACCGATAGCTGCATTTTTCTACATATTCGTAACTTGCCCAGGAAGCCACGCCGATGGTCACCACACAAACCGCGAACATCACGTAGGGATTTACCCCATAACGCTGGGCGACAAATCCGCCGACAGACAGCACCAGCACATGCATCAGGTAAACCGAATAGGAACAATCGCCAAGCACCTTGAACAGACGGGTGTTTTCGAAAAAGCGTTCCAGCGCCATGCACGCCATCACCAACACCGCACCGGGCACGCCCCAGGCCAGGAAGCGTGGCTGCGGTGCCAGGTTATAAATCGCCAGCAACGCACCGCCAATCCCCAGCAAGGGCAGCCAGACACCGGGCTTGATCCAGCCGCGCCGGTAGATCATGCCGATGGCGATCCCCAGCAGAAACTCATAAACAATGTCCGAGCGGTAGAACTCGCTGATCCAGCCATAACCGGTCCACGCCTGGCACACCGCAAACAGCAACGCCGCGACGATCAGCAGCCGAACCTGCAAACGGAACAGCAATGCCCAGGCAAACAGCACGTAGAACAGCATTTCGTAATTCAGCGTCCAGCCGACATTGAGAGTCGGATAGATGCCGTAGCCACCGGGGTTTTGCGTGGGAATGAATAACAGCGACAGCAGGACATGTGACCAGTCGACCGTCTGATCCGGCAACACAGGCTGTGCGAACACGACCACCAGCGCCATCAGCACCGTGTACAGCCAGTACGCCGGAACGATGCGAAACAGTCGATACAGGAGAAACCGTGCAGGTGGCAGCGATTTCCCTTCGGTGGACAGGAAGATCACCAGGCCACTGATGACGAAAAAGATATCAACGCCCACCGCGCCCTTGTCGATGAACATCTGACCCACGGGACCACGGGCCTTGAAGTCGAAGAATATCTGCATGAAGTGGTGGCAGACCACCGTCCATGCCGCGACGGCGCGCAGTGCCTGTACTGAAATCAACATCGGCGCCCCTCCGATCGCACTCCACACATCACCGCAGATCCCTGTAGGAGCGAAGCTTGCTCGCGAAGGCGATCGACCGGCCAACAATGATGTTGAATGTACCGGCCTCTTCGCGAGCAAGCTTCGCTCCTACAGGGGAATGGCGGTGCCTATTGAGTCCGACACCGACCAGCAGTCAAAGGTCGATCAAAGATTCTCGTACCGGTTCATATCCAGCACGCCCTCTTCCACCGGCTCGGTTTCGTGGATGTAGCGACTCAGGTCATGGAAGTAGAACCAGAACTGCGGATGGCTGCGGCGAATGCCCCAGCGTTCGACGATTTTCTCGAAGCGGTGCGCATCCTTGGCGTTTTCCATCGCATCGACGAACGCCGGCACCTGGTCGGCGGGTATGTTGAACACGAAATTGGGGTAGCTGCTGAGCACGCCCGGGAAAATGGTCAAGGTGTCGAGCCCAGGCTGATAGCGCAGCGATTCGCCGAGCAGGAAGGCCACATTGCTGTGGGCCCGATTGCGCAGCAGGCTGTAGACCTCGCGCTTGCCGCTCGCCGTCTCGATGCGCAGCACCGTCGCTTCCGGCAATTGATTGATGACATTCAAACCGGCCGCCGGGCGTGACGTCAGGCGACTCAAGGCTTGCTCGGCACTCTGCAACGCCGGGTCGATGTTCGGTCGCGAACAGTAAGCGCCGTCGCAACGGTTGATCGGATCAGGCTTGGCATCGAGCTCGCCATAACGGGCCAGCAGTTGCATCGCGAAGTCGCGCTTGGGGTCCTTTTCATCCAGCTTCAGGGCCGTCGGCGTGTCATTGTCGATGGACTCGTAATCCAGCCACATTTTGAATTTGCCACCGCGTTGATACCAATCATCGAGGTAATCGTCCCGCGAATCGGCCGGCATCAGGCGCAGGAAATTCTGCTCGGCGCCGTTGCGGATCAGGTCGAAGTACAAGCGTGTCTGGGCCTGGTGAGACACGTTGCCGAACACGTCGAAGTTGACCACCAACTGATAATACGTGCGTTCCAGCAGCGGATAGTCAAACAGCCAGATGGTTTGCGGCACGTCGCCGATCAGGCCCTTGTTCACCGATGCGCTGTCGAAATGCCGAAAGATGCTCAGCAACGCGTTGTCGTTGCCTGCCCACAGGGTCGACCAGCTCGGCGCCGGCAGATCGGCGTAGTTGTCCCGGCGTAGCGCTTCGTACTCGTTGCGCTTGTCGCGGTAGTCATGCCACAGGCTCAGGACGCTGCCGACATCGTCGTTTTGTCCCGGCATCGCCAACAACGGCGTGGCCTGGCCGCGGTAGTTCGGGTCGGTGATGTAGAGGTCATGTTCCGGCGCCTGGAACAATGCCCAGAAGTTGTCACGAATCACGTCCGTGGCGATCTGGCCACGGCAGACCGGACCGCGAATGAAGGTACGGACGAAGTACTCGGCGTTATCGAGCATGAACTGATAACGCGCCTGAGCCGGGATCGCTTCAAACGTACTGAACGGATTGGCCCGGCGCTCCGGCCCGTATCCCGGCAAGGCATCGACCTGCCAGTTGCCGCTGTAAAAGAGTGTTTTGATCCGCGCCATCTTCGACGCGCTCAGCGGATAAGTGATGTGGGTCTTGTGCACGATCACACCCTGCACCGGCCACAAACGGTAATAAATCCGAGTGCCCGGATCATCATTCGGCCGGCGCGTATCGATCAGGTCGATCGGCTGCCCCGTCGGGGTGCGTGAACGGACCCATTGGAAGAAATGCCCCGGCTCACCGTCCTTGAAGTAAATATGGGCGATATACCAATGCTCGAATAACCAGCGACCGACCAGACTTTCCCGGGCACCCGGGGCGTTGAGCAGGTTTTCCCACTGCACCACCTGCATGGCCTCTTTCGCGCTCGGGACCAGGCCTTGCTCATCGATAGGCGCACCCGAAGCCAGCCAGCGCTGGAGCGTCTGGTATTGCTGGTCGGTCAGGCCGGTGACGGCCAGCGGCATGCCTTCTTTCGGGTGGGTACTGGCGTAGCCGTCGAACTCCGCCGGCATGGCGCACATGTTTTCCCGGTTGAGGCCCAGGACGATGTCTTCCGGCAACCTGGCGTTGGGTTGCAGCGGGGTTGTGTGGCCCAGCTCCAGCATTCGCGTCATCAACGCCGCCTGGCTGCCTTGGGCGTCGAGTACCGAATAGAAGCCTTTCTGCTGCCAGGCACGCTTGCCGAAAGCGTCATAAAACAACCGGGTCGGCGCCGCGGCCTGACTGCGTTCGCCGTCGTAAACCGGGGATTTGGTCCCGCCACGCGCCGCCCCTTCGCCGCTGCCCAGATTGAGCTGACAGGCGGAGTCGTAGCAGGCATGGCAGGCCACGCACTTTTCGGTGAAGATCGGTTGAATGTCACGTGTGTAGGAAATCGCCGGATCCTGCGCAGCGGCATCCCAGCTTATAAGCAGCATAAAGATGCTGGTGATGACGCGATACGACATGTCCCTGGTCCTGATCCTGAAAAAACGCCGCGATTCTACCGGTCTCGCCCCCTCACCAACATGAGCGATATTCATGCAAAACCGGAGCATGCTCTAAAAGCGCACAGGTTTGCTATTATCCCGGCCCTTCGTCATGGTCTTTTCGAGTAGTCCCAATGTCCGATCGCAGCGTTCGCCTTCAAGCTCTCAAGCACGCCCTCAAAGAGCGCATCCTGATTCTCGATGGCGGCATGGGCACGATGATCCAGAGCTACAAGCTCGAAGAGCAGGATTACCGGGGCAAACGCTTTGCTGACTGGCCAAGCGACGTCAAAGGTAACAACGACCTCTTGGTGTTGACGCGCCCGGACGTGATCGGGTCGATCGAGAAAGCCTACCTGGATGCCGGCGCCGATATTCTGGAGACCAACACGTTCAACGCCACCCAGGTTTCCCTGGCCGACTACGGCATGCAAGGTCTGGCATATGAGTTAAACGTAGAAGGCGCGCGCCTGGCACGCAAGGTGGCCGACGCAAAGACCCTGGAAACGCCGGACAAGCCGCGCTTCGTCGCTGGCGTGATCGGGCCGACCAGCCGCACCTGCTCGCTGTCACCGGACGTGAACAACCCCGGCTACCGCAACGTGACCTTCGATGAATTGGTGGAAAACTACACCGAGGCCACCAAAGGCCTGATTGAAGGCGGCGCCGACCTGATCCTGATCGAAACCATTTTCGACACGCTGAACGCCAAAGCCGCGATCTTCGCCGTGCAGGGTGTGTTTGAAGAGTTGGGTATCGAACTGCCGATCATGATTTCCGGCACCATTACCGACGCCTCCGGCCGAACCCTGTCCGGCCAGACCACCGAAGCGTTCTGGAACTCGGTCGCCCACGCCAAGCCGATCTCGGTCGGCCTGAACTGCGCCCTCGGCGCCAGCGAATTGCGCCCGTACCTGGAAGAACTGTCAAACAAGGCTGGCACCCACGTTTCGGCACACCCGAACGCCGGCCTGCCGAACGAATTCGGCGAGTACGATGAGCTGCCAGCGGAAACCGCCAAGGTCATCGAAGAATTCGCCCAGAGCGGTTTCCTCAACATCGTCGGCGGCTGCTGCGGCACCACGCCGGGCCACATCGAAGCCATCGCCAAAGCCGTGGCCGGTTATGCACCACGTGTCATTCCGGAAATCCCGAAGGCTTGCCGCCTCTCGGGCCTGGAGCCGTTCACCATCGATCGCAGTTCGCTGTTCGTCAACGTCGGCGAGCGCACCAACATCACCGGCTCGGCGAAATTCGCCCGCCTGATCCGTGAAGACAACTACACCGAAGCGCTGGAAGTGGCCCTGCAACAGGTTGAAGCCGGTGCCCAGATCATCGACATCAACATGGATGAAGGGATGCTCGATTCGAAGAAGGCCATGGTGACCTTCCTCAATCTGATTGCCGGTGAACCGGACATCTCCCGCGTCCCGATCATGATCGACTCCTCGAAGTGGGAAGTGATCGAAGCCGGCCTCAAGTGCATTCAGGGCAAGGGCATCGTCAACTCGATCAGCATGAAAGAAGGCGTCGAGCAGTTCATTCACCACGCCAAACTGTGCAAGCGCTATGGCGCCGCCGTGGTCGTGATGGCGTTCGACGAAGCCGGCCAGGCCGACACCGAAGCGCGCAAGAAAGAGATCTGCAAACGCTCCTACGACATTCTGGTCAACGAAGTCGGCTTCCCGCCGGAAGACATCATTTTCGACCCGAACATCTTCGCCGTGGCCACCGGCATCGAAGAACACAACAACTACGCTGTGGACTTCATCAACGCCTGCGCCTACATCCGCGACGAACTGCCCTACGCGCTGACCTCGGGCGGCGTGTCCAACGTGTCGTTCTCGTTCCGCGGCAACAACCCGGTGCGCGAGGCGATTCACTCGGTGTTCCTGCTGTATGCGATCCGCAACGGCCTGACCATGGGTATCGTCAACGCCGGTCAGCTGGAGATCTACGACCAGATCCCGGCCGAGCTGCGCGACGCGGTCGAAGACGTGGTGCTCAACCGCACGCCGAACGGCACTGACGCCCTCCTCGCCATCGCCGACAAATACAAGGGCGACGGCAGCGTCAAGGAAGCCGAGACCGAAGAGTGGCGCAACTGGGACGTCAACAAGCGTCTGGAGCATGCGCTGGTCAAGGGCATCACCACGCACATCGTGGAAGACACCGAAGAATCGCGCCAGTCGTTCGCCCGCCCGATCGAAGTGATCGAAGGCCCGCTGATGTCCGGCATGAACATCGTGGGCGACCTGTTCGGCGCCGGCAAAATGTTCCTGCCGCAGGTGGTGAAATCCGCCCGTGTGATGAAACAGGCCGTGGCCCACTTGATCCCGTTCATCGAACTGGAAAAAGGCGACAAGCCGGAAGCCAAGGGCAAGATCCTGATGGCCACGGTGAAAGGCGACGTGCACGACATCGGCAAGAACATCGTCGGTGTGGTGCTCGGCTGTAACGGCTACGACATCGTCGACCTCGGCGTGATGGTCCCGGCGGAGAAGATCCTTCAAGTGGCCAAGGAGCAGAAGTGCGACATCATCGGCCTGTCCGGTCTGATCACGCCTTCACTGGATGAAATGGTCCACGTGGCCCGCGAGATGCAGCGTCAGGATTTCCATCTGCCGCTGATGATCGGTGGCGCGACCACCTCCAAGGCGCACACGGCGGTCAAGATCGAACCGAAGTACAGCAACGATGCGGTGATCTACGTCACCGACGCCTCCCGCGCCGTGGGCGTGGCGACGCAGTTGCTGTCCAAGGAGTTGAAACCGGCGTTCGTCGAAAAGACTCGCCTGGAATACATCGACGTTCGCGAGCGCACCGCCAATCGCAGCGCCCGCACCGAACGCCTGAGCTACCCGGCCGCCATCGCCAAGAAGCCGCAGTTCGACTGGAGCACTTATGTGCCGGTCAAACCGACCTTTACCGGTTCCAGGGTGCTGGACAACATCGACCTCAAGGTTCTGGCCGAATACATCGACTGGACGCCGTTCTTTATCTCCTGGGACCTGGCCGGCAAGTTCCCGCGCATCCTCCAGGACGAAGTGGTCGGTGAAGCCGCTACCGCGTTGTATGCCGATGCTCAGGAAATGCTCGCCAAGCTGATCGACGAGAAACTCATCAGCGCCCGTGCGGTGTTCGGCTTCTGGCCGGCCAACCAGGTGCGTGAGGATGACATCGAAGTCTACGGCGATGACGGCAAGCCGATTGCCAAGCTGCATCACTTGCGCCAGCAGATCATCAAGACCGATGGCAAGCCGAACTTCTCCCTCGCCGACTTCGTCGCGCCGAAGGACAGCGAAATCACCGACTACGTGGGTGGATTCATCACCACGGCCGGGATCGGCGCCGAAGAAGTGGCCAAGGCTTATCAAGACGCCGGCGATGATTACAACTCGATCATGGTCAAGGCACTGGCCGACCGACTGGCCGAGGCGTGTGCCGAGTGGCTGCACCAGCAGGTGCGAAAAGAACACTGGGGTTACGCCAAGGACGAGACGCTCGACAACGAGGCGCTGATCAAAGAGCAATACACCGGCATCCGCCCTGCCCCGGGCTACCCGGCCTGCCCGGATCACACCGAGAAAAGCACCTTGTTTGCCTTGCTCGACCCCGAGGCCAGCGAAATGCAGGCTGGCCGCAGCGGCGTTTTCCTCACCGAGCACTACGCAATGTTCCCGGCGGCAGCGGTCAGCGGCTGGTACTTCGCTCATCCGCAGGCGCAATATTTTGCGGTGGGCAAAATCGACAAAGACCAGGTGCAGAGCTACACATCGCGCAAAGGGCAGGAACTGAGCGTGACCGAACGCTGGCTGGCGCCGAACCTCGGTTACGACAACTAACCCAGGCATCTGGCCACAATATTGTGGCCAGATGAGGCCCCTGTGGGAGCGAGCCTGCTCGCGAAGGCGTTATAACGTTCAACGAAGATGTTGAATGCTATGGCCAATTCGCTAGCAGGCTAGCTCCCACAGTTGTTTTGGGTCGTTCACAAACGTGTGGATCAACCCGATCAAGTGTGGGAGTGAGCCTGCTCGCGATTGCGATGTGACAGTCAACGAAGATGTTGAATGTTACGACCCCTTCGCTAGCAAGCTCTCTCCCACAGTTGTTTTGGGTCGTTCACAAACGTGTGGATCAACCCGATCAAGTGTGGGAGCGAGCCTGCTCGCGATTGCGATGTGACAGTCAACGAAGATGTTGAATGTTATGGCCAATTCGCTAGCAGGCTAGCTCCCACAGTTGTTTTGGGTCGTTCACAAACGTGTGGATCAACCCGATCAAGTGTGGGAGCGAGCCTGCTCGCGAAGGCGATGTGACAGTCAACGAAGATGTTGAATGTTATGGCCACTTCGCTAGCAGGCTCGCTCCCACATTTGCTTTGTGCATGCCGCGGATTGTCTATGCTTACTCTTCACACATTGATGACGAGGGATTTATGGACGATCCAGTCGACAACAAGCCACCGACCTTCTGGCAGATGCTGCAAAGCGTCATGGCGGCGGCGTTCGGTGTGCAGAGCGGGAAGAATCGGGCGCGGGACTTCACCCACGGCAAGCCGAGTCATTTCGTGATTCTGGGGATTCTGTTCACGGCCGTGTTCGCTTTGACGCTGTTCGGCATCGTGCAACTGGTGGTGCATCTGGCGGGGCGTTAGCGCATCAGGGTTTGCAGGCTGAACGGATAGCGATAGGAGGTCGGCCGGCCCTTGGCCGACAGACGACGGAAATTCACCCCGTAATCCGGTGATGCGCCCATGGCCAGCAACCGCTTGGCGTGGGCCTTGTCGATCAGTTGCAATACCGGAATCAACCGGTCGCGCCCGCCGTACTGGTCCAGATCCACGCCCATTTCCACGTCATGCAACTCCACCAGCGCCCAACCGCCCAATGTGAAGTGCCCGCCCACCAACACGCTCAGGCGACCGTCGATCATCGCCTGCAATGCAGCGGGCGACGTGTTCACCCCGCTGAACAAGGCATCTTTGCCGGGCACGCCACCCGTCTCCGAATAGGCCTGCATGGCGCCAAACGCCATTTCGTCATTGGCAGACCACACCAACGAGACATTCGGGTAACGCCGGAACAACAATTTGGCCTGCTCATAGGCCCTTCCCCGGCTCCAGCCACCGTAAACCACTTGGCGCAAGCGCACTTCCGGGTGCTCGGCCAAGGCGCGCAGCATGCCTTGTTCGCGCAGTTGCGACGACGGCGTGATCTTCAGGCCGGAAAACGCCAGTAATTCGATGACCTGGCCAGGCGCCACGGGTGGATGCTGGCGAATCAGCTCCTTGAGCATCAGGTAGCCGCCCTCCTCATCGTTCGGCACCAGGCTGCCCAATCGATCGGAACGCTCGCCCAGCAGGCTCAGCTGATTGGCTGTCAGCGAAGCGTTGACCGTAAACAGCTTCACCCCGCTGCCTTGAGCCAGGCGCAGAATCGGTGGAGCGACATACTGCTCGTTGACGAACACCAGATAGTCCGGACGATCGGGACCTTGCAGGGCCAGGCGGGCTTGCGCCACGGTGAGCTCGGGCATGCGTTGGGAATACAGAATTCGCAGATCAATGCGCAGATCCTTGGCGGCCGCCTGCATAAATTGCGAATAGCTGATCCAGAAGGCCTCATCCGTCTTGCCCGGATTGAGGAACAACACCGACTCTGCATGCGCGACAGGGCCCCAAGCCGCGCCAAGCATCAGCAGGAAGGTGTAGACAAACTTCAACATTAACGCCCGAGCCCCCGGAAATTTTCGCCGCGTATTATAGCCAGCGAAGTCCCGGCAAACGGCGTTTATTCCGGTTTTTGTCCGACAATCGTCGGAACCGGGCCCGGACGGGGTCGGTTATTGATGGCTGACCCAAAATACAGCGGTGCCCACGACCAGAATGATCAGGAACAGAATCGCCCAAGCATCGACCGTGCTATCAGGTTTTGTCGCTTTGGTAGGGTTGCTCATTGCATCGCCTCTTGTCGGTTTTATCGGTGATTGCATAAAGACTCGACCACAGTAAAGACGACGATTGCCCTCACGACAAATACGGGTTTATCCATAACGGATCTCGTTAGTCGTTTTGGTTCTTTACATATACTCAAACATCACTTTTGCGCATAACTGCAAACTGGTATCTTGCCCCGGCTCCGTAGGGAGTGCGCGGCCGTGCGCGCAGAATTGCCGAGGCAGCATCGGAGACCTCCAGGCGAAAAAACGCAACGGGATCCGACCGGCCCAAGCCTGAGAACAGGACTTATATGTACGTATATGACGAGTACGATCAGCGGATCATCGAGGACCGCGTCAAGCAGTTCCGTGATCAGACCCGACGCTATCTGGCAGGTGAGCTGAGCGAAGAAGAATTCCGCCCCCTGCGCCTGCAAAACGGGCTTTATATCCAACGCTTCGCGCCGATGTTGCGGGTGGCGGTGCCTTACGGCCAACTGACTTCGCGCCAAACGCGGATGATGGCCAAGATTGCCCGCGACTATGACAAGGGCTATGCCCACATCAGTACCCGGCAGAACGTCCAGTTCAACTGGCCGGCGCTGGAAGACATCCCGGACATTCTCGCTGAGCTGGCCACCGTGCAGATGCACGCGATCCAGACCAGCGGCAACTGCCTGCGCAACGTCACCACCGACCAGTTCGCCGGTGTCGCTGCCGATGAGCTGATTGACCCGCGCCCTTGGTGCGAGATCGTTCGCCAGTGGACCACGTTCCACCCGGAATTCGCCTACCTGCCGCGCAAGTTCAAGATCGCTATCAACGGTTCGACGTCTGACCGTGCGGCCATCGAAGTCCATGACATCGGCCTCGAGCCGGTGCACAACGCGGCCGGCGAACTCGGTTTCCGCGTGCTGGTGGGCGGTGGTCTCGGCCGTACACCGGTAGTGGGCGCGTTCATCAATGAATTCCTGCCGTGGCAAGACCTGTTGAGCTACCTCGACGCCATCCTGCGGGTCTACAACCGCTATGGCCGTCGTGACAACAAGTACAAGGCGCGGATCAAGATTCTGGTCAAGGCCCTGACGCCTGAAGTCTTCGCCCAGAAAGTCGACGCGGAAATGGAACACCTGCGCGGTGGCCAGACCACGTTGACCGAGGCCGAAGTGCATCGCGTCGCCAAACACTTCGTCGACCCGGACTACAAGGCCCTGGACAACCAGGCGGCCCAACTGGCCGAGCTCGACAAAGAACACCCGGGCTTCGCCCGCTGGCGCACCCGCAATACCCTGGCCCACAAAAAGCCGGGTTATGTGGCGGTGACCCTGTCCCTGAAGCCGACCGGTGTTGCGCCGGGCGACATCACCGACAAGCAGCTCGACGCGGTGGCCGACCTGGCCGATCGCTACAGCTTCGGTCAACTGCGCACGTCCCACGAGCAGAACATCATCCTGGCCGACGTTGAACAGTCCCAACTGTTCGCGATGTGGGGCGAGTTGCGCGAGCAAGGTTTTGCCACGCCGAACATCGGCTTGCTGACCGACATCATCTGCTGCCCTGGCGGTGATTTCTGCTCGCTGGCCAACGCCAAGTCGATCCCGATCGCCGAGTCGATCCAGCGTCGTTTCGAAGACCTGGACTACCTGTTCGACATCGGCGAGCTGGACCTGAACATCTCCGGCTGCATGAACGCCTGTGGTCACCACCACGTCGGCCACATCGGCATCCTCGGGGTGGACAAGAAAGGCGAAGAGTTCTACCAGGTCTCCCTCGGTGGCAGCGCGAGCCGCGACGCCAGCCTGGGCAAGATCCTCGGCCCGTCCTTCGCCCAGGAAGCCATGCCTGACGTGATCGAGAAACTGATCGACGTGTACATCGAACAACGTACCGAAGACGAGCGCTTCATCGACACCTATCAGCGTATTGGCATCGACCTCTTCAAGGAACGCGTCTATGCAGCGAATCATTAAGAACAACGAGGTCGTCGACGAAACCTGGCACTTGCTGCCCAAGGATTTCAACATCGACGAGATCAGCAACTGCGATGACCTGATCGTCCCGCTGCAGCTGTGGCGCGAACACAGTCGTATGCTCAAGGCCCGCGATGGCGGTCTTGGCGTGTGGCTGGATGCCGATGAAGAAGCCGAGGAAATCGGTGAAGACGTCGATCAGTTCCAAGTGATTGCCCTGAATTTCCCGGCCTTCACCGACGGGCGCAACTACTCCAACGCACGTCTGCTGCGTGACCGCTATGGCTTCAAAGGCGAATTGCGGGCAATCGGCGATGTGCTGCGCGACCAGCTCTTTTACATGCACCGCTGCGGGTTCGACGCCTTTGCCATTCGCGCCGATAAAGACCCGTATGAAGCCCTTGAAGGTCTCAAGGACTTCTCGGTGACCTATCAGGCCGCCACCGACGAACCGCTGCCGTTGTTCCGTCGCCGCTGATACCGGCAAAACCTTGAACCCCGCCCGGGGTTCAAGGCGCCCTCCTTCGCTTAGAAACCCGCACGCGCCTCCAGCGCCCGGAATGCTGCCATCGGGTGATCGAAGCGCCCGCTCCCGCGAATTATCCGCCCCCACATGTCCTCTGAAGCATCGGCCTCTTGCAACAATCGCCAGACTCGCGCCTGAAGTGACAGGTAACTGACCCGAAAGTCGGCCGTCAGGCTCAGCCGGTCTATGACGGCTAAAAACCGCGTACCGGAGGGTTTACCTGCCAATCGCTGCCAAAGGGCTTGCCGGGACTGTTGCAACGCTTCGTCGCAGTCGCGCAACCACACCGTCGGCGTACCATAATCCGCGCCCGGAGCGCTCAGCCACAGATTGATGCCAGTCTGTTCACGATGACTGATCAACCGGTGCAGCGTGTCCTCGTCTGTCAACGGATTGCCCCATAGCAATACGCGGTCGTCCGCCACCGCCTGATTGATGATCGCGGGCGGAACCCGGGTAATACGGTTGTCGCGCAGGTCCAGCATCGTCAGATAAGGCTCATCCTTGACCCCGACAGGGCAGCGATTGATCGCCGTATTCCTCAGGTTGAGCTGGCGTAAATTGTTCATGCCCAGCACCACCGGCGGAACGCCCAACGGGTTGTCGCTCAGGTCCAGGGTTTGCAAGTGGGTCAGATCACTCAATTGTGAAGCGGCGCGCTCAGTGAATGCCAACTGTGTGGCTCGCAGATTGAGTGAGACCAGTTTCGGCAACTGCCCGATAACGGGCGGCAAGGCGCGCCCTGCGTCACCGCCCACGAAGAAAGGACGCAAATCGAAGCCTTCCAGATTCAACACTTCAAGGTTCGGAAAGCCCTCCAGGAACCCGTTCAGACTCTCGTGCTCGGTCAGGTGAAAACCATGCATCGACAATTCGATCACATCGTTGAGCCTGGCATTCAGCGTGGGTAATCGGTGAAAGTCCTCGAAGGTCAGGTCCAGCCTGACACCACGCAGTTGCCCGTCGACATAGACACGATCTTGCAGCGGCCCGCGTTTTTGCCAAATGGCGACAAGCTCCACGGCAAGCTCAGTCCTGACCCCGCGCTCCTGTTGCAGGGCGGTGTGCAGGACGTAGGCATTGTGCACGGCGATTTGCGCAGGGTTCATCCCCTCCGCCTCCTCATCGCCCATGGCCACGAAGGGAACGTCCATATCGGCAATGTCTTGTACCGCTTGATCGACCCATTCGGTCAAATCGACATTGAGCTGTTGCAGTTGCAGAGCCAGCAGGTCGATATACGCCTGCACCCTGCCCTCTGCCAGCAGCAACACCTGATCAATGCTCGCGTCGCTGATGTCCGGATAAATATCCTTGAACTGCAACTTGATCGCTTGCAACTTCAGGGCGTCACCCTGAGGGGTTGTCGGGTAACCGCCGCCGCGCAGTCCCTGCCGTTCAAAGGTCAGCCCCGTGTCCAGCCTTTGCAGGCCGAGCAGGGTATCGGCACGGGACAATGCCCGATCGCCGAGGTTGAGCCGCAACGCCTTGGCCGGGTCTGGTGACGTGAGGTGCAACGCCGAGCGTTCCTCGTCCGTCAGCACGCCGAGGACCGCGTCATAGACATCCGTTTGCCGGCCTTGGCGCAGGTAACGGTTTCCCACCTTGATGATGTTTCGGCAGTGAGGGCTGTCAAGGGGGCCGCAACGATCAAGCACCCGGCCAGAGGACGCACCGTCGAGGACCTCGATGCGCAGGTCTTTCGGCCAGCCGGGCAGATTGTTCAGCGAGTGCAATGCCAGCTTGTCCGTCTCGGCATTCGCGACCGAGCGCAGGTAAAAGCCTTCATAGACCCGGTCGAGACGGACATGCTGTTGGTATTGCCGGGCTTTGCCGTCCAGTCGCGCGAATACCTGCCTGGCCTCGTTCGCATCTGGCAGCGACGTGATGTCGATGCCATAGCGGTCGAGCATCTGCTCGATGGCGATTGTCGGCAGGTCGGGGTACTCGCGCTGAAATAGCCGGACCCATTCATGCTCCGACTTTTGCAGCGCTTCGTAGCGTTGGTTGAAAAGCACAGTGTCTGCTTCCAGACCGAGATCCTGATCGATCTTGAAGCGGCTGATGGTATCCGCCAATAAAGGGGTCGGTGGACGGCCCGTCTGCATCAACCGCAGCATGTCATCGTCGACCGCGCTGACCTTGGCGATCTGCGCCAGGACCTCATCGCTGAAGGAGGCCACCGAGGGGCCGATTCCACGGATCAATTCGATGCGAGGGTTCAAGGGCGTCGGCGCAACGGCCGGTTCCGACGCAGGACGGGCGCCCGGCTCTGCCGGATCGACGCTGGGCTCGCGGACGCGCTCCGCCATGCTATCGGCCTGCGCAGCGCTCCCATTGAGCGCTGACTCGGCACCCAGCATCGGCAACGCATTCAGCAAGCCAAACACCGTGCGTGTCCGGCCCTCCGAGCGTTGGCCCGGCGTTTTTCCATTGACCGCCTGATTCAGGCCATACCCGGCGTCAATGAGCCCGGCCAATGCCAGCACCCCCTCGCCTCCTGGGACAAACAAGGCGAGCGGACCAAACCGGTTGACCCATTGCACAACGGGTTCGACGACGGCGCTCAACTGATCCCGGTTGACCTGCGCATCGTCACGGATGGCCTGAAGCTCTGCCCGTGCGGCCTGTTTCATTGTCATTAGCAGGCGGGCAAAAGGGTCGGTCGCCGCCGCCGGATCATCGAAGCCGATGTAATCGTTCGGGTCCCAATAGCCATCGTTGTTGAAGAAACCGGCGTTGTTGCCCAGCCAATGTTTAGCCGGATAAATCGCCATGCCATCCAGCGCTGTCAGAACGCCGGCGTGAAACGTTCCATCTTCGCGATCGTCCTCGGCAAAGTGACGGGCCAAGGCCTGCCTGGTCGCGTCGAGCTTGCCCTGCGTGGCAACCCACTGGCGCAACTGCGCGGTATTGGCGAATTCATGCAGCGGGGAAGAATTGCCAGGGATGTACACCAGCACACGGGCACTGACGGTGTCACGGAAGGCCCAGATATCGGTCGCGGTGTAGCGGTACAGTTTCAGAAGGCCGAACTTGACGGTTGAAGGCACGCGAGTCGGTGCTTGCAGCTGCTCAAGGGTCAGCGTTTGCCAGGACTGATCGGCGGACAGACCTGCCGCCCGCATCGCCAGCGCCAGACCTTCTTGCGTCAGGCGTTGTTCATGTCTCTGCAACCAGGCCGCCATGACGAACGCCGCCTTGACCGACGTTCTCAATGCGGACGGTCTGGCCGCCACCTGCACAGCGTCGGCTGGCCATGCCTGATCGAGATACGCTTGGTACAGGTCCTTGAGCTCCAGCTCCCAGACCCATTTCTTGAAATCGGCGGGCCTGAGATTGAGCTGAGTCAGCGGCCCATATACCTGCGGGGTGGTCTGCCGGTAGATGCCTTCATAGGTCTGGTGATTGCCGCTGCCGTGATCGGCGAATTCGTCGACGTGCTCGACAATCCGAATCGTCGGTCCCACGTCCGGCGGCGTGTACAGGCCGAACGCCGTCTCGGCAAAACGCCCGTCACCCACCGTCTGGTCGTTGGACAGCAGCGCGTGCAGCAGCGACCGGGAACTTGCCACTCGTCCCTGCTCGAAACCGTTCTCGGCAGGATGACCCTTGTAATGGTAATCGAGCGTGACCAGCAAGGCCGTCTGCGGGTCGATGCCCGCGCCCCACTTTTGCTTGATCAGGCATTCGCCGAACTGGCCTGGGGATTGTGGCAAGGCGAGATCGATAACGGCTTTCAGTTCATCACGCCATTTCGGCGCCGCCGACGGTGTCGGGCTATCAGCAGACTCGTGAGCGATGTCGTTCATTGAGCGGCCCCCGAATGGCTGGGCCCCGGGACTGGCGGCGCAGGATGGCGCATCAGCGCCGCACCGGTGAGCTGCCTGATCAATGCCCGACGTTCATTTTTGAAGTTATCGAAAATGGCGTTCAGGCGTTCGGTGGCCACTGGACGGGTGAGTTCAGCCTGCCTCTCCACCTGGGCAAAATCTCGTGCCGAGCGGTCGGCGATTGCCAGGAAACGATCTGGATTTGACACCTCCAGATACTCCACCCAAAACCGTTGGATGATCATCCATTCCAGCAACGCGCTGGTGCGTTCGGTGGTCAGGACTTTCTGATAAGCCCGTTCCAGCGCCGCCGGCGCCACCTGGACATCCAACGCCGATGTCACCATTCTGGGCTGAGCCGGCAAGCTCAGGCGTTCGGCCAGCCCCACGCGATACGCCAGACTGATTTCCAGAGCTTGTTCGTAGCTTCCGGACTGTGGACCGGTGCGCGCATTGATATCCGCCAGCGCAAACCCCTCGACCTCATGCAGCCTGAACAACCCCCTGAGCAGGGTGATCAGTTGCTGCTCCACCGAAGCAGGCCCGGTGAGGGCTGCGGCCATGGCCCGATAAAACAACACCTGCACTTCCATCTCACTGAAGAGTGCGGAGTAGCCATCAGCGCTGAACCTTCCGACCCGGGCCAGACGAAACAGCCTGCGTCGCAAGCCATCATCTTCCGTCGCAGCCTCCACGACACTCCACACCCGCTGGCTGAAGTGGCTGAACAGTCGTTTGTAATCGGCCGTCTCGGACAGTTGCGCAAGCATAGTGAAAAAGCTCCTGGATTCCGGATAGGCACGCAATGAATCCCACAACCCGCGCCTGCGCCGGGTTTCGGTAGAGCCAAGCCCGGTCAGCCACGCGGAACTGTGAGCCTCGGTCGGCGAGTAAGCGCCTGAGCGACGGTAGTCCGAAGCAATGATCCCCAGGCTTACACCGGTCTTCTGCTGATGCACCACGACCTTTTTCAACGTGTCGGCGGACAGAGGATTGCCATACAGGTTGGTGCCTTTGTTCGGGACCGCATGCCCCTTGAAGACATCCTCAGGCAGGATTTCGATCTGATTGTCTCGTAAATCCAGCTCACTCAGCCTGGGCAAACCGGAGGCGCCCAAAGGCCAGTTTTTTATCCCGGTGCCTTGCAGGTTCAGGTGTTCCAGGTGCTGCAACTTGCTGACATCGGGAGCCCTCACAAGGTTTGGGTTAAACGCCAGGTTCACTGATTGCAGGCTGGTCATATCAGCCAATTGAGTCACCGACTCAGAGGTCAGTTGAATGAGGTTGTCGCTCAGATCCAGATGAACCAACCCGGACATTGAGCTCAACGCCAGCGGCAGCCTCGTCAGTTGATTGCCTCTCAATGACAAGCTTCGAAGAGTGCGGAAGTTTCTCAGGAAGGCGTTCAGCCCGGCGCTGGCGCCCACGCCGTCCAGCACCAACCTCTCGACGTGGCTGAAGTCCCCGACGATAACCGGCAATTCGCCCAGAGGCTGGGCGTCAAAGCTGAGTGTGGAGCGTAGGTTAGCGCCCGCTTCACTCGCCTCGGGCTCGTTGCGCCAGCAGCGAATGATCGCCTGAGCGATGCGATATTTGCTGAGACGACTGACCTCCTGCCTTGAGCCATCGGGCCGCAGATACCAGGTTTGCCGACTGACCCAGTGACTCAGTACCTGCCTGATGGTCTGAAATTGCAGCCTCAACGCTTCCAGCTTCTTCAAGACGACCGTCACGTTCTGCCCCAGATCATTTACCAACGCGTGAATGCGAACCGGGGAATGCATCGGATACAGTTCCAGCGCCCTGCGGACCAGGACGTCTTGGGTGGTTTTGATGAGCACGGGCCTCGGCATAACGGGAGAAGACGACGTGGCGGGCCTGTCTGCCAGCCGCATGGGGGAGGTGTAGCCTGCTCGCGGGGGGCGTGCATCGATCAGTTGCGCGATGGCGGTTCGCCGTGTCAGGGCGAGCTGCGTTATTTTCTCTCGCAACGCTGCCCCGCCGTCGCTCAGGTTAACGCCCAGTGCTGTTTTGAGCGGCGTCGAGAGTCCATGCCAGAGGGCCTTGAAATACTGTTCGCGCGTGCGACCCGCGAATGCGGTGGCGGGAGCAATGTCGTCGATCGACACGCTGTATCGATCAGGATGGACGTCGATCTGCAGCTTCTGCGCAGCGTCCGCCGATCCAATGCTGGTCGACTCGCTTTGCACACCTGACGAAGCCTGTAACTGAACCCTGGTATTACCCGTCCATCCCGGCAGTTGCTCAAGGGTGTCGAGCACCAGGCGGTCGGTGGCCAGCCCACCCACGGCATTAAGGTACAACCCTTCGTAAGCGCGACTGACCTGCACCCGCTGCAAATAACGACGGGCTTCCTCCGCCAGACGCAAGGGTAAGTTGCCCTCCTCCAGGCTGCTCAACTCCGCAGCATCGGCATGCCGCACCAGTTCTTCGGCAATCGCCGAGGGCAACTGGGCGATCTTGTCGATCAACACCGTGACCCGGGCATCACCCGGCACTTCAGTACGTTTGTAAATTCGCTCGAACAGCGCGAGTTTGCTGCTTTCGGCTTGATCGGCAATGAGCTTTGTCAGGGCCTTTGCGCGCGCGCTTGCGTCCTGGGTAGTGGAGCCCAGAAGGCTTTGGCGTTGGGCGCTGTCCATGGCTGTCAGCAGCGAGGTGTGTAATTGGCCCTTATGCAAAGCATCCTGATTGAGGCTGACGGTGTTCCCCGGTAACGCCGTGGCCGCGCCATAGAAACCCGTTTGCCTGCCTGCGGCAGTGACGACTTTGATGGCCGAGTTGTCTGGCCAATGACGGGACGTCGTCAGCAGGTGCAATTGCAGATCCGGGTCTGCCAAGACTGCCGACGGCGGGGTTTTCAACTGCTCGATAAAGTCGGTGACCGCAGCATCCGCCCGAAACCGCTGCACTGTATCGACCAGCAGTGCCGGTGGCCGGCTGCGGTCGACGTGTGCCTGGCGCAAGACCGTGTCCTCGATCCCGCAGACGGCAAGGATGTGCGTCGCCGCGGTATCAGGCACCTTGTCGCGGGTGTAACCGAAACGGCGAAACAATTTAAGCCGATCCCATTCTTGCGGCAGCTCAGAGTCATGGCGCCACGCCCCGACATCGTTGGTTTCGAGCTCGGGTGAATAGGTGCCGCCGCTCCCCACCGGGGCAATCACCTCCCACAGGTCCGTCGCCGTTTTTGGCCGCACGGCATACAGATGTGTATCGATTGGAAGGTACGCCTGACCGTCCATCCAGTGCAGTCCTCTCGCATCCGCTGCGAGTGCCGGGGGTAACCGTCGGCTCTGTTGATACACCGTGAGATCGGGATTCCACAGACGGCCCCGAGCGTCCACACCCGGGACCTTTCTCAGGCGCTCGATGAAGACGGATGTCCTGATGTTTTTAAACGCGGTACCAACAGCCGCCGAACCAGCGGCAAAAGCGGCCATCAGGATCAGGTTTTCGATGGTATCGAACAGATAATCCGTGGCTTGCTCCTGCTCGCCCCTGGACCAACTGGCCACGCCTTCATACACCTCCGACAGCAACTGCATCACCGTCACAGCCAAGAGGATGTGGCCAACAAACGGCACAAACGATGCACCGAACAACAGGACATTAAGGCTGATGGCCTTGTAGGTCTCCAGCCGGTCCAGTCGGGATTTTTCGTCTTCATCGTCCGTGGGCACCACCAGAAGCCGGGCATCGGCGATGACCTGGTTCGCATACTGACGAAAAATTTCCTCGAACATGTCGCCTTGTATATCCACACCCGACAGCGACACGTAGACACTGGTCGCGGGAAGCGGCGAGGAAACGGGGACGGACAAGCGTTTTTCAAGGGCTTGCAGAAACGCGGACCGTTCACCCAGCTTGATGTAGCGCATGAAGAATTTTTGGAACGCGGAGGTTCTCAGACGCTTACTCAGTTCCACCTCGAAATCCGTGAAGGACGCGTATTCCTTCAATGGGTGCAGCGGGTCATCCGGCAGGTAGACCACGCAGCGGTAATCGTCATCGTCATGCTCCTCGACCGGCCCGATAAACATCGCGCCATTGACCGTGACATCAAACATTTCCAACGCCTGGTAACCCAGCGTGTGGTTGCCAAGTTTGACGGGGCGCTGTTCCTTGACTGACTTCAATGCCTGGTGCATTTCGACACTGATGGCTTTTTTCATCAGCGCGACATGCCGCTGTACTTCAAAGCTGTTCTTGGCGTGTGCAACATACTTGTTAGATAAGTGGTTGATACCGGACGCTGGCTCAAACAGTGATTTGACATGCGCCTGGTATTGTTTTCCAAGATCAAGTTTGCGGCACAACGCGGCGAACTCATGCGGCTCTATCGATAAGACTTTATTGACTGTGCCGGTGATGGTTTGCGGGATATAAATTAACGATGTATCGCTATAGTTTCCGGCCAGTGTTTCGCTGAGTTCAAAATTTTCACAGGCGGCCGACAGCAGATCCCGATCAATCGGCAGCACCAGTTTCTTGCGAAGTCCCAGCAGGCTGGACGTTGACCGCACGTGCTGGAAAATGACGCCCTGCGTATCCAGTGGCGTACCCAGCTTGTCCGACATGGCTTGAGCCAGTAAGGGACGACAGACGCTTTCAGGCGATTTGAAGCCCTTCAGGAGGTCGGCAAGTTCACCTCTTGAACGATGGCTGGCGGTCAGGCTTTCATAAAGTTCACTTCGCCGTTGACTTGAGGCAGTCAACAACCAGGCAGGAGCATTACTTTTAATCAGATCAAAAAAGACACCCTGTTGATCTGGCGTCAACACAGGCGTGTTTGAGTTTGTGGGCGGAGAAGACATTGTGATCACTCGAAACTGACTAGGATCGCTAGCCTATCGAGCCACTTTTTTAAAAAGCGCTATCTATATACCGCCACAAAAAAACGGTCGCTTTCACTGCAAGGCAGTGCAAGCGACCGTTAATTTAAAGTGTTACCAAAAGCGTTGCTGGGTCAACCGGCTCCACCAGCTCAGTAATACGCGATCCACCGACCCACTGGCCGCCATCCCGATACGCTCTTGCAGGCTTTTGCGTTCGGCGTAATGCAAATGGTACAGCTCCGACTTCTTCGCTCGTTCAGCGAGGTATTCGTCGCTGGTCTTGAGTTCGTCCACCAGTTGCTTGTCCAGCGCGGCAATGCCAAGCCAGATTTCACCGGTGGCCACTTCGTCAATGGCCAGTTGCGGGCGATAACGCGAGACGAAGTTCTTGAACAACTGATGGGTGATGTCCAGGTCTTCCTGAAACTTTTCGCGGCCTTTCTCAGTGTTTTCGCCAAACACAGTCAAGGTGCGCTTGTATTCGCCAGCGGTCAGGACTTCGAAGTCGATATCGTGCTTTTTCAGCAAGCGATTGACGTTAGGCAACTGCGCCACGACGCCGATCGAACCCAGAATCGCAAACGGGGCGCTGATGATCTTCTCGCCGATACACGCCATCATGTAGCCGCCACTGGCCGCGACCTTGTCGATGCAGATGGTCAACGGCACGCCGGCATCGCGGATGCGCGCCAGCTGCGAGGACGCCAGGCCGTAGCTGTGAACCATGCCGCCGCCGCTTTCCAGACGCAGTACCACTTCGTCTTTGGGCGTCGCCAACGTCAACAGTGCCGTGATCTCATGGCGCAGACTTTCAGTGGCCGACGCCTTGATGTCGCCGTCGAAATCCAGCACGAATACCCGCGGCTTGGCCTCGGGTTTCTTCTTTTGTTTTTTATCGGTTTTAGCCTGGGACTTGCGCAAGGCCTTGAGCTGGTCCTTGTCGAGCAAGGTTTGCTCCAGGCGTTCGCGCAGCTCTTTGTAGAAATCATTCAGCTTGCTGACTTGCAACTGGCCGGCCGATTTGCGCCGACCTTTGCTGCGCAGCGCCGCGAAACTGGCCAGGACCACCAGAATGGCGATCACCAGTGTCACGGTCTTGGCCAGGAAACTGGCGTACTCGGACAAAAACTCCACAGTGACTCCTTCAAAACGATGCGCGGCTTAAAACACGCGCGGGACAACGCCAGCATACCCATGCTCCGCCTCGGCGGCCAGCCGTGAAACCTCTGGCAACAGGCCTGTAACGGGCATTTCAAACAAGCGTATGTTTTTTCATTGACAGCTCACTGTCATCCTCATAACCTCGCCAAACCTTCAACGTACCGGGATGACGCGGACGTGGGCAGCATCTATCTGATTCGACATGGCCAGGCCTCCTTTGGTGCAGACGACTATGACGTCCTGTCGCCGACCGGTGTTCGCCAGGCAGAAATCCTCGGCCAGCACCTCGCCGAGCTGGGTGTCAGCTTTGACCGCTGCCTCTCGGGCGACTTGCGCCGTCAGCAGCACACCGCCACCAGCGCGCTGGAACAGTTCGCTGCCGTGGGCCTGCCGGTGCCGCCCCTGGAAATCGATTCCGCCTTCAACGAATTCGACGCCGACGCGGTGATCCGCGCGCTGCTGCCAGCCATGCTGGAGGATGAACCCGAAGCCCTGGACATCCTGCGCAATGCCGCGCAAAACCGTGCCGAGTTCCAGCGCATCTTCGCCCTGATCATCGAGCGCTGGCTTGCCGGCACCTATGACACGCCGGGGCTTGAAAGCTGGCTTGGGTTTGTCGAACGCGTACAGGCCGGTCTGCACCGCCTCCTCGAAAGCGCCGACAACACCCAGAAAATCGCCGTGTTCACCTCCGGTGGCACCATCACTGCCCTGCTCCACCTCATTACTCAGATGCCCGCAAGGCAGGCATTTGAACTGAACTGGCAAATCGTCAACACCTCGCTCAACCTGCTGAAGTTTCGCGGTCGCGAGGTGGCACTGTCTTCTTTCAACAGTCATGCGCACTTGCAGCTGTTGAAGGCACCGGAACTCATCACGTTTCGCTGAGTCCGGACTATTGTGACCCTGGCTGTAATCACCCAGCTCTAATTACCCAAGAAAGGATCGAACCATGACCTCCGTAGCTGATGCCGTACAAGCAATGAAAGCCAAGTTCAACCCAGCCGCTGCTGCCGGTCTGGACCTGGTATTCGGTTTCCGCATCGACGATACCCAGAATTTCTCGCTGGTCGTCAAAGATGGCGCCTGCGAGCTGCAGGAAGGCGAAAATCCTGACGCCCAGGTCACTCTGGTGATGGACGGCGAAACCCTGCAAGGCATCGTCGACGGTTCGACCGACGGCATGCAAGCGTTCATGGGCGGCAAACTGCGCGCTGAAGGCGACATGATGCTGGCCATGAAACTGTCCGAGCTGTTCCCAAGCTAAGACGGCGGTTCCCGTCTTCGGGAACCTCTCTGGCTGCACACGAATCCCGCCCCTTGTGGCGGGATTCGTCGTTTTCCGCCCCCGCGAATCGGCTACCGGTGAATTTGCCGTCTATATTCCTTGTGGCCGCATGCGTCAGACATCGGCTGTTTGCCCCTCGATGAATTGACGGAGCGCACTGCCATGAGTCCACCTGACAACCACGAAGGTCTGAACCGCCGACGTGTACTGCAAGGCCTTTCGGCAGGCGCCGTCGGTGCCTGGATCAGCCCGCTCATCGCAGGGAGTAAAACCATGCCCGACACCCCGGCCGACCTCATTCTGTACAACGGACGCCTGCACACCGTCGACCGCAAGAAACCCCAGGCCAGCGCCGTCGCGATCAAGGACGGACGCTTCGTGGTAGTCGGCAGCGACGCCCAGGCCATGGCCCTGCAAGGCCCCGGCACACAGATCGTCGACTTGCACGGACGCACGGTGATTCCCGGCCTCAACGACTCGCACCTGCACCTGATCCGCGGTGGCTTGAACTACAACCTCGAACTGCGCTGGGAAGGCGTGCCATCGCTGGTCGATGCCCTGCGCCTGCTCAAGGACCAGGCCGACCGAACGCCCACACCGCAATGGGTGCGGGTGGTCGGTGGCTGGAACGAATTCCAGTTTGCCGAGAAGCGCCTGCCGACGATTGATGAACTGAACAAAGCCGCACCGGACACCCCGGTGTTCGTGCTGCACCTTTACGACCGCGCCCTGCTCAACCGCGCGGCGCTGAAAGTGGTCGGTTATACCCGCGACACGCCGAACCCGCCGGGCGGCGAAATCCAGCGGGACGCTAATGGTGATCCCACCGGCATGCTGATCGCCCGCCCGAACGCGATGATTCTCTACTCGACCCTGGCCAAGGGGCCGAAGTTGCCGCTGGACTATCAGGTCAACTCGACCCGCCAGTTCATGCGCGAACTCAATCGCCTCGGCGTGACCAGCGCCATCGATGCCGGCGGCGGTTATCAGAATTACCCGGACGACTATCAAGTCATTCAGCAGCTGGCCAAAGACCAGCAACTCACCGTGCGCATCGCCTATAACCTGTTCACACAGAAACCCAAGGAAGAGCTGACCGACTTCAAAAACTGGACCAGCACCTCCCATTACGGCCAGGGCGACGATTTCCTGCGGCACAACGGTGCCGGGGAAATGCTGGTGTTTTCGGCGGCCGACTTCGAAGACTTCCTCGAACCACGCCCGGACTTGCCGCAAACCATGGAACAGGAGTTGGAACCAGTAGTGCGGCATCTGGTGGAACAGCGCTGGCCATTCCGCCTGCATGCCACCTACAACGAATCCATCAGCCGCATGCTCGACGTGTTCGAGAAGGTCAATCGCGACATTCCGTTCGACGGTTTACCGTGGTTTTTCGATCATGCGGAAACCATCACCCCGCGGAACATCGAGCGGGTCAAAGCCTTGGGCGGGGGCATCGCCATTCAGGATCGCATGGCTTTCCAGGGCGAATACTTCGTCGACCGCTATGGCGCCAAAGCCGCCGAACACACGCCGCCGATTGCGCGCATGCTCGCCGAAGGCATTCCGGTGGGGGCCGGCACCGATGCTACGCGGGTGTCCAGCTACAACCCCTGGACATCGATGTATTGGCTGGTCAGCGGCCGCACCGTTGGCGGACTGGAACTGTACCCGCAAGGCTTGAGCCGCGATACGGCGCTGGAACTCTTCACCCACGGCAGCGCCTGGTTTTCGTCCGAACAAGGCAAGAAAGGCCAGATCAAGGTCGGGCAACTGGCGGATCTGATTGCACTGTCGGCGGACTATTTCCACATCGACGATGAAGCGATCAAATGGATCGAGTCGGTGCTGACCATTGTCGACGGCAAGATCGTCTACGGCAGCGTCGAGTTTGAAAAACTCGGGCCGCCGCCGATTCCTGTGGTGCCCGAGTGGTCGCCCGTCGCCAAGGTGCCGGGCCACTGGAAACCCGTGGCGCCACTGACGGCGCAGGTGCATCAATGCATCGGCGCGTGCGCGGTGCATGCGCACAGCCACGAGCGGGCGCGATTGTCGTCAGCGCCGGTCAGCGACTTTCAGGGGTTCTGGGGCGCGTTTGGCTGTTCGTGTTTTGCGTTTTGAACAATGATTCCCCCACACCCACTGGGGGTCTGCCTCAGGCATGACTCCCAGGCTGTAGCCGCACTCGCGAATCCCCCCTTCTTTAGCGACCGCCGACATCGCAAACTCGTCTAAAAAACTGTTAGTTCTTACAGGTGCCAGCACAAGGACGTCGGCCCTATTCTTTCAACTGACAGCAAGTCGGAATGGTTTGACCCACATCAAGGTCCAGCGCCTGTCATTCCCGCACCCTAACTTGCATCGAAAGCCAATGAAGGCTTATTCGAGGCTGATGGCCGGCCATTCTCAAGGAAGAGTCAAACATGCGTTCACTCAACATTATTCTGTTGTCATCGGCATTCAATGGTCTGAGCCAAAGGGCCTGGCTCGAATTGCGCGAGTTGGGACATAGCCCCAGCGTAGTGCTGTTCACCGACGAAGAAGCTATCTGCGAGCAGATTGAGCAGTCGGGGGCCGACCTGGTGATTTGCCCCTTCCTCAAGGACCGGGTGCCGCAACTCCTGTGGAGCAACCGTGATCGCCCGGTGGTGATTATCCATCCGGGCATTGTCGGTGACCGGGGCGCCAGCGCACTGGATTGGGCCATTACCCGTGAGCTGACCCGCTGGGGTGTCACCGCGCTTCAAGCCGTGGAAGACATGGATGCCGGGCCGGTCTGGTCTACGTGCGAATTCAACCTCCCCCAAGGCCTGCGCAAATCCGAGCTGTATAACGGCCCGGTCAGCGATGCGGCGATCCGCTGCATTCGTGATGTCGTGGACAAATTCATCGACGGTTATGAGCCCGTACCGGTCGAACATCATCCCCGGGTGATGGGCCACTTGCAGCCGAACATGAACCAGGCTGATCGGACCTTCGGTTGGCATGACTGCTCGCGATTCATCAAACGCTGCATCGACGCAGCGGACGGGCAACCTGGCGTATTGGCGAGCCTGGCAGGTGGTCAGTACTACGTGTACGACGCCCATCTGGACTCACGCAGCGGCACACCTGGAGACATTCTGGCGGTGCGCGACGACGCGGTACTGGTCGCCACCGGCGATCACAGTGTGTGGATCGGTTCGATGCGACGCAAACCCCGGCCGGGCGAAGAAACCTTCAAACGTCCAGCCCGGCATGTACTCGCTGCCCAACTGAATAACGTGCCCATCCTCCACGGATCGATCGCCTCGTCCCCTGACACCGAAACCTATCAACCGATCCGCTACCGTGAATCGGGGACTGTCGGCGAGCTCACTTTCGAGTTTTATAACGGCGCCATGAGCACCGAGCAATGCCAGCGACTGGTCACCGCTCTGCGCTGGGCCAAGACCCGAGATACCCAGGTGCTGCTGATCAAGGGTGGGCGCGGCAGTTTCTCCAATGGCGTGCACCTCAACGTGATCCAGGCTGCCGAGGCGCCGGGGCTGGAGGCCTGGGCCAATATCCAGGCGATCGACGACGTCTGCGAAGAAATGCTCAGCGCCCGGCAACTGGTGGTCAGCGGCCTGACGGGCAGTGCCGGGGCCGGCGGCGTGATGCTGGCGCTGGCCGCAGATATTGTCTTCGCCCGCGCGGATATCGTCCTCAACCCGCACTACAAAACCATGGGGCTGTACGGCTCTGAATACTGGACCTACAGCCTGCCCCGCGCCGTCGGTCCGCGGATGGCGGAAAAACTTTGCGAGGAGTGCCTGCCGGTCAGCGCGACGCATGCCATGCAACTGGGCATGGTTCAGGAAATCGGCCCACGCTGCCCGGACGCGTTCGGCCGGTGGTTGTTGCAACGGGCAGGCAATGCGCTGACCGATCCGGCGTATGCCGCTGTGCGCGAGCGCAAGAGCCGGCTAGATACGCAACTCATGCAGCACTGCAGAAACGCCGAGCTGGCGGCGATGGAACTGGACATGGTGCACGACCGCAAACAGTTCGCCGAGAAGTGCCGACATTTTGTGTTCAAGCGCAAGGCGTGCGGCACACCGGTGCGGCTGGTGGCGCAGTGGGCACGCCAGCGCAGCCGGACGCAGCCGTTGGCCGCTGCTACATAAGCCGGCCCCCGCAGATACGTTTACAATGCCGGCACCTCCCGCACCGGCCGCCCCATGGACATTGATCTCGCTCGCACCTTTCTGGAAATTGTTCGCCACGGCAGCCTGGCTGCCGCGGCGGAAAAACTTCACGTCACCCAGACCGCAATCACGGCGCGCGTGCAAAAACTCGAGAGCCAGCTGGGCAGCACGTTATTCGTGCGCAACCGTGCCGGCGCGCGGCTGACACCCAATGGCGAGGCCTTTGTGGTGTACGCCAATCAACTGGTCGAGACCTGGGAAGCCGCGCGGCGGGACTTGCCGTTGCCCGACGGTTACCGCGATGTGCTGCACATTGGCGGCGAGGTCAGTCTGTGCAATCCGCTGATGCTCAGTTGGGCCGGCGAACTGCGCGAGAAGATTCCCAGTCACGCCTTGCGCATGGAAATCCGCGACGGCGAGACCCTGCTGCGCCAACTGGAACTGGGGGTGCTGGACGCGGCGCTGGTTTATCAGCCCGAATATTGGCCGCGCCTGCAAGTCGAGCAGATCCTCGAAGAAAAACTCATCCTGGTACGCCTCGCCGGGCAGCCCGATCCTTATGTGTATATCGACTGGGGTCCGGACTTCCGCCGCCAGCACGATGCCGCCCTGCCGGAAAAAGCCAAGGCCGCCCTGAGCTTTAACCTCGGCCCCCTGGCCTTGCAATACATTCTGGAAAACGGCGGCAGCGGCTACTTCCGTACACGCGTGGTGCAGAGCTACCTCGAAAGCGGCGTGCTGGAGCCCGTGCCCAAAGCCCCGGAATTCAGTTACCCGACCTACCTGGTTTACTCGCGGGATCGCGACTCGGCGACCCTGCAACGGGCCTTCGATTTGCTGCGTGAAGTGATCAAGATCGACGACGACTGGTCCCAACGCTGGAATCCGCTGACCTGAATAAACCGGATCATGGCGCTTGTGTCATCCAGGTTTGCCCAAGCTTGCGCGGGCAGATCAGCTAATCTGCTGGTGATAACAATAAGCAGAGGTGAACGCAGTGAGGCAAACCACCCAGGCATTCCGCGACCGCTATCGCGCTGACATCCATCCGCGCTACAACCCTTGGCTGCACGGGGCCTTTGTGCTGCTGTTCGGCGTGCTGGCCATCGGAGGGTTCTGGAGCACTGTGCATCAGGTCCGGCCGCTGGAATGGCTGACAGTGCCGTTGACGCTGTTGTTCTTCAACTTCGGCGTGTACCTGGTGCATCGGCACTTGGGGCATCACAAAAAGAGCTTCGCGCGGATGTTCTACGCCCGCCATGCCGGCGACCATCACAGTTTTTTCGCCCCCGGCCACATGACCTACGATACTGCCCGGGACTGGCGGGTGATTCTGTTTCCAGCCTGGCTGATCGTGATCCACACCGTGGTCTTCACCCTGCCCGCCTGGTGGCTGTTCAAACAGGTCAATGCCAACGTCGCCGGATTGTTTGGTGGCTGTCTGGTCCTCGGGTACCTGATGTACGAGGTGTTCCATGCCTGCGAGCATTTACCGCCGGACAACCCGGTCACGCGCCTACCGTGGATCCGCCAGATGCGCCGCCTGCATGAACTGCATCACCGCCGCGAGCTGATGCAGGAACGCAATTTCAATATCGTTTTCCCGCTGATGGACTACCTGTTCGGCACCCTGTACTGGGAGCCGGTGCCTGCCCCCCTGACGAGTACGACCATGACCCGCATGCAGCACCAGATCGCTATCGCTGGAACTCCGATTGACGTGCTCGCCTATGCCAGCACCGTCACCCGTTGGCCGGAGTGGCATCCGTCGTCCCTGAAGGTCGAGGGCCAGGGTGGGCCGCTGCATGCCGGCCTGCGGTTCGAGGAGGACATCAGTGCCGGCGGGCGCGCGGGGCACTTGAGTTGGGAAGTCAACGAATACCTGCCAGGACGCCGCTGGAGTGCCTGGGCGCGCGGTGATCACGGGTTGTCGCTGGTCGTGACCTACGAATGCGAGGCGCAGGGCGAAGGCACACGTTTTGTACGGACCCTGGAGTATCAATTCTCGGGCCTGGCGATGCGCATCACCAATCGATTGCTGCTCAAGCGACGTATCGAGCGTGAGTCCGCAGCATCGATGCTGGCGTTGCGTGACATGGCGCAGAAAAACCTGAATCCGGCAGGAGTCAGCGTGTGAGAAGCGCCTTCAGGTTTCGCCATCTGTTGTCGCTGCTGATCATTGTCCTGGGGGCTTTTCTATTGTTGTTCCCGACCAAGGTTCGGCCGGTAGCCTGGACACCGCCGCCGGCGCCTTCCCTGACCAGCGGGGTGTATGCCGACAATCAGCGGCTCAAAGGGGTGGAGCGTGTCGGCCCGGCGGACATCGAAGGGCCCGAGGCGCTCCTGCTCGAAGATAACGTGCTCATCACCGGGCTGCACGACGGCCGGCTGATCCGCACCAGCCTCGACGGCAAGGACACCAAAGTGCTGGCCGATACCGGCGGCCGGCCTCTGGGCCTGGCGCGGCACCCGAACGGGTTGCTGGTCATCGCTGACGGCGTGAAGGGTTTGCTGTCCCTGGATGCCCAGGGCCGGTTGATCCCGCTGACCACCTCGGCCGGCGGCGTGCCTTTCGGGTTTACCGATGACGTGGCCATCGATAAATCCGGGCACTACGCCTATTTCAGCGACGCTTCCAGCCGCTGGGGCTACGGCAAGGATGGCGAGGCAATCATCGAGCACGGGGGCGACGGCCGTTTGTTGCGTTACGACTTCCAGACCGGCAAGACCACGGTGTTGCTGGACACGCTGGAGTTTGCCAACGGCGTGACGCTGGGCCCGGACGACAGCTTTGTGCTGGTCAACGAAACCGGCGCTTACCGCATCATCCGCTTCTGGTTGAGCGGGCCGAATGCCGGAACCCACGATGTATTTATCGACAATCTACCGGGGTTGCCGGACAACCTCGCGTTCAATGGCCGCGACCGTTTCTGGGTGGCGCTCTACGCACCCCGTAATGCGCTGCTCGACGCCACGGCGCAGCACCCGTTCGTGCGCAAAATGATTGTTCGGGCATTGACGGTACTGCCCAAACCCGTGGAAAAGCGCGCCTTTGCGCTGGGTCTGGACCTGGACGGCAAGGTGATTGCCAACCTGCAGGATGCGAGCACCGGTAATTACTCGCCGATCACGACAGTGCGCGAGTATGGGGACTGGTTGTACCTGGGTTCGTTGAAGGCAAAAAACATGGCGCGCCTGCCCCTGAACACCGCGCTCCAGAAATAACGCACACCAAAAATGTGGGAGCGGGCCTGCTCGCGCGGGCAGTCTGCCATTCAATAGTGATATTGACTGGCAGGCTCGCTCCTACAGGGGGTATGTGGTGGTTTTGGCTAGCGGGGATCTATCTCGTCATCGCGCACGGCATTGTCCGTCTCTTCAAGCACCCGCTCAGGGTCCATCGCGGTGGAGTCGTCTTCATCCAGCGGGCGCACGCCTTCGTTGTTCGGCAATTCGTCGATGCCCGGCTCGTCTTCGGGATTGACCGTCGTGCGGCCGGGGCTTAGTGGTTCGGGATGAGTCGGGATCGGGTCGTACCCGCCCTGCTCTTCACTTGGAAATCTGGGCTCGTTCATAAGGCACCTCGCAAGGAGTCGAAAAGGTCGGACTCTGATCTTTCGAGGTGCCGGTTTTGGTCACCGTTCCAATTTTTCAGTCACCGGTTGTCGGTGGGTGGACAAGGCGTGTCAGGACGGCGATTGGAGCCGGTCAACGATCTTTTGCTTAACCTGCACGCGCGTCTCCTTGAGCTTCTTCAGTGCGTCATCGCTGGGCGCATCCGATTTTGCGGTTTCAGCCTTTACTACCTCGGCGTCCGCTTGCGAATACTTGTTGATCAGTGAATCCAGTAACGGATCCTTGGAGCGTTTTTGCTGGATATCTTCCTTTGAAAGTTTCAGGTCCTGATAAAGGTCGTGTGGCACCGGCATGGAACACCTCCGTTTGTTGATCGGCAGCAAACGCGATCGATTGCGTTCGCCAACTATCAGAATGGCCTCGGTTGGTCGGTTCTGTCGACCGCCTATCAGACCAGCGGTGTCCGTTCGTCGTCCTGGCGCAAACCCGATAAAACCTTTAGCGCAGCGCCTGCCTCCATTGAATAACGATCACCTCGATCGCTAACCCGAACCCTGTGTGGAGAATGACCAATGGACGGATTCACCCTGCGCCATCTCGCCCTGGCCGTCGCCTTGAGCACCAGCATGGGCACAGCTTTTGCTGCCACTTCCAATGACTTTGTCGACAACGCGGCCGCAGGTGGCATTGCGGAAATCGAGACCAGCCGACTGGCGCTGGAAAAAAGCTCATCGGCCGACATCAAGAAATTCGCCAACATGATGATCACCGATCATTCCAAGGCCAACGATGAACTGGCGGCCCTGGCGAAAAAGAATGACATCGAGGTCCCGGACGAGACGACGCTGGTCAAACAGGCCAAGGAAAAAATCCTCGACATGCGGGACGAGTCCTTCGACGCGGCCTACGCCAATAACCAAGTGAAGGCCCACGAAGACACGATCAAGCTGTTCGAAAAACAGGCCAACACAGTGACGGACGACAAGGTCAAAGGCGCCACCGATTTGAAAGGTTTCGCGCAAAAAATGCTGCCGGCACTGGAAAAACACCTGGAGATGGCGAAAGAGCTCCAGGCCGCCCACCCCAGCAAATAACCGGTAAAAAGAAGGCCGCATCGATGGATGCGGCGTTTCTGCATACTGCCGACACTAGCCGCCATCGGTATCGATGTCGGCATCCGTGTCATCGCCGGGTTTCGGCCGGTCGGGATTCGGTTTGAAGCCGGGGCTGAACTCGTTGTCATTGTCGGTATGGCGGTTCTTCTGATCCACCGCTGCGTCGGCGCTTTCTGAGTCGGAGGATTGGCTCTGACGCTGACCGCCTGGCGCACCCTCACCCGGCGTCTGCGGGTCAATCGCCGGGTCATTGCGGTCGACCGGCATCCCCGATTGATCCTGTTGTTGTGTCGATTCGTCTTTCATACACACCTCGCTCGTAACGGCTAGCCCACGATTCAAACAGCCGGGGGCTTAAAGGTTCGAAGCCACCCCGGGACAGGGGTTCAATCCAATGGACAGGCAACGTCAGGCTCAAGGTCAAAAAATCGCCGTCTGCGGCAGTGCCGACTAGAGTTACCGGGCAAATGCCGGCCAGGACGAAAAATTCTTGTCGGGACGAACAACTATTTCAGACGGCAAATGTCACTGATTCGGGTCGATCGTTTTTGGGGAATCGGCCCGCCATCTTTCAGGAGCACAAGGACATGGCAGCAATGCAGATCAACACACTCGACGCGATGAAAAACAACCACACGTATTTGCTTGGGGAATGGATCAAGAGCCTGGAAGCCGGTGGTGCCAATCGTAATGTCAAAGACCACGATCTCAAGCAGCAAACCTCGGATTTCCTGCAACTGGTGACCGCTGGCCTGGAAAACGGCAACGGTCCCAACATCGCCGCGCCGGGTTGGGATGAGGCTCGTCAGTTCCTCGAAAAACTCTCCCACAGCCGCGCCCTGCTCGGCCAGGATTCGCACCAGACCGCCAGTTTCATTTTTTCACTGAAAGGTCCGCTGTTTTCCCTGCTGCAGTCTCACTACAAAGAAAATCCGGGGGTACTGGCCGAACAGCTCTGGCAAGTGTCCGAGCTGCTCGACGCGCTGGGCATGCACACCATCCGTACCTTCCAGAAATCCCGCGAAGCAGTGATCAAGCGTCAGCAGGAAGAACTGCTGGAACTCTCCACCCCGGTGGTCAAGCTCTGGGATGGCGTCCTCGCCCTGCCGATGATCGGCACCCTGGACTCGCAACGCACCCAGGTGGTGATGGAATCGCTGCTGCAACGCATCGTCGATACCGGCTCGGAAATCGCCATCATCGACATCACCGGTGTGCCGACCGTTGACACCCTGGTGGCTCAGCACCTGCTCAAAACCGTGACCGCAATTCGCCTGATGGGCGCCGATTGCATCATCAGCGGCGTGCGTCCGCAGATCGCACAGACCATCGTTCACCTCGGGCTGGACCTGCAAGGCGTGGTCACCAAGGCCAACCTGGCCGATGCCCTGAAACTGGCCCTGACCCGTCTGGGAATCACCGTCAGCAAGACGGTTTAAGACGATGGAGCGCATTCCGATTTTGCAGATGGGCGACTTCCTGCTGGTGACCATTCAGGTCGACATGCATGACCAGCTTGCCCTCATGCTCCAGGACGATCTCTCCGAACGCATCAGCAAGACTTCCGCTCGCGGCGTGTTGATCGACATCTCGGCGCTGGACATGGTCGACTCGTTTATCGGTCGAATGATCGGCACCATCTCCGGCCTGTCGAAAATCATGGATGCCCAGACCGTGCTGGTCGGCATGCAGCCTGCGGTCGCGATCACGCTGGTAGAGCTCGGGCTGACCTTGCCCGGCGTCAGCACCGCGCTGAACGTCGAGCGCGGGATGAAACTGCTCCAGGAACGAGTACGCGAGCAATGACCCTGCGCAGCAGCGGCACTCAGCCCATTCAAATCGAGCAGGACGTGGTCCTGGCCCGGCAGACGGCGCGCAAGCTGGCCACCGAGTGCGGCATGCGCCTGATCGACCTGACCAAACTGGTGACCGCCGTCAGCGAGCTGGCGCGCAACACCATGGTCTATGGCGGCGGTGGCGACATGGACTGGCAGATCCTCGACGAAAACTCGCGGGTCGGCCTGCGCCTGACGTTTCGAGATGAAGGCCCGGGCATCCCGGACATCAAACTGGCAATGACCGACGGCTGGACTTCCGGCAGCGGCCTGGGCCTTGGCCTGACCGGCGCGAAACGGCTGGTGGATGAGTTCGAACTGGACACCGTACCCGGACAGGGCACTCGCATCACGATCACCCGATGGACATGAACATCGGGGGGTCGCTGACCCAAGTGCTGTTGATCGAGGACAGCAGCCAGATCGGCCATGCCCGGCGCACGGCGCAGAAGCTCGCCGAAGACAACGGTTTCGACGCGACGGATGCTGGACGCGTGGCGCTGGTGGCCACTGAATTAGCCAGCAACGTGCTCAAGCATGCGGCCAGGGGCGAATTGCACCTGCGCATCCTGCCGGGCAGCAGCGCCAACGGCATCGAGATACTCGCAGTGGACCGTGCCCAAGGCTTTGACCTGCAGGCGTGCATGACGGACGGGTTTTCCACGGGCGGTACGCAGGGCATTGGCCTGGGGGCAGTATCGCGCCAGGCGGAAGTCTTCGATGTTCATACCGACTCGCGCGGCACCGTGTTATTGGCCCGGTTATACCCACGCGCCAGCAAGGCCGCCGACTTGCGCATCGGCATCAGCCAACACTCGCTGCACAACGACCCGGCGTGCGGCGATGTCTGGCACCTGGCGTTCGACGGGGCGAACCTCAGCGCGTTGGTGATCGACGGCCTGGGTCATGGCGAAGAAGCCGAACGCGCCGCCCGCGCCGGTGAAAAAGCTTTCGCCCTGGCCCCTTTTGCCTCGCCGGTGTACCTGCTCGAAGACATTCACCAGGCCATGACAGGCACCCGCGGCGGTGCGCTGGCGATTGCGCAGTTCGACGGTCACCTCGGTACGCTGAGATTCACCGGTATCGGCAATATCGGCGGCAGCCTGATCAGTGCGGACAAGTCCCGTGGCCTGGCGTCCCATCCGGGAATCGTCGGCGGGCAATACCGCAAAGCCCAACCCTTTGACTACGCTCATGTGAACGGACATCTATTGATCATGTACAGCGACGGCCTGCAATCCCGTTGGAACCTCCACGATTACCCCGGACTGGTGTACCGCCATCCCGCCGTGATCGCCGCGGTCCTGCATCGCGACTTCTGTCGCGACCGGGACGATGTAACGGTACTGGTCGTTGCACTGGAGGCTGCCCATGGCTGAATCGCCCCTGCTGCCGATCGAAGAACAATCGGCATTGATCGAGCGCTTGCAAAGTGAAGCCACGGCGCTGCGCGAAGAGCTCGACGAAACCAATCAGGGCGTGCTCGCGCTCTACGCCGAACTCGACAACCAGGCCGAAGAACTGCGTCAGGCGTCGGACCTCAAGAGCCGCTTCCTGTCCTACATGAGTCACGAGTTTCGCACGCCCTTGGGCTCGATCCTGAGCATCGCCAGCCTGCTGACCGATGAACTCGACGGCCCGCTCAGCCCCGAGCAGCACAAGCAGGTCGCATTCGTCAGCACGGCCGCGCGGGAACTGAGCGACATGGTCGACGACTTGCTCGACCTGGCGAAAATCGAGGCCGGGCGCATCACCATCTCGCCCGCCTGGTTCGACATGTTCGACCTGTTCGCCGCCCTGCGCGGCATGTTTCGCCCGATCGTCAATGCATCCGCCGTGGACTTGATCTTTGAAGAACCGGTTGGCCTGCCGCGCCTGTACACCGATGACAAGAAGCTCGCGCAGATCCTGCGCAACTTTATTTCCAACTCGCTGAAATTCACCACACGCGGTGAAGTGCGGGTCTCGGCCTCGCTCGAAGGCTCCAGCCACGTGCGCTTTGCCGTCACGGATACAGGAATAGGTATCGCTGCCGAGCTACATGGCGCATTGTTCGAGGACTTTTCCCAAGTCGATTCGCCCTTGCAGAAACGCTTGCGCGGTACTGGTCTGGGCTTGTCTTTGTGCAAACGCTTCGCCGCGCTGCTGGGAGGCGACGTCGGGGTAGAAAGCACGCCCGGGGTCGGCTCGACCTTTTTCGTGATCATCCCGCTGGCCATCGCCATGGAGCCCGCCGATGAAACGTGACATCCGCCTGTTGATCGTCGATGACAACGTCGCCACCCGCTATGCCCTGCGTCGACGCCTGGAACGCCACGGTTACCTCGTGCTCGAAGCCGGGACCGGCGGCGACGGCCTGGCGCTGATCGACAGCGAATTGATCGACGCGCTGATCCTGGATGTCAACCTGCCGGACATGAGTGGCTTCGATATCGTGCGCAAGCTGCGTTCGGAGCCGGCCACGGCGCTGTTGCCAGTGATTCACGTGTCGGCGGCGTCGATCCAGACCGGCGACATCATCACTGGCCTGGACGCCGGGGCCGATGCCTACCTGATCCATCCCGTGGACCCGGACGTATTGCTGGCCACCCTGCGCACCCTGCTGCGGGTGCGTGAAACGGAAAACGCCCTGCGAGAAAGCGAGGCGCGTTTTCGGGAGATTTTCGTCAACGTCTCGGCCCCCATCGCGGTGCTCGACGCGCAATTCAAAGTCCACGAATGCAATCACGCCTTCGCCCGACTGATTCAGGACAATCGCGATCCACAGAGCTTGCGTGAATGCTTCGCCGAGCAACAGGAGTCGATCCTCGATGAATTGCGGGTGCGCCTGACGGCGGGTGAACGCTGGAAAGGCACGCTGAATATGCGCATCGACGGGGAGCTGCGGGAAACCGAGTGGCAGATTTCGCCGTATCGCACCCCTGAACTAAGCCTGGTATTCGTCGAAGATGTCACCGAGCATCGCCATCGCGAGCGCTCGCACCTGGCCCGTCTCGACGATGCCACCTCGCAACTGGAACACGAGATCGCCGCACGCGTGCGCACCGAGAGCCAGTTGCTGCAAGTGCAGAAAATGGACGCGCTGGGCAAGCTGACGGGCGGCATCGCCCATGACTTCAACAACCTGCTGACCGGCATCATCACCAGCCTGGAACTGATCCAGAAACGGGTGGCCGATTCGCGTACCGACAAGGTCCAGTTCTATGCCGAAGCGGCGCTGAACTCGGCCATGAGCGCCGCCTCGCTGACCCATCGCTTGTTGGCGTTCGCGCGCCAGCAACCGCTCAATACGCGTCCGGTGGACATCAACGAACACATCCGTTCCCTTGAGGAACTGCTGGTGCGCACCATCGGCGAACACATTGCGCTCAAACTCGAACTGACCTCCAAGGCCGCGATTGCCCTGGTCGACCCGATCCAGCTGGAAAGCGCCGTGCTCAACCTGGTGATCAACGCCCGCGACGCCCTTCCCCAAGGCGGAAATATCTGGGTCAGCACCTATGCGGCGTATTCCCACGGCGACCTGAAACTGGCGGACGGGGCATATGTCGCCCTGTCAGTGCGCGATGACGGGACGGGCATCGAACACAGTGTGATCGACAAGGTGTTCGACCCGTTTTTTACCACCAAGCCACTGGGCCAGGGCACCGGGTTGGGGTTGTCGAGCATTTACGGGTTCGCCCGGCAATCGGGGGGCGATGCGCACATCCGCAGCGTGGCCCGTCGCGGCACCGAAGTCACGATCATGTTGCCCGCCAGCGCCGACCCGACCACCACGGAAGCGGAACCGGCGACCGTCGATCAACAGGGCGCGGGCGAGCATGTACTGATTGTCGAAGACATGCCGTCAGTGCGCATGTTCGTTGCCGAGGTGTTGGTGGATGCCGGGTATCGCTGCACGCAGGTGGGCGATATCGAAGGCGCCCTTGAACGCCTGCAGAACGACCCCTCGATTGATCTGATGCTCACAGACGTGGGACTGCCGCGCATGAACGGCCGGGAGCTGGCCGATGTCGCCCGAGGCTGGCGCGAAGGCTTGCCGATCCTGTTCATGACCGGCTACGCGGAGAACGCGATCAATCGCCAGGTATTCCTCGGCGATGGCATGGAGATGCTGATCAAGCCGTTTCAGATCAATGAGCTGTTGGACAAAGTCCGACGCACGCTCGATTGCGCCTGACACCCATCCTGTAGGAGCGAGGCTCGCCCGCGAAGAACGATAACCGGATTTTGATCGTTCCCACGCGTGGGAACGATCATAGGACCCGGGCCAGGAACGGCGCAGTCCTGCTCTTCTTGCTCCTGGCGACTTTCTGCGGCGTGCCGGCAACGACAATCTTGCCGCCCTGATCCCCCGCCCCCGGCCCGATATCAATCACCCAGTCACTCTGCGCCACCACGCGCATTTCATGCTCCACCACAATCACCGTGTGCCCCGCCGCGACCAGCGTATTCAACTGTTCGAGCAGCCGGTCAACGTCCCTTGGATGCAAGCCGGTGGTGGGCTCGTCGAGCACATACAACGTCGCCCCGCGCTGGTTGCGTTGCAGCTCGGTGGCCAGTTTGATGCGCTGGGCTTCGCCACCCGAGAGTTCCGTGGCTGGCTGGCCGAGGCGCAGATAGCCCAGGCCGATGTCGCGCAGCACTTCCAGCGAACGGCGAATGCCCGGTTGCTCTGCGAACACCTCGACCGCTTCGTCCACGGTCAATTGCAAGACCTGGGCAATGTTCAGACCTTGCCAGACGATCGCGAGCGTCTCGGGGTTGTAGCGAGCGCCATGGCACGTCGGACACGGTGCATAGACGCTGGGCATGAACAGCAACTCAACGCTGACAAAGCCTTCGCCTTCGCACGTCGGGCAACGGCCTTTGGCGACGTTGAACGAGAACTGCCCGGCGTCGTAGCCCTCGGTCTGCGCCTGGGGGGTGGCGGCGTACAGTTTGCGCACGTTGTCGAACAGCCCGGTGTAGGTCGCCAGGTTCGAGCGCGGCGTGCGGCCGATGGGTTTCTGATCGACCTGCACCAGGCGCTTGATCGATTCCAGCCCCGCCGTGACCTGACCGCCGCTGACTTGTGGCGCATCGTCCTCAAGGCTCAACTCTTCAGGTTCGCTGGCGCTGGTCGCGCGCCCCAGATGCGCACCCACCAACTCGAGCAAGGCCTGACTGACCAGGCTTGATTTGCCGGAACCGGAAACGCCGGTCACCGAGGTAAAACACCCCAAGGGAAACTCGACGCCGAGGTCGTTCAGGTTATTGCGCGTGATACCTTCCAGGCGCAGCCAATCGGTCGGCTTGCGGCTGGTTCTGGCTTCGGTGACTTGCTCGGCGAACAGGTAGGCGCGGGTCTGGGAATCTTTGATTTCGGTCAGCCCCTGTGGCGGTCCGCTGTAGAGGATCCGACCGCCATGCTCACCCGCCGCCGGGCCGACATCGATCAGCCAGTCCGCACGGCGCATGGTTTCCAGGTCATGTTCAACCACAAACAACGTATTGCCAGCCGCCTTCAAGCGTTGCAGCGCTTCGAACAGCGCTTCCCCATCGGCCGGATGCAGACCGGCCGACGGTTCATCCAGCACGTAGATCACGCCGAACAACTGCGAACCCAATTGCGTGGCCAGGCGCAGCCGTTGCAATTCGCCGGACGACAGTGTCGGCGTGCTGCGCTCCAGCGCCAGATAACCAAGTCCCAGATCGGTCAACGTGCTGACCCGTTCCAGTAAATCCTGGGCGATGCGTTGCGCGGCCAGGCGTTTCTCCACCGACAAGTTAGGCGTATGCCGCACATCCGGCGCGTTGGCATGGCCGCTGGCGCCGTGGGCCACGCGCTGTTCACGGGCCTCACGAGTCTGACGGTGAGTCAACACCTCGCCCGCCTCATCGGCCTGTTCAAGGTAGCTGTGGGCCGCCACCGGTTTCAGCACCTCGGCCACTTGCAGCAACGGCATCTGCGACAACTCGCCGATGTCATAGCCGGCAAAGGTCACCGACAACGCCTCGCGCTTGAGCCGTTTACCGTCGCACAACGGGCAAGGACTGCCGAGCATGAATTGCGCGACGCGCTTCTTCATCAATGCACTTTGCGAGTGGCTGAACGTGTGCAGGATGTAGCGTCGGGCGCCGGTGAAGGTGCCCTGGTAGCTGGGCTCCATTTTGCGTTTGAGCGCCACTTTGGTTTCTTCCGGGGTGAGCCCGGCATACACCGGAACAGTCGGTGTTTCCTCGGTGAAGAGGATCCAGTCACGCTGCTTTTTCGGCAGATCGCTCCAGGGTTTGTCGACGTCGTAGCCCATCGTCACCAGGATGTCGCGCAGGTTCTGCCCTTGCCACGCCGTGGGCCAGGACGCCACCGCCCGTTGGCGGATGGTCAGGCTCGGGTCCGGGACCATCAAGGCTTCGGTGACTTCATACACCCGGCCCAGGCCATGACATTCGGCGCAGGCGCCTTGAGGCGTGTTGGGCGAGAAGTCCTCGGCATACAGCATCGGCTGCCCCGGCGGATAACTCCCGGCCCGGGAGTACAGCATGCGGATCAGGCTCGACAGCGTCGTCACGCTGCCCACCGAAGACCGCGTACTCGGCGTGCCGCGCTGCTGTTGCAGGGCCACGGCCGGGGGCAGGCCTTCGATGGAATCCACGTCCGGCACACCGACCTGATCGATAAGCCGCCGCGCGTAGGGCGCCACGGATTCGAAATAGCGGCGCTGCGCTTCAGCGTACAGCGTGGAAAACGCCAGCGACGACTTGCCCGACCCCGAGACGCCGGTGAACACCACCAGGGCATCCCGTGGAATGTCGACGTCAATGTTCTTGAGGTTGTGTTCCCGGGCACCGCGTACCCTGACCATGCCGGAAGGAGGATTGGAGGTACGCGTTGAAGTCATCGTGAGCCCTTATTGGATAGCAGAAAAAACACAAAATCCTGTGGGAGCGAGCGTGCTCCCGCCTGATCATTCCCGCGCAGAGCGAGGGAACGATCATTCAACCCCCCATAATGTGTGCGTGGTCAGCCACTGAGGACGGTGTGGATCATGTGTGTCAGGGCTTCGGGCCCATAAGGTTTGCTCAGCAGATGGGTATCCGGGCTGAGCTGGTGATTGCGCGAGATGATGTCCCGGGTGTGGCCGGAGGTAAACAGCACCGCCACCGGGGGATTCTGCACCTTGGCCCAGGCTGCCAGGTCCGAGCTTTTGATCAGGCCGGGCATGACAACATCGGTGAAAATCAGGTTCACCCGCACGCCCTCCAGCAACATCTGCATCGCCTGGTCGCCGTTGGCCGCGGTGAGGACCTGATAGCCCTCTTCGCTCAGCAATTCCACCGCCGAGCTGCGCACCGCTTCGTTGTCCTCCACCACCAGGATGGTTTCGTGCCCGCCCTGCCGGGGTGTATTACGTAATGTTGTTTCACTGGGCAACGCACGCAAGCTGCGCGGGAAGTAAAGCTGCACCCGAGTGCCCTGCCCGACGATGCTGGAGATCTCGATGTGCCCGCCGCTCTGTTTGACGAAACCGAACACCATGCTCAGTCCCAACCCCGTGCCCTGACCATCGGCCTTGGTGGTGAAAAACGGCTCGAACGCCTGCCCGAGTATTTCGGGCGACATACCGGCGCCGCTGTCGGCCACCGCGACACGCACATAATCGCCCGCCGCGATGCCCTTACCGGCACAGAATTTACGATCGAGCGCGACATTCCCGGCGCTCAGCTCAATGGTCCCTTCGCCCTGCATGGCGTCACGGGCATTGATCGCAAGGTTGAGAATGGCGTTTTCCAACTGGTTGCGGTCGACGTTGATGTACCAAGGTTCTTGCGGCACCTGCACATCAATCTGGATGGTTTCCCCCAGCGCTCGTTGCAACAGCTCACCCAGCCCTTCGAATATCAGTTGTGGGTCGCACACCGCCGGCGACAAAGGTTGCCGGCGGGCAAACGCGAGCAATTGCGAAGACAGTTTGGCGCCGCGCTCGACGGCCGCAATCGACGCACTGACCCGGCGCTGCACGTTGGCGTTGTCCGGCTCATGCCGCGCCAGCAGGTGCAGGTTGCCGGCGATCACCTGCAGCAGGTTATTGAAGTCGTGGGCCACGCCGCCGGTGAGGCCGCCGATGGCTTCGAGCTTCTGCGACTGGCGCAGTTGCTCTTCAGCCGCCAGCCGCGCATCGACTTCGTCGGCCACGCGCTGTTCCAGGTTGCGGGTGAATTTGAGCAGAGAATCTTCAGCAATCTTGCGTTCATGAATGTCAATCAACACGCCGGGGAAGCGGAACGGCTCGCCCTGCTCGTTGAACTCGCAGCAGCCGCTCGCCTGCACCCACAAATAGCTGCCGTCGGGGCGCAAGACCCGGTACTCGGCGTTGAAGGGCTCGCCGGTCGCCACTGACTGACTGACCCGTTCCTGGACCCAGCTGCGGTCGTCGGGATGAATCTTGGCTTCAGCAATGTCGGCGGGCAGGTCGGCCAGGTTCTGCTCGGTCGGGTAGGAGAACGTCCGGGCGAAGCGCTCATCACCGGACAGCACGTTGCCCTTGATGTCCCAGACGAACGAGCCGAGCAAAGCCCCGGCATTGAGCGCCAGGCGCACCCGTTCGTTGTCGGCGCGATAGGCGTCTTCGGCTTCCTGGCGCCGGCGTTCGGAGATCACATATTCAGTGGTTTCAACGACCATCGCCATGACCCCGGCGGGGCGCCCTTCATCATCGGCGACAGGGCTGTAATAGAGGTCCAGCCAGACGTCTTCGGGGACCCCGTCGCGTAGCAATTCCAGCAATTTATTACGATAGGACAAGGTGCCGCCGGCCAGGCATGTATCCACCACATGTCGATTGAACTCGGCCACTTCCGGCCAACCCAACTCGACCGGCGAGCCCAGCAGATACGGATGGCGGCCACCGGCAAACGTCGAGTAGGCATCGTTATAGATCATGTAGCCCTCGCGCCCCCAGAGCATCACCATCGGCAGTGGCGACGCGAGCATCAGCCGCACCGTGCTGCACAGACTGGCGGGCCAGGTGTCGATGTTTCCAAGCTCGGTCCGGCTCCAGTCGAACGCGCGGATGCGCCCGGCCATTTCACCGTTCCAGCCGGCACACCCGTGGCTATCAGATAGAAACTGCATCGACTGGCTCTTTGTCCCTGTGAGTGACTGAAATGCGGGATCGCAGTGCGAGGACGGCGCGTGCCCGTTTGTTTCGAGCATCGCCGACGCCAATGGTTTCATATGAGGTTAGCCGATTCAAACCGTGCGGGCTCTTGTGGCGAACGCTAGACCTCAATCAGGTGCTTGAGCGGGTGGTAGCCGGTTTTCAGTGTGGCGGCAACGTCGAGGATCGCCTTCTCGATACCATTCAAATGCATGCAGGTCAGCTCGATGGCCGCGCTTTGATTGCCGGCCTCGATGTACTCGATCAGCCGAAGGTGTTCGTCATCGCGGCACGCCTCATGGCTGTCGTCATCGAGGGCGGCGGCGTACAGCGAGGCGCGGGAAATCAGCTTCTGGAACCAGTCCAGCAGCACCGGGTTGTTCAGGCTTCGCGCGAGTTTGATGTGGAACTCGCCGAGCAGATGAATCAGCCGTTCGTGGTCGCCGCTGCGGTGCGCTTCATCTTCCAGCAACAAATGATCGCGCAAGTCCTGGGTCACCGCGGTGTCCCGACGACGGCAGAGTTCGCTGACGATTCCGATCTCGATCAACCGCCGGGTTTCGAACAGCGAACGGATCTCTTCGTCGCTGGGCAACGACACCGACGCCCCCTTATTGGGCTCGGTGGTGACCAGCCCATCCGCTTCCAATTGCTTGAGCGCGGCACGAACCGACGTGCGGCTGACATTAAAAAGTTCGGCCAGCGAAGCCTCTCCGAGCTTCATGCCGGGGCGCAACGAACGTTTGCTGATCGCCTCGTAAACCCCTTGGTAGACGCGGTCGACCGTGGTTTCGAGTTTCTTATCGGTCATTTCAACCCTCCTTTAGCGCTAAACAACCGGCCCCAGGCGATGAGCAGCCTTTGAAAAAGGGGGTTGCACGGGCAGATTAATCCGGTTATTTGTAGATTGCATCCAGATATTGCATACAATAATTAGAGGATTGCACCATTATGGGTCAACCAATAGCTATCGAAGTGCGTAACGTCTTTAAACGGTATTCCGACGATCCGGGACTGGCTCCAGCCCTCGACAACGTATCAGTCGACATTGCCGACAACGAATTCTTCACCCTGCTCGGCCCTTCCGGCTGCGGCAAAACCACCCTCCTGCGCACCATCGCTGGCTTCGAACATGTCAGCGACGGCGAGATCCGTCTGGCGGGCGAACCGGTCAACGATTTGCCGCCGTTCAAGCGTCGGGTCAACACCGTCTTTCAGAGCTACGCGCTGTTTCCGCACATGAGTGTCGCGCAGAATATCGCCTTCGGCCTCGAGATGCAGGGTCTTGATCACAAGCAAATTGCCCAGCGTGTCGATGAGATGCTGGCGCTGGTGCAAATGCAACACCTGGCCAGGCGCAAACCGGCCGAATTGTCTGGCGGTCAACAGCAACGCGTAGCCCTGGCCCGGGCCCTGGCGCCGAAACCCAAAGTACTGTTGCTGGATGAGCCGCTGTCGGCGCTGGACCTCAAGCTGCGCAAGGAAATGCAGGTCGAACTCAAGCGCGTACAGAAGGAAGCCGGCATCACCTTCATTTTCGTGACGCATGATCAGGAAGAAGCGCTGACGCTGTCTGATCGCATTGCCGTGATGTCCGCCGGCAAGATTCTGCAGATCGGCACGCCCAACGACATTTACGAACGCCCGCAACATCAATTCGTCGCCCAGTTCATCGGCGACATCAACTTCCTCCCCGGACACCTCAAGCGCGGCCAGCAGAACGAAAAACTCTTCGTGCCGAGCGGCATGCCGGTGGAAATTCCTTGCCCGGCTCAAGGCTTCGACGGCGCCAAGGTGCAATTGGCCTTTCGCCCGGAACGTTCGCAACTGGTCGATCCGGCGCAACCGCATCACCTGCGCGGCGTAATCGAAGCGGTGTTGTATGTCGGCACCGCGACGCTTTATCAGTGCCGCTTGAACAACGACATCAAGGTCATGCTGCGCGAAAACAACGAAGGCCTGAACCGTGGCCGGGTGGTCGGTGATCGCGTGGCGGTCAATCTGCCGCCCCACGCCTGCCTGTTGATGGAGGCCTGAGATGAGCGTCAGCAGCACTTCTCCCGCCCTCAACCGCGCCCTGTTACTGAGCCCGGTGATTCTGACCTTGCTGGCGCTGATCGCGATTCCGCTGGGGATCATGGGCTACATCAGCCTGTTGCCGCGCAATGTGTACGGCGGCGTCGACTGGCAGGCCGACTGGCAATTGCAAAGCTACGTGCAGCTGTTTTTCCAGGAAGGATTCGACGGTGAACTGGAACTGAACTGGGTCTACGCCCAGGCGTTGTTGCGCTCGGTGTTCCAGGCGGGTGGCACCACCATGCTGTGTTTCCTGTTCGGCTTTCCGGTGGCCTTGTGGATGTCGAGCCTCACGCCGCGTCGGCGCAACCTCATGGTCTTGCTGATTACCATCCCGTTCTGGACCAACCTGCTGATCCGCAACTACGCCTGGCTGATCATCCTGCGCGAGCACGGCTGGGTCGCGCAAAGCCTCAACGCGCTGTTCCCCCAGGCCGGCGGCATCACCCTGCTCTACAACGACTTCGCCGTCTGTGTCGGGCTGGTCTACAGCTTCTTGCCGTTCATGATTTTGCCGATCTATTCGACCCTGGAAAAACTCGACTGGCGCCTGGTGGAAGCCGCCTACGACCTCGGTGCAAATCGCTGGCATGCGCTGAAGCGGATCATCCTGCCGCTGTCGATGCCGGGGGTGATTGCCGGTGCCCTGCTGGTGTTTGTGCCGAGCCTGGGGGCCTTCATCACCCCGGCGATTCTCGGCGGTGGCAAGACGCTGATGATCGGCAACCTGATCCAGCAGCAGTTCGGCACCGCGCGCAACTGGCCGCTGGGCAGTTCGCTGTCGTTCCTGTTGCTGGGGATTCTGCTGCTGTCGCTGGTGGGTTACGCCCTCTATAGCCGCAGCGCTGCCAAAACACTACGTCGGGGAGCCACCGCATGATCGCCCTGCACCTGAAAAAACTGCCACTGACCCGCGAAGTCAGCCTGCTGATCCTGGCCTATCTGTACGTGCCGATCTTCGTTCTGATCGCCTACAGTTTCAACGCCAACCGCTCGGCGACGGTGTGGACCGAGTTTTCGTTCGCCTGGTACGGACGGATTCTGGCCAACCCGTCGATCCAGACGGCGGCATTGAATTCGATCATCGTCGCCAGCATCGCCACGGTCTGCGCCACGGCGATTGCGCTGCTCGCGGCATTGGCGACGTACCGGCCGTTCTATGGACAGAAGATGGTCGAGGGCGGGATCAACCTGCCGCTGATCCTGCCGGAAATCGTCACCGCCGTGGCCACGCTGCTGCTGTTCATGGCGCTGGGAATCAAGCTCGGTTTGCTGACGGTGATCGTCGCGCACATCGGCTTCTGCATTCCCTTCGCGTACCTGCCGATCCGCGCACGCCTGAATGATCTGGACAAGAGCCTGCTGGAGGCGGCGAACGACTTGTACGCCAACCCGTGGCAGGTTTTCCGCCGGGTGACGCTTCCGCTGTTGTGGCCGGCAGTGCTGTCCGGTTCGGTGCTGGCGTTCGTGGTCAGCCTCGACGATTTCATCATGACCTTCTTCGTCGCCGGCCCGGGTTCGACCACCTTGCCGGTGTACATCTTCTCGGCAATCAAGGCCGGCGTAACACCGGAGATCAATGCGATCTCGACCCTGATGCTGTTGATTTCCATCGTGCTGGTGGTGCTGGCCTTCTGGCTGGGACAGCGCGGTAAACAACAATGAGCCTGGAGCGTTCTCGAATGAAAACAAAAAGCATGCGTCCCGCTGTCGCCGGTCTGGCCCTAAGCTGCTTCACTGCACTCACTGCGTTCGGCGCGCACGCCGCCGAACCCAAGGAACTGTTTTTCTACAACTGGACCGATTATTACCCGGTCGACCTGCTGGCCAAGTTCGAAAAGGAGACCGGGATCAAGGTCACCATGGACGGCTACGACAGCAACGAAACCTTGCTGGCCAAGTTGCAGGCCGGTGGCGCGGCGTATGACGTGATCGTGCCGTCGCAGTCGATCATGCGCACCTTGATCAACCAGAACCTGCTGCTGGAAATCGACGCCTCCACCCTGCCCAACTTTCAATACGTGAAACCCGCATTCCGCGATCCGGTATTCGACCCCGGCCGCAAGTTCTCCGCACCGTATTTGTGGGGCACCACCGGGTTCTCCTATGACAGCGCGCGCGTGCCCGGCGGCAAGCTCGACGATTCGTGGAAAGAGTTCTTCGAACCGCGCAAGGAACTGCAAGGGCAACTCGCCGCCCTCGACACTTCCAGCAGCGTGATCAACGCCGCCAGCCATTACCTGAACGTCGACGAATGCAGCGAAAACCCGCAGGACGCCAAGCGCATCCTCGAACTGCTGCAAAAACAGAAACCGTTCCTGAAGATGTACAGCTCGGACAACACCGTCGACCGCATGGCCTCCGGTGAAGTGATCATGATGCAGAACTGGAACGGCTCGACCGCACGCGCCACCTTGCAGAAGAGCACCATCAAATACGTGTATCCGCGCGAAGGCCTGGCGATGTTCCAGGACAACTTCGCCGTGCCGAAAAGCGCACCGCACCCCGGTAACGCGAAGATTTTCATCGACTGGATGATGAAACCGGAAAACGCCGCCGCCGTGTCCAATTCCATTGCCTACGCCAACGGCATCCAGAGCGACAAGCTGCTCGACGCCAAGTGGAAAGTCATGGACGCCATCAACATGCCCGACGAATTTGCCACGCGCTTGCGGCCGGAGAAAGAGTGCAGCAACAAGGCGCGGGAGCTGCAGGATCGGGTTTGGTCGAAGCTCAAGGGCTGAGTGCCTGGCTTTAGACCGAGGTGCGGCCTTGGCGGGCAAGCCTTGTTCCTACAGGGGAATGCGCAACCTTGTAGGAACGAGGCTTGCCCGCGAAGACGCCGGCCAATCCACCATCAAATTTGAGGTGTATGCAATGACTCAACCCCGCTGGCTACGCAACGTGCGCCCCTACGGCGCCACAGCCGAAGACCTGCTGCTGGAAAACGGCCTGTTCAAACAACGCCGCCCGGCCTCCAACACCGCGCTGGCCGCCACCGACATCGACGGCCAACACCAGCTCCTCACCCCTGCCCTGGTGGAAAGTCACGTCCACCTCGACAAAACCCTGTGGGGCCAACCCTGGCGCCCGAACAGCGCCGGCCCGACCCTCAAGGACTACATCGCCAACGAGCGCCGCGTCCTGCGTGAAGTTGACGCGCCCATCGCCCATCGTGCCGGCGCGTTGCTGGAAAACTGCATCGCCCGTGGCTCGCTGACGATGCGTTGCCACGTCGACATCGACCCGGAATTCGGCCTGCGCCATGTCGAGGCCATGCAACAACTGCGCGACATCTACCGCGACCTGATCGACCTGCAACTGGTGGTGTTTCCGCAAACCGGCCTGATCAGCCGCCCCGGCACCGCCGAACTGATGCGCGAAGCCATGGCGCTGGGCGTGGAAAACGTCGGCGGTCTCGACCCGTGCGGTATCGACAACGACCCGGTCGCGCAACTCGACTTCGTGTTCAAGCTGGCCAGCGAATTCGACCGTGGCGTCGACATTCACCTGCATGACAAAGGTGAACTGGGCCTGTGGCAAATCGCGTTGATCGCCGATTACACCGAGCGCTTCGGGCGGCAAGGTCGGGTGATGATCAGTCACGCTTACTGCCTGGGGATGTTGCCGTGGAGTCAGGTCAAACCGCTGGCCGAACGCTTGGCGGCGTTGAGCATTTCGCTGATGAGTTCGGCGCCGGCCGATTGCGCGGTGCCGCCTTTCCTTGCGTTGCGTGAAACAGGCGTGAATGTCTGCCTGGGTTCGGACGGCATTCGCGATGCGTGGTCGCCGATGGGCAACGGCGACATGCTGGAACGGGCAATGCTGCTGGCCTTGCGCTTTGACTTGAACAAGGACGATGAACTGGCCGCAGCGTTCGAAGCGGCGACGGTGAACGGTGCCCGGGCGCTGGGTTGTGAACGGTATGGATTGGAGATCGGCCAAGCGGCGGACTTCCTGCTGATGCCGGTACAGACTTTGGGCGAAGCCGTGGTTTCTCGACCCGTGCGGCAGGTTTATCGCGGCGGTGAGTTGATCGCCTCAGGTGGTCGGCTGCTGGAAAGCCGCTTGTGAAATGCATCGGTCTGAAGGCCAGTTGCGTGGTCGGCTTCGACGGCACGCAGCATGTGCTGTGGCGCGACGGCGAAGTGGTGTTCGAAGGTTCGCGCATTGTGTTTGTCGGGCGTGGTTTTACCGGGCCGGTCGATCAGTGGGTCGACTATGGCAATGCGTTGATCGGCCCGGGTTTCATCGATCTGGACGCACTAGGGGATCTGGATTCCACGGTGCTGACGCTGGACAACGGCGATGAACGCGACATGGGCCGGATGTGGTCTGAGGACTATCTGGCGGCCGGTCCGCGCGAGAGTTTCGACCCCGATGAAGAAGTCTTCAAATACCGCTACGCCTTCACGCAGTTGATCCGCAACGGCATCACCACGGCCCTGCCAATCACCTCGATGTACTACCGCGAGTGGGCCGAGACCTACGACGAATTTGCAGCGGTGGCCGGCGTGGCGGCCGAACTGGGGCTGCGCACTTACCTCGGCCCCTGCTACATGAGCGGCATGAGTTATTGGCGGGCCGATGGCACCCTCGGGCATCACTGGGATGAAGCCCGGGGAATGGCCGGACTCGATGCGGCGGTTCGGTTTTTCCATGATTTCGAAGATGCGCACCAAGGCTTGATTCGCGGCGCCTTGTTGCCGGATCGCATCCAGACCTGCACCCCGGCGCTGCTGCAACGCACCGCTGCGCTGAGTCGCGAATTGAGCGCGCCGATGCGTTTGCATTGCTGCCAGGGGCTTGGCGAGGTGGCGATGGTCGAGCAACTGCGTGGTGTGTCGCCGCTGCACTGGTTGCAGCAACTGGACCTGCTGACCCCGCGAAGCCTGCTGCCCCACGGCATCTACACCTCGGGCGATGACGATCTGCAACGGGTGGTGGATGGCGGCGCAAGCCTGGTGCATTGCCCGGTGGTGTTTGCTCGCGACGGTGAGGCACTGAATTCGTTTGGGCGCTATCGGGCCAAGGGCATCAACTTCGCCTTGGGCACTGACACCTGGCCGGCGGATCTACTGGAAAACATGCGCCAGGGATTGAACATCGCCCGTTTGATGGAGGGCGGCGATGCGTTGACCTCCACGCTGGACATGTACAACGCCGCCACCCTCGGCGGTGCGAAAGCCTTGGGCCGCGATGATCTCGGTCGCCTGGCAACCGGGGCCAAGGCCGACATCACGGTGTTCAGCCTTCGTGGCCTGCACCTGGGGCCGTTGTTCGATCCGCTGAAAAACCTGGTGCTGGCCGGGCGCGGTGACGACTGCATCGCCAGTTACATCGACGGCCGCTGCGTGATGCAAGACGGCCATGTTCAGGGCATCGATTACCCCGCTCTGCAACGCCAGGCCCAACAACAATTCGAAAAACTGATGCGCAGCCACAGCGACCGGGCCATGGGCCGACCCGACTGGAAAACCCTGTTCAAACCGGCCATTCCGTTCGCCGACGACTACAGCGCAGACGCGCCGTTGAGCGCAATCGATCCCCTTATTTAGAGATGTCTGCCAATGCAAAGCTTCGACTTCAGCACATTGAGTGCGCGGGACAAATACAAGATTTTGATCGGCAGCGTGGTGCCTCGGCCGATTGCGCTGGTCACCACGATTGATGGCGAAGGCCGGATCAATGCCGCGCCGTTCAGTTTCTTCAATGCGCTGTCCGCCGACCCGCCGATCCTGGCGCTGGGCGTGGAAAACTACGGCGACCAAAGCCCCAAGGACACCACCCGCAACATCCAGCTCAATCAGGAATTCACCGTCAACATCGTCAGCGATGCGCTGGTGGAGGCGATGAATGTGTGCGCGGTGCCCTTCGCGCCCGGCTTCGATGAGTTGACGGCTGCGGGGCTGACGGCGATTGCCGGCACCACGGTCAAATGCCCGCGCATCGGCGAGGCGCCGGTGGCGTTGGAGTGTCGGCGGATGATGGCGCTGTCCATCGGGCAGTCGCGGGAAATTATCTTCGGGGAAGTGTTGATGGCGCATGTGCGGGACGAATTGATCGACCCGAAAACCTTGTACATCGATCAGCTGGGGCTGGATGCGATCGGGCGCATGGGTGGGCATGGCTATGCGCGGACCCGGGATTATTTCGATTTACCGACGCGGTCGTTGCAGGCGTGGACGGATGCGCCGGGGGGTGGGGAGCGGTTTTGGCCTGTCACCAAATGATCGTCCCTTAACTGATCGTTCCCACGCAGCGTGGGAACGATCTCACTGGGTTCAATCAGTACCGTATTTCGGCGAACGCGGTCCGTACAGCAAGCCCGCCGGTTGACCGGCCGACAGCAGGCGCGCACTGGCCACACCGGCAATCGGGTGACCGGCGTCGGTGGCGCTGTTGATCACTTGCTTGACCGCTGCCGTAATCAGCATGCCAACCAAGCCGCCGCCACCGTTGTTGCCGCCCTCTTCGCTCGAAGCCCGGGCCGAGCCGGTCCACAGGGTGGTGCCGCTCTTGAGGTCTACCAGTTTCGCGGTGGCGGTCACCACGGTTTCGCTGCTGATGATCATGTAGCGCGTACCGTAGTCCGTCACGGTGATGTACAACGCCGCATCGGCACCGAAAATTTCCTGCAGCTTGTTGGCCGGGGCCTGGTGAATGTCCGCCGGTGTGGTCAGGCCATTCTGGCGGAATGTCTCATCGACCAGGGTGATCGGCAGCACGTAGTAACCGGCTTCTGCCAACGGGTACGTGACCTGCGACAACATGCTGTAGGACGCCTTGACGTCCGGCGAGTTGTTCAGCGGCGGCAGCACCAGAATGGTTTTCGGACGGGCTTGCTTGTACGCCGAATAGTCCACGGTCTTGGGGCTGACGCAGCCACCGAGCACAGCCAGCGCCAGCAACCCGGCCATCAGTTTCAATGAACGCGCGATCATTGGGTGTCTCCGGTCTTGGCGTTTTTAAGCAGAAAATCCATGTACGGCGTCGACTCGGGAAACAGGGTTTTCTCAGTCCTGAACTGCTGCACCATCTGATCGTCCTTGCCCATGCTCAGGTACAACAGACCGAGGTGCGCGTGATAGCCAGGCGGTGGCGTCTTGCCGGTGGACTTGATCTTCTGCAGGTCGCGTTCCAGCGCTTCGGCCTGGGCTTCCTTGGGTGCTTCACCCTTGAAGTACTCGTAAACTTCCGGCTGGTAGCTTTCCCACTGGTAAAGGGTTTTCGGGCCGGCGCAACCGGCCAACAGGCCGCTGACCAGCAATGTCGACGCCATCAGCGCCCACGACACATACGTCTTGAACATGTTTTTACCGCTCCTTGTCATCAACCTTGATCAGTTACCCGGTTTCCATGCCCCGGCGTTCATCCCGTCTACCAGGCGATTGATCGCCTCGCGCATGGCCAGGTCGAGCACTTTGCCGTTGAGGGTCGAATCGTAGGCAGCGGTGCCGCCGAAGCCGATGACTTCACGGTTGGACAAGGCGTACTCGCCCGCGCCCTGAGTCGAATAAACCACTTCGGAGGTGCTGATATTGACGATGTTCAGGTTGACCTTGGCGTAGGCCACCTGGGTCTTGGCGCGACCGAGAATGCCGAACAGCTGGTGGTCGCCGGTTTCTTTGCGGCCGAACTCGGTGACATCACCGGTGACCACAAAGTCAGCACCCTTGAGGCGCTGGGACTGGCCCTTGATCGCGGCTTCCTGCTGGATCTCGCCCATGTTGTCGCGGTCCAGCACGCTGAAGCGGTTGGTTTGCTGCAAGTGAGTGATCAGGATGGTCTTGGCCTGACCGCCGAGGCGATCCACGCCGTCGGAGAAGATCCCGCGCATGTAGCTTGAACGGTTGTCGAACTTGCCGACCGCCATGGGCACACGAACACCGGCATACGCCACGCTGGCGCTTTCGACTTTTGCGACTGGCAAGGCGCGCGAGCTTTCCGTGGCGCAACCGGCCATGCTGCCCAAAAGGGCAATCGCTGCCGCCGATACCAACATCCGAGAGATCATTCTCACTGTGCATTCCTTCTGAAAAAACGGTTTATCCCGGCACGGCAATAGCCAACCGCTGCGGGTTGCAGCGGCGAAAAAGCGAGGGGGAATCAAATCGATAATCGACGTGCGGGACGTCGGCGGCCGGCATTATGCCAAAGTGCCATCACTGATAACAGTGTTTAATTTTTTATTGGCGCCAATGCATTGGCTGTCGCGATCAGTGCGATCAGTGGTTGGGATCAGTGGAAATCGCGGCTGCGCACGCTGATGCCATCCAGCAAGGGGCTCAGGTCGCTCAAGCGTCCGGCAATCAGGTGGCGCACCTCGCCTTCCTTTTCCCAGCGGCCATCGACCTTGAGCAACTGCGAGCCGACCAGCACTTTTCGCTGCCGATCAGCCAGGTCGCGCCAGACGATGACGTTGATGTTGCCGAATTCGTCTTCGAGGGTGACGAAGGTCACGCCACTGGCCGTGCCCGGCCGTTGCCGGCCGGTGACCAGCCCGGCGACGCTGACCGGTCGCCCGTGCTCGACCTCCATCAGCTCTTTCGAACTGCGGCAACGTCGGGCTTTCAACTCACCACGCAACAACGCCAATGGATGCGGACCCAAGGTGGTGCCGACACTGTTGTAGTCGGCCAGCAGGTCCTCGCCCACTGTGGGTTTGGGCAGATAGATCGCAGGTTCTTCCTGACTCGGCAGGCCGGCAAACAAACCGAGTTGCTTCTGCACCCCCGCCACTTCCCAGCGCGCCCGATGACGATCGCCGGCCAGCCCCCGCAACGCACCGGCATCGGCCAGTTGCTCCTGGGCACGGGCGTCGAGTCGCGCGCGCTCGCCCAGGTCGGCGATGTCGACAAATACACCCTTTGCCCTCGCCGCTTCGATGCGCCGGGCATTGTCCTCGCGAAAGCCCTTGATCATCCGCAGCCCCATGCGAATCGCCGGCTGCGCGCCGGTGATCGGTTCGAGGCTGCAATCCCAGTCACTGGCGCGCACGTCCACCGGGCGAATCTGCAAATGATGCCGGCGCGCGTCCTGCAGAATCTGGTCCGGGCTGTAGAAACCCATGGGCCAACTATTGATCAGCGCACAGGCGAAGGCCGCCGGTTCATGGCATTTCAACCAGCAACTGGCGTAGGTCAACAAGGCGAAACTGGCGGCGTGGGACTCTGGAAAACCATAACTGCCGAAGCCTTTGATCTGTTCGAAGATCTGCGCGGCGAACTCGGCCGTATAGCCGTTTTTCTTCATCCCGGCGGCCAGCCGATCCTTGTGCGGTTCCAGTCCGCCATGGCGTTTCCAGGCGGCCATGGATCGACGCAACTGATCAGCCTCGCCGGGGCTGTAGTCGGCGGCAACAATCGCAATCTGCATCACCTGTTCCTGAAACAGCGGCACGCCCAAGGTGCGTTTGAGCACGACTTCCAGCGCCGGGGACGGGTAAACCTCGGGTTCCTCCTTGTTTCGCCGTCGCAGGTACGGATGCACCATCCCGCCCTGGATCGGCCCCGGACGGACGATTGCCACCTCGATCACCAGGTCATAGAAGGTCCGGGGCTTGAGCCTCGGCAGCATCGACATTTGTGCCCGGGATTCAATCTGGAACACGCCGATGGTGTCGGCACGGCCGATCATGTCGTAGGTTTGGACGTCTTCGGCGGGGATCGTCGCCAGGCTCAAGTCCAGATGGCGATGACGGCGCAGCAGATCAAAACAGCGGCGGATCGCACTGAGCATGCCCAAGGCCAGAATATCCACCTTGAGCAGCCCCACCGCATCGAGATCGTCCTTGTCCCACTGAATGATGGTGCGCTCGGCCATGGCAGCGTTTTCCACCGGCACCAGGCTGTCCAGTGGCTGCTCGGAAATCACGAAACCGCCGGGGTGTTGGGACAGATGCCGGGGGAAACCGATCAGTTGCTGAGTCAAACTCAGCACCCGGCGCAGCACCGGGCTCTCGGGGTCGAAACCGCCTTCAAGCAGGCGCTCCACGGGCGGCGTTGCATCGCTCCAGTGGCCGCAGCAATCGGCCAGGGCGTTGATCTGATCCGGTGGCAAACCCAGGGCCTTGGCCACATCGCGCACCGCGCCGGCCGCGTGATAGGTGCTGACCACTGCAGTGAGCGCGGCGCGGGTCCGGCCATAACGCTGGAACACGTACTGCAAGACCTCCTCGCGGCGCTCGTGTTCGAAATCGACGTCGATGTCCGGTGGTTCATTGCGCTCTTTGGAGAGAAAGCGTTCGAACAACAGCGTGGTGCGGTCCGGGTCGATTTCCGTGATGCCCAAGGCAAAACACACCGCCGAGTTCGCGGCAGACCCCCGGCCCTGACAGAGGATTTTTTGTTCACGGGCAAACCGCACAATGTCGTGCACCGTGAGGAAGTAGCTTTCATAGCCCAGCTCGGCGATCAGCTCCAGCTCCTTGTCGATCTGCACCAGCACCTTGGCTTGCGGACCGTCCGGCCAGCGCCACGCGATCCCTTCTTCGGTCAGATGCCGCAGCCAGGACGTGGCCGTCTGGCCTTGCGGCACCAGCTCGCGGGGATACTGGTAACGCAACTGGCCGAGGTCGAAGGTGCAACGCCGGGCAATGGTCAGCGTTTCATCGAGCAGTGCTTGCGGGTAGATCGATTGCAGGGCATCGAGGCTGCGTACATGCCGCTCGCCGTTCGGATGCAGCCGCAACCCGGCCTCGGCCACCGGCAGGTGATGACGGATCGCGGTCATGGTGTCCTGCAAGGCGCGCCGTCCACGGGTGTGCATGTGCACATCGCCGCTGGCCACCGCAGGAATCCGCAGTTCCCGCGCCAGGGTCAACAGCGCGTCCAGTCGCCGGGTGTCGTCCTGCCCGCGATGCAACTGCACCGCCAGCCACAGGCCATCGGTGAACGTCTGTTTGAGCCAATGACCGCTGGAAAAATCATCGACCGTGTCCGGCACCCACAGCGCCAGCAACCCCGGCATCGGTTCACTGAAGTCCTCACGCAGCACTTGATACTGGCCTTTCTCCGTGCGGCGCCGCGCCCGGGTGATCAACCGACACAGGGTCTGGTAACCCTCAAGGTTTTCCACCAGCAGCACCAGCTTCGGACCGTTCTCGATGCGCACTTCACTGCCGATAATCAGCGGCAGCTCCACGGATTTGGCCGCTTGCCAGGCGCGGACGATACCGGCCAGGGTGCATTCATCGGTGATCGCCAGCGCTTGATAGCCGTGTTTTTTCGCCCGCTGAAACAATTCCAGGGCACTGGAAGCACCGCGCTGGAAACTGAAGTTCGACAGGCAGTGCAGCTCCGCATACTCGACGCTCATGCGAACCAGCCTTGCAGCCACAGCGGGCCACCCTCACCCACCGCACGGTAGGCCCAGCCCTGCTGGCCGGAACGGGTTTCGATCAGGTAGTAATCGCGGCGCACGTCGTCGCCGTCCCACCAGCCGGACTCGATGCGCTCCGGCCCCATGAGGATCCGCGTCGAGCCTTCGTGTACGGCCTGCGGCTCCGTCAGCAACCAGCCCGGACGCTGCACGCCCACCAACCCCGCGCAGAGTTGGCTGTCGCCCCGTGCCTGCCACGCGCACTCTGGCCGGTGATCGGCCTGGAAACGCAAGCCATGCACCGCGTCATCCCCGAGCCGTGCACGCAAGCGTTCGCGCAGTTGCTCCCAGGGCAAGGACTGCTGCGGACGGTCGTCGAACAGTTCCTGACGTTGCGGGACGAAGCTCGGCAGGTCTTCGGCGCGCAGCCGAAAACCGCGCACCGGGGCCTCGACCTGCACCTGTTCCAGCCGTCCCCGGGCCAGTTCGAAGAGCATCGCCGGATCGCGCTCGGCGCTGAGCAGGCCGACCTTGATCAGCGTGTCCGGCAAGCCGGCGTGTTCCAGATGCAGGTCGAAACGCTGCACGCCACTGTCCCGGCCACAAAGGAAGGCCGACAGATCGCCGGTCAAGCGACGCAATGGAAACAACAACGCCTGATGGGATTGCACATCGAAGTTGAGCTCGATGCGCACATCAAACCGGTCCGGTGGCAGGTAGAACGCCAGCGCCAGCCGCCGCTCGCCGAACAGCGCATCCAGGTGCTTGAGCACTTGGGCCTCGAAACGTCGCGCCAGGCTGTTGCGCGGCAACGCCTGAACCTGGCTCAAGGTGCGCAACCCCATGCGCGACAACGCCGTGGCCACCGCCGGTTCCAGGGCGATCCGGTCAACCGGCAATTGCCCCAGGTGATAGCGCAAGGCTTGATCGTCCGGCACCACCAGGCCGTCATACATATTGGCCAACACCCGCGCAGCCACCGGGTTGGGCGCGGCGACGATCCGATGCCGAAAGCCCAGTTCGCCGAGCTCGGCACGCAACCGCGCCTCGAACTGCGGCCACGGCCCGAACAACCCCAGGCTGGATTCGATTTCAAACACCACGGCACGCGGGTAATGCACGCTAACCTGAGAGCTGAACCGATAGGCCCACGCCGCCAGGAACTGTTGCCAGTGCTCGATCTCGGCGACATCGTATTCGGCCGTGACAAAACTTTTGCTCAAGGCCTGGGCGGCGGTCATCGACTGCCCCGGGCGCAAACCCAGCGCCCGCGCCGGAGCGTTGACCGCTTGCAACACCCGGCGCTGTGCCGGGCCCGTCAGCAGCGCCAACGGTTCATCGGGATCGGGGCGCTGACGCAGTACCGCGTCCAGCGCCAATTGCGGGAAGAGAATGCACACCCAGCGCATGGCAACCTCAATGCCCCAGGGGAAAGGCAATCGGCGCCGAACGCGCCAGTCCTCCCCGACACTTGAGCACACGCAACTGTGCAGGCCGGGCATCGATGGCGATGCGCAGCGCCGCAGGCGAAGGGTTGATGGCTTCGTTGATCGAGCGATAGGCGAACGCCAGGGTCGAGCCGGTTTCGGCCGCCACCTGCAAGCGTCGCAGCGCCCGGTCATCGGCCTTGTGCGGCCAGCACAGCACCGCGCCGCAACTGCCCGAACGCAGGCATTGTTCCGCTGCCCACAGCGCATCGCGCTCGCTGGCCTGGATGATCGACAACTGGCGCAGATCGACCCCGGCGTTCTGCCAGGCCTGGGGATACGGCACGTAAGGCGGCGCCACCAGCACAATGCGCTCGCCCGCCGCCGACAGCCGTGCCAGGGCCGGCCACACCAGTTGCAACTCGCCAACGCCCTGCCCGGCCAGGAGGATTTCGGTCAGCGCCGCCTCCGGCCAGCCGCCGGTGGGCAACGCCGCGTCCAGCGCGGCATGCCCGGTCGGTTGCGGGCTGACAGATGGTGGCGCAGGCCGGCCCTTCCAGACCTGGCCGCCATTGAACAGCGTATCCAACGCAACGACGGCGCCCATCACCCTTGCCTCACCAGACCGCAGAACACGCCTTCGATGGCCAGGTCCTGACTGGCCTCGACGATGATCGGCTTATAGGCCGGGTTGCGTGGCAACAACCGGACAACATCGCCGACCCGCTCGAAACGCTTGATGGTGACTTCGCCGTCGAGCCGCGCCACGACGATCTGGCCGTTGAGCGCTTCGGGATTGCGGTGTACGCCCACCAGGTCGCCGTCGAGAATACCGTCCTCGATCATCGAGTCGCCCTGGACCCGCAGCATGTAGTCCGGCACTCGCGAGAAGATCGACGGGTCGAGCAGCAAGCGGCTGTGCACTTCGGCATCGGCACCGATCGGCGCACCCGCCGCGACCCGCCCGAGTACCGGGATGTCCAGCAATTCGGGCCGCGCCGGTTGCCCGAGCAAACGAATGCCCCGGGCCTGATGCGGGTTGACCTCGATAAAACCGGCCTCGGTCAGCGCCAGCACATGCTTGCGCGCCACGCTGCGGGAGGCGAAACCAAATGCCTCGCTGATTTCAGCGAGGCTCGGGGATTGACCGTGCTCCGCGATTCGATCACGGATAAAGGTCAGGATGGCGGTACGGCGGGGAGTTAAAGTCGTCATGGAGTACATTTGTACTCTTTCGGCATTTTCCTGGCAAGGACCGCCAGTCAGCTCAAGCCACGCGACGCCAGAAACCCTGCGATGTAATCGATGAAGGCCAGCACTTTGGCGGTTGCCCGCCGATGACTGGGGTACACCGCCAGGATGTAGGAGCCAAAACTGTCGGGATCGATGTCGTAATCGGCCATTACCCGCACCAGCCGCCCGTCGGCGATGTACGCCGCGGCACTCCACAACGGCGTGTGCAGCAAACCGCGTCCGGCCAGTGCGTTGGCCAGCAGCAGGTCGTAGTTGTCACTGCGCAATCGTGGTGATTGCGGTTGCGCCAGGCTCAATCGTTGCCCGTCGCGCTCGGCCCACCAGAACTCGCGGCTGAGCAACGGATGACGGTAGAGCAGCCATTCGTGGTCATCGAGGGTGTCCGGCGTGACCGGCAACTCCTTGCGCGCCAGATATTCAGGGCTGGCGCATAACGCCAGCCGATTGCTGCCGACGACGCGAGCAATCAACCCCGGCAAATCGTCATGCCCCTCGCGCAACGCCAGGTCGTAGCCGCTTTCCAACAGGTTGACGAACTCATCGCACAGGTCAACTTGCAGGTTGATCTGCGGGTATTGCTCCAGAAAGCCGCCGCACACCTGATCGAGAAAAGCCTGCCCATACGCCAGCGGAGCGGTGATTTTCAGGTTGCCGCGCAGGCCATGCTGCAACTGCTCGATTTCCTCGCCGGCCTCCTCCAGCCGCTGCAACACCTGGCGCGCGGTTTCCAGATAAAGACGACCCGATTCGGTCAGCAAAATCCGTCGGGTGCTGCGTTCGAACAAGCGGGCGCCGAGCTCCGCTTCGAGGTGATTGACCGCTTTGGTCAGGGCCGACGGGGTCTTGCCCAGTTGCTCGGCGGCGCGGCTGAAACTGCCGAGTTGCGCCGTGACCACGAACATTTTCAATGCACCCAACTTGTCCATTCTTTTTCCATTCAGGCAAAAACGTTTTTCGTGAGCGAGGCGTTCTGCTGGCCGTGACAAGCCACTAATCTGGCCATCAGACGCAATAACAAGGAAACATTCAATGAAAAGATTCATTCCGAATCTATTGATGGCCGCCGTCAGTTTTGCCTCGATGGAAGCCATGGCAGCGGCCGATCTGGTGCTGTTCAATGGCAAGATTTTCACCGCCGACCGCGCGCAACCGAAGGTGCAGGCGTTGGCGGTGCAGGACGGCAAAGTGCTGCAAGTGGGCAGCGATGCGCAGATCAAGGCTCTGATCGCGTCGGGCACCAAAGTCGTCGACCTCGGCGGAAAAGCCCTGATGCCCGGCCTGATCGACAGTCATTCCCACGCCATATTCGGCGGTCTGGAAATGACCTCGGCCAATATGGAAGACGAGGTGGTCGACCTCGACGAACTGGAAAAACGCCTGAAAGCCTGGCGCAATGACGGCAAGGCCAGGCATGGCGATGTGCTGGGCGTGGCCGGCATGAGTTCGGCTTATTGGGCCCAGGCCGAAGCTTTTGGCCAGAAATTCAACGTTGGCGAGTGGGCCAAGGTGCCCGTGGTGTTCACCGGCAGCGATCACCACACCGCGTGGGCCAACAACGTGATGCTCGAACGCGCCGGGATTGATGCGGCGCTGCTCAAGTCATTGCCGGACGCCGAGAAAGACACGATCGGCAAACTCGCCGATGGCAGCCCCAACGGTTTTCTGGTGGACGCCGGCTGGAATCGCGTCGCCTCGAAGATGCCGGTGCCGAGCCCCGCCGACATGTTGAAAGCCGCGCAATCCGCCGTGCGCTACAACAACAGCCTGGGCATCACCGCGTGGATGGACCCCGCCGCCAACGCCGCACCCGGCGAACCCGTGTTCGCGCTCAAACCCACGGAGAACACCGTCGGCGTGCTGCCGGTGTACAAAGCGCTGGCCGAAAGCGGCGGCATGAGCGCCCACGTCGCCGCACTGCTGGTGGCCAATCCGAAAAGCGTGCCGGCCGATCTCGACACCCTGGACAAGGTCCGCCAGCAATTCCAGGGCATCCCGAACCTGACCTTGCCCGGGGTCAAGATCTTCGCCGACGGCGTGATCGAATACCCGGCGCAGAGCGCGGCGATGATCGATCCGTACAGCAACTCGCACAAACAGGGTGAACTGCTGATCGATCCGAAGCACTTTGGCGAATTGGTCAGTGCCATCGATCAGCGCGGCTGGCTGGTGCACATCCATGCCATCGGCGACCGCGCAGTGCGTGAATCGCTGAACGGCATCGCCCAGGCGCGCAAGGACCGCCAGAGCGGCGTGACCCACTCGATCACCCACCTGCAAATGGTCAACCCGAAAGAGTTCGCGCGGTTCAAACCGCTCAACGTCATCGCCTCGATGCAACTGCTGTGGGCCAGCGCCGACGAGTACACCCTGGACATGATCAAGCCGTATGTCAGTGCGCTCGCTTTCCGTTACCAATACCCGGCGCACTCCTTGCTCAAACAGGGCGCGACCATCGCCGGCGCCAGTGACTGGGCGGTGTCTTCTCCCAACCCATGGAACGCCATGGCCCAGGCCATCTCCCGAGAAGGCCCGCTGGGCGTGCTGAACGCCGATGAGCGCATCGATCGCGAAACGATGTTGTATGCCTACACCCTGAACGCTGCGCGCACCATCGGCCTGGAGAAGCAGATCGGTTCGTTGAGCCCCGGCAAGCAAGCCGACTTCATCGTGCTGGACCGCGACGTGTTCAGCGTCGACAACAAAGCCCTGCATGACACCCAGGTGCTGCAAACCTGGTTCGCCGGTCGCGAAGTCTACGCACCGACGCTGTAAGAAAAATCATCTGAAACCACTGCCCGCCCCCCGCGTTTGTCGCCGGGGTTCGGCGCAGCCTTGCCGTAAAAAATCTGCCCATAACAATCACAATAACGGGACGCACCTCATGAAAGCTTTCACCCTGTTCGCCCTCGGTTCCTTGGGCCTTCTTCCCTTGAGCAGTCAGGCGCTGCCCTTGAATGACGATTTCGCCCTACTGGTCGACCTGACCCTGGCCAGCGACTACCGCACCCGTGGCATTTCGCAAACCCAGAATGATCCTGCGGTGCAGGCCGGTTTGACCTTGGCCCACAGCAGCGGGCTGTACCTCGGCGCATGGAGTTCAAACGTCGATTTCGGCGGCGGTCTGAAGACCCGGCAGGAAGTCGATTACTACGCCGGTTGGCTCTGGCAAGCGACCGATACGGTCAGCCTGGACCTTGGCTATCTCAAATACGCTTACCCCAGGGAGAGTCAGTTTAACCAGGGTGAGACCTACGCAATCCTCAGCGCTTATGGCGTGAAGCTGGCGGCCTATTATTCCGCGGATGCGCCAGGCATCGACAGCAAGCAGAGCTCGCTGTACAGCTACGTGGGCTACGAAACCGAGTTGCCTTACGACACCGGTCTGAAACTGCGATACGGCAACATGGATTTCAAGGACCCGCACCTTTACTCGATGTCAGGCCAGGCCGAAGACTCGTACCGCGAATGGGAGGTCAAACTGTCCCACGAACTGGCCGGTGTAATGCTGGGTTTGAGTTACATCGATACTGACCTGTCGAAAAGCCAGTGCGTCAGTAATTGGGGTTATGGAGATGTCTGCACCGCGACCGTAGTAGCAAGCCTGAGCAAATCCTTCTGACCCCCACAGGATTGCGTTGAAGCTTAAATTTCAGGTGCGCTTGAGGATCTGGTCCATCACCCAGTCGGTTTTCAGCGCGTGTTCGGCCATCGCCGGATGCTGCGCTTCGCCACGGATGTGCGCGTTCATGCCCAGCACGTGATGCCACTGGATGTGCTCGTGATGGTCGATGTGCAGGCTGAGATTTTCATCCGCCTCAAGTCGCACCGGGTGCTCATCGAACACCGAAAAACTGATCCGGCCCTGGCTGCCGATCAGTTCTACCTGATCTTCGCGGCGGTCGGCGACGAAATTCCAGCAGCCCATGCCCAGGGCACCCGAAGCAAACCGCCAACTGGCGCTGACGGCGTCTTCGGCGGCATACAAACCGGCCTGCCGCGCGGTAAAACCGGCGACTTCGACGATATCCCCGAGCAAATACTGAAACAGATCGAAGCCATGACTGGCCAGGTCGGCGAAGTAGCCGCCGCCGGCAATCAGCGGGTCGGTGCGCCAATTGTCGGCGCCACCCAGATCGTTCGGAGAAGGCGCCTTGGTCAGCGTCCAGGACAGATGCCGCACCTCGCCGATCCGCCCCTCCTCCAGCCACTGCCGCACTTGCGCAAAGCGCGGCAGCGAACGTCGGTAATAGGAAACGAACAGGTGCAGTCCGGCGTCGGCAAAGACCTTTTGCATCTCGCGGCTTTGCCCGGCATTCAGCGACATCGGTTTTTCGACGCAGCAATGTTTGCCGGCTGCGGCGACCTGCAAGCTATAGGCGTGGTGACTGTCGGGTGGCGTGGCGATGTACACCGCGTCCACCTCAGGATCATTGATCAGCGCTTGCGCATCGGTGTAAACCCGGGCGATGCCGTGACGTGCGGCGTAGTCGGTCACCGCGTCCAGCCGCCGCCCCATCACCGCCACCAATGCCGAACCGGGGGCCTTGTAAAAGGCCGGCCCGCTCTTGCGTTCAGCGACACTGCCACAACCGATCATGCCCCAGCGCACTACGTCCATGTTCTCTCCTTATCCTTAGCCGATGCGCAACGCGCGCAGGTCCAGATGACCGTCCTTGAGCGGCGGGCACCAGTAGTAGCCGCCGGTGATCGGGCGGCTGATGCGGTACAAACCGTCGGTAATGCCGTCTTCCAGTCCGCTCATGCGCCGCAGTTGGGCTTCGAAGGCGTCGAGGGAAAAACCGAACGCCAGAAACATCAGGCCGGCGCGGTCCCCTTCGATCCACGGCATCGAGCGACGGACCACGAACGCCTCAGGGGCGAAGCTTTCCTGGGCGGTGCGTTTGACGTGGGCGGAAATCGGCGCGTCATCGAGTTCTTCGTTATCGCTCAAGCGACGGCCCATGATGTTGTCTTTTTCCTGGGACGGCATCGCGTGGAAGCCTTTCAGATCATGCTGCCACTGCTGGATCGCGGCGAAGCTGCCACCGACCAGTCCTTCCGCGCCCTCGCCCAACAACGCGGCGGCCACGGCGGCTTCGTCGTGCGGGTTCTCGGTGCCGTCTTCGTAGCCGGTCAGGTCGTGGCCGGTCATGTGGCGGAAAGTTTCGTTCATCTGCACCAGGCGCAGGGCCGGTGCCAGCGCGGCTTCGATGGCGTTGCTGCGATTGAGCAGTTCACCGCGGTCGACGCCGTGTAGCCAGCACCAGAGCGCGTGTTGGGTCGACGGGTTGTCGACGCCAACGCCGGTCAGCGCCGGAAACGGTCGCAGGCCATCGATCTGTGCATGCAGCGCCTTGACCAGGGATTCACCGAAGCCGACCACCGCCGATTTTCCGTCCACCAGTTGCATCAAGTTGTCGAGCGCGGCCGGCAATGCTTCGGCGGATTCGAGGGCGAAGAACATATGGCGGGCTTGAGGCGGAACGGGGGTGGCGAGAATGCCCGGCTGGTAGTAACTCATATGAACTCCTTGAAAAAGAGCACGGAGTTTAACCGGAGCACGAGGGTTTGTGTGGCTTTGGCATCCTTCCCCACACGGCGAAATCGCGCTGGGCTCTGATTGCGAAACGCGCTGGGGCTTATCGTTAACACCGCTGAGCAGCGCCGGCAAGACGCCGCCCATCAACACCAAACAAAGGCTAGGCTTTTCAGAGACTCGAATGGCCCGCATGGCCGTCCTCTCGTGAGGTCCCCCCTCTGGGGGCCAACCAGAGGGGCATCTGGGCCATGACCGACGGTGCCGGCCATTCCACGATCGAAAACCCTGAACCGCCGAACGATGAGATGAGTCATGACAAGCGAGGCCGAGGTCTGCTAAAACGATTCATCAGTTCATCACCCAATCCAGACGGGGTAGCGACATGACCACAGCACATATCCTTGGCAACCTGTTTCCCGACTCAAGCGACATCCCGGAAAAATACCGCCTCGACGGTCAGACCGAGCAGCGTGAATACCTGGTCGACGGCGAACTGAAAACCTGGTCCGGCCCCCTCGCCCAAGTCCGCAGCCCGGTGTACCTGACCGGCGAAAATGGCGATGAACAAGTGATCCTCGGCAGCACGCCGCTGCTCGATGCAGAAACCGCATTGACCGCGCTCGACGCCGCCGTCCGCGCCTATGACCGGGGCCAGGGTTTGTGGCCGACCATGCGCGTGGCCGAACGCATCCAGCACGTCGAAACGTTTCTGGGCCGCATGCGCGAACAGCGTGAGGCGGTGGTCAAGCTGCTGATGTGGGAGATCGGCAAGAACCTCAAGGACTCGGAGAAAGAGTTCGACCGCACCTGCGATTACATCGTCGACACCATCAATGCCCTCAAGGAACTCGACCGTCGCTCCAGCCGCTTCGAGCTGGAACAGGACACCCTGGGGCAGATTCGCCGCGTACCGATGGGCGTCGCCTTGTGCATGGGGCCTTACAACTACCCGCTGAACGAAACCTTCACCACGCTGATTCCGGCGCTGATCATGGGCAACACTGTGGTGTTCAAACCGGCCAAGCTGGGTGTGCTTTTGATTCGGCCGCTGCTGGAAGCCTTTCGCGACAGTTTCCCGGCCGGGGTGATCAATGTGATCTACGGCAGCGGCCGCGAGACCGTCAGCGCACTGATGGCCAGCGGCAAGATCGATATCTTTGCGTTTATCGGCACCAATAAAGCCGCCAGCGACCTGAAAAAACTCCACCCCAAACCTCACCGCTTGCGCGCGGCACTGGGCCTGGACGCGAAGAACCCGGGCATCGTGTTGCCGGAGGTTGATCTGGACAACGCCGTCAACGAAGCGGTGACCGGCTCACTGTCGTTCAACGGTCAGCGTTGCACCGCCCTGAAAATCCTTTTCGTCCATGAAGACGTGGTCGAGTCGTTCATCGAGAAATTCAACGCCAAACTGGCCACTCTGAAACCGGGTATGCCATGGGAAAGTGGTGTTGCGCTGACGCCGCTGCCGGAAGCGAGTAAGGTCGATTACCTGCACTCGCTGGTCGCGGATGCAGTCAGCAAAGGCGCCACCGTAGTCAATCCAAATGGCGGTGAAGCGCGCGCGTCGTTCTTCTACCCGGCGGTGCTGTTCCCGGTGACGCCGCAGATGCGCGTCTACCAGGAAGAACAATTCGGCCCGGTGGTGCCGATCGTGCCTTACCGGCATCTCGATACGGTGATCGACTACGTCCTGGAATCGGACTTCGGCCAACAGTTGAGTATCTTCGGCACCAACCCGGTGGCGGTCGGTCGGCTGGTGGACACCTTTGCCAACCAGGTCGGCCGGATCAACCTCAACGCCCAGTGCCAGCGCGGCCCGGACACCTACCCGTTCAACGGCCGCAAGAACTCCGCCGAAGGCACATTGTCGGTGCATGATGCGCTGCGGGTATTTTCGATCAGGACGCTGGTCGCGACCAAGTTCCAGGAAACCAACAAGGAACTCATCAGCGAGATCATCAGCGGACGCAGTTCGAGCTTCCTGACCACCGATTACATCTTCTGAGGACACCGAGCCTGAACACGTTCAGAGCCCATCGACTGCCACCGCTGCTGCGCCGGTTACTGCGTCCGTTGCTGGACCCGTATCGGCGCTATCGCTACGCCAAGCTGATCCATGCGGTCCGCGTGTCGCTCGGCTTGTTGGCATCGATCATGCTGACCACCGGCATCAACCTGCCCCACGGTGAGTGGGCGTCGGTAACGATGCTGGTGGTGATCGGCGGTTTGCAGCACCACGGCAACATCGGCAAAAAAGCCGCCGAGCGTGCCATCGGTACGTTGATCGGCGCCGCTATCGGCCTGCTGCTGGTGGCGCAACAGGCCTGGCTCGGGATGCCTTGGCTGACCTATTTTGTGATGTCGGCGGTGTGCGGGTTTTTCTCGTATCACGCCATCGGCAAGGGCGGTTACACCGCGCTGCTGGCGGGGATCACGGTGTTTATTGTCGCCGGGCATGGCGACAACCTAATCTCCGACGGACTGTGGCGCGCAGTGGACATTCTGATTGGCGTGGCCCTGGCACTGGCCTTTTCTTTCGCCCTGCCGTCGTATGCGGTTTTTTCCTGGCGCTACAACCTGGCCAGCTCGCTGCGCGATTGTGCGACGATTTATGGACGCATTATTGATGGTCAGTCCGTCTCGGATGACGAACACCTGAAGCTGATGAATCGCCTGAACGCGTCGATGGTGCAATTGCGTTCGCTGATGCCGTCGGTGTCCAAGGAAGTGAAGATTTCCATGACCGAACTCGATGCGATTCAGCGTCATTTGCGAATGTGCGTCAGCACCTTGGAAATCCTTGGTAACACCCGGCCGGACTCCAAGGATCGCGACGCCATGGCGCATCTGCAATCGAGTTTCAAAGCCGAACACCGGCAGATTCGCGTGCAGCTGATCGGCATGGCCCGGGCGCTGAAAACCGGCGCATCGCAGCGACTCAGTCGCCCCATCGATTTGCCGGTTGATTCAAGTCTTGAAGCACCGGTCTACAACCCGCTGGACGGCTATCAATTATTGATGCGCCAGTTCGCTTCGAACATCGGCGAGATGCGCCAACGACTGGCGAAGACCGCGCCGCGCTGGAACATCTGACGCCCGTTTTATTGTGTGACCGCCCGACGAGACTTCAACCCCCAGCCCTGCTGCATGCCTGCGGCAGCCAGCAGAATCGCGGCAACACCAACCCACTGCAGCGGTTCGAGGCGATGACCGAAGGCAAACCAGTCAACGAAAATCGCCGCAATCGGGTAAATGAAAGACAACGCCCCGGTCAATGCCGTCGGCAGTTTTTGAATCGCGCCGTACAGCAGCACATACATCACGCCGGTGTGGACGATGCCCAGCGTCACCAGGCTGGCCCAGGCGCTGGGTGCTTGCGGCAACGCTGAAAAGTGCGCAAATGGCGCGAGCAGCAGCACCCCGGTGCTGACCTGGATCAGGGCAATCAAATGCGGTGGCGTGCCGGTCAGGTGTTTGATAATCAGGGCTGCGATCGCATACAGAAACGCCGCCCCCAAGGCCAGACCGATGCCCATCAGGTAATCGTTGCCACCTGCGCCCTGCTCGCCATGAGCGCTGACAATGGCCAGCATCCCGAGAAACGAAATGCCCAGCCAGAACAGTTTTTGCAGGGTGATCTTTTCGCCCAGAAACAACGCCGCCAACCCGACCAGCATGAACGGTTGAACGTTATAAACCGCCGTGCCAATGGCAATTGAGGCACGGGAATAAGAGGCGAACAACAACACCCAGTTGCCGACAATCGCGACCCCGCTGAGCACTGCCAGCAGGAAGGTGGTGCGGGTCAGAATGCCCGGACGCAGGAAGCCGAATGCCGCGCAGATCAACAACAGCGTGCCGGCGCCGAACACGCACCGCCAGAACACCACGTCCAGCACGGGCTGCCCGGACACCAGCACGAACCAACCGATGGTCCCGGAAATCAGCATGGCGGCGGTCATTTCGAATGAACCGCGACGTATGTTTTTGTCCATCATCAGACTCCTGTGATTGAGGCCAAATTATGCCAATCCGTCCAAGGGCATCTCCAGCGCAAAAAGCAGGCTAAACTCGGTTTTTGCCTTTTTTATCAAGGCGTATTCAGTCAACGGCCTAACAGGGGATTTGCCATGACCGACGACATCGACCAAGTGCTCATCACCGCATTAATGGACGACTCACGCCGCTCGCTCAAGGCGCTGGCGCAGATCAGCGGCCTGTCCTCGCCCAGCGTTGCCGAGCGTTTGCGGCGACTCGAAGAGCGTGGCGTGCTTAAAGGTTACACCGTCGAAATCGACCCCAAGTGCTTTGGTTATCAACTCCAGGCCATCGTGCGGATCCGCCCGTTGCCGGGCCAGTTGCAGGAAGTCGAACGGCAGATTCAGGCCATCCCGGAATTCACCGAGTGCGACAAAGTCACCGGCGATGACTGCTTCATCGCCCGCTTGCATGTGCGCTCGATGGAGCAACTGGACACCCTGCTCGATCGCCTCAACACCCACGCGGAGACCAACACCGCCATCGTCAAGAAGACCCCGGTCAAACGCCGCTTGCCACCGATGGCGTGAGTGCGGTTTTGATTGGAAACGCGTAAATTGACCGCTTTCCGGCTAAGGATTGGCGGTATGAAAATTCAGGTGGTTTTACTCGCGACGTTGTTGCTCGCCGGCTGCGGCACGGTTCAAACAGTTGTGCGCGGGGATGAAGTGGCTTCGAAGAGTCTCAAGGAGTACAAAAGTTACTGCGGTGCCGTTCCCCGTATCTACAGCGGCGTGACTTACGATTTCTGCATGCTCTATGCTCCCCTGCAAAAAGGACGGGATGCGCAGGTGCATGACAGTGCTCCGGCCATTGTCCTCATCGACGCAGTCATTTCCGGCGCCCTCGATACGTTGCTCCTGCCCTATACCATCTACCGCCAGCAGGCCGATGGCAGCATTATCATCACGGAATGAGCCCGAATTCCGGGCGATAAAAAACCCGCCTGAGCGGGTTTTTTACTTAGAGCCTGCGATTAATCATCGCGGCTCATGATGCCGAACAGCTGCAACAAGCTGACGAACAGGTTGTAGATCGATACATACAGGCTGATGGTCGCCATGATGTAGTTACGCTCGCCGCCGTGAATGATGGCGCTGGTCTGGAACAGAATGCAGACCGAGGAGAACAGCACGAAACCTGCGCTGATCGCCAGTTGCAGACCGCTGATCTGGAAGAAGAAGCTCGCCAGCGTCGCACCCAGCAGTACAAAGAAGCCTGCGGTGATGAAACCACCAAGGAAACTCATGTCCTTGCGGGTGATCAGCACGTAAGCCGACAGACCACCGAACACCAGCGCCGTCATCGCGAATGCCGAACTGACAACTTCAGCGCCGCCCTGCATGCCCAGGTAGCGGTTGAGGATCGGGCCAAGCAGAAAACCCATGAAACCGGTCAGGGCAAATGCCGACACCAGGCCCCAGGCCGAGTCACGGAGTTTGTTGGTGAGGAAGAAAAGCCCGTAGAAGCCGATCAGCACCACGAAAATATTCGGGTAGCCGACACGCATCTGCTGAGCAACGAACGCCATCACGCCGCTGAATGCGAGGGTGAGAGCGAGCAAGCCGTATGTGTTGCGCAGGACGCGGCTAACCTCTAGCTGCTCAGCCTGCACGCTGTTATTAACTGCGTAATCCTGTTCGCGCATGGCGACACTCCTGTTGGTTTGAAACGTTCAGTCGCAAAGATCATAACAGACGCTCTGTAACAAGCCATGCAGAGAGTTTGACAGTGTGTTTCATTCAGGTATTATGGCGCCCGCAACGCAAACGGAGGTGTGGCCGAGTGGTTTAAGGCAACGGTCTTGAAAACCGTCGACTGTAACAGGTCCATGAGTTCGAATCCCATCGCCTCCGCCATCTTTATACGACAAAGCCCTGATTATTCAGGGCTTTGTCGTTTCTGGGGTTTGGGAATTTTGCTCCTTCCTCTCTGGACCATATCCGCATCTTTTCGTCAGTTTCCGCAACCTTGCCCAAGCACCATTGAATCCAGCTCCAAATTTGCGCACGGCCTAAAACGCCTTAACCTGCAATTGTCGTCTATGCGGGCGGAACGAACTCTACCGCTGGCGCACATCGCCTCACCTCCCGCGTTACCGCGGAAGACTCGGCGTGCACCAGCGCTGCACGCTACAAGGTGTAGGAAATGCCAACTTGTACTGTTCGCGGCGCGCCCGGATAGGCATAGACGTTACCGAATGCGCCTTCTTCATAGTCACGATCAAACAGGTTTTTCACGTCAAGATTGAGCCGCACCTTGTCATTGATCTTGTAGAAGCTGAGCAAATCGACAACGGTGTAGCTGCCCATCGAAAACGCGGTGTTGGCGGTTTGTCCGGCGCGCTCGTCGACGTACTTGAGCCCGGTACCCAAGCCCAACCCCTTGAGGGTGCCATCCTGGAACTCATACATATTCAACAGGCTGAAGCTGTTTTTCGGGATGTTCAGCAGGCGCGTGCCGGAGCGCAGCACGTTGTCTTTGGTCACTTCGGCATCGACATAGGCGTAGCCGCCAATCACGCGCCATTCGGGCGTTAGGTTGCCGGCAACATTGACGTCGAAGCCACGGCTGCGCACCTCACCGGCCGCAACGCTGAAGGTCGAATCAACAGGGTCGGTGGTCAACACGTTACGTTTTTCGATCTGGTAGACCGCCGCGTCAACACTCAACTGCTGATCCAGCGCTTCCCACTTGATACCCATTTCGTAAGACTTGCCCTTCTCCGGCGCAAACCCGCCGCCCTCGCGGCTTGCGCCGGTGTTGGGTTTAAAGGAGCGCGCAGTGTCGGCATAGACCGCCAATGTCTCGGTCAGGTCGTAGGTCACGCCGATGCGCGGGGTCACCGCGTTGTCACTGGCCTGCCAACTCTTGCCGCCCGGCACGAAGGTTTCGTAGTCATGTTCGAAGCGTTCGAAACGCGCCCCGGCCAGCACCTTCAATTTGTCGGTCAATGCCACCTGATCCTGCACGAACGCTGCATACGTCTTGAGGTTTTCCTTGTCGTGAGTCGGCGTGCGGGTGAGTGCCGGACGCGGCTGGCCGTACACCGGATCGAAGATGTCGATCGGGTACGCGCTGACAGCACCGCTGGAGCGTTGAATAATCGACTTGTAGTCGTAATCTTCGTACTCGATACCGGTGAGCAACGTGTGCTGCAAACCAGCGGTATCGAAATGGCCGGTCAGATTGAGTTGGGTGTCCTTGTCGGTCCACTCCAGCTTGCGATAGTTGAAGTTGCGCCCCAGGGTGCGGCCGTCAGCGGCAATACCGTTGGCCTCGACCGCGTTGCCCTTGAGCGAACCATCGAGCCACTGGAAGCCGCCGCCCAGCGTCCAGTCGTCGTTGAGCATGTGTTCGAAACGCAGTTGCGCCATGTTGTTGTCGTTATGCAATTTGCCAACGTCTTTTTCGCCGAAAAAGCTGTCGCGGGAGGCGGTGCCAATCTGTTTGGCGTAACGCGTAACGCCTCGATCCAGAGGCGCGTTGTTGCGCATGAAGTCGCCTTCGAAAATGAGCTTAGTCGCATCGGTTGCCTGCCACGTCAGCACCGGAGTGATACCGTAGCGTTCGGTTTCGACGTGATCGCGGAAGGTGTCGCCGCCCTCGCCCACTACGTTCAGTCGATAGGCCAGGCGCCCTTCTTCGTCGAGCGGGCCGGAAGCGTCCAGCGTGCCGCGTTTCATGCCCTGATCGTTGAGTTGACTGCCCAGGGTGACGGTGCGCTCGGGCAACGGCTGTTTGGAAACCACGTTGAAGGTGCCGCCAGGATCACCCCGACCGTAGAGCATGGTGGCCGGGCCGCGCAGCACTTCGAGTCGCTCGATGGTGTTGGCATCCGGCATGTTCGGGTAGCCGCGGTTGATCGGAAAACCGTTGCGGTAAAACTCGCCGGTGGTGAAGCCACGAACGGTAAACGTGGTCAGGCCCTGCCCACCGAAATTGTTCGCCCGCCCCACGCCCCCGGCGTAGTCCAGCGCGTCCTGCAAACGGGTGGCGCCCAGATCCTCGACTGCATCCTTCGAGACCACACTGATCGATTGCGGGGTTTCATGGATCGACGTGTCGGTACGCGTGGCGCTGGCCGAGCGCGTCGCCCGATAACCCTGCACCGGGCCGTCCGCCCTTTCGTAATTCGCGGTACCGATAACATCGGTTGCGTCCAGCTCAAGCGTTGAGGGAGCTACATCCGTTTGTTCAGCCCACGAGGAAGACGACAACGCTTGCAGTACACAAATGGAAAACAGGGTTCGACGCATGGAGAGGAAAACCTTAACGAATAGGCCAATACAGAGGGTGCAACCGCCAAAAACCAAGCGAGCATGCTATATAAAACCATTCGCAATTAACACTAATTCCCATTCGTGCACGAAAAATAGTTACCGAACAACTCATCACGTCATTCGGACAATTGCCGTTTCTGGCTTGGGTTTGCCGTGAGGTGCGCCGACACTGATGCGGCCCTCGACGCGGTCAAGGACGTCTGACTCAACATGGCCCCGGCGGGCTCGGTCAGCGGCCGGGGCTTTCTCGTCAATGAGCGTGGAAGGTCTTGCGGTGAGTCATGAACGCCGAGAGCGCCCTGCCCGACTCGGGGTTGTAGCGCTTAAGCGCCTTCGCCACATAACCGAGCCCTGTCTGGTCGGCATAGTAGGTCAACCCGCCCTTGTAACGCGGGAAGCCGTAGCCATGAACCCATACCAGATCGATATCAGCAGGGTGCTCCACAATATCGTTGTCGAGCAACCAGGCAGCCTCGTTGATCATCGCAAACAGGCAGCGTTCTTCGATTTCCTGATCAGAGATGCTACGGGGCGCAATATTCCATTGCTGGCGATGCTGCTCCAACAATTGCGCCAGCCATGAATCCGGCACAGCCTGGCGGCTGCCCGGCGCATAGCAATAAAACCCAAGCCCGGTTTTTTGCCCATGCCGTCCTGCCGCATACAATTTATCGATCCAATCGCAGCGTTGCTCACGCTCGCTCAGCTCCAACAGACGCCCCTGGCGGTTGCGCCAGGCGACATCCACACCGGCCATATCACGCAGTTCAAAGGGGCCGATGGGGAAGCCAAACCCACGCATCACCCGGTCGACATGCGGCTGATATTTGAACCCCTCATCGCCGGCAACCAGTGCGGTCGCAAGAACAGAAACGTTTTACGTATCGATCGGGTACGTAACGCGAAAGCGTTGATCTTTTAAAGGGTGACGCTGCCGGATAGCATCCACATCGAACCCCATACTTCATTCAGCCAATCTCTCTCGAACCATCTCAAAAAAGGTCGTCAGGATGCGCCGGGAACTCTGTGCGCGCAGGCAAACCAGTGTCTCGGTGAAGCGTCGCTGACTATCGACGATAGGCAACCCGCGAAGCCGCGAGTCGAAGCCAAGCTCGGTCGCCGAGACAACACCTACGCCCATACCTATCGCCACGGCTTCGCGCGCGGCTTCACGGCCTTCCACTTCGATCGCCTTGCGGATGCGCAAGCCCGCGGTTGCCATCTCTTCCTCAAGGCACAGGCGCGTCACTGAGCCTTTTTCGCGCAGGACCAGCGGCGTGTCGTGCAGATCGCCAAGGCTGATGGATTCGCGTTGCGCCCAGGGATGGTCAAGCGCGACGAACGCGAGCATCGGATCGCTACGCAGGGGCAGCGACAGCAGTCGGTCGTCTTCGATATTGCGCCCCAGCAGAGCAATGTCGGCCTGATGGCCGAACAACCGCTGCAACACTTCATCGGTATTGGCGGTTTCAATCTTCACATCGATACCGGGATAACGACTGCAAAAGCGTGCGACATAGGGCAGCACATGCACCGGCGCATCCACGGCGAGGTTCAAGGTTCCCGTGGACAGGGTGCGGTAGTCCATCAGCATGTCGTGGGCATCGACACTGATATCAAACAAGCGCCGGGTCAGGCCGAACAACCGCTCGCCCACTTCAGTCAGGCGTACCAGACGCTTGTCGCGGTAGAACACCATCACCCCGTAGTAATCCTCAAGCTTGCGAACCTGGTCGGACACCGCCGGTTGAGACAGGCAGAGCTGCTCTGCCGCGCGGGTAAAACTTCCGTTGATAGCGACAGCGTGGAACGCCTTGAGTTGAGTATGGGAAATCGTCATCGGGGGAAGCCTCAGCATAGGTTCAGCTTATTCATGCATACGTTAAATCGATTTTATTTATAGACGATGAACTGCAAGCATGGTTTTCACAAGCCCCGACCAGTGTTCGAACACTGCGCCCTCCTATCAACCTGGGAATGCTTAATGGAAATCGAACGTTTCACAGCCCTAAAACGCCGCTCGGACATGGTCCGGTACGACAACCACCTCTACATCGGAGGCCAGGTTGCCAGCGACCTCAGGGGCGATATCGAGGAGCAGACCCGCGAGGTGCTCGCCGGTATTGAGCAGCTATTGCTCAGTGCCGGCAGCAGCCGCAAGCAGGTGCTTTCGGTGCGTATCCTGCTCGCCCATCGCGAGGACTATGCAGGGCTCAACAAAGTCTGGGACGCGTTCTTTCCCGAAGGCCATGCCCCCACACGAGCTTGCACCCTGGCGGATTTGATCGACCCCGGTTGGCGCGTGGAAATGATCGTGGTCGCCGCGTGCGGCTGATTGCTTCCTGAACCCTGCCCCCAAACCGCTCCAACGGAGATGACCTCATGCGCCCCTACTGGCTCGATCAGGCCCTTAAAACTCAACCCGACTCGCCCTGCCCGCCGCTGCGGCAGAACACCCGCGCCGATGTCTGCATTGTCGGTGGTGGTTACACGGGTTTGTGGACCGCGATCATGCTCAAAGAACAGAATCCCGAGCTGGACGTGGTCATCGTCGAAGCCGACATCTGCGGTGCCGGTGCCAGTGGGCGCAACGGCGGCTGCGCACTGTCCTGGTCGGCCAAGTACTTCACCCTGGAACGCTTGTTCGGCGTCGAGGAGGCAATACGCCTGGTCAAGGAATCGGAGCAGAGCATTTACGCCATCGGCAGCTTTTGCGAGAAGTACGCAGTTGATGCCGATTACCGTCTCGATGGCACGCTTTACACGGCGACTAACCGCGCTCAGGTCGGTTCGACCGACGGGGTGATCGCCGCGCTGGAGCGCAATGGCATCAACTCTTTCTCCAAATGCGCGCTAGCTGACGTACAGCGTATGGCGGGTTCAAATCGACACGTTGAAGGCTGGTTCTCGCCGGCGGCAGCCAGTGTGCAGCCGGGCAAGCTGGTGCGTGGTCTGCGTCGAGTCGCAATGGAGTTGGGTGTACGCATCTACGAAGGCTCACCGATGATCGGTTTGGAAGAGGGGCTGCCCACCATCGTCAACACGCCGAACGGGAAAGTGACCTGCGATCGTGTCGTGTTGGCGATGAACGCCTGGATGGCCCGTGCCTTTCCACAGTTCTCGCGGTCGGTAGCCATCGTCTCCAGCGACATGATTATTACTGAGCCAAGACCTGACCTGCTCGAGCGCATAGGCCTGACCAGCGGGGTCACCGTGCTCGACTCACGTATCTTCGTGCATTACTACCACAACACTCCGGACGGCCGGATCATGCTCGGCAAAGGTGGCAATACCTTCGCTTACGGCGGGCGCATCCTGCCCGTATTCGACCAGCCTTCGCCCTACAAAGGATTGTTGCGCAACACCCTTGCGGAGTTCTTCCCGGACTTTGCCGATGTCGGCATCGCCGCCACCTGGAATGGCCCGTCCGATCGCTCCGTCACCGGGCTACCGTTCTTCGGTCGCATGGGCGCTAGCGGCAACATCTTTTATGGCTTCGGCTATTCCGGCAGCGGCGTCGGTCCGTGTCATATGGGAGGGAAAATCCTCTCATCGCTGGTGTTGGGGATGGACAACCCATGGACACGCTCGCCGCTGGTGCAAGGTCCACTCGGCCATTTCCCACCGGAGCCGATCCGTTACCTGGGCTCACTGATGGTGCGCAACGCCATTCGCCGCAAGGAGCACGCCGAGGACCACAACCTGCGCCCCCGTCGACTGGATGTGCGTCTGGCGAAATTCGCCGCGGCGGCTGGCAAGTCAGACAAGGGCTAACGCCTCCATCACGCAGCGAAAACATTTACGCTTGCCACTAAAAACCGCCTGGCCATTGGCCGGGCGGTTTTTTTGTTTACAACACGGATGCGTCGCGCCGCCCCAGTAGCCTTTGATCGCCCAGGGCGCGGCGATCTGAACCCGATAACCATGGAATCGCGATAATAGAGCGCGAGATCCAACATGCTCACTTATAAGCTCAGCTTGTTATTGACATGTGATAAATCGATTTCAGTTATTTCTAGGCGAGTGTTTTTATTGGCCCATGCATCACTCCTTACAAAAACAACACCGCCGGAGAAGATCATGACCAAAGCTGAATTCCCGACCACACATGCGCTGGCTACTCCAGCCTTGGGTGAACCTTACCTGCTGACGCCAGGCCCGTTGACCACGTCCAAAGCCACCAAGGAAGCGATGCTGCGCGACTGGGGTTCATGGGATGTTTCCTTCAATCAAGTCACTGCTGAAGTTCGCCAGAACTTGCTCAGCATGGCAGGCATAAAGGACGACAGCTTCGTCTGCGTGCCTTTGCAAGGCAGCGGCAGCTATTCGGTGGAGGCTGCTTTAGCCACTGCCATCCCTCGAGACGGCAAAGCGCTTGTATTAATGAATGGCGCCTATGGTCAACGCGCCACCAAGACCCTGGAGTATCTGGGTCGCGCGTTTATCACCCTGGACAAAGGGGATTACTTGCCGCCCCAGCCCGAGGAAGTGGACACCCTGCTCAGGGATAACCCGGACGTCACCAACGTCTTCCTCGTCCATTGCGAAACCAGCTCCGGCATTCTCAATCCGCTGCGCCAAATTGCCGATGTGGTGAAAGCGCATGGCAAGAGCCTGATCATCGATGCGATGAGCTCCTTCGGAGCTGTGCCATTGACGGTCGATGAAATACCTTTCGACGTGGTGGTGTCTTCTGCCAACAAATGCATCGAGGGTATTCCGGGGTTCGGTTTCGTTATCATCCGTCGCTCCGTGATCGAGGCCGCCAAAGGCCGCGCCAATTCACTCAGCCTCGACCTTTACGAGCAGTGGGTTTACATGGAGCGCACTGGCCAATGGCGTTTCACGCCACCGACCCACAGCGTGGTAGCGTTCCATAAAGCCTTGGAGCAACACACTGCCGAAGGCGGCGTGCATGGCCGGTTGGCGCGCTACACCCGCAATCGCGATGTACTCGTCACCGGCATGCGCGAACTTGGCTTTAGAACATTGCTTGAGGACCGTTGGCTGTCGCCAATCATCACCACGTTCTTCAGTCCAGAACATCCAAATTTTGAGTTCAAACGGTTCTACGATGAACTCAAAGCCCGTCAGTTCATCATCTACCCCGGCAAACTGACGGTAGCCGAAAGTTTCCGTATTGGCTGTATCGGCCAGATCGACGAATACATCGTCCACCAGTTGCTGCGCGCCATCGCCGACAGTCTTGTAGCGATGAACGTCGACATGCAACAGCCGACAGGCTGACCGCCCCTTTAAAGGTTCTTGTCAATTCGAGCACAGGTGCAATGGGTAGCACCTTTTGGACAGGGATCTTTTTTTAAAACATGGATCCGGTGACTTATCGCTAGGCAATGCCGAGCAGCAGTCAGTGACCGTGGCAATTTAAAACTTAAAGCCTGATGCCATTCACTGCCATCTAATCGATGTCGTGTGCGTGGACAGATTTTCTGTACCGAAAACAAAAACAATTACTTTGCGCTGTCTGGCACCACATACGGGATCAGAACACCATGAACAAGAATGCTACAAGTCCTCTCGCAACCGGCTGGAAATCGCTCCAGCGTTGGCGCGTGCAAATTTTCCTCATCACCTGGGTGGCCTATGCCGCCTTCTACTTTACCCGCAAGGCGTTTTCTGTCGCCAAACTGGGTATTGGCGAAGACCCGAACTTCATCCTCGAAAAGTCCATGATGGCCAATCTGGATGCCCTCTACCTTACCGCGTATGCAGTCGGACAGTTTCTTTGGGGCAACTTCTCTGACCGCTTCGGCCCGAGGGTCGTGGTACTTAGCGGGCTCGTCATTTCCGCGTTAGCTGCGCTACTTATGGGCACTTACGCCACCTTACCGATTTTCGCCTCCTGCATGTTAATCCAGGGCCTTGCTCAGTCCACCGGTTGGTCTGGCCTATGCAAGAACGTCGGTAGTTTTTTCAGCACTGGCGAACGCGGCCGCGTACTGGGTTACTGGAGCACCTGCTACGCCTTCGGGGGTCTGGTAGCAACACCGTTTGCCGGTTGGTGGGCTTATAACCAGTACCATGACTGGCGCATAGCGTTCATCAGCAGCGCCGTGGTGGTACTAGTTGTAGCGGTATTGTTCTTTTTCCTGCAGCGCAACCAGCCAGAAGATGTCGGCCTGCCTCCCGTCGAGATCGAAATAGAACCCGTCAGCAAGGTCGCAGTTCCGCGCGAAAGTATGTGGGCTGGCTTGCGCACGGTGATGAAAAATCGAACTGTGCTGGTGCTTGGCCTCGCGTATTTCATGCTCAAGCCAGCGCGCTACGCGATCCTCCTGTGGGGGCCAGTCATTATCTACGAACGGATGCCCGAGATTGGCAAAGTGGCATCCGCGATCGTTCCAACGGCTTTTGAACTAGCGGGTCTGGCAGGTCCGATCCTCATCGGTATCGCATCAGACAAGTACTTCGGTGCTCGTCGTATGCCGGCCTGTGTCCTTAGCCTGGTTCTCCTCACCATTTGCCTTGCGCTGTTCGTCCCCGCCATGCAGAGCGGAAGTCTTTACATGGTGGTTGGCCTGCTATTCATGATGGGCCTGACACTCTACGGGCCGGATTCGATGATGAGCGGCTCGGCTGCCATTGATTTCGGCAGTAAGGACGGTGCGGCCTCCGCCGCAGGCTTCGTCAACGGTTGCGGTTCGATAGGGGCGGTCCTCGGCGGCCTGTTACCCGGATATTTCGACACCACCACCATATTCCTGGTGTTCACCGTCGCGGCGCTGCTGGCCAGCTTGATGTTGATTCCATTTTGGAACAGTCGCCCGAAAACGGTGGAAAGCAAGGAGCTGGCCTCAACTCCAGTGCAACCGGTCATTGTCGGCACCAACTCCTGAACCCGAATCAATCACTCACCCATTACTGGAGCAATCATCATGGACTACAAACAACCTTCCCAACTGCAAGCTGTGGTTCTGGACTGGGCGGGCACCGTCGTTGATTTCGGTTCTTTCGCACCGACCCAGATTTTCGTCGAAGCCTTTGCCGAGTTCGGCGTTGCGGTTTCCCTGCAAGAAGCTCGCGGACCGATGGGCATGGGCAAGTGGGACCACATCCGCACGCTGTGCAACGAGCCACAGATTGCCGACCGCTACCATGCCGCCTTCGGTCGGTTGCCAACCGATGATGATGTCACCGCCCTCTACGAACGCTTCATGCCGCTGCAGATCGAAAAGATCGCGCTGCACTCGGCGCTGATTCCTGGTGCGCTCGACACCATCAACGGCTTGCGCGACAAGGGCCTGAAAATCGGTTCCTGCTCAGGCTACCCGGCTGTGGTCATGGAGAAAGTCGTAGAGCTGGCGCGCAAGAACGGTTATGTCACCGACCACGTGGTGGCGACTGACGAAGTGCCCAATGGACGCCCGCACCCTGCTCAAGCCTTGGCCAACGTGATTGCGCTGGGGATTAGCGACGTCGCCGCGTGCGTAAAGGTCGATGACACCTGGCCCGGCATTCTGGAAGGTCGTAGTGCGGGCATGTGGACCGTGGCGCTGACCTGCTCCGGCAATGCATTGGGCCTGACCTATGAAGAGTTCAAGGATTTATCCCTGGAGGAATTGGCCGAGGAACGCGCGCGCATCGTCAAGATGTTCGAAGGTTCCCGCCCGCACTACCTGATCGACACCATCGTTGATTTGCCGGCGGTCATCGAAGACATCAATGCCCGTCTGGCACGTGGCGAAACCCCTCAGGGCTCTTGAGCCTGTAGCGCTTGTGCAACTGACAGTGGTCGTCCCAAGGACGGCCACAACCAAAAACTACAAGAGAACGCCATCATGAACTACGCCCACCCTGGTACTCCCGGTGCCATCGTTTCCTTCAAGTCCCGTTACGGTAACTACATCGGCGGCGAGTTCGTCGCGCCTGTCAAAGGTCAGTACTTCACCAATACCTCGCCAGTGAATGGCCAACCGATTGCCGAATTCCCGCGCTCCACGGCCGAAGACATCGACAAAGCCCTGGACGCCGCCCACGCCGCTGCCGATGCCTGGGGCGCCACGTCCGCCCAGGCGCGCTCGCTGGTGCTGCTGAAAATCGCCGACCGCATTGAACAGAACCTGGAAGTCCTGGCAATCACCGAATCCTGGGACAACGGCAAAGCCGTGCGTGAAACCCTCAACGCCGACATCCCGCTGGCCGCCGACCATTTCCGCTACTTCGCCGGTTGCATCCGCGCCCAGGAAGGCAGCGCCGCCGAGATCGATGGCAACACCGTGGCCTATCACATCCACGAACCGCTGGGCGTGGTCGGGCAGATCATCCCGTGGAACTTCCCGATCCTGATGGCCGCCTGGAAACTCGCCCCGGCCCTGGCCGCCGGTAACTGCGTGGTGCTCAAGCCTGCCGAGCAAACGCCGCTGGGCATTACTGTGCTGATGGAGCTGATCGGCGACCTGCTGCCGCCGGGCGTGCTGAACGTCGTGCAAGGTTTCGGCAAAGAAGCCGGGGAAGCCCTGGCCACCAGCAAACGCATCGCCAAGATCGCCTTCACCGGCTCGACCCCGGTCGGCTCGCACATCATGAAATGCGCCGCCGAAAACATCATTCCGTCCACCGTGGAGCTGGGTGGCAAGTCGCCGAACATCTTCTTCGAAGACATCATGAAGGCCGAACCTTCCTTCATCGAAAAAGCCGCTGAAGGCCTGGTGCTGGCGTTCTTCAACCAGGGCGAAGTCTGCACCTGCCCTTCCCGCGCGCTGGTGCAGGAGTCGATCTACGACGACTTCATGAAAGTGGTGATGAAGAAAGTGCTGTCGATCAAACGTGGCGACCCGCTGGACACCGACACCATGGTTGGCGCCCAGGCGTCCGAGCAGCAATTCGACAAAATCCTGTCGTACCTGGAAATCGCCAAGGGCGAAGGCGCCGAGCTGCTGACCGGCGGCAAGGTGGAAAAACTCGAGGGCAACCTGGCGACCGGGTATTACATCCAGCCGACCCTGCTCAAGGGCACCAACAAAATGCGCGTGTTCCAGGAAGAAATCTTTGGCCCGGTGGTGAGCATCACCACCTTCAAGGACGAAGCCGAAGCCCTGGCCATCGCCAACGACACCGAGTTCGGCCTGGGTGCCGGCCTCTGGACCCGCGACATCAACCGCGCCTATCGCATGGGCCGCGCCATCAAGGCCGGTCGTGTGTGGACCAACTGCTACCACCTGTACCCGGCGCATGCCGCGTTCGGTGGTTACAAGAAGTCCGGCGTCGGCCGTGAAACCCACAAGATGATGCTCGATCACTATCAGCAGACCAAAAACCTGCTGGTGAGCTACGACATCAATCCGTTGGGCTTCTTCTAAAAATCGAGGGTTATACAGGTAATCCTGTGTCGCCCTTTCCAATAGCTTTCGCGAGCAGGCTCGCTCCCACATTTGAAATGCGTGCCCGCTGTGGGAGCCGGCTTGCTCGCGAAGGCGTCCTCGATAACCTGACATTCAAGGACTGGATGCCCTGCTCCCCTTGATCGATCCTTTGGAGTCCTCGATGAAAATCCGTTACAAGGTGAGCCTTGTGGCTGCTTGTGTGCTGTTCGTGACAACCAGTCTTCTGTCGCTGGTTCAGGTAGAGCAGATACGTACGATTTTGCGTCATCAGGTCGAGGCGAGCATCTCCGAATCGAGCAATGCTGTGGCACGTCAGATCGAAAACTGGCTGAACGGCAAACTGCGTCTGATGGATTTGACGTCCCAAGCGATCGACCGCCAGTACAGTGCGCAAGCGACCCAACGAATCATCGATTCGCCCATTTTGAAAGATGAATTCAAGCTGGTATTCGGCGCCCTTGAGTCTGATGGAAAACCCATCAAGAACACGGCCTCCTGGAATCCAAAACCTGATTATGACGGTCGCACTCGCCCTTGGTACGCAACCGGAAAAGCCGATAGCCAGGCCGTTTTAACCGAACCCTACAAGGACTCCACCACGGGTGAAATTCTGATCTCGGCAGTCGCGCGGATCAGCGACGCCGGTCAATTGCTCGGAGTATTTGGTGGTGACATCCGCCTGACCACGGTTGCCGATGCCATCAATACACTGGATTTCGGTGGGGCCGGTTATGCGTTCCTGCTGAGTAAAAGTGGCAACATTATTTCCCATCCGGACGCCGAGCTGAACGGCAAGCCCTACAACCAGCTTTTCGCAGGCAGCGTTCTGCCTCTCGACAGTCAGCTTCAGCAGGTCAGCAGCGATGGGAAGTCTCTCCTGGTGTCCTTCATTCCGCTCTCCGGTCTCAAGGGCATGGATTGGTATATCGGTGTGGTGCTGGATCAGGACATCGTTATGGCCGCAGCCCACATCCTGAGCTGGCGTGCCGTCATCGGTACCGGCCTGGGCGTGCTGATTAGCCTGTTGGTGTTGGGCCTGCTGGTAAGGCGGCTACTGCGACCCCTGGATCAACTCAAGGATTCGTTGGCAGACATCAATCGCGGAGAAGGCGACCTGACCCGCCAACTACCCGTGGTCGGAAATGATGAAATTGCGTTGGTCGCAGGAGAGTTCAACCAGTTCCTGCAGAACCTGAAAGTGCTCATTGGCGATGTGAAAAACAGCTCGCAACGCGTTCGGGAGAGCACCACAGCGACGTCATGCGAAGCGGACCAGGCAGCCAACCGTGTACAAGTTCAATTACAAGAACTGGATCAATTGGCCACCGCCATGACCGAGATGGCATCGACAGCCGAAGATGTCGCCCGTAACGCCCAAACCGCTGCCGAAGCGGCAATCGCTGCTAACGAGGAAACAGCGGACGGGGTTGCTCTGGTTTCCAGATCTACGGGGGCAATCAAGCGTTTGGCTGAAGAGATGGACGCCACAGGTCATGCGATCAATGAGTTGTCCACGCTCAGTCAAAACATTGAGTCCATTGTGGCGGTTATCACCAGCATCGCCGACCAGACCAACCTTCTTGCACTCAATGCGGCCATCGAGGCGGCACGTGCCGGCGAATCGGGACGCGGATTTGCTGTGGTGGCTGATGAGGTGCGCTCACTGGCCTCGCGAACCCAGCAATCCACGCAGGAAATACGCGAGATGATCGACCAGTTGCAGACAGGCGTGAAACACGCCCAAGTGCAAATGCAGCAAAGCCGCGACACGGCCAGCAAGACTGCCGGGGATGCCAACGCAGCCAATGACACCCTGAAGCGCATACGTGAGGCCATTTATCGTATCAATGACATGAACCTGCAGATCGCCGCGGCGGCTGAAGAACAAAGCGCCACGACCGAAGAAATCAATCGCAACACGAGCAATATCCGCGATATCAGTCTTGAGGTATCCGGCAGTGCGGACAAACAGGTTCGTCAATGTTCAGTGATGGTGGACCACGTCGGCCAGCAGGACAAACTGCTCAGTCGTTTCAGGATTTGAGTTTCGCAATTGCCTGAGTGCTCAGGCTGCAAACAGTGACAAATCACAAACAACCATTCCACCGAGGTAAGAAAGATGAGTGCGGCTTCTCTGTATCCCGTTCGTCCCGAGGTTCTGGCCAATACGCTGACTGACGAGGCAACCTACAAAGCCATGTACCAGCAGTCGGTCGTCAACCCGGACGGCTTCTGGCGCGAGCAAGCCAAGCGCCTCGACTGGATCAAGCCTTTCACCACGGTGAAGCAGACCTCCTTCGACGATCACCATGTCGACATCAAATGGTTCGCCGACGGCACCCTCAACGTTTCCTACAACTGCCTCGACCGTCATCTGGCCGAGCGCGGCGATCAAGTCGCGATCATTTGGGAAGGGGATGACCCGGCCGAAAGCCGCAACATCACCTACCGCGAGCTGCACGAACAAGTCTGCAAGTTCGCCAACGCCTTGCGCGGCCAGGATGTGCACCGCGGCGACGTGGTGACTATCTATATGCCGATGATCCCCGAAGCCGTGGTCGCCATGCTGGCCTGCACCCGGATCGGCGCGATTCACTCGGTGGTGTTCGGTGGTTTCTCGCCGGAAGCCCTGGCCGGTCGCATCATCGACTGCAAATCCAAAGTGGTCATCACCGCTGACGAAGGCATTCGTGCCGGCAAGAAGATCCCGCTCAAGTCCAACGTCGATGACGCGCTGACCAACCCGGAAACCAGCAGCATCCAGAAGGTCATCGTGTGCAAGCGCACCGGTGGCAACATCAAGTGGAACCAGCATCGCGACATCTGGTACGAAGACCTGATGAAAGTGGCGGGCAGTGTCTGCGCGCCGAAAGAGATGGGCGCTGAAGAAGCGCTGTTCATCCTTTACACCTCCGGTTCGACTGGCAAGCCGAAGGGCGTGCAGCACACCACCGGCGGTTACCTGCTATACGCCGCCATGACCCACGAGCGCGTGTTCGACTACCGCCCGGGCGAAATCTACTGGTGCACCGCCGACGTCGGCTGGGTCACTGGCCACAGCTATATCGTCTATGGCCCATTGGCCAACGGCGCAACCACGCTGCTGTTCGAAGGCGTGCCGAACTATCCGGACATCACCCGGGTGGCGAAGATCGTCGACAAGCACAAGGTCAACATCCTCTACACCGCGCCGACCGCAATCCGCGCGATGATGGCGTCGGGTCAAGCCGCTGTTGAAGGTGCTGATGGCAGCAGTTTGCGCCTACTCGGTTCGGTGGGTGAGCCGATCAACCCGGAAGCCTGGGACTGGTACTACAAGAATGTGGGCAAGTCCCGTTGCCCGATCGTCGACACCTGGTGGCAGACCGAAACCGGCGGCAACATGATGAGCCCGCTGCCGGGCGCTCACGCCCTCAAGCCGGGTTCGGCGGCACGTCCGTTCTTCGGTGTGGTGCCAGCGTTGGTCGACAACCTGGGCAACATCATCGAAGGCGTGGCCGAGGGCAACCTGGTGATTCTCGATTCGTGGCCAGGCCAGGCGCGCACGCTGTACGGCGACCATGACCGCTTCGTCGAAACCTACTTCAAGACCTTCCGTGGCATGTACTTCACCGGTGACGGCGCACGTCGCGATGAAGACGGTTACTACTGGATCACCGGGCGTGTGGACGACGTACTCAACGTGTCCGGCCACCGCATGGGTACTGCCGAGATCGAAAGCGCGATGGTTGCGCACCCGAAAGTTGCCGAAGCGGCCGTGGTCGGTGTGCCGCACGACATCAAGGGGCAGGGTATTTATGTCTACGTCACGTTGATCGCGGGTGAAGAGCCGAGCGAGCAACTGCGTCTGGAACTGAAAAACTGGGTGCGTAAAGAGATCGGTCCGATTGCTTCGCCGGACGTGATCCAGTGGGCACCGGGGCTGCCGAAAACCCGTTCGGGCAAGATCATGCGCCGGATCCTGCGCAAGATTGCGACCGCCGAATACGATGGGTTGGGTGATATCTCCACCCTGGCGGATCCGGGTGTGGTGCAGCATTTGATTGATGAGCACATATCAATAAACGTGGCCTAACAGCTATCCATAGTCCCTGGCAGCAGATATTCGTTCATTCCGTTGTTCAGGATGAATGAGGCTCGCTGGGGACATCGAATGTTTCTTGGTAGTCCATATACGGAGTTTCAAAAAGCACGTTTTCCTGCGGACAAAACAAAACCCCTACCTGCATACGCAGATAGGGGTTTCGGAATTTAATCTTGACGATGACCTACTCTCACATGGGGAAACCCCACACTACCATCGGCGATGCATCGTTTCACTGCTGAGTTCGGGATGGGATCAGGTGGTTCCAATGCTCTATGGTCGTCAAGAAATTCGGTAGCCAGGTCGCTTGCCTTACGGCGCACGCTCCAGCGAATGGGTATGTGATAGATCTCGGTGTTTGTGAACAATCGAACTTTCGGTTCATTTCGTCTTCACACACCGCAATCTGGTGCCTTTTCAGGTCAGCAAATTGCTTGGGTGTTATATGGTCAAGCCTCACGGGCAATTAGTATTGGTTAGCTCAACGCCTCACAGCGCTTACACACCCAACCTATCAACGTCGTAGTCTTCGACGGCCCTTCAGGGGACTCAAGGTCCCAGTGAGATCTCATCTTGAGGCTAGTTTCCCGCTTAGATGCTTTCAGCGGTTATCTATTCCGAACATAGCTACCCGGCAATGCCACTGGCGTGACAACCGGAACACCAGAGGTTCGTCCACTCCGGTCCTCTCGTACTAGGAGCAGCCCCTCTCAAATCTCAAACGTCCACGGCAGATAGGGACCGAACTGTCTCACGACGTTCTAAACCCAGCTCGCGTACCACTTTAAATGGCGAACAGCCATACCCTTGGGACCGGCTTCAGCCCCAGGATGTGATGAGCCGACATCGAGGTGCCAAACACCGCCGTCGATATGAACTCTTGGGCGGTATCAGCCTGTTATCCCCGGAGTACCTTTTATCCGTTGAGCGATGGCCCTTCCATACAGAACCACCGGATCACTAAGACCTACTTTCGTACCTGCTCGACGTGTCTGTCTCGCAGTCAAGCGCGCTTTTGCCTTTATACTCTACGACCGATTTCCGACCGGTCTGAGCGCACCTTCGTACTCCTCCGTTACTCTTTAGGAGGAGACCGCCCCAGTCAAACTACCCACCATACACTGTCCTCGATCCGGATAACGGACCTGAGTTAGAACCTCAAAGTTGCCAGGGTGGTATTTCAAGGTTGGCTCCACGCGAACTGGCGTCCACGCTTCAAAGCCTCCCACCTATCCTACACAAGCAAATTCAAAGTCCAGTGCAAAGCTATAGTAAAGGTTCACGGGGTCTTTCCGTCTAGCCGCGGATACACTGCATCTTCACAGCGATTTCAATTTCACTGAGTCTCGGGTGGAGACAGCGCCGCCATCGTTACGCCATTCGTGCAGGTCGGAACTTACCCGACAAGGAATTTCGCTACCTTAGGACCGTTATAGTTACGGCCGCCGTTTACCGGGGCTTCGATCAAGAGCTTCGCGTTAGCTAACCCCATCAATTAACCTTCCGGCACCGGGCAGGCGTCACACCCTATACGTCCACTTTCGTGTTTGCAGAGTGCTGTGTTTTTAATAAACAGTCGCAGCGGCCTGGTATCTTCGACCGGCATGGGCTTACGCAGTAAATGCTTCACCCTCACCGGCGCACCTTCTCCCGAAGTTACGGTGCCATTTTGCCTAGTTCCTTCACCCGAGTTCTCTCAAGCGCCTTGGTATTCTCTACCCAACCACCTGTGTCGGTTTGGGGTACGGTTCCTGGTTACCTGAAGCTTAGAAGCTTTTCTTGGAAGCATGGCATCAACCACTTCGTGTTCTAAAAGAACACTCGTCATCAGCTCTCGGCCTTAGAATCCCGGATTTACCTAAGATTCCAGCCTACCACCTTAAACTTGGACAACCAACGCCAAGCTGGCCTAGCCTTCTCCGTCCCTCCATCGCAATAACCAGAAGTACAGGAAT
>NZ_CP162801.1:0-2115000 GCF_054669175.1 Pseudomonas sp. H3_D04 | reverse complement strand
TCACATGCATTGAGTCTTACAAGCAGCTACGAACCGCCTTGCGCATCGCGCCCGACTTGGCCCATGGAGGGCCCTGATACAGCGAGACTCGACTGCCGTCCTTGTATTTCACGATGTCCAGAATCTCGTCAGCCGTAATAATGCTGGGCGCGTTGATCCGGTAGCCATTGGAAATACCGGTCTGAGTCGTCTTGGGGACTTCCTGCTGCCATAGTGGCAAAAGACACGCGGCGTATTCTTTGGGCGCCTTGTTACTGTACTTGCTGACGTTAGGCTCACCTGGAACCAGGGATGCCGGCAATGAACAACCCGCCAGCATCGCCATCGCTATTCCCCCAATCAACATCCGCATGACGCTTCCTTATCCTGAAAAACGGGAAATGTAGCGCGTAGCGAACCAGACATCCATCTATAGAATCAGCCCTCAGGGCGTTACGTTGTGATCGGGATACGACCGTTTGTTCAAATACGTCATCCATCGCTCATACGCTTCATGCTGCCATTGAGTGACCCGCTCCCACTCCGGCCCACTTAACTGATGGGCCGAAATCAGCTTCATCATCTCCGCAGTTGCTGCGTCCAGGTCAACCATCAGCTCATGCGCATGGAATCTGAAATCGTCGGTGCTGGTCATTTGAAGTTGCCTCGCCCTAGCGAACATTCGCCACTTCAGTACGACATCACGCGGGTTCGTTCGCGCTCACTCTCCCGACAAGCGGCGCACCTTCCATCCCCTGAGCAGCAGGCGAGCAAACGCCCCGCCCGTTAATTGGGACTACTCTTTTGTAGCGGGGTATCAGCAGGAGGTCATCATGTGGCTCAACGAAAATGAAAACGAACTTCGGCGTGATCTGCAAGGAGTTGCGTCGGACCTGAGGTGGTCGGCAGTGGAGCTCTTGCGCATCGCAGAGCAGCTACGCCTGGCCGGCAATGATGTCGATGCGCAGGCAACTAAAAGGCTGTGCGAGTTATTTCAGGGTGATGAACAGCGACTGATGGGCTATGCCGATGAAGTGAAAGCCAAAATCATCAGCCGGACGAAAGCCGCTTCATGACATGCGCGCAATGGAGCCACGCACAGCAGAAAGCGAGGGAACCCTCTCGCAGTTCGGGCGGTGGAGGTTACTAGCCAACATGGGGTGGCAAGCTAGCTGGAAGCGGGTTTATTACAAGTGTCCCGCCATTTATCCGCGAACCTGTTAATGGCTTGGCTTTTGAGTTCTGGAGAATCGAGGACGGGCTGGTTGTACGCTTCGTTGATCAACATGGCACCCAACTTGTCATGATCAGGATTACCCGACTTCACGGCCAGCAGGCTTTCTTTCGTTTCGTTATTTTGCCGAGACTGCATGATCGATCCGGCCAATGTACGAAAAACATCGCAGACCTTTTGATTGGTGTGGATTTCGCCTTGCGTCTGGGCTAGAACCTGACCAACACCAGCAAGGTAAACAGCAGATAACAATGCCAGAGCAGTGAAGCGACCTTTCAACATGCTTTCTTCCTTGAATTAAAAGCGGCCACCCTATCATCCAAATGTCACGTTTAAAATCTTCCAACTCCTGATTTCAAGACAAAAAAAGCCCCGGCATCCCAGGGCTTCAAACTTGCGCTCATTCTGATTTCTGGCTTGGCGTCGATCGAACCGCTCTTGCTCTGTAGGCAGGAAGCGCTGCCGCAAACGCCAGTGCCTCCTCTTTGCTGCCAAAAGCCCCGAGACGGTCGCCTTTGGTGCACACCCGCCAGGGGCCGTTGTTTACGCTGAGTACGTCATAACCGTTCATGTGCATTTTATTCAGCATCGGAACGCTCATAGTCACCTCCTTTTCGGCAGTGATAAGCCACGATTGACTTGGCTACCTTACACCCGCCCTTTGCCCAAGTGCCGACCAGACGTCGTGTCAGGTTTTCGACATTCCTTTGCACTTTCTACCGCTTCCCTCACTCCAACCCTTTGAAACAGAGGCATGGGCCTGAATATTGCATTTTCATGACTGTTTTATGACAAGCGGCGGTTTAGTAACACATGAAAGTACGGGCAACAGTCATTTGCGAGCAGGATCGGCATGTTCTCCTGGTGCGCAAACCCAGGTGTCGCTGGACCTTGCCCGGAGGAAAAGTCGAGCGCGGCGAAACCACTGCGTGCGCCGCCATGCGCGAACTCCAGGAAGAAACCGGGCTTGGAGTCGACGGCTTGTTGTACTTGATGGAACTGGAAACGAGCAGCACCCGCCACCATGTGTTCGAGGCGTCGGTCCTAAACTCGGACGAAGCCCGGCCCCAAAATGAAATCTTCGATTGCATGTGGTTTCCGCTGGACTCAGTCCAGAATCTGAACACAAGCGACGCCACGCTCAAGATCGTCAAAGCCTTCCAGCGTCGCTTGTAAGTTTGCGCAGCCGCCTCAGCCCTGATCGCCGCCGCCCACCGGCATGACCATGCCGGTGATGTACGAAGCCTCGTCGCTGGCCAGAAACAGAATAGCGCCAGCCTGCTCATCCAGCGTGCCGTAGCGCTTCATCAAACTGCTGTCGAGCGTCTGGCCGACAAGTTGCTGATACCAGACTTTCTCTTCGGCGCTCTGCTCTGCGCTGTTTCGCGGGATGACCCGCGGCGGTGCTTCGGTGCCGCCGGGCGCGGTGGCATTGACCCGGACTCCGCGACCGGCGGTTTCAAACGCCAGGCAAGCAGTCAGCGCATTGACACCGCCCTTCGCCGCGCCATACGGCACACGATTGATGCTGCGGGTGGCGATGGACGAAACATTGACGATCGCGCCGCTGCCCTGTTCAAGCATGAACGGCAGCGCGGCGTGGCAGCACCACAAGGTCGGAAACAACGAACGACGGACTTCGGCTTCGATCTGCTGCTCTTCGTAGTGTTCGAAAGGCTTCGCCCAGATCGTGCCGCCCACGTTGTTGACCAGCACATCCAGACGCCCAAAGCGCTCGACGGCGGTGCGCATCACGCGGCTGCATTCGCTGTATTGCTCAAGGTCGGCGGTCAGGGCAAGCACCTGGCTGCCCTGCCCCAATTGTTGCTGCACCTCGAACACCAGGTCCGAGCGATCAACCAGAATCAATCGCGCACCCTCAGCGGCCATGCGCTCCGCCACCCGCCGACCAATGCCTTGCGCCGCGCCGGTGATCAGCGCGACTTTTTCGTGAAATCTGTTCATGTGGACCTCGTGACGAAGGATGCCATGCAGTGAAAACGTCCCAGACAAAACACTGACCTGTGGAATCAGTGATCACGCAACGGCTGGACTCAAGCCGCGCTGGCAGCGAATTTCTCGTAATAGAAGTTCGCAGGCGCGACGCCTTGCTCGCGAATGAATTGACTGACCGCTTCGACCATCGGCGGCGGGCCGCACAGGTAGATGTCGACGTCGCCCTCGTTCAAATGTCGTGGCTCGATATGCTGGGTCACGTAGCCTTTGAGCGGATGCTGGCTGTCGGGGTTGGCGACGCAGGCACTGAAGCTGAAATTCGGGATGCGCGCGGCAAACGCTTCGAGCCGGTCCATTTCCACCAAGTCAAAATCGTTGGTCACGCCATAGATCAGATGCAGCGGATGCTCGCTGCCCTGCTCGGCTATTTTCTCCAGCATCGCGGTGAACGGCGCCAGACCGGTTCCACCCGCCAGCAGCAACAACGGCCGGCGAATGTCGCGCAGATAAAAGCTGCCCAACGGCCCGGCCAGACACATGCTATCGCCGGCCTTGGCCATGCCGGTGAGGAAGCTGCTCATCAAGCCGCCGGGCACGTTGCGGATCAGGAAACTCACTTCGCCGTCACGCTGCAACGAGCTGAAGGAGTAAGCGCGGGTCTGCTCGCTGCCGGGAACTCCCAGGTTCACATACTGACCCGGCAGAAACGCCAGTTTGCTCAGCGCTTCGCCCTTGATCGACAGCGCGATGGTGCTGTCGGACAACTGCCGCACGGCGCTGATGGTGGCGTCGTAACTGGCCTGCTGGGTACGGCAAACCTGCGATGAAGTCGGCACGCGCACCACGCAATCGCTCTGGGCGCGCATCTGGCAGGTCAGGACAAAACCCTGCTGCGCTTCATCGGCGCTGAGCGCGTCTTCGATGTATTCCTCGCCCAAGTCATAACGACCGGCCTCGGCGAAACACTTGCAGGTGCCGCACGCGCCGTCGCGGCAATCGAGCGGAATATTGATGCCTTGACGGTACGCGGCATCGGCCACGGTTTCGCCCACGTTGGCGTCGATGAACCGGGTGACGCCGTCTTCAAAATTGAATGCAATGGAATGAGTCATGACGGCCGCCTCAGAGGTGGTAGACATCGATGACCTGGCGAACGTAATCGTTCTTCAGGATCACTTTCTTGGCCTTGATCAGCAGGTTTTCACCGCGCCCATCAAGGATGTAGAAACTGCTGCCGAAATAGCTGTCGACGGTCTTGTAGCGAAAGCTCAGGGTGTGCCAGTTGAAGCGCACCTTGCACAGGCCGTCGGCCTGCTCAAGCAGTTCGATGTTGCTGATGTTGTGCGATGTGCGGGTGTCCGGAACACTGGCGCTGGAGCGCTCGGTCTTGATGCGGAAGATGCGGTCTTCCAGGCCGGTGCGGTTGCCGTACCAGATCAGCGAGATTTCCCGTTGCGGGTCTTCGGTCAACTCGTCGTTGTCGTCCCAGGAAGGCATCCAGAACGAGGCATCGGCGGCGTACATCTCCAGCCAGTCGTCCCATTGCTTGTCGTCGAGGTAGCGTGCTTCGCGGTAGAGGAAATCGCGCACTGCATCATAAGTGAGGGTCATTGCACGGCCTCCACAGCAATCAATTCGGGCTGTTCGGCAGCCAGAGCCTTGAGCATGGTTTGCTGCCAGTACTTGTGTTGCAGCACGAACAAGCCTTCGTCTTCGGTGCGCACGCCGCTGAGCAAGGGATGCAGGTCGATTTCCCTGGCCGCCTCATCGGCGCCCTCGACCCAGTGTTCGGCACCGCGGGACATGTCATTCCACGTCGTGACGCTGCCCTGATAGCTGGTCTGGCACGAGCGAAACTCTTCCAGATCATCCGGGGTGGCCATGCCGCTGACGTTGAAGAAATCCTCGTACTGACGAATCCGGCTCGAACGGGCGTGGTCGCTTTCGCCTTTGGGGGCGATGCAATAGATGGTGATTTCCGTGCGGTCGACCGAGATCGGGCGGGCGATGCGGATCTGCGAGCTGAACTGGTCCATCAGGTAGACGTTCGGGTACAGGCACAGGTTGCGCGAATTCTCGATCATCCAGTCGGCACGGGCCTGGCCGAAGTCCCGGGACAGCTCGTCGCGGCGTTCGTAGAGCGGGCGATCCTCGGGGTTGGACCAGCGGGTCCAGAGCAGCATGTGGCCCTTGTCGAACGAGTAGAACCCCCCGCCCTGCTTGGCCCAGGTCCCGGCGCTCATGGTCGGATTGCTGTCACCGGCTTCACGCTGTTTGCGCTGGTTCTGGGTAGCGGCGTAGTTCCAGTGCACGGAGCTGACGTGGTAGCCGTCGGCGCCGTTTTCGGCGGTGAGTTTCCAGTTGCCTTCATAGATATAACTTGAGGAACCGCGCAGCACTTCGAGGCCATCGGCGGACTGGTCGACGATCATGTCGATGATCTTTGCCGACTCGCCCAGGTGCTCGACCAGCGGCACCACATCGGCGTTGAGGCTGCCGAACAGGAAGCCGCGGTACGACTCGAATCTCGCGACTTTGGTCAGGTCGTGGGAGCCTTCGCAGTTGAAGCTCGCCGGGTAACCCGCAGCCGCCGGGTCTTTGACTTTGAGCAGTTTGCCGGAGTTGTTGAAGGTCCAGCCGTGGAATGGGCAAGTGTAGGAGCTCTTGTTGCCGGTCTTGTGCCGGCACAGCGTCGCGCCGCGATGGCTGCAGGCGTTGATGAAGGCGTTGAGCACACCTTCCTTGTTGCGCGCGATGAAGATCGACTGGCGCCCCATGGTGGTGGTGTAGAAATCGTTGATGTTGGGGATCTGGCTTTCGTGCGCCAGGTACAGCCAGTTGCCTTCGAAGATGTGTTTCATCTCCAGGTCGAACAGCCGTGGATCAGTGAACATCTCGCGCTTGCAGCGGTAGATGCCCTGTTCTTTGTCATCTTCAAGCAGGGAGTGAAGGTATTCGGGTCGCAGGGACATGGCCGCCGCCTCCATTGTTTTTATTCAGGCAGGGCCATGCTAGGACGGGGGGATGCGAGGGACTATCCGATGGGTGCAGACGTGTATCCGTTTACTGCAACGTGCGGTGAATCATTGATGCCCACCCATCAGGACCGACAGGAACCTGTGGCGAGGGAGCTTGCTCCCGCTCGACTGCGCAGCAGTCGCAAACCTGTGCCCCCCGGTTTTGCAGAATAATCGCGGTCGCAGGTTTTGGCGCTGCTTCGCAGCCCGGCGGGAGCAAGCTCCCTCGCCACAAGTTGCATGTCGCCTGGGGTCAGTGCCGGCGCTTGAGGGTGTCGGACGGTAACTCGCCGAACTGTTTGCGGTAGTTGTCGGAGAACCGCCCCAGGTGCAGGAAGCCGTAATCCATGGCCACTTCCGTGACGTTTCGCACGTTGCAGGTCGGGTCGCTCAGGCACTGGTTGATGCGTTCGAGTTTCTTCTGCCGGATGTAGTTTTGCGGCGAAGTCCCTGCGTTGCGTTCGAACAAACCATACAGCGAACGCAGGCTCATCCGCGCCTGACGCGCCAGTTCTTCACTGTCGATGTCCTGCTTGAGGTTGCGCGCGATGTAATCGGCAATCCCCTCGAACGTCGTCGCCGGCGAGCCAAGGCTGCTGCGGATGACGTTGGTTTTCATCAGGCTGAGCATCTTGCTGACGATGATCTGCGCGTAGTGTTCCTGAACCCGGGGAATCTGCTGGATGGCCTCGGCTTCCTGGCAAATCATCGCCAGCAGGCCGACAAAGCCTTCCAGCTCATCAAGCTGATAACGATTCTCCAGAAACCGCACGCCCTGCCCCGGATAGCGCCAGCGCTGCTCCTCACACACCGACTCGAACAGCCGGGTAGGTACTTTGAGGATGAATTTTTCGCAATCGTCGGAGTACGTCAAGTCCACCGGGTCGTCGGGGTTGATCAGCAGCAATTCACCTGGCGCAAAGTAATGCTCCTTACCGTGACCGCGCCACAGGCAGTTGCCACGCAGTAGCACTTGCAGGTGATAGATCGTTTCCAGCGCGCCCGAGGTCACCCGCACGCTGGCGCCGTAGCTGATGCGGCACAGGTCAAGGCTGGCGAATTTGCGATGATCGAGGCTGGCCAGAGGACGGCCGGCCCTGGGCATGAGGATGCAATGATTGCCGACATGCTGATTGACGTAACCCGACACCGCGTAAGGGTCGGCGTGGTCGAATACTCTGCTGCGCGGACTCAACAGTTGCGCCTGCATCATCGGGTTACTCTCGTTGTTGTTATTGATTGCGTCGGGTCATTCTAAGGCCATATTTGCAGCGGTGTGTCAGTGGGCTGACCTGTGGAAGGTTCTGGCCCTATCGCGAGCTGGCTCGCTCCCACAGTTGACCGCGTTCGCCCTGATGTAACTTGGTCAATGTGGGAGCGAACCTGTTCGCGATAGGGCCATCAGTCTCAACATCAACGTTGACGGACACCCCGCATTCGCAAGCAGGCTCGTTCCCACAAAGATTCGACGATCGAGGCGATCAATCCTCGAGCGCGCGAACCCGTTCGTGGCGCTGCTGCTCGTCAGGTTGCGCGGAGGTCTGCAAGGTAAAATCGAAGTCAATCTCGGCAAACCGGCCGCTGACACCATGGGCCGCCGCGCGCTGCGGGTCGTCGCTGAAGGTGATGTGGGCGATCAGCTCGTCGCGGGTGGCGTAGGCAAAATCGTCATGCAGGTACTGATCGCCATCGAGGTTGATCTGGGTGGTCAGGTGACGATGGTCCGGCGCGGAGATAAAGAAGTGAATGTGCGCCGGACGCTGGCCATGACGGCCCAGTTGATCGAGCAATTGCTGGGTCGGACCGTCCGGCGGGCAACCGTAGCCCGACGGCACGATGCTGCGGAAACGGTAGCGGCCCTCGGCATCGGTGACGATGCGGCGGCGCAGGTTGAATTCCGATTGCGTGGTATCGAAGTAGGAATAAGTGCCGCCCGTGTTGGCGTGCCAGACATCCACCACTGCGCCGGCCAAAGGTTCGCCAGCGGTGTTGCGTACCTGGCCCTGCATGAACAGAACCACGCCCGGATCGACGCCATCGTCCAGTCGTGCCTCAGCCTCGGACAACGGCGCGCCCGCCACATACAACGGGCCTTCGATGGTCCGCGGCGTACCGCCCGCCTTCCCCGCCTGCTCGTCTTCGGCGTCCATCAGCAAGTCCAGGTAGTGTTCCAGGCCGAGGCCGGCCACCAGCAAACCGGCCTCCTGGCGCGCGCCCAGCACGTTGAGGTAATTGACCGCTTTCCAGAACTCTTCCGGGGTCACGGCGAGGTCTTCGATGATGTTTACCGAATCACGCAAAATACGGTAAACCAAGGCTTTGACCCGCGGGTCGCCAGCGTCGTTGAGCAAGCCGCTGGCGTCTTCGAGAAACTTCTGGGCACTGGCAGTGTGGGAAATCTTGACGTTCATTTTTTGGGGTTCCTCATCTTGTAATTATGGGCGTAGCGAACTGAACAGGCTGGGTTCAGCGGTCATCCTCGCGAATGGAAGAAGGATGCCGGCACATCGCATCGACCTCGATCGCCATGTACGGAAACAGCGGCAATTGCATCAGCAGGTCGTGCAGTTCCTGAACGCTGTCGACGTCGAAAACGCTGTAATTGGCATAGTGCCCGGCGATGCGCCACAGGTGACGCCATTTGCCTTGCTCTTGCAGGCGCTGGGCCAGGGCTTTTTCATCGGACTTGAGCTGGGTGGCGAGATCCGGGTTGATGTCGACCGGCAGATTCACGGTCATTTTTACGTGAAATAGCATGATGCTCTCCTCAGGCTTGATGAACGGAAGTGGATGTTTTGTCGCGCCGGAAAAACGCCAGGCGTTCCTCATCCAGGCTCAGGCCAAGGCCTGGTGTTTGCGGCACGTGCAGCGCAAAGTCGCGATAGACCAGCGGCTCGCTGAGCACGTCTTCCGTCAGCAGCAACGGGCCGAACAGCTCGGTGTCCCAGGCCAGTTTATTCAGGGTGATAAAGGCATGGGCCGAGGCCAGCGTGCCGACCCCTCCTTCAAGCATAGTGCCGCCGTACAGACCGATACCGGCAGCTTCGGCGATGGCGGCGGTCCGCAGCACGGCCCGTGGCCCGCCGTTCTTGGCGATTTTCAGGGCGAACACCGAAGCGGCCCCTTCGCGTGCCAGATTGAAAGCGTCTTCCACGCACTCGATCGATTCATCGGCCATGATCGGCGCCGGGCTCATGGCGTTCAGTCGCACCATGCCCGCGCGGTTGGTGCGTGAGATCGGCTGTTCGATCAAGTCGATGCCGTTGCTGCCCAGTATCCGGCAGGCGCGCAGTGCGACCGCCTCGTCCCAGGCCTGATTGACATCGACCCGCACGCTGGCGCGATCGCCCAGGGCTTTCTTGATGGCAATAACGTGGGCCAGGTCATGATTGACTTCTCCGGCACCGATTTTCAGTTTGAAGATCCGGTGGCGCCGCAGGTCGAGCATTTTTTCCGCTTCGGCGATGTCCTTGTCGGTGTCGCCGCTGGCCAGGGTCCAGGCCACCGGCAGCGCATCACGAACGCGACCGCCCAGCAACTCACTGACCGGCAGGCCAAGGCGTTTGCCCTGGGCGTCGAGCAAGGCGCTTTCGATACCTGATTTGGCAAACGTGTTACCTCGAATGCTGCGCTCCAGGCGCAACATCGCCGCATTGATGTTGCCGCTGTTCTCACCGATCAGCAGTGGCGCGAAGTGTTTGTCGATATTGGTCTTGATGCTGTCCGGGCTTTCATTGCCATAGGCCAGGCCACCGATGGTGGTGGACTCACCAATGCCTTCGATGCCATCGGCGCAGCGCACGCGGATGATCACCAGAGTCTGGTTCTGCATGGTGTGCATGGCCAGTTTGTGCGGGCGAATGGTCGGCAGATCGACGATGATCGTCTCGATCGATTCAATGGCAGTTGCACGCATGTCGATACCCGTCAGGTTCTTTAAGTTCTGAAATGGATTCTCATACGGCTTTTTGCCGACGGCCAATATAGAATTGGTCTGGATCGATACCTTAAAGGTATTCAGCCGCTCAATGCCTGGAGGCACCATGGAATTGCGTCACCTGCGGTATTTTCAGGTGTTGGCTCAAACCCTCAATTTCACCCGCGCCGCCGAACTGCTGCACATTGCCCAGCCCCCGTTGAGCCGACAGATCCAGCAACTGGAAGATGAACTCGGGGTGTTATTGCTCGAGCGTGGCCGTCCGCTGAAGCTGACCGACGCCGGGCGCTTCTTCCATGAACACTCCACCGCCTTGCTCGAACAGCTGGCCAAGGTCTGCGACAACACCAAGCGCATCGGCCTGGGGGAAAAGACCTGGCTGGGCATCGGTTTTGCGCCATCGACGCTGTATGGCGTGCTGCCGGAACTGATTCGTCGCTTGCGCAGTGGCGAGCCTCTGGAGCTTGAGCTCGGGCTTTCGGAAATGACCACGCTGCAACAGGTGCAGGCGCTCAAGGCCGGGCGCATAGACATCGGTTTCGGGCGGATCCGCATCGACGACCCGGCGATCATCCAGACGGTATTGACCGAAGACCGGCTGGTCGCCGCCCTGCCTGCCGGCCACCCACTGCTGGCCGGGCCGATCAGTCTGCGCCAACTGGCGAAAGAGCCTTTTGTGCTGTACCCCGGCAATCCACGCCCCAGCTACGCCGACCACGTTATTGCGCTGTTCGAATCCTACGGCGTGAGCATCCACGTGGCGCAATGGACCAACGAACTGCAAACAGCAATCGGTCTGGTAGGGGCCGGTATCGGGGTCACACTGGTGCCCGCGTCGGTGCAGTTGCTGCACCGCGACGACATTGGTTTCACCCCGTTGCTGGAAGACAACGCGACGTCACCGATCATTCTCAGTCGGCGCGTGGGCGATGTGACGCCGGGGTTGAACCATTGCTTGAAGATAATTGATGAACTGCTGCCCCGCTAACCGGCGAAGGCCCGGCGCCCGGCACGCAGTTCGGTGCGTAATTCGCCAATAAGGTCGGAGATCGCGCGAACGGTGGTCAGCCTGGCGGGCGTTACACAGGGAATCAGCAAATCGATGCGCCCGGTGGCCCGGTCGTACACCTTGATCCGCAACAATCCATTGGGATTCACTGTGCACTCGCAGGAAAGCGGCTTAAAACCGGACTCTACAATGATGCAAAGGACTGAAATAGAAACCATGACTGACGCCTCCTTGGCGGCTCATCGGATTCGACCCGCTGAGGATAGATCCATTTTCGCCCGTCTGCGCCCGCCGGCCTCACATTAAGTGTTAGCTGTTTCTCATTTTGCTGAAGTTCTAATGAGAATCCCCGTCCCACAACCAATTCCAGATCCCCGGCAACTTCACTGCCTCTGAACCGCTTCTGACGGTGCGCGCCAAAGCCGCCCGTTGCAGCGCCGCCCTGTCGTCGTAAAACGGCTTCTGCGCCAACGTCACCCCCGTGGCACGGGCGCTGTCGAGGAGAATTTGCAGGTATTCGCGGGCATGCCGGGCGGTGTAGCGATTCAGGTCGTGGAAGGTCACCACCACCGGAATCACACCGTCCACCGTCGGCAATTCGCCCAGTGCAATGCGCTCACGCACTTCGGACAGTTGCCGCAACATGTTGGCCCGTCTCCGCGGGCTGGCGTTGAAGCCCCAGATCTTGCCGTCGTTGGCGCTCAGGTCGGTCAGCAGCAGGTGCAGACCATGTCGCTGATAGGCGGCGAACACACGTGTGTCGTAGTTCCAGAACGGCGGACGCACCAGGGTGGGCGGTGCGCCGGTGATTGCGGCAATGTCGGCACTGCCCTTGCTCAATGATTGCTCCAGCTCTTGCGGGCTCAGCGAGCGGTGATTGGTGTGCGAGTGGGTCGCCGTGTGGAAACCCAGCACATGCCCTTCAGCCTGCTCCCGGTGCATGACCCCGCGCCCGATGTCGCTGTCGCCGGCCCGTGGCGCGCCGGTCTGCACGAAGAACACCGCTTTGATCCCCGGTTGCACCGGGTTCTGCGCGAGGCTGTCGAGCACCGTCATGCTCGGGTTCCAGAAACTTGACGCGCTGGGACCGTCGTCGAAGGTCAGCACAAAGCGGATCGGTGGCTGCGCGCGCAGACGCTGTTCGGTCTGCGGGGTCAGCTCGATCGGTGAAGCGATGCAGCCAGCGAGCCCGACAGCGATGGCTAGCGTAGTGAGAGCCTTGAACAACTGTTTCATGGTTTGCCTTGGGCCAGACCGTAATGGTCATCACGTTAAAACGGCAAAAACCCTTCGCCCATTGATCCCTTGTCAGCCCGCAGGTCGCTGCAGGCCGAGGTTGGATCAGGGTACACAGTGTTTGGTTCCAGCGCTCACCCTCGTGGCTTACCGCGCCAACGACTGCTGGAACCATCGCCAGAGCTACATTCGTCAGGAATTGGCCGTTCAACCACAGCATCCTCGCGAAGGACGGTACCCGTGCTCCTACACTAAAAGCTCAAGCCTGAGGATTAACCGATGTGCGGACGACTCTCGCAGTACCGTGGCATTCACGACTTTGTCGCGGTGCTGAGCATTCCCGACGCGCTGATCAACCATGTCGGTAATGAACCGCTGGCCCGCTACAACGCTGCGCCCACCACTCAACTCGCCCTCCTGCACCTTGAGCCTGACGGGTTGCACGCCGATTCGTTGCGCTGGGGATGGCGGCCACACTGGGCGAAGGACCGGTCGGCGCCAATCAATGCCCGGGTCGAGAAAGTCGCTCATGGCCCGTTCTTCCGGGCGATCTGGCCGCACCGTGCGATTGTGCCGATCGACAACTGGTTCGAATGGGTGGATGCCGGCGACACGACGCGGCAGCCGTGGCTGATTCGTCGACGGGATCGGGCGCCGATCTACTGCGCGGCGATCGGCCAGTTCCCTCACGGTGGCAGCGAGCCGCGCGGCGACGACGGTTTCGTCATCATCACGGCGGACAGCGCTGGCGGCATGCTCGACATTCATGACCGGCGGCCAGTGGTGTTGTCTGTGCAACTGGCACATGAATGGCTGGACCCGGCTACGCCTAAAGAGCGTGCCGAGCAGATGGTGCTCATGCAAGGTGAAGTCAGTGAAGTGTTCGAGTGGTACAGGGTCGATAAGGCAGTGGGAAATGTCAGGAACCAGAGTGCAATGTTGATTGATAAGCTGACTTGAATTGGATCCATTTCCGGTTTCTGAATAGCCGAACGGCATAAACGTTACACAGACTGTTTCATCCAAGAAACACTAAAAGGAATGCGGCAAAACGATGCATTAACCGCTTGTCTGACAATTGAATTGTTGTACATACATTTAGTAGTGCTACAGATAGCATGCGCGCCGCATTTCCCCTGGCAGTACCTAATTGACCAAAGAGTCAATAAACAAGGAAATCCCTAAATCCAACGAGCCTTGCAGAGAACTAAGTTGCGCGAAGATCTTGTCATTAATCAAGTCGGCGGTCTGGAGTGCGTGTACCTGTCGCTGACAGAACGCTATCAACTTGACTGTTTTATCGGGCAATACATAAAGACCCGAAACCTGCGTTCCATCCCCAATATCGACGACATCCTGCGCTCAACCCTCGCAGCCTACTCCGGCAAGCCGCCGGTCATGGTCAACGAATTGAATGCCTGGATCGACAAGACGTTGGGCTACCGGGCCTCCCACCCGGATTTTCCGTCACTGGATGATATTTGAAGTGAGGCGCTGCTGAGTTCAGCACAAGACTGAACGAACCGAACATTGTTGCACTCTGAAGAAGAGGCCCATGGAGGCCTCTTTTTTCAGCTCTTTATCCGCACAAGGATTGCACCCCAGACTTTGCGAATTGCCCGTTCGATGCCTGAATCAAAGCCCTGGCGAATTTAAGGAGGAATACATGAGCGAACTCGTTCCCTATGCCGTGCATTATTTGCTCGATGGCGTTCGTCAGCACTTTTTCAAACTGGCTGAACAGTTCTCCGATGTTGACGCAATTCGTTCAGCCTCGGCGCATGCCTTTCCGCAATCCGACGGAAAGATCGCCGCACACGCCTCCCCCGAAACGGCGCGCTTGAGCGCTCAACAACTGGGTATCACGCAGATACGTTGGAATGAGGCGATCTGACGGCCTTACCCGCCCCGCTTGATCGCGAATGACTGTTCAATCAAGCAAAGCACTTCAGACACACCTGCTTTTGTGGCGAGGGCGCTTGCTTGACTGAAGGTCAGCGGTGGGGGATGCGGACCCGTCAGGGCTTCAGCGGACGCTCTTGGTCACGATCTGACAGTTCTTTACCATCGTCGGGGTGCTTCCAGTCCGGTGTCGAACGCCTCTGTCGCTCAAGCTCTTCTTGAGTCGGTTCATCCTCATCTTCATCCAGATCAGGACGTTTTGGTTCATTGGCCATACGCGCCTCGCTTCCTGAAGGAATTCCCTTTAAGCGTAGAACAGTTTCCGAAGCGCGACTCAAAGCCACCAGCGCAGCAAAAAGAAAAACCCCATGCTCAAAAGCATGCTGAGCAAGGTATTGCGGGTGTACAGCACCAATCCCACTGCCACCAGCGAACTGATCAGGTACGGGTTGTCCCACTGCAGATTCAGCTGTTTGTCCGGCATGAACACAATCGGTCCGCAGATCGCGGTCAACATCCCCGGCACGGCAAAACCGAGGAACTGCCGGGCATTGCTGCTCAAGCGCAGCGGCAGTCGTGGTTCGAGGAATACGTAGCGGTTCAGGAAGACGAGCACGCCCATCCCGATAATTACAGCCCAGACCATCATGTGCGCCCCCCATGGAATTTGTTGCAGATGAAGCCTGCAGTCATGCCCGCCAACCCCGACAGCACCAGCGCCGAGCCCCATTGCCAGTAGCTGAACAACACGGAACAAAACAGCGAAACCGCGACGCAGACCACCGTCGGAACGTTGCGTACCACCGGGGTGATCAGGGCAATGAAGGTCGCAGCGATGGAGAAGTCCAGCCCCAAGTGTTCGAGGCCGGGAATGCTGCTGCCGAGGACGATGCCGGCCAGCGTGAACAGGTTCCAGGCGATGTAAAACGTCAGGCCAACGCCCAGGGCGTACCAGCGATTGAACTGCTGTTTGTCATGCTGGCTGGTCAGTGCGAACAGCTCGTCAGTGAGCAAAAACCCAAGCCCCACGCGCCAGCGACCCGGCAGCGGTGAAATCACCGAACGCATACTCATTCCGTACAGCAAATGCTGGGAGGTCAGTAACAGCGTGGTCAGCAAAATCGAAAAGATCCCGGCACCGCCCTTGAGCATGCCGATGGCGACCAATTGCGCGGCACCGGCAAACACGATGCTCGACAACCCTTGACCTTGCAGCGGCGTGAGATTGGCCTCGATGGCCATGGACCCGGCCAGCAGGCCCCAGGGCGCGGTCGCCAAGGACAACGGCATGATCGCTACAGCGCCGCGAAGAAAGGCACTGCGCGGCATGAGTGAGTTCGACATAAAGCTCTACAACCAGGGGAAGACGCCAGACTGTGCCAGCAGTTGCGTTCGATGGCTTGAACAATCTTGCGCACTTGCGGGCAGCGCTTGCCGAATGGCTCTGGGCAGCAGCAAGGAACAGAACCCGAGTACCATGGAGCCATTCGCCTAACGCGTCAGGGAGTCGACATGCTTTACCGGATCGCCGCCGATGGGCTGGTGCTGTTTCATTTGCTGTTCATTCTGTTCGTGCTGTTCGGCGGGCTGCTGGTGCTCAAATGGCGACCGCTGATCTGGTGGCACCTGCCCGCTGCTGTGTGGGGCGTGAGTGTGGAAGTCTTCCACCTGATGTGTCCCCTGACTCAATGGGAAAACGTCATGCGCCAGGCCGCTGGGCAAACCGGTTACGGCGGTGGCTTCATCGAACACTACGTGTGGCCGGTCATTTACCCCGCAGGGCTGACACCGGCGATTCAACTGGCGCTGGGCAGCGTGGTGCTGGTGATCAACGTCATGGTCTATCTTCGGCTGATCAGGTTGTGGAAGTTACGCCGGGCAGCCTGAAATACCCGCCGAGAATCGAAAATGCTGTCGATTGAAGTCCTGACGTTGCTTCAAGCCATCCGCGAAACCGGCAGCCTGTCGCGGGCCTGGGCAAAGCGCCTTCTACCGTGTCCTGCGGTCCAGGGCAGTGACCGCTTCGTTTCAAGTCAGTTGGCGATGACGCTCATGTTCCGCCCACTGGCCTTGGCCACGTACAACGCTTTGTCCGCAGCGGTGACGAGGTCGTCGGGCTGATCCTGCGACGCCGGGTTGTAGGCGCAAACCCCCACGCTGACCGTCACCATACCCTCAGGGCATTCGCTGTGTACGATGCCGGCCTGCTGCACCCCGCGACGAATTTTTTCGGCGACCAGAAACGCCCCCACATAGTCGGTGCCGGGCAGCACCACCGTGAACTCCTCGCCGCCATAGCGGGCGGCCAGATCGCCGGGGCGTTTGATGTTGTCCTTGATAATCGCGCTGATTTTGCGCAGACAGTCATCACCCGCCACGTGCCCATAACGATCATTGAAGCTCTTGAAGTGATCGACATCGATCATCAGCATGGCGAGGTGGGTCACCGTGCGCCGGGCCCGGCCCATTTCCGCGAGGATGAACAGATCGAACTGACGCCGGTTGGAGAGCCCGGTGAGTGCGTCTTCGAGCGCCAGCAGTTCAAGGCTGCGGTTGACCTCGATGAGCTTTTCCCGGGCATCAAGCAGCACGCTCTGAAAATGATTCTGCTGCTTCATGAAGCGAATGAGGCGATAGCCGAGCCCTCCCAGAAACATCAAAAGCAACAGTACGATGCCAGCGCTGAGGATGGACTCCTCGCGCCAGCCGGCCAGGACGTCTCGCTTGTCCAGGCCGGCAAAAACGATCAGCGGATAACCATCAACCCGTCGAAACCCCACCACTCGCTCCACACCATCAACATATGACTTGACGGTGGCCGTGCCGGAATTGCCCTTGGGCAATAGCTGCATGAACAGCGGCCCCTTGGCGACGCTGGTGCCGACGTCTGCTTCGTTGAATGGCCGGCGAACGACGATGCTGCCATCGTCGGCGATCAGGTTGATCACGCCGTTTTGGCCCATGTCGATGCTGTCGTACAGCGCGAGAAAATGGTCGAGGTAGATCGTTGCCAGGGCCACACCGGCGAAACTGCCATCTGGATGATTGATCCTGCGTGACACGGTCATGATCCATTCGCGGGTCGATCTACTCTTGATCGACGGTCCGATATGAGGTCCCCGGTCAGTATGATCACGATGGTAGATGAAGTATTCACGGTCGGAATTGTTCGCACCGGGTATATCCGCACCGTTGGAATTGGCGATCCACCCCCCCTTTTTCGTCAAATACGAACAGACCATGGAGCTGGGTCAGCTCACTGCGTTGGGCGGCGAGCAAACGTCTGAATCTGGGCAGCTGCGCTGAGGCCACGCCCTCGTTTTCGACGCGGTCCACCAAGGCAAACAGCAGCGTATCGGCCTGTTTGATTGACGACTGCGCTTGCGACGTCAGGGTCTGGGCAAGGTTGGACATTGCCACTTCTTTGTCATGCAAATGGTACTGGCGCGAGTTCCAGGCTTCCCAGATCACAATGGCCGTCAAGGACAGGCACACCGCCACGAGCAGGACAACCGCGTAGCGGACCCTGCGCCGGGACTCGATTTGCTCAGCCCCCCAAGGCGCGACGGGCCGGCTGTGTTCAATTCGGTCGTTGATGGACGGATGCCCCATGACGCTCCCTGACTCGTTATGACATGGCGACTTTTCCCGTTCGCCCTTTTAGCGCCATCCAGTCGTGCCTGACACTCGGACCGCTATGCTCCACCAGAAACAAGATAGGCGATTTGCTCGCGTTGTGACGGGTTTGTGTGGGGTGAGGATGCGACCCCACGGGATTTACGTCGGTGTCTGCTTCACTGCTTCAAGCCAGGCGGGGTTCAGTTGTGTTTGTTCGGTGTCGAGGCCCAGCGCTTCCATCCGCGCCTTGTGTTGCTCCACTTCCCGGCTCAATTGCCCATGGTCGCTGGAGTTGCCGTCCAGTTCGTGCATCTGGCTCAAGCCCAGATGGTAGAAACGCAGCAGTTCCATGGCCGTCGGATCACCCGCCTCCACCGCCGCCGTCACTTGATGCATCACATTGGTGATGCTCATCAGGCTGCGCTTGAGCTGCCAGCCGTACACCGCCGGCGCCATCCAGGCCTGAGACCAGAACATGCCGCGCATCAGCGCCACCATCAGCAGCACCGCGACAAACACGCCGCCGACGTTAAATCGCAGATTGTCGCCCCCCGGCTCGCCAAACAACGCCACCGCCGCAGTGGACAGCACCATCGCCAGCGCCAGAAATATCAGCGCAATAATGACCGTGCTGCGCCGCGTCTGCTTTCGAAAGAGTTCGGCGTTCATCGGCTGGATTTCGAACATCGTGACGGGGTTCCTTGCATCAATGGTAAAAGGCTCGGTGAGCGAAAAGACTGCGGGGCATTATCGCCCCTGTGCAGGATTTAGCTATGCTGGGCGCCTCTTCATCTTTTCATCGTCAAACGGGGAACATGGCGATACAGCGCAGTTCGTGCCATCTTCTTTCTTGGATACACACTATTCGGATGCCATTTGCCTGATTGAACGGCATCGTTTTAAGGATCATTGAATGACCCAACGACAAGTAATCAACGCCTCCGTCAGCCCTAAAGGCAGCCTGGAAACCCTTTCTCAACGTGAAGTACAGCAACTGAGCGAAGCCGGATCCGGCAGCACCTACACCTTATTCCGCCAGTGCGCCCTGGCCATCCTCAATACCGGCGCCCATGTTGATAACGCCAAGACCATCCTTGAAGCCTACAAAGATTTCGAAATCCGCATCCACCAGCAGGACCGCGGCGTCCGCCTGGAACTGCTGAATGCCCCCGCTGACGCCTTCGTCGACGGCGAAATGATCGCCAGCACCCGGGAAATGCTGTTCAGCGCCCTGCGTGACATCGTCTACACCGAAAACGAGCTCGACGCCCAGCGCATCGACCTGAGCACCTCCCAGGGCATCAGCGACTACGTCTTCCACCTGCTGCGCAACGCCCGCACCCTGCGCCCCGGTGTCGAGCCGAAGATCGTGGTGTGCTGGGGTGGCCACTCGATCAACACCGAAGAATACAAATACACCAAGAAAGTCGGCCATGAACTGGGCCTGCGCAGCCTCGACATCTGCACCGGTTGCGGCCCCGGCGTGATGAAAGGCCCGATGAAAGGCGCGACCATCGCCCACGCCAAGCAACGCATCCACGGTGGCCGCTACCTCGGTTTGACCGAACCCGGCATCATCGCCGCCGAAGCGCCGAACCCGATCGTCAACGAACTGGTGATCCTGCCGGACATCGAGAAACGCCTGGAAGCCTTCGTGCGCGTGGGCCATGGCATCATCATTTTCCCGGGCGGCGCCGGCACAGCCGAAGAGTTCCTGTACCTGCTCGGCATCCTCATGCACCCGGACAACGCAGGCCTGCCCTTCCCCGTGGTGCTCACCGGGCCGAAACATGCGGCGCCGTATCTGGAGCAACTCGACGCGTTTGTCGGCGCAACGCTGGGTGACGCCGCGAAACAACACTACGAAATCATCATCGACGACCCGGCCGAAGTCGCGCGCCAGATGACCCAAGGCCTCAAAGCAGTCAAACAGTTCCGCCGCGAGCGCAATGACGCGTTCCATTTCAACTGGCTGCTGAAAATCGACGAAGGCTTCCAGCGCCCGTTCGACCCGACCCACGAAAACATGGCCAACCTCAAACTCAGCCGCGACCTGCCACCCCACGAACTGGCGGCCAACCTGCGCCGCGCGTTCTCCGGCATCGTCGCCGGCAACGTCAAGGACAAGGGCATCCGACTGATCGAAGAACACGGCCCTTACCAGATCCGTGGCGATGCGGCGGTCATGCATCCGCTTGATCAATTGCTCAAGGCCTTCGTTGCGCAGCACCGGATGAAACTGCCGGGTGGCGCGGCTTATGTTCCGTGTTATCAGGTGGTTGCATAACGAAGCTTATGTGAGCTGTAACATCGCGAGTCGGCCTTGTGAGAGCGAGGTTGCTCGCGATGAGGCCGGTACATCCAACTGTGTTGTTGCCTGTACGACCGCTATCCGCGAGCAGGCTCGCTCCGACAGGTTGAACGGGTAAATCCGGGGAATCTGTTCGGCCCGAAGGCCGCCAAGATCAGCCACCCTGATTGCCACACGCCGCAAAATTGCTGTAATCCAACACCTTCTGCGTACCGCTCGAATCCAGATACGTCATCCGCGCATTCACAATCCCGCAATTTTCCCCGCCGTCTTCTACAGTGGAAATCACCTTCTTGATATCCCCATTTAAACGGCCGGAGGTATCTTCCATGTGTCGTAAAACCGGGACTACTAAGGCGTAAGGTGTCACACAGGGCAGCCGATACCCGCCCCTGAAAAAAACCGACTTGTATGCCCCTGTATCAAAGTCATCTCCAGATACAGTGAGATACAAAGGCCGGCAGGCAGGTGCGGCGTGGCTCCCTAGAATGCGCGACGTGCGAATAACAAGAGGTTTGAGCAATGGAACACGTGAACCACATCCTGATCGTCGATGACGATCGCGAGATCCGTGAACTGGTCGGTAATTACCTGAAAAAGAACGGCCTGCGCACCACCGTGGTTGCCGATGGCCGGCAGATGCGCAGCTTTCTTGAAACCAACACCGTAGACCTGATCGTGCTCGACATCATGATGCCCGGCGATGACGGCCTGCTGCTGTGCCGCGAGCTGCGCTCAGGCAAACACAAGGCCACGCCGATCCTGATGCTCACCGCCCGCAACGACGAAACCGACCGCATCCTCGGCCTGGAAATGGGCGCGGACGATTACCTGACCAAACCGTTCTCCGCCCGCGAACTGCTGGCGCGGATCAACGCCGTACTGCGCCGCACCCGGATGCTGCCGCCCAACCTGCTCATCACCGAAAGCGGCCGGTTGCTGGGCTTCGGCCGCTGGCGCCTGGACACCACCGCCCGCCACTTGCTGGACGAAGACGACACGATGGTTGCACTCAGTGGCGCCGAGTACCGCTTGCTCCGGGTATTTCTCGATCACCCGCAGCGCGTGCTCAGTCGCGACCAGTTGCTCAACCTCACCCAAGGCCGCGACGCCGACCTGTTCGACCGCTCCATCGACTTGCTGGTGAGCCGTCTGCGCCAACGGCTGATGGATGACTCCCGGGAGTCGACCTACATCAAAACCGTGCGCAGCGAAGGCTACGTGTTCTCCTATCCCGTGGAATTGCTCGGCGCCGAATCATGAAACGCTACCTGCATTGGCCACGGACGCTGTCGGTGCGCAATATGCCTTGGCGTTTACTCGCATCCAAGGTGCGCAACAGCACTTCCAGGCACACCTGAAACTCGCCGACGGCAGCCCGCTGACCATCGACGTCCGGCCATCGGTGATGCCGTTGTCCTCGTGGCTGCCGATGGTGCTGCTGGTGCAACTGACCCTTTTATTGATCCTCGCCCAGGCAGTGGACACCTAGGATCCGAACACCCACGCGGTGCATCTGGACGAAAAAGGCCCGACCGAAGTCGCCCATGCCGCCAAGGCGTTCAACGCCATGCGAAGGCGGCGGCCTGTGCGCTGAGCTCACCCTCGCGGCAAAACCCTTGTCGCAGCTTGGGGCAAGGGTTTTGTATCCGTCTGTATAAGAACCCCGAACGGATACGTATAAGCTGATTTCAGCGCGTTCAAGCACACATCACCGATACACCCGGGCGTTTAACTGTGTTCACCGGATAGCAGCAGCTACCGACCCACACACATTCAAGCGCACGGAGAATCACCCATGTTCAACTTCTCGAAAGTCTCGTCCCTGGTACTCGGTCTGGCATTGGTTGGTGGCCTCGGCCTGTCGAACCTGGCGTCGGCCAATACCGTCAGCGCTGCGTCCCACAGCCAGATCCAGCAACTGTTGGTGGAAGGTGGCTCGGACCGGTTGCAACAGAATCGCGTCGCTGAATATGGCTCTGAAAACCTGCAAAACAACCGTGTTGCTGAAGGTGGTTCCGATCGCCTGATCGAGAACCGCGTTGCCGAAGGCGGTGCTGATCGCCTGCAAGAGCTTCGTGAGCGTGTGGCTGAAGGTGGCGCGGATCGCCTGCAAGAACTGCGCGAACGTGTCGCGTCGATCAGCCCGAAGAATGCCGTACAAGGAGGTGTTGTCGTCGCGGAGAATCGCCCTGAGTTCGGTTCCAAATATCAGCGTTACTGATCAGTCTCTGCAAACTGCCAGAGATCAAATGTGGAAGCGAGCCGGTCCCAGGCGGCGTGGTGGTGGCGCGCTGGCAACAGGCGCTGGATGAAATGAGACGCGACGGACGTCTCGAACGACTCAGGCAGCGTTGGCCCAGCCCCCCCGCTGACAGTGGATCAACGCGCTCGATATCAACTATGCGCAAGGGTGTTTTCTCATCGCGACGCTCCAGCACTACAGTGGCCACATCTTCTCCCCACTCTACTGGAGCAACATCATGAAAAGCATCATTGGTCTTGGTTTCGCCCTGTCGGTTCTTGGCGCTACATCCGCCATCGCCGCCCCACATGCCACCTCGCAAGTCGTTGCGGCAGCCAAAGTCAGCCAACCGGCAACATTGAACGTGAACACTGTCGGCGTTGATCACAAAGACAGTCAGGCCAGCAAACTCTACGTCGCGGAAAACCGCCCTGAGTTTGGTTCGAAGTATCAGCGCTATTGATTAACGGCTTTGGGCCGTTTGAAACAGGAAACCCCGGGTAGATCCGATCTACCCGGGGTTTCTCGTATCCGGGCAGGCGTGTAACCGAATCACTGTAGATCGTAGGCTCCAGCGGCGCAGGCGCAGCCAAAGTCTACGATCGTGTTCGCGCTTCAGGCCGCCAGTTGGCCGCTGGCAATCGCCGCCGACGCGGCCAGCATCGCCCGCAACAACACCGCACACCCTGCCGCCAGATCATCCGGCGCGGCATTTTCGATTTCGTTGTGGCTGATGCCGCCTTCGCACGGCACGAAGATCATCCCGGCCGGGCCGAGTTCAGCGAGGAAGATCGCGTCGTGCCCTGCTCCGCTGACGATGTCCATGTGCGACAGTCCCAGACCTTGCGCAGCCCCGCGTACTGCTTCGACGCAACCCTTGTCGAAGTAGAGCGGCGGGAAGTCGGCGGTGGGCGTCAGTTCGAAGGTCAGGCCGTGCTCCTCGCAGGTGGTTTCGATGACTTCACGGACTTCGGCGATCATCGAGTCCAGGCGCGCCGGTTCCAGATGACGGAAATCCAGGGTCATGCGCACTTCGCCGGGGATGACATTGCGTGAGCCGGGATAGGCTTGCAGGCATCCGACGGTGCCGCAGGCATGAGGTTGATGGCCGAGAGCGGCGCGGTTCACTGCGCCGACAATCACGGCAGCGCCGACCAAGGCGTCCTTGCGCAGGTGCATTGGCGTCGGGCCGGCGTGGGCTTCAACGCCGCGCAGTTTCAGGTCGAACCATTTCTGGCCGAGGGCGCCCATGACGATGCCGATGGTTTTGTGTTCGTCTTCGAGGATCGGGCCTTGCTCGATGTGCGCCTCGAAATAGGCACCGACGGCATGGCCGCTGACCGTGCGTGGGCCGGCGTAACCAATGGCATTCAACGCTTCGCCAACGGTGACGCCATCGGCATCGACCTTGGCCAGGGTTTCTTCGAGGGTGAATTTTTCCGCGAACACGCCGGAGCCCATCATGCACGGGGCGAAGCGCGAGCCTTCTTCGTTGGTCCAGACCACCACTTCCAGCGGTGCCTCGGTTTCCACGCCGAGGTCATTGAGGGTGCGCAGCACCTCGACGCCGGCCAGCACACCGAAGCAGCCATCGAACTTGCCGCCCGTGGGTTGGGTGTCGATGTGGCTGCCGGTCATCACCGGGGGCAGGTTCGGGTTGCGGCCGGGGCGGCGAGCGAAGATGTTGCCGACGGCGTCGACGCTGACGGTGCAACCGGCGTCTTCACACCAGTTGACGAAAATGTCCCGGGCCTGACGGTCGAGGTCGGTCAGGGCGAGGCGACAGACGCCACCCTTGACCGTGGCGCCGAGTTTGGCCAGGTCCATGAGCGACTGCCACAAGCGGTCGCGGTTGATGTGCTGATGGGTGGACTGCAGAACGTCTACAGCAGCGTTCATGGTGATCTCCTCAGGCAGTTCTTATGATGTTTGGTGTTTTTGAGGCCGTCTTCGCGAGCAAGCTTCGCTCCTAAAAGGAATACGCGAACCTGTAGGAGCGAGGCTTGCCCGCGAAGAGGCCAGTGCTCACGCCGCAGATTTCGCGATTGACGCGCTAGGCCGCATCGAGCACAACCCGTAATAAATCAGCCCCCCCAGCGCCGAGCCGGTAAACCAGCCATAACTGTAGAACCAGCTGAACGCGTCGCTGCCCAGGGACAGCAGCGTCAACGCCACCGGCACGCCAAACGCGATAAACCCGAACCAGTTCCACGCCGGGTACACGTCATCGCGATACAGACCGGCCAAGTCCAGTTGCTGTTTCTTGATCAGGAAATAGTCCACCACCATGATCCCGGCGATCGGCCCCAACAGGCTCGAATAGCCCAGCAACCAATTGGAGTAAACCGTCTCCAGGCTCAGGTCCGAAACGATCAATCCAAGCTTCTTCAACAGCTCATGGGCCATCAGCGCCAGGCCGACCAGGCCAGTGAGGATCACCGCCTTCGTGCGGTTGATGAGCTTGGGCGCGACGTTCTGGAAATCGTTGGTCGGCGACACGATGTTGGCCGCCGTGTTGGTGGACAACGTGGCAATGATGATCAGCGCCATGGCCACCGCGACCCAGACCGGGCTCTGAATGTGACCGATCAGGGTGACCGGATCGGAGACGCTGACGCCCACCAGTTTGACCGAGGCCGCCGTCATTACCACGCCCAGCGAGGCGAACAGGAACATGGTCAGGGGCAGTCCGATGATTTGCCCGATGATCTGGTCCTTCTGGCTTTTCGCATAACGACTGAAGTCCGGAATGTTCAGGGACAACGTGGCCCAGAACCCGACCATCGCGGTCAGCCCGGCGGCAAAGTAACTGACCACGCTGGCCCCTTCCGGGCGCTTGGGCGGGATCGCCATCAGCTCGGTCATCGACACGTTCGGCATGGCCCACACCAGCAGGCCTGCGCCCACCAGCACCAACAGCGGCGCCGAAAGGGTTTCCAGCCATTTGATCGAGTCCGCACCGCGAATCACCACCCACAGGTTCAAGGCCCAGAACACCATGAAGCCAATTACCTCGCCGGTGCCGCCCAGGGCTTTCCAGCCGTCGAACACCGAGCCGAGAAACAGGTGAATGGCCAGTCCGCCAAACATTGTCTGAATGCCGAACCAGCCGCACGCCACCAGCGCCCGAATCAGGCAAGGAACGTTGGAGCCGAGGATGCCGAAGGACGAACGCAGCAGCACCGGAAACGGAATGCCGTACTTGGTACCGGGGAAGGCGTTCAGGGTCAGCGGGATCAATACGATGATATTGGCGAACAGAATCGCCAGCAGTGCTTCGCCGACGCTCAGACCGAAATAAGCGGTGAGTACGCCGCCGAGGGTGTAGGTCGGCACGCAAATCGCCATGCCAACCCACAGGGCGGTAATGTGCCATTTGTTCCAGGTTCGTTCACGCACCTTGGTCGGTGCCATGTCGTGGTTGTAACGGGGACTGTCGAGGACGTCGCTGCCGGCTTCGAGCTCAAACAAGCCGTCGCGCTCGGTCACTTGCGATCTGATCTGTTGCATGGCCGCTCCACTGTTCTTTGAATTATTTTTTGCTCATCAGGGGCTGTTGGCATCAATAAGCGTGCCGGGCACCCCGTTTGCGCATCGGGCAGTTCCACAAAAACTTCGCAACCAACTGATGTTTATCAGTTTTTATATACCGCCCAAATAGTCCCTCGGTTACTTGCCTGTTCACTCAGGCCGAATGCCGGGCAAGTTGTCCGAACCGTCAGGGCTCAATCTGGTGCATGGGTCTTTTTTTCAAAGTTGCGCATCAACCATAGACCATCCTCAAGCAGCTGATTTCACATAAGAAATCTCGTTCATTTTGAGAACCTGTCAAGTGCGTCAAAATGGTTCAGGACTACACCATTTTGGTGATTTCTCAATTTAATCGTTATTTATCAATATGTTAAAACAGCAATAAGCTTATAAAAAATATTCTTGCTCATTCCATAAACTCAGACTAGCTTCTATTCCTGACAGCGCTGACAGGAATACACCTGTTTGCGCCGGCTTCATATAAAACATTTAGAACCGACATAAGTCGGTCATTGCCTGCGAGGAACTCGGAATGTCTCTGTTGATCCGTGGCGCCACCGTTATTACCCATGATGAAAGTTATCGCGCCGACGTCTATTGCGCCGACGGCGTGATTAAAGCCATCGGCGACAATCTTGATGTTCCGGCCGGCGCCGAAGTGCTCGACGGCAGCGGCCAATACCTGATGCCCGGCGGCATCGACCCGCACACGCACATGCAACTGCCCTTCATGGGCACCGTGGCCAGTGAAGACTTTTTCAGTGGCACTGCGGCAGGCCTTGCCGGTGGCACCACGTCGATTATCGACTTCGTGATTCCCAACCCACAGCAATCCTTGATGGAGGCGTTTCATCAGTGGCGCGGCTGGGCCGAGAAGTCGGCGTCGGATTACGGTTTCCATGTCGCCATTACCTGGTGGAGCGAACAGGTGCGCGAGGAAATGGCGGAGCTGGTCAGCCAGCACGGGGTCAACAGCTTCAAGCATTTCATGGCGTACAAGAACGCGATCATGGCCGCCGACGACACCCTGGTAGCGAGTTTCGAGCGCTGCCTGGAGTTGGGCGCGGTTCCGACCGTGCACGCGGAAAACGGTGAGCTGGTCTATCACCTGCAACGCAAGTTGATGGCCCAGGGCATCACCGGTCCCGAAGCGCATCCATTGTCGCGACCTTCTCAAGTGGAAGGCGAAGCCGCGAGCAGGGCAATCCGCATTGCTGAAACCCTGGGCACGCCGCTGTACCTGGTGCATGTCTCGACCAAGGAAGCGCTGGACGAAATCACCTACGCCCGCAGCAAGGGCCAGCAGGTCTACGGCGAAGTGTTGGCCGGGCATCTGCTGCTGGACGACAGCGTCTACCAACACCCGGACTGGCAGACCGCCGCCGGTTACGTGATGAGCCCGCCCTTCCGTCCTCGCGGCCACCAGGAAGCGCTTTGGCACGGTTTGCAATCAGGCAACCTGCACACCACCGCCACCGACCACTGCTGCTTCTGTGCCGAACAAAAAGCCGCCGGGCGAGATGACTTCAGCAAAATCCCCAATGGCACTGCCGGTATCGAAGACCGCATGGCTGTGCTCTGGGATGAGGGGGTCAACACCGGCCGTTTGTCGATGCAGCACTTCGTGGCGCTGACCTCCACCAACACCGCGAAGATCTTCAACCTCTACCCGCGTAAAGGTGCGATCCGCGTGGGCGCTGATGCGGACCTGGTGCTGTGGGATCCGGAGGGCACGCGGACCATTTCGGCGAAGACTCACCACCAGCAGGTCGACTTCAACATCTTCGAAGGCAAGACCGTGCGCGGTGTGCCGAGCCATACCGTGAGCCAGGGCCGGGTGGTGTGGGCCGATGGTGATCTGCGCGCTGAGCGTGGTGCCGGGCGGTATGTCGAACGGCCGGCGTATCCGGCGGTGTTTGACTTGCTGAGCAAGCGGGCTGAGCAGAATAAGCCGACTGCCGTGAAACGCTGAAAATCGAGGCCTTCGGCCTTCGCGGGCAAGCCTCGCTCCTACAGTGGCACGCAATCCAAAAAACAGGAGCGAGGCTAGCCCGCAAAGAGGCCGGCAGCGACAACACAAAACCAATGCCCATCAGAGGCAGTACCTCAATAACCGTGAGGCCAACACCGTGATCAAGTCCCTGAACCACCTCCCGCATCCCTATGAGAATGCGGCCGCCCTCGCCGGCCACTTCACCGACCTGGCACCGCCACTCAACGACCGTCAGGCGCATCTGGAAGCTTCGCGCTGCCTGTATTGCTACGACGCGCCGTGCGTGAATGCCTGCCCGAGCGAGATCGATATCCCGTCATTCATCCGCAATATCCATCAGGACAACGTCCAGGGCGCCGCGCAGAAAATCCTCTCGGCGAACATCCTCGGCGGCAGCTGCGCACGGGTGTGCCCGACGGAAATCCTCTGCCAGCAAGCCTGCGTGCGCAACAACGACCACGAGTGCGCACCGGTATTGATCGGCCTGTTGCAACGTTACGCCGTCGACAACGCGCACTTCAGCGAACACCCCTTCCAGCGCGCCGCCACCACCGGCAAACGCATCGCTGTGGTCGGTGCCGGCCCGGCCGGGTTGTCCTGCGCTCACCGCAGTGCGATGCATGGCCACGACGTGGTGATTTTCGAAGCACGGGAAAAGGCTGGCGGCCTCAACGAATACGGGATCGCCAAGTACAAACTGGTGGATGACTATGCGCAGAAGGAGCTTGAGTTCCTGCTGCAGATTGGCGGCATCGAAATCCGTCACGGCCAGAAACTCGGCGAAAACCTGACCCTCAGCGAACTGCATCAGCAATTCGACGCGGTGTTCCTTGGCCTCGGCCTGGCCGCCAGCAAGCAACTCGGTTTGCCTCACGAAGACGCCCCCGGCCTGCTTGCTGCCACCGATTACATCCGCGAACTGCGTCAGGCCGATGACCTGAGCCAACTGCCGCTGGCCGATCATTGCATCGTCCTCGGCGCCGGCAATACGGCCATCGACATGGCCGTGCAAATGGCCCGCCTCGGCGCTCACGACGTGAATCTGGTGTACCGCCGTGGTGTCGAGGAAATGGGCGCCACCGGTCACGAGCAGGACATCGCCAAGGCCAATCAGGTGCGCTTATTGACGTGGGCGCAACCCGAAGAAGTGCTGCTCGATGACCAAGGCAACGTGCGCGGCATGCGCTTCGCCCGCACGCACCTGGTGGACGGTCGTCTGCAAACCACCGGCGAAACCTTCGAGCTGGCCGCCGACGCGATCTTCAAAGCCATCGGCCAGGCCTTCGATGCCAGCGCCCTCGCCGATCCGCTGGCACGCGAACTCAGACGCCAGGGTGATCGAATCCAGGTCGATGAACAACTGCGTACCAGCATTCCCGGCGTGTATGCCGGTGGCGACTGCACCAGCCTCGATCAGGACCTCACCGTGCAAGCCGTGCAGCATGGCAAACGGGCGGCCGAGGCCATCAACGCTCAACTGATGCTCAACGTGGAGGCTGCGTAAATGGCCGATCTTTCGATTGTCTTCGCCGGCATCAAATCGCCGAATCCGTTCTGGCTGGCCTCCGCGCCGCCGACCGACAAGGCCTACAACGTGGTTCGTGCCTTCGAGGCTGGCTGGGGCGGCGTGGTCTGGAAAACCCTGGGTGAAGACCCGGCAGCGGTGAACGTGTCGTCGCGTTACTCCGCGCTCTTCGGTGCCAACCGTGAAGTGGTGGGCTTCAACAATATCGAGCTGATCACCGACCGCTCGCTGGAGATCAACCTGCGGGAAATCACCCAGGTCAAAAAGGACTGGCCGGACCGCGCGCTGATCGTGTCGCTGATGGTGCCCTGCGTCGAAGAGTCGTGGAAGTTCATCCTGCCGCTGGTGGAAGCCACCGGCGCCGACGGCATCGAATTGAACTTCGGTTGTCCCCACGGCATGCCGGAACGCGGCATGGGCGCGGCGGTCGGCCAGGTGCCGGAGTACGTCGAGCAGGTCACCCGTTGGTGCAAGACCTATTGCTCGCTGCCGGTGATCGTCAAGCTCACGCCGAACATCACCGACATCCGCGTCGCCGCCCGTGCGGCCCATCGCGGCGGGGCCGATGCGGTGTCGCTGATCAACACCATCAACTCGATCACCAGCGTCAATCTGGAGCGCATGGTCGCCAATCCCGCCGTGGGCAGCCAAAGCACCCACGGTGGTTATTGCGGTTCGGCAGTGAAGCCGATTGCGCTGAACATGGTCGCCGAAATCGCTCGTGATCCGCAGACTCAGGGTTTGCCGATCTCCGGCATTGGCGGCATTGGCAGCTGGCGTGATGCCGCGGAATTCATCGCCCTGGGCAGCGGCTCGGTCCAGGTGTGCACCGCGGCGATGCTGCATGGCTTCCGGATTGTCGAGGAGATGAAGGACGGTCTGTCACGCTGGATGGACAGTCAGGGTTACGCCAGCATCCCGGAGTTTTCCGGTCGCGCAGTGGGCAATACCACGGACTGGAAGTACCTGGACATCAACTATCAAGTGATTGCGAAGATTGATCAGGACGCGTGCATTGGCTGCGGACGCTGCCACATTGCTTGCGAAGATACCTCGCACCAGGCGGTGGCCAGTTTGAAGCAAGCGGACGGAACGCATAAGTATGAAGTGATTGATGATGAGTGCGTCGGCTGCAACCTGTGCCAGATCACCTGCCCGGTGGAGGATTGCATCGAGATGGTGCCGATGGAGAACGGCAAGCCGTTTCTGGATTGGAATCATGACCCACGAAATCCCTACCATGTTGCCGTTTGAGATCTGCGTCGCCTGAGCCTTCGCCTGCGTCTTCGCGGGCAAGCCTCGCTCCTACAGGTTTTGTGTCGATCCACGATTAATTAATCGACGCTGGCCCTGTAGGCGCGAGGCTTGCCCGCGAAGAGGCTGTCAGCTGCACCGCAAACCTCAAGGCTCCAACCCGATCCCCCGCAAAATCACACTCGTCACCGTCTGCACCGCCCGTTCGAACTGCATGTCCGACAGTGGCTGATGGTCGTTGAGGATATTCACCTGATGATCAAAGTCCGCGTAATGCTGGGTCGACGCCCAGATCATGTACAGCAGGCTTGAAGGCTCCACCGGCAGGATGCGTTTGTCGTCCACCCACTGGCGGATTTTCGCTTCTTTCATCTTGGCCCAGTCGTACAGGCTCGCGTCCAGCGCCACGCCCAGGGTGGGGGCGCCGTGGATGATTTCATTGGCCCAGACTTTTGACCCATAAGGCCGGCTGCGCGAGTGGTTCATCTTGGCGCGGATGTAGCTGCTGAGCACCACGCGCGGATCGTCGAACATCTCGAAGCACAGCGCGTCCTGCTTCCACACTTCCAGCAAACCCAACAGCACGGCGCTGTACAGCTCGCTTTTGGTGCTGAAGTAGTAATGCAGGTTGGAGCGCGGCAGTTGCACTTCGGCGGCAATGTCGGCCATGGCGGTGCCGCCGAAGCCTTTTTCGGCGAAGACCTTTTCGGCCCCCAGCAAAATCTTCTCGACGTTACTGCGACGAATCTCGATCTTGTGATTGCCCATGAGGGCTCCCTGACAACAGCGTTGGCCAAGACTAGCATCCGCTCTACCTCGCGGCGACAAGGGAAAAACGAAACTTCACTCGCAGGTAAACTGGCGCTCCTTTCGACCGGCCTCCGAGGCAGCGGCGGTGCTTCCTCGGCTCCTTGCCCCCGATAATCGTGAGCCGAACCGGATCCCACAGGGATTCGAGCACACCGGCGCAAGTCATCGTATAACTTCTGATTGACAATCCCTGAACGCCCCGCAAATAATCGCCCCAATGTTGTACGACGACGTATGACAAAAAATAAAAACAACAAGAAACAAGGGAGCGTCACTGTGAGCAAACTCGTCCGCAATTCCTTCGCCAGCACCCCTCGCCCGACCTTTGTATGCCGCACCACCCTGAGCCTGATCGGTTGCAGCGGCCTGGCCTTCGCCTTGCCGATGACCAGCTATGCAGAAGGTTTCGTTGATGACGCCAAAGCCACGTTGAACCTGCGTAACGCCTACATCAATCGCAATTACACCAACCCGGCCTATCCCCAGGGCAAGGCTGAGGAATGGACGCAAAACTTCATCCTCGACGCCAGGTCCGGATTCACCCCGGGCCCGGTCGGTTTCGGTGTGGATGTGCTGGGCTTGTACTCGCAAAAACTCGACGGCGGCAAAGGCACAGGCGGCACCCAGCTGCTGCCGATCCACGACGACGGCCGCCCGGCCGACAATTTCGGCCGCATGGGCGTGGCCCTCAAAGGCAAAATCTCCAAAACCGAAGTGAAGGTCGGGGAATGGATGCCGGTGCTGCCGATCCTGCGCTCCGACGACGGCCGCTCTCTGCCGCAAACCTTCCGTGGCGGCCAGGTGACGTCCACCGAGATCAGCGGCCTGACGCTCTACGGCGGCCAGTTCCGCCAGAACAGCCCGCGCAACGATGCGAGCATGGAAGACATGTCCATGAACACCAAGGCCGCATTCACCTCGGACCGCTTCAACTTCGGCGGCGGCGAATACGCGTTCAACGACAAGCGCACCCAGGTCGGCGTCTGGTACTCGGAACTCAGCGACATTTACCAGCAGCAATATTTCAACCTGAGCCACAGCCAGCCCATCGGCGACTGGACCCTGGGCGCCAACCTCGGTTACTTCATCGGCAAGGAAGACGGCAGCGCTTTCGCTGGCGACCTCGACAACAAAACCGCATTCGCCATGCTCTCGGCCAAATATGGCGGCAACACCTTCTACGTCGGCCTGCAAAAACTCAGCGGCGACGATGTCTGGATGCGGGTCAACGGCACCAGCGGCGGCACCCTGGCCAACGACAGCTACAACTCCAGCTACGACAACGCCAAGGAAAAATCCTGGCAGTTGCGTCACGACTATAACTTCGTCGCCCTCGGCGTTCCTGGCCTGACGATGATGAACCGCTACATCAGCGGCGATAACGTGCACACCGGGACGATCACCGATGGCAAGGAGTGGGGCCGCGAGTCGGAACTGGCCTACACCGTGCAAAGCGGCCCGCTGAAGAACCTCAACGTCAAATGGCGCAACGCGACCATCCGCAAGAGCTTCAGCACCAACGAATTCGATGAAAACCGCATTTTCATCAGTTACCCGATTTCGTTGCTGTAAGGCAGACATCCCTTGCAGGCTCACATCAATCCTGTGGTCAGAAGATCCTCTTATCACAGGGATGTGTGAAATGACCCTCCGTCATTTTCAACCAAAGTCGCGTTGACAAGACTCGGAAAGCCTTACGATACTTCAACAAAGTCATACGACAACCTACAACAATAATAGCGCCCCAAGGGACTCCCATGACCACCACTTCCACAGCCCCTTTCAATCGCCTGTTGCTGACCGGTGCCGCCGGTGGCCTCGGTAAAGTGCTTCGCGAAAGCCTGCGCCCTTATGCCAACGTCATTCGCCTGTCGGACATCGCCGACATGTCCCCCGCCACCGATGACCGCGAAGAAGTCGTCAAATGCGACCTGGCGGACAAGCAGGCCGTCCACCAACTGGTCGAAGGGGTGGACGCGATCCTGCACTTTGGCGGCGTCTCGACGGAGCACTCGTTTGAAGAGATCCTCGGTGCCAACATCTGTGGCGTCTTCCACATCTACGAAGCCGCACGCCGCCATGGCGTGAAACGGGTGATTTTCGCCAGTTCCAACCACGTCATCGGCTTCTACAAGCAAGGCGAAATCATCGACGCCCACTGCCCTCGCCGCCCGGACAGCTATTACGGCTTGTCCAAGTCCTACGGCGAAGACATGGCCAGTTTCTATTTCGATCGCTATGGCATCGAGACCGTCAGCATCCGCATCGGCTCCTCGTTCCCGGAACCGCAGAACCGCCGAATGATGAGCACCTGGCTGAGTTTCGGCGACCTGACCCACTTGCTCGAACGCGCGCTGTACGCGCCGAACGTCGGGCACACCGTGGTGTACGGCATGTCCGACAACAAGAACGTCTGGTGGGACAACCGTTTCGCGACCGCCTTGGGCTATGCACCGCAGGACAGCTCTGAAGTGTTCCGCGAAAAAGTCGAAGCGCAGCCGATGCCTGCGGCGGACGACCCGAGCATGGTTTACCAGGGTGGCGCGTTTGTGGCGTCCGGCCCGTTCGGTGACTGAAACCGCTGACTTCACTTGATCCCCACAACAAAAATCCAAGGGAATGAGTTGCCATGCAAGCCGAATTGATTGTTGATGCCCGTAACGCGGTAGGAGAAAGCCCGGTCTGGGTCCCCGAGGAAAACGCCCTGTACTGGGTGGATATTCCTGCCGGTGGATTGCAGCGCTGGAGCGCCGACAGCGGTCATGTCAATGCCTGGAAAGCCCCACAAATGCTCGCCTGCATCGCCCGTCACCGCGATCGCGGTTGGGTGGCCGGGATGGAAAGCGGCTTCTTCCATTTGCAGCCGCACAACGACGGCAGCCTCGACAGCGAACTGCTGGCCCACGTCGATCATGCCCGCGTCGACATGCGCCTGAACGACGGTCGCTGTGATCGTCAGGGCCGTTTCTGGGCCGGCAGCATGGTGCTGAACATGGGCGCCAACGCCGCCGATGGCACGTTGTATCGCTACAGCGCCGGGCAACGCGGACCGCTCGAAGCGCAACTCGGCGGGTTCATTGTGCCCAACGGCCTGGGCTTCAGCCCGGACGGCCGGACGATGTACCTGTCTGATTCCCATCCCCTGGTCCAGCAGATCTGGGCCTTCGATTACGACATCGACAGCGGCACGCCGTCCAATCGGCGGTTGTTCGTCGACATGAATCAATTCCCCGGACGCCCCGACGGCGCCGCCGTTGATGCTGAAGGCGGCTACTGGATCTGCGCCAACGACGCCGGGCTGATTCACCGCTTCACCCCGGACGGTCGACTGGACCGTTCCCTCGCCGTGCCCGTGAAAAAACCCACCATGTGCGCCTTCGGTGGCAGTCGACTGGACACGCTGTTCGTGACCTCGATCCGCCCCGGTGACGACGATGACCCGCGATCACTGGCCGGCGGCGTGTTTGCGCTCAATCCCGGCGTCAAAGGTTTACCGGAACCGCTGTTCAACGATCTGCTTTAACCGCTTCTGCTACACCCTTGCGCCTTGAATACAAAAAAAATAACAAACTGGAGACACCCCCATGGACTTCAAACGCACCTTGCTCGCCGCTGCACTCCCTTTGGCCTTCACCCTCAGCAGTGCCGCTCAGGCGCTGGAAATCAAGTTCGCCGACATCCACCCCACTGGTTATCCGACCGTGGTGGCCGAGGAGCAACTGGGTAAAACTCTGGTGGCCGACAGCAACGGCGCCCTGACCTTCAAGATGTTCGCCGGCGGTGTGCTCGGCTCGGAAAAAGAAGTGGTTGAACAAGCCCAGGTCGGCGCCATTCAGATGGCGCGGGTCAGCCTCGGTATCGTCGGGCCGGTGGTGCCGGACGTGAACGTGTTCAACATGCCGTTCGTGTTCCGCGACCAGGCGCACATGCGCAAGGTCATTGACGGTGAAGTCGGCGACGAGATCCTGGCCAAAATCACCGATTCCGAGTTTGGCCTGGTTGCCCTGGCCTGGATGGATGGCGGTACTCGCAACATCTACACCAAAAAACCGGTCAACAACCCCGAAGATCTCAAAGGCATGAAGATCCGCGTAATGGGCAACCCCATGTTCATCGAAACCATCAACGCCATGGGCGGTAACGGTATCGCGATGGACACTGGCGAAATCTTCAGTGCCTTGCAGACCGGTGTGATCGATGGCGCAGAAAACAACCCGCCAACGCTGCTTGAGCACAACCACTATCAAAACGCCAAGTTCTACAGCCTGACCGGCCACCTGATCCTGCCCGAGCCTATCGTGATGTCGAAAATCACCTGGGAAAAACTCACCCCCGAGCAGCAGACACTGGTGAAGAAAGCCGCCAAAGCCGCACAGGCGCAGGAACGCATCTTGTGGGACGCGAAGACGGCCAGCAGTGAAGAAAAACTCAAGGCCGCCGGGGTCAAGTTCATCACCGTCGACAAGAAACCTTTCTATGAGGCAACCGCCTCGATCCGCGAAAAATACGGCGCACCTTATGCCGACCTGATCAAGCGCATCGAAGCCGTTCAGTAACCCTCCTTGCCCTCATGAAAGGCCCGGCGCCATTGACGTGGGTATATGTCAGTGCGCGCCCGGTTACGGTGAAACCCGATGAAGAATCTACTGCTACGCATCAACGACAAAATTTACATGACCTGCATCTGGGTAGCCGGTCTGTCGGTCCTGACCATTTCCCTGATCATTCCCTGGGGCGTCTTTGCCCGTTACGTCCTCGGCACCGGCTCAAGCTGGCCGGAGCCCACCGCCATCTTGCTGATGATGGTCTTCACCTTCATTGGCGCCGCTGCCAGCTACCGCGCCGGCGCGCACATGGCCGTGGCCATGCTCACCGACCGCATGCCCCCCGGAGTGCGCAATGCGATGGCGATTGTCTCGCAACTGCTGATGGCGACCATCTGCCTGTTCATGACTATCTGGGGCACCAAGCTCTGCCTGTCGACCTGGAACCAGTTCATGAGCGCCATGCCGACGCTGCGCGTGGGCATCACCTACATGCCGATCCCGATTGGCGGGTTGCTGACGCTGATCTTTGTCCTGGAAAAACTCTTGCTCGGTGACCAGAGCAACCGTCGGGTCGTGCGTTTCGACCTGGTTGAAGAAAGCGAAGGGGCTGCCTGAATGGACGCGTTGATTCTGTTGGGCAGTTTTATTGCACTGATCCTGATCGGCATGCCGGTCGCTTACGCACTGGGGCTTTCCGCCCTGATCGGTGCGTGGTGGATCGACATCCCGTTCCAGGCGCTGATGATTCAGGTCGCCGGCGGCGTGAACAAATTCTCGTTGCTGGCGATTCCGTTCTTCGTACTGGCCGGCGCGATCATGGCCGAGGGGGGCATGTCCCGCAGGCTGGTGGCCTTTGCCGGTGTGCTGGTCGGGTTTGTCCGTGGCGGCTTGTCGCTGGTCAACATCATGGCGTCGACCTTCTTCGGCGCAATCTCCGGCTCTTCGGTGGCGGACACCGCCTCGGTCGGCTCGGTGCTGATTCCTGAGATGGAACGCCGCGGCTACCCGCGGGAGTTTGCCACGGCCGTCACGGTCAGCGGCTCGGTGCAAGCGCTACTGACCCCGCCCAGCCACAACTCGGTGCTCTACTCCCTGGCCGCTGGCGGCACGGTGTCGATTGCGTCGCTGTTCATGGCCGGCGTCGTCCCGGGCCTGCTGATGAGCGCGTGCCTGATGGTGCTGTGCCTGATCTTCGCGAAAAAGCGCAACTACCCCAAGGGCGAAGTCATCCCCTTGAAGCAGGCGCTGAAAATCTGCGGCGAAGCCATGTGGGGCCTGATGGCGATGGTCATCATCCTCGGCGGGATTCTCTCGGGTATTTTCACCGCCACCGAATCGGCGGCGATTGCGGTGCTGTGGTCGTTCTTCGTGACCATGTTCATCTACCGCGACTACAAGTGGAGTGAACTGCCGAAGCTGATGCACCGCACCGTGCGGACGATTTCGATCGTGATGATCCTGATCGGCTTCGCTGCGAGCTTCGGCTACATCATGACGCTGATGCAGATTCCGTCGAAGATCACCACGATGTTCCTGACCCTGTCGGACAACCGTTACGTGATTCTGATGTGCATCAACGTCATGCTGCTGTTGCTCGGCACCGTGATGGACATGGCGCCGCTGATCCTGATCCTGACGCCGATCCTGATGCCGGTGATTCTGGGCATTGGCGTTGACCCGGTGCAGTTCGGCATGATCATGCTGGTGAACCTGGGGATCGGATTGATCACGCCGCCGGTGGGCGCGGTATTGTTTGTGGGGTCGGCCGTGGGCAAAGTCAGTATCGAAAAAACCGTGAAGGCACTGCTGCCGTTCTATGCCGTGCTGTTCCTGGTGCTTTTGGCCGTGACCTACATTCCGGCGCTGTCGCTGTGGTTGCCAAATTTGGTGTTGTAAAACCTTTTCTGCAGGAGCCAGGCTTGCCGGCGAAAGCGTCCCTGAGTGCGCCTTCGCCGGCAAGCCTGGCGCCTACAAACAGCCTGTTCACCCCTTACCGAAAAACCTGAATATCGCGGGTCAACATGACGCCAGAAATTCTCGAACTCAAAGACGAACTCACCCACCTCACCCTCGCCCCCGGACTCGGCGGCAGCGTTGTCAACTGGACCGTTCGCAGTACCGGGCAACCGCTGCTGCGTCACAACGACGCCCATGCGCTGAACACCGGTCTGCCGGGCAAACTGGGCTGCTATCCCCTGGTCCCCTGGTCTAACCGCATCGCCGAAGGAGGTTTTGACTGCCCCGAAGGCTGGCTCGCCTTGACGCCCAACAGCCTCACCGATCCGTTACCGATTCACGGCAGCGCCTGGCAACAACCGTGGCAGGTGATGTCGCAGACCCATGACGAAGTCGTCCTGCAACTCAACAGCATTGCCCCCTTCGCCTATCGCGCCCGGCAGCGGTTTCATCTGAAAGAGGGCCGATTGAGTATCGATCTGCACGTCACCCACTTGGCCAAACACCCCGCGTGGCATGGGCTCGGCCTGCACCCGTACTTTCCGCGCACAGCCGGCACACGACTACAGGCTCAAGCGGAAAAAGTCTGGTTATGCGATCAATCGAAACTGCCGACCGAACGGATGGACGTGCCCGACGAGTGGGACTTTCATCAGCTCAAAACCCTGCCGGACACGCTGGTCGACAACGGTTTCTGCGAATGGGACGGTCATTGCCTGATCCAGCAACCCGAGCTCGGTTATGAACTGGAATGCCAGGCCACCGGCAGCGATAACTACCTGCTCTACTGCCCGGTGGGCCTGGGTTTTTTCTGCATCGAACCGGTCAGCCATCCGGTCAACGCCCACCACTTGCCGGGTCGGCCGGGGCTGCGTCTGCTAGAGCAAGGTCAATCCACCGAACTGGGTTTCAGCCTGCACTATCGCCGGCTTGATCAGCCCAACATCTGACTGAGCACTGCACGCAACTTGCCGGGTTTCACCGGCTTGTTCAGCAGCGGCGCGTCGAGTCTCTGCAACGAGCGTCGACATTGGTCGGTGCGGTCGGCGGTGATGATCACCGCTGGAATCGTCCGGTTGAAATGCTCGCGCAAGTGCCGCACCACATCACAGCCCACCACCCCGTGATCGAGGTGGTAGTCCGCCAGAATCAGTTCCGGCGCCCGCCCCTGCAAGGCCGCCAACGCTGAGTGTTCATCCGTGGCAATGACCACCTCACAGCCCCACTGCCCGAGCAACGCGCTCATGCTCTCCAGAATGCTCACTTCGTTGTCCAGCACCAGCAGGCGCCGGCCCGGCAACGGGTTACCCGTACCCGGCTGCGGCGCGGCCAGACTGATCGGTAGCGGAATCTCATGGGAAATCGGCACGTCAATGCTGAACATCGAACCGCGTCCCGGGCGCGAATGTACGCCGATTTTATAGCCGAGGATCTTGGCGATACGCTCGACAATCGCCAGTCCGAGCCCCACGCCCTTACGGTCAGCGGCGCGCCCGACGTCCAGTTGATTGAATTCGAGGAAGATCGAGTCCAGCCGGTCCGCCGCGATCCCGCGCCCGGTGTCCCACACTTCCAGGCGCAGCATGTTGCCGCGCCGTCTGGCCCCCAGCAGAATGCAGCCCTCATCGGTATATCGGCAGGCGTTGCTGAGAAAGTTGCGCAGGATTCGGGTCATCAAGCGCAAGTCGGTGTGAATGGCGTAGTCGCCCATGTGCACCCGCAGGTTCAACCCGGCGGCCTCGGCCACCGACTGGAACTCCGAGACCAGCGGCGCGAGCAATTCGTCGAGGCGGTACAACGCGACGTCCGGCTTGACGGCAGCCTGATCGAGTCGGGAGATGTCGAGCAAATCGGTGAGCAAATCTTCAGCGCCTTCCAGGGCCTGGTGCGTGCGCTCCACCAGCACCTGCTCGACATCCGGCAATTTGCGCTCGCGTAACGTCGAGATCAGCAAACGGGCGGCGTTGAGCGGTTGCAGCAAGTCATGGCTGGCGGCAGCGAGGTATTTGTCCTTGCTGCGGTTGGCGGCTTCGGCGGCGTCCCGGGCGTCGCGCAACGCTTCTGCGATCTGTTTACGCTGGGTGATCTGCTGTTGCAGGTTGCGATTGGCTTCGAGCAGTTCGTCGGTGCGCGCGGTCACCCGCTGCTCCAATTCGTCATTGAGTTGTTGCAGGCGCTGCTGGGCGATTTTGCGTTCGGTGATGTCGGCGACAAAGCCCTCTACCAGCCCTTCCTGATCGGGTTTGAGCAACAGGTTCATCAACACGTCGAGGCTGCTGCCGTCCTTGCGCCGCAATTGGGTTTCATAACCGTGCAGGCTGCCTTGGTGGCGGAGGATTTCGCCGATGTTCTCCAGCTCCCGGGCACCGCCGACAAACAGGTTGCTCGCCAGGTCCGCCAGCGAAAACAACACTTCTTGCGGGTCCTGATAGCCGAGCATTCGTGCCAGCGCCGGGTTGGCGGCGCGCATGCCTTGCAGCAGGCTGGCCTGGAAGATCCCGTGCACGGCGTTTTCGAACAGCCACTTGTAGCGGTTGCGCTCGGCTTCCAACTCGTCCAGCCGTGCGGCGAGTTCCGGGTAATGGCTCTTGCGCGCCGAGTGGCTGCCTAATCCCAGTAGCCCGGCGAGCGCGCGTTGCTGCTCGTCAGAGGGCTTCGCCATAGACGACCTCGACATCACGCTGACTGGATTCGCGCGGGTTGGTGAGGATGCAGGGGTCGTGCATGGCGTGTTGCGACAGGAACGGAATGTCCGCGGTGCTGACCCCGTGCAACCCCAGGGTTTCATGGAAGCCGATCGCGTGTTTCAGGGCTATCAGGTGCTCGACCAGCCGTCCGCTGATCTGCCGGTGATTGAGGCCACGGCAATCGATGCCGAGGGTCTCGGCGATCACCTTGAAGCGATCCGGCGCCGAGCTGTAGTTGAACGCCACCACGTGTTCCACCAATACCGCGTTACACAAGCCGTGGGGCAAATCGAGGAAGCCGCCGAGGCTGTGGGACATCGCGTGCACCGCGCCCAGAATCGCGTTGGAGAACGCCAGTCCGGCCTGCATGCTGCCCAGCATGATTTTTTCGCGCAGGGCGATGTCGCCCGGGTTGGCGATCATCTGCACCAGGTTGCCGTTGATCAGGCGCATCGCTTCCAGGGCGTGCGGGTCGGTCAGTGGCCCGTGGCCGGTGGAGACGAACGCTTCGATGGCATGCACCAGCGCATCAATGCCGGTACAGGCCGACAGGAACGGGTCCATGCTCAGGGTGGTTTCCGGGTCGATCAGCGACACGTCCGGCACCACGGCCTTGCTGACGATGGAGAACTTCATGCGTTCTTGCTGGTTGGAAATGATCACGAATTGCGAGACATCGGCCGAGGTGCCGGCGGTGGTCGGAATCAGGATCAACGGCGGGCTGGGCACACGAATGGTGTCCACGCCTTCAAATTCAAGGATGTTGCGCCCGTGGGCGACGACGATGCCGATGCCTTTGCCGCAATCCATCGGGCTGCCACCGCCGACCGCAACGATCACATCGCAGTGGTTTTCCTTGTACAACTCGGCGCCGAGCATGACTTCCTCGACCCGCGGGTTGGGTGACACGTCGCTATAGAGAAAGTAGTCGATGCCCTGGGCTTGCAGGCTGGCTTCGACATCGGCCACCCAACCGGCGGCAATCACACCGGGGTCGCTGACCACCAGCACCTTGCGCGCACCAAAGGTTTTGGCGCAGTTGCCGACGTTATGCCGGCAACCGGCACCGAAGATGATTTCAGGCGAAACGAATTTACGCAGCTGGCTGAGACTCTGGCTCATTGGAAAGCCTGTTTTTATTGTTTTGAAGGTAGAACCACACTAACCCATCCCGACGCGAATGCAATCAGACCAATGGGTAGCAAGCAGGCCGATATTGTATTCACCGTAAATCCCCTGTGGGAGCGAGCCTGCTCGCGAAAGCGGTGGGTCAGGCAATGTAGATGTTGAATGTGCAGGCCTCTTCGCAAGCAGGCTCACGCCTACAGGGAATTTGTGTCGTCCTTGGTTTATCCGCGATAGATCAGCCGCGATGCTTTCTCGTTACGCAACGTAAGGTGCTCCATGCCCTGCCCCGGCGCGTCCGCTTCGTCGCGGGCCTTGAGGATCACCCCGTGGTGCGCCGACTTGCTGCACACCGGGTCGGCGTTTTCGGCATCACCGGTCAGCATGAACGCCTGGCAGCGACAGCCACCCAAATCCTTGTGCTTCTCATCGCAGGAGCGGCACGGCTCTTTCATCCAGTCATCGCCACGAAAGCGATTGAAGCCGAAGGATTCGGTCCAGATGTGCGAGACGCTATGTTCGCGCACGTTGGGAAACTCCACCGGTAACTGGCGGGCGCTGTGACAAGGCAGTGCCGTGCCGTCCGGGGTGATGTCGAGAAACAGGTTGGCCCAGCCGTTCATGCAGGTCTTGGGGCGCTCTTCGTAGTAGTCCGGGGTGACGAAGATCAGCTTGCAGGGATGCCCTTGGGCCTCGAGCCGCTCGCGGTATTCGTTGGTGATGCGCTCGGCGCGCTGCAATTGCTCGCGGGTCGGCAACAGGCCGACGCGGTTGAGTTCGGCCCAGCCGTAGAACTGACAGGTGGCCAGCTCGACGAAGTCCGCTTCCAGTTCCAGGCAAAGGTCGATGATCTGCGCGATCTGGTCGATGTTGTGCCGGTGGGTGACGAAATTCAGCACCATCGGGTAACCCTGGGCCTTGACTGCTCGGGCCATGGCGAGCTTCTGGGCGAAGGCCTTGCGCGAGCCGGCGAGCATGTTGTTGACCTGCTCGTCGGCGGCCTGAAAGCTGATCTGGATGTGGTCCAGCCCGGCGACCTTGAAGTCGCGGACTTTCTGCTCGGTCAGGCCGATGCCCGAGGTGATGAGGTTGGTGTAATAGCCCATGTCCCGCGCCGCTTTGATCAGCTCGGCCAGGTCCTGTCGCACCAACGGTTCACCGCCAGAAAAACCCAGTTGCGCCGCGCCCATCTCCCGGGCTTCGCGGAACACCCGAATCCATTCTTCGGTACTCAATTCCTCGCCTTGCTGGGCGAAATCCAGCGGGTTGGAGCAATACGGGCATTGCAACGGGCAGCGATAGGTCAGCTCGGCCAATAACCACAAGGGCGGACCGGGTGGCTGTTCGATCAGGTTCACAGGGCGATCCCCCGGTGCCAGACATTCTGCTTGGTGACGGTGTGATACGGCGGCCGACCCAGCTCATAGGCCATGCTCATCGCGTCGAGCATGCTCCACAGCACGTCGAGCTTGAACTGCAGAATCTCCAACATGCGTTGCTGGCCGTCGACCGTGACGTAGTGCGCCAGGGTGATGCGCAAACCATGCTCGACATCGCGCCGCGCCTGGCTCAGGCGCGTGCGGAAATAGTCGTAACCGGCCGGGTCGATCCACGGGTAATGGGTGGGCCAGGCGTCGAGTCGGGACTGATGGATCTGCGGCGCGAACAGTTCGGTGAGCGAACTGCTGGCCGCTTCCTGCCAACAGGCGCGACGGGCGAAATTGACGTAGGCGTCCACCGCGAAGCGCACGCCAGGCAGCACCAATTCCTGAGAAAGGATTTGCTCACGGTCCAACCCCACCGCTTCACCCAGACGCAGCCAGGCTTCAATGCCGCCTTCGCTGCCGGGGACGCCATCGTGGTCGAGGATGCGTTGCAGCCATTCACGGCGCACGTCGCGGTCCGGGCAGTTGGCGAGGATCGCGGCATCCTTGAGCGGGATGTTCACCTGGTAGCAGAAGCGATTGGCGACCCAGCCCTGAATCTGCTCGCGGGTAGCACGGCCGGCGTACATGGCTTGGTGGAACGGGTGGTGGATGTGGTAGTAGGCGCCTTTGGCGCGCAGGGCTTGCTCGAACTCGGCGGGGGACATGGGTTGGTCAGTCATTGCGGTTCTCCGGATTTCTCGGTGTTACGGCTGACACCTTCGCGGGCAAGCCTCGCTCCTACAAGGTCTCGCCGACTGCAGAAGTAGCGCACGACACAAAACTTGCAGGAGCGAGGCTCGCCCGCGAAGAGGCCATGAGCTACAGCTCAATACTCATGCCATCAAAAGCCACCTCAATCCCCCGCCGCGCCAGCAACGCGCGCTCAGCCGAGTCTTCATCGAGGATCGGATTGGTGTTGTTAATGTGGATCAGCACTTTGCGTTGACGGGTAAACCTTTCCAGCACTTCAAGCATCCCGCCAGGACCGCTTTGCGGTAGATGCCCCATTTCACTGCCCAGGCTCTGGCCGACTTCACACACGCGCATCTCGTCGTCGCGCCACAGGGTGCCGTCCAGCAGCAGGCAATCGGCGCGCTGCATCCAGCTCAGCACTTCGTCGTCGATTTGCCCAAGGCCCGGGGCGTAGAACACGCTGGCGCCGCTGCGCCGGTCTTCGATAAACAAACCGATGGTGTCGCCCGGTTGCGGATGGCCGCGATTGGGCGAGTACGGCGGCGCGTTGCTCACCAGCGGAATCGCGCGAAATTGCAGGTGTTCGCAGGCTTTGATGCGGAATGGTTCACGGTCCAGCCCGACCGGTTGCCAGTGCAACCCGCCGTTCCAGTGCTCAAGCATGGTGAATAAGGGAAAACCACTGCTCAGGTCTTGATGCACGCGTTCCGTGCACCAGACCGAATGTGGGCAGCCTTCGCGCAGGCTCAACAGACCAGTGCAATGGTCGATCTGGCTGTCCAGCAGGACGACTGCGGCGATCGCCGTATCGCGCAAGCGGCGGGCCGGTTGTAGTTCCGGGAAACCTTCAAGCTGCGCGCGAATGTCCGGTGACGCATTGCACAGCACCCACTCCACACCGTTGTCGCTCAGGGCAATCGACGACTGCGTGCGCCGTTGCGCCCGCAGGCTGCCATTGCGCATCCCGGCGCATTGGCGGCAGTTGCAGTTCCATTGCGGAAAACCGCCACCAGCGGCGGAACCGAGAACGCGGATGTGCATGGGAGGCTCCAGAAGGCAGGCCCGGCCAACGCGACGGCTGGCCGGGTGGACAATCAACGGTTGGCGAAATACATCGTCACTTCAAAACCAATGCGCAGATCGGTAAACGCGGGTTTATTCCACATGGGTCAATCCTCTTCTTGTGCCGGGACATTCCGGTAAAGCCATTAATGCACGGGGCGCGAGACGACCGAATGCTACTTTCGAACGAGGTCGCGGCGTGCGTTGGTAGGGGGTCTTCAATCGCACAAAAACCAATGTGGGAGCGAGCCTGCTCGCGAAGAGGCCAGCACATTCAACATGGATGTTGACTGTCAGGCCGCCTTCGCGAGCAGGCTCGCTCCCACAGGGGATTGCGGTGTGCCTAGGGGATCAGAAGAAGCCCATCGGGTTGATGTCGTAGCTCACCAGCAGGTTTTTGGTCTGCTGATAATGGTCGAGCATCATCTTGTGGTTTTCACGGCCGACACCGGACTTCTTGTAGCCACCGAACGCCGCATGCGCCGGGTACAGGTGGTAGCAGTTGGTCCAGACCCGCCCGGCCTTGATCGCCCGGCCCATGCGGTAGGCGCGGTTGATGTCGCGGGTCCACAGGCCGGCGCCGAGACCGAACTCGCTGTCGTTGGCGATCGCCAGAGCTTCGGCTTCGTCCTTGAAGGTGGTGATACCCACCACCGGGCCAAAGATTTCTTCCTGGAACACGCGCATTTTGTTGTGGCCCTTGAGCAGGGTCGGCTGGATGTAATAGCCGCTGGACAAGTCGCCCTCCAGACGCTCGGCCGCGCCGCCGGTGAGCAGTTCGGCACCCTCCTCCTGGGCAATTTTCAGGTACGAGAGGATCTTGTCGTATTGCTGCTCGGACGCCTGGGCGCCGACCATGGTTTCGGTGTCCAGCGGGTTGCCGCGCTTGATCTTGACGATCTTCGTCATCACCACTTTCATGAAGTCGTCGTAGATCGACTCCTGCACCAGGGCCCGGGACGGACAGGTGCAGACTTCACCCTGGTTGAAGAACGCCAGCACCAGGCCTTCAGCGGCCTTCTCGATGAACTGCGGCTCGGCTTGCATGATGTCTTCGAAGAAGATGTTCGGCGACTTGCCGCCCAGCTCGACGGTGCTTGGAATGATGTTCTCGGCCGCGCATTTCATGATGTGCGCGCCAATCGGCGTGGAACCGGTGAAGGCAATCTTGGCGATGCGCTTGCTGGTGGCCAGCGCCTCACCCGCTTCACGGCCGAAGCCCTGAACGATGTTCAAAACGCCGGGTGGCAGCAAGTCGGCGATCAGCTCGGCGAAGACCATGATCGACAGCGGCGTCTGTTCGGCGGGTTTGAGCACCACGCAGTTGCCGGCAGCCAGGGCCGGGGCGAGTTTCCAGGCGGCCATCAGCAGCGGGAAGTTCCACGGGATGATCTGCCCGACCACGCCCAGCGGCTCGTGGAAGTGATAGGCGGTGGTCAGCTCATTAATCTCGGCGGCGCCGCCCTCTTGGGCGCGGATGCAGCCAGCGAAGTAGCGAAAATGGTCGGCGGCCAGCGGCACGTCGGCGTTCAAGGTCTCGCGCACGGCCTTGCCGTTGTCCCAGGTTTCGGTGACAGCGAGGATTTCCAGGTTCTGTTCGATACGGTCGGCGATTTTCAGCAGCACCAGCGAGCGATCCTGGGCCGAGGTCTTGCCCCAGGCATCCGCCGCCGCATGGGCAGCGTCGAGGGCTTTTTCGATGTCGGCGGCGTTGGAACGCGGGAATTCGGCGATGACTTCACCGGTGACCGGCGAGGTGTTGGTGAAGTACTCGCCATTGACCGGGGCAACGAACTCGCCGCCGATGAAGTTGCCGTAGCGCGCTTTGAAGGAAACGACGGCGCCGGGTGTTCCGGGTTGTGCGTAGATCATGGTGGGCCTCTGTCTGGGTCGATGCCTGTCGGGCAAACAGGCGATGAACCGATAGTAGAGAGCCCCGCGTGCCAGACGAATGCGCCGTTGGCAGGGGGACTCTCGTTATTTGGTCGTAGAAAACGCCTCGGTTCTTGATCGTTCCCACGCTCCGCGTGGGAATGCCTCAACGGACGCTCCGCGTTCGGCTCTTGGGACGCAGAGCGTCCCGGGCTGCATTCCCACGCAGAGCGTGGGAACGATCAATGCGGTGGATTCAGGGTTAGTGTTTGGCGACGAGGTCTTTGGGCAGCTTGAAGGTCCAGAGCATCCCACCCTGGTTGAAGTCCTTGATGCGCTTGGCTACTTCGCCGCCCCACAACGGCACGGCGCCACCCCAGCCGGACAGCACCGAAACGTATTGTTCGCCGTCCATTTCCCAGGTCACAGGCGAGCCGAGGACGCCGGAGCCGGTCTGGAATTCCCAGACTTTCTCGCCGGTCTTGGCGTTGAACGCCTGGAGGAAACCTTCCGGCGTGCCGGTGAACACCAGGTTGCCCTTGGTGGTCAGCACCCCGCCCCACAGCGGCGCGAAGTTCTTGTGGCGCCAGACTTCCTTGCCGGTCTTCGGATCGATGGCACGCAGCACACCGATGTAGTCTTCATTCAACGGCTTGATGGTGAAGCCTGCACCGAGGAACGCCGCGCCTTTCTTGTAGGCGATGCCTTCGTTCCAGATGTCCATGCCCCACTCGTTGGACGGCACGTAGAACAGTCCGGTGTCCTTGTTGTAGGCCATCGGCATCCAGTTTTTCGCGCCGAGGAACGCCGGGGCGACAAACACCGAACTGCCTTTGGCTTCGGTGCCCGGTGCGCCAGGGCGGCTGGCTTCGTTGTAGATCGGCCGGCCCTCTTTATCCAGGCCAGTGGCCCAGGTGATCTTGTCCACGAACGGGAAGCCGCGAATGAATTTGCCGTTGGTGCGGTCCAGCACGTAGAAGAAACCGTTACGGTCAGCAGTGGCGGCGGCTTTGATTTCTTTGCCGCCTTCGGTGTAGTTGAACGACACCAGCTCGTTCACGCCGTCATAGTCCCAACCGTCGTGCGGCGTGCTCTGGAAGTGCCATTTGATGGTGCCGTCGTCCGGGTTGAGCGCCAGGCGCGACGACGAGTAGAGGTTATCGCCAGGACGCAGGTGCGAGTTCCATGGCGCCGGGTTGCCGGTACCGAACAGCAGCAGATTGGTTTCCGGGTCGTAGTAGCCGCCGAGCCAAGGCGCCGCGCCGCCGGTTTTCCAGAGATCGCCGGGCCAGGTCTTGCCGGCTTCACCGCCGGAGATACCGTTCTCTACCGCTTTGCCGTCCTTGTAGGTGTAACCCATGTGGCCTTCGACGGTAGGTCGGGTCCACAGCAGATCGCCGTTTTTCGGGTCGTAGGCTTCGATCTTGCCGACCACGCCGAATTCGCCACCGGCCACGCCCGTGATCAGTTTGCCGTTGATGACCAGCGGCGCGGCGCTGATCGAATAACCTTCTTTGTGGTCGGCAACTTTCTTGCTCCAGACCACTTTGCCGGTGTCCTTGTTCAGGGCCACAAGCTTGGCGTCGAGGGTGCCGAAGAACACCAGGTCGCCGTACAGCGCGACGCCACGGTTGATCACATCACAGCAAGGACGGATGTCATCGGGCAGGCGCGCATCGTATTGCCAGAGTTTTTTGCCGGTGCGAGCATCCACGGCGAACACCCGCGAGTAGGACCCGGTCATGTACATCACGCCGTCCTTGATCATCGGCTGTGCTTGCTGACCGCGCTGTTTTTCCCCGCCAAAGGAGAACGCCCAGACCGGGCGCAAGTCCTTCACGTTACTGACGTTGAGCGTATCCAGCGGGCTGTAGCGCTGACCCTGGACGCCCAGACCGTTGGTGACGATCTGCTCCGGGTTCTTGGGGTCCTGGAGAATGTCCTGGTCGGTGACGCCGGCCAATGCCTGGCCGGACAACAGCATGGCACTGAGCAACAGGCTCAAGACGAAGGGTTGGCGACGTGCGGGTTGGGTCATGACGGCTGCCTCTGCGGTTTTTGTTATACCCGGGAAATTTTCCCGGTCTGGTGCAGATTCTTGGGCGCCGCCGCCCTCGCAACAATTGCCCGCAGTGTGGAGATTGCTAGTTCCTTAGTAGCGGGTCGGAGCAGATGAACACCGGTTATGTAGGTCGACACCGGCCCCTGTGGGAGCGAGCCTGCTCGCGAAGGCGCCGTGTCAGGCAACATTATTGTCAATCGACACACTGCTTTCGCGAGCAGGCTCGCTCCCACAAAAAAGTTGTGTGGGTCATTTGTTTGCGGTGGAATCGACTCGGGTCATCTGCGCGCGCTCATAACGCGGATACAGATGGCTGACGCTGCGAATCAGCTCATAGCGACTCAGGCTGATGCCAGCAAACCGCTCGGGAATGGGGCTGCGGATCATCTCGCTCATGTCACTGCCATTGGCGGCGCCGTCTCGCATGAGCTGATCGAGCCAGGTGAGGTAGTCGCGCATTTGCTCGAACGGTTTTGTGTCCGTGGCCACCGGTCCATGGCCGGGCACGATCAGCGTCCACGGCAGGCCTTGTAGCGTGGCGATGTCCGCCAGCCACACCGACAGCCCCGGACTGTTGGGCGTGGTCAGCGCCCTTTGATAAAACACCAGGTCCCCGGCAAACAGCACGCCGGTTCTCTGGTCGAGAATAGCCAGATCCGCACCGGTGTGCCCACCCAGGCTCAGCAGGCGCAGATCGTGATTCCCAAAATTCAATACGCCAGGCTCCAGCGTCCGGGTCGGCAGCAGCACTTCGGTGCCGCGCATCCAGTCCCCCACCAGTCGATACATATTTTCGGCCATGGCGTCACCCTGCCGATGCAACAGCTCGGTGGTGCCGGCCAACGCACCGATTGGCACGTCGCTGAAGGCTTGGTTGCCCAGCACATGGTCCGGGTGGTGATGGGTCAGCAACACCTCAATCACCGGTTTATCAGTGGTCGCGGCGATGGCTTTGCGCATCGCTTCGCCGTAGCGCCTGGACGGCCCGGTGTCGATCACCACCACCCCGCGGTCAGTGACGATGAACGCGGTATTGACGATGTTGCCGCCGTTGGCCTTGGCGAAATTGTCGGTGCTGCCTTCGAGCAGCCAGGTGTCTTCGGCGATTTGCCGGGGCTTGAGCACGTAATCGAGGTCCGCCAGGGCCGGCAGGCTCAGGCTCATGAACAACAGCAGCATCCAGCGCATCACGCGCTCCTTGGGGTCAGGGTATGGCCGCATCGAATTGATTGCCGCTGTTGTCGCGCAGCACCAGGCGCGTCTGCCCTGCCCCTTCGATGTCGAAGGCCAGGTTGGGGTTCTCGCTGACGGCGGGAAACAGCTCCAGTCGGGCCAGCAGCTGATCGTTCCCGTCGCGCAGTTCAGCATGGTTGATAAAGAATTCAGGGATGCCGCTGACCATGCCGTTGTCCATCGGATGCGCCACTTGCAAGCGCACCCGGCTGAACTCACCGCGCGGATAACGACCGCCCAGTACTTCGCCGATATGCTCTTCCCAGCCAGGCTCGGTGCGCACGACGCTGGGCGCAGTGCAACCACCGCCCGCCGCATCGATCAGTGTCGAGCCGACATGCCAGAGGCCGTCACGGGTCAGCACCGCCGCGCGCAACGGCGTGGCTTGTTCGATACGGATGCGGATCGACAGCCACGGCAATACACGATCCAGCGGTTGGAAATCGACTATTTTCGGCAACGGATTGAGTTCCGCCCAAGCGAGGATTTTCACCACCTCGCCTTTAAACGCCCGGGCGTCGATTTCCAATGGCACTTGCCGGGCATCTTCGGCGAACGGCGGCGCCAGCAGCTTGACCCGGTCATCGAACACGAACGGTGCATTGCCGAGCATCTGCTTGTGGTAGAAGGCCCACATCACCGAGGGCACCGGGTCTTTGCCCGGTTCGATACCGGCAGCGTGCGCCGCCAGGGGCAACCAGCAGAGCAACAGGCAACTCGCTCGCCAGTTCACGGTTGGTACATCTCGGGCACGTCATAGCGCAGGCCGTAATGACCGTAAATGGTGTTGACCGCCCCTTCACGGATCAAGCCCTCCAGCGCCTCTTCCACGGCATAGGCCAGTTGCCGGTTGCTTTCATGCACCGCCATGCCGATCTCCCAGAGTTGCTTGCCCATGTTCGGGTAAGCGTTTTGCGCCAGCGCCACTTGTGGATCGTTGGCTTGGTGAACTTGCCAGTCGATCTCGCCACGCATGGCCATCACCGCATCGACTTCACCGGCCTTCATCGCGGCGAAGGCTTGCGGTACACCGGGATAGTGGTGGGTTTTGCCGGCGAGCATGCCGTTAAATACCGACGTCAGGTAGAACGACGGCACGCTGTCGACTTCGACGCCAATCGGATGGTGTTCGAACACGGCGACGCTGCCTACCTTGTCGAGACGGCGGCGATCATAGGCGACCTGCCATTGTTCGTTCTGGTACGGCCCGAACATCACCACATGGCCGTTTTCCAGCTCACCCAGTTCGTTGCGTTTTTGTGCGTAATCGCGGTCATACGGCACGCGCATCATCAGGTCGGCGAGTTGCAGATCATGCAGCTGACTGGCCCGCCAGATGTAGTCGCGCAGGTCGTCATCGAGCTTCTCGCCGGCGGGCGCCCAGATCAGCGTCAGGCGCACGCCCAGCGCTTTGGCCAAGGCTCCGGCGAGCTCGACATCAACCCCGCGCGGCTGGCCGGCGTCTTCAAAACTGTAGGGGGCGAAGTCCTTGTAGACCGCCACTTTCAACTCCCCGGCAGCGATCATTTCGTCATAGGTACGGACCTGCGCCTGCACGACCTGGCAGCACAGCAACACAGCGCTGATCAACACAGCGAGGAGGCGCATGGGTTACTCCTCGACGCGAACGGTGTCCAGGTAGGTGCGCACCGCCCACAGAGCTTCCTGGCTCAGGTAATCGGCCATTTTCGGCATGTAGACCCGGCCATCCCGCACAGCGCCGTGACGCACGCGTTCGACGAACCATTCATCACCCGCTTCACCGACGTCGAGCATGCGCAAATCGGGGGCGATGCCGCCGGACTTGGCTTCCAGGCCATGACAGGCGGCGCAGTTCTGGTTATAGGCCGAGGAGCCGATTTCCACGGCTTTCTCATGTTCCGGGGAGGCGCGATACGGATTCACCGCCGCCCAACCGTCGGCATCCACCTGCACGCCGGCATCTTTGATCGGGGTCAGGCCTGGGGTGGCGATCGCCTGCGGTACCACGTTGCCGTGGGCCCAGACGGAGCCTGCACTGATAAAGCCGGCCAGCAGTCCGGCAACGAGCAAGGCGTTGCGTTTTGTTGTCATTGTTATGCCCTCAAGATTGCACGCAAAACCTCTTTGAAGAGGCTATGGCACCCATATTGGTACCGGCCTCGCGCAATCCCCATGCTGCTTTGGTGGTCGCCTTCTAGTCCCTTGGTAGTAGGGCTTGTGACGCACACCCAAATCAGGTGCCGTTCGGGAAGTCTTCCCGGTCACAGCGGGACTTTTTCCGTATCCGGCAACTGGCCGGGCGCACCACCCTGTGCAGGCCAAAACCTCCACTGGGAACCGCAACCATGACAATAAGATCGCTACCCGCCCTTTCCCCTCTGTCTATCGCCGTGCAGGCTTTTCTGCTGGTGGGCAGCCTGTCCCTGAGTGCTGCAAGTCACGCCGCAACCGCACCGGCCACGCCCACCCGCAACGTGACGTGGGAAGACATTGCCAACGATCACCTCACCACCAAGGACGTGCTGCAATACGGCATGGGCACCAACGCTCAACGCTGGAGCCCGTTGGCGCAGGTCAACGACAAGAACGTGTTCAAGCTGACGCCGGCCTGGTCCTATTCGTTCGGCGATGAGAAGCAGCGCGGCCAGGAATCCCAGGCCATCGTCAGCGATGGCGTGGTCTACGTCACCGGTTCCTATTCGCGGGTGTTTGCTCTGGATGCCAAGACCGGCAAACGCTTGTGGACCTACAACCATCGCCTGCCGGACAACATTCGTCCGTGCTGCGATGTGGTCAATCGCGGGGCGGCGATCTTTGGCGACAAGATCTACTTCGGCACCCTCGATGCACGCCTGGTCGCCCTGGACAAGAACACCGGCAAAGTGGTGTGGAACAAGAAGTTCGGCGATCATGCCGCCGGCTACACCATGACCGGCGCCCCGGTGCTGATCAAAGACAAGACCACCGGCAAGGTGCTGCTGATTCACGGCAGCTCCGGCGATGAGTTCGGCGTGGTCGGCCAGCTGTTTGCGCGCGACCCCGATACGGGTGAAGAAGTCTGGATGCGGCCCTTCGTCGAAGGCCACATGGGCCGGCTGAACGGCAAGGACAGCACCACCACCGGCGACGTCAAGGCACCGTCCTGGCCGGATGACCCGACCACCGAAACCGGCAAGGTCGAAGCCTGGAGCCACGGCGGCGGTGCGCCTTGGCAGAGCGCCAGTTTCGATCCGGACACCAACACCATCATCGTCGGCGCCGGCAACCCCGGCCCGTGGAATACCTGGGCGCGCACCGCCAAGGATGGCAACCCCCACGACTATGACAGCCTCTACACTTCTGGCCAGGTCGGCGTCGACCCGAGCACCGGCGAGGTGAAATGGTTCTACCAGCACACGCCAAACGATGCCTGGGATTTCTCCGGCAACAACGAACTGGTGCTGTTCGATTACAAGGACAAGGACGGCAAAACGATCAAGGCCACCGGCCACGCGGACCGCAACGGTTTCTTCTACGTGGTCGATCGCAACAACGGCAAATTGCAGAACGCATTCCCCTTCGTCGACAACATCACCTGGGCCAGCCACATCGACCTCAAGACCGGCAAACCGGTGGAAAATCCAGGCCAGCGTCCGGCCAAACCTTTGCCGGGCGAGACCAAGGGCAAGTCAGTGGAAGTGTCGCCGCCGTTCCTCGGCGGCAAGAACTGGAACCCGATGGCGTACAGCCAGGACACCGGGCTGTTCTACATTCCGGGCAACCAGTGGAAAGAGGAATACTGGACCGAAGAGGTCAACTACAAGAAGGGCTCGGCCTATCTGGGCATGGGTTTCCGCATCAAGCGCATGTACGACGATCACGTCGGCTCCCTGCGCGCCATGAACCCCACCACCGGCAAAGTGATTTGGGAACACAAGGAAGCGCTGCCGCTATGGGCCGGCGTATTGGCCACCAAAGGCAACCTGGTGTTTACCGGCACCGGCGACGGTTTCCTCAAGGCGTTCGACGCGAAAACCGGCGCTGAGCTGTGGAAGTTCCAGACCGGCAGCGGCATCGTCTCGCCGCCGATCACCTGGGAACAGGACGGCGAGCAATACGTCGGCGTGACCGTCGGTTACGGCGGTGCGGTGCCATTGTGGGGCGGTGACATGGCCGAGCTGACCAAGCCGGTGGCTCAGGGCGGGTCGTTCTGGGTGTTCAAGATTCCGAGTTGGGACAACAAGACTGCGCAGAAGTAATCCGCTTGCCCCCTGTGCTCACAGGGGGTTTTCTGGTGCTCAACAAGCTTTTCTGTGGCGAGGGCGCTTGCTCCCGCTGGGCTGCGAAGCGACCCCCTCATTTTTCAGCAACACCGAGTTGCCTGGATTTACGACTGCTGCGCAGCCGGGCGGGAGCAAGCTCCCTCGCCACAGGAACCCACATAACCGTTGTTTTTTGTGTATCCAGCTGCCCTCCACCTTTCGAGGACCTGTCATGAAGTACCTGCCTCTACTGCTATTGCTTGCCGCCCTTCCGGTTTTCGCCGACAACGGCGACGACTCCCCACTCATCATCAACGGCTGCACCATCGCCGATCACAGCCAATGCCCCGGCGCCAATCTCAAAGGCGCAAACCTGAGCAATCAGGACCTGCGCAACATGAACCTCAGCGGCGCCGACCTGCGCGATGCCGACCTGCGGCACGCCCGACTCGACCTCGCCAACCTGGAAAAAGCGCAGCTGCAAGGCGCCAACCTGACCCGCGCCAGCCTGCAACAAAGCAACCTGCGGCTGGCGGATTTCACCGGTTCAACGTTGATGGCGATTCAGGGCTGGGGGATGTTTGCCCAAGGCGCGCAATTCCAGGACGCCAACCTCAGCGGCGCCTACCTGCAATTCGCCCGCCTCTCCGGCGCGAGAATGCACAACACCAATCTGCGGGCCGCGGACCTGGAAATGACCTGGTTGAGCAAGGCTGACCTCAAAGGTGCCAACCTCAGTGACGCCAACCTGCAAGAAGCCAAATTAAGTGAAAGCAATCTGGAACAGGCCAACCTCAGCGGGTCGCGGCAGCATTATGCGAATTTTCAGGATGCGAACATGGAGGGCTGCAGCGGTTGCCCGACGACCTGGAACAAATGAACTGTATGCACACAAAACCATTGTGGGAGTGAGCCTGCTCGCGATAGCGGTGTAACAGTCAACTGAGAGGTTGAATGTGCCGACGTATTCGCGAGCAGGCTCGCTCCCACAGTGGATATGGGTTGCCGGCACTGTCGAGTCAGCCCGCCTTGCGCACCACCCCCATATCAATCCCCAAATGCACCAGTTCGGCATGGGACGTGACCTGCAATTTGCTCTTGAGCAAGGTCAGGTGGTTGGAGACGGTTTTGCTGCTGATGCTCAACTGTTCGGCAATCAACCGCGCTGGCGTGCCTTTGGCGAGCATCACGAAAATCTCCAGCTCGCGCTGGGTCATGCTCTGCAATCGCGGGTCGCTGGCGTCCTGTTGCGGGTGGCACGCCAGTTGGGTGGCCAGGGGCTGTTCGATGTAGGCATGGCCGGCGAGGATCCGCTGCACCGCCTCAATCAGCACTTGCGGCGCCGAGCTCTTGGTCAAGTAACCCGAGGCACCCGCCTCCAGCGCCTGGCGCACCAAGGGCAGTTCATCGTGCATGCTGAAAAACAGCACCCGCAATTGCGGCAGCCGTTGACGCAAACGTCGGGTGGTTTCCAGCCCGCTGATCCCCGGCAAACCGAAATCCATGATCACCAGGTTCGGCACGGCTTCCTGAACCCGGATCAGCGCGTCTTCGCCGGTGGCAGCTTCACGCACTTCCATTGCCGGCAACAACGCCCGCAACAAACTCGCGTAGCCCTGACGGACCACCGCATGGTCATCGACCAGCAGAATATTCATGACACCTCCAAAGGCATGCTCAAGGCCAGCGCCCATCCGGCGCCGGGGTGGCTGATGACCCGCAATTCGCCGCCGACGCTGCGGGCGCGTTCGTACATCGAATACAAACCGACGCCGGGCCGCTGCGGTTGTGTGGCGCCGCGCCCGTTATCGCGAATCAACAGGTGCAGATGCGCGCCTCGATGTTGCAGGCGAACCCGCACCCGGGTGGCCTGCGCATGCCGGGCGACGTTGGTCAGCGCTTCCTGCAACAGGCGATAGAGCTGGGTTTTGTCCGGCGCGGACAAGGGCGGCAACTGCGCGCCGATCCGCAGCTGGCAGTCAATGCCGTGCCGCCCCTGCCATTGCTCCACCAGCAGGCCAAAGGCTTCTGCCAACGGCAGGTGTTGCAGTACCACCGGATAGAGGTCATGCACCAGCGCCCGAAATCCCTGTTGCAGGTGTTCGCAGTTGTGTTCCAGCTCACGCACCGTGCGTTCCATCACCACGGGTTGATCCGTCACCAGCCGCAACAGACAGGCCTGGGCGCGAATCCCTGCCAGGTACTGGCCGAGATCATCGTGCAGGGTCTGCGCCAGATGAGTGCGCTCCTGTTCCTGCACCGCCAATAACGTCTGTGTCAGATGGGCATTATCGGCGCGCGACCGCTCCAGCGCAGTGGTCATGCGATTGAAATGCGCTGCCAGCTGCCGTGCCTCCGGCATACCTTCCGCGCGCAATCGCACCTTGAGCTGGCCGCCCGAGACCTGCTGCAACGCGCGCAACAATTCATCGAGCAAGCCCATGCCACGGCGCACGGCCCAGCGGATGGTGAGCAGGCTCAAGATCAAGGCGAGGCCGCACAGGCCCAGCAATTGCTGCAGCGAATCCCAGACTTCGTCGATCTCATCCCGTGAATCGACCGCAATCTGAACGCGCCGGCCATCGTGCAAATCCAGGACTCGCGCACTGTACCGGGCTTCGGCGAACAACAGCCGCCCGAGCCACGCATCGAGTCCGGCCTGAACCGGCAGCCGTGCCGCTTCGCCGGGCTCCAGCCAGCGCACCCGCACATGCCGCAGGCTGCCCGTCAATCGCGGCTGGAGGCTGGCGGGATCACGCTCGGCGGTTTCGCTCAGGTACTCGACCACCGCCTCGGCGGATTGCAGTTCGCGCTCCACGTCCGCCAGCGCCTGGTGCACCAGCAACCCCATGCACGCCAGGGTGACCAGGACGAAAAACCCGCTGACCCAAAGGTTGATCCGCCACAGGGCCGACACGGTTAGTGCCCCGGTGTCGCGGGCAAGACCAGCAATGGCGCCGGGCGGGGGCTGTGGAGCTTGTCGACGCCGATCAGGGTCAGGATCAACAACAACGGCAGGAGCAGCGCTTTGAGAATACGCATGGTCAATCTCCTCCAGTGTGATGGCCGTGATCACCCATGCTAAAACCGCGCCGCTCCGGGCGAGCTACTACCTTGGTACTGCCTGACTGGTACTTTCTGCATATTTCAATCTGCCTCGCAGGCTTCCTATGCTGGCGCTACCTGTAATGGAGTGCCTTTATGCGCCAGCTTGCCCCTTACGCCCTGATCTACCTGCTGGCGATTGCCTGCGCCTCCGGGGTGGCGACGCAGAGCCAGGCGGCGGATGCGCCGTTGCAGGTGCGGATCGGCTACCTGGGCTACCGGCCTGACCCCGGTCCGCTGCTGTCCAACGTGATTCCCGAACCGGTCGATGCCGGGCTTCGCGGCGCCGAACTGGCGATCACCGACAGCAACAGCACCGGGCGTTTTCTCAACCAGAGTTACAGCCTCGTCACGGCCAATGCCGACAGCCCGGATGCCCTGATTGAAGCGGCCAAGGCCCAACATGCACAGGGTCTGCGCCTGTTTGTGGTGAATGCGCCGGTGGAGAGTCTGCGCCGGCTCAGCGCCGTGCTGCCCGACAGCTTGCTGTTCAACGCCGGCAGCCCGGATGACAGCCTGCGCACCACCGACTGCCTGCCAAACGTGCTGCACAGCCTGCCGAGCCGGGCGATGCTCGCCGATGCTCTGGCGCAGTTTCTGGTGCTACGCAAATGGCAACGGGCGCTGCTGATCGTCGGCCCGACCCCGGACGATCAGGCCTACGCCGCCGCCCTGCGCCGCGCCGCCAAACGATTCGGCCTGACACTGGTGGCGGAAAAAGCCTGGAGCTTCGACAACGATCAGCGTCGCAGCGCCCAGGCCGACATGCCGCTGTTCACCCAGACCGCCGAATACGATGTGGTGCTGGTGGCGGACGAACGTGGCGATTTCGGTGAATACGTGCCCTACCAGACCTGGTACCCACGGCCGGTCGCCGGCACGCAGGGCCTGACCCCCGTGGGCTGGCACAAAACCGTGGAAACCTACGGCGCCGCCCAACTGCAGAAACGCTTCGAAGCCCTGGCCGGGCGCTGGATGAATGACCGCGACTTCGCCGCCTGGATCGCCGTGCGCAGCATCGCCAGTGCGGTGAGCAAACTGCGACAGGTCGATCCCGTGGCGATCCGCACCCTGGAAATCAGCGATCAATTGCCGCTGGACGGTTTCAAGGGGCGCAAGCTCAGTTATCGCCCGTGGAACGGTCAGTTGCGCCAACCGATTCCCATCGTCCAGCCCCGAGCGCTGGTCAGCACGTCGCCGCAAGACGGCTTCCTGCACCCTTTCAACGAAATGGACAGCCTTGGCTACGACAAGCCCGAGGTCAGCTGCCGCTTTCCCTGAGCCAGCGTTCCACAAGAACTACAACAAAAAGGAATCCGCCATGCGTCGCACCCTGCTCTCTTGCGCCCTGCTGCTCGCCGCCGGGCACACCGCTGCCAGCACCGCCTGGGTCTCCAACGAAAAGGACAACACCCTGAGCCTGATCGACCTGCAGACGTTGCAAGTCACCGACACCCTGCCCGTCGGCCAACGGCCGCGCGGTTTGCTGCTGTCCCACGACAACAAGCTGCTGTACATCTGCGCCAGCGACTCGGACCGGGTCCAGGTGATGGACGTCGCCACCCGCAAGATCATCAAGGAATTGCCGTCGGGCAAAGACCCCGAGCAGTTCGCCCTGCATCCCAACAATCGCTGGCTCTACGTTTCGAACGAAGACGATGCGCTGGTGACGGTGATCGATACCGAAACCTCAAAGGTGCTAAGCCAGATCAGCGTTGGCGTCGAACCCGAAGGCATGGCCGTCAGCCCCGACGGCAAGTGGGCGGTGAACACCAGCGAAACCACCAACATGCTGCACTGGATCGACACCAGCACCCAGACCCTGGCCGACAGCACCCTGGTCGATCAGCGGCCGCGTTTCGTCGAGTTTTCACCTGAAGGCTCGCAACTCTGGGCCTCGGCGGAAATCGGCGGCACGGTGACCATTCTCGACGTCGCCACCCGCAAGGTCCTCAAGACCCTGACTTTCCAGATCAAGGGCGTGCACCCGGACAAGGTCCAGCCGGTGGGCATCAAGCTCAGCGCCGACGGCAAGTACGGTTTCGTCGCCCTCGGCCCGGCCAATCATGTGGCGGTGATTGACGCCAAGACCTTCGAGATTCTTGATTATCTGTTGGTCGGTCGTCGGGTCTGGCAGATGTCGTTCACCCCCGATCAAAAACAGTTGCTGGCCACCAACGGCGTCAGCGGCGATGTATCGGTGATTGATGTCGACAGCCTCAAAGTGACCAAATCGGTAAAAGTCGGGCGCTATCCGTGGGGCGTGGTGGTGACGCCATGAACGCACTGGAAGTCAGCGAACTGAGCTTCGCCTATGGCGCGCGGGAGGCGTTGCGGCAGGTGAATTTCAGCCTGGCGCCCGGGCGTTTCGCGGCGTTGCTGGGGCCGAACGGCGCAGGCAAATCGACGCTGATTGCCCTGCTCACCCGGCTCTATGATTTGCAGCGCGGGGACATCCGGGTCGGCGGCTGCTCCTTGCGCAGCGCGGCGCGTCCGGCGCTCAAGCAATTGGGCGTGGTGTTCCAGCAAAGCACGCTGGACCTGGACCTCAGTGTCGAGCAGAACCTGCGTTATCACGCCGCGCTGCATGGCATGTCCCGGCGCCAGACCGGCCTGCGGGTCGACGCCGAACTGGCGCGGCAGGCGCTGACCGAGCGCCGTCGCGAGCGGGTGCGTGAACTCAATGGCGGTCACCGGCGCCGGGTGGAAATCGCCCGCGCCTTGCTGCATGAGCCACGGCTGTTGCTGCTCGACGAGGCCAGTGTCGGCCTCGATCCGGCCAGCCGGCTGGCGCTCAATCAACACATTCGCGACCTGTGTCGCGAGCAGCACATCAGCGTGCTCTGGACCACCCACTTGCTGGATGAAGTGCAGCCGAGCGATGACTTGCTGATTCTTCATCAGGGCCGTCTGGTGGCCAGCGGGCAGGCTGATGCCTTGAGCCAGGCGCATGGCGGCGACCTCGGTTCGGCCTTCACTCGCCTCACGACATCAGGAGCCGCGAGATGAATGCGTATTGGCAATGCTTCAGCGGCATCGTGCTGCGTGAATGGCTGCGCTTTGTGTTGCAGCGCACGCGGTTTCTCAGCGCGCTGGTGCGGCCATTGCTGTGGCTGCTGGTGTTCGCCGCCGGTTTTCGCGCGGCCCTCGGGATCGCGATCATTGAGCCCTACGACACCTACATTCCGTATGAGGTCTACATCATCCCGGGGCTGGCCTGCATGATCCTGCTGTTCAACGGCATGCAAGGTTCGCTGTCGATGGTTTACGACCGGGAGATGGGCAGCATGCGCGTGCTGCTGACCAGCCCCCTGCCCCGGACCTTCCTGCTGTGCAGCAAACTGTTGGCCACTTCGCTGATTTCGCTGTTGCAGGTGTACGCCTTTCTGGCAATTGCCTGGGTGTACGGCGTGCAGCCACCGGCCATGGGGCTGTTGATCGCCTTGCCGGCGTTGTTGCTGGTGGCGTTGATGCTCAGTGCGCTGGGCCTGCTGCTGTCCAATGCGATCCGGCAACTGGAGAACTTCGCCGGGGTGATGAATTTCGTGATCTTCCCGCTGTTTTTCCTGTCGTCGGCGTTGTATCCGCTGTGGAAGATGCGCGAATCCAGCGAGTGGCTGTACTGGCTGTGCGCGCTGAACCCGTTTACCCATGCTGTGGAACTGGTGCGGTTTGCCCTGTATGAGCGTTTCAATCCGCTGGCGCTGGCGGTGTGCATGGGGCTGATGCTGCTGTTCGCCCTGCTCGCTGTCCTCACTTTCAACCCGCAACACGCCGCCCTGCGCAAAACCAGCTGACACCATCAATCCCCCTGTGGGAGCAGACTCGCTCCCACAGGGGATCTGCGTCCTACAGATATTGCGAACAAATGAAGACCCCCTGTGGGAGCGAGCCTGCTCGCGATAGCGGAGTGTCAGTCAATAGAGATGTTGAATGTTAAGCCGCCATCGCGAGCAGGCTCACTCCTACAGGGGATTTTTGGTGCACTGGCGAGGGAAATTACTACTTTAGTACTGGTTTTCCTGTCTATCGTCGCATTCCCAACGCCCCGAGACTGGCATGTAATGGGTTCATAACTATAAGGATTGAACCCCCATGCCGCGTGCCCAACGTCGTCTGTTGCGCCCTTCCCTTGCTGCGCTGTCGCTGAGCCTGCTGCTGGGCGCCGCGCACGCCGATACACCGCTGTTCTCCGCCGACGGCTATCGCATCAACCTCTATCGCAGCCCGACCCCGAATCAGCTTCAAGGCGCGGCCATCGTCGACACCGCCGCCCTGCAAACCCTGCTCACCCAGACACCGCGTCCGGTGCTGATCGACGTCTATCGCCGCCAATGGCTGCAAGGACGATTCATCGAAGACCAGCCCCACGAGAACCTGCCCGGCAGCCATTGGCTGGCCAATACCGGCGACGGCGACCTGACAGCTGACTGGCAGGGCTATTTTGCGCGTAACCTGAACGCATTGACCGCAGGAGACTTGGCGCAACCGCTGGTCTTCTACTGCCGCTCCGACTGCTGGCTGAGCTGGAATGCGGTAAAACGCGCCGCGGCCATGGGCTATAAGACACTGTATTGGTACCGCGACGGCCTGGACGCCTGGCAAGCCGCCAACCTGCCCGTTGAACCGGCCCGGCCCGAGCCCTTCCCCTGACCTTTACGCGTGCGTGTTGTTGCCACACCATAATGAAAATAATGAGGTGAAAGGCTATGTACAAAATTCTGATTGCCGACGATCACCCGCTGTTTCGCGAAGCCATTCATAACGTCATCAGCGATGGTTTTCCGGGCAGCGAGGTGATGGAAACCGCCGACCTCGACAGTGCCCTGCTGCTGACTCAGGAGCACGACGACCTGGACCTGATCCTGCTCGACCTGAACATGCCGGGCATGCACGGCCTCAATGGCCTGATCAACCTGCGCAACGAGGCGCCGACCATTCCGGTGGTGATCGTTTCAGCCGAGCAGGACAAGCAGATCGTGCTGCAAGCCATCACCTATGGCGCAGTGGGTTTCATCACCAAATCCTCGCCCCGGGTGCAGATGACCGAGGCCATCCAGCAGATTCTCAATGGCAATGTGTACTTGCCGCCGGACATCATTCGCACACAAAAGTCAGGCACCCATCGGCGCATGAATGACAACCCGAGCTTCCCGCCCGAACTGCTCCAGGCGCTGACCCGCAAGCAGTTGCTGGTGCTGGAACGCATGACCAAGGGTGAATCGAACAAGCAGATCGCCTACACCCTGGAAATCGCCGAAACCACAGTCAAGGCGCATGTCTCGGCGATCTTGCGCAAACTCAACGTGCACAACCGGGTGCAAGCGATTCTGAGTGCCGGGGATATTGATTTCGGGTCTTATCTGCGGCGTTGAATGTTGGGCATTCCCAGATCCCTGTGGCGAGGGAGCTTGCTCCCGTTGGGTCGCGAAGCGGCCCCCTTCAAACTTCCAGGTAAACCGAGTCGCCTGATTTACGACTGCTTCGCAGCCGGACGGGAGCAAGCTCCCTCGCCACAGAAAGCCTAGTCACCACAGGTCTGATGCCCGACGCGGCTAACGGGATGGGCCAAGCAAATGACTCATCGCCGTTTTCAGCTTCATCGGCCGTACAGGCTTATGCATCAACGTATGCCCCAACTCGCGAATCTGCTGCTTGAGCTCATTGCTGTAGTTGGCGGTAATCATCATCGCCGGGATCGCTGAACCGCGCCGGGCGTTGATCCGGGCCACGGCATCGACGCCGTTCTGCTCGTCATCGAGGTGATAGTCGGCAATCAGCAAGTCGGCTTCTTCGTGGTAGTTGTCCACCTGCCGCGCCAGGTCCTGCTCCGACAGTGCCGTGACCACCCGACACCCCCACCCTTCCAGCAACGTGCGCATGCCAGCGCAAATCGCCGCGTCATTATCCAGCACCCACACCCGCGCTCCGCGCAGACGCTCGAGCATCGGCTCACTCATCAACAACGCTGGCTGAGCCTTCGGAGCCGTGGCGCTCAACGGCACCTCGACGGAAAACATCGAGCCCTTGCCCGGCCACGAACGCACGTGAACGCGATGACCGAGAATCCCGGCAATCTTCTCGACGATGGCCAGCCCCAGCCCCAACCCGCGGTCCTGATCCGGACGCTGCACATCGCCCCGTTTGAACTCCTGGAAAATCTCTTCCAGTCGATTTTCGGCAATGCCCATCCCGCTGTCCCACACCTCGATCGTCAACCGCTGATGATGACGCCGACATCCGAGCACCACCCGACCGCTGTAGGTATAACGAATGGCGTTGCTCAGCAGATTGCGCAGGATCCGCGCCAGCAACTGAATGTCGCTACGCACCAGCGCCGAACACGGGATGAAATGCAGCTCCAGCCCTTCATTGCGGGCCACCTGTGTGTACTCGGCCGCGAGGTTTTCCAGCAGCTCGCTCAGGGCGAACGGCGCGATGTCGGCTTTGATCACCCCGGCATCCAGTTTGGAAATATCCACCAGCGTGCCTAGCAGGTTTTCCACGTCCTCCAGCGAATTGCTGACATTGCGCACCAAAATCGCATTGGCCACCGGCTCGCGACGTTCCAGCAAAGCGCTGGTGAATAGCCGAGCCGCGTTGAGCGGTTGCAGCAGGTCGTGACTCACGGCGGCGAGAAACTTGGTTTTCGACAGGTTGGCCTGCTCCGCCTCAAGTTTGGCCTCGCGCAAACGCGATTCAACGCGCCGGCGCTCGTCGATTTCACGCAGCAATTGGTCATTGAGGGTGGTCAGTTCGGTGGTCCGTTCGCGTACCCGCAACTCAAGATTCTGATAAGCCTGGTGCAGCGCCTCGGCCGTGCGGCGGCGCTCGGTGATGTCACGGATCAACACGAAGATCCCCACCACTTCCCCGGTGGCCAGGCGATTGGGCACGTAGGAGCGCAGCATGTAGCGCTCCTGATTGTTGATGTTGGTTTCGGCAAATTCGAACGTCACGCTCTCACCGGCCAAGGCCCTGGCCACGTAGGCCTCGAGGCGCTGGTAATGCTGCGCGCTGTGAACTTCGCGCAGGCTCTGCCCGAGCATCACGCCGCGAGGCCAGCAGTACCATTCTTCGTAGACCTTGTTGGTGAATTCGTAGACCAGATCGGCATTGAGGTAGGCGATCAACGCGGGGACATGGTCGGTGATCAGGCGAATCCAGCGCTCGCTTTCGCTGAGGGCTTCGGCGTGCTGGTAACGTTCGGTGATGTCGGTGAAGGTGTTGACGAAGCCACCGGTGGGCAACGGATGCGTGCGGATTTCCAGCACCCGGCCATCGTAAAGACGTTGCTCGCATTCCTGCACGTGCCGCCCGTTGGCATCGCGACTGGCCGGGGTCAGCAGGGTCAACTCGCTGTCGCCGATCACTTCGGCAAACGGCCGATGGGCCGCCACCGGGGCGAGCCCGCTCAGTTCGAGGAAGCGCCGGTTCCACAGTTCCAGGATGCCTTCGGCATTGACCATGGCCACGCCTTGGGACAGGTTGTCGACCGCCCGTTGCAGCAAGTGCGATTTCTGCGCCACGGCTTGCTCGCGGCGCACGGTTTCGCTGAGTTTGACGTCAGTAATGTCGGTGAACAGGATCACCCGCCCACCTTCCTGCGTGGGCCGTTCGCTGACTTGCAGCCAGCGGCCGTCCTGCAAGCGATAGATCAGGTTTTCGTCGGCATGCCCACGGGGTTCTTCGGTGAACAACCCGGTGGCAGACATCAGCCGTTTCACCTCGACCAGACGCATGCCGGCGTTGATCCGCACCCGGCTGTTGTCCCAGAACGCCTTGAAACGGCTGTTGAACAAAACGATGCGCTGCTCGGCATCGAACAGCACAAAGGCATCGGAAATGCTCTCGATGGCATCGATCAGATGCTGATGCGCGGTTTCCGCCCGCAGGCGCGCTTCGCTGAGCAAGTGATTGCCCGACTTGAGCTCGGCCATGGCCTGGTTCAAGGCGTCGGTGCGCTCACGCACCTGCTCGGCCAGCACCACCGAATGCTGGAACGCCGCGTAGGGATCATTGCCGCGCGTGACACCGGATTCGATCCGCTCGATCAGCGCGCCGTTGATGCGCTGCAGTTTATGGTTGTCGTGGCGCAGGCTGGCGAGCTGCGCCTGCAGCTCAACGATGTCCAGGGGACCGGCCTCGGGCAATGGCAACCCCGGTGAAGGTCTGGTTGATGTGCATGCCATTGAACTGTTCTCCGTAGGTGTTGAAACCCATCACCCGTTGGTCGCGCAAAAACGTTCCGATCTGCTCCAGGCTGCCGCCGTCTTCCAGCTCCAGACGCCTGAGAAAACAGTCGCAGCCGATGGTCAGTAACAGATCGCCGAGGCGCTCCTGCAAGCCTTCGAACAAGGTTTGCAGATTCGGCAGCATCGGGCCGGGGGTCATGACGGTGAGGACGATGCCGTTTTCCACGGCGCAGTAAAAACTCAGGCTCAGGTCTGGATGAACCTGCTGGATCGCCCGCACGTAATACTGATCGTTGATCCGCACCGCCAAGGGGTGTGCGGCGAAGACCCGGTGATCGAGTTCGGCCACCGGCACGCCGATGTGTCGGGCGTACTCCTCGGCAGCCGGCTCGGCATTCAGTTCAAAGACCCGGCGCGAGGCGCTGTCGGCTCCGGTGACCACCAGTTTCTCCGCCCTCGGCAAGATGTGGTGCGTGGTGAACACCTCGAAATCCAGCCAGGTGTTGACCAGCACCACCACCGCCGCGCCGCTGTGAAACTCGCCGCCGAAATAGACGTGGGTGTGGGTCAGGTAGTTGTCATCGCCGGCCGAACCGCCGAAATGCGGGATGTCGCCCAACGCCGCGCTCAACGCAGCGAGGACCATTTCTTCGCGGCTGGACAGACCATCGAGCAAGGTCAGGGCAAAGCTGTTGCCCTTGATCGGCGCCAGGGTGTTGCTGCGACAGCCGCTGGCCAGGCGCTCGACCATTTGCTGGGCGTCGATCAGGCTGAAGCGCTCCATCTCGCTGATCAGTTCGGCGTCGATGGAAAAATGCCGATGGTCGAACCCCACCGCCGTCACGCAATTGCGGCCGTAGCCCAAGGGCGTGATCTCCCCGGCGCTGGTGCAGCCGACCAGGCGAATGCCGCCGAAGCTCAGATGCAAGGCCTGGCCCAGCGCCTGCAAGTCGTACTCGGCGGAGCAGAAGAACAACACGAAGCCCAGATGCGGGTGCAATAACTGCCGCGCGAGCTCCTGAGCCACTTGTTGGGCATCGGTGGCCTGGGACATGCCGCTGACCACCCCTTCACTCTGGACCTGCTGCATGACCACCCCCGCAGGTGCGCGTGTATGAGACACGAGTGTACGAAGCCTGCGGGCTGCGACGAATGCTACTTGGGTAGCGGGTAGCCGCTTCGATGGGATGAGAGTCGGCGGGTTGGCGGCTTGATGGCTGAAGCTTTTGTGGCGAGGAAGCTTGCTCCCGCTGGACTGCGCAGCAGTCCCCCAACCGGCCGATGCGCGACCAGAATAGGGACCGCTACGCGCTCCAGCGGGAGCAAGCTCCCTCGCCACAGGGGTAGGGTTCACAGATCAGCTTGTTACCAGTTCAACACCGCCCCCACCGCGAAGGTATCGGTGTCTTCGTTCTGGGCGCTGGTGTCGTGGCCGTTGATTTCGAACTGGTTGTACTCGGCCACGAGTTTGAGGTTGTCGTTGACGTCATGGAACAACGCAATGCCGCGGGTTTCATAGTCCGCGCCGCTGCCGACCACACCATTGCCGTCGTCATTAGTCTTGCCATAAGACAAGGCCAGGCGGTTTTTGCCCAGTTTGTACGAGCCTTGCAGCAAGTAGCCGTCGCTGTCGACGTTGCGCAGGGTCGGTTCGCCGGCGTTGTTGGTGAAGAACGGGTTAATCCCTTTGGCCTGGAAACCGGAGCCGGTCAGCGACAACCCGCCCATCTTCGCCTGCACACCGTAGCCGACGCCTTTGGAGGTGACCGATTCAACGGTGGAGTCGGTATTGTCCGAGGTCTGGTAGCTGCCGTTGACCCAGCTGTAAATCTTCGCGCCGCCGACGTCGAACTGATAGGTGACCTCGCTCTCGGTACGCGGATTCTCCTGATACGCCTTGCCCAACGGGCTGCTGTCGTTGGTGTCCACCGGGTCGAGAATTCCCACGGCCACCCGCAAACCCTCCATCACCGGGGTGCGATAGGTGATCTGCGAGGTCGGGAACGGGTACGGGTAACCCGTACCGATATTGCCGAACGACACGCCGCCACCGTCCACCAACCCCAGGGTATCGCTGACCTGGCCGTAACCGGCGAGCATTTCATCGAGCAGAATGTTGGAGCGGGCGAACAGGCCGAAGTCCTTGCCGATCAACACTTCGCCCCATTCCGGATTGGCCACGGTGCCGTAGAACTGCCGCACGTCGATGGCGGTGTCGGTGCCATTGGTCTGGCTGTCGTTGATGGTCACCCAGAACGAGGCCCGCGCACCGAGCTTCAGGTCATCGACCTGTTTGCCCATGTTGAAACCCAGGTAATTGGGCAGATAGCCCATTTTTACCCGCGCCTGTTTCCGGTCGTACTGGTCGCCGGCACGGTCCACATCGCTGTTCACGTAGAAGGCGTTGATGTAGCCGTCGGTTGAGAACGTGGTCTGGTCCTTGTCGTACAGCACGATCTCGGCCTCGGCCATCGTGCTCAAACCGAGGGTCGAGAGGCTGGCAATGAAAGCAGGCAAGTAACGATGCTTGAAGTTCTTATTGTTGTGCATGACGCGCTCCGCAGCGGGGGACTGGATGTCGGAGGCGATTATCGAAAGGGGACGGGCGGCGGCATACGCTGCCTTGGGGGCGGTTTTGAAGTGCTTTGGAGTGGCCGGGCGTGAGCGGCAAATTCGGTGTAAGACCGGGCTCAGGCACGGCCCGGAACTTTAGGTGTAAGACCGGCTAGGTCGCCGCTCTGAACAGCATGTAGGCGGCGACCACGACACACACGCTGGCAAAACCGATTTGCAGGGCCCGGGCCGGGACGCGCGCGCTCAGTTGTCGGCCGACGATCATGCCGACTACGCTGGCAACAATGAACGTTGCGCCCAGGGCATCAATCCTGACCCCGGCATGAAACGCCCCGATCACACCGATGGCGGAAATCAGGCTGATCACCATCAAGGAGGTGGCGACGATGCCGCGCATCTGCACATCGGTCAGTTGCTTGAAGGCCGGGACAATCAAGAAGCCGCCACCGACCCCGAGCAACCCGGAAACAACGCCGGTCACCGCGCCCAATGCCGCGAGGGTCGCGGTGCATTTGGCGGTCCAGGAAAAACGCCCGGTCTGCTGATCAAGCATGCAGTTCTTCTGACCCCAGTTGGCGTGGCCGTGGTCGCTCGGTCCTTCTTCCTGGCGCTCGCGACGCAACATCCGCCAGGCCACCATGACCATCAGCAGACTGAACAGGATCATCAGGATTTTTTCCGGCAACTGATGGGCGAAGTAGATGCCGACCGGCGAAAAAATCGCCCCCAGCAGTGCGATCAGCAACGCCGCGCGATAGCGCACCAGGCCATGGCGCAAACCATCAATAGCCCCGACCGCTGCCGCGCTGCCCACCGCAAACAACGCCACCGGCGCAGCCTGGGTCATGGTCAATCCCAGCCCCAGCACCAAGGCCGGCACCGCAAGAATGCCGCCCCCTGCCCCGGTCAATCCCAGGACGAGGCCCATCACCACGCCAAAAAAACCTGCCAACAGCATAAAACGCTCGTAATCCGTGGGAAAAAGCCGGGAACGCCCGGTATCGATGTCTGACAGGATAGAGCCCGTGCGAATTTTTTCCTTCAGCATTTAACGCGGGGCTGGTCAGCGCAGGGAAAATGACACTACCCTCTTGGCTCGTCCTGAAAGAAACGGCCACCATGCCTGCCTTGATTGAAGCTTTTTTAGACCCTGCCTCCTCGACCTACAGCTACGTGATTCATGAAGGTGCTGGCAGTCAATGCGCCATCGTCGACCCGGTCCTCGACTACGACCCCGCCGCCGGTCGCACCGCCACCACCCAGGCGAACAAAATCATCGCCTTCGTTCGCAAGCATCAGTTGCAAGTGCAATGGCTGCTGGAAACCCACGCCCATGCCGATCACCTGTCTGCCGCACCGTATCTGCGTCGCGAGCTGGGCGGCAAAATCACCATCGGCCAGTCGATCAGCAAGGTCCAGGGCGTGTTCAAGGCCCTGTTCAACCTTGAGCCGGCATTTCGCAGTGACGGTTCGCAATTCGACCACCTGTTCGCCCCGGACGAATCATTCATGATCGGCCACCTCAAGGCCACGGCTCTGCATGTGCCCGGCCACACCCCGGCGGACATGGCCTATTTGATCGACGGTGACGTGATTCTGGTAGGCGATACTTTGTTCATGCCAGACGTGGGCACGGCCCGTTGCGACTTCCCCGGCGGCAATGCCCACCAGATGTTCGCCTCGATCCAAAAACTGTTGGCCTTCCCCGCCAGCGTCCGGCTCTACGTCTGCCACGACTACCCACCCGAAGGCCGCGTATCCCGCTGCATGACCACGGTCGGCGAGCAACGCAAAAGCAATATCCACGTCCATGACGGCATCGACGAAGCGGCGTTCGTCGCCATGCGCACCCAGCGTGATGCCGGGCTGGGCATGCCAACGCTGTTGCTGCCGGCGATTCAGGTGAATGTGCGGGCGGGGAATCTGCCGCCGGCGGAGGACAATGGCTCCGTATATCTAAAAATTCCGATCAATAAGCTTTGAAGAGAAGTTTTTCCCGATGTTTTTCTCATTTATTTGTCAAATGTGTCCGAATTAAACAAGGAAAATGACTTTCGAGGCCATTTGCCACTATTTTTATGATTTAACAAACACGCCTTCGCGGGTCGAACTATGCTCTTTTGACGTCGCGGAGGGATCCAAAAATGAGCGTAATCGGTAACCACGTCTGGCATAGTCAAAACGGGTTGTTCAACACTAATACCGACAGTGAAATAGGAGATGTGGCGAGAATTCTGAATCTTGCACACGACACCGACAGCGAAAACGGATTGTTACTGCAGTTCCACGGTGGATTGGTCGACAAAACCAGTGCGTTGTCAGTTGCAACCAAACTGATCCCCGAATACATCAGCGCTAAAACTTACCCCGTATTTTTCGTTTGGGAGTCGGGGCTAAAGGAAACGCTGATTAACAACCGAGCTGAACTGGCACAGGATCCGGCGTTTAGAGAGCTGGTGAAAAAAGTCACTGAATGGGTCATTAAGAAGTCCAGCCCCACGTCAAACATCGCTCTTAAAGGGGGCGGCGACAAGCTTATCAACGTTTACCAACTGCGCAGCGAGTTTGATAACTGGTTTGACCAGCGCCGGGATACTCCCCCCGTTTCAGAAACAGACATTCAATCCAGCCAAGTCAAAACCAAAGGGCTTTCGAATCTATCCGTCGATCAACTGGCCTACGATATCGAGATAGGCCTTAATGATGATCCTGGCTTTAGAAAAGCCATGGCAGAAGCTTATAACGCGACTCTCACGCCTACGGAGTTTGCTACCAAGTCAGCCGGAACTCATAAAAAGGCCAACGTTTTATTGCTCAGCGAGACGTCGCAGAACGAGCTATTTGGCTCCAGACTGCCTGGCACCCAGACTAAGGGTCTTTTGAGCTGGATTGCCGTCGCCCGTTTCGTTGCAAAGTTGGTCATCGCAGTCATCAAGCGTTATCACAACGGTCGCGACCACGGCCCGTATTGCACGGTTGTAGAAGAGGTTTTACATGCAGCGTATGGAAATCTCTTGGGGGCCGGCATCTGGAATCAAATGAAAAAAGATACCGAAGACAGCTTCGGCACATTGCCCGGCTGCTGTGCAACCGCAGTCGTCAAATATCTAAAACAACTAGAGGATAGCGGGAAGACCTTTTCGAAAATCACACTGGTAGGCCACAGTACCGGTGCAATTTACGTGTGCAATTTTCTGGATGCGGTGGCCGCGGCAGATTTAAAAACGAAGATCAACGTGGTGTTCCTTGCACCTGCAGTAACCTACGACCGTTTTGCCAAAACAGTAACCGCGCATCAAGGCTCTCTGTTGAAATCGTTCCGTATGTTCGCAATGAACGATGAGCGTGAGTCTGCAGACCAGATGCTCAGCATTATCTACAACCGAAGTTTACTTTATTTTGTTTCGGGTTTGCTTGAGGGGCAGGTACCCGCAACGGGTGGGTGGCAAAGCGTTGTTGATATGCCGTTAGTGGGGATGGAGCGCTTTCTCAATCATACGGCGGTATTCGGCACGGACCCAGCCGTCAAGATAGTTACGGCATTTCTCGCTGCGGACCCTTCCCGTATCGCTTGGTCACCTTCATCCAGAGGGCCTGGCTTGAACACCAATGCCAGCCATCACGGCGATTTCGATGATCAAGATTCGGATACGCTTCTCAGCATTCAGAATCTGGTTACTCAGTGAGGACCTATCGCCATGGCTGACATGGATCATGCGATTCTGCTGGGAATTTCCAATTATTCATCTCCGGACTTTCAAACGTTGGAAGGCCCCTCGAACGATGTCGAATTGTTCCGTCAATGGCTCCTCGACAAAGACGGGGGTGCCGTTCCAGCAGAAAATATCAAGTTCCTGACATCGCCTGCGCTGGATCAACAACCCAAAAATGACGCCAGATCTTGGTCCCCCACTGCCGAACAATTTCTCAATCACTATGACAAGCTGACCATTGACGAAAACGATGCGTACATTCGACGTGAAGGCGCACGACTCTATCTTTATTTTTCCGGGCACGGCTTTTCCGAGAGAAACGATATGTCGACAGGGGCAGCGCTTTTTGTAGCAGGTGCCAGTCGTTCGCGCCCCTTGAACATTCACGGTACAGCCTTTGCCTGGGAAGCCAGGGACCTGGCTTTATTTGATGAAATCGTCCTGATCATGGATTGCTGTCGCGACTCAGAAACGGCGCTCCGTTATGCAAGCCCAGGCAAGAATCAATTTGTTGCTGAACTCGCCGCCAATGTTCGAGTACTGGCCATTTATGGCTCAGCCAAAGGTGGTAAGGCGCAAGAACGCAAAATTGCGGAGCGCGGCGACAAAACCTGCAGCCTGCTGACCCATGCCCTGCTCAAAGCGCTGACTGATGCAACACCTGATGAGGGTAGTCGTCTCTCGAGCACGTCTCTAAGAAACTACGTCAACAATATTTGGGGGGATATATGTGCTGGCATTCCCGCGGACACTCCGCGCTTTGTACTCCCGGAAGGTGAAGACGTATTTTTTAAAGCTGGCAACAAGGGATTGTTGCAAAACTTTGTACTTAGCGCACCTCCACTTCCTGGCACCGTGCTCACCTTTTACCTGGGGAGCCTCAACTCACCCGTTGCTCAGTGTGTGTTTGCGCAGGATACGGTGAGTATCGAGAATCCGATCGGGAGTATTGCCAGTTCCTTATCCGTGAAGGACCTTCGATTCGCCCTTAGATTGAAACCAGGCTTCTACAAAATTCAAGCATCGACTGGCGCATACACTTCAGCCCCATTTGAAGTGACAGGAGAACGAGATGTCCCCCTCTGAAGATAAGCCTGACGGCTTGGTCGATATCCAGATTCGTACAAAAAACGGCTTTGATGAGCTCGGACTTATTAATGGTCGATTCGAAGAGGTCGAATCCGGCCTCGGCACACTCACTGCGTCAGTTGAACCAGGTTTTTATAAAGTCAGACAGCGTATAGGCGATCTTGAGCAGTCTCAAATCATTGAGGTTGCATCCGATACGACGACTGACTTCGAGCTGAACACGTTGACATTTGAATCAGCTCTACCCCTTCAGGGATCAGAAGCCTCAATGCCGGAAAAAGAGGCGCTGATGCGCGAGCCTTCACCCTATGTAGAAGGGCAACCACCGCCCATACAGATATTTTTATGGGACCCGCAACCTGAAAGCCAAGAGCGCACCGGCCCCCTGGAACTACCTGGGCCAGAGATTCTAAATCAGTTTCGGTTACGGGCCTTCAAAGGTGAAGTGGAGTGTGATTTTTCAAAAGTGGACGCATTGCCAGGAACTACGGGGGTTTTTCTGGTTAACATCAACGTGCCGGTAGGGACTTATCTTCTAGTTCAGCCCGCAGCACAGACAGAACGCTGTATGCCTCTACATGTTCTTGAAAATTGGGCGCCTCAAGTCTACTTTCGGGTTATCCGGGATTCTCGGGGAGCCATGTTGCCGCTGGACTTCAATCACTCCAGCATTACCTATGTCACGCACCTGCAAGCATTGCATACCAAAGAATTGACCCTCCTTGAGGTCGCTCGCAAAGCATTGGCCAGAGGTCGATCAGTCAAGAGCCAGGCGCTAGTTGATGATCTGGTCAACGGCGACTATCAAGATCCGCTGTTGCACCTGATTGGCGCTCACCTTTTACTGCTGTCGGCGAATTCCGAATCAGCGGAAAGCATCCAACAACTTCAGAAAGTCGTCGATGGGTTGATCGTATCGTTGGGTCGTGACTTTCCCGATGTGATTGCTTTGCAAATCGCACTAGCACAATTACGCCAAGAACCACTGGCTGCTGACCTTGCCCTTTGCGCTCCGCCCATACTTCAACGGAGCTGGGATCTGCTCTTACTGGCCTATCGAAACTCAACGATCATCAGTGAAGTCATGGATTTCCCCTACATCGTTGAACCAACATCAACTTGGTTTGTATGGTTAGGCAAAACGCTCCATACCCCGAACGAAGCCGCGATAAACAGCCTGCGTCAACGCCTCCTCGCACTGGTGAATACTACACTCACGATGAACGTGAACAAACTGGTGAGGTGGATCGATAGTTCGGATTCCATTCCAGAGCTTCCAGCGGCAGCGGCTGACAACGCTGCCCCTTTGATCAAAGCTATGTTGCAAGATGAGCATTTAATCAAATGGATCCAACGTTTGCTGGATCAAGCTGAGCAAGACCCAACTCTTCAGAGTCCACTGGATCAAGCCTTGCTGATGAAACTCTGCTCCGCTCAGACTCAATTCTTCGCCAAACGAAGAGGTAACGACAAAGTGGCCACAGATATCGTGCGCAGCTTTGAAGTTCCTGCCCAGGATGTTGCAAGCAGCGCGGTGAGGATTCTCATCAGTTTACTTAAGCAAGGATACAAAAAATTGCCCCAGCTGCTCGAGGTATACGAAGTCGAATTGAAGAAAAACAATTGATGAGCAAGCCGAAATTGCTTTTCGTCGGTTCCTACCCCCCTAAAGTCAGGCCATTCGCAGGCAACGGCAACGCGGTTTTATAGCGCACTTGCTTGAGCGCAAAGCTTGAACGGATGTTGGCCACACCAGGCACTTTGGTCAGGAAGTCCATCATGAAGCGTTCCAGCGACTGAATGGTCGGCACCAGCACCCGGATCAGATAGTCCGGGTCCCCTGCCATCAAGTAGCATTCCATCACTTCCGGGCGATCCGAAATCGCTTCCTCGAAATGATGCAACGCCTCTTCCACCTGTTTCTCCAGGCTGACATGAATAAACACGTTCACGTGCAGACCCAGCAAGTCGGCGTCCAGCAGCGTCACTTGCTCGCGAATCAGCCCTAATTCTTCCATCGCCTTGACCCGGTTGAAGCACGGCGTTGGCGACAGGTTCACCGAGCGTGCGAGGTCGGCGTTGGTGATACGGGCGTTCTCCTGAAGGCTGTTCAAAATGCCGATATCGGTACGGTCCAGTTTGCGCATGAGACAAAACCACCTGTTTTTTATGTTTATGCAGGTTTTTTATCCTCAAATGATCTCCCGCGCAACGAAACAGAGATAAATATTCTTCTGCGCCGGGCCTATGATTGTTGTAGGACAAGATTTCTTTTATCGAAGAATGACGGTCAGCTCACTACAAGAAATTCACAAGATCGAGCGTAGAAGCCATGAACCAAGCGTATGAACCGCTGCACCTGCACGTTCCCGAACCATCGGGCCGTCCTGGCTGCAAAACCGACTTCTCCTACCTGCGTCTGACCGACGCCGGCACGGTGCGCAAACCCCCAATCGACGTTGAACCCGCCGACACCGCCGACCTGGCCAAAGGCCTGATTCGCGTGCTCGACGACCAGGGTAATGCCCTCGGTCCATGGGCTGAAGGCGTACCGGTCGAGATCCTGCGAAAAGGCATGCGCGCCATGCTCAAGACGCGGATCTACGACAACCGCATGGTGGTCGCCCAGCGTCAGAAAAAAATGTCGTTCTACATGCAGAGCCTTGGCGAAGAAGCCATCGGCAGCGGCCAGGCCTTGGCGCTGAACGTCGATGACATGTGCTTCCCGACCTACCGCCAGCAAAGCATCCTGATGGCACGCGATGTACCGCTGGTAGACCTGATCTGCCAACTGCTGTCCAACGAGCGCGATCCGCTCAAGGGCCGTCAGTTGCCGATCATGTATTCGGTCAAGGACTATGGCTTCTTCACCATTTCCGGCAACCTCGCCACCCAATTCGTACAAGGTGTGGGCTGGGGCATGGCCTCGGCGATCAAGGGCGACACCAAAATCGCATCGGCGTGGATTGGCGATGGCGCCACCGCTGAATCCGACTTCCACACCGCCCTCACCTTTGCCCACGTTTACCGTGCGCCAGTGATCCTCAACGTGGTCAACAACCAGTGGGCGATCTCGACGTTCCAGGCGATTGCCGGTGGTGAAGCCACTACGTTCGCCGGTCGTGGCGTCGGTTGCGGCATTGCCTCCCTGCGGGTCGACGGCAACGATTTCGTCGCGGTCTACGCCGCCTCTGCCTGGGCCGCCGAACGCGCTCGCCGCAACCTCGGCCCTACGATGATCGAATGGGTCACCTACCGCGCCGGTCCGCACTCGACCTCCGATGATCCGTCCAAATACCGTCCTGCCGACGACTGGAGCTACTTCCCGCTGGGCGACCCGATTGCGCGCCTCAAGCAGCACCTGATCAAGATCGGCCACTGGTCCGAAGAGGAACACGTCGCCGTCAGCGCCGAACTGGAAGCCGAAGTGATTGCCGCCCAGAAAGAAGCCGAGCAGTACGGCACCCTGGCCGGTGGCCAGATTCCAAGCGCCGCGACCATGTTCGAAGACGTCTATAAAGAGATGCCGGAGCACTTGAAGCGCCAGCGTCAAGAGTTGGGGATCTGACATGAACGATCACAACAATAATATCGAGTTGGAAACCGCCATGACCACGACCACCATGACCATGATCCAGGCCCTGCGCTCGGCCATGGATGTGATGCTTGAGCGTGACGACAACGTCGTGGTGTTCGGCCAGGACGTCGGTTACTTCGGCGGTGTGTTCCGCTGCACCGAAGGCCTGCAGACCAAGTACGGCACCTCCCGGGTGTTCGATGCGCCGATCTCAGAAAGCGGCATTGTCGGCGTTGCCGTGGGCATGGGTGCCTACGGTCTGCGCCCGGTCGCCGAGATCCAGTTCGCCGACTACGTGTACCCGGCGTCGGACCAGATCATTTCCGAAGCCGCGCGGCTGCGCTATCGCTCGGCCGGCGAGTTCACCGCACCGATGACCCTGCGCATGCCTTGCGGCGGCGGCATCTACGGTGGCCAGACCCACAGCCAAAGTATTGAGGCGATGTTTACTCAGGTCTGCGGCTTGCGCACGGTCATGCCGTCCAACCCTTACGACGCCAAAGGCCTGCTGATCGCCTCCATCGAAAACGATGACCCGGTGATCTTCCTCGAGCCAAAACGCCTGTACAACGGCCCGTTCGACGGCCACCACGACCGCCCGGTAACCCCGTGGTCGAAACACCCGGCCGCCCAGGTCCCGGACGGTTACTACACCGTGCCGCTGGACGTGGCCGCCATCGCCCGTCCCGGCAAGGACGTGACCATCCTGACCTACGGCACCACCGTCTACGTGTCGCAAGTTGCGGCGGAAGAAACCGGGATCGACGCTGAAGTCATCGACCTGCGCAGCCTGTGGCCTCTGGACCTGGACGCCATCGTCAAATCGGTGAAGAAAACCGGCCGCTGCGTGATCGTTCACGAAGCGACCCGCACGTGCGGCTTCGGCGCCGAACTGGTCGCCCTGGTGCAAGAGCATTGCTTCCATCACCTGGAAGCGCCGATCGAACGCGTCACCGGTTGGGACACTCCCTACCCCCACGCGCAAGAGTGGGCGTATTTCCCTGGTCCGTCCCGAGTGGGCGCGGCGTTGAAACGGGTCATGGAGGTCTGAATGGGCACGCACGTTATTAAAATGCCGGACATTGGCGAAGGCATTGCAGAAGTTGAATTGTCGGTATGGCACGTCAAGGTTGGCGACATGGTCGTCGAAGATCAGGTGCTCGCCGATGTCATGACCGACAAGGCGATGGTCGACATCCCGTCTCCGGTGCACGGCAAGGTGATTGCGCTGGGCGGACAGCCAGGCGAAGTCATGGCGGTGGGCAGCATCCTGATCAGCATTGAAGTCGAAGGCGCGGGCAACGTTAAAGAGTCGGCTCAGCCGGCAGCCCCTGCGGTGAAAGAAGCGCCGGTTGCGACGCCGAAAGTTGAACCCGTGGTCGCAAGCAAACCGGTCGTTGCAGCAGCACCCCGAGCCGCCGTTTGCCAAGGCCCGATGGTCGCTCGCGAAGCCGACGAACGCCCGCTGGCCTCCCCGGCCGTGCGCAAGCATGCGCTGGACCTCGGCATCCAGTTGCGCCTGGTCCGTGGCACCGGCCCTGCCGGTCGCGTGTTGCACGAAGACCTCGACGCCTATCTGGCCCAGGGGCAGCAGCCGCAATCGACCGTGGCCGCCGCTTACGCCCAGCGTAATGACGAAGAGCAAATCCAGGTCATCGGCATGCGCCGCAAGATCGCCCAGCGCATGCAGGATGCCACTCAGCGTGCCGCTCACTTCAGTTATGTCGAAGAAATCGACGTCACCGCCGTTGAAGAACTGCGCGCGCACCTGAACGAAAAACACGGGGCGACCCGAGGCAAGCTGACATTGCTGCCGTTCCTGGTCCGCGCCCTGGTTGTCGCCCTGCGCGACTTCCCGCAGATCAATGCCCGTTACGACGACGAAGCCCAGGTCATCACCCGCCTCGGCGCCGTCCACGTGGGCATCGCCACGCAAGCCGACATCGGCTTGATGGTGCCGGTGGTGCGTCACGCCGAAGCCCGCAGCCTGTGGGATAACGCGGCCGAAATCGCCCGTTTGGCCACGGCCGCACGTAATGGCAAGGCCAGCCGCGATGAACTGTCCGGCTCGAGCATCACCCTGACCAGCCTCGGCGCGCTGGGCGGCATCGTCAGCACGCCGGTGCTGAACCTGCCGGAAGTGGCGATCGTCGGCGTCAACAAGATCGTCGAACGCCCGATGGTGGTCAAAGGCCAAATCGTGATTCGCAAGATGATGAACCTCTCCAGCTCCTTCGATCACCGCGTGGTCGATGGCATGGACGCGGCGCAATTCATCCAGGCCATCCGTGGTTTGCTCGAACATCCCGCCACCCTGTTTGTGGAGTAAGAGATGCAGACTTTGAACACCACTCTGCTGATCATCGGCGGCGGCCCTGGCGGTTATGTGACGGCGATCCGTGCCGGCCAGTTGGGCATCTCGACCATTCTGGTGGAAGGCGAATCGTTGGGCGGTACGTGCCTGAACATCGGCTGCATTCCGTCGAAGGCGTTGATTCATGTCGCTGAACAGTTCCACCAGACGCAACACCACAGCCAGCACTCTGCGCTGGGCATCAGCGTCTCCGCGCCAACCCTCGACATCGGCAAAAGCGTCGAGTGGAAGGACGGCATCGTTGATCGCCTGACCACCGGCGTCGCGGCGCTGTTGAAAAAGAACAAAGTCCAGGTCATTCAAGGCTGGGCGAAAGTGATTGATGGCAAAACCGTGGAAGTAGGCGATACGCGAATCCAGTGCGAGCACCTGGTGCTGGCCACGGGCTCGAAAAGCGTGAACCTGCCGATGTTGCCGATTGGCGGACCGATCATCTCCTCCACCGAAGCCCTGGCCCCGACGTCCGTGCCGAAACGCCTGGTCGTGGTCGGTGGCGGTTACATCGGTCTGGAGCTCGGAATTGCCTATCGCAAACTCGGCGCTGACGTGAGCGTGGTCGAGGCGCAGGAGCGCATTCTGCCGGCCTACGATGCCGAACTGACCCAGCCGGTACACGACGAACTGAAAAAGCTCGGTGTAACGCTTTACTTGAAGCACAGCGTCCAAGGCTTTGATTCTTCTAGTAATACACTGCAAGTTTTGCAACCGGGTGGCGACACCCTGAACCTGGAAACGGATCAGGTGCTGGTGGCCGTCGGTCGCAAGCCGAATACCCAGGGCTGGAACCTTGAAGCGCTGAATCTGGACATGAATGGCTCGGCGATCAAGATCGACCACCGCTGCCAGACCAGTATGCGCAACGTGTACGCCATCGGCGACCTGAGCGGCGAACCGATGCTCGCGCACCGGGCCATGGCTCAGGGCGAGATGGTGGCCGAACTGATCAGCGGCAAATCCCGCGAGTTCAACCCGACCGCCATCGCTGCCGTGTGCTTCACCGACCCGGAACTGGTGGTGGTCGGCAAGACCCCGGACGACGTCAAGGCTGCCGGCCTGGACTGCATCGTTTCCAGTTTCCCGTTCGCGGCCAATGGCCGGGCGATGACGCTGGAATCGAAAAGCGGCTTCGTGCGCGTCGTGGCACGCCGTGACAATCATGTGATTGTTGGCTGGCAAGCGGTGGGTGTGGGCGTTTCGGAGTTGTCGACGGCGTTTGGCCAGAGCCTGGAAATGGGCGCGCGGCTGGAAGACATTGCCGGCACGATTCATGCGCATCCGACGCTGGGCGAGGCGGTGCAAGAAGCCGCGCTGCGCGCTTTGGGGCATGCACTGCACCTGTGATTCAGAACATAGATGGCGGCATAGATGACCCCATCGCCAGCAGGCCAGCTCCCACATTTGCAATGCCTTCTCCTGTGGGAGCCAGCCTGCCAGCGATTTCTTGAGGTCAACTCGATTTATCTGTCCGTCATCCGATAGTCCGGGCTGCGAAACAGGCCCGTAATGAAGTATTGTTGTCCCCATCCAGAAAAACGTCAGAAGCCTTGAACCGTTTCGGCGGTTGTTAAGTGATAGAGGGTGTCATGGGTAACGAAAGCATCAATTGGGACAAGTTGGGTTTTGACTACATCAAGACAGACAAGCGCTATCTGTCGCACTGGCGTAATGGCGAGTGGGACACAGGCACCCTGACCGAAGACAACGTGCTGCACATCAGCGAAGGCTCCACTGCCCTTCACTATGGCCAGCAATGCTTCGAGGGCCTGAAGGCTTATCGTTGCAAGGACGGTTCGATCAACCTGTTCCGCCCGGATCAGAACGCCGCCCGCATGCAACGCAGCTGCGCCCGCCTGCTGATGCCGCAGGTGTCCACCGAGCAGTTCGTCGAAGCGTGCAAGGAAGTGGTCCGCGCCAACGAGCGTTTCATCCCGCCTTACGGCACCGGCGGCGCGCTGTACCTGCGACCGTTCGTAATCGGCGTGGGTGACAACATCGGCGTACGTACCGCCCCTGAGTTCATCTTCTCGATTTTCTGCATTCCGGTCGGCGCTTACTTCAAAGGTGGCCTGACCCCGCACAACTTCCTGATCTCCAGCTACGACCGCGCCGCTCCACAAGGCACCGGTGCAGCCAAGGTCGGTGGCAACTACGCGGCCAGCCTGATGCCAGGTTCCCAGGCCAAGAAAGCCCACTTCGCCGACTGCATCTACCTCGACCCGATGACCCACACCAAAATCGAAGAAGTCGGCTCGGCCAACTTCTTCGGGATCACCCACGACAACAAGTTCGTCACGCCGAACTCGCCGTCGGTCCTGCCAGGCATCACCCGCCTGTCGTTGATCGAGCTGGCCAAATCGCGTCTGGGCCTGGAAGTGGTTGAAGGTGACGTGTTCATCGACAAGCTGTCCGACTTCAAGGAAGCCGGCGCTTGCGGTACCGCTGCGGTGATCACACCGATCGGCGGCATCAGCTACAACGACCATCTGCATGTGTTCCACAGCGAAACCGAAGTCGGCCCGGTCACCCAGAAGCTCTACAAAGAGCTGACCGGTGTTCAAACCGGTGACGTCGAAGCGCCAGCGGGCTGGATCGTCAAGGTTTGATCTGACGCCAGCGGCATCGAAGCCCTCCATCGCTTTGGCGATGGGGGGCTTTTTTATCAGCGCTGCCCGGCTTCTCCCCGCGCAATACGTTTACCTCCCCTGCCCTTGATTCCACTCGCCTGGCCGTCCTGTTGCTTACCCGTGCGTGCCTGGGTGATCAGTCCCGGAATCAGCGCTCCTTCCGGCAGGTTTTTCCAGAACCGGGCCGGCAAATGCCCTTGCATGACTTTCGGGTTCAGGCGCGCCGGATTGAAGATGTGGCTGTAGTAGGTCAACCACATGTCGCTGTGCGGGTCGTCGACGTTTTGTGCCAGCTGCTGCCATTCAATTGGGCACTGGCGTTGGTGGATCAACTGCTCACCGTCGTAGTAGACCCCGTCCCTGGGCGTTGCAATCAACCAGCGATGCCGGCCCATGCGCCCGATAAAATGTTCACTGGCGCTGTGCAGGATGTCGTGGGCCGGTTCATGCCAGGCAACGTATTGCGGGCCCTCACCTTCAGGCATTGCGACGAATCGTACGAATGCATGTAAGTGATGAGATTCACGCTGTACCTGTTTGATTCTTCTATGAAATTCACTGCCTAATTTGTCTCCGGCCAGCATGGCGGTGCGGTCACCATGACTGACCCGCCACAGCACTTCGTACAACAGACTCCAGCGCTGATCCCCCCGATAACGAGCGGCGCGCTCCAGGGTGTCCAACAGCGTTCGCGGTATTCGTGCGTGAAACGGCCCCTGGGTTTGAGGTGGCGCATCGTCGCTGGCGAACAGATCGCAGACGCCTTCACTGGCCCAACTCACCCGGCTCGGGTCCACCTCATGGCTGAGCAGCCAGCGCGCCTGCTGGCGCCACGTGTCGAACAGGTCATCGCAATCGAGGCTGATCATCCCCATAACCCCATTTGTTGCGGCTGCGGCCGGTCGCGCAATTGCTGATACAACAAATGGCTGGTGACCTCCGCCTGCTGCGGGTGGTAATCGCTGGTGATGAAGAACGGTTTGGCCTTGGCCAGCACGCAACGCATTCGGGTCAGGTCTTCGTAGCGGATGCGGCGCTGACGGCGCAATTCCACCAGGCGCTCGGTGGTGCGAAGGCCAATACCGGGAATGCGTGCGATCAACGATGCCTCGGCGCGATTGAGGTCCAGTGGGAAGATCTCGCGGTTCTCCAATGCCCACGCCAGTTTCGGATCGATGTCGAGCGCCAGGTGCCCGGGCCCCTTGAACAGCTCGCCAGCGGTAAAGCCGTAGCTGCGCAACAGGAAGTCCGCCTGATACAAACGGTGCTCGCGCATCAATGGCGGCGCGGCCAGCGGCACGCTTTTCGGGCTGTTGGGGATCGGGCTGAACGCCGAGTAATAGACTCTTCGCAAACTGAAGTTGCCGTACAACGCCTGGGCGCTATGGAGAATGGTGCTGTCATCGGTGTCATCAGCACCGACGATCATCTGCGTGCTCTGCCCGGCCGGGGCAAATTTCGGTGCGCGGGGTTCGTTGAGTACGGTCTGGACACCGGTGTAGATGGTTTGCATCGCTTGCTTGATCGAGCCCAGCTGTTTCTCGGGGGCCAGGGTTTGCAGGCTGGCGTCGGTGGGCAGTTCAATGTTCACGCTCAAGCGATCGGCATAGCGCCCCGCTTCCTCGATCAGCGCCGGATCGGCTTCGGGAATGGTCTTGAGGTGGATGTAGCCCCGGAACTCGTGGTCTTCGCGCAGCAGTTTGGCCACGCGGATCAGTTGCTCCATGGTGTAGTCCGCCGAGCGAATGATCCCGGAACTGAGAAACAACCCACTGACGCAGTTGCGCCGGTAGAAATCCATGGTCAGCGTCACCACTTCTTCCGGCGTGAAGCGTGCGCGTGGCACGTCGCTGGAACGTCGATTGACGCAATACTGGCAGTCATAGAGACAGAAGTTGGTCAGCAGAACCTTCAGCAACGACACGCAGCGGCCGTCCGGCGTGTAGCTGTGGCAAATGCCCATGCCGTCGGTCGAGCCCAGGCCGCTCTTGCCCTCGGAACTACGCTTGGGCGCGCCACTGCTGGCGCAAGACGCGTCGTACTTGGCGGCGTCGGCGAGAATGCTGAGCTTGTCGATGAGTTCCATGGGGCACGCCTATTACTGTGTGGATATACAGTATAGGGTCGACCTTCAAGGCACAAGTCATCAGCGAACCCTTGGTCGGGTCAGACCACATCACGCGCAGGTTGCGGTGGGCGTTGTTCGCGGATGGGTTGCACGGTTGGCTGCGCCAGCGTCAGGTCGAACTGTGCACCCAATTCCTTGCGCCCCAGCGCCGTCAACGCCAGCGCCCTGCTGTCCAGATCCTGCGTCACCCATTTGCGCTTGATCGCGGTTTGCAGCAACGCCGCCCCCAGCGAACCTCCCAAGTGTGGCCGACGCATGCTCCAGTCCAGGCATGGGCACGCGAAGCGGCGACGCAAGGTGTTCAGGTCATTGACTTCAATGCCCAACCCTTCCATCAACGCCTCGCCGCTGTCGCTCAGGCGGTAAGCCTGCTCGTCAGTTTCCAGCAACCAGCCTTTTTCCAGCATCCGGTCGTGCAGTAGCACCGCCAGCGTCCCGGCCATGTGGTCATAGCAAGTGCGGGCGAATTGCAGGCGATCCGGTGTACGCGAGGTGAAAGTCGGCGCAGTGTTCTGGCCGATCACCATCAGCGCTTCCAGCGCCTGGGCCACGCGCTGGTCGGCGAGGCTGTAATAACGATGGCGACCCTGCACGTGCAAACGCAGCAGCGCCAGCTCCTTGAGCTTGGCCAGGTGAGCGCTGGCGGTGGAAGCGCTGACATCGGCAATCGCCGCCAGCTCAGTGCTGGTGCGGGCGTGGCCGTCCATCAGCGAACAGAGGATTTTCGTCCGGGCCGGTTCCGCGATGGCCGCGGCCACTTGAGAGACGCCGATGTCGTGTTGTTCAACGTTCATATTTCGCTCCCGGACGAATCAAGGCCGTTTCGAACTGGAGATAGTAGCAACACTTCTCCCACCACGAACAAGGCTGCGACCCATGGACCCGATCATCGCTGCGACTCATACCGATCCCTATCCCTATTACGCCCGGCTGCGCGCCGAGGGTGGGCTAGTGTTTCACCAAGGACTGAAATTGTGGGTGGCGAGCAGCGCCCAGGCCGTTGCGGCAGTGCTGGCGCACCGGGATTGCCATGTCCGACCGGCCGCTGAGCCGGTACCCAAAGCGATTGCCGACGGCATGGCCGGCAAGGTATTCGGGCAATTAATGCGGATGAATGAGGGCGAGCGCCAGCGTTGCCCGAGGTCAGCGATTGAGCCGGGGTTGGCGCTGATTGATGTGGACGAGGTCAACGCACTGGTGAGCGCGCGGTTGATCACGCCGGATGCCGACGGGTTGTATAACGCCATGTTCCGAGGGCCGGTTTGCGTGGTGGCGGCGCTGTTGGGGTTTTCACCGGCTCAGGGCCGGGCGATCAGTGAGCTGACGGCGAATTTCGTGGCGTGTCTGTCGCCGCTCAGTGATCCGCTGCAATTGGAGACTGCCCACGCTGCCGCTGAGAAATTAAGGGGGCATTTCGTTGAATTGCTGGATGATTCGGGCAATAAAAGCTCACTGCTCAGCGGGATTCGGACGCGTTGCGCGGGTGATCCTGAAATGTTGATTGCCAATCTGATCGGGCTGTTTTCGCAGACGTATGAAGCCACCGCCGGACTGATCGGCAACGCAATGTTGGCGTTGATTAAAAACCTGTCGCTGCTACGCGACTCGACACCCGTTGACGACTTGATCGCCGAAGTTCAGCGCTTCGACCCTTCGGTGCAGAACACCCGCCGGTTTGTCGCAGCACCGTGCGAAATCGAGGGTGTAAGTCTCAATGCCGGCGATGTGGTTCTGGTGCTGCTGGCTTCGGCCAATCGAGACCCCCAACTCAATGAGAGTCCCGACGCATTCATTCTGGATCGCCCGCAGCGGCGCAGTTTTACGTTTGGTGCGGGGCGGCATCAATGTCCCGGGCAACTGCTGGCGTTGGGGATTGCCAGTGCCACGTTGAGCGAAATTCTGCTGCATCCCCCTGCACTGGATCGATTGGCCTGGAAGTACCGGCCTTCGCTGAACGGGCGTATTCCAGTCTTTAGCGAGTATTCCCCGTCGCCGCAATGAAGGTCATCGCCACCAAGTGTCATATTGACTACAGAGCAGTCGTTACGACTACTTTTCAATGGAGTCAAAGTAACAACAGAGCCTCCATAACCCGCGTCCTGCCTGACATCCCGGACTGGCCCGTTTTTTGATCACACGTTTACGCTTTCGATCAACCAACGATCGCCCCCCTAAAAGACAGGCTGGATTATCAGGAAGAGGATTACTGCATGCTCAACGAATTTCACAATCGCGTGGCCGTCGTTACTGGCGCGAGTTCCGGCATCGGCCTGGCTGTTACCGAACAGCTATTGGAGCAAGGCGCTCGCGTATTGGCGATGTCACGCCAGATAGGTGGCCTGGGCGAACTGGCGGAACGCTACAAGGACCAACTCGCCTGGGTGGCCGGAGATATCACCCGCCAAGAGGACCTCGCCCGGCTGGGCACTCGCGCCGAAGCCTTGGGGCCAGTGGATTTCGTGGTGCCCAATGCCGGCATTGCGCAACTGGCCGATGGCCTGGATGTAGCCGCCTTCGACCGACAGTGGGCGGTCAACGGCGCCGGTGCGCTGAACACCTTGGCCTGCCTGCGCAGCCACCTTGCGGCAACCACGTCGGTGGTGTTCATTGGCACGTTCCTGGCCAACGTGACCTTTCCTGGTCTGGCCGCCTACATCGCCTCGAAAGCAGCGCTGATGGCGCACGTCCGGACCCTGGCCGTAGAATTGGCGCCTCACGGCATCCGTATCAACACCGTATCGCCAGGCCCTACGGCTACCCCGATCTGGTCGACGCTTGGCTTGAAGCCTGCGGAACTGGGCGATGTCGCCAACTCGGTGAACCAGCGGCTGCTCGACGGAGAGTTTCTAAAACCGGGTGCCGTGGCAGACGTCATCCTGTTCCAATTGAGCCGTGGCGCACGTAGCGTGTACGGCCAGGATTGGGTGGTCGACAGCGGGTACACCCTGCGCTAGACCCGCATTTGTCTGCGCTTCAGGACGCCACGATCACACCAGTCGATCCGCGACAAACTCGACAAAGGCGTGCAACTTTGGCAACGATTTCCTGGAGCGCGGATACACCATCTGCACCGGTTTGGGCGGCGGTACGTAGGCGTTCATGATCCTCACCAGCTCACCTTTGGCCAACGCCGCCGACACCAGAAAGTCGGGCTGCATCAAAATCCCCTCCCCAGCCACGGCCGCCTGCAACAACACCTGACCGTCATTGCTCTTCAACACGGCGCTTTCGGGCCAGGGCACTTCGCTGGAGCCGTTTCTCAGCGGCCAGGCAAACCGGTTGTTCCAGGACGTATGAGTGAGAATTCGGTGCCGGTGCAGGTCCTCGGGGGACTGCGGTTCCTGCCATCTTTCCAGATACCGGGGCGAAGCGCAGATCACCATGCGATACGGCGGCAACGGCGTGGCCAGCAGGTTGACGCCAATCAGCTCGGAAATCCTGAACGCCAGATCGAATGACGTCTCGTACAGATCGATCACTTCATTGCTCAAAATCAGCTCGACCTGGATCTGCGGATAACGCTGCATGAATTCGGACACCAGCGGCCCGACCAGGGAAACGCCGAGACTCATCGGCGCGGTGATGCGCAACAGGCCGCTGGGTTCCGGGCTGGACGCTTCCACCCGACTGAACGCGTAGTTCACTTGCTCCAGCGCCAGTTTGGCTTCTTCGTAAAACAGCCGCCCCTCGCCCGTGATGGATTGCCGACGCGTGGTGCGTTTAATCAGCTGGGTATTGAGGGTTTTCTCCAGCCCCTGGATATGCCGCCCGACCATGACCGCCGACATCCCGACTTCACTGGCCGCATCGGCGAAGCTGCCCGCCTCGACCACGGCGACGAAGACTTCCATTTGCCTGAGTTTGCTCATGTCCCTGCCTTGCATTCAATACATCAGGTTAAAGGAGTAATAACCGGCGATGCGTTTATCACCCGGGACTTTGTCCCTAGAGTCACTGCATTAAAGTGCATAACGAGGCGCCATTGATGCAAACCCTACTGGACATGTCACTGAGTTCTTTTGCGCGGGCAGACCTGTTGCAAGGCCCGACGCCGATTCAGCGCGCCGAACGCCTGGAACAGCTGCTGGGTTTGAAGGCACAAGGCATCGGCCTGTTTCTCAAGCGCGATGATCACATGTTGATCGGCGGTGGCGGCAACAAACTGCGCAAACTCGAATTCCACCTCGGCGCGGCGCTGGCGGCCGGGGTCGACACGGTCATCACCATCGGCGGTCTCCAGTCCAACCATGCACGGCTAACGGCCGCCGTGTGCGCCCGCCTGGGCATTGCCTGCGAATTGATCCTGACCCGCTCGGTGCCCAAAGCCGAAGTGGACTACGAGCTCAACGGCAACGTCCTGCTCGATCAGTTGTTCGGCGCCGACATACGGGTGCTTGCCGGCGGAAGCGACTCGCTTACCGAGGCCGAGAAACGCGCCGCCCACCTTCGGGAAGCCGGGCGCACAGTGTTGGTGATTCCAACGGGTGGCTCAACGCCGCTGGGCAGCCTCGGTTACGCACGCTGCGCTGCGGAGATCGCGCAGCAGGAAACGCAACTTGGCCTCACCTTCAACCAGGTGGTCGTGCCCAATGGCAGCGCCGGCACCCACGCCGGACTCGCTGCAGGGTTCCAGTTGCTGGGTCGGGGTACGTCGATGGTCAAATCGTATTCGGTCTTGTCTGATCGGGACACGTCAGCGGACAGAACCGTGCGACTGACTCAGGACGCACTGACGTTATTGGGCAGCAGCGCCGTCGTTGAGGCGTCAGAGATTGTGATTGATGGCAGTCAACTGGGCGACGGTTACGGTCTGCCGACCCCCGCCATGCTCGACGCGGTGCGCCTGATGGCTCGCGCGGAAGGTCTGTTGATTGACCCCGTGTATTCCGGGAAAGCGTTTGCCGGGCTGTTGGGTGATATCAGGCAGAGACGTTTCCAGCGCGGTGACAATCTGCTGTTTGTGATGACCGGGGGAACGCCGGGGTTGTATGCGTATCGGGAGACGTTTCAGGTCTGATCCGAAAGGTTAACGGGAATCTGTGGTGAGGGTGCCTCTTCCCTCACCAAATTTGGAAAAAACGACCGAACATTCAGAAAAAACTTACATCCATTTAATGCCCATTGCTATAGCGTCCGCATCGTTTACAAAAGTTGAAACAAGGATGCTCATGGCTAGCAAGACACACACACCTGCGGTTCAAAACCCACCGTCACGCGACGGGCACCCGGCTTGCAACAACCGCCAGGATCACTCGGGAATAGATCAGCAGGCCCACTACGTTTTCTGGATCAGTGGATTTTCAAAAGGTGATGATGAGGGTGACTTCTTAAGGTACGAACTGACCGTTCTACCTGAATTTGAAGCTGCAATATTGAATGTACTTGGCTGGAACAATCTTGATGAAAGCGCCTATGGGGATTGTTTACTGACCGCCGAGCAAATTATAAAAATCGCCATCGCCATTGATGTGCAGCTACCGACTGACCTGGACCTCTTCATAGGCGTGCGGGAATAGTGGGGAAAGCTGTTTGATTGCAGCGAGGGGCTTGCCTCCTCGCAGCACCAGCCATTTCAGCCCACGCGCCAATCAATCATCCCGCGTCAGCACTTCCAGCAATTCAATCTCGAAAATCAAATTCGAATTCGGCGTGATCGCGCCCATCGTCCGCTCGCCGTAGGCCAAATGCGCCGGCACCCACAATTTGCGCTTGCCGCCCACCTGCATGCCCATAATTCCCTGATCCCAACCCTTGATCACCCTCCCTGTGCCAATCACACACTGAAAAGGTTTGCCACGGCTGTAGGACGAATCGAATTCGGTGCCGTCTTCCAGCCAGCCGCGGTATTGGGTGGTGATCAGTGCGCCTTTGACGGCGGCTTTGCCGGCGCCCACTTCAAGATCGATTATCTGCAATTCATCATTCATCATTCATCACGTTCACTCTATTGTTCTCACACCCGACAGGGCCCAATGGGCGCCGTTTTCCCAGAAATGTGCGCCATTGGCAACCCATTCGGAACGGTTTTCGGCATTAACCTCAACTAAGATAAGCAACACCAAGACACTCGGATCAATATGACACGATGGCAACCCCTGAATGAATGACGTCTGGACCAGCGCAGCCATCGGCTCAGTGATGCTTGCCCTGATCATTGCGCTGATCTGCCGCGAGCGCTCGCTGCAAAAGCAATTGGCCGAGCAACGCGCGCTTATCGCCAGCCTGTCTGAAGGCCTGCACATCCGCCAGGACGGCGACGCCGAGCGTTTCAAGCGCAGCCAATACTTCGCCCGCATCGGCACCTGGGACTGGGATGTCGACACCGACAAGCTCTACTGGTCGGACGCGATCTACGGGATGTTCGGTTTCAAGATCGGCGAAGTCACACCCTCCTACGCACTGTTCTGCGCCTGCGTACACCCGGACGACCGGGCCAACGTTCGTGCCGGGGAGTTGCGATGCCTGGAAACCGGTGAAAACCATGACGAGGAATACCGCGTTGTCTGGCCCGACGGTAGCATTCGCTGGCTGCGGGAAACCGGCAACGTGGTCAAGAACGACCATGACGCAACCATCAAGATGATGGGTGTGGTGCGCGACATCACCGAGGAAAAAGCCTCGGCCAGTTACCTGCAACACCTGGCCCATTACGACCCGTTGACCGGCCTGCCCAATCGCCTGGTGCTTGAAGAACGTCTGTGCGAAGCGCTCGAACAGGCACGGGTCAGCGCCACCCGGGTGGCATTAGTGTTTGTCGATCTCAACGGGTTCAAGGCGATCAACGACCACTACGGTCATGCGGCCGGCGACCGGGTCCTGATCACGACCGCTACGCGATTGAAGAAAATCCTGCGCTCGACCGACACCGTTGCCCGGATCGGCGGCGATGAATTCGTGGTCATTCTGCAAGGGTTGCCCCAAGGCGTCAGCCTGCAAGACGAGGCTCGCACCATCTGCCAGAAAATCTTCGTCGAACTGTCACCGCCGATCACCATCGGCAACGACCAACGCCACATCGGCACCAGCCTCGGGGTCGCGGTATTCCCGGACCATGCGCCGAGCATGGACCGGTTGATTCATATAGCGGACCTGGCGATGTATGAGGCGAAACGCAGCGGGAATAATCAGTATCGATTGGGCACTGAAAGCCCGGTGCGCGCTCACAGCGAGTAGCCGTTCGACCTAACGCTCAACCGGCGTAATGTCCACAATCGTGCCGTTGGTGATCATCACCATCATGTACTTGTCATTGATCTGCACCCACTGAGCCTGTTCCTTGGGTGCTTTCAGGCCTTTCGCCTTCCAGTTGCGCAGCGCTTTATCTGTGTGTTGATACATGTCCGGGGCGCGGTCGCCGACCACCAGTTCGCGGGTGTTATTGACGCCGGGCTGGACGGTTTTTGCGGCGGGTTCATCCGCCTGAACGAGGGGGCTGATGCCGGCAACGCCAGCAGCGATGACCAGGGCGGCGATGAGGGATTTGCTGTTCATGGGTGATCCTTGGTTGATGGCATACCCAACTCCGACTGTGTCCGCGGTGAATCATTCCGTTCGCACACATTGATCCGCTTCACGCATTAATGCATGCCAACAATGCACTTATCATATCGATCACCCTGCTCCACCATTCGCCTCAATAAGAACCGTGCACTGCGCCCAGGCAATGCACGTCATAAAAGCGGTGGAGTACAGGTCAATGACAACAGCAATCCCTTCCGGGCGCTCTCGCGCCGGAGCAATTTTCCGGGTCACTTCCGGCAACTTCCTAGAGCAGTTCGACTTCTTCCTTTTTGGCTTTTACGCCACGCAGATCGCCGCCGTCTTCTTTCCGGCCAGTAGCGAATTCGCCTCGCTGATGATGACCTTCGCGGTGTTTGGCGCAGGCTTCCTCATGCGTCCGTTGGGCGCAGTGGTGCTGGGTGCCTACATCGACGATGTGGGTCGGCGAAAAGGGTTGATTGTGACGCTGTCGATCATGGCCAGCGGCACGATATTGATTGTGTTGGTGCCCGGTTACGAAACCATCGGGCTGTTCGCACCGGCCATCGTCCTGATCGGCCGATTGCTGCAAGGCTTCTCGGCCGGTGCGGAAATGGGCGGGGTCTCGGTGTACCTCTCGGAGATCGCCACGCCTGGCAACAAAGGCTTTTTCACCAGTTGGCAGTCGGCCAGCCAGCAAGTGGCAATTATTGTCGCAGCGGCATTGGGGTATGGACTGAATCAATGGATGGCGCCGGCCATGATTGCCGACTGGGGCTGGCGGATACCGTTTTTCGTTGGCTGCCTGATCGTGCCGTTCATTTTCTTCCTGCGGCGCAACCTGGAAGAAACCGAAGAATTCACCGCGCGCAAACACCGTCCGAGCATGGGCGATGTATTCCGCACACTGGCGCAGAACTGGGTGATCGTCTTCGCCGGAATGATGATGGTCGCGCTGACCACGACCGCCTTTTACCTGATCACCGTGTACGCACCGACGTTCGGCAAAACCGTGCTGCACCTGAGCACGTCCGATGCGCTGCTGGTGACCTTGCTGGTGGGGGTGTCGAACTTCTTCTGGCTGCCCCTGGGCGGGGCCTTGTCCGATCGTATCGGACGACGTCCGGTATTGATCGCCATGGCGTTGCTGACCCTTGCCACCGCGTATCCGGCGCTGACCTTCCTGGTCAACGCGCCGAGCTTCATGCACATGCTGCTGGTGTTGCTGTGGCTGTCGTTCATTTACGGCTTGTACAACGGCGCGATGATCGCCGCGCTGACGGAAATCATGCCGGTCGAGGTGCGGGTCGCCGGTTTCTCCCTGGCCTACAGCCTGGCCACGGCGGTATTCGGTGGTTTCACCCCGGCGATGTCGACCTTCCTGATTCAGTACACCGGCGACAAAGCCGCGCCCGGCTACTGGATGAGTTTCGCCGCGCTCTGCGCCTTGTGCGCGACGCTGTATCTCTACCGCCGCTCGACCGGTCGCCTGCAACCGGCGATGTCTTGAACCCGTCCTTTTCGAGAAGATGCCCATGAAGAAGCTATTTAATCTTGCAGCCCTGGCCTTGGCGGCCAGCCTTGGCCTGAGTGCTGTCGCCCAGGCCGAAGAGATTCGCGTGATGACCTCCGGTGGCTTTACCGCTGCCTACAAAATCCTCGGCCCGAAGTTCGCCGCATCCACCGGCAACACGCTCGACACCGCCCTGGGGCCATCGATGGGCAAGGCACCGGAAGCGATCCCCAATCGCCTCGCTCGAGGTGAAAAGGCCGACGTGGTGATCATGGTCGGCTACGCCCTCGACGACCTGATCAAACAAGGCAAAGTGGACCCTGCTTCACGGGTGGAACTGGCGGATTCGCGGATCGGCCTGGTGGTGCGCGAAGGCGCGCCGAAGCCAGACATCAGCTCGGTGGACGGCTTGAAAAAGACCCTGCTTGACGCCCGGTCGGTGGCGTACTCCGACAGCGCCAGCGGCGTATACATCGAGAATCAACTGTTCAAGCGCCTGGGCATCGAAGATCAATTGAAACCCAAATCCACAATGATCCCGAAAATCCCGGTCGGCTCGGTGGTTGCCACGGGCGACTATCAGTTGGGATTCCAGCAAGTCAGTGAATTGCTGCCCGTGCCGGGGGTCAGTTTTGTAGCGAAGCTTCCGGAATCGGTGCAGTCGGTGACACGTTTTGCCGCCGGCATTCCAGTCGGCGCGCAACACCCCGCCGAAGCCAAGGCACTGCTCGACTATATGGCCTCTGCAGCCGCCCAGTCGGACGTGAAAGCAACCGGACTGGATTCGGTCAGCCGCTGAGAACGGGTGGCTGCACTTTCATTTCCACCACCAGCCGTTCCAGCTCCAACGCCGCAGGGGTCAGGGTTCGCCCCCGGCGTTTGATCAGACCGACACTGCGCATCACCTGCGGATCGATCAGCGGCACCCGTGTCAGGATCGGGTGATCGGCTGCCGGCATCGCCATCGACGGCACTGCGGCCACCCCTAATCCCGCCTCCACCAGCCCAATCATCGTCGTGACATGGCGGGTTTCGCAGATACTCGGCCGCTGCGGCACGATGCCGGTCAGTGCCTGGTCCAGCAAAAAACGATTGCCGGACGTCTTGTCCAGCGAGATGTAATCCTGCTGATAAAACTCATCCCAGGTCACGCTGCTACGCCCGGCCAACGGATGATCGCGCCGACAGGCCACCACGTAACTTTCTTGCACCAGCGGCTCGAACTCGACCTCGGCCTCCAGCGCGCCCATGAAACTCAGACCGAAATCCGCCTCACCGTTGACCACTGCGCTGAGCACGTCATGTGCGCTGGAGTCGAGTACCTTGACTTTGATCCGAGGGAATTGCCGGTGGTAATGGGCAATCACGCGCGGCATGAAGTAATAAGCCGCCGAGGGTACACAGGCGACCGTGACATGGCCGAGCCGGGTTGAAGCCACTTCACTGATGCCCAGCAACGCGATGTCGAGGTCATCGAGCAATCGCTCGACACTCGGCATAAAACCGCGCCCGGCCTGGGTCAGGCTGACCTTGCGGGTGGTGCGCTCGAACAAACGCACACCGAGGGCATCTTCGAGTTTTTCAATTCGCCGGCTCAGTGCTGGCTGGGAAATGCGCACGGTATCGGCCGCCTTGCGAAAGCTGCCCTGCTCGACCACGGCACGGAAGGCTTGCAGATCGTTGAGGTCGAAATTGATCGCCATGGTGTGCACTCGAGGGACGGACAGATTGATCAGCTTATCCTATGAATGTAACCAATTGATGCAAGTTGTAACAGCATGACTCCCGCTCTTTGCTGACGTGTGAAGTCCCAACCTTTATCCTGTCGCCCCCACCGTACCGAGTAGCTGGAGTTTTGTCATGCCCCATGAAGGCAACCTTTTACAAGCCGCCGTTGTGTTCCTGTTCGCCGCGGTGCTCACCGTGCCCTTGGCCAAACGCCTGCAATTGGGGGCTGTGCTGGGTTATCTGTTTGCCGGTGTCATCATCGGTCCATCTGTGCTGGGATTAATCGGCAATCCACAAAGCGTCAGTCACATCTCCGAACTCGGCGTGGTGCTGCTGCTGTTCATCATCGGCCTGGAATTGTCGCCGCGTCGCTTGTGGGTGATGCGTAAATCGGTGTTTGGCGTGGGCCTCGCGCAGGTGTTGCTGACCGGTTCGGTGATCGGCGTGCTGGCGCTGTTTGTCTTTGGCCAGCCGTTGAACAGCGCCATCGTCCTCGGCCTGGGGTTGGCGTTGTCATCTACCGCATTTGGCCTGCAAAGCCTGGCCGAGCGCAAGGAACTGACCAGCCCTCACGGGCGTTTGGCGTTCGCGATTCTGCTGTTCCAGGACATTGCCGCGATCCCCTTGATTGCCATGGTGCCGCTGCTGGCGGGCGGTGATCACACCACCACGGCGACCGAGGATTTGAATCACGGTTTGCGGGTGTTGGGCAGCATCGCGGTGGTGGTGATCGGCGGGCGGTATCTGCTGCGTCCGGTGTTTCGCGTGGTGGCCAAGACCGGTTTGCCCGAGGTGTCTACCGCCACCGCGTTGCTGGTGGTGATCGGCACGGCGTGGCTGATGGACCTGGTCGGCGTGTCGATGGCGCTTGGGGCGTTCCTCGCCGGGTTGCTGCTGGCGGACTCTGAATACCGTCACGAACTGGAAGCGCAGATCGAACCGTTCAAGGGCCTGTTGTTGGGTCTGTTTTTCATCAGCGTCGGCATGGGCGCCAACCTGAGCCTGCTGCTCAGCGCGCCAATCACGGTGTTGGGCCTGACCCTGTTGCTGATCGCAATCAAACTGCCGCTGCTGTTTGTGGTGGGCCGATTGGCCGGCGGGTTGGGCAGGGTCAGTGCGATTCGCCTCGGCATCGTGCTCGCTGCCGGTGGTGAATTCGCGTTTGTGGTGTTCAAGATTGGCCGCGACCAGGGGTTGTTCGAGGCGCGTCTGTACGACTTGCTGGTGCTGACGATCACCCTGTCCATGGCGGTCACGCCGCTGCTGTTGCTGCTGTGCGCCCGCCTGTATTCGCCGAAGGTGCAGCCTGTGGTGGTGCCGGAGAAATTCCGCGACATCGACACCGACGCACCGCGTGTGGTGATCGCCGGCATGGGCCGGATGGGGCAGATCGTGGCGCGGATTCTGCGGGCACAAAACATCAAGTTCGTGGCGCTGGACACGTCCGTGGAAACCATCGAGCTGTCCCGCAGCTTCGGCGGCGTGCCGGTGTTCTACGGCGACCCGATGCGCCCGGAAATCCTCAGCGCGGCCAAGGTCGAGCAGGCGGAGTACTTTGTCATCGCCACCGATGACCCGGACACCAACATCAAGACCGCCGAGGTGGTGCACAAGCTCTATCCGCACATCAAGATCATCGCCCGGGCCCGTAACCGTCAGCACGTGCACCGGCTGGTGGACCTGGGCGCCGTGGCGATTCGTGAAACCTATTATTCGAGCCTGGAAATGAGCCGTCGCACCCTGGTCGGACTGGGGCTGACCCAGGCGCAGGCCGATGCGCGGATCAAGCGCTTCAAGCATCACGATGAACAGGTGCTGGAGGCTCAGCATGCGGTTTATGACGATGCCGCGAAGGTGCTGCAGACCGCCCAGGAAGCTCGGGCGGAACTGGCGCGGTTGTTTGAGGCGGATCAGATGGAGGAGCGGGAAGCGGGCAAGGCTTGAGTCATTGAGTCATTGGGTGATCGTGATGCCGCCTTCGCGGGCAAGCCTCGCTCCTACAAGGGCAGCGGATCTGTAGGAGCGAGGCTTGCCCGCGAAGAACGATAACGCGGTGTAATGTCAGGCCAACTTCTTCAACCCAACGCGCTCCTCGGCAAACCGATCCGCCAAAAACGGTGTGATATCCAGCGGCAGCGGTTCGTTGTTAACCAGTTTATCCAGCAGCACCCCGGTAATCGCCGACGTCAGAATCCCCGTGCGGAAATGCCCACAGGCATTCAGATACCCCTCCACCCCTTTCATAGGCCCGAGAATCGGCAACTCATCCGGCGACCCCGGGCGCAGTCCGGCCCAGGTCCGTTTGAGATTCACATCCGCCAGCTCGGGAAGACAGCGCACCGCCCCCTGCACCAGCCCGGCAATTTCCGGGTAGGTGGTGCTCACGTCGAAGCCTTTATCCTCCGTCGTGCTGCCAATCAGGATCTCGCCGTTGTCTTTCTGCGCCACATAACAATCGCTGGTGGTCAGGCAACCGTTGAGGATTTTCGGCAGGCGTTCGGTCAGCAGAATCTGCCCCTTCACCGGTTTCACCGGAATCCGGATACCGGTGGCCTGCTCACTCAAATCCGCCGCCCAGGCACCCGCTGCGTTGATCAGCGTGCTGCAGTGAAACACTCCGGCTTCGGCCGTCTGCACACCGCTGACGCGAGAACCCTGGTGCAAAACCCCGGTGACGTTGGTGTTGAAATACAGGTCCACGCCGTTCTGTCGCGCGCCTTCGGTGTAGGCATCGGCCAGTCGGAACGGACTGACTTGATGGTCGCAGAGAAATTCCAGCGCCCCGCTCGCCTCATGGCTGACACTCGGCTCGGCCGCGCGCAGCGCCGCCTGGTCGAGCCAGCGCACCTGATCGGCCAAATGGGGAATACAGGCTACGATGTGTTCGGCGTAGAGCCGGTCTTCCTCGTCGTAGATCACGAATTTCAGGCCGGTCTTTTCGAACTTGAAATCCATCCCGTGACGGTCTTTCAATTCGCGGTGCAGTGCCGGGTACATCGCGTTGGACTGCAAGGCGAAATCGAAGAACGACTGCGGCAGGATGTGCGGCGTGCTGGAATCCACCACCACCGCCGAACCCTGGGCTTCACGCTTGCGGTTGGCTGACATCATGCGAAAGAAAATTACCCCGCAGCCCAGTCCTACCGACTCGCCAATCGCCCACAAGCCGCCGGCTGACGCGCGGGTAGCGTTGCCCGGGCGCTTGCAGTCGATCAAGGCGACTTTGAGGTTTTTGCGCTTGGATAACTGATAGGCGCAGGACGCCCCGATCACTCCGCCACCGGCGATGACCACGTCATAGAACTTACTCATGATTCGCGGCCTCCGTGCCGACGGAGTGGAACGCAGAAAAGGGAATCGGATCGATAGGGAAACGCGGCCGCAACCAACCCACGTCCTGCCGACCGGTGACTTCGCGCAAGCGGTCGGTGCAATAGCCGACGCACATCCGCCCCTGACAATCGCCCATGCTCACCCGGGTGCGCATTTTCAGGCTGGCCAGGTCTTGCACGCCTTGCTCCAGTGCCCGGTCGATGTCGGCGCGGGTCGCGTGTTCGCAACGGCAAATCACCGTATCGGCGGCCGGCAGCGCGGTTTGCCCGGCGCCGCGCTCGGTGTATCGGTCGACCGCCGCGCGAAAGCGCACGATGGCCTTGAGTTTCGACAAATAGCGATTGCGCCGTACCAGGGCCAGTTCCGCGTCCAGCACGTCCCGTTGCAGCAGGATCGATGTGGCCGCAATCCGTCCCGCGAGCATCGCCGCTTCGCCACCGCGAATGCCGCCCATGTCACCGGCCAGGTGCACGTGAGGCTCGCTGCTTTGCTGCCAGATATTGGCACTGGCCCGCAGGTAACCGTCGTCGCTGTACCCGTGGTTCAGGCCCATCTGCTGACTGAGTTGGGTGCGCGGGATAAAACCGTAGCCAACCGCCAGGGTTTGCGCAGCAATCTGCTCGGCACGGCTCAGGTCCGGCACCCAGGTGCTGGAATATGGCGCCACGGTCACGGCATTCAGCTCTCCTTCGCCCTGCGCCGCCACCACGCCCCAGCCGTAATGCATGGAGATGCCATGCAGCTTGAGGAACGCGAGCATGCTCAAGCCATCGAGGAACAACTGCGGCTTGTTCAGCAGTGACAGGCTTTCCCGAGCGATCTTGCCGAACGCACTGGCCTCGTAAACACCCGCGACGCTGACACCGGACGCGTGCAGCTGACAGGCCACCAACGGCAATAAAGGGCCGGTGCCGGCGATCACCACGGGGCCTTGAGGCTTGACCACCCCGCTCTTGATCTGCAATTGCAGGCCGCCCAGCAGGATCACGCCGGGCAAGGTCCAGCCAGGGAACGGCACGCTGCGTTCATGGCAACCGGCGGCGAGCAGCAATTGCGGGTAGTCGACTTTCTGCAACTGCTCCTCGCTGTCCAGCACCACCAACGCGCGCGTGCCTTCGGCACCGACCACGCGGTGATTCAGGCGCACCTCGATCAGTGCTGCGTGCGCCTGGAACTCGCCATGCAAGGTGGCCAGCGCCTCCGAGTACCGCGGCCCCAGATAGTCCAGTTGCACGCCATCGCGCAACGGTCCGCGATAGACCACCCCGCCCAGCCGCGAAGCTTCTTCAAGCAACGTACAACGCACGCCGTGCCGGGCCAGTTCAATGGCCGCCGCCATCCCTGCCGGCCCACCGCCGACGATCACTGGAAGCAGGCTCATACACCCTCCTGCTCAACGATGCGGTTGACTTGGGTTTCGACCCGCATGCCGTCACGCACCACGGTCTGACAGGCGCGACGTTTGTGCCGACCATTGATTTTCACCAGGCAGCATTGGCACACGCCCATGCCGCAATAGGCGCCGCTGATTTGGTCGTGATCGTTACGGGCCACCTGGCGCAGGCCAAGGGATTGAATGACCGAGAGGACGGTTTCACCAAGGGCGGCGCTGACCGGTTGGCCGTTGATATGCACAGTCATATCCGCGCGCGGTAGCGGCTGGATATCAAACATTCTGTCTAGGCGAGGCATTGCGATGTTCTTCCATGAGAGTTCAGGTGAGGTTCCACAGCTCCTTGCTGCACTACACCTTGCGGGCCAACGACTCGGTAAAAGGCTCGCACCGGTACTTCGACAGCGCAACAGGGTGCGCGTCAAAGCAATGTAGTCGAAGCCACAGAAGGGGCTTGGATCTTTTACGGTAGGAGATATTGCAGAAGAGAATATTGATCCAGGCCAGTGAAAGACTCCGCCCCCCCAACTTGCCGATCAGTTAGAGAAAACGTACTGACCCTTGACCTTTTTCGAGCCCACGAAGCCCAGGTCCGGGAACAACAGGTTTTTTACCAAGGCGACGAAGAACACCATGCCCAGGGTGATAACGACGCCGACCACGGTCATCACCGGGTCTTCTTCATATCCCTTGAACATCCGCGAAATCTGGCTGACGGTCAGAATCACGTAAATGGTGTAGGCCTGTGCCACGTTTTTGTAGAAGCCCCAGGCAAACGCCAGCGGTACCAACACCGCAAACAGGGTGAAAAACACGACCGCACCAGAACCGATCATCGCGCCCAGGTAAAACCCGGACACCGCACCCAGCAAGGCCTGTACGCAGGTCAGCGCGATCAGAAGGGTGACCTTGCGTGAATGCTTTTCCCGCAATGCCGGATCGGGCCGGGCGCCAATCCAGTAAGCCAGCACCCGATCCTTGACCGCCCCACCGGAGAACGCCTTGAACGTCTCGGTTTTGGAGCGCCCGGCGTCGAGCATCGCCACCAGTTGCCGCTTGATTTCCTTTTTGTCCAACGTACTTCTCCCCTTCTTGAGTCAATGCAAAATAAAGGTGGGAGCGAGCCTGCTCGCGAAAGCGGTGCATCAGGCGACATCCTCATCGACTGAAAGTCCGCTATCGCGAGCAGGCTCGCTCCCACAGGGGGCATCTTCGCTTTATTGGCCGCCAGAAAGCAAAACGCCGCTTCCACCCGAGGCGGAAGCGGCAGAGGCATTAGCCTCAGTCGATCAATGCATGAACAGGGCGATCAGGATGATGATCGGGATGGGCACGCCAAGAAAAAACAGTAGTAATGAGCGCATGGTAATTCTCCTGGTTTAGCGAACAGGTGGCACGGAAGTGGTGGTCACGTAGGTGTCGGTTTCCAGATACACCACGGCATCCCGACGACGGCCGCCGAAGGTCGCGGCAAGGCTGGCAAAAAACGCACCGATCAGCAGTGCAATGAACATCCACAGCGAGGTCCAGGCAGCGACTTTGGCGGCAGTGTCAGCCGCTTGTTGCGCAGCGAGCTTGGCGTCGGCCACGGCTTTCTGGGTGCGGGCGTAGACTTCATCGACACGGCGTTCGGCATCGGCCTGGGTCAGGTTGGTGCGCTGGGCGACCAATTGCGCCAGGTAAGTCCGGTCTTCGGCGGACAGCTGACCGTCATTGCTCAGGGAGCGAACGAAGATGCGAGTCACGGTGCTGCGGGCGGCGTCATCGCTGACGGCAGCCGGACGATCATCGCGGAACAGACTGTCAACGAAATAGCCGTACTGGTCACTGTCGGTATTACCCGCCGCGGTGCCCGCCGCTTGAGTCGCAACACTGGCAGCGCCACCGACCACACTCGCCCCGGCTTGCACGCCACCGCTGACAATGCTGCTGACCGAACCGACGACCAGTGTCGCGGTGACCAGCGTGGCCACGCACCAGGCCAGGAAGCCATGGGCTGTGTCACGGAAATAGACTTCATCGCCATGCATGTTGGCCCACTTCACCCGCAAGCGACCGGCGATGTAACCACCGAGTCCGGATGCGACGATTTGCGTAGCGGCCAGCCAGATGATCGTCGAGATCCCCAGGCCCTTGGCACTCACGCCTTCATTGGCCCAGGGTGAAACAGCCGAGAATCCCAGACCAAATCCCAGCAGCACCAGAATCAGCGACAACGCCGCCGCTGCAGCGGCACCGGCAAAGATCGCGCCCCAGGACACACCCGATAGCGTGCTTGATTCTTCGTAGGCGGGATAGAAACCATCAGAGGATCTATTCATTGTTTTATCGCTCCAGGCAGAAAGATGGTGTTACAACTCTTCGAAGAAGGAAGTGCAGTCACCGTGCCAGTCGCAAACTTTAAATAAATCGTTTAATTTCAATGACTTATAAATTTTGAACTTCCAATCCCGTTGCATTTTGCAAGGATGGCTGGATAGCAGCGGGTTTTATGCATTGATCAAAAGCGAGCTCGCATGAAGTTTTATTTAGAAAGCCGGCGGTCATTTCTTGGCAAAATGCCGCTCTATGTTGAGCACCTCTAATCAGGCAGGCCCCATGACCCGCATCTTGACCATCGAAGACGACGCCGTGACCGCCCGGGAAATCGTCGCCGAACTCAGTAGCCACGGCCTCGACGTCGATTGGGTCAACAACGGCCGCGAAGGCCTGGAACGTGCGGTCAGCGGCAACTACGACCTGATCACCCTCGACCGCATGTTGCCGGAGCTCGATGGCCTGGCCATTGTCACCACGCTGCGGACCATGGGCGTGGCCACGCCGATCCTGATGATCAGCGCCCTCTCCGACGTCGATGAACGAGTGCGCGGCTTGCGCGCCGGCGGGGACGATTACCTGACCAAGCCGTTTGCCACCGATGAAATGGCCGCCCGGGTTGAAGTCCTGTTGCGTCGCCAGAACACGGTCACGGCCCAGGCAACCACGCTGCGGGTGGCCGATCTTGAGCTGAACCTGATCAGCCACGAAGCCAGCCGCGACGATCAACTGCTGACGCTGTTGCCCACCGAGTACAAGTTGCTGGAATTCCTGATGCGCAACACCGGGCAGATTCTGTCGCGGATGATGATTTTCGAAGAAGTCTGGGGGTATCACTTCGACCCCGGCACCAACCTCATCGATGTGCACATCGGCCGGCTGCGCAAGAAGATCGACCCGCCTGGCAAAGTCCCACTGATTCGGACCGTGCGAGGCTCGGGTTATGTCATTGCTGAACCCCTCTAACGGCTGGCGCTCATCCAGCAGCCGCTTGCTCGCGCTCTACAGTTCACTGTTCGTGATCTGGAGCGGGATTCTGATGGGGGTCATGTACTACGAGGTGTCCGCGTACCTGGACAATCTGGCCAAACACTCGCTGATGCAGCGCCAGCACCTGTTTTCGCACTTTCAAGGCGAACAATTGGCCGACGCCCTCGCCGTCAGCATGACCTTCGACATTCGCGGCATCGACGCCTATGGCCTGTTCGATTCGCAGCACCGTTACCTCAGCGGTGCGCTGCGGCACATGCCCGAAGGCTTGCCGCTGGATGGCAAGATCCACATGCTCGGCGACTGCGCCGAGTCTGACGACCCCAGCCTGCCCACCGACAGTTGCGACGCGGTCGCGACCCAGACCAAGGACGGTCGCTGGCTGGTGCTGGTTCGCGATAACGGTTCGTTGTTTGCCGTGACCCGGATCATTCTGCACGCGTTGCTCTGGGGCGTGACGCTGACCATTTTGCCCGGCATCGCCGGTTGGCACCTGTTGAGGCGGCGTCCGCTGCGGCGGATTCGTGCAATCCAGGCCAGCGCCGAGGCCATCGTCGCCGGCGACCTGACCCGGCGTTTGCCACTGTCCAATCGCCGCGATGAGCTGGACATGCTCGCGGCCATCGTCAACGCCATGCTCGAACGCATCGAACGCTTGATGAACGAGGTCAAGGGCGTGTGCGACAACATCGCTCATGACCTGCGCACACCGCTGACACGCTTGCGGGCGCAGCTGTATCGAATCCAGCAGCAGGCGGATGACGGCTCGACGCTGGCCGTGCAGCTGGACTCGGTGCTCGGTGAAGCCGATACCTTGATGGCGCGGTTTCGTGGATTGCTGCGGATTTCCGAACTGGAGGACCGCCAGCGGCGTTCCGGTTTTGTACAGCTGGATCCGGTGCCGTTGTTGCAGGAGCTGCATGATTTTTACCTGCCGCTGGCGGAGGAAGGCGAGCTGCTGTTCAAGCTGCAATTACCTGCGTCACTGCCAATGTTGAACGGCGATCGGGCGCTGTTGTTTGAAGCCGTGGCGAACCTGCTGAGCAACTCGATCAAATTTACCCCGCCCGGTGGCGAGGTGATTTTGCGCGGGGTCAATGATGCTGGGCACACGCGAATCGAAGTGCTCGACTCAGGGCCGGGTATCCCGGAAAGCGAACGCGAAGCGGTGTTCCAGCGCTTTTACCGTGCCGAGAGTGGGAATCAGAAAAGCGGGTTCGGGTTGGGGCTGTCGATCGTCGCGGCGATTGTCAGCCTGCATGGGTTTGCGCTTGAAGTGGGCACCAGTGAACTGGGCGGTGCGCGGTTGGTGCTCGATTGCGGCCACGATCTGCTTCCCCAGACCTGACCCGGTCTCCCTGAACGAACACATCCCCCTGTAGGAGTGAGCCTGCTCGCGATAGCGGTCTATCAGTCAATCTCTATGTTGAAGCTGAAGACGTCATCGCGAGCAGGCTCACTCCCACAGGGGATTTATTGTGTTATCAGGTTGGGTAGTTCGCCCGCAGGGCTTCAAGACCGCCCTGATAGATCCCGGCAAACAACGCTTCAACTTCTGTTTCACTGACACCGTCGGGCGTAAAGCGACCCGACCACGTCACCCGAGCCCCCTGCCCCTGAGCCTCGACCTTGATCGTCGCCAGGTACTCGGTCGCCGGAAACGGTGCATGCAAAATCGAGTAGCTGTAAGTCTTCCCGGCGTTATCAAACGTCTCCAACCGCTCAACCACCTTCGCCCCATCCGCCGTTTGCAGGCTGCGCACTCGCCCGCCTTCACTCAGTTCGCTTTTCGGGATAAACGGCAGCCAGTCCGGCAGCGTGTCGAAACCGCCAATCAATTGCCACACCTCATCGGCCGAAGCCGGAATGTCGATAAATGCTGATGCCTTTGCCATGTAATCCTCTCTCTCAATCAATAAATTCAGATGGCCATGCTGTCGACGACACCGCCGTCGACCCGCAATGCCGCGCCCGTCGTGGCCGAGGATAGCGGCGAGGCGATGTAGGCCACCAGGTTCGCGACTTCTTCGACATTCGCCACACGCTGGATGATCGAGGTCGGCCGGGCCTTGCGCACAAACGCATCGGCTTCTTCCCGGACACTACGCCCCGATTCGGCGGTGGCCTCCTTGAGCATCTGCTCCAGGCCATCGGTCAATGTCGGGCCGGGCAGGATCGCATTGACCGTCACGCCAGTGCCCGCCAGCCGTTTGGCCAGGCCGTGGGACACCGCGAGGTTGGCGCTTTTGGTCACGCCATAATTGAGCATGTCGGCCGGGATAGCGATCCCGGATTCCGAGGACAGGAAAATCACCCGGCCCCAGCCCTGCTTGACCATGTCCGGCACGTAATGCCGGGACAGGCGCACGCCGGAGATCACGTTAACCTCATAAAAGCGCGTCCACTCGCTGTCCGGCGTGTCGAAAAAATCCACCTCGTTGAAGATCCCGAGGTTGTTCACCAGGATGTCCGTGCGCGGTTCGGCGGCGAACAGCTTTTCGGCACCGTCGGCGGTGCCGAGGTCAGCGGTCAGGCCACGCAATTGCGCGCCCGGCACACTCTGGCGAATGCTCGCCAGCGCCTGCTCGACCTTGGCCGTCTCGCGGCCGATCACCACCACCGTGGCGCCGGATTCGGCCAGCGCCTTGCTGATGCCCAGGCCAATGCCGGCGGTGCTGCCGCTGACAATGGCGAGTTTTCCAGTCAGATCGATTTTCATGCTCAAACTCCTCAGAGGGGCAATGGCGCGCGTTCGCTCACCAGTTTCGCGTCACGCATCGCCTGCCAGAATGCAGCGGGGATCACGGCCGACAGTGCCGCAACATCTTCGGCAATCCGGTCCGGACGGCTGGAGCCCGGAATCACCGCAGCCACGGCCGGGTTAGCCAGTGAGAACTGCAGCGCAGCGGCCTTGATGTCGACACCGTGGGCCGCCGCGATGCGTTTGATCTGCTCCACTTTGTCGACGATCGCCGGGCTGGCTTTCTGGTATTCGAAATGGGTTCCACCGGCCAGAATGCCCGAGCTGTAGGGGCCGCCGACCACGATTTCGACGTTCTGCGCCAAGGCCGCGTCCATCAGACGTTGCAAGGCCCGGTCGTGGTCGAGAAGAGTGTAGCGACCCGCCAGCAGAAAACCGTCCGGTTGGGCTTCGGTCAGATCAAGGGTCAGCTCGCAAGGTTCGACCTTGTTCACGCCCAGGCCCCAACCCTTGATCACGCCTTCTTCACGCAAACGGGTCAGCACTTTGAACGCGCCGGTGCGGGCCTGGTTGAAGTATTCCAGCCACTGGTCGCCGTAAAAATCCTGGGCGATGTCATGCACCCAGACGATGTCCAGGCGATCGGTTTGCAGGCGCTTGAGGCTGTCTTCGATGGAGCGCATCGTGGCGTCGGCGCTGTAGTCGTTGACGATTTTGTTCGGGCGGCCGTGTTCGAACACCCCGCTCTTTTCGCCCAGGTCACGGGCCGATGCATCTTCGACTTCATCGAGGATGACCCGGCCGACTTTGCTGCTCAGCACGTAGTCGTCGCGGTTGTATTGGGCCAGTGCAGCACCCAGGCGAATCTCCGACAGGCCCGAACCGTAAAACGGCGCGGTGTCGAAGTAGCGAACGCCGGCATCCCAGGCCGCGTGAACGGTGGCCCGCGCCTCGTCTTCAGGAATGGCGCGGAACATGTTGCCCAACGGGGCCGTGCCGAAACCCAGCGCGCCGGGCAGTTTGTCTTTCAAGCTCATGGTTCAAATCCTCGTCAGTGTCAGAGGTCAGCTGAGTGACCGTTTGGCAGATCCTAGATTGCGATGATCGGACCGTCCAAGACATAATGCGCAGCACTTGAGTCCCTATAGGTCTTACATGATCGACATCCGCCAATTGCGCTACTTCGTCGCCGTCGCCGAAGAAGAACACGTCGGTCGCGCCGCCGAACGCTTGCACATCTCCCAATCACCCTTGAGCCGGCAGATCGCCCAGCTTGAAGAACGCCTGGGCCTGACCCTGTTCGAGCGCAGCCAGCAGCGCATCCGCCTGACCCGCGACGGCCAGACCTTCCTCGCCGAAACCCGCGCCCTCCTGACCCATGCCAGCCGCCTCGAATCCCTGGGCAAACGCCTCGGTCGCGGCGAAGAAGGCGGCCTGTGCATCGGCTACATCGAAAACGCCATGCACGCTGGCGTGCTGCCCAATGCCCTGCGGGTGCTGCGCGTCGACCGGCCGAACGTGCACGTTGCGTTGTACAACCTGAGTTCCGCCGAACAACTCGAAGGCCTGCGCCAGCGTAGTCTGGATATCGCCCTGGTCAGTGAACCGCCCGTCGCCGACGACCCGGACCTGCTGGGGTTTCAGGTGCTGGACGACCCGATGCTACTGGCCCTGCCCGAACACCATCCCCTCGCCCACCAGGCCACACTGACCCCGGCCGACCTGGCCAATCAGGAATGGATCGGCGTGCAACACCGACAGAACTGCGCCAGCCGCGAAGACTTCGTCAGCGCCTGCATCCGCGCCGGTTTCACCCCGGACATCCGCATGGAAGCCACCGAGCCCTTCACTGCGCTGGGGCTGGTTGCGTCGGGGCTGGGCATTGCGATGATTCAGAAAGGCTTGAGCCGCAATGCGCCGCCGGGTGTGGTGCTGCGGGAAGTGCCGTGGATTTCGTTTACCACGCCCTTGTGGGCGGCGTGGCACCGGATCAATTTGCGGCCGCTGGTGGAGACGTTCAGGAAGGTGCTGACCGAATCGGAGGCGGTTCACACCCCCTGATGGTGCGTCTGCATGATTTTTTGTTGGCGCCAGGCTTGCCGGCGAAGGCGTCCTCTAGTGCGCCTTCGCCGGCAAGCCTGGCTCCTACAGGTACGGCTTGTCCCTGATTTATTACACATGAGATTTGCTCAAGCGGCCCTGCGGTTTTGTGCTTTGACCCGTTTCCCTTCCGCCGACTACAACAGCCACTGGCTTGTCATTCACGGGGGAACACCTGATGCCTGAGAGTAAAACCGCATTACCCGCCAGCCTGGCGATCACTCTGGCACTGTGTTGCGGCTTTTCGGTTGCGACCATCTATTACAACCAGACCATGCTGCCGTTGATTGGCGCCACGTTCAGCATTTCGGGCGCCCACGTCGGCCAGATCGCCATGCTCACCCAACTCGGTTACGCCCTCGGCTTGTTGCTATTTGTGCCGTTGGGCGACCGCGTAACCCGGCGCTCGCTGATCCTCGGCATGTTGAGCCTGAACTTCCTCAGCCTGATCGCCTCCGCCGTCGCGCCGACCTACTCCTTTTTGCTGCTGGCCAGTGTGGTGCTGGGGCTGTCAGCTGTCAGTGCGCAGATCATCATTCCCGCCGCCACTGCCCTCGCGCCCCCGGAGCAACGCGGTAGCGTGCTGGGCATGATGGTCAGTGGTTTGTCGGCCGGCGGTCTGTTGGCGCGGGCCTTGAGCGGCGCCGTCAGCACCTGGATCGGCTGGCGCGGCATGTTCTTCGCTGCCGCCGTGATGAACGTGATGCTGTTCATGGCGATCATGATCCGCATGCCGGTGACCGCACCGTCCAGCACCCTGCCCTATCTGGACCTGATGAAGTCAATGTGGAAACTGGTGCGCGCCCACCCGACCCTGCGTCGCTCCTCAGTCAGCGGTGGCCTGATTTTCGGTGCGCTGAACGTGTTCTGGGGGTCGATGGCCTCGTTGCTGTCGCTTGAGCCTTATCACTACTCCAGCGGCCAGGCCGGGCTGTTCGGGCTTTCGGCGATTGTCGGGATCGTCGCCGCCTCTTGGCTTGGCCGACTCACGCAACACTACGGCATCAAACTCAGCTACCTGGGGACCGGCGCGGTGCTGCTGGCCTTCATTGCGTTGTATCTGGGTGGTGCAGGCGGTTTCTGGTGGTTGATCCTGGCCTGTGCCACCGCGCTCGACATCGGCAACCGGGCCAACCAACTGGCCAATCAGGCGCGCATTCTGGCCTTGGCTCCCGAGGCGATCAGCCGCTTGAACACGGTATTCATGGTCACCTACTTCACCGGCGGCGCGTTGGGGTCGGCCCTCGGGGCCAGCGCTGCCGAGTATCACGGCTGGCCAGGGCTGGCGGCGGTAGGTGCGTTGTTTGCGGTGTGCGGATTGGTCTCGATCTTTCATTCCCGACGCGCTGAAAAAAACGGCCCGTGAAGGGCCGTTTCTCATTTCGTGCAGGTAACGGCACTTCTGTGGGAGCGGGCTTGCTCGCTCCCACAGGGTTTGTGTTTCTGGCATGGAAAAGGGGCGGATCATCCGCCCCTTTTTCATTGATGTCCGATCAACGCAACGGCTGCCCCCGCGTCTCCGGCATCCGCAGGTAAACCACCGCGCTGATTGCACTGATCACCGCCAGGTAAATCCAGAACAACCCGCCATAGCCCCAACCCGCCATGGCGGCCATCAGGTACGGGGCGGTACCGCCGAACAAGGTCACCGACAACGCATACGGCAAGGCGATGCCCGTCACGCGAACCTCGGCCGGGAATTGCTCGGCCATGGTCACCGCCGAGGCGGCGCCGAAGCCGGTCATGATGACCATCGAGACGGTCTGGATCAGCGTCACTTCCATCAGGCTGATGCCGACGTGCAGTAAGCCAAAGCTCGGCCAGGCCCACAGGATCGAGGCGATGGCGAAGGCGATCAGCACCGGACGCCGCCCGACGCGATCCGCCAGCTTGCCGGCGAATGGCAGCAATACCAGCGACACACCAACGGAAATCACCCCGGCCAGCAAGGTGTCGCGGATCGACATGCCGGTGATCAAATGCACCTGGTTCGGATAGCTGACCATCCACACGTAGTTGAGCAGGTTGCCGGCCATGGCGATGCCGATCACGCGCATGGCATCGCGGCGATGGCTGAACAGCAGTTCGCGAATCGGGCGTTTTTTGCCGTGGCTGGCGATGCGCGATTTGAAGATCTCGGTTTCGCGTACCGACAGGCGAATCCATAGGGTGATCAAGCCCATCAGCGCGGCAATCACGAACGCGACGCGCCAGCCCCAATCGTAGAGCGCAGTGTCGCTGCCCATCGACGCCAGGGCAAAGCCGAGCAGGAAGGACACCAGCGTGCCGGCATTGATTGCAAACCACTGCCACGACCCGGCGAAGGCCCGGCGATGCGCAGGGGCCGACTCGATCAGAAATGCCGAGGCGGAGCCGAATTCGCCGCCCGCCGAGAAGCCCTGAACCAGCCGCGCCAGCACCAGGATGATTGGCGCGGCAATGCCGATGCTTTCATAGTTGGGGCAGATGCCGATCACCAGAGAGGCGACGGACATCAGCAGGATGGATAGCGTCAGGCCCTTCTTGCGACCATAGCGGTCAGCCAGTTGGCCCAGCACCGCGCCACCGATCGGGCGCATGATGAAGCCGACGGCGAACACGGCCAACACCGACAGCAAAGCGGTTGCCCCGTCACCGGCGGGGAAAAACTGCTTGGCGAGAATGGAGGAAAAGGTCGCATAGATGACCCAGTCTGTGTACTCGACGATGGTGCCCAGGGTCGCGGCGACAATCGCTTTTTTCTCTGCACTGTTGAGTTGTCGACCTTGGCTCTGAGTCGTGGCAGTGGCGTTGGATGCGGACGGCAGTTCGCTGTCCACCGTAGGGTAGTTGCTCATGGTTATGGCTCCCGTGGGCGCTATTATTGTTGACCTTTAGACGCGGCCTCAGTGTTGCTACGGGAGAAATATCCAGCACCGTCAGCTTCTCGTGTAGCGAGTTTTCAGGGCGGTTCGATTGACTAAAAATCAACCCACTGTGTTGAGGTTTTCTCAACGCATACCCCTGTAAAACTCGGTTGAAGGCGCCCGCGCGAGCGAGGGTAAATGCAGGCAATCATGGGGCTGCCCACGACCTCCCCCATGTACCGCATCGACAATAAAAGTTTCGCGAGGAGAACCCGCAATGTTTGAGCAAACCAACAGCTTCATCGATGGACGCTCCGTGCCGCCGCTGGACGGCCAGTACGAAGACAAAATCGATCCACGCACCGGCGAAAAACTCAACGAAGTGGCCAGCAGCGGCCCGGCTGATGTGGCCATCGCGATCGATTCCGCCGCCGCCGCGCTGCAAGCCTGGCGTGACATGCGCCCGGCGGACCGCGGGCGCATCCTCAACGATTTCGGGCGTTTGATCCGCGCCAGCGAAAGCACCCTCGGTGCGCTGGAACGGGCCGAAACCGGCAAACCCGGGCGCGAGATGGCGACCCTGATGGACCTCACGGCGCAGTACTTCGAGTTCTACGGCGGCATCGTCAATGTCATGGACGGTGAAGTGATCAACCAAGGCCCGAATTACCACGTCTACACCCGCCGCGATCCGTTCGGCGTGATCGGTGTGATCCTGCCGTGGAACGCTCCGCTGCATCAGGCGGCCCGGGCGATTGCTCCGGCGCTGGCCACGGGCAACACGGTGGTGGCGAAACCGTCGGAACACACCTCGGCATCGCTGGTGGAACTCGCGCGCATGGCTGTGGAGGCCGGAATTCCGCCGGGGGTGTTCAACGTGATCGTCGGCAAAGGCAGCGTCATCGGCCCGGCCATGGCGCATAACCCGCACATCCGCAAAATCTCCTTCACTGGCGGCATTCGTGCCGGTCAGGAGTTGGGGCATATTGCGGCGGAGCGGATCCTGCCGTTGACCCTGGAACTGGGCGGCAAGTCTGCCAACATCGTGTTCGACGATGCCGACCTGGACGCCGCGGCCAAAGGCTCGACCCTCGCGTTCACCTGGAACAGCGGACAGTGGTGCGCTGCCGGGACCCGGTTGCTGGTGCAGGAATCGATCTACGATCGCTTCGTCGACAAACTGGTGGCCGAGGTCGGCAATCTGCGGGTCGGCCCGCAGGACGATGCGACGTCCGGTCCCATCACCACCCGCGCCCAGTTCGAGAAAATCCAGAGCTACTTTGCAATTGCCGAACGCGAAGGCCTGACCCCGGCCATCGGCGGCAAGGTGGCGAGCCATCCCGGCTTTGAAAACGGCTGGTACATCGAGCCGACCGTCTACACCGGCGTAACCAATGACATGACCCTGGCCCGTGAAGAAATCTTCGGGCCGATTGTGTGCGTGATTCCGTTCAAGGATGAAGCGGACGCGTTGCGTATTGCCAACGACAGCGAGTTCGGCCTGGGGGCCGGTATCTGGAGCCGTGACATTGGCCGGGTGCACCGGGTGGCCGCGAACCTTGAGGCCGGGCGGATTGTGGTCAACGAATACAGCGGCGGGTTCGTCCAGACACCGTGCGGCGGGTTCAAGCAAAGTGGTTACGGGCGTGAGCAAGGGGTTGATGCGTTGTCGCATTACACGCAGCTCAAATCAGTGATCATCCGCCTCTGACGTCCCGTCTAACACCCAAGGGTGCAGCCATTGCTGCACCCTTTTTTCGTCCTCAAATACACCGCCCTCCAGAGGTGAAAGAAGTACCTGTGGCGAGGCACTCGACACAGGTAATTCTTTCACCACGAGTGAGCATCAGTTCATAGATCTAGGGGTTTACCAAAGCGCCAACGAGTAGGTCACAATCAAGCGGTTCTCATCGATATCACTGGAGAAATTGCTCCGCGCACTGGCGTTTTTCCACTTCAGCCCCAGGTCCTTCAACGGCCCGCTCTGGATCACATACCCCAACTCGGAATCACGCTCCCATTCCTTGCCGCCCTCCGCCCGGTTGCGCACGGTGACGTCGTCGCCCGACAGATAGCGGGTCATGAAGGTCAGGCCGGGAATTCCCACGGCGGCAAAGTTGTAGTCGTAGCGCGCCTGCCATGAACGTTCGTCCTGGTTACCGAAATCGTTGATCTGCACCAGGTTGACCAGATAGCCGTCGGTGCCGTTGATGTTGGCGAAACCGGTGTCGCCGCTCATGCGCTGATAACCCAGGCCCACCGCATGGCCACGGGCGCTGTAGGTCAACATCGCGCCCAGCGCCGAGTTGTCGACATTGCTGTTGCCCTCGTCAAGGCTACGCGCCCAGCGTAAATCCGAGTTCAAGGTCTGGTCTTCGCTGATCGTCCATTTGTGGTTCAGGGTCAGGTAGTGCTGCTGATATATCCCCTCCAGTTCACCGTAGTGATAGGCCGTGCTCAGCGCCGGCACCCAGCGGTAGGTGGCCCCGGCAAAGTCGAAGCGGTCACTGGTGGCGTGGCTTCCCAGGCGGATATTGCGCGACCCGCCGTTGAAAACGCTCATGTCTTCATTGTCGGAAGAGTTGCGCAAGTTGGTCTGGTCGAGTCGACCAAGGTCCAGGGACAGGTTGTCGAGGTCCGCGCTGTTGAGCCAGGCGCCGCGAAAGGTTTGCGGCAGCAGGCGTGAATCGTTGTACATGACCACCGGCATCCGAGGCAGCAAGGTGCCGACTTTCAGAGTGCTGCGCGCCAGGCGCAGTTTGCCGGTCAGGCCCAGTTCGCCGTAGTCATCCTCGGCTCGTCCACCCGGTCCACGCTCGGTATTGAGCAGCCCGGTGCCGGAGCGATCCGGCGATGAATCGAGCTTGACGCCCACCAGTCCGATAGCGTCGAACCCGACGCCGAGCATGCCGTCGGTGTAGCCCGATTCCAGCCGCAGGATGAAGCCCTGCGCCCATTCCTCTGCCTTGCTTTGAGCGACGCCGGACTGACGAAAATCACGATTGAAGTAATAGTTGCGCAGCTCCAGGCTGCTTTTGCTGTCCTGAAGGAAATCGGCACAGGCCGGGTTCATCAGCGTGCTGGCGGCACTGCACAGCGACAGGCGCCATACCAGCGGGAAGCCCTTCCGGGCGTTGGAAAAGGGGCTGTTCATGGGTGTGTTTCTCTTATTGTTGTCAGGTTCGGCCACGGGCCAGACAGGCGCGTGACGGTCGATCCTGAAAGCCGCGCTGCCGACCGACAATCGAGAAAAACACGCCCCTCCCTTGAGTTTTAATCAAGTGGGTTTAGGCTTTGGTTTACGTACACTGCGCGCCGCTCCTCCCATAAGAACAAGAGTTGCTCACCATGGAACGTCTGCCTCCCCTGAATGCCATCCGCGCATTCGAATCCGTCGCCCGGCATTTGAGCATCACCCTGGCCGCCGATGAATTGAACGTCACCCCGGGCGCAGTCAGCCGGCAGATCCGCACGCTCGAAGAATTTCTCAAGCTCGACCTGTTCGTGCGCGGGCACCGCCAGATCACCCTGACCGCTGCCGGCGAGCAGTACTTCCGCGCGGTGGCCCGGGTGGTCGAAGACCTGCGCGGAGCCACCAAAAAACTCATGTCTCCACCGCTGCGCCGTCAGCTGAAAGTCCGCGCCTACACCACCTTCGCCATGCAGTGGCTGATCCCGCGCCTGGCAAGTTTCCACGCGCAGAACCCGAAGATCGAAGTGCTGCTGACCGCCTCCCTCGAGCCCGTGGACTTCTACAAGGAAGACATCGATGCCGCCATCCGCCTCGGCTCCGGTGAGTGGCCCAACTGCAATTGTCACGTGCTCAGCGATAACCAGCTGGCCCCGGTGTGCAGCCCGTCGCTGCTGCAGCATGGCCCGGGGTTGCAGACGCCGGCCGATATCGCCAACTACACCATGCTGCACTCGATCGCCCGCCTCGAAGACTGGCGTTACTGGCTGGAAGCTTGCGGGGTCAGTCGCGAAGTCGATGCCCAGGCCGGCATGACTTATCAGAGTTCGTCGATGGTTTACGCGGCGGCGGTCGGCGGTCAGGGCATTGCCATGGCGCAGCTGTTTCTGGTGAACAAGGAACTGCAGGACGGCAGCCTGATCCGGCCGTTCGAACAGGTGGTGGACATGGGCGTCTACACCTACTACCTGCTGATTCCCAAGCACCGCGAGGAAAGCGAAGACCTGCGAATTTTCCGTGAATGGGTCCTTGAACAGGCACGCATCACCCGCGATCTGGCTTGAGCTTTGATCAAGGCACTGCGGCGTAAAACTGCTTTGTCGGTCATTTGTCACCGTGTCTAGCATGGGTCTCCATCCACAAGAAAGAGACCCGCCATGACCACCCCCGATACGCCTTCCATCGGTTTCATCGGCCTCGGCGCCATGGGCCAGAAAATGGCCCGCCATCTGCTCGACAAAGGCTTTGACCTGAACCTGTTTGATCCCAATCCCCACGCCTTGGCGCCATTGCTTGAACGGGGTGCGCGCAGCCATGCAACGCCTCGGGAAGTGGCGGACCACGCGCACATCGTGCTGGTCTGCGTGCCAACCCCGGACATCGTCGAAAACGTAGTGCTCGGTGCCGACGGCGTGATCCATGGTCAAAAGGTCAGCATTCTGGTCGACCACTCCACCACCGGTCCGAGCCTGGCCCGACGCCTGCAAGCGGCGTTGTCTGAACGCAACATCGCCGCCCTCGATGCACCGCTGGCCGGGGGTGTCGCGGGGGCGCAGAACGGCACGCTGTCGGTGATGGTTGGAGGTGATCGTGCCGCTTATGAGCGTTGCTCATCGGTATTCGCCGCCTTCGGCAAGAAGGTCGAACACATCGGCACCGAGCCAGGGCTAGGCCAAACCTTGAAGCTGGTCAACAACATGATCGTCGCCGCCACTCTGGTGGCCACCAGCGAAGCCATGTTATTCGGGGTCAAGGCCGGGCTCGACCCACGGCAGATGGTGGAGATGCTCAACGCCAGCACCGCGCGCAGTTTTACCAGCGAACAGATCCTGGCGGGCACCGTGATGCGCCGGGAATTCGACTTCGGCTTCCGCCTGGATTTGATGCGCAAGGACGTGCGGCTGTTTCTGGCCGAGGCGGAAAACACCGGAGTGCCGGCCTTCACCTCTTCGGTGGTCAAGCAGTTCTTCGATCAGGCCTTGAGCGAAGGTGACCCGGCGCGGGATATGACCCATGTGGTGCAGGTGCTGGAGCAGATGGCGGGCGTCGAACTCCAAGGCTGAGTTTAATTTCCACCGCAGATCCCCTGTAGGAGTGAGCCTGCTCGCGAAAGCGGTGTGTCAGTCGACATTGTTATCGCCTGACACACCGCTTTCGCGAGCAGGCTCACTCCTACAGTGTTGTATTCCAGGCTGACCGATGGCTTGATTTTTTCTCAACCAAACCGGGTTTTTATATCGTTTGTCGGGCCTTCTGCCCTGCCCGACCATGACCTCCAGAGCTTGTTCGCAAGCCCATAACAACAGGAGGTCATCATGAGTTTTTCCACGTCCATCTGGACGCCGTCCACGCCACCCGGCCTGCATGCCTCGCGCCATCACCACAACGGCGAAATATTCTTTCCGTCCGTGCCGGACGATTCGCCGCTGAGCAACCAGTTCGACGACACCGTGCTAGACGTCGAGGGCCAGGTCTACAGCTTCACCATCATGCACCCGAGCCCGAAAAGCGGCCTCGCCCCGTTCGTGCTCGCCTACGTCGACCTGCCCGGCCCGGTGCGTTTGTTCGGGCGCCTGATCGGTACCCCCGGCGTGCCGGCCATTGGCGAAAAATGCCGAGTGATTGCCGACGACACCTACGGCTACGTTTTCCAGTCCCAGGAGGCCCGTCCATGAGCCAGATGCATGTAATGGGCGGCGCCATGACCGTCTTCGGCCGTCACCCCGGTGTCATGGCCCCGGAACTGGCCCAGCGCGCAATTCTTGACGCTGTGGCCGATGCCGGCTTGCAGCTGGCCGACATTCAGGCCGTGTACTGCGCCAATGTGCTGGGCGGGATGATTCTCGGGCAGGTGATCGTGCGCGATCTGGGCCTGAAAGGGATTCCGGTCTACAACATCGAAAACGCCTGTGCCAGCGGCGCGACGGCGGTGCACCTGGCGCGCCACGCCTTGCTCGCCGGTCAATATGAACGCGTGCTGGTGTTTGGCATCGAGCAGTTGACCGCATTGGGTGGCGGCATGATCCCAATGCAGCGCAACGACCGCATGACCGACCTCTACGCCACGGCAGGCATGGTGTTGCCGGCGGTCTACGCGATGCGCGCCACCCGTTTCATCCACGAGCGTGACGCCAAGCCCGCCGATCTGGCCGCTGTAGCGGTGAAGAATCGTCATCACGGTTCGCTCAACGAATACGCCCAGCAACGCAACGAAGTCAGCCTCGAAGAGGTGCTCGCCTCGCGCATGATCGCCGACCCGCTGACCCTGTTGCAGTGCTGCCCGTCGCAAGTGGACGGTGCCGCTGCACTGGTGCTCGGCAACAAACCGGGACCCCACGCCAAAGACGTCAAGGTGCTGGGTTCGATCATTGTCTCGGGCCTTCGCGAGAGCGGTGACGAAGACATTCTCGATGCCGAAATCACCGCACGCGCCGCACGCCTGGCCTATGAACAGGCCGGTGTCGCCCCGGCCGATATCGGTGTGGTCGAGTTGCACGACGCCTTCACCATCGCCGAGCTGCTGTATTACGAAGCCCTCGGGCTGGCCGCACCGGGCGAAGCGGTCTCGCTGTTGCACTCGGGCGCCACCGCCCTCGGTGGTCGGGTGCCGGTCAATCCAAGTGGCGGCCTGTTGGCCAAGGGTCATCCACTGGGCGCCACCGGTGTCGCGCAAATGGTCGAGTTGCTCTGGCAGTTGCAAGGCCGCGCCGGCAGCCGCCAAGCCGGCACTCCGCGCCTGGGCCTGGCGCAATGCACCGGTGGCGGTATCGCCGGGGTCGACCACGCGGCGTCAGCCGTGCACATCCTGGGAGTCTGAAGCCATGAACAACCAACACTTTGCGGCCGGCCAGGTCGCCGTCGTCACCGGCGCTGCTCGCGGGATCGGCCTGACCATTGCCCAACGACTGGCGCATCAAGGGGTGTTTGTCTACCTGCTGGATCGCGACGAACAGGCACTGAACAACAGTGTCAGCGCGTTGCACGCCGAAGACTTGAAGGTCGCCGGAATTGCGCTGGACCTGACCGAAGGCGAGTCGGTCAACGCCGCCTTCACGCAGATCCACGAAGCCCACGGTCGCCTGGATTTTCTGGTGAACAACGCCGGCGTGGTCCGCGACAAACGCTTCCTGAACATGACCGAACAGGACTGGGACCTGGTGGTGGACACCAATCTGCGGGCGCAATTTCTCTGCTGCAAAGCGGCCCTGCCACTGATGCTGGAGAAAGGCTTCGGACGCATCGTCAACATGTCGTCCCGGGCCTGGCTGGGCGGTTTCGGTCAGGCCAATTACTCGGCGGCCAAGGGCGGCGTGGTCAGCCTGACCCGCAGCCTGGCCATTGAGTTCGCGGCCAAAGGCATCACCGTCAACGCCATCGCCCCGGGCATCGTCGATACGCCGCTGTTCCAGAGTTTCACGCCTGAGGTGCAGGCAAAACTCAAGGACACGGTGCCGGTAAAACGCATCGGCACCCCGGACGACATTGCCAATGCCGTGGAGTTTTTCCTCGCCCCGGCCAGCAGCTACGTCACCGGGCAAACCCTGTATGTGTGCGGCGGACGCAGTCTGTCCTCGGCCAGCGTGTGAGGTGAACGCCATGTCAGTCACTTTGGAAGTCCACGGCCCTGTGGCCCTGATCACGATCGACCGCCCGCAAGCCCTGAATGCGCTGGACCTGGATTCCCTCCAGGCCTTGCGCGGCCATCTACGTGAAGTACGCGACCGCCGGGAACTGCGTGTGGCCGTGATCACCGGCAGCGGTGAACGGGCGTTTTGCGTCGGCGCCGACCTGAAAAGTACGCGGGCCTCCTCGGCCTCCTATGCCGAGGCGCTGTTCCTGGCCAACGAACCCGCCGCAGACGCCGGGCTTTACATCCGCCAGATGGACCTTGCCGACCTCGACCTGCACAAGCCGCTGATTGCCGCCATCAATGGCCATTGCCTGGGTGGCGGCCTGGAGCTGGCGTTGCAATGCGACCTGCGCATTGCCAGTGCCAGTGCGACGTTCGGTCTGCCGGAAGCCGCCGTCGGATCGATTCCGGCGGTCAGCGGCCTGCATCGTTTGATGCGCGCGGTGCCGCCCGCCCATGCGATGCAGATGGCGTTAACCGGGTCGCGCATCGATGCGTGGCAGGCCTGCGCTATCGGCTTGATCTCCGAGCGTCTGGACAGCCGCGAGGCCCTGTTGCAACGGGCGATGATCCTGGCCGAGCAGATTGCCCGCCAGGCACCGCTGGCGATCCAGGCCTTGCAAACCCTGGCCCGCAGTACCGCGCACTTGAGCGACAGCGACGCCCAGCGTTTGACCGAATTGTATTGGGGCGTGTTGCGCGACACCGAGGATCGTCTCGAAGGCCGGCAGGCGTTTGCCGAAAAACGCGCACCGCATTACACGGGCCGCTGAAGCGCCCGAGGAGGCGAACATGTTACGCACCGCTCTGGACGGTCTGACCGTCCTCGATTTCACCCAGATCGCCGCCGGCCCCACGGCAACCATGCTGATGGCCGACATGGGCGCGCGGGTGATCAAGATCGAATCCCACGAAGGCGAACTGGGTCGTACCCTCGGCCCGGCGTGGGTTGGCGAGGATAGCGCGCTGTATCACGCGTTCAATCGCGGCAAGCTGGGTATGAGCCTGGACCTGAAACACCCGGACAGCGCCGCAGTGATCAAACGACTGGTGCTGCAAGCCGACGTACTGGTCGAAAGCATGCGCCCTGGCGTCATGGCTCGACTGGGACTGGGTTATGAGGACCTGGCTGCACTGAAACCGGACCTGATCTACTGCTCGATTTCCGCCTACGGGCAGGAAGGACCGTATGCCGACCGGGCGGGCGTCGACGGCATTCTGCAAGCCGATTCCGGCCTGATGAGCCTGATCGGCACGCCGAACTCGGCGCCCTCCAAGGTGCAAGCGCCGGTGGTGGATGTGGTCACCGGTTATATGGCATGCATGGCCGTGTTGGCCAAGCTGCATGCCCGAGAAAAGGACGGCCTGGGCGGCCACCTCGACGTCAGCCTGATGAACTCGGCCCTGGCACTGCAACAAGCGTCGCTGGCGAGCTTCCTCTGCGACGGCAAGCTGCCGACCCGCATCGGCAGCGCCGCGCCCTACTCTGCTCCGAACGAAGCCTTTGAGGCGGCGGATGGCTGGTTGATGGTCGCGGCGTACAACGGCAATCGCTGGCCGACCCTGAGCAGGGTGCTCGGGCACCCGGAGTGGATCGACGACCCGCGTTTCGCCAGCTCGGCGCAACGCGTGGTTAACCGTGAAGCCATGTGCGCGGCACTGACCGACGTGTTCCACACCCGGCCGGTGGCCCATTGGCTAGCGGTGCTGCGCGAGGCCGACATCCTTTGCTCCAGGGTCAGCGATTACAACGACGTGCTGGCCCATCCGCAGATCGCCAGCAATGGCATGCTCGTGGAACTGCACCACCCGCAGCATGGCGTGGTTCGGGTACCGGGGTTTCCGGTCAACAGCCTCGAAGCCGCGCAAACGCCGTATGCGCCGGCGCCGGACAATGGCCAGCACTCGCGGTCGGTGTTGCGTGAGTTCGACTTTTCTGAGGATGAGATTGCCGATTTGCTGGCGTCCAATGCGATGCATTGTCCAGAGGTGGAGTTGGCCTGACCGAGTCCCTGTGGCGAGGGAGCTTGCTCCCTCGCCACAGAGTGTTGTGTATGAACACATCCGGCCACTTATCGCGCTCGTCTGTTTAAGCGTGAAACGGTGTTTGTTTAAACACTCTCGAAGATACGTCCTGAAAGCTACAAATCCTTGCGCCGTTGCCTACGGCTGCGCCAGAATCCGCCGGCTTGTGCGCCTTGGGGCCGCTCGGTAACTTGATTCCCGTCACTGCTCATCAGTGATCGGGTTTAGTCGCCCGCGTTAACTCAGTTGTGCGTGCATCTGTCATGCAGGTCTTTCATTCCTGTATCTGATGGTGGCTGTACGCAGGGCGCTTTCGGGCGCGCCGGATTGCTGAGTTTCCCGGTCGACTAACCTGCGTGCAGCTGCCTCCCCTTACGTTTAGTCGCAAGAGGGGTGGCACCCAATTTGGAAACTCAGCATATGTTCAAAGTAACGCCCAACCCACCGGACACCGATCCGGTCTCCCCCTACGAACCCGATTCAAAAAAGCTCAACGAAGCCGCCGAGCGCGCCCTCGACTTCCACTTCCCATCGAACGCCGACATCAAAGCCACCCCACGCACACGCAGCACTCTGTTCTCCGTAGACCCCGAGGCCACGGCCGAAACCCTGGCGGTTTATCTGGTCGAAATATTCGCCTCGGTCGACGTGATGGTCCATCAGTTGGTGGATCACCTGGAGGGAGAGACGCGCTACGCCCTGCTGGGGATTTCCAACAGCATCATGATGGCGGAGATCACGGCGAACCGGGTGTTGGATAAGATCGATCTGCCCATATAAGTGCCGCTCTGTGGTGAGTGAATAACTGACGTTGAATTGTGCAGCGGTCCCATTTTCCTGGGGCCGCTTCGCGGCACAGCGGACAGATAAATAGATCTGTCCCCTTTTTAATGAATAAATACGTTTCCTTTTCTTCAGTTCGAGTTAATGTTTTGTTGTACTAACGCTCTGACTCACAACACGTTACTTGAGGCAATTTCCTAAGGCTGAGCTGGGCGGATCAAAAACGCGATTCCATATAAATAGTCATCGAAGACGGGGCCTGAAGAGTGCCACTGACCAGGCCTGCGATATGATAGAACGGCTGCTTCTTCTTCCCTCCCGAGATAGTTGCCTGCGATGAATGAATCTTCGATATTGCTCTCAAAACTATAGCTATATTTAATGTTGAGTATTGATCTGTGAATGACGTCACTTCTGATGTCGACTACTGGGAGTGCCCCCTGTGAAATTCGCCATGACTCATAGGCGGGTAAGTTTACGAGCGCCGGCGAGATGATGTAGCTCGCAACATTGGAACAGGTGACGAGTATTTCACTTGTTTGGCCTACGGCGTCCGACACGACGATGGTCGCCTTCCCATTCCCCTCACTTCGTATCATTCCGCTGTTGTCAACCGAGGCTATGAGGTGCTGGGTCGAAGTGTAGGTATAAGGAGGCACACCGCCGGTCGCGGAACGTCTCTCGCAAGTACCTATCGGGTCGGCCCCTGTGAGCGTCCATGGGATTGAAGTGCCGGTGATCGATACATTCGGAGCACTCAATCCGACAGGGTCAGTATTCACTATCAATGCTGGGTGTGTGGTAACCGTCAACGTCCTGGCCTCCGAAACCTGACCCGAACCGTACAGCGCCTTGGCGGTAAAACTGTGAGCTGCCACACTCAACCCGGTTACCAACAACGTCCAGATCCCCGTCACCGGATCCGCCGTCGGCTGACCTTTGGAGACCGTACCGTCGAGCACGTCGACTCTCTGTCCTTTTTTGGATCTGCCGGTCAGCGTGATGCTGGTATCAACCGTTCTCCCGCCTTCTGCGATCTCATCCCCATTGGAATCGGTCACACGGGTGATCGCAGGTTTCACATCCTCCACAGCCTTGACCGTGTAGGTACGCACCTGAAACAGCAGCGCATTGTTTTCATCCTGACTGCCACTCAACCCTGCCTTGAACTCAACTTTCAGTTCGCTCCCGTCCTTCAGGTTTTTCAATTCATTGAATGGAATCGGATGCGTGTAAAAGCCCTGGGTAATCCAAGTTTCGTTGGTTTGCGAGAGAGGCGGCTGCCAAAATGTCTGGGCGTAGGGACTGTCGTCATTGTTGGTGCCTTGCACCCGCAACCAGACGAACTGTTTCAGCGCAATGAACGGCCAGGCGTTAACCTGGATCACCGCGTTGGCGGTCAGCTGGCTGACGTCGAATTCGGCCCCTTCACCGTTGTCCGCGGCCTGGAGGATCAATGGTTTGTCGAGCACGTTTTCCGGCAGTGGCAGTACCGATAACGTCAGGGTGTCCGAGGGCATGGGGCTGCTGCTGCCGCGAGTTACCTTGTAGTTCACCGTTATCGCTTTGCCGAGGCTGAAGGCGACCACCTTAGGCTCCAACGGTATCTCCTGCGGCCCGAGCGTGGTCACAGGCCACGGTGCGGTGGTGTGCGAACCCTCGGGCAGCGTGCCGTCGGCACCGGTCCACTTTACAGAGATCTGGTCGCCGACCAGCATGCCGTCGTAGTTGACGACGGCGGTCAGATGGGTCTGGGCATTCAACGGATCAAGGCGGGTGCCGCCGTCCGCTTCTTTCACGGCCGGGGGTAACAGTTGGCCAATCGCCTGGCCAACCCCAAATTCCAGCACATTCGAATAACTCGTCTCGCTCGTCGCCGCCCGCCAGATCCGGTAACTCACCGTCACCTTCTTGCCGCGATTCGGCTCGATGTGTTCGGCGACAAACGTGGCGTTGAGGGTGAAATTCACATCCTTGTCTTTGGACAGCCCGTTGAGGGTGACGGAGTCTTCCGTGGTACCCGTGACTTCACCCGTCCAGGTGTAGGTCACGATGTCGCCGGATTGGGTCGGTTTGACGGTGGGTCTTGGCGCGGTCAGTTTGCCGATGCCGCCGGGCAGGTCCCCGGGCTCCAGCGCTCCGTCCTGTTCACCGAGGACGATGGGTTTGACCAGTTCGAGTTGCGGCTCGCCCACCTGCAGCAGCGCCGCATGCAAGGATTCGCGGCGGACTTGGTCGCCGTTCTGGTCTTCGCTGAGCAGGTGGTACCACAGCTCCAGCGTGCCGCCTTCCAGGGTTTTCAGGTGCTGGCTCTCCACCGTGATGAAAAAATCGTTCTCGGCCTCGATCTCGTCCCTACTTGGAAAATACCAATCCAGCTCCGGGGTATAACTGCCGGTATCCGGGCGGGTGCCGAACCAGATCAGCTCGATGGCCATGCCCTGCTGCATGATCGGATCGAACGGAATCCGCACGCGAGGGTGAGGCAGGTCCGGATCAATCGCGCCGTTTTGTTCATCTTCGGCCTTGGGCGCGGCCAGGTGTTTCGGTTCGCCGATGAAGGTGACAAATTGCCCCTTTGACGGCAGGGGGTCGGTCACGCCCGGGCGCTCTACGCGATAGGAAAAAGTCACCTGGGTTTTGGCCAGTTGACGCACGTCGGCGTTGGACAGTTCGAATTCATAGGTATGCGGCAGGTTGTTGACCGTCTGGGCCGGCGTGTTGACTTCCACGGCCTCGTTGTCCACGGTGGTGCCGCGCATCTTCAGGATGATGCGGTCGTCCTGCTCGAACGCCGGCCCTTTGGCCCAGACCTGAGCCGTGATGTTTTTGTCCTCCAGCGCATCAAGGTCAAGGATGTTGTTCTTCGCCTCCTTGACGATCGGCGCATCGAGCAGATCGGTGCCGGTCATGACCACCAGCCGCGTGGCCTTGCACCAGTCTTCCGAAAAATTGTGCACCACATCGCGCACGCGGAAGGTGACCGCCAGCCCGGAGATGTCGGTGTCGCCCGCGGCCAGGATGGTGGCTTCGTCGACGTGGATCACGATCGGGTGAGTGGCCGGGTCGCTGATCTGCTCGGCAGTCAGCGGCGCGGATTCCACGAGCACACCGCCCCAGCTCAGCACCATGACATCGCCCACCGCCGCATCCGGATAAGGCACGCCGGTCCCGGACTCGGCCCGAATGATGATGTCCACCCCGGCCGCGGCGATCTCCTTGTCGACGATGTTCTCGACGATGGCCGGATCGATGAACAGGTACAGGTTCGAGTGGCTGCCTTCTTCCGGGTTAAGGTCCTGGCCCGCAGGGATCTCCAGCTTGGCGTAGAGCTTGAGCGCCGGCGTAAACGTCTCGGCGCCCTGATTGAAACGGGTCACCCGGTACGCCAGCGTGTGCGTCCCGGTCAGCCAATGCCTGGGTTCGACCCACAAGGTCACCCGCTGACCGACTTCGGCGTCGTCGGTGATGATGTGCTGATTGACCACCTGGTCGTCGAACTGCAGCTCGACCTTGTCGCCTTTGCCCATGCTTGACCAGGCCGGGACGTAGACCTTGAGCCCGTTGATGGGGAAATTGTCCAGGGCGGCGGCACGGTTGATTGCCCAGACGTCAGTGGAAGAGTCCAGTAAACGGGCACCGGGGATTTCTGGTTCACGCAGCAGCATGGAAACGGGGTGACGGACGGGTTGCACGAGCATGGGGAGACTCCTGTCGAGGGGGGCTGGGCGACGGAGTCATTTAAAGTGTTAGAAAGGGCGGTTGGCTACTGTCAGAAATAACAGGTTGGGTATGTTTCCAGATGAATGGCAGTCATCCCCTTGGGCAGTATCTATCCGGATTACGCGGCGCCAAACAGACAAATGACTATACCCCCCGCTCCTTACTGTCATCGACGGTCACCGTCGCATCGCTCGGGTTTGATGCTTTACTGAAAAGACCCTGAACCCCAGCGAGAACGCCGCAATGAACCGCAACGACCTGCGCCGCGTGGACATGAACCTGCTGGTGATTTTCGAAACGTTGATGTTCGAGAAGAACCTGACCCGGGCCGGGGAGAAACTGTTTCTCGGTCAGCCCGCTGTCAGTGCTTCGCTGGCCAAGTTGCGCGATCTGTTCGACGACCCGCTGCTGGTGCGCAACGGTCGGGTGTTGGAGCCGACCCAACGGGCGTTGGCGATTCTCAAGGAGTTGCAGCCGGCGATGGACACCATTTCCGGTGCGGTCAGCCGGGCCAAGGATTTCGACCCGTCCACCAGCCGCGATGTGTTCCGCATCGGCTTGTCCGACGACGCCGAGTTCGGTCTGTTTCCGCCGCTGCTCAAGCAAATACGCGAAGAGGCGCAGAACGTCGTGGTGGTGGTGCGAAGGGTGAATTACTTGCTGATGTCACCGATGCTCGCCTCCGGGGAGATTTCCGTCGGGATCAGTTACACCACGGAGCTGCCGGCCAATGCCAAGCGCAAGAAATTGCGGGACCTGAGCGTGAAGATTCTGCGTGGCGATAACCGTCCCGGCCCCCTGACCCTGGATGAGTATTGCGAACGCCCTCATGCACTGGTGTCTTTTTCCGGAGACTTGACCGGTGCTATCGACAACGATCTGGCGCGCATCGGCCGCTCGCGGCGGGTGGTGCTGGCGGTGCCGCAATTCGCCGGGTTGCGTGCCCTGCTGGCCGGCACCGACCTGCTGGCCACGGTGCCGGATTACGCGGCGTGTGCGCTGATCGAAGGCAGCAACCAGCTGCGGGCCGACGACCCGCCGTTTGACATCGTGCTGTCCGAACTGTCCATGGTCTGGAACGGGGTCAACGATAACGACCCGGCAGAACGTTGGTTGCGTTCGCGAATTGCGCAACACATGTCGGCTGAGTTGCCGGTGCTTTGAGCGCGTTGAAAGCCGGATCGGTCTCGCGCAGGAAGATCGGCATGTCGGTCATCGGTGGCATCGCCGGGATGTCGAAATACATCTGGATCACCCAGCCGCGGTGGTAACTGGCGTGATTGACCACGTGCAGCAGCATCGCGCCGGCGCTCATGGTGCCGCTCTCGCCGGAGACGAACGTAAACTCGACCGGTTTATCCAGCGACCTCTCGGTCTGCCTTGCGCTCCAGTTGCAATACCAGTGATCGATGTCCTTTTGCGCCATGCGCAAATCAGCCAGGTCGGGATGGAGCAGATCGTGTGAGGTTTTGAAGCCGTGCCCTCGGCCTTCGAGGTGAGCCTGCCAGATGCAGTCCACGACATAGATGTGATTCAGGGTGCCGATCATGTTCTTGAACACCGACACCCGCTCTTTGTTGACCTCCCCCGGCGGCAGCGCGGCCAGGCTGTCAAAGAGGCGCTGGTCGGCCCATTGCTTGTAATCGGCAAGCATGCGGGCAGTGCGTATGTTGATCATCAGAGTTCTCCCATTACGATGGGCACACTGGCAAGCATAGACCGCTCGGCGGCTGGCAGCGCAGACGCTGATAACCGGCACCTCACCGCAACGCGACAGCTGCTACAGGGAATGCGGTGTCAGGCGTTGTACCACCCGATCAGCCAGCGCCAGGCAGCTGGTGAGGCCCGGTGATTCGATGCCGAACAGATTCACCAATCCCGGCACACCATGCTCGGCCGGGCCGCTGATGAGGAAGTCGGCGGCCGGATCGGTCGGGCCGGAAATCTTCGGGCGGATGCCGCTGTAGGCGGGTTGCAGGCTGTTATCGGGTAACGTCGGCCAGTAGCGGCGGATGGCCTGATAGAACCCGTCGACCCGGCGCGGATCGACGCGGTAATCGACATGGTCGACCCATTCGACGTCCGGCCCGAAACGCGCCTGCCCACCAAGGTCGAGGGTCATGTGCACGCCCAGGCCGGCGCTCTCCGGTGCCGGATACACCAGATGCCGGAACGGCGCCCGGCCACTGAAACTGAAATAACTGCCCTTGCACAGGCGTGCCTCGGGAACGTATTGCGTCGGCAAGCCTTCGATCCGGCTCGCCACCTCCGGCGCGGACAAACCGGCGCAATTGATCAACTCGCGACAGGTCAAGGTCATCGGCTGTGCGCCGCCCATGTGCAATTCGAAACCTTGTTCGGTGCAACGGGCGGACACCAACGGCGTGTGCAAGGCAATCGAGGTGCCCGAGGCTTCGGCGTCTGCCTGAAGCGCCAGCATCAGCGCATGGGAATCGACGATCCCGGTGGACGGCGACCAGAGCGCGGCGACGCAGGACAGCGCCGGTTCAAGCGACCGCGCCTGCCCGGCGTCCAGCCATTGCAAGTCATCGACGCCATTGCGCCGGCCCTGCTCCAGCAACCTCTGCAAGGCCGCGCACTGGCTGTCATCGGTGGCCACGATCAACTTGCCCAGGCGCTGGTAATCGACACCGCGCTCCTCGCAAAAGGCGTACAGGCGATGCTTGCCCTCCACGCACAATTGCGCCTTCAGGCTGCCGCTCGGGTAATAGATGCCGGCGTGGATCACTTCTGAATTGCGCGAACTGATGCCCACACCAATCCCCTCGCCGGCTTCGATCAGGATCACTTCCCGCCCGCTACGGGCCAGTGCCCTGGTCACCGCCAGGCCAACCACGCCGGCGCCGACCACCACGCATTCGATATCGACGCTCACCTGCCCTCCGCTCATGTCAAGCCAGCCCTCGTTCCCGATAATCGATCAGGCTGGAGAATATCGCCAGCAGCATGGCCATGACCACGAAGAAGATCAGCACCAGGAAATACGAGCCGGTGAACTGCACGATCAATCCGATCAGGATCGGCACGATAACCCCGGCCATGTTGCCGCAGAAGTTCATGGTGCCGGCCAGCACACCGGTTTTCGAGGTGCCGCCGAGGATCGACGGAATGCACCAGTACATGCCGCACCAGCGAATGAAAAACATCGCTACGCAGAGCAGACCGATGGCCTTGCCGGCTTCATTGGTATAGGCCACCGTCAGCATGCACAGGGCCGCGACCAGCGCCGAACCACTGAACATGCTGCGCATCACCAGGTTGGGCGAGGCGCCGCTGGTTTTCCATTTATCCCCCAGATAACCGCCGACCAGCTCGCCGACGAAACCGCACATGAAAATCAGGAAGGTCGCACCGCCCATGCTCGAAATGTTCAGGCCGTGGGTCTGGTGCAGGTAGCTCGGCATCCAGGTCAGCAAACCGTAGAACACGCTGAGAATGCAGCAGTAACCGGCGAACATCGCGAGCACCGAACGGTCCTTGAGCAGCTCTTTGAGGGGGATGCTGGTCACCGTGCCGGGTTGGCTGACTTTGCGATTGCCTTCGGTGATGTGCGCCAGTTCCGCCGCGTTGACACCGGGGTGTTCGCTGGGATGGTTGCGGATGTATTTCCACGCCAGTACACCGGCAAGCATGGTGCCGATACCGGCGATCACGAAGGCGATGCGCCAGGAATCGAACCAGCCGATCAGCCCGGCAATGATGATCGCGCCGAAAGCACTGCCCAGCGGTGCGCCGCCATCGACCAGCACCGCGCCACGTCCGCGTTCGTTGGGAGTCAGCCAGGCGCCGTTGAGTTTGGCCCCGGCCGGCATGATCGGCGACTCGGCGATGCCCAGCCCCATGCGCGTAATCAACAGCGTGATCCAGTTGTGCGCACCGGCAGCCAAGGCCTGGAAGGCGCCCCAGGCGACAGTCGCGATGACGATGACGCGGCGGGTCTGAAAACGGTCCAGCAGCATGCCGCCGGGAATCTGCATCAATGCGTACGACCAGAAAAACGCACTGAGCATCAAGCCTTCCAGCGCGGGAGGGATCTGGAACTCACTGGAAATCAGCGGCAAGGCCACCGACAGCGAAGCGCGGTCGATGTAGTTGATGGCGGTCAGCAGCAACATGATGAGGAAGATCCGCCAGCGCACGCTGGTCGGACGCTCGGTGGCAGACGCGGCGGCGAGCCGCAGGGTTTCGGCACTCGGATTGTTCATGAGGGGCGCTCTTGTTGTTGTGGGTGCAAGCGGCCCAATACCCGCCTATTAACGCAAAACCTGTAGGAGCGAGGCTTGCCCGCGAAGGCGGAGTGTCAGTGGACATCATTGTTAATGACACATCGCCTTCGCGGGCAAGCCTCGCTCCTACTGGGTTTACATCTTGGCTGACGGGTGTTGGGCAAGCACCCCAACTCTAATCACGCGTCCTCGGGCTGAATAATGAGGGGATCTGATTAGGGGATCACCAAATGTCATCCCCCGAAAAGATCAGAACGTCCCGGGGTAACTGCCGCCGTCCAGCAGCAGGTTTTGCCCGGTGAGGAAACCGGCATTGGCGCTGCAGATGAACGCGCAGTAGGCGCCGAACTCATCGGGTTGCCCGAAGCGCTGGGCCGGCACGTGCTTGCGCCGCTGTTCGCTGATGCTTTCGACGCTGGCGCCATTGGCTTCGGCGGCGGCGCTCAGGGTCTTGTGCAAACGCTCGGTCTCGAACGGTCCCGGCAGCAGATTGTTGATCGTCACGTTATGCCCGGCCAGCCGCGACTGGCGTGCAAGCCCGGCGATAAAACCGGTCAGGCCACTGCGTGCGCCGTTGGACAGTCCCAACACATCGATTGGCGCCTTCACCGCGCCGGAGGTGATGTTGACGATACGCCCGAAACCGCGCGTGGCCATGCCATCGACGCAGGCCTTGATCAGCTCGATGGGCGTGAGCATGTTGGCATCCAGCGCCTTCAGCCAGTCGTCGCGCTGCCAGTCACGGAAGTCTCCCGGAGGCGGTCCGCCGGCGTTGTTGATCAGGATGTCCACCTGCGGACACGCCGCCAACACCTGGTCGCGCACTGCGGGCGTGCTGATGTCCCCGGCTACCGTGCGCACGTCGATGCCCGGCGCCAGGCTGCGCAATTCTGTAGCGGCAGCTTGCAAGGTTTCGTCACCCCGGGCGTTGATCACCAGGTTGACGCCCTCCTTCGCCAAGGCCCGCGCACAGGCCAGACCCAGGCCCTTGCTGGCGGCGCAGACGATGGCCCAGCGACCTGAAATACCCAAATCCATGACGATGCTCCTGACGGTTGGAAAACCTCACGTTACCACCAGGACCCGCCTCGCCGGGGGATGACAAAGGGTGATCGGCGGATCAGACCTTTTCATTATCAGCCGCCTCCCACGCTTATTACTGTCTGCGGACCAATAAGAACCGGAGAACCCCATGAACCCGTTCCAGTTTTATTTCCCCACCACTTTGAAAAGCGGCAACGGTCTGGTGCGTCAGGCCGGTGCATTGCTCAAGCCCCATGTTCGGAAAAAACTGCTGGTGGTCACTGACACAGGGCTGATGGCGTCGGGCGTGATGGAAGGTTTTTTCGCCTCGCTGGCCGAGAGTGACATCGGCTATGAAGTGTTTTCCGGCGTCGAACCGAACCCCACCACCGACGTGCTGGAACGAGCCGTGGCCTTCCTGAAAAACCACGACTGTGACTCGGTGATCGGTGTCGGTGGCGGCAGCAGCATCGACACCGCCAAGGGCGTGGCGGCCATGGCCACCAACCCCGGCAACATCCTCGACTACGAGGGCTACGACAAACTGCTGCACCCACCCCTGCCGATCTTCGCGATCCCGACCACCTCCGGCACTGGCAGCGAATGCACCGCCTCCACCGTGTTCACCAACACCAAGACCCTGTTCAAAACCGTGATCATCAGCCCGGCGCTGTTTCCGAAACTGGCGATTCTCGACGCCGAGCTGACGCTCAAACTTCCCACCGTCGATCACCGCTGCGACGGGCATGGACGCCTTGACCCACGCCATCGAATCCTACGTGTCGAAGCAGGCCAACCCGGTCAGCCAGGCCCTGGCGCTGCAAGCTATCAAGATGATCTGCACGCACCTGCCCAAGGCATTTTTCAGCGGCTCCGACCTGCACGCCCGGGAACAGATGCTGCTTGGGTCGTTCCTGGCGGGCGTGGCCTTCGCCCAATCGAAACTGGGCAACGTGCATGCGATCTCCCATACCTTCGGCGGCGTCTTCAACATTCCCCACGGCATCGCCAACGCCACGCTGCTGCCTTACGTCATCGAATACAACCTGGCGGCCTGCCCGGAGCTGTTTCGCGAGATTGCCATCGCCATGGGCGAAGACATCGACGGCCTGAGCCTGGCCCGCGCCGGGCACAGAGTGGTGGACCACGTGGTGGCGCTGAACAAGGCCATCGGCATTCCCGACAACATCAAGGACCTGGGCGTGGACCTGGATTACATGCCGCAAATGGTCAGTGACTCGATGCGCAGCGGCAACGTGTTGGTCAACCCACGCCTGACCACCGCCGCCGACATTGAGCGAATCATCAGCAACGCCTGGCACGGCATTCATTCCTGAAGAGAACACGCCCATGTTTTACGAAATGCGCACCTACACGATTCAAATCGGAAAAATGCAGACCTACCTCAAGCACTTCGAGGAAGCCGGGCTACCCGTGATCTCCCGCTACACCACGCTGGTGGGCTGGTGGTACACCGAAATCGGCGAGCTGAATCAGGTGATCCACATCTGGGCCTACGAGAGCCTTGATGACCGGATCAAGAAACGGGCCGCGCTGTATCAGGACCCTGACTGGCTAGAGGGTTTCGTGCCGAAAGCGTTCCCGATGCTGGAAAAGATGGAATCGAAACTGCTGATCGCCGCCGATTTCTCCCCGATCAAATAAACCCCTGTGGGAGCGAACCTGCTCGCGATAGCGGTATGTCAGACGCATCAAGGTTAACTGGCACTCCCCATCGCGAGCAGGCTCACTCCCACACGGGGATTTGTACTGGCCTGCCGAATCGGCTCAAACCAAGGACAACCTCATGTGCGACCACAATCCCAACAATACCGCCGCCGACCGATCTCCCGACATCAAGGCCTTGCTCGAAGGCCTGCCCACTAACTGGGGCAAATGGGGGCCGGACGATGAAGTCGGGGCCCTGAATTACCTGCAAAGCGCCGAGATCCTCCGGGGCATCGCCTCGGTGCGCCAAGGCAAGACCTTCACCCTGCAAGTGCAGATCGGCCATCCCAAGGGCGAGCCGTTGTGGCCCGGCCGACGCCCGTCGATGCGTGTCAACGTGCTGGACAAGGGCCACTTCCTGGCGGGCAAGACCCACTTTGACGGTCACGTGGAATACGCCGACGATGTGATCTTCATGCACCTGCAAGGCTCGACCCAATACGATGCGCTCGGCCACGTCTGGCACGACAACAAACTGTGGAACGGCTACGACGCCATGAGCACCATCGGCAGCATGGACAAGGCCAGTATTCTGCCGATTGCCGAACGCGGAATTGTCGGCCGCGCGGTGCTGATCGACATGGCGCGCCATCGCGGCAAAGCGGTGCTGGACAAGGTCGAAACCTTCAATCACCTGGACCTGCTGGCCGCAGCAAAAGCCCAGGGCATCGAGATCGAGAAGCGCGACATCCTGATCATCCGCACGGGTTGGATCGGCTCGTTCTATGAGCGCGAACCGGAAGAGTTCTACAAGGACTTCGCCGAGCCGGGCCTGACCTTCAGCCGCGAACTGGTGGAGTGGTTTCACCAGATGGAAATTCCCAACCTGGTGACCGACACCATGGCCAACGAAGTGGCGGTCGACCCCACCTCGGGCGTGCTGATCCCGCTGCACAATGCCTTGATGCGCAACCTCGGCGTGACCTTCACCGAAGTGGCGCTGCTCGACGACTTGGCCAGTGATTGCGCCGAAGACGGCCAGTGGCAGTTCCTCTACACCGCCGCGCCGTTGAAGATTGTCGGCGGGACCGGTGCGCCAGTGAATCCGATTGTGATCAAGTAGTCAGGTCCTGCTTCAGCTCGTTGATCAGCAGGGTCGCTGCCGGAGACAGGTTGGCGCCGGCCCGGCTGATCACACCATAAGGCTCGATCAGCGCGCGCATGGACACCGGCAATTTCACCAGCAAATCGTGTTGCTCGCAGAATTGCGCGACTTCCACCGGGATCACCGCCAGCAAGGTCGGGTCCTGCTGCACCAACAGAATGGTGGCGAAGGTCGATGAGGTTTCCAGCGGATAACGCGGAATCTCCAGCCCCGCCTCATTTAACTCACGCTCCAGGGCCTGGCGCATCGGCATGTCCTTGGGGTAGACCACCCAGCGGTAATCGCTCAGTTGCGACAACTGCAACGACTCGGCACGGGCCAACGGATGGTCTTTGCTGGCGACCACCGCCAAGGGCTCTTCGCTGAGTTCGATGCAGTCATAAGCGTCCGAGCGCTGGCCAACGCTGGTGCGACAGATCGCCAGGTCCAGCCGCCCTTGATCCAGCAAACCGAGCAAGGTGGCGCTGGTGTTTTCCACCAGTTCCACGGACAACTCCGGCTGCTTGAGCCTTAATTCGCTCAGGGCCCGGGTCAGCAACGGCACCGCGCCCATGATCACGCCTACCGACAACCGCCCGCCCTGGCCCTGCATGATGCTGAGCATTTCCTCGCGCAAATGTTCGACGTCGCTGTAGATCAGCCGTGCATACCGAATCATGCAACGGCCCATTTCATTAGCAACCAGGCCCTTGGGCTGACGTTCGAACAGCGGCATCCCAAGCAACGACTCGACTTCGTGCAAGGCCTTGGTGGCGCCGGACTGGGAAATCGAAATGTGCTCGGCGGCCTTGTGCAACGAGCCACGATCGTCCAGCGCGATCAGCAACCGCAGTTGTTTGAGTCGAAGCCGCGAAGCGATGCTGCCAAGTGAAGGAACCATGTCGGTGTGTGCTCGATTCAATGGACAAATCCGTCAGGCCCACGCCGCCATTTGCCGGCGTGGGCAAAGTGGTTAGCTTAGGGGCGCCCTGCTCCACTGGCCATCGACCAGTCGATTGAGGCTCAGCGGGTTAGCGTTTTGCAGCGCCTGGGGCAGGTACTCATCAGGATAGTTCTGGTAGCAGACCGGCCGCAGGAAGCGATCAATGGCCAAGGTGCCGACTGAGGTGCCGCGGGCATCCGAAGTGGCTGGATAAGGTCCGCCATGCACCATCGCATCGCTGACCTCGACGCCGGTCGGGTAGCCGTTGAGCAGCAAGCGTCCGACCTTGTCTTCGAGTAGCGGCAACAGCTCGCCGAAGCGATCCAGGTCCGCCGGATCGGCAATCAGCGTGGCGGTCAGTTGACCGTGCAAACTGCCGAGCACGGCACGCAGTTGGTGCCGGTCTGCGACCTCCACCACCACCGTGGCCGGGCCGAAGATCTCTTCCTGCAACAACGGATCGCCGTCGAGCAACAACTGTACGTCGGCCTTGAACAGCTGCGGTTGCGCCTTGGATTTGCCCTGCGGCTGACCGGCGAGGTGATCGACCCGTTCGTGGGCCACGATGTGTTGAAGACCTGCGCGATAGCTGTTCAGGGCGCCAGCGTTGAGCATGGTCTGGGCCGGTTGGCTGCCCATGTTTTGCGCGAATACGTCCAGGAACTCGCTGAACTGCGGCGAGTGCAGGCCGATGATCAGTCCGGGGCTGGTGCAGAACTGGCCGCAGCCGAGGTTGATCGACGCCGTCAGTTCCTCGGCGACTTGGCTGCCACGGGTGTTCAGCGCCTCAGGCAGCAGGATCACCGGGTTGATACTCGACATCTCGGCGAACACCGGGATCGGTTGCGGGCGCGCGGCGGCCAGGTCGGACAAGGCTCGACCGCCCTTCAATGAACCGGTGAAACCGACGGCCTTGATGCCATCGGCCTTGACCAACCCCTGGCCGACACCCGCGCCGTAAATCATGTTGAACACGCCCGAAGGCATGCCGGTGCGCTGTGCCGCGCGCACGATGGCGCTGGCCACGCGGTCCGCGGTCGCCATGTGCCCGCTGTGGGCCTTGAACACCACCGGGCAACCGGCGGCCAGCGCAGAAGCGGTATCGCCACCGGCAGTGGAAAACGCCAGTGGGAAATTGCTCGCTCCAAACACGGCGACCGGGCCGACGCCGATGCGGTACTGACGGATGTCCTGGCGCGGCAACGGTGTGCGTTCGGGCTGAGCCTGATCGATCCGCGCACCGAGAAAATCACCCCGGAGCAACACCTGCGCAAACAAGCGTAACTGGCCCGTGGTGCGATTGCGCTCACCGCGAATCCGCCCTTCGGGCAAGGCGGTTTCCTGGCACACCAAGGCGATAAAATCGTCACCCAGCGCATCGATTTCATCAGCTATTGCGCCAAGAAACTCCGCACGTCGTAACGGCAACAGCTGACGAAACGGTGCAAAAGCTCGCGTGGCGGCCGTCACTGCCATCTCGACTTCCTGATCATTGGCCTGATGAAAAACATAGGGCAGTGCTTGCCCGGTGCTGGCGTCGAAACTCTGCAACGTTTCGCCGCCCAGAGCGCTGCGCTGCCCGTCGATAAACTGCTGGCCCAAAATAGCGGACATCAATAACTCCCTCGCCGGCGTTCGGCAGGCGATCATTCGAATTGAAGGGGTACGCCGAAGGCGCACGCTTCACTCTATTGGCCGGGTTGATGGGCAACAAATGACAACAACGGGCCAGGGGATGAGTATTCGTCATCCCCCGCCCGTCATCGGTGGCACCAGGTGTCAGTGAATCGCGACCGGGTTGATGTTGACCTGGGTCGAGCCCTTGTACAGCGGCTGTCCGAGGACGAACATGAACTCCCAGGCCTTGTCCTTCACCAGCGCGCGGCTGTCGATCAATTCAAGGTTGTAGATGCCGTTCTTGGCCAGCATGAACTGGTTGACCGGGAACTCCTGGCCGTCTTTCGCCGGGTAGATCTCCGAGGCCCAGGTGTCGCCGCCGAACGCGACGATCTGCTTGTCCGCCAACCATTTGGCCGCCGCCATGCCGATGCCCGGCTCCACGGCGAGGAATTTCTCGTTGTCCTTGCCCAGCAGTTCCAGCCAACCGGTGTTGAACAGCACCACGTCGCCCTTCTGGATGCTGATGCCTTGCAGGTCCAGTGCCTTCTGGATGTCGGCAACGCTGAACTCGGTTTTCTCCGGCACGATGGCGCTGCCGTACACGGCGGTCATGTCCAGCACCACGCCACGGGTGACGATGGGCGGGACTTTTTCGATGCCGAGTTTTTTCACGCCTTCGACGGTGACGAAGTCCGCCGCACGGTTGCCGTTGTAGTAGACATTGTCGATGCCGATATGGCCGATGCCGTTGAGTTGGGTGCCGACACCGGTCCAGCCGACCACCAGTTCATCGTTGAAGGTGAACTTGTTAGGCCCCATGGTGGTGCCACCCGCCTCGCCCGGCTGGATGTTGGTCAGGTGAAAACTGCGGTGACGGAAGGCTGGCAGAGTCTTGTCGATGGGCACGGCCAGCGGATAGGTTTTGCCGCTCTTGATCAATTTGGAGGCGTTGATCACCGACTCCGCGTTTAGCAGATTCAGCGCGCCGATTTCATCGTTGGCGCCGTATTTCGAGGGGTACCATTTTTCGGCATCCGCCGCGTGAGCTGCATGGAGGGTGAACAACAGGGCAAACGGCAGTACCAATCGGGTCAGCATGAGCGGGTCCTTGTGAGGTTGCAGTGGACCCAAGGTACGCAGCCCGTCTGTGGGGAAACAGACAGGGATGGGCAATACAATTGTTCTGGATTATCACGAGTGACATCAGTGGGGGTGAGCCTGCTCGCGACAGCGGTGGGTCAGCCAGCATCGACGTCGGCTGACAGACCGCTGTCGCGAGCAGGTTCACTCCTACAGGGAATGTTGTAAGCCGGAGGGCCATTAGGGGGCTGGCAGCCATTTCGTATGCAACTAACTGTCAATTAGCTGAACCAGTTCTAACTTCAATATCAAGTTTCGATGTTTTCCCCATTCATCTTGGTATTTGGCGGGTATTGGCGGTTGACTTCACCCACCTCCCTGAGTAAATTGCCCGGGCCTTCGACGAAGGCCTTTTTTCAACTCACAAAAGAATCCAATGGACACAGTATCTAGTCGCTGTCGGGTCACTGCGAATTCGCGGAATCTGGCACACAACCCAGTAAATGACGGGACTCGACTTTTCGGTCGGGTGAGCTGCGCTAGAGCTTGATGCTCCACCGTAACTTGCCTCACCGGCGTCCGTCCGGTCCAGAGGCATGTTATGAACTTCAAAACCACCGTAATGCCGGGCGTGCGCGCCTTTGCATCGACCATGCGGGTCAAGCTGTGCCGTGAGCGTCTGTTGACGACTCGGGTCAGCGCCCCGTTTTCCACCCCTTCTGCCCCTGCCAAGGCACACCCTCGTGCCAACTGGCGCGTCTGCCCGATGACGGGTCGGCTTCAGCAACGCTGGAGCTTCGACGACAGCCAGGAACCACCGAGTCGGCGCATCGCGCGGATGCTCGGTCTTACCTTCGAGACCCGCGCATTCAGTTGACCTGAAGGCACTTTAACGTTCTTCCCCCAGCGTTTTCCTTGATAGGGAATTCGGCAACTTCTTATTGCCTGTTAAAACACAAAGTTATCGGAGTTAGTTATGGACGAAGCCAGTAGACGGTTCGCTGCGCATCAACTTTTCATTGATACGCAGCGAACGTTAAAACACAAGAAAACAACACTTCCGAAATTGATCGCCTGTTTGCGACTCGACCTACATTCGCTCGCCTATGAATAGTTGAGCGAGCCGTGTGTCGTGCCGCAAGACGGCGGCAGGAGCACACACAATGACGACTGTAAAAACGCCGAATACTCGCGCCAAAGGCGCCAGCAGCGATAACGCCAAACTGTCGATGCGCGCCGCCCGGGAAGCGCAAAACGGCCTGGCCGTGACCCTCGCCAATCTCAACGCCACCCCTGACGGTTTGACTGAACTCGAGGCCGAAGGCCGGCTGGCCCGCGCAGGCTATAACGAGGTCGCCCACGACAAGCCGCCTCACGCCATCGTCCAACTGCTCAAGGCCCTGAACAATCCCTTCATCTATGTCCTGCTGACCCTGGCAGGCATCAGTTTCTTCACCGATTACTGGCTACCGATCAGCCAGGGCGAAGGCGACGAAGCGGACCTGACCAAAGTCATCATTATCATGACCATGGTTACCCTGAGCAGCCTGCTGCGGTTCTGGCAGGAATACCGCTCGGCCAAATCCGCCGAAGCCCTCAAAGCCATGGTGCGCAACACCGCAACCGTGCTGCGACGCGGACAAAACGGCAACACCCCGGTGCTGCGCGAAATGCCGATGCGCGAACTGGTGGCCGGCGACATCGTTCAGCTCAGCGCCGGGGACATGATCCCGGCGGACATCCGCCTGATCGAATCCCGCGACCTGTTCATCAGCCAGGCGGTGCTGACCGGTGAAGCCTTGCCTGTCGAGAAGTACGACACCCTGGGCGACGTCGCACAGAAGTCGGCGACCCGCAGCGCTGCCGATCAATCCAACCTGCTGGACCTGCCGAACATCTGCTTCATGGGCACCAACGTGGTCAGCGGCACGGCCAAAGCGGTGGTGGTCGCAACCGGCCCGCGTACCTACTTCGGCTCGCTGGCCAAAGCGATTGTCGGTTCGCGGGTGCAAACAGCCTTCGACCGCGGGGTGAACAGCGTCAGTTGGTTGTTGATCCGCTTCATGCTGGTCATGGTGCCGATCGTGTTCCTGCTCAACGGCTTCTCCAAGGGCGACTGGAGTGACGCGTTCCTGTTTGCGCTGGCAGTCGCGGTCGGCCTGACCCCGGAAATGCTGCCGATGATTGTCAGCGCCAACCTGGCCAAAGGCGCGATGGCCATGGCCAAGCGCAAAGTGGTGGTCAAGCGCCTCAATGCGATCCAGAACTTCGGCTCGATGGACGTGCTGTGCACCGACAAGACCGGCACCCTGACCCAGGACAAGATCATCCTTGAGCACCACGTCGACAGCAACGGCCGGCGCGACGACACGCTCCTCGAACTGGCGTGGCTCAACAGCCATCACCAGAGCGGTCTGAAAAACCTGATGGACCAGGCGGTGGTGCAGTTCGCCAACGCCAATCCAAAATTCAGGGTGCCGTTTGCCTACAGCAAGGTCGATGAGTTGCCGTTCGACTTCATCCGTCGGCGCCTGTCGATCATCGTCAAGGACAGCCGCGACGATCACCTGATGGTGTGCAAAGGCGCGGTCGAGGAAATGCTGAGCATCACCAGCCACATTCACGAAAACGGCACGGTCGTGGCACTCGATGCACAGCGCCGCAAAGACCTGCTGGCCCTGGCCAACGAGTACAACGAGGACGGTTTCCGGGTGCTGCTGGTCGCCACCCGCGAGATCCCGAAAGCGCAAAGCAAAAACCAGTACAACACCGCGGATGAGCGCGAGCTGGTGGTTCGCGGCTTCCTGACCTTTCTCGATCCACCGAAGGAAACCGCGGGCCCGGCGATTGCCGCGCTGCGCGACATGGGCGTGACCGTCAAGGTGCTGACCGGCGACAACGCGGTGGTGACTTGCAAGATCTGCCGCGAAGTCGGGCTGGAACCCGGTACGCCGCTGCTCGGGCCAGACATCGAGAGCATGGACGACACCACCCTCAAGCTGCTGGTCGAAGAACGCACGGTGTTCGCCAAGTTGACGCCGCTGCAAAAGTCCCGGGTGCTCAAGGCGTTGCAGGCCAATGGTCACACCGTGGGTTTCCTCGGCGACGGCATCAACGACGCCCCTGCCCTGCGCGATGCCGATGTCGGTATTTCGGTCGACAGCGGCACCGACATCGCCAAGGAATCGGCCGACATCATTCTGCTGGAGAAGAGCCTGATGGTGCTGGAGGAAGGCGTGCTCAAGGGCCGCGAGACCTTCGGCAATATCATGAAGTACCTGAACATGACCGCCAGCTCCAACTTCGGCAACGTGTTCTCGGTGCTGGTGGCCAGTGCGTTCATTCCGTTCCTGCCGATGCTGTCGATCCATCTGCTGCTGCAAAACCTCATGTACGACATCTCTCAGTTGTCGCTGCCGTGGGACAAGATGGACAAGGAGTTCCTGCGCAAACCACGCAAGTGGGACGCGAAAAACATTGGCCGTTTCATGCTGTGGATCGGGCCGACCTCATCGGTCTTCGACATCACCACTTTCGCCCTGATGTGGTACGTGTTCGCCGCCAACAGCGTGGAAATGCAGGGCCTGTTCCAGTCCGGCTGGTTCATCGAGGGGCTGCTGTCGCAGACGCTGGTGGTGCATATGTTGCGCACGCAGAAGATTCCGTTCTTCCAGAGCACGGCGGCGTTGCCGGTGATCCTGATGACCGGGTTGGTGATGGCGCTGGGTATCTACATTCCGTTCTCGCCACTGGGTACTTTGGTCGGCCTGCAACCGCTGCCGTGGGCGTACTTCCCTTGGCTGGTGGGCACCCTGCTCAGCTACTGCGTGTTCGCGCAGATCATGAAGACGATCTACATCCGCCGCTTCAAGCAGTGGTTCTGATGGCCTGAGCCCCCGGAGTACGGGGGCAAACCCAAATCACCTGAACACCACACTCCCCTGTAGGAGCGAGCCTGCTTGCGAGGCAGTGGATCACTCAACATTGATGTTGGCTGACAGTCCGCTATCGCGAGCAGGCTCACTCCTACAGGGGAATGCGCTTAACCCTATCGAAAAGGGAGAGTCCTGATGTCGGGAACGACTCTACTGATCAACCTCGCAGGCTCCATCGCACTCTTGCTGTGGGGCACTCACATGATTTCTTCGGCGTTGTTGCGCGGCTTCGGCACGCCGCTGCGCCAGTGGCTGGGCCACAACTTGAACAACCGCTGGATGGCGCTGCTGTCGGGTATCGGCATCACCGGCATCCTGCAAAGCAGCACCGCCGTCAGCCTGATGGCGACGTCGTTTACGGCCGCCGGGACCCTGGGCCTGGCGCCGGCGCTGGCGGTAATGCTCGGCGCCAATATCGGTTCGACCCTGGTGGTACAACTGCTCAGCGTCGACGTTTCAATCCTCACACCCATCGTGTTGCTCGCGGGTTTGATGGTATTCCGGCTGCGCGATGACTCACGCTACGAAAGCGTCGGCTGTGCGCTGATCGGCCTGGGGCTGATGTTGTTGGCCCTGCGCATGCTCGGCTCAACCCTGGCGGACGTCGAAGGCACGCCGGTCTTCCAGCTGATCATGCAGAGCCTGGACGGCGATCTGCTGATTGCGTTGCTGGTGGCGCTGATCCTCACCTGGCTGTGCCATTCCAGCGTGGCGGTGGTGTTGCTGATCGTCTCGCTGGCCGCCACCGGCCTGCTGTCGGGAACCACCCTCGTCGCGCTGGTGCTCGGGGTGAACATCGGCGGTGCGCTGCCTTCGGTGATCAATGCCGGTTCGAGCGTCGGCCGGCGCTTGCCGCTGGGCAATCTGCTGGTGCGTGCGGTCGGTGCCCTGGCGGTGTTGCCGTTTGCCGGGCTGCTGGCCGAGCTGAAGCTGGAGCCGTCGGTGCTGGTGGTGTCGCTGCACAGCGGTTTCAATCTGCTGCTGGCGCTGGTGTTCATCGGCCTGACCGATGTGCTCGCCAAAGGGCTGACCCATCTGCTGCCGGCCCCCGAGCGGGATGTCGACCCGGGCATGCCGCACTACCTCGACGAAGCGGGTCTGGAAGTGGCCAACATCGGCCTGTCCAACGCCGCCCGGGAAGCGTTGCGCATGGCCGACATGCTCTCGGCAATGCTCGGCCGCCTGGTGCAGCTGTTCCACACCTCGGTGCCCGCCTGTGCCGATGAAGTGCGACGCGTCGATCAGTCTCTGGACCTGCTGGGCGCGGCCATTCGGGCTTACCTGGCGGACATCGGCAAGGAAGGCATCAGTGACAGCGATGCCGATCGTTCCCAGGAAATCCTGCTGTTCGTGATCAACCTCGAACATGCCGCGGACATTCTTTCCAGCAGCCTGACGCAGTTGGCCATGCGCCGCTTGCGCCGTGGCGAACAGTTCTCGGCGTTCGAGCTGGGCAACATCGCGCCGCTGCACGACGCACTGCTGGAAAGCCTGAGCCTGGCGATCACCGTGTTTCTGCGTGAAGACATTCCCACCGCGCACCACTTGATCCATCGCAAGGAGACGGTCAGAAGGCTCGAAGCGCACGCCAGCCGCGAGCACTTTCGCAAGTTGCAGGAAGACAAGAACACCTGGGCGGAGTCCGGCGACATCTTCCAGCGGGTCCTGCGCGATTACCGCCGCGTGCATCACCACATCGCCGCCCTGGGCTATCCGCTGCTGGAGCGTGCCGGCGAGCAACCGGTCGAGAGCACCGACCTGACCAAGGAGAATTCCTCATGCGCCTCTTGATCTGTGCGGGCCGCTATTACGCCGACAGCCGTCTGTGCCGACGGGTCCTCGACGCCTTCCAGCGCCTGCACCCCGTGCGTGTGCTGATCCATGGTGGCAATCAATACCTGGGCGGTGACATCGAAGAATGGGCCCGGGAACACGGTGCCGACATCGTGCGCTACCCGCCCAACTGGCAGCGCCACGGTAAGTTGGCTGAACGGCTGCGCAACCACTTCATGTTGCTCGACAGCCGACCTGACGTGGTGATCGCCCTGCCCGGCGGCGAAGACACCGAAGAGCTGGTCGCCCAGGCCCGGAAGGCCGGCTTGCAAACCCTATCGGTAGAGGATCGGGGGCTGACCGCCGCCGCCATCAAATAACTTCGAGATAAACTTCATGCAAAACCCCACTCGTCTATTCGCGTCCTTCGTGCGCAGCCTGCCAGCCGCTCAAGGCCGGCGCCTGCGCCGCAATCTGTTGTTCGTCAGCCTCACTCTGAGCCTGATTGCGGTGCTCAGCATCATCTCCAAAGCCAACGCTGCCGGCGGTGCATATACGGTGGATGACGCCGGAATCAATGCGCCCGGCGAATGCAACATCGACGCCTGGTATCAAAACGGTCGGCACGGCTCATCCAGCAGCGTGGTGTCACAGGACTGCACGCTCAAAGGCCTGCCCAACGTGCAACTCGGTGCCGCCGTGCAGCACGACCGCGACGACGGGGACTCGGAAACCCGGTTGAGCCCGCAATTCAAGGCGCAAATTTTCTCCCGGGAAGACCTTGGCCTTGAGTTGGCGCTGGCGGGGTCGACTCACTTTGCCTTCAATCGGGCCCACGCCTTCGATGGCGTCGACCTGAACCTGCCCTTCACCTACCAACCTTTCGAAACCCTGCGCCTGAACCTCAATGCCGGCTGGACCCATGCCTATGACGATGGCGAGCAAAACCATCGCTGGACCTGGGGCACCGGCGTCGAATACGACCTGGCCCGTTCCCTGACGCTGATTGCTGAACGCTACGGCCAGCAAGGCGGCGAACAGGCATGGCAGGCCGGGCCAAGGTTGCATGTCGGTGAGCGCATCGACGTCGATCTGGTGGTGGGCCGCAACCTGACGGGGGAACGGGATCAGTGGCTGACCACCGGGGCAACGCTGCGGTTTTGAACGATTAGGTGCGGATAACGCATCCACAGGGAACTCCTGACGTTCGCCAGGCATCCTAAATGATGAAGTACTCCTTTTTTTGCTTCACGCTTCAGAGGACATTGCTATGCGCCGTCTGATTATCATCTCCTCATTCATGTTGTGTTTGCCCTTCGGTTCGGCCTTCGCCAAAGTGGACGCCGGCGATGTCGCCACCTCTGCGGGGGTTTCCGCATCACTGTACTCGACGTTCAAGGACCACAAACTGGCGATTCCTGCCCGTGATGACGCCTCCAGCTTCGTTGCCAGTGGCGGTACGATTCGCGGTGTGTACCTGGAGTCGGTGTTGAATCAGATTCGCCAGGAAAATCCCGGACTCAAAGCCAGCGACGAAGAGCTGGCCAGAGCCATCCTCATCCACGAAGGCGTTGCTGCTGGCCAATGAAGGTTGAAAAGGTAACGGTGGGGCTCGCGACAGCCGGATAGTCTCCAGCCCTGCCCCTTTGCTTCACCCCGCGGACAAGCGCGCCCACCCGGCCACCAGCTGCGCGCTGATGCTGACGCCGCCACACACCACAATCACCACGTCATGGGCTTCGGCGATCGCCGGATGGTCAAGATAGGCCACCGCCAATGAAACGCCGCACGCCGGTTCGACCAACTGGCGCAGGTCGTTGGCGTAACGCACCACGCCCATGATTGCCTCGTCATCACTGAGCACCACGCATTCGTGAGGAAAGTCGAGGATGTGCTGCACCGGCCACGCGGCCACTTTCGCAGCGCCCAGCGATGTCGCGACGGTGTCGATACGCGGCAGCCTGACAGGATGTCCGGCCTCGATGGCGGCGGCAAAGGAGGCCGCGCCTCGGGTTTCGCAGGTGATGATCCGGCAGTCCATGCGATGGTGCCGGATCAAACCTGTCAGCAACCCCGCCAGTAATCCACCGCCCCCTACCGACGTCACCAGCGCATCGACTTGAGGGCAATCCTCGAGGACTTCATCAATCAGGGTGCTGTGCCCTTCCCACAGCACGGGATGATCGAAGGCGGGCACGTACTCGGTATCCGCATCCTGTGAAAGCGCTTTGGCCCGTTGGTTGGCCTCGTCCCAGACCTTGCCGTGAACGATGACCTCGGCGCCGGTTTTCCTGATCCTGGCACGGGTGGTTTCCGGGGTGGTGTGCGGCACAATAATGCAGGCTTTCAGCCCGAGGGCAGCGGCGGCCATGGCGGTGGCAAAACCGGCGTTGCCGCCGGAAGGACAGACGACTTTGCTTTTGCCTTGGTCCTTTGCCTGACTGCACAGAAGGCCCATGCCGCGTAATTTGAACGAGCCGCTGGGTTGCAGGTTTTCCAGCTTGAGCCAGATGCGCCGGGTCGGCGTTGACAAGCCAGGGTGCAGAATCAAAGGCGTTCTGATGTGAAGCATTGTGTGCTCCCTCGGCAGCACCGGCCTGTCGAGGTTTCGGCGAGCCGGTGATGAACGATCCTTCTCCAAGCTTAGTTCACCCTGCCCCAGGGCTATCGGTTTACCGGTAGCGCGGTGCCGCCGATGAGTGGCCGAACGAGCCTGACAGCACTTGGCGCCGGGCTTCGTAAGCGTCCCATTTATCAGCCTCGTGCAGGCCCGGGATGGTCACCACTTCACCCTTCGCCAGGCCGACCAGCGCCGCATCGACCATGTCCTCGGCGGACATCACGATCTCTTGTGGCAGGTTTTCCACCGGGTTGCCGGCCTCGCTCCAGAAATCCGTGGCAGTTGCGCCGGGCAACACCGCCTGAACGCGTATGCCTTTGTCGGCCAGTTCGTGGTGCATCGATTGGCTCAAGCCCAGCACGAAAGCCTTGGTCCCGCCGTAAACGCCGTTGAGGATTTCTGGAGCGATTGCGACGATGGAGGAAATGTTGATCACGGTGCCGGTGCCCCGTGCGACGAAGCCGGGCACCACGGCATAGGACAGACGCATCAGCGCGGTGACATTGAGGCTGATCATGGCGTCCATGTCGTCCACCGGGCTGCCGAGCAACGGCATCACGCCACCAACACCGGCATTGTTGACCAGCAAGGTGATGCTCGCGTCGTTGCGCAGAATGCTTTCAACCCGCAGCAGGCCGGCCTTGTCTTTGAGGTCGGCAGCTACCACTTCCACGGCGCGGCCGGTTTCGTTGCTCAGATGATTGGCCAAAGCGTTGAGTTTGCCCTGGCTGCGGGCGACCAGAATCAGGTCGTAACCCTGCCGGGCAAGACGGTCGGCGTAGACCGCGCCAATGCCCGAAGAAGCGCCAGTGATCAGTGCAGTGCCTTTGGATGAAAGAGCCATGTTCAATTTCCTTCACAGTGAGGCGATAAGGTCGCCGGGTGTGAACTGTTATAAATTGACTGACGCTCGTCTCAAATGACGTTTAAAGTACGTTTTTCGGACATTGGCTTTTGAGGGCACCATCATGACTTCCGTGGCGTTCGTGGTTTTCGAGGGGTTCCAGTCCATGGCGTTGGCGGCGATGCCGGTGTTCGAATACGCCAACTTCAGCGCTGGCGAAGCGCTTTACGAGGTCAGCGTGATCTCTGAGGAGGGTCGCTCCCTGCGGGCTTCCGGCGGTTTGAGTGTCGGCACCCAGGCGTTTGATGAGCGGGTGTTCGACACGGTCATCGTGGTCGGCGGCGATTCGATTCTCGAGCAGGCGCCCGAGGGTGTGTTGGCGTACCTGCGCGACAGCGTGAAAACCGCCCGGCGCACGGCGTCGATCTGCTCGGGGGCATTCGTGCTGGCCCAGGCCGGCCTACTCGACGGACGGCGGGCCACCACGCATTGGGCCTATGCTCGGGACCTGCAAGCGCGGTTTCCCTCGATCAAAGTGGAAGATGATCGTATTTACGTGGTCGACGGTTCCATCTGGACCTCCGCCGGCATGACCGCGGGCATCGACCTGGCGCTGGCGATGGTTGAAAAGGATCATGGCGCCGACCTGGCCCGTTCGGTGGCGCAGAAACTGGTGATGTATCAGCGCCGCGCGGGTGGTCAGTCGCAGCATTCGGCCTTGCTGGAACTGGAGCCCAAATCCGACCGCATTCAGACCGTCCTCGGCTACGCCCGGGAACACCTGACATCGGCGTTATCGGTGGAGCAACTGGCGGAAGTGGCACGCCTCAGCCCACGACAATTCAGCCGCACCTTCCGCGCCGAGACCGGGCAGTCCCCGGCCAAGGCCATCGAAAATCTGCGCCTGGAGGCGGCGCGGCAAATGCTCGAGCGCGGACGGCTGACCCTCGACCAGATCGCCGCCGAGGCCGGCTTCACCGACCGCCGCCGCATGCGCGAAGCCTTCCTCCGGGCGTTCGGCCAACCGCCGCAGGTCATTCGGCGTAATGCCAGGTTGCAGATGACGGCGTGAGCGTCAGCGCGGGGGAAGCGCTGCTCGCAGGTCGACCGTTTTATACAGCGGTATTAATCACAGGGCCACGCCATCGGCCTGGGCCATTGGCATTAATCGCTGCATGGCGACATTGAACGAATCCATCCAGGTGGGCATGGGGTGTAACCCATTTTCCAGCGGTTCGAAAAAATCATCCCAGTGAATCGGAATCACCAGGCGCGCGCCTGTGACTTGCACCACTTCGTGCCAATAATCCTGGGTAAACCGCAGGTCTTGCTTGCCGAGCAATCCAACGCCCAGAAACACGACATCGGCCTTGACGTGGTTGAACAAACCTTTTGTGACGTTGGCACTGGGGTGGATGAGAATCCTAAGGCCATCGTGTTGTTCGATCAAAAAAGAGTAATTGCCACCTTCCTTGTACGCACTGGCTCTGGCGGGTGGCGTCAGCGGTGCGTCGATGATCCCGGGGAATTTTGCGTCTGGAGAGTGTGGCGACCGGAAGGCCTGCACCGTGAAGTTACCGAACTTGAAACGGTGTTGTGTTTCGACAGTCTTGATTCGTTCGGGTGGAAGCCCCGCACCCCATCCGATGTTGGCGACCGATGCCGACCCGATCAGCACCGCCCCCGTGCGCGAGGCGACCACGGCAGAGTCAAGCGCATGGTCGTAATGAGTGTGCGCCACCATCACCGCAGCCAACGTTGGATAGCCGAGGGTGCGCAACGCCGTATCGATGCGCTCGCCGTCCGGGCCGATCCGCCCCAGCGCCACCCTGAGCAATCCCGGCCTGGAAAAGAAGCCGTCGGTCATGATCGATGTGTTGCCATCGCTGAGCATCAGGGTTGATACGCCCATGAATCGCGCAATCAAGCGGTCGGACGGTGGGATCGACGCAGGCAAAACGAGCGCTGAAAAGCGTTCGAGCGAAGGCGTCGAGCAAGCGACAACACCGCCGCCGATGACGGCCAGCAACATCACAATCGCCATCAACGGTTGGACGATGCGCCTCTCGAGCTGACGACAAACGCTGCCGGGGGTGCTCTCCAAGGGCTTATTCGTTGAATTCACCTGCCTCTCCTTTTGCCTGACTGAACCGATCATTGAGGCTAGCCCAGACCGGCAGATCAAGATGACCTTCTACACTGAAGACTGGTGTACTACGCAGGAAGGGGTATTGATGAAAATCTCGGCCAGGCTGGCGTTTTTCGCCATCGTCTCCACCCTCGCCTACCTCGGTCTCGCGGTGTGGGGAATGGGCGGGTTTGCGGCGTTTTTTGCCCATGGCTCGCTGGTGGTCGTGGCCATTGCAACCTTGGCGATGGCGGTTGCCTCGTTGTTCACCGAGGTCAATCTGAGCTCCGGCGAACGTGAAGATCGGGCCAATCGCTGGGTGTTGCCGGCATTCGGCGTCATCGGATTACTGAGCGGATTTCTGCCGGCCTATACCGATCGGATCGACGTCTGGACCTTCGGTGGCGAGGATGTGCGCTGGTTGGGGGCATTGCTGTTCATCGTCGGCGGCGCGCTGCGGATGTGGCCGGTGTTTGTCCTGGGCAAGCGTTTCAGCGGGTTAGTGGCGATTCAACCGGGGCACCGTCTGGTCACCGAAGGGATTTATCGCCGGTTGCGCAACCCCAGTTACCTGGGGATGTTGGTCATCGCCGTGGGCTGGGCGCTGGCGTTTCGCTCGGGGGTCGGGCTGTTGCTTGCGGCACTGACGGTAATTCCGCTGATTGCGCGGATTCATTCGGAAGAGGCGTTATTGAAGGCGCAGTTCGGGAATGAATATGAGGCTTATTGCGCCCGGAGTTGGCGGTTGATCCCCGGGATTTATTGACCCTGCACAGTCCCAATGTGGGAGCGAGCCTGCTCGCGATAGCGTCGGCACATCCAGCATCTGTTTGACTGAAAGACCGCTATCGCGAGCAGGCTCACTCCCACATTAGAGTGGGTGCAGGCGGATATGGTTATCGGGAGCCACTTGCGCCGCAACGGAGTCATAGCCGGCCAATGTCGCATGCACCGTCTGAATCGGATGGTCATGAGTCGAGGTAATGATCACAAGATCCGCCCCTGCCGCCTCCGCCGCCAGAATGCCCACGGCGGCATCTTCAAAGATCAGGCAGTCAGTCACCTCGACTTCCAGCCGTTGAGCCGCCAGTCGGTAGCCCGCAGGATCCGGTTTTCCGGCACTGACATCTTCGGCCGTGATCATGACATCAGGCTCAGGAATCCCGGCTGCCGCCATCCGCCGCAACGCCAGCGCCTTCGGTGCAGAGGTGACGATCGCCCATTGCCTGGCTGGCAAAGACCTGAGGAAGTTCGCCGCGCCGGACACCTCGACAATTCCTTCCACGTCTTCGATTTCCGCTTGGGTAATCCAGTTGGCTTCTGCCTCGGCATCCACCCCAGGCAACGCCAGACGGTTGATGGTGTCGATGGCGCGGGCGCCGTGAATGGTCGGCAGGAAGGACTCGACATCCACGCCGTGGCGCAGGGCCCAGGTGGTCCAGATCCGCTCGGCGGCGGCGATGGAGTTGAGGACAGTGCCGTCCATATCGAACAGGAACGCGCGATACGGCGTACTAAAAACGGATTCGTGTGCAGACAAGGATGAGCTTCCTTCGTGTGTCAGGCAGGTCCGTTAATGTACACGAGCGACACTTACTGTCGCGACTTGAAGGCCGCCTCGACACAATCCAGCAGTTGTCCCAACGCCCAGGGTTTCTTGATGAACGACACCTTATGCCGGACCCCGGAGGATTTGGGAGTTTCAAAACCGGACATGATCATGATCGGCTTGCCGGGCCAGCGATCGCCGAACTCATTGGCCAGATCCGCGCCGTTCCGCTTTCCGGGCATGGTGATGTCCGTCAACAACAGACCGACCTCGTTGGCGTGTTTTTTCAGGTATTCCGATGCGGCATCCGCGCTGACTTGCGGTTCAACCATGAAACCTTCTTCCTGAAGAATTTCGCAGAGAAACTCAAGAATAAGCGGGTCATCTTCAACCACCAGAATCAACCTGCCAGGAAGCTGCTCGCCCGCCGTCGGTGTTGGACACATGACTTTGCCACTCCCTGATTACCTAATGAATTCGCAGGCTCAAAACCGCTGCCTACAGGTATGAGCAGCGGACTCGGCAGAAATTCATTTTTGATACAGGCGTCTTGAATATTGTGCGTACATGCCGACCATTGCAGCCGTTCGCCCACCCACAATTGTGTTTAAAATGCTGCCTCCCATCAAACTGCTGGCCCCTGCCCGATGAACGCTGACGCTCTCTCCACCCTTCACGACCATTTGCTGACCGCCCTGGCCGATGCTCCCGCGGAAACCCGCCGGCTGTTCCATGGCCGGGGCCGGTGCTGGCCCGGGCTGGAGCAATTGACCGTCGACTGGCTGCAGGGGGTGGTGCTGGTGTCGCTGTTCAAGGAGCCTGAAGCGGCGCAGCTGGAAGATTTGAAGCAGATGCTGATGGCGATCACTGAATCGGCGCAGTGGCAACAATCAGGGGCGCACACCCTGTTGCTGCAACACCGCTACCTGCTGCAAAGCACCACCGAATGGCTGCTTGGGGAAGCGATCGAGGAATTGATCATCACCGAGGGTGGCCTGCGTTATCGGGTGGACCTGGGCCGCAAGCAGAACACCGGGTTGTTCCTCGACATGCGCTACGGCCGCGACTGGGTGCGGGCCAATGCCGCAGGCAAGCGCGTGTTGAATCTGTTCGCCTACACCTGCGGCTTTTCGGTCGCCGCCATCGAGGGAGGCGCCGAACACGTGGTCAACCTGGACATGTCGAGCCCGGCGCTGAACCGTGGTCGCGACAACCATCGGCTCAATGGCCATGACATGAGCAAGGTGAGTTTTCTCGGCCACGACTTGTTCAAGTCCTGGGGCAAGGTGATCGGCAAGGGCCCTTACGACCTGGTCATCATCGATCCACCGTCCTTTCAGAAAGGCAGTTTCCTGCTGACCAAGGATTACCAGCGCGTGCTGCGTCGGCTGCCGGAGTTACTCAGCCCCGAAGGGACGGTGCTGGCGTGCATGAACGATCCGGCGTTCGGCGCGGACTTCCTGATCGATGGCGTGATGCGTGAAGCGCCGGGTTTGCGGTTCGAGCGGCGGCTGGAGAATCCGCCGGAGTTTCCGGATGCTGATGTTGAATGCGGGTTGAAGGCGTTGGTGTTCACACTGAAGGACTGAGTGCTGCTGACTGTGGGAGCGACGGTGCGACCTGCTCGCGATGGCGGTGGGTCAGTCGATACCTGTGTTGAATAATAAATCGCTATCGCGAGCAGGCTCGCTCCCACAGGGGGCTGGTGTGAGGCTACTGCTTGGGTCAACGCGGCTGCAACACCAGCGCAAACAGCTCGCCGTGACCGTTCACGTTGAGCTTGTGATAGAGGTTGCGTCGATGCACTTTCACCGTCTCCGGCGAGATGCCCATTTGCTGGGCAATGGCTTTGCTGGAGAAGCCTTGGAGAATCAGTCGAGCCGTTTCGACTTCGCGTACTGACAATCGCGCATCGAAGCGATCCAGCAAGGTGGCCAGATCGCCGGCCACGGCCTCGGCAGTCGTACCTTGCGGCGGCATCAATTGCTGGTGCCGGCGCATGGCGGACAGCACCCAATCGCGCACGCACAGCAACTGCCCTTGCTCTTCAAGCGTGAACCGCGTCGAGCGACCCAGCGATAAGCCGAGCACGGCGCCGTCGATGTTGACCATGAACTGCAGCTCGTCACCGCCGACCACCGAGCGGAAGTAGCTCAGGTAATACTCGCTCTGCTGAAACTGGTCGGGAGCCACCGAGTCGAGGCTGTGCAGGCCATCGGCAATGCCCGCGCAAGCCGCTTGGTAAAACGGATCGAGCAGGTACATGCCGGCGCTGTAGTCCGCCAGTTCTTCGTGTTCGGTGGCACCACCTTTTGAGTCGAAGTCGATCAGCAAACGGGGCACTCGCCCCTCCCGCATCACCGCCACCAGTGCGTTGTCCAGCGGCACCAGCAGCCGCAGCGTGTCGACCAGCGCGCGCCAGAAACCGTCCTGACCCAACGCGTCAAATACCCGCGCCAGTCCTTGGTGCACCGGCAACTCTTTCAACAACGCGTCCACGCACTACCCCTTTCGAGTAACCCATGATGGGAATGGGTGTGTACCCCGCCTGCCGATACGCTGCAAGCACCTGTTCATCACCGGCCTGCAGCAGGCCAGGAGTGCCGCATCATGAGTCGTCGCCGTCAACAGATCAATCTTGGACTGAGCGCCTGTATGTGCGTTTCGCTGTCGGCGGTCGCTGCCGAGGGGCCCACGGTTCATGTCTACAACTGGTATGACTACATCGGCCCCACCACCCTGCACGACTTCAAGCGCGACACCGGAATCGAGCCGGTTTACGACACCTTCGACAGTGCCGAAGTGCTGGAAGGCAAACTGCTCACCAGCCGCAGCGGGTACGACGTGGTGGTGGCGAGTAACTTCAGCCTGCCGACCCTGATCAAGGCCGGCGCCCTGGCACCACTGCCTCGCGAACAGATGCCGGATTTCAAGAACATGGACACCGAGCTGCTGGCGAAACTGGCCAACAACGATCCGGGCAACCAGTACGCCGTGCCGTACCTGTGGGGCACCAACGGCATCGGCTACAACATCGACAAGGTTCGGGCCGCACTGGGTGACAAGGCGCCGGTGGATTCCTGGGACCTGGTGTTCAACGAAGAGAACCTGGCCAAACTCGGCCAGTGCGGGGTGGCGATGCTCGACTCGCCGTCGGAGATGTTGCCGGTCGCCCTGCACTACCTGGGCTTGCCGCCGAACAGCACTAGCCCCGAGGACTACAAAAAGGCCAAAGCACTGCTGCTCAAGCTGCGTCCGCACATCGCCTACTTCAACTCGTCGAAGTTCATCAGCGACCTGGCCAACGGCAACATTTGTGTGGCGGTGGGCTGGTCCGGCGCGATGCTCGAAGCCAAGACCAACGCCGAGCAGGCCAAGAATGGCGTGAAGATCGCTTATAGCCTGCCGAAGGAAGGTGCGCCGGTCTGGTTCGACACGCTGGTGTTGCTCAAGGACGCACCGCATCCAGAGCAAGGCCTGGCCTTCATCGACTACCTCATGCGCCCCGAAGTCATCGCCCCGGTCAGCGATCACCTGTCCTACCCCAACGGCAACCGCAGCGCGACACCGCTGGTGGCTGAATCGACCCGCAACAACCCCGCTGTTTATCCGTCGGCCGAAGCACTGGCGACATTGTTCACCCTTCAACCATTGCCGCCGGCCATCGAGCGGGTGCGCACACGGATCTGGAGCAAGGTGAAGAACGGGCAGTAATTCAGGCTGCTACAGGGATCGCATCAGCCACGCATTTTTTGAATAAATTGAAGATGAGAGAACCGATGAAACCACGTGCCCGCGACTTGAACATCCAGTTCGGCCAGCTGCAAACCGGCCCCCTCAACGCCATTACCGATGTGCCCGGCGTGCGCGTCGGCCACAGCGATGTCCGCGGACGGACCGCCAATGGCCGCGACATCTGCACCGGCGTGACCCTGATCGAACCGCGTGCCGGGTCCACCAATCAGCAACCGTGTTTTGCCGGCGTCCATGTGCTCAACGGCAACGGTGACGCCACGGGTCTTGAGTGGATTCGTGAAGCCGGCTTGCTGACCAGCCCGATCGCCTTCACCAACACCCACAGCCTGGGCGTGGTGCGTGATGCGCTGATTGCCCTGGATCGTCAGGCTCAGCCCGATGACGGACGACTTTACTGGAACATGCCGGTGGTGCTGGAGACCTTCGACGGCCTGCTCAGCGACATCAACGGTTTTCATGTGAAGCCTGAACATGTGGCCGAGGCCCAGCGCAATGCCGTCGGCGGACCGGTCACGGAAGGCGCGGTGGGCGGTGGCAGCGGGATGATCTGTCACGAATTCAAGGGGGGCATCGGCACGTCTTCGCGCCAATTGAGCAAGGCGCAGGGAGGCTGGACCGTCGGTGCGATCGTCCAGGCCAACCATGGCATTCGCAATGAACTGCGCGTCGACGGTTACCCGGTCGGTCGCTATATGGAACAGGTTGACTCACCGTTCCTCAGGGCATCGCTGCCTTATCCGGGCATGGGCTCGATCGTCGTTTGCCTGGCCACCGATGCGCCGCTGCTGCCGCATCAATGCACGCGCCTCGCACAGCGCGCCAGCCTCGGGCTTGCCCGCACTGGCGGCGGCAACGAAGACCACAGCGGCGACATTTTCATCGCCTTCGCCACCGGCAACCAACACGTACCACCGGCCGCTTATGAAGGCAAAGGTGCTCCCACCTGCAACAACCTGAGCATGGTCAACAACGACCACATCAGTGAGTTGTTTTTGGCCGCGACTGAAGCGGTGGAGGAAGCGATTATCAACGCCGTGCTGGCGGCTGAAACGACGGAAGGTAACGGCCACACCGTGCCGGGGCTGGACGCGAAAACACTGCTCAAGGCCTTGCGTCAGGCGGGTTGGCCGGGGGAAACAGTCGGGATCTGAATACGCTTTAACGAAGACGCCCGATGCAGTGCATCGGGCGGCTATCGCTTATTTTTCCAGGATCAACAGCGGCGTGTCTTTTTTCACCAGGTACGTCGCCAGCTCCGAAGCTTTGCCGTCACCGACGTTCTTCGCGACATGCGCAGTGCCTGCGGGGATGTACAAGGAGTCACCGGCTTTGAGCGTGACGGGCGCCCGCCCTTCGAGTTGATACTCAAACGTGCCCGAGATGACGTAGGCGACCTCCACCCCCAGGATGAGAATGCTTGGGGGAAGTGACGCCCGGGTCGAAATCGACACGCACCTGAATCACCTCACCCTTGGAAATATCGAGGTCCTGGCGCACCAGGTCCGTGCGGTGCAGGCCTGTCTGCCAGCTTTTTGCCGGAGTGGCTTGCGCCGGCGCTTTGGCTTCTTCAGCCGCGAAAGCGTTGAGTGATACGACGGCAGCCAGGGCGATGCCGAGCAGGCCTGCGGTGTGACGGGAGTTGATACGGGACATCGCAATTCTCCAATGAATGCCGCGGTTGCGGTGGCTTCATTACGAGGTCGCGGTGTATCGCGCAAGTGTCGAGAACAGCATGGTTTTGTATGCCCAGGTAACTACCGGCGCCGGGGATACGTTCGGATACAACCGCAGATGCGCATCAGTGCGCAACGCCGAATCTGGTCACGATGTCTTCTGGCTTGAGCTGTCGCCCGTCCATTGAAACCAACTGCAATTTCTGGATTGGCTGACGATCCTGTGCGTCGACCATGACGGATCCCGCTTCGCCGGGTTCGTACAAAAACTCGTTGCCCCACTGCGACAAGGCAATCAGGACGGTTTGCAAGGCCCTGCCCTTTTCAGTCAGCACGTACTCCTTGTAGATGCTTCCATCAGCCGCCGGCTCCATGCGCATCACACCTTCTGCCACCAGGCCTTTGAGGCGGGTGCTCAGAATGTTTTTCGCGACATTCAGGCGTTTCTGAAAATCGCTGAAGCGTTTTGTGCCTGAGAGCGCATCACGAATGATCAGCAAGGACCACCAATCGCCAATGAGGTCCAGGGATCGAGCGACCGGACACGGACTGCCCTGCAAGCTTTTGCGCTTCACGTAAACGAACCTCCACCAAAAGGGTGCCAACGCTGACGATAATTCGGTCAGATGGCAGGTGGTTGCATAATACAACCCATGCTGGTAAAAATCACTTCCATTGGTTTCATAATGAAACCGATAGCCCGATTTCGAGTGATTCCCTGTGCCAGATGCACAGTGATTTCGCCCTCAATGGTTGCATGATAAAACCGTAGGAGATTCCCAATGAAACTGGCTGGAAAAACTGCATTTATCACCGGCGGCAACAGCGGCCTGGGCCTGGCCACCGCCAAACTGTTCATCGCAGAAGGCGCAAAAGTGGCGATCACCGGTCGCAGTCAAAAAACCCTGGATGAAGCCCGGGAGGCGTTGGGGCCAAACCTGCTGGCGATCCAGGCGGACCTGACCGACGTGAAAGAGATCGAGCGCGCCGTATCAGAAGCCGTCGCAGCATTCGGCAAGCTGGACATCGTGTTCGCCAATGCCGGTATCGCCGGACAGACCCCGGTTGGCGGCACTTCGCTAGAAACCTTCCAGACCATTATCCAGACCAACCTCACCGGCACGTTTTTCACCGTGCAGGCAGCCGAACCGCACCTCAATCCGGGTGCTTCGATCATTTTGAACGGGTCGGTGCACGCTGTGATGGGATGGCCGGGTTACAGCGCCTACGCAGCAAGCAAGGGCGCCGTTCGTTCCATGACACGGGTGATGGCCGCAGAATTTGCGCCGCGCGGCATTCGCGTCAACCAGATTACCCCCGGAGCTGCACGCACACCGGTCTGGAACCCCCACACGGTGAAAGTGGGAATGGATGCGCTGGAGGAAAAACTGAACACCACGATCCCGCTCGGTCGCATTGGCGAAGCGGAAGAAGTGGCCACCGTCGCCTTGTTCCTCGCCTCCAGCGACTCTTCGAATGTCGTCGGTGCGGAGATTGTTGTCGACGGCGGTGCAACCAGTTCGCCATTGGGCGCACCGGCTCACCGAAAAAACTGGCAGGCGTAACGGGTTTGTATCGGCGTGTATGTTCGCTGACGATCTTACACAGCGATACACAACCAGCGGATCAGGACACATAGGCACTACATAAAGGTGGAAAAGTGGGGGCTTCTCCCGTTCGTCCGTAACGCGGCGACATAAACGGTGAGGCCCCCAACCCTTTAGCAGGAACCCGTCATGATCAATGAAATCGACACCGTGCTGTATACCGGAAAGACCCACACCACTGGCGGCCGCGACGGCGAATCGAAGAGTTCGGATGGACGTCTGGACATCAAGCTTTCCCCGCCAGGCTCTTCAGGGGCTGGGACCAATCCCGAACAGCTATTGGCTGCAGGCTGGTCGGCCTGTTTCATCGGCGCGATCGGTAAAGCGGCTGCCGCGCTGAAGGTGACCTTGCCGAGCGGCGTCGCCGTTGATGCCGAAGTGGATCTGGGCAAGACCGACAACGCCTTTTTCCTCCAGGCACGCCTCAATGTCAGCCTTCCTGGTCTCGATCCTGTTGTCGCACGGGCGTTAGTCGATGCCGCCCATCAAACCTGCCCGTACTCCAAAGCGACCCGTGGCAACATCGACGTCACGCTTAATCTGGTTTAAACCGGGCCCATAATGCGGCCTGCCATCCCGGCAGGCTGTACCGAGTTTTTCCCCATAGCATTTATCCATCCTGCCGCCGTTGATCAAGGACGAAATCGGTCTAAAAAGTCCGGTTTGCGTTTCGCAGCCTTTGCTATTCTAAAACCTGTAGGTGAAGACGCAGACTGATGCGCAAGAGGATAGCGAGGAAGCGTGGGGCGCGCTCCTAAGGGTACACGGTTAGAAAGATTCTCCGAGTTGAGATCCAGCCCTTATGCCGTGTGAAGCAGGACAGCACAAAACTGTTCTGTCAGAAGCCTGATAAACCTTGTAAGCCAGAGACCAGCGCTGGCCACCTACTCTATTTCGAAGCCCGCCTTGTGCGGGCTTTTTCGTTGTGTGCAGGACCGGCAGCCAATGCCACCCCCCTCAATCCAACCGTTCGTCGCCAAGCAGGCCTTTCCCCTATTGACTTCAATTGGCGACTGCGGGAATATTATTTCAGTCGTATGCGATACAAACGTATACGCCATACAAACAAACCTAGTACACCTTTGAGGATTCATCCCATGAGCAAGATCGAAAAAGTCCTGGCCTCCGGCAAAACCCACACCACCATGAGCAGCACCGGTACCACTTCGCGCGGCCATAACGGCAGCCTCGACATCGTGCTTTCGTCACCTGGCAGCGACAAACCCGTTCATGAATTCAAAGGCACCCAGCCACACCCGAAAGCCGAGCAACTGTTTGCCGGTGCCTGGTCGGCCTGCTACATCGCCGCCATCGGTCTGGCTGCCAAACAGCGCAACGTCGAGCTTCCCTCCGATGTGTCCGTCGATATCGAAGTCGACCTTGGCCAGACCGGCGACGCTTACTTCCTCCAGGCACGCCTGACGCTGCGCGCTCCAGGTCTGGATCAGGCCGTCGCGACAGAAATCGCCCACGCCGCAGACCAGATCTGCCCGTACTCCAAAGCAACACGCGGCAACATTGACGTGGCCCTGAACGTAGTCACGGCCTGATAAACAGCGACGCTTTGACATCATTTGGCTTTCAAGAAACATCATACATATCGCATGCGATCAAAGCGCACACGAAAACAAACTCATTAAAACATTCAGGTAATCATCCATGAGCAAGATCGAAAAAGTACTGGCCACCGGCAAAACCCACACCACCGCCAGCAGCACCGGTAACACCTCGCGCGGTCATAACGGCAGCCTCGACATCGCCCTCTCGTCGCCCGGCAGCACCCAGCCTGCGCACGTGTTCGCCGCCACCCAGCCGCACCCGGCCGCCGAGCAATTGTTCGCCGGCGCATGGTCGGCCTGCTACACCGCCGCTGTCGGGCTGGTGGCCAATGACCTGAACGTTGTGCTGCCGGCGGACATGTCTGTCGACATCGAAGTCGACGTCGGCCAGACCGGTGCGGATTACTTCCTTCAAGCTCGATTGACCCTGCGCGTGCCCGGCCTGGCGGACGACGTTGCAAAGACCCTGGCACACACCGCCGACCAGATCTGTCCGTACTCGAAGGCGACCCGTGGCAACATCGACGTGGACTTGAAAGTCCTCACGGCGTGATGCACCGCACGGCGGGTTCGACGTTACCCTGCACGTCGACCCGCCGGAAGGCAGCAACGAAGTTCTCGGACGCGACCTGTCTGATGCAGAATGAGTTCACGCCACTGCAGGCCTCGATCGAGCGCCTGCGCAACAACCTGATCACATCAATGAACACTGAGGAGTAAGCGATGACCACGCACACTGAAACCGCAATCCTGGCCGGCGGCTGCTTCTGGGGCATGCAGGATCTGATAAGGAAACAGAAAGGCGTGCTGTCGACTCGAGTCGGCTACTCCGGCGGCGACGTGCCCAATGCAACGTATCGCAACCACGGCACCCATGCCGAAGCAATCGAGATCGAGTTTGACCCGGCCATTACCAGCTACCGCCAGATCCTTGAGTTTTTCTTCCAGATTCACGATCCGTCGACCGCCAATCGTCAGGGTAACGACATCGGTCTCAGCTACCGTTCGGCGATTTTTTATCTGAATGAAGAACAGAAGGCAGTGGCCGAGGACACCGTGGCCGATGTGAATGCATCTGGTCTCTGGCCCGGCAAGGCGGTCACCGAAATCGCCCCCGCCGGCCCGTTCTGGGAGGCAGAGCCGGAGCATCAGGACTACCTCGAACGGCTGCCGACCGGTTACACCTGCCATTTCATTCGGCCGAACTGGAAACTGCCCAAGCGCGCATGACGCGGTACACCCTGGGTTCCGGCAGCGGCGTCCAGGCACCGTGGCATCAGGTATTGGCCTCGCAGGGCAGGCTAAACAGCACGCCGACCGACGTCAGTCTCAATACCCTTGTGGGAGCGAGCTTGCTCCCGCAGGGTTTGCGTTTAAAGGATTCAGGCGTCTTTCTGCACCACGCCGCGTTCTTCCAGCAAGCGCACAAACATGGTCAGGCTTTGCGACACCGTCCCTCTGCGCCACACCAGCCAGGTGCGCAAAAACCGGAAGGCTGGCGACAACGGCCAGACACTCACCGTGGTGCAGCCCGGCATGCTTTCGAGCATGCTGCGCGGCATCAGCGCCAGGCCGGCTCCGGCGCTGACGCAGGCCAGCATGCCGTGATAGGACTCCATTTCGAAGATTTTCCCGGGCACTGCCGAGTCCTTGGCGAACCAGCTTTCGAAGTGGTGGCGGTAGGAGCAATTGGAGCGAAACGCATAGATGTTTTCGCCGTTGACCTCCCGCGCGCGGTGGATCGGGGCATGGTTGAGCGGCGCGATCAGCACCATTTCTTCCTCGAATGCCGGCACGCCTTCCAGTGCCGGGTGCAGCACCGGGCCGTCGACAAAAGCAGCGGCCAGTCGGCCCGACAGCACACCGTCGATCATGGTCCCGGACGGTCCGGTGGACAGATCCAGCTCGACCTTGGCGTGCTTCTGGTTATACGCGGCCAACAGCTCGGGGATGCGCACCGCCGCCGTGCTTTCCAGCGACCCTAGCGCAAAGGTGCCTTGGGGTTCTTCACCGGCCACCGTCGCCCGGGCCTCCTGCACCAAGTCGAGAATGCGCCGGGCGTAATCGAGAAAACTCCAGCCGGCGGGCGACAGGCGCAGACGGCTTTTCTCGCGGATAAACAGGTCCACGCCCAAGTCCTGCTCCAGTTGCTTGATCCGTGTCGTCAGGTTCGACGGCACTCGATGGATGTGTTGGGCAGCCACGCTGATGCTGCCGTGCTCGGCCACTGCTTTGAAAATTTCCAGCTGAACCAGATCCACAGTCATTCTCCAAACGTGAACGATATGCTCAGCATTATTCAGTTTCCAGAAAACTAACGCCACCGTAACCTGAGCGCATTCCCACCTAGCAGGACGGTGCCATGACCAACGTTTCCAGTCTCACCCACGCCATTTCGATCAACCCCGCCACCGGCGAGCAGATCGGCCACTACCCATTTGAATCCGCTTCGGCGCTGCAAGCCGCACTGTCCCGAGCCGCTGCCGGATTCCGTGTCTGGCGCAGCACAGCGGTGGCGCAACGCTCACAACTTTTGATCGCCCTGGCGCAAGCGTTACGCGGTAACGCCGCAGCGATGGCGAACATGATTACTCTGGAGATGGGCAAGCCGATTACCCAGGCCCGCGGTGAAATCGAAAAATGTGCCCAGCTCTGCGAGTGGTACGCCGAACACGGCCCGGCCATGCTGACCGCCGAGCCGACCCTGGTTGAAGGCGGCAAAGCACGCATCGAATATCGCCCGCTCGGCCCGATTCTCGCGGTGATGCCGTGGAATTTCCCGATCTGGCAGGTCCTGCGTGGCGCCGTACCCGCGCTGATCGCCGGCAACACCTACGTGCTCAAACATGCGCCAAACGTGATGGGCAGCGCTTACCTGCTGCAGGAAGCCTTCAAGCAAGCCGACTTCCCTGAAGGTGTGTTCGAGGTCATCAACGTCACGCCAGAGGGCGTCTCCACGGCGATCGCTGATCCTCGCATCGCAGCGGTGACCCTCACCGGCAGCGTGCGCGCCGGCATGGCCATCGGTGCGCAGGCCGGTGCAGCGTTGAAGAAATGCGTACTGGAACTGGGCGGTTCTGATCCTTTCATCGTGCTCGACGACGCCGACCTCGACGAAGCCGTCAAAGCCGCGGTGATTGGCCGTTATCAGAACACCGGGCAAGTCTGCGCGGCAGCCAAACGCTTGATCGTCGAACAAGGCATCGTCGAGGAATTCACGCGCAAGTTCGTCGAGGCCACGGGCAAACTGGTGGTCGGCGATCCACTGGCCGCCGACACTTACATCGGCCCGATGGCTCGCTTCGATCTGCGTGATGAACTGGATCAACAGGTGCGCGACACCCTGGAAGAAGGCGCGACATTGTTGCTGGGCGGCAAAAAGGCTGAAGGCCCGGGCAACTTCTACGAGCCTACGGTCTTCAAGGATGTCACCGACCAAATGACTTCGTTCAAGCAGGAACTGTTCGGCCCGGTCGCCTCGATCATCACCGCACGCGATGCCACCCATGCGCTGGAACTGGCCAATGACAGCGAATTCGGACTCGCCGCGACGATCTACACCGGCAACGTCGAACGTGCCCAGCAGATGGCCGGCGAACTGGAAACCGGTGGCGTGTTCATCAATGGCTACTGCGCAAGCGACCCGCGCGTCACCTTCGGCGGCGTGAAGAAAAGCGGTTTTGGCCGCGAGCTGTCGCACTTCGGCGTGCGCGAGTTTTGCAATGCGCAGACGGTTTGGCTGGATCGCCGCTGATCGTCTCCAGTGGCCCGGGAGTCTTTTCACGCCCGGGCCTCTGCGCTTTATTCGTTCAGAAAATAGACCTTGTCGTTAACCGACGATATCGATCAACTGCTCGCGCTGCGCACCGGTCAGCATCGGCCCGAAACCGGCCCCGGCGTTGTCCGCCATGTAGCGCGGGTTGCCGGTGCCGGGAATCACGCAGGTCACCGCCGGATGCGACAGCAAGAACTTCAGCGCCATCTGCGGCCAACTGTTGACCCTCACGTCCGCCGCCCAGCGCGGCAAGGGTTTGTCCTTCAAGCGGCTGAGCAGGTTGCCGCCGCCGAACGGCCGATTGCAGATCACCGCCACGCCACGTTCGCGGCACAACGGCAGGATGCGCTTCTCGACGCCGCGGTCATCCAGCGCATAGTTGATCTGCAAGAAATCCAACGGCTCGGCCTTGAGTACCGCTTCCACCTCGTCATACGCCGACGCCGTGTAATGGGTGATGCCGATGTAGCGGATGCGCCCTTCTTCCTTCCATTTGCGCAAGGTCGGCAAATGGGTTTGCCAGTCCAGCAGGTTGTGGATCTGCATCAGATCGATGCGATCGGTTTGCAGCAGTTTGAAGGACTGCTCCATCTGCGCGATGCCTTCTTCGCGGCCACGGGTCCAGACCTTGGTGGCCAGGAAAGCGGGTGAACGTGGCTCATGAATCGACAGCAACTCACCGGTCGTCTCTTCCGCCCGGCCGTACATCGGCGAGCTGTCGATTACCTTTCCGCCCTTCTCGAACAATGCGCGCAGAACGGCGGGCAACTGCTTGTAGGCGGGGCTCGAAGGCCCGACATCAAACCCGCGATAGGTGCCCAACCCGACAAGGGGCAATGGCTCGGAGCTGGAAGGAATGGCGCGGGTCAGCATGTTCTTGCCTCCTGTGTCCTTCGACGGCGTGGTTGCAGCGAAGGCCGGGCCGAAGGTGAAAACCGCCGAAGCACCGGCAGCCAGCGTGAGTATTTGGCGACGTGTGTATTCATCAGTGTGGCTCATGGAATGACCCTTCCACCTTTTTGCTTTCAACCTGTTTTTCCTGATGCCTGGCCAGCCACAGGCATAACCAGCCCCACAGCCCGGCAAACGGCACGATCACCAGCGCCACCAGACCAAAACCGGCGCCCAATGCCGTCAGACCGACCGACAACCAGCCACTGGCGGCGTCTCCGCCGCGATACACCAGGGTTTCGATCACATTCTTGGCCTTGTACTTTTCCTCGCGGCTGACCACTGTCCACAACACTTCACGCGCCGGCCGCACGATGGCGAACTCGACCGCACGACGCAGCCCCTGCGCCAGGGCGACGGTAGCGGGCACGGGCGCCAGCGCCATGGCGCTAAACGCCACGATGGTCGCCAGCGGCAATGCCACCAGCGCCCCGCCGACACCGACCAGCCGAATCAACGGCGCCGTCAGCAGCAGTTGAAAGATCAAGGTCAGCGCCGACACGATCAAATCGACCACGGCGAAGAATTGCGTCCGGCTGGCCACATCAGCATAGCTACCCGCCACAATCCGTCCCTGCTCGAAATACAACAAGGTCGCGGCGCTGGTGTGCAGCAACATGAACAACACCAGTCCCAGCAGATAAGGCGAACGCGTAATCAACGTGATCCCGGCCAGCATGCTGCCGCCCATGCGCCGATCCTCCATCAAGCGGCTGCCGGACTGCGATTGAGTCCGGGAGAGCAGCGCCCGATAGCAGCGCACCGCGACTTCCAGCAGCAGCGCCGCCGCGACGGTCAATGCCACCGGGCCCAAGCGCGTGGCCATGGTCGCGGCCAGCAACGGCCCGATGAACGTGCCCAGGGTGCCACCCGCGGCGATGAACCCGAACAGCCGCCGCCCTTGTTCACTGGAAAACCGGTCGACCAGCACGCTCCAGAAAATGCTGACGATGAACAGGTTGTAGATGCTGATCCAGACGAAAAACACCCGCCCGACGGCCACCGGCGCAATGCGATTGGCGATCAACACACCAAACACCAGCATCGACGCGGCGATCACGCGATAGATCAACGGCACGAACCGCGTGGCCGGCAGCCGCGACGCCAGCGCTCCGAACACCGGCACCATCAGCACCATCACCACGAACGTCGCCGTGAACAGCCACTGCAATTTGTCAGCACCGCCCTCAAGGCCCAGGGCATCGCGCAACGGTCGCACCAGGTAATAACTGGCCAGCACGCAGAAATGGAACGCGAACCCCAGCATCAGGGCGGTTCTTTCGCCGGGCTGCACGTCGAGCCATTTTGCCGCGATGGGCATGGGCGCCCTCCTCTGTAGCCGGGCTCGGTGCCCCTCGCTACCGATGAACTAAACTCTGGCTCCGATTCAGTGGATTGGGTTTCTCAGCCCAGAGCCGTCAATGTCGCCCACTAAAGTTAGCCGAATGCCACGAACCCTGGTGTTAATCGTCGTCATCCTTGCCGCCTTGTACCTGGCGCTCTGTGCAGCGCTGTTCGTGTTTCAGCGCGCGCTCATCTACTTCCCGCAGCCCAGCGCCATCGAGACGCCCGAAACGCTGCTCAAGCTGACGGTGGACGATGCGGACGTGGCGGTGTCGATCAGGCCCCACGACGGGCCGAAGGCGTTGATCTATTTCGGCGGCAATGCCGAGGATGTTTCTCGCAACCTGCCAGGGTTCGCCCAGGCTTTCCCGGAGCATGCGATCTATTTGCTGCACTATCGAGGTTTCGGGGGAAGCTCCGGCTCGCCTTCGGAGGAGTCAATTCAGCGCGATGCCATGACCTTGTTTGACAAGGTCTACGATACTCATCCGCACATCGCCGTGGTCGGACGCAGCCTCGGTTCGGGGGTCGCCGTGCGCCTCGCCAGCCAGCGGCCGGCCTCGAGCCTGATCCTGATTACGCCCTACAACAGCCTGGAAGACCTCGCCGTGCGCCAGTTCCCGTGGTTTCCGGTGAAGTGGTTGCTGCAGGAGCGCTTTGAATCTTGGAAGTACGCGGCGCACATCACGATACCGACGTTGCTGATCGCGGCGGAGCACGATGAAGTCATACCGCGTTCAAGCACCGAGCTGCTCTACACGCATTTCGCCAAAGGCGTGGCCACGCTGCGAGTCGTACCGGGGGTGGGCCACAATTCCATTTCCGAAAGTCCCGAATACCTGAAATTACTTGGCGATGCGCTGTGAACAACGCCTGTCTACGACCTGTAGCAGCTGCCCTGCTGGCTTCTCGAACCGGTGGATTTCGTATCGGATTGAAGCGCCAGACTCAGACCTTGTAGTAGTCGCGATACCACTGCGCAAATTGCCTCACGCCTTCTTCAACCTCCACCTGGGGCGAGAAACCGACCCAGTCTGCCAGCGCCGACACATCGGCCCATGTCTTGACGACATCGCCCGGCTGCATCGGCAAATAATTGCGCTGCGCTGTTATGCCCAGCGCCGCTTCCAGGCATTCGACAAAATCGAGCAACGCGACCGGTTTTCCACGCCCGATGTTGAAAATCCGGTTGACGCCATTTGCCTCCTTGTCCGGGACCGGCGGCTTCGCAAGCAACCGGGCGATGCTTTCGACAATATCGTCGACATAGGTGAAATCACGCGCCATCTGGCCATGGTTGTAGATATCAATCGGCCGGCCCTTGAGCATCGCTTCGGTGAACGTGAACAGCGCCATGTCTGGACGTCCCCAAGGACCGTACACGGTAAAAAAACGCAGGCCGCTGGCACGAATCCCATAGAGATGGCAGTAGCTGTGGGCAAGCAATTCATTGGCGCGCTTGCTAGCAGCGTACAGCGACACCGGTTGATCGACCGGATCGTCGACGCTGAACGGGAGTTTGCTGTTGGCGCCATACACCGAACTGCTCGACGCATAGATCAAGTGCACAGGCCGGTAGTGCCGGCAGGCTTCGAGCACGTTCAGGAATCCCACCAGATTCGATTGCGCATACACATCCGGGTTATCCAGCGAATAACGAACCCCCGCTTGCGCCGCCAGATGCACGACCTCGGTGAACTTATTGTCTTCGAATAACGCCATCAAGGACGGCTTATCGACAATGTCCATCCTCTGAAAACGGAAACCTTGCAATTCGCTCAGTTGCTTGAGCCGGGCATGTTTCAATTCCACGCTGTAATACGCGTTGAGGTTGTCGATACCAACAACATCACGCCCTTCCAGGCACAATCGTTTGACCGTGTGATACCCGATGAAACCTGCCGCGCCAGTCACGAGAATAGTCATAATACCGCCCCGCTTGCCTAATCACAGGCAGTTAGTTATAGCGTTGCAATGACCGTGATTCCAAGTTTTATAACTGGCCCCATCAGGGTGGCATCCTTCCGGTTTGCCCGCCCCCCACGACGACTATTTATAGCTAAAAAAGTTTAATCCGTTCGACGGAAACTAAATCAGCTTTAAAAACAATCACTTGAACATTGCCGAATGCACTTTTGGATGAAAGGCATGTTTTTTGACAAGGAACGTTTGACAGCTTGTCGTGAGTGGTCAATAACTACACGGGTCTGATGAAACAGAATCCGAGTGCAGTTTGTTCGTTTATCGCTGCTTCTCAGACAACTTCTGAAGTCTTTGTTTTTTGCGGCCCCTTCGTATGGACCGTGCGGTAGCTTTGTCTCCGAATAATGACTCAAGCTATATATCCAACAGGCTGTCAGATATAGCGGACATTCATTATCACGCTGTTACGCCTATGTAACACCACCTGATTCATTATTGACACACGTCTTCGCCCCTCACATAAAAAAAACAACCCTGCCTGGCTTAATTACTTCTCGGGCCTCTATAGAGCCACTGCCTGCCTAAACTTTCGATATATACGGAGTTTACCAGCATGCCAGCAATCCGTTCCGAACGCTCTAACTGGTACCTTCTGCAGTGCAAGCCTCACCAGGATGAACGAGCCCACCTAAACCTGCTTCAACAAAACTATGTCGTATTTCACCCCCAACTGTTGAGTGAACGCCTGATTCGCGGCAAATATCAGAGGGTGCGCGAGTCCCTTTTTCCCGGGTATCTGTTTATCCATCTTGGCGGTAATGACAACTGGGCGCCCATACGTTCCACTCGGGGCGTCAGTCGTTTCGTCGAATTCAATCATGGTCCTGCGACGGTGGCTGAGAACGTCATCGAGCACCTGCGTGCACGCTGTTTCGAATCATCGGTATCCCCAGATACCCCGCCCCTTACGCCCGGCGACCACCTGCAAATTATCCGTGGACCACTGTCGACACTCGAGGGGATTTTTATCACTTCACATGGGGCTGAGCGCGTCATGATCCTGATGCAGTTTCTGAATCGGGACCAGGCGATCTGCATGCCCTTGAGTGACCTCGAACTTCAGCACCCCTCGTTTCAATCCAATATCTGACTGATCGCTTATTCCAGGAGCCAGGACATGGCCTTGAATTCACGCTGCCCTTTTGCACTGATCATGGCCTCCCTCTACCCTGGAATGGCCTGGAGTATTGATCCGGCACCTATCGATGTTTACGGGTTCGATTTCACACCTACCTTTCTGTTTTCAGAAAGCTATGACGATAACTTTCGAGAACTGGAGAACAACAAACAGTCCTCGATGGTCACGAAGCTGGCGCCCTCTTTCGAACTCAAGGCCGAAGATCGCAACAGCGCTACCCGACTGACCTGGCAGCCCATCCGCTACATTTATCACGACGAGTCGGATGCCTCGAACACCGCACAACGGGTGCGGGCGGACAGCATCATGGAGTTCACTGACCGGCACCGTCTGAAGCTCGACGCCGAATACCGCAAGTGGGAGCGCACCGAGGACACGGCGGTCGACGGCATCAACGACAAGCTCAATAACAAAAGAGTCGGTGGCCTCTATACCTATGGCGCCAGGAGCGCTGACAACCAGATCGATTTTGGCGCCAGTTACGCGGAACTTCGCTACGACAACGCCGACGGCATCAATGACGACAAAGAGCGCAATACCGCCGCCCTGACCAGTACCTGGTATCACCGCATCGGTAGCAATACCCGTGGCCTGCTTGAGTACGACCACACCAATTTTGACTACCAGGAACCCAACAGCCCGCGCAGCAGCAAATCCAACGCGGTACTCGCCGGTGCCGTCTGGGACATTACCGCAAAGACCACCGGTAAAGTCCGTGTCGGTTATGAGAAAAAGGACTTCGACAGCAGCGAATCCAAAGACCTCGACAACCCCACCTGGCAAGTGGACCTGCAATGGAAACCACGCACTTATTCGACATTCACCCTTGTGGCCCGCCAGGCTCTCGCCGAGGGCGACGACGGTGCCGATGCCGTCAAGTCCACCTTCACCCAGGTCGGTTGGCGCCATGGCTGGACCGAACGGATCACCACGATTGCACAGGCCGGGTACGGTCGTTATGTCTACGAAGGCGAAAGCCGAACCGACAATTATCAGGACTACAACCTGGCCGTGGTGTACGCGATGCGCCGCTGGCTGGACATCGAGCTCGGCTATCGATTCCGCGACAACGACTCTGATGCCGACGACCAAAGCTACACCCGCAACGTTGTTCAGATCAGCTTCAACGTCAGCCTTTAAGAGGGTTTCGACATGAACTCACGCACCCTGGGCTTATTGCTCGCACTGCTTGTGCTACCCGATACCTACGCCGCAGACCCTGATACCCAGTACAAACTGGCCGCTGGCGATGTCTTGCGCATCATCGTGTTCGGCGAGCCGGAGCTGAGCATTAAAAAAATCCGCCTCAGCGATGCCGGCACATTTTCCTATCCGTTCCTGGGTGAGATTTCCGCCAAGGGACTCACACCCGGCCAGGTCGAAAAGATCATCGTCGACGGACTCAAACAAGGCTATCTGAACGACCCGAAAGTCAGCTTGAGCCAGATCGAATACCGCTCGTTCTACATCAACGGCGAAGTGAAAAAACCCGGCAGCTATCCCTTCATACCCGGACTGACCCTGGAAAAAGCCATCGCTCTGGGCGGTGGACTGACCGAGCGAGCTTCCATCAAACGCGTGACCATCTTGCGCGGTGATGGCGGCCCGACCCTCACCGATGAGGTCACGCGAAACACCACGATTGCCCCCGGCGACACCATTTCCATTGCACAAGGCTTTTTCTAATCATGGACAACAGCCCTAGCACCTACGTCGAACGTCCTCTGCAAACGCATCTGCATCAGCAGTACAGCGACGACAAGGACACCATTGATCTTCTCAAACTGTGGAGGGTGATCTGGCGCGCCAAATGGAGCATCGGATGGTTTGTCCTGCTGTGCGGTTTGCTGGCGGTCGTTGTGGTCTCGAACATCACCCCGCAATACGTCGGCAGCACCACCTTGCTGTTCAACGATAAAACCCCGCCGCTGATGTCCTTCCAGCAAGTCAAGGACTCAGGCAGCAACGCCACTGATTACTTGCAGACACAACAGGCGCTCCTGCAATCACGGGACCTTGCCGAACGAGCCGTGAAAAAACTCGAGCTGACGACCAACCCGGTCACCGATCCACGCCAGCAATCGAAGCCATGGTTCACGCCACGCCAATGGCTGGCCGACCTGAACCTTGATCAATGGATCCCGGGGCTGGGCGGCCTGTTGAAGCCGATGAAAGCTGAGCCAAGTGAAGATGATGTCTTCAATCAGGTCACGCAGAACCTCATGCTGCACACCAGCGTCAAGTTCGTCGGCAAGAGCCAACTGCTCGAAATCGAGGTCGAGCTGCCAGACCCTGTCCTGGCGGCAGCGGCGGCCAACGCGTTGGCCCATGGCTTTACCGACAGTCAGCTCGACACCAGCGAAAAGTCCTCGCAGACCACCACCGCGTGGATGAACACACGATTGGTCAAACTGCGCGACAACCTGCGTGTTGCCGAGAAAAAGCTTCAGGGCTACCGGGAGGAACAAGGCCTGGTCGATGTCGGCGGGGTTGCCACCATCAGCGCCAACGAACTGGAAATGACCGGCAATCGCATGGTCGACGCCCGCCGCAACCGCGCGGAAGCCGAGAGTGAATACCGCCAGGCGAAAGCCCTGAGCAACGGCGACCTGAGCCGACTCTCCAGCGTGCCGGCAGTCTTGAGTAACCCGCTGGTCCAGCAATTCCAGGCGGACCGAGCCAAGGCGCAAGCCAAGGTCGATGAGCTGTCAGGACGCTATGGCCCGAAACACCCGAGCCTGATTTCCGCGCAATCGGAATTGCGCGCCGCCACCACCAGCCTGCAATTGCAGGTGCAGCAAGTGGTCGCCGGGATCGAACGGCAATACCAGCTGGCCTCAGCCAGTGAAGCTTCGCTGCGCCAATCCTTCAACAGCAACAAGGCGCAGATCCAGGACATCGCCCGCAAGGAATTTCAGTTGCGCGAATTCCAGCGGGAAGTCGACAGCACCCGTGCACTGTATGAAACCTTCGTCACCCGCTTGAAAGAAACCGCGGCCACTGCCGACATGGACTCCACCAAAGTGCGCATCGTCGACCCGGCGATTGTGCCAGTGGAAGCGAGCAAGCCACGTAAAACATTGATTGTCGGGATCGTCGGGTTGGTGGCTGCAGTGATCGGCGTCGCGTTGGCGCTGCTCTTCGACAGCCTGAGTAACACCTTTAAAACCGACGAGACGATTGAAAGCACGCTTAACATTCCGCTGCTCAGCGTGGTGCCGCTGGTGATGAAGAAAAGTCGCCGCCAATTGGCGCGCTTGTTCGAAGACAACGACAACCCGCGCTTTTCCGAGACCATCCGCAATCTGCGCACCTGGCTGATGTTGCAAAGCAGTGAAATGCCGTCGCAGGTGGTACTCGTGACGTCGACCGTTGCCGGTGAGGGTAAAAGTACCATTGCCACCAACCTGGCCAGTTCCCTCACTTCGCTGGAGCGAGTGTTGCTGATCGATGCCGACATGCGCCAACCGACCCTTTCACTGAACTTCGATTTTCCGCCTGACAGCCCGGGACTGGCCAATGTCATTGCGGGCACCGCCAGGCTTGAAGACTGCATCGTTTCGGTGGGCAATCTGGACATGCTGCCGGCTGGCATGGTCATGCCGCCTTCGCGGGATCTGTTCACCGCGCCGCGCCTGCCTTCCCCTGCCGAATCGCTTAACCCGTCACGCCAGCCTCCACCGCAGGATCTGCTCAGTTCGCCGCGCATGGCGCGCATGCTTGAGGCGCTGAAGTCGCGTTACCGCCACATCATTATCGACTCACCGCCTGCGGAAATGATCAGCGATGCACTGTTGCTGGCCAAGCATTCGGATGCGGTGATCTATGTGGTCAAGGCCGACAGCACGCCGATCAGTCAGGTGCAGAAGGGCATTGCCATGTTGCAGCAAAGCCATGTGCCGGTATTTGGCACCGTGCTCAACCAGGTAGACCTGCGCAAGGCGCGCAAGTACGGCTACCACCATTCCAAGACGTTTTATAACTACGACTTCGCCCCCCGCTGACACCATAAAATCTGCGGCGAGGCCGAACGGGGCAAGCCCCCTCACCACAGTCTTTCTGCCATCACCACACATTGCTTCACCTCTGCCGAGCTACGGAAAAGCCTGCGGGAGCCACGCCGTGCGCGCCCATCAGCGCTGATGCATTAATTCTGCCTTGAGGTTAAGCCCATGACTCCTCTCTATACCGCTCACATGACACACCGCCGAGGCCTGACGTTCTGGGGGCAGTGGTTGTGTGCACTGACGCTGGCGACTTCGCTGCTGATGCTGCTCGTGTATTGGCGCGTTGGCAGCCTCACCAGCGAATACCGCATCCTGATAGTTCTGACGGTGCTCGGCTCGGTGCCGATCTACAGCGTGATGCAGGTTTACCACAAGCGTCACGGCCTGGTGGTCGGGCTCGGCCGGTTGCTGGCCGGCTGGCTGATCCTGCTGGCCGTGCTGGCGGCCATTGCCTTCATCACCCAGACCAGCGCGATTTACTCGCGCCAGGTCATCATGGTCTGGGCGGTGCTGGGCTTTGTCGCCCAGGCTGCGATGTTTCTGCCCCTGCATTACTTCGCCCGGTTGCACTCGCGGATGGTCTGCAACGAGCGTCGTGCGGTGATCATCGGCACCTGCCCGACCGCCCATGAACTGGCGAAAAAACTCTCCAGACCGAACCGTGCGCTGGTCATGGGTTTCATCGCCGCAGCCGACAACAGCGGCCCGGCCCCCAGCATCCTGCCGCTGCTCGGCCACGTCGATTCGATCCGCGAAATCATCACGCGCCTGGATGTGCGCCGCGTTTACATTGTCCTGCCGATGACGCATGCCGCCACCATCGAAGCGTTGTACATCGACCTGCTGGACATGAATGTCGACGTGGTCTGGATCCCGGATTTCGGCAGCATGGTATTGCTCAACCATTCGATCTCGGAAATCGAGCGGATGCCCGCCATTTACCTCAACGAAAGCCTGATCAGCTCCCATCCGGCCAGCCTGTTTTGCAAAGACCTGTTCGAACGCAGCCTGGCCGCCGTGGCCATTATTGTCCTCAGTCCGATGCTCTTGACGGTGGCGATCGCCGTCAAGCTGACTTCCGCCGGTCCCGTGCTGTTCAAGCAAAATCGTCATGGCTGCAACGGCGAAGTGATCAAGGTCTGGAAATTTCGTTCGATGCGCCTCCACGACGATAGCGAAGTGCACCAGGCCACCCGTGACGATGAACGCGTCACGCTGATCGGACGCTTTCTGCGCCGCAGTTCCATTGACGAGTTACCGCAGCTGTTCAACGTGTTGTTCGGGCAAATGGCCCTGGTCGGTCCTCGCCCGCATGCGGTCACCCACAACATTTACTACACCGGCAAAGTGCGCGCCTACATGGCCCGTCACCGTCTCAAACCGGGGATTACCGGATTGGCCCAGATCACCGGGCATCGAGGCGAAACCGAGACGGTGGAAAAGATGCAGCTGCGCGTCGCCCAGGACCTCAACTACATCAACCAATGGTCGCTGTGGCTGGACATCAAGATCCTCATCAAGACCCCCTTCACGCTGTTCTCGAAAAACATCTACTGACCCCTGCCCCCTCGTTGATCACTGTCACGCCGACCTGAGGTTTGATCATGAATGTGAGCGTATTTGGTATTGGTTACGTGGGCCTTGTCCAAGGCGCCGCGCTGGCGGAAGTGGGCCATAACGTCCTCTGTGTGGATGTTGACGCCGACAAGGTACAGGCGCTGAAGGACGGCACGCTGCCGCTCTACGAGCCGGGGCTGAAAAGCCTGGTCCACAGCAATTACCAAAGTGGCCGGCTGCAGTTCGGCACTGATCTCGCCAGCGCTGTCCACCATGGTGATGTGCTGTTGATTGCCGTGGGGACACCGCCGGATGAAGACGGGTCGGCAGACCTCAAACATGTATTGAGCGTTGCGCAAACCATCGCGCTGAACATGGACCGGCATCACATCATCGTCGATAAATCCACCGTCCCCGTCGGGACCGGTGACCGGGTTCGCGCGCACATCGAGCAGGTGCTGGCCGACACCGGTCGCTGCAATCTGACCTTCGACGTGGTCTCCAACCCCGAGTTTCTCAAGGAAGGCTGCGCGGTCGAGGATTGCATGCGCCCGGACCGGATCATCATCGGCACCGACAGCCAACACGCCGAAGAGGTCATGCGCGAACTGTACGAACCGTTCAATCGCAACCGCGAAAAGATCATCGTCATGGACCTGCGTAGCGCCGAACTGACCAAGTACGCCGCCAACAGCATGTTGGCAACCAAGATCAGTTTCATGAACGAAATGGCCTGCCTCGCCGAAAAACTGGGTGCCGATATCGAGATGGTCAGACACGGCATCGGCTCTGATCCGCGCATCGGTTATCAATTCATCTATCCGGGTGTGGGCTACGGCGGGTCGTGCTTTCCCAAGGACGTGAAGGCGCTGATACAGGCCGCCGCCAGCGTCGACATCGATGCTCGGGTACTCAAGGCCGTCGAGTCGCGCAACCACGAACAGAAGGCCAGCCTGTACACGAAGATTTTCAATCACTTCGACGGCGCCCTTCGCGGCAAGACCTTTGCCCTGTGGGGGTTGAGTTTCAAACCCAACACCGACGACATGCGCGAGGCCCCCAGCCGGGTACTGATGGAAGCCTTGTGGCACGCCGGCGCCAGCGTCCAGGCGTTCGACCCCAAAGCCATGGAGGAGGCCCAGCGCATTTACGGATCGCGCGACGACCTGACCCTGGCCGGCACCAAGGAGGCGGCCCTGAAAAATGCCGACGCCTTGATCATCGTCACCGAGTGGCAATCGTTTCGAGCCCCGGACTTCGACTTGCTCGGCCGGCAGCTCAAGCACCCGCTGATTTTTGACGGACGCAATCTGTTCGATCCGCAGCGGTTGAGCAAACGGGGTTTTACCTACGTCTCCGTGGGCCGACAGACCCGCTCAGTCATCTGAAAGGAGCGGCGCCATGATCAGGCTGGAACTAGTCGGGCAATACTCAACGAAGTTACTGGAGGCCAACCAGGCCTATTCCTTCATCAACTTCGCGTCCATTGGCAGTGTTTTCGAGCAGCCCCCGAACACCGTCACCTATTTTTGCGACGGCATGCTGATGTCGACTTTCATGTCGCGTGTGACCGGCAGGAGGATCGGACGGGTCAGCTTTGACTTCACGTCCATCGCCGACCTTGTACTGCGCAGCGCCGAGCAACAGGGCAAGCGCGTGTATTTCGTCGGGGCCCGGCAAGCGGAACTGGAACTGTTCGTCAGCAAGATCAAGGCCCTTTACCCACGGCTGACCCTCGCCGGTTACCACAACGGTTACTTCAATGCGTCCCAGGCCGAGGGCATTCAGGCCGACATCTGCCGCAGCGAAGCGCACATCCTGATCGTGGGCCTGGGTGCCGGACTGCAAGAGCAGTTCGAGCAGGACGCGTTGCGCGCGGGGTTTCGCGGGGTCGCCTTCACCTGTGGCGGGTTCATTCGTCAGGAAGCCCTGGCCACGCGCAACTATTACCCGGCGCTGATCAATCGCCTGCATATGCGCGCGTTTTATCGCATGTATCGCGAGCCCCATACGATCAAGCGCTACCTCATCGACTACCCGAACAACTTTGTGCACCTGTTGGCGCTCATCGCGTCACGCAAAGTCGCCATCAGCGTTGAGGAATGACCATGCACATCCTGTTTATTCTCAAGGATTTCAAGGTGGGCGGCGGTGTCGAGCGCGTCCAGCAACGGCTGTCCGAGCAGTTTCTCAAGGATGGCCAGCGCGTGAGTTTTTTCGTCATGAACGGCGACACGCCGGACACGGATGGTGTTCAAACACTCGGCAGCGCCAGCGGCAGCGGCATCGTCGGCCTGCTCAAATCCATTGTGCAGTTGCGCCGGCTCATTCGCCGTGAGGGCGTCACCCACGTGATTTCCGCCAAGGAGCAAGCCAACCTCTGCGCCTGGTTCGCCACCTTGGGCAGTCCTTGCAAAGTCATCTACAGCCGCCACGCGGCACTGGATTGCACTGAACAGAAAACCGGCCCTTCAAGCCTGCGCCTGCTCTATACGTTGTACCTCTGCGGTAGCGGCAAAGTGGTCACGGTCTCCACCGCCTTGCGCCAGTCCCTCATCGACGTGATGCCTTGGGGTCGGCAACGGATCCGCTATTGCCCCAACGCTGTCGTCACCGAACAACTGCTTCAAGCCGCACAAGCGCCGTTGTCCGCTGATTTGCCCCGCGACTATTGGTTGAGCCTGGGCCGCCTGGTGGAACCTAAAGGGTTTCATCTGTTGCTGGATGCCTACGCCCTGGCGCTGCGCAGCGAAACACTGCCGGATCTGGTGATTGTCGGTGACGGTCCGTTGCTCGACGCACTGACCACTCAGGCAGCCCGACTGGGCATCACGCACCGGGTGCATTTCACCGGATTCCTGAGCAACCCCTATCCGCTACTGAGGCACGCACGGCTGTTCATTCTGAGCTCCGTGCAGGAAGGCATGCCGACCGTCCTGATCGAGGCGCTGGCACTGGGCACGCCCGTGCTGGCATGCGACTGCGAGACCGGCCCGAGGGAACTGCTGGACAACGGTCGACTGGGTCAACTGGTCGCCGTCAACGACGTACCGGCGCTGGCGCGGGGAATGCTTCAAAGCCTGACCGCACAAAGCGGCGTTGCACCTAGCGCAAAAATGCTCAGTGACGCCATCCATCCGTACACCAGCCAGCACGCCGCGCAAGCGTACTACCAGGTATGGAGCCAATGAAAAAGCTGCTGATTATCCTGCATGACCTCGGCGCAGGCGGGGCTGAAAAAATGATGACGCGCCTCGCCGGTGCCCTGGTGGACGCTGGCAATGACGTGACCTTGCTGTTGCTCACCGGCGGCGGCCTCCATGCGGCGAACCTCGACCCGCGTGTCAAGAAAGTTGAACTGCAAAGCCAACGCACCGCACGTGCGGTACCGGCACTCGCGCGATTTCTGCGCGCCAATCGCTTTGACGCGCAACTGGCGGCCCTCACGCACGTCAACGTGGTGGCGATCGCCGCAGCCGTGCTGTCCGGCACGCTGGCACGCCTGCACGTCAGCGAACGCAATGCGTTTTCCCATGACAAACACGTCAACCCCGACTTCATGGTGCGGGTCGCGTACCTGGTGGCGCCACTGCTGTATCGGCTCATTCCCAACCCGGTGATCTGCGTCTCGCGCGGTGTCGCCCAGGACCTGGTCGATACCACCCTTGCGCGTCGCCAGGACGTGACCATTGCCGACAACCCGGTGCTCGATAACGACTTCCGCGACAAGTCGCCTGGGCCGCCAAGCCACCGCTGGCTGCTGGAAAAAACCGGCTCGGTGATTGTCGCCGTGGGGCGCCTGGTGCCGCAAAAAGGCTTCGACACCTTGATTACAGCGTTCGCCGCGTTGCCGGATTCAGACGCTCGCTTGATCATTTTTGGCGAAGGCCCGCTCAGGGCGCAGTTGCTTGACCAGGCCCGGACGCTGGGCGTGGCGGATCGCTTCGACCTGCCGGGTTACACCTGTGAGCCTCTGGCAGAAGTGGCCGCGGCGGATTGCTTTGTGTTGTCGTCACGCTTCGAGGGCAGTCCCAATGCGCTGGTAGAGGCCTTGTCCACGGGTACACCGGTGGTGGCGACGCGCTGCCCCCATGGTCCTCAGGACATCCTCATCGGCGGCCTCGTCGCACCGCTCGTCCCCGTCGACGACCCGATCGCGCTGTCGCAGGCGGTTGCCCTGCAACTCTCCACACCGCGGGACCTGCAACGTCATTCCCGCCTGGATGCGGCCACCCGGTTCATGAATGCCAGCGCGGTGCAGACCTACCTCGCCGCGTTGCTCGGGAGTCCATCATCATGAGCACACTGCAGATCAGGTATTCGACGTTGCGCGATGGCTTCACCTTGTTTGGCGTGCTGTTCTACATTCAGGTGATCACGTTTGCCCTCAGTCTGGGGGGCGCCTCCAGCTTCGGCGACATCGATAAAGACCTCGAAGGCAACGTCGCCAACCAGATCTGCGGCCTGATCACACTGTTGGTGCCCTTGTTCTTCTTCATCCGCAACAAGGTGTTCCTCAGCAAAACCTTTTACCGCAGCAACTTCTTTCTGCTGGTGTTCATGCTCTGCGTCATCGCATCGATCGGCTGGTCCCACGACCCGATGCTGAGCCTCAAGCGGTTCATCGCGATGCTCAGCGTGGTGTTTTTTGCCGGTTTCATTGCCTACAACTACCCCCTTGAAAAAATCACCTTCATGCTCGGCTGTGCCATCGGCGTGGCGGCGTTGATCGGATTGATACTCGCCGTGGTCATGCCGGGCGTCGCGTTCTTGTCCGGTGGTATTCGCGACGGCGCATTCAAGGGTATTTTTGCCGAAAAGAACGCCGGCGCCCGGCTCAACGCGATTGCCATCCTGCTGTTGCTGCCGATGATCCGCCAACGCAACCGCTGGGCCCTCTTCTGCTCGTTTTTTTCGCTGATTGCCATCCTGCTTGCCCAGTCGGCGACCGGCGTGGCATTGATTCTTTCCGGCACGTTGAGCTACTGGTATTTCCTCACCCTGATCCGCCTGCGTATCAACCGCTCGCAGTGGCTGTTCTTCGGTTGCACGCTGGCGTTCCTGCTGGTTTGCCTACTGCTGTACAACCACCTTGCGTGGCTGCTGGAGATCGCCGGCCGCGATCCGTCACTCACGGACCGCACGTTGATCTGGGAGCTGCTCGCGCCCTTTGTCGACCAACAATGGCTCAAGGGTTACGGCTTTGGCGCCTTCTGGGCCAGTCCCGACGCCAATGCGTTCATCCTTCGCTGGGGCTACATCGGCAACGCCCATAGCGGCTACATGGAGACCCTGCTCAATGGCGGCGTCATCCAGTTGACTGCACTGGCGTTGCTGCTGGGCGAAGCGCTGTTCAAACAATACCGCGCCGTGACGGCGAACCAGGCGGCGCAGTTTCGCGCCAGTGCCCTGGTGATCATCGGCTTGTTCGTCGTCACCAATTATGTGGCGTACGTGATTCCCAACTACCGCTCCGCCGAGTTCCTGGTGTTCTGCACCCTGGCCCTGTCCTTTCGGCGTCACCACGCGACCTACCCCGAATTATCACCGACACCCCTGCGCCAGCGTCCGTCTGGCGGGGGATTCCCGCGCGATTCAGCCCAGGCGTAATCAAAGGAGAAACACCCGTGTCAGACCAAACCTCCCCTCTAGCGCATTCAGTGTGCGTCGTAATCCCGATGTACAACGGCGCCGGCAGCATCGAGCAAACGCTGACGTCCCTGGTCGAGCAAACCCGGCTGCCCGATCACGTGATCGTCGTCGACGATGGCTCCACCGATGACGGCCCCCAACGGGTCAAAGACTTCGTGGCGCCGTTTCGCCTGACGCTGTTGCAGCAAGCCAACGAAGGCCAGGCCAGCGCCCGCAACCACGGATTGCGGCACTCGGAAGAGACGTTTGTGGCGATGCTCGATGCCGATGACCAATTTCGTCCACAAAAGCTGGAGCTGCAACTGGCCCTGTATGACGAACTCACTCGTCAGGGACGGTCGGTGGGGCTGATCGACTGCTACACGCAGGTCAATTACAGCGACGGCCGGCGGCAACTGGACAACCGGCGCAAGAACGGCCGGCATTTCTACGATTTCATCCACGCCAACGTCGTCAATGGCGTCTCCACCGCGCTGGTCAAGCGCGAGGTGATCATGCAACTCGGCGGCTTCGATGCCAGCCTGCGTTACTCCGAAGACCGCTACATGTGGACCCGGATTGCCGAACACTGGGAGATCCACACGGTGCCGCAGGTGCTGCTGGAGCGCACGGTCAACGGCGGCAACATGACCGCGCAGCCGAAGAAGTATTACCAGAACAAGATCCGGTTCATCGAGGTGTACCTGGCCCGCTATGGCGCGCAGCTCAGCAAGCAGCAACGGATCGATTTCGTGCTGGGCAACCACACAGATTTTCTCAATGCCTTTTCCCGACGCGACGAGCATGCCGAGGTGCTCGACGTGTACCGGCGAATGCTTGAGTGCTCCTGGCAAGCACTGATCTTCGCCAACGGCAAACCGACCTTGCGCTACCTCTATGCCCGCGCCAGAACCTTGCGCAAGGCAACGGCGTCAACCACCGCTCATTGAACCGGTCCCACACCCATGGCCAATCATCGCCTCATTACCCTAGGGTGGATCTTCACCGAGAAATTCGGCCTGATCTTCCTGTCCATGATTACGTTTGTCGTGTATGCCAGGCTGCTGTCGCCGGCAGAACTGGGTGTGGGCACGGTCATCATTGCCATCGTCGAGTTGATCGGCCTGGTGTACTCATCGGTTCTGGAAGACCCGCTGGTACGACTCGAACGGCTGGAGGACAAACACATCACCACGGCCTTCTGGGCGGCGGTGCTCGTCAGCCTGGTGTCCATCGTCGTCATCTCGGGCGCAGTGATGCTGTACACGCCCGACCCGGTGCTGCAATGGATGACGGCGGTGGCCTCGGTGAAAATCCTGTTCACCATGATGGCGCGCGTCTACGTGGCGCAGATGCGCCGCAACGGCAACTTCAAGATGCTGGCGTCACGCACGTTACTGGGCAAGGTGTTTGGCGGTGTTGCCGGCATTGCTGTCGCACTCTGGGGTATGGGGGCATGGGCGGTAATTGCCCAAGCGGTGATCATGGAACTGGTATCCATCATCGTGTTGATGCTCGGAGACCGGCGCCGCATTGCCTTCCATATCGATGGTCCGGTCTTGCGCGAACTGTTGAAGTCCGGCGCACCGGTTGCCATCAACGCACTGAGCTCACAAACACTTCAGCGCGGGGTCAACGTGGTGCTCGGGATGACGGCCGGCGTCAACGCGGTCGGAATGTTCAACATGGCCATGCGTATCATCGAGCTGCCGCGCACTGCGATTTACAACGGTCTGTTGAGCTATGCGCTGCCGGCATTCGCCCGGCGTAGCGCGGAGCCGTCGCGGCTCCTGGGAATCATTGGCGATTCCACCGCCGTCAGCGGCTTTCTGTTGACGCCCCTGTTCATTGGCATCGCGCTCACGGCAAACGACCTCATCCCGTTGATATTCGGCGCCAAGTGGACCGACGCCATTCCCCTGCTGCAAGTGCTGGCCTGCACGGCGGCCATTGGCAACACCGCCATGTACGCCACGACGGCACTTGTGGCAGTCAACCGCAGCCACCTCACGATCAAGGCTGAAGTGGCAACCACCGTTCTCGCGCTGGCGCTGGTCTACACCCTCGGCAACCTGTGTGGCGGCATGGCCGCTGCCCTTGCTCTGCTGGCGCGGATGCTGATCATCACGCCGCTGCAAATCCGTGGGCTCATCGCAGCCATCGGTTACGGCTGGCAGCGGTTCTTCGACTCCAATTACCGCAGCGTGATTGCTTCGGTCGTCATGGCCGCAACCGTCCTGTCTGTTTCACCGCAGCTGGGTTTGCACGGCTATCTGCACCTGTTCTGCAACATCGTGGTTGGCGCGCTGAGCTATGCCGTGGCGTATAGCGTCATGCACCCGCGCTGGCCGCAAGAATTCAAATCGGTTTTCACCGCCCGCTGAATTCAATCCCTGAGACAGGAAGACCTCACCATGCGCAAAACTACGTTGATTACTGGCGGGGCCGGCTACATCGGTTCCCATACCGCGTTGGCGCTCATCAACGCCGGGCACAATGTGCTGGTGCTCGACAACCTGTGTAACAGCTGTCGAGAGTGCATCGGGCGTCTTGAGTTGCTGACCCACACCCGTGTCGATTTCGTCAATGGCGATATTCGCGACCCCATCCTGCTCGACGATATCTTCAGCCGCTACGACATTGATGCCGTGGTGCACTTTGCCAGCCTCAAATCCGTAGAAGAAAGCGTGCGCAAACCACTGGACTACTACGCCAACAATGTCGCCGGCACGCTCAACCTGTGCCGGGCGATGGCGCGCAATAACGTGTTCCAGCTAGTGTTCAGCTCATCGGCCACGGTGTACGGCGAGCCCACACGCACGCCGATTGCCGAAGATTTCGGCACCGGCAAGCCGGTCAATCCCTATGGACGCACCAAGCTCATGATCGAGGAGTTGCTCACCGATCTGTGCCACTCCGATCCGCGCTGGAGCATCGGGTTATTGCGCTACTTCAATCCGATTGGCGCGCACGAAAGCGGGATGATCGGCGAAGATCCCAGAGGCCGACCCAACAATCTGTTGCCCTGCCTGACGCAGGTGGCGATCGGACGAATGCCCGAACTCACGGTGTACGGGTGCGACTACCCAACCGTGGACGGGACGTGCGTGCGCGACTACATCCACGTGGTCGACCTTGCCATCGGCCACCTCAAGGCGCTTGAGGTGTTGCACCACCACAGCGGCATCAATTTCTGGAACCTGGGCACTGGCATTGGCTACAGCGTGCTGCAGATCATCCAGAGTTTCGAGGACATCACTGGCATCACCATTCCCTACCGTTTCGCACCGCGACGCGAAGGTGACATCGCCAAATGCTGGGCCGATCCCAGCAAGGCCGGGCGGGAACTGGGCTGGACCGCGCAGCGCGATCTTCAACAGATGATTATCGATACCTGGCGGTGGCAGTCGTGTAATCCGCAGGGGTATCAGTCTTCATTCGAAACGCCAGTGCTGAGTGCCGTGAAGTGAAGCCGATGTTTAATGCCTCTGTGCTGGCCCTGCTGCTGTCGGTGTCGATGGTTTGCAACGCCGCACAAGCGCCCCCCGGTGTACCCACCACCGGGCTCGTGCTGTGGCTGGATGCGGCCGATGCATCATCAATGACCCTGGATGCGCAGAACCGTGTCCAGCACTGGAGCGACAAATCCGGCGAGTCCCATCACGCCACAGTGGACGATGCCGCCTCGCAGCCACAGCGGATGGCAAACGCCCTGAATGGTCATTCGGTCGTGCGCTTCAGTGGCGTGTCGGCGTTTGTAGGTAAAACCATTCGCAGCGCCAAAGGCCCTGTGACGGTATTGATTGTGTCCCGTCGATTGCCCGAGCAAGCCGAGGCCGATCCCTGGCAACGGTTGTTCAGCTCACGCCCACAAACCGCCCACAACGATAACGTGTTGCCGAACTTCGCCATCAGCCTGCAACAGACCACCGCGTATGTGCCGACCGTCTCCGTCCTGGAGCTTTACGATGTGCCGATTGGTCCGTATGCCGTCGGGCGCAATGTGGTCGGCAATGCCGACAACTTTCGCGGCGACATCGCGGAAGTGTTGGTGTACGACCGTGCGTTTGCCTCCCTCGCAGAACGCCAGCGCGCATTTCAGTACCTGGCGGATAAATGGTCAGTTGCCATTCCCAAACAGGCCGATACCTGGACCCGTGTCGGACCGCTGGGCCGATTGCCGGCCCAGACCAACGCCAACCTGCCGCTGTCCGATCAGGTCAATGCCGGCCAGTGGGTGCTCGACACGAAACTGTCCGACGACTTCAATGGCACCACCCTCGATCTCGAACGCTGGCACGTCAACAACGCCATAGGGAACGAGTCGCTCGGACGCAAACCGGCACTTTTCACCCCGGCCAATGCCAGCGTCCACAATGGCAACCTGAACATTGTTTTTCGCAAGGAAACCCTGCCGCAGAAATACGTACAACTCGGTTTCAAGGACTACACCTCAGCGATGGTCCGGACCAACGAGCGCGGGTTCTACGGGTATTACGAGGCACGCGCCAAACCCATGAACTCGGCCGGTTCCAGCGCCTTCTGGCTCGCGTGGACGGGCATGGCGGACAACGCCACCGAGATCGACATCTTCGAAATCGGCGGTAAGACGAAAAACGCAGCGTTAGACCGTTCGTACAACATGAACGCCCACCTGTGGGCCACGCCGCATAGCACCGAGCATATCGCCGACGGCAGCGTCTGGATCAGTCCCTGGCGCCTGGCGGATACCTTCCATGTCTACGGCTTCGACTGGCAGCCCGACACCCTGCGTTGGTACGTCGATGGCGTGCTGGTCAGGGAATCGAAAAACAACCATTTCTTCTTCCCGATGCAGGTTGTGTTTGACAGTGAGGCCATGTGGCAGTGGTTCGGCGTGGTCGACGATGCTGACCTTCCCTCTACCTTCCGCGTCGACTACGTCAAGGTGTGGCAACGGCGTCGATAGCCATTCAACCGTCGCCTGGCTGACGTCGGCTCAGGTGATAGATACGACCTGTTTATCCTGACAGCGCCACCGCCCTGAACTTTCTTTCGACCGCAGGGGTCGACCGCGTTCCAGCCTCCTCCGTGCCACCGACGATTCCCGTACCGGGCGTCTCAACCGGCTCACGGCGACGGTTAAATAACAAAAATGGATGATCACGATGAATTGCCTTATCTGTGTCGGCGTGGCGGAACGCATTCAGTGTCAGGGCCCGTGGGAGGAAAGGGATTGCCCGGACTGCGGGCGCTATCGGGTGTCCGATGAGCTCCTTTTGAACTTGATGGATCAGGGCCAGATCTTCGATATAGACAAAACCAGACGTTGGCTCGACAGCCGACGCAAAGAAGAAGGCATGACACCTTCAATAGAACTCCACGAAGCGCTACTGCTGCTATAGCGTTCAGCCCGGGTCAAATTTCAATCGGCAACGTGGTCAGTTTCCATTCAGCGCTAACACGTCTGGAGCGCATAGACATGATCAAAGGCCGGCTGAAAGAACTGGACTTGCTGCGCTTCCTCGCGGCAATCGCAGTCGTGTTTTTTCACTATGCTTTTCGGGGGTATGCAAAAGGCGACATGTCAGTAATGCCCTACCCGTTGTTGGCCGAGCCTGCCAAATACGGTTATCTGGGCGTCGAACTGTTTTTCATGATCAGCGGATTCGTCATTCTGATGACCGCTTCGGGCAATAACCTCAGGGCATTTTTTATATCCCGTGTCGTTCGTCTCTGCCCTGCTTTCTGGGTGTGCTGCACCCTGACTTTCCTGATCACGCTTGCCATCGGCCGGCCAAGATTCACGGCTGATATTTACCAATACATGATTAACATGACATTCCTTGGCGACTTGATGGGTGTGCCACCGATTGACGGGGTCTACTGGTCGCTGTTTGTCGAAATAAAGTTCTACCTGATGATCTCCATTCTGTTGGGCTTCAAGAAAATAGAAAAAATAGAGACCTTCCTCGTACTGTGGCTGTTGGTCTCCGCCACCGCAGAAGTCCTGGCTTTTGAAAAGCTGCGCTCGATATTAATTACCGATTACGCGGCCTATTTCATCGCGGGTTCGACGTTCTACATTATCTGGGCCAAGGGATTCACAACGACACGGGTGCTCCTGTTGGCAGGGTCATTGGCATTGGCCAACTACACCGCCATTGCCTGGGCCCAACTGCTCGAATCAAAATATTTAACCGAATTCGATCTTCTGATCGTATGCGGCATGGTTACCCTGTTCTTCATGACCTTTCTTTTGATCGCAACGAATAAAACGGCAGCTATCGGTGCATTGAACTGGACGGCATTAGGCGCGCTCACTTATCCCCTTTACCTGCTCCATCAAATGATCGGCTTTATGATCTTTAACCTTGCCTATCCGGCGATGAACCCGCACGTACTACTGTGGGGCACCATCGCCTTGATGATCAGTGCGTCTTACATCATCCACAAAAAGATAGAAACGCCCATGGCCAGGCAGATCAAGAAAATCCTTTCATTGTCCTTCAAGCGTGTCGAAGCTGATTAGCGCCCACCTGGGCGCCAACCAACGCCCTCAAATCATCGGCGAAGTGCTCACGACGCGCAGTGCCAACCCTTCGTAGGCATCCAGCGTAATGGTGAAATCACCCTCAGGCGTGAGATCACCTTCGACTCGCTCGTTGATGATGTCGACCACCGGGCCCGGCGCAATATTGGGCAGGTGCAAGGTTTCGGTGATCGGCGTCGAGCCGAAGTTCAGCGCAGTGATTTGCGTGCCTTTACCGGCCGGCAATTCGTGGACCATGACCAGCAGGCCCGGATGCTGGACATCGGGAATCAGGATCTGCCGACTGGCGGCGATATCGTAAGCGCGGCGCGCGGCGAGGATCCTCTTGAGTTGCGAGACGAACGAATCGGAGTCCTTCAACTGGCTGGGCAGGCTGCCGTACAAAGTTTTCGGCCGTGGCATTTGCCCTGCGGACAGCGGTGCGTCCGGATTGAGGTCCACCAGGTCGTAGGCGCCACGATGAATCCAGCGCGTGTCGCCGTCACCCATCAAATGCTCAACCTGTTCCGCCGGCAACGGCAGCGCGCCGACCAGGTCCCAGCCGGACAGCGCAAACACGCCCGGTTGCATGGCGTTGTACATCACCAACAGCAAATGCACCTGGCGAATCTGTTGGATGTCCGCCTCGGTGATCGCGTCGAGATCACGAATCCCCAGCGCTGCCGTGATGATGCTGGCGGTGGTGCAAGACACGCCGTTGGTGACAAATTTCAGGTTGTAGGGCGCGTGCTCGCCCGCCAGACGTTCGTACATCTGCTCGCGAATGTGTTCACGCAGGATGTTGCCCGGGAAGGTCTGGCCTTGGTAGAGGTAGGTGTCATGGGCGTGCAGCGTCCAGAAATGCACCAGCTCCAGGGTCAGCTCGTCGTGGTTTTGCAAGGCATGGATCAGCGATCCCGGGTCGATGCCGAGGGTGTGCATCTGCCGCAGCATCAAGCGCAGGAACTCGGTGTCGCCCATCAGCAACGCGTGCTGGTAGGCCGGTCGGGTGATGAAGTCATAGGAAAGGTCGGCGCCGCCATGGGACATGTTGGCGATGTCGTCGACGGTCAGGTTGAGCTCCTGGAAACTGAAACCGCCGGCCTTGCGGATCGCCCCGGCCAGCAGCTGGTTACCGGTGATCGATAACGGATGGCTTTCAGACCAGGCTGTGCCGTCGAGCTTGCGCTCCACGCCGAGGAATCCGTTGGCGTCCAGGCGCAGGATTTTCGCGCCCATGACGTCAATGGCGTGCAGCGCATCGCCGATGATCATCTGCTGCGCGGCGAAGGTCGGGTCCAGCCAGTTCAACGACGGCTGCCCTTCCTTGAAGTAATGCAGATAGACCCAGCGTCGCGGCTTGCCATCGACGCCGATCACGATTGGCGTCGCGCTCCAGTCGGTCTCCTTGACCCCGGGTTCGAAGAAAATCACCCGTTGCAACTGGCCGACGATGTAGTGCTTGTCCCGGAGCACGTCGACCTGCAGCGGACTGAGATTTTGTGCATCACGGCCATCGGCGATGTCCGGCAGCAACGGCCAGTCCTCTTCGCGGATTTCGACCATGTGGTAGAGGCCCGGATAGTCTTCATAGGCCATCTCGGCCAGGCGGAAGTCTGCGCCTTTGCCGGTGTGCGAAGGGATCACGTCATCGATGATCACCGCATTGTGCGCGGCGGCCATGCGCACCAGCGCCTGGAGCTGCGCCTCGGTGCCCAGTTCCGGGTCGATCTCGAAACTGACGCGGTCAAAATTGCCGTCAATGGTCGGCGTGCGTTGGGTGCCTGTCAGGCCGCCCGACATTTTCAGCGGCCCGTTGTGAATACCCTGGATGCCGATTTTCGAGAGGGCATGCCATAAGGTTTCATCGCCCAGGGCTTCCAGCACGCTGCCGTCTTCGCGGGTGACGATGGACGCCGGGTAGGCGGTGAACCACACCGAGGCCAAGGCGGAAGCATCACGGGGCCGGGTATGGGCGTAAGGCTGTTGCCACAGTCGACCTTGCCCCGAATAGAGCTTGGCCCGCTGCCTGGCGGCATGCAGCATCGATTGTTCAACCAGCCAGGTCACATGGTTTTTGTCAGCCGCGGTCATAAAAGCAATCACCTGTTGTCGGGGAAAAAGTGCGCGTGGCCATCCCATGCGTACCTGCACCGATGGACCCGTCCTTTTCATATGAGGCCCTGGGCCGGCATTCGTTGCATCACGCGGTGACGATTCAGAATCCGCTTGCTGTTGCAAGTCATACCTGTGGGTGAATCCTTAACACCTATATATCCCTTCGAAGCAACCTAGGCATAAGTGACGTAATTTCGCCTCTGTTTAAGATACAGACGTCAAATGCCAAGGCTTGACCGGACCCAAAAACGTCCAGGCTCAAGTCAATTCGACGCTGACGTCGGATCGCCGGACTCATGCAAAGCCTCTTGGTGTTTGAACCTCCCCTGATCAAATAGGAAAACAGGATGAAAACGCCAAACGTTGTATTGGGCATCGCCCTCCTTGCCACCACCGGCTTGATATCGGCGATGACCCACGCCGCCGAACCACACGCTGGCGCTGCCGGCGGCAGCCGGGCAGGCGGAGATCGGGATGCAACGGCCCCTTTGGTCCAACACGCCGCTGATAAACCCGCTGACCAACACCTTGCCGAGGGTGGTGCTGACCGCTTGAAAGAGCGGCAACTGGCATCGGACGGCTCCGACCACCTCAAGCAGAACAGCCTTGCCGAGGGCGGTGCTGACCGCTTGAAAGAACGGCAACTGGCATCCGACGGTTCCGACCACCTCAAGCAGAACAGCCTTGCCGAAGGCGGCGCTGATCGCTTGAGAGAACGGCAGCTGGCATCCGACGGCTCCGACCACCTCAAGCAGAACAGCCTTGCCGAAGGCGGCGCTGATCGCTTGAGAGAACGGCAGCTGGCATCCGACGGCTCCGACCACCTCAAGCAGAACAGCCTCGCCGAAGGCGGCGCTGATCGCTTGAGAGAACGGCAGCTGGCATCCGACGGCTCCGACCACCTCAAGCAGAACAGCCTTGCCGAAGGCGGCGCTGATCGCTTGAGAGAACGGCAACTGGCATCGGATGGCTCCGATCATCTGAAGCAGAACAGCCTTGCCTACGGTGCCAACAGCAATATGCGCGGTACGCGTGTAGCGGAAGGCGGGTCTGATCGTTTGATGCAGAACCGTGTTGCCGACGGTGGCTTTGACTTCGGTTCCGACACGAACTCGGACTTCTGCTACGCCTGCCGCTGATCGAGCACCCATTCAATGCTCGACAACAAAGCCCCTCACCACAAAAGCTCCACGCTCAGGTGAACAGCAAGACGTCTACAAGGGGCTTTTTCAGTTCCTGAATAACGCTTTCCAAACGCCCGCCAACCCGTTTTTTTGGCGGGCGTTTTTTTCTTCTGCGTTACGCCACCACGGGTTCTCTTTTCAGCGCGGGCAACGCAATGGCGAACGCCAGGCCAATCAGCCCCGCCGCGACCGCAAAGGTGATCGCCATGCCGTGGGCGACCGCTTCCGGGGCTGCATGGGTGATGTCGGGCGTCGAGGACGCCAGCGCAAACACCGCGCCCATGACCGAGGCGCCGGTGATGAGGCCGAGATTGCGTGACAGGCTCAACAGTCCGGCAATGACGCCGCGCTGATCCTGGCTCACATCGGTCATGATCAACGTGTTGTTGGCCGCCTGGAACAGCGCATAACTGGCAGTCATCACTGCAATCGGCGCGAGGTAGCCGATGATGCCGACACGCGCCGGGATCAGCGACAACACGCACGCGCCGAGCGCCATCGCGACGAGCCCCGCCACCGTCATGCGCCGGGCGCCTAAACGATCCACCAGGCGACCTGCTGGGACGCCAGCCAATGCAGCCACCAGCGGGCCGACGGACAACGCGAGCCCGACCAACGCAGCATTCAAACCGAGTGCGCCCGAGAGATAAAACGGCCCGACCACCAGCGTCGCCATCATCACCGTCGAGACGAGCATGCTCATGGCCAGGCTCGTCCTCAATCCCCGATCACGCAACAGCGCCAGTTTGATCAGAGGCGATGCAGCTGTCGCCTCGACGAACAGGAAAACGCCTGCCCCGGCAACAGCGATGAGCAATAACGCAAGGTTCAGCGCCCCCCAATCGCCTTCGCCCCATGTCATGGCCAGCGCATACGCACCGAGCGTCAGGGCCAGCACCAGCGTGCCGAGCAGATCGAATGCGCCGCGCTGAACCTTCGGCGCTTGGCGATCGGCGGGCAAATAACGATAGGCGAGCACAACGTTCAAAACACCCAGCGGCAGGTTGACCAGAAAAATCGCCTGCCAGCCGAAGCCGGAAATCAACACGCCGCCGAGCGACGGCCCCAGCGTCGTGCCGATCGCCGACACCGTGCCGAGCAATCCCATGGCGCTGCCGGTCTGCGCCTTGGGCACCGTCTCACCGACCAACGCCACGGTGAGCGCCAACATGATCGCGGCGCCCAGACCTTGCACGGCCCGGGCGGCGACCAGCCACCCCAGCGACGGCGCCAGGCCGCACGCCAGCGAAGCCAACGTAAAAATGGCAATACCGGCCAGCATCAAGCGGCGACGACCGACGATGTCGCCCAAACGTCCAACACTGACGATCAAGGTGGTTATCGCGAGCAGATAGGCCAGGACGATCCACTGCACTTGCTGGAATGAAGCGTCCAGTGCCTGGGACAAGGTGGGCAAGCCTGCATTGGCGATGCTGGTGTCGAGCGAAGGCATCAGCATCGACAGCGAGAGACTGGCCAACGCCCAGCGGACCGAACCGGAGGATGCGATAAGTTTCATGGTAGGGCTCACTTGTGAACTGTAGACCTTCAGCGTATGCCGGCGCCTGACAAGGCGGAAGACGCACCGTTTGCACTTGATACCTGCATACGACGCCATGTCACCATCCGGCCGTGCTAACGTTAAAGCATGACGACTCCCGACCTGAACCTGTTGATTACCCTCGACGCGCTGCTCACAGAAGGCAGTGTGGCGCGTGCCGCCCAACGACTGCGGCTGAGCCCGTCGGCCATGAGCCGGGCGCTGGCGCGACTGCGTGAAACCACCGGCGATCCCCTGCTGGTCCGCGCCGGACGCGGCCTGGTGCCGACACCCCGGGCACTGGAACTGCGCGAACACGTCAGCCAACTGGTGCAGCACGCCGAAGCGGTACTGCGCCCCGCCGAGCAGCTCGACCTCAAGCACTTGGTACGAACCTTCACCCTGCGCACCAGCGACGGCTTTGTAGAAAACTTCGGGCCGGCGTTGATTGCTCGCCTCAGCGAGGAAGCACCGGGGGTACGGCTGCACTTTTTGCAGAAACTGAACCAGGACAGCACCCTGCTGCGGAACGGCACGGTCGATCTGGAAACCGGCGTTGTGGCGGACACCACCAGCCCGGAAGTGCGTACTCGCGCGTTGTACCAGGACCGTTTCATCGGCGTGGTACGGCCGGGGCATCCACTGAGCAAGGGCAAGATCACGCCCGCCCGGTATGCGGCCGGCCGGCATGTCCTGGTCTCGCGGCGCGGACGGGACCAAGGGCCAATGGATGATGCGTTGGACACGCTTGGACTGACCCGTGAGATCGTCACCATCGTCGGCGGTTTTTCCGCGGCCCTGGCGTTGGCCCGGGCCTCGGACCTGATCGCGACGGTGCCCGAACGCCACACCCACACGCTGCGCGCCGGCCTCCACAGTTTTCCCCTTCCGGTCGCCACGCCAGTGATCACCATTTCAATGCTCTGGCACCCGCGAATGGACGCCGATGCCGCGCACCAGTGGTTGCGCGGATGTCTTCGGGCGGTGTGTGCGGGATCGCTGGATTAGCAAACTGATTTTTGTCGCCGCCGGGTCTAGACTCTATGCGTTGCTTCGGGCCACACCGGTCGGGCCAGCGATCTGGATAGAAGGGAACGTCATGAGCGACAAAGACAATTTGCGTAAGTACTCCTCTCAAGTGGTCGACGGCGTGGAGCGCGCGCCCGGCCGTTCCATGCTGCGGGCCGTGGGCTTCACGGATGAAGACTTCAAGAAACCGCAGATCGGCATCGCCTCGACGTGGGCGATGGTCACGCCGTGCAACATGCACATCGACAAGCTGGCCATCGAGGCCGAAAAAGGCGCGAATGCCGCGGGCGCCAAGGGCGTCATTTTCAACACCATCACCATTTCCGACGGCATCGCCAACGGCACCGAAGGCATGAAGTATTCGCTGGTGTCGCGGGAAGTGATCGCCGATTCCATCGAAGTGGTGGCCGGTTGCGAAGGCTTCGACGGATTGGTGACCGTGGGCGGTTGCGACAAGAACATGCCGGGGTGCCTGATCGGGATGGCGCGGCTGAATCGCCCGTCGATCTTCGTCTATGGTGGCACCATCCGCCCGGGCGCTGGCCACACCGACATCATTTCCGTGTTCGAGGCCGTGGGTCAGCACGCCCGGGGTGACATCAACGAGATTCAGGTCAAGCAGATCGAGGAAGTGGCGATCCCCGGCCCCGGCTCCTGCGGCGGCATGTACACGGCCAACACCATGGCCTCGGCCATTGAGGCTTTGGGCATGAGCCTGCCCGGTTCCAGCTCCCAGGACGCCGTCGGCAGCGATAAAGCCTCGGACAGTTTCCGCGCCGGCCAGCAGGTCATGGAGCTGCTCAAGCTGGACCTCAAACCGCGCGATATCATGACCCGCAAGGCATTCGAGAACGCCATCCGCGTGGTGATCGCCCTCGCCGGCTCGACCAATGCCGTGCTGCACCTTTTAGCCATGGCGCATGCCGTGGATGTCGAACTGACGCTGGATGATTTTGTCGAGCTGGGCAAGATCTCCCCGGTCGTGGCCGACCTGCGTCCCAGCGGCAACTACATGATGAGCGAGCTGGTGGCCATCGGCGGCATCCAGCCGCTGATGAAACGCATGCTCGCGGCCGGCATGCTGCACGGCGATGTGTTGACGGTGACCGGCAAGACCCTGGCCGAGAACCTGGAAAACGTGCCCGACTATCCCGAAGGCCAGGACGTGATTCTGCCGTTCGATCAGCCGGTCAAAAAGGACTCTCATCTGGTGGTGCTGCGCGGCAACCTCTCGCCGACGGGCGCTGTGGCCAAGATCACTGGCAAGGAAGGTTTGCGCTTTGAAGGCACGGCGCGCGTGTATCACGGTGAAGAAGGCGCGTTGGCCGGGATTCTCAATGGCGAAGTCCAGGCCGGCGACGTCATCGTCATTCGCTATGAAGGACCCAAGGGCGGGCCGGGCATGCGCGAAATGCTCTCGCCGACGTCGGCAGTCATGGGCAAAGGGCTGGGCAAGGATGTCGCGCTGATCACCGACGGCCGCTTCTCCGGTGGCTCCCATGGTTTTGTGGTGGGGCATATCACGCCGGAAGCCTTTGACGGCGGGCCGATTGCGCTGATTGAAGACGGCGACAGGATCACCATCGATGCTGAGACCCGGCAGATTACGGTGGATGTTTCAGACGCGGAATTGGCCGAGCGCAAGACCCGTTGGGTGCGGCCGGAATCCAAATACAAACGCGGGGTGTTGGCCAAGTATGCGAAGACTGTGTCCAGTGCTTCGGAGGGCGCGGTGACGGATAAATATCTTTAAGGGATAGGTTCTGCGCTGTCTGATCTGGCGCATTCGCGAGCAGGCTCGCTCTTGCATGGGATCTTCATTGAACACAGGATCTGTGTTCGAAGCAGACCCCATGCAAGAGCGGGCCTGTTCGCGAAGAGGCCTTCAATATCACCAAGAATCAATGGATCAGCGCACAAGCCTCAAAGCCGAAACCGATCCACCGACTGCGACAGCTTGCCCGCCAAGGTCGACAGCTCATCAGTCGTCGAAGCCGTCTGACCAATAATCTTGCTGTTACCCTCCGACATCCCGGCAATCATGTCCACCTGTTGGGCAATTTCGTTACTGGCCAGGCTCTGCTCGCCGATCGTGCGAGTGATGTCATTCACCAGCTCAGTGGTATTGAGCGTGGCTTCAAGAATTTCGCGGATCGCGCGCTCGACGTCGGCGGTCACCGCCATGCCTTTGTCGACCTGCGCAACGCCCGCCTCCATGCTGGTCACCGCCTCGCGGGTGCTTTGCTGGATGCGCGCGACCATGCTGGCAATTTCCTGCGTGGAGGCACTGGTGCGTCCTGCGAGACTGCGGACTTCGTCGGCCACCACGGCAAAACCACGGCCCTGTTCACCGGCGCGAGCAGCTTCGATGGCGGCGTTGAGGGCCAGCAGGTTGGTTTGATCGGCGATGCCCTTGATCACCTGAATGATGCTGAAAATTCCCTCGGACTCCTTGTCCAGCGTGCGGATCACCTGGGCTGACTGCTGCGCCGAACGCGCAATGCCGTCCATGTCATTGACCACCTGATGAATCACCCGACCACCGTCCTTGGCCAATGCCTCGGCCTGGTTGGCCATGTTCAGCGCACGTTCGGCGTGACGGGTGACTTCCTCGATGCTGGCGGTCATTTCACTGGCGGCAGCGGCCATGGTGCTGGCGGCGACGCTTTGCTGCTGGCTGCTGTCGGCGACCTGATGGCAGCCACTGCTTAACTGCACGCTCATGCCGCTGACGCCATGCGCATTGCTGCGAACCACCTCGATCATGCCGCGCAAGTCACGCTGCATGGTCGCCAGGCTGCGGATCAAGGCGCTCGCTTCGTCATTGTGGGTCGGTTCGACAATCGGCTCGCTGAGGTTGCCATGGGCGATGCTTTGGGCAATGCGGCTGGCGGTCTGCAACGGCCCCATGATGCTCGAAATCACCCAGCGTCCCTGGATCAGCAGTAACAACAGGCTGGCGATCAGCACGATACCCAGCGTGAAGTTGGCGCTGCTGATGGCCTGCTCGGTGTTTTTACTGGTCTGTTGGGTGCTGGTTTCGATCACCTCGCTGAGGGCTGCCATCTGGTCTTCCAGTTGGCTGAACGCGGTATTGAACGTGCCGAGTTCCTTTTGCGCGGAATCCGGATTTTCCAGCGCCAGACCGACAATGCGCTCGGCGGCGCTGATGTAGGTGTCGAGGCTCGGCTTGACCTTGTTCAAGCCCGCCTTGATGGTGTCGTTGACCGGCAACTGGAGGTTTTCACCCAGCACTTCACGAAAATGCGCCGCATGCTCCTCGATGGAACTGTGCACCTCGGCTTTGCTGCTGGTGCTTTTGCCCAGTCCGACCACCATCGCGGACAGCACATCGGCGCGCAGTGCGTCGTGCATCATGTCGGCTTCGAGGTGATTGCGCAGCGCGGTCAAGCTGACCTCGTTGTCCTTCACCGCTTCGGCCATCCGGGTGTTTCCCACGTAACTGACCAGGCTCACGATCAGCGCGGTGAGCAAGCTCGTACCAATCAGCAGCAACAAACGTAATTTTATAGACATGGGGTAGCCCTCTCGGTACGTCGCTTTTATGAACACGTTATCGGCGGCGCCCGCCACTCTTTGATGCCTGACGCCGGACTTTCAGTGTTTTGCGACATGCGGTAGTCACAGCCGCTGTCTCCAGCGCAAATTTCCCCCCTTCACGCCTGAACCTAGTGCCTGAACGCAAGTCTTAGCCGAGCCGTGAATTCCCATTGCCGCTGTCATCTCATCAGAGCTGCCGTCCCATGCGCCAACCTCGCCTTGCCTTGCGTTTTGTCTCGCTCTGTTTCATGCCTTTGCTTGCTCTGTTTGCCAGTCCTGCTTATGCCAGTGGTGAACGGCAACTGGTGGAAGCCATCAACGACTACCGTGCCCACCCGCAACGTTGCGACAGGCGCCCGGCCCAACGTTTGGCCCCGCTGTCATTGAAGTCGAACCTGGCGTTGCCGATTGGCTATGGTGGCGGTTTGCGCGATCGATTGAAGGCTTCAGGCTATGCGGCGGTGACGGTGCGCACCCTGCGTGTGGTAGGCGCGCAGGACGCCGACGAAGCGTTTGACCTGTTTCAGGACGAATACTGCGGGGCGCTGCTGGATAACCAGTACGCCGACATTGGCGTCAGTCGAGCCCGAAGCGAGTGGCAGATCGTGCTGGCGCAACCCGTTCTCGATAGCCGTGTGGGTGATTCGCGTGCGGCGAGCAAGGGGCTGTTGGCGCAGGTCAATGCCGCCCGGGCCAAATCACGGATGTGCGGTCGTCAGCGCTACCCCGCCGCACGACCGCTGAGCTGGAACCCCGCCCTCGGCGCGGCAGCGCAAGGGCACAGCAAGGCCATGGCCTATGGCAATTACTTTGCACACCGTGACCCCGACGGTGATGGCCCGGCGGATCGAGCAAGGGCCGCCGGTTACCGAGGTCGGCAGATCGGCGAAAACATCGCCGCCGGGCAGAGCTCACCGGGCAAGGCAATGGCAGGCTGGCTGGCCAGCCCCGGGCATTGCGCCAACTTGATGAACCCGATGTTTACCCAGGTGGGCGCGGCGTATGCAGCAGACGCGCGCAGTGATGAAGGGGTTTACTGGACGATGATGTTTGGTGCGCCGTGATCCTGATTCTGCGCTGACGCTTCCGATTCGCTCCAGGGCTAGCGCTTGCGCGCCAGGCGTTGCTGCCAATTGCCGCCATTGGCGCGCTGGCATTGTTCTTCAGAATCAAACTGCACATGGGCCGCGACCGATCTGACGTGTACATCCGCTTCGCTTAATGCTGTAGCCGTCAGTTCGACCATGCGTTCGCCCTGCCCGCTCGCCAGCGCCTGATCCTTGTTGGCCTGGGTGTCGAAAACCCAGAGCACCCTCAGGCTGGAAGGAAACTCCTCATAATCGACTTCGTGGGTCAGCCATTCAAAGCCGACGATGTGCGCTTTGGCCGTTTCACACGCCTCAGTCAGGGTGGCAATCAGGCGACGCTCGATGTGTGCTTGATCGCGTTTGCTTAAACCCATGGGGAATCCTTTGATGGTCGAAATGTTAAACCGCTGTCAATCGTTCACTTCTTGGGGCAATCGATGCTCCCTGCCAATCAAACCGATTTCGCCGGACTCCAGGGGTTCCTGAGTCAGCCCACAAAAGGCCCCGCCAGCCACTGTCTGATGGAAGCGACAAGATCGGCAAAACCCGAAACCCGGTACATCTTCCCCTTGTTGAACAGTCCTCAACAGCTCCAGCCGCAACCCTTCCAGATCCTCTGATCGAGCGCCCATGCGCTTGGCGGTAGCGACCAGGACATCCGGAGGCATCCCGTCGTCCAACAGGGCCCAGATCGTTAGCGCTGATGGTTTTGTTCATGCTATCGAACCCCGATTCACTCGAACGGGATAACCGAAGTGTTCATCATCTAGCCCCGCTCGCCGTTGAGCATGGCCTGATGAAACGTCGGCAATTCTTTCAAAGAATACAACGACGCCTGCTGAAGTACGGACTCCCGACTGCCAGAAAATCGCTGCTTGCGGCTGAATACCGCCATTTCCTGCCCGGCCATGAAGGCCCATGCAAAGCAAACCGTGCCGGCTGGAATACCATCAACATCCTCCGGCCCCAGCAGCCCTGTCGTGGACACCGCCACGTTGGCCGGGCTGTCACGCAGCGCGCCGATGGCCATTTCCCGAGCCACTTCGCAGCTGGTGAGATTAAAGGTCTCGATAGTGATTGCACTGACTGCGAGCAAGCGTTGCTTGGCCTCGGGTGAGTAAACCACGTAGCCGCTTTCAATCAGCTCACCGCTGCCGGGCACCTGGGCCAGCAGCGTGATGATACTGCCCGCCGTGCAGGATTCTGCGGTGGTCAGCCGCAACGACTGTTGACGCAGATAATCGACGACTGTTTCAACGATCGACATCGCACTTAACCCGTTTTCCGTGTTTAACACCGAATCAAACTTCAGCCTCAGCTGTGCACCGGCGAAGCTCATCAACCGCCCCTCTTCCTTAGTGCTCGGTGATAATCCTCGCCCGCGATGGCGCGCAGATACGCTTGATCGGCCTCAACCCTGAGGTCGCGCCATTCCTGCCAGCTCACGATTCCCAGGCGATCCATCTCGTCAGACTGACGAATCAGCTCCTCGTGATACGCATCGGGGCACTCCATGCGCAGCTTCAAGTCCTCAAGGACAAGATGCCAGGTGTTGAGCGCACGCAGCTTTTGCTCTTGCGCCGGAGTCAGCAGATTGGCAAACGAGTGCATGGCAGCGCCCCCCGAGAGTTCTTTCAGAATGGATCAATCCATCGTGAAAGCGGTTCAGGTGCACCGACCAAAGGCAGTTTTTCAAGGCTGCGCCCCAATGGTGAGACGCAGTCCATTGCCATGGCTTATTTCCCGTTAAGAAACTCGACCGTTTGCGCCGTACTCCACAACGCATTGGCGATGTAGCGATAGTTGATCAGCGCTGCCAGGTAGCCATCGCCCTCGGGAGTCGTCGGGCCGGCGGTGGCGTCCCGAACCACGGCCACTTCGAAGCCAAGCTCCAGCAGTTCACGCAAGTGCGACTCGACACAGAGGTTCGCCGCCATGCCCGCCAAAATGATTTGCGACACGCCGTGCTTGCGCAGCTGCAACGCCAGGTCATTGGTTTCCGGGCCGTACACCTTGTGCGGTGACGCGATGATGGTTTTGCCGTCGAGAATGTAGGGCTTGTACTCGGGCATGAAGTCGGCACCGGAGTTCTCGAAACCGTCGAGGGTCAGCGGCCCCTTGCGATCAAACATGCAGATACTGTGCATGACCTTCTCAAGCGGTCCGCCGAAATGCCAGTCGTGGTCACATGGATAGTAGTAGTGCGGCGAAACGGCGACCGTGATGCCCGCGCCCTTGGCGGCCGCAAACAGCTGGCCGATGTGCTTGACGGTATCGTGCTCGACGATGCTTTTTCCAAACACGCCCCAGCTCACGCCTTCGGGGCTGAGGAAGTCGATTTGCGGATCGATCACCACCAGCGCGGCCCGCGAGAGATCAAGCTTCATGCCGGGATCTGGCAGCGCAGGCTCTGCCGGGTCTGCATACTGGGGGGCGATGCGGTTCGAATCGTTGCTCATGACAGTGGACTCCGGTCGATAACAGGAAAATCGCTCTGCGCCATGGCGCCCGGGTGGGGCGTTGTCTACCATCGGCGAGAACTTCATCCTATTGCCCTGCCCTGCGCGGCTTTTGCCTGGACGTGCAGAGTCTTTACCCGGTCGTCTCTATCATGGATATCCTGTCCGAATTCTTCGAACGCACCAACCTTCAGGGCAGGCTGTTCTTCTCTGGCAGGGTCGATGGCACGCTGGTGCTCGACAAGCCTCCTGGCATGGCGTTCATCCATGTCATCAGTGAAGGCGGGATCGACATGGTGCAACCCGGCCTGCCGAAGATTTCCATCACCGAACCCAGCGTGTTGTTTTGCCCGAGCAGCTGCCGCTACCAGTTGCGCGCCAGTTCGGCACACGGCGCCGAGCTAATCTGCGCCTCGTTCCAGTTCGGGCGCAACGCCCTGCAACCCTTCCCTCTGGGCCTCAAGGAAACACTGGTTTTCCCGTTCAGTGAACTGCAGAACATCACGCCCGTGATCGGCTCACTGCTTGCCGAATTCAAGGATCAGGCCCCCGGCAGAACCAAAGCGCTCAACCTGTTGCTTGAGTACATTTTCGTGGTGTTGGTGCGCCGTTCGGTCGTCGAGCAAAAGATTTCCAGCGGCCTGCTTTATGCGCTTCAGGATGGGCGACTTGGGGCGGTTTTCCAACGTGTTCACCAGGAGCCGGAGGCGCTGTGGACTGTCGAGAAACTTGCTGGCCTGGCGAACATGTCCCGGTCGAAATTCTCTGCGTACTTCACGCAGATCATGGGTGCATCACCAATGGGCTACGTGACGGCCTGGCGGATGAAAGTGGCCCAGGACCTGCTACGCGACGGGGTTCAGATCAAAGTGGTTGCCGCATCGGTTGGATACAGCTCGCAAGCTTCTTTCTCCCGTACTTTTCTCAACGTGATTGGCTGTCCACCGGCTGAATGGTTGAAACGTGATGCCGCTGGGGAGGTGCCGCGGGTGACCGCGCGCGTGCAGCGGGTTCGGTCGGATGACGCGGCAAATGAAACTGCGTGAGCTCGCGCTTTTGTGTCTTCTAGCGCCTTGAGTTTTATACTTCTGTCCCGGTGGCCAATACACCGGGGTGCGGTATCACCACCTCCCATGGAAGACGTCCGCGCACGACAAATCAATCGAATGGAATCCATCACAATGAGTTTCACTGCTATACAAAAAGTCTCCACTAAAGCCTGGTTCGCGCTTGCGGCCCTGGTGACAGTTCTAAGCGGCATTGCAACGATTTACGCCACGTTTCACGAAACCAACCCCAACAATCCCCGCTTCATAGGTCGCTGGACGACCGATTACACCTACCCGATCACCAACGGCACGTTCGAATTCAAGGGAATGACGGAGTACTTCCGCAACGGACGGTACAACGTCAATGGCGTTGTCTTTGTGGACGGAACCGTTGAAGCCAAACCTTACCGGCTTGAGTACAGCGTAAACGGAGCCGGCAGCTGGACGGCCGATTCCAGCCTGCTTTCGTTCACATTGGCTGACATGAAATCAATTCCCAAGTCTTACGTAATCAACGGCACAGCCATTTCCCCCTTGCTGGTTGCCAAGTTTGCCGGGCCCTCCTTGCCAAACTTTAGCGACGGCTTAGCGTCCGGCGCTTCCGACGAACTCAAAATCCTGATGATCAAGGACAATGAGATAACGCTTGAGGGTAAAGACCCGGCAGGGAATGCCTTCACCCTACAGACGTACAGACAGCACTAGGTTTCAGCAGAAAAAGCGTTTGTGCCTGTGCTGCTGTCTTGGCGGGCAAACCACGCTTCCACAGAGATAGGGGTCGATCACGTCTTGTGTGAACGACGCAGGTCAACCGTAGGAGCGTGGCTTGCCCGCGAAGAGGCCGGAACAAACAGCACATATTCCGAAGACGTCCCTGTTACCGCCCCAGCCTTTGCGACCAACGGCGTAATTCACCTCAAGCCCGCCACGATCGCTCTGGCCCGACAGTCTCCGGCGCTAAATCAAACTGAACGCGACGACATGGCTGGCCGCTACAAATACCTGCTTACAATTTAGCCAGTCATAAAACCCGATCGTGTACTAACGAGTGTTAGTTTGGCCGCCTTATCGGTCCATGAGATGCCAACGTAGTCATGCGCATCAAACTTCCCAGTTTTCCTGCCTTCTGTGCTTACCTTCTACTGTCCTGCCTGTTTGCGACCGCGTGGATCACCAATCCTGCCAATACGCACTCTTCCTTTGCCCTGATCAGCCCCGTGATGGCAGTGGCCGGCAAAGTGGCCAAGCCCATCTATACCAGCCGTTTCGCCTCCTCCGGGTTGGTGGATTTCGTGCATTCCTCGGCGGTCACCGCACTGCCCGACGGCAGTCTGATGACGGTCTGGTTTGCTGGCTCCCGCGAAGGCGCAGCCGATGTACAGGTGCGCTCCGCCCGGTTCGACTCGAAAACCGGCGAATGGGGTGCTGAACAGGTATTGGCCACTCGGGACTCGACCCAACAGGGCACTCGAAAATACATCCGCAAGCTGGGCAACCCGGTGGTGGCGCTCGCGCCGGATAATCGGGTGTGGTTGTTCTACGTGTCCGTGTCCATGGGTGGCTGGGCCGGTAGCGCGGTCAATGTGATGGTGTCCGATGACTTCGGTGAACATTGGTCCGCTCCGCGCCAACTGATCACCTCGCCCTTTCTGAACATCAGCACCCTGGTCCGGTCGGCACCGGTGTTTCATGCCGACGGTTCCATCGGCCTGCCGGTCTATCATGAGTTCCTGGGCAAGTTTGCCGAGTACCTCTACCTGAGCGCAGACGGCGATGTGATCGACAAATTCCGCATCAGCCATGGCATGAATTCGTTGCAACCCGCGGTGGTGCCGCTGGATGGCCAGCGCGGCATCGCCTTGCTGCGTTATGCCGGCAACACCCACCACCGTGTCCTGGCGACCCGCACTGAAGACGCCGGGCAAACCTGGAGCGAACCTTATCCGCTCGACCCCTCGAATCCGAATTCCTCGTTGGCTGCCGTCGCAACACCCGAACATGGGTTGCTGGTGGCGCTCAACGACCTGCAGGAGGGGCGCTTCAAGCTGAGCCTCTATGGGACCGACGCCAAAATGGACGATTGGCGCTCATTACGCGACCTGGACAAATCCCCGGATCCACTGGGCGCGCCATTTTCTCCCGAAGCCTACAAGGAGATCATCGGCAGAGAATTCCGCGGTTCCAGCGGCGCACGCCGCCATTCACTGGAAGCGGAGTTCCTGGATAACCTCGACAACCGTGTCTGTAAAACCCAGGGGTGTGAATTCGAATACGAATACCCGTATTTCATCCGCAGTCCTGACGGTATGTATCACTTGGTTTATTCCTGGAACAACACCTTCATCAAGCACGTCACCTTTAACGATGCATGGCTTAGCGAGCGCCTCAAATGATCAGCCTGTGGCAAGCCCATCTCAGCTTCGCAATGATCATCTTCCTGCTGCTGCCGTCGTTCGGCTTGTCCAGGAACTGGCGGATCGCACTGCTGGCCGCCTTGCTGGCCGTCAGCTTCTTCTCGCCGGACGGCTTGTCGTTGGCCGCGTATTTGCGCAGCTACATTGATGACCTTGCGATCACCACCCTGGTGTTCATGGCGTGGGGCTGCTTGCGTCGACTGGACATGCTGCCACCGGCACGGGGAAGGACCGGCGTATTGATCCTCTTCGCCGCGATGGCCCTGGTGTTGTACCCGGCCACTCTGGGCATGAGTGATGTGGACCCCTATCGGTTAGGCTACAGCCCGCGCCCCATGTTGATTTTCTTCGCAGTGCTGACGCTGGGCCTGTTTTACCTGCGCAATGGCCTGGCCGTCTTGATGCTGGCCAGCGCAACCCTGGCCTTCATCGCCGGGATCAAACCTTCGCAAAACTATTGGGATTACCTGGTTGATCCGCTGTTGGGTCTGTATTGCTGCGGGGCACTGCTGACGCTTGCCCTGCGCTGGACCTATCGCCGCTCAAGCAAGCGGCACGGTGCAGTGAGCGACGAACTCAAATCCGTTTGAGATTTAACGACTTTTTAACAGGGGAACAAGGATGGGTTGGCTGCACTCGAGACGTTTACATTATTGGCTAGGCGCTACAGCGATTGCGTTTGTGCTGTTTGCACTGCTGAGGATGGCGTTCTTCTTCGGCTTTTCCGGGTTCGAACCCAAAGCCCTGATCGACACAAAGGGCGTCTGGGAAACCCTGAGCATCGGCTTCAGTTTCGATTTGCGCCTGGCCATCCTGACCATGTTGCCGTTGGCGTTGCTGGCCTGGATGCCTCGCTGGAACCTGCTTCGCAGCCGCCTGCTGCGCCGTATCGCACGTGTCTATCTGGTCGCCGCCCTGAGCGTTTTGCTGCTGATCTACATCATCGACTTTGGCCACTACGCCTACCTGGGCGTGAGGATCAACGCCACCGTGCTGCGCTTCATCGAGGATGCGCAGATCTCCCGCGACATGGTTTGGCAGACTTACCCGGTGATCTGGATTTCACTGGGCTGGCTGGTAACGATCGCACTGGTGACACTGGCCCTGGTGCGCCTGGAACGCGTCACGCTGGACCGCCCTCGCAAAGCCATTCGCAAGCTCTCCGCGACGTGGGGCGGTGCGTTGATGGTCGTCCTGGTGCTGCTGGGCATTTTGGGTCGTGTCGAAAACATGAACCTTGAAAACCCCGTTCCGTTGCGCTGGAGCGATGCGTTCTTCTCGGGTAATAACCAGATCGCCGCACTCGGCCTGAACCCGGTGCTGTTTCTCTACGATACGGGCAAAGTCGGCCAATCGCGTTATGACGAGGCGCAAGTGCGCGAACATTACGCAGTCATGGCCAACTACCTGGGCGTCGACAAACCCGACCCGCAGACCCTTGATTTCGTGCGGCACCAGGCCCCCCAACCGTACAAAATCCCGGGCTCGCGTCCCCCGAACGTGATGTTCATCATGCTTGAATCGCTGGGCACCAGTGCCGTCGGGGCCTACGGCAACCCGATCAATCCGACGCCCAACCTCGATCGATTGGCCACTCAGAGCTGGTTCTTCGAGCACTTCTACGTACCCGTAACGGGGACCGCGAAAACCGTCTGGGCCAGCATCAGCGGGGTGCCTGATGTCACGCGGCAGGAAACCGCGACGCGTAATCCGCTGATCACCCAGCAAAACACGCTGATCAATGCGTTCACCGGTTACGAGAAGATCTACACCATCGGCGGCAACTCCGGCTGGGCCAACATGAATGCCCTGATCCGGCAGAGCATCGACGGCGTGCGTCTGTTCGAAGAGCGGGACTGGAAATCGCCGGTGGTGGACGTCTGGGGTATTTCCGATCTGGACCTGTTCAAGGAAACCGACCAGATCCTGCAAGCACTGCCCAAGGACAAACCGTTCTTTGCCTATGTGCAGACGGCCGGCAACCACCGTCCGTTCACGATCCCAAAAAGCAATGACGGCTTCGAGGTCAAGCACCCTACCCTGGCCGAAGTGCAGGCCGCCGGATCGCGCAGTGTCGAGCAGTACAACGCCGTGCGCCTGCTGGACTTCAACCTCGGCCGCTTGATGGAAATCGCCAAGGCCGGTGGCTGGTACGAAAACACCATCTTCGTGATGTTTGGCGACCACAACACCCGTATCGCGCAGATCCCGTTCCTGGCACCGGCCTACGAGCAACTGGGCCTGGAGAGCAACGCGGTGCCGATGATCATCCACGCACCAGGCTTGATCGGGACGCGCCAGGTCAAGGAAGCGGTCGGCCTGGTGGACCTGCTGCCCACCGTGGCGGGGATGGCCGGCCTTGAGTTTCGCAACAGCGGCATGGGCCGTGATATCCAGCAGCCCGCGCGCGAGGGTGAGCGCGTGGTGCCGCTGGTATTGCGTGAGGGCACGTTCCCGCTGATTGCCGGCGTGACTCAACACTACATGGTGCAGATGGAGCACGACGGCAGTTCGCCGACCCTTCACGACCTGGCCTCGATGACGCCACGGGACAACGTTGCCGAGAAAAACCCTGAAGAGTTCAAACGCCTGTCGGCGCTGACCCGCGCCATGCATGAAACCTCACGGTTGATGCTGTACCAGAACGTTCGAAAGTAACCGTTCAAGCCCCGCAAACCCGCGTCTATGCTCCAGATAGACGCGGGCCCTCCCCGCGACACCCGTAAAAGACTCTGTCTATTACTCCCCAATACTCCACCTATTAGCTGACTTCCCAAGTGGGGTCTAACCTGTATCCAGCGCTGGCGGAACAAGCTGGCCGGTTTAGTGCTGATAAGGAGACAGGAATGAGTCCGAAGCTTGACTAGGCCACCCGTGGGCCACCGCGCAGGCAACTCGATTGCCGCAGTTCAGAATTCCCGTGTGGTCCAGACAATCAGTTGATCCAACTGTGGGTCCTGCAGCCTATGTCATTGAATTCGCTCGTTGCTATCTAACGCCCACCCCGGGCCGATAGCCGGATGAAACACGACCAAAGGTAGCTCACACATGGCAAATGAATCGAAATGCCCGTTCAATCACGCCGCTGGCGGTGGCACGACGAACCGCGATTGGTGGCCGAACCAACTGAATCTGAAGATCCTGCACCAGCACTCGTCCCTGTCCGACCCCATGGACGAGGGCTTCAACTACGCCGAAGAATTCAAGACCCTGGACTTTGAGGCGGTCAAGCGCGACTTGACGGCGCTGATGACCGATTCGCAAGACTGGTGGCCGGCGGACTTCGGTCACTACGGGCCGCTGTTCGTTCGCATGGCCTGGCACGCCGCAGGCACGTACCGCACAGGCGACGGTCGGGGCGGCGCCGGCTCGGGCCAACAGCGTTTTGCACCGCTCAACAGCTGGCCGGACAACGTCAGCCTCGACAAGGCACGCAGGCTGCTCTGGCCGATCAAGCAAAAGTACGGTCGCAAAATTTCCTGGGCCGACCTGATCGTCCTTACCGGCAACGTCGCGCTGGAGTCCATGGGCTTCAAGACCTTTGGTTTTTCCGGAGGCCGTGCGGACGTCTGGGAACCCGATGAAGACGTCTACTGGGGCTCGGAAAACAAATGGCTGGGCGGCGACACCCGCTACGGCAAAGACGACAATGCTCCCGTGGAAGCACCCGGTGACGGTCCACTCGTGGCCGAACCCGGTAAAAACGAGGAGAGCCGTACCGAGCACGGTCGCAACCTCGAAAACCCGCTGGCCGCCGTGCAAATGGGCCTGATTTACGTCAACCCCGAAGGCCCGGAAGGCGAGCCAGACCCGGTCAGATCCGCCATAGACATCCGCGAAACCTTCGGCCGCATGGCAATGAATGACGAAGAAACCGTGGCGCTGATTGCCGGCGGCCACGCCTTCGGCAAAACCCACGGCGCCGGCCCCGCCGACAACGTAGGCGCCGAACCTGAGGCGGCGGGCCTCGAAGCACAAGGCCTTGGCTGGAAGAACAGCTTCGGCACCGGCAAAGGCCCGGACACCATCACCAGCGGCCTGGAAGTGACTTGGACCACCACACCCACCCGCTGGAGCAACAACTACCTGGAAAACCTGTTCGGCTTCGACTGGGAACTGAGCAAAAGCCCGGCCGGTGCGCACCAGTGGGTTGCGAAAAACAACGCGGGCGCCGGCACCATCCCGGATGCTTTCGACCCGTCCAAACGGCGTAATCCCACCATGCTGACCTCAGACCTGGCCCTGCGATTCGACCCGATCTACGAACCGATCTCGCGGCGCTTCCTGGCCAATCCGGATCAGTTGGCCGACGCCTTCGCCCGTGCCTGGTTCAAACTGATCCACCGTGACATGGGCCCCCTCTCCCGCTACCTCGGCCCGGAAATGCCCGGCGAAGAACTGCTGTGGCAAGACCCGATCCCGGAAGTCGACCATGCTTTGGTCAACGACAGCGACGTCGCAGCGCTCAAGAGCAAAGTGCTTGCCTCGGGCCTGAGCGTCTCGCAATTGGTATCAACAGCTTGGGCAGCGGCTTCCACCTTCCGTGGCTCCGATAAACGTGGCGGCGCCAACGGCGGTCGTCTGCGTCTGGCGCCGCAGAAATCCTGGCAAGCCAACCAGCCTGAGCAACTGGCGAACGTGCTGGCGAAACTGGAGAGCATCCAGAGCGAGTTCAACAACAGCGGCAAGAAAATCTCGCTGGCGGATTTGATCGTTCTGGCGGGTAATGCAGGTGTCGAACAGGCCGCAAAAAATGCCGGCCACAGCGTCACCGTGCCGTTCACACCAGGGCGGATGGACGCCTCGCAAGAGCAGACGGATGTCGAGTCTTTCGGCTTCCTCGAACCCATCGCCGATGGCTTTCGCAACTACCTCAAATCCCGTTACAGCGTGTCGGCCGAGCATCTGTTGATCGACAAGGCGCAACAGCTGACGCTCACCGCGCCAGAAATGACCGCGCTCGTGGGTGGTCTTCGCGTGTTGAACACCAACGTCGGGCAAACAAAACACGGCGTGTTCACCCAGCAGCCAGAGGCATTGACCAATGACTTCTTCAAGAACCTGCTGGACATGGGCGTGGAATGGAAACCGACCTCAGAGGCCAACGAGGAGTTTGAAGCACGCGATCGCAAAACCGGTGAATTGAAGTGGACCGGCACGCGGGTTGATCTGGTCTTCGGCTCTCATGCGCAATTGAGGGCGCTGGCTGAGGTGTACGCGAGCAGTGATGCGAAAGAGAAGTTTGTGAAGGACTTCGTAGCGGCGTGGACCAAGGTGATGAACCTGGATCGCTTTGATGTGAAGTGATGCCGTTGTTGAATCTGTGAGCCTGAAAGGGGCCACCTCGATCCAGTGATACGGAGAGGCGTGGCCCTTTTGTCATTTGCGGGTGCCTGTCACCGCGCACCGGTCGCAATCATCACAGTGTTCAGTAACCCACCCCACGAACACCACCCGATGCCCGAATTGATTCGCCGGTGACCCAATGCGAGTCGTCGGACGCCAGGAAAACGGCAAGCGGCGCAATGTCTTCAGGCTCACCGAAACGGCCGAGCGGCGTACCGGCGATCAGCTGTTCACCAAACGCTCCGGCGAAGTTGCCCTCCGTCGCCGGCGTATTGGTGTGACCGGGCAAGATCGAGTTGACCCTGATCCCTCGCGGCCCGAGCTCTCTGGCCAAGGCAAACGTCAATGTATCAACCGCGCCCTGGTGGCCGAATAAACGCTGGAGGCCAAGTAGGGATCGGTGCTGAGAATCGAGCTGATGTTGATGATGCTGCCCGAGGGGCCAAGCAGCTTGACGGCTTCTCGGACCGCCAGGAGATACCCGAGCACATTCAGATTGAATTGCTGGTGGAACGCGTCCTCGGTGAGGTCTTCGATCATTTGAAATACCGCGACGCCCGCATTGTTCACCAGAATATCCAGCGCCCCGAAGTCCGCCTTGACCGTGTCGAACAAGCGGACCACATCGGCTGATTGGCTGATATCCGCCTGAATGGCGACGGCTTTACCGCCCTGTCCCTGAATCTGCGCGACCACCGCATCGGCGTCGGCTTTGCTCGACGCGTAGTTCACAACGACCGTTGCTCCTGCCGCGCCCAATGCTTTGGCAATACCTGCGCCGATGCCTTTCGATGCGCCCGTGACAACAGCAATTTTTCCTTCAAGTTTCATGAGGCTGACCTTTACCTGAGTTGATTGATCCATCGCAGGTCTGCCTGCCATCAGGTTTTGAAGGCCTGAATGCAACCTGCCGCTTGCCCCCAGTATCCGGGCAGGCGAAGGACAAACGGTTGCCAGTTGTTATCGAATGCTTGCCTATTCTTCTCGCATGGCTTGCCCTGCTCGCGGCGATGGCTCATGTTCAGCGCATGAATCCTGCGATCGAAGAACTGCGCCGCCTCGTGATGCGCGCGGAAAACAAGTGGACGGACACCGGGCTGCCGCGTGTGACGATGGTCCAGGCGGAGGCGTGTGCGAGCCAGGTGTATCAGCCGATGCTGCACCTGGTGCTCCAGGGTGCGAAAACCTTGTCTATCGGCGATCAGGTTTATCAGTATCTGCCGATGACCTACTTCCTCGTGCCGGTGGACGTGCCCGCCACCGGTGAGATACACCCCGGCGGACCAGGCTTGCCCTATCTTGCGATCAGCCTGACCCTGGACCCGAACGTCATCGCGACGCTGCTGGCAACCGACATCAAGACGACCGCGCCGTCACCCGCAAGCCGCTTTGCGGCGGTGCCGGCACAGGCTGAAATGATCGACGCCTGGTTGCGCATGATGCGGCTGATGGACCGCCCAAACGAAGCCGCGATACTGGCGCCGATGCTTGAGCGGGAGATTCTGTTTCGAGCCTTGCAAGGACCGCTAGGGCCGATGCTGCGTGAAATCGCTCGCCCGGATGGTCGTCTGGCGCAGATACGCCGCGCCACCCAATGGATCCGTGAGCACTACACCGAACCCTTTCGCGTCGAGCCACTGGCGACCATGACCGACATGAGCGTTGCGGCGTTTTATCGGCATTTCAAATCCATCACAGGCATGACGCCCATTCAATATCAAAAGCGCCTGCGCCTGCTCAGGGCTCGCTGGTTATTGCTGTTCGACCCTCGCGATGCCGCTTCAATTGCCTTCACCGTGGGGTATGAAAGCGCATCACAATTCAGCCGTGAATATGCACGCCTGTTCGGGATGCCTCCGGCGCGTGATGCTGCTAGGTTCAGGGCGCCCGTTGTCCCGGGTGATACTGACATGACAACGCTTGATTTGCGGCCTGAGCTTAGTCCTGCCTGACAATATCGACCGAGACCTCCCTCGCCGCGATTGTTCCTCGGTTCTCCAGCCAATGGGTGGTGTTCCTGTCCTCGGGCCAGCCCACTCCCGGCCCGTAGTCCGTGGCAACGCCATTGCGATGATCAGTAATGGTGCCTTGCAGGATGTAAACGACACCCGGCCTGTCTATATGGTTGTGGACCGGTCCGAAAACGCCTCCGGGCTCGATGGTCACCATACGCATTCTGAGTTGGCGCCCTGCCATTCCCTCAATCTCAGGACCAAGATCAATCGTTGCCAATAACGTCACTTCGACACCTTTGGTTTCCGGTGCCTTCTGGTCGCGGCTCATCTTGCTCTCCTCGGTGTACATTCAGGGCCTGACACTCAGTAGACACCTTGAGCAAAGCAAGCGGTCGAGAAGCGACAAAGGGTTGGTCGAACCCTATCTTCAATCGAACCCCTCCACGCCTGAAAGGTCTGCTCCTGTAGTACTTCTCTGGAATGAGCTCTCATGTCTGCGCACCAAAGCCTTGTTGTACTCGCTCGGGGAGGCTATGCCGCTCGCGGCGTTCTTTACCTGATCATTGGCATCTTCGCGCTGCTGGCGGCTCAAGATTCGACAAAACCCAAAGACAGTCACAGGAGCCTGGAGGCCGTGTTAAGCCAGCCTTTCGGTTACGTTTTAGTCGGATTGGTGGTGGCAGGCCTGCTCGCCTTCGCCTGTTGGCGAGTGCTGCAAGCCCTGCGCGACGTTGATCATCACGGTCACGAAATGAAGGGGTTGGTCATCCGGGCAGGACTGTTGGCAGGAGGTTTGGTCAACGGCGCGCTGGCGTTTTTTGCGTTGGGCTTGCTCATCAGCGGCATCAGCAGCTCGGGCGATTCCGGCGGCGGGCAGACCAAGGATCTACTGGCGCACCTGTTGTCCTGGGAACACTCGAATGTCGTGGTCTACCTCGTCGCGCTCATCCCTCTGGGCGTAGGCATTGCTCACATCATCAAGGGCTGGAAGTCGTCGTTCGAGAAATATTTCGAAGCGGACGAAGACGTCATGCGCTACGTCCGTCCGGTCTCTCGATTCGGTCTTATCGCCCGTGGCGTCGTGTTCATCGAGATCGCCCTGTTGCTGATCATCAGCGGCTCCCGCTATAAAGCCATGGACCCGCCCGGAATGAAGGAGGCCCTCGATGCGCTGCAGAACCTGCCGGCCGGCGGCGTCATCTTGATGGTGATGGCCCTGGGATTGATCGCCTTTTCGGTGTACAGCTTGTCCGAAGCCGCCTGGCGCAAGATCAACATGGATGTGCCTGGCGTACCGGGCGCCTAGCGGCATGAATGGCCAACCGGTTTTTGCAACCCCCACACAGCTGACCTCAACGAAGGACTGATGATGACCTTTCTGATTTTTCTTTTAGCCTGCGGCGCGGCGGCCAGTACTGGCCTTCTTTTCAAACCGGGCCAGTGGTACGAATCACTCGTCAAACCGAGCTTCACGCCACCCAACTGGCTGTTTCCCGTCGCCTGGTCGATTATCTATCTGTTGCTCGCCTGGGCCGGTTACCGGTTGTCCCTGATACCTGGAAGTCAGGTGGTGCTGGCGTTATGGGCGGCGCAGATTGCCTTGAATACGCTGTGGACACCGGTGTTTTTCGGCGCACACCGCATTTTCGCCGCGATGGTGATCCTGACGCTGCTTTGGCTGGTGGTCGCCGCGATGGTGGTGATGGCGATGCGGCTAGATGTGATCACAGGCTTGATCCTGTTCCCCTACCTTGTGTGGCTTTGTGTGGCGGCTGCGTTGAATTTTTCCATCTTGCGCAATAACCGCGGATAGCGAACTTCGAGCAGCTAACTCGACTGCTGTTGTTTCACGACTCGCCGTCGACAAGTCTCACCCTGTGGCAGTCAGAAGGCCCCAGTTTTTGCCCGCTTGATGAACGAACATCCATCGGCATCAGGGCCTGGCCGGATGCGTTGTCCAACAGCACAGAACGCGTTTCCTGCGGCTGGAACAGGAAACGTTCGCCCCACTGCCTCATGCTGACCACCACCGGAAAGATCTCACGTCCTTTGTCCGTCAGGACGTACTCCTTGTAGGCGCTTCCATCTGACGCCGGTCGAACGTCGAAGACCCCGACTTCAACCAATGCCTTCAGTCGCGAGGCCAGGATATTTTTGGCCACGCCCAGGCTCTTCTGAAATTCGCTGAATCGGCGAATATCGTCAAAGGCGTCGCGAAGGATCATGAGCGACCAGCGATCCCCAATCACCTCAAGTGTTCTTGCTACCGGGCATTCGCTGCTTTGCGGTGAAGTGCCTTCGACCATCGTATTTACCTTTTGGATAACGGTTGCCAAGTCTGCCGACCAAGCTGGTTGCAATTTGAAACTTGATTCAGCAATAATCGAATCCGGTTTTTAATTGCAACCAGCTTAACGCCATGGAGGCGCTTATGACAGCAGATGCCGACGCAATAGCCAAACGTAGCACCGGGCAGCCTGTGGGATTGCCGCCTGCGGAAACCGGAGAATGCAGTAGGACTGGCCAATCCTCGGGGCTTTCTCCGTCACTCACGTTATTGTTTTCTGTCACCTGCGCGCTGGCCGTCGCCAATGTTTACTTCGCCCAACCCTTGCTCGCCTCGATGGCTGAAAGCCTGGGGGTCACTTCAGGAGTGATCGGGTTCGTGGTGACGGCCACTCAGGCCGGATACGCGCTGGGGTTGTTGTTCATCGTACCGCTGGGCGACAGGGTCAACCGTAAACGGCTGATTTTGACTCAAGTGATGCTGTCTGCCCTCGCGCTGGCGGCCGTCGGCGCTTCACAGCAGTGGCTGGCTCTCTTGGGCGCCATGATTGTGATGGGATTACTCGCAGTGGTGGTTCAGGTGCTTGTAGCCTATGCCGCCGCGCTCGCAACGCCCTCACAACGCGGGCAGGCCGTGGGGACCCTAACAAGCGGAGTTGTCCTGGGCATTCTTCTGGCGCGGTTTATCTCTGGGCTGATCGCCGATCTGGCGGGCTGGCGCGCCGTCTATTTCGTGTCCTCAGGATTGATGCTGACCCTCGCGGCGGTCCTGTGGAAAGTGGTGCCCGCCACGGCGTTGCCACGCAATCATGACACCTACCCCGCGCTGATCCGGTCGCTCTTCAAGCTGTTCATGACCGAACCGGTTTTGTGGGCCAGGGGCCTGTTGGCCTTGCTGATCTTTGCCGCTTTTTCAGTGCTGTGGACCTCTATGGTGCTGCCGTTAAGCGCTCCGCCGCTGTCGCTTTCACACACGGCCATCGGCCTGTTTGGCCTGGCGGGCGTTGCCGGCGCCCTGGCTGCCAGAAGAGCCGGCCAGTGGGCCGATAGAGGTTGGGGTCAACGCGTAACCGGCCTTTCGCTGGGGCTCCTGGCGCTTTCCTGGTTGCCCATCAGTTTTGCCGAGACGTCCCTGATCGCGCTGGTTTTCGGCGTGGTCGTGCTCGACTTCGCGGTGCAAGCCGTGCACGTCACCAATCAGAGCTTCATTTTTGCGGCACGACCCGACGCGCAAAGTCGGATGGTCGGCGCCTACATGTGCTTCTACTCGGTCGGCAGTGCGCTGGGGGCGGTCGCCGCAACCCAGGTTTATGCGCGCTGGGGCTGGATGGCAACAAGCGTGCTTGGCGCCTTGATCAGCGCTGCGGCTTTGGCGCTTTGGGTTTTTACGAGTCATCTATCACCGACCAATCAAGGAAGATCAGCATGAAAGCCAGGCACCTGCTACTCGCCATCTCGATTACGGCCATCTGGGGTGTGAATTTTTCAGTGATCAAACTGGGCCTCACCACCGTTGACCCGCTGATTCTTGCCGGCATTCGCTTTACGCTTTGCGCACTACCAGCGATCTTTTTCATTCCGAAACCCGATGTACAGTGGCGCTACATCATTGGTTACGGTCTGGTCTTCGGCATAGGACTCTGGGGCGTCGTCAACCTTGGTATCAAGTCGGGCCTCTCCGCTGGCATCGCTTCGCTGGTGCTTCAGTTCAGCGCTTTTTTCACGATTCTGCTGGGCTCATGGGTATTCAAGGAGACCATTTCCCGCTACCAACTGGCGGGCATGGGCATCGCCTTCTGTGGCTTGTTGAGCATCATCTCGATTGTTGACGGGACAGTGACGACGGTAGGGCTGATGCTGGTGCTGCTGGGCGCGGTGGCCTGGAGTGCGGCCAACGTAATCAACAAAAAAGCCAGGACAACTCAGGTCTTTGCTTTCCTGGTGTGGTCCAGTGCTTTTTCGCCCATCCCTCTTTTCGCGCTTGATTACGCGGTCAACGGCTCGACGGGTTACAGCGCATTGGTGAATCAACTCGACTACCGTGCCGTCCTGTCGATCCTGTTCCAGGTCTACCCCAACACCCTGTTCGGCTACTGGGTGTGGAATTCACTCCTGAAACGATACCCGGTGTCTACCGTCGCGCCGTTATCGTTATTGGTGCCGGTATTCGGACTGCTGGGTTCAGTCATGATTTTCAATGAGCCCCTGTCATTCAACAAAATCGTTGCTGTCGTTCTCATCGTATCGGGGCTTGGCGTCGGTTTATACGGACAGCGTTTGCTCAGTGCCGTGCTCAGGCGAGCAGACCGACGCCATAGTGCAGCAGAAGCAAGTGCATCGCTGCCTCATGGACGGGCAACCAAGGCCACACGAAAATTCTTCTAATGCCGAGGCGGCGGTCGTTACCATGGACACGGATTCAACCGGAGGAATGCAATGGAGCTGAAGTTCAGTCACGTCGATGTGCTGGTCAAGAACCTCGAAGAAGCCTGTGCTTACTACGCACAGATACTGCAAGCCAGGATCTCTAAAACGCTTGTCTGGGAACGCGGTGGTCTGCACGTGCGCTACGCGATCGCGTTGATCGGTGCGGAGCGATTCATGCTGGTACAACCGCTGGCGGGGAACCTGAAGGCGCTTCTGGATTGCGCGGGCGAAGGCATGATTTACCGCCACTGCTACTCCACACCGGACATCGAGAAGGCCTATGACGAATTGATCGCCGCGGGTGTTCAGCCAGAAGACGAGAACGGAAAACCACTCGCCCGCGCGAACCTGCAATCTCCGTCCGGGACCCGCATCATCTGGCTGCCCAAGCGCTTCGGGCACTTCTCCATCGAGATATTGGAAGACAAGGCGTTGGAGGCCTTTATCGAGGATGCGTTTGCCTGAATGGGGCTGCGGTGAATGCCCGCTTTCGCCGGTTGGCGATCGATTGTCCCATCCGAGTTGACAGTCAAACCGTTTTCACCCTCTTTTTCCCTTTCCTGTAGATCATTAATCTGAGCCCATGTTGAACGAAGCCACTTACCCCTACAGAGAAAGGATTTCATCATGAGCAACGCCACATACAACCGCCTGAACAAAGACGACGCCGTAGTCCTGATGATCGACCACCAGACCGGTCTGATCTCCCTGGTGCAGGACTTCTCGCCGAACGAGTTCAAGAACAATGTGCTGGCTCTGGCTGACGTGGCCAAGTTCTTCGAACTGCCGACCATCCTGACCACCAGTTTCGAACAAGGCCCCAATGGTCCGCTGGTCCCGGAGCTCAAGGAAATGTTTCCGGACGCGCCCTACATTGCCCGTCCTGGCCAGATCAACGCCTGGGACAACGAAGACTTCGTCAAGGCGATCAAGGCGACCGGTCGCAAACAACTGATCATTGCCGGTGTCGTGACCGATGTGTGCGTGACCTTCCCGACGCTGTCGGCCCTGGCTGAAGGCTTTGAGGTGTTCGTGGTCACGGATTCTTCCGGCACCTTCAACACCACCGTGCAACAGGCAGCGTGGAACCGCATGACGCAAGCCGGTGCGCAAATGATGAACTGGTTCTCGGTCGCCTGCGAGTTGCAGGGCGACTGGCGCAACGACATCGAAGGCCTGGGCAACTTGCTGTCCCAGCGCATTCCGAACTACCGCAACCTGATGAACAGCTACTCGGCCATGGCAGCGCGCCAGGCATAAAGAAAACGGGCGATGATGACCTCATCGCCCGTTATCTTGTCAGCTTCATGGGACAGTCAGACACGCTGCCTTCTATGAATTGGCAGGAGTGGAGCATGACCGTTGTCGAGATCGAAGAGCGGCATTGACGAGGTGGCGGTTGTGTAAGCAGTGAGAATGAAAACAAGGCCGACTTCGCGGCCTTGTGTGTTTTCAGGTGTTCAAGGCTGTCGCGTGCTGACTCGCTGCCCGCCTTGCTCGAACATCGCTTCGAAACGCGGTTTGTTGGCCGCGTAATAAGCGGCCACGGCCTGGTCAGAGGAGGTTTGGCGTGCCTGCATCATCAGCGCTTCCAGGTCCGCCTGGGGGATCGAGTAATGAGCGAAGAAATACGCCACTTCCGGGTACTGCTGGCTAAAACCTTTGCGCGCCATGGCGTGAATCTGCTCGGCGCCACCAAAGATATGCTTGGGATCATCCAGGTAACGCAGTGACCACTTGGAGAACATCCAGTGTGGGCTCCAGGCATTGACCAGGGACCATTTGTCACGTTTGAGGTTGCGGTCCAGCTCATTGAGCATGCCGGTTTCCGAGGAGGCCACCAGCTTGTACCCGTCGAGCTTGTATTCTTCCATGGCCTTGACCGTGAGCTTGTATTGGCCATTGCCGACTTCAGAGGTGAGGATCTTGCCGTCGAGTTTTTCCCGGACCTGCGGTTTGTTCAGATCCTCGACGCTCGCCACTTCACTGATGGGCACCGAGGTGGGCACGGCCATGCCGATCCGCCCTTCATACAGCACGCCGAGGTCTTCCAGCCGGTCCTTGTACTTGTCGTAAAACGCCTTGTGGGTACTCGGTAGCCACACCATCGGGATCAGGTCGATATTACCGTTGGCCAGCGCCTGGAATTGAATGCCAATGTCGGCCATCACCAGTTTGACCGGTTGCTTGAGATGTTCCTGCAACGCGGTGCTGGCCAGTTTGACGGTGATTTCGGTGTCGGACCAATTGACCCAGCCAATGCGCACGGGCTCGGGTTCAGCAGCCTGTGCCAGTGCTGCACTTGCTCCAAGCGCAAAGCCGAAAAGGCAGGCACAGGCTTTTTTTCGATACGGCGAACGAGCGTTCATCAGGCGTCTTCCTATTGATGTGGGATAGGCAGGTTGTCTTCATTTGAACGGCCTTACGGTCGTGAACAGTGCAGTCTTCGCTGCTTTAAGCCCGGGCAGCGCAGCCCTCTTCTTCTGCCCCTCGCAATCCCATGCATGTCATCCATCCAGAACACTGACGACGGGGTCTCTGCACCCTTTCGAGCTTGATCTTATCGACGAGTTTTGCGGCGCGCAAGAAAAATGTACACCTGTGTCAACGATGATTGACACAGGTGTACAGTTATCCTAATTTCAACTCGCCAAGCCCGATGAAGCCCCACTACGGAGCGCACCACGATGTCCAGCGATCCCTTGCTGCAACCCTACAAGATCAAGCACCTGACCCTGAAAAACCGGATCATGACCACCGCGCACGAACCGGCCTACCCGGTTGATGGCATGCCGCAGGCGTTGTATCGCGCTTACCATGTCGAACGCGCCAAAGCCGGCGTGGCCCTGACCATGACCGCCGGCTCCGCAGCCGTGTCCCGAGACAGCCCTCCGGTGTTCAACAACGTGCTCGCCTACAAGGACGAAGTGGTCAAATGGATGAAGGACCTGACCGACGAATGCCATGAACACGGCGCGGCCGTGATGATCCAGCTGACACACCTGGGCCGCCGTACCCGCTGGGACAAAGCCGACTGGTTGCCCGTGGTATCGCCCTCGCACCGACGCGAGGCTTCGCACCGGTCCTTCCCGAAGAAGATGGAAGACTGGGACATCGAGCGGATCATCAAGGACTACGTGGATGCCGCCGAGCGCATGAAGGCCGCCGGGCTTGATGGCCTGGAATTACAGGCTTACGGGCACCTGATGGATCAGTTCTGGTCACCGCTGACCAATGACCTCGAAGGCCCTTACGGCGGTTCGCTGGAAAACCGAATGCGCTTTACGTTCGACATCCTCAGGGGCATCCGCCAGCGGGTCGGGGAAGATTTCCTGCTGGGTGTGCGCTATACGGGTGATGAACAACTGCCGGGCGGCTTCAATGCCAGCGAGGGCATGCAGGTCTCACACATGCTCAAGGACAGCGGGCTGGTGGACTTCCTGAACGTCGTGCGCGGCCACATCGACACCGACGCGGGCCTGACCGACGTCATCCCGATCCAGGGCATGCGCAATTCCCCGCACCTGGACTTCGCCGGCGAGATTCGCTCCGCCACGGGTTTTCCGACCTTCCACGCCGCGAAGATTCCCGACGTTGCCACTGCGCGTTACGCCATTGCATCAGGCAAGGTGGACATGGTGGGCATGACCCGCGCGCACATGACCGACCCGCACATCGTGCGCAAAATCATCGAGAAGCGTGAAGAGGATATCCGCCCGTGCGTGGGTGCGAATTACTGCCTGGACCGGATCTATCAGGGTGGCGCCGCCTATTGCATCCACAACCCGGCGACCGGCCGGGAAACCACGATGCCCCATGACATTCCCAAAGCGGCGGTGAAGCGCAAGGTCCTGGTCATCGGTAGCGGCCCCGCAGGTCTGGAGGCGGCGCGCGTGGCCGGCGAGCGCGGCCACGATGTCACCGTGCTGGAAGCGGCCGACCGCCCTGGCGGCCAAATCCGGCTGACGGCGCTGAGCGAGCGCCGACGCGAAATGATCGGCATCATCGATTGGCGGATGAGCCAGTGCGAGCGCCTGGGCGTCAAATTCCACTTCAACACCTGGGCCGAGGCCGACACGGTATTGGCCCATGAACCGGACGTGGTAATCGTTGCCACCGGCGGCCTGCCCCATACCGAGGTGCTGTCGCAGGGCAATGACCTGGTGGTCTCGACCTGGGACATCATCTCCGGCGATGTAAAGCCTGGCCACAATGTCCTGATCTTCGATGATGCCGGCGACCACGCCGCCCTGCAGGCGGCCGAAGTCATCGCGCAAAGCGGTGCGACCGTCGAGATCGTCACCCCGGACCGGTCGTTTGCACCCGAAGTCATGGCGATGAACCTGGTGCCCTACATGCGCAGCCTGCAGGACCTGGCCGTCACTTTCACCGTCACCTATCGGGTCGAGTCAGTCGAGAAGCACGATGGCAGGCTCATTGCGATTTTCGGCAGCGATTACGGCAAGGTCCACAAGCAACGCGTGGTCGATCAGGTCGTCGTCAACCACGGCACGATCCCCCTGGATGACCTGTATTTCGACCTTCGTCCTCATTCGAGCAATGAAGGCGCAGTCGAACAGCACGACCTGATCGCGGGCAACGCACAGCACATCGTCACCAACCCTCAAGGGCGTTTCCAGTTGTTCAGGATTGGTGACGCGGTGTCCGCTCGAAATACCCACGCGGCGATCTATGACGCGTTGCGACTGGTGAAAGATATTTGACTCGACAGCCTCCTTCCCTGAGCGGAAGGAGGCGCCTCGGGCGCAAAGTGTGTGCCCGGACCGATCGACTACATGCCTCGCCGGGCCACTTGCGCGCCTTCCTGCACGGCACGCCCCACCATGGCTTCGATGCCCTGATCAGCCATCGACTGCAGCACGGCCGCCGTCACCCCGCGATAAGCCATCAAGTTTTCAATCATTTGCCGGGGATCGTGGCTGGCGAGTAATTGACCGCCGCCCACCACCACACCTTGTGCGGCTCGTTGTGCGATGGCGGCCGGGATGCCCGCCGCCACCGCCTGATTCATCAACGCCTGATGCAACATCGCCGCCAAGGCAGGCCCGGTGCCGGACAGCGCGCTGAGGTAATCGATACAGTCCTCATCCGGCACTTCATCCGCCGTGCCCACGCATTCGAACAACCGTTGCACCAGCGCTCGGTCCTGCTCGCACAGGCTGGCAGGACAGCACCAAGGCGTGAACGATTGCCTGATTTCCACCGCCGCATTCGGCATCGCACGTACCACCACTTCGGCGCCCGTTGCCGCGCGAATAGCCGTCGCCGGGACCCCGGCCATCAGGGAAATCACGAGCTTGCCCCTGGCGTTTATCTGGAGTTGGCGAAATTGTTCTGGCCGGATCGACAGCACAACGATATCGCTGAGATCCACCAGCAACTGGTTGTCAGCCAGCAGCCGCACCGGTGGTTCGAACGTGTGGGTGCCGGACCGGTTCGAGACCAGCAAACGATCAGGACGGATGAAGCCGGTATCGAGCAGCGCCTGCGCAATCGCGCGGCCCAGCCAGCCGGTGCCACCGATGATGCCCAGGGTTCTATTCTGCATCGGGGGTGGCCTCCTCAAAGCTGTCGACCCGTGACACGAAAACCCCCGGCTCTTTTTCTGCGTAGCCGAATTTCCCATAAAACCGGTCGAGCTCGCGCCGCTTCGGTGCTTTGCCGGTAAATACGGTGACGTACTCAGGGATTCGCCGGAAACGCACGACGATATCCTCAGTGGTTTTCATGGAGATGTAGCCGATCTGGGTGAGATAGATCGTTCTGGCCCGAGCGTCGGCGGCCGCAACCTCATAACCGAACCGTCGGAACATCGCGGCCAGGGCATTGATTCGCGCTTCATCAGCCAGCGCGATTTCGGCGGACACCTCAGCCGATTGCAGCGCCCAGCTGCGCACGGCAAATTCAAACTGCGAGTCAAACAAATCAGGGTTTAACCAGCATTCGAAAACGTTGAGGATCGCTTCGGAAATACTTTCTGAATAACTCTCGCACTGGCCAATCAGGCCGCCGGTGTTCTTGTCCCGCCACCGCGCCAACAGCGCCGCGAGCAACTGCTCCCGGTCTTCATAAAACCAGTAGAAACTGGTGCGCGACAAATTCAGCCGCTTGGCCAACGGCATCACCCGCACGGCGTCCACACCGGATTCCTTCAGCGCATCGTAAGCCGCGTCCAGCCAGCCATTGACGGAGCCACGCCAACCCGCTTCTTGCGCCTTGATTCGCGTCTTTCCTGCCTGCGGCATTTTGGCTTCCTCTTTGATATCTGATGTCCCGGCAACTGTACGCGGCTGCGTGCAAGGCGTACATAAAATGTACATCAACGTACATTTTTTAGACGACGGTGGACACTGGAATTATTTTCAAGAGGGGGCATCGGCCAGACTTCACTGCTCACCAGGACGTCACCCTGACAATCGTCGAATCTTGACGTCCGAATTTCACGTAGGAAACCGCCCCCTGTGGCGAGGGAACTTGCTCCCGTTGGACGGCGAAGCAGCCCCAAAATCCGACAACATTTTAAACATGCCCACATCCCGTAGCTGCTGGCGAAGCCTGCGTTCGGCTGCGCAGCTGCTGCAAATCCGGCACGCACGATCCACCGGACACTAAACAACCTCTGGATTCATGTCAGTTACTCAACCGGATGCTGCTCCCGACATCTACCAAAAATCCGATTTTCCGTCCTACAACCCCGTTTGCAGGCACCAAAATCGCCGCCTATATTCGACCCGTCGCTGACTGTATTAGCGATAGGGTTTCGCAGCCCTCAAGATTGACACCAAAACACCGTCAGGCATGATGCAGCCGACTCCGGCTGCAAAGTGTTTTATGGCGGTTGTGCGTGGGAGACCCTCGGGTCTGCCGGGTCTTGGTGTAAATCCTCCGGTCTGCGAACCCGCGCACAGCTGCCACCCAATTTGTTTCGCAGCAAACGGTGGTAATTCTTCTTTTTTATTAGGATTTACACCATGACAACTCAACAACCGCCTCGCCGCTTCACTCCCATGTCCCAACTCGCCACCGACTACCCCGTCCTGCTCATCGATTACGACGCCCCGCTGCGCGAACTCCACAACTGCCTCAGCGAACGCCTCAACGCCGTCCTCAAATACCTCAACCTCATGGCCTGCACCAGCCTCCCCGACTATGCCGAACACGACATCAACACCGTCACCAACATCGCCCGGATCATGGTCCAGGATGTGAGCGATGTGTTTCGGGTGATTGAGCAGCGTGGGTTTGATGCACCCAAGAGTCAGTGATCAAAGTTGAGTCGTAAAAAAACCCGCACTGAGTTGCGGGTTTTTTGTGTTGTTCAGGCCTGTCGAGTTGGCGAGTGAATTGTCTTCTCTATCAGCGCCGCGACATCCTTCGCACCAAAACACCGGAATTTAACGCTGCCAGCGCCGGTATCCAGACGGATGATCTTCGTCATGAACCCGCCTTCAATAGTGACCTTTCGGATGAATGCCAGTGGGAGCTCAATATCCAGCGTCCCGTCCTGAACGAGGCGGTTCATGGCATTGGCACTCAAACGAACCATTTTTTGCGTCAGCTCCATCTTCCCGCCGACCCAAAGTCCTCCGTATGCTTCCTTGAAGGCCTCCAGCACATCGCCCAACGCGTCCACATTGCCAGCCTCAGCCACGGAATATAAATCGTCCACGTTGTCGTAATTCACCTCGGCATCGGCCACCAGAAAATTGACCAACTTCGACTTCAAAACCTGTCCAGTCAACTTTGTCTCTCCATAATTTGAGTCGCAGCCCTGAAATCCAAATGCCTGTTTGTCGGTAAAAACGGCGTTCTATTGGGCGGCCAGCACTCATGCTAATATGCCATCATTCTTTCAATGAAGTACACCTGCATGGATGCCACGTCCCGCCCTTCCAGCTTTTTTTCACTGCTGACCGTTGCCCTGATCCTCTCTGGATGCCAAGCAACAAAACCCGCTCAAGTTACAACACCTGAGGCCCAGCCGGGTTTTGCGGTTTTCAACAGTGTGCTGTTCGAAACACCCGAGCCGAACTCGATCGTGCGCGAGGGTGATCGGATCACCTATCTAGTGACTTCGTCCCCAAGTCCGGAACTCCATTATCTGGCCCGTTTCGACGCCCACTGCAGCCAGCCCGATGCGCAGATGGCTTACCGCAGCAAAGCGGGAATGTCGCTATTCGCCGCCAACCCGCGAGGGCGTTCGGAAGACTCCCGACAATTGCCTGCTGAACAAAAAAGCCGGTACCTGCAAAGTGCGCAGTTGAAGCAGGTGTGTGCCCAGACAGCACCTCCTCAATGGCGCGTGTTCTCCGCACCCGAGCATCAGGATTGGCAGATGATCGACCGCAGCAGCCTGAAAGTAACAGGTGATGAGGTGACTTTCTGGACGGCCCGCGTACTGCCCGGCGAGATGTTGATGCCCGGCCAAAACGCCTTGTATGGGCAGGTACGCCAGCGGTGGACGGCCAACTGCGCCCTGCAACAACTGACTGCGTTAAGCCATTTCTACCTTGATACTCACAGTCGTGTACTCGCTGGAAGCATGCAGACAGATCTTAAAGCCATCGGCTCGCAAAGCCTCAGCGCCGATGAGCGTCAGCTGGTTCAAGTGGCCTGCGGCAAACCGCAATCGCTAGACCAACACACTCAATTTGAAGGGCGTGAGCAGTCGCCTTTCGAATTACCGGCCCCCGTCGTTGCCGCCCCGGTGTTGAAAGCCATCGAGGCATTGAATATGCCCAAACCGGAGAAAAGCATTCAGCACCTACGCCGTGTGTTCAAGGATAACTCCCAGCCAAGGCAGTATTCAGATGAAGGCGTGCGGCTCAACGGGCGTGACTCGACATACCTTTCAGGCAAGACGGGTAATCAACTGACGGAGCGTTATGAAGACCGACGCGGTCAGTGGGCCAAAGCCACGTTCCGAGGCCTGATTGTCCTGGCTGAAAGTCAATTCAGCAGTCGTGCAGGTGAGATAACGATTGAGGATAAGGCGCTGACGAACCTCAACTTCGAGGGCGATTGGGCGCACATGCCGGTCGGCGCACTCCTGCGATACACGGCGCAAGAAATGCGGCTTCAATACACTAACGGCGGGAAAGGTCCCAGAGCCCTGGTGCCCGTCGACGACAGATACAGCTGTGAGGTGCAGTCGCAGAAACCTGCGAGCACGTATCACCCGAGTTTGACCGGGACTGCCAAGGTACTCAGCTGCATAAAAGATACTTACCAATACAGCACCGACATTTACGTCTACCTCGAGGCGTATGGAATGTTTGTGCCGTTCCAATACGTTACGAAGAACGTGCTGGGCGAGTGGACGATTGATGTGGTGGAATTTTGAGTTGGCTGGCCATTCGGAAAACTGTGGCAGATCTAATTATTTAAATGAATATGACACCTTTTTCGGTCACCTTTTTCGAGAACTAAAAAGTCCCGTTCATTTCTGGCGGGGCCTCGGATAACTACGTCAAATCCTAAGGGCGAAAATAAATGCGTTCCCTTTTTATTCAACAAATAGCATTAGAGTGCCCACCTCCAACCGCTAAGGACAGAAATGCCCATGAAACCGTTGTACTCAGGCTCGCTCCTGCTTCTGATTACCGCTTGCTCGCCGATACCGCAATACGAAACCCCTGCCAATGCTCCCCAAGCGCAGATTCGCAGTGAGATGGACGCACTCTTCAACCGCCGCAACTACCTGACCCTGAGCGCAGCGCCGACCATCGCCTGCAAGTACGGCAGGTCGGTCCCCGTGGCACCTGCTCGGCAATTATTCTCGGTCAGAGGCGGGTACCCCTCGGAACCCGAAGGTTTTCGAGCCATTGAAGCGGGCAAACCGATCCATCTGGTGTTGGAAGGCGGAGCCAGCGGCAACCGACGATGCACGGTCGATTTTGTCAGTGAGTTCATGCCGGGAGCCCGCTATGTGATCAAGGGCGGCATCACCGATGGCCCCAATGTCATGAGCGGCTGCCAGGTCAGCATCGTTGATCTGGATTCCGGCGTTCGACTTTTTCAGGCTAAGCCGTCAGCAGCCAACGGTTGTGCCCTGGATCGATTAACGCCGCCGACGCCTTGAGCGCATTGGAATAAGGGAACGGATTTATTTTCAGAAAATAAATCCATCCCCTTTGATGTTATCGGTGCACATAACCTCCTTTTTTGCCCTGGAACTTTTCTACAAACTGACGTCGATATGATGGCACCCCCACGACATCAAATGGGTGGAGTAACCAGCGTCAGGCTGATCCCTGAAAAATCAAGGAAGTGTGCAATGAGACTAATACTCGCAGTGATGCTGATGTTCAGCAGCTACGTTTACGCCAGTTGCGAAAACATCAGCAACGATGACCAGCGTAACTATTGCAAGGCGCGTGAGGGCCGAGGCGGTTGTCAGAATATTAAGAACGACGACCAGCGCAACGCCTGCAAAGCGGAAACGGAGGGTACGAGTGATTGTGGAAACATTCGCGACGATGACCAGCGCAACAATTGCAAAGCCAAGCAGGGTTCGGGAGGTTGCCAAAACATCAAGAACGACGACATGCGCAATGCCTGCAAAGCGCAAACAGAAGGTACGAGTGACTGTGGAAACATACGCGATGATGACCAGCGCAATTACTGCAAGGCCCAGCAAGGCTCCGGAGGTTGCCAGAACATCAAGGACGACGGTCTGCGCAATCAGTGCAAATCCATCGCGCCTTAGCTGAACGGCACAGTGACAGCCGCGTGATAAAGGTGACAGGTCTTTTATTTAAATAGATCTGTCACCTTTTCCATATACGTCCCCTTTTACCTAGAAACCACCTTCCGTGGCGAGGGAGCTTGCTCCCGCTGGACGGCGAAGCCGTCCCGGCCTCCCCTCATCAAGAATCTGTACTATTTTTAAGACTCTCTGGATTGACCTGTTCCCGATCAGAACAGGTCGACGGTCATCAATGATCCGTAACAGGAGATTGCATCATGAAGCGCTTGCTTGGGGCTCTTGGATTCTCAACGTTACTGGTGGCATCGACGGTGTTCGCTCATCACGGCTGGAGTGAGTATGACTCGAGCAAACCCTTGCAGTTGAACGGAACGATCGAGGAGTCCGGTTATTCCCACCCGCACGGGTTCATTCGCCTGAAGACCGACGACAAGACCTGGAGTGTCGTGCTTGCGCCGCCATCGCGCATGGAAAACCGGGGGCTTTCCAGGGAAATGCTGAGTGTCGGAAAACGGGCTACTGTGGTGGGCTATCAGAATCGCAACAACCCCGATGAACTGCGCGCAGAACGCATCACGGTCGACAACAAAACCACTGAGTTACGTTGATGCAGACAACTGGCACCCGCAGTGGATCGGGTCTGGACGGCTGGCTGGACGATGTGGGGGACTCGCCACTCGGGTTGGCCATGCGAAGCGAGTTATGGCTGTATCCGATCGTCGAGGTGGTTCACATCATTGGCTTCGTGGTGCTTGTCGGCTCGGTCGTCATGTTCGATCTGCGGGTTCTCGGGCTGTCGAGAGATCTTCCGGTGACGGCACTGGCCCGCCACCTGCTGAGGTGGGGAGTCGCGGCCCTGCTGTTGATCGTCCCGGCGGGGCTGATGATGTTTTCAGCCCATCCGCACGACTTCGCATCTAACAGCGTTTTTATTCTGAAGCTGTGCTTGATCGGTATTGCGGGCCTCAACGCGGCTCTTTTTCATGTGGGTGTCTTTCGGTCAGTAGCCCGATGGAACACCGACGCCGCGGCGCCAGGAATAGCAAAAATCCAGGCGATATTTTCGATTATGTTATGGATCAGCGTGGTGCTCTGCGGACGATTGCTGGCTTACACCTGACTGGGAGACATTAAAAAAAGTACCAGATCTATGCATCAAATAGATCCGATTTCCGCGTTTACTGGATTGGTCATCGCGATGCTGACCAACGCTTCGGCAGTCAATGTCATTTTCGCTCCTTGAAAGGTGATCGCATCCTTGGCGATCAATAAGTTAAACAGCGCTATTGCTAATGACCGAGCATCCGTCCGGCAGCACAACCTTCTTCAGCAACTCGTATAGCCCAGCAGGCACCAACGGCGTTTCGCCAGTAATACTGTCGAGCGCCAGCCACTTCGCTACAAAGGCAGCGCCATCGCTTTCTTGAGCATCCAAGTGGAGCAGTTCATAGACGCTGGCATCCACGAATTTCGCATCGTAGACCTGCACGATTTCGTGCCCGGGCGTGCCGGCATAGGTGAAGATGTTTTCGAGTGTGCCCAACAGGCGAACATCGGTAATGGATAAGCCAAGTTCTTCATCGACTTCACGTAGTACGGCTTGGGCGCTGGTTTCGCCGAACTCGATTCCGCCACCGATTGGGCGCAAGAAGGGCTTTCCAGTAACGGGGTCGAGTGCTTCGTTGACCAGTATCCTGCCATCGTGATGGAAGATGCAGAGTGCGAGGGCTCGGATGCGGGGCGTGGTCATGAGGTGAAGTCCATTTGCTTTGATCAAACCCTGTAGCAGGTGCGTCCATTGGGCATGGCTGTTGGCCGCGGACGCAGCCTTCGGCAGCTGCTAAAGGATGGCGTCCGTTTTGATATCAGAAGTTGGCCGGGGTGTTAGCGCTGATGATTTCCGCTTCATCCTGGCCGATATTGCGGAACTTGTGAGGCAGCGTCGTCGGAAAGTAATATCCATCCCCAGCATTCAGCACACTGATCTGCCCATCCACCGTCAACTCAACCGTCCCCCGCGTAACCAGCCCGCACTCCTCGCCTTCCGAATGCACAATCGGCTCTTCCCCCGAACTCGCGCCCGGCGCGTATTGCTCGCGCAAAAGCCGCATCTGCCGGCTCGGCACCGAAGCGCCAATCAACAGCAGCCGCAACCCATGACGCCCAAGATCCGGCTGTTCATTGGCGCGGAATACGTATTGATGCTCACGCGGCGGTTGGTCGAAGGTGAAGAAATCCGCCAAGGACATGGGAATGCCTTCGAGCAGTTTTTTCAGGGAGCTGACGGAGGGACTGACGCGATTCTGTTCGATCAGGGAGATGGTGGCATTGGTGACGCCGCTACGCCGGGCCAGCTCGCGCTGGGATAGTTTGTAGCTTTCGCGTACTAATTTGAGTCGTGAGCCCGTGTCCATGACAGCCTTATGCGAGAAATACTTAAGGGTTATGGGGGTGGATGGCGGGCGACTTTTGGCCGCGAAAGTACCGCTTCCCTGTCCCGGAAATGTGAAAGGCGGGTATTAAATCACGTTTGGTGGTGTTGCTCAGCAGGTTCGATAACTGGTTAGTGAAAAAGCTGAGGGTGCTCATGTCAGACCGTTTGGCGATGTGGGTTCGGGGGGTGTCAGGTGGCGGTGATGGTGGCTGATCTGGCGCCATCGCGAGCAGGCTCACTCCTACAGTTTGGGCCGGGGCGTACACACATTCTGTGCACGCCACAGATCTCCTGTAGGAGTGAGCCTGCTCGCGATGGCGGTGTGTCAGGCGACATTGATGTTGGCTGATCTGGCGCCATCGCGAGCAGGCTCACTCCTACAGTTTGGGCCGGGCGTACACACATTTTGTGCACGCCACAGATCTCCTGTAGGAGTGAGCCTGCTCGCGATGGCGGGGTGTCAGGCGACATTGATGGTGGCTGATCTGGCGCCATCGCGAGCAGGCTCACTCCTACAGTTTGGGCCGGGCGCGCACACATTTTGTGCACGCCACAGATCTCCTGTAGGAGTGAGCCTGCTCGCGATGGCGGTGTGTCTGGCGACGTCGATGTTGACTGTGCCGCCGTCTTCGCCAGCAGGCTTGGCCCCTACAGGGATTGCGTTGGGCTTAGATCCCGAACCGATCACGCAGCGCGTAATACGCGGCGCCCATGGCAGTGAGTGGCGCCTGGAAGGTGCGACCGCCGAGCATCGGCATGTGCGGGAGCGAGGCGAACGCGTCGAAGCGTTCGGCGTCGCCACGGATCATTTCCGAGATCAGTTTGCCGGCCAGGTGCGAGCAGGTGACGCCGTGGCCGCTGTAGCCTTGCATGTAGTAGGCGTTTTTCTCGATGCGGCCGAATTGCGGCATGCGGGACATGGTCAGCAGGAAGTTGCCGGTCCAGCGGTAGTCGATCTTTACGTCCTTCAGCTGCGGGAAGGTCTTGAGGATTTTCGGCTTGATCAGTTGCTCGATGTCGTCCGGTTCGCGGGCACCGTAGACCACGCCGCCACCGTACAGCAGGCGGTTGTCGGCGGTGAGGCGGTAGTAGTCCAGCAAGTAATTGCAGTCTTCGACGCAATAGTTGTTTTTGATCAGGCTGCGAGCCACCTTTTCCGACAACGGTTCAGTGACGACGATTTGCGAACCGCACGGCATGCTTTTGCGCGTGACGCGGTTGTCGAGGTCTTGCGGCAGGTAGGCGTTACCGGCGATCAGCAGGTACTTGGCGCGCACGACGCCTTTGGCGGTGCGCACGGTGATCGGTTCGCCGTAGGTGATTTCCACCGCTGCCGATTGCTCATAGATTTTGCCGCCCAGGCCGATGATGGCCGAGGCTTCGCCGAGGGCCAGGTTCAGCGGGTGGATGTGGCCGCCCTGCATGTCGAGCAAGCCGCCGACGTAGTTGTCGCAACCGACTTCGCGCTTGATGTCCGTCGCGTCGAGCATGGTCAGGTTTTTGTTGCCGTAACGTTCCCAGCTGCTTTTCTGCTCGGCCAGGCCTTTGAGCTGCTTTTTGTTCAGCGCAGCGAAGATGCCGCCCGGCTTGTAGTCGCACTGGATGTCGTAGTGCTGTATGCGCTGACGAATGATGTCGGCGCCTTCGAAGATCATGCTGCCGAGGACTTCGGCGGTTTTGTCGCCGTAGCGTTCTTCGATGACATCGACGTCGCGGCTGTAGGAGTTGACCAGTTGGCCGCCGTTACGACCGCTGGCGCCGAAACCGACTTTGGCGGCTTCGAGCACGGTCACGCTGTAGCCCGCTTCGCAGAGGAACAGGGCCGAGGACAGACCGGTGTAGCCGGCGCCAATGATGCAGACGTCGCAGTCCACGGCTTGTTCCAGGACGGGGAAGTCGCCGGTGAAGTTGCGGGTTGCGGCGTAGTAGCTATTTACATGAGTCTGTTTCATAGGTTTCTCCGATGGTCGCCGACACAAGCCGGCGGCCGCCGTTGTAGAAGTATTAGAGCTTGATCCAGGTCGCTTTGAGTTCGGTGTATTTGTCGAACGCGTGCAGCGATTTGTCCCGACCGTTACCCGACTGCTTGTACCCGCCGAACGGCGCGGTCATGTCGCCGCCGTCGTACTGGTTGACCCAGACACTGCCGGCGCGCAAGCCACGGGCGAAGGTGTGGGCCTTGCTGAGGTTGCTGGTCCACACACCGGCGGCCAGGCCGAAGATGCTGTCGTTGGCGATGGCCAGGGCTTCTTCCGCGGTGTCGAAGGTGATCAGCGACAGCACCGGGCCGAAGATTTCTTCCCGGGCGATGGTCATGGCGTTGGTCACGCCGTCGAAAATCGCCGGCTCCACGTAAAGGCCACCGGTGGCTTCGAGGGTGCGACGGCCGCCCGCGATCAGTTGCGCGCCCTGGTCTTTGCCGACCTGGATGTAGCGCAACACGTTGTCCAGTTGACGCTGATCGACGACCGCACCGACGGTGGTTTCCGGATCGAGTGCGTGCCCCGGTTTCCAGGCTTGCAGCGCTTCCACCAGCAGCGGAATGAACTGCTCGCGAATCGAACGCTCCACCAGCAAACGCGAGCCGGCGGTGCAGACTTCGCCCTGGTTGAAGGCAATCGCACCGGCCGCCGCTTGTGCTGCCGCGCGCAAATCCGGCGCGTCGGCGAACACCACGTTCGGGCTCTTCCCCCCTGCTTCGAGCCAGACGCGTTTCATGTTGCTTTGCCCGGAATAGATCAGCAGTTGCTTGGCAATCGCGGTCGAGCCGGTGAAGGCCAGCACGTCGACGTCCATGTGCAACGCCAGCGCCTTGCCGACGGTATGACCGTAACCCGGCAGGACGTTGAACACGCCTTTGGGGATGCCAGCGTCCAGTGCCAACTGGGCGATGCGGATGGCGGTCAGTGGCGACTTTTCCGAAGGTTTGAGGATGAACGAGTTGCCGGCCGCGAGCGCCGGGGCGAACTTCCAGCTGGCCATGATCAACGGGAAGTTCCACGGCACGATGGCGGCGACCACGCCCGCTGGCTCGCGGGTGATGAGGCCCAGTTGATCGTGCGGCGTGGCGGCGACTTCGTCGTAGATTTTGTCGATGGCTTCGGCGCTCCAGCGGATCGCGTTGGCGGTCGCCGGGATGTCGATGTTCATGGAATCGTTGATCGGCTTGCCCATGTCGAGGGTTTCGAGCAGGGCGAGTTCTTCCTGGTTGGCCAGGATCAGATCGGCGAAGCGGATCAGGATGCGCTTGCGCTCGGCCGGGGCGAGGTTGGCCCAGATACCGGATTCGAAGGTGCGACGCGCGACGGCCACGGCTTCGTTGGCATCGGCTTCGTCCGTGCTGGCGACGTTGGTGAGGAAGCGACCGTCGACCGGGCTCATGCATTCAAAGGTGTCGCCACTGAGTGCCGGGCGGTATTGGCCGTCGATGAATGCGCGGCCTTCGATAGTGAGGGACTGGAAGCGTTGTTCCCAGTCGCTGCGAGTGTTTGTCATGGTTGTGACTCGACGCAGAGGAATAAGAAGTCGTTGGAAGGTGGTGTATCAGGCGAATTGCATCGCTGACTGCGCGGCCGTCTTCGCGGGCAAGCCTCGCTCCTACAGATATTGCAGCGTGCACGGCTTCTGCGCCAGGCACTTCTCCCTGTAGGAGCGAGGCTTGCCCGCGAAGAGGCCCTCACATTCAATATCGAAAGTAATTGCCCCACCGCTCAACCCATCAGACGGTATGCAGATACCAGTTGTACTCAAGGTCGGAGATGGAGTTCTCGAACTCGGCCAGCTCGCTTTCCTTGCACGCCACGAACACGTCGATGTACAGCGGGTCGATGTAACGGGCCATGACTTCGCTGTCGTCCAGCTCGCGCAATGCATCGCGCAGGTTGTTCGGCAGGCTCTGCTCGTTTTGCTCGTAGCTGTTGCCTTCCACCGGGGCGCCCGGCTCGATCTGGTTGGTCAGGCCGTGGTGAATACCGGCCAGCACCGACGCCATCAACAGATACGGGTTGGCATCGGCACCCGCCACGCGGTGTTCGATGCGCACCGAATCGGCGGAACCGGTCGGCACACGCACGGCAACGGTACGGTTGTCGATGCCCCAGCTCGGCGAGTTCGGTACGTAGAACTGCGCGCCGAAACGGCGGTATGAGTTGACGTTCGGGCACAGGAAAGCCATCTGCGCCGGCAGGGTCTCGAGCACACCGCCGATCGCGTGTCGCAGCGCGGCGTTCTGCTCGGGATCCTCGCTGGCAAAGATGTTGTTGCCTTCTTTGTCGAGAATCGAAATGTGCACGTGCAAACCGTTGCCCGCCTGGCCCGGATACGGCTTGGCCATAAACGTGGTGTCCATCTCGTGGTCGTAGGCGATGTTCTTCACCAGACGCTTGAGCAACACCGCGTAGTCGCAGGCCTTTATAGGGTCGTTGACGTGATGCAGGTTCACTTCGAACTGCGCCGGGGCGCTTTCCTTGACGATGGCGTCGGCAGGAATGCCCTGCTCTTTCGCGCCTTCAAGGATGTCTTGCAGGCAGTCGACGTATTCATCCAGGTCGTCGATCAAATACACCTGGGTCGACACCGGACGCTTGCCCGAGACCGGCGAACGTGGCGATTGCGGGCGACCGTTCACGTTGTCCTGGTCGATCAGGTAGAACTCAAGTTCGAACGCCGCGCAGATGGTCAGGCCCATGTCGTCGAACTTGCGCACCACATTGGCCAGCACTTCACGCGGGTCAGCGAAGAACGCCTCGCCTTCCAGTTCGTGCATGGTCATCAGCAACTGCGCGGTTGGACGCTTCTGCCACGGCTCGATGCTCAGAGTGCCAGGGATGGGATAGCAGATTCGATCCGAGTCGCCGATGTCCAGACCCAGGCCGGTGCTTTCCACCGTAGAACCATTGATGTCCAGAGCAAACAGAGACGCCGGCAGGTTAATGCCTTTTTCGTAAACCTTATGAAGACTGGTGCGTTCGATGCGCTTGCCGCGCACCACACCGTTCATATCCGCAATCAGAAGGTCGACGTACAAAACCTCAGGATATTTCTTAAGGAATGCGTTTGCTTCGTTGAGTTGAACGGTACGCAGAGGGACCGACATGATGCACCTATTAGCTGTTAATTATTATGTTCACTACCTTGTTGCGAGCCCAGTCAACCCGAACGGCAAAGTGAAGTCAATAGCGAACACTTGGCCTCTCCACCTTTATTTTCGGGCCTTTTTGGGGGACGAGAGTGCCGTAACGGTCTTGAGCACCGCGTAAACCCTGAGGATCGGACGATCGGCGTTTAGAATTTTTTACATGAGAGTTGTTAATTAAAATCAACAAGGCTAAGCTCCGGAAAAGCTCGTTCAAGTGTGAAACTTCGAGGTGATAAAAATGGCATTCAAGCCATTGATCGGCGTTACAGCGTGCGTCAAACAGATTGGCCTGCACCCCTACCACATCAGCGGCGACAAGTACTTGCGTGCTGTCAGCGTTGCGGCTTTGGGGCTGCCCGTCGTTATTCCTTCCCTAGGCGAATTGACCGATATCGACGACCTGCTCGCGCAGCTCGACGGTCTGTTGCTGACCGGCTCGCCCTCGAATGTGGAACCCTTCCACTATCAAGGCCCGGACAGTGCCCCCGGCACGGATCACGATCCGGCGCGGGACGCCACCACCCTTCCTTTATTACGTGCAGCCATTACGGCGGGCGTGCCGGTGCTCGGCATCTGCCGCGGCTTTCAGGAAATGAACGTGGCGTTCGGCGGCAGCCTGCACCAGAAGGTGCATGAACTGCCCGGCATGCTCGATCACCGGGAAGCGGACAGTCCCGAGCTGGCGGTGCAATACGCCCCGGCGCATACCGTGACGGTGCAACCGGGTGGCGTGTTCGAAGCGATGGAGTTGCCCGCCGAGTTCAGGGTCAATTCGATTCACAGTCAGGGTATTGATCGATTGGCGCCAGGCCTGCGCGCCGAAGCGGTTGCGCCGGACGGTTTGATCGAAGCCATTTCGGTGGAACACAGCCAGGCGTTTGCCGTCGGTGTGCAATGGCACCCGGAATGGCAGGTCCTGTCGAACCCGCCCTACTTGAGCATTTTCCAGGCGTTCGGTGATGCGTGCCGGCGACGGGCCGCGTTGCGTAAAACCCGCTGACTTAAAACAACCCTTTACTGCCCCCGCGAGTCAGGCGGGCGTGTCTTTGCGCGTCCGTGACTTGCGACAACAACACACTGCGATAACAACAAGTACTACCAGGCAGCCAGGACGGCGGCGCCGAACAAGCCCGATCGATGCGGATCAGGCGAGCGCAACCTCTTGTAGGAGCGAGGCTTGCCCGCGAAGGCGGAGTGTCAGTCGACATCATCGATACCTGATACACCGCCTTCGCGGGCAAGCCTCGCTCCTACAGGGTTCGTGCTCCGACTGAACCTGTCCGGGCTAGCAATCCACTCTTAAGTCAGGCCGCGTTGGCCCGACGACTGAAACCTGTTGGGAGTTTCACATGGCAAACGCCTCCAGCATCTACAGGAAGGCTCTTGAGGGTCACCAGGCACCAAAAAAGGTGCTGGTGAAAGTCGACCGCGTCACCAAGAAATTCGACGAAACCACCGCGGTGGATGATGTCTCGCTTGAGATCCATCAAGGCGAAATCTTCGCCCTGCTCGGTGGTTCCGGCTCCGGCAAATCGACCCTGCTGCGCATGCTCGCGGGCTTCGAGCGCCCGACCGAGGGACGGATTCTGCTCGACGGTGTCGACATCACCAACATGCCGCCGTATGAACGGCCGATCAACATGATGTTCCAGTCATACGCCTTGTTCCCACACATGACAGTGGCGCAGAACATTGCCTTCGGCCTCAAGCAGGACCGTTTGCCCGCCAGCGAAATCGACGCCCGCGTTGAAGAGATGCTGCGCCTGGTGCACATGACCCAGTACGCCAAACGCAAACCCCATCAATTGTCCGGCGGTCAGCGTCAGCGCGTGGCCCTCGCCCGCTCCCTGGCCAAGCGTCCGAAGCTGTTGCTGCTCGACGAACCGATGGGCGCCCTGGACAAGAAGCTGCGTTCGCAGATGCAACTGGAGCTGGTAGAAATCATCGAACGGGTCGGCGTGACCTGCGTGATGGTGACTCATGACCAGGAAGAGGCCATGACCATGGCTGAGCGCATCGCGATCATGCACCTGGGCTGGATCGCGCAGATCGGCAGTCCGGTCGACATTTATGAAGCACCGGTCAGCCGCATGGTCTGCGAGTTCATCGGCAACGTGAACGCCTTCGAAGGCACGGTGGTGGAAGACCTTGAAGGTCACGCGATCATTCACAGCCCGGACCTGGAACAGAAGATTTACGTCGGTCACGGCGTCAGCACCTCGGTGCAGGACAAGTCGATCACCTACGCGATCCGCCCGGAAAAAATGTTGGTCAGTACCCTCAAGCCGGACACTCGCTACAACTGGTCCCAAGGCAAGGTGCATGACATCGCCTACCTCGGCGGTCACTCGGTGTTTTACGTGGAATTGCCTGGCGGCAAAGTCGTGCAATCGTTCATGGCCAACGCCGAACGCCGTGGCGCGCGACCGACCTGGGACGACAAAGTCTACGTGTGGTGGGAAGACGACAGCGGCGTGGTACTGCGCTCATGAAAACACTCAATCAGCGGTTCATGCGGCTGATGCCGAGTGGTCGAAAGCTCGTCATCGGGATTCCTTTCCTGTGGCTGTGCCTGTTTTTCCTGTTGCCGTTCTTCCTGGTGATGAAGATCAGCTTCTCGGAAGCGGCCCTGGCCATTCCTCCTTACTCCGAGATCTACACCTTCGCCGAGCAGAAATTCCAGCTGCTGCTGAACCTCGGCAACTACTCGCTGCTGACTCAGGATGAGCTGTACATCTCGGCCTACTTCGGCTCGTTGAAGGTCGCGTTTTTAAGCACATTGATGTGCCTGGTGATCGGTTTTCCGATGGCCTACGCGATCACCAAGGCCAGCAAGGAAACGCAAAACGTTTTGCTGCTGCTGATCATGATGCCGACCTGGACCGCGATCCTGATCCGCGTGTATGCGTGGATGGGCATCCTCAGCAACAACGGTTTGCTCAACGGTTTTTTGATGTGGACCGGGCTGACCGATCACCCGATCGAGATCCTCAACACCAACACGGCCGTGTATATCGGTGTGGTTTACGCCTACTTGCCGTTCATGGTGCTGCCGCTGTACGCCAACCTGGTCAAGCACGATCAAAGCTTGCTGGAGGCGGCGTCGGATCTGGGTTCGAGCAACTTCAATAACTTCTGGAAAATCACCGTGCCGCTGGCCAAGAACGGGATCATTGCCGGTTGCATGCTGGTGTTCATTCCGGTGGTCGGTGAATTCGTGATTCCGGAGCTGCTGGGCGGCCCTGAGACACTGATGATCGGTCGCGTGCTGTGGCAAGAGTTCTTCAATAACCGCGACTGGCCGGTGGCGTCTGCCCTGGCGGTGGTGATGCTGTTAATCCTGATTGTGCCGATTCTGCTGTTCAACCGCAGCCAGGCCAAAGAGATGGAGGCACGGGGATGAAACGCTTCGGATTTTCAAAGTTCATGCTGATTTTCGGCCTGTCGTTTATCTACTTGCCGATGCTGATTCTGGTGATCTACTCGTTCAACGCTTCCAAACTGGTGACGGTCTGGGGCGGCTGGTCGTTCAAGTGGTACGCCGGTCTGCTCGACAACACGCAACTGATGGGCTCGGTGGTGCGCTCGCTGGAAATCGCCTGCTACACGGCGATTGCGGCGGTGGCGCTGGGGACGTTGGCGGCATTCGTGCTGACTCGCGTGACGCGCTTCAAGGGTCGCACCTTGTTTGGCGGTCTGGTGACCGCGCCGCTGGTGATGCCGGAAGTCATCACCGGCCTGTCGCTGTTGCTGCTGTTCGTGGCGATGGCGCAGTTGATCGGCTGGCCGATGGAACGTGGCATCGTCACCATCTGGATCGCCCACACCACGTTCTGTGCGGCGTATGTCGCGGTGGTGGTCTCGGCGCGTTTGCGTGAGCTGGATTTGTCCATCGAAGAAGCGGCGATGGACCTTGGGGCGAAGCCGTTCAAGGTGTTTTTCCTGATCACCATTCCGATGATCGCGCCGTCACTGGCGGCCGGCGGCATGATGTCGTTTGCCCTGTCGCTGGATGACCTGGTGTTGGCGAGTTTCGTCTCGGGGCCGGGTTCGACGACCTTGCCGATGGAAGTGTTCTCGGCGGTACGTCTGGGGGTGAAGCCTGAGATCAACGCCGTGGCGAGTTTGATTCTGTTGGCCGTTTCGATCGTGACCTTCATGGTCTGGTACTTCAGCCGCCGTGCCGAAGCCACCCGCAAACGTGCGATCCAGGAAGCGATGGACCAGACCGCGAGCGAATCGTGGCAGCAACCTGAAAAGCGAATGGTGGAAGCGGCGGTTTAGGTTGTTGAGTTAACTGTGGCGAGGGAGCTTGCTCCCGCTTGAGTGCGCAGCACTCACACAATTGGCAGGGTTGCCAGAATTCTTGGGGCCGCTTCGCAGCCAAGCGGGAGCAAGCTCCCTCGCCACAGGTTGTGTATTGCCCCACAGGTTTTGTGTTTACCGCATTTTTGCTTTGTGTCACTGAATAAAAAGAATGGAGTTGTACCGATGAAAATGTTTGGCAGGACTCTGCTGACACTGTCCTTAGTGGGCGCGATTGCCACCGTTGCCCAGGCCAATGACAAGGTTCTGCGCGTCTACAATTGGTCGGATTACATCGCCCCGGACACCGTCAAGAAGTTCGAAGACGAGACCGGCATCCGCGTGACCTACGATGTGTTCGACAGCAATGAAACCCTTGAAGCTCGTCTGCTCGCTGGCAAGTCCGGCTACGACATCGTGGTGCCGTCCAACAGTTTCCTGGCCAAGCAGATCAAGGCCGGGGTCTATCAGGAACTGGACAAGTCGAAGCTGTCGAACTGGAAAAACCTCAACCCGGTGCTGCTGAAAAACGCGTCCGCCAGTGACCCGGATAACGGCCACGCTTTCCCGTACATGTGGGGTTCGATCGGCATTGGCTTCAACCCGGCCAAGGTCAAGGAAGTGCTCGGCGCCAATGCACCGACCAACTCCTGGGACTTGCTGTTCAAACCGGAAAACGCGGAAAAACTGAAAGCGTGCGGCATCAGCTTCCTCGACTCGCCTACAGAAATGCTCCCGGCGGCCCTGCACTACCTGGGTTATCCGGTGAACTCCCAGGACAAGGCTCAGATCGCCGAAGCCGAAGCGCTGTTCATGAAAATTCGGCCGTCGGTGGCGTACTTCCATTCGTCGAAATACATCTCCGACCTGGCCAACGGCAACATCTGCGTCGCGGTCGGTTACTCCGGGGACGTGCTGCAAGCCAAGGCGCGAGCCCAGGAAGCGGGCGACAAAGTGAAGATCGATTACAGCATTCCGAAAGAAGGGGCCGGCAGCTTCTACGACATGGTCGCGATCCCCAAGGACGCGGCGAACGTGGAGAACGCCTACCTGTTCATGAACTTCCTGATGCGCCCGGACATCATCGCCGAGATCACCAACAACATCGGCTACAGCAACGCCAATGCGGCGGCCACACCGTTGGTGGATGAGGCCATCCGGGATGATCCGGGGTCGTATCCGCCGCAAGCGGTCATGGCGACGCTGTATGCGATTCCGGATATGCCGATCGGCGTTCAGCGCGTGATGACTCGGGGCTGGACGCGGGTGAAACTCGGGAAATAGTCGCTCAATGATCGTTCCCACGCGTGGGAACGATCACTATCAAAGTTTCCGTTCACGTAGCGCCTTACCACCGCTGCATCCTCTCTGACGAACGGCCTCACCTGGCTTCCTCGGTTAAGGTGAACTTAGGCGCCCTCCTCGGGCGCCTTTTTTTATGCAAGGGCCAGCGGCCATTCCGCCAGCGCCCGATACCGCCCCTTATGGGATTCAAACAAGACAAAGCGATCAGCCCGCAGGACAAACTCGGGCGGCGTCGCGGACTCAGGCACCGGCATTCGATAATCACGCATCAACGTCAGGTGCGGCCGAAACGCCTTCGGCGTCTCTTCAACGCCAAACGGCAACATCGCCTGTTCCAGCGCATACACCAGACGCAACAACTCCGGCGGTGCCTGCTCCGGCGCCAGGACCAACACCCCTGCCCGGCGCCAGACCTCCATTCGATCCAGCGCCAACCTCAGCGGTATACCCGGTATGTGGACCTTCCCGGCCGCCGTACAGATCTCGCCAATCTGCGCCACGCCGACAGCCCCCAAAAACAACAATGTCAGGTGAAAGTTTTCCGCCGGCACCGGACGCCCGCTGCGCAGCTCAAGGGCGCTGCGCCATTGAGCAATGGCCTTGCGCTGCTCCGGCGGGCAATTGAGTGCGAAAAACAGCCGCTTGAACGGTTCACGGGATTCGTCAGTCATGCCTGGCAGCTCCTGACATGCACGTTATAGTTGAACCAACCGAATCAACGGGAGGGGGCCATGCGACAGATCATCAGCAAAGAGCCATGGTGGGCAATGCCGCCGAAACCGGGGCAGGATGAGTCCGAGCTGGAATGGGGCTGGCTGGTTCACTATAGCGAAGGTGAGCCGCGCTTCGAATTCGTCAGGGAGCGGCCGACGGACAGCGAGATCCGCAACCGCAAAAGTTGCAGGATCACCCCGTCGCCGGAGTGATCCTTTCGACGGGATCAGGCCTTCACGATCATTTCAAAACCACCAAAGACCAGGCGCTGGCCATCGAAGGGCATCGGATTGACGTCCGGCTGCATCCGCGGATCGTTCATCATTTTGTCCATGCCCGCATTACGGGTGGCCTTGTCCGGCCAGATGATCCAACTGAACACCACGGTTTCGTCCTCCTTGAGTTTCACCGCCATGGGAAACGAGGTTACTTTGCCGTCCGGCACGTCGTCGCCCCAGCATTCAGCGACGCTGAGCGCGCCACATTCCTTGAAAATGACCGCAGCGGTCTCAGCGTGTTTCTTGAATTTTTCGCGGTTGGCGGTGGGCACGGCAGCGAGGAAGCCATCAACGTAGGACATGGTGTTTCTCCTTCGGTTATGGAACGGTCTGCTGGGTAGTCGATTCTTTCGGGCTCCAATCGACAGCGCCGCCGCCCGAACTGACCGACGGTACGTCGGCGCTCTCCGCCAGGTTGCCCTCGATCTGCGCCGCCATGTACAGCGTCCCCGCCATGACGCCGGAGGTCGGGTTCTGCACCAGTTTCATCCAGGCCTTGTCGAACGTATTGCCCAGGCTGGCGCGAATCAGCGCTTCGCTGTCCGGCCGGTCATTGGCCTGAATAATCGCCCGAATGCCGGCTACCCCCACCGAAATCAGTGCGCCGGCCAGTTTCCCGGCTGCTGCGGCCACCGCACTGGCCGCGCCTCGCGGGGCCATTTCGGCCTCCATCCGTTGACTGGCGCGCTTGGCCACCGGCGCCATGGCGGTGTCGGTCGAATCAACGCCTTTGTCGCCCCCCGCCTTGTGGATTTTCTCGATCAACGCCGCGTAGGCCGGCAACGAATTCAGCGGTTGGGTGTGCACGACCTGATACAGCGACGCATCACGCGCGGGCGGTGGCCCGAGTGCAATCGCGGGAATTTTCTGGATGCGGCCGTTGAGCTGGGCCATCGGCACGCCGTGGCGCTGGGAGATTCGCTGCAGTTCCTCCTGAAGAATGTCCACGTAGAAGGCCGTCGCCAAGCCGAGAATCGCGTCGGGATCGATCTCTACCGCGACCGGCGCCAGCACGCGTTTCTGGTATTGCTCCAGCAGGTAGGCCGCCAGGCGCTTGGCCGAGGCATCCTGCTCACCCTTGGCACTGAGGCTGTACCAGCTGACCTTCACCGATAGCCATTCCTGGGTCCAGTAACTGCTGAACCAGGGAATGAAGTTCTCTTCGGTCAGTTGGTAGACCCGCGTGCGCCAGTAATCCATGGCGCCCCGGGCATAGATTTTGGTCTGCTCGGTCGCGGACTGCGACGCGGCGACAATCTCCTGGTCCACCTGCCGCCAGGTGCTTTGCGACACCACCACGACCGGCGCCACCACCGGGGCACGCACAGGCGTGGCGCATCCCGCCAACACCACCATCACGGGGACGATCAGCGAACGCAGGTTCAAGATCGCGGTTCCTACAGTGTTCCCCGGACGGTATGTCCGGTGTTCAAAGGACTGTTTATTTGAGTATAGGTGGCGGGGTTTGTTCGTTTGGAGCTGGTGGTGTTTTCCAGGGCCTCATCGCGAGCAGGGTCGCTCCCACAGTGGTCTGTGGTGAAACACAGGCTTGCGAACGACGCCAATCCATGTGGGAGCGCGCCTGCTCGCGATGGGGCCCTGAAGATCACCATCAACGGCGTCGATACTCACCATCGCGACGATTGCCTTCCGCTAAAAAACCGCCAGGCGCAGGATCAACCCATCCCAAGGCAAAACCCCACACCGGAGGGGAAAATCATGTTGATCCATCTGCTGACCTGCCTGGCCCTGACGGCCGTTACGCTGACTGTCTTTTCCTACATCGTCCTCGCCAAGGAGCGCAGATCATGATCCACGCCATTACCCTTTGCGTAAGCTTCCCGGTGTTCGGTAACAACTTCTATTCGCAGCCATTCGTCTCTCGCAAAGAGCTGTCACTGGTGTTCGACAAAAACTTCGAGGCATTGCTGATACCGGCAGCCGCGAACCACTTCAACAATGAAGTGGTCGGGCTCAACGATCAATTCCGGTTCCTCAATGACGTGTTGGTTGAACACCTGCTGGAGATCGAATTGGCCCAGAGCGCACCTCGGTCTTCGCGTCAGTTCACGTTTTAGGATCAGGCGGGCCGACGAACGGCCCTCACCTTGCCACTATTGCCTCCGCCGCAAAAAAATCGGTCCGCACCGTCGGACTCAAGCCCTGACACGCCGACGCCGGTTGGTAGCGTGAGGCTTTCCAGCACCTCGCCGGTGTTCGGGTCTACTCGCCGCAATTCACCTTCCTCACCTTCCCAAGTGCCGTGCCAGAGCGCGCCTTCCACCCAGGTGACCCCGGTGACGAAACGGTTGGACTCGATCGTGCGAAGAATCTTGCCGGTGTCGGGGTCGATTTGATGGATCTTGCGCTCGCGATACTGGCCCACCCAAAGCGTGCCTTCAGCCCAGGCGAGCCCTGAGTCGCCCCCACCGCCGGGCGCCGGAATGGTGCCGAGTACACGACCATTCGAAGGATCGATCTTCTGAATGCGATCCTCGGCGATCTGGTACAGGTGCCGGCCGTCAAAGGCTGTTCCGGCATGCGCGGCGACATCGATGGAACGAGGCGTCTTACCGCTTACAGGGTCGAGGGCGTTGAGTTTTTCTCCGGAGGCGAACCAGACATGCTCGCCGTCATAAGAAACGCCATGCACGGCGTCGACGCCCGGAAAAGGTCCGTATTCGTGAATGATCTCGGCAGATGATTGCTTCATGGTTGCATCCTCTTCGTTGGGTGGTGGGATGGATCCTAGTCACCCGGCACCCAAGCTGTGAGTAACAAAGTCGTCGCGAATCCAGGCAGCGGCGGCGTCATCCAGCGCCGGGCGCGCCCGCGACCAAACGATTGCACTTTGCCGGCGGTTGCCAGCGAATCGAGGGCCCGTTGCACCGTGCGTTGACTGGCCTTCAGCGCCAGGGCCAGCGCCGAACTCGACCATGATTCCCCGTCGGCGAGGAAGGCCAGCAGCGCCGCCTGCGGCTCTTCGACGGGCCACGCCAGCACGACAACGTCATCAGCACTCTCTGGTTGCAGCGCAAACCCGCGTTTCGTCGCACTGATACCGGCCAGGGGTTTCAGCGCTTTGCGAAGCCGACCGATTTCGACGCGCAGTCTGGCGCGATGGGATTCATCGGTGAGCTTCTGGCGAAAGGCCTGGGTGATCAGTGTTTCCCGCGCCACATCCTCGGGCCAGGCTTCGGCCAACGCCCGCACGAGGGCGAACAACACCGGTCGTTTGGCCAGGGACACCGACATCCCCGCGCCGCGCACGCCGTATCGGCACGCGTCGACGACCAGAGACGGTGAACTCAGCAATGCTTCCACCTCATCCAGCCGCAGGGGGCGTTCTTCACCCCGGGCAATCAGTCGCGCAGCGGGCGTGTCGAGGACTTGAGCGGCGTGTTCAACTTCGGCGGTGAGCGCGGGAATACCGGCGTCTGAGGCCGCACGTTCGGCCCTTTCGAGCGCAGACCGCGCCCTTCTTGTTTCGAGTCGCCGCACGGCGATCCCGGCCACCACTAATTCATGAACGACGCGCAATGCCGGCGGCAGCGGTGCGGGGTCGAGCTCGGCGAGCAAACGGTCGACCTCATCCAGACGCCCGATCAACAACAAACGTCGAACCTGCAAATACCGCGCATGGGCCGCATTCGCGCCATCGCCATGCGCCTGCAAAGTCACTCGCGCCGCTTCGAGCGCCTTCACCGGCCAGCCGAGATCCCGTGAAGCCAGGGCGATTTCGGCCTCGGCGACCACGCACCGCGCCCGGGCCACAGGCGCTTTCGGACCGAAGGCGCGTGCGGCGCTGCGCACCAACGCCTTGGCCCGGACCAGATCGCCCAATTGCGCCATGGCGATGCCGCGAAGCGCCAGCGCAGGGGCATCGTCGCGCAAGGCAACCCGGTTCAGCGCACCGAGGGGATCGCCCGCCGCGAGTGCGTGCGCTGCGGCGGTGATCAGTGAGTCCATTTAAATTGCGCCACAGGTGTCACTCCCACGGTTCGGTGCCCGTAGATGAGTTTATCTCACGCCCACCCAACCTGTGGGAGCGAGCCTGCTCGCGAAGAGGCCGGCACATCCAACATCGATGACGACTGATCCAGCGCTTTCGCGAGCAGGCTCGCTCCTACAGGGAATGTGCTTGACCAACGGGGGTGGTCACCGCGGGCGTTTGGCGTCTTGCAACCACTCGCGCGGGCTGGAACCGGTTTTACGACGAAACGCCCGGGCCAGCGCCGAGGGGCTTTCGTAGCCGACTTCATCGGCGATCAGCGCGATGGACTTGCCCTCACGCAAGCGTTTCTGCGCCAGGCTGATCCGCCAGCTCACCAGATAGTCGACCGGCGTCTGCCCCACCACCGAGCGAAAGTAGTCGGCGAAACTGGCCCGGGACATATTGGCTGCCGCCGACAGTTCGGCCACGGTCCAGGCCTTGCCGGGCGCGTCGTGCATCAGGCTCAAGGGGCGCGCCAGGCGTGGGTCGGCGAGACCGGCCATCATCCCGGGCGTCTGGTCACGGCTGGTCAGGATGTGCCGCAACAACTGAATCACCAGCAGTTCGAACAGCCGATCCATCATCGCTTCGCGACCACAAATGCCGCCGAACGCCTCGCTGAACAGCCAGTCCAGCGTGCCGGCCAGGGTCGGGATGCTGTCGAGTTTGAGCACCAGGTATTCAGGCAGCGCGGCCGCCAGGGCGTTGCCCGCCCCACCGTCGAACTCCAGAGAGGCGCACACCAATTGAGTGCCCGACGCTTCGCTGGCGAACAAGCGGTGACGATAAGGTCGCGGGAAAAAAATCAGCGTCGGTTCATTGAGCTGCAGGACTCGCTCATCAGCCAGTTTGAGCGTCAGTTCGCCAGCCTGAAGCAAATGCAGGTGTCCGGTGGCCTGGTCGCCATCGAAGGACGTGACGCCGCAAAAATCGCCACTGTGGAAAGTGCCGGCACTGACACCGAAATGCGTGAGCAAGGTGGACAAGCGATCCATGGAACGACTCCCCGGGGAACATATCTGGACGATCTGTCGCATATCCTCGACGATTTGCACCCTTAAGGCCAGCAATGATCCATAGCATGGACCCCGTACCCAGCGCATACCGCGCTTGAATCGACGGAGTCTCAACATGAGCCGCATCGCCCCCCTGAACCTTGAACACGCCACCGACACCACTCGCCCGCTGCTGGAAGGCGTGCAGAAAAAAATCGGCTTCTTGCCCAACGTCTTCAAGACGCTGGCCCATGCCCCCGCCGTCCTGTCGGCCTATCTGCAACAGTCGGTGGCCCTGGGCAAAACGTCCCTGAGCGCCCCTGAAAAAGAAGCGATCTTTCTGGCCACTTCGCAGGTCAACGGTTGCGACTACTGCCTGGCGGCGCACACCGTGTTTGCCGGCAAGGCCGGGCTGTCCGCGCAAGACATCGTCAGTGCTCGACACGGCCAACTCAACGCATTTGCCACGCTGGCCCGGCAAATCACCGAAAGTCGCGGCCACCTGAGTAACGAGCAGATTGAAGCGGCGCGTGCAGCCGGCATCACCGATGCCAAGATCATCGAGGTGGTCGCCCACATTGCCTCGCAGACGCTGACCAATTACCTCAACAACCTGGCCCTGACCGACATCGACTTCCCTGCCATCGATGCTTGAGGCGGATGTCTGACCCGAGGAGTACACCCCATGAGCACTGTGACGCTTTACACCACCGACACCTGCCCTTATTGCCGCAATGCCAAGGCGCTGCTGGCCAGCAAAGGCATCGCCAGCCAGGAGATCAATGTTCAATCGAACCCCGGAAAATTCCAGGAAATGCTCACCCGCAGCGGTCGTCGCAGCGTGCCGCAGATATTCATCGGTGACACCCATGTCGGAGGCTTCGACGACCTGGCCAAACTGGACCGTCAAGGTGCCCTGCTATCGATGCTGGCCTGAAGCTGCAATCCAAACCCCCTCCCTTTAACCGGCAAGACTTCTATCAGCCCATAGAAGTCTTGCCACGTCGTATTGCCACTATTCATTAAATTTTTGCTAGGTTGTACGATGACCGATGAGTCATTCATAACAACAAGGAACTCCCCATGAAAAAAGTGAAAGTGCTGATTGGTTTTCTGTGCCTCTTTAGTGGCTACGTGATGGCAGCCCCTGCTCCGGGCGAGAAGGATGTGGCGCAGGCGGTGGACCATCTGACGCAAGCCATGCTCAACAAGAACATCCCCGAACTGAAAGCGCTTACTGCTGAGAACCTGACCTACGGGCACTCGAGCGGCAAGGTCCAGGACAAGAAAGACTTCATCGCCGATATCGAAACGGGCAAGAGCGCTTTCAAAACCCTGGAAATGCAGAACCAGACCATCACCGTCTCGGGTGATGTAGCGCTGGTTCGTCATCATTTTTCGGCACAGGCGATCAAGGGCACCGAGGTGGTCCCGACTGAAATCGAAAACTTCCAGATCTGGCAAAAGAAAGCTGGCAAATGGTTGCTGGTAGGCCGGCAAGCCTTCCGCATCTGAATAAAAAAATCCCGCCCAAGGTGACTTGAGCGGGATTTTTCATACAGGCAGCCTTATCGAGACAGCTGCTTATCAGGCCACAACCGGAATCATCGGATCCGCAGCCGCCAGCGCAGTTGCGCGGTCAGCGGCCGGCGGATAGATCCACACCGTATTGATCTGGGTCTTCAGCGATTTGCCTTCCTCCTTGACCAGTTTCACCTGGCGATCCCAACCCTCGGTGTACACCGCGCCCCACGCACCCAGATCCAGACAAGTAACGTACTTGGGCTGGCTGTACGCCTTCGGCGACACGCCCAGGATTTGCGCAGCGACGTTGTTGCCGGCATGACGCCCCAGCGAGATCGCGTGCTGGCAGGTCATCATGGCGTAGTTGCCGATGTCATCCGCGGCGGCATAAGCCACATCACCGGTGGCAAAGATGTCGTCCTGACCGATGACTTTCAGGTGGGCGTCAACGTGCAGGCGACCGAGGTGGTCGCGTTCGGCCGGGATCTGCTCGGTCAGCGAGCTTGCCCGCACCCCGGTGGTCCAGACCACAGTCTTGGCGTCGATGCGTTGGCCATCGGCCAGGGTCACACCGTTTTCATCGACAGCAACGACCGACGACTTCAAGCGCCATTTCACGCCCAGCTCAGTGCTGGCTTCGGCGATCGACTGGCTGATTTCGCTGCCCATGGACGCCCCGACTTTTTCACCGCGATCGACAATGATCACTTCAATGTCAGCGTCCTCGCCGAGGATGGCCCGCAGACGCGCCGGCATTTCAGTCGCCGTTTCAATCCCGGTAAAGCCGCCACCGGCCACAACCACGGTGTTTCGAGCTTTACTTTGCGGCAGGTTGGCCAGGGATTTCAGATGGTTTTCCAGGCGTATCGCCTGTTCAATCTGGTCCACGTCAAAGGCGTGTTGGGCCACGCCCGGAGTGTTGGGCAACGCGAGACCGCTGCCGGTGGCCAGAACGAGTTTGTCGTAGCTGCACACCTGTTCGGTACCCGATGCATCGGTGTAGCCGACTTGTTTTTGCTGCACGTCGATGGATTGCGCTGCGCCCTTGATGAACTTCACACCGACGGCATCGAACAGGTCGCCAAGGGGTGCTGCCAGTTGATGAGCATTCGGCTCGTAGAAGCGTGGACGCACCCGCAGCTCGGCCTGAGGCGCCAGTACCGTGACGTCTACGTGGTTGTGATCATGGATGTCCAACAGGCGCGTGGCGCTCAATGCCGTCCACATGCCACCGAAACCTGCGCCGATGACCAGAATGTGCTGTTTCATTGTTTTAACTCCGAAGAAGACCAAAGACTGAACTCGTCGCCGAGCTAACAACGGCGACTATAGTGATCCGAGTTACAGGACGCAACAACCTTCTATCGATGGTTATCATCACACATTCAGATACCTCGACAATCCAGACACAAGCTTCGATCTATATGCAGAACGGGACAGACAGGCGATCAAGGGCATGCCGATGCTTCGTTGCACCCCTGACAATCGGCTGGTAATATTGGCGACTCATTCAGTCGGAGATAACCATGTCTCTCTACAGCGCGGGCGTTGAGTACGGCATTCACTGCCTGCTTTTTCTGGTGGGCGATTACGGCGACAGCCGTGAGGCAAGCGTGCGCGACCTCGCTGAGCTGCAAGGCGTGCCGCTGGACTACCTGGCGAAAATTTTCACCAAACTGGCCAAGGCCAAACTGGTGGTCGCGACCGAGGGTGTGCGCGGCGGGTTCAAACTGGCGCGGCCGGCGGACGAAATCAGCGTGCTGGACATCGTTAACGCCATTGATGGCCAGAAGCTCATCTTCGATTGCCGTGATATCCGTGGGCGTTGCGCGTTGTTTGAAGGCTCCCCGCCGACGTGGGCAGTGGAAGGTCATTGCTCGGTTCACGCCGTCATGATGACCGCGCAGCAACGCATGGAAGACGCCCTCGCCCAGCAGACCATTCTCGACCTTGCCCGCAGGGTCGGACGTAAAGCCCCGGCCGAGTTCGGCGCCCAGGTGGACAACTGGATCAATGATCGTCGGGAAAGGAAAACGGTGACCGGCACTCAGCCCGACGGCGAACAGATCATCCCGGTGACCGATATTTCCGACTGACGATTCGTCTGGGGCGCTCTATGATTAAGGCCCATGACGACCTCCGCTCCGATCCGCTCACCCTGCCCGCCCGGCGCCTGCATCTGCGGGCGAGACCCGTTGCTGGAAACACCGGGCGCGGACGTGCGCATCCTGTTTCTGACCCGACAGGAAGAAAAGCGTCTGCTCGATCGTCTGGAAAACCTGGAAAGCCTGGCTGACCTCGAACGCTTGCAAAACCGCATGTACGCACAACTGGGCATCCGCGTGGACATCGTCCCCAGTTTCAACGAAGTGCGAACCATGCGCGGCATCGGCATCACCCTCGGCGAGTTGCCGGGCTTGTGCCGCAAGACCCGCCAGTCGATCCCCGCCGCGATTCGCCGCAGCCTGGAGAAACGCCCGGAGATCGCCTTCGAGATCCTCAACGCCAATGACCTGTTGCGCGACGCGTGAGGTCCGTACCGATGAATCCCCTTCTCGAATTCCCCGTGACCGACGAAATACTGACGTCCTACGCCCTGGCGATCGGTGCCGATTTGTTGGGTTATCGCAATCACATTTACCGGGTGCTGAACTTCTACCGCGCGATCAGCGGCATTGAAGGCCTGCCCTCCGAAGCCGTGCAGATCGCCGGGGCGTTTCACGACCTGGGCATCTGGACCGATCAAACCATTGATTACCTGGAACCCTCGGTGCGCCTGGCCACCGACTACCTCGCCAATCGGCAACTGTCGCACTTGAGCGGCGAAGTGACGGCACTGATCCTGGAACACCACAAAGTGCGGTCCTATGCTGCCGACCATGCGCTCAGCGTCGAGCCCTTCCGACGCGCCGATATCATTGACGTGTCGCTCGGCCTGCTGACGTTCGGCCTGCCGCGGGCCTACATCAAAACGGTGAAGTCGGTACTGCCCAATCATGGTTTTCACGGGATGCTGCTCCGGCAAACCGCACGGCAATTCCTGCGCTCCCCGCTCAAACCGCTGCCAATGTTTCGCTGGTGATGGAGTCGTCGGGCAGGGATTGGTGCGAAAAGATCAGTTGAATCCGGCCATCGCCAACCATGCTGTAACGCTCATGAGACAGCTGCCCATCACTGTCAATTACTACTGGATATTTCCCAGTTCATACCTACGCTCTTTCGGGGGATACCCCATTTAAAAAAGGTCGGGGGGCCTGACTTCGGTACTTATCAGTACGCAGGAGCTGCTCATGAACCAGACAAAATTAACCCGGTTGTTTGCTGTTTCAATGTTGTTGTCTGCAATGGTTCTACCCGGCATCACCCAAGCGGTCGACAAACCCGCCCCCAACATCGTGGTCATCATGGGCGACGATATTGGCTGGTCCAATATCGGCGTCTACAACCAGGGCATGATGGCCGGCCGGACCCCCAACCTCGACCAGCTCGCTGCAGAAGGCATGCGCTTTACCGACTACTACGCCGAAGCCAGTTGCACCGCCGGGCGTGCCAATTTCATTACCGGTGAACTGCCGATCCGTACCGGCATGACCACGGTCGGCCAGGCCGGCTCACCTGTCGGTATTCCCGCTGAAGCGGTCACCATTGCCACCGCGCTCAAGGCCATGGGTTACTCCACTGGCCAGTTTGGCAAAAACCATCTGGGCGACTTGAACGAATTTCTGCCCACCGTGCACGGGTTCGACGAGTTCTTCGGTTACCTCTATCACCTCGACGCCATGGAAGACCCGGCACACCCCAATTATCCGCAAGAACTTCTGGCCACCGTTGGCCCGCGCAACATGGTCCACAGCTGGGCGACCACCACCGACGATACGACGGTGATGCCGCGCTGGGGCAAGGTCGGCAAACAGAAAATCGAAGACGCCGGTACGCTCTATCCCGAGCGGATGAAAACCGTCGACGACGAAATCCGCGACAAGGCTTTCACCTTCATCGACAAGGCCAAGACCGATAACAAACCGTTCTTCCTGTGGCTGAACCCGACCCGCATGCACATCGTCACGCACCTGTCCGACAAGTACGAAGCGATGCGCAATTCGCAGAATGGCTGGTCGGAGCAGGAAGCCGGCATGGCGCAGCTCGATGACATCGTCGGCGACGTCATGGCCAAGCTGAAAAAAGACGGCATGGATGACAACACCATCGTGATTTTCACCACCGACAACGGCGCGGAGAACTTCACCTGGCCGGATGGCGGCACTACACCGTTTGCCATGGGCAAAGGCACCGTGATGGAAGGTGGCTTCAGGGTTCCGGCGATCGTTCGCTGGCCGGGCAACGTACCGGCCAACACCGTGGCCAATGGCATCATGTCCGGCCTGGACTGGTTCCCGACCCTCGTTGCCGCCGCCGGCAACCCGAACATCGCCACCGAGCTGCTCAAGGGCAAGCAACTGGGCGACAGAACGTACAAGGTCCACCTCGATGGCTATGACCAGACACCGATGATCACCGGTAAAGGTCCGTCGAACCGGCATGAAGTTTTCTACTTCGGCGAAAGTACGCTGGGTGCGATCCGTATCGATGACTTCAAGTACCGCTTCATCGATCAGCCCGGTGGCTGGCTGGGGGCTAAGGTCACGCTGGACATGCCGGTCCTGACCAACCTGCGGCTCGACCCGTTTGAACGCGCCGGGTGGCCGGAAAACATGGCAGCCAGTGGCTCACTGGAGTACTTCGAGTGGTTCAAGTTCCAGTTCTGGCGCTTTGTGTTTGTACAGCAGCAGGTGGTCAAACTGGCTGAAACGGCGGTTGAGTTCCCACCCATGCAAAAAGGCGCGAGCTTCAACCTGGAAGCGGTCAAAGCCAGGATCGAAGCAGCCCGGGCGGCCATGGCCAAGTAGACAGGCGAATTACACGGGTGGCGGATGCCAGCCACCCGCGTTCATGACGGACATCCGCTGAGGTGATCCATGCAATTAAAAACAGCCGTCCTACCCGCCTTCACCCTGTTTGCGCTGTGCTGCCAGCAGGCCCAGGCCGGCGGCATCATGCTCTATGAAATCGGCACCGATAACGTGGGGCTTGCCAACGCCGGTGCCGCCGCCCGTGCACAAGGCCCTTCCACCATCGCCAGCAATCCGGCGGGCATGAGTTATCTGCCAGGTACGCAAATTACCGGCGGATTGCAGGTGCTCTATGGCGACCTGAGCTTTGATCGCGACTCAAACACCAACGGCACGGGCAGCGGCAGTGGCAATGCCTTCGACCCGATTCCCGGCGGCAGCTTTTTCATCAGCCATCAATTCGATGACCACTGGAGCGTCGGATTCGGCAATTACGGCGACTTCGGGTTGGCGGCCAACTACGACAACGACTGGTCCGGGCGCTATTTTGCGCAGAACGTCAGCCTCGCCGGTTTGTCGTTTGTGCCCAGCGTGGCGTATCGCTTCGATGATCAATGGTCGGTAGGCGTCGGTGTGAAAGCCATGTACGGCATGCTGCAAGCGCAAACCGCGATCGATCGTTCACCCTTTGGCTTCACCGACCGCAGCGACGGCCAGTTCAAGTACAAAGACAACGATTGGGGTTTTGGGGCGAATGTGGGAGTGATCTACGCCCCGCAACCCGGCACCCGTATTGGCCTGGCCTACACCGGCAAGGTCGATCTGGACTTCGAAGACCGGCTGGATGTGAAAGGCGACGGCCGTTTGCTGGAGCGCGTCAACAACACCAATACCCAACTCGACATGACCGTGCCGCAAACCGCGACCCTGAGCCTGTTCCAGCAACTCGACCCGCGATGGGCCTTGCTCGCCTCCGTCAACTGGCAGGACTGGTCCGAGTTCGGCGATATCGCGGTGCAAGTCGACACCACCGCAGTCGGTTCACAATCGACCACCGTCGACGCCCATTTCAAAGACACCTGGCAACTGGCCCTGGGCGCGCAGTACCAGGCCACCCCGCAGCTGTTGTGGAATTTCGGCGTGGCTTACGACAGCAGCGCCGTTTCCGACGGCAACCGCACATTTACCGTGCCCATGGACGAATCCTGGCGCGTTGCGGCTGGGGCCACCTATGCTCTGAACAAGGTCACCGACATTAACGTCAGCTGGGCCATGGTCTGGCTTGGCGACATGCCGGTCGACCAGACCAAGTCCACGTCGGGCACTCGAACTTCCGGTCAATTCGACAATGCCTGGATTCAAGCGGTGACCGGAAACATGACCTGGCGTTTTTGATGCCTGCAATCGAAAAAAAAGACAACCCCCATGGAGCACACACCACAATGAACCTGTCCCGGAAATTATTCATCGGCGTCGCATTGACCAGTCTGCTACTCGGGGGCTGCACCTCGAAAGTCACCGAGAAAGACCAGTACTCGGGCTTCCTTACCGACTACAACAACTTGCAGCAAGTCACCACCACCAGCGGCGAAACCGCGATGCGCTGGGTGAGCCCGTCCTGGAATCCAAACGCCTACGACACCGTGGTCTTCAACAAACTGGAGCTCTATCCGGCGCCCAAGCCGACCGAGCGGGTCAATCGGCAAACCCTGGATGAACTGCAGAACTACATGACCAGCAAGGTCAAAGGTGTGTTGGGGCAGAAATACCGCGTGGTATCGAGCGAACAATCAGCGCCGGGCGGTTCAAAAAAACTGATCATGCGCGCGGCGATCACCGGGGTGAATGCCGAAAACGAAGGCATGAGATGGTATGAAGTGGTGCCTGTCGCGGCCGTTGTCGGTGGTGTTTCCGCTGCCAGCGGGCATCGGGATCAGGACTCCACGTTGTTCATCGAGGCCGAGTTTAAAGACGCCAGCACCAACCAGACCGTGGCCAAAGTCGTGCGCAAAGTCTTCGGCAGCACGCTGTCCAATGCCAGCCAGGAAATCACCGCCAAAGACTTCAAAGTGGCGATCGACAAACTGGCCAGCGATTTGCAGGCGTTTGTCCGGTAGCGGCAGCTGCAAAGAACGCGACTAACCAAGACGCTATTTTTTCATTCCGACCCGCCGACGCATGTCGGCGGTGATGGTTTGCCGGGTTTTCTTCAAGTCCGCCCATGGTTCATCACCCACTTCAGCCAGTCGTTCCTGCACGTTGTGGATATTCCACTGATTACCGCCCTTGAGCTCTGCCACCTCTTCCCGAAAAATCGGCACTGACACCGGCAACCCTTCGCGGGTGCGGGCGGCATAGGCGCAGATGGTAGTGGCACCCAGTCCATTGCGCAGGTAATCGATGAAGATCCGCCCGACGCGATTCTTCGGCCCTGACACCGCCGAAAAGCGCTCCGGCAGCAACTTCGCCATGTAGCTGACAATTGCGTGGCTGAAGTCCTTCACCTCGTCCCAACCGTGCTTTCGGGTCAGCGGCACCACCAGGTGAATCCCCTTGCCGCCGCTGGTCTTGAGGAAGGCCTTGAGCCCCAGTTCATCCAGTACCGACAGCGTCAGCTGAGTCGCCTCGACCATGCTTTTCCACGGCAGCGCCGGGTCCGGATCGAGGTCGAGAACGAAGCGGTCAGGTTTGTCGAGATTCTCCGTGGTAGCGTTCCAGGTGTGCAGTTCCACCGTGCTCATCTGCACGGCGCCAATCAGCGCTTCGGCGTTGTTGATGATCATCACCGGTTGGCCGGTGACGTCCTTGTCCAGCGTGGTGATGCCCGGAATGGCCAGGCGCTCGGCGTTTTTCTGGAAGAACAGCTCGCCGGCGATCCCGTCCGGGGCGCGCACCAGCGCCACCGGCCGATCCTTGAGCTCGGGCAGAATCCATTCGGCGACGCTGGCGTAATACTCCGCCAGCTGCACTTTGGTGGTGCCGCTGCTCGCATCGATCACCCGGTCCGGGTGGGTGATGCGCACTTTGCCGTCGCCGAGGCCGACTTGTGAGGGCGCGGGCGCTGCCTTGGCCGTTTTCTTTTTCGTCGCGGTGGCCGGTTTGTCAGCGGCGGATTTCCTGCTGGTCTGGGCTTTCACGGCTTTCGCACGCTCCTCGGTGATGTCTTCGGCGGGCTTGTCATCGCGCAAGCCATGGAATACGGCATGGCGCACCGACCCGTCCTTGGTCATCTCGGCGAACGCGACTTCGGCGAGCAACACCGGTTTGAGCCAATGCACACCCTTGGCGTCGAAACCGGTCGGCGGATTGACCACCGCCGGTTTTTTCACCTGCAACGGTTTGAGCTGTTCATAAATGTGCTTGAGCGTGGTCTCGTTGAAACCGGTGCCGACCTTGCCAGCGTAGCGCAACTCGCCACTGTCCCGGTCATGCAATCCCAGCAGCAACGCGCCGAAGGCATTGCGCGCACCTTGGGGATCGGTGAACCCGACCACGACGAATTCCTGCCGATGTTTGCACTTGAGCTTGATCCAGTCACTGCTGCGCCGTGACACATAAGGCGACCCCAGGCGCTTGCCGATCAGCCCTTCCATCTGCATTTGGCAGGCACTGTTGAGCAAGGCTTCCGGCTCCTCGCCGAACGCGTCGGAGAAGCGCAGCAAAGGATCTTTATTGGGTTTGAGCACCGTTGCCAGCGCGACCCGCCGCTCCTCGACCGGCACCTCGCGCAGGTCCACGCCATTGAGGTAAGGCATGTCGAACAGGTAATAAAGGATGTTGCCGCTGCGATTGGATTCAAAGGCATTTTGCAGCGCCTGAAAGTCCGGCACACCCTGCTCGTTAGCCACCACCATCTCACCGTCGAGCCAGGCGGACTCCAGGCCCAGAGCGGCCAGCGCCTCGGCCTGTTTCGGCAATTTGTGGGTCCAGTCGTGGCCGTTGCGGGTGAAGAGTTTCACCTCGTCGTGGTCGATGCGCGCCATGATCCGGTAGCCGTCGAACTTGATCTCATAGCTCCACTCGCCCGGCGGGGCTTTTTCCACCAGCGTCGCCAATTCCGGTTTGAGCTGGTCGGGCAGCCTGGCCTTGTGAGCCCCGGTGAGTTGCGCCGACTGCTGTTTAGCCGGGGCCTTGCGGGCCGGCTTCTTCACCGGTTTGGGCTTGGCGGCGGTCTTGGCCTTTTTGGGGACAATGGTGCGGTCACTGAGCACGCTGTCGGGCTCGGCGGCGACCACATCGTAATCACTCTCGGGTTTCGCCGCGCTGTCCTGATGTTTGATCAGAAACCACTGCTCCTGCTTGCCCGGCATGTGCGTGCGAACCAGGTTCCACAAGCCGCCGAGTTTCTCGCCTTGCAGCTCGAACTTGAGCTTGCCTTTGGCATAGGCCTTGGCCGGATCTTCCTGGGGGATCCACACGCCCCGGTCCCAGACAATCACATCGCCGGCACCGTAATGCCCTTCCGGAATGCTGCCCTCGAACGTGGCGTAATCGATCGGATGGTCTTCAACGTGGACCGCCAGGCGCTTGACCTTGGGGTCTAGCGAGGGGCCTTTCGGCACGGCCCAGCTTTTCAGTGCGCCATCGAGTTCCAGGCGAAAGTCATAGTGCAACCGCGAGGCATCGTGCTTCTGGATACAGAACTGCAAGGCATGGTCTTTCGCAGTTTTCTTGCCTGAACGTTTCGCGGCGGGCTCAGAGGTCGCCGAAAAATCGCGCATGCGGTTGTAATCATCCAGATTCTTGTTCATGGCGCACCTGTTGGCTCGACGCGTCCCCCAATGCCGGGGCCGATGCGCGTGACGATCAAGGCCACGACCGCAATCCGCTCCACCCGTTGATAGCCGGGCGTCAGCAACTCTTCACCGAACACATCGGGATCGAGTTCGCGATAGGTCCAGCCGAACATCGGCGATTCAAGGCGCGGGGTCAGTGCCTCAAGAAACGGATCCTGGCCATCGATCATTGCCACCCCGGTGTACAACACCAAAGAGCCACCGGGCGCCAGTCGAAGCAACGCCTGCTCGACAATGCGCAACGATAACTGCGCACCGAGAGCGCCGCCACCATGCCGGTAAGCGCGCTCGGTGGGGTCGGCCATGTAGGGCGGATTGGCGACGATCAGGTCGAACTGGCCGTCGACGTCCTGCAGCACATCGCTGGCCTCGACCGTGACGTTAGCGACTTCCGCCAGGGCCGCGTTGACCGCCGTCAAACGCAGAGCCGCGGGATTGATATCGACGGCCAGCACCTCGGCTTCACGGCGTGCGCGGGCAATCACAATCGCCCCGACACCCGCGCCGCAACCAATGTCGACGGCGCGCCGGATCGGCGCGAAGGATTGTTGAAGATGAGCGTGGATCAGCTGCGCAAACCGGTAGCTGTCCGGTCCGAAAAACACCGCGTCCGCCGCGTCGGTGGGAAACCCCGAGTGCACGAACAGCAAATCATCGAGGCTGGACCAGCGCACGCGGCTTTTCAGTCGGCCGTTGCTTTCTTGCAGCACGCCCGCCTCCTGCAACTGCCGCTGTTCATCGGTCGACAGCAGGCCCGGTTCGAATGAGCGCGACCAGCCGAACACGTCGCGCAAGGTCCGGGCGTTTTGCCCAAAGGCACGGTCGTTGACCCGCTGGTGCGTGAGCGGCGTCGGGGTGATAAACCGGTAACCATCGGCCTGCAAACGGCGCCCCAGCTGCACCAGCGCCAGATCGGCAGCGCCCAGTTGTTCTTCCTGATTCATGCCGTGCTCCTATCGCAGGCTGGATTTGAGTTCGATGAACCGTCGCGTAGCCATCAGGCCGGCTGGATGGGAATGCCGATGGGCCGACAACCACGGGATCAGCACGGGCATCTGCTCGTGTGCGGCAAGCCCCTCCAGCGAGGTTTGCAGGCTCTGGATATCCGGGTCGTTGTCGGGCACTGGCGGTTCTGTCGCGACACTCGTGCCTCGGCGGACCGCTGTGGCTGAGCGCTCAGGCGTCCAGTTGCCGGCAATCCAGTCATGCAGCAGCTGTTTTTCATAGGGGCTGAATACGCCGAACATGGCGGCACCATCCCCCTCGATCAACTGCCAGAAGCGACTGGCCTGAGGATCCTGTCCGCGCTTGATCCAGCCCTTTTTTTCCATGGCGGCAAGGAACCCTGGCAACTGCTCCGGCGCGGACAGCCACTGGTTGACGGTCTTGCCTTCAAAACGGCAGTAGTCGGAATGCATGTGCTGGCCGAACGGACGCTTGCGCTCAAGCATGTTGAGCAGCTCGGCGTCGAGGTCGAACGACTCGATGATCGCGCGACTGCCCTGCCCCAGATCATTGAGTCGATAACCCAGCGCAACCCGACGCAGAAAGTCTTCACGATCGCCTTCCACCGGCAGCAGTTGCAGCACCGACTGCACGGCTTTTTGCGCGTGGCCGGTGCTGGCGTTGTCGATGGTCACGTGCAGGGTGAAGTAATACGGATCGATGCCCAATTCGCTGAGTTCATAGGCGCTGATCAGCAGGTGCAATGGCAGCTGTTCGTAGCCCAGGTTGTAGCCGATCACCTCCGGCAAAAACTCGTCGGCGGATTCGCCCAGCGCCAGTTGTATCGCGCCCTGCAGGTAATGCTCATCGGCGATCACCCCAGGGTCTTGCAGACCATGTTCGGCGAGCAGCTTGCGGTAGATCACCACATGATTCTGCGCCGGGTTGCCGTCGCCGAGCTCTTCCAGATAGGTGCAGATCAGCCCTTCGAAACGCGGATCGCGCCACTGACGCAACAGGCCGTACAACCAGGCGCCGTCGACCAGTTTGGTCGGGGCCACGGCTTGCAGGAAAAACAGCGCGTGCGCCTTGTTAGTGAAAAACTGCCGGGGCCCGCCTTCTTTGCGTTGTTGCAGGTAGTCGGCGTATTGGCGGGCAACGTCGACGCTGTGGTGTTCGACGAACGATTGCAGGGCCGACAGGTCCGTTGGCATTTCTTGAGGCAAGTGGGTGGCGTGTTCCAGCTGCACTTCGAGAAAGCTTCGCGCCAGAGCACGCCGTTGCTCGGGATCGACGCCCAGCAGCAGGTGTTCATAGGCTTGTTTAAGGCTCCCGGCGGCCGGGATCGGGTGTTCGTGGGCGGGCCGCGATTCAAGTCGTGTCAGGGCAGTCATGGGCGCATCTCTCGGTCTAAGGCCAGTGGCAGGACGTTGAATCAACACGTCTCTACATCAGCAGAGCGATTTGCCCGGAGAAAAATTCAATCGACGTTGAAATCGCCCTGACGGACGGACCTGTGCAGCACCGCCCGCCCGGTGCACGCGGCCTATAATCAGCGGGTACGGGGTCATCTTCGGAGAGCAATCATGCGAACGGTGCACGTCATCGAGCAATCGCCGGCACCCGTAAATGTCGTGGGCGAGGCGATCACCATCCTCGCGGGCGGCGACCTCAGCAAGCCCTTTGAGATGCATATCCAGGAAGGCGTGCAAGGCGGTGGGCCGCCGCTGCACTTTCATCCGTGGGACGAGGCGTTCTATGTGGTCGACGGCCAGGTCGAAGTGACCGTGGCGGGCAAGTCCACCACCGTCTCGGCCGGGGGGTATGTGCATATCCCCGGGGGTTCGATCCATGCCTACAAGAACATCAGCCCTACCGCGAAGATGATTGGCGTGGTGTCGGATCCGCGGGGCGGGCAGTTTTTTGCGGCGGTGGATCAATTAAGGGTACCGGAGGATTTACCGCGGATACTGGAGATTGCCGAAGCGTACGGGGTTATTTTCCTGGTGCCCAAACCGGCAGTTTGACCGCGTTATCGTTCTTCGCTAGCAGGCTAGCGCCCACAGGGACCTTGCGCACACCGCAAATCCACTGTGGGAGCTGGCCTGCTAACGAAGGCGGCCTGAAAGACAACCCGGTTTAACGGGCCCCTAAACCGCACCACCCTTGGCCTGCTGCTCCAGATGCACTTGCAGCTCAGGGTCGATCTTCAGCGCCGCCGCCAGCTCATCCAGATAGTTGCGCTCGGCATCCTGCTGATCGTCCACCAGCATCACGCTGGCCAGGTACATCTCTGACGCCATGCCAGGATCCGTCGCCGACTGCGCCACATCAGCGGCATCCAGCGGCCGGGCCACTTCGTCATCCAGCCATTGCTGCAATTGCGGGTCGTCGGTGTGACGGCCCAGTTCGGTACTGATCATCTGTTTCTCGGCGTCGTCGATCCGGCCATCGGCCTTCGCTGCAGCAATCAACGCCCGCAGCACAGCATGGCTGTGCTCCTCGACTTCCGGACCAGACAAAAGATCTACGGTGCGCGGTGCCTGTTGCAGCGCAGCCGCCTGACTGCGTTGCCATGCCTGATACGCCTGGAAGGCCATCATCCCGAGCGACGCCAGGGCCGCATAGTTGGTGCCGCCACTTGAGCGGGTCCGGGTCGAGCCGCCCAGCGGTGAGCCACCGCCGAGCAGGCCACCGAGCAAACCACCCAATCCGCCCCCGCCCATGGCTGAACCACCGCCACCGCCCAACAAGCCGCCAAGCAACCCGCCCAGACCGCCGTCGATGCCGCCCTGGGCAGATGCGCCACCCTGTCGCTCCCTGGAGCCCTGGCCGGCCCGCAGGAGTTGTTCGAGCAAATCGCTGGTGTTCATGACGACGTCCTCATCGATGGGAGTGACCCGGTCAGGCAACAATAGTCCTCGCCGGCAAATGCGCCATTACCGTTTGGCCTGTGGCGAGGGAGCTTGCTCCCGCTAGAGTGCATAGCACTCACAAAAACCGGCATTGCTGCCACATTTTTTGGGGCCGCTACGCAGCCCGGCGGGAGCAAGCTCCCTCGCCACAAAAACGGGTAAGCCTGTGTGCCAGTGTTCAGTGAACAGCACTGCAGATTAATCCAAAGTATTTTTTGCCGGCCCAGCTAAGATTTACTGGCGGTGAACCTTATTCCCGGATTTCCGGTCGATACCTGCAACCGAACCGGTTTGCCGCCGCCCTTGATAATGAGGGTGATGACTGGCTTGCTTCATCTTTCTGGAGAACGCCCCCCGTGATATCCACCCTACACATCGCCAGACTCAAAGCATGGGGCGCCCATGGTTTTACCGCCACCGGCGTGGTCACTGCCTTCCTCGCCACCCTCGCCTTGCTGGAAAACCAGGCCACCAACTGCCTGCTGTGGCTGGGCGTGGCCCTGATCGTCGATGGGCTGGACGGTGCCCTGGCACGCAAGGTCAATGTGCAGTCGGTGTTGCCGAGTTTCGATGGATCGATTCTCGATCTGGTGATCGACTACCTGACGTATGTGTTCATCCCCGCGCTGTTCATCTATCGCTACATCCCCTTGCCGGACTACACGCTGCTGCTGACCGTGTCGCTGATTCTGGTTTCGTCGCTGTTTTGCTTCTGCAACGTCAACATGAAAAGCAAAGACAATTACTTCCAGGGCTTCCCCGCCGCCTGGAACGTCGTGGCCCTGTGCCTGTACATCATTGCCCCATCGCCGTGGATTACCTTCCTGACGATCATTGGCCTGGCCTTGCTGACCGTGACCCGCATGAAGTTCCTGCACCCGTTTCGCGTGCGCAAGTTCATGCCGATCAACATTGCCGTGACCGCCATCTGGCTGCTGTGCAGCTTGTCGCTGGTGGTCAATCACCCGGTCATCAACCCGATGGTCATGGGGCTTTGGCTGCTGATGTCGGCTTACTTCCTGGGGATCTGCATCTGGCGCACCGCCATGGAGTGGTTCGACGGATCGCGCCAAAAGTAACGCAGCATGGCCATCCATATCGTTCGACTCGGCTCGCCGCGCCTGCCTGATGAAGGGTTGCGGATCGGCACGGTACGCCGCCCCCCTCGTGGTGTACCGAAAGCCGATTTCGCCCGTCGGGACTTTTATGATGTGTGGCAGCCACTGCTGTCGCCGAGTGCGGAACTGGTGGCCGAAGCCAAAGTGGCCACCGATGACAAAGCCTGGGAAGCCTTTCGGCGCAAGTTCAAGGCGGAAATGAACCACCCGGCGCCCAGTCAACTGCTGGATCTGCTGGCCGCCCTCTCCCATCAAACCGCGCTGGCGGTTGGGTGTTATTGCGAGGATGAAGCGCATTGCCATCGTTCTGTGTTGCGGGAGTTGCTGGCAGCACGCGGCGCACAGATTGCCTAGATCCCTGTGGGAGCTAGCCTGCTAGCGATGACTGCTTTCCAGCCGATGTAGATGTCGACTGACACTCAGCCATCGCGAGCAGGCTCGCCCCCACAGGGGAATTGGATGTTCAAAGGACTGAGGTAGCACCATGAAACCGCAAATACGGCCCGCCACCGCAGCTGACGCGTCCGCCATCAGCCAGGTCATCATCCAGTCGCTGCGCCAGTCCAATGCCCTGGACTACTCACCCGACATCATCGAGCAGGTGGAAAAGAGCTTTTCCACCGAGTCCATTCGCACGCTGCTGACCCAACGCCAGGTCTTCGTCGCAATGATCGACAGTCATATCGTGGCCACGGCCAGCCTTGATCGCGATGTGGTACGTAGCGTCTTTGTCGACCCGACTCAACAAGGACGCGGCCTCGGGAGGCAATTGATGGCCACGATCGAGTCCATCGCCGCCGAAGCCAAAATCGAGGTCTTGCGCGTCCCCTCCTCCATCACCGCAGAAGCCTTCTACTTCAAGCTGGGCTTTCGAAAAGTCCGCGACGAATTCCACGGAGCCGAGCGCACGGTCATCATGGAACGGCGACTGACCTCCCTCTGACTGCCACGCCCACCCAACCCGCGCCGGTCTGACGGACGGGAGGTCGATCATGGTCAATACTTAGGGGATTGAACGACGCGGGAGGTTCGACATGTCTGGTCAATCACGCTTCATGCTGGTCGCCTCGCCACTGATGGAACACAGCCCCGCCTTCGACAGAGCCGCGGCGCTGGCCAAGGCTGAAGATGCGGCGTTGCACATCGTGGCGTTCGATTACCTGGAAGGCCTGGCCACCGCCAGCCTGGTCAACGAAAAGGCCTTGGAACAAATGCGTCTGGGCTACGTCGATCGACACCGCCAGTGGCTCGAAGAACAGGCCCGTCCCCTGCGCAAGATCGGCGTCCACGTCACCACCGAGGTGGCGTGGGTCGAACGCCCGCTGGAAGAAATCCTGATTCACCTCAAAGAGCAGCCGATGGACGTGCTGATCAAGGCGCTGGAGCACGAATCTCTGCTGTCGCGGTTGTTGTTTACCCCGCTCGACGTGCATTTGCTGCGTGAATGCCCGGTGCCGCTGCATTTTGTCAGCCATGCCGTTCACGCCCTGCCACGCAAGGTTGTCGCGGCGGTCGATCCTTTTCATCGCGATGATCACTACAAAACGTTCAATGACCGGATCCTGCACGAAGCGTCGAAACTGGCGAGTGCCTGCAACGCCGAGCTGGACGTGGTCTACGCCTATGACCTTTCCTCGATCAGCGCAGACGAGTTCGGCTTTGACAACGGCTCGGCGTTTTTCAACTCCGGCAAGGCCAAGACCCTGTTCGACTACCAGGAGGACGCCTTCAATGAATTGGCCGAGCGCAACGGCATCGCGCCCGAGCAGCGGCACATGATCATGGGTAACCCGGCCAAGGTCCTGACCCGCTATGTCGACGCCTACGACGTCGACGTGATCGTCATGGGCCGGGTCGGCCATCGCGGTCTGGGCCGGTTGATCGGCAGCACAGTGGAGCACCTGCTGTACAAAATGCCCTGCAGCGTGTGGGTGGTGTACACCGAGCGGGTGGATGAGTAACGCCCTCTACAAAACACCGCATCCCCTGTAGGAGCGAGGCTTGCCCGCGAAGACGGAGTATCAGTCGACAACGATGTTGCCTGACGCTCCGTCTTCGCGGGCAAGCCTCGCTCCTACAGGGTTTTGTGTCGTCTGGTTAACGTCGGGTGATGACGACCTCCAGGTATTCACTCGGCACCACCACCGATTTCTCTCCCGCTCTGTTCATCCGGTTGATCAGCTCAGTCAGGTCGCTTTCAAAGGCTTGGGCTCCCTCGGGAGACAGCGCCGCGAAGGCCTTGTGGACCGGGCCGTACCAGGTGCGAAACGTGTCGATGAAGTGCGCCGCCGAGCGATAACGGAAGTTGAAGGTGCGGCGCGTCACCTGGACCTGAAAGTCACGCTCATCGAAGTGCGAGTGCAACCAGGCTTCGGTTCCCCAGTTTGAAGGCGGTTGTGCGCCTGGCGGTGGCGGCAGGTGTTTGCCCAGGGTCTTGAACATCTGGCCGACAAAACCTTCAGGCGTCCAGTTGGCCAGGCCGATCCGGCCGCCAGGACGGCAGACCCGCGCCAGTTCTGAAGCCGCTTTGGCCTGATCCGGCGTGAACATCACGCCGAAGGTCGAGAGCACCGCATCGAAGCTGGCGTCTTCGAACGGCAGCGCCTCGGCGTCGGCGACCTGGAAGGTCACCTCCAGGCGCTCGGCCCGGGCCCGGTCTTCGCCGCGCTCCAGCAGCGCCGCCACGTAGTCGGTCGAGGTGACGTTGCAACCTCGGCGTGCAGCGGCGAGCGTCGCATTGCCGTTGCCGGCGGCCACGTCCAGCACGCGTTCGTCGCAGAGCAAGTCACAGGCTTCAGCCAGTTGCTCGCCGACAATTTGCAGGGTGGTGCCGATCACGGCGTAATCGCCACTGGCCCAGGAGACCATCTGGCGGTTTTTCAGGGCAGTGAGATCAAGGGGGGTGCTCATTAAATCTGCTCCGTAAGGATTGGAACGCAAGCCCGGCTTACTCCGCCGTGGTCGGATCGATGATGTTCATCACCTGGGAAATGCGGTTGGCCGGGAAACCGCTCTGCCTCGCGTGCTCCTGGATCAGCGCTTCGCTCGGCGAGATGTACACGCAGTACAACTTGTCACCCGTGACATAACTCTGAAGCCACTGCACCTGCGGCAAGTCGCGCAATGCCCGGCAGGACTTTTGCGAAGCGGCTTTCAAATCCCTTTCTGACAGTGTTCCAGCACCTGGAATCTCGCGTTCTATGACGAACTTTGGCATGGCAACCTCTCAGTCTTGTTATTGATGACAGGGTCGGCAGTGGCCCTGTAGGCAAACTATCGCTCCGGCGCGGGCCGGCGTCCTGCCCGATCGTCGGGCAACACTGCCCGATCGTCCGGAGAATTCACGTTACCCGGCAACGCGCTCACAATCAGAAAGCCCTTAGTCGCATGGGAAGTCACCATGGACGCCCTGTCCCAAACCCTGCGCGTCGTCCGCCTGGTCGGCGCGATTTTCATCAATGCCAGGTTCACGGCACCCTGGTGCTACCAGTCGCCCAGTGCCGACACGGCGGCCCCCTTTCTGGAGCCCGGTGCCGAGCGGGTGGTGATATTCCACCTGATCACCGAAGGCCAGTGCTATGTCGAGATGGGAAACGCTGCGCCGCTGCGCCTGACCGCCGGCGATGTGGTGGTGTTCCCCCAGGGCGATGCCCATCGCATGAGCTCGCAACCCGGTCTGACGCCGGTCACCGGCAAGCGGCTGGACGTGGTGCTGGCGCGCCGTCCCCGGCAACTGAGTTACGGCGGAGGCGGCGCGGTCACGCGACTGGTGTGCGGTTATCTGGCCTGCGATACGCGGTTGGCGGGCATGTTGCTGACGGGATTGCCGGCGGTGGTCCGGGTCAATGTGCGCGGCTCCAATGCCGGAATCTGGCTGGAATCATCGGTGCGTTATGCCTTGGCCGAAGCACGCTCGCCCAGGCCCGGGGGCGAAGGTGTGTTGGCGAAACTGGCCGAGGTGTTGTTCATCGAGGTGTTGCGCCTGTACATGAACGAATGCGGTGAAGGCCGGACCGGCTGGCTGGCCGGTGTGGGTGACCGGATCGTCGGTGCCGCCCTGAATGCGCTGCACAAAAAACCCTGTCACGCCTGGACCCTGGATGAACTGGCGCGAACCGCCGGCACCTCAAGGTCGGTGTTGGCGGAACGCTTTGCGCAGTTGGTGGGGAGTTCGCCGATGCAGTACCTGACGCAGTGGCGGATGTTGCTGGCGGCGAACCTGTTACGCAGCAGTAACAGTTCGTTGATGCGGATTGCCGAAGAGGTGGGCTACCAGACCGACACGGCCTTCAGCCGTGCCTTTCGTCGAGAGTACGGCGCGCCACCGGCGGCGTGGCGGCGCAATCAGGAGAAAAAACCAATGGCCCGCGGCGCGCAGCCTGTGAGCCATTGATGTCGAGGGTTACGCCGAAGGTGCCTTGGCCTCTTCCAGCAGTTGCTGGATCATCTTTTCCTGGGTTTCGTAGGCGCCTTCACCGAAGTGGGTGTAACGCACCTGGCCCTTGGCGTCGATCAGGTAGTGAGCGGGCCAGTACTGGTTGTCGAAGGCGCGCCAGATCGCGTAGTTGTTGTCGATGGCCACCGGGTAGGTGATGCCGAGCTTTTTCACCTGGTCCTTGACGTTGTCGATGATGCGCTCGTAACCGTATTCAGGGGTGTGGACGCCGACGACCACCAGGCCATCCTTTTCGTATTTTTTCGCCCAGTCCTTCACATACGGCAGGGTGTGCTGGCAGTTGATGCAGTCGTAGGTCCAGAAGTCCACCAGCACCACTTTGCCTTTGAGCGAATCATTGCTCAGCGCTGGCGAGTTCAGCCACTGGACGGCACCGGACAGCGACGGCATGGCACCCTGGGCGTTGTCCATGGAGTCGGCCTTGACCTTGCTGACGAAGTAGTCGACGACTTTCGGCACGGTTTCTATCACGCCCTTCTCGAGGCTGCTGACGCCTTCGGACGAGGTGCCGGCCAACAGTGTCCGGTCGGCACCGGTGGAAATCACCGCCACGGTCGCCAGCACGGCAACACCGGCACCACGACGCAACCAACCAGTGACCGGGATCGACACTTTCAAGCGATTGACCAAACCGCGACCGGCGAAGATCAAGGTCCCCAGGGACAGTGCGCTGCCCAGGCCGTAGGCCAGCAGCAACAGGCTGGTCTGTGCGTTCGCACCCTGGAGCATGGCGCCGGTGAGAATCACCCCGAGGATCGGGCCGGCACACGGCGCCCAGAGCAGCCCTGTGGCCACACCGATCATGACCGAACCCAGCGGGCCGGACATTTTGCGGGTGTCGGGATCAAGGCGATTGCCCAGCGCCACGAACGGACGGGCCATCCAGTCACCGACACGGGCGGAAATCAGCGACAGAGCAAACAATCCCATCACGAAGAGCGCGACGTGACGACCGGTGTTGTTGGCTTGCACCACCCACTCGCTGCTGACCACCGCCAGGCTGGCGATCAGGGCAAAGGTCAGGACCATGCCGCCGAGGGTCAGCAGAATGGATGAACGGGTGCGTTTGACACCAGCGAACAGGAACGGCACCACCGGGAGGATACAGGGGCTGAGGACGGTCAATATGCCGCCCAGAAAAGCGATGAGAAACATGGTAATCACCTTGAAATAGAGAAGAACAACACACCACCTACCCCCTGTAGGAGTGAGCCTGCTCGCGATGGCGGTGTGTCAGATAACACTGATGTCGATTGACACTCCGCCATCGCGAGCAGGCTCGCTCCTACACTGGAATTGTGGTGTTCACAAAACAGGGTTCGGGCATCAGGCCTTCTGGTTTTCCTGTAGCTGACCTTGCGGCGTGCGGCTCGAGCCGTCCTGTGCGAGCAAGGCATGAGCGCCCTGCTCGGCCACCGGCGTCAGCTGGAAGCAGGTCGCACTGCCACAGCTTTTCTGTTCAACAGCGGCATTGGCATGGGCAGCCGCGCCGGCTGCGGAGAAAGCAACAGCGGTCAAAAAGCGGGTGACGTTGTTCATGGTGTTCTTCCTGTTTCAAAGGGGTTGGCAATCGGTCCGCGAAGGACTCAGTTGTCCGCGTTGCAGCCGTCAGCAAATTTGCGGTAATCCAGCACCTGGGTTTTGTGCTGGGAATCGAGGTAGGTCAGCTGGGCATTCACAACCCCGCAGGAAGGCGCGGCGTCTTCTTTCAGCGACAGCACTTTCTTGATGTCAAGGTGGGTGCCGTAGGTGTAGGTTTTGGCGCTGACATCGGCGGCTTCGGCGCGGGCCGACAAGGTGCAGATGTTCAGGGCGGCAAACAGGCAAGCGGCGTAGATGGCTTTGGTGTTCATGGCGGTTTCCTCAAGGCTTCAATGGGTAGGTCGTTCGATTGAGCAGAGGCGGTGTGGGTTGCCTCGATGGAACCCATTAGAAGCTCGCGAGGTATCTCGTCTGTGTCGAAAACAGCCGCGTGTAAATCGGTACGTATCAAAGCCGGCCCCTGATACAGAGCGATACAAAACCCCTGGAAAACCGCATTTTTGCCTTTGCATGTATCCGTCGCTACGCCAGATACACTGCAATACAAAGGGCTGCGGGCGAGCGGGCCAAGGCCCGATAGACTGCGCAACATCCCCCATTGATAGAGGCTTGGCCCCCATGGAACACGTCGATCACATTCTCATCGTGGACGATGACCGCGAGATCCGGGAACTGGTAGGCAACTACCTCAAGAAGAACGGCCTGCGCACCACGGTCGTCGCCGATGGACGCCAGATGCGCAGCTTCCTTGAGTCCACGCCGGTGGACCTGATCGTGCTCGACATCATGATGCCGGGCGACGACGGCCTGATGCTCTGCCGCGAGTTGCGCGCCGGCAAACACAAGGCCACGCCGGTGCTGATGCTCACTGCCCGCAACGACGAAACCGACCGCATCATCGGCCTGGAAATGGGCGCCGACGATTACCTGGTCAAGCCGTTCGCCGCCCGTGAACTGCTCGCGCGAATCAACGCCGTACTGCGCCGCACGCGGATGCTGCCGCCAAACCTGGTGGTCACCGAAAGCGGTCGCCTGCTGGCGTTCGGGCGCTGGCGCCTGGACACCTCGGCCCGGCACTTGCTGGACGAAGACGGCACCATGGTCGCGCTCAGCGGTGCGGAATACCGATTGCTGCGGGTGTTCCTCGATCACCCGCAGCGGGTGCTCAATCGCGACCAGTTGCTCAATCTGACCCAGGGCCGCGACGCCGATCTGTTTGACCGCTCCATCGATTTGCTGGTTAGCCGCTTGCGCCAGCGCTTGCTGGACGATGCCCGCGAACCGGCCTACATCAAAACCGTGCGCAGTGAGGGCTATGTGTTTTCGCTGCCGGTGGAAGTGCTCGGTGCGCCGTCATGAACCTCACCCTTCGTTGGCCCCGCACCCTGGCCTCGCGCCTCTCGCTGATCTTTCTGATTGGCCTGATCCTGGCGCAGGCGCTGTCCTTTGGCGCGCAGTATTACGAGCGTTACGAAAGCGCAAAAAACACCATGCTTGGCAATCTGGAAACCGACGTCTCGACCTCCATCGCCATTCTTGACCGCTTGCCAGCCGAAGAACGCATGGGTTGGCTGCAACAACTGAACCGCCGCAACTACCGTTATTTGCTCGACGAAGGTTCGCCGGGCGTGGCCATGAGCGACACGCCCATCGCGATGACATCGATCAAGGACGCCATCGGCAAGGATTACCCGATGACCGTGACGGACATTCCCGGCGAACAGAAACACTTTCAGGTGCACCTGAAACTCGCGGACGGCAGCCCGGTGACCATCGACGTCAGGCCATCGATGGTGCCGTTGTCGCCGTGGTTGCCCATCGTTCTGCTGGGCCAGTTGGCGCTGATGATCCTCTGCACCTGGCTGGCGGTGAGAATCGCCATCCGCCCCCTCACCCGCCTTGCCGAGGCCGTGGACAACCTTGATCCCAACACCCACGCGGTGCACCTGGACGAAAAAGGCCCGACCGAAGTCGCCCATGCCGCCATCGCCTTCAATTCGATGCAGGCACGCATCGCCGCGTACTTGAAGGAGCGCATGCAACTGCTGGCGGCGATTTCCCACGACCTGCAAACCCCGATCACCCGCATGAAACTGCGCGCCGAATTCATGGACGACTGCAGCGAAAAAGACAAACTGTGGAGCGATCTCAGCGAGATGGAGCACCTGGTGCGCGAAGGCGTGGCCTATGCCCGCAGCGTTCACGGCGCCACCGAAGAAAGCCGCCGCACCGACCTCGATTCATTCCTCGACAGCCTGGTGTTCGACTACCAGGACGTGGGCAAAGACGTGACATTGGGTGGCAAAAGTGGCGCGGTGATCGACACCCGGCCCCATGCCTTGCGGCGGGTACTGGTAAACCTGACGGATAACGCTCTGAAGTTCGCCGGCGCCGCCGAGCTGTGGGTGGAAGCGAAAAACGGCGGCCTCTCGGTGAAGATCATGGATCGCGGACCGGGCATTGCCGAAGAGGAACTGACCCATGTGATGGAACCGTTTTATCGGGTTGAGAATTCGCGCAATCGCAGCACCGGCGGCACAGGGTTGGGGCTGGCGATCGCGCAGCAATTGGCGTTGGCGCTCGGGGGATCGTTGACGTTGAGCAATCGTGAGGGCGGCGGGTTGTGTGCGGAGTTGAAGTTGCCGCTTCGACCTGGCAGTCAGTAAACAGACACAAAGGCCAAGGAAAGCCTTTATATTGTCGGACACCGTCGTGCAGCAGCCGACGGCGATGCCCTGATAGCAACCGACACTTATATGGATATTGGCAAAATGGATGACAACCGAAGGCCCATCAAGACGCGCTCTGCGGGCTGGGCGAAATACATCACCGACCTTCTGGTGAAACGAGACATCTCCCCCAATCAGATCTCCGTCGCCAGCATCGCCTTCGCGCTCGCCGGGGCGGTGGCACTGAATCTCGATAACGGGCTCATCGGCTCGATCCTCTGCACCGTCGGCATTCAATTGCGCCTGCTGTGCAACCTCTTCGACGGCATGGTGGCGATCGAGGGCGGCAAGAAATCCGACATCGGCAGCCTCTACAACGAATTCCCCGACCGCATTGCCGACAGCCTGCTGATCGTCGCGCTGGGGTATGCCATCGGCTACGCCGATCTCGGCTGGTTCGCGGCGCTGGCCGCGGCACTGACGGCGTATGTCAGGGTGTTCGGCGGTTCGATTGGCCTGAAGCAAAGTTTCATCGGCCCAATGGCCAAGCAGCATCGAATGGCCGTGATGACTGTGGCCCTTCTGTTGAATGCCGTCGAAGCCAGCGTTTATGGCACTCACTACGTGCTGTTGATCGCGCTGGTCGTCATCGCTGTCGGTTCAGCCGCGACCTGCGTCACGCGCACGCTGGCCATCTCGCGCCAGCTCAAGGGGAATGCTCATGTGGATCAGTAACGCGCTGATTTCTGTTCTTCGCTTCCTGATCGGCGTCACCGCCCGATGGGAAAGCCCGCCGGACCTGACACGCCAGCGCATCTATTTCGCCAATCACTCCAGCCACATGGACACCCTGGCAATCATCGCGGCGCTGCCCCCGGAAGCCCGGGTGAACGTGAAACCGGTCGCCGCTGCGGATTACTGGGGAAAGAACAAATTTCTGTCGTACATCTCGCAAAAAGGCCTGAACGCAGTGCTGATCGAGCGAAACCCAGCGCCCGGCGTCAACGTGCTGGAGCCGATTTTCGATGTGGTGCGCGCCGGCCATTCGATCATCATCTTTCCGGAAGGCACGCGTGGTAGCGAGGCGTTGCCCGGTCCTTTCAAATCAGGGCTGTACCGTTTGGCCGAGACATTCCCCGAGGTGGATCTGGTGCCCATCTACCTGGAAAACCTGCATCGCTCCATGCCGAAAGGCAAACACGTCCCGCTGCCCATTATCTGCACGATCCGTATCGGCGACCCGCTGCCGAGGATAAGCGGCGAGGAAAAACAGGTGTTTCTGGATCGGGCGCGTGAAGCGATTGTGAGGTTGTCGGAATGAATCTTGACGAAAAGTTCTTGTGGTTCTTCGGCGCCATTGCCGTCCTGTTGGCAATCGCTTCGGTCATCGGCCGGATTCTGGCGAAGCGCGCCAAAACAGAAAGCTCGATGTCGACCATCGAGAACCTCAACCAGCGGGTGAATGCCTGGTGGGGCATGGTGATCATCTTCTTCGTGTCCTACCTGCTGGGCGGGAACGCGACGGTTATTCTGTTCGGCTTCATTTCGCTGTTCGCGCTCCGGGAGTTCATTACCCTGACGCCGACCCGGCTGGGCGACCATAACGCGCTGTTTTCGGCGTTCTTCATTCTGATCCCGCTGCAATACGTGCTGATCGGCACGCACTGGTATTCGCTGTTCACCCTGTTGATTCCGGTGTACGCGTTCCTGCTGTTGCCGGCGATTGCGGTGCTGAGCCAGGACACCGACGCTTTTCTGGAACGGGCGGCCAAGATTCAGTGGGGGGTGATGATTTGCGTCTACTGCATCAGCCACGCGCCGGCCCTATTGCTGCTGGACCTGGAAGGTTTCAAGGGGCAGAACGCGCTGCTGCTGTTCTATCTCGTGTTCGTCGTGCAACTGAGTGACGTGTTGCAGTACGTGTTCGGCAAACTATTCGGCAAGCACAAAGTTGCGCCGCTGGTGAGTCCGTCGAAAACGGTGGAAGGCTTGGTCGGTGGCGGTCTGTCGGCCACGTTGATTGGCGGGTGCATGTTCTGGATGACCCCGTTCAGTTTCTGGCAGTCGCTGCTGATGTCGCTGGTGATCGTGGTGATGGGTTTTCTCGGTGGGCTGGTCATGTCCGCCATCAAGCGCAGCCTGAGCGCCAAGGATTGGGGGACCATGATCAAAGGGCATGGCGGCATGCTGGATCGGATGGATTCGATCTGTTTCGCGGCGCCGATCTTCTTTCACCTGACGCGGTATTTCTTTTCCGCCCCATAAAATAGACACCACCCCCTGTCAGTGATCGTTCCCACGCTCTGCGTGGGAATGCAGCCCGGGACGCTCCGCGTCCCTGAAGCGGACGCGGAGCGATCGGTGAGGCATTCCCACGCAGAGCATGGGAACGATCATGCAAACCCAATCACCCCTTCCCCATGCATCTGCCGCAACAATGCCGTGCCACTCGCCATAAACTCCGGCGATCCAACGGCCCCCGCCTCCACTGCCAACCCTTCCAACTGCGCCTGCCCGTCCAGCTCGGGAAATTCCTCGATCCGCTGCAACAACCGCCACGCCAGCGGGCTCAGCTCGGAAAATTTCACACTCCAGTCCTCGGCTCGACGCACCAGCAGCAAAGTCGGTTGAGCCGGTGGCGCTTCCGGTTGATGATCCGGCCCCACCAACTGCACCGGCCAGGCATAAGCCAACGGCCACGCCAACGGTGACACCAGCAACGGTCGCGCCAGAATCAACGCCACATCACTCGGCGGCAACGGCTCCGCTTCGGACTGTTGCAACGCCATTTCGACCCACTCGTAATGCGCCAGCTCCACCATGAACGGAGGCCACACACCTTCGCTCAATGCACTCGGTTCCGAGGCCAGGAACTCGACAAACTCCTGGGCGATTTCGCCGAATTTCGGGGTACGCGCACGACAGTCCCGCAGGAAGATCCGTACCAGCGAACGCCAACGCTCATCACCGAGAATCTTGATCAGCACCGGAAAGGTCCCGCTAAGCAACAACGACAGGTTGGAAAAAATCAGGTCGCGGTAAACCTGTGCCCGCGCCACATCCATCCCGGCTGGCGGCGCGCAATGGTCCGGGTCACGCAGGTACAGACCCAATGTGTTTTGCTGGTCAAACAGGCCTGGCTTATCCACGGTTCACCCCCTCGGCCTGCAAGCGACGAATAGTCTGCAATTCAGTCACCAGTTCAGAGAACGCGGGGAAGTTGAAATCCCGCTCCAGCAATGTCGGCTGTGCGCCAAACCGGGCGTAGGCCTGGGCCAGCAACGACCAGACCACCGGTTTCACCGACGCGCCATGGGTGTCGATTTTCAACGTATCGGACTCATCGAAGTGCCCGGCCACGTGCATCGCCACCACCCGGCCCGAATCGATTCCGGCCAGAAAGGTCTGCGGATCGAAGCCATGGTTGATCGAGTTGACGTAGACATTGTTGACGTCCAGCAACAGGTCACAATCGGCTTCACGCAGGACCGCGTTGGTGAAGGTCACTTCGTCCATATCCTGCTGGGGCGCGGCGTAGTAGGAGACGTTTTCCACCGCCAGGCGCCGGCCGAGAATGTCCTGGGCCTGGCGAATTCGCGCGGACACGTGGTGCACCGCTTCTTCGGTAAACGGCAACGGCAACAGGTCGTAAAGGTGACCGTCATCGCTGCAATAACTCAAGTGCTCGCTGTACAGCGGCACGTTGTAGTGATCGAGGAACACCCGCACTTCCTGCAAAAACCCGACGTCCAGCGGTGCCGGCCCACCCAGCGACAGCGACAAGCCGTGGCAAGACAACGGAAAACGCTCGGCCAGGGCCCGCAGCGCATGGCCATGGGCGCCGCCGATGCCGATCCAGTTTTCCGGCGCGACTTCCAGGAAATCGTAATCGCCGGTACGGGCGGCCTGGAGGTCCTTCATTAATCCGCGACGCAAGCCAAGCCCGACGGTCGCTTTCGCTGAGGTGATGGGGGTCTGCATGGTGTCGATCTCAAGGGTTGCCAGTACGGAGTCACAGTTAACCGAAGCGATGTATCGGGGCTGTGTTCCGGTTCGGCAGAACATCGTGGCGGTTGTATCGCCGACGGGCCTGTACACACTCCGGTACAGACCCTTCGGCAGGCGTTACGCCAGGTCGTATTTCTCGCGTACCAGATGGCCGATGCCGATGCGATCGAGCACGTTCATCGGGCACAGGAAGGTCACGCGCACGGTGCCCGGCAGGCGGCTGATGTCGATCGAGCCGGTGATGGTCGCGCGGTTGAGCACTTCGTCATACGGCAAACCGGTGACCGAAGCGGCACGTTTCAAGCCGTTCTCGACGGCGACGTTGAGGTTCTCGCCGCTGCCGATAAAGGTGATCGGCCCGCTCTGCTCGATTTCATGCTGACCCCAGCGCTCGCCCAGTTCGCGGACTTTCTGCCGTTGTCGGGCATTCATGGGCCGGGCCATCGGCGGCAGATCGTCGAGGTTTTGCAGGAGGATCGGCCCGTCCAGGGTCAGGTTCTTCACCACTTGCACCACCACTTCGGTTTCCCCGGAGCAGTCGGTGGCGTGCCCTGCGATCTCGCCGTTGCCTTGCTGGGCGTGCATGTCGCCCATGTACACACCGGCCCCCGGCACTTTCACCGGACAGATCAACACGCAGCCTTCGCGGATCGAGTTGGTGTCCATGTGGCCGTCGGTCTTGGCCGCGTGCAGCTCTTCGCGGGTCATGCCGAAACGGTGTGGGGCGTTGATCAGGTATTGGCCGAAATCGGCGCAGTTGTGCGAATCGGGCAAGTCACGGGACGGCGTGGTGCCGATGTTGCCGAGGAACGGGCGCATGTGCGCGGCAACTCCGGGGATGTCGGCACGGGCCAGAGACAGGATCGAATGCTGGGCGGCGAATTCCGGCAGCGCCGACATTTCAGAGGCATTGCCGGCCAGTCGGTTGGCGACGTCCTGGTTGACGGTCAGGCTGACCTGATTCTGTGCATCGAACACGATCACGTAGCCATGGCTGAAGCGAAACGCACTGACCTCGGCGCCGCAGTTGTTACAGCGAATCGACTCCTCGCCAATGCCTTCGACATGACTGGCCGGGTGGTCGGTGCCGCACTTGGAGCAAAATTTGGCGACAAACGGGTCGCCGTTGTAGCGCCCCTCAACAAAGCTCATGACCCCGGACGACGTCGCCAGCGAGGTGACGCGCATGCTCTTGATCTTGATCGCCACGGCGTCGCCGATTTCCGCGCCAGCGATGGCCACCGGTTGCGTCACTTCGTGGCCGCCCTCGAAGGCGGGCGTGATCATCGGGCCCCAGCAACCCGGCGGTGTGCCGGTGATCAGGGTGCCGCCGTCGGCCAGAGGGCCGAGCATCGGCTGGCTGGGGCCAATGAGACCGTTGGTGTACTGATCGACGCGCAGATGGTTGACGGGAGCGGATTTCAGGTCGGTTTCAGGCACGAGCGTGGTCATTATTGTTCCCTTCACGGAGTCACGAGCAAAGACGGCCGCCTGTTGCGACGACCCTGAAAAGTGCCTCGACAGCCCCGGATTTCGGGCGCTGGTTAGCCTTTACAGTTCATCGCAGGTTTGTATCTGGTCTGTGTTCGGTGGGAGCCGCGAATGAAGTGGAATGTATCGGGACGGCGGCTGGATACAGTGCGATACACATCGCAAATTCTTGCAGGAGCGAGGCTTGCCCGCGAAGACGGAGTGTCAGGCAATACTTTTGTCGACTGACACGGCGACTTCGCGGGCAAGCCTCGCTCCTACAGGGATTTGTGTCGGCCAGGGGAATGGCGCTTTCGTCGCTTCAGGCCGCCGCGCACGGGGCTCGGACTAAACTTACTGCACGCGGGACGTGCACAGCGTCCTGTTCATTCCCACGACCACCGCCCAGAGGTGTACGCCTCGATAAACAAGGCCTCTGGACCGTGATCCTGCTGAAGGAGCACATGTGATGGACGAGGCCAGACTGAATGACTTCATGGGCAAACTGGTGAACGACATGGGCGGCGCGGCGATGCTTGCCAACGTCATCCTCGGCGAAGAGCTCGGCCTGTACCGGGCCATGGCCGACAGTCAGCCGATCACCCCTGAAGCACTCGCCGACAAGACCGGCTGCAACCCCCGCCTGCTGCGCGAATGGCTCAGCGCCCACGCCGCGTCCGGTTACATGGAACACGAGGGCGGCCAGTTCCGCCTGCCCGAAGAGCAAGCCCTGGCGCTGGCGATCGAAGATTCGCCGGTCTATATCGCCGGCGGTATCGGGGTGGTCGCGTCGTTTTTCCATGACAAGGACAAACTGGTCAACGCCATGCGCGGCAACGGCGCCCTGGCCTGGGGCGATCACCATCCGTGCATGTTCAGCGGCACGGAGCGGTTCTTCCGCCCCGGGTACAAAGCGCACCTGATCGCCGAGTGGCTGCCGGCCCTGGAAGGCGTGGTCGCCAAATTACAGGCGGGCGCCAAAGTCGCCGACATCGGCTGCGGACACGGCGCCTCCACGGTGATCATGGCCCAGGCGTTCCCGGACTCGCGGTTCGTCGGCTTCGACTACCACGCACCGTCCGTCACCGTCGCGACCCAGCGCGCCGAAGAAGGTGGCGTGTCCGGGCGTGCGCGGTTCTTTCAGGGCACGGCGAAAAGCTTCCCCGGCGACGACTATGACCTGATCTGCTATTTCGACTGCCTGCACGACATGGGCGACCCGGTGGGCGCGGCGAAACACGCCTATGACGCTCTGAAACCGGACGGCACGGTGCTGCTGGTGGAACCGTTCGCCAACGATTCGCTGGACGACAACGTCACCCCGGTTGGCCGGCTGTTCTACGCCGCCTCGACCTTCATTTGCACGCCGAACTCGCTGTCCCAGGAAGTCGGCCTTGGGCTCGGCGCTCAGGCGGGTGAAGCGCGGTTGCGCAAGGTCTTCACCGAAGCGGGGTTCAAGACTTTCCGGCGGGCCACGGAAACGCCGTTCAACCTGATTCTGGAGGCGCGAAAATAACCACGCCGCTCACGGGCTCGCATTCGGCAGGTTGGCAAGTGCTACGCTGCAAACACTCAAGATACCCGGAGTGTTGAACATGCTTGACCGCCGCATCCACGAACAACTCGACCGGCTCCAGCAGCTGATGGCCGAGCAGCCGTTCATGGTCCTGACCGGCGCCGGCATCAGCACCCCGTCGGGCATTCCAGACTACCGCGACAACGAGGGCGTTCGGCGTGGCCGGCAACCGATGATGTATCAGGAGTTCCTGTCGGCCCCGGAATCACGGCGCCGCTATTGGGCGCGGGCGATGCTCGGCTGGCCGCGCGTGCGCCAGGCTCAACCGAACGTGGCCCACGAAGCCCTGGCCAGTCTGCAAAGCAGCCGGCAGATCAGCGGGCTGATCACTCAGAACGTCGACACCTTGCACGATCAGGCCGGCAGCCATGATGTGATCGAACTTCACGGCAGCTTGCACCGGGTGCTGTGCCTGGACTGCGGACAGCGCAGCGAGCGGGATTCGATCCAGCACCTGATGGAGGCGCAGAATCCCTATCTGGCCGGGGTCGATGCGGTGCAGGCGCCGGACGGCGACACGTTGCTGGATCCGGCGTTCGAGGCGCGGTTCCAGGTGCCGCATTGCCCGCATTGCGCGGGTGAGCGGATGAAGCCGGACGTGGTGTTTTTTGGCGAGAACGTCGCGCAGGTGACGGCGGCCAAAGCCATGGCGGCGGTGGAACAGGCGGCGGGATTGTTGGTGGTGGGCTCTTCGTTGATGGCGTATTCGGCGTTTCGCTTGTGCCGGGTGGTGGCGGATCAGGGCAAGCCGTTGATGGCGATCAATCTGGGCAAGACCCGGGCAGATGACCTCCTGGATATGAAGATTGAGGCCTCGTGCGAACAGCTGTTGCCCTTGCTGGCACAGCACCTCTCCTCTTCATCACCCTAAACCCCTGTAGGAGCGAAGCTTGCTCGCGAAGGCGTCGTGTCAGTCGACTTCAATGTTGAAGGCGCCGGCCTTTTTGCGGGCAAGCCTCGCGCCTACAGGGGATTGTGATCAGGGCATGGACACTCGCTCGCCCAGATTCTCGGCTTTGAGGATATCGAACAACGCCTGCGCCGCCGCCGACAGTTCCACTCCTGGCTTGGTCAGCACCCCGATCGCCCGCTCCACCACCGGGTCGCGCAAGGTAATGCACCGTGCGCCCAACTCGCGCATCTGCCCGGCGCACAGGGCTGGCACGGCGCTGACGCCCAATCCGCTGGCCACCATCCTTCCGACTGTCGCCAACTGATGGCTTTCAAACTCCACCGGCAATTTCATCCCCCGGGCCTGCAAGTGTTCTTCCAGCATCACCCGTACCGTCGACGGACGCTGCAAGGTAATGAACGGTTCCTGGAGCAACGTCTGCCAATCAATGTCGTGCCGTTGCGCCAAGGGAGAGTCGTCCGGCACCACGGCAACGAAACGGTCCATATACAACGGCGTGAATGCCAGCGATGAACTCTGCGACGGCTCAAACGCCACCCCCAGTTCCACCTGCCGGTCGCGCACCATTTCCAGCACTTGCTCGTTGATCACGTCGTTCACCGTGACGTTGACCTTGGGATAACGGGCGCGAAAAGTCTTGAGGATCGGCGGCAGCAGATTGCCGGCAAACGACGGCATTGCCGCCAGGGTCACGCGCCCGCGCTGGAGGGTGAAACGCTGGCGCAGTTCATCCTCGGCGTTGTCCCAGTCCGCAATCAGCCGGCGAGCCAGGGGCACCAGGGATTCGCCTTCCGCCGTCAACGCCACATTACGTGTGTTGCGGGTGAATAGCCGGCCGCCCAGCCCCTCCTCCAGCGCTTTGATGGTCAGGCTCAAGGCCGATTGCGACAGGTGCAACCGCTCGCAGGCCACGGCGAAACTCAGGCTCTGGGCCACGGCCAGGAATGCGCGGATCTGCTTGACTGTCATGGGCGCGGGCTCCAACGTATTAAAGATAAGTGATTGGTGAGTTTTATCTATCAATCAACCTTAAAAATCAACTTAACAAATAAATCATCCAGCGAGACACTCCTACCCCATACGGCTAGCCAGCCGCCCACAAAGAATAAAAGAGGTGCATATGGCAGGTTTCGACAAGCGCGTGAGTTCCTATGAGGAAGCTCTGGCAGGTCTTGAAGACGGCATGACTGTGATCGCCGGCGGCTTCGGCCTGTGCGGGATCCCGGAAAACCTGATCGCCGAGATCAAGCGCAAGGGCACCCGTGACCTCACCGTGGTTTCCAACAATTGCGGCGTCGATGGTTTCGGCCTCGGCGTGTTGCTGGAAGACCGGCAGATTCGCAAAGTGGTGGCCTCCTACGTCGGTGAGAACAAACTGTTCGAAGACCAACTGCTCAAAGGCGAAATCGAAGTCGTCCTGACCCCGCAAGGCACCCTCGCCGAAAAAATGCGCGCTGGCGGTGCCGGCATCCCCGCTTTCTTCACCGCCACCGGCGTTGGCACTCCGGTTGCCGATGGCAAGGAAGTGCGCGAATTCCATGGCCGCAAGTACCTGATGGAAGAATCCATCACTGGTGACTTCGCCATCGTCAAAGGCTGGAAAGCCGACCACTTCGGCAACGTGATCTATCGCCACACCGCCCAGAACTTCAACCCGCTGGCCGCCACTGCCGGCAAGATCACCGTGGTCGAAGTCGAAGAAATCGTCGAACCCGGCGAGCTGGAACCGTCGCAGATCCATACCCCTGGCATCTACGTCGACCGAGTCATTTGCGGCACGTTCGAGAAGCGCATCGAACAGCGCACCGTGCGTAAGTGATCCCCAGCCCCCGGACCTGAAGGAAAAATAACAATGGCACTTTCCCGCGAACAAATGGCTCAACGCGTCGCCCGCGAAATGCAGGACGGCTTTTACGTGAACCTGGGCATCGGCATTCCGACCCTCGTTGCCAACTACATCCCTGAAGGCATGGAAGTCATGCTGCAGTCGGAAAACGGCCTGCTCGGCATGGGCCCCTTTCCTACTGAAGAAACCATCGATGCCGACATGATCAACGCCGGCAAACAAACGGTGACCGCGCGTATCGGCGCGTCGATCTTCTCATCGGCCGAGTCCTTCGCGATGATTCGCGGGGGTCATGTCGACCTGACCGTGCTGGGCGCCTTTGAAGTCGACGTGCAAGGCAACATCGCCTCGTGGATGATCCCCGGCAAACTGGTCAAGGGCATGGGCGGCGCCATGGACCTGGTGGCCGGCGCGGACAACATCATCGTCATCATGACCCACGCGTCCAAGGACGGTGAGTCCAAGCTTCTGTCCAAATGCAGCCTGCCGCTGACCGGCGCCGGGTGCATCAAGCGTGTGCTGACCGACCTGGCTTACCTTGAAATCGAAAATGGCGCGTTCATTCTCAAAGAACGTGCGCCGGGCGTCAGCGTCGAAGAGATTGTCGCCAAGACCGCCGGTAAACTGATCGTGCCGGATCACGTTCCGGAAATGCAGTTCGCTGCCCAGTGAGGAATTCTTCCATGCAAGACGTCGTTATTGTTGCCGCCACCCGAACCGCCATCGGCAGTTTCCAGGGCTCGCTGGCCAATGTGTCCGCCGTTGACCTCGGTGCCGCGGTGATCCGTCAGCTGCTGGCGCAAACCGGCCTGGACGTTGCTGAAGTCGATGAAGTGATCATGGGCCAGGTGTTGACCGCCGGTGCCGGGCAGAACCCGGCGCGCCAGTCCGCGATCAAGGCCGGCCTGCCGTTTACCGTGCCGGCGATGACCCTGAACAAGGTCTGCGGCTCGGGTTTGAAAGCCTTGCACCTGGCCACTCAAGCGATCCGCTGCGGCGACGCCGAGGTGATCATTGCCGGCGGCCAGGAAAACATGAGCCTGTCCAACTACGTCATGCCCGGAGCCCGCACTGGCCTGCGCATGGGTCACGCGCAAATCGTTGACACCATGATCAGCGACGGCCTGTGGGATGCGTTCAACGATTACCACATGGGCATCACCGCCGAGAACCTGGCGGACAAGTACAACCTGACCCGCGAGCAACAGGACGCCTTCGCCGCGGCCTCGCAGCAGAAAGCCACGGCTGCCATCGAAGCCGGGCGTTTTGTCGATGAGATCACACCGATCCTGATCCCGCAGCGCAAGGGCGATCCGCTGTCCTTTGCCACCGATGAGCAACCGCGTGCCGGCACCACCGCTGAAGCGCTGGGCAAACTGAAACCGGCCTTCAAGAAGGACGGTTCGGTGACTGCCGGTAACGCCTCGTCCCTGAACGACGGTGCCGCCGCCGTGATCCTGATGAGCGCCGACAAAGCCAAGGCCCTGGGTCTTCCAGTGCTGGCGAAAATCGCCGCTTACGCCAACGCGGGCGTCGACCCGGCAATCATGGGCATCGGCCCGGTCTCGGCCACGCGCCGTTGCCTGAGCAAGGCTGGCTGGTCCATCGACCAATTGGACCTGGTCGAGGCCAACGAAGCCTTCGCCGCGCAATCCCTGGCGGTGGCCAAGGATCTGGAATGGGACTTGAACAAGGTCAACGTCAACGGCGGCGCCATCGCCCTCGGTCACCCGATCGGTGCGTCGGGCTGCCGGGTGCTGGTGACCCTGCTGCACGAAATGATCAAGCGCGACGCCAAGAAAGGCCTCGCCACCTTGTGCATTGGTGGTGGTCAGGGCGTGGCTTTGGCGATCGAACGGGCGTAAAGCGTTCAACAGACTGCGCGGGGACCCACGAAGAACCGCGCAGTCTGGTAACACCCCCGGTGTTCCTGCGTTGCAGGCTTTTGTGGCGAGGGAGCTTGCTCCCGCTGGGTTGCGAAGCAGCCCCAAAATCCCGGCAATTGTCGAAGATTTTGCGAGCGCTTCGCGCTCGATCGGGAGCAAGCTACCTCGCCACAGTCAGTATCTGTCTGGGCTGACAGTCATCAGAAGCACCGGGTTCTTTTTTGCCCCAGCCTTCAGGCAAATCTCACCAGGTTCAGCGTGGGCAACGGGCCGCCCGGAAAACCGCGTTATCGTTCATCGCGAGCAGGCTCGCTCCCACAGGGTTTTGTGTTCACCTCAGATCCACTGTGGGAGCGAGCCTGCTCGCGATGAGGCCGGCCCAGTCACCCCAAAAATTGCAAGATCAACCAGCTATTCGCCCCACTGATCACCCCAAACAACCCCCACGCCAACACCCGCGTCGGCCAGCGATTCACAAACGGTCCCATCAATTTGTGATCGTTGGTCATGCGAATCAGCGGGTACAACGCAAACGGCAACTGCAGACTCAACACCACCTGACTCAACACCAGCAACTTGCCGATCGCATTGTCACCCATCAGCCAGACGCCGATGAACGCCGGGATCAACGCCAGCCCCCGGGTAATCAGCCGTCGTTGCCAGCACGGGATCCGCAGGTTCAGATAACCCTCCATGATCACCTGCCCCGCGATGGTCCCGGTAAACGTCGAACTCTGCCCGGACGCCAGCAAGGCCACCCCGAACAACACACTGGCCAAGGCGCCGCCCACCAGCGGGTCGAGCAAGTGATAGGCGTCCTGGATGTCCACCACATCGGTATGCCCGCTCTGATGAAAGGCCGCCGCGGCGAGGATCAGGATCGCCGCATTGACCAGCAGCGCCAACGCCAGAGAGCCAATGGTATCGATCCGCGCCAGTTTGACCGCGTCCCGCTTGCTGGCCAGGTCCTTGCCGATCATTCGGGTCTGTACGATCGAGGTGTGCAGGTACAAGTTATGCGGCATCACCGTGGCCCCGAGGATGCCAATGGCCAGGTACAGCGGCGCGGCATCGCCAATGGCAGACAGGGACGGCGTAAATCCACGGGCGACGTCCGGCCAGTACGGCTTGATCAGCAGCAACTCGACGAAGAAGCACACGCCGATGGTGCTCACCAGCACCAGCATGATCGCTTCCAGGCGGCGGAAACCACGGTTTTGCAGGGCCAGCACCAGCAGCGTGTCAAACGCGGTCAGCGCGATGCCGACAGTCAGCGAACAGCCCAGCAGCAAGTGAAAGGCCAGCGCACAGCCGAGCACTTCCGCCAGATCGGTGGCGATGATCGAGATTTCCGCCAGCACCCATTGAGTCCGCGCGGTCCGTGTGCTGTAGCGCTCCCGGGACAGCTGCGCCAGATCGCGGCCGGTGGCGATGCCCAGGCGCGAACACAGACACTGCACCACCATCCCCGCCAGACTCGCCAGCAGCACCACGAACAACAGGCTGTAACCAAAACGCGAACCGGCCTCGATGGCGGTCGCCCAGTTGCCCGGGTCCATGTAGCCGATGGACACCAGCAAGCCAGGACCGGCAAAGCGCAGCATGCGTTTGAAAAATGAAGCGTTGGGATCAACTGCAACGCTGCCCGCCACTTCCGGCGGGCAAAACGGCGCAGTGCCAACCTTGGGCAAACTGAATTTCACGGACACATCCGTCGACAGGTGGAAAAGCGCAGCTTAGACGTTTCAGCCCCTGCGCCCAAGGGGCAAATGCCCGGGTATCAGGCGCCGTGGCGGCGGAAGAACAAGGTCACCTGGCCCAATTCAACACCGAACTTGGTCATGGCGGAGCGATTGGCCATGGTGTTTTCGTCCAGCAAGTACATCCAGTCGTCGAAATGCACCTGGTAGACCTTGTCGTCCACCGGCAGGCTCAGTTCATAGCGCCAGTGCAGCGCGTTGCCGGCGACCTCACCGCGAGACTCGCCGACCACATCGCCGGCCGTACCGCGCCAACGGCCAGGGCCGTCCGGGTACAACGTCCAGACACGGGTCTGCTTCGTGCCGTCGCTGTAGGTAAAGGCTTCATGCATGATCAGGTTCTGACCGTCCATTCGGCTGTTGATCAGCACATGAAAGCGTTTGACCACCTCGCCCGAGCGCTTCTGGAACATTCCCCAGCCATCCACTCGCCCGACGAAGAACCCGGGTAGATCGAGCTTGGGGTTTTGCTCGCTGTAATGCTGCACATCGACGCTGCAACCCGCCAGGCAGACGCACAACACCAGCAGCAGATTTTTCAACATGTCATGCACCTCAAGGCTTGGCGCTGCCCAGCAACTGCTGGCGCAACTCCGGATTACGTGTACGTGGGTCGAGCCAGATATCGAAAAAGGCCCGGGCGAATTGCGGGTCTTTCACTTCGTGTTGCGGCTGCTGGCCGACAAAGAACCGCGCGCCCTGCCCCGGCAAATAAACGCCGGTAATGCGCATGCCGGCTTTTACGTCGACGAACGACTGTTGCATCTGCACCTTCCAGCGCTCGAGTTGCTCGGTGCTGACCGAGGCGCCGGACAACCGCTTGATTTCATCGACACTGGCCTGCACCAAATCATCGCGGGAAATGCTGCGCTGATAGATCAGCTCCAGGGCAAACGGCTGGTCTGGCGCCAAAGGCCGGGCTGCACTCCAGAGCCGAGCGTTGTAGACATCGAATCCGAACACCCGAAACTCGCCGGCACCGATGATCTGCGCGCCGGGCAATGCCTCCTGCCAATTGGCCAAGGCCTGGGTGCATGACAATCCCAGCAACAACACACCGTGATACAGGCGCAACCGGAGTCTGTTCATCGCGTTTTTCTCACCATGGGCATCTGTTAAAAACTTATACGCAAAGCTACGTTTTGTACAATTATTTGAGTTGCAAGTTTTGTATACAAAACCCCCTCATTCCTAGAGCAATCCTGCGTCCGCAGTGCTAACGTTGGCGCCTCACTCAGGTCGGAGACGTGTGCGTGCTGATGCTCAAGCTGCTGGTGATTCCAGGCTTCCTCTTGTTGATTTCCCTGGCTGGCAAACGCTGGGGCCCCAGCGTGGCCGGTTGGCTGTCGGGATTGCCGGTGGTGGTCGGGCCGATTCTGTTCTTCCTTGCCATCGAACAAGGCCGGGTGTTCGCCGCTCAATCAGCGACGGCGGCGTTGTCGGCGATGTCCGCGATGATTGCCTTCTGCGTGACCTACGCCCAGGTCGCTCAACGGGCAGGATGGCCATGGGCGTTGACCATTTCACTGCTGGTCTGGTCCGCCGTGGCCGTGGTGCTCTCGCTGATACCCCCCTCGCTGATGTTCTCGGTGATCGCGGCCGCCACCGCGCTGCTGGCGGCGCCGTACCTGTTTCCCAGTGTGCAACCCATCGTTACAGGCCCGGCGCCGAAGTCCGACAGACTGCTGCTGCGCATGATGGCCGGCGCCCTGCTCACCCTCGCCGTGACCTTACTCGCCAGCACCGTCGGCGAAGGCTGGAGCGGTTTGCTCGCGGTGTTCCCGGTACTCGGCAGCGTGATGGCGGTGTTTTCCCAGCAAACCCGCGGCCCGGCGTTTACGGCAGCATTGCTGCGGGCGACGGCGACCGGCATGTATTCGTTCGCGGCGTTTTGCCTGGTGTTGGCGCTGGCGTTGCCCGACATGGGCATGAGCGCCTTTGCCCTCGGTGTTGCGGTGTCCGTGGGGATGTTGGGCATAACCAGGCGCTTGCTGGCGCGACCGATCAACTCGACGACCGAGACTGGACGATCAGCGATCAAACGCTAAGCTCCTTCACATCCAGAGGGCCAGGATGTCGCCCGCTACGTGCTGAAGGAACAGACATGAGTCTCGCATCGTCCCTCGTCCGTCCCCCCCACTCAGCCACCGCCGTTGGCGTGATCGCGATAGTTCTCTGGTCCTGCCTCGCGCTGTTGACCACCCTCACCGAAGGCATTCCGCCCTTTGAACTGCTGACACTGAGCTTCGGCATAGCGTTTGTGGCGAGCCTGGTGATTCTGGGTCGGCGCGGGCTCGCCGGCTTCAGTAGCTGGCGACAGCCCTGGGCGGTATGGGTGACCGGGTTCGTCGGCATTTTCGTTTATCACGCGCTGTATTTTTTCGCGCTCAAAGTAGCCCCGGCGGCCGAAGCCAGTCTGATCAACTACCTGTGGCCGCTGTTGCTGGTGCTGCTCTCGGCGTTCTCGGCCGGGGAAAAGCTGAACAAACGGCAAATGCTCGGCGCACTGCTGGGGCTGGCCGGCACCGCGTTCATCATGCAACAACACGGTCCGGAGGCTGGCGCCTCGATGCCCATCGCCGGTTATCTCGCGGCCTTCGGCTGTGCGGTGATCTGGGCCGGTTACTCGGTGATCAACCGACGGTTCAACAACGTGCCCAGCAGCATCATCGGCGGGATCTGCGGTATGTCGGCCGTGTCCGGTCTGATTTGCCATCTGGCCTTCGAAACCACGGTACTGCCTGATCCCGGCCAATGGACCGCGATTGTGGTGCTTGGCCTCGGGCCGGTCGGGTTGGCATTTCTTGCCTGGGACCACGCCACCAAACACGGCAGTCTGGCGACGCTGGGGGCGCTTTCCTATCTGGCACCGTTGATATCGACGTTACTGCTGCTTGCCGTGGGACGCAGCCAGGCCGGTCCGATCCTGATCATCCCTGCCGTGTTGATCATCGCGGGGGCGGTGATCGCCACGTCGAGCGCAAGCGATAGAGCGCCCGCAACACGTTCAATTGTTCCGAACGAGTAAAGCTACCGAACCCGATGAACGTTGCCCTGCTACTCGAAGCGTCTGGCTACGCGCATTACATCCTCGGCGAGAACGGCCTGGCGGCCTACCCGAACGTCAAGCGTCTGTTCGATGAAACAGCGCCCGCCCGGGCGCCCAGCGTGCGCAGGATCTCAGGGAGAAATGGGTGTTCAAGACCGAGTTCAACGAAGAAACCCGTCATAACCTGTTAGCGCAAAATCAGGCCTGAGACTGTGGTGAGGATGGTTTTCGGCAGCTGCTACAAATCGTGTTCCATGGGATGATTGCGGCGAATGCGCGATCATCCCTGGAGTTTCCGAATGTCATTGTTGAGTAAAAAAGCCGTTGTCCTGTTACTGACGGCGGCCGCCAGCCTGGGGGCGTTGAATGCCTCTGCCGCCAAGGCCACCGCCAGCGATAAAGCGCCAACGCAAGTGGTCTCGATGCTCGGCGGCAAGTTCAAGTTCACCCTGCCCAAGGGCTTCATCGCCAACCCGCTCCCGGCCGGCGACGCGGCTACCGGTACAGCCGGGGCAACGGGCACCATGTACACCAACCAGACCACCAAAACCGTCGTAATCGCCGCTGAAAACACCATCCCCGGTGGCGCCAACGTCAAGGATAACGACGGTCCGTTCCTCGACTCCGCAGCGGCCGACTTCGCCTCAGAACAAGCCAAGGCACTGCCGGACTTCACCAAACTCAGCGAAAAAAGCCTGACGCAGAAAGGCACCGGTCTGGGCTTGCGGCAGATCGACAGCACCGCCACCCAGGGCGGCGGCAAAACCCTCGACACCACAGTGATGGCCGCGTCCAACACGCGCATGGCGATCGTTCAGGTGATTTCCCGCCTCAGCGACAACGGCGGCCACGAGACGCTGGTCAAGCAGATCGTCAGCGGCAAATAAGCTTCAGGGGTTGAGGCGCTGCAACCAGGCGCTCAAATCCTGCATTTCGGTGGCACTGATGCTGTGACCGACACCGGGGTAGGCATGAAACTCAGGCTTGAGAGACAGGCTCTGTAACAGGCTGTTGGCCTCGGTGCCGTCGATGTACGGCAAGCGTTTGTCTGCCGTGCCATGACCGATGAAGATCGCCAGCTTCTGGCGTTTTTCATCCGGTTTGAGTTCGGATTTCAGCACCGGCAGAATCCGCCCGCTCAGCGCCGCAATCCCGCCGACGGCTTCGGGATGACGCAGCGCCACCTCGTAGGACATGATCGCGCCTTGACTGAAACCCACCAGGAATACCTTGTCGGGTTCGGTGTGATACTTCTTCGCCGCCTGTGCAATGAAGTCCAGCAGCACCTGGCCGCTGGCCTTCAGATCATCGGTCTCACCGTTGTAGGCAGCGTTGCCCTTCTCGCGAAACCACTTGTAACTGCCCTCCTCCATCACCATCGGTGCCCGCACTGACAGGAAGGTGTATTGCGCAGGCAATTGATCCTTGATATCGAACAGGTCCTGCTCGTTACTGCCGTAACCGTGGAGGAAAATCACCAGGGGCTGGTGGCGGGACTCGGGATGCGCCTGCTCAAGGTATTTGAGCGGCAGATCAGTGTGCAGCGGGGTTTCAGCGTGGACGGTGGCCGAGGCCAGCAGCGTCAGCAGAGCGAGAAACTTCAACATAAACCTTCCTTCACAAGTGCAGGATTCGGGGGGAGCCTAACACTGTGCGCACAGCAAGGGGATTTGTGGCGCTGTTGATGCCGTCTTCGCGAGCAGGCTCGCTCCCACAGTGGATGTGTGTCGCACATCAAACCTGTGGGAGCGAGCCTGCTCGCGAAGAGGCCTTTGGCAATGGCGACAACCCTCAGTCGTTAACCAGTTTCCCCACCCGAATCACCTCACGCCCCGCCACCTTCGCCTGCCACGTCCCCGGCTGCGTATACCGCCCGCGATCAATCGCAAACAACACACCGCTGGTCCCGGCGCGCACGGTTGTCACGCGGTCGCTCAGCGGATCAACCACCTCAAACAGCGCATCGCCCTTCTCCACCCACTCACCCGAATCACGCAGAAAACTGACCACCCCGTGATGCGGTGCAAACAGGTATTCGGTGCCCTCGAACGGCATGCCTTCACAGCACTCGCTGGGTGCCGCAGGCCAGGTGCCCGTGATGAAACCCTGCTCGGCGAGAAACCCCAGAATCGCCTCGCAATTGGCCTGGGCCTGATCGACTCGCGTATCGCCCATGCTGCCCAGTTCCAGCGTCGTCGCCAGATTGGCCGGGGGAATCGCCGCCTCGGGGAAGGCCCGCGCCAGGCGCAGCCACGGCGACGAACAGGACTCATCGAATGAACTGCCGCCGGAGTCTTCACAGAGCAACGCCACCCCGGCCTTCAGACGCGCGGCCAGGGATTGCCACTGCGGCCAGTGTTGTGGCAACGCATACAAATGAATGGCCGCATCGAAATCGCAATGCAGGTCCAGCGTGATGTCAGCCTCGCAGGCGTGCCGCAGCAGCAGGCGGTGCATGGCTTCCAGCTGCGAAGCCGGTGCCGGCAAGTCGTCGAGGACTTGGCCCATGGTCTGGCGAATCAGCGCGATGTTGGCCTGCGCATCTTGACCCAGCTGGTCGCCAATCAATGCGGCCACCGGGGTACTGAGTTCAACGAAGGCGCGGTTGAAGTTCTTGCCGCTGCCCAGCTCGAAGCGCCCCATATGGCTGCCTTGCAGGTGCTGGTCAAGGCCGATCGGATTGGCCACCGGCACCAGCTCGATCACGCCCTGCAACTGGCCCTGGGTTTCGAGTTCGGCCAGGCGTTTCTTCAGCTCCCAGGCTGTGCGCATGCCGGGCAACTCGTCAGCGTGCAGGCTGGCCTGGATGTAAACCTTGCGAGGACCCGCGCCGTAACGAAACACGCTGAGGGTGCGTTCGGTGCCCAGGTGGCTCCAGGGCAGAGGATGGTCGATGCGTTGCATGGTCACTCCTGAATGGCTGAACGGCGAAAATCACCTGTGGGAGCGAGCCTGCTCGCGAAAGCGGTGTGTCAGTCAACATAAATGCAGCTGACCTACCGATTTCGCGAGCAGGCTCGCTCCCACAAGGGATTTCATTTCAACACAGAGAGGGCATAAAAAATGGCAACCGCGTCAACGGTTGCCACTTTTTTGAACGGCGTGATTACTGGCCGTAAACGTCAAAGTTGAAGTACTTGTCTTGCACTTGCTTGTACTTGCCGTTGGCGCGGATTTCGGTGATGGCGGTGTTGAATTTGTCGGCCAGCGCAGTATCGCCCTTGCGCACAGCGATACCGGCGCCGCCGCCGAAGTACTTGGCGTCTTCGTAGGTCGGGCCGACGAAAGCGAAGCCTTTACCGGCGTCGGTTTTCAGGAAACCGTCGTCCAGGTTGACCGAGTCGGCCAGCAGCGCGTCTACGCGACCGGACACCATGTCCAGGTTGGCTTCCTGCTGGGAGCCGTAGCGAACCAGGTTGATACCGGCCGGAACCAGCACTTCGGTGGCGAAGCGGTCGTGGGTACTGGCGCGCAGCACACCGACTTTCTTGCCCTTGAGTTCGGTCAGCGGGTCCTTGATGTCGGTGCCTGCCTTCATCACGAAACGGGCCGGGGTGTGGTAGTACTTGATGGTGAAATCGACGTTCTTCTTACGATCGTCAGTGATGGTCATGGACGACAGGATCGCGTCGATTTTCTTCACTTTCAGTGCCGGGATCAGGCCATCGAATTCTTGCTCGACCCAGGTGCACTTCACTTTCATCTGCTCGCACAGCGCGTCGCCGATATCGACGTCGAAACCGGTGAGTTTGCCGTCAGGGGTTTTCATCGAGAATGGCGGGTAACCGGCTTCGATACCAATGCGGATCGGCTTGGCGTCATCGGCCACGGCGGTCAGGGACAACATCGACAGTGCCAAGGCACCAAACATCACTAGCTTCTTCATTTATAACTCCTGTGTGCGGAGGCTTTTATTGGCAGCTTTCGAATGACTTTCGGTCGGTGAAGATCGAAGTGGCCGGCAGTCTAGAATGGCTTCTAATGGGCAAATTGTTTTTAAGCGACAAATACTTATAGAAACGTGGCTGCTCCATTCAAAGCCCTTGAAGCGTGCGCCAAGGCGGTGCAAGGACTGTAGGACAAGCCCTTTTTTCAGACAAAACCTACACGCAAAAACTACAGAGAGTACCGATGCCCACCTTGAATCTGATCCAGCACCACCCCGCCGAAGGTCCAGGCGCCATTGCCGATTGGGTAGCGTCCAGAGGGGTGACGCTGGACATCTTTCGCGCCGACCTCGGCCAGTTACCGCCGGTTAGCGCGGCGCCCGTGATCGTGCTGGGCGGACCTTATGAATCCAACGCCGGGCCGGCGTGGCTGGAAGCAGAACGGCAGTGGCTGGCGGCCAGCCTGGATCAGGGCGCGGCGGTGTTTGCGATTTGTCTGGGGGCGCAGTTGCTGGCGCTGAGCCTGGGTGGAAACGTGCGGCGGATGGATCGATCCGAAACCGGCTGGACCACCGTGACGTTCGTCGATGGCCGGACGCTGAAGGTGCTGGAGTGGCACGAAGACGCAATCGACTTGCCGCCTGATGCGCAAGTGCTGGCCAGCAGCGATCAATGTGAACAGCAGATGTATCGCGTGGGGCCGACGCGGGTGGGCTTGCAGTTTCATCCAGAGTGGAATGCGGAGTCGGTGGCCATGCTCAATGCGCACTTTGGAGAGGAGTCGCCGTTGCCTCGGGGGCAACAGGACAGCGCCGCCCATGCAGCCGTGTTCGAGTGGTTGCAGGCAACGCTGGATGGGTGGTGGGCAGCGTGCTCAAGCAGTCGCTGAACTAAGGATTGACGGGCTCCTGTGGCCAGTGAGCCTTTGTGGCAACGGAGCTTTTGTGGCGAGGGAGCTTGCTCCCGCTGGAGTGCGAAGCGCTCCCAAAAATCTTCGACAATTGCCAAGATTGCGGGGCTGCTGCGCCACCCAGCGGGGGCAAGCTCCCTCGCCACGATGGTTCAGCGGTGTCTGAATATCAGCATTCGCAGCCGATGACGGTGGTGGCAGGCTGTCGCACTGCAACACTCAACTCAAGCCCCTCATCCAGCCACCCGGTCACGCCGCCGATCATCTCCTTGACCGGGTAACCCAGCGCCGCCAGCTTCACCGCCGCCTTGTGCACACCGTTACAGTGCGGCCCGGCGCAATAGACCACAAACAAGGTGGACGTCGGGTAACCCGCCAGGCTCTCGGCGGTGAGCAGGCGTCCGGGAATGTTGATCGCGCCGGGCACATGCCCGCGTTCGAACGCTAACGGTCCGCGAACGTCCACCAGGACAAAATCCACATCGCCGGCCTGTTGGCTGCTGTACACGTCGGAACAATCGGTTTCAAAGGTCAGACGGTTGCTGAAGTGCATCAGGGCAATGGCCGAAGGGGCTGCGGGAATGGCGCGGACCTGGCTGGTCATGGGCTGTACTCCAAAGTCTTGAGTGGGTATGAGAAGACTTTATCCGCCCGACGCTTGCGGCTACAGTGGCGCACAAGACACTTACCGGGAACTTTCCGCCAAATGCAACCGAACCCTGGATTGGTCGCGATTCTGGTCTACGACGGCCTCTGTACGTTCGAATTCGGCATCGCCGTGGAGATCTTCGGCCTGGCGCGGCCGGAGTTCGACTTCCCTTGGTACGAGCATCGTATCGTCGCCGTGGATCAGGGCCCGATGCGCGCCATGGGCGGGATTCAGGTGCTGGCCGATGGCGGCATGGAACTGCTCGAAGAGGCCCGCACGATCATCATTCCCGGCTGGCGTGATCGCAACGCGCCGGTACCGGAACACGTGCTCGCCGCCCTGCGCCAGGCGCATGCGCGGGGAGCGCGGTTGCTGTCGATCTGCTCCGGTGTGTTTGTGCTGGCGGCGACCGGCCTGCTGGACGGTCATGGCGCCACCACCCATTGGCGCTATGCCGCTGAGTTGGCCGAACGTTTTCCGAACATTCGGGTGGACCCGGATGTGCTCTATGTCGATTCCGGTCAATTGATCACCTCGGCGGGCAGCGCGGCGGGGATCGATGCGTGCCTGCACCTGGTGACGCGGGACTTAGGCACGCAGGTTGCCAACTCAGTGGCGCGGCGCCTGGTGATGTCGCCGCAACGCACCGGCGGTCAGGCGCAGTTTATTCCTACGCCCGTCAGCCCGACGCCGCGCAGCGATTTGTCCCGTGTCATGCAGTGGGCACGGGAACGCTTGCACGAACCGCTGGAGGTTCGCGAACTGGCGAGCGAGGCGGCCATGAGTGAACGCACGTTCCTGCGTCGGTTTACCGAGGCCACCGGCATGCCGCCCAAGGCGTGGTTGCAGCATGAGCGGCTGGCGCGGGCGAAGGAGTTGCTGGAGAGCACCGGGCAAAACACCGACCAGATTGCCGCGCAGTGTGGGTATCGCTCGGTGGAAAGCTTTCGCGTGGCGTTTCGTGGGGTGGTGGGCGTGCCGCCGTCAGTCTATCGGGAGCGGTTTGGGCGTGGGGTCAAAGCCATTATTTGAGGTGCGGTTGAGGGCCTCTTCGTGGGCAAGCCTCGCTCCTGCAAAGGCGACGCAATACCTGTAGGAGCGAGGCTTGCCCGCGAAGACATCAGCTCAGGCACCGTTTACCTCAAGGCTTGCGCAACAGGTAAGTATCCATAATCCACCCATTCGCCACCCGCGCCGCCTTGCGCACCCGCTCAATCTCCGGCGCCACGTCCTTGAGCTTGCCGCTGATCAGGATTTCATCCGGCGTCCCCAGATACGCGCCCCAGTAAATCTCCGTCTCCTGATCCGCCACTTGATGGTAGGAATCCTCGGCATCGAGCATCACCACGAGGCTGTCGGCATCGCTCACTTGCCCCGCCGCCAGCCGTCGGCCGGTGGTGATTTCAATTGAGCGGCCGATGCGATTCAGCGGTACCTTGTGCTGCGCCGCCAGCGCCTGAACGCTGGTGATTCCGGGGATCACGTCATACTCGAACGCACAACGGCCCGAGGCCAGGATCGCCTGCAAAATCCGCAGGGTGCTGTCGTACAACGCCGGATCGCCCCACACCAGAAAACCGCCGCACTGGCCGTCGGACAGTTCCTCATTGATCAGCCGCTCGAAGGTCTGCTGCTTGGCGAGGTTCAGATCGTCGACACTGGTCTTGTAGTCCACCTCCCCGCGCTCGCGTTCCGGGCTATGGGCTTGGACGAAGCGGTAGTCGTGACCGGTGATGAAGCGCTCGCAGATCTCACGGCGCAGGTCGATCAATTTGTCCTTGCTCTGGCCCTTGTCCATCAGGAAAAACACGTCGACGAGGTTCAGCGCCTTCACGGCCTGCATTGTGATGTAGTCAGGGTTGCCGGCGCCGATGCCGATGACCAGCAGCTTCTTCATCAAATTTCTCCTTCAAGCAAGCGCAGGCGCCAGCGGCCGGTGAACCGCAACTCGACGGCCGACAACGGTTCGACGTCGATCAGGTTGAATGCCTTGGCCTGCAACACCTGCGTCAGTGCTGCGCGAATGACAAAGGGATGGGTGATGGCAAGGACATGCCCCGGTGTTGCCACAAGGGCCTGGAGCCACTGCGCCACGCGTTCACAGAGTTGCGCGACCGACTCACCGCCATGGGGCGCCGAGGTCGGATCATCTAGCCAGGTTTGCAGTGCCTCGGGTTCGGACTTTTGCAGGTCATTGATCCGCACCCCGCTCCACCGTCCGAAGTCACAATCCCTCAGTGCCGAAACGATTTCAACGTCATTGCCAAACAACTCGGCGGTCTGCTGCGTGCGCAACTCCGGCCCACAGAGCACCCGTGGCGCCCCCTCGAACTGACCGCTGCGCGAACCCTTTGCCAATTGGCCATAAAATTCCAACGGCTCATTCGTAGGAAAACTCGCCAATTTTTGTGCGACTGTTCGCGCGTGGCACATCAGGGTCAAACGGGTTGCCTGCACGGTTTATCACCCTGTCGATGAAATGGAAAACGGCTCGATGCCGCCGATAATCACGCAATTGTGCCGCAAGACGCTTGATCCAGGGCGTTTCGTTTGCATCAGTACCGACGCGACGCGAGCTTGTTTAACCCATTAAGTTAGGCAATCTCTGACACCCGTGTGGGCGATGGACTACAAAGCCAGTCGACTTCCGTGTAGCCCTCAGCGCACGGGCTTTTCGCCCCATTTTGGGGCCTTAAAAAACCACGGAAAAATTCGCTAGACATGTAGCATGCGCTACATAAATACTGTTTTAGCGATTTATGAAACAAAACCGACATACCCATCCAGCAGGAGCCCGGATGCCCTCTCTCAGAGACCTGATCACCGATCCCGCCCTGGACCTTACGCCGGCGGAACGCAAAGTCATCCGTGCCTTGCTGGACCAATACCCGCGTAACGGGCTGGGACCGATGTCACGCTTGGCCGAACATGCCGGTGTCAGCGACCCCACCATTGTGCGGCTGGTGAAAAAACTGGGTTTCAGCGGTTACGCCGATTTCCAGGATGCCTTGCTCAGTGACATGGACCACCGCCTCCGGTCCCCCAGCGCCCTGTTGCAGCTTCGTTCTCATGTTCAGAAAGACGACGCCTGGAGCCATTACCTGGCGGACACCCATCGGGCGCTGGTGGATACCCATGCACTGACCCAACCCGAAGATGTGCGGATTCTGGTGCAGTGGCTGCTCGATACCCGTCATCAGGTTCACTGCTTTGGCGGGCGCTTCAGCAGTTTCCTCGCCAATTATTTGCTCAACCATTTGCGCTTGCTGCGCCCGGGCTGTTTCGCCCTGGAAGACAACGCACAACTGCCGGACCGGCTGTTCGACGTGCAGCGTCAGGACGTGGTGCTGGTGTTCGACTATCGCCGCTACCAGTCACAGGCCCTGCGCGTAGCCAATGCGGCGAAAAGCCGATACGCCCGGGTGGTGTTGTTCACGGACATCTATGCTTCACCGCTGCGGGAAATGGCCGACCTGATTATCAGTGCGCCGGTGGAATCGGTGTCGGCCTTCGACACCATGGTTCCGGCGCTGGCCCAGATCGAGGCGCTGATTGCCTGCCTGACCCTGCGCAGCCCGGAGCTGGCCGATCGCCTGGAAGGCATCGATGCCCTGCGAACCGATTTCGCCACCCACCTGCTGGAGGATAAATAAGGATGTTCACGCTCCCCCACCACTCGCCCCGGGACTTGCCGTTCACTGCCGATCACACCGCGCTGTTGCTGGTGGACATGCAGCGTGCCTGGCTCGAACCGCAGTTCGACCCGCACCTCAACGGACCGGATGGCGAGTACTTCCTGACCCGCACCCACATGCAGGTGGTGCCCAATCAACGCCGGTTGCTCAGTGCCTTTCGCAGCGCGCAGCAAAATGTGCTGCACACGATCATCGAAAGCCTGACCGCCGATGGCCGCGACCGCTCGCTGGACCACAAGCTCTCGGACATGCACTTGGCCAAGGGCAGCCCCCAGGCGCGGATCATCGACGACCTGACGCCGACAGAAAACGAAATCGTCTTGCCCAAGACTTCTTCCGGGGTCTTCAACTCCACCAACATCGACTACGTATTGCGCAACCTTGAAACGCGGCACCTGATCATCGCCGGCATCGTCACCGACCAGTGCGTGGACATGGCGGTGCGTGACGCCGCCGACCGTGGCTACCTGGTGACGCTAGTGGAGGATGCCTGTGCGACCTACACGCCGGAGCGTCATCAAGCCTGCCTGAACGCGATCAAGGGTTACTGCTGGATCACCGACACCCAGACCGTGCTCGGCCGGTTGCAGGAGATGCAAGCATGAGCGAACGCCTGTCGCCGCTGCCCATGACCACCCTCGTCACCACCGACCTGATCGGCGTGACACGTGGCCGTTCGTTCCCGACGGACGAACTTGAACATTACCTGGCGACGGGCTGCGGCTGGGTGCCGGCCAACAGCGCCCTGACCCCGCAAGACATCATCGCCTCCACCAACCCGTGGGGCGCCTATGGCGATTTACGCCTGATTCCCGACCTGAGCAGCCGGGTGACAGTCAGTAACGGCCCGGATGCCGCGGCCCCGGCGCTGGACTTCATCCACAGCGACATTCACGAAACCGATGGCCGCCCGTGGGGCGCCTGCCCACGCACGTTGTTGCGCAATGAAGTGCAGCGGTATCGCGCCAAATTGGGCTTGCAGGTCAACGCCGCGTTCGAACATGAATTCAACCTGAGCAGCGGCGCGGCCGATCAGCTGGCGTTCTCCCTTGAGGCCCAGCGTCAGGGCGCCGAGTTCGGTGGCTGGCTGCTCAGCGCCCTGCGCGCCGGTGGCGTCGAACCGGAAATGTTCCTGCCCGAATACGGCAAGCATCAATACGAAATCACCTGCCGCCCCGCCCTCGGCGTGGCCGCTGCGGACCGTGCGGTGAACGTGCGCGAGATCACCCGCGAGATCGCCCGGCAGATGGCCCTGGACGTGAGCTTCGCGCCGAAGACGTCCGAACATGCCGTGTGCAACGGCGTCCATCTGCATGTCAGCCTGTTGGATCTGGACGGCCAACCGCTGATGTACGACGCCGGCACGATCAATGGCCTGTCGACCCTCGGCCAGCACTGGGCCGCCGGCATCCTTCATTACTTGCCAGCGTTGTGCGCGTTTACCGCACCGACACCGGTGTCCTACGAGCGCTTGCAGCCGCATCACTGGAGCGCCTCCTACGCCTGCCTCGGCCAGCGCAACCGCGAAGCGGCGCTGCGGATCTGCCCGACCGTGAGCCTGGGCGGCAAATCGGTGGCGGCGCAATACAACCTGGAATTTCGCGCCATGGACGCCACGGCGTCGCCGCACCTGGCGATGGCCGCGCTGCTGATCGCCGGTCGCCTGGGCATCGAGCAACGCCTGGCCTTGAACGCGATCACCGATGAAATCCCCGATTCCCTGAACGAAGAACAACGCCAGGCCCACGGCATCGTCGCCCTGCCCGCCTCCCTTGCCGAGGCGCTCGAGTGCCTGCGCAATAGCGAGGCGCTGATCGAAGCCCTGCCGAGCGCGTTGATGGACACCTGGTTCGCCCTTAAAACCGAGGAACTGACGCTGACGGAACAGCTGTCCCCCGCCGAACGCTGTGAGCACTATGCACGCCTGTACTGAATCCGCTGAACTTGGCCTGTACACCGAGCCCGCGTACACCCTGAGCCGCGAAGACTCGGCGCACCCGTTGATTCTGGTGTGTGAACACGCCAGCCGTTTTATTCCATCCGGGTTGAATGACCTGGGCCTGAGTCACGACGCGGCCCGCGAGCATATCGCCTGGGACATTGGTGCGCTGGCGCTTGCTGAAGGTTTGTCCCAGGCACTGGGGGCGACGTTGCTGGCGGCCAATTACTCACGGCTCTTGATTGACCTCAACCGCCCGCGCCATGCCCCGGACAGCATCCCGCTGCAGAGCGAGATTTATCCGATACCGGGTAATCGGGATCTGGACGAAGTCACGCGCGAGTACCGCCGCGAATGCCTGTTCAAGCCGTTTCATGCCCGGCTGCAAACCTTGATCGACCAACGAATCGCCCAAGGGCGGCCGGTCCGGGTGGTCGGCATTCACAGTTTCACCCCGGTTTTCCACGGCCAACCGCGCGCGCTGGAAGTCGGCGTGCTGTTTGGCGAAGCCAGGGACTACGCCCAACGATTGATTGACGGGTTGAGCCAGCACCCCTTGAAGGTTGCCAGTAATGAGCCGTACAAAATCAACCCGCTGGGCGACATGACTGTGCCGGTCCACGGCGATGCACGGGGACTGGAATCGGTGTTGATCGAGGTGCGCAACGATCTGCTGCGCACCGCTGAAAACGTCAGTCGCTGGGCAGGTTATCTGGCTCCGCTGTTGTAAAAAATCGCGTCAAACCCGCAGCATGCAGCTGCTTTCATCCCAAGGAGTAGGGCTTCATGGAATTAGAAGAATTCGGCTACAAGCAAGAGTTGCAACGTAGCCTGTCGCTGACTGACCTGGTGGTGTACGGGATGATCTTCATGATCCCCATCGCCCCGTTCGGTGTGTACGGTTACGTCAACGCCGAAGCACCCGGCATGGTGCCGCTGGCCTACATCATCGGCATGGTGGCGATGCTGTTCACCGCCCTGAGTTACGGCAGCATGGCGCGGGCCTTTCCGATTGCCGGCTCGGTGTATTCCTACGCGCAACGCGGCCTCAACCCGCACGTCGGGTTTATCGCCGGCTGGCTGATGCTGCTCGATTACCTGCTGATTCCACCGCTGCTCTACGTGTACGCGGCCATGGCGCTGAATCACCTTTACCCTGACATCCCCAAAGTCGGTTTCATTCTGGCGTTTCTGGTCAGCGCGACCTTCGTCAACCTGCGGGGGATTACATTCACTGCCCGCATGAACATTGTCTTTCTGCTGGCGCAACTGGTGGTGCTGGGGATCTTCCTGTTCTACGCCTGGAATGCGCTGCACAGCGGCGGCGGTAACGGTCAACTGACCCTGGCGCCGCTGTACAACCCGGACACCTTCAATTTCGCCCTGCTGATGCAAGCCGTGTCGATTGCGGTCCTGTCCTTCCTCGGTTTCGATGCGATCTCCACCCTCGCCGAAGAAATCAAGGGCGACCCTGGCCGCAGCGTCGGCAAGGCAGCGCTGATTACACTGCTGGTGATGGGCGTGATCTTCGTCGTGCAAACCTGGATTGCCACAGACCTGGCGGCCGGCATGGGCTTCACCTCCGCCGACACCGCGTTCTATGAAATCGCCGAAATCGCTGCCGGCAGCTGGCTGGCAACCCTGACTGGCGTGGCCACCGCCCTGGCCTGGGGCGTGGCGGTTGCCATCACCTCGCAAGCGGCGGTATCGCGTCTGCTGTTCGGCATGGCCCGGGACGGCAAGCTGCCGAAAGTGCTGGCCAAGGTTCACCCGAAACACAACACCCCCTACCTGAGCATTTACCTCGTAGCGGTACTGTCGCTGGTGATCTGCTACCTGTTCATCAACTCGGTGGACACCCTCACTTCGCTGGTGAACTTCGGCGCGCTGAGCGGTTTCATGTTGCTGCACCTGACCGTGATCAATTACTACTGGCGTCGGCAGAAGTCCGGCCAGGTGATCCGTCACCTGGTCTGCCCGGTCGTTGGCTTCATCATCGTCGCGGCCATCATGTACAACATGGGGGTCGATGCACAAAAACTCGGACTGATCTGGATTGCCCTGGGCCTGGTGTATCTGTTTTTCCTCAACAAACTGGGCGCCAGCACAGCGTTGCCCGACCCGAGCAACGGCTGACAAGAAAAAGAGCGGCGTCTGACAAGAAATCAGGCGACCGCCGATTTAATGCGTGGAAACCGACAGTGATAGTCAGGTTCGGCACACAGCGCCGAACCCTTTGATACAGGAGTACATCCATGCTGGTCTTACGCCCAGTCGAGTTAGCCGACCTGCCCCAGTTACAGCAACTGGCGCGCGACAGCCTGGTCGGTGTCACGTCCTTGCCGGATGACACTGAACGCCTGCGCCTGCGAATTCTCGACTCCTGCGCCTCGTTCGACAAAGACGTGGAAGGTCATGGCCCGGAGAACTATTTCTTCGTGCTGGAGGATCTCGCGGCCCGGCGTCTGGTGGGGTGCTCGGAGATCCTTGCCACCGCCGGCTTCAACGAACCGTTCTACAGTTTGCGCAACCGTCACTTCAACAGCGCCTCCCGGGAGCTGAACATCGAGCACGGCGTACCGGCGTTGTCGTTGTGTCAGGACCTCAGCGGCCACACCTTGCTACGGGGCTTTCACATCGATACGGCGCTGGTGCGCACGGCGTTTTCGGAGTTGCTGTCCCGGGCGCGCCTGTTGTTCATTGCCGCCCATTCGCAGCGTTTTGCGCGAGCGGTGATCACCGAGATCGTCGGCTTCAGCACCGAGGAGGCGCAATCACCGTTCTGGGATGCGCTGGGCAAGCATTTCTTCGACCTGCCCTACGCCGAAGCCGAACGGCTCTGCGGTCTGGAGAGCCGGACCTTCCTCGCCGAACTGATGCCGCAATACCCGATCTACGTGCCGATGCTGCCCCAGGCTGCGCAGGATTGCATCGGCCGGATCCACCCCGATGGCCAGGAGGCCTTCGATATTCTTGAGCGTGAGGGATTTGAAACCAACAGCTACATCGACCTGTTTGACGGTGGGCCGACGCTGTACGCGCGCACCTCGAACATTCTCTCCATCGCCCAAAGCCAGACCGGCACGGCGCAACGGGCTTCGCTGATCGATGCGTGCGGCCGTTACCTGGTGAGCAATGACGCGCTGAAGGACTATCGCGCGATCGTCGCCGAGTTGAATGTCCAGGCCGGGCAACCGGTGGGGTTGAGCGCCGAGATGTGTGCCGCCCTGAACGTCACCGATGGCAGCCCGATCCGGCTGATTGCCCTGTGAGCAGCACCCGGCCCCATGCCCAACGACAGCGCCCGAACTGGCGCGAAGAAGGAGCTGCATCATGATTGTCCGCCCGGTTCGCATCACCGACCTGCCCGCCTTGATGGATCTGGTGCAACAGGCCGGCCACGGGTTTACCACCCTGCCGGCCAACGAAGAACGCCTGGTGCACCGGGTGCGCTGGGCCCAGCGGACCTTCGCCGAGCAGGTCGAGCGTGCCGATGCCGATTACCTGTTCGTGCTGGAAGATGACGATCAGCAAGTGGTCGGCATCAGTGCGCTGGCCGGTGCCGTTGGCCTGCGTGAACCCTGGTACAACTATCGGGTCGGGCTGACCGTCAGTTCGTCGCCGGACCTGGGTATTCAACGGCAGATTCCGACGCTGTTCCTGAATAATGAAATGACCGGGCAATCGGAAATCTGCTCGCTGTTCCTGCGCCCCGATCAACGCCACGGCAGCAACGGTCGGTTGCTGTCCCTGGGACGCTTGCTGTTCGTGGCCGAGTTCCCGCACCTGTTCGGCGACAAACTCATCGCCGAACTGCGCGGCAGCGCCGACGAATACGGCTGTTCACCGTTCTGGGACAGCCTGGGCCGGCACTTCTTCAAGATGGATTTCAGCCACGCCGATCACTTGTCGGGGCTGGGCAGCAAATCGTTCATCGCCGAACTGATGCCGCGCCAGCCGCTTTACACGTGCCTGCTCACCGAACAGGCCCAGGCCGTCATCGGCCAGGCCCACCCAAACACCGAACCGGCACTGAAGATCCTCAAGGCCGAAGGTTTTGTGCATCAGGGTTACATCGACATCTTCGACGCAGGCCCGGTGATCGAAGCCCCGGTCGCGAAAATCCGCACCGTGCGCGACAGCCAACCGCTGGTTTTGGCTATCGGCACGCCCGACGAGCAGGCCCCGGTGTGGCTGATCCACAATCGCCGCCTGGAGAACTGCCGCATCACCACCGCCCAGGCCAGGCTGGTGGGCAACAGCCTGGTCGTCGACCGACTCACGGCCAAACGCCTGCAACTGCAACCGGGTAACTCGGTGCGGGCCGTGCCGTTACCCAATCGGCAACAGCAGGCGGTGGCAGCGTGATCAGATCCTGAGTCCACCCCCACCCTTGTGGTAAGTGGGGTTCACCTGTGGCGAGGGAGCTTGCTCCCGTTGGGCTGCGAAGCGGCCCCAAAACTGCCACCCTAATCTATTTTTCCAGACACACCGCCCCCATCGTTTTACGACTGCTGCGCAGCCGAACGGGAGCAAGCTCCCTCGCCACAGGTAAACCCGCTCGCCACAGAGGTCCGCGTTTATCTGAGCCCCCCGCAAAATTCGTCATCATCTTCCCCTCCTTCGCGTGATAGCCTTTTGTTCCTTCGGCGTTGACACCTTTGCTCAAGCCTTTCCATTCCTTTGTATTGGTGGAACTCATATGTCCAGGCTTTCTCATCAAGATTTGCGCCGTAACTTCCGCGAGCTGTTTGCTTCCAACACCTGCTATCACACGGCGTCGGTCTTCGACCCGATGTCGGCCCGCATTGCCGCTGACCTGGGGTTTGAAGTGGGCATCCTCGGCGGTTCTGTTGCCTCGTTGCAGGTGCTGGGCGCTCCCGACTTTGCCTTGATCACTCTCAGCGAGTTCGCCGAACAGGCCACGCGCATCGGTCGAGTGGCCCAATTGCCGGTCATCGCCGACGCCGACCACGGCTATGGCAACGCGCTCAACGTGATGCGCACCATCGTCGAACTGGAACGCGCCGGCATCGCCGCCCTGACCATCGAAGACACCCTGCTGCCGGCGCAATTCGGCCGCAAATCCACCGACCTGATCGGCGTGGCGGAAGGCGTCGGCAAGATTCGCGCGGCACTGGAAGCCCGGGTCGACTCGGAAATGGCGATCATCGCGCGTACCAACGCCGGGATCCTGCCGGTTCAGGAAGTCATCAGCCGCACCTGTCATTACCAGCAGGCCGGTGCGGACGGGATTTGCATGGTGGGCGTGCGGGACTTCGATCACCTCGAACAGATTGCCGAACACCTGAGCGTGCCACTGATGCTGGTCACCTACGGCAACCCGCTGCTGCGCGATGACAAACGCCTGGCCGAACTGGGCGTGCGGGTGACCATTGATGGTCATGGCGCGTACTTCGCGGCGATCAAGGCGACGTATGACAGCCTGCGCGAGCAACGGCAGATCTTTACCCAGGCGTCGGATTTGAGCGCTACCGAGCTGACTCATACGTATACGCAGCCTGAGGAATATATCCGTTGGGCAGAAGAGTTCATGAGTGTGAAGGAATAGCGCCGCAGCTTGTTGCGCTGTAGGACATCGATTTTACTAACACCAAAAATCCCTGTGGCGAGGGAGCTTGTCGGATCGCCGCACCGTCCCGCTGGGCTGCGAAGCGGCCCCACGAAAAAGGGGAGGACTGCTGCACAGTCCCGCGGGAGCAAGCTCCCTCGCCACAGGGAACAATTTTCAGCGCTTCGCCAACTCCATGATCATCCGCGACAGCAGATAAATCCGCGGCGCTACGCTCTCTACCTCCGCGTATTCTTCAGGCGTATGAATATTGCCGCCGACAATCCCGAACCCATCCAGTGTCGGCGTACCCACCCCGGCCGAGAGGCTGGCGTCTGCCGCCCCGCCGCTGCCTTCTTCCGTCAACTTGCGCCCGATCTCGCCGTAAATCCCCTGAGCCATGGCCATCAGCCGATCCGATTCCGCCGTTTGCGGCATCGGTGGCAAACCGCGTTGTAGCGTGGTGGTGACTTCGGTATCAGGAATCAGCTTGTCCTTGGACACCCGCGCCAGGTCCTTCTCGATCCGGTCGAACTCTTCCGGTACCGCCGCCCGCACGTCGGCCTTGGCCGTGGCCTGGTCCGGAATCACGTTGGTGCGGTCGCCCGACTTGATCACGGTGAAGTTGATGGTGGTTTTCTTCTCGGCGTCGCCCAGTTTGCCGAGCTGCAGAATCTGGTGCGCCGCCTCCATCGCCGCGTTACGCCCCAGCTCCGGCGCAACACCGGCATTTGCGGCTTTGCCTTTGACTTCCACCACCGCCGTCGCGCTGCCTTTGCGCCACACCACCAGGCCATCCGCCGGGCGGCCCGGTTCGAGGTTGAGGGTCACGTCGTGGGCCTTGGCGGTTTTCTTGATCAGGTCGGTGGCGATGTCCGAGCCGGCTTCTTCGCTGGCATCAAGCAGGAAGGTGATTTGAGCGTAGTCCTTGAAATCGAGGTTTTTCAGGACTTTCAGTGCGTAGATCCCGGCGACGATGCCGCCCTTGTCGTCCATCACGCCCGGCCCGTAGGCGCGGCCGTCCTTGATATGAAAAGGGCGCTCGGCGGCCGAGCCTTCCTTGAACACGGTGTCCATGTGCGCCATCAGCAGAATTTTCGCCTTGCCGGTGCCTTTGAGGGTCGCGATCACGTGGCTGCTTTTGTCCGGTGTGTTGGGTACCAGTTCGATGGTGGCGCCGAGTTTTTTCAACTCGTCGATGGCGATGTCGCGCACTTGCGTCAGCCCGGGTTCATAGCCGGAACCGGAGTCGATGTTTACCAGACGCTCCAACAATTTCAGGGCTTCACCCTTGTACTGTTCGGCGTCGGCGAGGACTTGTTTGTGGGGTTCGGCGAAGGCTGCAGGGGCGAATGCGCCGAGGGCGAGGGTCAGGCCTAGGCTGGTGGCCAGCAGGGAACGAGGGAGATTGAGCGTCATGAATCGATCCTTGTTTCGTGTCGGGGGTCAAAAACACCCTACCTGACTACGGCGCACGGCTCTAGACCGAATGCGACGCACACGAACCTGAGGCCGATCCCGCAGGGGGATGTGTGCAGGCCCTCAGACCGGGTCGAGCAGCTCGTGATGGGGTTTGCCGTCTATGCGGTAGATCACGCGGTTGCGGCCGGTGGTCTTGGCTTGGTAGAGCGCCTGGTCGGCATCATTGAGCCACAACGTGGCGTCGGTGTGTGACGGGTCGAATGCCGCCAGGCCAATGCTCAAGCTGACTTTCAGCGCCGGGTTCTGCTCGTAGCCCAGGGTCGCGAAGCGATCACGCAAGGCGTCCATGGCAGCCGCTGCGCTGTCGAGGGGCAAATCCGGGAGGAGCACGCAGAATTCGTCGCCACCATAGCGCCCCGCCACATCGGTCGCCCGCAGGTTCTGCTTGAGCATTTTGCTCAGTTGCCGCAGCACGATGTCCCCGGCGACATGGCCGTAGGTGTCATTGATGGTCTTGAAATGGTCGATGTCGATCAACGCAATCGCCCCGCCCTGCTGCTGGCGTTGGCAACGCTGGAATTCAACTTCCAGCTGGTCTTTCCAGGCGCCATGGTTCAGCAGGCCAGTGAGGCTGTCGGTACGGCTCAGGGCCAGCAATTCGCGTTTTTGGCGGCCCAGGGTGGTGGCCTGTTGAAAACAGATCCAGCCCAGCGCCAGCGGATACAGGCTCAGCAAGGGCAGACAGGCGTAGAGCTGCAACGGGCTGGTTTGCGCAACGAAGGCCGGTGTGAACACCAGCAGGCCGACACCCACCCCGAGAATCTGCGCAACCGTGCCCACCAGCAGGAACCGCAAACCGCCGATCGCCACGTTGTTCATGGCCATCATGGACAGCGTCGCCGCGCTCGGCAGTGGATTGAACTGCATGGCAGCGACCCAGAATCCACCGAGAAAGGCGTCGACGAGAATGTTGCGATGTTCGGCGTGAAACGGCACCTTCGCCCGACGCGCCCATTGATAGGCAACATGCGGCCAGAGCACGCCATTGACCACCATCAGCACCCAGACCCACGGCGCCGGGTTGAGTGGATACATCGCCGCGCCTACGCACAACAGGCCCAAGGCCAGGCCCAGGGTTCGCGATGTATAGAGCCTTCTGGCCAGTGAAAGCCCTTTTCCTCCCGTTTTTCCCATAAGGGCCTCTGCGTCACACAACGGAACCCGACAAAACACGGGGTGCGGGTGTGGTGGGAGTCTATCAGGGCAACGTTAAATAGCCATCACCGGCGGGCAGCCTGAATCCTGCGCAGTCTTTGTCGGCCATGTTTGGGCTATACATGAAGGAAGAGTTGGATAAACAACGATAAAGGAGACCCATGCAGACTTTTCAGGTGTTGATCATCGGCAGCGGTTTTGGCGGTCAGTGCGCGGCGATCAATCTGCTCAAGGCAGGCATCGACGATTTTCGCCTGCTGGAACGACGGGACTTTTTTGGCGGCACCTGGTGCCAGAACACCTACCCCGGCGCGGCCGTCGATGTGCCCTCGCCGCTCTATTCGCTGTCCTTCGCCCCTTACCGCTGGACGCAAATGTTCGCCGATCAGGCTGAACTGCATCACTACACCCAGTACGTGGTGGAGCACTTCGGCCTGCGGGACAAGGTCGAACTGCAAGCCAATGTCGAGCGCATCGAATGGGACGCCGACGGCCAGCGCTGGGCGGTGCACACCGGCGCCAAAGGCACGTTTTACGCGCAGTTCCTGATCAACGCGACGGGGCCGCTGAGTCAACCGGTGGTGCCTCATTTCGAAGGCCAGGAACGCTTCCAGGGCACGACGTTTCACACCAACAACTGGGATCACACCTTCGATTACCGGCACAAACGTGTCGCCATCGTCGGCAGCGGCGCCAGTGCGGCCCAGGTCATTCCGACCATTGCACCAGACGTCGAGCACCTGCATGTGTTCCAGCGTACGCCGCACTGGGTGTTGCCCCGCGCCGACCGTACCTTCGGGCCTTTCCAGCGTTGGCTGCTGGGCCTCAAACCGGCATACAAACTGCTGCGCTGGATGCTCTACTGGCAGTTCGAATCCCGGGTGATTGCCTTCAAATACTCGAAACCGGCGATCCGCATGGTCCAGCAACACGCCCTGCGCTTCCTCAAGCGCCAGGTGCCTGACCCCGAATTGCGCCGCAAACTGACACCGGACTTCACCATCGGCTGCAAGCGAGTGATCGTATCAAGCACCCTCTACCCGGCACTCGGGCGCAGCAACGTGACGCTGCACAGCCGCGAACAAGGCATCGCGTCCATCGACGAAACCGGCATCGTTACCCTGGACGGTCAGCACATCGACCTGGACCTGATCGTCTGGTCCACCGGGTACGACGCCACCGACGGGGTGATTTCCTACCCGGTCACCGGTAAAAACGGCACCCGGCTCAAAGACGTCTGGGCCCAGTACCCGCGGGCTTATCTGGGCACCAGCCTGCCGGACTTCCCCAACTTGTTTATCGTCACCGGGCCCAATACCGGCATCGGCCACACCTCGGCGCTGTTCATCATCGAGTCACAGATGAATTACATCCTCGATTGCATCCGCACGCTGAAAGAAAAGGGTTTGCGCAGCATCGAAGTACGCCCCGAGGCAGAACGTACCTACACTGAGATGATCCACCGTGAAATGGAGCGTACCGTCTGGAAGTCCGGGGGCTGCCACAGTTGGTATCAAAGCAAGAGCGGTCATGTGATCGCCATGTTCCCGGGGTTCAGTTTCAGCTATCACCGGTTGACCCGGGCACTGAAACCCGCCGATCACATTTTGTCCTGATCACGTAAAAGGAAGATGCCTGATGCTTGTGTTGGTTGTCCTTATCGCGGTTTTTGTGGCCTGGAGCTGGCTGAGTTACCCGGCCATCGGCTATTGGCTCTATGACCTGAATATGGCCCTGGAAGCCAAGCTGTATCGGCTGCACAAAATCGTCGTACCCATCACGGAAATGACCGTCTCGACCTGGCAAGGCGGGCCCTATGAAGCGTCCAGCAGTGTGCTGATGCTGCACGGCTACAGCGCCGACAAGAACATCTGGCTGCGCTTCGCCCGGCATTTTGTCGGCAACTATCGGGTGATCATCCCGGACATCGCCGGTCACGGCGAAACCGGCTTCAAGGCCGGTGGCGGCTATGACATCCCGCTGCAGGCCAAGCGGATGATTCAGCTGCTGGACGTTTGCGGAGTCGAAAAGGTCCATGTGATCGGCAATTCGATGGGCGGCTACATCGCCGCGTGGCTGGCGGCGACGTACCCGGACCGGATTGCCTCCGTCGCCCTGATCGACCCGGCTGGCGTCACCGCCCCCGAGGCCAGCGACCTGGAGCGACATCTTGCCAAGGGGCACAACCCGTTTCTGATCAACTCGCGGGAAGAATTCCAGCGCTTCTACGCCATGACCATGGCCGAGCCACCGTGGGTGCCGGGCGTGGTGCTGGACGCCATCGCCCAGCGTTATGAACAGAGTCGTGATGAGCTGGAAGAAATCTTCAACGACTTCCGCGCCAGCCCGCCGATGGAGCCCAAACTCCCAGACATCAAGTGCCCGGCGCTGCTGCTATGGGGGCGCAAGGACCGTCTGATCGATGTCAGCAGCGTGGCGGTCTGGAGTAAAGGCATTGCTGATTTGCGCGTGGACATCTGGGACCACATTGGCCATATGCCGATGGTCGAACAACCGGCCAATACGGCGCGGTTGTATCGGGAGTTCCTCGGATCGCTGCGTTCGGAGAGCCGTTCGCACCTGTAATCCCCAATCAATCCTGCAGGACCGCCGCCCGCTCGCTCCTACAGGGTTTGTGGGCAACCAATAGTGCGAAGCAGTCCTTGGCAGAATGAAGTCCGTAAGATTCTTCGTTTGTCGGCGTTGCAGAAGGCTGCGATCTTTTCCCCCATCCTTCACGTCACCGCGCCAGGAATTTTTTTCATGAGCCACCCAAGCTTCGTCAGCCCTGACCTGATCCGCCAACGCTTCTCCAAAGCGATGTCCGACATGTACCGCGAAGAAGTGCCGCTGTACGGCGCGCTGATGAAGCTCGTAGAGCAGACCAACCGTCACGTGCTCGACAGCGATCCGCAGGTGGCCCGCCAGCTGAACAGCACCGGCGAAATCGAGCGGCTGGACCTGGAGCGTCACGGCGCAATCCGCGTCGGCACCGCTGGCGAACTGGCCACCCTCGCACGATTGTTCGCGGTCATGGGCATGCAACCCGTGGGCTATTACGACCTGACCCCGGCCGGCGTGCCGGTGCACTCCACCGCGTTCCGCGCCGTGCATGAAACCGCCCTGCAAGTCAGCCCGTTCCGGGTATTCACCTCACTGCTGCGCCTGGAACTGATCGAAGACCTGGAGCTGCGAGCCTTCGCTCAATCGGTGCTGGATAAACGCCAGATCTTCACCCCGACAGCCCTTGCCCTGATCGACCGCGCCGAAACCGCAGGCGGTCTGAACGAACAAGAGGCGCAGGACTTCGTCGAACAGGCGCTTGAAACCTTCCGCTGGCACCACAGCGCAACCGTCACCGCCGAGCAGTACCAGAAACTCAGCGCACAGCATCGCCTGATTGCCGATGTAGTCGCGTTCAAAGGCCCGCACATCAATCACCTGACGCCGCGTACCCTGGACATCGACATCGTCCAGGCGCAAATGCCCGCCCACGGCATCACGCCCAAAGCCGTGATCGAAGGCCCGCCCCGCCGTCAGTGCCCGATCCTGCTGCGCCAGACCAGTTTCAAGGCGCTCGACGAGCCGATTGCCTTCACCGATCAAGCCGGGACACGCGGCAGCCACAGCGCACGCTTCGGTGAAATCGAACAGCGCGGCGCGGCGCTCACCCCGAAAGGACGGGCACTTTACGACCGCCTGCTCAACGCAGCCCGTGATGAGTTGCAGGACTTCCCCAACGAGGCCAATGCCGCACGCTACAACGCGCTGATGACGCAGCACTTTGCAGAATTCCCTGACACGTATGAAGGCATGCGCCAACAGGAACTGGCGTACTTTCGTTATTTCGTCACGGAAAAAGGCCTGGAGGCGGATGAGCTGAAATCGTTGTCGCTAGACGATTTGCTCAGTGGCGGGTACTTGCGGGTCGAACCGTTGGTGTATGAAGATTTTCTGCCGGTCAGTGCGGCGGGGATTTTCCAGTCGAACCTGGGGGATGCGGCGCAGGTGAATTATGGCGTGCATTCGAACCAGCAGGCCTTTGAACAGGCGCTGGGGCGGCCGACCATTGATGAATTGGGCTTGTATGCCGAGACGCAGCGGCGTTCGATCGAACAATGTTTTGAGACTTCGAGATTGTCGCGTCTGATTTGACTCAACGAACTGCCAGCCGATTGCAATGTGTGGCGAGGGAGCTTGCTCCCGCTTGAGTGCGCAGCACTCACAAAATCTCCGTCATACGTAGAATTTTTGGGGCCGCTTCGCAGCCCAGCGCGAGCAAGCTCGCTCGCCACATAGAATCTTCAATCCGCTGAGATTCCGTGTTTAGCGGAGTTTTGCCAACAGCGCCTCAGCGGCAGCCTCGGACGACGCCGGGTTTTGCCCGGTGATCAGCAGGCCATCGGTGAGCACATAACTTGCCCAATCCGCGCCCTTGGAATACTCACCGCCCTTCTCCTTCAGCATGTCCTCCACCAGAAACGGCACGACCTTCGTCAGTTGCACCGCCTCTTCCTCAGTGTTGGTGAACCCCGTCACCCGCTTGCCTTTGACCAATGGCTGGCCATCAGCACCCTTGACGTGACGCAGCACACCCGGTGCGTGGCAAACGGCCGCGACCGGTTTATCCGCCTTGATGAACGCTTCGATCAGCGCGATCGAGTTCTTGTCTTCGGTCAGGTCCCACAACGGCCCATGACCGCCCGGGTAGAAAACCGCATCGTAATCTTGAGCTCTCGCGCTGCTCAGAAGCGCGGTAGACGCCAATGCAGACTGGGCTGCGGAGTCTTTGCGAAAACGATCAGTGGCAGCAGTTTGTGCATCTGGCTCGTCGCTTTTCGGGTCCAACGGCGGCTGGCCACCCTTGGGCGAAACCAGGGTCAGTTGAGCGCCGGCATCCTTAAAGGCGAAGTACGGCGCGGCGAATTCTTCCAGCCAGAAGCCGGTTTTCTTACCCGTGTTGCCCAATTGATCGTGGGACGTTAAAACCATCAGGATTTTCATGTCGTTCTCACTCCACTTCCAGGTTGTTCGGACGCTCGACGGCGCTGTTTTTATGGACCACTCAGCCCATCGATTCGTTGCACCGAGTTCCAGACACCTTCACGTGATGGCGCAAAGCCTTGCTGTGCAAGAAGTTGCGCACTGCTCGCACCAAACACGCTTGCAGGATCGCTGATCGCCCGGCCTGCCAGGCTCTCCGGCCAAGTGCGCAAGTTCTTGCGCAGTGCTGCGCAAGAACTTGCGCACATTCATGCGGCGCTCCTTGCAAAAACCTTCCCGGCACTTTAAAAAAATCCTCAACACCTTGATTTATATAGCCTTAACCGTTTCTGGCACGGACCTTGATAACAGTCAGGCACCCACCGGGCGATACCGCCTCCCGGGCACCCTCACTATATTCAGCAAGGAGCACATCCATGGCTACTCCAGCGTACATGTCCGTCACTGGCGAAAAACAAGGTCTGATCACCGCCGGCGCATTCACCGCCGACTCGGTTGGCAACACTTATCAAGAAGGTCACGAAGACCAGGTCATGGTTCAGGCTTTCAGCCACGACGTGATCATCCCGCGTGACCCACAGTCCGGCCAGCCAACCGGTCAGCGCGTTCACAAGCCAGTCGTGATCACCAAGGTCTACGACAAGGCTTCGCCACTGCTGCAAGCGGCTCTGACCTCCGGCGAGCGCATGAGCGAAATCGTTATCCAGTGGTACCGCACTTCGGCTCAAGGTACCCAAGAGCACTATTACACCACCAAACTGGAAGACGCGATCATCGTCGCCATCAACAACAAAATGCACAACTGCCAGGATCCGTCGAACTCGCACTTCACTCACCTGGAAGAAGTGCAATTCACCTACCGCAAAATCACCTGGACCCACGAAGTATCCGGTACTTCGGGTTCCGATGACTGGCGTCTGCCGGTCGCCTAAGTCAGGCTGACCGTCACAAGCATCGGCCAGCTCTGCTGGTCGATGTTGTTTCCGCCCTTCCAGAATTTCGCGTCCGTTGACCCGGTTTCCGGGTGTCAGCGCATGCCGCAGCACTGCACGAGGAACAAGGGATGTTCGCGCCGGCCAATCAAACTCACTTTGCCCTGACCATCGAAGGTCTTTCCAGCGACTTCCAGGTCTTTTCCCTGCAAGGTCGGGAAGCCATCAGCCAGCCTTTTGTGTTTGAGGTGGAGCTGGTCAGTGAACAGCCGTCCCTGGACCTCGAGACCCTGCTGCACAAACCGGCCTTTTTGCAGCTCTCGCCTGACGGCAGCGGCATCCATGGCCTGATCTATCGCGCCGCCCAGGGTGATTCCGGCAAACGCCTGACCCGCTACGCGGTGACCCTGCGCCCGCAACTGTCCTACCTTGCGCACCGCATCAACCAACGCATCTTCCAGAACCTCAGCGTGCCGAAAATCATCGGCATGGTCCTTGAAGAGCACGGCATCCAAAGCAACGCCTATGAATTCAAGGTCGGGGCGATCTATCCCGAGCGCATTTATTGCGTTCAGTACGATGAATCGGACCTGCAGTTCATCCAGCGCCTGTGCGAGGAAGAAGGTATCCACTACCACTTCCAGCACAGCGCCACAGCCCACAAACTGGTGTTCGGCGATGACCAGACGGTGTTCCCGAAACTCGCACCCGTGGCCTACCAGCAAGACTCCGGCATGGTCGCCAACAACCCGGTGATCAAGCGCTTCGATCTGCGCCTGGAAACCCGCACCAGCCGCACCACCCGCCGCGACTACGACTTTGAAAAACCGCGCCTGACCCTCGAAAGCGAAAACCGCGGCGACGCCCTGCCCGACCTCGAAGACTACGACTACCCCGGTCGCTTCATCGACCGTGAGCGCGGCAAACACCTGGCCAAGCGCAACCTGGAACGCCACCGCAGCGACTTCCAGCTTGCCGAAGGCAAAAGCGATCAGCCGTTGCTGATCAGCGGCCATTTCCTGGCCCTGACCCAACACCCGAAAGCCAAATGGAACGACCTGTGGCTGCTGACCGAAGTCCTGCACGAAGGCAAACAGCCTCAAGTGCTGGAAGAGTCGGTGACCAGCGACACCACCAGCCTCAAGGGCGATTTCCACCAGGGTTATCGCAACCGCTTCCAGGCCACCCCGTGGGACGTGCCGAACCGCCCGCCGCTGACGCAGAAGAAGCCACGCATCCTCGGCAGCCAAAGCGCCGTGGTCACCGGGCCCAAGGGTGAAGAGATTCACTGCGACCAGTACGGCCGAGTCAAAGTGCAATTCCACTGGGACCGCGAAGGCCAGGCCGACGACAAGACCAGCTGCTGGCTGCGCGTATCCTCCGCCTGGGCCGGCGCCCACTACGGCGGCATCGCCATCCCGCGGATCGGCATGGAAGTGCTCGTCACCTTCCTCGAAGGCGACCCCGACCAACCGCTGATCAGCGGCTGCCTGTACCACAAGGAAAACGTCGTCCCCTACCCGCTGCCGGCGAACAAAACCCGCAGCACTTTCAAAACCCTCAGCTCCAAGGGCGGTGGTGGCTTCAACGAACTGCGCATCGAAGACAAAAAAGGCCAGGAACAAATCTTCCTGCACGCCCAGCGCGACTGGGACGAAAACGTCGAACACGACCAGAAAATCCGCGTCGGCAACGAACGCCACGACACCGTCGAGCAAAACAGCTACAGCGAATTCAAGGCCGAAGAACACCACACCGTCTACGCCGACCGCAAAGTCGAAGCCCGGGCGAACGACCACCTGACCGTGGGCGTGAACCAGCACATCAAGATTGGTACCGGGCAATTCATCGACGCGGGCCAGGAGATTCACCTGAGCAGCGGCATGAAAGTCGTGTTGGAAGCGGGCAGTGAGTTGACGCTGATCGGGGGTGGCAGCTTTATCAAGATCGATGCTGGCGGCGTGACCATTAGCGGGCCGGTGATCAACATGAACTCCGGGGGTGGGCCGGGAAGCGGGACGGGGGCTGCGCCGTTGTTGCCGGGGGTGTTGAAGCAGGCGGATGCGGATAAGGCCGGGGCGGTGTTGACACCGGCGCAGATCAATACGTTGAAGCGGAATGCGCCGTTCTGTGAAGAGTGCGAGAAGTGTAAGGCAGGTGCTTGTGCGATCTGATCTGTTGACTCCGCAGGCGTGGCTTGCTGAAAAACCGTTGCAAGCAGACGAACGCCTGTACCTGATCGTCAGCGCCGCCAGCGATGCTGAACCACTCAAGGCTTTTTATCAGCAAGAGATGGCACCGGAACTGATACCCATCTGGGGTGGCACGCCTTACGCCGATTGGCAGCCCGTCATGCCTTATCTCGCCGAGCTGAAGCCAAACGCTGGTTTTATGCAGTGGATTACCGAAACCGATGCTGAGGATTGGGGTTGGCTGGCGGTGTCTACTAGTACCTCCTACGTTGTGTTCGAACATCTACGCAGTTTGACCCAGGTGCGTACGCCCGATGGCACCGAGGTGTTTTTCCGGTTCTGGGACGGCCGGCATATTTACCCGATTCTTGAAGGCCTGGGCGCCGGTGCTGGCGAGGTCCTACCAGTGTTCGACCGTTACCTTATCAACGGACAAAGCCTGGAGGTGGGGCCAAGATCCGTTCCTCCAGCAAAGGAATGGCCGTGGTGGGAAGTGCCACAGAAGCTGCTCGATTCGTTGGCGGAAAAAGACCATACCACCGTCGTCGACAACCTGATGCAGTGGCTGGGCGAGGACTGCCCTGAACTGTTCTTTGCCTTCCCCGAAAGTAATTTGCGCCACAAGGTCGAGCGTTTCGTCCGCCAACAACCCAACACAGAAGATATGGCAGAGCGTCTTGCTGCTCAGCTGACAAAGGAAGTCACGTCATGAATACCCCGATTGGTACCTTGGTCCTGCGCGTGCTGGACGCCAAAACGCCTGACGTGAATCTGATTCTCAAAGATTTCAAGAACTGCCTGAGCGATTACAAGGAGTGGGCGGACGGTTTCCTCACTGGTTGGGCACTGGATGTCGACCAGACATTCAAAGTCGGCAATGAAGTCAGCCTCACCAAACGCAAGACCAAAACCGGCGCAGTCGAGACCTACGCGACCTGCCCCCTGGCGGGCGACTTCACCCTGATCCACATGTTCGAGTCAGCGCGTTTCGTCCCCATCGGCAACACGCCAGTGAAATTGGAGCCTGTCACCAAAGGCACGCTCTACGACGACGTCACCGGCCCTGTTATTGAAACGACTATAGGCCCCAGCGGCATCAAGGTGATCGACGGCTGCAAGAAAGGCCAGATGTACCGCATCACCTTTTTCCCCAACGTTTCCCAGAGTGACGTCAAAGCGCTCTACGATTCCTATCAGGGCGTAATCGGCAATCTCGAAGGCTGGCTGCAAAGTGAATGGTCGGGCAAGTTCCAGCCACAGTGGGCCAGCTACTCGGCGGCCGACCGCATGGGCCGTTCGGTCATTCTGTTGAAACAAGCGATGGATGGCCTGGAGAAAGCATTGCTCAGGCTGTGGGACGACATCAAAAGCCTGTTCGAACTGCTCGCACATCCGAAGGAAAACCTTGAGAAACTGCGTAAATACTTGTCGGACGTCGAAATCGACAAGCTCTATGCGGCCTCCAAGGAGTCCATTGCGTCAGGCCTGTTGATCCTCAGTGACGAACCACTGATGTTCATCTACGTTTCGGCAATTGTCGCCTGGGTCGGCATGTTGCCTCCGCAGGTCATTGTCGACGTGGTGACGGCGATCGCAGCAGAGTTCCTGATCAACGTGGTGCTGGGCATCTGCCTCACCGGTGGCGCCGGGATCGCGGTGCGGGTGGGCACCAAAGCCCTTTCCACCGTCAAGTCGGGTACAGCCATCAAGTACCTTGAGGAACTGGCCGCGAAACTGATGACGTTGAGCGGCAAGCACAGCCTGCCGGCACATGCTGAAGTGTCGAAACCGTTGATTGCCAGCGCCAAGAATGTGCCGATGAAGCCTACCAAAACGGCGGCGATTAAAATCGACGAGGCTGCCGCCAACGGGTCCAAAAGTCAGGTTCCGAAAACCACGGATACGCCGAAGCAGGAAGTGAAAGACGCTTCTTCGTTTCCGCGTGGCAAGAAAGAAAAACAGACCACCCTCACACCCAAGGAAAAGGTCGACGACGTTCCGACGCAGTCGAAGACGCCCGACGATAAAAGCGCCACCTGCGCCAAGAAAACCTGCACCAATGGTTGCCCCGTGTCGATGGTTACGGGCGAAGAGTTGCTGACCCTGACCGATGGCGAACTCGGCGGTTTGCTGCCCTTCAGCTGGACGCGACTCTATCGCACCAGCGCCGCAGAAATCGATTGCGGCCTCGGCTACGGCTGGAGCCATGCCTTGGCCCAACGCGTCGACATCCACGACGACGAAGTCCTCTGGACCGACCATGAGAACCGTGTCACCACGTTCCCGCTGCCAAGCGTGCAGCGTCCAGCGATCACCAATAGCCTCTCGGAAGCGGCCATTTTCATCGGTGACGACCCTTCCGAGCTGGTGCTCACACAGGCCGGTGAACGCAAGCAGTTTTACCACTTCCGCTACAACAGCAAGGGCGCCACGCTAATCGCCATCAGCGACGATTACGGCAATCGCCTGCACATCACCCGTGACATCCACGGGCGAATCAAGCGTGTCGATAACGGTGCCGGTCGCGCCCTCCTCGTGCGTTATGACCGCAGGCACATCGTTGCCATCGACTATCAGCAGTTCAGCCCGGCGGACAATCTGGAAGATGCCTGGAGTACCGTTCAGACTCTGGTCACCTATGGCTACGATGCCCAGCACCGCCTGATCGAAGCCCGAAACGCAGCGGGCGAAGCAGAACGCTACGCCTACAACGATCAAAACGTCATTCTTGAGCGCCAACTGGCCGGTGGCGCGAGTTTCTACTGGGAATGGGAAAAGGAAGGCAAGTCGGCACGCTGCATCCATCACTGGGCAAGCTTCTCGCAGATGGACGCGCATTACGCCTGGGATGACAAGGGCAGCGTCACGGTTACCAACGCGGACGGCAGCGAAGAAATCTACACCCACGACGATCAGGCTCGACTGGTCGCCAAGGTTGACCCGGATGGTGCCGAACACCTCAAGGCCTACGATGACAAGGGCCGGTTGATTGCCGAAAAAGATCCACTCGGAGCAGTTACCGAATACCAGTACAACGAAGCCGGCCGACTGGTCGCGGTGATTCCACCGGAAGACGCTCCCACCACTTACGAGTACTACCACGGGTTCGTCCGTGTAGTGAACCGTGGTCCGGCCACCTGGACCTACTGGCGCAACGATCAGGGCGACATCACCGAACAAATCGACCCGGACGGCAACTCCACCCACTACAGCTACAACCGCCAGGGCCGTCTGCTGGAGATTCGTCATCCTGATGGCAGTCGCCACCAACTGGGCTGGAACAACCTTGGCCAACTGCTCGAAGAACAGCTTCCCGACGGCGGCCAGCGCAAGTATCGCTACGACGCGTTGGGCCGACAGATCACGCGTCAGGATGAAAGCGGCGCGATCACCCACTATCAATGGGACGCCGCGAACCGCCTCGCGCAAATCACTCTGCCCGGCGGTGCAACCCGTGCGCTCACCTATAACGCTTACGGCAAAGTCACCGCCGAACGCGATGAACTGGGCCGCGTCACCCGCTACGAGTATGCGGATAACCTGCATCTGGTCAGCCGTCGCATCAACCCGGACGGCAGCCAACTGCGTTACCACTACGACAACTCGCGCCTGTTGCTCAGCGAGATCGAAAACGAACGTGGCGAGCACTACCATCTCGATTACTACCCCAACGGCCTGATCCAGCAGGAAACCGGCTTCGACGGTCGCCGCACCGCTTACGAGTACGACCTCAACGGCCAACTGCTGAAGAAAACCGAATTTGGCGACGACGCTAGCGAACTGATTACCGAGTACCAGCGCGACGCCGCTGGGCGCTTGCTGGCAAAAACCCTGGCCGATGGCGAAGCAATTCACTACAGCTACGATGCATTGGGTCGCCTGGTTAACGTCGACGACGGCCACTGGCCTCTCGCCTACGAATACGATCTGCAAGACCGACTGATCACCGAACACCAAGGCTGGGGCACCACGCGTTACGAGTACGACAAACTCGGCCAACTGAGCCACTGCCGCCTCCCCGACGGCAGCAAACTCGACTACCGCCACCAATCCGGCGGTCGCCTGAGCAGCATCGACCTCAACGGCTCGCGCCTGACCACTCACCAGTTCAGCGCCGGCCGCGAGCAGCAACGTCAACAAGGCCTGCTGCTCAGCCAATACCAGTACGACGAACAAGGCCGACTGCAAGCCCACACGGTGGGTCAGCAAGATCGCAACCTGTTCCAGCGGCGCTACGCCTACGATGCCAATGGCAACCTTGCGGGCATCGACGACAGCCGCAAAGGCAATCGCAGCTACCACTACGACCCGCTCGACCGACTGATCAACGTCCGCGGCACCACCCCGGAAAGCTTTGCCCACGACCCGGCGGGCAACCTCCTGGGCCAGGGCGACCAGCCAACCGCAAACCTGGCCAACGTCAAAGGCAACCGCCTGCTCATGCAGGGCGACCGCCACTACGATTACGACGCCTACGGCAACCTGGCGCGCGAACGTCGAGGAGCCGGCCAGAAACTCGTCACCGAATACCGTTACGACTGCCAGCACCGCCTGATCGGCGTCAGCCTCCCCGGCGGCAGCAATGCAACCTACAAATACGACGCCTTTGGCCGCCGCATCTCCAAAACCGTCGATGGCCACACCACGCAATTCCTGTGGCAAGGCGAACGCCTCATCGCCGAGAGCGCCGACAACCGCTATCGCAGCTACATCTACGAACCGGGCACCTTCCGCCCATTGGCCATGCTCGATGGTGAAGGCCCGCTCAAAGCCGAGCCGTTCTACTACCAACTCGACCACCTCGGCACCCCGCAGGAACTCACCGACTACAGCGGCCAGATCATGTGGTCGGCGAAATACCGCGCCTACGGCAACCTCGCCACCCTCGACGTCGCCGAAATCGACAACCCGTTGCGCTTCCAGGGTCAGTACTTCGATGGGGAAACGGGCTTACATTACAACCGGCATCGCTACTACAATCCCGGGACCGGGCGGTATTTGACGCCGGATCCGATCAAGCTGGCTGGGGGGTTGAATAACTACCAGTACGTGCCTAACCCTACGGGGTGGGTGGATCCGTTGGGGTTGAGTTCAGGATGTCCGGGGCCTGATTGCAAGATACCTACTAACTCTGCGAATGCGACCAAGCCTGATCATTTGCCAATGAGTCAGGAAAAATTCGACGAAATTATTGACATGAATAAGGCTGACCGGCCGCCGAATCCTGGTGATTACCTACCAGACAGTTACATCAGCGCTCACCGGGAGCTTTTTGCAAAAGAGGGTGGTTCTTTCATCGCGATCAAAAGTTGGATCGAAGGCGGTCACGCAAATCTGCCACCGCGAAAATTCGTAGGATTGACATCAGAAATGGACGATGTAGTTGCCAAATATCGAGCTGCAGGTAACGACTGGAAAGTACTAAACAAAGAGCTAAATCTTGGATCAAACGATCTGTCGCGCGACACTATATACATAGTAAAGATCAAACCTAACGACCCACGATTCAGATATGAAATGCCGAATGGGCAGGAACGTGGCGCCTATCCAAACGAATGGGTTCCAGGAGGACACACCAAAAGCGGAACAAAAGAAGCAGCTTTAATCGGATCAGAGAGCATCACGCACAACAGCAACCTAGACACATTACTTAGCAACTTCACGGACATTGAAAAACTCCAATGAAAACTACATTCGAAACTGCTTTGGACCAACATGAAATTTCCGACTTCTTTAAAGGAAATGGAATTTACTTCGCTCGAGGATCCGAGTGGGGCGACCACTTACATATAAATAACTGGCAGGGAATGTGCAGCGTTCTAGAAACACAGAAATTCGCACAAAGCTTATTGACCAATATATTCGAAGAGTATGTGAAATACCTCAAAGAAAACTATGAGGACGCAGTCGGATTACTTGCTAATGTATCGGCCTACTACTCAGCAAGAAGCATGTATCCTTTTTTATCGGCGGACAATTACGACCTAATTGACGAGATCAATAACGAAAGCAAGAAAAACATAGCAAAACTAATAAAATTGTTAAGAAAAGAGTACGATATAAAAACCAAAGACTTACAGATGATTTCATTCGAGCAACAGCTTCAAAAACTAAAACGAAATGGCTGCACCATTGATCTTGAAGCTCTTTAAATTACAAAATTGAACAGATTTATGTTCTGCACTCGAAAATAAATCTATCCAATTTTTCGTTCCATTTTTCTTATTTTGAGCCAATTTGATGATTGGGAACAACTTCAATGATCAGTAATTTTGAAAAGGCGCTAAACAGAGATGAATTCCCAGAGTATTTCAGAGGTACCGGCATTTATTTCACAAGAGATCCTGACTGGAGAACTCAGTTACACATCATTAACTGGCAGGGCTTTGCAGCTTTCTCAACACACAAAAAAAACCAGTATCAGTCCTAAAAAATGCATTTGAAAAATACGTAATGACTGTAGACAGCAACGTAGAAGACGTGAACGACCTTCTCGAAAATATAGGGTGCTATTACTATATGCGAAAAAAGGTTCCAGCCTTATCGGAAAATGGATTTGACCTAATCCGGGAAATGTCTAGAAAGGAAAAGCTGACAATATCTAAATATATGAAACTCCTGCATCAAGAAATAAACAAAACGACGAACGCACAGGACATCGAGCTTTACAACAGCCGACTATCAAAACTGATTAATGATGGCGGACCAAGTGACTTACAGAATCTTTACCCATAAAGCCCTCGAAAAAAGCCATTAAATGGACTTAATTATTTCATGACGGGAGCATACCGATGCCTTACCCCGAACTGAAAAATGCAATTCAGCGCGCCGGTTTCACCATTACTGAATTCTCGGACCAGAGAGCATTTTTCGGCTATTGGTCACTCACTGTCGAAGATTATAGACACTTCTACTTAATCGTCAACGAAGGACGTGAGGGCTGGATGATGTTCTATATCAAGGATACGGATGGGCCTTTATTGAGCTGGATAAAAAAAGAATCGACCTGGATGGACGACGCTGACAGGGCGACCCAATCCCTTATCTGGCTTTCCGGCTCCCGCCCACCGCGGCTAAAAAGTGAAGAACGATGTTAGATACAAATAAAGAAATCATCCTGCCCGGAAAATGCGCACTCGAAGCACTAGCAGAAATAGAGTTTATTTTAATTTCGCTACATAAAATTGGAAGAATCCTATTGCAGACTACCAACGCGCGACAACTTTTATAGACAACGAAAAAATCACACAAAAACTCGCCAAAGTACGACGAATATTAAGTGAAAGCTTTGATAACACACTTGGCGAAGATGATATGGACGACATAGAAAGACAAATGGGAAACATTGAGCTCTGGAAACCTTAACCCCCAGAAAAAGCTGACACCCTCGAGTTAATCCACAGAGAGGGCTCAACCCCAAAACTCCACGCATCGGACATTTCCCGCAACTCCTGTCGACTTCCATGAACTGGTACGCCCACCTAATCCCAGATAACCTCCTCCAGCCGCTGCAATATCAGCGACCGGTTTTGACAGACCGAACACGATCAAGGCATGCGAATGCCGCTTTGCGGCTCCGTTTATTCAGGAGCTTCACCATGAAGAAATTTCCACCCGATTCCCTCGATCCAACCCAACCCAACCCAACTCAGCAAAGCCACCCAACGCGCCGTCAGCGCCCGCCTCCGCGACCCAAAAAAACCTGACCCCGTCAGCCACGTCTTCACCATCCTCCCCAACATCGACACCGAAACCCTGCTAAGTCATGCCTGCGAAACCCTCGCTTCACTCAACGTTCTCACCACTGACCTGGCCTGTGAACTCGAGGGTTCACACCGCAGCCTCGCGCTGTCGATTCAGCAATTGGCCGTCCTGGCGAGCTGCTGGTAAACCGAGCGCTGGATAACCTCGATCCACCCGGCGAGGCGTCCGACGTTCCGTCGGGCACTGAGTCTTGAGAGAAAGGAGAATCAGCCATGGCTCGATACATGCCTATCACCGGCATCGACTGCATGATCCCTTCCCTGCTGATTGATGCTGAGGCTCCCCTCGACGTATTACATGACACGGCGGCACATCGAATCCGCAGCGTGACCCAACTGCTGGAAACAATGGCACTGAACGAATCGCTCACCGGCGACGCCACGCTATTGCGGGACTTCGCTCAGGTAATTGCAACTCAACTACGCGACGGCTGCGATTTGCTGGATGTCATCGGTCGACGATTACAGGCACGAACTTAAACAAACAAAAAAAGGGCGATCTTAAGATCGCCCGTTTTTTATACATTCACCGCCAACAAACTCTCCCCAGCCTCATACTTAACAACCACCCGATTCCTATAAAGCCGTTCATTCTCCAATACCTCACTCCCCTGCCCCTTACTCTTAACCTCCCGCCAAATCTCATTCTCCCGAAACATCCTACCCCCCTCGCGCAAAAACCGATGCCCAACCTGGTAAACGTGATACCGAAACTCCCGCACCCGATCACACAACAATTCCCCTTCCAACTGCTGCTCGCCAACCTTCAACTTCAACTGAAAATGCCGATCCGTCGGGTTATGCAGCACCAGATCAACATAGTTATAAAAAATCGCCGCACCTGAACCGAACGGTAACACCCGCCCTTCATCAGGAAACGGATCGAAGCTGTGGTTCGAGCGTTCAACCACCACCAGCGGCGAGTGAATGGCCATCCAGTGGATGAGGTTGCTCAGTTGGCAGACTCCGCCACCGATGCCGCTGCGTGCTTCACCAAATGACAGTTCCATGCCTTCGACGTAACCGCGTTTTCGGGTCGGTCGGCCGACCAGGCGGCAGAAGGAAAAGTATTCGCCTAGTGCGATGACTATGCCGTTTATTGATGACACGGCCAGTTTGAGGTTGATGACTTTGTTGTGTTGCAGCGCAATATCGGAGTTGCCGAGTTTACGAATCAGCTTGGAGGTGTGTTTGAGGTAGCGAAAGGGCAAGCTGGATTCGGCGTTGATCGAAACGGCGTAATGCCGGCTGGAGAAGCGCCAGGCTATTTGCCTGAACAGTCTTTTTTGCCACACGCGCAGCCAGTAGAGGGCCGGGTGATAAAGGGAGAGTGGTTTCATCCGTGTCAGAACGGCAGAGGCCGTTTTCATCCTTGATCTGAATGCCGCGCATCGTGACGTATTGCTGCAGGTGCGTATCGCCCCTCAAGAAGGTGTTCGCCCAGTGTAATGGCCTCGGCAATCCATGCACTGGTAAAGAGCCTTGCCACTGGGCGAACGGGAAGTATTTTAATGGAAGTTGGCGAAGTTGTCCGCACACATAATCATGAAATTTATCGATACAACATTAATTAAATGTCATCTTAAATATTATTTGTACGACAACAAAAACTCACCAGTTCGACCATTAAAAATGATTGTTCTTATACAAAAAAACTGTACGAGAACAATCAATATATAGAGCTAATACTCAACTTCAGTGTTTACTGGTCACTGTGAGGATATCGGTGTAGGTCACGACGACACTCTGTCCAACTTTCAGGTCTTTCAATTTTGCTTGAACTTCGGGTCGTACAACGTCGATGGTCTTGGACTGGCCAGCAGGATTTTCAAAGGTCAGCTGGTTTTTCTTCAAGTCGATTTTGGTGATTTTCAGCTGAACCTGCACCTGACGGTAGGCTTCGCCGCCCGGGTTCTCGCTGCCGGGGGCGGCACGGACTTCGCCGGTGCGCTCGACAGTGCCTGGCAAGCCTTTGTCGACATCGGTGTCGAGGTGGGCGGCGACGGAACTGGTGACCTTGATGTCGACTTGATCGCCGACTTTCAGATTACCGAGGTTTTTCGCCTTATCGGTCAGCTGTACATGAACCTGACGACCTTCCGGCCCTTCCAGGACAACCCGGTGATTAGCCGCGTCGACCGAGACGACTTTGGTGGTGACTTGATCCGCTTCCACAACGGCAGACAGCGGAATATCCGCAGCCATGGCGCCAAGGCTGGTGGCAGACAGCAAGGTAGCGAGGGTGATGGCTTTCGTCAGTGCGTGGAGTTTCATAAGCATACTTTCCCTGTGATTGGGTGGCAGCAGACGGCTCTGGCCCGAGGGTCAGCGCCGACTGTGCAACTCAGCATAGACGCAGTTCAGGGATTTTTTGCAGTTTCTTGCGCGGTGGATTCACCGCTTTGCGTGCCCTTGCCGCTTTCCTTGCGCCGGGTCGGATCGGTGGGGCGCAGGGCATCGTTGTCGCGTTCGACTTCGCCGGGTGGTCGCGGTTCGTCAGGGTGTTCGGCGGTGTCGGGGGATTGGGGTTTCATGGTGGTTCTCCTCAGGCTTCGGGATCATCGACTTCTTGTGCAACGTTCACCGCGGGCGAGTCTTTGTGGGATTGCTCGGCCTTGGCCTTCAAGGTCTGCCACTGTTCCAGGTCAATGGCGCCCTGCCCCAGCAAGTCGTCGGCCACCCGCAGCAGTTCGCTGTAGTGGGCGTCGGGGGATTGCTGCCAGTAGGCCTTGTCTTCGAACAGGCGCTGCCAGGCATCGAGGTCAGGTGGCTTGAGGTCTTCGCTCATGACGGGCTCCATTGAATGGGCTTGTTAACTTAGGAGGCCGTCGCCGAACCGAGAGTTCCGACTCAATACCCGGTCATTTCCAGATAACCCGTGCCACCTTTGAATTGCACGGGGCCTTCCCAGTAAGGAATGCGCAAATCCATCCAGGCGTTGGGATTGAGGGCGGTGATGGAGATGTCGAGGTGTTTGGCCGGGATTTTGATCGCCCAGCGCAGCGGCATTTCACGCCCGGCGACTTTGGCGGTGTCTTGCGGTGTGAGGCTGATGTCCGAGGCGTGCAATGACTGAGCCTGGCCTTGAGCATCGATCCACGTGCCTGTGAGGTAAGGCGCGCCGTCCTTTTGCCGCATGCGATAAAGCATGACCTGTTCGCCGCTGTCCAGGTGCAGCGAAAACCAGTCCCATCCTGTCTGGTTCGCAGTCAGCGGCTGACTGCTCCACTCGCGATCGAGCCAGGCCGGACCACTGACCTGATAAGTCTTGCCGTCGATTTCCAGCGCGCCGCTGGCCTGGAAAAACGGTTGGCTGTAGTAATACGACGCCTGCCCTTGTTCGGATTTCTGACTGAAACCCTTGTCACCCTGAAGCACCAGCGGGCGGGTGGACGTTAGCCGCAGTTGGTAGCTGAAGCCCTTGTCCCGGGCGCTGAGTTGCAGGTCTGCCAAGGCATCGGCCCCCTGACTGCTGAAGCGCCAATCGTCGATCCAGGCATTGAACGGTGCGAGACTCACCCCCGCCTGACCCACGCCACCACGGGCGTAACGTTCGGCCGCGTGATGGGCCGTTGCCGACGTCACGGCTGCGTGCCCCAGCCAAATGGTCTGATTGCCCCAACCCGACTGCTCCGGGACAGCTTTCAACGCGCTGCGAAACAACGTCCATTGCACGCCGAACTCGCGACCCTGATCGTCCTTGAGATTGGCAGTGACGTACCACCATTCGATGCGAAAGCCATCGTGAGGACCGTGATCTGCCGGGAAGCTGAATTCTCGCCCGGGCACTACCGGTGTGAATACGGAGGCGTCACCACCCAGACCTGCGAAGCCTTTCTCGTCAGGCGCGGGGTTGTCGCAGCCGCTCAACAAAACCAATAGCAACACGCCGACCTTAATCCTCATGCGCAAACGTCCTCAGCAGGTCCGCCGGTTGCGTGCGGTACAGCGAATACAGCGGCCACGCCGACGCCAGCAATGTTGCGAGCAACGCCAGCCCCATCAATTGCAGCAGCTGCAACGGAAACACCCGCAACGGCAATCGCCAGCCAAACGCTTGCACGTTGATCACCGTGTCCAGGCACCACGCCAACGCGATCCCCAACGGCAATGCCAGCACCAGCGTCAGCACCGCCAGCAGCCAGGTTTGTCCGAGGTTGAGCAGCATCAGTTGCCGGCGCGTCACGCCCAGCGCCCACAGCGGCGCGAGTTGGCCGAGGCGGCTCTGGCTCTGCGTCAGCAGGCTGATGAACAACGCCACACCGGCGACGGCCAGGGTCAGGCTGTTGAGCGCGGCGGTGGCGGCGAAGGTGCGTTCAAACACCTGCGTGGACCAGCCCTTGAGGCGCGCCTGATCGACGATACGGCTGTCGTCCAGGGTAAAACGGCTTTGCAGCGTTTTGAGGAATGGCGCAATCAACGCGGGCTCGATGCGCAGGTTGAAACGATTGGGCGTGAGCTGCGGCCACCCGCGCAGCAAATGGTTGGCGTTCACCAGAAGGTGCCCCTTGGGATTGCCGTAGTCGGCGTAAATCCCGACGATCCGAGGTGACCAGGGGCCGCCCGGTGTGGGGATGGTCAAATGATCGCCGAGCCGCACCTTCAACCGGCGGGCCAGTTGTTCGCTGAGCATCAGCGCATCGTCCTTGGCCAAGCGGTCCCAGGGATTGTCGCCCAAGGCTTCCAGCAGCGGCCAATGCTGGCGATAAGTCGGGTGATCGATCACGCCGAAGATATCCGCCGGCCAGCCTTGCAGCTGGATCGATACCTGCCAGTTGGGCAGCACGGCAGTCAATGAAGGTTGCTGTTTGAGCCAGCTGTGCAGCTCTCGGGACTGGGCCGGGTTTTGCGGATTGACGTAAAGTTCGGCGGTCAGGCGTTGTTCGAGCCAGTCATTGAAGGTCTGGCGAAAACCGGCGGTCATGCTGCCGGCACCGATGTTCGCCGCCAGCGCCAACAGCAGCGCCATCAGCGCCAGGCTCAGCGCCGGCAGTTGCTGACGGCAGTCGGCGAGAAACCATTGGCCGAGCACCGAATGACTGCGGCTCAGTGCCAGGTTCAAGACCAGATTCAGCACCACCGGCAAGGCCAGTGCGGCCCCGATCAGCAGAGCTGCCATCAGCACAAAACCACTGGCCAGGCTGTCCCCCCGGAACAAGGCGATAAGCGCGATGACAGCGGCCAGTGCCGCGACCCAACCCTGACGCCGTAACCAGCGCGCGTGAGCCTGATGCCAGGCTTGCGGATCGGCCAGGGCCAGCAACGGCAGGCGCGCCGCCCGCAGCAGACTGTTGGCCCCGGCCAGCAGCGCACCCAGCAGGCTCAAGCCCACCCCGCTGAACCACCACCACGGACTGAGGCTCAACTGCCCCGCCACTTCGGCGCCGTACAAACCGCGCAGGCTGGCGGCCACGTCCGGCAACAACACGCTGGCCAGCAGGTAGCCGCTGGCGACGCCGGCAATACCGCCGATCATCGCCAGTGCTCCGAGTTCAACCACCAGACAGGTGATCAACATTCGGGCGCTGACCCCACAGGCGCGCAGGGTTCTGAGCAAGCCTCGACGTTGCTCCAGCGCCAGCCCGATTGCGGCGTGAACGATGAACAGGCCGACCATGAAGGACAGAAAACCCAAGGCATCGAGGTTCAAGTGAAAGCTTTCCGTCAGCCGCGAGAGATTGTTTTCTTCACCGCTGGTTTTGAGCTGCAACAGGCCTTTGTATTGATCGGGCAGTGCGGCGCTGAAATCCTTGGGCAACAACAGGCGTGACAGTTGCTCCGGCAGGCCGAGAATCTGCTGGGCGAAGCCGATGTCCACCAGCAACATGCCGGGGGCCATATCGGTTTGGACGTGCAGCGGTGGCAGAATCTCGCCATTAGAGTTCACTGGCCGTTCACCTTCGTGCAGACCCAACGTCTGCAAGGTCTGCGGCGAGATCCAGGTGCGGCCCGGCGGGGTGAAAAATTCGACAATCTGCTCGATCGCCAACGACCGCCCCGCCACCGCCGAGCCGGCCGGCAGCGACACCGGTTCGATGCCCATCAGCTGCAGACGTTGCTCCTCATGGCCCTTGAGCGTCACCCGCCCTTGCAGCACGGGCGAGACCGGCCAGCCCGCGCGTCGCAGGTCGACAAACACTTGCTGGGAAAAGGTCGCGCCACTGGGCGCACTGAGGCTGGCCTGCGGTTCACCGCCGATCAACTGACTGGCTCGCGCATAACTTTCACGCGCCTGGCTGTTCAGCGCCTCTACACCGGTCAGCAGGCTGGTGGCGAGCCAGAGCCCGGTCAGCACACTGAAAAATTGCACCGGGTGCTGCCACCAATGGCTGAGCAACGCCCGCAGCGTTTCGCGAAAGACGCGCACCTCAGTGTTCGCCCGCGCCAGCCAGGCGGCCGCGATGCAGCACCACTTTCTCCGCCAGCCGTGCGGCAACGCGATGACTATGCGTGACCATCAACAAGGTGGTCGGACTGTCGTCGAGCAATTCCAGCAGCAACTTCAACACTTCATCGCTGGTGGCTTCATCGAGGCTGCCGGTGGGCTCGTCGGCCAGCAACAATTTGGGCTTCGACGCCAGGGCGCGGCCCAAAGCGACTCGCTGCTGTTGCCCACCGGAGAGCTGCTCCGGGTAACGCCGCAGCAAATCACTCAAGCCCAGCCGCTGCACCAGGTGCGCCTGCCAGCGCGGATCATGCCGCCCGGCCAGGCGTGCCTGAAAAGCCAGATTGTCCTCGACCCGCAAGCTGCCGATCAGGTTGAACTGCTGGAACACCAGGCCGATTTCAGTCCGTCGCCAGTTCGCCAGCTGCCCTTCGTTCATCTGGTCCAGCCGATGCTCGCCGCTTTGAATGCTGCCGCGATCGACCTTGTCGAGGCCGGCGATCAAGTGCAGCAAGGTGCTCTTGCCACTGCCCGACTCCCCCATCAGCGCCAGGCTGCTGCCGGGTTTCAATGTCAGGTCGACACCTTGCAGCACCGGCAAAGGACCTTGCGGAGTGGCGTAGCTTTTAAAGACGCCTTGGACCTGAAGCATGAAGGGAGGCTCGCTGAAGTCAGAGCGCCTAGGATAGCCGAGAGTACATCCGAAAACTTCTCTCTGATCTGGCTGACGCCATCGCGAGCAGGCTCACTCCCACAGGGGACTTTTGAACGACACACACCCCTGCAGGAGCGAGCCTGCTCGCGATGAGGCCGGATCAGTCAACCAAAAACCTCACTGCCCCACCGCAACATTTGTAGGCGCCTGCGAAGGCGTCACAATGCTGTTCAGATCAATATACTTCCACTCAGGCTTCGCCCCCAGCCGCGCATTGAACCGATAGTTGAACGTAAAGTCGTCCGCCGTCGGCACACTCAACGGCTTGCCATAAACCGCCTCGATCCCCGCCAGGTCATAGCCCATCAACTGCAACAATGTCGGGAAGATGTTGTAGTGACTCGACCGATCCTTGTTCGCGGCCAGCGCTTTCTGCCAATCCAGCGTGCGCAACTGATCCCCTTGAATCACCACCAGCGGCACCAAGCCCTCCTCCGCCACCGGATCACCGCCGCAGTGCAAATTCAACCCGGGATTGCCCCGTTCATGCAGGTCCTGCCCATGGTCCGAGGTGTAGATCAGCAGCGCATTGCTCATGTCTGCCTGGGCAAACACCCGTGAGAAAAACTCCCCGACGTTCCACAGCAAGGTGTTCTTGTAGGCGTTGCGGTAGAGCACCCAATCATCCGGCTGTCCGTTGAAACCATCGCGCTTGGCGGTGTCCGCAACCTCGACAAACTGGCCCCGAGGCAAGGTCGGGCGATAGGCCATGAACGCATCCGGGTACTTGTCATGCACCGGAAAATGCGCGCCCACCTTGTTGATCACCACCAGCTCGGGCTTGCCGTCGTTGAGCAGGTCGATCAGTTTCGCCGCGGCCGCCATGTCGCGATCACGCACGCTGGCCTGGTCGAATTGCACAAACTCGTCGATGTCCTTTTTCTCGGCGTCGTTCATCAGGTTCTGCAAGTTGCCCCCGGTGCGCTGGGCATCGATGTAGACGGTGCGCAGGCCGGCCTTCTTCGCGTACTGCCAGATCGACGGCATCGTGCTGTTGATGCGCATGTAGTCGGCGCGGGTGCCGCCGTACCGCAGGGTGATGTTGGTGTCGGCGCTGCAATTGGCAATGGACGCGGCGTAACCGTAATTGAAGATCGCGACGCCCGGGCGCGGTTCCTTGAGGTTGCTGTGCACACCGAACGGGGCGTTGATGTCCAGGTAGTTGCCGGAAATGCTTTCGTCGATGATCAGAACGATGTCGTGCCCCGGCGGCGCGTCGTTGCGCGCCAGGCTCACAGGCTCGCGTGGGCCGACGGTGTTGTGCAGGGCTTCATAGGTGAACAGGTTCAAGTAGGCCAGCGGCGTGTACATGATCGGCAGGCCACGGGCGCCTTCGCCGGCTCGCACGAACAACACCGCACTGAGCAGCAGCACTCCGAGCACCGGCGCCGCCACCAGCAACGCACCGGGCAGCGGCATTCGTCGACGCGGTTTGAGCCCGATACCGAACAACAGCAGCAAGCCGCCGACCACCCCGCTGATGATCGCGTCGCGGTACTGGTACGCCGCCTCCTGAATGAACCCGCCGGAATACACCAGCGACACGAAGCTGCTGTAGGTCAGGTAGTCGGCCGTGACGCGGGTATAGACATCGAAAAACACGGCAGACACAAACATCATCAGAGCTAATAGATGACGGATCAGCGTCTGGCGAATGTACGCGGTCATGAACAGCGCCACGGTCAGCGCGATAAACATCCCGCCAAACAGCAGCACCGGCAAACCCATTCCCAACGCGCTCAGGCGCTCCAGGTAATAGTCGTAATTTTTGAATAAGTAGAGAACTAAGAGCAGTTCTTTGAGATATCGAATCATAGTATTTCCGATGCTCGCGGCCGTCCGTTGGCCAATAGATTGTCAGCCATTTTTTGACACTAGCACCGGGCCATCAAAGCGCAAGAAATGTCGGGTTTTTACACAAAGCGTCAAAAAAACGTTGACTCAAATCTGACACACCTGACCGGCTACAACCCTTGTGTTTCAAGCCCTACGACCGTTTATCGTTTTCTTCGAATTGTGAAAAACCCGTCAAAACCGCGGCAAATCCAGCAGTGGCAAGCACTTGATGGCAAAACGCCCCAAAAATGGGGCTGTTATAGCTGCGCAACATGTCATTTTGCTGACACGTTTTCCCAACGCTGGGCTATACCCCTTTTGACAGTCTTATTTCAGTTCTTTCAACCGTCTTACGAGGCACGCCAATATGGACGTGAGCGTATTTGGTACGGGCTACGTCGGCCTGATACAAGCAGCGGCACTGGCCGATGTCGGACATCGTGTCTTATGTGTCGACATCGATCCAAACAAGATCAAGCAACTGCAACAGGCCGTGCCGCCGATCAGCGAACCGGGGTTATCCGGCACGCTGGAAGAGAACATCAAGGCCGGCCGTCTGCTGTTCACGACCCAGGCCAGCGATGCGGTCGAACACGCCGAGCTGATTTTCATCGCCGTCGGCACGCCCGCCGATGAAGACGGGTCGGCCGACCTCAGTCACGTACTGAATGTGGCCCGCCAGATCGCCAGTTACATGGAGGCCGATCGCACCCTGATCATCAAGTCCACCGTGCCGGTCGGCACCGCGGACCAGGTGGCCGCCACCGCCCACGAAGAACTGATTCGGCGCGGCAAGAGCACCCTCAATGTGCGGGTGGTCTCCAACCCCGAGTTTCTCAAGGAAGGCAGCGCCCTCGCCGATTGCATGCGCCCGGACCGGATCATCGTCGGCACCGACGACGAGGAAGCCCGCGGCCAGCTCAGCGAGCTCTACGCGCCGTTCTGCCGCAACCATGAAAAGCTCATGTTCATGGACAACCGCAGCGCCGAGCTGACCAAATACGCGGCCAACGCGATGCTCGCCACGCGCATCAGCTTCATGAACGAACTGGCGAACCTCACCGAACTGCTGGGGGCCGATATCGAAGCGGTTCGCAAAGGCATCGGTTCGGACCCGCGCATCGGTTACCACTTCATCTATCCAGGTTGCGGTTTCGGTGGCTCGTGCTTCCCCAAGGATCTGCGCGCCCTGCTGCATACCGCCGAACACAATGGCATGCCGCTGCGCTTGCTGCGTAGCGTCACCGACGTCAACGACAGCCAACGCCACATTCTTTTCAGCAAACTGAAAGCACAATTCCCCGATGGGCTGGCCGGCAAATCCATCGCGATCTGGGGCCTGGCGTTCAAGCCCAACACCGATGACATGCGCGAAGCCCCCAGCCGCTACCTGATGGATGCGTTATGGGCTGAAGGCGCGAGCGTGCAGGCCTATGACCCGGAAGCCATGTCCGAATGCCGACGCATCTACGGCTACCGCAATGACCTGCACCTGTGCGCCACCCGCGACGACACGCTGGAGGACGCCGACGCCTTGGTGATCTGCACCGAGTGGAAAAACTTCCGCGTGGTCGACTTTGAATTGCTGGCAAGCAAACTGCGTTCGCGGGTGATCGTCGACGGTCGCAACCTCTACAACCCGGAACAGGTGGCGGCCGCCGGTTTGCACTACAGCGGCATCGGCCTGCGGCACATCGTTCCCGAGGCGCCGCGGCCATGAAGATTCTCGTCACCGGAGCGGCCGGTTTCATTGGTGCCCATTGCGTGTTGCGGTTGATCCGTGACGGGCACCAGGTGTTCGGCCTCGACAATTTCAATGATTACTACGACCCGCAACTCAAACACGACCGCGTGAATTGGGTGCAGGAGCAGGTTGGCGCTTTCCAGCTCGCGACGGTTGACCTGGCCGACGGTCCTGCCATCGAGGCCCTGTTTGTCCGTGAAAAGCCCGAGGTGGTGATTCACCTCGCGGCCCAGGCCGGGGTGCGTTACTCCCTGGAGAACCCACGGGCTTACCTCGACAGCAATTTGAGCGGGTTCCTCAACATTCTCGAAAGCTGCCGCAACCACCCGGTCAAGCACCTGGTCTACGCCTCGTCCAGTTCGGTGTATGGCGCGAACCAGCACACGCCTTACTCGGTGAAGGACGGCGTCAACCATCCGCTGTCGCTATACGCCGCGACCAAGAAAGCCAACGAGCTGATGGCCCACAGCTACAGCCACCTGTTCGGCATTCCCTGCACCGGCCTGCGTTTTTTCACCGTGTACGGGCCCTGGGGTCGGCCGGACATGTCGCCGATCCAGTTCGCCCGGGCGATTGCCGAAGGGCAGCCACTGAAGTTGTTCAACTACGGCGAACACCAGCGCGATTTCACCTACATCGACGACATCATCGAGAGCATCGCACGCCTGATCGACCGTCCACCGCAAGCCAACGCCGAATGGAACCGTGAACAACCGGACCCGGCCAGCAGCATGGCGCCGTGGCGGATCTTCAACATCGGCGGCCAGCACCCGGTGGAACTCAAGGATTACCTGGCGCTGCTGGAAAAACACCTTGGACAAAAAGCCCTCGTCGAGTTGCTGCCACTGCAGCCGGGCGACGTGCTCAACACCTGCGCCGATGCCAGCGACCTGGCTCGGGCAACCGGATTTCAGCCTTGTATCGAGCTGGATGAAGGACTCGGGCGCTTCATCGCCTGGTTCCGCGATTACTACCTACTGCCTATCGCCCACGCGCCGCTAGCGGCTGAACTTCAGCGGAGGATTCTATGACTGGACATGAAAAAACGGTGCCGATGCAACAGATGCGCCGAGACAAGCGCCTGGACCCGGAGCACCGAATGCGCCTCGACACCGCGATCCATATGCAGGGTCGTGGCTGGATGACCGGCCGTGACGGCGGTCGCCCCTGGACGCTGTCGCGCACCAATCGCGTGGTCGCCTGCCTCGGTGCGTTGGTGATTCTGCTGCTGATCTCGCCCATCTTGTTGGGCCTGGCACTGGCGATCAAATTCAGCAGCCCGGGACCGGTGATGTTCGTGCAGAAACGCACGGGCTACCGCGGTCGCATGTTCGGCATGTACAAGTTTCGCACCATGGTGGCCAACGCCGAGGAGCTTAAAGAATCCCTGCGTCACCTGAACAAGCACGGAGCCGACGCGATCGATTTCAAGATCGACAAGGACCCGCGCATCACCGGCATCGGTGGTTTCCTGCGGCGCAGCAGCCTGGATGAGCTGCCGAACCTGATCAATGTGGTGATGGGCGACATGCGCCTGGTGGGCCCGCGGCCAACCTCGTTCAACGCCTACCGCTACAAGGACAATCACCTTGCACGCCTGAGCATCTACCCCGGCATGACCGGCCTGTGGCAGATCTCCGGGCGCAGCAACATCGACTTCGACCAGCGCGTTGAGTTGGACCTCAGCTATATCGCCGAGCAGAGCCTGTTGCTTGATCTGAAGATCCTGTTGAAAACCCCCTTCAAAGTATTCAGCGGCCACGGAGCGAGTTAAATGGACGGTTCATCAGCCAAAAGCCTAAGCATTGCCAACCCGAGCGAGTCCAACCTGACCTCGACCGTGCTCGATCAAGATCTGCGGATCCTATTTCTGACCGCCGCCAACCCCGGCGCCGGCACCACCACCAGTGCCCTGGCGCTGGCCAGTCAGCTGGCGAAAATGAGCAGCGGCGAAGTGTTGCTGGTCGATGCCAGTCAGTCATCGACCAACCTCACGCAACAGATGGGGCTGACCAAGGAGCGCGGTTTTCGCGACCTGCTGTTCAACACCCAGAGCCCGCCCCTGCTGCAGGACTGCGTGGTGAACGTCTCCAGCCTGCCCTTCCACATCCTGCCCAACGGCCGGTATGTGCGTGGCACCGAGCACCTGACCCCTGAACGCCTGGGCCCGTTGCTCGATCAGCTCGGCAGTCAGTATCGCTTTGTGGTGATCGACGGCGACGCGGTGTATTCCGCCGCCGACACCATGATCATCAGTACCCAGGTGGACGGCGTGATCATGGTCGTGCGCTCCGAAGACACGCGCTGGGAAGTAGCCCAGGCGGCGGTTCAGCGCTTGACCCAGGCCGGCGCGAAACTGGTCGGCAGCGTCTTCAACCGGCGCAAGTACTACATGCCGAAATGGCTCTACAAAAACCTGTGAGCAATCAGAAAAGGATGACGACATGAACGCCAAAATGCTTGTCCTGCTGTTGCTGCCGCTTGCAGGTTGCTCCAGCACTTCCGAAACCCAGAACATGCCGGTGAATATCCTCACGGCCTCACCGGCCAACGCCCAGGCCACTGACATGCCCAAGGTCGAACAGACCTTGCGGCCACAGGATGTGCTGGACGTGATCTTTCACATCAGCACCAGCGGCTCGGACGCCTACCGCATCCAGTCCGGCGACCAGATCGGCCTGAACTTCACCGCTGCCAGCCAGCTCAACGGCAATCAACTGGTGCTGCCCGATGGCACCATTGAACTGCCGGGCGCCAACACCTCGGTGAAAATTGCCGGGCTGACGTCCGAACAGGCGCGTGAGGAAATCCAGCGCGCCTACCAGCGCAAACAACTGTTCCAGCCGAACCGCAACCAGTTGTCCGTGCAGGTCATTAGCCCGCTGAGCAACGAGTCGAACCTCAAAAGTGCCCTGAACCACCCCGCTACCGGCATGAGCCGGGAGATCACCGTGGGCACCGACGGTTACGCCAGCTTCCCGGAAATCGGCGCCGTGCCGCTGCAAGGCATGACCGTCAATCAACTGGAAACCTTCCTCAACCAACGCTACGCGAAGCTGCCGGGGCGGATGACCGTCGACGTGCTGCTGAAGTCCACGGCGGGTAACGAAATCTATGTGCTGGGCGAAGTTGGCCAACCGGGGTCCTACCCGATCCGCCGGCCGGTCTCGGTGCTTGAAGCGCTGACCCTGGCCCGTGGCAGCAACACCAAGGCGCGGCTCGATTCGGTGATGATCATGCGCCGCAATGGCAACCAGGTGCAGGCCGTGCGCTACGACGTCGAAAAGGCTTTGGCCGGCGATGCGTCGCAGATTGCGTACCTGCAACCGGACGACATGCTCTATGTGCCGAAGACCAAACTGGCGAGCGCCGGTGAGCTCGCGCGGCAACTGGCAGACGTGGTGTTGTTCCAGGGCGTGGGCTTCAGCTTCGGCTACCGCGTCGACAACAAAGACAGTGACAGCAACTAACTCTCAGGTGACCGACCATGAATCCAAAGGAAAACTACCTGCACGAGTTCTTCAGGATCTTTTTCGCCAACAAGCAGTTGGTGAAACGAGTCTTCCTGGTCTTTGCAGTGATCGCGCTGGTCCTGCCGCTGATGCTCAAACAGAGCTTCGATATCACCGCCCAGGTGATCGTGCAGTCCAAAAAACTCTCACAGGGAGACGCCACAACCTCCCTCAACCAGGAGAACGCCTCGTTCATTCCACCGTCCCTGGCGGACATGGAAACCGAGAGCAATATCCTGCGCTCGCCGGCGTTGATCCGGCAGACCATCAGCGAGTTGCGCGACAAGGGTGAGTACACACCTACCCCTGGCGTCTTCAACAAACTGGTGACCCAGCCGTTCAAGCAGTACGTGACCACGCCGCTGCGTGAATACGTGATCAACCCAATGAAAGCCACCCTGGGCCTGGAAACCGACCCGGTACGCGACACGGCGCTGGATGCCCTGACCCAACAGGCGATCGACAGTCTGAAAATCGAGACCCTGCCAGGCTCCAACGTGATCTCCATCATCTACAGCTTCGACAATCCAACCCAAGGCACCAATTTCGTTGCAGCCTTGCTGCAGAACTACCTGACGAGCCGTCAGGCACTGCAATCGATCGATTTGCCGCAGTCGTTCTACGAAACCAAGAAGAAGCAATACCAGGTGCGTCTCGATGGCCTGGAAGGCACTCGGCTCGGCTTGCTTGAAGCGGTCGGCTCGTCCGATCCGAAGGAAGAAATCACCTTCCGCCTCAATGCCATCAACACCGAGGAGCAGGCGCTCAACCTGTACCGCGATCGCCTGCTGCAAAGCCAACGCTGGCTCGACTACCTGAAAACCAGCCTGGCCGCAGCGAGCAACTCGAAACTCAACGACTACACCTTCCCCTACACCTTCACCACCACCGTGGACAATGTGGCGTTCGAGGATCGTGAGATCAAACAGATGGGTGAGGCCCTGACCACACAGGTCAGCCGCTACATGAACGACCTGGCGATCTTCCAGCCAAGCAGCGAACCGATGTTGCTGACCCGCGAGCAAATCGCCCGCACCCGTCAGCAGTTTCTGAAAGTGGTCAGCAACCGGATTCAGGAACGCAACACTGATCTGGCGATTGTCAGCTCGGTGATCGACCAGAAAACCAAGCGCATTGCCGAGTTCAAGGAGCGCATCCACCAGTTGCAGGAAACCCAGAGCAAGCTGCGGCAGATGGACACCGAGATCAACGCGTTGCACGCGGCGTTCTCGACCTATGCCCAACGCTTCGCCGAAAGCAGCAGCGCACGTTCGCTGGACAACGACCTGTCCAACGCACGGGTGCTCAGCCCGCCGTATGAGCCCACCGAAGCGGCGTTCCCGAAACCGATGCTGATCATTCCGTTCGGCTTGTTCACCGGTCTCTTGCTGGCGATTGCCCTGGTCTACGTGCGTGAGTTCTTCGATCACCGTTTCAAACACCCAGCGCAAATCACCCACGAACTGGGCTTGCCGGTGCTGTTGGTGATCAACGATCAGAACGTGGAACCCACCAATCCGCACAGCAACTGGTCCTTACCGCGCCTCGTGCATTGGGTGCGCAATTGAACGCGCCGCTCATCCCTTCCCTGCCGATCATTCATTTGCTCAGCAGCGGCGGCTTCTACGGGGCTGAGCGGATGCTGCTGGACCATTGCCTGGCGACGCCGGGGCAGCACCAGGTGCTGTTTCTCGATGCGCCGCCAGACTTGATCGCGCGGTTTCGTCAGGCGGGGGTCGACTGCCGGGGTTGCGCGGGGTTGGGGGAATTACTGGCGCATTTGCGCCAGCGCCGGGCGGAACGGCCGTTGATCAATACGCACAACTTCAAGGGCCTGTTGTTTGGCTGGGTGGGCGCAACGTTGTTGCGCCTGCCGCTGGTGATTACCCAGCACGGTTTCACACCGCGCAGCCGCAAGCAGAAGTTCTACACCTGGCTGAGCCTGCAACTGTGCCGCACCGCGTCGGTGAATCGCGTGGTCTGCGTTGCCGAAAGCATCGCAGTGCTGTGCCGTCAGGCCAGCGTCCGGGCGGAAAAGCTGCAGGTGATTCCCAATGGTCTGCCGGCGACTGACGGACTGTTGCCGCGTCACGCGAAACGCCAGCGTTGGCTGGCCGGTTACGTCGGGCGGCTGAGCAGTGAAAAGGGCCCGGACTTTTTTCTAGATGCGCTGATTCCACTCTGCCGGCAACACCCGCAACTGGACGCCGTGATGCTCGGCGACGGCCCGGAACGGGAGACGTTGCTGGCGCGTATCAACGAAGCGGGTTTACAGGACCGCATCACCCTGCCGGGTTACCAGACCGACATGAGTGTGTGGTGGCGACAACTCGATGCGCTGGTGATCAGCTCGCGCACCGAAGGCACGCCGATGATTCTGCTCGAAGCGATGCAAGCCGGTGTGCCGGTGGTGGCGTTCGGCGTCGGCGGGATTCCCGATGTGCTGCAAGACCGGCACAACGGCCTGCTGGCGACACCCGCCGACAGCGCCGCCCTCGCCCGCCAGATCGGCTCGTTGCTGACTGAACCGGCCATGGCCCGCGACCTGATCGACAACGCAAAACGTACGCAATTGGACCGTTACGACCTCAAGGCCCTGGCCGAACGCTGGTCGCAACTTTATCTCCGTACTGCACGGGAGGCACGCGCGTGATCTTTCCGCTCTCGATCGTCAGTTTGTTTGGCCTGGTCTGCCTCGCTTTGCTGGCCAGCCCTTATCCGTATCTGGCGCCGGGAGCGGTGCTGGGCCTGGTCGGTGTCGCGCTGCTTTACCGAAAACCCACCTGGGGTTTGCTCGGGATCGCGGCGCTGGTGCCGTTCGAAGGTTTCTTCAAGGACAGTTCGCTGTCGGGCACCAAGTTCCTCGGCGCGTCACTGGCCGTGATCCTGATGCTGCAACTGGCCATCCACCAGATACCCTCCGAACGCCTGCGCAGCAACATCTGGCGCTACCTGATCTGGTTCATGGTCTTGTACCTGCTGAGCGTGATCAACACCGACAACATGGGCATGTCCATGGGGCACCTGCGAGAACTGAGTGTCGGCCTGGTGCTGTTTGTGATCACCCTGCTGATCGGCCGCGAGCTGAACATGGACCTGTTCGCCAAGATGGTCACCCTCAGTGTCACGGCGACCTGCGTGTTGGCGATGTTCTCCAGCAAATACCAAGACCAGGGACGCGCCGCCGGCCTGCTGGAAGACCCGAACGCCTTTGCCATGCTGATCGCCTTCGCCGTGCCGCTTGCCTTGCTGCTGGTGGTGCGCAGCCCGCACTTTCTGCATCGAATTTTCTGGGTCGCTTGCTGCATTTTGCTGCTGGGCGGCATGACCAAGACTGAATCCCGTTCGGGGCTGGTGGTGCTGTTCCTCAGCCTGATGATCGGCGTCTGGCATTACCGCGCCGAGCTTAAACGCATCCGTCCTCGGCACCTGGGGTTTGCCATGCTGGGCCTGGTGATCGTGATTCCGCTGGCCATTTATGCGATGCCCAAGGGTTACATCGAGCGCATTCAGTCCTTGAGCATCTTGAGCGCCGGCGCCAAGAGCCAGGACCAATCCCTCGGCCGTCGCGCCTCGTACATTGTGGTCGGCAGCGAGATGATCCGCGAGAACCCGTTGCTGGGCACCGGCCCCGGGACGTTCCCGCTGCACTACGCCACCACCGGTTATGCCAAGGCGTTTTCGGCCAACCGCAAAATCGGCGACCTCTACCGTCGCGCCCACAACACCTACCTGGAAATCTTCAGTGAGCTGGGGATTCCCGCCGGCCTGTTGTTCGTCGGCATGCTCGGCCTGGGCTTGTACAACCTGGTCCGCGCCCGTCGTGCATGGATGCAGCGACGCAACCGCGAACAGGCAGATTTGCTGACGCACCTGAGCATGAGTTTCCTGTCGTTGACGCTGTTTTTGATGTTCCTCAGCGCACCCAATCAGAAGTACGTGTGGATCATGCTCGCCCTGACTAGCGTGCTGCGTTTGAAAGCCGAAGAAAGCCCACTCGCGGAGACCAAGGCATGAGCCGCATCAGTATCGTTATTCCGATGTACAACGAATCTCGCCACATCGCTCGGACCTTGCTGGCTGCGCAACGCGCTGCCATCGCCGCCGGTCTGGAATGCGAGCTGATCGTGGTCGATAACGGTTCCGACGATCAGGGCCCGCAGATAGCCCGGCAATTCGGCGCTCAGGTGCTGGTGCTGCCGGGCGTGCTCATCGGCGCCTTGCGCAATCGCGGTGCGGCCATCGCCACCGGCGATTGGCTGGCTTTCATCGATGCCGACGTCGAGATGCCCGAGGACTGGCTCACGCTGTTGTTGAAAATCGAGCCCGCGGTTCAGGTCGACGTCCTCGGGCTGGACTTGCACACCCCGGCCGAAGCCCCCTGGTATGCCAATGCCTGGCAACGTCGCACCTTGCGTCCGAACAACGAGACGGTGCAGACGGTGCGCTGGCTGCCCAGTTCCAACCTGTTGATGCGCCGCCCCTGGTTCGACAAGGTCGGCGGCTTCAACGAAACCCTGCGCACCGGCGAAGACAAGGATTTCACCATGCGCCTTTCCCACGCGGGGGCTCGCCTGCTGTCGGTCAATCAGACCGTCGCCCTGCATTGGGGTTATGAGGGCAGCTGGCGTGAATGGATGGGCAAGGAATTCTGGCGTCAGGGCAGCCATCTGCAGTTACTGCGCCGCCATGGGCTGAGCATGCGTCTGCTGCGCTTCCCGCTGGTGTCGCTCGCCGCCTGGATGTTGGATTTCCTGGCAATCTCCGCCCTGCTCGATGGCTTCCCCCACCATGCGGCGCTCATGGTGTTCCTGACCAGCCTACCGGCGCTGGCCTTGAGCATGCGCCAGACCTTCAAACACCGTGATCTGCTATTGACCCTGCAACTCTGGGGCCTGCATTGGTTGCGTTTGCATCTGGCCGGTGCCGCGTTTGTTCTCAGTTTTTGTCATTGGAAAGCCAGGAGGCCTGCCCGTGGCTGAATTCATTTTCTGGTTGTGCCTGTTGCTGCCGGTTTACGCCTATCTCGGTTACCCCTTGCTGTTGACGCTGCTGGCGCCATTGTTTGCGGCGCGGCGTAACGCAATCGCGGAACCGATGAACATCAGCATCGTGATTGCCGCGCACAACGAAGCGCGGCACATCGAACACAAGTTACGCACGTTGCTCGCTCAGGATTATGAGCCGGCCTCGCTGCAGATCATTCTGGCCAGCGACGGTTCGACCGATGACACCGTGGCCTGTGCGCGCAAGGTCATCGACCCGCGCATCACCATCCTCGACCTGCCTCGCCAGGGCAAGGCCGCGACCCTGAATGCCGGCGTGGCGTTGAGCACCGGGGATATTCTGGTGTTCACCGATGCCGACAACCAATGGTCCCGCGACACCCTCGGTCACCTGCTGGCGCCGCTGTGCGATCCCCAGGTTGGCGCGTGCGCCGGGCACATGGTGATCCCGGTCACCGGCGGTGGCCTGAGTATCGGCGACAGTCTCTATCGGCATTACGAAGGCTGGCTGCGCAGGGTGGAAAACCGCACCGGCTGCATGGTCTCCGCCGACGGCGCCCTGCTTGCCCTGCGCCGCGAGTTGTTCCAGGAGGTGCCGGCCGAGGTCAACGATGACTTCTTCATCAGCACCTGCGCGCCGGTGGCGTTCAAGCGCATTGTCTATGTGCCCGAAGCGCAAGTAATCGACCAAGGCGTCGATGAAGCAGACAAACAATTCCGCCGCCGTCAGCGCGTCACCGTCGGGGGCTTGCAAAGCCTGGCCCAACGTAGCGAGCTGCTCAATCCGCTGAAACATGGCCTGTATTCGATTGCCTTGATCAGCCACAAGTTGATCCGCCGTCTGGCACCGATTCTGTTGCTGCCGCTGTTGCTGAGCAATTTCTGGCTGTGGGAAGAACACGGTTTCTATCGCCTGAGCCTGATCGCGCAACTGCTCGGTTACGCCGTGGCCATCGCCGGCCTGCTGGATTCGCAACACCGGCTGCCCAAACCTTTCCGCCTCGCCGCGTTCCTGCTAGTGACCCTGGCCGGGATGAGTATCGGTCTGTGGCAGTTCCTGCGGGGGCAGCGGTACGCCCAGTGGAACCCTGAGCAAAACCGTTGAAAGGACTGAGCCATGGCGATCAAACAACTATTAAAACGTACCAGTGGCTGGCTTTATCTCAACTCGCCGGTGGGCCGCAATCAACTGCAAGGCGCCGGTGTGATCCTGATGCTGCACCGGGTGCTGGCCAGCGACCACGCGGCCGAACTGCCCCATCGCAATGAGCTGTGCGTCGGGCCAAAAGCCTTCGAACACTTGCTGGTGTGGCTGAAAAAACACTTCGATTGCGTGTCGTTGATGGACATCTTGCAACCCGGCACGGTGAGATCGGATCGCCCGAAAATCACCCTGACCTTCGACGATGGTTGGCGCGACAACGCCCTGAACGCCTTCCCGTTGCTGCAAAAATACCAGGTGCCTGCGAGCATTTTTCTCTCCACCGATTTCATCGGCAGCCGCCAGCGGTTCTGGTGGGAGAGCATCGGCGAAACCCTCTGGGGCAGCCACGGTGAACGGGCGCGGATGCAATTGATCGATTGCCTGCGACAAGTCGGTCGGCCGTTGCCGGTGGCCTTCGATGAACTGGAAGTGGAGCGTCGCAGCCTGGCCTTGCTGCATTTTCTGCACAGCCTGAAAACCCTCAGCCCTGCTGACTTGAATCACCTGACCGACGAGTGCCCGGACGAGTCATTGCCCCAGGCGCTGGACTGGCAGCAGGTGCGCATGCTGGAAGGCTCGGGGCTGGTGCGGTTCGGTCCCCACGGCGCCAGCCATGCGATTCTCACCGGCCTCGATGATCAGCGTTTGCATGAAGAACTCAGCCGCAGCCGCGACGCCTTGCACAATGGCTGCAACCGTCCGCTGCCGGTCTACTGCTACCCCAACGGCGACAACGATGCGCGGGTACGCGAACACGTTGCCGATCACGATTACCCGTTCGCCCTGGGCACCGGCACCGGGATTTATCGGGGCACCGATGACCCCTTGAACCTGCCCCGTTTCGGCGTCAGCCAACGGGTGGCGCGCAATCCGCAGCTGCTGTCCTGGCGCCTGTTCCGCGGGGCCCGCACATGAGCCGCAGCCATTACCTCAAGCATCTGGCCCTGAGCATGGGCACCAAACTGGCGATGATCGGTTTGCGGCTGATGCGCAACGTGTTGCTCGCAAGGATCCTCGGGCCGAGCGAACGGGGTTTGTTTGCCCTGCTCAGCACCTTGCCCGACCTGATCAGCGCCGCCACCAGCGGCGGGCTGAATTCGGCGGTGGGTTTTCAGGCGGCCAAGCAACGCCCCATGGGGTTGCTGCTGAGTCAGGTGCTGGTGTTCGGTTGCTTGCTGGCGGGTCTTTTGACTTTGCTGGTGGTCGCCCTGGTGCGTGAGTTCGGCAGTGAACTCGACATCACCACGCAACTGGGCCTGCTCGCCTGGCTGTTGTTGCTGGCGGTGCCACTGACCGTACTCAAGAGCGGACTGCTGACCTTGCACAACGCCTCCGGCGGCGTGGTGGCCTTCAACGCGTTGCGCCTGGTGGAATCCCTGGCGCCGCTGCTGTTGTTTCTCGCCTTGTTCTGGATGTGGAAAGACGCCGCGCTGGAAGCAGCGCTGATCAGTTGGCTGGCAGGCATCAGCCTGGTGGTACTGGCAGGCTGGTTCTGGCTCAAACGCGCTCAGCCCCTGAAATTGCAATGGGACCGCGCCAGCCAGAACGAGCTGCTGCGCTACAGCGCTCGCAGCCATCCCGACCTGCTGTTCCAGCAAGTGATCCTGCGCTCCGATTACCTGTTCATCGGCGCCCTGCTCGGCAGCACCGCGCTCGGTCATTACGCCATGGCCAGCGCCGCCGCCGAGTTGCTGCTGATTGTCCCGGAAGCCGTGACCACGCCGTTGATGAAACGCCTGCTGCAACAGGAAGAAGGCATCGACAAAGTGACGCCGCTGGCCCTGCGCCTGACCGCCACGGTGATGCTCGGCGCCTGCGTGACCATGGCGGTGATCGGCGAATGGCTCATCGTGACGCTGTTCGGCGCGGCCTATCAGCCGGCGTATCCGGCCTTGCTGGCACTGCTGCCGGGCCTGTTGGGCCTGTGCTACGCGAGCATCCTGCGCCTGGACTTGCTGGGCAAAAACCGTCCCGGCACGATTTCGCTGTTGATGGGTCTGGGCGCCTTGCTGAACCTGGCGCTGAACCTGGTGTTGATTCCGGCCTACGGGATCGTCGGCGCGGCGGCGGCCTCGTCCATCGCCTACCTCGCGGTCACCCTCGCGCTGCTGGTGATGTACTGCCGGTTGAGCGGCGTGCCGGTCTGGCAAACCCTGATCATTCTGCCCAGCGATGTAACGCCGATGCTGCACATGCTGCAACGGAAGTCGGCATGAAACGCCTGGTCCTGCTGTTTAGCCTTGGCCTCGCGCTGAGCGCCCAGGCGGCGCCCATGCGTTGGGCCGATATTCGCGACGGCAGCCTGTACCTGCAACCGGATCGTCCCGACACGCTGACCATTCGCTGGGCGCCGGCGTGGCAAGCGGATGCCAACGAAGAACGCCTGTACCTGCTCGACGGCCAGGGCAAACTCCAGGGCGAGCGCCTGATCGCCCCCAGCGAATCGCGCGGCAGCCAGAGCTGGCCGTTGACCCCGAGTGCCTCCAGCTATCAACTGGAAATTCCGGGCTACAGCTTCCGTCGCTACCGGGTTGAACACGACGAACACACGGTGGCGTTGTTCGCCCCGGCCAAGGTGCATTTCAGCGCCGAAACCCACAACGGCGATGAGCTGTACTTCAAGGTAGCGCCGGGTGAGCGCGCAGTGCTGGCCGGCAAGTTCCACGGCGGTGTCAGCGCCTTGCAAGCGCAGCGCGTGGGCGACGGCAAACAAGTGGCGCTGACGCTGAAACCGTATCGGGGTTATTGGCAGTTCGACAAGGTCGAGTTGCCCGTCGCCACAGAAGCACAGGTCTGGCGCTTGCGCCTGCAAGGCAGCGGCAAGGTGGCGTTCTGGCTAGATGGCACCGCCAACCTCTTCGCCCAGAATCCGCAGCAACTCAAGCCCCTGCGCGAGGACGATGGCCAGGTCCGGCTGACATTGCACAATAAAATGCTGGGGCCGACCCCGAACCTGGGCATCGCCCTGCCCTACGTCAAGGTGCCGGAATCGAGTTATGCAGTGCTCGATGCACTCAAGCCACAGGCGGGCACTTACTACAGTTTCGTCGACATCACGGCGAAGAATCCGCACTACGAAGATGAATTCCGTCGGCTGTATCAGGACCGCTTCGGCATCACCCAGGACATCACCTTGTTGGCCGGGAGCCAGCGCCAGGCTGACTTGCGCGCCGACACCCTGAGCAACGCCGGGCTCGACGCCTGGCTCGCGTCGACCCGGGCCCTGGGTGGCAAAGGCACGCACTACATCGGTTTTGCCGACGAGCCGAACCTCAATTACCCGGACTACGCCAACTACCAAAGCATCTTCAACAGCATGGCCCGGCAAGTGCGCAGCAATCCCGCCAATGCCAAGGCCGGCGTGCGCATCGCCATGCCCGCCAGTTCGCGGCTGGTCAACGGCCCGTTTGCTGACAACGCCGCCGACAAACGCGGCATCGATTGGGCCAAACGCTTGCTGGCCGAATCCGGCGACAACATCGATGCCCTGGCCTGGCACGAATGGATGATTCGCGACCTGCTGGCAACACGGGTCTACCGTGACAGCGTGCGCCGCGCCGCCGACCTGGTCGGCCTCGACGCCCAGGGCCGGCCGCGCAAAGCCTTGCTGCTGGACCAGACCAACATGTCCAGCGGGTCCAGCCTCAGTCCTTACGATCAGGAAACCCACTTCGCGTCGTTGTGGTGGACGTCGGTCGTCATCAACTCGTCTCAGGATGGCTTGCTGGAAATGCTGAGCTGGTTCCAGGCTGCCGACGAACCGAACTACCCCAAAGGCATGTTGCGTGTCCTCGGCGACGATCGCTTCGAGCTCAAGCCTGTGGGTCTGGCTCAGCAGTTCATCCGCCAGCATTGGCTGCACGACGTGATGCTCCTCGATAACGACGCCTTCGAGGTCGACGTGCTGGCCATGGCCGAGGACAAGAAGCGCAACCTTCTGGGCGTCAATAAAGCCACGCGCTTGCAGCGTGTGGCCCTGACTGGAGTCCAGTGTCCGCTGGCCAACGGTTCATTAAGCTACTTCGGTGCCGACAACCGCGCCCGCGACGCACCCTTCAATTGCCAGGACGGTCGCGTCAGCTTCGAGCTGCCAGGACGGACCCTGTTCAATCTCAGCTGGAGCGCCTCATGAATTGCCAAGTATTGAATAGCGAAATCGGCCATTGGCCGCACCTCGCATCACTCCACTCGCGGCCGAGACCGTCAGGAGTCAATAACATGAGCGTTTTGCAGAAACTCAGCCAACACATCAGACAAAAGGGTTGGCGTGCCACCCTCAATAAAATCTGGAAGCACTACGTGTTTTCCCACGAGGAACTGTTGTGGATGGAGCGCGATCTGGTCACTCCGGTGCCGCCTTACAAACTCAGGCCCTACCCGCCGCTGCAGGTAGTGCGCATCACCCCGGAAAACGCCGTGGCGTTCACCCGTTACTTCGGTGACCGCGTGGAGACCATGGCCGAACTGGCCCGTGAAGGCTACACCGGGCATATGCACCTGGACGACAAGGGTGATGCGGTGGCCTTCATCTGGGGCGCGGCGCGCAACTATCACGACAAGCACTACTACGGCTGCTGGTTTCCGGTGAAAGAAGGCGAGTTCTTCGAATTCGGCGGCGAGCTGACCCGCGCGTACTGGGGCACCGCGCTGTCGATGGACGTGCAGACGCAATTGTGGAAAGCCATGCTGGACCAGGGTTGCCACACAGTGGTGGATGTCTGTGAGTCCCACAATGTCCCTGCCCTCAAGCTGCACATACGCACCGGCTACAAGGAACAAGGGCGGATCATGAACGTCTACGAGCTGTTTGGTCGCTGGCGCTTCTACCGCGAAACCCATTACAGCGGCTCACGCCTGGATGCCTTGCGCAAACCGGCACGTGAACCCGCCACAGCAGCGGTGAGCTGACCCTATGGCAGCACGATTCGAATGGCGCACTTCGTTGTGCGCCGCTGATTTCCCGGAAACGGCTTATGAAGCGTTGCGTCTGCGAGTGACGGACCACACACCGTTCAACACACTGGCCTGGATGCGTGCATCCGAACAGGCCCTGACCACCGGGCAACGTTTGCATGTGTTGCTTGGCTGGCAGGGTCATGAGCTGGTCTTGTGTTTGCCGTTAGTGGCCTCCGTCGAGCGTTTCGCCAGGCTGCCGTTTCGCGTGCTGCATCACCTTGGCTACCCACTCGCCGACCGCCTCGCGCTCCTTGCAAAAACGGACTCGGAGAATATCCGCAAGGCACTGATCGAGATCCGCCGACAACTTCCCCACGCCCTGCTGCAACTCAACGAGTTGTCGGAACCGGTCGGCGAAGAAAGCGTGCTGACCGAGTGGATGGCGCACAGCTCGACCGGTGAACGGCGCCTTAGCTGTCGGGTGCCGGTGCACGTGATCAGCGACGCGGACCACCAGGAAGTTTCGGGTGACCCCCGCTATAAACTGCGCCGCGCACGCAAACGCATCGCAGCCTGTGGTGCCCAGGTTCGACGGATCACCCCCGATGCGTCGACCATGGGCCCGTTGTTGCAGGCCATCAGTGAAGTCGAAGCGGTCAGTTGGAAAGGCGATGAAGGCGTCGGGATTTTCGCCGACGAACGTCACCGACAATGGATGGACCGAGCCTTCACCGCCCTCGCCGAACAGGGGCTGGTGCGGGTCGTGGTGCTGGAGCTGGACGGGCGCTGCATCAGCTACCGCCTCGGGTTGCTGGAACAAGGCCGGTTGTACGATTACAACCTGGCGTTCCTGCCGCAATACGCCGATCTGGGCAGCGGTCGGGTGCTGCTCGACGAGTGGATTCGCTGGGGGCTGGACGAGCACTGGCGCTGGATCGATGCCTCGCGGGTGAGCCTGGAAAATTCCAGCCATCAACTGCACGAACGCATGACCGGGCAACTCGAACACTGGCGCTGGAGTTTCTATTCCTGGCGCCCCAGCGGTCTGGCGCTGGGCCTGGCCCTGAGACTCTGGCAGCGGCTCAAACCCTTGTTGCAGAAATGGCAAGCCAAACGGGCAGCAGCGACCGTTGCCACTGCACCGGCGCCCGTTGCCGCAGTGGTCAAAGCAACGAAGCCAACCGACACAAACAGGGAGGGCGACCATGCCTCGCCAAGTCATAGTCAACGCTGACGATTTCGGTCTCAGCCCGTGCGAAAACGCGGTAATCCTGGGCGCCTTCCAGGCGGGGGTGATCAGCTCCGCCACGGCCATGGCCAATATGCCGGCCTTCGAAGCGGCGTGCATCATGGCCCAGCATCCGTTGCTCAAGGACCGGATCGGCCTGCATTTCAACCTCACGTATGGGCGTCCGTTGAGTCAGTCGATTCTGGGTCGAAGGAACTTCTGTGACAGCCATGGGGTGTTCGATCTCAACCTGTCCCGCCATCGCCTCTGGCTCAGCCGGGGGGACCGCGACGCAGTGCTGGAGGAGCTCAACGCCCAATGGCAACGCTGCGTGGACAACGGTGTACGGCCCAGCCACATCGATTCCCATCAACACGTTCACAACATCTGGCCCATTGGTGAGATCGTCGCCCGCTTCGCCGCGAGCCAAGGAGTGCCCGTGCGCCTTGCGCGCAATCTGGGGCAAAACCTGAGCTTGCCCAAGCGTGTGTTCAAGACCTTGCTGAATAATCGCTTGCAGAGCCTGGCGGGTGTGACCGCGGATTATGTGTGCACACCGGTGGACCTGCGCAATGACGCCATGCCGACCGATGGTGTGCTGGAAATCGTGGCTCATCCGACTCAGCTTGGCGCTGATTTCGGTGATGCCTATTTGCAGCCAGAAGAGTCTCTAACCCTTGTTCTAGAAAGGCGTCTTCACGGTGTGCCGCGGGCTTCCTATGGTGCTTTGAACAGCCATTTGGTGACCGGTGAAGCCGCGCTCGAATGAGTTACATACGTTGCAACACATTCAAAGCTGGCGCTTTGATATGAACTTTCAAGCTTGATCTATACCCATCAAAAGCGTTTCCACCCACACCCTGGCTTAGGCTAAGGAGAGCGTCATGAGCATCATCGAAAAGCTTCGCGAACGCATAAAACAAAAAGGCCTGAGCCGCACGTTCAACACGCTGTGGAAACGCTACGTGTTCTTCCACTGGGAGCTTTTATGGATGGAACGGGACCTGATCAGCCCGGTACCGCCGCACAAACTGCGTCCTTATTCGGGACTGCGCATGGTGACCATCACCCCTGAAAACGCCAGCGCCTTCGGCAAGCATTTTGGTGACCGCGTCGGGACCATGGCCGAACTCGCCACCGAGGGTCACACCGGGCACATGTATCTGGACGAAGAAGGCCACGCTGTTGCGTTCATCTGGGGCAGCGTCCGCGACTACCACGACCGTCACTATTACGGCTGCTGGTTCCCGGTCAAACCTGGTGAGTTCTTCGAGTTCGGCGGCGAAATGGCCCGCCCCTACTTCGGCACCAGCCTGTCGGTGGATGCTCAGGTAGACCTCTGGGCGGCAATGGCAGCCCAAGGCTGCAACAAGGTGGTGGACGTCTGCGAAACCCACAACATCCCTGCCCTGAAGCTGCACATCCGCATGGGCTACCACGAACAGGGTCGCGTCACCCACGTCTACGGCCTGTTCGGACTCTGGCGCTTCTACCGCGAAACCCGCTACACCGGCTCACGGCTTGATCCGCTGCGCAAACCGGGACGGCCAGTGGTAACAGGGGCGGCTAGCGCCTGATATCCGATAGACAGACCGAGTTGCGGCCATCGCGAGCAGGCTCGCTCCCACAGTAGATCCTCAGCGCACGCAGATTTTGTGTTCGACGACGATCCAATGTAGGAGTGAGCCTGCTCGCGATGGCGGCGGCACATTCGGCATTGATGTGACTGACAGAGAGCTATCGCGAGCAGGCTCGCTCCTACAGTGGATCTCCAGCGCACGCAGATTTTGTGTTCGACGACGATCCAATGTAGGAGTGAGCCTGCTCGCGATGGCGGCGGCACATTCAGTATTGATGTAACTGACAGATAGCTATCGCGAGCAGGCTTGCTCCCACAGTGGATCTCCAGCGCACGCAGATTTTGTGTCCGACGACGATCCAATGCAGGAGCGAGCCTGCTCGCGATGGCGGCGGCACATGCGGCATTGATGTGACTGACAGAGAGCTATCGCGAGCAGGCTTGCTCCCACAGTGGATCTCCAGCGCACGCAGATTTTGTGTCCGACGACGATCCAATGCAGGAGCGAGCCTGCTCGCGATGGCGGCGGCACATGCGGCATTGATGTGACTGACAGAGAGCTATCGCGAGCAGGCTCGCTCTCACAGTGGATCTCCAGCGCACGCAGATTTTGTGTCCGACGACGATCCAATGCAGGAGTGAGCCTGCTCGCGATGGCGGTGGCACATTCGGTATTGAGGTGACTGACAGAGAGCTATCGCGAGCAGGCTCACTCCCACAGTGGATCTCCAGCGCACGAAGATTTTGTGTTCGACGACGATCCAATGTAGGAGTGAGCCTGCTCGCGATGGCGGCAGCACATTCGGCATTGATGTGACTGACAGAGAGCTATCGCGAGCAGGCTCGCTCTCACAGTGGATCTCCAGCGCACGAAGATTTTGTGTTCGACGACGATCCAATGCAGGAGTGAGCCTGCTCGCGATGGCGGCGGCACATTCAGTATTGATGTAACTGACAGAGAGCTATCGCGAGCAGGCTCGCTCCTACAGTGGATCTCCAGCGCACGCAGATTTTGTGTTCGACGACGATCCAATGTAGGAGTGAGCCTGCTCGCGATGGCGGCGGCACATTCAGTATTGATGTGACTGACAGAGAGCTATCGCGAGCAGGCTCGCTCCTACAGTGGATCTCCAGCGCACGCAGATTTTGTGTTCGACGACGATCAACTACAGGAGGGCCGGGTGATTTCGCTGCTGAAAGCGTGATACGTCCCACACATCTATGGGAAAAGCCATCCCTGGCGAAGGAAGCGCCTGACTGCTCATTCGTATCCAAGTGGATACATTTGAGCAATAAATTATATTGTTCAACAAACTATGATCTTCGTGGCATGGCATGCCTCAGTTCGTGACTTGCGGGCGAAGATTGCTATCGCTCGTCGCATTGATCGTGCCTCTGCAGGTAACCTGGGTGATATCAAGCCGGTGGGAGACGGCGTTTCCGAAATGCGCGTGGACGTCGGCGGCGGCTATCGGGTCTACTTCACTTTGCGAAACAGTGTCGTCATTGTGCTTTTGGCCGGTGGTGATAAATCTTCGCAAACCGCCGATATCAGGCGGGCTAAAAAATTGGCAAAGGAGGTTTAAACATGAGCCAGACTTTGACTACTTTCGATATGGCGGCACTGCTGGACAGTGACGAAGCCATTAGCGAGTACCTCTCACAAGTGCTCGCAGAGGGCGATAACGAGGAATTTCTTCGTGCTATCGGATACGTGGTGAAAGCGCGCGGAATGACACAGATTGCCAAGGACTCGGGTATGGGTCGCGAAAGCCTGTACAAGGCCTTCGCGCCCGGTGCAAAACCACGCTTTGATACGGTTTTGAAGGTCATCCATGCCCTCGGCATCGATCTCTGTGCGCAGCCAGGTCATTCGATCAATCACTCGGTGCTTTGAGAGATTCTTCTGGCTAGGCTGCTCGCTTCACCCCCACCCACGTAAAACACAACGGCAACTGCGCCGTCTGCCGCTCATACCGGTCATAGAGTTCCTCGCGGTTGGAATGCGGGTACTCCTTGAAATGGCTGATCTGCAGTCCCGCCTCGATGGCGCCGGTGAAGATGGCGCCCAGGGTGTGGACGAACCAGTAGGACGACGCGGTGTGCTGGTCGACTTTGCCTTCGTAGACGATCGGCTGGTCCTGCACGAACGGCTCGCTGCGAAAGTACGAGCTGTCCAGACGATAGGGATCGGCGGCCTCGGGGTCGACCATTTCCAGGAAGGGGTGGGTTTCGTACACCACCAACGCACCGCCGGGCTTGAGGGTCTGCGCGACATGGTGGAAGAATTCGCCGATGTCGGGCATCCAGTTCAAGACGCCGATGGTGATCAGTGCCACGTCGAAGCGGTCATGCAATTCAGCCGGCAGGTGATGAATGTCGGCCTCGATGAATTCGGGCTCATGGGGTGAGAGTCCAGCCAGTTCCCGCGCCTGATCGAGAAACGCGTCGGACTGGTCGACGCCCACCACGCTGCGAGCCCCCAGCGCAAACAGCGAAAGACTTTCCCGTCCGTTGTTGCAGCCCAGTTGCACCACGTCCCTGCCCTCGACGCCGACCTGCTCCAGTACACCGCGAAGTGTGTCATCGATGCAGCAAAAATCGCGATGACTGACCGCCTCCACCAGAGCCTGCCAATCGGGCGCGTCCTTGTGGTGTCGGGCGGAGTCGTTCCAGGCATCGCGGTTGCTGGCGATGGCATTTTTTTTGGTCGGCATTTCCATTGCACACTCCAGAATCCGGGTCATTGTTGACCGGCACGAGTCTAGATCAGGGTGCTGAAAAACCCCATTGGGCGTTTGTTGGAATGTTGTAATCCGGGCGTCGCGAACGCGTGCCCGTAGGGCAGCTATAGTTAATGGCCTTGGGGAAGTGCGGGAAAACCGATTTCACAGGTGTTGCCATGAAAAAAACTGATCTGACGCTGTTGTTCGCCCTCAGCCTGACCGCCCTCACCGGCGCCCAGGCGGACGATATCCTGACACCCACCACTGACTACAGCAGTGAGTTCAATTATTACGGGGCCGACCAGCCCTTCGCCCACCCGGTGCCGCCCTCCCTGAGCACCGTGCCGCCTCGGTCATACATCCCGACCGCACCTCAGGATTTCATCCCGATTGCCAGCCAGCATGAGTTCCACGACTCAATATTACCGACCGTCGCGGATGCCTCAGTCCGGGTATTCATCCGCTCCTACGATCCGGTACGTGGCGTCTACGTCAACCAGGAAGTCCTCGACCCCACATGCGTGCTCGAATGCCTCATCCGTCAGGGGGCAACGTTGCAATAAACCTCACCACTGGCGTTTGTCCGGGCGTGCGAGGCCGAGCTTTTCGATCCGGTAACGCAGCATGTCGCGGCTCAGGCCCAGCAAGCGTGCGGACTTGGTGACGTTCCAGTCGGTCTTGTCGAGCATCTTGCGCACCATGTCGCGCTCGACTTCCGGCAGGTTCATCGACTCGGTGCCGTTGTAGGCCGGTCGCGGTTCGTGGTGCTGGGGTTCTTGCAGCACGATCGGATCATCCACCAGGCTCAGGCAGACGTTGAGCTGATGGGCGGCAATCGTATCGCTTTGCGCCAACAACACGGTTTGCTCAAGCATGTTGCGCAATTCACGCACGTTGCCCGGCCAACTGTAGCTGAGCAGCAACTCTTCAGCCTGGTCACTGAAATGCAGGTGCGGTTTGCCATAGCGTTTGCCGTGGATCGCCAGGAAATGCCGGGCCAGCAGCAGGATATCGGCGCCGCGGGCATACAGGCGCGGCACCTTGATCGAAATAATGCGCAAACGGAAGAACAGGTCACGACGGAACTTGCCCTGTTGCACCATTTGTTCGAGGTTGCAGTTGGTCGCGCTGATTACCCGCAAATCGACCTTGCGTTCCTTGACCGAGCCGACCCGGCGGATGGTCCGGTCTTCCAGCAGCTTCAGCAGTTTGGCTTGCAGCAGCAGGTCCATTTCACCGACTTCATCGAGGAACAGCGTGCCGCCATCGGCCGCTTCCACCAGACCAACTCGACGGTCCTTGGCGTCGGTGAAGGCGCCCTTCTCGTGGCCGAACAGTTCCGACTCCACCAGATTGGAAGGGATCGACGCGCAGTTGAATTCAATGAACGGACCTTTGCTGCGCGGACCGTCGAAGTGCAGCGCCCGGGCCACCAGTTCCTTGCCGGTACCGGTCTCTCCTTCCACCAGCACGGGCGGCAGGTCGGTGTTGGCCATGCGCCGCTCGGCGTCGAGCAACTGGGTAATGGTGTTTTTCAAGTATTGCATCGGCGCCGATTCGCCGATCAATGCCTGTACGCCTGACTTCTGCGCCTCGCGCTCCTGATAAAACGACAGCGTGCGCTCCATTCGATCAGTGGCCAGGGCCTTGTCCAGCAGCAGCTTGAGCTCCGGCAAGGCCACCGGTTTGGTGACGTAATGAAAAGCGCCCTCTTTCATCGCCACCACGGCATCTTCGACGTTGCCGTAGCCGGTCATCATGATCACCTTCAGATCCGGCGCGCTGATGCGCAGCTTCTGGATCAGGTCGTGACCGCTCATGCCCGGCAGCGAGTTGTCGGTCAGCACCACATCAGGGGTGAACGTACCCAGTTTATCCAACGCCTCTTCAGCCGAATGGCAGACCGTCACCTCGAAGTCTTTGCGCTCCAGGTAGGTCTGAATATTCTCGGCCAGGAGTTCATCATCCTCGACCAGCAGTATGCTGTGCTCCATATTCCCCTCCCGTTGCCACTTTGAAATTGAGACAGACGCGGGTTCCTTCCTGCTCCTGGCTGGTCAGTTCGACCGAGCCTTCGAAACGCTCCATTATTCGTTTGACGAGGGCCAGGCCAACGCCCAACCCTCCCTGTTTGGTGGTGAAAAACGGCTTGAAGACCGATTCTTGCTGCTGCTTGCTCATGCCTTTGCCGGTATCGCTCAAGGTCATGCGCACCAGTCCGGGTCGGGGTTGTTCAATGGCGATAGTGAGCATGCCGCCCTTGGGCATGGCCTCCAGGGCGTTGGCGAACAGGCTATTAAGAATCTGGGTCAGCAGCACCTGTTGGCTGACGACCGGCGGACAGAATTTCGGTGTGAAGTGCACGTGCACGTTTGAGCGCCTGATCAGCGCGTCAAACGCGCTCAGGGTGTCATCAATGGCCAGCACCAGGTCCACCGTTTCGGAGTCGTCGTTTATCGGCCGCAACGACACCAGCAACTCCCGGACCCAGCGCGACATGCGATCGACCTGGTTGATGATGTCGCCGATGTTTTTCTGCGCACTCTGGCTGGCGATTTCCTGGGCCAGTTCGGCGCTGGAGCGTATGTTTGCCAGCGGATTGCGCAAGCTGTGGGCGACGGCCGAGGACATTTCTCCCAAGGCGACGAAGGTCTCGTTAGTGATCAATTGTTTTTGCTGGCTCTGCAGCAACACGGACGCACGCCGCACGATCCAGAACAGCCCTAGGTAGATAAGCAGGCCACCGAGCAAGGTCGCCAGCCAGATCGCCTTGAAGCCACGCTGAATGCGTTCCACCAGGTCCGCCGGTTCCTTGTAGATCTCGACCATGGCAATGACCTTGCTTTTGTCGGCATTGAACATCGGGATGTAATTCTCGATGAACAGGTACTTGGGCTCGCGCAACAGCATCTGTTCGGGACGTTCCTCGTCGATCTGGTGATAGCTGGTGGAGACCGGTTCCTTCATTTCAAAGGATTCGTCCAGTTCTTCATCACCTTCGACGCGCATGCCGATCATCTGTGGATTGGTCGACCAGACCACCGTGCGATCCAGGGCATACACCACCGCCAACAGCGTGTCCGGCAAGTGTTCGACGTGATCGAGAAACTCAATGCGGGCAGCGGCACGGGCACCTGGGTTTACGTCGAGATAGGCGTTGTCTTCGCGCGGATCGAGCATCTCGCCCATGGTTCTTTTCAGGGTGATGCCGGCGTGGCGAATTTCCGCATCACCGATGGCCTGAATGAATTGCGCAGTCAGCATGGAATCACGCTCGATGCTCTCATCGACAACAAACCGCGTGGACACATAACCCAACCCCATCGCCACCACCGCAATGATGAGAAAGCTTCCCAGCGAAAACCAGCGCAGCAGATTGAACTGTCCACTTCGACTTTGGCCTTCTGCTGCCGGGGCGTCCGGCGCAGGTACTTTTTGTTGTTTCAGTATCTGCATGGGTCTTGTCCAGGGTGCTTGCATCAAGCCTTTTCAGTCATGTTTCGGATCAGTGTAGGTGGCATTGATCGTGGTCGACGGCTTCACTGATAGTATTTCGCCGCTATGGCACCTGCGCCGCTTGTAGCGGTTGCTGGCGATCGGTTTCTTCCTGCAAAAACCCAAGAATTGACTGCGCAGCATTCTCGTCCAGACGCAGATTGGGCATGGGGATTTTGTCGAAGCGTTCAAACAGTGCCAGCGCGAGCGGGTCCTTTTCAGCGAGCATGCGGTCCGGTTCGCGAATCCAGCGGTTGAGCCAGGCCAGATCCCGTTGGCGCGTCACGCCGACCAGTTCCGGGCCGAACGCCTCAAACAACACCATCTGCTGAGTGAACGGCTGAGCGCCAAAGAGAGGGCTCGGTTTGCCATTGGTGGGGTAGTTGAAACTGGTCTGCATGGCAGGCGGCAGGATGTTTTCCGTGCGCGTCGTGTCTCGGCTGCCTTTGACGCCGTCGGGCAAATCGAAGGAATCTGCGTTGGCCTCGGGCAGGGTCAAAATGGCGTTCAGCGCCGCGGCTTCGTCAGCCGGTTCATCGTAGTAAGCCGAGGGCTCGGAACGTTCTGGCTGTCGCTCGTCAACGATCGGGCTGGCCTGTAGCGTCGTGGTGCCGAGCGTCATTGTCAGGAGGACGCTCGAAGGTGTCAGGAGTCCGAACCACTTGCAGGGGGGCCGCGCGTTTCTGTCCATCACCAGCCGCCTCGACGTCATGAAGGAGGTGGTGGTGGCTTTGCAAGGAGCTCGCCAGATCCATAACACTTTTATACAACAGCATTAACACCTGAAAAAACAATGGCTTATCAACAACGATGCACCCCGACCGGCGAAACGACTGGGTGCTGGTACCCGCTAGCGGGGAAAGTTCACACCCATGTTCAGGGAATCCGCTTGAACGACAGACGGACGCAAGTGCCCTCGCCTTCACGGCTACCCAGGCTTACCCCGCCGCCGAAACGCTCCATGATCCGCTTCACCAGCACCAACCCGACACCCAGCCCGCCCTGCTTGGTGGTGAAGAATGGGCGGAACGCCATCCGGCGTTGTTCTTCGTTCATGCCTTTGCCGGTGTCGCACACGGCGACGCCGATGCCCCGGGTATCGGTCGGCTCCAGGGTAATGGTCAGTGTGCCACCCCGTTCCATCGCTTCCACGGCATTGGCCAACAGGCTGTTGAGGATCTGCGTAAGCTGCACCTGCTGGCTCAACACCATCGGCGTCTCCTGCGGCTCGAACACCACCTTCACCCCGGCCTTGGCAATCTGATGCTCGAAAGCCATGAGGCTGTCATGCAACGCCGCCACCAGGTTCACCGGCTCGGCGTCATCATTGAGCGGGCGTAAGGACTGCAGCAATTCCCTGACCCACTTCGACATGCGATCCACCTGACCGATGATGTCGTTGATGTTCTTGTGGGCCAGGCCAGTGTCGAACTCCAGGGCCAGTTCGGCGCTGGAGCGTATGGTCGCCAATGGGTTGCGCAGGCTGTGAGCCACCGCCGAGGACATCTCCCCGAGCGCCACGAAGGTTTCGTTGGTAATCAGTTGTTTTTGTTGCACTGCCAGCAAAATGGCTGCCCGGCGCACGATCCAGTACAACCCGAGATAAATCAGTCCGCCGCCCAGGGCCGTGGCCAGCCAGATCAGTACCAGGCCGCGCTCCATGCGATCGATCAGGTCCCTGGGTTCCTTGTAGATCTCGACCATCGCCGTGACGGTATTGCCATCGGCATCGAACAGCGGGATGTAATTCTCTATGAAGATGTAGTCCGGGGGCGTGATGAACTTCTGCTCCATGCGGCTTTTGTCGACGTTGTGATAACTGGCCGACACTGGAGTCTTGGAAGCGAAGGCCTGGTCCAGGTCTTCGTCGGCATGGATCGTGGTGCCCATCAGTGCCGGGTTGGTGGACCAGATCACCATGCGGTCAGGGGCATAAATGTTCGCCAGAATCACGTCTGGCAAATGATGGATATGGTCGAGGAATTCACCACGGGCACTGGCGCGGGCCATCGGATCAACGTCAGGAAAATCCCTGTCCTTGCGCGGGTCCAGCAGCTCGCCCATGGTTCGCACGTTGGGGATCGAGACATGGCGCACCTCGGCGGAGGCAATCGCTTGAATGAACTGGGAGGTGAGCAAGGCATCGCGCTGCACGCTTTCGGTAATCACGAACCGCGTCGACACCGCCCCCAGCGCCACGGCCACCGTGCCGATCACGGCCATGCTGATCAGCGAGAACCAGCGCAGCAGATTGAACGGCTGTTTGCGCGAGCTCAGGCGGATATCGCCCTCTTCTTTCAGGAGGGTGGTGGTCTGACTGGTCATGGACGTTGTTCCCGGAAACTCCCTATAGGGTTATAGCCCACTGTCCGGTCTTTGCCCGACATCGGGTTTTTGTCCCCCCCACCCAATTCCCCACATACCCCACTGCCCCCACCTACCCCCAATGCTGGGGACAGTCGCCCGCTTACGCCCTCGCCCCCGCGAAACCGTTTGCGCGCTCCACGCCTTCACTGCGGGCCTCTACCGGCCGTTTTGAAAGATTGGTATGGAAGTTGCCGAAGCCCTCCCAACTGACCCATCCCTACGGGGCAGGTACTCTGATAGAGGGAATACTCATGCACCCTTTACTGTCCAAAACGGCGGCCGCCCTGGTTGTCAGCGCTCTCGCCCAAAGTGTTGCCCAGGCAGCGCTGTTTGCGGTCGACCCCGGTCCCTATGTGCCAGCCAACGGCTCGTTTGCCGCCTGGTATCAGGACACCCATGGCCGCACCCTTGATCTGTGCCTGTCCAAGGCCGTCAGTTCGCGAGTCCCCGGCGCTCCCGGTGCACAGTCGTACATGTGCAACCTGCTGCCGACTCCCGGGGTTTTTGATGATGCGCAACCGGTCGTCTTTCCGACCAACTTCCCCGACGAAGCATTCTGGTTCACAGGCGACGGCGCCATTGTCGATGCCGCCCGGGGCATCGACCTGACCTACGTCAGTGCCATCGAAGCGGCCTTCAGCGGCGGCGACCCGGTCGAAGGTGATCAAATCAGCTTTGCGCGCATCCGCATCCGGGTGGACGTGCCCACCGCTGGCACCTACGTGATCACCCACCCCTACGGCGTCGATGTATTCAACGTCGACACCCCTGGGCGGCGGGCGATCAACATGACCCGGGACATCGGCATCGGCTCACCGAAAACCTACGACGGCGCTCTCAAGGGTGACATCGGACCGTTCCTGCGCAGTGTCAACGGCCCTTACACCGAAACCAATCCGGTGACCGGTGCTGCGGAGCAATTCGTCGGCGACCCGAACCTTTCGGAAGCCTTCACCGGCAGCCCTTTCAATACCAACTACATCCGCATCGAAGGTCCGAACGGACTGGACTTGCGCACCACGGTGATGGCCATCTCCGGCAAGTTATCGACGGTGGTCCGTCCGACTCCGATGATCACCCAGCGCAGCACCTACTCGCGCAAGGCCGGTGAAAGCGCCCCGGTGGCCCAACAAGACGTGTTCGTCATGGCCCCGCCGCCACCAGCCACTGTGACCCTGGACAGCAACAACCCGGCACTGCACCTGACCGAGGCTGACACCACCGGAAACTGGTATGCGCAGTCCTCGAACAACCCGACGTTGCCAAGCACCCTGCAACTGACAGCCGACAACCACGTGGCCATCCCCAGCAGCACGCCGACCACCTTGTCCATGCCCCTGACCGACCTGGTGGTGATCCAGCGTGCCGAGTACAGCCTGAGCTCCGGGCAATTGACGCTCGTGGCCTCGACCAGCGATGAAACCTCGCCGCCAGTGCTCACCGCCACCTCCGCCAGCGGTGCCGCCATTGGCGCCCTGAGTGGCGATGGCGCAGTGAAATCCCTGGCGACCGGCATCTCGCCGATTCCACCCGCCAAGGTTCGAGTGACGTCATCCAATGGCGGCAGCGACATCGAAGAAGTGGTCATCGTGCAATGAACGCTCACATGCGCAGATCCTCATCAGGAGGCATCATGAACAATTGGCCACGCCTGGCGCTCAACGCCCTGGGACTGACTCTATCGCTGTCCGGCAGTGCATTCGCGCAACTCGCGGCTGTCGACCCCGGCCCTTATACCTTCGCCACCGGGAAATTCCCGATGTGGTATCAGGACAACAATTTACTCTCGATGGAACTGTGCCAGTCCCGGGCAGTGAGCTCACGGGTAGGGACCACTGTGCCGCCGGCCTACATGTGCATCCTGCTGGCTGAGCCGGGCATTTACGACGATGCCCAGCCAATGATCTTCCCCGACAACTGGCCGCCGGAAGCGTTCTGGTTCCTGGCTGAGACTGCGATCCCGCAAATTGGCAACAGCGGCTATGAACTGGATGCCTACGTCGCCGGGATCGAGGCTGCATTCGGTGGCGGCAATCCGCTCGATGGCGATCAAGTGGCCTTCGCGCGGATTCGCGTTCGGGTCTCGGTGCCCACTGCCGGGGTTTACACCATCACTCACCCTTACGGGGTCGAAACGGTCAACGTCACCACGCCTGGCCGTCGTGCCATCAACATCACCCGGGACATCGGCATCGGTGCGCCTGGAAATTTCAGCGGCACGCTGAATGGCAACATCGGGCCGTTCCTGCGCAGCGTCAACGGTCCTTATACCGAGGTGAACCCGGACACCGGCGCCATCGAAACCTATGTTGGCGACCCGAACCTCACCGAACAGGTCACCGGCAGTCCCAATGACACCAACTTCGTCCGCATCACAGGTCCGGCCGGGACCATTCAAACCAACTTGTTCAACTTGTCCGGTAAAGTCCTGGACAGCCGAGCGCAAACCCCCGTGGAAGTTGATCGCGCTACTTACCGGCGCACCACTTCGGGTACAGGCACCAGCACCCGGGTCGAAGTCTTTGCCAAATCAGACAACAGTTCGACCCTGTGCTTTCGCGAAACCATCGCTCTGGTGCCGGGTCCGCCACTTTCGCCATGCCAGACCAACCTGTTGGGCGACAACAACGGCGGGTTCTTCGGTCAGCACCTGGCCAGCGGCACGCTGCCTTCGATCGTGGTCGTCACCGCCACCAATCCGTCGGGCACCACCCGGCCGACGGCGGTATCGAGCAAGGTCACTGACCTGGTGAAAATCCAGACCGCTCGCTACAACTGGAGCGATCACAGCCTGCTGATCGAGGCCACCTCCACGGATGAAGTGGCCGTGCCGGACATGGTTGCGCAAGGTTACGGACGTCTGTCGAAATCCGGCACCCTGCAACGACTGACCATTGCAGACCTGACTCAGCCACCGGCTACCGTCACCGTCAAATCCGCTGCTGGCGGCAGTGACACCGAACCTGTCGTGGTGGTCGGGACGGCTCCGGATACCGGTGAGAACCAGGCGCCGCTCTCAGTCGCCGACACTGGCAGCACCAGCTTCGGCGTGCCGCTGACCCTCAACCTGCTGGCCAACGACAGTGATCCCGATGGCAACACGCCGCTGAGCATTACCGCGCTGACCCCACCGGCTGCCGGGCAAGGCACCGTGGCATTGAGCGGCACGACTTCGGTGGTCTACACCCCGCCAGCCGTGGTCAATGCACCGCTGACAGCGACCTTCACCTACAAGGCTCAAGACGTCAAAGGCCTGGCCTCGACCGCTCCGGCGACCGTGACCATCACCGTGGCGCCCAACCAGTCTCCGGTGGCCGTCGCCGACAGCATCGCGACCCTCGGCGTGGCGATACCGATCAACGTGCTGGCCAACGACACCGATCCGGAAGGCAACGTGCCGCTCGCCGTCGCCAGCCTGACCCAACCGGCACTCAATCGCGGCAGCGTCAGCACCGACGGCACCGTCATCACCTACACCCCACCAGCGACGGTCACTACGGCCTTCACCACAACCTTCACCTACGTCGCCCGGGACAGCTTCGGCGCCCTGTCGGCTCCCGCTACCGTCACGGTGCAAGTCTCGCCACGGCCTGCTGCGGAAACCTTCACGGTCACCACGGCCACGGTGTCGGCGCGCTCCAACAACCGCTTCACCTGGGACTTTGCAGGTACCTCATCGGTGATTACCGGCAACGTCATCACCGTCAAGGTCAGCACCCCGACAGGGCTGGCAACTCTGGGCACCACCACGGTGCCGGTGACCGGTCGCTGGCGGTTGACGGTGAGCAACAGCACCACGGTGATTCCGTCGGCGAACCCGACAGCCACCATCACCTCGTCCCAAGGCACCGTGCGTACCGTGACGGTCATCTCCAACTGAGCCCTCGCCCCACCCGCCGATTCGGTGGGTGGGGCCGGCCTCTTCCCACAGGACAGCGCCATGAAAACGCCGACCGCCGCCCTGCTCTGCCTGCTTCTGCTTTGCAGCAGTGCAGGCGCGCGTGCCGACGATTTGATGGAGAACGACGACCTGGCACCCTCCGCCGACCTCGGCGAGTTGCCTCCACCGGTTGGCCAGCACGCGCTGATCGACCAGAACGGCCAGGCCAACGTGGCGCTGGTGCAACAGAACGGCCAGTCGTTGCTCGGCACCATCGTCCAGTCGGGCAGTAACCAGGAAGCCTGGATCCTGCAACAAGGCAGCGACCTCATGGCATTGATTACCCAGCAAGGTTCCGGCAACGCCGCTTCAATCACGCAAAACGGCAGCCACAACCGCGCGCAGATTTCGCAGAACGGCAATAACAACGACGCCAGCATCGACCAGGCCGGTACGGGACTTTCAAGCGCCGTGACCCAGTCGGGAAATGGCATGAGCGTTTCGGTCAAACAATATCGCTAAAGCACTGCACCACTTGGAGGTTTCATCATGTTCAAACTGACGCCCCTCACCGCTGCCATCCTGGTCATTGTCAGTGCCCAGGCAATGGCCGACGACAGCGTTTCCAACCAGTCCCAGGTCGGCACCGCCAACATTGCCGAAGTGAAACAGACCGCGGCCCCGTTCAGTACCGCAGCCCAACAGCAACTCGGCGAGGGTAACGATGCCATGGCGGTGCAAGACACCGCCACCGGCACCATCACCCAGGATCAGGCCGGCGACTTCAACGCCGGTTACGCTGAGCAACTGTTCGAGAACGGCAGCACCATCGTCCAGCAACAGGTCGGCAGTCTCAACATCAGCCATGCCAGTCAATCGATCGGCATGGGCGAAAACCAGGCGCTGCAACAACAGACGGGCAGCGGCAATTTCTCGTTCCTCTATCAGGACAGCCAGGAAGCCACCAAAGGCCAGACCTTCCAGTTCGGTGACGCCAACGAGGCCAATATCGAGCAGATTCAACTGGGCATCGCCAACAACGCGACGATCATCCAGTACGGCACCGCCAACTACGGCACCACTGAGCAGATCGCGCACATGGGCGGCGAGATCGGCATCAACCAGGCCGGCGAAGGCAACTATGCCTATGGCGACCAACGCGACGGCAACGGCGGCGTCATCACGATCAACCAGTTCGGCGACTTCAACGGCAGTGAAGTCTGGCAAGGCGGGCAAACCGCTAATAGTCAAGCCACCGTCAACCAGTACGGACAGACCAACGAAACCGTGGTCGACCAAAGCTTCGGCCAAAACAACAACGCCCAGGTCCTGCAAGTTGGCGACGTCAACGCCATCTACGCCGACCAGTTCGACTCCGTCGGCTCGGTGCTCGCGCTGTACCAGCAAGGCACCGGCAACGTGCACTTCACCTACCAGAGCGGCGACAGCCATGTGCTGAACGCCACCTCCGTGGGCACTGAAAACAAGGTCTACGCCAGCAACTGGAAAGGCCCGCAACTGGGCGGCCAATTCGGCAGCAACCAGCGTGCGACCGTCACCCAGGCCGGCAATGGCAACATCGCCAGCTTCAACCAGGATGGCGTCGGCCACATCATGACCACCAACCAGACCGGCACAGGCAACAAAACCACCATCAGCCAGGCCGACTCCTATAACGAGCTGTACTTCGACCAGAACGGCAGCGACAACATCCTGATCGCCGACCAGCGCGGCACCACCAACCTGGCCCAGGGCACCACCAACGGCACCGGCAACACCACCGAGTTCGACCAGTCCGGCACGGGCAACCAGGCATTCACCACGCAGCTGTATGGCAGCGACAACATGATCAGCGTCAAACAGGCTGACACCATGAACGTCGCCTACGTGACCCAGGGCGGTACCGGGAACATGGCCAGTGTCGATCAGAGCGGCGTGACCCAAATGGCGACGGTTCAGCAGTTGGGCAGTGACAACCGGGCGACTGTGCTGCAGCAGTAATCGCAAGGCATAAAAAACCGCGGCCCTCGGGGGTGGGTCGCGGTTTTTTTGTGTGAGGCTGCGGCGAATTGGATGCCTGACAAGCCGCTTTCGAACGATTCGCGGCCCACTTGATGAACTCATACTGTGGCGAGGGAGCTTGCTCCCGCTGGGCTGCGCAGCAGACCTAAACCCGGCAAACGCATCTCCATTGACACACCGCATTCACTGGTTTTACGACGGCTTCGCCGCCGAGCGGGAGCAAGCTCCCTCGCCACAGAAACCCTCCCGCTCCAGACTCAGCGTTTACGCCTGCGGAACGACGTTATCCAGCGCCCGATTCACCGCCAGCTCGCCCAGCATAATGATTTGCTGGAGGGCCAGCATCGTGTTGCGTTGCGGGCCCTCGAGAAACCCGGCGAAGTCGCTGGCCATGACACTGGCTGAAGCCAGGGATTCGCAAGCGTTGACCAACAGGGTTTCGGTGTCGATATCCGGGGCGATGAGGTAAATGGTGCTGGGCTTGCGTGGCGGGATCGCGCTTTTCAGCGGATTGAGATAGTGATCCAGCGCACGGTCGGCGGCTTCGTTGAGCTTTTTGGGATCAAGGGGATCGTAGGGAGAAACGTCGTCGGAGTGCGGGGGGTTGGGTGTGGCTTTGAACATGGTGAAACTCCTTTGAAAATTGGCGCCACCAAAACCCGTCGCTAAACAAATAAGGGTGGCGACTGTATGCAGGTTAGCGAACCGGTCAAAGGCACCCGGTAGACCCGAAGGTCTCCCGCACACAGTCACCATGACGAAATTACAGACGTAAAAGCCTGCTAGAAAGTCTGGAGCATTGATGCACTTTGAATGGTCCGAGTCGCTAAACCCGACCGCTGATTGGCAGCGATGCGGAAACGATAAAGACCAGGCACAAAGCGCACAAGCCGGCGGATTCTGGCGCAGTCGTAGGCAACGGCGCAAGGAACTGTAGCTTTCAGGAAGTAACGCTAAACACAATTAAACACACCCCTCAAATCAGCACACATTCCCTGTAGGAGTGAGCCTGCTCGCGATGGCATTGGATCAGCAGAAATCAATGTTGAATGACACACCCCCATCGCGAGCAGGCTCGCTCCCACAGGGAATGACCTACATCTGCAAGTGATTGTTCGGCTGTCAGACCGCCTTCGCGGGCAAGCCTCGCTCCTACAGTGGAATGGGAGTACCTGCAAAATATTGGTCGGCTGTCAGGCCGCCTTCGCGGGCAAGCCTCGCTCCTACAAGGGGTTCGGTGTACACGCTTCGCTTTTCACCACTCATTAGGCCGAGCGTTAGCTCGCCTGCTTTTGATCTTGATCTGCTCGCCCCGTCGGGAGGCCGAGTGGAGGCGTTCATCTGGGGGGTGGGCGCGTAGCGCCGTGCGGCGAAGCCGCACACATCGAGAGGAGGTCGAAGCGAAGCCGACCGGAGGCGATGCCCCCAGATGAATGCCGGAGCGAGGGTACGCCGAGCCTAGGCGAGGGGCCGGACGTTGGGGCGAAGCCTTTTGCTTACTTTTCGGCGTTTGGAAAAGTGAGTCGCTGTAAGAGCGAAACCATAAGCAGCCGTTACCGCAGCAATGGATATGTACTCAGTCAACAAGAACCAGGTCGGCCCGAAGGCCGCCTAGGTTCACTCTTCCTCACCCTCAGGCACAACCTTGTTCTGGGTCAGGTAACGATCCAGCGTCGCATTGTTGTCAGGTGAAGAATTATCCCCCGCCACCTGCCACAAACGCCGTTCGATCCCCTGGGCCAACAGGTGCCCGACAGCCGCCTCGATCGCCGACAACACACACAACTGCGCCGGCTCGTTCGTGGTGTACCCGACCTCAGCCTCAAGCAACTTCTTGAACTCGATAAACTTGAACACCCCGGCACTGCGGCCCACGGAATAAATCGTCTTGCTGGTCATCACATTCGCCAGCACCTGCCCACTGCGTACATCCACCGCCCGCAGGTTGACCGTGACCTGATCTATCCGATACTCCCGGGAAATATCGATCCCCAGGTAGCGCGCCCCTTCCCCGCCACTGCGCACATTGGTGTCGTAGGCGATGATCCCGCCTTCGAGCATCATGTTCGCCGCTTGCAGCGGTGGCAGCTCGCCCTGAATGTTCACCGGCGTATTGGGCTTCTTCTGCGAGGCGCGAATGATCTTGCGCTCGGTCAGCAGGTTTTGCAGCCCTTCACGTTCCAGCACCACAAACCAGCCGCTGGCCTGCAACGCATCCATCAACATGCTCGCCGCGCCCTGGGTCACGCTGGTCGAAAACGAACTGGCCGGGGTCGGTTTGTACTGCCCGGTCTGGTCCCGGAAGCCGTACACCACCGCCATCAACCGGCCCTTGGGTCGTGGCATGTTGATCAAGTCGTAATAGGTCGACGCCCGGGGTGTCAGGGTCGGTGATTCGGTGTCCTGCTCGGCACCCACGTTCTCGCGCAAACTGCACCCTTGCAATGCCGCCAACATCAGCCCCAGCGCTATTATTTTTTTCATGTCCGTCTCTCCCCATCAACCCTGATCCCCGTCAAGGGGCGAGGCCATTCACCTGGATTTCCGAAATTTCACCGGTCGCTCGGTCGGTCACTTCAATGGTCAGTGCACCGGAGTCGTCGACGACGTTGACGATAAAGGCGTCGGTGGACAGGCTCCCGGTGTTGCCCGTGGAGATGTTGTCCAGCAACTGCCCCAGCAGCCGCGACTGCAACTGGCTGGTGAAGCGTTCGAGCGCCGAAGTCCCGGCCACAGACGTGCGGTTTTTCAGGTCAGGATCGTCGTAGTCGTTTTGTGCCTGGGCGTTGTTCAGCAACCAGGTGCCGTTCAACGGGTTGCCGCCGAACGAAGGGTTGATGGGCGTGTAAACCAGCTCCGTGGCCTGCACCAGGCTGCAACTGCCCAGCCCGATCAACCAGAGCCCGAGGTTCCGTGAGACCGTTGTCGTTTTCATAATTCGTCCCTCTCAAGGTCCGTAGTGTCCTGCAACAAGGCTTCCAGCTTGCGCTGGACAATCTGTCCGCGAACCCAGTCGGCGGCGTCATAGGCCTCGTCCTTGAGTTCCACGGTGTTCGGCGGCAGGAAGCGTCGATAAACCAGTCGCTGCTGATATTCCACGGTCACCAGGCTGCCCCAGCGTGCCGAAGGTCGTTCGCGTACCACCAGGTTGAAATCCATCGGGCTGGTGGCACGCAGGCGTTCACTGAACGAGTAGTAAAAGTCGTGACCGATGTGCGAGATCGTGTCATCGACGATAAAGCCCAGCATCTCGTCTTCCTCCCCGGCGCTGGCGAACGTCGCCACGCACGCGAGGATCAGGGCCGGCAGCCAGTGGCGGTTCATGGCGACACCGCCTGAGGCGATCCGGCCTGGTTTTTCACCGGCCCCGAAGCACCATCGAGGAAGGCTTTCTCGGCCACGAACTGCCAGTCCTTGTAGCTCGCCATGCCGGTGAAGTCCGACCACTGGCTGGGAAAATCCGACTGCTTCAGCGGCAGGTCCGTGGAAGGACTGCTGAGGCCGGTGATGCGTCCGTCGAACCCTCGCATCAGTGTCCATTCACCGCCGCCGATCGGGTCCGGGTAGAGCTGGCGAATGTGATGTTTAGGCGTTGGAAAACGCTCGTCCTGCAACAGGTCTTCAAGTTCTTTCGGGTACTGCGCCAGCCCCGGAGAACTGCGGTAATAACTGCGCAACGCCTGGGCGTATTGCGTGCCGACCCACAGCAACTGACGTTCGCGATCACGGCGCGAGGCGGTTGACCACAACTCGCCGGCACTGGCCAGGCCCATGCCCATCAGCATGATCAGAAACAGCACGCCCAGGTACGTGAACCCGGCCTCGTCGGCGGGCTTACCACTCGGAATAAAGGCTGCCATCACGCGCCCTCCCTGTGGCACCGCTTTTGATATCGGCGACCCCGCCCGGTACGCCGTCAGGCGGCGCGACCAGCACCCAGAGGTCCTTGCGTTCGGAAATCGGGTCCATCGGCGGGTTGCGCAAGTAGCGCTGCTCCACCAGTTGTTCCAGGGAATCGGGATAGCGCCCGGTGTCGCCGTAGTAGTGATCCAGGGCTTCGCGCATGGCCGACAGGCTCTGGCGCAGCGTGGTTTCTTTCGAGGCCTCGAGGCTGTTGAAATAGCGTGGCAAGGCGATGGTCATCAGGGTCGCGATGATTGCCATGACCACCATCAGCTCTAGCAGGGTAAAACCCTTTTCCCGACGCATGATTCACCACTCCTTGTACGCGATGCCGTTGAGACCCTTGCCGCGTGCATGGGAGTAAACGTCAAAGACGTCTTCGCCCTCCCGCGGGTTCTGAGCCGTACTGTCGTAAGAGCGCAAGCCCCAACCACCTTCATCGTCACGCTTGACCGGCGTCAGCGGGTCATGGGGCACGCGCCGTAAAAAGTAGAACTTGGCACCCTTGGCGCTGCGCACATCACGCACACCTTCCACCAACACTTGCAGGTTCGGTGGATAGCCGCTGCTGTTCAGCGACTTCTCGATGTAACCGGCGTCGAAGGCGCGTTTGTAGGCGTCGATGGCGTCGCGGATCTGGTACAGCGCCGCACGCAATTCCTGCTCTTTGCCCCGGCGCACCACGGTCTCGGTCAGCGGCGCGGCCATGCCGGCCAGCAGGCCGATCAGGGCCAGCGTCACCACGACTTCGATCAAGGTAAAACCACGTTGCGAGGCGTTCATGATCAAGGCTTCTCGACGACAACAGTGGTGGAATTGACCGCAACCGGCCGATCGATGTGTTCATTCTGAATCGGCGCCTGCATCCGCCGGTCAGGCGCCTGGATGTGCATGCTGGTTTCGGTGCCGGTGGGGAATTCCATGTCCGACGGGCTCTGGTACGGCAGGTTGCGCACGATGCGCGGGGTGATGGAAAGCACCAGTTCCGATTTGCCGACGGTGTCCTTGTTGCTGCCGAACAACCGGCCAAGACCGGGAATGTCGCCCAGGCCCGGAATCTTGTTGCCGGTGGCGCCATGGTCGTTACGTACCAGGCCAGCAAGGATCTGGGTTTCGCCGTCATGCAAGCGCAGCGTGGTTTGGGCATTGCGGGTGTCGACCTGAACCGGAATCGTGCCTTGGCGGGTCGGTTCCAGTGGCGTGGCGTTACTGACTTCGAGTGCGATCTTGATCGCCACTTCGTTGTTCAGATGGATGGTCGGCTGCACTTCGAGCTTCAGACCGACGTCCAGGTAGGTGACGCTTTCAGTGATCACCGGACCTTGGGTCGACGGCACGGAGGTGGCGCTGATGATGGGCACACGCTGACCGATGTGGATGCGCGCCTGTTCACGGTTGCTCACGCGAATCACCGGGCTGGCCAAGGTGTTGATGTCATTGTCCTGGGCGTTGATCTTGGCCTGAGGCGATGGCGAGATGGTGATCCGGCTGGAGTTGATGCCTTTGAGTTGATCGAGCAGGGTCACGGCCGAGCCGTCGCTGTTGACCACGCCGAAGGTGTTCGGCCATTGCAGTCCCAGGTCGAGAATCCGCTGAGTCGCGACTTCCATCACCTCCACTTCCAGCACCACTTCAGGGTTGGACTGGTCCTGCGACTGCAAGAGTTTTTCGGCCATGCGTATGGCGTCTTCGGTGTCGCGCATGGTCAGGGTGTTCAGGCGTTCATCGACGAACACGTCACGGGTCTTGAGCATGGTCTTGATCATGTTCAGCGCAGTGTTGGCATCGATGCTGGTCAGGTAGAACGTGCGCATCACCAGCTCTTGATAATCCTTGAGCTTCTGCGGCGAGTCCGGGTAGATCAGCAAGGTGTTTTCATTCACCACTTTCTGATGCAGCTGGTTCTGTTGCAGCAGCAGTTCCACGGCGTCTTCGATGCGCACGTCTCGCACGAAGATGGTGGCTTTCATGTCCGGGCGCAGATCCTTGTCGAAGATGAAGTTCAAACCGGCGACCTGGGACAGCACTTCGAAGATGGTTTTCAGGTTGGCGTCGCGAAATTCCAGGGTCACCGGCCGGTCGAGACGGGTGCGCAGTTGCGGATAAGGAATGACGTTGCGGCTTTGCACCAGACGAATATTGTCTTGCAACTCCAGGGCACCGCCATTCTTGGGGTCCAGTTCGAGGATCTGTTTCACCTGACGGTCGGCGCCGTAGATGTCGCCGCGACGCAGGTCACCCCGGGCCAGTTCGAGTTTGTCATCCAGACTGCGCATGTGCTCTAGCTGGCGCATTGAATCCTGGGCGCGGCGGTTGTTGGGTTCAATGGTCAACACCCGGCCATACTCCAGACGGGCCGAAGCGAAATCACGCTGGGCGCGATCCATGTCGGCCTGGGTCAACAATGCCGTCACGGCACGGGCACGGCCGCTGGTCAGGGCCAGGTGCAGCTCGGTATCCCGGGGGTTTTCTTTCAGCCCTTCCTCAATACGCGCCAGGCCGGCTTCGTACTGCCCCGACTCCATCAGGTCGGTTGCTTCCTGCTTGGCCACCTGCGCCGAACTGCACGCAGCCAGCCCTGCGCATATACAAAGGTTCATCAACAAACGGGAACTGTTCATTGCGTGCTCCCCACAGACAAGGTCTGGGACAAATGCAGAGGCAGGTAGACAAAGCTGAGTTCCACATCGGAAATCCCCTCGATCCGCCAGGTGTCGTCGATCACATCCCCTTTGCGCACGACGTATATTTTCTCGCCGTTCTGCAAAAACACTTGCAGGTCGGAACGGTCATTGAGCTTGCCGACGAACTGGAAAGGCATCGGCGGTACGCTGGGGACTGGCACCACCGGGGTCTGGTTGACGGGTTGTTCGGTGACGCTGGCCAGCATCGGTGCAGCCTTCCAGCTGCGGGCGGCGAACAGATCGCCGGACGGGCTCAGGTCCTTGATCACCGCGGGTTTGCCACTGGCTGAAGCGGCCGGCAGCGTGCCGCGAATTTTGCTTTTGGCGGGCGTGGCAGCGGTCGCAACCGACGCCTCGCCTTCGTCCGAAGGCATGAAGTAATCAGGCCCCCAGGTCAGCGCCGCAGCTACGCCGAAGAACGCCACCCAGCCCACTACGCGTTTGGTATTCATCATGACCTCGACAGGTAAAGGGTCATGCGGATCCGCCCGGTCAGGTCGGTGTCGGCGATTTTTTTACGCTGAAACTCCACGTCCTCCACCACCACGGCCGGCAACTGGCCGAGCAACGCGTGCAGGAAGCGCCGCAGTTGCGGGTAGCTGCCCCGCACCGGCAGCAGAATCTGATAACGGGCCAAGTGGGTCTTGGGGTCGATGCCCAATGAATATTCACCGCGCGCCAGGGTGATGTGTTCCTGGGCCGCCAGCGCGTAGATCTTGTCGATGGCCACCGTGGCCTGGGGCTGCGACGGCAGTTTGCTGCGGAAGTCGTCGAGCTGACGTTGCGGCACCACCGGGGCGGCGACACTGCCGTCTTCAACCTTGGCCAGGTACTCGCCGGCTTCGCGGGTCTGCTGGCTGAGGGTTTGCAACGAATTCCAGTCCGGCATCAGGCCACCCAGTGCCCAGGCCAGCGCCAGCAGCAACATCGCCAAGCCTGCCAGGCCGGGCATACCCAGGCCTTGCAGGTATTCGTGGACGATCAATCTAGGGATTCGCATCGCCGATCTCCCAGCTAGCCGACAGGTTGAATTGCACCGGTTGTTCCGGCGATTTCACGACAATTTCGTGGCTGAGCAGCGACACATCGGAGAGCTCGTCGCTGGCTTCGAGACGGCGGTGGAAGTCGAGCATCGCTTCCAGGTCCCGTGCTTCGGCGCTGATGCGCACCTGACCCTTGCGGGCATCCGGGGTCAGGGTCAGCAAAGCGATGTTGTCGCGCGGCATCGCTTCGAGCATGGCGAACAGACGTTCCCAAGGCCGGCGCAGTTGCTGCGAGACCTTGCGCATTTCTGCCAGGTTCTGTGCTTGCTCGCGGGTTTCGGCCGGGCTCAAAGTGACTTTGCTGCCGGTGTCGCCGGTGAGTTCGCGCTGGGCACTTTGCAGATGGCCTTGCTGTTGCGAGGTCTGTTCGGCGACGTGCTGCTGGGCGACAAAACAGGTCACCACCAGCACCACGCCGCCCGCCAGCAGGCTCCAGCCCAATGGGCCCGAACGGCGGCGCGGCTGGAAGTCGAGCGTCAGGGCGCGCATATCAGGCCACCGCCCGGGACATCACGTACAAACAATCGTGTACGGCTGTCCGGTCTTCTTCGAGGGTGCGCAAGTGCACACCGGGCACGTCGGGCTGTACCTCGATCCGCGCTGGCGCGTGCAGGTAAACGTTCAGCGGCCGCTCGCTGATGGAGGCTTGCAACTGGCTTTCCCGGCCGATCAGCGCGGTCAGTGCGGCATCGCTGTCGCTGCTGCCCACCGAACGCACCGAGGTCCAGCGCCCTTCCCTGGCCAGCAGCAAGACACTGCGTACGGGCTCGGCGACCACGAACAGGAAGTCACCGGCGTCGAGGCTTTTATCGAAGTGATTGAACGCCGCCATCAGGTACGGCTGCACCGACCGCAGGCGCAGGCCGCGACCGCTGACCAGGTTGCGCAAACGCGTCAGCAAGTCTTGCGGCAGCGCGGTGGCGATCCGGTCGTAACCCGCAGGTTCAGCCGACAGCACCATGCTCCAGGGTTGGGCCGGTACACCGTAGAGGTCTTCGAAACACAGTTGGGCAAACCCGAGCAATTCGTCGGGGCTGCTGATCTGTTCGCTCCAGGGCACCAGGCAGAAGCGGCTGAAGTGACCGGAGACCACCACGCTCAGTTCCGCACCGGCCGGGGCGTGTTCGCCCAGCAAACGGTCGAGGGTTTCGAGGGCGACGGCCCAGGCATGGAAGCCTTCGTCGATAAAGCCGACGCTGCCCAGCCACAAGGTGTCGCCACCCTTGCGCTGACCCAGGCCGACACCACTGGCGCCGAGTACGGCGACATAACGATCACGAGACAAAAGTGACACGATTGATCTCCTCGAGCGTGGTCCGCCCCTCAGCTACCAGTTCCAGAGCGGACTCGCGCAACAAGCGCAAGCCACGATTGCAAGCGTGTGCCTTGATTTTCGAAACGGGTTGGCGCTCGACGATCATCTGCCGCAGTTCGTCGTCCAGGTGCAGCAGCTCGGCAATCGCGGTCCGCCCGCGATATCCGGTGCCGCGGCAATGGCCGCAGCCTTTGCCATGGACGAAGTGGTAGTGATCGACCTTTTGCGGATCGAGCCCTGAGAGGCGTAGTTCTTCATCGGTCGGGGTGCTCGGCGCGCTGCAACTGGCGCACACCAGGCGGATCAGCCGCTGGGCGAGCACGGCGTTGAGGGCCGAGACGAGGCTGTAAGGGTCGATTTCCATCTGGGTGAACCGGCCAATCACGTCGAACACGTTGTTGGCGTGAATGGTGGTGAACACCAGGTGCCCGGTCAGGGCCGATTGCACGGCGATCTGTGCGGTGTCGGGGTCGCGGATCTCACCGACCATGATCTTGTCCGGGTCATGGCGCAGGATCGAGCGCAGGCCACGGGCAAAGGTCAGGCCTTTCTTTTCATTGACCGGGATTTGCAGCACGCCCGGCAGTTGGTACTCCACCGGGTCTTCAATGGTGATGATCTTGTCCACGCCGTGGTTGATCTCGGTGATCATGGCGTAGAGCGTGGTGGTCTTGCCGCTGCCGGTCGGGCCGGTCACCAGCACCATGCCGTAGGGTTCGGCGGCCAACCGGCGCAGCTGGCGCAGGGTGTTTTCTTCAAAGCCCAGGGCTTGCAATTGCACGCCGCTGACCTTGTCCGCCAGGTCCTGTTTGTCGAGCACCCGCAGCACCGCGTCTTCGCCAAAAATGCTCGGCATGATCGAGACCCGGAAGTCGATCTGCCGGCCGCTGATGCCGATCTTGAAGCGACCGTCCTGGGGCACGCGTTTTTCGCCGATGTCCAGTTCGGCCATGACTTTGACCCGGGAGATCACCTGCTCGGCGAACTCGCTGCCCTGGATTTTGCTGATGTTGTTCAGCACGCCGTCGATCCGGTACTTGATCACCAGACCGCTGCCGGTGGTGCCCAGGTGGATGTCGCTGGCGTGCATTTTCAGCGCGTCGTAGAGGGTCGAGTTGACCAGTTTGACCACCACGCTGGCGTCTTCACTGATGCTGGTCAGGGACAGGCTTTGCAGGGTGTCGATTTCGACATTGGCGTCGGCCTGGGCGTTGAGCGATTCCACCGCGTGGAAACTCTCTTCGTGACGCGCCAGGTAGGCTTTCAGGTCGTCGGCATGCACCAGGTACAGCGGCGCGCCGTGCAGGCAGTCGTCGATCCACGCCAGACGGGTTGTGTCGAACGGATCGGCAAACACGCCAATGACCGCATCGTCATGACGCAGCAGGATGAATTCGCGCTTGAGGCATTGGGCCAGGGTGACCCGGTCGAACACCGGGGTGGCTTGAAACAGGGTGTCGGTGTCGAGCACCGGATAATGCAGGGTAGCGCCGAGGCACTGGATGAAGGGCATGGGGGCCAGTTCGCACAACCCCCCGAGGGCCTCCAGAACCCGCTCGCCGGAACCGGTTGCCAGGGCCCGGGCCTGGGCCAGTTGTTCACTGGAAAAGCGAGACGGTACACATTCCAACTGCGCCGGTTCTACGGCAAGGGATAGACGGTCCATGGCATGCTCTCCAACGCCGGGGGCTTTGAGCCCTGTCGACGCGGCAGGCCATTGCGGCGTATGCCGGAACGTCTTGTCGCGCCACTACTCCCCGGTGAGCAATTGTTGGTCGTCTGGTGCCTTGGAGGTCGATGGAGTTCGTCGACGATCTGCCAGCACCCAACTGCCGTCGTACAACTGCAGCGGGAAGCTTTCGGTCCTGCTCTGGCGTCGTTCGACGAATCCTTCGGACTTGCTCATGCCTGCTTTGGGTTCGCGCTCCATCCCCAAAAGGTCACAGACTGCACGGGCCAATTCCGCCAATGGAAACGGTTTGAACAGGATATGGCTGACTCCCAGTTGCCGGGCCCGCTCACAGACTTCAGCGGTTGGGTGCCCGGTAATCAGCACAAAATGGCAGTTCCTGTTCTGGCGGACGGCATCGAGCACCTGAAAGCCTTCCATGTCTGGCAAGCGGTAATCGAACACCATCACATCGGGTGAAAAACTTTTGGCTTCGCCGATAGCTGTTTCACCGTTGTGAGCTATCCGGACTTCCAGCGCTTGCGCCTGCAGGTAACCCTGGAGGTTTTCCGCCAGCAGCTGTTCGTCTTCAACAACCAGTACTTTGTTTAACAAGGTGGACTCCTTGAAACCGCAGGTCCGATATTCGTGCCTGGGAGTACGCGCCTTAATTAGGCTAACGCACACTTCATGCCAGACTGAGCGCCGGTTTTCGACCGCTTCATCTCTATGATTTTCATGAAAAAATCTTTTCGTTCAGGAACCCCGTCCCCCAAAGGCGGGGAAGCGCTCGGAATTGCCCCTGAAGCTTTCCCCACATTTGGGGGGGAACCTTCAATCGTCGTCAATCCGCTCGATTCGATTGCTTGATCGCAACTGCCCCAGAACTTGTAGACGAGCCTGGGACTTTTGCTGTCGGGCAAGGTAAGCCCGAACCATTTCAAGTCCCTGAGCTTCTGAGACATCGGCCGCCTCCTGGTGGTTCTGTAGGTAGATCAAATGCCAGCCCAACGGTGTGCGCACTGGCGCGCTGACGGCCCCCGGCGCCAGCGCAAATGCCGCGGCTTCGAATTCCGGCATCATGCGCCCACGGGGGAAATAGCCCAGATCCCCGCCTTCGGTGGCGGAAGCATCTTCGGAGCCGGCCCGGGCAATGCTGGCAAAGTCCTCGCCCTGGCTGATTTTCACCCGCATCTCCTCTAAGCGTAGCCGGGCGGCTTCAACGGTGGCGGCATCGGCGCCCTGAGGCACTTTGACCAGGATGTGCCGCGCCTGGATTTGCTCGGGAGTGCTCATTTCGGCGCGGTGTTCCTCGTAGAACGCGCGGACCTGTTTTTCGTCCGGCTCAGCCACCTGGAGCAGGTCGGCGAACACCTTTTGCGCCGCGAGCTCACGGCGCGTGTACTCGATAAAGGTGGCTTCGTTGAAACCGGCGTCTTCCAGCCGGCGGGCGAACACCTCGGCCCCCCCCATCGCTTGCCGCGTCTGCTCAACCTGGCTTTGTACGACCTCATCGCTGATCTTCACCCCGCGTTTGCGCGCTTCCTGCCACAGCAACTCCTTGTCGATCAGCGCATCCAGTGCTTTCTGGCGCAATTGCTTGTACGCCTTGGGGTTGCGAATGCTGCCCACTGCGCGGCCCTGGTCCTCCAGGTATTCGGCAAAATAGCGCTCGAGACGGAACTCGGAAATTTCCTCGCCATTGACCCGTGCGGCAGCCGGGCCGTTGCTGCAGAAGGCCACGGGGACCCACATCGTCAGCAGAATCAGCAGCGTCTTGAGTTTCATCATCAGCCCTCTTTTCAGGGTGTCACGGCAATCGGTTTGTACGGTGCGACCAGAAAGAAGCGCTGGTCGGGCAAATCTACGGTGACGATGTGGGCACCGCTCAAGCCCAGTCGGCGACCCGGACCGAAGCTGAGCAGCGGGGTCAGCCCGGTGTCGAAATCGTGCAACCCTTCCAGGGCACTGATGAGTTTTTCGCGGCTGGCGTCGCGCCCGGCCTGTTTCATGCCTTCGCTGAGCAGCAGCATCGAACTGTAGGCGCCGACTTGCAGCACCGCGTGCTCACCGCCGAGCCCCTGGTGCTCGCGCAGTTGCGTCAAGGCCAGGCGCCCGGCCAGCGTCCAGTCACTGGGCACGAACGGATAGGCCAGAAACACTCGCCGGGAAAACCCGCTGGGCAATTGAAACAGGTCACCTGCCACCTGATTCGACGCGGCGAACAGGTAAGGCACCTGCCCCGCCGTTTGCAGGCGCTCGGCGAAGCGACTGAAACCGACGCCGCTGCCCAGGTAAAACACCGATCGCGAGCCCAGCGGCAACTCGTCCTGCGCCGAGTTGTAGGCCTGCAGCCGCACTTGCTGCCAGGCGTGATCTTGCAGGTACTGGCCGAGGTGCTGCGCCGCCTCCTGTTGGCTCGGCTCGTCCGGGTAGACAATCAGCGTCGGGCCCTGGAGCAAGCGCAAATTGGCGGCACCGTAGTCGGCCAAGGCGATCAGTTGCTCGCGCAGCCCTGACAGCGGTTCGAAAATCTGCCGACTGGCCGGGGCCATGCCCTGCAACGAGAGCGGCCCGATCAGTGGAATGCCGGCGCGTTCCAGCCGCGTGACCAGTTCGGTGTCGAGCGCAGGTGCCAGTGGTGCGATCAGGGCGAACACCTGTTCCTGCTCAATCAAGCGATCCAGCGCCTGTTTGGCACTGGCGCGGTCCGGGCCCGGATCGAGGATGGTCAGGCGCAATTGCCGGCCATGGATCCCGCCCGCCTCGTTAATCCGCGCCACGCTGCCCTTGAGCACCGCCGCCACCGTGGCGCCCTCCGTGCTCAGCGGCCCCTGCCTCGGCAACAAGGTGCCCAAGTGCAGGCTGTCGGCGGTCAACCCGGGGTCGCGATCATCGGCCACGCGCTTGAGGTAGGCCGTGAGGTTGCGCTGATCATTCATCGACAGCACGAACCGGGGCATCGCCGGGTCGAGCCGATTATTCGCCGAATCGCGCCCTTCCTGGATAGCCCGGGCCAGTGCGGCCTCGGTGTAGGCCGGGTAATTGCGACCGTTGATCTGCTGTTGCCCGTAACTGCTGGAGAGCCGCGACCAGCTGATGTCCGGCGGCCGTACCCCGCCTTCGGGTCGCCCCTGGGCATCGGCGCCATGGCAATTGGCGCAGGGCAGGCTGGTGGCGGGCAGCAACATGCCCGCCGCGCCCACCCGAGCCATGATCGGCTCACCGCTTGCCGACACGCCCTCGCGATACAGCCGTTTACCGGCGCTTTCGCTGGGGCTCAGCGGCAACGCATTGGCGGCGAGATTGATGCCGCCAATCAGTAGCAGGCCGAGGACGAGGGCAATGTTCATGGCGCGTGCTCAACGACTGGCCACGGGCATTGTCAGCAACTGCAAGCGCTGGGCAATGGCGGCGGCCGGTGCATCGGGACGGATCTTGCTCCAGCGCTTGTTGGCCACGTCACCGACAATCAGCTGCGTCGAGTGCTGCTCGGGAGTCGGCACAATCTGGCCGATGCGCCCCAGTACAAGGTCCATTTGTGCCTTGTCGCCGGTGAGAAAAAGCCAGTGGGGGCCATCGACGCCCTGCTTCAAGGTGTAAGCCTTGAGTACCGCCGGCGTATCGCGCAGCGGATCACTGGTAAGGGAGATAAAGGTGATGCCATCGGCCTTGTCGCCCAGCACTTCGCGGACTTCCTTGAGCTTTTGGGTGATCAGCGGGCAGGCATCGTTGCAACTGGTGAAAATCACGTTAAGCAACACCACGCGGTTTTGTAGCGCGTCACTGTAGAAACGCAGCGTGTTGCCGTTCTGGTCCTGCAACGGCGTGTCGGTGAACCAGGTTTTCGCATCCCGGGTGCCGCCGGCCGGTTGCGCAGCGGCCACCGCCGGCGCCGGCTCCTGGTGTCCTTCGTGGGAAAACGCCATAAAGCTGATGACGCAAAAACACATCGTAAGGAAGATCAAGGCGAGGGCTTTCATGGTTGGTGCTCCATGGCAATGGCCGTGTGTTTGGCGTGGGCGTTGCGCTGGCCGCTGAGTTTCTCGACCTGGCGGGTCAGCACGGTCGGGTCGGTAAAACCGTAATAGCGTGTCCAGTGGCGGCTGTTGCCGTCCCCCACCAGAATCAGCGGTTGATGGCTTTTGAAGTCACCGCTGAAGGAGCCGAGGCCCTTGAGGGTTTCGTTGATCGACTGCGAGCTGCCAGTCAGCCAGCTCCAGCCCGGCCCCTTCTGGAAGCTGCGGGCGTAGTCGTTGAGACGCTTGGCGTCATCGCGCTGCGGGTCGATGCTGATGGACACCAGTTGCACCTCCTCGCCGACCCGGGCGCCGAGTTGCTTCTGCACCTTGCCCATGATCGAGGACACCACCGGGCACACCGTGGTGCAGCTGGTGTAGATGAAACTCATGACCACGATTTTGTCGGTCACCAGGTCCTTTTCCAGACGCACCGGTTTGCCGTTCTGGTCCACCAGCGCAACGTCGGCGAATTTGACCTGGGCGCTTTCCGAACTGGCACTTTTGGCCGGCATGTCATGCCCGGCGTGTTCATCCGCCGAGTGCGCCAGGGCCTGGCCGATGCCGACGGCCAACAGGCAGAACGTCAGCAGTCCACGGTGTGCGAATCGGTTCATGTCGGTTTCCTCTTCAGTGGGCATCGCCGGGAATCACCCGAACGCTGGCAAAGGTCTTGTCATCGAAACTCGCGCCAAGGGACGCCGCACGCACGTGCAGGTACCAGGCGCCGTTCTGGTCGAGGGTCACCGGGGCTTCATAGATGCCATTGCCCACGTCAAGGGCCGCGACCTGTTGGGCCCGGGAAGTCGGGGCGCGGGAAGTAGCGCACTTGAACGTCCTTGACCCCGCTGCGCTGTGCCTTCTGCTGGCCCTGAACAATGCGAAACCGCACGGTGTAAGGGCTGCCGAGGGCGGCCGTGGACTTATCGAGCATGAACTCGACTTTTGGCACGCCGGGGAGCGTGGCGAGGTTCGGGTCTGGCTCAACCAACGCCGTGAAGCAATGGATGATGTTCGGCTGGTTGAGCAGGAACGCCACGTCGAAACGCCCGGCGGCTGGCAGCTTGATCCGCGAACTGTAAAGCCCTGGCTCGACCTCGCGCAGGCTGCGGTCGATGACCATGGCGGCCCGCGCCACCTGCCCGCGATTGGGGTAGCCGGACATCGGCGCGTTCATGCCTTCGGCGTAGAAATAGGTGGTGTTGTCCACCGGGTTGACCACGAACACCGCGTTGTCGTCCCGCGACACCGCCAGGCTCGAAGCCAGGGGCAAATCACCGGCCAGTCGTGGCGCCTGGGGCCCGGCTTCGAAACCCTGACTGATCGGCGTGCGGCCGGCCCCCAACGACGAAAGGTTGATCATCGTGACCTTGGCCGAGGCCAGTCCACGGATGTAGGCGTAGGCCTTGGTGAACACCACTTGGTAGGGTTCGGCGGATACGTCCAGCTCGTGGATCATCGAATCGGTGGCCGCGTCGATCACCGCCACCCGGTTTTCCAGGGTGTTGAGGACGATGCCGAAACGCCCGTCCGCACTGAACCCCATCGGGCCCAGGCCCTGTTTCATTTTGATCACCCGCCGAACCGCGAGGCTGGCGGTATCGACCACGGTCACGCTGCCGTCCTTGCCGTCGGCGACATACACCGCCTGGGACAGCGGCGAGTACGCCACCGACAGCGGGTGCGAGCCGGTCTTGAGTTGCTTGCTGATGGTCAGGCTGGCGATGTCGATGATGCTCAGGGTGCCGTCGTCGCGGTTGCTGACGAAGGCAAAACGGCTGTCTTTGCTGAAGGCGATTTCATGGTGCCCGGCCCCGGTGGCCAAGTGTTTGAGTGGCTTGAGGCTGCGGGTGTCGATCACCGTGACCCCCGACTGCTCGGCAGTCTTGGCATTGTTGCCGACCCACAGCAGGCGCTCGTCCGGCTGCAAGGCTACGCGCACCGGGTTGCTGCCAGCGGCGACCGAGTCGACCAGCTTGAACTGCTCGCTGTCGATCACCGCCACTGCATCGGCGGTCGGCATGGAGACGAACACCCGTTTGTTGTCCTTGGGCGTGGTCCAGTCCATCGGCGGTTGCTTGATCTCAATCCGCGTCATGGTGCTGGTGATGCCGCCCACCGACACCGACGGGTCGACCACCGAGACACTGGCGTCGCGGTTCATCACCAGCAGGAAGTAGCTGTTCAGATCGAGCAGCGGCCGCGCGCCAATGCTCGATTTGAGGAAGACCCCGACCCGGGATTTGCAGCTTTGCTCGCGGCCCTGAGCCTTGTCGGCGGCGATGGTTTCCGGGTCCAGCCAGGCGCCGGGGTTGACGCCTGACAACGGCTGGCCCGAGGCACTGTCGCTGACGCGGAACTGCAAGTCGGCAAACTCGCCTTCACGCAACACACCGTCCTTGGCCAATGACTTGACCTCAAGCGCCACCGAAATCCCGTCTCGGGAGAGGTTCTGACCGCTCCAGGTGTTCGGCAGTGCGACTTCGCTCAGCAGGTTGGGCGGCGCGGTGCGCCAGACGCCGAAGCTGATGAGTGCCACTGCGACGACCAGCCCACAACCGGCGATTTTTGTAGTCCTGTTCATTACCCTCTCCCCTTACAGATCTGTGCCTGCCTTGTCCCTTGTAGGTACGAGCGGTGTCAGCCCCCCAATCCCTGGCTTTACGGTGCCGGTGCAGGTTCTGGCTCGTTGGTCACCCGCAGCAATCCCCAAAGCCCGGCGGTGTTGCCGTAGGCGCCGTAATCGCGGAACAGGTAGTCGCCCGGTATTGCGTTGCTGCCCCCGGCGCTCGGGTGCATGAAGCTGAAGTGCGCCGCCGGCAGGATGCTTTCACGAGCGCCGATGTACATCGACATCGGGTTGTAGCCGAACCGCACCGACCCCACCCCTGGTGTCATCATCGGATAGCCACCGGTATCGCTCTTCTCCGACTGGAACGGGTTGACCGACCAGACGTGACCGTCCAGTTGGAAGGTCGTGCCGCGACTGCCACCGGTCGGCATCAGGATATGGGTGCGGAACGGTTGCCCCGGTTTCACATACAGCACCGGTGTCTGAGGATCGCCCCCGATAAGCGCATTGCTGTACGCCATATGCGCGTTAGGCACGTCACCGTAACCGGCGCCATTGGCGTGCCCGAACGGCGCATCCGGCGCCAACCCGAAGCGGAACCAGATCGGCTCGGCCTTGTAGTTGATGGCCATGCTCGAGTTGTCCTGTGGATCGGTCGGCACACCAAAGCCTTCGGCGGCAATACCTTCCACCGGCCGACCGTTGGCCCAGCGGATGTTCAACGCTTTCTGCCAGACCATCGCGAAGTCGCGGTAAGTGGTCTGCCCTGGTGCCGTGACCGTTGCGTTGGTTTTACGCGCATCCTCAACCCAGGTTGCGCCGATCGGCAGGATGGTCATCGCCCCACCCAAGCCTTTCTGCGGTTGTTTGATGAGGTCCGCCGGCGTGATATTCAGTCCGCCGAACTCCACCGCCGTGGCGTTGATGTTGTCGACACTGCGGCCCAGTTGCGAGATCGGCTTGCCTTCACGCTCCAGGTGCCCGGCGTAGTACTGATAAGTACGGGTCGGGTATGCGCCGCTGTTGCCGATGCGCGGTGGCACGGTCTGGATCGGGTTGGCGCCGACATTGGTGCCATCGGATTTGGTGATGTCATACGCCAGCAGTTGTGCATGCAGGCCAACATGGCTCGAAGGCCGCAGCAGGTTGTTGGTGAAGATGGTCGAGCCCTGGCCATTGTTGCGATCTCGCTTGACCAGCCCTTGCATCACGGCAGTCTGGGTCAGGTCGGGCATGACCACAGGCAAGCGGTTTTCCAGGGTGACGTTGATGCAGTCACCCGCCGCCGCGCGCAATACCAGCGGCTCCACCGGCACACCTGGTTTCATTTTTCCAGTGAGCGGATCGAGGTCGGATTTGCGCACGTACAGGATCGCAGTCGGATCATGCAACGGGCCGCTTTGACCGCCGATGGTGATGGTTTCGCCATCTTCAGGATCGACCACGGTGACCTGAGGGATGTTCACCGGCCGCGAGTTGAACACCAGGGTGCCACCCGCCGGGTTCAACGGCCCACCCACGTGTTGCCCGATACCGGCCGGATCGCCGATGGTCAGGTTCAACGGATTGCGCAGGATGTCGTTGGCCAGCGCCGCAACCACTTCATAGTTGCGTTGCACGGTCGGCCGGGTGCCGATGCCGTTCGGGTTGGCGCCGTACCGTGGGCAGATGCCATCGAACGCCACGGTGTTGCGCATACCGGTCGGTTTCGGGTTGTTTGGCAGTGCGAACAGATCGCTGCGCTGGGTCGTGTAGTTGCGCATCACGCCCCAGATACCGTTCCAGTAACCTTCAATCGAAGCGTCCATCGAGTACAGGTAATCCCCCGTGGCCGCCGCCGAACTGGAGAGCATCGAGACCGGCGCGTTGAAGCCCAACTGTTCGGAGATACCGACCATCTGCGACGAGCGCCAGCCGGAGTTGGAGCTGTTGCCGAAGCCGGAACCGCTTTGCAGCCATTTCACGCCGTGCAGGGTCACGTTGTGCTCTTCTTCGTGACCGCCGGCATGCACCCGCAGCCGCACGTTGTCACCGGTGTAAGTGCGCAACATTGGCGTGAACGGGTCACCCGGTTCCGCGCCGCCACGGTTCACGTGTGGCGGGAACAGTGTGGTGCCGCCGGTTGGACCGGTGGCGGCGGTGACCAGGTTCGGTGCCAGGTTCATCGCCGGGATGGCGCGGTCGGTACGGCTTTGCATGGCGTACGCCAGGTCGCCGCCGAGGCCGTCGGCCTGCATGCCGCGCTTGCCGTCCGGGCCGACCTTGTTCGGGTCGTAGACCCGCAGGGCCAGCGGTTCGTTGCGGTAGTTGACCACGAACATGCCGGGGTCATCGACCGAGATCGCCTGTGGGCATGGCCGAGTCGGGCAACCCGGCACCATACCGCCCTGCACTTCGATGATGCCGTCGAGCAAGGTGCTGGCGTTGTTGCGCACTGGCGGGTTGATCGCGTAGCGGAAGCTGTCCGCGGTGGCCGGGAAGGTTTGTGGATCAGGCACGCCGTTAGGACCGGCGCCCACATACACTCCGGCTTCATAGGCGTGCTGGAAGTCGCTGTACTCGAGGAAGAACTCACGGAAGCTGTCGTTCTTGCCGTCGCCGTCGATGTCCCCGGTGGACACCACCGCTTGCCACGACGTCGGCCCGCCGTCCTGGCGCGCGCCGCTGTACAAAGGCTCGCCGGTTTCGGCATGGAACCAGGTGGAACCGGCCGGTTCAGCCAGTACGGTGGCGTACAGGCCAATCTGTTGGTGAGTCGATGGGCCCAGGTGGTCATGGGTAAAAATGGTCCCCAGTCCACGGTCGACACCTTTGGCGTTTACCACCGGATCGGCGAACCAGCGCTGCATCGCCGTGCGCGCGCCCACCCAGTCCGCCCGGCCAAATTGGCCGAAGTACGGGTGATTCCTGGCTTTTGGACAGGCCGGTGTGCCGTCACGTGGATCGGTGCCTTCGCACTGGTTGAACTCGCGAATGGCGCGGATGCGTTCTTGCACGGCCCCCGGGGAAAGCACGCCGTCTTCGTAGTTCCAGCCGTTGGCCGAACCGTCGGCCGCCGTCAGGTCCCATTTGGGCAGGTGAATGTGCTGACCGATCACGTCGGTCGGCGTGCGCACCTGATAGTCATCCATCTCATAGACGGCCGGCACCAGGTTGGTTTGCTGGTATTGCACGCAATCGAAGGTGTTCATGCGCATGACCAGCGGCTCTGGCGGACGCTGCTTGGTGATGACCGGCCAGGCGTCTTCCCACAGGGCCAGAATGCGCGCTTGCGGGAAGTGGTAGCCGACCTTGTTGTACACCGCGTCGAACTGGATGTTCGCCGCTTTGTAGACCCGTGGACGGTCGGCGGTAAAGGTCGAGGAGCCGGTATAGGACATGCCGTCGATGCGTTCACCGCTGGCAAACTCGCCGGTGCCGGCGCTGCTGGTCAGGCGTTTTTGCCGGTCGTCCATGCACGGTTCGTAATAAGGCGCGCCGGCAATCGGCAAGGCACCGTTGGTGCGGAAGGCCTTCGCCACGATTTGATTGCCGGGCAGCAAGGCAAAGCTTGGGTGGTCCTTTTTGGCGTGGAAGGCCATGGCCGCCTGTTCGACTTCGGTGCCCTCTTCCGGCATGTAGATCGGTTTGGCGCGGGTCACTTCCTTGGAGAAATCCAGCGACGTGGTAATGGTGTGCGCCACGCCACCGGCGGAGAAACCGTCCAGGGAATGACGCCCCAGGCCGCCATCCCAGCCACCGGACTGCGCCGGGTCGAGGTTGGCCCACAGGGCGTTGCCGCTGGTTTTCAAGGACTGGGCCTTGGCCGCGTCGAGCATGTCCAGCGGTGGCGTCGGCGGACGTTGGCCGACCGAAGTTTCCATGCCGCCGATCCAGAACGGATAGCCAGGGTTTTTCAGGCTGCCGTCGGCATTGCGGTTGGCTTCGCTGCGATCCACCAGGGCCAGGGAACCGATGGCCTGAGCGCCGCCGCTGCTGCCGCTACCGCCGCCGTCGTCATCTTCTTCGTCATCGTCGTCACCACCACCGGCGACCAGGGTCTCGCCGATTTTCGGCACCACCGCGACCTTGCCTGGCATCGGCGCCATGGCTTTGCCCGGCAGCGGCACGACCGCTGGAATCGGCGTACCGGCAATGATTTCGCCATCGGGCAAGGCCCGCGCACCTGCCGCCGGTTTACCGCTGCGTAGCGCGTAAGGTTCGCTGTGGAACCCGTCGGCACCTTGCTGGGACACTTCGAGTCGGGTGCCTTCTTCAAACACGTCATGCACCCGCCACATGCTCCACATACCTTGTGCGAAGTGCGGATAGAAGTGGCAGTGGTAAATCGCATCGCCCGCTACGCGGTTACGGTTGCCCGAACCACCATTGGCGATTTCATAGGTGTAGCCGGCACCCGGGCCGATGCCCTGGGCATCCACATAGTCGGAGTTGTCATCGTTGGGGTTGAACAGCCATTGATGACCGTGCAGGTGGAAGATGTGCTGCTCGTGGCCGTTGTGGGTGTTGCGGAATTTGACGAAGTCGCCAATGTAGCTGTGGTTGACGTTGGACGGCTCGGATGGATACAGCGCCATGGTCGCCTTGACCCCAATCTGATCGGCGCTCGGTACCTGCCCTGGAAGAATGCCTTCCAGGCCAGCGTTGGCCGGCACGTCCACCAGCATCGCCACGTCGCCGACAGTGTGCGAACTGAGGAAGAATTCTTCATAGGCGCAGGACAGGCAATCGTGCATCGGCCCGACACCCAGCCGGTTGGCCACCACCTCGGCGCCCATGCCGCCGGAGCCATAGTTGATCATGAACGAGTCGCGGGTCGGCTCCAGCACATGGGCCATGACCGGGTCGGCCCAATATGCGGGGAACGCCTGGGTCGCGGCGGTTTCATCCTGGAACTGCGAGGCGAAATCGCGGAACGGTTCCAGCCGGTTCGGAATCGCCGGGTTGCGTTTGCCGACGGCTTCCAGCGGATAGGTCGACGGCGGGAAGCTGCCGTCGGCGTTGCTGCCCATCACAATCGCGTCGCTTTCGCTGGAGATGATTTCATTGCCGTCGACCATGTTGATGATCGGTGTGCCGGCCTTGCCTTCACGGATCCACGGTTCGCGTTGCGGGTAGCGCGCCTGGTAGTCGACGATCGGTTGACCGGCCGGGGTGCGGCCGCTGCTGGCCAGGCGCATCTCTTCTTCGGTCACGGTGTTGCGGTAGCTGCGGCCTCCCTTGGGCACCACCACGACCTGGCCGAACAGGCCGTTGGCAACGTTGCCCGCATCGCCTTCACCACCGAAAGTCGCGCCACGGCTGCTGGCGGCGAATGCACCTTCGCGCTCGGCGAACAAGGTGTAGGAACGGGTGCCGCCGGGGGCGACCAGCGAATTGCCGTTGCGCCCGGTGTACGAGGCGATGTCATCGATGCTGTTGACCGCTTGCATGCCGTTGACCTGGAAGCCGACGTGGCGGTCGGTGACCTGCTCATCGACTTTGAACTGCTCGACGTCACCTATTTCGACCTCCCCCTCAACCCCTTCCTCGCCGTTTTCGTGGCTGCCGGGATTGGCCTGATACGCCAGCAGGTTCTGCAGGTTGACGGTCAGGCAGTCACCGGCGGCCACCCGCAACACCAGGGGACGCGGACGCTTGTCGGGCCGCAGCGAGACTTTGCCCGGCACTGCCGCGCCGCCCTGAGCCAGGGACACATTGTGGTCGTCGACCACGTCACGGCGCAGGGCGAACATCATGCCGTTGGCGTTCTGCGCCCCGAGGCGGTTGAACATCAGCGGCTGATCCAGCGCCACGACGTTCGCCACCAAATTGCGCTCGCAGCGCAGGGCCGCCTCAGCCAGCTCGATGCCGAACATCGACACCACCAACAGCGCGAATTTAAACAAGGACGAAGTGTTGGGTATGCCGGTCATGATCACGGGCCTCGCTGTGGGTGCTCACAGGGAATAATTCTCGACAAATCCGCTTGAGCAATCCGCATGCCATAAATAATTCAGTTAGTTTTCAGCCACTTGAAGCGACGATCTGAGAACCCGGGGGATATTCCCCACTTATTCCCCACTTTTCGGCCCAGTCCTTGTTGCCCCACTATTGGGGGACGTTCCCCACACTCGCCAATCACAGCGGTGCGTCCATGGCCAGGCCCTGCAAGCGCCGGTACTGACGCAAGACGCTGGGCACATAACGTTGGGTTTCAGCAAACGGCGGGACCACTCCGCCACGGCTCAGCACCGCTTGCGGCCCGGCGTTGTAGGCCGCCACGGCGAGGGTGATGTCGTTGTCGAACAGGGTCAGCAGGCGCTTGAGGTATTTGGCGCCGCCCTGGATGTTGGCCTTGGGGTCATAGACGTTTTTCACCCCCATCTCCCGGGCGGTATCGGGCATCAATTGCATCAGCCCGCCGGCGCCTTTGGGGGACGTCGCATCCGAGTTGTAGCGGGACTCTTCGCGGATGACCGCGTGCAACAACGCGGCCGGCAATTCATTGGCCGTGGCGGCCGCCGACACCAGCTCTGCATAGGGTTGCCTGGCAATCATCTGGGGCTGCTGATCAAGACCGACCAGCGAGGATTGGGGCTCGTGAATCACCCGTTCATAGGTGCGGCCGGGACGGTGAACATTGGACAGTACGTAACTGCCCTTGGCGTCCACGGAAACGAACACATCGGCCTGTACGACGCTCGTCAGCAGCAAACAGCCGAGCAGTCCTGTGGTGAGTGTTTTCATTTTTTTGTCTCCCCTGCCCGGCCCCGAAAAATGGGGGTAATGCCCCAATGGCCGGTAGTAAACAAGCCATACGCAAGCACTGTGCCGAAAGCGCAAAGGCCCGGAATACAGGGGTTGTGGAAGAATGACCGGGGGTGAGCATGGCAATTGCATACGCCTCCATGGCGACCCTTCTGCCACTGTGTGAGGTCATCATGAATCAGCGTTTGCGTTCCGCCCCGCGTCCTCAAGGCGGGTTCACCCTGCTCGAACTGTTGGTGGTGCTGGTGGTGCTGGGGCTGTTGGCCGGCATCGTCGCGCCGAAGTATTTCGCCCAACTGGGCCGCTCCGAAGTGAAGGTGGCCAAGGCGCAAATCGAAGGCTTGGGCAAAGCGCTCGACCTGTACCGTCTGGAGGTCGGTCATTACCCATCGACCGAACAAGGTTTGCAGGCGCTGGTCACTGCGCCAAGCGATGAAACCAAATGGACCGGTCCTTACTTGCAGAAAAAACTGCCGCAGGATCCGTGGGGCCGTAACTACAACTACCGCTACCCCGGCGAAAACGGCGAATACGATCTGCTGTCCATGGGCAAGGACGGCCAACCCGGCGGCGAAGGCGAAAACGCCGAAGTCACCAGCTGGCAATGACGGGGGGGCCGACCATGCGCTTTCATCTCAAGGCAGTGGGCAAGGCTGGCGTGGTCTCGATGACCGTCGAGGCTCCCGGCCACAGCGAGGCCCGGCGCATCGTCGAAGACCAGGGCTTGCGGGTGGTCAGCCTGCACGTCGAGCGGCACTGGCGCGCGTTGCGCCTTCGACAGCGCGAGACATTCAATCTGGTGTTGTTCAGCCAGGAACTGACCACCTTGCTCAACGCCGGCCTGCCGTTAATCGATGCGCTGGAAAGCCTCGCAGAAAAAGAGAACGCGCCACAGGCCCGTAAAACGTTGAGCGAACTAGTGCGCCTGCTGTATGAAGGCAAATCGTTCTCCCAGGCATTGGCCCAGCTGTCGGCGGTGTTCCCTCCGCTCTACGTGGCGCTGGTGCAGTCCAGTGAGAAGACCGGCGCCGTGGGTGATGCCCTGGGCCGCTATGTCAGCTATCGCCAGCGCATGGACGAGGTTCGGCAAAAAATCGTCAGCGCTTCGATCTACCCCCTGCTGTTGCTGGTGGTGGGCGGTGGCGTGGTGTTGTTCTTGATGGGTTACGTGGTGCCGCGCTTCAGCCTGGTGTTCGAAGGGCTGGGGTCGAATCTGCCGTGGCTGTCGCAAGTGCTGATGAGCTGCGGGATGTTCCTGCACGCCCACCAGGGTGAGTTCTTCGGCGCATTGGCGGCAATCATCGTCGCCCTCGGCTTTCTTCAGCGACAACCGGCTTTTCGTCGGGGCGTCGACCGTGTGATCGAAAAACTCCCGGCGGTCCATCAACGCATTTTCATGTACGAACTCGCGCGCTTCTATCGCTCCCTGGGCATCCTGTTGCAGGGCGGCATTCCCCTCGTCACCGCCATGGGCATGGTTCGCGGCCTGCTCACCCCCGCCTCCCGCGTGCGCCTGGACCAGGCCTGCGAACGGGTACGCGAGGGGCAATCGCTGTCGGCCGCGCTGGAGCTCAATCACCTGGTGACCCCAGTCTCCCTGCGCTTGCTTCGAGCGGGCGAACAATCCGGCAACCTCGGCCAGATGATGGAGCGCAGCGCTGACTTCTACGACGAAGAAATCAGCCGCTGGATCGAATGGTTCGTGCGGCTGTTCGAACCCTTGCTCATGACCTTCATCGGCCTGCTGATCGGGGTCATCGTGATCCTGATGTACATCCCGATCTTCGAACTGGCCTCGAGTATTCACTGACCCGCTGGAACAGGGTCGATGTGTACCGTTCATCGTTCATACGCGTTGCCACTGAATTAATCAGCGCGTTGCGGTGTTCTCCCATTGAATCGAGCAGCAAGTTGCATTGTTCATCAACGTTCCAACCTGAATAAGAAGACGGAGAACGACATGCACATCAACAAGCTTTTACTGGCAGTAGCTATTGGCGCAGTTCTGTCGGCGTCTACCGTATTGATCCCGGACAGCTTGTCCGGGGTATCGAGTGCCCAGGCCAAGGACGGTGGTAGTGGTGGCGGCGGTGGTGGTCACGGCGGCGGTGGGTCTGGCGGTGGTGGCGGAGGTCACGGCGGCGGTTCTGGTGGCGGTGGCGGAGGTCACGGCGGCGGTTCTGGTGGCGGTGGCGGAGGTCACGGCGGCGGTTCTGGTGGCGGTGGCGGCGGTCACGGCGGCGGTGGTTCCGGGGGCGGCGGCAATGGCGGTGGTCACGGTGGCAGCGGCGGCGGTGGCAATGGCGGCGGCCACAGTGGAAACGGCAGCGGCGGCAGCGGCGGCAACAGCGGCAGCGGTCACAGCAGCGGCGACCATGGTTCGGGACACTCAGGCAGCTCAGCCTCATCCGGGCGCAGCGGCACTCACTCTGAGCCCGGCGACGATCACGGTGTACACCGCTCGGGCGAAATCGGCGACGACCACGGTGTGCACCGCGCGGGCGAAATCGGCGACGACCGCGGTGTGCATCGCGCGGGCGAAATCGGCGACGACCGCGGTGTGCATCGCGCGGGCGAAATCGGCGACGACCGCGGTGTGCATCGCGCGGGCGAAATCGGCGACGACCGCGGTGTGCATCGCGCGGGCGAAATCGGCGACGACCGCGGTGTGCATGTCGGTGGCGAGCCAGGCGATGACAAAAGGTCCTGACAGGGGCTGATCTTCAAACCCCCACAATCCCTTGTAGGAGCGAGGCTTGCCCGCGAAGGCGTCGTATCAGTCAGCGCTTGTTTTGAATGTCACGACGCCTTCGCGGGCAAGCCTCGCTCCTACAAGGAGATGTGTAATCCGGCGTCCTACAACCCACACTCAACCCGATCCAGCCGCTCGCGCAAAAACTCGATCAACGCCTGCACCGGCCGCGAACTCTGGCGGTGCTGCGGATACACCGCCGACAACGTCAGCGGCGGCGGACGAAACTCATCCAGCACCGGCACCAGCCGACCCTCTTTCAGCGCCGAACCGACAATGAACGTCGGCAAATACGTAATCCCCATCCCGGCCACCGCCGCATCCTTGAGCAACTCCCCGTTGTTGACCCGCATCCGGCCCGTCACGTTGACGCTCAGCGGCTTGCCCTGCCCTTCAAAACGCCATTGCACCTGACGCCCGTGGCCGTAAGGCAGGCAGTCATGGTTGTGCAAATCTTCGGGTTTGAGCGGCGTGCCGCGCTCAGCCAGATAGGCCGGGCTGGCGCAGTACACGCGCTGGATGGAGGCGATGCGGCGGGCGATCAGGGTCGAGTCCTCCAGGATGCCGATGCGCAACGCCAGGTCGTAACCCTCGCTGAGCAAGTCCACCGGCCGATCGCTCAAGTCCACTTCCACCGTGACATCGCGATAGCGCTGCAAAAACAACGGCAGCAAGCAACCCAGATGCGCCAGCGCAAACGACAACGGCGCACTCACGCGGATGGTGCCGCGCGGCTCGGTGGTCTGGCCGGCGATGCCCTGCTCCACTTGCTCGACTTCACCGAGCAAACGTAACGCGGACTCGTAATAACTCTGGCCCAGCGGCGTGACGTCCAGCCGCCGCGTGGAGCGATTGAGCAGGCGCACGCCCAGACGCTCTTCGAGCTGCATCAAGCGCCGGCTGACAAACTGCTTGGACAGGCCCAATTGATCGGCTGCCGAGGTGAAGCTGCCGGAGTCCATGACCTGGCAAAAAATACGCATATCTTCGAACGGGTTCATTGTCACGCCTTGGTTGACAGTCAAACACTTTATAGCTGCTTTTTCCCTTTTGGGCGACCTATTAATCTGTGTCCACGGTGTTGCTGAGGCCTGACCTACAGCGCCAGCAGCGACCTGACCTCAGGTAATCAAACGCTCATTAATTAAAAAGGATTTGCCCCATGAACATCGTCAAACAAACCCTGACCGCTTCCCTTCTCGCCCTTTCCATCGGCAATGCATTCGCCGCCGGCAGCCCGGGTGTCGAACACAATACCCAGGCCTTCCTCGAAGCCCTCGCCGCCGGCGGTGGCAAGCCGCTTGAGCAGTTGAGCCCCAAAGATGCCCGTGCGGTGCTGACCGGTGCGCAAAACTCGGTGAAGGTTGATCTGTCGGGTGTGGACGTCAGCGATCGTGCGATCAAGGTCGACGGGCAAACCATCAACCTGAAAATCGTCCGGCCGGCCAAGGTCAAAGGTGAATTGCCGGTGTTCATGTTCTTCCACGGTGGCGGCTGGGTGTTGGGCGATTACCCGACTCACCAGCGTCTGATCCACGATCTGGTGGTCGGCTCCGGCGCTGTCGCGGTGTATGTCGATTACACGCCGTCGCCGGAAGCGCATTACCCGACTGCGATCAACCAGGCCTACGCCGCGACCCGTTGGGTGGCCGAGCATGGCAAGGACATCGGCGTCGATGGCAAGCGCTTGGCGGTAGCCGGCAACAGCGTCGGCGGCAACATGGCGGCGGTCGTGGCGTTGATGGCCAAGGAACAGAAAGCCCCGGCGCTGCGCTTCCAGTTGTTGATGTGGCCGGTGACCAACGCACAGTTCGACAGCGGCTCGTACCAGCAATTTGCCGAAGGCCACTTCCTGACCAAGGGCATGATGAACTGGTTCTGGGACAACTACACGACCGACCAGGCCGAGCGTGCGCAGATCCATGCCTCGCCGTTGCAAGCCAGCGCCGAACAGCTCAAAGGCCTGCCCGCCGCCCTGGTGCAAACCGCCGAGTTCGACGTGTTGCGTGACGAAGGCGAAGCCTATGCCCGCCACCTCGACGCAGCCGGTGTGCCGGTCACGGCGGTGCGATACAACGGCATGATCCACGACTTCGGCCTGCTCAACCCGCTGAGCCAGATTCCGGAGGTGAAAGCGGCGGTTCGTCAGGCAGCACTGGAACTCAAGACTCACTTGAACTGAGTCACCTCGCCTCGCCACACAGCAATGTGTGGCGAAGCTGCTTTTGTAGGAGCCAGGCTTGCCGGCGAAGGCGTACTTGAGGGCGCCTTCGCCGGCAAGCCTGGCTCCTACAAAAAACTACCGCCAACAACAACCAGTCTGCCGGAGTTCCCCCATGTCTTTTGTCCTCGCTCACCTGCTGTCCTGGAGTGCCCTGCTGCTGGTGATCGACACCGTGCTCTGGCACCTCGCGCCGTTCAAGCATCGCGTCACGCGGGTTGGCGTGCGGCTGGCGTTGTTTGTGCTGTTCAGCGCGCTGGTGATCAATGCCGGTGTGAGCCCGTTGCAGGCACCGTTGTTCGCCGAGGATCGTGTCGCGCAATTGGGCGCCACGGCGTTGGGGATTCTCTGGTGGCTGTACTCCGCGCGGGTGCTCACCGAAGTCATCGGCCTGGTGCTGATGCGCCGCATCGGTCACAGCGGTCGCTTGTTGCAGGACGTCATCGGCGCGCTGGTGTTCCTGATTGCAGTCGTCGCGGCGGCCGGTTACGTGCTGGAGCTGCCGGTGAAAGGCTTGCTGGCGACGTCCGGTGTCGTGGCCATCGTCGTCGGTCTGGCGTTGCAAAGCACCTTGAGCGACGTGTTTTCCGGGATCGTGCTCAACACCACCAAGCCGTATCAGGTGGATGACTGGATCATGATCGATGGCGTCGAAGGCAAAGTCCTCGACATCGACTGGCGCGCCACGCACCTGCTGACCAGCGCCGGCAGCACCGCTGTGGTGCCGAATTCGGTGGCGGCCAAGGCGAAAATCGTCAACCTCAGCCGGCCGACCAACATGCACGGCGTGTCCATCAGCATTCAAGTGCCCAACCACATCCGCCCGCGTCGGGTGCTGGATGCGCTGGAGCGCACGCTTCAAGGCAGCAGCAGTTTGCTGCTCAACCCGGCGCCGAAAGCCGTGCTCAAAGAGGCTGGCGAAACCATGTCCGAGTACGTGGCCAGCGGCTTTATCGCCGAGCTCGGCAAGAAGAGCGAGGTGCGCAATCAGCTGTTCGACCTGGCGCACCGGCACCTCGAAGCGGCGGGAATTTCCCGGCAGATCGATGGTGTTATTGAACCGACAACCCGCGCACGGGCGTTGCTGGATGAAGTGAAAGTCTTCCGCTCCCTGAGCGAGGACGAGCGTGATCAATTGGCTCAGTCCATGGTCCCGCAGCAATACGCGGCGGGTCAGGTGGTGCTGGAGTTGGGCGAAGTGCCGGACAGCCTGATGGTGATCGCCACAGGCGTGGTCAGCGCCACCGTGCCCGATGGCACCGGGCAAACCGAAGCCGGGCGCATGGGGCCGAGTGAGGTGATGGGTGAACAAAGCGTGCTCACCGATACACCGTCCCAGGCCACCTTCACCACCCTGACCTCGTGCATCATTTACCGGATCGACAAATCCCTGACCCGTGGTTGCATGGAACAACGGGTTGAAGTGGGTCGGGCGCTGAACAAGCTGCAAGCGGTGCGGCAGCAGAACAGCCGGTTGGCGCTGATGGCCAAACCGGTTCCGATCAAGAAAAACGGCTTCCTCAACTGGCTGCAAAAACGCCAACAGGCCTAGTTTTTGTGGCTGCCTGAATGTTGTGGTGGCGTGCTTTTGTGGCGAGGGAGCTTGCTCCCGCTTGAGCGCGCAGCGCTCACCAAAAGGGGCTGCTTCGCAGCCCAGCAGGAGCAAGCTCCCTCGCCACAAAAAACCTCACCACCCCAATGAGGTTGTCCCAGACATAAAAATGCCCGCACAGTCGCGGGCATTTTTATGGATCGCCGGGCTTACTTCGAAGTCAGCGCCACGTAGCTGTTCATCAAGTTGCGATAGTTCGGAATACGCGGCGACAGCAGGTTCGCCAGGCCTTCCATGTCGTTACGCCAGTCACCCTGCAGCTCGCACGCCACCGAGAACCAGTTGACCAATTGTGCTCCGGCCGCCGACATGCGAGCCCAGGCCGCTTGCTGCACGGTTTCGTTGAAGGTGCCCGAGGCGTCGGTCACTACAAACACTTCAAAGCCTTCCGCCAGTGCCGACAACGTCGGGAAAGTCACGCATACGTCGGTCACCACACCCGCGATGATCAGTTGCTTGCGGCCAGTGGCTTTAACGGCTTTGACGAAATCTTCGTTGTCCCAGGCATTGATCTGGCCTGGACGCGGGATGTACGGCGCGTCCGGGAACAGTTCCTTGAGCTCAGGCACCATCGGGCCGTTCGGGCCATTTTCGAAACTGGTGGTGAGGATGGTCGGCAATTTGAAGAACTTGGCCAGGTCCGCGAGGGCCAGCACGTTGTTCTTGAATTCGTTCGGCGAGAAATCCTGGACCAGCGAGATCAGGCCGGTCTGGTGGTCGACCAACAGGACTACGGCATCGTCTTTGTTCAGGCGCTTGTACGGAACGTTGCTCATGTGAAACTCCTCGATGGATGGGTATTACGCAAGGCGCCGACGCAGCGCATCGGCGCGTTTTGTGATCGTCAGAACGCGAAGCACGAGCAGCCGAACGCGCCCCAGAAACCGGCGAAATCGCTGACCGGCGCGTTCGACAACCGGGCCTTTTCATGGCTGTGGGCATGCACGCCGCACGGCCCGCTGCAATGGTGAACCTGCGCCTGCATCGGCGACGTCGGACGCCAATGACCCGGCACCTTGACCACCGGCGACCAGTCCGGCAGCACCGGCACGCTGGCAGGTCCCAGTTTTTCGAAATCGCCGGCGGCGTACACCACCTTGCCGCCGACCACGGTCAACACCGATTCGATCCACTTGATCGCTTCTTCATCGACGCTGAAAAAGTCAGCGCTGAGCGCCGCGACATCCGCCAGTTGGCCAATCTTGATCTGGCCTTTCTTGCCCTGCTCGGACGAGAACCAGGCGCTGCCGTGGGTAAACAGCTCCAGCGCGGTCTGCCGGGACAGGCCCTCGGCATGCAGTTCCAGGCCACCGACGGTGCGGCCACTGACCATCCAGTACAACGATGTCCAAGGATTGTAGCTCGACACCCGCGTGGCATCCGTACCGGCGCCGACCGGTACCCCTTCGGCCAACATGCGCTTGATCGGCGGGGTCGCCTCGGCGGCCTTGGCGCCATAACGCTCGACGAAATACTCGCCCTGAAACGCCATGCGATCCTGAATCGCAATACCGCCACCCAGCGCCCTCACCCGCTCGATGTTCTGCGGCGTAATGGTTTCAGCGTGGTCGAAAAACCATGGCAAACCGTTGAACGGAATGTCGCGGTTGACCTTCTCGAACACGTCGAGCATGCGGCTGATGGATTCGTTGTACGTGGCGTGCAAACGGAACGGCCAGCGCTGCTCGACGAGGTGGCGAACCACCGGTTCCAGCTCATCTTCCATGGTCTGCGGCAGATCCGGACGTGGCTCGAGGAAGTCCTCGAAATCCGCCGCCGAAAACACCAGCATTTCCCCGGCGCCGTTGTGTCGCAGGTAATCGTCGCCCTGATGCAGGGTCACGCTCGACGTCCAGTTCTTGAAGTCGGTCAGCTCTTCTTTCGGCTTCTGCGTGAACAGGTTGTAGGCGATGCGAATGGTCAGCTGCTGGTCCTTGGCCAACTGTTCGATCACCTGATAATCGTCGGGATAATTCTGGAAACCACCGCCGGCGTCGATGGCGCTGGTCAGGCCGAGGCGATTGAGTTCGCGCATGAACTGGCGCGTCGAGTTGACCTGGTACTCCAGCGGCAACTTTGGCCCCTTGGCCAGCGTCGAGTACAAAATCATCGCATTGGGACGGGCGACCAGCATGCCGGTCGGCTCACCGTTGCTATCGCGCACAATCTCGCCACCCGGCGGGTTCGGCGTGTTGCGGGTGTAACCGGCCACGCGCAATGCGGCGCGGTTGAGCAAGGCGCGGTCGTACAAATGCAGGACAAACACCGGAGTGTCCGGCGCGGCCTGATTGAGTTCTTCGAGGGTCGGCATGCGCTTTTCGGCGAACTGGAATTCGTTCCAGCCACCGACCACCCGCACCCATTGCGGTGTGGGCGTGCGATCGGCCTGGTCCTTGAGCATGCGCAAGGCATCGACCACCGATGGCACGCCTTCCCAACGCAGTTCGAGGTTGTAGTTCAGACCGCCGCGAATCAGGTGCAAGTGCGAGTCGTTGAGGCCGGGAATGACGCAACGACCCTTGAGGTCGATGACCTGCGTGCCCGACCCGCGCAGGGCCATGGCTTCGGCGTCGGTGCCGACCGCGACGAAGCGACCTTCGCGGATCGCCACCGCGCTGGCGCGTGGGTTTTCACGGTCAACGGTATGAAATTGGCCATTGAATAAAATCAGATCGGCGTTCATCGCGTTTCCTTGGACGGAGTGGATTGAGACAGCCAGGGCGCGAACAGACGCGTCGCCATCGGCATGAACAGGTACACCACCGAAACGACGATGGTCAGCGTGATCAGGAACGTCGCGACCACGTAATTGGACAGGATGGCGTTAAGTTGCAGCAGCGGGCCCCAGAGCAGCGGCACCAGCAAGGTGTGCGGCAGAATCACCAGCAAGGTCACCACGGCCTGCTTCCAGCGCGGCGGCGGTGGCGAAGCGGCGTCGGCCTGCGGCGCGAACCAGAATTCGTTGACCGGATTGACCTCGGTCTGGTCGCCATCGGCGAGCATCGGCGTGGCTTCGTTGACCAACTCAAGGCGCTGCGGCGAATCGAGCCAACGCTGCATCGCGTCGGTGGAACAAAAGCGCAGCACGCAGGTGTACATGTCCAGGCCAGCGTTTTTACCGCGCATCACATCCACGCCCAAGTGCCCTTCCTGCTGCCCGGCGATGCTGACAATGTTGCGCAACCAGGCTTCATAGGGCGCTTCAAAACCGGCTTTGACCCGGTGCTTGATGACCAGGGTCACGACTTCCTCGAAACGATTGGATTCAGGCATAACGCAAAGCTCCGGCAAATCGGACATTGAGCGCCAGCCGTCCCGGCCCGGCGATAAGTAGGCTGGTGAACACAATCAACAGCAGCCAACCGAACTGCCCTTCATCGAGACTCCATTGCGCATGCACCACCAGCAGCGCGATCAGCAACACTGCCAAAATCGGCAGACACGCCAAACGCACCAACACCCCTGCGATAATCAGCAACGGGCACAGCACCTCGGCAAAAATCGCCAGCATCAGCGTGACGTTCGCGCCGAGGTGAAACGGGTCTTCGATGACTTGCAGTTGAGCGCTGAAGTTAAGCAGCTTCGGCAAACCGTGCACCCACAGTAGAAACACACCGCCAGTGACCCGCAAAAACAGCAGTCCGAAATCCTGCGCCCGCTCATCCCATCGCGATGTATTCATGGGCTACCTGCACAAATGAAAAACCACCGACGTTCATGCGCCGGGACCTGGTTTGATAGTGCCGGGACGGGACTGGGGAAAATTGGATGTACGTGCTGTTTTGCGGATGAGCCAGATCTACAACCGACGAAGATCCTGTGGGAGCGAGCCTGCTCGCGATAGCGGTGGATCATTCAGCCTTGATGGTGGCTGATACGCCGCCATCGCGAGCAGGCTCACTCCTACAATTGGATTGGGTGCATCTGCGAAATATTGGTCGGCTGGCAGGCCGCCTTCGCTGGCAGGCCAGCTCCCACAGTGGAATGTGGGTACCTGCAAGAGATTGGTCGGCTGTCAGGCCGCCTTCGCGGGCAAGCCTCGCTCCCACAGTGGAATGTGGGTACCTGCAAGAGATTGGTCGGCTGTCAGGCCGCCATCGCGAGCAGGCTCACTCCTACAGTGTAATGGGAGTACCTGCAAAATATTGGTCGGCTGTCAGGCCGCCTTCGCGGGCAAGCCTCGCTCCTACAGTGGAATGGGTGTACCTGCAAGAGATTGGTCGGCTGTCAGGCCGCCTTCGCGGGCAAGCCTCGCTCCTACAGTGGAATGGGTGTACCTGCAAAAGATTGGTCGGCTGGCAGGCCGCCTTCGCGGGCAAGCCTCGCTCCTACAGTGGAATGGGTGTACCTGCAAGAGATTGGTCGGCTGGCAGGCCGCCTTCGCGGGCAAGCCTCGCTCCTACAAGGGTTCGGTGTACACGCTGCGCTTTTCACCACTCATTAGGCCGAGCGTTAGCTCGCCTGCTTTTGATCTTGATCTGCCCGCCCCTTCGGGAGGCCGAGTGGAGGCGTTCATCTGGGGGGTGGGCGCGTAGCGCCGTGCGGCGAAGCCGCACACATCGAGAGGAGGTCGAAGCGAAGCCGACCGGAGGCGATGCCCCCAGATGAATGCCGGAGCGAGGGTACGCCGAGCCTAGGCGAGGGGCCGGACGCTGGGGCGAAGCCTTTTGCTTACTTTTCGGCGTTTGGAAAAGTGAGTCGCTGTAAGAGCGAAACCATAAGCAGCCGTTACCGCAGAAATGGATATGTACACCTGAAAGAGATAGGTCGGCTATCAGGCCGCCTTCGCAAGCAGGCTCGCTCCCACATTGGGGATGGGGTACATCAAGGGGAACCTGGTCGGCCCGAAGGCCGCCACGTTCAAGCCGAAACCACCAAAGGCCTAGACATGAACTCACTGATCCGCGACCGCAACCACCGCTCCGCCGGATCATTGTCATGCACCCCACTCCAGGCCATCGACAACTGCGCCGCATCAATGGGAAACGGCGGATCCTCCGCCCGCAACGCACACCCCTCCACCAGCGCACACGCCGCATAATCCGGCACCGTGGCAATCATCTCAGTCCCGGCCAACAACGCCCGCAACCCGCTGAACTGCGGCACACCCAACACCACCCGACGGCTGCGACCGACCTTGGCCAGATCCAGATCGATATTGCCGCTCAAATCACCCGAGAACGACACCATGGCATGCGGACGTTCACAATATTCGTCCAGCGTCAGCGTCCCCGGCCGCTTGTCCCCGCGCAGCACCTTGCAAGGAATGTCCCGCAACTTCTTGCACTTGGCATTCGCCGGCAAATCCGTGGTGTAACTCACCCCCACGGAAATCTCACCCGAGGCCAGCAACGCCGGCATCAGCAGATAGTTGGCGCGACGCACCACCACCACGATCCCCGGCGCCTCTTCCTGCAATTGCCGCAACAACGGCGGAAACAAACCGAACTCGGCATCGTCCGACAACCCGATGCGGAACACATCGCTACTGGTCGTCGGATCGAATTCCTTCGCCCGACTGACCGCCCCGGAAATCACATCCATCGCCGGTTGCAGCTCCTTGAGAATAGCCAGTGCCCGCGCCGTCGGCTCCATGGCGCGACCATTGCGCAGCAACAACGGATCGTCGAACAAATCCCGTAACCGCCCCAGCGCCGCACTCACCGCCGGCTGCCCCATGAACAGTTTTTCAGCGACCCGGGTCAGGTTCTTTTCGAACATCAACGCTTCGAAAATCACCAGCAGGTTCATGTCGACGCGACGCAGATCGTTACGGTTCATAGGCACGGTTTCCTTGTGTGTTCAGCCAGGCTTGAGGGTAACGATTGTCTCTGACTTTACGTAAGACTGCCCACCCGGCATGAGGAATTAACAACGTTTAACTCGCCTGACAAGGCCTCGCAACCAAGAATGAAGCTCACCGACACGGACAATTGTCATGGCCCATTCTCAGCAAAACGTCGCCCGTGCTGCAGTCGATGAAGCACCCAAAAAAGCCACCGGCGGCTTGACCCCATGGCGTGAAGAGCTGGCCAAGCAACTGATCCTCGAACGCCTGGGTGAAACCGTTGAAGTCACCGAACTGGCCCGCGCCTGTGCCCTGTCGCGCAGTCATTTTTCCCGAGCGTTCAAGTGCAGCACCGGGCTCTCGCCCCAGGACTGGATTCGTCACCAACGCGTCGCCCGGGCCAAGCAATTGATCCAGAACACCGACATGACGCTGACGCAAATCAGCCTCGAATGCGGCTTCTGCGATCAGGCGCATTTCTGCCACATCTTCACCCGCAGCGAAGGCATCAACCCGTTTGCGTGGCGTTGCCGTGCGGTGCGCGCCCTTCCCCCACGTCGCGCCTGCACCGCTCAAACTCACGCGTTATAAAACCTGTTTTATCAGAGCGAAAACCGGCGCGGGCCCATGCCCGCGCCGGGGTACATCAACCCTTGAGAAACGCCAGCAGATCAGCGTTGAGCTGATCCTTGTGGGTATCCGTCAAGCCGTGGGGCGCACCGGGGTAGACCTTCAGCTGCGAACCTTTCACCAGTTTTGCTGAGGCGATACCCGCCGCTTCGAAGGGCACCACCTGGTCCGCGTCGCCGTGCACCACCAGCGTCGGGATGTCGAACTTCTTCAGGTCTTCGGTGAAGTCGGTTTCCGAGAACGCCTTGATGCAGTCGTAGGCGTTCTTGTGGCCGGCCATCATGCCTTGCATCCAGAACCAGTCGATCATGCCCTGGGACGGCTTGGCGTCCGGTTTGTTGAAGCCGAAGAACGGCCCGCTGGCGAGGTCGATGTACAGCTGCGAACGGTCGGCCAGAGATGCCTGGCGAATGCCGTCGAACACTTCGATCGGCAGGCCACCGGGGTTGGCTTCGGTCTTGAGCATCAGCGGCGGCACCGCGGAAATCAGCCCGGCCTTGGCTACGCGACCGGTGCCGTGGCGACCGATGTAGCGCGCCACCTCGCCGCCGCCGGTGGAGAAGCCGAACAGCACGGCGTCTTTGAGGTCGAGCAACTCGATCAACTGCGCCAGGTCATCGGCGTAGGTGTCCATGTCGTTGCCGGTCCACGGCTGGCTGGAGCGGCCATGACCACGACGGTCGTGGGCGATCACCCGGTAGCCTTTGGAGGCCAGGAAGATCATCTGCGATTCCCAGCTGTCGGCGTTCAACGGCCAGCCGTGGCTGAAGACGATGGGTTGGCCGGTGCCCCAGTCCTTGTAGTAAATCTCGGTGCCATCTCGGGTCGTGAACGTACTCATGCGATGTCTCCTTTGCGAGTGTTGGGGGTGTATCAAAGCGGTGATGGGTTCATTCGTTCAGCCAGCCGCGCCACCCGCTCGCCGAGGTGCGCGGCGGTGCAACGGTCTTCGGGAGGTGGGGCGAGGTCCGGGGTCTGTTCGACATTCGACTGGGCCATGGCGCCGAGCGAGCTGCCGAGGCGATTCATTTGCCCGTCGAAGGCGCCGGTGCTGGAGCGCGCCGGCAGCAGGTCGAGGCCGACCCAGATCATCGAGTGCTGCGCGGCGAATACCGCCATCTGCAGCAAGGTGTTGAGTTTGTCGCCGCACAGGCAGCCGGAATTGGTGAAGCCGGCGGCCAGTTTGTCGCGCCACGGCTGGGCGAGGTAGAACGCCGCCGTGGACTCCATGAAGCCTTTGAACTGCGCCGACGCGCTGCCCATGTAGGTCGGGGCGCCGAAGATGATGGCGTCGGCGCTGTGCAACCGGTCCCAGTGCTGGTCCACTTCATCGACCGGAACCAGCAGGCAGGTGCTGCCCACATGCCGTTCCACACCCAGGGCCACGGCTTCGGCCATGACCCGGGTGTGCCCGTAGCCACTGTGATAGACCACCACCACGTTGCTCATCCCGGTGTCCTCATGACAAGTTGATCCCTTTGCTACATGCCCCACTCGCCAGCCCGGCACAATTCCCTGTGGGAGCGAGCCTGCTCGCGATGGCGGCGGCACATTCAACATCGAAGCAAGCTGACCCACTGCTATCGCGAGCTGGTTCGCGCCTACAAGACCAGCGGGTGTTGAAGCAGCAGAGTTTTGGGCGTAGACCAGACGCAGGACGAGTTAAACGTTGTTAATTTTCGTTGGCGCGCCAAAAGCCTCAACAGCGGCTTTGCCAAGGTTGCCCCTCAATAAATGCGGCGCCTGCCAGGGACGCCAGGTACAGGCAGTCGCAGCGGACACCCGACAGTCAGGCGAACACCTCGTTGCGTTGCCGGAAAAACCTGAGGAATATGCTCGGAAACCGCGTACCAGACGGCTGCAAGCAGGAGCGACACGTTGACCCTTTCCCCAGAACAGGCCATCCATTTCGGCCCCTACCGGATCTATCCCGGACAACGCCTGGTGCTGGAGGCCGACCAGCCCCTGCGCCTGGGCCGGCGCGCCATGGATATTCTGCTGATCCTGCTGGAGCACGCCCCAAACGTGGTCAGCAAACAGCAACTGATCGCCGGGGTATGGCCCAAAAGCGTCGTCGAAGACATCAACCTGCGCGTGCACATGGCGGCGCTGCGCAAAGCCCTCGGCGACGGCCAGGCCGGCCAGCGCTATATCGTCACTGTCGCCCAGCGCGGCTACAGTTTTGTCGCGCCCTTCTCCCTCGAGTCCATCGAGCAGCACCCTGCGAGCGAAAGCCTCCAGCCGAGCGCCCATAACCTGCCGATCCGCCGGACGCGCATGATCGGTCGTCAATCGCTGGTCGAAAACCTGGTCACTCAGCTGTCACGCCAGCGCTTCATCACCCTCGTCGGCCCCGGTGGCATCGGCAAGACCACCGTGGCGCTGCGCGTCGCCGAACTGTTGATCGGCCGCTACCGGGACGGTATTCGCCTGCTGGACCTGGCGCCGCTCAGCGATCCGAGCATGATCAGCGCCCAGTTGGCGACGCTGCTGGATTTGTCCCTGCACGATGCCGAATCTACAAACGGACTGGCCACGTTCCTGCGCGAGCGGCGGATGCTGCTGGTGATCGACAACTGCGAGCACCTGCTCGACGCGGTCGCGCTGCTCTGCGAAAGCATCCTGCGCGCCGCGCCGCACGTGCACATCCTGGCCACCAGCCGCGAGAGCCTGCGGGCCGAAGGTGAGTTCGTCCAGCGTCTCGAATCGCTTGATTGCCCACCCCCCATCGCGGTGCTGGACCGCGCCCAGGCGCTGACCTTTTCCGCATTGCAACTGTTCGTCGAGCGGGCCATGGCCAGCCAGGACAGTTTCGAGCTGAGCGATGACGACCTGCCGTTATTGATTGACATCTGCCACCGCCTGGACGGCATTCCGCTGGCCATCGAACTGGCGGCGGCGCAAGTCAGCCACTTTGGCCTGAGCGGGTTGCTGACGCAGTTGCAAGGCAGTTTTCGCCTGCTCACCCAAGGCTGTCCGTCGACGCTGGGCCGGCACCAGACCCTGCGCGCCACGCTCGACTGGAGTTTCGAACTGCTGAACGCCTGCGAGCAAACCTGCCTGCGCCGACTGGGGGTGTTCAGGGGCGGTTTTACGCTGGAGTCGGCCGCGGCGGTGATCGTCGGCGAACACATCGAGCCCGGCGAGGTGTTTGGCTCGATCACGCAACTGGTGGCCAAGTCGTTGCTGAACGTGGAAGTGGGCGACGAAGAAGTGTTCTACCGCTTGCTCGACACCACCCGCAGCTACGCACTGGAAAAACTCGACCAGACCCTGGACCTGCCGGACACCCGAAAGCGCCACGCCGAACGCTGCCTGGCCTTGATGCATCAGGCTCAAACTGACTGGGAGCTGATTTCCACAGGCCTGTGGATCGAGCGTTACGCCCGCAGTCTGGATGACATTCGTTCGGCCCTCGACTGGGGCTTTAACGCCCAAGGTTCGCAGGCGCTGGCGATCCGGCTGACCGCGACGTCGACGCCGCTGTGGCAGGAGTTGTCGCTGCTCAAAGAACATGGCGTTTACGTGCGCAAGGCGCTGGCCTTGCTGGAGGCGGCGCCCGAGCCCTGTCCTCACCTGCAAATGGCCCTCAAGCTCGCCCTCGGCAGTTCCTGCTACCACACCCAGGGCGGCACGGCCGAAACCATTGCCGCGTTCGTCAGCGCCAGAACCCTGGCCAGGCACAACAACGACGTGGCCGGTCAACTGCGGGCGGTGTCCGGGCACATGGCGGTCAATCTCAGTTGCGGCCACTACCAAATGGCGCTGGAGCAGAGCCAGCTGTTCGACCGCCTGGGCGCCCAGGGTGACCCCGTGCTGTCGCTGAGCACGCACCGCTTGCGCGTCCTGGCCCTGCACTTTGCCGGCAATCAGCAACTGGCCCGGGTGAATGCCGAACAGGTCATCCAGCGCATGGCCCAGAGCGGGCACCTCAACCGCTTCACCCACGGCTTTGGCGTGCAATACGATCAGAGCGTGGCCGCCCTGACAATTCTGGCGCGCATCCTCTGGTTGCAAGGTCAGCCGGAGCAGGCGTGGCGCACCGCCCGCCAGGCGCTGGACATCGCGCTGCAGATCAACCACGGCACCTCCATTTGCTACACCCTGGCGCTGGCCGGCTGCCTGATCGCCCACTACAACGGCGACAGTACAACCGCACGCAAACTGTTACGGCTGCTACTGGAACAGGCGCAGAAACATTCGGTGCTGCTGTTTCATACGTGGGCGCAACACTACGCGCAAGTGATCGACCAGGCTGGAGCACCGTCGGCGCCACCGCCGGGTGCCGGGCTGATCAAGGAAATCATGGTCACGCTGGACGCCACGTTCGTCGATGACGCCTTGTGGCAACGGGCCGATACCGGGGCAGCGGGCTGGAGCACGGCGGAGATACTGCGGGCCAGGGCTGATGCGTTGCTGACTGAAGAAAATGCGCAGGCAGTGGATGACCCGAGTGAACGCGTTCGCGAGCAAGCTCGCTCCCAAAAAAGCGAGATGGCGGAGGAGGTATTGCTGCGAGCGTTGAATGTCGCCAGGCATCAGGGCGCCCTGGCCTGGGAGCTGCGCAGCGCCACTTCGCTGGCGCAATTGTGGCAGCGTCAGGGTCGGCATCAGCAGGCTCATGAACTGCTGACGCCGATCTACAACCGGTTCACCGAAGGCTTTGCTACCCCGGACCTGAGCAAAGTCCGTCGGCTACTCGACGAGCTGCATGGGCACCTGAACGCCTGAGACCCAGCGTGCCCGGCTGATGTAATGCGAGTAGCGCTGTTCGAACGTACGCAGGTGGCCGCTGTGTTCGAGTTTCTCCAGGGCATAGGTGCGCGTGGTATTGAGCAAGCGGTACCGCGTGGTGCCGTTGACCTGATCCATCGACAGCAGCGACTTGGCGACCAACCGCTGCACCAGCGTCGCCAGTTGATCGGGTTTGAGCAGCTCGCAACTGCTGACGCCAATCGCCGCCTCCAGGGTGAAGGACATCTTGAACACCGAGAGACGCTGCAACACGGTTTGCTCCCCCTGGCTCAGCCGTTCATAGCTCCAGTCCAGCGCGGCCTTGAGGGTTTGATGCCGGGGCACGGCCGTGCGTCGCCCCTGAGTCAGCAGTTGAAAACAGTTATCCAGCTGAGCCTGCAAGCCGACCAATGCCAGCGCATCGATCTGCGCCGCTGCCAGTTCAATGGCCAGCGGCAAACCGTCAAGTCGTCGACAGATTTCACGCACTGCCTTGAGGTCCTGTTCGCGCAAGGCAAACCCTTGTTGACGGGCTCGGGCTCGACTGACGAACAACTGCACCGCCGAGTAGCCCATGGACTCGGCCACGCTGTGCAACGCCGACGCGGGCGGCAACGCCAACGACGGCAAGCGCTGAACTGTTTCCCCCGCTGCCATCAGCGGTTCACGACTGGTGACGAGAATCGACAGCCGAGGCGCCGACGCCAGCAAATCGTCGACCAATGCCCGGCAGCGTTCCAACAGGTGTTCGCAGTTGTCGAGCACCAGCAACATATGCCGATTCGCCAACACCTCCAGGGACGTGCCGACCTCCAGTTCCAGGGTTTGTGTCAGGTGATCCACCACGCGTGCGGGATCATCGAGCACCGCGAAATCCACCAGCCAAACGCCATCTTTATAGTGCTGCAACAGCAGTTCGGCCACGCGGAGCGCCACGGTGGTCTTGCCGATGCCAGCGGGGCCGACCAGGGTCATGAGCCGCCGAACCGGTAATTGCCGGACCAGGCTGCCGACCATCGAGTCCCGTCCGGTCACGGGTGTGAGCCGCGCAGGCAGGTTATGTTGATGTTTTTGCGCGGTCTCGATCGAGACCACGGTGGTCGCCGGCACCGACTCCACCGGGGCGACAAAGCTGTAGCCGCGCTGGGGGATGTTGACGATGTAGCGCTCACCGTTCTGCCCGTCGCCAAGCGCCCGGCGCAGCGCCGCAATATGCACGCGCAGGTTGATTTCTTCGACCACGGACGTCGGCCAGACGTGGGCAATCAACTCGTCCTTGCTGACCACATGGCCGGCGCGCTCAACCAGCACCTGGAGGATATCCAGGGCGCGACCGCCCATGCGCAGCGGCCGATCACCGTCCAGGATCAGCCGTTGCCGCTGGTGAAAGGCGTAGGGGCCGAACCGCAGCACCGTATCGCTGTTTAAATCTCTGAAGCTGTTCATGCACGTTTGCGTGCTGAAAACCTGGCCCGGCTCACAGTGCAGAAATATCGATCGCACCCACCTTCCAGGCTCCCGCACCTCCATTGCAAAGAGTTCACGGCTATCTTGGCAGGCCTCGGTGACGGTACAACTGCCATGGGGGGAGCGTCACGGCCATTGCGGTGCGCACAACGGCCAAGAACGCTCTAGCTGAACTGTTCGCGGTATTGCGTCGGGGTCAGACCGAGCTTTTCAGCGAACAGGAAGCGCATATGACGCACGCTGCCAAAGCCACTTTTGAAGGCCACGGTCTTGAGTGGCAGATCGCTGGTTTCCAGCAGATTCCTGGCGCAATCGATGCGCGCGCTTTGCAGAAACTCCATGGGCGTCATGTTCACGTCCCGGGCAAACATCCGGGCGAAGTGCCGCGTGCTCATGTTCGCCAGGCCGGCCATGCGTTCGATGCTGAAGGCTTCGTCGAGGTGTTCGAGCACATGGTTCTGCACGCGGGTGATCGGCGTTTCCTGCGGCGCGACAGTGGCCATCAACGGACTGAATTGCGCTTGCCCGCCCTGGCGTTTCATCACCACCAGCAACACCTTGGCCACGTCCTGGGCGACTTTCTTGCCGTGGTCTTTGGCGACCACCGCCAGTGCCAGGTCAATACCGGCAGTGACGCCGCCGGAGGTGATGAGGTTGCGGTCCTGCACGTAAATCTGATCGGTCTCCACCGTCGCCTTGGGAAAGCCTTTGATCAGCCGTTCGGTGTAATGCCAGTGGGTGGTGACGCGATAACCGTCCAGCAAACCGGCATGCCCCAACACGAACGCGCCGGTGCAGATAGAGCCGTAGCGCCCGGCGCGATCGACAGCGGCTTTGAGCCAACACAGCAACGGCGGATGTTTTTCGTTGTACGCGCCCGGGCCGCCCGGCACCAGCAGCAGGTCATAGGCTTGATCGGCCTGATCGATGTGCAGATCGGCCTGCACGCTGACGCCGTTGGAGGCCCGCAACGCGCCATGCTCGGTGCCGATGGTCGCCAGTTCATAACGGTCATCTGCTGCCAGGTATCGATTGGCGATGGAAAACACTTCCATGGGCCCGGCCATGTCGAGCAGCAGAAAGTCCGGAAACAACACCATAGCCACGGTTTTCATGGGTTCAAAATCACTGAAGTCAAAAGAAGGTCCCTCTAACAAACACCAATCCCCTGTAGGAGTGAGCCTGCTCGCGATAGCGGTGTGTCAGTCAGCATAAATATTGAATGTAATGACGCTTTCGCGGGCAAGCCTCGCTCCTACAGGGTTCTTGCCAGGCATTGCTGTGCATTATGGCTAATGTCCGGCGCCAGCGTCGGAGGAAAATGCCTGAATGCCCGTTCATTATTGTCAACCACAAAGCGACAGTATTTCAATTTCCATCTACTTATTGCACCAGCCAGTAACCATTAACCTTCTCCTCACTCGGACGAATCAACGTCCCCACAGGAGATTTCATCATGCTGACCCTTCGCAAAGCCTCGGATCGCGGCGCCGCCAATCATGGTTGGTTGAAGTCGTTCCACACCTTTTCCTTCGCCAATTACCGCAACCCGAAAGAGCAGGGTTTTTCTGACCTGTTGGTTATCAACGATGACCGTGTGGCGGCCGGTAAAGGCTTCGGCCAGCACCCGCACCGCGACATGGAGATTTTCTCCTACGTGCTCGAAGGTGCTTTGGAACACAAGGACACCCTGGGCACCGGTTCGGTGATCCGTCCTGGCGACGTGCAATTGATGAGCGCCGGCAGCGGCGTGGCCCACAGCGAGTACAACCACTCGGCCACGCGGCCGGTGCACTTTCTGCAAATCTGGATCGTGCCGGACGTCAGCGGCGCCAAACCGCGTTATCAGCAAGAGCACTTCAGCACCCAGAAAAAACGTGGGCGCCTGCAACTGATCATCTCCCCCGACGGGGCCAAGGGTTCGCTGAAGGTGCGTCAGGACGCACGGGTGTATGCCGCGCTGATCGACGGCAAGGAAAGCGCCACACTGGAACTGGCCGCCAACCGCTACGCCTATGTGCACGTGGCCCGTGGCAGCGTCGAACTCAATGGCGTGCAGCTGCAAGAAGGTGATGGCGTGCGGGTTCGTGATGAGCAGGTGCTGGCGTTGAGCAACGGTGTGGATGCCGAAGTGCTGGTGTTTGACCTGCGCCCGCAAGAACTGCCGGAAATGCCATGACCGTGACTGACCTGGGGGCTTCTGTGTCCCCAGGCTTTTACCAGCCAATCACATCATCTGTGGCGAGGGAGCTTGCTCCCGTTGGACTGCGAAGCAGTCCCCTTCTCTTTAGATAGATAGGGGGCCGCTCCGCAGCCAGCGGGAGCAAGCTCCCTCGCCACAAGGGTTGTGTGGGTCCTTCGATTAGCGACGACTCACTCGCCGGTACCGGAAAACACCGCGACAATTTCATCGATGACCGCCCGGACCCTGGCCGTGTGCCGCAGGTCCGCGTGGGTCACCAGCCAGACGTCATAGGGCACCGGTCGCGTGCGCTCCGGCCATAACCTGACCAGCCCGTCCCTCTCTCCCATGTACACCGGAATTTCCCCGACCCCGAGCCCCGCCGCGATGGATCGGCGCACCAGCAGACTGGAACTCAGACTCGCCACAATCCGCCCGCGCCCCAGCGGTTCCGAGACCAGGGTCATGTCTTTATTGCCTTGCAGGTACGGCTGATACACCACCAGGTCGTGCCCTTCGAACGCCGAGCCCGGCGTTGGCACGCCATGGGCATCTACGTAATGCTGAGAAGCAAACAAACCCACCGGCCAGCGTGCGATGCGACGGGCTATCAGGTCCGGGTTGTCCGGCCGGGTGTTGCGCACGGCGATGTCGGCTTCACGTTTGGCCAGGCTGAGAATCTGCGTGGAGGCGTCCAGTTGCACGCGCACGTCGGGGTGCTGTTCATGTAAGTGGGCAATGGCCGGGATCAGAAAATCGATGGCCAGGGAATCGGTGGTGCTGACCCGCACCAGCCCGGTCAGTCGATCGTCGAGCCCCTGAATCCGACGCTCCAGTTCCAGTGCCGAATGCTCCATTTTTTCCACGGCCGTCAGCGCCGCCTCCCCCACCGCTGTCAGCGCATAGCCTTCAGAGGTGCGCAGAAACAGCGTCGCACTCAACGACTTCTCCAGCGCCGTGATCCGTCGACCGACCGTGGCCTGATCAACCCCCAGCACCCGCGCCGCGCCCCGCAGCGTCGACTCTCGGCACACCGCCAGAAACACCCGTGCGTCATCCCAATTCATACGGCTCCCCCACTGATGCAGATTTGCATCACCATAGCGCAAACTCGCTGCGTTATTACATCAACCGATCGGGATAGTCTGAAGGCCAGCGTAAAACCTTCTCAGGACCTTTCCCATGCACAGCATATCGACTACCCCGCGCAGCGCGATCTGGCTGCCGATCTTCGCCGGCCTCAGCGCCAGCCTGGTGAGCATCGGCCTGGCGCGGTTTGCCTATACGCCGCTGATTCCCTCATTGATCCAGGCGCACTGGTTTTCCGCCAGCGACGTGGTGTACCTCGGCGCCGCCAACCTCGTGGGTTACCTGATCGGTGCGCTGATCGGCCGGCCAGTGGCCAACCGCACGTCGAACAAAACCGCGTTACGCCTGATGATGCTGGCCGTGACCTTGTCGTTTTTCGCCTGCGGTTTTCCATTGTCGGTGAGCTGGTTCTTCGGCTGGCGATTGCTGTCGGGGGTTGCCGGTGGCGCAATCATGGTGTTGGTGGCCGCGACGGTATTGCCCCACGTGCCGGCGTCCCGCCGAGGTCTGGCCAGCGGTGCGATTTTCCTCGGCATCGGCCTGGGCATCGCCGGCTCGGGGACGATTGTGCCGCCGCTGCTGAGCCTTGGCTTGCAGCAAACCTGGTTTGGCCTGGGGCTGCTGTCACTGCTTCTGACAGCCACGAGTTGGTTCGGTTGGCCGAAAGAGGCGCATCATCAAGCCGCTGCGGTGTCGATCGAGAAAACCACCACACCAACCGACCCGGGGGTGTACCTGCTGTTCGCTCAATACGCCTTCATGGCGGCCGGGCTGGTGCCGGCCATGGTGTTTTTGGTGGATTACGTGGCCCGCGGCCTCGGCGCCGGCCCGCACATCGGAGCGCTGATCTGGGTGATGTACGGACTGGGCGCGATCATCGGGCCGGTGAGTTACGGTTTTCTGGCCGATCAACTGGGCGCAAAGCTGAGCATCCGCCTGGTGCTGGTGGTGCAGGCGATTGCCGTTGGCCTGCTGTCGATTTCCAGTTCGTTTACGGCGCTGGCCGTGCTGGCCGTGATCCTCGGTTCGTTCCCGCCGGGCATCGTTCCACTGGCGCTGGCGCGGGTGCATGAACTGCTGCCGAACCATCACCAGCAGCAGATTGCCTGGAGCCGTGCGACGGTTTCATTCGCCACCTTCCAGGCGATTGCCGGGTTTGCGTATTCGGCGCTGTTCAATGCCAGCGGTGGTCAGCATGGGTTGTTGTTTGTGATTGCGGCGGGCGCGATTGTGGTTGCACTGTTGCTGGAACAGGCCATGCGTTTGCTGAACAGCCCCACTGTAGGAGTGAGCCTGCTCGCGAAGACGTAGGCAGATCCTGCAGCAATGTGACTGACACACCGCTTCGCGAGCAGGCTCGCTCCTACAGGGGGTCGGTGGTTTGGACTGAATTATTGGTTCACTGATGCGATCCCATTTACAGACGACTTTCTCCACAGGACTCCAACATGACTTTGCCGCAAACCATGACCCTGATTGAAATCACCGAGCCCGGCGGCCCCGAGGTGTTGAAGCCGCGCCAGGAACCGGTGCCCACGGTCGGCGCAGGCGAAGTGCTGATCCGTGTGCACGCCGCCGGGGTCAACCGTCCCGATGTGATTCAACGCGCTGGCAAGTACCCGATGAAACCCGGCATGAGCCCGATTCCCGGGCTGGAAGTGGCCGGTGAAGTGGTGGCCGTCGGCACAGGCGTCAGCGAATTCATCGTCGGCGACAACGTCTGTGCGCTGACCAATGGCGGTGGTTACGCGCAGTATTGCGTTGCACCGGCCAGCCAGACGTTGCCGATCCCTGAGGGCATGGATTGGGTGCACGCAGCGGCCGTCCCGGAAACCTTCTTCACGGTGTGGGCCAACCTGTTCGACATGGGCGGCGCCAGCAAAGGCCAGCGCGCGTTGATTCACGGCGGCACCAGCGGCATCGGCACCACGGCGCTGATGCTCTGCCGCGAATTCGGCGTCAAGGCCTTCGCCACGGCGGGCAGTGAGGAGAAGTGCGCGGCGATCCGCAAGCTGGGTGCCGAAGCGATCAACTACCGCGACCAGGATTTCGTCCAGGTCATCGCGGAAAAAACCGCTGGCAAAGGCGTCAACGTGATCCTCGACATCATGGGCGGCTCGTACCTGAATCAGAACATCGCGGCACTGGGCATGGAGGGTCGCCTGGTGATGCTCGGCTTCCTCGGCGGAGCCCGCGCCAACGATGTCGACCTGATGGCGATCATGGGAAAGCGAGCGACGATCACCGGCTCGCTGATGCGCTCGCGCACCCGTGAAGAAAAAGCCTCGATCGCCGAACAGCTGCGCGAGTATGTGTGGCCGGTACTGGCTGCCGGGCGTTGCCTGCCGATGATCGATAAGGTTTACCCATACACCGAGGCCGCGCAGGCCCATGCACGGATGGAAGCCGGCGATCACATCGGCAAGATTGTGTTGCAGGTGGACTGATCAGTAACCCTCGCCAGCCGCCAATGCGCCGCCGATGATCGCGATGCCCGAGCTGGTGCCCAGTCGCGTGGCGCCGGCTTCGATCATCGCCAGGGCGGTCGGGTAATCGCGCACGCCACCGGAGGCCTTGACGCCGATGTCGGGGCCGACGGTGCGACGCATCAGCGCAACGTCTTCCACGGTGGCGCCGCTGCGGCTGAAACCGGTCGAAGTCTTGACGAACGCGACCTTCAGTTCACGACAGATCTCGCAAGCCTTCACCTTTTCGGCATCGGTGAGCAGGCAGTTTTCCAGGATGACTTTCAGCGGCACCCTGCCGCACGCCTGCAACACCTGGGCGATGTCGTCGCGCACCTGATCAAACAAGCCGTCCTTTAACCAGCCTATGTTCAACACCATGTCGACTTCCCCGGCACCGGCGGCGATCGCCCGCTCGGCTTCAAAGGCCTTGGTGTCGCTCAGGCCGGCGCCCAGCGGGAAGCCGACCACCGCGCAGATATTCACGCGCTGCCCTTCAAGGCACTGAGCCGCATGAGGGACTTGACCCGAATTCACGCACACCGAATAGAAGCCGTGTTCGGCAGCTTCGCGGCACAACGCAGCGATTTGCTCGCGGGAAGCATCAGGCGCCAGCAAGGTATGATCGATGTACTGCGCCAGCGCTTGGGGTTCGAGGTGTGCCATCGCAAAAACTCCTGTTTGTATATTCAAATGCCCCTGCGCCACAATCGAGGGTGATTCGCGCAAAAACGTTACAAAACTCACAAATAATGTTACTTAAATAACATCAACAATCAACCCCGGAATGCCTGTGGACAGTAAAAAAGCCGAGCGTCTCAAGCTGATTCAACAAGCCCTGCAAGACCAGAGCGCCATTCATCTGCGCGAGATGGCGGCATTGCTGGACGTGTCCGAGATGACCCTGCGCCGCGACCTCAACAAATACACCGACCACCTGCGCCTGCTCGGTGGCTACATCACCAGAATCCACGATGGCAACGAGCCCGGCGATTACCGCGTGGCCGAGCAGGACACCCGCCACGTCGAAGAAAAACGCCGTATCGGCAAACTCGCCGCCGGGTTTATCCAGCCGGGCGACACGGTGTTCTTCGACTGCGGCACCACCACGCCTTTCGTGATCGATTTCATTCCCGACGAGCTCGAGTTCACCGCGGTGTGCAACTCCCTGAACGTGCTGACCAAACTGTCGCAAAAACCCAACTGCCACATCGTGGTGTGCGGCGGCACGTTCCATCGCAAGAACCAGGTGTTCGAGAACACCCGCGAAACCGGCATCCTCGACAGCGTGCGCCTGACCTGGGCCTTCGTTTCCGCCGCCGGCATCAGCCAGGACTTCGGCGTGACCTGCTTCAATTTCAATGAAGTGGAGGTCAAGCAGAAGGTCCTGCGCCAGGCGCAACAGCGGCTGCTGCTGGCTGACCACAGCAAGTTCGACACGGTACGTACCGCGCATTTCGCCAACCTCGGGGATTTCCAGTTCGTGGTCAGCGACAAGAAAATCCCCAAGGCCTACCGCGACGCCATCACCGCCAGCGGCGCGCAGTTGATCATCTGATCAAGGCCTGTTGTTCCGCTGCACTCAGGTAACCGGTGGTGACGCAAAAATCCGCCGTCGCCCCTGCCGCCAGCGAACGCACATGGCCCTTGGCGGACTCGGCGCGATAGCCTTCCGGCTCGCAAGTGGACGGCAGCACAAACGCTGCCACTTGCTGATCGGCGTTGTGCAGGATCCAGCGCGCGGCGTGGTCGAATTGGTCTGGACGGTAGCGGGTGTAGAACGCCGCACCGTCGGGATGGCTCAGCAGAAAATGCGCATGACCGCTGTCGTCCGCCCGCACGCCGTCGAAGAAAAACACAATCTCGGGGTCGTAGAGCCTCGGCTGATCCAGGCAGGTGAACTGCTCCGGGTCTTTGGCCAGCACCTGCATGTATTCAGTCCAGGCCGGCGTCGGTTTGACGTGGGCCGGCACGCTGCTGCGCAAGCGCACGCGCTCGACACCCAAGGGCTCGATGAAGCGGGCGCCGTCGACATAGGCGTAATTCATGTGCGCCATGTACATCAGGTCCATCGGCTTGCCTGCCAGATTGGTCACCTGCATGGCGATGTCGAACAGCCCGGAATCAGCGCGCAAGGTCACGCTGGGCGTGGCCAGGTATCGGTCACCAAACCCCTGCGCATATTCGTACTCGCCGCCGAGTCGCAGGAAACCGCCAGCGCTGTCTTCACCGACCTCCAGCCAGGCACGATCCATCACTGCGCAAGGCATCTCGCCGTGCAGCGGATGATCGTCCTCGGGGCTCGGGCAACCGTTGCGCAACAGGCCACTGTGAAACATGAAACAGCCGTAAGTGCCGATCACCGTAGGGCTCGGTCGGGGCTGGCTGAACAGGTTGCTCATGGTCAGGTCGCAACCGTCGAACACGGCGGACCAGATCATCTGTCCCAGATACGGCAACACCACCAGACGGCCGCGACTGTTGGCCAACTCCAGCGCCAGCACACCACTGGGGTAAACCCAGGAACTGACCGTGAACGCCTCCGACTCCAGCAAAGTTTTGCGCGCCTCGCCGAACTGCGACGGCTGCAGGTTGATCCGCGTGTTCATGAAGTCACCACCGCACCCACTGGCCTCCGCTCGCTGTCGGAATGACGCAGGCAACGCACCGCGTACATCACGATCACGATGAAGCACAACAACGGCACGCTGTACGCCAGTTGCATGTTGCCGTCGCTGTAATCGGACAGCAGGCCCTGGAAGATCGGGATCACCCCGCCACCGACAATGCTCATCACCAGCAGCGAACCGCCGACGCCGGTGTCTTCGCCCAGGCCGTCAATGGTCAAGCCGTAGATGGTCGGCCAGCAGGGACCGAGGAATACGCTGACGCCAACGGCGGCGTACACCGCCGTGATGTTCGGCACCAGGATCGTATACGCCAGCAACACGATGCACAGCACGCCGTACACCGCCAACACCTTGGCCGGGTGCAGTTTGCGCATCAGCACGTTGGCGATCAGTTTGCCGACAAAATAGGCGGCGAAGGTGGTCAGCAAAAACCACGACGCGCTGCGCTCATTCATGCCGCCCAACTGCATCGCCAGGCGAATGGTGAAACTCCAGACACCGACCTGGGCGCCGACGTACAGAAACTGCGCCAGCACGCCAAAGGTGAAACGCTTGTTGCGCCACAGTCGCGACAGGCTCTGGCCGAGACTGGCGGATTTCTTGCTGGCCACCTGATTGCCCTTGCACTTCGGAAACCGGGTGATGGCGATCAGGATGAACATCAGCACCAGCACCGCGATCATCCATTTGTACGGCAGCAAGGTGGACTGGATCATTTGCAATTGCTGGACCGCCGCGTCGGATGCGCTCATTTGCGTGAGCTGCTCGCGGGTGGCGTCGGTGTCCTTGAACATCACGAAGCTGCCGACGTAGACCCCGGCCATCGCGCCGAACGGATGGAAGGTCTGGGAGATATTCAGGCGACGGGTGCCGGTTTCACGCGGGCCCATCAGCGTCGAATAGGTGTTGCACGCGGTTTCCAGAAACGACAGCCCCGCCGCGATCACAAACAGCGCCAGCAGGAACATGCCGTACTTGGCGGTCGACGCCGCCGGGAAGAACAGCAGGCAACCGAACATGTAGAGCATCAGGCCAATGAGGATGGTGGTCTTGTAACTGAAACGGCGGACCACCAGCGCGGCCGGGATCGCCACGAAGAAATAGCCCAGGTAAAACGCCGACTGCACGAACGCGGTCTGGAAATCGCTGAGCAGAAAGGCCTTCTTGAAATGCGCGATGAGCACGTCGTTCATGCTCGCGGCGGCCGCCCACAGCGCGAAGATGCTGCACAGCAAAATGAAGGCGAACCAGGGCGTGCGGTTCAGGTAGAAACCATCGGCCGTCTGTTGGAGCGGAGGCTTTGTCATTGTTGTTCTCCGTGGTGAGTGTTGAGGGGTAAATCAGCTTGATTTCAAGCGCCGGGCTGGCGCTGGAATTCAGCGAATGCAGTGGCGTCAGGGTAGGAGGTCTGGGTGCCCAGGCCGGTGACCGAGCAGGCGGAATACGCCACTGCCTGGATCATGGCGGCGCGGATGTCGCGGTCGCGGCTCCAGTGATGAATGAAGCAACCGATGAAGGCATCGCCTGCGCCGGTGGTGTCGCGCGCGGCAACCGACAGGCCGGGAATCTGGAACTCGCCTTCCTCGCCGACGTACAGCGCGCCTTGCTGGCCGAGGGTCACGATGACGTGGCGAATGCCGTCGGCGACCAAGGTCTGGGCGGCTTTATGGGCCGACGCCGGGGAGTCCACGACCTGGCCGGTGATCAGCGCCAGCTCGGATTCGTTGGGCACCAGGAAATCCAGGTGCGCCAAATGCTCACGGCTCAGGCCGGACAAGGCTGGCGCCGGGTTGAGCAAGACTGGAATGTTGTGCGCGCGGCCGAATTCGATGGCGTGGTAAACGGTGTCGACATTGATTTCCAGCTGCAGAACGATCAGCGAGCACTCGCACAACGCCTGGGCCGCCCCGTCGATATCCGCCGGGACCAGGTGCGCGTTGGCGCCTTTGACGATGAGGATGCTGTTGTGCGAGTCGGCCTGGACGAAGATCGGCGCCACACCGCTGGACACGCCGGGCACGCGCTGCACGTAACGGGTGTCGATGCCAAAACGCTGGAAATTGGCCAGGGTGTTGTCGGCAAACATGTCATCGCCGACCTTGGTGAGCATCAGCACATCCGCCCCGAGCTTCGCCGCGGCAACCGCCTGATTGGCGCCCTTGCCGCCGCACCCGAGGGCAAACCCCGGCGCTTCGAGCGTCTCACCCTGGGCCGGCATGCGGTCGATGTAGGTGATCAGATCCACCATATTGCTGCCGATGACTGCGATCTTGCTCATTGCTATCCCACCTTGATCCGGCTTGCCAGACTGACGCTGGACGTTGTTGTTTTGTTATTTAAATAACATTTTGTGTGATTATTCAATCTTTTTGTTGAGCGGGGTTTGAGGCAAAGACGAATGGCTTTGCGAGATGCGTGGGCAGAAGGGGCGCCATCGCGAGCAGGCTCGCTTACACATTGGAATGCGTTCCCCTGTAGGAGTGAGCCTGCTCGCGATGGGGCCCTACGCATCACCGACTGATCCGTGCCCTTCATACGACTGTCGAATTTATCCCCACCTCCCCCACGCATCTGTTAAAACCCGAACTTTCCTTTTCACCCTCAGGCCGCCTGCATGTTTTCAAACCTGATGAGCCGCATAAGCCGCCGCTGGCTGCCCTGGCTGTGCATGGCCACGCTGGTCGTCGGCTTGCCCGTCGGGTGCGGCGCACTCAAATACAAAGAGCGTGAGCTGTTGTTCCGCATCGAGCCGGGCACCGCCGGCTGGTATCGCGGTTTACCAACAGACGTCCAGGAATTCGATATCAAGCCTGCCAGCTTCAAGGACGGGCAAAACCTGCATGCCTGGTGGTGGCCGGCCGCGCGCCGCGATGCGCCGTCGATCCTGTATTTGCATGGCGTGCGCTGGAACCTGACCGGTCAGGCGTTCCGCATCGAGCAATTGCGGGCGATGGGTTATTCGGTGCTGGCCATCGACTACCGCGGCTTCGGCCAGAGCAAGGGGGACCTGCCGTCGGAAGCCAGTGTCTACGAGGACGCCCGCGTCGCCTGGGAGCGCTTCAAGACGATGCAACCGGACGCCAACAAGCGCCTGATCTATGGCCATTCACTGGGCGGCGCGGTCGCCATCGACCTCGCGGCAGACCTGGCGGCGCAGGCGAAAAAACAACGCGACCCGATACCGGTGCGCGGTCTGGTGATCGAGTCCACGTTCACCTCGCTAGGCGATGCCGTGGCGCAAGTGGCCGACAGCAACCTGCCGGTGAAATGGTTGCCGGTGCGCTGGCTGCTGTCGCAGAAATTCGATTCCATCGACAAGATCGTCGACATCGACATGCCGCTCCTGGTGGTGCATGGCCTGGCCGACCCGTTCATGCCCTCGCGGTTCAGCCAGCAGCTGTTCAACGCCGCCAGCGAACCCAAGCGTCTGCTGTTGATCCCCGGCGGCACGCACAACAACAGCATGAGCCGGGGTGGCAGCCAATACCGCCAGGCACTCGAAGGCCTGATGAAAGCAAAACCACCGCAGATCGCCGGGCCTAGCGGTAACCCCGGGCTTGCAGGTTGAACAGCTGCGCATAGCGCCCGCCCGCCGCCACCAGACTGCCGTGATCGCCGCGCTCAAGGATCGCCCCCTGATCCAGCACGATGATGTGGTCGGCGTTGCGCACGCTGGAAAACCGGTGCGAGATCAGCAGCGTCATGCGGCCTTCGGTGTGCTGGCTGAAATGCTCGAACACCGCCGCTTCCGCTGCCGGGTCGAGTGCCGAGGTCGGCTCGTCCAGAATCAGGATGTCCGCGTTACGGCGCATGTAAGCGCGAGACAAGGCAATCTTCTGCCACTGCCCTCCGGACAACTCCTGGCCACCGGCAAACCAGCGGCCCAGTTGAGTGGCGTAGCCTCGATCCAGCCCCTCGATGAACGGCGCGGCCATGCCTTCGGTGGCCGCTTCCTTCCAGCGTTGCTCATCGTTGAACGCCAACGTATCGCCAACGCCGATGTTCTCGCCGACGGAAAACTGATAGCGGATGTAATCCTGAAAAATCACGCCGATGCGCCGGCGTAGCGCGTCTTCTTCCCAGGCCTGCAAATCGCTGCCGTCGAGCAGAATGCGCCCGTGATTGGGGCGATACAGACGGGTCAGCAACTTGATCAGCGTGGTCTTGCCCGAACCGTTCTCCCCCACCAGCGCCAGGCTGCGCCCCGGCACCAGGTGCAAGTCGATGCCTTCAAGGGCCGCGCGGCTCGCCCCCGGATAACGAAAACCAACGTTCTCGAATCGCAAACCATCGCCGGGCACGGCGCCCACCGTGAGATGCCCGGCATCGGCCACCACCGGCTCGGCGAGGTATTCGTAGAGGCTCGACAGGTAAAGTCCATCCTCGTAGAGGCCGCTGATGGCGCTCAAACTGTTGCTCACCGCCGTTTGCCCCTGCTTGAACAGCACCAGGTACATGGTCATCTGCCCGAGGCTGATCTGGCCGTGGACGGTATCGACCACCACCCACGCATAGGCGAGGTAAAACGCCCCCGTGCCGAGCAACCCCAGCACAAATCCCCAGCCATCGCGGCGCAAGGTCAGCCGCCGGTCTTCGGCATACAGGCGAGCAAACGTCTCGCGATAGCGCTTCAACAGCAGCGGCGCGAAGCCGAACAGCTTGACCTCTTTGATGTAGCCCTCGTGGGAGAGCAGCGTCTCGATGTAGTTCTGCTGCCGACTCTCCGGCGCCCGCCGCGTGAACAGCCGGAACGCATCCCCGGAAAAATGCGCCTCGGCGAAAAACACCGGCAACGCACCCACCACCAGCAACACCAGTGCCCAAGGCGAAAAATGCACCAGCAACACGCCGAAGCTGATCAACACGATCAGGTTCTGGACCAGCCCCAACGACTTCATCACCAACGCCAAAGGCCGGGTCGACGCCTCGCGCCGCACCCGCACCAACTTGTCGTAAAACTCGGAATTCTCGAACTGCACCAGCGACAACGTCTGGGCCTTCTCCAGAATCATCGTGTTGACCTTCTGCCCCAACTGCACCCGCAACAACGACTGCTGAACCGACAACGCCCGCTGCGTCCCGGACAACAACGCCAGCACGCCAGCCTCGAACAACACGTAACGCACCACCGGCCACAACGGCGCACTGCCCTGCTGCGCGTGCAATTGCATGGCGAAAACCACTGCGTCAACGATGCGCTGGCCCAGCCACGCGGCCAGCGCCGGAAGGACACCAGCGATCAGGGTCGCCAGCACGAGGCCGAGAAACAGCCCACGAGAAGTGCCCCAGACCAGCAGCAAGGCGCGCCGGGCCTGGTCGAGTAATGAGGTGAAACGGGAAAGTGCCGCAGGCATGGATTGATGAACTCGGCAAAGGAAGTCGCTGAACACTACAAAGACGTCATGGTACTTCAGCCAGAAATTCCACAGGCGAGAAACACCTGTGGCGAGGGCGCTTGCTCCCGCTGGGTCGCGCAGCGGCCCCAAAAAAGGCACCGCTGCACACCCCAACATCAGTTGCCACTCACCCCGGCAAACCGCACCTACTTGGACAGATCAATCCTATCCAATACCCGGTTCGCCGTAATCTCCGCCGTCATGATGCTGTTGGAAATACCCAACAGCGCATAACGCGACTCACCCTCCAGATGATCCACCAACTGATGGACCATCACATCGACCGAGGCCAGCGTCTCAACCAGATACACCGCCAGCGTTTCGGCCGTGGCTTCGGGGTCCACGGAAAACAGGCTGCTGCGTATTCGCGGGGTGGCCTTGATGTCGGCATTCGACGGGAAGTGGAAGTCGAGCGCGCGCTCGGCGGCTTCGTTGAGCTTCTTTGAATCAGGTTCGTAGGGAGAGACCGGATCGGTGTCCGGTGGGTTGGGTGTTACCTTGAACATTGGCTCTAACCTCATCTAAGAGTGAGGCTGCAACCCGTTCGCGACTAAACGAAATGGAGGCAGCTGTGCACAGGTTAGTCGACCGATGAGCCAAGAAATCGGCGCGCCCGAAGGCGCCCTGCGCACAGCCACCATCAGGAGCAGGATGAGATACCCGACTGATAGAGACATCGTGCGACTTGACTACAACGGGCGACTAAACCCGACCACTGATGAGCAGTGGCAGGGAAACGATAGAGTCCGGGGTCAAACCGCACAAGCCGGCGGATTCTGGCGCAGCCGTAGGCAACGGCGCAAGGTTTTGTAGCTTTCAGGACGTAACCTTGACGGGTTTTAAACAAGCCCCGTTTCATGGTTAAACAACCGAGTCAGATGGCTCACAAAATGCCCGTTCAAAACGCTCACTGGGAATCCTGAAACCGCGCCCGATACCGTCCAGGACTCTCCCCCGTCCACTTCTTGAACGCCCGATGAAACGCGCTCGGTTCCTGAAACCCCAGCTGCTCAGCAATGTCACTGATACTCGCCCGGCTCTCACGCAGCTGCTCAAACGCCACCCCGCGCCGCACTTCATCCTTGATCTCCTGATACGAACAGCCTTCCCGCTCCAGTTTGCGGCGGAAGGTGCTGGGGCTCAGGTGTTGTTCCAGGGCGAACGCCTGCAAGGTCGGCCATTGGCTGTAATGGCTGTTGCGCAGGCGCTGATGGACTTGTGATGCCAGGCCATGCTGGTTGCGGAAGCGGATCACCAGCCATTGCGGTGCCGTGCGCAGGAACACTTTCAGTGAAGCCAGGTCCTGGACCACCGGCAGGCGCAGGTAGTGGCTGGCGAATTCGATTTCGGTGCGTTCGGCGCCGAAGGTCAGGTTGGTGCCCCAGAGCAGTCGGTCGTCGCTGAGGGACACGCGCTCGTGGCGAAAGTCCGCGCGGTCGATCGGGATGCGCCGCCCGCCCAGCCAGCACAGCAGGCTGATCATCAACACCAGGAACGTCTCTTCACCGAAACGGCTGGCGTCTTCGTTTTGCGCGTGGCTGTCCAGGCTGATGATCGCGCGTTTGCCGCGCACCGTCAGGGTGCCGCGAAAGTCGCGCAGGAACAGCGCGAAGTTGGCCAGGCACTGGCGCATGGCTTTGTGCAGGTCGGGTTCCTGGATCAAGGCGCGGCAGATCAGCGCGAAGCTGCCGGGGGGCATGCCGTGGGAGTCGAGTCGGAAGAACTCATCGTTCAATTCGCGGATCTGAATCAGCCATAGCGCAGCAAACGCGCTCGCCGGCACGCGGGCGGTCGGCTGCTCGATCAATGCCGGGTCGATGCCCGCCTCTTCCAGCGCAGCTCGCGAACGCTGCGGATTGTCCCCCTGCCCATGGATCATCGCCTGCACGAAGTAGGCCGCCACTGAGTCCTTTTCCCGCATTTGAACGCTTCTCTCCCCATCGCCCGACTGGCAAAAAACACCAGCACCGTTGAACAGTTGCGGCATAGGACAACCGCCCTGCCGGTTCTAGACTCGCGGCCAATAGTACGCCTTCGGCCGTTACGTCGGCCAAGGTATCGCAGGGTTTGATCGGAAGGACGGAACATGAATCTGCAAAACATCGGCGTGATCGGCGCGGGCACCATGGGCAACGGCATTGCGCAAGTCTGCGCAGTGGCCGGCTTCAACGTGACCTTGATCGACATCTCCGAGAGCGCGCTGCAAAAAGCCCTGGCCACCGTTGGCAAAAACCTCGACCGGCAGATTGCCAAGGAAACCCTGACCGAAGCGCAAAAGCTCGACGCCCTCGCCAGGATCCGCACCAGCACCGATTACAGCAGCCTGCACAACGTGCAGCTGGTGATCGAAGCCGCCACCGAAAACCTCGACCTGAAACTGCGCGTGCTGCAACAGATCGTCGCGCAGGTCAGCGCCGAGTGCGTGATTGCCTCCAACACCTCGTCGCTGTCGATTACTCAACTGGCCGCCAGCGTCAGCCAGCCTGAGCGTTTCATCGGCCTGCACTTCTTCAACCCGGTGCCGGTGATGGGCCTGATCGAAGTGATTCGCGGCCTGCAAACCAGCGACGCGACCCACGCCCTGGCGTTGGACATGGCCACCACCCTCGGCAAAACCGCGATCACCGCCGGCAACCGTCCGGGGTTCGTGGTCAACCGGATTCTGGTGCCGATGATCAACGAAGCGATTCTGGTGTTCCAGGAAGGCCTGGCCAGCGCCGACGACATCGACGCCGGCATGCGCCTGGGCTGCAACCAGCCGATCGGTCCGCTGGCGTTGGCCGACCTGATCGGCCTGGACACCGTGCTGGCCATTCTCGAAGCCTTCTACGACGGCTTCAACGACAGCAAATACCGCCCCGCTCCGCTGCTCAAGGAAATGGTCGCCGCCGGCTACCTGGGACGCAAGACAGGACGTGGCTTCCATGCCTATGCCTGAGCGTTGCTCGCGCTTCGCCGAGTACCGGGACATCGTGCTGGAGTTGTTCGCCAGCAAGGGGTTCGGGCAGGTCGGCATGCGTGAGCTGGCAACGTGCCTGGGGCTGTCCCCGGGCTCGTTGTATCACCATTACCCGAGCAAGCAGCACTTGCTGCTCGACCTGATCGAGGAGTTCTACGAAGAACTGCTGTCGACCCTGGGGCGCATCGACCAAAAAGGCTCGGCGAAACGCGACAAACTGCCCAACCTGATCCGCGCGCATTTGAATCTGCACCGGGAAATGCCGTGGCATTTTCGCCTGGCGGAGCGCGACAGCGGCTGCCTGAACGCCGAGCAGCAAGCGCGTGTTCGACAGTTGCGCGAGCAATACGAGCGCACGCTATTGAAGATGCTCGGCGCCCCGTCCCGCCTCGGCGAACAGGGTTTGATCGCCGCCGGACACGCCATCGCCAACTTGCTCAACAGCGCCCCCGGCTGGCTGGCACATCATCCGCTGGAGGAAGCGCAGCGCGATGAGTTGCTGGAAAGCCTGGTGATCGGCGCCGTCGAGCGTCTGCTGCGCCCATCGCCCGCCACGCGTGCGGCGGCCTGAGTGTTCAAGCAATAAGCCTCGCTTCTTCCATAGAAAAAACGTCTAAACAAACCCGGCACGATTCCACGTCTAACGCTTTGCTACTTGGAGTCCATTCAAAGGCCAATGTGGGTCTCCAGACCCACGGTTACCGGGAGCAAAACATGAAAATCAATCCCTACCTCATCTTCAACGGCGACTGCAAAGCCGCCTTCACCTTCTATGAGCAAGCCCTGCCAGGCCAGATCGAAATGATGATGACCTTCGGCGAAAGCCCGGCGCGCGAACACTTCCCCGCAGACTTGCACAACCTGATCATCCATACCCGTCTGGCCGTGGGTGATCAGGCGATCATGGGTTCGGACACCACACCGGATCGCCCCACGGATGACATGAGCGGTTGCTCGGTCTCGCTGAACGTCGACAGCATTGCCGAAGCGCAACGTGTGTTCGACGCGTTATCAGAAGACGGCAAGGTGCAAATGCCACTGGAAGAGACTTTCTGGGCGGCACGCTTCGGAATGCTGGTGGACCGGTTCGGTGTGTCGTGGATGGTGAATTGCGAAAAGGATCAGTGACGAGTTCCAGACATCCAACAGCCCGATCAGGAAAGGTTGGGCTGGCGCAGTAGCGCCTATCCCTTCACGCACACCACCTGACGCAAGGTGTGCAGCACTTCCACCAGTTCGCGCTGGGCGTGCATGACGTGGTCGATGTTTTTGTAGGCCATGGGGATTTCATCGATCACCGATGCATCTTTGCGGCACTCGACGTGGGCGGTGGCGCGGACCTGATCTTCGACGGTGAACAGGCTTTTCGCTTTGGTGCGGCTCATGACGCGGCCGGCGCCGTGGCTGCAGGAACAGAACGATTGCTCGTTGCCGAGCCCGCGAACGATGAAACTTTTCGCGCCCATCGAGCCTGGGATGATCCCCAACTCGCCCTTCTGCGCCGACACCGCGCCCTTGCGGGTGACCAGAATATCCTGGCCAAAGTGCCGTTCTTTCTGCACATAGTTGTGGTGGCAGTTGACCGCTTCCAGAGCGACTTCGAACGGCTTGCTGATCACTTTACGTGTGGCCTGAATCACCGCGTGCATCATCAAGGCCCGGTTCTGTCTGGCGAAATCCTGGGCCCAACCGACGGCTTCGACGTAATCATCAAAATGCCGGCTGCCTTCTTCGAAATAGGCCAGATCACGGTCCGGCAGGTTGGCGAGGTGCTGGCGCATGTCGGCCTGAGCCAGTTGAATGAACAGGTTGCCGATGGCGTTGCCAACCCCGCGTGAACCGCTGTGCAGCATGAACCAGACGCGGTTGGTTTCATCCAGGCACACCTCGATGAAGTGGTTACCGCTGCCCAGCGTGCCCAAGTGCCCGCGATTGTTGGTGTTGGCGAGCTTCGGGTATTTGTCGGTGATCGCCTTGAACCGCGGGTTCAGTGCGGCCCAAGCCTGATCGGCCTGTTTCGGAACGCTATCCCAAGCCCCTTTGTCCCGCACGCCACGCCCGACTGTGCGGCCATGGGGCACGGCTTTTTCGATTGCGCAGCGCAATCCATGCAGGTTATCCGGCAAGTCAGCGGCGGTCAGCGATGTGCGCGCGGCGATCATGCCGCAGCCAATGTCCACGCCGACAGCGGCGGGAATGATCGCACCCACCGTCGGAATCACACTGCCAATCGTCGAGCCTTTGCCCAGGTGCACGTCAGGCATCACCGCCAGGTGCTTGAAGATGAACGGCATCTTTGCGGTGTTGATCAATTGTTGCCTGGCTTCGTTTTCGACCGGGACGCCTTCGGTCCAGAGCTTGATCGGTTTGCCGTGGGCGACTTCCAGCAGTTGGTAGGTAGGTGCTTGCATGTTTTCGAACAAGTGGCGCCTCGGCCCCTTGAGTTCCTTGGTTATTTCCTGGTTTCCAGGATCTTGTCAGCGAGCGCTTAGGCCCGCTTGATCGACAGGTTGCGTGGGCACCGTCTGATGAAAGAAGCGCCTCTATCTTACGCCCGAATATTCCCCTGAAAACCTCAACGTGATCACAGAACCAGTGGGAGCGTGGCTTGCCCGCGAAGAACGATGACACGCAATACCTGAAAAACCGCGGTGGTGCTTCGCGGGCAAGCCTCGCTCCCACTGGATTTTCGTCGCTTGTGGACTTAACGGCATCCGCCGAGGCCGCAGATGTTGAATGTCGAACGCGCTCTTCAGAGCTTGGCGATGGAGACCTCGGTGGATTTGACGAAGGCAATCACCTCGCTGCCCACGCGTTTAAACCGTCGCGCTGAAGCCGACAACCCAGCAGCACGACAACCATTCGTCGCCTATGAAAACCTGGCGCACAACAGGCGGCCCTCTCTGGCTTAGGGATTGCACAAGCCGTCTTGGCAGCCCCGGAACGACGTAATTCTGACGCGGCGGCCCTCTAATCAATGCTTGGTCAGTCCCCCCGGAGATGTAACGTGTCAACTCTCAATGAAATCGCAGCGAACCACGCGAGAATGGCTATGGCAAAGGCGCAAGAGTCGACCGGACTGAGTGAGCGACATCTTCAAATCGTCGGCAGCGTCGAAATCCGCACCAGCGATGAACAACCGCACGTTCCACTGCACTTCATCACCGTGACGCCGGAAAACCACCTCGCCCAGGCGGCTGGCTACTAACGCCGTCCCCTGACGATAGAACCCGGCGCAATGGCCGGGTTTTTCTGTTAATCAACCCAAGCCCTTGCCCACGATTGGCGCCGACGCGCCTAAACTCAACTGACAACGAACTCGCCCTGCGATTGGAGGATGAGGCACTGTCATGTTTGAAATCTCAGCGGTGGCGCGGGTGAAGCGCTTCGCCGCAAACACGGCCGGCCGAGATTTCGCAGTTGGCGACATCCATGGCCACTTCACTCGGCTGCAGGCTGCGCTGGATGCCGCCAGGTTCACCCCTTCGGTCGATCGCCTGTTCAGTGTTGGCGATCTGATTGACCGCGGGCCCGAATGCCGCGCCGCGCTCGATTGCCTGGACAAGCCGTGGTTCCACGCCGTGTGCGGCAACCATGATGACTACGTGGTTCACTTCGATACCTGTGCCGTCGATAGCTGGATCTTCAACGGCGGCTTATGGTTCACGCACCTGTCGCTGCCCGAACAGAAAACATTCGCCGCGACGTTCGCCGAGTTGCCAATCGCAATCGAAGTCGAAACCGCCCAGGGCCTGATCGGCATCGTGCACGCCGATTGTCCGTTTCCATCATGGGCTCAACTGCGAAACGAACTGCAATCGCCCAAGAGCAGCCAGCGCCTGATGCAAGTCCAGAACCGCTGCCTATGGTCCCGCAGCCGCCTCGAACAGCGGGAAACACAGGGCGTTGCGGGCCTGCGTGCGCTGGTGGTCGGGCATAGTCCCATTCCCGTGCCCGTCAGGCTTGGCAATGTGATTCATATCGACACGGCGGGATGGAGGCCGGCGGAGGGCTATTTCACCCTGCTGAATCTCGAAACGCTTGAGCCGGCGCCTTGAGCATCCTGTACCGCTCGTCCTGACCTCGGCACGTTCACCTTCCATGCTTTTCCAATGGGTACATCCACTCGCACAGCAGGTGCAAACGATGAACAGCAAAATTGCTCCTCTCATGCTCGCCGGACTTGTCTCGATCTGCCCGCTCTACTCGCTCGCAACCGAGAAAACCACGGAAGACGCCACCCTCCCACCCAGCGCACTTCCCGGGCTCAACCAAGGCGAGTCGAATGCAGAAAAGGCTGACAAAAAGGGCGAGGAAGCATCGGGTTCCAATTCCGGCGCGGAATCGCATGAGATAGAAAAAGACGCCGCTGGTTCGAGTGGTTCAGGGAATGAAGGAGCCAAGTCGAAGCCGCAACAGTAAGCCTGCAGGCGAGTGGTGCACGGGCGTGAGTACGATAAAGGGCATCCCCCACGGCGCGAACTCATCCCGGCACTGACGGTGATTGCCCCAAAACCCGTCACTTTTTGTGGCGGGCTTTTTTGCGTACGGCGCGTCGGATCGACGTTAGTCAGCCTTTTTTATATTGAGGACGTCGTGCACATGAGCCATCAGTTGCTCACCATTGAAGGGCTTCCTGAAATAACCCCGCGCACCCAATTCCCGCGCCCTGATTTCCGTACTCTCTCCCACGCTGGCAGTGATGAAGATGACCGGGAAACGCATCGCACGCGCTTGCAGTGCTTCAACCAATTGAATGCCGTTCATGCCGGGCATCCGGATATCCGAAATAAGGCACGCCGTTAAATCCAGCGCCTTGCAAGCCAGAAACTCTTCGGCACATGAAAAAGTACGACAGGCATACCCCATCGACCTCACCAGGCTGTCCAGTGAGGTACGAACAGTGTCGTCGTCATCAACGATCGAAATGATTGGAATGTTTGACAATTAATTCAACCTTGAAGTGATGCGAGCTAATCGATAAAGCGCCTCTTTTTCTTGAACACGCTCGTTCTGACGGGTGGCGTTGAAACCTGCATCGCTCATGGCCCTCAATGCCTGAATGGTTTCTCTGCCCCCCCTTCATGCTGCTTTAAAAAATCAATGAACACGCGCAGCTTTGGCGGCATGGCGCTGCGGCTGAAATAGTAAAGTGACAAACTGCGCCTGGGGCTCCAGTCCTCCAGCACCCTGACCAGGCGGCCATTGGCAAGGTAGTCCTGAACATAGCGGTCATACACATAGACAAAACCACAGCCATCAAGCGCAGCGCCGAGCAAGGTCATCCCGTCGTTGCTGGAAATGCGCCCTCTTGTCTCGATCTCGACATCCTGCCCCTCGCATGAAAACGTCCACCGCTCGCAGGCACCGGTCACGGCGCTGTTGTAGCGGACGCAATCATGGTCCAGAAGTTCTGCCGGAACCTTCGGTATGCCGTGAGCGTTGACATAGGCGGGCGATGCCACCACAGCCATCTGGATATCGGCGCCCAAAGGAACGGTCACCATGTCCTGTTCCAGCATTTTGTTCACTCTTATGCCGGCATCGAAACCGTCATTGACGATATCGACCACACGACTTTCGATGGCGATATCCAGATTGATGTCTGGATAGGCCGCCAGGAACCTGGGCACCAACGGTTCCAGAAACATCACATAGGCGCTGCGTGACATGGTCAACCGCAGCGTACCTGAAGGGTTCGCCGCGACCTCAGCCAAATCTGAAAAGGCGCTTTTCAGCTCAAGCACCAGCGGCGCAACCTTTCGATAGAACACTTCACCGGCCTCGGTCAGGCCCACGCTGCGCGTCGTTCGGTTGAACAGTCGAACGCCGGCCCGTTTTTCCAACTGGCGGATGGCGTGACTGATCGCTGATTTGCTCACGCCCATCATGACCGCTGCCGCGGTAAAACCGCGCGAATCAGCCACGCAAACGAAGACTGTCAGCAGCTCGAATCCATCCGTATCGATTGTCAAAGCGGGTTCACCTGATAGTCAGAACAGCGCGTCAGGACAGTCGCAGCCCCGTGATGCCTAACATGATCGACAGGCTGGTCAGCACGCCGATAACGGCGCCACTCCACCAACAGATATTGGCTTTAGACAGGGAAACGCCGTGCGCCAGCATCACCACCCTGAGCCCTGAAAACAGGTGAGCAATGATAAAGAACACGCCAATTGCATAATGCGGCAGCAAACGAATGCCCCAAGGGTCATGAATCATTCCCACCGGATCACCGGACGCAAAGTCCCAGCCCGTTTCAATTCCGGCGTAGGTTCTTGCAAATACAAACACGGCGTTGAGGTGGCCCAGGATGAAGATGGACAGGAACACCCCGGAGCCCACTTGGAAAATACGATAGTTGTCGCCACCGACCGAGCTCCAGTTCCAGGCAAGGCGCAGGCCGCTGACCACCTGAAACAGCAGAGCAACGACCAGGATCGGTTCGACAAAGGATGAACGATAAACGGTGCGTCCCAGCTCCATGACCTTCGCGTGAACGTCCGGTCCGGCCAGGCCGAACAAATGATTGAACAAGTGAAAGACCACGAACAACAACACGATCACCCCGGCAATGCCGTGGGCCACTCGCAGTGCCGGCATGGAACGAATGGGCTTGATTGGCTGCTCGTTCTTGCCACCGTCTCTACTGAGATAAACTCCCAGCCCTATCCAGGACGCCGCCCAGAACCACTCATCCGGCACTGGGCTGCCCAACATGATCAGATTGACACCGACAAAACAGTACAGCGTCGGCGCGCACATGATGAAGAGTGCCAAGCGTCTTGCTCTGAGCTGTGCTGCCGCGTTCTGTTGACGCGTAATGCGTTGGCACGCCAAGGCAAACCCCATGGCCGGCACCGCGAAAACGGCCACCATCAAGGCAATGGCCAGAAGCATGGAACCCAGCGGCATCGTCGAGCCCGGTTCAACCGACATGACCTGCGCGTGGAAGGCATTCAGGAAATAAGGGTATACGGCGGTCACCAGCACAGGCACCCAGATAGCCCATTTATGCGGCGCGTTTTGTACCGCCCTTTCGTAAGGGCTGACTGCCCACTTATCGACCATCCAACAACCCTCGAAAATAAGATAGTTATCGCAAGGATTGTAAAAGCCTATTCGCCCTGTGATATTCCAAGCAGAATGCCAGAGAAACGAAAAAACTAATGACTAACTAAGTATAGTCACACTATATGAAGGTATTAATCCTCAGAAAAAAACACACTTACTCTAGCGACTCACAAGTACTGACACACCCGTAAATCCATTCAACCGACGATTGTCCAATTTCATTACACAGTCTGTGCACTGTCAGGATGATTGTCGCCTCAGCGCCAAGCCCTATAATTCGTTTGCCCCTATTGGCTACTTACAAATACCTGACTCCCTGAGTTGGCTGCTCACTCGAGCAGACACACACTCGCAATCATCAAGGAATCCAACATGACTCATCGTGCAAGAGCAGCTCGCATCCATGCTTACGGTCCGCCTGAAGTACTGGTATTTGAAAACATCGAAGTAGCGGAGCCCGGCCCCACTCAGGTATTGATCCGCAACACGGTCATCGGTTTGAATTTCGTCGAGGTTTATTACCGACGCGGGACATTTCCAGTGCCTGCATTCCCAGCCATTCTCGGTAATGAAGCGGTGGGTATCGTCGAGGCCGTCGGCGTCGATGTCGTGGGTATCAAGGTTGGAGACCGGGTCGTTTATTCGGACGATGTGCATGGCGCCTATTCAACGCTGTGCCTTTATCCCGCCGATCGCGTGGCAATCGTTCCGGATGACATCAGCGACAAACAAGCAGCGTCCAGCTTCCTGAAGGGCCTGACCGCACGTTACCTGCTCAAGGAAACCGTCAACCTCAAGGCGGGCGATACCGTGCTTTATCATGCCGCGGCAGGCGGCGTCGGGCAGTTGTTCACCCAGTGGGCAAAGGCGCTCGGTATACGGGTGATCGGTACGGTGTCTTCGGATGAAAAGATGGCTATTGCTTTAGCGGCAGGCTGTTCGCATGTCATCAACTACCGCACGGAAAACTTCGCCCATCGCGTCATGGAGCTCACCAATAATGTCGGCGTGAAAGCCGTATTCGACTCCGTGGGCAAGGACACTTTTGTCGACTCGTTGTCGGTGCTGCAGCCGAGGGGAACGCTTGTGGTATTTGGCAAGGCCTCCGGCAACCCTCCGTTGATCAACCCGTTCGACCTCGCACCGCGTTCGCTGAACCTGACCTGGCCGGTATTGCCCGTGTACGTGGCAACAGCCGAACAGTTGGCGGTCGCGGCGCAAGACCTGTTTAACGCAATTACGACGGGAATAATCAATGTTGAGCCTGGGCGGGTTTATCCATTCGATCAACTAGTAGACGCCCACAGAGACCTTGAAGAACGCCGCACTACCGGTGCTACTGTTTTAATCGTTTGAACGACTCAAGTACGCTCATCCCGCCACAGGCCATACCAAGGGATGAGCAACTTATACGAAGATGCCTGCGCAGAGACCGTAGGCATAAGTGACGTCTCTGTTCATTCCTTTACTATTTGAATGGCTCTAACGAAACCAGCTTTTCACACGTTACCCGTTCAACTACATAAATAGCGCCTCGCAAACTTAAGGTTATTTATGAATTGAGCCTACTGACTAATCAGGGTGAATATAATGAAAACTTCCGAATTGGGTCTGGCCATCGCCTTTCTTGCCGCGACGGGTTTGATCGCTACCCAAGCTATCGCCTCCGAAGGGTACGCCGAACAAAATATTGCCGTCGGCCGGGAAAATAATGCACCGGATGATCGTGACCCACCGGTGCAACAACATCGCGCCAGATCGGCGCCAACTCGTGTCGCCGAAGGCGGATCGGATCGCCTGATCGAGCGCCGCAGTGTTGCCGAAGGCGGATCGGATCGTCTGATCGAGCGCCGCAGTGTTGCCGAAGGCGGATCGGATCGTCTGATCGAGCGTCGCAGTGTTGCCGAAGGCGGATCGGATCGTCTGATCGAGCGCCGCAGTGTTGCCGAAGGTGGATCGGATCGCCTGATCGAGCGTCGCAGGGTTGCCGAAGGCGGATCGGATCGCCTGATCGAGCGCCGCAGTGTTGCCGAAGGTGGATCGGATCGCCTGATCGAGCGCCGCAGTGTTGCCGAAGGTGGATCGGATCGCCTGATCGAGCGTCGCAGGGTTGCCGAAGGCGGATCGGATCGCCTGATCGAGCGCCGTGTTGCCGATGTTGGCAATGCATACAACGGCGGGATGGATATCAATGCCCACTTTTCCATGGACTGACAGCTGTCGCGGGGGCGAGGACTCATTTCGCCGCTACGGTTACGCCCAGAAGCGTAAACATTCCGGGCGTAACACGGCGAATGCGAGCGGTGTCAGGTTCAATCCGTCGCAACAGGCAGCGTGAATTGGACCGTGGCCCCGCAAGGTTGATGAGCGCTTGCCCACAACCGGCCACCATGGGCCTCGATGATCGAGCGACAGATCGACAAGCCCATCCCCAGACCCGCAGGTTTGGTGGTGTAAAACGAGGTGAAGATCCGCTCAGCGGTTTCTGCCTCAAACCCGGGGCCCGAATCGCTGACGCTGATCAGCAAGTAGCCTGAGTCGCCCTCACCTGCGCTGATCAACAGTCGACGTTCGCCTTCAGGGTTGCTACTCATGGCTTCCAACGCATTCATGATCAAGTTGAGCAGAACCTGTTGCAGCTCGACCCGATCCCCCTCAATGGATGGCAACCCGTCCATGAGTCGAGTGTCCAACAACACCCCGTTTTTCATCATCTGGCCCCGGGTGAACTCGATCATTTCGCCGACTGCCGAATGAATATCGACTGGCCCCTTGGGCTGCGGCGCCTTGCGAATATGACCGCGGATTCGTCCCAGCACATCAGCCGCGCGATTGGCATCCTTGATGAGGCTGTCGAGTACCTGACGAACCTCGACGAGTTCAGGGGGCTGGGCGTTGAGCCAGCGTTTCGCCGCATTGGCGTTAAGGATGGCGGCGGCAATGGGTTGATTGACTTCATGAGCGATGGACGCCACCAACTGGCCCATGGTCGCCACGCGGTTTGCATGGGCCAACTCCGTCTGAACCTCGCGATATCGACGTTCGCTGTCACGGATTTTTTCTTCCGCCTCCTTGCGCTCGGTGAGATCCAGCACAAAAGCGACCCCTTCCGTGCTGCCAGGTTCGATCATGGCCAGGCCCACGATAACCGGCAGGCGACTGCCGTCCTTTTTGAAGTATTCCTTTTCGAAAGGCTGGGCATGTCCGGTTTGCACCGCCATCACCATCGAGCGTTCGCTGTTGTCGCGAAACTCCGGGACCGTCAGGTCACGCCAACTCAAAAGGCCCTTGTCCAGATCCTCCCGGGCGTAACCCAGCATGCTGAGAAAAGCGTCATTGGTTTCCAGAATGTCGCCGTCGGCGTTCCACACGACGATCCCGATAATGTTGGCATCAACGAGGCGCCGGATCTTCGCTTCGCGCTCCCCGACCTCGCGGTACAGACGGGCGTTTTCCAGTGAAATGGCCGCCTGCGACGCCACCAGTTTGAGAATCGCGACGCGGTCCGGACTGAACACCCGCACGCTCAGATTGTTTTCGAGGTAGAGCGCGCCGACCAGATTGGCCTGGTTCATCAACGGCAAGCACAGAACAGAACGGGTGCGATGCTGACGAATATAAGCGTCTGCGGCGAAGGGCGACTGCGTCACGGCATCGTCCAGAAACACACTCTCCCGGGTGCGCATGACATGGTTCAACACGGATTCGGGCATCAGTTCCATGCTGACCGGCGCATCGCGCAGTTGCGCAGCGCTGTCACCGGCGGTCACCTGCGCGGCGATGCGGTACTCGGCGCCCTTGCACAGAATCAACAGGCCGCGCTCGGCACCCGCCAATTCAATCGCCGTGCGCATCACCGTATCAATCAGTTTCTCCAGCACGATTTCACTCGACACGGCCTGCGACACCTTGAGAACGGTGGCGAGGTCAAGGTGCTCGACCGGGGTGGCCATGGTCGTTATCGCGCCAGGCGCGTGTTCTTCAGTCCTGAGCGACGGATACTTGGCTTCAAGCTGACGCACCTTGCCATCGCTGCCCCAGCGCAAGTAGCCATACCGGGCATCCTGCAAATAGACACGGGCAATCTTGCCAAGACCGCGGGCCGCGTAGAAGCGTGAGGCAAGTTCGTTGGCCAACGCTTCGATGTGGATGAAACCGCTTTCCTGCGCCGTTTTGATCGCCTGCTCGTACAGCAGCTCGGCCTCAATGAGGCGCCCTTGCAGACGGGCGATTTCGGCACCGACCAGTGCGGCCCGGCTCGCGAAATTCTCAGGACATTGCTGCTCCCACGTCTGCAGCTGCGCATGGTCGGCCTGCATGGCGAGCAGGTTCTGCGCACGTTGCTCACCCGAAACGCCATCACACGAGGCGGCCCGGGCCAGCGCGTCGTAGAAGTGATACTCGGCTTCCTCGAAAAACGAGTAGGACGTCCAGAGCAACTGCCGCGCCTTGGCGGAAGCGGACATTGCCGCCTCGATTTCGTCGGCCATGTAGTGCGCTTGCAGTTTACGAACCCAGTACCAACAAGCGGCCAATGCCAGGTCCGGACTGCTGGACAGATGGGCTTCGGTCTCGCGTTCCTCGAACTGTCCGTCGTCGAAGCAACCGAAGGCAGGCGTCAGGCCTCGGAGCATTCGGATCAGGGCAAGCTGCGTCACCATGAAATCAATGACCAGACCAAAACGGACTTTCCTCGCGTACGCCAGCCCCCGTTCGGCTTCGGCCTGGAGCTCGGGAAGCGAATCCCCGGCGAACAGTGAATCGGAGGTGAGGCAATTGCCTGCATAAGCGCCGTATGGAAGGTCGCCTATGCGGTTCGCCGCGACAAAGGCCCGATGCAGCAGGTCGCGACATTGCTCTACGGGTTTCATCCAGCGGACGGCAAAACTCGAGAAGCATAAATAGGTGCTGGCCTCGAATCGCTTAAGGCCGCGTTGCTCCACAAGATCACAGCCGAGTTGCCCAAACCGGAACCCCGCCTGGTAGTCACCGAAGCGCCTTCCGGCCACTCTGAAGACGTTGGCATAAAGCACACATGAGGCGTCGCAGTTACCCCGTTCGAGGCTGAGACTGACCGCTTTGCAAATCAGCAGGCAAGCCAGGTTCGCGTCCGTCTGCAAGGCGGGTGCAAAGAGCTTGCCCAGTGTGTTGACGGTCATCAGTGACGCCGCATCGTCCATCAACGGCAGGTCGATGAGTTCCTCGATCTGTCGGCTGCCCAGCAACGACCAGATGTGGTCATATTCTTCGCGCACTTCATCGTCGCTCGGATGGGCAGACCACTCGATGCCCACATGCCGCAGGTAAGCGAGGCAGACCGCCACGGCGCCGTCGCTGCGGTCCAGAAGCAAGTAGACGTCCATCTGCAAGCAAGCGACATTGGCTCGTTCGACCGTCGTCGTCGCGTGTGCCGACAGTGTCGTCAGGCGAGTGTCCGCGACGGCCAGTTGCCCGGTCAGGAACTCGCACTCGGCCCGGTTCAACTCCATTTCAAAGCGCAACGTGTGGCGCCGCACCCAACACTCCTCGTCCAGCAACTGGACGCCGGTGGTGAGGTAGTTGAGCGCTGACGCATAGGCGCTAGATGCCTTCGCGCGCTGGCCGGCGATCAGGTTGAACTCGGCCAGTTGTTCCTTTTCACTGGTGTCGGTGAGCAGTGCCGCGCCTTGATTGAGTTGACCCACGATGTCAAAGATCGCCTCATCCAACACTGACACCGGCGTTTGTGCGGCCAGTAACCGCCCTATTCGCAGGTGCGTGTGGGGGCGCAGTTCGACGGGGATCAGCGAATACGCCGCCTCATGGATGCGGTCGTGGACGAAACCGAACGCCCCGTCCAGGCGCTCGACCAGTTCCAGTCGGATCGCCTCCCACATCACCGCACGCAACTGTGACTTCGACAGGCCCAGTGCCAGGGAAAGCGTAGCGATTGCAGCGACGTTGCCCAGGCACGCCAGATGCTGCAGCGCCCGCTGTGTCTCGGCAGGCAGTCGGGCGAGTTTAGCGACCATCAGGTCTACAACGTTGTCTGTGTAGCCCATGGCGTGGATGCGATTGGGGTCCCAGCACCAGCGGCGTGCGCCATGATCGAAGGTCAGCAACTGCGCTTCGGCGAGTGCCTGCAGAAACTGAATCACGAAAAAAGGATTGCCGGCGGTCTTGTCCTCGATCAGCTGCGCCAAAGGTTCGACTCGCACGATCTCTTCGTGAAGGGTCTCGGCAATCAACTGCTCAATGTGGGTCCTGGCGAGCGGTGCCAGCATGATCTCATGGACCCGGCCCCCAGCCTTGCGGATGGACTTGAGCTTGGTCGTCAGTGGATGCGTGACATCCACCTCATTGCTGCGATAAGCCCCAACCAGCAACAGATGTCGCATGTCGGCGCTGGTGAGCAGATCCTCCAACAGGTCGAGCGTGGCGACGTCGAGCCATTGCAGATCATCAAGAAACAATGCCAGCGGATGTTCGGCCCGGGCGAAAACGCCGATGAAGTTGCGGAACACCACCAGGAAACGCCGTTGCGCCTGTTGCGGATCGAGTGTGGGGACCGGTGGCGGTTCGCCGATGACCAGTTTCAGCTCCGGGATGAGATCGGTCATGAGCCGTGCATTGGCCTCCAGTGCCTTATGCAACTTCTCACGCCAGTCCGCCAGTTCGGCGTCACTCTTGCCCAATAGCGTGCGCACCAGGCTTTGAAAGGCCTGCACCAACGTTGCGTAGGGAACATCACGGCGATACTGATCGAACTTGCCGGACACGAAAATTCCGCGTGGCGGCACTAACACTTTGTGCAGTTCGTTGACCACCGAAGACTTGCCGATGCCCGAATACCCGGTGACCAACACCAGTTCCGGCGCGCCGTTGGCAACGATCCGACCGAATGCGGCAATCAGTGTGTCGACCTCTTGCTCGCGACCGTACAGTTTTTCGGGGATCAGCAGGCGTTCCGAGGTGCCATGCTCGCTCAACGCGAAGGCGTTGATGGTGCCCAGGCGCTCCCAATCCGCCAGGCACTGGCGCAAATCATGTTCCACGCTGGACGCGGTCTGATAGCGCTCCTCGGCGGTCTTGGCGAGCAGCTTCATGACGATATCGGAGATCACTGGCGGTATGGTTTCAACGCGCAAACCAGGCGCCACCGGTTTTTTGGCGATATGGCAATGCACCCATTCCATCGGATCGGTCGCCGTGAATGGCAGCGAGCCGGTCAACATCTGGTAAAGCGTGATGCCAAAGGAATACAGGTCGCTGCGCGAATCGATCGAGCGATTCATCCGGCCGGTCTGCTCCGGCGCCATGTAAGCGAGTGTTCCCGCCATGGTTTCGGGCGCCTGCCGCTCGCGCGGTAACCGCGAGGTCAACCCGAATCCGGTCAGGCGCGCTTGCCCGTCGGCACAGTTCACCAGGATATGGCTGGGCTTGATGTCTTTGTGAACAAGCCCGCGCTGATGGAGCTTGCCCAACGCCACCGCAATGCTGATGGCGTGCTGCAAGAACGGCGACGTTTGCATGGGTGCGGCAAGCAGCTGCACCAGCGGTTCACCGCCGACATCCTCAAGCACCAAGTGCATCTGGCCAGCTTCGCGCACCAGTTCGAGGGGCCTGAGCGCCCAACTCTCGTCCAGTTCGTCCTTCAGGCCGAACTCATGCACGATGCGGCCCAGGCAGGCTGGATGCGGTTGCTCCGCTGCCGCTCGCGCCAGGAGAACCGTGCGATCACTGCCGCCCTGGCAGCGTCGCTCCCGACTGAACGTGCGCTCACCATCGTCCCACAGTATTTGCATTCTGGAATCCATTAGAGTTGGACATGCCGCAGTATGGCCTGCTGCTTTAATCTGTCGACTGATCGTCCAATGAATTCCAGTTGCCGGCACCATCGCACGGACGTGGCTTCCGGGGCTGCCAAGGGTCTGAGTACTGCGCAAGATGGCACTGAACGGCGGCTGCGGCATCAACACCTAAAGGTTAGTCAGTCATACATAGGTATACTTTCCCCCCCATCTGGACTGCGTATCTTGTAGTGACGACAAGTGCTGTCACGAGAAAACCCAATGACGCAAACCACTGCCATCCGTACGACAGCAATTATTGCGATTGTCGACGATGACGACTCCGTACGGAGTGCCCTGCAAAGCCTGTTAAGGTCCGGCGGTTATCAGACCCGAACCTACAGCAGCGCCTTGGCGTTTCTCGACGCAAACGTGTCGGCTGAAACCCATTGCCTGGTGTCCGATATTCAAATGCCGGGAATGAGCGGTGTCGAGATGTGTGAGCGGCTGGTCTCGATGGGCTTTCACATCCCCACGATTCTCATTACCGCCTACCCTGGTGCGGCGCCCGCCCTGAGTGCCCACAATCCAGAGCTGATCGCCTGCCTGTCCAAACCCTGTGACGCCGACAGACTGCTGAGCTGCATCGAAGCCGCCCTGCTCCAGCGGCATTGAGGGCCGACTAAACCTATGGATGATGGTGACGCTGTCCGAAAGATGATGTATTCACGGACAACGCATCTTCCATTCCTGCCTGACGCCGCGACTCACTCGCCAAGGAAGACCAATGTTAATCGGTTCCACCGCATCGAAAAGTGCGATGTCTGCCTACACGACTGCCGTCGACACTCAATCCGCCACTGAAGCTCAGCAGCGCATGGCCCAGGACGAGGCGCCACCGGTCAAAGCGAAAGAGGCCGATTCGGTAAGTCTCTCCAGCACCTCTACCGACTACAGCAAATCGATCGCAGGCAATGCGCCGTATTTCCCCGTGCGCGAAGGCATGAATGCCGATGCCCTGGTGTTAGGCGCCTCCAAGCCGGGCGCGGTCTCGAGTTCGAAGGACAAGACGTTTGAGCAAGTGGCCACCGATGCTCGCAAGCGCATGGATGAGAAATACGCCCAGATGAACGCCAGCGGCAAACCGTACACCGGCAGCGATGAGGACCGTAATGGCCTGATGGGTGATCTGGATCGTCGTTCGCTGAATGCAGTGGCCACCAATGAAGGCGGGATTTTCACGGCGCAGGAACAGGCCTCGGCACAAGCCTTGATGCGTCAGCAGGGGCGGCTTGCCACCGGCTATTACAGTGGCCCGGCGGACCAACAGCAAAACTGGAAAGATCCGTTTGCCAACGACCCTTTTGGTCGCGCCCGGGCGGCACTGGATTTTATGAATAACATGAGCCCGGAAGAAAAGGCCACGCCCGAATGGCTGTCACAACGCCTGTCTCTGGAAGCCGCCTTGAACCTGGGTCACAACACTGGCGCAGACCCAGTGGACAAGAAAAGCGGACACTTTCACAACCTGGCTGAAATTCTGGCGGGGGTGGTGACCGAGCCGGATACCCGGCAATCCAGCCAAGCCAAATACGGCGATCCCTCCGCGCAGATCTTGAAGAAACTCCAATCGCTGATCGCCTGAGCCAGAGATAACGAAAACGCCGCCTCATCGGGCGGCGTTCTCATTTATCGGACAAAGTCCCCAACCATTGATCTTATGAGCTTCGATGCTCAGGGCACGCTTTCAGCCAGAGGGGCGTCGCTGAGGCCTTGTGTCAGGTCGGTATAACGGGCGACACCCAAGTCGAACAGACCGGCCATGCGCGCGGCCTCGAAATCCAGTGGATCTGTATCCAGATCGGATGGCAGCGCCGCATACCGGAGCTGTACGTGATGGCGATGGGCAAACGCCGTGGCCATCGCAACGTGCATGCGCAGGTTGGCGCGACTCAGCGAGTCGAACGAACGCCCCATGATAGCGACGGCACCGCCACTCAATTGATTGTTACGGGGCGCCATCGGCGCGTTGATGATGATGAAAATCTTGCCCGGCATCAGGCTCGGCTGATTGATCTGCCACTGCACCAACGCTTCCGGCAACAGCAGGAAAGGCACATTGACTCCGCCATCGGCATGGATCTCCGAGGTATTACCATCAGCAATCGGTATCGGCGGAAAAATCCCCGGGACGCTGGCTGAAGCGGTCATGATCGTGCGAAACAGCGCCAGCGCCTGGTGTTCGTTTCCGGGTTCTTGAGCGGACAGCGCAATGGCCCCCATGTCCCAGATGTGCGTTTCCTGGGTATCGAGGTTGGTGGTCGCCACCAGCAGACGGCGACCCAGACGGTGCTGATCCGCCACGGCGTGCAACAACGCCGCACTGGTGTAGTGCTCAATGATCGCTGCAAGCGGTTCACCACTGTAAAGCGAGGGTCGCGCCAGCATGCCCAGGCCGCGCTCGGTCAATTGCGTCGCACCGACATTGCGGTAACCCCGAATCAGGCGCGGGTCCCAGTATTTCCCGGCAAAGGCCAGTGGCGCGATCAACGCACCGGTGCTGACGCCGGTCACGAGATCGAAATCAGGGCGGGTGCCACTGCGACTCCAGCCCACCAGAACCCCAGCGCCAAACGCGCCATTGGCCCCCCCGGAGATCGCCAGCGCAGTGATGCTCGTTCTCCCGGCCTTTTTGCGATCCGCCTCCCAGGCTTGCATGAACGCCATGGATTGCTGCGCGTTATCGGCCACAAAACGGAAGCGATTCAACGACGCGAATTCGCGAGTCGGCTGCGGGGTGGAAACCGTATCAATCATCGGGCGGCGGAGCGAGCCGCAGCCGCTCAACATCAATTCGAAAGTGATCATGATCACCAGCAACGGCTGGCGAAATTTCAGGCGTAGTGACTGATCGACCATGACAACGGATCTCTTGGCGAATGCTGGGGAAATTCAGGGAGAGCGCCCTGGTGAAGACAGCGCTCTACATAACAAACGTCAGTTTTTGCCAACCCTGAAAAGAAACAGCCAGACAGGTTTTGGGCGATATCTTTTTAGTTCTTAGTCGCTTAGTGAATTCGGTTACGAATCGTCGACTAACAGGAAATATTATCGATTGGCGCCGTTATTCGATATGACATATAACCCTGAATTACGGCCAGGAAAACGGGGCCTGCTCCTGCGTATAACCATTCGCAGATTGAGTGATCGCGAAAACTTGACAGGTTTTCAATACCGGCTTATTTCAATCGCGCCAGTCAAACCCCTTCATCGCCAATAACAGCGATAACCGAGTCTCGACGCAGCCATGAATTCCATTGTTCACGACACCGCCCCGCTCCATGAATCACTCTCTCAGCCGCGCAGCCTGGTGTTCCTGGCGTACCCCCAGATGGGCTTGCTTGACCTGACCGGCGCACAAACCGTGTTCTGGGCCGCCTCCAAAGCCATGGCCGAACGCGGTCTGCCAGGCTACTCGCTGCACACGGCAAGCCACGACGGTGGATTGATCGCTACCGCCGAAGGCCTATCGGTCCACACCACAGCCCTGCATTCACTCAACGGGATGGCGATCGATACGCTGATCGTGCCCGGAGCGCCGAACATCCGTCAGGCCATGATTGACAGCGTCGACCTGGTGAATTGGTTGCGCGAGGCGTCGGTCAAGGCCAAACGCACGGCCTCGGTGTGCAGCGGCACATTTCTGCTCGCCCAGGCAGGGCTACTTGAAGGCCTGCGGGCCGCCACGCACTGGGCAATGTGCGACATGCTCAAGAGCGGTTTCCCGACGATTGATGTCGACATCGATGCGATTTTTGTCCAGCAAGGAACTGTCTGGACATCGGCCGGGGTCACCACCGGCATCGACATGGCGCTGGCGTTGGTCGAGGCCGATTGCGGTCGTGAGGTCGCGTTGCAGGTGGCTCGGGAACTGGTGGTATTTCTCAAGCGCCCCGGTGGTCAGGCGCAGTTCAGCCAACTGCTGCAATCTCAAACGGACGACAGCGCCGGCTTCGACGATTTGCACCTGTGGATCAGCGCGAACCTCAGCGATGCCAGCCTGACGGTTGAAGCACTGGCTCGACAAGCCCAGATGAGTCCGCGCAACTTCTCCCGCGTCTACAAACGCAAGGTGGGACGGACACCGGCGAAGGCACTTGAGCTGTTTCGCATGGAAGCTGCACGGCGGATGCTCGAAGACTCTCAGCGCAACATCGACCAGATCGCGCAGTTGTGCGGTTTCGGCGATGAGGAGCGCATGCGCTACACCTTCCACCGCCACCTCTCGATTTCGCCTCGGGAATACCGCAGCCGCTTCTCACGCTGACGGCAGGCGTTTTTTCTGCAGCCAGCCGAGTAAGCCGCTGCGCTTGATGTGCGGCGTTTTTTTCGCAACCACCGACTCACGAATCTCCTCGCGCTGGTGCTGCAAATTATCCAGCGCGAGCTGCAGATCACTGTGGTGTTCCAATTGCGAGCCGAGCATGGCCTTCTCGATACGGAACAGACGCCCGCTGGTGAGGCTGCGAAATTCCGCTCTTGAGCGTCCTTGCGCGAGGATGCCCTCCTCGCCCATGACTTCGCCCGGGCCCAGGCGTCCGGCTTCGATGAAACGCTCGCCATCATGGATCGACGCTGAGATCACGCCGGTACTGATGAGCATGAGGCAGTCGGCGATTTCTTCGAACGCAAGAATCACTTGATCGGCCTGATAGTCCACGGCCGTCATGTGGTCGGCGAGTCGGTCACGGTCTTCCATGCTCAACGACCGGAACACTCTCACGTCTTCCAGCAAGCGTCGTGGCCGGCTCCATGCCTGAACGGCCGGTTCTGAAAGCCACGTCACCCCCGCCGCTTCGAGGTGCCGATGCGCGAGGTCGAACATCAGGTTGCGCACTTCGGTCTTGTGCGAAATCGATTCGATAAAGCCTTTGAGTTCGTATTCGTTGTATTCCAGGTGTGAGCTTTTCACCGACACTTTCGGCTTGAATCCGGGGAGCAAGGCGCGGGTGCCCTGCAAGGCTTTTTCCAGCGCGTCCATGGCCCGCCGTGGGCGCACATGACTGGGAATCGCGATGATCACAACGACCCCGTGCACATTGCCGGGACGGCTGAAATTGAGGATTTTGGTTTTCGCCGCCAGTGAGTTGGGCACGACGGCCATACTGCCCAGATCGGTCAGCAGGTGGGTGGAACGCCAGTCAATTTCCACCACTTTGCCTTCAATGCCGTCGATGGAAATCCAGTCGTCCAGGTCGTATGGCTTGGTGGTGTTGAGCACAATGCCGGAAAACACATCACTCAAGGTGCTCTGCAACGCAAGGCCGACAATGATCGCCATCGCCCCGGAAGTCGCCAGCAACCCTTTGACCGGCAACTGCAAGACATACGCCGCAGCGCCGACGATGGCGATCAGGAAAACGCCAGCCCCCATCACGTCATGCAACAAGCGTGCGGTGTGCCCTTCGCGCGAGGTCAGGCCATTGCCCAGAACCACCGTCAACGTCCTGGCCGCAAACAGCCACCAGGCGATGCCCAGAACGGTCGCCGCCAGATTCAGAATGGCGTCGTCAGGCCACAGCGGTGGCTGCAACGGGCTGATGCCGGCTGCCATCAATACCCAAGAGAACGCCACAAACAACACCATTCGTGAACAGATCCGCAACACAGGTTGGGTGGCGTCCAGGCAGTGCCACAGTGACAAGTCCAGCAGCATCAGGACGGCACCGATAATCAGCGGGTGTTCTTGCAAGAACATGAGCATTATTTCTTCCCGGAAGTCTGGATCGTCTCAGGCAACGGCGTAAGTGAAGGCCTCGGCCGACGCCGGGCGGCAGAGCGTTCCATCCTGCTCAGCCAGAAACGCGCTGCAGCGCGAGCGCAACCAGCGTTCGGCGGGGTCGTTGTGCGTCGCTCCGCGCCAGACCATTGAAAGTTCCTGCTGCGGCAGTTCGAGCGGCGCTACTTCGGCCCTCAGGCCACCGATCAAGGCCATGGACCGGGCAATGTAGTCCGGGACGATGGCAATCATGTCGCTGTTGGCCAAGAGCACCGGCAACGCGCTGAATTGCGGCACGGTCAACACGACCTTGCGATGACGGCCCAGGTGACTCAGCGCGCTGTCCGCGTCTTCAATGACATTGCCCATCGACGACACCACGGCATGTGGGCGTCGGCAGAATTCGTCCAACCCCAATTCACCGGCCTGCGAATCGGCGCGCAACAGCATCGGGCGAATCGAGCGCAGCGTTTTGCGCCGGGCATTGGCCGGCAGCTCAAGGGTGTGACTGATGCCCAGGGAGATGTCCCCTGAAGTCAACAGCTGCGGCATCTGCCAGTGATCCGCTCGGCGCACCACCAGCGTCATGTTCGGCGCCTCTGTCCGCAGGCGGCGCAGCAGCGTCGGCAGCAGCGCGTATTCGACATCATCCGAGAGACCGACATGAAAGGTTGCTTCGCTGGTCGCCGGATCGAAGGCCTGGCAACGACTCAGGGCCGCCGCAATGCCGTCCAGTGCTGGCGCAAGGTTGGAAAAGATCTCTTCCGCACGGGAGGTAGGCTCCATGACCCGACCGGACCGGATGAACAGCGGGTCGTCAAACATCAAGCGCAAACGCCCCAGGGCGCTGCTGATGGTGGGCTGGCCCAGAAACAGCTTCTCGCCGACACGACTGACATTTCGTTCGTGCATCATCGACTCGAAAACCACCAGCAGATTGATGTCAGCACGACGCAGGTCATTTCTGTTCATCATGGAAACCGCCCGACCATCAGGTCATTGAGGTTAAAGGATGCGGTGTCACCTCGCCCCTTCAAGCAATCCGGAGCAGCGATGCGCGGTGTATGAACAGGTTATGCAAGTGGCCGCAGAACGTCTGTCGTACCTGAGGACAGCGCATTCATCCATGCGTCTAGCGTTCGATACTTGAGTATAGGGAGGGGGCATGAGCGGGAGCGCGGGAAGACTACGCGCGCGCACTTGGCGGTATTTCAGGGGTTTATGTCCTATTAGATGGAAACCATTGCTTTTACGATAGGCATCCATGCTCCGCCCCCATGACATCAGGAATGCATGACCACGATGAAAAACAACAGGTCAGCTACTGCGCGCAAATCGTCGCCATTTTTCTTCAACTTATTCGCCGCCACGCCGCGCACCTCCGACACGAGGACCGTTGACGCGGCCTCCAGCATTAGTCCCAATCCACTGATCAACGCATTGGGTTGGCTGGTCGGCCTGGTGGTGGTCATCGGCATCCTGGTGATCAACTCCGAAACCCGATCCGACTTCGCCCCGACGATTCTTTACATCACCTTGTTGTTGATGGCGGCCAATCTGTTCTCCATTAACGTGGTGATCAACATTGCACTAATGTGCATAGTGCTGCTGACAGCCACGTATTTTTACAACGGCGGTTATGAACGCTGGGAGTCGACCACTGGTTTTTTCCGGTGCCTGACGGCGCTCTCGGCAATCACCTTTCTCGCCCTGCGCAGCAAACACGCCGCGGACCGGCTGCGCCATAACGAGCTGTACCTGATCGGCGCGCAGCGCTTGAGCCAAACCGGCAGCGTCGGTTTCTGCGGTGACGACGAAGCAATGAGCTGGTCCGACGAATCGGCGCGGATTTTCGAATACCCCCTGACCCAACATCCGACGGCGGCGATGGTTCTGGCGCGGACTCATCCCGACGATCTGCCCTTGGTGCAGGGGGTGTTTGCCAAAGCAGCGCGCCATGAGCCGCTGCTCGAAATCCAGCACCGACTGCTGATGCCCGACGGCCGCATCAAGCATGTACATATGATTGCCAGCCCACTCTTCGAACAGCAGGACCGTTGTGAATACATTGGCGCGCTGATGGACATCACCGCCAGCAAGGAAGCCGAGACGGCGCTGTTCGGCATGCAGGCGCAATTGGCACATGTCACGCGCGTCACTTCACTCGGTGAGCTTGCTGCTTCCATTGCCCATGAAGTGAACCAGCCACTGACGGCGATCACCAGCAGCGGCGAAGCGTGTCGGCGCTGGCTTGATCGCCCAGTGCCGGATCAGAACGAAGCCCTGCAATCGCTTGATCGCATCATCGCCAGTTCGTGCCACGCCAGCGATGTCATCCGCCGAATCATCGCGCTGGCGCGCAAATCCGATCCACTGCGACAGCGCGAGTCGCTGGAGGACATCGTCAGCCAGACGCTTGGCCTGGTCCAGCATGAGCTGGCCCTGCACAAAATCAGCTTGAAAGTCGAGCTCCCGGAGCACTCGAACTACGTGCATGCGGACCGGGTGCAATTGCAGCAAGTCATCATCAATCTGGTCGTCAATGCCTGCCACGCAATGGACGGGGTCAAGGTTGGCGACCGTTTTCTGCAGGTGCGCACGTGGGCAACGGATGATGAGGCCGTGGTGGAAGTGGCGGACCAGGGTTGGGGCATCGCGCCCGACGTTTTGTCTTCATTGTTCAACCCATTCTTCACCACCAAGGAACGCGGGTTGGGCATGGGGCTTTCCATCTGCCGCTCAATCATCGATTTCCATGGGGGACGGATCTGGGTAACCAGTACAGTCGGGCATGGCGCGTCATTCAAATTCGCGCTACCGCTTCTCTCCCAATGCGAATCGGACTAAATTGCTTTGACGCAGAACATTTCGCTTGAATCAGGATTACTGCTCTCTATGGATGCCTCATGAACGAACATCACCCTATGAACAAAGTCGTGAACCATGAGCCGCTGGTCTATATCGTCGATGATGACGCCCCGCTGCGCGAAGCACTCGGCAGCCTGTTGCGCTCCATCGGATTACAGGTGGCGCTGTTTGGCACGGTTACCGAGTTCATGAACTACGCCCGCCCCGACATCCCCAGCTGCCTGGTGCTGGATGTGCGACTGCAAGGTACCAGCGGGCTGGATTTCCAGAATGAGTTGGTGGCCGCCAATATCAACGTGCCGATCGTCTTCATGACCGGCCACGGCGACATCGCCATGACGGTCCGGGCCATGAAGGCAGGCGCCGTGGATTTTCTGGCCAAACCGTTCCGCGAGCAGGATTTGATTGATGCCGTTTCCGCCGCGCATGCCCGAGACAAACTGCGCCGCGAATCCGAACGTGGCAATGAGGAGTTGCGCAGCCGCTACGCGACACTCACACCGCGCGAGCAAACCGTCATGGCGCTGGCGGCCTCGGGGCTGATGAACAAACAGATTGCGGGAGAGATCGGCCTGAGCGAAATCACGGTAAAGATTCACCGTGGTCAGGCCATGCGCAAGATGTTCGCCCGCTCCTTCGCCGATCTGGTACGAATGGCGCAAGCACTTGGCGTCGATCGTTCTCAGTAAGGTTTTATACGCACGTATAGTACGTCCCCCGGGTGGACGGCGTATCTTGCGCTGATGGCGGGCGCCCTTGATGGGCTGCCTGATATCAGTCCAGGGATTGAAATGCCCCATACCGCTGTTGTTTCCGTTGTCGACGATGATGAGTCCGTGCGCATGGCGCTCGACAGTCTGTTGCGCTCCAACGGTTATACCGTGCGGGTGTATGCCACCGCCGAAGCGTTCCTCGCCGCCACCGGGACGCAAGACACCGGCTGCCTCATCTCCGATATACAAATGCCCGGCATGTCAGGCATTCAAATGTATGACGAGTTATCGGCCAGGGGGATCAGGATGCCGGTCATCTTCATCACCGGCTACCAAGGCTCGCCGCCCCGGGTCAGCGACAGATCCCCCGAGCCCGTCGCTTATTTCCCCAAGCCCTTCCCCTGCGGCGAGCTGATGGCCTGCCTCGAAGACATCCTCGATCGCAAGGCCTGAGCGTCGACGCTCCCTTGCTTTAATACCTTGGTATACACACCCCACACTTAGGCGTGTCGCAAATTACCCTATGTAGAAGTGCCCTGCCCATCCCCCCTCGATACCATCTCCTACAGCGAACCAAGCCGGATTAAGTGTTGCGGTTTTCCATTGAAGCCACGCACCTGGATCAAGCCGCATCACGGTCACGCTTAAACCGACAAACCCTTCAATGATCGACTTTTGTCTTCAGGAGCAACCCCATGAAACAGAACATTTTAGTAATCGGCGCAGGGTTTGGTGGTGTGTGGAGCGCATTGAGCGCTGCCCGTCTGTTAGACAAACATGACCGTAAAGACGTGCAGATCACCGTTTTGGCTCCCCAGGCAGAATTGCGCATCCGTCCGCGCTTCTATGAAGCGGATGTCCACACCATGATGGCGCCGCTCGGCGACCTGTTCGACGCTGTGGGCGTGAAATTCGTCAAAGGCAGCGCTGATCATATTGATGTGGAAAACAAGCAAGTCGCCTACAGCGACGTGTTTGGTACCCAAGGCACGCTGAGCTACGACCGACTGGTGCTCGCCGCTGGCAGCCGCGTGATTCGTCCAGCGCTTGAAGGCATGATCGAACACGCTTTCGACGTCGACCAGATCGAAGAAGCCAGCCGTCTTGAAGCCCACATCAAGTCACTGAAAAACCTTCCGTACAGCACCGCCCGTAACACTGTGGTGGTCGCCGGTGGTGGCTTTACCGGGATTGAAACGGCCACCGAAATGCCCGCCCGTTTGCGTGCCGCGCTGGGTAGCGATGCCTCCATCAGAGTCATCGTGGTGGATCGCGGACCGCAAATTGCCGCCTCGATGGGCGATGGTATTCGTCCATCCATCATCGAAGCGTCGAACCACCTGGGGATCGAATGGGTGCTCAACAGCTCGGTCGCGTCGGTCGATGCCGGCGGCGTGACGCTCGCCGACGGCCAGCGCATTGAATCCAACACCGTGATCTGGACCGTCGGCTTTCGCGCCAGCCCGCTCACCGAACAAGTGGTGGGCACTCGCGACCCGCAAGGCCGTCTGCACGTCGACGGCAACCTGAAGGTGCTGGGCCATGCCGACGTTTTCGCCGCGGGTGACGTGGCGTACGCCGCCACCGACACCCTTGGCAACTTCGCCGGGATGTCCTGCCAGCACGCCATTTCACTGGGCCGCTATGCCGGCAATAACGTCGCGGCGGATTTGCTGGGCGTCGAACCGATAACCTACAGCCAGCCCAAGTACGTGACCTGCCTGGACCTAGGCGCCTGGGGCGCGGTATTCACCGAAGGCTGGGATCGTCAATTGAAACTGGTCGGGCATGAGGCCAAGGAGCTCAAGACCCAGATCAACACCGTGTGGATTTATCCGCCGGCGGCTGATCGCGCGACTGCGCTGGCTGCTGCCGATCCGTTGATTCCAGTGGCCTGAACCTCTTCACAATGACCGCTCGCGGCCTCGGGAGACCGAGCCGCAACTCGGCGAACGACAACGCTGCGAGCGTTCATTGTGCTTCACGACATCCACCAGGGGCTGACCGACATGTATGACTTTTTCGAAAATCCGCACCGTGTGTTGAAGCTGTCGCACCTATTGCTGATCGGCGGGCTGGTGATGCTGTTGGTCGGGATCATCCTGGCGTATGGATGTGAGGCCTACCTGAAGTTACCCGAACTGATAGGCGCCCATGCGATGACGATTCTCGGTCCGACCGCGATCAAGCTGGGTTACGTCATGCGATTGCTGGCTTTCAACCGCTTGCGCCTCGACGGGATCGCGCAAGGCTATGGCGTCGCCGTTTGATCTGAATGTTCTTCCCTGACCGGTTCGGCTCTCTCCTTGCCGAACCGGCACTTCCCAAGCGCCCGCCACTGTTTTTTTTGGCGGGCGTTTTTTTGCCTGGAATTCACCGGTGCTCAGCACTCACTTTTGAGCGCAGGCAACGCGATCGAGAACACCGCCCCTTCACCTTGATTGCTGGTTGCCCAGATGCGTCCCTCATGGAACTCGATGATGGAGCGGCAGATGGAAAGCCCCATGCCCAGCCCGTCAGCCTTGGTGGTGAAGAACGGATTGAACAACGATGGCAACGCCTCGGCTGTGATACCGGTGCCACAATCCCTGACTTCCAGAATGGCATCGTCGTTATGCACCCACGTGCGGATCTTCAATATCCGCGTGCGTGGATCCACCTCGGTCATTGCCTGACAGGCATTGATGATCAGGTTCAGGATCACTTGCTGAAGCTGCACCCGGTCGGCGCCGACGTGCACCGGTATCACGGCCAGCTCCACACGCAACTTCACATGGTTGCGGCTCAGTTCGTATTGCACCAGGGCCAGCGTGTCACTGACGATCTCGTTGAAAGATTCACGCTGACGTTCAGGGTCGCCGTTACGCGAAAGCGTGCGGATGCGCCGAATGACTTCGCTGGCGCGATTGGAACTGCTGATCATGCGGTCAAGCGATGTGCGCACTTCACCGAGATCAGGTTCGCTGCGGTCGAGCCAGCGATGACAGGCTTCACCGCTGGTTCTGATCGCGGCAAGTGGCTGATTGACCTCGTGAGCAATGGACGCAGCCAGTTCGCCCAGCGAGGTCACGCGCGTGACATGCGCCAGCTGTGACTGTGATTGGAACAGCGCGTCTTCAGACTTTCTGGCTGCCGTGACATCCATCACCGCGCCGACGTACTCGAAGCCGTTATGTTGAGCCGGCAAGGGGTGAGCAATCATGTGGATGTACTTGATGCGACCATCCGGCATCTGCAACCGATGCTCGACTTCCAGGCGCGGTTCATGATGCGAGACCTGGTCGAAAACGCTTTCGACCAAATGCCGGTCATCGGGGTGCGTGCGCGCCAGAATCTTCAGCATGCTGGGGGTTTCTTTTACTGAGTACTCGAAGATCCTCGCGGTCTCCGCCGACCAGAAAATCTCTGAACGGTCGACCCGAAACCCGACGCTGCCGACCTGGCTGAGCCGTTGGGCACCCACCAGATAAGTCTCGTTACGACGCAACGTGTCCGCCAGTTGCTTGCTGCGCAAGGCTAGAAAAGTGATGGCAGACAACGAAACGATACAACGCACATAAGCCCCCACGGCTTCAGTGTTCAGGTAATCGCGTTCGACGATAAAAATGAAGGTCAGCACTGACAGACACGCCAAAGCGACGCAGATCACCAGTTTCACCGAAAACACATTGGCGGACATCAGCACCAGGGTCACGTACAGGACCGTCGTCGCCACGCTCAAGTTGGTAAAGAATTTGAACACGACGACGAAAGAGGCGACCAGCAAGGCGATCAGCAGCGCCATGGCATCGGTCTGGAAGTAATCTTTTCTAAGGGTCAGGGGCGGCATGAATTGTCCGGGCGTAACGGGTTGGCAACATACCCGCAGCGGACCGTGAGCTCCGCACCGAGCGACTGAAAGTCGACGTATGGAACGTTCGAAATGTGGACCGAATATAGTAAAAACACAGGCCTGGTGACAGGACGAATAACCCTGAAATCAAGACGTGTCAGCGCCCAAGGCGCTGACCTGTTGCACCCGCCACGCCTTTCAACTCGATACGCTTTTCCGGATGAGTTTCTTGTCAATCTTCCCGACGCTGGTTTTGGGGATTTCGGCGACGAACTTGAACTGCTTGGGGATCGCCCATTTGTTGATGCGGCCGCGCTCGACAAACCCTTGCAGGTGCGTCTCCAGGATCTTGCGGTCGAGGTACTGCCCCGGTTCGGACACCACCAGCGCCATGGGCCGTTCGCCCCATTGCTCATCGGCGATGCCCACGACCGCGACCGACATCACGGCGGCGTGCTCGCTGATCAGGCTCTCCAGTTCCAGGGAGCTGATCCACTCCCCGCCTGTCTTGATCACGTCCTTGATTCGATCCTTGATTTCCACACCGCCCAACCCGTCGATGGAAGCCATGTCGCCGGTGTGCAGCCAGCCATCGCGCCAAAGTTCTGCACCCTTTTCCGGTTCCTTCAAATAGCCCTGGGTCAGCCACGGCGCGCGCACCACGATCTCTCCCAGCGACTCGCCGTCATGGGCAACGTCTTTGCCACTGGCGTCGATGATTTTCAGGTCGACCATCGGCACCGGCGTGCCCGTCTTGATACGAGCAGTCAGTTGGGCTAGCGGGGATTGTTCGAGGTCTTCGTCACGCAGGTACGTCAGGCACAGCAATGGACAGGTTTCCGACATGCCGTAACCGCTGTGCACCTGCATACCTTTGGCGTTCGCTTCGCTGGCTATGCCCAAGGTCAGCGCGCTGCCGCCCAGGAGCATTTTCCAGCCATCAAAACGGGTGTGTGCCGCTTCCTCACAGCCCAGGATCATTTGCAGAAGGGTCGGCACACAGTGAGAGAACGTGACTTTCTCCTCCCGATACAGCCTGACCAGGCTGTTGGGTTCGTAGCGACCGGGGTACACCTGCTTGATTCCCATCAGGGTGGCAACATAGGGCACGCCCCAGGCATGCACGTGAAACATCGGCGTGATCGGCATGTAGACATCATCCGAGCGCAGCAGCGGCAACCCCTGATAGACGCCCAAAGTGCCCACGGCATTCAAGGTATGCAGGACCAGTTGGCGATGGGTGAAATACACGCCTTTAGGGTCGCCAGTGGTGCCCGTGGTGTAGAAAAGGGTCGCCACCGAGTGTTCATCGAAATCGGGAAAGTCGTATTGGTCTGCGGCCCCGGACAACAGGTTTTCATATTCCCCCAGCACCGGTAGCGACGTGTCGGTTGCTGTGTCGTCCGTGAGCTGCAGGTAACCTTTGACGGTTTCAAGCCGCCCGTGAATCTGTTCAACCAGCGGCAGGAAATCATCATGCACCAGCACCAGGTCATCCTCGGCATGGTTCATGGTGAAGAGCACCTGATCCGGCGAAAGACGGATGTTCACGGTGTGCAGCACAGCGCCGATCATCGGTATGGCAAAGAAGCACTCCAGGTAGCGATGACTGTCCCAGTCGAGCAGGGCCACCGTATCCCCGGCCTTGACGCCGGCAGCGGTCAAGGCGTTGGCCAGTCGGCGGATCCGCTGGTTGAGGGTCTGGTAGCTGTAGCGCAGTTTGTCGGCATACACGATTTCCCGGCCCGGCTCGTAGCGCACGCCGGACAGCAGCAATTGCTTGATCAGCAAGGGGTAGGCATAGGCGCCGTCGGCGGGCGGAATTATTTTTGTCGCCATCATGGTTGTGGTTCCCGGTCCTTTTTACGTGGGCTCAGAACTGCTCTGCATCCAATTGATAGAGGCATTCGCTGCCCGCCTTGGCCGACGCGCTCAACGAGTGGATACGTGGCAGCAAACGGGCGAAGTAGAAGCGCGCGGTCGCCAGTTTGCTGGCGTAGAAATCATCTTTGGAATGCGTGCTCATGGCAGCCTTGGCCATTCGCGCCCACATGTAGGCGTACGCGGTGTAGCCGAATACATGCAGGTACTCGACCGACGCCGCACCGATTTCATTCGGGTTGCTCTGGGCTCGGTCCAGCAGCCATGCGGTCAGTTCGTCGAGGGTGTCGAGGGCGGCGTTCAACGGTTGGGTGAACTCGGCGAGGTCAGCGCAGGCGTTGGCGGTAAAGTTGCGGATTTCCGAAGCGAACAGCCGGTAGAGCGCCCCGTCGCTGCCGACGATTTTGCGCCCGACCAAGTCCAGGGACTGGATACCGTTGGTGCCTTCGTAGATCTGGGTGATGCGCACATCGCGCACCAATTGCTCCTGGCCCCACTCGCGAATATAGCCGTGGCCGCCGAGGATCTGCTGACCGTGGAGGGTGGTTTCCAGGCCCATGTCGGTGAGGAATGCCTTGGCCACCGGGGTCAGCAGCGACACCCGTTCCTGGGCGCGACTGCGGATCGCTGCGTCATCACTGTACTTGGCGATATCGAGTTGCAGCGCCACGTAGCTGGAGAACGCCCGCCCGCCTTCGTTCAAGGCCTTCATGGTCAACAGCATGCGGCGTACATCCGGGTGAACGATGATCGGATCGGCCGCTTTGTCCTTGTTCTGCGCGCCCGTCGGCGAACGGCTTTGCAGACGGTCACGGGCGTATTCGACGGCGTTCTGGTACGAACGCTCACCCAACGCCAGCCCCTGGATACCCACGCCCAGACGTTCGTAGTTCATCATGGTGAACATTGCCGCCAGGCCCTTGTTCGGCGCATCGATGATCCAGCCGGTCGCCCCGTCAAAGTTCATCACGCACGTGGCCGAGGCCTTGATGCCCATCTTGTGCTCGATGGAACCGCAGGACAGCGCGTTGCGTTCGCCCAGCGAGCCGTCGGTATTGACCAGCACCTTGGGCACCAGAAACAGCGAAATTCCCTTGGGACCGGCGGGTGCATCCGGTAACCGGGCCAGTACCAGATGAATGATGTTTTCGGTCAGGTCGTGCTCGCCGCCGGTGATGAAGATCTTGCTGCCGCTGATCTTGAAACTGCCGTCGGCCTGAGGTTCGGCACGGGTGCGAATCAGGCCCAGGTCCGTGCCGGCATGCGCCTCGGTCAGGCACATGGAACCGGTCCAGGTGCCGGCGTACATGTTCGGCAGATAGCGTTCCTTGAGCTCCCGACTGGCGTGGGCATTGATCGACAGGCACGCACCGGCGGTCAGCATCGGGTACAGGCCGAACGACAGACTGGCCGAGTTGACCATCTCCTCGACCTGAGCCGAAATGGCCTTGGGCATGCCCATGCCACCGAACTGCGGATCACCACCAACACCCACCCAACCGCCATCGGCGAATGCCTGGTACGCCGCGACAAAACCGTCCGGCGCCGTGACCGTGCCGTTGCTCCAGGTGCAGCCCTGCTCGTCGCTGCTGCGGTTCAGCGGTGCGATAACCTCACCACTGATTTTGCCAGCCTCTTCAAGGATCGCAGCGGCCGTTTCTTCATCGATCACCTCGCCAAGGCCAGGCAATTTGGCCCACAACCGGGACACCTGGAAGACCTCGTTGAGTACGAAGCGCATGTCGCGCAAAGGAGCTTTGTAATCAGACATCGTTGGCTTACTCGGAAGTGGTCAGGGCATGTGGCATGCCGGGACGTTGAGAGATCGGGGGGTTGTCGGCCTGCGTAACAGGCCCGGGTTCCAGCGCTCGTTCGCGAAGGAGGAAATAAGACAGGGCAGGAATCAGCACCAACGCGCCCAGCATGTTCCACAGGAACATGAAGGTCAGCAGGATGCCCATGTCAGCCTGGAACTTGATCGGCGACCAGACCCAGCACACCACGCCAGCCGCCAGGGTGATGCCCACCAGGCCCACGACCCGTCCGGTAAACGACACGGCGTTGCGGTAAGCCTGAGACAGCGGCAGGCCCTGGCGCTGGTAATGCAGTTGCACGCTGAGCAGATACAACGCGTAGTCCACGCCGATTCCCACGCCCAATGCGATCACCGGCAGGGTCGCGACCTTCACGCCAATGCCCATGGCCACCATCAACGCCTCGCAGAGGATCGACGTCAGCACCAGTGGCAACAGGGCAACCAGGGTCGCGCGCCAACTGCGGAAGGTGATCAGACAGAACAGCGTCACCGCCGCATAGACGTACAACAGCATGGTGCGATTGGCCTCGCGCACCACAATGTTGGTGGCTGCCTCAATCCCGGCCGACCCGGCCGCCAACAGGAACTGGCGATCTTCGCTGTTGTTCTCCCGGGCGAATTTTTCCGCGATGCCGACCACGGCATCCAGCGTCTCGGCCTTGTGGTCCTTGAGGAAGGTGATCACCGGCATCAGCGAACAATCGGTGTTGAACAACTCCGGCGAGTTGACCGAGGCTTGCTGCGCAGCGTAATTGAGCACGTCCTGATTGCGCTGGATGCTGTTGAGCTTGGGGTTGCCTTCATAGGTGCCAGCGGTGATTTGGCGCACCGCGTTCACCAGCGAAGCCGTCGCCTGCACGCCCGGATACTGCTGCAGCTCCCAGGCCAGTCGGTCGGCGAGAATCAACGTCTTGTAGTTCAGACAGCCTTCCGGTGCGGTCTTGATCATCACTGCGAACAGGTCGCTGGACAGCGCGTAGTGGCGGGTGATGTAGGCGTTGTCACGGTTGTAGCGCGAGTCGGCACGCAACTCCGGTGCGCCACTTTGCAGATCGCCGATTTTCAGTTGCAGGCTGACCATGAAGCCGCCGATGCCCATCAGCACCGCGACCAATACCGCCCCCGTGGCCCATTTTTGCGTGGTGAAGCGGTCGAGCACGTCCCACAGTTTGCCGAAGCCTTTGTGCCCTTCTGCGCGCGTGTCGATGTTCAGTGCACGCTCGGCCGCCTTGGCGCCGACGCCGACATAAGACAGCGCCACCGGCATCAACAATAGCGAGGTGAAAATCAGCACCGCCACACCGATACTGGCGGTGATCGCCAGGTCCCGGATCACCGGAATATCGATCAGCATCAGCACCGCGAATCCGACGGCGTCGGCCAGCAGCGCCGTGACGCCGGCAATAAACAGACGGCGGAAGGTGTAGCGTGCGGCGATCAGTTTGTGGGTGCCACGGGCGATGTCTTGCATGATCCCGTTCATCTTCTGCGCCGCATGGGACACACCGATGGCGAAGATCAGAAAAGGCACCAGCACCGAATACGGGTCGATGGCATAGCCGAGCCAGGCGACGATGCCGAGTTGCCAGACCACAGCGATCAACGAGCAGCCGACCACCAGCAGGGTGCTGCGCACGCATCGTGTATAGGCGTAAATGATGACCAGCGAAGTGACCACGGCCAGGCCGAAGAACATCATCACTTGAATCAGTCCGTCGATCAGGTCGCCCATCAGTTTGGCGAAACCGATCACCCGGACTTTGTACGGGCCCTTGCCCTCCTCCCCGGCCTTGTGTGCAGCGCTGTCGCCGGCAAACTCGATCTTGTCGCGCAACTGCTCCTCAAGCATCTGCGAAAAGGCGTGGTAGTCGATGCGCTGACCGCTGGCCGTGGCCTTGTCCAGCAACGGCACGATCAGCATGCTCGATTTGTAGTCGCTGGCCACCAGACTGCCGACGATACCGGCGCGGGAAATGTTCTGGCGCAGTTGTTCTATTTCTTCAGGCTTGCCCTGGTAGGTATCGGGCATCACCGGGCCACCCTGGAAACCTTCCTCCGTCACTTCGGTCCAGCGCACCGCCGGGCTCCACAACGACTTCATCCAGGCGCGGTCGACGCCTTCGGTGAGAAACAATTGATCGTTGACCTGTTTGAGCACGTCCAGGTAAGCAGGGTCGAAGACATCGCCCTGAGTGGTCTCCACCACCACCCGCACCGAATTGCCCAAACCTCGCAGTGACTGGCGGTTTTCCAGGAAGTTCTGGATGTAGGGCTGGCTCTGCGGAATCATTTTCTCGAAACTTGGACGCAGCTCCAGCCGAGTCGCGGCCATGTAACCGAAGACCAGAGTGGCCAGCGCCATCAACAGCATGAACAGCGGACGGTAGTTGAACACCAGCCGCTCCAGCCGATTGCCGGAATCGCGGTCGAAATCATGCAGATCGCGGATCACCGGCATGGCGTCTTGTTTGATATTGCCCATGTCTGGGTTCTCGCTTTAAGGGTTCGAGGACTTATTCAACGGACAGCGTCCGCGCACCACGGCTGCCGACCACCACCAGCGCATCGTTAACGGCGCGCGTGACGCCCGTCACTGGCACCGGCTGGGCTTGCTGCACCCAGCGCTGTTGCGCACCGGTGCCCTGGCTCGCCAGCATCTGCCCGCCCTGGGTAAACAAGCGGTAATCACCATGGGCATCGACGAGGCCGGCGGTGATGCTGACGTGCAGGCCAGTGTCCAGCGAGGTCCAACTGAGGCCGGCATCGGTGCTGCGCAGCACATTGCCGCGCAAGCCGTAGACGAGCACTTCGCCGGGTTTGCCGACGACGCCGAAAAAGCTGCCCTGATAAGGTGTTTGCAGGGCGGCGAATCGCTGCTGGGCGTCATCCCACTTCAGCAACAGGCCCTGCTCGCCGGCGATGTACAGCGCATCGCCGGTAGAGGCGATGGCGTTGAGGTGAAAGCCCTGCGGGTTGTCGGTGCGATCCTGGAACGGCGTCCAGCTCTGGCCGCCATCCTCGGTGCGCAGGATCAGGTTGAACACCCCGACCACATAGCCGAGGCGGTCGTTGGCGAACCAGACATCGAGCAAGGGTTTGTCGGCACCCTGCGCCTCCAGCCGCTGACCTTCGGCGACCCGCAGCGGCCATTGTTCATTGCCAGGTTCGGCACGGGCCATCGCCTGGTAATGCTTGACCAGCAAGGCACCGATCTCGCGGCCGTCGAGTTGCTTGCTCCAGGTTGCACCCGCGTCACTGCTGTGCAACACCACCCCGTCGCCGCCCACCGCCCAGCCCTGAGTGGCGGAAGGAAAACTCACGGCATTGAGGTCGGCACTGACCGGCACAGCGGCCTGCTGCCAGTGCTGGCCGGCATCATCGGAAAACAGAATGTGGCCACGCTGGCCGACGGCGACCAAGCGGTCGCCGGCGCGGGCCATGTCGGATAACGGGCTGTTGACGGCCAAGGCGCTGACCCTGGCCGGCAGATCCAGCACGTCGACATAAGCGGACGCCTGGCTCAGGCCCTGCAACACTGCAAGCAGAGCGCCGAGCGCCAGCTGCAGGTAACTTTTGTACGAACACATACCGCGTCCTCTTCGGAAAACTGCGCCGGGACACACGTCCGTGTGCCTGACGTTCCAACCTGGCGTCCGAAACGGTCGGTATGCGCCGACCGTCGCGCGATCCCCTGCCTTGCAGGCAGCGGACCGAATGGACGCTTGTCACGGTTTGCTTAACGAATCCCGCTACCTGCCAGAGACTCCGACGACCATTGCGCCTTGGAAAGCGGATCGGTGTACTTGATGCCGCCATAAGGCCCGACCACACCGTTGATGTTGTAGGAACCACCCACCAGGTCGTAGATCATGAAGGGCGTGGAATCCGGGATCTGCTTGTCGTAGCTCTGGCTGAGGAACGCGAAGGAGCCACGGTACAACTGACCACGTGCGTCGTATTGATCAGAGGCCAGCGCGGTCCAGCTGTCTTCATCGAGGTAGAAGCGGCGCTTCTGATAGATGTGTCGGGCGCCGGACTTGAGGTTGCCTTCCACCACCCAGACGCGGTGTTTTTCCCAACGCACGTAGTCGGGTGCCAGGTGATTGGCCGTGGTCAGCGATTTGGGATCCTGGGCGTAGGTCAGCTTGTAAGTGTTGTAGGGCACGATCATTTCCTGCTTGCCCACCAGCTTCCAGTCGTAGCGATCCAGCGCACCGTTGAACACGAAGACATCGTCGTAAGTGCCCGCGCCAGCGGTGCCAGGGTTAGGCGTGTCGTAGGCCAGGTTCGGTGCCAGCTTGACCCGACGCTGGCCCGGCAGGTACTGCCAGGCACGGCGCGGTTGTTGCAACGGGTTGGCGGCGTCCTTGAGCATCACCGCTTCGCCGGCCCGGCGCGCAGGGCCGGTGTAGGACAGCTTCATCTGGTAATACACGTCGGCGCTGCTGATCGGCTGCGCGAGGTTTTCGTAGATCGGGTAGGAAATGAACGCCTGCCCAGTGGTCGCCAGACTTGGCACGCCAGCGGAATCGACGTTCCAGGAGTCGTACTTGGAGCTGATGCTCACGCCCTGATATCGCAGCAGGAAGTTCCACATCGCTTCGTTGCCCGACTGCGGGATCGGGAACGGCACGCCCGGCAGTACGTTGTCGATGGCCAGCCCGTTTTCGAGGGATTTGGCGCCGCTGGCGTTTTTCACGCCGTTATCCAGAATGGCCTGGGGCAGCGAAACGGTGCGGTGGGTCGGGAACACATCGACACGGAAAGTCGGGAAACGCTTGGCCAGTTCAACAGTGGTAGCGCTGAGCATGCCCTTGTACTGCTCGACGTTTTTGCCGTCGATCTGCAGCAACGGTTTTTCACTGGCAAACGGATCCGGACGCATGCTGTCACCGGATTTGAAGCTGGCCGGCGGCGTGGTCAGGCCACCGTTGTAGGCGGGGATGGAACCATCAGCGTTCCCGGCTTTTTCAGCGCCCACCAGGGTCAGGCTGGTGCCCAACCGGGCAGCGTCCTGAGTTGAAACAGCGGCCTGTGCCTGAGCGGCAAGGACCATGGCCAGCGAAGCGGCCAACACGGTTTTTGCGAATGTCATCTTGTTATTCTCCTGCTTGCATTGAGCAAATCAGTGGTGAATCAAAAAGTGGTTTTCATCGTCAGGTAAACGGCGCCACGGTCCTCAGTCGTGGCCCCGCCACCGGAGAAGGCGGAGTAGCCACCGGCGTAACAGGCGTAGTTTTCGTTACCGCTAAAGGCATTCGGCGCAGCGCCGTCGCCTCCGGTCGGGCCGGTACTCACGCCGCTGACGTTGCACTTGTCGGCCTTGCCGAATGAGTCCACGTACTTCAGGTCGACAAAGTATTTGTTGTACACAACGGCCCCGAGGCCGATGGCGTAGTTACCGGTGTCTTTGGCGCCGCCACCGGAGACCGGTGAAACACCATCGAGACCGACGTTGATGGACATCGGGGCGTTGAGGTCGACACCAGGAAACACCTGGTACCAGGTAGGGGTGAAGTTGACCGCGATGCCCCAGTTGTCCCGGGTCGGCTGGTCGATGCCGCGATAGGTATCCTTGCCCTTGTAGAGCGCCTCGTTGTTGCTATCGAGCTTGAGCAGGTTGCTGTAATACAGCTCGCCCAGCAGAGTGGCCGAATCGAACACAGGCGTTTTAGCAATGGTCATCAGGCCGTTGAGCGTCCAGTGCAAGGTGTCGCCGGTGGCGGCCATGCTGTCGCCCTTCTGCGGGGTGTCATAAACCACGCCGGTGGCAGCCGTGCGCGCAGGCAACAGGCCAAGACCTGCGCCCAGGCCCAGCGGACTGTTAGTGCTGACAACCGCCGGAATACTGGCCAACGGCATATTGTGACGAATGTTCAGGTCCGAACCGACGCTAATCCCGCCCACGTCCTTGGACAGGCTCAGGCCAACGATCTTGATGTTGTCGGCATAGGCCATTTGATAGGTGGCGGTGCTCAGCGAGTTGAGGGTGTTGACCACCGCAGGCACTTGCCCTGCCGGCCGGGTGCCGTTGGGATTGGCCGAACTCAGGCCTCTGGCATCCAGCCAGGCTTGCGGCAGGATTTCCGAGGTTTCGCGGTAGTAAACGCCGAGGGTCCCGTCCAGCCAGGCTGGCGACCACTTGGCCATAATCCCCCAGTCTCCGCGCTTGTCCGGCGTCAGGTCGTGACCGCGACGCACATTGGTCAAACCGTTGCAGGGTGCCAGACCACACCCCAGCGGACTGCCCGGCACCACGCCATTGGTGTTGCCCAGCAGGAAGGATTGCGCACCGAAACCGACCAGATCGGAACCGCCGTAATAAGTACCGGCTTCCGGCAGGCGCGCGGCGTCCCAATCCAGGAAATACTGAGCGCCTACGGTCAACTCGGGATTGACGGTGAACGACATCGACAACTGGTTACGCGGAACGAACAGTTCCTTGGCTTCGGTACCGGGCGAGGCAGCCAGTTTGGCCAGGTCCAGGCCCGATTGGCCGTAACTGTTCGAGTGCACCGGGTTGAGAATAGTCTCGCCCCAGAACACGTTATGCTGACCGGCCTTGACGCTTAACAGCGACTCCTCGCCCACTTCGGTGCTGTAGAACACGAAGGCGTCGAGGATTTCGCCGGAAGGACCGGTGTAGTAACGCTGGGCGTAGTTGCTCAGGTGCGGGCTGCCATTGCCGACGTTGTCACGGGTGACCGCGGCCAGACGTGGGTCGTTGGCGACCAGCCCCGACCTTGCGTCGTTGCCGTTGACGAACGGATTGGAATTGGAACCGGTGTTCTCGTAGGCCTTGTCGTACCAACTGGCAGCGCTCACACGGAAACCCATGTGGTTCTGGTAGACCACATCCATCTCGGTCAACAGGTCGACACGGTGGGTGATGTTGGTCCCGGCCTTGCGGAAGTTGTAGTCGCCGTCGTTGTTGTTCGGCGTTGCCAGCATGCGCTTGTCGGCGCTTTCGGTGCGTACGCCGTAGTTGTACTTCACAGTGTTATCAAAACGCACGGTCCAGTCCGGGTTCCCGGTGTCGAGCTCGATCGCCTGCGCGACCGGCACGCCTGCGGCCAGAATGGCCGAGGCCAACAAGGTGTAACGCGAGGGTGCGAACCCGTGACTCTTATTGTTGTGCATTGCGTTGTCTCCGCCTTTTTGTATTTGTTTTAAGCGCAGCCGCCCTCGCGCAACCCCTTGTTCCAGGGGTTTACGTTTTCAGGAGTGAGGGCAAATGCCGGATGGCGCGGGCCAACCGGCGCCTGAATCAGCGGTCCAGTTCGAGGATGAGTGCTTCGGCTTGTGGCCAGCGCCCATACCCGGCAGCAGGATTGAGATGACCGACTTCGCCGAGATTGAGCAGCTCGCTGCCCCAGCCTTCGGCCATGCGCGTGGCGGCGTCCAGACTGGCGAGGTGGTCGTTGGTACTGGCGGCCAGCAGACTGCGGAACGGCAACCGGCCTTTGGGTAGAGGGTCCCAACCCTGGGTACGCAGGGTTTCAGCGCAGGGGTAGCCCTGCGGCCATTGGGCATCAAGGTCCGGCGGAGCGGCCAGCAGCGCGCCCTTGATCGGACGACGGTGACGCGCAGCCCAGTGCGCAACCATCAGCACGCCGGCGCTGTGAGCGACCAGAATCACCGGCCCGTCGATCTGCGCAAGTGTGTGCTGAATGGCTTCGACCCGCTTGCTGCAATCAAGCTTGTCGGTTTCAAGCGGCGGCACACTGCGCACCTTGCACAGCCTGGATTCAAGCAACGTTTGCCAATGCTCGGCAACGTGCTCGCGCAGACCCGGTACGATCACAACGGTTGCGGCAGTTTGCAGTTTGTCCACGTCAACACCTTCGCTTTCTCGATGACTCGACTGGCTCTATTGGCCAGGGGCTTTTTGTAGGAGTGACATTAAAGAGCGCCCGACCGAGGCGCTTTTCATTGGACGTCAGGCACTTTTCTTTTCATGACAAAATTCCGCGTGTTGTCGCGCAGCGACCATTGGTCGAATATCCCCGCAGCTTCTCTCCAGCTCACTGTAATCAATGGGTGCGTGTCGATTTTTACACTGCAACGATGTGATTCCGGCCAGCACCGGGCGAGCGCCCTCGACGTTGTCACAACTGTTCAATTGCTGAAGTGCTGGATATAGTCGCCACGCTCATTTGAATCGCAACCGGCCCAGGAAAGACCTTCGCATGCCCAAGCTTGTTCGCGCCGCCGTCTTGACCAACTACCTGGAGGTCACCCAGTACCTGGGGTTCAACCCCCGAGACGTACTGGCCGGCGTCGGTTTGAGTAAAGCCATATTGCAAGCTCCTGAACATCGCATCCCCATCGACGCCGCCGTGCGGTTGCTGGAGGATTCAGCCGCCGCCAGCGGCTGCCAGAGCTTCGGCTTGAGCATGGCCGAGTCGCGCCAGCTCTCGGACTTCGGCGTGGTCAGCCTGTTGCTCTCTCATCAGCGAACGCTGCGTGATGCGTTGCAAGTGTTGGTGCACTACCGTCATCTGATGAACGATTCGCTGGCCCTCTTCATCGAGGAGGCAGGCAAGATGGTGATCATTCGCGAAGAGGTGGTCACCGAATCGCCGATGCCCTGCCGACAAGCCAATGAACTGGCCATCGGGGTGATGTTTCGCCTGTGCGCCGCCCTGCTCGGCGCACATTGGCATCCCTACAGCGTCAACTTCACGCACCAGCCTCCCGACAACCTGCAACTGCATCGCCGCCTGTTCGGCTGCAAACTGGAGTTCGGCAGCGAGTTCAATGGCATCGTCTGCCCCAATGCCAGCCTCGACATGACCAACCCCCATGCCGACCCGGCCATGGCGCGCTACGCCCAGAGCTACCTTGACTCGCTGCTCAGCCACGAAGGCCCTTCGATGCTGTTCGAGGTGCGCAAAGCCATCTACCTGTTGTTGCCGATGGGGCGCGCCACCATCGAGCAGATCGCCCAGACCCAGGGCATGAACGTTCGGACCCTGCAGCGCCGCCTCAAAGACGACGGCTGCGCCTTCAACGACCTGATCAACGACGTGCGCCGCGACCTGGTGTTGCGCTACCTGGAAAACCCGAATTACTCGTTGGGGCGCATTGCCGACATGCTCGGCTATTCGATGGCGAGTTCCTTCACCCGTTGGTTCATCACCCAGTTCGGCATGCCGCCCGCGGCATGGCGCAGTGCGCAAAAGCACACCGTCAAAGCACCGCCGGAGCTGACCACCCCGCCCGGCTCCAGCGAACCCTGAACCGAACGCAACAGACCCGGCGTTTTGCAAAAAAAGCGGCGACTGCTGGTACAGTCGCCGCAAAAGAACCGGTGTCTGTGACACCGGCCGAGGAGTCCTGTGGCGAGGGAGCTTGCTCCCGCTGGGGTGCGCAGCGGCCCCAAAAAAGACGCCGAGTAGTTTCTGAAAAAGCGCGGTGGTCTTTGTGGGGCGCTTCGCTCCCCAGCGGGAGCAAGCTCCCTCGCCACAAGTTTGTGTACCTACATTCCCCAGCGCAGCAACAACAGCACCAGCACGACGAGGAACACCGTCTCCCCCACCATCAACAAAATCGGCTTGATGCCCACCGCCGCCAGCTCCTTGAGTTGGGTTTTCATACCCAGGGCGCTGATGGAAACCACCAGGCACCAGCGCGACAACTCGTTGACCGACCCTTGCACCACCGGGGCCACCCAGCCGGTGCTGTTGATACAGGCCAACATCAGAAACCCGACGGCGAACCAAGGTAGCAGCGGAGGTCGTTTGCCGGTCGGGTCGGCGCCCTGCATGCGGGTGATCATGGCGGCACACACGATCACCGGCAGCAACATGGCAACCCGCATCAACTTGACCACCGTGGCCGTATCGCCGGTCTCGGTCGACATGCTGTAACCGGCACCGACGACCTGGGCGACATCGTGAATGGTCGCCCCCAGAAACACGCCCGCCACTTGTGGCGACAACGACAGCCAGTTGGCAATCATCGGATACACGATCATCGCCAGGGTCGACAGCGCCGACACCCCGATCACCGTGAATAACGTCACGCGTTCTTTCTGCGGATGATTGGGCAATGCCGCCGCCAGCGCCAACGCGGCCGATGCCCCACAAATTGCAGTGGCGCCGCCGGTGAGCATGCCAAACAAACGCTGAAAGCCCAGCGCCTTGGCTGCGATCACTGAAACGCCGATGGTCACTACCACCAGAATCACCACCAGCGCCACAGGCTTCCAGCCCAGCGCTGCCATCTGTTCGAGGGTGATGCGCATGCCCAGCAGCGCCACACCAATGCGCAACACGGTGCGTGCGGTGAACTCGATGCCCGGCTTGCAAACACCGTCACCGGCCAGGAAGTTCAGCGCCATGCCCAGCAACAAAGCGAACAGCATCACCGGCGCGCCGTAGTGCTCGGACAAAAAGGACGCAGCCGCTGCAACGATCAGACTGACGATAAAGCCCGGCGCCAGTTCGCGCGTTCGGCTGTGGATACGGGTGAGAGCAATGGCGCTCATGGCGCGGCCTCCTCGGGAACGATAACGATGAAAGCCTGGCCGTCGATGATCTCAACCGGGTAGTTGGCGACTTTGACTGCGGTGGAATTAAGCAAGTAACCGCTGCGCAAATCGAAGCGCAGGCCATGGGCGCAGCACTGAATCACCCACCCCTCAAGGCGCCCGCCACACAGCGAGGCGCCTTGATGGGGGCAACTGTCGTCGACGGCGAACACGTCACCTTCGACGTTGAATAACGCCAGGCTTTTGTCATCGAATTCGAACAGTGCACGACCGCCCGCCTGCGGGAGCTTTCCGGCAGGCACGGGGATACGTCGGTTCATGCAGGTTGCCGCTCGTGATCACTTTCTTTCAGTGCCTGGTTCATGGCCCCGAGCAGCGCCTGAGCAGGTTGTGCACCGACCATCGTCATGCGACGGTCGAACTGAAAGCCCGGCACCCCACTGGTCGCGCCGGGAAAGCCGTCAAATGGCGTGGCGTCGCCCTTCAGGCAATCGAGCACCACCTGCGCATCAGCGCCGCAGGAGCGGGCAATGGCGAGCAAGGTCTCGCGGCACCCCAGGTTTTCGCGTTTGCGGAAATAAGCGGCGAACAGCCGTTCGAGCAACATTTCACGCTGAGTAGCATTGCCCAGTACGCTGACGCGTTCGAACAAACGGTGCGCGTCTGCGGTGTTGGGCATTGTCTCGATGCGGCTGAAGTCGATGGTCAGTCCAACCGCCGCCGCAGCCTGCTGTACCTGGGCCTGGCGCATGGTCATAGCCTCGGCATTGCCCAGGCGTTTGCGGTAGAAATCGGCGAAGGGCTCCCCTTGTACCGGCAACTGAGGCAGCAACTGCACGCCATGCCACACCGTGGTGACCTGCACATCCGGGTGACGACTGCGAAACTGTACTTGCGCATGCTCCAATTGGCGTTTGCCGATCAGGCACCAGGGGCAGATGAAATCGAAGAACACATCAATACGTAAACGACGACTACTCACAACTTCACCTCTAACACTGCTTTGCTAACCGAATCGTGGACTTGCTCGCCCTTAAGCCGGGCAATGTCCTTGTGGTAATGACACTTGGCATAAAAGAACACGGCCGCAGCCGCGATGCTGACCAGCGGCACCCATTGAAAAGCAGCCTGCAAGCCAATGAGGTCGGAGACCCTGCCGGTAATGAACGGCCCAGGCGCCAGCCCCAGCATGTTGTTGGCCAGGGTCAGCGTGGCGAAGGCCGTGCCGTGGACCGAGTAATGGGTCAGGTTGGCAACCATCGCTCCGCAAGGGCCAGTCGTGCCGGCGGCAATCAACATGCCCAGGCAGATCAGCGCCAGTTGCACAGGCCCTGCCGGCAGGGCAAATGCCGCCGACAACAGCAGGCAACTGCCCAGGCAATAGGCGATGGCCAAAGTGACTTTGCGTTCCGGCGAATGGCGCGACAGTCGATCGCTGAGCATGCCGCACAGGATCATCCCGGCCCCGCTGCACAGCACGATAATGGCCGCGACGCCGCCCGCCTTGTCCGTGGCCATGTCGTAATAGCGATTGAGGTAACTGGGCATCCACACAATCACTGTGCCGCCGACGAACAGTTGCAAGCCACTGCCGATGTAAGCAGCGATCACCGAACGGCTGGAAAACAGCGTACGCAACGGACGCTTGACGGCTGCCGCCGCCTTGTTTGCCGCCTGGGCGGCACGTTGCGGCGCAATGCGCGCCTCCTTGACGATGACCGGGTAAAGCACGGCCAGCAGCAGGCCGAACAACGCCATGCCGGCAAACGACCAGCGCCAGCCAAGTTTGGCGGCGATTGCACCGCCCAGCGCCATCCCTAATACCGAACCGAACATGCCGCCCGCCATGAACGCACTGGCCAGCGTTGCACGCAGGTGCTTGGGAAACACCGAAATGACGACTGCGATGCCGACGCTGCCGTACGCCGCTTCGCCAACGCCGACCATGAATCGTGCAATGAACATCTGCTGATAGTCCTGCGCCACGGCGCAACCCAGCGTCGCCAGACTCCACAGCAAGGCCATCAGCGCCAGGCTCTTGACCCGGCCAAAGCGATCCGCCAGCAATGACAGGGGAAATGTCAGCAGCCCCACCATCAACGCGACAATGCCACTGAGCAAGCCAAGCTGGCTGTCGCTCAGTGCCCATTCGCCCTTGAGCATCGGGAACACCGCGTTCAAGACCTGGCGCGACATGTAATCGGATATCAACAGCCCGAACGTCAGTGCGAAGACGATCCAGGCATACGGTCGCGCAACACCGACAGCACTGTCGTCATCGTCTGCGGCGATTGGGTGAAAGGCCATGCAGCCTCCTCAAAGCTTTGTTTTATTGTTGTTATCAAGCGTGTTGCAGTGCAGCGAGCGGGAGGCCTGACCGCCCGCTGCGTCTGCCGATCAGCCGCGTTGCGGCACACCTTTCTGCCCAGCCTTGCGGTTGGGGGCCATGCCGTTGGCCAACAGCGTTTCTTCGATGCTCTGGTACTGCACACCGATGCGGTAGATCTCACGGGCTTCTTTGCCGGTGGCGATTTCGCGTCCCAGTTCATGGGCGATACGCACGGTCTGCCTGATCTGCGCAACTGAGCCGAAACGATCGCCCTTGTGATCAATGATAGTGTCTTCATTGCCCACTCGCGGGTGCAGCCCCATGGCCATCGACATGGTGTTGAACGGCATGACGTTCTTGAGCAGCGACTCAGAAGTCAGGGTGCAACCGTCCGGCGCGCGGTGGATGAAGTTGAAGAAGTTGAACGGATTGGGACCGTCGAAACCGCCGCCAATGCCGATCCAGGTCAGGTTCAACGGGCCCTTGTAGACGCCCCTGCGCACCAGACGCTCGAGGGTTTCCATCGCGTGCATGCCGGTCAGCTGGAAGTGCGGCTGGATGCCGTTGTCCATCAGACGCTTGAGGTGTTCGGCGACCCAGGCCGGACCTGCCGGAACGGTCATTTCGCTGTAGGCGGCCTGAAACAGGGGATTGGCCAGGGACGTGCCTTCCAGGTATTGCGGATACAGCAACTCCATGATGTTCATCTGGGTGGTGTTGATAGCCACCGTGACCTGATCCGGTTTTGGCGTCAGCTCGGCCAGCATGTGTCGCGTATCGTCAGACAGCCACTTGGCGGCTTCGCCATCGCTTTCCGGCGCGAAGGAAATCGAACCACCGACCTGGATGATCATGTCCGGCACGGCTTCACGCACACCGGCGATCAATTCGTTGAATTTGGACAGGCGCTTGGAACCCTTGCCGTCCAGCTCGCGCACGTGCAAGTGCAAGACGGTGGCCCCGGCCTCATAACATTCGACCGCTTTTTGCACCTGTTCATCCATGGTCAGCGGGATGTCTTCGGGGAAGTCTTCCGGCATCCATTCCGGGCCGTACGGGGCCACGGTGATGACCACCTTTTCCATGTTTTCCGGGTGCAGGGAATCGTCAAAAAATTGCATGAGTTACTCCTGTTCTTATGATTGTCGCGCCCACCCGGGATCGTGCCGGGCAGACGCGTTTACGAGTGCGAATGCAGAAGGGGTTGATCAGTAGGTCTTGTCGCCGATGATTCCGGCACGCTCCATCTTGCGATGGCACGGCGGATAATCCATGACGGCGTAGTGCTGGGTGCTCCGGTTGTCCCAGATGGCGATGCTGTTGGGCTTCCAGCGCCAGCGCACCTGATACTCGGGGATGTAGGCCTGGCTGATCAGGTAGCGCAGCAACTCGCTCGCGCCAGGGTTGGCGTCCTGGCCGAAGCGCACCCGCTCGGGGGTGTGGTAGTTGCTCAAGTGCGTCGTGAAGGCGTTGACGAACAGCACCTTTTCCCCGGTTTCCGGGTGGGTGCGAACCACCGGGTGTTCGGCATCGGGATACATCGCCTTGAGCGCCAGACGCTTTTCGATTGGCATGGCAGCACCGAAACTCGCTTCGATGCTGTGGCGGGCGCGCAGGTCGGCAATTTTCACCTTCACGTCCTCCGGCAAACGCGCGTAAGCCTCGACCATGTTGGCCCACATGGTGTCGCCGCCCACCGGCGGGCACTCTACGCAGCGCAACACGCAGCCCATCGGCGGCGCCTCGCGCCAGGTCGCGTCGGTGTGCCAGGCGTTTTCGTAGCGGTCCATCGGCTGGTCCGGATTCTTGTAGATGCGCACCAGCCCGGGATGATCCGGATCGCTGCCGGCCACCGGATGGTCCTCCAACTCACCGAAGCGGCGGGCGAAGGCCACGTGCTCGGCGCGAGTGATGTCCTGATCGCGCAGGAACACCACCCGATGCTTAAGCAACTGAGCACGAATCTCGCAAAAAAGACCGTCGTCATGGACCGCGTCGGCAAGATTTACGCCGATCAGTTCGGCGCCAATGCTGCAGGTCAATTGTTCGACTTTCATGGCAGATCGCTCCTTAGATGACGAAAATCGACGAGCCCGTCGTTTTGCGTGACTCAAGGTCGCGATGGGCCTGTACGGCGTCCTCCAACGCATAATGCTGGTTGATCTCGATCTTGATCCGACCACTGCCGACGTGGTCGAACAGCTCGCCAGCCAGGGCAGCTTTCTCTGCCGGATCGGCGATGTAGTCGGCCAGCGCCGGACGGGTCAGGAACAGTGAGCCCTTCATCGCCAGCATCACCGGGTCGAAAGCCGGAATCGGACCGGATGCGGTGCCAACGCAGACCATCAGGCCCCGACGCTTGAGCGAATCCAGTGATCCCATGAAGGTGTTTTTGCCAACGCTGTCGAACACCACGTTGACTCCCACGCCGGCAGTCAGCTCGCGCACGCGCTGGGCGACATTTTCGTGGCTGTAATTGATGACATGGTCGCAACCATGGGCCAGGGCAATTTCCCCCTTGACCTCGGTGGACACAGTGCCGATGACGGTCAGGCCGAGCAGCTTGGCCCACTGTGAAACGATCAGCCCCACGCCACCGGCAGCGGCGTGCAGCAGAATGCTGTCGCCGGCCTTGAAATCATAAATGCGCCGCATCAGGTACGACGACGTCAGGCCACGCATGGTCATGGCGGCGGCCGTCTCGAAACTGATGGTTTCCGGCAGCTTGATCAGCGGCGCGGCCGCAATCAGTCGCTCGGTACTGTAGGCGCCCAAGGTATTGAGAAATCCGGTGTAGGTGACGCGATCCCCCACCTGAACGTTAGTCACACCCTCGCCGATGGCCTGGACCACACCGGACGCTTCAACCCCCATGCCGTTGGGCATCGGGATCGGGTAAGTGCCATTACGAAAATAGGTGTCGGCATAGTTCAGGCCGACCGCCACATGACGAAGACGGACCTGGCCCGGACCGGGTTCGCCGACATCGACCTCTTCATAACAAAGAACGTCGGGACCACCGGTTTCGTAGAAGCGTACGGCTTTGGCCATTTTTTCTTATTCTCCAGTCTGTGCAGCGTCGATTTACGCTGATTGGACTGTAGGACGCCGCCTGGCCAGCTGCTTTTCATCAGACGACAATGGCTTTTCATTTCATGACAATTGGCCACTGGCGCCCCCTTCTTCGCAAACCCGGTCAGCGCCATAGCGCAATTCAATTGACGCGTCACGGCCGGCTGTATGGGCTCTCACACTCAAAACCCGGACACAAAAAACCCCGCACATTGGCGGGGTTCTCAAACAGCAGGTGACTTACCAGGTACCCGTGCCACAAGGATTTTCTTTTGAAGCATAAGGCTTGGTCAATTTGCTGAATCCCAACTTTCAATCGACTTAAGGCTTGGGATGCTCGCTCGATACTGAATTATTGGCATCCACATCGGCCATTTCTTCATCGACAGGCGCCTCGTCGCCCCCTGGCAGCGGAACCTCAGGTTCATTCTCCTTTGAACCATGGCCTGTTTCGTTATCAGTCCCGCCCGTGACACCCTGTTGGGATTTGTTTCCTGGGGCATTTTCATCAATGTCCATGCTGGCTCTCCGTTCTGATGCACGGGATGTCGGTGCATGAACATCAGAGAGAAGCCAGGCCTTGCTAGTGCCGGGCACTGGACGAACGGCAGTGTGAACTCGGATAAAAAAGCAGACCGCCGGCATAACAAGCCCGAAAAGTCATAACCCGACCTTTTCACCTGCGTCTCACGCTATAGAGGCAGAGGTCGACCTTGCACAACGGAGGCTATGCGCAGCGATTCCGGTTGATCGTGATAGCCACCCTGGAGGCGCCCCTGAATCGGTCTTTCAGCACCACATCCTTGAAAAATTTTTCTGCGTGCAACTGATCGAAGTCAAACCCGGTCAACGCACAGCGGATACCATAAAACCTGACCTTAACGCTAAGGATTGAGGGCTCTCCATGGACCTCGTACTTAAGCTATTCAATGGCGGAGCCGGCAGTCTGGCTTCCTACTTGGCAGCCCACGTCCTTCTTTGCCTGTTGCCGGCGTTTTTTATCGCCGGGGCCATGACAGCACTTATTCCTAAAGCCAGCATCACTCACTGGCTAGGTCGACATGCACCTGTTTACGTTTCCTACCCTGCGGCGGCATTAGCCGGGTCACTGATTGCCGTCTGCTCATGCACAATTGTTCCTTTGTTCGCGGGCGTTTACCGCAAAGGAGCAGGTATCGGCCCGGCGATCACCTTCCTGTTTTTTGCTCCCGCAGGAAACATCATGGCCTTGGCCTATACCGGCAATATTCTGGGAGCGGAGTTTGCAATCGCCCGTCTGATCCTCTGCCTGATCTTCGGCATCGGTATTGGCTTGCTGATGGCTACCCTATTCTGGAAAGACGACCTGACCCACGACGCACAGGCGGATGCCCTGTTCGCAGAGAAGGCCAGCGTTTCCGGGCCTGCACTGGGCGTACTGCTATCTTTGGTGGCCTTGCTGATTGCGGGCACCTTGAAACTGTGGCCCCTGACCGCAGATCTGATCAGTTTCAAAGTCCCGCTTTTCTGGCCCCAGGCGTGGCAGGACACCTTGTTTGACTGGGTTCCATACGACGCCAGTAAAGGAGAAGAAGGCGTGAGCTTCCAAGGGTCTGTTCTCATCGCCCTACTCCTGATGATTGCCGCCACGGCCAAACGTGGTCTGGATAACATCACTGAAGGTGCCAACAACTGGACATGGGTTGCGCTGGGTCTGACCGCTAGTACCTTGCTGATCGCGTCAATGCGACTGACGCCAGAACCTGGCACATTAGCCTTTACCTTCACGGGTCGTGTATTCGGTGTCGCATTGACCATGCTGTCTGTTGGGTACTTTGCCCGAAAACTGCCAGCCGAAGACTGGCAAGGCTGGCTGTGGGAAGCCTGGCGCTTCGTCAAGCAGATATTTGTTGTGCTGGTGGTGGGTGTATTCATTGTCGGCATGGTTCGCCAGGTGATTCAACCCGAGTGGATTGAAAGCCTTGCAGGCAGCAACACAGTGATCGCCAATGCCATAGCGGTAGGGTTCGGCGTGTTCATGTACTTCCCAACCCTGGTAGAAGTGCCCGTCGCCCGCATGTTCCTTGATCTCGGCATGCATCCTGGTCCGCTCTTGGCCTACTTGATGGCGGATCCTGAACTTAGCTTGCAGAGCATGCTCATGGTGGCGGCGGTGATTGGTCGCAAGAAGACCGCAGCCTATGTTGGGTTAGTCGCTTCGTTCAGCATCGTGGCAGGCCTGCTATTTGGTGCCTGGGTCGACGGCACCGGCTGGCTTACCCTTGGTGCAGGAATGGCGGCCTCACTGGCCATAACCGCTGCAATTTACCAGTTGATACGTTATCAGCGTAAACAAACAGCAAGCTGACTTACACACTAAGGAGCTTCCAATGCTGAACATCAAAATCCTCGGTTCAGGGTGCGCCAACTGCAAGAAGCTTGAGGCTGTAGCCCGTCAAGCCACGCAGAATCTAAATATCCAGGCCGAATTCGAAAAGATCACCGACATGGGCAAGATGATGACTTATGACATCCTCGCCACGCCGGCTCTGGTGATCAACGAGAAGGTTGTAAGCAGCGGGAAGATTCCGACTGTTGCGGATATCCAGGGCTGGATTTCGACTGCGCAATGATGCGCTGAAGGAGGATATCCCTCATCCCCCTGGTTATTGCGCCACTCACCTGTAAATCATGTCCCTTCAATCGTCTTGTCCATACCGGACGGACGCTTGGAGGGTGTCTCGCCTTTATCACAAGCGCTCAATGCGAACGCTGCAATCACCACGAAAGACAGTGCGGGGATGTGGATAAATTGCCCATGGCGTACCTCCGACAGCTGCTGATTCAGGCTCTACCCGCCCCCCAAACGCACATAGCGCGAAGAGGCTCATCGGCCTGACAGTTTCATATCGCCTCGGCATGCCTCGGCAGCCCGATAGAAATCAGTGCTGCGAGCAGAACGAATGCGCTCGATATCCACAAGCACGCTTGCAGCCCATACACCTGATAAACCCACCCGGACAGTACTGTACCTATCAGCCTTCCCATCGCATTCGACATGTAATAAAACCCCACATCCAGCGACACGCCATCTTCCTTGGCATAGGACACGATCAAGTAGCTGTGCAGCGACGAATTCACCGCGAACAGCGCACCAAAGACCATCAATCCGCCGAGTAGCATCATCTGCTGCGACAAGGCAGTGTTAAGCCCGAGAGCAATTGCCGCAGGCAAGCCTGCCAGTGCAAGGGCCCACAGAAATGCCGCACGACCATCCGGTACGTGGCCGCGTTTCTTGCCAGTGATGTTGGGCGCAAACGACTGCACGATGCCGTAGCCGATCACCCACGCCGCAAGGAAGCCACCCACCTTCCAGAAGTCCCAGCCGAACACGCTGCTCAGGTACACCGGCAAGGCCACCACAAACCAGACGTCACGGGCTCCGAACAAGAACATCCGCGCCGCCGAGAGGATATTGATCGCCCGACTCTTGGACAGGATGTCGCGAAACTTGGGTTTGGCTTTCGCTTTGCCCAAGTCCTTCTTCAGCAGTATCAAGCTGCTGATCCAGATCAGCGCCAGAACACCCGCCATGGCCAGCAATGCACCTTTGAAGCCGATCAATGCCAGCAAGGCTCCGCCGAGAAAGAAGCCGACCCCCTTGAGTGCGTTCTTCGAGCCGGTGAGGATTGCCACCCACTGGTAGAGCCTGCCCTGCTGCCCGTCAGGAACCAGAAGCTTGATGGAGCTTTTGGCACTCATCTTGTTCAGGTCTTTGGCGATCCCCGACAGCGCCTGTGCGCCCATCACCCACGGGATGGTTAGCCAAGCGACAGGAACCGTCAGCATCAACAGCGCCACGACTTGGATGCCCAGCCCGATGTTCATGGTTCGGTTCAGTCCCAGCCGGGCGCCGAGGTAGCCACCCACCAGGTTGGTGATCACGCCAAAGATTTCGTAGAACAGAAACAACGCCGCGATTTGCAGTGGGCTGTAGCCCAACGCGTGAAAGTGCAACACCACCAACATGCGCAAGGCACCGTCGGTGAGGGTGAAGGCCCAATAGTTGCCCGTGACGAGCAAGTACTGCCGCACTTCCGGAGCGAGGGCTGACAACGCTTTCATGACCGCTCCTTAGTCCGCCAGACTGACCAGTCTGGCCAGTTCGACGGCGCGATTGGCATAGCCCCATTCGTTGTCGTACCAGGCATAGATCTTCACTTGAGTACCATTGATCACCATCGTCGACAGGGCATCGATGATCGATGAACGCGGGTCGGTGCGGTAGTCGATGGACACCAACGGACGCTCCTCAAAACCGAGGATGTCTTTCAGCTCGTTCTCGGAGGCGTCCTTGAGGAGTTGATTCACCTCCTCAACAGTGGTGGCACGCTCGACTTCAAAGACGCAGTCGGTCAGCGACGCGTTGGCCAGCGGCACACGAACGGCATGACCATTCAGGCGTCCGCGCAGTTCCGGGAAGATTTCGGCAATCGCGGTGGCCGAGCCGGTGCTGGTTGGAATCAGGCTCATACCCGAAGCACGCGCACGACGCAGATCCTTGTGCGGTTGATCGAGGATGCTTTGGGTGTTGGTCAGGTCGTGGATGGTGGTGATCGAACCGTGGCGAATGCCCAGTTTCTCGTGGATGACTTTCACCACGGGCGCTAGACAGTTAGTGGTGCACGAAGCGGCGGTAACGATGCGATGTTCAGCCGGTTTGAACAACTGATGGTTGACGCCCATGACGACGTTCAACGCACCTTTTTCCTTCACGGGAGCGCTGACCACCACGCGCTTGACGCCCTGATCCAGGTAGGCTTGCAACACCGCCACGGTTTTCATCTTGCCGCTGGCCTCGATCACCAGATCGCAACCCGACCAGTCGGTGTCGGCAATCGCTTTGTTAGCTGTCACCTTGATGCGCTTGCCGCCAATCACCACCTGATCGCCTTCCGCGCTGGCTTCGTGGTGCCAACGACCATGCACCGAGTCGAAGTTCAGCAAGTGTGCATGCGTCGCCGCGTCACCCGCTGGATCGTTGATCTGCACGAATTCGAATTCTGGCCAGCCCCAGGCTGCTCGCAGCGCGAGGCGACCGATCCGACCGAAACCATTGATGCCAACTTTGATAGTCATGTTGTTGTGCTCTGTATCTGTTGTCAGTGGGAGTTCGACTGAGTGTCGAACTGGCCGATGTATTCGATATGGGCAGGATGTTGAATGGCGCGTGGACGCAACGACTGAACATCGCGGATGGCATCGCTGAATGGCACATCGCTCTCGATCAACCGTTGAGCGGCGACCAAACCGGTACGACCCGATCCGCCCTTGCAATGGATGGCGATGGTGTCCCCTTCGGTCAGCCGCTGCGGGGTGAAGATCAATTGGCCATTGAACTGTGCCAAGGGAAGTACCGAATAAGGGTGGTGTTGCACGGTGAAAAATCCTCAGATGGAGCGCTGATTGACACGTTTCATGAGTTCTTCCGCCGACTCTTTGCGCTCGGAATAACGATCAACCAGATAGTCCTGACGGTCGCGAAGCAGCAGCGTGAATTTCACCAACTCTTCCATCACATCCACGATGCGGTCGTAGAGCGGAGAAGGTTTCATCCGGCCGTTATCGTCGAACTCCATATAGGCCTTTGGCACGGAGGATTGGTTGGGGATGGTGAACATGCGCATCCAACGTCCCAGCACTCGCAGCTGATTGACCACGTTGAACGACTGCGAGCCACCACACAACTGCATGACGGCGAGGGTTTTGCCCTGGGTCGGGCGTACCGCACCCATTGCGAGTGGCACCCAGTCGATCTGCGCCTTGAAGACCGCGCTCATGGAACCGTGACGCTCCGGGGAACACCAGACCTGCCCTTCCGACCACAACATCAGCTCGCGTAACTCCTTCACGCGCGGATGGTTGTCGGGGGCGTCATCTGGCAGCGGCAAACCGGACGGATTGAAAATCCGCGCCTCGGCGCCGAAGTGCTCCAGCAGTCGAGCAGCCTCCTCTACCATCAGGCGACTGAAGGAGCGCTCACGGGTCGATCCGTACAGCAGCAAAATGCGCGGCTTGTGGATGGAGGTCTTCTCGATGCCCAGCTTGTCAGCCGATGGAAGATCAACCAGGTCGGTATCGAGTTGGGGGATGTCGTCTTCAAACATAGTCTTTGTCCTGCGCAACAGCGCTCTTGGAGTCATCGAACCAACGGCCCTTCAACCAGATATCGGCCCAGGAAGGAAAGGCGATTTTTACTCATGGTCATTGTTCCTGTGGTTACAGCATGCCAATCAGGGCCAGTTCTGCCTTGAGCTGTTCGGCACTCAGTCGGGCAAGCGGTAAAGCCAAGAAAGCTTCAATACGGGTTTTGATCTGCTCCAAGGTGGCTTCAAAAGCCGCATCGATCTCTTCTTGCGTCCCGTGGTATTCCGAAGGGTCAGCCAGCCCCCAGTGGGCTTTGGTGGCGGGTCCAAAAAATACCGGGCAAGCTTCACCAGCTGCCTTGTCGCACACCGTGATGACGAAATCAGGTGCCAAATTCACATGGACATCGCTGGACTTACTGAACAGCCCGAGCGTCGACATACCAGCGTTTTCCAAAGTTTTGAGACTCAGCGGATGCACGTCGCCTTTGGGTTGACTGCCCGCGCTGTAGGCTTTCATGCCTTGCGGTGCCAAGTGATTGAAAACCGCCTCACAAAGGATGCTGCGACAGCTATTGGCCGTGCAGAGGAACAGGATTTTCATCGAGTGATCTCATAGTCAAAGGCGGAATCAGGCGATTTTGCTTTCACAGCACACGGCTGCCCGTTCAGGACGGTCACCCATTTCATCAAGGCGTTTGGCATCAGGGCTCAACCAGTGCTTGTTGCTTTCCAGCACGGTGGTCAGCACTTGATGAACCCAATCAGGAAGATTCGGGTGAAGTCGGTAATACACCCATTGGCCTTGCCGACGGTCCGACAACAGGCCGCAAGTACGCAGTTGCGCCAGGTGCCTGGAGATTTTTGGCTGACTCTCGTTCAACGCGCAGGTCAGCTCGCAAACACAAAGCTCTCCTTCACGGGTGATGAGCATCATCGTGCGGACCCGAGTGTCGTCAGCAAGGCATTTGAAAACAGTGGTCGGTGTCAGATGGTCAGCCATATCGTTTTCTCAGTGCTTGTTTTTGACCAAGACGAACATCTTGATGCGCTCATGAATTTCGTGAAGGGTGTGACGGAAGGCATCGGGTTTGGTGCTGGTGACCGGGTCTTCAAAACTCCAGGCCAATGCCTCACCCGCTCCAGGTAAAGACCGGCATTGCGCAGCGGATTTATCACACAAGGTGATGACGTAATCGAAACGCTCACCACGGAACTCGTCTATCGACTTGCTACGTAATCCTTCGGTGCTCACACCGATGTGTGAAAGCACCTCGAAGGTGCGCGGATCTACCTGAGTTGGAGTTGTGCCGGCGCTGAACGCCTCGAAATGCTCCGAATCGGTATGCCTCAGCAACGCCTGGGCCAACTGGGAGCGTGCAGCGTTGGCAGTACAGACAAACAGAACACGGGCTTTGCTGGTCATTGTGAAGCCTCAGCTCATATGCGGTTTGACGAATATATGTTTTCCCGTATGTAAGGTAAAGAGCCAACGAACATTAATCCATCAAAACGATTGGACGCCGCCGAGCACCTTCAATGAAAGCTTTGTATCAACGCGCTAGCCAGCCTTCCGTGCCTCTTAAAATATCTGCGACGATGTATATATGGTTTCTGTAATAAACCTGTCACTCACGCAGAAATAGGTCGCCCTTGGTTCAAGGACTACCTGGATGTGCAAAAGAAAAAAAAGGTCGCCCCTATACCGCCCCGGTCATCGAGGGCGGGTCAGGTTGCTGCGCACTGGGCTTTGCAACAACCCGGCGAGGTACGCTTTGAGTTGCGGGATCAAGTGCGATACGCAACTCGGCGAGCAGGCTCCTGTCAGGTCGGAATCCAGTCGCCACAATGATTGGGTCCACAGGTGGAAGTATCTGGCCTCCCGCCTTCACAACCAACCCTTGGCCATTGCCTACAACCTGATCGATAGCGATGTTTTTAAACAGCTCGATCACGCCGCCATTCAGCAATTGGCGAGTCTTCAGGCCGAGCTTTCCGCGCTCTTCCAATTGATCATTCGCACCACCACCCAGAATGCGCTCAAGAGAATGTGAGTTAGCAGCGGATTTGGCACCGACCAGGACCTTGCAAGAGATTCCGAACTGACCGCTAGAAGCCGCGGCCGACGGATCTTTCGAGGGTTCAGCGGCACTCAATCGGTGCCAACTACCTGCAAAATGGTTTGTCACCAAACCAGCAAGAAATCGGGTCAATTTGAGGTCTGTTTGGCACTGCGGTTTGGGCCCAAAAACGTCGAATTTGGAGGTATGAGTCAGGCTCTCGGAAGCGATGGTTTGATTCCAAATCGGCCCCTGGGCCTTGTGATCAAAGGGCTCGGCCGGCGACTAGAGACCTTCCCACAGACCTGGCGATTGCCCAACCACCCTCCCCGCCCCCCCCGCGCTCTGTTCCGTTTCCCTAGCGCACAATCGAAAGTCCGGCTTTCGCTGCTTCCGCTTGTCTTCAAAGGCACGGCCCGCGTGACGTACGGCCGGTTTCGATGATTTGGGATGGTGACCTTTAAGAACGAAGAATCGGAACTGAGCTTCCAGGGTTTAGCGTCGCGGAGCGGGTGAGGGAAAACGCCCTAATTGCCCGGAAACAAGGCGTTAGGCAAGACCATCTGGCATGCGAAAAAGCTGAGAAAGGAAGAGAAATATCAAACAGTATTGGTGCCAAAGGCAGCGCGAAAAAGGGCCAAAAACGGCGTGAACTCACAGTATCCTGCTTCGAAATCCTCAGTGGGGCAAAAAGTGGGGCAAAAATCAGCTCCGTGAAAAAACGATGAAGCATAAAAAAATCCAGTCACCGCTAAGTGACTGGATTTCTTAAAAATAAATGGTCGGGACGGAGTGATTCGAACACTCTACCCCTAGCACCCCATAAAGGTGAAGCACGATCCAAGTCAGTCTAAATAAATCCAAGAACAAGACCTAAAGCACTGTATTCATTGGTAGTTGCAGTTTACACAGTCCAACCGCTTCCGATAGCATTCTACCAAAGCCAGCGAGAAACGGTGACCCAACGGTGACCATCTGGAGCCTGGCATTTCCGGGGAAGCGAAAGTGGCGACGATCACCGACAAACAGATGAACGCAAAACCAGCCAAACCTACCTGGCTGATCGAGGATGCTCCTCGCGGCTGCGGCCGATTCATGGCACGTCTTCGCCCAGATGGCGAGCGCCTGTTTTACTTCAGGTATACCGACACCAGCGGTGGAAGGGTGTTTCTGCCCATAGGTGCATATGACGCCACTGGCACTGATGGACTTACCCTTAAGGAAGCAAGAACTAAAGCAGGAGAGTGGTCACGCCTCTACCAAAGTGGAACTCGAAACTTACGAGAACATCTGGATGCCGAGGAAGCTGCCCGTATCGCAGCCCGAGATGGTGAATTGGCACGACTCACTGCCGAGAAAGCAGAAGCCGAAGCCGAGCAAGCTCGCCAAGCGGCACGCAAGACTGTTACCGACCTATTCGAGCACTGGGCTAGGGTTGATCTCATCAATCGCAAGGACAAGGGTGCAGAGGCTCGTCGGATGTTTGAAAAGGACGTTCTGCCCTTCTTGGGCGACTTGGCTGTCGCTAATGTGAAAAAGGGTCATATCACCGAGGTGACAGATGCCCTCCTCGCTCGCGGTGTAAACCGTATGGCCAAGATGGTTTTTTCGCTTATGCGTCAAATGTTCCGCTTTGCCGTAGACCGCGACCTTATTGAGCACGATCCAAGTGCCAGTATCCGCAAAGCTAAGATAGGCGGCAAAGACACCGAACGCGACCGAGTACTGAGTGATGACGAAATCAAGCTGCTTGCTAAGAAAGCCCCTGATGCAGGACTGCTAGTCACCACCGAAGCTGCAATCTGGATTGCCCTATCGACCTGCTGTCGAATTGGTGAGCTCCTGAGCGCCCGATGGGAGCATATCGATCTAGAGCAAAGCACTTGGCTGATTCCGTCCGAGAATAGTAAAAACGGCAAACCGCACAGCATCATTCTTTCAGATTTTGCCATTAGCCACTTCAAGCGCGTAAAGCAGATTAATGGCCTGTCACCTTGGTGTTACCCGAACACTTACATAACTGATCATGTATGTCCTAAAACGGTAACCAAGCAACTGGGAGATCGCCAGCGCCTCCCGGAACAAGGCTCCATGAGCCGACGTAGCGCCAAAGCCCAAGCACTGTTGCTACCAGGCGGCAAGTGGACGCCACACGACCTGCGACGCACAGGCGCGACGATTATGACTGCTATAGGCGTGCTTCCTGAGGTGGCTGAACGCTGCCTCAACCACACTGAGGAAAATAAGGTAAAACGCACTTATCAGCGTCACAGCTATGTTAAAGAAATGACTGCGGCGTGGCAATTACTCGGCGAATATCTAGAAAGTCTAACAAGCATAGATGCCAGCAAAAAAGCTACTACTATTTGCAACTAATCAAGTCAGAGTGCTGAGGTCAGATTAGATCAACTTCTCTCTTGGCTCTAGACGTAAATATCTTACGGCATCCAACGCAAACAACAATCAAGCAGCATGAGTCGACACTTCACATGAGAGCCATTGACGACAGCAACCGCATGATTCACCTCGCTACCCAAGTCATCAGCGAGCTTGGCATAACTGCTGATTCCCTTACTGATCTCGCATCGAAACTCAAATCTACCTTTCTGATTGAAGTCCCCGACAACACTGAGGTTTATCTGAAAGGCACCACCTTAAAACGCATCCAGACCACATTCGCAGAGGCCGCGAGAAGCTCTTCAGATTTTGATTATGATGCACCTATAAAAGTTGACCCCACAATAGGATTTTTGTGCCTCGACGCATCTGACTGCGAAGCAATTGTTCAGAGAGGAGCGCTTCGAAAAAAGCAATTCGAGTCTGTTGCGCTATTCAATAGTGAAACTGGCACAACCTGCTTATACCCCACAGATTATGCAAAACAATTTCTACCAAACCAAGAAAGAGTCATATACATAACTGGATCTTTTCAAACCTTCCAAAGGGGTGATGCGAGCATAGAAAAATCAATCATCATCCGATTTGAAAACATACTCATCAGCACCCAAGCTCTTCGAGCTATCAGGCAAGAACTGAAAAACAAAGAACCCGACTACGGGAAGTTTCAGAAAGGGGGCTGGACCTCACCGAAACTTGCACAACTGAACGAAGCGTCAACTTTATTTTTTTCACAAGATCATAATAGCCGTTCAGAATTATCCATTGAAAAAAAAGAGGAAATCAAGGTTTGGTTTCGCGCTCACTGGGGCGCAGAAACTGGGGTAGACCTGATAGAGCAAGCCATCAACGCAATACTGCCTGACCGTTTTTACCCCAAAGCACCTCCAAAGGAAACTATCAGCACACCATTAAGAAGCGAGTACAATGACTACGCATCTACGACACTAATTCTTATCAACGAAGCCGCGAAACACTTCTGGCAGGCGGCTCAAGAAAAAAAATCATAAAACTCAAGATAAAAGAATAGAAATAATACGAGTTCTTCAAAGTTCAGAGTGGGGGTTCACGGCAAGGCTGGCTACCGCAGCAGCTACCATCATCAGCCTAAAAACCAGATCCCAATAAGCCATGAACGTGTCTAGACGGCGGTGCAGGCTCGTGTACCCTGGGGCGCCCTCTCTTCACAGATTTCAGCTTAGGCATATTTCCCCTGAAAAATGATCTACCACTTTCAGGGGATAGCCGTATCCAATAGTCCACCTTGGTCAGGTAGGACGCCACCCTATTCTTCAAAGCACTTACCCTGTCCAACTGATTAAAACTGATCATACCTATTCCAAGATATCTATATTTATCCTTGACTGCATTACAATTGAAATAGCGTCCTGCTCCTGCCGTAATTGAGTCTCGCCAATACTCACCAACCATTCTAGCCAGAACCCCATCCTGACGATGATTCGATCCATTATAGAAAAGTAACAAATGAAAGTGAAACCCCTTTAGCTGACCATACTCCAGCTTACAAGCAAAGCCTAACAACCCATCAACCGGAATGCCCTTGTGTAGATCTTTCTGCATTTTTGCCCAATGTACCTTTACTTTTTTAACATCGTCATAAAAATCCTTACGACCACTTACAAAGCCTGACTGATAAGACAAATCAACACGCACAACAAGCATCCTAGAGTGCTTGGCAAAAAGAGCGTCTATATAACCTTCCAAGCTGTTAACTCGCTTAAAGGACGCTTTACGGAATCGTTTCAAAACGGCTTTAAAAGCATCACTAGTCAGCTCCAGCCGCACAAACTCTACGAGGTCATTCATTCTAACTAAAAAAGCCTCAGCGGCTCCATTGCGTAACTCAAGCCAGACTTTTAGCGAATAAAGATCATCGACTCGATCAATACATTTGAAAAATACCTCCACATAAGGATTAACTTCATGAGAGGGGAAGTACTGCTCAAGCATTCCCTTCCCCCTCTTTAGCTTGTCAACAAAATAGCGTCCAAGCCTCTCAGCTTTAACCTTTACCCCGTCGCGCTTACAAGCAAACGAAGAGAACAAAAAACCCTTACTACCAGTAAGCTCACACATTAACTTTTCAATAGAACGCAACTCCAACACCAAGCTTTCCTCTACCCTTAAAACAGGAAGCCCTCCGACCTCCTCAACCATTAGATCTAACGGCCCTCCATTATCGATCCAATCAACTTCATCTATCACTCACTGGCTCCTCAAGAAGCCAGCAACATGGCTTTGGGGAGCCATGCTGCTGACAAATGATCAGCTGACATCACAACCGTCAACTATTGCATCATCAACTTACCCATTTAATTAACTAGACACCAAACAACTGACTCAATAAAACTTAACAACCAAACCACAAACCTAACAACCTAATTAAATAGTAATACATAATCAAGCAACAACCAACTTGAACATGCCTCTTATAAAACCTAGACAAACAAACCAACACAACTCGCAAACACCTAACGCTAAATATCAAAAGCAACCCAAAAAGTTAGTACCCCCGAAAAGAGACTGGCATCACTTACAAACCACCCTGCCAAGGACAGAGATCAACATAAATAGTTTTGCCCCCAGGATAATTCAAAATCCGGATAGCACTGTTATTTACCAGCCGCAAAAGAACATGCTCAAGAGCCGCTTTCTTTCTAAACTTCCCAGGCCCGCATTGCAAAATATAATTTTTTTTAACAAAACGCTTACCCACCTTACGAAAACTATCCAGCCAGCAATTTAATTCCTGCTCTTCATCGTTCTCTTTAGAGCTCTCCCCAAACAACTTTATAAAATCATTGGAGTACCATTTAGCAAGATCCGTTGCCGCCTGTAAGGTTGACATCGAAATATCACCCTCAAACCCTTCAAAACAATGAAGCAATGCAGCCAACCTAGAAATAACCTCAACTAACTTTGAACCATGATCACCTAGCCCATACAGTATTCCACCTGCACACATCCTTGACTCAATATCATTCGCAATCTCCACCCAAAGCCGAGCCGCTTCGGAGTCGAATCCGATCACTTCTTTTTCTTTTTTATTTCCTCTGAAACAAATAAGACCCATCTCAAGAAAGTGCTCCAACCGCGAAGCAAATTGTGTTTGATGATACCAGGACGGTACCTGAGTGCTTACATATCTAGTCCCCTGTGTTGAAGCCGGGCGACAGATTAGAAAGCGCGCCCACAAACCAGATCCCCTAGACACCCCGCCTTTATGAGCCATATACTTCGAAAATACGCTCTCCTGGACCATAAGAGAGACTGTCAGCCGTGCGCCAACAAGTTTAAAGCTTTCCGCCGTCTTACGATCAATTGTGATTGAGTCACCACTCCAAATCGCATTTTGCTTTGAAAGGTCATTAAAGGCGCGCCCTTCTAAAACACCTCCACCTTCACTTGAAATCAAACCAGCCGCAGGTAAATTTTCGTACATCCCATGAAACAAAGCCTCAGAGGTTGAGTCCTCATACAAGATCTTAAATTCTTTTGGCTTAGCCGGAGCTTCTTTCTCTAAAGCCAATAGAACCTTCTCCTCTTCGTCAGCAGAAAGCCCTTTTGATGCTTTTTTCGTAATCGCTTTTAATACTCCGTTACGTCGAACCATCCAGGTATCGTACTTAACTTTCCACACCGACTGACTCTCCTTCACCTCCTCGCCCTGTTTAGCCTGAAAGGCCCTAATCGGCTTCAAAAAAACATTCTCAACCGTTGACTTCCTTTCACCCGAGTCAGCAATAGCCAGAAGCATCAGCGAGGTCGGAGCGACCTGGCCATTGGGTTTACGAACATCTACAAGGCCCTGCAAGACAACAGAGATTGCAGTTAGGGCCGCATTTTGAATTAATCCCCGCGGAGCCTGAATATTAGCTTGAGCCTCATTTATTGCTGCATCCAACAAGGGAAATTGCGACAAGCACGGATATGAACCATCTCCGAAATTAGACTTTTTTGCGTTTTGTTGTCTAAAAAAATCAAAATACATATACCACCTCAAATTTACAAAAAATCAATATTAAACAGCCATTGCAGATATAATGGCCGCCATTGAGCCATGACTCTGCCTAGACAGCTTCACACACTCTTCCACCCACGAATTTATTTCGCTCTCAATCCAACGCACAGATGTTTTCCCAACACGTACCTGCTTTGGGAATTTCGCATCATAATGACAAGAAGTCACGTTTAGTTTGTTATAAATAGTTGACCTAGAAAGACCCGTACGTTTTAAAACATCTCTCAAGCGAAGCATAACCAACGCTTCTGATTTTTCATTAAACATCATTGCACCCTTTAGGACTTGACGAGGCAATCCTATAAGCAGCAACTAAAATCTCAAAGAACGTGAGCGTAACGCGTGCTAACGTTACGCCTTAGAACATGCCACCTTGACAGCAATTCTGTCCCGCCCCTCAAAATAGAATGTCTCCCCCCTTAGCCAGTACTATTCCAGCTATTAATAGCAAAAATAGCTGCCCCTAACGCCAAACCTCACATTCAGATTCCGCCCACAACGCCCCTCCCGGGGACGTTGTTTTGGCAAGCCTCATTCAAAAAAATCTCAGACCTATATCACCCAGATGAGCGCTCAACGATGAGCGCGTCATTCAGCATTTCTGCGTGATACATGGACTCAGCAAACAGAGAGGAATCCCTTATGTACACCCCATGCCCTAGCTGCAATTCAGGACGAGTGGTTACTAAAAATGTGGGTAAGCAAGCAGGTGGTTTGATTGGTGCAGCGGGCGGTGCGGCCAGTGGGGCCGCTGGAGCACTAACGGGAGCAGAGGCCGGTGCCGTACTGGGCGTGATCGGTGGGCCGGTCGGGATCGCCATTGGCAGCATTGCCGGGGCGCTACTGGGCGGTCTGTTTGGCGGAGTGGCTGGCGGGATCGCGGGGGCCACGCTGGGCGAGCAGATCGATGAGAAAGTCCTTCACAACTATCAATGCCTGGCGTGCGGTTACAGCTTCAGCGTCAACCGTTAAGTCGTTGTGAACAGGCGTCGCTTGTCACTGACAACGACGCTCTTCTGCATTCATTCGCAAGGAATCATTCCCATGGCTCATCTCGTTGAACAAATGGCTTACGTCGGTGCTACGCCCTGGCATGGTCTGGGCAGTCGCCTTTCCCCGAAACAACCGCTCGAAGTCTGGCAGCGTGAAGCGGGTATGGACTGGAAGATCCAAGACAGCCCCGTTCATTTCAAATCCGAGAGCATCGGTGCACTGGGTTCAATTCACACCTTCCCAGAACAGAAGGTGCTGTACCGCTCCGACACCAAGGCCCCGTTGTCGGTGGTCTCCAACCGCTACCAGGTTGTGCAACCCCGTGAGGTACTGGAGTTCTACAGGGATCTCACTGAAGTTTCCGGCTACGAGCTGGAAACCGCTGGAGTGCTTAAAGGCGGTCGCAAGTTCTGGGCTCTGGCCCGCACAGGACAAGGCATGGCGCTGAAGGGCAGCGACCAGGTGAATGGCTACCTGCTGCTTGCCACCTCCTGTGATGGCACCTTGGCCACCACCGCCACTCCGACCACCGTGCGGGTAGTCTGCAACAACACATTGACCATTGCCCTGGACGGTACGACCAAGGCGATCAAGGTGCCACATAACACCCGCTTCGATCCGCAGGCAGTGAAAAAACAGTTGGGCATCGCCGTCTCGCAATGGGACGAGTTCATGTACCGCATGCGAGCACTGGCTGAACGCAAGGTGCAGTGGCATGAAGCGATGGGCTTCTTCATGAACGTTTTGTGTGACGTAACCCCCAATAGCAAACTGCCGGAAGTCCTGCCGAACGAACGCGCACTGCGCAAGGTTCAAAGCCTGTACGAAGGCGGAGGTCGCGGCGCCACGCTGGAATCGGCCCAAGGAACTGCGTGGGGCTTGCTCAATGCTGTGACCGAGTATGTCGATCACGAACGCAGAGCTCGTAGTAACGAATACCGCATGGACTCTGCCTGGTTCGGTCAAGGTGCACAGATCAAGCAAAGGGCGCTGGAGGCTGCGCTACAACTTGCAGCTTAGCCCCTGTTTTCGCTGTCTTCATCAACCTCACCCCCTTCTCATTCTTCTCACTCCTTAAAACGCCTGGTCAGCCTCGTGCTAGCCGGGCGTTTTTTATGCCTCAGGAAATGATCATGAGCACTCAATCGCTGCAAAAATTCAGTACTAAACCCCGTCCGGCGTTGCGCCTGGTGGGTACCAAACAACTGCCGCGTGAGGACTGGCTGGCCGTGCGCAAGCTAGGTATCGGCAGCTCGGATGCGGCCGCTGCCGTCGGGCTTAACCCGTACAAGTCCCAGTTGGAGCTGTGGATGGAGAAAACCGGGCGTGATGAATCACTGCCCAAGCTCGATCCACAAGACGAGGAAAGCCCGGCTTACTGGGGCAACATTTTGGAGCCTATCGTGGCTGCGCATTACACCAAGCGTAGCGGTCACCGGGTGCGACGGATCAATGCCGTGCTGCAACACCCGGCTCCGCAGTTGAACTGGATGCTGGCCAATATCGACCGTGAGGTGATCGGCGCATCAGAAGTGCAGATTCTCGAATGCAAAACCGCCGGCATAAACGGCGCACGCCTCTGGAAAGAGGGTGTGCCCGAGTATGTGCAGTTGCAAGTCATGCACCAGCTCGCCGTCACCGGCAAGCAGGCCGCTGATGTGGCGGTACTGCTCGGTGGTCAGCACCTGGAAATCCATCGCATTGAACGCGATGAACCACTGATTGCTCGGCTGATCGACCTGGAGCGGTTGTTCTGGGATTACGTCGTCAGTGATACCCCGCCGCCGGCAGACGGATCTGCCTCGGCGGAGCAGGCGTTGCGCTGCCTTTACCCGCAGGACAGTGGGCAAAGCCTGGACTTCAGCCATGACACGCCGCTCTGTACGACCTTTACCGAACTGCAGAGCCTGCGCGAGTCGATTGCTCTGCAGGAGAAGCAGGAAGCTCAGCTCAAGCAAACCTTGCAACAGGCCATGGGCGACGCCAGTCGGGCGACCTTCGCATCCGGCAGCATCACGTGGAAGAAAGCCAAAGACAGCGTGGCCCTGGATATCCCCCGTATGCTGAAAGAAAAGCCCTATCTGCAAGTGCGCTACTCGACCACCAAAACCGGCAGTCGGCGATTTCTGCTGGCCTGAACGTTCGTTCGCTCTTCCCTTATTCCCATGCCCTTTCTCTCCAGCGCCACCCTGGCCGTTTGCGCGGTTTCGGTGGCGTTTTATGTCAGATACAGGAGAACTCCCATGCTCAAAGGTTTAGCCATCACTCCCCCGATACTCGGGCGTATTTCCATCGGCAAGGTCGTCGAGAAAAACGGCAAACGTCTACCGGAGAAAGATGATCAGTTCACCATAACTTCGCAGGTCCAGAGCCGCGACGGCTGGCTGCTGCATCCACTCAATGAGGAGCTGCGCAACGGCCAGGACGGCAAGCTGCGCAGCATTCCGATCCGGCTGCTGTTCAACGAGCCTGACCTCAACTTTCGGGCTGACTACAGCCTGTTCGACCGCACTACAGGACGACCACTGTGCGTCGGCAATGGCGAGACCTGCAAGCGTTTGACCAAGGACGGCATCCAGTCGTTGCCCTGCCCGTCACCGGATGGCTGTTCACTGGCTCAAGGCAATGCCTGCAAGCCTTACGGCCGGCTGAACGTGGTGATTGGCGATGACGATCCGCTGGGCAGTTTTGTCTTTCGCACCACGGGCTACAACAGCATCCGCACCCTGGCAGCGCGTTTGCACTACCTGCAAGCCATATCAGGCAATCGCCTAGCCTGTTTGCCGCTGGAGTTGCGTCTGCGCGGTAAGTCCACCCGCCAGAGCCATGGCACGCCAATCTTCTACGTCGACATCACGGTACGCAGTGGGCTGAGCCTAGAAGACGCCTTACTAGCAGCCAAGCAGCTTGAGGAAACCCGGCAAGCCGCGGGCTTTGACCAGAGCGCCTTGGATCATGCGGCCCGCCAGGGCTTTAACAATGGGGCCTTTGAAGAGAGCGAGGAGGACACCGGTGCCATCGTCGAGGAGTTCTTCCCCGCCATAGAAGATCAACCCAGCCCTATAGAGCCCCAAGCCCAACTGGCAATACCTGCCAAACCCTCACTCGCCCAAAAGCTGGAGTCGCAAGCCACGCGGCACAACGGTAAGCCCACCGTCCAATAACCGGGTTGCTCAATCCCTTCCGTTCTCACGCATTCGTACAGGAATACCCGCATGAAATATCACAAACTCATCGCCGGTAAAGCGACCGGTACCTACATCATGGAATCCCCGGTCACCGAGGCCGACATCCTGCAGATGGCTCAACAATTGGCAATGAGTCGCCTGTCTAAAGGCCGGACACTGACTGAGCCGAAGCAGGTCTTCAGCCACCTGCAAACACTGCTGCAGTACCACGAGCACGAAGTCTTTGCGCTGCTGCTGCTCGATACCAAACACCGGGTAATAGGCTTCAGGGAGCTGTTTAGAGGCACGCTGGATGGAGCCAGTGTGTACCCGCGGGAAGTGGTCAAGATCGCCCTGGAGCACGACGCCGCGGCCGTAATTATGGTTCACAATCATCCTTCCGGTGACCCAGAACCCAGCCAAGCCGATCGCACGCTCACCGCAACCCTCAAGAACGCTTTGAACATGGTCGGTACCCGGATATTGGATCATGTCGTGGTGGGCCATGAAGGCTGCGTGTCGTTGGCTGAACGAGGTTACCTGTAACTCTTAGGCTCGCACTGTCCGATAGACTGCCCTTGGCTGATGCCAGGGCGGTCATCGGCACGGTCCCCAATCACTTATTTTTGTCGTGATCCAGCGGTTGTACTCGGCTCCTACTGCAGCCGAAACTATGACTTCCCCACGCCTAAGGGCGTCCACAGTTGGCCTAACTTCTTTTTTTAGCCGTACCGCGAACACCAATCAGAGTGCCTCTGCCTAATAGCCGTAAATCTACGAGCAAGCTGCCGGGTCAACCCGCACAAAGGTCACACTGAATTCTTTGCACTGCCGATGCTGCTGGAGCCGATTCGCAAAGCTGAAGGCATCATTCAGCTCAAAGCGCTGAAAAACATCCAAGCCACGTCCAAGCACTATCTTCCAACCCGTGTCGGTTGTGATGTCTCGATCATGCTTGGTGCCGCTGGTGTCGTAGGCCCAACTGAACTGGATGCCAACACCGGTACAAGCATCAGAGATCTTCTGCAGGCTTTCGGTCTGGCGATCACCATTTGTATCATCTTCAACGGTCACCACATGAACAACCACCTCATCTTCCGGACCTTGCAGCTTGCTAATGGTCTCCATCAGTTCCATCAAATTGCGCAACTGGTGGAACATACGAAGATAGGGGTCTGTGATGATGATGCGCTTGGCACCTACCAGATAAGGACTGAACAAATTGTCAAAACTCAGTCCTCGCTGATTTTCGTGGAAGACCAAATGCTGCTCTTTCAGCACAGGCTCCACAGGCACTGGATTGCTAGGGCGTGAAGTTGGCCTTTGCGTGGATGGCGCTGCCTCGATAAGCGCCAAATGGACAGTGCCGACGTGGGGTAAGTCTATAGCAGAAACTTCAGTCGCTCCCCGACGATGGTACTGGTTAGGATACTCATCCTCTTCCAGAGTGCGCACCAATCGCTCCTGAGCATCCGCACCCTGGTAGGCAAAGCGAACTGCCGGATAGGTCGCGTCAATGCGTAGCAACTGATCCTTCACCCGCTTCCGCCCTTCAATTGCAGTGCGCAATACGTCTTCCACTTCGGCGTCTGTCGCCTCGCCATGCGGGTACAGGATCTTCATCAAACCAGAAAAGGTCTTGTTGATGCCGTCGCGATCGCGCGTCGAAATATCGTCGGATAGCGTGAACTGTCCCTTGTAGCGATCTGAGTAATCATGGCTACGAAGCGAGCGCAGGATCTCGGCCAGGTAGTCCACCACGAAGCCGTAACCACTGGAGAACATCTCGCCACGGATGACATCCACTTCCCATCCGGGGATGTAGCTGTGAATGCGGTCGAGAAAGGCTGAATCGTGGAACTTTTCCGGCAGCGGGTCGAACAGGTCCGTGTGCTTAAGCATGTATGGCACGGTGTGATCGGTATTCCCCACAAACACCATGCTGGCCTCTGCTCCCAAGGTTTCCACTCCCCGTGAGAACGACTTGTTGGCCATGTAGTTCTTCATGATGTCCACCAGAGCTTTGTCCACTCGCTTTTGCTTGCCGGCGAATTCATCGAAAGCCACTACATCCCAGTAACCCACCAGGCCGAGCTTACCTGTGCCGTTATGGACGAACAGCTTGGGCACCGTCACTTCACCACCGGAGATCAGAATGCCGTGGGGCGAGAACTCTGAATAAACGTGCGACTTGCCGGTACCTTTCGGCCCCAGTTCGATCAGGTTGTAATTGCGCTCGCAGAACGGGATCAGGCGAATAAGCTGCGCGAGCTTATTACGCTTACCGAACATCTGCGGATTGAACCCGACGCTCTGGATCAGCAAGTCGATCCACTCATCTGTAGTGAACTGCTTGCGTGCTTCCAGGTAGCCATCGAAATCAAAGCGGGAGATTTGAATCGGCTTAAGCGAAGCCAAGATCCACGGCGAAGCTGACTTGTCCTCGGTGTACTCATACTCCACGTCCGCGATACACCAAACCCCCCCTACCAGCAGTTTCTGGTGAGCCTTGACGGTGCTGGAGTCGATCAGCACCTTCTTGATGCCCAGGTTGGCGAACTCGGCCTCGTACACGTCATCCTTGTCATTCAATGAGACACTAATGCGGTCGATGACCTTGTGCCTGCCCTTTTCCTTGATGGTCGAACGCACCAGCCCCGCCTCGTTGCGGTGGACATAGTGCTTGCGCAGGATCTCCTTGACCGTCTCGATACCGGTCTGGATCGTCGCCTCGTCATTGGTCGCGCAGTACTGGCCGAGCAAGTACTCCAGCACATACGACGGCACAATAGCGTTGCCCTTCACCGCCTTGACCAGGTCTTTGCGCACCACCAGGCCGGCAAAGTGCTGGTTGATCTTGTCGTCGAGCTGACTCATTGGAGCTCCTGCTTAAAAATCGAATTCACTGCTAAACGAGCGGCGGATGGTGTATCGCGCAGTCTTATACCGAGTGAAGTGTGAGGTACCCTCCACTGCCTCCTCAAGGAGCAGCTCCACCTGCTGATTGTTTGCCTCATCAGCCTTGCGGCTGAGGATAAAGCGCACCGGCAACTCCCTTTCACGCGGATTACTGGAGCTGAAATCGAACAACAACTCATGCTGATCGGACACTAACTCGCCATCCAGCGTGAACAGGCCTGCACGTAGCCGGCGCGACTGCAGTTTCTCGGTTACCGCTTCGATTTGATAGAGCACCACCGCCAACTGCCCAGTAGTGATGGTCTTGCCGCCGCCACCAATGAACTCGACCTCCACCCGGCCTACATCACTTTGGCGCTTCTTGTTAATGCGGATGACCGGAATCACCACCTCTTGCAAGGTAGCGCCACCGTGCACGAAGCGGCTGCCGGACCCCTTAAGCCGCAGACGGTTAATGGACTTGGGAATCTGCACCGTCAACGTACCCGCCAGCCCAAGCTGCACAGGGCTAAAGCTTTTAAAGCTGGCCCCCTCGCGCAAACCACGGCCCAGCACAAAACGCCGGTCGCGATAGAGAACCTCGTCGCCCTCCGGTTCACGGCTGAGGAAATCGCTCTCCTGCAGCGGATGGTTTTGGTAGATAAAACCATGATCGGCGGTGATCAGCAGGTTACTGGCATTGGCGTTGGTTAGCTTCTTCACCAGACGGATCAGCTCACTGAGGGTTTCCTCAGCCGCCGCAAATACTCGCTCCTCGGTGTCACGGGTGTCACCGGTTTTATCGATTAGGTTGTGATAGACGTAAACCACCTCATTGTCGCGCAGCAACGCACGAGAATCGGCCTGATTCATCGCCAGCAGATCCTTGGCCAATACCACCTGGGATGCCGGCACCGTGGCCGCCAGAATCTTGCCCCGATTGATCGAGCCTTGAGCGCTCTGGCCATCCACCAGGGCATCGCCACTGTCGTTGTCGGCCAGTTGCAAGCTGCTATTCGGCAGCAACGCTGCCATACCCAGCTGGGTGTAGCTCGGCAGCATCGACAGCATCGGCTCCAGCTCAGCCTCGAAGCGATCCTCCTGGCGAATTAGGCTTTGCAGCTCCTCACCTACTTCATAACGGAATGCATCGGAAATCAGCACGCACACCTTGGTTTTACGGTCTAGAAAAGGCTTCACATAGCGGCCGAAGAAATTGCGCTGCAGCACTACTGGCGCGGCTTCCCACTGCTGCGCTGCATCCACGTGCTGCTGCCAGCGGTCGTTAAGTCGGCTCAGGTAGTTATTGCCGTACAGATTCTCGACCTGCATGGCCAACTCACCCAACAGCGAAGCCTGGCCGGACTCGCGCAGGTGATAGACGAATTTGCGGTAGCGCTGATCCAGCCGGAACCAATGGCTGGCGTACTTTTGCACGCCATCGGTGAGCGACTCTATTTGCAGCTGGGTGATATCCAGTGTCTGGATGAACTGCGCCGCATGCTCCAGCGCCAGATACACATCCTTGAAGCGCTCAAACCAGTGGCTCTGACGGCGTTGACGGACCCACTGTTCCACTTCCTGCGCGGTCACGGTACAAGCCACCACGGCACGTACCAGCTCACTGAGAACCTTGCGGTCAATCAGCTCGAAATAATCCAGCTCCAGCAGGCTGCGCCAGTCCAGAGTTTGCAGCTTGTCGTCGATCTGCAACACCGCCGCGCACTGTTCAGACAATATCTCGAAGCTCTGCTCATGGGAGCGGCTGTCCTTCCAGCGTTTCAGAAACACCAATGCTTCGGCGGACAATTTCGCCTTGTACGCTGGATCGATGCCCAGCATGAAGCACGCCTTAAACAGCTCGATAACGAAATCGTGTAGCCCTGGCTGTTCGGAGCTATAACCATAGGCGCGCTTCACTTGCTCCCACAGATAGGGATTCAAGCCGCTGCTCTCGATCACTTTGAGCCGCACATCTTTACCCGCAGCCAGATCACTCAACAGGTTTTCCAGAATCACATCCAGGCGTGGCTCGTTACCGGCACACACGGCGAGCATCTTGCGTTGCAGCAGGTTCTGCGAATCTCCCGGCTCCAGCAATTTACTGAGCGCCTCGCGGCGTTTGGCAGATTCGAAAAACGCCACATGCGTTTCCAGCAGCGGATAGCAATCCGGCCCCAGTTCCAGTTCTGCCAGCCACAAGGCAACCTGATCGGTACGGAAGCAATTACCACTGGCCAGTTGCACATCCAGCAGCCAGTTATCCAGATGCGCGGGCTCCGTTCCTTCGCGGTAGAGCAGAAACTTCTGCTCTGGCTGCTCGCGCAACAGACGGTGCTTCACGCCAAATTCATTATTAGCTAGCTCGACCTTCTCGACGCCCGACAGCTCCAGCGTCTCGAAATCGGCGCGAAACTCCAACCGCGTGTCATACCAGAAGACGATGCGCTGCTTGTCGAATAGATTCGTTAGGGCCTGGGTGATCTTGGTATTGCTCATGAACGGATCAATCCTCACCCTTGGCGTCTAAACCGACGATCTTCTTTAGGGCTGCACCCAGCTTGAGATAGTTGACCTTCACGCCATCGTCCAGATCCAGTTCGACCTGTTTGGTCGCCAGCGGATAGAGCGTCTCGCGCTCGTAATCGTCCAGCTCCAGCAGTTGCTTCTTGATGGTCTCAGCTTCCTTGTCGGCCTTGGTCTTGTCGCCCTGGCTAGCGGAGGGGCTGATAGCCACCTGCTGCAGATAATCAAGACGCGAGGCGAGCTTTTTGCGGAAATCGCGCAGGTAGTTGAGCACCACGCTGACGGTATCTGGGCGGTAGCGGTGCAAGTAAACCAGTGCATTGAACGTGCCCTTCGGGCTGCTGAACAGCCAATAGATAGGGCGCTTCTTGTAGCGTTTCACATGGTCTGTATAGAACTCGCCTAGGAAGTAGTCGCGCAGGCCATAGTTACGCTTGCCTTTGACGTTGAGCGCCTGCTCGATAAAGGCCAGGTTGTCCTCGTAATGCGCATCGCCAAAGGCCACGCGCAGAAACTGACGGAAACGTAGAGTGATGTCGTCTGGGAACCAGTCACCACCGAGCAGTGGGATCACGTTGTCGTCATCGGCCGGGAAATTAGGCTGCGGCACCTGGACCAGATAATCCGCCAGAGTTTCGCCCTGATTGGCCAGAATTAGGCCCGGTTTGTCCAGGCTGTAGCGGCCGAACATACAGCCCACGGCATAGGACACCAGTTCCCGCATAGTGTCGGCCTGAAGCAAGGCTTCACGCTCCTCCTCGCTCCTCTCGCAGCCGTAGCGGTAGTGTGGGTTACAAGTGAGGGTGATCTCGTTCGGCGGCACTTCGGGTCTCAGTTCGTCCTGCAGGCCGTAGGCGTCGATGAAGAGAAGGTTGTTCTCCTGCTCTAAGCGCTGCATCTCCAACGTCATCCCTCGCCAGTGAGCACGCAGCTTCTGGTAACTAGCCTTGAGTGTCAGCTGACGGAAGTCGGGTTCAAGAAGCGGCAGCTTGGTGAAGTCTCTTGAATTTTCATACCCATCCCAATCCGCTTTTCCGATAGTAAATATATCTACCACCCCTTTTTTTGTTAGGGCTTTGAGCTTCTGAATATCTAAGAGTGGTATTGCGCCAATATCTTCAAGCTGGAAGTTTATCGTGGGGCTCAGAAACTGCAAAAAGTGAGATGAAATTTTAGAATTCAATAAGCCAAGTAAGAAACGAGCATCGTCCTCGTTTTTTTGTAGAACAGCGGTTTCTTGATACATCTCATCAGTTGATAAGAAACGGAAACTTGCTATGACGGAGCCAATTTTCCCCCAAGTAACACCTGGCAGCCCCCAAAACTCTTGACGAATTATCCTTCCTGCAGGGGTTTTCCTGTAGAAGTCACGCGCCTGCTCGGACCAATTAATTGTATGAATGATATTTCCATACCACTTTCTAAAATCCCCACCCATTGCACAAGGCAACCATTTTTTGTCGAAAGCGCCTATATTAAGATGACTAACCTCCCAAAAAAACCGAATAAACCTTGCGTTATCGGTCGTTACATTTTTCCCTTCAGACTTTGCAATATCTGAAACAAGTGACTCCCTATTATCGAATGTCCTTACAACATTCTTGCTAACCCAATAAGCAATGGGATTTCCTGGAATTTTCTTGAAGTCCTCCGCCGGAGCCCGGAAAAAGTACTTCTCCGAGGCCTGCTCTCGGTTGATATTCTGGCTCTCACTCATTCTTTATCTCCCGCCGGCAATACCTTGCGGCCAAAATCAATTTCAAATCCATCCGGCACCGGTTTGAACGGCATGGCCGGGGAGCGGTGGCTGGTCTGGAACTGGCGCAGCGCCTGCGCATCGATCTCACCGATTACGCAATAATCGGTCACACCGCCCTTGACCCGCAGTACATCACGCTCCCAACTGTCTTTTGCTGAAGCGCGGATGCGGCTGTCGCCGTATGGGCGATCATTGCACTGGATGATGTAGGCATGCATATCCAACGCTGCAGATTCCACCAGGGCGCTGAAGGAATCGGTGTCCTGGTTCCAATCGGGCACAAACAGCGCGTCCACCTTGGCTTTGCGGGAGGCCAGACCGAGGGCTTGGAGGGTGGTCACTGAACAGCCTCCTCAGCGGCAATGAGGGGAACGGGAGCTTCCCGGCGCAATGGCCACTCAGGAAACTTCTCATTCCATGAGTCAACCGAGAGCACAACACAGTCTGCAATGTGTTTGCGCTTCCAGGCCTCGAACGACTCCTCCCGGATATTTGCCAGTAGACGGTCCTTAAAACCGAACATGAGCGCCTTCTGGCGATCTGGGTCAAATGCATCTAGGCCGAGCAGCACAACGTATTTGAAGGGTTTGCTGTCCCGTTTCATCAAGTGAAGGTAGAGGTAGGAATCACGCGCCTTCGGCGTCAGCTCTTGCGTAAGCAATGAGTTATCCGCCAGCCGCTTAATATAGTCCTTGCGCTGCTTAGCTTGACTCCGTGAGTGCGATGGGTCCTTGATCTCTACCAGGAGGATGTCTTTTTCACGCTCGATAACTAAGTCCACAAACTTCATATTTACTGGCAGCTTCTTGCCCTGCTGATCCAATTCACTCCATTGCAAATGATCTGGAAAGTTGAATTCCAGCTCAGCAGTTTTTTCCGCGCGATATGCAGGCATCACTCGCCTCCCAATGCGCGCTTGACGTCTTCGTCGTAGAGCTCAGCGAAGGTATTGCTGATAGCGCTACGACCGACAATGCTGTAGTCCGCTTGGCTTTCCCGCTGAATGTCGTCACTGCCAGCTTCGCGATATAGCCGATGGAAGACAACGTGATCCCCATTGCCCTTGTCCATCAGCAGGTCAAACCACTTAAGCAGCACGTAATCGTGCGTGGCAAGGATGACTTGCTGACCGTTGCGGGCGAGTTCCAGCAGGGCCATCACAAGATCCTTCATCAGCTTGGGGTTGAGGTTGGACTCAGGCTCATCCCACAACAGCGGGCCGCTAGTGCCGGGGTTGAGACTGCCGTTGCTAAGTAGGCGCTGAAGCACGCCAATTTTGCGAAAGCCCTCGGCCGTCATACCGCTCGATAACAGCGGCGACTTCGTTGATTTGAAGCTGAGTTTCGAATCTTTGAAGCTTTGAGGTGCGAACTCCTCATCAGCAGTACTCTCGCCCTGCTGCTCGACGTAGATGCCCGCCTGGAAGCAGAATCCACCCTCTTTAAGTAAGTAGCGCCCACCTATCAGATTGGTCAATCTCGGAACAATACTAGAGAACCGGGGGTTGTTCTGAGTCTTCTTTTGCAGATTTCCGTCATCTTCCTTCTGCAGCGTGTTTGCCAAATCCAGATAGCCATCATCAAAGATGCGTTCAATAGTAGGCAGGTGGGGCTCCTCAGCTGTCAGGCCGCGTACCAGCGATAGCACCTCCTTGGTGGGGATGAAAATAGCTGGTGCAAGCTTAGCTCCCATGCCACCAGTGACCTTGGCTTCGGTGGCGGATCCGTTAAACTTGGCGGTGATGTGCTGTCCGGACGCATAAGTAGCGCTGAGCAAGGCTCCTGCGCGGTTGCCTGCACGGCGTAATTCGCCAAGTTGATTGCTGAGCGGGTGATAGAGCCGACACAGCTTACGCGCTAGTTGCTCACCAGCCAGCTCCCCATGAGCGGCATCCCCGCTAAGGGCCAGAATGGCCTTGAGCAGCTGAGTTTTACCCGTGCCATTCTCACCGAGCACGATGTTGATGCCTGGCGAGAAGTCGATGGTCAATTCGGTGAAGGCCGTAAAATTCTTTAGCTGCAGGTTGGTGATCATGCTGCGCAGCCTTGTGCAATGGCCTTGGCCATCATCTCCATCTTTTCCGCCTCCGAATTGCCATCTACCAAGCGCATATAAGTGCCCCGATAATCGGGTTTCAGAGCGTTTTCCAGCACAAAAGCCGTGGTCGAGACAACCTCACCACCAATACTGTCAAAGGCCCGCGCACCTAAGTGCGCCATAGAAAGAATCGTGTGCTGATTAAGGATTCGGCTGCGCAAAGACTCGAATGAGGAAAGGAACATCCAGCTCTGCATGGTGATCATGGCGACAGCTCCTCCCTTAAGCGCGAGATCCAGGTTGCGCTCGATGAACATCGCAAACAGGTCGGATTTACTGCTGGGGAAATTTTCCTTGGCCCAAGTGCTCAAGCGCGGATTCATGCCCTTACCGCCCATGTAAGGCGGATTTGCCACGACCACGGCGTAGCGAGGGCTCAAGGCTTCAGCCATGCGCAGGACTCTCAGTACTTTTTTATGCGTCTCGGCAAGGAACAGGTTACTGCTCAGGTCCTTGCTCTCCAGCGTAGCTAGCACATCGGCAACGTTGACTACCTTAGGCACGATTAGCGAGCCAAAGTTATCGGCCTCGCTGAACTGCTGCAGCGTTTCATGAAGCCCGTGGGTAAAGAGGTCACGGCCCACTGCGGCCATGTATTCGTCCAGTTCTTCAGGACTCAGACTCACCTTGTCTAGTACGCAGATGTTGGGTTTGACGCGCTTATTAAAGAAACGACGCTGGCGAGAGCGGGCCTTCATGGTGAGGGCAAAGGCAGTAAGCTCTCCTGCACGCTCATCCAATTCGATGCCAAAAAGATTGTGGGTGAGGATCTTTTCCGGAATTTCAGCCGGGTCATAACCCTCTTCTTCGTACATGGCAAAGAGCAGATCGAAGGCGTAGGTAAGCATGTGGCCGGAGCCGCACGCTGGGTCACACACTTTGATCTCCTCGGGGCTGTTAATCTTGAGGAAATCAGTATCTGGTTTCTCAGGCGGTATGTAGTACTCCATCTGCTCCGCCAACCGAGAGCCGGGACGGTTGAGTAGCCAGAGGCGGCCCAGAGAGTTATCTACTAGGTAGCGCACGATCCAGTGCGGGGTAAACAGCTGAGTCGCAGCCGGAATGTTCTCTGGAGTGATCTTCTGATTCTTCTTCAACCCCTCAAACACCGCGTCTTTCTTCTCGGAGATGTAGAACTGGTAGAGCCAGCCGATCACCTCGACATCCTTGCAGGCGTCTGGAGTCATGGCCTCACGCGTGTAGGCAAGGATGGAGTTACCCGAGAGCAAATCATCCGGCATCAGTAGCTCGGTGTAATCGTCGATGCGCTCAAACAGAAAGGGCATGGACTCGTGCCAAGCATTACACACTGCAACCAGCAGCAGGCGGTAGGCTTCGCCCTGCGAGTCGTTGCTTGGGCTGCGACCAGCGAGTAGATCTAGGACTTTCTGACGAACCTGGGCCGACACCATCTCTTCATCGATATGCCCCATCTTAGATTCGGCCAGGATTTCGGGCTGGAACTGGCCCTCAGCCGGTGACACCACGCCGATGCGGGTGTAGCGGTTGATGTCCATAAAGCGCAGTGCGCAGAAACGGTTAAACCAGATGTAGGCAACACGCTCCTCCACTTGCTCGCGACCAGAACTGTTAATCACCTTATCCAGCTCAGCCACGACCTGAGAACGCTCACGGCGTGCAGCACTCTGCGGAGCCAATACCACATCCAACTTGCTGCTAACCTGGTCCAGCAAAGTGCGACGGGCATATTGGGCAAATTTCTTGAGCTTGCTGGTATCCATCATTTTTCTCTTTCTATGGGCCCGCTCGATCATTTGCGTAACACCACGCGAATGATCGAGACGCTTGTCCGTTTTAGATTTGCACGCGGTTGCCGGCCTGAATTTCTTTCAGCCAGGCTTCACGCTGCTGCTGAAGATAGTCATCCAGCTCGGCCTCACTGGCCAGCCAAGGTTTGCTGTAGCCGACCTTGATAGTGCGTGCTGGCACCAGACGCGGTTCAGCAATTTTTGGCGGATGCTCGACTGGAGCGGGTGGGCTGTCGATACTCGATTTACCCGCTGCTGGTGGTGTCTGCACTGGCGACACGGGAGCCGGCATTGGTTGCGGACGCGCCATTCGCTCCAATTTGAGTAGCAGCTGCGCGTATTGATTTTCCTCAAAAGCACGCAATTGATCTCGGATCATGGCAATGCGTTTCTGCCCATGTATTGATTGCTGAGCTTCAACAAAAGGTGCTGCGAGCTGAACCTGCTGCTCGGGCTTAAGGCCACTGTACTCGTCACTACCCTGCAGCCGCAGTTCCAGCTCGGCAAGCCGACTAACTGCAGAAGCTTTTTCGCTAGCTAGCTGACTAGCGATAGCTTGTTGCAGGCCCTCCAGCTGCGGCTTGGCCTGTTGTAGGCGGTTGCCCTGCCAGGGCTTACTTTCAGTGAGTAACGTCTTGATGACTTCCACCTCACCTATGTCGACATAGGCGAAATTGTCTTCCTGCTCCTGCACCAGCTGACGAGCCTGGTCGTAAATAGCTTTTTGCGGGCTGCCCATAAAGCGGCGCAGTGGTTCAATGATCTGCTCTTTGCTGTCAAGCATGGCATCGGAGGCGCGGGACAGATCGGTGAGAAACCAGCTAGCGTTTTTGCTGGCGACCTCTTTGAGGGTAGCCATCACGCCATCCAGTACACTAAGAAACCCATAAAGGGCTTTTTGTCCGTGCAGGTCAGCCAGCTCGATTTCGAGCTCTTTAATTGCGTCAATAGTTTCACGTGCCAGGGAACGGGCTTCGTTGCTGCTTGCTGGCCGGTCAAAAAAGTCGGCAAAGAACTCTTTAAGATGGCGAACCTGGGAAGCGCTGAACTCGATTTGCGGCTCCAATACCAGACTGGAGTGGGCATTGGTGTTACGCAGGCTTCGCTCCAAGTTGTCGCCTTCTAGCGGGTTACTGTCTTGTCGCACTTCTACCTTCCCACGGGCGCAAAGCAAGGCGAGGTTGCAAAGAATAGCGGCGTAATACCAACCGTAGCTTTTACGTTCGAAGCGTTCCAGCAACGTTTTGACCGTGGTGCGCACGCCGCTGCGGGCGTTGCTCTGGATGTAAGCCAATAGTTCCTGTTCCGGTTCGGTCAGGCTGGTGACGTCGTTACCCAGCAAGCCATCCTGGGCCTGGCGCAGATGTTTCCCGATGTCGTTTTCACTGTACGGGACATCGCGCAGCATGCGCAGGTTCGGGTAGGTCGTTTCGATCAGCAGATAGAAACCCTTGAGAATGCGAGCCTGGCCGTCTGAGCTGGTAGCTTCCACGTCAGCGGCGTTAATTATCAAGTGTGCTTTGCCAAGCAGCTCCTTAGCACGATCCTGCAGATCGGCCAAACGCTCCGTATTCTGGAAGCCCTTGGCATCGATGATGCGTTTAACTGCTTCCTGCTGGGTACTACTGTTCTGGCGGATGTATATCTCGGTGCGTTTGTGCAGGGTGAGATCTTGCATAAAGCGGGCATCGGCCGGCAGCACTACACGCAATTCATCCCGGCCCATGCTCTGCATTCGCTGCAGGGTAAGGTTGTCGAAGTTGTCGCTTAACGGAGTGACAATTTGGATGGCCAACTCAGAATCGCGGCTCAGTGAGCGGTCGTCCATCTTGCGCGTGTAGGCGTAATCCTGGCCGTTTTCGTAACGGATTTTGCGTTGCTTGATCACTCCGTCGAACAGCAGGGTTTCCAGCTCCTTGATGACATCGGCGGATTCGATCTCGGTATTCTTGATCTCTTCCTCGATGTCCTTCTCTTCGTCGGTCAGGTACTCGTAAAGCTCACCATTGCGCTGGATATAGGTTTGCTGTTCTAGCAGGTTGAGTGCCGCTTCCAGTTTCTTGCGTTGGGCTGGAATGTCTTCTCCAAAACGCTCCAGCATCAGCACATTGAGGTTGCGCAGAGTGGCCTTGAACTCCTTGACGTACTTGACCAAGAACAGGGCCTTGAGCACGCGCACCGCGTATGCATCGCCAAGGTGCCGCTCGGCATTGTTGATGGCGCTTTGGATAGCGCTTTTCAGTGCGCCTCGAATGCCTTCAAACATGCGGTCGAAAGTAGCCAGCTGTCCGACTGGCTCGTTGTCTATGGCCATGGCCACCTCGCGGAATACGCCGAGCATCGAGCGCTCCCCCACCGAGTTAGCCTTGCCCTCAAAGCCGTTGTGCATGGAGATGCCACGAATAGCCGACTGAAACAGCGGGAACTGATACGGCACGAAGGGGTAGCAATAGGTGAAGTGCTCCAAATCGCGGAAGTTCTGGTAGTGCTGGCCACCCTCGGTAAAGTCGAACAGGGTTTTGAAGTTGTTGAACTGCTGGTCGTAGACGGTTTTTAGCAGGTCGGCACCGGTATCGTTTTTGGTCAGCAGGCGCTTCTGGATCACCTCCGCCACGTCGGCACTGGTGAGCTTGAGACGGTTGGCAAAGCGCGCCTGGATCTTGGTGAAGTCGTTGCTTTGCTGCTTGCTCATGTCACCCATCACAGAGTCCATGTCCTCCTGCGCGGTGACGATGATCCACGCCCGGCCCTGGCACTTGGTGGCCAAGCTCTCAGCCACGGTCTGCAGGTTGGTCATGAGCTTGGTGTTGTCAGCAATGTACTGACCAACCTCATCGACAAAGAAGTTCAAGCGGAAATTGGACGGCTGTTTATCCAGCCACTCCTTGACCTGGTTGCCGAAATCCTCAATGGAGACGCTGTGCTGGGCGCGGTATTTGTCGAGGATACCCTTGGCCAGCGCCAGGTCTTCACCAGTGATCTGAGCGTAGGTCTTGGCGATGTTGCCGGACTCCAGCAATGCCTGTTCGCGACCGCGCTCCCAGGGCTTGTTGGCGATGCTCTGGTAGGCTTCCTTGAACGGCTGGAACAGTTCACGACTGTCCAGATCGCGCTCAAACTGGGCGATATAGCCCTGTTTGCCGTAGTAACCGCACATCTCGTTAAAGACTTTGACGAACACCGAGAGTAAGGCGTCAATTTGAGTCTTGCTGATGATATCGGCCTTCTGGTCGATGTTAAACAGGATGCTTTTCGAGGGAATGGCTACGGCTTTCTTGAGCTGGGCACGCAGCAGCTCATCATCTTCCTTGATTTTGGGAAGGAAAATATCCAGCGCAGAACTGCCGTCGACCTGGCGATTTTCCAGCAGCAGGGCGAGCATTTTCAGCAGGTGCGACTTACCCGAGCCGAAGAATCCGGACACCCAGACGCCATTGGCGTGGTGGTAATCGGTATAGGCATCAAGGAAGTGTTCCAGACGTTTGGCGACTTCGTCAGTAAGGACGTATTCACTGAGTTCGTTGAGCAAGCTAGCTTCGTCGTCGGCCTTGATGACTCCCTCAATTGGGCGCCTGACTGGGCTCTTGAAAATTCCGTTGAGATTCATCGACTGCTTCCTTACACATGAGACTCGAAAATATTGAATGCGCGGTAGTACTTGTCATCGTGCAGCAAGCCAAACAGCTCCAGAGATGCGCCTTGCTCCAACGAATGTCGATACTCGCCGGGGAAGAACAGGACTGTGGGATGGTCCTTGGCCGTGCTTTGCAGATTGTTGAGTACGTTGTGCGAGCGGATATAGGGGAACACTTCACCGATGCCGGAAAGAAACAGCACGTCGTAATCAGCTTGAGCAATACGCTCGCCAATGGCCGGAATCAGGTGCTCCTTAATGTCGAGTACTCCCTGCAAAAGCTCCAGCAGAGCTTCTTTTTCATAGCCCTGCTCGTCTCTCTGTACTTGATCCCAAACACTCATGCCAGGCTCACTGCCTTCTCGGGCCTTGAGCAATTCGATGGTCAGGTCATACAGGTTGATCTCCAGCACCTTTACACCGCGCCCCTGTAGGCAATCGACACGTAAACCTGCCAGCGTGTTGATCAGCTGCCGCTGCATGCGTTGTATCTCAAAGGCTTCAGCCGCTTTGAATTCGCAGATGTAGAAGGGCAGATCATTATTCAGCCCCCTCATTTCCAGAAAGCGCTGACCGCTCATGACGCTCACCAGGTGCTCAAAGCGAGCTGCCAGCGGCTGCTGACTAATTTTTTGGCTCATTGCAGCCACCGTTTAATTTCATGGTCGGTTGCCGGGAATATCAGCAATTGCTCGTTACCGTGGTGGACCAGTAAATGGGCCAGCGCTGGAGTTATCAACACAGGCTGAATCTGGCGCTGCGCGCTGATCAAGTCGGCATCTCGCAACATGCGGAACAGATTTTGCCGCAACTTGCTTTGCGTGGACGCAGCCAGTTCATCCAGCTCGACATGCCACAAAGCTTTGGCATTGAAGAAGGCATCGTAATCGCTTGTCGTGAGTTGGCGGCGCATTAGCAGGTAATGCTCGCGCAGAACTTCGCGCGCAAAGTCTCGGATGAAAGCATAGCGCCGGCAAGTTGCAGCCCACAGGAGGTAGCCTTGCTCGCGCAGGCTTCCGTCCACCAAGAACTCCAGCTCCTCAGGATCCAACAGCTCCAGACGCGCGATCAACTCCTTACTGATACGTGTCGCAGCAGCTGATGTACGAACTTGCAACAGGTTCTCAGCACGCACCTGCACCCGTGTTTGCTTCCAATCACGCAGCGTTAGATAGCGCTCCACAACCAGCGGTGCTTCCTGCAAAAACAGGCCACCCGTGGTGAAAGAAAGACGATAAGGCTCAGCCATCTCTTCGCGCCTGCTGCGTTTCGTCACTGGCTCCGCCAGCCTTGACCCAGGTATCCACCTCAACCTTCTGGAACTTCCACAACCGGCCGACCTTGTGTGCTGGCATGTTGCGTTTGGCGATCCATGCATAAACGGTGTCCTTGCTGACGCCGAGGTGTTCGGCAATTTCATCAACACTGTGCCAACGATCAGTCATAGCTAAATCTGCCGATAAAAAAACGTGCTGATATTAGCCGTTTTTATCGGTTTTAATAAGGTTAAAGCTGCTTCTCAGGATTAATACCTGACAAATGCCTGTGCCACTTCAAGATGGCGTCAAAGGGCAGTCTAGCGAGTTTGCTTTGGTAAGCCTACGCAACGAATAGCTCAGTGGCGAAATGAAAATGCGTCGCCATCAGTTCCCTCACCCGCCGGGATACATCTGCTCGATCAGCTGATCGAACTCTCCGCCATACCCACAGTAATCACGCGGAACGCGCTCAATATCCTCGGCAATCTGCGCAATCACTTCGCGCAGTTCCAATTGTCCATACCACCGAGCAGGAATCGCCGCAGCGCCATACTGAACACCAAGTATGTGTCCAGTGATCAGCCCGGAGCCGTCGCTGTTGCCACCGTGATTCACCGCTGTTATGACGCCATCCTCGAACGAGCTCGCCGTCAGGGCACACCAGAGGCCAATTGCCAGCGCTTCTTCAGCGACCCAACCGCCACCGAGTTCGCCGATGCGTTGCGGGGTGGGCTTGTAGCCTTCATAGAAGAAAAACAGTACACGCTCGATAAGGCTGCGGGCTTCTTCTATGCCGGGCTTTTGCCCATATTTGGCCAGGCTTTCGCTAACTGCATGCTCGAGACTGCCCTCCCTGTCGACCATCCGCTGGAGGATGTCAGCGAACAGCCCTGCCGTCAGGTAGCCTGTAGGATGCCCGTGAGTAAGGCGCCCTGACTGGGCAGCGTAGTCAAAGGCGTTAGCAAAGAATGCAAAGGGAGCAACGCGCATCAAGGCGTCGCAGCCCTTGCTGTTGTTCTCGGCGACAGCACCAAGCCGCTGGGTGGCCTTGAGGGCCGTGAGACATGTGGTGCCAGGGGCGCGGCAAGACCAGAGTTCTCGCTGTTCGATCAACCACCCGTCCCTGCTGACAAGTATCGCAGTAGGGTAATCCTGGGTCATCAGCCAGCGCAGCAACGCATGGTGGATAATGCTGGGAACGTGGCAAATCCCTCGCGAACTACTTCGCACATAAGCCCGCAGCAAGCCTTCGGCCGTGAATAGCATCATCTGCGTGTTGTCGGTGATGACACCGGAGATACCGAAAGCAGGGGCAAAATCAACGATACCCTGCGAACCGAACTTAGCTTCGATTGCAGGCCATTCGAGGAACTCCACCGGGGCACCCAACGCATCGCCGACTGCACCGCCCAGTAGGCAACCTTTGATCCGTTCAAGTCTGTTCATATCCTTCGCCCTTATCCCTCTGCTGGAATCAATTCCTGCAAAATCACCAGCTTTCTTTGCAGCTGCTCGATGTGCGCTTTCTCTGCGCGCAGCGCCGAGCGCAGTTCCCGGTTTTCCATTTCCCAGATCCGTGCCCAACGCGCGCTCTTTTGATAGCCAAGAGCAATTTGCCAGAGTTCACGCAACCTCAGGTACTGCAGCAGAAGCACCAGCAGGATTGCCCCCATCATCAGCAAAGCACCTGTCGAAACCGCTTCCGACATACTCATGTCCACTTCCTTCCGTGAGTTCGATAAATCTCGAAGACAGACACAAGATATGTAGTGTTAAACGACAGGTCTAGAATGTAGACTTATACAGGTAAAGTATTCACGCACATGGAGCGGTCATGAAACGCAAGCAAGACATCAAGCAGGTTCGTTGGGATCTGGCACTTCGTTATCGCTTGATCGAGACCGTCGCCTGGTGGGAAGGCCGGCTGACCACGGTGCACCTGATCCAGAGCTTCGGGATCAGTCGTCAGCAGGCGTCCAAGGACATAAACACTTACATCACCGAACATGCGCCTAAAAACCTTACATATGACAAGCAGCTAAAGGGCTACGTCCCCAGCAAACAGTTCAAGCCACTGTTCATCGACGACAGCGCCAGCGCTTATCTGCATCTGCTGAACCAGACCCATTCCCGTGCGCCGCATGTGGAAGGGTTGGCCTTGGCGTATGCCCACACCATGGTGCTAGAGGTGCCGGACCGGACGATTCGACCTGAAGTATTGCGTCCATTGCTTAAGGCATGCCGCGACAGCGAGGTTATTGAAGTCGCATACGTTTCACTCGCTAACCCGGCTCCAGAAACTCGCTTGATTGCACCACACACACTGATTTACACCGGTATGCGTTGGCATGTGCGGGCGTATTGCGAGAAGAATCGTGAATACCGGGATTTTGTGCTGAGTCGTCTGCGCGGCCAACCGGAGTTCGAACGCAAGACCGAGAACCTCATCGACGAGGATGAAGATTGGAACACCAAGGTAGCCGTGATCATCGAACCCGACTCAAGGCTCAAGCCAGAACAGAAGGCAATCATCGAAGCCGATTTCGGCATGGAGGATGGTGTGCTGGTCATTCCGACACGCCGCGCCTTGGTCAAGTATGTGTTGCAGCGTTTTCAAATCGATCCGAAAAAGCTCGACCCCAAAGCGGCGGCGCAGCAGATCGTAGTGAGGAATCTGGATGAGTTGAAGCCTTGGCTTTATGAGTGACTCAACCCTGCATTTTAATTCGTGACGCACTGCATCACGAATTAATTGAACCTCCGAGATGGAAGAATAATAGGCGTGACTCTGGGCTCTCTGGAAGCATTCGCCCCGTCCTATGTCCGGAGCGAATGTTGAGATGAGATGCGTTAATGACCAGATCAGTCTTGCGGGCGCAGTTCAATCAGTGCCTGTTCGAACAGAATTCTATCGTTCTCTGCGGCCTTGTCTTGTTGCACCAGAGCCTGGCTTTGCGCGTCGATCCACTCATCCATAGGTTTGAACACCTGCTCAACCACCAGAGTTATTTGGAACTGGTAGGCCTGACGCAAATCGTGGACAAACGAACTAGCAGAGTCGTCGATGGCTTTGGTACGACGAGCTTGCGCTGCCTTCTCCGCATTCTCTGTACGAATAGCCTGGTAGATGTCGTACAACGCCACGCCGACCTGTACCAAAGGCCCCGCCCAGCGACCCGCTGTACTGGCCCAGCGTCCCATGGTCTTGGGACCAATACCTTTGAACAGTTTGGGCAGAAACTCTTTTCCTAGCTCCAGTGCCGCTTTCACTCCCTGTTCAGTCATGTCCTTGACATTACCCATGGGGACTTTCTTCAAGGCATCCTTGATGGCTGGCGACAGGATGCTTTCACCAGCATCCTGCGGCGCATCCAGATCCGCATTCAGCATGGCGTCAGCGTGTCGGAGAGTGGACTCGGCCAATTTCTCACCGATTTCACCCAGGCTCTGCTGAGTCTTGGGCAGCTCGTACTCCAGCGTGCGCATCAGTTTGTCGCCCAGAGACTGGACAACTTCTGCCGCCCCCTCTTCCATCGCCTGGTTGGTGTCACCCCTGACTTGTCCTTCTGCTACTGAAGTAATCAGATTGACAATTGCCTGCTTTGCGCTACGACAATCGCGATCCAAGTGATCGATCAGGCATGCAGTCAGACGGCTGCGCTCGTTTTCAATCTGCAGTTTGGCTTTCGTCAGCGCTTCAGCCTGACGGTCATTGCCGGCCTGTACCAACCGCAAATTGGCTTGTTCGATCGCAACCACCAGGTCTTTGCGACAAGCCGCGAAGATTGTCCCGGTGTCGCTTTGCTCCAGGAAGTCGCCCAGCGCCTCCTCCAGGTCAATAATGCCGCTGGCGCCTATCAGCGGCGCCTTGTCCTCGAGTCGTCCTTTGAGGGCGCTTCTGGCATTGACCCATTGCACCGGGACCTTGTCCAGAATGTTTTCAATACCGCGCTCACTCGCCGCACGTTGCAGATGAATGCGCAGGCGATCGGTGATGCCGACATAATCGCGATCGCCGACCGTAATGCCTGCCTTGTTGTTGACGATGAGCATTACCCGGCGCTCTGAGGCGACGATATCGACCAACCGCTCCCAGGTTTTCGCTTCGTCGGTGGCACCGCCTGCAGCGACCACGAACAACACCACTTCGCTATTGTGCAGTTGGTTCTCAGCCACCTCTTCATGCTCAATCGGTGCGTCGATGCCAGGTGTGTCGAGCAGCGTGTAATTGCCCCAGCGGTACTCAGTTATCGCGGCCGTTTCCGGTCGATCCGCCATCTTGGCTTCTGCCCGCCCCATCAAGGCATTGAGCAGGGTACTTTTGCCAGCGTTGTAGTTGCCGTAGACCATGATTCGAGGGTGTAACTGCTCAGCCTTGGTCTGCAACCGGGCTCCCAGCTCATCACGTTGTTGTTCGGACAGCCAACGGCCCAGCGGGGTGCTGACCCGTTCATAGGTGTGGATAACCCGTGCGAAGTCAGGCAATGCCATGGGACAGCTCCTTTTCGATTTCCTGAATTTGAGTAAGCGTGTGCTGGCGCATCTCTTTTAATGCGCTGTGGAAGTTTTTCAACCAGTCGGCAATGTCGATAAAGCACAATTGGTCCAGTTGCTCATACAGGACATTCAGCCGGTTCTCGGCAAGCTCAAGCAACTGTTCGCGGGTCCCCAGTGAAACTTCGTCGCGGTTGTCGCCCACAGCCACTTCGATTTCTTCAGTGGTATTGAAGTATTCGCCCGCTGCGCCCCCAGCCTTGTTTCCCGCCCAGGCTCCAAGTGCGCCACCGATCAGGCCACCGATGACCGTCCCCACACCTGGCATAATCAAAGTGCCTAGAGCTGCCCCACCTTCAGCGCCCCCCCAGGCACCGAATCCTGCCCCGCCGGCCCTGCCGAATGACTCATTGCGGCGGGAGTCGAATTTGATCTTTTCAACGCGCTCTGAAAACTGAGGGGCCTCTCGGGCGACAGGTCCAACCGCCTGGTCGTGAATTTCAATGTTTTCGAATTTCTGGCCAATCGAATCACACAGTTCGCTGGCGTAATGCTGGAAAGCATGATCGAGCAATTTACGGCAGGCTTCAGAAAAAGCCTGATCGTTCATCGCATATTGATCGGCATACTTTTCGATCTGACCCGGTAATTCTTTTCTGAGCTGGCTCAGAATATGATCGACGCTCAGTTTCAGGTCCTTACGCGCGGCGCTCAGCCCTGTTCTGATATCAACAAGCTCTTTTTCCAGCTGATCCGTCGATTCGGCCAGCTTGATGCAGAACGCCTGCAGATTCTTCAAGGGTGTCTGGCGCTTGAGGGCGAGCCCACTGGAACGGGCTATGTTGCCAATATCTGCGGCGAAGTCGGCCAGTCCACTGTCCTGCCAGCGTTGCGCCTGCTCCTGGGGGCCACCTTCCTCGGCATAACGCACCGAAATCGAGTGAATATTGATTTGATTCAGGAGCGATTGTGCTGATGGGTCAATCTTGGCCAGCTCCGACCCGACGTAACCAATCTGGTCATCACGATCGGATCGCGCCTTCATTACCCGTTGGTTAACCAAGTTACCCAAGTCATCAACATCCTCCTCAATCACATCGCTGCCAGTGATAAGCACCATGAGGTTTTTCTTTTTCTGGAGCAGCCCGACGACCTCATTCATATCGGAGTGCCGGCCAGGACTGCTGGAGTTGCTCAGGAATACGATCAGGTCGGCACACGCGACATAGTCGTCGGCCAACCGGCCGTTGACGCTGTTGACCGAGTGAACCCCCGGGGAATCGACCCAGGTCATGCCCGGCAACCTGAAACCCTGGATAGAGCTGGTCGCTTCCACCACGTCGACGCCAAAGCATCGCTGCTTGCTCATCAACTCTGCGGACATGGTTTCTGCAGTCCCGGTACTTTCGCGCCAGAAAAACTCGGGGCGAGGGGAAGCGCTGTCGATCAAGGCCGCGTCCGGAGCAGAGTTCCCGTAGGCGAGATAATTCCCCAGGGAGGATTTTCCAGCTTTGACCTTGCCGTAGACAAAGATCAGTAGCGAGTCATCGAAGTCCTTGCGAAACGAAGTATTGCGCTCATAGTTTTCGACATTCCTGATCCAGGCATCAAGCTGACTGTCGAGCCCCTGCTGACAGCGCTCAGCCATATCCTGCAACGGGTGACGCTGCTCAAGCGGGCTTTCACGCCAAGGCGAAGTCTTGCGCGCGTCGTCAAGCTTCTTCAGCTGAGCCTTGAGGACATTTTCCCGGCGATCGATCTGGCGTTTGACCTGATCGAACTCACCGGCAATCCCGGCGAAGACATTTAACAATTCATTTCTGTTGGCGTGGCGGTCTGTCATCGTGACTTATCCCAGCAATTCTTCTTTCAGGCGCTGAAGGCCCGTGATTTCTTTCTGAAGCGCGTGCGCCTGGACAGCTTGCTTGACCCAGATCGGGCTGAAGGTTACACCGGGGGCAATTGCCTCCAGGTGCTTCAACATGGTTTTTGGTTTGCTCGGCACCTTCTTGATTGCAAAGGCACGAAGGCTGTCAACGCTGACGTGCAACGCGCCCTGGTCGGCTCGATAGAGCACGGCGGGGTGCGTCGCAAACAAATCGTTCAGTTGGCCATCAACGTCGGCAACCAGTTGAGCCTTACGTTTTTCCAGGTCTGCCTGTTTGCGACGAGCAATGGCCTGTGCTTCGGCCTCACGGGCCTCACGGGCCTGAATGCGTGCCCGGCGTTCAGCCTCTTCTTTTTCTTCATCGTCGGAGCTAGTGAGGGCCGCAGCCACGGCGCCGATCACGGGTACCACCAAAAACCACCACATAGCAATGCTCTCTCAATCGGATTCAAGGGTTTCGTAGCGACTGATGCGTTCTCGGGTCGTGCTGACCAACTGATTCACACTCTGGCTCAACATTAGAAAAGCTTGTGATTGTTTGGCTTCGACGGCAGCCAGTGCGCGTTCACGCTTGGCGATGGCCTTATCGACAATGGCCTCCAACTTACCCAGACGCTGCTGATCTCGCGTACGGCGGACGGCGTGCAGTTCGCTTTCGGTGCGCTCGACAAATGCCTTCAAGTGCTGGTGCAGCAGGTTGATACCACTATGTTCGATAAGGGCGGGCTTTTGCTCCAACACGCCTTTGCGGTATGTCGTGAACGAGGTTGGGATCAACGTGCGAGGCGCCTTGAACAACGCCGAGAGGATGGCGCTGATTGCGTCCAGGCGATCCTGCCTTTGCTCCGACGCACTTTCGGCATGGGTCAGAACGACCAGTAAGCTGTCTTCGATATCAGGACGCCGCCGTTTCAATTCCTTAAGGAAGTTGATTTCTACGGTTTCCAGAGTGCCCGTGCCCAGGTTGTGGGCGAACAGGATAATGTCGGCAGTCGCCAAGCCACGCCAGGCGTGCTGGTCATCCTCGTTATTGGCGTCAATACCCGGAGTGTCTACGTAAGTAATCCCTCCATGGGTTAAGGTTTGCACCGTCTTAGTCGAGCGCACTGCTTTGGTTTCGAAGAATTCGTTTTCAAGATGGCCGGTCAATGCATTGAGCAGTGCGCTCTTGCCAGCGTTCATCAGACCACAGACCGCTATACGCAAAGTCCGGTCGACGGTCTTTCCCTCTTGACGCTCCTGATACAAACGCGCGAATTCAGCTGACTCGCGATTGAGCTGAATCAGCCAATTTTCAGCTGGCATGAAATGTCCTTATTGCAGTGTCGGAAGCGCTGGCGCATCCGGGATCAAACACAAGTTGCCCCCAAGTCATAACGTTCAGCGCGCACACTAGCGCCTGAACACCTGCAACCCGGATCATCCTTCAAGCGATATCACTTTGCCATGCCTTGGTAACCTGTCAATCAAACGCAGTTCTACAAGCAGCAATAAGGCGATGGGATGGACACTAAACCGGCCCCTGCCCCTTTCGCAAAAACTCGTTTTCCGCCTCCATTGACTTGTAAGACCGATACACCTCGTACCCTTTCTTGGCGATAACGACGAGGCCAACTGCGGCGAGAAAGTTTTTCAACATGATCCATACTCCTGATTATTGGCTGGTTTGAGCATGACCATGCCTCGCGACAAATTGCGTCGCCCCGAGAAAATCCATTTTAAATCGCCGAAACCGCTGTGACGGACAGGCTGATAACTTCATTGAAGGTTCAGTCGTTGGTCGCCTCAGCCTTTTGTTTTGTCGGCCTTCGCCTGGAAATCTTTAAGCGGCAAGCTCACTGGGGATTTACACTCTTCTGAGGACCACGATTCAAAGTGCTTCTCACATCTGTAATGCAAACTCAGTCCCAAGATGAATGATCACCCCCACCAGCCCTCCCACCAATGTTCCGTTGATACGAATAAACTGAAGGTCTTTGCCCACGTGTGACTCCAGTTGCTCCACCAGTTCCTTCTCGTTCCAGGCTTCGATGCGTTCAGCGATGTAGCGGCCGATCTCTGAGCGATAGCGCTCAACCAATGGGCCCGCCATTGCCAGAATCTGGTCGTTTATCCAGCCCTGCATCAAAGCGTCTTCGCTCAATGCTTCACCAAGCTTGCGAGTACCCTCCTCCAAGCGCTGGCGCGTTGTGGAATCGCTTCGAGTAATGTCTTCCTCGAACCAGTTCACTACATCGTCGACCATATCAGTCAGGTAACTGTGCAGTGCCGGGTGCTGAACGAGTTGAGCGCGCAGTTGTGCCGCACGCAAACGAAAAGCTGGCTCCTCCTTGAGCTTATGCACCAAGGCTCCCAACTGCTGGTCGAAATGTTTGCGCAACGGGTGTTCAGTGTCGTGGTTGACCTCGCTGATCACGTCAGAGATTCGCTCGACTAACTTTGCCGATGACCAGTTGCCAGCAACGTTGTGCAGAGGCAGTTCCTTGCCGAAAACGTTGAACCGCAAGAACTCGAACTCCGTGGCCAGAACGTCGGCGATGCGTTTTTTTGTCGCTTCGCCTTGCAGTGAAATATCGACTTGATTCAATACGGCGTCGAGTACCTCCTGTGCCCTCCCATCATCGGTGAGCACCTCCAGCAACTGACCACTCATTTTTGCCAAATCAACTTCTTCCAGGCGCGCCAGAGCAGTGCTGCGTACAAACTGGCGCACACGCTCGTCACGCAGGGCGCCAATACCATGCCCAGCCAGCTTGACGGCTAAACCCGACAAGACTGCGGCGTTTTCTTCCTTCGACAGCCATTGCGCCAACCGCCTGGCAGTATCAAATTCGCTGACCTTCTGAAGTACCTGCTCACGTGAAAGAAAGTGAGTACAAATAAAGTCCCCCAGGTTGGCGCCAATACGCGCTTTGTTGCGCGGGATGATGGCCGTGTGAGGAATAGGCAATCCCAAGGGGCGTCGGAACAGGGCAGTAACGGCAAACCAGTCGGCGATAGCGCCAACCATCGCGGCCTCGGAGAATGCTTTTATGTACCCCCCCAGCACTGGATGGGAGTGAACCAATATTAAGGCTGTGACATAGAGCGCTGCCGCCAACAAGAACAACCCGGAAGCTAATGCCTTCATCCGCGCTAACGGTGAATCGATTTTCAACATCAAAACGCCTTAAATGTAAGTAAGCAATGGAGGTCTTCGACACCCGCTTCCGCGACCATCGGCCTAAATTTTTTGTCTGGGGCCTAGATATGAGCCTGCGCTGGATGGACACGCAATGCGTCATCCAAAACACCTGCCCTATAACGTATCAGTGAATGGATACAGAACTTTATTACGTGATAGCTTATCGCCACATTGCGTCATAATGTGTCGCAGGGGGTCATTGAATGCTCAAACCCGCCCCTCATCCGCCGATAAAACCATGATCCTCAAGGTCCCGCGGATCCACTCAGCCAAAGGAAGCACCTGGAATGGATTACCAGTCACTCAAGACACGCCACCGTAACGAACGCGACGCGCACCACCCCAACCTTGCGCTACGGGTTCACCGAGCCCTGAGCTGGCTCAATCGTGCGGAACAGGCAGAGGACGTGGACGGTCGCTTCATCTTCCTATGGATCGCTTTCAACGCGGCCTATGCCACCGATATTGATGAGCACCATCGTTTGTCCGAGCAGGAGGCGTTCAAGGGCTTCCTGCAAAAACTCTGCATGTTGGACAGCGAGCACCTGATCGAGAAACTGGTGTGGTCAGAGTTCTCTGGGAGCATACGTGCGCTGCTGGATAATCCTTACGTGTTTCAAAGCTTCTGGGACTACCAGAACGGCAAAATCACTGAGGCTATGTGGGAAGAGCGTTTGCGCAGTGGCAAACGCAGCGCGCATGCAGCTCTCGCCGACCGCGATACGGCAAAGGTGCTCGGAGTGATGTTCAACCGCATCTATACCCTGCGCAACCAACTAATCCATGGCGGCGCCACCTGGGACGGCAGCGTCAATCGTACACAATTGCGTGACTGCTCCAACCTGCTGGCAAAGCTTGTGCCCCTAGTGATTCTGCTTATGCTCGACAACCCGAAAACACTTTGGGGCGATGCTTGTTATCCCGTGATCAAGTCATAACTCGCCTCTCGCCTGCACAAGGAAAATCGCGTGCCGTCAGCCAAATCGCACTCCACTATCAGCCGCCAGTGGGAACTGCTCAAACACCTACCCAAACGTGAATCAGGTATTACAGTCACCGAGTTGCTGGCACGACTGGAATCTTCCGGCTTCAAGATTAGCCGGCGCACCATTGAACGTGACTTGATTGATCTGTCGCTGGTTTTCCCGTTGCAGTGCAGCGAAAACATCACGCCACAAGCCTGGTACTGGACTCCTGGCGTAAATGTGGAATTGCAAGGCATAACGCTGACCGAAGCCTTGAGCCTTACACTGGTTGCAGACGCGATCCGCCCGTTGTTGCCCTCTAGCATGCTCAGCGTACTGGAGCCGCGCTTCGTGCATGCACGGCAGAAGCTCAAGGGATTGGAGGACGATAACCCGGCTGCCCGTTGGCTGGAGAAGGTCGCCAGTGTGCGACCGGACCTAAACCTGCAGGCGCCGGATATCGACCCACTGTTGCTGGAAACATTGCAGAAGGCGCTGATTAATGAACGTCAAGTGCAATGCCAGTATTACTCGGCACACACCGATAAACTCAGTGAACTGACACTCAATCCATTAGCCATGGTGCAGCGTGGGTTGGTGACCTATTTGATCGCCACAGCGCATCCATATACCGATGTGCGCCAGTTTGCGGTGCATCGTTTTCGCAATGTAGATCAGCTCGATAAACCCGTAGAGGGATTACAGGCATTTGACTTATGTGCGTACTTGGCCAGTGACGCCTTGCAGTTCGGCACCCCCGAAAAGATTCAGTTTCAAGCTTGGGTTAGTGAGCGTCAGGCGCGGCTGATTCGTGAGACACCATTGAGTGCGGATATGACGCTGGAGCCGTTGGAGGATGGCTTTCGAGTACGCTCGACACTGAGCAACACCTGGCAGTTGCACTGGTGGATTTTGTCCCAGGGCGACTCAATGGTGGTGGAGCAGCCGCCCGAGCTGCGGGCTCAGATTGGCAAAACACTGCATCGTGCGGCGGCAGCCTACCGGCCACTGGATTCAGTGACGGATGCAACAGATACCGTGGTTTCGCTACAAAACCTGGCAGGCGCGACACAAACCGTCGCACCAGGTTCGTAGGGTAGCGTCACGTCGCTGATCAGCAGTCTATTTTTCCCCATTGCAACAACGCGCCAATCACGGTGCGTTGAACCATCAGCGTTCACAAGGAGCGTCAACGTGTCAGAAATGCTTATCACGTTCGGCATGCAACTCGATGGTCAGCGGGCAACCCGAGCCAGTAATCGATTAGGGGTGTTGACCGTCGGGCCGCAGGGACTGCTGGATATTCTGGAGACCCAGCTTGGCCTAGTGGCACGTCAGCCTTGTGCGGCACAACGTACAGCTACGTACCGCGATTGCCTGGCGCACTGCAATAACCCACTGCGCTTCTATCATGCCAGTTTTTCCGCCGATGAATTGGGGGTGGCTGCTGCATTGCTGGCCTGGCGGGATGATTTGTATTTGCACGGTTGGGATGGGCGCGTCGATGCCGACGCCAGCCAACGTCTGAAGGACCTTGCCGAGATCGAGACACAAGCTCGCGCGCAGGTCGCCCCTTCCATGGGACAGCGCTTGGAGAATGTTGCCAAGGCGTTGGACTCTCGTCGCCCCCCGATCAAGACCGTGCTTTTGGCTGACGCTTTCGAGTTTTATCCACTGGCCTGGCAAATGGTGCTGAATCACCTGCCTAACGAGCGCCTGGAGATACCGGAGGGTACGGCGCAAGGTTTTCTGGGGCAGTTGCAAATGCAATTGCGCCAGAGCATTGCCGGTGTAGAGGTCACGCCCATTCAATGGCAAGAAGATGGCACAGTGCAAGTTGTTCAAGCGCAAACTCGAGCATTGGCCGCCAGCTGGCTGAGCCGCTCACTGGGCCAGGACACCCCCACCTTGCTGGTGACGGGTGGCGAGGGTGGTTGTCTTGATGGTCATTTTATCGGTGCCGGCCAGGCTCGCCATGGCCTCAATGGCAGCAGCAATCTGCGCCCTGCCCTGCAGGTATTGCCACTGGCCATGGAGCTGCTTTGGGCACCAGCCAACTACCCGGCACTCCTGCAGTTTTTGACCCACTCGATATGCCCGATTCGTTTGTTTGCACGTCGGCGCTTGGCAACCAAAATAGCAAGCTCACCCGGCCTCGTCGGGAGCAAGTGGGAGGATGCACTGGAGGAAATCGCAGCGCATTACGCTGCAGATGCGCCCGACGTACTTGCCTCGATTGACGTGTGGCTGAATATGCCCACTTTTACGACTGACGACGGTGTGGCGCCCAGTGAGGTGCTGGTACGTGTCGAACGGTTGCTGAAGTTTTTTAAAGCACGCCTGGGGCACCAAGAGCCCGCGCATAGATTCGCGGCTCAGGCAGGTTATGCTCAGTGTGAAGCGGCACTAGACTCCCTCAAGACCTTGCATCTTCAAGGTGTGGAGCGGTTAAAACCGCGGCAGTTGCAGCAGGTCATCGAGCAAGCCACAGCCAGCGGCGTGGATAATCCATTGCTGGCCGCACAAGTCGGCGCCTACTTGAGCGTCTCGCGTCCAGGTGCGGCCATTGAGCAAGCCGACACAGTGATCTGGTGGCACCTGAGCATGCCGGTGTTACCGCCCCTGTCGCCCTGGTCTAAGGCCGAACGCATTCAATTGGCCGATGCCGGGGTGGCGCTACCGGACGGTGCCACACTGCTGACTCAAGCAGCCCGTGACTGGCTGCGACCAGTCCTGGCAGCAAACTGCCGGCTGATACTGGTACTCGCGCCACCACGGGAGGAAAGCCACCCGCTCTGGCAAATGATCGAAGCCGTTGCGCAGCAGCCAAAGGTGCATATTCTAGAGGAGCTTCTGCATACCCCCGGCCCGCTTTGCCAAGCCCAAGTATCGGCGCCACTACCACTGCGCAAACGCTGGTGGCGCCTTCCACCCGACATCCCGATCGAGACGCCTGAGAATGCGTCTTTCTCGAGCCTCAACCTGTTGCTGTTCAACCCTTATCAATGGTTGCTGCAATACGGAGCCAAGATTCAGGCGTCCAAAAGCCAGAGCCTGAGCGACGGTTTTTTGCTCTATGGTTCGTTGACCCATCGCCTGGCTGAGCATTTTTTCACTCGGCCGGACGCGCTGAGCATGAGCACCACAGACTTTAACAGCTGGTTCTCGACCCACTTCCCCCGCGTGGTACGTGAAGAAGGCGCGGTGTTGCTGATGGAAGGACGCGGTGCCGACCTGGCAACACTGCGCCATCGTGCGCTGCGTGCTTTGACTCGACTGCGATCGCACTTACTCAATGCTGGCATCATGGTCATAACGTCTGAACAGGAGCTGGCCGGTTGTTTCGCGGGTGGCACATTGGGCGGCTCAGCTGACCTCGTATTGACCACTGCGTCAGGACATCGTGGCATCGTCGACATGAAGTGGTCGGGGGGCAAGAAGTACCCGGAGCAGCTCAAGGCAAACCGCCACCTGCAATTGGTGATTTATGCCGAGCTGCTTCGTCAGGACAACGGTTCATGGCCATCCGTAGCCTATTTCATCCTTGAGTCCGCGCGCCTGCTGACCCCGGATGACCATATCTTCAGAGATTCAGAGCAAGTGCCGGCCAATCCGCCAAGCACAATGCCTCAGCTGTGGCTCAGCTTTACCGAGGCCTGGAAGTGGCGGAAGGCGCAACAGGCAGAGGGGCGGTTTGAAGTTGCGCTGCAAGGTATTGAAGAGGATGAGGACTCGATCCCTCCCGATCAGGCGATGCTGATGGAATACCTTAACGAAGCCTACAACGACTACCTGGCCTTGGCCGGATGGGAGCAATGACAATGTCGACCACCGCACACATCACATTTATCAGTGCTGGCGCCGGCAGCGGCAAAACCCACCGGCTTACTGAAATACTGCACCAGGAGTTGCTTGATCAGCAGGTCCAGCCTTCGGGTGTGATTGCCACGACCTTTACCCGAAAAGCCGCTGCCGAGCTGCGCGAGCGGGTCCGTAGCCACCTTCTCAAGCAGGGCCAAATCAACCTAGCCACAGCCATGGGCCAAGCCCGTATCGGGACCATCAACAGTATTTGCGGGCAATTGCTTGAGCGTTTTGCATTCGAAGCAGGCATGCCACCCGAGCAACGTGTGTTGGAAGAAAACCAGGCAGCCCTGCTACTGAACAAAGCGGTTGACCGGGTCCTTGATGGTGAACGCCTGGATAATCTACTTGCCGTCGCCCGACGTCTGGGCCTTGAAGACACCAATCAACAAGGCGACTTTGCTAATACCAACTGGCGCGATGAGTTGCGCAAGCTTCTGAGTCAGTTGCGCACCAACGACATTGATCTTGAACTGTCTCGTGGTTTTGCTGCCCGAAATGCCGACGACATGCTGAAGCATTTCCCCAAACCGACCACAGCCGACTTGAACGGCGAGTTGTTGCACAGCATTCCCAAGGTATTGGATCTGTTACAGGCAGCTGGCAGCGATAAAAAGAACACTGAAGCCTACATAACGTTGCTTACCCGCTTCCACTATGAACTGCAGCATGGCAACGCGCGCTGGAGTGATTGGGCGAAACTGGCGAAGGAAGCTCCTGAGGCAAAGCTCAAGCCATTGGTAACAACCCTCTCTGAAACCATAGGCCGCTACGCCGAACACCCGGATCTACATGGCGACATCCGCGCCTACCTCGAACAGGTTTTCGGCCTGGCCATAGATGTATTGAAAGTGTACGAACACAGTAAACGTGAGTTTGGCGTGCTGGACTTTGCCGACCAGGAACACGCCTTGCTCAAGTTGCTGGACAACACAGCCGTGGCGCAAGTGCTTGAGGATGAGCTTGATCTGATCATGGTCGACGAGTTCCAAGACACCAGCCCTATGCAGTTGGCGATTTTTCTCAAGCTTTCACGCTTTGCAAAAAAGGTTTACTGGGTCGGGGATATCAAGCAGGCAATCTATGGTTTTAGGGGCAGCGACTGTGCGCTGATGCAAGCCATCCTCAAGGCTTTGCCCGATATGGGTGGCAAGAAAGAGGTATTGCCTAACTCTTGGCGGTCACGAAGCGAACTGGTCGAACTAACGAACGATGTGTTCAACAAAGCCTTCTCCAATAGCCTGGAAACAAAGGACATTGAGCTGATACCGACCCGTACGGATCTTCTACCTGGCCCAGCCTTCGCCAATTGGGTACTGGATGGCAAAAATGCCGAATTGCAAGTCAACGCATTGGCCGAGGGGATTAGCCAACTGCTGGCCAGCCGTTATCAGGTATTCGATAAAACCCGCCAGGAAGCCCGTGCGGTGCGTTTGGCCGATATTACGGTGCTTTGCTACTCCCACAGTAACGTCGCGAAAGTAACCGCCGCCCTCGCGACTCTGGGCATTCCCTGCTCCACAACCCAACCCGGGTTGCTGGCAACCGCTGAGGCAACTCTGGCACTGGCGTGTTTGCGCCGATTGAACGACCCGACCGACACCCTGGCAACGGCACAGATTATCTCGTTAACCGAAACCGAAGGGCCGGAAAGCTGGGTTGCCGAGCGCCTGCGTTACCTCAATGCCGGACACCCCAAAGCCCAGTGGCGTGAACTGAGCCTCGGCGAGTATTCGCAACACCCGCTTGTGGCGGCCGTTGCACAACTGCGCACAGATCTGCCGGTGCTGTCACCGGTAGAGGCATTGCAACGGCTGATCGCAGAGTGTGATTTACCAACGCGTGTCACCGGCTGGTCAACCTCGACAGCGCTGGCGCAAAAGCGTTTGGCCAACCTGGATGCTTTGATCGATCTGGCGCAGCAATATGAGGATCTCTGCCAAAATGGATTAGGAGCGGCATCCATCTCTGGGTTGTTGTTGTCGCTGGACGACGTCGCCAACGCCAAAAGCGATGCACTGGCCACTCCTGCGCTGGATGCCGTTCAAGTGATGACTCATCACGCCAGTAAAGGTCTGGAATGGCCGGTCGTGATTTTGATGGATCTGGCACGCGATATCAGCGACCGGTTATGGTCAGTCTCGGCTCAGTCCAATAGCGCATTCGATCCACATAAACCGTTGCATGACCGCTTTATCCGCTATTGGCCATGGCCACTGGGCAAACAGAAAGCGGTTCCGTTGAGCGAAACCTTCGAGCAGACTGCCATGGGCCAGGCGTGTCGGGCTGAAGCTGCTGAAGAAGCAAAACGCCTGCTCTACGTGAGCATGACCCGCGCCCGAGACCTGCTGGTCATTGCCCGTTCTAGTAGAAAGATCACAGGAGAGTGGCTCGACACTGTCCAGGCACCCTGGTTGATGACGCCTCCCGGGCTGTCGACTTTGAAGCTGCCGAATGGAAAAGAGTTGCGCGCCGATTGCCAAACGCTCACTGCCAGTGACTCACCTGTGCCCGTGGCGGTGATTGAGCAGCGTCTGCACTGGTTTGCCCCGGCACAAGCGATCCAGCCTCGTTTGCCACTGGGCTTCCAACCGTCCAGCAGTGGCGCTCGCACCAGCACCACAACCCGTAATACATACCGAATCGGCACTCGCATAGCCTTCCAAGGCAGCCCGGAAATGAGTGCATTGGGAACGGCCATTCATGCCAGTTTGTGCCTTTCATTCACTGACCCCAACTGCCCCCTCACCTTAGACGAAGTGCAGGACCTGTTGCAGAGCCACGCAGTGCACGAGCATGTGAATGCGAGTCAGGTCATCGCACAGCAATTGGCCTTGCACGCCTGGATCGAATCCCGCTGGCCAGAGGCCAAAGCCATGGCTGAATATCCGGTGCAACAGTTGCTGCGCTCGGGTCAGGTGCTCAATGGTCGGATCGATCTTCTGCTGGACACAAACGATGGCTGGGTGCTCATTGACCACAAATCCAACCCGGCGCCCGAAGCCCAATGGGAACGATTGGCCGAGGAACATGCGGGTCAGCTCGATGCTTACGCCCAAGCGATTGAGGCGGCATCGGGTCGGACTGTCATCGCCGCATGGCTCTTTCTGCCGGTGGCCGCGGGAGCGATTCAGGTTTTTTAGCCGCCGACGTGATTCCACATTTGCATAAACGACCAATCACGGCGGTCGGGTTGATCTCGGCCGCCGACATCACAAGGAAAAAAGCATGACGCTGTATGAATCAATCCTGCTGGAAGTGCGCAACGGTGCGCTGAGCGAACCCTTTGAAGTGCAGGAACTGACTAGCGAACGTCGTCGGGTCATGTGCTCTATAGAGCAGAAGCTGGTTGAAAAATATCGTATCGGATTCGAGTTCTTTATGGAATCGACGATCGGGACGACCATCGCCAACTACGCGCAGGACGAGCAGACGGGAGCCGGCGGCTACAATGTCGAACAGGGTGCTGAAGCAAAGTACCTGCGAGTCAAGCCTGGCGTATACAAAGTAAAAGAACTGAATGGTCCGCTATAGCCGCCAGGCAAAGTTTCAGGCTCAGGACTAACCAAATAATCGCTTTACTTTCGCCACGGCCACTTCCAGGGCCGTGGCTTGTTCCATATTTACATCCCGACTTTTACAACGCGGGCAAACTTCAGGACAGTCTTCGAATCGCAAGACGTCACTGAGCGGGATAACCGTTTGGCTCCAGCCACAATCTTTGCAACGCATGGTGAAAGGACGCACTGGCCTGACCATAGAAACTCCTCAATCTGTTGGCACTTATTCCAGACTACAGCGTGGTGCGACAAGATGAGTCGTTAGCCGAAATCAGATCCGAGCCTAGCGATGCCGTTCATTGACAGGATGTCTTAAAAACCTCGAGCAATATGGCTTCGCGTCCATAGATGCCGGCAGTCCTTGCACTCGAAATCCTGACTCACCTCATGGTCCGTCACGGTCACCTGCCGCGACTTGCGCTGCCCTGTCAATCTGTCGATGACAAGACGCTCCACGGATCGGACTTGATAAACCGCCTCATGAGAGCGGACCATCTTTATCGCTCTATGGTGACAACTGGGGCACTCTTTGTTTTTCTGGTGTTCGATCCAAAGGATCTGAAGATGGGGAATTAGCCAGCTTGAGGCGCTGAGCACTCCAGCGATGATCAACTGGTCCGCCGACTTGGCCGAGAACATGATGATCTCGAACGCGCCAAGCACGCACAGCCCACCAAAAAAACTGCCCCAGAGTACAGCCCAGCACAGTCGATACCTGCACAATTGCCGATAGTGCGACTCGCGGCTGGCAATCTGTTCAGCGAACGTTGTGTCTTCTGTCCGTAAGGCTACGCCACTGACGGCTGACAAATACTCGTCACCATCGAAAGCGTTGTTATAGAACTGCTGAGCCTGCAACTGAAGCTGGGCACAAAACTCGTCCGGAAGAACCGTGTGCTCATTTTTCTCGTCAGATTGAAGCTTGAGCTTCAGTACTTTGGCATCACACAGGCAGCGAAGAACCTTTTGAGATGGCTCGATGAAAAACATACCGATTTCGAAGAAGCTACTCCCTCGAAATTCGCTGCTTCTGCCTGTCAGGTACTTCAACTCGATCCGTCGACCATCGACCAACAAGGTCAATTGAGAGGGCAGCCAGCCGCCCGAGCGCGAGGTCTTGATCTCAACATCAAGAATCATGCGGTCTGAAGCAGGACGAATATTGCGGCGCCACGAGAAGGTGATTTCATTCTTGCCAGAACGATACCGGCAGTGACGCAGGTGCTGAATCGTGGTGAGACCATCGAACTCATCTCGTTCGACGGACACAAAATCGGACTTGATGTCCATCAAGACACCCCTTGCTGACTGATACACTGTTGATGTTCGTTAAACACCGCATCCGTATTGAATACTGGGCTGCCGGGTGTTTTACGGTCCTGTGTCCGGTTTCTTGGCGCGTGCCTTTGCCAGCATCTCGTCCAGTTGAGCCAGCAAATCATCTGCGCTGATCTCTACAAATTCCCCGCATGATGCGGCCAAGATCTTCTCGGCAAATTCAGCGCTGTACTCCGGGTGAGGGTAGTCCGGGTCAGTTTTATCGATTGCGGTGAAGCACCACTCGCCGCCCACTTCCTGGCCCATAAGGCTATCGGCCTCCTGAAGGCCAAATAGCGTGGATTGATACTTCGCATCACAAAGATTTGGGTATGCCTGCATCACGGCCTTTCTCAAGTCACCAGCACTGATGCCGTCAGCGGCGAGCTGCATAATCAAAGCCTGCAACGGATTCATGTCACGCATCCTGCACCTCACTCATTCAGAATGACCTCCCCGTCAAGCAACTGGAGGAAGTTGTCGATCAGGCCTTAAGCCGCTAAAGCTAGACGCTGATCACCCAGGTCGTAGCCAATCATGAAGAGTGCAGCCTCCAGGGCACGCAGCGGGTCATTCGGAGTGGGCACCAAATGGAAGCGGCTGCCGGCGGCGCTTGGATGCGCCAGGACCGCACTCAGTACCCAACTGGCGCGCATATTCCACATTGCGTGATGATGGCCTGAGCGCAAGACCTTGAACTTGAGCCCGCCGGTACCAGGGTCGCGGCGCTTGGGAGCGAGCGTATTCTCTCCTTCCTTGGCAGCGGCCCAAGGGAAGCACAGCCCTTCAGGAACCTTGGACAATCCGTATGCAAGGCAATACTTTACGACCATCCAGCCCAGACCTGCGGCAACGCGGCTGTCGTAGATGATGAAGTCTTTGCAGAGCAAGGAGTACACCTTGGTCATCCCAGAGTTGAAACGAAGGTTTTTCGAACGCAAGACAGGTGCCTGGCTGTCGCCGGCGACTATCGCAGCTCGTACGTCTTGCAACATGCGGCCAAGCCCGACCTCATTCTTCTTCAGCCAATCCACATTGTGGGCAGTCACACCGCCCCAGCGCATCACGTCGGCGGTTGCATCAAGAGTGCGTGAGTCGCTCCCGCAAGCATTCACCAAGTCCTGACGCAGGGCAGATAAAGCGATACCGTTGCTGCTGGAGCAAACCCCTGGATTGAAGCCTAAGCGGGAATTACCCGGATGGTTCCAATGGTAGTTTTCGAAGGCGTTGTACAGGCTGCTGCACGACCATTTCTCATTAGTCTTGCGATTGACGTATTGATGATTAAAGTGCGCTTGCGAATCGAGATCAGAGGCCAGCCAGCTGATGAACTCAGAAACACCAGGAAGGGCTAGATAGGTTTGGTTGTTCATGAAATGCTCCTGTGGGCTGACACATGTAGTCGCAGGATTGCTTGTCAGCCAGTACATAGTCCCAGCAGATAAACCCACTTTTTGTCCCTGAGCTTCAGCAATGATAAATCATCACCGACGCCGGACCGCTTTGCGCAAAATTCTTCAACGCGAAGGCAAGTCCCTGTCGACGGCGGATATCCACACTGAACTATGTCGGTGGTTCAATGATTTCAGCCTCCATGTAAAAACCACACTGCGCGACCTCGAGGCTCTGACCGAAGCCGAGTTGGTAACTCAGGGTGAAACCGGCTCAGATAAGAAATCAAAATATTGGAAAACCGGTCGGGGCAGCTTCGACTTGACGCTCTCTCCCACAGAGGCAATGACGCTGGCCGCTATTTTCGACCACGCAGAGCGCTTCGGCTTCCCACCACATACGGAACAACTGACCAAGCTACGCGAATACGCAACCACGGAAATAACCAAGCACTCCAAGCGGACTATCGCCTGGACGCAGCGAATCACTTCGGGGACCCGTTTTACGCTGCTCAAACCCGGTAAATATGACCCTGCGCATCTCGACCTTATCCAAGGGGCGATTCTGGACGATGCTTCGCTTGAGGTGACCTACCTTCCAAGAGACGCCGGCGGCGTTGAGTGCATTTACCTACTTAAACCCTTGGCACTTTCCTATCAGGATTCAAACGTCTATCTGTCTGCCTACGTGCTCGAGGAGCAGTGGCCGCAGTCGGATACACCCCCGCCAGACACCTCCCGCGGCAAGTACAGCAGTAACGGCCCCAAGTCGATGTGCGCCCTCATGCTGCATCGAATGGTAGAGGTCAAGACGAGTTGGCAGAAAATACCTGGCCCGGCCTGCTACGACGTCAACTCCTTTGAGGCCCAAAAGCACCTCATGACGATACACGGCGAAAGTCCCATCCAACTCAAACTACGTCTTAGCCCCAACCTGCAAAATCGGCTTACCGAGAACCCGCTGGCTGAAGACCAGGTTGTAGTGCAATACGCCGACGACCGATGGGACTTGAGCTGCACCCTCCACGACACCCAAGGCTTGCGCCTGTTCCTGCTCAGTAATGCTGGCGACATTGAAGTGCTCGCCCCTCCAGTAATACGAGCACACGTGCGCGAAACGCTTCGTCGAGCAGCGAGTGTATACGCAAGCGATTAATTGCTCCGACCGCAGATCCAATGCAATTGCGTAAGTGCATTGGACATGACTACCCCAACGTGCGGCCACTGACCAGACATAGGCATTCGCGATGTCGGGTGGACGCCTGGAAGGCTGAGTTTCATGGATTTTGCCCATCCGCCAGTCAAAATGATGGCAATGAGCCTCATTGGGTGATTGAATCCACGCGAAGCGCCAAACATCCCATGCCTACCCAGCACCCGATTCGAGATCGTAAATCATGGAAGAACTTTGCTTGGACTCACACAGTGTCGATTTGACCGCAGCAACGCTGGCTAGCAAATTCGTAGGCGATATTTCTGGTGTTTTCAGGGTGCCTGGATACCAACGTGGCTACCGTTGGGACACAACGGATGTGGACCGCCTGCTGAACGACATCTGGCAGGCGTTGAAAACCGCAGAACTGGACCAGCCCTATAACCTACAGCCCATTGTGGTCAAACAGCACTCACGAGGCTCTACGGCGCAGACATGTCAATGGGAATTGGTCGATGGGCAGCAGCGCTTGACCACGATCTACCTGATACTGCTCTACATGCATAAAACGGGTTTGAACAAGGCCCCGCTGCCCTATTCACTGCACTACGAAACCCGCCCAGGGAGCGCAACATTTCTAGAAAGGCTCGGCGATGAGGAGCTGGACGACTACGACAGCAACATCGATTACTTCCACTTGCACAGGGCGTACCGCTGTATTGGCAAGTGGTTCGATGCCCACGGCGCTCGTATTCAATTCGCGGCTAACAAATTCTATGAAGCGCTGTTCGAGAAAGTAGCGGTGATCTGGTACCAAGCCCCTCAGGACATGGATGCCACGGCCCTGTTCACTCGATTGAACGTCGGCAGGATACCGCTGACGGACGCGGAGTTGGTCAAAGCGTTGCTACTGTCCAGGATCAAGGTCAAGCATGCCCATCGAGCCGCCGAGGTCGCCAGCCAATGGGACATCATCGAGCGCGATCTCCATGCTCCCGAGCTGTGGGGTTTCATCTGTGGCAATTCGCCGAAGGTTGCCGACCGCTACCCGACCAGGATCAGCCTTTTGCTCGATTCCCTGGTACCCGGCAGCCAGTCACGCAATTCAACGCGCTACCATACCTTCGAGTCTCTGCGGCAGGATATCGAAGCCGACCCTCTAGCATTCTGGCTGCAGGTTCTCAACCTTCATGACCTGATGCTTGGCTGGTTCAACAACCGCAACCTGTTTCATAAGGTGGGTTATCTGGTACTCACAGGGATGGACTTCGGAGAACTGGCTCGCTTGTCCGCAAATCAAAGCAAGCGTCAATTCGAACAGGACCTGGATCACCGCATCAGAAAGTCGTTGGACCTCAAGGCTTCGGACGTGGAAGCGCTCAGCTATGACGACCGAAAGGACTACGACAAGTTGCTGCACCTGCTGTTACTGGTAAATGTCGAAACCATGCGCCGGGTCCCACACGCCAACCAACGCTTCCCCTTCCACATGCACACCGATACTGCATGGTCGCTGGAGCACATCCATGCGCAGGATGCCGAGAACCTGACCAAGGCCGAACAATGGCAAACCTGGTTAAGGCTGCATTTGACCGCGCTCAATGAGCTGGCTCCCAATACCGTCCCGCAACAGTCGCAGCTGCTGGAGGATCTAAAGATAGCGCTTGAGCAGGTCGGCACTGCGCAGAACTTCGGCAATACCTTTCAAGACTTGGCCAGTCGTGTCGTCGCCGCTTTCAATGCGCCCGACGAGCAGACTGCCTCCGCTCATGGCCTGCATTCCATCGCCAACCTAGCCCTGCTGTCGAGGTCGGACAACAGCCTGTTGAGCAACGCGGTGTTCGAGGCCAAGCGGCAAATGCTACTGGATGTAGACCGCAAGGGAGGCTACATACCGGTCTGCACGCGCAATGTCTTCCTCAAGTACTACACCCCGGCGAACGCGCACCAGAACCATTTCTGGGGCCCACAGGATCGCAATCATTATCTCGATACAATCCTCGAGATCGCAAAGCCCTATTTCCTGAACGAAGAGAAAATGGCATGAACCACACGCTCACGTCGTACATTTCACTCTTCGACAATAACTTGCATGCAACTCATGGAATCCGAAGAATCGAAATTCCGCTGATCCAGCGCGATTATGCACAAGGCCGCCATGGTGCATCGGTGGAGCGAATCCGCAAGGACTTCGTCGATGCCTTACATGATGCCGTCATGCATGACGACCGCCCTATTAGCCTGGATTTCATCTATGGCGATGTCGTGGACGGCACCCTCTACCCCTTGGATGGCCAACAGCGCCTGACCACGCTGTTCCTGCTGCACTGGTACCTGAGCTGGCAGGCCGGCGAACCCATCGAAGGGCAAGCATGGCGCAACTTTACCTACGCCACCCGCGCCAGTGCCCGTCAGTTCTGCGAGGCATTGGCCAACTATCGACCACCCGCCAGCGAAACCGACCTGAAGGGTTGGGTTGTCGATCAGCCCTGGTACTTTCACGGCTGGCAACATGACTCCAGTATCCGCGCCATGCTAGTCATGCTGCAGGCGCTGGAACAGCGCTTTGCCGGCGCCAGCAGCGAAGCATTCGCTGCTGCCTGGGAACGTCTTGCCGCGACCGACCATCCGGCAATTAGCTTCCACCTACTGCCGGTGGTGAAGAACAAGCTCAATGACGACCTCTATATCAAGATGAACTCTCGCGGCAAGCCGCTGACACCGTTCGAAAACTTCAAAGCGCATTTCGAGACGCTGCTCAAAAGCGCTTGCCCTGCACAAGCCGACGATTTCGCACACAGGGTTGATACCGTGTGGACGGATGTCATCTGGGATTACAAGGACGCTGATCAGCTTATTGATGATCAATTCATGCGCTACTTCCGTTTTGTGTTTGACCTTTGCGCCTGGCGCGAGGGCAATCGCACCGACAGCAAGGCTAGCCTCGATCAGTTGGCACAAAGCCTGTTTGCCAGCGACCAAGCGAAGGCGGTCGAGCACCTGAACTTCCTGTTCGCAGCCTTCGATGTCTGGGTCAAACTGGACACGAGGAATGCCTTTAACAGCTGGCTGCGTACAGCCGACGCTCGATCCTCATCTGCCCTGCTGCTGTTCAATCCTCTGCGCTCCCAGCCCGACCAGAGCCGCATCGACCTCTTCGGTGGTTGCTGCCGGCATTACGGGGATGCCGAGTGGAGTCAATCTCATAGCCTTCTGCTCTACGCAGTGCTATTGCATCGCATGCACAAAACCGCTGATTTCCCTGAACAGTTACGTGTCGTGCGCAACCTGATCGAAGCGTCCGGTGGCGGTGAAATGCGCGCACAGAACATGCCCGCCTTATTGGAAGATGTGCGCCGTGTCATCGTAGACGGAACCCTGGACGGCGTATCGACCTTCAATCAGAAGCAGATAGCGAACGAAAAGGACAAGATCAGCTTCCTTGCCGCCCACCCGTCGCTGCGCGAAGTGGTCTACCGACTGGAAGACAACATCGTGCTGCACGGCGCACTGGCCGTGTTTGACCTCGACCCAGCCCAGGACCCTGCAATTTTTGCCCAACGTGCCTTAGCGTTTCTCACCTTGTTCGAAGATGTGCACTGTTGGCCACAGTTGACCGGCGCACTTCTCTCGCTGGGCGATTATTCGCGCAAGCAGGATCGTTATGGCGGCTACCGTTTTTTCGATTTCGGCTCGCCGCGCAGCGAAGCAGTCTGGCGAGATCTGCTTGCGAACAGAAAAAGTCCCGAGTTGGTACAACCCCTTACCCAACTACTCGATCAGGTCGCGCAAAGCGGTAACGATCTCGCCGTGCTCAAAGAGATTCAGCAGGCGTTCCTCGCCGCGTGCGAACGCGACCATGTGCTGGACTGGCGTTATTACCTGGTCAAGTACCCGCGCATGCGTGAAGGTAACTCGGGCCGCTATGCCATCAGCCAACGTGGCTACAGCATCTGCATGCTGAACTTGACAGTCATGCGCAGTTACTACCGCGACCCCTATCTCTCGGCGGTGGCGACCACGAGCGGCTTGAAGATTCCAGACAACAACCTCTGGTTTATTGGATACGAAACCCTGCGTCGCTGGCTGGAACGAACGGGTGGTACTGTCGCCATCGAAAGTGTCGACGATGGCTGGAAACTCGAAAACTTACCTGACGACCCTGAACTCGTACGGAATATGGAGGACTTACGTGCAAGCTTCGACATCGGCAGTGACCAGATATATCGAGTGCCACAGGAAAACGGCATAGATGCTACTGACCGGATCATGCTGGGTGCCAAGTTGCTCCTTGCACTGGATGAGCTCGGTCTCTAGCGGCAGGATCGGCTCAAGGGTTAGCCGGTTTCTGATTAGTAAGATTGTTGACGATGGTTGTCCAAATGTCTGCTTTGCCAAAAGCAGACATCTGCCCCCGACTGATCAGGGACAGAGCAAGTGGACTTTCCGCACCGGAGATTCATTGGTCACGTTGGTGCTATAACGCAGCAATGTTACTAGGGGCCTCCCGCCCCATTACTAATGAGGATAGATTGATGACCTGGCCCACGAGGCAACGTCCGCTCCGCGGTAGAGCAGCCCTGACTCAATCAGGGGTTTGAAATGTAGGTAACGTCATTGCACAGCTCGCCGTTGCAGCCCTCAGCCAATGGAATTCCAAACAGTATTCCAGCATATAAAATATTAAATTTCCCTTTTAAATCAACAATATAAAACACAAGATCAAATTACCCCGGCCCATCAATTCAACGGTGGTTTGGCGCCAGCTCAGCCCGAGAAAAACTTAACGTCATGTCCTGAATTAGCTGACCACTACAAACCGGCTTGAGTACCAGTTTTCGAAATACTGGCTTGACCCATTGATTCACCATTACAATTCCACTCTAACCAAGGAGTGAAATCGGATGGCGTTTTACATCGAAGGTATGGGTGAGGCTGTAATAAGCCTTCAAAATGAGGAGTTTCGAGTTGACTCCGACACCTTGAAGCAAGGTGATACTGTTCAGACAAGTCAACAAGCCTATGATGAGGACGACGTCGACTTCGAAACTTCGTTCTTCGCTATATCGCAGGGTGAAAACACCGAAGCAAAGCAGCTCTTCACATGGAGGGTGGAGTACACCCAACACTTCAGCACTGGCAAGCTATTTATTAACGCCACTGAATGTGTAACTCCAGGCGCGCTAATAATAAAAGACCTCGGCTTCAGTGTAGCCGTAGATGAAAATGAGTAATTCAAAGGAAGTTTGCACCGGGCGCTTTACTTTAAGCGCCCATAGCCTCAGCCATTACATGCACTTACGATGGATGGGCGCACAGCTATATCGAGTCTATTCAATGTGACGAGCTTCGAGAAAGCTTACTTTGCCAGTCGCTTCGAGCTTTGCCTGACTACCCAGTTCGGGCCTGCCTCCGAACACCAGAAAAATCGACCTCCCACAACGCTCATCATGCGACGATCTCCGCTCAAGCAATGCAACGTGATGGGTTCGCGCTTGCGCCGCCTCCTGAGATCATCTGACTGGTTCCACCCACCCTCACTGCTGCGACAGGTACGGGAACTCTGCCAGATGCAGGACGAAAACACCCACCGTAAGCAGTTGGTGATCGGCCTCGCCCTAATTTGTCATATCCTTCTGGTGGTGATCAGAAAAAATCTGAAGACAGCTAGTCGTGTCGATGTCAGCTAGCGCCCCCCCAAGAGAAAATTCGCGAAAAGGAAAAGATCGCAGCCAATACAATCAGAACTGATCAGCCTTGACAGGTTTCAACGCGACGAAGCCCCGAATGGCACTTTAAGAGCTTTTTGCTAACGGTGACCCAACGGTGACCAAAATGACCAAAGCCCAGAAACAACAAAACCCGATCGTCTCCGAACCGGGCTAAGTCATTGAAAAATATGGTCGGGACGGAGTGATTCGAACACTCGACCCCTAGCACCCCATGCTAGTGCGCTACCGGACTGCGCTACGCCCCGACTAGGCGTGAAACTCGTTCCTCTTCTCGAAGAACGCTCAAGAATATATCGCAAGCTTTTGAAAACTGGAAGTATTCAAATGCAGGAAATTATTTCTTGAGGACAACCAACACATCTTCCAACTCAGCAATCATCTGCCGAATCATCTGTTTGTATTGGGTGGTGTCGTCTTTGGCTTCATCGCCGGACAAACGCAAGCGCGCGCCGCCGATGGTGAATCCTTGATCATAAAGAAGCGCGCGGATCTGCCGGATCATCAGCACGTCTTGTCGCTGATAATACCGGCGGTTTCCGCGGCGTTTGACGGGGTTGAGTTGAGGAAACTCCTGCTCCCAATAGCGCAGCACGTGCGGTTTTACCGCACACAGCTCGCTGACTTCACCAATGGTGAAGTAGCGTTTGCCTGGGATGACGGGTAGCTCGTCGTTATGACTTGGTTCCAGCATAAGCCTCAACTCGGGCCTTCAACTTCTGCCCTGGACGAAAGGTGACCACACGGCGAGCCGTGATCGGGATTTCTTCACCCGTTTTCGGATTGCGGCCAGGCCGCTGGCGTTTGTCCCGAAGGTCGAAATTGCCGAAACCGGACAATTTGACTTGTTCGTTGTCTTCAAGAGCGTGCCTGATTTCTTCAAAAAACAGTTCGACCAATTCCTTGGCCTCCCGTTTATTCAGGCCCAGCTCTTCATACAGACGTTCCGCCATCTCAGCTTTCGTCAGAGCCCCCATACGTCACTTCCTTAACGTGGCGTTCAACCTTTGTTCGAGCGAGGTGAGGATGTTTTGCGTCGTGGTATTCACCTCATCGTCATTAAGAGTGCGCGATGGATGCTGCCAGGTCAAGCCGACTGCAAGGCTTTTTCTATCAGGATCAATGCCTTTACCCTGATACACGTCAAATAGCCTGAGGTCTGTGAGCCATTCGCCTGCATTTTCACGGATTACATCCAGTACGGCACTGGCCGCAACGTCTGTGGACGCAATCAGTGCCAGGTCACGACGCACTTCAGGAAAGCGTGATAACTCCTGGAATTTTGGCATTTTTCCCAATGCCACTTCGGCCAGAACCAGCTCGAAGACGAAAACCGGACGGTCGAGACCGAGGGTTTTTGACAATTCAGGGTGGATAGCGCCGACGAACCCAACCAGGCGACCTTCTCGTTCGATGCGCGCGGTTTGACCCGGGTGCAACGCAGGGTGTTTGCCCGGCACGAAAGTGAACGAATCCAGCGCACCGGCAAAGCCCAGCACCGCTTCCACGTCGGCTTTGACGTCGAAGAAATCCACGACATCGCGACCCTGAGCCCAGCCTTCCGGCAGACGGCTACCGCAAACAACACCCGCAATCATCGGCTCTTGCTTCAGGCCTTCCAGCTGACCGACAAAACGCAGGCCGCTTTCGAACAGACGGACGCGATCCTGTTGACGGTTCAGGTTGTGCTGAAGCGCCTTGACCAGACCGGGCCACAAGGACGAACGCATGGCAGCCATGTCATTCGAGATCGGGTTGGCCAGCAGCAGCGGCTCGACACCCGGATTAAACAACTCGAATTGTTTCGGATCGATGAAACTGTAGGTGATCGCTTCCTGATAACCACGCGCCACCAGCAGGCGACGCAGCTCAGGCAGGTCGCTACGCGCTTCGGCTTTGGCTTGCGGTGCCAGGCGAGCTTGCGGGTAGCGAACCGGCAGACGGTTGTAGCCGTACAGACGGGCCAGCTCTTCGATCAGATCGACTTCCAGGCTGATGTCGAAGCGGTGGCTTGGCACTTCAACGCGCCACTGCCCTGCTCCATCTGCAGCAATCTTCAGGCCCAGCCCGCTGAGCAGACGCTCGACTTCGGCCGACTCCATTTCCATGCCCAGCATCTGAGTGATGCGCTGCGCACGCAGGGTGACCGGAGCAATCTTCGGCAGGTGCTGTTCGCTGACGGTTTCGATGATCGGGCCAGCTTCGCCGCCAGTGATTTCCAACAGCAGGCCAGTGGCGCGCTCCATGGCTTCACGGGCCAATTGCCAATCCACGCCACGCTCGTAGCGGTGCGAAGCATCAGTGTGCAGGCCGTAAGAACGAGCCTTGCCAGCGACGGCAATCTGATCGAAGAACGCACTTTCCAGGAATACATCACGCGTGGTCGCGGTGTTGACGCCACTGTGCTCGCCCCCCATGACGCCGGCGATGGCCAAGGCGCGTGTATGGTCGGCAATCACCAGCGTATCGCTACGCAGGCTGACTTCCTGGCCGTCGAGCAGTACCAGCTTCTCGCCTTCTTCGGCCATGCGCACGCGGATGCCGCCATTGATTTCAGCGAGATCGAACGCGTGCAGCGGCTGACCCAGTTCAAGCATCACGTAGTTGGTGATGTCCACGGCAGCGTCGATGCTGCGCACGTCGCCACGACGCAAGCGCTCGACCATCCACAGCGGCGTAGGCTTGGACAGATCGACGTTACGGATCACACGACCCAGGTAACGCGGGCAAGCGGCTGGCGCCAGTACTTCGATCGAGCGCACTTCGTCATGCACGGCGGGCACAACAGCCACCACCGGACGGGTGACTTCAGCGTCATACAGCGCGCCGACTTCACGGGCCAGACCGGCCAGGGACAGGCAATCGCCGCGGTTCGGGGTCAGGTCAACCTCGATGCTGGCATCGTCCAGGCTCAGGTACTCGCGAATATCCAGACCGACCGGCGCATCCGCCGGCAATTCCATCAGGCCATCGTTGCCTTCGCCGACTTGCAGCTCGGCTTGCGAGCACAGCATGCCGTTGGACTCAACGCCACGCAGCTTGGCTTTCTTGATTTTGAAGTCGCCTGGCAGTTCGGCACCGATCATGGCGAACGGGATCTTCAGGCCAGGGCGCACGTTTGGCGCTCCGCACACAACCTGGAAGGTTTCCGAGCCATTGCTGACCTGGCAAACGCGCAACTTGTCGGCGTCCGGGTGCTGCTCGGTGCTCAGCACCTCACCCACGACCACGCCACTGAATTCACCGGCGGCCGGCGTAACGCTATCGACCTCAAGACCGGCCATCGACAGACGAGCAACCAGCTCGTCGCGACTTACCTGCGGGCTTACCCAGCCACGCAGCCATTGTTCACTGAATTTCATCCTGCTCTCCTAAGAATTCGTTACGACTAGCGAAATTGCGCGAGGAACCGCAAGTCGTTGTCGAAGAACAGACGCAAGTCATTCACGCCGTAACGCAGCATGGCCAGACGCTCAACGCCCATGCCGAAGGCAAAGCCCGAAAACTCTTCCGGGTCGATTCCGGACATGCGCAGCACGTTCGGGTGAACCATCCCGCAGCCCATGACTTCCAGCCAGCCCGTCTGTTTGCAGACGCGGCAGCCTTTGCCGCTGCACATCACGCATTCCATGTCGACTTCAGCGGACGGCTCGGTGAACGGGAAGTACGAAGGACGGAAACGCACGGCCAGCTCTTTTTCGAAGAACACGCGCAGGAACTCTTCGATGGTCCCTTTGAGGTCGGCGAAGTTGATGTCGCGGTCGACCAGCAGGCCTTCGACCTGGTGGAACATCGGCGAGTGGGTGATATCGGAGTCGCTACGGTACACACGGCCTGGGCAGACGATGCGGATCGGTGGTTGTTTCGATTCCATGGTGCGGACCTGTACCGGCGAGGTATGGGTGCGCAGCAACATGTTGGCATTGAAATAGAAAGTGTCATGCATCGACCGGGCCGGGTGATGGCCTGGGATGTTGAGCGCTTCGAAGTTGTGGTAGTCGTCTTCGACCTCAGGACCTTCGGCGATACCGTAGCCGATGTGGGTGAAGAACTGTTCGATACGTTCCAGAGTACGAGTAACCGGATGCAGACCACCCGAGGTCTGGCCGCGGCCAGGCAGGGTCACGTCAATGGACTCGGCAGACAGTTTGGCGGCCAGATCGGCCTCTTCAAACAGCGCCTTGCGGGCATTGAGAACCTCTGTGACACGCTCCTTGGCAACGTTGATCAGGGCGCCGACTTGCGGACGCTCTTCTGCCGGCAAATTCCCCAGGGTCTTCATCACCTGAGTCAATTCACCCTTCTTGCCAAGGTAGTGAACCCGGATTTGCTCCAGGGCATTGATATCTTCAGCGCTTTGCACAGCCTCTAGTGCTTGAGAGACGAGCGCGTCCAGGTTTTCCATGTACAGACTCCAGATACAAAATAGGGGAAGAGCTTGAAGGCTCTTCCCCTATTTATGACGTTTAACACCTGGTCCCACAGAGGTGAGACCGGGTGACTGTCGGGGGTACTTAAGCCAAGGTGGCTTTAGCTTTCTCGACAATCGCAGCAAACGCCGCTTTTTCGTTCACTGCCAGATCAGCCAGAACCTTACGGTCGATCTCGATGGACGCTTTTTTCAGGCCGGCGATGAAACGGCTGTAGGACAGACCGTTGATACGTGCACCAGCGTTGATACGAGCGATCCACAGAGCGCGGAACTGACGTTTTTTCTGACGACGGTCACGGTAGGCGTATTGGCCTGCCTTGATTACCGCTTGCTTGGCAACACGGAATACGCGCGAGCGAGCGCCGTAGTAGCCTTTAGCAAGTTTCAGAATTTTTTTGTGACGTTTACGGGCAATGACGCCACGCTTTACACGAGCCATGAGTTACTTCCTCTATTCTTGACTAAAATTAACGAAGGCGCAGCATGCGCTCGACTTTTGCCACGTCAGACGGATGCAGCAAGCTGCTACCGCGCAGTTGACGCTTACGCTTGGTCGACATTTTAGTCAGGATGTGGCTCTTGAAAGCGTGCTTGTGCTTGATACCATTAGCAGTTTTCAGAAACCGCTTAGCAGCACCACTTTTCGTTTTCATTTTTGGCATGTTCGGATACTCCGCATTCAGTTGATAAACATAATCAGAAGGCCTGCCGTGCCCTGATGATTACTTCTTCTTTTTCGGGGCGATGACCATGATCAGCTGGCGTCCTTCCATCTTAGGATGCTGTTCGACCGAACCGTACTCGAGCAAGTCACCTTCAACTCGCTTGAGGAGTTCCATCCCCAGCTCCTGGTGGGCCATCTCACGGCCGCGGAATCGCAAGGATACCTTGGCCCTGTCCCCATCACTCAGGAAACGTACCAGGTTGCGCAGTTTTACCTGGTAATCCCCTTCCTCCGTCCCTGGACGAAACTTGATTTCTTTAACCTGAATCTGCTTCTGGTTTTTCTTGGCCGCGGCAATCTGCTTCTTCTTCTCGAAGATCGATTTGCCGTAGTCCATCAGTTTGCAAACAGGGGGTACTGCATCGGCGGAAATTTCCACCAAATCCAGTTTGGCCTCTTCAGCCTTAAGAAGCGCGTCTTCAATTGACACAATCCCAAGCTGTTCACCTTCAGCCCCAATTAACCGAACCTCGCGTGCCGAGATATTCTCGTTGATCGGGGCTTTCGGTGCAGCTCGTTTATCTTGTCTCATTTCACGCTTAATAGTAATTACTCCGAATCTGGGCGACCACGCCGGGAAACCGCTTGCGCGAGAAACTCAGCGAACTGGGCGACGGGCATCGAGCCCAGGTCAGCACCTTCACGAGTACGCACAGCGACAGTCTGCATCTCGACTTCCCGATCTCCGATAACCAAGAGATAAGGAACCTTGAGCAAAGTATGCTCGCGGATTTTAAAGCCGATCTTTTCATTTCTCAAGTCAGACTTGGCACGAAATCCGCTTTCGTTGAGGGTTTTTTCGACCTCGGCGGCAAAATCGGCCTGTTTGTCAGTGATATTCATGATCACTGCCTGGGTCGGAGCCAGCCACGCAGGGAATGCACCCTCGTAGTGCTCGATCAGGATTCCGACGAAACGTTCGAAGGATCCGAGGATCGCCCGGTGCAACATCACCGGGTGCTTTCGACTGTTGTCTTCGGAGACGTATTCGGCTCCCAGACGGACAGGCAGGTTAAAATCGAGCTGAAGGGTACCACACTGCCAGACACGGCCGAGGCAATCTTTCAGCGAGAACTCGATTTTCGGACCGTAGAACGCACCCTCGCCCGGCTGCAGATCGTACGGCAAGCCAGCGCTATCAAGGGCTGCAGCCAATGCGGCTTCGGCGCGATCCCACAGTTCGTCGGAACCAACACGTTTTTCCGGACGAGTGGACAGCTTCATTTCGACGTCTTTAAAGCCGAAGTCGGCATAAACGTCCATGGTCAGCTTGATGAAAGCGGCGGATTCGGCCTGCATCTGCTCTTCAGTGCAGAAGATATGGGCGTCGTCCTGAGTGAACGCACGCACACGCATGATGCCGTGCAGCGCACCCGATGGCTCGTTACGGTGGCAAGCACCGAATTCGGCCAGACGCATCGGCAACTCGCGGTAGCTCTTCAGGCCTTGATTGAACACCTGCACGTGGCACGGGCAGTTCATCGGCTTGATCGCGTAGTCGCGGTTTTCCGACTGCGTGGTGAACATGTTGTCGGCGTAGTTGGCCCAGTGCCCGGATTTCTCCCAGAGACTGCGGTCAACAACCTGCGGAGTCTTGATCTCCAGATAGCCGTTGTCGCGCTGAACCTTGCGCATGTACTGCTCGAGCACTTGATACAAAGTCCAGCCGTTCGGGTGCCAGAACACCATGCCCGGCGACTCTTCCTGGGTATGAAACAGGCCCAGGCGCTTGCCGATCTTGCGGTGATCGCGCTTCTCGGCTTCTTCGATGCGCTGGATGTAAGCCGCCAGCTGCTTCTTGTCCGCCCAAGCGGTGCCGTAAACGCGCTGCAACTGCTCGTTCTTGGCATCGCCACGCCAGTAGGCGCCGGACAACTTGGTCAGCTTGAAGGATTTCAGGAAGCGCGTATTCGGCACGTGCGGGCCGCGGCACATGTCGACGTATTCTTCGTGATAGTACAGGCCCATGGCCTGTTCGTTCGGCATGTCCTCGACCAGGCGCAGCTTGTAGTCTTCGCCACGGGCCTTGAACACTTCGATCACTTCGGCGCGCGGAGTGACTTTCTTGATCACGTCGTAATCTTTCTCGATCAGCTGCTGCATGCGCTGTTCGATGGCTGCCAGGTCGTCCGGAGTGAAAGGACGTTCGAAGGCGATGTCGTAATAGAAGCCTTCGTCGATGACCGGACCGATGACCATCTTGGCGGTCGGGTACAGCTGCTTGACCGCGTGGCCAACCAGGTGGGCGCAAGAGTGGCGAATGATCTCCAGCCCCTCTTCATCCTTTGGCGTAATGATTTGCAGCGTGGAATCGCTGTCGATGATGTCGCTGGCGTCGACCAGCTTGCCATTGACCTTGCCGGCCACGGTGGCCTTGGCCAGACCTGCACCAATGGATGCGGCGACCTCGGCTACGGAAACCGGGTGATCGAATGAACGTTGACTGCCGTCGGGAAGAGTAATAGTTGGCATGGCGCCTCCTCTCCTAGTGGTGACCCCTACCAAAGGTCACGTGGGTTGGGATGAGCCAGTACAAGATCCGATCCAGGCCATTCAATGACGAACGCCTGCCTTACAGCGGCAGGAGCCTTGCGGCCAACCGGAAAACCGAACCAGAGTGACTGGGATTCAAATCAGGGTTATTCGCGCCGTTGCCGCCACCGGGACTGAAGGTCATCCGGAGCCCGCAAAAGCCCGAGCGAGGCATGCTAGCACAGATGAACGGTCATCGATGCAACGAGGCTTATGCCGGGGCAAATCTCGCAATTTATGCCAGAGTGCTGAACTTGAACCCCGCTTTACCCCTCAGATAACAAGACATTGACCCACAAGGAGCATCCCAGCATGCGTCTGAATCGTTTGTTCGCAGTAGTCGCCCCCCTTGTTCTGCTGCTGCCATTGGCCGCCCATGCCGATTGGCCAAAGGGCGAGCGCGAAAAATACATGGCTCAGTGCACAGATGCGGCCACTCCGCAGATTGGTGCGGCAGCAGCGAAGGCCCACTGCGCTTGCGGTGCTGATGCGATCAAATCGTATCCGGCGGCTGACATCCAGTCATTGATGGACAATAAGGCCAGCCCGGAATTGCAGCAGAAAGCTCTGGGTCAGATAGCCAAATGCAAGGCCAATACACCGGCGAAAAAGTGACAAAAAAGTCCTTTTGACTCGGCTTATCGCTGATAAAAACCGCTGCATTTGAGCTTTTTCGTACAATTTATGCAGGTTTTACAGGTTTTTTTATCGTCTTTACTTTCGGCTGAAAGCCTTGTAAAACGGGGCTTTCAGCTACATCAAGCAGCAAACGGAACGCGACTGCACGGCAAACAGCACGTCCGGGGGCTCCCAAAGCGAACATTTCGACTATGATACCCCGGTGTGCCCAGTTGGCCTGAGCAGCACAGCACTACTGAAAATATATGTTTCTTGGAGATACACCATGTCTAATCGCCAAACCGGCACCGTTAAATGGTTCAACGATGAAAAAGGCTTCGGCTTCATCACTCCTCAAGGTGGCGGTGACGACCTGTTCGTACACTTCAAAGCTATCGAAAGCGACGGTTTCAAAAGCCTGAAAGAAGGCCAAACCGTTTCCTTCGTGGCTGAGAAAGGCCAAAAGGGTATGCAAGCTGCACAAGTCCGCGCTGAGTAATATTCAGCCGCACTAAAAAAACCCCGTCCATGTGACGGGGTTTTTTATGGGTGAAGCAAAAGCCTGAAGCGATCAGCCGCAGTTGACGCGGGTGACCACCCGGCTGGCATCGGTGTTGAGGTTCAGACGATCGGAGCGGTATTCCAGCGTCACCATATCGCTAGGCGACAGGAACCGTGCGTTCTGTGCGCCTGCGCGGGTACGTGCCTGCTCCAACAGTGCGGGCGAAGCCGGTTTGCCGATGGCGAATTCGGCTGCCTTTGCCTCACAACGGCTGTGACCTGTGTCAGACGTCGCTACAGGGTCTGCCGCCGACTCGGAGGACGTGCTGCTGCAACCAGCCAGCAAAGTGACGGCGAACAATGTACCCAATGACGCGAGCTTCCAAGGCATGAAGCCTCCTTTTTTCCAATAGTTAAGCTGAGATCTTGCGACCGCCAATCCGGCATTTGGTTTCAAGGTGAGTGCCATCACTCTGCCCTGGAACCGCACGAGCGGCGAGTTTGCCTGAGCATCGCCGCGCCGTTCATCACTCAATCGTGACTGAATATGAACAGCCCTCAATAGACGTCGATGTAATCATACGGCGGGTTCGGCCAGTTCTCTTTCAGCGCATTGAAGATCTGCATGACCCAGACCTCATCGCTTGCTGCGACCAAGCCTACGTAACCGGAGCCCTTGGCCCACGTCTCCAGCCGAAACAATAGTCCGTTGATATCGGTGCCGCCCACAACACCCGATGAAATATAGGCAACGCCAGCCTTGGTCACCCGCAGTTGCGTATGCTCGTCATCACTGGCAGAAGCCAGTAACTGGTGCACCGCCTTGAGGGTCAAGCCGTCGGGCGTGTTCAAATCGATCTGCACAGCACGGTCCTTGAAAATTCGTCAAAGACCAAGTGTCGCATAGCCCTCCTCTCATGCCTAAGTCGGAGTGCCAAACGCCGCGCAAAATGGTTAACTCGACACTCAGACTTTCCCGACTTCACGAGCGCCATCATGTCCACCATAAGCATCGACGCCAACATCACCGTCAAGTGGCCGCAGGGTCACAGCTCTTACAGCCCGGGCAGCCCGGAAGAGTTCGCAATCATTGGCATCGATCTATTGGTCAAGGAACTGGGAACTGAAGCGGCCAGGAAATTCATCGCGCAGATATTCGAAAAATACCCCGCCGGCTATATGGGCTTGACAGAGAACGAGCGGGCGTAAAACCCGCAGGCTGGCACCTGCGGGTGTGAAACTTACTTCAGACGAGCCAGACGCTGGGTCAGCAAGTCGAAGAATCCCTGGGCGTCGCCGCTTTCTACCCAGAATGCATTCTTCGGCGCTTTCAGGCCGTCATACCAGTCGACGATGGTTTGGCCGAAGGTCGGGCCTTCGCGGCTATCAACGACCACATTGACCGAGCGACCGGTGAACAATTCAGGCTTGAGCAGGTAGGCGATGACGGTGGCGTCATGCACCGGGCCACCCGGAATGCCGTAGTGTTCCATGTCGCCTTTGACGTACTCATTGAGAATATCGCCCACCAGCTTGCTGGCGTTGTTGTTGATCGCTGCGATCTGCTTCAGGCGCGCCTCACTGGTGAGGATCTTGTGGGTCACGTCCAGCGGCAGATAGGTCAGCTTCACGCCGCTCTTGAGCACCACTTCCGCAGCCTGCGGGTCGGCGAACAGGTTGAACTCGGCCACCGGGGTGATGTTGCCGCCGTTGAAATGCGCTCCCCCCATGATCACCACTTCCTTGATGCCCTGAACGATTTCAGGTTCCTGGATCAGCGCCAGGGCCAGGTTGGTCTGTGGACCGAGCATGGCGATGGTGATGCTGTGAGGCTTGGCGGCCTTCAAAGTGTCGATCAGGTACTCGACCGCATTGCCTTCGGCCAGGCCTTTCTTCGGCTCGTGCACGGTGACGCCCGACAAGCCTTCCTTGCCATGGATGTTCTCGGCATAAATCGGTGTGCGCATCAACGGTTTCGGTGCGCCTGCGTAGACCGGCACCTCCTCGCGCCCCGCCCACTCACGGGCCAGTCGCGCATTTCGTGAAGTCTTGTCCAGTCGCACGTTGCCCGCGACGGTGGTCAGCGCACGGATATTCAATTCTTCCGGCGACGCCAACGCAAACAGCAAAGCGACGACGTCGTCGGCACCCGGATCGGTGTCGATGATCAAATCGATCTTTTCCGCAGCCTGGGCGCTTGTTGCAGTAATCAGGGACAAAAGCAGCAAACTCCGGAGCAGGTGGTGCAGTTTCTGAGCATAGCGGTGCATATCGCACTCCTTGTGCGTGGGGAAACAGATTGTGTACAGCGGGTCAGAAGGTCACCCCCGAGACCAGCACGATGTTGCAGTACGGCGCACATTCGCCGGTACGAACAATCGCTCGCGCCTGTCGACTGAGGACTTTGAATTGTTCATGGCTGAGCAGCTCACGCTGGCCCAGCGCGCCTTTGGCATTCAGCTCATCCAGAGAGCGCAAGGCGGGTGGTTGTTTGTCCAGAATTTCCTGGGCCAGCACATGGCGCTCAACCTGCATTTCGCTGAGCACGACGTTCAAGGTGCTGACGAAATCCGGAATACCTTGGGTCAGGGCCAGGTCGATCAGTTCGACGCCCGGCGGTACGGGCAGGCCGGCATCGCCGATCACGACCATGTCGCCGTGCCCCAGGGAAGCGATCAGCCGAGACAGCGCGACGTTGAGCAAAGGTGTCTTTTTCATGGTGCTTTGTACGCCTGTACTTCGGACAAGGTGGGAATCGAGGGTTGTGCGCCGGCACGGGTGACTGAAAGCGCCGCGGCTACCTGGCCGAAACGGATCGCTTCAGCTTCGGTTTTGCCGGACGCCAGCGCGGCAGCAAAACCGCCGACGAAGGTATCGCCGGCCGCCGTGGTATCGACAGCCTTCACCGTCGGTGCCGGGAAATGTTCGAAGCCTGTACCGTTGGCGAACATTGACCCTTGAGCACCCAGGGTGATGATGACCTTACCGGCACCCAGTGCGATCAATCGGGTTGCGGCGGTTTCGGCGGACGCAAGGGAGTCAACCGGCAAACCGCTCAGCGCCGAGGCCTCGCTTTCATTGGGAATCAGGTAATCGATGGACGCATACCAATCTGCTGGCAGCGGACGACTGGCCGGCGCCGGGTTGAGGATCACGATTTTGCACAGCTCACGGCCGCGCTTGAGGGCGTGACCCACCGTGGCATCCGGCACTTCCAGCTGACAAATAATCACGTCCGCCGCCTGCAACACGGCATCGAACCGGTCGATCACCTGTGGCGTCAGCGCACCATTGGCACCGGCGACGATCACGATTGCGTTCTGGCTGTTGTCATCGACCACAATCAATGCCACGCCGCTGGAACCCTCGACAGTGCTGACGGCCTGGCAGTCGATCTGCTCGACCATCAGAGCCCCGCGCAGTTCTTCACCGTAAGCATCGCTGCCGACACAACCGACCATCGACACCTGCGCCCCCAGCCGCGCCGCGGCGACCGCCTGGTTCGCGCCCTTGCCGCCGGAAACCGTGGCAAACGACTGCCCGATCAGCGTCTCACCGCCACGGGGCAGCCGTGGAGCCCGGGTCACCAGGTCCATGTTCAGGCTGCCTATCACCACTACTTTTGCTGGCATACATCACTACTCGTCAATTCGGTTTCAGCGGTATTCGTCGAACACACCGGCAAGCGGCGCAGTCGATTCTCGCAGGACAATACTGGGCGTCACGATCCGCTGATCGGTGGCCATGTCGGGTGTTGCGATTCGTCGTAACAGAACCTCGGCCGCCATCTCACCGAGTTGCAGGATCGACTGGCCCACGGTGGTCAGCGCCGGGTAGACATAACGGCTCATCTGGATATCGTCGAAGCCGATCACCGACAGTTCTGTCGGCACACGCACATTGCGCTCGGCAGCCGCTCGCAACACGCCAATGCCAATCATGTCGTTGCCGGCGAAGATCGCGCTGGGCGGGTTCTTTTCCAGCAGAATCGCGGCGGCGTTGTAACCGCCAGTGCTGGTGAAGTCACTTTCCAGCATGCGCTCGCGATGCACTTCCACCCCCGCCTCTTTCAAGGCTCGGCAATAACCGGCCAGACGCATCTGCGCCACGCTGGTACCTGCCGGGCCACCGATGGTGGCGATGTCCCGGTGGCCCAGCTCCAGCAGATGCCGGGTAGCCAGGTAGGCACCGTATTCGTGATCGATACGCACCAGGTCGGCATTTACACCTTCCAGCCCGCGGTCGACGATGACCATCGGTGTGCGCACGCCGGCGAGACCTTCTGCCAGCCCCGCGTCGCCACCGGCCGAGGCCACGATCAACCCGTCGATGCGTTTTTCCAGCAGCACGCGCAGGTAGCTGCGCTGTTTGTCCGGGTTGTCGTCGGAGTTGCAGAGGATCACGCAATAGCCGTTACGCTCGCAGTAATCCTCAATGCCACGGGCCAGTTCAGCGAAGTACGGGTTGAGGCTGTTAGGCACCAGCAAACCGATGGTCGCCGTGGTCTTGGCTTTCAATGAACGGGCCACGGCGCTCGGCACGTAGTCCAGGGTCTTGATCGCCGCCTCGACTTTGATCCGTACCTCTTCGCTGACCGGCCGGGTCTTGTTCACCACATGGGACACCGTGGTGTAGGAAATCCCCGCGAGTGCCGCTACATCCTTGATCGTTGCCATGACTCAGGTCCGCCGGCTTGCGCGCTGACTGCGATAAGTATCAAGCACCACCGCCACCACGATCACTGCGCCGGTGATGATGCGTTTGGTCGGCTCGGTCGCGCCGATCTGCGCCAGGCCCGCCGCCAGTACGGAAATGATCAGAACCCCGAAGAAGGTGCTGATCACCGAACCACGGCCGCCCATCAGACTGGTGCCACCGATCACCACCGCGGCGATCACTTGCAGCTCCAAACCGGAGCCGGCATTCGGGTCCGCCGCTTCCAGACGGGAAATCTGAAACAGCGCGGCTATACCGGCCAACAGCCCCATCAGACTGAATACCAGGATCTTGTAGGGTTTTGGATTGATCCCGGCCAGACGCACCGCTTCTTCGTTGGTGCCGATGCCGATCAGGTAGCGGCCGAACACGGTACGGGTCAGCACGGCCTGGGCGATGATGATGATCAGCAAGGCAATGATGAACGACGGCGAGATGCCAAAGGCAATCGGGTTGGACAGCCAGGCAAAGGCGTCACCGATGTAAGCCGTGCGCGAGCCGGTCATCTGATACGCCACGCCACGGGCCATTTCCAGCACGCCAAGGGACACGATGAACGACGGAATTCGCCACGCCACGGTGATCGATCCGGTGATGGTCCCGGCCAATGCCGCGATCGCCATGCCGAGCAGCGCTGCAGGCAGGACGCTCCAGCCCCAGCCAAGAATCGCCACGCTGACGGCCGACGCTGCGAGCGCCAACACCGAGCCGACCGACAGGTCGATACCGCCGATGATCAGCACGAACGTCATGCCGACCGCCAGCACCATCAGATCGGGAATCTGGTTGGCCAGGGTGCTGAAGGTGTCGTAGGACAGGAAGTGGCTGCTCAATACCGAGAACAGCGCAACCATCGCCAGCAAGGCACCGGCCAGGCCCAGATAGGTGCCCAGGCCGTAGAAATTGCCACTACGTTTGCCGGCAGGAGATGCAGTTTTCATGGAAGATCCCTAGGCGCTGCTTCGTTGAGCAACGCATCACGTTTTTGGTAGCCGGCGAACGCGGCAGCAAGCAAATCATCCTGGGTCCAGCTGTCGCGCTCGAAAGTGTCGATCAGGCGCCCCGCAGACAACACGCCGATCCGGTCGCAGATCAGCATCAGTTCACGCAGGTCGCTGGACACCACCACCAGCGCCTTGCCCTGCCGGGTCAGTTCACCGAGCAGCGCATAGATGTCGAACTTGGCGCCCACATCGATGCCACGGGTCGGTTCATCGAACAGCATTACCGAACAGTCACGCTCCAGCCAACGGCCGATCACGACCTTCTGCTGGTTGCCACCCGACAGCTCGGAAACCAGTTGCGTCGGGCTCGAACTGCGGATGCGCATGGCGTCGATCTGACGTTGGGCCAGTGACATTTCGTCAGCGTTGTTGACGATGCCGCCACTGGAAATCACCGGCATGTTGCCCAGCGCGATGTTGGCGCTGATCGACTGGGTCAGCAGCAGGCCTTCGCCTTTGCGGTCCTCGGTGATCAGGGCGATGCCGTGACCGACCGCATCGGCCGGCGAGCCGATGCTCACTACCTGAGCCGGTGACCCCAGCGCAACGGTGCCACTGTCCGCGGTGTCGGCACCGAAGATCAGACGCAGCAACTCGGTGCGCCCTGCCCCGATCAATCCGGAAATCCCGTAGATCTCACCGGCGCGGACTTCGAAGGACACGTCGCGAACTTTGTCCGAGCGAGTCAGCCCTCTGACCGTCAAGGCGGGAGCGCCAATGTTGCGCGGCCCCAGGTCGATGTGTTCGCCGAGTTCACGGCCGACCATCAACGTGACCAGTTGCTCGCTGTTGTAATTGGCCATCGGCTCGACGCAGACCAGGTTGCCGTCACGCAACACCGCAATGCGCTGGGCGACCCGCGCCAGCTCTTCGAGCCGGTGGGAGATGTAGATGATCGACACGCCCCGAGCTTGCAGGCGGGTGATCTGCTCGAACAGCATCTCGACTTCACGGGCGGTCAGCATCGCCGTCGGTTCGTCGAGAATCAGCACGTGGCAATCGCCGATCAGATTGCGCGCGATCTCGACCATTTGTTGGTGGCCGATGCCGAGTTCGCCGACCAGGGTGTCCGGGTCGATCGCGTCGAGCCCAACCTGGGCCATGGCCTCGATCGCGGCTTTGCGCAGTTGTTTGCGGCTGATCCAGCCCCCATTGCTGGGAAGGTTGTCGAGAAACAGATTTTCCGCCACTGACAGGGTCGGCAACAGATTGAGTTCTTGCATGACCATGCGGATGCCCAGGTCTTCGGCCTGGGTGCGGCTGCCAGGGCGGTATTCCTGCCCCTGGAATTGCATGTGGCCGGTGGTCGGCGTGACCAGCCCGCCAATGATTTTCGACAGCGTGCTTTTGCCGGCACCGTTCTCGCCGGTCAGCGCCAGCACTTCACCGCGCATCAGCGTCAGGTCAATGCCGGTCAGGACGGGTTGGGCGTAGGTCTTGCCGATGCCGCTGACCGAGAGGACAGCGTTCGGGGCGGAAACTGACATAAAACTCTCCATGCGCTCGCCCGATCGGGCGAGCACCGTTGTGCCGCCAGAAGGGTTACTTGGTGACCAGCTCTACCGGCGTTTCGATCACGCCGTTGGCGCCGCTGTCGACCTTTTCGCCCTTGATGATTTTCAGCGCAGTCTCGATACCGAACACGGCTTGCCTGGCGGCAAACTGGTCAGCGGTAGCCAGGACGCGGCCGTCTTTCAACATTGGCTTGATGGCGTTGATGTTGTCGTAACCGACCACTTGCACCTTGCCGGCCTTGCCTGCCGCACGCACAGCGGAAACGGCACCGACGGCCATGCTGTCGTTGCCGGCCAGCAGGGCTTTGACGTCCGGGTATTCGCTGAGGATCGAGGCGGCAACCTTGTTGCCCTTGTCGATCTCCCAGTCACCGGACTGCAACGAGACGACCTTGATCTGCGCCGCTTCCATAGCGTCCTTGAAGCCTGCGGTGCGAGCCTGGGCGTTGGTGGTGGTGGACACACCTTCAATGATGCCGACTTCGTCACCGGCCTTCAGCTGCTTGGCCAGATACTCGCCGACCAGACGAGCGCCTTTGCGGTTATCCGGGCCTACGAACGGGACGGTGATGTTCTTGCTTTTGACCACGGCCGGGTCGAGCTGGTTATCGATGTTGATCACGGTGATACCGGCATCGATGGCTTTCTTGATCACGGGAACCATGGCCTTGGAGTCAGCCGGCGCGATGACCAGCGCATTGACCTTGGCCAGAATCATTTGCTCGACGATGCGCGTCTGGCCCGCAGTATCCGTTTCGTCCTTGATGCCGTTGGAGATCAGCTCGAAATCGCCGGAATGGTCTTTCTGATAAGCCTTGGCACCGTCTTCCATGGTCAGGAAGAACTCGTTGGCCAGGGACTTCATGACCAGTGCGACTTTGGGTTTTTCAGGAGTCTCGGCGAAAGCCGAAGAGACAGGCAGCGCGGCAGATGCGGCGGCCAGCATAGCGACAGCAAGAAGACGTCCAGCGAATGGCAGCTTCATGGGTTCACTCCGATCTTATGATTATTGTGAGCAACGCTTGCGCTGGCGTAAGCTTCATGGCGTCCGACTATGGACCGAGCCATCAAGAACAACGCGCAAACGTTTGCGTAGACCGAACTATGCGAACCCTGCCGGGATTTGTCAACGACCTGTTTGGTGTCTCGGTTGGCAAAAACCAACCCCGGACATCACGCGGTCGTGCTGACCAGCGCCCCAGTGCTGGAGTCTTTGGCCAGTTCTTTCACCAGATTCCCGGTGACTTGCGCCAGCGCACCATTGGTCTCGGCGATCTGCCCCTGGATCGACATGACAGCGGTGACTTTGGCTTCCTCGGTTGGATAAGACGCTGCCTGAGCAGCGGCCAATTGCTGCTGTTGTTCGCGCAACTGCTGTTGCAGTTCCTGCATGCGTTTGAGCAGCACTTGCACCGCAATACTTTGAGTGCTTTTGCTCTCGGATTTGCTCCCTGATTTGCTTTCGCCTTGAACAGCACCACCGGTTCTGACCTGATTTTCTTCTTTTCCAGTCAGTTGAGTCGACGCTTCTTCCGTCGCTTCGCTCAAGGCATTGATCGTCGACGGTGTCTTGCCACCAATGGTGATTGCGCCCGCATTTGGAAAACCGACAGAAAAAGACATGTGCACTCCCGAAAAAAAATCCCTTGAAGGGACATCGACCTGTGCGCGGGTTTCTTTAGCACTGATTTTCTATCTGGCAAGGCGAAGAGTTCACCAGAGGTCGTAGGCCTTTTCGGAGAGCCGAACGCGAAACCTCAACTAATTCGGAAACCCGGACACGAAGCTGTTTAAGGCCGGTAACCCACTGGGTAAATATTGATATAAATCATCCAGTTAAAAGTTTTTCTCATTCAACGTAGGGCTGGTACAGATCCTGCTCTTCACCTAGACCCCAAGCGTTCAGATCTGCCTGGGGCGTATCTAGATGAACTTGCATCAGCACCGTCTCACTACTAGAGAGAAAATAATGAAATCTGCCTTCAACACCTTTATTCCGGGCGCTTTGGCCCTCCTGCTGCTCCTGCCTACCGCTCTTCAGGCAAAAGAAGTCGAAACCCAACAGAAACTGGCCAACGTGGTGATCCTCGCCACCGGCGGCACCATTGCCGGTGCCGGCGCCAGCGCTGCTAACAGCGCCACCTACCAGGCAGCGAAAGTCGGCATCGAGCAACTGATCGCCGGGGTTCCGGAGCTCAGCCAGCTGGCCAACGTTCGCGGCGAGCAGGTCATGCAGATCGCCTCGGAAAGCATCACCAACGACAACCTGCTGCAACTGGGTCGCCGCGTCGCCGAACTGGCCGACAGCAAAGACGTCGACGGGATCGTGATCACCCACGGCACCGACACCCTGGAAGAAACCGCGTACTTCCTGAACCTGGTGGAAAAAACCGACAAGCCAATCATCGTCGTCGGCTCCATGCGCCCAGGCACCGCAATGTCGGCTGACGGCATGCTGAACCTGTACAACGCCGTCGCCGTCGCCAGCAGCAAAGACGCCCGCGGCAAAGGCGTGCTGGTGACCATGAATGATGAGATCCAGTCGGGGCGCGACGTCAGCAAAATGATCAACATCAAAACCGAGGCATTCAAAAGTGCCTGGGGCCCGCTCGGCATGGTAGTTGAGGGCAAATCCTACTGGTTCCGTCTGCCGGCCAAGCGTCACACCATGGATTCGGAATTCGACATCAAAACCATCAAGAGCCTGCCTGACGTCGAAATCGCCTATTCCTACGGCAACGTCAGCGACACGGCCTACAAGGCACTGGCTCAATCCGGTGCCAAAGCGATCATCCATGCCGGCACCGGCAACGGTTCGGTCTCCTCGCGTGTGGTCCCTGCCCTGCAAGCCCTGCGCAAGGACGGCGTGCAAATCATTCGTTCGTCCCACGTCAACGCCGGCGGTTTCGTCCTGCGTAATGCCGAACAGCCTGACGACAAGTACGACTGGGTCGTGGCGCATGACCTGAACCCGCAAAAAGCCCGCATCCTGGCCATGGTCGCGCTGACCAAGACCAACGACAGCAAAGAGCTGCAACGGATGTTCTGGGAATACTGATTCGCCCTCGCCCGACCGACTCCGGTCGGGCACTGCATTCACCACTCGCCAGCCTGGGCGAGTGGTTCATACCCCGCCTGATACTCCTATAAAAATTTTCCCTTCTTCCTACACCAAATGGAAAAAACTGCTGTCAGAGGATTTTCTTGAATTTTAAGCAGTTGCGAAAATGCCTACAGTTAAATACTGTATGCACGTACAGCTTAATAAGGATAATTCCGTGGCCTCCACCTCTGCTTCTCCTGATGCCTATCAACGCATGGGCATACGCGTTCAGAAAATCATCAACTCCCCCACCGCTCAGAAAGCCAAAGCCGCACTGATCTTCCGTTTACCGGACGAGCCTGTGGATGAGTGGGAGCAATTGCTCGAAGAAATTGATGAGAACGACAACGTCACCCTCGCCTATCGCGACGATGGCGGTGTGCAGATTTTCTGGGTTGTGCCGAAGGAAGATTGAGTCAATGAGTGTCCGCTGGTTTGCTTTGCTGTTTCTGTTCATCACCCTTGGCGCCCAGGCTGGCGCCCCCCGCACTTTCAACGAAGCCAAGAAAGTCGCCTGGAAGCTGTACGCGCCGCAATCCACCGAGTTCTATTGCGGCTGTAAATACACCGGCAACAAGGTCAACCTCGCAGCCTGTGGGTATGTGCCGCGCAAGAACGCCAAGCGCGCCGCCCGCATTGAGTGGGAGCACATTGTTCCCGCTTGGCAAATCGGCCATCAGCGTCAGTGCTGGCAAGAGGGCGGACGCAAGAACTGCACGCGGTACGATCCGGTCTATCAAAAGGCCGAGGCTGATCTGCACAACCTGGTGCCGAGCATCGGCGAAGTGAACGGCGATCGCAGTAACTTCAGTTTCGGTTGGCTGCCGGTGCAATCGGGTCAGTACGGTTCGTGCCTGACCCAGGTCGATTTCAAGGCAAAGAAGGTCATGCCCCGCCCCTCCATTCGCGGCATGATCGCCCGGACGTATTTCTACATGAGCAAACAGTACGGTTTGCGCCTGTCGAAACAGGACCGGCAACTGTACGACGCGTGGAACAAGACCTATCCGGTTGAAGCCTGGGAACGTCAGCGCAACCAGAGCGTGGCCTGCGTGATGGGTCGGGGCAACGAGTTTGTCGGGCCCGTGGACATGAAAGCCTGCGGCTGATCGACCGCATAAAACCAAAAAGGCCTCGGGTATTCATGCCCGAGGCCTTTTTACGTTTCTATCCGCCGCTTTTGTTGTAGCGCCAGTAACCCATCAGATTGAGTGACTCCCGAGCGATGCCGCGCTCCTTGATCAAGTACTTGCGCAGGCTCATCACGGCCATCGTTTCCCCGGCGATCCAACCGTAGAAACCCTGACCGGTCGAATCGGAGGTTTCCCAGAGAATCTCTTGGTCGACATCGACCTTGGCCAGCTCCACTGTTGCGTGAGTCTGCGGGGAAGTAACCGGCAGCTCCGCCCAACGGACCGCTTCAACCATCAGCGAACCTGCTGCCCTACCGGCGGAATGATCCCGGACCAGCCACCGCACTGACAACCCAGGCCATTCAGGAACCGGCAATGCGTCTTCTGCGCTGGCCACCTCGAAAAATGCCTGAGTCGTCGGCGGCTCGGCCAAGGCAGCCATCTCGTCCAGAATGCCGAGAGCGGCGGGCAATGCCGTGGCATCAGCCACCAGCAACAGATGCTTGAGCGTGTGAGGCGGCTTCCATTCGAAACCTCCCGCGTCTTGCGCTGAAAACTGACGATCAGGCGCAACAATCTGGATTGGCTCGCCCACTCCCGACCGGATTGCCCAACGGGAGGCCGGACCGGTTTCACCGTGCAATACGAAGTCGATGTCCACTTCGCCTTGCTCGGCCCGCAGATGCCGGATGGTGTAAGTGCGCATTGCCGGACGCTGGTTGGCCGGCATTGAACGGTAGCGCGCATACCAATGCTGGTCATGAGCCAGTCTGGCAGGCGACCCGTCTTCGGCTGGAAAGAATAGTTTGACGCGCTGATCCGGTGCCCAGGTGGCCATTTCGGTGACCATCGGACCGGCCAGGGTCACGCGCATTAAATGTGGGCTGAGGGTCTTTTTGTGCGCCAGGACCGCGTCGAATATTTTGTAAGGGGTGGCGGAGGCCATGGAGAGCTCCTTCTGGGAATCGACAGTGACTACGCTTAGAGACGAGTCAATGTGGATCCCCTTTAAGGGGCTTCGACGGAAGGCCTGCGTGAAAAGGGCTGTTACTGGGCTACGGGACGCTCAAGCACCAGCACTTCGATGTTCTGTTTCTTGGCCCGGGTAAGCGCCGCAGCCACTTCGGCCTGCTTGGCTTCGGCCTCGGCTTTCGAATTGAATGGTCCGAGCAGAATGCGGGTCTTGCCGTTTTCCTTGACGATGCTGGATACAAAGCTGTGCTCGATCAGCCAGCCGCTCAGGTCGCTGACAGCCTGGGGCGTTTCGCCTCGCACTTCGACATCCCATTGCGGCCCGGTGACTGCCGCGGGCGCGGAAACGACTGCCGGCTTCGGCTTTTGAGCGTCAACGCCCTTACCTTGATCGCACCCAACCAGCGCCAGTACTGCGATTACCAAGACCATTTTGCGCACAACGTGTCCCTCTGAATGCTGAAAGCGGCGATTTTAGCATTCATGAATACTTCCCGAGTGCCGCAAAATGGGCGCAAAACAACGAGAATGATGGTTGCGGCCTCTGTATAGTTACGCCTTGGGAATTAATGCAGCATCTGCGCGTCAGAAAGAGGCACCCAAACCGTGAGACTTCGCACTAATCTATACATACCACCGACCTCTGCACTGTTCGAATCAGGTGCCCTACAAAGCAATCAAGGAGAAGACCATGCTGATACTCACCCGCAAAGTCGGTGAAAGCATAAATATCGGTGACGACATTACGATCACCATACTGGGCGTGAGCGGCCAGCAAGTCCGGATCGGGATCAACGCGCCGAAAGACGTCGCAGTGCATCGCGAAGAAATCTATCAACGCATTCAGGCTGGCCTGACCGCTCCAGACAAGCCGCAAACTCCCTGAATCCTGTTGCAGTCAGTAGCCAGCCCGTTCAGTCCCGGACAACGGCTGGCTAAAGATTCAAGCGTAGTATTGCCATCCGTTCGCCCCTGCCCGCCAAAACGTGAAGCCGATATTAACGACACGTCCCCTGCCCTGACTGTCAGACGTTTCTGATTATCCCCCAGGAAGAACGTGATCCGACTCGGCTAACCAAACGTTACGCCGCGCGCCATGCCCGTGGCCGCCACCACCATCAGCAACACCAGCAGCCCTTCGACATGACTGATCCGCGCAAACAGCTTCGCGCGCCCGGTATCGATCGCCGCGCCACGACTCAGTGCTACCCGCCATTTGATCAGCGTGATCATCGGCGCCACTTCAAGCAGCAAGATCAGCACGAACAGCGTCATCTTGAGATGGAACAATGGCTGGTGTAGGTAGTAATCCGTACCTTTTTCGTACCCACCGAAGGCCCGCATCCCACCGGAGATCAAGAGGATGACGGCAGAGATCCCCCACAGATTATCGGCCATCAACACTCGGCGGGCCTCCCCCGACCCGGTCGCCAGACGGCTGAATGCGGTTCCCCGCGTCAGTACAGCCCAGAACCCCAAGGCGAAAGCCAGCAAGTGAATTGCCGCAAGCGACCAATGAACCAGCATCGATTGACTCCTATCAGACTGAGTTTGAGTTTGGCCAGTCAGTAGTAGTCCAAAAAACCGTGATTCGCCCGGGTTTGCACAGGAGGCGTTTCGCGCTTCTCCATAGAAGCGGCACGGCATACAGGCAACTTTTTCAGAGCGAAGCAGGCGGCTGAGGTGTCCTTGCGATGTTCGAGCGAACCAGGACAAACCTCAGGGAAAAAAAATCCCAAGCAGCTGATGGACGCTTGGGACTTAAAAATGCATAAACCGTGGTGGTGAACGCGAAGCAATCTTACCTAAAACCGACACTTGTAACAATATATTTTGAGGACCGTTCGGTTAATTAATTTTATAAGTGCTTAAATATCCACACTATTTTTGTGGAGCTTGAACAATCCTATAACGACCAGTGTCGTAACTGAGCATCTATTAGAGCGCCAAACAGAGAGCCCAGCACGATGGCTGGGCCCTGGTTATTTTCTGTTTTCCATCATCTTATCGGCGAGCGCTTTGGCCCTTTCAATCAACAGATTCTGCCTGTCTTCGTGAGTAGCCCCTCCGACAACGGGTGCCGTCAGATTACTTTCCGCAATCAACGCAGCGCAGAAGTATTGATCCCAAACAGCCTTGCCCTCAGACGCCTGTTTGTTCATTTGGTCGGCGATCATATGCGGCTCCTTTTGGTGGGATAGCACCGCTATCTTACGCCTGAACCGCAAACAACCTCAGCCGCTGAAGACCAACGCAAACGCGCCGCCCCATAAACTTTCCGACACAAGACAGTTTCATTTCCAAGAACTCGTTAACCTTTTGCAAATTCTTGCCGATGTCTCAAGCTTAGGGCATAGGAGCAACACAGATGAGAAACAATCAACCCGTTACACAACGTGAGGTTGCCCTTGGACCTCAACAGAAACTCATCTCGACAACGGACTCACGAGGGGTCATCACTTACTGCAACGACGCCTTCGTAGACATCAGCGGTTTCAACAAGTCAGATCTGATAGGTGCCCCGCAAAACATCGTTCGTCATCCTGACGTGCCATCCGCCATATTCGCCCATATGTGGAGCGCCCTCAAACAAGGCAACCCGTGGATGGGCATCGTCAAGAACCGCTCCAGGAACGGCGACCACTACTGGGTCAATGCCTACGTCACGCCCATATTTGAAGGGAGCCAAGTCGTTGGTTATGAGTCGGTCCGGGTAAAACCGAGCATCGAACAAATCCGCCGGGCCGAAGCTCTCTATAAACGAATCAACCGGGGCAAGTCGGCAGTCCCCGGCAGCGACAAATGGCAACCCGTCTTGATGGACTGGCTGCCGTTCCTGGCCATGGGCTTAGCGGGGACTTTGGGCGGTGTTTTCCTCAGTCCTCCCTTGGCAGCATTGGTAGCCGTAGGTGTATCGGCTCCGATGGGCCTGATTGCTTCGCGCCGGCAGAAGCGCGGTGCGCTGCATCTGCTGGAAATGGCAGAGGCTTCCACTTCCGACCAACTGATCGCGCAAATGTATAGCGACGAGCGAGGTCATCAGGCGCGTCTTGAAACGGCCTTCGTGAGCCAGGCATCACGCCTCAAGACTTGCCTGACACGCTTACAAGACACCGCAGAGCAGCTCACCGGGCTGGCAGGGAGATCTGATGCTCTCGCCTCCGACAGCTCACGTGGACTTGATCGCCAACGAATCGAAACCGAGCAGGTATCGGCCGCCGTCAATCAGATGGCAGCGACCACGCAAGAGGTCGCAAGCCACGTCCAGCGCACTGCCGACGCCACCCAGGCAGCCAACGTGCTGACAGGCCGCGGACGTGACGTAGCCCGGGACACCCGCGACGCCATTCAGCGGCTCTCCAATGTGGTAGGCGAGACAGGCCAGACCGTCGCGCAACTGGCCAAAGACAGTAACGAAATAGGGACGGTCGTCGATGTGATCAAAGGCATTGCCGATCAAACCAACTTATTGGCGCTCAATGCCGCAATCGAAGCTGCACGCGCGGGAGAAATGGGCCGAGGTTTCGCGGTCGTCGCGGACGAAGTGCGCCAATTGGCACAGCGAACAACCGAGTCGACAACCCAGATTCACGGCCTGATTTCCAAGCTACAGGTCTCTTCAAACAACGCCGTGAAGACTATGGAAAGCGGCCAGCGCCAGGCCGAAGAAGGAGTTGCGTGGGTGCTGGAGGCCGATAAAGCCCTGATCGGCATCAGTGAAGCCGTCGCCAACATCACCGATATGACCACCCAGATCGCGGCCGCGACTGAAGAGCAGTCGGCCGTCGCAGAGGAAATCAGCCGCAACATCACCACCATCGCAACCCTCGCCGATCAGACGTCTGAGCAAGCCAGGCATTCCGCCGAGGTAACCAAGGAACTAACACAGACAGCTAAAACTCAGTATTCGCTGGTTGAGCGCTTTAACCGATAGCCCCTGCTCTTACTGATCAGGGATCTAAATAGAAAAAGCAGGATGATCAATCCTGCTGTTTACGTCATTTCTCTGCTCGACGCTCAAGATTAGCTACGGCGTAAGCACATGGGCACACGTTCTACGGCCGAGAAGCTCACTTGTTCCTCTGCATCCAGCCGATCAACATAAAGGCGAGCCCTGGAATGAGCAGCCCGGGCGCCATGCCACTGAACGTTGCTTCGTTCAACAAGCCGGTCAAGCCAAAGCTGGATCCGCAAATGGCCAGCGGGATGCCGGTTAGAAACATGGGATTTCGAAATGCCTTATCCATAGCAAGATCTCCTTAACAATTTAGCTGACTGAACTATACCGTCTGTAGGTGAGCGGCGGGAATTGCTAAACACAGACAACAAAAAAGGGCCCACCTTTCGGTGAGCCCTTCTAGACCGCCCAGCAGAGCGGATTTTTGTCAGACACAGCAACTGCTCGGTCGAAACTTAATTCAGCCCTATGCCAACTGCTTTAGTGAATTAACTCCCGAACATATGCTTGGCACGCGCCAGCGCGATCAGTCCCTGGTCCCCGGCATCGGTGATGGCGACAATTCGTTGAGCATACGCTGGGTCAAGTCGGGCGCGCGCTCCTCCATGAACCACGCCGCTGGCTGAATCCGCAGCGTCGACGAGGACTGACAGCCGCAGATCAGAAGTGGCAAGGCGATCGCGCAGGCGAGCCTGGTTGGTTTGAGCATCGGTCAGTTCCTTGTGGTGAGTTTGGTCGTTGGCCGCCAACCGCTGCTCGAGCGCCAGGCGCTTGTCCTGATCGGTGCGCACCTACGCGGCGGCCGCGTTGCTGATGGCGCTCAGGTCATCCTGGTGAAGGCCGGCCTGCTCGGCGAGCTGCTTGCCTTAGCGCCAGTCTTGAACCTGCCAGGGACTGCTGCGCTGCCGGCCATCAGCATCACGGCCAGCGCCAGCACACCGATCATCTGCTGCGCCAGTGTCATCACGGCACATCCTTGAAGAAGACGTGACCACCAATAACTACGGTCTGCTTGGCCTTAGTCGCCCAGGCCGGCGTCTTCTTCATGGCGGTCGCGTAGTAGTGTGTCGCGCCAACGGTCGGATCCTGCACCTTGCCGTCAATCACCTGGTCAGCGGCGATCCATGCTTGGGCCAGTTCGCGGAACGGGATCTGCTTCGCGCCGCTCAAAATAGGCGAAGTTCGGGTCGTTCTTGTTCCAGCAACTGAACTGATACGGCTTCTGGCACACGCCGGCATAGCCCTCGCCCCACCATGACTTGGCCTTGCCGTCGTTCACACGGTTGCGGATTGTCCAGGCCACTGCGATTTGCCCAGCCAAGGTTTCGCCACGAGCCTCACCCCACAGTGTCGTGCGAGGAGGTCACGGTCTTTTTCGTTTGCAGTCATTCATTTTTCTCCAGGCAAAAAAATACCCGCTCAATGGCGGGCGCCGTCTGACTTTTGGTGTAAAAATGCAAATCCCAGCCACGAATTTAGGAATGCTCACGGATGACCTCGACACGCGCACCATTTCCCTCCGACTCCTTCAGGCTTCTCGCTGCCGAGGAAGCCAAACACTGGTGGTTCCGCGCTAGAAATCGAGTTCTTCTATGGGCTTTAAAAAACAAGATAGGCAACTTCAACAATTTTCTTGAAATAGGCTGTGGTACGGCTTTCGTTCTTGAGGGGGTTAGAAACAGCTATCCAAATGCAGACCTGTATGGATCTGAGTATTTTGAAGAAGGTTTGATCCATGCTAAAGAGCGAATTCCATCGGCGACTTTCGTTAAACTTGATGCAACTGCAATGTCAGATGAAGCTCGCTATGACGTCATTGGGGCATTCGACGTTATCGAGCATATTGAGCAAGACCAATTAGTTTTAGACAACTTGGCACGAGCCTTAAAGCAAGGTGGTTCTCTTATTATTTCAGTGCCTCAACATCGTTGGCTGTGGTCACATGTTGACGAATTCGCTTGTCACGTCCGTCGTTACACGCGAACAGAACTTATACAAAAAGTGAAAGCAGCAGGCCTTGAAGTGAAATACACCACTTCGTTCGTGAGCCTGCTTGTTCCTCTAATGTGGCTCTCTCGGGCGAAACCACAGGACGGCGAATATGATCCCATGACGGAATACAAAATCCCGCGCTGGCTCAATAAAATACTTGAACTGGTTATGAGTCTGGAATTGATCCTATTGAAGACAGGTATAAGGCTTCCTGTTGGCGGCTCTCTTCTCATGGTTGCTACGAAAAGCTAACGCAGCAGCGAAGACTTCCAAGCGGTTTAGTTGTGATTTCCTATTGTTAGTAGGTCCATTCAGATTTAAGCGACTCTTGAAATTTCAAATACCTAGAGTCGCTATCCTCTACCTCACAGTGATTGGCCCATACTGCCTGATCTTGAGGTGATCCAAACACGGCTATCACGTTCACTTTTTCGGCGCTATCGAATTGCGACGCTTTCGCCGCATTCAACGCTGAGAACGATCCACACGGGATAAAGTTTGCGGGCCACATATTTGGATGTGAGGACGACCAGGCTGTCATTCAGGAGGCAGACCTAATCAGCCAAGCAAACTTGATCGCCTGCATCGCAATGCATGGCGGAGCATGGAGACGGTAACCGTGCCCAGCGCCGCAGTGATTTCGGACATCACTTCCACTTACATGCCAGCTGCAAGGGGGCAATGGCTTGCCGCAGGCCAGAAATAGGGAAGGTCACCATTACCGGTGATTCGTTGTAGGGCGTGATACGGACAACTACCTGCTGAGCGTCGAATAGGTGCTTAACAACGGGAATAGCGTATTGACCGCCCCATTGACCAAGAGCCTTGTTGTCCGTGGAGGACGAAAAACTGTACGTCCGGGCTTTTTGATTATCAACTCGGTAGGTCACTTGTCCGTACTCCTCTGAATCAGCTAGAAAATTCCCGGCCAAGACGAAATACAACGACGTTGCCCCTTCGGCACAGCGAATATAAAGGTCAGCTGTATCGCGACCGCCGTACTGCTTCTCCACTACTTCTTTGGAGGTCGCGTGCAATACGATAGTTTTACTATCATCAATTTTTGAGACTGTCTCGCTAACTTCCCAGCTAGAAGCTTGCTCCACAGTGGAGACCGGGCGGTATTTCATGTCGTAGCATGCAAGACGTTTGCTATCTTCATTAATACCGGTGCAATCATCAGCGGCGTAACCGGTCGACCAGATTGAAGCTAGTAAGATTGACGATAGGATTCTCATTGATATCCCTTTCAAAATTTCCGATCTAGCATAGCGCCAAGATCATCCCTTACCCACTAGTGTTGCATACTTTGCGAGCCCTTCCCCGAGAGAAGCATGTGGCCGGAGCTCCCTCCCCAAGTCCTGAGACGTACTTCGCCACTAAAATGCCAACCAGCGGCGAGATGAACTGGGGTTCCGGCGTTCACATTGCCCTGTGTGAACGAACCCGATATTTTGTGAACGTCCTGAAAAAATCCAAGACAACAAAAAAAGGCCCACCTTTCGGTGAGCCCTTCTAGACCGCCCAGCAGAGCGGATTTTGTTTGGTAGGCGCGATTGGACTCGAACCAACGACCCCCACCATGTCAAGGTGGTGCTCTAACCAACTGAGCTACGTGCCTGCTGTGAGGCGGCATTCTACGGAATTTCGGAGGGGTGTCAACACCTTTTTTCGAGCTAACCCTATGAATATGCAAAATATTTAATTTAGCGGCGGTTAAGAAGATTTTCCGGTGGCTGGCGGTCGATTTTTAACTCGGGTAGGATCGAGGCACTCGTAAAATATATTAAACAGAGGCAGCCGGATGGCGAACACCCCCTACCCCGAATCCTATTACGCCGCGTCGGCCAATGCGGTTCCGCCGCGCCCGGCCTTGCAGGATGACGTAGAGACTGATGTCTGTGTGATCGGTGCCGGTTACACCGGTCTGTCCTCAGCCCTGTTTTTGCTGGAGAACGGTTTCAAGGTCACGGTGCTGGAAGCCGCCAAGGTGGGTTTTGGTGCGTCGGGCCGTAACGGTGGGCAGATCGTTAACAGTTATAGCCGTGACATCGATGTGATCGAACGCAGCGTCGGTCCCAAGCAGGCTCAGTTGCTGGGGCAAATGGCGTTTGAAGGCGGGCGGATCATTCGTGAGCGGGTCGCCAAATATAATATCCAGTGCGACTTGAAGGACGGTGGCGTGTTCGCTGCCATCACTGCCAAGCAGATGGGCCATCTGGAATCGCAGAAACGCCTGTGGGAACGTTTTGGTCATACGCAGCTTGAGTTGCTGGATCAAAAGCGCATACGTGAAGTGGTGGCCTGCGAGCAATACGTCGGCGGCATGCTCGACATGAGCGGCGGGCACATTCACCCACTCAACCTGGCGTTGGGCGAAGCGGCGGCGGTCGAGTCGCTGGGCGGTACTATTTATGAGCAGTCGCCAGCGGTCCGCATTGAGCGCGGCGCAAATCCGGTGGTGCATACGCCGCAGGGCAAGGTCAGGGCCAAGTTCATTATCGTGGCCGGCAATGCCTATCTCGGCAATCTGGTGCCGGAACTCGCGGCCAAGTCGATGCCTTGCGGCACTCAGGTCATCACCACCGAGCCTTTGGGCGATGAATTGGCCAAGCGTCTGCTGCCGCAGGATTACTGCGTCGAGGACTGCAATTACCTGCTCGATTACTACCGCCTGACCGGCGACAAGCGCCTGGTCTTCGGGGGTGGTGTTGTCTATGGCGCGCGGGATCCGGCGAACATCGAAGCGATCATCCGGCCGAAGATGCTCAAGGCGTTCCCGCAACTCAAGGACGTGAAGATTGATTACGCCTGGACCGGCAATTTCCTGCTGACCCTCTCGCGCCTTCCCCAGGTCGGGCGGATCGGCGACAACATCTACTATTCCCAGGGCTGCAGCGGCCACGGCGTCACGTACACGCACCTGGCGGGCAAGGTGCTGGCCGAAGCGCTGCGTGGCCAGGCTGAGCGTTTCGACGCGTTTGCCGATCTGCCCCACTACCCGTTCCCCGGCGGGCAATTGCTGCGCACACCGTTTGCCGCGCTGGGTGCTTGGTATTACGGGCTGCGGGACAAGTTCGGGTACTAAGAACGACTGAAATCCTTTGTAGGAGCGAGCCTGCTCGCGAAGGCGGCGAAACAGTCAACATGGATGTTGGATGTGCCGGCCTCTTCGCGAGCAGGCTCGCTCCCACAAGGGGAATGGTGTCTAAAGTCGATCCCGTGCGATGCCGCTGCGGATTCGCAGGATGTCGGCGAGTACGGCGAGGGCAATTTCCGCAGGGGTTTTACTGCCCAGATTCAGGCCGATGGGCGCATGAATCCGCGCCAGCTCTGCGTCTCCCAACCCACCAATCCTGCGCAACCGCTCGAAGCGCTTCTGCGAGGTCTGCAGGGAGCCCATCACACCGATGTAAAACGCCTCGGTGCGCACGGCTTCCATCATCGCCAAATCGTCGATGCGCGGATCGTGAGTCAAGGCCACCACCGCGGTGTCGCTGTGGCAGCCGCCATCAGCAATGAACACGGACGGCAATTGACGACGAATCTCAACGTTTTCCAGCACGACACCTTCCAGCACCTCGTCGCGCGGATCACAGAGAATCACCTCGAACCCGAGGCCAACCGCAAACTCCGCGCACGCCTGGGCGACGCTGGAATACCCCGCCAACAGCAAACGCTGAGCCGCGCCGATCCGCACGCGCACCCGATCAATCTCCCGTTCGATGCGCACGCCCTGCTCACGATCAGTGAATAGGCTGCGTGCACCGCTGGCCAGATCAATCTCGCGGATCAGCCGCCGCTGGCCCAGCAACGCCGACTCCAGCTCCCGCAGATGAGCCTGAACTTCACACCCGGATTCGAGCTTCTCCACCAGTACATCGAGCACACCACCGCAGGGCAGACTCACACGAGAATGCGGATCGTCGCCGTCGCCATAACGGACCACGCTGACCGCATCAACAAACGCGCCCTCGGCGACGCGTTCGAGAAAGTCTTCCTCGACGCAGCCGCCGGACAGCGAGCCGATCCATTGTCCGTCGGTGTTCACCGCCAGCAACGAGCCCGGCGCGCGCGGCGCCGAGCCATAGGTGGCGAGCACCGTGCACAGCCAGATGCGCTGGCCGGCCATCGACCATTCCAGCGCCCGGCGCACGACTTGCAGATCGAGATGCTGCATGTCAGTGCGCCTTGTGCTCGAGTGGCGGTGCATCGGCGCGCAACGTCTGCACGTCGCTCACGGCCAGATCACCTGTCTGACCACCCCACCCTTGACGCAGGTAGTTGAGCAGATCGGTGAGTTGCTCGTGACTGAGCTTCTCCGCGAACCCCGGCATCGGTTGCATGTGTTCGAACCCGGTGAATTTCTGCTCACCAATGCCGTCGTCGATCACCCGCACCAGGTTGCGCGGATCTTCCAGGCGCAGCGTGGTGTTGCCGCGCATGGCCACGGCGATGTGCGGCTTGCCCTCGCCGCCGACCGCGTGGCAACCGGCGCAGACGTTCAGGTAATCCTGACGACCGCGCTGGGCGCTGGCACCGAGCTTGTCCAGCGGCACGTCGGTCAGAACCTTCGCGGTCGGCGGTTGATCGCCGAGCAGGAAGGTCGCCATCGCTGCCAGGTCCGGGTCATTGAGGCCTTGGGTGCTGTTGTGAAACACCGGGAACATCTCGTTGAACATCGTGCCCTGGGCGCTCATGCCATGTTTGAGGAACGTGCTCAGGTCCTGATGACTCCAGCCGCGAGCGGCCAGGTCGTTGGCCAGCAGGCTAGGCGCCAGATAGCCGTTGAGCACGCCGCCGGTCATGCGTTTGTCCTGCTGCATCGCGCCCGGCAAGCCGCGCGGGGTGTGGCATTCGCCGCAGTGACCGAGCACATCGACCATGTACTGGCCGCGCTTGAAGGCTTCGCTTTTGCCGTCGGCCGGCGCCAGCTTCACTTCCTTGCCGTAGAGCATGTTCCAGCCCGTCAAGCCCAGGCGCACGTTGAACGGAAAGCTCAGGCTCGTGACCGGCGCTGCCCGTTCGATCGGCTCGACGGTTTTCAGGTACGCGTGAATCGCATCGGAATCTGCGCGCGGCATCAAGTGATAGGAGGTGTACGGCATCGCCGGATACAGGTTCGCGCCATCGCGACGCTTGCCCTCGGTGAGCGCGGCGAAGAATTCGTCATCGTTGTACAAACCGATGCCGTGCTCTTTGCTCGGGGTGATATTGGTGCCGTAGATCGTGCCGAACGGCGAGACGATCGGCAGCCCACCGGCATACGGCGCGCCACCCGGCGCGGTGTGGCAGGCCATGCAATCGGCGGCGCGGGCGAGATAGGCACCACGAACGACTTGATCATCCGCATGAGCCAGCAACACAGACGCAGCAAGACTCACCGCCAACGCCAGACGGGACAGTAAATGCTTCATGCTCAACCCTCCTTGACCAGGCCGAGATCGGTCAGCACGTTGCGCGTCGCGCTGTAATACCGCACGTAGCCGGTGCAGCGGCAGATATGGTGACCGAGGCTGTCCTCGATGACTTTTTCCAGCTGGCTTTTGACGATGGGCTGACGTTGCAGCTTCTCCACCAACACCGTCGCGGCATTTACAAAACCCGGTGCGCAGTAGCTGCACTGGAAGGCAAATTCATCGACGAAGCGCTGCTGGATCGGATTGAGTTCGGTGACCTGGCCCTGTTCATCGCGGGTCGCGTGGCCTTCAATGGTGCGCACTTTTTGGCCTTCGAAATAGTGCGCACCGGTGATGCAGGTGCGCACTTCTTCGCTGGTGCCGTCCGGGTTGTCGACGATCACTACGCAGGCGTGGCAGATGCCCTGGCCGCAACCCAGGCGCGAGCCGGTGAGGTTTTTGTATTCGTGCAGGTAATCGATCATCGGCAGGTCATCAGGGATGTCCACCGGGCCGACGGATTGACCGTTGAGGGTCAGTTGAAGCGGACGGTTAGCCATTGAGGGCCTCCTTGATGCGGGCAGAAGTGATAGGCAGGTCGCGGACCCGTTTGCCGATGGCATGCGCCACAGCGTTACCGATGGCGCCGACCACCGGGATCATCACCACTTCGGCGATGCCCTTGGATGGATCGCTCGGCGACAGCGGCGGCAGGATTTCGGCCGTCTGCGTCCACACCGCTACGTGGCGCGCCATCGGCAAGCGGTAGCGGTTAAAATTCCAGTCACCCTCCCCCGGCCCGCCTTCGTACAGCGGCATCTCCTCCATCAACGCATGGCCGATGCCCATGGCGATCCCGCCTTCGAGCTGGCCCTTGACCAGTTCTTCCACCAGCACCCGACCGCACTCGACCCACGAGTGGTGGTTGAGCACCTGCACTTCGGCGGAGCCCTTGTTCACTTTCAGTTCCACCAGCGTCGCCACCGGGCTGTAATACGTGACCGCCGCGTTGTTCAACTGCGTGTCCGGGTAATGCACGTTCTGGCGATCCAGCAAGTGAAAACCGGCGCTGTTCATCTGCGCCTTTTTCACGCTCGGCGCGCCATCGCCGTACTTGACCGCCAAGCCGTCCAGCGGCAGACGTTCACGCACGCCGTCGATGCTGAACTCGGCCTCGGCCCAGCTCCAGCGGTTGAAACCGTGCACGGTCGCGCCGGTCACCAGGCCTTTTTCGTGGGCGTGCCTGGCCAGTTGCTCAAAGCTCAGCGGCTGCATGCCGTTGGCGGTGAGTCGGCCGTCGACCCAATGCGCATCTTCACGGCGCACCACATACGGGTTGGCCTGGCCGCCGTAAGGGCCCTGGCCCCAGATCTGCAACGCCGCCGGCCACAAACCGTGGTTGAACAACACGCGCGCAGCTTCACGGGTGGCGTGGCTGAAGTAATAGGCGGAGTTGGTCGCCGATGAGGCCGAGGCGAGTTTGCCGACCCAGCGCGGATTGCGCAGCACAGTGTCCTGCTCGGCCTGGCTCATGAGGTACGGGTTGCCGCCGGTGATCAGCTGCAACTCTTTCCATTCGGTCTCGCCGGTCTTCACTTCAGTCGCCGGGACGCCAAGGAAATCCGCCACGACCAAGGCTTGCGAGGTGGACATGCCGGTGCCGATTTCGATACCGATGTGGCGCAGGGTGATGTGCCCATCAGCGGTGAATTCGATGCTGGCCATCGGCGCTTCGGAACCGGTGCCGAAGTCTTTCTGGCAGATGGCAAAACCGACGCCGTACCAGTTGTCCGGGTCCCGGGCTTCGCGCTGCTTTTTGATCGCATCGCGGTTTTTCCAGACTTCGTGAACAGCGGCTTTATCGAGAATTTCGTGCAGGCGCAACGCGCCTGCCGGCACCGCGCCCTGGGTGTTTTTCATGCCCGAGACCATGGCGTTTTTCTTGCGCAGATCAATGGCGTCAATGCCGAGGCGATCGGCAATCTCATCGACCATCATCTCGGTCGAGGCCATGCTTTGCAGGGTGCCGTATCCACGCATTGACCCGGCTTCAACGGCGCGGGAATGGTAGGCGGTGACCTGCAAATCGTTCTGCGGCATGTAGTAGATCGACTGCGCCGCCGTGGCGCCAACCGCCGCGACAGAGGGGCTGTAGTTGATCCGTCCACCGCCGTCGACGTTCATCTCGGCGCGGAAAATCTTGAAGCTGTGATCGGTCTTGTCGACCGCCAGTTGGTAGCGGATATCGAACGGGTGACGCTTGATGCCGCTCTGGAACTGCTCGTAGCGATCGTTGGCCAGACGCACCGGCACACCGGCGCCGTACAACGCCGCAAGCGCCGCGTAGTACACGAAAATGTTGTGATCTTTGGAGCCATAACCGACGGTGTAGCCCGGGTGCATGTTCAGGTTGGCCAGGCCGAAACGCGACGGTGCGATCATCTTCGCGGTTTCGGTCGCGGTCTCCAGCGGGCACTGGGTGGCGACGACAAAATGCAGGGTTTTGGTCGCCGGGTCGTACCAGCCGTTGCCGTTGTCTGGCTCCATCGCGGCCGGTTCGATTGACGGGGTTTTGTAGCGCTCGTCGAACACCAGCCAGTTGTCTGGCGGCGTGTCGATTTGCTGCTTCATGCGCTCGGCGTAGAACAAGCCGCGCTCGGTCAGGTTGCCGTGCAGGTTCGGTTGGGAATTCCACACCGGACGACGGTTGCGCAGCATCGGGAACAGGATCGAATCCTTCAGGCTGGCGAATTCGTCTTCATCCGCCGAGGTCGCCCCACCGACGCGCACGTAGCGGAAACTGCCGTAGGGATCGCCTTCGTAGAACGGCACTTTGTCGCCGTAACGAATCGCTTTGTCATTGAATTTGAGTTTGGCCTTGGCCTGGCGGAAGCGTTCGAAGTCGTTCCAGATCAGGATCGCCACGGGATGGCCGATGAACATCGGCACCTTGCCCTCCGGCAGCAGCGGATCCGGCGCGTGCTCTTCCGGGAAGGCGATGCCGTCCTTGTCCAGGTCGGCGGCGGTGACGATGCGGTCCGGCTGCAAGTCGGCGCCGAGCCACGTCAGGTCGTAACCGGCATAAATGCGATCGGCCTTGGTGGTCTTCAGCAGCATGGCGTGGCCTTGTTGCTGCGGCCAGCCCGGCATGTCCTTGGCGCGGATGTCGCGGGCAAACACTTTGCTGCCGCAGACCTTGGACAAGGCATCGTTACGCGAGCGCGCCTTGCCGTTGTTGCCGAGCCATTGCTCGGAAGGCACGGTCACGCTGTTTTCCATCAAGGCCGCCAGCGCCTGACTGCTGAGCGGCGTGAGCGTCACGCTCACACCCGCCACCAGCCCGCCCTGAAGGAACGAGCGCCGGGATATTTCACGGTTGGACATGGATCATCCTCTGGGCGGTTATGGGTCCGCCCTTCTGGTTATGTTCTGGGGATCTCGAGTCTTGCAGAAGCCCTTTTTGACGAGGCAAAGGGCTGTGTTGACAGTGCAAAGCTGACCGAAAGGTTAACTTTATAGGTATATCGGCTTGTAGAAAACAACTGGCAACAAAAATCTGACCAAAGAATCAGAAAACCGCCGCTTTCCGGCGAAGCAAATCGATGAACAAACCCAACTCCCGGCTGATGTGTTCACCCTTGCGCAGCAACAATCCGAACGGTGCCAGTTGCACATCCAGCTCCACCGGCAGCGCCACCACCAGACCCATTTTCAGGTAGTCGCGCAACGCGGTTTCCGAGAGCACCATGATGGCGTCGGTCAGTTGAATCAGTTGCTGCATCGAGTACACCGAGCTGCATTCGATGATGTCGGCGGGTGTCGGCAAGGCCAGGCGCTGCAAGGCCTGATCCAGCCCGATGCGCGCCGGGCTGGTTTCCGGCTGCAGGATCCACGGCCAGCCGCTGACCAGTTCCGAGAGTTCGAGCGTTTCCCGTTGCACCAAGGGATGACCGGCGTGAACGACAACCAGCAACCGTTCGTTGCCCAGTTGTTCGAACTCGTAATGTTCGCTGTCGGTGGCAGCGTTGCGACGGGCAATGGCGAGGTCGATGCGGCCCTGCTCCAGCAACTGGATCACCTGATCGCTGGTGTCGCCCATGATGCGAATGCGCAATTGCGGATTGAGCGCCTTGATTTCGGCAATCGAATCCATCACCAGGTCCGGTGCGGCGCCCATGATGGTGCCGATGGACAGATAACCGTAACCGCCCTGCTGCCGCGCGATCAGGTCTTCGGCGCAGCGGTCGAGGCCGCTGAGGGCGGATTCGGCGAAACGAATCAACTCGCTGCCCAGCGCTGTTGGCCGCATTCCGCGCGGCAGGCGCTCGAACAGATCGCAGCCGAACATGTCTTCAATCTCATGCAGCATCCGGGTCGCCGCCGGTTGCGACATGTTCAGGCTTTGCGAGGCGCGGTGCAGGTTCTGGCTGCTGCTGAGCGTCACCAGCATGTGCAAATGCTTGTAGCGCAGGCGGTTGAGCAGGCTGCGGGAGATGATCGGCGTGGTCATGGCGGGCCTTTGTTATCGATACCCTCAAGGTATCAGTTGTGAGCTAGATTCGATTTGTAACGCATCGATCCGCGGCCGTACAGTCTTTCCCATAAGAACAAATGCCCTACCAAAGGAAAACTGCGATGAAGACTCTACCTGCGCCTCTGCTCGCCAAAATTTCCTGGCGGCTACTCCCCTTCCTGCTACTGATGTACATCATGGCCTTCCTCGACCGCGCCAACGTCGGGTTCGCCAAGCAAGCCTTTCAAGCCGACACCAATATCAGCGACGCTGCCTTCGCCTTCGGCGCCGGGGTGTTTTTCGTGGGTTACGCGCTGCTTGAAGTGCCGAGCAATCTGATCCTGCACCGTGTCGGCGCCCGCCTGTGGATGTGCCGGATCATGGTGACCTGGGGCCTGGTCTCCGCCGCCATGGTCTTTGCTCACACCGAAACCAGTTTCTACGTCCTGCGCTTCTTGCTGGGCGTGGCCGAGGCCGGCTTCTTCCCCGGCGTGATCCTTTACCTCACCTACTGGTTCCCCAGCGCCGCGCGCGGCAAAGCCATGGGCTTTTTCTACTTCGGTGCACCGCTGGCGTTCATCTTTGGCAGTCCGTTGTCTGGCTTGCTGCTGGAGCTGGACGGATTTGCCGGCGTCCACGGCTGGCAATGGCTGTTCGCGGTTGAAGGCTTGATGGCCACGGCGGTGGGCGTCTGGGCCTATTGGTATCTGGACAATCGCCCGGCCGACGCGAAGTGGCTGACGGTTGAAGAACGCCAGCAAGTGCAAGGCATCCTGGATCAAGAAGACAGCCACAAACAGAATCATGGCCGCAGCCTGCTCAATGTTCTGTGCCAACCCTCAGTTCTGTACTTGTGCCTGATTTATCTGCTGATTCAGGCCAGCGTCTACGGCGTGGTGTTCTATCTGCCGACCCAGGTCGGCGGGCTGCTGGGCACCAAGGTCGGGCTGATGGTCGGACTGGTCACGGCGATCCCATGGATCTGCGCGATAGTCGCGGCGTACCTGATCCCCGGCTACAGCGACCGCACCGGCGAACGTCGCCGCACCGCCTGCCTGACGTTGCTGATGTCCGCGGCTGGAATCGCCTGCTCGGTGACCTTCGCCAGCCCGTTCCTCGGCATCGTCGCCCTGTGTTTCGCCGCTTCGGGTTTCATCGCGGTGCAACCGGTGTTCTGGACCTTCCCTTCCAGCTACCTCGCCGGCAGCGCCGCTGCAGCCGGGATTGCCCTGATCAACTCGTTCGGCGCCCTCGGCGGCTTCATCGCCCCGGTCCTGAAGAACTGGGCCGAAGGCGCCTTCCATTCACCGGCCGCAGGCTTGTACGTGCTGGCCGGCACCACCGTCATCGCCGCGTTGCTGGTCCTGGGCATCCGTTCACCCGTCCACAAGCCTTCCAACACACCGGCCACCGTTTAACCTGAGGAGTCACACCATGGGCATTCCAACCATCAAACACGTCCGCGCCTTCACGTTGAGAGGCGGCGGCGCGGATTATCACGATCAGGCGGACGGTCACTGGATCGACGATCACATTGCCACGCCGATGAGCAAATACCCCGAGTATCGCCAGAGCCGCCGCACCTTCGGCATCAACGTACTCGGCACGCTGGTGGTCGAGATCGAAGCCAGCGACGGCACGATCGGTTTCGCCGTCACCACCGGTGGCGAGCCTGCCGCGTACATTGTCGAAAAACACTTGGCGCGTTTCCTCGAAGGCGCACGGGTCACCGACATCGAAAAAATCTGGGACCAGATGTACCAATCGACCCTGTATTACGGTCGCAAAGGCATCGTCATCAACACGATCTCCGGGGTTGATCTGGCGTTGTGGGACTTGCTCGGCAAGATACGCAAAGAGCCGGTGCATCAGTTGCTCGGCGGTGCGGTGCGCGACGAATTGCAGTTCTACGCCACCGGCGCCCGTCCGGACCTGGCGCAGAAAATGGGCTTCATTGGCGGCAAGATGCCGTTGCACCACGGCCCGGCCGAAGGCGAGGATGGCCTGCGCAAGAACCTCGAAGAACTGGCGACCATGCGCGAGCGGGTGGGCCCGGACTTCTGGCTGATGCTCGATTGCTGGATGAGCCTGGACCTCAACTACGCCACCAAGCTGGCGGTCGGCGCCCACGAGTACGGCTTGAAGTGGATCGAAGAGGCTCTGCCGCCGGACGATTACTGGGGCTACGCGGCCCTGCGCAACAACGTGCCCAAAGGCATGCTGGTGACCACCGGCGAACACGAAGCCACCCGCTGGGGTTTCCGCATGCTCCTGGAAATGGGCTGCTGCGACATCATCCAGCCGGACGTCGGCTGGTGCGGCGGGATCACCGAACTGGTGAAGATTTCCGCCCTGGCCGATGCCCACAACGCGCTGGTGATTCCTCACGGCTCTTCGGTTTACAGCTACCACTTCGTCGCCACCCGGCATAACAGCCCGTTCGCCGAGTTTCTGATGATGGCGCCGAAGGCTGACGAAGTGGTGCCGATGTTCCACCCGCAATTGCTCGGCGAACCGGTTCCGGTGAACGGCCGCATGCGCCTCTCGGCACTCGACCAGCCAGGTTTCGGCGTGACCCTGAACCCGGAATGCCAACTGCATCGGCCGTACAACCGCTGAGAAAGGACCCCGCTATGAACATGCCTCACAACGCTTTCAAGGCCGCGCTGAAAAATCCGGCGACCCAGTACGGAATCTGGGCCGGTTTCGCCACCGGCTACGCCGCCGAAATCGTCGCCACCACCGGTTACGACTGGATGCTGATCGACGGTGAACACGCGCCGAACACCGTGCCCGGCGTACTCGCGCAATTGCAGGCGGTGGCGCCCTACTCCACGGCGCCCGTGGTGCGTGCGGTGACGGGCGATGCCAACCTGATCAAGCAACTGCTGGATATCGGTGCGCAGACGCTGATGATTCCGATGGTCGAAACCGCCGAGCAAGCGGCCGCCCTGGTGCGCGCCATGCGTTACCCGCCCCACGGTGTTCGCGGCGTCGGCGGCGGTTTGACTCGCGCCACGCGCTGGGACGGCGTGCCGGATTATTTGAACACCGCCCATGAGCAGTTGTGCCTGATCGTTCAGGTGGAATCGCGGATTGGCGTGGAAAACGTCGAAGCGATCGCCGCCGTCGAAGGCGTCGACGCGGTGTTTATCGGCCCGGCGGATTTGTCCATCGGCCTCGGCCATGCAGGCAACCCTGGCCATCCTGACGTTCAGGAACGCATCCAGCACGCAGTGAAAGCAACGCTCGCAGCCGGCAAGGCTTGCGGCATCCTCGCGCCGAACGAAGAAGACGCGCGCCGCTATCAAAGCTGGGGGTGTCAGTTCATTGCCGTGGCCATCGACATCAGCCTGCTGCGCCAAAGCGCCACGGCCACCCTCGCCCGTTACCGCGCACCGGCCACCGAACACGCGCCGTCGCGCACTTACTGATCAGCCAAGGAGTCGCCCCAATGTCGTCCGTGCCCGTGTACGAAAACTTCATCAACGGCCAGTTCGTGGCCAGCACTGCCCATCTCGATGTGATCAACCCGGCCACGGGTGTCGTGCTGTCGAAAGTCCCGGCCTCGACGGCCGAAGACGTCGACCACGCCCTTGCCGCCGCGCGCGCCGCGCAAAAAGATTGGTCGCGCAAACCGGCCATCGAACGCGCCGGGCATCTACGCCGGATCGCGGCCAAGCTGCGGAAAAACGTCGCCCACCTGGCCCGCACCATCACCCTCGAACAAGGCAAGGTCAGCGGCCTGGCGGAAGTGGAAGTCAATTTCACCGCCGACTACCTCGACTACATGGCCGAGTGGGCCCGGCGCATCGAAGGCGAAATCATCACCAGCGACCGGCAGAACGAAAACATCTTTCTGTTTCGCAAACCACTGGGCGTGGTCGCCGGGATTCTGCCGTGGAATTTCCCGTTTTTCCTGATCGCCCGCAAGATGGCGCCGGCCCTGCTGACCGGCAATACCATCGTGATCAAACCCAGTGAAGAAACCCCGAACAACTGCTTCGAATTCGCCCGGCTGGTGGCCGAAACCGATCTGCCGGCGGGCGTGTTCAACGTGGTTTGCGGCGATGGTCGAGTGGGCGCGGCGCTCAGTGCGCACAAGGGCGTGGACATGATCAGCTTCACCGGCAGCGTCGACACCGGTTCGCGAATCATGGCCGCCGCCGCGCCGAACATCACCAAACTCAACCTGGAACTGGGCGGCAAGGCGCCGGCCATTGTGCTGGCGGATGCCGACCTTGATCTGGCAGTAAAAGCCATTCGCGATTCGCGGATCATCAACAGCGGTCAGGTGTGCAATTGCGCCGAGCGGGTGTACGTCGAACGCAAGGTCGCCGACTCGTTTATCGAACGCATCGCAGCGGCGATGAGCGCCACCCGTTATGGCGATCCGATTGCCCGGCCAGAGGTGGAAATGGGCCCGCTGATCAACCGTCAGGGCCTGGACAGCGTCAACCGCAAAGTGCGCACGGCCTTGAGCCAGGGCGCGAGTCTGATCAGCGGTGGGCAGATTGCCGATTTGCCGAACGGCTTTCACTTCCAGCCCACGGTATTGGCCGGGTGCAGCGCCGACATGGAGATCATGCGCGAAGAGATTTTCGGCCCGGTGCTGCCGATCCAGATTATCGACGACCTCGACGAAGCCATCGCCCTGGCCAACGACTGCGACTATGGCCTGACTTCGTCGATCTACACCCGCGACCTCAGTAAAACCATGCACGCAATGCGCGAGCTGGATTTTGGTGAGACTTACGTCAACCGCGAGAACTTCGAGGCCATGCAGGGCTTCCATGCCGGGGTGCGTAAATCCGGGATTGGCGGCGCGGATGGCAAGCATGGGCTTTACGAGTACACCCATACGCATGCGGTGTATTTGCAGGGCTGAGTCTTGCGGCGTTGCTGATGCCGCTATCGCGAGCAGGCTCGCTCCCACAGGGAATTGGTGTTGTTGATTAAATCTATGCAACAACACAAAACCAGTGTGGGAGCGAGCCTGCTCGCGATGGCGTCGGGTCAGTCAACGCGATGCCGTCAGAAGTCGACGGTCGCCGAAAGCAGATAGGTCCGCGGTGTCGACAGCGTCAACCCTGGCTCACTGTCATCCGACGCCCCGGCCGAACTCCAGTAGCGCTTGTCGGCCACGTTCTCGATGTTGGCGCGCAATGTGATGTTCTTTTCCTCGACCTTGAACGCGTAGCGTGCGCCCACGTCGAAACGCTCCCACGAGTCGATCTCCTTGTTGTTGGACTGGTCCAGATACTGCGAACTGGAATAGATGCCCCGGCTGGTGAGGGTCAGGCCCTGCACGGTCGGCACGTCCCACTCGGCGCCCAGGTTGACGTTGTATTTCGGAGTGGCCGGCGCCCGGTTGCCGTCGAAGGTGCCATTGGCGGTGTTGGTCAACTCGCTGTCGATATACATGACGCCGCCGAGCAGGCGGAAACCCTCGAGCGGCTCACCGAACACACTCAGTTCCACACCCGTGTTTTCACGCTTGCCGTTCGGGCCGAAAACCCGCGTGGTGGCGTTGGTCTCATAGGCCGGCTGCTTGATCCGGAACACCGCAGCGGTCATGGCAAACGCGCCGGCGTCATACTTGGCGCCGACCTCGACCTGGCGGCTGATGAATGGCGGGAAAATCTCGTCTTCGTTGATCGAGGTCGACGGCGCGATCTTGCCTTGGCTCAGGCCTTCCATGTAGTTCGCGTACAGCGACAGCTTATCGGTGGCCTTGAACAGGATGCCGCCCGACGGCGAAACCTTTTCCTCGTCGTAGGCGGTGTCGCCTTTGACGTTATCCGACCAGTCGTCGACCTTCACCCGCTGCCAGCGGGCGCCCAGGGTCAGCAGCAGCCGGTCATCGAAGAATCCCAGGGTGTCGGACAAGGCCACGCCGCTGAAGCGGTTCTCGGTATAGACCTTCGGATCCTGGCGCGTCGGCCTGACCGGCGTCGGCGTTTCCACAGGGTTGTAGAGGTTGCTGGGGGCCGCCGCGTAACGTGCGCCGCCATTTTCGAAGTCCATGTAGAAATAACTGGCCGCCAGGTTCACCTCATGGCTCACCGGGCCGGTATGAAACCAGTTGCGCACCCCAGCCGTGGCCGTCCGGACGTTTTCGTCGCGGGTGAAATCACGGGGTTGAACGCTGAAATCGCCCTTGTCGTTGGTGACCGCGACGGCATGCCGGAGAAAATCATGATTGCTTTTGCGCGCGCCCACACCGCCGTAGAGCATGACGGAATCGTTGACGTCGAATTCGGCGTTCACCGTGCCGAAAGTGTCGTTGGTACTCGCCTTGCTCCAGGGTTGCGCATAGTTGTGACGCACATCGCTGGCATGTGGAACCTGCGCGTTGGCGTTGACCTGCACCCGCTCCTGCGGCGCGTCGGTATCACGCTCGGTACGGCCGACGTCCGTCGAGAGACGCAGGCGTTCACCGCGAAAATCCAGGCCCAGCACGGCCATCTCGCGGTCGACATTCTGCTGATCCCATTCGGTGTCACCGGACTGCTTCACGCCATTGAAACGAATGCCGAACTTGTTGTCTTCACCAAAGCGCCGGCCAACATCCACTGCGCCGCCGACCTGGCTGTCGGAAGCGTACATACCGGTAAACGAAGTAATGGGCTTGTCGGTGGCGCGCTTGGCCACCACGTTGATCCCGCCACCCACGCTGCCCCGCGGCGAGATGCCGTTGATCAGTTGGCTCGGACCTTTGATCACATCGACACGATCGGCCATCTCCATATCAATCGTATAAGTCGGCAACACGCCGTAGAGACCGTTGTAGGCGACATCACTGTTGAACAGACTCAACCCTCGAATGGTGAACTGCTCATAGCGCCCACCCGCCGGGTTCGTGGCACGAACCGATGGATCGTTGGCGATCAGGTCGCCCAAGGTCCGCGCCTGCTGGTTCTTGACCACCTCGCTGGTGTAGGTGGTCATGCTGAACGGCGTTTCCATGAAATCTTTGGAGCCCAGCAAGCCTTGCGAACCGCGACGCGCAACCTGGCCGCCGGCATACGGATCACCGTCCACCGGGTCGATGGAACCGAGAATCGAGGTGGCGCCGAGTTGCAGACCACTGCCTTCGGGCGCCGGGGTCAGGATGTAGGCCTGCTCGCCCACCGGTTGCAGTTGCAGACCGGAACCCTGCAACAGCCGCGCAAAGCCCTCCTCCACGGCGAACTCGCCGGACAGACCGGGGCTGTTGCGACCGCTCACCAGCGCCGGGTCCACAGACAGATTGACCCCGGCCAGACCCGCGAAACGGGTCAGCGCTGCACCAAGGCTGCCTGCCGGCACCTGATAACTGCGTCGAGGCGCGTCTTCGGCCCAACCGGCGGTGATAAACAACGGACAGGCACTGAGGCTCAGCAACAGGCTCAAGTGTATTAACGGGCGCAGGCGGGATGAAGCCAAACGCGGACTCGACGGGAACACTGCGGGCATTGAAGAAGCTCTCTTGATTCGTTCACTTGCCTTGAATGACAAGCGACGCGAAAAAAGGGGACACCCTTCAAACACTATTTTTGCGCGGCAGCAGCGTGACCCAATAACGCGTACGCGAATGCACCTCCAGCGGCAAGCTGGCCGCTAACAGCGTGAGGATACGATCGGTGTCTTCCAGGCGAAAACTGCCGGTGACACGCAGGGATTCCAGTTCCGGCTCCCAGCGCAGCACACCCGGGCGATAGGTGCTGAGTTCACGCAGGAAATCACCCAGGGGCTGGTTCTGTGCCATCAACACACCGTCTCGCCAGCCTGGAGCAAGCACGTCGAAGGGCTCCACGGCGCCGGCACCTGCCGCCTGAAGGCTGACTTGCTGGCCTGCGCGCAATGAAAAGACCGGTCCGCGCAAAGGCTCCAACTGCACCGCGCCGTTGAGCACCGACACCCGGCAACCCGTCGGCCACTGGCGGACACACACTTCGCTCTGACTGACGACTACCTGGCCGAAGTGAGTCTGGATCGTCAGCGGCGACGAACCGGGGACTTTCAGGGCTATTTCGCCCTCCACGAGCTTCAGTAGCCGAGTGTTCAGATCGATATCGACGGCGCTCGCGGTGTTCAATTGCAGCGAGCTGCCATCGGCCAACCGGACTTTCTTGCCCTCGCCGGTCGCCGTGCGCAGGTCGGCGCCCCAGACATCCAAAGGCAACTGCCGACTGATCAGCCAGGCAGTCGGCACCAACGCCACCGCTCCCACGGCGCGCTTGAGCACCGCACGCCGGCTCGGCTGCGGCCTATCCAGACTGGCCATCGCCAATGCTGACGGCAGGTCGCTAAAACGTTGACGCAAGCGTTGCGCTCTCTGCCAGGCTTGTTCGTGACTGGAATGGCTGTCGCGCCAGGTCTGCAACTCGGCACGGTCCTGCTCATTGGCAGTGCCCGATTCCATCAGCGCCAGCCACTGCGCGGCAGCCCGCATGACTTGGCGGGCGTCGGCCGAAGGGGCTGAACCGATCACAGGTCCACCAGCAGGCAGTGCTCGTAGGCTTGGGCCATGTAGCGCTTGATCGTGCGTTCGGAGACTTGCAGGCGCTCGGCGATTTGCTGGTAACCCAGGCCTTCCAGTTGGCTCCAGAGAAATGCCCGTCGTACCGGGGTCGGCAATCCATCGAGCAATTCGTCGAGGGCTTGCAGGGTTTCCAGCAGAATCCAGCGCTGCTCGGGGGATGGCACGCAGTCTTCAGGCAGCAGCGCCAGGGCGTTGAGGTAAGCCTGTTCGAGGCTGCGGCGCTTGTAGAAGTTGGTCAGCAGCCGTTTGCCCACGGTCGCCAGGTAGGCGCGGGGCTCTTGCAGGTCAGCAATGTGCTGGGAGCTGGCGAGCACACGCACGAACGTATCCTGGCTCAGGTCCGCCGCATCATGACCATTGCTCATGCGCCGCCTCAACCAGTTTTCGAGCCAGCCGCGATGGTCGCGGTACAAGTCATGGAAGGTTTGCTCCTCCGGCATCGCTGCATCGCTCATTTCAAGAAGCCCTGTGCCAAGGAGTTATCGTAAATGAGAGTGATTCTAATTAATGTCAGGCGTGCGAAGGAAGCCCTTTATGCATCGACTGAGCAGAAAGGTTCATTGGGGAGGGTATGGATGAGAGAAAAGCCAAATCGCAGACACAAAAAACCCCGGTCTTTCGACCAGGGTCTTTGCTATCGACTCGAAGATTGCCAGCGGCTTTCTTCGTAGCTCCAAGGCGTTCAGCGGGCCTTGAGGCAGATATGGCGCAGCGGACGGGACTCGAACCCGCGACCCCCGGCGTGACAGGCCGGTATTCTAACCGACTGAACTACCGCTGCGTATCGCTTTGAGCTGACGCTCAATTAACTCGTCTGACTGAAAGCTCCGAGACTTTTCAATCTCTCTTTCAATCTCGAATCAGGTCAAGCCTGACTCGGAAAATATGGCGCAGCGGACGGGACTCGAACCCGCGACCCCCGGCGTGACAGGCCGGTATTCTAACCGACTGAACTACCGCTGCGCGTCGGTGGAGGCTTTTAACAGCTTCCATCTTGCTCTCGCAAGACTCTCGGATTTGGTGGGTGATGACGGGATCGAACCGCCGACATTCTGCTTGTAAGGCAGACGCTCTCCCAGCTGAGCTAATCACCCGTTTGCATCTCCGAGGCCGCGAAATTTACGCAGGTAGCGAACCTAAGTCAATAGCAGGATTGAAGTTTTTTCAAAACAGCTCCAAGTACAAGCTTCAAGCGGCAAGTAAAAGCAGGATCGCGTATTCAGGGCTTGCACGGGCTCGCATTTACTTGCCGCTTGTAGCTTGAGACTTGCAGCTTCTACTTGTAGACCATCTTCTTGGTCATGCCGCCATCGACCACAAATTCCTGGCCCGTGACGAACCCGGCATTCTTCGACAACAGCCACGCCACCATCGCCGCGACGTCTTCGACAGTCCCGACCCTGCCCGCCGGATGCTGGGCATGGTCGGCATCGGTCAGGGGGGCTGCACGTCGTGCCGCCGGGTCTCGCGCGTCGATCCAGCCAGGGCTGACCGCGTTGACGCGTATTTCCGGCCCAAGGCTGATGGCCAACGCGTGAGTCAGGGCCAGCAGGCCGCCCTTGCTCGCCGCGTAAGCCTCTGTATCAGGCTCTGATTGCCCGGCACGGGTCGAGGCCAGGTTGACGATCGCACCGCTGTGAGCGCGCAGATACGGCGCACAGTGTTTGGCTAACAGCATTGGCCCACTGAGATTGACCGCCAGCACCCGGTTCCAGTAAGCAAGATCGAGGCTTTCCAGCGTGATGTTGTGCGGGTCGGCCACCGCCGCGTTGCACACCAGCGCATCCAGACGCCCGAATTGACCCAGCACCTCGGCAACGCCCAGCGCCACTTGCCCCTCGTTCGAGACGTCCATGGCGACGAACCAGGCGTTTGCGCCCAGCACTTTTGTCACCTTGGAACCACGCTCTCGATCAAGATCGGTCAGCACCACCTGCCAGCCTTCGCTGATCAGCCAGGCCGCGATCCCCAACCCGATGCCGCGTGCAGCACCGGTGACCAGTGCAACGCGGCCATGGGTGCCGGTACCCGGCGTCGCCAACTCGATCACAAGGCCGCCAACCCGCGCGCCAGATCGGCTTGCAGGTCTGCCACGTCTTCCAGACCGACCGCGATGCGGATCAGGCTGTCACGAATGCCCGCCGCTTCACGCTCTTGCGGCGCCAGACGGCCGTGGGAGGTGGTGCTCGGGTGCGTGATCGTGGTTTTGCTGTCACCCAGATTGGCGGTGATCGAAATCAGGCGGGTCGCATCGATAAAGCGCCAGGCGCCCTCTTTGCCGCCCTTGACCTCGAAACTCACCACGGCGCCGAAACCTTTCTGCTGGCGCAGCGCCAGTTCGTGCTGCGGATGGCTCTTGAGGCCAGCGTAATGGACTTTCTCGATGCCGTCCTGCTGCTCCAGCCACTCGGCCAGTTGCTGGGCGTTGGCGCAATGCGCCTTCATGCGCAGGCTCAGGGTTTCCAGCCCCTTGAGGAAGATCCAGGCGTTAAACGGGCTCAGGGTCGGCCCGGCGGTGCGCAGGAAACCCACCACTTCTTTCATCTGCTCGCTGCGACCGGCGACAACGCCGCCCATGCAACGGCCCTGGCCGTCGATGAACTTGGTCGCCGAGTGCACGACGATGTCCGCGCCCATCTTCAGCGGTTGTTGCAACGCGGGGGTGCAGAAGCAGTTGTCGACCACCAGCATTGCGCCTTTGGCATGAGCGATTTTCGCCAGCTCGGCAATGTCTACCAGCTCTGCCAATGGATTGGACGGCGACTCGACGAACAGCAATTTGGTGTTGGCCTTGATGGCTGCGTCCCAACCGGACAGGTCCGCCAAAGGCACGTAGTCGACTTCGATGCCGAAGCGCTTGAAGTACTTTTCGAAGAGACTGATGGTCGAGCCGAACACGCTGCGCGACACCAGCACGTGATCACCAGCGCTGCACAGGCTCATGACCACCGCCATGATCGCTGCCATGCCGGTGGCCGTGGCGACCGCTTGCTCGGCGCTTTCCAGCGCGGCAATGCGCTCTTCGAACGCGCGAACGGTCGGGTTGGTATAGCGCGAGTAAACGTTGCCCGGCACTTCACCGGCAAAGCGCGCCGCCGCATCGGCAGCGGTACGGAATACGTAGCTTGAAGTGAAGAACATCGGATCACCGTGTTCGCCTTCCGGCGTGCGGTGCTGACCGGCGCGTACGGCCAGGGTATCGAACGCTACGCCTTCGAGGTCGCTGTCCAGCCGACCGGCATCCCAATCCTGACTCATGCTGTCACTCCTTGCCTTGTTCTTTATAAGTAGATACAAAACCGGCCCCTCAGGGCCGGTAGTTACTCAGTTGTTGTACAGATCAATGATCGCGCTGACGGCCTGCGTCTTGACCTTGGAGGCATCGTTACGTGCCTGCTCGATCTTGTTCAGGTAAGCCTCGTCGACGTCACCGGTGACGTACTGGCCGTCGAACACCGCACAATCGAACTTCTCGATCTTGATCTTGCCGCCACCGACCGCTTCGATCAAGTCAGGCAAGTCCTGATAGATCAGCCAGTCGGCGCCGATCAGGTCGGCAACGTCCTGGGTCGAACGATTGTGGGCGATCAGCTCGTGAGCGCTCGGCATGTCGATACCGTAGACGTTCGGGTAGCGAACGGCCGGTGCTGCGGAGCAGAAGTAGACGTTTTTCGCGCCGGCTTCACGGGCCATCTGGATGATCTGCTTGCACGTGGTGCCACGAACGATCGAGTCGTCCACCAGCATCACGTTCTTGCCGCGGAATTCCAGTTCGATGGCGTTGAGCTTCTGGCGTACGGATTTTTTCCGTGCGGCCTGGCCCGGCATGATGAAGGTCCGGCCGATGTAGCGGTTTTTCACGAAGCCTTCGCGGAACTTGACGCCCAGGTGGTTCGCCAGCTCCAGGGCCGCAGTGCGGCTGGTGTCCGGGATCGGGATGACCACGTCGATGTCGTGTTCAGGACGTTCGCGCAGGATCTTCTCGGCGAGCTTCTCGCCCATGCGCAGACGGGCCTTGTACACCGACACGCCGTCGATAATCGAGTCCGGACGCGCCAGGTAGACGTGTTCGAAGATGCACGGGGTCAGGGACGGGTTGGTCGCGCACTGACGGGTGTGCAGCTTGCCATCTTCAGTGATGTAGACCGCTTCGCCTGGTGCCAGGTCGCGAATAAGGGTGAAGCCGAGCACGTCCAGGGAGACGCTTTCGGAGGCGATCATGTACTCGACGCCTTCGTCGGTGTGACGCTGACCGAAGACGATCGGGCGGATGCCGTGCGGGTCGCGGAAACCGACGATGCCGTAACCGGTCACCATTGCCACGACCGCATAACCACCGACGCAACGGTTATGCACGTCGGTTACAGCGGCGAATACGTCTTCTTCGGTAGGCTGCAACTTGCCGCGCTGGGCCAGTTCGTGCGCGAACACGTTGAGCAGCACTTCCGAATCGGAGTTGGTGTTGACGTGGCGCAGGTCAGATTCGTAAATCTCCTTGGCCAGCTGTTCAACGTTGGTCAGGTTACCGTTGTGCGCCAGGGTGATGCCGTAAGGCGAGTTGACGTAAAACGGTTGAGCTTCGGCCGAGGTCGAGCTGCCCGCGGTCGGGTAACGCACATGGCCAATGCCCATGTGACCGACCAGGCGCTGCATGTGACGCTGATGGAACACGTCACGCACCAGGCCATTGTCCTTGCGCAGGAATAACCGGCCATCATGGCTGGTCACGATACCGGCAGCGTCCTGGCCGCGGTGCTGGAGGACGGTTAGCGCGTCATACAGCGCCTGATTGACGTTCGACTTACCGACGATACCGACGATGCCACACATGCGACGCAACCCCTACTTAATGGATCTGAACTGAACACAACTCACTGAGGCGTTTTGGCCGTCGGCAAGAGGTGCTCCTTGAACGGTATCTCAGCGGGTACGCTGATACCGCTGGCAAGCCACTGACTGCTCCACCCGAGGATCAGGTTTTTGGACCAGTCTGCGACCAATAGAAATTTTGGCACGAGCTGTGATTGTTGCCACCACCCGTCCTGCTGTACCGGCCCCAGGCTCAACAGCCCGACCGCCACGACCACCAGCAACACGCCACGCGCGGCGCCGAAGGCCATGCCGAGGAATCGATCGGTCCCGGATAGCCCGGTGACGCGTACCAACTCGCCGATAAGATAATTGATCATTGCGCCTACGATTAACGTGGCGATAAACATGATGGCGCAGCCCGTGATCACACGAGCTGATGGCGTTTCGATGTATCCGGCGAGGTGCTCGGACAATGCACCACCGAACATCCAGGCGACGACTCCTGCGATGATCCAGGTCACCAGCGATAATGCTTCTTTGACGAAGCCGCGGCTCAGACTGATCAATGCGGAGATGGCGACGATTGCAACGATCGCCCAGTCAACCCAGGTAAATGGCACAGTGCAGCCTACAGACGGATAAGGCGGCGCATTTTAGCAGAGCGCATGGCTATCGGTAAGCTGCGATTGTCAGTGCATTTCAAATCGGGGCGATAGTTTTAGTTGCGCTCAGGCTGGAAACGCACCACAAAACCCTTGAGGTTCTTCTGGCGGCCCAACAAGTCGCGCAGGCGATCCGCTTCGGCGCGCTCGATCAGCGGCCCGACAAACACCCGATTCTTGCCATCGGCCGTGCGGATATAGGCGTTATAGCCCTGACTGCGCAGGTCTTTTTGCAGACTTTCTGCGCTTGCACGGCTCGACAGACTGGCCAGTTGCACCGACCAACTGACCGACAGGCCATTGGCATCGACGCGGCTTTGAGTCGTGTCTGGCTTGCCCGGCGCGGCCGTAATCGGCTGGGCAGGCGGCGTGGTCGGCGCAGCAGGCTTGACCACAGGCGCAGGAGCGACCGGTTTGGTAGCAGGTGCAGCCGCGGCTGGCGCACTCGGGGTGATCGGCGCCACCGGTGCTTCTTGCTGAGCGATCTCGTCATCGCTTGGCACAGGTTCCTGAGGCAGCGCTTGTGGCTCGGGCACCACCACTGGCTCGACCTGCACTGGCGGTACCGAGGGTGCTTGCGGCGCAGCCGGGGCTTCGACCGTCACTTGACGCTGCTCATCCTGGCGGGAAAACAGCATCGGCAGAAAAATAACCGCCAGCGCCACCAGAACCAGGGCGCCAACCATGCGCTGTTTGTATGCCTTATCCAGCAATGCCATTTGCCGCTTCCTCCGTGGAGCGCCGGGCCAGCCATTCAAGGGCCTCGGCGACACAATAAAATGATCCGAACAACAGAATCTCGTCGTCGCTCGTTGCCAGTGCGCACTGCCCTTCCAGGGCGGCGGCCACACTGTCATAAGACGTTACCGCAGCGCCAAGGTTCTGCAACGCCGCCTGCAAATCGGCCACCGGGCGCGCACGCGGCGAATCCAACGGCGCGACAGCCCATTGCTGGACACTAGCATTCAATTCACTGACAACACCATCCAGATCCTTGTCCGCCAACAAGCCAAACACCGCCAGACGCTTGCCGACCGGCGGACGAACGGCCAGACGGCGCGCCAGATACTCGGCTGCATGCGGGTTATGCCCCACATCCAGCAACAGGTTCAGACGCTTGCCCTGCCAGTCGATTTGACGGCGGTCAAGACGACCTACCACCCGCGTCGCTGTCAGCGCATTGATTACTTGCGAATCGACCCACGGCAAACCGAGCAACAGGTAAGCCTGCAAGGCCAGTGCGGCGTTTTCCATCGGCAGATCGAGCAACGGCAGATCATGCAACTCGACCACTCGCCCTTGAGCGTCAAGACCGCGCCATTGCCAATTGTGATCGGTCACACCGAGGTCGAAATCGCGCCCACGCAGGAAAAACGGGCAATTGAGCTCGCGAGCTTTATCCAGCAGAGGTTGCGGAGGATTCAGGTCACCACAGAGCGCAGGCGCGCCCTGGCGGAAGATGCCGGCTTTCTCAAAAGCCACGGATTCGCGGGTATCGCCCAGGTAATCGGCGTGATCGACGCCAATACTGGTGACCAGCGCCATGTCGGCATCGACCACGTTGACCGTGTCCAGACGCCCGCCCAAGCCGACTTCCAGCACCACGGCATCAAGCCCTGCCTGTTGAAACAGCCAGAACGCCGCCAGGGTGCCCATCTCGAAGTACGTCAGGGACGTGTCGCCACGGCCCGCCTCGACCGCAGCAAAGGCTTCGCACAACTCGGCGTCCGTCGCTTCGACGCCGTTGACCTGCACCCGCTCGTTGTAACGCAGCAGGTGCGGAGAATTGTAGACACCAACGCTCAGGCCTTGAGCCCGCAGCAACGAGGCCACGAATGCACAGGTGGACCCCTTGCCATTAGTGCCGGTGACCGTGATCACCCGAGGCGCCATCTTGCCCAGTCCCATGCGGGACGCTACCTGTTGCGAGCGCTCCAGGCCCATGTCGATGGCCGAAGGGTGCAACTGCTCTAGGTAGGCGAGCCACTCGCCAAGGGTACGTTCGGTCATAGGTTGGCAGGTACCGGTGGAACCACGATCGGCTCAATGGGTGCGGCAACGAATTTTGGCGTCGGCAGACCCATCATTTGTGCCAGCAGGTTGCCCAGGCGCGGACGCAGTTCCTGGCGGTGAATGATCATGTCGATTGCACCGTGCTCCAGCAGGAACTCGCTGCGCTGGAAACCTTCCGGCAGTTTTTCACGCACGGTCTGTTCGATCACGCGTGGACCGGCGAAGCCGATCAGGGCTTTCGGCTCACCGACAATCACGTCGCCCAGCATCGCCAGACTGGCGGAAACGCCGCCGTAGACCGGATCGGTCAGCACGGAGATGAACGGAATGCCTTCTTCACGCAGACGCGCCAGGACCGCAGAGGTCTTGGCCATTTGCATCAGGGAGATCAGGGCTTCCTGCATCCGCGCACCACCGGAAGCGGCGAAACAGATCATCGGGCAACGGTTTTCCAGCGCGTAGTTGGCAGCGCGGACAAAACGCTCACCCACGATGGCGCCCATCGACCCCCCCATGAAGGAGAACTCGAAGGCCGAGACCACCACTGGCATGCCCAGCAGGGTGCCGCTCATGGAGATCAGTGCGTCTTTCTCGCCGGTCTGCTTTTGCGCAGCGGTCAGGCGGTCCTTGTACTTCTTGCCATCGCGGAATTTCAGACGGTCAACCGGCTCCAGGTCCGCGCCCAATTCTGCACGGCCTTCGGCGTCGAGGAAGATGTCGATGCGCGCGCGGGCGCCGATACGCATGTGGTGGTTGCACTTGGGGCAAACGTCCAGGGTCTTTTCCAGCTCCGGACGATACAGCACAGCCTCGCAAGACGGGCATTTGTGCCACAGACCTTCAGGCACCGAGCTCTTCTTGACCTCGGAACGCATGATCGAAGGGATCAGTTTGTCTACTAACCAGTTGCTCATGCTTTCTTTCTCCAGTACCGGCGGCCCGAACGCTCTGGTTCGCAGCCCCGCGTATGCCCTTGAGCTAAATTCATGTGTGTGGCGATGATCGATCGATTGCCGGGTCATTGAACGTGACCGGCGTACAACCCCTCAATCCTCAGCCGTGCCTGCTTTGTGCAGCGCAGTGCATTTTGGGACGGCGGCAGTCTGCCAGCCGTCACATCAACTACGTGCTACTACGTACCGCCTTAATGAATGCCTGAATCTTTGCGTGATCCTTGATGCCCTTGCTCGCTTCTACCCCGCCGCTGACGTCCACCGCATAAGGCCGAACCCGGGCGATTGCCTCAGCCACGTTATCCGGCGTCAGGCCACCAGCGAGGATGATCGGCTTGCTCAAGCCCTGCGGTATCAGAGACCAGTCGAACGCCTCACCGGTTCCACCGGGAACACCTTCGACATAGGCATCAAGCAGGATACCGCTGGCACTTGGAAACGCATTGCAGGCCGCCGCGATGTCGTCGCCGGCCTTGACCCGCAACGCCTTGATGTACGGGCGGTGCCAGCCTTCACATTCGGCTGCGGTTTCGTCGCCATGGAACTGCAACAGGTCCAGCGGTACGGCGTCGAGCAGCTCGCCCAACTCGCAGCGGCTGCTGTTGACGAACAACCCCACGGTGGTCACGAACGGCGGCAGCAACTTGATAATGTCGCGCGCCTGCTGGAACGTGACGGCCCGCGGACTCTTGGCGTAAAACACAAACCCGATGGCATCGGCCCCGGCCTCGACCGCCGCCAACGCATCTTCTATGCGGGTAATCCCACAAATCTTGCTGCGAACGGCTGACATGTCGATAAAACCTCAGGGCAAATCCGAGAAAGTCCCGGATGGTAACAAATGCGTTCGAGGGCGTCAGCCGTCAAGTTCAGAGAAGCCGGTGAGGAAGTGTGGGCCGATGTAACGCTCAGGCAATTGGAACTCGTCGCGATACTCGACCTGCACCAGATACAGGCCAAACGGATGCGCCGTCACCCCGCCAGAACGACGGATCCGACTCTCCAGCACTTCCTTCATCCACTCCACCGGCCGCTCGCCGGCACCGATGGTCATCAAGACACCGGCGATGTTGCGCACCATGTGGTGCAGGAAAGCGCTGGCGCGGATATCCAGGACGATCATCTTGCCGTGGCGCGTGACACGCAGGTGATGCAGTTCCTTGATCGGCGATTTGGCCTGGCACTGACCGGCGCGGAATGCGCTGAAATCATGGGTACCGACCAGGTACTGGGCGGCCTCGGCCATGCGCTCGACATCGAGCGGACGGTGGTTCCAGGTGATTTCTTCGTTGAGATGCGCCGGGCGGATCTGATCGTTGTAGATCACGTAGCGATAACGGCGGGCGATGGCCTTGAAGCGCGCATGAAAATGCGCCGGCATGACCTTGGCCCAGCTGACACTGACGTCGTGGGGCAAGTTGATGTTGGCGCCCATGACCCAGGCCTTCATCGAACGCTCGACCTGCGTATCGAAATGCACCACTTGGCCGCACGCATGCACGCCCGCGTCAGTGCGCCCGGCGCAGAGCAGCGACACCGGTGAGTCGGCGACTTTGGATAAGGCCTTTTCGAGGGTTTCCTGCACAGTGAGCACACCGGAGGCCTGGCGCTGCCAGCCGCGATAACGCGAGCCTTTGTATTCAACGCCCAACGCGATCCGGAAAAAGCCGTCGGCCGCCATTTCGGCAGCCGGGTTATCTATATTTGCCAAGGAGTCACAGCCTGCTGATGTGCGCAAAGGCGGGCATTATAAAGCTGTCCGGCGGGGATACCAGCACAACAGAAAGTACGATATTGAATGTTGGAGCCCTTTCGCGGGCAAGCCCGCCCCCACAGTGTTTCGGGGTGTTCTCAGGTTATGTGACCGCCACAAAACCTTGCGGGAGCGAACCTGCTCGCGATGGCGCCCTGACAGACGCCGTCGGACAACCACTGAAACAAAAACGGCAGCTTCAATGGGCTGCCGTTCTGTTTATTGCCTACCGATCACTCAAGCCAGATGCGAAAGCATCTCCTTGGCCTCGCTCTTCTGGCCAGCATTCCCCTCGGCCACAACCTCATTGAGGATGTCCCGAGCACCGTCGTTGTCACCCATGTCGATGTAGGCCTGGGCCAGATCGAGTTTGGTGGCGACTTCATCGGTGCCGGAGAGGAAGTCGAAGTCCGGCTCGTCCGCCGCAGAAGCCATAGCGTCTTCTGCAGTAAAGGTCGGCTCACTCATGCTCTGGGACAAACGATCCAGCTCGGCGTTGACGTCATCCAGTTCAGCGGCAAAGGCGTCCTTGACCTCAGGCTCGGCCGGGGCGGCATCCATTTCATCAGCCAGCGACAGGTCGAAATCGGCCGGCAGCTCCAGATCGTCCTGAGGCACTTCAGGTTTTACAGGCTCCGCAGGCAGGTCCTTCACGCCTTCGTCCAGATCCAGCAGGAAGTCATCTTCAGCGAGGATGGCCGGCGATGTATCACCGCCCAAATCCATGTCCAGATCGAAGTCCGACAGGTCGTCGAGGTTTTCCTTGATTTCGGTCTGTTCCTTCAATACCGATTCAAAGCTCAGGTCATCGTCCAGCGGAAACTCGTCAAGGTCAGCCGCAGCTTCCGGCTCTGGCGTGACCGCTGCGGGTGACGCGGCTTCCAGGTCATCCAGGCTCAGGTCGAAGGCACTGTCCAGGTCATCGGCCGGTGCTTGCGGCTCGTCCAGCAACAGGTCCTTGACGTACTGCGCGTCCAGCTCGGCAGCGAGGGCGGCGGCAGCAAGACCACCGGCAGCCGCGATAGCCATTGCCGGGAAGCGGCTTTTAAGCTGCTCGACCTGGGCGAAGTTGTCACCGTTGGCGACCAACTGACGCTCTTGGGCAACAAATGCATCGCGATCGCCCTGCTGACCGTAGACTTCCATCAGTTTCAGACGCAGGTCGCTGCGCTGTGGCTCTTGCTTGATGCCGTCTTCGAGCAACGCAGCGGCCTGGTTCAGACGACCGGCGGCAATGTGCGACTGAGCCTTGGTCAGTACGTCGTCATTGCGCTCGGCCGCTGGCGACACCAGCGGCGCGGCGATCGGCGTCGTCATTACATCCGGGGCTGGAGCTGGCGCAGGTGGTGGCGTTGGAATCGGCGCGGTAGCGAGTTTCACGCTCGGCGGCGGAACTTCCAAACCTTCGAAGCTGCTTTCTGGCAGGTCCTGCTCGGCAGAGAATTCCTTCTCTTCTTCCAGGGCACGCGCCATGCGCAGGTGTTTCTCGGCTTCTTGCTGCGCCTTGCGGCGACGCGCCAGCAACAGCAGCAGAAGCAGCAGAACCACTGCCCCACCGCCTACCAGACCCAGCAGGACCGGATTGGTCAGCAGTTCGTTGAATTTCTGCTCGTCGGAAGCTACCGGTGTCGGCTCGATTGGCGGCTCGGCAGGCACGGGTGCAGGAGCAGTCTCAGGCGCAGACGTTTCCGGAGCAGGAACCACTTCAGTCGGTGCTGCCGCAGGGTTCGCGGCCAGTTCAGCAGACATTGCCGGTGGGGTCGTCGCTGGAGTCGAAGCCGACGCTCCCGCTGCGCCTTCAGCCTGCAACTTGGCCAGTTGATTGTTCTTCAGCTCGATCAGGCGCTGCAGCTTATCCAGCTGACTTTGCAGATCGGTCATGCGGCTTTTCAGTTCAGCGTTGTCACGACGGGTCGTGTCGAGGCTTTCCTGGGTCACCGCCAGTTTGTTGTTCAAGGCTTTAGCATCACCTGCAGCGCCTTTGCCCTTGCCGGTTTCGGCAGAAACCAGGCTCAGGTTGTCTTTCGCCGTTTGCGATGGAGCTGCGTCAGCGCGGCCACGCTTGGTGGCATCGAGTTGCTGCTGCCCGGTACCGGGCTTCGCCACATAACGACGACCCTGGCGCCATGCGGTGTTCTGGGCAGCGACCTCAGCGATTGCCTTGGGTTGCGGCAGGCTGGTGCTCTGCGCCTGATCCGGCAAGCGCAGCACCTGACCGGTTTTCAGCCGGTTGATGTTGCCGTCGATGAAGGCATCCGGGTTCAGCGCCTGGATGGCCAGCATGGTTTGCTGGACCGAACCGCCATTACGCGCCTTCGCGGCGATTTCCCACAGGGTATCGCGCGGCGTGGTGGTGTATTGGGACGGCTGGGTGGCACCGGTCACCGGCGCAGTGACCGTTTCGGTCGGCGCAGGCTGCGCAGCCGCTTCAGCGGTCTGCGGGGAGAATTTGGAAGGATCGAGCAGCACGCTGTAATCGCGCAGCAAACGACCGTTGGGCCACATCACCTGAACCAGGAATTTCACCATGGGTTCGGACAGTGGTTTGCTGGACGTTACACGCAGGATACTTTTGCCGCTGGCATTGAGCACGGGCGTGAAGGTCAGGTCGTTGAGAAACGCCTGGCGATCGACACCGGCCTTGGCGAAATCTTCGGGTGACGCCAGGCTCGGCACCACTTCTGCGGCGGTGAGGTCCTTGACGTCGAGCAGCTCGATTTCCGCCACCAGAGGTTGGTTCAGCGTCGACTTCAGGGTCAATTCCCCGAGCCCGAGGGCATGCGCCATACCGGAGGACAGCGCCGAGGCGGCCGCTATTGCTAACACCAGTTTGCGAACTTGAACCATAGCCTCATCCTTTGTTTGAACATTCCTCGGCCAGCGAGAAGGTGTTGATAGCCGCTGCCGTAAGGCATTGCGCGCGGCGACGAAGGGTCGTCACGCGCGATCATTTCATAAATGCCCCGGAAAGCCCCGAAGAGTGGCTCGCCATCAGCAATCCGGCCAAGCATAGCGCTCGACTGGACTCATTCGAAAAATTGTTGCCAAGTATCTTTTACAGCAGGTCTTTTATCAACAATTCAGCCACCTGCACAGCATTGAGCGCAGCGCCTTTACGCACGTTATCTGACGTCAGCCACAAATTAAGTTCCGACGGGTCGTCGATTCCGGTGCGAACCCGACCAACGTAGACCACGTCCTGCCCTACTGCATCGCCTACTGCCGTCGGGTAATCGCCGGCTTCCACCAGTTCGATACCCGGTGCGTCTTCCAGCGCCGCGTTGACTTTCGCCAGGTCCACAGCGCTCGCTGACTGCAAGGTCACGCTAAAGCTATCGCCAAAAAACACCGGGGCTTGAATGCAAGTGACAGAAATCTTTAATAAAGGCAGCGCCATGACCTGACGCAGCTCACGCACCAGGCGTTTTTCCAGCAGCGTATGACCCTGCTCATCAGGCTTGCCGACCTGAGCCAACAGGTTGAAAGCCATCTGCCGATCAAAGAAAGTCGGCTCCAGCGGACGCACATTGAGAAGCTCGGCGGTCTGCCGGGCCAGCTCGGTCACGGCTTCGCGCCCCTGGGCGGAAACGGCCAGGCAGGCGGTCAGGTTGATGCGTTGCAGGTCGAGCAAACCCAGCAACGGCGCCAGCACCACGGCCAGCGTGGTGGCCGACGGGCTTGGGCTGCTGACCTGGAACGGTTTTTTCAAACCGGCCAAGACGTCGGCGTTGGCTTCCGGCACCACTTGCGGCGCCTGATTGGCCGGCAGAGCGCCGGACAGGTCGATCAGCGAACAACCGGCAGCGGTCGCGCGCGAGGCAAAACTCAGGGTCACTGCCGGACCGGCAGCGAAAAACACCAGCTGAACCTTGCTGAAATCGAATTCGTCGACTTCACGCACCCGCACGTTCTTGCCGCGAAACGGCACCGAATGCCCGGCGGATTCGCTACTGGCCAGCAAATGGAGGTTGCCGACCGGGAAGTCGCGTTCTTCGAGAATCTGCACGAGCGTTTCGCCGACAGTACCGGTGGCGCCGATCACGGCAATATCAAAGGACTGGCTCATGGTTCTACCTCTGGCGAAACGGGGGGAGCGGCACTTTACCGGGTGGGTGGCGCGCAGGCAATTCGGCTGGGGTTTTGTGGTGTATGCGCCGGCTTCTTCGCGGGCAAGCCTCGCTTCTACGGGTTGTGTGTCGGTCGCGAAATCTTGAAACAACCGCGATACCTGTAGAAGCGAGGCTTGCCCGCGAAGAGGCCCTTCCTGACGACATAACTTCCCAAAAAAAACCCGCACCTCTTTCAAGGCGCGGGTTCTTTGATTACTTCAATCGATCAACGCTCAAGCAGGATCCGCAGCATGCGACGCAGCGGTTCGGCCGCGCCCCACAGCAGTTGGTCGCCGACGGTAAACGCGCCGACGTACTGCGTGCCCATGTTCAGCTTGCGCAGACGGCCAACCGGTACGTTCAGGGTGCCGGTGACTTTCGTCGGGCTCAGTTCCTGAATGCTGGCTTCGCGATTGTTCGGCACCAGTTTGACCCAAGGGTTGTGCTGGCTGATCAGCCCTTCGATGTCGGCGATCGGCACGTCTTTGTTCAGCTTGATGGTCAGCGCCTGGCTGTGGCAGCGCATGGCGCCGATGCGCACGCAGATGCCATCCACCGGGATCGGGCTCTTGAAGCGACCGAGGATCTTGTTGGTCTCGGCCTGGGCCTTCCATTCTTCGCGGCTCTGACCGTTCGGCAGCTCCTTGTCGATCCACGGGATCAGGCTGCCGGCCAGCGGAACGCCGAAGTTTTCGGTCGGGTACGCGTCGCTGCGCATGGCTTCGGCCACACGGCGGTCGATGTCGAGGATGGCGCTGGCCGGGTCGGCCAGTTGATCGGCGACAGCGGCGTGGGTCGCGCCCATTTGCTTGATCAGTTCACGCATGTTCTGCGCGCCGGCACCGGAGGCCGCCTGATAAGTCATGGCGCTCATCCACTCGACCAGACCGGCTTCGAACAGGCCGCCCAGGCCCATCAGCATCAGGCTGACGGTGCAGTTGCCGCCGATGTAGTTCTTGGTGCCCGCGTCGAGCTGCTGGTCGATGACCTTGCGGTTCACCGGGTCCAGCACGATCACCGCGTCATCCTGCATGCGCAGGCTGGAAGCGGCGTCGATCCAGTAACCCTGCCAGCCGGCTTCGCGCAGCTTCGGGAATACTTCGCTGGTGTAGTCGCCACCCTGGCAGGTCAGAATCACGTCGAGGGTTTTCAGCTCTTCAATGCTGTAAGCGTCCTTGAGCGGAGCAATGTCCTTGCCCACGGACGGGCCTTGGCCACCGACATTGGAAGTGGTGAAAAACACCGGCTCAATAAGATCGAAATCCTGCTCTTCCAGCATCCGCTGCATGAGCACGGAACCGACCATACCGCGCCAACCGATCAGACCTACACGTTTCATCGCAACTACACCTTCTTTAAAAAGTGGGCCGCTGCTTTCAAGAGTGAAAGTGGCAGCGGGCCCGAGAGATTACAGATTCCGCAGCGCGGCGACTACTGCGTCGCCCATTTCCTGCGTACCGACTTTAGTGCAACCGGCCGACCAGATGTCGCCCGTGCGCAGCCCCTGATCCAATACCAGACTGACGGCTTTCTCGATGGCATCGGCCGCGTCCTGCAGATTGAAGCTGTAACGCAGCATCATCGACACCGACAGAATGGTCGCCAACGGGTTGGCAATGCCTTTGCCAGCGATGTCTGGCGCCGAACCGTGGCAAGGCTCGTACATGCCCTTGTTGTTGGTATCCAGGGATGCCGACGGCAGCATGCCGATGGAACCGGTGAGCATCGATGCCTGGTCCGACAGAATGTCGCCGAACATATTTTCGGTAACGATCACGTCGAATTGCTTCGGCGCACGCACCAGCTGCATGGCGGCGTTGTCGACGTACATGTGGCTCAGTTCGACTTCCGGGTAATCCTTGCCCACTTGCTCGACGATTTCGCGCCACAGTTGGCTCGAAGCCAGCACGTTGGCCTTGTCCACCGAGCACAGCTTCTTGCCGCGCACCATGGCCATGTCGAAACCGACACGGGCGATGCGGCGGATTTCGCTTTCGCTGTACGGCAGCGTGTCGTAAGCCTGACGCTCGCCGTTTTCCAGGGTGCGGGTGCCGCGTGGCGTGCCGAAATAGATGCCGCCGGTCAGTTCACGGACGATCAGGATGTCCAGGCCCGAAACGATTTCAGGCTTCAGGCTCGATGCCTCGGCCAGTTGCGGGTAGAGGATCGCCGGGCGCAGGTTGCCAAACAGGCCCAGTTGCGCACGAATCTTCAGCAGGCCGCGCTCAGGGCGGATGTCACGCTCGATGGTGTCCCATTTCGGGCCGCCCACGGCGCCCAGCAGCACAGCGTCGGCTGCGCGCGCACGGTCGAGGGTTTCGTCGGCCAATGGCACGCCGTGCTTGTCGATGGCGGCGCCGCCGATCAGGTCGTGGCTCAGTTCAAAGCCCAGGCTGTACTTGTCGTTGGCCAGCTCCAGCACCTTGACCGCTTCGGCCATGATTTCCGGGCCAATACCATCACCTGGGAGAATCAGAATCTGCTTGCTCATGCTTTCCTCATGTCATCAGTCGGTGCGCCCTTGAGCACACCCGGAAAAATTCTATCGTTCGGCCATCAGCACCAGCACATCGGTACTGAACGAACCATCGGCCTCAATCTCAAAATATTCGCGTACTTCATTGCCCATCGACTGCTGCAACTCGCGGATCGCCGCGCGCATCACTTCTGGCGTGCGCATGCGTTCGACCCAGGAGTTGTACTCCAGCCGCAACCGTTGACGCGTAGTGCTACGGGTATGCAACCCCGCTTCGCTGACCTGACGCAACCACTCGCCGGCGGAATAATCGCGCACATGACTGGTGTCGCGCAGCACTTCGACGCTTTGCAGGTAAGTGTCAAACATCGGACTGCCCGGTGACAACACGTCGATGAACGCCGCCACCCCACCCGGCTTCAGTACCCGCCGGACTTCGCGCAGGGCCAGGCCGAGGTCGCTCCAATGGTGCGCCGAGTAACGACTGAAGACGAAGTCGAACTCACCATCGGCAAACGGCAGGCGCTCGGCGGCACCGTTGACCGTGGTCACATTGCTCAAACCACGGTCCACAGCGGCGACGGTAACCACGTCGAGCATCTGCTGGGACAAATCGTAGGCCACCACTTCCTTGACCAGCGACGCCACGTGAAAACTGACGTGACCAGCGCCACACCCCAGGTCCAGCACCCGAGCATCGCCCTGCCCGGCCAGTTCGGCCTGTAGCAGCGCAAATTCGGTGCCTTGAGCGTGTACGGCGCTGCTCAGATAGGCCGAGGCCTGTTCACCGAATTGCTTTTGGACTACCTGGTTGTGCTGGGCGGTGCGGGTCATGGGGGACTTCCTTTTGGGGTTTAGCCTTGTGTTGTCTGGGCGGGCCTCTTCGCGGGCGAGCCTCGCTCCTACAGGGAGACGTATTTCAGCCGCAGGAGCGAGGCTTGCCCGCGAAGGCGTCATCACGCCTTGCGCAAACTTACGCGTCGCGAAACAACCAAGGCTGGCTCGCCCGGTGCTTGGCTTCAAACGTCGCAATCGCTTCATGGTCCATCAACGTCAGACCGATATCGTCCAGACCGTTGAGCAGGCAATGCTTACGGAAGGCGTCAATTTCAAAGCTCAACACCTTGCCATCCGGACGGGTAACGGTCTGGGCCTGCAAATCGACCTGCAACTGATAACCCGGGGTCACTTCCACCTGCTGGAACAGCTCATCCACTTCAGCGTCGCTCAAGATGATCGGCAGCAAGCCGTTCTTGAAGCTGTTGTTGAAGAAGATGTCGGCGTAGCTCGGCGCGATGATGCTGCGGAAACCGTATTCCTCCAGCGCCCACGGCGCATGTTCACGACTGGAACCGCAACCGAAGTTTTCGCGGGCCAGCAACACGCTGGCGCCTTGATAACGCTCGGCGTTGAGGACGAAGTCCTTGTTCAACGGGCGCTTGGAGTTGTCCTGATAAGGCTGCCCGACATCCAGGTAGCGCCACTCATCGAACAGGTTTGGGCCGAAACCCGTGCGCTTGATCGACTTCAAGAATTGCTTCGGGATGATCTGGTCGGTGTCGACGTTGGCACGATCCAGAGGCGCGACAAGACCAGTGTGCTGGGTAAAAGCTTTCATGCTGCGCTCCTTTAGATCAATTCACGGACGTCGACGAAACGACCGTTCACCGCGGCGGCGGCGGCCATGGCCGGGCTCACGAGGTGGGTACGGCCACCGGCGCCCTGACGGCCTTCGAAATTGCGGTTGGAGGTCGAGGCGCAATGCTCGCCCGACTCCAAACGGTCCGGGTTCATCGCCAGGCACATCGAGCAACCCGGCTCACGCCATTCGAAACCGGCGTCGAGGAAAATCTTGTCCAGGCCTTCCGATTCAGCCTGGGCCTTCACCAGACCCGAGCCCGGCACCACGATGGCCTGCTTGATGGTCGAAGCGACTTTGCGACCTTTGGCGATCACGGCGGCAGCACGCAAATCTTCGATCCGCGAGTTGGTGCAGGAACCGATGAACACGCGGTCCAGCTGAATGTCGGTAATTGCCTGATTGGCAGTCAAACCCATGTATTTCAAGGCGCGTTCGATGGAGCCGCGCTTGACCAGGTCCATTTCCTTCGCAGGGTCCGGTACGTTCTGATCCACGGCCAACACCATCTCGGGCGAAGTGCCCCAGCTGACTTGTGGCTTGATCTGGGTGGCATCGAGCTCGACGACGGTGTCGAACGTGGCGTCTTCATCAGTCACCAGGTCTTTCCACGCTTCGACGGCCAAGTCCCATTCCGCGCCTTTCGGAGCGAATGGACGGCCCTTCACGTAGGCGACGGTTTTTTCGTCAGCGGCGACCAGTCCTACGCGAGCGCCAGCCTCGATGGACATGTTGCAAATGGTCATGCGGCCTTCGACCGACAGATCACGAATCGCACTACCGGCGAACTCGATGGCATGGCCGTTACCGCCGGCAGTGCCGATCTTGCCAATGACCGCGAGAACGATGTCCTTGGCGGTCACGCCGAACGGCAATTTCCCTTCGACCGACACCCGCATATTCTTCATTTTCTTGGCGACCAGGCACTGGGTGGCGAGCACGTGCTCGACCTCGGACGTGCCGATACCGTGTGCCAACGCGCCAAACGCGCCGTGGGTCGAGGTGTGGGAGTCGCCGCAGACCACGGTCATGCCCGGCAAGGTTGCGCCCTGTTCCGGGCCGATGACGTGGACGATGCCTTGGCGCACGTCGTTCATCTTGAACTCGACGATGCCGTATTCGTCACAGTTGTCATCGAGGGTCTGGACCTGCAAACGCGAGACCTGGTCGGCAATGGCTTCGATGCCGCCCTTGCGTTCCGGGGTGGTCGGTACGTTGTGGTCCGGGGTCGCGATGTTGGCATCGATGCGCCAAGGCTTGCGCCCGGCCAGACGCAGGCCTTCAAAGGCTTGCGGCGAGGTCACTTCGTGAATGATGTGACGATCGATGTAGATCAAGGCAGAGCCATCGTCGCGCTGCTTGACCAAATGCGAATCCCAGAGCTTGTCGTAGAGCGTTTTGCCGGCCATCAGACGGTTTCCTCATCAGCTTGTTTCTATGCCCCGGGCCGTTTGTATAACCCTTTGGCTTGTGAGGTCGATCCTAGGGGGTTACATTAAATAACTCAAATTCATATTTTTCATGCTTTGGATAACCAACTGGAATACCGCAATGGACCTGGCCAATCTTAATGCTTTCATCGCCATTGCCGAGACCGGAAGCTTCTCCGGCGCGGGAGAACGGCTGCACCTGACGCAACCGGCGATCAGCAAGCGCATCGCCGGGCTGGAGCAGCAATTGAAGGTGCGGCTTTTCGATCGACTGGGCCGTGAAGTCGGCCTGACCGAGGCCGGTCGCGCCCTGTTGCCGCGGGCCTATCAGATTCTCAATGTGCTGGATGACACCCGCCGCGCCCTGACCAACCTGACCGGCGAAGTGACCGGGCGCCTGACGCTGGCCACCAGTCACCACATTGGCTTGCACCGCTTACCGCCCTTATTAAGGGAGTTCACCCGACGCTACCCACAAGTGGCGCTGGATATTCAGTTTCTCGATTCGGAAGTGGCCTACGAGGAAATCCTCCATGGCCGCGCGGAACTGGCGGTGATCACCCTAGCACCGGAACCTCATACCTTGGTCAAAGCCACGCCGGTGTGGGACGACCCCCTGGATTTCGTGGTCGCCCCGGAGCATTCGCTGATCAGCAACGGCCCAGTCAGCCTGGCGGACATTGCCCTGCATCCGGCGGTGTTTCCCGGCGGCAACACGTTCACTCATCACATTGTCCAGCGCCTGTTCGAGGCTCAGGGACTGACGCCGAACATCGCCATGAGCACCAATTATCTGGAAACCATCAAGATGATGGTCTCGATCGGCCTGGCCTGGAGCGTTTTGCCGCGAACAATGCTCGACGATCAAGTTGCGCGAATACCTTTGCCGGGCATACAACTGACTCGCCAGCTAGGCTATATCCTGCACACCGAACGGACGCTGTCGAATGCGGCACGGGCCTTCATGGCCTTGCTGGATGCACAAATCGATCTGCCAGGGATTCAAGGCTAACGTGTGCTACTGCCATAGAGCCGCGAACCCCTGTGCCTAACGCCCAATTCAGCCCAAGGCCTGCCAATGCCGAAATCTGTTGACCGTATTCCGCCGATGCCACGTATACAGGCGCTTGACCCGAAACGGTCCGAGCAGAGCTGGGAAAGCGCACCACAGTTGCTGGCCGCCCTCAACGGCGCGCGCCTGGGCGCCTGGTATTGGGACATCGAGCGCGGACAGATCAGCTGGTCACGGGGCACCCAGGCGTTGTTCGGCTTCGATCCCCGACAGCCGTTGCCGACCGATCTGGAATACCTCGACTTGCTGCCTCCGGAGGATCGGGCAAAAACCATTCGCGCCTTCCATGCGGTGATCGCCGGCGCCCCGCTGGAGCAGGCGATGCACCACCGCATCCGCTGGCCCGACGGCAGCCTGCACTGGCTGGAGATCAACGGCAGCTTGCTTCCGGACAAAGACGGTCGGCCACGGATGATTGGGGTCATTCGCGAAATCACCCATCAGCGCCAGCGCGAACAGGCCCTGAGCAGCTCGGAAAAACGCTTTGCCACGCTGTTTCACCTGTGCCCGAACATGGTGCTGCTGACCCGCCAGGAAGATGGCCTGATTACCGAAGCCAATCAGTATTTCGAAAGCCTGTTCGGCTGGCCGGTGCAGGACGCCATTGGCCGAACCACTGTCGAACTGGGCCTCTGGGTGCACCCGGAACAACGGGACGTGCTGGTCAAGGCAACCAAGGCCAAGGGCGAACTGACCAGCATGGAGGTGCAGTTTCGCGCCAGCAATGGCCAGATCCACGACGGCATCCTCAGCGCACAGAAAGTCGAACTCGAAGGCCAGCCCTACCTGCTGAGCACTTTCCTTGACACCACGGAACGCAAGGCCGCCGAACTCGCGCTGAAAGACAGCCAGGAACGCCTTGACCTGGCCCTGGATTCGGCGCAACTCGGCACCTGGGACTGGCACATTCCCAGCGGCATGCTGTACGGCTCGGCGCGGGCCGCGCAGTTGCACGGGCTGGAGGCCATACCCTTCCATGAGTCCTTCGACGCGTTTTTCGAAGGTGTGCCCGACGAAGAACGCGGCAGCATGCGCGACGCTTATCGCAGCCTGCGCGAAGGACCGGCCGGCAATTATCAGCTGACTTATCGCGTGCAGTTGCCGGACGGCAGTTCACGCTACCTGGAAAGTCGTGCCCGCCTCTACCGCGATGAAAACGGCACACCGCTGCGCATGGCCGGCACCTTGCTGGACATCACCGATCAAGTGGAGCGCGAACAACGGCTGGTGGCCTCCGAAGAGAAATTCGCCACGCTGTTTCAAGTCAGCCCGGACCCGATCTGCGTCACGCGCCAGGACACCGGCCAGTTCATCGAGATCAACTCCAGCTTTACCCAGACCTTTGGCTGGAGCGCCGCCGAAGTGATTGACCGCAGCGCCGACGAAATCGGCCTGTGGGACGCGTCAGCGAAAAGCCTGCAACGAATTGAACAAGTCATCCGCGAACAGGGGCTGAACAATGTCGCGATCATCGCCCAACACAAAGACGGGCAAGCCCTGACCTGCGTGATTTCCAGCCGGCAGATCAGCGTGGGCGACCAGCCGTGCATCGTCACGACCCTGCGCGACATTACCCAGCAACAGCGTTCCGAAGCGGCACTCAAGGCGAGCGAAGAGAAGTTTGCCAAGGCGTTTCACTCAAGCCCGGACGCGATCACCATCACCGAACGCGATACCGGGCGCTACCTGGAGGTCAACGATGGTTTTTGTCGCCTGACCGGTTACCGCGCCGACGAAGTGGTCGGCCGCACGGTGTATCAAGTCGGCATCTGGGCAGAAGAGAAACAGCGCTCGGCGCTGCTGGCCGAGTTGCAGCTTAAGGGTCGTGTGCATCACCAGGAAATGCTGGGCCGCAATAAGCGCGGCGAACTGCTGACCGTCGAAGTCTCGGTGGAGCCAATCACCCTCAACGAAACCGCATGCCTGTTGCTGACTGGCCGAGACGTCAGCCTGTTGAAAAATGCCGAAGCGCAGATTCGCCATCTGGCCTACCACGACCCGCTGACCAACCTGCCGAACCGCGCCCTGTTGATGGATCGCCTGAGCCAGCAGATCGCCCTGCTCAAGCGCCACAACCTGCGCGGTGCGCTGCTGTTCCTGGACCTCGATCATTTCAAGCACATCAACGATTCCCTGGGTCACCCGGTGGGCGACACGGTGCTGAAAATCATCACGGCTCGGCTTGAAGCCAGCGTGCGCATGGAAGACACCGTGGCACGCCTGGGTGGCGATGAATTTGTGGTGCTGCTCAGCGGCCTTGAGGGCTCGCGCAACGAAGTCAGCGCCCAGGTTCGGGAGTTGGCGGACACGTTGCGTGAACTGTTGTCGGAGCCGATGTTCCTCGACGGCCAGCGCCTGCAAGTGACACCGAGCATCGGCATCGCGCTGATCCCCGACCACGGCTCGACCCCGACCGACCTGCTCAAACGTGCCGACATTGCGCTTTACCGCGCCAAAGACTCGGGCCGCAACATGGCGCAGATGTATCACAACACCATGCAGAAGGCGGCCAGTGAACGCCTGCGCATGGAAACCGACTTGCGCCTGGCCCTTTCCCGGGGCGAGTTTCATGTGCATTACCAACCCCAGGTCGACGCTCGGGGCAACCGTATTGTCGGCGCCGAAGCGCTGGTGCGTTGGGACCACCCGGAGCTTGGCCCGCAATCGCCCACCGAATTCATCAAGGTGCTGGAGGACAGCGGGCTGATTCTGGAAGTGGGCACGTGGATCATCGACGAAGCCTGTGGGGCCTTCAAAAAGCTGGTTGCCAAAGGCCTGGTGAACCCGCTCAGCTTCAGCCTGTGCGTGAACATCAGCCCGAGGCAATTTCGTCAAAACGACTTCGTCGAACGCATCGAATACAGCCTCAGCAGCCACGGCCTGCCCTGCTCGTTGCTGAAACTGGAAATCACCGAAGGGATCGTCATCCAGAACCTGGAAGACACCATCAACAAAATGCGCCGCCTGAAAAAACTCGGTGTGAGCTTTGCAATGGACGACTTCGGCACCGGCTACTCCTCGCTGACCTACCTCAAGCGCCTGCCGGTCGACACGCTGAAAATCGATCAGTCGTTCATCCGCGATGCCACCACCGACCCCAACGACGCCGAAATCATCCGCGCCATCGTGGCCATGGCCCGCAGCCTGGAATTGAAAGTGATCGCCGAAGGGGTGGAAACGGCGGAGCAGCTGGAATTTTTGCAGGGGCTGGGGTGCCATTTTTATCAGGGGTATTTGCACAGTCGGCCGCTACCGGTGGAGGAGTTCCAGAAACTCCTCAAATAACGGGTACAAAAAAGGGCGCCGAATGGCGCCCTTCTCATTGCTCTGACTCGTTACTGCAGAGCGGGTTTTTGCGTCCCGTTGATCGGGATGCGTTTGGCTTTTGCCTCTTCCGGTATCACCCGCAACAGGTCGATGCTCAACAAACCGTTGCTCAGGCCGGCAGCCTTGATTTCGATATGGTCCGCCAGACGGAAGGACAGTTTGAAGGCGCGCTGAGCGATGCCTTGGTACAGATAGGTGACGTCTTCATTCGCGTCACGCTTGCCACCACTGATGGTCAGCACCCCTTTTTCCACTTGCAGATCCAGGTCTTCTTCCTGGAACCCGGCGGCCGCCACGACGATGCGGTATTGGTCATCACCGTGCTTTTCAACGTTGTAAGGTGGGTAGGTGCTGCCTGGCTCGTTGCGCAGGGCGGTTTCGAACAAGTCATTGAAGCGGTCGAAGCCCACCGAGGAACGGAACAGGGGCGCCATCGAAAATGCAGTACTCATGATTCAAATCTCCTGAAAACAGATCAGCAAGTTTTTTTGTCTCCGCGACCCGAATTCGGCATCGCGTAATCCCTAGATAGGGATCGCCGATTGCTTTTCAAGAGATTATTTTCAGATTTTTTTGCGTTTTTTTCAGGCCGCTTCCGACACCTGTAGCCCCAACAAACGCGAGACTTGATCCAGTTCGGTCTCTCGACGCAACACGGTAAACAGCTCCACCGCCTCAGGATAATTGCGGGTCAGCATCGCCAGCCATTGCTTCAAGCGACCCGGCGACTGGCGGGCAGTCATCTGCGCCTTGGCTTGCAGCCAGAAGTCCTGGATCAGTGGCAGCAACTCTGCCCACGTCATCTCGACCACGGCTTCACCGGCCCGCGCCGCCGCGATCTGCCGGGCCAGGTCCGGACGCGACACCAGGCCGCGACCGAGCATGATGTCTTCCACGCCGCTGATTTCGCGGCAACGGCGCCAATCTTCAACGCTCCAGATGTCGCCATTGGCGAACACTGGAACCTTGACCACGTCCTGCACGCGGGGGATCCATTCCCAATGCGCAGGCGGCTTGTAACCGTCGGTTTTGGTCCGCGCGTGCACCACGATGTGCGCCGCGCCGCCTTCGGCCAGCGCTGTTGCGCAGACCAGCGAACCGTCCGGGCTGTCGAAGCCCAGGCGCATTTTCGCGGTAACCGGAATGTGCGCCGGCACAGCGCGGCGGACGTGTTCAACGATTTGGTTGAGCAGTTCAGGTTCTTTCAGCAGGACCGCGCCGCCACGGGACTTGTTGACAGTCTTGGCCGGGCAGCCGAAGTTCAGGTCGATCACCTCGGAACCCAGCTCGCAGGCCAGCGCGGCGTTTTCAGCCAGACACACCGGATCGGAACCGAGCAACTGCACCCGCAGCGGCACGCCGGACGCGGTGCGGGCGCCGGTCAATAATTCCGGGCCGAACTTGTGGTAATAGGCGGGCGTGAGCAGTTGATCGTTGATCCGAATAAACTCGGTCACGCACCAATCGATACCGCCCACTCGGGTCAGCACGTCCCGCAGGATGTTGTCGACCAACCCCTCCATGGGCGCCAAAGCAATTTGCATGAAAAACACACTCAACGAAAAACGTGCGGCAGTTTACTGGATTCTCTGTCGAAAGACTTGCATCTGCCTCTGTGGCGAGGGAGCTTGCTCCCGCTAGAGTGCGTAGCACTCTCCATTGCAAGGGACCGCTTCGCGCTCCAGCGGGAGCAAGCTCCCTCGCCACAGGATCGCGTCAACCTGGAACTTGCAACGCCGGGCCGTAGCCTTCGATGAACTCGGCCGGCATGCGCTTGGGCTTGCCGGTGGACAGTTCGATGCAGACGAAAGTGGTTTGCGCGCGCAGCAACGTGGTGTTATCGCTGGGGCGCTTCAACTGGAAGTGGCGGGTCATTTTCAGGCGCTGATCCCAATCGACAATCCAGGTCGCCAATTGCAACTCATCGCCCTCATAGGCGGCGGCCAGGTAATCGATCTCGTGCCGCACCACCGCCATCGCCCGATCCAGCCGACGATACTCGACCAGGTCCAGCCCCAGCCGCTGCGAGTGACGCCAGGCGCAGCGTTCGAGCCAGGTCACGTACACCGCGTTGTTCGCGTGCCCCAGCCCGTCGATGTCCTCGGCGCCGACTTCCAGATCAATGATAAATGGCGTTGCCCGATCCCAGCCCATGCCCCACTCCCGGTCAGATGATGTCGACCGGGGCAGTGTAACGGATGCTCAGGCCGATTGGCGCGATTGCAGGCTGCGGCCAGCCAGCAGTGATAACACGCCATCAATCACCCGAGGATCGGCCAGCACGCGTTGATGCCCGCCCTCCTCCAGGCGTAACAGCCGGCTGTCGAACCACGCCTCATTGATCAACTGGGACTCCTTGACCGGAACAAAGCAATCATCTTCGGCGTGGACGATCAGGCCCGGCATGTCGAGCTGATAGTGCGCAACATCCAGCGTTGCAGCGCGCATGCCGACGTCTTTCTCGACCTGGCGAATAAACGCCGAACGCGCTTTGGGCGGCAGCCGCACGTAACGGGCAAAACCGCGCAACACCCCGAGAATCCGCGCCGGTGCGGCGATGGTGACCAGGGTTTCGGTGCGCAAACCCAACTGCACGGCGAGCATCGCACTGGCGCCGCCCATGGAGTGGCCAATGACGGCTCGCAGCGGCGGCAACTCGGCGGCCGCTTCGAGCATGGCCCGGGCAAACAGCACCACGTTGGCTTCACTGCCCGGTGAGCGACCATGAGCAGGACCGTCGAGCGCTACGACGGTGTAGCCAGCATCGACCAGCGCCGTGATGAGACTCGCAAACTGTGTCGGCCGCCCTTCCCAACCGTGCATCAGCAACACGGCCGGACCTTGCCCCCAGCGCAGCGCCGAGAGGCCGAAGCGCAAGGTTATCCGTTCGGATTTCGCCAGCAGCGGCAATTCCCAGTCACGCGGTGGCAACTCTCGCGGCGTCATGAACGCCAGTCGCATTTTGCTCGCGACCAGTTTCGGTGCAAACCAGCCCAAGGTGCCATTAACGCCACGAACCCACTTCAACGTGCTCATCGCTCTCACTCCTCAGGCCAATGCCTTCAGGTCATAGCACCGCCGACTTGGCGGCGCGCAGCAATCGATCGGACAACTCTCCTGGCCCCAGCGCCCTAGCCAGAGCCAGACCCCCGACCATCAAGGCCATGTCGGCCAGGGCTTTGTCGGTGTCTTCCGGGCTGGCCGCCAACTGCGCGACCATCATTTCCACATGCTCATTCAGCGCCACGCGAAACGCGTCCGGCAGGCGACCCAACTCACCGACAGACGCCGGGATCGGGCACGCGGAATCCGAGGAATCACGGTGTTTGCGCGACAGGTAAAACGCAGCCACCAACGCGCGACGCTCTTCGCCGGTCAATTCGGCGTCCATGTCAGCGATCAAGCCACGGCGGTGACCGAGCAGTTGCTTGAATGCTTCCAGCATCATGGCGTCCTTGCTTTCGAAGTGCGCATAGAAGCCGCCAACCGTCAGGCCGGCTGCGCCCATCACTTCGCCCACGCTCGGTTCGGCCGGGCCGCGCTGAATCAGCGCTGCGCTGGCGGCCTTGAGAATGCGTTCGCGGGTTTGAGCTTTTTTATCGTTCATCGTTGCCTCCGAATATTACGACTAGAATATTATTCTCATAATAATTTTCCGCAAGTCGTTGATGTGACCGCTGGTCTGAAGAACAGTTTGAAAGAAATGGGGGATTTGGCCAAACGCCAGACAAACAAAAGGGCCATTCAATAATTGAATGACCCTTATAAAATCCCGCAGAGCGGGTAATCGTGGCGTCCCCTAGGGGACTCGAACCCCTGTTACCGCCGTGAAAGGGCGGTGTCCTAGGCCACTAGACGAAGGGGACGCAAAACCTTCTATACAACTGATCAGTGCTGAGAGCTGATCGATTCAAGGCCGGTGTGGCCAGACCTTGAACTGTAAAATTGGTGGAGCTAAGCGGGATCGAACCGCTGACCTCCTGCATGCCATGCAGGCGCTCTCCCAGCTGAGCTATAGCCCCGGATTTTTCGCCTCGCGGCGGAGCGACATCTTGCAACATCGCTTCTGTAAAACTGGCGTCCCCTAGGGGACTCGAACCCCTGTTACCGCCGTGAAAGGGCGGTGTCCTAGGCCACTAGACGAAGGGGACGCAAACCCTTCTATACAACAGATCAACGCTGAGTGTTGATCGCTTCAAGGCCGGTGTGGCCAGACCTTGAAGTGTAAATTGGTGGAGCTAGACGGGATCGAACCGTCGACCTCTTGCATGCCATGCAAGCGCTCTCCCAGCTGAGCTATAGCCCCTCATCGCTGAGGACGGGGCGAATCTTAATGGCGCTTCGGAAAGCTGTCAAACTTATTTTTAACAATTTTCAAAATTTTTTGTCGCCATAACAATCACTTACCGCCCTCCCCCCGGAAAAACGGGGGCGGCGCCGAAGATCACGATCAAATGATCGCCACCTCCGGCAGCCCCTACGAGGTCAAACGTCCTCAGGCGATGTTGCCCAGGAGTTTTTCCCACTCCTTGTTTTCCTTCTTCGACACGCCGCCCAGCAGGTCGATGGCCTGGCGCAGACGGAAACGGGTCAGGTCCGGGCCAAGGATTTCCATCGCATCAAGCACCGACACCGAACTGGCCTGGCCAGTGATCGCGGCGAACATCAGCGGCATGGCGTCACGCAGCTTCAGCTCCAGGGATTCGACCACCGCCTGAATCGTCGCGGTGATGCTGTCCTTCTCCCACTGACGCAGGCTTTCCAGCTTCCACAGAATCAGCTGCATCAACTGACGAACCTGGTCGCCCGAGAGCTTCTTCGATTCGAACAGCTTGGCATCCGGGTTCACACCACCGGCGAAGAAGAAACCGGCCAGCGGTGCAACCTGACTGAAGGTCTCGACGCGCCCCTGCACGTGCGGCGCGATCTTCATCATGTATTCCGGGTTCAGCGCCCAGGTTTGCAGGCGCGAAGCGAACTCTTCCACCGGCAAGTCACGCAGCCATTGGCCGTTGAGCCACGACAGCTTCTCGATGTCGAAAATCGGCCCGCCGAGGGACACGCGGCTCAGGTCGAAATTGTCGACCATTTCCTGCAGCGAGAATTTTTCGCGCTCGTCCGGCATCGACCAGCCCATGCGGCCGAGGTAGTTGAGCATCGCTTCCGGCATGAAGCCCATGCGCTCGTAGAACGTCACCGAGGTCGGGTTCTTGCGCTTGGACAGCTTGCTCTTGTCCGGGTTACGCAACAGCGGCATGTAGCACAGCTCCGGTTGTTCCCAGCCGAAGTATTCATAAAGCAGGATCAGCTTCGGCGCCGATGGCAGCCACTCTTCACCGCGCAGAACGTGGGTAATGCCCATCAAGTGGTCGTCGACCACGTTGGCCAGGAAGTACGTCGGCAGGCCGTCAGTCTTCATCAACACTTGCATGTCCATGCGATCCCACGGGATCTCGACGTCGCCACGCAGCATGTCCGGTACCACGCAAACGCCTTCGCTCGGCACTTTCATGCGGATCACATGAGGCTCGCCAGCGGCCAGGCGCCGGGCGACTTCTTCTTTCGAGAGCAACAGCGCACGGCCGTCGTAACGCGGGGTTTCGCCACGGGCCATTTGTTCGGCGCGCATCTGGTCCAGCTCTTCGGCGGTGCAGAAGCACGGGAAGGCGTGGCCCATCTCGACCAACTGCTGGCAGTACTTCTGATAGATGTCGCCGCGTTCGCTTTGACGATACGGACCGTGCGGGCCGCCAACGTCCGGACCTTCGCTCCAGTCGATGCCCAACCAGCGCAAGGCGTCGAAAATCTGCTGTTCGGACTCCCGGGTCGAGCGCAACTGGTCGGTGTCTTCGATCCGCAGGATGAACTCACCGCCATGCTGCTTGGCAAAGCAGTAGTTGAACAAAGCGATGTAAGCGGTACCTACGTGGGGGTCCCCGGTAGGCGATGGCGCGATGCGCGTGCGGACGGTGGTCATGGCAAGTCTCGAAATGAAGATAAAACAAAGGGCGAATGGTAACAGGCGATACCCGCCCGGCTCCAGTCAGCAGGGCATTTAAGCCAAGGTTGCGTCTACAACGGGCCTGAGCCGCGATGAATGACGGATTATCAGCCGATGGCATTTACCCACTATCGACTGTATGCAAGATTCACCTGCTGATAACTTTCCTTACAATTTCTCGACTACAGTCTGCCCCATGCCTGCCCAACTCAAGCGACGCCTGTTTATTTTCCTGCTGATCGTCCTGCTGATTGCCGGGGGCTTCTTCGCCCAATGGTTCTTCAAGGGGCGGTTTTATGAAAGCACCGACAACGCCTATGTCCAGGGCGAGATCACCCGTGTCTCAAGCCAATTGGGCGCGCGCATCGATCAGGTGCTGGTGCAGGACAATCAGCACGTTGAGAAAGGCCAGTTGCTGATCAAGCTCGAAGGCGATGACTTCCACCTCGCCGTCGACCGCGCCAATGCCACCCTCGCTACCCGACAAGCCGAACGTTTGCAGGCGCAAAGCAAACTGACCCAGCAAGCCAGCCTGATCGCCGCCAGCGAGGCGCAAGTCGCCTCCAGCCAGGCCAGCCTTGGGCGTTCGCAGATCGACTTGTCCCGCGCGCAAACCCTGCGCAAACCCGGCTACGTCTCGGAGGAACGGGTGACCACCCTCTCCGCCGACAACCACATCGCCCGTTCGCAAGTGACCAAGGCCCAGGCCGACGCACAAAGCCAACGCCAGCAAGTCAATTCCTTGAGCGCCGAGATCAAGCGCCTCGACGCGATGATCGCCAATGCCAAGACCGACCTCGCCCAGGCCGAACTGAACCTGACCCGCAGCGAAATCCACGCGCCGATCAGCGGCCTGATCGGCCAGCGCGCGGCTCGACAAGGCCAATACGTGCAGGCCGGCGCTTATCTGCTGTCGATCGTCCCGGACCAGGACATCTGGATTCAGGCCAACTTCAAGGAAACCCAGATCGGCCACATGCAGCCCGGCCAGAAAGCCACGCTGACCTTCGACGCCTACAGCGACACACCGATAGACGCACGGGTCGACAGCCTGTTCGCCGCCTCGGGCGCACAGTTCAGCCTGTTGCCGCCGGACAATGCCACGGGCAATTTCACCAAAGTCGTACAACGGATCCCGGTAAAACTGACGTTCGCTGCGGACAACCCGCTGCACGGCAAGATTCGCCCAGGGATGTCGGTCACCGCCAAAGTGAACATCAAAGACGCCCCTGACGATGGCCGGTGATCAACTGAACCGCCCGGCCGGCGAACCGACCCGGCGGGACTGGATTGCGGTGATGAGCGTGATGCTCGGCGCCTTCATGGCCGTGCTGGATATCCAGATCACCAACTCGTCGCTCAAGGATATTCAGGGCGCGCTGTCGGCCACCCTGGAAGAAGGCTCGTGGATTTCCACGTCCTATCTGGTGGCGGAAATCATCATGATCCCGCTGACCGCGTGGCTGGTGCAGCTGCTGTCGGCGCGACGCCTGGCAGTCTGGGTTTCATTGGGATTTCTCGCCGCCTCGCTGCTTTGCTCCATGGCCTGGAGCCTGGAGAGCATGATCATCTTTCGGGCGTTACAGGGCTTCACCGGCGGCGCCCTGATTCCGCTGGCATTCACCCTCACGCTGATCAAACTCCCGGAACACCACCGCGCCAAAGGCATGGCCATGTTCGCCATGACCGCGACATTCGCGCCCTCCATTGGCCCAACCCTTGGCGGCTGGCTGACCGAAAACTGGGGCTGGGAGTACATTTTCTACATCAACATACCGCCCGGCCTGATCATGATCGCCGGCCTGATGTACGGCCTGGAGAAGAAAGAGGCGCACTGGGAACTGCTCAAAAGCACCGACTACATGGGCATCCTCACGCTTGGCGTCGGCCTCGGCTGTTTGCAGGTGTTTCTGGAAGAAGGCCATCGCAAGGACTGGCTCGAGTCGAACCTGATCGTGACCCTGGGCAGCATCGCGCTGGTGAGCCTGATCACTTTTGTAATCGTGCAGTTTTCCAAGCCCAATCCGCTGATCAACCTCGGCATTCTGGGTAATCGCAACTTCGGTTTGTCGAGTATTTCCAGCCTAGGAATGGGCGTCGGCTTGTACGGCTCGATCTTCCTGTTACCGCTGTACCTGGCGCAGATCCAGAACTACAACGCCCTGCAGATCGGCGAAGTGATCATGTGGATGGGGGTGCCGCAGCTGTTTCTGATTCCGCTGGTGCCCAAGCTGATGAAATACGTGTCGCCCAAATGGCTGTGCGCAATAGGCTTCGGGCTGTTCGGGTTGGCGAGCTTTTCGTCGGGGGTGCTGAACCCGGACTTTGCCGGGCCGCAGTTCAATCAGATCCAGATCATCCGGGCGCTGGGCCAGCCGCTGATCATGGTGACCATCTCGCTGATCGCCACCGCTTACATCCTGCCGCAGGACGCGGGATCGGCGTCGAGCCTGTTCAATATCCTGCGCAACCTCGGCGGCGCGATTGGCATCGCCCTCCTCGCGACCTTGCTGGACGCGCGAACCAAGACCTACTTTGATTACTTGCGTGAATCCATCGTGCCGAGCAATCCGCAGGTGGCGGAGCGAATGGCGTCGATGACGGACCGGTTCGGCAGTGAGACGGCAGCGCTGGGCAAGCTGAGCGAGATTGCGCATCAGCAGGCGTCGATCATGGCGTACAACGATGCGTTTCACTTTGTCGGGATTGCGCTGGGGATCAGCATGATTGCGGTGTTGTTGACCAAAGCGTTGCCGGTGGGGCTCAAGGCTGGCGAGGCGCACTAACCCCGATTGCGGTGGTGACCTTTCGGACGCCTTCGCGGGCGAGCCTCGCTCCTACAAGGTTTGTGGCGCGCCAGCGAGATGTGAACGGCACAAAATCAGAAGGCGCGAGGCTCGTCCGCGAAGGCGCCCGCACATTCACCGCAAATCTCAGACAGTAATCAATCGATCCCGCAACTTGCCAATCTCATCGCGCATCTGCGCCGCCGCTTCAAACTCCAGATCCCGCGCCAGCGCGTACATCTTCTCTTCCAGCGCTTTGATGCGCTTGGCGATCTCGCCCGGCGAGCGCAATTCGGCTTCGTACTTGGCGCTCTCTTCGGCGGCCTTGGCCATGCCTTTGCGCTTCTTGCTGCGCGAACCGGGGACGGTGGCGCCTTCCATGATGTCGGCCACGTCCTTGAACACACCCTTCGGCGTGATGCCATTGGCGAGGTTGAAGGCGATCTGCTTGTCGCGACGCCGTTCGGTCTCGCCGATCGCCCGCTCCATAGAACCGGTGATGCGATCCGCATACAGAATCGCCCGGCCATTGAGGTTACGCGCGGCCCGGCCGATGGTCTGGATCAACGAACGCTCGGAACGCAGGAAACCCTCCTTGTCTGCATCGAGAATCGCCACCAGCGACACTTCCGGCATGTCCAGGCCTTCACGCAGCAGGTTGATCCCCACCAGCACATCGAACGTGCCCAGACGCAGATCGCGGATGATTTCGACCCGCTCCACGGTGTCGATGTCCGAGTGCAGGTAACGCACCCGCACGCCATGGTCGGCCAGGTAATCGGTCAAGTCTTCAGACATGCGCTTGGTCAGCGTAGTCACCAGCACCCGCTCTTCCAGCGCCACACGTTTACCGATTTCCGAGAGCAGATCGTCAACCTGGGTCAACGCCGGACGGATTTCGATCTGCGGGTCCACCAGGCCGGTTGGGCGAACCAGTTGTTCGACCACGCGACCGGCATGTTCCGCTTCGTAATTGCCGGGCGTGGCCGAGACGAAAATCGTCTGCGGGCTGATGCTTTCAAATTCGTCGAAACGCATCGGCCGGTTATCCAGCGCTGACGGCAAGCGGAAGCCGTATTCCACCAGCGTCTCTTTACGGGAACGGTCGCCCTTATACATGGCACCGACCTGCGGCACGCTGACGTGGGATTCGTCGATCACCAGCAAGGCGTCGGCCGGCAGGTAGTCGAAGAGAGTCGGTGGCGCCTGGCCGGATTCACGGCCCGACAGGTAGCGCGAGTAGTTTTCAATACCGTTGCAGTAACCCAGTTCGAGGATCATCTCCAGGTCGAAACGGGTGCGCTGCTCCAGGCGCTGGGCTTCCACCAGTTTGTTGTTGGTTCGCAGGTAATCCAGGCGCTCCTGCAATTCGACCTTGATCCCTTCGACGGCACCCAGCAGGGTTTCCCGTGGCGTCACGTAGTGGCTTTTCGGGTAGAAGGTGAATCGCGGCAACTTGCGGATTACTTCGCCGGTCAGCGGATCGAAAGCCGACAGGCTCTCGACTTCGTCATCGAACAGCTCGATGCGGATCGCTTCGAAGTCGGATTCCGCCGGGTGGATATCAATCACATCGCCGCGCACCCGGAAGGTCGCCCGGGCGAACTCCATGTCATTGCGGGTGTATTGCAAGTCTGCCAGGCGACGCAGCAACGCACGTTGATCGAGCTTGTCGCCGCGATCCACGTGCAGCACCATTTTCAAATAGGTTTCCGGACTGCCCAAACCGTAGATGCACGACACCGTGGTGACGATGATCGCGTCCTTGCGTTCCAGCAGCGCCTTGGTCGCGGACAGCCGCATCTGCTCGATGTGGTCGTTGATCGAGGCGTCTTTCTCGATGAAGGTGTCCGATGACGGCACATAGGCTTCTGGCTGGTAGTAGTCGTAGTAGGAAACGAAGTACTCGACGGCATTGTTCGGGAAGAACGCCTTGAACTCACCATACAACTGCGCGGCCAGGGTCTTGTTCGGCGCCAGCACCAAGGTCGGACGCTGTACCTGGGCGATCACGTTGGCGATGCTGAAGGTCTTGCCCGAGCCGGTCACACCAAGCAACGTCTGGTGCGCCAGCCCGGCTTCGATGCCCTCGACCATCAGGCGGATGGCTTCCGGCTGATCGCCGGCGGGCTCGAAGCGGGTGACTAGCTGGAATTCAGACATGTATACCTCTGATATCGCGCCAGCGCGGTCAAACCGGCAGCAACGAGAAAGACCGCAAACGACTCACGCCGCCCGAGGAAAAAACAGGATTGTGCTCAATGTGGAGCCGATTGCCTGCGCTTTCAAGGCAAACGTCCTACATCCCTTGAAGTCTTTGATGCCGGCATTCGACTAACGGTCGAAAAATAATCGAAAAAACTTACCTGAAAAGCTGATTCGTCTGTCGCCATCAATCGCAGATGGCCTCTATACTAGCTCCCCGTTTGTGCACCGCTCTAGTGCATTCGGCTGGAGCGCGACACGTCCCTCCACACTCCACTCAGAGCCGCCGCAAAAATGAGCCTGTTCTCCGCTGTCGAAATGGCACCACGCGATCCAATCCTGGGCCTCAACGAAGCATTCAACGCCGATACCCGTACCAACAAGGTCAACCTGGGAGTCGGTGTTTACTGCAACGAGGAGGGGAAAATTCCACTCCTGCGCGCCGTTGTCGAAGCCGAGACGATTCGCGTCGCTCAACACGCTTCCCGTGGTTACTTACCAATCGACGGTATCGCCGCCTACGACCAGGCAGTGCAGAAACTGCTGTTCGGCAATGACTCGCCACTGATCGCCGCTGGCCGCGTCATCACCACCCAGGCCGTTGGCGGCACGGGCGCCCTGAAAATCGGCGCCGACTTCCTCAAGCAACTGCTGCCGAACGCCGTTGTGGCGATCAGCGACCCGAGCTGGGAAAACCACCGCGCCCTGTTCGAAACCGCTGGTTTCCCGGTGCAGAACTACCGCTACTACGACGCCGCGACCCATGACGTTAATCGTACCGGTCTGCTTGAAGACCTGAACGCCTTGCCTTCCGGCTCGATCGTTGTGCTGCACGCCTGCTGCCACAACCCGACCGGCGTGGACCTGAGCCCGGCGGACTGGAAAAACGTCCTGGACGTGGTGAAAGCCAAAGGTCACGTGCCGTTCCTCGACATGGCCTACCAGGGTTTTGGCGATGGCATCGACGAAGACGCCGCTGCCGTGCGCCTGTTTGCTGAATCGGGCCTGACCTTCTTCGTCTCCAGCTCGTTCTCCAAATCCTTCTCGCTGTACGGCGAGCGCGTTGGCGCCCTGTCGATCGTCAGCGAATCGAAAGAAGAAAGCGCGCGCGTGCTGTCGCAAGTCAAACGCGTGATCCGCACCAACTACTCCAACCCGCCGACCCACGGTGCCAGCATCGTCGCCGCGGTCCTGAACAGCCCGAAACTGCGCGCCCAGTGGGAAGAAGAACTGGCGGAAATGCGCCTGCGGATTCGTGGCATGCGCACCCAGATGGTCGACCTGCTGGCGAAAAACGCGCCACAGCGTGATTTCAGCTTCGTCGGTCGTCAGCGCGGCATGTTCTCCTACTCCGGCCTGACGGTTGAGCAAGTCACCCGCCTGCGCAGCGAGTTCGGCATCTACGCCCTGGACACCGGCCGCATCTGTGTGGCGGCGTTGAATCAGAGCAACATTGATGCAGTGACCAAGGCCATCGTTGCGGTGATCTGAGTCTCGCGCAGTACGGAAAACGGGAAGCCTTGGGGCTTCCCGTTTTTTATTCGTCGCAGATAAGTGTCAAAGCGCTATCGGCGCCCTCTAAACTCCACACAACGATGCACCTGCAGGATCGCCGCACCGCTCGCTCCTGCAGGTTTTGTGTACACCTGAGAATTCTTACGAGAACCCACATGAAAAACGATGACCTACGCGCCGACCGTGACGAACTGGACCATTTTGTCCCTCGCACACCGGCCAAACGCGGTAACAACCTGGTGCTGCAAGTGGCCGCTGGCGTATTTCTCGGCGGCCTGGCCTTGTGGCTGGTGCAACTGGCCGCCACGATGCTGTACGCCAAGCTGATGCTCGCCACGGTCACCTTCGGCGGTTAAGCCAGTTCGGTCGCACGCTGACTGGCGGCATCGTCATAGGCGACGTAGAGCGATTCGGCGACCTGACTCTTGATCGCTTTGGCGCTTTCCAGACCGAGGACGAAGCCCTCAGCCTTGCCGCCCGCGCGGTTCAGATCGTCAGCGGTGCTGGCTTGGGTGATCGCGTCAAACAGCTTCTCGGCATGCGGGCCGACACCTTTGGGCAGGCTGATCTGAGCGATGCTCATGCGAACACCCCGTTGTCTTGAGGGGTGAGGATTGGGTGATTCATGGCACGTACCTTTTCGGCGAATGGCCGGCAGCGCGTGTAACCACTTCCGGGCGGCCATGGTAGACCTCTGAGGCGATTCTGGTAACCGCCCACTGCCGATAAACCACCGTCCGTCTCCATGAATCCATCAAGTTGCTAACAGATGCTTGACTTCTCTTTCTGAATCAGTAACATACGCGCCATTCCGCGATAGCTCAGTTGGTAGAGCAAGTGACTGTTAATCACTGGGTCCCTGGTTCGAGTCCAGGTCGTGGAGCCAGACAAGGTTCCAGAGAAGGCTTTCAAAATCTCTGCCCCCCCGAAAAACCCGCCTTATGGCGGGTTTTTTCGTTTTGGCGTTCTGTTGGACTCCGGAGGGGTACCAGCCATTTTAAAGGTAGAGTTTGGGATAAAGGTCAGTTCGATAAAAGGGAGTTCCCTTATGTCGCGCACTACTGCTCCACTCTCCGACGCCGCTTGCCGTTCGGCCAAGCCCACAGACCGCGCCTATAAGCTTTTCGACGGCGACGGCCTTTACCTCTAGTCCAACCCAATGGCCGCAAAGGTTGGCGTCTCAGATACGTCAAACCTGATGGCCGGGAAGGACTGACCTCATTCGGCAACTACTCCATCGTTGGCCTCGCGGCTGCGCGCCGCAAGCGCTTGGAGGCCAAGCGAATGCTGGCGGATGGCATTGACCCTATAGGAGCCAAGAACCAAGCCAAGACGAACGCTCTGGTCAAAGGCGCACCTTTGAAAGCGCTGCCCTCGGCTGGCACACGGAAATGTCAGCCAAGTAGGCACCGGACTATTCCAAGACAATGATGAGTCGCCTCAAAACTCACCTCTTCACACTGATCGGCGCCCGCGCCATTGTCGACCTTGATACCCACGATCTTATGCAGCCCCTGGAAGCGATTAAGAAGCGCGGAACGGTGGACATTGCTTTAAGGGCAAAACTACCTGCGGAGCATCATGCGCGAGGCAAAGCGCCTCCGGCTTATCACCGTAAACCCTGCTTACGACCTCGTAGGCTCGATCAAAGCCTCGCGGGTCGTCCACCGTCCCGCTTTATCCTTATCGCGCCTGCCTGAATTGCAGGAACGGATCGCCACCTATAAAGGCCGGGCACTTACCCGGCTGACGGTCTTGCTGTCGCTGCACGTGTTTGTACGCTCCAGCGAGCTGCGCTTCGCCCGCTGGAGCGAGTTCGACCTCAAGCGCGGCGCCTGGGAAATACCCGACACGCGACCAGCGTTGGAAGGTGTACCCTTTTCCACAAGGGGTACGAAGATGGCAAGCGATACCAAGTCTTGGAAACCAATCTCCGAAAACACGGTGAACAGCGCGCTTCGGAAGATGGGGTACGACACCAAATCCGAGATCTGTGGGCATGGGTTTCGTTCGATGGCCTGCAGCGCACTGATCGAGTCAGGTTTGTGGACGGACACAGCCATCGAGCGGCAGATGAGCCACAAGGAACGCGGTAATCTCTGAAGGTGGGACAGCAGAAACAACTATTGCGCTGAGTTCACTGCACGCCAGGTAAAAATCGCTACGGTCTGGCGAGCCCACAATCCAGCCATGCCTCAAACAACACCGCCTGCAATGACAGGCTCGAGATAGCCCGTCAAACACAGTTCTTCCCTGGAGCCAGTTGGCCGGAGCCACAAAGGGCGCAGCGGGATCAAACTGCTAAGTAATCTGGGCCAACGAGCTCATATCGATTTTCCTTTTTGAGACGATCCAGACACGCAGGTATCAAGCAACATGAGTGTTCGCTGCAAGCTCATGCGCGGGCTCAGGCTTGATCTTGAACCAGAGGGCGTACATCGCTGGCAGGAACACCAGGGTCAGCACGGTGCCAGCAAACGTACCGCCAATCAGGGTGTAGGCCAGCGTTCCCCAGAACACCGAATGGGTCAGCGGAATGAACGCCAGCATCGCCGCCAACGCCGTGAGAATCACTGGCCGTGCACGCTGCACAGTGGCTTCGACCACTGCGTCATAAGGCGACAGTCCGGCTTGCTTATTAGAGTGAATCTGGCCAATGAGGATCAGCGTGTTGCGCATCAGAATCCCTGACAAGGCAATCAATCCCACCAAGGCGTTGATCCCGAACGGCTGCTGGAACAGCAGCAGAATTGGCACCACACCAATCAGGCCCAAAGGGGCGGTGGCGAACACCATCATCATTGCCGACATTGAGCGCACCTGAATGATGATGGTCAGCAACATCAGCGCGATCATGATCGGGAACAACGGCAGCAATGCCTTGTTTGCTTTACCCGACTCCTCGATCGCGCCGGCAAACTCGATGCGGTAGCCCGCCGGCAGCTTTTCGATGATAGGTTCCAACTGCGTTATCAAGGCGTTGGAGACATCGGGGGGCTGAAGACCTTCAGCCACGTCACCGCGCACGGTTATTGTCGGCGTACGATCACGACGTCGCAGGATGGGCTCTTCCATGCGCACATCCACCGCCCCTACCTGGGACAGCGAAACGCGCTGGCCTTGGACGCCGTTCAGCGTGAAGGCGGCAATTTTCGATGGATCCAGACGCGTCTCACCAGCGGAGCGAGCGACCACCTGAACCGAACGAATGTCCTCACGCACCTCGGTGACAGGCACCCCCGTGAGCAGAAATTGCAGCTGTTGCGCGACATCGGTCGAGGTCAAGCCGAATGCTTGCAGGCGATCCTGATCCAGCGTGAGATGAAGTGCCGGCACGCGCTCGCCCAAGTCGGTGTTGACGGTTCTCATCATGGGGCTGGCGGTCATGACCTCACGCACCTGCGCGGCGATATCCCGCAACACTGCGGGGTCGGCGCCCATCACCCGAAAGGCCACCGGATACGGTGAGTAAGGACCAAATACCAACTGCGTCACCCGCACGCGGGCTTCAGGCGCCAAACCATCGGCCGTGGCTTGCCTGAGCCGAATCTTGAGCGCCTCACGCTCTTGCTGATTCGCCGTCAGGACGACGATTTTTGCGAACGATGGATCGGGTAGCTCAGGGGCCATCGCCAAATAGAAGCGTGGCGCGCCCTGGCCAATGTAAGCGGTGACGATCTTGGCTTCCGGCTGCTGAGCCAACCACGCCTCGACCTTGGCCGCCGCCACATCAGTCTGTTCGATAGAGGTGCCGTAAGGCATCTGCACCTCAACCAGCACCTCAGGTCGGTCGGATGTTGGAAAGAACTGCTTCTTGACCACGCCCATGCCCAGAATCGCAACTACAAACAAGCCCACGACGGATGTCGCCACCAGGCCTTTGCGGCGGATCACACTGCCCAGCAGGCGCCTGAAACGCTGGTAGTTCGGTGTACCGTAAATCGCCGTATGCCCGCCTTCAGGCACCTTGATCTGCGGCAGCAGTTTGACGCCCAGGTAAGGGGTAAACACCACGGCCACCACCCAGGAAGTGATCAGCGCAATGCCAACGATCCAGAACATGTTCGCGGTGTACTCACCAGCGGTCGACTTGGCAAAACCGTTGGGCATAAAGCCGATCGCCGTCACCAACGTCCCCGACAACATCGGCGCGGCCGTGTGGCTCCAGGCATAAGCGGAGGCCTTGATTCGGTCGTAGCCCTCTTCCATCTTCACCACCATCATTTCAATGGCAATGATTGCATCGTCCACCAGCAGCCCCAGCGCCAGAATCAACGAGCCCAGGGTAATTCGATCGAAGTCTTTGCCCGTGGCCGCCATGACAATGAACACGGCCGCCAGAGTCAGCGGCACCGCTGCGGCAACCACAACGCCGACACGCCAGCCCATGCTGAGAAAACACACCAGCAGCACCACGCCCAAGGCAGCAAAAAACTTCACCATGAACTCGTTGACGGATGCGCCAATATTCACCGCCTGATCCGTGACCTTGGTCAGGCTCATGCCCAAAGGCATCTGCTCATTGATCGCTGTTGCCTCAGCATCCAGCGACTTCCCCAAATCCAGGCCGTTCCAGCCATCGCGCATGACCACGCCGAGCAACAGTGCCGGCTCGCCGTTGTTGCGTACAAGGAATGTCGCGGGGTCCTCATAACCGCGCTTGACCTCAGCCACATCGGACAACTTGAGGGTTCTGCCCTGCACTGTCAGCGGGGTATCGCGAATCTTCTGCAGGTCATCAAACGCGCCATCCAGGCGGATGAAAACCTGTGGGCCCTTCGCTTCTACCGAACCTGCCGGGGTTATCATGTTTTGCGTGTTCAGCGCACTGAAGATGTCTCGTGCAGAAATGCCCAGTGTCGCCAGACGCTCGTAGGACAGCTCGACAAAAACGCGCTCGGCCTGTTCACCGATGATGTTGACCTTCTTCACCCCCGCTACATGCAGCAAACGCTGGCGCAAGCTCTCGGCTTCGCGCACCAATAGACGTTGCGGCTCGCCCTTGGCCTTGAGCGCATAGAGCGCGAAGGTGACATCGGAATACTCATCGTTGACCATCGGGCCGATCACCCCAGACGGCAACCCCTTCTGCTCATCCAGAATTTTCTTGCGCGCCTGGTAAAACTCCTCCTGGACCGCTGAGGGCGGCGTGCTGTCGAGCAGGTACACCGTAGTGAATGCCAAACCGGGCCGGGTAAAGGTCTCGGTCCGATCGTACCAACGCAGCTCCTGCATGCGTTTTTCCAGCTTTTCTACCACCTGGTCTTGCATCTCCTGGGCCGTTGCCCCAGGCCAGGCAGTGACCACCGTCATTTGTTTAATGGTGAATGCGGGATCTTCCGCACGCCCCAGTTTGAAGAAGGCGTACAACCCACCCACAGAAATCAGCAGGATCAAAAACAGCGTGATTGAGCGCTCGCGTACGGCCAGCGCCGAAAGATTGAAGCCGCTCATCGACTTACCTCAACCACTGAATTTTGCGGAGCATCGGCGAGTTCAGTCCTGACCTTCTCTCCCTCGCTCAGCAAGTGAGCACCCAATGCGACAACACGATCACCCACCTGCAGATCACCCGTCACGCGCACGCTGGCCTCATTATTCAGGCCACGAACCTTGATCGGGCGCCATGCCACCTGCTCAGGTTCCCCGCCCACCACCCAGACCCCCGGGCCTTTACCGGCGTCGTAGAGGGCCCCCATGGGCACCTGTAATTCCTTGGCATCAGCAACATCCGTGTCAGCGATAACCACTGAGATCGTCGAACCCAGGGTGGCGTTGGAGAGCGCCCCCTCCAGCACATAACGCGCTTCAAACGTTCGGGTCTGTCGGTCGGCAGAGTCGGACAACTGGCGTAAACGCGCATTACCTGCAGTCTGGTGCTGGCCGTACAGCTCAACCCTCGCCGCCGAGCCCAGCGCAGGACGTAACGTCTCGGGCAACTGGATCACCGCCTCGCGCTGCCCTGAATGGGCAACGCGTACCACCACCTGCCCTGCGCCAACTACCTGCCCCGGCTCCGCCAAGGTATCCACTACCACCCCGTCAGCATCCGCCAGCAACGTCGAATAACCGGTCGCGTTTTTCGCCACATCAGCCTGGGCCTGGGCAGCGTTGAGTTGGGCTTTCGCCGAGTCGGCAGCTGCTTTGAACCCTGCATAAGCTGAAGCAGATACCGCTCCGACGGACACCAGATCACGGTAGCGAAGCTCGTCATCGGAGGCCTGCCGAGCTCGGGCCATGGCGGCCAGTACCGCTTCCTTCTGTGCCCGCGCGGTCAGCGTCAGGTCGTTGGCATCGATTCGCATAAGGGGCTGCCCGCGCTTGACACTCTGTCCAGCATCCACCAAACGCTCCAAGACCTTCCCTGGCACCCGAAAACCGAGGTCGCTCTGAACTCGGGCCGCGACGATACCGGTGAATACCCGTGCCGCAGGCGCGGAGGGTTGAACCACGCCGATGCGCACCAAGGGCGTTTGAAGGCGAGGATCGGCAGGCGTGGCCTCGTTGCAGGCCGCTAGGGCAAACGGCAACAAGACAATGAAAATGGCTGACATGCGGTGGCGCTGGATCATAAAGACCTCTCGCTAGCGGATGCATCATGCTTATTCAAGTGACCATTTCTGTCAATAGTCACTACCGAGACGAATGAACATCGCCCACTTGATCAGAGCAGAGCAAAGAGGCTCGATATCTAGTTTTTTCAGGCGCACACGCTGATACGGATGCGCAGCGCATCCGTCAGCAGAGGTTTAAGGCATCAGGCTGCGCAGAACAAGATTGGAGATGAGAGAAGGGGCTTCTTCAACAAAATCGAGGTTGTACTGCAATAGCAGAGGATTCATGAAAGGCCGCAGAGCGAGATGAATCGACTCTACCGTCTCGTCCAGCGGAGTCTTGCGTTCAAACTCGCCGAGCTCTCGCCCCTCACGCACGATTTGCAACACGAAGCTCTTAATCTGAGCGTCATAGACTTGTGAGCTGGGCCATCGCTCCGACGCGGAGAACGCTGCGATGTCGTAGAGTTTACGGTCGTTAAAGAACAGGCTCACACCTGTAGCGATTAAGGTTTTGACCAGGCGCCGAAAACGTTCAGTCGGGGAGATGCCGTCTACATTGATGGCTTGCTCCACTGCCGCAACGATTTCAGTCAGGCAATTTGTACAGATTGCTTCACCAATCGCCTGCTTGGATTCAAAGAATTTGTAGATGTAAGCCTTGGAAAAGCCGATGGCCTTGGCTAGGTCAGAAACCGTTGTTTTGCCATAACCGTATTGACTGAAATGTTCGTTGGCCGCCGCAACAATCTGGTCTCGAATGTCGTGATCGGCTGGGCCACGGGCGCTGGGCGAAGAAACTGATGGCTGATTCATGCGAGCAGCTTACTCATCCCAAAGGTGGTTGACAACTTGTGACCAAATTGTAATATCGTCACAAATCGACCCTTTCGCAGGCATCGCATGCACCCTCCTCCTCGTTTCGCCGTCTTACTGTGTTTGGGTATGGTTGCAGGTTGCTCAGTGGGCCCCGACTACTCAGAACCCCGCGTGGAATTGCCCGAGCATTTCTCGGCGCAAACGTCCAAGGCACGGCAAGTGGACGCTGCAAATGCCGATCTCGCCGCTTGGTGGAATGCATTTAATGACCCGATACTCAGTCAACTGATAAATCGAGCACTTGAACAGAACCTCGATTTAGCCCAGGCAAACGCAAGGATCGAGCAGGCTCGCGCCGGTTTGGGCGCAGCTAACGCAGCCCTCCTGCCGTCGGCTACCGTCAATGGTCAGGCGGCCCGAGCCCGTCAGTCTTTGGAGACGCCGTTGGGCCAAGTGCTGAATTCAGCCCCTTCCTATAATCGCTACGGCAGCGCCTATGAGGCGAACTTGAATGCCGGCTGGGAGCTGGACGTGTTTGGCGGGCTGCGCCGAGGTAAAGAAGCGGCTTTCGCCGATTATCAGGCCTCGCAAGCCGGAGCGATTGCCACACGCCTGGCAGTGGTCGCGCAAACAGCCGACCTTTACATCAGCATCCGTGGCCTGCAAGCACGTCTGGAAATTGCCCGGCAGCAAGTAGACACACGACAACAACTGCTCACCACCATCGAACATCTCTACGCAAAAGGCCTGGCGGCTGAACTGCAGTTGAACCAGACCCAGGGCGCGCTGAACCAAGCGCAGGCCACCGTGCCGGTACTGCAAGCAGGCATTGACACGGCAATGAATGCGCTGGATGTCATGTTGGGCAAGGCGCCCGGCACTTACAGTGCGCAGTTGACTAAGCTGGCGCCCATCCCTGAGGTGCCAGGCCTCTCGGACATGGGCGCTCCAGCCGACCTGCTGCGTCGGCGTCCAGACTTGATCGTCGCGGAGCGCCGTCTTGCAGCATCCAGCGCGCGCATCGGCGAAGCCATGTCCGAGTACTACCCCAAACTGTCTGTGGCTGCGCTGCTCGGCAGTGCTACATCGGTATCCAGCGCAAACCTGTTCAGCAACGGCGCCAGTCAGGCTTCGGCGGCACTGGGTTTACGCTGGCGGCTGTTCGATTTTGGCCGCATCAACGCCCAGATTGATTTGGCAAAGGGCCAGGAAGCCGAAGCCTTGGCCGCTTACCGCCAGTCCGTTCTGCGGGCCTGCGAAGATGTGGAAAGCGCTGTTTCGGCACGGATCAAACGCGAGCAACAATCGACCCAGCTCGCCCAGGGCGAGTCGGCGTATGCGAAAGCCAGAGCGACATCGTTTGCCGCCTATGAAAAAGGCGTGGTCAGCTTGATCGAAGTGCTGGATGCCGATGAACATCTCCTAGCGGCATCTGATGGCAGAGCCCAGGCACAAACTGAATCGGCTCGCGCTGCAGTGGCCACGTTCAAAGCCTTGGGTGGCGGTTGGCAGCGAGATGACTCAGATGCTCGCGTTGTCTCAAAAAGAGCGGAAACTCGAATGTTTTTTCCTGATCCAGGGATATCGAAAGAACTCCAATAAAATACGGGCTGGATTAGGGTAATCGTAGGGATATATATACTAAAAAGCAGAATAATTTCATTGTAGAACAAATGCTTATTTTTCTGTTCGAGTCCAGGTCGTGCCAGACAGCAATATCGAAAAGCCCCTGAATCGAAAGGTTCAGGGGCTTTTTTGTGGCCGCTGGAAAAGCAAAAGGCCGATCTGTCTATTCAACAGATCGGCCTGGTTAGCAGGTGCCGCCGTCAGACATGCTCACTGCTTTTAGCATGAGCCGCTCGATGCTCGCTCGATTCATGGGCCGCTTCCACCACCGGAATCTCGTTCCCGTCGCAGTCACGCAGTTTACCGTCGCTGAAGTAATCCCCTTCACGCAACGCTGCCAGATCCTGATATCGAAGAACCCGCTCGGTACCGGCCGCGAACACCGATTGCTGATCCGAGTTACCGGCAGTGAGGTGGTTGAAGGCCAGGTTGAGCACGATGGCCATGATCGCCGAGGAGCTGATGCCCGAGTGGAAGATGGTCGCGAACCAACTTGGGAAGTGGTCGTAGAAATTCGGCGCGGCGATCGGGATCATGCCGAAGCCGATGGAGGTGGCGACGATGATCAGGTTGACGTTGTTGCGGTAATCAACCTTGGACAACGTGCGAATGCCACTGGCCGCCACGGTGCCGAACAGCACGATGCCAGCGCCACCCAGTACCGAGGTCGGTACTGCGGCGATGACCCGGCCCATGAACGGCAGCAGACCGAGTATCACCAGGAACAAGCCGCCGGTGGCGACCACGAAACGACTCTTGATGCCGGTCACGGCCACCAGCCCGACGTTCTGGGCGAAGGCGCTTTGGGTGAAGGAACCGAAGATCGGCGCGATCATGCTCGACAGCATGTCGGCGCGCAGGCCGTTGCCCAGGCGTTTGGAGTCGACCTTGGTGTCGATGATTTCACCGACAGCAAGGATGTCCGCCGAGGTTTCCACCAGGGTCACCATGACCACGATGCACATCGACAGGATCGCGGCAAAATGGAAGGTTGGCATGCCGAAGTGGAACGGGGTCGGGAAGCCGAACATCGGGCCTTGCGTGACCGACGAGAAGTCCGCCATGCCAAGGAACACCGCGAGGATCGTGCCGATGACCATCGCCAGCAGGATCGACAAACGGGAGATGGTCGCGCTGCCAATCTTGCTCAGCAGCAGCACCAACACCAGCGTCACCGCCGCCAGACCGATGTTGGCCATGCTGCCGAAATCCGGGGCATGGCTATTGCCGCCCATGGCCCAGCGTGCAGCCACCGGCATGAGCGTCAAGCCGATGGTGGTAATCACGATGCCCGTCACCAGCGGCGGGAAGAACTTGGTGATTCGCGAGAACACCGGCGTGATCAGTAATCCGATCAACGACGCGGCAATTACCGCCCCGAGAATTGACTGAAAGCCGCCCTCCCCGCCGCTGCTGACAATCGCCACCATCGTCGCGACACCGGAGAAGGACACGCCCTGTACCAGCGGCAACTGACACCCGAAAAACGGTAAACCGAGGGTCTGCAGCAATGTCGCCAAGCCCCCCGCAAACAATGAAGCAGCAATCAACAAACCGATGTCCGCCGGCGAAAGCCCGGCCGCCTGGCCGATGATCAAAGGCACCGCGACGATGCCGCCGTACATGGTCAGAACATGTTGCAGGCCGTAAGCCATATTCGCGCCGACCCCGAGGTTTTCGTCCTCAGGCCGTTGGTGTGAAACATGGGGCGTTTTCATGGTTGGGGGGTTCCCTGGTTTTTTGTTATGCGCACACTGTATGCAAGAGTCAGGACAAATGTCTATAGAGTTGTATACAACTCACCAGTCAGATAATGGACACATGTCCATATCGCCCTTTAGCTGCGCGCCTTTCCCCTCCAAAAATCTTGAAATACATCCTTCATCTGCCTGCTCCCCTGCCCGCTAGTCTTTTGCATTCCAAGCGACCGCCGGCACGGACGCCCCCTCGCTTATACATATAAAGTATGCATAATGAAGTCATTCGAAATTCAGTATCACAAGGCAAAAAACGCAGCCAACAAATTAAAGCATCGCGGCATCAGCCTCGCCGAAACAGAACCGGTGTTTTACGACGAACGAGCACTGACGATTCGGGACTACCATCACGATGAACAGCGGTGGATCGTCATGGGCATGGATGCCAAAGCTCGCTTGCTGGTCGTTGCGTACACCTATCGCGATCCGAATTTCGTACGAATCATTTCCGCGCGCCTCGCCAGCAAAAACGAGCGCCGTCGTTATTTGGAGAATTGAACGATGAAAGACGAATACGACTTCAGCAACGCCAAGCGTGGAGCAGTTGCCTCCAGCAAAGGCAAAACCCGAATTACCATCATGCTCGATGATGTCGTCATCGAAGCAGCACGCGCCATGGCGGAGAGCGAGGGGTATGGCTACCAAACAGTGATCAACAACACGCTGCGCCAGGCGCTGCTCAACACCAAGGAAAAAACCACCGCGCACGATCAGTACGCCACGGTGGCGAATGGCGGGCATTTCAGGGAAGGCGTTACTGCATCTGAACTGAAGAGCCTGGAGAAAAAACTCTCAGAGGTCTTGAGCGAGATCCATCGTGTGATTGAGCCTTGAGGGTGTGCCGTTTCAAGACCCAAGGGGGGAACGGAGCCTGCCCCACGCAAAGAAAAAGGGCAGATGTTTTGAATCTGCCCTCTCGGGACGATGGCTATGTCACCTGAATCAACCGCCCAAGCACCTGCCGCAGCCCCGCATGCTCCGGCACACGAATCCCGAACTCTCCCTCCAGTAACCCGATCAACTCCTTCACATCTGCAACCTGCCGCCGTTCGCTCTCGGCGCCCACCCGATGAATCGCAAAACTGCCGTTGTTCAACGTGCGCCTCCAGCCATCCCCGGTGCGCGCGACCAACAGTTGCTTGGTAAACGACGATTCCGGATGGGTCGAGACGTACCAGTTACCGAGGACGTAGTCGATGTCTTCCTGGCGTTGCAGATCGAAAATGTACATCGGCCGCCACTCGCCGCCGACGTTGGCGCGAAGGGTGTAGCCGTCTGCATGGCGCTCGATGCGATACGGATCGTGGGGCGTGAGTTGTGCCGCATCGTTGTCGAGCAGGAGCGGTGCGGTCGGCACCATGCCGCCGAAGCCGACGTCGGTGATGTAGCGCACGCCGTCCAGCGTGACCAGGCTCAAGCGGTGCGTGCGGGCAGTCCAGGCACCTTCGGGCTGACCCATGACGACTCGGCCGGTAATGCCGCATGCGTCAAAACCCAATTCCTGAAGCAAGGCTAGAAACGCGTAGTTGAGCTCGTAGCAGTAACCGCCGCGCCCCTCATGCAGGATTTTCCGCTCGATGGATGGCAGGTCGATGCGTACCGGCTCGCCGGACAGCGTGGTGAGGTTTTCAAACGGGAAGGCCCCGGTGTGGCGCAACTGGAGTTGGCGCAAGGTGTCCAGGGTCGGCGCCGGGGGCGCGTCGAAACCCAGGCGCTGCAGGTATGCCGCACGGTTCGTCAGGCGTGGTTCGCTCATTGCTCGGTCCTTATGCAGGGGCCGCGGATCTCTCCGCCGATGGGCGCCATGTATAAGGGAAAAAGCGGTTCGACTGACAATTGATTTAGCCAATCGCCCACCCTCTGAACATCAACGCTGTTTGCGCGAACTCAAGCGAATCCACGTCGGCGCATGGTCGCTGGCGTGCGGTTCGTTGCGCACCCAGGCATCGACCCCGGCCTCGTGCAGATAGGGGCTCAGCGCCGGGTTAAGTAGCAAGTGATCGATGCGCAACCCCGAGTTCTTCTGCCAGTGCTGGCGGAAATAATCCCAGAAGGTGTAGAGCCGATCCTCCGGGTACAGATGACGCAGGGAATCGGTCCAGCCCTGATCCAGCAAACGCTGGTAACACTCGCGACTTTCCGGTTGCAGCAACGCGTCCTTGAGCCACGAGCGCGGGTTATAGATGTCCAGGTCGGTGGGCACCACGTTGTAGTCGCCGGCCAGCACCACCGGATGCTCGCTGCTTTGCAGGTCCTTGGCATAGGCGATCAGCCGTTCGAACCACGCCAGTTTGTAGTCGAACTTCGGCCCGGGTTGCGGATTGCCGTTGGGCAAATACAGGCAGCCCACCAGAATTCCGTGCACCGCAGCTTCCAGGTAGCGACTGTGCGTGTCGGTGTCATCTCCCGGCAGACCGCGCCGACTCTCCAAAGGCTGCGCATCACGGGCCAGAATCGCCACCCCGTTCCACGACGACTGGCCTTGCCAGATAGCGCCGTAGCCAATGGCCTCAAGCTCGGCGGCCGGGAATGCGCTGTCGACCGACTTGAGCTCCTGCAAACAGGCAATGTCCGGTTTTTCTCGCTCAAGCCAGGCCAGCAAATTCGGCAGCCGGGCACGCATGCCGTTGACGTTGAAAGTGGCGATTTTCAGGTTTTTCATAGGCCGGGGCTCGCAACGGATGGACGATATCCAGTTGTGACCGGAGTGCGCCGTGGCAGTTGCGACGACAACTGAAGCAGGCGACTAAAGGTCCCCCTCACAAAGGATGCTCATCACGCGACGCCTTGAGCAATGGCAGCAGCGCCTGGTTTTCCATCGGCCGGCTGAGGTAGAAACCCTGCACCTCATGGCACTCGTCCGAGATAAGGAAGTCCAGTTGTTCCAGGGTCTCGACGCCCTCTGCGGTCACCGTCAGCCCCATGGCCTTGCCCAGGTTGATGATCGCCTGCACCACCGCACGGTCGTTACCGGTGCCGCTCATGGACGAGATGAAGCGCTTGTCGATCTTGATCCCGTCGAACGGATACGTGCGCAGATAACCCAGCGACGAATAACCGGTGCCGAAGTCGTCCATGTTCAGTCGCACACCCAGCTCCTTCAGCGAGTTCATGGTCGCGAGCGCGCCGTCGACATCGTTGAGCATCACGTTTTCGGTGATCTCCAGCTCCAGTCGACTGGCCGGCAAACGACTCTGGATCAACGCCTCCCTGACATCCTCCACCACGTCACTGCGAATAAACTGCACGGGCGACAGGTTGACCGATACCATCAGCTCACCCGGCCAGGTCAGTGCCGTCTCGCACGCCTCACGTAAAACCCAGCGCCCCAAGGGCACGATCAGATCGGTCTGTTCGGCCAATGGAATAAACGAGTCGGGCCCCAGCAACCCCTGCACAGGATGCTGCCAGCGCAGCAACGCTTCGACCGAGACGATCTGCTTGCCATCGACGTGATAACGAGGCTGATAGTGCATCACGAACTCATTGTTCTTGATCGCCTGACGCAGGTCGTTTTCGAGTTTGCGGCGATGCTGGATCTGGTCGTTCATGTGCGGCGCAAAGTAGCACCAGGTTTTCTTGCCGTCGGATTTGGCCTGATACAGCGCGATGTCGGCACATCGAATCAACTCCTCCGGCATGTGCCCCTGACGCCGGCTCAAGGCGATACCGATGCTCGCACCGATGTGCAGCGCGTGATGGTCATAGTGGATCGGCTGGTGCAGGCTTTGGAGGATGCGTTCGCATATGCGGTCGATTTCCGTGTGGATGTCCATGCCATTGAGTACCAGCACAAACTCGTCGCCGCCCAGTCGGGCGACCAGGTCAATGTCCCGCGTGCACTCACGCAAACGGGTAGCCACCTCCAGCAACACCGCATCGCCCGCCGGGTGGCCGAGGGAATCATTGATCGGCTTGAAGTTGTCCAGGTCGATCATCAACAACGTCAGCGGCGCCGAATGCTCCTTCAGCACCAAAGCGTCTTCGAGGTAGCGCGCCAGCTTGTTGCGATTGGGCAGGCCAGTCAGCGCGTCGTGCAACGACAGATGCTGGATCTGCGCATGGGCGGCGACTTCATCGGTGATGTCACTGGCCGTGCCGCGGTAACCCACCACCGCGCCTTTGCTGAGGATCGGTCGCGCCGATACCCGACTGATCCGTTGCTGCCCCGACTGTTCGCGATAGGAGCAACGCAGGTGGCTGACGCTGTGCTCTTCGTCGAGCTTGTTCAGCCACAGCGACAAGGGCGTAGTGTCGCAATACAACAACTGCTCGATGCCCTGCCCCAGCCATTGCTGATCGGAAAACCCGGTGACGGCGCCAAAACGCCCCGACAGATACGTGATGCGATGCTGGTCATCGATTTCCCATATCCAGTCAGACGCGGCCTCGGCCACTGCACGAAAACGTTCTTCACTGGCCTCCAGCGCCTGGTTCGACAAATCGAGTTTGATGTAACTGGCATCCACGTGCCCGGACGTGCGCAACACGTAACGAAAGAAGTAAGCCGTCAACAACGCGAGAATCAACAGCGCGCCGCCCAGTGGCGGCAGCAGTGACCAAAGCAGCTGATGGCCTGGCTGCTCGAGCTGCGAGACCAAACTATAACCGGTGCCCGTGAGTCCGACCGCAGGCTGACCGGGAGCAAGGGTGTTGTCAGGTGCGAGACTCAAGTCATGCAAACCATAGTCGGCACTCAAGGCGCTGAGCTTCTGCGAACTCAATTGATCGACGAACACCAGCACCGACGTGCTTTGGGGATCGACCGCCGGCCTTTCGTCATTGGGCACGATCGCCGCCGCCGTCAATAGCGCGGGCTGCCCCTCGAAGAGCGTGAACCGGCTGATGGGGGCAAGCAGGCTTTCCTGGCCCTGCACCTCCTCGATCAGTGCTGCCATCGCTATCGACAGCCAGGCTGCCGCGTCGTCCTGGACCTGAAGGCCGCGCACCACGGCGTATTTGGTTCGCTGAGGGTCGACCACAAAAACGCCGTCGTAATGATCCAGGGTGAACAGGGTTTTGCCCATGTTCTGCTCAACGTAAGCCCACTGCGCGTCAACTTCGCCATTCAAATGATCGTAGGCCGTGGTCCAGTTTGCATAACTGGCAACGTAGTTTTTCGAGGCTGAGATGCGGTTTTCCAGCGCGCGCTGGGTGTAGAACGTGGTCTTGGCCAAGTCCTGGGCATCGAGCCGGCCGGCAATGTTGAACAACGCAACCAGAGCAATCAGCACCCCCAATACAAATACCAGCCCGACAGACCAGACCAGGTTCCGTGTGATCGGTGTATGGCGCGCTGGTGCGGCGGCGGTCGTGGCGGTCAATTCCATGCATGGGATCCTGTCAATCGATTGCCTGCGTCCATTGACCATAGCAGCCAGGGTCCAACATCGCGCCACGACTATTGCCAATCGGCAGCCGCTAGGATGTGATGGCGCGCGTCACCCTCCCCGCCCCCCCCTTCAAGTCTAAACAGACAAGTGAGCCTGCTCCGAACCCGAGAGGCAACGCACCATCGACCATTCGTCATCCCGCCAACACCCATCGCCCGGGCAGTCACACCATCAGAGGTAACAACTCATCTTGGGAGACGTGCACTGATGAACATCAACATCACCACCCTGTTGTTGACCAGTTTGCTGGCAGCAACAGGCACCACTTACGCAGCCTCCGGCGATCACACCGACGCGACCGAGACCGGTTCCTGGTATCGCGGCGGCTCAATCATGACCCCCAACAACTATCCGGACCAACCCTCTGGGCGATATACCCCTGAGCGGGGCACAGGCGGAGACGGATCGTCCAGAGAGGGCAATGGTGGAAATGCCGGTGCCAGCGGCTCGGGTGCAGGCGGCGGCACGGGAGCTGCTGGTGGGGGAACCGGCGGTGCGGGAGGCGGGACTGGCAGCTGGACACGTAGAAGCAGCCAATGAGGTGAAATCGTCGGCGGCTTTCTATTGAGTGCACTTAACGTAACAGCCCTGAACGCCGAGGGTATCGGCGCTCATCGACCCGCCGTGACCACTGGAGCATGGATAGCGACCGGCTCGGCTTTTTTACCAATCTGCGACAACGGCGTCACGGTGTAGCCCGCCTGAATCCTGTTCACCGTCGCATAGTCAACCATCCCGCCGACGTCGGTGCGACCGACGACCCAGACAAAGGGCGTGGACACCGGCAAATGATTCAGCCCGGCCGGCACCGTTCCTGTCCATCCCGGTGGCGTCACCAGAAACTCACCGGCCTGTGTGCCCGTCGCATACCCACCCGGCGAGACGAGAACATCGCTCCACATGTCGAGCATCGGCAACACGTATAAACGCCCGGCGGTGTCCGGCGCGGTAATCACCAGCGGCTCCTGGGTCAAATCGAGCCAGGCAATGGAATACAACGTGTCGACGTTCGACTGCACCACCTCTTTGAAATCTTCGGATGGGTACTGCGGCACAGTCACAAAGGCGTTGGCTTCTTGCGGCGTGACTTTCGATTGAGCCTGGCTGACCTGCGGCCAAACAATGGAAACTGCGAGGGTTAAAGCAACGGCTGTCAATGCTCGAGTTATCAACATTTTGGCGATCGTCCGTGCTGTGGGGAGCCCCGCCGGGTTCGGCAGGGCTACCGGAACTCTAGACGATGAAAACAGACGGATCTGACAGGTAGACAGACGGACAAGCGACTGTTGCAGGGCTGAAACAACGGCGCAAAGTGTCTCAACGGTCTGAGCGCATCAACGCCTCCACACCGCCCTCAAGCGACAACACGGCCGAACGGTTTCGACCCGAATGCTTGGCCTGATAAAGCGCCGCATCCGCTCGTTCGATGAACAGTTCGATGCTGTCACGCCCGGTCGGCACGAACGCGTAACAGCCAAGACTGACCGTCACATATCCCGTGGGTGAACCGTTGTGGGTGATGTTCTTGTCCATGACGCTGCGGCGGATCTGTTCGGCAATCACCAACGCACCGTGAATGTCGGTGTCAGGCAGCAGCACCGCAAACTCCTCGCCGCCATAACGCACCGCCAGGTCTGCTTTGCGGTGGCAGCAACCCTTGACCGCACGCGCCACTTCCGCCAGGCAGTGGTCCCCTGCGACGTGGCCGTAAGCATCGTTGTAGCGTTTGAAGTAATCGATATCGAGCATGATCAGGCTCAGCGAACTCGACTGCCGGGCGCCTCGGCCAAACTCGATGTCCAGCGCCTGCTCGAACAGTCGGCGATTGGCCAGGCCCGTCAGGCTGTCATGAGTCGCGATCAGCTTCAGTGCTTCCTTGGCCTTGCGCAAATCGGCCTCGACCCGTACGCCGACGCGCACCTGGCGAACGAACACCCAACCGAACAGACCGACACCCAGCACCACCAAGGCAACGATGACGCAGGATTGAAATGCGGTGTCGTACCAATCCTTGAGAATCGAATCCCTGGACGATGCCGCCGAGACCACCAGCGGATAGGCGTCGAGTTGACGGTAGCCATACAAACGTACAACGCCATCGATCACCGAGCTGATCATCGCGTTGCCGGCGGGCGCGTTGGGCAAGAGTTTATGAAAGATTTCGCCCTTGGCCAGGGATGTGCCGATCTGTGATTCCACAAACGGCCTTCGCGCCAGCAACGTGCCGTCGGTCAGCGCCAAAAACATCGAGCCGTTGTCATCGATGCTGAAGCTTTTGAAGAACTGATCGAAATAGGCCATTTTGATTCCGGCCAACACCACGCCCTGGAAGTTGCCGTTCTTGTCGTTCACCCGTTTGGAGAGCGGAATGATCCACTCTCCATTTTCCCGACTGCGAACCGCCGGCCCTATGTGCGCGAGGGTGGATGCGTTCTGCTGGTGGAACGTGAAGTACTCTCGATCCGACACGCCCGGACCGCGGGTCAAATCATCGAACGACGTCACGACCCACTGCCCTTGCTTGTCGAACAGAAATATCCCGTGCAATTGGTCGAGCGCCTGCGCCCGCCGGGCAAAAGTTTTCTGCAAGCGTGGCTTTTGTGCCGCGCCGTAGCCATCGACCTGAATCCAGTCCACCAGACTGGTCAACACCAGGTCGGCTTTCATGAAGGTGTCTTCGGCCTGCTGTGCCATGGCGCGAGCCAGGTTCGAAGACGCGACTTGCGCCACGTCCAGCGCGTGGCGCCGCGATTGCTCCAGTTGCAGATAAAGCAGACCACAGAGACACAGGCACACCGTCGCGATAAACAGCACCGCTGCCTTGAGCAGAGATAACCGTTTCAAAGCGCCGCCAGGAGTTTGCTGCGGGTCTTGAGTGAGGATAGGCAAAAGCTCGTCCTGTAAGGGCAAGGCATGGGCAAAGGCCCAAAGCCCTTAATTTTTGTGAGCTTAGTCTACCCGCTAGTGCGGGGCAATTGTCCTTTGGCCAGCCGCCGCATCGCACTGTGCAAATGCACCCGAGCACTTTCGGCATCGCCCAGGCGCATTTGCTCGTAGGCCCGCCGGGCAATGTCGTGGGGTACCGGTTTGAGTTCGCGCTGGGTCGCCATGGCTATCAGTTGCACTTGCGCGGCACGCTCCAGGTAGTACAAATCATCCCAGGCTTCGGCGATGGTCGGCCCCGCGACAATCACCCCGTGGTTCTTGAGGAACAAGATGTCGGCGTTGCCCATGACACCGGCGATCCGGTCGCCTTCGGATTCATCGAGGGCCAGGCCGTTGTAGTTTTCGTCCACCGCCGTGCGGCCGTAAAATTTCAGCGCCGTCTGGCCCAACCACAACAACGGCGGACCTTGCAGCAAACACAACGCCGTGGCGTGAGGCATGTGAGTGTGGAACGCCACTTTCACCCTCGGCAGCTGTTTGTGCAGTCGGGCATGGATGTAAAACGCGGTCGCCTCGGGCTGTCCTTCGCCGTCCACGACATTGCCGTGGAAGTCGCACACCAGCAGATTCTGCGCCGTCACCTCGGCGAATGCGTACCCGTAGGGATTCACAAAAAACAGATCATCCCGGCCCGGCACCATCGCCGAAAAATGGTTACAGATGCCCTCCTCCAGGCCATGCAGCGCGGCCAGTTGAAAACACGCAGCCAACTCGGTGCGGGCGGTGATGACGGCATGTGAATCGAGGTTGAGATCGGCATAACGCGCGGAACGCGAACCGCCTGCAAGGGTGTGTGCCATGACGAGGTCTCCGTGTTTTGTTACCAGCCGAGGGATGTGAATAAAGGCACGACCTGATCCAGCGTGCTCAATATCTCATCGGGTCGGTAATCCGGCAGCAATTGCCGACCGGTGCCACGGTCAACCCATACACAACGAAAGTGCATGTCTCGGGCGGCGGTGTGATCCAGTGTCGGGCTGGCGCAGATGTGCACTACTTGATCTCGACTGACACCGAGCTGCTCATGAGCGTAGTCAAACAGGCGCGGATTCGGCTTGTACGCCCCGGCCTGTTGCGCAGTGATGACTCGATCGATATGCCCCCCGAGTTGCGCGACGTTGCCGGCGATGATGTCGTCGTCGGTATTGGAGACGATGCACAGTTTGAAACCCATTGCCTTGAGTTTCGCGAGGGTCTCGATCACCTCAGGGAACGGCGGCATCCGCGGAATCGCGCCGGCCAACCGCTGACTGTCTTCGGGCCGACTCGTCAGCCCCAACTCCTCCAGGGCGAGCTGCAACCCGAGCGTACTCAGTTGGCGAAACGAGCGATGCGGTGGAGTCTGCTCCAGCCGATGTTCATGCCGGTCGTAGACCTCGATGAGGCGATCGGCTTCAACGCTGTGGTCGCCCTTGTCGTGCAGGATGTCGGCGACCACGGCCTTGAGGCCTTCATCCCACTGGATCAACGTGCCGTAACAATCGAAGGTTAGCCATTCGGGACGCGGGGTATTTTCGAGTGTCATGTTTGTATCCTCTGAAGGGGGATCTTCAGATTACGAGCCGCTAGTGATAGTGTGAAATTAAATTAATGTCGATTAGTCAGTAGAAAATCAAATATCAAGGAGATCGCCATGCTTGATCTTGAATTGCTCAAGACCTTCGTCTGCGTGGTCGATGAAGGCAGCTTCACCCGCGCTGCCGAACGCGTGCACCGAACCCAATCCACGGTGAGCCAACAGGTTCGCAAGCTGGAAGTTTTGGTCGGTCATTCCCTGCTCCTGCGTGACCGAACTGGCCAGAACGTCACCGTCACCGAGCATGGCGAACTGCTGATTCACTATGCCCGACGCTTGTTGGCCCTGTCCTCTGAAGCCGTTGAAGCCTTGGCCAGCGACCTGGATCTGGAGATCCTGCGCATCGGCGTACCGGAGGACTTTGATGCGAGGCGTATGGCGCTGATCCTTGCCGGTTTCAATCGCGCCCGCCCGCACGCCCGGCTGGAAACCGTCAGCGGCATGAGCACGGATCTGAAGCAGAAACTCGCATCGGGTGAGATCGACATCGCCTTGGTCAAACGCGAACCGGACAGCGGACCGTGCTGGGCGGCGTGGCCGGAAGTGCTGGTGTGGGTCAAAGGCGCGGGGGTGGACTCGGCCAACGGCGTGTTGCCATTGGCGTTGTTTCCGCAAGGGTGCATTTATCGGCAGCGGGCAATCCGCTTGCTGGACGTGGCACAGCGCCCCTGGCGCGTGGCGTTTGGCAGCCATAGCTTGACCGGTATCCAGGCGGCAGTCGCTTCGGGGCTGGGGGTGTCCGTGCTGCCGGCTTCGGCGGTGTTGCCGGAGCACAGCGTGTGCACCGATTTGCCGGAGTTGCCACCGACGGAGCTGGCGTTGATCAGCCGCGGGGGCGCGTTGACCGGGTTGCAGCGGGATTTGGTGGAGTTTTTGCGGGAGGAGTTGGCGGTCTTGGGCAATTGAGTGTGAATAGAAATGATTTGTCACGCTTGTGTCGCTGACATGACGCAGGGCAAAGCGCGGATAGCAGTGAAGGAGCTACGATTACTCTTACATCACGACAGGGAATCGAAATGAGTAAGGCAGACGAACTCGCGGCGAAGTTGAAACAGACCCGGTCTACCAGCGCAGATCAGATGATCGACAGTTGGCCCGGCCAAGTCTACGAGTTATATGAGCAGATCGAGGCGTGGCTGAAGCCGCTGACTGAGGTAGGCCTGATTCTGCGACGCAATCCGACACATGTCTTCGAGTGCGATTCAGAGGGTGCGACTTTCGATTACGCGATCGACCAGCTTCTGATCGAAGGCAATGAGCACGGCATCACCTTCGACCCTGTTGCGCGCTTCACTGAAGATGGCGCTGGGCGTGTCGAGATTCACTCGACGGGCAAAGAACTCGCGCTGTTGCGCACAGTGGACGCGGATGGCGAGACACATTGGTGGTTGCAGGTGATTGAGCAGGCCGGACAGCAACTGGATGCGGTTGCGTTGACGGAGAACAATTTACTTTCGGTGGTGCAGGAAGGTCTGCAGCTTTAACACCCAGACGAACAACGAAGACAGATCACCCACACCGGAAAGGGGACGGACTTACTATCAAGTCCAATCCCCTACTGCCGCGCCGGTCCCGCCGCCACCACCGATCCCACCGCCGAATGCAAATCCAGCACTGGCATCGGCGACGGCCGATTCAGCGCCCGCAACACCGGCGCATCGTAGCCATACACATCAGGCTTGAACGCCACTCGCCCGTCGCTGCCCAAATCCACGGTCCAGTACGCCAGCAACACCGGCACTTTCACCGGAAGCCGAATGTTCTCGGTCTTGCCGCTGGCCAACTGCTTTTGAATACCTTCGCTGTTCCACCGGACCGGGTCGTTGAACAACAATTCCACAAGCTGCAGCGGATTCTCTACCCGAATGCAGCCCGAGCTGGTCGCGCGGATGGTTTTGGCAAACAACTCGCGGTGCGGTGTGTCGTGGAGGTAAATCGCATAGTCGTTGGGAAAGCGGATCACCACCCGGCCCAGCGAACTGTCAGGCCCGGCGTCCTGGCGCAACGTGAGGCCGCGTGGATTGGTCCAGTCCACACTCGATGGATCGAGCACATTGCCTTCGCGATCAAGCACTCGAATGCGATTGGCGGCGAGGTAGCCGGGGTTGCTCTGGATCTTCGGCAACACATCCTCCTTGAGGATCGTCGGCGGCACTGTCCAGGTCGGGTTAAACGTGATGTAGGTAATCTGCGCCTGGAAGACTGGCGTATTGCGCGCCGCTTTACCGACCTGCACCCGGGATCGCCAGATCGGCACGCCATCGCGGTACATCGCCACCTTGTAGCCGGCGATATCAACGATGACGAATGTGCCCTGGAGTTTGTAGAGCAGCCAACGTGCGCGCTCCATGTTCACGCGGACCTGGTCGATGCGCGCATCAACGGGCACGTTCAGCGCTGCCAGTGTTGTCGCCCCTGCCATGCCGTCCGCACTCAGGTATTGCTCGTTCTGATACTTTTTCACCGCGGCGGTGACGGCGCCGTCGTACTGGGTGCCGTGGATCAATCGCGGATCGAGAAAACCGGCCGCGACCATCCTCGCGCGCAATTGCGCGACCGCCGGTTCGTCCATGCCGGGTTTGAGCGAATGGTCGACAATCACTTTCGGCCAGCCGCCCCGGTCCCGAATGCCGCGCAATTGCGCCAGGGCCTGACGCAAACCGACGTACACCGCTTCTTGCGGCGGTGCCTGGGCAAAAGCCTTGGCCACGTCGTGATTGTCGAGTGCGGCGAAGAAAGCATTGAAGTCGTCACGTGGATCGACGCCATTCGAATCAAAATTCCAGTGAATGTCGAGCCGCGAAGGGTCGACCTTGCCCCGCCGCAACTGCAGCAGCGCGGTGATAAACGTATGCGTGGTCGCCAAATCGAAAGCCGCCCGCTGCTCGGGCGTCACCGGTGTCGTATGCATCGTGGTTTGTGACCGGACCAATTCATCGATATGAAAGTCCGCCGGGGTCAAGCCGTCGGCCTCAGTCGCGTTCAGACTGGCGATCAATTGCGCGACATCGCTGTCATTGGTCCACGCCGCGCGATAGGCACGATGGGTATAAAAATCCATGACCAGACGGCTGACATCCACTCGACGATTGCGTGGTGCGGTCAGCAGCGGCGGAAAAGCGGTTTTCAGCGGTTCAAGCGTGGCCTGAATCGCTTGACCGACGTTATCATCCGCTCCAGCCTCGATAATGGAGGTAGGCGCATTTAGCGGCTCAATCGACGACGTTTGCCCAAGTGCTGTGCCGCTTATCAGAAAGCCCATAAAAAATACGCGGCTTATGACGAATAACCTTGTTAAAAGCACCATGAATAATCCTTAATCCCCCGCATTCAACGCCCGGCTGGCAACGCACTGCTAGACTCGAACTTAACATGATGAGACATCTGTATGGCGCCACTACGTTTTGGCTATCTATTCTCGGCCCTGCTACTGACTGCAATGTCCGTACCGTCAGCCTACGCCGATTCGCTCGCGGCCGCCCTCATCAAAGCGGCCCCGAAAGCTAACGCCAACGTCATCAACCTCGCCGTTCGCGCCTCGCAATGCAGCATCGCTCAAGGCAAAGCGCCTGTCCAAAGACTTGCGGTTATTGATTATTCGCTGCCTTCGACCGAGCAACGTCTATGGGTGTTCGATTTAAAGAAGCGCAAGTTGCTGTTTCATGAACTGGTCGCCCATGGACGCAATAGCGGCGAAAACATGGCCGTCAACTTCTCCAACCAGAATGAAAGCTTCGCCACCAGCCTCGGGTTGTATCGCACCCAGCAGAGCTATGTCGGACAGAACGGTTACTCGCTACGCATGGAAGGCCTGGAGCCGGGTTTCAATGACAACGCGTTTGACCGGGCCATCGTGATTCATGGCGCGCCTTATGTGAGTCCGGTCCTGGCCCGTGCGAATGGACGTATTGGCAGAAGCCTCGGCTGCCCGGCGGTCAGACCCGCGGTTGCTCGTCGGCTGATTGATTCGATGAAGGGAGGCCAACTGTTGTTTTCCTACTATCCGGATCAGCGTTGGTTGAAGTCTTCTTCGTATATCAATTGTGGCAACGGCACGGTGGCTGATACATCCGCGCCAAAAAAACACCTTTAAGAACAGGCGCCCGTCCAGTGGCGCCTGCCTCCTGCTTCACCGCGCCTACATCGGTGAAACTGTCAAAACTGTAATCTCAGCCTCAGCCTTCTGAAAGGCACCGCTCGTTAGCCTCATCGTCAAGCTAGCTCCAAGCTGACGGACGGGGAACACAACGGCATGCATTCCAACACTACAAGACGCACCTTCGTGAAAGGGCTGGCCGCAGGCGGACTGCTGGGTGGCCTCGGCTTATGGCGCACGCCGGTCTGGGCAATCACCAGCCCTGGCGAACCTCAGGTGTTGACGGGCACCGACTTCGATCTGTCGATCGGCGAAACCCCGGTCAACATCACCGGCAACCCGCGCACCGCCATGGCCATCAACGGCGGCATTCCCGGCCCGCTGCTGCGCTGGCGCGAAGGCGACACGGTGACGTTGCGGGTGAGGAACAAGCTCAAGGTCGACACGTCCATTCACTGGCATGGCATCTTGCTGCCGGCCAACATGGACGGCGTACCGGGCCTGAGTTTTCACGGCATCGAACCGGGCGGCCTGTACGTCTATCAATTCACAGTCCGGCAGAACGGCACCTACTGGTATCACAGCCATTCGGGCTTTCAGGAACAGTCCGGCGTTTACGGCCCGCTGGTCATCGATGCCAAGGAGCCAGAGCCATTCCAGTACGACCGCGATTACGTGGTGATGCTGACCGACTGGACCGACGAAACCGCCGTCGGCCTGATGAAGACGCTGAAAAAGCAGTCGGATTACTACAACTATAACAAGCGCACCGTGGGTGATTTCATCCATGACGTCAGCGAAAAAGGTTGGGGAGCCACCGTCGCGGATCGAACGATGTGGGCCGAGATGAAAATGAACCCCACGGACATCGCCGACGTCAGCGGCGCCACTTACACCTACCTGATGAACGGCCAGGCGCCGGACATGAACTGGACCGGTGTATTCCGCCCCGGCGAAAAGCTGCGGCTGCGGTTTATCAATGGCTCCGCCATGAGCTACTTCGACGTGCGCATCCCCGGGCTGAAAATGACGGTAGTCGCAGCCGACGGTTTGCACATCAAACCGGTGAGCGTCGACGAGTTTCGCATCGCAGTGGCAGAGACGTTTGACGTGATTGTCGAGCCGACCGAAGCGGCTTACACGCTGTTCGCGCAATCGATGGATCGCACGGGTTTTGCACGGGGTACGCTGGCAACGAAGCCAGGTTTGTTGGCGCCGATCCCGGCCCTGGACCCTCGACCGTTAGTGACCATGGATGACATGGGCATGGGCGGCATGGACCACAGCAGCATGGGCGATATGGCAGGCATGGATCACAGCAGCATGGCCGGCATGCAGTCTCATCCAGAGACGGAAAAGGACAACCCGCTGGTGGACATGCAAGCCATGTCCACCTCGCCCAAGCTCGACGATCCCGGACTGGGCCTGCGCAACAACGGACGCCGAGTCCTGACCTATTCCGACCTGCGCAGCACCTTCGAAGACCCGGACGGCCGCGAACCCGGCCGCACCATTGAGCTGCACCTCACCGGCCACATGGAGAAATTCGCCTGGTCGTTCAACGGCGTGAAATTCGCTGACGCCGAGCCGCTGCGCCTCAAGTACGGCGAGCGCGTCCGGATTGTGCTGGTCAACGACACGATGATGACCCACCCCATTCACCTGCACGGCATGTGGAGCGACCTCGAAGACGAGAATGGCGAGTTCATGGTGCGCAAACACACCATCGACATGCCGCCCGGCTCCCGGCGCAGCTATCGGGTCACCGCCGATGCGCTCGGCCGCTGGGCCTATCACTGCCATCTCCTGTACCACATGGAAATGGGCATGTTCCGTGAAGTTCGCGTGGAAGAATGAGGCGCATCCCATGACCCGATTGACTCCAATATCTTTAGCACTCGTGACCGCGGGCCTGACGCTCTCTTCGGCAATGGCCGCCACTGACGACATGCAGGGCATGGACCATAGCCAGATGACCGGCATGGACCACAGCCAGATGCAAAGCATGGATGACGGCCAGATGCAGCCCGCCGCGCCGACTGAAAGCCGCACGCCGATCCCGACGCTGACCGACGCCGACCGCGCCGCCGTGTATGCCAGCCCGACCGGCCACGGCGTGCATGACACCGCACTCAACTATTATTTCCTTGCCGACAAACTCGAATGGCAGGACGCGGACAACGGCAGCGTCCTGGCCTGGGATCTGTCAGGCTGGATCGGCGGCGACATCGACCGTCTGTGGCTGCGCTCCGAAGGCGAACGCACCAACGGCAAGACCGAAGACGCCGAAATCCAGGCCCTGTGGGGCCATGCGATCTCCCCATGGTGGGACGTGGTGAGTGGCGTGCGCCAGGATTTCAAACCCGGTGCCCCACAAACCTGGGCCGCCTTCGGTGTGCAAGGCATGGCGCTTTACAACTTTGAAACCGAAGCCACGGCCTTCATCGGTGAGGGCGGCCAAACCGCTGCACGACTGGAAGGCGACTACGACATCCTGTTGACCAATCGGCTGATTCTGCAGCCGACCGCCGAACTCAACTTCTATGGCAAAAACGATCCACAGCGGGGTATCGGCTCCGGCTTATCCAACACCGAGGCCGGCCTGCGGCTGCGCTACGAAATCCGCCGGGAGTTCGCGCCCTATATTGGCGTGACCTGGAACCGCACTTACGGCAAAACCGCCGATTACGCCAATGATGAAGGTGAGGATCGCAGCGAAGCGCGCCTGGTCCTCGGCGTTCGGCTGTGGTTTTAAACGCTTCAACTCAAAAAACCAAAAACCAACCGTTGAAAACGGTAAGAGGCCTCGCATGCGCATGATCAAAACCACCGTTGTTGCCCTGGGACTGCTGCTGAGCACATTCGCTCAAGCCCATCCGAAATTACTGTCCTCCACCCCCGCTGAAGGTGCAGTAGGCGCAGCACCCGCCAAAATCGAACTGCACTTTTCCGAAAATCTCATGACCCAGTTTTCCGGCGCGAAACTGGTCATGACCGAAATGCCCGGCATGGCCCACGCCCCCATGCCGATGAAAGCCAAAGTCTCCGGCGGCGGCGACCCGAAAACCATGGTTATCACCCCGCTTTCGCCACTGCCCATCGGCACCTACAAAGTCGAATGGCGCGCGGTGTCTTCGGACACTCACCCGATTACCGGCAATGTTACGTTCAAAGTGAAATGATGAATGAGCGACTCGATCGGCATTGCCCTGCGGTTTGGCTTGTATGTGGATTTGATGCTGCTGTTGGGCTTGCCGCTGTTTGGGTTGTACAGCCTTAAAGGGCGGGAACGCGTGTCGGGCGCGGTGTTGCCGTTTCGGTTGATGCTGGCGGGAACGGCGGCGCTTGGGTTGCTGTTGTCTATTGCGAGCATGGTAGTGATGGCGGGCGCCATGAGCGGTGAAACGGACTTTGCCGAGTTACGTCCACACCTCGAGATGATGGTGTTGGAAACGGACATGGGCCTGGCCTGGGTCGTGCGTATCGTCGCACTGGTTGTTGGTGGATTGGCGGTGATGCTCAATCATCGTGCCCCTGGCGTTGGCTTGCTGGTTGCGACGATTGCTGGCGGTATCGCCCTCGCCTCTCTCGCCTGGAACGGACATGGCGCGATGGATGAAGGCATCCGCCGTGTCTGGCATTTCACCACCGACATCCTGCACTTGCTGGCCGCAGGAGTGTGGCTGGGAGCGCTAGTGGCGCTTGCGTTGATGGCGAAAGCCAATGTTCTGCAAACCGAAGAGCGCATCCGGCTGCTGGCCCGCGCAGTGACAAAGTTTGAACTGGTGGGCGCGTTGATTGTGGTCGTCATCACCGTCACGGGTGTTGTGAACTACCTCTTCATCGTTGGGCTGGAGCTTGATGACTTATTTCTAAGCACCTACGGGATTTTGCTGTTTATCAAAGTCACCTTGTTTGCAGGGATGCTGGTGCTCGCCGCGTTGAACCGGTTTCACCTTGGACCGTTTTTGCAGAGGTCGTTGCGCAACGGGCAGTATTGGGTAGCGGCGAATGCACTGCGGCGCAGTGTGGTGTTGGAGTTGGCTGCGGCCGTTCTGATTGTTGGGCTGGTGGCCTGGCTGGGGACGTTGAGTCCAGAGATGGAAATGGCCGCGGAGTAACGTAAAGGGCGCCACTTGATATAGATCAACGACAGCCCCCTACACAGGGCTACGCTCAAAATAACCCTCAGATCGGATACCAGACATGCACGGGCTCCGCACCCATCTACCGCTGCTGATCCGCCAAGTGCTCGCACTGTGGCTGTTAGCCTTTGCGGTAGCGGCGAGCCAGGGTTGTCTTAGCCTGCCGCCCCATGATCTGAACGCCGCCCATGAAATCACCAGCAGCGCTGGCCATGACAATAGTCATGAGCAGCATGCCAGCAGCTGCCTGCAATACTGCGAACACAGCGCCACAGCACTGCCCCCCGCACAGACCTTGCCCACCTTCGAACACGCCCTTTGGGCCGTCCTGTTTCTGCTGCCTGCGCTGATTCTGAGTGTCCGCTCCCAGACTCCGTTCGCGTTTCTCACCTTACACCGACCGGCGCCACCCCGGCCGCCAGCGCGCCTGCGCTTCGTTCGCTTCAACGATTAAAACCATTCTCCGAGCGTCCGGAGTTCCGGCCGCCCCTCCTTTGGCTTCGCCTCTTTAGCGCGGCTCAATAGTTCCTGTACGTCCCTGACTCACTGGAGATTGCCATGCATACGCACTTCAAAGCACTCGTCGCCGCACTGCTCATCAGTAGCCCATTGGTTGCTATGGCCGTCGAGGAGCATCAACCCGACACACCGCCAACCACACCGGCCACCGCCACCGCCGCCACCACCACGCAAAACAAGGCCATGAGCGAACAGATGGAAAAAATGCAGGCGGCCCACGAAAAAATGATCGCCGCCAAAACCCCGGCCGAACGCCAGGCCGCCATGCAAGAAGGCATGGCCACGATGAAGGACAGCATGGGCATGATGCACAACCATTGCCAAGGCATGGGCATGGGCATGGGTATGGGTATGGGCAAAGGCATGTCCGGCGACAAGAACCACTCAGAACAGATGATGGACATGATGATGAAAATGATGGAACAGCAGTCGAGCATGATGAAGATGCCGATGGCGCAGTAACCGCCTGAAAGAAGCACTTGACCTTGCCATCGTGGCAAGGTCAACCATCGAACCCTGTCATCACACCACCGCCACTCATGGCGAAAGAGGTTTACGCAATGAACGGTACAGAATTGCAAGTCGAAGGCATGAGCTGCGGCAGTTGCGTCAAACACGTCAACGCGGCGTTGCTGCCATTGGCCGGGGTTGGTGAAGTGACTGTCGACCTGGCGTCTGGCCGGGTCAAAGTGACCGGGGACATCGACAGCGATGTCCTGTTATCGGCACTGAATGAGGCAGGGTATCCAGCAAGCGTGTTGAAGGGTGAACGCCCCCAAAGCGTCGAGAAAAAGTCGGGGTGCGGCGGCTCCAGTTGCTGCTGTCACTGAGTCCGAACGGCCAGGATGACATCGAGGCCAGACCGCATTTTGCAAACACAACAATGGGCGCTCCCACAATGAGCGCCCTTTTTCGTCGTGGATAGCAGCCGGGAAACTGTTTCACTACACTCCACTTTTTCTAACCCACCCGGATAAAAGCCCGCCAAAAATGAAAACCATAAAATGCACAATGATGCTCGGTGGCCTGCTCGCTCTATCCTTCGGCGCTCAGGCACAGGACGGCCCTTCGCATCTGGACAGCATCATCCAGCAAAACCAACTGCGCGTGTGTACGACGGGCGACTACAAACCCTATACCTCCAAAGCCGAGAACGGCGAGTACTCGGGGATCGACATCGCCATGGCCCGCACATTGGCCGACAGCCTCGGCGTCAAGGTTGAGTGGGTGCAGACCACGTGGAAAACGCTGATGCCCGACATGCTGGCCGGCAAGTGCGACATCGGCGTCGGCGGCATCTCGGTCACCCTGGAACGCCAGAAAAAAGCCTTCTTCAGTACCACACTGGATGTCGACGGCAAAATCCCGTTAGTGCGCTGCGAAGATCAGGCCCTGTACCAGACCGTCGAACAAATCAACCAGCCTTCGGTTCGCTTGGTTGAACCGGCCGGTGGCACCAACGAAGCGTTTGTCCACGCGTTTCTGCCCAAGGCGCAATTGAGCCTTCACGACAACGTGACGATCTTCCAGGAGCTGCTGGATAGGAGGGCTGACGTGATGATTACCGATGCGTCGGAAGCGTTGTATCAGCAGAAACTTAAACCCGGGTTGTGCGCGGTTAACCCGAGCCAGTTCATGCAGTACGGCGAGAAGGCTTACTTGCTGCCCCGCGATGACATGACCTGGAAGTTATACGTCGACCAATGGCTGCACCTGGCCAAGGTGACCGGTAACTATCAGAAAGTCCTGAGCGAGTGGATAGCAACGCCCGCCCCCAAATAACCGCCACACATCGTTCCACGCAAGCGCTGGCGAAGCCGCGTCCAGCTGAGAAACAGTCCCTCATTCAGCACTCGCGGTACATCAGGTAACAACGCGCCCCGACGGAAACATCTTCCGTCGGGGGCATTACGCCTTAGTCGTCGCGGAGCAACCCTGAGCTGTACTCGCTGAAATTGCTACCGATAGCGCTTCCGCCAAGGTTCAACTTGTTGGCGCCATGGCCGTCGAACGATTGGCAGCCATCTGAAAAACAGGTGCTGGTGCTGACGCCTGAGCAGGCGCTTAACAGCAAGGCACTCGTGATCATCATGACTTTGAAGAGATTTGAGATCATTTTTCAGGTTCCTGGGGGGCTGGAAGCTTGGCAGTTCGACTACGCCTCATCCTAGGACGCCAATTCGTCAGACATTATGAAACTTGGCTGGGCGACAGGATTGGTTCAGCCAAGGCGGTTTCTTGAGGCAAAAAAGGCGCTCTGTTCTGCTGCAACGCCACCCCAGTAAGACTCGTCTCCACCTCAAAAGCCCATTCCTGATAAACTCTCCCACCTCCCAGCCCCATCGATTCCAGACCCCCAATGCCCCCAATCACCGCCACACCCGCCCCGCTCTCCCGCCGTTTCTCCGTGGCGCCGATGATGGATTGGACTGACCGCCACTGCCGTTTTTTCCTACGTTTACTATCGAAAAACGCCCTCCTCTACACCGAAATGGTCACCACCGGCGCGCTCCTCAACGGCGATCACGACCGCTTCCTCCGTCACAACGAAGCCGAACACCCGTTGGCCCTGCAACTCGGCGGCAGCGTCCCTCTCGACTTGGCCGCCTGCGCCCGTATGGCTCAGGACCACGGTTACGACGAGGTGAATCTCAATGTCGGCTGCCCGAGTGATCGGGTGCAGAACAATATGATCGGCGCGTGCCTGATGGGGCATCCGCAGCTGGTGGCGGATTGTGTGAAGGCGATGCGCGATGCGGTGTCGATTCCGGTGACGGTGAAACATCGGATCGGGATTAATGGGCGGGACAGTTACGAGGAATTGGTTGATTTTGTTGGCACGGTTCGGGATGCAGGGTGCACGAGTTTTACGGTACATGCGCGGATTGCGATTCTGGAGGGCTTATCGCCGAAAGAGAACCGTGACATTCCGCCCCTGCGTTATGACGTGGCGGCGCGGTTGAAGGCGGACTTTCCGGAGTTGGAGATTGTTCTTAACGGCGGGATCAAGACGCTGGAAGCCTGTCACGCGCATTTGCAAACGTTTGACGGTGTGATGTTGGGCCGTGAGGCGTATCACAATCCTTATGTGATGGCTGAGGTGGATCAGCAATTGTTCGGCAGTACGGCGCCGGTGATTAGCCGGGCGGAGGCGCTGGCGAAGTTGCGGCCTTATATAGCGGCGCATATTGATGCGGGCGGTTCGATGCACCATATCACCCGGCACGTGCTGGGGCTGGGCACCGGGTTCCCGGGGGCACGCAAGTTTCGGCAGTTGTTGTCGGTGGATATCCACAAGGCTAAAGAGCCTTTGGCGTTGCTGGATCAGGCAGCTGAGTTGCTTGAAGGGCGTTAATCCGTTTTATCTTTTAAATACCAGGCTGGTGGGTCCGCAGCCTGGTTCACGTGTCAGAGCGCTGCTGCTTCAGTCCAATTAACCCAACCGAATGCCCATGTGGCCAGGATCACCAGACCGAATGCAATTCGGTAACAGGCGAACGCGGCGTAGCTGTGGCTGGCGATAAACTTGAGCAAGCCGCGCACGGCGATCATGGCGAAAAAGAACGCGGTGACGAAGCCTAAGGTGAAGACTGGCAGGTCGCCAGCCTGGAACAGATCCCGATATTTGTAGCCTGAGTAGACGGCGGCACCGACCATGGTTGGCATGGCCAGAAAGAACGAGAACTCGGTGGCTGCCTTGCGCGACAGTCCAAATAGCAACCCACCGATAATGGTCGATCCTGAGCGTGAGGTGCCCGGTATCATCGCCAGGCATTGAGCGAACCCGACCTTTAACGCGTCGGTCCAACGCATGTCGTCAACATGGTCGACATACACCCTATGTTCCCGCCGCTCAGCCCACAACATAACGATACCGCCCACTACCAATGCCACCGCCACGGTGATTGGATTGAACAGATATTCGTGAATCTTATCGGCGAACAATACACCTAATACAACGGCAGGCATAAAGCTGATCAATAAGTTCAAGGTAAACCGTTGCGCATTACGTTGGGTTGGCAAGCCTGTGACGATCTCGAGGATCTTTCGCCGAAACTCCCAGACCACGGCCAGGATGGCCCCAAGTTGAATGATGATATTGAAAGCCATGGCACGCTCACCGCCGAAGCCGAGCAGGTCCGCGACAATGATTTGGTGCCCTGTACTTGATATGGGTAAAAACTCTGTCAGCCCTTCCACCACGCCTAAAATCAATACCGTTACGGTAGTCCAAAAATCCATTACCCCCCTCATCCACAAAAGCAAAACTGCTGACGAACTGACGATTTTATCGCCAACGAGTCAGTAAAACGCATTCAGACCTGCATTAAAACTCAACGTTAATAATTGTCCATGAATGTCAACATCAACCAGAACGTTACATAACAAGAAAAATCAGCTAGTTCCAAACAAAACACATACTAAAACCGGCACTTAAAGCAGCCTAGTTGTGGTAACTCATTAGGCCTCCATAAAAAATCCAACTAAGGCAGCTTCAACCGCCCACCCAGGCTTATTGAACTGGAAAAGCGGGACATTGCGCGAAAAGATGGCACAATGATGCCTATTTGCCACTGTGCATACCAAGCATCAGGGGCACAAAGGATCTCGCCAGATTGCTCAACAATGTTAAAAAAATTGTGACACCTGCTTGAAAACCCGGGAAATGTTACCAATTGTCAGTCACAAATGAGAATTGGTGCTTTAACATCCAAATGTCAGCACCCAGCCGAGTCAAAGCATGATGCTTACAGGGAAATTAACGAATACCAGCCACAGCCACACAAAGGAGGTGACGGGTATTCTCACCATTGGGCGGACCCATAGTTTAGCTGAGGGTTTCAGGGCATTAGTTGCAAGCTATGTAGCGCATGATATACCCGTTGACACTATGTGCTTCAACAACTTGTTTAGAAAAAATAAGGGTTCCCATTCATACCGTGCAGTATTCATTGTCATTGACAGCCCTCAGGCGTTTGATGAAAGCATCGCCTTGGTGGAAAATATGCGTGCCGATAACCAGGCCCTTATTATCTTTGTAGCCATCACCGGCAAAGGCACCTACAACAAGATGAGATACTATCTTGCCGGCGCCGACCACTGCATTAAATTCAGTACGCTTCCTGAAGATAACCCGGACGTACTTTCCGAGTTTTTTAATAGCGCAGAATGGCACAAGCAACACAGTTTACTCTTGGACCCCACGCGTATGTGCCTGATTGGAGACTATAAAAAACTGGATGTTTCGTTTCCGGAAATGAAAATCCTGGAAGCCTTTGCCGAAACAAGAAATCAAATACTGAGCCATGATGAAATCGCCAGAATCATGGGTCTGAATATAACGTTTTATGACCCAAGGGCCTTGGAAAAATCTATCAGTCGCCTGCGCGGCAAGATAAAAGGCATGTATGGCACCAACGCCATTCAAAGTATTCGTGGGCATGGATATCGTCTCGTCAGGGGTCTCATCTCGACCGCCTGATGATTAATATGCAGGGAGTTATTGCATTATGAACGCAACGATGAGCGCGTCACACATCTATCGTGCGAGTCATTATCTGTCTCGACAATTGATCCTTACTCGTGATGACTGCCCATTTGGCAGCGAGATCAGAATACAGTTTGACGACAGTCCGGCTCAGCCAGCCCACGCATCTTTTGCGGCATCCATGCAGCAGATGAGCGGCATCTACAGTGAAGTGCTCATGCAGACCCGGCTGATTGCCTTTTCGCTGAAAGACCATAATATATCCAGCAAAAACAAATACTTAAGTCGTAGATTTGTCTGCGTCGGACAATCAGACCTCGCCGATTCAGCACTCGCGGAAGAGTTGATACAGTCCAGCGACGCCCTGCACAACTTTGGTCAGACGCTGGTTATCGCTTTCAATGAACTGCCTCTTTCGGCGGTCAGTTTCAGTGAAAAAAAGAAGATTCTCAACAATGTGTATCTGTTGAAAGACCACGGCATAGAAATCGCGTTCGATGGTTACAACATCGACAATGAAAGTATCGAGATCTTTACAACCCTGAATCTTTTCGACTATATCAAGATCCCTCTTTCAACCCTAGACTTAAGCCTTAAACTCACGGGCAACCCCGAATTATTCAATCGTCTCCACGAACGCATGACCATGCTGACCCACACCACTAAAGTCGCCTTCATAGCTGACAGAGTGGAGCATGCCGCGAGCCATATACTGGCGCGCGCGCTGCCGTTTGAATACTTTCAAGGGAGCCATTACTCCCCTGCCGACAACCTTTTGAATTAAAAACTGAGTATGCCCTTCAGGAGAGAGACATGGAAAGCAGTACACCCCTCCCCAGAAAATATTTTGTCGTCGTTACTCACAGCCCGGCATTACAACTAGAGCTTGAGGCATTATTATCGAGCGAGCGATATAACTCATTTGGTACGTCGCAGGCAAAGATGTTTGTCGAGGGTGTTGCCCTACCCTCATCCGCCCCTAAACTAATGGAATTTATTTCCCCTCACCTGGACAGAATTGTCCCTCCCGTTATCAGACATGATACACAGCGCATTCTCTCTTCATTCGAATCCGAGTGGCGAGCGGCCCAGTCCGATACGCGGTTCAGCAACATATCCTCACGGGCAGATGAAGACCGGGAAAACACCCAGGATTCACTCCTCAACGAGGCGGTAAAACCGCATTATCCCTATACAGAAGCCTGGCGATTGAGTCATGGCAATGGTGCGTTGATCAAAGATGACGTAGAGGTTGTCTTGACCGGGCTAGAAGCCACACTGGTCAAGAAAATGCTGCACCATGATGAGCGAGTCGTAAGTAAAGATGATCTTATTCGGAGCATCGGCAGAGAACCCGAGCATTATCGAGGCCTGGAAATGTGCTTGAGCAGGCTACAGGAAAAGTTCAAGAGTGCCAGCAATGGTGAACGTTTGTTCCGGGCCGTGAGGAATCGTGGCTATTGCCTGATTCAAAAAATAGTACGGGGGAAAAGCCTCACCTGAATCAATAAGATTGATCGCAATGGTAGTGCATACAAAAACAAAAAAGCACCCCACCATTTCACCCTCAGCCCCCTCCCCCTCCGCAGACAATCTCGCTTGCCCCTCCTGAAATCAACTTTCATTATCGACTATTTCTAACACTTCGCCGCCTCAATATAACCAGGACACCAACTTACCACTCGTTAAAAGTCGTCAGACAGCTTTCTGCCCAATAAATTAATCTATTCACTGACGAGCACGCCGCACAGTGGCATTTCGATCGTCAATGTTTTGCCCTCTTATAAAAATAATAATGTTTACCACATCAACTTGGCTCTTGTCTGTCGACACGCGAATGGACGTATTTTGGGGATATCGCATGGTTAACAATCTTCGTATCAATCGAAATACCCACCTCAAAGGATTGACCTTCTGGGGACAATGGGCACTGGGTCAGGGCTTTGTTGTAGCCCTGTTGTTTCTACTGGTTTATTACCACACCGGGACGGTGGAGTTCTATTACCGAGTGTGCGCAATTCTAACGGTACTTGCCTCGGTGCCCGCCTATACCTGGTGTGGCGTCTATGCAAAGAAAGATAATTACCTGGAGGGATTGGGGCGTTTGTTGGTGGGCTGGACAATGACCCTGGCGGCATTGGCCTGTGTGGCGTTCATCTGCAAGGCCGATGGACTGTTTTCCCGTCAACTGATCCTGATATGGGCAGCCTGCGGTTATCTCGGGCAGGCACTGTTGTACGTGCCGCTGCACGGATTCTCGCAATACTATCAACGGTCACTTCAAAGCGAGCATAAAACCCTGATCGTCGGTACGGGCGAGTTGGCGCTGGGTCTCGCCCGGAAGCTGCGTAGCCTTGAACACTTCCCGCTGGTGGGGTTGGTCAGCACCGACACAACGCTCCCGCTGGCGATGGGCTCACCGCCGATCGTAGGCCCGCAAGAGCATCTGCTGGCGCTGATCAAAACCCATGACATCCGCCGTTTGTACATCACGCTACCCCTGAGTGAAGCGGCAAACATTGAAGCCATGTATATCGATTTGCTGGGGGCCAACGTCGATGTGGTCTGGGTGCCGGACTTGAACAGCCTGATGCTGCTCAATCACTCGGTAAGGGTCGTGGACGGCTTGCCGGCGATCTACTTGAATGAAAGCCCGTTGACCAGCCAGCCAACCGCCGCACTCAGTAAAAGCCTGTTGGAAAAGAGCGTGGCGCTGTTGGCCCTGGTTCTTCTAAGTCCGTTGCTGTTACTGATTGCCCTGGCCGTTAAACTCAACTCTCCCGGCCCGGTGTTCTTCAAGCAGGACCGCCACGGCTGGAATGGCAAGGTGATCCAGGTCTGGAAGTTTCGCTCGATGCGCGTGCACGATGACCTTGAGGTCAAGCAGGCCAGCCGTAACGATTCTCGGATCACTCCGGTGGGACGCTTTATCCGCCGTACTTCGCTCGACGAACTGCCGCAGTTGATCAATGTGCTGCAAGGCCATATGGCTCTGGTCGGACCACGTCCCCACGCCGTTGCGCACAACGATTACTACTCCGGGAAGATTCTCGCCTACATGGCTCGCCACCGAATCAAACCGGGGATTACCGGGTTGGCTCAAATCAACGGTTGCCGTGGCGAGACCGACACCATCGACAAGATGCAAAAGCGTGTGGAGATCGATCTCAAATACATCAATAACTGGTCGTTGTGGCTGGATTTGAAGATCCTGGTGAAGACGCCTTTTACCTTGCTGTCAAAAGACATCTATTGATCACTTGAATACCAGGCACCGCAAAATGACAAGGGGACGCAAGTCCCCTTTTTCATGGGCGTCTATCAGGCGCTGAGTCGCACTTACGCCCCTGCCACACCAGGCTCCCTGACACACGGCAACACTTGTTCAAGCCGGGAGCTGAGTCAGCCCCCGGCTTATCATTGCAAGTGTGTCGTTTTAACGCAGAGAACCCTGCGCAAGATGGCGCTGCTTACTAAAAGACCTTCGAGGTTGTTCCCTTCCAGTCGACCGCGATGCGATCTACAGCGCTAATCGCCCTGCAGATCGCCCGCGTTCACTCAGTGATCTTGTCGAAGTTACGGTAGAACAAGTCGCTGTCACGGCTATCGGTCATCGAGTGCAGCCAGTAGCTGCGATTGAGCCGTGCACCGCCGTCCCGGGTCAGCGGCGACCAGACGATATTGGCCCTACGCATGGTCGACATGCTCATCAGTTCATCGAACGGAATGGAGATGTAGATGCCCTTGTCGAAACTGCCTTCACCGTATTCCGCTGTTGTCGCGGTGGTCAGCGTGGCCCAGGCACCGAATCGCACGCCATTGCGGAACTCCCGTGACAGATCGACTGTGGCGCCCCAATCCCGCGCCAGGTAACGGCCGACACTGACGGCGGCCTGGGTATCGAAAGGCAAGTCGGTATAACCGGTGATATGGCCGGTCACGGTCGAGTAATCGCGCAAGCCAAAACCCTGGTTGAACTCGCGCTGACGCACGTAGTTCAGGTCTGCACCCACCGACCAACGCTGGCCTGCCGGACGGAACAGTACCTCACCGCCCACACCGGCAAACATCGACTCCAGATAGCCGCCGTAGACCATGCCATACAGGTCTTTATCCAGTTGCTCGGCGTGGCTGAACTGGAACGTGGGCATGGTGACGTCAGAGGTCGTCAGGTACTTGCGCAGGTCGGTCCGCACCCGGGGCAAACCACTTGGTGCGTCGTAGGTAAAGTTGTCGTAGTTGTTCACCAGGTTGGCGCTCAGCAGGCCGCTCCACCAGGTATTGCGCGTGAAACGATACTCGGCGTCCGCATCGGCACTCAGCTGATAGAGCAAACCATCAGGGCCGCCGACGTTCTGTTTGTAGCCCAGCCCGACACCATAGCTGAAGGGATCGCGCGCGGCAGTATAGAGCGTGGTCTCGGTATGCGGCATCGCCCCGTTGACCTCAGTGGTTCGGTGCAAGGTTTGCAGCGGCTCCTCATTGTTGACTACTTCGCGGAAGGTCTCGCGCGGCACGCTGGTTTCTTCCAGCGACATGTCGTAGCGCTTGTTCACCAGGGTGAACCAGTCGATATCGTCGTTGACGCTGTTGTCCAGAATCCGGCTGGCGCGGCCGACGGCTTTGGCCGAATGGAAATAGTTCGTCTGCTCGCCGTACACAAACAACTCGGGACCGCGCTGAGCAATACGTTCGACTTTATAACCCGCATTGTTCTGCAGGCGTTGCGATACGTTGGCCCAGTTGACCTGATCCGGCGGTGTGGCGGGTGCCTGTGTCGGCAGACGCTCCGCGGGCGGATCGTAAGTCTTGGCCGGCGCCTTGCGGCTGACGAAGTTGGTGTGCAGGGTGATGCCGAACATCGCAGTATTGCCGCGCTCCCAACCCGCGCTGAGATCGACCGAATCGGTCAGCTTGAACACGGCGCCGATGTTGATGGGCGAGTCCTGCTTGATGGCATTGTCTTTCGGCTCGTTTTTGTAGTCGTTGCCTTCGTACTCAAGCTTCAGGCTGAGCGGCTCCCAGGGGGTCTGGTAGGTCACGCCGCCAAACAATGAAGGTCGCCCACGAAAATAGGCATTGGTGTTGACGTCACCGGTGCCCTCGCCGTCCGGCCGGGTATTGAAGCGATCAGCCGCCCAGCCCAACGGGTTGTCGAAATCGCCTCGATTGCCGATGTATCCCCAGGCAATACCTGCACTGAAATCAAAGTCGTCATAGCGTTTGTTGGCGACCAGGAATTCGCTGGAGAACAGTCCGGTACCGCCGACGTCGCGAAAACCCAGGGCCAGTTCAGGTGCCCAGTGGCTTTCTTGCCAAAGGCGTAGCTTGAGGTCCACAGCCTTGTCTTTATAACTCTGGTCGCCACTCAACGACTCGGGGCCATACCGGCGGTTGGTGATCGCTGTATAGCGAAACGAGCCTTCCAGCCATTCAAATGGCTGCAATGAAACGCTGTAACGGGTATAGGGCTCGGTTCGACTGGCATTCACACTCAACTCGCCGGCCGGTGCCATTCGAGCCGTCGGCGTTTGCATCAAGCCCACCCCGCCGAAATCATTTTGAGTCAATCGCGGCTCTGCATGAGCCAAACCACACGGCAACAACAGCACTGCAGCAAAACGTAAATTCAAGGAACCACCTCAGCCAGTTGCGTGGCAAGAAATTCGGCCAACTGCTGATTCAGTTCAGGTATAGGCGGATTAAGATCATCGGTTTTGACAGGGACCAGGATTTTGCTGCCGGCGGCAGGCACCTGCCCGCTTTCACGATTCCACGGCGCAATGCCGACACGGCGGGTGACCCCGTCGGGCTGAACGATCCAGAGGTAATCGGCTTCGGCATCGGTCAGCGATGAACACCCTTGCAGGTAATCCCGCGCCTCTTGCAGCGGGCGAAAGGCGAGCCGGCACGGTTCGGCGACAGCGCCCAGCACTTCAACCACATCGGAACGCTTCGGGTAGATAAGGCTGTCGCCGTCATCGAGGCGGAAGTTGCGAGCGAAGCCGACCTCCACCGCGATCGGATCAAGGACCGCCACCTGGCGCCCGGTAACCGGCATGCGGCTGACTTGCTCGTACAACTGCAACGCCAATGCCGCCCGGCTGGGCCGATCGAAGAGCAATGCGGTGCGTTGCAGCACCTTCAAGTCAAACAGGACCCCGGTCTTGAGTCGGGTCTGCTCCTCAAGCAATGGTTGTCGCAGCCAGGCGGCCGCCAGCCAGTAGCTTTCAGGATTGGGTTGCGCCAAACGCATCACGTCCAGCACGCGCCCCCCGGATTGCAGCTCGACCGGCCCCGGATTGCGCACATCACCGCTGACGTTGACTGCCGCATTCACGCCACCGCAGATCAACAACAGGCACGTCCATAACACCTTGGGAAACTTCAACGGACAGCCCCGCGCTCAGAGGTCAACTGCACGATCTTCACCCTGAGTTGCCCTGTCAGTTGCTGTTCACTCTGGAGGATGAAACCGTTATCCGGATCGACCCAATAATGATTGGTCGCGCGCAGGCCAATAGCCGGTGCCTCTATCTGCTCATCGACACGCAGCACGGCGTATGCCTTGTCCAGGATCCTGAGGGTTTCCATGGGTTTTCGGGTAAAGCGGCTGCTCACGGCAACACCCACTTCGTAACCTCGATAGAGATCGATCCAGCGCTGGCTGGTGTATCCATCGGGCAATCGGTGAAGGCCTTGCTTGAACGGCGATTGCGCTTCGATACGGGTCCCGTCCAGGTCACCTTCAAAGCCCAGGCCGACAGTGCGAACCGCCAGGCCGTCGCGCAGCAACAACACCTGCTTGCCGGACGCGACCCAGTACTGCAAGTCACCTCGCTCACGCACCATCGCCAACACCCCTTCTCCGGAAGGGGTGGTCAGCTTGAGTTGCGGATACTGAACCTCGGCCACTTGCGCCGGAGTCAACTCCAGGTCGTCAGGCCCGGTGGCCACGGCTTTGAAGTTCGCCAGTGTGGCCTTCATCAGCGGATTACATCCACACAACAGCAATGCCGCCATCAAGCAGACGCTAACGTTCAACGTTCTCACAGTGGGACCAGACCTTATCTGCTGTTGGCTTCACTTAAGTTGTTTTGTGCCGCCGCGCCCATACCGAGAATCGAGGCCGATGGCACCAATTGACTGATGAAGCGGTTCCAGCGGGTAACGTTGGCAGGGCCTACATAAACAATGTCCTGAGGGCGGACATCGAAGTGAGTGGCGAGCGCCATGGCGGACGGCGACTCGGCGTGTAATTGATAGATTTTGGCGGGTTCGACATCGAGGTTTTCTACACCGCGAATGACGTACACGGCGTTGCCGTTCGAGGTGGTCTGGTTCAACCCTCCTACCGAACCAATGACGTCGGAAAGATTCATGGTGCGGGTCTTGAAGGTCAATGCACGCGGCTGATTGACCTCGCCCATCACGTAGATCTTCTTGCTGTCGTTGTAGGGCAAATACAACTGATCGCCGCCTCTGAGGTAGACCTTCTGCAACTCGGCATTCTGTTGATTAAGCGCGTCTAGATTCAGCGGATAAACCCGCCCGTTTCGCGTCAACAGCAACCCGGACAAGTCCGCATTCAGCGGATCGACACCGGCCGAACCCAAGGCTTCAACCACATTGAGCGGATTGGTTGAAATCGCTTGAGGGCCTGCTCTCAATACGGCGCCCGACACCACCACTTTCTGACTGGCAAAGCGCAACACGGCGACATCCACTTGCGGGTCCGAGATGAAGGTCGACAACTTCTCGGCAATATCGGATCGCAATTGCTGGATGGTCTTTCCGGCGGCCTGGACTTCTTTGATGTAGGGGTAATACAGCGTGCCATCGGACCGAACAAGACGGCCGTTTGCATCGATCTGCTGTTGCGCGCCAGAAGGTGCGGTCAGCTCGGGGTGATCCCATACCGTGATGTACAAGACATCGTTGTTACCGATGCGGTATTCGTCGGGCGTGGTCAACAATTCCGGGGGTAATGACTCATGTACCTGAGTGGCCCTGTCCATGGCGATAAGCTTGGGGGTAATCGGAATAAGCTCGACCCGACTGTTTTCGCTTGAGCCTTCGCGAGTGATATCGCTGGTGCTCATATGTTGGCCCGGCGAAAACATACAACCTTGCAAAGCAATACTTGCCAGCATTAAAAAAGGAACGCTACGAATCATAATGGCACTACGCTATTCAAGGGCAAACCCAAAACAAGATCACCCAGTGTTAGCCGGGCAATCTTGGATGACACCTGCGGTATTTATCAGTGTGTGCCGGTGGTACCGGTGGTGCCTGTTGTGCCGGTACTTCCGGTTGTTCCGCCGTTGGAACTTCCGCCGCTGCTGGAGGCAGCCACTGCGCCTGAAACAATCGCAGTGCTGGCCAATGCAGCTTGTGCCGCCGTTACATCACCCAGCACTTTTGTATCCAGCGAAAGAGGTACTTCTACTGCGAAAGCCCCGCTGCTCATCATGGACAATACGGCAATCACCATCATCTTTTTCATATCAAACTCCTTCCTGCGTGTTCTTTATATCTACGGACTTGCGGGACGTGTTTCCAGTCAATTTTCCCGACCATAATTAACATTGCGTCCTGATATAACAGTTCAGCAGAAAAACCAGGGGCTGACGGCCTGTTTCAAGCCCTACTCGACGTAACCCCTGGGATGATTCGATTGCCAACGCCAGGTGTCTGTCATCATCTCCTGTAGATTTCGCGTGGCCTTCCAGCCGAGCTCCTTCGCCGCTTTGGAAGGATCGGCCCAACACTCGGCGATGTCGCCCGAGCGTCGTGGCATCACGCGATAAGGCACTGGACGCCCCGACGCCTGCTCGAACGCCCGCACTACCTCCAGAACGCTGTAACCATCGCCCGTGCCCAGGTTCCAGATATTGATTCCGGTACGCGTCGAGATCGTCTGTAATGCCTTGAGGTGCCCGTCCGCCAGATCCACCACGTGGATGTAGTCGCGCACGCCGGTGCCATCGACGGTGGGGTAATCGTCACCAAATATCGACAACTCCTTGAGACTGCCGACGGCCACCTGGCTGATGTAAGGCACCAGGTTATTGGGAATCCCGCTGGGGTCTTCCCCCATGTGGCCACTGGCATGAGCGCCGATCGGGTTGAAGTAACGCAACAGCGCGATACTCCAGCGCGGCTCTGCCGCACACAGATCCTGCAGCACGTTTTCGATGAACAGCTTGGATTGCCCGTAAGGATTGGTTGGCGTGCCGGTGGGGAAATCTTCCCGGATCGGCATCTGCTCAGGCGCGCCGTACACCGTGGCCGATGAACTGAACACCAACCGGAACACGCCCGCCGCCGACATCGCCTGGCACAGCGTAATGCTCCCGCAAACATTGGCCTCGTAATACTCAAGCGGCTTGCGCACGCTCTCGCCTACGGCCTTGAGCCCGGCAAAATGCAGGACAGCATCAATGGAATGCTCCTGAAAAGTCCGGTCCAGCAATGCCCGGTCGCACACATCCCCGCGAATCATCGATGCGGACTTGCCGCAGAGGGCTTCAATGGCGTGCAGGGACGCGTCAGAGCTATTGCAAAGGTTGTCCAGCACAACCACATCGAAGCCCGCCTCAAGCAGCGCAAGTGTAGTGTGAGAACCGATATAACCGGTTCCACCCGTTACCAGAATCTTCATAGAGCGGTCCATAGTGGGGTATTGAAGTGCTCAATTACAGGCAATGTTAAATGTGCACATCACCCATTGACGCCAAACACTTATTAGCACTTCAGAACAACCAACACTATTAACAGACACCGACTAAAATTAACTAAAAGGCATCAGCCCAGACAACTAATAACATTTGCCCCACTCTACGCCTGCTAATAATTGCCAATAAAGCCTCACTCAGGTATTAAAGTACAACCTCAGTAATACTTCAAAACTCACAGCCACACTCGATATTGTTTTTGCGCGGATGTGAATAATGACTTTCCAGGATATATCTATGATTCGTAAATGCTTGTTCCCCGCCGCCGGTTATGGCACGCGCTTCTTGCCTGCTACTAAAGCCATGCCGAAGGAAATGCTGCCGATCGTCAACAAGCCTTTAATCCAGTACGCCGTTGAAGAGGCACGGGACGCCGGTCTGCAGCACATGGCAATTGTGACCGGCCGGGGCAAGCGTGCGCTGGAAGACCATTTCGATATCAGCTATGAACTGGAACACCAGATTCGCGGCACCGAAAAGGAAAAATTTCTGGCCGGCACCCGCGAGCTGATTGAAACCTGCACGTTCGCCTACACCCGCCAGGTCGAAATGAAAGGCCTGGGGCACGCGATTCTCAGCGGTCGCCCCTTGATCGGTGACGAACCGTTCGCCGTGGTGCTGGCGGATGACCTGTGCCTGAACCTGCAAGGTGACGGCGTACTGGCGCAGATGATCCAGCTCTACAAAAAATTCCGCTGCTCGATCGTGGCCATTCAAGAAGTGCCTCGAGATCAGACTCATAAATATGGCGTGATCGCTGGGGAGTTGATTTCCGAAGGGATCTACCGGGTCAACAGCATGGTCGAGAAGCCGGCACCCGAGGACGCACCGTCCAACCTGGCGATCATTGGCCGCTACATTCTGACCCCCGATATTTTTGATTTGATCGCCGACACCCAACCGGGCAAGGGTGGCGAAATCCAGATCACCGACGCACTGATGAAGCAGGCTCAAAATGGCTGCGTGCTGGCTTACAAGTTCGAAGGCCTGCGCTTTGATTGTGGCGGTGCAGAAGGCTATATCGACGCCACCAACTTTTGCTATGAGCATCTGTATCTCAACGGTCTTTGACCCACTCACTCATCCAGGCAAGCCACTATGACCACTGCAAAACGCTCGGTAGACATCGAACAGAAAGCGGGCAACGTCGGGGTGATGGCCTGGCTGTCAAAAACCCCGTCGTTATCCTCCACTTCGGCGGCCTGGTTTGGCACAGCCTTGTTGGTTGAGCGCATCGGGGTGTTCCCCTCTTCGGGCGATATCCATCGCCCGGCCAGGGACCCTTTTGCACTCTTGAACCATCTGAAAAGTCTGTACGCCCACCAGGCCCTGGATATCGATGAAAGCGACGGGCTTAAAGTGATTTTCAATGATTGGCGATTCCGGGTTCGCGTGCGCTATAGCGACCCGGCAATTGTTATCAATATTGAAACGCGATGTGATCCTGACTTGATGCCTGTGAAAACCGCAGAGCTGCTGAGCCATCTGGAACGCTTTGAACGGTGAATGATTATTTCAAAGCGGAACCACACTGGCCCGGCGACTCACCGCCCCCTCCGACAATCAGGCGATACACGTAATCGGCAATAAGCCGACCGCCCGAACCCGGGATAGGGTGGATTTTGTCCGGACCGATCATGGGCGTCGGCCCGTCATTGGCGTAGCGCTTGAAGTCGGGACCGAACGTGCACTGCAAACTCGAATACACGATGTGCTCCGAACGCGCCCAAGGCTCAAGCACCTGGGCGTACTCCGACATCGGATACGCACTGGAGCGCGTTGTGTCCTGACGCAAGATCACGTTGATGCTCGCCGCCGGATGAACTTCGCGAATCATCCGCACCAACCCTTTCATGTTCTCCAGATAGTCGTTGGGCTTGACGCCAAACCCTTGGTCATTACCGCCTAACATGATCAGGTAAACGTCCGCCGGTATCTTGGAAACGATGGCCTTCCATTGGGTTTGCCATGGACGGTCGTTTTTATAAAAGTCACCTGAGGCGCCACCGGAAGCGGCGAGTTTGGAGACCCTGACGCCGCCCTGATTATTGGCCAGCCACAGACCAAACAACGTCGGCGCACCTTTCACTACTTCGAGCTTTAACGACCATTCAGCATTGGCGGGGATACTGAGTTGCACTTCCTGAACCCCGGAACCGGCCAACGTCAAAGGCTGCCAGGTGCCTGAAGGTGTCCACCGATAGCGCATCTCACTGGTTTTTCCATTGCCCAGGTAAAGCAACTTGGCGTCGGTAATGGCTGTGTTGATGGATGCCGTTTCTTTGGAATCCACTTCAAGAAAAGCGCCCGTTTGCCCGGTCACGGTGCGGCTGTCCGGACTCGCCTGGCCAAGACTGGAAACGTCCCAATCTCCACCGAAGTACTTCTTGCTGCTGCGGGTGTATTTGAAATTCGTACCGCCGAGCGCGGCACCGTGATTGAACCCGACATAACCAGGCCCGGCAAAACCAAAATCTTTCGCCAAGTGCTGAGTGAGGGCATTGAGATAAAAATCCTGCCCCGCGCTGTAACTGTCGCCAATTACCGAGATGGCCAGCACCTCCCCCGCTTTACCCTTGGTCATTGCAGCAAGCCGATCGCGTGAACTTCTCACTTCGACAACCTGAGCAGGAACGGGGCGCACATCATCGACATCTACCACTGGCTCATTCCTCTATCAGTAAGCCGGCTGAATGGGCACTCAGGATTGAGGCACCTTCAACCCGACCGCTGGAGTCTTTTTGCGGGTAACTCGCTCGCCCAGGAACAGAATGGAAGTCAGGGTGAAGCGGCTGAAAATGTTCGACAACAGCACGGGCCCCAACAATCCGCACAGCACGCCGCCTGCGACCAGAACGCTGTCGTCCGTGACGCCCAAACGACCCAAGGCAAACCGCGAACTGGCAGCAAACAGCACGTGAAAAAGGAAAATGGCGTAAGAATATCCACCCAGCCAGATCAGGGCTTTAGAGCGCATGTCAGTCGACAGTAGCGCGACACAGGACATACAGCCAACGAGCAAACCGACAACGCTTCTACGATCGACAATGAGTTCGCGATCCACGGCGGCGACATACAGCAGCACAGCCGATATCAAGACGAACACGACCGGCCCGATCACTTTCAGCGATTGCTTCAAGGCACTGACCTTTTCGTGGCAAATCATCCCTGTCACGAAAAACGGCAGCAAATAGATCGCGCCATTGATGCCAAACGCGTCAACCGGAAAAGGCGGCAACAAGAACACCAGCGCCGAAAACAAGAACAGCAGATACAGCCGCGTCGCCGTCTGCAACAGACCGCGCCACTGCAGAAAACCGACAAACACAAAGATGATGAAGACGGCCTGCAAAAACCAGAAATGGTTAACCGGTATGTAGAACGACAACAAGGCGTCGATTAACCCGACCTCCTTGTTAACGCCAGGCCCTACAACCTGCAGCACCGAAAATGGAATACCGACAAAAAACAACGGCACGATCAACCGTCTCACCTTGCCAACGCAGTAAGCGGAGAAGTCATTGCCTCTGATCTTGTATATCGAATAGATGTAGCCCGATATGAAGGTGAACAGCGGCATCCTGACGTACACCATCGAATCCGCCAACACCCGAAAAGGTGACCCCAGGTCGATTTTCAGTCCGCCGCCCAGCGGACCTATCACGTGATAGAGCACCAGCAGCAGGCATGCCAGACCTCTGAGCGTTTCTATTTCCAACGATTTTTTCTTGCTTTGCATAGACCACAAACCTCAGCGCTGAACGCTTGATTCAACCGACTCGGGTTTCTTTGAGCGCAGCTGCAATCCCAGCCCCAGAAACAGCACCGGAACCACCATGGAGAAATGTCGGGCAAACGAGCCGAAGTCAGGCTCGAACAACCCCTGCACCAATAAAAAGGACAGAGGGATCGCAATCAGCTCTTTGACTTTCGGCTCGATGGTTGAGCCCTTGTAGTGACTCGACGTCATCATTTTGAACATCAGTAACGAGGTCATCATCATCAGGACGACGAATATGATCTGCCCCAGGCCGGAGAGCAGGATCAACTCCACCGGGAAAGACAGCCTGAAAAAGATGCTCATCGAGTCCACTGCCTGGGACACGAAATCTCCGCCGTTAATCCATGAAACGATCAATGACTTCGAACCTTCTTCACCCAAAGTCCGCTGTTCATTGTTACTGGCGCGAATGGATGAAACCGAATAGCCGACCAGCAACTGAATGGCCGTCGCGATCACCAGGTAGAACATGAACAACATCACGAAAAAGCTGAAACGCGATACATGCTTCTTCATCACGCACACACCGACCCAGACCAGCGAAAACAATATCCAGTAGGGCCGGATCAGCACACCGTAAAACAGCGCAGAGAGGAAAAAGCCCGCGCCGTAGCGTTTCGAAAAGGAGAAAAACAGAATGGCGATCACCGCCACCGAGACAATGATTTCCTTGGTCAGGTTATCGAGAAAAAACGACCTGACTACTCCCCACAGGCACAAGGTCAGGAAGATCGTTATCGGTATTCTTTTGAAGATGAAGATCGGGATAGAGGTCAGAAACAGGTTGCACAACATCCCGTAGGCCCACGCATTGGTCAGGTTGATCCCGGTGGGACGCAGCAGGTAAGCGGAGCACTCATAAGAGGACCGATCTGGTGAAAACGGATTCCAGAAATTGCAGTTGTCTGAACGAACGTATGACGTCCACAAGGTCATCGCATCCGGGCCAGGATCGCGGTGCATCAGCAGCGGCATCGCAATAGACAGAAAAAGACCACACAGCAGAATCAGGAATGAAATGGGTGAATCGAGTTTTCTTCCGCGAAACTCTATGGACGGTAGCGAGATGGCCATTACAAGGCCCCCTTTGACCGGGCAAACCTGGTCAGCAAAGCAATGACGGCCAACTGCACCGTGATCGAAAAGACATTGCCCCACGCCGCGCCATAAATTGAATAGTGCTTGATGAGCACATAGCTGACGGGCAGTGAAACCGACAAACAGATCGCTGCACTGGCTACCGAAACCCGACTGTTCTTCGAGGCAATAAGACCGCCCCAGACGATATCGCCGACGGCGCGCAGGGCAAAAGAGAAAATCAGAATCGCTAAAATCCGGTTATCCGGACGCGGGACTGCTGCGTCCACATAATCGAGCAAAATATTGAAGAAAGCATAAATCAGCACAGCCACCGCGCAGGAAACCATCAGGGAGCGCAGCACCCATTGATTAACGAACAATTGCCGGACCGTCAGCGCCTGCTGGCTATTTTTATAACGCTTGGCGAGCACGGGAATGCCCACCACTGCAACAACAGCGTAGGACAGTGCTTGCAACGTGTTGGCGGCAGACCAGGAGTAAACGTATTTGCCGAGGCTGGCATACGGTTCAATGTCCAGAATCAGAAAACGTTCAGCGTACTGACTTAATGCGATCAGCCCGCCTCCCAGATAAAAGGGCAACCCTGCTCTCCAGACCGAAACCGTGGTGACGGCACTGACGCCCCGGCCCTTATGTACGTCAACCACAATGAAGTAACCGGCCACGATGACCAACAGATTGGTGGCCACCCATAACCAAAGCACACTGGCGATGGTGGACACTACGCCGGTCATCAGTCCGCCCACGGCAAGGAGCGCCCAGAGGCCGGTCTTGATGAAAAACAACAACGCGCCCCAGTTGGCCTTTTGTGCGGAAAAGACAAACGAGTTTATTTCGAAGGACAGATGCTCGGTGAGCAGCAACAGCGTGACGCACGCGATCAACGCGGCACTCGCCTCAACATCACTGAACAGTGAGTAGAGCGCGACCGTGACCACCGATAACAGCAAACCAACGGCCAGGTACAGAATCAGTACCTTATCAACGACAAGCTTCGAACTGCCCCCCACGCTGATCAGCCGGTTGATTTCAGAACTGAACCCGACGCTGTAAAACTTGGAAGCGATCAATGAAGCGGCCACCACCACCCCGTAGAAACCCAAAGCCTCATAACCCAGGTAATGCGTGATGGCCAACACCAGCAAGAACTTTGCGCCTAAAGCACCTCCGCGTAGCAACAGCCGAAATATCATCGAACAATCCCTTTGATGATCGTGTCCATCAGCTCCGTTTTGGCTTCGATTTCTTTGCAGGTGTCCGTCAGTTTTTTACCGAATCTGGACAACGCATTCGGCGCGTAAACAGTGTCGATGATGGTGTCGACATTGATGTCCCCGCCGTTGATCACCCAATCTTCCACGCCCATATCCTGATAGGCGCCAAAACCTTTGCGTTCATAGCTGATATGAAACGCAGGCACGCCGGCGAGCAGAGACTCGATGGCTCCGTGCAGCCTTACGGAAATGACCAGGTCGGGCTGATACTTGGACAGGGTCGCCTTCAAGGGCAAGAGATCCTCGGTAATGCCAAGTTCCCGATAGAACGCCCCGTCATCGTTGCCACGAACGGCGCTTTGAACAGCGCAGACCACTTTGCTTTTCGCCCTTAGTCTCTTCAAAAGAAGCTTCAAGTTGGCAACGTAGGCGATCTTTTTCTCTTTGCTCCATTCCGGCGGCTTGCGTAAAACCACGCAGACCACGGCCGGCGATGACGCACAGCGGGTGAACTTGGGTTGCACCAGAATCTTTTTCGCCAACGCCTGGACCGCCAGGTCTGGCGCTCGATAGACATTTTCATTGGATTGGAAAATAGCCGACGACCTGTTGTCACGGACAAACACCGCATCGGCACTGGCGTAGTGTTTTACGATCGCGCTGCTCTCACCGTGGAACGGGCCGATACTTTGCGGCAGGTAAACCGACGGCACCTTACTCAAGATCGCCGTTTCGAGCTGTTTGGCATGGCCCAGTTTCAGCTTGATGTGTTCAAAGGCGCTCTTTGACCGCATGTACCCACCGCCCACCCCGACGATCAGATCGCTGGTGCTCAAGAGGTCGGCGAGTGGCGCGTAAGACTGTTTAAGGAAAACCGCTTCCTTCACGCGTCCCAATCCTTTAGCCGCCATGACCGGCGCGTCATACCGCTTATAGGGAAGGTAACTAAATGATTGGGGGTCTGACGCAACGACATTGATTAACGTGTCAGCACCAAAGTTTCGCAGCACCAAGGCGATTGCCAAATCCACCAGGAGGCCATCACCGGAATTGGATGCACTGTAGCCATGCAAAATAGTTACGTTCATATCTTGATATCTACTTAATAAGTTTGAGCGGAATACACGTCATAGGTTTTCTGGATCATCAGCGTAGCGCTGAACCGTTCGCGCACCCGCTTGCGGCTTTCGGTGCCGAGTTCCAGTAACTTCTGTTTCTTGATGTTCACTAAGATGTTACTGAGCGCCTGGTGATCGCCCGTCGAAAATATGTAACCCGTGACGTTGTGCGTGACCAGTTCAGGGAGCGAAGTGCAGTCACTGGCAATAACGGGCACGCCCATGGCCATGCCCTCAAGGGGAACCATGGCAAAACCTTCCCAGCGGCTGGGGACAATCAGGGCATCGGCGGTTTTATAGAGGGCATTGACTTCGGCCGGGGTCACCCAAGGCAGGTATTCAACAGCGTCAATGACGGGGCACTCTACCGGTTCCTCATTCACCGCACTGCCAACCACGGTCAGTTTCAAGTCGGTGCGCTCAACTTCCGTGAATGCCTTGAGCAAGACATCAAAGCCCTTCTGATAGTCCAGTCGACCCACAAATAAAAGTTGAATATCCGTGCACTGACTGGACAGGCTCTCATCGTTTTTATAATGAATGCCGTTGTAGATCAGTTTCATACGGCGGCGGTCGATACCAAACGAGGCCGCTTTATCCAGTTCATACTGGCTGACACAGATAATGACATCCGTGACTTTTTGCAAAAGCCGCTCAATCAGAGAATACACTTTCTGTTTGGCAGGAGAACTTTCCATCAAGAACGAAAACGCATGCGGGCAGTAGATGATTTTCGGAGACCGCCAAGGCCGCAAGATTAAACACACACATCGGCCAATAACCCCGGAAAACGTGCTGTGCAAGTGCACGACATCCGGTTTTTCCTTGAAGATCACTCGAATGAGTTGCCAGGCAAAGCGCAGCAGGGAGACGACATCTCTCTTGTTTCGGGAGAAGGTCCTGATGTCTTTTTCATCAATGCCATGCAGTTCTTTCTTCTGGTCGAACGGAATCAAATACACCAGTTCATACTGCTGGGCGTCGCCCTTGGGAGGGGTTGATATCGTCCGGATGACCGTCGCAACGCCACCTTTAATCGTTTCCGCCACATGTAGTATTTTTTTCACAGTTCACCCAACTCCATTATCGTAGTCGCAAGGCGACAGGGACCGGAGAATGGTGAGTCCACTCTCAGTCCATGACCTGGCAAATAGAACCCGCATTTACGACTTGTCAGAGGCGTACTCGTAGTTGTAATAGCCATAACTGCCATTACCGTAATAGCTGGACGCTCGCTTCTCGACACCGTTGAAAATCGCGCCTTTCAATTCGATGCCGTTTTGAGCAAACCGACGAATCGTCAATTCGATCTCTTTGGCCGGATTGACGCCGAAGCGCGTCACGATCAGATTAATGGCGGCTTCACGTCCAACGATGGCCGCATCTGTCACGGCCAGAAGAGGTGGCGTGTCGATGATTACCACGTCGTAGAGTTCACTCAGTTCAGCGAGGAGTTCTCTGAAGTTGGCATGCATCAACAGTTCGGACGGGTTGGGCGGTACTTGTCCCCGACTGATGAAATGCAGGTTATCGACTTCGAGTTTATTGATCGCTTGCTCGATGCTGCAGCGCTTGGTCAACAGATCGGACAAGCCATTGCTGATCGGTGTCGCCAAGGTCTTGTGCAGATGACCTTTGCGCATATCGGCATCGATCAGTACGACCGTCTGCCCACTTTGAGCGATGACCGCGGCCAAGTTGGAAGAGACAAATGTTTTGCCTACCTGGGGACTCGGACCGGAGATCATGATCCGGTTGTTGGTGGCATCCAGCCCTGCAAAATGCAGACAGGTCCGCAAGCTGCGGATCGATTCGATGGACAGGTCCGTGGGGTTACGCAGGGCCAATAGGAAAGACTGGCTGTTGGCTCCGTCGCCCTGTCTGACTTTTTTAGTATCTTCTTCTTGTTGCAGGGTGCTGTAAGGAATGGAGGCATAAACAGGCAGACCCAGTTGCTCGATGGCTTCCGGCCCTTCGAGTCCTCTGCTCAGCGATTTACGCACTAACACCAGCGCTACACCGACAAAGCCACCCAGCAACGTCGCAATCAATACGATCAGGGCTTTGCGCGGTTTGACCGGGGTGGTGATGTCGACGTCCGCCGTATCAATCAGCCGCGCATTGCCGACCGCCCCGGCCCTGACAATGTCCAGCTCCTGGGATTTGTTCAGCAACTGGGTATAAATCTGTGTCGCCACTTCCACATCACGGGTCAGGTTCAACAGTTCCTGTTGTGTCGCCGGAAGTCCTTGGACTTTCTTTTCCAACCCTTGTCGCTGTTTGTTCAAATCCCCCATCTGCGCCATCAATGCGCGGTAGGCCGGATGCTCCCGGGTGAACTTTCGGTCCATGTCGGCTTGCTGGAGTTTGAGATCCGAGATGCGCGTATCCAGCACCACCATCTGTTCCAGCACAGACTTGGTTTCGAGGGAGATGTTGACTGTATTTCCGTGGGTCTGATAGCTGTTCAGCGCGTTGCTGGCCTTGACCAGATCTTCTTTGACTTGCGGGAGTTGCGCCTGCAGGAACTCAAGGCTCTGGGCCGCCTCGGCAGAGGTGCGTTGCACATTCTGCTGCACATAAAGCCTTGAAATCTTGTTGAGAATCTTCACCGCCAAGGTGTAGTCGGTGCTGGCCAGGGCCAGACTTATAATGCCCGACTCTTTACCTTGCTCGGATACATCGAGGGCGTCCTGGTAATTCTGAATGGTGACAATGCGTGGATTGCGCACGACTTCGAATTTAGTGCCCGGATTCGCGGCCATGCTCGCGATAAGGACTTCGACACCCTCCTGTGCGATGGCTTCGCCTGTGGCACCTTCGGCCAACAAACCGCCGTTGTCATCGTAGAGCTTGAATCGATTGCGCTCTTCGGCGACCAACATCAATTTCTTGCCCAACAGTTCAGCCGGCAGATCGAGCTGTTCGATATAAAGGCGCTCGCCGCCCCAGGCATAACTGTTCATGCCAAAGCGCGGTGGCGAGACACTTTCCGCAGGGCTGCTTTTATAGCGCCGAGCAAGAAAGCCGCCGATAACGGGAAAGGTGTTGGGCGTAATCACAATATCAAGATGCAGATCATCGACCGTTTTACCGATAACCGCACGAGACTTGATAATGCCGATCTCGGTAGCCGCCGGTGATTGTCCACCGAGCATGCTGCTGATATCCGAGAACCCCAGCATGTCGTTCTTTTTCGGCTCGACCTGGACCAGGGCGTTCGCCAGATACACGGGCGGCGATAAAATCGAATACGCGGCACCGGTCACCATGAACGCCCCGGTGATGGCACCTATTAACCATTTATGGTCAATCAATGTGCCTAATAAACCGAGCAGATCAATCTCGTCTCTGTCTTTATCCCGGGTGCTGACTACTGACGGTAACTGCATAAGGTCTATTCTTTTACCATTATTACTAATCTGAAAATCATCCATCAACGTCCGAGGCGCTGCGCCCATGAGCAAACGGCATCTTCAATCAATGCATGGGCATGGACAAACGCAGCTTTTCCTTGACGATACGGGTCCTTTATTTCGCGTTCACTCTGCCACTTCCCCAGAAGAAACACTTTGCCCCTGGCGTGTGATGCAATCTTTAGTACGCCCTGTACATGCTCTTTTTCCATGACTAGGATGAGGTCTGATTCATTGACAATGGCAGGCGTAATCTGCCGCGCTTTAAACCCTTGGTCTTCGTGACCCTGTTCTTCAAGAACCCGAAGTGCATCGGGCTCCATAGACTCACCCACCCGCGCGTTCAATCCCGCGGAGGTCACTGAGATACCTGAAGGTTGCAGCGCATGGCGAAGCAACAGTTCAGCGGTCGGGCTTCGGCATATATTGCCGACGCAGACCACAAGAATCTTTCTGAACAAGGCTACTCTTCCCGTGTAGTGTCGATTCGGTCCACGTATAGCGAGGCTATAAGTGAGCCAACAAGACCGTCCCGCATTCAGAGTGGGATCCATCATGAAAATACTTTCGTATTAAATACCACGACACACAAAAAACGCCCAACCAGAAAACCGGACCATAAATAACACTCGCGATAGGAAAGTTATTTATCCGACCAATATTAACAATGGACGTCTGGGCGGAAAGATTAATGGTATCGCTGTATTAACTGACTAATGCTATGTTCCCCTGCCCTCTACTCTGGACGACTACAGGAACTGCCCGTTATGCCCTCCATGTGTTTTCGACTGATTGCCACTTCAACGCTATTTATACTTGGCGCCTTCAGCCCTGTTTACGCCAGTCAGGCTTTTTCAGCGCTGGCCCAGGACAACAAGACAATAGGCGTTCAGGTGAAGATCCAGAATTTCTCGACCGCCGACGCCCATGAGATCAAGGCGTCAGGGTTTGGATTCGTGCGCTTTGGCGTATGGACGAACAGCCTGGGTAACCCGGCGTATCAACAACACATCAGTGAAGCCTTCGCAGCGGCCAAATCCGCCGACCTGCCAGTATTGATGACCGTTCGCTCCACCAAAGCGTTAACCCACAAAACGCAAAGCAGTGGGATAGATCTCGCCGCTGCGGGAGATTCATTCGCCAACTCGGTGATCGGTCTGGAAAACGCCTTCAGTACGCAGCTTGTCGCCATTGAAATCTGGAATGAACCGGACTTGCCAAAATACTGGCCTACCCAGGATTTTGAAGTAACGTTTGTGCCGTTCATGAGCGCAGTGTGCAACGCGTTACAAAAGCGGGATCACTCAACACCCCTGATCGGCTTTGGATTCGCGAAGGCGCCCACCAAAGACTCCAAGGCGACCGTCGCACTGACTGAGATCCTGAGGGAACACCCACGGTGCCTCAGCGCTGTTTCTTATCACCCGTATGGCATGTCGGGCACCGAAATCAGCCGTACTCAAGCGTTTATCCTTGATAACTTCCATGTGCCGGGGGTCATTACCGAATGGGGAGTGCCATCGCTCAGTTCCATCGGAGGCACCGCCGGACAAGCATCACGCATTACAAGATTTATCTCGGACGTCAAAAAACTGAATATACCGCTGACGTCCCTTTACGAATGGAAAAACAGCGACTCTGGCAGCAATTATCGCGAGCGAAGTTTTGGATTAAAGTCGTCCGATGGAACATCAAAACCTGCGGAAGCTGCCGTCAAAATGTTATTGAAGTGACCCTGATGAATGACCGCGCCCACCATCAACCGGCGCTTTTATTAATCCACTCTGCATAACTTGCGGCGTCCATGGCCAGCGACTCTTCCACCAGCACCTCGAACAATACGGCTTGCGCTTCAAAACGCAGGTCATGTTTGGACTTCTGTGAGTCGCTCATTTGTTCCAGCAACACGCGAGTGACTTGGCTGGGCATGCTGTGTTTCACGCGATTGAGCCAAGCGGGAATTTTCTTTGCGGCTTTCACCCTTCCCATTTCAACCAGACCCGTCATATTGTCCGGATGGTTCTTCTTTGATGCGGCCATCAGCGCTTCAAATACTTCGGTCAATTTTTTCAAGACATAACCGAGAATAATGTCATCAAAGGCCTCCACAATTGCAGACACCCGCTCACCTTGTGAAGTCATTTCCCCATCCAATACCTACATTTATCCGCGCCACATTACACGCCATCCGAGTGGCACTAATTGACATCTTATAACGGCTGAACCCGACCCTTTTTAACACCCGTTGGCGTGCGAATGCAGGCATGCCAGCTCAGGCGCCAGAGTTGCCATAGAGCCGTCAACGGTCAGTTGCTTTGAACCTGCGCGCGGTTTTGGCATCGTATTTACCGAGACCCGCGCCCCACCTTTCAAACATCCGTTCTCCGGTTGTTGCCAACGGGGCCACCGATACGTACATGCGCCCTTGAGTGGCTGTCAGCGCTCGGGTAATGTCATTAGACCCATAGGACAGAGCACGCCCATGACTTCCAAGCTGGAACAACTCAAACAAATGACCACCGTAGTTGCCGACACCGGCGACTTCGAAGCTATCGCTCGCGTAAAACCCGTCGACGCTACCACCAACCCTTCCCTGCTGCTGAAAGCGGCGGCCATTCCCGGTTATGCCGAGTTGCTGAACGCCTGCGTCCACGACTGCAAGGGCGATGTGGGCCTGGCCAGCGACCGCTTCGGCGTGGCGGTAGGCCAGGAAATCCTGAAGGTTGTACCGGGCCGCATTTCCACTGAAGTGGATGCACGCCTTTCGTTCGACACTGACGCCGTATTGAAGCGTGCGCACCGTCTGATCGAGCTGTACGACAAGGCCGGCATCGGCCGTGACCGCGTGCTGATCAAAATCGCCTCCACCTGGGAAGGCATTCGCGCCGCCGAGAAGCTTGAAAAGGAAGGCATTCAGACCAACCTGACGCTGCTGTTCTCGTTTGCTCAGGCGGCGGCATGTGCTGACGCCGGGGTGTTCCTGATTTCGCCGTTCGTAGGCCGCATCTACGACTGGTACAAGAAAGCCAACGGCAACGACTACACCGGCGCGGATGATCCGGGCGTGCAGTCGGTGACGCGTATCTACAACTACTACAAGGCCAATGACTACAAGACCGTGGTCATGGGTGCGAGCTTCCGCAATCTGAATCAGATTGAGCAGTTGGCCGGGTGTGATCGCCTGACCATCAGCCCGGACCTGTTGGAAAAGCTGGCGGCGGACACTGGCAAGCTGGAGCGCAAGTTGGCCCCGGGGCATGCGGGTGAAGGGCGCTTGAGCCTGAATGAAGCGCAGTTCCGCTGGTTGTCCAACGAGGACGCGATGGCGACCGAGAAACTGGCTGAGGGGATTCGTCAGTTCGCTCGCGACCAGGAAAAACTCGAAGCACTGCTGCAAGCCAAGCTGTGATCTAGTCCAGCGCAATGCAAAAAGGGCGACCCCTTACAGGTTCGCCCTTTTTCATGCTTTGGATTCGGGGATTCGCGATGGAGCCCGCCTTCCCTACATCCCCCTCAGGGGATCAATGACGCTCTAAAGCATTCACCAGGTCATGGAAGGCTTCACGATTGGAGTCGTTCAGGCCCATGAGGATTTTGTGTGCCTCGAGCACTTTGATCCGCACGACTTCCTCGGACTGATCCTGGTCTGGCAGGTCGGTCAGGCATTCAGGGCACGGGATCGGGCGGTCAACGATGTTGAACACTTGCTCGAAGCCCATGGACTGCAGCAGACGGGTGATGTCTTCGTGGGTGGTGACGACGGTCGGCAGCAGGCCGACCTTTTGCCGCGACAGGATCGACAGTTTGGCCAGCAGGCCCAGGGTGGTGCTGTCGATGCTGCGGGTTTCGGTCAGGTCGATCACGATCGCGTTGAAGTTCAACGCGGTGAAGATCCGCTCAATAGTCGCATCCAACGCCGAACACAGGGTCAGGCGAACTTCACCGACGAACTTCAGGACGAAGGTGCCATCCTGCTCGGCGAACTGGATTCTACCGGTACTCATTAAAGATTCCTGCTCAACACCAACAGGGCGATATCATCCGGCATCTCCCCTAGCGTGGCCAATCCAAAAACCTGCCGCAGACCATCCAGGCTGCCGCCCGCTGCCTTGACCCGTTGGGGCAAAGCCGCTTCTTTTTCTTTGAGTGTAGGTTCTGGCAAAAGGTCCAGAATGCCATCGGACATCAGCGTCAGGCTGAACGTCGGCGGCAGTTCCAGCACGTGGTCTTCATAGGTGGCTTCATTGAAGAGGCCCACCGGCAGACCACGACCTTCCAGATAACGAACACTGTCTGGCGTGTACAACACAGGCAACGGCAAATGACCACCGATGCTATAGGTCAACAAACCTGTCTCCTCGTCGATGACACCACCGACCATTGTGACGTGTTTACCCAGCTTACAACTGATCAGGCCTCGGTTGATATGACCAAGGACCTCTGAAGGCTTGAATTCCGGCAATGTGCCGCTGCGCTTGGATTCGAACAGCAAGCGCGTGGTCATGAACTTCAGCAGCACGGTGACGAAGGCTGAAGAGGCGCCATGGCCGGAAACGTCGGCCAGGTAGAAGGCTACGCGACGCTCGTCGACCCGAAAGTAGTCAACGAAATCACCCGACAGGTACAACGACGGGATGATCTGGTGGGCGAACTGGAAGTCGTCGATGGTCCAGGGGCTGACCGGCAGCATGTTCATCTGCACCTGGCGACCGGCGTTCTGGTCTTCCTGGAGCAGGTTCAAGCTGGCGGCGAGTTCGCGGTTGGCCTTTTCCAGCTTCTCGCGGTAGCGCTGGTTCTCCAGCAGCAGGCGCGCACGATCCAGGGCACGGCGCACAGAGTGCTCGAGCACAGCCAGATCTTCGAGAGGCTTGATCAGGTAATCCGCCGCACCCAGGCGCAAGGCCTCGACCGCGTCGTTCATCACGCCGGCACCCGAAACCACGATCACCGGGGTTTGCGGCGACAGCTCGGTGACCTGGCGAATGAGTTCGAGTCCGCCCATCTGCGGCATGCGCAGATCGCAGATGACCAAGTCAGGCTTGTCTTGCTCGAATACCTGAAGACCCTGCTGGCCATTGCTGGCTTGCAGGACACTGAAACCACTGTCTTCCAAGTAGGCCGCGAGGCTCGCGCGCACTACTTCGTCATCATCGATTATCAGCAGCGTGGCACTGGTTTTTGGCATGTGGGCAAACGGCGCCAGAATTAGGTTGGCGTAGCAGGCACGGGGTTTAGCCCCGGCTCACACTACTGGATTCGCTTTCTAGCCTCTCTGTCGCACTGTTTTCGGGCGTTTGCCCTACACACAGGTACACCAGAGGTGCCCTTCTAAGGCGCAGACGGTACTCCCATCCGCGGGGCGTTTCAAGCTCACGCCGATGGTCGCTTGACGTCTTTACTTGTCAAATCACCGGGAGTTATAAGAACAGGCAAAACCGTAACCCAATGGAAGGATGAAGCCCATGAGTCAAACCGATCGGGACTACAGCGAAAAGCGCGATTTCATCCGCATGCGGGTCGATGCCGATGTGTCGCTGATTCACGAAGGCGATGAGGTGCCAGCCGTCTGCATCGACCTTTCCAGCAGTGGCATGCAGGTCGAGGCACCCCGCCTTTTCAAGGTCGGAGACCGGCTCAGCGTGCGCATTGATTCCGATCACGTAGCGCTCAAAGGCCTTGAAGCCGACACCGAAGTGGTCTGGGTGAAGGAACAGGACGGTGGCAGTCAGAAACTCGGGCTTACAATCTTGAAGATGAAATAAGCCCTGATCCAAACGAAAGAAGGCGGCCAATCGGCCGCCTTCTTCATTTCACGGGTAGAGATCAAAAATCGTCTTCGACCTGGCCGTCTTTGACCTTGAACTCGCGGTTCTGCAAATACGCATTGCGAATGAACGTGTATTTGTCGCCAGTGATCAACTTCTCGCTCGACAGCAAGCTGGCGCGGGTGTCGACGATGTTCAGGCCGAAGATCGAGTTACGCACGGGCACGTCGTTGATATAGCGATACGGGCCGGTGTAGCCGTCGACGTACTTGGATGGCGCATCACGCAACGTGCTTGGGCCCAACAGCGGCAACATCACATACGGGCCGCTGCCCAAGCCCCAGTAACCGAGCGTCTGGCCGAAGTCTTCGTCGCTACGATTCAGGCCCATTTTGGTGCCGACGTCGAAGAAGCCCAGCAGGCCGAAGGTAGTGTTGAAGATCAGACGCGCAGTATCGACGCCAGCCGCGGCCGGTTTAGCCTGCAAGACGTTGTTGGCAAGGTTGGTGACATCACCGACGTTGCGGAACATGTTGTGAATGCCGTCTTCCAGAAACTGCGGCGTCACGAACTGGTAGCCTTGAGCGATTGGCTTGAGTGCATAGGTGTCGACGAAGTCGTTGAACTGGAAGATTGGACGGTTGACGCTTTCCCAAGGGTCTTCTTCCGTGGCAGCCTGGGCTGCGAACGGAACCAGCAACACGCTGGCACACACACAAAGCTGAGCTAGACGATTGCTCCAGCGCATAGAAAACTCCTTGGATTGTACTGGCATGGGCACTTGGCCCAGGCGATAAGCTGGCTAGTATAAGACGGAAAAGCCGGTTTAGGGCAGCCTCGCGCGTGAGGACTTACAGATGATTCGTCCTGACTGAGCGCGCTTCACATCAGTGTCATGCAACTGTCACCGGCAACACATAGCCTTGTCGTTATTTCAGGGACGTTGATATGCCGCACGCCGAAGCCTTGCCCGTTGCCGCACCCAGCCTGACCGCCGTACTGTTCGGGCTCAGCGGTTGCCTGGTGGATTTCGGCGCCCGGATGCGCCAGCACGATACTCACACACCAGCGCATGCCGAGGTCACCCCCGGCGCGCTGGACAGTCTGAACAGCTTGCAGCGCCAGCAGATTCCTTGCGCCTGGCTCGACGAGTTGCCCCCCGCCCTCACCCATTCGCTGGCCGGCGCCCTGCCTGCGTGGATCAAACCTTCGCAACACCCCGCAACACTCAATCCATGGCCGGCGCCGAACGCTTGCTGGCAAGCCTTGATGGCATTGAATGTCGAACGACTCGATGGTTGCGTGCTGGTCAGTGGCGAACCGCGACTGCTGCAATCGGGACTGAATGCCGGGTTATGGACGATCGGCCTGGCGTCCTGCGGTTCGCTCTGCGGGTTGGCGCCCAACGAATGGCAGGCCTTGAGCCAAAAGGAGCGCGAACACCTGCGTGGTAAAGCGACCGTGCAGTTGTTCAGCCTGGGTGTGCATTCGGTGATCGATCACCTCGGCGAGCTCGACACCTGCCTGGCGGACATCAGCCTGCGTCGGCTCAAGGGCGAAAAGCCCTGATCGAGATCATGCAGGTTGCGCGGGAGTGGATTAATCTAAAGGCAAGCCATAGACCTTTGGCACGCTGCTGCGGTCTATGCCAGTGCCTATTGATAAAAGGAAGAACGCCATGCCTGCCCGCGAACTGCAACAACAGCTCAATACTCTGCGCGAGCAATTGGAACAGAATCCGCCGCTGACGGAAGCCGAGCGCGAAGACCTGCACGCGCTGATGCAACAGATCGAACTGGAGCTTGAGCTCGAAACCAAAACCCAGGATTCCAGCCTCGTCGACGGCGTCAACCTGGCCGTCGAACGCTTTGAAGTCGAACACCCCACCCTCGCTGGCACCTTGCGCAACATCGTGCAAGCCTTGGCCAACATGGGGATCTGAATACGCCAGATGCAAAAAAAGCCCCGCCAGTGATGGCGGGGCTTTTTCATACCCGGGAAGTGCACTGCAATCCTTGTAGGAGCGAGCCTGCTCGCGATGACGGCAGCACATTCAACATCGATGGTGCCAGACACTCCGCCATCGCGAGCAGGCTCGCTCCTACAGGAGTATTTTACTGACGGACCAGACGATGGTTCGGCAGCTGCACGTCTTCAGTGCTGCGATACGGGTTGATGTCCAACCCACCACGCCGCACATACCGCGCATACACCGTCAACCTCTCCGGTTTCAACAACCGCTGCAAGTCGAGAAAAATCCGCTCCACGCACTGCTCATGAAAGTCCGAGTGCTGACGGAAGCTCACGATGTACTCCAGCAAACTCGCGTGATCCAGGGCCGCGCCACGGTATTCCACCGCCACGCTGCCCCAGTCCGGCTGGCTGGTGACCGGGCAGTTGGATTTGAGCAGATGACTGTGCACGCTCTCTTCGACAATGCGCGAATCATCGCAACGCAACAGCTCCGGGCGCGGATGTTCGTAGTTGCTGACGCTGATCTCCAGATCATCGATACACACACCCGGCAACGCCACGACGCCTTCGGCTTCGACATCCTTGAGGCTGCGAATCCGCACGCCAACCGGCTTGCCGGCAGCGGCCGACAGGTCTTTGACCAGCGTCGCTTCAAGGGTCGCGCTATCGGCAAACGGTGTCTGGTTCAACGAGTTCAGGTACAGCTTGAACGACTTCGACTCGATGATGTTCGGCGAATCCGCCGGGATGCTGAATTCGCCAATCGCCACCACCGGCTTACCGGACGGCAACAGCCACGACAGCTCGAAGCAGTTCCAGAAGTCCACACCCTTGTAAGGCAGGGTTTGCGCCGTCAGGCCCAACTCGGCCCATTTCGCGGTGCGCGGGATCGGGAACAGCAAGGACGGCGTATAAGTGGCGATGTATTCGCTGGATTTGCCCAGCGGCGAGTGTTCGGCTGCGGGATGCATGGCGGAAACCTGACTGAAGAATCAGCGGATTCTACCAGCCTTTGCGCCCGCCTTTGAGTGCTTACTGACTGACAGTCAGTTTGCCGACCATGCCCGCCTGGTAATGGCCGGGAATGTTGCAGGCAAATTCCAGGTTGGTGGCCTTCGTGAAGGTCCAGGTCAGCTCGGCCGTTTTTCCCGGCTCGACGAGGACACTGTTCGGGTCATCGTGCTTCATCATCCCGTGATCCATGCCTGCCATCGAACCGTGGTCCATTTCCTTCATGCCTGTAGGCGTGAGCATGCCGCTCTGCTGCATCTTCATCATTTCCTGCTGATGACGGGCATGCATCGCCGCATCGCCGAGGTTGAATTCGTGCAACAACTGGCCTTTATTCACCAGCACAAAACGAATCGTCTCACCCGTTTTGATATCGATCGCCTTGGCCGTGAATGACATGTCATCCATCACCACCTCGACACTTCGGGTAGCCTTGGTTGCCGGGGCTGGCTGACCGAAATCCCGGGGCTGCGCCGACGAGGCCCACACTGGCGAGCTTAACGCCAACAAACACGCGGCCAGCCCCTGATATTTACGCAAAAACATAGTCGTACTCCAACAAGATAAGGTTCAGCCTGTGGAAAACTCTAAACTGTCGCCACTGCCCGCGACCTGACAGCCAAATTACAACTTTGTCAGGTTGGCCTGTATCAACGCTGCCCACGGTATAAAGCCTTCGTTCCACTTGCCTCGAGTTGCCCATGAAGCTGCTGATCGTCGAAGACCAACCGAAAACCGGCCACTACCTGCGCCAGGGCCTGACTGAGGCCGGTTTCAACACCGAACTGGCGGCCGACGGCATCACCGGCCAACAACTGGCCTTGAGTGGTGATTACGCGTTGTTGATCCTTGATGTGATGCTACCCGGTCGCGATGGCTGGCAAATCCTGCAGGCGGTGCGTGGCGCCGGTCTCGATACACCAGTCCTTTTTCTGACGGCGCGAGATGCGGTTGAGGACAGGGTCCACGGCCTCGAACTCGGCGCAGACGATTACCTGGTCAAGCCGTTCGCCTTTTCCGAATTGCTGGCTCGGGTCCGCAGCCTGTTGCGACGCGGCAGCGCTTCGCCTCAGGAAACCAGCCTGCAACTGGCCGACCTGCGCCTGGATTTGATCCGCCGCCGGGTGGAGCGCGGCGGTCAACGCATCGACCTGACCGCCAAGGAGTTCGCCCTGCTGGAAATGCTCCTGCGGCGCCAGGGTGAGGTGCTGCCCAAATCACTGATTGCCTCCCAGGTCTGGGACATGAATTTCGACAGCGACACCAATGTCATCGAGGTCGCGATCCGCCGTTTGCGCCTGAAGATCGACGATGAATTCCCCAACAAGCTGATTCATACCGTGCGCGGCATGGGTTATGTCCTTGAAGAGCGACCTGCCTGATGCGTCGACTCTCGCTGAGCAGTCGCCTGGCGCTGCTGTTTGCGGCCTGCACCGCCGTGGTTTCATTGTTTGCCGGAGTGTTGTTCAGTCGTGCCAGCGAGGCGCACTTCGTCGAACTCGATCAGCAGTTGCTGGACGGCAAATTGATGGGTTTGCGCCGCGCGCTGCATGACGTTCAGCCGAGTGAGAGCGAAGTCAGACTGGCGGATGAACTGAGTCGGCAGGCCGACCTGTCGCTGCGAATCACTGGCAGCGATGGCCAGCGCTGGTATGACAGTTCGCCGCACCTGCCCCGGGAATTACCTACCCAGGCGGGTTTGTCCACGGTGAGTAGCGAAGGTACCGACTACCGCGTCCTCAATGCTCCGTTGTATCTCGACAAACCTGACTCACCGCAATTGACCTTGCTGCTGGACATCACCCATCACCAGCACTTTCTGCAACGCATGCAGCGCCTGATCTGGATGACCGTCGGCTTGTCGGCGCTGGCCACCGCGTTGCTCGGTGCGTGGGCGGCACGCAGTGGTTTGCGCCCGTTGCGACGCATGAGCGCGATCGCCAGCGGCGTTTCAGCGCAATCGCTCAATGCCCGGCTGCCCGACGAGAATATGCCGTCGGAGCTCGAGGAATTGGCACACAGCTTCAACGCCATGCTCGGACGCCTGGACGACTCTTTTCAACGGCTCTCGGCGTTTTCCGCTGACATCGCCCATGAGCTGCGCACGCCGTTGTCGAACCTGCTGACCCACACTCAGGTCACCCTCACTCGCCCTCGGCCTATCGAGGACTACCGCGAAGCGCTGCACAGCAACCTCGAAGAACTGCAATGGATGGCGCAACTGGTCAACGACATGTTGTATCTGGCCAAGGCTGACCATGGGTTGTTGATGCCCAAGCGCGAACCGCTGGAGCTGGCGGGAGAAGTGGATCTGTTGCTGGAGTTTTTTGCGCCGTTGGCGGAGGACGCGCAGGTCAGGTTGAGTCGTGAAGGCAGTGCGCGCATGGAGGGTGATCGCAGCATGTTGCGTCGGGCACTTTCCAATCTGCTGGACAACGCGTTGCGGTTTACACCAGCCGAAGGCGAGGTTCGGGTGCGGATTGTCGATCAGGTCAAAGCCTTGAGTTTGACGGTCGAGAACAGTGGGGACGGGATTGACGGGGCGTTGCTGCCGCGATTGTTTGACCGGTTTTATCGGACCGATCCGGCGCGCCAGGAAGGCAGTAGTGAACATGCGGGATTGGGATTAGCGATCACTCAGTCAATCATCCGCGCCCATGGCGGACAGATTCATTGCGAATCGAATGATGGGTGGACGCGGTTTGTGATTGAGTTGCCAAAGGGAGATTAAGGCCAGCAGAGCCGGCCCCATCGCGAGCAGGCTCGCTCCCACAGTGACCGAGTTGAATCAGATCCAATGGGCGCGAGCCTGCTCGTGACGGCGGTGTAACGACTTACGAATACCGCAACGCGTGTGCTGGCTCGATCTTCGCCGCACGCCAGGCCGGGTAGACCGTCGCCAGGAAGCTCAGGACGAACCCCGCCGAGCAGATCAACAACACATCCCCACCCTGCAACTCCGACGGCAGGTTACTGACGAAATACACGTCAGAACTGAAGATGTGCTGGCCACTGACCCGCTCCATCCACCCCACCAGCTCGCTGACGTTCAGCGCCGCTATCACGCCCAGAACGCCACCGATCAAGGTGCCGACAACCCCGATCACCGTGCCCTGCACCATGAAGATCGCCATGATCTGCCGCGGTGTGGCGCCAATGGTGCGCAGGATCGCGATGTCCGCGCCCTTGTCGTTCACCACCATGATCAACGTTGCGATGATGTTGAACGCCGCCACGGCGACGATCATCAGCAACAGCAGGCCGATCATGGTTTTTTCCATCTTCATCGCACTGAACAGACTGCCCTGGGTGTGGGTCCAGTCATCAGCCTTGTAAGCGGTGCCCAGCCCGCCCGCGATATCGCTGGAGACCTTCGGCGCCGCGTACAAATCCTTCACCGCCAATCGCACGCTCTGCACCTGGTTCGGTTCCCAGTGCTGCATCTGCGCGGCATCGGCGACGTGGATCAGCGCCATCGAGCCATCCAGCTCGGCACCGACCTTGAACACGCCCACTACGTTCAGCCGCTGCATGCGCGGGGTAATGCCGCCCGGTGCGTTGCTGACTTCCGGCACGATCAGGGTGATCTTGTCGCCGACATTCAAGCGGAAACGCCGCGCGGTGATTTCGCCGATCACCACGCCGAACTCGCCCGGTTTCAACGCATCGAGACGGCCCTGAACGATGTGCTGGGCAACGATCGACACCTTGCCTTCCAGTGCGGGATCTACACCGCTGACCTGAATTGGCTGCATCGTGCCTTTATAGGAGAGCATGCCTTCCATCTCGGTGAACGGCACGGCGGCAGTGACTTCCGGGTTTTTCATCGCGGCGGCGGCCACGGGCTGCCAATCGTCGATCGGCTTCACGCCGACGATGGTCGCGTGCGGCACCATGCCGAGGATGCGCGAGCTCATTTCGCGCTGGAAGCCGTTCATCACCGACAGCACCACGATCATCGCCAGCACGCCGAGGGCGAGGCCGATCATCGAGGTCATCGAGATGAAGGAAACAAAGCGATTGCGGCGCTTGGCGCGGGTATAGCGCGTGCCGATAAAGATCGATAACGGTCTGAACATTCGCTGGGGCACCGTATAAAAATAAAAGACCCGACGTACTGTTCAGCACGCCGGGTTTCGGCCAATCAGATGGGCGTCAGGCAACCTTCCTGCAAATGCAGGACGCGATCCATCTGGCGAGCCAGGTTCATGTCGTGAGTCACCACCAGGAACGCCGTGCGCATCGAGGTGCTGAGTTCCAGCATCAAATCCTGAATGCCCTGGGCGGTGTGGGAGTCGAGGTTGCCGGTCGGCTCGTCGAGCATCACCAGGCCTGGCTTGTTCACCAGGGCGCGGGCGATGGCAACGCGCTGACGTTCGCCGCCGGACAGTTCAGACGGTTTGTGCTCCAGGCGATGGCCAAGCCCTACCCGCTCCAGCAACGCAGTCGCACGCTGGCGCGCTTCCGGAATCGCAGTCTTGCCGATCAGCAGCGGCATGCAGACGTTTTCCAGCGCGGTGAACTCAGGCAGCAAATGGTGGAACTGGTAGACGAAACCCAGCGACCGGTTGCGCAGCAGGCCGCGATTCTTCTCGCTCAGGGCCGACAGCTCTTCGCCATCGAGCCAGACGCTGCCCTTGGTCGGCGTGTCGAGACCGCCCAACAGGTTGAGCAAGGTACTTTTGCCCGAACCCGAGGTGCCGACAATCGCCACGCGCTCACCCGGATGCAACTCCAGTTGCAGACCGGCCAGCACTTCTACCGACTCCGGGCCTTCCTCGTAGGACTTGCCCAGGTTGCGGCAGCTCAAGATTGCTTTATCACTCATACCCAACTCACTCATAACGTAGCGCCTCCGCAGGCTGGGTGCGCGCGGCACGCCAGGCTGGATACAGGGTGGCGAGGAAACTCAGGACCAACGCGGCGGCGCAGACCATCAACACGTCCTGGCTCTGCACTTGCGACGGCAGGTAATCGATGAAATACACGTCGGCGTTCAGGAATTTGTGGCCGATCAACCCTTCGAGGGCCGAGATCGCAGCGCTGACGTTCAACGCGGCGAAGATCCCGACCACGGCGCCGATCAGCGTGCCGATCACGCCAATGACCGTGCCCTGGACCATGAAGATCGCCATGATCTGCCCCGGCGTGGAGCCCAGGGTTCGCAGAATCGCGATGTCACCCTTCTTGTCGTTCACCACCATCACCAGCGTGGAAATGATGTTGAAGGCCGCAACGGCGACGATCAGCAGCAACAGCAGGCCGATCATGGCTTTTTCCATGCGGATCGCCTGATACAGATTGCCGTGGGTACGGGTCCAGTCGCGGGCGTAGAAATGGTCCTCACCGAGTTGCTGGGCGATATTCCACGCCGTGCGCGGGGCCTGGAACAGGTCATCGAACTTCAGGCGGATGCCCTGGACCTGATCCGGCTTCCAGCGATGCATTTTCGCCAGATCCTGCAGGTTGGTGACACCCAGGTACCCGTCGATCTCACCGGCGCCGACATGGAAAATGCCGACCACGGTAAAGCGTTTCATGCGCGGGAACATCCCGGCCGGGGTCACCGTGACTTCCGGTGCCACGAATGTCAGCTTGTCGCCAACCGCGGCGCCAAGCTTGGCGGCCGCCTTGTCACCGATGACAATGCCGAAGCTGCCCGGCGTGAGGTCGTCGAGTTTGCCCTGCTGCATGAAGTTATCAATGATCGAGACCTGGCGTTCCAGCGCAGGGTCGATGGCATTGAGCAGGACTTTGGAGACCTTGCCGTTGTTGGTCAGCAAACCCTGCATCTGGGTGAACGGCGCAACGGCCGTCACCTGCGGGTTCTGCTTGACCTTGGCGGCCAGGCTTTGCCAGTCGCTGATCGGTTCACCGGACTCGATGGTCGCGTGGGGCACCATGCCCAGCACGCGGGTGCGCATCTCATGATCGAAGCCGTTCATGACCGAAAGCACGACGATCATCACGACCACGCCGAGGGCGAGTCCGATCATCGAGGTCAGGGAAATGAATGACACAAAATGATTGCGGCGCTTTGCACGGGTATAACGCGTGCCAATAAATACGAAGAGAGGTCTGAACATGTCGGGGCTTGTTCGGAGGGAAAAGGAACGTCCTTGTGGCGGGGGTCGATAACCAGCTTTACACTCAGACCACCGCCGCTACCATGGGTTCGCCATGTCGACATTAGATGAAGAAGATCGCCGCGAATACTACCGTATCGAGGACACGATCGCACTGGAAATTCGGCCCCTGTCCGCTCCCGAAGCCGCAGGCCAGGAAGTGTTGCAGGATGCTTCCCCACTGTTCAACTTGCTCAGCGAACTGCACCTGAGCGAATTCGAGTCGCAACACCTGCTGCGCCAGATCAGTGAGCGCGACCGCAACCTCGCTGCGTTCCTGAAATCCCAGAACAAACGCATCGATCTGCTGAGCCAGGTGATCGCCATCACCGTACTCGGGCAGATCGGCGAGCCGCAGCCGGTGATCATTTCCGAAGGCGGTATCGACTTCCAGCATCCGACGCCCATCGCCGTGGGCGCGCACCTGTCGGTCAAACTGGTGCTGATGCCACAAGCCCTCGGCCTGTTGCTGCGGGCCAAGGTCACGCATTGCGATCGCAAGGCTGGCGCCTACGACGTTGGCACCGAGTTCGAATACCCGACCGACGCCCAGCGCCAATTGCTGGCCCGCTACATTTTGCAGAAGCAGGCCCAGGAACGACGTCTGGCCCGCGAAAACGAATCAGGCATTTAATTTAAGGAAGAACCGTGACCCTCATCTACGGCCATCGCGGCGCCAAGGGCGAAGCACCGGAAAACACGCTGACCAGTTTCCAGCAATGCCTCAAGCATGGCGTGCGCCGCTGTGAACTGGACCTGCACCTGTCCATGGACAACGAGTTGATGGTCATCCACGACCCGACACTCAAGCGCACCACCGACCGACGCGGCAAGGTCGTCGAGCACACGGCGGCCGAGCTGGTGACCTACGACGCACGCAAGGGCGGGCCGGGCTGGATCAAGCCTTGCCCGATCCCCACGCTGGAAGAGTTGTTCGAGAAATGCGATTTCGAGCATTGGCAGCTGGAAGTCAAAAGCGCATCTCGCACCCGTGCCGCAACGACCGTGCTGGCGATACGCGAAATGGCTCAGCGTTTCGGCCTGCTCGACAAGGTCACGATCACATCGAGTTCACGCGAAGTGCTGAAAGCCGCGCTGGACCTGGTGCCGGACGTGTCTCGTGGATTGGTGGCTGAATATGCATGGCTCGACCCGTTGAAAGTCGCCCAGAGTTACGGCTGTGAGATTCTGGCGCTGAACTGGACCCTGTGTACGCCGGAACGCCTGCAGAAGGCGCAGCGTCAGGGGCTGCATGTGTCGGTATGGACAGTCAACGAGCCCGCGCTGATGCGCAGACTCGCCGACTTCGGCGTTGACAGCCTGATTACAGACTTTCCCGGTTTGGCCAGCGCCACCCTCGAGAATTGCTGAAATCGGTCTCCCCGGCCGGCTCAGGCCACCGGCCGGAGCCACTCAAAAAAGCCGGTTGAGGCCATCGTAAGCCGCTACCCGATAGGCTTCGGCCATGGTCGGGTAGTTGAACGTCGTGTTGACGAAGTACTTCAGGGTGTTCAGTTCGCCCGGCTGGCTCATGATCGCCTGACCGATGTGAACGATCTCCGACGCCTGATAACCGAAGCAGTGAACGCCCAGCACTTCCAGGGTCTCGCGGTGGAACAGGATTTTCAGCATGCCCTGGGGCTCGCCGGCAATCTGTGCACGCGCCATGCCCTTGAAGAACGCCTTGCCCACTTCGTAGGGCACCTTGGCCTGAGTCAGCTCCTGCTCGTTCTTGCCGATCGAGCTGATCTCCGGAATGGTGTAGATACCGGTCGGCACGTCGTTGACGAAGCGCCAGCTGTTGTTATCGACGATGCTGCCAGCGGCCGAACGACCCTGGTCGTGGGCGGCACTGGCCAGGCTCGGCCAGCCGATCACGTCACCGGCACCGTAAATGTTCGGTACGCAGGTGCGATAGGCTTCGTCGACTTCGATCTGGCCACGGCTGTTGACCTTCACGCCGATGTTTTCCAGACCCAGCTGGTCGGTGTTGCCGGTACGACCGTTGCACCAGAGCAAGGCATCGGCCTTGATCTTCTTGCCGGACTTGAGGTGCAGGATCACGCCGCTGTCCACGCCTTCGACGCGGTCGTAGTCTTCGTTGTGGCGAACCGTGATGTTGTTGTTGCTGAAGTGGTAGCTCAGGGCCTGGGAAATTTCCGAGTCCAGGAAACTCAGCAACTGACCGCGGTTGTCCACCAGTTCAACCAGCACACCCAGGCCACTGAAGATCGACGCGTATTCGCAACCGATCACGCCAGCGCCGTAAACGATGAGTTTGCGCGGGGTGTGGCCGAGGCTGAGGATGGTGTCGCTATCGTAGATGCGCGGGTGATGGAAATCGATGTCCGCCGGGCGATAAGGACGCGAGCCGGTGGCGATGATGATGTGCTTGGCCACCAGTTTTTCGACCACACCGTTGGCGCAGACCACTTCGATGGTTTGCTCGTCGGCGAAGCTGCCGGTGCCAAAGAACACGTCGACGCGATTACGGGCGTAGTAGCCGGTGCGCGAGGCGACTTGTTTGGAAATGACTTTTTCGGCGCTTTTCAGCACGTCCGGAAACGAGAACCAGCGCGGCTCACCAATGGCCCGGAACATCGGGTTGGTGTTGAACTGCATGATCTGCCGGACCGAGTGACGCAGTGCCTTGGACGGGATGGTACCCAGGTGGGTGCAGTTGCCGCCGACCTGGCGACGGCTATCGACCATCGCCACCTTGCGCCCTGCTTTGGCGGCGTTCATTGCCGCGCCTTCTCCCGCCGGGCCGGAACCCAGTACCACCACGTCGTAGTTGTAGACAGCCATGCGTACTCCTCAGAACAGGCCGCAGTGCCCTCGGCACCTGCGGCTAAATCACGCCGATCTGTGGCGTGAAGGAACAATTTGGGGCCAATGCAGAACCCGGACACAGTCTATAGAAGCGTCAACGCCGGGCACATTAACCCTTGGTCGCGTCGTAGGCTAGTTTTGCCTGCACTACAACGCCAGTCTTCGATGCGCGAACCGTCGCAATCATTCAGTTTTGCCGCCACTGAGGCGCTCAAAAGCCTGATTGGTTCGTGTGACGAAACCTGTATCGGCACGGATCACAAAAAATGCGCCGATATCGTGTTTTTCTGCGTAGTCCCAACCGCGCTCCGGTCCGAGAATCAGCAACAGCGTCGATAAGCCATCGGCCATTAACGCTGAAGGATTAATCACTGTGACCGACGCCAGGGTGTGTGAGACCGGCGCACCGGTGCGGGCATCGAAGGTGTGGGAATAGCGCCGACCGTCCTGCTCGAAATAGTTACGGTAGTCGCCGGAAGTGGACACTCCGTAGCCGTCGACAACAATCACACGCTCGGCCACTTGCTGATCATCCCGAGGCTCTTCCAGAGCGATGCGCCATGGCGAGCCATCGTGTTTCTTGCCGGCCGCCTTGAGTTCGCCGGTGACCTCGACCAGGTAGCTGCGGATGCCCATCGCTTCGAGTTTTTCGGCAATGGTATCGACGGCGTAACCGGCGGCGATGCTGTTGAAGTCGACTTCGACGGCTGCGTCCTTGCACAGCTGATCGCGATCGATGCGCAGGTGTTGGTAGCCAACCCTCTGCCTTACTTCGGCGAGCGACTGGGCGGTGGGGACTTTTTCCTCACGGGCTTGCGGGCCGAACCCCCAGAGATTGAGCAGCGGTTCCACAGTCAGGTCGTAGGAGCCTTCGCTTTGTTCCGACAGCAGCTGAGCAACGCGGATCAGTTTGAGGATCGACGCGGGCATTTTCTGACAGCGATTGGCGGGGAGATCGTTGAAGCGCTCGATGTCCGAATCGCTGCGGTAGGTCGAGAATTGTCGATCCACTTCAGCAAGGATATTTTCTACTTCAGCCTGCACCGCTTTCGGCCCGAGCGTGTAGGAATGCCTCACGTATTGAATGGAATAACGACTGCCCATGGCTGGGCCGTCGAAGCGTTCCAGACTGTCGCCGTTGCCACAACCGGACAAAACACCGACCAGCATCACAATCCCAGTCCACCGTCCAGTTAACAAATCTTCATCTCCCCCCAAAACCGCGCCCGCCATTATGGGCTTCAGAGCGCATGGGAGCCAGACCTGCCTCATCTGCCTGTCAGACGCAAAACCTGTGGGAGCCTCACTTCGCCACACAGGCTCGCGCAGGTGCAGCGCGTTCAAACAAGACTTACCAGAGTGAGTATCTACAAATGTCCTCCAACACGAGCAAAGGCAAGGCGATTTTTCGCGTTGTCAGCGGTAACTTTCTCGAAATGTTCGACTTTATGGTCTACGGCTTTTACGCCACGGCCATCGCGAAAACGTTCTTTCCTGCCGACAGCGCTTTCGCCTCCCTGATGTTGTCGCTGGCCACTTTCGGTGCTGGATTCCTGATGCGCCCGCTGGGCGCGATTTTCCTCGGCGCCTACATCGACCGTCATGGCCGCCGCAAAGGCCTGATCATCACCCTCGCAATGATGGCTGCCGGCACGGTGCTGATTGCCTGCGTGCCGGGTTACGCCACCCTCGGCGTGGCCGCGCCGCTGCTCGTGCTGTTCGGCCGCCTGCTGCAAGGCTTCTCGGCCGGCGTGGAACTGGGCGGCGTGTCGGTGTACCTGGCAGAGATTTCCACGCCGGGTCGCAAGGGCTTCTTTGTCAGTTGGCAATCCGCCAGTCAGCAAGCCGCGGTAGTGTTCGCCGGTCTGCTGGGAGTCGGTTTGAACCATTGGCTCAGCCCCGAAGAAATGGGTGACTGGGGCTGGCGTGTTCCATTCCTGATCGGCTGCATGATTGTGCCGGTGATTTTCGTGATTCGTCGTTCGCTTGAAGAAACCCCGGAATTCCAGGCGCGCAAACACCGCCCTACCCTGCGGGACGTCGTCCGCTCGATCAGTCAGAACTTTGGCATCGTCATCGCCGGCATGGCATTGGTGGTGATGACCACGGTGTCGTTCTACCTGATCACCGCCTACACCCCGACCTTCGGCAAAGCCGAATTGCACCTGTCGGATCTGGATGCGTTGCTGGTGACGGTCTGTATCGGTCTGTCGAATTTTTTCTGGCTGCCGGTCATGGGTGCCGTGTCCGACAAGATCGGGCGCAAACCCCTACTCCTGGCGGCGACCATTCTGGCGATCCTTACGGCCTACCCTGCCCTGTCATGGCTGGTGGCGAACCCGAGCTTCAGCCATTTGCTGATCGTCGAGTTGTGGCTGTCGTTCCTGTACGGCTCGTACAACGGCGCCATGGTGGTGGCGCTGACCGAGATCATGCCGGTGGAAGTTCGTACCACCGGCTTCTCCCTGGCCTACAGCCTGGCGACTGCAACGTTCGGCGGGTTTACACCTGCGGCGTGTACGTACTTGATCCATGTGCTGGATAACAAGGCAGCGCCGGGGATCTGGCTCACTGGCGCGGCGGTGCTGGGGTTGATTGCGACGCTGGTGTTGTTCAAAGGCAATCGGCATGAACTGCGGACTGCGCAAGCCGCGGTGGTCGGCGGCGCCTGACAAATCGCTTTCGCGGGCAAGCCTCGCTCCTACAGGTCATTTGCCAGTTTTGAGCGGGCGCATGCCCGCGTAAAGGCCGGCACAAACCACACCTCTGGAAACTGACAAATTGCACAAACAAAAACGCCCCGACCAAAGTCGGGGCGTTTCATGTGCAGCTAAGGCTTAGCGCGGGAATGCTGGCGGGTTTACACCGGCCATGTCTTCCATCACGCGAACCACCTGGCAGCTGTAACCGAACTCGTTGTCGTACCAGACGTACAGAACAACGCGGTTGTCTTGGGTGATGGTTGCTTCAGCGTCCACAACGCCTGCGTGGCGCGAGCCAACGAAGTCGGTGGAAACCACTTCCTGCGAATTGACGTAGTCGATTTGCTTATGCAGATCGGAGTGCATGGCCATCTGGCGCAGGTACTCGTTGATCTCTTCACGAGTGGTGGCTTTCTCAAGGTTCAGGTTGAGAATGGCCATCGACACGTTTGGCGTCGGAACGCGGATCGCGTTACCGGTCAGCTTGCCGGCCAGCTCAGGCAGTGCCTTGGCAGCAGCAGTGGCAGCACCGGTCTCGGTGATCACCATGTTCAGCGCGGCACTACGGCCACGGCGATCGCCTTTGTGGAAGTTGTCGATCAGGTTCTGGTCGTTGGTGTACGAGTGAACGGTTTCAACGTGACCATTTACGATGCCGAACTTGTCGTTCACAGCTTTGAGCACCGGCACGATGGCGTTGGTGGTGCAGGAAGCGGCGGAAACGATCTTGTCGTCAGCAGTGATATCACCGTGGTTGATGCCGTGAACGATGTTCTTCAGCTTGCCTTTACCCGGCGCGGTCAGAACAACGCGGTCGATACCTGGGCAAGCCAGGTGTTGACCCAGGCCCTCGGCGTCGCGCCATACACCGGTGTTGTCCACCAGCAGCGCGTCTTTGATGCCGTACTGGGTGTAATCCACTTCAGTCGGGTTCTTCGCGTAGATCACCTGGATCAGGTTGCCGTTGGCGGTGATGGTGTTGTTGGCTTCATCAATAGTGATGGTGCCATCGAACGGACCATGAACCGAGTCACGACGCAGCAGGCTTGCACGCTTGACCAGATCGTTCTCGGCGCCCTTGCGGACAACGATGGCGCGCAGACGCAGGCCGTCGCCACCACCGGTTTTCTCGATCAGGATGCGCGCCAGCAGACGGCCGATACGACCGAAGCCGTACAGGACAACGTCGGTGCCTTTGCGAGCGGAAACGTTCTGCTGACCAACGACATCAGCCAGTTCTTCGCGGACGAACTGCTCGGCAGTGCGGCCATTGCCTTCGGCTTTGAACTTGACCGCAAGCTTGCCCAGGTCAACCGAAGCGGCGCCGAGCTTGAGCTCGCTCATCGCCTTGAGCAGCGGGAATGTTTCGTGGACGGACAATTCGCTGTCATCGGACTGACGATGACGAGCAAAGCGGTGAGCTTTGAGAATCGCAATGACTGAACGATTGATCAGGCTGCGGCCATAGATCGAGCTCACCACGTTGTTATTGCGGTAGAGCTGACCGATAAGCGGAATCATCGCTTCTGCGAGTGCTTCACGGTCGATCCATTCACCAAGACACTGGTCGGGCTTCTGAGTCACGGGAACCTTCCACATGTAGGGGCAGAAAAAAGGGGCTACATTATGCCGCCGAGTGCCTCCCGTAGCAATGCGCGCCTGTCGTGCGATCCGTAACAAAATCAGGTTCAAAAAAATCACGCAGCGATGCAGCCCAGTAAAACCGGGGCTTTCAGCGCAGTCAATTTTTTGGAGATACCGCTGTCTTATCCGTAACCCTCCGTAACACTCGGTCGTTTTGCCACTACATAATCATCAATTTCCGGTAAAAAACCGGCGAATTTTGTCTTTACCACTACATTTCGCCAAACCTGCGTAATAGACACAGTCTGCAACTGACAGGCGGCACCCGGGGCCGCTACAATTACCGACTTTGTCGCAACGCTTGGAGCTCAACCTTCCGTGCCCGTTCTGCGTCTACCGCTTCTCCCTGCCGCGGCAGGTAAACAGCACTGGGGCAACCTGCCCGGTGCCGCCCTTAGCCTGGCCATCGCCGAGGCTGCCAGCGCTGCCAAGCGCTTTACCCTGCTGCTGACCGCCGACAGCCAAAGTGCCGAACGGCTGGAACAGGAGCTGAGTTTCTTCGCCCCGGATTTGCCTGTGCTGCATTTCCCGGACTGGGAAACCCTGCCTTACGATCTGTTTTCACCCCACCAGGACATCATTTCCCAGCGCATCGCGGCCTTATATAGGTTGCCGGAGCTGAGCCATGGCGTATTGGTCGTGCCGATCACCACTGCGCTGCACCGCCTCGCGCCGACCAAATTCCTGCTCGGCAGCAGCCTGGTGCTGGACGTTGGCCAGAAGCTCGACGTCGAGCAAATGCGCACCCGACTTGAAGCCAGTGGCTATCGCTACGTCGACACGGTGTACGAGCACGGCGAGTTCACGGTGCGCGGCTCGCTGATCGACCTGTTCCCGATGGGCAGCAAACTGCCCTTCCGTATCGACTTGTTCGACGACGAAATCGAAACGCTGCGTACCTTCGACCCGGAAAACCAGCGCTCCATCGATAAAGTCGACACCGTTCGCCTGTTGCCCGCGCGGGAATTCCCGCTGCAGAAAGATGCGGTCACCCGCTTCAAGGCACGCTTTCGCGAGCGTTTCGATGTCGACTTCCGTCGCTGCCCGATCTTTCAAGACCTGAGCAGCGGGATTACACCGGCCGGTATCGAGTACTACCTGCCGCTGTTCTTCGACGAAACCTCGACGCTGTTCGATTACCTGCCCCAGGACACACAAGTGTTTTCCCTGCCGGGCATCGAGCAGGCGGCGGAAAACTTCTGGAACGACGTGCGCAATCGCTACGAAGAACGCCGCGTCGATCCGTCCCGTCCGTTATTACCTCCGGCCGAACTGTTCCTGCCGGTGGAAGACTGCTTTGCGCGCCTGAAGAACTGGCCGCGGGTAGTGGCCAGTCAACAGGACGTGGAAACCGGCGTCGGTCGCGAGCGCTTCCCGGCGCGCGAACTACCGAACCTGGCCATCGAAGCCAAGGCCACCCAGCCGTTGGCGGCGCTGGCCGGCTTCCTCGACGAGTTTCCCGGGCGCGTGCTGTTTACCGCCGAGTCCGCGGGTCGTCGTGAAGTGCTGCTGGAATTGCTCGAACGCCTGAAGCTGCGACCGAAAACCGTCGACAGCTGGCCGGACTTTGTCGCAAGCAAGGAGCGATTGGCGATCACCATCGCGCCGCTCGACGAAGGCCTGGTACTCGACGACCCGGCCCTGGCGCTGGTGGCCGAAAGCCCGTTGTTCGGTCAGCGGGTGATGCAACGTCGTCGCCGCGAAAAACGCGCCGATGCCAACAACGATGCAGTCATCAAGAACCTTACCGAGTTGCGCGAAGGCGCGCCGGTGGTGCATATCGATCACGGCGTCGGTCGCTACCTGGGTCTGGCGACCCTGGAAATCGACGATCAGGCTGCCGAGTTCTTGACCCTGCAATACGCAGAGGGCGCCAAGCTCTACGTGCCTGTGGCCAACCTGCACCTGATTGCTCGCTACACCGGTAGCGACGATGCCCTGGCCCCGCTGCACCGCCTCGGCTCGGAAACCTGGCAGAAAGCCAAACGCAAAGCCGCCGAGCAAGTGCGCGACGTCGCGGCCGAGCTGCTCGACATCTATGCCCGTCGCGCCGCTCGCGAAGGTTATGCCTTCGAAGACCCGAAAGCCGACTACGCAACCTTCAGTGCCGGTTTCCCGTTCGAAGAAACCCCGGATCAGCAAACCACCATCGACGCCGTCCGCGCCGACATGCTGGCACCGAAGCCGATGGACCGCCTGGTCTGCGGCGACGTGGGCTTCGGCAAGACCGAAGTGGCGATGCGCGCGGCGTTCATTGCGGTGCATGGCGGTCGCCAGGTGGCGATCCTGGTGCCGACTACCCTGCTCGCCCAGCAGCATTACAACAGCTTCCGCGACCGCTTCGCCGACTGGCCGGTGAGCGTGGAAGTGATGAGCCGCTTCAAGTCGACCAAGGAAGTCAACGCTGCAGTGGCGGACCTCGCCGAAGGCAAGATCGACATCGTCATCGGCACGCACAAGTTGCTGCAGGACGACGTGAAAATCAAAAACCTCGGGTTGGTCATCATCGACGAAGAGCATCGTTTTGGTGTCCGTCAAAAAGAACAGCTCAAGGCCCTGCGCAGTGAAGTCGACATTCTTACCCTGACCGCCACGCCGATTCCGCGCACGCTGAACATGGCGGTGTCGGGCATGCGCGACCTGTCGATCATTGCCACGCCGCCAGCCCGTCGCCTGTCGGTGCGGACCTTCGTCATGGAGCAGAACAAGAGCACGGTCAAAGAGGCCCTGCTGCGTGAGTTGCTGCGCGGCGGTCAGGTCTATTACCTGCACAACGACGTCAAGACCATCGAGAAGTGCGCCGCCGACCTCGCCGAACTGGTGCCGGAAGCGCGGATCGGCATCGGCCACGGGCAGATGCGCGAACGCGATCTCGAACAGGTGATGAGCGACTTTTATCACAAGCGCTTCAACGTGCTGATTGCCTCGACCATCATCGAGACCGGCATCGACGTGCCGAGCGCCAACACCATCATCATCGAGCGTGCCGACAAATTTGGCCTGGCGCAGCTGCACCAATTGCGCGGCCGCGTCGGTCGCAGTCACCACCAGGCTTACGCTTATTTGCTGACCCCGCCACGCCAGCAGATCACTCCCGACGCCGAAAAACGTCTGGAAGCGATCGCCAACACCCAGGACCTCGGCGCAGGCTTCGTGCTCGCCACCAACGACCTGGAGATCCGTGGCGCCGGCGAACTGCTGGGCGACGGTCAGAGCGGTCAGATCCAGGCGGTCGGTTTCACCCTGTACATGGAAATGCTCGAGCGCGCGGTGAAGTCGATCCGCAAGGGCGAACAGCCGAACCTCGACCAACCGCTGGGCGGTGGTCCGGAAGTCAATCTGCGCGTCCCGGCGTTGATTCCCGAAGCCTACTTGCCGGACGTGCATGCCCGACTGATTCTCTACAAACGCATTGCCTCGGCCACCGATGAGGAAGGCCTCAAAGACCTGCAAGTGGAGATGATCGACCGTTTCGGCCTGCTGCCGGAACCGACGAAGAACCTGATGCGCATCACGGCATTGAAGCTGCAAGCCGAACTGCTGGGCATCAAGAAAGTCGACGGCGGCCCGCAAGGCGGCCGGATCGAGTTCGCCGCGCAGACGCCGGTCGACCCGCTGACCCTGATCAAACTGATCCAGGGTCAGCCCAAACGCTACAAATTCGAAGGTGCCACGATGTTTAAATTCATGGTCCCGATGGAGCGCCCGGAAGAGCGCTTTAATACTGTAGAGGCGCTGCTTGAGTGCCTCATTCCGAAAACTGCTTGAAGGACGCCGCATGCGCCTGTTTTGTTTACTGACCTTGCTGACCACCCTGGTCGCTCCTACGGCGTTTGCCGATGACCTGTACCAGGTTGAAATGATCCTGGTGCGGCAAAACGCCGTGCCAGCCATTGTCAGCAAAGCCGCACCGGAAGACTGGGCTGCCGGTGCAAAAAGTATCAGCAAGGACAACCTGCGCACGCCGAGCCTGAATAATGAAGTGCAAAAACTCAGCGCCAGCAGCGATTACACGGTGTTACTGCACAAGGCCTGGCAACAGAACCTGGGCGAAGATGCCCGCAAGATCGCCATCAGTGAGGGCAAGGAACAGTTCGGCCAGTTCCCGATCGAGGGCACGTTGAGCTTGAAACTGGGACGTTTCACCGACGTCGACGCGGATTTCTGGGTCAACCAGATCGACGCCAATGGTTTGGTCACCGCCAGCGAACGCCTGAAGCAGGAAAGCCACACCAAGAACGGCCAGCTGAACTTCCTCGACAACGGCCACCTCGGCCTGCTGATCAAGATCACCTCGCTCACCGCCCCTGCGCCTCGGCCAGTCCCCGATGAAATTCCGGACTGATTGAGTCCCTATGTCAGCGACCCTGAGCAAACCCCTGGCACCTTCCTGGGTCAGCCGATTCAAGGAACAGAGCCTGGAGCGTGGCCGTCGCTACGCGCTGGAGAACCGCGTCAGGATCGTCGAGGCTGGCGATGCCACGATCGTCGCCGCTTGCGAAGGCTCTGGCGGTAACGTGTACCGCCAGACCATCCGCCTGCGCGAGTCGGCCAAAGCGACCTTGCTGATGGTCGACGCCACGTGCACGTGCCCGGTTCACGTCAACTGCAAACATTGCGCGGCGGTGCTGCTGAAGGTGCAGGAAACCCTCGCCTACCCCGCCGCCGCACAAGACGCCGAACTGCTGGAAAAACTTCAGGCGGTATTGGAAAACCGCAGCCCAAAGGCGCCACCCCAAGTCCTTGTGGACAACGTGCAACCGATACCGCGCCTGTGGCTGGCGAGCATCGAGTTCAGCGCCTTCGAACCACGCAACGGCAAGATGCAGCGCTACATCCAGCATCGGGCGGCGCTGTCGTTCAGCTATCTGGATGAGTACGTTTCCGGGCAGAAGAACGCCGATGTACTGATTCGCCAGGAAACCCAGACGCTACGGATAAAACGCCACCCGGAAGTCGAACAGGCCTACCGGGAGCAGCTGCGAATTCTCGGTTTCAAGATCGCCACCCGACAAAGCAAGGCCTTGCCGGAAAGCGCTGGCGAACTCTATGAAATGGTCAACGACAGCGCCTGGCTGACCTTCACCCTCAATGAATTGCCGAAACTGCGCACTCAAGGTTGGGAGCTGCAGATCGACGAAGATTTCGGCTTCGACCTGACCGCCGTGGACGATTGGTACGCCACCGTCGAGCAGGCACCGGAGCGCGACTGGTTTGATCTGGAGCTGGGGATCATCGTCAACGGCGAGCGCTTGAGCTTGCTGCCGATCCTGCTGAACCTGATGCGCTCCCACACCGAAATCCTCAATCCGGAACGCCTCGCCCGCCGACGCGACGACGAACTGATTCTGGTGAACATTCCCAACCGCCCGAATTCCCAGCACGGCCCCTTGCAGGTCGCCCTGCCCTTCGGCCGCTTGAAACCGGTGCTGGCGACGCTTGGCGAGTTCTACCTGCAAGAGCCCGGCGAAACCACGCTACGCCTGAGCAAGGCCGACGCCACTCGCCTGAATCCGCTGGAAGGCATGCCGCTGCTTTGGGAAGGTGGCGAGCAGATCCGCACGTTTGCCCAGCGCCTGCGGGACATCAAGGATTACACCGCAACAGCCCCCGAAGGCTTGAACGCGACCTTGCGCCCATATCAGCTGGAAGGCTTGAGCTGGATGCAGTCGCTACGGCAACTGGAAGTCGGCGGAATTCTCGCGGACGACATGGGCCTGGGTAAAACCCTACAGACGCTGGCGCATATTCTTAGTGAGAAGAACGCCGGACGCCTCGATCGGCCGTGCATGGTGGTGATGCCCACCAGCCTGATCCCGAACTGGCTCGATGAAGCCGCGCACTTCACGCCACAGCTCAAAGTGCTGGCGCTGTACGGCGCCAGTCGCAAAAAACACTTTGATCACCTGGTCGATTACGACCTGATCCTCACCACCTATGCACTGCTGCCAAAGGACGTCGAACGCCTGGCCGCGCAGCCGCTGCACGTGCTGGTACTGGACGAAGCGCAATACATCAAGAACCCCAACAGCAAGGCCGCCCACGCCGCCCGCGAGCTGAATGCGCGCCAGCGCCTGTGCCTGAGTGGCACGCCGCTGGAAAACCACCTCGGCGAGCTGTGGTCGCTGTTCCACTTCCTCTTGCCTGGCTGGCTTGGCGACGTGAAAAGCTTCAACCGCGATTACCGCGTACCGATTGAAAAACGCGCCAGTGAAGTCAGACTTCAGCACCTCAACGGTCGGATCAAACCGTTCCTGCTGCGCAGGACCAAGGAGCAGGTCGCGACGGAATTGCCGCCGAAGACCGAGATCATCCATTGGGTCGAACTCAACGAAGCCCAGCGCGATGTGTATGAAACCATGCGCCTGGCGATGGACAAGAAAGTCCGCGACGAGATCACTCGCAAAGGCGTGGCGCGCAGCCAAATCATCATTCTTGAAGCGCTGCTGAAACTGCGCCAGGTGTGCTGCGACTTGCGCCTGGTCAACGATGCCGTGCCGCCGACTCGCGGCAGCACCTCGGGCAAGCTCGACAGCCTGATGGAAATGCTGGATGAGCTGTTTGAGGAAGGTCGGCGAATTTTGCTGTTTTCGCAATTCACCTCGATGCTGGCGTTGATCGAGGTCGAACTGAAGAAACGCGGTGTTGAATACGCGTTGCTGACGGGACAGACCCGTGACCGCCGCGCCCCCGTGAAGGACTTTCAGAGCGGCAAGCGTCAGATCTTTCTGATCAGCTTGAAGGCAGGCGGTGTCGGTTTGAACCTGACGGAAGCGGATACGGTGATCCACTACGATCCTTGGTGGAACCCGGCGACGGAAAATCAGGCGACAGATCGGGCGTATCGCATCGGCCAGGAGAAGCCGGTGTTCGTCTACAAGATGATTGCCCGAGGCACGGTGGAAGAGAAGATTCAGCACCTGCAAAAGGAAAAATCCGACCTGGCGGCCGGTGTGCTGGATGGGCGCAAGACTGGCGACTGGAAGTTGCAGAGCGATGATATTGAAGCGTTGTTTGCGCCGTTGCCGGATAAGCTCGAGAAACGCTGAGGTCTGCGGCGCCCGGCAGATCGATTTCGCGGGCAAGCCACGCGCCCACAGGTTCAGCGATCATCCTGTGGAAGCGTGTCTTGCCCGCGATAGGGTCAACTCGTTTTCAGTCAAGAGATCGGAAATCAGGACTTGAGATTTGGCAACGGTGCAAACAGCGCTTCAATGTCACTCTGCTCAAGCTTCCAGCCACCCGTCGCTCCACCTTCAAGCACCGCCCCGGCCAGCGCGGCCTTCTCCAACTGCAATGCCTGAATTTTTTCTTCTACGGTGCCACGGGCTATCAGCTTGTAGACGAACACAGGTTTGTTTTGCCCGATCCTGTAGGCCCGATCAGTCGCCTGGTTTTCGACCGCAGGGTTCCACCAGGGATCAAAATGGATGACTGTATCCGCAGCTGTCAGGTTCAGACCTGTGCCGCCAGCCTTCAAACTGATCAGAAACAGCGGCACTTTACCGCTCTGAAAGTCCTTGACCGGTGTGCGCCGATCCGTTGTCTCACCCGTCAACAACGAGTAACCCTGACCACGTTGCTGCAACTCGTCCTCAATCAAGGCGAGCATCGAAGTGAACTGAGAAAACAGCAGCACCTTGCGGCCTTCGCTGAGCAACTCTTCCAGCATCTCCATCAGGCTGACCAGTTTCCCGCTGCCAGAACGAAGGGCTTTGGCGGTGAGCGGCGTTTTGATCAACCGTAGATCGCAGCACACCTGACGCAGCTTGAGCAATGCATCGAGGATGATGATTTGACTGCGCCCGACACCACTGCGGGCAATTTCGTCACGCACCTTCTTATCCATTGCTACGCGCACGGTTTCATACACATCCCGCTGCCCATCGCTGAGATCAACCCAATGCACAATCTCGGTTTTCGGTGGTAATTCGGTTGCCACCTGATCTTTCTTGCGACGTAGCAAAAAGGGCTTTATCCGGGCCGTCAGATGTTGCATCCGTTCGTTATTGCCGTGCTTCTCGATCGGCGTGCGGTAGTCGCGATTGAAGGTTTTGCTGTCGCCAAGCCAGCCAGGCAGCAAAAAGTGAAATTGCGACCACAACTCGCCGAGATGATTTTCCAGCGGGGTGCCGGACAGACACAATCGCTGGCGGGCCTGCAGGTCTCGGGCTGCTTGAGCCGCTTTGCTGACCGGATTCTTGATGTTCTGCGCCTCATCGAGAATCAGCACACTCCAGACCTGAGGCTGTAAAACCTCCAGATCGCGCGGCAACAGCGCATAGGTGGTCAATACCAAGTCGTATTCGGCAAGACTGGCAAAGTCTTTTTGCCGCGCCGCACCATGCAGTGCCAAGACCTTCAACTGCGGGGTAAAGCGCTGCGATTCGTCGAGCCAGTTGGGGATCAGACTGGTGGGCATCACAGCCAGCGCCGGACGATCAAGCCGTCCGGCCTGTTTTTCTGTCAGCAGATGAGCCAGGGTTTGCAGGGTTTTTCCCAGGCCCATGTCGTCGCCGAGAATACCGCCGACCTCCAGTTCTCGAAGGGTTTGCATCCAGTTCAGCCCTTCCAGCTGATAAGGTCGTAGCGTCGCGTTCAGGCCCTCGGGCGCCGGGACATGAGCATGGATCGACTCCCGTAAACGCTTTGCAAAACTGCGCAGTCGTTCACCGCCCTGCCAGACCAGCGGAATGCCTTCCAGCGCACTCAGCCGCGCCGCATCCGGAGCACTCAAACGCAACGAGTCGCCCAGATGTTTACCCAGGTACAACTCGCCAAGGGTCGCCATCAGCGGTTTTATCCGGCCAAAAGGGAGTGCGACTTTGCCATGGGATTTACCACCGAAACGCCCATCGCCAAGTTCAATCAGTAGCTGTTCGTCATCATTGCGCTGGGCCAAGCTCGCATGTTCCATCAACTGTGGCTGGCTACGTAGCAAATGCAGCAGGATGGGCAACAGGCTATGACGCTCGCCGTTGACGACGATGCCCAGCTGCAAATCGAACCACTGGCGCCCCGACTCCTCCTCGACTTCTGCATACCACTGTTCGACGGGGTGCACGTTGAACTCAAAGTTATCGCTGATATCGATCAGCCAGTTTTTCTCCCGCAGCGCCGGGATGCCATGGCGCACAAAAGCAAGCCAGGCCGCGTCATCCGGCAGGGCGAACATTTCGCCTGGACGATCCAGGTTGCTTTTGCGTGTGGCCTTTTTAAAACCATGTTTTTGCAGGGCTTGGCGCAAGGCTTTTTCGGCGACAGGGTTGCGCTGGATGCGCTGGATTTCGGTACCCGAAAGGATCAGCACCTCCGGGTTTCGGTCCGACGTCGGATGGCCGTTGTAGGTAAACGCCAATGCAGCCCGGTGCTCTGGCTCGTACTGCCAGCGGACGTAACGCTTGCCGCTGGCGAGCGCCAGGTGAGCCTGAGGAAAAATGCCTTCGACGACCCGTTCCGTCAGGGCGTACGGAGGTGGTGCTGCCCGGGTCGCAGCGGTCATCCGCTGGCTGAACTGCATCGCCTGACCTGCAGGAATATCGGGAGCCAATGACAAGTGACGGGCCAGCTTTTCGTCCAGCTCGCTGAACAGCGGTCCGACTTGCAGCCGCTCGCGATCCAGATAATACAAGGGTTCCAGGGCCAGGATCGTTTCCACTGGCGCTTCGTCGCTGCCCCATTGAGGACGGAAACTGCCATTGGATTGTTCGGCCCAGGAAAATTGACCTGTTCTTCTCATTCCCGGCGTCAGGGGTTTTGGCTGATCGAGGTCAAGGAAAAAGCGCGAGGTTCGCAACAGCATTTCGATAAGTTCCACCCCACTGCTGCCTTCCAAGGGGTAGCCAGCGTAATGGGCGTGGTGGGAGTGAACGGCGACCAACAATCTGGCGATCCGCAGATCCAGTTCGGTCAGGTAACCGGGTTGCCGAATCAGCGTATCCGACAGCGAGTACACCGGCTTGATGTCTTGCAGGCGGCCGTCCTTGAGCTGATGGGCCTTGAAAATTTCCAGCGTCCATTTCCCGGCAGAGGATGTTGCCCTGAGTTTGTAAAACAGGCGCGTGCCTGCTCCCTGCGCCGACTCGTCAGGGGGATTGCTTGCAGAAGGAATACCGTCGATCCAGCGTTCCAGTTCACGATTCAAGTGAACCTGGACGGCACTTTCAGGTGTGTTAACGGGATGTTCTTGCAGGTGATAGATGACTGCGGCGCAGTGCTTGCAATTGAACATGACAGGGCAGGAGCAAACGCATTGGAGCTGCGCTTGCCCACGCCGATCTTCAGTGAGCTCAATGACCTGCTCGTATGCCTGCGCCTGGGAGCCGATGCACGTAGCGATAACCATGAGGTCATCAATTTGACGGATCGTTATCCGATCCTCATCCGCGTACCTGCGAGCTTTTTCCAGAGCACGATGGCTGAACACCTCTGCCCAGGGTAGCGCATGAAGTTGCTCAGTTATTGTGGTCACGACATCAACACCGCTTGAAACTCATTGAATCGTAAAGCAGCCAGGCACCTAATCCGACCGCTGATACTCAACCCGCCAACACCCGCGCCAACGTGGACTTGACCTTGCCCATCCCGTCCTGCAACGCCTGCTCGATCTCGGCCATGGTGATCACCGCCGTGGACTTGCCGGCTGCCGGGTTCACCACCAGCGCCAGACACGCATAATCCAGTTCCAGCTCACGGGCCAACGCCGCTTCCGGCATGCCGGTCATGCCGACGATGTCGCAGCCGTCGCGTTCCAGTTTTGCGATTTCAGCGACGGTCTCCAGACGTGGGCCCTGGGTGCAGGCGTAGATGCCCTGACTGCTGTAATCGACGCCTTCAGCCGCCAATGCCGCGATCAATTGCTGGCGCAGTGGTTCGCTGTAGGGATAGCTGAAATCGATGTGGGTGACGTGATCCAGGTCGCCAGCGAAATAGGTGTGCTCGCGACCGCTGGTGTAGTCGATCAACTGATGAGGCACACAAAAGTGCCCAGTACCCATTGCAGCATGAATTCCGCCCACGGCGTTGACCGCGAGGATCGCCTCGGCACCCGCCTGTTTCAGCGCCCAAAGGTTGGCGCGGTAATTCACCTGATGCGGCGGAAAACGGTGCGGGTGACCGTGACGGGCGAGGAACAGCACTTCCTTGCCGGCGTATTCACCAATCTGCACGTCGGCCGAAGGCGCGCCATAGGGCGTGTCCACCGCCAGCGACTGACGAATGTTCAGGCCTTCGAGCTGGGTCAGGCCGGTGCCACCGATAATCGCGTAAACCGTCATAACGAAAAGTCCTTATTCAATCAGTTGAGCTTCTTTAAGCGCGCCTATGGCAGTCAGCCAGCGCGGGTTCTGACGGTATTCAGTGTTGGCATACGACTGGCCACGCATCCGCGCAATGCGCTCGGATGGCTTGACCTTCAAGCGCTGGGCAGCGCTCAAGGCCAGCTCCGCTGCAGCGCGGTCGTTACACACCAGGCCCATGTCGCAGCCAGCGGTCAGCGCGGCCTCGATACGGCTGGCGGCATCGCCTACCACGTGGGCACCGGCCATGGACAGGTCGTCACTGAAGATCACACCATCGAATTGCAGCTCACCGCGCAAAATGTCCTGCAACCAGCGGCGGGAAAACCCGGCCGGCTGGGAATCGACTTGCGGGTAAATAACGTGGGCTGGCATGACGGCAGCCAGTTGTTTGCTCAATCTGGCGAACGGCACCAGGTCGTTGGTGCGGATTTCATCGAGGCTGCGTTCGTCGTTCGGGATCGCGACGTGGGAATCCGCCTCGGCCCAGCCGTGACCGGGAAAATGCTTGCCGGTGGCAGCCATGCCGGCACTGTTCATGCCGCGAATGAATGCACCCGCCAGCAGCGCTGCGCGCTCCGGGTCACCTTCAAACGAACGGGTGCCCACGACGGCGCTGCGCTGGTAATCCAGGTCCAGCACCGGGGCGAAACTCAGATCGAGGCCAACGGCCAGCACTTCGGTGGCCATGATCCATCCGCACTGCTCGGCCAGGTATTCGGCGTTCGGATTGTCGGCGATGGCGCGCATGGCCGGCAGCCGCACGAAGCCTTGGCGCAGACGCTGAACGCGACCGCCTTCCTGATCCACCGCCAGCAGCAGGTCGGGACGAATGGCGCGGATCGCAGCGCTCAACTCGCGCACCTGACGCGGATTTTCGATGTTACGGGCGAAAATGATCAGGCCACCCACTTCGGGCTGACGCAACAATTGGCGATCTTCGGCCGTCAGCCAGGTACCGGCGACGTCCACCATCAACGAGCCTTGCAGGCCAGCAGTCATAGAGATTCCTTGATAACGAAAAACCCGGCGCGCACGCGTTCGCCGCCTTGGGCTGTGCCCGGCAGGTCGGCGACATCATTGGGAAGCGGGTTCAGAACGAGAGTCGGCATGGGCGGCTAGCTTAGCGGATGTCAGTCGCCGCGCCCACCCGTGCGCGGCTAAACCTTGGCGGCAGCCGGGGCCGACTTGCTGCGCGGACGCAGTTGTGCGGTGGCCATGGCCACATCGGTGACGCCTGTTTCGGCACGCATGCCTGCGGCCAGGAACGGCACCATCAGACGCATCACTTGCTCAATGGAGGTGTTAACGCCGAAATCGGTCTCGGCAATGGCGCGCAACGCCTTGATACCGGACATGCTGAACGCCGCAGCGCCGAGCATGAAGTGCACGCGCCAGAACAGTTCGATCGGCGGAATACGCGGCGCGGCTTCGTTGACCAGCATCATGTAGCGGCGGAACACCTTGCCGTACATGTCTTCCAGATAACGACGCAGGTGGCCCTGGCTTTGACTGAACGCCAACCCCAGCAAGCGCATGAAGATAGACAGATCGTTGCCGCTGCGCGGCTGCACGACGAGGGCTTGCTCAACGAGAATCTCGAGCAACTCTTCGAGTGTCGGCTTGTTTTCAGGCTTGGACTGACGCCGCTCCAGCTCTTTATCAAGGCTCAGGCAAAACGGCCCGAGAAAGCGCGAGAAGACAGCCTGGATCAGCGCCTTCTTCGAACCGAAGTGATAATTCACCGCCGCCAGATTGACACCGGCTTTGCTGGTGATCAGACGCAACGAGGTTTCGGCGAAACCTTTTTCCGCGAACAACTGCTCGGCAGCATCAAGAATGCGTTCAACGGTTTCCGACTGGGCCATGGCTACTCCGCCTGACAAACACTTGTTTGAAACATACGTTTCAGCCTGTGCATTGTCAAGCCTGCCGGTTCGTTTTGGGAATGGTCGGTCAGCTATTTAACCATACAACGGCGAGGCTTTAATCAGCTGGCTGATCGACCGTCCAGCGGCCGGCGAAAAAAGGGGCATTGCCAAGACCGTTCCACTGTATATAATCCCAGTCACTGTATAAAAAGACAGAGCGATCAATATGCTAAAGCTGACGCCACGCCAAGCAGAGATTCTGGCCTTCATCAAACGCTGCCTCGAAGACAACGGCTACCCGCCGACCCGTGCGGAAATCGCTCAGGAACTGGGTTTCAAGTCGCCTAACGCGGCGGAAGAACACCTCAAGGCGCTGGCCCGCAAGGGTGCAATCGAGATGACCCCGGGCGCTTCCCGTGGCATCCGCATTCCGGGCTTCGAAGCCAAGGCCGACGAGTCTACTCTGCCGATCATTGGCCGAGTGGCTGCCGGTGCGCCGATTCTGGCCCAGCAGCACATCGAGGAGTCCTGCAACATCAACCCTGCCTTCTTCCATCCGCGTGCTGACTATCTGCTGCGCGTTCATGGCATGAGCATGAAGGACGTCGGCATTTTCGACGGCGACCTGTTGGCCGTCCACACCACCCGGGAAGCCCGCAATGGCCAGATCGTCGTGGCGCGGATCGGTGACGAAGTGACCGTCAAGCGCTTCAAGCGAGATGGCAGTAAGGTCTGGTTAATTGCCGAAAACCCTGAATTCGCCCCTATCGAAGTCAACCTGAAAGATCAGGAACTGGTGATTGAAGGCTTGAGTGTCGGCGTCATTCGCCGCTAAAGGAGGCTTTATGCAGTTCCCACACACATCGCAGCAAGCACAACTGCCGTTGTTCGAGGCATTCATGGTGCAGCCGTTGGCCCCGATCCTGAAAGACGTGGTCGAGTCGCCCTGGAACGCCGAACCCGAAGTCTTCAGCGAGCTTTCACTGCGTGGTGCGGCCGGGAATTGCTTGAACCTTTTGGCGCCGATTCTTCGTGAATTGAGTCAGGATCAAGACGCGCGGTGGCTGACACTGATCGCCCCGCCCGCCAGCCTGACTCAGACGTGGTTGCGGGACGCCGGTCTTAACCGCGAACGCATCCTGCTGCTGCAACCTCGCGGCACTCAGAGCGCTCAGCAGTTGACCTGCGAAGCCTTGCGCTTGGGCCGCAGCCATACGGTTGTCAGTTGGCTCAACCCATTGAACGCAAACTCACGGCAACAGTTGATCAGCGCAGCCCGTACCGGAGATGCGCAGAGCCTGAATATTCGCTTGGGTTAATGTATCAATAATGCGCGCAACGCAAAGCGCGGGGCTTCTCAAAGGATAGAGAAGCCAGTTCGTAACCGTATTAGCAGAAAGCGACGAATGGGATCAGTGGAGGACCCGCGAACTCTCATCCGTATTAAATTCGCCTTCAACCAGGCGTCCTGCCATCTGAACACCCACGCTCAACATCGCCTTGGCGACTTCCACGTGTTGGCCCTGCAGGAAAGCCTTGGCATCCTCGGAGAAATCCAAAGTAACCAGAGAACCCTCGTCCTCGGCCCTGCGCAGCTCAATCCGGCCGTCTGGTAACTCGACAATTTCTAGAAAGGACGTTGGCATAAAGGTCTGTTCTCCACGAAAGGCGGGGATTATATAGGCATCGGCCAGGCTTCGCTCGGTAACTTGACCAGCAGCGCTTTTAATCGCGCCGCCGGCTCTCAGTCGATCAGCACTCGTTCAAACCTTCGCGAAACCGGATCGCCAACCCTTTGAGGTTCTGACGCCAGCTCTCCAGCTCTTCGCGACTCAATTCCTCAGGCGCGTCTTCCTCATCCAGGTTAACGGCCAGGATGAGCGGCTGAGTCACGTCGCCCTTGGGCTTATGCGGAGCGCGAGGCGGTTGAAACATCGCCGCGTGAGCCGCCAGCAGCTTCGCCAGCCAGGTTTCCGGATTCTGGGCCAGCTCGAACATCTCAGCCATCTCGGGAATGGCGATGGCTTCCAGCACTTCGCGGGTCAGCAACATTTCTGCCCGAGGTGCATTGGCCTGAGGCAAGCGGTAGAAGCCAGCGATTTCATGGCACAGCCCCAGCAACGCACCGTACAGGTGAAACAACGTCGACTCGCGCCCAGCCTGAATCAGCGCCAGGGAGTTCATCGCCCGCCCCTCTTCAGCCTTGGCTAGCGCTTCCAGCGACAGGCCGGCGAAATAAATCTTCTGGTTGGTACGGGTATAGAGTTCGTGGGCCATGACGGCAGCCTCCACAACGAAATAATTGCTTCACGCAGGTCAGACAGTGTCGTGGATCCGCCGATCCTACCGCAAGCACAAAACAAAAAGGCCGCATGAAAACCAGTAGGTTGTCATGCGGCCTTTTCAGTACAGCACCTGTTAAGCCTTAGCGACCTTCGCTGGACGCTTGTCTTCGACCGTCCATTTACCGCCGTCGTAGTACGCCTTCCAGCCAGTCGGCTTACCGTCGACTTCAGTCTGCACGTACTGCTCTTTAGTCTTGCGGCTGTAGCGGATCACCGCAGGCAGGCCGTCCGGATCTTTCTTCGGTGCTTCGCAGAGGAAGTGGTACTTCGGATCGATCTCATCCTTGTGCGGCACAATTTCCATGACCAGCGGAGCACGTGTCTCGCGGTTTTTCGGGAATTGACTGGCCGCCAGGAACAGGCCGGAAGCACCGTCGCGCAGGATGTAGGTGTCGTTGACCTTTTCGCATTTCAGCTCAGGCATCTTCACCGGATCCATCTTCGGCGGCGCCGCATCACCGCTTTTCAGCAGTTTGCGGGTGTTCTTGCACGTCGCGTTGGTGCAACCGAAGAACTTGCCGAAACGGCCGGTCTTGAGCTGCATCTCGCTGCCGCACTTGTCGCATTCCAGGCTCGGACCTTCGTAGCCCTTGATGCGATAGGTGCCCTCTTCGATTTCATAACCAGCGCAATCCGGGTTGTTACCGCAGATGTGCAGCTTGCGCTTCTCATCCAGCAGGTAGGCGTCCATCGCCGTGCTGCAGATCGGGCAACGGTGCTTGCCGCGCAATACCAGGGATTCCGATTCACCCTCGTCGTCCGCCGCGATTTCATCGCCCGGTACCAGGTTGACGGTGGCCTTGCAGCGTTCTTTCGGCGGCAGGCTGTAACCCGAGCAACCCAGAAACACGCCGGTCGATGCGGTACGAATCTGCATCGGACGCCCGCACAACACGCACGGGATATCAGTCATCACCGGCTGGTTGGCGCGCATGCCGCCTTCGGCGCTTTCGGCTACTTCGAGTTTCTTCTTGAAGTCGCCGTAGAATTCGTCGAGCACGTTTTTCCAGTCGCGTTCGCCCTGGGCCACGTCATCGAGGTTCTCTTCCATGCCGGCGGTGAAGCCGTAGTCCATGAGATTGGAGAAGCTCTCGGCCAGACGCTCGGTCACGATGTCGCCCATCTTTTCCGAGTAGAAACGACGGTTGTGCAGCGCAACGTAGCCACGGTCCTGAATGGTGGAAATGATCGCGGCGTAGGTCGAAGGACGACCGATGCCGCGTTTTTCCATCTCCTTGACCAGGCTCGCTTCCGAGTAACGCGCCGGCGGCTTGGTGAAGTGCTGGGTCGGATCAAGCTTGATGAGCTTCATCGCGTCGCCCTGGGCCATGTCCGGCAGCACGTCGTCATCGCCAGGCTTGGCAATCTGCGGCATGACCCGGGTGTAACCGTCGAACTTCAGGATACGGCCCTTGGCGCGCAGCTCGAAATCGCCGGCACCGACGGTGACCGTGGTCGACAGGTATTGGGCTGGCAGCATCTGGCACGCGAGGAACTGGCGCCAGATCAGCTCGTAGAGCCGCTCTGCATCACGCTCCATGCCCGACAGCTTGCTTGGCTCGGTATTGGCGTCAGACGGACGAATCGCTTCGTGAGCCTCTTGTGCGCCTTCCTTGCTGCTGTAGACATTCGGGTTTTCCGGCAGGTACTTCTTGCCGAACTCGCCTTCAATATAGGTGCGCGCCATCGTCACGGCATCGGCCGAGAGGTTGGTGGAGTCGGTACGCATATACGTGATGTAGCCGGCTTCATACAGACGCTGGGCCATCATCATGGTTTTCTTCACGCCGAAGCCCAGGCGGTTACTCGCAGCCTGTTGCAGGGTGGACGTGATAAACGGCGCCGACGGCTTGCTGCTGGTCGGCTTGTCTTCGCGCTTGACGATGCTGTAGCTGGAAGCCTTGAGCTTCTCCAGCGCGGCCATGGCCTGGGCTTCGTTGAGCGGCTTGAAGGCTTCGCCTTTCTCGCGAGCCACGTCGAAGCGCACGGTGGCGCCCTTGGCGGTGCCGAGGTCGGCGTGGACTTCCCAGTATTCTTCGGGGTTGAACGCGCGGATTTCACGCTCACGCTCGACCACCAGCTTCACGGCTACCGATTGCACGCGACCGGCGGACAGGCCACGGGCGACTTTGGCCCACAGCAGTGGCGAAACCATGTAACCCACCACGCGGTCGAGGAAACGACGCGCCTGTTGTGCGTTGACACGGTCAATGTCCAGCTCGCCCGGTTTGGAGAAGGCTTCCTGAATCGCTTTCTTGGTGATTTCGTTGAACACCACGCGCTTATAGCGGCTGTCATCACCACCGATGGCTTCGCGCAGGTGCCAGGCAATGGCTTCCCCCTCGCGATCCAAGTCGGTTGCGAGATAGATGGTGTCAGCATCTTTGGCGAGCCGGCGCAGCTCTTCGATGACCTTTTCCTTGCCCGGGAGGATCTCGTACTTGGCTTTCCAGCCATGATCGGGATCGACACCCATGCGCGAGACCAGCTGCTTGCGCGCCTTCTCTTTCGGCGTGAGCACCGGACCTTCACCCGCGGCGGCCTTGCCGCGCTTGGCGGCAGGCTCTTTGCTGGCGCTAGCCGAACCGCTGGTGGGCAGGTCTCGGATATGGCCGATACTCGACTTCACCACGTATTGGTTACCCAGATACTTGTTGATGGTCTTGGCCTTAGCCGGGGATTCCACAATGACCAGCGATTTGCCCATGGATCAGAAAATTCCTGAATTCTAGAAGTGAAAGGCGGTTGGCGCCTGACGCGGCACCGCTATATATAGTGGCTACAAGGTGAGGTCAAGCGCAGGGTCCTGCGCGCACTCAGCTTATGCCTTCGAAAAAAGGCTCGGTTCGGCTTCCACCAAAGCAAAGCGTGGCACCTGTTCGCCGTCAACCTCGACCGACTCCAGGAACATGCTCAAGGGACGCACCCAAAAGCCGTAATCGCCATACAGGGCTTGGTAGAAGACCACTTCTTCCTCGGTTTCCGAATGCCGCGCGATACTGAATACGCGGTACTGCGGACCTTTGTAATGCTGGTAGAGCCCAGGTTGTATCGGCATGGTTTGGCCCTCACTCAAATCTTTTAAAAATAAAAACAAAAAATAAATTCAGAAAAACAAAAACCGGGGCACTTGGCCCCGGCTTCCGTCAACGAAACGCTTAAACGCGTTCGAAGACGGTGGAGATGCCTTGGCCGAGACCAATGCACATGGTGGCAACCCCGAAGGTGCCGCCATTCTGCTTCATCACGTTCAGCAGGGTGCCGGAAATACGGGCACCGGAGCAACCGAACGGGTGACCCAGGGCGATCGCGCCGCCGTGCAGGTTAACCTTCTCGTTCATCTTGTCGAGCACTTTCAGATCTTTCAGCACTGGCAGGGCCTGTGCAGCGAAAGCTTCGTTGAGCTCGAAGAAGTCGATATCGTTAATGCCAAGGCCCGCACGTTTCAGTGCTTTCTGAGTGGCCGGTACTGGACCATAGCCCATGATCGCCGGATCCACACCTGCCACCGCCATCGAGCGGATAACCGCCAGCGGCTGGATGCCCAGGTCCTGTGCACGCTGTGCCGACATCACGATCATGCACGAAGCACCATCGGTGATCTGCGACGAAGTACCGGCTGTCACGGTGCCGCCCTTGGGGTTAAACGCTGGCTTCAGAGCCGCCAGGCTTTCCAGGGTAGTTTCCGGACGAATGGTTTCGTCGTAGTCGAACAGTTTCAGGAAACCGTTCTCGTCGTAGCCTTGCATCGGGATGATTTCGTCTTTGAACTTGCCTTCCAGGGTCGCCTTGTGAGCGAGCTGGTGGGAGCGCACGCCGAAAGCGTCCTGTTGTTCGCGAGTGATGCCGTGCATTTTACCCAGCATTTCAGCGGTCAGACCCATCATGCCCGAGGCTTTTGCCGCGTACAGCGACATGTGCGGGTTCGGATCGACACCGTGCATCATGCTCACGTGGCCCATGTGCTCGACGCCGCCGACGACGAACACGTCACCGTTGCCAGTCATGATCGCTTGTGCGGCAGTGTGCAGCGCGCTCATCGACGAACCACACAGACGGCTGACGGTCTGGCCGGCGGCAGTGTGCGGGATCTGCGTCATCAGGGACGCCATGCGAGCGATGTTCCAGCCCTGCTCCAGGGTCTGGTTTACGCAGCCCCAGATCACGTCTTCGACTTCGTTCGGATCAACCTTGACGTTGCGTTCCAGCAATTTGCTGATCAGGTGCGCCGACATGTCTTCGGCGCGGGTGTTGCGGTGCATGCCGCCCTTGGAGCGGCCCATCGGAGTACGACCGAAGTCGACAATCACGACGTCTCTTGGATTCAAGCTCATAAAATTTCACTCTCGCTCAAGTGTTGGGACGCTTAACCGAAGAACCGTTGGCCGGTTTTGGCCATTTCACGCAGTTTTGCGGTCGGGTGGTACAGCGCGCCCAAATCAGCGTACTGGTCAGCCAGGGCAACGAACTCGGCAACACCGATCGAATCGATGTAGCGCAGCGCACCGCCACGGAATGGAGGGAAACCAATACCGTAGACCAGGCCCATGTCGGCTTCGGCGGCGGTTTCGACAATGCCGTCTTCCAGGCAACGCACGGTTTCCAGGCACAGCGGGATCATCATCCAGTTGATGATGTCTTCGTCAGTGACTTCGCGCTGCTCGTAAACAATCGGCTTGAGCACTTCCAGCACCGACGGATCGGCCACTTTCTTTTGCTTGCCTTTCTTGTCGGTCTCGTAAGCGTAGAAACCCTTGCCATTCTTCTGGCCCAGGCGCTTGGCTTCGTAGAGCACGTCGACAGCCGAGCGACGGTCGTCTTTCATGCGGTCCGGAAAACCTTCAGCCATCACGTCACGACCGTGGTGGCCGGTGTCGATGCCGACCACGTCCATCAGGTACGCCGGGCCCATTGGCCAGCCGAATTTTTCCATGATCTTGTCGATACGGACGAAGTCCACACCGGCGCTGACCAGCTTGGCGAAACCGCCGAAATACGGGAACAGGACGCGGTTGACCAGGAAGCCCGGGCAGTCATTGACGACGATCGGGTTCTTGCCCATTTTCTTGGCGTAGGCAACGGTGGTGGCCACGGCCAGCTCGCTGGACTTCTCGCCACGAATCACTTCAACCAGCGGCATCATGTGCACCGGGTTGAAGAAGTGCATGCCGACGAAGTTTTCCGGACGCTTGAGGGCTTTGGCCAGCAAGGTGATGGAAATGGTCGAGGTGTTGGACGCGAGGATGGTGTCCTCTTTGACCTTGTCTTCGACTTCGGCCAGAACGGCTTGCTTGACCTTCGGGTTTTCGACGACTGCCTCGACGACCAGGTCAACGTGACCGAAATCACCGTAGGACAGGGTCGGACGGATGCCGTTGAGCACTTCAGCCATTTTCGCTGGGGTCATGCGACCTTTATCAACGCGGCCGACCAGCAGCTTGGCGGCTTCAGCCAGGCCTTGCTCGATACCGTGCTCGTTGATGTCCTTCATCAGGATCGGCGTACCTTTGGAGGCCGACTGATAAGCGATACCGCCACCCATGATGCCGGCGCCCAATACGGCGGCCTGCTTCACATCCTTGGCGATTTCATCGTAGGCCTTGGCCTTTTTCTTCAGCTCCTGATCATTCAGGAACAGACCGATCAAGCTCTGCGCAGCAGAGGTCTTGGCCAGTTTGACGAAACCGGCGGCTTCGATTTCCAGCGCCTTGTCACGACCGAAGTTCGCGGCTTTCTGGATGGTCTTGATCGCTTCGACCGGTGCCGGGTAGTTCGGACCGGCTTGACCGGCCACGAAACCCTTGGCGGTTTCGAAGGCCATCATTTGTTCGATGGCGTTCAACTTCAGCTTTTCCAGCTTCGGCTGACGCTTGGCCTTGTAGTCAAACTCGCCAGAGATGGCGCGCTTGATCAGCTCCAGGGCCGCTTCCTGCAATTTCTCAGGGGCAACCACGGCATCGACGGCGCCTACTTTCAGCGCGTCTTCAGGACGGTTTTCCTTGCCGGCGGCAATCCACTCGATAGCGTTGTCGGCACCGATCAGGCGCGGCAGACGCACGGTACCGCCGAAGCCCGGGTAGATGCCCAGCTTGACTTCCGGCAGACCGATCTTGGCCTTGGTGGACATGACGCGGTAATCCGCCGCCAGGCACATTTCCAGACCGCCACCCAGAGCGATGCCGTTGATCGCGGCGACAGTCGGGACGTTGAGGTCTTCGAAATCGCTGAAAATCTTGTTGGCTTCCAGGTTGCCAGCAACAAGCTCTGCATCAGGCAGCTTGAAGTTCTCGACAAATTCGGTGATGTCGGCGCCGACGATGAAGACGTCCTTGCCACTGCTGACGATCACACCCTTGATCGAAGCATCTGCCTTGATGGTGTCTACGGCCTGACGCAGTTCGTTCAGGGTTAGACGGTTGAACTTGTTGACGGACTCACCCTTGAGGTCGAATTTCAATTCGACGATGCCACTTTCAAGAGCCTTAACCGTGATGGCTTTACCTTCGTAAATCATCAACTGATCTCCACGATATGGAAGCTGAACAGTACACGTCGGACGCAGGCAAATGGCTTGGCAGGGACGCTTAACGTCAATGCTACGCCCATCTACCCGGCACACCCGCCAACGCGATAGTCGGGATTCTGTAGGAGCGATGTTAAATACAAACGCTCAATTCATACGCCCGTTTGATTTGGGTACGCCACCTTCACGGAATTTCCGGCAATTGTCAATCGCCCAAAATGCGGGTTCAAACGCGACTTTGCGGTCACTTCCGTACTACGAAGATCTTCAACACGCCCCTGCATGTGAAGCCATTCATAGAATCAATAGTTAGAAAAGTCGCCCTAATTCTCTGCAGCCTTTGTTTAACAGACTACGCTGGCGGGACCTTGAGAAAAAAAATTGAACACTTTTGGCGAACGCCAAGCGTAAGATCGGCGGCACAAAGAATTACCGGCCTGCCTGGCCAACCCCAGCCCGATGATGATGTCGGGCTTTTTATTGCCTGTCTGTCGGAGGTTTCGCGCCATTGCAGCGCGAAATGTCCGTGAGTCACGCCAGTGCTTTCAGCACCGCATCGATGTCTTGCAAAACCGTCGCTTCGCCCTTCTCGCCCCAATACAGAGTGATCATCTGTTTGTCCGCTTCAACCTTGTAGACGTTGGCTGGCAATTTTTCGAAATGATTGAGCAGCGCTCGATCTTCGCAAATCTCCTGCCACTGGTTCACCCACACACCCGGCGACTTTTGCCAGTAACTCCAGCACGCCGGTTGATTGCCACGACGTGGCCGATGGTACTGGGCGCAAGGGCTCGGCGGCTCCTGGCTCAGCCAGTGCGGCCACTCCTGGGGCGCAAGCTGCATGGCGAGGCCGATACGCCGCGCTTCCATGCGCAGAGCCATGCGCCCGCTCTGTCCACGGGACGGTCGCAACCATGCCAGCGGACTCAGCACCACCAGCAGGATTGACACCACTATCCAGACCGTCATATCTGTACTCCCGATTCTTGATGAGCGCTTTGAGTCACTTTGGAACCATTGCGCTTGAAACCAGCCATACTTACCAATATTGCAATCCTCAGGAGGAGCACCTCATGCCCTACCACCATATTCTGGTCGCTGTAGATCTAACCGAAGAGTGCGACCCTGTAATCCACCGTGCTCGCGAGCTTTCAGTGAGCAATGGCGCGAAACTGTCCCTGGTCCATATCGTCGAACCGATGGCCATGGCCTTTGGCGGTGACGTCCCCATGGACCTGTCACAACTGCAACAGCAGCAGTTCGATCAGGCCAAGGAACGCCTGGACCGACTGATCCTGAAATATCCGGAACTCTCCAAAGAATACAGCCACCTGACCTACGGCCAGCCACGCCAGGAGATTCACCACCTGGCCAAGGAACAGACCTGCGACCTGATCGTGGTGGGCAGCCATGGCCGACACGGCCTGGCATTGCTGCTGGGCTCGACGGCCAACGACGTGCTGCACGGCGCTCCGTGTGATGTGCTCGCGGTGCGCCTGATCAAAAGCTGAAAACCCGTACCCTGTGGGAGCGACCCTTCTCGCTCCTACAGGGGATCTATAGCAACGTGTAGATCGCATTCCATACGAAAAGCCCGGCGCTCATCACTGAACGCCGGGCTTTTTTGTTACAGCATCAATCAGGCATCCAGCTCAGCCCAACGCTCGACCATCACGTCGAGTTCAGCCTGCAACTGCTCAAGCTGAGCGATCACGGCAGCGGTCTCGACCGCAGGACGCTGATAGAAACCGGCATCGGCCATCTGGGCCTCGACGGCAGCGATCTGCTGTTCCATGGCTTCGATCTGGGCCGGCAACATTTCCAGCTCACGCTGCAATTTGTAGCTGAGCTTCTTCTTCGCCACCGGTGCTTCGACTGCCGCAGCAACCGGGGCCGCTTCCGCCGTCACGACCGCAGAGGTCAGGTCGGCCTTGCCGGATTTACTCTCGGTCACGCCCAGCAGGCGCGGCGAGCCGCCCTGACGTAGCCAGTCCTGATAACCGCCGACGTACTCGCGCACCTTGCCTTCACCTTCGAAGACCAGGGTGCTGGTGACCACGTTGTCGAGGAATGCCCGGTCGTGGCTGACCATCAGCACGGTGCCGTTGAAGGTCAGCAAGACCTCTTCCAGCAGCTCGAGGGTTTCGACGTCGAGGTCGTTGGTCGGTTCGTCGAGAACCAGCAGGTTCGCCGGTTTGCTGAACAGTTTCGCCAGCAACAGACGCGCACGTTCACCACCCGACAGCGCCTTGACTGGCGTGCGGGCACGCTGAGGGCTGAACAGGAAGTCGCCGAGGTAACTCAGCACGTGACGGCTCTGCCCATCGATATCGATGAAGTCGCGACCTTCGGCCACGTTGTCGATCACGGTCTTTTCCAGGTCCAGCTGATGGCGCAACTGGTCGAAGTAGGCCACGTCGATGCGCGTCCCCTCTTCCACTGTGCCGCTGGTTGGTTGTAGACCGCTGAGCATCAGCTTCAGCAGCGTGGTTTTGCCGGTACCGTTGGCGCCGAGCAGACCGATACGGTCGCCCCGCGTCAGGACCATCGAGAAATCCTTGATCAGGAACGGACCGCCCGGGTGAGCAAAGCTCACGTTCTCGAGGACCATCACCTGTTTGCCGGACTTGTCAGCGGTGTCCAACTGAATGTTGGCCTTGCCGGTGCGCTCACGACGCTCACTACGCTCAACACGCAGGGCTTTCAATGCGCGGACGCGGCCTTCGTTACGGGTACGACGGGCCTTGATGCCCTGGCGGATCCAGACTTCTTCCTGGGCCAGCTTCTTGTCGAACAGCGCGTTAGCGGTTTCTTCAGCGGCCAGGGAGGCTTCTTTGTGCACCAGGAAACTGGCGTAGTCGCCGTTCCAGTCGATCAGGCCGCCGCGATCCAGTTCCAGAATGCGGGTCGCGAGGTTTTGCAGGAATGAACGGTCGTGCGTGATGAACAGCACGGCGCCCTGGAAATCCTTCAGCGCCTCTTCGAGCCAGGCGATTGCACCGATGTCCAGGTGGTTGGTCGGTTCGTCGAGCAGCAGCAGGTCCGGTTCGGAAACCAGGGCCTGGGCCAGCAGGACGCGACGACGCCAGCCGCCGGACAATTCGGCGAGAGTCTTGTCGGCCGGCAACTGCAGACGGCTCAAGGTGCTGTCGACCAGTTGCTGCAAACGCCAGCCATCGCGGGCTTCGAGGTCGTGCTGGACGTGCATCAGCTTGTCCAGGTCGGCGTCGGTGACGATGTTCTGGCTCAGGTGGTGATACTGCGCGAGCAGCTCGCCGACACCGTCCAGGCCTTCAGCCACTACGTCGAACACGGTCCGCTCGTCGGCTACCGGCAGTTCTTGCGGCAATTCGCCAATCTTGAGGCCGGGCGCGCGCCAAACGGAGCCTTCGTCGGGCTTCTGGTCGCCCTTGACGAGCTTCATCATGCTGGACTTGCCAGTGCCGTTGCGGCCGATGATGCACACCCGCTCACCACGGGCGATCTGCCAGGACACCTTGTCCAACAACGGCATAGCGCCGAAAGCAAGGGACACATCGCTGAATTTGAGCAGGGTCATGAGCTTCTCCAAAAACCGGGCGCGCATTCTACCTGACTTGAGGCTTCAGAAGGCCGGCAATTTCAATGTCGAAGCACTCTGCATGACAATTGTTGCGAACTTGTGCCGAGAGGCCCGCAAAGCTTTCGCCCGTTGCTGGCAAAAGGCTAAGCTACAGATAATTCGGTGCAGGTTAAGTCTGCACTTGTCGTGATTTCTATGCCCGGACGTCTCATGCGCAGCCGCCTCTTCAGTTTTTTATCTTGCTTGCTTCTTTCTGCCGCTGCCGCTCAAACCGCCCAGGCGGTGGACCTGTCCACCCAGCGCCAATATTACGATGAGGCCAAGCGAGCCTTGGCCAAGGGCGATACCGGCCCATATTTTCGCTACAGCCAGGCCCTTAGTGATTATCCACTGGAGCCGTACCTGGCCTACGACGAACTGACCGCTCGGCTGAAAACGGCCAGCAATGCCGAAATCGAAAAATTCCTCGCCGAACACGGTGACCTGCCCCAGGCCAACTGGATGAAATTGCGCTGGTTGCGCTGGCTGGCCGAACGCGGCGACTGGGCGACCTTCGTTAAATACTACGACCCCAAGCTCAATTTCACCGAACTGGACTGCCTCAACGCGCAGTACCAGATTGGTCACAACCAGAAAGCCGAAGGCTACGCCAACGCCAATAAACTCTGGCTGACCGGCAAATCCCAACCCGCCGCCTGCGACGCGCTGTTCGGGCAATGGGCCGCCGAAGGTCAACTGACCGAACAGAAACGCTGGGAGCGCACGAAGCTCGCCGCCCAGGCGCGCAACTATCCGCTGGCCAACAGCCTGGTCAATGGCCTGACCACCCTCGCCCCTCGCGGTCGTTTGCTGGTGGATGTGGCGCAAAAACCTGAACTGCTGAATCAGCCGTCGCGCTTCACCCCTGCCGACGAACCGATGTCCGACGTGGTCAGTCTCGGTCTGCGCCGCCTGGCCCGCCAGGACCCGGACAAAGCCATGAACCTGCTCGACGGCTACGCCAGCAGCATGCACTTCTCCCGCGACGAAAAAGTGGCGATCGCCCGTGAAATCGGGTTGACCCTCGCCAAACGTTTCGACCCTCGCGCACTGGAAATGATGACCAGGTACGACCCGGAACTGCGCGACAACACCGTGTCCGAATGGCGCATGCGCCTGCTGTTGCGTCTGGCCCGCTGGGACGATGCCTATCAGCTGACTCGGCGCTTGCCGCAGGACCTGGCGACCACCAACCGCTGGCGCTACTGGCAGGCCCGCAGCCTGGAACTGGCGCAGCCGCAGAACCCGGAAGTACAAAACCTGTACAAGAACCTGGCCCGTGAGCGCGACTTCTACGGTTTCCTTGCCGCTGACCGTTCACAATCGCCCTACTCGCTAAACAACAAACCGCTGGTACTGAGCCAGGCGCTGATCAACAAGGTGCGCAACACGCCAGGCATTCGTCGCGCCCTCGAGTTCCACGCCCGCGGGCAGATCGTCGACGGTCGTCGCGAGTGGTACCACGTCAGCCGTCACTTAAACCGTGACGAAATGGTCGCCCAGGCAAAACTGGCCTACGACCTGAAATGGTATTTCCCGGCGATTCGCACCATCAGTCAGGCGCAATACTGGGACGATCTGGACATCCGCTTCCCGATGGCCCACCGCGAAACCCTGGTGCGTGAAGCCAAGGTCCGTGGCTTGCACTCGAGCTGGGTGTTCGCCATTACCCGCCAGGAAAGCGCCTTCATGGCCGACGCCCGTTCCGGCGTCGGCGCCAGCGGCCTGATGCAGCTGATGCCCGGCACCGCCAAGGAAACCGCACGCAAGTTCAGCATTCCGCTGGCCTCGCCGCAGCAAGTGCTCGACCCGGACAAGAACATCCAGCTCGGCGCCGCGTACCTGAGCCAGGTCCACAGCCAGTTCAACGGCAACCGCGTCCTCGCCTCCGCCGCCTACAACGCCGGCCCCGGCCGTGTACGCCAGTGGCTGCGCGGTGCGGATCACCTGAGCTTCGACGTGTGGGTGGAAAGCATCCCGTTCGACGAAACCCGCCAGTATGTGCAAAACGTACTGTCGTACTCGGTGATCTACGGCCAGAAACTCAACTCGCCACAGCCGCTGGTGGATTGGCATGAGCGGTACTTTGACGATCAGTGATCCTGATGTTGAAGTCCGAATAAAAATGCCCGCATCGATTGATGCGGGCATTTTTTTTGGCGTATCCAGAAGGCCTATGCAGACTTGAATCGTGCGGCAGTCTGTTTGCCATGCCGGGTCAGACGATATTTTTGAGCCGGACTGCTTGGTGTCTCGGGGCTGGTCATTTCAATCAAATCGGCAGCCAATGCGGGCCTGAGGTAGTTAGCCCGAAAGGTCGCCTTGTGAGCCAAACCGACCTCAGCCATCAAGTCGCTGATTTTAAGCGGACCATTAACCTGGAGTGCTGAAAGCAATCTCCCTACTGGGTCGGTTACTGGGTCGGTTACTGGGTCGATTATTGATTCGGTATTGCCTGCCTCCTCAAGCGCAATACTCAACGCTTGCAGCATGAACTCGACAAAAGGCGTCGACTCAGCCAACTGGTCCGCAGCCGACAACGCCGCGTAATAAGCGTCTTGCTGCTCTCGAATCACCGCTTCGACTGGCAGATAAGCCAACACCGGCCGCCACTGACTGAGTATCAAGGTTTGCCAGAGTCGCCCCATCCGCCCATTTCCATCGGCGAAAGGATGAATAAACTCGAACTCGTAGTGGAAGACGCAGCTGACGATCAATGGGTGCCAATCCGATTGACTGAGCCACGCCAGCAAATCGTCCATCAAATGCCCAACACGACTCGGCGGCGGTGCCATGTGGACTAATTTTTCACCACGATAAATACCGACACCCGCTTGGCGAAACCGCCCACAGTCGTCAATCAATCCGCCCATCAGCAACTCATGCGCCCGTAGCAGGTCGGCCCGGGCGCTCGACCGCCACTCAGGCATGGCTTCATACGCCGCAAAAGCGTTACGCACTTCCTGGATTTCTCGCGGCAGGCCAAGTACTCGTCGCCCAGCCAGGACTGCGGTCACCTGCTCGATGCTGAGCGTGTTGTTCTCGATCGCCAAGGAAGCCTGAATCGTGCGAATTCGATTACTACGACGCAGTTGAGGCGTCTGCAGGCGTTCGTCCACAGCCGTCAGCTGACCGATTTGTTCGCTGATCCCGGCGATCAACGCCAGCATTCTGGTGGTCAGGGTCAACGGTGGTTGATAACGGCTCATATCCTCATCCAGGCTCGCAACTGAGGCCGACATAATGCCCGAACCTCGCAGTGTTCAGCAGCTCTCATTCATGCCGCGTCGTGCCCGTCACTGAATTGCAACGCCGCCAACCGCGCATACAGCGCATTGCTCGCAATCAATTCCTGATGCGTCCCTATTGCCACCAGTTTCCCATGATCCATCACCGCGATCCGGTCGGCATTTTTTACCGTGGCCAAGCGGTGAGCGATGACCAGGGTGGTGCGGTTTTTCATCAGGCTCGGCAGGGCTTGCTGGATCAGGTGTTCGCTTTGGGCGTCGAGGGCGCTGGTGGCTTCGTCCAGCAACAGGATCGGCGCGTCCACCAGCAGCGCCCGTGCGATGGCCAGGCGTTGGCGCTGGCCGCCGGACAACCCGAGGCCACCGTCGCCAAGGTGGGTCTGATAGCCGTTAGGCATCTGCTCGATAAAGTCGTGGGCGTAGGCGATTTTCGCCGCTTCCTGAACCTGGGCCAGGGTCGCCGACGGGTTGCCGTAGCGGATGTTCTCTTCGATGCTGCCGAAGAACAGGGCCGGGTTTTGCGAGACCAGGGCGAAGCAGCGACGCAGGTCGAGCGGATCGAGTTGGGTCAGTGGCACGCCATCCAGCAGGATCTGCCCCGAGGCAGGATCATAAAAACGCAGCAGCAGGTCATACACAGTGGATTTCCCGGCACCGGACGGGCCGACCAGGGCGAGGGTTTCGCCTGCATTGATGGTCAGATTCAAGCCATCGACGGCGTAACTTTCTGGACGTGAAGGGTAGGAAAAGCGCACGTCTTGCAGCGTCAGATTGCCCTTCACCCGATCAGGCAAGGTCACCAGCCCTGTGGTGGGCGGCTGGATGATGTTCTCGGAGCGCAGCAATTCGGCAATCCGCTCGGCCGCACCCGCCGCTCGCTGCAATTCGCCGATCACCTCACTCAAGGTGCCAAAGGCGCTGCCGACGATCAGGCTGTAGAAGACGAAGGCTGCCAGTTCGCCCGCCGAGATCCGTCCGGCGATCACGTCCATACCGCCGACCCACAGCATCACGCCCACCGCGCCCAGCACGAGCACGATCACCAACGTAATTAGCCAGGCGCGCTGGAAAATGCGTTTGCGCGCCGTGTCGAACGCCTCCTCCACGGTCACGGCGAAGCGTTGCTCGTCCTGGACCTGATGGTTGTAGGCCTGCACGGTTTTGATCTGGCCGAGGGTTTCGGAGACGTAGCTGCCGATGTCGGCAATCCGGTCCTGACTCAGGCGCGACAGACTGCGTACCCGACGGCCGAAAACAAGGATCGGCGCGATCACCAGCGGCAACGCCACGACCACGATGCTGGTGAGTTTGGGGTTGGTGATAAACAGCAAGACGATCCCGCCGATGACCATCAGCAAATTGCGCAAGAACAGCGACAACGAAGAGCCGATCACTGATTGCAGCAACGTGGTGTCGGCGGTCAGCCGTGACTGGATCTCGGAGCTGCGATTGTCTTCATAGAAACCCGGATGCAGATAAACCAGGTGGTTGAATACTTGCTTGCGGATGTCCGCGACCACACGTTCGCCGATCCACGACACCAGATAGAAGCGCGCAAAGGTGCCGATCGCCAGCCCGACCACCAGCACCATGAACAAGCCGATGGTCTGGTTGAGCAAATGCGCCGATTGGGTCATGAACCCTTGATCCACCAGCAAGCGAATGCCCTGCCCCATCGACAAGGTGATGCCGGCGGTGATGATCAGCGCGAGCAATGCGCCAAGGGCCGGCCAGCGATAAGGTGCAAGAAAACGGCTGGTCAGGCGAATCGCACGGCGGTGACGGGCAGAGAGCATCGGGTTATCCAGTACGCAAATGATGGGACCAGCTATATCGCTTAAATGGGGTGGAACTCTGTAAATCACAATGAGTCAGGTTAATTATGACCACAAAGACTAGCCGCTAGACGCTATTGGTCTAATGTCCGGGTGGCAACACTGCGGTATTTCTGGTGGACTGATGTTGCCGCCTTGGAGAGATCGCAGGGAGTTGTCACAGACTGGTCACCTGGCGGTTTTAAAGTAGGCACACAACCTGATGAGGAGACAGGCCATGTCCTTGCAAAACAGCAGCGAAGACAAGATTCAAGTGATCCGCACACAACCAGACCAGTCTCTGGGTTGCTCAATTATTGATAAGGATGGGCGCGAAGTACCGATCACTGAAGACATGATCCAGCAAGCCTGCAGCGAACTGGAAAAGCGATTGGTCAAGCCTGCCGAACAAGAGTGATATAGCCACCGTCTTCTTGACCCGGCCCTGATGGCCGGGTTTTTTGTGGGTGCTTATCCGGGAAATGCGGTGCAGCCATTCGCGGGCAAGCCTCGCTCCTACAGATTTTGCGTCGTCAACCTACTTAGCGAACACCCAAATCCTGTAGTAGCGAGGCTTGCCCGCGAAAGGGTCAACCCGGTCTCTAGACCGCCGTTGCGCCCAGTGCCGCCACTATCTTCAGCAACTCAGGCGAATCCCCCTCAATCCGCACCTGCAACCCGTCAATCTCCCTGCGCGCAGGATAGTTCTTGCGCAACGCATCAAACGCCGCACGCTGCTCGCTCACATTGCCTACAAGGCTGCGACGAAAATCCGCATCGTCACGACGCGGGTCGTACACGCCGCGGCACAGCATCGCCAGCGCCCAGGCCGGATCGCTCTTCGCGTGAAGGGTCACGTGCGACAACCACGGCGCCGGCAGCAGATCGCTCAAGCTGACCTGGGCCGGTTGCCCGATGAATTCGCAATACGCCTGATAGATCTGCGCCGTCCCCCGTTGTTTGCCATCCAGGCTATAACCGGCAATGTGCGGCGTCGCCAGCACGCAGAGTTCGGCCAGCGTCACATCGACTTCAGGTTCGCCTTCCCACACGTCGAGCACCGCTTGCAGGTCTTCACGCTGCAACAACACCTGGCGCAGGGCGGCGTTGTCCACCACCGGGCCACGGCTGGCGTTGATCAGCCAGGTACCAGGCTTGAGTTGGTTCAGGCGATGTTTATCGAACAGATGCCAGGTCGACTGTGAGCCGTGTTTCTTCAAAGGGGTGTGCATACTGATGACATCGCACTGCTCGATGATCTGCTCGAGGCTGACGTAATCGCCACCTTCGGCCGCTTGCCGTGGCGGATCACACACCCGCACGTTCCAGCCCAGCCCCTTCAAGACCTTGACCAGGCGACCGCCCACTTCGCCGGCACCCACGATGCCGTAAGTGCGCTGAGTCAGGTCGACGCCTTCGATTTCGGCCAGGGTCAGCAAACTGCCGAGCACGTAGTCGACCACGCCCCGGGCATTGCAGCCGGGCGCGCTCGACCAGGTGATGCCGGCCTGCTGAAAATAATCCAGATCCAGGTGATCCGTGCCGATGGTGCAAGTGCCGACAAAGCGCACCTTGCTGCCTTCGAGCAACGCGCGATTGACGTTGGTCACCGAGCGCACCAGCAGCACATCGGCCTGCTCGACGGTGGCGCGGTCGATGGAACGTCCCGGCACCCGGCGAATTTCGCCGAAAGTTTCGAAGAAGGCATCGAGCAGCGGGATATTTTCGTCGGCAACAATCAACATGGCAGGCTCCTTTGGCGGGTTGGCAGTGTAGGCGGAGATGACTGTGGTGGGCCAGCGGGCATTAAGGTCACTCCATACCCTGTGGTGAGGGAGCTTGCTCCCGCTGGGTCGCGCAGCGGCCCCAACCCTAGCGATCCGGTTTTGACAGGCTTATCACTTGCAAGGCTATGGGACTGCTGCGCAGTCCAGCGGGAGCAAGCTCCCTCGCCACACAGTGATCAGCATTAACCCGGATCGGTGATTACAAATAGCTAACACAGGATTTTTCCTGACCACTGCGTCAGGGCGTAGAATGCGCCGCCTTGCGCATCAACATCTCTGGACGTTTCGCCCTTGAATTCCGTGACTGACCGCCCCGCCGCTACTTCCCTCACCCGCCCGGCCCGGGTTCGCCTGGAGCTGAAAAACCTGCTTGGCCTGGCGCTGCCGATCATGATCGCGCAACTGGCGACCACCGCCATGGGCTTCGTCGATGCGGTGATGGCGGGACGGGTCGGCCCGCGCGACTTGGCGGCCGTGGCGCTCGGCAACTCAATCTGGGTTCCAGTGTTTCTGTTGATGACTGGCACCTTGCTGGCCACTACTCCGAAAGTCGCCCAGCGCTTCGGTGCCGGCACCCACAGCGAAATCGGCCCGATTGTGCGTCAGGCACTGTGGCTGGCCTTGGTGGTGGGTTTGATGGCGACCGGCATGCTGCTCAGCGCCGAACCGATCCTGCACATGATGAAGGTCGATCCCGAGCTGATCGGCCCGTGCATGCAGTATCTGCACGGCATCGCCAGCGGTCTGCCCGCCGTCGCCTTCTATCATGTGTTGCGTTGCTTCAGTGACGGCCTGGGACGCACACGTCCAGCGATGGTGCTGGGCCTCTGCGGATTGGCGTTGAACATTCCGCTGAACTACATCTTCATCTATGGCCACTTCGGCGTGCCGGCCATGGGCGGGGTCGGGTGCGGCTGGGCCACGGCGATCGTGATGTGGGTGATGGCGCTGGGCATGGCCGGTTGGGAGCGTTGGGCACCGGCGTACCAGTCGAGTCAGTTGTTCAGCCGTTTCGACTGGCCGCAATGGTCGGTAATCAAACGCCTGCTCGGTATCGGCCTGCCGATCGGCATCGCAGTGTTCGCCGAGTCGAGCATCTTCGCCGTAATCGCCCTGCTGATCGGCAGCCTCGGCGCCACCGTGGTGGCCGGACATCAGATCGCCCTGAACTTCAGCTCGCTGGTGTTCATGATCCCTTACTCCCTCGGCATGGCCGTCACGGTGCGGGTCGGCCAGGCGCTCGGCCGCCAGGAGCCGCGCGAAGCACGCTTCGCTGCCGGGGTCGGCATGGGCACGGCGCTGGCGTATGCCTGTGTTTCGGCGAGCATGATGCTGTTGCTGCGCGAACACATCGCTACGATCTACACCGCCGACCCGACGGTCATACGCGTGGCAGCGATGCTGATTGTGTATTCGGCGCTGTTCCAGTTCTCCGACGCGATCCAGGTCACGGCGGCCGGCGCACTGCGCGGTTACCAGGACACTCGGGTGACGATGATCCTGACCCTGTTCGCCTATTGGGGCATCGGTTTGCCGGTGGGCTACGCCTTGGGCCTGACCGACTGGTTCGGCACGCCGAGCGGCCCGAGCGGGCTGTGGCAGGGTTTGATCGTGGGCTTGAGTTGCGCGGCGCTGATGCTGTCGATCCGCCTGACGCGCAGTGCACGCAAGCGAATCCGCATCAGTCATTCGGCGGGTTAAGCGAGTTTCTTGCGGATCCAGTAGAGGTAGGTGCCTGCCTCTTCGTGCTGCGCGACCAGTTCGTGGTCGAGGAATACGCAGAACTTGGGAATATCGCGACGGGTCGAGGGATCGGTCGCGATTACCTTGAGCAGGCCACCGGGCACCAGGTCACGGATGTGCTGGTGCAGCATCATCACCGGTTCCGGGCAGTTGAGGCCGGTGGCGTCGAGGGTGCCGTCTACCGGCGTATCAATCATTTCACTCATGATTCACTCCTGAAGCTGGCCGGCATTGTCGCGCATTGCCGGGGGTTCGGTCATCTGTGTCGTACACCGCCCCCCCTGTAGGAGCGAGGCTTGCCCGCGAAGAGGCCCTTGAGGACGCCAAAAGCTTCGCGGGCAAGCCTCGCTCCTACACGGGGGTGCGGTGTGTATCAGCGGGATTTCGGTTTCTTCACGTCGATCCGGCGCAAGTGGCACGTCACTTCTTCACGGTCGTGATACAGCTGCTTGCAGCCGATCTCGACCCGAATGCCGCGCTCCTTGAAGCCCTCGGCAATGCGTTCCAGCAAGCGTTTCACTTCGGCGTAACGCTGTTTCATCGGCAACTTCAGGTTGACCACCGCTTCGCGGCAATGTCCCTCGCCAATCCATTCTTCCAGCATCGCGGCGTTGCGCGCCGGTTTCTCGACGATGTCGCAGACCATCCAGTCCACCGGTTGCTTGGGCTTGAAGGTGAAACCGTCGGCCATCAGGTGCTGCACTAAACCAGTGTCCATCAAGCTTTCGGCCATCGGACCGTTGTCAATCGCCGTCACCAGCATGCCGCGGTTGACCAGTTGCCAGGTCCAGCCGCCGGGGGCGGCACCGAGGTCGACGCCGGTCATGTCGCTGTGCAGGCGCTCATCCCACTGATCGCGGGGGATAAAGTGGTGCCACGCCTCTTCCAGCTTCAACGTCGAACGGCTCGGCGCCTCACGAGGAAACTTCAGGCGCGGAATGCCCATCGGCCACATCGCCGAGTTGTTGGACTCGGCCAGCCCCATAAACACTTCGCGGCCGCTTTTGAAGGTCAGCAGCAGACGCGGCTTGTGCGCATCCTCGACCAACTTGCCGGCCGCCATCAGCGCCTTGCGCAGGTGCCCTTCGAATTTCTTGCAGAAGTTCGACAGTTCCTTGCCATCGTTGGTGTCGACCATTTCCAGCCACAGGCTGCCGCACAGCGGGAAGTCCGCCATGTGCGCAAGGATCACGCTGATGCGGTCGGTTTCCGGCAGGTCGATGAAAATTCCGCGCGCCCATTGGCGGGGGAAGATCAGCTCGGCGAAACGCTGGCCACGCATCAGGCGCTCGGCGCCGTCTTCTTCGGTGCAGATGAATTCAGCGCAGGCGCTGGCGGTCTTGGCTTTGGCATAACCGGCCACGTTCAGCCGCGCGGCGTGTTCGGAAATCTCGGAACAGACTTCGCCTTCGAAGCCCGGCCGGCAATGCATAAAGAGGGTGTTCATTCTTACTCCTGGGCAGTTGGCGAAGAATTCAGCCACTGCGCGATGCCCAGGCTTGCGTTGAAGCAAAGCCTGTCACGAAAACCGGCGCATGATAGCCGAGTTCGGAACCTTGGACTTGGCCATAGAGTCCAGTTATTAGCTTTAACATTCAAACAGGGCTAGGTTGAAAGCTCTGTCCGTCCCCTCAGTCCGTAGCCGTGCGGACTCAAAGGAGTGATCGCAATGCCGTCCCTCGATAGCCTAAACACCCTTAAAACCCTGCAAGTCGACGACAAGACCTATCACTATTTCAGCTTGCCCGATGCCGCCAAAAGTCTGGGCGACCTGGACAAGCTGCCGATGTCGTTGAAAGTGCTGCTGGAAAACCTGCTGCGCTGGGAAGATGAAAAAACCGTCACCGGCGCCGACCTCCGGGCGATTGCCGCCTGGCTCAAGGAGCGTCGCTCCGACCGAGAAATTCAATACCGCCCCGCACGAGTATTGATGCAGGACTTTACCGGCGTGCCTGCCGTGGTCGACCTGGCCGCCATGCGCGCCGCCATGGCCAAGGCGGGTGGCGACCCGCAGCGGATCAATCCGCTCTCCCCTGTGGATCTGGTGATCGACCACTCGGTGATGGTCGACAAATTCGGCAGTTCCAGCGCCTTCGAACAGAACGTCGACATCGAAATGCAGCGCAACGGTGAACGTTACGCGTTCCTGCGCTGGGGCCAGAGCGCCTTCGACAACTTCAGCGTGGTGCCACCGGGCACGGGCATTTGCCACCAGGTCAACCTGGAATACCTCGGTCGCACGGTCTGGACCAAAGACGAGGATGGCCGCACCTACGCCTTCCCCGACACCCTGGTCGGCACCGACTCCCACACCACCATGATCAACGGTCTCGGCGTACTCGGCTGGGGCGTCGGCGGGATCGAAGCGGAGGCGGCGATGCTCGGCCAGCCGGTATCGATGCTGATTCCGGAAGTGATCGGCTTCAAACTCACCGGCAAGCTCAAGGAAGGCATCACCGCCACCGACCTGGTGCTGACCGTCACGCAGATGCTGCGCAAGAAAGGCGTCGTCGGCAAGTTCGTCGAATTCTATGGCGACGGCCTAGCCGACCTGCCGCTGGCCGACCGCGCGACCATCGCCAACATGGCCCCGGAATACGGCGCCACCTGCGGCTTCTTCCCGGTCGACGACATCACGCTGGAGTATCTGCGGCTCTCGGGTCGCCCACTGGCCACCGTGAAACTGGTCGAGGCCTACAGCAAAGCTCAGGGCCTGTGGCGACTGCCGGGCCAGGAACCGGTGTTCACCGACACCCTGGCACTGGACATGGCCAGCGTCGAAGCCAGCCTGGCCGGGCCGAAACGCCCACAGGACAGGGTTTCGCTGCCAAATGTCGCGCAAGCGTTCAGTGACTTCATCGACCTGCAATTCAAACCCACCAGCAAGGAAGTCGGTCGCCTCGAAAGTGAAGGCGGCGGTGGCGTCGCGGTGGGCAATGCCGATCTGGCGGGCGAAGCCGACTACGAATACGACGGCCAGACCTATCGGTTGAAAAACGGCGCGGTGGTGATCGCCGCGATCACCTCTTGCACCAACACCTCCAACCCGAGCGTGATGATGGCCGCCGGTCTGGTGGCGAAAAAAGCCGTGGAAAAAGGCCTCAAGCGCAAACCGTGGGTCAAGAGTTCGTTGGCCCCTGGCTCGAAAGTGGTCACCGACTACTACAAGGCTGCCGGCCTGACCCCGTATCTGGATGAGCTGGGTTTTGACTTGGTCGGCTATGGCTGCACCACTTGCATCGGCAACTCCGGCCCCTTGCCGGAGCCGATTGAAAAAGCCATCCAGGCCGCAGACCTGACCGTCGCCTCGGTGCTGTCGGGCAACCGCAACTTCGAAGGCCGCGTGCATCCGCTGGTGAAAACCAACTGGCTGGCCTCTCCGCCGCTGGTCGTCGCCTATGCGTTGGCCGGCACGGTGCGGACCGACATCAGCAGCGAACCGCTGGGTAACGACAAGGATGGCAATCCGGTGTACCTGCGGGACATCTGGCCGAGCACCCAAGAGATTGCCGACGCCGTGAGTCAGGTCAACACCGCCATGTTCCACAAGGAATACGCCGAGGTGTTTGCCGGCGACGAGCAATGGCAAGCGATTGAAGTGCCGCAGGCAGCGACGTATGTCTGGCAGGACGATTCGACTTACATCCAGCATCCACCGTTCTTCGATGACATCGGCGGTCCACCGCCGGTGGTCAAGGACGTTTCCGGCGCCAGGGTCCTTGCGCTGCTGGGCGACTCGGTGACCACCGACCACATCTCCCCCGCCGGCAACATCAAGGCGGACAGCCCGGCCGGTCAATACCTGCGCGATAAAGGCGTGGAGCCGCGGGACTTCAACTCCTATGGTTCACGTCGCGGCAATCACGAAGTGATGATGCGCGGCACTTTCGCCAACATCCGCATTCGCAACGAAATGCTCAGCGGTGAAGAAGGCGGCAACACAATCTACATCCCGACCGGGGAAAGGATGCCAATCTACGACGCGGCCATGCGCTATCAAGCGTCGGGCACGCCGCTGGTGGTGATCGCAGGGCAAGAATACGGCACCGGTTCGAGCCGCGACTGGGCGGCCAAGGGCACTAATCTGCTGGGCGTGAAAGCGGTCATCGCCGAAAGCTTCGAGCGGATTCACCGTTCCAACCTGGTGGGCATGGGCGTGCTGCCGTTGCAGTTCAAGCTGGATCAGAACCGCAAGAGCCTGAACCTGACCGGCAAGGAGACGCTGGATATCCTTGGGTTGACCGGCGTCGAGTTGACGCCGCGAATGAACCTGACACTCATCATCACCCGCGAGAACGGCAGCCGCGAGAAAGTCGAGGTGCTGTGCCGGATCGATACGCTCAATGAAGTGGAATACTTCAAGGCAGGGGGGATTTTGCATTACGTGTTGCGGCAGTTGATTGCGTCGTAACCGCCTGCCGACACAGACACCGCCTTCGGGCGGTGTTTTTGTTTGGGCCTGTTTATAATCGCGCCCCGCAAACAGTGCACACTTTGTGGCGAGGGCGCTTGCTCCCGCTCGACTGCGAAGCAGTCGTAAAACAGCCGATGCGATCTGATTGAAGTATCGGGTCACCGGGTTTGGGGCTGCTTCGCACCCCAGCGGGAGCAAGCTCCCTCGCCACAAAAGCGCTTCAGCCTCAAAGGACTAATTTATGCTCGCCCTGCCATGGACATACCTGGCCCTTCTCTCCCTCGGCTACGCCCTCGCCCTGACCTACGGCCACCTCGGCTGGCTGGCCGGCATCTCCGTCGCATTGCTGCTCGTCGCTGGTTTCGCGGTCCGTCAGCAAAAAATCCCCATCGCTCGCTTCCTCGGTCACGGCGTGTTCATCATCCTCGCCGTGGCCCTGGCGATGCATTGGCTGCCCGGTTTCTACAACGGTCGTGGCATCGACCCGCATCGCATCACCGACGATGCCGCGCCGTTTACCATGTACCTGAATCAGGACAAGCCCCTGATCGGCTTTTGGCTGTTACTGGTGTGTCCGTGGATTGTCGGCCGGCGCTCTTTGCGCCTTTCGGTTTATGCCACCGCACTCGCCCTGCCCCTGAGCGCCATCCTGGCCTTGGGTGGCGCACTCTTGCTGGGGATGATCAGTTGGGCGCCGAAGTGGCCGGACCAAGCCGGGCTGTGGGTGCTGAACAATCTACTGCTGGTGACGCTGGTGGAGGAAGCGCTGTTTCGCGGTTACGTCCAGGGTGGGCTGAGCCGGCACTTCAAACACCTGCCTTACGGTGAAAACCTGGCATTGCTGCTCGCCTCGCTGTTGTTCGGCGTGGCGCATGCGGGCGCGGGTTGGCAATGGGTGCTGCTGGCGGGTCTGGCAGGTGTCGGCTATGGTCTGGCCTACCGTTTCGGCGGATTGGGGGCGGCCATCGCCACCCATTTCGGCTTGAACCTGCTGCATTTCGCACTGTTCACGTACCCGATGCTCGCCGGCTGATGCAATGGCCGTTTTGCGACGCGCCACTGATTATTGAAAAATATTTTCAATAAATTCCTGACGCCGCCGACAACCTCTCAAAGCCTTGCGGATTGAAAAAGCCATGCGTAACAACCAGCCCACCACACAACGCGAACGGACCTTTCCGGCTCAGCAACGGTTGATTTCCACCACCGATGCCAAGGGCGTGATCACCTACTGCAACGACGCCTTCGTCGAAATCAGCGGATTTTCTCGTGAAGAACTGATCCGTGCGCCGCATAACCTGGTCCGTCACCCCGACGTTCCGGCAGCGGTGTTCGCGCACATGTGGGGCACACTGAAACAAGGCTTGCCATGGATGGGCATTGTCAAGAATCGCTGCAAGACCGGTGACCACTACTGGGTTAACGCCTATGTCACACCGGTGTTCGAAGGCAATCAGGTGATCGGCTACGAATCGGTGCGGATCAAACCCACCGCCGAGCAGATCCGCCGTGCCGAAGCGCTCTACCAACGCATCAACCAGGGCAAGTCGGCCATTCCTTCGACAGACAAATGGCTGCCAGTCCTTCAGGACTGGGTGCCGTTCATTCTGGTCAGTCAACTGAGCTTCATGATCGGTGCGTCGCTCAACTCCCACTGGGGTTTCGCCCTGGCCGCCGGCCTGTCGGTGCCGCTGGGCTTGCTGGGCTTGAGCTGGCAACAGCGCGGCCTCAAGCGCTTGCTGGTGCTGGCGGGGCAAACCACCTCCGACCCGTTGATCGCGCAGATGTACACCGACAGCCGTGGCGCCCAGGCACGTCTGGAGATGTCGATTCTCAGCCAGGAAGCACGTCTGAAAACCTGCCTGACCCGCCTGCAGGACACCGCCGAGCACCTGACCGAACAAGCCAGGCAGTCCGACACCCTGGCCCACAACAGCTCCACGGGCCTGGAACGTCAACGCGTCGAAACCGAGCAAGTGGCCACCGCCGTCAATCAGATGGCCGCCACCACGCAGGAAGTCGCCAGCCACGTGCAGCGCACCGCCGATGCGACTCAGGAAGCCAATCGCCTGACCGGTCGCGGTCGCGACATCGCCGGGGAAACCCGCGAAGCCATCCAGCGCTTGTCGGTGGTGGTCGGTGAAACCGGGATGACCGTAACCCAGCTGGCCAAGGACAGCGACGAAATCGGTGGCGTGGTCGATGTCATCAAGGGCATCGCCGACCAGACCAACCTGCTGGCCCTGAACGCCGCCATCGAAGCGGCCCGTGCCGGCGAGATGGGCCGTGGTTTTGCCGTGGTGGCTGACGAAGTGCGTCAACTGGCGCAACGCACCAGCGAATCCACCGGACAGATTCACGCCCTGATCGCCAAGCTGCAACAAACCGCCAGCACCGCAGTGCAAACCATGGAAGCCGGGCATCGTCAGGCTGAAGAAGGCGTGGCGCGGGTACTGGAAGCGGATCAGGCGCTGGTAGGGATCAGCGAAGCGGTGGCCAACATCACCGACATGACCACCCAGATTGCGGCGGCGACCGAAGAGCAAAGTGCGGTGGCTGAAGAGATCAGCCGCAACATCAGCAACATCTCGCAGCTGGCTGACCAGACGTCGGAACAGGCACAGCACTCGGCGCTGTTGAGTGAAGAGCTGACCAAGACGGCGAATACCCAGTATTCGTTGGTGGAGCGGTTTAACCGCTGACAGTCACTGGAAAGACAAAAACCCGGACGGTGAAAACCTCCGGGTTTTTTTATTTTTGCAAATCGTGAAATGTTTTTAAGGAAGCACCTGTCAGTTCTGACAGTAGTCGAAAAAACCCAGGAGGCTTATCAAGGAGACGGTCGCTTTGTCCATCGGACAATGGCTACCGAACTCTTACCAGCAAAAGGATTTCATCATGACAACCCACGCGACCTTTATCCCTAAAAAATGCGCAACGTTCGCAAACGAAAACATCTTTCAGTGGAAATACGGAACCATCAAGAAAACTGCAGAATTCAGTGATTTTTACCAAGGTGAATTTTTCGGTGAGTTTTATTGGTCTATTGGTGGAGGAATGGGTACGGCTGCGGAGGAAAACACGTTTGTTTTCAGTATGACGCTACCCTACAACGGTGACGATGCACTGCCAGGTGTCTATACGCTAGATAACGGGCTGAGCTTTCTCCATGGCCACTGGATTCCCGCGCCTCCCGGCTTCAATGGCTTTCGAACGGTGGATGCAGACTCTGCCACGCTGAACATTATCAACTACAATCCCGTGACAGACATCGTCGAAGGCACATTCGAAGCCCTGTTCAAAAGCCATGGTTATCGTCTGAATCCAAAAGGCACATTCACCATGAAAAGACTGCGGCCTTCAACGCAAATGCCAGACGCACAACGGGAAAGCACTCCGTGACTTTTAAACACTCAAAATAATCAGACACAACCCCGCCCCCCATAAGTTTTCGGTGTTGAAGATCTCACTCACAACACAATAAAAAGTGGGGAGCGGGTTTGCCCGCGAAGCGGCCCAAACGGGCACCACCTCTTTCACTGAAGAAATGCAGCCACCCGACTCGCCGCCGAAGCCAAATGCTGCTCATGGGTCAACCCGGAAGCTTTCAATGGCTTCAAGTCATGATCCCCTGCCACCAGCCAGAACACCTCGATGCCCGGCGCCAACGCATAACCTTCGACCGCCTCGCGATTGCCCAGGGCATCGCGCTCGCCCTGTACGATCAACGTCCGGGTCTTGAGCCCGGCCAAATGCTCGACCCGAGGTTTCTCCGGTTTACCCACCGCATAAAACGGATAACCCAGGCACACCAACGCATCCGCCCCCAACTCATCCGCCAAAAGACTGGCCATCCGCCCGCCCATGGACTTGCCGCCAATCGCCAGACGCCCAGTGACATGGCGTCGCACCTCGGCGTACACCTCACGCCAGCACTCCAGCAGTTTCGGCGCCGGATTCGGTGGGCGCTTACCCCCGTCGACACGCCGCTGCGCCATGTACGGAAACTCGAAGCGCAACACGTTGACGCCTTGATCGGCGAGGCGTGCAGCCATGTCGTTCATCCAGACGCTGTCCATTGGCGCACCGGCGCCATGGGCGAGAATCAGCGTCACAGGATCCGCCGAAGCCTTTGAAGCCGCTTCATTCCACAACCATCCATGTTCCCGCACACACCGCGCCCATTGATCCCCGTCAATACTGGCCTTGTGCTCTTTGTCCATGCTTGCCTCGCTTTTAGTCTGCCTATAACTCCAGGCGAAGGGAGCGTTGCCTTGCGCAAACGCCTTCACTTCGGCTGAACCGTGGATGGGGAACCATGAACACTTCTATCAGTACCGCCTACAACTACAAGGTGGTCCGCCAATTCGCCATTATGACGGTGGTGTGGGGCATCGTCGGCATGGGGCTCGGGGTTTTTCTCGCAGCCCAATTGGTCTGGCCTGAACTCAACTTCGATTTGCCGTGGACCAGTTTCGGCCGGTTGCGCCCTCTGCACACCAACGCGGTGATCTTCGCCTTCGGCGGTTGCGCCCTGTTCGCCAGTTCGTTCTATTCGGTGCAACGCACCTGTCAGACCCAGTTGTTCGCGCCGAAAATCGCCGCGTTCTGCTTCTGGGGCTGGCAACTGGTGATCCTGCTGGCGGCCATCAGCCTGCCGCTGGGTTACACCAGCTCCAAGGAATACGCCGAGCTGGAATGGCCGATCGACATCCTGATCACCATCGTCTGGGTCGCCTACGCCATTGTGTTCTTCGGTACGCTGGCCAAGCGCAAGACCAAGCACATCTACGTCGGCAACTGGTTCTTCGGTGCGTTCATCATCACCGTGGCGATTCTGCACATCGTCAACAACGTTGAGCTGCCGGTGAGTTTCACCAAGTCCTACTCGGTCTATGCCGGTGCTACCGATGCCATGGTCCAGTGGTGGTACGGCCACAACGCCGTGGGCTTTTTCCTCACCGCCGGTTTCCTCGGGATGATGTACTACTTCGTGCCGAAACAGGCTGAGCGCCCGGTGTACTCCTATCGCTTGTCGATCGTGCACTTCTGGGCGCTGATCACCCTGTACATCTGGGCCGGTCCGCACCACTTGCACTACACCGCGCTGCCAGACTGGGCACAGTCGCTGGGCATGGTGATGTCGCTGATCCTGCTGGCACCAAGCTGGGGCGGGATGATCAACGGGATGATGACGCTCTCGGGCGCCTGGCATAAATTGCGCAGCGACCCGATCCTGCGCTTCCTTGTCGTGTCGCTGGCGTTCTACGGCATGTCGACCTTTGAAGGGCCGATGATGGCCATCAAAACGGTCAACGCCCTCTCCCACTACACCGACTGGACCATCGGCCACGTTCACGCCGGCGCCCTCGGTTGGGTGGCGATGATTTCCATCGGCGCGCTGTACCACATGATCCCGAAAATCTTCGGTCGCCCGCAGATGTACAGCATCGGCCTGATCAATGCGCACTTCTGGCTCGCGACCATCGGCACCGTGCTCTACATCGCTTCGATGTGGGTCAACGGCATCGCCCAGGGCCTCATGTGGCGCGCAGTCAACGAAGACGGCACGCTGACCTACTCCTTCGTCGAAACCCTGGTGGCCAGCCACCCAGGCTTCGTCGTGCGACTGGTGGGCGGTGCGATCTTCCTCAGCGGGATGTTCCTGATGGCTTACAACACCTGGCGCACCGTGCGGGCCTCGCAGCCTGCCGAAGTCGCCGCTGCCGCGCAGATGGCCTGAGGAGTCCGCCATGAAACACGAAACAATCGAGAAAAACGTCGGCCTGCTGATGCTGCTGATGGTTCTGGCGGTGAGCATCGGCGGTCTGACCCAGATCGTCCCGCTGTTCTTCCAGGACGTGACCAACAAACCGGTGGAAGGCATGAAGCCCTACACCGCCCTGCAACTGGAAGGTCGCGACATTTACATCCGCGAAGGCTGTGTCGGTTGCCACTCGCAGATGATCCGGCCGTTCCGTGCCGAGACCGAACGCTACGGGCACTACTCGGTGGCAGGGGAAAGCGTGTGGGATCACCCGTTCCTCTGGGGTTCCAAGCGTACCGGTCCGGACCTGGCCCGGGTCGGCGCACGTTACTCCGATGACTGGCACCGTGCGCACTTGTACAACCCGCGCAACGTGGTGCCGGAGTCGAAAATGCCTGGCTACCCATGGCTGGTCACGCAAGCGGTCGACAGCAGCCACACCGAAACCAAGATCCGCACCATGCGCACCCTTGGCGTGCCATACAGCGATGACGACATCAGCGGCGCGGTCGCCAGCCTCAAGGGCAAGACCGAAATGGACGCACTCGTTTCTTATCTGCAAGTGCTCGGCACTGCCATCAAGAGCAAGAGGTGAGCCATGACCATGCCCTTCGAAATAGTGAGCGAGATAAGCAGTGGAATGATCCGCGGCCTGGGCACGGTCGTGGTGTTCGTGGCCTTCGTCGGCCTGACGCTATGGGTGTTCAACAGCAAGCGCAACCCGGAATTCGCCGAAGCGCGTTTGCTGCCGTTCGCCGATGAACCCCTGGCCGACGACGCCACCCAAGAACCTGAAACAAGGAGTACCCGGCCATGACCACCTTCTGGAGTACGTGGATCTGCGTACTGACTATCGGCAGCCTGATCGGCCTGACCTGGCTGCTGGTCGGCACCCGCAAGGGTGAAACCAAGGGCAGTGTCGACCAGACCATGGGCCACAGCTTCGACGGCATCGAGGAGTACGACAACCCGCTGCCGCAGTGGTGGTTCATGCTGTTCGCCGGCACGCTGGTGTTTGCCGTGGGCTACCTGATTCTTTATCCGGGCCTGGGCAACTGGAAAGGCGTCCTGCCGGGTTACGAGGACGGCTGGACCGGCGTCCACGAATGGGAAAAGGAGATGAACAAGGCAGACGCCAAGTTTGGCCCGATCTTCGCCAAATTCGCGGCCATGCCCGTTGAAGAAGTGGCGAAAGACCCGCAAGCGCTGAAAATGGGCGGTCGTCTGTTCGCGTCCAACTGCTCGGTGTGCCACGGCTCGGATGCCAAGGGCGCTTTCGGCTTCCCGAACCTGGCCGATAGCACCTGGCGCTGGGGCGGTGACGCCGAGATGATCAAGACCACGATCATGGGCGGTCGCATGGCGGCAATGCCGGCCTGGGGGGAAATCCTCGGTGAGGCCGGTGTGAAGAACGTGGCCGCGTATGTACGTCATGAACTGGCGGGCCTGCCATTGCCGGCTGGCGACACCGCCGACCTGCAAGCCGGACAGCAAGCGTTCAGCACCACGTGCGTAGCCTGTCATGGTGCAAACGGCAAGGGTACTGAAGCCATGGGCGCGCCGAACCTGACGCAACCGGCCGGGTTCATCTACGGTACAAGCCTGGCGCAACTCCAGCAGACCATCCGCCATGGCCGCCAGGGCCATATGCCGGCGCAGAACGAACTGCTCGGCAACGACAAGGTGCAACTGCTGGCCGCTTACGTTTACAGCCTGTCCCACGGTCTGAGCACCGAGCGTTTGCAAGCAGAAGGCAAACGCGAATAAATCTCGACCGCTCTACTGCCGCATTCGCCCGGATGCGGCAGTTCCCTGCCTCTTTGCGACCAAGTGTCGCACCCCTCCGTTGGTCCTCCTTTCGGTTCACCAGATTCGGGTCTAAGCTTGCTCCGATGCGGACTGGCATGAGCCGGTTCCAGGTCGACATTGCCCGATGTGTTCAACGAATCTGCTCGATGACAGGCCGCAAAGGCTGGTAGATACCGGCTGTCGTGCCAATTGCCGTCGGTCACCCGATCGTTGTGTTTGAACACACCCCGTAACAACTGACCTGCCCCCCTCACCCTTTTCGTTCGCTGCGACATTTTGTCCGAGGTCAATTTTGTCCTTACGCGGCGCATGGAAAGGCCGCAGAATCAGCTTTTGAAAGCATTGACCCAGGTCATGGCGCGTTGCAATGACCCCCCGCTTTCTACATACTTGCGGCCGATTTTTACTCCTAATAAAACACCCAAACCGTGGAACCTTAGAATGAGCACAGCAATCAGTCCGACTGCTTATAACTATAAGGTAGTCCGCCAGTTCGCCATCATGACGGTGGTCTGGGGGATCCTTGGCATGGGGCTTGGTGTCTTCATCGCCTCACAGCTTGTATGGCCGGAATTGAACTTCGGTCTGCCGTGGACGACTTTTGGACGCTTACGCCCGTTGCACACCAACCTGGTGATTTTCGCCTTCGGTGGTTGTGCTCTGTTTGCCACTTCTTATTACGTCGTGCAGCGAACCTGCCAAACGCGACTGATTTCCGACAGCCTCGCGGCCTTCACCTTCTGGGGTTGGCAAGCGGTGATCGTCGGCGCGATCATTACCTTGCCGCTGGGTTACACCACCACCAAGGAATACGCGGAACTGGAATGGCCCCTGGCTATTCTGCTGGCCATCGTCTGGGTATCCTACGGTCTGGTGTTCTTCGGCACCATCACCAAGCGCAATACCAAGCACATCTATGTGGGTAACTGGTTCTACGGTGCCTTCATCGTCGTGACGGCGATGCTGCACATCGTCAACCACGCGTCCCTGCCGGTCAGTTTCTTCAAGTCCTACTCGGCCTACGCCGGTGCGACTGACGCAATGATCCAGTGGTGGTACGGCCACAACGCGGTCGGTTTCTTCCTGACCACCGGCTTCCTGGGGATGATGTACTACTTCGTTCCGAAGCAGGCCGAGCGTCCGATCTACTCCTATCGCCTGTCGATCGTGCACTTCTGGGCGCTGATCACCCTGTACATCTGGGCCGGTCCGCACCACCTGCACTACACCGCGCTGCCGGACTGGGCTCAGTCGCTGGGCATGGCGATGTCGATCATCCTGCTGGCGCCAAGCTGGGGCGGCATGATCAACGGCATGATGACCCTCTCGGGCGCCTGGCATAAGCTGCGCACCGACCCGATCCTGCGCTTCCTGGTGGTGTCGCTGGCCTTCTACGGCATGTCGACCTTTGAAGGCCCGATGATGGCCATCAAGACCGTGAACTCGCTGTCGCACTACACCGACTGGACCATCGGCCACGTACACGCCGGTGCCTTGGGCTGGGTTGCGATGATCTCGATCGGCGCCATCTACCACATGATCCCGAAACTGTTCGGTCGCGCGCAGATGCACAGCATCGGCCTGATCAACACGCATTTCTGGCTCGCGACCATCGGTACCGTTCTGTACATCGCTTCGATGTGGGTCAACGGCATCACCCAGGGTCTGATGTGGCGTGCAATCAACGACGACGGCACCCTCACCTACTCGTTCGTCGAAGCCCTGCAAGCCAGCCATCCTGGTTTCATCGTTCGCGCCCTGGGCGGTGCGTTCTTCGCCAGCGGCATGCTGTTCATGGCCTACAACGTATGGCGTACCGTACGTGCCTCGAACCCGGCTGAAGCCAAAGCTGCTGAACAGATTGCTGTAGTTGGAGCTCACTGATGAAGCATGAAGCAGTCGAGAAGAATATTGGCCTGCTGGCCTTCTTCATGGTTATCGCCGTCAGCGTCGGCGGCCTGACCCAGATCGTTCCGCTGTTTTTCCAGGACGTCACCAACAAGCCGGTCGAAGGCATGAAGCCTCGCACCGCCCTTGAACTGGAAGGCCGCGATATTTACATCGCCAACGGTTGTGTCGGCTGCCACTCGCAGATGATCCGCCCGTTCCGTGCTGAAACCGAACGTTACGGCCACTACTCGGTTGCCGGTGAAAGCGTCTGGGACCACCCGTTCCTGTGGGGTTCCAAGCGTACCGGTCCGGACCTGGCCCGTGTCGGCGGTCGTTACTCCGATGACTGGCAGCGTGCGCATTTGTACAACCCGCGCAACGTAGTGCCCGAGTCGAAAATGCCGGCCTACCCGTTCCTCGTGGAAAACAAGCTCGACGGCAAAGACACCGCCAAGAAAATGGAAGTCTTGCGCACGCTCGGCGTCCCTTACACCGACGAAGACATCGCCGGCGCCAAGGATGCTGTGAAGGGCAAAACCGAAATGGACGCGCTGGTGGCCTATCTGCAAGGCCTGGGCACCATCATCAAAAGCAAACGGTGATTTAGATGGATATCGGGATGATTCGTGGCCTGGGCACCGTTGTTGTGATGGTGGCCTTCATCGGTCTGGCGTTGTGGGTATTCAGCCCCAAGCGCAAGTCGGAGTTTGAAGACGCGACCTTGCTGCCTTTCGCGGATGATCCCGAAGCCATCAAGCACGTCGAGCAAGCTTCTAGGAGTAACAAAGAATGACTACGTTCTGGAGTCTGTACATCACAGTCCTCAGTCTCGGCACGATCTTCGCCCTGACCTGGCTGCTGCTGTCCACCCGCAAGGGCCAGCGCAGCGAAGCCACCGAAGAAACGGTTGGCCACTCCTTCGACGGGATCGAGGAGTACGACAACCCACTGCCGAAATGGTGGTTCATGCTGTTCGTGGGCACCATCATCTTCGCCCTGGGCTATCTGGTGCTGTACCCGGGCCTGGGTAACTGGAAAGGCCTGTTGCCGGGTTACAACTACCTGGATAACGAGAAGCAGACCGCGTTCGCCAACGGCCAGACCGGCTGGACCGGCGTTCACGAGTGGGAAAAGGAAATGGCCAAGTCGGACGCCAAGTTCGGCCCGATCTTCGCCAAGTTCGCTTCGATGCCGATTGAAGAAGTCGCCAAGGACCCGCAAGCCCTGAAGATGGGTGGCCGCCTGTTCGCCTCCAACTGCTCGGTCTGCCACGGCTCCGACGCCAAGGGCGCTTATGGCTTCCCTAACCTGACCGACGCCGACTGGCGCTGGGGCGGTGAGGCAGAAACCATCAAGACCACCATCATGGGTGGCCGCCACGCGGTCATGCCGGCATGGGCTGACGTGATCGGCGAGCAAGGCGTTGCGGACGTTGCTTCGTTCGTACTGATCAACCTCGATGGCCGCAAGCTGCCGGAAGGCACCAAGGCCGATCCGGTTGCCGGTCAGAAGCTGTTCGCCGCCAACTGCGCGGTGTGCCACGGTCCGGAAGGCAAAGGTACGCCAGCCATGGGCGCGCCGAACCTGACTCACCCGGCTGCGTTCATCTACGGTTCGAGCTTCGCTCAACTGCAGCAGACCATCCGTTACGGCCGTCAGGGCCAGATGCCTGCGCAAGAACAGCTGCAAGGCAACGACAAGGTTCACCTGCTGGCCGCTTACGTCTACAGCCTTTCTCACGGTGAGAAAGCGCCGGCGGAAGACGCTCAGTAAGGCCAACGCCTGACGCAACAAACAAGGCCCCGCCAGTGATCTGGCGGGGCCTTTTTCATGGGCGACTGGCCCAGATCGATTTTACCGGTACCGTATCCAACAGCTTTCGGCTCTGCCATTGGTTGTCCGTCACCAGGTTGATCTGCAACTGCTTGCGATCCTCCGAGAAACTGGCAACCAGGTAGGTTTGCTGAGAAGTGGCACCGCTCAGGTACATCGGCACGCCATTCACTTCATAGGCATCACCACCTTGATCATGGAGATGGCCGGCGAAGATGGCAGTGACCTCATACTTCCTGATCATCTGATAAAAGCGCCACTCTTGCTCACTATTACCCATCATTTCGAGTGGCTTGTGCATGTTGATAATGATGGCGTAACCCTGAGTCCGAGCGACTCTCAAATCGTTTTCAAGCCAATCCAGGGTACTGGTGATGTCGAACGTCGTCGGGTTTAACGCATGAGCAATCCTGGTGGCATAGGTCGGCTCATTATTGAGTTGCACCATATGGACGTCCCCTATGTTCTTGGAATAGGCGAGACTGCCGGAATACAGCCGACTCAGAAAATTGCCGGTAATTTTCAAATCAAAATTATCAACCTTATTTTCATGATGCTCTTTAAACTCCACGATACTGCCGGCCGCACAGTTATTGCTGAAGCAATCATCCACGTTGTTCTCATAGTCGTGGTTACCCAGGCCATACAAGAAATCGCCATTGAAGTATTTTTTCAACATGGAGTTCATGTAAGAGCGCTGCCAGCCGTGGCCGAAAGCGGTGATGTCGCCATTGATCATCAGCGGCACGTGGGATTGCGCATGGTTCTTGCGGAAGTCGGCAATACTCGCAAACTGAGTCTCCACCAGCCATTTTGAACGTGTCTTGAAATCCGCATCGGACTCGGGTTCCCTGCGGTCGAGTTTGTCCGTCCACGGGTACTGCGTATCCGAAGCGAAGATCATATGACGTGGGGCACCTTCGATTGAATAGGCCAAAGGCGCCATAGACAGCAGGCACACGCCCAGCACAAACCGCTTAACTTTCTTAGAAATCATAGAATTCCGTTTCCATTAGTATTAGATAAAGTGTGCAACTAACAAACCGCACCCAATCAACCTATTAGAAACAGACAAAAACTTCAAACAACTCATAAAGACCAATTAAATAAATATATTTCCGCTGCACGTCGTAAAACAACAACTTACCCAACCTCAAGTTGGTTAGTTCAACGCATTGCAAGTTTCAAAACGGCGCCTGAAATGACGGCGGCCATGGCGTAAAGTGCTGCGGCAGGCTTGTGGCATGACTGAGGTCAGCAGTTCTGCTCCCGTCGGCCACGCACCGGCCAGGAATCGCCCCATCCTCTGACTCTACATCACGAAAAACCGTCCATAATCCACAAGTCAATTGATTCAAGTCACTACACCATCAATTGAATTTGCCCAACGCGACCAAAGGTCGCACCCTTGAGCCAGAGCGACAGGCGTATCATTGCGCCACTGCAACACCTCTTTTTGACCGCGGTCGGCATGTACTGACCGAGGCATTTTTCCACTGCCGTGGGATGCAATGATGAGCAATCAGATTCCGGTACACGACGTCACACCGCCTGCCAAAGACGCAAACAACAGCGTCGATCTTTACGCCTCTCGAGAAAAAATCTACACCCGTGCCTTCACCGGCCTGTTCCGCAACCTGCGGATGATGGGCGGTGCCGGGTTGTTTCTGCTGTATTTCGGTACGGTCTGGCTGAACTGGGGCGGTCATCAAGCCGTCTGGTGGAACCTGCCGGAACGCAAATTCTTCATCTTCGGCGCGACCTTCTGGCCCCAGGATTTCATCCTGCTCTCCGGGATCCTGATCGTCAGCGCCTTCGGCCTGTTCTTCATTACCGTGTACGCCGGTCGGGTGTGGTGCGGTTATACCTGCCCGCAAAGCGTCTGGACGTGGATTTTCATGTGGTGCGAAAAGGTCACCGAAGGCGACCGCAACCAGCGCATCAAGCTCGACAAGGCGCCGATGAGCGCCAACAAATTCCTGCGCAAACTCAGCAAGCACTCGATGTGGTTGTTGATCGGCTTCGTCACCGGCATGACCTTCGTCGGGTACTTCTCGCCCATTCGCGAACTGACCATCGACTTCTTCACCGGCGAAGCGGATGGCTGGTCGTATTTCTGGGTCGGTTTCTTCACCCTCGCCACCTACGGCAACGCCGGCTGGTTGCGTGAGCAAGTGTGCATTTACATGTGCCCGTATGCGCGCTTCCAGAGCGTGATGTTCGACAAGGACACGCTGATCGTGTCCTACGATCCTCGCCGTGGTGAAAGCCGCGGCCCGCGCAAGAAAGGCGTCGACTACAAGGCTATGGGCCTGGGCGATTGCATCGATTGCACCATGTGCGTCCAGGTCTGCCCGACCGGCATCGACATTCGCGACGGTCTGCAGATCGAATGCATCGGCTGCGCGGCGTGCATCGATGCCTGCGACAGCATCATGGACAAGATGGACTACCCGCGCGGGTTGATCAGCTACACCACCGAGCACAACCTGTCCGGGCAAAAAACCCATAAACTGCGCCCGCGGCTGATTGGCTATGCCCTGGTGTTGCTGGCCATGATGGGCTTGCTGGCGGGCGCGTTCTTCATGCGTTCACTGGTCGGTTTCGACGTCAGCAAGGACCGCGTGCTGTATCGCGAGAACGCCGAAGGCCGGATCGAGAACGTCTACAGCCTGAAGATCATGAACAAAGACCAGCGCGACCATACCTACGTACTGGAAGCCTCCGGTCTGCCGGACCTCAAGCTGCAAGGCAAGCGCGAGATCAAAGTCGCCGCCGGGGAGATTTTCAGCCAGCCAGTGGAACTGTCCATGGCACCGGAAAAACTGCCGTCGAGCACCAACGAGGTGAAATTCATCCTCAAGGATGCCGACGACGACAGCATCCACGTTGAAGCCAAGAGCCGATTCATCGGCCCACAAATTCGTTGAGAGAAGTAATCATGCCCGCAGCAAACGCCGCAAGCCCTTGGTACAAGCATCTTTGGCCATGGATCATCATCGCCATCCTGGCTTGTTCCGTGACGTTGACCCTGTCCATGGTGACCATCGCGGTGAACAACCCGGACAACCTGGTCAACGACAACTACTACGAGGCCGGCAAAGGCATCAACCGCTCCCTTGATCGTGAGCTGCTGGCCCAGACCCTGCTGCTGCGGGCCAGCGTTCACCTGGATGACGTAACCGGCGAAGTCGACCTGCGCCTGAGCGGCAACAGCCAACCTGAAACCCTTGAGCTGAACCTGATCTCGCCGACCCAGCCGGAAAAGGATCGCAAGATCACCTTGGCCCGCAGTGAAACAGAGCAGGGTCGCTACATCGGTCAATTGAGCGACAAGATTGAAGGCCGTCGTTTTGTCGAATTGCTGGGCACTCAGGACGACCACATCTGGCGCATGTTCGAAGAAGAGCTGGTCAGCCATGATAAGGACCTGCTGCTCGGGGATGAGCCGCTGCAAGGCGCGGAAGACCTGAAGAAGTAAGTTCCAGTGAACACGGTCAACTGTGGCGAGGGAGCTTGCTCCCGCTGGGTGCGAAGCGCCCCCTGAAACCAGCAAACCGATTCTTTCAGTCATAGCGCGTTCGCAGGTTTACGACTGCTGCGCAGCCGAGCGGGAGCAAGCTCCCTCGCCACAATGGTTTCCATGGCAGCACAGATGACCACGCCAACCCCCTGCTACCACTGCGCCCTGCCCGTCCCGGCCGGCAGCCGCTTCACCGCTGCGGTCCTCGGTGAAACCCGCGAGTTCTGCTGCCCGGGGTGCCAGGCCGTGGCTGAGGCGATCGTGGCCGGCGGACTGGAAAGCTATTACCAGCACCGCAGCGAGTCATCGGCCAACCCCGAAGCCTTGCCGGTGCAGTTGGTGGATGAGTTGGCGCTCTACGACCGCGCCGATGTGCAGAAGCCTTTCGTGCGCCACGACGGCGAACTCGCCGAAACCACCCTGTTGATGGAAGGCATCAGCTGCGCCGCCTGCGGCTGGCTGATCGAAAAACACCTGCGCGCCTTGCCGGCGGTGGCAGAGGCGCGACTGAACCTGTCCAACCATCGTCTTCACGTGCGCTGGGCCGACGCGCAATTGCCATTGAGTCAGGTGCTCAGCGAACTGCGCCACATCGGCTACGCCGCGCACCCGTACCAAGCCGACCGCGCCAGCGAACAACTGGCCAGCGAAAACCGCCTGGCCTTGCGCCAACTGGGCGTCGCCGGGTTGCTGTGGTTCCAGGCGATGATGGCGACCATGGCCACTTGGCCGGAATTCAACATCGATTTGAGTCCCGAGCTGCACACCATCCTGCGCTGGGTCGCACTGTTCCTCACCACGCCGATCGTGTTCTACAGCTGTGCGCCGTTCTTCAAAGGGGCGATGCGCGATTTGCGCACCCGACATCTGACCATGGACGTGTCGGTGTCGCTCGCCATCGGCAGTGCCTACATCGCCGGAATCTGGACCTCGATCACCGGCGTCGGCGAGTTGTATTTCGACGCGGTGGGAATGTTCGCGCTGTTCCTGCTGGCCGGTCGATACCTGGAACGCCGCGCCCGGGAGCGCACCGCCGCCGCCACTGCACAGCTCGTCAACCTGTTGCCGGCCTCGTGCCTGCGCCTGGATGCCGACGGCCAGAGCGAACGAATCCTGCTCAGCGAACTGCGTGTCGGCGATCAGGTGCTGGTGCATCCGGGCGCCATTCTGCCGGCCGACGGCAAGATCCTCGATGGCCAGTCAAGCATCGACGAATCGCTGCTGACCGGCGAATACCTGCCACAACCGCGCACCCAGGGCGACGCGGTCACCGCCGGCACCCTGAACGTCGAAGGCGCGTTGACCGTGCAAGTGCTGGCGCTGGGTCAGGACACGCGGCTGTCGGCCATCGTCCGCCTGCTGGACCGCGCCCAGGCCGAAAAGCCGCGACTGGCGGAAATCGCTGACCGCGCTGCGCAATGGTTCCTGTTGCTGTCATTGATCGCAGCAGCGGCAATCGGCCTGTTGTGGTGGGAGCTGGATTCGTCGCGAGCCTTCTGGATTGTCTTGGCGATGCTGGTTGCGACGTGCCCGTGCGCCTTGTCGCTGGCCACGCCGACCGCCCTCACGGCCGCCACCGGCACGTTGCACAAACTCGGTTTACTGCTGACCCGTGGCCATGTGCTGGAAGGCCTGAATCAGATCGACACGGTGATTTTCGACAAGACCGGCACGTTGACCGAGGGGGCGATTGGCCTTGCGTTCGATCCGCCCGCTCGGCGCGCTCGACAGCGATCAATGCCTGAGTCTCGCCGCCGCCCTGGAAAACCGCTCCGAACACCCGATTGCCCGGGCATTTGGCCGAGCGCCGCTGGCGGCCGAAGAAGTCCTCAGCACGCCGGGGCTTGGCCTCGAGGGCCTGGTCGGCACGCAACGCCTGCGCATCGGCCAGCCGGGTTTTGTCTGCGAACTCAGTGGCGCGGCGACACCGGTCATGCCCGATGAAGCCGGGCAATGGCTGCTGCTCGGCGACAGCCAAGGGCCACTGGCGTGGTTTGTCCTCGATGACCGTTTGCGTGCCGATGCCCCGGCACTATTGGAAGCCTGCAAGGCCCGTGGCTGGCGCACCTTGCTGCTGTCGGGCGATACCTCACCGATGGTCGCCAGCGTGGCCGCCGAATTGGGCATCGACGAAGCCCGGGGCGGTTTGCGTCCGGATGACAAATTGCAGGTCCTGCAACAGTTGCACAAGGAAGGCCGCAAGGTGTTGATGCTCGGTGACGGCGTCAATGACGTGCCAGTGCTGGCCGCAGCCGACATCAGCGTGGCGATGGGTTCAGCCACCGACCTGGCGAAAACCAGCGCCGATGCGGTGTTGCTGTCCAACCGCCTCGATGCGCTGGTGCAGGCCTTCAGCCTGGCGCGGCGCACCCGTCGGGTAATCATCGAGAACCTGCTGTGGGCCGGGCTGTACAATGGCCTCATGTTGCCGTTCGCCGCCCTCGGCTGGATCACGCCGGTATGGGCCGCGGTCGGCATGTCCATCAGTTCGTTGACCGTGGTGCTGAACGCCCTGCGCCTGACTCGCCTGCCGAGCGCGCCTGGCGTCCGGCCCACGCCAGAAACCCGCCCGCTGCCGGCCTGAGCCGCGCGGGCATGGAGTCCAGATGCCAGCTCTCTACGTGATGATCCCGGCCGCGCTGCTGATCGTGGCCATCGCTATCTATATCTTCTTCTGGGCGGTCGACAGCGGTCAGTACGACGACCTCGACGGCCCGGCCCACAGCATTCTGTTCGACGACCAGGACCCGAACCACCAAGCCGCAGTCGACGAAGCCAGCGGCCATCCGGCCAAACCGGACGACAAGGCGCCTCCGCATGCTTGAGTTGGCGCCACTGCTGGTGTCTGCGGTGATTCTCGGCCTGCTCGGCGGTGGGCATTGCCTGGGCATGTGCGGCGGCTTGATGGGCGCGCTCACCCTGGCGATTCCCAAGGAACAGCGCAGCCGCCGTTTTCGCCTGCTGCTGGCGTACAACCTGGGGCGAATTCTCAGCTATGCAACGGCCGGTCTTTTGATCGGCCTGGCGGGTTGGGCAGTGGCCAACAGCCCGGCCGCCATGTTCATGCGCGTGATCGCCGGATTGTTGCTGATCGCCATGGGCCTGTACCTCGCCGGCTGGTGGAGCGGCCTGACCCGTATTGAGAGCCTTGGCCGCGGCCTGTGGCGGCATATCCAGCCGGTTGCCAACAAACTGCTGCCGGTGTCGAGCCTGCCCCGCGCCTTATTGCTGGGCGCGCTGTGGGGCTGGTTGCCGTGCGGGTTGGTTTACAGCACGTTGCTGTGGACGGCGAGCCAGGGCAATGCGCTGGACAGTGCGCTGCTGATGCTCGCGTTCGGGCTCGGCACCTGGCCGGTGCTGCTGGCCACGGGGTTGGCGGCTGAGCGGGTCACGGCGTTGTTGCGCAAGCGCAGTGTGCGCATGACCGGTGGGTTGCTGGTGATCCTGTTTGGCATCTGGACTTTGCCGGGGCCGCATCAGCATTGGCTCATGGGGCATTAGATCGGTGGTGCGGCCTTCGCGGGCAAGCCTCGCTCCTACATTGAAATGCATTCCCCTGCTAGCGAAGAGGCCCTGACTGGCCACACATATCCTGACCGTTGATGCAAATCAAGATGCCCCGGCGTCGCCCCCCATAGACTTGCGAACACTGCCAGCCTATCCGGGGGAATGCCCGCATGATGCTCGACGCCATTCGTTGGGATACCGATCTGATCCGCCGTTACGACCTGGCGGGGCCGCGCTACACCTCTTACCCCACTGCCGTGCAATTCGACGGGCAGGTCGGCACGTTTGACCTGTTCCACGCCCTGCGCGACAGCCGTAAGGCCCAGCGCCCATTGTCGCTGTACGTGCACGTGCCGTTCTGCGCGAACATTTGTTACTACTGCGCGTGCAACAAAGTCATCACCAAGGACCGAGGCCGCGCCCTGCCCTATTTGCAGCGTCTTGAGCAGGAAATCCAGCTGATCGCCTGCCACCTCGACCCGGCGCAAAAAGTCGAACAACTGCACTTTGGCGGCGGCACCCCGACCTTTCTCAGCCACGACGAACTGCGCCAGTTGATGGCTCAGTTGCGCAAGCACTTCAACCTGCTGGACGACGATTCCGGCGACTACGGCATCGAGATCGACCCTCGCGAAGCCGACTGGTCGACCATGGGACTGCTGCGTGAACTGGGTTTCAACCGGGTCAGCATTGGCTTGCAAGACCTCGACCCGGCGGTGCAACGGGCGGTCAATCGCCTGCAAAGCCTGGAAGAAACCCGCGCCGTGATCGACGCCGCCCGGACCCTGCAATTCCGCTCGATCAACATCGACCTGATCTACGGCTTGCCGAAGCAGACCCCGGAAAACTTCGCGCGCACGGTTGACGAAGTCATTGCGCTGCAACCGGATCGGCTTTCGGTGTTCAACTACGCGCACCTGCCGGAACGCTTCATGCCGCAGCGGCGAATCAACAGCAACGAGTTGCCGACACCGGCGCAGAAGCTGGAAATGCTGCAGCGCACCATCGAACAACTGACCGCTGCCGGCTACCACTACATCGGCATGGACCACTTCGCCTTGCCCGACGATGAGCTGGCGATTGCCCAGGAAGAATCGACCCTGCAGCGTAACTTTCAGGGCTACACCACTCACGGTCATTGCGACCTGATCGGGCTGGGGGTCTCGGCCATCAGTCAGATCGGCGACCTCTACTGCCAGAACAACAGCGATTTGAACCAGTACCAGAACACCTTGGCCACCGCGCAACTGGCAACCAGCCGAGGCCTGATATGCAATGCTGATGACCGCGTGCGACGGGCGGTAATTCAGCAGTTGATCTGCACGTTCAATCTGGAGTTCGCGCAGATCGAACAGGCCTTCAACATCGATTTTCGCGGTTACTTCGGTGACCTGTGGCCTCAGCTACAGACCATGGCCGAGGACGGCTTGATCAGCCTCGACAATGAGCGGATCAGCGTACTGCCCGCCGGTCGCTTGCTGGTGCGCTCGGTGTGCATGGTGTTCGATGCCTACTTGCAACAGCACAATCACCAGCGATTTTCGCGAGTGATTTAGTCATCCGTTCACTTGTCGGTTAACAAAATGCTGGCTTTATGACCCTGCGGCAAAATCGCCGCGTGCCTGAATGTCCTCCCGTGAGTTACCCTTACGGCTTATGTGTGTTTTCCCACAAGGATTGAAGAAATGTCCGAGCCAGTAAAACTGCGCGCTAACGGCCAGGCCCATTGCAAGGATTGCAGCCTGGCCCCCCTCTGCTTGCCACTTTCTCTGAATCTGGAAGACATGGAAGCGTTGGACGAGATCGTCAAACGGGGTCGCCCGTTGAAAAAAGGCGAGTTCCTGTTCCGCCAAGGCGATACTTTCGATTCCGTTTATGCAGTGCGCTCCGGCGCCCTCAAGACCTTCAGCCTCAGCGATGGCGGTGAAGAACAGCTCACCGGCTTCCACTTGCCGAGCGAACTGGTTGGCCTGTCGGGCATGGACACTGAGAAGCACCCGGTTTCGGCGCAAGCCCTGGAAACCACGTCGGTGTGTGAAATCCCCTTCGAACGCCTCGACGAACTGGCCCTGCAACTGCCACAACTGCGCCGTCAGTTGATGCGGGTGATGAGCCGCGAGATTCGCGACGATCAGCAAATGATGTTACTGCTGTCGAAAAAAACCGCCGACGAGCGCATCGCCACGTTCCTGGTCAACCTCTCGGCACGTTTCCGCGCCCGGGGCTTCTCGGCCAACCAGTTCCGCCTGAGCATGTCGCGTAACGAAATCGGCAATTACCTGGGCCTGGCGGTGGAAACCGTGTCCCGGGTGTTCACACGCTTCCAGCAAAACGAACTGATCGCCGCCGAGGGCAAGGAAATCCACATCCTCGACCCGATCCAGCTCTGCGCCCTGGCCGGTGGCTCGCTCGAAGGCTGACGGAGATAATTGCGGCTGAGCGAAACGGTTCAGCCGCCGTTATACTGCGACGTTTGCAGCCTGCCAGGACACCTCGACGATGCTCATCGAATCCTTCGACATCAAATCCCTGATCCGCCCCGTGATCGACTTCCCCAAGCCGGGCGTGATCTTTCGTGACATCACCCCGTTGTTCCAGTCGCCTACGGCCCTGCGCCTGGTGATGGACAGCTTTGCCCACCGTTATGTCGAGGCGGACTTCACGCACATCGGTGCGATGGATGCGCGCGGCTTCCTGATCGGCTCGGTCCTGGCCTATCAGCTGAACAAGCCGTTGGTGCTGTTCCGCAAGCAAGGCAAACTGCCGGCCGACGTGTTGGCCGAAGGTTATGCGACCGAATACGGCGAAGCCTTTCTCGAAGTGCACGCCGACAGCTTGTGCGAAGGTGACTCGGTGGTGATGTTTGATGATTTGATCGCCACCGGCGGTACGCTGATTGCGGCGGCGAACCTGATTCGGCGCATGGGCGCGCGGATTCATGAAGCGGCGGCAATCATTGACCTGCCGGAGCTGGGTGGGTCGCAGCGGCTGGAAGAGCAGGGAATTACGACGTTTTGCCTGACGCAGTTTGCGTTGAGCGAGAAGTAAGGCGGCGCCTTCACTGACGCCTTCGCGGGCAAGCCTCGCTCCTACAAGATCAGAGTCGTGTCAGAAACTCGGCTTCGACCGAAAACCGTAAGAGCGAGGCTTGCCCGCGAAGGCGCAAGCCGACACACCGCAAAATTCAAAGCCCCATCTGCTTGCTGATGATCTCGTTCATCACTTCCCGCGTCCCGCCGCCGATCGACAGAATCCGGTTATCCCGATACAGCCGCTCCACCAGGCTCTCGCGCATATACCCCAAACCGCCCAAAATCTGCACCGCATCCGTGGTAATCCGGTCTGCCGTGTCGGTCGCGAAGTTCTTGGCCATGGAAATCTCCTTGATTACGCTCTGCCCCGCCGCCATCTTCGCCGCCTGACGGTAAGTGAACTCGCGCGACACCTCCAACGCCGTGGCCATTTCCGCAAGGCGATGCTTGAGTACCTGGAACTTGCCGATGGGTTTGCCAAAGGCCTCGCGCTGACGCGCCCATTTCAGGCTTTCCTCCAGCGCCAGCTGCGCCGTCATGTTGGCCATCAGCGCCAAGGCCAGGCGTTCGCTCTGGAAGTTGCCCATGATGCAGGCGAAGCCCATGTTCTCGGCGCCAATCAGATTTCCCACAGGCACCCGGCAATCATCGAAGAACAATTCGGCCGTGTCCGACGCCCACCAGCCCATCTTCTTCAACTGCCGGCCGACGGTGAAACCGGGTGTACCTTTTTCGATCAGCAGCAGACTGATGCCACCAAAACCCGGCTCACCGGTGCGCACCGCCACGGTGTAGAAATCCGCGCGCACACCACTGGTGATAAAGGTTTTGCTGCCGCTGACCCGGTAAAAGTCGCCGTCACGCACAGCGCGGGTTTGCAGGTTGGCCACATCGGAGCCGCCGCTGGGCTCGGTGACCGCCAGCGCGCTGATCTTCTCGCCAGCCAGCACTTGCGGCACCACACGATCACGAATTTCGGGGCGGGCCCACTTGAGAATCGGCGGCAGTCCGATGTCCAGCGAACCGAGGCCGGCCACCAGACCGCCGGAGCCACAACGCATCAACTCTTCGCTGGCGGCGACCTTGGCAAACAGATCGCCTTCGTGACTGCCGCCCAGGGAGTCGGGATAGCCGATCCCGAGGATGCCCGCCGCACCGGCCTTGAGATAGAGTTCGCGGGGAAAGCTCTCCGCTTCTTCCCACTGATCAATGTCGGGAAGGATCTCGCGCTCGACGAAACGTCTGACGCTGTCGCGGACCAATTGGTGGCTGGGATCGAAGTATTCCTGAAAGGTAGGCATCGGCGAACTCCACTGAAGGTTCAGCGAAGTTAACCGAGCGCTTGCTTGGTTTTCAACAGGATTGTTGTGAATCTGATGGACCGAGGCGCTTGGCTTGCTGGCGATGGCGTCGGTTCAGACGCTACAAAGCGATCGGCTTACGCCCGGCAAACGAATGCGCCAACGTCCCGCCATCCACCAGTTCCAGCTCACCCCCCAACGGCACGCCGTGGGCAATACGCGAAGCGACCAGGCCTTTGTTACTCAACAACTGCGCGATGTAATGCGCCGTCGCCTCACCTTCCACGGTCGGGTTGGTGGCCAGGATGACTTCAGTAAAGGAGCCCGCCTCTTCAATCCGCGCCAACAGCTGCGGAATGCCAATGGCCTCCGGCCCGAGGCCGTCGAGCGGCGAGAGATGGCCCTTGAGCACAAAGTAGCGACCCCGGAACCCGGTCTGCTCCACGGCGTAGACGTCCATAGGACCCTCCACCACGCAGAGCAAGGTGTCGTCACGGCGCGTATCGGCACATTGCGGGCACAGGTCGTCTTCGGTCAGCGTGCGGCATAACCGGCAATGGCCCACCCCTTCCATGGCGTGGCTCAGTGCCGACGCCAGTCGCGAACCCCCGCTGCGATCACGCTCAAGCAGTTGCAGCGCCATACGCTGGGCGGTTTTCTGACCGACACCTGGCAAAATTCGCAGGGCATCGATCAGTTGGCGAATCAAAGGGCTGAAGCTCATGGGGAAACGTCCGACAAATCAACGAGACGCGGTTTATACCCGCGCCTCTGTATAGCGTCAATTATTCAGTCCTGGGCGACCCGCACCACCAGTTTGCCGAAGTTGCGTCCTTCCAGCAGACCGATGAAGGCCTCAGGCGCATTCTCAAGGCCATCGACCACGTCTTCGCGGAACTTGACCTTGCCGTCACGCACCCACGGCGCCATGGCACTGACGAACTCCGGCTGACGATCACCGTAGTCGTCGAATACGATAAAGCCCTGAATGCGCACGCGCTTGGTCAGCAAGGTGCGTTGCAATTGCGGCAGGCGATCCGGGCCGGTCGGCGCTTCGTGGGCGTTGTAGGAAGCGATGAGGCCGCACAGTGGAATCCGCGCCTTGGCATTGAGCAACGGCACCACCGCGTCGAACACCTTGCCACCGACGTTCTCGTAGTAAATATCGATACCCTCGGGGCACGCCTGGGCCAGTTCATCGGCGAAGTTCGGGCTCTTGTGGTCAACGCAAGCGTCGAACCCCAATTCCTCCACCACGTAGCGGCATTTTTCCGCACCGCCCGCCACGCCCACGACGCGCAGGCCTTTGATCTTCGCCACCTGGCCGACCACCGAACCCACCGCGCCCGAGGCGGCCGCGACCACCAGGGTTTCGCCGGCCTTGGGCTGACCGATGTCCATCAGGCCCATGTACGCAGTCATGCCCGGCATGCCCAGCACACCCAGGGCCATGGACGGGGACGGCAAACCGCTTGGCACCGGAATGATGTTGCGACCGTCGCTGATGCTGTGGCTCTGCCAACCGGTGGCGCCCACCACCAGATCGCCTTCGTGGAATTTTGGATTCAGCGAGCGCTCGACGCGGCTGACAGCGCCTCCGGTCATGACCTCGCCGATTTCCACCGGTGCGGCGTAGGAAGGCGCGTCACTCATGCGGCCGCGCATGTAGGGGTCCAGCGAGAGGTATTGAGTCTTGAGCAGGACCTGGCCTTCGGCAAGTTCCGGCAGTGCTTCCCGTTCCAGGCGGAAATTCTCCGGTGTCGGCGCGCCTACAGGGCGGGACGCCAGGACGATACGTTGGTTGAGGGTCAATGCGTCTGGCATGTGAGCGTCTCCTGTGATCGATGAATTTCGGCGGTATAGGGAGCAGACCGTTGTGGAGGTGTGGCGTTCGATGTTTCGTCCGTTGGACCGAGGTGACTTCTTCGCGGCACCTGCAAGGTCAGCGATGCTTCTGTAGGAGCGAGGCTTGCCCGCGAAGGCTGCCTCACAGGCACCGCGTTTCCAACGGGCAGAAACAAAAATGCCAGGCGCGATGCCTGGCATTTTTTTGTAGCTCATCCGACGCGCTTTGGCGAATCAGAACGGCAGTTTCATACCCGGTGGCAGTTGCATGCCAGCGGTCATGCTGCCCATTTTGTCCTGGCTGTTGGCTTCGATCTTGCGCACGGCGTCGTTGACGGCGGCGGCGAACACGGCTTCGAGCATCTCTTTGTCGTCTTCGCTCAGGCCTTCAACCAGGCTCGGGTCGATGGTCACGCGCTTGACGTCGTGACGACCGGTCATCACCACGGTGACCATATCGCCGCCGGCTTTACCGGTGACTTCAGCGTTGGCCAGTTCTTCCTGCATCTTGGCCATTTTTTCCTGCATCTGCTGTGCCTGCTTCATCAGGCCGGCCATGCCACCTTTCATCATGGGAATCACCTCAAAAGTACTTGGATTTAAACAGCGCCCGGCCCTTGGGGCCAAACGCCTTCAGTTATTAGCCCTGACTGACCAGGGCTTCGACAGGTTCAATAGTATCGTTGCGAACCACCGCACCGAACTGCTGCATCATTTGCTGGATGAACGGATCACCGTGAATCGACTCCTCGGCCTCGCGCTGACGGTTCGCACGACGACGGGAAGCGGCCTGGGCCGGGGTTTCCTGCTCCGGCTTGATCAGCTCCATGCTCAGGGTCAGGGTGCGCCCGTGAAACTGGTTCAACGCATCGTTGAGACGCCGTTGCTGGGTCGCGTTGAACAAGGCGCTGTGGGCCGGGTCCAGGTGCATCAGCCAGTGGTCACCATCGACGGCGATCAGCGTGCAGTTGGCGGCGATGCTGCCGGTCATGCCAGAGATCGGCAGTTTCGGGAACAGTTCCAGCCATTGCAGGGCCAGGCCGGTGGCGGGCATGGCGGCCGGCTCAGGCTCGGGCTCCGGTGCTGGCTCGGCAGCGTGTTCACTGGCCAGTTCATCGAGGTAGCTGTAGGCCGAATCCATGTCCGGCTCGATGTAGTCTTCGTCCAGCGGCGGCTCGTCATCCAGGTCCACGCCCGGGGTGGCGGCATCGACGTCGGCCACCGACGGTTCCGGGATCGGCGCTGCGGCCCACTCCGGCGCGTCCGGCACCACGCTGTCCGGCGTCGGCAACGGCATGGGCGGCAGATCAGGTTGTTCGCTGGCGGTTTCCAGGACCGGCTCGACGGCGGGTTGCTGGACGGGTTCCGGCTCGACCGGGTCATTCCACGGCAAGTCGACCGCCGCCTCGACCGCGACCGGCTCAACCACAGGCTCGGCCACCACAACGGGCGCCACCGGTTCAGGCGCTGGGGCAGGAATCGCCGCCGCGACGGGCTCAGGCGCTGGCGCAACGGGCGCAACGGGTGCAACTGCCGCAGCGACTACCGGTGCCACCACCGGCGCGGCAGCCACTGAATTTGCGGAATCAACTGTGGCCTGGCTGATCCCCACTGGCTTTAGCGGTTGCCTCGGGGCGTCCGCGGTGTCCGCCGGTCGGAACGCGAGCATTCGCAGCAGGACCATTTCGAAGCCACCACGAGGGTCCGGCGCCAGCGGCAAGTCGCGGCGGCCGATCAGACCCATCTGGTAATAGAACTGCACATCTTCGGCCGGCAAGGCCTGGGCCAGTGCCAGCACCCGATCGCGGTCGCCATGACCGTTGTCGACGCCTTCAGGCAATGCCTGGGCGATGGCGACACGGTGCAGAACGTTGAGAATTTCCGAGAGCACGCCATTCCAGTCCGGGCCTTGTTCCGCCAGATGGCGGACACCTTCGAGCAAGGCCTTGGCGTCGCCTTCGATCAGCGCATGCAGAACGTCGTAGACCTGACCATGATCGAGCGTGCCCAGCATCGCCCGCACGTCGGCAGCCATGACCTTGCCTTCACCGAAGGCGATAGCCTGGTCGGTCAGACTCATGGCGTCACGCATCGAGCCGTCGGCGGCGCGGCCCAGCAGCCACAGTGCGTCGTCTTCGAACGGCACGTTCTCGACGCCCAGGACGTGGGTCAAATGCTCGACCACACGCTCCGGGGTCATGTTCTTGAGAGAGAACTGCAGGCACCGCGACAGAATGGTTGCAGGAAGTTTCTGCGGGTCGGTCGTCGCCAGGATGAACTTGACGTAGGGCGGCGGCTCTTCAAGGGTTTTCAACAGCGCATTGAAGGAATGGCTGGAGAGCATGTGCACTTCGTCGATCAGATAGACCTTGAAGCGGCCACGGCTCGGCGCGTATTGCACGTTATCGAGCAACTCGCGGGTGTCCTCGACCTTGGTCCGGCTCGCGGCGTCGATCTCGATCAGGTCGACAAAGCGGCCCTCATCGATTTCGCGGCACACCGAACACTCGCCGCACGGCGTCGAAGTGATACCTGTTTCACAGTTCAGGCATTTGGCGATGATCCGTGCGATGGTGGTCTTGCCGACCCCGCGCGTACCGGTGAACAGGTAGGCGTGATGCAGCCGCTGGCTGTCCAAGGCATTGATCAGAGCCTTGAGCACATGGGTCTGGCCGACCATTTCGCGGAACGAGCGCGGACGCCATTTACGTGCAAGAACCTGATAACTCATCGAAAACCGTCGCAACGAAGGAACAGAAGCGGCTAATGCTAGCGGAGCAAGGCCAAAATTGCATCCGGTGCGCTCGTCTAATCTGGCTAAGATGCACTTTGGGGGGCTTTTATCGGCTCAGGTTTGCGACGTACCGGAGCGTTTATGCGTTTTGCCTTGGGGGCACTGCTGTGGATAAGTCTGAGCGTCGCCGCCGCCGAAGCGCCGCTGCGTTTTGTGGTGCCCGACAGTTGGGCGATGCCGATGGTGCAACTGGAACGCGGGCAAGTGACCCAGGGCATCCTGTATGACGTGATGCTCAGCCTGGCGACCCAGGTCGGCTTGCCGGCCGAATTTCATGTGTTGCCCCGGGCGCGGGTGCAAAGCGCCATGGAACACGGCGAGGTCGATATCCGCTGCTATGCCGCGCAGTCCTGGCTGCCGAATCAGTCCGGCGACTACCTCTGGAGCATTCCCCTCTGGTTTCAGCGCGACATGCTGATCAGCCGGCAGGATCCGCAGCCTTTGGTGGTGCCTGCGAACTTGTCGCGGCAAGCCATCGGCACCGTGCTCGGCTACTCCTACCCCACCTTGCAACCGCTGTTCAATGCCGACCGTTTGCGCCGCGAAGACGCGCGCAACCAGGAACAAGTGCTGGAAAAACTCCACGCCGGGCGCTATCGCTACGCCGTGAGCAATCAATGGACACTGGACTGGTTCAATCAGCGCCTGTTACCCGACAAGCAACTCAAAGGCGTGGCGGTGCTGGAAGAACAGAGCGTCGGCTGCTACGTGCGCAACGACCCCAAGGTGCCGGTGCAACGCATACTGCGCACGTTGCTGCGGATGAAAATGTCGGGGGAGATTGATGACATTATCCGGCTTTATATCGGTTCGGGGCCTGGCACACTTTAAGCAAATCTTCTGATCAACACGAACCCCGTGGAAGCGAGCCTGCTCGCGATTGCGGTTTGCCATTCAACACTGATGGCGACTGCCAGATTGCTATCGCGAGCAGGCTCGCTCCTAAAGGGGATAAGTGTCGATTACAGAACTTCAGCCAACCTGATCCAGCGCTTGCCATTGCGGCGGCGCGACGAACCCCGCGACCCAACCCGGCACGTCGGCGGGGGGCATTGGCCGGGCGATGAAATAGCCTTGAGCCACTTCACACCCCAGTCGCAACAGCAACTCACCGTGCTCGATACTTTGCAGTCCTTCAGCAATCACCTGCCGGCCAAACGCCCGGGCCAGACCGATCACCGCCGTGGCCAGCGCCAGGTCATCGCGATCGTCCAGAATGTCACGCACAAACGACTTATCGATCTTGATGGTTTGGGTGCGCAATCGCTTGAGGTAGCTCAGCGACGAATAGCCAGTGCCGAAGTCGCCCAGTGAAAACTGCACCCCCAGCGCCTGACAGGCCTGCAAACAGTCGCTGACGTGCTGGATATTCTCGACCGCCACCGACTCGACGATTTCCAGGTCGAGCATCTGCGGCGCAATGTCGGCATGCCGGGCGAGGACGTGCCTGAGCCGGTCGACGAAATCCGCGCGCTGAAAATGCCGTGCCGCGATATTAATGCTGATCGGCCAGCCCTGCCCCGCCTGCTGCCAGTGGTGCAACTGCGTCAGCACCTGATCCATCACCCATTCACCGATGTCGACGATCAGGTCCGTCTCTTCCACAAACGGCAAAAACTCCCGGGCCGGCACCATGCCGTTTTGCGGGTGTTCCCAGCGCAACAGCGCCTCGAAGCCGACCACCACGCCAAGGCGCATGTTGACCTTGGGCTGGAAATGCAGACGCAACTCATCGGCGGCCAGCGCCTGGCGCACGCGCTCGACCGTCTGGTGAGTGGCCTTGACTTCCTGATCCCTGGACACGTCGAACAGATGGAATCGGTTGCGCCCGCGCTGCTTGGCCACGTACATGGCTTGATCGGCGTGACGCAGCAGGGTTTCAGCATCTTCATGGTCGAGTGGGAACAGCGTAACGCCGATGCTGGCGAACACATTGATGTCCTTGCCGTGCAAGGTATACGGCGCCGAAATCGCCCCCAGCACCCGGTTCAGCGCCGCGCGCAACTCCGGCAGATCCCGCACGTAACGCAACACCAGCACGAACTCGTCGCCGGCCAGCCGCGCCACGACATCTTCGCCACGCACGATGTGGCGCAAACGCTTGGCCACTTCAACCAATAATTGATCGCCACTGGCGTGACCGTAGCCGTCGTTGACCGCCTTGAACCCGTCAAGGTCGAGCATGCACACGGCGAGCGGGATGTTTTCCTTTCGGGAGAACTCCAGCGCCTGATCCAGCAGATCCGAGAGGAACGCGCGATTGGGCAGCCCGGTCAGCACGTCGTGCCCGACCCGCCATTGCAGGGAATGCAACAACTGGCGTTTTTCGCTGATGTCGAAACGAATCGACAGGTATCGGTCGACCCGTCCGGTGTCGTCATTGAGCACGGGCACCATGGTGCTTTCGACCCAGTACAGACTGCCATCCTTGGCGCGATTGCAGATTTCGCCCTTCCAGACGTTGCCCAGCGCGATGGTGCGCCACATACCGGCGAAGAAATCAGCGGTGTGCACGCCGGAGTTGAGGAGACGGTGGTTCTGCCCGAGCAACTCGTCGCGGCTATAACCGGACACGGCGCAGAACTGATCATTGACGTGGGTGATCCGGCCACTCAGGTCCGTCTCGGAAAAAATGGCGGCGGCATCCACGGCCCTGCGGTATTTCTCATCCATGAATCAGGCTCGCTGTCGCTAGCGGTGGGACTGCGCAAACACGTGTTCACTCCATGACCCGCATTTGATGACCGCGCAGAACCGAAGATCGGCTAGTCTCAAAAACCTCGTGCAAGGCCGGCAAAGGAGCGCAATGCTGGCGGTTTGGCGTTGCCCATTTTCTGGAAACAGATCACCAATCACCCCTTATTGGCGGCGATTCTACGAAACGCATCACATTTTGCAAAGCAAGGTGATGGATCATGCGGTTGTCTAATGCGAAAATCTATCGTTAAGTTCTTGATTCTAAATGGGAATTGAGCGATGCAAATTTCAAGTTTGGGTCCGGCCATCCGACGCTACCGCAAGGTCGCGGGGCTTACTCAGGCTGAACTCGGCGAAAAAACCGGTTTTGACCCCAAAACCATCAGCCGCTTTGAAACCGGAACCTATACCCCCAGCGTCGAAGCCTTGTTCTTGCTTGCCGACGTGCTGGACGTAAAGCTGAAAGCCTTTTTCGCCGATATGGGTGATGAAGATGAACAGCGGGCGTATCTGTTCGGTGTCATCCATAAAGCCACCCCGAAGGATCTGGGAAAGCTGATCGCAGCGGTTGACCAGGCCTTGTCCAAGCCTTAGTGGTGGAAATGAAAAAGGAGGCCGACGTGTCTGATACGACACATCGGCCTCCTTTTTTATATTCATTCTAAAAATCAGGAACGACAAAAAACCGCCTGGATCAAGGGCCATGGCAGCAACACACACTAAGTATTTTCAGACAGAAAACGCGAGAGAGGGCTCGCGGTGCGTTATGGAGGCAACCCCACCAGCCACACCCCGGCACACAATGTTCCCGCTGTGGCTGCTTCCTTCCGGATCTGACCAGGTTCACGGGTAATCGTTGCGGGGGGACCGATGGGGTCACCATAACGACGCTCACCTGACAGCGAGCCGCGCCATTGTACCTATCTGGGACGAAGTTACAACCGTTCGGGGGGATTAAAAAATATGTGTTGGTTCAAGGACATGCAAAGTCTGCAGAACACCGTAGTCATGTAGCAGCTGTCGAGCTTGCGAGGCTGCTGCAAGTGAATGCAGGCGGCTACAGGTCTTGCAACACCTCATCCGCCCTGCCGCCCTCCTGCTGGATCACCAGATGGATGAAGTGCAGTTTGGCGATAACCGCTGGCGGCAGCACAAACGGATAGAAATCCGGCTGCCCCATGCTCCGCGACAGCTCGTTGAGCATGCCGGCCAGTTCGATCCATGCGTTGACGAACGACAGGAACGCCGCGCCGCCGGGATGCTGTGGATCGTAGAGCGTGTCGAGCGGGAATGGCTGGTAGTCGAAATCCATCTCGCGCGCGCTCATGCCAAACCCCAGCGCCGTGTCCACCGCGTCCATCATGTGCAGGTAATGCGCCCAGGTTTCCGCCCAATCTTCCCATGGATGCATGGTGGCGTAGGCGCTGACACATTGCTGCTGCCAGTCGAGCGGTGCGCCTTGCTGATAATGGCGTTCGAGGGCGTCGGCGTAGCTGAGACGCTCGTCGCCGAACAGGCTGCGAAACGGTTCCAGCCAATGACTCTTGGCGATCAGCCGGTCCCAGTAGTAATGCCCGACTTCATGACGAAAATGCCCGAGCAGCGTGCGATAAGGCTCGTGCATTTGCACCCGGACCTTTTCGCGGTGGGCGTCATCGGCCTCCTTGATATCGAGGGTGATCAGGCCATTGGCGTGCCCCGTGGTCGGCGGTTTGCCTTCCAGGTCAACACCGATGAAATCGAAGGCGAGACCGGTCTGTTCGTCGACGCTTTTGGGAATCACCTGCAATCCCAGGCTGATCAACTGCGCGACCAGACGCCGCTTGGCGGTTTCGACCTGACGCCAGCGTTCGTGGTTTTCGGCAATTGAGAGGTCAGGGATGGTGCGATTCAGGCTACAGGCGATGCACAGCGAATCATGGTCATTGGCGGCCAGCAGCCAATTACACGCCGCCGGGGAATCGAGGTTGGCGCAGCGCCGGAACAGGCCGGCTTCGGGGTCGGCGTCAAGCAACCAGGTATCCGCCAGCACACCCGGCTGCAGCGAGGACAGGCGACTCTGCTCCGGCTGATAGCCCAAGGCTGCCGAACAGGCCAGGCACTGGCTGTTGCGAAAGAAAAGCGACTGCCCGCAGCGGCACTGCCAGACCTTGCTGTTGCGCGAACTTCCACCCATGAAGGGCGCGGCGATGCGTGAGCTGAGCTGTTCGAAGAAGCGGTACATGGCGATCTCTCCCTGGGGCTTGCCAAGACTAGATCATTCCCCAGCGAGGATCGTTCCGTTTTCTGTGGCGAGGGAGCTTGCTCCCGCTCGGCTGCGAAGCGCTGCCCGAAGTCTTGGCGACTGCTGCGCAGTCGAACGGGAGCAAGCTCCCTCGCCACAGGTTGGGTGTCAGACAGAGATGCCGTGTTTTTTCAGGAAATCGACAAACGCCTCTTCATCGAGCACTTTCAGTCCCAATTCATTGGCCTTGGCCAACTTCGAACCGGCACCCGGCCCGGCCACCACGCAATGGGTCTTGGCCGACACCGAACCGGCCACCTTGGCCCCGAGGCTTTCGAGTTTGTCCTTGGCGATATCACGGCTCATCAATTCCAGCGAACCGGTCAGCACCCAGGTCTGCCCAGCCAGCGGCAGGCCTTCGACGACTTTTTTCTCGCTCTGCCAATGCATGCCGAAATCACGCAACTGCTGTTCAGCCGCCTCAGCTATCTGACGGTTTTCAGCAACCGCGAAAAACGCTCGAACCGAATTCGCCTGCTTCTCCGGCAAGGCCTGGCGCATGTCCAGCCAATCGGCGTTCATGACCGATTCCAGCGAACCAAACTTGTCCGCCAGCTTCTGCGCCCCGCCCGGCCCGACCGACGGAATGTTCAGCTTGTCGAGGAAACCGCCCAGCGTCGTGCTGGCAGCAAATTCGGCCCCCAGCTCGCCCTGATCCTGAATCTGCAGGCCGTGCTCGAGCAACTTCGCAATAACCTGCTGGTTATGCGCATCTTCAAAGAAGCTGTGAATCTCGTGAGCCACTTCCAGGCCGACATCCGGCAAGTACGTGAGCACTTGCGGCAACGCCTGCTGAACCCGCTCCAGTGAGCCGAGAGAGCGCGCCAGGACCTTGGCCGTCTCTTCGCCGACGTCAGGAATACCGAGGGCATAGATGAACCGTGCCAGGCTCGGTGTCTTGCTGTCCTTGATCGCGGCGAGCAGTTTATTGCTCGACAGCTCGGCAAAGCCTTCGAGATCGACAATGTCCTCGAACTTCAAGGCATACAGATCGGCGGGAGAACTCACCAGCCCCTCATCGACCAATTGCTCAACGCTCTTGTCGCCCAGGCCTTCAATGTCCATCGCACGACGGGAGACGAAGTGAATGATCGCCTGCTTGAGTTGCGCACCGCAGGCCAGACGACCGACACAGCGGTAAACCGCCCCTTCGCTGACGGTCTCGCGACCCTTGCTGCGCTTGACCAGCTGCGTGCGCTCGACATGCGAGCCGCACACCGGGCACTGCTGCGGAATCTGTACCGGACGCGCGTCGTCCGGGCGGCGATCCATGATCACTTGCACCACTTGCGGAATCACGTCGCCCGCGCGGCGGATGATCACGGTGTCGCCGATCATCAGGCCCAGGCGAGCCACTTCGTCCATGTTGTGCAACGTCGCATTGGCCACGGTGACACCGGCGACCTTGACCGGCCTCAAGCGCGCCACGGGCGTAACGGCACCGGTGCGGCCGACCTGGAATTCGACGTCGAGCAGTTCGGTGAGCTCTTCCATGGCCGGGAATTTGTGGGCAATTGCCCAACGCGGTTCGCGCGCGCGAAAACCGAGCTCACGCTGGGACGCGATGCTGTTGACCTTGAACACCACGCCATCGATTTCATAGGCCAGGCCGTTGCGGCGCTCACCGATGTCGCGGTAGTAATCCAGGCATTCATCAATGCCGTGCGCCAGTTTCAGCTCGCGACTGATCGGCAGGCCCCAGGTCTGCAGCTGCTTGAGATTACCGATGTGCGTATCGGCGATATCCGCCGAAATCTGGCCGATACCGTAGCAGCAGAACTCCAGCGGACGGTTGGCGGTGATCTTCGAATCCAGCTGCCGCAAGCTGCCCGCCGCCGCGTTGCGCGGGTTGGCGAAGGTCTTGCCGCCGACCTCCAGCTGCGTGGCGTTCAGGCGCTCGAAACCGGCCTTGGACATGAACACTTCGCCGCGCACTTCCAGGGTCGCCGGCCAGCCGGTTCCCTGTAGCTTCAGCGGGATGTTGCGCACGGTGCGCACGTTGACGCTGATGTCTTCGCCGGTGGTGCCGTCGCCGCGCGTCGCACCGCGCACCAACATACCATCCTGATAAAGCAGGCTGACCGCCAGGCCATCGAGCTTGGGTTCGCAGCTGTATTCCACCGCCGCGCCGCCGCCAAACAGGTCGCCGGCCGGCAAGTCGAGACCTTCCGTTACCCGGCGATCGAACTCGCGCATGTCGCTTTCTTCGAAGGCGTTGCCGAGGCTGAGCATCGGCACTTCGTGGCGTACCTGGGTGAACGCCGACAGCGCCGCGCTGCCGACGCGCTGGGTCGGCGAGTCGCTGGTGACCAGCTCGGGATGGGCGGCTTCAAGGGCCTTGAGTTCATGGAACAAACGATCGTATTCGACGTCCGGAACGCTCGGCTCGTCCAGCACGTGGTAACGGTAGTTGTGCTGATCCAGCTCAGCGCGCAGCTCGAGAATGCGGGTTTTGGCGGCGGTCATGGGTGTTCTCTCATAAAGCAAAAGAGCAGCCGAGGCTGCTCAATCTATTTTGCTGATCGTCCCGCGCACCGCGCGGGGACAACCTTTTGAATCAACGTTTCTGAGTCAGGGCGCGACGTTCGAATTCGACGATGCGCTGACGGTAATGCTCGATCGTCTGGGCGGTCAGCACGCTGCGCTGGTCGTCTTTCAGTTCGCCGTTCAGCTCCTGGGACAATTTGCGCGCCGCGGCCACCATCACGTCGAAGGCTTGCTTCGGATGACGCGGGCCTGGCAGACCGAGGAAGAAGCTCACCGCCGGCGTGCTGAAGTGGTCGATGTCGTCCAGATCGAAGACGCCCGGCTTGACCGCATTGGCCATGGAGAACAACACCTCACCGTTGCCGGCCATGCTCTCGTGACGGTGGAAAATATCCATTTCGCCGAAACGCAGACCGCTCTCCAGAATGTTCTGCAACAACGCCGGGCCCTTGAAGCCGGCAGCGTCACGGCAGATCACGCTGATCACCAGCACTTCTTCGGCTTGCGGTTGTTCCTTGTCGCTGACCGACGGCGAGGACTTGGTGTCATCCGGGAAGTCGTCGTCACGGCTGCTGAAGCTCGGGCCGCCGTCCAGGTCCAGGCTGAGGTTCATGTCGCCCTGGGAAGGCTCGCCATGGCCACGCTTGCCGCGCTTGGAACCCGATTCACGCGGTTCACGGGCAGGCATGCTCACCGACGGCAGATCATGCTCGTCCAGTTGCGGTTCCTTATGCGTGTCCAGCACGCGGGGCGGGCCCAACAGCTCGGCGCTGGTGTCCTCGTCCGGCAGGTTGGACAAACTTCGGTCAAGACGGAATTTCAGTTTTCCCTTGCCGCCGCGCATGCGACGCCAGCCATCGAAAAGAATACCGGCAATGACAATAATGCCGATGACGATCAGCCACTCGCGCAGACCGATTTCCATGTAATCCCGTGCCTCTATAAAAAATGCTGAAAAATAAGGGGTTTACAACTCGCAAACCGCTTTAAAACGTGGCGCCAACTCTATGTTCTGACAGGCGTTTTGCCCACGTATACGAAAAATTGACATTAAACTAGCACGACCAAAGGCAACTTTACACCGTCTGTCACAATGGCTCGCGCGAATATGTCGATTGGCCAGCAAGTCAAGACAGGTAAAAAAGTCCTACAGACCAAAAATACTTGCCCTACAGGCACCGGCTCAGGCCTCCACCATCGCCATCGCCTCCTCGACATCCACTGCCACCAGACGCGAACAACCCGGTTCGTGCATCGTTACCCCCATCAGTTGATCGGCCATTTCCATGGCGATCTTGTTGTGGGTGATGTAGATGAACTGAACCGTCTGCGACATCTCTTTGACCAACCGTGCGTAGCGTCCAACGTTCGCGTCGTCCAGCGGCGCGTCAACTTCATCGAGCATGCAGAACGGTGCCGGATTCAACTTGAAGATCGCAAAAACCAGGGCCAATGCGGTCAGGGCTTTTTCGCCACCGGAGAGCAAATGGATGGTGCTGTTCTTCTTTCCTGGCGGCTGCGCCATGATCGTTACCCCTGTATCGAGTAGATCTTCGCCCGTCAGTTCCAAATACGCGCGCCCTCCACCGAAAACTTTTGGGAAAAGGGCCTGTAATCCGCCATTGATCTGATCAAAGGTATCTTTGAAGCGGTTTCGGGTTTCCTTGTCGATCTTGCGAATCACGTTTTCCAGAGTGTCCAGCGCTTCCACCAGATCGTCGTTCTGCGCATCCAGATAACGTTTACGCTCGGATTGTTGCTGGTATTCGTCGATGGCCGCCAGGTTGATCGCACCGAGGCGCTGAATGCGCGCGGCAATGCGTTCGAGTTCTTCTTCAGCGTCTTTCTCGCTGGCCTCGGCGGTCAGCGTGGCGAGCACGCCATGCAGGTCGTAGCCATCCTCAAGCAACTGATCTTCGAGGGTCTTGCGTCGCACGGTCAGGGCCTGCCATTCCATGCGCTGGGTTTCCATCTGGCCACGGATCAACTGCGATTGCTGCTCGGCCTGGCTGCGTCGTTTTTCCGCATCACGCAATTCACGGTCAGCGTCTTCCAGAGCGATCTGAGCCGACTTCATTTCTTCGTCGACCGTCATGCGCTTATCGAGCAACTCTTCGAGTTTCAGGCGCAGCTCTTCCAGCGGTGCCTCGCCCTCCTCCAGATTGAGGCTCAGCTGTTCGCGTTTCTCGGTCAGGCGCTCGGACTGCATCTCCAGGCGTTCCAGCGCCTGACGCGTCGAGTCATGTTGCGCCTTGAGCGAGCCGAGGCGTACCGCCAACTGATGGGCGTGATCCTTGTGTTGCCGGGCTTCCTGACGCACGCGATCGAGTCGCTCGCGCAAGCTGTCGCGCTGGGCCAGCAGCAACTCGCGCTGCTCGGTGTCCAGCGCCATGGCGTCGAGGGCATCCTGCAATTGCAGGCGCGCTTCGCCGATGTTTTCGTGCTCCAGCGCCCGTTGCTCGGCCAGCTCGGTGAGTTCTTCATCGAGGCGGGTTCGACGCAACGTCAGCTGCTCAACCTTGGCCTTGCCGGCCGACAACTGAGCTTTCAATTCGCCTTGCTGACGCGCTTCGTCTTGCAGCAAACGGCGCAAATGTTCGCGACCGTTTTCCTGCTGGCGCTGCTGCGCCCTGAGCGTCTGAAGTTGGGTTTCCAGGGTTTCGACCGTGGCCTCGCGCTCTTCGCGCTCGATGCTCAGACGCTGGATTTCCTGCCCACGGGCGAGCACGCCGCTTTCCGCTTCGCTGGCCCGGCGAACACGTAGAAAGTGTCGGCCAACCCAATAGCCGTCGCGACTGATCAAGCTCTGGCCGACACTTAGCTGACTGCGCAGGGCCAACGCTTGCTCAAGATTCTCAACCGGTTTGACCTGTCCCAGCCAGGGCGACAGATCGATCTGCGCTTCAACCTTGTCAAGCAGGCTGCCCGGTACGCGCACGCCATCACTGGCCGGGCTGAGCAAACGCAAATCGCCTTGGGCAAAACCGGCCAGATCGAAATCGCCGAAGTCGTCCACCAGCACCGCCTGGAGGTCGGCACCGAGCACGGTTTCCACCGCCAGCTCCCAACCCGCCTCGACTTTCAGTCCTTCGGCCAGACGCGGGCGGTCCGCCAGGTGCTGTTCGCGCAGCCATTGCGCGGTGCCGGTGCCCGGATCGAGCGCGGCTTGCTGCAAGGCTTCAAGGGACGCAAGGCGACCGTTGAGGCGCTGCAAATCACCCTGGGCCTGCTGCTGATTTTGCAGCGCTAATTGCAATTCCTGACGCAGTTGCTCAAGGCGTTCGACCTGAGCCTCTTCGCTGGCCTGTAAATCTTCAAGCGTCGCTTCGCTCGCAGCCAGTTGCTCGCTGAGCTCCATGATCGCCGCATCTTCCGGGTCCGCCGAGAGCAACGCGCGCTCTTCGCCAAGTCGCTTCTGGCGATCGGCCAGACGCTCCATGCTGGTTTCGAGTTGCTGAATGCGTGACTGCTGAACCTCGGACTGGCGACGCGGCTCGGCGGCCGTGAGGTTGAAGGTGTCCCACTGCTCCTGCCAGCCGTGCATGGTGGTTTCGGATTCTTCCAGCGCAGCGGCGGCTTCTTCGGCGGCGGCGCTGGTGACTTCCTGCTCCGGCGTGAGCATGTCCAGCTCTTCACCCAGGGTCAGCAGCAAGGTGCGGTCGTGGCCGAGGTGAGATTCGGTTTCCAGTCGCGCACGCTCGGCTTCTTTAAGATCATCCTGCAACTGCCGCAAACGCTGCTGACCGTGCTGGATGCTCTGCTCGACCCGGGCGATGTCGCCGCCGACCGAATAGAAGCGTCCCTGCACCAGATTGAAGCGCTCGGACAGATCATGGTGCCCGTCACGCAAGCGCTCGATGGCCGCATCGGCGTTGCGCTGTTCAGCGACCAACGCTTCGAACGTGACTTCCTGATTGCCAATGACTGCTTCGCGCTGCCCGACCTGTTCGTTCAAAGCCTGCCAGCGCAGGGCTGACAGCTGGGCCTTGAGCTGACGCTCCTCGCCTTTGTATTCCTGATACTTCTTAGCGGCCTCGGCCTGGCGATGCAAACGCTCAAGCTGACGCTCGAGTTCTTCACGCAAATCGGTCAGGCGGGCCAGGTTTTCATGGGTGCGACGGATACGGTTTTCGGTCTCGCGCCGACGCTCCTTGTACTTGGAGATGCCCGCCGCTTCTTCGATGAAGTTGCGCAGGTCTTCGGGCTTGGACTCGATCAGCTTGGAGATCATCCCCTGCTCGATGATCGAATAGCTGCGCGGGCCCAGGCCTGTGCCCAGAAAGATGTCGGTGATATCGCGACGACGGCATTTGGTGCCGTTGAGGTAGTAGGTGGTCTGGCTGTCGCGGGTCACTTTGCGGCGAATGGAAATTTCCGCATAGGCGGCGTATTCGCCAAGCAGCGTGCCGTCGGAGTTATCGAACACCAGCTCGATACTCGCCTGACTCACGGGCTTACGGCTGGTCGAACCGTTGAAGATGACGTCGGTCATCGACTCGCCACGGAGGTTCTTCGCCGAACTTTCGCCCATCACCCAGCGAACGGCGTCGATGATGTTCGACTTGCCGCAGCCATTGGGCCCTACCACGGCCGCCATGTTGCTGGGGAAGTTCACGGTGGTCGGGTCGACGAAGGATTTGAACCCGGCCAGTTTTATGCACTTGAGCCGCACGCTTAAGCGTCCGTCAGGGCAGAAACCACCAGATCGCAACTGCGCTGGGCATAGGCCGTCAGCACTTCGCGGATCAGCGGAAAGTCACGGGCCAGCACGGCGGCCAGCAAACGTTCGAACAACTCCAGGAACTCGCTCATCGACGCCTTGCGCTGGTCCAGGGCGAGGAAGTACGCACGGCTCATCGCCGGTTGCAGGTTCTCGACGGTTTCCTGCAAGTACGGATTGTTGGCAAACGGGTACGCGGCGCGCATCACATTGAAGCTGTCGTCGACGAAGGTGCGGATGTCCTGACGCTCATAGCTGGCGGCCAGGCGCTGCTGGATCTGCACGAACGGCGCCATGTCAGACTGGACCTGCCAGCCTTTGGCGACGGCGTTGCCGAGCAAGATGTACAGCTCGCTCATCAGCGTGCACAGGCTCTGCACCTTGTGTGCGGTGAGTTCGGTAACGTGGGCACCGCGGCGCGGCAGGATCGCGATCAGGTGGCGGCGCTCGAGGATCAGCAAGGCTTCGCGGACCGAACCGCGGCTGACATTGAGGGCCAGCGTGACCTTCTGTTCCTGGATGCGCTCCCCGGGCTTCATTTCGCCACGAATGATGCGTTCGGCGAGGTGGTGAGCAATTTGCTCGGCGAGGCTGTCCGGCGCCTTGAACGTCATGGTTGTCCTTCAAACTCTTCGATCTGCACAAGCGGCGCAGTGTAGCGCACATGAAGGGTCATGGCGGAGTGCCCACTCAGCGGTTTTTGGCACGAATCAAGCAAAAAGCAGGCTAACCCGCGAGGGTCAATAATGAAGGAACGAGTCGTTGATCGACAAAATGGCGTTTCCTGACCTTTAAGTCAGAAAATCATTGACCGCAAAGTCAGACCTGATAAATTCGGTCCAAGTCGGTTAACAACAATAATGAGTCTGCGAGGCCTTCCGTGATCCAGTTTTTACTTAACCAGGAACTCCGTAGCGAGCACGCCCTGGACCCAAACCTGACCGTGCTCAATTATCTGCGCGACCATGTGGGCAAACCCGGCACCAAAGAAGGCTGCGCCAGCGGTGACTGCGGCGCCTGTACCGTGGTGGTCGGCGAGCTGCAAACGGATGACGATGGCCGCGAATACATTCGCTATCGCAGCCTCAACTCGTGCCTGACGTTCGTGTCGTCATTGCACGGTAAACAACTGATCAGCGTCGAAGACCTCAAGCACCAGGGCGAGCTTCACAGCGTGCAGAAAGCCATGGTCGAGTGCCACGGCTCGCAATGCGGCTTCTGCACCCCGGGCTTCGTGATGTCGCTGTTCGCGCTGCAAAAGAACAGCGATCAGCCCGACGCCCACAAGGCCCACGAAGCGCTGGCCGGCAACCTCTGCCGCTGCACCGGCTATCGGCCGATTCTGGCCGCCGCCGAACAATCCTGCTGCGGCAAGCAAGCGGATCAGTTCGATGCGCGCGAAGCCGATACCATCGCCCGCCTGAAAGCCATCGCCCCTACCGATATCGGCGAACTCAACAGTGGCGACAAGCGCTGCCTGGTGCCGCTGACCGTGGCCGATCTGGCCGACCTCTACGATGCTTATCCACAGGCCCGGCTGCTGGCCGGCGGTACGGATCTGGCATTGGAAGTCACCCAATTCCATCGCACGTTGCCGGTGATGATCTACGTCGGCAACGTCGCCGAAATGAAGCGCATCGAGCGCTTCGATGATCGTCTGGAAATCGGCGCCGCCACCGCCCTCTCCGATTGCTACGAAGCCTTGAAAGCCGAATACCCGGACTTCGGCGAATTGCTGCAACGCTTCGCCTCCTTGCAGATCCGCAACCAGGGCACCCTCGGCGGCAACATCGGCAACGCCTCGCCGATTGGAGACTCGCCACCGCTGCTGATTGCCTTGGGGGCGCAGATCGTTTTGTGCAAAGGCGAAACCCGTCGCACCCTGGCGCTGGAAGATTACTTCATCGATTACCGCGTCACCGCGCGCCAGGAAAGCGAGTTCATCGAGAAGATCATCGTGCCGCGTGCCAGCGCGGAACAATTGTTCCGCGCCTACAAAGTGTCGAAACGTCTGGACGATGATATTTCCGCCGTTTGCGCCGCGTTCAACCTGCGCATCGACAACGGCGTGATCGCCGACGCCCGCGTGGCGTTCGGCGGCATGGCCGCGATTCCGAAACGTGCGAATCACTGCGAAACCGTATTGCTCGGCGCGCCGTTCAATCACGCCACCGTCGAACGCGCCTGCGCCGCACTGGCCGAAGATTTCACGCCGCTCTCGGACTTCCGCGCCAGCAAGGAATATCGCCTGCTCAGCGCGCAGAACCTGCTGCGCAAATACTTCATCGAACTGCAAACGCCGCACATCGAGACTCGGGTGACCGCTTATGTCTAACCATCACGCCGTAGAGAAGACCCAGGCCGAACTGGCTGAACTGTTCGCCAAGGACCTGACCACCGGTGTCGGCCGCAGCGTCAAGCACGACAGCGCCGCCAAACATGTGTCCGGGGAAGCGCAGTACATCGACGACCGTCTGGAATTTCCGAACCAGCTGCACGTTTACGCCCGCCTGTCGGACCGCGCCCACGCGAAAATCATTAGCATCGACACCAAGCCCTGCTACGCCTTTGAAGGCGTGCGCATCGCCATCACCCACAAAGATGTGCCAGGCCTGAAAGACATCGGCCCATTGCTGCCGGGCGATCCATTGCTGGCCATCGACGATGTGCAATTCGTCGGTCAACCCGTACTGGCCGTTGCCGCAAAAGACCTGGAAACCGCACGCAAAGCCGCCATGGCGGCGATCATCGAATACGAAGATCTCGAGCCGGTGCTGGACGTGGTCGAAGCCCTGCGCAAACGCCACTTTGTGCTCGACAGCCACACCCATCAGCGCGGCGATTCGGCCGGCGCATTGGCGACTGCCGAACACCGCATTCAAGGCACGCTGCACATCGGCGGCCAGGAACACTTCTACCTCGAAACCCAGATCTCGTCGGTGATGCCGACCGAAGACGGCGGGATGATCGTCTACTGCTCGACCCAGAACCCCACCGAAGTGCAGAAACTGGTGGCTGAAGTGCTGGATGTGTCGATGAACAAAATCGTCGTCGACATGCGCCGCATGGGCGGTGGTTTCGGCGGCAAGGAAACCCAGGCTGCGAGCCCGGCGTGCCTGTGCGCAGTCATCGCCCACCTCACCGGCCAGCCGACCAAGATGCGCCTGCCGCGGGTCGAAGACATGTTGATGACCGGCAAGCGTCACCCGTTCTACGTCGAGTACGACGTCGGCTTCGACAGCACCGGTCGCCTGCACGGCATCGCCCTGGAACTGGCCGGCAACTGCGGTTGCTCGCCGGACCTCTCGGCGTCGATTGTCGACCGCGCGATGTTCCATGCCGACAACTCGTACTACCTGGGCGATGCGACCATCAACGGTCACCGCTGCAAGACCAACACCGCGTCGAACACCGCATACCGTGGCTTCGGTGGCCCGCAAGGCATGGTCGCCATCGAAGAAGTGATGGACGCGATTGCCCGCCATCTGGGCCTCGATCCGCTGGCAGTGCGCAAGGCCAACTACTACGGCAAGACTGAGCGCAACGTCACCCATTACTACCAGACCGTCGAGCACAACATGCTCGAGGAAATGACCGCCGAACTGGAAGAAAGCAGCCAGTACGCCGAACGCCGCGAAGCGATTCGTCGCTACAACGCCAACAGCCCGATCCTGAAAAAAGGCCTGGCGCTGACCCCGGTGAAATTCGGCATTTCCTTCACCGCCAGCTTCCTCAACCAGGCCGGTGCGCTGATCCACGTCTACACCGATGGCAGCATCCACCTGAACCATGGCGGCACGGAAATGGGCCAGGGTTTGAACACCAAGGTGGCGCAAGTCGTAGCCGAAGTGTTCCAGGTGGAAATGGACCGCGTGCAGATCACCGCGACCAACACCGACAAGGTGCCGAACACCTCGCCGACCGCTGCCTCCAGCGGTGCCGACCTCAACGGTAAAGCCGCACAGAACGCCGCGGAAATCATCAAGAAACGCCTGATCGAATTTGCCGCCCGGCAGTACAAGGTCAGCGAAGAAGACGTGGAGTTCCACAACGGTCACGTGCGGGTTCGTGATCACATCCTGACCTTCGAAGCGCTGATCCAGCAGGCGTATTTCGCCCAGGTGTCGCTGTCGAGCACCGGCTTCTACAAGACCCCGAAAATCTTCTACGACCGCAGTCAGGCCCGTGGTCGACCGTTCTATTACTACGCCTTCGGTGCAGCCTGTTGCGAGGTGATCATCGACACCCTGACCGGCGAGTACAAAATGCTGCGCACCGACATCCTCCACGACGTCGGCGACTCGCTGAACCCGGCCATCGACATCGGCCAGGTCGAGGGCGGTTTCATCCAGGGCATGGGCTGGCTGACCATGGAAGAACTGGTGTGGAACAACAAAGGCAAACTGATGACCAACGGCCCGGCCAGCTACAAGATCCCGGCCGTGGCCGACATGCCGCTGGACCTTCGGGTGAAGCTGGTGGAAAACCGCAAGAACCCGGAAGACACGGTGTTCCATTCCAAGGCTGTGGGTGAGCCGCCGTTCATGCTGGGTATCGCATCGTGGTGTGCGATCAAGGACGCCGTGGCGAGTCTGGGCGACTACAAGCATCAACCGAAAATCGACGCACCGGCGACTCCGGAGCGGGTGTTGTGGGGCTGTGAACAGATGCGGCAGCTGAAGGCGGCGAAGGCCGTCGAGGCAGAGCCGGCGTTGGCTTCGCTCTAGACCGAGGCGCGCCCTTCGCGAGCAGGCTCGCTCCCACAGTTGATCGCATTCCCCTGTGGGAGCGGGCTTGCCCGCGAAGAGTCCCGAACAGACAACAGAGATGTCGAGGTGAAACATGTACAACTGGATCGACGCCCTCGCCGACCTGCAATCCCAGGGTGAACCCTGCGTGCTGGTGACCATCATCGAAGAGCTCGGCTCGACGCCGCGCAATGCCGGATCGAAAATGGTCATCAGCGCCACCCAGGCCTACGACACCATCGGTGGCGGGCACCTGGAATACAAGGCCATGCAGATCGGCCGCGAGATGCTGGCCAGCGGCAAGCAGGACACGCACCTGGAGCGCTTCAGCCTCGGCGCCAGCCTCGGCCAGTGCTGCGGCGGCGTGACCGTGTTGCTGTTCGAACCGATGGGCCAGGTCCAGGCGCAAATCGCTGTGTTCGGCGCCGGCCATGTCGGCCGGGCGCTGGTGCCGCTGCTCGCCAGCCTGCCCTGCCGGGTGCGCTGGATCGATTCGCGGGAAGCGGAATTCCCCGAGCAGATCCCCCACGGCGTGCGCAAAATCGTCGCCGAAGAACCGGTGGATGAAATCGACAATCTGCCCGCCGGCAGCTACTGCATCGTCATGACCCACAACCACCAGCTCGATCTCGAACTCACCGCCGCGATCCTCAAGCGCAACGACTTCGCCTACTTCGGCCTGATCGGTTCGAAGACCAAACGGGTGAAGTTCGAACACCGCCTGCGGGACCGTGGTTTCGACAGCGCCGTGCTGCAACGCATGCGCTGCCCGATGGGCATCGGCGAAGTCAAAGGCAAGTTGCCTGTGGAAATCGCCATCTCCATCGCCGGCGAAATCATCGCCACCTATAACGCCAGTTTCGGCCAGCAAACTGCCCGCGCCGGATCATCGATCGCCAAACTGCTGCCTGCATCACGCCGCAGCCAAGCCTCCCACTGAGAAAGCTCATGCCTCTGACTCGCAAAGCCTACCGCGCCGCCATCCTGCACAGCATCGCCGACCCCGCCGAAGTGGGCATCGAAGCCTCGTATGAGTATTTCGAAGACGGCCTGCTGGTGGTCGATAACGGCCAGATAAGCGCCCTTGGTCACGCCAGCGACTTGCTGCCGACCCTGCCCGCCGATATCGAGATCACTCATTACCAGGACGCGCTGATCACCCCGGGTTTCATCGACACTCACATTCATTTACCGCAAACCGGCATGGTCGGCGCTTACGGCGAGCAGCTGCTGGACTGGCTCAACACTTACACCTTCCCGTGTGAAAGCCAGTTCGCTGACAAGACTCACGCTGATGAAGTCGCGGACATTTTCATCAAGGAACTGCTGCGTAACGGCACCACCACGGCGCTGGTGTTCGGCAGCGTCCACCCGCAATCGGTGAACTCGTTTTTTGAAGCCGCCGAGCAGCTGGACCTGCGGATGATCGCCGGCAAGGTGATGATGGACCGCAACGCCCCGGACTACCTGACCGATACCGCCGAATCCAGCTACGTGGAAAGCAAGGCGCTGATTGAGCGCTGGCATGGCAAGGGCCGCCTGCATTACGCGGTGACCCCGCGCTTCGCCCCCACCAGCACCCCGGAACAACTGACCCTCGCCGGCCAGTTGCTCAGCGAGTACCCCGACCTGTACATGCAGACCCACATCAGCGAAAACCTCAAGGAAATCGAGTGGGTCAAGGAACTGTTCCCCGAGCGCAAGGGCTACCTCGACGTTTACGACCACTACCAATTGCTCGGCGAGCGCTCGGTATTCGCCCACGGCGTGCACCTGTGCGATGACGAGTGCGCGCGGCTGGCGCAGACGGGTTCGGCGATTGCTTTCTGCCCGACCTCGAACTTCTTCCTCGGCAGCGGCCTGTTCAATTTGCCGATGGCCGAGAAGCACAAACTCAATGTCGGCCTGGGCACCGACGTGGGCGGCGGCACCAGTTTCTCGCTGCTGCAAACGTTGAACGAAGCCTACAAGGTCATGCAGCTGCAAGGTGCGCGCCTGAGTCCGTTCAAATCGCTGTACCTGGCGACCCTGGGCGGTGCGCGTGCGCTGCGCCTGGAAGACAAGATCGGCACGCTGAATCCGGGCACCGACGCGGACTTCCTGGTGCTGGACTACAACGCCACGCCGCTGCTGAGCTATCGCTTGAAGCAGGCCAATAACATTGCCGAGACGTTGTTTGTATTGATGACGCTGGGGGATGACCGGACTGTGCTGCAGACCTATGCGGCGGGGAATCAGGTGCATCAGCGCTAAGCTATTCCGGGCATAAAAAATCCCCCGCAATCGATGGTTGCGGGGGATTTTTTTGCTTTTGAAGCCGCCTTCGCGGGCAAGCCTCGCTCCTACAGGTTTAACGCGAAGCCCTTGTAGGAGCGAGGCTTGCCCGCGAAGGCCGCACCTCGATCTTTCAGAGCTTGACCGCTGGCCGCCCTGGCTTTTTGGTCTGCAATAAATGCGAGAACACCGCATGCAAATCATCCGACGCGCTTTCCTCGTCGAGGTTGAGTTTGCTGTCGATGTGATCCATGTGATGCATCATCAGGTTCACCGCCAACTCACCGTTGCGCGCTTCGATGGCGTCGATCAGTTGGGTGTGCTCGTCGTAAGAACAGTGGGAGCGGTTTCCGCTTTCGTACTGGGCGATGATCAACGACGTCTGGGACACCAGGCTGCGCTGGAAGCTGATCAGCGGCGCATTCTTCGCCGCTTCCGCCAGCTTCAGGTGAAACTCGCCCGACAGGCGGATGCCGGCACCGCGATCGCCACGGGAGAAGCTGTCGCGCTCATCGTTGACCATTTGCCGCAACTCGGCAATCTGCTCGGCAGTCGCGTGTTGAACCGCCAGTTCAGTGATCGCCCGCTCCACCAGACGCCGCGCCAGGAACACCTGACGGGCCTCTTCAACACTGGGGCTGGCAACCACGGCGCCACGGTTCGGACGCAGCAGCACGACGCCTTCATGAGCCAGGCGCGACAGTGCACGGCGAATGATGGTGCGACTGACCCCGAAAATTTCCCCCAGCGCTTCTTCGCTCAACTTGGTGCCGGGCGCCAGACGCTGTTCGAGGATGGCCTCGAAGATATGCGCGTAGACAATATCGTCCTGGGTACCGCTGCGGCCGGCTTTGCCTGCTCGCGGTTGTTTCTTTAGGGGCTGCAACTGTTCGTTCATGGGCACTCGAGTCGGGAGAACTGCGGCGAATTGACCGTGACTGTAATACGGCACAGTGGGTCGCTGGCAAGTATCGCGTAATAAACAGCGCGATTGTACACAATGGATGGTGGCAACACGACTGTACGGCTGTTTGTCGCTTCTGCTGTATCGCAACGGTTGGTTACTTTTGAGTTTAGGCTTGATCCCGGAATTCGCCGCTTCCACATAATCCCTTGTAGGAGCGAGGCTTGCCCGCGAAGGCGTCCTATCATTCAACTTTGATGTCGACCGGTACGACGCCTTCGCGGGCAAGCCTCGCTCCTGCACGGGGGTCGGCGGCGTTTCGGCATTTTTACCAGAACAAGGAACACCGCTGTCATGAACGACGCCACGCACACGCAGCTTCGCCCCTTGGCCGATACGTCACCGTCGGCGATTGTCGCCGGCTTCATCGCGATGATGACCGGCTACACCAGCTCCCTGGTCCTGATGTTTCAAGCCGGACAAGCGGCGGGCCTGACCAGCGGGCAGATTTCGTCGTGGATCTGGGCGATCTCGATTGGCATGGCGGTGTGCTCGATCGGCCTGTCCCTGCGTTATCGCACGCCGATCACCATCGCCTGGTCGACCCCCGGCGCGGCGTTGCTGATCACCAGCCTGGGCGGCGTGAGTTACGGCGAGGCCATCGGTGCCTACATCACGTGCGCGGTGCTGGTGACGATTTGCGGCCTGACCGGCAGCTTCGAACGGCTGGTGAGAAAGATTCCGGCATCATTGGCCGCCGCCCTGCTGGCGGGGATTCTGTTCAAGATTGGCAGTGAAATCTTCGTCGCCGCGCAGCATCGCACCGGGCTGGTGCTGGGGATGTTCTTCACTTATCTGATAGTCAAGCGCCTGTCGCCTCGCTACGCGGTGCTCGCAGCGTTGCTGATCGGCACGGCGCTGTCCGGGTTCATGGGGCTGCTGGACTTCAGCGGTTTCCATCTGGAAGTGGCGACGCCGGTCTGGACCACGCCGCACTTCTCCCTGGCCGCGACCATCAGCATCGGTATTCCGTTGTTTGTGGTGGCGATGACTTCGCAGAACATGCCCGGCATCGCGGTATTGCGCGCCGACGGCTACACCGTGCCCGCCTCGCCATTGATCACCACCACCGGCATCGCCTCGCTGCTGCTGGCGCCTTTCGGCTCCCACGGGATCAACCTGGCAGCCATCAGCGCGGCGATCTGCACCGGGCCGCATGCCCATGAGGATCGCAACAAGCGCTACACGGCTGCGGTCTGGTGCGGGATTTTCTACGGGATTGCCGGGGTGTTCGGCGCAACGCTGGCAGCGTTGTTCGCGGCGCTGCCTAAAGAGCTGGTGCTGTCGATTGCGGCGCTGGCACTGTTCGGCTCGATCATCAATGGCCTGAGCATTGCCATGACCGAAGTGAAAGAGCGGGAGGCGGCGTTGATTACCTTTATGGTCACGGCGTCGGGGCTGACGCTGTTTTCCATTGGGTCGGCGTTCTGGGGGATTGTCGCGGGGGTGTTGACGCTGGTGATTCTGAATTGGCGCAAGGGCTGAGGGACCCGACATCGACTTCGCAGGCCAAGCCATGCACCTGCAAAAAAGCAGGCATAAAAAAACGGCGACCCTTGGGTCGCCGTTTTTCATGACATCAAGCTACCGGATTGATCGGCTTTTCCGGGTACCAGACGTCGATCAGCGGGCTGACGGTTGCTTCGGTCAGTTCGCTGCGGCCCTTGAGCCAGGCTTCAACAGCAGCGCGCTGCTCTTCGGACACCGAGCCACGCTTCTGCAGGCAAACCAGACCGAAGTCGTCGCCGCCAACATAACCCAGACCGTTGGCTTCCATGGCTTCTTTCAGGAACGCGTCGAGGAAAGCATCAATGGCTTCATCAGCCAAATCTTCTTTGAAATCCAGGTTCAGTTCGAAACCCAGCTCTTGAAATTCATCGACGCACAGTTTTTTGCGCAGACGCTGGGAACGGTTAGTCGCCATTGGAACAATCCTCATAAGTAATAACGGGCGGCACTTTAGCAGTTTAAGCCGCTAATTGCCCGACTCTCTGGGGCGCGTCGCTGACCGTCGGTAAAAAAATTGCGGATTAGAAGGCCACGGCAAGGCACAAGCCGTTGCACCTTGGGGCATAATGCCGACACTTTCATGACCACTGAGGGAATTTATCTTCATGCCCTCGCCTTTTTTCCCCTCGAATGCAGGGTTCAATTTCACATGATCAAATCTTTGCGTCCCTTGTTACTGGCCGGCTTCCTTCTTCCTCTGGCCTTCTCCGTTTCCGCCGCCACCATCAACACCGGTCTGTCACCCAACGTAGAAAAGGCCCTGAAGGCCAGCAAGCTTCCGGACAACGCCCTGTCGCTGGTGATGATCCCGCTGAACGGCCCGGGTACACCGACCATTTACAACGCTGACGTTTCGGTCAACCCGGCCTCGACCATGAAGCTGGTAACCACCTATGCGGCGCTGGAAATGCTCGGCCCGAACCATCAGTGGAAAACCGAGTTCTACACCGACGGCACCCTCAGCGGCGGCATCCTCAACGGCAACCTCTACCTCAAGGGTGGCGGCGATCCGAAACTGAACATGGAAAAGCTCTGGCTGCTGATGCGTGATTTGCGCGCCAACGGCGTGACGCAAATCACCGGCGACCTGGTGTTGGATCGTGGCTTCTTCGTGCAACCGCAACTGCCTGAGTTCAACGACGATGGCAATGACGACAACAAGCCGTTCCTGGTCAAGCCTGATTCGCTGATGGTCAACCTCAAGGCCTTGCGCTTCGTGGCACGCAACGACAATGGCCGGGTCCTGGTGTCGGTGGAACCGCCGATTGCCAGCATCAAAGTTGAAAACCAGGTCAAAGCAGTCAATTCCAAGCAATGTACCGGTGGCGTGCGTTACAACCCGGTGACCCAGGCCGATGGCAGCGTGACTGTGACGGTCGGCGGTCAGTTGGGCGAAGGCTGCAGCTCGCAGACTTATCTGTCGCTGCTTGACCACGCCACCTATACCGCGGGTGCCGTGCGGGCGATCTGGAAAGAACTGGGTGGCAGCATCCAGGGCAGGGATCGTCTGGCGCCAACGCCGAGCAACGCCAAGGTGCTGGCCCGGGCCTACTCGCCGGATCTGGCGGAAATCATTCGCGACATCAACAAATACAGCAACAACACCATGGCTCAGCAGTTGTTCCTGAGCCTGGGCCAGAAATTCCGCACCGACGCCGACGGTGACGACGCTAGGGCTGCCCAGCGTGTGGTGCGTCAGTGGCTGGCGAAGAAAGGCATCACCGCGCCGCACCTGGTGATGGAGAACGGCTCCGGCCTGTCTCGCGCCGAACGCGTGAGCGCTCGTGAAATGGCGGCGATGCTGCAAGCCGCGTGGCGCAGTCCCTACTCCGCCGAGTTCATCAGCTCGATGCCGATTGCTGGCACCGACGGCACCATGCGTAAACGCCTGAAAACCACGGCGATGCGCGGCGAAGCTCACGTCAAGACCGGCACCCTGAACACCGTGCGCGCGATCTCCGGTTACAGCCGTGACGTCAACGGCAACACCTGGGCGGTGGTGGCGATCCTCAACGACAAGGCCCCGTTTGGCGCATCGTCGGTGCTGGATCAGGTGCTGCTGGACCTGTATCGCCAGCCGAAAGTGCCGGAAACGGCTTCGGTGCTCTGACCCCGATCTACACGACACCACAGATCCAATGCAGGAACGAGCCTGCTCGCGATGACCTCGGCACATCCAGCAATGATGTGACTGACAGACCGCCATCGCGAGCAGGCTCACGCCCACAGGGGTCAGCATGAAGGCTTAGTTCATCTCTGCTTCAACGCGATCCCGTCCCGCCTGCTTCGCCGCATAAACCCCAGAATCCGCCCGCAGCAACAGCGCATCCGCGCCCTCCCCGACTCGCCAACTGGCGATCCCGAAACTCGCGGTCACGACCCCGACGCCTTCGATCGGTGAACTGCGCAAGGCTTGCCACAGTTGCAAGGCCAGCACGTGAGCCTGTTCGCCGCCGATGTCCGGGCACAGCACCATGAATTCCTCGCCACCCAGGCGGCAGAACACGTCGGTACGTCGCAGACGATGGCCGATGCGCTCGCACACGGCCTGCAACACCCGATCACCCACGGCGTGGCCATGCTGGTCATTGATGCGCTTGAAGTGGTCGATGTCGAGCATGATCACCGACAACTCGCCACCCCCGCGCTCGACCCGAGCCATTTCGGTGGTCAGGCGCTCTTGAAAGTAACGGCGGTTGTGAATTCCGGTCAGGGAGTCGGTGATCGACAGCGCCCGCAGTTCTTCTTCCACCCGTTTCAGGTCGGAAATGTCCGAGATATAGCCATGCCAGAGCACGCCGCCGCCCGGCAGTTCCTCCGGGGTCGCCTCGCCGCGAACCCAGCGCAGACCGCGCTGCGGCAGTTGTACCCGGTACTCCTCGCGCCACGGGCTGAGCGTATTCGCCGATGCGCGTATCGAGTCGCGAACGCGGGTTGTGTCCTGGGGATGAATCCGCGTGAAAATCGCTTCGGCATTGAGCAGCAAAACGTCCGGCTCGAGTTCATAGATCTCGCGAATCCCGTCGCTGGCGTAGATCACACTGAATCGGCCGTCGAATTCCATCTTGAATTGATAAATGCCACCGGGCACATGGGCGCTGAGCTTTTTCAGCAACAGGTCTCGGGCGGCCAGGGCCTCGTGGACACGCTTGCGTTCGGTGATGTCGATGCAGATCGCCAGATGCCCGACCCACAGGCCTTGCTCGTCGAGCACCGGGGTCGCGAGCATGTTCACGGTCAAATGGCTGCCGTCCTGACGGACCAGCGTCCACTCCCGCGCTTCATGACCGCCCTCTTCTCCACCTTCGACCAACATCGCCTGGCAGGTCGGAATCGGCTTGCCATAGCGCGCACTCAATTCCGCCGAGCGTGCGACCAGCTCTCGGGGAAAGTGAAGGTTTTCCAGGGTCATGCGCCCCACCACTTCAGCGCTGGAGTACCCCAGCATTTGCTCGGCCCCGGCGTTGAAGGTGTTGATGACACCTCGCAGGTCGGTGGCGATGATCGCCACTTGCGTCGCAGCATCCAGCACGCCGCGCAACTGGCCGTGAGTGCCGCGCAATTCCTGCTCGCGGGCGTGCAGCTCCTGGGTGCGCTGCTCGACCATTTTCAGTGCGCGCTGGCGTTGGCTGACCAGCACGTAGAGCAACGCACTGAGCAGCACACTGAGCAAGCCACCGAGCACCACCAGGCTGGTCACCGAGGAATGGTTGGCTTTCAGAAAGGCTTCGCTGGGCAGGATATCGACTTGATAATCGTGGTCGGCCATACGCAACAGGCGTGTCGCGGACAATTCACTGGGCGCAGGCGGGTTAGAGGACTCGTAAAGCACTTCGTGCTGATCGTCGGTGGACAGATCGAGGATGCGTACCGAGAGATAGTCATAACTGGCCTCCGGCAACCCGTCCGCCAGCAACTGGCGCATGCTGATCACGGCCATGACATATCCGTAGGGTTTCATGTCCGCCGTCGCCGCATCGCGCTGACGCTTCACCGGCGCCACCAGCAGCACGCCACGCGCATACGCCGGCTCGATGCCGACCAGATGCATCGGCTGCGAGACGGCCATGCTGCCCAGTTTGTCCGCCCGATCAAGGGTGGCGCGGCGTAACGGCTGGGCAAACAAGTCGTACCCCAGCGGCGAGCCGAGTCGGCTTCGGGTCTGGCTGTAGCGCACCGCCACGTATTCATCCCGCTCGGCAGCCAATTGCAGCTGGCCCTCGGCATTGAGCTCACGCAGAGTGAAGTCGCTCAAACCGTCTTCTTCACGCACCTTGCGCTCGAACGCCGCCCGCTCGGCACGGGTGACCCGCGCCGCGAATGAATACGCCTGCGTGCGGTGCAGCAGCGGTTGGGTGTAACCGTCGAACTCCGCGCGGGAGACTGACTCGGAATTGGCGAAGAACCGGCGCAGGCCGTCGAGGCGCTGCTCCTGATCTTCGAAACGTTCTTCGATGCGGCTGTAACGTTCGCTGGCGAGCAGTTGGAAACGTTGCCGTAATTGATGGTGATACAGATTCAGCGTCGACCAGGCCAGCAATCCAGTGAGAACCCCACCGACGAGCAATACCAGCAGCGCGACCAGCCAGGCCGAGACATCTTCACTGATAAAACCCAGGATCTTGGGGCGCACGGCGTGCAACGACATAAACGCAACTCAAAACGCCAGGTGCGGGAAAGCCCATTGGCCATGCGTTGAGTTATAGCTATTAGCCATCAATTTGACCAGCACAGAAAGAAGCCAAGAGCCTTTAAAATCAAGGCTCTGTGGATCCAATCCCTGCAAGTGTCAACGAGCCGTGATTTTCCAGGCTCGGTGGATCTTGCCATTACGGGCGAAATCCGGATCGATGGTCTGGGCGGTGATTTCTTCAACGGCATAACGCGCGCTGAGGTTTTCCTCGAGCGTGAACTTGCGGAAGTTGTTGGAGAAGTACAACACGCCACCGGGCGCCAGGCGCGCCATGGCCAGGTCGATCAACTGCACCTGATCGCGCTGCACGTCGAAGATCCCTTCCATGCGCTTGGAGTTGGAGAACGTCGGCGGGTCGATGAAGATCAGGTCGTACTCGTCTCGGCAGGCATCGAGCCACGCCATCACGTCACCCTGCTCCAGACGGTTCTTGTCGGAGAAACCGTTCAGTGACAAGTTGCGACGCGCCCAGTCCAGGTAGGTTTTCGACAGGTCGACGCTGGTAGTGCTGCGCGCGCCGCCCTTGGCCGCGTGAACGCTGGCGGTCGCGGTGTAGCAATACAGGTTGAGGAAGCGCTTGCCGGCCGCCTCTTTCTGGATGCGCATACGCATTGGGCGGTGGTCGAGGAACAGTCCGGTGTCGAGGTAGTCGGTGAGGTTGACCAGCAGCTTCACGCCGCCTTCGTTAACCTCGACAAACTTGCCCTGGGCCGCTTGGCGTTCGTATTGCTTGGTGCCGCTCTGACGCTCGCGGCGCTTGACCACCACGCGGCTCTTGTCGATGTTCAGGGCCTGCGGAATCGCCGCCAGGGCATCGAACATGCGCGCCGAGGCTTTTTCCGGGTCGATGGACTTCGGCGCGGCGTATTCCTGGACGTGGACCCAATCGTGATACAGGTCGATGGCCATGGAATATTCCGGCATGTCGGCATCGTAGACGCGGTAGCAATCAATGCCCTCGCGCTTGACCCACTTGCCCAACGCCTTGAGGTTCTTTTGCAGGCGGTTGGCGAACATCTGCCCGCCTTCGCTCAAGCGCGGTTGCTCGATCACTACCGGGGCCGGTTTGATCGGGTTGCCGTTCTTGTTGTACTTCTCGTATTTGCCCGGCGCTACGTCGTTGTCGGCGACTTCGACTTCGGCTTGAACTTGTTCACGCTCGACCTGACGCTGTTCCGGGGTGCGACGCTCGCCGGTGACGAACTGGTCCGGCGTGACTTTGATCAGCAGCAATTTGCACGGCAAGGCGCCGTTCCAGAACGAATACTGTTTGTGGCTGCGGATGCCCATGCGCTTGCCCAGGTCCGGCGCGCCGGTGAACACCGCCGCTTCCCAGTTCAGGCAGGCCTGACGCAGACGCTCGCCAAGGTTCTGGTAGAGGTAGAGCAGGCTCGCCTCGTCGCCCAGACGCTCGCCGTATGGCGGGTTGCAGATCACCAGACCTTTCTGGTTCTGGTCCGGACGTGGCTCGAACGTGCCGACTTCGCCCTGGTAGATCTTGATCCACTCGCTAAGGCCCGCACGTTCGACGTTGTTGCGGCCCGGTTGAATCAGGCGCGGATCGGCTTCGTAACCGCGAATCCACAGCGGTGGCTTGGCCAGGCCGGCGGCGGCGCGTTCGGTGGCTTCTTCGTGGAGCTTTTTCCACAGCGCCGGCACGTGGCCGAGCCAGGCGGTGAAGCCCCACTGTTCGCGACGCAGGTTCGGCGCCATGTCGGCGGCGATCATCGCCGCTTCGACGAGGAACGTACCAACACCGCACATCGGGTCAGCCAGTGCGCCGCCTTCGGCCGCAATGCGTGGCCAGCCGGAACGGATCAGGATCGCGGCCGCGAGGTTTTCCTTCAGCGGCGCCGCGCCCTGCTGCAAACGATAACCGCGCTGGTGCAGGCTGTGACCTGAGAGGTCGAGGGAGAGAATCGCTTCGCCACGGTCCAGGCGCAGGTGAATGCGCAGGTCCGGGTTGAGCTTGTCGATGGACGGACGATCGCCCTGCGGAGTGCGCAGTTTGTCGACGATGGCGTCTTTGACTTTCAGGGCGCCGAAGTGCGTATTGTCGATGCCCGAGCCGTGGCCGCTGAACTCGACGGCCAGGGTGCCGTCATTGAGCATGTGGTCTTGCCACTCGATGTCGAGTACGCCGTGGTACAGGTCTTCGGCGTCCTTCATCGGGAAACGCTTGAGCACCAGCAGCACCCGGTTCGCCAGACGCGACCACAGGCACAGGCGATAAGCGGTTTCCATGGTGGCCATGCCGCGCACGGCAGAGGTGTGCTCACGTGCTTCTTCAAGGCCAAGCCCGACGGCTTCCTCGATCAGCAGGCCTTCAAGGCCTTTGGGACAAGTGAGGAAGATTTCGAATTGATCGGACATTGGAATCTCAGAGCCTTTAGCTAAGTGAACCGGCAACGCATTGCCGGCCCGGTTTTCAATCAGGCGCTTTTCTAAAAGAGCGCCCGCGTGGCACGAAGGTGTGCCGTCCCACCTGTGCTGCTCAGGTTAGAAGAGCTTAGATGCACAGGCAGATAAAAAAGTTGATGCAACAAAATGTCATAAGTCGACCCTTCGTCGAATAATCGTCCTGCTTAACAGGAGCCATTCTCACAAAGGATTAACTCCATCATTCTGTGGGGGGCCGATCATACAGGGCTTTGACCAAGAAACACGGGACAAACATCGAGTTACTTATGGCCTTAGCATCTTTATGGTTACGTTCTTATGACAAAACGATCATTCCCTCGATGTGACGCATTGGTTAGAACTCAACACAGGTTGACGCCGCAACGACGTCAACACCTTGGCTCGCGACGCCGGCAGCGAGCCCCAACGGCAGGAGTTTTTCTGCCAGACCTCAATTGAGGTCGACGCGATAAATACAGTCAACAAGTGAGGGCAACACCCTATGAGAAGACTTAAGCGTGATCCGTTGGAAAGAGCATTTTTGCGCGGATATCAATATGGCGTTGGTGGCAAATCCCGTGAGCTTTGCCCATTTACTCTACCGTCGGTACGCCAAGCCTGGATTAACGGCTGGCGAGAAGGACGCGGCGACAACTGGGACGGTATGACCGGCACTGCGGGAATCCACAGACTCAACGAACTTCACGCCGTCGGCTAACACAGGGCACAACACTCCGACACGACAATCTGATTACGTAACGACTTACCACGCACGCCCCATCCGGGCGGCGGGCTCCGGCCCAGGGGCTCCTTCGAGGAGCCCTTTTTTATGCCCGCCAATTACCTGGAATCTGAACACTGCTTTTGTGGCGAGGGTGCTTGCTCCCGCAGGGCTGCGAAGCGGCCCCAGAACCAGTCACAACTCGGAGTGTCAGGTAAAACGCGGTTGCGGGGTTTACGACTGCTTCGCAGCCGAGCGGGAGCAAGCTCCCTCGCCACAGAAAACCTCAGCGCCAGGACCTGCTCAGCCCTTCAGCGCAGCGCCGCGATGGCGTCGACGGACTCGCGAATCAGCGCCGGGCCTTTGTAGATGAAGCCGGAATAGAGCTGCACCAGGCTAGCACCCGCAGTGATTTTCTCAGCCGCATGCTTGCCTTCGGTGATGCCGCCCACGGCGATGATTGGCAAGCGACCCGCCAGTTCCGCCGCCAGCACCTTCACGGTATGGGTGCTCTTGTCGCGAACCGGTGCGCCGGACAGACCGCCCGCCTCATCACCATGCTCCATGCCTTCAACGCCCACACGGCTCAGGGTGGTGTTGGTGGCAATCACTGCGTCCATCCCGGTTTCGATCAGCGCTTGCGCGACCTGAGCGGTTTCTTCATCGGTCATGTCCGGCGCGATCTTGATCGCCAGCGGTACATGTTTACCGTGGCGCAGGGCCAGTTCCGCGCGACGGGTCGCCAGATCAGCCAGCAATTGCTTGAGCGAATCGCCGAATTGCAGGCTGCGCAGGCCCGGGGTGTTCGGCGAGCTGACGTTGACCGTCACGTAACTGGCGTGGGCGTAGACCTTGTCCAGGCAGATCAGATAATCGTCGACCGCACGCTCAACCGGTGTATCGAAGTTCTTGCCGATGTTGATGCCCAGCACGCCCTTGTACTTGGCCGCCGCCACGCGTGCCAGCAGGTGATCGACGCCGAGGTTGTTGAACCCCATGCGGTTGATGATCGCCTCGGCGTCCGGCAGACGGAAAATCCGTGGCTTGGGGTTACCCGGCTGCGGACGCGGGGTGATGGTGCCGATTTCGACAAAGCCGAAACCCAGCTGGGCAAACCCGTCGATGGCCGCACCGTTCTTGTCCAGACCGGCCGCCAAACCGACCGGGTTCGGAAACTCCAGGCCCATGACGCTCACCGGCATTTTCGCCGGCGCCTTGCACAGCAGACTGTTGAGGCCCAAACGCCCGCCCGCGCCGATCAGGTCCAGGGACAGATCGTGGGAGGTTTCCGGGGAAAGTTTGAACAACAGCTGACGGGCCAGGGTGTACATGGGCGGTTTTGACTCGAATGGCGGCGAAATGAGGCGGCGATTATAGCCGGGCATCGGTGCCGCAAGCGAGGCGCGCAACAAAATCAGCGGACGATGGCATATGCCTTGCACCCTCACTGACATCAGCACTCATGCCAACGGCGGGATGAGTCGAAAGACAAAGGCGTCGTCACTTGGCCTTGCCCTGGCAAGCAGCCCGGTACGACGCTTTTTTTTGGAAGGTGTTTAACCATGAATGAAACCACAGCGGGCCCACTGGCCTGGGTCAATGGCAGCGATGCCCCGGAAAAGACTGAGATCAACCTCGGCTTCATGGCCCTGAGTGACTGTGCCTCAGTGGTGGTCGCGGCCACGCAGGGTTTCGCGCAGCCTTACGGCCTGACCCTGAACCTCAAGCGCCAGTCGTCCTGGGCCAACCTGCGGGACAAACTGGTCAGCGGCGAACTCGACGCCGCCCACAGCCTGTACGGCCTGATCTACGCCGTGCACCTGGGCATCGGCGGCGTGGCGCCGACCGACATGGCGGTGCTCATGGGCCTGAACCAGAACGGCCAGAGCATCAACCTTTCTCATGGCTTGCAGGCCTTGGGGGTGACCAGTCCTGAAGCACTGGACCGGCACGTGCACCAAAGTCGCCCAAAACTGACCTTTGCCCAGACATTTCCGACAGGCACCCACGCCATGTGGCTGTATTACTGGCTCGCGAGTCAGGGCATTCATCCGTTGCAGGACGTCGACAGCGTGGTGGTGCCACCGCCACAGATGGTCGCGCACCTGCAAGCCGGACGCATCGACGGCTTCTGCGTCGGCGAACCGTGGTCCGCCAGCGCGGTGAAGCAGAATCTGGGGTTCACCATGGCAACGACCCAGACCATCTGGCCCGATCACCCGGAAAAAGTCCTCGGCTGCACTCGCGCCTTTGTCGAGCAGTACCCCAACACCGCCCGGGCGTTGGTGATGGCGATCCTCGAAGCCAGCCGTTTCATCGAAGACGGCAGCGAAAACCGCCGCAGCACCGCGAAGCTGTTGAGCGCGCCCGAATACCTTGATGCACCGCTCGATTGCATCGAACCGCGCTTGCTTGGCGACTACGCCGATGGCCTCGGCAATCGCTGGCAGGACCCGCACGCGCTGCGTTTCCATGCGGGCGGTGAGGTCAACGTGCCGTACTTGTCCGATGGCATGTGGTTCATGACCCAGTTCCGCCGCTGGGGCTTGTTGCGCGACGACCCGGATTACCTCGGCGTGGCCCGTGAGGTCCAGCAACTAGACTTGTACCGTGAGGCCGCCAGCGCAGTCGGTGTTGCCGCCGAGGGTGAGGACATGCGCAGCAGCCAATTGATCGACGGCAAAGTCTGGGATGGCTCCGACCCGACCGGCTATGCCCGCAGTTTCAAGCTGCACGCCATGAGCGAAAGCTCGCACCGAATCGCCAGCCGCTGACAGGAGACTGCGAATATGTTGCGTATCCTGCTGATCAACGACACCGCGAAGAAAGTCGGTCGCCTGAAAGCAGCCCTGACCGAAGCCGGGTTCGAGGTGATCGACGAATCCGGCCTGACCATCGACCTGCCCGCGCGCGTCGAAACGGTGCGTCCGGATGTGATTTTGATCGATACCGAGTCACCCAGCCGCGATGTGATGGAGCAAGTGGTGCTCGTGAGCCGCGACCAACCGCGACCGATTGTGATGTTTACCGATGAACATGACCCCGATGTGATGCGTCAGGCAATCAAGTCCGGGGTCAGTGCCTACATCGTCGAAGGCATTCATGCACAACGCTTGCAGCCGATTCTCGACGTGGCCATGGCGCGCTTTGAAAGCGACCAGGCCCTGCGCGCCCAGCTCAACGCCCGCGACCAGCAACTGGCCGAGCGCAAGCGCATCGAGCTGGCCAAGGGGCTGTTGATGAAGATGAAGGACTGCAACGAGGAAGAGGCTTACACCCTCATGCGCCGCCAGGCCATGAGTCGGCAGCAGAAACTGATTCAGGTGGCGGAGCAGATTATTGCCATGAGTGAATTGCTCGGCTGAAGCCTTGCGAAGTCTGTGAAGACGCCTTCGCGGGCAAGCCTCGCTCCTACAGGTGCCCACGACATCTGAACTCACCACAAAACCTGTAGGAGCGAGGCTTGCCCGTGAATGGCCGCAACGCGTCATCAAGGTGTTGGCACAGATCTCGCTAAGTAATCCATACAGGTAACCAACGGCGGTTGCCCCACCTACGACAAAGACGTCGCTCACCTCATTTGCCCACGGCGAATCGGGTGGCGGCGTTTTTTCGTTTTGGCCCCAGAGATCGGGGCCGGTGGTGCGGCCGAGGCGGCGCCCCACCTGCAAGCTTCTGACTCCTTCTCGAGACTCCCTACAGCTGAGGTGCGCGATGAATTCAAGCTTCTGGAAATCTGGCCATACCCCGACATTGTTCGCGGCCTTCCTCTATTTCGACCTGAGTTTCATGGTCTGGTACCTGCTCGGCCCACTGGCGGTGCAGATCGCCACCGACCTGCAACTGACCACCCAGCAACGCGGGCTGGTGGTGGCCACGCCGATTCTCGCCGGGGCCATACTGCGCTTTTTGATGGGCTTGCTGGCTGATCGCCTGTCGCCCAAGACCGCTGGCCTGATCGGCCAGGTGATCGTCATCTGCGCCCTGTTCGTTGCCTGGAAACACGGCATCCACAGTTACGAACAAGCGCTGCTATTGGGCTTGTTTCTCGGTGTGGCCGGCGCATCCTTCGCCGTCGCCCTGCCGCTGGCCTCGCAATGGTATCCGCCGCAACACCAAGGCAAGGCCATGGGCATCGCCGGGGCCGGCAACTCGGGCACCGTGCTTGCCGCATTGATCGCCCCGGTGCTGGCGGCCGCCTTCGGCTGGAGCAACGTGTTCGGTTTCGCCCTGATCCCGCTGATCCTGACCATCATCGTGTTCGCCTGGCTGGCCAAAAACGCCCCTGAACGGCCGAAAGCCAAGTCCATGTCCGACTACTTCAAGGCCTTGGGCGACCGCGACAGTTGGTGGTTCATGTTTTTCTACAGCGTGACCTTCGGTGGCTTCATCGGCCTGGCCAGCGCCCTGCCCGGCTATTTCAACGACCAATACGGCCTGAGCCCGGTCACCGCCGGCTACTACACCGCAGCTTGCGTGTTCGGTGGCAGCCTGATGCGCCCATTAGGCGGCGCGCTGGCCGACCGATTCGGCGGGATTCGCACGTTGCTGGGGATGTACACAGTCGCAGCGATCTGCATCGCGGCGGTGGGTTTCAACCTGCCGAGTTCCTATGCAGCGCTGGCACTTTTCGTCTGCACCATGCTCGGTTTGGGTGCGGGTAACGGCGCGGTCTTCCAATTGGTCCCGCAACGTTTTCGTCGGGAAATCGGTGTAATGACCGGCTTGATCGGCATGGCCGGCGGCATCGGCGGTTTCGCACTGGCAGCGGGCATGGGCGCGATCAAGCAAAGCACTGGCAGTTATCAAATGGCCCTGTGGTTGTTCGCCAGCCTTGGCGTGCTCGCCTGGTTCGGCCTGCACGGGGTGAAACGTCGCTGGAGAACCACCTGGGGTTCGGCCGCTGTGACCGCTGCCCGGGTCTGAGACCGCAATGAGCCTGCAATTGAGTTTTGCCGAAGCGAGCGCCATCGGCCCTCGCGAGGAAAACCAGGACGCCCTGCGCCTGGTCACTCCGGCCCCGGCGCTGGCGGCAAGCAAGGGTTACCTGTTCGCCATCGCCGACGGGGTCAGCCAGTGCGCCGACGGCGGTCTCGCCGCCCGTTCGACCTTGCAGGCCCTGGCGCTGGACTATTACGCCACCCCGGAAACCTGGGGTGTCGCGCAAGCGCTGGATCGCCTGCTGCTGGCGCAAAATCGCTGGTTGCAGGCCAATGGCGGTGGGCAACCATTGCTCACCACTGTCAGTGCTTTGGTCATGCGCGGCAGGCGTTTTACCTTGGCCCATGTCGGCGATTGCCGGGTGTATCGCTGGCACGCCGACACCTTGCAGCGGGTCAGCGAAGATCACGTCTGGGACCAGCCGGGCATGCAGCATGTGCTCAAGCGAGCGCTGGGGCTCGATCAGCATCTGGTCCTGGATTTTCTTGACGGTGAACTTCGCCTCGATGAGAGCTTTGTGCTGCTCAGCGACGGCATCTGGGCGGTGCTGGGCGACACCGCCATTGCGGCGATTCTGCGCGACCAACCGGACCTGCACAGCGCGGCGCAAACCCTGGTCAGCGCAGCGCACCTGGCGGGCAGTCAGGACAATGCCAGCGCCCTGTTGGTGCGAGTCGATGCCCTCGGTGAGACGAGCATTGGCGATGCGCTGATTCATCTGCAGCAATGGCCACTGCCACCCGCATTGAAACCGGGCCAGATGTTCGAGGGCTGGCAGGTCGAAGGGATGCTCGGCCAGAGCCAGCAGTCGCTGCTTTATCGGGTTCGCGACAGCCAACAACACCCCTGGCTGCTGAAAACCTTGCCCGGCGCACTGCGCGACGATCACCTCGCCGGTCAGGCTTTGCTGTCGGAGGAATGGTTTCTCAAGCGCGTGGCCGGACGGCATTTCCCTGAAGTTCATGCCGCCAGTCAGCGTCAGCATTTGTATTACGTGATGCGCGAGTATTCCGGTTCCACTCTGGCGCAGTTGCACGAACGGGTTGCCGCGCTGCCGCTGGCGCAATGGCAGGATCTGGCCGAGCGTCTGCTCAAGGCCGTCGGCATGCTGCATCGCCGGCAGATTCTTCATCGCGACATCAAACCGGAGAACCTGTTGCTGGGCGACGACGGTGAATTGCGCTTGCTGGATTTCGGCCTCGCCTACTGCCCCGGTCTGTCAGAAGATCAACCCACGACCTTGCCCGGCACGCCGAGCTATATCGCGCCGGAAGCCTTTGCCGGTGAGGCACCGACACCGCAACAGGATCTGTACGCAGTCGGTGTCACCCTGTATTTCCTGCTGACCGGGCATTATCCCTACGGCGAAATCGAAGCCTTCCAGCGTCCACGCTTTGGCGTGCCCGTCAGCCCCAGCCGTTACCGCCCAGACCTGCCGGACTGGATCGCGCAAAGCCTGGAGCGCGCGGTCGCGGCGGATCCGGGTCAACGGTTTGAAACGGCGGAAGAGTGGTTGCTGTTGCTGGAGCAGGGAGAGCGACGCAGTTTGAGTGTGCGGCCCAGACCGCTGCTGGAGCGCGAGCCGTTGAAGGTCTGGCGGACACTGGCGCTGGTGATGTTGGTGGTGAATCTGGTGCTGCTGGTTTTGCTGTTTCATGGCTGATTCCGCGTCGTGCCCATCGCGAGCAGGCTCGCTCCCACAGGGGATCTCCAGTGTCCGGGAGACCATTGTGGGAGCGAGCCTGCTCGCGATGGCGGACTGACAGCCCCGCCTGCCCCATCAGCAACTCGCTCCATTAATGGGCAACGCGCTTTGATTCGGTGCAATAAATCGGACGCTTTGACTCAAAACTGTTATTTCCCGCTCTAAACCCGGGTTCTGACGACTTGGCACAACCACTGCATTACCTCTCCCAACAGACATAAAGCCCAGCCTTCAACGATGAAGGGTGTGCTTCCCGAGAGAACGGGACCAGGACAAAGGCGTCCTCGCTAGGCAACTAGCGGGACGCCTTTTTTTGTTTGCGCAAAATATGTCGAGCAAGACCTGACAGCCCTGATGAGGCGGGTCCGAGCTCCCCGGAGAACCTGATGAAAAAACTAAAACTGGTGATGATCGGCAACGGCATGGCCGGGGTTCGTACCCTGGAAGAACTGCTCAAGTTGAGCAACGAGCTGTACGACATCACGGTCTTCGGCGCCGAACCCCATACCAACTACAACCGCATCCTGCTGTCCCCGGTACTGGCCGGTGAACAGACCTTCGACGAGATCGTACTGAACGATCTCGACTGGTACCTGGACAACAACATCAAGTTGCTGCTCAACCGCAAAGTAGTGGAGATCGACCGGGTCAAACGCCGCGTGATCGCCGACGACGGCACCGAGGCGGAATACGATCGCCTGCTGATCGCGACCGGCTCGACCCCGTTCATCCTGCCGATCCCCGGCAACGCTTTGCAGGGTGTGATCGGCTATCGCGACATCGCCGACACCCAGGCCATGATCAACACCGCGAAAACTCACAAGCACGCAGTGGTGATCGGTGGCGGTCTGCTCGGCCTGGAAGCTGCAAACGGTCTGATGCTGCGCGGCATGCACGTCACCGTGGTGCACATCGGCGAGTGGCTGCTGGAGCGGCAGCTGGACAAAACCAGTGGCGAACTCCTGCAAACCGCCCTGGAAGCCCGCGGCCTGCATTTTCGTCTGAGCGAACAGACCCAGGCCCTGCACGATGCCGGCAACGGCCGGGTCGGCTCGGTTGAATTCAAGAATGGCGACATCATCCCCGCCGACCTGGTGGTCATGGCCGCCGGCATCCGCCCAAGCACCGAACTGGCGGAAAAATCCGGCATCCCCTGCCATCGCGGGATTCTGGTCAATGACACCCTGCAAACCTATGACCCACGGATCTACGCCATCGGCGAATGCGCCAGCCACCGCGGAACCGCCTACGGCCTGGTCGCGCCGCTGTTCGAGCAAGCCAAGGTCTGCGCCAACCACCTCGCGCAACTGGGCTTCGCCACCTACAAAGGCTCGGTGACCTCGACCAAATTGAAAGTCACAGGCATCGACCTGTTCTCCGCCGGCGACTTCATGGGCGGCGAAGGTACCGAAACCATCACCCTCTCCGACCCGATCGGTGGGGTCTACAAAAAACTGGTGATCAAGGATGACGTGCTGGTCGGCGCCTGTCTGTACGGCGACACGGCCGATGGCGGGTGGTATTTCCGGCAGATTCGTGAAAATCACGACATCGACGAGATCCGCGATCACCTGATGTTCGGCGACGCTTCGTTCATGGAACAGGCCATCGGCGACGCAGGACACTCCGGCAGGGAAGCAAGCTGATGAACCAGATTACCGCTTCCACCTGCTGCTACTGTGGGGTCGGCTGCGGCGTGCTGATCGAGCATGACGGCGAGCGCATTCTCGGCGTCAGCGGCGATCCGAGCCACCCGGCGAACTTCGGCAAGCTGTGCAGCAAGGGGTCGACCTTGCACCTGACGGGCGACTTGACCGCGCGAGCGTTGTACCCCGAACTGCGCCTGGGCAAAGGCCTGGCCCGCAGCCGCACCGACTGGGACACCGCCCTCGACCACGCGGCCAATGTCTTTGCCCGAACCATCGCCGAACACGGCCCGGACAGCGTGGCGTTCTACATTTCCGGGCAGTTGCTGACCGAGGACTATTACGCCTTCAACAAACTGGCGCGAGCGCTGGTGGGCACCAACAACATCGACAGCAATTCGCGGCTGTGCATGTCATCCGCAGTGGTCGGCTACAAGCGCAGCCTCGGGGCCGATGCGCCGCCATGCAGCTACGAAGACCTGGAACTGAGCGACTGCGTGATGATCGTCGGCAGCAACATGGCCTACGCCCACCCGGTACTGTTTCGTCGCCTGGAAGAAGCCCGGTCCCGCCGCCCGCAGATGAAAGTCATCGTCATTGACCCCCGTCGTACCGACACCTGCGATTTGGCCGACCTGCACCTGGCGATTCTTCCCGGGACCGATGTCGCCTTGTTCCATGGGATTTTGCACCTGCTGCTGCTGTGCGAAGACTGGGTCGACCGCGATTTCATCCAGGCTCATACCGAAGGTTTGGCCGAACTGACCAATCTTGTACGCGATTACACGCCGTCAATGGTGTCGCAGCTGTGTGGGATCGAGATAGAGCAATTACAGGAATGCGCCAGATGGGTCGGCACCTCCCCGAGTTTTCTGTCGCTGTGGTGCATGGGATTGAACCAGTCCACCGCCGGTAGCGCCAAAAACAGCGCACTGATCAATCTGCACCTGGCCACCGGGCAAATCGGCCGTCCCGGCGCAGGACCGTTCTCCCTGACCGGTCAGCCAAATGCCATGGGTGGACGGGAAACCGGCAGCCTGTCGAACCTGCTGCCGGGCCATCGCGAAGCGGCCAATGCCGAGCATCGCGCGGAAGTGGCGGCCTATTGGGGCGTTGATCAACTTCCGGAAAATGCCGGGCTTACCGCGATCGAGTTGTTTGAACAGGTTCGCAGCGGAAAAATCAAAGCCCTGTGGATCGCCTGCACCAACCCGGCCCAATCGTTGCCGGACCAGACCGCCGTGCGCGCTGCCCTGGAGGCCTGCCCGTTCGTGGTGTTGCAGGAAGCCTTTCGCACCACCGAAACCGCCGCGTTCGCCGACCTGCTGTTGCCTGCCGCCAGTTGGGGCGAAAAGGACGGCACGGTGACCAACTCCGAACGGCGCATTTCCCACGTTCGCCGGGCCATCGTCGCACCGGGTGAAGCGCGTTCCGACTGGGCGATCACGGTGGATTTCGCACAACGCCTGGAAAAACAGCTGCGCCCCGGGCAAAACAGCCTGTTTGCCTTTGAAACGCCGGCGCAGGTCTTCGACGAATACAAACACCTGACCCGCGGGCGTGATCTGGACTTGTCCGGCATCAGTCATGCGCTGATCGACCGCCTCGGCCCACAGCAATGGCCTTTCCCCTCTGGCGCCAGCGAAGGCACTGCACGCCTGTATCTCGACGGTATTTTCCCGACCGCCAGCGGACGTGCTCAGTTTGTGGCCGATCCGTATCGCGCGGCCAGGGAACAACGCGACGCACACTTCCCGCTGACGCTGATCACCGGTCGCTTGCGCGATCAATGGCACGGCATGAGCCGCACCGGCACCGCCGCGCAGCTGTTCGGGCATGTCAGCGAGGCCGTGTTGAGCCTGCATCCGGATGAAATGCGTCGGCATCGTCTGCAACCCGGCGATCTGATCAGCCTGAAAAGTCGGCGCGGCGCGGTAATCGTGCCGGTCGCCAGCGACGACAGCGTGCAGCCTGGCCAGGCCTTTCTGCCCATGCATTTTGGTGACCGTTTCCTCAAGGGCGGCGTGAACACCCTCACCCTGCCCGCTTTCGATCCGCTGTCAAAACAACCGGAACTCAAACACAGCGGCGTGCGACTTGAGCCGGTGCAGTTGCCGTGGCAGCTGTTCGCCCTGGTCGAAGGAAATGTTCAACAACATTTTGAGACGCTACGACCGCTCTGCGAGGCGTTTTCCTACGCCAGCCTCAGCCTGGTCGGCCGTGAACGCCCTGCGCTGCTGATACGCGCTGCCAGCGCCACCGCGCCTGATCCGCAACTGCTGCGTGACATCGATCAGTGCCTGGCGCTCAACGACGGTCCCGTACTGGCCTACGACGACCCACGACGCTCCATCGGCAAACGCGTGCGGATCGAGAACGGTCGGATCACCGCGATTCGCCTGGCCGGCGAAACACTCGCCCAACACTGGCTGCAAAACCTCTGGCTTGAGGGACGCGTCGACGAACAACTGCGCCGTTGGCTGCTGGCACCACTGAGCGCGCAGCCGGGTAACGCGGGCACGGCGGCAGCGGGCACCAAAACCCTTTGCAACTGCAAGAACGTCAGTCAACGCGCGGTCTGCGCCGGCATCAGCCGTGGCCTGGACTTGCAGGGCCTGAAACAAGAATTGGGCTGCGGCACGCAATGCGGCTCCTGTGTACCTGAAATCAAGCGTCTACTGGCTGCCACTGCGCAGCCGATCGCCGTTATCGCGAGAGGAAAATACGATGAGCGCAAAAGTCTGGCTGGTGGGTGCAGGTCCCGGCGACCCTGAATTGCTGACCCTCAAGGCTGTTCGGGCGTTGAGAGAAGCAGATGTGGTGCTGATCGACGATCTGGTCAATGACGCGGTGCTGGAGCATTGCCCCGGCGCGCGGATCATTCCTGTGGGCAAACGCGGCGGCTGTCGTTCCACGCCTCAAGCCTTCATTCATCGTCTGATGCTGCGTTATGCCCGCCACGGCAAATGCGTGGTACGGCTCAAGGGCGGCGATCCGTGCATCTTCGGTCGCGGCGGTGAAGAGGCACAGTGGTTGCGCGAGCACGGCGTTGAGGTCGAACTGGTCAACGGCATCACTGCCGGGCTGGCGGGTGCGACGCAATGCGATATTCCGCTGACCCTCAGAGGCGTTGCCCGTGGCGTGACGCTGGTCACCGCCCACACTCAGGACGGCAGCAGCCTGAACTGGCAGGCCCTGGCCCAGGGCGGCACGACGCTGGTGATTTATATGGGCGTGGCGAAGCTGAGCGAGATCCGCGAGCAGCTGCTGGCCGGGGGGATGGCGGCGGATATGCCGGTAGCGATGATTGAAAACGCGTCCCTGGCGCACCAACGGGAATGTCGGAGCAATTTGACGGCCATGGAACAGGATGCCTCAGCATTCGAATTGAAAAGCCCGGCGATCCTGGTCATTGGCGCGGTAGCAGCCCGCTCTGCGCTTTACTGTGGGAACGAGTCTGCTCGCGAAGCGGACTTGTCCGTCGACATCAATGCTGGATATCAACGCGCCTGACGGCTCGCCCCTCACCAAATCGCAGACAAAGAAAAGCCCGGCCTAAGCCGGGCTTTTCTCAGAGCTGCGGGCTAATTACTTAGCTTGAGCTTCAACCTGCGCTTCTACGCGACGGTTTACAGCGCGGCCAGCTTCAGTTTTGTTGTCAGCAACTGGGCGGGATTCGCCGTAGCCAACAGACTGAACGCGGGTCGATTCAACACCGTACTGGTTGGTCAGAACTTGCTTAACGGCGTTTGCACGACGCTCGGACAGTTTCTGGTTGTAAGCGTCAGGACCGACGGAGTCAGTGTGACCTTCAACAGTAGTGGTGGTGGATGGGTACTGTTTCATGAAATCAGCGAGGTTTTTGATGTCGCCGTAGCTGTTAGGCTTGACTACCGACTTGTCGAAGTCGAATTTCACGTCCAGTTCAACACGAACAACTTCAGCAACTGCTGGGCAGCCATCAGCGTCAACAGTTACGTTGGCTGGGGTGTCCGGGCACTTGTCAACGTTGTCGCAAACGCCATCGTTGTCGCTGTCGGAGCAGACTTCAGCTGGTGCTGGAACTGGAGCAGCAGCAGGCTTGGAGCCGCCACCGAAGTTCACACCGATACCGACGCTTGGAGCCCACTCGGTGTCGCCTTGGTCGATGTTGTACTGAGCTTCAACGCCAGCACGGGCATAGAAGTTGTCAGTGAAGTACAGCTTGGCACCGCCGCCAACGTTGGCGAAGGTCGAACGGTTGCGGCCGTTGCTGCCATTCTGGTCGATGCTCTGGTCCGAGAAACCGGCAGAGACGTAAGGACGCAGCATGTCACCTGGGTTGTTGAAGTGGTACAGAGCGTCCAGAGCGGTGTTAGCGCCCTTGATGTTACGACCGTCGTCGGAACGAACGTTGTGCACTTCGTCGTAGCCCAGACGCAGTTCAACGTCGTCGGTCAAGAAGTAACCGATCGAGCCGCCGAACAGGTTGCCGTTGTTCTTGAAGTTACGAGCGCTGTCGAATTGTTCTTTCTTAGCGAAGCCTTCGATTTCAACTGCGCCTTGGCCTTGTGCCAGAGCGCCGAACGAAGTGGCGGCAATCAAAGAACCAATGGCCAAGCCCAAGGTGTTTTTCAGTTTCATCCGTTAAATCCCCATCTGGTGATTGTGAAGCAGTCCCGCAAACCGGGGGACAACTCGGCGGCAAGTCTATCAGAACTTGCCTACACGTAAGAGATATTTGCGCCGAACTAAGTTTCAGCAATGCCTGCAAATTTCTCACGCAATTTGTCTAGAGCGCGTTTGTACCGCATTTTTGTTGCACTCAAACCCATGTGCATGATGTCTGCGATCTCCTGAAACTCCAGCTCTGCGACAAATCGTAGCACCAGAATTTCACGGTCAATCGGGTTCACATACACCAGCCAGCGATCAAGTCCACCCTTATCCTCGGGTTTCGGCGTCTTTTCTTCAGACGCTTCCTCGAGGGGGTCCAGACTCAAAGCGTCCATCAAGCGACGCTTTCGCCGTTCCTTCCGATACTGTGTGATGCATTCGTTGTACGTGATGCTGTAGAGCCACGTTTTGAACTTCGATTTTCCCTCGAAGTTCTTCAGGCCATACAACACCTTCAACATCACTTCCTGACAGACATCGTCCGCGTCGCGATCGTTCCCCAGATATCGTGCGCAGACGTTAAATAATGTTCGTTGGTAACGCCGCATCAGTTCTTCATAGGCGCGTGTTACGTGAAACAGCTCGGTATGCGAGCGCGCGACCAACTCCTCATCAGAGAGCTCGCGGGGGTCGTAGCGCGTGGAGAGCGATTGAGCTTTATTCAAAACAAGTCGGGCCGACAGTCAGGTCAATGTCCGCCGCAGCCCTTACAGGGCACTTTGCGGCGGCATACATTAGCAGGGTTTGCCGGGTTAGCGGCTACTCACATGCTGCTCCAGGAGGATCCGATTGGAGAGAGAGACTAGCTCACCCTCATCGGTCAGCAATGTGGTTTTAACCGTGCCGATCTCTTCGATCTGACCTTCGACCTCGCCAACACGCACTTGTTGCCCAACCTGATACAACTCACGCACATAGATTCCCGCAAGAATCTGACCGGCAATTTCCCGGCTTCCCAATCCCATGGCCAGCGCAACTGCCAGACCAACGGTAATCAAAACGATCACAATCACGTGGTTGAGCAGGTCAGTCTTGACCTCCAACTGGCTGATCGCGACCGAAATACTGATGATAATTACCAGCCCCTGGGCAATTCGCCCAAGTCCCGCAGCGTAATCCAGCCCTACGCCCTCTGCGGCACCACGCACCAGCCCATTGGCCAGTTGCGCCAGCAACACACCCACCAGCAGCACCAGCGCGGCGCCAAATACTTTCGGCAAATACAGCGCAAGCATGTCAAGCGTAGCCGAAACTCGCTCAAGTCCAAGGGACTCTGCGGCAGAAACCAGAAAAATCAGCAGAACGAACCAATAGACAATCTTTCCGATCAGGGTCGAGATCGGCACTTGCAAGCCGGCCCGGGACAGCAATTTAGTCAGACCGGTGCCGCCCATCAGACGATCAAGGCCCAGCTTGGCGAGCAACTTCGACAGCAAAGTATCCAAAAGTTTCGCAACGACGAAACCCAACAGCAGCACAACCAGCGCGCCGAACAGGTTCGGGATGAAATTGGCCACCTTGGTCCATAACGCAGTCATTGCAGTGACGAGGCTCTGTGTCCAGAGATCAAGTTCCATATTCAATCAGCCTTATCAGCGGTGCGAACGGTAGGTTTACGGTGGCGGGATACCGGCGAGACGTGGGCCGAGCCGTTATTGAGGGCAATCATCAGCGCGGGCAACCAGCGGCCCAGCAGGCTGAACAGATCGCCAGCGCCGACCTGGCGGTTGGCGGTTTTCAGGACACGCCCAAGGCACGCATCGTCGTCACGGGTGGACGGCGAGGCGTTCAGCATGTCGCGCAAAGACTGTTCAAACGGATCGTGCATACGCACCTCTCGTGATGTCTGTGAAAGACGCGGTCAAATTTGCCCGGGTCACATGGCTCATCGTCACACCCAGCGCAAACGTCTAAATAACCACCACTGTCCGAGCGCTACCGAAACCATCATCAGGCACGCGATCAGGAACCCATAAGGGCTGGCGGAGAATGGAATTCCACCGACGTTGATGCCCAGAAGACCGGTCAGAAAACTCATCGGCAAAAAGATCCCGGTGATGATCCCGAAGCGGTACATCGTGCGATTCATGCGCACGCTCAAACGTCGGTCTTCAGCCTCGAGGACCAGCCCCACCCGCTCCCGGGTCAATTCCAGCTCCTCAAGATATCGGGTCAGGCTGTTGTTCAATTCGTTCCAGTAATCGCCATCGTCTTCGACGAACCAGGGCAGTTTTATCCGCGTCAGCTGTCCGAAAATTTCCCGCTGCGGAGCAAGGAAACGTTTCAGTGCAGCAGCCCGTCGACGGATCTGCAAAATGGCGCCGTGCTCGGGTGTATACCGTTCGTCGGCATCCAGTTTTTCTTCTTCCTCATCGACCACTTCCGAGAGGCAACTGACCAGATCCTGCACCTTGTGGGTGAGGTACTGAGCCATATAAAGGATGAGTTCGGAGGCGGTTTTCGGCCCTTTGCCTTCGGCCAGCGTCACCAGCAACTCATCAGTGGCGCGCAATGGACGCAGGCGAAGGGAAATCACACGCTGGGCTGAGGCGAAGATACGCACCGAGACCATGTCTTCCGGTTCTGCGCCCGGGTTCAGGTTGACCCCGCGCAGAAACAGCAGGAGTTCGGAGTCCGGCAGCGGCAGAAGGCGCGGACGGGTGTTCTCTTCGAGCAGCAGGTCACAGCTGAATTCACTCAGACCGCTGGATTTGCGCAGCCAGGTCTGGGTTTGCGGGTGACTGCGATCCCAGTGCAGCCACAGGCTTTCATGGGCCTGTAGCTGCAAGTCATCGAGTTCAGTCCGGGCTATCGAACGCGCACCGCCTTTACCATCCAGCACCAGGGCATGCACCAGCCCCCACTGCGCGTTTTCTTCCTCGAACATCCTCACCCCTTTGTTGGTCTTGCGCTTTATTCAGGCATCTTCAGCGGGCTTGGCGAGATGATCACGCCGTTGTTGTCCGCGTAGATGTAATGGCCTGGATGGAAGGTCACGCCCGCAAAGGTCACCGCCACGTTGAGATCGCCGACACCACGCTTGTCGGTCTTCATGGGATGGCTCGCCAGTGCCTGAACCCCCAGGTCGGTTTGCGCAATGACGTCGACGTCACGGATGCAACCATAGATCACCAGCCCTTCCCAGCCGTTGTTCGCGGCTTTCTCGGCGATCATGTCGCCCAGCAGGGCACGACGCAGGGAACCGCCACCGTCGACCACCAGCACCTTGCCATTGCCCTTGAGCTCGGCTTGTTCCTTGACCAGCGAGTTGTCTTCGAAGCACTTGATGGTCACGATTTCGCCGCCGAAAGAATCACGGCCGCCGAAATTGCTGAACATCGGTTCCAGCACCTGCACCAGCTCCGGGTAGGCGTCGCACAGGTCAGGCGTGAGGTAATGGTTCATCGAGAAACTCCTGTAGAGAGGAAGACAATCGAGTGTGTCGCAAAGTGACCGGAACAGCTCAATGCGTCATATCTTAGCCTCAAGCCGAACAGAGCGAAATGCCCTTGTTAGAGCATCAGGCTCAGATTGCCGTGGCCAAATCCGGCTTTTCTCCCAGTAAAGGCGTTTGCTGATCAGCCAGCCAGCGCGCTACCAACGGCCAGACTTCAGTTTGGGCGGCTTTGCTGACGAGCATTTCCACGTGACCGAAATTATCGCCAAAGCCCTGCTCGCGGCCAAGGTTGATGAATTGCTTGTGTTCGGAACCCATTTGATCGAACAACTTGCGGCACGCCCATGCCGGATCCTGGTGATCGCCAGCGGCACTCACGGCCAGCACCGGTAATTGAACGTCGGCCAATCCCGCCCACCAGTCCTTCTCCGAATCGCCGAAGCGCCCGAACAGGCCATACCAACGCATGCTTTCCAGGGCCAGGCCAATCGGCTCGTCCTCCGGGCCACGCTTGAGCCGTGAACCGGACAGTTGGGCGAAACGCTTGAGAATGAAGCGCCCGCTCCACTCCACCGGTGGAATTTTCAACGGCCAGTAGGTGCGACTGACCTGCGTGCCGAAGAACGCCGCCGACGCCACGACAGGCTCGCCGATGTATTCACCACCCAGTGCCGCCGCCAATGTGATGCCGCCCAGCGAGTGACCGATCCAGTGCGGGACCTGACCACTCTGCTCGCGTACGAACGCGCCAATGGCCGGCAGATCGTAACGGGCGTAGTCGGCAACACGGTTCTTGCGGTAGTTCTGATTACGCTGGGACAGGCCGTGACCGCGCATTTCGGGAATCCAGACATCGAATCCCAGGCGCGTCAGGTAGGCGCCCAGCCCAAGTCCTTTCGGCGAGAACCAGAACCGGCGATTGGAAAAGCTGCCGTGCAACAAAATCACCGGCACGCCACGCACGGACGATTCATCAGCCATGCCAAGACGCGTCACAGCCAGTTCGACGGTGCCGTCAGGGCTGTTGCCAGGTTTCAAACGATAGACATCTTCGCTCAGATCGCCGCGACGCTCGGCGCTGATCAGGGCGACAGGAAATAGGTTGCTGCTGCTTTGCATAATGCTCTTGCACAAAAAAGGGCGGCTTCCAGAGGAGCCCGCCCTACTTGAATCTTAAAGCCCCAGCCACTAAAGCGGCCGGGGCTTCACTCACACCATCAAGCCGAAGCCTGACCTTCAGCCAGGAAGAACCAGGTTTCCAGTACGGAATCGGGGTTCAGCGAAACGCTTTCGATGCCCTGCTCCATCAGCCACTTGGCCAGATCAGGGTGGTCCGAAGGGCCCTGACCGCAAATACCGATGTACTTGCCAGCCTTGTTGCAGGCCTGAATCGCGTTGGCCAGCAGCTTCTTGACCGCCGGATTACGCTCGTCGAACAGGTGCGCGATGATCCCGGAGTCACGGTCCAGGCCCAGGGTCAACTGGGTCAGGTCGTTGGAGCCGATGGAGAAGCCGTCGAAGAACTCGAGGAACTCTTCAGCGAGGATAGCGTTGGACGGCAGCTCGCACATCATGATGATGCGCAGACCATTTTCGCCACGCTTCAGACCGTTCTCCGCCAACAGATCGATAACCTGGCTGGCTTCGCCGAGAGTACGGACGAAGGGCACCATGATTTCGACGTTGGTCAGGCCCATCTCGTTGCGCACGCGCTTGAGGGCACGGCATTCGAGTTCGAAGCAGTCGCGGAACGATTCGCTTATGTAACGCGAGGCGCCACGGAAACCCAGCATCGGGTTTTCTTCTTCCGGCTCGTAGAGCTTGCCGCCGATCAGGTTGGCGTATTCGTTGGACTTGAAGTCCGACAGACGCACGATGACCTTTTTCGGCGTGAACGCAGCGGCCAGGGTGCTGATGCCTTCAACCAGTTTCTCGACATAGAAACCGACCGGATCGTCGTAACCGGCAATGCGCTTGTCGACGCTGTCCTTGATGTCCTGCGGCAGCCCGGCGTAGTTCAGCAGCGCCTTGGGGTGCACGCCGATCATGCGGTTGATGATGAATTCCAGACGGGCCAGGCCCACACCGGCGTTCGGCAGTTGCGCGAAGTCGAATGCACGGTCCGGGTTACCGACGTTCATCATGATCTTGAACGGCAGATCAGGCATGGCGTCGACGGAGTTTTTCTTGATGTCGAAGCCCAGTTCGCCTTCGAAGATGTAACCGGTGTCGCCTTCAGCGCAGGAAACAGTCACGCCCTGGCCGTCTTGCAACAGCTGGGTGGCGTTGCCGCAACCGACCACGGCCGGGATGCCCAGCTCGCGAGCGATGATCGCCGCGTGGCAAGTACGGCCGCCACGATTGGTGACGATGGCGCTGGCGCGCTTCATGACCGGTTCCCAGTCCGGGTCGGTCATGTCGGAGACCAGAACGTCGCCTGGCTGGACCTTGTCCATCTCGGACACGTCCTTGATGATGCGGACCTTGCCGGCGCCGATGCGCTGGCCGATGGCGCGACCTTCAACCAGCACGGTGCCGGTTTCTTTCAACAGGTAACGTTCCATGACGTTGGCCTGGGTGCGGCTCTTCACGGTTTCAGGACGGGCCTGAACGATGTAGAGCTTGCCGTCGTCGCCGTCTTTGGCCCATTCGATGTCCATCGGGCACTTGTAGTGCTTCTCGATGATCATCGCTTGCTTGGCCAGTTCGCTGACTTCAGCGTCGGTCAGGCAGAAACGGGCGCGATCGGCCTTGTCCACGTCGATGGTCTTGACCGACTTGCCGGCCGTGGCGACTTCGCCGTAGATCATCTTGATGGCCTTGCTGCCCAGGTTGCGACGCAGGATGGCCGGACGACCGGCGGCCAGCGTGCCTTTGTGGACATAGAACTCATCCGGGTTCACCGCGCCTTGTACGACGGTTTCACCCAGGCCATAGGCGCCGGTGATGAACACCACGTCACGGAAGCCCGATTCGGTATCGAGGGTGAACATCACGCCGGCGGTGCCGGTTTCGGAGCGGACCATGCGCTGCACGCCAGCCGACAGGGCAACCAGCTTGTGGTCGAAGCCCTGGTGGACGCGGTAGGAAATCGCGCGGTCGTTGAACAGGGAGGCGAACACCTCTTTGGCGGCGCGAATAACGTTTTCGACACCACGGATGTTCAGGAAGGTTTCCTGCTGACCGGCGAAGGAAGCGTCCGGCAGGTCTTCGGCGGTAGCGGAAGAACGCACGGCCACGGCCATGTCAGGGTTGCCGGCCGACAGCGTGGCGAACGCAGTGCGGATCTCGGCGTTGAGTTTCTCGGGAAATTCGGCTTCCATGATCCATTGACGGATCTGGGCGCCAGTCTTGGCCAAGGCGTTGACATCGTCGACGTCCAGGGCGTCGAGGGCGGCGTGGATCTGATCGTTCAGGCCGCTCAGTTCCAGAAAATCACGATAAGCCTGAGCTGTCGTGGCGAAGCCACCGGGCACCGATACACCGGCACCTGCGAGGTTACTGATCATCTCGCCCAGGGATGCGTTCTTGCCCCCTACGTGCTCTACATCATGGACGCCGAGCTTATCGAGGGAAACTACGTACTCTACCAAGGTGATCTCTCCACTAACTGTGTTGGAAAAGCTCAGAAGCCGGGCGCTCGGGGGAGCGTTTGCCAGCTGTATGGCCTGGACCTGGAAAATAAGTGAGAATGCGGGCCACTGGCGGCCGGCAAATCGCGCCTATCATATCCAAGATTCGTCACTAGCTTAAGGCCCAAGGTGCAAATGAAACGATCTGCTTTCTTTATTTCCGACGGCACCGGCATCACAGCCGAAACCCTCGGCCAAAGCCTCCTGGCGCAGTTCGAAAACATTACCTTCAGCAAATTCACGCGTCCGTACATCGACAACGTGGATAAAGCGCGGGCCATGGTACAACAAATCAACAAAGCCGCCGAAACCGACGGTTTCCGGCCGATTATCTTTGACACCATCGTCAATCAGGACATCCGTGAGATCCTCGCCACGTCCAATGGTTTCATGATCGACATTTTCTCGACCTTCCTGGCGCCGCTTGAACAGGAACTGACCGAGCATTCTTCCTACACCGTCGGCAAATCCCACTCCATCGGCACCAACTCCAATTACATGGAGCGGATCGAGGCGGTGAACTTCGCCCTCGACAATGACGACGGCGCGCGCACGCATTATTACGACAAGGCCGACCTCATCCTAGTGGGCGTGTCGCGTTGTGGTAAGACACCGACGTGCCTGTACATGGCGATGCAATTCGGCATCCGCGCGGCCAACTACCCGCTGACCGAAGACGACATGGAACGCCTGCAACTGCCCACCGCCCTGCGCGCCCACCAGCACAAGCTGTTCGGCCTGACCATCGACCCGGATCGTCTCACCGCGATCCGCAACGAGCGCAAGCCCAACAGCCGCTATTCGAGCTACGCCCAGTGCGAGTTTGAAGTGCGCGAGGTGGAGAACCTGTTCCGCCGGGAGAACATTCCGAACATCAATTCCACGCATTTTTCGGTGGAAGAGATTTCGGCGAAAATCCTGGTGGAGAAAGGGGTGGAGCGGCGGTTCAAATAGTTCTGCGGCGCCCGTTATAGCGCTTTCGCGAGCAGGCTCGCTCCCACAGTTGATCTCCAGTTGACACAAAGTTTGTGTACGACAGAGATCCACTGTGGGAGCGAGCCTGCTCGCGAAGAACGATTACACGGTCTCTGCCAATGCCCTCGCCAATGCTTCAAACCCCTGCAGCAACAACCGATCATCCCCCGCCGAATGACACACACTCGCCCGAATGAATTGCGGCACTGCGGCATGCCCGACCGCAAATGCCTCCGCGGTGGCCACCAGGTAATTGTTCTGCTTGAGCTCCGCCGCAATCTGCGATGCTCGCCACGGCTCGGGCACTTCGATCCAGAAGTGTGGGCTGTGGGGATGAGTCTTGTACCCGACCTCTTCTAACATGGGGCTGACCAAACGCTTGCGGCGACTGATTTCAGCAATCTGCTGCCCCAGCAACTGCTCGGCGATACCGTTTTCGATCCACGCCGTCGCCAGCTCCATCGACAGCGGACTCGCCATCCAGCACGTCCCGCGCACCGCCGCGCTCAAACGTCCGATCAACGGTTGCGGCGCATGCAGATAACCCGCCCGTAAACCCGCCGAAACCGCTTTGCTCAGACTGCCGATCAACACCGAACGCTCCGGGGCAAAGTGGCTCAAGGGCAACGGACGCTGCTGCGCGAGCACGGCGTGGGCTTCGTCCTCGATGATCAGCAGATTATGTTGGCGACAGACCTCGGCAATCGCCTCACGTCGTGGGACGGACATCACCGCCGCCGTAGGATTTTGGAGGGTCGGCGTGCAGTACACCGCTGATACCCGATGATGCTGGCAAACCTCCGACAAAGACTCGGGCAACAATCCTTCGTCATCCATCCCGACACCGATCACCTTGATGCCGAGCATGCGGGCGACACTGATCAACCCGGGGTAAGTCAACTGCTCGGTGACCAGAGTGTCGCCGGGCTTGAGCAGCGCCATCAGCACGCAGAGCAAGCCGTGCTGGCCGCCATTGACGCAAATAACCTGCTCGGCGCTCGGCACGAAGGCCTGATGCCGCAGCCAATGGGCACCTGCCGCACGATGGCGCGGCAACCCGGCATCGGCCGTATAACCGCTAAGCAGTTGCAAGGTGTATGGATCGCTGGCCAAGGCCTGCAGGCTTTGACTCAGAAAAGCGCCTTCCTGCCCCGGAATCGGCTGATTCCGACTCATATCGAAGTAAGGCTGTGGGTCGTCGCTGACATTGCGAAAGCCGCCATCCCGCACCCGCTCCATCCCGCGCTGACGCACATAGGTGCCATCTCCTACACGAGCCACGACCAACCCTACCCGTTCCAGTTCGCCATAGGCACGGCTGATGGTGCCGATGGTCACTCCCAGGCTGTCTGCTAACAGACGATGGGGTGGCAGCTTGCTGCCGGGTTCGATCAAACCTTCGCCGATACTCTTTTCCAGGGCTTCGGCGAGGCGCTTGTACTTCACGCCGCGCCCCTGAGCCAGGCCTTCGCGCAAGATTGGCACGGTGGCAATACTTACTTTGACAGTCATTTCCATCCCGAATAGCGTGCTGAAAACAGGTTCAATCAGGGATAGACCTATTTGGTAACCGGGTCAATTTCGACGACGAAGGAGCACGATCATGTCCACGGCCCTCAGCGCCTTTTCCAGTATCCGAAAACCGTGGCTGGCCGGAGGGGTCACCAGCGTGCTGTTCCTGATCGTTTGCCTGAGTTGGGGCACGACGTGGCTGGGCATCAAGATTGCCGTCGAAAGTGTGCCCCCGCTGACCGCCGCCGGGCTGCGTTTTCTGATCGCCTTTCCGCTGTTTTTGAGCTTCGCCCTGCTGCGTCGCGAGCCGCTGCTGTTTCCCCGGCAAAGCCGCTGGTTTTTCGTGTTCGTCACCCTGTCGTATTTCAGCCTGCCGTATTACTTGCTCAACTACGGCGAGATGCACGTGTCGTCCGGCCTGACCGCGCTGCTGTTCAGCTGCATGCCGGTGTTCATCCTGCTGTTTTCCGCCGTGTTTCTGCGGCAGAAAATCTACCCTTCGCAAGTGATTGGCATCGCCATCGGTTTTGGCAGTCTGTTCATGATTATCCGCAGCCAGGGGCTGCACCTGGACCATGCCGAATTGTTCGGGGTACTGGCGATTCTGGCGGCGGCGGTCATGCATGCGCTGTGTTACGTCATCACCAAGAAGCAAGGCAGTGCGATCAGTGTGATTACTTACAACACGCTGCCCATCGGCCTGGCCGGTTTGATGCTGTTTGTGGCGGGATTGAGCGTTGAGGCTCCGGTGTTCGAAGACATCACTGCGCGTTCGTGGGGCGCCTTGCTGTATCTGGGACTTGTGGCCTCGGTGGGCGGGTTTATCGTTTACTTTTTGCTGCTCAAACGCTTGAGCCCGATCATTCTGTCGTTCGTGTTTATTATTTTTCCGGTGTTCGCGGTGGTGATTGGCGCGTGGTATGAGGGGCACAGTCTGACCCGGGAGTTGATGGGGTATTCGGCGGTGTTGCTGACCGGGTTTGCCATCACCAAATTACCCGTCGAAAAATGGCTCAAGGGTTGACGCCGGCCGCCCCTGCAGGAGCCAGGCTGCCGGCGAAGGCGTCTTCAAATACGCCTTCGCCAGTAAGTCGGATCGCCGCCCCCCTGTCTTTTGCAGGAATTCGTGTCAGATCACGAACAGGTCGACGAAGCGATTGACCGGGGTTGCCTCCAGCACAGCCTGATCCTTGCACAACGCAAAAATCTCCGCACTGCGCTGGGCGGTGAAGCGCGTCGCCAGGTTGGCCTTGAACTTGTCCTCCAGCAACGGAATGCCATCGGTGCGGCGACGGCGATGCCCGATCGGATATTCCACCACGACCTTCTCGGTGCTGGAGCCGTCCTTGAAAAACACCTGGATCGCGTTGGCGATGGAACGCTTGTCCGCCTCGAGGTACTCGCGGGTGTACTGCGGGTCTTCGACGATGACCATTTTCTCGCGCAATACATCAATGATCGGGTGCGCCGCGTGGAAACTGTCTTCGTACTGCTCGGCGACCAGATTACCGAAAGCCAGCGGCACCGCCGTCATGTACTGAATGCAGTGGTCGCGGTCGGCAGCGTTGGCCAGCGGGCCCACCTTGGAAATGATCCGGATCGCCGACTCGTGGGTGGTGATGACGATTTTGTCGATCTCATGCAGACGATTTCTAACCTGTGGATGAAGCGTCACTGCCGCTTCGCAGGCTGTTTGTGCGTGGAATTCAGCGGGGAAACTGATTTTGAACAGCACGTTTTCCATCACGTAGGTGCCGTATGGGCGGGAGAAGCTGAAGGCGCGTTTGTCTTCGGGCTTGAGCGCCAGATCGTTGTTGGTGTGGCTGAACAATACATCGTAAAAGCCCCACTGCTTCGCCGTCAGCACGCCGGGAATGCCCATCTCGCCACGCATCGCCATGTCCGCCAGGCGCACACCCCGACTGGACGCATCGCCCGCCGCCCAGGACTTGCGCGACCCGGCATTCGGCGCATGCCGATACGTGCGCAGCGCCTGGCCGTCGGCGAAGGCATGGGACAACGCTGACAGCAACTGCTCGCGATTGGCGCCCATGAGTTTGGCGGTGACGGCGGTCGAGGCGACTTTCACCAGGATGACGTGATCGAGCCCTACCCGATTGAAGGAGTTTTCCAGTGCGATCACGCCTTGAATCTCGTGGGCCATGATCATGGCTTCGAGCACTGCGCGAACGGTCAGCGGCGCATCGCCATTGGCCAGGCGCTTTTGCGACAGGTGATCGGCCACTGCGAGAATACCGCCGAGGTTATCGGACGGATGGCCCCATTCGGCGGCGAGCCAGGTGTCGTTGTAGTCGAGCCAGCGCACGATGCAGCCGATGTCCCAGGCCGCCTTGACGGGATCGAGCCGGAATGGGGTGCCTGGCACGCGTGCACCGAACGGGACGATGGTGCCTTCCACGATAGGGCCCAGGTGTTTGGTGCATTCGGGGAAGCGCAGGGCCAGCAGGCCGCAGCCGAGGGTGTCGATCAGGCAGTTGCGGGCAGTGTCGAGCGCTTCAGCGGACTCGATCTTGAAGTTGAGGACGTAATCGGCAATGTCCTGCAGGACGGTGTCGTAGTCGGGGCGGTTGTTCAGGTCGACGTTGGCGCTCATGTTCGATTCACTCTTGAAGTGGTTCGTTGATGGGACCTCGGTTCAGGGATCAATCTCGATGGGTTACAACATTCTTATTGTTGAAATCGGACCTGTAGGAGCCAGGCTTGCCGGCGAAGGCGATCTTGAGGGCGCCTTCGCCGGCAAGCCTGGCTCCTACAGGCGTTAGATGTTGTTAGAAGGAATCGCCCGGCACGCGGACGTAACCTTCCATCAACACCCGCGCACTGCGGCTCATGATGGCCTTGTTCACTTTCCATTCACCGTTCACCAGGCTAGCTTCAGCGCCCACCCGCAAGGTGCCGGACGGATGCCCGAAGCGCACGGCATTGCGTTCGATTCCACCCGCAGCGAGGTTGACCAAGGTGCCGGTAATCGCCGCTGCCGTGCCGATGGCAACGGCCGCCGTGCCCATCATCGCGTGGTGCAATTTACCCATCGACAACGCACGTACCAGCAGGTCGACATCCCCTGCCGCAATGGCTTTGCCGCTGGACGACACGTAGTCCGCCGGCTTTGCCACAAAGGCCACCTTAGGTGTGTGCTGACGCTTGGCCGCTTCGTCCAGGTCCTTGATCAAGCCCATGCGCAACGCGCCATAAGCACGGATCGTCTCGAACATCAGCAGCGCTTTCGGATCGCCATTGATCGCCCCCTGCAACTCGGTGCCGGTGTAGCCAATGTCTTCGGCATTGACGAAAATCGTCGGGATACCGGCATTGATCATGGTTGCCTTGAAAGTCCCGACGCCGGGCACTTCCAGGTCATCCACCAGATTGCCGGTGGGGAACATTGAACCGCCGCCACCCTCTTCTTCCGCGGCAGGGTCCATGAATTCGACCTGCACTTCAGCGGCGGGAAAGGTCACGCCGTCGAGTTCGAAATCGCCGGTTTCCTGCACTTCACCGTTAGTGATCGGCACGTGGGCGATGATGGTCTTGCCGATGTTGGCCTGCCATACGCGCACCACGGCGATGCCGTTCTGCGGAATGCGGCTGGCGTCCACCAAACCATTACTGATGGCGAACGAACCGACCGCTGCCGACAGGTTGCCGCAATTACCGCTCCAGTCGACGAAAGGCTTGTCGATCGAGACCTGACCGAACAGGTAATCGACGTCGTGATCAGCCTTGGTGCTTTTCGACAGGATCACGGTTTTGCTGGTGCTGGACGTCGCGCCGCCCATACCGTCGATTTGCTTGTCGTAGGGGTCGGGGCTGCCGATCACACGCAGCAACAAGGCATCGCGCGCCGGGCCGGGAATCTGTGCCGCTTCGGGCAGGTCTTTGAGGCTGAAAAACACGCCTTTGCTGGTGCCGCCGCGCATGTAGGTGGCGGGGATTTTGATCTGAGGTGCGTGAGCCATGATGGTCCTTTTAGGATCGAGCGGGACCGCAGGGTCCCGCCCGAACTCATCGTGTTAAACGGCAACCGCCGATTCTTCGAGGAAGTCCTGAGCGAAACGCTGCAACACGCCGCCGGCTTCGTAGATCGACACTTCTTCAGCGGTGTCGAGGCGGCAGGTCACCGGCACTTCGACGCGTTCGCCGTTCTTGCGGTTGATCACCAGCGTCAGTTCGGCACGCGGCGTGCGCTCACCGATCACGTCGTAGGTTTCGCTACCGTCGATGGCCAGGGTATGACGGTCGGTGCCCGGCTTGAACTCCAGCGGCAACACGCCCATGCCCACCAGGTTGGTGCGGTGGATGCGCTCGAAACCTTCAGCGGCAATCGCCTCGACACCCGCCAGACGCACGCCCTTGGCGGCCCAGTCGCGGGACGAACCCTGACCGTAATCGGCACCGGCAATGATGATCAGCGGCTGCTTGCGCTCCATGTAGGTTTCGATGGCTTCCCACATGCGCATCACTTTGCCTTCCGGCTCGACGCGAGCGAGAGAACCCTGCTTGACCTTGCCGTTTTCCTGAACCATTTCATTGAACAGTTTCGGGTTGGCGAAGGTGGCGCGCTGCGCGGTCAGGTGGTCACCGCGGTGAGTCGCGTAAGAGTTGAAGTCTTCTTCCGGCAAACCCATTTTCGCCAGGTATTCACCCGCCGCGCTGTCCAGCATGATCGCGTTCGACGGCGACAGGTGATCGGTGGTGATGTTATCCGGCAGCACCGCCAATGGGCGCATGCCCTTGAGCGGACGTGCGCCGGCCAGCGCGCCTTCCCAGTACGGCGGACGGCGGATGTAAGTGCTCATCTCGCGCCAGTCGTACAGCGGCGTGACTTTCGGGCCGGTGTCTTCATGGATGGCGAACATTGGAATGTAGACCTGACGGAACTGCTCCGGCTTGACCGACGCCTTGACCACGGCGTCGATTTCTTCGTCGCTCGGCCAGATGTCTTTCAGGCGGATTTCCTTGCCTTCGGCGTCCAGGCCCAGCACATCTTTTTCGATGTCGAAACGGATGGTGCCGGCGATGGCGTAAGCAACCACCAACGGCGGCGAAGCAAGGAACGCGTTCTTGGCGTACGGGTGAATCCGGCCGTCGAAGTTGCGGTTACCGGAGAGCACGGCGGTGGCGTACAGGTCGCGGTCGATGATCTCTTGCTGGATCACCGGATCCAGCGCACCGGACATGCCGTTACACGTGGTGCAAGCGAACGCCACGACGCCGAAACCAAGTTGCTCCAGCTCAGTCGTCAGGCCGGCTTCGTCCAGGTACAGCGCCACGGTTTTCGAACCCGGCGCCAGGGACGATTTGACCCACGGCTTGCGGGTCAGGCCGAGCTTGTTGGCGTTGCGCGCCAGCAGGCCGGCGGCAATCACGTTGCGCGGGTTACTGGTGTTGGTGCAGCTGGTGATGGCGGCGATGATCACCGCGCCATCCGGCATCTGGCCAGGAACGTCGTCCCACTGACCGGAGATGCCTTGGGCGGCGAGATCCGAGGTGGCGACGCGGGCGTGCGGGTTGCTCGGGCCGGCCATGTTGCGCACGACGGTGGACAAGTCGAACGTCAGGCCGCGCTCGTATTGCGCGCCTTTCAGGCTGTCAGCCCACAGGCCGGTTTGCTTGGCGTAGTTCTCGACCAACTGCACCTGCTCGTCTTCACGGCCGGTGAGTTTGAGGTAGTCGATGGTTTGCTGGTCGATGTAGAACATCGCCGCCGTGGCGCCGTATTCCGGGGCCATGTTGGAGATGGTGGCGCGGTCGCCGAGGGTCAGCGCGGCGGCGCCTTCGCCGAAGAATTCCAGCCATGCGCCGACCACTTTTTGCTTGCGCAGGAACTCGGTCAACGCCAGCACCATGTCAGTGGCAGTGATGCCCGGTTGCAGCTTGCCGGTCAGTTCAACGCCGACGCTTTCCGGCAGACGCATCCACGACGCACGGCCGAGCATCACGCTCTCGGCTTCCAGACCACCGACACCGATGGCGATCACGCCCAGTGCATCGACGTGCGGGGTGTGGCTGTCGGTGCCGACGCAAGTGTCGGGGAACGCCACGCCGTCACGTACCTGGATCACCGGAGACATTTTCTCCAGGTTGATCTGGTGCATGATGCCGTTGCCCGGTGGAATCACATCAACGTTCTTGAAGGCCTTTTTGGTCCAGTTGATGAAGTGGAAACGGTCTTCGTTGCGACGGTCTTCGATGGCGCGATTCTTCTCGAACGCCTCCGGGTCGAAGCCTCCGCGCTCGACGGCCAGGGAGTGGTCGACGATCAACTGCGTCGGCACCACCGGGTTCACTTGCGCCGGGTCACCACCTTGCAGGGCGATGGCGTCACGCAGGCCGGCGAGGTCGACCAGCGCGGTCTGGCCGAGGATGTCGTGGCACACCACGCGAGCCGGGAACCACGGGAAGTCGAGGTCGCGTTTGCGCTCGATGAATTGCTTCAGGGATTCGGTGAGCGTGGCCGGGTCGCAGCGACGTACCAGGTTTTCCGCCAGCACGCGTGAGGTGTACGGCAGAGTGTCGTAGGCGCCAGGCTGGATGGCCTCGACAGCCGCGCGGACGTCGAAGTAATCCAGATGGCTGCCGGGCAGCGGTTTACGGAATTCAGTGTTCATCGTCAGGACTCGGTCACGGTAGTTTCAAAAGGTGGGGCCTGGCACAGCACCTGAAATGCACACAATCCACTGTAGGAGTGAGCCTGCTCGCGATAGCGGTCAATCAGTCGACATCCATTTTGAATGTCAGTCCGTCATCGCGAGCAGGCTCGCTCCTACAGGGATCTGCGTAGAGTTCAGATCCCGGTGCAGGCCTTCACCATTCAGCGTTGTTCGATTGGCACGAACTTGCGCTGTTCGACGCCGACATACTCGGCGCTCGGGCGGATGATGCGGTTGTTGGCGCGTTGTTCGAACACGTGCGCCGCCCAGCCGGTCAGGCGCGAGCAAACGAAGATCGGTGTGAACAACTTGGTCGGGATGCCCATGAAGTGGTACGTCGACGCATGGTAGAAGTCGGCGTTCGGGAACAGTTTCTTCTGTTCCCACATGGTCGCGTCGATGGCTTCGGAAACCGGGAACAGCACGGTGTCGCCCACTTCTTCAGCGAGTTTTTTCGACCAGCCCTTGATCACTTCGTTACGCGGATCGTTGTCTTTATAGATCGCGTGGCCGAAGCCCATGATCTTGTCCTTGCGCGCCAGCATGCCGAGGGTGCCCTCGACGGCCTCTTCAGGCGACGAGAAGCGCTCGATCATTTCCATCGCCGCTTCGTTGGCGCCGCCGTGCAGAGGGCCGCGCAACGAACCGATGGCCGCGGTGACGCAGGAATACATGTCCGACAGCGTCGAGGCGCACACCCGTGCGGTGAAGGTCGAGGCGTTGAACTCGTGTTCCGCGTAGAGGATCAGCGAAACGTTCATCACTTTGACGTGCAAATCGCTCGGTTTCTTGCCGTGCAGCAAGTGCAGGAAGTGGCCGCCGATGGATTGTTCGTCGCTCACGCAGCTGATGCGCTTGCCGTCATGGCTGAAGCGATACCAGTAGCACATGATCGCCGGGAACGCGGCCAGCAGGCGGTCGGTCACGTCGTGTTGTTCGGAGAAGTCTTTCTCCGGCTCGATGTTGCCCAGGAACGAGCAACCGGTACGCATCACGTCCATCGGGTGGGCGTCGGCAGGAATGCGTTCCAGCACTTCTTTGAGCGCTTGCGGCAGGTCGCGCAGCTTGCCCAGTTTGCTGATGTAAGCGGCGAGTTGTGCCTTGGTCGGCAATTCACCGTAAAGCAGCAGATAAGCCACTTCTTCGAATTGCGCGTCGGCCGCCAGTTCGCGAACGTCGTAGCCGCGATAGGTCAGGCCTGCGCCCGATTGGCCCACGGTGGACAGAGCGGTTTGCCCGGCAACCTGGCCACGGAGCCCGGCGCCACTGAGTACTTTTGCTTCGGCCATTGCTGTCTCCAGTTTTTCTTGAATTTGTCAGGGAAACTTGTAGGAGCGATGCTTGCTCGCGAAAGCGCTGATCAGACGACATTAATGTGAATGTCAGTGCGTCTTCGTCGGATCGCCGCCCAGAGCAAGCTTCGCTCCTACAGGGCTTTCGTTACTTCTTCGCGGCAAACAACGCATCGAGCTTCTGCTCGAAGGTGTGGTAGTCGATGCGATCGTAGAGCTCCATGCGGGTCTGCATGGTGTCGATCACGTTCTGTTGCGTGCCGTCGCGACGGATTGCGGTGTAGACGTTTTCCGCCGCCTTGTTCATCGCGCGGAAAGCGGACAGCGGGTACAGCACCAGCGACACATCGGCAGCGGCAAGTTGCTCGGTGGTGTACAGCGGCGTCGCGCCGAATTCGGTGATATTGGCCAGGATCGGCGCTTTCACGCGGTTGGCGAACAGCTTGTACATGTCCAGTTCGGTGATGGCTTCCGGGAAGATCATGTCGGCGCCGGCTTCGATGCAGGCGGCGGCGCGATCCAGCGCGGATTCCAGACCTTCCACTGCCAGGGCGTCGGTGCGAGCCATGATCACGAAGCTGTCATCGGTACGCGCATCGACGGCGGCCTTGATCCGGTCGACCATTTCCTGCAGCGACACGATCTCTTTATTCGGACGGTGACCGCAGCGCTTGGCGCCGACCTGATCTTCAATATGAATCGCCGCCGCGCCGAACTTGATCATCGACTTGACGGTGCGCGCGACGTTGAACGCCGAGGAACCGAAACCGGTGTCCACGTCCACCAGCAGCGGCAGGTCGCACACGTCGGTAATGCGACGCACGTCGGTCAGCACGTCATCCAGGCCGGTGATGCCCAGGTCCGGCACGCCGAGGGAGCCGGCAGCCACCCCGCCACCCGACAGGTAAATGGCCTTGAAACCGGCGCGCTTGGCCAGCAGCGCGTGGTTGGCGTTGATCGCGCCGACCACTTGCAGCGGATGTTCGCTGGCGACCGCATCGCGGAAACGCTGGCCTGGAGTGCTCTTGTTGGAACTCATGACTCACCTCGTTCAGTGGCTGTCTGGTTAGCGCCGTCCTGGTAGTGACGGGCGATATTGCGTTTGGAGGCGCCGATGTGACGGCGCATCAACAACTCGGCTAGCTCACCGTCACGGTCGGCGATGGCGTCGAGAATTCGGTGGTGCTCGGCAAAGGCCTGGTGCGGGCGATTGGGCGTGGTGGAAAACTGGATGCGGTACATGCGCACCAGCTGGTAGAGCTCGCCGCACAGCATCTGCGTCAGGGTGCGGTTGCCGCTGCCCTGGATGATCCGGTAGTGGAAGTCGAAGTCGCCTTCCTGCTGGTAATAGCCAACGCCGGCCTGAAACGCCTCATCGCGCTCGTGGGTTTCGAGGACACGGCGCAGTTCGTCGATTTCTTCGACGGTCATGCGTTCGGCCGCCAGCCGACAGGCCATGCCTTCGAGGGATTCGCGAATCTCGTAGAGCTCCAGCAGCTCGGCATGGCTAAGCGAAACCACCCGCGCCCCGACGTGCGGTACGCGGACCAGCAGGCGCTGGCCTTCCAGTCGATGGATCGCCTCGCGCAACGGCCCGCGGCTGATGCCGTAGGTGCGCGCCAGCTCCGGCTCGGAGATCTTGCTGCCCGGGGCGATCTCGCCTTTGACGATGGCCGCCTGAATGCGGCGGAAGACGTTTTCGGAAAGCGTCTCCGATTCGTCTTGCGTAACCACCGGGGGATCGAGTTGATCCAGCATATTGTCGACACCTTGAAAGCCAATGCCGCAAAAACTAGCGAAAACAGCCGCAACAGTCAAAGGATAAATAGGTATTGTCGACAATCGTCTAATAACCGACTGCACCACAACAAGGCAGCCCTTCTGTTTATAGCCCCCCGCCAGCGCTGGCGCCATAAACCCACCGTGCTAGAATGCCGCCCGCATTTGTCTGTGACATCTGCACGGCTTGTCATAAATAGTTGATAGGCATACGAGGGAGCTTGCGCAGCGATGCCAGGGCCTTGAATTGAAGTACGGACCGCTGCGCACCAGGATTTATGAGACTCAAGCCCCTCCCGACATTCCTTTATCTTCTTTGCCTGCCCGGTTTCGCCGTGGCGGGGGAAAAGACCGTGTACGGCCTCAACGAGTATGCTTCCCTGGATGGCATCAACCTGGAAGTCGCCGCCAAACTCGACACCGGGGCGAAAACAGCGTCCCTGAGTGCCCGCGACATCAAACGTTTCAAACGCAATGGCGAGTCCTGGGTGCGCTTCTATCTGGCCATCGACGCAGCGCATTCGCACCCCATCGAACGGCCACTGGCCCGCGTCAGCAAGATCAAGCGTCGTGCCGGCGACTACGACCCGGAAGAGGGCAAGAAGTACACCGCCCGTCCGGTGATCGAGCTGGATATCTGCATGGGTTCGGCTTTACGCAGTATCGAAGTGAACCTAACCGACCGTAGCGCCTTCCAATACCCGCTCTTGATCGGCTCCGAAGCGCTGAAACGCTTCGACGCGCTGGTCGACCCCAGTCTTAAATACGCTGCTGGCAAACCCGCCTGCGCCACCGACGCACATACCGCAGAGTAATTCCAATGCGCGCTCTTACCCTCCATCTGAAACTGCTGATCGCCATCCTGGTGGTGCTGGGCATTTCAGTTACGGCCTATCAGATTTTCGTGCTCGGCATTCCCGTGACCGAGGACGCCACCGACGACTTGTGGAATATCGACGCCAAGGTCGAGTTCGTCGCCAGTGCCAAAGACCCGGTCAAGATCCAGATGTTCGTGCCGCCGCTGAGCCGCGACTACGTCAGCCTCAACGAGAGTTTCATTTCCAATAACTACGGCGTCGCCGTGAACCGCGTAGATGGCAACCGCAAGGTGACCTGGTCGGCGCGCCGGGCCAAGGGCAACCAGACCCTTTATTACCGCCTGGTGCTGACCAAGCGCTACACCGGCGAAAAATCCAAGGTCAAGGGCCCGACCTTCCGCGACAGCATCGCCGTCGAAGGTGCGGAAAAAATCGCCGCCGAAGCCCTGCTCGCGCCGATCCGCCAACACTCGGCCGACGTCGAAACCTTCATCGGCGAAGCCATCAAGCGTGTCAACAATCTCAACGATGACAACGTGAAGCTGTTGCTGGGCGGCGATCCTTCCACCGGGCACAAGGCGAAAATCGTCGAGCTGGTCCTGTCCATCGCCCACGTGCCGGTGGAAAAGGTCCACACCATCCGTCTGGTGGCCGATCAGCCGCAAACGCCGGAACTCTGGCTGCGCAGCTTCAACGGCACCGACTGGCTGTACTTCAACCCGGAAACCGGCGAACAAGGCCTGCCGTCCGACCGCCTGCTGTGGTGGACCGGCGACGAGAACCTGATCACCGTCGATGGCGGCAAGAAAGCCAACGTGACGTTCAGCCTGAACAACAGCGAAATGAACGCGATTCGACTGGCCAAGCTGACCGACGAAAACACCGACGCCAACTTCCTCGAATACTCGCTGTACGGTTTGCCCCTGCAAACCCAGCAGACCTTCATGATCATGGTGATGATCCCGATCGGCGTGCTGGTGATCCTGATCCTGCGTAACCTGATCGGCCTGCAGACCCTCGGCACCTTTACCCCGGTGCTGATCGCCCTCGCCTTCCGCGAAACCCAGCTTGGCTTCGGCATCGTGCTGTTTACGGTCATCACGGCGCTCGGGCTGTCACTGCGCTCCTACCTTGAACACTTGAAGTTGCAGATGCTGCCGAGGCTGTCGGTGGTGCTGACCTTCGTGGTGGTGCTGATCGCGGCGATCAGCCTGTTCAGCCATAAACTCGGCCTGGAACGCGGGCTGTCGGTGGCGCTGTTCCCGATGGTGATTCTGACCATGACCATCGAACGCCTGTCGATTACCTGGGAAGAACGCGGTTCCGGGCATGCGATGAAAGTGGCGATCGGCACGCTGTTTGCCGCCTCCCTGGCGCACCTGATCATGAGCGTGCCGGAGCTGGTGTACTTCGTGTTCACCTTCCCGGCGATCCTGCTGATCCTGGTGGGTTTCATGCTGGCGATGGGGCGTTATCGCGGTTACCGCCTGACTGAACTGGTGCGCTTCAAGGCTTTCCTCAAGAAGGCTGACTCTTGATGTTCGGCTTCTGGAAGACCTGGAAGGCCCTGGAAGCCCGGGGCATCATGGGGATCAATCGGCGTAACGCGGACTACGTGCTCAAGTACAACAAGCGCAGCCTGTACCCGATTGTCGATGACAAGATCATCACCAAGGAACGCGCGATCGCCGCCGGTATTCATGTGCCGGAACTGTACGGCGTGATCTCCACCGAGAAGGAAATCGATAACCTCGACAAGATCATCGGCGGGCGCACCGACTTCGTGATCAAACCGGCCCAGGGCGCGGGCGGCGACGGCATCATTGTGGTTGCCGACCGTTTCGAGGGCCGCTATCGCACGGTGTCCGGCAAGATCATCAGTCATGAGGAGATCGAGCACCATGTCTCCAGCATCCTCACCGGCCTGTATTCCCTGGGCGGTCACCGTGACCGCGCACTGATCGAATACCGCGTGATCCCGGACCAGATCTTCAAAAGCATCAGCTACGAAGGCGTCCCGGACATTCGCATCATCGTGTTGATGGGCTATCCGGTGATGGCGATGTTGCGCCTGCCGACGCGCCAGTCCGGCGGCAAGGCCAACCTGCACCAGGGCGCCATCGGCGTCGGCGTCGACCTCGCAACCGGGCAAACGCTGCGCGGCACCTGGCTGAACAACATCATCACCAAACATCCGGACACCACCAACGCGGTGGACGGCGTGCAACTGCCCTACTGGGACGGTTTCATGAAACTCGCTGCCGGCTGTTATGAGCTGTGCGGGCTGGGCTACATCGGTGTCGACATGGTGCTCGACCAGGAAAAAGGCCCGCTGATTCTTGAGCTCAATGCCCGGCCCGGGCTAAACATCCAGATTGCCAACGATTGCGGCCTGACGCTGCGCACTCATGCGGTTGAAGCGCGGCTGGAAGAGCTGAAAGCGCGCGGGGTTGTTGAGTCGGTTCAGGAGCGGGTCGAGTTTGTTCAGGAGATGTTTGGGCATATTCCTGCCGTCGAAGGCTGATCCGAAACCGAGTCGCTGCCTTCGCGGGCAAGCCTCGCTCCTACAGATCTAGCGTCGTTCACATTCTCGGCGAACGGCACAAACCCGTAGGAGCGAGGCTTGCCCGCGAAGACTGACTAACAGTCACCAAACCTCGCAACCCTGTCCCCAATCTGCCAATCCCCGACATCCCCTCTAGGAGCAAATCCTGCAGAGGACTACAATCGCACCCCCGCCTCGATGGCTGATCTGCCCCGCCCATGTTGACCTGTTCCGTACACCCGCTGCCCTATCGCGCCAACCCCGCCGAGTACTTCGCGGCGATTCGTCATGCCCCCGGTGCCGTGCTGCTCGACAGCGGCCGGCCCACCGCTGATCGCGGGCGTTATGACCTGCTCAGCGCCTGGCCGCTGCAGCAAATAGCAGTATTGCCTGACGAAAGTGGCAGCGATTTCCTGCAACGCCTTCGCGACCATCTGGCACGACTGGGTGAAGCGGCAGTCTCCGATGAACTGCCATTCGCCGGCGGGCTGATCGGTTATCTGAGTTATGACTTCGGACGGCATCTTGAACACCTGCCGAGCCAGGCGCAGGACGACCTGCAATTGCCGGATGCGCGTTTCGGGCTGTACGACTGGGCATTGATCAGCGATCACCAGTTGGCTACCAGTCAACTGGTGTTCCACCCGACACTGATCGACAGCGAGCGCCAGCGCTTGATCGCCTTGTTCAGTCAGCCTGCGGTTGAGCCGATCGAGCCGTTCAGTTTGAAAGCCCCGATGAAGGCCGACCTGAGCGCTGACGAGTATCGCCACGCACTTGAGCGCATTCAGCAGTACATCCAGGCGGGCGATTGTTATCAGGTGAATTTCGCCCAGCGCTTTCGTGCGCAATGTGCGGGTGATCCGTGGGCCGCGTATATCGCGCTGCGGGCCGCGTGCCCGACACCGTTTTCCGGTTTCCAGAGCCTGCCCGACGGCGGCGCGGTGTTGAGTCTGTCGCCTGAGCGCTTCGTCAAAGTCAGTGAACGTCATGTGGAAACCCGCCCGATCAAAGGTACCCGTCCGCGTGGCCTGACGGCTGCCGAAGACGCCGCGAACGCTGCCGAACTGCTGGCCAGTCCCAAGGACCGTGCCGAGAACCTGATGATCGTCGACCTGCTGCGCAACGACCTCGGTCGCACTTGCCGCATCGGCTCGGTGCGGGTGCCGGAGTTGTTCAGTCTGGAAAGCTATCCGAATGTGCATCACCTGGTGAGCAGCGTGACCGGCGAACTGGCGGATGACCGGGATGCGCTGGATCTGATCGCTGGCAGTTTTCCGGGCGGATCGATTACCGGTGCACCGAAGATTCGCGCCATGCAGATCATCGACGAGCTGGAGCCGACCCGTCGTGGGTTGTACTGCGGCTCGTTGCTGTACCTGGACGTGCGCGGCGAGATGGACAGCTCCATCGCCATTCGCAGCTTGCTGGTCAAGGATGGGCAGGTGTGCTGCTGGGGCGGTGGCGGGATTGTCGCGGACTCGGAATGGCAGGCGGAGTATCAGGAATCAATTACCAAGGTGAAGGTTCTGCTCGACACCCTGCAAAACCTTTGATTCCGGGCTTTTGTGGCGAAGGAGCTTGCTCCCTCGCCACAGGTTGTGTTTACAGACTTAAGGCCCGATTCGAAGCCTTGATGAACTCCTGCTTCAAGTCCTCAAAGGTATGCACCGCCGGGAACTGCGGAAACTCGCGAATCACATTATCCGGCGCATGAAACAGAATCCCCGCATCCGCCTCACCCAGCATGGTGGTGTCGTTGTAGGAATCCCCTGCCGCAATGACCCGATAGTAAAGACTCTTGAACGACAGAACCGACTGCCGCTTCGGATCTTTCTGACGTAACTGATAGCTCGTCACCCGTCCCGAATCGTCGGTGATCAAGCGATGGCACAGCAAGGTCGGGAAGCCCAGTTGACGCATCAGCGGCTGGGAAAACTCGTAGAACGTATCCGACAGAATCACCACCTGAAACCGCTCACGCAGCCAGTTGACGAACTCGATAGCGCCGTCCAGCGGCTTCAGCGTGGCGATCACTTCCTGGATGTCAGTGAGTTTCAAGCCGTGCTCGTCGAGAATCCGCAGGCGCTGCTTCATCAGCACGTCGTAGTCGGGAATGTCCCGGGTGGTCGCCCTCAGGGATTCAATACCGGTTTTTTCAGCGAACGCGATCCAGATTTCCGGGACCAGCACACCTTCGAGATCCAGACAGGCAATTTCCACAAGACACTCCCATTTGTATTGATTATTGAGTCGAGCGAGTAAAAGACTGCCGAACTCTAGCGACTCAGGCTGCCCCGCGCAACGCACAGGGCGCGCCCGCCGCCGCAGGATTTTGTTACCATCAGCCCCATATAGAGCGCCCAGCGCCACCGACCTGTAGGAAGCCGCCCTGATGAGCCCATCGTTCGATGTTGTGGAACTCGCCACGACCTATGCCAACAAATCCGCCCAGGACATCCTGAAACTTGCGTTTGCCGAGTTTGGCGATGACCTGTGGATATCTTTCAGCGGCGCCGAAGACGTGGTGCTCGTGGACATGGCCTGGAAGCTGAACAAGAACGTCAAAGTGTTCAGCCTCGACACCGGTCGCTTGCACCCGGAGACCTACCGCTTCATCGATCAGGTGCGCGAGCACTACAAGATCGACATTGAGCTGGTGTCCCCGGACTACACGAAACTGGAGCCGTTCGTGAAGGAAAAAGGCCTGTTCAGTTTCTACAAGGATGGCCATGGCGAGTGCTGCGGCATCCGCAAGATCGAACCGCTGCGTCGCAAACTGTCGGGCGTGAGCGCCTGGGCCACCGGCCAGCGTCGGGACCAGAGCCCGGGTACCCGCAGCGCCGTAGCGGTGATGGAAATCGACACCGCGTTTTCCACCCCGGAACGCACCCTCTACAAATTCAACCCGCTGGCGCAGATGACCAGCGAAGAGATCTGGGGTTACATCCGCATGCTCGAACTGCCGTACAACAGCCTGCACGAACGCGGCTTCATCAGCATTGGCTGCGAACCCTGCACCCGCCCGGTGCTGCCGAACCAGCATGAACGTGAAGGCCGTTGGTGGTGGGAAGAGGCGACGCAGAAAGAATGCGGGCTGCATGCGGGGAATATCATCAGCAAGTCCAAGGCCTGAGCCCGAGCCGGGTGAATTCCCCTGTGGGAGCGAGCCTGCTCGCGATAGCGGTGTAACAGTCAACAATACTGTTGAATGCCCCGGCAAGCCGGTCTCACTCCCGCAGGATTAGTGTTCTGTTTTATAAATGTGTACACACGAATGTCACCATAGGTGCCATTTATGTGTGCACTTTTGTTTTCTGCGCCCCAAAAAGTTACACCCTTTTTCCTGACTTCCCCAGTCGAGTTTTCCCACCTCCTCCGACGAAAAATAAAAACCTATTCAACCGGTCAATTTATATCGCCTTTTTTTCAGTCACTTATCGTGGTCCATCAACAAAACGAAATGAGAACCTATTTTTATAGATCGGTAGCTGGCATGGATCTGGCTTAAGTGCATACATGTTTTGTATACAATCAACTCAAAACATACACACACTTAGATCCGCAAGCCTGAAGCGCCCTATCCCGTACAGGCTGCAGATGCCCCGTAACCAATGATGCTTTTGCCCGCGACGAAGATTTGTCGAGCTCACGCTCATGCACAGTCATCGCGACGCCAAGCTCGGAGCCTGCCGGAATGCGTACTAGCCTCTCCAATAACAACATCGCGCTGGATCTGCCCTCCTTTCCACCCACCGCTCAAGATCAAACTGTTCAAGAACCCGTGGTGCTCAGCCCGCGCCTGCACAACAAGGACCTGGCGCCGACCAAGGCCGAAGGCCGACGCTGGGGCCGCTACAGCATCTTCGCCCTGTGGACCAACGACGTTCACAACATCGCCAACTATTCCTTCGCCATTGGCCTGTATGCGCTGGGTCTGGGTGGCTGGCAGATTCTGTTGTCCCTGGGGATCGGCGCGGCGCTGGTGTATGGCTTCATGAACCTTTCCGGCTACATGGGGCAAAAGACCGGCGTGCCGTTTCCTGTCATCAGCCGGATCAGTTTCGGTATCCACGGGGCGCAAATTCCTGCGTTGATCCGCGCCATTATCGCCATCGCCTGGTTCGGCATTCAGACGTACCTGGCGTCCGTAGTGTTTCGCGTGCTGCTGACGGCGGTGCATCCCGGCTTCGCCGACTACGACCACAACTCGATCCTTGGTCTGTCGAGCCTGGGCTGGGTATGTTTCGTGGCGATCTGGCTGGTGCAACTGGGCATCCTCGCCTACGGCATGGAAATGGTACGGCGCTATGAAGCGTTCGCCGGGCCGGTGATTCTGCTGACCGTCGCCGCGCTCGCCGCCTGGATGTACACCCAAGCCGACGCAACCATCGCCTGGTCGATCCGCGAGCCGCTGACCGGTGGTGAGATGTGGCGCAATATTTTTGCCGGCGGCGCATTGTGGCTGGCGATCTACGGGACGTTGATCCTCAACTTCTGCGACTTCGCCCGTTCATCGCCGTGCCGCAAAACCATCAAGGTCGGAAATTTCTGGGGCTTGCCGGTGAATATTCTGGTGTTCGCGGCCATCACCGTCCTGCTTTGTGGTGCGCAATTTCAGATCAATGGCCGGATCATCGAAAGCCCGACTGAAATCATCGCCTCGATCCCCAACACCTTCTTCCTGGTGCTCGGCTGCCTGGCGTTCCTGATCGTCACCGTAGCGGTGAACATCATGGCCAACTTCGTCGCCCCGGCGTTCGTGCTCAGTAACCTGGCGCCTAAATACCTGACCTTCCGCCGCGCCGGGCTGATCAGCGCAACCATCGCGGTGCTGATCCTGCCGTGGAACCTCTACAACAGCCCACTGGTGATCGTGTATTTCCTGTCCGGCCTCGGCGCCCTGCTAGGCCCGTTGTACGGCGTGATCATGGTCGACTACTGGCTTGTACGAAAAGGTCAGGTCAACGTGCCGCAGTTGTACAGCGAAGACCCCAACGGCGCTTATTACTACAGCCGCGGGGTCAATTTACGCGCCGTAGCGGCGTTCATTCCTGCCGCATTGATTGCCATCGTCCTGGCGCTGGTGCCGGGCTTCCACCTCGTTTCACCGTTCTCGTGGCTGATCGGCGCCGGGATTGGCGCAATGCTCTACCTGATCATCGCCAAGCGACAGCCCCATTACGCCGACGTCAGCGGTGAAAGCATCGCAGTCGACAACGTCTGCCACTAATCCACTCGCGGCCCGCCAGCGCCGGGCCGCAGAACCGCCCTGCAATAAGGACTACTCATGCGAATTCTCGTGGTCAACGTCAACACCACCGAATCCATCACCCAGGCCATCGCCCGATCCGCCCAGGCGGTGGCCGCGCCGGGAACGGAAATCGTCGGCCTGACGCCCTACTTCGGCGCCGACTCCATCGAAGGCAATTTCGAAAGTTATCTGGCCGCCATCGCCGTAATGGACCGGGTCATGGCCTACGACCAGCCCTTCGATGCTGTGATCCAGGCCGGCTACGGCGAACACGGTCGCGAAGGCTTGCAGGAATTGCTCAACGTGCCGGTGGTGGACATCACCGATGCAGCGGCCAGTACGGCGATGTTCCTCGGCCATGCCTATTCGGTGGTCACCACCCTGGACCGCACCGTGCCCCTGATCGAGGACCGGCTAAAACTGTCGGGGCTGTGGGACCGCTGCGCGTCGGTGCGGGCCAGTGGTCTGGCGGTGCTGGAACTGGAATCCGATCCGCAACGGGCGCTGGAGGCGATTGTCCGTCAGGCGGAACTGGCGGTGCAGGAAGACAAGGCCGAAGTGATTTGCCTGGGCTGCGGCGGCATGGCCGGGCTGGATGAACAGATTCGCCAGCGCACCGGGGTTCCGGTGGTGGATGGCGTGACGGCGGCGGTGACCATTGCCGAATCGCTGGTGCGATTAGGGTTGTCCACTTCCAAGGTGCGGACGTATGCGACGCCACGGCCAAAGAACATTATTGGTTGGCCGGGGCGGTTCGGGCGGTAGACCGCGTTATCGTTCATCGCGAGCAGGCTCGCATTGGATCTGTGTCATTCACAAATCCCCTGCTCGCGAAAGCAGCGACTCGGTCTCAAGCCAGGCTCAAACCGCACTGAACCGCTGCACCCACCCCCGCTCCGCAAACTGCTCAATAATGAAATCCACAAACGCCCGGGTCTTGCCCGGCAGCAGTTTGTGTTCCGCGTAATAGATAGAAATGTTGCCGTCGTCGACATACCAGTCCGGCAAAACCCGTTGTAACGTCCCGGCTTCCAGATACCCCACAGCAAACGGCATGCTCACCAACGCAATGCCCAACCCCTGCGCCGCCGTCGCACACGCCGCTTCCGAATCGCTCATGGTCATGCGCGCCTTCAGCGCCAGCGGGTTGTGTTGCTGAGTACGACTGGTCAATTGCCAGGAACGCACCCGACCGGTCTGTGGGGAGCGGATCAGGATGCCGTCGTGGTCCTTGAGTTGATCGGGCTCGACGATCACAGGCCGCGCCGCCAGATACTCCGCCGACGCCACCAGCACCCGATGCGCCGGCGTCAGCTTGCGCGCCACCACGCCTTGCGGCAGCTCAAATCCCCCACCAATCGCCGCATCGAAGCCCTGAGCAATCAGATCGACCTGCCGGTTGTCGAAATGCCAATCCGGGTTGATCGCCGGAAATCGCCGCAGAAACTCGCCCAGTAAGGGCACCACATATAAACGCCCGAACACCGTGCCCATGCTGACTTTCAGTGTTCCCGCTGGCCGACCCTCAGCGCTGGCGAGGTTGGCCACCGCATTCTGGATCGTGTGCAGGCTGGAACTGACTTCGCCGAGAAACAGGTGACCTGCCTCGGTCAGCGTCAGGCTTCGCGTGCTGCGCTGGAACAGCCGCACACCCAGCCGGGCCTCAAGCTTGGCAACACTTTTGCCCACCGCCGCCGGGGTCAGGCTCAAGCGTCGCGCGGCTTCGGCGAAGCTGCCAACCTCGGCGCTGCGCACGAAGCATTCGATACTGCTGAAGGTTTCCATAGGCGCCACTATAAACTTCTGGTTTACACAGACTATCGTAATTGCCGTCTACACAGCGTGTAATCCGCAATCAATACTAGGCTCCATCAACCGAGGCATCTCGCCTCGGGACTTCGGAGATCGTTATGACTACTCAGAACCTCAGCGGCAAAGTGGCTTTGATTCAAGGCGGGTCCCGCGGCATCGGCGCCGCCATTGTCAAACGCCTGGCTGCTGAAGGCGCAACCGTTGCCTTCACCTATGTCAGCTCCACGGCCAAAGCCGAAGCCTTGCAAGACAGCATCACCGGCAATGGCGGCAAAGCCCTCGCCATTAAGGCCGACAGCGCTGACGCCGAGGCCATTCGCCGCGCCGTGACCACCACCGTAGACACCTTTGGTCGCCTCGACATCCTCGTCAACAACGCCGGCGTGCTGGCCGTTGCGCCACTGGAGGATTTCAAACTCGAAGATTTCGACCAGACCCTGGCCATCAACGTGCGCAGCGTGTTCATCGCCACCCAGGCCGCCGCCAAACACATGACTGAAGGCGGTCGCATCATCAACATCGGCAGCACCAACGCCGACCGCATGCCCTTCGCCGGTGGCGGCCCTTACGCCATGAGCAAATCAGCGCTGGTAGGTCTGACCAAAGGCCTGGCCCGCGACCTCGGCCCGCGCGGCATCACCATCAACAACGTGCAACCGGGCCCGGTCGACACCGACATGAACCCGGCCGACGGTGACTTCGCTGACAGCCTGATCCCGCTGATGGCGGTGGGCCGTTACGGCACTTCCGAGGAAATCGCCAGCTTTGTGGCCTATCTGGTCGGGCCGGAAGCCGGTTACATCACAGGGGCGAGCCTGACCATCGACGGTGGTTTTGGCGCCTGATGCGCTAGACGCAATCACTATGTGGGGGCGAGTCTGCTCGCGAAAACGGTGCGTCAGGCGACATTGATGTCGTCTGACCTTCCGCTTTCGCGAGCAGGCTCGCTCCCACACTTTTTACTTCAAGCCCATTCGAGGGCTGGCAAACCACAAGCACTCGGCTTGAACGCCTTCAACGAACGAAGAATGCCATCGGCATGCGCATACTTTTCGTCAGCCATCGCCGCGTCGGGAATCGCAATCGCCGTCATCCCCGCCGCTTTCGCCGCCGTGACACCGAACGGCGAGTCTTCGAACACCAGGCAGTCTTCGGGCGCAACGCCCAGGCGCCGCGCCGCCGTGAGGAAGATGTCCGGCGCCGGTTTGGCCGCGCCCACTTCAGGGTCATCGGCCGTCACGACAAAGTCGAACAGCGCAAACCAATCGCGGTGCAAGGTGGTTTTCTGGCCGAACGACTGACGCGAAGAACTGGTGCCGACCGCGATCGGAATGTTGTTGGCTTTCAAGTGCCTGACCAGTTCCTCGGCGCCAGGCATCGCCAGCGCTTGCGGAAAACGCTCGCGCATCAGCGGTTCGCGGATCACCAGAAACTCTTCGGCGGTGATCGGCAGGTCGAGAGCCTCGACCACGTACCGCGCCAGATCACCCGCGCCACGGCCGATGATGTTCTGTTTGATGCTCCAGTCGAAGACCCGACCGTAGCGCTCGGCAATCATGGACGTGACCTCGGTATAAATGCCCTCGGTGTCCAGCAGCAAGCCGTCCATATCAAAAATCACGGCCTTGATCGGGCCGTATTCATTCAGCGGTGCATTCATCGCATCTGATCCGTTTTCTAATGACATCCCAGAGGCGGCTCAGGTGCGGCCGGGTCCGTGATCGATTAAAGGATTCAGCAGCATAGCGAGCGCGGCGGCCATCGAGCAACGGGCAATCCCTGACAGATACAAAAAGTGCTCGTCGTCATTTAGCGATTTTCCCTACATAAAACGCCTCCTTTCCCGACTTCTTTACCCGTTGATCCCAAGCAAAGTCCCGCGCTCAAACTTGATCTGCGCGAGGGACTGCGAATGTTCGTACCTGACAAGGTACTGGCCTTGAATAACGCCATCGGCCTGTTGGTGGTTGCCGCCATGGACCCCGAGCGGCCGGATGTCGAAGCGCTGTTCGCTGACTTCCGGCTTTGCCTCAATGACTACGACGCCTGGGCCGAAAGTTTCTGGACCGGCAAGGCGCTGGATATCGAGCAGGTGTTCAAGGTGGGGCACGACGTTCGCCTGGTCGCGCCGAAAAACTCCACCACCCCTGTCAGCTCGACCGTCGCCGCATGCCCGGCAGCGGGTCCCCTGACCCTCGTGCACATGTTCGACGCTGCGCGGTTCGTGCCGATCGGCAACACACCGGTGATGCTTGAGCCTTTGAACGCTGACGGTACGTTCGGCAAACCGGTTTATGACGAGATCGGCCCTAGCGGCATCCTCGAAATCCGCGAGTGCGAACGCAGCCTGCGTTATCGCATCACCTTCTTCCCGAATGTTTCCGCTGAGCATGTCAAAGCGCTTTATGCCTCCTATCAAGGCGTCATCAGCGGTCTGGAAGGCTGGCTGCGTAACGAGTGGACGACCGAATTCGAACCCTCATGGGCCGAGTTCGCCGAGGCCGGTTTCATCAAGCGTTACGGCCAGCTGCAACAGGCCGACTGGCGCGGTTTCGAGAATTCGCTGAACGGGTTGTGGGATGACGTGAAGCAGATTTACGCGCTGTTCGCGGACCTGCAAGCCAACAGTGAAAAACTCCTTGAGTACCTGACCGAAACCGAACTTGAAACGCTGCTGGAGGCTTCAGCGGAATCCATCGCCAACCTGTTGCTGGTGTTGAGTGATGAGCCGCTGATGTTCATTCATCTGGCGGCGATCACCAGTTGGCTGAGGATGTTGCCGCCGCAGTTCATCGCCGAAGTCGTGGCGCAGATTCGCACAGGCATATTGATCGGCTTCCTGCTGGCGCGCTTCACAGGCCCTGCCGGGTTGAAGCTCGGCATCAGCGCCAAGGTGCTGGACAAGGTCAAATCCGAGCGCGCGCGCAAATGGCTGGCTGCCGCGAGCCTGAGGTTGGCCGAGCTCGGCACCCAGTCCGACCTGACGACCCACGCGGGCGTACTCAAACCCCTTGCGGTCAATGTCCGAAATGCTCCGCTAAACCCCGCACCCGCCGTGCCGTTGCAGATCAACCTGGGCACTGCGCCGGTTCTGACAGTGCAGAATCCAGTCGCCATCGCTCGCGACAAATCCGCAGCCATGACCCGATTGGGTCGGCAGGAGCACCGTGACGACGTTCCCGATCAAGCGAAAAATCCCAACGGCGATAGTGCCGATTGCGGGCTGCTGACCTGCACCAACGGTTGCCCGGTGTCGATGGTCACCGGCGAAGAATTGCTGACACTGGACGATGGATCGCTTAACGGTTTGCTGCCTTTCGCGTTTACCCGGTTGTACCGAACCAGCGCCGTGGAAATGGATTGCGGGCTGGGTTGGGGCTGGAGTCATTCGCTGGCGCATCGCCTGGAGCTGGACGCAGAACAGGTCGTCTGGACCGACCATGAAAACCGTCGCACGACGTTTCCACTGCCCGGTCTTTCGCGTCCGGCGATTCATAACAGCCTGTCCCGCTCGGCCATTTATCTCGGAAACAAACCCGAGGAGCTGATTGTTGCGCTGGCGGGTGAGTCTCCACGGTTCTATCACTTTGAGAATGGTCGCCTGACGTCCATCAGTGATGCCTACGACAACCGGCTGCATATCACCCGCGACCGTCAGGATCGCATTCAACGCGTCGATAACGGCGCGGGACGTTCACTGCTGTTGCGTTACGAGCGCCGGCACATCGTTACGGTCGAGTATCAGTCGTTTCATCCCGCCGACGGGTTGGTGGACGCCTGGCGTAGAGAGCAAACGCTGATTGCCTACCGCTACGACGCCCGTCACCGCCTGATCGAAGCGACCAATGCTGCCGGCGAAAGCGAGCGGTACGACTACGACGACCAACATGTGATTCTCCAGCGGCAACTGGCCGGTGGGGCCAGCTTCTTCTGGGAGTGGGAAAGGTCTGGCAAGGCGGCCAGATGTGTCAGGCATTGGGCGACTTTTTCGCAGATGGATACGCGATATGCCTGGGATGACGACGGCGCAGTGCTGGTTAAAAACGCCGATGGCAGCGAAGAAGTTTACGTCCATGACGATAAGGCGCGATTGGTGCGCCGGGTTGAGCCGGATGGCGCAGAGCATCTCAATGCCTACGACGACCAGGGCCGTTTGACGAATGAGTGCAGTCCGTCAGGGGCAATCACTCAATATCGCTACGACGAGGTCGGGCGGCTGATCGCGCTGATTCCACCGGAAGACGAGCCAACGTCCTACGAATATCGCTACGGTTTCCTGCATGCGCGATATCGCGGTAAAGCGGTGTGGAAATACCAACGCAATGCTCAGGGGGATGTCACCGAGGCCATCGATCCCGACGGCCACATCACTCACTACCACTACGATGCTCAAGGCCGGCTACTGTCTATCCGTTACCCGGACACCAGCCGTCATGTGTTCGTGTGGAATGCCATCGGGCAACTGGTCGAAGAGACGTTGCCAGACGGCAGTCAGCGGCGGTTTTCCTACGATGTATCGGGTCGTCAGATTGCCCGTCAGGACGAACATGGTGCCGTCACTCAATACCAATGGGACGCCGTTGGCCGACTGATCCAGACGGTTCTTCCTACAGGCGCCAGCCGCGCCTTCAGTTACAACGCCTACGGCAAAATCACCGCCGAACGCGATGAACTGGGGCGGGTCACCCGTTTTTAATACGACGATGACCTGCATCTGGTCAGCCGCCGAATCAATCCCGACGGCACGCAGCTGCGTTATCGCTACGACAACGCACGGCTGCTCCTGACGGAAATTGAAAACGAATCCGGCGAACGCTATCGACTGGACTACACACCTGGCGGATTGATCCGACAGGAAACCGGCTTTGACGGCCGTCGCACAGCGTACGCCTACGACCTCAACGGCCATCTGCTGGAAAAAACCGAATTCGGTGATGACGGCTCGCAGCTGTTTACGAGTTACCAACGGGATACGGCCGGACGCCTGCTGGTCAAAAACCTGCCCGATGGCGTCAACGTCGAATATCGCTATGACAGCCTCGGTCGATTGGTCAGCGTCGATGACGGCCACGACCATCCGCTGGAGTTCGCGTACGACAAGCAAAACCGCCTGATCACCGAACATCAAGGTTGGGGCACGCTGCGCTACGGCTACGACGCTTGCGGCAAGCTCAACCATCTGCGTCTGCCGGACAACAGCCAACTCGACTATCACCACGCCAAGGGCGGTGCGCTGACAGCCATCGACCTTAACGGCACACGACTTACAAGCCACACGTATAAAGCCGACCGCGAACTGCAACGTCAGCAAGGCATGTTGTCGAGCCGGTACGACTACGATGAACAGGGTCGCCTGAAAGCTCACGCTATCAGCCAACCCCAGCATCCGCTGTATCGGCGCGACTATACCTACAGCGCCAACGGCAATCTCGAACACATCGCCGACACCCGTCATGGCCAACGCAGCTATCAATACGATCCGCTTGACCGCCTGATCCGCGTCCGCCACTCCCGCGACCAGCAGCCCGAAAGTTTCGCCCATGACCCCGCCGGCAACCTGTTGATGCAGGACCGGCCAGGCCCAGCCACCCTCAAAGGCAATCGCCTGCTGATGCAGGGCGATCGCCATTTCGACTACGACGCCTTCGGCAACCTGATCCGCGAGCGCCGCGGCGCCGCCCAAAAACTCGTCACCGAGTACCGCTACGACTGCCAGCATCGATTAATCGGCGTCACCCTGCCGAACGGCAACACCGCCAGCTACCGCTACGATGCCTTCGGCCGCCGCATCTGTAAAACCGTCGACGGCCACATCACCGAGTACTTCTGGCAGGGCGACAACCTCGTTGCCGAAAGTGGCCGCGAACATTACCGCAGCTATGTCTACGAACCCGGCACCTTCCGCCCGCTGGCCATGCTCGACGGCAAAGGCCCGCACCAGGCCTGCCCGTTCTACTACCAACTCGACCACCTCGGCACACCACAAGAACTCACCGACTACAGCGGCGACATTATCTGGGCCGCCCAATACACAGCCTATGGCCGCCTGACACGCCTGAATCGCGATACCCATCAGGTTCTGGATCAGCCATTGAGGTTTCAGGGGCAGTATTACGATGCGGAGACGGGACTGCATTACAACCGGCACCGGTACTACAACCCGGATCTGGGACGGTATCTGACGCCGGATCCGAGTAAGTTGGCGGGTGGGTTAAACGGATATCAGTACACGCGCAATCCAACGGGGTGGGTTGATCCGTTGGGGTTGAATGATTGCCCTGGAGGGGACGGGTGCAAGAGGCCTTCGTTTGGGGATGAGGATCCGGCGGGGAAGGTGAAGGTTGATGAGGGGGAGCCCGGCGTTCCATCGCCTAAACCAAAAAAACGTTATTTATATCGCGGAGATTCACGGGAATCGTGGGAGATATTTGAAGCCGGCTTTGAGCCTTTGGGAGACAGCATGGACCTTTACTTACACGCATTGGACAACCGAAGCCCTCCCAGTTTTTTTGTCAGCACCTCAACTTCGGAAAAGGAAGCTATAAAATTTGCAACGGGTTATGGATATGAAGACGGGTTCGTCTATGTAATAAAAAACATTCGTGGGATAGATGTGAATAAAAAACTTGGCATAATTTCGCCTCATAGAGGTGAGGTTGAAATAGCTTTGCCTGGCGGAGTAGACAGTCGAGACATTCTAGGTGTCACCCCCGTCAATGCCGATGGCAGCTATAAGGGCTACTCAACCCCTAACCCACGCAGGAAGTGATCGTGAGCAAATCAATAGAAATATTCATAAACACCTGCGGAGTCACCGAGAAAGTTTTAATCGAATGCGACCGAAGAAATTTGACGTTAGTTTTCACAATGAAAAATGGATTAAGAAAAACATACACAGCTCACGATCTTTATGAATGTTTTGGCCTTCTACGAGCCGATTTTCCAGAGATAAAATTTCTATGCAAAGGCGCTAAACTCAACGTTCATCCCTCGCGCATGGCATCACAAATGGCAGGTGGCATAGTGGCGTACGAACTTCATATGGGACTGCCAACTGTAGCTGAGGACGTGGTTAATATCTTCGCCTTCGAAGAACAAGACATCACAACTGACATTCAGCAACAAAGGGATTTCTACAAGCGTTGGCTCGCATCGATCGTGCACTAGCAGGGGCCTGGCAGCAGTCACTTTTAATAGTGCCGCTCAATCGACGAATGATTTTTTTCAAATTGGCTCACCGGACGCATCGTCACCGGCAATATCCGGGTCTTCAGGGGTGGCTTCAACGTCGCCACGTTTCACGTCATCAGTGGGCAATTGCTCTTCCGCAGTGTTGTCGTCCGGCGGACGTTGATCGCGACTCAAGGAATCGGTGGGCCAAGGCAGCGGGTATTCAGGGGTGTCGTCATCGTCGACTTTCAGATCAGCATTTATAAAGCACCTCTCGAAGGGCCTGAAAAACAGGCCCTGAAATTTCGAGAGCTGGGCAATGCTTGCGTTCGATCAGTGAGACGATCGGTCGATAGCACATCAACGCCGGTCAATCCTCGTCTTCTTCATCTTCTTCGACTCGACGTTTCCCTCATCCCAGCGTCATCGAAGTCGTTGAGCGGGACCGTTGCTTCATCCATCAACGATCCCGGATCTTCGTTGCCGGGGTCATTGATGAACGGAAGCCCACTCGGGCTAAGGCGACAGATTTATTTATGCCGGATGGCAGCTACAAGGGCTACTCAACTCCCAACCCACGCAGGAAGTGATCGCGAACAAAACAATAGAAATATCCATAAACTCCTGCGGAGTCACTGAGAAAAGAACCTGGATTAACCGCCGGAACCACTCGTCCCCCCACCAGCACCACCCGTCCCTCCTCCCGCACTTCCCGAACTCCCACCACTCCCACCACCGCTCATCCCGGAACCACCAGAGCTACCGGATCCTCCAGACCCACTCCCAGAACCACTCCCCATCGAACTTCCACCACTCATCGACCCGCTTCCCGCTCCCGGGCTGGTGCTACTCCCGCTCGCATCACCCGCATTCCCACCACCAATGGAGCCAGGCGGCAACGCCTTCCCGTCTCCAGAACCCGCGTTCATTTCAGTAGACGGCGGCATCCCGCCCTTATCGACCGGTGCATCGTTGCCGGAAGACTGAGCAAACGCCGCCATTGAACTGATCGACAACACGCTGCTCACCGTCAGGACCATCAATGTTGACCTGATCATGGTGCATCTCCTCTAAAAAGGTGCGTACCTGATTTCTGGCAGCATTGGCTTTTTAAAGGTGCCGCTCAATCGACGAATGGCTTTTCAGCTGGGCTCACCGGAGCCATCGTTACCGGCAATATCCGGGTCATCGGGGGTGGCCTCAACATCGCCACGCTTCACATCATCAGCCGGCACCTGCTCAACCGCAGTGTCGTCGTCCGGCGGACGTTGATCGCGACTCAGGGAATCGGTGGGCGAAGGCAGCGGGTATTCAGGGGTGTCGTCGTCATCGTCGACTTTCGGATCAGCATTCATAAAGCACCTCTCGAAGGGCCTGAAAAGCAGGCCCTGAAATTTCGAGGGCTGGACAATGCTTGCGTTCGATCAGTGAGACGATCGGTCGATAGCACATCAACGCCGGTCAATCGTCGTCTTCTTCCTCTTCTTCGTACTCGACGTTTCCCACATCCCCAGCGTCATCGGAGTCGTTGAGCGGGACCGTTGCATCATCCATCAAAGAACCTGGATCTTCGTTGCCGGGGTCATTGATGAACGGAAGCCCACTTGGGCCTTTTTCTTCCTTGCCTTCGGTTTCAGGAGTCATGGCAGTCCTCGCGACGTTGGGGGTGTATGACGTTCGAGGCGGCTTGCGACCAAACGTTCCGGGGACTACCAGGCAGATACGAAAAAACCCGGCCTGGGCCGGGTTTCTGATATCACTCGATGTCGAATCAGTGATGTTTATTCTTGTGTTTGTTTTTGTGCTTATTCTTATGACCGCCTCCAGAATGGGAGCCGCCGTTGTCGTTGCCGAGGTTGTTGCCGACCGCACCACCCGCTGCGCCACCCAGGCCTGCGCCAATGGTCGAACCGGTAGAACCGCCGAGGCTATTGCCGATCACGGAACCGCCTGCCGAACCTAACCCACCACCAATCGCGGCCTCTGTGCGACTGCCCTTGTTCGCGCCAACAGCGCTGCCCGCAGCACCGCCAACGCCGGCGCCAATCGCTGCGCCTGTGCTGCCGCCCATTTGCTGACCCACTACGTTACCCAGTGCGCCGCCAAGACCGCCACCAACTGCAGCAGTGCCATCACCGGCAGCCATTGCACCTTGAGCGACCAAAAGTCCCAGAAACAACGTGGACAATGTCAAACGCATGATATGAACCTCAAATTCCGCATCGGGGGTAAGAGTACGCATTGCGGATGGGCGTGAGTCTAGCACCTGCACTCACTGAATCCGGCCAGCGATGAAGGTTGGACATCTGCAAATTCAAAGTCTGTGAAAAACGAAACATCCAGATACGAAAAGCCCGGCATTTAGCCGGGCTTTTCGAGGTTATCGCTCAGGATCAGTGACGCTTGTGACCTTTGGCCAGATTGCTGCCCACGCCGCCGCCCAATGCGCCGCCCAAGCCTGCACCAATGGTCGAACCAGTCTTGCCGCCCAGGCTGTTGCCGATCACCGAACCACCGGCCGCACCGACGCCGCCACCAATGGCCGCTTTGGTGCGGCTGCCTTTACGTGCTGCCACGGCACTGCCGGCTGCGCCCGCAACACCCGCGCCGATTGCCGCGCCGGTGCTGCCACCCATGCTCTGGCCGACCACGTTACCCAACGCACCACCCAGACCACCACCGATCGCAGCAGTGCCATCACCGGCAGCCATCGCACCTTGAGTCACCAGAAGTCCCAGAACCAGAGCAGGCAGTGTTAAACGCATGACGAAAAACCTCAAAAATAGGGAATACCGAAAAGCCGGGGATTGAATGCTTTCGAGGAGGAAACGTCCACACAAAATCCGCCGCTCCTCGCAATTGGCGACGTTTGGACAGCTTTTATGGAAAAGGTTTTATGACAGGCAAAAAAAAGCCCGCTGGGGAACGGGCTAGGGTACTGCTTTCTAACGGATGAGCTGAGACTACGTACTTGGGTGTGAAAACTTTGTGAAAAAACATCAACAGAAAATTCTCGCTTGTCGGTCGACCATTTTTTGGGGTGTCGAGCCCCTCTAAAAATAAAAAAACCCCACTCATTGGCGGGGTTTGTCCGTTTGACCATTACTTCCTGGATGTCACTCGTTTTGGCAAAAACTTCGACCTGAGCACCTTGGTTGCCGCGGATCTGACTTTGCTGGTTTCGACCTGATCTTCACCGAAGCTCGCCACATACTCCGTCTGGCCACACTGCACGCAATTGTTGATTGGAAATTCTGCCCCGTCGTCTTCGATATACGGATCAGTCATAGCGCTTCCCCTCTCAAAGCGGGATCGATACCGGCAAGCCCTATTGCCTGAAAAATATCGACCACCAAGGCTTTTGAGACTAGCCGGTCATTACCAGACTTGTAGTTCAGATCTCCGCATGCCCGACGAATGGACCCCGCCGTTTCCTACAAAATCAGCTGGCGATCAAACAGATTCATTCCGTCACTCACCTCAACTTGACCGCCGTCCCGGTTACAAACACCACGACCATCCCACCCTTGCCGGCCGGCATGCTGATCTCAAAATCGAGCCCCACCACCGCATCCGCCTGAAGCGCCCGCGCCCGCTCCTTGATCTCGTCGGTCGCCTGAATCCGCGCTTCCTTCAACGCCCGCTCCAGCGTCTGGGAACGCCCACCGAAGAAATCCCGCATGCCGGCGAACACGTCGCGAATAACGTTGACGCCCTGCACCGACTCGGCGCTGACGATGTCCAGATAGGCGGTGATTTGGCGGCCTTCGATGGCGTGGGTTGTGGTGGTGATCATGGGGATTCCTTCTTCATAGAGGCGCGCATTATTCCTCTGCGGCCAATCGTTGAAAACAAAAAGCCCAGCAACGGCTGGGCTTCGATAATCAGGTATCACAGTTCTTCAGGCATATTTACAGAGTCAAAGAAGCTTGCCGTCGGAAGCCCCCATCCGCTTGGCGCTCCTGCGTTACTTCCCACACGCCTTTCACTATTCCTACACCATTTTCAGAAGCGACTTCGCTTATTCGCTTGAGCCAACAACGGTGCCATGATTCAAATACTAACGCCAGAAACCACAAAACCCCTGATTTCTCTCGAAATCAGGGGTTCTGGTTACATCGAATTTGGCGGTGAAGGAGAGATTCGAACTCTCGATACAATTTCTTGTATACACACTTTCCAGGCGTGCTCCTTAAGCCACTCGGACACTTCACCGTATATCTTCAAACATGTTCTGTCTGTCGAGGCGCGCTAATGTAGTCGAAAGCTTTTCTGATGGCAAACTTTTTTTGCAGAATTTTCATGCGCTTAGCGTTTCAGTCGTTCCTGTCGGTTCCGGGCGATGGCAAACCTGCCAATCTCCGGCTTCGCGCCCTCTTCTATAAGCAGAGGAATGCGCGGCGGGAGTGGCGAGCTACGCTTGCCCGGCGGGGAAAGGGTGACTGGCGGGTCAGTCACGGCGCTTTACCTGGCCTGCGGCGGTGGGTAACGTCTGCCCAACTTTCATACAAGGAATAGCGTCATGAGTGAGTTGATTTCCTACCATCTCGAAGACGGTATCGCGACCCTGACTTTGAGCAATGGCAAGGTCAATGCCATTTCCCCGGACGTGATTGCTGCGTTTAATGCTGCGCTGGATCAGGCGGTGACTGATCGTGCAGTGGTGATCATTACCGGTACGCCGGGGATTCTGTCCGGCGGTTATGACTTGAAGGTGATGACGTCCGGCCCGAAAGAAGCGGTCGCGCTGGTGACGGCCGGCTCGACGCTGGCCCGTCGTCTGTTGTCGCATCCATTCCCGGTGATTGTGGCGTGCCCTGGGCATGCGGTGGCCAAGGGCGCGTTCCTGCTGTTGTCGGCGGACTACCGCATTGGTGTCGACGGCCCGTTCAGCATTGGCCTGAACGAAGTGCAGATCGGCATGACCATGCACCATGCCGGTATCGAGATCGCGCGTGATCGTCTGCGCAAGTCGGCGTTCCACCGCTCCGTCATCAACGGTGAGATGTTTAATCCACAGAGCGCCGTGGATGCCGGCTTCCTCGACCTGGTGGTGTCGGCCGAAGAGCTGCAAAGTGCTGCGCTGGCGGCGGCGCGTCAGTTGAAGAAGATCAACATGACCGCGCACAAGAACACCAAGCTGAAAGTGCGCAAGGCGCTGCTGGATACGCTGGACAACGCGATCATCCTGGATCAGGAACACATGGGTTAAGCCCGGACAGTCTGCACAGAAAAGCCCGACCGTCGTGTCGGGCTTTTTCATACGCACGCTGTTGAAAAATCAACAACCGCTCTAGCACGCGTCTGACCCTCAAGTCGGAAACATGCGCACAAACATCGCCTATCTCCTTCCTCTATAGCGGCAATTGCCGAAAACAGTGCACATCCGTACACTGCGCCACCTTTTGTCCCGGTGGGGCCTGTAAATGCTGTTTGCGTTTCGTATGTTATTGATGGGCCTGCACTTTATTTTGGCCGGTGTGCTTGGGGTGATTCTGGGCCTGTGCCGCCCGTTCAACCCGGACAACAGCCGGTTGTGTGCGCGCCTGTATGCGTGGCCGGCGATGTGTATTTTGCGTTTGCGGGTGAAGGCCGATGTCGGACCGTTGATGGATAAGCCCGACAGCTGCGTGATCATCGCCAACCACCAGTCCAACTACGATCTGTTTGTGTTCGGCAACGTGGTGCCCCGCCGCACCGTATGCATCGGCAAAAAGAGCCTGAAGTGGGTGCCGCTGTTCGGGCAGTTGTTCTGGCTGGCCGGCAATGTGTTGATCGACCGCGGCAATGCGCACAAGGCGCGCCAGTCGATGTTGACCACCACGCACACCTTGCAGCATCAAGACACATCGATCTGGGTTTTCCCCGAAGGTACGCGCAACCTCGGGGAAGAGTTGTTGCCGTTCAAGAAAGGCGCGTTCCAGATGGCGATCGCCGCGGGCGTGCCGATCGTGCCGGTGTGTGTCAGCAGTTACGTCAAACACATGCGATTGAACCGCTGGCGTAGTGGGAAAATTCTGATCCGCTCGCTGCCGGCAATTCCTACGGCGGGATTGAGCCTGGATGACATGCCCCGGCTGATGGCACAGTGCCGCGAGCAGATGCGCGAATGCATCGAGTCGATGGACCGGCAACTCCAAGCCGTTTGACAATAAAACCCGCCTAGTGCGGGTTTTTTTCGCCTGTGAACTTCTGCCGGCGAACTCGGCAGATTTCATTGACTCTCAAGCAGCAGACAAGGCTAAGCTGAGCACGGCTCGCCACTGGGTCTTTGTTAATCAAAAGCGCAAATAAGAAGTGAACCAAAATCATGGGTAGAGTTGTTGCTGCTGCGGTTTATAGCGCCGGTAAAAAAGTCACCAATATCACCCTCGACGAAGGCGCGGCCTGGGCAGCAAAGCCTGGCCACTTTGTCTGGATCGGCCTTGAAGAGCCGAACGCGCAGGAACTGGCCAACCTGCAACGCCAGTTCAACCTGCACGAGCTGGCCATCGAAGACGCCTTGGAAAAACACAGTCGACCGAAGCTCGAAACCTTCGGCGATGCCTTGTTTATCGTCACGTATTCACCGGTCCGGCATGAAGGCAAACTGGAGTTCATCGAGACTCATATCTTTGCCGGCAACGGTTACATCATTACCGCGCGCAACGGTCATTCGGCGTCCTACGCCCTTGTCCGCCAACGTTGTGAGGCGCGTCCGCTGTTGTTGGAGCACGGGGAAGATTTCGTCCTCTATGCCATCCTCGATTTCGTGATTGAAAACTACCAGCCGGTGGGCGAAGCGATCCATGCCGAGATCGATGAGCTGGAGCGCAATGTGTTGTGCAGCGCGCTGAATGAACATGACATCCAGAAGCTGCACGGCCTGCGCCGGGACGTCTTGCGCTTGCGGCGTTATGCGGCGCCGATGGTGGAGATCGGTGAGGAACTGCAGAAGCTGAGCTTTCCGTTTATCGACAAGAACATGCGCCCGTACTTTCGCGATGTGCAGATTCACGTCACACGGCAGATGGAAGACCTGACGACCCTGGCGGACATTGCCAGCCAGACCATCGAGGTCGGTGTGTTGCTGGAGGCGTCACGGCAGAGCGTTGTGCAGCGCAAGTTTGCGGCGTGGGCGGCGATCCTGGCGTTTCCGACGGCGGTGGCGGGGATTTACGGGATGAACTTCCAGAACATGCCGGAGTTGACCTGGCATTACGGGTATTTCGCGGTGCTGGGGTTTATTGCGGTGGGATGTGTGAGTTTGTGGGCGAGTTTCAAAAAGTCCGGGTGGCTTTGAAACGCTTGTGTGGCGAGGGCGCCTGCTCCCTCGTCGCACATTCGCTGCAATGTTTTAAACCGCTTTAGCTTCTGGCTTATGCGCCACAAACCGCATCATCCACTCCGCAACGGTCGTGCCGTGATGCTCTTGCTCAAGGCTCGCCACACCTTTCGTATAAACCTGCTGACCCAGTGCCTCCTGTCGAATCTCCAACAGCGCACGGGAATAATCGTGAATGAACTCCGGGTGCCCCTGGAAGCACAGCACCTGATCGTTGATGTGGTACGCGGCGAAAGGACAGAAATCGCTCGAGGCGATAACCGTGGCGTTTTCCGGTAGCGACGTCACCTGGTCCTGGTGGCTGATCAACAAGGTCAGTTCTTCACGCACCGGACTCATCCATGGCGCCTTGGCAGCGAGTTTGTATTTGTGAGTGCCGACGCCCCAACCTTGGGTCGCTCGTTCGCTCTTGCCGCCCAGCAGCAGCGCCAACAACTGATGGCCGAAACACACGCCCAGCAACTTGTCGCCGCGTTCATAACGCTTCAGCAAGTAGGCCCGCAGGGTTTCGATCCACGGATCGGTGCCGAAGGAATCGGCCTTGCTGCCGGTGACGAGGTAGGCATCGAAGGTCAGATCGTCACTGGGGTACTCGCCCTGCATCACGTTGTACACGGTGAACTCGGCAGCGATGGGTTGCTGCGAAAACAGATTCTGGAACATCTGCCCGTAACCCTGATATTGATCGACCAGTTCCGGACGCAAGATGTCGGTTTCCAGAATGCAGATGCGTAACGACATAAAAAATACCTGACACGTGATGGGAATAATGCACACCCCAGAGCCTGCCTCGAAACACGGTGACAAGGCAAGCCCCGGAAGGCGTCATACGTCCCTTAGAACGCCTCCCCTTTGGCCGCTTTCTCCAGCAATAACGCAGGCGGCGCGAAACGCTCGCCATACTGCTGGGCCAGGTACTGGGCGCGGGCGACGAAGTCTTTCACCCCGTACTGGTTGATGAACTGCAGCGCGCCACCGGTCCAGGCCGCGAAGCCGATACCGAAGATCGAGCCGACGTTGGCGTCCGCCGTCGAGGTCAGCACACCCTCCTCCACACAACGCACGGTTTCGATGGCTTGCACGAACAGCAGGCGATCGCGCACATCCTTTGGCGAAATCTGCCCGTCGGCTTTCTCGAAACGGCTTTTCAGCTCAGGCCACAGATGTTTCTGGCCACCGACCGGGTACTCGTAGAACCCGCCCCCTGCGGCTTTACCGGGCCGCTTGTATTCGTTGAGCAGCAAGTCAATCACGGCGAACGCGGGGTGCTCAATCAGCAGTTTCCCTTCTGCTTGCAGGTCTTTGGCGGTCTGCTGGCGGATATGACTCATGAGGCTGAGGGAAACTTCGTCGGAGATCGCCAGAGGCCCGACAGGCATACCGGCCTTGCGCGCTTCCGTCTCGATCATCGGTGCACTCACGCCTTCGCCGAGCATGGCGATGCCTTCGTTGGTGAAGGTGCCAAACACCCGGGAAGTGAAGAAACCACGGCTGTCGTTGACCACAATCGGCGTCTTCTTGATTTGCAGGACGAAATCGAACCCGCGCGCCAGGGTTTCGTCGCTGGTGTTGGCGCCCTTGATGATTTCCACCAACGGCATTTTCTCCACCGGGCTGAAGAAATGCAGACCGATGAACTTCGTTTGATCCGGCACGGCGGTGGCCAGGCCGCTGATCGGCAAGGTCGAGGTGTTGGAGGCGATCACTGCGGCCGGGCCGACGACCTTTTGTGCCGCCGAGGAGACTTTGGCTTTCAGCTCGCGATCTTCGAATACCGCTTCAATGATCAGGTCGCAACCGGCCAGGTCGGCATCGTTTTCGGTGGTGTGGATCCGCGCCAGGATTGCCTCTCGCTGTTGCGGGAGCATCTGGGCGCGTGCGACTTTCTTGTCCAGCAGCGCCGCCGAGTGGGCCTTGCCCTTCTCCGCTGCTGCGAGGTTGATGTCCTTGAGCACCACTTCAATGCCGGCCGAAGCGCTGACAAAGGCGATGCCCGCGCCCATCATCCCGGCGCCCAGCACGCCGACTTTTTGCGTGACACAAGGTGCAAAACCCTTGGGCCGCGAGCCGCCGGCGTTGATCTCGTTGAGCTGGAACCAGAAGGTGCCGATCAGGTTTTTCGAAATTTGCCCGGTGGTCAGTTCCGTGAAATAGCGGGTTTCGATCAGGTGCGCGGTGTCGAAATCCACTTGAGCGCCTTCGACAGCGGCACAGAGAATCTTCTCCGGCGCAGGCATGCAGCCCTGGGTTTTGCTGCGCAGGATCGACGGTGCGATGGCGAGCATTTGCGCGACTTTAGGGTTCGACGGCGTGCCGCCGGGTATCTGATAACCCTTCGCGTCCCACCGCTGTGCGGCGGCCGGATTGGCAATAATCCAGGCGCGCGCCTTGCTCAGCAATTCATCGCGATCCGCGGCCAGTTCATCAATCAAACCCGCTTGCAAGGCCTGTTGCGGCCGGACTTTCTTGCCTTCGAGCAGGTACGGCAAGGCTTTTTCAATGCCCAGCATGCGCACCATACGGACTACCCCGCCACCGCCCGGCAGCAAGCCAAGGGTGACTTCCGGCAGGCCGAGTTGCACGGATGGATTGTCCAGCGCGACGCGGTGATGGCAGGCGAGGCAGATTTCCCAGCCACCGCCCAACGCAGCGCCATTGATCGCGGCCACCACCGGTTTGCCGAGGGTTTCCAGGGTACGCAACTGGCCTTTGAGCGTCAGGACCATGTCGTAAAAGGCCTTGGCCTCGGGTTTGCCGACCTTGATCAGTTCATTGAGGTCGCCGCCGGCAAAGAAGGTTTTCTTGCCCGAGGTGATGATGACCCCGGCAATGCTGTCCTTTTCGGCCACCAGGCGGGCGACGCAGGCGGCCATGGCCTCGCGATAGACCGCATTCATGGTGTTGGCGCTCTGGCCCGGCATGTCGATGGTCAGGACGACGATCTGGTCCTGACCTTTTTCGTAACGAATGGCTTCAGTCATGTCACTTGTTCCTTAAGGTCGAGGCTCAGAGGCGTTCGATGATGGTGGCAATGCCCATGCCGCCGCCGACACACAGGGTCGCGAGCCCATAGCGCAGACGCCGGGTTTCCAGTTCATCGAGCAGAGTGCCGAGAATGGCGCAGCCAGTGGCGCCCAGCGGATGGCCCATGGCGATGGAACCGCCGTTGACGTTGACCTTGTCCGGGTCGATGGCCATGTCCTTGATGAATTTCAGTACCACCGAGGCGAAGGCTTCGTTGACCTCGAACAGATCGATGTCTTCAACCCGCAGCCCGGCCTTGGCCAGTGCTTTGCGGGTGGCCGGCGCCGGGCCGGTGAGCATGATGGTCGGGTCGGTGCTGGTGACTGCGGTGGCGACAATCCGCGCCCGAGGCTGCAGACCCAGCGCACGGCCCTTGGCTTCGGAGCCAATCAGCATCAGGGCGGCGCCATCGACGATCCCGGAGCTGTTGCCCGGTGTGTGAACGTGGTTGATCCGCTCGACCTGGCTGTAAACGCGCAGCGCGGTGGCGTCAAAGCCCATCAGCCCCATCATCTCGAAGCTGGGCTTGAGCTTGCCCAGTCCTTCCAGGGTGGATTCGGCGCGGATGAACTCATCGTGATCGAGCAGGATGATGCCGTTCTGATCCTGCACCGGCACCAGTGATTTGTTGAACGAACCGTTGGCCCGCGCCCGCGCTGCCTTTTGCTGGGAATACAGCGCGTAGGCATCGACGTCCTGGCGGCTGAAACCTTCAATCGTGGCGATCAGGTCGGCACCGACGCCTTGCGGGGTGAAATGGCTGTGCAGATTGGTTTCCGGGTCCAGCGCCCAAGCGCCGCCGTCGCTGCCCATAGGCACACGGGACATGGATTCGACGCCGCCGACCACCACCAGGTCTTCGAAACCGGAACGAACCTTCATCGCACCCAGGTTCACGGCTTCAAGCCCCGAAGCGCAGAAGCGATTGATCTGCACGCCAGACACGCTGACGTCCCAATCGGCGACTTGTGCCGCCGTCTTGGCGATATCGGAGCCCTGATCGCCAATTGGCGTGACGCAACCGAGCACCACATCATCGACCTGGCTGGTGTCCAGCGACGTGCGCTGCTGCAACGCCGTGAGCAACCCGGCCACCAGATTTACTGGTTTGACGCTGTGCAAGGCGCCATCGGCCTTGCCTTTGCCACGGGGCGTGCGTAACGCGTCGAAAATCAAAGCTTGGGTCATGACGTCCTCGAACCTGGGCGGTGATTAAATACTGAGCTTCCACCTTAGGCCGAGCCGCCATGGATTCAATGACCGCAATGCTCACTGGCGTTGACGGACACGCTCAGACGGACGGTCACTCGGATGCGGATTAACCGATTAACGTCACCAAGCTGTCTAGCAAACGGGCGCCCAAGAAGCTGGCAATAGGCCTCATGCCTTTTTAAAAGCTTTAAGCAAGCAAACCATACGAAATGGATCTAAACCAAGCGTGACGCGGGCTCTAAGGTGAACATGTACGAAGTTGTCGTCGGGTTTTGCCGAGGCACTCGTCTTACAGGAAGTTCAGCGCTCTGCCGTCATGGAGATATGCAGGCAGGCATCAGGAAATAACAAAAAAGGCGGTCAAGCCATGTTCAAGCATTCGAAAGTACGTCAAGCCGGGCTCATTCTTTTCGCCACTACGCTGTTGTTGATTTTGCCGAACTTGACCAAGGTGATCGGTTAAGCGGTCTTCAAATAATACGGCGCCAGGTTTTTACATCGCCCTCTTAAAAATGTGACTGGCTCGCTACCCGGGCCAGCGTGGGTGTGCCAACCTTTGCGGCACTTCCACGACATGGACGGCGATCATTTGAAAACGCTCATTCTCTTTGGGGCCTTGCTGCTCAGCACGCCCTCGTATGCCGCACAGCTGAACCTTGAGCTGGGCGCGAGCAGTCGCACCTGGCAGACCGAGGAATTGCTCAAGCATCCTCAGGTCCAGACCATCACTATCAGCGACGACGTTTCCTACAAGCGGGACATGAGTTATCGCGCAGTTCCGTTGGCGGCGTTGTTGACCGGCATCAAGCCTGAAGACCATCTGCAAGCCGTGGCGCTGGACGGATTTGCCGCTGAACTGTCGGCGGCGCCGTTGCTGAACGCCAAGGGCGCGCGCGCGTGGCTGGCGATTGAAGACCCGGCGAAACCGTGGCCGGCGTTATCTGAAGGGAAACCGGGTGCCGGGCCGTTTTATCTGGTGTGGGTCGATCCGCAAGCCGGCAACATCAGCCCGGAGCAATGGCCGTTTCAAGTGGCGAGTATCAAGCGCATGGCGCCCGTGGCCGAGCGCTTTCCTGCGCTGCTGCCGGATCCGGCCTTGAAGGCGGATGATCCGGTGAACAAAGGCTTTGCGCTGTTTCAGAAGAATTGCCTGGCATGTCATCGATTGAACGGTGCAGGGGATGCGCAGTTCGGGCCGGATCTGAATATTCCGTTTAGCCCGACCGAGTACTTCGGGGCGGATTTTCTGAAGCGCTACATTCGAGATCCGCAGAGTTTGCGCCAGTGGCCTCAGGCGAAGATGCCGGGTTTTGCGCCGACGGTGTTGCCGGAGGGGGATCTGGAAATGCTGGTGGGGTATTTGAAGCATATGGCTGGGCGCAAAGCTAAGCCCTGATCCATTCCCTGTAGGAGCGAGGCTTGCCCGCGAAGGCGTAGTGTCAGTCGACATCAATGTGAATGACACTACGCCTTCGCGGGCAAGCCTCGCTCCTGCAAGGGGACCGTGGTGTTCCGGTTATTGCTGCTGAACGGAGATAATCGGCGCCGGCATCGGCGTCGGCGAAACAAACACCTTCGCGTGCATTTGCTCACACCCACCGCCCCGGCGCATCCCGCGTACAGGGCAGGCATCCAGGTAATCCAGGCCCACCGCCAGTTTCAAATGCCGTTCCGGCCGGGCCAATTCATTGGTCACATCGAAGCTGTACCAAGCGTCATCGAGCCAGGCTTCGGCCCAGGCGTGACTGGCCAGGTGTTCGCTATTCTCGCTGTACAAATACCCCGACACATAACGTGACGGAATGCCCAGGCTGCGGGCGCACGCGAGAAACGCGTGCGTGTGGTCCTGACAGACACCGGAACGCCCGGCGAAGGCCTGGGCGGCGCTGGTGTCCACTTCGGTGGAGCCCGGCGTGTAGGTCATGTGCGAATTCAGGCCATGCATCAAGTCGATCAACGCCGTGCGATCCCGGCGTTTTTTGCATTCCTTTTCCGCGAACGCACGCAGGGCTTCGTCGGCTTCGGTCAGGCGCGTGAAGCGCAGGAACGGCAGTGCCGACTGGCTTTCATGTTCGGCTTCGCGCAGCTCGTCGATGTCCACCTGGCCACGGGCGCCGATGATGATCGCCTCGTGGGGTTCGTCCATGGTCAGCACATGCAGGATGTTGCCGAACGGATCGAGTTGCGCGCGTACCGGGCGCGGCAGGTCGAGTTGCCAGCTGAGCACATGCTGACGCTCGCTGTCGTGGGGTGTCAGTCGCAGGTACTGGATGCTCGCCCGCACCTGATCTTCGTAGTGATAGGTGGTTTCGTGGCTAATGGAAAGTCTCATGCAGCCTCCAGGTAGGAACTGTGAATGGCGTTACCCAACTGGCGCACCAGCGGGATGAATTCGGTCAGCCAGGCGTGCAGGCCTTCGTCGAGAATTTCGTTGATGCCGGTGTAGCGCAGGCGCGCGTCCATCTCCGCCGCCAGACGTTGCGCGGGACGGCCATTTGCCCCCGGCAACTGGGCAAGGATCTGGTCGATTTCTTCGGTGCAGGCACGCAGGGAACGTGGCACATCGGCGCGCAGCAACAGCAACTCGGCCACATGCCGGGCACCGGGTGCATCGCGATAGATCTCGGTGTAGGCCTCGAACGACGACAACGCCCGCAACAACGCGCTCCACTGGTAATACGCGTGAGCAGTGCCGTCGCTGACCGCTTCTGCCTGATCGCCGGCCATTTCGTAGCGGGCGTCGAGTAGGCGCAACGTGTTGTCGGCCCGTTCGATAAACGTCCCCAGGCGAATGAAGCGGAACGCATCGTTACGCATGATCGTGCCGTAGGACGCGCCACGGAACAGGTGGGAACGTTCCTTGATCCACTCGCAAAAACGGCTCATGCCATAGCGACTCAGGCCTTGCTCGGCGATCCCGCGAATTTCCAGCCAGGTGGCATTGATGTTTTCCCACATGTCGGCGGTGATTCGCCCACGCACCGCATGGGCACTGGCCCGCGCCGCGCCCAGGCAGCTGTAGATGCTCGCCGGGTTGGCCGCGTCCAGTGCGAAGAAATGCAGCAGCCGCTCGGCGTGCAAATCACCGTGGCGCTCCAGGTAATCGTCCAGGGTGCCGGTAATCAGCAGCGGCATGGCCAGTTCGTGCAGACCGTCACCGCGACCGTCCTGCGGCATCAGCGACAGCGAATAACTGATGTCGAGCATCCGTGCGAGGTTTTCCGCCCGCTCCAGGTAACGCGACATCCAATACAAATCCGAGGCAGTTCTACTTAACATGGCAGGCTTCCTTCAATCCTCGACCACCCAGGTGTCCTTGGTTCCGCCGCCCTGGGAAGAATTCACCACCAGAGAGCCTTCACGCAGGGCGACACGGGTCAAACCGCCGGGCACAACCCGGGTTTCGCGGCCAGACAATACAAACGGACGCAGGTCGATATGGCGTGGCGCAATGCCGTTTTCGACAAAGGTCGGACAGGTCGACAGGGACAACGTCGGTTGCGCGATATACGCGTGGGGCTTGGCTTTGATCCGCGCGCGGAACGACTCGATTTCCGCTGCGGTCGCCGCCGGCCCCACCAGCATTCCGTAACCGCCGGAGCCCTGGGTTTCCTTGACCACCAGGTCTGGAAGATTGGCCAGCACGTGGGACAGTTCAGAAGGATTGCGACACTGGAACGTCGGCACGTTCTTCAGGATCGGCTCTTCGTCCAGGTAGAAACGGATCATGTCCGTGACAAACGGATACACCGATTTGTCGTCCGCGACCCCGGTGCCGATGGCATTCGCCAGCACCACGTTGCCGGTTCGGTAGGACGACAGCAGCCCTGGAACGCCGAGCATCGAATCCGGGTTGAACGCCAGCGGGTCGAGGAATGCATCGTCGAGGCGACGGTAAATCACGTCGACCGCCTTCGGCCCGTCCGTGGTGCGCATGAACACCTTGTCGTCGCGCACGAACAGGTCCGCGCCTTCCACCAGCTCCACGCCCATCTCTCGCGCCAAAAAGGCGTGCTCGAAAAACGCGCTGTTGAAGCGACCCGGCGTCAGCACCACCACGCTCGGATTATCGATCGGGCTGGAGCTTTTCAGAGTGTCGAGCAGCAGGTTCGGATAGTGGTCGATCGGCGCGATGCGCTGGGCCGAGAACAACTCGGGAAACAGTCGCATCATCATCTTGCGGTCTTCGAGCATGTAGCTCACGCCGCTGGGTGTACGCAGGTTGTCTTCGAGCACGTAGTACGTGCCGTCGCCATCGCGTACCAGATCGACACCGGAAATGTGCGAATAGATATCGCGGTGCAGATCGAGCCCTTGCATCGCCAGCTGGTATTGCTCGTTGGCCAGCACTTGCTCGGCCGGGATGATGCCGGCCTTGATGATGCGCTGCTCGTGGTAGAGGTCGGCGAGGAACATGTTCAACGCCTTGACCCGCTGGATACAGCCGCGCTCGACGATCCGCCATTCACTGGCGGGGATGCTGCGCGGGATGGTATCGAAGGGAATCAGGCGCTCTGTCCCCTGCTCATCACCGTAGAGCGTGAAGGTAATCCCGGCGCGATGAAATAACAGATCGGCCTCGCGTCGCCGTTGTGCCAAGAGCTCGTCAGGCGTCTCGGCCAGCCAACGGGCAAACTCCCGATAATGCGGGCGGACCTGGCCGCCGGCATCGTACATCTCATCAAAATAGGTGCGGATCATGCCGTACTCCTTGTCACCCGGACATCTAGGCATCGCAAGGCCCGTGCCATCGGCAGAAACGCTTTGTTATCAATCAGTTGGAGAATCACGCCGTTTGCACCGCACCAATCCTGTGCAGCAAACGCCCCACGCTGATCGCCCCCGCTTCATTGCAAGGCGACGTTGTCACCTATCACCAGCATAGTCAGAGTTGATTTCACTGCCCGGCCGGCGGTGCGGATAATCCGCGCATCCGCTGCAAAACCTGACCAAACTTCCCTTTAGCCGCCTGCTCAGGCGGTTTTTTTTGCCTCGGGATTCTTGTTTCAGGGTTTTGCCAAGGGGCGGATGCCACAAACGAAAACGGCCAACCCGAAGGTCAGCCGTTGCTGAGCGTTGTCACTGTTCATAACGTTATGCGAGACGCCCTCGTATTTCCTGCTTGACGCCCCACCCTTCGAGGATGCCGCCCAGAGGCTCAACCACCGCCTCGAAACCCTGTTCGAAATCGCCGATATCATCGTAGGTGGCGTACATGACTTTGCTCAGTTCGAGCGCCCATGCGCCGTCATCGCGCACACTGATTTGCGCGTTCAAGGATTCACCTTTGTATTGCCCTGCCGCCCTGCGTGCCCGCTCCTCGTCCGGGAAAATGGCGTAGAACTCGATGGGATGGAACCGTGAAAAATCGAAACCGCCTTCTTTCATGCGGCGCAACACGCTGCTGCTGATGTCTTCTTGATAGGCTGTGCTCATGAAACGTCCCCCTCAATCATGATGGATAGACTTTCCGTATTCCCGGCACGCGCAACCGATTGGTGCGAGCGATGCGGCAACCAGGTCGCCGGTGGGAAGCAAGCATGTAGCTGACAAGTCCAGACCTTAGCGATCCGTTCGCTGATCTCGATTGCAGAGTAGCCCCAAGACGGAGGCGCTGCCAAGGCCTGGATAAGAATGAGACAGGTGTTGTTCAGATTGGCGTGATGACGAGGATTTGAATGCTGTTCTGCGCTTTGAGACTTTTTACGCCGGCATCAGCGGTTCGCCCTTCCAGATCATTCAGATCCAGTTCAGCGGCGACAGGAAGGAGCCGGCCTTTGATGAGTTTCGCGGCTTGCTCGTTATCCGGGCACTTGTCGCACTCAAAGACTTCATCGACTGTTTCACCGTGATCATCCACGAAAGTGATTTTCCACTTTTGCATCAGTGCCTCCTCGAACAAACCCGCAAATGGGCTTACATCCATCTGGACGTTTGGCCTGAGTGATCGTTCAAACGGATTACCGCATGCAGGTATGAAAAACATACAGGAACCTGCAGGAGCGAAGCTTTCGCGAGCAAGCTTCGCTCCTGCAAGGGGGTTATGCGTACATCTTCAGTTTAGTCGTTGCTTGGCTTGTTGATCGCTTGCAGCACGTATTGCGGCAAGGCGAAGGCGCCGATGTGGATTTCCGGGTTGTAGTAGCGGGTGATGATGCCGCTGCCGGCGAAACGCTGTTGCAGGGTTTCGCGGGACAACTTGCGATAGGCGGTGTTGGTCGCCCCCCAGGCAAAGGTCATCGAGCCGCCGATGTAGGTCGGCACCGCGGCCTGATAGAAGTGCCAGTCCGGGAACAGACTGCGCAGGCGACCCGCGGTGGTTTTGACTTCTTCGATCTGCATGAACGGTGTGCCGTTCTGCGTGACCAGGATGCCGCCCTCGTTCAGGCAGCGACGGCAGGCCTGGTAGAAGTTTTCGGAGAACAGCACTTCACCCGGACCGATCGGGTCAGTGGAATCGGAAATGATCACGTCGAATTTTTCGGTGGTGGTGGCGACGAAACGCATGCCGTCATCGATTACCAGATTCAGGCGGGGATCATCGAACGCACCCTTGGAGTGGTTCGGCAGGAATTCCTTGCACATGTCGACCACGGTGCCGTCGATCTCGACCATGGTGATGTGCTCGATGCTGCGGTGCTTGGCCACTTCACGCAGCATGCCGCCGTCGCCGCCACCGATAATCAGTACACGTCTGGCGGCGCCATGCGCCAGGATCGGCACGTGGGTGAGCATCTCGTGGTAGATGAATTCGTCGGCCTCGGTGGTCTGGATCACGCCGTCCAGCGCCATGACCCGGCCCATGCGCGGGTTCTCGAAAATCACCAGGTGCTGGTGTTCGGTGCGCACTTCGTGCAGCAGTTTTTCCATGCGAAAACGCTGGCCGTAGCCTTCGTAGAGGGTTTCCAGGTATTCGCTGGTGGTGATGTTGCTCATGGGAAGTGCTCCGATGAATGCGGTGGCAACGGACGGTTACCCGCCCATGATGGCCAATCGATCGGCTCGATTAACCAGGAAAGGCGCGCATTCTACGTTGCGGAAGATGACAGGTCGAACCTTCTGACACCCACATACCTGTAGGAGCGAGGCTTGCCCGCGAAGAACGATAACTCGGTCTCTCTGTTAAACCGTTTAATCGTTCTTCGCGGGCAAGCCTCGCTCCTACAGGGGAGCGGTGTTGGGGTCAGATCCGCACATTGCCCCGGGGCCCGGCGATAGCCCAGATGATCAGGCCCAGGACAGGCAGCAGCAGAATCAGCAGCACCCAGATGATTTTCATCCCTGTGTCAGCGCCACTTTTGAGCACGTTGATGATTGCCCAAATGTCCAGGACAAGAATAATCAGGCCGATCAGGCCATTGAACGTGGAACCCATGGTGTCGCTCCCTAAGAGTGGTGTGCACTCTTAGGATAGCCGGGCCTTGCGAGGGTTCCGTTTTTTAAACGTGGACCGCTATTTTCAGGGCTTCGAGCGATGGCGCGGCGGTGATACCCACTTGCGCGCACAACTCGAGCACGCGCGGTACGTCGTTGCCGTAGACCAACACCACTTGCAGTTCGTCGTCGAGCAACTGGCTGAAGTTCATCAGCGTGTAACCGCCGTTTTCCTTGTTCATGCTGCCCATCTGCACCTGAATGCGGTTGAGCGCTGTCAGAGCTTCGGTCTTGGCCAGTTGCTTGGGTTTGATGTTGAAATCAACGCCGGGGCCGAACGAGGCGACGATCTGGGCGAACAGGTCGACGTAGGTGTCGGCCTGGAACAGCACGGTTTCGGGCAGGCTGCCCACTACAACCCACTCGCCCAGTGGAATCGGGAAGGAGTCGTCGTAGTTGATATCCGGATTGGCCGTCAGAAAAGCCTCGGGATCGGCGTAGGCCTGAGCCGCTTCGTCAGCGACTTTCAGGATTTCGTCATCGCTCATGCACCCGGAGCTGATTTTAGTGATGAGTTCGACGAGTGCGGCTTTCATGGGGCGGATCCTGTAGCGAGTGAATTTTGAGGGCGCGAAGGATAGCGCATTCGGAGAGAGTTACCGAGCAGACCAAAACTGCGTGGCGAGGGCGCTTGCTCCCGCTCGGCTGCAAAGCAGTCGTCAATCAGGTGAAAGCGGTCGACCTGATCTACTGCGGTGAATGGTTTTGGGGCCGCTTCGCAGCCCCGCGGGAGCAAGCTCCCTCGCCATAAAAGCCTCGATACCACAGGGGAGCGTGCGTATTCAGGCCAGCAATTTTTGCAACTGCGCGGTGGTATCGACCGCGCCCATGGTTTTCGCGGCGTCCAGCGCGGTGACGCCATTGGCATCCTTGGCTTTCGGGTCGGCGCCTTTGCTGATCAGGTAATCGACGATTTCAACGCGGTTGAACATCGCCGCCATCATCAGCGCGGTGCGGCCGTCGAAGGATGAGCCTTCCACTTGTGCGCCACCCTCGACCAACGCCTTGACCACCGCCAGGTCGCCCTTGAACGCGGCGCCGGCAATCGGGCTCTGGCCGTTGTCGTTGCGGATTTCCGGGTCGGCCTTGTGTTCCAGCAGCACTTTCACCGTCTCCACGTGGCCGTGGTAGGCGGCGAGCATCAGCAAGGTGTCGCCCTTGTGGTTGCGCAGGTTCGGCGGCAGGCCTTTGGTCAGCAACGCAGCCATCATGGCCGCATCGCCCTCGCGTGCCTTGTTGAATACCTGTTCGGCAAATTCAGCGGCTTCTTCGGGGGTCATCTGGCGGCTTTGGTCTGACATCGGGGACTCCACTGTCTGTCATTCGGAAAGCCGACAGTTTCCCGAGCAGCCCCAAGGCTGTCACTTCTTTTTTCTCAAGAGCCGCCATAGCCACATTCAATAGCGGTACTTGCCGCCGCGAATATCCGCCAGGATCTGGTCGGTGACTTGCACGTAAGTCTGGGTGCCAGGCAGCCAGGCGTAGATCGGGTCATCGCCGGTTTTGCCGGGGTCGAAGGCTTCGTCCTTGAGCCGGGTCTTCTGGTATTTGAAGGTCCCGGTGGTTTCCATTTTCACTTTCACCCGCAGGAAAAGCGGCACCGCATACGCGGGCATTTGCTCGCGGGCAAACGCCAGTAACTCGCTGAAATCCAGGGTCGCCAAGGATTCGGCAGGCGTGATCGCGGCCATGCCGGCACGTCCGTTGGTGTTCAGGATTTCCACGCCATACGCCACGGCTTCTGAAATATTCGGGTGTTGCAGCAAGATGTTCTCGACCTCGGTCGTCGAGACGTTCTCACCCTTCCAGCGATAGGTGTCCCCCAACCGATCAACAAACTGCGCATGGCCAAAACCGATATTGCGCAGCAGATCGCCCGTATTGAAGTAACGGTCGCCCCGGGTGAACACGTCGTGGAGCACGACTTTTTCAGTCTTCTGCGGATCGGTGTAACCGTCCAGCGGCGCCTTGTCGTCGATTCTCGCCAACAACAGACCCTGCTCGCCTTTGGCGACTTTGCGCATGAAGCCCTTGGCGTCACGAATCGGCTGGCCGCTGTCGTGGTCGTAGGCCACCAGCTCCCAGGCCATCAGGGAAAAACCGATGGTGTTGTCGAAGTTGAGGATGTTGGTGAAGCCGATATTGCCGTCGCTGGCGGCGTACAGCTCACAAATGTGCTCAACCGCAAAGCGCGTCTTGAACTCGCGCCAGGCGCCGGGCCGCAGGCCATTGCCGATCATCTTGCTCACGCGGTGTTTGCTGTCCTCGGCCGTGGGTGGTTGATCCACCAGGTAGCGGCATAATTCGCCGACGTAACCAAGGGTGGTCGCCTGGTATTTGCGCACGTCGTTCCAGAACTGGCTGGCGCTGAATTTGCGGCGGATGGCAAATCCTGCGGCGCCGCTGATCGCCGCCCCCCAACACACGCAGAGCCCGGTGGCGTGATACAGCGGCAAGGTGCAATAGACGACATCCTCAGGCTGCATATTCAGGGCGATCTGGCCGAAGCTCGCCGAGCTGCGCATCCAGCGACCGTGTTTGAACACGCCCGCCTTGGGCAACCCGGTGGTGCCTGAGGTGTAGATATAGAAACAAGGATCGTCGAAGAAAACCTGCTGGCTGCTGGCCGGATTTTCACTGGACGCCTGGGCGCTGGCGCTCATCAGGTTGATGAAACCATCGGGGGCATGGCCGGGATGTCGATAGGTGTCTTGATCGGCGACGAACCAGGTGCGCGTCGGCTCGATCGACACCCGCTCGCGGACGGCACTGAAAGCCGGGACCAGTTCTTCGCCCACAATGATCGCCGCAGGCGCCACGAGGTTCAGGCTGTGGGCCAGGGTGTCGCGGGTTTGCGAGGTATTGAGCAAGGCACTGATCGCGCCGACCTTGGCCACTGCCAGAATCGTCACCAGCAGTTCTGGACGGTTCTCGAGAAAAACCGCCACCACATCACCCTTGCGGATGCCCTGGGTAATCAGGTGATGGGCGATGCGATTGGCCCACTGATTGACCTGTGCATAACTCAGCGTCACGTCGCCTTGCAGCAACGCGGGCCCATCGGGATTGCGCAAGGTCGCTTGCTCGAACGTCCAGCCGAGGCCACACGCTTGGGTCGGGTCCTTGACGTTGGCAACCTTCATGCCCTTCACCACCCGAGGAATGGCTTGGGCAATGGAAGGCAGTTTGCGGAGCATCATGCTCCAGGTAATCGTGTCGCTCATGCTTGCTCCCGTTCGATCTTTTTATTGTCGGGCGGCGGTCTATGAGTCCGAAAATACGTCAGCGGTTCTTGAGCTGTACACGCGGTTTTTGAAATGTTTTGTATCCGCGCCCCGAGCGTTCGAGATCGCGAACCTCAGCGCGGGTGATTGGTTCCATCCAATCGAGGCCGACCCCGCAAAATGCAGGATGCACGATGGCCATTCATGCAGATTGCACGAAACCGAAAATCCACCAAAAATATAAATCATTGATTTATAACGATTTTAAAAATATCAGGTGCTGGCACAATCACTGCAACTACCTCTCCATGCTTGCCAATCAAGTGCTAACGGAGCTGATAGACATGAGCCTGATCCAAGAAAAATTTACCTCCCTGTTCTCCAACTTCGAAGTGAACACCCAACCACGTCCGGATGGTGGCATTCTGCTGACCCTGCGCAGCACCGAAGGCAAAGTGTTCAAGCGTTCGATTTCGTACCAGCAATTGCATGCCGGCGATCAGTTGTCGTGGGTGATCAGTGCAATTCGCCGTGATCTGGCCGAACAGGCCAGCGAACTGCCGCAGATCTCCATGCTGCAAAGCCAGCAGCGGTTTGCCCTGCCGACCTATCACTCGGCGTGAACCTTGCGGTTGTGTAGATAAACGCGCTGTAAAAAAACAGGCCGTGAGAGCTTTCGCTCCACGGCCTGTTTTGTTTTTGAAGCTGCACTGAGCCTTTGTAGGAGCGAAGCTTGCTCGCGAAGGCGATGGAGCAGATGTCAATAATGTTGACGGACACGCCGCCTTCGCGAGCAAGCTTCGCTCCTACAGGTAAGTCGTTTCGACGTTAAAAGGCGGAAAGATCAATCCGGGCAAAACTGTCGACGGTGACATGCCCTGCCAGCGCCCCGCCTTCCCGGGCCAGTCCGCAAGTGGCCATGCCAGCGGCGCGCGCCGCGTCCAGTTCCTCGACGATATCGGACAGAAACACAATCTGCGCAGCCTCCAGCCCGATCGCCTGGGTGATGCGCTCGTAAGAGTGTGCTTCACGCTTGGGCCCCGACGTGGTGTCGAAATAGCCGCTGAACAAGGGCGACAAGTCCCCCGCCTCCGAGCAACCGAAGATCAGCTTTTGTGCCTGGATCGAGCCCGAGGAATACACAAACAGTTTAAAACCGTCCTGATGCCAGCGCTTGAGCGCTTCAACGGCGTCCGGGTAAACGTGACCTTTCAACTGTCCGGCCTGATAGCCCTGCTCCCAGACCATGCCTTGCAATGCTTTCAGCGGCGTGGCCTTGCGGTCTTCGGCAATCCAGCCCAGCAGGATTTCGATCACCCGCTCAACGTCGGCGTCCGGTTCGTTGCTGTCACGGCGCACGGCGGCCAGTTGCTCGGCCACATCTGCGCGCCCGGCGTGCTGGCGAACAAATTCCGGCAGGTGTTTGGCGGCATACGGAAACAGCACGTCGAACACAAAACTCACCGCGCTGGTGGTGCCTTCGATGTCGGTGAGAATCGCTTTGATCGGCATCGGCTCAGTCCTCAAGACGCGGGAAGCGGCTGGCGATGTCTTCGCCGGTGAAGTTGGCAACCCAGCCTTCAGGGTTGTTGAACAGTCGGATCGCGACGAAGTGCGGATGCTCGCCCATGTCGAACCAGTGCGGCGTGCCGGCCGGTACGGAGATCAGGTCGTTCTTCTCGCAGAGCACCGCGTAAACGTAATCGTCGATGTGCAGGGTGAACAGCCCACGGCCGGCGACGAAAAATCGGACTTCGTCTTCGCCATGGCGGTGTTCGTCGAGGAACTTGGCGCGCAGTTCGGCTTTTTGCGGGTGATCGCTGTTCAGGCTGATCACGTCGACGGTGACGTAACCGCGCTCGGTCATCAGTTTGTCGATCTGTTCCTGGTACGCCGCGATCACTTCTTCCTGACTGGCGCCCGGCTGGATTTTCGCGGTAGCTTGCCAGCGGTCGAAACGCACGCCCTGCTCGGCCAGGGTCGAGGCGATGTCTTCGAAATGGGTCAGCACCTTGTTCGGAAGATCAGGGCTTGAGACGTGGTAAACGGACAGGCTGCTCATCAGGGCAACTCCTTAACGGTTCATGCGTTGCGGTTCATGCTTGACGGTTCAAAACCGCGCGCATCTTCAACTCGCATTCGAACAAAAATTCAAACGCTTCGATCTGCCTCAGGGCGTCGCTCATGCGCGCGCCCCAGGTGTAGAGGCCGTGGCCGCGAATCAGGTAGCCGACGCAATCGGGATGGGCTTCTAGCCAAGGCTGCACCTTGGCGGCGAGGCGCGCAATGTCCTGGTCGTTGTCGAAAATCGGCACGCACACCCGGGACTCGTGGGTCGAGACGCCGCTGAAAGCTTTTTGCAGTTCGTAATCTTCGAACTCGATGAAATCTTCTGGCGTCAGGCGCGACAGCACCGTGGCGTTCACCGAATGGGTGTGCAGCACCGCCCCGATCTCCGCGCGCCAGCTGTAGAGCTGGGTGTGCAGCAAGGTTTCGGCGGACGGTTTTTTGCCCGGTTCCAGGCTGTTGCCCAACAGGTCGGTGACCAGCACATCATCCACACCCAGCTGGCCTTTGTGCTTGCCGGACACGGTCAGCAGCGCCTCGGTCGGCGACAGGCGGGTCGAGTAGTTGCTGCTGGTGGCCGGCGACCAGCCGCGACCGTACAGAAAACGCCCGGCGTCGATGATTTCCTGGGCGAGGTGTTCACGGGTAAGGCTCATGGCCTGTCCTCTTGCATGCGTGTGGCAATGATAACGGCAGCGGCGAAGGCTGCGAGACTGGCAATACTAAAGGTGAGCGTGGCCCCGAGGGCGTTCCAGCTGTAGCCGGAATACAACGCGCCCAATGCGCCGCCAGTGCCGGCGAGCGCGGCGTAAAGCGCCTGGCCCTGACCTTGCTGACGCGCACCGAAGCTACGTTGCACGAACTGGATGGCAGCGGCGTGAAAGCTGCCGAATGTTGCAGCGTGCAGCACTTGGGCAAACAGCAGCACCCAAAGGAATTCGGCCAGCGAGCCCAGCAGCAACCAGCGCACGGCCGCCAGCAGGAAACTCACCAGCAGCACCCGACGCACCGAGAAGCGCGCGAGGATTTTGCTCATGGCCAGAAACATCAGGACTTCGGCGACCACGCCGACCGCCCAGAGCATCCCGATCACGCCTCGACTGTAACCGAGCCGTTCGAGGTGCAGGGTCAAAAAGGTGTAATAAGGCCCGTGGCTCACCTGCATCAGCGCCACGCAAGCGTAAAACGCCAACACGCCGGGATTGCGCAATTGCCTGAGAAAACCGTCTCCGGCAATGCGTTCGCCCTGAACCGGTTGAGCGTTGGGCACCCACAGGCTGCTGACGACGATGCCGGCCATGATCAGCACCAGCGCCACCGGGTAAATGTCGAGGCTCAGCCATTCGAACATCCGGCCGAGCGCGACCACGGTGATGATGAAACCGATGGACCCCCAGAGGCGGATCTGACTGTAGCGCGACGTCTGCCCTTTCAAGTGCGCCAGGGTGATGACTTCGAACTGCGGCAACACCGCGTGCCAGAAGAACGCATGCAGCGCCATGACCATCGCCAGCCAGGCGTAGGTCTGGCTGACGAAAATCAGCGAAAACGTCAGCAGGGTGCAGACGGCGCCGAAGCGCACGATGGCCAGGCGGCGGCCGGTGTAATCACCCAGCCAGCCCCAGATGTTCGGTGCCACGCAACGCATCAGCATCGGGATCGCCACCAGTTCGCCGATGCGCGCGCTGGAGAAACCCAGGTGATCGAAGTACAGCGCCAGAAACGGCGCTGTCGAACCGAGCAAGGCGAAATAGAACAGATAGAAACTGGAGAGCCGCCAGTATGGGAGCGCCGCCACGTCGTCAGACCGCAGCGGCGTTGAGGTCAGCCATTAAAGCTGACCCAGCACCGGCGTGCTCACACGCACGTCGGCATTCTGCCCGCGATGACGCAACAGGTGATCCATCAGCACAATGGCCATCATCGCTTCGGCGATCGGCGTGGCGCGGATGCCGACGCAGGGGTCATGTCGGCCCTTGGTGATGACGTCCACCGGGTTGCCATGAACGTCGATCGAGCGGCCCGGCGTGGTGATGCTCGAGGTCGGCTTGAGGGCCAGGTGCGCAACGATCGGCTGACCGGAGGAGATCCCGCCCAAAATGCCGCCCGCGTTGTTGCTGAGGAAGCCTTCCGGGGTCATTTCGTCGCGGTGTTCAGTACCGCGCTGGGCGACGCTGGCGAAACCGGCGCCGATTTCCACGCCTTTCACGGCGTTGATGCTCATCAGCGCATGGGCCAGTTCGGCGTCGAGGCGGTCGAAGATCGGCTCGCCGAGGCCTGGCATCACGCCTTCGGCGACGACGGTGATCTTCGCGCCGACCGAATCCTGATCGCGGCGCAACTGGTCCATGTAGGCTTCCAGCTCCGGCACCTTGTCCGGGTCAGGGCTGAAGAACGCGTTCTCTTCCACCGAATCCCAGGTCTTGAACGGGATCTCGATCGGGCCGAGCTGGCTCATGTAGCCGCGAATGACGATGCCCTGGGTGGCCAGGTATTTCTTGGCAATCGCACCAGCGGCTACACGCATGGCGGTTTCGCGGGCGGAACTGCGTCCGCCACCGCGGTAATCGCGCTCGCCGTATTTGTGGTGATAGGTGTAGTCGGCGTGGGCCGGGCGGAACAGATCCTTGATCGCCGAGTAGTCCTTGGACTTCTGGTCGGTATTGCGGATCAACAGGCCGATGGCGCAACCGGTGGTGCGACCTTCGAACACGCCGGAGAGGATTTCGACTTCGTCGGCTTCCTGGCGCTGCGTGGTGTGGCGGCTGGTGCCGGGTTTGCGGCGATCCAGATCGCGCTGCAGATCCTCAACGGAAATCTCCAGCCCCGGCGGGCAGCCGTCGACAATGGCGACCAACGCCGGACCATGGCTTTCGCCCGCGGTGGTGACAGTGAACAGCTTGCCGTAGGTATTGCCGGACATGCAGGACGCTCCGTGAAATGAACCTGAATACGTAATGCGCGCCAGTATACGCAGGCTACCCAAGTAGTTCATCCTCGAACCTTATGGGTGCCCGCGAGTCCAACCGGCACCTTTGTGAATGATGGCGTGATGATGCTGCGAGTTCTAGCCTTGAGCCTTACCCTGTTTACCGGCTTTGCCCAGGCCACTGTCCTGCAACGCCCGATCACTTTGGATACCGGCACCGGGGAGCTTTTCGGCTCGCTGTTGCTGCCTAAATCCGACACCCCCGTGCCCGTTGTCCTGATCATTTCCGGCTCCGGTCCTACGGATCGTGACGGAAACAACCCCGACGGCGGCCGTAACGACAGCCTCAAGCGGCTGGCCTGGGTGCTGGCCAAACACAACATCGCCAGCGTGCGTTACGACAAGCGCGGCGTGGCGGCGAGCCTCGCAGCGACGCCGGACGAGCGCAATCTGTCGGTGGAAGCTTATGTCGCCGACGCCGAGGCCTGGGGCCGCAAGCTCAAAACCGACCCGCGCTTTGGCCAGCTGATTCTGCTGGGCCACAGCGAAGGCGCCTTGATCGCCAGCCTTGCGGCGCCCAGCGTCGATGCCGCCGCGGTCATCTCCATGTCGGGCAGCGCCCGGCCGATCGACCAGGTGTTGCGTCAGCAATTGAGCAATCGCCTGCCACCGCCGTTGATGCTGCGCAGCAATGAACTGCTCGACAGCCTCAAGGCCGGCAAAACCGACGACAACGTGCCGCCGCAGTTACAGGTGATTTTCCGCCCGAGCGTGCAGCCGTATCTGATTTCGCTGTTCCGTCAGGACCCGGCGGCGGCGTTCGCCAAATTGAAGATGCCGGCGTTGATCATCCAGGGCAGCAACGACATTCAGGTCGGCGTCGGTGACGCCAGGATGCTCAAGGCGGCCAAACCGGACGCCGAACTGGCGCTGATCGAAGGCATGAACCACGTCATGCGCATCGTGCCCAACGACGTGAAACGGCAAATGGCCTCTTACAAGGACCCGCAATTGCCGTTGGCCGCCGAACTCGGCGCGCGAATCCTCGAGTTTATTGACGGACTTCGCACCAGTTAGCCACTACTCACCCTCCAGTCCTGAAAAAAACGGCCGATAAGCCTTTGTCGCCAGCGCTATGACTGACGACAAGCAGAGCTTGGACAGGATCTCGCCGTTATGACTGATACCCAGACTTCACCCGACACGACCGCTGAAAAAGACACACCGCCAGCGGTCGAGCTGCCGTGGGCGGACGTTCACGTCGAGCACCACAAGATGCTCCGCCTGGCGCCGCTGCAAACCGACCGCAATACCGGTGGGCGGCCATTGCGCTTTGTCGAATTCGGTTACGCCGACCGCCACAGCAAGGACCACAGCCTGATGCGCATGAGCATCAAGCTGCCCAGCCAGCGCGTGCGCAAAGAGCAGAACCATCTGGACGTGTGGGTCGATCACACCGCCAAGCGTGTGCATTTCGAGCCTGAAAGCGGTTTGCAGATTGAACCGATGAACCGTGGCATCGGCCGGTTCATGGCCGCCCAGGGCATCACTTGGGCGAAGAAGCGTTGGCCCGGCTACACCGTCGACGGCACGGATCTGAACAATAAAGATGCGTTGAACGAAGACACGCGCCTGCGCCGCGATCACTTTCTCAAGGCCCATGGTTTTGAAGTGGTCTACGCCGACGCCCAGCATTTGAAAGGCAGCGTCAAAGAAGTAAAGGTCGAAGACCTGCTGGGTGACTGGAACAGCGAAAAGCTGCAAGTGGTGGAAATACTCGAAGCCGCGCAGATGCTTCAACAGGCCGAGCAGAATCTGGCCGAGCAGGAAGTGAAGCTGAAGAAACACGAAGAGAAGGTCAGCAAGTACAAGCGTGAAGACGCCGGTCTGCGCTTTACCATTACGTGCCTGGTGGCGTTTGCGGTGTTTCAGGCGGGGTTACTGATCTGGATTGCTACGCACCGGTAACGATCCGAGACCGCGGCGCGGTCTTCGCGGGCAAGCCACGCTCTCACCGATTTTGCGTCGTGCCCAAATGATGCGGCACACACAAGACCTGTAGGAGCGAGGCCTGCCTGCGAAAGCGCCCTAAAGTCAGACGCGGGAAGCGAACAGGGCCTGATGATCGCGGCACTGCTCCGCACTCAACATAAACACACCATGCCCACCGCGCTCGAAATCGAGCCAGGCGAAGTCGACTTCCGGGTACAGCGCCTCAACGTGAACCTGGCTGTTGCCCACTTCAACTATCAGCAAGCCCTTCTCGGTCAAATGATCCGCTGCTTCAGCGAGCATCCGTCGCACCAGGTTCAAACCATCATCACCGCAGGCCAGGCCCAGTTCAGGTTCATGCTGATATTCGTCCGGCATGTCGGCGAAATCTTCCGCGTCAACGTAAGGCGGGTTCGACACGATCAGGTCGAAACGCTGACCCGGCAAGCCGTCAAACCCATCACCCTGAACGGTGTACACCCGCTCATCAACGCCATGGCGCTCGATGTTCTGGTTGGCCACTTCCAGCGCTTCGAACGACAGATCGGCCAGCACGACTTCGGCGTTCTGGAATTCGTAGGCGCAGGCGATACCGATGCAACCGGAACCGGTGCACAGGTCGAGAATCCGCGCCGGCTCGGCACCCAGCCACGGCTCGAAACGCTTTTCGATCAGCTCGCCAATCGGCGAGCGCGGGATCAGCACACGTTCGTCGACAATGAACGACATCCCGCAAAACCACGCTTCGCCCAGCAGGTAGGCGGTCGGAATGCGGTCTTCGATGCGGCGTTTGAGCAAGCGTTGCAGATTGACCAGTTCGTCATCTTCCAGGGCGCAGTCGAGGTAGCTGTCGGCGATTTCCCACGGCAAGTGCAAGGCACCCAACACCAGTTGACGGGCTTCGTCCCAGGCGTTGTCGGTCCCATGGCCGAAAAACAGATCCTCCCCATGGAAGCGGCTGACGGCCCAACGGATATGGTCACGCAGGGTACGAAGGCGGGAAGTGATCACGGGGGTAAACTCCAGAAAAAACGACTGGCGATTCTAACAGCCAAAACGCGCCACGACGACGCGGGAAAACAGCAGATCAGATGTAGGACATGTCCATTTTCACTGTTGGCTATTGAACAAAACCTGCATCTTGACAAGGCTGCACGCCAGCAACGACGGCGCCTGCGATAGTAGCGATTCACAGAACCGCTCAGCCAGAGGACAATGTCGCAAAAGCCCCACTCCAAGGAGCCCCAGAATGTCCGTTCCAAAAACGATGTTTCAACTCAGCGGCCGCGGTTACGCAGCAGCCAATCTGGGTCATGCGACCCTTGTCATCATCGATGCCCAGAAAGAATACCTCAGCGGCCCGCTGGCCCTGACCGGCATGGATGCTGCCGTCGCGAACATCAAGCAACTGGTGGCCGCTGCCCGTGCCGCCGGTCGTCCGATCGTGCATGTGCGCCATCTCGGCACCGTGGGCGGGCTGTTCGATCCACAGGGCGAGCGCGGTGAGTTTATCCCGGGCCTGGAGCCGCTGGCGGACGAAACCATTATCGGCAAACTGCTGCCGAGTGCGTTTCACGGCACCCCATTGTACGATCGACTGCAAGAACTCGGCTCTCTGGACCTGATCGTGTGCGGCTTCATGAGTCACTCCAGCGTCAGCACCACCGTGCGTGCCGCAAAGAACCTGGGCTTTCGCTGCACCCTGGTTGAAGACGCCTGCGCGACTCGCGATCTGCCCTACAAAGGTGGCGTACTCACAGCCGAGCATGTTCAGCACACCGAAATGGCGATCATGGCGGACAACTTCGCCACCCTCGCGCTCACTCATGAACTGATCTGATCGGCCTCGAAGAGCGGTCAATACCGCCGCTCATCCGCAAAAGCCTCTCATTTGCTGCAATTGACTTAGCCTCAGGAACAACCCGGACAACTCCCGGTCGAAGGGCCGATACCCATTGAGGAAGGTCGGAATGAAGTTATCCGATGGTTTTGACGCACGCCGCTTGCGGCCCAAGGGCCAACGCAACTGGCGTTTTCGATTCGGCGCAGCCTTTGCTGCCTTGCTGGCGACGTGCGGTGTGTTGCTGGCAATGGCCGGCGCCGCCAGCCTGCTCGGCCGCCCTCCGGCCCTGGGCGAATTGAATGCCAGCCCGCTGGGCTCGGCGATCATTCTGGCGGTTGGCCTGTTTGTGCTTTATATCGGTGTGTGGCTGTGGCGTCGATGCCGGCGTCGTTCGCGCCAATCGCGAGAGCTGAACATGTCCCCGCACCTGATGAAAAAACACGATTGAATCGAAGGCCCGGCTTTTAGGCGGGCCTCAATTGTTATGGATAGTGCCTCGACTTGGGTAAACTGGCCGCCCTTCGCGGAGGCTGACATGCAAGACGACGATTTTTCCCTGTTCAAAAGTGCGATCCAAGGCGTCAAGCCGATCAAGCACGATCGCGCCGAAACCGGCAAACCCAAGGCCGACCGCGCGCAAATCGCCAAGTTGCGTCAGGCCGCGACCGTTCGCACCGATGCCACCACCGTTGATGGTCTGTCCGATCAGTTCGTGATCGACGTCGGCCCGGAAGACGAGTTGATGTGGGCCCGTGACGGCGTTCAGGAAAGCCAGATACGCAAGCTCAAGATCGGACAGATTCCGTTCGAAGGCAGCCTCGACCTGCACGGCATGACGGTGGAAAAAGCCCGGGAAACCCTCTGGGCGTTCCTGGCTGAAGCAACCAAATTCGAAATCCGCTGTGTGCGTGTCACCCACGGCAAAGCCGTGCGTCTGGACGGCAAGCGGCCGATGATCAAAAGCCACGTCAACACGTGGTTGCGTCAGCATTCCCAAGTACTCGGCTTCACCTCTTGCCAACCGAAACATGGCGGTGCCGGCGCGGTGTATGTGATGCTCAAACGGACCATGATGGAAGGTCGTGACGAGTAAAGCTGTCGCTTCACGCTTGCAGCGCCGTGTTTGCCACCGTACCCTTGCCCTTTGCGAAAATCCCCACAGGTAGTTTCATGTCCCTGGAACAGAATTACACCGCGATTCTCGGCCAATTGGGCGAGGACGTCTCCCGCGAGGGCCTGCTCGACACGCCAAAGCGTGCCGCCAAAGCCATGCAGTACCTTTGCCGCGGCTATGAACAGACACTGGAAGAAGTCACCAACGGTGCCTTGTTCAGCTCCGACAACAGCGAAATGGTGCTGGTCAAGGACATCGAGCTTTACTCGTTGTGCGAACACCACCTGCTGCCGTTCATCGGCAAGGCTCACGTCGCCTACATCCCGAGCGGCAAAGTATTGGGCCTGTCGAAAGTCGCGCGAATCGTCGATATGTACGCTCGCCGCCTGCAGATCCAGGAAAACCTCAGCCGCCAGATCGCCGATGCGGTCCAGCAAGTCACCGGTGCCCTGGGCGTTGCGGTGGTGATCGAGGCCAAGCACATGTGCATGATGATGCGCGGTGTGGAAAAGCAGAATTCGTCGATGATCACGTCGGTGATGCTGGGTGAGTTCCGCGAAAACGCCGCGACACGCAGCGAGTTTCTCAGCCTGATCAAGTAATTCGTTACACGAAGAAAACCGGCATTCATCGCCGGTTTTTTTTCGTCTGTGAAAAATCAGGTAAGCTGCGCGCCTTCCGTTCGCCCTGTGAGGCTTATTCCGTGTTCGTAAAAGCGCTTCGTGTCGGCCTTGGCCAACTGATCATCTTCATCGACTTCATTACTCGCCCAGGCAAGAAGCAGCGCCCCGCCGCCGCTCAGGCTCAGGTCGAAACAGCGGCCAAGGACCTGACGCTGTATCAGTTCCACGCCTGCCCGTTCTGTGTGAAAACCCGTCGCACCCTGCGTCGTCTGAATGTGCCGGTAACGTTGCGCGATGCGAAGAACAACGAACAGGATCGCCAGACCCTGCTGGAGCAAGGCGGCAAGATCAAGGTGCCGTGCCTGCGCATTGAAGAAAATGGGCAGACCACCTGGATGTATGAGTCCAAGGTGATTATTGATTATCTGGATAAGCGGTTCGCAGCTGCCTGACACGGCGGATCTCGAACAAAAATAAACCGGCCCATTGGCCGGTTTATTCGTTTCTACCCTCCCCCCCAGTCGTTTCCCCGCTTGCTTGTGATGCGAGCCGGGCTCGGTCAGCGGTACGACGAAGGTCTCCCTCCCGGCGATATATCCCTATTGCCAAACTTTTCGTCTACAAAATCAAAAACATTATTTGCTTTATTTGTATACAAAAGCATAATCCACTTCGTGCGAGTTTCTGACCAGCCGGTCAACAAATTCGCAAGTGCCTCAAAGGGCCGCTGCCACCCTCATGGGTCCGGCCCTGGAAATAACAATAAAACTCTTGAGGAGTATTCGCTGTGGAAAGCCGCAAATCCGAAGCCCCGACGCTGGAACTCTCGCCGCCGTTACGCAATGGCTTGCTTGAGCGCATTTTCAAACTCAGCTTGCACGGCACCACGGTGAAGACCGAGCTGATTGCCGGTCTGACAACCTTCATCACCATGGCCTACATCATCTTCGTCAACCCCAACATCATGGCCGACGCCGGGATCGATCACGGTGCCGCGTTCGTCGCGACCTGTATCGCTGCTGCGCTCGGTTGCCTGTTAATGGGCCTGTATGCCAACTGGCCGGTCGGCCTGGCACCGGGCATGGGGCTGAACGCCTTCTTCACTTACACCGTGGTCGGCACCATGGGCTACAACTGGGAAACCGCCCTTGGCGCGGTGTTTGTTTCCGGTGTGTTGTTCATGTTCCTGACCTTTTCGCGGATTCGCGAATGGTTGCTCAACAGCATTCCTGTGAGTCTGCGCTACGCCATGGGCGCCGGCGTGGGGCTGTTTCTTGGGTTGATCGGCCTGAAAACCGCCGGCATTGTCGTTGATAGCCCGGCCACCCTGATCAAGCTCGGCTCCCTGCGCGAGCCCGGCCCGTTGCTGGCCGCCATCTGCTTCCTGATGATCGCCGTGCTCAGCTACCACAAAGTGTTCGGTGCGATCCTCATCAGCATCATCACCGTGACCCTCGCGGGCTGGGGCCTGGGCCTCGTCCACTACGAAGGCATCATGTCTGCCCCGCCAAGCCTGGCGCCCACCTGGATGGCCATGAATGTTGCCGGCGTGTTCAACGTCAGCATGATCAGCGTGGTGCTGGCCTTCCTCTTCGTGCACATGTTCGACACCGCCGGCACCCTGATGGGCGTCGCCCAGCGCGCCAACCTGGTGAACGCGGACGGCCGGATCGAAAACCTTTCTCGCGCCATGAAAGCTGACAGTGCTTCCAGCGTGTTTGGGGCTGTAGTCGGCGTCCCACCCGTCACAAGCTATGTGGAAAGTGCCGCTGGCGTAGCGGCGGGTGGTCGGACTGGTCTTACCGCCGTCACCGTGGGTGTGTTATTTATTGCAGCCATGTTCTTCGCTCCACTGGCGGGCATGATCCCTGCTTATGCAACAGCGGGTGCGCTGATTTATGTGGCGATGCTGATGATGGGCGGCATGGCGCACATCGAATGGGACGAAGCGACCGACAGCATTCCGGCGATCGTCACTGCGATCATGATGCCGCTGACGTTCTCGGTTGCCGATGGCATCGCGCTGGGCTTTATCACCTACGTGGTCCTGAAAGCCTTCACCGGCAAGCACAAGGAAATTTCCGTCAGTCTGTGGGTGTTGTGCGCGATCTTCATCGCCAAGTTTATTTTCTTGTAAGCGTTACGGCGTCAGTGTTTCAAATCAGCCTCACCCCGTCGGGTGGGGCTTTTGCACAAATGGAGGAAAGTGATGAGTCTGGAAACCTGGCTGCTGTTCAGCGGCGCTGCGCTGGTGGTGATCCTGATCCCGGGGCCCCTGTCTTTGCTGATGATCAGCAACAGTCTGAATTACGGTTTGCGCCGCTCTTACCCGGCGTTCCTGGGGGGCGTTATTGCCTCGATCTGCCTGCTCAGTGCCTCGGCGCTGGGCCTGGGCGCCCTGTTGCTGGCATCGGAACAGTTGTTTAGCGCGCTGAAAATCGTTGGTGCGCTGTACCTGTTCTACCTCGCCTGGCAGAGCTGGCAGCAATCGCGCCAGCCATCGGTTGGCGCTGAAGTGCCCCAGGCTGCACCGGTGCCACGTTTTCGTGCCCTCTTCGGACGCGCATTCGTGTTGGGCGCGAGCAATCCGAAGGATATTTTGTTCTTTGCTGCTTTCCTGCCGCAGTTTCTGAGCGCCGAACAACCGTTCCTGCCGCAGTTGCTGATGATGATTGCGACCTGGACTGTGCTGGATCTGCTGTGCAAATTAGCTTATGGGCTGGGCGCTCATGGTGCGGCCAGGTATTTATGCAGTGGCAAAGGACAAAGTTGGTTTAACCGGGTGAGCGCAGGACTCTTCAGTGGAGCGGGCGCAGCCTCCTTACTAAGCAACCACTGATCGTATTGCCCTATTACTTGAACACTTGGTTTCATTAGATGTTATCAACGCCAACGCACTAAGAAGTGTTTGCCAAGGATGGCAACACTTCAACCCCGCCCCGCAACAAACCGCAACACGCGATATAAATATATATAGTTGTCTTTTCAGAACTCCCCCTACCATGGCGCTGCGATTTTGCACACGACGCCAGGAAAAGGAAGTTCCTATGGCAATGGTTTTCCAAACCCCCGATCCCGATCACTACAATGCCGTCGAAGTGACGGATATTGAACTGCAAGCCAATGAGTACTCCCCAACCACTATTGATTTCGATAAAGAAAGCATCGCCTCCGCCCCGCAACAAACAAATGCCAATAAAAGCCAGCTACGCGTTATTGATGAGCTGTTCGGCCCTATAAAAATAGGCACCCACTCGATTACCCGGTGTGCACTGGATGCACTGGGCGCGACATCAAATGGTCAGGGATTGAACGCTCAAAACACGTTCTTTCGACACCCCAAGCGGTCTTTTATCAACGCCTTGCAATTTGACCCTTTATTTATTGAAGCGCGTATGCGATTCACCGGCACCCGGGATGATTACGCACTGCCTTCCTTGCTGTTTGAAATGGCGTCGCAACGCCCATTAACGGCTCCGCCCCTGCTAAGAGAATTACCTGATCCCGCTGCCGATCCTGAACAGTACCGCCACAAACTGGACAAATTGCTGAACGCGGCGCAGAGGCTTGATATACGCCACGCGCACTTGTCCAAAACCACACCTCCCTGGGTGAATCGGGTCAAAAGTAGCAGCATGGTCAGCATGGGGACCGGGCTTCAGGCCTTCGGTATTTACAGCGGGCTGCGCGGCCTGCAAGACGCCATTGCAAGAAAAGATCATGGCGAAGTTGTATTCAACAGCCTCAGCACTTCAGCGGAAGTCACTTCATTAGCCGTCGAAGTGGCGGTCACCAAGCAAGCAAAATACATGATCGAAGCCGGGCAAAAAGCCTACAGGGATTTTGCCAAAACCAGCTTCGGCGTTCGACTGGGGCGTGGCGCGGGGCTGATCGCGAGCGCACTGACGTTGCCCTTCGATGTCATGTCCGCCGTCAAATCCTTTAATAGCGCAGCGGCAACCACAGGCAAAGAAGCCACGGATCACTATGTCGCTGCTGGCTTGAGTGTGACCAGCGCGGCCATGACGTTGATTCTGGGTGCCGCCGCACTGGCAGGTTTCTCCTTTATCGGCCCGGTGGGGCTGACGGCCGGACTTCTGCTGGTGGCAGGTTCTCAGGTCTATGCGGCGGTACGCGTTGTCGACGATATCGATGATTACATCGAACTCACTACCCATGAGCGCCTGCGCACGGGCTGGTTCGCCTTTTGGGGAATTCTCCCCGACGACGACATACAAACCCGCCACGCGATTGCAAAATCAACGGTTGAACATTCTAGATTGTTACAAGCGACCGCCCGAAAATTACTGGAAGGAAAATTAAAAGACAGTACAGAAGTCATTGTAAACGGCAAGTTCAAGGTCGAGCTAAAGCCGACACAGGTGCCTAGCTTCGATTGGGAGGCGCAACAGTACCTATATAAAACCATACAAAAACCGCACGTCATTGATAGTAACGACACGATTGATGCTCGGAACGGTGTGACTGACGACATGCCCGGCGCGGAGTTCGGAACGCCAGGAGAGAACAAAGGTGCGGTGTGGTTTATGGGTGGCGGCGACGACACCATCGTGGGTGTTGAAAAAAAGCCAAACAGATTCTATTACGGCGCAGGTATCAAGCATCTGACCGGGGGAGAGAAAGACGATGAATTCATCTTCGAAGGCGCCGCCGAACTTCTCAAAAACGGTCCAAAAGACCCTCTACCCACTCTTCTGAAAGGTGGTTTGGGCAGCGACACGCTAGTGGTTACCGGGAGCTATCCTGAGGGCAACCGCCAAAGATTCGGGTATTTCATCGATCTGAACGAAGGACGACTGTCCATCATCACCCGTGACCAGACCAATGAGGGCCGTTTCAACTATCGGCACACGCTTCTGGAGAGCATTGAGAACGTCGAAACCCTGGCCGGTGCGCAAAACAAGGTCATCGGTACGGGCGGCCCGAATGTCATCAAGTCGCGCGGTCGCGACACCATTGAGGCGGGCGCCGGGGATGACAAAATCTATCTCCTGAACAATGAAGGTACGGCCGCCGGAGGTCCCGGAAAGGATCACTACGCGGTGGCCCATAAACCCGGCAACGTATTCATTACTGAAGATGGCGTGGAAGAGAGCGTCATTGCACTTGACTGGAGAATGGACCTGATAAAGAGCTGGAAAATCGACAATCACGAACTGGTCATCACCTCAGGCTTTGATCTCGACGATCTTAAAGAGCGGGATGTCTACATCAAGGGCGTCTATAAAACAGCCAACGATCGACGGCAACTGCAGAACAGGAAACTGACTTTCGTTACAAAGGACGGGTTTCATTTGATGCCTGAACTTCCTGAAACCATAGAGGCTGCCGGTTCCCTCGAGATTAAAACAGTCGTTACTCAACAGGGAAAAACCCAGAACCCGGTCATCCTTTACAACCGTGAATACACGATCGCACACGACAAAAACACGAGTTATTTTGTTTCGCGACTCAATAAACATACGATCCTTACAGTAAAACAACGAAGCACAAACACGCTGGCAACCCTTTATCTGGAATATGCCAGCCATGAACTGACGCGGGTCGAGGCTTACTTCAAGGTAGACCTGATGCGCCAACGTGACTTTGATCGCATCATGTATAAAGAGTGTGGTGTGACCTTTCACTTTGACAGTCAGCAATTGACTATCAACAACCTGGCCAGCTCTATCTGGGGCGGCGACCAGAGAATCACAAGCCGACTGACGCGCCCCACCAACGTGTTGAACCAAGCTGTTCTTCTGATCATGAATGACGGTGTTTCTTATAGAGTCGATCCACCCTCCTTGCCCGATTCAGCTTTTTCCAACGATCAGTTCGAAATAAACGGTCCAATGGAGCGCACCCGCCAAGTGCCGCTGCCACTCGTGGCCAGAGATGGAGCGCCTGTTTTTTGTCAGCCCTTGGACAACGAGGCCCATCACCTGGGCAACCGGGAGAAGTGCGTCCAACTGGTCGCTTACCCTGAACAAACAACCATCGAACATCTGGAGGGTGACGGCTCGACGTACCTTGTCCACCTCAGCTCCGAAATGACGCTAGGCATTTCAACGCCAGGCGCTCGAGCGAACGCCCTACTCAAATCGCCATCGGCGTCTACCTGGGAATTCGATGCAACGAGCCTCGCCTACACCAGAATCAAACGGGTGGACGACTGTCTGCTGATCGGACATACCGTCATTCACCTTCCGCACTACGACGACCCACAAGATTTGATCGATCAGATACGGGTCATCACGCCAGACGGCGTTGTCTATAAAGTCGATCTGGATTTCGACGAAGTCTATATCGACTCACTGGATGGCCGGTATTTCAAAGGCGATGTTCTGAACGAGGGCGCCCTATTGGCAGAACTGAGAGCCTTGGAAATGGAGGACCTAGCCGTTCGAAACATAGCCCTGAGAGACGGTACTGTCGGCAGTCTGTCTTACAACCTGTCGGACCGTCGTTGGATACTTGATACAGACACGTCCCGCACTGTCCTTTATGTCGACCTGGTGCCTTTACACCGGTGCGCCCACCAACTCGAACACTGTTATGAGTTGATGGAGTTTGGCACTCGTTCCACCCCTCCGGTAAGCGCCGCCGATCTGCGGATACTTTTAGACACCTGCAAACTTCTATAGCGCCTACGCAAGACTTCAAACCTCAGGATAGGCAGACGTCTTTTGTAGCAAATACCGCCACACCCTATACATATCTATCGCCTCTCGACGGCTGATCCAATCAAAACTAACCACCGTGTTTTCCAGGGCCGTGCTTCTTCACGAGCCCTGCTTTTCACCCAACTAATTTTTCGTCTGTATCAGCGGCCAGTCCTGATTCAGACCTTCACCAGATTATTATCGGATCTACGGCCATGGCTAAACCACCCAAGAAAATTCCAAACCCTAATACGCCTGGCACTTCATCATCCTCCACCAGACTCTCTTCTGAGGATGACGTGCCCAGGGTCGGCCCGTCCGGCCGTAATGACACGCCCGTGCAGGGAGAACTCGCTCCCCCTGTCCCTGCCTCAAATACGTTGCCAGGCGACACTTCCCAGCAACAGCCCGTGGTTGTCACCCACATGCCTGCTCGCACTCCTCACCCCTTTTTGCAACCGGAGAATAGGGTGTCCTGGCCTCTTGAGCAGGTTGATCAACTGATACGCATCGGTGACACCGGGCTCTTCATGAGCAAAGAGCAAAGGTTATATGCCCACATTGAATACGCAGGCATTGGCAGAGTGGAACCGAACGCCAACGGAGACTACCAAGTCTATTTCCCTTTCGCCCCTGACCATGCCGGACCGGTGCTGAAGAAGGTTGAAGGCAAGCCGCTGTGGTCCATTTTTCCGTCAACTCCAGGCGAACAAAAAGGGGGTTCGCGCGTGACCGCTTCGACCTTCGCGGCCCCCGTCCATCTGATCAACAATCCACTGGTGATCAGAAAACTACCCGCCGCTGACAGGCTTGGAATTCGTTGGCACAACCTGAGAAGTTATGTCGAGTTGCTCGACGAAGGCATTGTTCAAGTCGTCAGAAACGCGAATGGCGATTATCAGGCGACCTTCGGCCAGGAATGGACACCTTCCGGCCCCGTACTCGAGAGGGTTGGACTGACACGATTCTGGCGACGTAAAGCTCCGACGCAAACCACTGATCAACTGACGGCTCGTCAACCGTCCTCCACCGTCGAAGAAGCCGGTCCGAGCAAGCGCCAGCGCCTTGAGGAACATGAACAGCAGCCAGGCCCCCGTGGACCCGAGCAACAGGATATTCCTCTCTACCCCGCCCACCCGACCAATGAAAATCCCTACCTGTGGGCATCTTGGGGAAAGGTCAACAAGCCGCATTCAACGGAATCCATACAGATCGGTGAACTGCATTATGAAACGGTACCCAAGGTCAAAAACGTACCAAAAGTCTTGAATTACCTCCAGCATCCCCAATTCCAGCCTTCTCGTTTCGACTTGTTTGAACAGATGTTGCACGCGAAACCCTGGTTGCAGCCCGTACCGGTAGTCCTGAACAGCGATGGCAAGTGGATTGTGAATAGCACCCGCCGATTGTTTGAAAAACCGATGACAGAGTCTGTTTCAACTACCTTCCCGGACTTTTCACCGGTCACCTCGCGCGCTGTCGCAAAGCGACTATTCGAATATTCGGGGGGATCCGAGGTAATCGCCCGCGACGGCTTGTACACCACCATATTGACGCTGGATCACTGGAAGGAACGGGCGGGCATCTTTGATGCAAAGTTCGAAAATCCGATTGATTTATTGCCTGTCGCTTCACGCATGGATGATGAGGGGACAATCATTTCCATGGTGCCTCCGGAATTTGGCGAACCCTTGCGCAGGCTGGACTTCCTCCCCAGGCATTTCCAGATGGAATGGGACAGCTTTGTCGCGGATCGCTCTGACTACAACCTCAAACGGTTAGTCAGCACCGCATTGATCCGCAACGGGTATGACGTGTTTCCTTTATTGAATGAACATCGCAATCCCAAGTTGATTTTCAAACGCGAGGGTCATGACAAGGTTTACTTCCTGAAACTCGGTATCGTCGAGAAAAATGCGATTGGACTAAAACCGTCTCTTGCGCCCGAACTTGCCCACCAGGCGTTAGCTTCACAGGTGGGGAATGAAGCCCGGCAAGCGCTCATTACCGCCGACCAACAAAACAACATTGTCTGGTTATTAGGCGGCGTTCAAACAACGCCGTCTGGATGGCAGTCTGTTTTTATTATCAGAGAGCGCTGATACCGCGTTTCTTCAGTGATAGCCGCACATCATTAAACGCCCCTTATCGGGCCTCAGATACTTATTGTTTAAACATTACCCACTTATATAAACATTCAGGAATACGACCGATGGCCAAACCACCAAAAAGAGTTTCAACTTCCAATACACCTGATACCTCGACAACACTTCCAAGGTCTTCGTCAGAAGACAGCCGGGTACGAGGCGGCCATCAGGCCGCAACGGTTGGCACATCGCGGGGAGACGCCAATCCCGTTTCAGACGCCAATGTGCCAGGTTCATCGCAAAGTACCTTGCCTCGTCAGCCTGTCGTCGTTAGCGACATGTCGGCTAACCCTACAAGCGATGCCGAGATGGCTACCCGCATGATTTCCTGGCCTCGGAACAAGGTCGACGAACTATTCAGCATCGCCGACACCGGGCTTTTCATGAGCCGCCAGCAGCAGCTTTACGCCGATATTGGAGAGGAAGGCATTTTTCTGATCAGGGCAAACGCGAGAGGCGACTACCAGGTGCCTCTTCCGTTTGCCCCGGGCCAACCCGGGCCGATCCTCACGAAGGTGCCTGGCCAGGCGCAGTGGAAAATCACTCGCGAGGGCATGGTCCTTCCCATCGCAAGCGTTCCCGTGAGGCAGGAAACGCTGGAGATCATTCCTCGGCATCTGGCCGACAAACTGACGTCACCCGATGCCAACGGTCTTCGTTACGACAAGCTGAAGAGAACCTATGTCGACGTGACGGAAGAAGGCACGGTCATGGTCCGCAAAAATACGGACGGCCACTATCAGGCCTCCTCGACGAGCGAATTGATCCCTTCGGGCCCGTTACTCGAAAACATTGAAGGGATGACACTTTGGCAACGCAAGGCAACCAACACACCGGCCTCAGACGCTGAAGATTCAGGACCCACCCCAGGCAAGCGCCCTCGTCTGGACGAACAGGTCGAGGCGGCCAACCCCGTGGCCGATAACAACCCTCCTGCTGCCACCCTGAATGACAACCCGTATTTATGGGCCTCCTGGGGGAAAATAACCAAGCCTGATTCGGTGGAATCCATCATGATCGGCCAACTCCATTATCCGATCGTGCCAAAGGGGCCAATGGCCGATCAGCTCCCCCTCGTGTTCATTCAACACCCGGAATTTGCGCCCTCACGCTTCGAGGCCTTCGAGCGCATGTTGCAAGAGGCACCTTCGTTGCAACCCGTTGCCACCAGCCACCACGCCGCAACAAATACCCGGAAAGTCGACGGCGCTGCTCGGCTCTTTGAGAAAACACTGACGCAACAGGTCGCGGATGTTTACAAGGGTTTCACCGAGCCGACATCCCGCGCCGTCGCCAAGCGACTATTTGAGCTATCCAACGAGTCGGCGGAGTTCAACGGCAGCGGTTTGGCCCGAATGAAGCAAACCTTTCGCTACTGGGAGGGCAAATCGAACCTGGGCGTGCCACGGCTCGGCGACCCATTGGACATGTTGCCTGTTGCGTCCAGTAATGATGGCGCCAGACGCATCGTCGAATTACACGCTCCGGATTCCGTGACGCCTTTACAGCAGTTGAACTTCAACCCCGAGAGCACTCATGCCTGGCAGTTCTACACCGAGTTGCCCAACGCGCCGGGGCGACTTTCGTTGTTGCTCGCGTCGATACTGGGCCACAGCGGTTACAAGGTCTTCCTTCCCGCAAACGTAGAGAATGTTCAGCTCACGCCTCCAACGCTGGTATTTAAAAGGCCCAATCACGACAAGGTGTACTTTTTGAAAGTGGGACGTGTGGAGACCGATGCGATTGAAATTCTGCCGCCGTCCATGGCAGAGCTTGACGACCCTCATCTGAAGACGCGAATCGGCGACGAAGCGCACCAGTCACTGGTTACCGCCGATGCGAAGGGTGATGTGGTATGGCTGATGGGCGGCGTCCAGCACCTGCTCGCTGGAAGCCCTTCGGTGTTCATCATCAAGGAACGCTGATAGCGAAACGTGCGCACCTCGCCGTCCATCAGCGGGGTGCAACCCAAGGTATCCGTGCCAAACACAAGACAAAAAAAAGCCCGCAGTGTGAGCGGGCGAAAGACCAAAGAAGCTATATGCGCAGTCGCTTCCAGGTTGAGGCAGCTGCTTGGGGGATCAGCTGCCGCGGTACGTGGAATAGCTGTAAGGCGAAATCAGCAATGGCACATGGTAGTGATCCTGTTCCGCAGAGATGCCGAACCGCAGCACCACCACGTCCAGGAACGCCGGTTCCGGCAACTGAACACCACGGGCGCGGTAGTAATCGCCCGCATGAAACTGAACCTGATAGACCCCGGAACGGTAGTCATCGCCTTGCAGCAACGGTGCGTCGACACGGCCGTCGCTGTTGGTGATCGCGCTGGCGACCAATTCCAGCTGCGAGCCTTCAACGCGGTACAACTCGACCTTGATCGAGCTGCCCGGGCAACCGTGTGCAGCGTCCAAAACGTGTGTAGTCAAACGTCCCATTGATTCTGCGCGCCTGCCTGCATGGAGCAGTCAGACCTCGCGCCTCCCGAAGTCAGTTGAAAGGAGACCGCACCGGTTCGGAGCACGAAACGCTGCGGCGAGCGACTGATTAAGACACTTTTCAAAAAAATTGTACACAATAAAAACGACATTTTTCCAACCAGTGCCGCCATCCAGGATTTCATAACAAATCTGACGCCAAACCATGCGCTAAAAGGTCCTTCCATCCATTAGCTGACCATTCGGGCAGGTTTCTTGCAATAACATGCAAAGATGACAGCTCATCAAAAATGCAAAAAATCAGGCTTACAAAGTGAACATAAAGTTGTATACAATCAGCCCATCGCTGTGACGCCAGCCTGTCATCTCACCGCCAGGCCGCCACACAACCTGTCAACGAACAAGAAGGAAGACTGCAGTGAGCGCTGACTACCCACGCGACCTGATCGGTTACGGCAGTAACCCTCCTCACCCACACTGGCCCGGCAATGCCCGCATCGCCCTGTCGTTCGTGCTCAATTACGAGGAAGGTGGCGAGCGCAATATCCTGCACGGCGATAAAGAATCCGAAGCCTTCCTCTCGGAAATGGTCTCGGCGCAGCCGCTGCAAGGCGCGCGCAACATGAGCATGGAATCCCTTTACGAGTATGGCAGCCGCGCCGGCGTCTGGCGGATTCTGAAACTGTTCAAGGAATTCGACATTCCGCTGACCATCTTCGCCGTGGCCATGGCCGCCCAGCGTCACCCGGACGTGATTCGCGCGATGGTCGATGCCGGCCACGAGATCTGCAGCCACGGCTACCGCTGGATCGACTATCAGTACATGGATGAGGCGCAGGAACGCGAGCACATGCTCGAAGCGATCCGCGTCCTCACCGAAATCACTGGCGAACGCCCGCTGGGCTGGTACACCGGCCGCACCGGCCCGAACACCCGTCGCCTGGTGATGGAAGAAGGCGGTTTCCTCTACGACTGCGACACCTACGACGACGACCTGCCCTACTGGGAACCGAACAACCCGACCGGCAAGCCGCACCTGGTGATTCCGTACACCCTGGACACCAACGACATGCGTTTCACCCAGGTCCAGGGTTTCAACAAGGGCGACGATTTCTTTGAATACCTCAAAGACGCGTTCGACGTGCTGTATGCCGAAGGCGCCGAAGCACCGAAGATGCTGTCGATCGGCCTGCACTGCCGCCTGATCGGCCGTCCGGCGCGCCTGGCCTCGCTCAAGCGCTTTATCGAATACGCTAAAAGTCATGAACAGGTGTGGTTCAGCCGTCGCGTCGACATCGCTCGCCACTGGCACGAAACCCACCCGTACCAAGGGGCTGCCCAATGAGCACCTTCCAGACCGTCAAACCTTCGAGCCTGAGCCGCGACGCGTTTGTCGCCGCGTTCGCCGATATCTACGAACATTCGCCATGGGTGGCCGAGAAGGCCTTTGACCTGGGGCAGGACGCCTCGATCGATGAGATCGAAACCCTGCACCAGCGCATGAGCGACATCCTGTTGAGCGCCGATCATCAAAGCCAACTGGCCCTGATCAACACTCACCCGGACCTGGCCGGCAAAGCCGCTGTCCAGGGCCAGCTTACCGCGGCCAGTACTGAAGAACAGTCGGGCGCGGGGATTCACCAATGCACGGCCGAAGAGTTTCAACGCTTCACCGAGCTGAATGACGCCTACAAGGCCAAGTTCAAGTTTCCCTTCATCATGGCGGTAAAAGGCAGCAACCGGCATCAGATCCTCGCGGCGTTCGAAACGCGCATTCACAATTCGGCGGATACCGAATTCAAATGCGCGCTGGCGGAGATTAACAAGATCGCCCTGTTCCGTTTACTGACTCTCTAGCAAGCTTGGCCCGAGAAACCTCTAGAACGCTTGCGTTTCCCAGGGCCCTGCAAGCATCCCAAGCCAACTTATTAAAGGCAGACAAGAAGAATGAAAGCTTACGCCGTACCTTTCGAGAAGTTCGTCAACCTGGCCGACGCCCGCCTGGGCACCAAAATCATCTCGGTCACCGATGACTGGTTCGCAGACGCCAACCGTCTGTTCCAACCGACCCCGGCCGTATGGAAGGAGGGCGTGTTCGATGACAACGGCAAGTGGATGGACGGCTGGGAGTCGCGCCGCAAGCGCTTTGAAGGCTACGACAGCGCCGTCATCCGCCTGGGCGTTCCGGGATCGATTAAAGGCGTGGACATCGACACTTCATTCTTCACCGGCAACTTCCCGCCGTCGGCCTCCCTGGAAGCCTGCTTCCTGGCCTCGGGCGAGCCGGACGACAACACCCAGTGGACTGAAGTGCTGTCCGCCGTCGAGCTGCAAGGCAACAGCCACCATTACCACGAAATCAGCAATGACCAGGCCTTCAGCCACTTGCGTTTCAACATCTACCCGGATGGTGGCGTGGCCCGTCTGCGTGTCTACGGTATTCCGTTCCGCGACTGGTCCGCTGTCGGCGACAACGAACAGGTTGACCTGGCAGCAGCCCTCAACGGTGGCCGCGCCCTCGCCTGCTCCGACGAACACTTCGGCCGCATGAGCAACATCCTCAACCCGGGCCGTGGCATCAACATGGGCGACGGCTGGGAAACTGCACGTCGTCGCACGCCGGGTAACGACTGGGTCATCGTCGCGCTGGGTCATGCCGGCGAGATCGAAAAAGTCATCGTCGACACCCTGCACTTCAAGGGCAACTACCCGGACACGTGCTCGATCCAGGGCGCGTTCGTGAAGGGCGGCACCGACAGCCAGATCGAAACCCAATCGCTGTTCTGGCGTGAACTGCTGCCGGCGCAGAAACTGGAAATGCACGCCGAACACACCTTCGCCGAACAGATCAAGGCCCTGGGCCCGATCACCCACATCCGCCTGAACGTGTTCCCGGATGGGGGCGTGAGCCGCCTGCGGGTATTGGGCAAGGTCGCTAAATAAGCGGCGCGCCCTTCGCGGGCAAGCCTCGCGCCTACGGGCATCACCGACCGTAGGAGCGAGGCTTGCCCGCGAAGACGCCAGAACAAACAACATTGAATTCGGAAAAGAAGACCAGCATGCGCACATTGACGATTGAACCGCTGACCAAAGAAGCCTTCGCCCCTTTCGGTGACGTGATCGAAACCGACGGCAGCGATCACTTCATGATCAACAACGGTTCGACCATGCGCTTTCACAAACTGGCGACGGTGCAAACCGCCACGCCAGAGGACAACGCGATCATCAGCATTTTCCGCGCCGACGCGCAGGACATGCCGCTGACCGTCAGCATGCTGGAGCGTCACCCGCTGGGCAGTCAGGCGTTCATTCCGCTGCTCGGCAACCCCTTTCTGATCGTGGTCGCGCCACTTGGCGATGAACCTGTATCAGGCTTGGTCCGCGCCTTCGTCACCAACGGCAGGCAGGGCATTAATTACCATCGCGGCGTTTGGCACCATCCGGTGCTGACGATCGAAAAGCGGGATGACTTCCTGGTGGTTGATCGCAGTGGCACAGGCAATAACTGCGATGAGCATTTTTTCAAAGAGGATGAGCGTTTGATCCTTGCCCCCCACCAATAAGAGAAGGTCTGATCACTCGACAACAGAGTGACAGGCGAGAGGTAAAGACTGTGGAAGCACATCTGTTGGAATGGCTGAACCTGAGCGTGCGCTGGGTTCACATGATTACTGGCGTGGCCTGGATCGGTGCGTCGTTCTATTTCGTCTGGCTGGAAAACAACCTCAATCGGGTCAACCCGAAAAGTGGTCTGGCGGGCGATCTGTGGGCGATCCACGGCGGCGGTATCTACCACCTGGAAAAATACAAACTGGCCCCGCCGACCATGCCGGACAACCTGCACTGGTTCAAATGGGAAGCCTACTTCACCTGGTTGTCGGGGATCGCGCTGCTGTGCGTGGTGTTCTACTCCAACCCGACGCTGTACCTGCTGGCACCGGGCAGCAGCCTGACCGGCCCTGAAGGGGTCGCACTGGGAATCGCCTCGTTGTTCGTCGGCTGGTTCATCTACTCCTTCCTCTGCGACTCGGCCCTGGGCAAACGCCCTGCCCTGCTAGGCTTCATCCTGTTCGTGCTGATCATTGGCGCCGCTTACGGCTTCAGCAAAGTGTTCAGCGGTCGTGGTGCGTACCTGCACGTCGGCGCGATCATCGGCACCATCATGGTCGGCAACGTGTTCCGCATCATCATGCCGGCGCAACGAGCATTGGTGGCGGCGATTGCCGAAAACCGCACGCCGGACCCGGCACTGCCGGCCAAAGGCTTGCTGCGTTCGCGTCACAACAACTACTTCACCTTGCCGGTGCTGTTCATCATGATCAGCAACCACTTCCCGAGCACCTACGGCAGCCAATACAACTGGCTGATCCTGGCCGGGATCGCAGTGCTGGCGGTGTTGGTGCGTCACTACTTCAACACCCGTCATGACAGCCACAAGTTTGCCTGGACTCTGCCTGTCGCGGCTGTTGGCATGATCTGCCTGGCTTACGTTACCGGCCCGGCGCAAATGCCGAGCGCACCTGAAGTGGCCAAGGCGCCTGGCACCATCGAGTACCAGCCGCTGCCGGAAACCGCCATCGGTGGTGGTGCCAAACCTGCCGCTGCGAAGCCTGCTGAAGCACCGGTCCAGGCGTCCAACGCCGGCCCGAGTTTCGACAAGGTGCACAGCGTGATCCAGGAACGTTGCTCGGTGTGCCATTCGGCCAAACCGACCAGCCCATTGTTCAGCGCGGCTCCGGCCGGTGTGATGTTCGACACCCCCGAGCAGATCCGCCAGAACGCAGCGCGCATCCAGGCTCAGGCCGTTACCAGCCAGATCATGCCACTGGGCAACATCACCCAGATGACCCAGCAGGAACGTGACCTGATCGGGGCGTGGATTGTTCAGGGCGCTCCGACCAACTAACCGTTGAAAAGCTTCGCGGGCAAGTCGGATCGCCACACCGCTCGCTCCTACGGATATGCAGTGTCCCTGTAGGAGCGAGCGGTGCGGCGATCCGACTTGCCCGCGAATGGCCGCGCCGCGGTCAATCCTGATGCACAAAATCACAAGAATAAAAAAGATCCGAGGTGTTGCATGTCCGAGCTATCCGAAGCACGCATCCCCGACGCACCCGCAATTCAGCGTTTGCCCCTTTTGCAACTGATCCTGGTCGGCCTGCAACACGTTCTGCTGATGTACGGCGGCGCCATCGCGGTGCCGCTGATCATCGGGCAGGCCGCCGGCCTGAGTCGTGAAGAAATCGCCTTCCTGATCAACGCCGACCTGCTGGTGGCCGGGATCGCGACCATCGTGCAATCGCTGGGCATCGGCCCGATGGGCATCCGTATGCCGGTGATGATGGGCGCCAGTTTCGCCGCCGTCGGCAGCATGGTCGCCATGGCCGGCATGCCCGGGATCGGCCTGCAAGGAATCTTCGGTGCAACCATCGCCGCCGGTTTCTTCGGCATGATCATCGCGCCGTTCATGTCCAAAGTCGTGCGCTTCTTCCCGCCGCTGGTGACCGGCACGGTCATCACCTCGATCGGTTTGTCGCTGTTCCCCGTGGCCGTCAATTGGGCGGGCGGCGGTGCCGGCGCCACTCAATTCGGCTCACCGATTTACCTGGCCATTGCCGCGCTGGTGCTGGCCACCATTCTGCTGGTCCACCGCTTCATGCGCGGGTTCTGGGTCAACATTTCCGTGTTGATCGGCATGTGCCTGGGCTACGTAATCTGCGGGCTGATCGGCATGGTCGACCTCAGCGGCATGGCGGATGCGCCCTGGGTGCAGATTGTCACCCCGCTGCACTTCGGCATGCCCACGTTTGAACTCGCACCCATCCTGTCCATGTGCCTGGTGGTGGTGATCATCTTCGTCGAGTCCACCGGGATGTTCCTCGCGCTGGGCAAAATCACCGGCCAGGAAGTCTGCCCACGGATGCTGCGCCGCGGCTTGCTGTGTGATGCCGGCGCCTCGTTCTTCGCCGGTTTCTTCAACACCTTCACCCACTCTTCGTTCGCGCAAAACATCGGCCTGGTGCAGATGACCGGCGTGCGTTGCCGCTCGGTGACCATCGTTGCCGGCGGTTTGCTGGTGGTATTGAGCCTGTTGCCGAAAGCGGCGTTTCTGGTGGCCTCGATTCCACCGGCGGTACTGGGCGGCGCAGCGATTGCGATGTTCGGCATGGTGGCCGCCACCGGGATCAAGATTCTTCAGGAAGCCGACATCGGTGACCGTCGCAACCAGTTGCTGGTGGCGGTGAGCATCGGCATGGGACTGATTCCCGTGGTGCGTCCGGAGTTCTTCGCGCACTTGCCGTTGTGGATGAGTCCGATCACCCACAGCGGCATTGCGATGGCGACGTTGAGTGCGCTGTCGCTGAACCTGCTGTTCAACATTCTTGGCGGCAAAGAACGCGCCGCGATCAACGACTGTCACGCCCACTCGCATTAAGTCAGCAACGCACGAACCCTTTAGGAGCCGGTTTGCTGGCGAAGGCGGCGTGTCAGACGACATCAAAATTGGATGTTCTGACCTCATCGCCAGCAAGCCAACTCCTAAAAGGTCGGGGACTGCCTGCGCCTTGCAAAAATAAAAACAAGAGGGAGCAACAGATGATTCGGACACAGAAAAACCTGCTGTTGGGCAGTGGCCTTCTGGCCGCAAGCCAGGCCATGGCTGGCGATTTACTGCTGTGGCAGACCAACAGTCTGAGCTATTTGTACGGCAAGGATTTTGCGGTCAACCCGTCGATCCAGCAGACGATAACCTTTGAGCATGCCGACCGCTGGAAGTACGGCGACAACTTTCTGTTCGTCGACAGCACTTACTACAACGGCGAGAAAGACCGGAACAAAGGCGTTCACGCCTATTACGGCGAGTTCAGCCCGCGCCTCTCCTTCGGCAAAATCCTCGACCGCCGTTTCGAGTTCGGCCCGATCAAGGACGTGTTGCTGGCCATGACCTACGAGAATGGCGAAGACGACACCGAGGCCTACCTGATCGGCCCCGGTTTCGACCTCGCGGTTCCCGGCTTCAACTTTTTCACCTTGAACTTCTACTATCGCCAGACCGAAGGCTCGCGCCCTGGCGACGATGTCTGGCAGATCACGCCGGCCTGGTCCTACTCCCTGCCATTGGGCAACTCGAACCTGTTGATCGACGGCTACATCGACTGGGTCGTGGATAACGACCAGAACTCACAGGGCACCTACCACGCCAACTTGCACGTCAACCCGCAGATCAAGTACGACCTGGGCAAGGCCCTGGGCTGGCGGGAGAAACAGGTGTACGTCGGCGTCGAGTACAGCTATTGGAAAGACAAGTACGGCATCGAAAACAACGGCAACTTCGACACCAATGAAAACACCACCAGCCTGCTGGTGAAGGTGCACTTTTAAGATGGCCCGCAACCGTGCTCCAAACCTGTCGTCGGTGCGCTGTTGCGGGGCACTTGAGACCTGGCCAAGGAGTCAGTATTCTCCGCGGCCGCCTGAATCCGCTTTAAAAAAAAGCCCGGATTTAATTCCTGACCAGAAAGCCAACTTATCCCGGCTCTGCACGGTTCCAAGGCACTCCAAAACCCCTCTCAATCGACTGCTCTTGAGCAGCCGAGCGGGAGTTTTTTGGCTTTTCGAACGCCTTGGCTCAGCTCTTGCTATCAGCACTGAAGCTGACCGACTGGATGATTTTTTACCGCTACAGAAAAAGGCGCCACACCAGAGCGTCGACCTTAGAAAAATAACGTGGAACCACCTACTTTTTGGGAGCAACCGAATGAAACGTACGTGCACCAGCCTGATGCTCGCGGGATCGTTACTGGCCGGGGGCCAGGCCATGGCCGGCGACTTGCTGCAATGGCAGGACAACAGCCTGACTTATCTGTATGGCAAGGACTTCCAGGTCAACCCGCGCATTCAGCAGACGGTGACCTTCGAACACGCCGACGGCTGGAAATATGGCGACAACTTCTTCTTCATCGACAAGATCTTCTACAACGGCAAGGAAGACGCCTTCGCCGGTGAGAACACCTACTACGGCGAATTCAGCCCGCGTCTGTCGTTCAACAAGATCTTCGACCAGAAGCTTACGTTTGGCCCGGTCAAAGACGTGCTGCTGGCCATGACTTACGAGTTCGGGGAAAACGATACCGAGTCCTACCTGATCGGTCCCGGTTTCGACCTGGCGATCCCTGGGTTCGACTACTTCCAGCTGAACTTCTACAACCGCCATACCGAAGGCGACCGTCCGGGTGACAACATCTGGCAGGTCACCCCGGTCTGGTCCTACACCATTCCGGTCGGCGACTCGAACATCCTGATCGATGGCTTCATGGACTGGGTGGTCGACAACGACGTCAACAAAAAAGGCGAATATCACGCCAACCTGCACTTCAATCCGCAGGTCAAATACGACCTGGGCAAGGCACTGAACCTGGGCGAAAAGCAGTTGTACGTCGGCGTCGAGTATGACTACTGGAAAAACAAGTACGGCATCGAAGACAGCCAGGGTTTCAAGACTGATCAGAGCGTGACCAGTTTCCTGGTCAAGGTTCACTTCTGATCCGACGGCGTCTCTAAGGACGCCATCGCTAGCAGGCTAGCTCCCACAGTTGATCTTCGTCGCGCTGAAGATCCCCTGTGGGAGCTAGCCTGCTAGCGATAGCAACACCGCCGATCTCAGGCCGTAACCACAGGCTCCGACAACCCCAGAAACCGGCACAACTCCCCGCGCTTGGCCAACGCATCCCGCCGCCCCAGATCAATCAGCTCGCTGCAATACCCCGCCTCGAACAGCAGATAACTCAACACCCCCGCCCCGCTCGTCTTGGTCGCCCCCGGCCCGCGCAGAAACAGGCGCAACGCCGCTGGCAATTCCTGCCGATGCCGCGCGGCAATTTCATCGATCGGCTGACTCGGCGAAATCACCAACACGTCCACTGGCGCCACGCCCAACGCGCGCATCGGCGTGCCGTCGGGCAGCAAGTGACTGAACTGATTCAGACGCTGCAGCAACTCGATGTCACTTTCCAGACTGTCAATGAACGTGCTGTTGAGCATGTGCCCGCCGATCTGCGCGAGGGTCGGCTGCTGACCGGTGTAGGCGCGTTGCAGCGGTTGCTCCGGGTCGACCCCGCGCGGGTTGCCGCTGACGCCCACCACCAGCACGCGGCTGGCGCCCAGGTGCAGGGCCGGGCTGATCGGTGCCGATTGGCGCACCGCGCCATCGCCGAAATACTCTTCGCCGATTTTTACCGGTGCGAACAACAAGGGAATCGCTGAACTGGCCAGCAAGTGATCGACGGTCAATTGCGTGGGCACGCCGATCCGCCGATGGCGCAACCATGCATCGATGGTGCCGCCCCCCTGATAGAACGTGACGGCCTGCCCGGACTCATAACCGAATGCCGTGACCGCCACCGCCTGCAACTGCTTCTGGGCAATGGCCTCAGCGATGCCGTTCATGTGCAATTTGTCGTTGAGCAACCCGCGCAGCGGCGAACTGTTGAGCAAGGCCACCGGAACCTGAGCGCCGATGCCGAGCAAACTGTGGCTGACGAAGCGGCTGGCCTGATGGATCACGCCCGGCCAGTCGCTGCGCAGCACCAAGTGACTGCGAAAACCCTGCCAGAACGCAGTCAGGCGCTCGATCGCGCCACGAAAGTCCATCGCCCCGCTGGCCAGGCTCACTGCATTGATCGCCCCGGCCGAGGTACCGACAATCACCGGAAACGGATTCGCCGCGCCCACTGGCAGCAACTCCGCAATCGCCGCCAGCACGCCCACCTGATACGCCGCCCGAGCCCCGCCGCCGGAAAGAATCAACCCTGTAACCGGTTCAGCAGGACTCATCGCAACACTCCATGGTGCAAAAAAGGGATCAGCCGCGTTTCTTGTACAGCTTCGGCTCGCCCGGTGGACGGCTCTTGAAGCGCCGATGGGCCCAGAGGTATTGCTCGGGGCACTCACGCAGAGCGCCTTCGACCCACTGATTGATGCGCAGGCAATCGGCCTCTTCGGTCTCGCCAGGGAAACCTTCGAGCGGTGGGTGGATCATCAACCGATAGCCGCTGCCGTCCGCCAGACGCTCCTGGGTGAACGGAACCACCAGCGCCTTGCCCAGCCGGGCGAATTTGCTGGTGGCCGTGACCGTCGCGGCCTGAATCCCGAACAGCGGCACAAAGATGCTCTGCTTGGCGCCGTAGTCCTGATCCGGTGCGTACCAGATCGCCCGACCGGCCCGCAGCAATTTGAGCATGCCGCGCACGTCGTCGCGCTCCACGGCCAGCGAATCGAGATTGTGCCGCTCGCGGCCCCGGCGCTGGATGTAGTCGAACAAAGGATTCTTGTGTTCGCGGTACATGCCGTCGATGGTGTGCTGCTGCCCCAACAGCGCCGCGCCGATTTCCAGCGTGGTGAAATGCACCGCCATCAGGATCACGCCCTTGCCTTCGCGCTGGGCCTTTTTCAGGTGCTCCAGGCCTTCGACATGGGCCAGCTTCGCCAGACGCTGACGCGACCACCACCAGCTCATGGCCATTTCAAAGAAAGCGATGCCGGTGGAGGCGAAGTTTTCCTTGAGCAGGCGCTTGCGCTCGTCGGCGGACTTTTCAGGGAAACACAGTTCCAGATTGCGTTTGGCAATGCGCCGTCGGTCGCCGGCCAGCCGATACATCAAGGCGCCCAACAAGCGACCGATGAACAGCAGCGCCGGATATGGCAACTGAACAATCAGCCACAACAGCCCCAAGCCACACCACAGTGGCCAGAAACGCGGCATAAGAAATGTTTTTCGAAAACGCGGGCGATCCATTAAAGGTTCCGGAAAGACAATGGCCGCGCATTCTACATCGTTCGACCCGGCTTGCGGCTTGCGGGCGTTCTCGTTATAAGTCTCGGCACTTTTAGTGACAAGCCGTTGTATGCCGACCATGAGCCAAACCGAACCGCAAGACCAGGATCCCGTGTTCCAGTTGAAGGGCAGCATGCTCGCCATTACGGTGCTGGAACTGGCCCGCAACGACCTCGAGAACCTTGATCGGCAACTGGCCGCCAAGGTCGCCCAGGCGCCTAATTTCTTCAGCAATGCGCCGCTGGTGCTGGCCCTGGACAAACTCCCGGCCAGCGAAGGCGCGGTCGATCTGCCGGGCCTGATGCGCGTGTGCCGCCAGCATGGCCTGCGCACCCTGGCGATCCGTGCCAGCCGCATCGAAGACATCGCCGCCGCCATCGCGGTGGATTTGCCGGTGCTGCCGCCATCCGGCGCCCGTGAGCGTCCCCTCGACCCGCTCGAAGGCCAGGTGAAGAAAAAGCCGGAAAAGCCGCCAGAGCCGACCATCAAACCGACGAAAATCATCACGTCGCCAGTACGTGGTGGCCAGCAGATTTATGCCCAGGGCTGCGACCTGGTGGTGATCTCCTCGGTCAGCCCGGGTGCGGAACTTCTCGCCGATGGGAACATCCATGTATACGGTCCGATGCGCGGTCGCGTGCTGGCCGGGGTCAAAGGCGACACGAAAGCCAGGATTTTCTGTCAGCAGATGAGCGCTGAACTGGTCTCCATCGCCGGCCACTACAAGGTTTCCGAGGATTTGCGCCGTGACCCTTTGTGGGGCGCGGGCGTGCAAGTCAGCCTGTCAGGCGACGTGTTGAACATCATTCGGCTTTAACGGATACTGCCGCATTTTCCAAGCATCTCTAAAACGTAGCGAAAACGGCTCAAACGAAGTAGGAAAAAGGCCAAACGCAGTGTTTATCGCTGTTCTGGACCGGATTCCAGCCAAGGCTGTCCGACTGCAGTAGTTTTTCAAGAGATGTTTTTCAGGGGCTAAAAGTCCTTTTTCCTTAGGGGTGAAACACCTTGGCCAAGATTCTAGTGGTTACATCCGGCAAGGGTGGTGTGGGTAAGACCACCACCAGCGCCGCTATCGGTACCGGCCTCGCACTGCGCGGCCACAAAACAGTGATCGTCGACTTCGACGTCGGTTTGCGTAACCTCGACCTGATCATGGGTTGCGAGCGCCGTGTGGTGTATGACTTCGTCAACGTTGTGAACGGCGAAGCCAACCTGCAACAAGCCCTGATCAAAGACAAACGCCTGGAAAACCTCTACGTCCTGGCCGCCAGTCAGACCCGCGACAAAGACGCGCTGACCGTGGAAGGCGTAGAAAAAGTCCTGATGGCGTTGAAAGAAGACTTCGAATACGTGGTCTGCGACTCCCCGGCCGGCATCGAGAAAGGCGCCCACCTGGCCATGTACTTCGCTGATGAAGCGATTATCGTGACCAACCCGGAAGTGTCCTCGGTACGTGACTCGGATCGCATGCTGGGCCTGTTGGCCAGCAAATCCCGTCGCGCCGAAAACGGCGAAGACCCGATCAAGGAACACTTGCTGCTGACCCGCTACAACCCGCAGCGCGTCAGCGATGGCGAAATGCTGGGCGTTGAAGACGTCAAGGAAATCCTGGCGGTTGCCCTGCTGGGTGTCATCCCGGAATCCCAAGCGGTACTCAAGGCTTCCAACTCGGGCGTGCCCGTGATTCTCGACGACCAGAGCGACGCCGGTCAGGCATACAGCGATGCAGTCGATCGTCTGCTGGGCAAGGAAAAGCCGCATCGATTTATCGATATCACGAAGAAGGGCTTCTTCGAGCGCCTGTTTGGAGGTAGATAATGAATCTTTTTGACTTCTTTCGTGCCAGCAAAAAGGTCAGCACCGCGTCGGTAGCGAAAGAGCGTCTACAGATCATCGTGGCGCATGAACGCGGCCAACGCAGTACACCGGACTACTTGCCAGCCTTGCAGAAGGAACTGGTGGAAGTAATCCGCAAGTACGTCAATATCGGGTCCGACGACGTGCATGTCGCGCTGGAAAACCAGGGCAGCTGCTCGATCCTGGAACTCAATATCACCCTGCCGGATCGCTAGTCGGTCCAGCGGGAGCCACGGCGGCTCAGGCCCTTACGCTTTTGTAGGAGCGAAACTTGCTCGCGAAGCAGGCAACTCGGTGTATCTGATAGACCGAGATGATGTGTTCGCGAGCAAGCTTCGCTCCTACGGATGCGGGGGCCTGAGTCGCCGTTGGCGTTTGTTACGAGGCTGTTTTAATGCCGTTGTCCAACATCCGCATCATCCATGAGGACGCCGCCGTACTGGTGGTGGATAAACCGACCCTGCTGCTCTCTGTCCCTGGCCGGGCCGATGACAACAAGGACTGCCTGATCACCCGCCTGCAAGAAAACGGCTACCCGGAAGCGCGAATCGTCCATCGCCTGGACTGGGAAACGTCCGGCATCATCCTGTTGGCCCGTGACCCGGACACTCATCGCGAGTTGTCTCGGCAATTTCACGACCGCGAAACCGAAAAAGCCTACACCGCCCTGTGCTGGGGACAACCGGAACTGGACAGCGGCAGCATCGACCTGCCCTTGCGCTACGATCCGCCGACCAAGCCACGCCACGTGGTGGACCACGAGTTCGGCAAACACGCCCTGACCTTCTGGCGAGTGCTGGAACGTTGTGGCGACTGGTGCCGCGTCGAACTGACGCCGATCACCGGCCGTTCCCACCAGCTACGCGTACACATGCTTTCCATCGGCCACCCGCTGCTGGGTGACGGGCTCTACGCCCACGAACAGGCCCTGGCCGCCTGGCCGCGCCTGTGCCTGCACGCCAGCATGCTCAGCTTCACCCATCCTCAGACCGGCGAACGCTTGCGTTTCGAATGCCCGGCACCGTTTTAAGCACTGCCTGACACGCAGTCGCCCGTTTTGAAAGGATCCCCATCCGGATGCGTTTTACCGATTCCCTGGCAACACCCGTCAAGAAAACCCGACACCAACTGCTCTACCTGATCTACGGCAACCAGGACGTTTACCGGCGTGAAGCCAAGTTCAGTATCTTGACCGCGCTGTCCCACGCGAAGAACGGCAAGCTCCCGAGCATCCGAATCCTCACGGATCGTCCTCAGGACTACGCCGGCTGGCCGGTCGAAACGGTCATGCTGACCCAGGAAACCCTGACCCTGTGGCAAGGCGAAAACGGCTATCACCATCGTCGCAAGGCCTGCGCGATTGCCGCCGGCCTGCAGCATGCTGAAAAAACCCTGTTCGTCGACACCGACACGCTGTTCACCAGCGACCCGAACCTGATCTTCAACCAGATTCAGCCGCAGCACTACTTGATGGATCGCTTCGAGTACGACTGGCAGGACGTGTGTGAACGTCCCGACTATGTGAAGCTCGGCGGTTGCCTGCAGGCTCACGGCGTCAGCGCGGACAATGGTTTCAAGCTGTACAACAGCGGATTGTGCGGCGTGACCGACCGCGACAGCGCCCTGTTCGAAGAGTCGATCACGCTCATCGACGAATGGACCCGGGACGGCTTCGACATCCACACCATCGAGCAGATCGCCCTGTCGTTCGCCATGCGCGACAAACCGGTTCATGAAGCGAAAAAATACATCTATCACTACTTAGCGGAAAAACGCTTTTTCCATGCGATGCAAGCGTATTTCTTTTCTCAGCATGGCGAGCGGTTCAGCCAGGAGCTGGTCGAACTGTGCCAGGACGTGCCGCGGGTCAAACCCTTCCCATCGGCCTGGCAGCGCCTGAAAATCAAATGGAAGCTGCGTAACCAGAGTGGCGCCCTGCGCAAAGTCGGCCGCGATCTGCTTTACGGCAGCGCGGCACCCGATCATCCGTACTACACGGCCTGCCGCCACGAATGGTGGGAATGTGCCTCGCGGGAGATCCTTCGCTGGGACAAGGCTCAACAGAAAAAGCTGCTGGAGACTCATCAGAACGCCTGGCCCCCGCAATTGCCCAAGCCAGAAAAGCCCGAAGATGAGCGGATTATCATGAAGTACCTGAAAAAGCGGGTAGAGGCTGCCAGCTGACGTGACCGGTTCACGTCATGCCCAAAGGCCTCGGCCAATACGTTAAACTCCCGCCCACTGCTGTCTGGAGCTTCTTATGCGCGAAGAGTTGAACCAAGGCCTGATCGACTTCCTCAAGGCCTCCCCTACCCCGTTCCATGCCACTGCCAGCCTCGTTCAGCGTCTGGAAGCGGCGGGTTTTGTGCGCCTTGACGAGCGCGAGCCCTGGACCACTGAAGCCAACGGTCGTTACTACGTCACCCGCAATGACTCGTCGATCGTCGCGATCAAGATGGGACGGCATTCGCCGCTGCATGGCGGCATTCGCCTGGTCGGCGCCCACACCGACAGCCCGTGCCTGCGGGTCAAACCCCAGCCGGAATTGCAGCGCCAGGGTTTCTGGCAACTGGGCGTCGAAGTCTACGGCGGTGCGCTGCTGGCGCCGTGGTTTGACCGCGACTTGTCCCTGGCCGGCCGCGTGACGTTCCGCCGCGACGGCAAGGTCGAGAGCCAACTGATCGACTTCAAGGCGCCGATCGCCACCATCCCGAACCTGGCGATCCACCTCAATCGTGAAGCCAATATGGGTTGGGCCATCAACGCCCAGACCGAACTGCCCCCGATCCTCGCGCAATTTGCCGGTGACGAGCGTGTGGACTTCCGCGCCGTGCTCACCAATCAGCTGGCGCTGGAACATGGCCTGAATGCCGACGTGGTGCTCGACTACGAGCTGAGCTTCTACGACACTCAGAGCGCCGCCATTATCGGTTTGCATGGCGACTTCATCGCGGGCGCGCGCCTGGACAACTTGCTGTCGTGCTATGCCGGCCTGCAAGCCTTGCTGACTGCGGAAACCGACGAAACCTGCGTGCTGGTGTGCAACGACCACGAAGAAGTCGGTTCCTGCTCGGCGTGCGGGGCCGATGGTCCGATGCTCGAGCAAACCTTGCGTCGCCTGCTGCCTGAAGGTGACGAATTCGTGCGCACCATTCAGAAATCCTTGCTGGTCTCGGCCGACAATGCCCACGGCGTGCACCCCAACTATTCGGAAAAGCACGACGCCAACCACGGCCCGAAACTCAACGCCGGCCCGGTGATCAAGGTCAACAGCAACCAGCGCTACGCCACCAACAGCGAAACCGCCGGGTTCTTCCGCCATCTGTGCATGGCCGAAGAGGTGCCGGTGCAAAGCTTCGTGGTACGCAGCGACATGGGCTGCGGCTCGACTATCGGCCCGATCACCGCCAGCCACCTGGGCGTGCGCACCGTGGACATCGGCCTGCCGACGTTCGCCATGCACTCGATCCGTGAACTGTGCGGCAGCCACGACTTGGCCCACTTGGTCAAAGTGCTGAGCGCGTTCTACGCCTGCCAGGAATTGCCGTAATTTCGCGCCAATGAATGGCCGGAATGCTATCTGTGGCGAGGGAGCTTGCTCCCGCTCGACTGCGCAGCAGTCGCAACCCCCGGTGAATGCGTGCTGTCTGAAAGATCGCGATAGCTGGGTTTGGGGTTGCTTCGCAACCCAGCGGGAGCAAGCTGCCTCGCCACAATGATCGCGCCGCATTCATGATTGATCTCTGACCACCGGTCGCCCAAAAGCCACCTAGACTCAAGCTATCCCCTTCGACAAGGCAGTCACCCATGATCTCGATGTCTTCATTCCATGCCATGCTGATCCCCATTCTCGCCGGGATGATCTTGCTGGCAATCGGCTTCAACTTCCGCGACAAAAACGCCGGCGTGTTCGCCATGTGGATCGGCATGCTGACGATCCTCGCCACCGTGGTGTTCAAGATCCTCGCCAAACTCAACGAATAAATCCTGTCCCTGGCTCGCATTGATTTTGACGGGCTCGTACACTCGGCCGATCCGTCCCCCCCGAGGTTGACCGCCTAGTGTTCGCTCGTCTTTTCGCCCTGCCGTGTTTCCTCCTTGTCTGCCTGATGACGCTGCTGCCGATGGCGCCTGCCCAGGCGGTCGGTTTGCCGGGCTTGCTCAACAGTTCGGCAAAGGCCCAGCCAGAAGCGCAAGAACCGCTGGGCCAATCACTGGACGAAGTCATCAAGTCGCTGGAGAACGATCAGCAGCGGAGCAAACTGCTGGCGGACCTGAAAAAGCTGCGCGACGTCACCAAAAAAGCTCAGCCGGCCGCCGAAGAAGGCGTGCTCGGCCTGATCGGCGGCACACTGGCCACCTTCGAAAAACAGTTTTCCGGTGCCGACAGCCCGCTCACGCGCTGGTCCGAAGAATTTGACCTGGCCAAAGACGAACTGACCGCGCTGATGCTGCCGGCCAACGAGTGGCTGCCGATCATCTTTGCCTTCGCCATGATTCTGATGGTCTGGAGCCTGCTGGCCGCTGCGCTGATCTGGGTCAGTCACCGGGTGCGCATGCGCTTCGGCCTCACCGAAGAACTGCCGCAACACCCCAAGGCCCTGGACATGTTGCGCTTCGCCCTGCGCAAACTCGGGCCGTGGCTGATTGCCTTGGTCATCACGGTCTACATGAGCTATGCCCTGCCCTCATCCTTGGGCAAAAGCCTGGCCATGGTGCTGGCCTACGCGCTGGTGGTCGGCACCTGTTTTTCGGCGATCTGCGTGATCGCGTTTTCCTTGCTCGACGGCCCGCATCGTCATCGGGCCTTGTACATCCTGCGCCATCAAGCCTTTCGACCGTTGTGGCTGATCGGCAGTTTCGCCGCATTCGGTGAAGCACTGAGCGATCCGCGCCTGGTCGCCAGCCTGGGCAGTCACCTGGCCCACTCCGCCGCCACCGTCGCCAACGTCCTGGCGGCGCTGTCCACCGGGCTGTTCATCCTGCGTTTCCGCCGCCCCATCGCCCACCTGATCCGCAACCAGCCGTTGTCCCGACGTCTGACGCGCCGCGCGCTCAGCGACACCATCGAGATTCTCGGCACCTTCTGGTACGTGCCCGCGCTGGTGCTGGTGGGCATCTCGCTGTTCGCCACCTTCGTCTCGGCGGGCGACACCAGCACCGCATTGCGCCAGGCGCTGATCTGCACCGTGCTGCTGGTGTTGTGCATGGTCATCAACGGCCTGGTTCGTCGTCATTCGCTTAAACCGCAAAAGGGTGTGAAGCGTCATGCGCTGTATTCAGAGCGCCTGAAAAGTTTCTTCTACACCCTCGCCCATCTCGTGGTCTGGCTGGTGTTCATCGAACTGGGCCTGCGAGTCTGGGGCATGTCGCTGATTGCCTTCACCGAAGGCGAAGGCCATGAAGTCAGCGTCAAACTGTTCAGCCTCGCCGGTACGCTGATTTTTGCCTGGCTGATCTGGATCCTCAGCGACACCGCGGTGCACCACGCCCTCACCCGCTCGCGCAAAGGCCTGGCCAACGCCCGCGCGCAGACAATGATGCCGCTGATCCGCAACGTGCTGTTCGTGGCGATTTTCATCATTGCGCTGATCGTCGCGCTGGCGAACATGGGCATGAACGTCACGCCACTGCTGGCCGGTGCCGGCGTGATCGGCCTGGCCATCGGTTTCGGTGCGCAATCGCTGGTCGCGGATTTGATCACCGGCCTGTTCATCATCATCGAAGATTCCCTGGCTATCGATGACTACGTGGATGTCGGCGGCCACCTCGGCACTGTCGAAGGCCTGACCATCCGCACCGTTCGCCTGCGGGACATCGACGGCATCGTCCATACCATTCCGTTCAGCGAAATCAAAAGCATCAAGAACTACTCCCGGGAATTCGGCTACGCGATCTTCCGGGTGGCGGTGCCCGCCAGCATGGACATCGACGAGGCGATCAAACTGATGCGCGAAGTCGGCCAGAAAATGCGCACCGACCCGCTGCAACGGCGCAATATCTGGTCGCCACTGGAGATCCAGGGTGTCGAAAGTTTCGAGTCGGGCAACGCGATTCTTCGGGCGCGGTTCAAGACTGCACCGATCAAGCAGTGGGAAGTTTCACGGGCGTTCAATCTGTCGCTGAAGCGGCATCTGGATGAGGCCGGGATGGACCTGGCGATGCCGCGAATGAGTGTGCAGGTGCTGACGGCCGGTGGTGGGCCGCAGAAGGATGTATCTGCTACTTGATTGATAGGGTGGCTGTGAGGACGCCATCGCGAGCAGGCTCACTCCTACATTTGAAATGCATTCCAATGTAGGAGTGAGCCTGCTCGCGATGGGAGCGACGCGGTCTCCCTGGCTAAACCACATCCACCCCGACATGAATCGCATCATGGCGCCAAAACTCCAGGTCGCAATCGATCAACCGCTCGTGCTGATCGTAGTTGACCCGAGCAATCCGCAACCCCGGGCTCCCCACCGACACCCGTAACGCTGCCGCCGCATCCACCGACAACGCCGTCGGCACGATCTCGAAACGCACCCGACCGTAGTGCAAGTCGTAATGCCTGGCGTACAACTCGGTGATCGACTGATTCAGATCGAAATCCAGAATCCCCGGAAAGTACTGCGGATTCAGGTAGTGCTCCACATAGAGCACCAGCCGCTCATCAATGCGCCGCGCCCGGCAGATCTGAATCACACTGGACAGCGCCGGCAACTGCAACCACGCACACACCGCCGCCGACGCCGGTTGCAACCGCGCCGAAATCACCTCGGTGGACGGCACCCGCCCCTGCGCACTGACCATCGCGTGGAAGTGACTGCGCTGCATCAAGTTGTAAGCCAGACGCGGTGGCGACACGAACCAGCCACGGCGTTCCTCCCGATAAATCTGCCCTTGGGCTTCCAGTTGCAACAAGGCTTCACGCACCGTGATACGCGTGGTGCCGAACAACTCACTGAGCTTGCGCTCGGCCGGCAGTTTGCTCCCGGGCGCCAACAGGCCATGGTCGAGCTGTTCTTGCAGAACCTGCCCGATGGCTGTCACCGCTTTGGTTGTCTCGATGCGCATCAACGTTACCTATCTGGACTAGACCAGCACTGTTTCGGGGCAGAACCGTGATTCAAACTGGCTCCATCAACTCCCTGCAAGCCTAGGCACTGCTTGTGACTGGCAGATGACAAAGCCGCCGAACGGTTGCGCCAGACACCTGCAAATTCACGGCCAAGTCCTTTCGTATCAGCCCTTTAGCCATGGTCTACGCTTACTCGCAAGCCTGAGCATCACCGCTCGAAAAATGTAGGCCGACCGATCGTCGACATCAAAATGTCATCAGCGGCGCCTAAATTGGCTCAGGTATTGCTGACCTAGACCAACACAACCGCAATCGCAGCGTTGAAAACGCCCAAAGGAGCTTCGGATGAAAAAGCTTTTCCTGGCATCACTGTTAGGCTCGACCATTGCCATGTGCAGCGCCGCCATGGCCGCTGATGATATGAAAACCCTGGAAGCCGCTGCGAAAGCGGAAGGTGCGGTCAATAGCGTCGGCATGCCCGATGACTGGGCCAACTGGAAAGGCACCTGGGCAGACCTGGCCACGAAATACGGCTTGAAACACATCGACACCGACATGAGCTCGGCGCAGGAAATCGCCAAGTTCGCCGCCGAGAAGGACAACGCCAGTGCCGACATCGGCGACGTCGGCGCAGCCTTCGGCCCGATCGCGGTCAAACAAGGCGTGGTGCAACCCTACAAGCCAAGCACCTGGGACCAGATCCCGGACTGGGCCAAGGACAAGGACGGCAACTGGGCACTGGCGTACACCGGCACCATCGCGTTCATCATCAACAAGAAGCTGCTGCACGGTTCCGAAGCTCCGACCAAGTGGGCGGATCTGAAAACCGGTAAATACAAGGTGTCGATCGGTGACGTGAGCACCGCCGCCCAGGCCGCCAACGGTGTACTGGCCGCCGCACTGGCCAACGGTGGCGACGAAAAGAACCTGCAGCCAGCGTTGTTGCTGTTCGCAGATATCGCCAAGCAGGGCCGCCTGTCCATGGCCAACCCGACCATCGCCACGATGGAAAAGGGTGAAATCGAAGTCGGCGTGGTCTGGGATTTCAACGGCCTGAGCTACAAGGCCAAGATGGCGAACCCCGATGACTACGTGGTGCTGATCCCTTCCGACGGTTCGGTGATTTCCGGCTACACCACCATCATCAACAAATACGCGAAGAACCCGAACGCCGCCAAGCTGACCCGCGAATACATCTTCAGCGATGCCGGTCAGATCAACCTGGCGAAAGGTAATGCCCGTCCAATCCGCGCCGAGCACATCAAGCTGCCGGCTGACGTCCAGGCCAAGCTGCTGCCAAACGAGCAGTACAAAAAGGTCACGCCGATCAAAGACGCGGATGCGTGGGAAAAGACTTCCAAGGCTTTGCCGCAGAAGTGGAACGAAGAAGTCCTTGTTGAAATGAAATAACCCTGTAGCCCGACTTCTGTCGGGCTGATGGAGATCCAAATGCAGGAGCGAGCCTGCTCGCGAAAAGCGGACTGACATTCAACACCTGTGTTGACTGACTCAACGCCTTCGCGAGCAGGCTCGCTCCCACAATGGACCGTGGTGAATTCAAGTTTTATGAATGTCTGTTTCGCGGAGTTTTTGCCCCTATGAAGCACAACGTCATCCTTGTCGTGCTCGACGGCCTCAACTATGAAGTCGCGCGCCACGCCTTGGGGCACCTGCAGGCTTACGTCGGCGCAGGACGCGCGGCACTCTACAAACTGGAGTGCGAACTGCCGGCCCTGTCCCGACCGCTTTACGAATGCATCCTCACCGGCGTCCCGCCCATCGAGAGCGGCATCGTCCACAACAACGTCGCGCGCCTGTCCAACCAGCGCAGCATTTATCACTACGCCACGGATGCCGGCCTGACTACCGCCGCCGCGGCCTATCACTGGGTCAGCGAGTTGTATAACCGCTCGCCGTTCGAGGCCGCCCGGGATCGTCACACCGACAACCCCGACCTGCCGATCCAGCACGGTCACTTCTACTGGAACGATCACTACCCGGATTCGCACCTGTTCGCCGACGCTGAAAACCTGCGTCTGCGCCACGCGCCCAACTTTTTGTTGATCCACCCCATGAACATCGACGACGCCGGGCACAAGCACGGCCTCGACACCCCGCAATACCGCAACAGTGCCCGCTCGGTGGACATTATCCTGGCCGACTACCTGCAAACCTGGCTCGACGCCGGCTACCAAGTGCTGGTGACCGCCGACCACGGCATGAACAACGACCGCTCGCACAACGGCCTGCTGGCGGAAGAACGGGAAGTACCGCTGTTTGTCCTGGGCGATGCCTTCAGCTTCAACGCCAGCGCCGCGCCCAAACAGACTGACATCTGCGGCACGGTCTGCGAACTGCTGGGCGTGGCCCACGACAAACCTGTCTGCCGGGAGCTGCTCAAGTGAATGCCATGACCCGTGGTAAATGGCTGGCAGCGTTGTGCCTGGTGCCTTTCGCTCTGTTTTTTATCGTGTTCGAGATCGCGCCGCTGGTCTGGGTAATGATCAACAGCCTGCAATCGGAAGAGTTCGGCTGGGGCCTGGCCAACTTCACCAAGATCTTCAATTCGAAGTTCTATCTGCAAGCGATCCAGTACAGCCTCGAGATCAGTTTCTGGTCCAGCGTATTCGGGATCATCATCGCGGTGCTCGGCGCCTATTCCCTGCGCCGGGTCGACTCGAAACTGCGTAACTTCGTGAATGCTTTCGCCAACATGACCAGCAACTTCGCCGGCGTGCCCCTGGCCTTTGCCTTCATCATTTTGCTGGGGTTCAACGGCAGCTTCACCATCATGCTCAAGCAGGCCGGGATCATTCAGGACTTCAACCTGTATTCGAAAACCGGGCTGATCATTCTCTACACCTACTTCCAGATTCCATTGGGCGTGCTGCTGCTTTATCCGGCGTTCGATGCCTTGCGCGAAGACTGGCGTGAGTCCGCCGAACTGCTCGGCGCCAACGGCTGGCAGTTCTGGCGCCACATCGGTTTGCCGGTGCTGACCCCTGCGCTGCTCGGCACTTTCGTGATTTTGCTGGCCAACGCGCTTGGCGCCTACGCCACGGTTTACGCGCTGACCACCGGCAACTTCAACGTACTGCCGATCCGCATCGCGGCGATGGTGTCCGGCGACATTTCCCTGGATCCGAACCTGGCCAGCGCCCTGGCCGTGGTACTCGTGGCGTTGATGACCCTGGTGACCATCGTGCATCAGCTGCTGTTGAAGAGGAGCTACCATGTCTCGCGCTGAACTGGGCCCCGCCGGCGTCTATCACCGGGTGGTGGTGTACGTGCTGTTTGCCATTCTGTTGTTGCCGCTGGCCGGGACGTTGATCTACTCGATCGCCAGCAGCTGGTCGGCGACCATTCTGCCGAGCGGCTTTACCTTCAAGTGGTACATCCAGCTGTGGAGCGATCCGCGCTTTCTGCATGCCTTCGGGCAGTCGCTGCTCGTCTGCGTCGGCGCGTTGATTCTGTCGGTGGTGCTGATTCTGCCGCTGCTGTTCGTGGTGCATTACCACTTCCCCAAACTCGATGCGCTGATGAACATCCTGATCCTGCTGCCCTTCGCAGTGCCGCCGGTGGTGTCCTCGGTGGGGCTGTTGCAGCTCTACGGTTCCGGGCCATTTGCGATGGTCGGTACGCCGTGGATTCTGATCGGCTGCTACTTCACCATCGCGCTGCCGTTCATGTACCGGGCGATCACCAACAACCTGCAAGCGATCAACCTGCGCGACCTGATGGACGCCGCACAACTGCTCGGCGCCAGCACCTGGCAAGCCGCGTTCCTGGTGGTGCTGCCGAACCTGCGCAAGGGGTTGATGGTGGCATTGCTGCTGTCGTTCTCGTTCCTGTTCGGTGAATTCGTGTTCGCCAACATCCTGGTCGGCACCCGCTACGAAACCTTGCAGGTCTACCTCAACAACATGCGTAACAGCAGCGGCCACTTCACCAGTGCGCTGGTGATTTCCTACTTCTTCTTTGTGCTGGTTCTGACCTGGGCGGCCAATATCTTGAACAAGGACAAAAGCGAATGAGCTATGTCAGCGTCCAACATCTTCAAAAAAATTACGCGGGCACCACCGTCTTCAGCGACATCAACTGCGAAATCCAGAAAGGTGAGTTCGTCACCCTCCTCGGCCCGTCCGGTTGCGGCAAGTCCACGCTGTTGCGTTGCATCGCCGGCCTGACGTCGGTGGATGGCGGCAAGATTCTGCTGGAGGGCGTCGATCTGGTTCCGATGAGCCCACAGAAACGCGGGATTGGCATGGTGTTCCAGAGTTATGCACTGTTCCCCAACATGACCGTGGAGCAGAACATCGCCTTCGGTCTGCGCATGCAAAAGGTCAACGCCGACGACAGCCAGAAGCGTGTCGCCGAAGTGCTGAAACTGGTGGAGCTCAATGACTTCGCCGCGCGCTACCCGCATCAATTGTCGGGCGGCCAGTGCCAGCGCGTGGCCCTCGCCCGCTCATTGGTTACCCGTCCGCGGCTGTTGTTGCTGGACGAACCACTGTCGGCCCTCGATGCGCGGATTCGCAAGCACCTGCGCGAACAGATCCGTCAGATCCAGCGTGAACTCGGTCTGACCACGATCTTCGTCACACACGATCAGGAAGAAGCCCTGACCATGTCTGACCGGATTTTCCTGATGAATCAGGGAAAGATCGTACAGAGCGGCGACGCCGAAACCCTCTACACCGCGCCCGTGGATGTGTTTGCCGCCGGTTTCATCGGCAACTACAACCTGCTGGACGCCGACAGCGCCTCGAAACTGCTGCAACGGCCGATCAACCACCGCATCGCGATTCGCCCGGAAGCCATCGAGCTGAGCCTCAATGGCGAGCTGGATGCGCAAGTACGCAGCCACAGTTTGCTGGGCAACGTGATTCGCTATCGGGTCGAAGCCCGGGGCGTGGAATTGGTGGTGGATGTGCTGAACCGCTCGGCGGCCGATCTGCACCCCGATGGTCAGCGCCTGGCACTTTCCATCGATCCGACTGCCCTGTGTGAAGTAGCTTGAAAACAGCTGCAAGCTGCAAGCTGCGAGCGACAAGTTGTAAACTGCTCACCACCTCAATCACTTCTTGCGGCTTGAAATTTGCCGCTTGAAGCTGTTCTCGGAGAGAACCGCACTAATGGCCTTGGCAATTTTTGATCTGGACGAAACCCTGATCCACGGCGACTGCGCCACCCTCTGGAGCGCGCAAATGGGCCGCCTGGGCTGGGTCGATCCCGAGTCGTTCATGCGTCAGAACAACGAACTGATGGACGCTTACAGCCACGGCAAACTGCGCATGGAGGAGTACATGACCTTCAGCCTGGAGCCGATGATCGGGCGCACACCGGAAGAGGTCGAGCATCTGGTCGGGCCTTGGGTGGAAGACTTCATCGAGCCGATCATCTTCAGTGACGCCACTAAAGCCATCGCCGCCCATCGCAAGGCCGGTGACCGGATTCTGGTGATCTCGGCCTCGGGCACGCACTTGGTCAAGCCGATTGCCGACCGTCTGGGCATCGACGAGATTCTCGGCATCGAACTGGAAGTGACGCATGGCGTTTATAGCGGTCAGACCGTCGGCACCCTGACCTACCGCGAAGGCAAGATCGTCCGGTTGCTGGAGTGGCTGGATGCGGAAGAGGAGAATCTGGAAGGTGCGAGTTTCTATTCCGACTCGCGTAACGATTTACCGCTGCTGTTGAAGGTGGATTTCCCACACGTGGTGAACCCGGATCCGGTGTTGCTTGAGCACGCCGAAAAAGCCGGCTGGCCAATCCATATCTGGAAGTAACCGATATCCCTGTAGGAGCGCCGCCCGCTCGCTCCTACAGGTTCAGTGTGTCCTTCAGGTCAGGCTTGGGTCGATTATCAGGACCAGCTTCCCCGCCACCTTATTACTCGCCAACTCCGCAAACGCCGCTTCGGCGTCCTTGATCGGGTAGGTCTTCGCCAACTGGGGACTCAACCGCCCTTCAGCAAACAACGGCCACACATGCTGGCTCAAATCACTGAACAAATCCGCCTTGAACTGCTCATCACGACTGCGCAACGTCGAGCCCAGCAGTTGCACGCGCTTGGCCAGAACCTGCGCCAGATCCAGGTTCGCATCACGACCGCCCATCAAGCCGATCAGCACCCAGCGACCATCCAGAGCCAGCATTTTCAGGTTCAGCGCGGCGTAGTTGCCGCCGACCGGATCGAGAATCACATCGAACGGTCCCAGGTCGCGCAAGCTGTCCAGGTCGCCCGTGCGCACCACACCCCCCTGCGCACCCAGCGCTTCGCAATAAGCCAGACGCTCGGCGGAACCGACGCTGACCCAGCACGGGTTGCCAAAGGCCTTGCATAGCTGAATGGCCGCTGAACCGATTCCACTTGCTCCGGCGTGCAGAAGAACTTTCTCACCCGGTTTGAGCGCAGCGAGTTGAAACAAATTCAGCCAGACGGTCGCGTACACCTCCGGCAACGCCGCCGCCTCGGCCAGGGACAAACCTTCGGGGACCGGCAGCACATGCCGTCCGTCGACAACTACCTCTTCGGCCATCCCGCCCCCGGCCAGCAAGGCGCAGACCCGATCGCCGACCTGCCAGGACGAGCCCGGGCCGACTTCGCTGATCACCCCCGAACACTCAAGACCCAGTACCTGACTGGCTCCCGGCGGTGGCGGATAAAGCCCTGCTTTCTGTAACAAATCGGCGCGATTGAGGCCCGCTGCCGCCACTCGAATCCGAACTTGTCCTACATCGCATGTAGGACTGGGCTCTTCAACCCACTCCACTTGACCTTCCACGCCTTGCAATGCTTTCACCGTGCCTCCATAGTGAGTCTGGACTGAGCCCGTAGCTGTAGCGCCGGGCTTTCTTGCATTATGTGACCGGCCCTTTGTGGAACCGGCGACTTCAAAGACGGCCTAATATGCGTGATCAATTGTCTCCGCGTCGAATCAGCATGAAGCATTTTTTCCCCAGCACCGCCCTAGCCCTATTCATTGGTATCGGCCTGTTGCCGATGTCGAGCAATACATTCGCAGCCAATAGCTGGGACAAGCTTCAGCCTGATCGTGACGAAGTGATCGCCAGCCTGAACGTCGTCGAACTGCTCAAGCGCCATCACTACAGCAAGCCGCCGCTCGATGACGCGCGCTCCGTGATCATCTATGACAGCTACCTCAAGCTGCTGGATCCGTCGCGCAGCTACTTCATGGCCAGCGACATTGCCGAATTCGACAAGTGGAAGACCCAGTTCGACGACTTCCTGAAAAGCGGCGATCTCAACGCCGGGTTCACCATCTACAAGCGCTACCTGGACCGCGTCAAAGCGCGTCTGGACTTTGCCCTTGCCGAGCTGAACAAGGGCGTCGACAAAATCGACTTCAATACCAAGGAAACCTTGCTGATCGATCGCAAGGACGCCCCTTGGCTCAAGTCCACCGCAGAACTCGACGACCTGTGGCGCAAACGCGTCAAGGACGAAGTCTTGCGGCAGAAGATCGCGGGCAAGGATTCCAAGCAGATTCAGGAAACCTTGACCAAGCGCTACAAAAACCAGTTGGCGCGCCTGGACCAGACCCGTGCGGAAGATATCTTCCAGGCGTACATCAACACCTTCGCCATGTCCTACGACCCGCACACCAACTATCTGTCGCCGGATAACGCGGAAAACTTCGACATCAACATGAGCCTGTCCCTCGAGGGCATCGGCGCCGTGTTGCAGAGCGATAACGACCAGGTGAAAGTCGTGCGCCTGGTGCCTGCCGGCCCGGCCGACAAGACCAAACAGGTTGCACCGGCCGACAAGATCATCGGCGTTGCCCAAGGCAACAAAGAGATGGTCGACGTGGTCGGCTGGCGCCTGGACGAAGTGGTCAAGCTGATCCGTGGTCCGAAAGGCACCGTGGTGCGCCTGGAAGTGATTCCGGCCAGCAATGCGCCAAACGACCAGACCAGCAAGATCGTGCCGATCACCCGCGAAGCGGTGAAGCTTGAAGACCAGGCAGTGAAGAAGTCGGTGCTCAACCTGAAACAGGATGGCAAGGACTACAAGCTCGGCGTCATCGAGATCCCGGCCTTCTACCTCGACTTCAAGGCGTTCCGTGCCGGCGATCCCGATTACAAGAGCACCACTCGCGACGTCAAGAAACTGCTGACCGAGCTGCAGAAAGAGAAAGTCGACGGCGTGGTCATCGACTTGCGCAACAACGGCGGCGGCTCTCTGCAGGAAGCCACCGAGCTGACCAGTCTGTTCATCGACAAAGGTCCGACCGTGCTGGTGCGTAATGCCGACGGCCGTGTCGATGTGCTGGAAGATGAAAACCCGGGCGCATTCTACAAAGGCCCGATGGCGTTGCTGGTCAACCGCTTGTCCGCCTCGGCTTCGGAGATTTTTGCCGGCGCCATGCAGGACTACCACCGTGCACTGATTATCGGTGGCCAGACCTTCGGTAAAGGCACCGTGCAGACCATTCAGCCGTTGAACCATGGCGAGCTGAAACTGACCCTGGCCAAGTTCTACCGGGTTTCCGGCCAGAGCACCCAGCATCAGGGCGTACTGCCGGACATCGATTACCCGTCGATCATCGACACCAAGGAAATCGGCGAAAGCGCCCTGCCGGAAGCCATGCCGTGGGACACCATCCGCGCGGCCATCAAGCCGGCGGCCGACCCTTTCAAACCGTACATCACGCAGCTCAAATCCGAGCATGACGTGCGCACGGCCAAAGACGCCGAATTCGTGTTCATTCGCGACAAGCTGGCCTTGGCCCAGAAGCTGATGACGGAGAAAACCGTCAGCCTCAATGAAGCCGATCGCCGTGCGCAACACGCCGATATCGAAGCCAAGCAACTGGTGATGGAAAACATCCGTCGCAAGGCCAAGGGCGAAGAGCCGCTCAAGGAGCTGAAGAAAGAAGACGAAGACGCCATCGCGGCCGAGCCGGACAAGACCAAGCCAGAAGACGATGCCTACTTGAGCGAGACCGGGCGGATTCTGTTGGACTACCTGAAACTGAACACCGCGGTCGCCAAGCACTAAAATGATGGCAATTTAATGCTGACGCTCCCCGGAGCGTCATCAAACAGTCATCATTCTGTCGTGAAATAAAGGACTGGGAGCTCATGGCTCCCAGTCCTTTTTTTATCGCCAGAGATCGCCATGACCACCACTGAACAGCTGAGTGCATTGAGTTCCATTCTGGCTCAAAGCGGTTTGCACAGCCTGTTCCAGCCGATCATTTCCGTCTCTGAGCGACGCATTGTCGGCTTCGAAGCCCTCACTCGCGGCCCCTCGAACAGTCCGCTGCACTCCCCCATCGCATTGTTCGCGGTTGCCCGTCAGGCCGGTCGCTTGAGCGAGCTGGAAATCGCCTGCCGTGAAAGTGCCTGCCGACGCTTCAATGAACAACAGCTGCCGGGCAAACTGTTTCTCAACGTCTCTCCGGAATCCCTGTTGGAAGCCGCTCACCAACCGGGTCGCACCCTGCAATTGCTGCAGGACTTCGGCATCCCGCCGAGCCAGGTGGTGATCGAACTCACCGAACAGACCCCGACCGACGACTTCCAGTTGCTGCAAAATGCCCTGCATCACTACCGGGCGATGGGTTTTTCCATTGCGCTCGATGATCTGGGGGCCGGTTATTCGAGTTTGCGGCTCTGGTCCGAGCTGCGGCCGGATTACGTGAAAATCGACCGGCACTTTATCGACGGCATTCACCAGGATGCCCTCAAACGTGAATTCGTCGGCTCGATCCTGCAAATCGCCAAAGCCTCACGGGCACAAGTGATCGCCGAAGGCATCGAATTGCCGGAAGAACTCGCGGTGTTGACCGAGATGGGCGTCGATCTGGTGCAAGGCTACTTGCTGTGTCGGCCTCAAGAGCATCCACCTCGCGACGCCCGAGTCTTGATGCCAAAACGGGAAAGCACAGCAGTGGCTTTGAATGATGACGCCAGTGACCTCAGCGCCTTGCTCAACGACCAACCGGCCGTGGCCCGGGACACACCGACGGCCACGGTGCTGGAAGCCTTCCGCCGCCAGGCCAACCTGAACTCACTGGCGGTGCTTGACGAGCAAGGCCATCCCTGCGGCATCGTCCATCGGCATTCGCTCTCGGACGCACTGCTCAAACCCTTTGCTACCGACCTGTTCGCACGCAAGCCCATCAGCCGCTTGATGAACGACGATTTCCTCGCCGTCGAGATGAGCCAGTCACTGCAACAAGTCAGTCGCTTGATCACCAGCCGCGCGCGCCAGCGCATCGAGGAGGACTTCATCATCACCCTCAACGGCGGCTATCTGGGCCTGGGCCGGGTGATCGATGTACTCAAGCTGATTACCGAACTGAAAATCCAGCAGGCCCGCTACGCCAACCCGCTGACCCTGTTGCCAGGCAACGTGCCCATCCAGCAATGCCTGACGCGGCTGCTGCAACAGGAGCGGGAGTCGGTGATCTGTTACGTCGACATCGACAGTTTCAAACCCTTCAACGACATCTATGGCTACGGCCGTGGGGACGAAGTCCTGCTGTGTCTGGCTCAATGCCTGAACGATCGGGTGGACCCGGCCCGCGACTTCGTTGGCCATATCGGCGGGGATGACTTCCTGCTGGTGCTCGGCCCGGAAGACTGGCGCAAACGTCTGAACCAGTTGCTGGACGACTTCCACAGCCAGTGCCGACGCTTCTACCGCAGCGAACACCTGGAAGCCGGCTGCTTTATCGCACCGAATCGCCAGGGCATGCGCCAGGAGTTTCCACTGCTGTCATTGTCGATCGGCGTCGTGCATTTACACCCACAGGCCTGTGGACAACTCGATGCGAGCCAGTTGGCAGAGATGGCTTCGCAGGCCAAGCATCACGCGAAGAATGTGGCGGGGTATAGCGTGTATGTGATTGATAGTTTGGTGGTGCCGGTGGCCGAAGAAACCTTGATTGCCGGGCATCGCTAATCCTGCTTTTGTGGCGAGGGAGCTTGCTCCCGCTAGGCTGCGCAGCAGACCCAAAACCTAACTGCAATCCCAAATCCTGTGGCGAGGGACTTGTCGGACCGCCCCGCAAACCATTCACCCAGGCGCACCTGAAAAATCCGGATTACAGGTTTTTGGGGCCGCTGCGCAGCCCAGCGGGAGCAAGCTCCCTCGCCACAAATCAGCGCTGGACGCTACTCCGACGACATCGAGCCCAGCCGCCGCCTAACCACATCCAGCACATCACAGCCATCGCGCAACGGAATGGCGCAGAGCAACGCGAAGTCGCTGAGGATCATGGAATCGCATTCAACTGAACCGCGCATGGAGAGGTTCTCCAGCACTTGGGTGACGGCTCGGATTCGGTAGCGGGCGGCGTCGGTCAGAATATCGAGTGGCGCATGGGTGTCGACGAACAAGGTGGGCATGTCGCTGCAGTTGCTTGTCAGCGCCATGAAGCGGTTTTTCGGATGGGAAACTGGCTTTTCGTTGGGTGGATCAGGATGAAGTGTTGGCATTTGAGACCTTCCGATGACAATGGGAGCAGCCAAAAACCTTCCTACGGGCTTGGGTGGCAGCTATACGCGGGGTAGGAATACCGAGCATCGGAGACTCGACCACGCCGAAGCGTGCCCGCGCACAGCCGCCGCAATAGATGTTACGGACGCACATTAACGGCCGCAAATCAGGTTTCGACGCTTACGCAATACCGATGCCGAAAGGGTTCCTACACCCCACCACTGAGTGTTCAGTGACCATCAAAGGCTATCGGGTGAACTTCCTTCGCACCAGTTCATGAAAGCCGCCACAACTCGAAGGAAATCTCCGATGGTTTTCCACAGCATTAAACGCGCAGCACTTTGCGGGGGAATAATCAGGAAAGAAGTCAGGAGAAGCTGAGAACTGCGTAGGGTAAATCCCTGATCAGCCATGACTGGCTACAAAAACCACCCACGCCTACTTCGCGTCCTCCCGAGACGCCAGCTCTTTAAGCTTCATCTCAGCCAACGGATGCCCCGCCTTCGCCGCCATCTCCCAGAATCTCGCCGCTTCAGCCGGATCCGGCGCCTTGCTCGGCGTCCCCGCCAAACTGATCACTCCCACCTGATACGCCGCTTTGCCATCCCCCGCCAAAGCCGCCAGGCGCAGCAATCGCACACCCTCCTCGCGAGCCCCAAGGCCAACGCCACGAAAGGTCAGGATGTGGCCATAGAAGCTTTGCGCGCCGACATCACCCAGATTGGCCATCCGTGCGAACTGGCCTTCGAGCCAGCTCCAGCCGCGGGGCTGTCGCACGAACCACGACCAGTGAAACAATCGGCGGGCCAGCCAGTAACTGGCCCGTGCCTTGAGGCGTAAAAACACTCAGGCCTCCGCCGATTCCGGGTACTCGTATTCGAACACGCGCACCACTTCCGAAGCGTGCCATGAGGCGGCGGCGACACCGTCGGACGGTCCCGAGAAACGCCCCAGACGCTCGACGCATTCGAAGAAACCGGTGCGTGGCAGGCGGCTGGCACCCTGGCTGATCACCAGCGAGCTGCGCAGCGGCTGCTCGGCCTTGGCGTCCAGCGCAGCCAGATGCTCCAGCGCAGCGGTGAGGGTTTGCATGGCCGGCGTGGGCAACTGCAAACGTTCCAGCAAGGCTCGATAAGTCAGCAGATGCCGTTGGCGGCGGGCCTGATCCAGCTCACCCAACAACCCGTCCCAATGTTGACGACTGATGCGGACGCTCACGATTCATCCCTCCACCCTGGCACCGTCAGTTCCCAGGCCAGACTGCGGCGAATCGCAGCGTCGGGTAGACGCTCGCCACTTTCGATCAGGGCCAGATAAGACGGGCTGATGCCTACCGTGCGGGCCAGCGCCTCGATGGCGATGCCCTTCCCTTCGCGCAAACTGCGTAGTTGATCCAGACCTGGAAGAATCGGGTCTGATGATGTTGCTTGACGCGCCGGCGTGTCGGGCGCCGGTTGTTGGTTGATGCCTGCTGCTTTCAGTAGAGCCTGGTACTGAGCCCACGGCAAAACCGCGTATTCGGGCTCGCCTTCGCGTGTGATTATCTGAATATCCATGACTTCCCCGTAGGACAACGACACTTAGCGAGTCGGCACTTTTCCCTAGAAGTGTAATCCTAACAGCGGCCACGGTCGCGGGGGGTATGAATATAAGGACGATCCTCAATCGAATCAGGTTTTTTTCGGGCCTTGAAGCTGAAGTTGCTCAGGTGTATCGGGGAGCCGCTCCACCACCGCAAGCTTCTCCGGCAACTGACGTTTGCGCCAGGCACGGAACGCATTGAGTTCATCGTCGAGGACTTTCATCAACCAGGCCAGCACGGCAATGTCATCCAGCATGCCGAATACCGGGATGAAGTCGGGGATCGCATCCACCGGACTGAGGAAGTACATCAGGCCGGCCACCACCGAGATCAGCGCCTTCGGGCTGATGGCGCGGTACTCCCCACGCCAGTAGGCCAGGCACAGTGCCTGCATCAGGCGCAGATCGTCTTTGAGTTTGCCCAATCGGTTGCCCTGACTGGCCCCTTTGCTGGCGACGGCGAACAGCAGGGTCGGCAAACGTCCACGGGCAAGCAGGCGTCCGGCGAGTGGCAGGAAACGAGCGAAATTCCAAGGTGCTTTCATCATTCCTCCCGCTGAAATGTTATCCACACAAATTGTGGATAACCTTGTGAACAGAGCTATATTTCACGGCTGAAAGCCCCGTTTCATAAGGGCTCAACTCAGATCGGGCGTTTTTTACTCACATAAAAAAACCCAAGATTTCATTGACTTGGCGCGCCGGCGCGGCTAGCACGGCGTCCTCAATGGCTATGACTGCACCGTACAGCATCCGTTCGCTTTGTTTACCCTCGCTGAACGCCAGATGCAACAACGCCCCGCATAAAGCGAGGCGTTGTTTTTAAAGCAGACGCTGATTACTTGGCGGCGTCTTCTTTTGCTGGATCCTTGATCGCCAGCAGTTCCAGGTCGAATACCAGCACCGAGTTGGCTGGAATCGCCGGGCTTGGGCTTTGGGCGCCGTAGGCCAGCTCGCTAGGAATGTACAGCTTGTACTTCTCGCCAACGTGCATCAGTTGCAGGCCTTCGACCCAACCCGGAATCACGCCGCTGACCGGCAGATCGATCGGGCTGCCACGGTCGACGGAGCTGTCAAAGGTAGTGCCGTCGGTCAGCTTGCCGGTGTAGTGAACAGTCACTACGTCGGTCGGCTTTGGCTGTGCGCCATCAGCTTTCTTGACCACTTCGTATTGCAGGCCCGAAGCAGTGGTGGTGACACCCGCTTTCTTGGCGTTTTCTTCGAGGAATTTCTTGCCGGCGGCTGCCGACTCTTCGCTCATTTTGGCCATACGCTCTTCAGCACGCTTCTGCAGTGCTGCGAAGGCTTCGACCAGTTCTTCGTCCTTCAGCTTCTGTTCTTTCTTGCCGACGGCGTCTTCGATGCCTTGGGCTACGGCTTTGGAGTCCAGGTCATCCATGCCTTCCTGAGCCAGGCTCTTGCCCATGTTCAGGCCAATCCCGTAGGAAGCTTTTTGCGCCGGGGTTTTCAGCTCTACGCTGGTCTGCGAGTCACAACCCGCAAGTACCAGGCTAACCAGGGCCACCGCCGCCGCCAACCGATGCTGTTTCATGCTATTTCCTTGTTCATGCGCCTAAAGGGCAATCGAGTAAAGCCGCGAGCTTATCAGGCGGCCACGACCAATGGCTACCGGCATGAGAGCAGGAAACTTCTGATAAGTTCAGGTGTTTTAACGCATTTCGGGATTGCAGCGATGAAGCTTCTGTCATCTTGGGCCCCACAGAGACGAATACCGGATCCCACAGCATCTGGCGTAATGGCCACTTGCCGCACCTCAAGCACTGAGGCATAAGAGAGCTACAAAATCGACAAGGATGTTTATCTTGCGCCTCTTATTCCGCCTGCTGGTGTTGTTCGCTGTGCTGCTGGGGCTGGGCCTCGCCGTGGTGCTGTACTACGTCGCCAACCCGAAATTGCCGACCTGGTCCCCCGCACAACAGGTGCATTACCTCGAACAGTGGAGCGCCGCCGACCGCCAGACTTACTACTTCACCCCCCAGGGCACTCAGGTCAAAGGCTTGCGCTATGACTGGTTCAAGGAACTCGAACTGCCCTTCTCGGAACAACGCTTCGCCGCCCCGGAATACCTCGCACGCTTTGGTTTCCTGATCGACCCCGAGCAGAAACCCACACCGAACAACCCTGCCAACTTGCCCGTGGGGTTTGCCCGCCATCAAAACCCCGGCAGCCAGGACGAGTTCCTCGACATCACCTGCGCCGCCTGCCACACCGGTGAATTGCGTTTCAATGGCCAGGCCGTGCGGATCGACGGCGGTTCGGCGCAGCATGTCCTGCCTTCCAGTGTTCCTACACTACGCGGTGGCAGTTTCGGACAAGCACTTGTCGCCAGCCTGGTCTCGACTTATTACAACCCGTGGAAATTCGAACGTTTCGCCCGCAACGTGCTGGGCGAGGACTACGACACCCACCGCCAACAGTTGCGCCAGGACTTCAAAGCTTCCCTCAATACGTTCGTGAAAGTGGCCTGGAACGATACCCATCGCGGGCTCTATCCGACCGAGGAAGGCCCCGGCCGCACCGACGCTTTCGGGCGCATTGCCAATGCCAGCTTCGGCGATGCGATTTCACCTGATAATTACCGCGTGGCGGATGCGCCGGTGGACTACCCGCAACTGTGGGACATGTGGACCTTTGACTGGGTGCAATGGAACGGTTCGGCGCAGCAACCGATGGCCCGCAACATCGGCGAAGCGCTGGGCGTCGGTGCCACCCTGGATTTCTTCGACGCCAATGGCCAGCCGCTCAAAGGTGACGAGCGCTATCCGTCGAGTGTCCGCTTGCGCGACTTGCACCAGATCGAACAAACCCTGCAACGACTCAAACCACCGGCCTGGCCCGAAGCGCTGCTCGGCGCTGTCGATAAGCCTCTGGCCGTCAAAGGTCGCGAATTGTTCAGCGAAAACTGCGCCGGTTGCCACGTGCCTCGATCGGTCCAGACCAACGGGCGCTGGGTGCAACACCTGAAAATGCTGCCGGTGGATTACATCGGCACAGACCCGGGCGCGGCCAATAACATCGCCGACCATCGTTTCGACCTCAGCGCCTTGCAATGGGACCCGGCGGAGCTGGCGAAACTGGATGTGCAGTTGCAGCCGCCGCCCGCCGAACCGCTGGACATGAGCAAACTCTCGTCAGCCAAAGGCCTGGCTTACGTCACCGCTTTCGTCGGAAACCGTGCTTATCGCGAGGCGAAAATCCCCGAGGCCGAGCGTCCGGAGATGGATGGCTTCGGCCTGCCGATTGGCGTGCGTGAATTGCGCGCCTACAAGGCCCGTCCGTTGGCCGGCGTCTGGGCGACGGCGCCGTTTCTGCACAACGGTTCGGTGCCAAGCCTCTATCAACTGCTCTCGCCCCAGGATGAACGCGCAACGACCTTCTTCAAAGGCACGTTCGAGTACGACCCCAGGCACCTGGGCTATCGCACCGAGGCCTTTACCAATGGCTTCAAGTTCGACACGCGCATCACCGGCAATCACAACAGTGGCCACGAATTCCGTGCTGGCAAGTTGGGTAACGGCGTCATCGGTCGCCTGCTGCAACCGCAGGAGCGCTGGGCGCTGCTGGAGTATCTGAAAGTGTTGGGCGGCCCGTTGGAGGCACAATTGCCATGAGCAGACTGTGGATGTGGTTGGGCGCCTTTCTCGGCAAAACCCTGTTGTGGGTACTGGGCCTGGGAGTGCTCGGCTGGGCGCTGGCCACGGCGTGGTTTGCCTGGCAGCACAGTGGACCGGTATCCGCTGAAGAACTGATCCCGAATGGCGAAGCGGCGATGACTCAGGACATCATCCAGACGGCCGTGCGCATCGTCGATCAGCACCGGGAAAGCACCCGCTACCTGCGTGATGCGCACGCCAAGGCCCATGGCTGCGTGAAGGCCGAAGTCCAGGTCCTGCCGGATCTGACGCAAGCACTGCGTCAGGGCGTATTCAGCGAACCCGGCAAAACCTGGCAAGCGACGATGCGGCTGTCCAACGGCAATGCCTATCCACAGTTCGACAGTATTCGCGATGCCCGGGGCATGGCGATCAAGTTGCACGACGTGCCCGGCAAACAACTGCTCACCGATCAACAAAGCCGTGGCGAACAGGACTTTGTGATGTTCAGCCACCCGAATTTCTTCGTCAGCGATGTCGCCGAATACCGTCAGAACGTGGCCGCCCAGGCCGATGGCAAGAAGCTGATGGCGTTTTTCCCCGGATGGGATCCGCGCACATGGCAGGTCCGTCATCTGTTTATCGCTTTGGCGACACTCTCCCCTGCGCCGGAAAGTCCGACACAGACGACGTACTTTTCGGTCTCGCCCTACAAGTTCGGTAACGCCAATGCGAAGTTTCGGGTGACGCCCGACCCTGACAGTTGCCCGGCCTACACGTTGCCGGCGCAGAACCAGAAGCTGCCGAATTTTTTACGCAATGCGCTGAATCAGCAGTTGTCGACGGATCGGGTGCCCGCGTGCTTTGTCTTGCAGATCCAGCGCCAGGATCCGGGCAAGTACATGCCGATCGAGGACACGAGTATCCAATGGAAGGAAAAGGATGCGCCGTTCGAAACCGTGGCACGGATCAGGCTGCCCGCCCAGGACTTCGACACGCCAGCGCTAAACGTGCAATGCGATAACAAGTCGTTCAACCCGTGGTTCGGGCTTGAGGCTCATCGCCCGATTGGCGGGATCAACCGTCTGCGCAAGGCGGTGTACGAAGCGATCAGCGATTACCGACACAGCCGCAACGCCGAGCAATAAAGCCAAATCCCGGACAGCAAAAAGCCCGCATAAAGCGGGCTTTCTGTGTGGTGACCTGGCGTTCAGCGTTCCAGATTACCGAATATGGCGCAGCGGACGGGACTCGAACCCGCGACCCCCGGCGTGACAGGCCGGTATTCTAACCGACTGAACTACCGCTGCGCGTAGCGTTGAAAGTAAGTGGTGGGTGATGACGGGATCGAACCGCCGACATTCTGCTTGTAAGGCAGACGCTCTCCCAGCTGAGCTAATCACCCTTTACCTTCGTTGCGGGGCGCATTGTGCCACAGATTTTCGTAAAGTGTTGATTTAATTGAATAAATCTTCAAAAAAATCTGAAAACCGGTGAAACAACACATTCCGCAGGAACAACAGACAGAAAAAAACCCGCATTGAGCGGGCTTTTCCGTGGTGACCTGGCGTTCAGCATTCCAGGTTACCGAATATGGCGCAGCGGACGGGACTCGAACCCGCGACCCCCGGCGTGACAGGCCGGTATTCTAACCGACTGAACTACCGCTGCGCGTAACACTAAAGCGAATGGTGGGTGATGACGGGATCGAACCGCCGACATTCTGCTTGTAAGGCAGACGCTCTCCCAGCTGAGCTAATCACCCTTCACTTTCGGTGTGGCGCGCATTCTACGGAGCGACCCAACCTCTGGCAAGCACTTTTTACAATAATTTTTGCAGGCCTTCCAAAGGCTTAGAGAAGGGTTGGCCTATGGCTTCGCTAAGAGAATAATGCCCCCCTTTGTATAAAGGAGAGACTCGCCCCATGTGGTTCAAAAACCTGCTTATCTATCGCCTGACCCAAGATCTGCCTTTTGATGCCGAGGCGTTGGAAACTGCACTGGCCACCAAACTGGCGCGTTCATGTGCAAGCCAGGAGTTGACCACCTATGGTTTCGTCGCGCCCTTCGGCAAAGGCGAAGATGCCCCCCTGGTGCACGTCAGCGGCGACTTCCTGCTGATCTCCGCCCGTAAGGAAGAGCGCATCTTGCCGGGCAGCGTCGTGCGTGACGCCGTGAAGGAAAAGGTCGAAGAGATCGAAGCCGAACAAATGCGCAAGGTCTATAAAAAGGAACGCGACCAGATCAAGGATGAAATCATCCAGGCGTTCCTGCCGCGTGCCTTTATCCGTCGCTCGTCGACCTTCGCTGCTATCGCGCCGAAACAAGGCCTGATCCTGGTCAACTCGGCCAGCCCGAAACGCGCCGAAGACCTGCTGTCGACCCTGCGCGAAGTGATCGGCACACTGCCGGTACGTCCGCTGACCGTTAAAATGTCGCCGACCGCGACCATGACCGAGTGGGTCACCACCCAGAAAGCCGCGGACGACTTCTTTGTGCTGGACGAGTGCGAACTGCGCGACACCCACGAAGACGGTGGCATCGTGCGTTGCAAGCGTCAGGACCTGACCAGCGAAGAAATCCAGCTGCACTTGAGCACCGGCAAAGTGGTGACTCAGCTGTCGCTGGCCTGGCAAGACAAGCTGTCTTTCGTCCTCGACGACAAGATGGTGGTCAAGCGCCTGAAGTTCGAAGACCTGCTGCAAGACCAGGCAGAGCAGGACGGCGGCGAAGAAGCCCTCGGCCAGCTGGACGCCAGCTTCACCTTGATGATGCTGACCTTCGGCGACTTCCTGCCGGCGCTGGTTGAAGCGTTGGGCGGTGAAGAGCTTCCGCAAGGGATCTAAAAGCGTGTGATATCACTGTGGGAGCGAGCCTGCTCGCGAAGGCGTTGTGACAGTCGGCATTTATGTCGACTGATACACCGCATTCGCGAGCAGGCTCGCTCCCACATTGGTTTTTGTGGTGTTACTTAATAATAAGGATCAGGCCATGCGCGCCCTCGCTGCATTGAGTCGTTTTGTCGGCAACACCTTCGCTTACTGGGTACTGATTTTCGCGGTCGTGGCGTTCTTGCAGCCGACGTGGTTTATCGGCCTGAAAGGCGCGATCGTGCCGCTGCTGGGCCTGGTGATGTTCGGCATGGGCCTGACACTCAAACTCGAAGACTTCGCCGAAGTCGCTCGCCATCCGTGGCGCGTGGCGCTGGGCGTGGTTGCACATTTCGTGATCATGCCCGGCGTGGCGTGGTTGCTCTGCCAGGCGTTTCACCTGCCACCGGAAATCGCCGTCGGCGTGATCCTGGTCGGCTGCTGCCCAAGCGGCACCTCGTCGAACGTGATGACCTGGCTGGCGCGCGGCGACCTGGCACTGTCGGTGGCCATCGCCGCCGTCACCACCCTCCTCGCTCCGCTGCTGACCCCGGCGCTGATCTGGCTGCTGGCCTCGGCGTGGCTGCCGGTGTCCTTCATGGAGCTGTTCTGGTCGATCCTGCAAGTGGTGCTGTTGCCGATCGTGCTGGGTGTGGTTGCCCAGCGTTTGCTCGGCAGCCGGGTGCGTCATGCGGTGGAAGTATTGCCCCTGATTTCGGTGGTGAGCATCGTGATCATCGTCTCCGCCGTCGTGGCCGCCAGCCAGGCGAAGATTGCCGAGTCCGGCCTGCTGATCATGGCTGTGGTGATGCTGCACAACAGCTTCGGTTATCTGCTGGGTTACTTCACCGGGCGCCTGTTCAAGTTGCCGCTGGCCCAACGCAAATCCCTGGCACTGGAAGTCGGCATGCAGAACTCCGGCCTCGGTGCTGCGTTGGCCAGTGCGCACTTCTCGCCACTGGCGGCGGTGCCTAGCGCGTTGTTCAGCGTCTGGCACAACATTTCGGGGGCGTTGCTCTCGACGTATTTCCGTCGCATGAGCGAAAAACAAGACCGGGAAACCGCGGTTCAGCAAGCGGCCGAGTAATCCGCAAACTTGATCCCCGGGTTAATGATGGGCACTCTATGGCGCAACGCGAGGACGACCTCGCGGCTCGATCGAGTCATTAATCTGGGGACGACCCCGTCAATCGATGGAGGTCTTTCATGTCCTGGATCATTCTGTTTTTCGCCGGCCTGTTCGAAGTCGGCTGGGCCGTCGGCCTGAAATACACCGACGGTTTCAGCCGCCCTCTCCCCACCGCATTGACCGTTGCCGCCATGGCGATCAGCCTTGGCTTGCTGGGCCTTGCCATGAAGGAATTGCCGCTGGGCACGGCCTATGCGATCTGGACCGGTGTGGGTGCGGTGGGCACGGTGATCGCCGGGATCATTTTGTTTGGTGAATCCATGGCGCTGTTCAGGCTGGCCAGTGTGGCGTTGATTATTGCCGGGTTGATTGGGCTGAAGGTCAGCGCCTGACCTTTAGATCGCCTTCGCGGGCGAGCCTCTTTCCTGCAGGGTTTCTGGCGCATCCCGAATGATGGATATGCCGCAAACCCCGCAGGAGCGAGGCTTGCCCGCGAAGAGGCCCTCACAGTCACCGACTATCTAACGGCCCCACGCAAATCCCCGACCATCGCCTGCAACGTCGCCGGCTCCGCCGCCTCAACCGCCACCGCCGGCCCCGCCACCAACGTCACCCGCGACCACAACCGACGAAACAAGCCCTTGCCCGGGTCGCGGCTGAAGAAACTCCCCCACAACCCTTGCAACGCCAGTGGAATCACCGGCACCGGCGTCTCTTCGAGAATGCGCACCAGCCCGCCCTTGAACTCACTCATCTCCCCGTCAGCGGTCAACTTGCCTTCCGGGAAGATGCACACCAGTTCACCGTCCTTCAGGTATTGAGCGATACGCGTGAAGGCTTTTTCGTAGATTTGAATGTCTTCCTGGCGCCCCGCAATCGGAATCGTCCCCGCCGTGCGAAAGATAAAGTTCAGCACCGGCAGGTTGTAGATCTTGTAGTACATGACAAAGCGAATCGGCCGACGCACCGCACCGCCAATCAGCAACGCATCCACAAACGAAACATGGTTGCAGACCAGTAATGCCGCGCCTTCATCCGGGATCAAATCGAGATTTCGATGCTCCACGCGGTACATCGAATGGCTGAGCAGCCAGATCAGGAAACGCATGGTGAACTCAGGCACGATGCTGAAGATGTAGGCGTTGACGCCGATGTTCAGCAGCGACACCACCAGAAACAGCTGCGGAATCGACAGCTCGACCATGCTCAGGAGCACGATCGAGACAATCGCCGACACCACCATGAACAGTGCGTTGAGAATGTTGTTGGCGGCAATCACCCGCGCCCGCTCGTTTTCGGGGGTGCGCGACTGAATCAGCGCATACAGCGGCACAATGTAGAAACCGCCGAAAATCCCCAGACCCAGAATGTCGATCAGCACCAGCCAGGCGTGACCAAAACCAAGGATTTCGATCCAGCCGTGGCCGGCAACGCTGTCTGGGATACCGCCGGAATGCCACCACAGCAGCAAGCCAAAGACCGTCAGGCCAAACGAGCCGAACGGCACCAGGCCAATCTCGACTTTGCGTCCGGAGAGTTTCTCGCAGAGCATCGAACCGAGGGCGATGCCCACCGAGAACACCGTCAGAATCAGCGTCACCACGGTCTCGTCGCCGTGCATCCATTCCTTGGCATAGGCCGGGATCTGCGTCAGATAAATCGCCCCGACAAACCAGAACCACGAGTTGCCGACGATGGAACGCGATACCGCAGGCGTCTGCCCCAGGCCCAGTTTCAAGGTGGCCCAGGATTGGCTGAAGATGTTCCAGTTCAGGCGCATTTGCGGCGACGAGGCCGCTGCCCGGGGAATGCTGCGACTGGCCAGGTAGCCGAGCACCGCGACAGCGATGATCGCGGTGGACACGATGGGCGCGTAATGACTGGACGACATCATGATCCCGGCGCCGATAGTCCCGGCGAGGATCGCCAGGAACGTGCCCATTTCCACCAGCCCGTTGCCGCCCACCAACTCTTCTTCACGCAGGGCCTGGGGCAGGATCGAATATTTCACCGGCCCGAACAGCGCCGAGTGCGTGCCCATGGCAAACAGCGCCACCAGCATCAGCGACAGGTGATCGAACAGGAAACCCACGGCGCCGACCGCCATGATGGCGATTTCCCCGAGCTTGATCAGTCGAATCAGCGCGTCCTTGGCGAACTTTTCCCCGAACTGGCCGGCCAGCGCCGAGAACAGAAAGAACGGCAGGATAAACAGCAACGCGCACAGGTTGACCCAGATCGAACGGTCACCGTCGATGGTCAGCTTGTACAGAATGGCGAGGATCAACGACTGCTTGAAGATGTTGTCGTTGAACGCCCCGAGGGACTGCGTGACAAAGAACGGCAGGAAGCGCCGGGTGCGAAGCAAGGTGAACTGTGAGGGGTGGCTCATCTTCCATGGGTCCCTGAGATTGGGTAAAGAGTGGCTTGGCGATTTGCTATTGGAATGTCGAACGTCGATCCAGGCCACACATTACCTAATCTTTGCGGCTTATTTCTTTAATCCTGCAATGCACGGCGAGACAAACAACTCACCCCGCCACGCGCCCTGCACTGTGCGTTTGGAGACAATCAGCCACATCACCGCCAGCATCGCCACCAGCACGCAGCCAAAGACATTGAAAAACGCCAGGTTCAAGGTGCTGCCCAGTTTCAACGTCGTCAGAGAATAGACGCCCAGCGGGAAGGTGAAGCCCCACCAGCCCAGGTTGAACGGGATACCGTCGCGCAGGTAACGCACGGTGATCAGCACCGCCATCAGCATCCACCAGAAGCCGAAGCCCCACAGTGTGATCCCGGCCACCAGGCCCAACCCGGCTGCAATCTCACCGATACCCGGCAGGCCGTTGGCCGCAAAGATGGCCGGCGCATCGGCGCCCAGCAGCAACATGCCCAACGCCCCGGTGCCGATCGGCCCCAGCGCCAGCCAGCTGGAGGCGGCCATGTTTTCGTGCGGCAGTTTATGCAGCGCCATGCGCAGCAACAGAATGGTCAGAATGCTGAACGCCACCAGCAGGGAAAAGCCCCACAGCACGTAGCTGGTTGTCAGCACGACCAGTTGCGAATGGGCATCGGTCAAGTGCGGTGCCAACAGGCCCCCACTGGCGGCCGCCACTTCCGCCGCGACCACAGGCAACAGCCAGACCGCTGTCATCTGGTCGATGCTGTGCTCCTGACGGGTGAACATCATGTAGGGAATCAGCACACCGCAGGCCAGCGACATGACCACATCAAGCCACCACAGCACCTCGGCGACATGAATCACTCCATCGCCCCAGCGCGGCAAGCCGAACACCAGGAAGCCATTGATGATGGTCGCCAACCCCATGGGGATGGTGCCGAAGAACATCGAGACCGTGGAGTGACCGAAGATCCGCCGAGCCTCATCGAAGAACAGCACCCAGCGTGCCGTGTACGCGGCGGTGAATAATACGAACAAGCAGATATTGAGCAGCCAGAGACCTTCGGCCACCGCCTTCAGTCCGGGCATGGCGACGGGCAATTGCGCCAGTGCCAATGCCAGCACGCCCGTGCCCATGGTCGCGGCGAACCAGTTGGGCGTGAATTGGCGAATCGCCTCAAGCGGGTGCTGCAAATGGCTGAACGGTCTTGAACCGAGGGTGCTGCTGTTGGGGCATGTCATGGTGAATTCCTCTCCTCTTGTGAGGTGGAATCCATGGTAGATCCGAATCGAATATCTATATAACGGGTAATATCTCTAACAGTTATCTGTTTTGTAGATATGCGTCAGACGCTACCTTCCGTCTCGATCACCAGGATCCGCGCCGCACCTTGTGGATGGGCAACGTGTTCGGTGCCCACCGAGGCGTAGAAAATGTCGCCGATGTCGAGCAGCGTGTCCTTTTCAACGCCGTCTTCGCGATAGCGCATCTGCACTTGGCCATCGAGCACGACGAACACTTCCTGCCCATCGTTGACGTGCCATTTATACGGCTGATCGGTCCAGTGCAAACGGGTGGTGATGCCGTTCATGTTGGCGATATCCAAGGCGCCCCAGGCGCGGTCAGCAGTGAAGGATTTGCTGCGGATGATCTTCATCGGGTGGTCCGTTGAAATGGGTGGCGACGCCAAGGCTAGCGGTCATCGAGCATCGGCGCCACAGACTTTGGCAGGCTGTTGACGCATCAACGCGGGCAGAGCACTGACCGCCAGGATAATCAGCACCGCGCCATAACCATCAGTCGTGGTCACCAGCCCAAAAGCCCGCGTCAGATTCCCCGCCAGCAACGATGGCAGGCAGAACGCCAGATAACTGAGCACATAAAAAGCCGACATCAACCCGGCCCGTTCATGAGGCAAGGCTAACGGCACGACACTGCGCAACGCGCCGAGAAAACTTGCGCCAAAACCGCATCCGGCGACCAGCGTCCCGATGAAAAACAACGGCAGGCTGGCGCTGTGAACCGCCAGTAAAATCAGCGCCACACCGACGGGCAGAATGCTCGCGCCGACCCGCAAGACTTTGTCGGCCGGGCGACTGCGCAAGGTGTAGATCATCAGCGCGCCGGTGACGGTCAGCACGGCGACTGTCGCACCGCCAATCAGATTGGAAGTCGATCCGGTGGCCGTCCGCACCAGGGATGGAGCGAGGGATGCGTAAAAACCGCCGAGCGCCCAGGCGGCGGTGTTGATCGGCAACACCAGCCACAACGCACGCCTTGCCTGGATGGGCACATGCAGAGTCGGGCGCAGCGACGCCAATGCGCCACGTTGCGCACTGACACTTTCCGGCAGACGCCAGACGTACAGCGCTTGCAACCCGAACATTGCGAGCAGCACCCAGAAAGTCAATTGCAGTGGCAGCGGCGCAAACTCGGCCAACAAACCACAACCCATGGCACCTAACGCCATACCGAGCAGCGGAGCGACGCTATTGACCAGCGGACCTTGCTGGCGATCCGTGTCGAGCAGCGCGGCGCCCAACGCAGCCGTGGCCATCCCGGTAGCAAAACCCTGAAGCACCCGGGCACTGATCAACCAGGCGACGCTGTCGGCATTGATAAAAAGCAGCATGGCCAGCATGTTCAGCGCCACAGCGGTGAAAATCACCGGTTTGCGTCCCAGGTAATCCGAGAGCGAACCGACAGTCAGCAGTGCAGCGAGCAAGCTGATGGCGTAGACGCCGAAGATCAGGGTCAGGGTCGCCGCCGAAAATTGCAGGTGTTCCTGATACAAGTGGTACAGGGGCGTTGGTGCAGTGGAAGCGGCGAGAAAACTCAGTAAAGTGATCGCCAGGAACCACAGGCTGGAACGGTTTGATATCGAGCTGGACATGCGCACACTCCGCAAAAGCTAATTTGTTGCTTTTGCGGAGTGTGCTACTGGCCCGCGCTTAAAGCAAATTCTTTGTGTTAAGGTCCGCCGTATGGCTATTAAAGAAGGTTTACGCCCGGGCGGTCGAAGCGCCCGGGTGCAAGAGTCGATTCATTCGGCTGTCCGCGCCCTGCTTGAAGAGCAGGACCGCTCGACCGTGACCGTCCCGCAAATTGCTGCGCGCGCGGGAGTGACGCCGTCGACCATTTATCGGCGCTGGGGCGATTTGTCGGTGTTGCTGGCAGACGTCGCGCTGGCGCGCATGCAACCCGACAGCGAACCCGCCAATACCGGCAGCCTGCGCGGTGACGTGCGAGCCTGGGCCGAGCAATACCTGGACGAGATGAGTTCCGAGCCTGGCCGCAACATGCTTCGCGACGTGCAATGCAGCCTCACACCGGTCTATTGCACGACGATCATTGGCGGGCAGTTGCAGACGATTCTGGACCGTTACCCGGATCAGCCGAAGCCGAGTGTTGATCGATTGATCAACCTGGTGGCGGCACCGACGGTGTTTCGTATCCTGTTTTCAGCGGCGGCGCTGGAGGTTGAGGAGTTGCATCAGTTGATCGAGATTGCTTTGAATCAGTGAGGCCGCTTTCGCGGGCAAATCGGTTCGCCGCATCTCACGCTCCTACAGGCTTTTTTGTCGTTCGCAGATTATGTAAACGACACATAACCTGTAGGAGCGTGAGATGCGGCGACCCGACTTGCCTGCGAAGAGGCCAGCACAAACACTAAAAATCCAACTGACAAACACCCTGCGACACCCCACCACGCCACGACCTTGGTCGACACTGACTATCCCCGGCCATCGTGCGAGACTGTCTGACCGGGCGGGAGTCCCGGGTGTCTTTTGTCGGGAGTTCCCATGTCGCTGTCCAGCGGGCTGATCGCCGCCGTCGCCCTGGCCTATATGGCCATCATGTTCGCCATCGCCTTTTACGGCGACCGTCGCAGCACACCGTTGCCGCCGCGAGTGCGCGCCTGGGTATACAGCCTGTCGCTGGCGGTCTATTGCACCAGCTGGACCTTCTTTGGCGCCGTCGGCCAGGCCGCCGAGCAACTCTGGTCATTCCTGCCAATCTACCTCGGGCCGATCCTGCTGCTGGTCTGCGCGCCGTGGGTCCTGCAAAAAATGGTGATGATCAGCAAGCAGGAGAACATCACCTCCATCGCCGACTTCATTGCCGCCCGCTATGGCAAATCCCAATCGCTGGCGGTGGTGGTGGCGCTGATCTGCCTGGTGGGCGTGTTGCCCTACATTGCACTGCAACTCAAGGGCATCGTTCTCGGGGTGAACCTGCTTATCGGCGCCGGTGCCGACGCCATGGGCACCCGCGCCCAGGACACGGCGCTGATCGTGTCGCTGGTGCTGGCGCTGTTCACCATTGTCTTCGGTACCCGCAACCTCGACGCCACGGAACACCACCGTGGCATGGTGCTGGCGATTGCCTTTGAATCGCTGGTCAAGCTGTTCGCGTTTCTCGCGGTCGGCGCGTTCGTGACTTATGGCCTGTACGACGGATTCGACGACCTGTTCAACCAGGCCATGCTCGCCCCGCGCCTGGAGGCGTACTGGAAGGAAACCATTAACTGGCCGTCGATGGTGGTGCAGACCGGCGTGGCCATGATGGCGATCATCTGCCTGCCCCGGCAGTTCCACGTGACGGTGGTGGAAAACATCGACCCTCAGGATTTGCGCCTGGCGAAATGGGTGTTCCCTGCCTACCTGGCGCTGGCAGCGCTGTTTGTCGTGCCTATCGCCCTCGCCGGCCAGATGCTGCTGCCCAGCTCGGTCCTCCCGGACTCTTTCGTCATCAGCCTGCCACTGGCCCAAGCCCATCCGGCTCTGGCGATGCTGGCCTTTATCGGTGGCGCCTCGGCGGCGACCGGCATGGTGATTGTCGCCAGCGTGGCGCTGTCGACCATGGTTTCCAACGACATGTTGCTGCCGTGGCTGCTGCGCCGAAACAACGCCGAGCGACCGTTCGAAGTGTTCCGCCAGTGGATGCTGTCGGTGCGCCGGGTCAGCATCGTGGTGATTCTTTTGCTGGCTTACGTCAGTTATCGCCTGCTCGGCTCCACAGCGAGCCTGGCGACCATCGGCCAGATCGCCTTCGCCGCAGTGACCCAACTGGCCCCGGCCATGCTCGGCGCGCTGTACTGGAAACAGGCTAACCGCCGGGGCGTGTTCGCCGGTCTCGCCGCCGGGACATTCCTCTGGTTCTACACCCTGATTCTGCCGATCGCGGCCCACAGCCTCGGTTTGTCCTTGAACAGTTTCCCGGGGCTGGCCTGGTTGCACAGCAACCCGCTGAACCTGCCGCTCACCCCGCTGACCCAAGGCGTCGTACTGTCGCTGGCGGCCAACTTCACGCTGTTCGCCTGGGTGTCGGTGCTGTCACGCACGAGGGTGTCGGAACACTGGCAGGCCGGTCGTTTCATCGGTCAGGAAATCAGCGCGCGCCCCAGCGCCCGCTCGATGCTCGCAGTGCAGATCGACGACTTGCTGCAACTGGCCGCACGCTTCGTCGGTGAAGAACGGGCGCGGCAGAGCTTCATCCGTTTTGCCTACCGCCAAGGCAAAGGCTTCAACCCGAACCAGAACGCCGACGGTGAATGGATCGCCCACACCGAACGCTTGCTGGCGGGTGTACTCGGCGCTTCTTCGACGCGAGCGGTAGTCAAGGCCGCCATCGAAGGTCGGGAAATGCAACTGGAGGATGTCGTGCGGATCGCCGACGAAGCCTCGGAAGTGTTGCAGTTCAACCGCGCCCTGTTGCAAGGCGCCATCGAAAACATCACCCAAGGCATCAGCGTGGTCGACCAGTCGCTGAAACTGGTGGCCTGGAACCGGCGTTATCTGGAACTGTTCAATTACCCCGACGGGCTGATCAGGCTTGGCCGCCCGATTGCCGACATCATTCGCTACAACGCCGAGCGCGGACTGTGCGGCCCCGGTGAAGCCGAAGTGCACGTCGCCCGCCGCCTGCACTGGATGCGTCAGGGCCGCGCCCACACCTCTGAAAGACTGTTTCCCAACGGGCGTGTGATCGAGCTGATCGGCAACCCGATGCCCGGCGGCGGTTTCGTCATGAGTTTCACGGACATCACCGCGTTCCGTGAGGCCGAGCAGGCGCTGACCGAAGCCAACGAAGGCCTGGAGCAGCGGGTCACCGCGCGGACCCACGAACTGTCCCAACTGAACGTGGCCTTGACCGAAGCCAAGGGCACCGCCGAATCGGCCAACCAGTCGAAAACCCGCTTTTTGGCGGCGGTCAGCCATGACTTGATGCAACCGCTGAATGCCGCACGCCTGTTCTCCGCCGCGCTTTCCCATCAAGAGGACGGTCTGTCCAGCGAGGCGCAGAAACTGGTGCATCACCTCGACAGCTCGTTGCGCTCGGCCGAGGACCTGATCAGCGATCTTCTGGATATTTCCCGCTTGGAGAACGGCAAGATCAACCCGGACCCCAAACCCTTCGTGCTCAACGAGTTGTTCGATGCGCTCGGTGCCGAGTTCAAGGCTCTGGCTCAGGAACAAGGGCTGAAATTCCGTGTTCGGGGCAGCACATTACGGATCGACAGCGACATCAAACTGCTGCGTCGGATCCTGCAGAATTTCCTGACCAACGCGTTCCGCTACGCCAAGGGGCCCGTGCTGCTCGGCGTCCGGCGGCGCAAGGGCGAGTTGTGCCTGGAGGTGTGGGACCGTGGACCGGGAATCCCTGAAGACAAGCAGCTAGTGATTTTCGAAGAATTCAAACGCCTCGACAGCCACCAGACGCGCGCGGAGAAAGGCCTGGGACTGGGGCTGGCGATTGCCGACGGGCTGTGTCGCGTTTTGGGTCACACTTTGCGTGTAAGGTCCTGGCCGGGGCGCGGCAGTGTGTTCAGCGTCAGCGTGCCGCTGGCGCGGGCTCAAGTCGTCGCGCCAACCCAGGTCAGCGAGCTCAATGGCAATGTGCTGAGCGGCGCGCAGGTGCTGTGTATCGATAACGAAGACAGCATCCTGATCGGCATGAACAGCCTGCTGACACGCTGGGGTTGCCAGGTCTGGACCGCACGCAACCGCGAAGAATGTGCGGCGCTGCTGAAGGACGGTGTACGCCCGCAATTGGCGCTGGTGGATTACCACCTGGACCATGGCGAGACCGGGACCGAGTTGATGGCGTGGTTGCGCACCCAACTGGGTGAACCGGTGCCGGGGGTGGTGATCAGTGCCGATGGCCGGCCGGAGACGGTGGCCCAGGTGCATGCGGCGGGCCTGGAGTACTTGGCCAAACCGGTGAAACCGGCGGCGTTGCGGGCGTTGTTGAGCCGGCATTTGCCGTTGTAAGGACAGGTTTTAATCCCGTAGTGATTGAACCGACACCTTCGCGAGCAGGCTCGCTCCCACGGTGGATCGGTGTTGTTGCCTACATCGAGTGGACATACAAAACCCTGTGGGGGCGAGCCTGCTTGCGATGCTTTCAGCTATTCAGGCAACTCGGCCAAGCCATCGACGTCGGTCATCGCTCGCTCCAGCAGATCAGCCGGCAAGCTCTTGCTGGCGCGCGCTCCCAGCAGCTTCAACTGCTCACTGCGACTGACCAGGTTGCCGCGCCCTTCTGTCAGCTTGTTGCGCGCTGAGCTGTAGGCCTTGTCCAGTTGCTGCAAGCGATTGCCGACTTCATCCAGGTCCTGGATGAACAACACGAACTTGTCGTACAGCCACCCGGCGCGCTCGGCAATTTCCCGGGCGTTCTGGCTCTGGCGCTCTTGCTTCCACAGGCTGTCGATGACCCGCAGGGTCGCCAGCAACGTGGTCGGACTGACGATGACGATGTTGCGGTCGAAGGCTTCCTGGAACAGCGTCGGCTCAGCCTGCAACGCAGCGGAGAACGCCGCTTCGATCGGCACGAAAAGCAAGACGAAATCCAGGCTGTGCAAGCCGTCGAGTCGCTTGTAATCCTTACCTGACAGGCCTTTGACGTGATTGCGCAGCGACAGCACGTGCTGCTTGATGGCGATCTGGCCGATGGCATCGTCGTCGGCCGACACGTATTGCTGATAGGCCGTGAGGCTGACCTTGGAATCGACCACCACCTGCTTGTCGCCCGGAAGATAAATGATCACGTCCGGCTGGAAACGCTCACCGTCCGGCCCCTTGAGAGTGACCTGAGTCTGGTACTCGCGACCCTTTTCCAGCCCGGCGTGTTCAAGCACGCGCTCAAGAATCAACTCGCCCCAGTTGCCTTGGGTTTTCTGCCCTTTCAACGCACGAGTGAGGTTGGTGGCTTCGTCGCTCAGGCGCAGGTTCAGTTGCTGCAGGCGTTCCAGCTCTTTGGCCAGGGAAAACCGTTCACGGGCCTCGGCCTGATAGCTTTCCTCAACGCGCTTTTCGAAAGACTGAATGCGTTCTTTCAAAGGATCGAGCAACTGGCCCAGGCGCTGCTGGCTGGTTTCGGCGAAACGCTGCTCGCGCTCGTCGAAGATCTTGCCCGCCAGTTCGGCGAACTGTGCTCGCAGTTCGTCTCGTGAGCCTTGCAGGTCGTTGAGGCGTTGTTGATGGCTGTCCTGCTGCTCACGCAGCTCGGCCTGGAGCGAGGCCGCTTGAGAGTCCAGACGCCGCAGTTCGGCTTCTTTGCCGGCGCGCTCGATGTTCCAGGCGTGAGCCGCATCGCGGGCATCGTCGCGCTCTATCTGTAGCAGTTCGATTTCGCGGCGCATGGCGGCCAGCTCTGCCTGCTTGGCGGCGTTGGCCTGGCCAAGATCACCGATTTCATCGCGGCAGGCTTCGAGCTGAGCGTTCAAGCCGTCCTGCGCCAGTAGCGACATGGCCAGACGCTCTTCCAGCAAAGCCACCTCGGCTTGCCCCACGCTCGCCCGACGCTGGATTTGCCAGGCCAGTACCAGCAAGGGCAGTGCGGCACCCGCCAGACCCAGCAAAATGCTGGTCAAGTCCATAGCCATAGCGACTCCTGCCGATGAGATAAAGCTTGAAGGGTAACCAAGGCGTCAGGACTTGGACAGCTCAGTCTTCGACCAGGCCCAGTTCCTGTTGAGCACGCCGGTCCCCTGCCCGCGCCGCCTGGCGCAACAGATCCTGGCCAATGCGGCGATCACGGGCATTGCCGCATTCGCGGCACATCAGCTGGCCGAGACGACTTTGCGCGGCCACCACGCCTTCACGGGCAGGCTGTTTGAGCAAGCGTCCGGCGAAATGTTTGACGTTGGTGTTTTCACCCAGGCGCGGGCTATCGAGTAGCCACTCCGCCACGCGCATCGAAAAGCGTTTGGGAGGGGTAACACTGGGAGGTGTTGAGGTAGCAGAAACTGATACGGAGCGAAACTTCATAAAGCACTGTGGGGCAGATCGGAAGGCGCGCCACTCTACTCTTTTTTTCTTACAGGTAAAGCCTAAAAAAACCCGGCACGCCCGTCCTAGAGCAAGCGCTCGGGACAATCCACAGAAGCTGTGGATAACTCAGTGGACAACCGCCCTTGAACTCGCGCAAAGCCCTGTGGAATGGGGCTCGCAGTCAAACTGACGATTTTTTCACCAGTAAAAAAAAGCGATGTTTTTCATTGACTTAAATTTTCAATACAGGCACCCACTGGGGTCGTGGCGTGGATGACAGTCCGGTTACAGTCTGCGCAACTTATGTGCACAAGTTCCTTCGCGGCAGTTATATCGATGGGTTTTTTCGGAGCGTTTTGTAGGCATTTTCTGGGGATAACCTTGGCAAACCCTTGTCCCAGGCGTTTGCCCGAGCGACGACCAATGGTCGGAAATGGGCCCATTACCCAGCGTGTCAGCAGGGCGTGGCAATTATTTTGCTTTGACGCTTCCCTTCGCCCATTCAATTCGTTACTATCCGCGGCGTTAGTACCAAGCTGAAAGTCAATTCTGGTCGAACAAATCCTCCCGGTCAGCCTTCCCAACGGAAGCCTCTACCGAACAAGCGGGATCGACCACCTCGATGGTTTCCAGGTAAACCTTGCGCCAACACTGCCTTTGAATCGAATGCAAAGGGTGTTGCGAAGCTCACTTACTCTGACCGAACCAGCCTGCAAATTGATCAGGATCTTCACCCCGGGCCCAGAACCTTTGCCCTTGATGTGTTGCCTGCCCTCCTAAGTACCTACCTGCCAGCCCAAGCGCGCCAATTATCAGCGCTTCAAACTGGCTGCTTTGTTCCAGTCGGGTTCTTCGCTCGACCAATGGTGGTCGTCGTCACTGGAACGTTTTAATTTTGCACGGCTCTTATCCGTGTCGCTTGTAGGAACACCCAATCATGACTACTCAAATCCACACTCAGGATGCAATCCGCACCCTAACCAACGCTTTTGCTCCAATGAACTGCCTGATCATGGCCGCTCGCAAAGGCTGCTTCAGCTTCACCCTGGTCAACGAACACGGCATCGCTCGTCACAGCGAACGCCTGTACCCCGATCAATACTCCAGCGCAGAACCGCTGCAGGCCGTGATCGAGCGTACCCGTCAGGCACTGGTTGCCTGATACGCCAGAAAGACTGAAAACCTCAAAAGCCCTGCTCAAAAAGCGGGGCTTTTTATTGCCCGATATTTCTCATTGCGCAGCCTTCGACTAAGTTCCAAACGATATAACGGTTATAACTCGAAGCCGGAAATATTTTAAAAACAGGCCTTTACAGCGCGAATATGACACTACACTTCAACTCAAGCGGCTTGATCCGCTTCCGGCGAGCCTGAGTCGATCCACCTGCTGCCAACGCTCCCTTCAGGTATCGCCGCCCATTTGATGTTTCGAGGGCTTTATGGGTATCGCTGCCAGCGAACTGTGCCGTTATGTGATCCGTCCGACATTGATTTACCTCGGGCGCCATAGCGCAACTGCCGAATCCCTTCTGCTGGGCATCGCCGCCAGCCAGTCAGCCCTTGGTTCCGCCCTGCATGACCGCCGTGGACACGGCCTGTACCGAATTGCCGAACCCCGCCACCAGGCTCTCTGGGATCACTACCTGGCGTTGGACCCGGAGCGCGCGAGCCTCGTGCGCGGCCTCGCCAGTCAGCATGCCTTTCTCAGCGGGCCTCACCTGGAATTGATCGTCAACCTGCGTTACGCCACTGCCATCGCCTGGCTGCTGGTAGAAGAACAGAACACTCCCCTCCCCGCCGCGGATGACTTGTTGGGAATGGCCCGAATCTGGCGCCAGACTTTTCAGCCTCAAGGACGCCTGCGCGATTTCACCTACGCCTGGCAAACCTGTGTTTCACCCCTGAATCAGGTTGCCTGCTGATCCACCGATTTCCAAAGATCCCGCAACGGGACGCGAATCTGGTCGGATTGTCCTACAAAACCGCTCTAACTCAAGCCATACAGCCTATAGCGCTGGGACGAAAATGTTGGTAATTTTCGCCCCGGTGATCACCAGGAGTTCTAATAATGAAAAAAGTAATGCTCAAAACCACACTTAGCCTCGCTGTTACCTTGGCATCCACCCAGATTTTCGCAAGTGGCTTCGCCATCAACGAACAGAGCATCAGCGGGATGGGTACAGGTTTTGCCGGGCGATCTTCCTCTGCCGATGACGCAAGCACAATTTTTGGCAACCCTGCCGGCATGTCCCGCCTCAAGCGCGAACAAGTCACCGGCGGCGCTGCATTTCTCGACGCACACACTGACATCAGCCACGCCAGCTCCAGCCCGAACAGCGGCAGCAACGACGGCGACATGGTTCCGTTCATCGCCGTGCCTATGGGCTACTACGTCAAGCCAATCGACGACCACTGGGCTTTCGGTATCGGCATGTACGCGCCATTCGGCCTGGTGACCGACTACGAGAACGGCTTCGCCGGCCGTTACTTCGGCAGCAAGAGCGAAGTCAAGATCGTCACCCTGCAACCGACTGTCAGCTACGCCTTCAACGACAAGGTCTCCATCGGTTTCGGCCCGACCATCAACCGCATCGACGGCACCCTGGAATCGAACCTGTCGATTACCCAGGCCGCACCGGACGGCAAGGTCAAGATCAAGGGTGATGACACCGCACTGGGCTACAACATCGGTGTTCTGGTGCAAGCCACCGACAGCACTCGCGTCGGCCTGACCTACCACTCGAAAGTGAAGTACAAGCTCGAGGGTGACACCAAGGTCAACTACAACGTCCTGGGCCTGGTCGGCCAGAACCCAAGCCAGAAGTACGACGCCTCGCTGGACCTGACTACGCCTGAATCGGTGGACTTCTCGGTGACTCATAAGCTGGACGACCAGTGGACACTGTACGCAGGCAGCACCTGGACGCGCTGGAGCCGCCTGAAAGAAATCACCGTCGATAACAAAGGTGTTCCGGCCATCCTGAACGGTCAGTTCGGGACCATCACCGAAGATCAGAACTGGCACGACACCTGGGCTCACGCCATCGGCGCGTCCTACCAGTTGAACAAGCAATGGGTATTGCGTACCGGTCTGTCCTTCGACCAGGCGCCGACCAACAACGTCGACCGTTCCCCACGCATCCCGACGGGCGATCGCAAGATTTTCAGCGTGGGCGCCGGCTGGAGCCCGACCGACGACCTGACCATCGACGTAGCGTATTCGTACCTGCGTGAAGAGTCGGTCAAGGTCACCAACAGCAACGACCGTGGCCAGAACTACAACGCCAAGTATGAAAACTATGCGAATGGTTTCGGCGTAGGCGCGACCTACCGCTTCTGATGAAGCCCGGCGAGCCTGAAACGCTCGCCGCCTGAATCAAAAAAGCCCCGCTCTCTTGTACAGAGGCGGGGCTTTTTCATGGGCGTTCAATCAGGGTTGCGAGGCGAGGGCTTTTTCCACCGCGGCAATGAACTCTGGATCGTCGGGTTTGGTCAGGCTGGAGAAATTGGCGATCACCTTGCCTTTGCGATCGACCACGTATTTGTAGAAATTCCACTTCGGCGCGCTGGTCTGTTTGGCGAGGACCTTGAACAGGTGAGTCGCGTCATCGCCGCGGACTTTCTGCGGCTCGGTCATGGTGAACGTCACCCCATAGTTCACGTAGCAGACCTTGGCGGTCTCAGCGCCGTCCTTGGACTCCTGCTTGAAGTCATTGGACGGAACGCCGATCACCTCCAGCCCCTGATCCTTGTAACGCTGATTCAGAGCCTCAAGGCTTTTGAACTGTGGGGCAAAGCCACAGAAGCTTGCGGTATTGACCACCACCAGCGGCTTACCCTCAAACCGCTGGCACAGGTCGATGGATTCCTTGGCGCGCAGCTTGGGCAACGAGCCCTGCAACAGCTCCGGGCACTCGGCCGCTTGTGCCAATCCGGTAAACGCCACCAGCAACGCGGGGACTGCAATCCAGCGCATCAGCATGTCGGTGCATCCTTGATTAATGGTCACAAACGAAGTTACTCGCCCTCGCCTGTTCCTAGCAAGCGCCCATGCCCAACTGCATCAGCGCCAATCCGCCCTGATGCCAGCCCCACCAGGCCAAGGCCAGCAGCAAGGCACCGACAGCGACCACCGCCACTCGCGGCCAGAGACGGTTCATATCGCACTCAACCGGGTTTGCAGACGCGCCACCGGCTGCTCACGCACCGGCCAGTTCAGGGCGGCGGCCAACAGACTCAAGAGAATCGCTACTTGCCAGATCAAGTCATAGCTCCCGGTTCGGTCATACACCACGCCACCCAACCAGCCGCCGAGGAACGAACCGAGCTGGTGGAAGAGGAAAACAATCCCGCCGAGCATGGACAGGTTTCGCACGCCAAACAAGGTCGCCACGGTGCCGTTGGTCAATGGCACGGTCGACAACCACAGGAAGCCCATCGCCATGCCGAACAGGTACGCGGTGGTCGTGGTCACCGGCGCCCACAGAAACAGCGCAATCACCACCGCCCGCAGCAGGTACAGACCGGTGAGCAAGCGCGGCTTGGACATGCGACCGCCGAGCCATCCTGCGGTGTAGGTGCCGAAGATATTGAACAACCCGATCAGCGCCAGCACCGTGGTGCCCACTGTGGCCGGAAGGTGCTGATCCACCAGATAGGCCGGCAAATGCACCCCGATGAACACCACCTGGAAACCGCAGACAAAAAAGCCGAACGCCAACAGCCAGAACCCCGAATGGGAGCAGGCTTCCCGCAGCGCTTCAGAGAGGGTTTGTTCATGGCCGAGCACTGGCAGCGGTTTGTCCTTGAGCATGCTCACCAGCGGGATAATCAGCGCTACCAGCAGGCCCAGGACCAGCAATGCCGCGGACCAGCCCAGCCAGCCGATCAGCCCCAGCGTACCGGGCAACATGGCGAACTGACCGAAAGAACCGGCAGCGCTGGCGAGGCCCATGCCCATGCTGCGTTTCTCCGGGGGCACGGCGCGACCGACCACGCCAAGGATCACCGAGAACGAAGTGCCCGACAGGCCGATGCCGATCAACAGGCCCGCACTCAGGGACAACGTCACCGCCGAGTCGGACAAGCCCATGAACACCAGGCCCAACGCGTACAGCACACCGCCGACGAACACCACTTTCGCCGCGCCAAAGCGATCGGCCAGCGCGCCGGTGAACGGCTGCGCCAGACCCCAGATCAGGTTTTGCAGGGCGATGGCAAAAGCGAACGTCTCACGCCCCCAGCCGAATTCGGCACTCATCGGGGCCAGGAACAGCCCGAAGCCGTGTCGCACGCCCAACGACAATGCCAGGATCAGCGCACTCCCCACCAACACCCAACCGCATGTACGCCACATCGAGGTCATTCTTATTCTCCGGTAGCGGGTATATACCCGCTTAAGATCGGAAAAACCGGCATCACGCCAGTTCGTCCAGCAGTCGCAACAAGGTTTCGCGTTTTTCGGCGCCCAGACGATCGACCAGCCGCTGCTGCGCCGCCTCCCACGCAGGCAAGGCCGCGGCCAGGCGAGCTGCGCCCGCCTCGGTCAGCCGGACGATGCGATTACGCATGTCCTCACCCTCGACCAGCGCCACCAGGCCCTCACCTTCCAGCACCCGAAGATTGCGCCCCAAGGTGCTGCGGTCCAGCCCCATGGCTTCGGCCAGGGTGGAAATACTCGGTTCATTCAGACGCTGCAGATTACACAGCAAAGAATACTGGGCAACGTTGATCCCGAAGCCATCGAGAGCGCCGTCGTAATGCCTGCTGACGCCACGGGCGGCGCGACGCAGGTTGATGCATAAACATTGGGAATCGAGCATGGTGCGTGTATATACCCGCGAGTGTGTTAAATCAAGTTACAGATGAGTTCATTGATAAATATTCGAGGTGCTTGGTCGACCGCCTTCGCGAGCAGGCTCGCTCCCACAGTGGATCTTCAGTGGACGTTAAATTTATGCAAGACGCCATCAACGTGGGAGCGAGCCTGCTCGCGATGAGGCCGGCACATCCTGCCCACAAACCATCAGACCAACGCCCATCCCACCAGCACCACCATCTCCAGCAATTCCAGCATCGCCCCGGCCGTATCGCCCGTCGTCCCGCCCAATCGCCGCAGCATCACCTGCCGCAACCAAACGAACATCCCGCCCGCCAGCACAAGCGCCCAGACACCACTGAACCCTGCGATCAGCACACACGCCAACGCGCTGACTGCCAGCACCCGCTTACCCGCCAAACGCGGCAAATGATCCGCCAGCGCCTGCCCCAACCCGCCGGCACGCACATACGGCGTGGTCAGGAACAAACCCAGCATCGCGCTGCGGCCAATCAGCGGAACGATCATCAGAAAAAGACTGTGCTGCTGCTCGATCAATGCCAGCAACGCGGCGAATTTGAGCAGCAACACCAACACCAGCGTCACCACCGCAATCGGTCCGCTGCGCGGGTCTTTCATGATGGTCAGCGTGCGCTCGCGGTCGCCGAAGCCCCCGAGCCACGCATCGGCGCTATCGGCGAGACCGTCGAGGTGCAACGCGCCGCTGAGCAATACCCAAGCGCTCAGCAGAAGCGCGGCGTGAAGCAACAAAGGCGTGCCCAGTAGCAGCCAGTTCAGTGCCCATAACAGCGCGCCGAACAGCAGCCCCACCAGCGGATAAAACAGCAGCGACCGACCCAGTTCCTGAGGCGCCGGCATGCCCGGCAGACGAATCGGCAAACTGCTGAGAAATTGCAGGGCGATCCAGAAGGGCAGCATGGTCAGATCGCTTCCTTGAGGAGGTCGCCTGACTCGACGCTCAACGAAAACAGCGAGCCATGCCCGACCTCGACGTTCAGCAACTGCTCACGGGGCAAACCACGTGCCTGAGCCAGCAACAAACGCATGACACCGCCATGACTGATCAGCAAGATCCGTTCACCCGCATACGCCGCGTGCAGACGCGCTACCGCCGTCAGCACCCGCGTTGAGAAATCCTCGACCGGCTCACCTCCCGGCGGCGTAAAGGCATACGGATCGGCCCAGAACAGCCCCAACCCCTCGGCGTCAGTCTCCATCAGCGCCGCCGCGCTCTGTCCTTCCCAGGCACCGAAATGCAGTTCTTGCAGATCCTTGTCCAGGTGCACAGGCAATTCCAACTGCGCACCGAGCTCATGCGCAAACCGCGCACATCGTTGCAGCGGCGAACTGATCAACCGTTCCCATGGCCCTTGCTCGACCACCGCCGCGCGCATCTGCGCCCAGCCCTTGTCGGTCAGCGCATCGTCGAGGCTGCCGCGCAAACCGCCGCCGAGTTCGGTTTCCCCGTGGCGCAGAAGATCCAGTCGCAACGTCATGCCGGACGATCCGCCACCGCCGCTTCGGCGAAGGTTGCCATCTGCCCGTGAAGATCGCAGGCCAGACGCAGCAACGGCACGGCCAACGCGGCGCCACTGCCCTCGCCCAGACGCAGCCCCAGATCCAACAGCGGCTCGGCATTGAGGGTTTCCAGCACATGACGATGACCCGGCTCGGCACCGCGATGGCCGAACAACAGCCATTCGCGGCAGCCAGGGTTCAAGCGCACCGCCACCAACGCGGCGACGCTGCAGATAAAGCCGTCCACCAGCACCGCAACGCCCTCCTGGGCGCACGCCAGATACGCGCCGACCAGCGCCGCAATCTCAAAACCGCCGATATTGAACAGGGTTTGCAACGCATCACCGCGCTGAGCACCGTGTAATGCCAGGGCACGCTCGATGACTTGGGCTTTGTGGCTGACCCCCGCCGCGTTCAAACCGGTGCCCGGCCCGGCCAGATGCACCACCGGGCAATCGAGCAAGGCACAGGCCAGCGCGCTGGCCGCCGTGGTGTTGCCGATGCCCATCTCGCCGCCGATGAACAGCTGCGCGCCATTGGCGACCGCACGTTGCACGCTGTCGCGACCAGCCTGCAAGGCGAGTTCGCCCTGAGTAGCCGTCATGGCCGGGCTTTCGACGAAATTGGCGGTGCCCGCGCCGATATTGAGGTGACGCACGCCTGGCAGATTCAACGACGGCGTTACCGTGCCGAGGTCGACCACTTCGAGGGAAGCCCCGAGCTGGCGCGCCAACACGCTGATCGCTGCACCGCCGCTGACAAAGTTGTGCAGCATCTGCCCGGTGACTTCCTGAGGGAACGCCGACACGCCTTCTGCAACCACACCATGATCGCCGGCAAAAATGGCAATCCACAGCTGATCGAGACTCGGTTTGACCTGCCCTTGCAGCCCCGCCATTTGCACGGCCACCGATTCCAGTCGGCCAAGGGAGCCAGCGGGTTTGGTCAGTTGCTGTTGACGTGCCTGCGCCTGCTCGACGGCTTGCGCGTCGATCGGCTTGCACGGGTTCAGCCACCAGGATTGAGTCATAACGCGGTTCCTTTCAAAGTCAGGGGCAGGCCGGCGACGGTCAGGACGACTCGTTGGCAGCGCTCGGCCAGGGCTTGATGCAGCCAACCGGCTTCATCGACATAGCGGCGAGTCAATTCGCCCAGCGGCACGACACCCATTCCGGTCTCGTTGCTGACAAAAATGATTTCACCCGGCAAGGAGGCCAGGCAGTCCAACAGGGCTTCGCGTTCGACGTTGAGACGTTTGGCGTCGTCGAGCATCAGCAGATTGGTCATCCACAGGGTCAGGCAATCCACCAGCAGGCAACGCTCGGCGCGGGCGCTTTCGCGCAATACGCGGGCGAGTTCGATTGGCTCTTCGATCAACGCCCATTCGGCTGGACGACGGGCCCGGTGATGGGCGACCCGTTCGTTCATTTCACCGTCCAGCGGTTGGCTGGTGGCGATGTAAGTCACTTGGAGGTGACTGTCTAACGCAAGTTTTTCAGCCAGTCGGCTTTTGCCGGAGCGGGCGCCGCCGAGGATCAGTTGCAGCATGGTTCATTCCTTAAATATGCGGTGTAGCTGCTGGCCTATTCGCGGACAAGCCTCGCTCCTACAGGGCTGAGCCGCTCTTGACCTTGTAGGAGCGAGGCTTACCCGCGAAAGCGTCCTCTCAAAAACCGCAGAGCTCACGCAACAACGCGGTATCCAAATGCTTCTCCACCAGATCCGCCAACCGCTCGATATCCCGCTCGCGCAACCCGTGGTAATCCACGTCCTGCACCTCCTGCAAACCCGCCCAGCGCAGCAGCGCACTGCACGCCGCCGGGGATTCAAACAGGCCATGCAGGTAGGTGCCGAAAATCTGCCCGTCAACACTTTGCGCGCCATCGCAGCGACCATCGTCCAGCTGCACCGCAGCGTTTTCCAGCGCTGGCCCGGTGGTCACCCCGGCATGGATTTCATAGCCACTGACCTGCGCATCCTCCAGCGCCAGACGACCGCGCACATTGCGCAATTGCTTCTCTTCTTCGAGCTGTGTTTCGAACGCCAGCAAGCCCAGGCCAGCACTGGAACCCGGCGCGCCTTCGAGGCCCAGCGGATCGTGCACCTGCTCACCGAGCATCTGCAGACCGCCGCAAATCCCCAGCACTTTTCCGCCATAACGCAGATGACGACTGATGGCCGTGTCCCAGCCATTGGCCCGCAGGTACGCAAGATCACTGCGCACACTTTTCGAGCCGGGAAGAATGATCAGATCAGCCGGCGGGATTGCCTGGCCGGGGCCGATGAATTGCAGGTCGACTTGCGGATGCAGGCGCAGCGGATCGAAATCGGTGTGGTTGCTGATGCGCGGCAGCACCGGCACCAGCACTTTGAGCACGCGTTCAGCCTTGTCGGCCTGGCGCTGATCGATGCCGTCCTCGGCTTCCAGGTGCAAATCCATCACATACGGCAGCACGCCGATCACCGGTTTGCCGGTGCGCGCTTCCAGCCAATCGAGGCCGGGTTGCAGCAAGGCGAGGTCACCGCGAAAACGGTTGATGATGAAGCCTTTGACCCGCGCCTGCTCGGTCGGCGACAGCAGTTCCAGCGTGCCCACCAGATGCGCGAACACCCCGCCGCGATTGATGTCGGCGATCAACACCACCGGACAATCCACCGCTTCGGCAAAGCCCATGTTGGCAATGTCGCCGGCACGCAGATTGATCTCGGCCGGCGAGCCCGCGCCTTCGACCATGACCACCGGATACGCCGCGCTCAATCGTTCATGGGAAGCCAGTACGGCTTGCATGGCGATGGCTTTGTAGTCGTGATAGGCGACCGCGTTCATGGTCGTGACCGCGCGACCATGGATGATGACCTGGGCGCCTGTGTCGCTGTTGGGCTTGAGCAGCACCGGATTCATGTCAGTGTGCGGTTCCAGGTTGGCCGCCTGGGCCTGCACCGCCTGGGCGCGGCCGATCTCGCCGCCGTCGGCGGTCACGGCACTGTTGAGGGCCATGTTCTGCGGTTTGAACGGCACGACGCGCACGCCCTGACGCGTGACCCAGCGACACAACGCCGTCACCAGCGTACTTTTACCGGCGTCGGAGGTGGTGCCCTGCACCATCAATGTTGTCATTGGGCTTCCTTTACGAAGGCTTGAAGCGCTTGCTCAAGACGCAGCCAATCGGCTTCATCCGCCGGCAAGCCGAAACGCACGCTGCTGTTGTGGGCGAACAGCCGCAGCAAGATGCCGCGCCTGGCCATGAACTCGTGAAGCGCTTCGGCATGCTCGGTCATCAGCCATTGAAACAAGGCGCAGCCACCCTGCGGCTGCAAACCATACTGCCCAAGCAAAAGTGCCAGGCGTTTGCCGGCCTCTTCGCTGCGCGCGCGCTGCCTTGCATGGCCTTCGGTGTCCAGCAAACAGGCTTGGCCCAACACGCGTGTCGGCCCGCTGACCGCCCACGGGCCCACCTGCTCTGCGAGCAGTTTAAGCAGCTTGCGCTCAGCCAGCACAAAGCCCAATCGCACACCCGCCAGGCCAAAAAACTTGCCGAAGGAACGTAGCACGATCAGGCCGACCTGATGGGCAAACGGCGCGAGGCTCAACGCCGGCGTGTTATCCATGAACGCTTCGTCCACCACCAGCCAGCCGCCGCGCGAGGCCAGTCGGGCATGCCAGTCGAGCAAGCGACTCGTGCTCAGGCTCAAGCCTGTCGGGTTGTTCGGGTTGACCACCACCAGCACGTCGAGGCTGTCGATATAGAAGTCGACTTCCTGCTCCAGCACCTCGCGCACGATGTAACCATTGCTGCGCCATGCGTGCGCGTGTTCGGCGTAACACGGCGACAGCACGCCGACCTTACCGGCCCGACGCAAACGCGGCAGTAACTGGATGGCCATTTGCGAACCGGCCACCGGCAGCACCTGTCCGGTGCCGTAATAATCGCAAGCAGCCTGCTCCAGACCATCATCGGTTTCCGGCAAGCGCGCCCAGGCGCGCAACGGAATGTCCGGGATCGGGAATGGCCACGGCGCGAGGCCGCTGGACAGGTCCAGCCAGTCAGCTTCGGCAATGCCATATTCGAGCGCGGCCTTGCGCAAGCGACCACCGTGCTCAAGCATAGAATTCAGCTCCCACGCAGAGAATCAGCAGCCATAACCATACCCCGCGCTGAACCAATTGCCAGCCACGGTCGATGGAATCGGCATCCGCCGGCACGCCTTCGCCCAGTTGCGGGCGCTGATGCACTTCACCGTGATAGATCGCCGCCCCGCCCAACTCGACGCCGAGCGCACCGGCACCGGCCGCCATGACGGGCCCGGCGTTGGGGCTGTCCCAGGTCGGGCCCTGGGTGCGCCAGCATTTCAAGGCCAGCCGGGTTTTGCCCAGCAGCGCGTAGGTCAACGCCACCAGGCGTGCAGGCAGGTAGTTGAGGACATCGTCGATCTTCGCCGCCGCCCAACCGAAACGTTCGAAGCGTTCGTTGCGGTAACCCCACATGGCATCGAGGGTGTTACTCAAGCGATAGAGCACCACACCGGGCGCACCGGCCACGGCAAACCAGAACAGCGCAGCAAATACTGCGTCGCTGCCGTTCTCCAGGACAGATTCAGTGGCGGCACGGGCCACTTCGGTTTGATCCAGTTCGCTGGTCTGACGGCTGACCAAATAACCCACGCGCTTGCGGGCTTCGTCCAGATCATCGCTGCGCAAAGCCTTGGCCACCGGCTCGACGTGCTCACCAAGGCTACGCATGCCGAGGGCGCAATAGAGCGCGAGAATCTCGACAATCCAGCCCACATACGGTGCCCAGGAAAAAGCCGTGGCGAGCAAGGTCAGCGGCACGACCGCGATTACCCACGCGGTGACGCCATGGCTGCGCCAGCCACGTCCCTCACCGTTGAAACGTTGCTCGATGCGGTCGGCAAAACGGCCGAACGCCACCAGCGGATGCCAGCGTTTGGGTTCACCCAGCAGCGCGTCCAGCGCAACCGCGGCGACGCTCAATAACGCCACACTCATTGACTCACTCCCCAATAATTTTCATACAGCAACTCACTGAGCGGACGCGCCTGCGCCCACCCTTCGAGTACCAGCATCGGCGCCGCATAGAATTCCTTGACCGGGCCGAGACAAAGAACCGCCAACGGCTTGGCCCCGGGTGGCAAACCCAGCAGGTTCGCCAGCGCTTGCGGTTCGAACAGCGACACCCAGCCCAAGCCCAGACCTTCGGCGCGGGAGGCCAGCCAGAGGTTCTGGATCGCGCAGGACAGCGAGGCCATGTCCATTTCCGGCAAGGTGCGACGACCGAAGATGTGGCGCTCTCGATCATCCATGAGCGCGGCGACCAACACCTCGGCGCAGTCGTTGATGCCTTCGACCTTGAGCTTCATGAATTCGTCAGTGCGCTCGCCGAGGGCTTCGGCGGTGCGGATGCGTTCTTCTTCCACCAGTCGCTGGATGTTGCCTCGCAGGGCCCGGTCGCTGATGCGGATGAAGCGCCAGGGCTGCATCAGGCCGACGCTCGGGGCCTGGTGGGCGGCTTCGAGCAGACGCCGCAACAACTCGGGCTCGACGGTGCCGCCACTGAAGTGGCGCATGTCGCGACGTTCGGCGATGGCTCGGTAGACCGCTTCGCGTTCGGCTTCGGAGAATGCGTTGTCGGTCATGGCCTCTTCGCGAGCAGGCTCGCTCCTACAGGGGTTAGGTGATCCATTGTAGGAGCGACGGTGCGACGATTCGGCCTGCTCGCGAAGGCGGCATCAAGGTCAGGCGCAAAAAGCGCGGCGACTGCGGTGGGGTTGGACGGAAAATAAAAATGCACATAAGAGGCGGTCATCCGCCCCTCACGGTAAACCGCCTCCGCCCCACGCCCGCCGTTCGGACTGAGTCCACGGGCAATCGGCTCAAGTTCGGTGCTGGTCAACGAATGGTGATAGGTGTGCCCACGCAGTGAACCTTCCGGCAACTCAACCGCTTGCAACGCCAGCGCGGCCAGACGCTTTTGCATCACCGCATCACCTTTGAGCAAGCCCACCAGTTCGGCGCGAGTTCCCTCGACATCAGTCAACGAATCGAGCAGGTACAACATCCCGCCGCACTCGGCCAGCAACGGTTTGCCGGCAGCATGATGGGCGCGGATCGCGTCGAGCATCGAGGTGTTCTGTGACAGCGCCACATGGTGCAGTTCCGGATAACCGCCCGGCAGATAAAGGCTGTCAGCTTCCGGTAGATCAGCATCGCGGATCGGCGAGAAGAACAGCAACTCGGCGCCCATGGCCCGCAGCAAGTCCAGGCTCGCGCCGTAGGTGAAGGCAAACGCTTCATCACGGGCCACGGCAATTCGGATGCCTTTAAGCAAAGGCTCGGCGGCGATCACGTCGGGCCCGGCGAACTCCACGGCAGGCGGCAGCGCCACATCGCAACTGCTGGCCAGCGATTCGGCCGCCGCATCGAGGCGCAGGTCCAGATCATTCAACTCGCTGGCCTGGACCAGACCGAGGTGCCGACTGGGCAATTCGATCGCGGTTTCCCGCGACAAGGCGCCGTACCAGCGCAAGCCTTCCGTCAGGCTGCCTTCGAGCAATTGCGCATGACGCAGCGTGCCCACGCGGTTGGCCAGTACACCGGCAAACGGCAAGTCCGGCTGATACTTCGCCAGCCCCAACGCCAACGCACCAAAGGTCTGCGCCATGGCCGTGCCGTCGATCACGCCGAGCACCGGCACACCGAAGTGCCGCGCCAGGTCGGCACTGGACGGCGTGCCGTCGAACAGGCCCATGACGCCTTCTATCAGGATCAGGTCGGCTTCCCCGGCCGCTTCCCATAACAGACGACGACTTTCCTGCTCGCCGACCATCCACATGTCCAGTTGATACACCGGCGCACCGCTGGCGCGTTCGAGAATCATCGGGTCGAGAAAGTCCGGGCCACATTTGAACACGCGGACCTTGCGCCCCTGATTGCGGTGCAAACGGGCCAGCGCGGCGGTGACGGTGGTCTTGCCCTGACCGGAGGCCGGCGCGGCAATCAATACCGCCGGGCAATGACGATGACTATTCATAAAGTGCGGCTCACAACTCGACGCCTTTTTGCGCTTTGATGCCGGCCTGGAACGCGTGCTTGATCACGCCCATGTCGGTGACTGTGTCGGCCAGTTCGATCATCTCTGGCTTGGCGCCGCGACCGGTGACCACCACGTGTTGCATCGGCGGACGCGCCTGCAAATCACTGAGTACCTGATCGAGGTCGAGGTAGCCGTGCTTGAGGGCGATGTTCAACTCATCCAGCACCACCAGACCGATCGACGGGTCACGCAGCAGTTCCTGGGACACCGCCCATGCGGCCTCGGCGGCGGCGATGTCACGCTGGCGGTCCTGGGTTTCCCAAGTGAAGCCCTCGCCCATCACATGAAAACGCACCTGCTCCGGGAAGCGGCGGAAGAACAGCTCTTCGCCGGTGCTGTTACGGCCCTTGATGAACTGCACCACGCCGCACTGCATGCCGTGGCCCATGGACCGGGCGAGCATGCCGAAGGCCGAGCTGCTCTTGCCTTTGCCGTTGCCGGTCAGCACCAGCAGCAGACCGCACTCGTTCGGGGAGTTGGCGATGCGTTCGTCGATCACCGCTTTTTTGCGCTGCATGCGCGCCAGGTGGCGTTCGTCACGATCAGGGGAATCAGTCATGGGGAGCTCTCCGTTGAGGCTGGATAACGGCGGGCAGGCACAAGAATAGACGGCAACAAGCCTGGCATCGCCCACCGTGATGCCGTTGGATGAATCAGGCCGGTCTCCGGGCTCATGAGCGGCTTGCGCCGGACTGCGCGCCTTCCCATATCGACAGTCGACACAGTGGCTCAAGACGCAGTCTTTACTCATTTACCGTTGCGGGGGCAGCGCCGGGATCATGACTCTTCGTCGCTTGAAGAGAGTCACTCACCGGCTTCCCTGTTTCACTCTGTCGGCTTCGCCACAGAGCACCTGAAACAAGCCGCGAAGGTTAGAGGGTTGGGGGGGAGCGTCAATTGAAGACAGGGCACGGATTCTCGATAGACTGCCGCCCATCAATAACCTGACGTCAATCTTGCGCCATACTGCCAGCAGTGATATCAAAGCGCCATAAACCCAACAACACAATTACAAGGGTGAGCGACATGCAAGGCATGATCATCAGTAATCCGAAGCTGGAATTCCTGCGACCGGTGCTGGAACGCTGGTTTGACTGTATCGACCGCTTTAACGCCGTGCGCGGCGATAACGACACGCCTTATTGGTACGACGAGAAAGCCAACCTTGGCCTGCTCTGCGCCGCGGCCTGGATGGCGGAAATGGTCACGCTGCAACAAACGCCGACCCGTAAACAGAACGAAGAAGGCGAACGCAACAGCCGCGCCGACCTGTTTATCGCCACCGCCGAAGAACGCGCCTACCTTCAGGCCACTCAACGCTGGCCGAAGGTCAACAGCCTGAACCTGAGCCAGGCGCTGCAGGACATCACCAGCGACGCCAAACGCATCAGCTACGCCAGCGACCTGAAACTCGGCTGCCTGTTCGTTGCGCCACAAAAGGCCCAACAGAGCGCGACCCCGGAAGAACTCCAGGACATGGTCGACGACCTGCAAAAGGAACACAGCTGCGCCGTGGCCTGGTATTTCCCGTACGCCTATCGCAAGTTGCGCAACGAAGCCGGTCACTATCACCCCGGCATCGCCGTGCTGCTCAAGGAAGCCCGCGGCTGACCGGTTGAACCATCGCGCGTCTAAGCTTCTCTATGACTAAGTCAATGCATTCATAGGGAAGTCCAGCATGCGCAAGACTCAGCTCGTTCTCGTCATCGCGCTCGCCGGAGGGCTCGCCGCCTGTGGTGAAACCTCCAGCCTGCAAGTCTCCGACGGCACCGGCCCGTCACCCAAGCTGCCCGAGCCGAACAAGACCCTGATCCCGACGGTGAATATCGCCCCGGCGATCGGCTGGCCGGAGGGTGCAAAACCCACCGCTGCGGCAGGCACTCAGGTAGCGGCATTTGCCGAAGGGCTCGATCACCCGCGCTGGCTCTACGTACTGCCCAACGGCGATGTATTGGTGGCGGAAACCAATGCCCCTCCCAAACCCGATGACGGCAAAGGCATTCGCGGCTGGGTGATGGGCAAAGTCATGGGCCGTGCCGGCGCCGGCGTCCCTAGCCCCAACCGCATCACGCTGCTGCGGGACAAGGACCACGACGGCATCGCCGAAACCCGCACGGTATTCCTGGAAAACCTCAATTCGCCCTTCGGCATGACCCTGGTCGGCAATGACCTGTACGTCGCCGATACCGACCGCTTGCTGCGCTTTCATTATGAAAATGGCGATACCGCGATCAAGTCGCAGCCGATCAAGGTGGTCGATCTGCCGGGCGGCACGTTGAATCACCACTGGACCAAAAACGTCATCGCCAGCAAGGACGGGAGCAAGCTGTACGTCACCGTCGGCTCCAACAGCAACGTCGGCGAAAACGGCCTGGATCAGGAGGAAGGTCGTGCGGCGATCTGGGAAGTGGATCGCGCCACCGGCAATCACCGGATCTTCGCCTCGGGGATTCGTAATCCGAACGGCCTGGCCTGGGAACCTCAGACCGGAGCCCTGTGGACGGCGGTCAATGAGCGCGACGAAATCGGCAGCGACCTGGTGCCGGACTACATCACGTCAGTGAAGGACGGCGGGTTCTATGGCTGGCCCTTCAGCTACTACGGCCAGCACGTCGATATCCGCGTCGAGCCGCAAAACCCAGATCTGGTGGCCAAGGCCATTGCCCCGGATTATGCGGTCGGCCCGCATACCGCATCGCTGGGCCTGTCGTTTGCCGAGGGCAACACACTTCCCGCGCAATTCAAGGAAGGCGCCTTCATCGGCCAGCACGGCTCCTGGAATCGCAAGCCGCACAGTGGCTATAAAGTGATTTTCGTCCCGTTCGCGGGTGGCAAGCCGACCGGTCAACCGGTTGATGTACTGACAGGCTTCCTCAACGAAGATGAAAAAGCCATGGGTCGGCCCGTAGGCGTGGTGATTGATCAGCAGGGCGCTTTGCTGGTGGCCGATGATGTGGGAAACAAGGTGTGGCGCGTTTCGGCCGATAAATAGCCGCCGTGTAGGAGCGAGGCTTGCCCGCGAGGGCTGTAGGTCAGGCAACATCAATGTTGGATGTGCCGACGCCTTCGCGGGCAAGCCTCGCTCCTACAAGGATCAGCGTTTACGACAGAGCGTGAGCCCATCACCCAACGGCAACAACGACAGATCCACACGCGCGTCATCCTTCAAGGCGCGATTGAGCGCCTGGATGGCTCGGGTGTCTGCACTCTCGGGATTCTCCTCAAGCACCCGCCCACTCCACAGCGTGTTATCGAACACCGCCAGCCCGCCGACGCGCAGCAGACGCAGTGCATGCTCCAGATAGTTCGGATAGTTGGACTTGTCGGCATCAATGAAGATCAGGTCGAACGCCTCCGGCTGATCCAGCATAGCGAGCGTTTCCAGTGCAGGGGCCAGCCGCAGGTCAATTCGCTCGGCCAGCCCCGCTTCCTGCCAATAACGGCGTGCGATAGCGTTGTAGTCGCCGGGAATGTCGCAGCAAATCAGCGAACCGCCCTGCGGCAATGCAGCGGCCATGCACAGGGCGCTGTAACCGGTAAACGTACCGACTTCCAGCAAGCGCTTGGCACCAATGAGTTTGACCAATAATGCGAGGAACTGCCCCTGCTCCGGCGCTACCTGCCAGCGCGCCATTGGCATCGCCTGGGTTTCGTCGCGCAAGCGCTTGAGCAGCGGCGTTTCCCTCAGGGAAACGTCGAGCAGGTATTGATACAGGGCATCGTCGAGATTGAGAGTGCGAGCGGTCATGACAACCTCTTCGGACAGGACGCTACGGATTGCGCGCCAGGTGTTCAGGCTGCAGAACGCGCTTGGCGCTCAGATAAGCCTTCTGCCAGTAAGCCTTGGACAGGCTGTCGAGCTTCACCGTGCCGCCAGTGGCCGGCGCATGAACGAAGCGACCTTCACCGACGTAGATACCGGCATGACTGACCTGGGATCCGCCATTGGTGGCGAAGAAGATCAAGTCACCGGTTTGCAGGCCTTCCTTGCCGACGTTGGCCGCCTGCATGCTGATCATTTCTCGGGTGGTACGCGGCAGGGAAATACCGGTGACGTCATGGTAGACGTAACCGATCAGGCCGCTGCAATCGAAGCCCGAATCCGGCGTGTTGCCCCCCCAACGATACGGCGTGCCCACCAGGCCCAGCGCGCGGAACAGCACGTCTTCTGCCTCGGGGGAAAAGGGTTGTGGGTTACCGAAAACAATGGGGGCACGAACCACCGGCGCAGGCGGCGGTGTGCGACTGGCGCAGGCGCTGAGCAGCGCTGCGAAGAACATGATTGCGAGGCGGGCCGACATCGTCATAAGCAGAACATCCTGATCTGGCTGCGGCTTTTTCTGCCGGGAAGGCAGAAAAGAAAACCGCCTGCGCAGGACGCAGGCGGTTTGCCATCAATAATAGATCTGGATTCTAGCGGCTATGGGCCAAACTTCAAGTAAGACTTTAAGTTCGCCTTACAAAGTGTCCGCCTACTTCGTTGCGAAGAGGTAGTTGTCGCCACCCACGTGGCGACAGGTTAAGCCTTATTTGCGTGCAGTGACCACGGTCGGAGCCATCGCGAGGGCGCGTTTGGCTTCGATGAAGGTCTTGCTCCAGTAGCTGTCGCCCAGGCTATCGACCCGGACACCACCGCTTTTGCGGCTGCTGGAATGGATGAACTGGTTGTCACCCAGGTAGATCCCGGCGTGACTGACACGACCACGACGACCATTGGTGGCGAAGAACAGCAGATCACCCGGCTTCAGCGCGCTGCGAGCTACCAGCGGAGCGTCGACGTTAATCATTTCGCGAGTGGAGCGCGGCAGGTTCATGCCGGCTTCTTCACGAAACAGATAACCGATGAAACCGCTGCAATCGAAGCCAGCCTCGGAGGTGCCGCCGAAACGGTAACGGGTACCGATCAGGGACATGCCACGCTCGAGGATGCTGTCAGCCAGAACCGGAAGCTGGTACGACTTGCCATCGGCGAAGTTTGCCAGTTCTTTATCGGTGGCTAGCTCTTCCTGGAAAAGAACGGAAGAAGACTGCGCAGTAACTGAATTCTTGACCTGCTGTTGTTGCTCTTGCTGAGTCACTGGGGAGTGGGCAGCGCAACCGAACAACAGGGTGACGAGTGCGAGAGGCACGAGGGGTGCGAAGCGCTTTAGCATGGGCACGACCGTGGCTGATAGTTGTAAAGAAGCCGAGACTATGCCCGCTATCATCCTCATTTGCAAATTCAATCGAACTTTATGTGACTTCCCGGTTTCGCGATTACATCTAAGCGCTTAAGCCCCATTTAGACACTCGCGCAGCCTGCACCCTGTAGGAAAGCGGATTTTCTGGCGCCTGAAATATGCCAAAACCCCCGCCAAGCTTAGGTTTTACCAGCCTAAAGTTTCTTTCAGGAACGGGATCGTCAGCTTGCGCTGAGCTTGAAGGGAGGCCTGATCGAGACGCTCAAGCAGCTCGAAAAGCGCGCTCATGCTGCGGGTACCACGAGTCAAAATAAAATGACCGACTTCATCGGTCAGGTGCAGGCCGCGACGGGATGCACGCAGTTGCAAGGCGCGCAATTTGTCTTCGTCAGAGAGCGGACGCATCTGGAAGATCAGTGCCAGGGTCAGGCGCGATTTCAGGTCAGCCAGTTTCACCGGCAATTCACGCGGCGAGGTTGATGCAGCAATCAACAGACGCCGACCGCTGTCGCGCAGACGATTGAACAGATGGAACAACGCCTCTTCCCAATCCGCCCGGCCGGCCACGGCCTGCAAATCATCCAGGCAGACCAGTTCGTATTGTTCGAGGTTGTCGAGGATCGAGATGCCGCGGTCCAGCAGCTCGGCCAGCGGCAGATACACCGCCGGCTCCCCCAGTTGTTCGAAGCGCAGGCAGGCGGCCTGCAACAAGTGCGTGCGCCCTACCCCGTCCTTGCCCCAGAGATAAATCAGGCTTTCTGTCCAGCCGGCGTCGGCTTCGCATAGCCGCTCGACATAGCCGAGTGCAGCGGCATTGGCGCCTGGGTAGTAATTGATAAAGGTAGCGTCATCACGCAGACGCACACCTAGGGGCAGCTGAATCGGTTTCATGCTGACTGAACAGTTCCAAAGGAACCGTTAGTGGCCTCTGTGTAAAGTTTGCGAAGTTTATACCCGTGAGGCGGGTCGCACAATGCGACAGACCACAAGCAAAATCAAAGGTTTGCGTTAACGCCCTGGTTTCATGACAGTTTCTTTGGCGGCGCATGTGACAGCCGCGCGAGGGATACGGGCCGACCTGGCATGGAACCAGGCCGCCCGCCACAGGACTTCAACGACTCTTACAGCTCCGGTTCGTCGACACCACTGTAGATATCAGAATCCTTATACAAATCATGCACATGGCGCACCAGCACCATGATCACCGCCGCCACCGGCAACGCCAGTAACACGCCGGTAAAGCCGAACAGTTCGCCCCCCGCCAGAATCGCGAAGATCACCGCCACCGGGTGCAGACCGATACGATCGCCCACCAGCAACGGCGTCAGCACCATGCCTTCCAGTGCCTGCCCGACCATGAACACCGCAACGATGCCGATCATGGGATACAGATCGCCACCGAACTGGAACAGGCCGGCGATCAACGCCGCGCCGATCCCGATGACAAACCCCATGTACGGCACAATGGCCGCCAGGCCTGCGATCAGGCCGATCAACAACCCCAGCTCCAGCCCCACCAGCATCAAGCCCGCAGCGTAGATCACGCCCAGCGCCAGCATCACCAGCAACTGCCCGCGCACAAATGCCCCCAACACTTCATGGCATTCGCCCGCCAGGGTCACGACGCGTTCTTCACGATCACGGGGAAGCAGGCTGCGGATCTTGGCCATCATCAGGTCCCAGTCCCGCAGCAGGTAGAAACTCACTACAGGGATCAGCACCAGATTCGCCAGCCAGCCGATCAACGCCAGCCCGGACGCCGTCGCCTGACTCAGCACCACCCCGACGATGTCGGTGGTCTGGCCCATGTGTTCGCTGATCGCGGCCTTGAGCTTGTCGAACTTCCAGAAGTTATCCGACAGTCCGAATTTTGATTGCGCCCACGGCAGTGCAGTGTGCTGCAGCCAGTCAAGCATCTGCGGCGCCAGTTCATACAAGCGAAACAACTGCTTGGCGAGCATCGGCACCAGCACCAGCAGCAATGTGGTGAAGATCAAGGTGATCAGCGCAAACACCGCCACCACGCCCCAGGTGCGTGACAGACCGGCCTTTTCCAGCCGATCCACCAACGGATCGAACAGATAGGCCAGCAGCAACGCGACCAGAAAGGGCGTCAGGATCGGATGCAACAACCAGACAAACACGCAGAGCAGAACCACCCCACCCAACCAGAACCAACGCCGCGTATCCGCCATGTACCACTCCATATGCATCTATATAAAGAAAGAAAACCTTACCAACGGAATCTCAGCTGTGGCACCGGTGCCGGGGTTGGTGCAACGACCGGCGCCGCACCCTCGGCTGGCTGCGCAGGCGCTGCCGGTGCAGGCGCCTCACCGGCTGGAACTTCCTGCAACTTCGCGAGGGACAGCTGCGAACGTAACTGCTCGGCGCTGCCATTGACCCGATAGAGAATGCGCTCGCCATCAACCGTTTGCAGGCGCGCCCTAAAGGGCTCCAGCAAGCGTCCAAGGGCGGCGTAGCGTTCCAGGTTCATGCCCTGCACTTCCAGCAATTGTTCGCCCGAAGCGCCCGGCTTGACGACAAACCGCGGTGCCAGTCGCTCACTGACCGCCAGCATCACTGCATCGGCCACTGCAGCCTGATCCGCCCCTTGTACGCTGCCCGCCTCTTTCTTGTCGCCCAGCCACATGTTCCATTTGGCCTGCCACTGGCCGCCCTCTTCCCGGGCATGCACCGCGAGCAAGGCATCGGCGTTGTAACGGTCCGAGGCAGCGCGCAACGGCGTTGCATCTGCCCCTTCAAGGTTGGGTGCCGTAGCCACCAGTTGCTCACTCAGGTCCGCCAACGGCAATCGCAACGGCAGACCACGATGCTGGGCTGCGCGACGCAACGGCGCGGCGCTGGACTGGCCATCGCCCACCAGGCTCGATCCCTCGGCGGAGTCGTTCAACCACCAACTCAGGATCGACGGCCGATTCGTCCCCCACAAAGACAACCCGGCGCGGCGCAAGGCTTGTTCGGTGCTGGCCGGGTCGAAATCGACTTTCAGCACTTCCGGCGGACCGGCGTCGAAACCGTATTGACTGATGATCTGTTGCGGGTCTTTGCGCAGCGCCGCCAACCCCGGACTTTGCGCAGCCTTGGGATCACCGGTCAGGCGCAGCACCAGGGTGTCCAGCGCGCGCTGGGTCGCCTGGTCGCGTTCCTCTGACGATTGACTGCTGACAGGCTCGCGCACTTGATACAGGCCTTTGACGGTTTCGGCATGACTCGCCAGGCTGACCAGTGAAAAACAGCCTGCAAATAAAAATCTGGAAAAAAAACGCATGGGAGATTCCTGACGACGAGAGCGGCTGGAACAGACCGCATGAAGATGATCGAGCAAGGCTGTGACCACATCCCTGCGCAAAACATTCACCACGATCTGACTAAGTTTTTCGCACTGTCATAACGATAGACGGTTAATCGCGATACCTTATACAGCCATCGAGGCGGCGACCAACACGGGCAATAGAGGTTTTTTTTCAGCCGATATGCCCCTGCCGTCGGCGTGAGGATGGCCGCTGCCCTTCAAGCCTGATAAAATCGCGCGCCTTCGCAGACCGGCAACAGCCGGGCACCCTGAAATTCGTGCAAGGCGCTCGCCTTCGTTTATTTCAGCGGTCCCACTGGACTCGGTCGTTACCCCTGAATCCCCCCTAAAGGCCTGGATCATGAGCAAGCAACCCTCCCTGAGCTACAAGGACGCCGGTGTAGACATCGACGCCGGTGAAGCATTGGTCGAACGCATCAAGAGCGTCGCCAAGCGCACTGCGCGCCCGGAAGTCATGGGCGGCCTGGGCGGTTTTGGCGCCCTCTGCGAAATCCCGGCCGGCTACAAGCAGCCCGTACTGGTTTCCGGCACCGACGGCGTGGGCACCAAGCTGCGCCTGGCGTTGAACCTGAACAAGCACGACAGCATCGGCATCGACCTGGTGGCCATGTGCGTGAACGACCTGGTGGTCTGCGGCGCCGAGCCGCTGTTCTTCCTCGACTACTACGCCACCGGCAAGCTGAACGTCGAAACCGCGACCCAGGTCGTGACCGGCATCGGCGCTGGCTGTGAACTGTCCGGCTGCTCCCTGGTCGGCGGCGAAACCGCTGAAATGCCTGGCATGTACGAAGGCGAAGACTACGACCTGGCCGGCTTCTGCGTCGGCGTCGTGGAAAAATCCGAAATCATCGACGGTTCGAAAGTCGCTGCCGGCGATGCCCTGCTCGCCCTGCCGTCTTCCGGCCCGCACTCCAACGGCTACTCGCTGATCCGCAAGATCATCGAAGTCTCCGGTGCCGATATCGAAAACATCCAGCTCGACGGCAAACCGCTGACCGACCTGCTGATGGCCCCGACCCGCATCTACGTGAAACCGCTGCTCAAGCTGATCAAGGACACCGGAGCGGTCAAAGCCATGGCCCACATCACCGGTGGCGGCCTGCTGGACAACATCCCGCGCGTACTGCCAAAAGGCGCCCAAGCCGTGGTTGACGTCGCAAGCTGGACCCGCCCTGCCGTGTTCGACTGGCTGCAAGAGAAAGGCAACGTCGACGAAAACGAAATGCACCGCGTGCTGAACTGCGGCGTGGGCATGGTCATCTGCGTGGCTCAAGAGCACGTTGAAACTGCCCTGAACGTCCTGCGTGAAGCCGGCGAGCAGCCATGGGTTATCGGTCAGATCGCCACCGCTGCCGAAGGCGCAGCCCAGGTTGAACTGAAGAACCTCAAGGCTCATTGATGTCCCAGACCTGTGATGTGGTGGTGCTGTTGTCCGGCACCGGCAGTAACTTGCAGGCCTTGATCGACAGCACGCGGACCGGCGACAGCCCGGTCCGCATCGCCGCGGTGATTTCCAACCGCGCCGACGCTTACGGCCTGCAACGCGCCAGGGACGCGGGTATCGACACCCGCTCCCTGGATCACAAGGCTTTCGAAGGCCGCGAAGCCTTCGATGCCGCGCTGATCGAACTGATCGACGCCTTCAACCCCAAACTCGTGGTACTGGCCGGTTTCATGCGCATTCTCAGCGCTGACTTCGTGCGCCACTACGCGGGTCGCCTGCTCAACATCCATCCCTCGCTGCTACCCAAATACAAAGGGTTACACACTCATCAGCGCGCGCTGGAAGCCGGCGACACGGAACATGGCTGCTCAGTGCACTTCGTCACCGAGGAACTCGATGGCGGACCACTGGTCGTACAGGCAGTAATACCGGTAGAGTTGCACGATTCGCCGCAGAGTCTGGCGCAGCGAGTCCATGTTCAGGAACACCTGATCTACCCGATGGCTGTACGCTGGTTTGCCGAAGGCCGTTTATCGCTCGGTGAGCAAGGTGCTTTACTGGATGGAAAGTTACTCGCGGCCAGCGGCCACTTGATTCGAAACTAGGAGATTTTATGCGTCGCGCCCTGCTCTTCGCTTGCGCTCTGTTTGCCCTGCCTTTCGCGCAGGCTGCAGACCTTCAACCTTTCTCCGCCAGCTACACCGCCGACTGGAAGCAGCTGCCCATGAGTGGCACGGCTGAACGCAGCCTGACCCAGGGTGCCAACGGTGTTTGGAAGCTCAGCTTCAAGGCCTCGATGATGATCGCCAGCCTGACAGAAGAAAGCACCCTGACCCTGGACAAGGACACGTTGCTGCCCCAGTCCTACCACTTCGAACGCGGTGGTCTGGGTAAAGCCAAGAAAGCCGACCTGGACTTCGACTGGACCAACAAAATGGTCACTGGCACCGATCGCGGTGATGCGGTCAAGATCCCGCTGAACCGTGGCATGGTCGACAAATCCACCTATCAGCTGGCCCTGCAACACGATGTGGCCGCCGGCAAAAAAAGCATGAGCTATCAGGTCGTCGATGATGGCGAAGTCGATACGTATGACTTCCGCGTGCTGGGTTCGGAGAAAGTCGACACCAAGGCCGGCCAGATCGATGCGATCAAGGTCGAGCGCGTGCGCGACCCGACGCAAAGCAAGCGCATCACCGTCCTGTGGTTCGCCAAGGATTGGGATTACCTGCTGGTTCGCCTGCAACAGGTCGAAACCGATGGCAAGGAGTACAACATCATGCTCCTCGACGGTACGGTCAACGGCAAGGCTGTCAAAGGCAGCTGATCCGGGCCTGAACAAAAATCCGGAATCCCTCAGGGATTCCGGATTTTTTTATGCCTGCTGAACGTCAAATCCGCGCCAGCGCCTGAGCCAGGTCAGCGCGCAGATCCTCGACATCCTCGACCCCCACGGACAAACGCACCAACGCATCGCCGATCCCGAGTTGTGCACGAGTGTCTGCGGGGATGGTGGCATGCGTCATGATTGCCGGATGCTCGATCAGGCTTTCCACCCCGCCCAGGCTCTCGGCCAGGGCAAATATCTGCACATTTTCAAGGAAGCGTCTGGCGCCAGCCAGGTCGCTGTTCAGGTCGAGGGAAATCATCCCGCCAAATCCACGCATCTGCTGCCGCGCCAATTCGTGCTGCGGGTGCGACGGCAAGCCCGGATAGTAAACGCGTGCCACTTGCGGCTGACGCTCCAGCCATTGCGCCAGCTCCAGCGCGTTACTGCAATGACGCTCCATGCGCAACGCCAGGGTCTTCACGCCGCGCAGGGTGAGGAACGCGTCAAACGGCCCGGCGATGGCACCTACCGCGTTCTGCAAAAAGCCCAGGCGCTCGGCCAGTTCGGCGTTCTGCCCGACCACCGCAATGCCGCCGATCACGTCGGAGTGGCCGTTCAGGTACTTGGTCGTCGAGTGCACCACGATATCGAAACCCAACTCCAGCGGGCGCTGGATCCACGGGCTGGCGAAGGTGTTGTCGGCGACACAGAGGATGCCGCGCTCGCGGCAGATACGCGCAATGGCGGCGAGATCAGAAAGGCGCAGCAAAGGATTGCTCGGCGTCTCGACACAGACCATCCGCGTGTCGTCCTGCAACGCCGCTTCGAAGGCGGACAGGTCGGTCAGGTCGACGTAGCTGAAGCGATGCCCGGCGCTGCGCTGACGGACTTTGTCAAACAGCCGGAACGTTCCGCCGTACAGGTCGTTGCCGGAGACGATGTGCGCGTTGGCATCAAGCAGTTCGAGCACCGTGGAAATCGCCGCCAGCCCGGAGGCAAAGGCGAAGGCCCGGGTGCCGCCCTCGAGGTCCGCCACGCAACGCTCCAGCGCAAAGCGCGTCGGATTGTGCGAGCGGCCATAGTCGAGGCCCTTATGCACGCCAGGGCTCTGCTGCAAGTAAGTGGAGTTGGCGTAGATCGGCGGCATCAGCGCCCCGGTGGAAGGATCCGGCGTCTGTCCGGCATGGATCACACGGGTGCCGAAGGCGCGGGGCGCGCCGGATTCATCGTGCTGACTCATGTAAGCGATCTCCGTAAGTGATTAAGCAGGTCGACTCGCGTAATCAGGCCATGGAAGCCCGAGGCGTCGGCGATGATCGCCACCAGCCCACGATCGAGCTCCGCCTGCAGTTCGGCCAGACTGGCGTTTGCCGGCAGGGTTTGTAACTTGTCAGTCATGGCGCTGGCTACGGGCATGCGCAAGTGCGAAGCGTCTTCGTGCACGCCCAGCAGAATATCGGATTCGTCGATCACGCCGACCAGCCGCTTGCCGTCCGCCAGCACCGGCAATTGCGATACATCCGCCAGGCGCATGCGCTGGAAGGCGGTGAGCAGCGTGTCGTCGGGGCCGACGCTGATGACGCGGCCATCCTCGAAACGCCGCGCGATCAGGTCGCGCAGATCGCCGTAGCGCTTGTATTGCAGCAGGCCCTGATCGTTCATCCATTGGTCGTTGTAGACCTTCGACAGGTAACGGGTGCCGGTGTCGCAGACGAAGCTGACCACCCGTTTCGGCTCGGTCTGCTCGCGGCAATAACGCAGCGCCGCCGCCAGCAAAGTGCCAGTCGAGGAACCGCCGAGAATGCCTTCGGCACGCAGCAGTTGACGGGCGTGATCGAAGCTTTCCTCGTCGCTGATCGAATAGGCGTGGCGCACGCTGGAAAGGTCGGCAATCGATGGAATGAAGTCTTCGCCGATGCCTTCCACCGCCCATGAACCGGCCTTGCCGAGGGTGCCGCTGCGGCTGTACTCGGCCATCACCGAACCGACCGGATCGGCCAGCACCATTTCCAGGTTCGGTTGCACGCGTTGAAAGAAGCGCGTCAGCCCGGTCAGGGTGCCGGCCGAACCGACGCCGACGACAATGGCATCCAGATCATGCTGGGTCTGTGCCCAGATCTCCGGCGCGGTGCTGCATTCGTGGGCCAGCGGATTGGCCGGGTTGTTGAACTGGTCGGCGAAGAATGCATCAGGAATCTCCTGCGCCAGCCGCGCCGCCACGTCCTGATAGTAATCGGGATGACCCTTGCCGACGTCGGAACGGGTGATGTGCACCTCGGCACCCATGGCCTTGAGGTGCAACACCTTCTCGGTGGACATTTTGTCCGGCACCACCAGCACCACTCGATAGCCTTTGGCACGGCCGACCAGGGCCAGGCCGAGGCCGGTGTTGCCGGCGGTGGCTTCGACGATGGTGCCGCCGGGTTGCAGACGGCCATCGCGTTCGGCGGCATCGATCATCGCCAGACCGATGCGGTCCTTGATCGAACCGCCGGGGTTCTGTGATTCGAGTTTGAGAAACAGCGTACACGGGCCGGTATCGAAACGGCTGACGCGCACCAGCGGCGTATTGCCAATCAGTTCAAGCACGGCAGGGCGGGAGTCGTTTGGCATGTCGTTACCTCGCTGCGAGAATCCGCACTGGATGGACAGCAACCGGCATCGGGTCTTCGTGCGCCAGTCACCAGTAATGCCTCGCAAGGAACATAGGCAGGGAATGCGCTATCCGCAACCGTGCGCAGCCAACCGGTAGCGTCGCAGCCTTAACGGTTGCGCGGCAGAATCGACAGAAAATTGTCCCGCGCGACTTTTCTCGCCACCTGCTCAGGCAAGGCGTCGAGAAACGGGTCGAAGCTGCGCATTTCCTTACCCAGCTTGTTGAAACGTCCCACCACATCAGAGCCGAGCATGAAGCGATCCGGGAAGCGCTCCACCAGTCCCAGCCAGGCTTCAGAAGGCTTGCCCTGCTCATCCAGCAGGTAAGGCGTCAGCATGCTCCAGGACAGGTCGATGTAAAGATTGGGGTAGGCCTCGAGCATTCGGCTCAGGGTCGGCAACAGAAAATCCAGTCGGGTTTGATGCCGATGGACCTCGGCGCTGGTGCCTGCGTGCGCCCAAATGAATCGTGTATGCGGATGATTACGCAACGGCTCCTCGACTTCCGACAGGTACAGCGGATTTTTCTCACGCTTGGAGGTGATGTTGGAGTGCAGCATCACCGGCAAGTCGTTCTCCGCCGCGAGGTGATAGATCCGCGTCATCGCTTCGTTGTTGGCCCGTGGCGTGTCGCCAGCGGTCAGCGCGGTCAGGTCATCGTGCCGGGTAAACACTTCGCCGATCCCCTGCCAAAGCCCCGGATAGAGATCGAGCATTCGCTGGATGTGCGCTGCGGAGTTTTTGTCGTTGGGGTTGAAACCGGACAGGAACGGGTGAAAGCGCTGACGCTGCTCGGGGGTCAATTTGTTTACCGCTGCCGCGACGATCACATCCGTCGCGCTGTACCAATAGGCATCGGCGTCATCACCGGCGTAATAGCGCGGGCGCTTCGGTTCGTCTTCGTGCCATTTCTTCGCCACCGGGATCCCGGAAATCATCACATGATCAATGGCATTGTCGTCCATGGCCTTGAGCAATGTCGGCATGCCGGCGGTTTCCTGAAAAAAGTCCACGTAATGCAGGTGCGCATCGCTGTAGGCGTATTCGCGTGCATTGACGTAAGCACTGGATAGCACCAGCAAACAGGCAAGGCTCAAACGGAACAGGGGCACGGGCATTCTCCGGGGGCAGGAAAGACGTAGACCTTTGCACACTCAAGACGGTTCAGCCGGTAAGAAAGTGGAACGCGCATCGTCAGGAATGCTCTATAACTTCGAGGTCTGTTTTGATCGAATGACTTTTTAGCCTGGGAGGCTCCCAATGACCGTTACCGTCAATACCGTTTCCGCCGAAGGTTTTCGCCACAGCGTCCAGATCGATGACCACGAGCTTTTTGCCGATGTGCCGACCACGTCTGGCGGCGAAGGCTCGGCCCCTGAGCCACACGACTACTTCGACGCGGCCCTGGGTGCCTGCAAGGCCCTGACACTGAAGCTGTACGCAAAGAAGAAAGACATTCCGCTGACCGGCGTCACGGTTGAAGTCAAACGTGACAACAGCGAAGAGCAAAAAGGCAAATATGCCCTGCACGTCAAACTGACCCTCAAGGGCGTGCTCACCGACGCCCAGCGCGACGAGTTGCACCGCGTGGCCGACCGCTGCCCGGTACACAAGCTGATGACCAGCACCGAGGTGAGCATCGAAACCCATCTCTCCGAAGGTGCCTTCAGCCAATAGCGGCAAGGGCTGCGCAAGCGGGTTATGCTCCACGCGTCACCCGCTCAGCCTGGAATGCACCATGAACACGCCACTCGTGATCCGCCCTCGCGCCGAAGATGTCGAGGGCCAACCGATTCTGCGCCCGCTGCCGTCAGCCAAATGCCGCAGCGTCGGGCCTTTCGTCTTTTTCGACCACATGCTCGAAACCCGTTATGCGGCGGGAACAGGCATGAACATCCGTCAGCACCCGCACATTGGCCTGTCCACCCTCACCTATTTGTTCGAAGGAAAAATCCAGCACAAGGACAGCCTCGGCTCCGATCAGGTGGTCGATGCCGGCGATGTCAGCTGGATGACGGCGGGCAGTGCAATTGCTCACGTTGAACGCACACCTGAAACCTTGAAGGAAAGCGGCTTCACGATGCACGGTTTGCAGGTTTGGCTCGCCTCCCCCAAGACGCAGGAACAGGGGCCCGGCCACTACAGCCATCATCCGGCGTCGACGTTGCCGGTCAGCGATAACCTTGGCGTGAAGATCCGCATGATTGCCGGGTCAGGCTTTTGCCTGGAATCGCCGGTGCCGGTGCTTTCTCCTACGCTGTATGCGGAATTGAACCTGCAAACGGCGACCACCTTGCTGATCCCGACCGAGCATGAAGAGCGGGCACTTTATGTGCTCAGCGGCGACGCACAGCTTGACGGCGAGCTGCTGGAGCCGCATGCGCTGGTGGTGCTGCCTGCCGGAGAGGAAATGACGTTGTTCGCCGAGAGCGACTGTCATGCCGTGCTGTTTGGTGGGGCACCGCTGGACGGGCCGCGGCGAATCAACTGGAATTTTGTGGCGAGCGATCCGGCGGCGATCGATGAAGCGCGACGACGCTGGGCGGCTGGGGATTGGCCGACGGTGCCGGGGGAAAGCGAGCGGATCGAGCTGCCTTAGCATCGTCGGTAGCAGTAACACCGCCATCGCGAGCAGGCTCACTCCTACAAGGGAGAATGCATTCCAATTGTAGGAGTGAGCCTGCTCGCGATGAGGTCGGCCCTGACACCGAGAGTGTCAGGGCGGAATCAGCTATCAGTCTTTAAAAACTTCATCCAGCAGATTGTGCATCGAAGTAAACGCCCGAGCCGCCGTCTTCGCGTCATACATCATCTTGCCCGGCACATTCGCATGCGGGTCAGTAAACGAATGCACCGCGCCGCCGTAACTCAGCAGTTGCCAATCCACGCCCGCCGCATTCATTTCCTCTTCAAACGCCGGCAATTGCTCTTTCGGCACCAGCGGGTCGGATGCACCGTGCAACACCAGCACCGAGCCCTTGATGGTTTTAGCATCGTTGACGTTCGGCGTATCCAGCGTGCCATGGAACGAAACCGCCGCTTTTACCGGCGCGCCCGTGCGGGCCAGTTCCAGTGCGCAGCAACCGCCGAAGCAGAAACCGAAGGTCGCCAGTTTCGAGGTATCAACCGCCGCCTCGCCCTGCCCTTGCAACTGTTCGAACGCCGCTTGCATGCGCTTGCGCAGCAAGGCGCGGTCGTTCTTGAGCGGCATCATCGCTGCACCCGCCTCGTCGCCATTCTGTGGACGCACCGACTGGCCGTACAGGTCGGCGATCAACACCACATAACCCTTGGCCGCCACCGATTTGGCGATCTCCTCGGCACCGGCGCTGACACCCATCCAGTTCGGCGCCATCAACAGACCGGGGCGCGGGCCTTTGTGGTCGGCATCGAACGCCAGACGGCTTTCATACGACTGGCCATCAAGCTGATAAGCGACGGAACGAACAGTGATTTGGCTCATGACTAACTCCCAGTAAAAGACACCAGAATGAAAAAACCCGCCGAAGCGGGTTTTTTTACAACTCGGTTAAACCGACAGTTCAACCAGCAGCTTGTTGAGGCGGCGCACATACGCGGCCGGGTCTTTCAAGCTGTCGCCGGCTGCCAGTGCCGCCTGATCGAAGAGAATGTGCGACAGGTCGCCGAAGCGTTCATCGCTCTGCTCGTTGTCGAGTTTCTCGATCAGCGGGTGAGCCGGGTTGAATTCGAAGATCGGCTTCGAATCCGGAACCTTCTGACCGCTGGCTTCCAGGATCTGACGCATCTGCATGCCCAGGTCCTGCTCGCCGATGGCCAGGATCGCCGGGGAATCGGTCAGACGGTGGGAAACCCGTACTTCGGCGACGGATTCGCCCAGTGCAGTTTTCAGACGCTCAACCAGGCCCTCTTTGGACTTGGCGACTTCTTCCGCAGCTTTCTTGTCTTCTTCCGAATCCAGGTTGCCCAGGTCCAGGTCACCGCGCGCCACGTCGACAAAGCTCTTGCCGTCGAAGTCGCTGAGGTAGCTCATCAGCCACTCATCAATGCGGTCGGTCAGCAGCAGCACTTCGATGCCTTTCTTGCGGAAGACTTCCAGGTGCGGGCTGTTTTTGACCTGCGCGTAGGTTTCGCCGGTCAGGTAGTAGATCTTGTCCTGACCTTCCTTGGCGCGCGCCAGGTACTCGGCCAGCCCCACAACCTGCTCGCCTTCTTCACCCTGAGTGGAGGCGAAACGCAGCAGGCCAGCGATTTTCTCTTTGTTGGCGAAGTCTTCTGCCGGGCCTTCTTTCATGACCTGGCCGAAGTTCTTCCAGAAGCCTTTGTATTGCTCAGGCTCGTTCTTCGCCAGTTTTTCCAGCATGTCCAGCACGCGCTTGGTCAGCGCCGACTTCATGGAGTCGATGATCGGGTCTTTCTGCAGGATTTCCCGCGACACGTTCAGCGACAGGTCGTTGGAGTCGACCACGCCTTTGATGAAGCGCAGGTACAGCGGCAGGAACGACTCGGCCTGATCCATGACAAATACGCGCTGTACATAGAGCTTCAGGCCTTTCGGCGCTTCACGCTGGTACAGGTCGAACGGAGCACGGGTCGGCACGTACAGCAGCGAGCTGTATTCGAGCTTGCCTTCGACCTTGTTATGGCTCCAGCTCAGCGGATTTTCGAAGTCATGAGCGATGTGCTTGTAGAACTCCTGGTATTCCTCGTCCTTGATCTCGGTGCGAGGACGAGTCCACAGGGCGCTGGCGCGGTTGACGGTTTCCCATTCAACTGCAGGCTTCTCTTCACCTTCGACAGCTGCCACTTCTTTCGGCAACTCGATCGGCAGAGCGATGTGGTCGGAGTACTTCTTGATGATGTTGCGCAGACGCCAGCCATCGGCGAATTCGTCTTCACCGGATTTCAGGTGCAGGACGATACGGGTGCCGCGCTCGGCTTTCTCAACGGTGGCAACTTCAAAATCGCCTTCACCTTTGGACGACCAATGCACGCCTTCGCTGGCAGCAGAACCGGCACGACGGCTGAACACGTCAACTTTGTCAGCGACGATGAAGGCCGAGTAGAAACCGACACCAAACTGACCGATCAGGTGCGAGTCTTTCTTCTGATCGCCAGACAGGTGTTTCATGAAATCAGCAGTGCCGGATTTGGCGATGGTCCCCAGGTGGGTAATCGCGTCTTCACGGCTCATGCCGATGCCGTTGTCTTCGAGGGTGACGGTCTTGGCGTCCTTGTCGAAGCTCACACGGATTTTCAGTTCGGCGCCACCTTCCAGCAGTTCAGGCTTGGACAGGGCTTCGAAACGTAATTTGTCGACAGCGTCAGAGGCGTTCGAGATCAATTCGCGAAGGAAAATTTCCTTGTTGGAATACAGCGAATGGATCATGAGGTGCAGCAGTTGCTTCACCTCGGTCTGGAAGCCCAGGGTTTCCTTTTGAGTTTCCACACTCATGGTCATCAAACTCCAATCAGATGGCAGTGGCCGCGACCTGAAGGGTCGGCGGCGGGTTGTCATCAGAGTTTGGGGCTGAGTTCAGGATTTCAAGGGCTCTTCAATTTTGAAATGACCGCGGGCGGTGGCAATCGGCTCGGCTTCGGTGGTTTGCCAGGCTGTAATCGCCACGTTTGCCACGCGTCGGCCCTGGCGGCAAACCTGACATTTGGCCCACGTATCGCGAAACTGCCCGGCTCGCAGGTAGTCGAGGGAGAAATCGATGATCTTCGGTACACCGGGCGAGCCGGTGAAAATCAGCAGGTGCAGCGCTGCGGACAGCTCCATGAACCCGGCGATCACCCCGCCATGGATGGCCGGCAGTAAAGGGTTACCAATGTTGTCCTTGTTGGCCGGCAAGCGAAACAGCAGCTCATCCCCGACACGGGAACACTCGATGCCGATCAGTTTGGCGTAAGGCAGCAGGTGCAGCAGCGAGGCATAGTCCCCCTGCGCGTGGGCTTGCTGGAGTTGCTCCTTGAAAGAGCCAGTCATTTCGCACCTCCGGCGATTGCACCGCCAAAACCCTTGGCGCCTTTGACGGCTTTGCCCATACGCATGAACGTGCCGACGACGTGGGCGATGGGCTGCTCGGGATCGTCCTGGTAGGCAAAGCCTCGGGCGAAGATCACGTCGGTTGTCACCCGGTAGCATTGGGCGAAACCGTAGACGTCCTTATGAGGCTCGGCGGCGTGCATGTAGTCGATGCGCAAATCGAGGGTCGGGCAGACTTCAAATTCGGGCAGGACGCAGAGGGTCGACATGCCACACGCGGTGTCCATCAGCGAGGTCAAAGCCCCGCCATGGATCACACCGGTCTGCGGGTTGCCGACGATTTGCGGGCTGTACGGCAGGATGACCGTCAGCCCTTCGTTGCTGGCGCTGTGAACCCGCAAACCCAACACCTGACAATGCCTGAGTGCCGAAAGAAATCGCGTCGCGCGCTCAAAAACGGGGTTTTCGGCCATGTGATAAACACTCTTCTTAATAGTCGGAAATCGTATTCGGCGTATTCGTAAAAGTTCCCGCAGGAATATTCTTATATATCTGAACGATTTGAGGAACTTAACCCTGAGGGCTGTGCTCGAAAGGCCAGTAGATATTTTCCATAAGGAGATACACCCCATGCGTAAGACTTTAGCTATTGCCTTGATGTTGACCGCTTCCCTCGGTCTCGCTGCTTGCGATAAAAAATCCGAGGACAAAGCTCAAGATGCTAACCAACATGCTGAGCAAGCCCAGCAAGACATGAACAAAGCTCAGGATAAAGTGAACGACGCTGCGAAAGAAAACGCCGAAGCTGCCAAAGCTCAGGCCGAATCGAACGAAGCCGCAGCAAAAGAAGAAGCACCTAAAAACTAAAATCGTTTTTAGCGTGATAAAAGAAAACCCGCCAAGTGCGGGTTTTCTTTTGCCTGTCATTCGGCCCGTCAGAGCAAAACAGTTCTAAAAGTCGGACTAATCATCAACAGCAACGAACACACTAGTCCGACGATCCATACCAGGCTGCGCTGCCAGGCAAGATCCGCCCAATAGCACAGTAAATAAATGATTCGGGAAATCACAAAGATGATGGCCAGCGAATCGATCAGCCACCCCGCCGTCTGCGTGGTGTGCGCCATCAACACCCCCACCGCAAACAATATGAACGCCTCGAAGCTGTTTTGATGCGCCGCCACTGCACGGGCGCCGAAACCTGTGAGTTGCGCCTGTTGCTGACGCGGCAGGTGATTGTTGTAACCGCCCTGCTCTTTCATGGCCTTGGTCACGGGCATGCGGGCCACGTAGATCAGCAAGGCGCTGATAAACACGCACCAGAACGGAATACTCATCAAGCGGCCTCTTTATTGGCTTCGGGCAATGGCGCCTCTGTAGGGGTATAGACCATCACATCGAGAACGTCGGAATGAAACTCCCGGCGATACAACACCAGCACCACGCCAGCACTCATCAACATGAACAGCCATGGGCTGACGAACCAGGCCAGCATGGTCATGCCAAAGTAGTAAGAACGCAGGCCAAAGTTGAACTGGTTGGCCGCCATGGAAATTACCCGGGCGGCTCGGGCGGCGAAGGCTTTGCGCTCTTGTTCGGACACGTGACGTTCGCCAATCATCGGCGCCGACCCGATCAAAATGGCGGCGAAGTTGTACTGGCGCATGCACCAGCTGAAGGTGAAGAACGCATAGACAAACACCAGCGCCAGGCACAGTAACTTGATCTCGGACATCCCCTGCGACGCCTGTTGCACCATCGGAATATCCGCCAGCAACGACACGGCCCGTTCCGACGCACCGAGTACGGTGAGAATGCCAGCCAGGATAATCAGCGTGCTGGAGGCAAAGAACGAGGCGTTACGCTCCAGGTTGCCGACCACGCTGGCGTCGGCGATGCGGTTGTCGCGCAAGAGCATGCGGCGCATCCAGTCTTCACGGTACAGGTGCAGCACACTGGCCAGGCATGCGGTGTCGCGGCCCTTCCATGAGGCATAGCGGGTGTAACCGCCCCAGCAGATGACAAACCACAGCGCGGCAACGATGTGGATGATATTGGCGTGGATGAACGACATGCAGGTCCTTAAACGTGGGCTGAAGTTGAGTTTTCAATACGAATTGGCTGTGCAAGGCAACCACTACCTCTCGCGTTCAACGTTACATAAGCGCTTGTTCAATGCAAAGTCGAAAAAGGGCGCACTTCATTAAATTCTATCGATTGAACATCATCAATAGCTGTCATATTTGACAGCTATTCAGTCTTATTTTTACCGGTTAGCCTCCAAGGTATCGCTTGTAGCCTCTTGAACTTTATCAATCGGCACCTGGAGAATTCCTATGCTCAGCCCCCAAAAAAATCAGCCGCGGCTTCTGATGAACAATGGCTTGATCCGTTTTTTGGGGAGGCTGGCGTAGCCTATCAATTTTCTGCAGGAAGTGACCCACTGCAAATTGTTTCCAGAAGACCCGACGATAAGTTACTTCTGGCAGGCGGCGTCTACTGGAAAGGTCATCAAGACTTCCAGCTTGTACAACTGCTGGAAGATGGCAGCCGGGATCCTGATTTTGCGGATGACGGAATACTCAAGGGCGGGTTTAAGGTTGGATCTCGGGCCTCTCTACACGGCGCCCAACTTTACAAAGATGGGAAGATCCTGGTCATTGGTACACACCGCGACGATATTGAGTATCTTGCTTTCGCGCGCTTTCTCGAAAACGGCAAACCTGATTACACGTTTGGCGATGAAGGTCTGGTACTGAATCCCTACCCAACCCACTTGAGTAACCTGGCCGTTTCAACCAGACCCCATCTTTCAATGACTCAACCAACCTCCAACACTGCAATCGGTCCCAATGGCGAGATCATAATGGCGGGTTGGATGAGCATCTTTCGATACGACCCAGACGGCAAACTTGATCTGTCATTTAACGGAAGCGGCAGCATCAATATCGATTTCGTCATCCATGCAGTCGGCGCGTCCGCTGATGGCGCCATTACTGTCGTCGGATCCAGCTCCGTAGGCTTTAGCCCTCAGAACGAAGGTATCGTCGCCCGCTTCAAAGCTGATGGAACTCCAGACAATTCCTTTGGGACGAGCGGCATCACGAGAACCCGCATCGACGAAGCCGATACAGTATTTTCAGGCCTGTTACTGCGCGAAGATGGCAGTACGTTCGTGACTGGCTCGTTGGACCGAACCCCGAACGATGTTTGGGGCAACGGCCGCCGGGGAGTGCTTGCAGCGTTTAATGGAAATGGTTGGCCGAATCTTGTTTTCAACGGTGGCAAAGCGGTGGTGTCCGAGTTGCCATCAAGCGCAGCCAACGCATGGTCTGACATTGGCGGAGACCCTGCACATGGAATTGTCGTCGTTGGCCTGTCAGGCGCGAGAAGCAGGGAGAGTACGCTGATCGCCCGTTATGAGGCTACGGGAAAACTCGACATCACGTTCGGCGACGAAGGCTTTCTGAATACCCGCTTTGGAAAAGATTACGAGTTCTGGAAATCGGTGGTTGTGCAACCCGATCAAAAAATCATTGCTTCGGGTGATTGCCGGTATTTTTTTGACAGGGCGACTGTAGCGCGGTTTCTAGCCACCAGAGAGAAGTAAATGGTGATAAAAAAATGCCCCGTATCGATTGATACGGGGCATTTCTATAGCGACTCAAGACCCGCTTGTGGCGGGCCATGAAGCAACTTAAGCCAGCACTTCTTCGCGCTTGCCCAGCAGACGATCGCAAACCACCGCAACCACCAAGGTCATCACCGACGGCACCAGCCACGCCAGACCTTGCTCGCTCAGCGGCAGGTGGGACAGCTGAGCTGGCATCCAGTCCGCCAGACCCGCCCCCTTGAGCGCATCGATCATGCCGAAGATGAACGACACCAACATCACAGGGCCAACGATACGGCCCTGTTCATGCCAGAAGTCTTTGCAGAAGCTCAGCGCGACCAGGGCGATGCAGGGCGGGTAAATCGCCGTCAGTACCGGGATCGAGAACGCAATCAGCTTGGTGAGGCCCAGGTTGGACACAAACAGGGAGAACACGGCGAGGATGATGACCAATGTCTTGTAGGACAGTGGCAGCACACGGCTGAAGTATTCGGCGCATGCACACGTCAGACCGACCGCGGTGACCAGACAGGCCAGGGAGATCAGCACCGCCAGGAAACCGCTGCCCAGCGAACCAAAGGTGTGCTGAACATAGGCGTGCAACACCGCGGCACCGTTAGCTGCACCGGCCGCCACTTCATGACTGCCGGAACCGAGACGAAACAGGCTGACATACACCAGCGCCAGGCCCACGCCGGCAATCAGCCCGGCAATGATCGCGTAGCGGGTGATCAGCGCTGGTGACTCGACGCCACGGGAGCGGATCGCGTTGACGATGACGATGCCGAACACCAGCGCGCCAAGGGTATCCATGGTCAGGTAACCGTTGATGAACCCTTGGGAGAACGGCGCCGCGACATACTCAGGCGTCGCCACGCCGATGTCACCGGCAGGCAGCGCGAATGCGGCGATGCCGAGTGCGGCCAGGGCGATGATCTTCAGGGGGGCGAGGAAACGTCCTACGGTATCCAGCAAACGGCCCGGATAGAGCGAAATGAAGAACACCAGCAGGAAGTACACCGAGCTGTAGAGGAACAGCGCCAGCGGGCTCTCGCCGGTCAGCGGCGCCAGACCCACTTCGAACGATACGGTCGCGGTACGCGGCGTGGCGAACAGCGGGCCGACCGCGAGGTAGCACGCAGCGGCCAGCAGGCCGCCGGCGATTTTGCCGATCGGGCTGCTCAAGGCATCCATCGCACCACCGACCTTGGCCAACGCAACCACGGTGATCACCGGCAAACCGACTGCCGTGATCAAGAAGCCTAGCGCCGCCATCCAGACATTGGGCCCGGACTGCAAACCGACGATAGGCGGGAAGATGATGTTGCCAGCCCCGACAAACAGGGCAAACGTCATAAAACCAAGTGCCAGGATGTCCTGACCTTTCAAGACTTTCATTAAGGAAATACCACACTACTGAATCGGAATTTAGAGAGGGATTTCCCTGAGGGGTGAGGGAAATGCTGTCGGTCCGTATAGGACTGACCCGTTTAGCGCGACGCTTCCTTGTGGGACGCAAACGCAAAAATGGCGGCTAGCCTAACGAATTTGCCCGACAAACGCACTGTTAAGGGGCGATCTATCCGATACGCGACATTTCCGTGTCGCGTTTACATATCTAATTTACCTAAGAAGAGCCCCGTGGCGAGGGAACTTGCTCCCGCTCGGCTGCGCAGCAGTCGTAAATCCATTGCATGCGGCGTACCGGACAACCTTCGATAGCCTGTTTTGGGGCCGCTTCGCAGCCCAGCGGGAGCAAGCGCCCTCGCCACAAAAAGCACTGCAAGTATCTAAACACCAGAAACGACAAAGGCCACCCGAAGGTGGCCTTTGTTTGGTGAAGCGTCAGCTAAGCGCGAGGCTTATTTGATCGCCCAACCGGTCAGCTCGGACAATGCCTTGCCGATGTCTGCCAGCGAACGCACGGTTTTAACACCTGCGTCTTCCAGGGCAGCAAACTTCTCGTCTGCAGTGCCTTTGCCGCCAGAGATGATTGCGCCAGCATGGCCCATGCGCTTGCCCGCAGGGGCAGTCACACCAGCGATGTAGGAAACAACCGGCTTGGTCACGTGTGCCTTGATGTAGGCAGCCGCTTCTTCTTCAGCCGAACCGCCGATCTCACCGATCATGACGATCGCTTCGGTCTTCGGGTCTTCCTGGAACAGCTTCAGGATGTCGATGAAGTTCGAACCCGGGATCGGGTCACCACCGATGCCGACGCAAGTAGACTGACCGAAACCGGCGTCAGTAGTTTGCTTCACAGCTTCGTAGGTCAGGGTGCCGGAACGGGAAACGATACCGACCTTGCCTGGCAAGTGAATGTGACCTGGCATGATGCCGATCTTGCATTCGCCTGGAGTGATCACGCCTGGGCAGTTAGGACCGATCAGGACTACGCCCAGCTCGTCGCACTTAACTTTAGCGTCCAGCATGTCCAGGGTAGGAATGCCTTCGGTGATGCAGACGATCAGCTTGATGCCGCCGAAAGCAGCTTCCAGGATCGAATCCTTGCAGAAAGGAGCCGGAACGTAGATCACGCTGGCGGTAGCGCCAGTGGCAGCTACAGCGTCTTTCACGGTGTTGAACACTGGCAGGCCCAGGTGCTCGGTGCCGCCTTTGCCTGGAGTTACGCCACCAACCATCTTGGTGCCGTATTCGATGGCTTGCTGGGTGTGGAAACTACCTTGCGAACCGGTAATACCCTGGCAGATAACTTTGGTGTCTTTATTGATCAGGACGCTCATTATTTGCCCTCCGCAGCTTTAACGACTTGTTGAGCAGCGTCGGTCAGGCTGGTAGCAGCGATGATGTTCAAACCGCTTTCTGCCAGTACTTTAGCGCCCAGCTCAGCGTTGTTGCCTTCAAGGCGAACAACAACCGGGATTTTCACGCCGACTTCTTTCACAGCGCCGATGATGCCTTCGGCAATCATGTCGCAACGAACGATGCCGCCGAAGATGTTGACCAATACTGCAGCGACGTTAGTGTCGGACAGGATGATCTTGAACGCTTCGGTAACGCGTTCTTTGGTAGCACCGCCGCCCACGTCGAGGAAGTTGGCTGGTTTGCCGCCATGCAGGTTGACGATGTCCATGGTACCCATGGCCAGGCCAGCACCGTTGACCATGCAACCGATGTTGCCTTCCAGCGCTACGTAGTTCAGTTCGAACTTGGCAGCGTGCGCTTCGCGCGGATCGTCTTGCGACGGATCGTGGAAAGTCTTCAGCTTAGGCTGACGGTACATGGCGTTGGCGTCGATGTTGATCTTGGCGTCGAGGCAATGCAGATCGCCGTCAGCCTTGATCACCAGCGGGTTCACTTCCAGCAGAGCCAGGTCGTGATCCTTGAACAGCTTGGCCAGACCTACGAAGATCTTGGCGAACTGAGCAACTTGCTTGCCTTCCAGACCCAGCTGGAATGCCAGCTCGCGACCCTGGAATGGCTGGGCGCCAACCAGTGGATCGATCGTGGCTTTCAGAATTTTTTCTGGAGTGTCGTGAGCGATTTTCTCGATGTCCACGCCACCTTCGGTGGAAGCCATGAACACGATGCGACGGCTCGAACGGTCAACGACAGCGCCCAGGTACAGCTCTTTAGCGATATCAGTGCACGATTCAACCAGGATCTTGGTGACTGGCTGGCCATTGGCGTCAGTCTGGTAAGTCACCAGGCGCTTGCCCAGCCACTGCTGTGCGAATGCCTTGGCGTCTTCTTTGCTGCGAACCAGCTTTACGCCGCCCGCTTTACCGCGACCACCAGCGTGGACCTGGGCTTTGACAACCCACTCGGTGCCGCCGATTTTGTCGCAAGCTTCTGCTGCTGCTTCCGGGGTGTCTACTGCGAAACCCTGGGATACTGGCAGGCCGTACTCAGCGAACAGCTGCTTACCCTGATACTCGTGAAGATTCATGCTTATTACCGTCTTCGTTAGGTACTGCGCATTCGGTGCTGCACTTGTTCAAGTGCCGCACCACCTGTGACTGCTGCTTGCGTAGCCTTTCCGGACAACCGGTGCAGCTACGCAAGACTGCGTCCAGCGGATATTCCGCGGTGAGTCTTGCATGCAAGGCTCACGACGGGCCATACCGCCGTGGTTTCTTATTGTCTTAACGCTTCTTGCGGTTGGCGATGTGGATGGCGCCGCCATTCACAGCCAGAGCAGCTTCGTGCAAGGCTTCAGACAGGGTCGGATGGGAGAAAACCATCATGCCCAGGTCTTCAGCGCTGGTGCCGAACTCCATGCCGATCGCGCCCTGCTGAACCAGTTCTGCAGCGCTCGGGCCAATCACGTGGACGCCCAATACGCGGTCAGTCTTGGCATCAGCAATGACTTTCACGAAACCGCCGGTGTCGTTGGCTGCCATGGCACGGCCACTGGCTGCGAACGGGAAGGTGCCAACGTTAACTTCAACGCCTTCAGCCTTCAATACCTGCTCGGTCTTGCCGACCCACGCGATTTCCGGGTGAGTATAAATAACAGACGGGATCAGGTCATAGTTGATTTGGGCTTTGTGGCCCTTGATGCGCTCAACCACCATGATGCCTTCTTCGGACGCCTTGTGCGCCAGCATCATGCCGCGAACCACGTCACCGATCGCGTAAACGCCCGGTACGCTGGTGGCGCACTGGTCGTCAACGAATACGAAACCGCGCTCGTCGATGTTCACACCGCTGTCGGCAGCCAACAGTTCGGTGGTCACTGGACGGCGACCAACGGCAACGATCAGCTTGTCGAAGGTGATGTTCTGTTCGCCGTTGGCATCGGTGTAGTTCACCACGACTTCGTCGCCGTTCACTTTGGAACCGGTAACGCGAGCGCCCAGCTTGATGTCCAGACCTTGTTTGGTCAGGGTCTTGAAGGCTTCTTTGGAAACGGCTTCGTCAGCGGCTGGCAGGAACTTTTCCAGCGCTTCCAGGACAACCACTTGCGAACCCAGACGCGACCAGACAGAACCCAGTTCCAGACCGATGACGCCAGCGCCGATCACGCCCAGACGCTTGGGAACGGATTGGAATTCCAGCGCGCCGGTCGAATCGACGATGACGTTCTGGTCAACCGGAGCCGGTGGAATGTCGATCGGACGCGAGCCCGAAGCCAGAATCACGTTCTCGGCTTCGATGATTTCAACGGTGCCGTCTGGCTTGGTCAGCTCGACTTTCTTGCCAGCCAGCAGTTTGCCGTGGCCTTGCAGGGAAGTGACGCCGTTCGCCTTGAACAGGGTGGCAACGCCAGAGGTCAGGCCTTTGACGATGTTGGCTTTACGGCCAACCATTGCCGCCACGTCCATGGTCACGCCAGCGTGATTGATGCCGTGGATCGCGAAGCCTTCTTTGGCTTCCTTGTACTTCCAGGAGCTGTCCAGCAGCGCCTTGGATGGAATGCAGCCGACGTTCAGGCAAGTACCGCCGAGGGCCAGTTTGCCTTCCTTGTCGGTGTATTTCTCGATGCAGGCAGTGGAGAGGCCCAGTTGCGCTGCTTTAATGGCAGCCACGTAGCCGCCAGGGCCCGCGCCAATCACTACCACGTCGAATTTCTGAGTCATAAAAAAGGTTCCCTTTTAGCAGCAAGCTTCAAGCCGCGAGCTGCAAGTTGAAGCCCATTCGCATGTTTTGCGCTTGAGGCTTGCAGCTTGCAGCTTGCAGCTGCTTTTTAGATATCCAGCAGCAAACGAGCCGGGTCTTCCAGCAGGTTCTTGATGGTAACCAGGAAGGTCACAGCTTCTTTGCCATCGATCAGACGGTGATCGTAGGACAGAGCGAGGTACATCATCGGACGGATCACGACCTGACCGTTGATCGCCATAGGACGCTGCAGAATGTTGTGCATGCCCAGGATGGCCGCTTGCGGCGGGTTGACGATCGGAGTCGACATCATCGAACCGAAAGTACCACCGTTGGTGATGGTGAACGTACCGCCGGTCATTTCGTCCATCGACAGTTTGCCGTCGCGAGCCTTCTTGCCGAAGGTGGCGATGCCGCCTTCGATTTCAGCCAGGCTCATCAGTTCGGCGTTACGCAGAACCGGTACAACCAGGCCGCGGTCGCTGGAAACAGCCACGCCGACGTCGGCATAACCGTGGTAAACGATGTCGGCACCGTCGATCGACGCGTTGACAGCCGGGAAGCGTTTCAGCGCTTCAGTGGCAGCCTTGACGAAGAACGACATGAAGCCCAGGCGCACGCCGTTGTGGGACTTCTCGAACAGGTCTTTGTACTTCGAACGCAGGGCCATGACTTCAGTCATGTCGACTTCGTTGAAGGTGGTCAGCATCGCCATGTTCGACTGGGCTTCTACCAGGCGCTTGGCCACGGTAGCGCGAACGCGGGTCATCGGAACGCGCTTCTCGATGCGGTCGCCAGCGGCGAACACAGGAGCAGCGGCAGCCGGAGCAGCAGCCTTGGCAGGCGCGGCAGCCGGAGCGGCTTTCTTGGCAGCAACGGCTGCAACCACGTCTTCCTTGGTCACACGACCGCCTTTGCCAGTGCCGGCAACGGAAGCGATGTTGATGCCGTTTTCTTCAGCCAGCTTGCGAGCAGCCGGTGCAGCAACAGGATCGTCTTCGCCTTCGGCGGCTGGCGCAGCAGCTTGTGCAGCAGCCGGAGCCGCGGCAGCAGCTGGAGCGGCAGCAGCGCCGCCCGCTTCGATGGAGCCCAGCACTTCGTCGGACAGAACGGTGTCGCCTTCGTTCTTGACGATAGCGCCCAGCACGCCGTCAGCGGTAGCCAACACTTCCAGCACAACCTTGTCGGTTTCGATGTCGACGATCAGGTCGTCACGCTTTACAGCGTCGCCCGGTTTTTTGTGCCAGGTGGCAACGGTGCCATCGGCAACCGATTCCGGGAAAGTGGGGGCTTTGATTTCGATAGCCATTATCTGTGGGTCCTTAAATTCGGTTTCAGGTGCGCGAAGGCGTTAAACAGTAAAGGCGTCTTGCAGCAGTTTTTCCTGCTGCTCAGCGTGCATCGATGCATAACCACAAGCAGGTGCAGCAGAAGCATCACGGCCGGCGTACTCGAGAACGAGTGCCTTGTTGTGATTGCCCACGATGCGGCGCATGTGGTGCTGGCTGCAGTACCAGGCACCCTGGTTCATCGGCTCTTCCTGACACCAAACGATATGTTTGAGGTTGGTGTACGGAGCCAGGACTTCATTCAAGTCGTCCTCAGGGAACGGGTACAGCTGCTCGATACGCACGATGGCGATGTCATCACGACCTTCGGCACGGCGTTTTTCCAGCAGGTCGTAGTAGACCTTGCCGCTACACAGAACAATGCGCTCGACCTTTTTCGGGTCTTGAACATCGATTTCCGGGATCACGGTCTGGAACGAACCTTCGGCCAGATCTTCCAGGGTCGATATGGCCAGTTTGTGACGCAGCAGCGACTTCGGAGTCAGAACGATCAATGGCTTGCGCAGCGGGCGAATCACCTGACGACGCAGCAAGTGGTAGATCTGGGCCGGCGTGGTCGGTACGGCTACCTGAATGTTGTGCTCGGCGCACAGTTGCAGGTAACGCTCCAGACGCGCCGACGAGTGCTCCGGCCCCTGACCTTCATAACCGTGCGGCAGCAGCATGGTCAGACCGCAAAGACGGCCCCACTTGTGCTCGCCACTGGTGATGAACTGGTCGATAACCACCTGGGCACCGTTGGCGAAGTCACCGAACTGGGCTTCCCAGATCACCAGCGCCTCAGGCGTGGTGGTCGAGTAACCGTATTCGAACGCCAGCACGGCTTCTTCGGACAGGAACGAATCGTACAGGTCGAAACGTGGCTGGCCCTTGTACAGGTTTTGCAGCGGGACGTAGGTCCCCGCGTCTTTCTGGTTGTGCAAGACAGCGTGACGGTGCGAGAACGTGCCGCGACCGATGTCCTGACCCGTCATGCGAATCGGGTGACCTTCGAACGCCAGGGTCGCGTACGCCATGGTTTCGGCGTAACCCCAGTTGATCGGCAGGCCGCCGGCTTGCATCTTCTGACGGTCTTCGTAGATTTTCGAGACCTGGCGCTGAACCACGAAGCCTTCCGGGATTTCCAGCAGCTTGGCGGACAGTTCCTGCAAGGTTTTCAGATCGAAACGCGTGTCGTGACGCGCGGTCCAGGCGTGGCCCAGATACGGACGCCAGTCCACGAACAACTCTTTGTTCGGCTCTTTGACCAGGCTTTTTACAACATGCAGGCCGTTGTCCAGCGCGTTGCGGTATTCGTCGACTTTCGCCTGAACACGCTCTGCGTCGAGTACACCGCCCTGGGTCAGACGATCGGCGTACAGCTCACGGGTGGTGCGCTGCTTGGTGATCTGCTGATACATGATCGGCTGGGTGCCACTTGGCTCGTCGGCCTCGTTGTGGCCACGACGACGGTAGCAGACCAGGTCGATTACCACGTCACGCTTGAACTGCATGCGGTAGTCGATGGCCAACTGGGTCACGAACAATACGGCTTCCGGATCATCACCATTCACATGGAGGATCGGCGCCTGGATCATTTTCGCAACGTCGGTCGCGTACTCGGTGGAACGCGAGTCCAGCGGGTTGCTGATGGTGAAACCGACCTGGTTGTTGATCACGATGTGCACGGTGCCGCCGGTCTTGAAACCGCGGGTCTGCGACATCTGGAAGGTTTCCATCACCACGCCCTGACCGGCGAATGCCGCGTCACCGTGGATGGAGATCGGCAGAACCTTCTCGCCGGTAGGGTCGTTACGACGATCCTGACGGGCGCGAACCGAACCCTCGACCACTGGAGATACGATTTCCAGGTGGGACGGGTTGAAGGCCATCGCCAGGTGAACTTCACCGCCGGTGGTCATGACGTTGGACGAGAAGCCCTGGTGATACTTAACGTCACCGGAACCCAGCTCGACCTTCTTCTTGCCTTCGAACTCGTCGAACAGCTCGCGCGGGTTCTTGCCGAAGGTGTTGACCAGCACGTTCAGACGGCCACGGTGGGCCATGCCGATAACGATTTCCTTGGTGCCGTAGGAACCGGAACGCTGGATCAACTCGTCGAGCATCGGAATCAGGCTCTCGCCGCCTTCCAGGCCGAAACGCTTGGTACCCGGGTATTTGGTGCCCAGGTATTTTTCCAGGCCTTCGCCGGCGGTGACGCGCTCGAGCAGGTGGCTCTTGATGTCGGCGGAGTACGTCGGACGACCACGCACGCTTTCCAGACGCTGCTGGAACCACTGGCGCTGCTCGGAATCGGTGATATGCGTAAATTCAGCGCCGATGGTGCGGCAATATGTCTGCTGCAACGCTTCGTGAATTTCGCGTAGGCTCGCCTCCTCTTTGCCGATGAACAGGTCGCCGGCACGGAAGGTCGTATCAAGATCGGCATTGGTCAAGCCGTAATGATTGATCGACAGGTCTGCAGGTGCAGGACGCTGCCACAGCCCCAGCGGGTCAAGCTGGGCTGCCTGGTGGCCACGCATACGGTAGGCCTGGATCAATCGCAGCACTTCAACTTGCTTCTTCTCGTGCTCACTGCTCACGCTGCCGGCGGAAACCGGTTGGGCGCGGCGCTGGTTCTTTGCCAGCAAGACGAAATGATCGCGAATTGTGGAGTGCGAAACATCGGTGGCAGAGCTGCCGTCAATAGGCAGCTTCTGAAAGTAGGTGCGCCACTCTTCTGGCACAGCGTTAGGGTCGTGCAGGTAGAGCTCATAAAGCTCTTCCACATAGGCAGCGTTTCCACCTGAAAGGTAGGCGCTGTTCCACATGCGCTGCATCACGCTTTCTTGCATGCTTGGTCACCCTCGGTTAGGGGAACACCACCGGCGTCGACACCGAGCAAACTTGCAGAAGTCCGAATGCAGCGACCAAAACAAGCCACTTAGGATCACGCTGATAGTCCGGGTACCAGCCCGGATGCCCCTGCTTGTCTCATTTCTTCAAAATAAGAGCCGCAGCCTTGTAAGCTGCTGCCCAGGTTAAAACTACGGCGCCGGTTGAAGCCTGCGCCGTAGCATCTACGGGTACAGCGGTCTTGCAGTTACAGCTGAATCACACGCCGCTTTGCAGCAGCATGTTACGCACGTGACCGATGGCCTTAGTCGGGTTCAGGCCTTTCGGACAGACGTTGACGCAGTTCATGATCCCGCGGCAGCGGAATACGCTGAACGGGTCATCCAGCGAAGCCAGACGCTCGGCAGTCTTGGTGTCGCGGCTGTCTGCCAGGAAGCGGTAAGCTTGCAGCAGTGCAGCCGGGCCCAGGAACTTGTCCGGGTTCCACCAGAAGGACGGGCAAGAGGTCGAGCAGCAAGCGCACAGGATGCACTCGTACAGACCGTCGAGCTTTTCACGCTCTTCCGGGGTCTGCAGACGTTCGATGGCCGGAGCCGGCGTGTCGTTCTGCAGGTATGGCTTAACCTTCTCGTATTGCTTGTAGAAGATGCTCATATCGACGACCAGGTCACGGATAACCGGCAAACCTGGCAGCGGACGAACAATCAGCTTGTTACCTTTTACGACAGAAGACAGCGGCGTGACGCAGGCCAGGCCGTTTTTGCCGTTGATGTTCATGCCGTCGGAACCGCAAACACCTTCACGGCAAGAGCGACGATAGGAGAAACCTTCGTCCTGCTCTTTGATCAGGGCCAGCACGTCCAGCACCATCAGGTCTTTACCACCGGTGTCGACCTGGAATTCCTGCATGAACGGCGCAGCGTCCTGATCAGGGTTGTAGCGATAAACACTGACTTGCAACATGGCGGCCACCCTTAATAAGTCCGAATCTTAGGTTCAAAAGTCGGAACAGTTTTCGGCGAGAAGTTCACGGCACGCTTGGTCACGCGCTTGTCACCCGGGAAGTACAGGGTGTGGCACAGCCAGTTTTCGTCGTCGCGATCTTCGTAGTCTTCACGGGCGTGAGCGCCGCGGGACTCTTTGCGGATCTCTGCAGCGATGGCGGTGGCTTCGGCCACTTCCAGCAGGTTTTGCAGTTCCAGGGCTTCGATTCGAGCGGTGTTGAACGCCTGGCTCTTGTCGTTGATCTTGACGTTGGCGATACGGCCACGCAGGTCAGCCAGCTGGGCAATACCCTTCTGCATGTATTCACCGGTACGGAATACACCGAAGTAGTTCTGCATGCAGCTTTGCAGTTCTTTACGCAGAGTGGCGACGTCTTCGCCTTCTGTACGCGAGTTCAGGCCATCGAGACGAGCCAGGGCTGCGTCGATGTCGGACTGGCGAGGACGGGCGTAATCAACGCCTTCCTTCAGGGTCTGCTCCAGGAACAGACCGGCCGCACGGCCGAATACCACCAGGTCGAGCAGCGAGTTACCACCCAGACGGTTGGCACCGTGAACCGATACGCAGGCCACTTCGCCCACTGCGAACAGACCAGGAATGATCTGGTCGACGCCGTCGGCGTCCTGGGTGATTGCCTGGCCATGAATGTTGGTGGCAACGCCGCCCATCATATAGTGGCAGGTTGGAACGACCGGAATCGGCGCCACGGCTGGATCGACGTGGGCGAAAGTCTTGGACAGTTCCATGATGCCTGGCAGACGACTGTGCAGAACTTCTTCACCGAGGTGATCGAGTTTCAGCATTACGTGGTCGCCATCCGGACCGCAACCGTTGCCGGCAATGATTTCTTTAACCATCGAACGGGCAACAACGTCACGACCTGCAAGGTCTTTGGCGTTCGGAGCATAACGCTCCATGAAACGCTCGCCGTGCTTGTTGATCAGGTAACCGCCTTCACCGCGGCAACCTTCAGTCACCAATACACCGGCGCCGGCGATGCCGGTCGGGTGGAACTGCCACATTTCAATGTCTTGTACCGGCACGCCAGCACGCAGAGCCATGCCGACGCCGTCACCGGTGTTGATCAGGGCATTGGTGGTGGACGAGTAGATACGACCTGCACCGCCAGTCGCCAATACGGTGGCGTTAGCGCGAACGTAGGAAGTTTCGCCGGTTTCGATGCAGATGACGATCATGCCGACAAAGGCACCGTCTTCGTTCTTCACCAGATCCACACCGTAGTATTCGTTGAGGAATACGGTGCCAGCCTTGAGGTTGGCCTGGTACAGGGTGTGCAGCAGTGCGTGACCGGTACGGTCGGCAGCGGCGCATGTACGTGCAGCCTGGCCACCTTTACCGAAGTCTTTCGACTGACCGCCGAACGGACGCTGATAGATGCGGCCCTGTTCGGTACGGGAGAACGGCAAACCCATGTGCTCGAGTTCGAAAACGGCTTCCGGGCCTACGGAACACATGTATTCGATAGCGTCCTGGTCACCGATGTAGTCGGAACCCTTGACGGTATCGTACATGTGCCAGCGCCAGTCATCGTTCGGATCTGCCGAGGCGATGGCGCAGGTGATGCCACCCTGGGCGGATACAGTGTGCGAACGAGTCGGGAAAACCTTGGTAACTACGGCAGTCTTGTGACCACCTTGTGCCAGTTGCAGCGCAGCGCGCATGCCAGCACCGCCGCCGCCAATGATGATGGCGTCGAACGAAAGCGTATTAACTGTAGTAGACATGAATCAGATACCCCAGAGAATCTGCACACCCCAGACGAAGTAAGCGAACATCGCAACGCCGCATACCGCCTGAAAAAGGAAACGTATTGCAGTTGCGGACTTGCCGAACGCCATTGGCGTCAGGTAGTCGGTCGCGATGGTCCACATGCCGACCCAGGCGTGAGCGCCGAGGGCAACGAGGGCCAGGAGACTGAAAATACGCATCCAGTTGCTTGCGAACAGTTCATGCCATTGGGCGTAGCCGATGCCAGGGTTGGCGACGACGTATCCGATCAGGAAAATGAAATAAGCCGCGAGAACGACCGCAGACACACGTTGTGCCATCCAGTCATAGAGGCCCGAACGGGACAGGTTCGTGACGTTAGTTACCATATCCAAACTCCTGCCAGAACGATTACCACCACGGAAACGGCGATAACGATTTTCGAGCCCAGTTTGCCGCCTTCAAGCGACTCGCCGATGCCCATGTCCATGATCAAATGGCGCACACCGGCAACCAGGTGATACAGCAAGGCGGACAGGATGCCCCAAATCACTAGCTTGGCTAGCGGACTGGTCAGACACGCTTTCACCTGACCGAAGCCTTCTTCCGAGTCGAGCGACTTGTCCAATGCATAAAGCATGATGGCCAGGCTGACAAAGAGGATGATTCCGGAGATTCGGTGAAGAATGGACGTGTAAGCAGTGACTGGGAGTTTGATGGTCCTTAGGTCTAGGTTTACAGGTCGTTGGCTATTCACGGCTTTTTTTCACACTGAAGAGCCCCTAACAATCAGGGCAAAGTTGTTGGGGAGTGCACTGGTCAGGTACCCACCACCCAGGGAGTGCGACCCCCAGTAAAGCAGGCCCAAAAGCCCCTGGCGGTCGGAGGCCGAGTATAGACAGTTAGGCTACTAATGACAACGCGTTCACCTTCCCCTAATAGCTCATTGCACAAGTTGGATAAAAGGCGTAAATGGCAGTCAATTTCGAGGAAAAAGTCCGGTTAAAGCCTTCTGGAGCAAGACTTTAGGCAAATTGACATTCGAATTTATCTCACTATAGTGGTGCGGGCCCTGCGTGGGGGGTCTGTCTGATGATTTCAAGCATAAATAGGAGGCCACATGGCTGACAAAAAAGCGCAGTTGATCATCGAGGGCGCAGCCCCCGTCGAGCTGCCCATTTTAACCGGCACCGTTGGTCCCGATGTAATCGACGTTCGGGGCCTGACGGCCACGGGCCGTTTCACCTTTGACCCTGGTTTCATGTCGACAGCTTCCTGCGAGTCGAAGATCACCTATATCGACGGCGACAACGGCATTCTGCTGCACCGCGGTTACCCGATCGAACAGCTCGCTGAAAAATCGGACTACCTGGAAACCTGCTATCTGCTGCTCAACGGCGAATTGCCGACCGCAGAACAGAAGGCCCAGTTCGTCAGCACCGTGAAGAACCACACCATGGTTCACGAGCAGCTGAAGACCTTCTTCAACGGCTTCCGTCGCGACGCTCACCCAATGGCCGTCATGTGCGGCGTAGTCGGCGCCCTCTCGGCCTTCTACCACGACTCCCTCGACATCAATAACCCGCAGCATCGCGAAATTTCCGCGATCCGCCTGGTTGCCAAGATGCCGACCCTGGCAGCGATGGTTTACAAGTACTCCATGGGCCAACCCATGATGTACCCGCGCAACGACCTGACGTACGCGGAAAACTTCCTGCACATGATGTTCAACACCCCGTGCGAGATCAAACCGATCAGCCCGGTACTCGCCAAGGCCATGGACCGGATCTTCATCCTCCATGCCGACCACGAGCAGAACGCATCGACTTCCACTGTACGCCTGGCCGGTTCTTCGGGTGCCAACCCGTTCGCCTGTATCGCCGCCGGCATCGCTGCACTGTGGGGCCCTGCCCACGGCGGCGCGAACGAAGCTGTTCTGACCATGCTCGATGAAATTGGCGATGTGTCGAACATCGACAAGTACATTGCCAAGGCCAAGGACAAGAACGATCCGTTCAAACTGATGGGCTTCGGTCACCGGGTTTACAAAAACCGCGACCCACGCGCTACCGTCATGAAGCAGACTTGCGACGAAGTGCTGAAGGAACTGGGTATCAAGCACGACAAACAACTCGAACTGGCCATGCGCCTGGAAGAGATCGCGCTGACCGACCCGTACTTCATCGAACGCTCGCTGTACCCGAACGTCGACTTCTACTCGGGGATCATCCTCAAGGCGATCGGCATTCCAACCAGCATGTTCACCGTGATCTTCGCCCTGGCGCGGACTGTCGGCTGGATCTCCCACTGGAAAGAAATGCTCTCCAGCCCGTACAAGATTGGCCGTCCTCGCCAGCTGTACACCGGCTATGAGTCGCGTGACATCACCAAGCTGGAAGACCGCAAATAAGACCTGTCTTGCGATAACGTCTTAAGTTGTACCGGGAACGGCCTCTATTTATATAGAGGCCGTTTTTGTTTGTGCGGTCTCAGCGGCCTTGGGGCCGACTGGTTTTTTGGTTGTGTACATATCCGTTTCTGCGGTAACGGCTACTTATGGTTTCGCTCTTACAGCGAGTCCCTTTTTCAAACGCCAAAACGGAACCAAAAGGCTTCGCCCCGACGTACGGCGCCTCGCTGAGGCTCCGCGTTCCCTCGCTACGGTGCCCATCAGGGGGCATCGCCTAAGGTCTGCCGAAGGGGCGAGAGAACAAGATCAAGATCAAGATCAACGTCAAAAGCCAAAGCCAAAGCCAAAGCCAAAGCCAAAGCCAAAGCCAAAGCCAAAGCCAAAGCCAAAGCCAAAGCCAAAGCCAAAGCCAAAGCCAAAGCCAAAGCCAAAAGGATCACTGCCTTTGGAAAGCTTGCGTACATCCGCAAGAACAGGTCGGCTGTCAGGCCGCCTTCGCGGGCAAGCCTCGCTCCTACAAGAACTCAGCGTACAGCTTTTGATTCTCACCACCTCATCAGGCCGAGCGTTAGCTCGCCTGCAGCTCTTGATCTTGATCCACCCGCCCCTTTCGGGAGGCTGAGTGGAGGTGTTCATCCGGGGAGTGGCGCGTAGCGCCGTTCGACGCAGTCGAACACGCTGCATGTAGGTCGTCGCGAAGCAGACCGGAGGGCAGTGTCCCCGGATGGATACCGGAGCGAAGGAACGCCGAGCCTTAGCGAGGGGCCGGACGCTTGGGGCGAGACTTTTTGGTTCCTTTTGTGGCGTTTGACAAAAGGGACTCGCCGTAAGGGCGAAACCATAAGTGGCCGTTACCGCAGGAATGGATATGTACACCCGAGAGAGACAGGCCGCCTTCGCGGGCAAGCCTCGCTCCTACACCAAATACCATCGCCAACAAAAAAAATGCCCCGATCTCTCGACCAGGGCATTTTTCGTTTAACGCAACTTACACAGACAAACCCGAAGCCTTAGTGAGAAACCGCCCCACTCGCCCCCAAACCGGTCTGCGAACGAACAAACTGCGGGAAGAACAGCGCACGCTCATTAACGCCAGCCGCCGACTTGTCAGTGATCGAGAAGAACCAGATCCCGATAAACGCAATGGCCATCGAGAACAGCGCCGGGTACTCATACGGGAAGATAGCCTTCTCGTGATGCAGGATCTGCACCCAGATGGTTGGACCCAGCACCATCAAACCAACCGCACTCACCAGACCCAACCAGCCGCCGATCATTGCACCGCGAGTGGTCAGTTTCTTCCAGTACATGGAAAGCAACAGCACCGGGAAGTTACAGCTCGCTGCGATGGAGAACGCCAGGCCCACCATGAACGCGATGTTCTGGCTTTCGAACAGAATGCCCAAGCCGATCGCCAGCACTGCCAAAGCGATGGTGGTGATTTTCGAGACACGGATCTCGTCCTTCTCGTTGGCCTTGCCTTTCTTGATCACGCTGGCATACAGGTCGTGAGACACCGCCGAAGCACCGGCCAGGGTCAAACCGGCAACCACCGCCAGAATGGTCGCAAACGCTACCGCCGAGATAAAGCCCAGGAAAATACTGCCACCCACCGCGTTGGCCAGGTGCACCGCCGCCATGTTGTTGCCGCCCAACAGCGCGCCAGCAGCATCTTTAAAGGCCGGGTTGGTGCTGACCAGCAGGATCGCGCCGAAGCCGATGATGAAAGTCAGGATGTAGAAGTAGCCAATGAAGCCGGTTGCATACAGCACGCTCTTGCGAGCTTCTTTTGCGTCACTCACGGTGAAGAAGCGCATCAGGATGTGCGGCAGGCCAGCGGTACCGAACATCAATGCCAGGCCAAGGGAGAACGCCGAGACCGGGTCTTTCACCAGACCGCCGGGGCTCATGATCGCTTCGCCTTTGGCGTGAACCTTGATCGCCTCGGAGAACAGTGTGCTGAAGTCAAAGTTGACGTGCTTCATCACCATCAGCGCCATGAACGAGGCACCGGACAGCAACAGCACAGCCTTGATGATCTGCACCCAAGTGGTCGCCAGCATGCCGCCAAACAGCACGTACATGCACATCAGGACGCCGACCAGGATCACTGCTACGTGGTAATCCAGACCGAACAGCAACTGGATCAGCTTGCCGGCCCCGACCATTTGCGCGATCAGGTAGAACGCCACCACCACCAGCGAACCGCAAGCGGACAGCGAGCGAATCTGGGTTTGCCCAAGGCGGTAGGACGCCACATCGGCAAAGGTGTACTTACCCAGGTTACGCAGGCGCTCGGCGATCAGAAACAGAATGATCGGCCAGCCCACCAGGAAGCCGATCGAGTAGATCAGGCCATCGTAGCCGGAAGTGAACACCAGGGCGGAAATACCCAGGAAGGACGCCGCCGACATGTAGTCACCGGCAATCGCCAGACCATTCTGGAAACCGGTGATCTTGCCGCCCGCCGCATAGTAGTCGGCCGCCGAGTTATTTTTCTTGGAGGCCCAGTAGGTGATATACAAAGTCGCGCCAACGAACGCCACGAACATCAGGATCGCGGCGACGTTCAGCGGTTGTTTCTGAACCGCGCCGGTCAGGGCTTCAGCCGCCCAGGCACCCGGTGCGAATGCTGCAACGCTCAATAGAGCCAATAGACGCCGGATCATTGCTGAGCCTCCTTGAGAATCAGATTGTTCAGGTCGTCGAATTCGCCATTGGCGCGTCGTACATAGATCGCTGTCAGGATAAAGGCCGAGAGAATCAGCCCGACACCAATCGGTATCCCCCAGGTAATCGAAGACTCGGGGCTGATTTTCGCTCCCAGAATATGCGGCCCGTAAGCAATCAAAAGGATGAATCCGGAGTAAAGCCCAAGCATGATCGCCGAAAGAATCCAGGCGAACCTTTCTCGCTTACTAACCAGCTCCTTGAAGCGCGGGCTGTTTTGAATCGAGAGGTAAATGCTGTCGTTCATTGTTTTTATCCTCGCAGCACAGATTAAAGTTGGAACGTTATCCACTCTATGCGGCTGCGGGGCAGGTTCCAGACGACCTTAGTATTAGAACGACATGACAGAATCGCCATTTTCTGGTGTGACGCAACTTTTGTAGGAGCCAGGCTTGCCGGCGAAGGCGTCCTCACGATCGCTTTCGCCGGCAAGCCTGGCTCCTACAAAAAAAACAAAAGGCCCGTTGGCAATATGCCAAAGGGCCTTGATAGGTGCTGACTAGAGCCGTCAGCTCAAATCACTTGATCCAGTCTGCAACGCGCTCAGGGTGTTTGGCCACCCAATCTTTCGCCGCGGCGTCAGGCTTGGCGCCGTCTTGAATCGCCAACATGACTTCGCCGATTTCGTCTTTCGAGGCCCACTGGAAGTTCTTCAGGAACTTGGCAACTTCCGGCGCCTTGGTGGCCAGTTCTTTGCTGCCGATGTTGTTCACGGTTTCAGCCGCGCCATAAACGCCTTTCGGGTCGTCCAGGAAGCGCAGTTTCCACTTGGCGAACATCCAGTGCGGCACCCAACCGGTCACAGCGATGGATTCGTTTTTCTTCTCGGCACGGGTCAGCTCGGCAATCATGCCGGCGCCGGAACTGGCCTTGAGTTGATACCCGGTCAGATCGTAATCCTTGATCGCCTGCTCGGTTTTAAGCATCACGCCCGAACCGGCGTCGATGCCGACGATGCGTTTTTTGAAGGTGTCGTCAGTTTTCAGGTCATCGATGGTTTTAGCCTTGACGTACTCCGGCACGATCAAGCCGATTTTTGCATCCTTGAAGTTCGGACCGTAATCGACGACTTGATCCTTGTTCTTGGTCCAGTATTCGCCGTGAGTCACCGGCAGCCAGGCGGACAACATGGCGTCGAGTTTGCCGGTGGCCACACCCTGCCACATGATCCCGGTGGCGACGGCTTGCAGTTTCACGTCATAACCCAGCTTTTGCTTGATCACTTCGGCGGCCACATGCGTGGTCGCGACGCTGTCGGACCAACCGTCAACGTAACCGATGCTCAGGGTTTTGCTCTCGGCATTGGCCATTGTGGAGCCAATCGCGAGCACCAGAGCGGCACCTGCGCCTAAAAGTCGTCGCATCTTCATCGTTACTTCCCCGAAAGTGCTGCGCTCGACGGGTGCCGAGTCGCGTCAACGTATTGTTATGGTGCACAGCGCCCCCATCACGCCCACCGCAAACTCGTTCGAACATCAGCGTGATTTACCATGGGAGCACTGATGCCTCGATAATCAACCTGACGACAACCGGAACCTGTGCTGTCAGCGACCTCAAGGCATCGAGAAACGACATCAGAACGCCATTAATCACGACCGCCTGGAGTGCGCCGACCAATCCGCCCGAACTTTGCATGTCAAAATCATGCAAGCCCCCTAGCGCGGGGCAAATGAAGGTAACATGCGCGGCTTTGCTCCCAGACGGCCTGACCATGCCCGCGACCTCCCGCTTTCCTTTTCTGGCTTATCTCTTCGCTTGCCTGCTGGGGCTGTTTGCCCTTGGCGGCTTTTGGTACGGCCTTGGCAAACCGGTGATTCTGCCGGACGTGGCCAGCGCGACGCACAAGCTGCAATGCGCCTCCTACACCCCGTTCGACAAGGACCAGTCGCCGTTCGACGTGCCGTTCAAGTTGCGCCCCGAACGCATGGACGCCGACCTCGCGCTGCTGGCCAAAAGCTTCGAGTGCATCCGCACCTATTCCATGACCGGCCTCGAGGCGTTGCCCGACCTGGCGCGCAAGCATGGTTTGAAACTGATGATTGGCGCCTGGGTCAACAGCAACCCGGTGGACACCGAGAAAGAAGTCGACCTGCTGATCGCCTCGGCCAACGCCAACGCGGACGTGGTGACCTCGGTGATCGTCGGCAACGAAACCCTGCTGCGCAAGGAAGTCACGGGTGCGCAGCTGGCAAAGCTGATCAATAAAGTCAAAAGCCAGGTCAATCAACCGGTGACTTACGCCGATGTCTGGGAGTTTTGGCTCAAGCACCCGGAAATCGCCCCGGCAGTGGATTTCCTGACCATCCATTTGCTGCCGTACTGGGAAGATGATCCCTCGAACATCGACGCCGCGCTGCAGCATGTGGCCGAAGTGCGTCAGGTGTTCGGCAACAAATTCGCGCCCAAGGACGTGGTGATTGGCGAAACCGGCTGGCCGAGCGAAGGCCGTCAGCGCGAAACCGCCCTGCCGAGCCGGGTTAACGAAGCCAAGTTCATTCGCGGTTTTGTCATCATGGCCGAGCAGCAGGGCTGGCATTACAACCTGATCGAAGCTTTCGACCAGCCCTGGAAGCGCGCCAGCGAAGGTGCGGTCGGTGGTTACTGGGGGCTGTTCGATGCCGATCGCCAGGACAAGGGCGTGCTGGCCGGTCCCGTGTCGAACGTGCCGTACTGGTCGCAGTGGCTGGCCGTTGGCGGTTTGATTTTTCTTGGCACGCTGATCCTTGGCGGGCGTGTACGCACCACCCGCGCTGCACTGGTGCTGCCGCTGCTCGGCGCACTGGCGGCGTGCTCGATTGGCGCCTGGGGTGATCTGGCGCGAGTCACGACGCGCTTTGCCAGTGAATGGTTGTGGGTGGCGTTGCTGACGGGGTTGAATCTGTTGGTGCTGGCGCATGCCGCATTGACGCTGAGCGCTCGTACCGGTTGGCGTGAGCGGGCGTTCAATGCACTGGAGCGTCGAGCAGGCTGGCTGGTCGCCGGAGCAGGTTTTGCGGCGGCGGTGATGATGCTTGAACTGGTGATCGACCCGCGTTATCGAAGCTTTCCAAGTGTCGCCTTCATACTGCCGGCGCTGGTTTACCTGTGCCGCCCAGTGAGCGCGGCGCGCCGTGAAATCGCCCTGCTGACCTTCATCATTGGCGCCGGCATTGCACCGCAGCTGTTCCGTGAAGGGTTGCAGAACCAGCAAGCCTGGGGTTGGGCGCTGGTGAGTGTTTTGATGGTGGCGATGTTGTGGCGCTGTTTGCGGGTTCGCAAGGCGTAATCTTCAGCGCAGCTAGGTGGCCTCTTCGCGGACAAGCCACGCTCCCACAGGATTATTCGGCGAATACAGATGTTGTGTACGACGAAGATCCTGCAGGAGCGAGGCTTGCCCGCGAAGACGGACTATCAGGCGCTACGGGAGGCCCGGACCAGCCGCAACCCGGCAATCACCACCGCAAAAACGGCCAAGGTCGTGTTGTACAACGCCAGCGCCGGAAACCCGAACACCAGCGCCAGCACTGCCAGCCACCACCCTGCCCGGCCCGGCACCACAAACCCGATGATCGCAGCGGCCAGTGCAGCAAAGCCCAACACCTTGAAGTGAATCATCAAGCCCAGGTTCGAACGAATCTGGCATTCCCAGCGGCTCGCCTCGTCCACGCAGATGCCAACCCACTGCGCATCCTCCATAAAGCCATAACGCGCGCCATAACTGGCGGCCAGCCATAATGGCAGCAGAACGAGTAGCAGAATCACGGGCAGACGGCGGGACATGAAGCACTCCAATAAACGAAAACGGCGGCCAGCTTAATCCTCCGGCAGCGCTAAGCAAACGCGCGTAACAGATAATTAGTCACGAAATAGCTGCAAAGTGTATCGTCCAGCTACTATTGATCCGAAATTCGCCCAGATTGGTGCCGCAGCATGGCACTTTGGCGCAAACCCCGTGGTCATAGCCTGCGAACTTCATTCGGCACCTTCCTCTAAGGGATCTAGTCATGCTCCGTTCCTTGCGCTTCGCCGCCCTGTTTGGCGGCCTTATTTTGAGTGCGTCCGCACTGGCGGTCGATATCGACGCCGCCAGTTATGGCTACCCCTTGACCAACCCGTTCGAGGCGACCATTGCCACGACTCCGCCGGACCTGCGCCCGGAGTTACCGCTGGACGACGACATCGATCAGCAGACTCGCAGCGTGACTCTGCGCCCGGAGCGTGCATTCGAACTGCCAGACAATTTCTGGCCGGTCAAAAAGCTGACCTATCGTATTGCCACTCAGGACAAGGCTGCGCCGCTGATCTTCCTGATCGCCGGCACCGGTGCGCGTTATGACAGCAGCCTCAATGAGTACCTGAAAAAGCTCTACTACAAGGCCGGTTATCACGTGGTGCAACTGTCGTCGCCCACCAGTTTCGACTTTATGAGCGCGGCCTCACGCTTTGCCACACCGGGTATCACCAAGGAAGACGCCGAAGACATGTACCGGGTGATGCAGGCCGTCCGGGCGCAAAACCCGCACGTTGCCGTCACCGATTACTACCTGACCGGTTACAGCCTGGGCGCGCTGGACGCGGCCTTCGTCGCGCACCTGGACGAAACCCGTCGCAGCTTCAACTTCAAGAAAGTCTTGCTGCTCAACCCGCCGGTCAACCTCTACACCTCGATCACCAACCTGGACAAGCTGGTCCAGACCGAGGTCAAGGGCATCAACAACAGCACCACGTTTTATGAACTGGTGCTGAACAAACTGACTCGCTACTTCCAGCAAAAAGGCTACATCGACCTCAACGATGCCCTGCTCTACGACTTCCAGCAGTCCAAGCAGCACCTGACCAACGAGCAGATGGCCATGCTGATCGGCACTTCGTTCCGCTTTTCGGCGGCCGACATTGCCTTCACCTCGGACCTGATCAACCGCCGCGGCCTGATCACCCCGCCGAAATACCCGATCACCGAAGGCACCAGCCTCACGCCGTTCCTCAAGCGTGCGCTGCAATGCGACTTCGACTGCTACATCACCGAGCAAGTGATCCCGATGTGGCGCGCCCGCACCGACGGCGGCAGCCTGCTGCAACTGATCGACCAGGTCAGCCTGTATGCCCTCAAGGATTACCTGCACGACAGCCCGAAAATCGCCGTCATGCACAACGCCGACGACGTGATCCTCGGCCCTGGCGACCTCGGTTTCCTGCGCAAGACCTTTGGCGACCGTTTGACCGTTTATCCACTGGGTGGCCATTGCGGCAACCTAAATTACCGCGTCAACAGCGACGCTATGCTGGAGTTCTTCCGTGGCTAAATACCTCCTGCTTATCGCTGCGTTACTCTGTGCAGGCGTCGCCAATGCCGACAACAGCAAAGCCAACGCACCTGTCGTGGTCGACAGTGACGGTTTCAAGGAACCGCTGAGCAAACTCAAGTTCAACCCGGGGCTGGATCAGCGCGAGTTCGAACGTTCCACGCTCAATGCGCTGAACGTCTACGATCCGCTGGAAGAGTGGAACCGCCGGGTTTATCACTTCAACTACCGCTTCGACCAATGGGTGTTCCTGCCGGTAGTCGACGGTTATCGCTACATCACCCCGAGTTTCCTGCGCACCGGCGTGAGCAACTTCTTCAATAACATCGGCGATGTGCCGAACCTGATGAACAGCCTGCTGCAGTTCAAGGGCAAGCGTTCGATGGAAACCACCGCACGCCTGTTGCTCAACACCACCATCGGCATCGCCGGCCTGTGGGACCCGGCCACGGCCATGGGCCTGCCGCGCCAGAGCGAAGACTTCGGTCAGACCCTGGGCTTCTACGGTGTACCGGGCGGCGCTTATTTCGTGTTGCCGATCCTCGGCCCGTCGAACATCCGCGACACCGGCGGCCTGGTGGTGGACTTCAGCGCCGAATCGGCGATCAACTTCCTGAACGTCTCGGAAGTCAGCTCCAACCATCCTGAGGTCTGGGCCCTGCGCGGCGTCGACAGGCGCTACCAGAACAGCTTCCGCTACGGCCAGCTGAACTCGCCGTTCGAGTATGAGAAGGTGCGCTACGTGTACACCGAGTCACGCAAGTTGCAGATCGCCGAGTAAATCCGGCGGTAACAAAAAAGGCCATTCGATTCGCGTCGAATGGCCTTTTTTTATGAGGTCTCTCAAACACCAAAAAACCAATGTGGGAGCGAGCCTGCTCGCGATGGGGCCAGCACAGTCAACATCTATGCTGACTGAAACACCGCTATCGCGAGCAGGCTCGCTCCCACACTTGGAAAGTGCCCAGCTTCTAGCCTTTCAGTGTTTTCCAGATTTTGCTGGCGACCATCACACCCGCCAGCACCACAGCTCCGGCCACAATCCCCGCCACCGCATTCAACAACGTCGGCACGATAAACCCGGCACCGCCCGCCCCTGCACTGACGCTCTCAATCCAGTGATGAACCACCGGCACGCCATGGGTCAGAATCCCGCCGCCCACCAGGAACATTGCTGCCGTGCCGATCACCGACAGGCCTTTCATCATGTACGGCGCTGCGCGCAGAATCCCGCCGCCGATGCTTTTGGCCATCTGCCCGGGCTTCTGGGTCAGCCACAGGCCGAGATCATCAAGCTTGACGATACCCGCCACCAGGCCATAGACACCGATAGTCATGACGATGGCAATACCCGACAGCACGATAACCTGCTGAGTCAACGACGCATCTGCCACGGTGCCAAGGGTGATGGCGATGATTTCCGCCGACAGGATGAAGTCGGTGCGGATAGCGCCCTTGATCTTGTCTTTCTCGAACGCCACCAGATCAACGGCCGGATCGGCCACGGCCTCGACCAGCTCGGCATGTTCGGCCTGATCTTCAGCCTTGCTGTGCAGGAATTTGTGGGCGAGTTTCTCGAAACCTTCGAAACACAGGTAGGCGCCACCGACCATCAACAGTGGGGTGACCAGCCACGGGATGAACACGCTGATCGCCAGCGCCGACGGTACCAGGATCAGTTTGTTGAGAAACGAGCCCTTGGCCACGGCCCAAACGACCGGTATTTCCCGTTCGGCACGCACGCCGCTGACCTGCTGGGCATTGAGCGCCAGATCGTCACCGAGCACGCCGGCGGTCTTCTTGGCGGCCATTTTGGTCATCAACGCCACATCGTCGAGAACGGCGGCGATGTCGTCGATCAGCATCAGCAAACTGCTTCCTGCCATAAATCAGGTTTCCTTCTTGAATGAATGCCGCGCAGCATAGCGCGACCGAGCGCCACACGGGGCATTCTTGAGCGCCGCGCGAGGCCGGTGATACCATGCGCAACCGCCAGAACAGGCAAGGAACCCCCTGGTTTATGAGCACTATCCGCGAGCGCAACAAAGAACTGATCCTGCGTGCCGCCAGTGAAGAATTTGCCGACAAGGGCTTCGCAGCGACCAAAACCAGTGATATCGCAGCCAAGGCGGGATTGCCCAAGCCCAACGTCTATTACTACTTCAAATCCAAGGAAAACCTCTACCGCGAGGTCCTGGAAAGCATCATCGAGCCGATTCTGCAGGCGTCGACGCCGTTCAACGCCGACGGTGTGCCCAGCGAAGTGCTGAGTGGCTACATTCGCTCGAAAATCCGCATCTCCCGCGACTTGCCTTTCGCCTCCAAGGTATTCGCCAGCGAAATCATGCACGGCGCCCCGCACCTGAGTGCCGACCTGGTCGAACAGCTCAACGGCCAGGCCAAGCACAACATCGACTGCATCCAGACCTGGATCGACCGCGGCCAGATCGCCCCGATCGACCCTAACCACCTGATGTTCAGCATCTGGGCCGCGACGCAGACCTATGCTGACTTTGACTGGCAGATCACGGCCATTACTGGCAAGGCCAAGCTGGATGAAGAGGACTATGAAGCGGCGGCGCAGACGATAATTCGGCTGGTGCTGAAGGGGTGTGAGCCGGATCAGTGAGACTGCGCTGCGGCTTATCGTCAGCAGGCTCACTCCTGCATTAGGAATGCATTCCCCTGTAGGAGTGAGCCTGCTCGCGATCGAGGCGATTCGGTCCCAACTCAAACCCAAATCGCATCCCACAACGGATAATCGCCCAGTTTCTCCACCAGTCCAGCCCGCAACGGGTTGGCCACGACATACCTCGCCAACTTCACCAAATCCTCCTCCCGCCGAAGTGCCCGATCATGGAATCCTCTCTGCCAGAGGCTAATATTTCGACCGGTACGCTGCTTCACCGCTTTGATACTCATCGACTTGGTCTTTTGCATCAACTCGCTCAAAGAGCCCTGCTGTAATTCAATCAACCAATGAAAATGATCGGGCATGACTACCCACGCCAGTGAGTTCGCCAAGCCTAGATTCTGCGCATTTCGAAATTGATCGACGACCAGCCTGCCCAAGGCAAAATCCTTGAAAACCGGGATCCTGTGAAGTGTATTGCTGGTTAACAAATAAATCCGGCTGGCTTCGGCATAGCGCCCGACTCGCAATCGGTGTGCAGCAGGTAAATCCGGCATTCCTTGCCTCCCATGATCAGGTCAGGAAAAGGCTAGTCCTGTGGATTAAGGAAGACGGGACAAACTTTTGGCTGGATGTGTCAGGTATATAGCTATCGCGAGCAGGCTCACTCCTACAGGGGTTTGTGGTGTTCAGACATTTTGTGTCCAACCCCGATCCTTGTAGGAGTGAGCCTGCTCGCGATAGCGATTAATCAGTCACCCCAAATCAAGTAGTAACCCCCGCATCCGCCCTCAACCCCACCGCCTCGATCGCACTGATCGCGCACTGCTCGTCAACATCCGACAGATCCCCGCTGATCCCCACCGCCCCCAGCACATTCCCGTCCTGATCCCGAATCAACACGCCGCCCGGTGCCGGCACGACGCTGCCCTGCCCCAGGCTGTTCAGCGCGGCGAAGAACGCCGGTCGTTGTTGGGCGTCCAGCGCCAGCAGGCGTGAGCCTTTGCCGAGGGCGATGGCGCCCCAGGCTTTGCCGATGGCGACTTGCGGGCGCAGCAGGCTGGCGCCGTCTTCGCGCTGCAAGGTAATCAAGTGCCCGCCGGCATCCAGCACCGCGATGGTCAGTGGAGCCGCGGAGATAGCACGCCCAGCGGTGATGGCCTGATCGATCAGGTTGACTGCAACTTTCAAGGTTAAAGCGCTCATGGTGCCGTCCTCATTTTGTTATAGGGAAAGCCAGTGGACTGCGCGCTTGCGTCGCAGTCCGATGCAACAAATAGAACACAATGAGTTATTTTTTTGTATACAATAATTATCGAAAAGCGCCACATGCGACGAAAAGCCACAGCAGAACGGGCTTCCGACGAATGAAACAGTCGCTTGAGAAAATGGATTGACCTGCGCCGTCCGCCGTGAATACACTCTGCGCAAAGCCACTTGTATACAATTACAAAACGTAAGAGGCACAAAACCATGAGCAAAATGAGAGCAATCGAAGCCGCCGTTCTGGTGATGCGCCGTGAAGGGGTTGATACCGCTTTTGGCATCCCGGGCGCCGCGATCAACCCGCTGTACTCCGCCTTGCAGAAGGTTGGTGGCATCGATCACGTCCTCGCGCGCCACGTTGAAGGTGCCTCGCACATGGCCGAGGGCTACACCCGCACCAAGGCCGGCAACATCGGCGTGTGCATCGGCACCTCCGGCCCGGCCGGCACCGACATGGTCACCGGGCTCTACAGCGCCTCGGCCGACTCGATCCCGATTCTTTGCATTACCGGCCAGGCCCCCCGCGCCCGTATGCACAAGGAAGACTTCCAGGCTGTCGACATCACCGCGATCGTCAAACCAGTGACCAAGTGGGCAACCACCGTCATGGAACCGGGCCAGGTGCCTTACGCGTTTCAGAAAGCCTTCTATGAAATGCGCTCCGGCCGTCCAGGCCCGGTGCTGATCGACTTGCCGTTCGACGTGCAGATGGCTGAAATCGAATTCGACATCGATGCCTACCAACCACTGCCGCTGGCCAAGCCAACCGCTAACCGTGAGCAAATCGAGAAGGCCCTGGCCATGCTCGATCAGGCCGAGCGTCCATTGCTGGTGGCCGGTGGCGGCATCATCAATGCCGATGCCAGCGAGTTGCTGGTGGAGTTCGCCGAGCTGACCGGTATCCCGGTGATCCCGACCCTGATGGGCTGGGGCACCATCCCGGACGATCACCCGCTGATGGTCGGCATGGTCGGTTTGCAGACATCGCACCGTTACGGCAACGCCACCCTGCTCAAGTCCGACGTGGTGTTGGGCGTCGGTAACCGTTGGGCCAACCGCCACACCGGCTCGATCGATGTGTACACCGAAGGCCGCAAGTTCATTCACGTCGACATCGAGCCGACGCAAATCGGCCGCGTATTCAACCCGGACCTGGGCATCGTCTCCGACGCTGCGGCCGCGTTGACCGTGTTCATCGAAGTCGCTCGCGAATGGCAAGCCGCCGGCAAGCTGAAAAACCGCAGCGCCTGGCTGCAAGACTGCCAGCAGCGCAAAGCCAGCCTGCAGCGCAAGACTCACTTCGACAACGTGCCGGTCAAGCCGCAACGGGTTTACGAAGAGATGAACCAGGTGTTCGGCAAAGACACCTGCTACGTCAGCACCATCGGTCTGTCGCAGATTGCCGGCGCGCAGTTCCTGCACGTCTACAAGCCTCGTCACTGGATCAACTGCGGCCAGGCCGGCCCGTTGGGCTGGACCATTCCGGCAGCACTGGGCGTGGTCAAGGCCGATCCGACCCGTAAGGTCGTGGCGCTGTCGGGCGACTATGATTTCCAGTTCATGATCGAGGAATTGGCGGTGGGCGCGCAGTTCAAGCTGCCGTACATCCACGTTGTGGTCAACAATTCGTACCTGGGGCTGATTCGTCAGGCCCAGCGCGGTTTCGACATGGACTACTGCGTACAGCTGTCCTTCGATAACCTGAACGCCCCGGAACTCAACGGTTACGGTGTCGACCACGTCGCGGTGGCCGAGGGCCTCGGTTGCAAGGCGCTGCGGGTGTTCGAACCGGGTCAGATCCAGCCTGCCCTGCGCAAGGCTCAAGAGCTGATCGAAGAGTTCAAGGTGCCGGTGATCGTCGAGATTATTCTGGAGCGCGTGACCAACATTTCCATGGGCACCGAGATCAACGCCGTCAATGAATTCGAAGACCTGGCGCTGGTCGGCAACGACGCACCAACGGCGATTTCGCTGCTCGATTAACTGCTGATCGTTCCCACTGTGGGAGCGCGCCTGTGTGGCGAGGGAGCTTGCTCCCGCTGGGTCGCGAAGCGGCCCCAAAAGCTTTGCGACTGCTTCGCAGCCGAGCGGGAGCAAGCTCCCTCGCCACACAGGCTCGCACCCACAGGGGACTGCACAAATTTACGGGAGACCACCATGCCGCGTTTCGCAGCCAACCTGTCCATGCTGTTCACTGAGCAGGATTTTCTTGCCCGTTTCGAAGCGGCCGCCAAGGCCGGCTTCAGTGGTGTCGAGTACCTGTTCCCCTACGACTTCAGCTCTGCCGAGATCAAGGCCAAGCTCGACGCCAACGGCCTGACCCAAGTGCTGTTCAACCTGCCGGCCGGTGACTGGGCAAAGGGTGAACGCGGTATCGCGTGCCTGCCAGACCGGGTTGAAGAGTTCCGCGCCGGAGTCGATCTGGCAATCGCTTACGCAAAAGTGTTGGGCAACACCCAGGTCAACTGCCTGGCGGGTATTCGTCCACAAGGTGTCGACGATGCCACCGTGGAAAAAACCTTCGTCGCCAACCTCAAGTACGCCGCCGACAAGCTGCAAGCGGCGGGTATCAAACTGGTGATGGAAGCGATCAACACCCGCGACATCCCGGGTTTCTACCTGAACAACACGGCGCAAGCCCTGTCGATTCGCGAACAGGTCGGCAGCGCCAATCTGTTCCTGCAATACGACATCTATCACATGCAAATCATGGAGGGCGACCTGGCCCGCACCATGGCTGCGCACCTGGGCGAGATCAACCACATCCAGTTGGCCGATAACCCGGGGCGCAACGAACCGGGCACCGGTGAAATCAACTACCGCTTCCTGTTCGAACACTTGGACCGCATCGGTTATCAGGGTTGGGTTGGTTGTGAATACAAACCGCTGACCACCACTGAAGCGGGCCTGGGCTGGCTGAAAACCCACAACGCGATCTGATACCGCGTCATCGTTCTTCGCGGGCAAGCCTCGCTCCTACAGGATCAGGTTGATACGCAACAGGGCGACAGACACGTACCCGTAGGAGCGAGGCTCGCCGGCGAAGGCCGTCCTCGCCGACACCCAAGAATTTTGCGAACAGAGCAATAAAAACAAGAGGAATTTCTCATGGCTAAAATCGGATTTATCGGCACCGGCATCATGGGCCACCCAATGGCGTTGAACCTGCAGAAAGCCGGTCACAGCCTGTTCCTGTCGGCGCACCACGATGCCGCCCCGGCCGACCTGATTGCCGGTGGCGCCGTCGCCCTGGCGAACCCGAAAGAAGTCGCCCAGGAAGCTGAAGTCATCATCATCATGGTGCCGGATACCCCGCAGGTCGACGACGTGCTGTTCCGCGCCGATGGCGTTGCGGCCGGCGTGGGCAAAGGCAAAATCGTTATCGACATGAGCTCGATCTCGCCGACGGCTACCAAGGCCTTCGCGGCCAAGGTCAACGAAAAAGGCGCTCAATACCTCGACGCGCCAGTGTCCGGCGGTGAAGTCGGCGCCAAGGCCGCGACCCTGAGCATCATGGTCGGCGGTGATGCCGATGCCTTCGAACGCGCACTGCCGCTGTTCCAGGCCATGGGCAAGAACATCACCCTGGTCGGTGGTAACGGCGACGGTCAGACCGCGAAAGTGGCGAACCAGATCATCGTCGCGCTGAACATTCAGGCCGTGGCCGAAGCACTGCTGTTTGCCGCGAAAAACGGTGCCGATCCCGCCAAGGTCCGTGAAGCGCTGATGGGTGGTTTCGCCTCCTCGAAGATCCTCGAAGTGCACGGCGAGCGCATGATCAAAGGCACCTTCGACCCGGGCTTCCGCATCAGCCTGCACCAGAAGGACCTGAACCTGGCCCTGCAAGGCGCCAAAGAGCTGAACATCAACCTGCCGAACACCGCCAACGCCCAGCAAGTGTTCAGCACCTGCGCAGCCATCGGCGGCAGCAACTGGGACCACTCGGCGCTGATCAAGGGCCTGGAACACATGGCGAACTTCTCGATTCGCGATAAGTAAGCCCTGCCCAAAACCCTGTGGGAGCGAGCCAGCTCGCGAAAGCGGTTTCACATTCAACATCTATGTTGGCTGACACACCGCATTCGCTAGCAGGTTAGCTCCCACAGGGATCTGAGTTGCACCTTCAAATAACAAGAATTCCGGGAGCCCGCCATGTCGGTCGATCCGCAACAATTCCTGCGCGAGCTGTTCGCCACAGCCATCGACGCCGCCCATCCGCAGCAAGTCCTCGAAGCCCATTTGCCCACAGATCGCAGCGGTCGGGTGATTGTCATTGGCGCCGGCAAAGCCGCGGCCGCCATGGCGCAGGTGGTCGAGCGTTGCTGGCAGGGTGAAGTCAGCGGTCTGGTGGTCACCCGTTACGGCCACGGCGCCCCATGCGAAAAAATCGAAGTCGTCGAAGCGGCTCACCCGGTGCCGGACGCAGCCGGTCAAGCGGTCGCCAAGCGCGTGTTTGAACTGGTCAGTAACCTGAGCGAAGACGACCGCGTGATCTTTCTGCTCTCGGGCGGCGGTTCTGCCCTGCTGGCCTTGCCGGCCGCCGGCATCACCCTCGCCGACAAGCAGTCGATCAACAAAGCCCTGCTCAAATCTGGCGCGACCATCGGCGAGATGAATTGCGTGCGCAAGCACCTCTCGGCGATCAAGGGCGGCCGCCTCGGCAAGGCCTGCTGGCCGGCCACTGTTTATACCTACGCGATTTCCGATGTGCCGGGCGACCTCGCCACCGTCATCGCGTCCGGCCCCACCGTGGCCGACCCGAGCACTTCGGCCGAAGCCCTGGCGATCCTCAAACGCTACGGCATCGACGTCCCTGCCTCGGTCCGAACCTGGCTGCAGAGCCCGGAATCGGAGACGGTCAAGCCCGGCGATCCGAGCCTGGCGCGCAGCCATTTCCAACTGATCGCCCGCCCCCAGCAATCGCTTGAAGCGGCGGCCGTGAAAGCGCGCCAGGCCGGTTTCAGCCCGCTGATCCTCGGCGACCTGGAAGGCGAATCCCGCGAAGTGGCCAAGGTTCATGCCGGCATCGCCCGGCAAGTGGTCTTGCATGGCCAGCCATTGGCGGCGCCCTGCGTGATTTTGTCGGGCGGAGAAACCACCGTCACCGTGCGCGGCAATGGCCGTGGCGGGCGCAACGCCGAATTCCTGCTGAGCCTGACCGACAGCCTCAAAGGCCTGCCCGGTGTCTACGCCCTGGCCGGTGACACCGACGGCATCGACGGTTCCGAAGACAACGCCGGCGCGATCATGACCCCGGACAGCTACGCCCGCGCCGCCGCCCTCGGCCTGAGCGCCAGCGACGAGTTGGACAACAACAATGGCTACGGCTATTTCGAGGCACTGGACGCATTGATCGTCACCGAGCCGACCCGCACCAACGTCAACGACTTCCGCGCCATCCTGATCCTCGAGAGCCCTAACAATGACGCCTGATAAAAAGGTCAAAATCCTCGCCACCCTTGGCCCAGCCACCGACGGGATCGATAACATCCGTGAGCTGGTGCAGGCCGGGGTCAACATCTTTCGCCTGAACTTCAGCCACGGCGATCACGCTGACCACGCGCAGCGATACCAGTGGATACGTGAAGTCGAGCGCCAGCTCAATTACCCCTTGGGCATTCTGATGGACCTGCAAGGCCCGAAGCTGCGGGTCGGCAAATTCGCCGAGGGCAAGGTGCAACTGCATCGCGGCCAGGCCCTGCGCCTGGACCTCGACCCGACGCCGGGCGATCAGCGCCGGGTCAACCTGCCGCATCCGGAAATCATCGCCGCACTCGAGCCCGGCATGGACCTGCTGCTGGACGACGGCAAGCTGCGTCTGCGCGTGGTCACCAAGTACGCCGACGCCATTGACACCACGGTGCTCAACGGCGGCGAACTCTCGGACCGCAAAGGCGTGAACGTGCCCCAAGCGGTGCTGGAACTGAGCCCGCTGACCGCCAAGGATCGCCGCGATTTGAGCTTCGGTCTGGAGCTGGGTGTGGACTGGGTTGCGCTGTCGTTCGTGCAGCGTCCTGAAGACATCCGCGAAGCCCGCGAACTGATCGGCGACAAGGCGTTCTTGATGGCCAAGATCGAGAAGCCATCGGCGGTGACTCAGCTACGGGAAATCGCCGAGTTGAGCGATGCGATCATGGTCGCTCGCGGTGACCTGGGCGTGGAAGTGCCGGCGGAAAGCGTGCCGCAGATTCAGAAAAACATCATCAGCCTCTGCCGCGAACTCGGCAAACCGGTGGTAGTGGCGACGCAGATGCTTGAATCGATGCGCTTCTCCCCGGCCCCGACCCGCGCCGAAGTCACGGATGTGGCCAACGCCGTGGCTGAAGGGGCCGATGCGGTGATGCTGTCGGCGGAAACCGCCTCGGGCGAGTACCCGCTGGAAGCCGTGCAAATGATGAGCAAGATCATTCGCCAAGTGGAAAACGGCCCGGATTATCAGGCGCAACTGGACGTGAGCCGGCCGAAGGCCGAGGCGACGGTTTCCGATGCGATCAGCTGTGCGATTCGTCGCATCAGTAACGTGCTGCCGGTGGCGGTGCTGGTGAACTACAGCGAGTCCGGGACGTCGAGCCTGCGTGCGGCGCGGGAACGGCCGACGGTGCCGATCCTGAACCTGACGCCGAACCTGCAAACGGCGCGCCGCTTGACGGTGGCGTGGGGTGTGCACTCGGTGGTCAATGACAGGCTGCGGCAAGTGGATGAAGTGTGTTCGACGGCGCTGGAGATCGCGCAGGCCCAAGGCATGGCGCAACGCGGGGATACCTTGTTGATCACGGCCGGTGTGCCGTTTGGGCAACCGGGGTCGACTAACTCGTTGCGTATCGAGACCTTGATTTAGCGTCCTTACCGGCCTTTTCGCGGGCAAGCCTCGCTCCTACAGGATTTGCGTGATCCCGATATTTGGCACGATGCAAACCCTGTAGGAGCGAGGCTTGCCCGCGAAGAACGATTACTCGCTCCTCCTGACTCACAAAAAAATGCCTGCCAACCACTTCAACACCCACTGCCCCGATTGGGCGACTGCCCTGCTCAATGGTTTCAGTCAGATCTTCCTCCAGCGCCATCCGCTGTTTGGTCTGCTGTGCCTGTTGGCGATTCTTTTCACCGCACCTACCCTGCTCGGCGGTGCGCTGCTGGGCGGCGTCGCCGGGTTGCTCACCGCGCAACGACGCGGTTACGCCAAGGCCGATCGTCAGGCCGGACTGTTCAGTTACAACGGTGTCTTGCTCGGTCTTTTGCTGAGCCTGTATTTCCCTTGGTCAGCACTGTTGCCGCCGCTGATCATTGCTGCGGGCGGACTGAGTGCGATGCTTACCCAGCAATGGCTCAAACGCGTCCGGGTCAGCCATTACCTGCCTGCCTATACGGCGCCCTTCGTTGGGTTGGGCTGGGTGCTTCTGTGCTTCGCCACTCCCTCGACAAAAGCGCATCTGATCGAAATCAACACGCTGAACATGCTCGCCGCACCGCTCAAAGGCTTCGGCCAGGTGATGTTCCTCGGTCATCCGCTGGCCGGGGCGATGATTGCCGTGGGTTTGCTGATCGCTGATCGTCGCGCCTTTTGCTGGGCGTTGTTGGCGTCTGTCGCGGGCATGGGCTGGAGCCTGTTGCATCACGACGCTTACAGCGCATTGATCGGCCTCGGTGGCTATAACGCCGTACTCACCGCCCTCGCCTTGAGCTCGCTGCGCCAGCAGCCGTGGCTGCCGCTGGCTGGCATCGCATCAGCGTTGTTGCTGACGCCGGTGTTTTCCGCCATCGGCCTGCCGACGCTGACCGCGCCGTTCATCCTCGCCTGCTGGCTGGTCCGCACGGTTGTTCAACTGCTCGGCATCACCGCTGTCACCCGTGCGCCTTGCGCTATTGAGGAGAATCAACCTAGGCTTCGCTGATCATTGGTTCAGGCGGTATCCATGGACAGCAGCAAAAACTGGCGTGAAGAGCTTTACGTCATGGTTTTCCAAAGCGACACCAAGGCGGGGCGGCGCTTCGACGGCATCCTGCTGTTGATTATCCTCGCCAGCATCGTGATCGTGATGCTCGACAGCATCGACACGGTACACAAGAACTACGCCGACGTGCTGGCGTACATCGAGTGGGGCTTCACCGTCATCTTCGCCATCGAATATGGCTTGCGCCTTTACTGCTCGCCCAAGCCGTTGCGCTATGCGTTCAGCTTTTACGGGCTGGTGGATCTGCTGGCGATCGTGCCCGGCATCCTGGCGCTGTATTATGCCGATGCGCAGTACCTGCTGATCATCCGGATCATTCGGATGCTGCGGATTTTCCGCGTGCTCAAGCTCAGCCCCTACCTCAAGCAAGCCAACTATTTGATGTCGGCGCTGCGCGGCAGCAAACAGAAGATCGTGGTGTTTCTGGTCAGCGTCTGCACGCTGGTGACGGTGTTCGGCACGTTGATGTACGTGATCGAAGGCCCGGAACACGGCTTCACCAGCATTCCCAAAGGCATCTACTGGGCGATCGTCACGCTGACCACGGTGGGCTTCGGCGACATCGTGCCCAAGACGCCGTTAGGCCAGGTGATTTCATCGCTGGTAATGATCACCGGTTACTCGATCATCGCCGTGCCGACCGGTATTTTCACCGCCGAACTGGCCAATGCCATGCGTGGTGAACAGCTGCAACACGACTGCCCGGTGTGCAAGAAAACCAGTCACGAACACGGTGCGGCATTCTGCTCACGGTGTGGCAACGCTCTGTTTAAGAAACGGGAATAAGCAAAGAGCTTTTTAAGCTTTAAGGGTCTATGCGAGCCCGGCTATAGTCGCTGGCAAATTGCCTCACTTTTAAATCAGAACAAGGACTGCGCAGTGAAAAAACTCTTTGGCGCCTCACTTCTGGCCGCTGGCCTGGCATTGACCAGCGTGGCTCAGGCCGCACCGACCCTGCTCAACGTTTCCTACGACGTGATGCGCGATTTCTACAAGGACTACAACACTGCGTTCCAGAAACACTGGCAAGCCGAGCACAACGAGAACATCACCCTGCAGATGTCCTTCGGCGGCTCCAGCAAACAGGCGCGTTCGGTGATCGATGGCCTGCCGGCTGACGTCATCACCATGAACATGGCCACCGACATCAACGCCCTGGCGGACAACGGCAAACTGATCCCGGACAACTGGGTCACCCGCCTGCCGAACAACAGCGCACCGTTCACCTCGGCCACCGTGTTCATCGTCCGCAAAGGCAACCCGAAAGCCCTGAAAGACTGGCCCGACCTGCTCAAGGACGGCGTGCAAGTGATCGTGCCGAACCCGAAGACCTCGGGTAACGGTCGCTACACCTACCTGTCTGCCTGGGGGTATGTGCTGAAAAACGGCGGTGACGAGAACAAGGCCAAGGATTTCGTCGGCAAGCTGTTCAAGCAAGCGCCGGTGCTCGATACCGGTGGCCGTGCCGCGACGACCACCTTCATGACCAACCAGCTCGGTGACGTGCTGGTGACCTTCGAAAACGAAGCGGAAATGATTGCCCGTGAGTTTGGTCGTGACCAGTTTGAAGTGATCTACCCAAGCGTCTCCGCTGAAGCCGAGCCGCCGGTGTCGGTGGTCGACAAAACCGTCGACAAAAAAGGCACCCGCGCCGCGGCCGAGGAATACCTGAAGTACCTGTGGTCCCCGGAAGGCCAGGAAATTGCGGCGGCCAACTACCTGCGTCCGCGTGACCCGGCGGTGCTGGCCAAGTACACCGATCGCTTCCCGAAAGTGGACTTCCTGTCGGTGGAGAAGACCTTTGGTGACTGGCGCACCGTGCAGAAGACCCACTTCAATGATGGCGGGGTCTTTGATCAGATCTACAGCGGCCAGTAATTCCTGAGCCCAACGAGAAAGGCGACCTGAGAAGGTCGCCTTTCTCGTGGTCGAACACAAAACCCAAGTTCACTGAAGATCCCCTGTAGGAGTGAGCCTGCTCGCGATAGCGAAGTGTCATTCAACATTGATATCAACTGACATTCCGCTATCGCGAGCAGGCTCACTCCTACAGGGTTTTTGCCCTGCCTTCACATCGGTGGGGTAACGCCATCCTTGCCCGCCGAGATCGATTGCGCAGTCAGTGTCCCGTCTGCACTTTGGGTGACGAATGTCACGATCTTCACCCCCACCTTCAGCAAACTCCTGTCCCCCGGCATCAAATTCACGATCGGCACATCCTCCGGCACCAGGATCTTCTGCTGCCCGCCCTTGTAGTTGACGGTCAACATCCGGCCATTGCTGACCACCAGATCGCCCACGCTGCCATTGGTCATGCTACTGCCCTTGACCAGATCGAACGGCCGATGCCCGTCGCCGCTGCCCGCCAGTTCCGGTGGAAAGACGTGGACTTCCAGCGCCTTCAAGGTGCCATCGTCTTGCGGAATGGCCGCCGATCCAACGTAGCTGCCGGGTTTGATGTCTTCGATATTGGCCAAGGTAACGGCGCGGACTTTGGTGTCGTTGGTCAGATTGATTACCACGTTTTCGCCAGTGTTGACGTGGACTTTCAAGACGTCGGGGCTGACCCCAGTGATCTCGCCGCGCACGCCAATGCGCAGGCCCGGCGCGTCGGCGGCCTGGGCCAGACCCGCCGTGACCAGGCCGACCAAGGTAACCACTGAAGCACCGCGTATAAGGTGACGAAACATCGCATTCATGGAAGTGCCTTCCGGTTATGAATCGTGAAGGAGAACATAAGCACGCTATCGAACAGGATGTAAGTGAATGTATCATCGGTGCTCGATATTTTGACGCAAGGTTTATCGATGGACAGCACTCCTGTCCGTCACTCATTCCGCAAAGGAATGATTGCTATCACTCCAATCCCTCTTCTGCCGAATCCGATACCTCTTTAGCCTGCGCGCATTCCCTTCTGTTCAGCGAGACACGTTATGAACCCAGCGACCCAGGTGCCCCACGGCACCGCGACAATGACCAAAGGCATGGTGCTGCTGTTCGCCTTCTGCTGCGGCGCGATTGTGGCCAACATCTACTACGCCCAGCCGATCATCGGCCTGATCGCGCCGGACATCGGCCTGACCAGCACCATGGCCAGCCTGATTGTTTCGCTGACCCAGATTGGTTACGCACTTGGCTTGTTCTTCCTGGTGCCGCTGGGTGATCTGCTGGAAAACCGTCGACTGATGATCATCACCACCGTGGTGGCGATTGCCAGCCTGTTGGGCGCGGCGTTTACCGATCAGCCGAACGTGTTTTTGCTGATCTCGTTGCTGGTGGGTTTCAGTTCGGTGTCGGTGCAGATCCTGATTCCGCTGGCGGCGCACCTCGCGCCGGAAGAGTCACGCGGTCGGGTCGTCGGCGGGATCATGGGCGGTTTGCTGCTGGGGATTCTGTTGGCGCGGCCGGTGTCCAGCGTCGTGGCGGACCACTTCGGCTGGCGCGCGATGTTTGTGATCGCGGCGGCGTTGATGGCGGCGATCAGCATCGTGCTGGCGTTGACCATTCCCAAGCGTCAGCCGGATCACAGCGCCTCTTATGGCCAGTTGCTCGGTTCGCTATGGACGCTGCTGCGCCAGCAACCGGTGTTGCGTCAGCGCGCGTTCTACCAGGGTTGCATGTTCGCCACGTTCAGTCTGTTCTGGACCGCCGTGCCGCTGGAGCTGGCGCGCAATCACGGCCTGTCGCAAACCCAGATCGCGATCTTCGCCCTGGTCGGCGCCATCGGTGCGATCGCCGCGCCGATTGCCGGTCGACTGGCCGATGCCGGCCACACCCGCATCGCCTCCTTACTGGCCCTGCTGTTCGCCAGCCTGAGTTTCCTGCCAGCGTTCATCCATCCGGTCTACAGCGTCATCGGTCTCGCGGTCACTGGCGTGGTCCTCGACTTCTGCGTGCAGATGAACATGGTCCTCGGCCAACGCGCGGTCTACGCCCTCGACGCCAAAAGCCGCAGCCGCTTGAATGCGTTGTACATGACCAGCATCTTCATCGGCGGCGCGTTCGGTTCATCGGTGGCCAGCGCAGTGTATGAGCATGGCGGCTGGCTGTGGATCGTGATCGTGGGCAGCGCGTTCCCGCTGTTGGCGTTGTTGCGGTTTTTGAGTGTTTCGCCGAAGGCTGCGTTGGCGGCTGCATAAGGTCAAAAAGCATCGCGGGCAAGCCACGCGCCCACAGGAATCTGGCTTGCTCGTGACTGATGTGCGACTGATGTTCCGCACTTCAAATCTTGTTCACCTATGGCGGCACCGGAAGATCCAGCCCCTGCTTCCATTTGTTGCAGAAGTATCTGCACGATTTCGACAGCTGCGTCGTATGCCTCCTCGAACGTATCCCCGGCAGCCACAGCACCCGGGATATCGGTATTTGAATACCCACTCGATCCTCATTCCCCCAAGCACGAATCCTGTAACTTCACCTGAGCGCATTTCGCCCCTGCGGTCAGGATGGATCTCACCTGATTCGTTACCGCCAAGGCCAACCCGGATTACACTCAGCGTCCAAAGCCTGAAGCGATGCTGGATGCGATTCGCGGCTGCCCCGTTCAACGGCCGCCCGCCCCGGCGGCCTGTGCTTTCAAGGAGTGTGCAATGACTCGACGTACCTTTCTCATTACCGGTGCCAGCAAAGGCATCGGTCGGGCAGTGGCCGAACATCTGGACCGTGCGGGGCATCGGGTGGTCGGGATTGCCCGGACCCCGGACCTGTCGTTCCCCGGCATTCTGTTTCCGCTGGATTTGAGCGACAGGGCGCTGACCCAGGAAGTGCTGGCGGATCTGTCCAGGACGTATGAATTTGATGGGCTGGTCAACAATGTCGGTCTGGTCCGCCCCCAAGTGTTGGGCGAAATCGACCTCGACACCTTTGATGACGTGATGCGGGTCAACCTGCATTCGGCGTTGCAGGCCACTCAGGCGTTGCTGCCAAATATGCGCGCCAAGGGCTGGGGTCGAGTGGTCAATATTTCCAGTCTGACTGTACTCGGCATCACCCAGCGCACGGCCTACGCGGCGGCCAAGGCGGCGTTGATCAGCTTCACCCGCTCCTGGGCGCTGGAACTGGCGCAAACCGGCGTGACCGTAAATGCCGTGGCGCCGGGGCCGACCGAGACCGAGCTGTTTCGCGCCAACAACCCGCCGGGCAGCGAAGGTGAAGCTCGGTATCTGGCGGGTGTGCCGATGGGACGACTGGGGCAGCCACAAGAGATCGCGGCGGCCATTGCGTTTTTGTTGTCCGAGCAAAGCGGGTTTATCACCGGGCAGACCTTGTTTGTCGACGGCGGCTCCTCCATAGGCAAAGCCGCGTTCTGACTCGCCCCCACTGGGGTCTCGACAGTATTTAGAATCGCAAAAAGGACTTGAGATGGACCGCCTCGGCGCAATGGAAACCTTCGTCTACGTGGTGGAAACCGGCTCGTTTTCCGCCGCCGCCCGGCGCCTGAATATCGGCCAGCCCGCCGTATCGAAAACCATTGCGCAACTGGAGTCGCGTCTCGCGGTTCGACTGCTGTTGCGCTCGACTCGCGGTCTGACGCCCACCGAAGCCGGGCTGGCCTTCTTCGAACGCGCCAAGCGCGCCATCGAAGAAGCCAATGAGGCCGACAACGCAGCACGCGGCGCCGCCAGCGGTCTGACCGGCAACCTGCGGATCTGCGCTGCCGTGACCTTCGGCCGACTGCACATCGTTCCGCACCTCGGGCCGTTTCTCGATCAGAACCCGGACCTGAACATCGACCTGATGCTCGATGACCGCAACGTCAATCTGGTCGAGGAAGGCATCGACATCGCCCTGCGCATGGGCACCCTGAGCGACTCCGCCCTCACCGCTCGTAAAATTGCCGAATGCCGGCGCGTCGTGCTGGGCACCCCCGCCTATTTCGAAAAACACGGTGAGCCCACTTGCCCGACCGACCTGAGCAACCACCAGGCAATCGCCTACACCTTGGGCGGCGGTGGCAACTGGCAGTTCAGCAACGGAACAGATGAGCAGTCAGTCATCATCAGCGGGCGAATCCGCGTCAACGCCGCCGAAGGCCTGCGTGCAGCCGTGCTCGCCCATCAAGGGCTGACCCTGGCGTCGGAATGGATGTTTGCGCCGGAACTGGCCAACGGTGCGGTCAGGGAAGTGATGAAGGAGTGGGCCCTGCCGAATCAGGACCTGTGGGCGGTATTTCCCACCGGCAGAATGGCCAGCGCGAAGGCTCGGGCGTTTGTGGAGTTTGTGCAGGGGTTGATGGCCAAGGAGACCTGAATCACCGGGGATCCTTGCAACCCCAGACAGCAAAACGGCGATCCGAAGATCGCCGTTTCTGTTTATTCCCCGAATTGCCGCCCCAACCCACCCGGCACACCATGGATATTGGTCTCTTCCCATGGCCCGTCCGGGCTGATCGACCGGCTCCAGCCGTTGTTCCAGCGGTAGTAGGTGCGCTGGCGGTAGAAGGTGTTGGGCTGGTCATCAAGCACGTACACGCCAAGCTTGGCATCCCAATGGCTGTTGCCACCCGGTGGCGGCGCGAAGCTGGCGGAGGTGCGTGGCAAAGGTTTGGCGGGCTTGGCCGGAATGCTCGGCTTGCTCGGTGTCGGTGTGGGGGACGGCGTCGGACGCGGCTGCGACGGCGGGATCGGTGGCAGCCGTTCAGGCGGCTGCGGTTGGACCACACAAGCGCTTAACCCCAAAACCATACTGAGCAGGGTGATACGAGCGATGGTGGTCATAGTGGCGTTTCCTGTCATTTATCCGGGCTGTCGATGGTCAGTTTTTGCGCTGCGGTGGTGCTGCTGGCCAGGGGCTGGCTGCGACCGATCCATTCGCCGGCAGTCGGTTGGCCGGCGCGGGAGACGCGCGCAACCAGTTGGACTTCAGGGAAGTTCGACAGTTTCAACTGCGGCATCATTGCGTCGGCATCGCCCAGTTCGACGGTGGCCGGCAGATCGGCCACGGTCAGGCGTTTGGCGGCCAATGGGGCCGGTGGACCTGAGGTGGCGCGGGCGAAGATGAACACGCTGTCGCCGGGCTGGACCTTGGCTTTGAGCTCAGGTGCCAGATCGACGGTGACCTTAAGCTTCGCTGCCGCTTTGGCCACTGGTGCCTGGGCGACTTTGCCGCCGCTGGCTTCGAGTTTCTCGGTGGCTCGCGTGATCCCGCCTTGCAGCGCGGCACGGGAACTGTCCTCCGGCGGCAGTTGCGCCAACAGGCGATTCCAGTAGTCGATGGCGTCCTGATACCGCTGGCTTTCAAACGCCGCGATGCCCAGCAGGCCAAGGCTGGTGACTTCTTTCGGATCGGCTTTCAGTGCTTCGTCAGTCAACGCCTGAATCTTGTCCGACCACTTTTTGCCATCGGCGAAGTACTGGGCCTGGGCCCATTGGCCGAGCAGTTCCGGCTGACGACCGGCCAGGTTCACCGTGCGCTCGAAGATTTTCGCCGCGTCTCCCGGACGGTCCTGAGCCATGTAGGTGCGACCGAGGAAGTACAAGCCTTCAGCCGAATCCGGCTGCGCCGCGACCGCGCGCTCCAGACGCTGGGTCATCTCTTCCATCGACTGCGGCGCCTGGGCGAATTCGCGAGTCAGTTCAACCTTGTCGCTGGCACCGTAATGCAGGTACAAGCCAAGCCCAAGGACCGGCACCAGAATCGCCGCCAGCAAGGGCAACGGTTTGCCCAGGCGCGCCACGCGCGGTGCCTCGACGCCTTCGGTGTCGGCGAGCAACTCACGGGCAGCTTCGGCGCGACCGGTTTCCAGTTGCGCCGCGTCGAGCACGCCCTCCTCCTGCTCGGTTTGCAACTCAGCCACGCGCTCCTGATACAGCGCAACGTTCAGGGCAGTACGATCCTCTTCAAGCTGTGCACGACGGCCACGCAAAACGGGGATCAGCAGAAAACTCAGGGCAACCAGAAGCAGCAGACCTGCAGCGAGCCAGAAATCAATCATTCTTGGTTTTATCCAACAGGTGGTCGAGGCGCTCACGCTCCTCGGCAGAGAGCTCATCCTTGGTGTCAGCGCGCTGCACGCGACGACGGCGGACGATCACGGCGATGATCACAAAACCGCCCAGCAACAGGCCGGCGGGGCCGAACCAGAGCAGAGCGGTCTTGGCGTTCAGAGCGGGTTTGTAGCGGACGAAATCACCGTAGCGATCAACCATGAAGTCGATGATCTGCTGATTGTCCTTGCCCTCGCCCAACATGCGGAAAATCTCTTTGCGCAGGTCGGCGGCGATCGGTGCGTTGGAATCGGCGATGTCCTGGTTCTGGCACTTGGGGCAACGCAGCTCTTTGGTCAGCTCGCGAAAACGCTCGCGATCGCCTTCTTTGGCGAACTCGTAGGTGTCGATGGCGGCGTGGGCAACACCGGCCATGCTCAAACCCAATACAAGGGCGGCTATCCAGCGCTTCATGGCTTGGCCTCATCGACCAGCGCCTGATACCGGGCCGCCAGTTTTTCGCGCCAGACCTGTTCGTCGATCACCCCGACGAACTTGTCGCGGATGATGCCTTTGGCGTCGATGAAAAAGGTTTCCGGGGCGCCGTAGACACCGAGGTTCAGGCCCAGCGAGCCGTCCGCGTCACTGATCCCCAACTGGTACGGGTTGTGGAACTCCACCAGCCACTTCTTAGCGTCGGCGTTGACGTCCTTGTAGTTGATGCCATAAATCGTTACGCCCTGCTGGGCCAGCTTGTTCAATACCGGATGCTCGACCTTGCAGGCGATGCACCAGGTGGCCCAGACGTTGACCAGCGCCGGTTTACCGAGAATGTCGGCCTTGGTCAGGGTCTTGTCGCCTTCCACGGTCGGCAGGGAAAACGCCGGGAACGGCTTGCCGATCATCGCCGAAGGCAACTCGGCTGGTTTCAGGTACAACCCGCGGTACAGGAAAACAGCCACCACCAGAAAAATCGCCAGTGGCAACAGCATTAACCAACGTTTCATGCAGTGGCTCCCGACATACCGAGTGCTTCCCGCACGCGGCTTTTTACCTTGACCCGATAACGGCGATCCAGCGCCGCCAGCAACCCGCCGAAACCTGTCAGCAGCCCGCCGAACCAGATCCAGCGCACGAACGGCTTGACGTGCACGCGCACGGCCCAGGCGCCATCGCCCAGCGGTTCGCCAAGGGCGACGTAAATGTCACGGGTGAAACCGGCGTCGATCCCGGCTTCGGTCATTACCGAGTTCTGCACGGTGTACAGGCGTTTTTCCGGGTGCAACACGCTGACTTCCTTGCCGCCCTTGATCACCCGGACGGTGCCCTTGTCGGAGGTGAAGTTCGGGCCTTCGTAGTGCTTGGCGCCTTCGAACACGAAGTGATAACCGGCCAGGTCCATGGACTCGCCCGGCGCCAGGCGCAAATCGCGTTCGGCACTGTTCTGGCTCGACAGCACGACGCCAAGGGCGCACACGGCGATGCCCAAGTGCGCGATCTGCATGCCCCAGTAGCTGCGGGTCAGGGTCGGCAGGCCTTTGATCAGGCCTTTGTGGCGGGTCTTGTCGAGGATGTCGCGCACACCGGCCAACAGCACCCAGGCCGCGAGCATGAACGTGGCGAGCACCGCCCAGTTGAAATCGCCATAAGCGACGCCGGCCACCACGGCCAACGCGGCACTGCCAAGCAACACCGGGGTCAGCATGCTCATCAGCCATTTGACCGGGGTGTCTTTCCAGCGCACCAGCATGCCGACGGCCATCACCATCATCAGCAACGCCATCAACGGAATGAACAGCGCATTGAAGTATGGCGGGCCGACGGACAGCTTGGCGCCGGTCATCGCATCGAGAATCAGCGGATACAAGGTGCCCAGCAGAATCATCGACGCCGCCACCACCAGCACCAGGTTGTTGCCCAGCAGCAGGGTTTCCCGGGACCACAGGTTGAAGCCGACGTGGCTTTTCACCACCGGGGCGCGCAGGGCGAACAGCGTCAGCGAACCGCCGACCACGAACAGCAGGAAAATCAGGATGAACACACCGCGCTCCGGGTCGGAGGCAAAGGCGTGAACCGAGGTCAGCACGCCGGAACGTACCAGGAACGTACCGAGCAAGCTCAACGAGAACGCGGCAATGGCCAGCAATACGGTCCAGCTTTTGAACACGCCCCGTTTTTCCGTGACCGCCAACGAGTGAATCAGCGCCGTACCGACCAGCCAAGGCATGAACGAGGCGTTTTCCACCGGGTCCCAGAACCACCAGCCGCCCCAGCCGAGTTCGTAGTAGGCCCACCACGAACCCAGGGTGATGCCGATCCCGAGGAAAGCCCAGGCAACGATGGTCCATGGACGCGACCAGCGCGCCCACGCCGCATCAAGACGACCGCCCATCAGCGCCGCGATGGCGAAGGCGAAGGCCACGGAGAAACCGACGTAACCCATGTACAGCATCGGTGGGTGAACGATCAGGCCGATGTCTTGCAGCAACGGATTGAGGTCGGCGCCATCGCTGGGCACTTGCGGCAGGATGCGCTTGAACGGGTTGGACGTGAGGATCAGGAACAGCAGGAAACCGGTGCTGATCATGCCCATCACCGCCAGCACCCGGGCCAGCATCACTTGCGGCAACTGCCGGGAGAATACCGACACCGCAAAGGTCCAGCCGCCGAGGATCAAGGCCCATAGCAGCAGCGAACCTTCGTGAGCGCCCCACACCGCGCTGAATTTGTAGTACCACGGCAAGGCACTGTTGGAGTTGCTGGCCACGTAGGCGACGGAAAAGTCATCAGCCATGAACGCGTAGGTCAGGCAACCGAAGGCGAACAGCAAAAAGGCGAACTGGCCCCAGGCCGCTGGTTGCGCGAGGCTCATCCACAAACGGTCACCGCGCCAGGCGCCGAGCAACGGCACGATGGCCTGGACCAGCGCGAAACACAGCGCCAGGATCATGGCCAGGTGGCCGAGTTCAGGGATAAACAGTGCGGATGTCATCGATCAACCCTCCTTCACGGGCGTTGGAGCAGATTGACCGCTGTCTTTCAAAGCCTTGGTCACTTCCGGCGGCATGTACTTTTCATCGTGCTTGGCCAGCACTTCGTCGGCCACCACCACGCCGTCGGCGTTCAGTTTGCCCAGCGCCACGATACCCTGCCCTTCACGGAACAGGTCCGGGAGGATGCCGCGGTAGCTGATGGTCACGGACTTGTTGAAGTCGGTGACGATGAATTTCACGTCCAGCGAATCGCCGGAACGTTGCAGCGAGCCCTTCTCGACCATACCACCGGCACGGATGCGCGTGTCTTGCGGGGCTTCGCCGTTGGCGATCTGTGTCGGGGTGTAAAACAGATTGATGTTCTGCTGCAGGGCGCTCAGGGCCAGGCCGACGGCAGCGCCGACACCCACCAGGATCGCGAGAATGATGATAAGACGCTTTTTGCGCAGCGGATTCACTTGCCGTTCTCCCGGCGCAAACGACGCGCCTCTTGTTGCAGATACCGCTTGCGGGCCAGGATCGGCGCCGCCACGTTGAGGATCAGCACCGCCAGGCAGATGCCATAGGCTGACCAGACATACAGGGCATGATGGCCCATGGCGAGGAAGTCGCCGAATGAAGCAAAACTCATCGAACGGCCTCCAGACTGTTCTGCACTTCAGCTTTCACCCAACTGGCCCGGGCTTCGCGCTTGAGCACTTCAAGGCGCATGCGCAGCAACAGCACCGCGCCGAAGAAACAGTAGAAACCCAGCACCGTCAGCAACAATGGCAGCCACATCTCGGCGGGCATCGCCGGTTTTTCGGTGAGGGTGAAGGTCGCACCCTGGTGCAGGGTGTTCCACCACTCCACCGAGTATTTGATGATCGGGATGTTGATCACGCCGACAATCGCCAGCACCGCGCAGGCCTTGGCCGCACTGTCACGATTGCTGATCGCATTGCCCAGCGCAATGAGACCGAAGTACAGGAACAGCAGAATAAGCATGGACGTAAGTCGCGCATCCCAGACCCACCACGAGCCCCACGTCGGCTTGCCCCAGATCGCGCCGGTGACCAGCGCCACGGCGGTCATCCAGGCACCGATGGGCGCCGCGCATTGCAGGGCGACATCGGCCAGTTTCATTTTCCAGACCAGCCCGACGATGCCGCACACTGCCAGCATGACGTAGACGGACTGCGCCAGCATGGCGGCCGGAACGTGGATATAAATGATGCGAAAGCTGTTGCCTTGCTGGTAGTCAGGCGGCGCGAAGGCCAGGCCCCAAACGACACCAACGCCGATCAGCAGCACTGCGGCAATGCTCAGCCACGGCAGCAATTTGCCACTGATGCCGTAAAACCATTTGGGCGAGCCGAGCTTATGAAACCAGGTCCAGTTCATTACTGTTTCCATCACGGTTGCTCTTCGCTATGAAGAGCCAAAGGGTCTTTACTGATCAAAAAATGACCAGACCTCATTATTCGCCGACGCTGATCTTCAGGCCAGCAGCTATTGCAAACGGTGTCAGGGTTATCGCCAGGGCGGTCAGGCTACCAAGCCACAAGAGATAACCGGTCGCCGGCATGCCCTGCAGGGCCGCCTGCAAGGCGCCACTGCCGAGAATCAACACCGGGATGTACAGCGGCAGAATCAGCAGCGCCAGCAACAGGCCGCCTCGCTTCAATCCCACCGTCAGGGCTGCGCCCACCGCACCGAGCAGGCTCAGCACCGGTGTACCCAGCAATAAAGAAAGCAGCAACACCGGCAGACAGGCGGTTGGCAAACCGAGCATCAATGCCAGCAGTGGAGCGAGCAAAACCAGTGCCAGGCCAGAGAAGGCCCAGTGTGCCAGTACCTTGGCCAAAACCAGAAGAGGCAGGGGGTGCGACGAAAGGACCCACTGTTCCAGCGATCCGTCCTCGAAATCACTGCGGAAGAGCCCGTCCAGCGAGAGCAGGACCGATAAAAGTGCCGCGACCCACACCAGTCCCGGAGACAAGGTTTGCAACAATTGAGACTCGGGACCGACCGCCAACGGGAACAGCGAAACGACGATCGCGAAAAAAACCAGCGGATTGGCCAGCTCAGCCGGACGGCGGAACAGCAGACGGGACTCACGGGCGACCAGCAGGCCGAAAACACTCATACGGCCCACTTCCCCAGATCGATATCGCGATAGCTGGCCGGCATCCGGCTCAGCGTGTGGTGAGTGGTCAGCACCACCATGCCGCCGCGCTCGCAGTGGGCGGCCAGGTGTTCTTCGAGTTGCGCCACGCCTTGTTTATCGAGCGCGGTGAACGGCTCGTCGAGGATCCACAGCGGCGGACTGTCGAGGTACAGGCGCGCCAATGCCACACGGCGTTTCTGCCCGGCGGACAACGTATGGCAGGGAACATCCTCGAAACCGCGCAATCCGACATCGGCCAGCGCTTGCCAGATCGCCTCGTGGGGAGCCGGTTGATGCAGGGCGCAGAGCCAGATCAGGTTCTCCTCCGGCGTCAGCAAGTCCTTGATCCCGGCGGCATGGCCGATCCATAGCAGGTTGCGCGCCAGTTCAAGGCGCTGGTCGTTCAGCGGCTGACCGTTGAGCAGCACTTGACCGGCGGTCGGCTGCATCAGGCCGGATAACAGCCGCAGCAGGCTGGTCTTGCCGCTGCCGTTGGGGCCACTGATTTGCACCATTTCGCCACTGGCCAGTCTCAATTCGAGATTTTCGAAGAGCAGCCGAAGGTCTCGCTCACAAGCAAGGGCAACGGTTTGCAGGACAGGACTGGTCAAGAGATCACGGGCCTTTTGCGGTTCAAGTCGGCGGCGGAGCGGCCGCTAAAGAGATGCAGCATAGATGCATTGGCGGCCTGTTCTAGAGAGCTGCGTCAAACAAATGCAATGTTTTCGCCACTCCCCGAAGGACGGGCGGCATTATACATGCCATACCCTACTCTAAAGAGTGCATTTTCCTCAGGTTGTGACCGCGTATGACAGGCGAAATGAACATCCTCCCGGTACCGCAGACCACGCCCGCGACTTCGCGGCCGCTGGTAGTGAGCGGCGATCTGCTCAAGCTGCTGTCGCCGATGGAGGGCCTGATCACCCCCGGCCAGACCGCCAAGGCTGAAGTGCTGTCGCTCAAGCAGGCCGATCAGACCTTTCAACTGTTGCTTAAAGTCACCCTCGACAGCGGCCGCCAGACCACGGTCCAGGCCACCAGCACCCAGCCACTGCCCCAAGGCACCAGTCTGGCGATCACCCAACCGTCAGCGAGCAATCTGGCGATCACGGTGCAACAGGCCATTGCTTCCAGCGTCGCCACCCTCACCCGCATCGACACCGCGCAATTGCCGGTCGGGACGTTGTTGCAGGGCAAAGTGCTGACCTCGCAAGTGCTGCCGCAGGTGCCGGGCCAGCCGACGGTGTTTCGTTCGATGGTGAGCCTGCTCAACACCGCGTTGAGCGGCAGCACGCTGAGCATCGACAGTCCGACGCCGCTGCGCATCGGCACGCTGTTGAGTGCCTTGGTGCAGGACACGCAAACGCTGAAATTCGTGCCGTTGAGCAACCGTCAGGAGCAACTGGCGATCACCCAGCAATTGGTCAGTCAGCAGAGCCGCCAAGGCTCGCTGGATGGTTTGATCAAGCTGCTGCAAAACCTGCCTCCGTCGGATCAGTCTTCCAGCGACCTGCGGGCCGCGGTGGAAAAACTGCTGGCCGGTTTACCGGACGTTCAGCAACTGAGTACGTCAAAAGGCCTCGCTCAGGCGCTGGCCAATAGCGGGCTATTCCTCGAAGCGAAATTGCTGACCGGGCAAAATCCGACACTGGCGCCCGACATGAAAGGCGATCTGCTCAAGCTGATTGCGCAATTGACGCCAGGGCTGCCGGCCAACACCAATCTCAATGCGATCATTGCCGCCAACACGCTGGTCCAGTCCATGCCGAGTTTCGTGCGCAGCGCCCTGGGCATGCTCGGCCAGGTCAGCGCCAAGCCGTTGCCGACCAGTTTCCCGCTGCCCGAACGGCTGCTGCAAAGCCAGGACGGTGAAAACGATCTGGAGCATTTGCTGCGTCTGGCTGCGGCGGCGGTCTCGCGCCTGCAAAGCCATCAGTTGTCGAGTCTTGAGCAGACTGGCGTCACTGATGATGGCCGCCTGCTCAGCACCTGGCAGCTGGAAATCCCCATGCGCAACCTGCAGGACATCGTGCCGCTGCAGGTCAAGTTCCAGCGCGAAGAAGCGCCGGAGAAAGAACAACCCCATGAACGCCGGGACGAACGCGAACCGAAGCAGCAACTGTGGCGCGTGGACCTGGCGTTCGACATGGAACCGTTGGGCCCGATGCAGATTCAGGCGCAGCTGATCAAGGGCAGCCTGTCCAGCCAGCTCTGGGCTGAACGGCCGTACACCGCCAGCCTGATCGAAAGCAATCTGGCTGCACTGCGCCAGCGCTTGCTGGATTCCGGGCTGAACGTCGGCGATCTGGATTGCCACCTCGGTAAACCGCCACAAGGCCCACAAACCCGCCTCGAACAACGCTGGGTCGACGAAACCGCATGAGAAACCCCAACACCCCACGCCAGGCCATCGCCCTCAAATACGACGGCACCCACGCCCCTACCCTCACGGCCAAAGGCGACGAAGCACTGGCAGAAGCCATTCTGAAGCTTGCCCGTGATTATGAAGTGCCCATCTATGAAAACGCCGAACTGGTGAAGCTGCTGGCGCGGATGGAACTGGGGGAAAGTATTCCGGAAGAGTTGTACCGCACGATTGCGGAGATTATTGCGTTTGCGTGGAATTTGAAGGGCAAGTTTCCGGCGGGGCATGATCCGGAGGCGACCATGGTTGAGAAGGACATCACTGATCGCGGTGACGACTACTGATCGTTCCCACGCTCTGCGTGTGAATGCAGCCCGTGACGCTCTGCGTCACATTCAACAGCGGAATGCGGAGCGTCCCCAGAGATCGTTCCCACGCGGGGAACGATCTCTGGCAGGCGTCAGTTCTTGTGAAGCTTGCGCATTAGCTCCGCCTCAGCCTGGGTCAACCCGCAGGACTGAGTCAGTTCATCAACGGTAGCCCCCATGCCGACCAGGCGCGCCGCCTGGGCAAACGACAGGCTCGACGGATCGCGCTGTTCCAGTTGGGCCAGTTTGTCCGGCAAGGGACTGACGACGGCGCGCAGTTCGTGCAGGTCTTCACCCATGCGCACGTTGCCGCTTTGATAGTCGTCGACGCGTTTGGCCAGGTCCTTGATGCGCTGGTCGCGCAGCGCATCACCCTGGGCCTGTTGCGCGGCAATTTGCCGTTGAGCGCGAATGTACGCCAGAAACATTGCCAGCGTGCCTGCCCAGAAAAGGAACAGGACAATGACCGCTACCTCAAGAATCAATCAGATGTTCTCCAGGTCCGACCATTCTTCTTCGCTCATCATCTTGTCCAGTTCGACCAGGATCAGCAGTTCATTGTTCTTGTTGCACACGCCTTGAATGAACTTGGCGGACTCTTCGTTACCGACGTTTGGCGCGGTTTCGATTTCCGACTGACGCAGGTAAACCACTTCGGCCACGCTATCGACCATGATCCCGACCACTTGCTTGTCGGCTTCGATGATGACGATACGGGTGTTGTCGCTGATCTCGGCATTCATCAGGCCGAAGCGCTGGCGGGTGTCGATCACGGTGACCACGTTGCCGCGCAGGTTGATGATACCCAGCACGTAGCTCGGGGCACCCGGGACCGGGGCGATTTCGGTGTAACGCAGGACTTCCTGAACGCGCATCACGTTGATGCCGTAGGTTTCATTGTCCAGTTTGAAGGTTACCCATTGCAGGATCGGATCTTCGGAACCTTTTGCATTCGTCGCTTGACTACTCATACCCTGACCCCTCGAAAAACCGCTTCTGGCGGTGTGTGTTCTGTGTGGCGGCATTCAACAATGCCGTCGCATACTTGTTATGTCGGCAGCTATGTCGGTTTGTGTAGCGGCTTGCTGCCGCCCATGTGCTTTGCCCCACCGCTGGCGATCAACTCGGCCAGGGCGGAAACGTCCAGCAGCGCACACATGTGCTCAATCACCGTGCCGGCGAGCCATGGCCGCTGACCTCGATGACTTCTCCATTTGATTTCGTTCGGGTCCAGGCGCAACGAGCGGCTGACCTGATGCACCGCCAGCCCCCACTCGTAGCCCTGAACCGAAATAACGTATTGCAGCCCTTGGCGGAAATCGTCGCGGTAGCGGTCGGGCATGACCCAGCGCGCGGTGTCCAGGACTTTCAGGTTGCCGGCCTGACTCGGCAGGATTCCGAGGAACCATTCCGGCTGGCCAAACAGCGGCGTCAGCTCGTGACCGGCCAGCGAATAAATCGAGCCCAGGCACACCAGCGGCACCGCCAGGGTCAACCCGGCGACATCGAACAGCAGGCATTCGAACGGCTCGGCGGCCCACGCCGGGCGACCGTCGGTTTCCACCGGTGGCGGCGTGTTGCTCGGCGGCAGATGGACTTCGACCAGCGGCGGCACCAGGGTTTGCAGCAAGGGTGCGAGGGTCGAGACCGGCGCCAGGATCGGTGCCGGCGCATCTTCGATCACCACCGGGGCTTTTGCGACCGCAGCGACCACTGGCGCGACAACAGGTGCAGCTGCCACAACGGACTTCTGCGCATCACGCGCCTGCTCTTCAAGCACGGCTGCCTGGAACTCGTCCAGCGCAGCCTCAACCTCTACCGCTTCAACGACCTCGATGACTTCAGCCACCGCTTCCACTTCCAGCGGCAACTCTTCAGTCGCTTCCATCAGCAAGCTGTCCAGATAAGACTGGAGCGCCAGTTGCGGACGCGAGGTGATTTTCACCGGCCGATTCATCTCAGGCCACCTGCGGGACAAGTTGTGCCGCCAGCAAATGCTTGAGCAAGGCGCGATAAGCGAGAACCCCACGGCTCTTGCCGTCGAATTGCGAAGGCGTCAGCCCGGCCCGGCTCGCATCCCGCAGTCGCGTGTCGATCGGGATGTAGCCTTGCCAGATTTCTTCCGGGTATTTGTCGCGCAGCACGCGAAGGGTCCCGAGGGACGCTTGGGTGCGGCGGTCGAACAAGGTTGGAATGATGGAGAACGGCAAGGCCACTTTGCGTGAGCGGTTGATCATCGCCAGTGTATTGACCATGCGCTCCAGACCTTTGACGGCCAGGTGCTCGGTCTGCACCGGAATCACTAATTGCTGGCTCGCCGCCAAGGCATTGACCATCAGTACGCCGAGCAACGGCGGGCTGTCGATCACGGCGTAATCGAAGTCCTGCCACAGTTGCGCCAGGCTCTTGGCAATCACCAGGCCCAAACCACTCTGGCCCGGCGACTGACGTTCAAGCGTGGCCAGAGCGGTGCTCGACGGCAACAACGAAATGCGTTCGTCGCTGGTCGGCAACAGCAACTGCCCGGGCAAGCCTTGCGGCACGCTGCCCTTGTGCAGGAACAGGTCGTAGCTGCTGTGCTCCAGGCTGTCGGGATCGTAGCCGAAGTAGCTGGTCATCGAGCCGTGCGGATCGAGATCGACCACGACCACGCGCTTGCCCGCCTCGGCCAGCAAGCCGGCTAAAGCGATAGAGGAAGTGGTTTTACCAACACCACCCTTTTGATTGGCAACGGCCCAGACTCTCATTCGGATTGTTCCTCCCGGTCGATATGCTCGACCGAGAAATAGCTCAACGTGTTAATGCAGGTGACGGAGAATTGACGGCGCTCTCTCGTACCGGCGACTTGACCGGGGTCGGTGCAGTTTGTGTGCCAGCACGCTTCAACGCGGCATCCGGTTGCGCATGGGCGGTCCCGGTGCCGGTGAGGCTGCGACGTACATCAAGATTTCGCGACACGACCAGCACCACGCGACGGTTACGCGCCCTGCCCTCAGCGGTGGCGTTGTTGGCCACCGGCTGGAACTCGCCGTAACCCACCGACGCCAGGCGGCCAGGGTTTACGCCCTGCATCGCCAGCATGCGCACGATGCTCGCCGAACGGGCCGAAGACAGCTCCCAGTTGGTCGGGTATTGCGCGGTGCGGATCGGCTGATCGTCGGTGAAGCCTTCGACGTGGATCGGGTTGTCGAACGGCTTGAGGATTGCGGCCACCTTGTCGATGATGTTGAACGCCATGTCACTGGGCATCGCATCGCCGCTGCCGAACAACAGGCTGGAATTGAGTTCGATCTCGACCCACAGCTCGTTGCCGCGCACGGTCATCTGATTGGACTTGATCAAGTCGCCGAATGCCGCGCTGATGTCATCGGCAATGCTTTTCAATGGATCACTGGCACCGGCCACGCCGGCATCGACCTGCTCGCTGTCCTTGACCAGGGGCTTGGCCGGGGTCACGGTCTTCGGCCGCTCTTCACCGATCGGGATCGGCTTGAGGGCGCGATCGCTGTCGGTAAACACCCCGATCAGCGCCTCGGAAATGACTTTGTACTTGCCCTCGTTGATCGACGAGATCGAGTACATGACCACGAAGAATGCGAACAGCAACGTGATGAAGTCGGCGTAGGAAACGAGCCAGCGTTCGTGATTGACGTGTTCTTCAGGTTGCCGACGACGAGCCATAGTCCGTTACTCCCATCAATCCATGAAGCCCTGAAGCTTCAACTCAATAGAGCGAGGGTTTTCACCTTCGGCGATCGACAGGATTCCTTCCAGCAACATTTCGCGATAACGCGACTGGCGCAAGGCAACGGACTTGAGCTTGGCGGCAATCGGCAGCAACACCAGGTTGGCACTGGCCACACCGTAGATGGTGGCGACGAAGGCGACGGCGATGCCGCTGCCCAGTTGCGTCGGATCGGCCAGGTTGCCCATGACATGGATCAGGCCCATCACCGCACCGATGATGCCGATGGTCGGCGCGTAGCCGCCCATGCTTTCAAAGACTTTGGCCGCTTCGATGTCGCGGGCTTCCTGGGTGTAGAAATCCACTTCCAGAATGCTGCGAATCGCTTCCGGCTCGGCGCCGTCGACCAGCAGTTGCAGACCTTTGCGCGAGTAACTGTCAGGTTCGGCATCGGCCACCCCTTCCAGACCGAGCAGGCCTTCCTTGCGCGCGGTCAGGCTCCAGTTGACGACGCGGTCGACGCCACCGGCCAGGTCAACGCGAGGCGGAAACAGAATCCAGCCAATGATTTGCATGGCACGCTTGAAGGCGCTCATCGGTGATTGCAGCAATGCCGCGCCGATAGTCCCACCGAGTACGATCAGCGCCGCCGGGCCGTTGGCCAATGCGCCGAGATGACCGCCTTCAAGGTAGTTGCCGCCAATGATGGCGACAAACGCCAAGATGATCCCGATAAGGCTTAAAACATCCATCAGATACACGCCTCGACCAAGTGCCTGCCAATATCGTCCAGACCGTAGATCGCGTCGGCGAGGTCGGCTTTGACGATGGCCATCGGCATGCCGTAGATCACGCAGCTGGCTTCATCCTGAGCCCAGATCGCGCTGCCGCCCTGCTTGAGCAGGCGCGCGCCTTCACGACCGTCGGCACCCATGCCGGTCAGTACGACCGCCAGAACTTTGTCGCCGTAGGACTTGGCAGCCGAACCGAAGGTGATGTCCACGCACGGTTTGTAGTTCAGACGCTCGTCGCCCGGCAGGATTTTCACCGCGCCACGGCCGTCGATCATCATTTGCTTGCCGCCCGGCGCCAGCAGCGCCAGGCCCGGACGCAGAATGTCGCCATCCTCCGCTTCCTTGACGCTGATGCGGCAGAGCTTGTCCAGACGTTCGGCGAAGGCCTTGGTGAAGGCGGCCGGCATGTGCTGGATCAACACGATCGGCGCCGGGAAGTTGGCCGGCAACTGGGTCAACACCCGTTGCAGGGCAACCGGACCGCCCGTGGACGTACCGATAGCCACCAGTTTGTAGGCTTTGCGTTTTGGTGCAGGCGACGACTGCCCGGACGATGCCGGGGACGATGCCGGGGCGTAGCTACGCGCCGGAATCGGTGCCGGAGCCGGACGCGCAGGCGTGCTGCTGCCGTAACTGCTGACGCTCGAAGGCGCAGGCGTCGGGGCTGGCGCGGCGACCGGGGCCGGTGCGCTGTAGGTGCTGGCACGACGGTTACTGCGCGAGATGCTGAGAATTTTCTCGCACAGCAGTTGCTTGACCTTCTCCGGGTTACGGGAGATGTCTTCGAAATTCTTCGGCAGGAAATCCACCGCGCCGGCGTCCAGCGCGTCGAGGGTTACCCGAGCGCCTTCGTGGGTCAGCGAGGAGAACATCAACACCGGGGTTGGGCAACGCTGCATGATGTGCCGCACTGCCGTGATGCCATCCATCATCGGCATCTCGTAGTCCATGGTGATCACGTCTGGCTTGAGGGCCAGCGCCTGATCGATCGCCTCTTTTCCGTTGGTCGCCGTACCGACGACCTGGATATTCGGATCCGCTGAAAGAATTTCCGAGACGCGGCGGCGGAAAAACCCCGAATCGTCCACCACCAGGACTTTGACTGCCATAAACACTCCGTTAGGACGGAGCGAGGCTTAGTCGCCCCGCTCCACCAGAATCAAATACGCCGTGCGGCGTAACGCTTGAGCATGCTCGGAACATCGAGAATCAGCGCGATGCGACCGTCACCGGTAATGGTGGCGCCCGACATGCCCGGGGTTCCCTGGAGCATTTTGCCCAATGGCTTGATGACCACTTCTTCCTGGCCCACCAGCTGGTCGACGACGAAGCCGATCCGCTGAGTACCCACCGAAAGGATCACCACGTGGCCTTCGCGCTGCTCTTCGTGAGCGGCGGAGCTGACCAGCCAGCGCTTGAGGTAGAACAATGGCAGTGCCTTGTCCCGCACGATCACCACTTCCTGGCCGTCCACCACGTTGGTGCGCGACAGGTCGAGGTGGAAGATTTCGTTGACGTTCACCAGCGGGAACGCGAACGCCTGGTTGCCGAGCATGACCATCAGCGTCGGCATGATCGCCAGGGTCAACGGGACCTTGATGACGATCTTCGAGCCTTTGCCCTTGGTCGAATAAATATTGATGGTGCCGTTGAGCTGGGCGATTTTGGTTTTCACCACGTCCATGCCCACGCCGCGTCCGGAGACATCGGAAATTTCGGTCTTGGTCGAAAAACCCGGCGCAAAGATCAGGTTGAAGCAGTCGGACTCGCTGAGGCGATCCGCGGCATCCTTGTCCATCAGCCCTTTCTTCACGGCAATGCCGCGCAGAACATCGGCGTCCATGCCCTTGCCGTCATCGGAGATGGACAGCAGGATGTGGTCGCCTTCCTGTTCTGCGGACAGGATCACCTTGCCGCTGCGAGGTTTGCCCATCGCTTCGCGCTCGGCCGGCTCTTCAATGCCGTGGTCGACCGAGTTGCGCACCAAGTGGACCAGCGGGTCGGCCAGGGCCTCGACGAGGTTCTTGTCGAGGTCGGTTTCTTCGCCGACCAGCTCCAGGTTGATCTCTTTCTTGAGCTGGCGAGCCAGGTCGCGAACGAGGCGCGGGAAGCGCCCGAAAACTTTCTTGATCGGTTGCATCCGGGTCTTCATGACCGCGGTCTGCAGGTCGGCCGTGACCACGTCGAGGTTCGACACAGCCTTGGACATGGCTTCGTCGCCGCTGTTGAGGCCCAGACGGACCAAGCGGTTACGCACCAATACCAGTTCGCCGACCATGTTCATGATTTCGTCGAGACGCGCGGTATCAACCCGCACGGTGGTCTCGGCTTCACTGGCCGGTTTTTCCGGTGGCGGCGCGGACGGTGCGCGGGCTGGAGCCGGTGCAGCGGCAGCCGCCGGTTTCGGCGCTTCGGCTTTCGGCTCGGGCGCCTTGGCAACCGATTTCGGTGCAGCAGCCTTGGCGGCTGGAGCAGCCACCGCAGCACCTGTGCCGACTTCAGTGAATTTGCCTTTGCCATGCAATTCGTCGAGCAGCGATTCGAACTCGTGATCGGAGATCAGATCACCACCGGCCGCTTTCGCGGTTGGCGCAGCCGAGGCGGGTACGGCGGCAATGGCCGACTCCAGCGCGTCCACCGCAAAGTTGCCCTTGCCGTGCAACTGGTCGAGCAGTGCTTCGAATTCGTCGTCAGTAATATCAGAGCTGTCGCCGGCCGCTTTCGGAGCAGCCGGTGCAGTGGGCGGTGCCACCGCGTCGACGGCGAACTGGCCTTTGCCATGCAGTTGATCGAGCAACGACTCGAACTCGGCATCGGTGATTTCGTCGCCGGCCGCCGAATCGGCAGCCGCCACTGGAGCAACCGCCGGCGCTTCGGCTTGAGCCTTGACGGCGTTCAGCGAGTCCAGCAATTGCTCGAATTCGTTATCAGTGATGTCGCCCGACTCTTCAGCAGCAGGTGCTTCGACCACTTCAGCAACCGGTGCAGACTCATCAGCCGTTTGCGGCTCGGCCAGACGGGCCAGTGCCGCGAGCAATTCAGGCGTGGCAGCCGTAATCGGGCTGCGTTCGCGGACCTCGGTGAACATGCTGTTCACCGCATCCAGCGCTTCGAGAACCACGTCCATCAGTTCCGAGTCGACGCGACGTTCACCCTTGCGCAGGATGTCGAACACGTTCTCGGCGATGTGACAGCACTCCACCAGCTCGTTGAGCTGGAGGAAGCCGGCGCCCCCTTTTACAGTGTGAAAACCGCGAAAAATTGCATTGAGCAAGTCCGCATCATCCGGTCGGCTTTCAAGCTCGACCAGCTGTTCGGACAGTTGCTCTAGAATCTCGCCGGCCTCAACCAGGAAATCCTGAAGGATCTCTTCATCGGCGCCGAAGCTCATTAAGGGGGTGCTCCTGAGGTCTAAAAACCTAAAAAACCTAAAATGCTAAAACTCTAAAATCCTAGGCTGGATAACAAATCGTCCACATCGTCCTGACCGGACACAACGTCTTCTCTTTTATCGGCATGAATCTGCGGACCTTCACCCTGAGAGAGATGTTTTTGCGGATCTTTTTCAGCGAGCATCGCTTCACGGTCATGTTCGATACCCGCAAAGCGGTCTACCTGACTGGCCATGAGCACAAGCTTGAGCAGGTTGCTTTCAACTTCGGTGACCAATTGGGTCACGCGTTTGATCACCTGACCGGTGAGGTCCTGGTAATCCTGGGCCAGCAATATGTCGTTGAGGTTGCTCGACACCGTGCGATTGTCTTCGCTGCTGCGTGTCAGGAAACCGTCGACTCGCCGGGCCAGTTCGCGAAACTCTTCAGCCCCGACTTCGCGACGCATGAAGCGCCCCCAGTCGGCGCTCAATGCCTGAGCTTCATTGCTCAGGCCATTGACCAGCGGCGTGGCGTTTTCCACCAGGTCCATGGTGCGGTTGGCCGCAGCCTCGGTCAGCTTGACCACATACCCCAGGCGCTCGGTGGCGTCCGTGATCTGCGACACTTCCTCGGCTTGCGGCATGTTCGGGTCAATCTGGAAATTGACGATCGCGCTATGCAGCTCGCGAGTGAGCTTGCCCACTTCCTGGTACAGGCCGCGGTCACGGGTCTGATTGAGCTCATGGATCAGTTGCACAGCGTCGCCGAACCTGCCCTTTTCAAGGCTTTCGACCAGTTCGACCGCGTGTTTTTTCAGGGTCGATTCAAAATCGCCCTGTGAAGATTCGTTATGCTCCATAGCTCCCCCGTGGCGCAGTGGATCAACCGATGCGTTCGAAAATCTTCTCGATTTTTTCTTTCAACGCCTGGGCCGTAAAGGGTTTGACCACATAGCCGTTAACACCGGCCTGGGCTGCTTCGATAATCTGCTCGCGCTTGGCTTCGGCGGTCACCATCAGCACCGGCAGGTGCTTGAGCTTTTCATCGGCGCGCACGTGACGCAGCAGATCGATACCGGTCATGCCAGGCATGTTCCAGTCCGTTACCAGAAAGTCGATGCTCCCGCTGTTGAGAACCGGAATGGCAGTAGTGCCATCGTCGGCCTCGACCGTGTTGGTGAACCCAAGGTCACGCAACAGGTTTTTTATGATCCGCCGCATCGTTGAGAAGTCATCAACGATGAGGATTTTCATGTTCTTGTCCAATTCGACCTCCAAGCAGTCTTAAACGCGCCCAGCACCTGGACGCGCCATTTCAATCAATCCGGCAATGCACTCGATGACTGTCTGGAGCACAACAGATCGCGACCGGTGCAGTTCAACACCCCACCGGCCTCGTTCGCAGTGCCCCCACACTGCCTTCAGCGCGCTCGCCACTCCCCCAAACGCCCCCGCAAACGGGCCGCGCACTGGCTATGTAACTGGCTGACCCGCGATTCGCTGACCCCCAGGACCTCACCGATTTCCTTGAGGTTCAGCTCTTCGTCGTAGTACAGCGCCAACACCAGTCGCTCACGCTCCGGCAAATTGGCAATCGCGTCCGCCAGCGCGGCCTGGAAGCGTTCATCTTCCAGATCGCGTGACGGCTCCAGATGTGCACTCGCGCCATCCTCGTGCAGCCCTTCGTGTTCGCCGTCCTGCAACAGATCGTCGAAACTGAATAACCGGCTGCCCAGGGTGTCGTTCAAAATCCCGTAATAATCGTCGAGACTCAATTGGAGTTCGGCCGCAACTTCATGATCTTTAGCGTCACGACCGGTTTTAGCTTCAATCGAGCGAATTGCGTCACTGACCATGCGGGTATTGCGGTGAACCGAGCGTGGCGCCCAGTCACCCTTGCGCACTTCATCGAGCATCGCGCCGCGGATTCGAATGCCCGCGTACGTCTCGAAACTCGCGCCTTTGCTGGCGTCATATTTGGTCGATACTTCCAGCAGGCCGATCATCCCGGCCTGGATCAGGTCTTCAACCTGAACACTGGCCGGCAGACGGGCCAGCAAGTGGTAAGCAATGCGTTTGACCAGTGGCGCGTAACGCTCGATCAGCTCGTACTGCGCGTCACGTGCCGACTTCTTGTAGAGGTTGTAGCCACTGGCTGTCATAGGACGGGTCCTGCGGTCTGTTGCACGAGGCGCTCGACGAAAAACTCCAGGTGCCCACGCGGGTTGGCAGGCAGCGGCCAGGTGTCAACCTTCTGCGCGATGGCCTTGAACGCCAGGGCGCATTTGGAACGCGGGAAGGCTTCGTAGACGGCACGCTGTTTCTGCACGGCCTTGCGCACGCTTTCGTCGTAAGGCACCGCGCCGACGTATTGTAAGGCGACGTCAAGGAAACGGTCCGTGACCTTGGTCAACTTGGCGAACAGGTTGCGACCTTCCTGCGGGCTCTGGGCCATGTTGGCCAGGACGCGGAAGCGGTTCATGCCGTAATCGCGGTTCAGCAGTTTGATCAGCGCGTAGGCGTCGGTGATCGAGGTCGGCTCGTCGCACACCACCAGCAAGACCTCTTGCGCTGCGCGGACGAAACTGACTACCGAGTCACCAATACCTGCAGCGGTGTCGATCACCAAGACATCGAGGTTGTCGCCGATATCGCTGAAGGCCTGGATCAGGCCGGCGTGCTGAGCCGGGCTCAGATGAACCATGCTCTGTGTGCCGGACGCGGCCGGGACAATGCGAATACCGCCGGGGCCCTGCAACAGAACGTCGCGCAGCTCACAGCGGCCTTCGATCACGTCGGCCAGGGTACGTTTGGGTGTCAGCCCCAAGAGGACGTCGACGTTCGCCAGCCCCAGATCGGCGTCCAGCAGCATGACGCGCCGGCCGAGCTCAGCTAGAGCCAGGGACAAGTTCACTGACACGTTAGTCTTCCCGACGCCACCTTTGCCGCCGGTCACCGCGATCACCTGTACGGGATGCATGCTGCCCATGTTATTTCTTTACCTTGTCTTGCATAGACGGAGGCCACATTACTGGCTGCGCGCTCAATAACTGAACAATGCATGGCAGACCATCGATGTAGGTACAAAAACGGTTCATTAGCACCTCAGCCAACCTGCTTGGTCGGGCTGTGGTAAATATCAGCGAACATGTCAGCCATGGCTTCTTCGCTGGGTTCTTCTTGCATTTGCACGCTGACGGCACGACTGACCAACTGATGACGACGCGGCAGATGCAAATCATCCGGAATACGCGGGCCATCGGTCAGGTAAGCCACCGGCAATTCATGACTGATCGCCAGGCTCAACACCTCGCCCAGACTTGCCGTTTCATCCAGTTTAGTCAGGATGCAGCCAGCGAGCCCGCAGCGCTTGTAACTATGATAAGCGGCCGTTAGAACCTGTTTCTGGCTGGTGGTTGCCAGAACCAGATAATTTTTTGACTTGATGCCCCGTCCGGCCAGGCTTTCGAGCTGCATACGCAGGGCTGGATCGCTGGCCTGGAGGCCGGCGGTATCGATCAACACCACGCGCTTGCGCAGCAAGGGGTCCAGCGCCTGCACCAGAGATTGGCCCGGATCGACGTGGGTTACCGACACGTTGAGAATCCGGCCCAGGGTCTTCAATTGTTCCTGAGCACCGATACGGTAGCTGTCCATGCTCACCAGCGCGATGTTTTGCGCGCCGTATTTGAGCACGTAGCGGGCCGCGAGCTTGGCCAGGGTGGTGGTCTTGCCCATGCCGGCAGGGCCGACCATGGCAATCACGCCGCCCTCTTCCAGTGGTTCGACTTCCGGTGTGGCAATCATCCGTGCCAGGTGCGCCAGTAACATGCGCCAGGCCTGACGGGGTTCGTCAATGTCGGTAATCATCGCCAGCAAGTCGCGGGACAACGGGCCGGACAGGCCGATGCGTTGCAAGCGACGCCAAAGATTGGCCTGGGCTGGACGGCTGCCTTGCAGCTGATTCCAGGCCAGGGAGCCGAGTTGTACTTCCATCAATTCGCGCAGGCTGTTGAGTTCGAAACGCATCGAATCGAACGCCCGCGGATCGACGCCGCCAGCGGCAGGTGCCGGGGCTGGTGCCGAGCGACGAGGTTCGGCATACGTCGGCTCGATCAGCGGCTCGGCGGCGGTCAACGGCAGGCCGGCGAACAATTGGCGATTGGTGGTCTTGTCGCCTTCGCCTTCGGTTTCGCCTTCGCCACGCAGGCTCAATTCGGCCTGAGCGGTAACGATCCGCGACTGGGTCTTGCGCAGCTCATCCTCGAGTTCCATGTTCGGAACACGCGGGGCCAGCGCCGACAATTTGTAATCCAGGGCAGCCGTCAGCTCGACACCACCGGCGATCCGGCGATTACCAATAATGGCGGCATCAGCGCCCAGCTCATCACGAACCAGTTTCATGGCCTGACGCATATCGGCGGCGAAAAAACGCTTAACTTGCATAAACCACTACCTCAGCCGTTGGGCCCTACTGTCGCAACGATGGTCACTTGCTTGTTGTCAGGAATTTCCTGGTAAGCCAACACATGCAAACCCGGCACTGCCAGTCGGCCGAATCGCGACAGCATCGCGCGAACCGGACCGGCTACCAGCAGAATCACCGGTTGACCTTGCATTTCCTGACGCTGCGCCGCATCGATCAACGAACGTTGCAGTTTCTCAGCCATGCTTGGCTCCAGCAGAACACCCTCTTCCGAGCCTTGTCCTGCCTTCTGAAGACTATTGAGCAATATCTGTTCCAACCTTGGCTCCAGCGTGATAACTGGTAGCTCGGAGTCAGTCCCTACAATGCTTTGGACGATTGCGCGGGATACGCCGACGCGCACCGCGGCCACCAAAGCGGCAGTATCTTGACTCTTGGCAGCATTGTTGGCGATGGCCTCGGCGATGCTGCGAATGTCCCGCACCGGCACCTGTTCGGCCAACAACGCTTGAAGCACCTTGAGCAACTGCGACAGCGAGACCACACCCGGCACCAGCTCTTCGGCCAGCTTCGGCGAGCTTTTGGCCAGCAATTGCATGAGTTGCTGGACTTCTTCGTGACCGATCAGTTCGCTGGAGTGCTTGTACAGAATCTGGTTCAAGTGCGTCGCCACGACCGTACTGGCGTCCACCACGGTGTAACCCAGCGATTGCGCCTGGGCACGCTGGCTGATTTCGATCCAGACCGCTTCCAGGCCAAAAGCCGGATCTTTGGCGGTTATGCCGTTGAGCGTGCCGTAGACCTGCCCCGGGTTGATCGCCAGTTCGCGATCCGGGTAAATCTCGGCTTCTGCCAGGATCACGCCCATCAGGGTCAGGCGGTAAGCACTCGGGGCCAGGTCGAGGTTGTCACGAATGTGCACAGTCGGCATCAGGAAGCCCAGGTCCTGGGACAGCTTCTTGCGCACGCCCTTGATCCGCGCCAACAACTGACCACCCTGATTGCGATCCACCAGCGGAATCAGGCGATAGCCGACTTCCAGCCCGATCATGTCGATCGGTGTCACGTCGTCCCAACCCAGCTCCTTGGTTTCCATCGCGCGAGCTGGCGATGGCAGCAGCTCCTGTTGACGCTTGACCTCTTGCAGGGCCTGAACCTTGACCACGTTCTGCTTCTTCCAGAACAGGTACGCGCCGCCCGCAGCCAGGGCCGCCATGCTGAGAAAGGAGAAGTGCGGCATGCCGGGCACCAGGCCCATCACTGCCATCAAACCCGCCGCCACGGCCAACGCTTTCGGCGAGGCGAACATCTGGCGATTGATCTGTTTGCCCATGTCTTCCGAACCGGAAGCACGGGTCACCATGATTGCCGCCGCTGTCGACAACAGCAGTGATGGCAATTGCGCCACCAAACCGTCACCGATGGTCAACAAGGCGTAAACCCGGCCGGCATCACCAAAGGTCATGCCGTGCTGGAAGATACCGACCGCCATGCCGCCGATCAGGTTGATGAACAGAATCAGCAGGCCGGCGATGGCGTCACCGCGCACGAATTTGCTGGCACCGTCCATCGAACCGTAGAACTCGGCTTCCTGGGCGACTTCCATCCGGCGCAGTTTGGCCTGGTTCTGGTCGATCAGGCCGGCGTTCAAGTCGGCGTCGATTGCCATTTGTTTGCCGGGCATCGCATCGAGGGTGAAACGTGCGCTCACCTCGGAAATCCGCCCGGCGCCCTTGGTCACCACGACGAAGTTGATGATCATCAAGATCGCGAAAACTACGATACCAACCACGTAGTTACCGCCGATCACCACCTCGCCGAAGGCCTGGATCACCTTACCGGCGGAAGCATGACCGTCCTGTCCGTGGAGCATCACCACTCGGGTGGAGGCCACGTTCAGCGCCAGTCGCAACAACGTTGCCACCAGCAGAATGGTTGGGAACACTGCAAAATCCAGCGGCCGCAACGCGTAGACGCAAACCAGCAAGACGACAATCGACAACGCGATGTTGAACGTGAAAAACACGTCCAGCAGGAACGGCGGGATCGGCAACATCATCATTGCCAACATGACCAGCAGCAACAACGGCACACCCAGGTTGCCCCGACTTAAGTCGGCAACGTTTGTGCGTGCGGTGCTGAGTAACTGAGAGCGATCCACCGGTTTTCCCCGTTCCTTTAAAGCAAACTTTTGACGCCTGAAGCAGGCGCAGAGCGGCTACTGCAAGAAGCCTTCCAACTTTTGCCGGAGCGGGGAATACGTAGTGGATTGCAGGCGCAACCTTTGTGACCACTGATCCAAAAAGCATTCGTACCTGTTAGTTCTGACAGTAGCCGTGTGCCGCGCATTGACCTTCAATGAAAGACCAATCGCAGCGACAGGAATTGCCCCATGAACAGCACACGCACGCCACTGACTGCACCGTCGGTGAAAGTTAATCTCGACACTCTCGACTGGAAAGACACCGGAATCAGGCTTGCCTCCCGCGAAGACTTCTTTCCCTACAATGGGGTGAACGTAACCATTGCCGACCCGTGTTTAGCCTCAGACAACGAACTGGAGCTACTGCTCGACGACAAAGTCATTGCTCGACACATCATCACAACTGCGGATGCGGGGTCGCCTTTGACGATCCATGTGAAGCCCGAGGACCTCACCGAAGGCCGACATGAACTGAGCTATCGAGTAAAAATCAACAACCAGCCATTTCAAACATGCGAGCAACGCGCAGAGATTCACGTTGCACTCAGGTCTCTGACAGACCTGCGCCTGGAAAAGGTGACCTCCCGTCACCACGGCCCATTTGCGCAGATCCAGATAAGCTACCCGCACGCTGCCCCCCTGGCGACGCGGGCGAACGACAATATACAGATGGTCCAGGGCATCCACGGCCTCACCCTCAACCGGGATGCTTCACGGCTGTATTTCGTTCAATCCCCGGATGGCAGCGTCAGTTATGTCCGCGCAATGGATACCCGTACTCAGACAATCGTTCATAGCTACTCACCTGAAACGGGAGGCGAAACGTTAGGTGGCCTAAGCCCGAACGGTGACCATGCTTACGTCAACAGTCGTTACTCGAATTACATTTGGGAGATCGACACTAAAACTCACGACATCAAGAAAGGCGCCGACCTCGAATCCGGCTCACCTTATATGGTGGTGAGTTCAAGCGGCGAACGTCTCTATGCCTGTAACACACTGGGAATCAATGGGTACTTGAAAGCAATCGATACAAGCACTCAGTCCGTTGTCCTGTCGCTGCCGATCAATCCGTGGCCTTTTGGCCTCGCTATCAATTCCAGCGGTTCGCGTGTGTACCTTGCCCACGGGGGCGACGCGGAGTCGGACTCCGATCCAACCGCTATTGACGTCATTGACACTGAAAAATTAAAAACTGTCGCAAGAATACCGATCACTGGATCTGCCTACTCGATGGCCCTGAACCAGGACAGTACTCGCCTTTATGTGGCCGATATCAGTGCTAGCGAAATTGCGGTAATTGATACGGCTACCAACAAAATCATCAATGTTGCCTGGAGCGAAAAATCGCCGAGACATGTGTCGGTGAGCGCCGACGGTAAGCACCTCTATGTCGTTACGTTTACCTCCGCGTTCATCTGGGTTCTGGATGCTGTAAGCCTGGAGGTTATCCAGAAAATCGATACAGGAAAGAACAACCTGAGAGAGGTGCTTGCGCGGCCTGACAACGGCATCTTTGTGCTTTATTTCTATTAGAACGCCAGGATAAAAGCCTACTCACCTGCAGTTTTCCAACTGCAGGTCTCCCTTCGCAACTTTTGCGCAGGGAGGTTCGAAACAGAAGGGCTCACGTCAGCGGTCGTCAGGCACAAAAACATCACACACCAGCGCTCAATCATCCCGCCGTCAGAATCTGCGCCTCACGGATGGCACCGAAATCAAGCGTTCTGCCAACCATGTACCGTGTACCTTTATTCATCTGCAATCCCTCCGCCTCCACCAACTCCTCCAAGGCATAGCCAAGTATGACGACTGTCCCCGGCGCAAGGGAATCACCCGCCATGTTGTGCCCCAGCAACAGGTCTAATGCCCATTGAAATTTAATGACCGGCAAATCACTCACCAGAATCGGGCGTTTTTTCGAATGGCGATAATCTACTGTGGCGACCACTTGCAGTTGCCCATCGACAAATGAGAATTCAGGTTTGTGAGGGCGTCGCTGCAAGACCCCGGCGGACCACTGATCGTTGTAGTTTTCTGGGTCAGTAAAAAGGCGGCACAACTCCTCTGTACTACCGATTTTTCCGGCCGAATCTTCTAAATATTTGAAGCTGTCATGGCTGGCGAACCCTTCCAACGAGGGCCTGATGGCATTTTTTGGAAAGTTTAAATATCCAGGTATATGAGCATTGGCCATCTGCACAAAACACGCGAAATCCAGCGACATTCTGAATGTGACCGAATAACCGATAGCGCTTTCTGTCGGCTTATCCTTCAGAACACCCGAAACAAACTTCAACTCCATACCCTGCAGTTTTCGATAGAGACGCTCGGTCATGATTATTCCCTCTAGAACAGACGCAAACACCAATCCTTGGCGCTCCAGTCGAATGATCAGAACACCACTGCAAGGACGTTGATCGGGAGAATTCCCACGGGTATGACAGCGCAAGCGGGTGCTGACCGTCTACTGTCAGAACTAACAGGGTTGCAGAGTTTTCAGATGAACGGGATCAGGAATCACGCCGCAGATCCGGTGGGATCGGCAAGTTGTCCTTGAGCGGATCCGGGCGCTTGCCCTTGCCCGCGCGGTACTGGCGGATCTGGTAGACGTAGGCCAGCACCTGAGCGACCGCCAGGTACAACCCACCGGGAATTTCCTGCTCCAGTTCCGTGGAGTAGTAGATCGAACGCGCCAGGGCCGGCGATTCGAGCAGCAGCACATTATTGGCTACAGCGATCTCACGAATTTTCAAGGCCAGAAAGTCACTGCCCTTGGCCAGCAGCACCGGCGCGCTGCCCTTGTCGGGATCGTACTTGAGGGCGACGGCGTAGTGAGTCGGGTTGGTAATCACCACGTCGGCCTCAGGGATGGCCGCCATCATCCGCCGCTGCGACATCTCGCGCTGCAACTGGCGAATGCGCTGTTTGACCTCCGGCCGCCCTTCCTGATCCTTGTGTTCGTCACGCACTTCCTGCTTGGTCATCAGCAGTTTCTTGTGGCTTTCCCACAGCTGCACCGGCACGTCGACGGCAGCGATGATGATCAGCCCGCAAGCCATCCACAAAGTGCTCCAGCCGACCACTTGCAGGCTGTGAATGATCGCCATGTCCAACGGCTCATGAGCAATGCGCATCAGGTCGTCGATGTCGGCAGACAACACCGCCAGCGCCACGAACAGCACGATGAAAAACTTCGCCAGGGCCTTGAGCAGTTCGACCAGCGCCTTGGCCGAGAACATTCGCTTGAGCCCCGCACCGGGGTTCATGCGACTGAATTTCGGTGCCAGGGAGCCTGCCGCGAACAGCCAACCACCGAGGGAAATCGGGCCGATCAACGCGGCCAGCAACAAGGTGATCATCACCGGCTGAATCGCCAGCAGGGCGATCTGCCCCGAGTGCAGCAGGAAGGCGCCCATGTTGCGCTGATCCAGAATCACCTCCCGCGACAGCGTGAAGTTCATGCGCATCAGCTCCATCATGTCCTGCGCCAGGGCTCCACCGAAAATCAGCAGCCCGCCAGCGCCGGCGAGCATGACAGCCAGGGTGTTGAGCTCCTTGGAGCGCGCAATCTCGCCCTTTTCCCGGGAGTCCTTTTTACGTTTCTCCGTGGGGTCTTCTGTTTTGTCCTGACCGCTTTCGCTCTCAGCCATGACTCAGCGCGCCCGTGCCAGTTCGCGTAACAACTGCAAGGCCTCGGAGGCCAGCGGTTGATACTGATTGATGATGTCCGCCAACCCGACCCAGACGATGAACAGCCCGAGCACCAGGGTCAGCGGGAAACCGATGGAAAAAATGTTCAGTTGCGGCGCGGCCCGGGTCATTACGCCGAACGCAATGTTGACCACCAGCAACGCGGTGATCGCCGGCAGTACCAGCAACAGTGCAGCACCCAGAACCCAGCCCAGCTTACCGGCCAGCTCCCAGAAATGATTGACCATCAAGCCACTGCCCACCGGCATCGTGGTGAAGCTTTCGGTCAGGACTTCGAAGACCACCAGATGGCCATTCATGGACAGGAACAACAGCGTCACCAGCATGGTGAAGAACTGCCCGATCACCGCCACCGAGACGCCGTTGGTGGGGTCGATCATCGACGCGAAGCCCATGCCCATCTGAATGGAGACGATCTGCCCCGCCACCACGAACGCCTGGAAGAACAGCTGCAAGGAGAAACCCAGCAACGCACCGATGAGGATCTGCTCGGCGATTAGCAGCAGCGCACTCAGATCCAGCGCATTGATCGGCGGCATCGGCGGAAGGCCCGGCGCAATCACCACTGTGATCGCCAGGGCGAAATACAGGCGCACGCGAGTGGGCACCAGGGTTGTGCCGAACACCGGCATGACCATCAGCAAGGCGCCGATGCGAAACAGCGGCAACATGAACGTCGCCACCCAGGTACTGATCTGGGTATCGGTCAGCTGCAGCAGCGACGGCATGGTTTAGCCGATGACCTGAGGAATATTGCCGTACAGCTGCAGGATGTATTCCATGAACGTCTGCACCAGCCACGGGCCGGCGACGATCAGCGTGACCAGCATGACCAGCAAGCGCGGCAGGAAGCTCAGGGTTTGTTCGTTGATCTGCGTGGCGGCCTGGAACATTGCCACCAGCAGGCCCACCAGCAGACTCGGAATCACCAGCACAGCCACCATCATGGTGGTCAGCCACAGCGCTTCGCGAAAAATGTCTACCGCCACTTCCGGCGTCATGGCGACACACCGCCGAAGCTGCTTGCCAGGGTGCCGATGATCAACGCCCAGCCATCCACCAGCACGAACAGCATGATCTTGAACGGCAGGGAAATGATCAGCGGCGAGAGCATCATCATCCCCATGGCCATCAGCACACTGGCCACGACCAGGTCGATGATCAGGAACGGAATGAAGATCATGAAGCCGATCTGGAACGCGGTTTTAAGCTCGGAGGTGACGAAGGCCGGCACCAGAATGGTCAGCGGTGCCTGATCCGGCGAAGCGATGTCGGTGCGCTTGGACAGGCGCATGAACAGCTCGAGATCGCTGCTGCGCGTCTGCGCCAGCATGAAGTCCTTGATCGGCACCTGGGCCTTGGCCACGGCATCCTGAGCGGTGAGTTTCTCCGCCAGGTACGGTTGCAAGGCGTCCTGATTCACCCGGTCAAACACCGGTGCCATGATAAACAGGGTCAGGAACAGCGCCATGCCGGTGAGGATCTGGTTCGACGGCGTCTGCTGCAGGCCCAGGGCCTGACGCAGGATCGAGAACACAATGATGATCCGGGTGAAACTGGTCATCAGCATGACGAACGCCGGGATGAAACTCAGCGCGGTCATGATCAGCAATATTTGCAGGCTGACCGAGTATTCCTGAGCGCCATTGGCGTTGGTACCCAGGGTGATCGCCGGGATCGACAACGGATCGGCGGCGAACGCCAGCGGCGCGACCAGCATCAGGGCCAGCGTCAAGACGATGCGTAACGCACCCATTACTTCTTATCCTTCTGATCCTTGCCGAGTATCTTCAACAGATGCTGGGCAAACTCCGGGGTCGCTTTCTCGGTGGTGGTCGGCACTTCAATCGGCTCTTTAAGCACATGCAGTGCAGTGATCGTGCCGGGGCTCAGGCCAAGCAAGATCTGCTCATTGCCGACTTGCACCAGCATCAAACGGTCGCGGGGGCCCAAGGCACGGGAACCGACAATCTCGATCACCTGCCCCTTACCGGCCGGCCCGGCCTGCTGGACCCGGCGCAGCAGCCAGGCGAGGAAGAAGATCAACCCCAGCACCAACAGCAAGCCGAACACCAACTGCGTCAGTTGCCCGGCCACACCGCTACTGACTGCCGGCGCGGCCGCCGCCGTCGCAACCGGCTCGGCGGCCAGAACGCTGAACGGCAACGCCAATAAAAACCCCAGTACCCTCTTCACTTAGCGCAGCTTCTTGATACGTTCGCTTGGGCTGATCACGTCGGTCAGGCGGATGCCAAACTTCTCGTTGACCACAACCACTTCGCCGTGGGCGATCAGGGTGCCGTTGACCAGCACGTCCAGCGGCTCACCGGCCAGTCGGTCCAGCTCGATCACCGAACCCTGGTTGAGTTGCAGCAGGTTGCGGATGTTGATGTCGGTGCTGCCCACTTCCATGGAAATCGACACCGGAATGTCGAGGATCACGTCGAGGTTCGGACCGTCCAGGGTGACCGGGTCGTGGTTCTTCGGCACGCTGCCGAACTCTTCCATCGGCAGACGGTTAGACGACGAGCTGCCGACGTCGGCGGCCAGCAACGCGTCGATATCGGCCTGGCCGGCATCACCGGTTTCTTCCAGGGCGGCAGCCCATTCGTCAGCCAGTGCCTGGTCGTCCTGGGCGTTCATATCGTCGTTCATCATTTGTCCTCGGCGGGCAACTGCTCAATCAAGAGCAGCCAATTAATAGGGGGTTGGAGCGCCAATCAGCGGCGCTCGATCGGCTCGATCACCTGCAACGCGAGGTTGCCTTTATGTGAGCCCATCTTGACCTTGAAGGCCGGCACGCCGTTGGCGCGCATGATCATCTCTTCCGGCATCTCGACCGGGATCACGTCACCCGGCTGCATGTGCAGGATGTCGCGCAAACGCAACTGGCGACGGGCAACCGTGGCACCGATCGGCACGTCGACGTCCAGCACGTCCTGGCGCAGGGCGTTGACCCAGCGCTCGTCCTGATCGTCCAGATCCGACTGGAAGCCGGCGTCGAGCATTTCGCGCACAGGCTCGATCATCGAGTACGGCATGGTCACGTGCAGGTCGCCGCCGCCCCCATCGAGTTCGATGTGGAAAGTGGACACCACCACCGCTTCGCTCGGGCCGACGATATTGGCCATGGCCGGGTTCACTTCCGAGTTGATGTACTCGAAGTTCACTTCCATGATCGCCTGCCAGGCTTCCTTCAAATCGACGAAGGCCTGCTCCAGCACCATGCGCACCACACGCAGCTCGGTGGGGGTGAATTCACGCCCTTCGATCTTCGCGTGACGGCCGTCGCCGCCGAAGAAGTTGTCCACCAGCTTGAACACCAGTTTGGCGTCGAGGATGAACAGCGCGGTGCCGCGCAACGGCTTGATCTTGACCAGGTTGAGGCTGGTCGGCACGTACAGCGAGTGCACGTATTCGCCGAACTTCATCACCTGCACACCACCGACGGCAACGTCCGCCGAGCGGCGCAGCATGTTGAACATGCTGATGCGGGTGTAGCGGGCGAAACGCTCGTTGATCATTTCCAGGGTCGGCATGCGTCCACGGACGATGCGATCCTGGCTGGTCAGGTCGTAGCTTTTGACGCTGCCGGGTTCGGCAGCGTTATCGGTCTGTACCAGACCATCGTCGACGCCATGCAACAGCGCATCGATCTCATCCTGGGACAGCAGGTCCTGCACGGCCATGTCGTGTTCCTACTGCAGTACGAAATTAGTAAAAAGCAGCTGTTCGATAACCACTTTGCCGAGTTCTTTCTGCGCCACTTCCTGGACGCTGGCCGTGGCCTTCTGACGCAACATCTCCTGGCCAACCGGGGTCGCCAGCGTGGCGAAGTCCTGGCCGGAGAACAGCATGACCAGGTTGTTGCGGATCACCGGCATGTGCACTTTGAGCGCTTCCAGATCAACCTGATTGCGGCCTTGCAGGGTGATGCTCACCTGCATGTAGCGCTGGCGACCGTTCACGTTGTAGTTGGCCACGAAAGCCGGGGCCATGGGCTCGAAAATCGCTGGCTGCTTGCCGACCACAGCGGGTTCGGCGGCGACAGGCTTGCTCTGGGCACTGTGCATGAAGAACCAGGTCGCCCCCACGGACATGCCGACCGCCAGCAACAGGGCCACCACGATCGCAATGATCAGCTTGACCTTGCCTTTGGTTGCGGGTTCTTTTACTACTGCGTCGCTCTTCGCCATGCCAATAATCCGTCACTATTCGGGTTTTCACAGTCGCACGGCAAGGCAAGAGCAAGTGTTATGCCAGAAGTGTCGAGGAGGTATGGGAGACAGCGAAAGGCAATCAATTGTAGGAGCGAGGCTGCCCGCGAAACAGGCGCCGCGGTTTATCAGCCATACCGCGTCATCATTCTTCGCGGGCAAGCCTCGCTCCTACAGGAGAGATGTGATCAGGCGTAGTAGTCGACGGCGCTGGAGCCGATCACGCTGGTAGCGGTTGCCGCCACTTCGGCGACGGCGGTTGCGACCTCGTCATCCATGGAGTCAAGACGACCTCCATTGGCGCTGGTCCGACCGCCCTGCCCCTGCTGAGCCTGATCCTGGCCCTGGCCTTGCCAGCCACGAGACTGGTCGGACACATTGACGTCGACCTGGCCCATGCCCTGTTGCGCGAACATGTCACGCAGGCGTTGCATCTGACTGTCCAGCGCTTCACGAACGCTTGGATGGGCGCTCATGAAGGTAACCTGGGTCTGCTGGTCGGGAACCATGTTCACCCGGATATCGAGACGCCCCAGTTCAGCCGGTTGCAACTGGATGTCGGCCGCCTTGAGGTTGGCGCTGGAAAGGTACATGACGCGGTTGACCACTTCCTCGGTCCAGCCGCTCTGATGCATGGCGATCGGTTGGTTGACCGGCAAGGCATTGGCGGTTTTCGAGGTGGCCGCCTGGGTCAGTGCCGCCAGACGGTTGGCGAAGTCATCGACACGGGTATCGCTGCTGGCGGACGTCAAATCCTTGAGCCCGCTATCAATCAGACCGCTGAAGGCTTTCTCGCCGCCCTGACTGGTGCTGTCCTTGTCGCCTTGCACATCGAGCATGCTGGCCATGCCGGCGGCAAAGTTCTGCGCCGCCGTCAGCTCACCGTCAGCCTGGGTCTGGGCAGCCGTGGCTTTGGACTGGGCCTGGCTGCTGGCGGATACGTGGCCGCTCTGCTCCATGGCCATGCGCACGGCGGGCAATGCGTCGAGCGGATCAGCTTCGGGATCAAAATCGCCGTCAGTGGCCGTCTCCACTGGCACAGACGCGGCAACAACGGCGGCGGCAACCGGCGCTTCAGCCTGCGGCTGTGCGGTCGTGACAACTGGCGCAGCTGTTTGCGCGGCCGGTACGGTTACCGACGGCTGTACTGCCTGCATCAACGCAGGATCAAGGGCCGGGTCGAGGCTCGGATCGACAGGCGCCGTATCGGCGACCGGCGTTTCAGCCGTCTCGGGTTGGTTGTCGCTGGCAGCTGTGTCATCGGTCGGCGCCGGTTTATCGGCGGGCAAGGAATTGCCGCTATCGGCAACCGCCCGTTCCGGGGCGGCAGGCTTGTCAGTGCTGACATCCGGTTTGCCGTGGGTTTTCGAGGCATTTTCGGTAGCCGGTTTAGCCGATTTATCGGCGACCACAGAAGGCTTGTTCCGGGCTTGATCGGCGTAAACATCAGCGAAGCTGGACGCCTTGCCCCCTGGCTCAGCGGCCAGCGCCGGGGTATTGGCGGAGGCGACTTGAGTCTTGGCCGTCGCGGCGGCCTGAAGAAGCGAATGGGGGGTAACGGGCATAAAACGGTCTCCGCTGCACTGGGATCGTAGGTACAGTTGAGTGAGTTGATTGCAAAGGTCGAGCCAGTTCGGCTCGACAAAGGTTAAAAGCGCCGGACGGTTGCGTCAGTCCGCTAGAGAGCGCTGTCGCTCCGCCTCATACAGCGGTCGGACAATGGCGAATTCGCCGTCGATTTCCCCGACCAGTTTTTCAATACCGGCGAGGCTTTTTTGCTTGGCGCGTTGCTCAAGCTCATTGCACAGCTCAGCGAGACGAACGGCCCCCATATTGCTGCTGCTGCCCTTGAAACTATGGGCGGTGCTCATGAGTTGCGCGGCATCTTCAGCCTCTCGCAACACGCACAAGCGCTTTTCGGAATCGGCAATGAAGGTATCCAGCAACATCGGATAATCACCCTCCATGACTTCTTGCAGCGCGCTCAGCACGGCACGGTCCAGATGTGTGTCAGCCACTTGCTCACTCCTTGATCAAGAATGGGTGAATTATGCCAGAGCCTCCCAGAAAAACTCCACGCGAGCACTACGACCATCGTCGGACCAGCTCGCGCTACGGCTCAATTGGCGGATCAGACTGACGCCGCGCCCCGACAGACGGCCACCGTCGACGGGACGCTCCATTACCCGCGCCACATCGAAACCTTTGCCACTGTCTTCGACCCGCACAATCAGGCTGCCGCCCTTGCCCGTCGGCACGATCTGCAAATGCACCCGCACAAAGCCGTCCTGCAACGCCTCCAGCCGCTCATTGCGCGTTTGATAATAGCGCGCAAAACCCGAAGCATCGCGCTTGAGGCTTGAATCCAGCCCCAGCACGCCGTGCTCAAGGGCGTTGGAATACAGTTCTGCCAACACGCTGTGGAGCGCCCCACTCTGAGCCCGCAGACCATGGACCTCAAGCAACAATTGCAACAGGTACGGCAGCGGATTGAAACGTTTGAGTGTCGCGGCGCGAAACTCGAAACTCACCGACCAGTCCAGCGGACACGACTGGCCGCTGTCGGAATACACCGGCGCCGGAGGGCTCAATTGCTCGGCCTCCAGCAGACTGATCTCGACCATGCTCACATCATCGCGGGCCTCGCCACGAAAATCCCGCAGTGCTTGCTCGATGTCCTCGAACAGCGCGTCTGGCTGACGATTGGCCGCAAACACCTGATGCAAGCGCTCTACACCGAACAACTGATCGTTGGCATCGCAGGTATCGATGACCCCGTCGGAGAGTAGAAACACCCGATCACCAACGGCCATCGGAAACACTTCGGTGCGGTCATTGAAGGTTTGCGGGCTCAGTATGCCCAACGGCAAATGCCGCGCCGTCAACGGCGTGCGCTCACCGCTGACGATGTTGTGCAGATAACCGTCCGGCATCCCGCCGTTCCAGACTTCCACCGAGCGCCGCTGAAAGCTCAGGCACAGCAAGGTGGCGCAGCAGAACATGTCCACCGGCAGAATGCGCTTGAGCTTGGCGTTCATCTCACGCAGGGTTTCAGCCAGGCCATACCCTTTGGCAGTCATGCCATAGAAGACTTCAGCCAAGGGCATGGCGCCCACCGCGGCCGGCAGCCCGTGACCGGTGAAATCACCCAGTAGCACATGCATGTCGCCGGCCGGGGTGAACGCCGCCAGCAGCAGATCGCCGTTGAACAGCGCATAAGGCGATTGCAAGTAGCGGATGTTTGGCGCACTCAGGCAGCCCGAATGCGCCACCTTGTCGAATACGGCCTTGGCCACCCGCTGCTCGTTGAGCAAGTAGTCATGATGTTTGGCGATCAGGTCACGCTGCTGTAGCACCGTGGCCTGCAACCGGCGCAAGCGATCCATGGCCTTGATCTTGGCGGCAAGGATCACCTGGTTGTAGGGCTTTGCCAGAAAGTCGTCACCACCGGCCTCCAGACACCGGGCCAGGGCCTCGCTTTCGGTCAGCGAGGTCAGGAAGATGATCGGCACCAGGGTTTCCCCGGCCAACGCCTTGATCTGTCTGGCCGCTTCGAAACCGTCCATGACCGGCATCATCGCGTCCATCAGAACCAGGTGCGGCCGCTGCTGGCGAAACGCTTCGACGGCTTCGGCACCGTTGGCGGCCGTCAATACCTGGTGGCCCTGACGACGGACAATGCTCGACAGCAGCATGCGATCGGCCGCGCTGTCTTCGGCGATGAGGATGGTCAGCGGTTCAAGCGACGGCTGCATGGCGGTCAAGTGATGTCGAACAGCTTGTCGAAATTGGAGATGGCGAGGATCTTGCGCACATCTGAATTGCTGTTAACGACGCGAATATCGGAACTGTCGCCACCGGCGTGATCACGGAGCAGAAGCAGCATCCCCAGCGCCGAGCTATCGAGATACGTGGCCTTCCTTAAGTCCACCACAACAGATTCCGGTTTTTTTTCGAGTTTCTCGTAAGACTCGCGAAACTCCTGATGCCGACCAAAATCGAATCGTCCCTCGATCGAAATCGTCAGCTTTTTCCCATCCGGAGATACATCTGTAACAACTGACATTTATCGGCTTCCTTGTCATGGGTAAACGTACGTGTACAAGGTTTAGCACTTGGCGGAGATGGGAGCAAGGCGGGAAGTTGTCACGCCTGTCAGACCGCCTTCGCGGGCAAGCCTCGCTCCTACGGGTTATGCGTCCACATTTCTCGCAAACGACACATAACCTGTAGGAGCGAGGCTTGCCCGCGAAGAACGGTCACGCGATCCCACTGATTCAATACGGATCATGCCGCGGCAACCGCTGGGACAATTCGTCCAGCAGCTTCTGCTCGCGCTTGTCTTCGAGCTTGCGCGCCTCGTCCATGTAGCGTTGTACAAGTTTGCGCAAACCTTCGACCCGGGCAAACGCCTGCTGCCAGGACTCGCGCGCCTTGTTCAGGTTGTTCTGGTGCCAGTTCAGGCTTTGGCGCTGCTGATCGATGGCGGTGCCCAATTGCGCAAGAAATCCCTGATAGCCAAGCAACCACTGGCCGGAAACGCCAGTGCTACCGCGCACAATCCATTGCTCCTGGTATTCGAGGCGGAAGTTTTCGAGGTCGGCGAGCTTGCTTTCCGCCACACGAACCTGGCCCTGGAAGTGCCCGAGGCGCATGACCGCGGTTTTTTCGGCCTTTTCGGCCATTTCCACCACGGGTGCCAGGCGTGCCGCGCGGCTCAGGGCCATGGCCGGTTAGCCGCCCGCTGCCGGAGCGAAGATCGAGGCGAGGTGGTTTTCGCTGGCGCCCATGCCGATGTTGTCGTTCAAGCCCTGACGCAGATAAGTGGTCATGGCGGGCTGCAGGGAAATCGCGACGTCGGTTTCACGATCACCGCCCGGCACGTAGGCACCGACGCTGATCAAGTCGCGGCTCTGCTGATAGCGCGACCAGTATTGTTTGAACATCTGCGCCCGCGCCATGTGCTCGGGGCTGACCACCGACGGCATGACCCGGCTGATGGAGGCTTCGATATCGATGGCCGGGTAATGACCTTCTTCGGCCAGGCGCCGGGACAGCACGATGTGCCCGTCGAGCACGCCTCGCGCCGAGTCGGCAATCGGGTCCTGCTGGTCATCGCCTTCGGACAACACGGTGTAGAACGCGGTGATCGAACCGCCGCCCTTCTCGGCGTTACCGGCCCGCTCCACCAGTTTCGGCAACTTGGCGAACACCGACGGCGGATAGCCTTTGGTTGCGGGCGGCTCGCCAATGGCCAGGGCGATTTCCCGCTGGGCCTGGGCGAAACGGGTCAGCGAGTCCATGAGCAACAGGACGTTCTTGCCCTTGTCGCGGAAATACTCGGCGATGCGCGTGCAGTACATCGCGGCGCGCAGACGCATCAGCGGTGCATCGTCCGCCGGCGAGGCGACGACCACCGAACGCTTGAGCCCTTCTTCACCGAGGATGTGCTCGATGAATTCTTTAACTTCACGACCACGCTCACCGATCAGCCCGACCACGATAATGTCGGCCTCGGTAAAGCGGGTCATCATGCCCAGCAGCACGGATTTACCGACGCCGGTACCGGCGAACAGACCGAGACGCTGACCGCGACCGACCGTCAACAAACCGTTGATGGTGCGAATGCCCACATCGAGCGGTTCACTGATCGGTTCACGCTTGAGCGGGTTAATGGTCGGGCCGTCCATCGGCACCCAGTCTTCGGCTTTCATGCCGCCCTTGCCATCCAGCGCACGGCCGGCGCCGTCCAGCACCCGCCCGAGCATGCTCATGCCCATCGGCAAGCGGCCAGTGTCTGCCATAGGCACCACACGGGCACCGGGCGCAATGCCGGCGACGCTGCCGACCGGCATCAGGAACACCTTGCTGCCGGAGAAACCCATGACTTCGGCTTCGACCTGCACCGGTTGATAACTGTCGTCGTTGATGACCATGCAGCGGCTGCCCATTGCTGCGCGCAAACCTTCGGCTTCGAGGGTCAGGCCCACCATGCGCAGCAGACGGCCTTCGAGGATCGGCGCCCCCGCCAGCGTAGTGACCTCGGCGTAACTGCCCAGGCGCTTGGCGAAGCTGGTGCGATCAAGGCGCATCAGGTTCGTCCAGCGTCGGCTCGACCGCAGGTTTTTCGTCGACCGGCAGTTCCAGGCTCAGATCCGGAGCGGCCGGGTGCAAGGCCTGGTCATGCAACTGATCGAACAGCTTGGCCATGACTTGGGCGACGCGGGTTTCAACGGTGGCGTCAATGCGACTGTGTTCGGTCTCGACCCGGCAACCGCCGGGCAGCAGGGATTCGTCTTCGACGATGCGCCAGGTTTCTTCATGGCGCTCGCGCAGGGCTTTGACCTGTTCGAAGTCCTGCGGATTGATGTGCAGCCGCACGTTACCCACGCCCAGCGGCAAGAGCTTGAGGGCTTCGCGCATGACGTGTTCGATTTGCGTCGAGTCGATGGCCAGTTCGCGCTGAATCACCTGTTTGGTGATGTGCTGCACGAGGTCGACCAGGGATTTCTCGATCTGGGTGTCCTGCTCGGCAATGGGCTCGAACAGGTTGGCCATCAGCTGTTCCAGGCCGGCAACCTTCGGCGCCAGGACGGCTTCAGCTTCCTGACGGACCTTGAGTGTGGTGCTGTGGAAGCCTTCTTTCTCGCCGATGGCGAAGCCTTCGTTGTAAGCCTCCTGACGGATGCTTTCGAGTTCTTCGAGGGTCAGTGGCTGGACTTCATCCAGCGGCACCTCTTCCATTTCCGGCGGTTCGGGCTCGGGTTCCGGCTCGGGCTCCGGCACAAACGGATCGAAACTGGGCAACGCCCAGACATCGAAACCGGCGACGGCCTTGCCTCGGATCAGGTCGGTCTGGGACTCATCATGTTTGGACGACATAGTGACCTTAGATCATCTCTTCGCCGCCCTTCCCGCCGAGAACGATTTCTCCGGCTTCGGCCATACGGCGGGCAATGGTGAGGATTTCTTTCTGCGCGGTTTCCACGTCGCTGACGCGCACCGGGCCCTTGGCCTCGAGGTCGTCGCGCAACAGTTCGGCCGCTCGTTTGGACATGTTCTTGAAGATCTTTTCCTTGACGCCTTCGTCCGAACCCTTGAGGGCCAGCACCAGCACGTCGGAGGACACTTCGCGCAGCAACGCCTGAATCCCGCGGTCGTCGACATCGGACAGGTTGTTGAACACGAACATGAGGTCTTCGATCTGACCGGACAGGTCTTCGTCGACTTCGCGGATCGAGTCCATCAGCTGGCCTTCGATCGAGCTGTCGAGGAAGTTCATGATGTCGGCCGCACGCTTGATGCCACCCAGGGTGGTGCGCGAGGCATTCGAGTTGCCGGAGAACTGCTTCTCGAGAATCTGGTTGAGTTCTTTCAGGGCCGCTGGCTGCACGGTGTTCAGCGAGGAAACCCGCAGAATGATGTCCAGACGCACCTTGTGGTCGAAGTTGCCAAGCACTTCACCAGCCTGATCCGGGTCGAGGTAGGCCACGACGATCGCCTGGATCTGCGGGTGCTCGTAACGGATCACATCGGCGACGGCGCGCGGTTCCATCCACTTCAAGCTGTCGAGGCCGCTGGTGTTGCCGCCCAGCAGGATGCGGTCGATCAGGCCGTTGGCCTTGTCTTCGCCCAGTGCCTGGGTGAGCATTTTGCGCACGTAGTCGTCGGAGCCGACGCCCAGGCTGGTCTGGTCGCCGACGATGTCGACGAACTCGCTCATGACCTGTTCGACCTGCTCGCGATGGACGTTGCCCATCTGCGCCATGGCCACGCCGACGCGCTGGACCTCTTTGGGCCCCATGTGGCGCAACACTTGGGCAGCATCGGTCGAACCCAGGGACAGCAGCAGAATCGCGGCTTTGTCGACCTTGGTCAGTTTGGCGGCAACGGCTCGGTTATCACTCATCTGCGTTAATCCACTCTTTCACGACCTGGGCCACGCGACCCGGATCTTCTGCCACCAGACTCTTGATTGCATTCAACTGTGCGTCATAGCCTTCGCTCGGGCTCGGCAGCAGGATGCTTTGCGGACCACCGAGGCTGACGCGGTCGTTGCCCAGTTCGCCGTCCAGGCCGCCCATGCCACCGAGTTCCACGTCGCTGCCAATTCCGGCCAGTTGCTTGCCTTTGCCGCCACCGGTGATGTTGTTGAGCACCGGACGCAGCACACCGAACACCAGCACCAGGATGAACAAGACACCCAGCACTTGCTTGACGATGTCCCAGAACCAAGGCTGGGAGTAGAACGGAATATCGGCAATCACTTCACCGCGCTCGGCGGAGAATGGCATGTTGATCACGCTGACGCTGTCACCACGGCTCGCGTCGAAACCGACGGCGTCCTGCACCAGGCGAGTGAAGCGCGCCAATTCATCGGCACTCCACGGCGCACGGGTGGTCTCGCCATTGGCGGCGTTGATCTTGACCTGATCATCCACCACCACCGACACCGACAGGCGATTCAAACGGCCCTGCTGTTGTTTGGTGTGGCTGATCGAACGGTCGAGTTCGAAGTTCTTGGTGGATTGTTGACGCTTGTCCGCCGGATACGGTGCCAGCATCGGCTGACCGGTGGCCGGGTCCATGATTTGCTGACCGTTGGCATCGATCAACGGCTGGCCTGGCTGAACCATGCCGGCTGCCGCGGTGCTGCCACCGGTGGTCTGCGGCGCGGAAGCTGGCGATGGCGGCTGGTTGCTCAGGGCACCCGGCACACCTTGCGGGCCATTGCTGGCAGTGCGTTGTTCGTTGACCGACTGCTCGCTGCGCAACGCCGGCTGATCCGGGTTGAACTGCTCGGAGGTCGACTCGACAGCGCTGAAGTCCACGTCGGCCGAGACTTCGGCTTTGTAGCGGTCGTTGCCCAGCACCGGTTGCAGGATATTGTGCACGCGCTGGGTCAGCATGCTTTCCATGCGACGGCTGTAGTCAAATTGCTTACCGGCCATGGTCAGTTCGGAATTTTCCGCCTGATCCGACAGCAGGTTGCCCTTCTGGTCGACCACGGTGATCTGGGATTTGCTGAGTTCGGGAACGCTGGTCGCGACCAGATTGATGATCGCCACCACCTGACCCGGCTCCAGCGAGCGGCCGGAATACAGTTCAACCAGCACCGAAGCGCTTGGCTTGCGTTCGTCACGCACGAACACCGAGCTTTTCGGAATCGCCAGGTGCACGCGAGCGCCCTTGACGTTGTTCAGGCTGGAAATGGTCCGCGCCAGTTCGCCTTCGAGGCCGCGACGATAACGGGTCGCTTCCATGAACTGGCTGGTCCCCAGGCCCTGGTCCTTGTCGAGGATTTCAAAACCGATGTTGCCATCGCTGGGAGTGACACCAGCGCCCGCGAGCTTGAGCCGTGCACGGGACAGGTCATCGGCCTTGACCAGCAAGGCACCGGAGTTGGGTTCAACGGTGTAGGGAATATCGGCGGCGGCCAGGGTATCCATGACCTGCTTGGCGTCCATACCGGCGAGGCTGCCGTACAGAGGCCGGTAGTCCGGCTGCTGCGACCACAGCACCACGGCAAAACCAATCGCCACGCTCGCAGCCAGGCCGACCAACAGGCCCACCTGACGCAACATGGTCATCTCGGAGAGGTTTTCCAGGAAGGACAACCCGAACAGCGGCGGTTTGCCGTCTACTGGGGTGGCCTTGGCCGGAACGTTATCGGCGACTGCTTCTGCCATGACTCAATTCGTCCTTAAACCGGCATCTGCATGATGTCTTGGTATGCCTGAACCAGCTTGTTTCGCACTTGGGTCAACGCTTGAAAAGACACGCTGGCCTTCTGCGAGGAAATCATGACATCCGTCAGGTCGACGCCACTTTTGCCGATCTCGAAGGCACTGGCCAACTGACTGGACGCTTGCTGGGTGTCGTTCACTTTATTGACAGCCTGACCGAGCATGTCGGAAAAGCTGCTGCCACCCAGTTCAGGGACTGCGGCAGTCGATTTAGGCGCAGACATGGCATCCATTTGCATGGAGCGCATGTCCAGCATCAACCGATTAAATTCAATACCTTGGCTCATGGTCTACTCTCGTTGGCGACCCGCAATTTTTTGACACTCACTCGGCGGGTAGTGAGGTGTTAGCAACAAGGGTGCCAGCTCCGTGGCTGCTCTGAACAAAAGCGTTTCCCGGGCTTTGTTGGCGAACGAATCAAGTCGCGAACAAATAAGCTTCCCACATCCATCCCGGCATCGCGCATCTGCGCCAGCTTGTAGCGCAAGGTGCGTGGGCTGATGCCCAATCGCTCAGCCGCTTCTTTGCGACGGCCGCGCTCGGAACGCAAGGTGTCGATGATCATCTGGAATTCACGGCGACGCAGGTCATCACCCAACGCCCCGGCCGATTCAGCCTCGACCTCCACGACCCGCACCGGCGCCAACGCCGGCAACGGCGCACAAGCCACCGGTCCGGACAGGCAGAAATCCTGGGGCTGGATCAAACCACCCTGCTGCAGAATCAAGGCGCGCTGGATCGCGTTATCCAGTTCACGCACGTTGCCCGGCCACGGATAACCGATCAGGCACGCCTGTGCCTCGGGCGACAGTTTCGCAGCGGCATGCTTCATTTTATTGACGTGTTTGGCCAGCAGACGCTCGGCCAGCGGCAGGATGTCGGCAGTACGCTCGCGCAGCGGACGCCAGGCCAGCGGAAATACCGACAATCGATAGAAGAGGTCTTCACGGAACCGCCCCGCCGACACCTCACCGGACAGGTCACGGTTGGTGGTCGCCACGACCCGTATATCCAGGGAGATCGGCTTGCGTGCGCCGACCCGTTCGACTTCACGCTCCTGCAACACCCGCAGCAATTTGGCCTGGAGCCCGAGGGGCATTTCAGAAATTTCGTCGAGCAGGATCGTTCCGCCATCGGCCTGCTCGAACTTGCCGGCCTGCGCCGCGATGGCGCCGGTGAATGAACCTTTTTCGTGACCGAACAAAGTGGCTTCGAGCATGTTGTCGGGGATCGCCGCGCAGTTGATCGCAATGAACGGCTGACTGGCGCGATGGGAATGCTGATGGATATAACGCGCCAACACTTCTTTACCGGTCCCGGACTCGCCGGAGATCAATACCGTCGAATCGCTGCGCGCGACCCGCGCGGCCAGTTCCAGCAATTGCACACTGGCCGGCTCGAAGGCGATCGGCCCTTCGCCCTCGGTCGCACCGAGCGTGCCCAGTGCGTGCCGTGCCACGAGGTCGAGCAAGGCTTTGGGCTCGAACGGTTTGACCAGATAATCCGCCGCGCCCTGGCGCATCGCATCGACGGCCCGCTCGACCGCACCATGAGCGGTCATCAGCAACACCGGCAATTGCGGCTGACGCGCTCGCAGCAAACCGAGCAATTGATGGCCGTCCATGCCCGGCATATTGACGTCGCTGATCACCAGGCTGAAGGCCTCATTGCCGACCGTCGCGAGCGCCTCTTCCGCCGAACCGACGGCCGTGTAATCGTGCCCCGCGAGCAGCAGCGTATCGGCCAGTGCTTCGCGTAGCGCGCGGTCGTCCTCGACCAGTAAAACCTTGATTGCCATGTCCTTCACTCCGCTCCCTGAGCGTTAGGCTGTTCACCGGAAAAAAGCGGCAGGATGACCTGCGCGCAGGTGCCGCGACCCGGCCGCGAGCGCAACTGCAATTCTCCCTGATGAGCACGGGCCACAGCCTTGACCACGGTCAGGCCCAGGCCAGTCCCGGTGGTTTTAGTGGTGAAAAACGGCTCACCCAAGCGCGCCAGTACTTTGCCGTCGATGCCGCTGCCGCTGTCACTGATGCACACCCGCAGGTTGTTTCCCCTGGCATAGAAATGCACTTTCAAGCGGACATTACCGGCACTGGCCTGAACGGCGTTCTCGATCAGATTAAGGATTGCGCCGACCAAGGTGTCGCGGTTGCACAGCAGTTCACCGGCATGACTGTCGCACTGCCAGCGAATCGGCAAATCCTGAACATGAGTCAGTGCCGCCGATTGCAGCGACTGCATCAATTGCTTGGGCGTGACGCGGTCGGTCAACGGCAGCTCGCCCCGCGCGAACACCAACATGTCGCGAACCTGATGTTCCAGCTCATGCAACCGCTCTTTCAGGCGCCCGGCAAAACGTTGCTGCGTGGCGACCGGCAATTCCTGCTCAGTCAAATGACTGGCGTAGAGCAACGCGGCGGACAACGGCGTCCGAATCTGATGGGCCAGCGAGGCGACCATTCGGCCGAGAGACGACAGGCGCTCGTGGCGAGCCAGCTGATCTTGCAGATGACGGGTTTCGGTCAGGTCGTTGAGCAACACCAACTGCCCGGGCTCGGCATCCAGCGAACGAGTGGCGATCGACAGACGTCGACCGTCCTTCAGAGAGATTTCGTGACCGTCGTCTTCGCGAGGAGCAAAGCAACGGGCAATGACATGGCGCCAGAGCTCGCCTTCGAGGGGCAGGCCGAGCAACTCGCAGGCCGCCGGGTTGGCTTCACGCACAATGCCCTGGGCATCGATGACGATGACGCCGCCAGGCAACAGATCGAGGAGGTTTTGCAGACGGTTGGCCAGGCGTTCCTTTTCCGCCAGCTCTTGCATGCGCTGAGCGCTGACCACCGCCAGCTCACCCTTGAGCTCGGTGACCCGGGCTTCCAGCATGCTGTAGGAATCAGTCAGCTGGCTCGACATCTGGTTGAACAGCGAGAACGCCTGCTCAAGGCCAAGCCGGCTTGCCTGCTCTACGGACGACGGTTGCCCCGAAGCATCAGGGACAGGAGACATCTGGGCGGCTTGGGGCATCGTGCTCTCTCGCTAGGCTGACCGTCAGTTAAACGGAACGTTGCGAGGGATGTAGCAATACCCGTGCCTAAAAAAAACCGCCTACAAATGAACGACTTGAAAAACAGGCGTCAATCATCCGCCTGTTCATCACCGTCGCGACGGCTCATGCCGTACTTGCGCATCTTCTCCACCAGCGTGGTACGACGAATACGCAGGCGTTCTGCGGCACGCGCCACGATCCCATTGGCATCATCCAGCGCCTGCTGAATCAAGCCCTGTTCCAGACCACCGAGGTAGTCTTTGAGGTCCAGGCCTTCCGGCGGCAGCATGGCGTTGGCGGTGAAGTCCGGGGTATGACCGTTGATGGCCACCCGCTCTTCAAGATCGCTGCGCAGGCTGTCGACCAGTTGCTCGTCTTCATCATCGACGTAGCGGAATTTCTTCGGCAGTTCGACCACGCCGATCACCCCGTAGGGGTGCATGATCGCCATGCGTTCCACCAGGTTGGCGAGTTCGCGAACGTTGCCCGGCCAACCGTGACGGCACAGCGACATGATCGCCGCCGAGTTGAAGCGGATCGAACCACGCTTCTCGTGCTCCATGCGCGAGATCAACTCGTTCATCAGCAACGGGATGTCTTCGACACGTTCGCGCAGCGGCGCCATCTCGATCGGGAACACGTTCAGGCGGTAGTACAAGTCTTCGCGGAACGTGCCGATCTCGATCATGCTTTCGAGATTCTTGTGAGTCGCCGCAATGATGCGCACGTCGACACTCTGGGTCTTGTTGCTGCCCACGCGCTCGAAGGTGCGTTCCTGCAACACGCGCAGTAACTTGACCTGCATCGGCAACGGCATGTCGCCAATTTCGTCGAGGAACAGGGTGCCGCCATTGGCCAACTCAAAACGCCCGGCGCGGCTGGTGATCGCCCCGGTGAAAGCGCCTTTCTCGTGGCCGAACAATTCGCTTTCCAGCAACTCGGCCGGGATCGCCCCGCAGTTGACCGGAACGAACGGCGCGTCACGACGCTTGGAGTGGTAGTGCAGGTTGCGCGCGACCACTTCCTTGCCGGTGCCGGACTCGCCAAGGATCAGCACACTGGCGTCGGTATCGGCCACTTGCTGCATCATCTGACGGACGTGCTGAATCGCCCGGCTGGTGCCGACAAGGCTACGGAAAAGGTTGGGTTCGCGATGACGACCGCGCTCGCGGGCCTGGTCGTACATCTCGCGATAGACCTGCGCACGGTGCAGCGAGTCGAGCAATTTGCTGTAGCTGGGTGGCATTTCGAGGGTCGAAAGCACTCGGCGACGCTGGTCTTCAGGCAAGTCAATGGAAGAATTATCGCCCATTAACAAAACCGGAAGGAACTCATCCCAGGTTGCGAGTGTCTTTAACAGGCCCGGAAGTGCGCCAGGAGCATTGACCGTCCCGATGAGGACACAGATCACTTCACGACTTGAGGACAAAGAGCCGACAGCCTGCTGCCAGTCATGGCTACCGCAGGGTAAATTTTCTTCGCCAAGAAAATTTAAAATCACCGCCAAATCGCGGCGGCGGACGCTATCGTCGTCAATCAGCAGAATTTTGGTTTCACGCCACATGCAATAGCAACTTCCCTAGTCAACTCAATGCCCAAAATGAGGGGGCAAGCTAGACGCTTGCAGACACGTTATGCCTGTAGACGACTGAAATCTGGTACCAGCCACTAGTTAAGTCAAAAAACCGTGCACAGTCAAATTTATGGCGCACTATGTTTGGATTAACTGAGGGTTAATTAACCAAACAGATGGTAAACCTTTGCCGCGCTCTGTGCTTGATGGATCTGCGACATCTCGTCGACTATCGCCTGGCGCTCCCCTGTCGCCGCCTCCAGAAGCTGTTTATACACGCCCAGCAACTCCTCAAGGTTGTCGCGCAACGCGACCTCATCCACCGAAGCTTCACTCAAGACGTCTTCCATGCAGCAACGGCAAGCCAGGTCCAATTCACTAATGGCTTCCCAGTTGCGCTCGGCCAATGCACCGACGAGGGCATCGCGGGTTAGTTCGATTCGCTGCAAGACAAGACTCATGGTGATCTCCTTAAAACTGCGGACCCGGCGCGGCAATGGCATCCCAACCGTCTTTGACCGTGCGAAGCAGGTCGGCGACTTCGTCGAGGATTTTTGGATCGGTCTTGATATTGGCTTCAGCCAGACGCTTCATCATGTAGGTATAGAGATTATCCAGCTCGCCTACCGATTCAGCCTGATTTTCCAGATCCAGACCTTCACGCAGACCGCCGATGATGCCGATGGCCTTGCCGATCAGAACGCCCTTGTTCGGAATGTCTTTGCGTTCCATCGCGCCCCTGGCTTGGGCTATGCGATCCAGTCCGCCTTCCATAAGCATCTGAACCAGACGATGCGGGCTGGCTTCGGAAGTCTGCGCCTGAGCGCCAATCTTCTGGTATTGGCGAAGGGCTAACATTGGATTCATGTTGTACCTCATCAGAAATCTGTGGTTCGTATAACCAGTGTATCGACGACGCGTCAAAAAACTTTAGATCCAAAAACAAAAAGCCCGGAGCGCTCTAAAACGCTGCCGGGCTTTTGGCGGTTCGGGTGTTACGAGTTCTTCTGCTGCGCTGTCATCGCCTCAAACATCGAGGTGATGTTACTGGCTGTCGCTTTCAGCTTGCCAACCAGAGTATCCATGTCGTTGTACTTTTTGGTCAGCACCGCCGTCAGGGTCTCGATTCGGCGATCCAGGGCCGCCTGGTCATTGGACAGCTTTTTCTTGGTTGAATCCAGACTCTTGGCGCGCGCGTCCAGGATAGAGTCGACTGCTTTGCCATTGACGGTTTTACCTTCGGTGTAAGGCTTGATCGCGTTGTTCATACGCTCAATCAGACCGTTGGTACCCGTGAACAGTGTCTGAACCTCACCGCCCAGCTTCTTGTCGTTCATTGCAGTGTTGAACTTGGTGCTGTCAAAGTCCAGTGCGCCGGTCTTCTGGTTGGTGGTGATACCCAACTGGGAAAGCACAGTCAGCTTGTCGCCGGCACCGGTCTGTGACAGCGGGCCCCGCAAGGAATCCAGAATCGAACGTGGCAGCGGGTCACCGGTCAGCGCCGCGGAAACGGTCAGCTTGCCATCGTCGTCCAGGGACGGCTTGGTCAAGGAGGTCACTGCGTTGGCCACAGCGTTGTACGCGTCGACAAACTTCTGGATAGAAGCTTTCAGGCCATCGTTGTTGCCTGCGACGGTTATGGTGGTGGTGTCCTGGGACAGCAAGGTCATCGACAACCCGGAAACGTTGCTCACGGTGTTTGAAGGACCGCTCATGGGCAAGCCATCAACGCTGTAGAGCGCGTCCACGGGCAATTCACCGATGGCTCCGGAAGAAGTCGCCGTCGGCGTTGCCGCCATTTTCACCGTACCGTCCATCTCCAGGCCGGCAATACCGCTGACCTTGAGCTCGGACCCGGCACCCGTGGTGCTGGAACCCATCACCAGACGCGAGCCAAAACTGTCTGTCACGATGTTGGCGCTGAGGCCACTGGACTGGTACTGAGTGTTGATCGCGTCGCGAACCGATTGCAGGGTGGCGCCCGCCGCAACGTTAACGGTGTAGGATTTGCTGCCCTGATTGATCGTCAGGGTGCCTGACCCGACCGGGCTGGTTGCACCACCGGCGAAGGCGGCACTGGCCACTTTCGAGCTGGTTGCCAACTTAGTGACGGCAATGGTGTAAGTACCGGCGACCGCTGAGTTATTAGCGGTGGCGGTGACAACTTTAGCGTTGCCAGTGGTTGCTGCAAAACCGGTGAACTGAGGGGACGTCGCGCTGCCCAGATCCTTGAGCGCAGTCTGGAACGTGGCCAGCAGCGATTTCAAGGTACCGATCCCGGAAATGCTCGCCGAGTTGGTAGCGGTCCCACGGTCGATCTGACCTTGCTTGGCCGCTTTGTCAGCGTTCACCAAGGCTTTGACGATAGCACCAGTATCAAGGCCGGAACCTAAACCTGTGCCCGGTAGAATTGGACTTGCCATGTGAAACTCCCTTCAGTGTGTCGCCGGCCTTTTGACCACTACAACGCCCAAAAGAACATAGCAACAAAATTCGTGCCAGTTGTCAGGCCTTAGCGCTGAACAACAGGCTGCTTGCATCATTCAAACTATTGGCCAGTTTCAAGACCTCTTCGTTGGGGATCTGACGGATCACCTCACCAGAGTCGCTGGCAATCACTTTTACCACAACCTTGCCTGAAGGCTCGTCAATCGAGAACTCCAGATTACGCTTGACCGACTGAACGAACTTTTCGATTTCCTGAACGGCCATCTTCAGTTTTTCCTGCTCGGTTAAGCCGCTTTTACCTTCATCCTTGACAGCAACCACTGACGCAGCGACCGCTTGAGGCTTTTCCGCAGGCTTCTCGGCAACAGCCGTCGCCTTTGGGGCCGCAGGATAAGACAAGTTCAGCTTCACGCTCATATCCATGTCCATCACCTCTTAAACCAAAAAAGCGAGAGAGCGCGACATGCACACTCCCCCGCCAAAACTCACTCAGCTATTACTGAAGCAGTTTCAGTACAGCGGATGGCAGTTGGTTGGCCTGAGCCAGAACTGCGGTGGAAGCTTGTTGCAGAGTTTGTTGCTTGGTCAGCTGTGCAGTTTCAGCAGCGAAGTCGGTATCTTGTACGCGACCCAGTGCAGCACTGGCGTTTTCGTTGATGTTTTGCAGGTTGGAAATGGTGCTGGACAGACGGTTTTGTGCAGCACCGAGGTCAGCACGGCTGGAGTTGATCTTGGCCAGAGCGGCGTCGATTTTGGTCAGCGCGTTGTTCATCGAAGCTTCGGCGGTTGCCGAGTTGTTACCAGTGATCTGAACGGTAGCCGAGTCAACCGACAGGGTAGCTGCGTCGAAGCCGCTGTCCAGGGTCAGGGTGATCTGGTTGGTAGCGCCAGTGTTGGAACCAACCTGGAAGGTCATGGTGCCAGCGGTGCCGTCGATCAGGTTCTTGCCGTTCAGGTTGGTCGACTTGGCGATACGAGTCAGTTCGTCCGACATCGAAGCGAATTCTTTGTTCAGAGCAGCGCGGTCAGCGGTGCCGTTCGAGTCGTTTCGGGATTGAACAGCCAGTTCACGCATACGCTGCAGAATGTTGGTCGATTCTTGCATCGCGCCTTCAGCGGTCTGAGCGATCGAGATACCGTCGTTGGCGTTTTTGATAGCCATGGTCTGACCGCGGATCTGCGAAGTCATACGGGTAGCGATTTGCAGGCCGGCGGCGTCATCTTTAGCGCTGTTGATTTTCAGGCCGGAAGACAGGCGAGTCATCGATGTCGACAGAGCGTCGGAAGCGCGGTTCAGGTTTTTCTGAACGTTCAACGATGTGACGTTGGTGTTTACTGTTAAAGCCATGACGAATTCCTCGTTGGTTGGGTACTGCGGCTTCCGGCCCTGGCAACCGCCGGGTATGGCCTAGAGAACCTTCGTAATAGTTATCGTCGCCAATGCAACTTGCTTTAGGGGATTTTCAAAATTATTTGCCATCACGTTGCCACCCCCCGTAAATCAAGGGGTTGGCGATGATCCGGCAGCGAAAAAATGACGCCAGGGAAATGTCGGCGACAGGTTGGCGAGGACTCGCCGGCACCGACAGAAGGGATATTGCTTAAACAGACAGGCTTTCGGTCAGCAACTCGACCAGTTCATATTCCAGGTAATCGGCCAATGCGAGCCAGTTCTGCGCTTCCTGACACGCGAACATTTTGCTGAGCAAAAATGCCCATTGCTGTTGCGATGCCTGCGGCGTGGAATCAAATGCCGAATGCACTTCACCGACCAGCTAGATCATTACCAGGCTGGCTTCGACATCACGCCCCAGACGGAACAAGGCTGCACAGTGCTGCGCATCGGCAACGAAGGTTTCAAGCGCGCTCGGTTGGCGAGGACTCGCCGGCACCGACAGAAGGGATATTGCTTAAACAGACAGGCTTTCGGTCAGCAACTCGACCAGTTCATATTCCAGGTAATCGGCCAATGCGAGCCAGTTCTGCGCTTCCTGACACGCGAACATTTTGCTGAGCAAAAATGCCCATTGCTGTTGCGATGCCTGCGGCGTGGAATCAAATGCCGAATGCACTTCACCGACCAGCTCGATCATTACCAGGCTGGCTTCGACATCACGCCCCAGACGGAACAAGGCTGCACAGTGCTGCGCATCGGCAACGAAGGTTTCAAGCGCGCTCATGACGCAAACTCCGGATGAAAAACCGTACCGGCGATCATCGCCCCTGCCCGACTGCTGTTATGGAAACGCACCTGTGGGTGGCCCGCAATAAAACGCTCCAGCTCACACAGATAGCTGCGGAAGTTGAGTTGAGTCTTGATGCGCTGGCCGTGGCCATCCAGCACCCAGTGCTTGGCAGCCCCCATCTGCGGCCCCAGATCACCATCGCTCCACCCTGCGTGGGTCTTGTCACCCGGGAAGGCAAAGTCGGCGCCGAACAGCGTGATTTGCACAGCGCCCATCTTCACCGCCAGGTCGACCGCCGGGTGAATCACGCTACCGCCAACATACAGCTCGCCCCTGGGCAATTGCCGACGCAGCTGCTGGTAGATCGGGCTCGCGGAATAACCGGCATAACGCGGCCCCTGCCAGGCCTGGATCACTGCCGGATCAAGCATGGGCATGTACACCAGCGTGATGTCGGCCGTGCCTTCAGACGGCAGGTGCCGCTGCGAAATGCGCTGGTCGATGCTGACGACAATGTCAGGACGAATACCGTGCTTGAGCAGCGGACGATAGGCTGTGTCGACGCAGATGAACAACGGTCGCTCGGCTTCATTGCGAATGGCGCGCAAGGTCGCAAAGTGCTGTTCCAGGCTTGGCCCGGTGGCGATGACAAACACCTCCCGCCCCGGCTGTGAACCGAACAACTCGGCCACGTCGCGATCGCCCAGCAACCATTTGAGACTGACCTGCAAGCGCTCCACGATTTCAGGCGACTGCGGATCGAACTCACGATTGTTGAAGGTCAGATGGGTTTCACTGATCAGGCGATCACGGATCTTTGCGCTGAAATCGTCGGCCAGTACCAGCTCGGAGGGCAAGGCAAAAAACGGCAGCTGGATTTCTCCCAGATCGCCGGCATACAACAGCTCGACCCTGGGATCGCTGAGCCACGGCTGTTGATCGAGCAGTTGCAGCACCAGGGCAAACACGGCGCCGTTGAGGATGTGCACGTACAAATGCTCAAGACCGGCGCGTTGCAGCAACTCCATTTGCAGATCGCCGAGCCCGGTGCCGTAGACGTGCGCCACCGGACTGTCGAGCGGCAAACTGTCGGCCTGAAGCACGGCCTCGCGACTGCGATCATGGCGGCTGGTCAGCTGAATGCCATTGATGCTCAGCGTCGAGCCCAGGCCTTCCACCAGATCAGCCTGTAGCAGGCTCGTGTCTTCGACCAGCAAGCGCACAGCCAACGCCGGCCAGCGTTGCTGGATGACGTCGACGTTGTGCTCAAAGAACTCGCTCATGGCGCCTCGCATTGTGTTCGGGCAAAAAAATAGCGCTCAAGATTACACCTTGAGCGCTTTTTTTGTGTCTGGCTTTCTTTGACTAAGACGCCTTGTTCAAGGGCGGTAGAGGATCGCCGAGCCCCAGGACAGGCCAACGCCGAAACCGCTGAGCGCAACGCGCTTCCAGTCGGAGTCCAGCACGTGTTTTTCCAACAGCAGCGGAATGCTCGACGACACGGTGTTGCCGGTCTCGACCATGTCCTTGATGAACTTCTCCGGCTCACCTTCGAAGCGGCGCGCCACGGCGTCGACAATCGCGGCGCTGCCTTGGTGAATGCAGAAGGCGTCGATGTCATCAGCGGTCAGTTGCGAGTCAGCCAGCAGCTCATGCAAGTGCGCCGGGACTTTGAGCAGTGCAAAGTTGAACACCTGGCGACCGTTCATGTAGAACACGCCGTCGGTGACTTTCAAGTGCGGCGCACCGGAACCGTCGGTGCCGAACTTGGCTTTGCCCAGCTGCCAGGGCGCGTTTTCGCCCATCCAGGTCGCGGTGGCGGCGTCGCCGAAGAGCATGGTGGTGTTGCGGTCTTCCGGGTCGACGATCTTCGAATAAGGGTCGGCGGTGATCAGCAAGCCATTCTTCAGGCCAGCGGCTTCCATGAAGCCCTTGATCGCGTAGATGCCGTAGACGTAGCCGGAGCAGCCCAGGGAAATATCGAACGCCGCCACGGTAGTCGGCAGGCCCAGCTTGTCCTGAACGATGGCGGCCGTGTGTGGCAAACCTTCTTCGTCGCCGTTCTGGGTGACGACGATCAGCACATCGACGGATTCACGCTTCAAGTCAGGGTTGTTGGCGAACAGCGCGTTGGCTGCTTCGACACACAGGTCCGACGTTTCCTGCCCGGCGTCTTTACGCGGCAGGAAGGCCGAACCGATTTTGCCCAGGATGAACTCTTCATCCTTTTCGAATTTTGCACCTTGTGCGTAATTGTCCACGCCGGCTACAGGAACGTAGCTCGCAATGCTTTTTATGCCAATCATTACGGCTTCCCAATAATAAACAGCCCAATACCACCGCTCGTAATGATTCGAGGGGCGCCGACAAACAGTGAAAAACGTCGCCCCATGGAGGCGACAACGGGAAGAATAAAAGGCTATCACTGGGCCAAACAGAGACCAGGCGCCACCTCCCCGATTTATACAATACAGTGAAGATGCGCGTTATGACTCGCAGGTCACGCTATTTTGCCGAAACAGACCGACAAGGCGTTATTCGACCAACGACCAGTCCAGCGCGGTTCCACGCTGGATGGCGTGGCGGGCGCGGCGGCCCAGAAGGGTTTCAGCGTGTTTGGGCGCCAGCCCCAGGCCAGGACGGATGGCACGCAGATTGGCGACGGTAAACGGCTCTCCGGCCGCCATATCTTGCGTGACATAGAGCGAGCGTCGGTACACCAGGGACTTGCGCTCGGCCTCGGTCACGCCGTAATGCACCTTGCCCATAGCCTGCCAGGCACGCTCGGTTTCGATCACCAGGCTTTCCAGTTCGGCCGGCTCCAGGGAGAAACTGGCGTCCACCCCTCCGGCCGCACGGTCGAGGGTGAAGTGCTTTTCGATCACAGTCGCTCCCAGCGCCACGGCGGCCACAGACACGCCGACGCCCATGGAGTGATCGGACAGGCCGACCTCGCAGCCAAACAATTCACGCAAATGTGGAATCGTGCGCACATTGCTATTGGCCGGTGTTGCCGGGTACGTGCTGGTGCATTTGAGCAGCACCAGGTCCTTGCATCCCGCCTCACGGGCAGCGCGCACGGTTTCGTCGAGCTCGGCGATGCTGGCCATGCCGGTGGAGATAATCAATGGCTTGCCGGTGGCCGCGACCCGACGAATCAGCGGCAGGTCGGTGTTTTCAAAACTGGCGATCTTGTACGCCGGCACATCGAGGCTTTCGAGGAAATCGACGGCGCTGTCATCAAACGGCGTGGAGAACGCCAGCATGCCCAGTTCATTGGCCCGGGCGAAAATCGGCGCGTGCCATTCCCACGGCGTATGCGCTTTCTCGTACAACGCATATAACGAGGTTCCGGCCCACAGACTCTTTGGGTCCTTGATGAAGAACTCACCTTCGGCCAGGTCCAGGGTCATGGTGTCCGCGGTGTAGGTTTGCAGCTTCAAGGCATGCGCGCCGGCTTTGGCCGCCGCTTCGACGATTTGCAGCGCCATGTCCAGCGACTGGTTATGGTTGCCGCTCATCTCGGCGATGATGAACGGCGGCGCGTCGGCACCGATGGAGCGGTTGCCGATCTTGAAGCTAGTCATTGCTGCGTTCCTTTAATACGCGCGTGAACGCGCAAGCACTCTGAGTAAAACCGGCTTCGCGAAACACCTTCAGCGAAGGCTGGTTGTCCGGCAACACCTGGGCGGTGATGGCCGTCAGTTGCGGCCAGTGGGCCGTCACGAACGTCTCGCCGCGGACCAGCAGCGCCCTGCCCCAGCCCAGGCCGATGCGATCTTCAAACAGATAAATCGAGACTTCGGCTTCAAAACCGCGCACGTCGTAACGCAACACCCCCACCGGACCGTCATCGGTTTCGGCGATCAATAGCAAGCGCCGCGCATTATTCAAACTGGCGGCCAGCCAATGTTGATGCGACGACCATTCAATCGCCCCGGCGTCCAGCGACCAGCGCCGAACCGCCTCGGCGTTGCGTCCGTGGAACAGAAGCCGTGCATCGTCTGCGGTCGCGAGACGGATCTGCAACACCGCACCGGCCAACGCTGCCGCCACCCGCTGCGCCCCCCGACCATCCACCAATTGCCGCGAATGATCGGCCAGGCTCTGGCGTATCCCCTGATTGCCCGCGACAAAACCGATGGCCTGGCGCAGTTGCTCGATGCTCACCTGCTCACGAGGGCCCAGGTAGACATGGGCACCCGAGGCGGCCATGACCTCGCCATTGGCCTGCTGATTGTTCGAGACCGCAATGCAAATCGTCGGCAGCCCCATGGCCGCCCGCTCCCAACTTGTCCCGCCACCGGCACCGACAAACAGGTCGGCCTCGGTCATCAACCGGTAGAAGTCACTGACAAAACTGTGCAAGCGCCAGTTCGGCCGAGTCGCCGCCATGGCCTGCATATCGTCCCAGGCCGGGTTGTCGGCTCCGGCAACGAAATCGACTTCCAGCGCATCAAAATCCGCCATGGCCAGCATCGCGTGATGAGTCTGCATCGCCGCATCGAAGCCGCCGAAATTCACCAACACCCGCTGGGCCTGCGGTTTGATCGGGATCGCCGGGCAACGGAACTCATCGCGCAGCATCGCGAAACGTGGGCCGAACAACGTATGGCAGCCAGGCGTGAGCAGTGAGTCATAGGCCGCTGGTGTGCCCGACAGGTTCTGGTTGAGCAGCAGGTCGACGGCGTACTGGCGAGTGGCAAGATCATCCACCGCAGCGATCCGTAGCGCCCAGCGCCGGGCCGCCGTTTGCCAGTGATGGTCGAGGCCGTAGTGATCGACGATGATCCAGTCGAACGGCGGATGGTTTTCCAATGCCTGCGCCAACGCGTCGATGTCCGCCTGCCACGGCAGCATGGATTCGATGCCTTGCTGCGGGTCTTCATCGGGATAACGCCCCGGCAGCGCGAAGGTTTCAAAACCTTCGGCCGCCAGACTGTCCAACCGATGGCCCGGCAGCAGGCGACAGCCAAAGGCAACATGTGAACCCTGCTTGCGCAAGGTTCTGGCCAGGGGCAACAAGCGAGCGATATGCCCGCTGCCAATGGTCGGCGATGCGTCGGAGCGAATCAGCACCCTCATTGCAGTTCGCCTCCAGCCTTCAACGCGGCGTAAAGGTATTCAGCGCGTTTCCAGTCTTCGAGGGTATCGATGTCCTGCACCAGATGCCGCGGCAGAATCACCGGCAGGCTCGCCGGGGAAAACAATACATCGCCGCGCAACCAGGCCTCGCTGCGCCCCCAGTAGAACTGCCCCGCATCTTGAAAGGCTTCGGCCAGGTCCTGCGAGCGGGTGTTGCGAAATTCCGGGTACAACGACGTCAACGCGCCGTGTTCGTCGAGGGTCAAGGCACGCTGCACGGGAAAGCCGAAACCGGCCACGGAAAACGCGAAGGATTTATCCGGGTTCTGCTCCAGCAATTCAAAGCCCTGACGCAGAAACCGTGCCTGCAAGAGGGGTGCGGTCGCGTAGATACAACAGGCATAGTCGAACGCCGCAAGCTCATTCAAGGCATGCACCATCACCGCCGCCGTGCCGGTGAAATCGTCGGCCAACGACGCCGGACGCATGAACGGCACCTGAGCACCGTGCACCCGCGCGACCTCGGCGATGTCTTCATCGTCGGTGCTGACGACCACCTGATCGAACAGCTGCGAATCCAGCGCCGTACAGATCGAGCGGACGATCATCGGCACGCCGTCGAACGGTTTGAGGTTCTTGCGCGGGATTCGCTTGCTGCCGCCCCGGGCCGGAATGATGGCTACGCAGCTCACAATCAGCCCCCCGCCGCCCGACGATACATCATGATGTTCAACCCAGAATTCGCCTCAAATGCCCCACCACTTCATCCTGCTCCTCATCCGTCAGATCCGGGTACAACGGCAAGCTGATGGCTTCGGAAAAATAACGTTCGGCCTCAGGGAAGTCGCCGTCCTTGAAACCCTGCTCACGGTAATACGGCTGCAAATGCACTGGAATGTAATGCAGGTTCACCCCCAGCCCGGCAGCCCGTAACGCTTCGAACACCTGAGTCTGGCTGAGTTTGATCTGTTCCAGCTGCAACCGGACAACGTACAGGTGCCAGGCCGATTCGGCACCTGACTGAACGGCCGGCAATGTCACCGCAATACCCGCCAGCAGTGTTTCATAACGCGCGGCCAATTGACGACGTCGGGCGACAAACGCATCAAGCCGCGCCATTTGCGACAGGCCCAAGGCGGCATGCAGGTCGGTCATGCGGTAATTGAAGCCAAGCTCCAATTGCTGGTAGTACCACAACCCTGTGTCCGGCACGCTCATCTGAGCCGGATCACCGGTAATACCGTGACTGCGCAAACGGCGCAAACGGTCGGCGAATTCCGGGCGATTGGTCAGCACCATGCCACCTTCGGCGCTGGTGATGATCTTCACCGGGTGAAAGCTGAAAATTGTCATCGCCGCGTATTGGCCACACCCCACCGGCCGCCCCAGATACGAAGCGCCCACCGCATGGGAAGCATCCTCGATCAAGGTGAAGCCATAGCGTTCGGACAACTGCGAGATCGCGCGCATATCGCAACTCTGCCCCGCGAACGCGACCGCCACCACCACTTTGGGCAACTTCCCGGCCGCTTCGGCGATCTCCAGTTTCTCTGCGAGTAACCGTGCATCCAGGTTCAAGGTGTGCGGGTCGATGTCGACGAAATCGACGTCGGCGCCGCAGTATCGACCGCAGTTGGCCGAAGCGACAAACGTGTTGGGACTGGTCCAGAGGTAATCGCCCGGACCAAGCCCTGCGACCCGACAGGCAATGTGCAACGCCGCCGTGGCATTGCACACGGCTACCGCATATTCAGCCTGGCAGTGTTCGGCCAGGGTTTTTTCAAAGCGCTCGATCGTCGGCCCCTGAGTCAGCCAGGGCGAGTTGAGTACCTCAATGACAGCGTCGATGTCTGACTGATCAATGTTTTGTCGGCCGTAGGGAATCCGGTACGGCATCATGACCGTGACTCAACACAATGCCCAACCAGCAGGCGGCCACAAGCGTCCTTGAACTTCATTTTGCCGTTGCACATGTGCTGAGTCCTTTTGCTGATCAGGTAGCTTATGCGAGCAACTGCGTCCAATTCACGCTGGAAGCATCGCCGAGGGTAAAGCCCTTGCCGGTCAAGGCCAGGTTCTGGTTGTAGGCTGAATCCTGTTCGAAGCGTGCTTGCCACTTGTCGCGCAGAGCGGCGCGAGCCTGGGTTGCCTCAGGCAGCACGCCCGGATGCAACAGTTGCGCTTGTGGTGTCCAGACAGTCAGGTAACCGGCATCGGCGACTTTCAGGCACAGGTCGATATCGCCAAACACTTCGTCGAAATGCTCCTCGTCCAGACCACCTACCGCTTCGAACACGTCCTTGCGAATCATCAGACAGGCACCGGACACTGCCGAGTAGTTCTGCTCGACCTGATGGCCGTTCATGTAGCCCTTGGCGTCCTTACGTTCATCGACAAAGACCGAGCCGATATCGCCATTCAAACCCAGGACCAGACCGGCCTGAGTGGTGACGCCACGAATGTCCATCAGTTTGGCGCCAACGATGCCGACTTCCGGACGCTGGGCCTGGTTGAGCATGGCGTCGAGCCAATTGGCATTGACCACTTCGGATTCTGCCGACAGCAATACCAGGTAGTTCCCCTTGGCCTCGCCACAGGCAAAATTGTTCAGCGCCGAGGCGCTCAGGCGCTGACCGCTGCGCAGTACACGAAGGCGATCGCCCTTGCCTTCGAGGCTGCTCAGCCAGGTTGCGAGTTCTTCGGATTGGCTGTGGTTGTCAGCAATCAGCACTTCGTGACGCTGATAACGGGTACGTTGCAGCACACTGACCAGCGCCCGTTGCAGCGACTCAAGGTTGTCCTGGCTCTGGAGGATGATCGACACCAGCGGCCGTTCAGCGTGTTGATAGTCGATCTGGTACGTCAGCGGCAGTGCCGAGCTGACCTGAGCGCGATAACCGCGCGCCGCCAGCGAGCGGGTCAGCACCTGACGTTCCTGAGCGCTGGATTCTTCTACCGGGGCATTGCAAATCAGCAAGGGTTCGGCCAGATGCGCCAGCCCTGCCAGGCCACCGTCCTCGATCAGGCGCAGCAACAGATCGAACTCCAGAGCCTGGGGGTACTCGGTCGAGAAACCTTTGGCCTGAGCCAACACATCACGCTGGATCAACCAGTGCCGCGCCATCAACGACGGCACGGTTTGCAGCAGGTCGAGGTTGACCCCGGGACGGAATACATCCGCCAGAGCGCCGTTGGCCTGACGCTGAAGCTCATCCATCGCCACCGCACGCACACCCTCGGCACCGGCCAGCTCAAGGCTGGCGCGCAGCAAACCGCTGGCAGTGAACTGATCTCCGGCCTCGGCCAGCAACAGCCAATCGGCGGTGGACTGGGCGACGATCTGGTTGATGCGCTCCACATAATTGATTGTGCTGACTTTGACGAAGTGCACGGTGTCGCGCACGGTCGTGGTCGCCGGTAAATCACCGGTGGTGAACACCACCAGGTTGAACGCCCTGCAGTGACCAGCGACCAAGCTATCGAAGGTCGCCTGCAACTTGACCATGTCGGCGTCCAGATCCAGCAACAGAATGCCGAACTGAGGACCGCCATTGTGCCTGGCCAACTGTGCGGCGATCGCCTTGAGCTGCGCGGCATCCGGGTTACGCGCTTCGAGCCAGTTCAGCAACCGGCCGGACGGCATGTTCTCGAACAATCGACGGTCTTGCTGACCCGGTAAAGCGTTCAGTCGCTCGGCCCAGGCTTGCAGCTTGAGGCCTTCTTCCGGCTCTTCGCTGTCCTTCAACGACTCCGCCAGGCGCTTGACCACCGCCCGGTTGAACACGTTCAGGCTCAAGGCCTCCCACAACCGGCTACGCACAGTGCGGTCAGTGTCATTGGGGTGAATTTGCATCAACTCATGCTGCTTGAGCAGGATGCCTTCCAGTTCCTGAAGTTGCAGGCGTCCGGCAGGCATGGCATGCAGCAGGAATTCGAACTCGGTCAGCAGGTCGAACACCGGTTTGTTGTAGAACGGCATTTCGACGAATTGCTCGGGGCCGAACGAACGAATCGGCTCTTCCCCCGCCTCGCGCCAGGCCGAGCGAATAATCATGGTGCCTTTGAGCGAGCGACCTTCGATCAGGCAATCGGCCATGGCGGTAAAACTGTCCAGGGCGATCTGCTTGGCCTGGACCGCCCCCTTGGCGCTGAGTGGCGTCGGGATCGAGGCCAGGAATTCGGCAAACTGCTCGCGCTCGGCAACGCTTTTGGCGTCTTTGAAGGTCAGCACCGTCAACACGTTGGTGTTGTGGTCCGAGGCGCCATAGTTCATTTCCCGCACGGCGAACGGAATCGGCAGGATCCGTGCCTTCGCACAGGCCAGCAGGTAGAAGGTGTGGCCGATTTCCTGCCATTCGAAACCGGTGCCCGGTGGCAGCAGGCTGTACCACTGTTGCAGCAGATCGGTACGGGTGACCGCATAGAACGGCGGCAGGAAATTATCCATGAACCGCACGACACGGTCTTCAGCCTGCTCCGAGTTGTAATCCTCATGAACCTTGCGATCGCGGCGGAAGTAGTTCACTTCAGTGGCGCGGGTCAGGTACATGATCCCGTAGCCATGGCACACGCCGTAGTCGGGGTTGGCTTCGAGAAACTCCACCGACTCGGTCAGTGCGCGGTGCAGCAGGAAGTCGTCATCGGCAGCAAACACCATGTAAGGCGTGGTGACCTGATTGACGCCGTAGGTGAGTTTTTCCTGCAGCCCCTTGTAGGTGTATTGCGGCAAGTGGCGATAGTCGACCGACGGGAAGTCCCGGGCCATGTTCTCGTCACCCTCAGCAGAGGAGTCCAGAACCAGAACCGTGCAGGGATAGCTGCTGTAGTACTGCAAAGTGCGCCGCAGGAACGCGTTCCGGTTGTGAGAAATCACCACCACCGTAAACCGCTCGTTCAGCGGTGCAACGTTGTTTTGAGCACTGTTTTGAACCTGCATCTTCCTATCCCCACAACCGGCCAATCGCCAAGAACCTGAAACCACTTTTGATTAACGAACGCGACGCAGATAGCCGTCTGGCGCCACGGTGATCAGCAGTTTGTTTTGCATCTGCTGGTCGATCTCGAAGTCCTTGTTTTCTTCCAGGTACTTCCACACTGCGGTTTTCGGGTTATCGCCCGGGCCCCAAGGACGATCCGGGAAGAAGTCCGCCGGCATGTCTTCAACCACGGTGTCCATCACCACGCAGTAGCTGTCCACCGAGACCAACGGCGCGTAAAGACGCAGTTCTTCGAGCACGTGATCGTGAGTGTGGTTAGAGTCCAGCACCAGAATGACTTTCTTGCCTTCGGCCGCGGCGCGCACTTGTGCAGCGATTGCAGGATCAATGCTCGAACCTTCGATCATCTTGATGCGCTTGCTCATCGGGTGGCTTTCGATGGCTTCGCGGTTGTGCGGACGGATGTCGAGGTCAATACCCAGCACTTCGCCGTGGCCTTGCAGCTCAAGCAACGATGCGTAGTAGATGATCGAACCGCCGTGGGCGATGCCGCACTCGATGACCAGATCCGGCTTGACCTGCCAGATGATCTCTTGCATGGCCATCATGTCTTGCGGCAGCTGGATGATCGGACGGCCCATCCACGAGAAGTGGTAGCTGTATTTGTGCTTGGCCGATTCGTTGAAGAAGTCCCGGGCCAGGCCGGTGAGTTTCTGGTCATCACCTTGCTGGGCGATCTGTTCCCGGCATTCGGCTTCGAAGGCTTTATTGATGCTGTTGTCGGTCATTTCAAAATTCTCAATGGTCACTGGAACGAAGCGCTGTCGACGGCGTGATAGACGTAGCGTCCATCGGTCATCCGCTTGATTTCTTCGAGGTAGTTGGAGTTCATCACAAACAGGTTGGCGCCTTCGGGTAACGCATCCATGGCTTCTTGTGGCGAGGACACCCGCACGCCACTCAGGGGCAGATACCGACCCTGTTTGGTCGGGTTGATATCCACCACACGATCCACCGCCACGCCGGCCCGTTGCAGGAACAGCGAATAGATCACGCCTTTGGACGACGCGCCCCAGATCGCCGAACCTTGCTCGGGCGCGGCCTGAATGATCTGCACGGCTCGGTCGAGGCTGGTGGTGAAATCTTCGGGCAGCGTCAGGCGCGACACCGGTTGATCCGGGGTCAGGCGCAACGTCGACAGGTCGGCGACGATGTACAGGTATTGGCCACCGAACAGGTGACCGGCCTCGTGGACGGTGCCGAACATCCGGCGCAGGTCGTCGAGGCGGAAATAATTGACGTGCTCGTAGAACAGGTCGAACCAGGCACGATGCTCGAGGATCCAGTCGAAGCACGGCACTTCGATGTAGATCTGCCCGCCCTGATTGGCGTCGGCCATTTCGGCGAGGAAACTCACCGGGTCCTGAATGTGCTCCAGCACATGGCGCAGAACAATGGCGTCCGCCGCCAGCCCCAGGCCGCGGGTGAACGGCGCCTTGATCACGTCAGCGTTGTTGCCTTCGTAGGCCGGGTCAATGCCGGTGATGGCGTAGCCCAGGCTTTTCAGCAGCTCGAGAAAGTAGCCTTTGCCGCAGCCGACTTCGATCAGTTCCTGACCCTTGAAGTGACGGGCAATGATGCCTTCGACATCGCTCAAGTGCTTCTGGAACTGACCCGAGTGCGCCTGTTCGTTCTGGTAGTCAGCGTCGTAGCTGAGCTTGTCGGCATCGAAGGCCTGGTTGAAGATCAACCCGCTCTTTTCGTCCTGCACCAAGACCATGTCGGCGCACGCCGACGCTTTCGCCGACGCAGGGTCGGCAAAGGTGCGGTTCTGCAACACCGGCAGGTCGGCGACCCGATACAACTCATGCCTCATGCTCTGCTCCCAGTAGCTGTTGCAAACGGTCCGCCACGCCCCAGAACGCCATCGGTTCGTGGGTCGGGTATGGGTAGTGACCGAGGTTCAGGCGGATCGCCGCGCCACGCTCGCGCAGGCGCTGCTCGACCAGCGCCCGAACCGAAACCGGTTGGCCGCTGGAACAATTGATCACGCCGTCGAATTCACGCTGTTGCACGATGGCGGCGAGGTAGCCGGCGGCCGTGTCGATGGCCAGGTAATCGCGCAGCTGCTCGCCGGCCGACATGTTGAAACTGGCATCGCCGGCATCGATGGCCCGGTCCAGCGCCGCCAGCAAACTGTTCGGGTTTTGCCCCTCGCCGTGCAGGTAAAACAGCCGCGCCCATTGCAGCTTGAACGGTTGAACCCGCTGCAGATTTTCGAGGAACAGGCGCAAGGTGTTCTTCGCAAGGCCGTAAGGATTACTCGGCAGAGGCGCGGTCTGCTCGCTGAGCGGTCCGCTCTGCAAGCCATATTCAAAACAGGTGCCGGTGACCAGCACTTGCGAGACGCCCGCCTCCACCGCGCCCTTGATGAACCGATAGTCGGCCATCAGGTTGTGCTCGAAGTGAAACAGCGCCTGATAGTTCGGCAACCCTGGCCAGGCCAGGTGCGCCAAGGCATCGATGCCATCGGTCAGCGCGGCAATGTCGAGGTCGGCGGCGTGAATATCCGCCGCAACGAATTCCACGGCCTTGATCCACGGCAAGTTCGCGGCGGTCTCGGCGTTACGCGCTACGGCGCGGACTTCGCAGCCACGGGCGAGCAAGGCCTCGACCAGATGCCTGCCGACGAACCCGGTCGCCCCGGTGACCAGGACTTTCACAGGACGGTCAACTCAGGCACGGCGATGACAAAGCGGCCGTCCCACTCGCGCACCTGGGCCAGTTGCTGACTGACTTCGTGCAGCAAGTTCCACGGCAGCACCAGGACGTAATCCGGCTTTTCCAGATCGATCTGCGCGGGCGAAACAATCGGAATGCGACTGCCCGGCAGGTACTTGCCCTGTTTGTGAGGATTGGCGTCGGCCACCCAGGCCAGCAGGTCCGGCTTGACCCCGGCGTAGTTGAGCAAGGTGTTGCCCTTGGCCGCCGCGCCGTAACCGACCACGCGCTTGCCATCGGCCTTGGCCTGCAACAGGAAACGCAGCAGTTCGTGCTTGATGCGTTCGGCAGCGGGCGCGAGGGTCGCGTAGTACTCGGGCGTTTTCACCCCGGCGGCGAGTTCGGCTTGCAGCTGCTGAGCCACCGCTGGCTGCACCTCGCGGCGCACACCATCGGCGCGCTGGACAAAGACCCGCAGCGATCCGCCATGGGTCGACAGCTGGCTGACGTCGAACATTTCCAGACCGTTGCGCGCGCACAGGGTCTGGACAGCGGTCAGCGACAGATAGGAATAGTGCTCGTGATACAGCGTATCGAACTGCTGCCCGGCCATCAGGGTCAGCAACTGCGGAAACTCGAACGTCGCCACGCCGGTCGGCTTGAGCAATGTCGCGAAACCGCCGAGGAAATCATTGATGTCGGGCACGTGGGCCAGCACGTTATTGGCCGCCATCAGGTCGGCAGACCAACCGTCGGCGATCAGTTGTGATGCCGTGTCGCGGCCGAAGAACAGCTCTCGGATCTCCAGACCTTTTTCCCGCGCCGCTTGTGCGGTGCTGCGGGTCGGCTCGACGCCCAGGCATGGGATGCCGCGCCCGGCCACGTACTGCAACAGGTAACCGTCGTTGGCCGCAATTTCCACCACGCGGCTGTCGGCGGTGAGGCCGAAACGCTCGACCATTTCGGCGACGTATTTGTCGGCATGGGCCAGCCAGGTGCTGGAGAACGAACTGAAATACGCATACTCGGCGTCGAACAGGCTGTCGGCGCTGGTGTAATCCTCGGTCTGCACCAGCCAGCATTGCTGACACACCGCCACTTTCAGCGGTACCCATTGCTCGGCTTGTTCCAGCTGATCGGCGCGCACATACGCGTTGGACGGCGGCGAGGTGCCGAGATCGATCAGCGGCAAGGCCAGAGAAGTCCCGCAACCACGGCAGTTCATACACGTACTCCAGCGAAGTGTTCATCAAGCAAAGGATGGCTGGAATCCCGTGCCGACAGATTATTGACAGGCAACGGCCAGGCAATCGCCAGCCGTGGATCGTTCACGCTCAAACCACCCTCGTGCACCGGCGTGTAATCCGCGCTGTGCAGGTAGAGCAATTCAGCGTCGTCGGTCAGGGTCTGGAAGCCATGGGCGAACCCGGCAGGGATCAACAGGCTGCGACCGTCGCCGGCCCGCAGGTGTTCGGCGTGCCAGTGCAGAAAGGTGTCGGAGTCGGGGCGAAGATCCACCGCGACGTCCCAGACTTCACCGCGCAGGCAAGTGATCATTTTGGCTTCCGGCGCGCTGGCGTTCTGGTAATGCAGACCGCGCACACTGCCGCGTTCGCGGGTGCAGGAATGGTTGATCTGGCGGATATGAAACGGCTCACCGAATGCACTCAGGCTGCCTTCACAAAACAGCCGCGCAAAGTGCCCGCGCTCATCTTCGAAGCGTTTGTGCTGCACGCTGAACAGTCCGGCGAGCGGCAATGGCTGCAACAGAAACTCGCTCACAGCGCGCCTCGGTACAGGTTCAACTGGCTCAGCGTGATGGCGCGCATGTCGTCACCGTTCCGCCACGCCAAATGCCAGTCGAGGGTTTGGGTCAGGCACTGCTGCAACGACCAGCGGGGCTGCCAGGCCAACTGTTGACGGGCACGGCTGCTGTCCAGGCGCAGCAGACCGGCCTCATGCAAATCACTTGGTTCGATGCGCAGGCCACGGGCTTGCGGCCAGCGGCTGGCGAGCAGTTCGACAACTTCGCCGACGCTGCACATATCAGCTTCGCTTGGGCCGAAGTTCCAGGCACCGGCAAATGCCGGGCCTTTTTCATAGAGCCCGGCGGCCAGTTGCAGGTAACCGGCCAACGGCTCCAGCGCGTGCTGCCACGGGCGTACGGCTTGTGGGTAACGCAGGGTCACCGGTTCGTCGGCGGACCAGGCCTTGAGCACATCGGGAATCAAACGCTCCGGCGCAAAATCACCACCGCCCAGCACATTGCCGGCACGCGCCGTGGCCAGGGCCAGACCGTGTTCGGCATGTTTGTCGGCCGGGAAGAACGACGCCGCGTAAGACTGCGCCAGCAACTCGCAGCAGGCTTTGCTGCTGCTGTAGGGATCGTGTCCGCCGAGGGCTTCGTTTTCGCGGTACGGCCACAGCCATTCCTGATTGGCGTAGACCTTGTCGGTCGTCACCAGCACACAGGCGCGCACGCCGCCGACCTGGCGGATCGCTTCGAGCAAATTGAGGGTGCCCATGACGTTGCTGGAGTATGTCCCCAGCGGGTCGCGATAACCCTCGCGCACCAGCGGCTGGGCTGCCAGGTGCAGGACGATTTCCGGTTGGGTTTCGGCGATCAGCTCCAGCAGCGCGCCGAGGTCACGCAGGTCGCCGCGCTGATCGTTGATGCCTTCGTGCACCCGCGCCAGCTCGAACAGGCTCGGCTCGGTCGACGGGTCCAGCGAAAAACCGCTGACCTCGGCCCCCAGGCTTTGCAGCCACAACGTCAGCCAACTGCCTTTGAAACCGGTATGGCCGGTCAGCAGGACCCGCTTGCCGCGCCAGAACTCCGGACTCAGTCCCATTGTTTCCATGGGGCCTCCCCGCTCTGCCACAACGCTTCGAGGTGGTTCTTGTCACGCAGGGTGTCCATCGGATGCCAGAAACCTTCGTGCTCGAAGGCCTTCAACTGTTCATCCTGGGCCAGACGGGCCAAGGGCTCGGCTTCCCAGGTGGTCTCGTCACCGCCGATGTACGACAGCACTTTCGGTGAAAGCACAAAGAAGCCGCCATTGATCCAGCCACCGTCGCCACGGGGCTTCTCGGTGAAACCGAGCACCTGATCGCCGTGACGCTCCAGGGCACCGTAACGGCCCGGCGGTTGTACGGCAGTGACGGTCGCCAGGCGACCGTGGGCGCTGTGGTAGTCCACCAGTTGACGGATATTGATATCGGAGACGCCGTCGCCGTAGGTAAAGCAGAAGGCTTCTTCATCCTTGAGGTAACGGCCGGCGCGCAGCAAGCGGCCACCGGTCATGGTTTCTTCACCGGTGTCGATGAGGGTGACGCTCCACGGCTCGCTGTAGTTCTGGTGCACGTCCATGCGGTTGTTGCGCATGTCGAAAGTGACGTCGGAAGTGTGCAAAAAGTAGTTGGCGAAGAAGTCCTTGATCGCATAGCCCTTGTAGCCAAGGCAGATCACGAAGTCATGAATTCCGTGGGCGGAGTACTGTTTCATGATGTGCCAAAGAATTGGCTTGCCGCCGATCTCGATCATTGGCTTTGGCTTGAGGTGCGACTCTTCGCTGATCCGCGTACCGAGACCACCTGCCAGAATTACTGCCTTCATCGCTGTCCTCTTGCTCTTCGCGCGGCCTGGGCACCCTCGCGAGGGTGGGCGGACCGTCAGATGCACATCATTTACCCGCAGCCATTGAGCCGTTCACACCCATTGGGGTGAAGGTTTTATGGCGATATACGGGGGACTTGCAGGAAGTGAGCCAATTGCGCAGGACAAAAAAAATCGCAGCCTTGGGCCGCTACAGGTGTCAATACATCCCTGTAGCGGCCCAAGGCTGCGATCTTTTGATCGTTTAGAGGGTAATCACGGAATCAGTCAGGCAACCAACCCCACAACCAGTGATTGAGGTTGTCGCCCCGCAGCATGAAATCGCGGTGAACCGCTTCACGCAATTCATCGCCCATACGGTAGCTGGCGTCCGGGTCGGCCAGGTGCATGCGGATCGCCTGCAGCCATTCGTCCGTGCTGTTGCTATAGACCCTGGTACACGGCAGATGGCCGCGATAGGCCTCGGTGTCGGTGCAGATCACCGGGTATCCACAGGCGCCGTACTCCAGCAAGCGCAGGTTGCTTTTGCAGTCGTTGAAGATATGGAATTCCAGCGGTGCCAGCGCCAGGTCGAGGTTCAGGCTGGCCAGTTTGAACGGGTAGCTCTGCAAGCCGATGGTGGAGTGAAACTCGTGGACATACGGACGCAAGGCATCAGGGCACATGCCGAAGAACACCCACTCGACTTGGTCCGCCAGTTCGCGCACAACCTCGGCAATGATCTCCAGGTCACCGGTGTGGCTGGTGCCGCCTCCCCAACCGACTCGCGGCTTGCTGGAGGTGCGCCGATGGCTGGTCAGCGTCGCCCATGGGGCCGGCGATAGCATGTTCGGTACTACGCGGATTTCGCTATGCATGCTCGACAAGGCATCGGCCAGCGGCTGAGTGGTGACCACTACGCGATCGCACAGGCCAATGCCTTCGCGCAACAGCTGCTCGGTATTGACCGGTTTGTTGCGGGCGTGGGTGTTTTTCTTCGGCGCACTGACGATGTAGTCGTCGAGTTCGAAAATTCGTAGCGCACTGGAGTACTTTTTCATCCGCAGAATGTCACCCGCAGCGCCTTCGCTGTAACGCCCTTGCAGAATGATCGTGTCTGGTGACAGACGCTCGATCTCCACGGTCGACGGCGACTCATAGGCCACCCGCGCGATCACCCGACCGGCTGCTTCGAGCTCAGCCAGTGGCGCGGTTACCCGGTAATGGCCAACGGCGGTGCTGTTAACCGGCAGACCGAGAATCAACGGCAAGGCACGGGTGCAGAACGGGTTCCAGTTATTGCGCAGTGACGGCTCCAGACTGAAGCTGGAAATCCCAAGGCTCAGCGCCGGGCTGTAGGCCGGATCCTTGGCGATCTTCGGCAGCCATTTGCGATAGAAATCCTCCTGTTCACGCTCGCGCAGTGCCAGTGTCGAAAGCCCTGCCGGCGACACATCTTGCTGCACCCATACCACGCTGGCGTAAGGCGTCCAGACCACCAGATAACCATCGTTGCCTGCCCGCAAACACAAGTCGACGTCGCTGAGGCCCTGGGTGAAGGTCACCTCATCGAACTGCGAGAGTTCATCAAACACTTGCTTGCGCACCATCAGGCAGAGATTGCTCACCGCACTCCAATTCTGGGTTACGTGTAATCGCTGCATGTAGCCGCGAGAACCGGCCGCTTCGCCATAAAATGGCGAACCGACCGGCCCGGCCAGGCCAAGAATCAACCCGGCACTGACGATCGAGCCCTCGGGGCTGAGGATACGAGCACCGACCACACCCACTTCGGGGCGCTGGGCGTGATTGAGCATTTCATCCAGCCAGTCGCTGTCGCAGATCACTGTCTGCGCGCTGAGCAGCAGCAAATATTCGCCATGCGCCAGGCTCGCGGCAAAGTTACGGATCGCCGCGTCGTTGGCATCACCGGCGTAACGCAATACTCGCAGCATTGCGGCGCCCAGCTGCGCCATCGCCTCCAGCCAGTCGAGCATCGCCGGGTCGTCCGTGCCGCTGTCGACGATCAGGATTTCGTATTGGCTGTAAGCCGTGCGCTCGATCAGACCTTCGATGCACCGCTGCAACGCGTACAGCGAATCGCCGGTCTGGATGATGATCGACACCAAAGGGCGCGCCCCATGGAGGTAGTCGATTCGGTTGATCAACGGCAACTCTTCCTGCCGGATCGAGTGCGCCACACCAATACGATCCAGGTGTGCGCTGACCATCCCGGCATTGTTCTCGATCACCTCCGGCAACGACAGCCAGGCGGCGAAAGACTGACTCGACTCAATCTGGATTTCGGCGATGTGCTCAATGGTTTGCGGCCCGGCCTCTTCCACCAGACGCCATAACAAATCGTGCGGCGCCAGCTCACCGTGAGCCGAATCGAAGCCGCCCAGCGTCATGAAGCGCTGCCGCTCGAAGGCCAGGGTTCGGCCGACGTAGGGATAAGCACGCATCAGATCGAGATTGAAATCGGGTTTGAACACCGGGTCGATCGACTCGCCATCGACCAGCGCGCCCTCATCGCTGTAGGCACAGAGAATGCCCACCGAACCCGCAATGCGTTCAGCCAGGATCAGCAGGGCCGACTCGCGCAAAGTGTCGCCAGCATGCAGCAGATAAAACCAGTGAGCGCCTTCCAGCTGCGGCACCACCGCGTTGAGTTGTTGCGCCCAATTCGCCTGGAACGGCAACTGCACCACACGATCGTCTGTCGCGCACAAGGCATCAGAAAGCACCACCACCGCCTGCGGCGTGTAAAGCTGTCGGCTGATGCTTTGCAACGTAGTGTTCAGCGCTGCACTGTCAGCGCCGCTGTCGATCACAATCGGCACGATCTGCGGACGGAACGCCCAGCTGTCGAGGCGTTGCGGCATGAGCTGCTGCTCGACATCGGAGAACCTGCGGATCGCCAGCCATTCGCGATAGAAATCGGCGTAGCTTTCGCTCTCCCCGCCCACCCGACCATTCACCACTGTGTTGCGGTTGCCCAAAATGCGCACCACGCACAATTCTTCCCAGGCGTGGGGCTGGTCGGTGATTTTAGTCAGCTCGATGTGGCGCACCCAACCCGATGCCGGTGCCGATTCACCGCTGCGTGCCGCGAGCATCTGCGAAAGCCAGCTCCACTCCACCGCTGCGGCCTTGACCATTTCCGGGGTTTTGCTCAGACGCTCCGGGTACAAACGTTCGGTACTCAGCACAGTGCTCAGCGACACCAGATTGCCGCGACGCATCAAGCACACGAACAAGGCGAAATCGAGCATGGCGACGAAACCGGCGCCTTCCTGAATCAGCGCCGGCAACAGCTCCAGTACATCGACGCGACGCATCAGGGTCGAACTGAAGTTGCCGAGGAAATTCTTCGGCGTACCTTCGAAGATCGCCAGCATGTCATCGCCCTTGAGCAAGGCGTCGTTCGGTGAGAACCGGCAATTGTCGACCCGTGGCGGCAGGATGAAATTGCCGGCGTCGCTGAGCATCCGCAGGGCAAAGACCACATTCACGTCCGCGTGGTCGATCAACACCTGCGCCTGCAAGGCTACGCTGGGTGAAAACAGACGGTCGTCATCACACAGCACTTTGATGAATTCGCCACGGGCTTCTTCGACGCAACGCAATACGTTCTTCTGCAAGCCCAGACGCTGCGGATTACGCAAGTAGCGAACCGGGTGAGCCGGCTCGATGAAGGCCTCGACAATGTCGCGGATATCGTCGCCGGACGAATCGTCACAAATGACGATCTCGATGTGCTCGTAGGTCTGGGCGAGCGCACTTTCCAATGCCTGACTGAAGAAGCGCGGGTTGAAGGCTGGGATGACGATACTGACGAGGGGGCGTTGATTCACGGCAGGAAACTCTCGAGCGGCGGGCCTCTACCCTTTCAGGCAGAGGCCCCGGAACCGCTTACAAAAAGACGGTTGGCAGCTCGGCAGGCGCTGGCTCAGACCTTGTTGAACAGGCCCAACTGAGCGATCTTGCTGAAGGCCAGTTGCGAGGCCTGCAACATGGTTTGTTGCAAGGTCAGACGGGTCATCACTTCAGCCGGATCGGAATCGCGGATTGACGATTGGGTCTGGGCATTGGCCAGCGTCAGGCTCTGGTTGGTATCGTTCTGGGTCTCCAGAGCAGCACCGCGACCACCCACCGAACTCAAGGCGCTGGACAGCTGATCGGTGCCGCTGGCCAGGTTGGCAATACCGGAAGCCAGTGACGCTTGCAGCTTTTGAGTAGCGATCGGGTCACCATTGGTTGGTGTATTCAGAGCGGTTTTCAGTTGGCTCACGGTGTCCAGGATGTTCTGGGTTTCGTGAGTGTTGACCGCGATGCTGAACTGATCGTTGGCAGCCGGCGCACCGCTCAACGTGAAACTCACACCCGATGCAGTGGCGACGCTGCCGGCCATGGTTCCGCTAGACACAGGCTTACTGCTGGCCGTCAAAGGCGCCGCATACAGGTCGAAGGCGGTGGCGCTGGTGAACTTGAGGATCGCCGAACCGGTAGGGAAACTGGCGTGGTAATCCACCGGGTTGGTGATGCTGCTGGTGGTGACCTGCGCCGCCGAAGCGTTGCCCGGGCTGCCGGTTGCACTGAAGGTGTCCGGCTTGGCCGCCAGGGTAAACGTGTGGCCAGGCAGCACGGTCGCCGCCGTATCGCCGGCACTCAGGTTGATGTTCAGGGTCAGCTCGACGCCACGGAAAGTGACGGCCTGGCCGTTCTTGCTGGCAGGGTCGAACGCACCGCCCTGACTGGCTTCGGCAGTCACGTCATTACCGCCCGAGTCGGTGATTTTCAGCTGGGTGCCGCTGACGAAGTCCACGGTATACGGCTCGCCGCTGCGGAATTTGGCGTTGTAGGTGACGTTCGACGACACCTGGCCGTTGGACAGGGTCACGCGGCCGTCATCCACGACCGGCGCGGTCCGGGTGACCTCGCTACGGCTGGTGTTGATCGCCTGCTGGAACGCTTCCCAACCGGTGCTGTTGGTGGCCATCGACATGGTGTCGCCGATCGCCAGGTCAAGCGTCACCTGGTCGCCGTTGTAGCTGTAGGTGCCATCGTTGTTACGCGTGAACGGAATTGTATCGCCCTTGGAACCGGCGAAGATGTATTTGCCGTTCTCGTCCTTGCTATTCATCAGGCTCAGCAACTGCTCTTCGATCTGCCCCAACTCCGATGCGTTGGCCTGGCGATCGGCATCGGTGTAACCGGCGTTGCCGGCGCCCACAGCCAATTCCTTGGCGCGCTGCAGCACGCTATTGATGCTGGTCATCACCGCTTCGGTCGTGCCCAGGGTCGCCTTGATGGTCGTGGTATTGGCCTTGTACTGATCAAGCATCGAGGCCTGTTGACCCAATTGCAGCAGACGCGAGGCGCCAACCGGATCATCGGCGGCGGTGTTGACGCGAACCAGGCTGCTGGCCTCTTCGCTGCTTTTGACTACGTTGGCGAAATTTTTCTGGTAGTTCGCAGCAGAGGACTCGTAAAACTGGGCGGTAGAAATGCGCATGGGCTACGACTCCTTAAAGACTGTTGATCAGTGTGCTGAAGATTTCCTGCGCAGCCTTGATGATCTGCGAAGACGCGGTGTAGTACTGCTGATATTTGACCAGGTTGCCGGTTTCCTCATCGAGGTCGACACCCGACAGCGAATCGCGAGCGCCCTTGGCGTTGGCCAGGATAGCGGTGGTCGCGGCACTGTCGAGCTTGCCTTGCGCGGCCTTGGCGCCGACGCCTTCGACCAGTTTGCCGTAGGCGTCGGTCAGGGAAATGCCTTTACTGGCCGAACCGGTATCCACGGTCTGCTTGGTCTGCAAGCCGGCCAGTGCGGTACCGTTACGGTTGTCCAGCGTACCCGGTTGACTGAGCGTGACGTTAATTGCACTGCCTTGACCTGGCGAACCGGCCACGGTCATATCAAAGGTCGCCGTACGCTGCACGGCGGGTGGCCCCGGATCCATGATCGCGGCGCCGCTGGCGTCGACCAGTGGAATGCTCAGGCTGAGCGTATTGTTCTGGCCCGGCACAATGGTGCCGCTGCTGAGTGCATTGCCTTTGGCATCGAGCAATTGGTAAGTCTGGGTGGTGCCACCGCCGGCACCGAAAACCACTTTGACCGGAGTCGAATTCTGCAGCCCGTTCTGAATGGCCAGAGTGGTCGCCGAGTCATAAATATCAAACTGCGTAGTCAGGGTCGGTTGACCACTGGCCGGGATCGTCAAGGTGCCGCTACCGCCCGGTGCGATGGACGCGCTCAACGGTGCCGCGATGGCCAGACGCTTGCTGTCGGTCATCTCGGTCTTGATGTTCGCCGCCGCGTTGCGGGTCGGCGTGATCTTGAACGTGTCGCCCGCCGCGGCGGTGCCGCCGGAAAGCTTCAGCGAGAAACCGTCGATTACCGGCGGCGGCGTGGTCAGGGTGCTGAAAGCGCCCATGGACGTGCCATCTGGCAGACGCGACACGGTGTAGTTGGTGCCGCTGGTGAAGGTGACCTTGTAGTCGTTGATGGTCAGCTTGCCGCTGTCTTCGATACTCACATCAAAGTTACCCGAGCCGGCACTGTTGCCGACGGTGGCAACACTGCGGCTGGCCATCTGCGCGGCACTGTTGATGCTGTTGAACAGGTTCGAGCCGAACGCACCGTTTTTGTCGATGCCCTGAGCCTGGAGGCTGTTCATCTGATCGGCGACAACCAGCGCCACGCGGCCCAGTTCGTTCATCGCCGGGTCCAGTACGGTGCTGCGATAGCGCAGCAAACCACCCATTTCACCACCGGTCATCACCGACGTGATGTCAACGGTGCTACCGGCGCGATTGAGCTGAATGCCCATGCGCGAAGGGTCGTTCAGGCTTGACGCCACGGACAGGGTGCTGGCGGTGCCGCCGATGACCAGCGGCTGGCCGCTGCCCAGATAAACGTCAAGGTTACCGTCGCGTTCGATGACCTGCGCACCGGTGAAGGTGGAGAGCTGACGCACGGTTTCGTTACGCGCATCGAGCAGCTCGTTCGGCATGCCGCCGGATTTGGAAATCTCGGAAATCTTCTGGTTCAACTGCGCCACGGTGGCGGCCAGTTTGTTGACCTGATCGGCCATGTTCGCCAGGTTGCCGTTGACGTTGGCGTTCTGCTGCGTCAACTGGCTGGAGATCGAGTTGAAACGATTGCTCAAGGCCTGGGCATCGCTGAGCAGCAGCTGGCGCGACGCGTCATCACCCGGCTTGGCGTTGACGTTCTGCACCGAGGCGAAGAACTTGGTCAGGGCGCCGTTGAGGCCGGTGCCGCTGTCCGAGAGCAAGGCGTCGAGCGGGCTGATCTGCCCGGCATACGCAGCCGCATCGCTGTTGAGCGAGGTGGTGGTCTGCAGTTGTGCATCGAGGTAGCTGTTGTAGACGCGACGCACATCGGCCAGGGTCGTACCGGTGCCGATGTAGACATTGCCGAACTGATTCGAGGCTTTGGTGCCCTGCACGGTTTGCTGGCGTGAATAACCGGCGGTGTCGGCGTTGGCAATGTTATTGCCGGTAGTCATCAACGAGGATTGGCTAGCAGCCAGACCCGACATCCCGATATTGAGCAAACTCATGGTTCAGACCTTATGCCTTGTGCCTATAGAGGCGTAGTAGAAGCGCCCGCCGCAGCGTAGTTTTGGTAACTCGTCATCTGCTTGGCTATCTGCGAAATCTTGCTTGCGTAGGCCGGGTCTGTCGCATACCCGGCTTTCTGCAGCTCGCGTACAAACTGTTCTGGGTTATCGGCAGACTTCAGAACATCTTGATAGCGATTATTGGTTTGCAGCAAAGTCACCAGGTCATGGAAGCTGTCTTTGTACGAATCGTAGGAGCGGAACTCTGCCGTCTCCTTGACCATCTCGCCATTCCTGAATTCGCTGGTGATCGCTCGCGCCGATTCACCCTTCCAACTGCTGCTGGCCTTGATGCCAAACAGGTTGTGACTGCTGCTGCCATCCTGGGCACGCATGACCGATTTGCCCCAACCGGTTTCCAGGGCCGCCTGGGCCACCAGGTAACGCGGATCGACGCCGATACGGTCGGCGGCTTCCTTGGCCATCGGCAGCATGGTGTTGACGAATTCGTCGGCGGAACTGAAGGCTTTCTTCGGTGGCGCCAGCGGAATCTGCGCCATCGCACGGCCGTAAACCTGCAGACGTCCGCTCGACTTGTTATCGGTTGGCGAGGGCAGCCAGTCGCCATTGAACAGCGGGCCGGCACCGGTCACGACCGGAGTCGCGGCGCGCTCAGGCAGCAAGGCTTTGTTCGGGGTTGTAGCGGCAGTCGTTGCCGAAGGCACCAGGCCGGCGAGCAAGCGATCGGCCAGTTTCGGCGGCAAGGCCAGACGGCGCTGATTGATCAGCGCCATGTCATTGTGATGCGTGCCCTCGCCTGTTGGCGCTTTCACCGAACGCGAGGCCCACAACGGACGCTGACCATTGAGCCGCGACAGCGGACCGTCGGTGGCCGCGGTGCCTGCGGCAACCGGTGTCGGCACGGCCGCTTTCGCCGCTTCCTGCTTGGCGGCGGACGCGGCTGCAGCCTCGCCCGGCGCCAGCGGTTTGTTCTTCGACATCTGGCGCATCAGCACGTCCGCCAGACCGATACCGCCGCCCTCGCGGGACATGGAAACGGCCAACTGCTGGTCGTACATTTCCTGGTATTGCTTGGCCGCTGGAGTGTTGAGCGGATTGTCCTTGCCCAGCGCATCGGTGGCCGAGCGCATCGACTTGAGCATTTCACCGAGGAACAGCGACTCGAACTCCTGCGCCACTTTGCGCATGTTCGCGTCACTGTCCTTGTCGCCGACCTTGAGCTGGTTCAAACGATTCAAGTCCGAATAGGACCCCGAATCGTTGCTGCTGACACCCAGACCGCCCTTGCGCATATCCATGGTCGCTGTCCTCAGATCACAATCAGGTCGGCTTGCAACGCGCCAGCCTGTTTCAATGCTTCGAGGATCGCCATCAAGTCACCCGGTGCCGCGCCGACCTGGTTCACCGCACGCACAATTTCGTCGAGGGTGGTGCCCGGGCCGAACTTGAACATCGGCTTGGCTTCTTGCTGAGCGTTGACCCGCGAGCGCGGCACAACGGCGGTCTGGCCATTGGACAGAGGGCCGGGCTGGCTGACAATCGGGTCTTCGGTGATGGTCACCGTCAGGCTGCCGTGAGTCACGGCGGCCGGTGAAACCTTGACGTTCTGGCCGATCACGATGGTGCCGGTGCGCGAGTTGATGATGACTTTCGCCACCGCCTGACCCGGATCGACTTCAAGGTTTTCGATGATCGACAGATAGTCGACGCGCTGACTTGGATCGAGCGGCGCGCTGACCCGAATCGAACCACCGTCGATGGCCTGGGCAACGCCAGGGCCGAGCATGTCGTTGATCTTGTCGACGATGCGCTTGGCGGTGGTGAAGTCCGAACGGTTGAGGTTCAGGGTCAGGCTGTTGCCCTGGTTGAAACCGCTTGGCACCGAACGCTCGACCGAGGCACCGCCCGGGATACGACCGGCCGACGGAACGTTGACGGTGATCTTCGAACCGTCGCGGCCTTCGGCATCAAAACCGCCGACCACCAGGTTGCCTTGGGCGATTGCATAGACGTTGCCGTCGATACCCTTGAGGGGTGTCAGCAGCAAGGTGCCGCCGCGCAGGCTCTTGGAGTTACCGATGGACGAAACGGTGATATCGACCTGCTGACCCGGCTTGGCGAACGCCGGCAGATCAGCACTGATCGACACGGCGGCGACGTTCTTCAACTGCACGTTGCCCGAACCCGGCGGCACCTTGATGCCGAACTGCGAGAGCATGTTGTTGAAGGTCTGCAGAGTGAACGGGGTTTGCGTCGTCTGGTCGCCGGTGCCGTTAAGCCCGACCACCAGGCCGTAGCCGATCAATTGGTTGGAACGAACGCCGGAAATACTGGCGATATCCTTCAGCCGCTCGGCTTGCGCGTTGAACGCAGCCGAGAGCATCAGGGCAGCCACCATCAGGTGTTTAAGATTCAACGTGGCCACCTAGAAAGGGAACAGCGGGCTGAGGAAGAAACGGTCGAACCAGCCTGGCTGACTCGCATCGGCAAACGCACCGGTGCCCGAGTAGGTGATGCGTGCATCGGCGACGCGGGTCGACGACACGGTGTTGTCGGTGGAGATGTCATCGGCGCGCACCATGCCGGCAATCCGCACCAGCTCATCGCCGGTGTTGAGCGTCAGCCACTTCTCTCCGCGCACGGCGATGATGCCGTTGGGCAGCACGTCGGCGACGGTCACGGTGATCGAGCCGGTCAGGCTGTTGCTCTGCCCGGACTTGCTGTCGCCCTTGGTCGCGCGATCACCTTCGTAGCCAACGTCCAGGCTCAGACTACCGCTGCCCACAGGGTCGCTGGTGCTCAGGCCACCGCCAAAGAACGAGCTCAGGCCGATGTCGGTCTTGCTGTTCTTGCCGATTTGCGAGTTGGCGTTCTTGCTGGCCTGGGTCCGCTCGTTCAGGGTGATGGTGATGATGTCACCGACCCGGAACGCCTTGCGGTCGCTGTACAGGTTCTGTTCAAAGCCGGCCTGATAGATCGAGCCGTTATTGGCGGCAGCCGGCAACGGCGTGCGCGGCAACACCGGGGCGTAGTAAGGGTCATTGGGCTTGGGTGGCGGAGCGACGCAGCCCGCGAGCACGACGACCCCACTCAGTGCCAGAACAGATACAAAGCGATTCATGACCCTACCTCACGGTGTTGCAGACGACCTCATGGCCGCCTCATAGACTGATTACAGATTCTGCGTTACGAACGAGAGCATCTGGTCGGCGGTGGAGATCACCTTGGAGTTCATCTCGTAAGCACGCTGAGTGGTGATCATGTTGACCATCTCTTCAACGGTGCTGACGTTGGACGTTTCCAGGGTGTTCTGCAGCGTGGTACCGAAACCGTTCAGGCCCGGGGTGCCGACTTGCGGCGCGCCGCTGGCAGCGGTTTCCAGGAACAGGTTGTTACCCACGGCTTGCAGGCCGGCCGGGTTGATGAAATCGGCGGTTTGCAGGTTGCCGATCACCTGGCTGGCCGGGTTACCCGGAACGGTGACCGACACGGTGCCGTCGCGACCGACCGTGAAGGTCTGCGCGTCGTTCGGAATGACGATGGCCGGTTCCAGGGCGAAGCCGCTGGCATTGACGATCTGGCCGTTGGAATCGAGGTGGAACGTGCCGTCACGGGTGTAGGACGTGGTGCCGTCCGGCTGCAGAATCTGGAAGAAACCACGACCATCGACGGCCAGGTCCAGCGGCTGCTCAGTGGTTTGCAGGCTGCCGGCGGTGAAGTTTTTCTGGGTGCCGACGATGCGCACACCGGTACCCACTTGCAGACCCGACGGCAGTTCGCTGTCCTGGGTCGACTGGGCGCCTGGCTGGCGCTTGATCTGATAGAGCAAGTCCTGGAACTCGGCACGGTCACGTTTGAAACCCGTGGTCGACACGTTGGCCAGGTTGTTGGAAATGGTCGTCAGGTTGGTGTCCTGGGCGGACAGACCTGTTTTGGCAACCCATAGAGCCGGAAGCATTCGATTCTCCTCGTGCGCCTGTTTTACGGCGCGACGTTCTGATAATTAGCTGATCTGCAAGACCCGAGCCATGGCCTGGTCATCGTCTTTGGCGGTGTTCATCATCTTGATGTGCAGCTCGAACTGCTTCGACAAAGCCAGCACCGAGGTCATCTCTTCCACGGCGTTGACGTTGCTCGACTCAAGGAACCCGGACACCAGTTTGACGCCTGCATCGGCTTGCGCCGGCTTGCCGTCCTTGGTGTGGATCGAACCATCCAGGCCTTTGGTCATGTTCTTCAGGTCAGGGTTGACCAGCTTGATACGGTCGACTTCAGCCATCACACGCGGGCCTTCGCCCATCGCACGGATGCTGATGGTGCCGTCTTCGCCGACTTCGATCTGCTGCTCGGGCGGCACGGCGATCGGTCCGCCATTGCCCATCACCGGCATACCGTTGCCGGCACGCAGCACGCCCAGGGCGTCCACGTTCAGGCTGCCGGTGCGCACGTAGCTTTCAGCGCCATCGGGGGTCTGCACGGCGATCCAGCCGTTGCCTTGCACCGCGACATCGAGGTCGCGACCGGTTTCAACCAGCGAACCTGGTGAGAAGTCGGTGGCCGGACGCTCGGTCATGGCAAACGCACGCGCCGGAAAGCTGTCACCAAACACCGGCATCGAACGGGCCTGTTCCAGGTCCTTCTGAAAACCGTTGGTGGAGATGTTTGCCAGGTTGTTGGCATGAGCCTTCTGCGCCAGTGCATTCTGGCTGGCGCCGGTCATTGCCACATAAAGGTACTTGTCCACACTCTTTCCTCTGCATGCCGGACGTTTGCCGCCCACCGCTGTACTGTTGAGCGATAAGCAATTTACAGACCAACTTTTTTCTGGCGGTGCGAGGCCCGGCAAACAAAGGACTTGAGGGGTTTTGCGGGGATTGGGGAAATGTATCGGAGACGAAAAACCGGCGGTGTTATGCCGGTTGGTGGCAAGTGCTGGCCTTTGCAGCCAACAGGATCCCCTGCGGCGAGGGAGCTTGCTCCCTCGCCACAAAGTTGTCATTGCTTCAGCTTAAGCGTCGGGGTCTTTGCCGACTTCATACTCACGCAACTTGTTGGCAATGGTCGTATGCGAAACCCCCAACCGCTTGCCCAGCTGCCGACTGCTCGGATGCTCGGAATACAACCGCTCCAGCACCGCTTTCTCAAAGCGCCCGACGATCGCATCCAGCCCGCCTTCGAGGGAGAAATCGCCAAGCGGCTGACGCACGCCGTAATCCGGCAAGCGAATGTGCTCGGCCTTCACGGTCCCGCCTTCGCACAACGAAACCGCCTGGAACAACACGTTTTCCAATTGCCGGACGTTGCCCGGCCAATGGTAATGACTGAGCCGCTCCATCGCCGCTGGCGCCAGCTTCGGCAGCGGGCAACCGATCTGACGACTGGCCTGGTCGAGGAAGTGCTCCACCAACGGCGTCAAACCATCGAGGCATTCACGCAGCGGCGGAATGTGCAGTGAGAGCACGTTCAAGCGGTGATACAAATCCTGGCGAAACTCGCCCCGCGCGCATAACTCGGACAAGTCCACCTGCGTCGCGCAGATCACCCGCACATCCAGATAGACCTCTTCATCACTGCCCACACGACGGAAGCAACCGTCCTGCAAGAAGCGCAGCAATTTCACCTGCAAGCGCGGGCTCATTTCCCCGACGCCATCGAGAAACAACGTACCGCCCGCCGTCAGCTCCAGCAGCCCAAGCTTGCCTTCGGCACGCGCGCCTTCGAAGGCGCCGGGGCCGTAACCGAACAGCTCGGTCTCCGCCATCGATTCCGGCAGGCCGGCGCAGTTGAGCGCCATCAAGGGTGACTGGCCGCGTGGGCTGGCGAGGTGGCAGGCGCGGGCCAGCAATTCTTTACCCGTGCCGGTTTCGCCTTCTATCAACAGCGGTGCATCCAGTGGCGCCATGCGCCGCGCTTCGCGGACCACCGCGGCCATGACCTTCGAGCTTTGGAAGATGCTGTCGAACCCGCGCAGTTCCTGCTTGCGGACGTTGTAGATGCGCTCCCCCACCCGATCAGCGCGGTGCAGCGTCAGAACTGCACCGGCCATGGCTTCGCTGTCGTCATGCTCGGATTGCAGCGGTGCGATGTCGGCGAGGAACACATCGCCCTTGACCTTGACCCGCAGCCCGTTGATGCGCGACTTGTTGGCACGCACCAGTTCCGGCAAATCAAAATCCTCGGCGTAACGCGACAGCGGAATCCCCGGCACCTCATCCACCCGCACCCCGAGCAACTGCGCCGCTGCACGGTTGGCCGCCACGATGGAGCCGCCCATGTCGATCGACAACACCGGAAACTCCAGGGCGCCGAGCAAGGCATTGAGCTCCATGTGCCGACGCTCGCTGGGCATCAGCCCTACACGCTTGACGCCGAAGACACCGGCAATCGACTCGAATTTCGGACGCAACGCCTGGAACTGAATATTGATCAGGTTCGGGCAGTGCAGGTAGATCGCATTGCCATGCTCACCGCCGACCTCGCCGCGAGCGACGTTGATTCCGTACTCGACCAACAAGTTGAGAATGTCGCGCAGGATGCCGATGCGGTTCTGGCAGTGGACTTTGATACGCATATAAAGGCCCAAGAAAAACGGTCAATAGGTTGGATGCCCGAGGTACAACCCTGTGGGAGCGAGCCTGCTCGCGAATGCGTCGGTGCACTCGGCATTGATGTGTCAGGCAGAACGCTTTCGCGAGCAGGCTCTCTCCCACAGGGTATTTTTTTGCTGGCACGCTCAGATAGCCGTCAAGATTATGTGACAGGCGCAACGCTTTTCAAACCCGAAAAACTCAATACCTGCGCCACTGCGATCCATTCGTAACGAAATCTTTACGAAAACTGGAGAACTTTCCTACGCACGGCACGATTCACCTACTGCAACGCGGCACGCCTTGGAGTATTTCTAAGTCCATAGCAGCACATAACAAGAATGAAATCCCCTAGCAGGAGAGCAGCATGAAGCAGACGCAGTACGTGGCTCGCGAGCCCGATGCGCAAGGTTTTATCGACTACCCCGCTGAAGAACATGCGGTGTGGAACACGCTGATTACTCGCCAACTGAAAGTGATCGAGGGGCGTGCGTGCCAGGAATATCTGGACGGTATCGAAAAACTCGGTCTGCCCCACGACCGCATTCCGCAACTCGGTGAAATCAACAAAGTCCTCGGTGAAACCACCGGTTGGCAAGTAGCCCGAGTGCCGGCGCTGATCCCCTTCCAGACTTTTTTCGAATTGCTGGCCAACAAGCAGTTTCCAGTGGCGACCTTTATTCGGACCCGCGAAGAGCTGGATTACCTGCAAGAGCCGGATATTTTCCACGAGATCTTTGGCCACTGTCCGCTGCTGACCAACCCTTGGTTCGCGGAATTCACCCACACCTACGGCAAGCTTGGCCTACAGGCCACCAAGGAAGAACGCGTGTACCTCGCGCGTCTCTACTGGATGACCATCGAGTTCGGCCTGGTCGATACACCAGAAGGCCTGCGCATTTACGGCGGCGGTATTCTCTCCTCGCCGAAAGAAACCGTTTACTGCCTGTCGGACGAACCTGAGCATCAGGCGTTTGATCCGCTGGAATGCATGCGCACGCCTTACCGCATCGACATCCTGCAGCCGCTGTACTTTGTCCTGCCGAACCTCAAGCGTCTGTTTGATGTGGCTCATGAAGACATCATGGCCATGGTCAAGCAAGGCATGCAGCTCGGTTTGCACGCGCCTAAATTTCCACCCAAAAAAGCCGCGTGATCCGCGGCTTTTAGAATCAAGTGAGCCTGTCAGGACACGACGCTTTGCTATAGCGTGGTGAAACTGACGGCCGATTTCCAATCATTCGATTTCAGGAACCCATCATGTCCACATTGAATCAAGCCCATTGCGAAGCCTGCCGCGCCGATGCCCCTCAGGTCAGCGACGAAGAATTGCCGATCCTGATCAAGCAGATCCCGGACTGGAACATCGAAGTGCGCGACAGCGTGATGCAACTGGAAAAAGTGTTCCTGTTCAAGAATTTCAAGCACGCCCTTGCATTCACCAACGCAGTCGGTGAAATCTCCGAGGCCGAAGGCCACCACCCTGGCCTGCTCACCGAGTGGGGCAAAGTCACCGTGACCTGGTGGAGCCACTCCATCAAGGGTCTGCACCGCAACGACTTCATCATGGCCGCGCGCACTGATGAAGTGGCCAAGAACGCCGAGGGCCGCAAATAATGCATTTCGACGCCATCGGTCGAGTACCCGGCGACCCGATTCTCGGCTTGATGGAAGCCTATGCGCAGGACCCGAACCCGCGCAAATTCGACCTTGGCGTGGGCGTCTATAAAGATGCCCAGGGCCTGACGCCGATTCCCCAGTCCGTGAAGCTGGCCGAGCAGCGCCTGGTGGATCGCCAGACCACCAAAACCTACATCGGTGGTCACGGCGAACCGGCGTTCGGCAAGGCGATCAACGAGCTGGTACTTGGCGCCGACTCCCCGCTGATCGCCGAACAACGGGCCGGCGCCACCCAGACACCGGGCGGCACCGGCGCGCTGCGCCTGAGCGCCGACTTCATCGCCCAGTGCCTGCCGGGCCGTGGCGTGTGGCTGAGCAACCCGACCTGGCCGATCCACGAAACCATCTTCGCGGCGGCCGGGGTCAAGGTCAGTCATTACCCCTACGTCGGCAGCGACAACCGCCTCGACGTTGAAGCCATGCTGGCAGTGCTCAAAGACGCGCCGAAGGGCGATGTGGTGTTGCTGCACGCCTGCTGCCACAACCCGACCGGTTTCGATCTGTCCCATGACGATTGGCGCCGCGTGCTGGACGTGGTGCGCAGCCGCGATCTGGTGCCGTTGATTGATTTCGCCTACCAGGGCTTCGGCGATGGCCTGGAACAGGATGCGTGGTCGACCCGGCTGTTCGCGGCCGAGTTGCCGGAGGTGCTGATCACCAGTTCCTGCTCGAAAAACTTCGGGCTGTACCGCGATCGCACGGGTGCGCTGATTGTCTGTGCGAAAACCGCTGAGAAGCTGGTGGATATCCGCAGCCAACTGGCAAACATCGCCCGCAATCTGTGGTCGACGCCGCCGGATCATGGCGCTGCCGTGGTCGCGACGATTCTTGGCGATCCCGAGTTGAAAAGCCTCTGGGCCGACGAAGTGGAAGCCATGCGTTTGCGCATCGCCCAATTGCGCAGCGGCCTGATGGAAGCGCTTGAACCCCATGGTTTGCGTGAGCGTTTTGCGCATATCGGTGTGCAACGCGGGATGTTTTCCTACACCGGCTTGTCGCCGGAGCAAGTGAAACAGCTTCGTGATCATCACAGCGTGTACATGGTCGGCACCGGCCGTGCGAACGTGGCCGGGATCGATGCAACCCGCCTTGATCTGCTGGCCGAGGCCATCGCCGAAGTCTGCAAGTAACCTCAAGCCCTGCACACTTCCACCTGTGGGAGCGGCGGTGCGGCGATCCGACTTGCTCGCGAAAGCGCTGTGTCAGGCGACATAGATGTCGACTGAGACTCCCTCTTCGCGAGCAGGCTCGTTCTCACATTTGTTTGGTGCTGACCCTTCCAACAAACCAATCGCTGAAGTTGCGCCCGGCCGCGTCAGCGGCGAGAGGTCTGCAACCTCACCAGAGTGGGAGCGAGCCTGCTCGCGAAGGGCCAGTCAGAGCAATCCATCACTCTCGGGCAACTCATACTCCGCCGCAACCTTCCCAGCCCTCCCCGGCTTGCTCAGGGTCGGCTCCTTCTCCAGGCACTCCACCAGATAATCAATAAGCACCCGCAATTTCGGCGGCAAATAGCGCGTCGGCGAATGCAGCAACCAGGCGCCGCCATGGTAGGACGCGAGGAAGGTCCAGTCCGGCAGCACCTGCACAATCAACCCTTGCTCCAGCGCATAACGCGCCGTGAAATACGGCAGACTGCCAATCCCGATGTGCTGCAACACCGCCCCCAGCCGCACGCCTGTGTGATTCGCCGCATACCGACCGCGCACACCGACCGCGCACACCGACCGTCACAGCCTTGCTGCCTTTCTTGAATTTCCAGCGCGCATCGCTCGGGGTTTCACCCAGGTAGATACAGCTGTGGTTGAGCAAGTCGTGGGGATGCGTCGGCGTGCCATGTTCGGCGAGGTATTGCGGTGTAGCGCAGAGCAAATGGTCGATGGTGAGCAATTGCCGCCCGACCAACCCTGCGGGCGGTCGATCGGTAATCCGAATCGCCAGATCAACGTTGTCGTCGATCAGATCCACCTGCCTATCCTCAAGCAACAACTCCACATCCACTTTGGGATAACGGCGCAGAAATTCCGGCATATGCGGGTGAATCACAAATCGACCGACCGCCTTGGGCACGCTGACCCGAACCAGCCCTTCCGCTTCATGGGTGAACTGCCCGCTGATTTCCATCACGGACTTGGCCGCACTGACCATTTCCTGGCAACGCTTGAACACCTCTTCGCCACCGTCGCTCAAGCGCAGCTTGCGCGTGGTTCGCTGCAGCAGACGCGTGGCCAACGCTTTTTCCAGACGCGAAATACTGCGACTCACCGCCGAGGGTGAAGAACCCATCTGACGAGCCGCTTCGGAAAAGCTGCCGGTCTCGACAACCTTGACGAAAATCGCCATTTCACCCAGTAACGGCAGTGGAAGATTTATGCTCACAGCGCAACAGTCCTTTGATGTTTGAACGGATTATCACGCAATTCCACGATTCATATAATAAAAAGAGAAACTTTAATGAGGACATGGAATATGACGCTTCGCCTCTTTTTCCATAGTGATGACCTCAAGGCCAATGTGGAAGTCCTGGATTGCACGCCCCAGGAAAACGAGTTTGCGGTGGTGCTGCGCGCCACGTTGTTTCACCCCCAGGGTGGCGGCCAGCCTTTCGATACCGGCTGGATCGGCGAAAGCCAGGTGCTGCGCGTGGTCCAGGACCCGGACCGAATCATTCATTTTGTCGACCGGCCAATAAAACCCGGCATGACCCAGATCAGGATTGACGAGCAACGCCGCCGGTTCAATTCGCGCATGCATTCGGCCGGCCACCTGATCGGCCATTTTGTCCAGGCACTGGGCTGGATGCCGGTCAAGGCTCATCACTGGCCGGGCGAAGGACGCGTGCAATTCAAACCATTGGAGTCGGCAAAAGAGATGGATGCCGAGATGATTCAGCACGGCATCGAGCAATGGGTCGCCCATGACCTGCCGCGCCTGACATCGATGCGCGAAGGCGCCCGGGAAATTGGTTTCGGTGAGCTGCCCGCCTACGGCTGCGGCGGCACCCATGTACGTAGCCTGAAGGATTTGGGCACGGTCACGATCGCTTCCCTTTCACTGAAAAAGGGAATGCTGTCAGTCCACTACAGCGTGGATTGAGCTTTCGGCGATGTCGTCCCCGGCATCGCCCGACGCCCGGGGGAGCCCGCATTCGCGGGTTCTGTTGACAATCTAATAGATGGACCTAAGACATGATGCTTGACGTCGAGCGTCTCGATGAGACGTGCATAAAAAAACTGGCCAATGAAGAAGTCCTCGCCATCCGCGTCAAAGGCCTGCTGCCCCAGCCGCTGGCGATTCAGATTGGCGACAAGATCCTCGCCCCGGGTTTTGAAGGCTATATCAATGCGCCGAGCATCGGTCGCATCGGCATGGCGTTTTATGAGGCGGAAAATCAGCCGCTGCTGATCGAAGATTATTTCGAGCATGCCTCGCGCAACATCGCGGAATTACGCAAACGTTGCGCGCCCTACTCGTCCCCGGTCGACACCTTGCGCTGCATGCTCGATGAGTCCTGGCCGGCGGGTGCGCACCTGGAAAATCTCTACGGCCGCAAGATGTATGTCGGCCTGTCCCGCGTGGTGAAACCAGGGGTGTGCTTCCTGGCCCATCACGACATTTTCGCCAAGGATGCCCCCGACAGTTACCAGGCCAGAAGCCTGGAAGCGCAGTTCGCCTGCAACGTTTACCTGAACATGCCCTCCGAGGGTGGCGCCTTGCAGATGTGGGACCACGATATTTCTCCGGATCAATTCGACGAGATGCGTGGCGACAGCTACGGCATCGACCCGGCCTTGCTCGGCACGCCGGCCCTGGAGATTCGTCCTGAGCCGGGTGATTTCATCATGTTCAATTCGCGCTGCATGCACTCGGTAACACCCGGCGTGGCGGATCCGCGATTGAGCCTTTCGTTCTTTGTCGGCTATCGCGGCAATGCTTCACCCCTTACTTTCTGGAGTTGAAATGCTTTCGAATTACCTGGGCGAGTTCCTTGCGCTGGCGACTATTCACTTTCTGGCTGTGGTCGCACCTGGACCGGACTTCGCTGTCACCATCCGTCAAAGTGTGCGTTTCGGCCGGTTGGTCGGGATCTGCACGGCCCTGGGCATCGGTGCGGGGATTTCCGTGCACGTGCTCTACACCCTGCTCGGGGTCGGCGCGTTGATGCATACGACGCCCTGGTTACTGACGGTGGCCAAGGTGGTGGGCGGCGTTTACATTTTGTACCTCGGTGTCAGCCTGCTACGCAGTAAACCCAAATCCGCGCTTGAGGGGGACAAAGTCGCCAACGAGCCCGTCGTCGAACAAACACTGTTGAAGGCGTTCACCACCGGCTTTTTGACCAACGCGACCAACCCCAAGGCAACGCTGTTTTTCCTGGCAATTTTCACCACGCTCATCAGCGCTACGACACCCTTGAAGATCCAGGCGCTGTATGGGGCCTGGATGTGTTTTGTGAACGCGCTGTGGTTCGTGATCGTCGCGCTGTTCTTTTCCAGCGCCCGGGTGCGATTGCTGTTCATGCGCATGGGGCATTGGTTCGAACGCACCATGGGGGTGATTCTGATCCTGTTCGCCGGGCGTTTGATTCTCTCGATGTAAGAGCGCCTCAAACGCAAAAGGCCCGCTCAGTCTGACTGACGGGCCTTTTTCGTTTCTGCGCCGCTTTTGCATTTCTGTGCGACAGATCCCACATCAGGGACTCCCGTAACACTCCGTTACAGTGTTAGCTTGGAACCGTTTCTGTCTCATCGATCAGAAACTTCTCACTCCACTGCCTGCAAAGGAATGCCAACAGCAATGAATTTCTCACTCAAGCACCTGGCTGCGTCAACCCTGATACTGGCCAGCCTTTCGTCGTTCACCCTGACAGCGCAGGCCAACATCACCCCGCAACAGAGTGCGGCGATCCTCAAGACGTTCAGTGACACCTCCGTAACGGATTTCAGTCAATTCCTGGGAGGCCTGGCCAAGAGCGACCTCGGCAAAACCGACAATCTCGGCTCCGCCATCGGCGCCTTCCTCGACAACAAGACCCTCACTCCAGACCAGCAGAACGAAATCCATCGCCTGCTTGGTCTCTACGCACGGGTGAAATACGGTGCCGCCGCCACCGAGACCCTGCGCGAGCTGGTGGCTATTCCGACCTTCCGCGTCGAGGGCGTTGATCAACACGACAATCCCGAATTCATCAAGATCGCCGACAAGATCAAGGGCCTCGCCCAGGCGTTCAACCTGAACTTCCGCAACATTGACAACCGCGTCTATGAAATATCCCTTGAGGGCAGCGGCGACGAAGTCGTGGGCATTCATGCGCATGCCGATGTGGTGCCCGTAACGCCGGAGAACTGGGTTCTGAAAGACGGCACCAAACTTGATCCGTTCAAGGTCACCCTGATCGGCGACCGCATGTATGGCCGGGGCACCGAAGATGACAAGAACGGTATCGTGGTAGCGCTTTATGCGATGAAGGTCATCAAGGAAGAGAAGCTGCCGCTGGCGCGCAATTTCAAGCTGCTGGTCGATACCACCGAAGAAACCACCGGCGACGCCATCCCTTATTACTTCGAACACAACCCGACACCCAACTACAACCTGGCGCTGGATGGCGGCTACCCGGTAGTGATTGCGGAGAAAGGCTACGGCACCGTGATGGCGAACTTTGCCAAACGCAAGGCTGAGGGCAAGGGCGCCGAGATCATCTCGATGACCGGTGGCATGGCCACCAACCAGATCCCGTCGACATCGGTCGTCACCCTTTTGAGTGAGAAGCCTGTCGAGTTGGCCGCCAGCCTGCAGAAGGCCGGCGCCGAATATGCCAAAAGCAATGGCGGCAACTTCGACGTCACTGCCAAAGTTGATGGCAAGGATGTCAAATTGACGGTCACCGGCGTTTCCGCCCACTCCTCCGAACCCGAATCCGGCATCAACCCGGTGTCGAGAATGCTGGGCTTCATCAATAGCCTCGACGGCAAGGTTGCGCTCAAGCACAACCACATCACCGACGCCGCCCGCTACGCTGCCGACAACTGGGGGCTGGATTACCTGGGAGGCAAATTGGGGGTCGGTTTTTCCGATGCTTTCATGGGACCGCTGACCGCATCCCTTACCTATGTCGGGATGGACGATAAAGCCTTCAAGCTCGCGGTCAACCTGCGCGTGCCGAAGGGCAAGTCGCCGGAAACGCTCAAGACTGAAATCGCCGATAAGCTTGATGCCTGGAGCAAGAAAACCCACATCGCGGTGGCCTTCGACTACTCGATCGCCGAGCCGATGTACCGCAACCCTGAAGGTGAATGGGTCAAGGCCTTGCTCGCCGTGGCCAGCGAAAACCTGGGCATGGAACACAAGTACGGCACCTCTGCGGGCGCCACTTCGGTCCATGAACTGCCCAATGGCGTGCAATTCGGCCTGGCCAGGCCCGAGGTCAAGTACACCGGCCACACCGACAACGAGTTCAAGACGGTCGACCAGTTCCTGCTGGACCTGCAGATCGTGACGGAAATGATGGGGCGGATCGGGCAGTTGCCGAAACTCTGATCGCCTTTTCGGACCCGCTGTTGTGGCGGGTCCGACGCGTTGATCATCTTGATGCCGGCACCGACAAAAAAGGACCGTCGGTCCTTTTTATAAATGACACACAAACAAAAACGCCGCTCATTGCTGAGCGGCGTTTTTTGTTGAATATGGAGCGGGAAACGAGACTCGAACTCGCGACCCCGACCTTGGCAAGGTCGTGCTCTACCAACTGAGCTATTCCCGCAAATGGCGTCCCCTAGGGGACTCGAACCCCTGTTACCGCCGTGAAAGGGCGGTGTCCTAGGCCACTAGACGAAGGGGACACGCTAACTGAAACACATGGTGTGTATTTCAGTGCCCAAATCCGCATCCGAAGATGTCGGCTCTGGCTTCACTCAGCCCTGCCCGAAAGCAACGCTGCTTAAAATTGGAGCGGGAAACGAGACTCGAACTCGCGACCCCGACCTTGGCAAGGTCGTGCTCTACCAACTGAGCTATTCCCGCATATGGCGTCCCCTAGGGGACTCGAACCCCTGTTACCGCCGTGAAAGGGCGGTGTCCTAGGCCACTAGACGAAGGGGACACACGTACAACATTCACTCCCTACCGCGTTTCGCTGTGTGCTTTACGCTGTAAGTGGCGCGCATTCTATGGATGGATTGAGGGGTCGTCAACCCCCAGATATAAATTTATTTAAATCAATGACTTCGCCCCGCTTTCAGCCGGGATTCCGGCTTTTGCGCCTGCTGACCTTTGGCGACTATATTCTGATAACCACCAAGACGTTATAGTCCGTCGCTGAAGATGATGGCAATCTGAACCACGATTGCCAGTATTTATATAAGTCGAACCCCGGCCGATATAAAGATAGCCACAACCGATTCAACTCGTCGAGCGGTCCTATGCGCCCAAATGCCAAGCCACTACACTCGATCGCGAACCCTATAAAGAGGTCTTACCGGTGACACCACTCATGATCACCCTGCTAGTCGTAGCCGGGATCGCACTATTGATCGCCATTGGCTACATGAACCATGTGGTGGAAAACAACAAGCTGGAAAAGGCCCGTACCAAGGTTGAACTCAACGACCGCCTGCGTCGCTGCGGCGAAATCACCGAGACCTTCCCCGGTCAGCTGATGACACCTGGCCTCAAGCTGCTGCTGACCCGCTTGGAACTCAATGTCTGCAAGCGTTTGCTCAACCTGGAAAAAACCAGTTCCAACCTCAGGGCCCGGATTACCGAACTCGAAGCCCTGGTCGCGCAAGGCGAATCGATCCCGGTCAACAACCCGCCGGCACCGATCCAGACCGAGGCCAAGGCCAAGGACGTGCGTTTCCTGCTCGAAGCCCTGCACGGCCAAATCACCCGCGCCGCACAGGATGGCTTCCTGCCGACCAACGAAGCCAAGCGCTGGATCCGCGAAGTGCGCCACATTCTGGTCCTGCTGCACATCGAGTTCTTCAATAACCTGGGCCAGCAATGCCTGCAACAAAACCAGCCAGGCCAGGCCCGCCTCGCCTTCGAGCGCGGTGTGCAATACCTGCGTAAACAGCAGGAACCACAGATCTACGCCGAACAGCTCGAATACCTGGAAAAACTCCTGGCGCGGGCCAACGCCATGGTGATGGACAACATCGCGGCCGTTGAAAGCGAGACCAACCAGTTGAACGCCGGCCTCAAAGAAGTTGAAGCGGATGCGGACTGGAAGAAAAAAGTGATCTACGACTGATCGGAAGAATCAAGGAAGCCACCGCGAGGTGGCTTTTTTTTGGACGGGGTTTGGCGGGTGAGTACTGCCGGTCAAGATGGGTTGGCGGCGAGGCCCTCATCGCTGGCAGGCCAGCTCCCACAGGGTCAGGTGTTCACCTGCAAGTCATTGGTCGGCTGTCAGGCCGCCTTCGCGGGCAAGCCTCGCTCCTACAAGAATTCAGCGTACAGCTTTTGATTTTCACCACTCATCAGGCCGAGCGTTAGCTCGCCTGCAGCTTGGCCGTCATCGCTGGCAGGCCAGCTCCTACAGGGTTAGGTGTTCACCTGCAAGTCATTGGTCGGCTGTCAGGCTGCCTTCGCGGGCAAGCCTCGCTCCTACAAGGGGTTCGCTGTACACGCTTCGCTCTTCACCACTCATCAGGCCGAGCGTTAGCTCGCCTGCAGCTTGGCCGTCATCGCTGGCAAGCCAGCTCCCACAGGTTAGGTGTTCACCTGCAAGTCAGTGGTCGGCTGTCAGGCCGCCTTCGCGGGCAAGCCTCGCTCCTACAAGAATTCAGCGTACAGCTTTTGATTCTCACCACTCATCAGGCCGAGCGTTAGCTCGCCTGCAGCTCTTGATCTTGATCCACCCGCCCCTTTCGGGAGGCTGAGTGGAGGTGTTCATCCGGGGAGTGGCGCGTAGCGCCGTTCGACGCAGTCGAACACGCTGCATGTAGGTCGTCGCGAAGCAGACCGGAGGGCAGTGTCCCCGGATGGATACCGGAGCGAAGGAACGCCGAGCCTTGGCGAGGGGCCGGACGCTTGGGGCGAGACTTTTTGGTTCCTTTTGTGGCGTTTGACAAAAGGGACTCGCCGTAAGGGCGAAACCGCCAGCCGCCGTTACCGCAGAAATGGATATGTACCCGGTCAACCACAACATGGTCGGCCCGAAGGCCGCCATCGCGAGCAGGCTCACTCCCACATTAGATCTGTGCACATACGCAGGGAGACAAATCAGAGCCGGAAGTGTCCGACCATCCCCTTCAACTCAACCCCCAACTGCGCCAATTCAATGCTCGACGCCGCATTCCCCCGCATCGCCAACGAAGACTGATCCGCACTCGCACGAATACTCGTCACACTGCGATTAATCTCCTCGGCCACCGAACTCTGCTCCTCGGCGGCCGCCGCAATCTGCTGGTTCATCTGCTGAATCAACGACACCGCCGCCGCAATACTTCCCAGCGCACTCTCAGTCTGCAACGCGTCACTCACCGCCAGCTTCACCAGCTCACCACTGTTCTGAATCTGCTGCACCGACGACTGCGCCGCCGAACGCAAGGCGCTCACCAGACGCTCAATCTCCTCGGTCGATTGCTGAGTGCGCTTGGCCAACGCCCGAACCTCATCCGCCACAACCGCAAACCCCCTGCCCTGCTCGCCGGCCCGTGCTGCCTCGATCGCCGCATTGAGCGCCAACAGGTTGGTTTGCTCGGCGACACTCTTGATCACACTGAGCACCGTGCCGATGTTCTGGATTTCTGCACTCAGGCTTTCGATGCTCGAACTGGCCGACGTCGCCGAATCCGCCAGCTGCTCGATCCGCGCCATGCTTTGGCGCACCACCTGCTGGCCACTTTCCACCTTACCGTCCGCCGTTTGCGCAGCCTGAGCGGCTTCCTCCGCGTTACGCGCCACATCGTGCACCGTCGCCGTCATCTGATTCATCGCCGTGGCGACCTGCTCGGTTTCTTCCTTCTGGCTGCTGACCTCCAGGTTGGTCTGCTCGGTCACCGCCGACAAGGATTGCGCCGAGCTCGCCAACTGCTCGATACCGGCCTGCAAACCGCTGACGATGGTGCTCAGCCCCGCCCCCATCTGTTGCATGGCCTGCATCAACTGGCCGATTTCGTCACGGCGCGTCACTTCAACTGTCGCACTCAAATCACCTGCGGCGATCTGCTGCGCAACACGAATCACACTGCGCAGCGGCGCCACGATCAATCGGGTAATGACCCACGCCGCGATCAACCCGACCAGCAACGCCAGGGCCGAGGAGCCGATGATCAGCATCGAGTTCTTTTTCAATTCGGCCTGCATCGACTGGTCTTCGGCGACATACGCCTGATCGACCCGCTCCACCACCTGCGCAGCACGCTGGTGCAGTTGCTCATAGACGGTTTTTTCCTGGGCTAACAGACCGGTGTATTCGGTCAGTTTCTCGCTGAAACTGGTGATGTGACCCGCCACTTCATTGAGGACAGTCTGATAGCCCTCATCCTTGACTGTGGTTTTCAACTGCTCGGCCTGAACCTGCGCCTGATCGGCCTGCTCGATCTTGCCCTGAGCTGCGCTGTCATCGCCCTTGCGGCTCTGATCCAGACGCACACGTGCTTCGTTCATGGCCTGCAGCATCAACCGCGACACCTGGCTGACCTGATTGGCTTGCTCGATGAACTGCCCACCGTCCTTGCCTTCGGACTCCTTCAAGGTATAGGCGCCATCGTCGGCAAGCCCGGCTTGCAGGACATCCAGATTATTGGCCACGCTGGACACCGACCAACTGGCCATTTCCAGGGCCAGGTCCTTGGCCTGACTCAGCGAGACGAATTCGTCGAAGGCCTTGCGATAAGCCGCCAGGGACTGCTCGACGTCATTCATCACTGGCACGTTGGCCGCTGAAGCAGCCTTGAGCTGCGTCGCCAAGGCGATCAGGCCATCAACCCCCTGGCGCAGGGCATCCGCAGTTTTCGGGTTGCCGTGCAAGGCGTATTCCTGCTCAAGCAGTCGCACCTTGAGCAAACCGCTGTTGAGCGACGACATCTGCTTGAGCCCGTCGAAGCGCTGACTGATGGTTTGCAGGGACCAAACGCCGATGGCTGCCACCAGGGCCGTCAACAGCAGCACCAAGACAAACCCGACACCCATTTTTTTTGCCATACCGAGGTTGGCAAAACGTCCTTGCACGGCCGAAATCATTGCACTTAGTCCCCTGACATAGTCTGTTGACGCAGATTCGCAATGGGCATGGGCCAGCACAAGTCTCTGGCGTCGGAATAATGGCAAAAAGCTACGTCCACGTCGTTTTCAGAACGCTTTAGGTCGATTCGCAGCGGTCGCCTGAAAAAAAGCCCGGGCACGAGGATCACAGGCATAAGCGACGTTGATGCGCTGCCAATCTTTCGCCTGGCCGTCAGGACTGAAGGCCGTGGCAGAAGACAGCAGCACACCGCAGCGCCGGGCCTGTTTGCGCACCTGAGCGTAGTCGGACATCCGCGATCGCGCCCAGATAAACAGGCCACCAGCCGGCTTGCCGAAAACCTCCCACTCGGCGTCTTCGAGCACTTGCAAGGCCGCCTCTCTGTCCGTATTCAAACGCTGGCGCTGACGCTGTACCAGTTTGCGGTACGCGCCGCTGGCCAACAGGCAAGTCAGCACCGACTCGCAGAACCTTGAGGCGCCCATGCTGCTGATCATCTTGACCTCGGCCAATCGCGATATGACCCCTTCGCTGGCCACGACAAAGCCGACCCGCAATGAACTGCTGAGGGTTTTCGAGTAACTGCCAACGTAGATCACGTTGTCATCCCCCCCCAATGCAGCGAGGCGCGTGCCGGGGCCGTAATGCAAATCCGCATAGACGTCATCTTCAATCACCAGCACGCCATGGGTCTTGGTCAATTGCAAAACCTGCTGCGCCATCGCAGGCGTCAGGCAACTGCCCGTCGGGTTGTGGTAGAAACTGTTGATGAATAGCGCGCGGGGCCGGTGCTTTAACAATAGTAATTGCAGTTGCTCCGTGTCGGGCCCGCGCGGGGTACGAGGCACCTCGATCATCGTCACACCGTGCAGCCTGAGCAGGTCAAACAACAGTGGATACCCCGGACTTTCCACCACCACGCAATCTCCCGGCTTGAGCAAGGTGCGCACGATCAGGTCGAGCCCCTGACTGGCACCTGCGGTGGTCAGGATACGGTTTTCATCCACTTCGATACCGAGCCGTCCAAGGCGTTTGAGAATTTGCAGACGCAAGGCAGGCAGGCCTCGGGAAGTGCTGTAGTTGAACAACCCGGCCATGTCGGTACGGCTGACCTGACGAATCGCGTAGCTCAGGTCGTCAGTCTCGCGCCAGCTCTCCGGCAACCCGCCACAGCCCAGCTTAAGTTCGCCCGAGCAGCCGCCCTGTTTCAGTTCCGCCCCTTCGAACCAGAGGCAATCCTGTTGCCCCTGGGCGACCAGCGTTGGCGTGGCGACAATGAAACCGGCGCCATGACGCGGCGCCAGCACACCTTGAGTCACCAGCCGCTCACAGGCTTCGACGACGCTGGACTGACTGAGCAGATTGACCCGCGCGATGTGCCGCGCAGAAGGTAAACGCGTCCCTGGCTGCACCTCGCTCTGACGGAGCCAGACGGCCAACCCATCGACGATTTGCTGTACGACCGGCACCAATGCCTGTCGATCGATTCTCAATTCCATGAGCAAGCAAACTCCTGTCCATTTGCGGGGAGCAGTTAATCACAGGTGCGCAGGATCGGATGTGCGACAACGCCGCCAAAACCCTCGGTTCTAACCATTTGAAACACATTGTCCGCCGCCCTTCGCGACACCATGAAAAAGCCCGCACGTGTGCGGGCCTTTTCCTACGAGGCAGGTCTTGATGGGTCAGAACGCCGTGACACCACCGTCCACTGCCAGCGAGTGACCGGTGGTGAACGCCGCGCCGTCGCTGCACAGATACAGCACGGCACTGGCGATTTCCTCGACCTTGCCGATGCGGCCGACCGGGTGCATGGCGTTGGCGAACTCGCCCTTCTTCGGGTCCGCTTCATAGGCGCGACGGAACATGTCGGTGTCGATCACCGCCGGGCATACCGCGTTTACGCGAATCTTTTTCTTGGCGTATTCGATCGCCGCCGACTTGGTCAGGCCGATCACCGCGTGTTTCGACGCCGCGTAAATGCTCATCTTCGGCGCCGCACCAAGGCCCGCCACCGAAGCGGTGTTGACGATCGCGCCGCCACCCTGGGCCAGCAGCAACGGCAACTGGTACTTCATGCACAGCCAGACGCCTTTGACGTTGACGCCCATGATCGCGTCGAACTCATCAAGGGTGCCTTCAGCCAGTTTGCCTTTCTCGATCTCGATGCCGGCATTGTTGAAGGCGTAGTCCAGACGGCCGTAGGTATTCACCACTTCGTCCATCAGATTTTTTACATCGCTTTCCAGCGTGACGTTGCAACGCACGAAGGTCGCTTCGCCGCCCGCTGTACGAATCAGTGCCACAGTGCCTTCGCCCCCGGCCGTGTCCATGTCGGCCACCACCACTTTCAACCCTTCAGCGGCGAATGCCTGGGCCGTCGCGCGGCCAATACCGTTGGCAGCGCCGGTCACCACGGCGACCTGGCCGGAAAACGTCATGCTCATTGTTATGCCCTCAAAGAGAAGAATGCGGGGGATCGTGTGTTTCCAGTCTAGCCACAGGGGCATGGGACACGGCAGCACTATCAGAAGCCCGGTTGAGTGACCATGAGTGGCAGTGATAGAACTGCGGCATCGACTATCACTGCACTGGATCGACGTGCATTCGCCGCATCAGCCAAACTTGCGGCATCGATCATGAAGGTCTATCAACAAGGCTTCATTCATCTTGAGTGCCTGTCATGACTACCCAGACCAATCGCCAGTTCCTGCTCGCCAAACGTCCGGTGGGCGCGGCTACCCGCGAGACCTTTACCTATCAAGAAGTGCCAGTCGGCGAACCGGCTGCGGGTCAGATCCTGGTCAAAAACGAATACCTGTCCCTGGACCCGGCCATGCGTGGCTGGATGAACGAGGGCAAGTCCTACATTCCGCCGGTCGGTATCGGCGAAGTCATGCGCGCATTGGGTGTAGGCAAAGTCGTTGCCTCGAACAATCCTGGATTTGCGGTCGGGGACTACGTCAACGGAGCCTTGGGCGTACAGGATTATTTCCTCGGCGAGCCACGAGGTTTCTACAAAGTCGATCCGAAACTGGCACCGCTGCCCCGTTACCTGTCCGCGCTGGGCATGACCGGGATGACCGCCTACTTCGCGTTGCTTGATGTCGGCGCACCGAAGGAAGGGGACACCGTGGTGCTCTCCGGCGCGGCCGGTGCGGTGGGCAGCATTGCCGGGCAGATCGCCAAGATCAAAGGCTGCCGCGTGATCGGCATCGCGGGCGGCGCGGACAAGTGCAAATTCCTGATCGACGAACTGGGGTTTGACGGCGTCATCGACTACAAGAACGAAGACGTGCATGCCGGCCTTAAGCGTGAATGTCCAAAAGGTGTCGACGTGTATTTCGATAACGTCGGCGGCGATATTCTCGACGCGGTGCTGGGTCGCCTGGCCATGAAAGCGCGCGTGGTGATTTGTGGCGCCATCAGCCAGTACAACAACAAGGAAGCGGTCAAGGGCCCGGCCAACTACCTGTCGTTGCTGGTCAACCGCGCGCGAATGGAAGGCTTCGTGGTGATGGACTACGCTGCTCAGTTCGCCGCCGCCGGGCAGGAAATGGCCGGCTGGATGGCCAAGGGGCAGCTCAAGAGCAAGGAAGACATTGTTGAAGGACTGGAGACCTTCCCGGAGACGCTGATGAAATTGTTCAGCGGCGAGAATTTCGGGAAGTTGGTGTTGAAGGTTTAACCCAACAGTTGAATTCACCCCAAAACTAATGTGGGAGTGAGCCTGCTCACTCCCACATTTTTGATCTTCGGTGTTTGATCAGGCGATTTCGGCGACAACTTCGGCCAACGCCTTCGCTGGATCCGCCGCCTGGCTGATCGGACGGCCAATGACCAGGTAATCGGAACCGGCATCCAGCGCCTGACGCGGGGTCAGGATACGGCGCTGATCGTCCTGGGCGCTGCCCGCCGGGCGAATCCCCGGGGTCACCAGTTGCAGCGTCGGGTGCGCCGATTTCAGGGCGCGGGCTTCCAGGGCCGAGCACACCAGACCGTCCATTCCGGCTTTTTCTGCCAGTGCCGCCAGACGCAGCACCTGTTCCTGCGGCTCGATGTCCAGGCCGATACCCGCCAGATCCTCACGTTCCATGCTGGTCAGCACGGTCACGCCGATCAACAGCGGTTTGGGGCCGGTACGCTGATCCAGCACTTCACGGCAGGCGGCCATCATGCGCAGACCGCCGGAGCAATGAACGTTGACCATCCACACGCCCATTTCCGCCGCGGCTTTAACCGCCATCGCGGTGGTGTTCGGGATGTCGTGGAACTTGAGGTCCAGGAACACTTCAAAGCCCTTGTCACGCAAGGTGCCGACGATTTCCGAGGCGCAGCTGGTGAACAGCTCCTTACCGACTTTGACCCGGCACAGTTTAGGATCCAACTGGTCGGCCAGCTTCAGTGCGGCGTCACGGGTGGGGAAATCCAGGGCGACGATGATAGGAGTCTGGCAGACGGACATGTGCGGGCTCTCAGGCAGGACGAAATCGGCGCGCATTGTAGCGGAACCAGCGCCACTGCGGGACCCGATGATCGGTAAATCGTCCCGAAGACTCCAGCAAGACTAGTCCCTGCGCCGATTGTGTCGAGTTCGATACACACACGACACGCCCACTACACCCTTCCTCGCTACCCTCGGCAGCCGCAACACGTCCTTACAGCACTTCCCGCCTCCGGGCCGGACGCCTATGCTGGAACCACAACCTCGCAGCCCATCTTTGTGGTTGGCAGCCTACCTGGCAGATGAACGCACGCATGCACAGCACCCCAGCACCTCTGAACGACGATCAAAAAGCACCCGCTGACGACAAACGCTGGAGCATTCGCGCCCTGATCGTCGACGATGACGTCCCGATCCGCGAACTGATGATCGACTACCTGGCCCGGTTCAACATTCACGCCAGCGGCGTCACCGATGGCGCTGCCATGCGCCTGGCGTTGCAAGCGGAGCATTTCGACGTGGTGGTGCTCGACCTGATGCTGCCCGGTGAAGACGGGTTGTCCCTGTGCCGCTGGCTGCGCGCCGAATCGGACATTCCGATCCTGATGCTCACCGCACGCTGCGAACCCACCGACCGGATCATCGGCCTGGAACTGGGCGCCGACGACTACATGGCCAAGCCCTTCGAACCAAGGGAACTGGTCGCGCGGATTCAGACCATTCTGCGTCGGGTGCGCGACGATCGCACCGAACAGCGTGCGAATATTCGCTTCGACAACTGGCGCCTGAACAGCGTGCTGCGGCAATTGATCGCCGCCGACGGCCTGGTGGTGCCGCTGTCCAACGCCGAATTCCGCCTGCTGTGGGTGTTCATTGAGCGTCCGCGCCGGGTGCTCAGCCGTGAACAACTGCTGGACGCTGCCCGTGGTCGTTCCATCGAAGCGTTTGATCGCAGCATCGACTTGCTGGTCTCTCGCCTGCGCCAGAAGCTCGGTGATGACCCGAAAGCCCCGCAGTTGATCAAGACCGTTCGCGGTGAGGGTTATCTGTTCGACGCACGAGACATCGGCTGATGCGGGCGCGCTTCGATACGCTGTTCGGCCGCCTGTTTGGCGTGCTGCTGCTGGCGATCATCCTGGCGCACCTGTTGGCGTTTGCCTGGTTCCACCATTACGGTCCTCCCCGCCTCCACCGCCGCCGGGATTTTCCGAAGGCATGGGCGGACAGCGCCCGCCGATGGACCCGCGCTTTGAAAACCGGCCACCGCGGCCTTGGTTCGGCGGCCCCTTGGTGCCGCTGACGTTCCAGTTTGTCACGCTGATCATTGCCGCCTGGTACGGCGCCAAACTGCTCAGCCGGCCGATCCAGCGGCTGAGCGACGCCGCCGAACGCTTGAGCGAAAACCTCGACAGCGCGCCGCTGGATGAATCCGGCCCAAGGGAAGCTCGACAAGCGGCCTACACCTTCAATTTGATGCAGAAACGCATTATCGAACAGGTGCAGCAGCGCTCACGGATGCTCGGCGCGGTGTCCCACGACCTGCGCACGCCGCTCTCTCGCCTCAAGCTGCGGCTGGAGCAGATCGAAGACCACAAGCTGCAGGGCCAGATGCGCCAGGACTTGGACGACATGATCAGCATGCTCGATGCCACCCTCACCTATTTGCACGAGCAGCGCACCAGTGAAGCCGGGCAATGGATGGACGTGCAGGCGCTGGTGGAATCCTTGAGCGAAAACGCTCAGGACCAGGGGGCAGATGTTCAGGCCAGCGGCCACTGCGCGCCGCTGCAAGTGCAGCCCATGGCGTTGCGCTCGTGCATCAATAATCTGCTGGACAACGCCCTGCGCTATGCCGGGCACGCGCGGATCACGCTCGAAGACAACCGTGAGCAACTGGTGATCCGCGTCATCGACCACGGCCCGGGTATTGCGGCGGACAAACGTGAAGCGGTGTTCGAGCCGTTCTTTCGGCTGGAAGGTTCGCGTAATCGCAATTCGGGCGGCGTCGGGCTCGGTATGACCATCGCTCGCGAGGCGGCGGAACGACTGGGTGGGCAGTTGAGTCTGGAAGAAACACCCGGCGGCGGTCTCACCGCCGTCATCCGCCTGCCCCGCGCCTGAACCACACACCAATCCCTGCAGGAGTGAGCCTGCTCGCGAAGCGGTCGATCATTCAACATTGATGTCGACTGACCCGCCGCTTTCGCGAGCAGGCTCACGCCTACATGATCCGAGCCTGGCCTGAGACTTGTGTGTACCAATCGGTACAAACCTCACACACCCACGACACCTTGCCCCTTGACGCTGCATAAGCCGGTGCGCCCACCGGTTTTCCATTCCAGGGAGTGAGTCCAATGATTGGTAGTGTCAGCAACTACACGAGCTATACCAGCACCAGCAGCACCTCGACCAACAGCGCCCGCAGCCAGCAATTCCAGAAAGAACTGTTCGCCAAGCTCGACAGCAACAGCGACGGCGCGGTAGATCAGGGCGAACTTGAAAGTGCCCTGTCGCAGAAAACCGATGACGGCCTGCTGGTCAGTCTGAGCAAAAACTTTGGTGATCTGGACAGTGACGACAGCGGCAGCTTGAGCAGCGAGGAAATGGCGGCAATGGCACCGCCGCCACCACCGCCGCATGACCAGGCACCCAACACCGAACTGGCCGACGCGCTCGTCAGCGCCCTGGACGCCGACGGTGACGGCGCCATCAGCAGCGACGAATTGAGCAACGGCCTGAACAACGCAGGCAGCAGCGCCGACAGTACAGAAATCTTCTCGGCCCTGGACAAGAACCAGGACGGCACCGTCAGCAAGGACGAACTCGCCGCCAGCCTGACCCCGCCGCCACCGCCACCGCAGCAGGTGTCCAGCGAAGAATTGTTCAGCCAGCTGGATACGGACAGCGATGGCAGCGTAACCACCACCGAACTGAGCAGCGTGCTGCAGGCCAGCGACAGCACCTCATCGACCAGCACCGACACCAGCGCTGCGTTGCTCAAGGAGTTGGACAGTGACGGCAGCGGTGAGGTCAGCAGCGATGAACTGAACGCGGCGCTGCAAGCAGGTCGCGAGAAAACCAGCGACAACTCCACCGCTCAATTCAACGTCAATGAAGCGCTGAACAAAATGATCGCCAACCTGAGCAAGCAGTATTCGCTCGATAACGTGGCGAGCGTGGGCAAATACTTGAACGTATCGACCTGAGTCAAAAGCTTCGCGAGCAAGCCCGTTCCCACAGTAGAGCTGCGCCTTTCACAAATCCCCTGTGGGAGCGAGCCTGCTCGCGATGAGGCCCTCAGCCCCGCCGAAAATCTCAGGGCCGGCGATCGTCTACCCGCGCATGACTCTTGCTCCAGTCCGTCAACAGACTGTACGCAACCGCCAGCAACGTAGGCCCGATGAACAGCCCGATAAACCCGAACGCAATCAACCCGCCAAACACGCCGAGCAACACGATCACCAATGGCAGATTCCCGCCCCGGCTGATCAGGTACGGCTTCAGCACGTTGTCGACGCCGCTGATGATGAACGTGCCCCAGCACCCGAGGAACACCGCCATCCCGTATTCACCCTTCCAGGCCAGCCACGCGGTGGCCGGAATCCACACCAACGGTGGCCCCATCGGAATCAGACTGAGCATGAACGTCACGATGCCCAGCACCAACGCCCCGGGCACCCCGGCAATCAGGAACCCGATCAACGCCAGGACCGCCTGCGCCGCCGCTGTGCCGATCACCCCGTTCACCACACGCTGCACCGTCCCGGCCACGAGTTCGATGTAGTACCCGGCGCGATCACCGATCAGGCGCTCCAGCAGCCCATGGACAAACGCCGCCAGCCGCGGCCCGTCACGGTAGAAAAAGAACACGAACACAATGCTCAATGTCAGCTCGAGAATCCCGCCGCCAATCTGCGCACTGCGTGCCAGCAGCCAGTTGCCGACCTGACCCAGATACGGTTTGACCGCCACCATCATCGCCGCGCCTTGCTCATCGATGCTGTTCCAGATCACCATCAACCGCTCGCCCACCAAAGGAACGCCGCCCAGCCAGGTCGGTGCTTCGGGCAAACCGTCCATCTGCACATCCTTGATGAACGCAGTGGCATCACGCACGTGATCCGCCAGGTTGAACCCGAGCCAGACCAGCGGCACCGCCACCAGCAACATCCAGCCCAGTGTCAGCACCAGCGCGGCCAGGGATTCCCGGCCGTTGAGCCAGCGGGTCAACAACCGCATCAGCGGCCAACTGGCGAACGCCAGCACCGCGCCCCAGAACAAGGCCGACCAGAACGGCGCCATCACCCAGAGGCTCGCGCCAAACAGCACCAGGAGCAGGATCTGCACCAACAGCCGATCGTTATTGAGCATGTAGGTTCTCGAAAAAATCAGTCAACAAAGAGCAGGCAAACGCGCCAGCCGCGTTTGCCTGATGAAGCTTATCGCAACAGTTCGATGTGCAGGCCAGGGCTTTTGGCGCTGCCGGCTTCCATTCGCGCCGCCCGCACGCCCTGCCCGATCAGCGCCTGGCGCCACGCTTCGGCGTTTGGCCCGGAAACACTGACCCGCAAGGTGGTGTCGAGGTTCAAGCCGCGAGAAATGAGGCGCAGCCAGGTGGCATCAGGATCGGCGCTCAATGTGGGGAAATCGAGTTCGCCCGTACTTTTCAGCTCTCGCAGCAAGGTCGCCGACGTCGGCAGCAAATCACCCAGCGGCGCGGCAGCGTCGAACTGCTCGACGTGCAGGTAGGCTTTGCGATTGCCGCGAGTGATGCTGTAAAGCGCCACCAACGTATTGTCCCGGGGCGCCGCGAGACGCAAGAGCAAGTACGCCTGTTGATCGTCGGCACCGTACAACTTGGCGTTCCCAAAGACCTCATTGGCCCAGAGGCTGCTTTCACCGCAATCACGTGCCTGACACCAGAACAGCAAGCCGGCACCCTGCTCTTGCAACGCTTCACGCGCGGCAGTGAAGGCGTCGGTTGACGAGTGCTCCGGCGGCAACTCATAGGTCACCGATGTCGCCGTTCCCCGGGCGCTGACCTGACCATCGAAGCGCAACTGGCCGCTGATCTTACGGATCGAACCCAGCGGATAAATCCGCTCGAGCTCAACGCCGGGGCGATAGTCGACGATCTGCGCGTCGGCCATGCGCGGCACGATCGGCAAGTCCTGACTGCCCGGGACATCGGCGGCAAATAACAAGGGACTGAAACAACACAGCACCAGCACACTGAATGAACGCATGGATAGACTCATCGGATCAGCATGGCCTGGGCACCCTTGACGACACTGGCATCATCGAAGCGCTCGGGCACCAGCAAACCACGCTGGACCGCCGGACGCGCTTCCATGGATGCCATCCAGCGCTGCAAGGCCGGCAAACCGTCAACCTCGACGCCCGACCACTCATGGCCACGCACCCACGGATAGGTGGCAATGTCGGCAATGCTGTACTCGCCCGCGAGAAACTCCACGGCTTGCAGGCGTGTATCGAGCACCTCATAGAGGCGACGTGTTTCATGTTGATAGCGGTCGATGGCGCCCTGGAGTTTTTCTGGAAAGTAACGGAAAAACACGTTGGCCTGCCCCTGCATCGGCCCGATCCCACCCATCTGGAACATCAGCCACTGCAGGACGACCGAGCGCCCCTTCGGGTCCTGGGGCAGCAATTTGCCGCCCAGCTCAGCGAGGTAAATCAGGATGGCGCCGGATTCGAACACGGCAAAATCGCCGTTGGCGCGGTCGACAATGGCCGGAATCCGGCCATTGGGATTGATCTTGAGGAAGTCCGGTGACTTCTGTTCCTTTTTGTCGAAACTCAAGGCGTGCACCGTGTAGGGCAGGCCGAGTTCCTCGAGCACGATAGAGACCTTGTGGCCATTCGGGGTCGCAGCGGTGTAGAGATCTATCATGGTTGTCTCCCATTTCAACCCGCCCAGCCTCGACAGTTGCCCGGCGCAAGTCAAGGAACGGCGAAGAACCGATTGAAACAGTCTGCGACAAGGTCGGCGCCGGGTTCGTCATTCAGGTGCAAATGATGGCCGCCAGGCAGCTGTTCACGGCTAAAGGGTAGACGCTCCAGCAGCTCGGGATGTTTGGCGAGCATGCCGTCAGCTGCTACCACTAATAACGCAGGGCAACTGACCCGCTGGACGAAGGCCATCGCCTGTTCGGTTGTCAGACGCAGGGGCGATGGCAGCGTGAGTCGGTTGTCAGTGCGCCAGGTGTAACCGCCCGGCACCGGCATGAGTCCACGCTGGGCCAACAGCTCGGCGGCTTCGCGACTGACCGCCACCAGGCCTTTCATGCGTGCCTCGATGGCTCGATCCAGGGTGTTGTAGACCGGTTTGCGTTTTTCCCGCAGATCCAGCTGGGCTTGCAGGGCCATGCCCATGCGTTCGGCGGCATTTTCGCCTTTGTCTGTCGGAGGAATGATGCCGTCGATCAACGCCAGATGCGTGACACGTTCCGGCATCGACCCGGCAATAATCAACGAAGCGATCGCCCCCATCGAGTGCCCCATCAGTGCAAAACGCTTCAGGCCCAACTGCTCGGCGACTTGCAGCACGTCGTGGGCGTAGTCCCACATCGCATAACCGGCGCCGGTCGGGCGATGCCCGGAATGTCCGTGACCGGCCATGTCCAGGGCGATGATGCGCAGGCCTTTGAGCTTCGGTGCCAGCCGGGCGAAGCTGTTGGCGTTGTCCAGCCAGCCGTGCAGGGCGATCACCGGCAGGCCGTCTTCGGGACCGAACAGGTGCGCGGCCAGCTCGATGTGCGGCAGGCTCAGGCGAACTTCTTCGACAACGTGGCTCATGCGCAATCCTGTTGGCGACGACCTTCCCAGCGGCTGAACAGGTTTTTCAGCAGCGTGGCGGTGTCTTGCGGACGTTCGAGGGGGAACATGTGGCCACCGGGCATGGTCAGGGACTCACCCAGCGGCATACGCCCGACGGAGCTTGCATGGTGACGCATCACCACCCGGCTCTTGTGCCCGCGCACCACCGCCAGCGGCACTTTCAACTGGCGTGCCTGGCCTGGACTGGTGTGCGGGACGCCACGGTAGATGCTGATCTCCGTGGCCGGGTCGAAACGCAGGCGCAGCTTGTCGCCGACTTTTTGCAAACCGTGTTGCAGGTAAGCGTCGAAGCACTCGGGATCAAAGCTGCGGAACAGGGTTTTGCCGGCGAAATAGAGCCGTGCCGCGTCCAGGTCGGCGAACTCTTCCCGGCGCCCCAATGTACGGCCGGCGGGGGTCAGGCGGTCGATGAAACCGAAACGCTTGGCCGCACGGATCACCCATTGATCGGCGCGGGTCAGCACCGGCGAATCGAGCATCACCACGCCCCGATACAGTTCAGGGCAACGTAACGCCGCGTGCAGGTGCAGCACGCCGCCGAAGGAATGGCCGACGCCCCAGACCGGCTCCGGTTGCTCTTTGAGGTGATGGATCAGCTCATCCACCAGGTTGCGCCAATTGTCGTCCGCCGGAAAACGCGGATCGTGGGCGTGCTGTTCCAGATGCGTCACCTGGTACTCGGGCGCCAGCGCCGCGAACAACTTGCCGTAGGTGCCCGAAGGAAAGCCATTGGCGTGGGCGAAAAATATCTGTTGCGACATACCGGCAAATCCATGAGCGAAAACAAGGGTTGATTGTCCGTAAGACGCGAGGCGGCGGCAATGACTGTAAGTGCCAGGAATGATGACAGTCCGGTCAGGGGCATGAGCATTCAGACATCGCCGAACCCTGTGGCGAGCGAGCTTGCTCGCGTTCGGCTGCGCAGCAGGCGCAAAACCGGTGCACGCCGCGAGAGGCGTGCCGGCAAGGGCTGCTGTCGCAGCCAACGGGAGCAAGCTCCCTCGCCACAGGTAATCATCGGGCCGGAAGAGGTGGTTCGCTCGACAATCAGCGGGCCGGTGGATTCTCGCCCAACGGCACGACCGCCATGGTCAACCGCGACACGCAACTGGCCTTGCCCTCGTCACTGCTCAAACGGATATCCCAGACATGAGTCGTGCGCCCAATGTGAATCGGCTTGGCCACTGCCGTCACTCGCCCGCTGCGCAATCCGCGCAAGTGATTGGCGTTGATTTCCAGACCCACACAATAGAATTTGCTGGCATCGATGCACAAGTAACTGGCCATGGAACCGACCGTCTCGGCCAGCACCACCGACGCGCCGCCGTGCAGCAAACCGTAAGGCTGGTGGGTGCGGTGGTCGATGACCATGCTCGCGGTCAGGGACTCGTCATCAAAGGCTTCGAAGCGAATATCCAGCACTTCGCCAATGGTGTTTTTCTGGATTGCGTTCAACTGCTCGACGTTGGGAATGGTACGCCACAGACTCATCTTGCTTTCCTTTGTTGGTTTTATTGGTGGCTCAATCCTGCCACAGCACCGTCTCGCTGCGCTCGCTCCATTCTTCGAACCGAGCGCCGTAAGACGCTTCGATCACGTTGCGCTTGATCTTCAGGGTCGGTGTCAGGAAGCCGTTTTCCACCGCCCAACTGTCCTTGACCACCACCAACTGGCGCAAGCGTTCGTGTTTGTCGAGGCCGCCATTGACCTCCTCCAGCAGCTTTTCCAGGCTTGCATGCAACCCTGCCCGCGCCGTTCCCCCGGCGTCCTGCTGACCGACCGCCGAGAGCACGCACAGCCCCAGCGGCGCACTCAAGCCATCGCCGACCACGCACACCTGTTCGATCCGCGAATGCACCGCCAGCCGATTTTCGATCGGCGCCGGCGCGACGTATTTGCCTTTGCTGGTCTTGAAGATTTCCTTCAGTCGCCCGGTCAGGCGCAGGTTGCCTTCGGCATCTTGTTCGCCCTTGTCGCCGGTGCGCAGGAAGCCGTCCTCGGTGATGGTTTCTGCGGTTTTCTCGGGCTCCTTGAAATAGCCAAGCATGGTCGCACCGCTGCGCACCATGACTTCGCCCGAATCGGCGATCCGCACTTCAACCTCCGGGCAAGGCTTGCCGATCCAGCCGGGTTTGTTCTCGCCGGGCCGACCGATGTGGGAGTAACCGCAGCTTTCGGTCATGCCGTAGACCTCCAGCACATCCAGTCCCAGCTTGCGGTACCACAACAGCAAGGTCTGCGGCACAGGCGCGGCGCCGGACAACGCCACGCGCAACGCATCCAGCCCCAACCCGACGAGCACTTTGTGCCCGACCCGTTTGCCGATAAAGGGCAGGCCGAGCAGGAAGTCGAGGCGTTTTGCCGCAATCTTGCTGTACACGCCCATCTGGAACTTGGTCCAGATCCGCGGGACGCCGAACAACGCGGTCGGCCGCGCGCGCTGCAAATCGGTGAGAAAGGTGTCGAGGCTTTCGGCAAAGAACACGGTTTGCCCGGTGTAGATCGACGCCAGCTCGACGAACATCCGCTCGGCGACATGGCACAGCGGCAGGTAAGACAGCAGTCGATCCGACTCGTTGAGACCGAACAGCTGAGTGCCGCGCGTGGTGGCAAAGCCCAGATTGCCGAAGCTATGCATCACGCCTTTGGGCACCCCGGTGGTGCCGGAGGTGTAAATGATGGTCGCCAACTGGTCGGCGGACGGCTTGGGATCGTCCTGGATCGGTGAGCTCTTTTGCAGATCGGCCCAGCTGTGGTCGAAAGTACCCGGCGGATGCAACGGCAGGCTGATGGTCGGCAGATCGGGGCTGACGCCACGTGACATGTTCGGCCAGTCATCGAGTTTGCCGATGAACGCCAGCGCCGCTTCCGAGTGTTCGAGCACTTGCGCCACCGACTCGGCGGTGAGGTTGGGGTACAACGGCACCGAAACGTGCCCGGCCATCCAGATTGCCAGGTCGGCGATGATCCAGTGCGCGCAGTTTTTCGAGATCAGGGCGATGTGACTGCCTTGGGGCAGTTCGCGTGCGCGCAGCCAATGCGCGGCGCGGCGAGCCTGATGGCCGACGTCGGCCCAGGTCAGGGTCTCGACGTGTCCGCCGCCGGTAGGTTGGACCAGAAACCGCTGGCGGGGATGACGGGCTTCACGCTCGTAAAAGACGTCCAGCGGCAAACGAAAAGCAGCAGACATGCGACTCGCTCCTTTATTTTTGGTCTGGAGCAAGCGTAGTCAACCAAGCGGTTGCTTGGTTGACTATTTCACACAAAATCCCGGAACACCGCCGCCCCCTGTAGGCGCGAGGCTTGCACGCGAAGGGCTTTCAACGACGGCAACAGCTTCGCGGACAAGCCTCGCGCCTGCAAAAAGCCAAAGCAAATGCGGTTACGGGTGCTTGATGCTGTTGAGCTTCATCGAACCTATCAGCAGTTCAGCGTTCTCGAGCTCGGCCAAGCCAGCGGTGCTGACCCTCTCTGGTGGATAGCCGGCACCATGCTGCAAGTAACTCAACAAGTTCCCCACCAACGGGTTGTGACTGACCAGAAGGACGTCACTCACCGACACGAGTTGCTCGGCCACCTTGTCTGGATCAGTGTCCGGGGTCAGCCACTCGACAGTGCGAATCTCCGGTTCGAAACCCAGCGCCTCGCGCACCAGCTGCGCGGTCTCATGCGCTCGCAGAAACGGGCTGGCATAGATGGCTGTAATCGGCTGACCGATCAGTTCAGCAGCGATGCTCAGCACCTCTGAACGACCATGTTCCGTCAGTGCGCGCTCCGAATCGTGTGGTTTGGAACCGTGTGGCTCGGCTTCACCATGACGCAATACCCAGAGTTTCATAGTTTCGGCTCCTCATCTCGGGCCGGATGTGGCGCTGGCGGCACGGCGTGCGGCGCTTCGCCTTCCGGTGTACGCGGCGTCGGCCAGTCGGCGAACGGCCAGGGTTTCTGGTCGCTGTGGAAGGTGCCGAAACGACCGATCTGCGCCAGGAACTGGCTCAGGCTATCGCCGAAGTTCATCAGGCTGGCGCTCGGGGCGCCATAAATCAAACGATAGATCAGTTGCACCAGCACCACCGCCCCCAGGATGAACTGCGCCACTTGCCAGACCAGCAAGAAGACGATCATCCATAACACCCGCAGCAGAATGGACTCGTAGGTGGCCTCTGTTTTCGGATCGTTCATGTGCAACTCCCTGCTTTATCTCGAAAGCGTGATCAGTTGAAACCGCTGGTGGAAATGAAGTCCACATCGGTTTTGGGTTCGCCGCGCATCAACAGTTCAATCACTTGATTGAGCGTGCGCCCTTCGAACAGAATCGCGTGCAACCCGGCGACCAGCGGCATATAGACGCCCACTTCCTGAGCCTTGGCCTTGAGCACCTTCAGCGTGTTCACGCCTTCGGCGACTTCGCCCAGGCGGGTCACCGCCTCTTCCAGGCTCAACCCCTGGCCGAGGGCAAACCCGACCTGGTAATTGCGGCTTTTCGGCGACGAACACGTGACGATCAAGTCGCCCACGCCCGCCAACCCAAGGAAGGTCATCGGGTTGGCGCCCTGATTCACCGCGAAGCGGGTCATTTCCGCCAACGCCCGGGTGATCAGCATGCTCTTGGTGTTTTCACCCATGCCAAGCGCCACCGCCATGCCGGCGATGATCGCGTACACATTTTTCAGCGCCCCGCCCAACTCCACGCCGAAGCGGTCGGCGCTGGCGTACACGCGAAAGGTCCGGCCATGCAACGCCTCCTGGACCCGCTGGCAGAGTTCTTCGTCTTCGCTGGCGACCACGGTGGCGGTCAGTGCGTGTTCGGCGATTTCACGGGCCAGGTTCGGCCCGGACAGCACGCCGATGCGCGCTTGCGGGGCGATTTCTTCAAGGATCTCGCTCATCAGCTTGAACGTGTGGGCTTCGATGCCTTTGGTCAGGCTGACCAGCAATTTGCCGCTCAACCGTGCGGCGTGCGGGACCAGTACCGAACGCAGCGCGCTGGACGGCAGCGCAACAAAGCACAGGTCGCAAGCGTCCAGGGTCGCTTGCAAATCAGTCACCGGTTCTACCAGGGGAAGAATCTTGATGCCTTTGAGGTAACGCGGGTTTTCGCGATTGACCCGCATGGACTCAGCCTGCTCGGGGTCACGCATCCACTGCCGGACCTGATGCCCGTTCTCGGCCAACAGATTAGCCACGGCGGTACCAAAACTTCCGCCTCCCAGGACCGCAATTGGGCGCTGTTCAGTCATATGCAATCCGTTAATCCATACCAGTGGCGATGTCGGCATTATACGGAGCGTCCCAGTGGCGGCCAGCCCCCGTATCAATTACCGGCACTTGTAGGAAGAAGACCAATAAATCCTAGGAAAATGCCGGCATCGTGAATGGAAAAGTCGAACAGCTCGGTTAACATGCGCGCCATCTCATCGTTATCAAGGACGTTTCGTGTCGTTTGGCTCTCCTTCACCCTCCTCTCCGCTGGTTCTGGCATTGCTTTTCAGCTCGCCATTGCTGGCCGACGACTTGTTCCTCGACAACGAATCGCTGCCGCAAGTGCTCACGGCCACCCGCCTGAAGCAGTCGCCGGCCGCAGTCCCGGGAAGCATGACGGTGATCGACAGCGAACTGATCAATGCCAGCGGTGCACGGGACATCAGCGAATTGCTGCGCCTGGTGCCGGGCATGATGGTCGGCAATATCAGCGGTAATCAGGCGGCGGTGAATTACCACGGCACCAACGCCACGGAAGCGCGGCGAATGCAGGTGCTGATCGACGGCCGCTCGGTGTACCGCGCTGGCCTGGCCACGGTGGACTGGAGTGATATCCCGGTGGCCATGGAAGACATCGAGCGCATCGAGGTTTTCCGCGGCCCCAACACGGTCAGCTACGGCGCCAATGCGTTGATGGCGGTGGTCAACATCATCACCCGCAACCCGGCCGACAGCCACGGCACGCGGATGAAAGTCATCCGTGGCCAGCGCGGCATCGATGATTTTTACGCCAGCCAGGGTGTGGGCTGGGACGGCGGCGACCTGCGTCTGTCACTGTCCGGCCAGCAGGACGACGGCTTCGACACCGACAGCAACGGTGCTGATTATCGCGACAGTAGCCGCTTGAACCGCTTCAACCTTGCCGTCAGCCAGACCCTGAGTGAAAACCAGAGCATCGACTGGCAGTTGAACGCCAAGGACGGAACCAACCAGCGGCCTTATACCTACCGCCCGGTGTTCTCCGGGATTACCGCAGCCGGGAACAATTCCGACGTCGTTGCCAAGGACTACGCCGGTTCGTTGCGCTGGAACCTGGACATCAATCCTGATCACAGCCTTTATATCCAGGGTTCGGCTCAGCACTGGGACCGTCAGCAGACCTGGCGCGCCTGTGATGCGGAAGTTTCGTTCAGCCCGCAACTGACCGAACTCTGGCAGCTCAACCCGAACTACACCGAACGCCTGGCGCGCAACATCGAGCGCTTCACCGGTCCCGGCGCGCCGGCCGGCACGGCGGCGGAACAAGCGCTGGGCAATCAAGTGCTGGCGCAATGGCGCAACGGTGCCCGGCAAACCCTCTGTGGCGACATCGACCAGAGCGCCCGGGAAACGCGCTACGACCTGGAACTGCAAGACACCCTCAGCCTGTCCGACAGTCTGCGACTGGTCAGCGGCATGAACTATCGTTACGACCGGGCAAATTCCGAGACCTACTTCAATGGAACGCTCGACGACAACACTTGGCGCGCATTCGGCCAACTCGAGTGGCGCGCCACCGAGCACTGGTTGCTGCAGGGCGGCGCCATGTTCGAAGACACGCAATTGACCGGCAGCTCGCTGACCCCGCGGGTAGCGGTCAATTACCTGATCAACCCGCGTCACGGCTTGCGCGCGGTGTATTCGGAAGCCATCCGCTCACCGGACATGTTCGAGAACAACGTCAACTGGAGTTACCAGGTGACCAACCTGCGGCCCAGTGCCTACGGCCAGACCAGCGCCCGGTATTTCGTCAAGACCCGCGGCCCCGGCGACCTCGAACAAGAACGCATGCGCTCGCGCGAGCTGGGCTACAACGGCTACTTCGCGGAGCTTGGGCTGACGGTCGATGTGAAACTGTTCTACGACGAAATCAGCGGCATGATCAGCGAACCCCTGCGCAACAATCAGTACATCGCCAGCAATTCCAACAGCTCGCGCTTCAAGGGCACGGAAACCCAGCTGGACTGGCGCCTGAGCAGCGCCGACCGGCTGCGCCTGACTTACGCCTACGTCGACGCCGAGGCGAGCAATCCGCAGGATGAGCGACTGACGGCGCGCAACAGCGGTTCCGCCGGTTGGCTGCGCAACTGGGGCCACGGCTGGAACAGCGCCCTCTTCTATTACGGGGACGACGCCCTCAACGGTTACCGCTTCGAACGCGTCGACACGCGCATCGCCAAACGCATCGGCCTGGGCAAGGCCAATCTGGAACTGGCCGGCGTGCTCCAGCAGCGCCTCGACCATCAACCCACCACCTTCGTCGACAACAACTATGACGAGCGTCGGGTGCTCTACTTCAGCGCGGAGCTGACGTTTTAAATGCTGCATCGCCTGTCGAGGAAGTCGCCAACCCTTGGCCGCCTGCTGGCAGGGGTGTGCCTGGTGTTTGCCGGCCTGCTTGGCAGCCTGACGATTCAGGCCGCCGACATTCTGCTGACCGGCGCCGAAGACAGCCCGGGCGTGCAATCCTTTGTGCAGGCGCTGAGCGGCATGCGCCCGGCCGACAGCGTTCGCTTCCAAGTACTGGACAGCTTGCCAAGGCCGGGCGCACTACCCGGCGATACCCGTTTGATCCTGCTCGATCTGCCGAGCCTCGATTGGCGCCTGCAAGAGACACAAGGCCCGCCGACGCTGGTACTGCGCATCAGTCGCCTGCAAGCCCATCATCGTTTCGGCGCTGACTTTCCATCGCACCTCAGCCTGCTCTGGAGCGATCCGCCGCTGGATCGGCAATTGCGCCTGACCCGGCTCATCCTGCCCGAGGCCCGACGCATCGGCGTGCTGTACGACAGTCACAGCGAATTCCTGCTCAAGGAATTGCGTCTGTCGGCACAAGCGTTGGGCCTTGAAGTGATCGCCGAGCGATGGGACAACACCAACGACAGCCGCCCTTTACAGAATTTGCTGAAGAACTGCGACGTGCTGCTGGGCCTCGACGACGCCGATCTGTACAACCCGAAAACCGCAAAAAATCTGCTGTTGAGCAGCTATTCGCGACAACTGGCGCTGGTCGGCCCGAACGCCGCGTTCGTCAAGGCTGGTAGCCTGGCCAGCACCTACAGCGATCAGAACGATTGGCTGGAAGTGCTCGACGAATTGCTCGATCGGCCGCAGACAGGCTGGCCCCGTGCGTTGTATCCAAAACACTTCAAAGTGTTAAGTAATCCGCAGGTGGCTCGTTCATTGGGTATTGAACAGGTGACTGAAGCGTTTGTCGCAGCACAGTTGGCCGAAGGAGAAAGCCGCCCATGACCTTCCGTCGCGGTTGGGACATCAACACCCGCACGCAGATCATCAGCCTCGGCCCCGCCCTGTTGCTGACGTTGCTGCTGATCAGTTTCTTCACCTTCGTGCGGATCCAGGACCTGCGCCAGGAGCTCAACCACACCGGCCAGTTGATCGCCAACCAACTGGCCCCCGCCACGGAATACGGGGTGATCTCGGGCAACAACGAGGTACTCGAAAGTTTGCTCAAGGCGACGCTGGCCACGCCCAACGTGCGCTTTCTCGAAGTCCAGGACAGCGCCAACCGGATTCTGGTGTACGTCGAGCAACCGTCGGAAACCCATGCCCGCTCGCATCAGGTCGAAGTGTTCCAGGCGCCGGTGCGGCTGCAACGGATCGCGCTGAACAATGATTTCTTCCAGGGCAGCAACGTCGCCAACACGGCCCCGCCCGAGGACTACCTGGGCCGGGTGATCGTCGGCTTGTCCAATGACGCCTTCAGCCAGCGTCAGCAGGAAATCCTGTTCAAGGCCGGGATTCTCGCCTTGTTCGCGCTGCTGTTTACCTTTCTGGTGGCCCGACGCCTGGCCGGCAGCCTGTCGCAGCCGATCCGCGACATCGGCCACGCCGTGAAGGCGATTCAGGAGGGTGATTACAAAACGCCGCTGCCGATCGTCGATGACACTGAGTTGGGCGCGTTGTCGCAGCACATCAATAACCTCGCGCAAGGCCTCGAGCAGGCCAGCCGTGAGCAGCAGCAGGCCATGGCGCAATTGATCCAGACCCGCGAAGAAGCGGAAAAGGCCAACAACGCCAAATCTGACTTCCTGGCGATGATGAGCCACGAACTGCGCACCCCAATGAATGGCGTGCTGGGCATGCTGCAACTGCTGGAAACCACCGACATGACCGAGGAGCAGATCGAGTATGCGGCGCTGGCTTCGGAGTCGACCGAACACCTGCTCAAAGTCATCAACGACATTCTCGACTTCTCGCGCATCGAGCGTTCAGAACTGGAGCTGGAACACATTCCGTTCAACCTCGCTGACCTGATCAGCAGCTGCGCCCAGTCGTTCCAGCACAGCGCGGCGCAACGCGGGCTCGATCTGGCCCTGGCGATTCCCGAGGACATGCGCGCCTTGCAGGTTCAAGGCGACCCGACGCGGATCCGGCAGATTCTGGTCAACCTGGTGGGCAATGCGCTGAAGTTCACCGAGCAAGGCCGCGTCAGTATCGAACCGCAATGGCAGTCACTGGATCACGAACTGCTGTGGTTCACCTGCACCGTGCGCGACAGCGGCATTGGCATCTCGGCCGAAAGCCTGGAGTTGATGTTCAACGCGTTCCAGCAGGCCGACAGTTCTATTTCAAGGCGTTACGGCGGCACCGGGTTGGGGTTGCCGATTGCCCGCACCCTGGCCGAACGGATGGGCGGCACCTTGCGCGCCCAGAGCGAAGAAGGCCTGGGATCGGTGTTTACCCTGGAAATTCCGTTGGCCCTTTATAAGCAGTCACTGCCGGAGTTGAAACCACGGACACAGAGCGGCGACGGCCATGGTGAAGGACGCAATGTGCTGCTGGTGGAGGACAACCCGGTCAACCAGACGGTGATCGAAGCAATGTTGCGCAGTCTGGGCTTTACTGTCAGCGTCGCGACCGATGGCGCGCAGGCGGTGCAAAGCGCCAAAAGCCTGATATTTGAAGCGATTCTGATGGATTGCCGACTGCCGATCATCGACGGCTACGAAGCAACCCGCCAGATCCGCCTGCTCCCCGGCTGCGCAGACTTGCCGATCATCGCCCTGACCGCCAATGCCTTGCAGGGCGACCGTGAAGCGTGTTTATCAGCTGGAATGAACGATTACCTGGCCAAGCCCTTCAAACGCACTGATCTGCAGCAAATTTTGCAGCGCTGGGTGCAGTAGTACAGGCCTTTCGACCATCTGCGACTGGCGTGAAAGGCGAAAGTGCGGCAGTCTTAGGCACCCGAACAGGCCCGAAAAGGGGCTTGAATAATAATTTCAGTGCACAAGTGTACATTCATGTCCTTGGTGCTGTGACTTTCACCACAACGCAATAGTCTATGAGTAGGCTGCTGACTCGAGGCATGAACGCCTCGGTCGGCCGGGAAGATTTGCCCCACCCTGCCGCATGGGACTATTGAGGAGCTCGCATGACCCAACAAAACGCCTTTACTCGGGAAGACCTGCTGCGCTGCAGTCGCGGTGAGCTGTTCGGCCCGGGTAACGCACAACTGCCCGCCCCGAACATGCTGATGGTGGATCGCATCACCCATATCAGTGCCGAGGGTGGCAAGTACGGCAAAGGTGAATTGGTCGCCGAGCTGGATATCACTCCTGACCTGTGGTTTTTCGCCTGCCACTTCGAAGGTGATCCGGTGATGCCAGGCTGCCTGGGCCTCGACGCCATGTGGCAACTGGTCGGTTTCTTCCTCGGCTGGCAAGGTCTGCCGGGCCGTGGCCGTGCGCTGGGTTCGGGCGAAGTGAAATTCTTTGGCCAGGTCCTGCCGACCGCCAAGAAAGTCACCTATAACATTCAGATCAAGCGCGTGCTGAAGGGCAAGCTGAACCTGGCCATCGCCGATGGTTCGGTCAGTGTCGACGGCCGCGAGATCTACACCGCCGAAGGCCTTCGGGTCGGCGTTTTCACCTCCACTGACAACTTCTAAGGGTTATCCGCATGCGCCGCGTCGTTATCACTGGTCTGGGCATCGTATCGTGCCTGGGCAATGACAAAGAGACCGTCTCCGCTAACCTGCGTGCAAGCCGCCCTGGCATCCGGTTCAACCCGGAATATGCCGAAATGGGTCTGCGTAGCCAGGTTTCCGGCTCCATTGACCTTCCCCTCGAAGAGCTGATCGATCGCAAGATCTATCGCTTCGTCGGCCACGCGGCGGCGTACGCCTACCTGGCCATGAAAGACGCCATCGCAGACTCCGGCCTGACCGATGAGCAAGTCTCCAACCCGCGTACCGGCCTGATCGCCGGTTCCGGTGGCGCCTCCACGCTGAACCAGATGGAAGCGCTGGACATCCTGCGCGAGAAAGGCGTGAAGCGCGTTGGCCCATACCGCGTCACGCGGACCATGAGCAGCACCGTTTCCGCTTGTCTGGCCACACCGTTCAAGATCAAGGGCCTGAATTACTCCATCGCTTCTGCCTGCGCCACCAGTGCTCACTGCATCGGCAACGCCATGGAACAGATCCAGATGGGCAAGCAGGACGTCGTGTTCGCCGGCGGCGGTGAAGAAGAGCATTGGAGCCAATCGTTCCTGTTCGACGCCATGGGCGCACTGTCCAGCCAGTACAACGAAACTCCGGAAAAAGCTTCCCGTGCCTACGACGCCAAGCGTGACGGTTTCGTCATCGCCGGCGGTGGCGGCATGGTCGTGGTCGAAGAGCTGGAACACGCTCTGGCCCGCGGCGCGAAGATCTACGCGGAAATCGTTGGCTACGGCGCGACCTCCGACGGCTACGACATGGTCGCCCCAAGCGGCGAAGGCGCCATCCGCTGCATGCAGATGGCCATGTCCACCGTCGATACTCCGATCGACTACCTGAACACCCACGGCACCTCGACTCCGGTCGGCGACGTCGCGGAAATGAAAGGTGTGCGTGAAGTGTTCGGCGACAAGGCCCCGGCCATCAGCTCCACCAAGAGCCTGTCGGGTCACTCCCTGGGCGCCGCCGGCGTTCACGAAGCGATCTACTGCATGCTGATGATGGAAGGCAACTTCATGGCGGGCTCCGCCAACATCGAAGAATTGGACCCGGAAGTGGCAGACATGCCGATCCTGACCAAGACTCGCGAAGACGCCACCATCAACACCGTGATGAGCAACAGCTTCGGCTTCGGTGGCACCAACGCCACCCTGGTACTGAAGCGCTGGACCGGCAAGTAATACTCCGCCGTCTCGCAGCACACAAAAACGCCCCGACTGGTTCGGGGCGTTTTTTTATGCCTGAAAAAATGTGCACTGCGATGCTTTTTGTAGGAGCCAGGCTTGCCGGCGAAGGCGCACTGAAGGACGCCTTCGCCGGCAAGCCTGGCTCCTACAGATACCGTGTTCTACCAGCGAGATATTCACGGCGAACATGAAGCTTTTGTCATGAAACTCAATGCCCTGCGACCGAATGCCACGTGTTTGGCGGGCTGCAGGACTATTGTCGGTTTCGCAAAAATTCGTTACCGAACTCAGTCGTTTACTTAGCAGGCTAACCAAACATATAACAGAGTCCTGCACACGCCTTGCTGCAGATAACAGAGATTGGAGCTAGCAGATGATTGTAAAAGTAACTGAACGCGACGATTCACATAAATCCCATGAAGGCATAGCTGCCGGTATCCGTATCTGGGATGTACATCAACAAGACATGCTGGTGGGGATGTTTCATTCCGAAACCGACGCCCACAGCTACAAGGCTGAACTGGAAAAACAGGAGCAGCAACGAGCGCTCCGATCTGCATAAGCAATGACAGCATTGAAAACGACAAACCCCGCCATGAGCGGGGTTTGTCGTTGTTGAAGCCGTTAAAGGCTTACCACATCAGATCATCAGGGATCTGATAGGCCGCGTATGGATCATCTTCGGCAGCGACTTCTTCAGTCTTGACGTTCAGCTGCACGATGCGCCGAGGATCGCGCTCCTGAATCTTCAGGGCCGCCTCACGCGGGATCACTTCGTAGCCGCCGGCATGGTGCACGATCGCCAGGAAGCCATTGCTCAACTGGTTGCGCATCAGCGTGTTGACGGAGATACGCTTGACCTTCTTGTCGTCAACGAAGTTGTAGTAGTCCTCGGTGGTCAGCTTCGGCAGGCGCGAGACTTCGATCAATTGCTTGATCTGCGCCGCGCGAGCCTTGGCCTCGACTTTCTCCTGTTGCTGACGGTTCAGCTCCTGGTCGCGCTTGACCTTCTCGGCCATGGCTTCCTGGGCGGCACGCTGCTGCGAGTCATCGAGTTCAATCTGGCCTTTATGGGCCAGGCGTTGCTGCTTCTGCTTCTCTTTGCCGACCTGTTTGGCCTGCTTTTGGTTGACCAGCCCTGCTTTGAGCAACTGGTCGCGAAGGGAAATGCTCATGGTGCTTATTTCTCACTTAGGCCACTGCTCAACCGCAGCTGGGCAAATTCTTTTCCTGACGTTTGGCTTCGCCCCACAAGGCGTCCAACTCTTCGAGGGTGCAATCTTCCATGGGACGGTGGGTGTCGCGCAATGCCTGTTCGATAAAACGGAAGCGTCTTTCAAACTTGCTGTTGGCGCCACGCAGTGCAGTTTCCGGGTCGACTTTCAAATGACGCGCCAGATTGACCACGGAAAACAGCAAATCACCCACCTCATCGGCAATCGCTGCCGAGTCATTGTCGGCCATGGCTTCGAGCACTTCATCGAGTTCTTCGCGCACCTTGTCCAGCACCGGCAAGGCGTCCGGCCAGTCGAAACCGACTTGCCCCGCGCGCTTCTGCAACTTCGCCGAGCGGGACAATGCAGGCAGCGCGGCAGGCACATCGTCGAGCAAGGACAGCTGTTCGGGCGCGGATGATTTTTCGGCGCGCTCCTCAGCCTTGATCTCTTCCCAGCGCTGCTTGACCTGCTCTTCACTCAGGCGCGGAACATCCAGCGGCGCGTACAGATCACCGGTTGGAAATACGTGAGGATGGCGACGGATCAGCTTGCGGGTGATGCTGTCGATCACACCGGCGAATTCGAAGCGCCCCTCTTCCCGGGCCAACTGACTGTAATAAACCACCTGGAACAGCAAATCACCCAACTCGCCCTGCAAGTGATCGAAGTCACCGCGCTCGATGGCGTCAGCGACTTCATAGGCTTCCTCAAGGGTGTGCGGGACGATGGTGGCGTAGGTTTGCTTGATGTCCCACGGGCAACCGAACTGCGGGTCGCGCAGACGGTTCATCAGGTGCAGCAAGTCTTCAAGTGAATACATCAATCAATCTCTACATCTGCAATGCGGTATGTCGGCCCAACCGTAACCCTGTAGGAGCGAGGCTTGCCCGCGAAGGCGGTGTGTCAGGTATGACGCCTTCGCGGGCAAGCCTCGCTCCTACAGGGATCATCATCACGGTGTACGGTTACGCCGGGTTTCGATGATGTTCGGCAACTGGGAAATCCGTCCCAGCAACCGCCCCAATGCATCCAGCCCCGGAATCTCGATGGTCAGGGACATCAGCGCGGTGTTGTCCTCCTTGTTCGAGCGGGTGTTGACCGCCAGCACGTTGATCCGCTCGTTGAGCAGCACCTGCGACACGTCACGCAGCAAACCGGAACGGTCGTAGGCGCGGATGATGATGTCCACCGGGTAGGTGAGTACCGGCACCGGGCCCCAGCTGACCTGAATGATCCGCTCCGGCTCGCGCCCTCCCAGTTGCAGCACCGAGGCACAGTCCTGACGGTGAATGCTCACGCCACGGCCCTGGGTGATGTAACCGACAATGGCATCACCCGGCAACGGCTGGCAGCAACCGGCCATTTGCGTCATCAGGTTGCCGACACCCTGAATCTGAATGTCGCCGCGCTTGCCCGGTTTGTAGCCGGTGGCTTTGCGCGGGATCAGCTCCAGCTGCTCATTGCCGCGTTCCGGCTCGACCAGTTGTTGCGCCAGGTTCACCAGTTGCGCCAGGCGCAGATCGCCCGCGCCCAACGCGGCGTACATGTCTTCGGCGGTCTTCATGTTGGCCTTGTCGGCCAGCTTGTCGAAGTCCACCGCTGGCAAGCCGAGACGACTGAGCTCACGTTCGAGCAGGGTTTTACCGGCCGCGACGTTCTGATCACGCGCCTGCAACTTGAACCAGTGAACGATCTTTGCCCGTGCCCGCGAGGTGGTGATGTAACCCAGGTTCGGGTTCAGCCAGTCGCGGCTCGGAGTGCCGTGCTTGCTGGTGATGATCTCGACCTGTTCACCGGTTTGCAGGCTGTAGTTGAGCGGTACGATGCGCCCGTTGATCTTCGCGCCACGGCAGTTGTGACCGATTTCGGTGTGCACGCGGTAGGCGAAGTCCAGCGGGGTCGCGCCCTTCGGCAGGTCGATGGCGTGACCGTCCGGGGTGAAAATGTAGACCCGGTCCGGCTCGATATCGACCCGCAGCTGTTCAGCCAGACCGCCGATGTCACCCAATTCTTCATGCCACTCGAGGACCTGGCGCAGCCAGGAAATTTTCTCTTCGTAGTGGTTGGACCCGGATTTGACGTCGGTGCCCTTGTAGCGCCAGTGCGCGCAAACGCCCAGCTCGGCTTCTTCGTGCATGGCGTGGGTGCGGATCTGCACTTCCAGCACCTTGCCCTCGGGGCCGATCACCGCGGTGTGCAGCGAGCGGTAGCCGTTCTCTTTCGGGTTGGCAATGTAGTCGTCGAATTCCTTCGGAATGTGCCGCCACAACGTATGGACGATGCCGAGCGCGGTGTAGCAGTCGCGCATTTCCGGCACCAGCACACGAACGGCGCGCACGTCGTAGATCTGGCTGAACTCCAGCCCCTTGCGCTGCATTTTGCGCCAGATCGAATAGATGTGTTTGGCCCGGCCGCTGATGTCGGCATCGACGCCGGTGGCCTGCAACTCGACTTTCAGCTGGTTCATCACATCGGCAATGAAACGCTCGCGATCCAGACGCCGCTCGTGCAGCAACTTGGCGATCTGCTTGTACTGATCGGGCTCAAGGTAACGGAAGGACAAATCCTCCAGTTCCCATTTGATATGACCGATACCGAGACGGTGAGCCAGCGGCGCGTAGATGTCGAAGACTTCACGGGCAACGCGATTACGCTTTTCGTCGTCGGCGGTTTTCACCGCACGGATCGCGCAGGTGCGCTCGGCCAGTTTGATCAACGCGACGCGCACGTCGTCGACCATGGCCACCAGCATTTTGCGCAGGTTTTCGACCTGGCCCTGGGTGCCCAGCACCAACGATTGACGGGGGCTCAGGCTGGCGCTGATCGCCGCCATGCGCAACACGCCGTCGATGAGTTTGGCGACCACCGGACCGAAGCGCTGGCTGACCGTCGGCAGTTCGATCTGGCCTTCGCGCACGCCGCGGTACAGGACCGCCGCGACCAACGAATCCTGATCGAGTTTGAGGTCGGCGAGAATCTCGGCGATCTCAAGGCCGGTGCGGAAACTCGAGGTCCCTTCGGACCATAGATTCTTCGCCGCATTGGCCTGTTGTTCAGACACGCGAGCGAACTCGCACGCTTCCTTCAAGGCTTCGCGATCCAGTGCCAGATCGACACTGACCGCATGATCGAGCCAAGCCTCGAGATTGATACTGCCGTCAGTGTTGATCGGCTGGTGTGCTCTCACCTGTACCATCTTGCTTACCTTCCCTACGACGCAGATTCAATGCGTCAATTCGCTGACCTTCATTGCCCGATTGCCCTCACGGGGCTACTGCAAGAGCGGCACGGGCGGCCAGTCGGACCAGACGAGCCGTCCTAGCTCGCTTCAAATAACGCCATGGCCTCGACATGTGCCGTCTGAGGAAACATATCGAGAATCCCGGCACGTTTTAACCGGTAGCCCTGCTTGATCAATTCGACCGTATCGCGCGCCAGCGTTGCCGGGTTGCACGATACGTACACCAACCGTTTGGCGCCCAGGGACGCCAGCTTGCGCACGACCTCGAAAGCACCGTCACGCGGTGGGTCCAAGAGTACCGCACAAAAGCCTTCGCGCGCCCATTCGGCATCGGTCAAAGGCTGGGATAAATCGGCCTGAAAAAAAGTCGCATTATGAAGATTGTTGCTAGCTGCATTCGCGGCTGCTCGCTCGACCATCGCCTGCACACCTTCCACTGCCACCACCTCGCGAACGACCTTGGCCAGCGGCAATGCAAAGTTACCCAACCCACAGAATAGATCGAGAACCCGTTCCTCCGCTGTCGGCTTCAGCCACTCCAACGCCTGGGCGATCATCGCTTCATTGACCCCGGCGTTGACCTGGATGAAATCTCCCGGTCGGTACGCCAGATTCAAGTCCCACTGTTCAAGTCGATAACCCAACGACTGGTCAGTCTCGACCGGTTGCGGTTCACCGTCTCCGTGCAGCCACAGCTGGGCTTCATGGAACGCGCAGAAATCCTTGAGGATCGTCATGTCGGCGTCGGACAGCGGCGCCATGTGCCGCAGCAACACCGCCAACGACGAACCGCTGAACAATTCCACATGCCCCAGCGCCTGAGGTTTGCTCAAGCGTCGAAGCATTTCCGGCAAGCGGGTCATGATCGGCTGCAAGGGCTGGACCAACACCGGGCATTCGTTGATGGCCACGATGTCCTGACTGCCCGCCGCGCGGAAACCGACTTCGAGCTTCTTCGCTTTCATGTCCCAACGCACCGCCACTCGAGCGCGACGGCGGTAACCGAATTCCGGACCGCTCAACGGCGCTGCCCACTCTTGGGGTTCGACACCGGCGACCTTGGACAGTTGTTCGGCGAGCATGCGCTGTTTCAGGGCAAGTTGTTCAGTGTGCGGCAGATGTTGCACGCTGCAACCGCCACAGCGGCCGGCATGCGGGCACGGCGCCGGACGACGCAACTCGCTGGCCTGGAACACCCGTTCGGTGCGCGCCTCGACCACTTTACCGTGGGCGCCCAACACGCGCGCCTCGACGTCTTCGCCCGCCAGCGCGCCGAGGACGAACCAGGTGCGACCTTCGAAAAACGCGATTCCGCGACCGTCATTGGCCAGGCGCTCGATGCTCAAGCGCTGCTTTTTGCCAGTCGGAATTTGCGGGGCCTTGCTGCCGCCAGTGGGTTGGAAGCGCAGGCCTCTCTCTTGCTTGGCCATCAGTTGGGCGCGTCGAAAATGCCGGTCGACAAGTAACGGTCGCCACGGTCGCAAATGATCGCGACGATCACCGCGTTTTCAACTTCCCGGGACAGGCGCAGCATCGCTGCCACCGCACCGCCTGAGGAAACGCCGCAGAATATACCTTCTTCGCGGGCCAGACGACGGGTCACGTCTTCAGCTTCGCTTTGCGCCATGTCGACAATGCGATCGACACGATCGGCTTGATAAATCTTCGGCAGGTATTCCTGCGGCCAGCGACGGATACCCGGAATCGCCGAGCCTTCCATCGGTTGCAGGCCGATGATCTGCACGTTGTCGTTCTGCTCTTTCAAGTAGCGCGAGACACCCATGATGGTGCCGGTGGTGCCCATCGAACTGACGAAATGAGTGATGGTGCCCTCGGTCTGGCGCCAGATTTCCGGGCCGGTGGTGGTGTAGTGCGCTTCGGGGTTATCGCCGTTGGCGAACTGATCCAGCACTTTGCCACGGCCTTCGGCTTCCATTCGCTGAGCGAGGTCGCGCGCGCCTTCCATGCCTTCTTCCTGGGTGACCAGGATCAGCTCGGCGCCATAGGCCGTCATCGCGGCCTTACGTTCAGCGCTGGAGTTATCCGGCATGATCAGGATCATCTTGTAACCCTTGATCGCCGCAGCCATGGCCAGCGCGATACCGGTGTTACCCGAAGTCGCTTCGATCAGCGTATCGCCGGCGTGGATCTGCCCACGCAATTCAGCGCGGGTAATCATCGACAGCGCCGGCCGGTCCTTGACCGAACCCGCCGGGTTATTCCCTTCGAGCTTGAGCAAAAGGGTATTGCTGGTGGCGCCAGGCAGGCGCTGCAAACGGACCAGCGGGGTGTTGCCGACGCAATCGGCGATGGTTGGGTACTGCAAGGTCATGGCGTATTCGCAATCCAGACTGCGGGGGCGCCTATCATACCGGCAAACGCGAGCAGGCCATATCACGCAAAGTGCGGTGCTTATGGCTTATGGGAATAAGGGGCTGTTTCAGCGTTACGCTCCCACAGGGTGCGGGGTTGATCAGACGATTTGTGGTCGGCAAAGATCCACTGTGGGAGCGAGCCTGCTCGCGATGGCGTCGTCACTGACGCCATCACTCTCAGCCACTAACCGAATATTTAGCCGCAGCCCACGCCCAGTGTTCTGTGCCCAAAGACTCCCGCCCTGACGTTTCACAGCATTCCTCGCAATGCTCAACCCCAAGCCGAATCCGCCATCCCCCGGCCGCGAGCCGTCGAGTCGAATGAACGGACAGAAGATCCGCTCCAGATCCGCCTCAGCCACCCCGCCGCCCTCGTCTTCCAGCCACAAATGCCAGAAGTCGCCGTCACGTTGCCCGCTGAAACGAACGATACCGCCACTCGGCGAATGACGAATGGCATTGCGCAGAATGTTCTCCAGCGCCTGCGCCAGGGTGTTGAGATTGCCCCGAACCCAACAGGACGAATCTACCGCGCACTGCAACTGGCTCGCCGGCCAGGCACTTTCATAACAAGCGTTTTCCGTGAGCATTTCCCACAGTGCCTGGACCTGGATCGCTTCGTCGGGCAACGGGGCGCGCTCGGTGTCGAGCCAGGCCAGTTGCAGAGTGTCTTCTACCAGCCGCTGCATGCCATCGACTTCCCGACCGATGCGCTCGCGCAATTGCGCCAGCCCCTGCTCGCTTTCGCTGGCGACCCGCAGACGGCTCAGCGGCGTGCGCAGTTCGTGGGACAAGTCGCGCAGCAATTGCTGCTGCAGGGCCACAGTGCTTTGCAATCGCTCGGCCATGTGGTCGAAGGCCCGACCCAGCTCTCCGAGTTCATCCGAACGCTTGGTGGTGCTGCTCGACAGACGCACATTCAACTGGTCGGCGCGCCAGGCATTGGCCTGCTCGCGCAATTGATTCAACGGTACGACCAGCAGCCGATACAGGCCGACGCACAGCAACAGCGTGAACAATCCCGGGATGATGCCGTTGGTGATCACGCGCCAGAACAGCCTGTATTGGCCGGGCATGAAGCGCTGGGGCAGTTCGATGACCAGGCTGCCAGCCGTCGAATCGCCGGGAAACGGCACGCGCAGCCACGGCAGGCGTTTCTTGTGAATGGGCCAATCCAGGCCGCGCAGGAAAGTCAGTCGCTCGATTTCCTGGTCAGTGAGCGGCTGGCTGCTTAGGGACTGCAAATCACCGCTGATGACGCCAACCCAGCCTGTTTCACGCTGTTTCATGCCTTGCAGCCAGGCATCGACGCCCGCGCTCTGCTCCGAACGCCACGCCTGCTCGGCCTCGGCGGCATACCCCGTCAGCGTGACTCGGGCCTGATCCGACAGAAACTGGTTTCGCTGCTCCATGTAGCGCCCCCAGGACCAGCTCAGCCAGATCATCAGCAGACAGAACGCCACCAACAGACACGCCAGTTTCCAGAACAGCGAGTGTCGGCCCGGCAAGTCAGACCATTTCATCGCCGGCACTCAACACGTAACCCTTGCCCCAGACCGTACGCACTTGCCGCTCGGTGTAGCCGATGCCTTTGAGTTTGCGGCGGATCTGACTGATGTGCATGTCGAGGCTGCGGTCATGGGCGGCAAAACCGCGTTGCAGCACGTGCTGATAAAGGAAGGCTTTGCTCAGCACTTCATCGCCATTGCGATTCAAGGTGTCCAGCAATCGATACTCGCTGCGGGTCAGGCCGGCGGCGAGTTCGCCATAGGAAACGTCACAGAGTTCGTCATCGAAACGCAGGCTGTCGACCGAGGACGTCGCCGCTGCCCGCTCCGGCCGACGGTCGAGCGCCACCCGGCGCAGGATCGCTTCGATGCGCACACGCAACTCGGCCATGCTGAAAGGCTTTGGCAGGTAATCATCGGCCCCCAGGCGAAAACCGCTGATGCGATCCGCCTCGGCGCCCAGCGCCGACATCAGCACCACCGGGGTCGAATGGCTCTGGCGCAGTTGCGTCAGCACGTTCAACCCGTTCAACCCTGGCAGCAAAATGTCCATCAGCACCACGTCGAAGGGTTGTTGGCGGGCAATGTCCAGGCCTTCCCGGCCGTTCTGGCACCAGGTCACCTGAAAACCGCACCGGCCCAGATGCTCGTGCACATAAGCGCCGAGCACGAGATCGTCTTCAATGGACAGGATGCGGGGATGGCCAACAGAGATGGGAGTCATGAGTATCTGCAAATAATTCTCAGTTGGCGATTATTCAAGATTGCCTGACGTTGGGCAACCCAAGGTTTGCCCGTGGCGCGAAAGCGCCGGTCCGGCCGAAGAATGACGACATCAATTTTACGAAGATTGCCTGCCTGCAAATCGCTACACTGGCCCGATGGCGCGTGCCGGACGCACGTGCAGGTCAATCAATAGCTGGATGCAGGAGAGATGCGTGCTCAAGAAACTGGGAATTAAAGGCCGCGTGCTGTTGCTGACCCTGTTGCCGACCAGCCTGATGGCGCTGATCCTGGGTGGCTATTTCACCTGGATGCAGCAATCCGACCTGCAAACCCAACTGATGCAGCGCGGTGAGATGATCGCCGAACAGCTCGCGCCCTTGGTGGCCCCGGCCATGGGTCGCAAAGACAACGAGCTGCTGGAGCGTATCGCCACCCAGTCGCTGGAAACACCGGACGTGCGCGCCGTGACCTTCCTCGCCGCCGACCGTACGCCCGTAGCCCACGCCGGCCCGACCATGCTCAACCCGGCGCCGTTGGGCAATGGCTCAAAAATGCTGCGCCACAGTGGCAACGATGCGACACGCTATCTGCTGCCGGTCTTTGGCAAGCACCGCAACCTTGCCGGCGACCTGATACCGGATGAAGCCGACCGACTGTTGGGCTGGGTCGAACTCGAACTGTCCCACAGCGGCATGCTGCTGCGCGGTTACCGCAGCCTGTTCGCCAGCCTGCTGCTGATCAGCGCGGGCCTGGCCGGCGCGGCGCTGCTCGCCTTGCGCATGGGCCGGACCATCAACCGGCCGATCAGCCAGATCAAACTGGCGGTAGCGCAACTCAAGGACGGCCATCTGGAAACCCGTCTGCCACCCCTTGGCAGTCAGGAACTGGATGAGCTCGCGTCCGGCATCAACCGCATGGCCGGCACGTTGCAAAACGCGCAGGAAGAGTTGCAGAACAGTGTCGACCAGGCCACCGAAGACGTGCGCCAGAACCTGGAAACCATCGAGATCCAGAACATCGAACTGGACCTGGCGCGCAAGGAAGCCCTGGAAGCGAGCCGGATCAAATCCGAGTTCCTGGCCAACATGAGCCATGAAATCCGCACCCCGCTCAATGGCATTCTCGGCTTTACGCACCTGCTGCAAAAAAGCGAGCTGACCCCGCGTCAGCTCGACTACCTGGGCACCATCGAAAAGTCCGCCGACAGCCTGCTGGGGATCATCAACGAGATCCTCGACTTCTCGAAAATCGAGGCCGGCAAGCTGGTGCTCGACAATATTCCGTTCAACCTGCGCGACCTGCTGCAGGACACCCTGACCATCCTCGCCCCGGCCGCCCATGCCAAACAGCTTGAGTTGGTGAGCCTGGTGTATCGCGACACGCCGTTGTCGCTGGTGGGCGATCCGCTTCGGCTCAAGCAGATCCTCACCAACCTGGTGAGCAACGCGATCAAGTTCACTCGCGAAGGCACCATCGTCGCCCGGGCCATGCTCGAAGAAGAACACGAAGACAGCGTGCAACTGCGCATCAGCATTCAGGACACCGGCATCGGCCTGTCGAACCAGGATGTGCGCGCGCTGTTCCAGGCGTTCAGCCAGGCTGACAATTCGCTGTCCCGACAGCCAGGAGGCACGGGCCTGGGTCTGGTGATTTCCAAGCGCCTGATCGAACAGATGGGCGGCGAGATCGGTGTCGACAGTACGCCGGGCGAAGGTTCGGAATTCTGGATCAGCCTCAGCCTGCCCAAGACCCGCGACGACGCCGAAGACCTGCCCGGCCCGCCGCTGCTCGGGCGCCGCGTCGCGGTGCTGGAAAACCATGAACTGGCCCGTCAGGCCTTGCAGCATCAGCTGGAAGATTGCGGCCTGGCTGTCACGCCGTTCAATACCCTGGAAAGCCTGACCAATGGCGTGACCGGCGCGCATCAGACCGATCAGGCGATCGATCTGGCGGTGCTCGGCATCACCAGCAACGACATGCCACCGGAGCGCCTCAACCAGCACATCTGGGACCTCGAACACCTGGGCTGCAAAGTGTTGGTGCTGTGCCCGACCACCGAACAGACGCTGTTCCACCTCTCGGTGCCCAACCCGCACAGTCAGCTTCAGGCCAAACCGGCCTGCACCCGCAAGTTGCGTCGGGCATTGTCCGATCTGGTCAACCCGCGCCAGCAGCGCAGCGAGCCCGGCGAACCGGTATCGAGCCGCGCACCGAAGGTGCTGTGCGTCGACGACAACCCGGCCAACTTGTTGCTGGTGCAAACCCTGCTCGAAGACATGGGTGCCAAGGTGCTCGCGGTCGAAAGCGGTTACGCGGCAGTCAAAGCAGTGCAAAGCGAGACTTTTGACCTGGTGTTGATGGACGTGCAAATGCCCGGCATGGACGGACGTCAAAGCACCGAGGCGATTCGTCAGTGGGAAAGCGAGCGGCATTGCACGCCGCTGCCGATCGTCGCCCTCACCGCCCACGCCATGGCCAACGAAAAACGCGCGCTGCTGCAAAGCGGCATGGACGACTACCTGACCAAACCGATCAGCGAACGGCAACTGGCCCAGGTGGTGTTGAAGTGGACAGGCCTGGCGTTGCGCAATCACGGGCCGGAGCGTTCCAGCGACAGCCATGGCGGCGCCCATGAATTGCAGGTGCTCGACCACGACGAAGGCTTGCGCCTGGCCGCCGGCAAGGCCGATCTGGCCGCGGACATGCTGGCGATGTTGCTGGCCTCCCTGGAAGCTGATCGCGAGGCCATTCGCCTGGCCCGGGAAACCAATGACAACAACGCCTTGATCGAGCGTGTCCACCGCCTGCACGGCGCGACTCGTTATTGCGGCGTCCCGCAACTGCGTGCCGCCTGCCAGCGCAGCGAAACCCTGCTCAAGCAACAGGACCCCAAAGCCCCCGGCGCCCTGGAAGAACTCGACCGTGCGATCAACCGCCTGGCCGCCCATGCCCGGATAAACGCTTGATGCAGCGCAATGGCGCCGGCCAGCATCGGCGCTAAGCTCACCGGGTTCTGTTCGTCGCGGCACCATTCCAGGTGTGGGAGCCCCTCGCCACAGCCGTTCGCACAATAGAACGGTGCGCGGCCACACAGGACTCGAAAAAAATCAGGAGGACCGTATGCGCACGATTCTTTTCAGCAGCCAGACCTACGACCGTGACAGTTTTCTGGGCACCGAGCTGCCTGCCGGTATCGAGCTGCACTTTCAATCGGCGCGGCTGAGCCTCGATACGGTGGCGCTGGCGGAGCATCACGAGGTGGTCTGCGCGTTCATCAATGATGACTTGAGCGCGCCGGTGCTGGAACGTCTGGCAGCGGGCGGCACACGCTTGATCGCCCTGCGCTCGGCCGGTTACAACCATGTCGATCTCGCGGCGGCGAAGCGTTTAGGGCTGTCAATTGTGCGGGTCCCGGCGTACTCGCCGCACGCGGTGGCCGAGCACGCGGTGGCGCTGATCCTGGCGCTCAACCGCCGCCTGCACCGCGCCTACAACCGTACCCGCGAAGGGGATTTCAGCCTGCACGGCCTGACCGGTTTCGATTTGGTGGGCAAGACGGTCGGCGTGGTCGGCACCGGGCAGATCGGCGCAACCTTCGCGAAAATCATGAACGGTTTCGGTTGCCGGTTGCTGGCCTACGACCCCTACCCCAATCCGCAGGTCGAAGCCCTCGGCGCCCGCTACCTGAGCTTGCCGCAATTGCTGGCCGAGTCGCAGATCATCAGCCTGCACTGCCCGCTCAATGAACAGAGCAAACACTTGATCAACCGTGAATCACTGGCGCACTTGCAGCCCGGCGCGATGTTGATCAACACCGGACGCGGCGGCCTGGTGGACACGCCGGCGCTGATTGATGCACTGAAGGACGGCCAATTGGGGTATCTGGGGCTGGATGTCTATGAAGAGGAAGCGCAGCTGTTCTTCGAGGACCGCTCCGACCTGCCGCTGCAGGACGATGTGCTGGCGCGGCTGCTGACCTTTCCGAACGTGATCATCACCGCGCACCAGGCCTTCCTGACCCGCGAAGCCCTGGACGCAATTGCCACGACCACCCTGCAGAACATCGCAGCCTGGGCCGCTGGCACGCCGCAGAATCAGGTCGAGGGCTGAGCCGGTCAGGCCTTGGACAAGAGAATCATCAGGCCCAGCCAGCCGAAACCCAGCAAGCGTTGCCCCACGGAATGCCCGCGACGCAGCAGGAACCAGACAAAAAACGGCGGCAGAAAGAAAATCATCAGCTTCAGCCACAGTTCCACCGGACGCACGCCGTTGGAGGCGGGCATCGGCGCCGCCATCTCGATTGGGGCTGCGGTTTTGCGTTTACGCCCGAATGCGGCCGGGGTCACCCTGGCCACTTTCTCATCCTCCGGTAAACGCCCGAAAGAAAGGGGTGCCTGCACAGGCGCTGCCGTCGAAGTGGCCGCTTGCACCGTTCCCGCCGGTGCACCGCAATGAATGCAAGCAGGCGCCGTGGAGCTGATGCGTTGCTTGCACTCATAACATTCGATTAACGCCATGTCCGTTCCTTAGAAATGCAAAAGCGGCAGTGTGCCATGAGTCGACCGGTGATTTGAACCAGATCGAAGGTCATCTGCCCGCGCCATGCTGCGAGCAGGCCCGTGATAGCATACCGCGCATATTTGGAGGACCCATGGTCGAACACGATTTCCGCTATAGCCTGATGAACCCGCAACACACCCTCACCGAATGCCGCGCCCTTGTGCCGGGGCGTTATCAAGTCACCGGCAACGGCGGCTCGATTCGTAATAACGACGTGCTGGTCGTGACCCTCAAAGGTGCCAAGGACCTGTCCATGCGCCTGACTGTGGAAACGGTTCGCCACTTGATCAACCCGCCCGGCCAATGGGTCGCAGTGGCCAGTGGTCCGGTGTTCGGCGAATTGGCGATCCACACCTGGAAAGTCAACTGCGACAGCTGCGCCAAAGAGCTGAGCTTTGAGTTTGCGGTCGATGCCAAACTGGGCAACAAGGCAGAAAAACCTGCCGCCACTGCGCGGATTGCCGAGCTGGGCTGGACCACCGTTGGCGAGAAGCACCTGTGCCCGACCTGCCAGGAGCCCGCGTGATGAAACACCTCGCCCTGACCGCCCTGGTTGGTGCCAGCCTGCTGGGCTGCGCCGCCGAGCCGGTGAAATTGCAACAAAACCGCAGCTACATCCTGGAATGGATCGGCGAACGTCCACTGATGGATTACAGCCACCTGACCATCACCCTCGGTGAAGACGGTCGGGCTTACGGCAATGGCGGCTGCAACCACTGGTTTGCACCGTACACGCTCGAAGGTGACAAGCTGAGCTTCGGCAAAATCGGCAGCACCCGCAAAATGTGCGCACCAGCCGTGATGGAGCAGGAAAAGCGCTTCATGCAGGCCCTGGAAAATGTGCAGCGCTGGGATGTTTCGCCGATCGAACAGATGCGCTTCTGGCCGGCCGAAGGCAAGCCGTTGCGTTGGTGGCTTGAAGAGGGTTGATAACCCCGAGCTGTGGCCAAGTGAATACCTGTGGCGAGGGAGCTTGCTCCCTCGCCACAAGATCCATGCGCAGTCACTTGACCGCTTGCAACGCCTCAAGCTTGGCCATCACCCCCGCCGCCGTCTGCTCGCCCATCAATTGCTCGCGCACCTTGCCTTTGTTGTCGATGATGTAGGTCACCGGCAATGCCTCGCTGCGCGGCAACTCGAAAAGATCCGCCGGGTCCGACGCCAGCACGGTGAACTTGATCCCCAGTTTCTCGCTGGCGCTTTTCAGCTCTTCCCCCTGCACATTGTCGAAATTGACCCCGAACACACCTATCTTCTTGTCCTTCAACTGATCCGCCAGCGTATTCAACTCCGGGATCTCGGTACGGCACGGGCCGCACCATTCAGCCCAGTAGTTGAGGACCACCCATTGGTTGTCCAGACGTTCGGCGGCGACTTTCTGGCCGTTCTGGTCGATGCCATAGTCGTTGCCACAGCCCCCCAGCATCAACGTACCGATGATCGCCAATGCTGCTGCCAGTCGTCTTGTCATGTCGTAATCCTTGTTCAAAATTGAATGCGCCTGCGACCCATCGCCTCCCGAGGTTCTGGATTACGCGCTGCACAGTTAGAATAGCCGCCACCTTACGCAAGATGCGACCCGCACATGACCGATCTGACGCTTTATCACAACCCGCGCTGCTCGAAATCCCGCGGTGCGCTCGAACTGCTGGAAGCCCGTGGCCTGACCCCGACCGTGGTCCGCTACCTGGAAACGCCGCTGGACGCCGCGCAAATCCAGAGCCTGCTGACCAAACTCGGCATCAGCGCCCGGCAACTGCTGCGCACCGGCGAGGACGAATACAAGACTCTCAACCTGGCCGACAGCAGTTTGAGCGAGGAGCAATTGATCGCCGCCATCGCCGCCAACCCGAAACTCATGGAGCGACCGATTCTGGAAGTCGGCGACAAAGCCATCATCGGCCGTCCGCCGGAGAATGTGCTGGAGTTGCTGCCGTGAGCGCGCCGTACATTCTGGTTCTGTATTACAGCCGCAGCGGCTCGACCAATGAAATGGCCCGGCAAATTGCCCGTGGTGTCGAGCAGGCCGGGATGGAAGCGCGCTTGCGCACCGTGCCGCCGATCTCCACCGAATGCGAAGCCGTGTCGCCGGACATCCCCGACGAGGGCGCGCTGTACGCCAGTCTCGACGACCTGAAGCACTGCGCGGGCTTGGCCATGGGCAGTCCGACCCGGTTCGGCAACATGGCCGCGCCGCTCAAGTACTTCCTCGACGGCACCAGCAATCTTTGGCTGACGGGGGCGCTGGTGGGCAAACCGGCCGGGGTATTCACCTCCACCGCAAGCCTGCACGGTGGTCAGGAAACCACGCTGCTGTCGATGATGTTGCCGTTGCTGCACCACGGCATGCTGATTACCGGCCTGCCGTATAGCGAATCGGCCCTGCTGGAAACCCGTGGCGGCGGCACGCCGTATGGTGCCAGTCATCACGCCGGGGCGGATGGCAAAAGCGGTTTGAACGAACATGAAGTCGCGCTGTGCCGGGCCTTGGGCCTGCGTCTGGCGAAGACTGCGCAGAAACTGGGGAACTGACGTGGCGAAAAAGCCGAAGATTCTGCCCTCGATCGAATGGCTCGAACCGCGGGTCCGGGCGATGCGCGCGATCAGCCTGCTGTGCTTTTTCGGGCTGGTGGGGCTGCTGTGCGCCTATTATCTGGTATTTGCCGACCTGCACGGCGCCCGGCCGTGGGTGATTTTGCTGATCGAACTGGTGCCCCTGCTATTGCTCGCACCGGGGATGATCATCGGCAGCGCACGCGGGCATTCGTGGATGTGCTTTGTGGTGAATCTGTATTTCATCAAGGGCGCACTGGCCGCGTATGACCCCAATCGGCAGCTGTTTGGCTTGCTGGAAATGGGCGCGAGCCTGGCGGTGTTTTGCTCGGCGCTGTTGTATGTGCGGTGGCGGTTTCAGTTGAATCGCAAGTTGGCGGGTGAAGGCGAGATCTCCGCCGCCTGATCTGACGCCTTCGCGGGCAAGCCTCGCTCCTACAAGGGCTGCACCGCACCTGTAGGAGCAAAGCTTGCTCGCGAAGGCCACGACTCGGTCTTAATGATTGACGGTGTACGCCAGCATCATCGAAATCTGGCTCATCGGCCGGCCGCCACTCTGTTCATGCCACTGGTTGAACACATCCTGCACCAACGCCAGGTCCCGCTGGCTGGTCGGCACCTTGTCGACGATCTTCTGCGCGTTCAGCCCCGCCACCACGTCATAGCTCGGCACAAACGTATCCTTGCCGACCATGCGCAAGAAACGCGGCGCCGACAACCCGCCCAATTGATGGCCGCGCTTTTTCAGGTACGTCCACAGCCCGACGATGTCCGTCACCGGCCAATCGGCGATCAATGCGCCGAAGCTGCCCTTCTCATGCGCCACGTCCAGTACGAACTGCGCATTGCGCGGCACGCTCTTGAGCTTGCCCAGGTGTCGGATGATCCGCGCGTCCTGCATCAGGCGCTCAAGGTGTTCGGCGCTCATCAGCACCACCTTTTCCGGGTCGAACTTGAAGAACACTTCTTCGAACGACGGCCACTTGGCGTCCACAAGACTGTGTTTGAGGCCGGCGCGAAACACGCGCAGGGCCATGGTCGAGAGATAACGATCGTCGCTGATCTTGCGCAGTTGCGCCGGGGTCTTGGGAACGGGCAGATGGGCTTCCAGTTCAGCTGCTGAACCGAAGCGATTCAGACAGTATTCGTGCAGCCACTTGTAATCGCGCATGCCCTCTCCTGGAGGTTGAAACAAAAAACAATTGCAGGAGTGAGCCTGCTCGCGATAGCGGTGTGTCATTCAACGTTGATGTCGACTGACACGACGCAATCGCGAGCAGGCTCACTCCTACAGTTTCTGATTAGAGGTTGACCACGTTGACGAACCGCGAAGCGGCGGTTTCGTCGATCTTGAGGCTGGTGAAGTCGAACAGGTTACGGTCCGCCAGTTGCGACGGTTGCACGTTCTGCAAGCTGCGGAAAATGCTTTCGGTGCGGCCCGGGGTCTTGCGTTCCCACTCTTGCAGCATGTCCTTGACCACCTGACGTTGCAGGTTTTCCTGGGAGCCGCAGAGGTTGCACGGGATGATCGGGAATTGCTTGAAGTCCGAGTAGGCCTGAATGTCTTTTTCGTTGCAGTAGGCCAGCGGCCGGATCACCACGTTGCGGCCGTCGTCGGCGCGCAGCTTCGGCGGCATGGCCTTGAGCGAACCGTTGAAGAACATATTAAGGAAGAACGTCTCGACGATGTCGTCGCGGTGGTGACCGAGGGCCATTTTGGTCGCGCCGATTTCGTCGGCAAAGGTGTAGAGCGTGCCGCGACGCAGGCGCGAGCACAACGAGCAGGTGGTCTTGCCTTCCGGGATCAGCTCCTTGACCACCGAGTAAGTGTCTTTCTCGACAATGTGGTACTCGATGCCCAGCGTTTTCAGATAGGCCGGCAACACGTGTTCAGGGAAGCCTGGCTGTTTCTGGTCCATGTTCACGGCCACGATCTCGAACTTGATCGGAGCGACCTTCTGCAAGTGCAAGAGCACGTCGAGCATGGTGTAGCTGTCCTTGCCACCGGACAGGCAGACCATGACCTTGTCGCCGTCTTCAATCATGTTGAAATCGGCAACAGCCTCACCCGCCTGACGGCGAAGGCGCTTTTGCAGTTTGTTCTGGTTGACCGTGAGAGTACCCATGACGCGAGATCCGTAAGGTGTGACGAAAGGCCGGCATTTTACGCAAAAACCCATCGTCGGCGAAGTGCCTGGCGACTGCACTTTATCTGAGCGGAGCATACCCCTGTGGCGAGGGAGCTTGCTCCCGCTGGGTCGCGCAGCGGCCCCAAAACCATCCTGCACCATCGGGTCAGTCAAACCCCGTCGGCCGTTTTTGCGACGGCTGCGCAGCCGAACGGGAGCAAGTTCCCTCGCCACATAGGTCGCGCAAGACCCTACGGCGATTAACAGCAGGGTTTACAGCGCAATTTGCTCTAACGCCCTACAACCTGCGTCGTGAAGACCTTTCTATACTGCGACATAAGGTCGCATACATATCCAGACCTTTTACTTACTTGGCCACTTTGGCCTGTAGGCGCTCCACTGGGGGGCGACGGTAAAAACAAGAGGAGTGACTGGCATGATCCATCACGTAGTGGGGCTCTTCACCCACCCCGACCAGGAATGGAAAGAAATCCGTGGCGACCAAGAGGAAAGCATCAGCCACATGTACCTGACTCACACGCTGATTCTGGCGGCAATTCCCGCTGTGTCGGCGTTTATCGGCACCACTCAGGTCGGCTGGGTCATCGGCAATCGAGCGCCGGTCATGTTGACCCAGGAAAGCGCGCTATGGATGACGATCATGTCGTACCTGGCGATGCTCGGCGGCGTCGCGGTCATGGGCGCATTCATCCACTGGATGGCCCGTACTTATGACGCCAATCCAAGCCTGGCCCGCTGCGTTGCATTTGCGACCTATACCGCGACCCCGCTGTTCATCGGCGGTCTGGCGGCGCTGTACCCTCATATGTGGCTGGGGATGATCGTCGGAACGGCGGCCATCTGCTACACGGTGTACTTGCTGTATGTGGGGCTACCCACTTTCATGAACATTCCATCAGACGAGGGCTTTCTGTTTTCCAGTTCGGTACTTGCCGTAGGCCTGGTGGTGCTGGTCGCCATCATGGCGTTTACAGTGATTGTCTGGGGACTCGGCGTGGGGCCGGTCTACACCAATTAGCAACTCACCACCCAAAAACAAGATCTGCCAACACAGGCCGCCGCAAGGCGGCCTTCTAATGTGTGAGGGGTAACGACCATTCGGCGCCTCGGCGATTCGCAAGGCCCCGGGGTTGCGGCATACTCGACGTCTCTGGAGATCCATCAAGCATGCCCGAGCAACTCAATACCCGCGTCGAAGACTGTTATCAGCTGGCCGAATCCTTTTTCAAACGAACTTTCAAACGCCCCGTGGTGAGCCTCAAGCTGCGCGGTCAAAAAGCCGGTGTCGCGCATTTGCACGAGAACCTGCTGCGCTTCAATCCGCAGCTGTACCGGGAAAACACTGAAGACTTCCTCAAGCAGACCGTGGCCCACGAAGTCGCGCACCTGATCGCCCATCAACTGTTCGGCGACCGCATTCAGCCGCACGGTGAAGAGTGGCAATTGATCATGCGCGGCGTGTACGAACTGCCGCCCAATCGCTGCCACACCTACGACGTCAAACGCCGCAGCGTGACGCGCTACATCTACAAATGCCCGTGCGTCGACAGCGATTTCCCGTTTTCGGCCCAGCGCCATGGCCTGGTACGGCAAGGGCGGCGGTATTTGTGCCGGCGGTGCCGCAGCACGTTGGTGTTCAGTGGGGAGATGCGGGTCGAGTAGTCAGATTTGTGGTGGCGGTGCCGGACTCATCGCGAGCAGGCTCGCTCCCACAGGTATTGATTTCGAGCACAAGCTTTGTGAACGACACAGATCCTGTGGGAGCGAGGCTTGCCCGCGAAGAGGCCGGTACAGACGCTAGAGAATCACCTTGGCACGGCGCAATTCTGCAATCCGCTCAGCACTCATCCCCAACTCCCCCAACACCTGATCCGTATGCTGCCCCAACACCGCGCCGATATGCCGCGGCGCCGGCAATCCCTCTGAGAATTTCAACGGGCACGCCATCTGCGCCTGCGCAGAACCGTCCCCCCGCGGCACCTGCGTCACCAACTCCCGCGCCTGCAACTGCGGATGCTGCACCGCCTCGGCCAAACTCAGCACCGGCTCGACACACGCATCGACCCCGGCAAACAACTCGCACAGTTGCGCAAAGTCATGTTTCTCGAATTCGGCTTTCAACTCATTCTTCAGTACCTGTTGCTCGGCGGGTTTGGGCGACAGGCCCTTGGCCGCCAGCTCCGGCCGCCCCAGCGCGCTGCACAGTTGCTGCATGAAGGCCGGTTCCAGACTGCCCACCGATAACCAGCGCCCGTCCCGCGAACGGTAGTAGTCGTAGAAGCTGCCGCCATTGAGCATCTGATCCTCCCTGCCCGGCTCCACACCACAGGCCAGGTACCCGGCGCCGGCCATGGCGTTGAGGCTGAAGGCGCAGTCGGTCATGCTCACATCCAGATGCTGCCCCACCCCGCTGTGCTGGCGAGCGATCACCGCCGCCAGCAGCCCGATCACTCCGTGCAACGAGCCGCCGGCGACATCTGCCACCTGCATGCCCAATGGCAGCGGCCCGCTCTCGGTGCGGCCGGTGTAGCTCGCCAGCCCCGCCAGCGCCAGGTAGTTGATATCGTGACCGGCGCGGTCCTTGTAGGGGCCGCTCTGGCCATAACCGGTAATCGACACGTAAATCAGCCGCGGATTGATCGCCTTCAAGGCTTCATAGCCCAGGCCCAGGCGTTCCATCACACCGGGGCGGAACTGTTCCAGCACGATGTCGTGGTCCGCCAGCAATTGCTTGATCACCTCCAGCGCCTCGGGCTGCTTGAGGTCCAGCGCCAGGCTGCGCTTGTTGCGATTGAGGTAGGCGTGGCTGGCCGACACCCCGTGATCGTGCGGCGGCAACACCCGGAGCAAATCCATACGGGTCGGCGATTCGATGCGCAGGACTTGCGCGCCCATGTCCGCCAGCAACAACGAGGCAAACGGCCCCGGCAGCAGTGTCGAGAAATCCAGAACCTTGAGTGATGCCAGTGGACCGGGCATGAGCGACCTCCGTGAACGATGCCTTCAGCCTAGGCAGGCAAACGCATTGCAGCAATCACCTGAAGTGTCAGCAGCTGTGACCGTTGCGCTCAAATCACGGGCAAGAAAAAACCCGCCGAAGCGGGTTTTTCAATGCAGCCAGTCTTACTTGACGTTGCTAGGGGTTGGGCCTTCGGCCACGCCCAGGTCGTCTTCTTCACGGGTGTCGGAGATACCGCGACCACCGGAAGCCAGCTCGACTTGCAGCTTGTCTTCGTCCAGCTCTTTCACCCACTTGGCCACGACCAGGGTCGCAACCGCGTTACCGACCAGGTTGGTCAGCGCACGGGCTTCGGACATGAAACGGTCGATACCCAGGATCAGCGCCAGGCCGGCAACCGGCAAGTGGCCAACGGCCGACAGGGTTGCTGCCAGCACAATGAAACCACTGCCGGTCACGCCTGCAGCGCCTTTGGAGGACAACAGCAACACCAGCAACAGGGTGATCTGGTGGGTGATGTCCATGTGGGTGTCGGTCGCCTGAGCGATGAACACAGCGGCCATGGTCAGGTAGATCGACGTACCGTCGAGGTTGAACGAGTAGCCGGTCGGGATTACGAGGCCGACAACGGACTTCTGTGCACCCAGGCGTTCCATTTTGATCAGCATGCGCGGCAGAGCGGATTCCGAAGAGGAAGTGCCCAGTACGATCAGCAGTTCTTCACGGATGTAGCGAATCAATTTGATTACGCTGAAGCCGTGCGCGCGGCAGATGCCGCCCAGTACCACGAGCACAAACAGGATGCAGGTGATGTAGAAGCAGATCATCAGCTGACCGAGTTGCACCAGCGAACCGACACCGTAGGCACCGATGGTGAAGGCCATCGCACCGAACGCGCCGACTGGAGCGAGCTTCATGATCATGTTGATGATGTTGAACATCACGTGGGCAAAGCGATCGATGAAGTCCAGAACCGGCTTGCCGTAGGCACCCAGGCGATGCAGGGCGAAACCGAAGATCACCGAGAACATCAGCACTTGCAGGATGTCGCCGTTGGCGAAGGCGCCGACGATGGTGTTCGGGATCACATTGAGGATAAAGGCAACGATGCTCTGGTCTTTACCGGCCGAGATGAAGCCAGCGATTTTGCTGGTGTCCAGAGTCGTCACATCGATGTGCATGCCGGCGCCCGGTTGCACGACGTTGACCACGACCAGACCGATCAGCAAGGCAATGGTGGAGACGATTTCGAAGTACAGCAGCGCATAGCCACCGGTCTTGCCGACCGATTTCATGTTCTGCATGCCGGCGATACCGCTGACGACCGTACAGAAGATGATTGGCGCGATGACCATTTTGATCAGTTTGATGAACCCGTCACCCAGTGGCTTGAGGGCCACACCGGTCTGCGGATAGAAGTGACCGAGCAGGATGCCGATGGCGATAGCAACGATCACCTGGAAATACAGGGATTTATACAGTGGCTGACGAGTCGTCATTGCAAAGTTCCTCAAGAGTGCCCCGTGACAACATCCGTCTGTTGCCCAAGACACTTCAATTGCGAACCCTCCTGCACTGGAGGGATTTGTTTTGTCGAGCTGCGCAACGGCAGGCATCTGCTTGTTGTATCGCAAGGCCCGTGCCACCTTTAAAAAAATGCCTGCATGCCTTTTGACATCAAGGGTTACAGGTCCAGCCTTGCCACTGACGGGTTACCACAATGTGGCGGATTTCCGCCCATCGACCAGGTCTCGTCCTACAATTTGGCGGATATCCGCCTGTTCATAACGAGGGTCGACAGCTACCATCCGTCGTTCATTGGGTCGGACCTGCCTGCCATGCGTGAACGCACCATCGCCAGTCATTTCGCCCGTGCCGCATTAGGTGGCGCGCGTCGGTTGGGTTATGACTATTCAAATCTGCTGCAACAACTCGGCATCAGCCCCGAGTTGCTCGATGAGCCACGGGCGCGAATTGCGCCGGAGCAGTTCACGCGATTGATCCAGGCGTTGTGGCTGGCCCTCGACGACGAATACCTCGGTTTCGGGCCGACGCCCAGTAAAACCGGGACCTTCGCAATGATGTGCCACGCCGTGATTCACTGCCGCAACCTCGATAAGGCGCTGCATCGCGGTTTATTGTTTTACAGCCTATTCCCTGACGGTCCGCGCCTGACCCTGACCCGCGAAGACGAATGGGTCCGCCTGAGCCTCGACGACTCAAAGTTCCAGGACCCTGATCATTTCCTCACCGAAAGCCAATTGATGGTGTGGCACCGCCTCGGCAGCTGGCTGATCGGCCAGCGCATTCGGCTGGAGCAGGCGACGTTCAGTTATCCAAAGCCCGAACACGGCGCCGAATACGATTTGCTGTTCCCCTGCCCCATGGAGTTTTCCACGGCGCAGAGCAGTTTGCTGTTTCACAGCCGCTACCTGCACATGCCGTTGTTGCAGGACGAACGCACGCTCAAGCATTTCCTCCAACATTCTCCCGCCGACCTGCTCTCGCGCCCGGATGACGGCGACAGTCTGAGCAGCCAGTTGCGCCGCTTGCTCAGCCGCGACAGTGCACGCTGGCCGGACCTGGAAGCAGTGGCTGCGCACCTGCACATCAGCCCGCAGACGTTGCGTCGGCACTTGCGCGAAGAAGGGTCGAGTTTTCAGGAATTGAAGGATCAGTTGCGCCGGGACATTGCGATTTATCACCTGGGGCGAGCGGATCTGTCGTTACAGCAGATTGCCGAGCAATTGGGGTTTTCCGAGCCTTCGGCGTTTCATCGGGCGTTCAAGAAATGGACCGGGTTGACACCGGGCGCCTATCGCGCGCAAGAGAACTGAATCTGCGTTGAATTGACCGGCCTCATCGCGAGCAGGCTCGCTCCTACAGGTGATCGGTGTGAACGCAAATGATGCATTCACTGAAGATCTCCTGTGGGAGATTCTATGTTTGGGGGGAACACCCAAACATAGAATTTGGCTTGTATTCGGTTTGGTTTTTCATCAGGGCAAACATCACTCTGGCCAGCTTGCGTGCCAGGATAACCAAGGCCTGAGTGCCTTTTAGACCTCTGGCCAGATAGCGTTCGTAGTACGGCTTCCAGGTCGGCGAACGGCTGGCAGCCATAGCGCTATTGTGAAACAAGCGCCGGAACTCCGAGTCCCCTCGTTTAGAGAGTCGGCGCTTTTGATCCTTTTGTCCTGACTGCCTCACACGCGGATCCATGCCGAGGAAGGCGACGTACTCGTCGCTGTTGGCAAATTCCCCACGCATAAAAGCAGTGGCCGCTGCGGTGGCCGTCAGGAGCCCTACGCCCTCGATGGCCTGGCAACGCTTCACCTGATCATCAATCCCACCTTCCTCAGCAATTTCCTTGAGCGTTTTCTGAATCATCTTTTCGAACTGGGCAATGGCGGCCAGAAGCTGGTTGAAGTGCTCTTTCAGCAAGGATTCGTTTTTCCAGCTCTGCTTGAGTGCAACACAGGCCCGGACCAACTGAGCCCGACGGCGAAGCAGGCTTTTCATTTGTGTGTAAGCCTTCGGTGGCGGATTCCAGATCCTCAATCTGTCGGATTCGCGGCTCAAGTAACGGGCCAGCAGTTCGGCATCCAACGTATCTGTTTTCGCCCTCATGCCTATTCCATCGCGGTATTTGTTGAGGCGACTGCCATCGATGACGTAAACGTCATGGCCCATTTCATGGGCCATTTCCGTTGTATCAAGGTGATAGATATTGGTCGCTTCTAGCGCGATAGCGCTGTGCGCTGGCAGCGTCTTGAGCCATTGCTTCAAGGTTGATCGCTTGTTCGCGATATTTAGGGTCTTTTCCAGGTCGGATCGATAGATAACGATCTCGTCCTTCGCCACATCCACACCGACGACCACCTGCGAATCCAGGATTGTCATGGCACACCCTCCGAGCTAGGGTTTAGATACTTGACGGGGTTCACCGTTGCGCTGGCTTGTTTCTATCGTCGGTCCGAGCCGATGCATTCCTTATCGGCGCATTAGGTGAAGGGGTGGGACGAAGTCTCCCACGGTCTGTACTGGTCAGAGTCAGATGACGAGCTTTAGTCCCACCCACCCCTTCAAGTCTAAACATACAAGCGAGCCTGCTCGCGATGAACGATGACGCGGTCTACCTGACTGAACGACTACGGCGGATCAAGCCTGTCCAGCATCCGAAACTGATTTTTGGGTTGAATTGACCGGCCTCATCGCGAGCAGGCTCGCTCCTACAGGTGATCGGTGTGAACGCAAATTATGCATTCACTGAAGATCTCCTGTGGGAGCGAGCCTGCTCGCGATGAACGATGACGCGGTCTACCTGACTGGACGACTACGGCGGATCAAGCCTGTCCAGCATCCGCAACTGATTTTTGGGTTGAGTTGACTGGCCCCATCGCGAGCAGGCTCGCTCCTACAGGTGATCGGTGTGAACGCAAATGATGCATTCACTGAAGATCTCCTGTGGGAGCGAGCCTGCTCGCGATGAACGATGACGCGGTCTACCTGACTGAACGACTACGGCGGATCAAGCCTGTCCAGCATCCGAAACTGATTTTTGGGTTGAATTGACCGGCCTCATCGCGAGCAGGCTCGCTCCTACAGGTGATCGGTGTGAACGCAAATTATGCATTCACTGAAGATCTCCTGTGGGAGCGAGCCTGCTCGCGATGAACGATGACGCGGTCTACCTGACTGGACGACTACGGCGGATCAAGCCTGTCCAGCATCCGCAACTGATTTTTGGGTTGAGTTGACTGGCCCCATCGCGAGCAGGCTCGCTCCTACAGGTGATCGGTGTGAACGCAAATGATGCATTCACTGAAGATCTCCTGTGGGAGCGAGCCTGCTCGCGATGAACGATGACGCGGTCTACCTGACTGAACGACTACGGCGGATCAAGCCTGTCCAGCATCCGAAACTGATTTTTGGGTTGAATTGACTGGCCCCATCGCGAGCAGGCTCGCTCCTACAGGTGATCGGTGTGAACGCAGATTATGCATTCACTGAAGATCTCCTGTGGGAGCGAGCCTGCTCGCGATGAACGATGACACGGTCTACCTGACTGAACGACTACGGCGGATCAAGCCTGTCCAGCATCCGAAACTGATTTTTGGGTTGAATTGACCGGCCCCATCGCGAGCAGGCTCGCTCCTACAGGTGATCGGTGTGAACGCAAATGATGCATTCACTGGGGATCTCCTGTGGGAGCGAGCCTGCTCGCGATGAACGATGACGCGGTCTACCTGACTGAACGTCTACGGCGGATCAAGCCTGTCCAGCATCCGCAACTGATTTTTGGGTTGAGTTGACCGGCCCCATCGCGAGCAGGCTCGCTCCTACAGGTGATCGGTGTGAACGCAGATTATGCATTCACTGAAGATCTCCTGTGGGAGCGAGCCTGCTCGCGATGAACGATGACGCGGTCTGCCTGAACGAACGACTACGCCGGATCAAGCCTGTCCAGCATCCGAAACTGATTTTTGGGTTGAATTGACTGGCCTCATCGCGAGCAGGCTCGCTCCTACAGGGGATTTGCGGAGCATGCACTTTTCACGAGCGCCGCAGACTCAATTGTAGGAGCGAGCCTGCTCGCGATGAGGCCCGAAAAACACCGCCAACCCCTCGATCAAACCACCGAAAAATGAATCCGGAACGCCGCCCCGCCCATCGGCGAATCCCCCAGCGTCAGCTTCGCGTTGTAGCTCTCGATAATGTCCTTGACCACCGCCAACCCGATCCCCTGCCCCGGGTGCTGGCGATCCAGCCGCTCGCCCCGTTGCAGAATCCGCGCCCGCTGATCCGGCGGCACGCCCGGCCCGTCGTCTTCAACGCACAACTCGACCCCGCTCAGGGTTTCGCGCACGCTGATGCGCACTTCGCTCAGGCACAGGCGAAAGGCGTTTTCCAGCAGGTTGCCCATCATCTCCAGCAGCGCGCCCTGTTCGATCGGCACGTAACACGGCTCCGGCAGGTTGAAAGCAACGCGCACGCGCTTGTCGCGATAGACCTTGTCCAGCGTGTCGCACAGACTTTGCAGCACCGGCTGCAGGCGCACCTGGTGGCGTACCAGCCCACTTTTACGCAGGCTGGCGCGTTGCAGTTGATAGCCGATCTGCTGGCTCATGCGCTCGATCTGGGTTTGCAGCAACCAGGCCTGATCTCGGTTTTCCGGGCGCTGGGCCATGTCTTCGCTGACGCCTTGCAGCACGGTCAGCGGGGTTTTCAGGCTGTGGGCCAGGTCGTCGAGGGAATCGCGGTAGCGGCTGCGCTGCTCGCGTTCGCTGTGCAGCAAGCGGTTGAGGGAGCCGGTCAGGCGCAGCAGCTCACGCGGGTGTTGTTCGCTGAGGCTTTCGCGGGCGCCGCTTTCGATTTCGTCCAGCTCCTGACTGAGCCGACGCAAGGCCTGCAAGCCCCAGGTCAGGCCGATCCACAGCAGCGCCAGCAGCACCAGCAACGCGGCACCGAAACCGAGGTAGAGGTTTTCGCGCAGGCCTTCGAGGGTGACTTCGTACTCGTGCACCGGTTGCAGGGCGACGATGCTGAACGCCGCGCTTTTGCCGCTGAGCAGTTTGACTTCGACGTCGTAGACGAAGAATTCCTGACCATCGGCCTCACGAATGCGCGCGAATTCGTTGCCGCGTCCGTCGTAACGCGGTTTGTAGTTGATCTTCTCTTCGCCGGTGGCCTTCGAGCGCCAGACCAAATGACCTTCGCGGTCATAGATGTAACCGAGCAAGCGGCTGTCAGTCAGGTTGAAGCGCTCATCGGGCAACTGCGCCGGCATCTGCAGGGCGTTGTTTTCCACCCGCGCGGCAGAAATCAAGGTGTTTACGTCCGACGCCAGGCGTTGCTCGATGGAATCCTGCAACGCCAGGCTGAACGCGCCCTGCATCGCTGGCAGCAACGCCAGCATGAACAGCACCGCCAGGGTGGCGGCGGCCAGCATCAAGCGGACACGAAGGGAGCGAATCAAGTGCAGCGCTCATTGAACAGGTAGCCGAGGCCACGCACAGTGTCGATCGGTTTGAAACCGGCCGGGCCTTCGAGTTTGCGGCGCAGACGGCCGACCAGCACTTCGATGACGTTCGGATCGCGCTCGTCGTCATCCGGATAGAGCTGCTCCATCAAGCGGTCCTTGGCCACCACTTGCTGGTGATGGCGCATCAGGTACTCGAGGATTCGATACTCGTAGGCGGTCAGCGCCAGCGGTTGTTCATCGAGGGACGCTTGTTTGCGATTGAGGTCGAGCAGCAGCGGCCCGGCGACGATGGTCGACTGGGTGAAACCGCTGGAGCGGCGCAGCAAGGCATTCAGGCGCGCATCGAGCTCTTCGAACTGGAACGGCTTGACCACGTAATCGTCGGCGCCGGCGGCGAGGCCTTCGACCTTGTCTTGCCAGTTGCCACGCGCCGTGAGGATCAGGATCGGGAAGGCCTTGCCACGCGAGCGCAGATGACGGATCAGGTCGAGCCCGCTCATGCCCGGCAGGCCGAGGTCGATCACCGCCAGGTCGTGGTTGAACTGCTCGGTCTGGTACAACGCCTCCTCGGCGTTGGCCACGGACTCGACCACGTGGCCGCTGTCCGTCAGGCGGGTTTGCAGGTGATGGCGCAACAGCGCTTCATCTTCGACGACCAGCAGTTTCATAACGCTCTCCTAGGCAAATCGTTATCTCCAGCAGCACAGTTCTCAGTCACACCGCAGAACCCTGTAGGAGCGAGCCTGCTCGCGATGGCGCCAGCACATTCGACATTGATGTCGACTGACACGCCGCTATCGCGAGCAGGCTCACCCCTACAGGGATTGCACTTATCAGAAAGCGTAGTTCGCCGACAGGTAGGTCTGGGCGCTGCTGGTCAGGTCCAGCGAACCCTGCTTGCTGCCACCGCGCTCGCTCATCTCGGTGCTGGCGTTGCTGCGCAGGTAACGGTAACCCAGTTCGACCGAGGTGTTTTGCGACACTTGCTGCAACACGCCAACCTGGCCGCCAATGGCGTAGCCGATGTTGCTGTCGCGGCTGAACCCTGGGGACTCCTGGGTCATTTTGGTCAGGCCGGCCGTGGCACCGCCGAACAATTTGGTGCTGGCGCCTACCGGGTAGAACAGATCGTAGCTGCCCAACAGGTTTTCCTGACGCAGTTTAATGCCATTGTGCGAACCCGACACGTTGTCGTAAGTGGCGTAGTAGCGGCCCTCGCTGTTTTGCTGGCCCAGACGCACACCCCAGGTGGTGTCCTTGCCGATCACGCCGTCGGCGTTCGGGTGGTTGAGGTTGTCGTTCAGGGCGTGGGACTTTTTGACTTTGTCGCTGGTCTGTCCAAGAGTAAGGCTGGCGAAATTATCGTTGGAAGCGAAAGCCGCGGTGCTTGCGCCCATGACGGTGAAAGCCAGAAGCAGTTTTTTAAAGTGAGTCATTGGGGAATTTCCTCATGCGCTATTTGCTTTTTGGGTACGGGGCAAGGTTACGCACCCACCCCTGAACTCCCCCTGAACGCACTCTGAACCTAAGCTGAATCAACTCCACCCGGCTGTTTTGATGACTTTTATGCAGGAGATCCGACCATGCGCGTTTTCCTCGCCCTCCTATTACTGGCCTTGAGCGGGCTCAGCCACGCCGAGATCAAGACTCAGGAGATTCCCTATCAGAGCCCCGATGGCACGAAGCTGATCGGCTATTACGCTTACGACGATGCTATTAAAGGTCAACGTCCAGGCGTGGTGGTGGTGCATGAATGGTGGGGCCTCAACGATTACACCAAGCGCCGCGCCCGTGATTTGGCCGGACTGGGTTACAGCGCGCTGGCCATTGATATGTATGGCGATGGCAAGAACACCGAGCATCCCAAGGACGCCATGGCCTTCATGCAAGCGGCGTTGAAAGACAGTGCCGCGTCCAGCGCCCGCTTCCAGGCCGGGCTCGATTTGCTGAAGAAACAGCCACAGACCCATCCGGATAAAGTCGCTGCCATCGGTTACTGCTTCGGCGGTGCCGTGGTGCTGAATGCAGCGCGTCAAGGCGTTCCGCTGGCGGGCGTGGTGAGTTTCCACGGCGCGCTGGCGACCAAAACGCCCGCAACACCGGGCAGCGTGAAAGCGAAAATCCTGGTGGAGCATGGTGCGCTGGACAGCATGGTGACGGCGGACAACGTCGCGGCGTTCAAGGCTGAAATGGACAAGGCCGGGGCCGACTATCAATTCGTCAGCCTTGAGGGCGCCAAGCATGGGTTCAGCAATCCAGATGCGGATCGGTTGGGCCATGGCGATCATGGTGGGCCGGATATCGGGTACAGCAAGACGGCGGATGAAAAATCCTGGGCGGATATGCAGGCGTTCTTCAAAAAAATCTTCGGTTAAGCAGAAGACCGAGGCGTGGCCTTCGCGGGCAAGCCTCGCTCCTACAGGGCTTGTGTCGTTACGCCATTTCGTGATCGGCTCAAACCTGTAGGAGCAAGGCTTGCCCGCGAAGAACGATAACGCGGTCTACGTCAGGGCTACCCAGCCCGAAGGCAACCCGGCAAAATGCGCGACATGAATTCCACCCCCGCCCTGCCCGTCTGCTGCACCCCGCTCGATGCCCATTGGCCGCTGCCGTTTGTGCTGCCTGATACGGTGCTGTTGAGCACGCACTTCGATACCTCGCAACTGGCCCTCGATGATTTCACGCGCAGCGCCATCGAGCCGCCAGCGAGCATCCAGCGCTCGGTCGCCAAGCGTCAGGCCGAGTTTCTGGCCGGTCGGGTCTGTGCCCGGGCGGCGTTGCAGAAGCTGGAAGGGCTGAGTTTCAGCCCGGCCATCGGCGAAGACCGGGCACCGGTCTGGCCTGCGCATATCAGCGGCTCAATCACCCACAGCACCGGCCGGGCCGCGGCGATTGTCGCAAACAAGACCCACTGGCGTGGATTGGGGATGGACCTGGAAAACCTGCTAAACCCTGAACGTGCCGAACGCCTGGCCGGGGAAATCCTTACCCCGGCGGAATTGCAGCGCATGGCCGCAGGTCATCGTGATCAGTTGGCGATGCTGGTCACGCTGACGTTTTCGGTGAAGGAGAGTCTGTTCAAGGCGCTGTATCCGATTGTTCGGCAGCGGTTTTATTTTGAACATGCGGGAAGTGCTGGAGTGGAGCGAGAGCGGTGAGGTGCGGCTGCGATTGCTGACAGATCTGTCCAGCGAGTGGCGCAATGGCACTGAGCTGGATGCGCAGTTTGGGGTGGTGGATGGGCAGTTGTTGAGTCTGGTCAGCATCAGGGCCTGAGGATTTTTGGTGTTGGCTCGGGCCTCATCGCGAGCAGGCTCACTCCTACAATGGATCTGTGCAACACCGAAGATTCCCTGCAGGAGTGAGCCTGCTCCGGGCGGCGTTCCGACGATGAGGCCAGTACAGACGCCGCAAATCTCACCGCTTCTCCTGATTCCTCGGCCAACTCAGGCTGAAGCACGCCCCGCCCAGGCTCTTGCTCTTGCTGATCAACGCCCGCCCGTCATGCCAATGGATAATCCGCCGCACAATGGACAGTCCCAAGCCATGCCCGCCCGACGCCCGGGTACGGCTGTCATCAAGGCGCAGGAACGGCGTGAAGATTTTTTCCCACGCCGACTCTGGCACGCCCGGCCCGTCATCTTCGATGTCCACCCGGCAACGCTGCTGCCCCACCTGATAACTGACCGTCACCCGCGACGAGGCATGGCGCATGGCATTGCTCACCAGGTTCTGGATCGCCCGGTGTAAATAGCGCGGCTCGGCCTCGACCCAGGCATCGTCACAATCGGCGGCGGACAAGCACAACCCGCGCTGCACGGTGACGTCGGCGCGTAGCGGTGCCAATTCCTCGATCACCTGATTGACCAACGCATCCAGATCGATCCGCTGGAAATTCAGCGCGGGCGAGCCCTGCTCCAAACGCGCGTAGGTCAGCATTTCGTCCACCAGCTTGTCGAGGTCCTCGATGTCGTGGTCCATGCCTTCGCGGTACTTCTCCAGAGCCTGTGGCGTGGTGGCCGAGCCGATCATCTCCAGGCCAAAACGCAGGCGCGCCACCGGGGTGCGCAATTCGTGGGACACCGCGCGCACCAGTTCACGCTGGATCGCCAACAACTGTTGCAAGTGCTCGGCCATGCCATTGAACGCCGAGGCCAGCCGCCCCACCGAATCCGCGCCGCGCGCCGGCACGCGGGTTTCCAGGCTGCCCTTGGCAATACGCGTGGCAGCGGCTTCGAGGCCACGCAAGCGACGCTCAAGTTGTCGCACCAACAGATAGACGATCAAACCGATCAGGCTCAAACCAAGGGCCGCGATCAGCACCAACCATTCGGGCGGATAAGGATTCATCTGGTACAGCGGGCCGATTTCCAGGACCCACGGCGTGCCGACCATGCCGGCAAACACCCGGATCGAGTCACCGCCCTTGCCCAATGCCATCACCGTGTCGCCTTCGGAGATCCGGCGGCTCTGGTCCTCGTCCATGTCCGCCTGGTCGACGGTGACCAGGCGCAAGTCGAAACCGAAGCCTTTGTCTTGTTTCAATTGCGCCAGGCGCTTGGGCTGCTCAGCCACCGGCACGCGCACCAGTTCGTCGGCCAGCAGATAGATAGTCGCTCGCGCCAGTTGCTCGCTGATCTGCTGGACTTCTCCCGTCAAAACCAACTGCTCCTTGTCGCTGACCAGCCGATACACCTTCGCTGCATGCGGGCCGGTCTGTTCCACCAGCGCCTGGCCGCGCAGCACGCGGGTACGCTGCGTCAGGTCGAGGTCGGTCTGGGCGAAGGTCTTCAGCGCCAACGGAATCCCCAGCAAACGCTCCCACACCAGCAAGGCCCGGTGGCGTTCGGTTTCGTTCATCGGTTGCAGGTTGTCGGCCATCAGCGAGAAGGTGCCGTGGGCCAGGCGTTCGCGGTATTGCTCACTGCGCACCTGGTTGAGCAGGTGCAAGGCCAGTACGCCAAGCACCGCGACCAGAATCAGCGCCGCACACATGCCGCCGTAGATGCGCAGGAAGATCGAGTTCACAGGGTGCAGGCTTCCGGAACGAACAGATACCCTTTGCTGCGGATGGTCTTGATCAGTCGTGGATGCTCCGGATCGTCGCCGATTTTGGGACGGATGCGCGAGATGCGCACGTCGATGGAGCGATCCTGGCCGTCATAGCCGATGCCGCGCAGGGCGGTGAAAATTTCTTCCCGGGACAGGATGCGCCCGGCGTTGGCCACAAGCAGCCACAGCAGATCGAATTCGGCGCTGGTCAGTTCGATGCCGTTGTCATTCAGCCAGGCCTCGCGCAATGCGTTGTCCACCACCAGCGGGCCAAACTGCAGGCGTCGTTGTTTTTCCGGGGCCACCTCAGGGGCTTCACTGCGGCGCAACAGCGCCTGGATGCGCGCCAGCAGCAGGCGCGGACGCACTGGCTTGCACACGTAATCGTCGGCCCCCAGGTCCAGGCCAAGAATCTGATCGGTATCGTCGGTGCGGGCGGTGAGCATCAGGATCGGGCCGTCATATTTATTGCGCACCTTGCGGCAGATGCTCAGGCCATCTTCGCCCGGCAGCATCAGGTCGAGGATCACCAGGTCCGGCTTTTCATTAATGATGCGGGCCGCGGCCAGGGCGCCATTGCCCTCGATCGATACGCGCAGGCCATTGGCTTCCAGGTAATCGCGGGTCAGTTCGGCCAGACGCTGGTCGTCCTCCACAATCAATATCTGCCAGGCTTCTTGCTCCACGGTGACCTCTGCTTGCCAACAACACTTATAAGGAAGGATCCGCCCGTCTTTTTGTAATGATTGGGGAGGATAAGAATGCATACACACTGGCCGATTGTATAAACGCCGAACGCCGAGAACACAAGCCGGCAAATGCGTTCGGACAACCCGGATTTTTGTGATAGGGTTCGCGCCCTTAAAAATCCGAATGACTGTTTTCAATCGCTGAAAATCAGTGAAAAACGGTTCGCTCCCGCTAGGTCGCGGCCTACACGCCTGTTCCTTCTTTCACACACAATTTACGCACAGGTTTATCCACAGGTAGTACGTTGCAACACCCTCCAAAACGCATTATCTTGTAGCCCGGCGCCAAAAAAACCCTACATGTAGGGTTTTGGCTTAAAAAGCCTAACCACATTTCAGACCAGAAACTCAAGCGCTTTATTGCTGTTTCCGGTTGAACCAAGCGTGAATTTGAAAGCCCAAACCGCACCTGCGGATGGCACCGTTTTTTGAGGCCAGAACAGCCGGAACGGTACGGGTGTTGCAGTCATTACTGTCACCCTGAATGGAATCCGGTTTCGGGCCCTGGCTCGAGACCAAAGACTTCGGCAAGGAAGCGGCATCATTAGCCTTTTCCTACTGTCCCGAAGTTGTTATGCCCGAGGCCCCTCGGTTGTAGTGCTTCAGGACAGAACGGTGGGCACCATGAAGGTGCTCAAACAAACATAGAGAATGTGGAGACACTCCCCCATGCAAACCGACACAACTCGCGAGAACCCGCAGGGCACCTTGCCGCAGGCCGCTGATTCGACTTCGGATCTGTCCGCCACCGCGCCTGGCCAACTGCGCGTGATCAAGCGTAACGGCACTGTCGTTCCTTATACCGATGACAAGATCACCGTCGCGATCACCAAAGCGTTTCTCGCAGTTGAGGGCGGCACCGCTGCCGCCTCGTCGCGAATCCATGACACCGTTGCGCGCCTGACCGAACAAGTCACCGCGACCTTCAAGCGTCGCATGCCTTCGGGCGGCACCATCCACATCGAAGAAATCCAGGACCAGGTCGAACTGGCCCTGATGCGTGCCGGCGAGCAGAAAGTGGCCCGCGACTACGTGATCTACCGTGACGGTCGTTCGAAAGAACGCGCTGCCCACGCACCGGCCGAAGAAGCGGTCAACGCTCACCCGTCGATCCGCATCACCCGCGCCGATGGCTCATTTGCGCCTCTGGACATGGGCCGCCTGAACACCATCGTCACCGAAGCGTGCGAAGGCCTGGAAGAAGTCGACGGCGACCTGATCCAGCGCGAAACCCTGAAGAACCTGTACGACGGCGTGGCCCTGACCGACGTCAACACCGCCCTGGTGATGACCGCCCGTACCCTGGTCGAGCGTGAGCCGAACTACTCGTTCGTGACCGCTCGCCTGCTGATGGACACCCTGCGTGCCGAAGGCCTGAGCTTCCTGGAAGTCGCCGAAAGCGCGACCCACCACGAGATGGTCGACCTGTACGCCAAGGCCTTGCCTGCGTACATCGCCAAGGGTATCGAATTCGAATTGCTGAACCCGGTCCTGGCCACCTTTGACCTGGAAAAACTCGGCAAGGCGATCAACCACGAGCGCGATCAGCAGTTCACTTACCTGGGCCTGCAAACCCTGTACGACCGTTACTTCATCCACAAGGACGGTATCCGCTTCGAACTGCCGCAAATCTTCTTCATGCGCGTGGCCATGGGCCTGGCGATTGAAGAGAAGCAGAAAGAAGACCGTGCCATCGAGTTCTACAACCTGCTGTCGTCCTTCGACTACATGTCGTCGACCCCGACCCTGTTCAACGCCGGTACCCTGCGTCCACAGCTGTCCAGCTGCTACCTGACCACCGTGCCGGATGACCTGTCGGGCATCTACCACGCGATCCACGACAACGCCATGTTGTCGAAATTCGCAGGCGGCCTGGGCAACGACTGGACGCCGGTTCGTGCATTGGGCTCGTACATCAAGGGCACCAACGGCAAATCCCAGGGCGTTGTCCCGTTCCTGAAAGTGGTGAACGACACTGCCGTCGCCGTTAACCAGGGTGGCAAGCGCAAAGGCGCTGTCTGTGCCTACCTGGAAACCTGGCACATGGACATCGAAGAGTTCATCGAGCTGCGCAAGAACACCGGTGATGATCGTCGTCGTACCCACGACATGAACACCGCCAACTGGATCCCTGACCTGTTCATGAAGCGCGTCTTCGATGACGGCAAGTGGACCCTGTTCTCGCCGTCCGAAGTACCGGACCTGCACGACCTGACCGGCAAGGCTTTCGAAGAGCGTTACGAGTACTACGAAGCCCTGACCGAGTACCCGGGCAAGGTCAAGCTGTTCAAGACCATCCAGGCCAAAGACCTGTGGCGCAAAATGCTGTCCATGCTGTTTGAAACCGGCCACCCATGGCTGACCTTCAAAGACCCGTGCAATCTGCGCAGCCCGCAGCAGCACGTCGGCGTGGTCCATAGCTCGAACCTGTGCACCGAGATCACCTTGAACACCAACAAGGACGAGATCGCCGTTTGCAACCTGGGCTCGATCAACCTGCCGAACCACATCGTCAACGGCAAGCTGGACACCGCCAAGCTGGAACGCACCGTGAACACCGCCGTTCGCATGCTCGATAACGTAATCGACATCAACTACTACTCGGTGCCACAAGCGAAGAACTCCAACTTCAAGCACCGTCCGGTCGGCCTGGGCATCATGGGCTTCCAGGACGCTTTGTACCTGCAGCACATTCCTTACGGTTCCGACGCGGCCGTCGAATTCGCCGACAAGTCGATGGAAGCGGTCAGCTACTACGCGATCCAGGCTTCCTGCGACCTGGCCGACGAGCGCGGCGCCTACGAGACGTTCCAGGGTTCGCTGTGGTCCAAAGGCATCCTGCCGCTGGATTCGCAACAGATCCTGATCGAGCAACGTGGCCAGAAGTACATCGACGTTGACCTGAACGAATCCCTGGACTGGGCACCGGTTCGTGCCCGTGTGCAGAAAGGCATTCGTAACTCCAACATCATGGCCATCGCACCGACCGCGACCATCGCCAACATCACCGGCGTATCGCAGTCGATCGAACCGACCTACCAGAACCTCTACGTGAAATCGAACCTGTCGGGCGAATTCACCGTGATCAACCCGTACCTAGTTCGCGACCTGAAGGCTCGCGGTCTGTGGGACTCGGTCATGATCAACGACCTGAAGTACTACGACGGTTCGGTGCAACAGATCGAGCGCATCCCGCAAGAACTCAAAGAGCTCTACGCGACCGCGTTCGAAGTGGACACCAAGTGGATCGTTGACGCGGCAAGCCGTCGTCAGAAGTGGATCGACCAGGCTCAGTCGCTGAACCTGTACATCGCTGGCGCTTCGGGCAAGAAGCTGGACGTGACCTACCGCATGGCCTGGTACCGTGGTCTGAAAACCACTTACTACCTCCGTGCCCTGGCCGCGACCAGCACCGAGAAGTCGACCATCAACACCGGCAAGCTGAACGCTGTTTCCAGCGGCGGCAACCACGGTGAAGATTCGGTCCTGGCAGCGCCAGCCGGCCCTGCTCCAGTGCCGAAGGCTTGCGCCATCGACGAGCCGGATTGCGAAGCTTGCCAATAAGCTGAGCCGGTGAGCGCCGCAAGGCGCTCGTCTGGATAACCCCCGATCAGTCCTCTGGATTGTCGGGGGTTTTCTTTTGCCCCAAGGAAAGTGGTGACCGGGCTGACGCCTTCGCGAGCAGGCTCGCTCCTGAACTGGACAGGCGCCGCACTGAAGATCCTTTGTAGGAGCGAGCCCGCTCGCGTAGGGGCCATCACTGACAACGCAAAATTCGGCACTCGAGACAAATCCCGCTCATAAAAAAAGCCCCTCTCACGAGGGGCTCTTTATTCAGCGCGAACCAGCATCAGGTCATCTGAATGATGGTCTGCATGATGGTGCTCTGAGTGGAGATGGTCTTGGCGTTTGCCTGGTAGTTGCTCTGCGCCTTGATCAAATCGACCAGTTCGTTGGTCAGGTTGACGTTGGACTCTTCCAGGGAGTTGGACACCACCGCACCCAGCGTACCGGTTTTCGGAGCATCGACACCCGCCTCGCCCGAGGCGAAGGTTTCTTTCCAGCGCGTACCACCGATGGGCTGCAGGCCTTGCTCGTTGGCGAAGCTCGCGACCGCCACCTGGCCGATGGCCTTGGTTTGCTGGTTGCTGAAGTTAGCGGTCATGACACCGGTTTCGTCGATGGTCAGGCTGGAAATCTGGCCAGTGGCGTAGCCGTCCTGAAATTGCTGGGTACGGGCAGTCGGCGAATTGTAAGAGGTAGTCTTGGTCATGTCGAAGGACAGGCCGCCAGTGGCCGCAACCGAACCGTTAGGCCCCCAGACTTTTGGCGTCACGTTGGCATTGGTGACCACGCCCGGCACCCAACCGGTCAACTGGAAGACTTTACCGGTCACAGCAAAGCCAGGACTGCCGGTCATGGTGTTGACGGTACCGTCAGAGTTGAAGGTCACGTTGGCCGTCACTGGCACCGGTGGCTCGGCGGCCGGGTTGGACGGCGAACGACCGTCGACGTAGGTGTACACGGTCCACGCGTTGGTACCGGTTTTCACGTAGTACTGGTCCAGGTTGTGCTGGTTACCCTGGCTGTCATAGATATGCGTGGAGATCGGCTTGTTGTAGCTCAATGGCTCGGCCGGGTTGAACGGTGTAACGGTCGGCAGGGTTTCCGAGGAGTTCAGGTTAATCGTCTGGTCGACGCGAGTGGTGGCCTTGGGCGACAGGCTCGAGGTGTCGATTTTCAGGTCGGTCAGCACGCCATTGATGATCTTGCCGTTGTCATCAACGCCGTAACCTTGCAGGCGGTTGCCGTTGTTGTCGACCACGTAGTTTTCGGCGTCAGTCTTGAACGCACCGGCACGGGTGTAGCTCAGGGAACCGTTGTCGCTGAGGATGAAGAAACCGTTGCCCTGGATGCCCATGTCCAGCACGTTGCCGGTGTTGTTCACGTCGCCCTGGCCGAACTGCTGGGAAACGTTGGCCAGACGCACGCCGTTGCCGACGGTCTTGCTGCCGGTACCCAGGCGAGTGGCCGAGTACACGTCTTCGAATTCTGCACGGGACGATTTGAAACCGGTGGTCGCGACGTTGGCGATGTTGTTGCCGGTCACGTCCAGTTGTTTGTTGGCTGCATAGAGACCGCTAAGGCCGATATTGAAAGACATATTCCACTCCTTTGTGCCGTGTTAGTCGGCTCTATATACCAATGGTCTGTACTTTGGACAGGGCGATACTGCCCAGGCCTGCGAGGTTCAGCATCAACTCACCGCCGGTCTGGCTGATGGTCACGCTGTTGACGGTGGCTGGCAGGTAAGTCACCAGCGCGGTCGCCTTGCTGTCGTAAGTCGCGGTGGCGGCGAATTTGTACGTGCCGGCCTTGGCCACTTCGCCCGCATCGTTTTTGCCGTCCCAGATGAAGCTGGCGTTGCCGGCCTGCTGGCTGCCCATGTCGATGGTGCGAATCACTTTGCCATCGGCGTCGGTGATCTTGATCGTCACCGGATCCACCGATGCCGGAACCACGGCCGTGCCGTTGAAGCTCTTGGAGGTATCGACCACCGCTGTGTCGGTCTGCGCGACCACCGAGCGGCCCACCAGCGAAGATGCTTGCAGCGCTTGCGACGAGTTGTAGTTGCCGGCAATGCCGCTGACCGTATCGTTCAGCGTGGTGATGCCTTCCAGGCTACTGAACTGTGCCAGCTGAGCCACGAAGTCACCGTTGTCTTGCGGCTCGAGCGGGTTCTGGTTCTTCAGCTGGGTAACCAGCAATTGCAGGAACGCGTCCTTGCCCAACGCCTTCTTGCCGGTGGCGCTGTTGGTGGCCGAGGCCAGGCCGTCGCTGCTGGTGTTATTGGCCTTGACCGAAGAGTTGGCCAAGACGTCCTTGATGTTCACGCCGCTGGTGGTATCGGTAACACTCATCTGAGTCGCCCCTTATCACTGACCGAGGGTCAGGACCTTCTGCATCATGGTTTTGGCGGTGTTCATCATTTCAGCGTTGGTCTGGAACGAGCGACTGGCGGAAATCATGTCGGCCATTTCTTCGACGACATTGACGTTCGGGTAGTAGACGTAGCCCTTGGCATCGGCGGCCGGATGGTTCGGCTCGTAACGCGCGTCAAGGTTGCTTTGGTCTTCGACCACGCCCAGCACTTGCACGCCTTGGCCGGCGGCGTCCTGGTTCTGGAACAGCGAATCGCTGCCGCCGCTCTGGCCGCCCTGGAACATGGTGGCGAACACCGGGTGACGGGCGCGATAGGTCTGGTCGATGCTCGACGAGACGGTTTCGGCGTTGGCGATGTTCGAGGCCACGGTGTTCAAGCGCGTGGTCTGCGCGCTCATGCCGCTACCGGCAATGTTGAAAACACTGGATAGGGACATGACTTACTCTCCGCGCAGGGCTGACATCAGCCCTTTGAATTTGCTGTTGAGCAGGGTGAAGCTGGCCTGGAAGCCGACGGCGTTTTCCGCGTAGTTCGACTGTTCCAGTTGGGCGTCCACAGTGTTCTGGTCGATCGACGGCTGCATCGGCGTGCGATACATCAGCGACTCGTCGCCATTGCCCAGGCCTTCGGCCTCGATATGGCGGTTGTTGGTCATGTTCAAGGCAAACGTACCACCCTTGGTTTTCTCGTTCTGTGCGGCGAGCACTTTGGAGAACTCCAGGTCCCGAGCCTTGTAGTTCGGGGTATCGGCGTTGGCGATGTTGTTGGCCAGGACTTCGGCACGCTGAGCGCGGAAGCCCAGGGCTTGTTCATGGATACCGAGCGCTTTATCGAAGCTGATGCTCATGTCGGGAAACCTTCGGGTGACCTGATTTTTCGTAACAGAGACATAGCAAGTGGCGTGCCAATTCAAAAAACCCCGGAAACCGGGGCTTTGCCGGCAGTGGCAAGGCGGCAATGCCAGAAAAGCGGCAACCGATTTCCGCCGCCTGCCGCTTTTCTGCCGCTTATCACCCTCTAAAGAACACCACCCTCCCCTGTGGGAGCGAGCCTGCTCGCGATAGCGGTGTAATAGAAACATTGATGTTGGCTGACACGACGCCATCGCGAGCAGGCTTGCTCCCACAGGGGGATCGTGGTGATGTCAGGGAAATCATCGGGCAAAAAAAACGGGAGCCCCTGAGGACTCCCGTTTTTTGATGCGGCCAACGAATCACTTCGCCTGGTAAATGATCCCCGGGCTGCACTGGACCATCTGGTAATGATCCGGCAAACCGTTCAGCGCTTCGGAGGCGCCGAGGAACAGATAACCGCCTGGCTTGAGCGTGCTGTGAATACGCAACAGGATGTCTTTCTTCACCTCGGCGGAGAAGTAGATCAACACGTTGCGGCAGAACACGATGTCGAACTTGCCCAGGGCCGCGTAGCTGTCCAGCAGGTTGAACGAGCGAAACTCCACGCGACTCTTGATCGGCGCCTTGATCGCCCAGCGCCCCGGCCCTTTGGGGTCGAAGTAACGCTGAAGGCGCTCGGGCGACAGACCACGGCCGATGGCCAGGCTGTCGTACTCGCCGGTCTTGCAGTTGGTCAGCATGGTGCCGGACAAGTCGGTCGCGACGATTTGCGCGCCCATCTTCAACTGGCCCATGTTGACGCGCTCGAACTCATCGATCGACATCGACAGCGAATACGGTTCCTGACCCGACGAGCACGCCGCCGACCAGATCCGCAAGCGCTGGCCGGGGGCCGCCTTGATCGCTTCGGGCAACACCTTGTTCTTCAAGACTTCAAACGGATAGGTGTCGCGAAACCACAGGGTTTCGTTGGTGGTCATGGCATCCACCACCATCTCGCGCAAACCGCTGCGCGGCTGGGTCTGGATGCGCTGAACCAGCTCACCCAGGGATTTGATGCCTTGCTGCTCCATCAGCTTGTTGAGACGGCTCGAGACCAGGTACTGCTTGTTTTCACCGAGCAAAATGCCACAGGCTTTTTCCAGGAATACCCGGAACTGTTCGAAATCCAAATTACCCGTAGACAAAGATGCCGCCTCTTAAATCGTGTTAACCGCCAGGGGCAGAAGGCCCCTAGCTGATATCTGCTGCTTTGATCCGGTCGACTACCCGGGATGCCAGGTCATCAGGACGGAATTTTGCCAGGAAGTCGTCCGCGCCGACCTTCTTGACCATTGCCTGATTGAATACACCCGACAACGAAGTATGCAGGATGATATGTAGCTTTTGCATGCGCGGGTCGTTGCGGATCTCGGCCGTCAGGGTGTACCCGTCCATTTCCGGCATCTCGATGTCGGAAATCATCATCAGGAACTCTTCTTCCGGCTTCTTGCCCTCATCGACCAGCTTGCGCAAGTAATCCAGCGCTTGCCTGCCGTCGTTCAATGCCACCACTTCAACGCCGACCGTTTGCAGGCAACGGGTCACCTGCTTGCGCGCCACCGACGAGTCATCGACCGTCAATACCCGCAAGGACAGCGCCTTGTGCTGGGTTTCGACATCCACCACGCCGACCGAAATCGCTTCCGGTGTCGGCGCCACTTCCGCCAGCACTTTCTCGACGTCGATGATTTCGACTAACTGATTGTCGACCCGAGTCACAGCCGTCAGGTAATGATCGCGTCCCGTACCCTTGGGTGGCGGATGAATCTCCTCCCAGTTCATGTTGACGATGCGCTCCACCGATCGCACCAGGAATCCCTGGGTCTTGGTGTTGTACTCCGTGATGATCACGAAGGGATTGCTTTGATCTTTAAGTGCGCCGGAGCCGGTCGCCATCGCCAGATCAAGAATCGGAATGGTCGCCCCCCGGATATTTGCCACACCGCACACGACAGGACTGGACTTGGGCATCAGGGTCAGTTTGGGGCATTGCAGCACTTCCCGAACCTTGAACACGTTGATCCCATACAGCTGCTGGCCGTCGAGACGGAACAACAACAGCTCAAGGCGATTCTGCCCAACCAGTTGCGTGCGCTGGTTTACTGAATCCATTACACCAGCCATGCACTGACTCCTACACCAACGCTTAAGTGTGTTGCGACGCACATTTATTGCTAAACGGCACGGCGCTTGCTTTTTAACTCTTATGAACACAGAACCGACATTTTTCCGACGCCTGACATCAATTACCCGCAAATTGCTTTGCGCAATGTCGGCCGTCTGCCTGTTCAACGCTGGCAGCCCTGCCCTTGCTGACGCGGTTACCTTGCCTGACATGCTTATCGGCGTCACTCAGGGCTTTCTTGAATTCACCGTAGAAGACTATTTGGCTACCAGTCAAACGGAAGGACGCTACGAAATCGAAGTCAACCAGCTCGATCCGCGACTGCGCATGCCCATGTGCGACAAGGAATTGACAGCCACCCTGGAGAGCCCGGCGACCCCGATCGGACGGGTCACGGTCAAGGTCCGCTGCGACAGCACATCCCCCTGGACAGTCTTCGTGCCCGCTCAAGTCCGCCTGTTTCGGGACGTTGTCACCACCACCCGGCCGCTCAAACGCGCCGGGGTCATCGAGCCCGGCGATGTCATGTTGCGCGAGCGAGACATCAGCCTGATCAACCAGGGTTATTTCACCTCCCTGGAACAAGCCGTGGGGCAGAAACTTACCCGACCAACGGTCGCCAATCAGGTCCTGACGCTGGTCCATCTCGAACAGGCGGAAGTCATCAGCAAGGGCGACCAAGTGGTGATTACCGCCCGCAGTGGTACGCTCAGTGTGCGTATGCCGGGCGAAGCCCTGTCCAACGGCGGCTTGCGTGAACAGATTCGTGTGAAAAACCTCAACTCCCAGCGGGTCATCAAGGCGCAAGTCATCGCGCCGGGCCAGGTGGAAGTTGCCATGTAGAACAATCTGCTGGTGAAAGATGGCGCGCCGCCCGGCTGTTCCCTAAACTGTGCCGCAGGCAGGACAAGCGCTGGCGCATGCAAGCTCATTGATAAATGGGCCTAAAGTTTTCGCAGGGAGAGCCGAAAACATGGCAAGCGTCCAAATACCCAGAGGTTTTTTACCATGGTCATCGATTTCAGCCGTTTGAACAGTTCCTCGTCACTTACCGGTAGTACACGTACCAGCACCGCGAAGGAAACCGCCGAAACCGGCACATCCGCGCCGCTGAATACCCCGGCCGAACAGGCCAGTACCGTCAAAAGCGGGGAATCGGTACACCTCAGCAATGAGGCTCAACAGTTGCAGAAGGTCACTGACAAGCTGCGCGATCAGCCTGCCGTCGACAACGCCCGCGTGGCCGAGTTGAAAGCAGCGATTGCCGATGGCAGCTATAAAGTCGACAGCAACCGTGTAGCCAGCAAACTGCTCAACTTCGAAGCCCAGCGCTAGGCCACGGCCTGCGCCAGGCTTTTGGACGCTTAAACCCCAAGGCCAGCCATGCACGACACTAATTTACTGCAACTGATCACCGACGACTTTGCTCCAGCGCAACGCTTGCTGGAGTTACTGCAAACCGAGTCCCTCGCCTTGCACGGTCGCGACATGCCGCTGCTCGAAGATATTCTGGCGCAGAAGCAGGCAATGATCATTCTGCTTGAACAGCATGGCCGCAAGCGCAGTGAAATCCTCGTCAGCCTCAATCTGCCGGCCGATCGCAGTGGCCTGGAGCAACTTGCCAGCCAGTCGAGCATCGGCGATCAATTGCTGGAACAGAGCGAGAAACTGACCGATCTACTGGCTCAATGCCAGGCAGCCAACGTCAATAATGGCCAGTCGATCCTGGTCCAGCAGGCCGCCACGGCCAATCAGCTGAAAATCCTCACCGGCGGCGAACCGCCAGCGCTTTACGATGCCCGCGGATCAACCTCCAAGCTCGCAAAGCCGCGCCCGCTTAGTCAGGCTTGAGCCTGTTGATGAGCACGCTCTATCAAGACGCCTCACATGCTGGCAGTATGCTAGCAAGTCGCAGTCAAATTTTGCCTGGAGAATGATGAACCGTGTTCAATGCCTTAAACGCGGACGATGCTCCGCAGCCACCCAAGGTGCTATCCACGCCGATGGAAATCGCCGGTAACCTGCGGCAGCTGCAAGAAAGCCATGATCCGCTGATCATCACGTTCCATGAGCGCACCCAACGCTTCCAGAGCTATCTGGTGAACGTTGATCGCGACAGCAATTCGATCGCCCTGGATGAAATGATCCCGCGTGACGGGGAACGTTTTCTGCTGGCCGGAGAACCATTCAAGGTTGAAGGCTTTCATGACGGCGTGCGCATCGCCTGGGAAAGTAACGGTACGCTGACCATCGATGAGTCCGGCGATGCTCGCTGCTATCGTGGCCCACTGCCCGCTGAAGTGATCTATCACCAGCGCCGTAATGCGTTCCGTGCAGCGTTGAAACTGGCGCAACTGGTCAACGTCGAACTGGGCGGTGAGAAACTCAAATCGACCTTGGGCGGCAAGCTGCTGGACATCTCGGCCACCGGCTGCAAACTGCGTTTTGAAGGTGACATCACCGGCAGCCTGCAACTGGGCCAGGTCTATGACCGCTTTGTCGCCGCCCTGCCCTTCGGCAACATGACCGCACCGGTCGAATTGCGTTACCTGCACTTCGAAGAGAGGATCTCCACCACCTTCGCCGGTGTTCGCTTTCATAACATGAGCGGTCTGGTGCAGCGGCAAGTCGAACGGTTCGTCTATCAGCTACAGCGTGAAGCACGCCGTTTCGACAAAGACGACATGTAATACGGTGCTTCAACAAAAAACGGGCAGTCCCTTGCGGTGACTGCCCGTTTTTTTATGCGCAGGTTTTTAGGGCCTGGCTTCGGTGAAGCTTTGCTCACGACCCGCATCCGGGTCTTCTGATGGTGGATCGGTCTCGGGATCCGGCTCTGGTTCAGGCGCAGGTTCCGGGCTGATCGGATTTTGCATCTGATCCTGCACCACCTGCTCATCGACCCGCGGGTCAAGGCACGCCACCAGCGGCGAACTCGACATGCTGTCCGGCATAGCCACGTGATGCAGCGGCGCATCTTCGACCTGATGCAGGTTGGTGACCGCTTTCGGGCGAATCCGCCACACCAGCACCAACGCGAAGAAGCTGAAGAAGGCATACAGCATGTGGCTGCCGAACAGCTTCATCAGGACACCGGCCACCAACGGCCCGATGCTGGCGCCCACGCCGTAAGTCACCAGCAACATCGCTGTCAGGGACACGCGACGATCACCTTCGACGTGGTCATTGGAGAAGGCCACCGCCAGCGGATACAGGCAGAACATCACCAGCGAACAGAAGAACCCGGCGACGAACAGAACCTCCAGCGGCACCTGCTGCATGATCGCCAGCGGCAACGCGGTCAGGGCCAGGACCACCGCAAAACAGCGGATCAACAACGCCCGGTCATAACGGTCAGAGAGCCAGCCCAATGGCCACTGCACCAGCAGCCCGGCAAAAATGCAGCTACCCATGAACAGACCGACCTGCTCGGTGGACAATCCTTGCTGCGAGGCATACAGCGGCGCCAGACCGTAGAAGGAGCCAATGATCAGCCCCGCGCCCAGCACCGTGCTCAATGACTGCGGCACGCGCTTGATGAAGAACCGCGGCTCCATCGGCGCCGGATGCAATGGCGCCGGGTGAATCCGCCGGGTCAGGGCCACCGGCACCAGACACAACGCGAAGCACAGGGCGACCAGCATCAGCAGTTCCAGGCCCAGGGCCGGGTGCATGACCAGAATCAGCTGACCGAGCACCAACCCCAGGTAGGAAGCGATCATGTAGCCGCTGAATACCGTGCCACGCTGGGACGCTTCAGCCTGCTCATTGAGCCAGCTTTCGATCACCATGTACTGGCACATCATGCCGAGGCCGACGATCACCCGCAGGAATATCCACGCCGGCAACCAGTCGACCAGGCCGTGGCCGAGCACCGCCGCGCCGACAATCCCGGCGCAGGCCGAATAGGCGCGAATATGCCCGACCCGGGCGATCAGTCGGTGACCGATCTTGCCACCCAGCACCAGGCCGAAATAGTTGGCGGCCATCAACGCACCCACCCACAAGCTGTCGACGTTATCCGCCGCCAGACGCAAGCCCAGGTAGGTACTCAGCAAGCCTGAGCCGATCAACATCATCAGCGAGGCAAAATAAAGCGCTCGAAAAGGTTTCCAGATTTGGCGCATCGGCGTTCCGAGCGGCTCCTTGCGGTAAGAAACGGGCTATCCGAAAAGATAGCCCGAAGACGACAGGTCGTCAGGCCTGGGTGGCCAGAACACGGCGCTCCCAGGGGGTAATTTCATCAAAGAAGCTGGTCAACTCCATGGTCTTCGAAGCGACGTAGCCTTCGATGAACTCCTTGCCGAACAGTTCCTTCGCCAATTGGCTACGTTTCAGACGTTCAAGAGCGGCATGCAAGGTACACGGCAACGAAAGATTATCCGGGACTTCGAATTCGCCCTGGATCGCCTCGCTCGGCTCCAGTTCGTTCTCGATGCCATACAAACCGGCGGCAAGACTGGCGGCGATCGCCAGATACGGATTCGCATCAGCCCCCGGCAAGCGGTTTTCGACCCGACGGGCGGCTGGTGAACTGGCCGGAATGCGCAATCCGGCGGCCCGGTTGTCGTGGGACCAGCAGGCATTGTTCGGCGAAGCATACGGATGGCACAAGCGCTGATAGGAATTCACGTTCGGCGCAAACAACGCGGTGAAATCCGCCATGCCGGCCTGTTGGCCACCAATGAAGTGACGGAAGGTCGCTGTCGGTTGGTCTGCCGCGTCGCTGAACACATTTCGTCCGTTGCCGATCTCGACGATGCTCTGGTGAATGTGCATCGAACTGCCCGGCGTGTGCGCCAGCGGCTTGGCCATGCACACCACGCTCAGGCCGTGCTTGAGCGCGACTTCCTTGAGCAGGTGCTTGAACAGGAACGTCTGGTCGGCCAGCAGCAACGGATCGCCGTGCAGCAAGTTGATCTCGAACTGGCTGACGCCCATCTCATGCATGAAGGTGTCGCGCGGCAAACCCAGGGCCGCCATGCATTGGTAGACTTCGCTGAAGAATGGCCGCAGACCGTTATTGGAACTGACACTGAACGCCGAATGACCTTCCTCGCGCCGACCGTCCAGGCCCAACGGCGGCTGGAACGGTTGCGTCGGGTCGGGATTGGGCGCGAACACGAAGAATTCCAGCTCGGTCGCCACCACCGGCGCCAGGCCCAGCGCCGCGTAACGGGCGATCACCGCCTTGAGTTGGCCACGGGTCGACAGCTTCGAGCTCTCGCCGGTCAGTTCATCGGCGTCGCAAATGGCCAGTGCCCGCGGTTGCGGGCTCCAGGGCAGGCGGTGGATGTGTGCCGGGTCAGGCACCAGCGCCAGGTCGCCATCATCGCTGCCGTAAAAGCGTGCGGGCGGATATCCGCCCATGATGCATTGCAGCAGCACACCCCGCGCCATCTGCAAACGCCTTCCTTCGAGAAACCCCTCGGCGGTCATTACCTTGCCCCGAGGCACGCCGTTCAAATCCGGCGTGACACATTCAATCTCATCAATGCCCGTCAATCGCTGTGCGAGTGAACGCTGGCCATCGGTTGTCATGACGCAATCCTTTGTAATTGTGCGAGCCGCGAACGGCGACCCGTACAAAATAGGCTCCGCCTGTTCGGAATATCAAGCAGCGCCACACAAAAAGAAACGTCAGGGCAAACAGAGGCTGAACACCCCACCACCCAACGGCCCGCCGTTGCTGATCCGGGTGCGTCCTTCCACGCCATTGCGCTGATGCAAGGCGGCGATCCGTCCGGCGAAATACAAGCCCAGGCCTGTGCTGCCGCTGCTGTGGTTGATGCCCTGCACATAATCGGCCTGACGCTCGATCATCTCGACCGGATAACCGTCGCCATCGTCGTTGATGGACAGCACCAGTTCGCCGGCCTCGTCGCCGACACTGATCAGCAATGACTGGCGGGCGTAACGAATGGCGTTGTTGATGCAGTTGGCCAGCACCGAGGCCACCAGCTCGCGATCAAAGAAACCCAAGGGGCTCAACGGGTCGACTTCATAAGTCGCGACAATGCCGCGACTGGCGAACACTTCCTGATGAGCGGCCAGTTGCGCTTCGATGAAATCATCCAGCTCATGGTAGGCCGGCTGCAACGGCATCTGATTGACGCCCAGTTTGTACAGCCCCAGCAACTGCACCAGCATGCCGTTGAGGTGAGCGAACTCGTACTCGATGACGCCCTGCTCCGGGCTGTGCCGCTCGGGATCGGGCAAGCGGGCCAGCCATTGGCTGTGGGCCTGCATCAGCAGGGTCAACGAGTTCTTCATGTCGTGCACGGTGGAGGCAATCACCGTCGAAAAATCCAGTGCAGAGTTGTCTTGGCTCATCCGCTGAACGCCTTGATTTTCAGTTTCTGAAAGCGCGGATACCGCGCGTCGGTGTCGGGCATCATGCCCACCAGTTTCAGGCAAGCCCGGCATTCATCGAGCTCGGCCGACGCTACGCTGGTATCGGTGCCGTGCAGCAGCGATTGCGCCATGTTAAGGGCGATACTGATGTTCTTCGGTTGCAGCGCCAGCGCTTTGCGAAAGATTGCCCGGGCTTCGACCAGGTTACCGGTCTTGTACACCTGCACACCCTGCCGGTTGAGGTCGGAGGCCGCGTTGCTCTGGCTGAGGATCGTCGGGTCGTCGGTCAGTTTGGCGATCCCTTGCATCACCACTGGATCGTCACCGTAGATTTCCGCACAGTTTTTCAACATCGTCGCGCCGGCGCTCGCCTGGCCGAGCATTTGCAGCTGCTTGGCCACCAGCAGCGCGGCTTCGGCGCTCATGAACTGCTCCATGCCATCGAGGCGCATCATCGCCTGCTCGGTGAGCTTCTCGGCGGTTTCGGCGTCGTTGAGCAACAGGCTGGTGGCTTTCATCAGGCGCGCACGAATCTGCAGGCCAGGATCAGACGGGTTTTCCTTGGCCACCAGACTGAGGGTCGTATTGATCTCCAGTCGGGTGCGGGTATCCAGACCTTTCTCGCTGCCTTTGCTGATCAACGCATGGGCCAGGCCGAGGTTGCTTTCGGCATCCTTGAAGCGTGACTGCGCGCCTTGGGACACGGCCTGGCGATAAGCCTTTGAGGCCGTATCGAAATCTTCGTTGGCCATCGCCAGTTTGCCCAGCAGTGCTTGCCGGCGCACCGCCAGCGGCGACAGGCGAATGGCTTCTTCCAATACTTTCTGCGCGCCCTTGGTATCCCCTTCGGCCACCAGCACATCAGCCATGCCGTCATACAGCGCCGGCATCATCGGAAACACTTTCAGGGCTTTTTCGTAAACGCCTTTAGCCTGGCTGACCTGGCCACGCTTGAACAGCAACTTGCCCAACCCGGCAAACGCCCACGGCAACGGCCGATCGGCAATGATGCTGTCGTAGAGACGTTCCAGCGCTTCGTTTTGATTCAGGTCGCGCAAGGCGTCCGCGCGGTAACGCAGGCACAGCGGCGAATAACGGATGTCCTTCTTGCACAGCTCGATGCAGGCATTGAGCACTTCGAGCGGTTTGCCACGATCGAGCGCTTGCAGGATCGGCTTGAGCAGGTTCTTGCGCTGTTCCAGACGCTCCAGGCGCTGGGCCAGGCCGGAACGGTTGAACGGCTTGGTCAGGTAAGCGTCGGGTTCGTGTTCCAGCGCGCTGAGCACCATGGCCTGGCTGGTTTCGGCAGTGACCATGACGAACACGCTTTCATGGCTGATCAGCTTTTCGATCATCAAGTCTTCGAGGACTTGCTGGCCGTTCTTCTTGCCGTCGCCGAGGTGAAAATCCTGCAGGATGAAATCGTAGGCCTTCTGCGAACACATGCGCAGCGCCTGCTCCCCGGTGTCTGCGGTGTCGACGTCCTTGACCCCCAGTTCACGCAGCATGGACCTGACGGAACTGCGGAAATCCGAGAAATCATCGACGATCAGAAAACTCTTTTGGTGATACGACAGCATCGAAGATTTCCAGGCAATTTGAGAAGAAGACAATGACCGTTCGGGTTATCGGCCAGGAGTGCCGTTCCCTTGAGAACTCCAGCCAATCAAGTGTCTCTAAATATTTGAAGGTGTTATTGAAAAACGGGATTATGCTGCTTTATTGACGCGCTTTTTATAACCGAAGATATCAATAGACCGCAGTCGCCGACTAAGGCAGAAGAAATGACCAGCACCCCCCAGCACTCGGCCCCGGCTCCAGAGCGTAAGGCCCTGAAGCCCAGCACCCTGGATTTTCCAGTGGTAGGCGTTGGAGCCTCGGCGGGCGGGCTGCAAGCCATCAAACTGTTTTTCGAGAACATGCCGCATGACAACGGCATGGCGTTCGTGATCATTCTTCACCTGTCGCCCGATCACCAGAGCATCGCGGACAAGATCATCCAGGAATCGACCCGGATGCCAGTCCTGCAAGTCACCAAAACGGTGCCGATCGAGAAAAACCACGTTTACGTCATCTCGCCGGCTCAGCGGCTGACGATGAATGACGGGGTGCTTGAAGTCAGCAGCAACGACCCGCACGGGTCTCGGCACGCCTCGATTGATCTGTTTTTCCGCGACCTGGCCGAAGTCCACCGCGAGCGCGCTTTCTGCCTGGTGCTGTCAGGCAGTGGCTCCGATGGTGCGGTCGGGCTGTCGCGCATCAAGGAACACGGTGGCATCACCATGGCCCAGGCACCGGAAGATGCCGAGTTTGACGGCATGCCTCGCGCTGCCATCGAAACCGGCAATGTCGATCTGGTGTTGCCGGTGGTGGAAATGCCGCAAAAGCTGCTGGAGCTGTGGCGAAACTCACAGGAAATCAGCCTGCCCACCGCCAACGACCCGGACCTGCAAACGTTCGCCTCTGTGTCCGAGCGTGACGCGGCGCTCGCCGAACAGCTGCTCCATGACATCCTGATCCAGCTGCGCACCGGCACCGGCCATGATTTCAAGCACTACAAGCGCGCGACCGTGTTGCGGCGGATCGAGCGCCGGATGCAGGTCACGGCCCAACCCGACCTGGGTGCCTATTTCCGCTTCCTGCAAAACAATCCCGAAGAAACCAAAGCCCTGCTGGGCGATATGTTGATTGGCGTGACCAACTTCTTCCGTGATCGCGAGGCGTTCGAAGCCCTGGAGCGGAACGTGCTGCCGCAACTGGTCAGTGCCGCCGTGTCGGCGCAGCCCGAGAAAGAAGAAATCCGTGTCTGGTCCGCCGGTTGTTCAACGGGCGAAGAAGCCTACAGCCTGGCGATGCTGCTCAACGATCAACTGCAACTGGACGCCAGCAAAGCCTCGCTGCAACTGTTCGCCACCGACATTGACGAGCGCGCCATCAGCATCGGCCGGGCCGGTCTGTACCCGCAAGCGATCGTGACCGATGTGCCGCCGACGCGCCTGCGGCATTACTTCGTCAAGGAAGATGACCACTACCGGATTCGCAAGGAAATTCGCGAAAAGGTCCTGTTTGCCAAACACAGCCTGTTGTCCGATCCGCCCTTTTCGCAGATTGACCTGATCGTTTGCCGCAACCTGCTGATCTACCTGGATCGCGAAGTGCAGCGTGAAATTCTGCAAATGTTTCACTTCGCACTGCGTCCGGGCGGTTTCCTGTTCCTGGGCTCTTCCGAGAGCGCCGATGCTTGCCACGAACTGTTCGCTCCGGTGGACAAGCGCAACCGGATCTTCCGCGCCAAGACCGGCACGACCAATAGCCGACGTACCCCAACCATGCCGCGCGGCGGGTATGTGCGCAGCAATATTTCCCGTGAGACGCCGCAAAACGCGGTGCAGCGCAAACTGTCCTTTGCCGACATCCATCAGCGCGCCCTCGAAAGCGCGGCGCCACCGAGCATAATTGTCGATGCCAACGCCGACATCCTGCACATGAGCGATAGCGCTGGGCGCTTCCTGCGCCATGTGGGCGGCGAGTTGTCGCGTAACTTGCTGACGCTGATTGTTCCCGAGTTGCGTCTGGAGATTCGCACCACGCTGTTTCAGGTCCAGCAGAGTGGCCTGGTGGTCAAATCCCGTGCGGTGCCGATCAGCCGGGACAACCGGCGTTACAAAGTCGACCTGATGGCGCAGCCTTATAAGGACGAAGAGTCGGACGGCGAGTTTGTCCTGGTGATTTTCGAAGAGGCCGAAGTCGATCCCTCGGAACAGGCCGCCTCGACCCTGACGCAAACCGAAAGCCAGGTGCTGTCCAACCTTGAACGCGAACTGCAACGCACCAAGTTGCACTTGCAGGACACCATCGAACAATCGGAAGTCTCCAGCGAGGAGCTGAAGGCCTCCAACGAAGAAATGCAGGCAATCAACGAAGAGCTGCGCTCGGCCACCGAAGAGCTGGAAACCAGCAAGGAAGAACTGCAATCGATCAACGAAGAGTTACTGACGGTCAACTACGAGCTGAAAACCAAAGTTGAAGAAACCGACAAGATCAACGACTACCTGACCAACCTGATCGCCTCCACCGACATCGCCACGGTGTTCGTTGACCGCAACATGCGGATCAAATGGTTCACTCCGCGCGCCACGGACATCTTCAGCATGTTGCCGGTGGATACCGGACGCTCCTTGCTCGACATCACCCACCGACTGCACTACGACGACCTGGCCCGTGATGCAGCGCTGGTCTTCGAGTCATTGAACATGATCGAGCGCGAAGTCAGCAGCACCGACAAGCGCTGGTACATCGCCCGCCTGCTGCCCTACCGCTCCAGCGAAGACCATATCGACGGGACGGTGCTGACCTTCATCGACATCACCAAACGCCGCGCCGCCGAAGAAGAACTGCGCCTGGGCGAAGAACGCATGCGTCTGGTGGCTGAAAGCACCCGCGATTACGCGATCATCACGCTGGATGAACAAGGGGTGATCACCAGCTGGAACAAAGGTGCCGAGTTGATCTTCGGTTATAGCAAGAGCGAAGCAGAGGGCGCTTATTACGACTTTATTTTCTCTGAAGAGGACCGCGCCAGCGGCGTGCCCGAGAAAGAACTGCAGACGGTGCGCGACCATGGGCGCAGCGAGGACGAACGCTGGCACTTGCGCAAGGATGGCAGTCGGTTCTTTTGCAGTGGTGAGGCGACGTTACTCAGCGGTGACAACCTCCGAGGCTACGTGAAGATTGCCCGGGACCTGACCGGCCACAAACGTCAGCACGAAGCGCAAAGCCTGGCGCTGGCCGAGACCCGCAACACCAATTACCTCAAGGACGAGTTCTTCGCGGTCATGTCCCATGAGCTCAAGCACCCGCTGAACCTGATCCAGCTCAACGCTGAGCTGCTGCGTCGCCTGCCGGTGACCAAGTCCGTGGCTCCGGCCGCCAAGGCCGTCAATACGATCTGCGATGCCGTCAATAGCCAGGCCCGGATCATCGATGATCTGCTGGATGTCGCCCGTGTCCGTACCGGCAAACTCAAGCTGCAACCGGTCGCCACGGACCTGGTCAGCGTGCTGCGTGATATCCACAGCGTCGTGCTCAACGAGCGGCACGAAACCACGGTCGAGTTGCATGTGCCTTCAGAGCCGTTGATGGTGCATGCCGATCCGACACGCCTGGAACAGATTATCTGGAACCTGGTGAACAACGCGCTGAAATTCACCCCGCCCAATGGCCACGTGCAACTGATCGCCAGCCAGGACGGAAACAGGGTGCGGCTGGACGTCAAAGACAACGGCACCGGCATTGCCGCCGAGAACCTTGAGCACGTGTTCGATCTGTTCGGGCAGGCAGAGAAGCAACATGCCACGCACAACCGTGAAGGGCTGGGGATCGGCTTGTCGCTGGTCCGCCAACTGGCAGAAGCGCAACACGGCTCGGTTGAAGTGAGCTCACCCGGATTGGGTGCAGGGTGCACGTTCAGTGTCTACTTGCCGATGGCCAAGACTGATCATGACGCTCAAACCGCTACGCAGGTCGACGAGGGGGCCGGACGGCTGAGCGGCTTGACCATTCTGCTGGTCGACGACTCTGCCGAAGTGCTGGAAACCTTGAAGATGCTGCTGGAAATGGAGGACGCGCAAGTGATTGCCTTCGACCGTCCGGTGGCCGCGCTGGACGCCGCAAAAGGCACGCACTTCGACCTGATCATTTCGGACCTGGGCATGCCAGTCATGAACGGTCACGAACTGATGAGCGCTTTGCGGCAACTCCCGCTGCTCAGGGATGTGCCGGCCATTGCGCTGACGGGCTATGGTGCTCAAAGCGATATTCAGAAATCCCGGCAATCGGGCTTCGACCAGCACATCGGCAAACCGGTGTCCTACGATGAACTGATCGAGACTATCGAGGAACTGCGACGCTCCTCGAGCCTGTCGATCGGCAAATGACTCAGCGCAGATAGGCGCGTTGCACATTGATGCGCCGATCAATCGCCTGCCGCAGGCGATCCTTGTGGTCCGCCCACACCCCGGGGTCGACTTTGGTGGCGCGCATCAGCTCAAGCATCGCGGCTTTGGCCGCCAGGTACTCCGACCAGGCGTCTTCGGAACGGATTTTCAAACGCTCCCGTTCGGTCATTTCCATGCGTCGCAATGCCAGTGTCGGTTCATCGGTAATCACTGGGGCCAACGTCAATTGCACCCGATGCGGCGCGACAAACGCTTGACTGTCCGCCACCAGCTCTCTCGCCCGCTGAGCGCCCCACTTCAACGCGGAACAATAATATTCACCTACCGCACGGTCATGAAACTCCTCGCAAATCGCCCCGCCACCGTCAGCGTATATACCGATGAACACCTGCGTGACGCCCCCATGACCGACCCGTGCCTGCACCTCGACCTGCACACCATCGCTGAGCACTTCTTCATGGGTATGGTGAAGTAGCCTGCTGTTGGTCCATAACCAGAAATGTGCACCTCTGTGTCGCATCGCGTCACTCCTTGAATGGTACGAGGAGTAAGGCACAGCAACGATGGACTTGCCATGTAGGTCGTCGGGTCGACGGGCATAAAAAAGCCCCGCTGGAGGATTCTCCGGCGGGGCTTTTTATCACAGCGCAGGGCTGAAAATCAGGTGGTGTCCCAGGGCAGGTTCGAACTGCCAACCTTCCCCTTAGGAGGGGGATGCTCTATCCAATTGAGCTACTGAGACACAGATCGCCCCGCAGGGATGCGGTGCGATAGACGGCGAGCATGTTAACGGCCAGGCCTGCTTTTGTCATGTCGTCCGTAGGGCTTTTTAAGTGTAGGCAGCCGCCCCTTGTCATCGTGGCTTAATTTACCGTGCAAATTGCATCCTCTCAAAATGCCATCATTGCAATTTGCAACGACGGCCTCTTTAAGTAATAAGTTAATTCTTTGTTTTTAAAGGATTTAATTGCCGTTAGACTCTTGGCACGCGGGCTGCTTTAGCTGTTCTGACGAACAACCGAGGTTAGCCTCATGAACAGCGTCCTTTTACTCTCGAATGCAATCGCTCTTACCGTCCTGCTGGGTGGTCATTTTGCCGCCGAGAGCGGCGCTGAGCAGGTCGCGCATCGGATGCCGCATTACCTCCAGCTGCAAAAAGCCCCGCAATTGGCGGTCATGAACGATCAGCGCGGCTTTGTTGGCCAGGACGTAAGCCAGCAAAATTATCTGCCGGTGTCTCAGACTTCGGAACGCTTGGTATTTTGAATCACCCTATCAGGAGCACAGCAATGTCCAAATCAGCCGCAGGATTTTTGATCCTTGCCTTACTGAGCGGCATTCTTCATCTGTCATTGGTCCCGGACACGGTTGCCACCGTACCCCTGATCGCCTGCGGCGTTTTCGGCGCGTTATTCGTGCTGGCACTGATTATCGGACGCAAAATCAAATTCGATCCGGTTCTGCGCTGACGTTCAGCAATTTCAGAAGATTGGCGACGGTGACGGCAATCTCGCCTGAGTTGTCGAGTCGATAGATATGAGAATCAACGAGAGGATCCTTCGCTGTAAATAACCTGTTGCGGCGCAATCTGGCTTCAATTTCTGCAAGGCTCTCACGGCCTCGCTTCATCAGTCGCTCGCGTAATACCTCATCCTGGACCGTCAACAGCACCGGCAATAATGTCGGGTAGCGTTGCAGTGCCTCGGCCAGGTGACCACGAGAGCCATTGACCAAGACATGACGACCTTCTTCCAGCCAATGGTCGATCTGGACCGGAATGCCGTAATCCAGGCCATGGGCGTGCCACGACAGCGCAAAGTCACCCTTGTCGCGGCGTTGTTCGAACTCCTCGCGAGAGACTCCGATGGCATCTTCGCCTACGGATTCAGCCGAACGCGTAATGACCCGTCGTACCACTTCGCCGTTTATCGAGCGTAAAGGTTGTCGAGCCGCTTCGATGAGGCTGTCTTTGCCGGATCCGGAAGGCCCCATCAAGTAAATCAGCCTGCCATCCATCCTGAATCCCCCCCCTGTGCGGGTCTGCCACTAGTAAATCGGCCATTTGCCACTATCCTGTATAAGGTAAGGACCAAGGATCGAATCCGCGTAGCATGCACCTTCAGGCGTCTTCGGGCATCACCTGACGGGAAGAGCACGCGGTCAGCGATACGGGCAGGGACCAAAGTTTTCTAACCAGTCCACATTTTCGATAAAGGTGCTGGCATAACGCCTTTACCCAGCTCAATATTTGTCACAGAATTGACGCCAATGATCTGGCTGCTTTGAGGCATGATGCGAGCCTCTATCAATTCAGGTTGAACATTTGGCCAGAGAGCTTGTCCTATCAGACATCCTGCGGCCAATCCCGAGAACCGCTCCCCTGAACTAACCGGTTAAATATATGCGCCCATTGAAACAGGCAATTTATTCCAGCCGTACGGCTGACAAGTTCGTCGTACGTCTGCCAGACGGAATGCGTGAACGCATTGCCGAGGTGGCTCGCAATCATCATCGCAGCATGAACTCCGAAATCATTGCGCGCCTTGAGCAGAGTCTTATTCAGGAAGGTGCACTGGGCGAAGAGTTGAGCATGCGCCTGGACAGCCCGGAGCTGTCATTGCACGAACGTGAACTGCTGCAACGCTTCCGCCAACTCTCCCACCGTCAGCAAAATGCTCTTGTTTCGCTGATTGCCCATGACGCCGAAATGGCCGCAGACGCTTCCTGATTCGACCCGAAAGCCAAGCCAGCATAATCGCTGGCTTTTTTTTGCCTGAAATTCGGCCATAAAAAACCCGCCGAATTGGCGGGTTTCTTAAAGCAGGTCAGTCAGAGCAGGAAAATCGTTGCCAGCCCGAGGAAGATGAAGAACCCGCCGCTGTCAGTCATGGCAGTGATCATAACGCTGGCACCCATCGCCGGATCGCGCCCAAGCCGCGCCAGAGTCATCGGGATCAAGACCCCCATCAACGCCGCCAGCAACAAGTTAAGCGTCATGGCGGCGGTCATCACCACCCCGAGGGACCAACTGCCATAAAGCAGATAGGCCACAACGCCAATCACGCCACCCCAGACCAGGCCATTGATCAAACCGACGGCCAGCTCCTTGCGCATCAATCGCGAGGTATTGCCGGTGCTCACCTGGTCCAGCGCCATGGCTCGAACGATCATGGTGATAGTCTGGTTGCCCGAGTTGCCACCGATACCGGCCACGATCGGCATCAATGCCGCCAGTGCCACCAGTTTTTCGATGGAGCCCTCAAACAGGCCGATCACCCGGGATGCGATAAACGCGGTGATCAGGTTGACCGCCAGCCAGGCCCAACGGTTGCGCAGGGATTTCCAGACCGAAGCGAAGATATCTTCTTCTTCGCGCAGACCCGCCATGTTGAGTACTTCGTTTTCGCTCTCTTCACGGATCAGGTCGACCATTTCATCGATGGTCAGACGGCCGATCAGCTTGCCGTTCTTGTCGACCACAGGCGCCGAGATCAAGTCGTAACGTTCGAACGCCTGAGCGGCATCGTAGGCATCTTCGTCCGGGTGAAAACTCACCGGGTCGCTGGCCATGACTTCCGAAACCTGCTTTTCCGGATCGTTGACCAGCAAACGCTTGATCGGCAGCACGCCCTTGAGCACGCCGTCGTAGTCGACCACAAACAGTTTGTCGGTGTGGCCCGGCAGCTCCTTGAGACGCCGCAGGTAACGCAGCACGACTTCGAGACTGACATCCTCACGGATGGTCACCATCTCGAAGTCCATCAGCGCACCGACTTGCTCCTCGTCATAGGACAACGCGGAGCGGACGCGCTCACGCTGTTGACCATCGAGGGTTTCCATCAGCTCGTGGACAACGTCTCGCGGCAGCTCGGAAGCCAGGTCAGCAAGTTCGTCGGCGTCCATGTCCTTGGCCGCAGCCAGGAGCTCGTGATCGTCCATGTCGGCGATCAGGGTTTCACGAACCGAGTCGGATACTTCGAGGAGAATGTCGCCGTCGCGATCCGCCTTGACCAATTGCCAAAGCGTCAGACGATCGTCCAGCGGCAAGGCTTCAAGGATGTAGGCAACGTCGGCGGAGTGCAGATCATCGAGCTTGCGTTGCAGCTCGACGAGGTTTTGCCGGTGAACCAGGTTCTCGACCCGGTCGTGATGCGGACCTTCCTGGCGATGAGTCAGGTCTTCGACCACCCGCTGGCGCTGCAACAGCTCAACGACTTGAGCGAGGCGGTCCTGCAAGCTTTCCTGCGTTTTCTTTACTTCTACTTCAGACATAGGCGAACTCCACTCCCAGCAGCGGGGCACGCCGGAAGGATCAATCAGTCAATTCATGATTGGAAAAACGGGATACTGAGTAACTACTGGGTAAGTCCATGGAGGTATTCCACAAGCCCCGGCGGGGCTGACGGGCGCAATGATACACCGCCCGACGGTTTTAAACGTCAAAAAATCATGGCTGAAACAAGCGGTTGCAAGACAAAGCTGAGTGCAGTCCTGATCTCTCCAACTGCGACGACTCATTCTGAAAAGAAAACACACCCTCATCGAAAAATGTAGCGGCTACCCTGACATGGACCGTCATGGAGGACGTTTAATGCCATCAATTGCCTTTTATTTTTTACTGCTTGCCCTGCTCTGCCTTTCACCCCGGTTGCAGGCAACCATCCTTCACCGTTGCGAAGCACCCGACGGTCGCCTCACCTTCACAACCCTGAGTTGCGCGGAGGGTGAAAGCTTCTCGCAGCAAGAGGTGCGCACTTTCACGCCCGGCAACGCGATAGCGCTCATGCCTGAGGCTGACGCTCGGGAGACACCCTCGACGAAAACCGGAAGGAAGGAGCCAACCATTGTCGGCCAGACTGAGGACAAGTGCGCAAACCTGATAACCGCCAAGGAACGTCGCGAAGCAATCATCAATCAACGGATAGTCGCGGGCATGACACAACAGGACGTCGAGAGCGCCCTGGGCAAGCCGGACAAGATCAGTATCAGGAATTCCGCAACAAGCTACCGCTACGAACTCAAGCGAGGTCGCAGCGCACACGTGGAGTTCGACGAGAAAGGATGTACAAAGGGAAAAGCCAAATCCCAGACGGCAAAAAGCCCGCGTTAAACGCGGGCTTTTTGGTGTTTGGTGCACTCGACAGGATTCGAACCTGTGACCGCTCGGTTCGTAGCCGAGTACTCTATCCAGCTGAGCTACGAGTGCATTTGTGTTTTTATACCAGATCACAACTGGTTGGAGCCAAGTCATTTGCATTACTGCAAACAACCCTTAAATGGTGCACTCGACAGGATTCGAACCTGTGACCGCTCGGTTCGTAGCCGAGTACTCTATCCAGCTGAGCTACGAGTGCATTTGTTGCCGCGCATTATAGGCCGTCTAATCTCTATGTAAAGCACTTTTTCTAGTAATTTCAAACACTTACCGAAAAAGCCAGATTACAACGTACTACGCAAATAATGGCGGAGAACGGGGGATTCGAACCCCCGACACCCTTTTGAGGTGTACTCCCTTAGCAGGGGAGCGCCTTCGGCCACTCGGCCAGCTCTCCGCAACACGGGGCGTATATTAACCAGCTTCTTCCCCGTTTGCAAACATAAAAAACGATAAAAATTAATGGCTTGGTTCGTCGTCCTTCTCTTTCTTGATCCGCAAGTAGATTTCCTCACGGTGAACCGCAACCTCTTTAGGTGCGTTAACGCCAATACGCACTTGATTTCCTTTGACGCCGAGCACGGTCACGGTGATTTCGCCATCACCAATAATCAGGCTTTCTGCGCACCGACGAGTCAGAATCAGCATACCTTTCTCCTCACGCATTTCATTTCAGGGACAACAGTCTGCAAAAAAAAGGCACTCGACCTACAACCGGAAAACGATCGCAGCCCTACATGCCTGAGTATTGACCAGCGCGAGCAAAAGAACAGTTCCTGGGTCGCGCCATTCAAAAAAGACAAAGGGCGCGGTCAGACCGCGCCCTTTGGCAAACGCATCACTCGCCTGTTCGGGCCGGTGCGTCCAGTTCGAAAGCTGTGTGCAGAGCGCGCACAGCCAGTTCCAGATACTTCTCTTCGATCACAACGGAGACTTTGATTTCCGACGTCGAGATCATCTGGATGTTGATGCTTTCTTTCGCCAGGGATTCGAACATGCGGCTGGCCACACCTGCGTGAGAACGCATGCCGACGCCGACGATCGAGACCTTGGCGATCTTGATGTCACCGACCACTTCACGGGCACCGATCTCGCGAGCGGTGTTTTCCAGTACGGTTTGTGCGGCCTGGAAGTCATTGCGGTGCACGGTGAAGGTGAAGTCGGTGGTGTTATCGTGCGCAACGTTCTGCACGATCATGTCGACTTCGATGTTCGCGGCACTGATCGGGCCGAGAATCTTGAATGCAACGCCCGGGGTGTCTGGCACGCCACGGATGGTCAGCTTGGCTTCATCGCGATTGAAAGCGATGCCGGAAATGATCGGCTGTTCCATGGTTTCCTCTTCATCAATAGTAATGAGGGTGCCCGGACCCTCCTTGAAGCTGTGCAGTACGCGCAGCGGAACGTTGTACTTGCCGGCGAATTCCACCGCACGGATCTGCAACACCTTGGAACCGAGGCTGGCCATTTCCAGCATCTCTTCGAAGGTAATCTTGTCCAGGCGCTGGGCCACGGACACCACACGCGGGTCGGTGGTGTAGACGCCATCGACATCGGTGTAGATCTGGCATTCGTCGGCCTTCAAGGCCGCCGCCAGCGCCACGCCGGTGGTGTCGGAACCGCCACGACCGAGGGTGGTGATGTTGCCATGCTCGTCGACGCCCTGGAAACCGGCGACAACCACCACACGACCTGCCTTCAGATCACCGCGAATCTTCTGGTCATCAATCTGCAAGATACGCGCTTTATTGTGCGCGCTGTCCGTCAGAATCCGCACCTGGTTGCCGGTGTAAGACACCGCAGGCACGCCGCGCTTGATCAGCGCCATGGCCAACAGTGCAATCGTCACCTGCTCGCCCGTGGAAACGATCACATCCAGCTCACGCGGAACCGGTTGGCCATCACCACTGATTTGCTTGGCCAGATCGATCAGACGGTTGGTTTCGCCGCTCATTGCCGACAGGACAACCACCAGGTCATCGCCGGCATCGCGGAATTTCTTAACCTTGTCGGCGACCTGCTCGATTCTCTCGACAGTGCCGACTGAGGTGCCTCCAAATTTCTGTACGATCAAAGCCATTTCAAAGCCGCCTCTGCCCATGAAGGGCGCCCAAATAATCACTCAAACAGCGTTCCCGCCCGCCACTAGACGACGGGCCGGACACCCTGCCTTATAAACCCTGCTCTACAAATGGAACCGTCAGGGCCAGTGCCGCGTCCAGTGCGCCAGCGTCAGTACCACCGCCTTGCGCCATGTCTGGACGACCACCGCCCTTCCCGCCCACTGCCGCAGCGGCTTGCTTCATCAAATCACCGGCTTTGAGTTGGCCAGTCAGGTCTTTGGTTACGCCTGCAACCAGAACGACCTTTTCCTCATGGACACTGCCGAGCAGGATCACTGCGCGGCCGAGTTTGTTTTTCAGCTGATCGACGAGCGCCAGCAGCGCCTTGGCGTCCTGACCGTCCAGACGCACGGCCAGCACTTTCACGCCTTTGACGTCCAGGGCAGAAGCCGACAGATCGTCGCCCGCCGCGCTGGCCGCCTTGGCCTGCAACTGCTCGAGTTGCTTCTCCAGCAGACGGTTGCGCTCCAGCACAGCCGACAGCTTGTCGATCAGGTTGTCGCGGCTGCCCTTGACCAGGTTGGCCGCTTCCTTGAGTTGTTCTTCTGCAGCGTTCAAGTAAGCCAGTGCCGCAGCACCGGTGACTGCCTCGATACGACGCACGCCCGACGCAACACCGCCTTCGCTGATGATTTTCAGCAGGCCGATGTCACCGGTACGGTTGGCGTGGATGCCACCGCACAGCTCGACGGAGAAATCACCGCCCATGCTCAGCACGCGCACGTTGTCGCCGTACTTCTCGCCAAACAGCGCCATGGCGCCTTTTTTCTTGGCGGTTTCGATGTCGGTTTCTTCGGTTTCAACGGCGGAGTTCTTGCGAATCTCGGCGTTGACGATGTCTTCCAGGGCCTTCAGTTGCTCAGGCTTGATGGCCTCGAAGTGGCTGAAGTCAAAGCGCAGGCGCTGACTGTCGACCAACGAGCCTTTCTGCTGAACGTGATCGCCCAGCACTTTACGCAACGCCGCATGCAGCAAGTGAGTGGCCGAGTGGTTCAGCGAAGTGGCGTGGCGCACCTCGGCTTCAACGTGGGTTTCAACCGGCGAACCGATGATCAGGCTGCCCGATGCCAACACACCGTGGTGCAGAAATGCGCCGCCGGTCTTGGTGGTGTCACGCACGTCGAAGCGGCCACCGCTCGACTGCAGATAACCGCAATCGCCGATCTGGCCGCCGGACTCAGCGTAGAACGGGGTCTGATTGAGAACGACCACGCCTTCTTCGCCTTCACTCAGTACGTCGACCGCCTGGCCTTCTTTATAGAGGCCAACAACTTTCGCCGAACCGCTGGTGGCTTTGTAACCGGTGAATTCGGTGGCCACATCAACCTTGACCAGGCTGTTGTAGTCCATGCCGAAGGAACTGGCGGAACGGGCACGGACGCGCTGGGCTTCCATTTCGCGTTCGAAGCCTGCTTCGTCGATGGTCAAGTTGCGCTCGCGAGCGATGTCGCCCGTCAGGTCCATCGGGAAGCCGTAGGTGTCGTAGAGCTTGAACACCACGTCGCCCGGCACCACGTCGCCTTTCAGTTCAGCCAGATCCTGCTCAAGGATTTTCAGGCCCTGCTCCAGGGTCTTGGCGAACTGCTCTTCTTCGGCTTTCAGGACGCGTTCGATGTGTGCCTGTTGGGCTTTCAGCTCAGGGAAGGCTTCGCCCATCTCGGCAACCAGGGCCGCTACGATCTGGTAGAAGAAGCTGCCCTTGGCGCCCAGTTTGTTGCCATGACGGCAGGCGCGACGGACGATCCGGCGCAGCACATAACCCCGGCCTTCGTTGGACGGCAGCACGCCGTCGGCAATCAGGAAACCGCACGAACGAATGTGGTCAGCCACGACTTTCAGGGAAGCCTGAGCGTCGTTGGTGCAGCCGATAGCCTTGGCCGATGCGCTCAGCAGACTCTGGAACAGGTCGATTTCATAGTTCGAGTGAACGTGCTGCAGCACGGCACTGATCCGCTCCAGGCCCATGCCGGTGTCGACCGACGGCGCTGGCAGCGGGTGCAACACGCCATCGGCGGTGCGGTTGAACTGCATGAACACGTTGTTCCAGATCTCGATGTAACGGTCGCCATCTTCTTCCGGCGAGCCCGGCGGGCCGCCCCAGATGTCGGCGCCGTGATCGTAGAAAATCTCGGTGCAAGGACCGCACGGGCCGGTATCGCCCATGGTCCAGAAGTTATCGGAAGCGTATGGCGCGCCCTTGTTGTCGCCGATGCGGACCATGCGCTCGGCCGGAACACCTATCTCCTTGGTCCAGATGTCATAGGCCTCGTCATCGCTGGCGTAGACGGTGACCCAGAGCTTTTCCTTCGGCAGGTTCAGCCACTGCTCGGAGGTCAGGAAGTTCCAGGCGTAGGTGATCGCGTCGCGCTTGAAGTAATCACCGAAGCTGAAGTTACCCAGCATTTCGAAGAAGGTGTGGTGACGGGCGGTATAACCGACGTTTTCCAGGTCGTTGTGCTTGCCGCCGGCGCGCACGCATTTCTGGCTGGAGACAGCGCGGGTGTACGCGCGCTTTTCCTGGCCCAGGAAGCAGTCCTTGAACTGGTTCATCCCCGCGTTAGTGAACAGCAGGGTTGGGTCGTTGCCCGGGATCAAAGAGCTGGAGGCTACACGGGTGTGGCCTTGCTCTTCGAAGAAGCGAAGGAAGGCTTCACGGATTTCTGCGCTTTTCATTAGGTTCTTCCACGGAGGCTGCGGCCAAAGGCCTGTACGAAACGTCAACAGACGAAGCGACGGCAAAGGGCCGCATTATATCGGCCCAGCGCGCGGGGTACAGCGTGTTTATACGATAGAAACGGTCAATTGGACCGCCAAGGCGATCAGTTGCGAGAAAACTCGACGAATGTCGCGACGACCTGCTCGATTTGAGCGCGGTCAACGTCCATGTGCGTGACCATCCGCAGGCGTCCGGCAGCGCTCAGCTTGATGCCACGCTCGGCGGCAAAGGCCTTGATCGCCTCGGCCTTGTCGCCCATGTTCACGTAAACCATGTTGGTCTGCACCGGCTCGACTTCGTAACCGGCCTTTTGCAGTCCGTCGGCCAGAAATTGCGCATTGGCGTGATCGTCGGCCAGACGCTGAACGTTGTTATCCAGCGCATAAAGCCCCGCCGCGGCCAAAAGACCGGCCTGGCGCATGCCACCACCGACCATCTTGCGCAGGCGACGCGCCTTGCCGATCAACTCTGCCGAACCACACAACACCGACCCGATCGGCGCGCCCAGGCCTTTGGACAGGCAGACCGAAACCGAATCGAAGTGCTGTGTGATCTCGCGGGCATCAACACCCAACTTGACGGCCGCGTTGTAAAGCCGAGCGCCGTCCAGGTGCAGCTGCAACCCATGTTCACGGGTAAGGCTGCGTGCCCGGGCGAGATACTCCAGCGGCAGGACTTTGCCCTGCATGGTGTTTTCCAGCGCCAGCAACCGTGTACGAGCGAAATGGAAGTCGTCCGGTTTGATCGCGGCGACGACGTGCGCCAGGTCCAGCGAGCCATCAGCCTGCACTTCCAGCGGCTGCGGCTGGATCGAGCCAAGCACCGCCGCGCCGCCACCTTCGTACTTATACGTGTGCGCCTGCTGGCCGACGATGTATTCGTCACCCCGTTCGCAATGAGCCATCAGGCCCAGCAGATTGCTCATGGTGCCCGTCGGCACGAACAACGCAGCGGCAAACCCCAACCGTTTTGCCAGTTCCGCTTCCAGGCGGTTGACCGTCGGATCTTCGCCATAGACGTCGTCACCGGTGGGCGCACTGGCCATCGCGTCGAGCATTCCGGCGGTCGGTTGGGTAACGGTGTCGCTGCGAAGATCGATAACGCTCATGAATCTGGCCTCGGTAAGCAGGGGAAAATCCCTTTCAGGTAGGAATTACTGCGGTCATGACAACGATTAATCAACCCCAAGCGAAGGAAAAGACCCGTCAAGTGAGCGAAAAAGTCGATAGCAATCATCAGATAGCAGCAATGCACAGGCAGGAAATATGTGTTAAAAACGCTGCGCCGCCAAACAATCTGGCGGCAAAACGTTCTCAGGGCGGGGTGCAACTCCCCACCGGCGGTAATTGCGCGCAATGCGCATAGCCCGCGAGCGCTTGGTGACAGACATGGCTTCGGTGGTGTCTGGCGGCAAGGTCAGCAGACCCGGTGTGATCCCGGGGCCGACGGTCATAGTCCGGATGAAGAGAGAACGGGATTGGCGCCAAAGGGCCGTCCGCAGGCATTCGTGCGAGCGTGCGTACCCTTAAATCCCATTCGATTCATATGCCCTGTTTTTTACATAAACAGGAGTCAGAACATGCAACCCACCGCAATCGATAGCAAAAGCAAAAACCATCAGGGCGAGCGCGTTGCGTTCATCCAGGCCTGCTGGCACAAGGAAATCGTCGACCAGAGCCGTAAGGGCTTCGTTGCCGAAATGATTGCCCAGGGTTATCAGGAATCGGAGATCGATTTCTTCGAAGTCGGCGGCGCCTTTGAAATTCCACTGCACGCCAAGCTGCTGGCCAAGTCCGGCCGTTATGCCGGCATCGTCGCCGCGGGCCTGGTGGTCGACGGCGGCATCTACCGTCACGAATTCGTCGCCCAGTCGGTGATCAGCGGCCTGATGCAGGTTCAGCTGGAGACTGAAGTGCCGGTGTTCTCGGTGGTTTTAACCCCGCACCACTTCCATGCCGGCGAAGAGCATCAGAAGTTCTTCTTCGAGCATTTCGTGCATAAAGGCCAGGAAGCGGCGAAGACCTGTGCCGATACGCTGCACAAGATGCGTGCATTGCGTCGCAGCGAGCCTCGCGCGGTAGCCGTCTAAACCCCGAGCCAGCCCCCGTAGGAGCGAGGCTTGCCCGCGAAAGCGATTTTAAATTTAACATCAATGTTGATTATGAAATCGCTTTCGCGGGCAAGCCTCGCTCCTACAGGGGACTACTGTGTCTGTTATGCGAGGTTTTCGTCGGTGGCGGGCACGATCAGGATGCCGGCGCGCAGGCCGTTTTTGACCTTGGGGTTCGGGAAGATGATCCGGGCGCCCTTCTCTTCGATGATCCAGCGGGTCTGGGCGATGTCTTCGGCCAGTACGTAACCCACGTCCAACTCCGAAAAGTTCTCGATGTCCGCCGGCAGGTTCAGGCGGAAGCTATCGCTGTGCTTGATGATTTCCCGCGCCACGCTGAACAACTGCAAACCGTCCAGGCCTTCGTCGGTCACCGCAGGCTCGGTGCCTTCGATAATCTGCTGGAGGCGGGTTTCAAGCAGCGAGACGTTCACACCGTCGTTCTGCCCAAACGGCCGCGCCTTGCCCAGCTCAAGGGTGAAAGACTCGGCAGCGAGCTTGTCGTAGGTGTAAGAGCTGAACACAATCGACGGCTTGTTCTGCAACAGCACCGCTTCCATACCGGCAGCACGCAAACGGGCCAGCTCGAGGCGTGAATGCTGGCGCCCCTCTTTCCAGGGATACAACGCGAACTGCTCGATTTTCGAACCACGAATCGCAGTGTGCAGGTCGTAATGCAGGCGGCTGCGATCCGGCAGGCTGAAGAAACTCGCCGCCAGCCGCTCCAGTTCACAGGCGCGCAGGGCTTCGGAGCCGCTGGTTTGTTCGTGACGGCCGTTGAACAGCCGATTGACGTCCTGCTCGACGAAGCGCTCGCCTTTGCGAATCGCTTCCGGGTTGCCAAACAGGAACAGAATGCGTGCGCGCGGTTTCAAGTCGCCGCGAGCGATGTCATGCAACAGGCGATCGAGCAACTCGATCGGCGCTGTTTCGTTGCCATGGATACCCGCTGACAGCAGCAGGTCCAGGCCATTGTCGCGCGCCTCAGGCGGCCGGACTTCCAGCGCACCTTCGCTCAACCAGCGCATGCGCACGCCTTCGACAGTCAGTTGAGTCTTCTCCGCCGGTTCGCGGCCGGCGAGGGTCAGTTCAAGCAGTTTGCCGAGGGCGAGCATAGAGCGATTTCCTTAGTGGTCGTGTGCGCAATCCGGGCCGTGCACGTGGTCTTCGTCGCCGACTTCAGCCGGTTCCATTTCCAGTTGCAGACTTACCAGATTAGTCGCCAATGGGCGCAGCAGCAGGTTTGCGTATTCGGCATCACCTTCTTCAACGTCCACGCCGATCAGCAGCTGGCCGCGGCCGTCCTGCTGGATCCACAGCTCTTTGCCTTGCCACAGGACCGCGACGCGGGTGCAGGACGTTTCCAGTTGCGTGCCGTCGGTGTCTTCAAGGATCAGCTGCAGGGTATCGCTCATGTTTTTTACGCTCTCGACGTTCAATTGATCTGGAAAGGATAAACCGCGCCCAGTTTAAGGATTTGCGTCAGTTCATCCAGTGCCGTCCGGCACTCAAGCAGCAATTGCGGGTCCGCCAGGTCGGTTTCGGCCATGCGGTCACGGTAGTGCTTGTCGACCCATTCGGTCAGCGTGCCGTACAACGGTGCCGTCATGATAACCCCTGGATTGACCGCCGCCAGTTCGGTTTCATTCAGTGCGACACGCAACCGCAGGCAAGCCGGGCCACCGCCGTTCTGCATACTTTGTTTCAGATCGAAAACCTTCACTTCGCGGATCAGGCCGCCGGAGCTGGTCAAACCTTGCAGATACTGCCAGACGCGTTCATTGCCACGGCACTCTTCCGGCACGATCAACAGCATCGAACCGTCAGGGCGGGTCAGCAATTGGCTATTGAACAGGTAGGAACGAACGGCGTCTTCGACGGTAACGGCAGAACGCGGGACGCAAATTGACTGGAATTTCCCACCGACTTTTGCGAGTTTGCCCTGCAGTTCAGCGAGCATCTGCTCGGTGTCGAGGAACGCGTCCTCGTGATAGAACAGCACCTCGCCGTTACCTACCGCGATCACGTCGTTGTGGAACACGCCCTGATCGATCACCGATGGGTTCTGCTGAGCGAAGACCACGCCGTCATCGCTCAAGCCGTGCAGGCGGGCAACGGCTTGCGAGGCTTCAAGCGTCTGGCGCGCCGGGTACTTCTGGGGAGCCGGGTAGCGGGTGTCGAATGCGGAGCGACCGAACACGAAGAACTCGACGCCGGCGTCACCGTATTCACGGCAGAAACGGGTGTGGTTGGCCGCGCCTTCGTCGCCGAACTGCGCCACCGCCGGCAAGGCGGCGTGGTGAGCAAAGTGTTTCTGGTCAGCGAACATCGCCCCCAGCACGCGGCTGGTGGTCGGGTGTTCGATGCTGCGGTGGTATTTGCAGTTGAGGTTGGCAGCGGTGAAATGCACGCGGCCATCCGCAGTATCGGCACTCGGGCTGACCGTGGCGGCGTTGGCCACCCACATGCTCGACGCCGAGCAACTGGCGACCAGCAAGGGCATCGCGTCTTTGGCGGCTTTCTCGATCACTTGCGCGTCGGTGCCGCTGAAGCCCAGACGGCGCAGGGCCGCAACGTCAGGACGTTCCTGAGGGGCCAGAACGCCTTGCTGAAAGCCCATTTCCATCAGCGCTTTCATTTTCGCCAGGCCTTGCAGCGCGGCTTCCTTCGGGTTCGAAGACTGCTGGCTGTTGCTCTGGGACGCGACGTTGCCGTAGGACAAACCGCCGTAGTTATGGGTCGGCCCCACTAGACCGTCAAAATTGACTTCATAGGATTTCATCAGCGAGGCTCCACGAGAATCTGTTGTTATGGCTTCAGTAACTATTCAGTAAGACCGCGTCGCGGCCATCGCCAGCAAGCTGGCTCCCACAGTGATGGGGTCGTACACAAAATGTGTGAACACCACCGAACCTGTGGGAGCCAGCCTGCTGGCGATGGGCATCACGCCATCTTCACGCCAGGCGTAAGCGATGCAGGCAACACCAGGTTCGGCGTTTCCAGCGAGGCCACCGGGTACGCGCAGTAATCTGCGGCGTAGTAGGCGCTGGCGCGGTGGTTGCCCGAAGCGCCGACGCCGCCGAATGGCGCGCTGCTCGCGGCGCCGGTCAGCTGCTTGTTCCAGTTGACGATACCGGCACGGCTTTCCAGCCAGAACTGCTGATAACGCGCTTCGGAATCCGACAGCAAACCAGCCGCCAGCCCATAGTCCGTGTCGTTGGCTTCAGCAATCGCCGCTTCAAAATCAGCGTAGCGGATCACTTGCAGCAACGGGCCGAACAGCTCCTCGTCAGGACGATCGGCGACAGCCGTCACGTCCAGGATGCCCGGTGTCAGCAACGCGGCTTGCGCCTGAGGCTGAGTCATTTCCAGCAGCGCCACGGCGCCATTGGCCAGCAGATGCTCTTGCGCATCCATCAGCGCTTTCGCCGCGCCGAGGGAAATCACCGAGCCCATGAACGGCGCCGGTTGCTGGTCAAACGCACCGACTTCAATCGTCGAGCTGACCGCCACCAGACGCGCCAGCAACGTGTCGCCCCAGGCGCCCTGCGGTACCAGCAAGCGACGGGCACAGGTGCAACGCTGGCCGGCGGAAATGAATGCCGACTGGATGATGGTGTAAACGGCAGCATCGAGGTCTGCGACCTGATCCACCACCAGCGGGTTGTTACCGCCCATCTCCAGGGCGAGGATCTTGTCCGGACGACCGGCAAATTGCTGGTGCAGGTGATTGCCGGTGCGGCTCGAACCGGTGAAGAACAGACCGTCGATGCCCGGGTTCGCCGCCAGGGCGATACCGGTTTCGCGAGCGCCTTGCAGCAGGTTCAACACACCCGCCGGCAGACCGGCTTCGATCCAGCACTTAACCGTCAGTTCGGCGACTTTCGGCGTCAGTTCGCTGGGCTTGAACAGCACGCTGTTACCGGCCAGCAGTGCCGGCACGATGTGACCGTTCGGCAAATGCCCCGGGAAGTTGTAAGGCCCGAACACCGCCACCACGCCGTGTGGCTTGTGGCGCAACACGGCGGTGGCGTCGCCCAGCGGACCGCTCTTCTCGCCGGTACGCTCGCGGTAGCTCTGCACCGAGATCGCAATCTTGTTGACCATGCTGGTCACTTCCGTTGCGGCTTCCCACAACGGCTTGCCGGTTTCCTCACCAATGGTGCGGGCCAGTTCGTCAGCGTGGTTTTTCAGCGCGGCGGCAAAGGCTTCAAGCACAGTAATGCGCTCGTCCAGGGTGCGACGGGCCCAGCCCGGAAACGCCTGACGAGCAGCCTGCACGGCCGACTCAACCTGAGCGGCGGTCGCGCCTTCGCCGGTCCACAGCACTTGCTGGGTCACCGGGTTCAGCGACTGGAAGGCTTCGCCCTGACCGGCCAGCCATTCACCTGCGATGTATAGCGAATTCATTATTTCGACTCCCTGGCAGCAGACAACGGAACGGCGCGCACTTGATCACCGGCGTTGAGTTGAAGACGTTTGGCGGTCAGCGGATCAACGACCAACGTACCGGCGGCGAAGCGTGCTGGCGCGGCAGTGATGCGGCAGTCTTCGCGCTTGCGGTTGTGAATCAGGAACGGAGTAGCGTCATCACCCGGCGTGCCGATGGCCAACACCAGTGCCTGGCTGTCGCGCACGGCGCGGATCTTGCCGGTTTCGCACTCGACCGCAGGGCCGGCGTCGAAGATGTCGACGTAGCCTTGGTAGCTGAAACCTTCGCTCTTGAGCATGGCCAGCGCCGGCTCGGTGTCAGGGTGAACCTGACCGATGACGTTGCGCGCGTCTGGCGACAGAAAGCAGGTGTACAGCGGAAATTTCGGCATCAGTTCGGCGATGAACGCCTTGTTGCCCACGCCAGTCAGGTAATCGGCCTGGCTGAATTCCATCTTGAAGAAGTGACGGCCCAGGCTTTCCCAGAATGGCGAGCGCCCGGCTTCGTCGGACACGCCGCGCATCTCGGCAATGATCTTGTTGCCAAACAGCTGCGGGAACTCGGCGATGAACAGCATCCGCGCCTTGGCCAGCATGCGGCCGTTGAGGCCCGTGCGGTAATCGGCGTGGAGGAACAGCGAGCACAACTCAGAGTTGCCGGTCAGGTCGTTGGCCAGGAACAGCGTCGGGATCTCGCGGTAGATGTTCAGCTCTTGCGAAGCGCTGACCGTCAGGCCGACCCGGAAGTTGTACCAAGGCTCACGCAGGCCGACAGCGCCGGCGATGGCGGAAATGCCCACCACGCGGCCATCATCGTCTTCGAGCACGAACAGGTAGTCTGCATCGCCCCGCCCGGCTTCACCGCGAAAGGTCTTCTCGGCCCAGCCGACCCGATGGGCCAGACGTTCTTCGTTGGCCGGCAAGGTGGTCAGGCCAGTGCCGGTGCTGCGGGCCAGGTCGATCAGAGCGGGTAAATCGCTGCTGCGTACAGGACGAACGATCATGCTATCTCCTCAAACGGGCCGCTTGCGCCACCCGCGAAACTTCGCTGCTTTCTAAACACTCAAGCAGTCGTTAAACCGCCACCAGGCGCACGCTCGCACCCTCACCGACGCCCAGGGCTTCGGCCGCTTCCAGATCCAGGGTCACGGGTTTGCCCGGCGCGTAATCGAGCTCAAGCAATACAGCGCGGTAATCCTGCAACTGGGCGTTGGCCACCAGGTACTGACGACCGACACCTTTGACCGTCTCGCCAATTTTCACCGGCACCACACGGCTCTGCGCGATCGAACGGATCCCGGAGACGCGGGCATGCAACGTCGGGCCGCCGTCGAAAATGTCGATGTAGTGATCGGTCTCGAAGCCTTCGCGCATCAGGATGTCGAAGGTGATCTGGGCTCGCGGATGCACCTGGCCCATCGCTTCTTGAGCGGTGTCCGGCAGCAAAGGCACGTAGATCGGGTAATGCGGCATCAGTTCGGCGAGGAAGGTCCGGCTCTTCAGGCCGCACAGACGCTCGGCTTCGGCGTAGTTGAGGTCGAAGAAGTTGCGACCGATGGCGTCCCAGAACGGCGAATCGCCATTTTCGTCGCTGTAACCGACGATCTCGGTCACCACGGAATCGGCAAAGCGCTCCGGATGGCTGGCAACGAACAGCAGACGACCACGGGAGTTGAGCTCGGCCCAAGGCGACCCCACCAACTCGCGCTGCACGTAGAAACTGGTCAGCAAGCTGTTGCCGGTCAGGTCGTGGCACTGCGAGAGCACGTGAATCTTGTTATGAATCTTCAGCTCGCGGGAGGCGTGCACGAAGGTTTCATTGCGAAAGCTGTAGAACGGCTCGGAGTAACCGGCGGAGGCAACGATTGCGGAGCAACCGACCAGTTTGCCGGTGGTCGAGTCTTCGAGGACGAAGAAATAGCTTTCTTCGCCGTTGAAGCTGACTTCCGCGGAAAACGAGGCTTCGCTTGCGGCGATCTTGTCGCTCAGGCGTTCAACGTCATCCGGCAAGGAAGTGACACCAATCGGGCTGTCCGCAGCCAGACGCTGTACCTCGCCCAGATCAGCCATTTGCGCGGGGCGCATCACCAGCATGGTGTCACTCCTTTCTCGTAACTCTTTTGGGGGAAATAAGCCGAACCCTTGCAGGAGCGAGGCATGCCCGCGAAAGCGGTGTGTCAGCCAATAACAAGGTGTCTGACACGCCGCTTTCGCGGGCAAGCCTCGCTCTACAGAAGAGCGGGTCCGGCATAAAAATTGGGTTCGACGCCTGAAATATCAGGCGTCGAAGGGTCTATCAGGCTTGCGTCAACTTGGCCACAGCGCGTTCGAAGCGGTCCAGGCCCTCGTCGATATCTGCGTCTTCAACCACCAGGCTTGGGGCAAAACGCACCACGTCGGGGCCGGCTTGCAGAATCATCAGGCCTTCACGCTCGGCGGCGTTGAAGACGTCTTTGGCCTTGCCTTTCCAGGCGTCGCTCAGTACACAACCGATCAACAGGCCCATGCCGCGGACCTTGGTGAAAATGCCGTACTTCTCACCGATCTGCTCAAGGCGCGCCTTGAACTTGGCATGCTTGGCCTTGACGCCGGCCAGCACTTCAGGGGTATTGACCACGTCGATCACCGCTTCCCCGACCGCGCACGCCAGCGGGTTGCCGCCGTAGGTGGTGCCGTGGGTGCCGACGACCAAATGCTTGGCCAGGTCTTCGGTGGTCAGCATCGCCGCGATCGGGAAACCGCCGCCCAGGCTCTTGGCGCTGGTCAGGATGTCCGGGACTACGCCGTAATGCTGATAGGCGAACAGGTGGCCGGTACGACCCATGCCGGTCTGCACTTCGTCGAAGATCAGCAGCGCATTGTGCGCGGTGCACAGATCGCGAGCGCCTTGCAGGTACTCAAGCTCAGCCGGGATCACACCGCTTTCGCCCTGGATCGGTTCCAGAACCACGGCGCAGGTCTTGTCGGAAATGGCGGCTTTCAGCGCAGCCAGATCGTTGTACGGCACGTGGGTGATACCGGTGATCTTCGGACCGAAACCATCGGAATACTTGGACTGGCCACCGACGTTCACGGTGAACAGGGTACGGCCGTGGAAGCTGTTGAGCGCGGCGATGATTTCGTACTTCTCGCTGCCGAACCGATCAAAACCGACGCGACGGGCCAGCTTGAAGGCGGCCTCGTTGGCTTCGGCGCCGGAGTTGCAGAAGAAAGCACGCTCGGCAAAGGTGGCGTTGACCAGCTTATGCGCCAGGCGCAAGGCCGGCTCATTGGTGAACACGTTGGACACGTGCCACAGCTTGTTCGCCTGCTCGGTCAAGGCACTGACCAGCGCCGGGTGCGCATGGCCCAATACGTTAACGGCAATCCCGCCAGCGAAGTCGATCAGCTCGCGGCCAGACTGGTCCCAGACATGGGAACCGGCACCACGCACTGGAATGAATGCGGCAGGCGCGTAGTTGGGAACCATTACCTGGTCGAAATCGGCGCGTTCTACCGCAGCGTGCTCAACGGACATCGGAGTCTCCTGAAGAGGAACACTCGCCGGAAACTGGCGAGCGATGGGGGGATTGTAAGGACAGTTTTCAGCCCGGCCTTGCCGCCAAGCGACAACTTCTTATAGCGCAAACCCCGGTTTCAGCCGGGTTTACGGCAATGCGACATATAGGGTCGCAAAGGCGCAGTTTAAACCGCCGGCACAGGTTATAGGCAGGCTTGTCGAGCGGTGCGGTAAATATGTACCGCACCCGCCCCGCCATCCTCTGTTTTGCTGGCGACTCATCCAAACGCTAAGGGAATAGCGCATGAGTCGACACGAAAACGATCGCCCTTCAAATGTCGGTGGCAATGAATCCGCCACGCAACCGGACGATCACTACCATCATCTGTTCAACAACCTGCCGACCTGGGTATTGGAAGCCTCGCCCGCGACACGCGATGCCCTCAAAACCGCCTCGCTTGCCGCGCCGCACTGGCACGGCACCGCGACATCCCTGCAACACCAGTCGCTGAAAAAGCTCAGCCAGGAACATTGGACCCAGCGAAATCGTCTGGACTCAACGCTGTCGAGGCTGCAAAGCGCACGCGCCTTCGCCGAAGCGTTGCTAAGCGCGGCCTTGAAAACCCGGTTTGATCTGGAAGTGGACGTTAAAACCACCTTCCTGCGCCTGTACATTCCACAAGCCGTGCCCTGGTTCGGGATCAAGACGGGGGCTGCGCGCACCTGGACCGTGTCGCTGCTCGACGCCGCCCTGCATAACTTTCAGGCATCGGAAATGGCGGCGGATGCTTACGAGCCCGCCTCGACGTTCATTACCGAACCATCGCCCGCAGGGCAGTTCGATACGCTGCCGGCGGTCAATCAGAAACTGACCATCGCTGCCTTTGTGAGGCTGTGCCGGGAACTGGACATCGGCGCCCGCTACACCACGTACCTCAAAGACAATCTGGGGCTGACCAACCCGGTGGCCGGCGCGGTGTTGAAAGCGAAGGTGATCAGCTCGCATAAAACGGCACTCAAAGCCGCGCTGCAAATGGCTCAAATCCGCAAGGATATTCCGGAGGATGCCTATCACTCGATCCTGCGCCTTGTGGAAGGTCGTTCCGGGGCGCGACTCAATGGCCAGCCGCTGTACGGTCATGACCTGACCCTCATGTCCTCCTCCCTGACCGGGATTGTCGTTTTCGCGCCGAGCCTGGAGCGCGCGCGCAAGGGAACACGGATCATTGCCTACATTCCCGACGATCCCGAGCACCCGCTCAAGGAGTACCCGAACACCCTGGCGTTCATGACCGAGCTGACCCGCAAGCTACGCGCCCCGGCCTACCAGACGTTCTTCAGCCGCTTCGTCGAGCATAAGGAAAGGGGCCCTTTTTTTGCTGATCTCAACCGCCGCCTCCAGCACGTGACCTGGCATCAACACAAGCGTGGCGACCCACTGCCGAGCTGGCGCGAAACACCCATCGACAGGCCCAACCTGCGGTTTTCAATGACGCCGTTCAGCGCGGACCTGTGGAACTATCTCTATCAGCGACAACTGAACAAGATCCTCAACGACGCCAGCACGCTGGCCGTCTCCACCGCCTCCGCCGACCGAAATGCGCGCTGGGCTTTGTGGGATGCCGTCAGCAAAGTAGCTTCGACGCTGCTTGAAATCGCAACATTCGTGGCATTGCCGTTCGTCCCGTTTCTTGGCGAAATAATGCTGGGTTATATGGCTTACCAGTTACTCGACGAAACATTCGAAGGCATCGTAGACCTGGCCGAAGGACTGAAAACAGAGGCGGTCGGGCATTTGATTACACTCGCTGAAACAGTGGTTGAGGTGGGCACATTCGCGGTGGGTGGTGCGATCGCTGCCGGCGCCTTCAGCCGTTTGCTTTCGCGCGAAGCGGTCGCGCTGGTCGACCCGCTCAAACCCGTCGCAACGCCGAAAGGAAAAACCCGCTACTGGAAGCCGGATCTGACCCCTTACGATCAGGCACAGCGTTTGCCCGAAGGCGCCAAACCCGATCAGCTTGGCCTCTATCGCCACGGGGGCAAGACGCTGCTGCCTCTGGAAGGAAAACTGTACGCTGTGAAACCCGATGGCACCTCCAACGCGTTTCAGATTGAGCACCCGACCCGCGCCGACGCTTATCAGCCGTCTTTACTGCACAATCATCACGGCGCCTGGCACACCGAGCTGGAACAACCGCTGGAGTGGGATCGGGAAACGGTCATGCGTCGAATCGGCCAGGGTGTCGAGTCGTTCAGCAACGCCGAACGCGAGCAGATCCTGCGGGTCAGCGGTTTCCACGACAACGTCGTGCGCGAAATGCATGTCGAACATTACCGCCCGCCTTCGCTGCTGACCGACACGATCAAGCGTTTCAAGATCAACCGGGACATCGACACCTTTATCGAGCAGATCGGCAGTGATCAACCCGAGCACTATCGAAAGGCTGATTCGACCCTGCAACATCAACTGCTGAGTGGCTACGACGGCTGGCCTGTCGACACGCCAATGCCGACAGCGCAAGCCCAAACATCAGCCTTCAGACAACGGACCGCAGAACTGGCCCGGGATTACCGCAAATCGCTGTTCGATCTGCGTTATCGCGCGTTGGAAAAAACCGATGACCTGCGGGTTCAGCGGCTGATCGATGATGTGCGGGGGTTACCTACCGATATCGCCGAGGAACTGGTGAGCAATGCGTCCGGCACGGAACTGAAACAGCTGCACAACGGCCGCACGCCCCAGCGTCTCAAGGACGCCGCGCTCAAAGCCATGGAGGCCGTGCGTGCCATCCGAGCCTCAGAAGGTTTTTATTCCGAAGCGCTGGACACCACCGACACCCACCGACTGGCCTTGCAAAGCCTGAACTCGCTGCCCGATTTACCAGCCGGGTTGCGTATCGAAGTGCGGGACTACTCGGCCGAGGGGGCTTTGCGCGACAGCATTGGCCAGGCCGATGCGCCCCTACAAAAAATACTGGTTCGCGCTGAAGACGGGACTTACCACGTACACCAAGACTCGGATTCGTCGCCGGAGGATTTTTATCAGGCCTTGTTCCGGGCGCTGCCGGATGCGCAACGCAACAAGTTGAACCCTTCGATCACAGATGCCCAGGTCCTTAAACAACGCATCGCCGAACACGCACTGGAGCAACCGGCCTTACGCAGGCTGTTTGCAAAAAATCCCCATCGGAAACCGTTCTATGACCCGACCACCATGCGCCTGCCCGGTGGTACCGAGGGCTACAGTCGAATCGCCCGCGAGACACCGACGCTCAACGACCGGGTTCGCGAGGTTTACCCCAACCTGCCTCAGGAAGAAATGCAGTCCATTGTCCAGACACTGCAACTTCATCCCGATGGTGCTCGCGTAGAACTTTCACGCTTGAGGAGGGAGTTGGCCCGACTGCATCAGGACCTGCGCGCCTGGGTCAGTGATTCCCCAACAACTCATCCTGAAACCGGAAGCCCGCTCAGTGAGCTTGATCAACAAGCCGAGCGAAACAACCGACGGTTGCTGGCCCAGGAAATCCAGCGCAGCTGGCGTCGACAGTCCGACCGGGATTTCGACACACCGGAGGGGGTGACCCAATATGTGCTCAGGTTTGCAGAGCCGATCCTCGGCGACTTGCCGTCGTTGACTGCCGATTTCAGTCATGTGTCGCAGCTGTCCCTGGAAGGCACCCGCAGCGCACAGGCCATTCCCGCGTTTCTACGAGGTTTCAGTGGGCTGCGCCGCCTGGAATTGCGCCGCTTTTCCCTGAACACCCTCCCCGACGCCATCAGCCAAATGCCCGACCTTCACGCCTTGGTCTTGAGCGATTGCGGCATCCGGGTCGACGCCGCCACGTGGTCGAAGCTGGCGTCAATGAAGCAACTGGCCATGCTCGACCTGTACAAAAATCCGTTTGAAACCTTGCCGCATATCGACACGATGAGCGAGCTGGCGCACCTGGACCTGAGCGACACCCGCCAGACAGGGATTGCGGCCAGCCTTCTGCAACACCCGAAGCTTCAAACCCTCCTGCTGATGAACAACCACATCAGCGAGTTGCCTGCCGGGTTATTCGAGAGTTCGCTTTACGACAAGCGCGGCCTGCACCTCACCAACAACCCGCTGTCGAACAGCGCGCGAGAATTGATCAAGCAACACCACTTCGAAACCGCCTACGACATGGGCGTCTATGCACCAGAAGCCGATATCGATCGGGTCAAGGCGCTGTACCCCAGCATGGAAATCGAGCAGGCGAGCGAGTTCGTCTACGAATTGCCGGGGACTCTGGAGGATGGCCGCAGCTATTTGACGCGCCTTGAACAAGAGCTCACCCAGCTGAAAAACGATTTGTCCGCGTGGACCGCCGATGTCCCGCAGCAGCACCCGGTGACGGGCGAACCGTTCAGCGACGAGCAACTCGTTGCCGAGCAAACGAACCGCGACGAATTCAAGCAAGCGCTCGAGAAGTGCTGGCAGCGCGAGTCGGAACTGGATGAGTTCAACGAAGCACTTGAGCCGACGTTCGAACTCAGGGTCCGTCCGGTCATCAATGGAGAACTGCCGACCTTGAGTGCGGACTTCAGCCATGTTTCCGCGCTTGAGGTTGACAGTGCCGAGGGCGCAACACGCCTGGGGCGTTTCCTTGAGTCCTTTCTCAACCTCAAAAGCCTGCGGCTGCGCGAGTGTGACCTGGGTGACATTCCCGATTCGGTGTTCAAGATGGGACGCCTGCGCTCGCTGTCGCTCCCCGATTGCCGGGTCAGCCTTTCAGCGGAGTCGGCAAGTGCATTGGCGGGAATGGAGCAGCTTGATTACCTCGACCTGAGCTTTAACCCGTTGGGGCGCACGCCGGATCTAAGCCAAATGCCCGACTTGTCGACCGTACTGCTCAACGACACCGGCATCACTGACATACCCGACGGCCTGCTTCAGCTGGCGGATCTCGACTGGGCTGACCTGAGCATGAATGCAATAACCGAGGTGCCCAGCGACCTGCTGGAATTGCCGGTGGAAATTGCTGAAAACATCACCTTGAGAGGCAATCCGTTTTCCCAGGAAAGCCTCGCGCGACTGGTCCGCTTCTTTGAACTGACCCGTGCGGATTTTGGCGTGGAGGAGGTCATCAACCGAGGGGAAATACAGGTGTCGACCTCAGAGGGTTCCGAGATCGACGAGTAACATCAACCGCGCTCGGACGGCACCGACGACAACTCGAATGGACTGCTGCTGCGCCGCTGGTTGCGATCTTCCCGCGGCGTGGCACCAAAGAAGTTGCGGTAGGCGCTGGAGAAATGCGGCCCCGATGAGAAGCCACAGGACAGGCCGATCTGAATGATCGACTTGCTGGTTTGCATCAACATCTGCCGGGCCTTGTTCAGGCGCAGTTCCAGGTAGTACTGGCTCGGCACGCGGTTGAGGTATTGCTTGAAGATCCGCTCCAGTTGTCGACGGGACACGCACACGTGCTGGGCGATTTCGTCGGTGGTCAGCGGCTCTTCGATGTTGGCTTCCATCAGCAACACCGCTTGGGTGAGCTTCGGATGGCTGGAACCGAGGCGGTTCTGCAGCGGGATGCGCTGGCGTTCGCCACCCTCGCGGATACGCTCGACTACCAGTTCTTCCGACACAGCGCCGGCCAGTTCGGCGCCGTGATCACGGGCCAGCACGGCCAGCAACAGATCGAGTACCGACAAGCCGCCACACGCGGTCAGTCGATCACGATCCCAATCGAACAGATGGCTGGTGGCGATCACTTTAGGGAAGCGTTCGGCGAAATCGTCCTGCCAGCGCCAATGCACGGCAGCGCGGTAACCGTCGAGCAAACCCAATTGCGCCAACGGGTAGACACCGGCAGACAAACCACCAATCACGCAACCGGCACGCACCAGTTGTTTCAGCGAACTGCTGAGCGCCGGCGCGAGGGTGGTCGGCGGCTCATCGGCGAGCAGAAACAGCTTCTGGAAGTTTTCGAGCTTGCCGGCCCACGGCTCACCCGGCAGTTGCCAGGCGCCTTCGGTCGGCGGTTCGGCCTGCAAAAACGACAATTCGTAGACAACATCCGGATGCACACGCTGGGCAACACGCAAGGCCTCCTCAGCCAGCGCAAGCGTCAGTGCTTTAGTGCTGGGCCAAATCAGGAAACCAATTCGATGGGCAGTCATGGCGGGCAATCCGAAACGAAAACAGTGATGAAGGCATGGGCCAATGCTAGCCCGTAAATGAACGCAAATCTCGAAACCAGCAGCATTCCCCTGTTGGAGCAAGGCTTGCCCGCGAAAACGGTGGTTCAGTCAACATGATTGCTGTCTGAACCACCGCATTCGCGGGCAAGCCCCGCTCCTGCCGGGATTGGGACCAGCCTTTAGGTTGCGAAGCATGCACTATCCCGGTGCGCAACGGGAGTTCGGTTTACTTCAGGCTGCCCGACAGGAATTGCTGCAAGCGTTCAGACTGTGGATTGACCAGCACTTCACGCGGGTTGCCGCTTTCTTCAACGATACCTTTGTGCAGGAACACCAGCTGATTCGACACTTCACGGGCGAAGCCCATTTCATGCGTCACCACGACCATGGTCCGGCCTTCCAGCGCCAGGGCCTGCATCACTTTCAGTACGTCGCCGACCAGTTCCGGGTCGAGGGCCGAGGTCGGTTCGTCGAACAGCATCACCTCAGGCTCCATCGCCAGCGCACGGGCAATCGCCACGCGCTGCTGCTCGCCGCCGGACATGTGGCCCGGGTAAGCGTCTTTACGATGGGCCACGCCAACCTTGTTCAGGTAGTGCTCGGCTTTTTCGCGGGCCTCGGCCTTGGACATGCCCAGCACGTGAACCGGCGCTTCCATGATGTTTTCCAGCGCGGTCATGTGCGACCACAGGTTGAAATGCTGGAACACCATCGACAGGCGTGAGCGCATGCGTTGCAGCTGTTTCGGGTCGGCCGCTTTCAGCGCGCCGTCCTTGTTTGCCACCAGTTTCAGCTCTTCGTTGTTGAGCAGAATCTTGCCCGCGTGCGGCTGCTCGAGCAGGTTGATGCAGCGCAGAAAAGTACTTTTGCCAGAGCCACTGGAGCCGATGATGCTGATCACATCACCAGCCGCCGCTTTCAGGGACACGCCCTTGAGCACTTCGTGACTGCCATAGCGTTTATGCAGGTCTTGGACTTCAAGTTTGTACATGCGGTCGGTTCTCACAAAAACAGTCAGTCAGTCGTTGAGCAAGCGCCCGTGACGCAGCGCTTCGCGCCCCGCCACCTTGGCCAGCCAGAAACCGGGTTGGGCATAACGCAGCCGTTCAATGGCAAACAGCACCCCGGACGTACCAGCACACACCGTGCTGACCCGATCCGATAACGGATCGATCACTTCGAAAATCTCGTCACCGGCTTCGATCCACTCACCGGGTTTACGCAAAAAGCTGATCACACCCGGGTGCGGCGCGAACAGCAACTCGGTGCCCTCGAACGGCATGCCTTCGCACGCCTCATGCGCAGGCTTGGGCCATTCGCCGCTGATCAAGCCTTGCTCGGCGAGGAACGCCAGAATGCCTTCGGCATAAGCCTCGGCGTCCGCGCGACCGGTATCAGCCTGACCACCCAGTTCGATGGTCGTCGCCAGACAGGCCAGCGGAATCTGCGCATCCGGGAACTGACGCGACAAACGCAGCCACGGCAGCGAGCACGCCTCGTCAAAGGAACTGCCGCCGGAATCTTCCGCCAGCAGCCCCACTTTCACATTCAGGTGCGCGGCCAGCGAACGCCATTGCGGCCAGTGTTGCGGCAAGGCGTACATGTGCAGCGCCGCTTCGGCATCGCAATGCAAATCCAGCACGACATCAGCGGTGCACGCGTGGCTGAGCAAGATGCGCTGCATGCCTTGCAGCTGGCTTGCGGCCGGCGGCAATGCCGCCAGTGCGTCACTCATTGCTTGGCGGATCAAGCGGATATTGGCGTGCGGATCATCGCCCAGGTGCCCGTCCAGCTCAGCGGCCACTGGCGCGCTCAGCTCGACGAAATCGCGGTTGAAATTCTTGCCGCTGCCCGCTTCGAAACGACCTTGATGGCTGCCTTGCAACAGTTGACCGAGGCCCAGTGGATTGGCCACCGGCACCAGCTCGATCACGCCGTTGAGCAGGCCTTGGGCTTCGAGTTCGGCCAGGCGCTTTTTCAGCTCCCAGGCCGTGCGCATTCCCGGCAGTTCATCGGCGTGGAGGCTGGCCTGGATGTAGGCCTTGCGCTCGCCACTGCCGAAGCGGAACACCGAGATCTGGCGCTCGCTGCCCAGGTGGTTCCACGGCAATACGTGATCGATGCGTTCCATATCAGTGCTTCCGCGGGGCCAGATAGCCCAGCCAGCGGCGCTCGGCCAGTTTGAACAGCTTCACCAGAATGAAGGTCAGGCACAGATAGAACACGCCGGCCGTGATGTACGCTTCGAACGGCAAGTAGTACTGAGCGTTGACCGTGCGCGCGGCACCGGTGATGTCGATCAGGGTCACGATGGACGCCAGACTGGTGGTCTGCAGCATCATGATCACTTCGTTGCTGTACTGTGGCAGCGCCCGGCGCAGAGCCGATGGCAGCAGGATGCGCTTGTACATTTTGTAGCGCGACATGCCCATGGCCTTGGCCGCTTCGATCTCGCCGTTCGGCGTGGCGCGCAGGCTGCCGGCGATGATTTCGGCGGTGTAGGCGCTGGTGTTGATCGCAAAGGCCAGGCACGCACAGAACGTTGCACTGGACAGCCACGGCCACAAGAAGCTTTCACGTACCGCTTCGAACTGCGCCAGACCGTAGTAGATCAAGAACAGCTGCACCAGCATCGGCGTGCCGCGGATCACGTAGGTGTAGAGCCAGGCCGTCATGTTGACGACGGCGTTCTTGGAAACGCGCATCAAGCCCAGCGGCAACGCACACAGCAGGCCGAAAAACAGCGACAGCGCGAGCAATTTGAGGGTGGTCACCAGGCCGCCGAAGTACAGCGGCAAGGCCTCCCAAATGACGTTGTAGTCGAAGATCATAGATCAGCCGCCCTTACGCCTACCGAGTAGCGCTTCTCAAGGTGACGCAATGCCAGCAACGAGACACTGGTAATCACCAGGTACATCGCCGCCACTGCGAGGAAGAAGGTGAAAGGCTCGCGGGTGGCGTCTGCCGCCTGCTTGGCCTTGAACATCATGTCTTGCAGACCCACCACCGAAATCAGCGCGGTGGCCTTGGTCAGTACCAGCCAGTTGTTGGTGAAGCCCGGAATGGCCAGACGGATCATCTGCGGCACCAAAACCCGGAAGAACACCTGGAAACTGCTCATGCCGTAGGCCATGCCGGCTTCTGCCTGACCTTTGGGGATCGCCATGAAGGCGCCGCGGAAGGTTTCCGACAGGTACGCACCGAAGATGAAGCCCAAGGTGCCGATACCGGCGGCCAGCGGGTTCAGGTCGATGTAGTCGTCAAAGCCGAGCATCGGCGCCACGCGGTTGAGCAGGTCCTGACCACCGTAGAAAATCAGCAGGATCAGTACCAGATCGGGAATACCGCGGATCACCGTGGAATACAGGTCGCCCAGCCAGGCCAGCCAGCGAACCGGCGACAGACGCAATGCAACGCCGATCAGGCCCAGAAAGATGGCCAGGACCATGGAGGACAAGGCGAGCTGAAGCGTCAGCCATGCGCCATCGAGGATGACAGCCCCGTAGCCTTTCAACATGATTCAGGTCCTCGAATGTTGGGATGAAAAAATGGCGCAAACCTCAGAGATCCTGTTGCTTGCGCCATTTCGGACTTGTCGCCGGGACGTGTTACTTGCCGTAGATGTCGAAGGCGAAGTATTTGTCCTGGATTTGCTTGTACTTGCCGTTCTCGCGAATGGCAGCGATCGCGGTGTTGATCTTGTCTTTCAGCGCATCGCCCTTGCGAACCGCGATACCCACGCCGTCGCCGAAGTATTTGACGTCGGTGAAGGCCGGGCCAACGAAGGCGAAACCTTTGCCAGCGTCGGTTTTCAGGAAACCGTCATCGAGCAGCGTAGCGTCTGCCACGGTGCCGTCGAGGCGGCCGGCGGCCACGTCGAGATAGATTTCGTTCTGCGAACCGTAAGGCTTGATCTCGGCACCCAGCGGGGCCAGGACTTCGCGGGCGAAACGCTCGTGGATCGAACCACGTTGCACGCCGATGTTTTTGCCCTTGAGCTCAGTCAGGCCGTCGCTGACTTGAGTGCCAGCCTTCATGACCAGGCGCGCCGGGGTGTTGTAGTACTTGTTGGTGAAGTCCACGGATTTCTTGCGGTCTTCAGTGATCGACATGGACGACAGGATCGCGTCGATCTTGCGCACTTTGAGCGCCGGGATCAGACCGTCGAACTCTTGCTCGACCCAAGTGCACTTGACCTTCATCTCTTCGCACAGAGCGTTGCCGATGTCGTAGTCAAAACCAACAATGCTGCCGTCCGGTGCTTTGGAAGCAAACGGAGGGTAAGCCGCTTCGATACCGATTTTCAGAGGCTTTTCATCAGCGAAAGTCGGCAGGGACAGCACGGACAGTGCCAGGGCGCCAAGCAGCACGAGTTTCTTCATCTTGGGACTCCATCGGTAAAGGGCTAAAACGGCAGAGTGAGCGACAGCCCAATATGCGAATGAGTGGAACCGCAAAGCGGTGCTGCGTCGTAGGAACCGCGCGCTTTTTTCAACGCGAGCCACAACGAGCGAGTGATCGGCATTCTAACGACAGGCCCGAAGCCGATATTTCTTCAATGCGACAACTAATTACAGATGCACCGAGAAAGCCGCTTGAGCGCGTTGACAGCCCTGCAAATTCATGCAAGAGCAAAAGACAGTGAACCGATCACTGCTGCAAATTGCGGGCCTATTATTGGCAAACCCTTCTAATCCGGCAAGCGCAGCGTTGTGTCTTATTTTTTAGCCGGGCTGGAGAGGCCCGGGAGTGGGGGTTGGCGTTTCCCAATGCCCCGCATCGGAGCGCGCGGTTACACATTCAGTTACTTGAAGGGTGGAGGGTAACAGTGGGAAAGCGCCTACAAGTGAAGTCGATAATTATTGGCCGTTGTTTATTGAGTGCCTGACAGATCGCCATCGCTAGCAGGCTAGCTCCCACAGGGATCTCCAGGGGATTCGCAATTTGAAACGAGCGCAGTTCCCTCTGTGGGAGCTAGCCTGCTAGCGATGAGGCCCGACCGGCCAACACAAAAACCTCAGACAAAAAAAGCCCCATCCGGCACAACACCGGATGGGGCTTTTACTGACTCAGAGATGTCGGTTAAGCGACATTCATGATCTTGTGCTCATCAATCAAATGCTGCACCACACCCGGATCCGCCAGGGTGGAGATATCACCCAACCCATCGTATTCGGCGGTCGCAATCTTGCGCAGGATCCGGCGCATGATCTTGCCCGAACGGGTTTTCGGCAGCCCCGGTGCCCACTGGATCACGTCCGGCGAAGCAATCGGACCGATCTCTTTACGCACCCAGTTTTTCAGTTCCAGACGCAGTTGCTCGCTCGGCTCTTCACCCGCGATCAACGTGACGTAGACATAAATGCCCTGCCCCTTGATGTCGTGCGGCACACCGACCACGGCCGCTTCGGCAACTTTCGGGTGCGCAACCATCGCGCTTTCGATCTCGGCGGTGCCCATGCGGTGGCCGGACACGTTGAGCACGTCGTCCACACGCCCGGTGATCCAGTAGTAACCGTCTTCATCGCGACGTGCGCCGTCACCGGTGAAGTACATGCCACGGAAGGTCTTGAAGTAGGTGTCGACGAAGCGGTCATGGTCGCCGTACAGCGTGCGCGCCTGGCCTGGCCACGAATCGAGAATCACCAGGTTGCCCTCGGCCACGCCTTCGATGATGTTGCCCAGGTTGTCGACCAACGCTGGCACCACGCCGAAGAACGGACGTGCCGCCGAACCCGGCTTGAGGGCGTGGGCGCCCGGCAGCGGGCTCATCATGTTGCCGCCGGTTTCGGTCTGCCACCAGGTGTCGACGATCGGGCAACGGGACTTGCCCACATTCTTGTAGTACCAGTCCCAGGCTTCCGGGTTGATCGGCTCACCCACCGAACCCAACAGACGCAAACTGCTGCCATCAGCACCTTCAACAGCGGCTTGACCCGACGCCATCATCGCGCGGATCGCGGTCGGTGCGGTGTAGAGGATGTTGACCTTGTGCTTGTCGACGATCTTCGCCACCCGGGTGATGTCCGGGTAGTTCGGCACGCCTTCGAACAGCAGCGTGGTCGCGCCGTTGGCCAATGGGCCGTAGACGATATAGCTGTGGCCAGTGACCCAGCCGACGTCGGCGGTGCACCAGTAGATTTCGCCCGGGCGGTAGTCGAACACGCGCTCGTGGGTCATGGCGGCGTACAGCAAGTAACCGCCGGTGGTGTGCTGCACGCCCTTCGGCTTGCCAGTCGAACCGGAGGTGTAAAGGATGAACAGCGCTTCTTCGGCGCCCATCTCTTTCGGCGCGCAGACACTGCCCGCCACTTTCATCAGGTCTTCGTACCAGATGTCGCGATGCTGGTTCCACTTGATGTTGCCACCGGTGCGCTTGCACACGATGACTTTCTGGATGCTGCTGGTTTCCGGGTTGGTCAGCGCGTCATCGACGTTGGACTTGAGCGGGATCTTCTTGCCGGCACGAATGCCTTCGTCAGCGGTGATGACCACTTTGGATTTGCAGTCGATGATGCGACCGGCCAGGGCTTCCGGCGAGAAACCACCGAACACCACCGAGTGAATCGCGCCGATCCGGGTACAGGCCAGCATGGCGACCACGGCTTCGGGGATCATCGGCATATAGATAGTCACCACGTCGCCGCGGTGCACATCCTGGCCGCGCAAGGCGTTGGCGAACTTGCAGACTTGTTCGTGCAGCTCGCGGTAGGTGATGTTGCGGCTTTCGGCCGGGTCATCCCCTTCCCAAATAATCGCCACTTGATCGCCGCGCTCGGCCAGATGACGGTCGAGGCAGTTGTAGGAAACGTTGAGGGTGCCGTCGGCGAACCATTTGATGTCGACATGGTGATCGTCGAAGGAGGTCTGCTTCACCGTGGTGAAAGGCTTGATCCAGTCGAGGCGCTTGGCTTGCTCGCGCCAGAAGCCGTCCGGGTTGACGACCGACTGCTGGTACATGGCTTTGTAGGTTGCCTCGTCAGTCAGCGTATTGGCCAGAACCTCGGGACGAACGGGATACAGAGAAGCCGCACTCATCTTTCTTACCTCGGTGAAATAGTTGTTTTTGTATGGCCCCAGTTGTAGCCGGGCCGGGCCTATAGAACCATTCGACGATGGTAGTAACAAGCCCCTACAAATTACCGTGATAAGCCTGGAATGCGCCGCTAAAAGCACATCAACCCCCTGTGGGAGCGAGGCTTGCCCGCGAAGAACGATAACGCGGCCCACCTGAAAACCACATCGCCGAGATCGCCAATTGTTCGGTTTCTACCACCTTAATCGGTGATTGTTACGAAATCTGTCAAAGGTGTTTATCAAAACCCCACCTATATGAATGCACCCCCCACGCCTAAAATCAGCCCGCCAACAAGGCAACGTGATTAACCAAGTTGCAGCCCCCACGAAGGCCGTTAATCCAAGACTCTTTAATCAAGTTCCACACGCAACCCCAAAAAGGTTGCGTGACCCCATTCGACCTCTAAAAGGTAAATCTGAAATGAAAGCTTTATTAGTTCTGGCCCTCAGCAGCCTGTGCGCAACCGCCATGGCAGACGAGGTCCCGACTGATGTCGCACAGCAGAAACCCGCCATCGAGGAATACACTTACTCGACTCATCTGGACATCGCCAAAGTTATCTCCATGAGTGAAGTTCCTAATGTGTGCGAAGTTGTTCCGGTGAAAATGGAATACGACGACTCCCAAGGTCAACGCCACATCCTGCGCTACAGCATCATGGGCAACGGCTGCACTAACGGCTGATCACCCGCCCGCCTCATAACGGTTCGACCCATCCGCCCCGCCCTTTCAAGGCTGATGCAGCGCCGAACCGTATATATCGATTAATACGATTATTTTAAGCATTTATTTGCGCTTTTTAATCAAATTAGTTGGCGTAGCATTCACTCCATACCCAAGGCACAAAACGCCAACGAACCTGGAGCACTACCATGAAAACCAAACTGATCCTCGCCCTGACCCTTTCTGTTCTGGCCGCCAACACCTTCGCTGCTGACGGTTTCGATCGCACTGTCGCTTCTGATGGCTACGACCGTACCGGTACGGCTTCCTTTGCCGCCGATGGTGCCGATCACGTCGGTGCAGCCAAACTGGCTTCGGATGGCTTCGATCACACCGGTGCCGCCAAAGTCGCCGCTGACGGCTTCGATCACACCGGTGCGGCCAAACTCGCTGCCGATGGCGCCGATCACGTCGGTGCGGCACGCCTGAGCTGATCATCGAGCGTGACTTTACAGCCCGGCTTCGGTCGGGCTTAGTTGTGTCTTGAACCACCGAAAACCGATTCAAAACACAACATGTAGTGAAAAACCGCTTTTTTTGCCTATTTTTTGAACAAAAAAGTAGCGCATCAAAATTTATGAAAAAAAATCTTAACCCGCGATCTCCAGCCAAAGCCCTGTAAACCCTCGCTCCGACCGAAAAACCCGCCTTCTCGACCGCTCCATGCGCGGATTCGCCCCACCACGGCCGCAAAAATTTCCCTATAATGCCGGCTTAAACGGGCCTGCAATATTCCCTTACAGGGATAACAGCCAGTCTGAAGCCCACGCCGACGTCCTCACCGATTTCTGCGCCCCTCAGAGGCTCTCGGAACCCCGTAAAAATTTATGTTTATTTGCCTGCGTGTACCGCTGCAAAAAACGCTATCCAACGCGGCCAGTACGGCCGTGTGAAAAATAACCAATCAGTTTTCACACGGGCATCTGGCCCTCACGCAGGAGACGACACGTCATGCTGAGCTGGGACGAATTCGACAAAGAAGACAGCGGCGAGACCGTGGTAAAAGGCGCCAACGCCGGCCACGCGACTGAAGCCAACATGGACCGACTCGACACCGCTGGTGGTGTCGCCGCTCAAGAAGCTCGCGCCGTTACCGCGAACGACTCTGCCGCCATCGCCCGTGCCAAAGCAGCCCTGGACAACCTCGACATCGCCGAAGGCCTCGCCGAACTCGAAGGCGCCTCCGCCCGTGTAGCCGTCGACGAAAAGCGCATGATCAACTGCCGCGCCGACCTCAACCAACTCGTACCGTTCAAGTACGACTGGGCCTGGCAGAAATACCTGGACGGCTGCGCAAACCACTGGATGCCGCAAGAAGTCAACATGACCGCCGACATCGCCCTCTGGAAAGACCCGGAAGGCCTGACCGACGACGAGCGCCGCATCGTGATGCGCAACCTCGGCTTCTTCTCCACCGCCGACTCCCTGGTTGCCAACAACCTGGTCCTGGCCGTGTACCGCCTGATCACCAACCCGGAATGCCGCCAGTACATCCTGCGCCAGGCTTTCGAAGAGGCGATCCACACCCACGCCTACCAGTACTGCATCGAATCGTTGGCCATGGATGAAGGCGAGATCTTCAACATGTACCACGAGATCCCATCGGTCGCGAAAAAAGCCACTTGGGGCCTCAAATACACCCGTTCGATCTCCGATCCGAAGTTCGAAACCGGCACCGTCGAAACCGACAAAGAACTGCTGCGCAACCTGATCGCCTACTACTGCGTTCTGGAAGGCATCTTCTTCTATTGCGGCTTCACCCAGATCCTCTCCATGGGCCGCCGCAACAAAATGACCGGCGTCGCCGAGCAGTTCCAGTACATCCTGCGCGACGAATCCATGCACCTGAACTTCGGCATCGACGTGATCAACCAGATCAAAATCGAAAACCCGCACTTGTGGGATGCCGAGATGAAGGAAGAGGCTTCGCAGATGATTCTGCAGGGCACTCAGCTGGAGATCGAATACGCTCGCGACACCATGCCTCGCGGCGTGTTGGGCATGAACGCGGCGATGATGGAGGACTACCTGAAGTTCATCGCTAACCGTCGTTTGAGCCAGATTGGTTTGAAGGAAGAGTACCCAGGGACGACTAACCCGTTCCCTTGGATGAGCGAGATTATGGACTTGAAGAAAGAGAAGAACTTCTTTGAGACTCGGGTAATTGAGTACCAAACCGGTGGTGCGCTTAGCTGGGATTGATTTCCGAGCTTGCCACGATTTGATGATGGTTATTTGAATCGGCAAATCGAATAAGCAAAAGCCCCAATCTGATCGAACGATCTGATTGGGGCTTTTTTTATTGGGAAGTGAATAACCATTTTCGTCCCTACACGACAACGCTAAAACTCCTACAGAACTTACAGCGGCTTCCTCATTGATGCCCATTCAAAGCACCTCTAAGCTCCATTACAGGTGCCTAAGAAACGCCCAACGTAGAAAGCTTGGCCATTCATTCATATCCGCAATCACCTTTAGGTGATTTGTCGTTCGGGTGTGTGATGGCTTTGCTCGTTGGGATTTCTTAAGTCCACTCTACGTTGGGTTCAGGCCCTCCAAAATCTAAACGTAGAGGTAATGGATATGCCTAAACATGATCGACCCAACACTCTCGCAATTCTGGAGATCAGCTATGTCTGATCCCTTTTCGGTAATGGCCTTCTCACGCCACAACCTAGTCCTCCACGCCCTCCTCCTGGAAAACCAACCCTGGTTCTGCGCCCGCGATATTGGTCGACTGATGGGTTTCCACCTGAACGATCGCGTAGTCAGCAAACTGGATGAAGATCAGCGGCACACGTTGCTGATCGACTACCACGGGCAACCAGAAAAACGATTGATGCTCAGCGAATCAGGCGTCTATGCGCTGCTGGTCTATCACTACGCACCGGGGAATCGATTGTTGCGAGAGTGGCTGACACATCAAGTAGTCCCGGCGTTGCGCGACGCGGGACCGTCGAAGAACGCGGATCGACCGATGTTGAGTTTGTTGGATTGGCCGGAGATGTCGTTGAGTCTGTTGCATTGGCAGGATGAAGGTTGGATTCGGCTGCGGGACATGCCTTATCTATTATTGAATCGAACGCGAAGGCGCGTTCCAGTAGTTAAGCCATGGTGGCGTAAGGTCTTTGAGGCGTTTCACTCTTCAAAGCATTCAGTCGGTTAGACCTTGTAGGATCGACAGAAATAAGCATCGCAGTGTGCCGTAGGATTTCTCGCAGACAGTTCACTCTGTATCCTCCGAGGGTTCAACCCTCGGAGTTGTTATAAGAAAGCGACTGGAGCGCCCTTCAGATTAGGTTCAATAGCCTTGGCGCATCGCTCAATCAGCGTTCAATGACTTCCAGCCGCTGCTTCAGCCTCTCATTCACCAACGCCCCGTGCACTCCAGAATGAATTTCCCTATGGCAACTTGGGCATACTGCCCCCACATAGCGTGGATGATCTAACCCACCATCTGAGAGTCGGTTTACGTGATGGGGCTCTAAGTAGGGCGTGCCATCCTTTCTCATAAAAGGAGCCGGCTTCTCACAGCTCTCACATTCACCCTCGGCGCGCATCAACACATAGTGCGCAACCTTACGGCTGCGTTGGTAGATCTTACGAGGAGCAGATTGCCCCAAATCATCGCTGCTAGGCTTACATGCAGCAAGCGCAGCCAACCGCGCAGCAGCTAGAGACCCGGAAAAGTCAGCCTCATCTTCATCCTGTTCTTCAGCTTCAATGATTTCACCAGGAATGCCCACAGGGACTAACCGAAAAACAATCGCAGTCCGATCCTGGCCACTAACATCCGGCTGGGTCCGCTCAAACATGTCGGCGCAAGAAAACTCGCCCACGTAAGCGTTGCCTTTACCTTTGCCAAGGGACTTAAACAAGTGCAGCGCTCGGCCATCCTCGGCGTGCTCAGCAATAGCTCGGTTACCTCGGGTCAAAGTCATCGGTCCGCTTTGTCCCTCACCGGTATAAAGATAGGCGCCGTTGTCCCAATCGTCGGTATACCCAAATTGCGCCCCACTGTCGCCAGTGAATAAAAATATTGCAGGGTAGGTAGCAGACGGTGCTATGCCGCTTTGCAGGCTCCCCCCGAACGGTCCATTGATTTCGGTTTTCCGGTCGTAAACAGCCCCCGGCGTGAACTGCAATACGGGCACGCCCTCCCCACGCGGTAACTCCACAATAGTAAAGCCTCGCTTTTCAAGGTACCTGTTAGTGGGGTGCCCGCCAGAGAAGTCTCCTACGGCAATGCCAGTAGCCAACGAGACAATTTTTTTCGCCGGATATAGTTCACCGCCCTCGTGAACGGCGTAACGGTGAGCTAGATTATTTTCCCAGCCCTGCCACTCGCGTTTACTCCGAAATTTACGATCAAACTCCAGCAACGCTTTGTCTATCCGTTCCTTCGAAACCGCTTTGATCGCCACGAGCGCTGCCCTTTATTGACAATTTCCGTAGGAAAATTCCTACAACTGCCAAAGTACCAAAGGGTTTCAATACGTAACAGGGCTAATAGCCACTATTTCTAGAGTTGGCCGCGGAATGATGGTGTGTAGATATATTCAGTGCTGCTCTTAGTTTTTCGCCAGCAAGCTCGTTCCTATAAGTCTGGTGGGTGGCTGCGGACTTTGTGGGAATTTGAAAACATTCAGTGCAACCCGCCCCGCCTCCCGCTATTAATACCCTTCCCCACTCAAGGACCCGAGCCCGCCATGAAATTCGATCTCGCCTACTGCCTCAGCCTTGACGACAAGCTGTCGATCTATGACGTGCGCGATCTCAATTTCGACGAAACCATGGAGTTCGACTCCGCCAAGGAACACTTCCAATGCCCCAACGACGCCTGTCGTTTGGCCTTCGATGCGGCGAATGTACTGACGACGTTCAACGCCAAAAACGTGAACTACGTTCGCACCCCGCACTTCAAGAACACGCCCAGCACCCGGCATGTGGCGGATTGTCCCTACGTCAGCCTCAAGGCGTCGGCGTCAGGTGTGGACGCGGACGGTGCGGAAACGGATGACAGTCGCGAGGAGCATTTCCCGTCGGAGTTGTTGCTGACTCGGCGTGAGTATGTGCGTAAGCCATCGAACCCGGCGGTGGCGGCGGATGTGGTGCGGGACGATCCGAAGCCAACCACTGAGGCTAGCAACACAGAACACCCGAGCCGTGAATCGGCGCCGGACAAGACCAGTGTCTTCGCCCATCCGGTGGAATGTTTTGTGTCGAACTTCGAGGACAAGGACCTGCTCAAGCGCATGCCGCTGAAGATTGGCGAGCACACGGCGCCTTATGGGTCGTTCTTCAAGAAGATCGAATACCTGACGGATAACAAGGGGCTGATTTACTGGGGCAAGATCAAGGAGATCAAGGATTACACGCAGAGCTTTCGCATCGATTTCGAGCAGAAGGTCTGGTTCAAGCAGGCGGACGAGGCGAAGAAGAAGCCGTATTCAGTCAACGTTTACCTGAGCAAGAAGTTGATCGAGAACTACCGCAAGCGCAAAGCGTTTCTGGAAGAGATCAAGCATGCCATCGACAGTGAAGCGGAGTTGTATTGCTTCTTTTATGGCGTCACGCCGGAGTTGAAGCAGGTGCCAAGCAAGAAAAACCCCGAGCAGACGTTCGGGGTGTTCAGTGCGAATATCGAGAACCTGGATCACTTTGTTATTCGGGAAGCGCCGGGGTTATCGGGTACGCAATCAGGGCAGCTGTAGCGCAACGCCGCCGGGGTGTTGCTTGATCAGGCTATACGGCAGGACACCCCAGCCCACATTTCCACACACTGCGGCCACGTGAGGAAAGGACGGATCTAACTTGATCCCCTGCTCGGTGAAATACCAGGAAGGAAAACTCCAGCGGTCCTCGTCGTCGTAGTCGCAGTCGTCGTCCCCTTCTGGTGTGACCGTCATTTGATTGGGATAGAGATTAAGCAATTGCGCCACCAGCCACGGAGCCAGCTCTTTGCCGCGGTAATCAGAATAGGCACTGAATGACTCAGACGAAGAAATGTAGGCGTCGTAGTTTTCCTCGTAGTGCAGCGGCTTTCCCTGTCCCACCCACAGCACGTCATCAAGGGTCAGAGATTGGCCCGTTTTAGCATCGAGGTTGAGTGAGTCATTGACCTGATCCGGGTAAGCACCGCCACAGAAGTACTCGGTTGAGACACGGACGCTCATGACGTTCGGCGTCATCCACAGAGGCTGACTCGTCTGTGCGTAGTAGGCGTCAGCGTGGTTAGCGAAGCATCCGTAATACCCCACAACCTCCTGCCACAAACGGCCCATCAATTGCTGATTGATACGCTTACGCTCCTCAGCGTTGTAGCCCGAAACCACTTCAAACAGCTCGGCTTTGGATTGTGGGTCGCGCCACCATTGCAGCGTGTAACCCATGAAGGTTTCAGTCTTGCCTTGTGTAAGCTTCATACCCTGCAAGCGCAGGTATTCATAAGGCGCCTTGTCGTGAAGTCTGGCGAGATAGGGCAAGGTGTCAGCGGGAATCTGAGGAAGGTTCGCTGGCTGCAGATCAATCTTCAAGACTTTGCCTTTAGGACTAGTCCATTCTCCGGACCAGCCGCTGGACTTTGGTTGTAGGCGAATTGTCGGAAAAGGTTTGTGCTCTCCATATCGCTGGTCACCCTCTTCCAGCACAAGTGCTTTTCCTTCCTTTGAGCCACTAAGCACCAAGTCCTTGCGGTACTTTTGGTAAAAGTAACGACCCTCACTGCCATCGGCGCTCACCTCCAGCACAATCGGCATTTTTCCCAGAGTCCCGGTATAGACCTGCCTGCCGCTGTCGGCCCACAACATCGTAGAAAACGTGGAGCACACCAATACGACAATGCCAGCAAGACGAAACAGTCCTTTAAACATCAAATCATCCTTGAATGCAGCGAGTATTGGCTCGCAAGAAAGAGCGGCGGATTATGGCGAACCCGTGTTCGAGAATCGATAAAAAGCTAACGTGATGACGATCAGTTCAGGCACATACTGACCATCACCAACACCAGCAACCCCACATAGACCCGCGCATGCACCCGATCCGGTATCCGCCCGATCCAAGGCGTAGCCAGCCGAATCCCCACCAACGATCCCATCGTCAACACCGCAAACGCCAGCAGATCCACATAGCCGATAAACCACGGCCCCAGATCAAACTCGGTGAACCCCGCCATCGCCATGTAAGTCAGCGTCCCGGCCAACGCCACCGGCAGGCTTAACGGATTAGCCATGGACGTCGCCTGACTCATGCTCAACCCGCACCGTCGCAACAACGGCACGGTCATGACGCTGCCACCCACGCCGAGAAAGGTCGCGATAATGCCGATTCCTACGCCACCGCCAGACACTTCCGCCCTCCCCAATCGTCGTGGGATTTCGGTGTCGGACGCTGTCAGAAAACCACGTCGGAACAGGCAATCCACAATGGTCACGCCCAGGTACGCGATGAAGGCATAACGAATCACCTCTCCCCTCACCCACATCGCGGCGAGTGCTCCGAGGATTGCGCCCAGGCCGATGAACCCGCCCAGCGGCCACAGATAATGACGAATGAGATTACCGGCGCGACGGTGTTTGCCGGTGGCGATCAGTGCGTTGACGATCATCACGCAGGTCGAAGTCGCCACGGCAATGTGCATTGCCGATTGGCTGACGGGGTCATCGGCACCATGGCTAGCCATGAGCATGCGATAAAGCAATGGCACCACAACGAAGCCGCCGCCGAAACCGAACAACACCGCAGTGACGCCAGTCACGCACCCGAAAAATGCCAGCAGGAGATAGAACATTGCGCGTCGTCCGTTGGTTGAGAGCGGTCGACAATAGAGCGATGAGCCTTGGCCTGCTTCAGCAAGTCAGCCAATAATGTTCGCGTTTACGCCAACCGCGAGAATCCGCTCAATGCGCAATGTTTCGATCAATCTGCTGGATGACACGCCGCGCTCGGTAGTGGCGGTCGGTACGGATTATCCCCACGGTCATGTGTTGCCCCGTCATACGCATCGGCGGGCACAACTGCTGTACGGCGCGACGGGGGTGATGCAGGTCAGCACGCACGACGGCAATTGGGTGGTGCCGCCGCAGCGAGCGGTGTGGATTCCGGCGGGGGTGGCGCATGAGGTGCTGATGCTGGGGGTGAGCACGCGCAGTTTGTACATCGAACCTGATGCGGTTGATTTGGGGGATTGTTGCCAGGTGATCAGTGTGTCGCCGTTGATGCGGCACTTGTTGATGGAGGCGGTGGAGATCCCGCTGGCGTACGACGAGGCCGGGCGCGATGGCGCGCTGATCGACTTGCTGCTGCATGAACTGGCGCGCAGTGCTCACTTGCCGTTGCACATTCCGTTACCGGTCGATGCGCGGTTGCTAGGGTTGTGCCAAGGCTTTTTGCAGCGGCCCGACGCGCATCAATCGCCGCAGCAATGGGCCGATCAATTGCACATCAGCTTGCGCACGTTCAATCGGCTGTTCCGTCAGCAGACAGGGCTGAGTTTCAGCCAATGGCGCCAGCGAGCCTGCGTGGTGCTGGCCTTGGCGCGGTTGGCGGCGGGGACGCCGGTGACGCGGATTGCGCTGGATTTCGGTTATGACAGCCCGGCGGCATTCTCGACCATGTTTCGCCGCGTATTGGGGCAGGCACCGTCCGTCTGGATGGAGGGGGCGACATAGAAAAAATCAAAAAATGAGTTTGATCCGGGCGCAAAACAACTGTACAAAACAACAGTACTTTTTGGATTAGCACTCTCGAGCCCGGAGAACACCATGGCCTCTCTTGCGATGAAAATCACCCTGGAACGTATCGCCCTTTTCCAATTCACCCCGGCCCACTGTGCCCAGGCCCGAGCGATGCTGGGTTGGAGCGTGGAAGAGCTCTCGGAGGAATCCGGTGTCTCCGTGGACGCCATTGTGCGATTCGAGGCCGAACGCGATGTGCTGGATGTCACCCGGCTGGCGTTGGCCTATCGGTTTGAATCGGAAGGCCTGGTGTTCTTCCCCGGATTTGCGCCGGGTCGGGGGATGAATGTGAGAGGGTCGACGCCTGATCCGGTGGGTCGGGCGGACTACGCGATGGTTGAGTGAGGAGTCAGCAGATGAATGGAATCGATGAATGCGACAGGCTTGGTCATCCGTCTTCGGGTGCTGCCGATGCGGGGGAAATGAGGGCCAAGGCCGAATACCTGATGAAGATCGGCATGCTGCTCGACACCGGTCAGTTGGGCAAGCTGGAAGCGGCGCAGAGGCTTGGACTGTCAGCAGGGGAAATGGATGAAATTCTCGACGGGAATGTTTGCGACCTTACGGTGGCGAAGATCGCGGGCCGCTCCATGGCGAGCGGCCCGACGGCAGAAGATCAGGCGTTCTGAGGCATGACTGGATCGCCCTTTCAGGAAGGCTCATGGCTTGCCTCGCAGGTGGAGCAGCCACGGCCTTTAACGCCCACCATCACCTGCCTTGGTCTTGGACTTTACTGCTCCCGAAACGCCGGATTCTGACGCTCTAACGACGCTTGTTCATAGCTGTAAGCCAGCGCCAGCAGTTGGGGTTCACTCCAGCGCTGGCCGAAAAAGAACACAGACGTTGGCAGTTCATCGCTGTTCATGCCCGACGGTACGGTTATGGCTGGATAGCCAGCGACTGCGGCACTGAATTGCGAGTAGCCATCGGCATCGGCGAACATTGCATCCAGATCATGTTCAGCCATTTGCTCATCAATGGCAGCCTTGAAGCTGGCACTGAGCACGCTGAACATCTCGGTTGCCTGTGAGTGGGTCATGTCCAGTTCGTTGATGTCGTTCAGCATTTGCTGCCCGTAGCCTTCGGCACCCGGATTCAGCTCGTTGAAATCGATCAACTGTTGAAGTGTCTGAATCGGCAACCCTGAGCGGCTGGCCAGGTACTCGGGCAGTTCATGTTTCATGCCTGCCATGAGGGTGTTGAAGTAGCCATCGATATCCGGCAGTCGGACGCTCAACGGCACCAGGATCGCGCCTTGCTCTTCCAGTGTGGCCAATGCCATCAGGAATTCAAAACCGGGTCGAAGCACAGTGCCGTTGGTGCCGACGTACTCGGTCGGATAACCGATTCTTTTGCCTTGCAGTGCATCCGTGTTGAGCAGCGCGGTGTAGTCAACGCCCACTGGCGCATCGCTGGTGACAGGGTCACGGGCGTCAACGCCTTGCAGGGCGTTGAACATCAGCGCGGCGTCACGAACGGTGCGCGTCAGGGTACCCGGCGTATCTTGCAGACGGGTGATGGGAATGATGCCCGATCGGCTGAACAGACCCAGCGTAGGCTTGACGCCCACCACGCCATTGGCCGAAGCAGGGCACGCGATGGAACCGTTGGTTTCGGTCCCCATGGCCAACGGTGCGAAACCGGCGGCAACACCGGCGGCTGAACCCGAGCTGGAACCACAGATTTCGCCATTTAACACGTGGGGGTTTTTACCTTGGCCACCTCGGCCACTCCAACCGTGGGGCAAGCCCATTTCCCGGACGTAAGCCCATTCGCTCATGTTGGTTTTGCCGAGAATGACGGCACCTGCGTCACGCAGCTGTTGGACCACAAACGCGTCGTTCGCAGCAGGCTGACCGACCATGGCCAACGAACCCGCGCTCGTTTGCATCTGATCCGCCGTGTCGATGTTGTCCTTGAGCAGAACAGGAATGCCGTGCAGCGGACCACGCACTTTTCCGTCCTGACGCTCCTGGTCCAAAGCGGTGGCAATGTCGATGGCCTGTGGGTTGAGCTCGATAATCGCGTTGATCGTCGGCCCTTGCTTGTCCAGCGTGTGGATGCGCGCCTGCAAATACTCCACCAGTGTGACGGAGGTGAGTTCGTTGCGCGCCATCCGCTCGGTAAGCTCGCTGACGCTCGCATATTCGAGCGACTGGGCAGTGACGGAGGCGTTGCTGTCTGCGAATGCAGGTCCGGTGACCGATAGCAGAATGATCTGCGCCAGTGCCGTCATGCGGCTTTTTAAAACGTCCTTCATTTACAGCATCCTTGATATGGCTAATCGCGGGTGAGTCATTTCACCCGCCGCACAGCCTACCGAAACCGTAGGAAACGGCTGTCAGTCACAAGGAGCTGTCAATGTAGGAAACATCATCCAGACTTGTAGCCGCTACAAGCCAAACGCCCTTCTTCCTTCACTGTACTTTCCATTTCCGACCACCATGCGGCCCCTCGCTGTGGGTACATGACGTTGAACGCCTCGCCCATTTGCGGCGTGGTGATCGACACATTGCGTTCCCAGGCCAAGGCGAGGATCCGGTCGAAGGGCTCGAACCAGGCGTGCATCGACAAATCGAAAGTGCCGTTGTGGATGGGCAGTAACCAGCGGCCCTTGAGGTCGATGTGCGCTTGCAGGGTTTCTTCCGGCTGCATGTGAATGTGCGGCCACTCGACGTTGTAGGCGCCGGTTTCCATGAGGGTCAGGTCAAACGGGCCGTGCTGTTCGCCGATGCGTTTGAAGCCATCGAAATAACCGCTGTCGCCGCTGAAGAAGATCCGCGTGTCGCCATCGATCATCACCCACGAGGCCCAGAGCGTGCTGTTGCCATCGAACAGGCCGCGCCCGGAAAAGTGCTGCGACGGTGTGGCGATGAACTGGATGCCATCGACTTCCGTGCCCTGCCACCAATCGAGTTGGCGCACTTTGCTGGCATCGACGCCCCACTTGACCAGGGTGTCGCCTACGCCCAGTGGGGTCAGGAAGTAGTTGGCCTTGTCCGCCAGTGTGAGCACCGTTTGATAATCAAGGTGGTCGTAGTGGTCATGCGACAGGATCACCGCTTCTATCGGCGGCAAGTCATCGAGGCTGATCGGTGGCTGGTGGAAACGCTTGGGGCCGGCCCATTGCACGGGTGAAGCGCGCTCGGCGAAGACCGGGTCGGTGATCCAGAATTTGTCCCGCAGTTTCAGCAGTACGGTGGAGTGGCCGAGGCGATAGACGCTGTGGTTGGGCGCGGCAATCAACGCGGCGTGGCTCAGGGATTGCACCGGGACGGGCGCAGTTGGGCGAGTGTCGCGCGGTTTGTTGAAAATCATGTTCCACATGATGCGCAGCATTTTTCGCACGCCTTCACGTTGCACAGGCACATGATTCTGGAACAGCCCTTGTGCCTGACGGGAAGCTTCGGGTGTGGAGGCATTGTCCGCAGGGGAAATTGAGTCGGCCATGTCTGAGTAACTCCAGAAAAACCGCAAAGCGCGGATTTCACGGTGGGACGATAATTGGCCAAAGCACGCACGCATCAGCCGGAGATTCTAGTATTCACTGCACAGGATTAACGAAACATTACACTGCACAGTGTAGTTTCTAGGTTGCATCAAAGCGGATCACAAGTAAACTGCCGAGTGTAATTCTTCTCTGCCGACTGCCGAAGCGTACTTATGACAGCTCCACAGCGCCTCACCGACCGAAAACGCGAAGCCATCATCCAGGCGGCGATTGCCGAATTCCGTGCCAACGGTTTCGACATCACCAGCATGGACAAGATCGCCGCCACCGCTGGGGTGTCGAAGCGCACGGTGTACAACCACTTCCCCAGCAAGGAAGAATTGTTCGCCGAAATCCTCAATCAACTGTGGGCGCGGGTGACCGCCGAACAGGAAACGTCTTACCGCCCTGACCTGCCCCTGCGCGAGCAAATGCGCCTGATGTTGCAGGCGAAATTGCAGATGCTGGGCGATGAAAACTTTCTCGACCTGGCGCGGGTGGCGATCGCCGCCACCATCCATTCTCCCGAGCGTGCGCAGAACATGGTGGCCCGGATGGGCGAGCGTGAAGAAGGCCTGACTGTGTGGATCCGCGCCGCCCAGGCGGACGGTCGATTGAAGCCGGTCGCTCCCGAATTTGCCGCGCAGCAGATCCAGGGGATGCTTAAATCCTTTGCGTTCTGGCCGCAGATTTCCATGGGGCTGCCCCCGCTGTCAGATGAGATGCAACGCACCGTGGTGGAGTCAGCACTGGACATGTTCCTGGCCTGTTATCAGCGCTGAATCGAGCTGCCATAAATGACAATCTCTGCCGAAACACCGATCACAGGGCGCGCTGAATAAAACGCGGCAATGTGTTTCAAAATGAAAATGGCGCTGGGGCTATAGTGAACGTCAGTCCCAGCGCCACGCAGAGATCATCATGACCACGCCGACCCACGAAACCAAACCCGCCGCTGCCGTCGACCATCTGCGCTTTCACCGCCCCCATGCTCACTTGGAGCCAACGTTCGGCAACGACAAGTTCGCCCTGCGCGCCGAGGCCTTTGCACGGTTCTTCGGCACGCCGACTTTCCTGGGCGCCCAGACGCTGATCGTGGCGATCTGGATATGCCTTAACGTCTCTGGCGTGACCCAGTTCGACGTTTATCCGTTCATCCTGCTCAACCTGGCGTTCAGCCTGCAGGCGGCGTATGCCGCTCCCCTGATCCTGTTGGCCCAGACCCGTCAGGCGGCGCGGGACAAAGCCCAGACCGATGCCGATGCCCTGCACCGCGAATCCATCGCCGTGGCCAACAGCGAACGCCAGGCACAAGCGGCGCAGAACACCGCGCAACTGCTCGAGCTGCTTGAACTGAACACCCGGCTTACGGAAATGACCAAGAACCTGACCGAACGCATTGAAAGTCTGACCTCGGAAATGCATCAGCATTTAGTGAATGATCATCCGAAGGATTAGCACCCCGGTCACGGCAGTCGAAGCGCCCGCCCCAGCTCATCGAACAACGTCACCACCGAGCGCAACGCGCGGCAGTCCGGACGGGTCAGCAACCAAAGCGCGGTGTCGTAACCGTGCAGCGGACCAGTCAGTGGTTGCAGTTCATCACCGATCAAAAAGTCCGGTAACGCCGCAACGCCCAGCCCGGCACGCACCAACTCGGTCACCGACAACATGCTGTTGCAGCGATAACCAGGCGTGACGCCGGGCAGTTGCTGGCGCCGCCATGCCACGGTGGGGTGGTCGGGAAGAAAGTCATCCGGCGCGATCCAGGTCAGCGAGGCCAGGTCTTCAGGATCGACTGATTTCAGGTACGCCGCACTGGCACAGACCCGATAGGAAATATCCGCCAGACGTCGACCAACCAGATGCTCGGGCGGTGCGCGAGTCAGGCGCAAGGCGATATCGGCATCCCGACGGCTGAGGTTGGCGAAGTCGTTGGAGGTGCTCAGTTCGAGGGTCAGCGCCGGGTAGGACGGCATGAACTGCGCCAGCGCCGGCAGCAACAACCCTTGCAGGACAGAATCGGTGCAGGTCAGCCGCACCGTGCCGCTGATGACTTCACCGCCCTGCTCCACGCCAATGCGCGCCGCGTCCAGCGCTTGTTCCGCGCGCTCGGCTTGCTCGGCCAGGGTCTGGGCGAGTGTGGTCGGCAGGTAACCGGCGCGACTTTTTTCGAACAGTTGCTGGCCCAGCGCGGCTTCCAGTCGGCGAACGGCGCGAAACACCGTCGACACGTCGACCTTCAATAACGCCGATGCCCGGGCCAGAGAGCCGCCGCGCACCAAGGCGAGGATCAGCGCCAGGTCTGGATAGTCGAGTCGATAGTGCGTCGCTGCATTGATCACTTGGGATAACGCCAATATTGAATGCGTGAGCGCCAATCTATAGTGGGTGCCAGGAATCAACAAGCGTCGAGATCACTCATGGAAAGCACCACCCTGCGCATCGCCCTGATCGGTGACTACGACCCACAGGTCACCGCCCACCAAGCCATTCCCGTGGCGCTCGGCATGGCTGCCGAACACCTGAACGTGGATGTGCAATTTCAGTGGCTGGCCACCGATCACATAAACGCCACCCCGTTACACCACGTCGACGGTTTCTGGTGCGTGCCCGCCAGCCCTTACCGCGACATGGACGGCGCGTTGCGGGCGATCCGTTTTGCCCGTGAGCAGCAGCGACCGTTCCTCGGCACCTGCGGCGGTTTTCAACACGCGGTGCTTGAGTTCGCTCGGAACGTATTGGGTTGGGAAGACGCCGAGCACGGCGAAACCCATCCCGGTGCAGCACGCGCATTACTCACGCCGCTGACCTGCTCATTGGTGGAAGCAACGAACAGCATTCACCTGGTTGAAGGCTCGTTGATCGCCAACGTGTACGAAAGCGCCGAGATCGTTGAGGGATATCGCTGCCGCTATGGCGTGAACCCGGCGTTCGAGCGTGAGTTATTGAGCCAACAGTTGTGCGCCGTTGGCCATGACTCGACCGGCGACCTGCGGGCGGTGGAGCTCCAGGGTCATCCGTTTTTCGTCGCCACCCTGTTCCAGCCCGAACGTGCCGCGCTCAACGGCACGCTACCGCCGCTGGCCCGGGCGTTGGTCGAAGCCTGCAAAAGGCAACAGCCATGATTGCCGATACGCCATCAGCGCCGTACTACGCGGTGATTTTTACCTCGCTGCGCACCGACGGTGATCAAGGCTACGCCGAGGCTGCCGAACGCATGCTGGAACTGGCCCGTGAGCAGCCGGGGTTTCTCGGTGTTGAGTCGGCTCGGGGTGAGGATGGGTTGGGAATTACGGTGTCGTACTGGGCCAGCGAGGCGGCGATTCTGGCGTGGAAACATCATCCTGAGCACAGTGCGATCCGTGAGCGGGGGCGGTCGACGTGGTATTCGGCGTGTCATACGCGGGTGTGCAAGGTTGACCGGGCGTATGGGTTCAAGGCCGTAAAATGATGCGGTGTTCTTCTGGCCGCCTTCGCGGGCAAGCCTCGCGCCTACAGGTTGTCGGTGCCCTCTGTAGGAGCGAGGCTTGCCCGCGAAGAGGCCAGTCCAGACACAGTAAAACTTCAGCCCCGAACCAGACTCCGCACCGCCGAAATCTCCGGCACTTCCCGCCGATTCATGTACACCCGCAACGGCTCGGTCACATTGATCCGATCATCAATATTCTGATCCAGCAACAATTGAATCAACTCACGCTTGAGCGTCATGGCCTGCCCAGGCCCCGGCGCCCAGACAAATTCACTGGTGGGAATGATCCCGTCATCCGCCACGTCCATACCAAACGAGTCTTCGCTGAAACGCACAATGTAGTGGCCAGTTTTGCGATTGAGGCCAACGAAGCCTTTGAGTTGGTCGGCGGCCTGGCAGATAAGCTCGGAAGTGATGCGCATATAAACCTCACAAAAGGTCGTTAACGACCGGTGAACGATGGTTTACACGCAAGGACAGGCATTCGGATTTCCCTCTGCCGGGGAAACGCCGGGGCCAAGAGTACTGCAAAGAAGCGCACAAAAGCGCTGAAAAAATCTGCTTTAAACACGTTTATGTCGGTCTGGCGATAGCGCTGGCGGCGCTCAGTTGTTAAAAGAGACGTCTTTGAAAATTCAACGCGAAAGGACCTCGACCATGCCTGTTACCTTCACCAAAAGCGCCCTGCTGCTGAGCATGCTGCTGGGCTTCGGCCAGGCACAGGCCGCCAACGAGCCCAGCCCGACTGCACTGGCCACCCGTTTGGGCATCCCGCACCCGGCGGTCATCGCCCACCGCGGCGCATCCTACGATGCACCGGAATCCACTGCCGCGTCTTACAGACTGGCCCGTGATCTGGGCGCCGATTACCTGGAACTGGACCTGCAACGCAGCAAGGACGGCGTGCTGTTCGCCCTGCACGACAACAACCTGCAACGCACCACCGACGTTGCCACCAAATTCCCCGATCGCAAGGACAGCCCGGCCAACGCGTTCACCCTCGCCGAATTGAAAACCCTGGATGCCGGCAGCTGGTTCAACGCCGCGTACCCGGATCGCGCACGTCCGTCCTTCGTCGGCCTGAAGATCCTGACCCTCGACGAAATCATCGACATCGCCCAGGGCAATCCGCTGCACAAGCCCGGCCTGTACATCGAAACCAAAGAACCAAAGCAATTCCCCGGCCTCGAACGCGACCTCAAGGACAAATTGCAGGATCGCGGCTGGCTGAGCCCGGCCGGTTCCAAACTGGCGAAAAGCAATCTGGCGGTCGGCCAGGGCAAGGGCAAAGTCGTGCTGCAAACCTTCGAGAAGAGCAGCCTCGAACTGCTTGAAAAGGAAATGCCGCAAGTGCCGAAGATCCTGCTGCTGTGGGTCGGCGAAGGCAGTATCGAGCCTAAGTCCAAAGTGACGTTTGCCGAGTCCGGCGACAAGGACAAGGCCACCTACTACGCCAAACAGGAACCGAAAGACAAAGCCGAATTCCAGCAATGGGTCGAGTACGCCAAGGCCCAGGGTGCGATCGGCACCGGTCCTTCGGCCGCGTTGACCAAGGGTGGCGATCAGAGCTATTCGGACCTGGTGAAACCGTGGATGAACCAGTACACCCACGATCAAGGCCTGCTGGTGCACGCCTACACCATCGACGAAGCGGTTGATTACCAGAAAGTCATGGACGCCGGCGTCGATGGCATCTTCACCAACCGCGCCAGTGAATTGCTGAAGTTCTACAAGCGCCCGGCGGCCGGGACGGTGGCGCAGTTGCTGCAGAACAACGGGTACTGATCGCTAGCTGACACGACACCGCGTCGTCTTCTTCGCGGGCAAGCCTCGCTCCTACGGGTTTTGAGTCGATCACAAATAATGCGACCGCCCCAAATCCCGTAGGAGCGAGTGATGCGGCAATCCGACTTGCTCGCAAATCTTCCAAACGACACGGTGATTGGAATTAAGGGTGAATTAAGTTGCCACAGTTAATCTGGACTCACTTAAACAGATCACCCCAAGGAATGAACCCATGAAAACCCTGACTGCCCTGTTCACCGCTGCTGCCCTGACCCTCACCGCTGGCCTGGCTCAGGCTGACGTTCGTGTCGACCAGATCCCTGAGCTGGTCAAGAGCGGCAAGATCAAGCCACTGGAAGAAATGAACCAGGAGGCACTGAAACGGCACCCAGGCGCGATCATCACCGACACGGATCTGGACAACCACTTCAACAACTACGAGTACGAAGTGGAACTGAAAACCGCTGACGGCAAAGAATTCGACGTGGACTTCGATGCCACCACCGGCAAAGTCCTGAGCGATAAACAAGACACCTGATACCCGTATCAAACAAAGCCGCACGATCTTCGGATCGTGCGGCTTTTTTGCATGCCGGATTCGCATAATCAACACGCGCCAACTCGGCGGTAGCCCGCTAGAATCCCTCAACGGTGATTACACAGAGATGGATTGAGATGGGGCAAACAGCGGCAGCAGACATCGCCACGATCGGCCGGATCAGCGCGGTGCCGGCGATTCTCCAGGTGATCCGTGAATTGACGGGGCTGCGCTTCGCCGCGGTGGCCCGCGTTACCGAAGACTCATGGACCGCTTGCGCCGTACTCGATCAGCTGGACTTCGGCTTGCAGGTCGGCGGCGAGCTGGAGGTGGTCACCACCTTGTGCCACGAAATTCGCCAGGCGCATCAGTCGGTGGTGATCGACAAGGCCAGTGAAGACCCGCTTTACCGCGATCACCACACGCCTCGCCTCTATCAATTCGAAAGCTATATTTCGGTGCCGATCTTTCGCCCCGACGGACGCTTTTTCGGCACCATCTGCGCCCTTGATCCCAATCCTGCATCGCTCAAATCCAGCACGATCCAGAGCACCATGGAATCCTTTGCGCGAATGCTGGCGTTGCAGATCGAGGCGGAAGAGAACCTGCAAAAAACCGAAGCGGCATTGATGGCGGAACGCAAAAACACCGCGTTGCGCGAACAGTTCATCGCCGTGCTCGGCCATGACCTGCGCAACCCGTTGTTCGCGATCAGTGCCGGCGCCGAAATGCTCTTGCGCAAGCTTCCCGACCCGGCGAATCAGCAACGGGCCCGGCACATTCTGACCAGTGCCCGGCGCGCGACCCGACTGGTCGATGATGTGCTGGATTTCGCTCGTGGTTCGTTGGGCAGTGGTATTCCGGTGGACATCGCACCGTGCCCGGACCTGGGCGACGCCTTGCGGCACGTGATTTCAGAAGTCCAGAACATCTATCCCCAACGCACCCTTCGCATGTCCATTGGCGAGCTGCACGGTATTCAGTGCGATCGCGAGCGGGTCGCGCAATTGCTTTCCAATCTGGTGGCGAACGCCGTTGCCCACGGCGATCCCGAGGGCTCGGTAGACGTGAGCGCGCAGATCCACGACGGGCAGTTCGTGCTGAGCGTGACGAATCAGGGGCTCATCGCCGAGGACGCGTTGCCCCATCTGTTTCGCCCCTACGCGCGACCGGCCCGCGGAACACCGCAGACCGGCCTCGGGTTGGGGTTGTACATCGCCAGTCAGATTGCGCAGTCCCATGGTGGAAAGCTGGAAGTGCGCTCGACAACGAAGGAAGGCACGCAGTTTGTTTTCAGCTTTCCGGTGCAGACAGTTCCGGGAAAAGCTTAAGTCGCAGCAATGACGTTGAAGTTAGAAACGGGCGATACAGCGACATTTCCAGAGTCATCGGCTAACGAGTAATTCGCCTTCACGGGACCAAGCTTAATGAACTGTTTTTCAATGTAAAAGTGCACACCTGCCACCTCTTCAACCCCCGTGATTGTATGCGTGAACACCGACACGTCATTCCAGATCACTTCGAGCTTGTCCCCTTTGTTGTAGTTCTGGTTGCCTTCGACTAGCGCCCGCAAACCATTTTCGCCTACAGGTTCGGTGAGCTCGCCATCGTCAACCCCTTCTACTTTCAAACGACTTAATTGCAGATCCATAGACATAAAAACGCTCCTTGTGAATACAGCAGCGCCACTGCGCTGATAGCGCTATCAAACGCTCGTGCACGGCAATCGTCTACTGTCAGAACTAACAGGTGCTCCGTAAAACCGAACCAAAATGCCAGGCGCCCGACCAGCGGCGTAACCCTTATGGATCCGAGAGCGACGGGCGTACCGACTCGGTAACCGACCTGATACGCCGCCGTTTCCGTTACGCGCTCAGACGCGCCGTCACTTCATTCAACTGCCCCGACAACCCATGCAAATGACGGCCGGCCGCTTCGGTGCGCTGCACATTGTCCAGGTTGGTGCTGGCGATGCTGGTGATTTCAGTGAGGTTGCGTGAGATGTCCTCGGCCACCGAGGTCTGTTCTTCGGCGGCGGTGGCGATCTGGCGGTTCATGTCGCGGATGGCTTCCACGGCATGGGTGATCCGCTCCAGCATGGCGCCGGCCTGGGTCACTTGCTCGACGCTTTCTTCGCTGCGCGACTGGCCGCTTTCAATCGCCTGAGCCGCGTCCACCGCACCGGTTTGCACGGTCTGGATGATCTGGTTGATCTCGATGATCGACGCCGCCGTGCGCTGGGCCAGGCTGCGCACTTCATCGGCCACCACCGCAAAACCGCGTCCGGCTTCACCGGCACGGGCCGCTTCGATGGCCGCGTTGAGCGCCAGCAGGTTGGTTTGTTCGGCGATACCGCGAATCACTTCGAGCACCTTGCCGATGCGTCCGCTGTCCGTTTCCAGTTGGCGGATGACCGTGGCGGTGTTGGCGATTTCGCCGCGCATCCGGGTGATGGTGTGAATGGTGCCCTGCATGACTTTTTCGCCGTGTTGGGCGGACTGGTCGGCATCGTCGGCGGCGCGTGCGGCATCGGCGGCGTGACGGGCGACTTCCTGTGCGGTGGCCGACATTTCGTTCATCGCCGTGGCCACCTGATCGGTGCGGTTGAACTGCTCATTGGTGCCGCTGGTCATGAGGCTGGCGATCGAGTTCAGCTCACTGCTGGCGCTGTCCAGGTCCTTGGCGCTGCGCTGCAAACGGCTGAACGTTTCGGCGAGAAAATCACGCAAAGTGTTGGCCGCAACCGCCAATTTACCCAGCTCATCCTGACGGGTGCTGGCCACGCGATCGGCAAACTTGCCCTGGCTGAGTTGCGCGACGTACTCGATCAGTTTGCGAATCGGTTCAATCAGGTTTCGGTTGACCAGCCACAGGCTCAAGAGCCCGATCAACAGCCCCGAGACGAGCATCACAATGAGCCCCAGCAACACGGTGCGATCGGCTTCGGCACTGATTTGCTTCGACTGCTCGACACCCTGCTTGCGCAATTCGCTGACCAACTCGGTCATCTGTTCGCTGGTCGCACGGTCGACACCTTTGACCGCCGCGTCGCCTGCCGTCGGGTCGGCGCCCGCCACCACGTAGGCGTCACGGCCCTTCTGATAGGCAGCGCCCAGCAAACGGTGTTCGTCACGCAGGCGTTCGATGCGGGTTTTCAGTTGCGGATCGATACCTTTTTGCACGGCCAGCTCACCGAGAATGCTCTGCACATCGCGCTGACGGTCTTCGAACTGTTTCCAATACTTGTCCAGGTCGGCCGGTTGCTTGCCACGCAGCAGGACGTTTTTCCATTCCTGAACCTGCACCTTGAATTGCAGGTTGGCTTCATCGATCAACTGCGAGGTGTGCAGCGGGCCTTCAATCAGGTTGGCGTAGCTCTGAACACCGCCGGACAGAAAGTGAAAGCAAGCCAGGGCGATCAACAGTACCGCCAACAGGCTGCCGCTCAACAGGGCGAGAATTTGTGCTCTCAGGGATTTTTGCAGCATCGAGTGATACTCATGACAGGGGGTGAGACACGCGGCAAACACAGCGTGAAAGGTGTCCGGACATCCCTGTCTGAAACTTGGCTCATGGCCGAAGCCGCGCAAGGTAACTTAAGCAGGATCGGCGGGCCAGAGCGGTTCTTGAATCCATTCCGACCACCGGCAATGCAATCGTTTGCGGTTATTTTTTCGTCACAAAAACGTCATCCACAGTTGCGATGATGCGGCTCAAGTGAACCTGTAAAACCCGCGACAGGCGCCTTCCCTTGCGAGCCCCAATGAACCACAGCATCGACCAAAGCCATCGCGACCCGGACCTGTTCGGTCTGCTCTACGGTTTCAGCTTTCGCCCCGGTGAGCGGGGTCGGGAGATTGATTCGGCGAAAGCGCTGCAATACCTGCAACAGCCGGACGAGAGCGATGAATTCCTGTGGCTGCACCTGAACCTGGCGCATGCCGCTTGCGAGCGCTGGATGAAAAGCCACCTGGCATTGCCGGACGAGTTTTTCGAAGCCTTGCACGAAGGGTCTCGATCCACGCGCATCGAGCATGTGGATTCGGCGTTGCTGGCGGTGGTCAACGATGTGGTGTTCAACCTCAGCAGCATGGTGTCGTCGGATGTGTCGACGCTGTGGGTGTGCGCCCGCAGCCGGCTGATCATCAGCGCCCGCCTGCAACCGCTGCACTCGGTGGACAAGTTGCGCTCGTCGGTGAAGGCCGGCGAGTGCTTTCGTTCACCGCTGGAATTGCTGGTGCATCTGCTCCGCGATCAGGGCGAGGTACTGACCCAGATCGTGCGCAAGACTAGCCTCAGTGTCGATCAGATCGAAGATGAATTGCTGTCCTCGCGGCTGTCGACCAACCGTGCGGAACTGGGTGCCAATCGCCGGGTGCTGGTGCGCCTGCAACGGCTGCTGGCGCTGGAGCCGGGTTCGTTGTTGCGATTGCTCAACCGGCCGCCGCACTGGTTGCAGAAGGAAGACGTGAAGGAGTTGCGCAAGTCCACCGAGGAGTTTGCGCTGATCATCAACGACCTCACGGCGCTGGGTGAGCGGATCAAGCTGTTGCAGGAAGAGATCGCGGCCAACCTGAACGAGCAGAGCAACCGCACGCTGTTCACCCTGACCGTGGTGACGGTGCTGGCGCTGCCGATCAACATCATTGCCGGTTTTTTTGGCATGAATGTGGGTGGGGTGCCGTTGTCGGGGGATCCGGAGGGGTTCTGGATTCTGGTGGCACTGGTGGCGACGTTTACCGTGATTGCGGGGCGTTGGGCGTTTCGCAAACGCCAGGATTATTGAGCCTTCACCCCATCCCCTGTAGGAGCGAGGCTTGCCCGCGAAGGCGTTTTACCTGATACATCGCTTTCGCGAGCAAGCCTCGCGCCTACAGGGACCGGGTGAATTCTGATTAACGGATCAGCAAAAAAACCAAACCCTGATCTAGGGCAGTTTCTCTGTAACATTTGGCAACGATCATGACAGACACTCCTTCCTTCCTCAGGATTGTCTGTCATGGCTACGCCCTCCTACACCGCCCAAACCCAGGCTCCCGCCCGCAGTGCCAGGCCTCAACTCGATAAAAAACCCAGCCTGCTCACCCTCGTGGTGTTTTTCGGAGTGCTGGCCAGCGGGTTGTTGTTCACCGCCTACAGCCTGATGCACGACATGAGCGAACTCGGCACGGAGGTCACCACCTGGACGCCGTTTCTGCTGTTGGGCGTGGCGCTGCTGATCGCCCTGGGCTTTGAGTTCGTCAACGGTTTCCACGACACCGCCAACGCCGTGGCCACGGTGATTTACACCAACTCGATGCCGCCGAATTTCGCGGTGGCCTGGTCCGGGTTCTTCAACTTCCTCGGGGTGCTGCTGTCGAGTGGCGCGGTGGCGTTCGGCATCATCGCCCTGCTGCCCGTGGAACTGATTCTGCAAGTCGGGTCCTCCGCCGGCTTCGCGATGATCTTCGCCCTGTTGATCGCGGCGATCCTGTGGAACCTCGGCACGTGGTGGCTGGGCTTGCCGGCCTCGTCGTCGCACACCTTGATCGGTTCGATCATCGGCGTCGGCGTGGCCAACGCCCTGATGCACGGCCACGACGGCACCAGCGGCGTGGACTGGGCTCAAGCGACCAAGATCGGCTATGCGTTACTGTTGTCGCCGCTGGTCGGCTTCGGTTTTGCCGCGCTGTTGCTGCTGGCCTTGCGTGCGTTCGTGAAGAATCGCGCGCTGTACAAGGCGCCCGTCGGCAACACGCCACCGCCGTGGTGGATTCGCGGCATGTTGATTGTGACCTGCACCGGGGTCTCGTTCGCCCACGGTTCCAACGACGGCCAAAAAGGCATGGGCCTGATCATGCTGATTCTGGTCGGCACGCTGCCGATGGCCTATGCGCTGAACCGCACCATGCCGGCCGATCAGGCGCTGCAGTTCGCCGCCGTCGCCGAAGTCACCCAGCAAGCGCTGGTCAAAAGCGTGCCGATGCCGGCCCCCGCCGATCCGCGCCCGATCCTCTCTGAATACGTGCGCAGCAAGGAAGCCACTCCGCAACTGATCCCGGCCCTCGCCGCCCTTACGGGCAGTATCGGCGCAGAGGTCAAGGGTTATGGCTCGCTGTCCAAAGTACCGGCCGAAGCCGTGGGCAACGTGCGTAACGACATGTACCTGACCAGCGAAACCATTCGCCTGATGGACAAGAACAAAGTCGGCCACTTCGACGCCGACACCACCGGCAAGCTGCAACTGTTCAAGCAACAGATCGACAACTCGACGCGCTTTATTCCGCTGTGGGTGAAGATCGCGGTGGCGATTGCGCTCGGGCTGGGCACCATGGTCGGCTGGAAGCGCATCGTGGTGACGGTCGGCGAAAAGATCGGCAAGACCCACCTGACCTACGCGCAAGGCGCCTCGGCGGAAACCGTGGCCATGCTGACCATCGGCGCGGCGGACATGTTCGGCTTGCCGGTGTCGACCACTCACGTGTTGTCCTCGGGCGTGGCCGGGAGCATGGTCGCCAACGGCGGTGGCTTGCAGATGAAGACCATCCGCAATCTGCTGATGGCGTGGGTGCTGACCTTGCCGGCGGCGATTGTGCTGTCAGGCAGCCTGTATTGGTTGTTCACCCAAATCTTCTAGCCCCACACATAACCCTGTAGGCGCGAGTGGTGCGGCAATCCGACTTGCCCACGAAGAGCGATAACCCGGTCATTCGGTCAGACCGCGTTATCGTTCTTCGCGGGCAAGCCTCGCTCCTACAAGGGCGGTTAGGTTGTGGACTGGATGACATTGGCCAGCCAGTCCATGAACGCCCTCACCCGCAGCGGCAAATGCCGTTGCCGGGCGTAGAGCAGCGAGACCTCCATCGAGGGTGCGCTGAACTGCGGCAGCACCGCCACCAGATCACCACTGCTCAAGTGCGATTGCATGCCATTGACCGGCGCCTGAATCAGTCCGAATCCCCCCACGCACGCCAGCTCATAAGCATCGGTGCTGTTGACCGTCACGCTGCCCGCCATCGGCAGTTGCCGGGGCTTGCCTTCCACCTCGTACAGAAAGCCGTCCGACCGCGAACCCAATACGCCGACGTAATGCACCATCCGGTGCTGCGCCAGGTCTTCGAGTGTTTCGGGAATCCCGTAGCGCGCCAAGTACGCCGGGCTCGCGCAGTTGACCATGGCGAAATCACACACGCGACGAGCGACCACCGACTGGTCCGGCTGCGACCCCACGCGCAACACGCAATCAAAACCCTCCCGAAGCAGATCGACTCGCCGGTCAGTGGTGCTGATTTCCAGTTCCAGGTGGGGGTGGCGCGCCATGAATTCCGGCAGTTGCGGCATCACCACCTGGCGGGCCAGAAAGTTCGGCATGTCGATGCGAATCCGCCCGACCAACGAGGCCGGGTCCTGGCGAAACAGGCCCTCGATGTCGTCCATGTGCGACAACAAATCCTTGCTGCGTTCGTACAGCACCAGCCCGTCCTGAGTCGCCTGGACCCGGCGCGTAGTGCGTTGAAGCAAGCGTGTCCCCAGCAGCGTTTCCAGCGCTTGAACGTGATCGGACACCGTGGACCGGGGCAGGCCCAGGCTTTCCCCCGCCAGAGTAAAACTCGACATTTCGCTGACGCGAACGAAGGTGCGCAGCAGTTCCAGCTTGTTCATGAGCCGCCCCTGTATTGTTCGGATTAACCGACCAGTGATTCCGATTTCATCCTGTTTATCACTTCAGAGCGGATAAATAAACTTCCTCCACACCGTCACTCACCACCTTTGAGGAAGTCCCATGAACCGTAAAATCGCACTGATCACTGGCGCCAGCCGCGGCCTCGGCAAAAACGCAGCCCTGCATCTGGCCGCCCAAGGCGTCGACATTATCGGCACCTACAACAGCAAGGCCGATGAGGCGCAAGAACTGGTCGCCGACATCGAACGCCTCGGCGCTCGGGCGGTGATGCTGCAACTCGATGTGAGCCAAAGCGAACGCTTCGAAGCCTTCGCCACCCAGGTCGCCGATGTGTTGCACAGCCGTTTTGATCGCCAGCACTTCGACTTCTTGCTCAATAACGCCGGCATTGGCCTGACCGCGAACTTCGTCGACACCACCGTCGCCCAGTTCGATCTGCTGATGAACATCCACCTGAAAGGGCCGTTCTTCCTCACCCAGAACCTGCTGCCGCTGATGGCGGACGGTGGGCGCATCCTCAACGTATCCAGCGGTCTGACCCGTTTCAGTTTGCCGGGTTACGGTGCTTACGCCGCGATGAAAGGCGCGATGGAAGTGCTGACTCGCTATCAGGCGAAGGAACTCGGTGCCCGCGGCATTTCCGTGAACACCCTGGCACCGGGCGCCATCGAAACCGATTTCGGCGGTGGCACCGTGCGCGATAACAGCGACGTGAACAGCTACATTGCCGGCAATACCGCGTTGGGTCGGGTGGGTCAGCCGGATGACATCGGCGCTGCGATTGCTTTACTGCTGGCGCCGGGCAGCCAGTGGATCAACGGCCAGCGCGTTGAAGCGTCCGGTGGGATGTTCCTGTAACCCCTGAACCTGTGGCGAGGGAGCTCGCTCCCGCTGGGTTGCGAAGCAGCCCCAAAATCTCGGTAACTGTCGAAGATTTTGCGAGGCGCTTCGCATTCGAGCGGGACGGTGCGGCGATCCGACAAGCTCCCTCGCCACAAAAACGGTTCACTCTGGATTAACGAGCAGTGGACACCATCAACATGCGCTCACGCACCACGTCATACGCCCAGTGATACACGTAGGTGTACGGCAGGAAAAACAGCAACACGCCGATATCCAGCAGGAACGCCTGCCACAGGCTGACGTTCAGCCACCACGCAATCAGCGGCACCCCCATCGCCACCAGCCCGCCTTCGAACAACAGCGCATGGACAACCCTTACCCAGGCGTTGTGCACGATGCCATAGCGTTTGAGCAAACGGTCGAACAGCCCGTTGAAGACCACGTTCCAGGCCAGCGCCAGGGCGGCGATGACCAACGTGACGACGCCCATCTCGAGCATCGGTTTGTCCATGATCCACGCCAGGAGCGGCGTACAGATCAGGATGGCCAGCACTTCGAAAGCGATGGCCTGGAAAATACGTTCAGTGATGGATTTGTTGACGCTCATGATCAGGAATCTCTGAGTGACTGTGGTTGCCATCATCCAGCCCTACGTCGATACTTCCTAACCAATAACCATCGACAAAGGCGATAGTTCATGGCTTCTCAGGAAGTGTTGCAAGCGTTTGTCCAGGCGGCGACGCAAGGTTCGTTTTCTGCGGCAGCGCGCAAACTCGGCCGCAGCCAGTCGACCATCAGTGCAGCGGTTGCCAGCCTTGAAATCGATCTGAACCTGGTCCTGTTCGACCGCAGCAGCCGCAAGCCGAGCCTGACCCCGGCCGGGCACGTGATGCTGCAGCGGGCCGAGGAGATCCTGGCCGCCACCAGCCGCCTGGCAATGACCGCCAGTCTGCTGTCCCAAGGGGTTGAGCCGAAGTTGACGGTGGCGATTTCCGACACTTATCAGTCCGACCGTTTCGAAGCGGCGTTGAGCGCGTTCGATCAGCGTTATCCGGACCTTGAACTCGAATGCCTGATCGCTGAATGCGATGACCTGGTGGCCTTGGTGCAAAGCGGCCGGGCGCATGTGGCCTTTGCCGAAAAGCAGGACAGTTACCCGCCGGACCTGGTCAGCTCGACCGTGGATGAACGCACGGAAATTGCCCTGTTCGTGTCCCGCGAGCATCCATTGGCAGCGCTGGGCCTCGTCGATCAAGATGTGTTGCAAAAGCATCGGGAGTTGCGACTGGCGACGATCGTCAATCCGTATGAAAGCCGTGCGAAGGGACGCGTCTGGTCGGCGCCGAGTTACCTGATGCTGCTGGAAATGGCCCAGGGCGGGTTCGGCTGGGCACCGTTGCCGCGATGGTTGGTGGAGCGGTTTGGCCCGGGGACATTGCAGGAGCTGGACGTGCGGGGCTGGCCGAAACCGGTGTTTGTCGATGCCTTGTGGTCGCGGCTGCATCCGCCGGGGCCGGCAGGGAGCTGGTTGCTCGGCAAGCTGCTGGAATGAAGGTCCTGCGGACCTTATCGCGAGCAGGCTCGCTCCCACAGTGGATCGCGGTGATCACAAAATTTGTGTACGCCCCCCCGTAGGAGAAAGCCTGCTCGCGATGGGGCCCGTCAGTTCACATCACCTCAGCGCCTTGATCCGCGCCTCGATAAACCGCTGCTCCGGCACCTGCTGCGTCAATTCCAGCGCCCGCTCATACGCCGCCCGCGCCTCTTCACGCCTCCCCAACTGCCGACAAAACTCCGCCCGCGCCGAATGCGCCAAGTGGTATTCCAGCAGATCACCCCGACCCAGAATCCCGTCCACCAGCACCAGCCCAGCCAACGGTCCGTCTCGCCTGGAGATCGCCGCTGCACGGTTCAACTCAATCACCGGTGAAGGCACCGCCGCCAGCAGCACGTCATACAAACCCACAATCTGCTGCCAGTCCGTCTCCCCCGCCGTGGGCGCTTCGGCGTGCACCGCCGCAATCGCCGCTTGCAGGCAATAAGGCCCGAACCGTCCGGTGGTCAGCGCCGCCTCCACCAGCGCGCAACCTTCGGCAATCATCCCGGCATCCCACAACGAGCGGTCCTGTTCATCCAGCACAATCAGTTCACCGCTCGCCGACGTGCGGGCCGGGCGTCGTGATTCATGCAACAGCATCAACGCCAGCAGCCCTATCACTTCCGATTCCGGCAGCAACTCCATCAACAGCCGCCCGAGCCGGATCGCTTCGCGGGTCAGGTCCTCGCGGGTCAGTTCGGCGCCGACAGACGCCGAGTAACCTTCGTTGAACACCAGGTAAATCACCCTCAGCACACTGTCGAGACGCTCGGGCAGTTCCGCCAGTGTCGGCACTTGATAAGGGATTTTCGCGTCACGAATTTTCGCTTTGGCGCGCACGATGCGCTGGGCGATGGTCGCCGGTGCCGAGAGAAAGGCGCGGGCAATTTCCTCCGTGGTCAGGTCGCACACTTCGCGCAGGGTCAACGGCACCTGGGCATCCGACGCGAGGGCCGGGTGACAACAGGTGAAGATCAACCGCAAACGATCGTCTTCCACGTCCTCATCACTCCAGTCGGCCTGTTCCAGCTCCTCCAGTTGAGCAATCAACATCGGCCGGGACGCGGCAAAACGTGCCCGCCGACGCAACACATCAATGGCCTTGAAGCGCCCGGTGGACACCAGCCACGTGCGCGGGTTATCCGGCACGCCGTCACGCTGCCAACGCTCGACCGCGACGAAAAATGCCTCGTGCAGGGCCTCTTCGGCGAGGTCGAAATCGCCGAGCAGACGGATCAGCGTCGCCAGAATCCGCCGCGACTCTTCGCGGTAGACCTGCTCGACCCGAGCCGTGACCGAAGCGTCAGTCATCAGTCCGGCATGCCTTCAGTCACCAGCATCACCAAGCGATCGAGGCTTTGTCCCCAGCCATCGTAAAACCCCATGGCCTCGTGGGCCTGGCGATCTTCTTCGGACCAGTGCATGGCCCGGGCGGTGTAGAGGGTTTTGCCGTCCTTGTCTTCGAGGGTCACTTCGGCCGACATGAAGGGTTTGCCCGAAGGAATCCACCCGGGAGTGAACGCGTCGGTGAACACCAGGCGTTCAGGCGCGACGATTTCCAGGAAGACTCCCATGGTCGGATACTCAGTCCCGTCCGGTGCGCGCATCAGGGTGCGAAACTGGCCGCCGACCCACAGATCCATTTCGCACTCCGGGGTGGTCATGCCATGCGGTCCCCACCATTGAGTGAGCAAGGCCGGCTCGGTCCAGGCGCGGAAGAGCTTGCGGCGCGGCGCGTCGATCAGACGACTGATGGACAGCTCGAATTCGGCAGGCTGATGTTTATAGGGTTGTGGACTCATGGGGATCTCCTGTCTTGTGCTTGTTATTCAGGGATTCAATTGGCGAACGGGCCGCACCTCGACACTGCCGACCCGGGCCGCCGGGATGTTGCCGGCGACCTGGATCGCTTCATTGAGGTCTTTGGCATCGATCAGGTAGAAGCCGGCCAACTGCTCCTTGGTTTCGGCGAACGGGCCATCGGTGATCGACATCTTGCCGTTGCGCATGCGCACGGTGGTCGCGGTCTGCACCGATTCCAGCGCCTCGGCTGCGATCATCCGGCCGCTGCCCTGGATCGCCTCGGCGTAGGCCATGCACTCGGCGTCATGGGGACTGTCGGGCAGCGAGTGCAACTCTTGTTCGTTGCTGTAGACCAGGCATAGGTACTTCATGTGGGCTCTCCCGGATCGAACTGATCAACTATGGCTGCTGATTGGCGTTTTGGCGCTGCTTCCCGATAAACAGTCCGGTGATCAAGGTTCAAGGTTGAACAGCGCCGTGCCGCTGGTCATGTCGAACGGGGCCGACCAGTGTTCGTGGACGATGCGCCAATGCCCGGCATCGCGCCGATAGCAGGCGGTCACACGCATCCAGCAGGCCTGGGTTTCACCTTGTTCGTTGGTGCCGCCGCAATGGGCCAGCCAGTGAGCGAAGGCGATGTGCTCGTCCGCGACGATGTTCAAGTGAGCGAAGTCGAACGTGTGCGCGCCCTGGCACATTTCCATGCACTCCTCCCAATGCGCGCGGTAAGCCGCCTTGCCGCGAAACTGCAAGGCCTTGACCGCGTCGTAGGAGACGATGTCGTCGGCATACAGCTGCATGAGTTCTTTGACGTCCTTGGCGATGACCGCCTCACGATAGGTGTCGATCAGGGCCTGGATTTCTTGGGTTGCGTTCATGGTGGTTCTCCGTGGTTTTTGTTGTGAAGACACCCTTAGTCGTCTGGCGCAGCGCCAAATCGACAGTCGAAATAAAAATAATCCATGAATGCAAACTCGTTAGAATCCAACGCCTATTTTGTTGGAAAAAGGACACTCCAGTGACAATCCGACTCGTGCCTTACGAAAGCCTGAACGCGCGCCAGCGCCAGCAGATCGAGGCCATCGAAGTGCATAAAGAGCAGATTAAATTCTCCGGCGACATACACGGTGCATTGCACACCTTGCTGTCCAAACCCGGCCCCGGCGTCAAGGGATTTGCGCTACTGGCCGAGGAGGTTCCCGTGGCCTTCCTGCTGCTCAAACGCCCGCCCGTGTTGCCGGCCTGGGCCGATGAACACAGTGCGACCTTGCATGCGTTGCAAGTCGATCACCGCGCTCAAGGCAAAGGTTATGGGAAGGCTTGCCTGCAAGCTTTGCCCGACGTGGCTCGTCAGGCGTTTCCGGAAATCAAAGCGCTGGAGTTGTCGGTGGACGCGGACAATGAGGCCGCCATTGCGCTCTATGCAAAATTTGGCTGGGTCGACAGCGGCGAGGCGTACAAGGGCCGGATCGGTTATGAACGGCGCATGAGTCTGGTTTTCTGAGGTGGTTATGCTCAACAGCATCGAAGCACTGGAAGCGATCTACGGCCAACCCCACGACCGCGCCGTGCGCAAACAGATTGCCTTTCTGAACGAGGACTATCAGGCCATGGTCCGCGCCTCGCCGCTGGTCATCATCAGCTCGGCCGGTCCTGATGGCCTGGACGGTTCGCCTCGTGGCGACACGCCGGGATTCGTGCGGATCATCGACCCAAAGACCCTGGCGATCCCGGACCGTCCGGGCAACAACCGCATCGACACGCTGCGCAATGTGGTGCTCGATTCGCGGGTGTCGCTGCTGTTCATCATCCCCGGCATCGGCGAGACGTTACGGGTCAACGGCACGGCGCAGATCAGCGCGGAACCGACGTTGCTGGAGAGCTTTGCGGTGAACGGCAAACCGGCGCGCACAGTGATGCTGGTGACCGTGGACGCGGCATACTTCCATTGCTCGAAAGCGATTGTGCGTTCGGATTTGTGGAACCCCGAGAAGCATCTGGAGCGCTCGGCACTGCCAACGGCGGGGGCTTTTCACAAGCGCTTGAATGACGGGCAGTTCGATGCCGAAACATATGACCGGGAAGCGCCGGCGCGGGTGCGGGACAGTCTTTACTGACACGCCCCCTAACCAATGTGGGAGCGAGCCTGCTCGCGATGGCGGTCTGACAGTCGACACTTCTGTTGAATGTTATGCCGTCATCGCGAGCAGGCTCACTCCCACAGGGGATCTTCGGTGCTTGATATACGTTGGTTACAGCGCCAGAACCATCTCATGCCACGCCATTCCGCCGTGGTCGGAGGCCGACGGCTTGATGTAGGCAAAGCCGAATCCGGCGTACAGCGGAATATGCCGTTCCTTGCACATCAGATGGATGTGGGTCTTGCCCATCGCCCGCATGCGCTCGATGAATTCGCCCATCAAACGCTTCGCCAGCCCCTGCCCCTGAAAATCCGGGTGCACCACCACCGACATGATCACGACGTGCGGCCCGGCCGGGTCGTGGCCAATCAGCTCCTTGAACGCTTCGTCTGACATTTCAACCTGAAACGCTGCACCGGAATTGATGAAACCAGCTACAACGCCGTCCACTTCGGCGACGATGAAACCGTCGGGCCAGGTGGCAATGCGCGTGGCGATTTTTTCCCGGGTGGCGGCTTCGTCGCCTTCGTAGGCAACGGTTTCGATGGCGAAGCAGCGGTCCAGGTCGGCGGGAGTGACGTGGCGGATGACGGTGTTCATGGCAGCTCGGATTCAGCGTGGGAAAGGCTGGGGATCATAAATTAATAAGGTGTTCATATCGATCACTGCTGATGTCGTAAAGGCTTCGTATAGGCGCTTTCATTGCCGATCGGATCGGATTATTGGTGTTGCCTGTCTCTGATCATCGATAGGGGGAACACACCATGAGCAGCGTTCAGATCGGACTTCTCTTGCTGTTGGGCATCAGCACGTTTGGCTTTGTTACGTTGTCGATTGACGTGATGCGGTCGCGACGGATGAAGCGGAGCAAGTAACGATCAAGAGGCGGACGTGGGTCCGCCTCTTGATGCGGTCATTTGTCTTTTAGCGGCAGCCAGATTTCCAGCACGCCGGTGTTGAGCTTCGGGTTGAAGTCTTCGCTGTAGCGTTCGAACTCTGGCGCGTCCGCCGCCTGATGGCCGGACTGCGGCAGCCAGGTTTTCCAGATGTACTGAAAGGTCGCGGGCAACTGGTCCAGTGTGCCTTTGTGCTCGAACACCGCGTAATGCTGGGGTAGAACCTCGACCCAGCGGTACTTCTCGGGCAGGTCGTCGAGTTTGGCGATTTCGACGCCGGCGATGTACTCAAACCCGCCTTTGCCATCGGGATTGCAGCAAATACCGTAGGTCACTTCACCTTTTTGGCCGGGTATCTTGCCCATCTCGGGAATGAATTTTTCCCAGAGTTCGGGAATGCCTTGTGTGGTCTGCTGGGTAAATCGACCACCCAGCCCTGCAATGAGCAGAAAATGCCCATGTTCGAAGCGTGGCTCGGCCGGTTTCACGCCTGTTTGCTCATCCATGACTCAACTCCTTGCTGCAAAAAAAATGGGTTCGGCTGGGAGTATAGAAGCCAAACCCGATTCGCCTAATTACAGGGCGTGCAACTGCTCGACGGCGCCCGCACCAACAAACTCGTTATAGCCCGATAGAATCACGTACACCGCGAAATAGCAGAAGATCGCCGCCGATGCCATGTAGGAGTAACGCAGCAGTTTGTCGCCCAGCAACTTGCCGCCGTGGCTCGCGGCGAAGCACAACGCGACGCACCAGAACACTCCGGCGCACAGAAAACCGCCGAGAAACAGCGCCGAACTGACGGCATCACCGCCACCGGAGCGCGCGATGAGCGTACCGCCCACGGCCGCAAACCAGAGAATGGCGCTGGGTGACGACATGGCCAGGAAAATCCCGCGGAAAAACTCCTTGCGGTGAGAGTTCTGCCCCACCTCGGCGGACTGCGCCAACACCGCTTCATGGTGAATCGCCGAATAGATCATCTTCGCCGCGAAATACACCAGCAACGCTGAACCGCCGATCCACAGCACCCAACGCACGGTTTCGTATTGCAGCAAAACGGTCATGCCCGCCAACGCCAGCACCGCGTAAATCAGGTCACCGACGCAAGTGCCCAAGCCCAGGGCAAAGCCTTGAAAATAGCCGCGCTGCATGGCCAGGGTGATCATCGCGATGTTGGCCACGCCGATATCCAGGCACAGCGAAAGGCTCAGCAGAAAGCCGCTGGTAAATTCCATCAACCGGGTTCCTTCGGACAAATTTGTTTACAGAGTCGCTGGACAGTGTGCCACAACAGCCCTTACATTCCGCCACAGGCCACCGCAGTGGCCAGCGTCGCTCGGACGGTTCCGGGCGCTCACGTTACCGAGGCAACAATGGCTAACCCAGGTTCGCCGCGCCGCTTTGCGCGCATAGATCGACTCCCCCCTTACGTATTCAACATCACTGCCGAGCTGAAGATGGCCGCCCGTCGTCGTGGCGAAGACATCATCGACTTCAGCATGGGCAACCCTGATGGCCCTACTCCGCCACACATCGTCGAAAAACTGGTCACCGTCGCCCAGCGCGAAGACACCCACGGCTACTCGACGTCCAAGGGTATCCCGCGTCTGCGCCGGGCCATTTCCAATTGGTACAAGGATCGCTACGAGGTCGATATCGACCCGGAAACCGAAGCCATTGTCACCATCGGTTCCAAGGAAGGCCTGGCGCATCTGATGTTGGCCACCCTCGACCAGGGCGACACCGTGCTGGTGCCGAACCCCAGCTATCCGATTCACATCTACGGTGCCGTGATTGCCGGCGCCCAGGTGCGTTCGGTGCCGCTGATCCCGGGCGTGGACTTCTTCGCTGAACTGGAAAGCGCGATTCGCGGCTCGATCCCGAAACCGAAAATGATGATTCTCGGCTTCCCGTCGAACCCCACCGCCCAATGCGTGGAACTGGACTTCTTCGAGCGGGTGATCGCCCTCGCCAAGCAGTATGACGTTTTGGTGGTGCACGACCTGGCTTACGCCGACATCGTCTATGACGGCTGGAAAGCCCCGTCGATCATGCAGGTGCCGGGCGCCAAGGACATCGCGGTGGAATTTTTCACCCTGTCCAAGAGCTACAACATGGCGGGCTGGCGCATCGGCTTCATGGTCGGCAACGCTGAACTGGTCAACGCTCTGGCGCGGATCAAGAGTTACCACGACTACGGCACCTTCACCCCGCTGCAGGTCGCGGCGATTGCGGCGCTGGAAGGCGATCAGCAGTGCGTCAAGGACATCGCCGAGCAGTATCGGCAGCGTCGCAACGTGCTGGTCAAAGGCCTGCACGAACTGGGCTGGATGGTCGAGAATCCGAAAGCGTCGATGTATGTCTGGGCCAAGATTCCCGAAGCCTATGCGCACTTGGGCTCGCTGGAATTCGCCAAGAAATTGCTCGCCGAGGCCAAGGTCTGCGTCTCGCCAGGCGTCGGGTTTGGTGAGTATGGGGATGATCATGTGCGCTTTGCGCTGATCGAAAACCAAGACCGGATTCGTCAGGCCGTGCGTGGGATTCGCGGGATGTTTCGGGCGGATGGCCTGGCCCCGAAATCCGCCGGCTAACACTTAACCTGTAGGAGTGAGCCTGCTCGCGATGAGGCCATCACATCCAATTGAAGTGTCAACTGCCGCACCGCTATCGCGAGCAGGCTCACTCCTACAAGGGTGATGTGTTGGGCCATGAAATCATCACCCACAAAAAAACCGCATTGCTGCGGTTTTTTTGTGCCTGCGCCTTGCTTAAACAAAGAGCCGCTTAAACGAACATCGACAGCAACAGGATAAAGCCCAGCGCAACGATGGACAGGATGGTTTCCATCGCGGTCCAGGTCTTGAAGGTTTCCGCCACGGTCATGTTGAAATACTGCTTCACCAGCCAGAAACCCGCGTCGTTGACGTGAGACAGGATCAACGAACCGGCACCAGTGGCCAGCACCAGCAGCTCACGGTTCACACCCGGAATCATCCCCACCACCGGCACCACGATGCCTGCGCCAGTGATGGTCGCCACGGTTGCAGAACCGGTCGCGATACGAATCACCGCCGCCACCAGCCACGCCAGAAGGATTGGCGAGATCTGCGCGGCCACCGCCATGTTGCCGATGACATTGCCAACGCCGCTGGTCACCAGCATCTGCTTGAAGCCACCACCGGCACCGATGATCAGAATGATCGCAGCGGTCGGCGCAAGGCTCGCGTCCAGCCATTTGAGCATCTGGTTGGAGCTAATGCCTTGCTTGTAGCCGAAGGTATATAGCGACAGCAGCAACGCCAGCAGCAGGGCCGAGATAGGGTGACCGATCAGGTCCATGAAGGTGCGGAAGAAGTTACCGTCCGGCAGCACCACATCGGCAAAGGTCTTGAGCAACATCAGGAAAACCGGCGACAGCACGGTGATCAAGGTGATGGAGAAACTCGGGAGATCGGCAGAGTCGTTTTCACGTGCCAGTTGATCCACCAGTTCCTGGTTAGGATGGCCGGGGATGTATTTGGCGATGAACGTGCCGTAGATCGGACCGGCAATGATGGCCGTCGGCAGCGCAACGATGAGACCGTAAAGAATGGTTTTACCGATGTCAGCGCCAAACACGCCGATGGCCAGCAACGGACCCGGGTGCGGCGGAACCAGGCCGTGCACGGCGGACAGACCGGCCAGCAGCGGGATACCGATCTTGATGATCGACACGCCGGTACGTCGGGCGACGATGAACACCAGCGGGATCAGCAGCACGAAGCCGATTTCGAAGAACAGCGGAATGCCGACCAGGAACGCGGCGAACATCATCGCCCACTGCACCTTGTCCTTGCCGAACGCACGAATCAGGGTCTGGGCAATCTGATCCGCCCCGCCCGACTCGGCCATCATTTTGCCGAGCATGGTGCCCAGCGCGAGGATGATCCCGACAAAACCGAGCACCCCACCGAAGCCGTCCTGGAACGCCTTGATGATGGTGCCGATCGGCATGCCGGAGGTCAGCCCGAGAAAGGCTGCGGCGATGATCAGGGCAATGAACGGGTGGAACTTGAACTTGGTGATCAGGACGATAAGCCCGATCACCGTGACCACTGCATCGAGCAGCAGGAACGTCTCGTGGGACATGCCAAACATTAGGGGTGTCTCCTGGTTGTTGTTGTTATTAAAGCGGGTAACTCGCACGCCATCAGGACAGCGCTATCTCTTCGGAAAAAACTCATACGGCCTGTTTCAGGCCATGGGCCTGCCACCAGACATGCGCTTGCTTCGCCAGTTGCTCGACGCTGTGGTTCGAAGCGTCCAGCGCCAGGGTCAAGGGCTCGCCAACGGGGGATTCAAGGGTGGCGAACTGACTGTCGATCAGGGTCGAAGGCATGAAGTGGCCCGGCCGGTGGGAGACACGATCAGCGGCGACTTCAGGGGTCAGCTCAAGGAACACGAAGCCCAGGCCCGGCAAGGCGCTGCGCAGACGTTCGCGGTAACTGTGTTTGAGGGCCGAGCAGGTCAGCACCGGGCGCTGGCCTTGAGCGTCGACGCGGCGCAATTCATCGCACAGGCTGTCGAGCCAGCCGGCACGGTCTTCGTCGTTCAGGGGGATGCCCGCGCTCATCTTTTCGATATTGGCGGCAGGGTGGAAAGTGTCGCCTTCAATGGCGGTCGCGCCGCTGAGTTGGCACAAGGCCTCGCTGACGCAAGTCTTGCCGCAACCGGCAACGCCCATGATGACCAGGGCGGTGATGGAATGATTCATGTAACACCTCAGCGCGCAGACAGCGCTACCTTTGCCAGTTATGACGCTTGAGCAAAAGCAGAAGTTGCCGACGCCTTCTTGTCATTTTTGTGGGTTGCAGCATGTTCGTTCCCAATGCCAAAAAGCGGGGATCAGGCAAACCCCGCTCACGCATTTGCAGCTGCATCGAGACAGCGCTACCTTAGTGCCTCGAATTTTGTTTGGCAAGCCGTCCGATGATCTCCACTAAAAACGATAAGAATACGCGCACCACTGGCCGCCCTACCCTGAACGAAGTGGCACGCCTGGCCGGTGTCAGCCCGATCACCGCCTCCCGCGCCTTGCGCGGCGTCAGCACGGTGGCCACCGAACTGGTGGAAAAAGTGCAGAAAGCGGCCCTTGAACTCAACTACGTGGTTAACCCTGCCGCCCGCGCCTTAGCCTCGGCCCAGAGCCATTCGGTGGTGGTTTTGGTGCCTTCGCTGTCCAACCTGCTGTTCATCGATACGCTGGAAGCCATTCATCAGGTTTTGCGCCCCAAGGGCTTCGAAGTGCTCATCGGCAACTTCCATTATTCGCGCGATGAAGAAGAAAACCTGCTGCGCAATTACATGGCGTATCAGCCTCGCGGTTTGCTGCTGACCGGTTTCGACCGCACCGAAAGTTCGCGACGGATGATCGAGGCGAGCAACATTCCGTGCGTGTACATGATGGAACTGGACAGCGCCGCCGGGCTCAATTGCGTGGGTTTCTCGCAACTCGCGGCGGGTGAAACGGCGGCGCACCATTTGCTGTCACGTGGGCGCAAGCGCCTGGCCTACATCGGCGCGCAGCTGGATCAACGCACCTTGCTGCGCGGCGAAGGTTTCCGCAAAGCCCTGCAAAAGGCCGGTTTGTATGACCCGGACCTGGAAGTGCTGACGCCGCGCGCCTCCTCCGTCGGCCTGGGGGGCGAACTGTTCCTGCAACTGCTCGCCAATCATCCTGATGTCGATGCCATTTTCTTCGGCAACGACGACCTGGCCCAGGGCGCCCTGCTTGAAGCGATGCGTTGCGGGATCAAAATCCCCGAACAAGTGGCGATCCTCGGTTTCAACGACCTGCCCGCCTCGGCGCACATGGTCCCGCGCCTGAGCAGCATCAGTACCCCGCGCGAGGCGATTGGCCGACGTTCGGCGGAGTTGATGTTGACCTTGCTGGCGGGCAACACCGTGGCGAAACCGGTGCAGGACATGGGGTTTGAGTTGAAGGTGCGCGAAAGTACCTGACACGGCATCTGATCGTTCCCACGCTCTGGTCTGCATGGGAACGATCAGTTACTAAGCGCGACGGCTTATCAGCACCCCGGCAAACACGCCAACCCAAAGGATCGACACGCCATAGTTGATCCGCTGGTACAAACCAAACCCCTGCCCCACCTCAACAGCCTGTCCCATCAATGGCAGCACCAACAACGCCCCAAGGGTGCATACCAGGGAAAACCAGGCGAACCATTTCAAGCCCAATACTCGCGACGCTAGATAGACCCATAGCGCGTTGGCGATCAACAACGTCAGAAACATCACCAGGCCCGAAAGGTTATGCAGCTTCTGACTGTCGGAGGGATTTTCCAGACCACAGCCGATATCGCAGGAAAAATAACCGGCGCCGAAACTGGCAACACCGTGCAGCACAATCAGCACCGCGCTCAGTCGAGCGAGTTTCGAGGTATGGAAGGTCGCGAACGCGGCCAGACCGAAGACGATAAACAACACACCCAATGGGTAATTATTGATCAGCGGCGACACGCCATGAGTCGGTGCCCCAATTGCACCCAGCTCACTCATTGCCTGATTGAGATGGCTGTATCCCGGATACAAACTGCCGGCAATCACTACACCAACCAGCAGCCAGATCGGCGCCAACAAACCCGCCACAAAACCCCATTTGATCATTCCCTTGTTCACGCGCCATTACTTCCTTGATAGACCTGTCCGAAACAGACAAGTGGTCAGCAACTTAGTGGCTCTTCGAAGAAAAGTCACCCCTGTCCGAGCATCATCCCCCCATCAATTCCACAAACGCCATCGCGCCTTTCTGCAACGGCTGGCTCTTGAGCCATACCGCGTGCACCGGCAGCACCAGACCGTTCTCGATGTTGCGGAAACTCAGGCGCTTGAGTCTTCCGGCATCGAGCAACGGTTGGACCACCGACAACGGAAAATTGCCCCAGCCCAACCCGGCTTCGACCATTTCCAGCGCCATGGCGAGGGTGTCGGTGCGCCAATAGGATTCGCCCACCAAAGGCCGGGTTTCGCTGATCGGCAGGTCGCGACTGGCAACGATGATTTGCCGCACGTGAACCAGATCCTCCAGAAACAAATCCTCGCCCTGAAACAGCGGATTGTCCGCTGCCAGCGTGGCGATCACGCGCTCGGTGCCGACGAACTGGAATCGCTCCAGTACGTTCATGCTCAACCCCGCGAAGGCCAGGCAAACGCTGACGCGACCGCTGTGGAGCATCGCCAGCACATCGTCCTGGGGCGCGCTGAGCAGTTCTATCTCCAGGAGCGGATGACGCTGGGCGATGACCTTGATCGCGGCCAGCAAATGGCGCTTGTCGAGGTCTGCCACGACGCCAATGGACAACTTGCTTTCCAGCCCCAGCGACAGCTCGATCGCATGCACCTGCAGCTGCTTGAGCTGTTCGGCGATCAACCGCGCGTGCGGCACCAACGCACTGGCCATCGCCGTCGGCACCGGTTCGCGATGGCTGCGATCGAACAGCGGATATCCGAGCTCGGCTTCCAGGTTGGCAATGCCCATGCTCACCGCCGACGGCACTTTGCCCAGCGCACGCGCCGCCGCCGAAAACGAACCGCGCTCGATCACGGCCAGGAACAACTCGATGCTGTCGCTGTTAAAATTCATTCCTCGTCCTATCAATAAAACTGAAAGCTTCTGACTTTTTCTGTCAGCACTATTGAAGCTATCTTTCGTCGCCTTCGCCAGTGCTGCTGGCTTCAAGTTCGCGAGAAAGAGGCAAAACTCCATGCAAGGCGTTAAACGAAAACTGGTCTACGTGTCGCTGTTCGAAGTCTTTGGCATGACCTTCTCGACCCTGGGCCTGGCATTGCTGTCCGGCACCTCACCCGGCAGCACCGGGCCGTTGGCCGTCATCATCACCACCATCGCAGTGACCTGGAATTTCATCTACACCACACTGTTCGAGCGCTGGGAACGTCGTCAGCCATCGCGCACCCGCACCGTTAAACGGCGCATCGCCCATGCCGTGGGATTTCAACTAACCTTGATAGTGTTTCTCATCCCGCTGATCGCCTGGTGGATGAACATCAGCCTGGTGCAGGCTTTCCTGCTGGACTTGGCGCTGATCATTTTCATCCCGTGCTACACCTTCGCGTTCAACTGGCTGTTTGATCGCACGTTTGGTTTGCCAGCCTCGGCGTTGCCGGATCCGGTTTGAAAACCGCGCAATGTCTGTCAGATTCCTGAAGCGTCGAATCGCTAACGGAGTAGCTCAATGGAACATGCACTGAAGATTTTGGGTAAGGCGTCGTCCATCAATGTCAGAAAGGTCCTGTGGACCTGTGAAGAACTGGGCGTTGCCTACGAACGCGAGGATTGGGGTAGCGGTTATGCCTCAACCCACACACCGGAGTTTCTGCGGCTCAATCCCAACGCCCTGGTGCCGGTGATCATCGACGACGCTGGAGTGCTGTGGGAGTCCAACACCATCTGCCGTTATCTGGCCGGCAAACACCAGAACACCGATCTGCTCCCCCACGAACCGGCCGCGCGCGCTCGGGTCGAGCAATGGATGGATTGGCAAGCCACTGAACTCAATGCCTCATGGAGCTATGCGTTCACGGCATTGGTGCGCAAAGATCCGGAGTTCCAGGACCCGCATCACATTGCTGCCGGTGTACGTGGCTGGAACCAGAAGATGGGCATCCTCGAACACCAGCTCGCGGCGACCAAAGCTTACGTCGCCGGGCCACGCTTCACCCTCGCCGACATTGTCATCGGGCTGTCCGTCAACCGCTGGCTGATGACCCCGATGGAGCGGCCCGATTACCCGGCCATCGACGAGTATTTTCAGCGACTGGCACAACGTCCGGGGTTCCTCAAGTTCGGCTGCAATGGCCTGCCTTGATGCCCTGCCTTGTTTGCCGCCAAGCGGCAAAGACTAACCGCAGAACCCACGTCACCCCCTCGGCCAGCACTCACCAACTAGTTGATTTATAGTGGTTTTTGCTTATAGGCATACTATTTGCTCAAAGCACCGCACCACAACTACCTGCAAGGTCTATTCATCATGTTGGTCAGTGCCACACAACAAACGTTAATGATCCCGCTCTCCAAGAAGCCCGGCGATGATCCTGCGGCTGAAGCCGCTGCCGGCCTTCAGGGGGCGATGCTGCAAACGTTGCAAAGCAACGTTCAGGCGCAAACCGCGCAGGTGCAGACTTCCGCCACCCGGGACGCCACCCGGCAAGTCAGCGAGGCGAGCAAAATCAGCGACAACGTGGATGAAGCGTTCGCCAAAACCCGCGTGCAATTGCAAGCGCTCGAGTCTTTCCAACTGCCGGCCGATGTTAAAGCCAGGGTCACGGACAGCGCCGCCATGAGCGACTTCAAGGACTACATGAGCAAAACGCCGGAGCAGCGCCTGCGCGACAGCATTCTGCAAGAGATGGGGCTGACTGAAGAAGAAGTACAAGCCATGCCACCGGAGAAACAACAGGCGATCGCCAAAGAGATCGCCGAGCGCACGGAGGACAAGGTCAAACTGGCGCAGGTCGAGAAAGAAAACGCCAACAGTGAGAAAGGCAGTAGCCAGGTGGTCGACAAGTTCCTCGCTTCGCTTTAACGGCAGGGAACCCTGCACTTCATGCAGCAACCGGCGCAGCCGGCTGCTACAAGAGACGCGACGCGATCAGTCAGTTCAACTGCAACGTTTCGTTGAACTGACTGATCGCATCCACCACATGCCGCGATCCCTGCTGAATCTCCAGGATCACCTCCCCCGCCTCGTTCGCCAGTTCCACCCCAAGTCCGGTTCGGCTCAAGCTCGACTGCATGCTGGTCACCGCGCTCAACGACAGGTCATGGTTCTTGCGCACCACGTCGACGATCTCCAGCGTCGCCTGACTCGTGCGTGCCGCGAGGCTGCGTACTTCATCGGCGACCACCGCAAAACCCCGCCCATGCTCGCCGGCCCGGGCCGCTTCAATGGCTGCATTGAGCGCCAGCAAGTTGGTCTGGTCAGCAATGCCGCGAATCGTCTGCACGATGGTGCCGATGATGTCGGACTGTTTGCTGACGGCATCGATACTGAGCGCGGCTTCGTTCAAATCCCGGGAAATGTCCTGGATGATCTGTACCGTTTGCTGCACCACCTGAGAACCTTTCTGCGCACAAGCGTCGTTTTGCACCGACGTGCTGTGCGCCGACTCCGCAGCGGTTTGCAACGTGGCGATTTGCCGGGTGATGTCGCTGGCAAACTTCACCACTTTGTAGAGCCGGCCCTTGGCGTCGAACAAAGGGTTGTAGGACGCTTCGAGAAACACGGTATGGCCGTGTTTATCTTTGCGTTCAAAACGATGAGAGTGATACTCGCCGCGATTGAGTGATGCCCAGAACGCTTTATAAGCCGACGACTCGGATTCGGCGCGGTGGCAAAACAGGCTGTGGTGTTTCCCCACCACTTCGTTGAGCGAGTAATGCATCGTCTTCAGAAAGTTATCGTTGGCCGTGATGACGTTGCCCTCGGGGGTGAACTCGATCACCGCCATGGAACGACCTATGGCGGCGAGCATGCTTTCTTCTTCGTGTTCCTTGTAAACCCTGGCGGAGATGTCAGTGGCAACTTTAATCACGCTTTTAACCTGACGGTCGGGACCGAACACCGGCATGTAACTGGCTTCGAGCCAGACCTCCTTGCCGCGCTTGTTCAAGCGCAAGAAGCTCCCGCCCACCGGTTCGCCACGGGCCAGGTCGCGCCACAACTTCGAGTAAGCCTCGCTGCGATAAAAAGCTTCCTCGCAAAAGATCCGATGATGTTTGCCGCGCACTTCGTCGGCGCTGTACCCCATGACACTGCAAAAGTTGTCGTTGGCATCCAGCACGATGCCGTCCGGCGTGAACTCGATCATCGCCATTGATCGACTGACCGCCGCCAACTTGGCGTTGGCTTCGCTCAACGCGCAGCTATAGCGCTCGATTTCCAGCAGGTCAGCCTTGTGATGTAGGTTAAACATGGGTCGTATCACCTTCAGCGCGTTCTTTTGATTGATGAAAGGTCTTTGGTCTTTCAACGGATCCACCACAACGTTCTATGGAACAGGCACACGCGTTCCTCCACGGGAGGAAGTGTCAGGTGATCAATGATGTTCAATCGGAGTGTCCATGCAGCAACGCACTCATCAAGACATCCTTCTCTTGATAGCCCGGGACCGGGCCAGCCCTAACGGTTTCATAAGTAATTCCCTTTACCGGCCAGCTCCTTGTTACTCCCTGTCGGCGCCTTGGGTTGGGCGCTCTTGCTGCGCCATCTTTCATATGGCGAGCGACATGGGTAGTTAGAAGTCAGCGTAGACAGTCGATAGAGGGGCGCAAGGCCACTAGTCGGCCAGTATTGAGGACAAAATCGGTTCAGCGAGGCAAATCAGGAATGCCTGTAGCGCTGCAGCGCATCAAACGAACTCGCAATGTCTGCCCGTGGGCGGCATCGAAGTAATGGGGCATGGCGTTGCTCAGATCGGGGACCGGTCCCCCTCTGTGCAATGGCGCAGGGAAATCTTGCGGATTATTGGGTTACTTCTTTAGGCATGCAGCAGGAGCCCGAAGACCGGGCTCCCTTGTGGCGAGATCAATGACCGAACACATCCACCTTCTTGGCCTTCTTGTCTGCGCGCTTTTCATCGGCGGTTTTCGCCGGTTTCTTCTTTGCCGCTTTTTTTGAATCCATGCCTTTGGCCATGATACGTACTCCACTCATACGGGATGTGAGATCAGGTATACACCTATCGCCGGCCGCGCGTTCTTTTATAATCGCCCGCTTTGCGCACCGACAGATCGAACCCATGCCCGACACCCAGTACACCCTGCTCGCCGAGCCGTTATGGCCGTTGATGAACAAGTTTTATCGCGCCCACCAATCGTCGATGAAAGCGGTTCGCGACGCTCAGCTGTGGGTCGCCAGACGCGAGGAGATCATTGGCGCGCTGTGTTTGCGGCCGGTCTCGGGGGGGCATTGGTTGACGGGATTGTTCGTCGATCCGGCCTGTCGCGAACAGGGCATCGCGGCGGCGTTGATCGCCGAAGCGGTGCGCGGTCTCGACCAACCGGTCTGGCTGTTCTGCCACCCGGACTTGCGGGGCTTTTATGAACGCCGAGGGTTTTCCTTCGATCCGCCAATGCCCTACGCCATGACCGAACGCTTGAGCCGTTACGCCCGCAGCAAACCGATGATCGCCATGGGCCTGGAACCGTCTGTGAGTTCGACATGTAGGAGCGAGCCTGCTCGCGAAGGCGGCGTGTCATTCGACATCATCGGTGAATGACCCGCCGCCTTCGCGCGCAGGCTCGCTCCCACCGTGGTTTGTGATGTTTTCGGCTCAGTCGTCGGCGTCAGGGTCGAGGTCGGGGAACATCACTTCGGTAAAGCCGAATTGGCTGAAGTCGGTAATCCGTGACGGGTACAACCGGCCGATCAGGTGATCGCATTCATGCTGCACCACCCGCGCATGGAATCCCTCGGCGATCCGCAAGATAGGCTGGCCCTTGGGATCGAAGCCTTCGTAGCGAATCTGCTGATAACGGTCTACCGCGCCGCGCAGGCCGGGCACTGACAGGCAACCTTCAAAGCCCTCTTCCATCAGCGAGTTCAAAGGTGTGATCAACGGGTTGATCAGAATGGTCTGCGGCACCGCTTCAGCGTCCGGGTAGCGTTCGCTGTGTTCGAACCCAAAGATCACCAGTTGCAGATCGACGCCGATCTGCGGCGCAGCCAGGCCGACGCCACCGACGCTTTCCATGGTCTGGAACATGTCGTCGATCAGTTGCCACAATTCAGGGCTGTCGAACATCTCGGCCGGCACCGGCGGAGCAATGCGCAGCAGGCGTTCATCGCCCATTTTCAGGATTTCACGGATCATTTTATGGTTTCGTCAGTGTGCGGCTTGATCGAGTGATCCCGACCCAGTCCGGAAACGTGGTGTTTGGGTTCGTGATCGAGCTCACCGGGGACTTTTTCACCGTCATTCTTGCCTTCGGTCGACATGTGCTCGATCACTGCATTCATCTCCGCGCCCAGCAACAGCACCGCGGCGGAAATATAAAAATAGAGCAGCAACACGATGATCGCGCCGATACTGCCATACATGGCGTTGTAGTTGGCGAACTCCTTGACGTACAGGCCAAAGCCCACGGAGGCAAGGATCCACACCACCACCGCCAGCACCGAACCTGGGGTGATAAAACGAAACTCTTGTTTAACGTCCGGCATGACGTAATAAATCAGCGCCACGGCCACCATCAGCAAAATCACCACCACGGGCCAGCGCACGATGGTCCACAGGGTCACGATGAAGTCTTCCATGCCGACTTGCGCGGCAATCCAGCCCATCAGTTGCGGCCCGAGCACCATCAACGCGGCGGCGATCAGCAGCATGCCGGCGATGCCAACGGTGTAGATGATCGACAGCGGAAAACGCTTCCACGCGGGCCGGCCTTCGACCACGTCGTAGGCGGCGTTCATCGCGCTCATCATCAGCCGCACGCCAGCGGATGCGGTCCACAGGGCAATCACGATACCAATCGACAGCAAGCCACCCTTGGACTGCTGGAGTTGGTCGATCACCGGGTTCACCTGTTCCAGCGCCTGGGGCGGCAGGACCAGTTCCGATTGCAGACGCAGCCACGAGAAGAAGTCCGGCAGGTGCAGGAAACCGATCAGAGCGATCAGGAACAGGATGAAGGGAAATAGCGAAAACAGCATTTGATAAGCCAGCGCCGAGGCATAGGTCGACATCTCATCGTCGACGAACTCGGTGACCGTGCGCATCATGACACGGTGCAGGCGCAGGCCTTTCATGTGGGGGAAAAACATTAGCGTCTCCTTTCGCCGCAGGTTGGGTTGAAGTCGAGGCGACTCAGGGGCCGTTTTCTACATCAAAGTAGCCTACTTGGCGACTTTGAAACAATTTCCGTGCGCAAGTTCAGGCTGACACAAAAACGGCCATCCGTGGATGGCCGTTCATGTTGTTCATCAAAGGCCGAATCAAGCCTTGTCGACGCCTTTCTTAATCGCGTCCTTGGCTTTGCCGACCGCTTGCTGGGCCTCGCCTTTTCTTTCCTGCACGACGCCTTCGGCGCGCATTTTGTCATTACCGGTGGCCTTGCCGACGCCTTGCTTGACGTTGCCGGCGGCTTCGTTGGCCATGCCTTTTACTTTATCGCCAGTGCTGCTCATGGTGTTTCTCCTGTGAACAATTCAACGGAAAAAGTCGTTACACAAAGATTGACCGGGGGCATTTGCACGGAGTTTCATTTATTTTCACGGCGACATTTCATCGTTCAGTGCAGGTTGGGCTTTATGTTTGCCGACCAACCCCCGAGAATGCGCAACGTATTCAGGCCATGGCGCTGAAGATCCAATCCCGTAGGAATGTTATGAAACTCGATAAAAAGCAGGCCATTGCCCGCAGAAACCAGGAACTCGGCGGTGCTGTGCTTGGCGTCAACAACTGCCATTTCACCGAACTGAACCGCAACCGCAACATCTGGTGGTTCGATATCCCGGTGGCGCGCCTGGCCATTGGTCAGTACGAATGGGTTCACCTGCTGATGCACACGCCGGAAACCGACGAACTGCTGCACTTGAAAGTGCCGACGGTGTTCCTGCGCGAGAAGCTTGAAGGCCTGGTGGTGCGCAACGAAGGCAAGCGCAAGGCCGCCTTGAGCCTGGAACTGAGCGCCGACAAGGACTCGTACCTCCAGGACATGCGTCCGGCGGGCACCAACGTCAATTTCGCGCCGTTTCGCCTGTAACTTTACACATCCCCTGTGGCGAGGGAGCTTGCTCCCGCTGGGCCGCGAAGCGACCCCAAATCAGACGCTGCGGTATTTTTGGTGTATCTCCATCGACTGGGTGACGACTGCTGCGCAGCCGAGCGGGAGCAAGCTCCCTCGCCACAAAAGCAGTTCTGATATCGCTGCAAACAAAAAGCCCCGCATCTGCGGGGCTTCTTGTTTGTTACGCGCCGACTTTCCTGGCGTTGAGCTTCTTCAGCTCTTCGTCGCGCAATTCGCGGCGCAGGATCTTGCCGACGTTGGTGGTCGGCAGCGCATCGCGGAACTCCACGGCGCGCGGGACCTTGTAACCGGTGACGTTCGCACGCATGTGCTCCATCACCTGCTCCTTGGTCAACGTCACGCCCGGTTTGGCGACGATGAAGATCTTGATCGCCTCGCCCGACTTCTCGTCCGGCACGCCGATGGCCGCGCATTGCAGCACGCCCGGCAGGGTCGCCAGCACATCTTCAAGCTCGTTCGGGTAAACGTTGAAACCGGAGACCAGAATCATGTCTTTCTTGCGATCGACAATTCGCATGTAGCCGTCCGGCTGGATCAGCGCGATGTCACCGGTCTTCAACCAGCCTTCGCTGTCGAGCATTTCATCGGTGGCGTCCTGACGCTGCCAGTAGCCCTTCATCACTTGCGGACCTTTCACACACAGTTCACCGATTTCGCCCAGCGGCTGTTCAACGCCGGCATCGTCGATGACTTTGCACACGGTCGATGGAACCGGAATACCGATGGTGCCGATCTGGATGTGCTGGATCGGGTTTACGGTGGCGACCGGGCTGGTTTCGGTCATCCCGTAACCTTCGCAGATGGCGCAGCCGGTGACCGCTTTCCAGCGCTCGGCTGCCGCCAGTTGCAGGGCCATGCCGCCGGACAGGGTGACTTTCAGCGCCGAGAAGTCCAGCTTGCGGAACGCTTCGTTGTTGCACAGCGCCACGAACAGGGTGTTGAGGCCGACGAAGCCGCTGAACTTCCACTTCGACAGTTCTTTGACCATCGCCGTCAAATCGCGCGGGTTGCTGATCAGGATGTTGTGGTTGCCGATCAGCATCATCGCCATGCAATGAAAGGTGAAGGCATAGATGTGGTACAGCGGCAGCGGCGTGATCAGGATCTCGCAGCCTTCGTTGAGGTTGGAACCCATCAGCGCCTTGCACTGCAACATGTTCGCCACGAGGTTGCGATGGGTCAGCATCGCGCCCTTGGCTACGCCGGTGGTGCCGCCAGTGTATTGCAGGACGGCAACGTCGCTGCTGGCCGGATTGGCTTCAGCCACTGGCTGGCCGTGGCCCTTGCTCAGCACGTCGTTGAACTTGATCGCCTTGGGCAAGTGATACGCCGGGACCATCTTCTTCACGTACTTGATGACGCTATTGACCAGCAGGCGCTTGAGCGGTGGCAGCAGGTCGGCCACTTCGGTGACGATCACGTGCTTGACGCCGGTTTTCGGCACGACGATTTCGGCCAGATGCGCCATGTTGGCCAGGCAGACCAGGGCTTTGGCACCGGAATCGTTGAATTGGTGTTCCATTTCCCGCGCGGTGTACAGCGGGTTGGTGTTGACCACGATCAGCCCGGCGCGAATGGCACCGAATACGGCGACCGGGTACTGCAACACGTTGGGCAGTTGCACGGCGATTCGATCGCCCGGCTGCAAGTCGGTATGCTGTTGCAGGTAAGCGGCAAAGGCACCGGACAATTCGTACAGTTCACCGTAGGTGATTGTCTTGCCCAGGTTGCTGAATGCCGGTTTGTCGGCGAAGCGCTGGCAGGAACGTTTCAACACTGCCTGAATATTCGGATACTCGTCTGGATTGATCTCGGCAGCAATCCCGGCAGGGTACTTATCCTTCCAAAAGTCTTCGTTCATGGAAGCCCACTCCTCAGCAACGCGAATTCAGCACCGCATTTGATGCGATTATTATTGGTGTGTGTTTGTCGGTGAATCTAGCGCTTTCATAAGCCCGAGACGTCACAAAGCGCGCCGAGAGTAGCAGCTTTGCCAAGGGTCGACTAGAGCCAAAAGCGGCCTCTACGGTCACAATTGTGACTCAAGAATTGCTAGCGGTCATTTTAGAGCAAAAATTCTATACACCCCTGAAAAGCCTGTGAAACCGGGGGCTTCAGATGTTTAAAAGCTTCGCGGGCAAGCCTCGTTCCTGCAGGCTCGCATCGTTCGCTGACTTAATGAACGACACGAACCTGCGGGAGCGAGGCTTGCCCGCGAACGTGCGAAGCGCGGCCATTCACCGACTACGCGATATCCCGCAACTCCCGCCGCAGGATCTTGCCCACCGGCGTCATCGGCAACGACTCCCGCAACACAATGTGCTTGGGCACTTTGTACGCCGTGAAGTTTTCCTTGCAGTACGCCTTCAGCTCTTCAAGGCTGACCCCTGATTCGCGGGCCACCACAAACAGCTTCACCGCCTCCCCCGAACGCTCGTCCGGCACGCCGATCACCGCACAGTTGGCGACTTTCGGGTGAGCCATCACGATGTCTTCGATCTCGTTCGGGTACACGTTGAAGCCCGAGACGATGATCATGTCTTTCTTGCGATCGACGATGCGCACAAAACCGTCCGGGTCGATCACCGCGATATCGCCGGACTTGAACCAGCCTTCGGCATCCAGCACCTCGGCGGTGGCTTCCGGTTTCTGCCAGTAGCCCTTCATGATCTGCGGGCCCTTGATGCACAGTTCGCCTCGCTCGCCCAGCGGCTGCTCGACGCCTTCATCGTTGATCACTTTCAGGGTGGTGCCCGGCACCGGCAGGCCGACCGTGCCGATCCGCGATTTGTCGCCGTAGGGGTTGGTGCAGGCCACCGGTGAGGTTTCGGTCAGGCCATAACCCTCGGTGATGCGGCAGCCGGTGAGCTGTTCCCAGCGCTCGGCGGTGGCCTTGACCAGCGCGGTGCCGCCGGAGTTGGTGAGTTTGAGGCTGGAGAAATCCAGGGTCTTGAAGTCTGGGTGATCCATCAATGCAACGAACAGCGTGTTAAGCCCCAGCAGTGCCGAGAACCGCCAGTTCTTCAGCTCCTTGATGAAGGCGCCGATGTCGCGTGGATTGGTGATCAGCACGTTGTGGTTGCCGGTCACCATCATGCACATGCAGTTCGCCGTGAAGGCATAGATGTGGTACAGCGGCAGCGGCGCGATCATCACTTCCTGACCTTCGCGCAGCAATGGCTGACCGTCGCTGCCGAACTGTCCGAGGCATGCCCGCGCCTGTTGCATGTTCGCCACCAGGTTGCCGTGGGTCAGCATCGCGCCCTTGGCCAGGCCGGTGGTGCCGCCGGTGTATTGCAACACCGCGATGTCGTCGAGGCTGACGTTCAGCGGCTTGATGCCCAGGCCCCGGCCCAGACGCAGCGCGCTCTTGAAGGAAATCGCCTGGGGCAAGGAATAGTCCGGGACCATTTTCTTGACCTTGCTCACCATCGTGTTGACCAGCCAACCCTTGGCGGCAGGCATCAGGTCGCCCATCTTCGCTTCGATCAGGTACTGGATGTCGGTGTCGGGCAGCACTTCCTGGACCTTGGCCCCGAACATGTTCAGGTACACCAACGCCCGGGCACCGGAGTCCTTGAACTGATGACGCATCTCCCGCGCGGTGTACAGCGGGTTGGTGTTGACCACGATCAGCCCGGCGCGCAAGGCACCGAACACGGCAATCGGGTAATGCAAAACGTTGGGCATCTGCACCGCGATGCGATCCCCCGGCACCAAGTCGGTGTGGGCTTGCAGGTAACCGGCGAACGCCAGGCTGTAGCGTTCCAGTTCGGCGTAGGTCAGGGTCACGCCCATGTTGCTGAAGGCGGGGCGATCAGCGAATTTCTTGCAGGAACGCTCGAACACCTCAAGCACCGACTTATAGGCCCCAAGGTCAATGTCCAGGGGCACGCCGGCCGGGCGTTTGTCATTCCAGAAATCAGGTTGCATTGTTCTTGTCCTCTTTACCTGAGCCTATCCGGGCCGCTTTTCTGTCACTTTTGTAAAAGCGGGGCTTCACGGACACTAGCAGCTATGGCGAATCAGGCAAATATGCCAATGGGCGTCATTGACCGCGTGAATCTTGCTGCAGCGGCGTGGCCTGATCAGACGGCAAGCGCTGGATGCGCTATACAATGCATCGAGGCTATTTTCATACCCGGCAGCCCCATGCAAAGGAATCGCCATGATCCACGACACTTTCTGGCTGACCGCGAGTGACCGCAGCCGCCTCTTCGTCAACCAGTGGCTGCCCGATCCGCCTTTGAAAGCCGTGATTCTGCTGGCCCATGGCATGGCGGAACACAGCGGTCGCTACGCCCGCCTGGCGGAAAAACTCTGCGCGCAGGGTTACGGTGTCTACGCGCCGGACCTGCGGGGACATGGCAAAACTGCCGAAAACGGGACACTCGGCCATTTCGCCGATGACGATGGCTGGTGCAAAGTGGTTGGCGATCTGGCGAGCCTCAACCAGCACATCGGCCAGCAACATCCTGGCGTGCCGATCGTGCTACTCGGCCACAGCATGGGCAGCTACATCGCCCAGGCCTACCTGCTGCATCACAGCGCCAGCCTGCACGGTGCGGTGCTCAGCGGTTCGAACTTCCAGCCCATCGCGCTCTATCGCGCGGCACGTCAGATTGCCCGTGTCGAAAAACTGCGTCAGGGGCCCAAGGGCCGCAGTGCGCTGATCGAGTGGCTGTCGTTTGGCTCGTTCAACAAAAAATTCAAACCGGTGCGCACGCGGTTCGACTGGCTCAGCCGCGATCCGGCGGAAGTCGATCGGTACGCCAACGACCCGCTCTGCGGCTTTCGTTGCACCAATCAGCTGTGGATCGATTTGCTCGGTGGGTTGCAGCAAATCAGCAAAGCGTCCAATCTCGCTCAGATTGATCCGGGCCTGCCGTTGCTGGTGATTGGCGGTGAATGTGATCCGGTGAGCGAAGGCAAACGTCTGAAGGATCTGGCCGATGCACTACGCGCGGCCGGCAGCCAGAACCTGCAACTGACTATTTACCCGCAGGCACGGCATGAACTGTTCAACGAGAGCAACCGCGATGAAGTGATCAATGACGTGTTGAACTGGATCGCCCAGGCGCTGAGCCACCGCCGGCCACCCAGATCGGAATAGTTTTTTTGTGGATTTTTTATTCGTCACAGGAATTGAAACAGATGACCCAGGTTACCAACACCCCATACGAAGCCCTCGAAGTCGGCCAGACCGCCAGCTACAGCAAGACGGTCGAAGAGCGCGACATTCAGTTGTTCGCCGCGATGTCGGGTGATCACAACCCGGTGCACCTGGACGCGGAATTCGCCGCCGGCACCATGTTCAAGGAGCGCATCGCTCACGGCATGTTCAGCGGTGCGCTGATCAGCGCTGCCGTGGCTTGCGAGTTGCCTGGGCCGGGGACTATTTATATCGGTCAGCAGATGAGCTTTCAGAAGCCGGTGAAGATTGGCGACACCCTGACCGTGCGCCTGGAAATCCTCGAGAAACTGCCGAAGTTTCGTGTGCGGATCGCCACGCGGGTGTTTAACCAGCGCGATGAATTGGTAGTCGATGGCGAGGCCGAGATTCTGGCGCCGCGCAAGCAGCAGACGGTGACGCTGCCTACCCTGCCGGCGATCAGCATCGGCTGATTCACCTCTCACCTGTGGCGAGGGAGCTTGTCGGAACGCCGCACCGTCCCGTTGGGGTGCGCAGCAAATCAGGCGCCGCGTTTGATCTGATCAACCGCGGCGTTAGTTTTTACGACTGCTTCGCAGCCGAGCGGGACGGTGTGGCGTTCCGACAAGCTTCCTCGCCACAATGATTGCGGCGCAGCGTATTTAGCGTTCGCTTACCTGCACACTCGCCGTCATCCCCGAACTCAGATTCATGCCCTCCGGCAATTTATCAATCTTGATCCGCACCGGAATCCGCTGTGCCAGCCTCACCCAGTTAAACGTCGGTTCTACCTCCGCCAACAACTGCCCATCTGGTGTGGTGTTGCGATCGGTAATCCCGCGACTGATGCTTTCCACATGCCCGTCCAGCGCTTCTCCCGCGCTCATCAACCAGATCTTCACCGGATCGCCAACCCGAATCCGCGACAACTTGGTTTCCTCGAAATACGCCTGCACATAGAAGGTCGAATCATCGATCAATGCCATCACCGGTTGCCCGGCGTTCACATAATTGCCTTGGGCCAGGCGCAGGTTGGTGATGTGGCCGCTGCGAGGCGCATGGACCTGACTGCGCGCCAGATTGAGTTCGGCAACCTTGGCTTCCGCCTGAGCTTCACGCAATTCACCCCGGGCGATACCGGCGTTGATTTGTGCGTTCTCGCGCAGTTCGGCGCTGATGGCTTGCGGCCCGAGGCTGGCGCGGCGACTGGCTTCGCGTTCGCGCAGATTGAGTTGTTGCTGGCGGGTCTGCACCACCGCCTGGGCCTTCTCCAGCGCCGCTTCGAACCGGTCACGATCGATGCTCAGCAACAGGTCGCCCGCCTTGACCGGCTGGTTATCGAACGCCTTGAGCTCACGCACCCACCCCGAGACGTCCGGGGCGATGACCACCACGTCGGCGCGGATCCGCGCATCCCGGGTCCAGGGCGTAAGCATGTAGTACTGCCACAAATGGAAGCCGGCAAAGATCGCCACCGCCACCAGGCACAGGGTTACCGCGACACGTACGGGGGTACGCATGTTCAACTCCTTATAAAGGTCCGAGGACGACGGTGATCAAGGCCAATACACAGACGTACAAGGCGCAATCAAACAGTGCTTCGTGCCAAATCCAGCGGCCGACCGGTGTCAGGCGCAACAGCATGCGCATGGCTCCGGTGACCAGCAGTGCCAGCAGCACATAAATCAAAAACGGACTGAGCAGCACGCCGCCCACCGACCACTCACGCAAGCCCATGGCTTTGCTCCTGTTGACGGCACCAGGCGCGCCAACTGCTCTGCAATTGCAGCACCGCGCCCTGAGCCAGTTTCACCGCGTCGCTGGGTGGCAACGCGTACAAGGTCTTCAAGAAATCTGCGCTGGGTCGTTCCAGCGCATCGGCGCGGTTGCCCGCAGGGCCCTGTTCAAGGACTTTTTCCAACTGCTCGAGATAACGCCGCTGCGGTGCGCTGACCGGCACTTGCGCCACCGCCAGGCTCAACCGCAGATGCAACAATTCATCGCCGATATCGAGGCCGAGCAAGCCGTCATCCCAGCGACTGCGCGCCGGTTCCGGCAACTCGGGATAGTGCCGCGCCAGTTGCAGCAAGCGGTCGGCCATGCGTCCGCCAAACCAGCTTTCGGCACCCCGCAGGTTACGTCGGGTCAGCCGCACCAGATCGTCGAGCGTCGCTGCCAGCAAGCGGCGGCCATGCCACGCCGGGTTACGCAGGATCAGCAAATGAAACGCCAGCACCGCCGCGCCGACACCGACCACCATCGCCTGGGCGCTGTTGAAGAACGTGGCGACGTCGAATTTCATCGCGTTCAGCGGCGACACCAGCACGATGAAATGCAGACAGAACGAAGTCGCCGTGGCCCCAATCTGCGGCTTGGCCATGCCCAGCGCACCGAAAAACAACGGCACGCCCATGCCCATGCAGAGCAAGGCAAATCCGCTCCATTGCGGCAGCAGAATCTGCCCGACGAAAAACGCCGCCGGAATCGCCAGGAAAATGCCCCGCATAAAACTCATGCCGATCTGCGCACCGTTCTCGCGACTGGCGAACAGGCTGCACACCACGCACGTCAGCACCAGGGCGCCCGACGCGGCGGGCCAGGCCGTCGCCAGCCAGAAGCACGACACCACCAGAAACGCCAAGGCACTACGCGCGCCAAACACCAGCGCCAATGACAGGTCGCGGTGCGGCGCCAGGGTGCGTGGCGGATCGACCGTTTCGCGCCCCTCCTCCACGGCTTTCATCGCCGCAGTGGCCGCCATCGCGGTATCGAGCAACAAGGTGAAACGGGCCAGGCAATAACTCTGCGCGGAGCTGATGTGCGGGTCATGGGACGCATCGAGCAACCTCGGCCGCAACGCTTGCAGGGTCGCCGTATCGTCGCCGCTGAGCGCAACCTGAACCTCGGTCATCCACGGCAACAGTTGCTCGGCTTCCTGTGGTTCCAGTTGCTTCCACTGACGGCGCACCGAACGGGCAATGCGCAGCAGCATCAAGAGCTTCTGGCTCAAGCCGCTGATGGCTCGTGCCCGCTGCCGACCCAGGCCACCTTCAAACCAGGCATGTTCGCGCTGGGCATCGACCGCGACAATTCGCCCGAGGATCTCCAGCAACCCCTTACGGGCCTGAGCATCGCCGGCCAGCGTTGCACGCGCAGCATTCATCCCGCTGTTCCAGGCGGCTCGCGCCTGATCCGCCAGTTGTCGCTCGACGCGCATCGGCCACAGCAACGCGCTGGCCGCCGTGGCGCACAGGATGCCCAGACAAATTTCCGTGCAGCGCGCCACGGCCTGGTCGAACACCGTCAGCGGATGGGTAATGGCCGGCAACGCGATGATCGCCACCGTGTAACCGGCCAGCACAAATGAATAGGACCAGGCACTGCGCAGCAACGTTGAACTCGCCGTACACAGCCCTAGCCACAACGCCAAGGCCAGCAAAAACAGCCAAGGCGTCTGGGCGAACAAGCCCATGAATACAACCGACATAATCGTGCCGACCAGCGTGCCCAGCAGCCGTGCCAGCCCCTTCTGCACCACCATTCCAGACAATGGCTGAGCGACGATGAACGCCGTCATCAATGCCCAGGCGGGTTGCTCAAGCCCCCAGCGCAATGCCAGCCACAGGGCCAGACCACCACCGATCAAGGTTTTGATTGCGAACTGTAGGGCGCGGCGGTCAGGCGCAAACAAAGCCTGCAAAGTGATAGGCACGTAAAAGACTCTTGAAAGGACGTTTTTAACGATAGTCGGGTTCACTGAAGCCACTTGAAAAACAAATTATTAGCGAGCTATCTATATTCCGTCCAGCGTTAAATCCCAGACAAAAAAAACGCCAGACTGGCTGGCGTTTTTGACAGGCTACGGACGCTTAAGAGCGTGCGCGAGCCTGGTTGCGCAGGGCTTTAACCTGGTCGTGATTGCGTTGCACGCCGTGGTACTGACGTTCAACCAGGTCACGAATGCCCACCAGATTGTGCTTGTTGATTTTTTCGAGGGCTTCTTTGTATGCCTTCAGTGCATGGTCTTCACCGCGTTCGGCTTCGTTCAGCACGGCTTCTTCATCCTTGCCGGTGAACATCGCTTTGACGTCGACCCAACGACGGTGCAGATCACCGCTGACACTGGTGGACGTTTCCGGATCGCCGCCCATCGAACGCACGGCACTCTGAAGTTCGGCAGCGGCGGTGGCGCAGTCGGCGGAGCGTTGCACGAACAAGGTTTTGAGTTCAGGGTGTTTGATGTCTTCAGCGCAAGTCTTGAACCCTTCCTGACCGTCTTTGCTGGTTTCAATCAGGTCGTTGAGTACAGAGATCGCTTCTTTATTCATGTCGGTCATTTTTCAATTCCTTGCGGGTTGATGAAAGATGCAATAGCTATTGCACCCTGCATGCCAGCTTCGAACTGAGAATTTATGCGTTATATTTCAACAAGTTAGTTATAGCGACCAAATCTGTATCCGCTTTTTTTGCATGAACTGTCAATTGGCCTGCATGCAGAATGCCTGTATTTTCCAGCCTGATGAATCAAGACGGCCGATAGATGAACCCTGAAAAGCTCGAACTGTTGATCACCCGTGAAATGCCCTTCGGCAAATACAAGGGTCGCATCATTGCCGACCTGCCCGGCCAATACCTGAACTGGTTCGCCCGTGAAGGATTCCCGCACGGTGAGCTGGGCGGATTGCTGGCCCTGATGCAGGAGATCGACCACAACGGTCTGTCGGACCTGCTCGAACCGCTGCGCGCCAAACACGGAAAACCTGCCCCGCGCCACTGACATCGTCATCAAAAAAGCCGAGTAGCTCATGCCCGATAACACCCGTCGCGCCCGTGATGAACATTTCTGGAAGACCTTTGCCGACCGCTACGCGGTCGAACCCGGGCCCATCAACCTTGAAAACGGTTACTTCGGACGGATGTCGCGCACCGTGGTCGAGGAGTACGAGCGCAATATTGAGCTGATCAACCGCAGCAACTCGGTGCATGTACGCCAGCGTTTCGAACAGATCGAAAGTCTCGAGATCCGGGCGCAGCTCGCCCGCCTGATCGACGTTCCAGTCGACACCGTGGCCCTCACCCGTAACGCGTCGGACGGCCTGCAATCGTTGATCCGCAATTACAATCGCCTTCAGCCGGGCGATCAGGTGCTGATTTGCGATCTGGAGTACGACACGGTCAAAGGCGCGATGCGTTGGCTGGCGCGGCATCGCGGCGTGGAAGTGATCGAAATCGACCACGCGCACCCCGCAACGTTTGACAGCTTGCTGGCGACTTATCGCGACGCTTTCGCGCGTTATCCAAAGCTCAAATTGATGGCCCTGACCCATGTCACCCATCGCACCGGATTGGTCATGCCCGTGCAGGCCATTGCTGCTGCCGCCAAAGAATACGGCATCGACGTGATCCTTGACGGCGCGCACGCCCTCGGCCAGATCGAGTTCAATCTGGATGAACTGGGCGTTTCTTTCGCCGGCTTCAACCTGCACAAGTGGATCGGCGCGCCCCTGACGCTGGGCTTTATCTATATAGACCCCGAGCGTTTGGCCGACATCGACCCGGACATGGGAGAGATGCACTTCCCGGTCACCGATATTCGCGCCCGCACGCCCTACAGCACACCGAACATCCCGGCCCTGCTGACGCTGCCGCTGGTGTTCGAGGAGCACCTGGCCATGGGCGGGGCCGCTGCCAAGAGCACACGCCTCAACTACCTGCGCAACCGGTGGGTCAGCGCCGTTCGCGAGCTACCGGGGATCGAGATCATGACACCCGATGACCCGCGACTGTATTGCGGCATTACCTCGATGCGCTTTACCCGGCATACCGATCAACAGGCGATGGTCGAGCGGCTGCTCAGCGATTACAACCTGTTCACCGTGGTCCGCAGTGGCGCGGCGAGCGGGCCCTGCATTCGCATTACACCGGGACTCACCACCACCGCTGCCGACATGGATCTGCTGGCCAGGGCGCTGAGCGAGTTGCGCTGACGTCAGACCGTGTATTTGTCGAAGTCCTCCGGCTTGATTTGCGTCGAAGCGGCGAACGTGTCGATACCGATGGTCGTATGCCCGAAAAAGCCATCCTCGTTCGAGTCTCGACCGAGGGTGTGGACCGTCAATGTCGAAGCCTCGCCACCCTGCTCGCGGTAATAAGTGTCTTCATTGTTGCTCAACGGCGAGACCGATCGGCCGCTGTAGTCCCGGGCGTTTAGCACCGAACGTGAAGCGGGTTCGGGGAAGTAGAGCTGACCGACCCAGGCGACGTGTCGTTCGTCGAGGTAATTGTTGCCGGACGTAATGCGCACGGCGACATGAATGTGCAAGGTACGGCCGGCATAGAACCCCGGGTAGATGGTGGTAAACCGCACAATGCCCTTTTTGTCGGTGAATTGTCCGCCTCGCAGATAGGTGTCGTCGTCGGTGCGCGGGATGGAGCCGATGTCCCCGACATCGACTTCCTGGTCCGGATTGACCTTGCTCCAGCCCGAATACGCACCGCGCGCATTGCAATGCCAGATATCGACCAGGGCTCCGGTCACCGGCTCCCCCGTCATGGCATCGACAATCGACAGTCGCAGCACCAGGGGAATGCCATCGACGCTCTCGCTGATGTTGCGCCTGATCAGTTTCGGATTGCGGAAATACGGGCCGGCAATTTGCTCGGGAGACAGCAGGTAAACGGAGGGTGCGGGTGTTGCGGAGGTGGTGTCGTCCATGACGTTCTCTCTTCCATAAGATGAACGCAGGTTAACGCTGGATGGGCGGCGAGAGGCGGTAACTATGTATCGCATCATTTCCCTTGCAGGAGCGGTATTTCATCAGGCAAAAAAAAACGGTGCACCGACCAAGCGCACCGTAAAGCCGTAGAACACACAACGAAGTGTTTGGTAAAAGCCGATCAGTCCAGCAGCGCCAAGGCCTCGGCGGTGCATTCCTGAATGCGGGCCCAGTCGCCGTTCTTGATCCACTCGGGATCCAGCATCCAGCTACCGCCCACGCACATCACGTTTTTCAACGCCATGTAGCTCTTGATGTTGGCCGGGCTGACGCCACCGGTCGGGCAGAATTTCACTTCACCGAACGGGCCGCCAAGGGCCTTGATGGCGGCAACGCCACCGCTGACTTCCGCCGGGAACAGCTTGAAGCGGCGATAACCCAGACCATAGCCTTCCATGATGCCGGAAGCGTTGCTGATGCCTGGCAACAGCGGGATCGGGCTATCGACGCTGGCTTCGAGCAGGTCACGGGTGATACCCGGGGTGACGATGAACTGCGAGCCGGCCGCTTCGGCAGCGGCGAGCATCGTGCGATCCAGCACAGTACCCGCACCGGTCACCAGCTCCGGACGCTGCTCACGCAGAATCTGGATGGCCTTGAGGCCGAACTGCGAACGCAGGGTCACTTCCAGGGCAGTCAGGCCACCGGCGGCCAGGGCATCGGCCAGCGGCAGGACGTCCTGTTCGCGGGCGATGGTGATCACCGGCAGGATCCGCGCCTTGGCGCAGAGGCTGTCGATCAGGGCAATTTTGTCCGCCATGGAAACGGTCGGGGATGTGATTGTCATAGCGGCTGATCCTTGGCTCATGGGCACCAGTAAATCTCTAACGTAGGTTGCAGAAACGCGCGAATCGGCATGGCGGCGACATCGTCACCGGCCAATGCGGCACTCAAAGTGGTCAGTTTGGACTGACCGGAAATCGATAGAACGGTGGTCTTGGCCGAGGCCAGCAGCGCGCGGCTCATGGTCAGTCGCTGATGCGGCACGGTCGGTGCCAGCATCGGATAGCACCGACGGGTGCCGTCGACTTTCAAGGCATCGATCAGGTTCGGGCTGTTGGGGAACAGCGAAGCGGTGTGACCGTCATCGCCCATGCCGAGGATCAACACATCGATCGGCGGCAATTCGGCGAGCAAACGGTCGGCCTGCTCGGCGGCCTGCTCAAGGTTCGCAGTGGCGCTGTAGAGGCTCAGAAACTGAGCCTTGGCTGCCGGGCCTTGCAACAGGTAACGCTTGAGCAGACCGGCATTGCTGTCGGCATGCTCGACCGGCACCCAACGCTCGTCGGCCAGGGTGACCACGACCTTGGACCAGTCGAGTTTCTGCTTCGCCAGGTTCTGGAAAAAAGCCACCGGGCTGCGGCCACCGGACACCACCAGCGTCGCGCTGCCGCGAGCGTCGATGGCGTCACTCAGTTGCTTGGCCACATTCAGCGCCAGACCATCGGCCAGCAACACCGGGCTTTTGAACTCATGGGCGCTGACGCCCTGAGGCAGTTTCAATTCAGATATCGCCATACCACGACCTCCCATCCCGCGTGATCAGAGCAATGGAGCTCATCGGTCCCCAGGACCCAGCCGCATACGGCTTGGGCGCATCACCGGATTTTTTCCACCCGGCGATCAACTGGTCACACCACTTCCACGCGGCTTCGATTTCATCTTTACGGACAAACAGGTTCTGATTGCCGCGCATCACTTCCAGCAACAACCGCTCGTAGGCATCGGGAATCCGTGCGCTGCGATAAGTGTCGGAAAAATTCAGCTGCAACGGACCGCTGCGCAACTGCATACCCTTGTCCAGGCCTTGTTCTTTGGTCATCACACGCAAGGAAATGCCTTCATCCGGTTGCAGGCGGATAATCAGCTTGTTGCTGATTTGCAGGCGCTGCTCGGGGGCGAAGATGTAGTGCGACGGTTCCTTGAAGTGGATGACGATCTGCGACAGCTTCTGCGGCATGCGCTTGCCGGTGCGCAGGTAAAACGGCACGCCGGCCCAGCGCCAGTTGCGGATGTCCGCACGCAGGGCGACGAAGGTTTCGGTGTCGCTTTGGGTGTTCGAATTCGGTTCTTCCAGATACCCCGGAACTGGTTTGCCTTCGCTGTACCCGGCGATGTACTGGCCGCGCACCACTTGTGTAGTCAGGCCTTCCGGGCTGATAGGCGCCAGGGCCTTGAGCACTTTGACTTTCTCGTCACGGATGCTGTCGGCGGACAGGTCGGCCGGCGGGTCCATGGCGATCAGGCAGAGCAGTTGCAGCAGGTGATTCTGGATCATGTCCCGCAGCTGACCAGCCTTGTCGAAGTAACCCCAGCGGCCTTCGATGCCGACCTTCTCGGCCACGGTGATTTCCACGTGGGAGATATAATTCTGGTTCCACTGGGTTTCGAACAGGCTGTTGGCGAAACGCAGGGCGATCAGGTTCTGGACGGTCTCTTTGCCCAGGTAGTGATCGATGCGGTAGGTGCGGTTCTCCGGGAAGAACTGCGCCACGGCGTCGTTGACCTTGCGCGAAGATTCCAGGTCCGAACCGATGGGCTTTTCCAGCACCACGCGGGTGTTTTCAGTCAGGCCGACCTTCGACAGGTTCTCGCAGATCGCGCCGTAAACGGCGGCCGGCGTGGCGAAGTAGGCAATCACACGCTGGGCGCTGCCGGCCATTTCGGCCAGGGCGACGTAATCGTCGGCCTTGAGGAAGTCGACATGCAGGTAGCTCAAACGGGCCAGGAAGCGTTCGACCACAGCTTCGTCCAGCTCTTTGGCACCTACATAACGGCGCAGTTCGGAGGCGATGAACGCCAGGTGTTCCTGCTCGCTGCCTGGCTCACGGGCCAGCGCGATAATCCGCGTTTCCTCGTGCAGCAGGCCTGCGCCATCGAGTTGATAAAGGGCAGGAAACAGTTTGCGCAGGGCCAAGTCACCGAGGGCGCCGAACAAGGCAAAGGTGCACGGTTCAACCGTAATCGAAGGCATGATGTTTGTTCTTTTATCAAGTTAAGCTACAAATACCTTTTTTCAAGGCATCACTCAAGGGAAAATGTAGTAATAACCACAACATTTTCGCAAAATACAGATTCCGAGTGGTGGTCGGTCGGAGCCATCAGTAGGATAGGCCACCGTGACGGGCCCGATCAAAGTCCCAATTTGCATAGCCGGGGCCCTTATTTGCATTGCTCTCTTGTTTGCGGAGCTAAGGAACATATATGGACCGCGTGCGAAATTTACTGGAACAGATCCAGAATCGCCTTGAAGACCTGAACAAGGCGGAACGCAAAGTCGCCGAAGTGATCCTGCTCAACCCTGAGCTGGCCACCCGGTTCAGCATTGCCGCGCTCGCCCAGGCCTCGAAGGTCAGCGAGCCGACGGTCAACCGTTTCTGCCGTTCGTTCGGCGTCAGTGGCTACCCGGAGCTCAAGCTTCAACTGGCCCAGAGCCTGGCCAGCGGCGCGGCGTATGTCAGCCGTGCAGTCGAGGCCGATGACAATCCCGAGGCGTACACCAAGAAGATTTTCGGCAGCGCCATCGCGTCGCTGGACAGTGCCTTGCAGGCACTGGACCCGAACCTGATCAGCCGCGCCGTCGACCTGTTGATCCAGGCCCGGCAGATCCACTTCTTCGGCCTTGGCGCCTCGGCCCCGGTGGCGCTGGACGCGCAGCACAAGTTCTTCCGCTTCAACCTGGCGGTCACCGCCCATGCCGACGTGCTGATGCAGCGCATGATTGCGTCAGTAGCGCATACCGGCGAGTTGTTCGTGATCATTTCCTACACCGGCCGCACCCGCGAACTGGTGGAAGTGGCGCGTATCGCCCGGGAGAACGGCGCTTCAGTGCTGGGGCTGACAGCCGAGGGGTCGCCTTTGGCCAAGGCCAGCACCTTGAGCCTGAACATTCCGTTGCCGGAAGACACCGACATCTATATGCCGATGACGTCGCGGATCATCCAGCTGACCGTGCTGGATGTGCTGGCCACCGGCATGACCTTGCGCCGTGGCGTGGACTTCCAGCCGCATTTGCGCAAGATCAAAGAGAGCCTGAATGCCAGTCGGTATCCGGTTGGGGATGAGTTTAACTAGGTCAATATCTTCATTGCCTGTCCTGGCCTCATCGCGAGCAGGCTCGCTCCCACATTAGATCTTCGGTGGACACTGTATTTGTATTCAAAGCAGGTCCACTGTGGGGGCGAGCCTGCTCGCGAAAGGGCCAGCCCAGGCGCAAAGATTCTGGAACTAAACCCCCACCCGCGCCTGCAAACTCAAATGCGCTTTCTGCCCCGGCGCCAGGCTCAAACTGTCGGTCCCGCCACTCGCCGCCTCGACACACACAAATTCTGAAATCTCGTTCCAGCTCACCCCCAGCAACGGTCGCGCCCCCGGATGCCAGACCACCGTATCCGCATGGTCACCGGTGTCGATGCACAACTCGCGCTGCCAGGCGTGGTCCTTGAGCTGCAATTCACCGTCATGCTGGAACACCCGCTGACACCCACCATCAACTCTCAACTCGCCTTCCTGCTGGCAAACCTGGCGGTTCAACTGGTCGTAACCGTGGGCGCCATCGAGTCCGGACAGCGCTATCTCACCGACATCACCAATACGCCAATAGGCATGCAACGCCTGGCTCAATTGGCACGGCAGGCTGTCCTGATGCTCGGTGCTCAGGCGCAGATCCATGCGTTCGCCCAAGTGTGCGTGCAGGTCCACTTGCCAGTCACACAGCTGAAGTTGCCAATGCAGGCGCACGCCATCGTCGTCATGGCTGCTGTCGAGCAGTTTCCAGTCGATCAACCGTGCCCAGCCATGGGAAGGCCAGGCGTTTTCGCTTGGATGACGGCCATACCACGGCCAGCATACCGGCACACCGCCACGAATCGCGCCGACTTGTGGCCACTTCGCCGCGCACCAGAGCCAGGGCTTCTGGCCCTTGGGCTGGAAGTGCAGCAACTGCGCGCCCTGCCGGCTGAACACCGCCTGACACAGCGGGTGATCGATCACCAGCACATCGCGCTTCTGATAGCGCTCCCACGCAAACACCGGACGTTCGCGCAAGGATTTGAAGAAGCGTTGTAGCGGATGCTCATGCATGTGCCACGGTCCTGAAAATCATCCGGGGTGCGCCGCCCCAAAAAAAAGCGGACAGCCAAGGCTGTCCGCAAAAATGCGCACATAGAGAGGAGCTTATCGCAACAGCGTTAGAACACCGACTGAATTTTCAGGCCGGCCACCAGCGCGTTGTCGACTTCATCCACACCGCCCGGGTGAGTGATGTATTGCAGGTTAGGACGCACGGTCAGCCAGTTGGTGACGTGGAAGCCGTAGTTGATCTCGTAGTTGTACTCAGTGTTACGCAGCGGCGCGAACAGCGGGTCCTGATAGTCAGTGACATTGTTGGAGGCGTTGACCAACTCTGAGTTTTTCTTAACGTCATCGTTGACATGGATACGGGCGGCACCGATACCGAAGTCATCCTTCGGCCGTGCATCGAACGGGCCTTTGTACACCAGCATCAGCGACTGGTAGTTATCGACGAAGTTGGTGTCCTTGTCGTGGAAGGTAGCGTTGGCAGCAATGTTCAGACCGCGGGAAGCGTCACCGTTGTGGGTGGTGAGTTGTTGCTGCGCAACGAACCAGTAGCCGGACTTGCTGCTGTGGCTGCGATAGGCGTTACCGCTGGTTGCGGCGTCATTACCGTTGTCGTCTTCACGAACGTCATCGGCCTTGGCCGTGCTTTTGTAGTAACCGACACGGTATTCGCCCGGCAGGTTGCCAGGGTTAGGCAACCAGACCAGTTCGACCGGCAACACGGTGCCCTTGGTACCACTGCCGCTCAGCTTGAAGCCGTTACCGTGCTCCAGTTGCGACGGGTTCTGGTTGTACGCGCCGATCTGCGCATACCACTCAGGCGAGATGTTGTACTTCACGCGAACCGCAGCCTGCATGACCGGCCAGTTGTACCAGATGTTGGTCGCCCAGTTACCCGCTTGGGAACCGCAGAACGCCAGGTTCTGGAACTCGCACGGGAAGGTGTTGAAGTCTTCGCCTTCGCCGAAGTAACCGGCCTTGACGTCCAGTTTGCCATCGAGGAACTGGTGCTTGATCCACAGTTGGGTCAGGCGAACCATGTGGCCACGGCCGTAGACTTCCTGGGAGGAACTCAAGGTGCCGGCACGCGGATCGCCGACACGGTCATTGGAGATGTTCTCACCGTTACGGTTGGTGAGCTGGACCTTGGCCTGGGTGTTATCCCAGCCCCACAGCTTTTGCAGGTCCAGCGCCACGCCCAGGCCAAACTGGTCGGCGTAACGCGCGGTCTTGTCGTTGTTGTAGCCACCGTGAAGGTTGCTACCGACTTCACCGACGTAGTCCATCTTGATGTCGATGCCCCGCTCGATCAGCTTGGTCCGCTCGCCCCCCCAATCGCCGGTCATCCATTCGGAATCGGCGCTGAACGCGTCAGCCGCGTGCACACTACCGGCCAGCATCATGGCCGCAACCGCGGACAACTGGCAGATAAGCTGAGCGTTGTTGTTCTTCTTCATCCCTACATCCTCGTTTTATTGTTATTAACTGTTTTTATTTAACGCGGTTACATCAGGTGCGGAGAGCGACAGGCCGCTCACCGCATATCCCCCCTGCAGGAGCCAGTTTTGCCGGCGAAGGCGACCCTGAAATCGCCTTCGTCGGCAAGCCTGGTTCCTACAGTTTTAATCTTCAGCGGCCTTTGAATTGGGCGACGTTGGCGCCGTGGCTCTCGGCTTTTGGTTGACCGGCCACCCCCAGGCGCTCCCCCGTCTTGGCATCGAACAACAGCACTTTCGATGGATCGAATTGCAGGGTCAGGGTCTCGCCCACATTCGGCGCGACGTCCGGCGCCAGGCGGCAGCAGACTTTGGTGTCGTTGAGATTGACGAACACCAGGGTGTCGGGACCGGTCGGTTCGGTGACCTGGACTTCGGCGCGAATGGTCGGCAAACCGTTCGGCTCGCTGCCCGCCAGAACGATCTGCTCCGGGCGCAGGCCGAGGATCACTTCACGGTCTTCCAGACCGGCGTCCTGCATGCCCATCGGCAATTCGCAACGCGCCTGGCCGCTGTCCAGCAGCGCCACCAGACGACCGTCCTTGCGCTGCAAACGCAGCGGAATGAAGTTCATCGGCGGCGAGCCGATGAAGCTCGCCACGAACAGGTTGGCCGGGTTGTTGTAGATGTCCTTTGGCGTACCGAACTGCTGAATGATCCCGTCCTTCATCACCGCAACTTTGTCGCCCAGGGTCATCGCTTCGATCTGGTCGTGGGTCACGTAGACCGTGGTGGTTTTCAGGCGCTGGTGCATCAGTTTCATTTCAGTGCGCATCTCGACGCGCAGCTTGGCGTCGAGGTTGGACAGCGGTTCGTCGAACAGATAAATCTTCGGACGACGCGCCAGGGCACGGCCCATGGCCACGCGCTGTTGCTGACCACCGGAGAGTTGACCGGGCTTGCGGTTGAGCAAGTGTTCGATCTGCAACAGCTTGGATACCCGCGCCACTTCCGCTTCGATGTCGGCGGCGGGCATTTTGCGGATCTTCAAGCCGAAAGCGATGTTCTCGCGCACGCTCATGGTCGGGTACAGCGCGTAGGACTGGAACACCATGGCGATGTCGCGGTCTTTCGGGCTCATGCCGCTGACGTCCTGATCACCGATCATGATCGCGCCGCCGGTGATGGTTTCCAGGCCGGCGATGCAATTCATCAGGGTCGATTTACCGCAACCCGAAGGTCCGACCAGGATCAGGAACTCACCGTCCTTGATCGACAGTTCGATGTTCTTGAGGGTGTCCGGCAGGCCGGGACCATAGGTCTTGTTTACATTGCGAAGTTCGAGCGTAGCCATGATTACCCCTTGACTGCGCCGGCCGTCAGCCCGCGCACGAAATACTTGCCTGCGACCACATAGACCAGCAGGGTCGGCAGCCCGGCGATCATCGCCGCCGCCATATCAACGTTGTATTCCTTGGCCCCGGTACTGGTGTTGACCAAGTTGTTCAACGCCACCGTAATGGGTTGCGAATCACCGCTGGAGAACACCACGCCGAACAGGAAGTCGTTCCAGATCTGGGTGAACTGCCAGATCAGGCAGACCATGATGATCGGGGTGGACATCGGCAGGATGATCAAGCGGAAGATGGTGAAGAAACCCGCGCCATCGAGCCGCGCCGCCTTCACCAGCGCATCGGGAACGCTGACGTAATAGTTACGGAAGAACAGCGTGGTGAACGCCAGGCCGTAGACCACGTGCACGAACACCAGGCCGGTGGTGGTGCTGGCCAGGCCCATCTTGCCGAGAGTGAACGAGGCCGGCAGCAGGACGGTCTGGAACGGCAGGAAGCAACCGAACAGCAGCAGACCGAAGAACAGTTGCGAGCCACGAAAGCGCCACATCGACAGCACATAGCCGTTCAGTGCACCGATGGCGGTGGAGATCAGTACCGCCGGAACGGTGATCTTGATCGAGTTCCAGAAGTACCCGTCAACCGTGCCCCAGGCCTTGACCCAGCCAATGCCGCTGACCACGGTCGGCCAGCTCAGCAGGTTGCCGGAGTTGATGTCTTCCGGCGTCTTGAAACTGGTCAACAGCATGACCACCAGCGGTATCAGGTAAAGGAATACCGCCAGGATCAGCACGCCGTAGATGGCGATGCGACTCAGGCTGATGGATGGTTTGGCAGCGAAATTAGTCATGACGCTTGGTCCTCAGCTCGGAGTACAGGTAAGGCACGATGATTGCGAGAATCGCACCGAGCATCAGAATCGCACTGGCCGAGCCCATGCCCATCTGGCCGCGACTGAAGGTGAAGGAATACATGAACATCGCAGGCAGGTCAGAGGAATAACCCGGGCCACCGGCAGTCATTGCCGCCACCAGGTCGAAACTCTTGATCGCGATGTGGGCCAGGATCATGACCGCGCTGAAGAACACCGGACGCAGGCTCGGCAACACCACTTTCAGGTAAATGCGCGGCATGCTCGCGCCATCGATCTGGGCAGCACGGATGATCGATTGATCCACGCCACGCAGGCCGGCGAGGAACATCGCCATGATGAAGCCCGAGGCTTGCCAGACCGCCGCGATCACCAGGCAATACACGACGCGATCCGGGTCGATCAGCCAGTCCAGGCGAAAGCCTTCCCAACCCCAGTCACGCAGCAATTTGTCCAGGCCCATGCCCGGGTTGAGCAGCCACTTCCACGCGGTACCGGTGACGATCATCGAGAGCGCCATCGGGTACAGGTAAATGGTGCGAATGAAACCTTCGCGACGAATGCGCTGGTCAAGAAACACCGCCAGCAGCACACCGATCACCAAGGTGATGCCGATGAACATGCCGCCGAACACCGCCAGGTTCTTGCTCGCTACCCACCAACGGTCGTTGTCGAACAGCCGCTGGTACTGCGCCAGGCCCGCCCATTTGTAAGTCGGCAGGAAGGTCGAGGTGGTGAACGACAGGATGAACGTCCACAGGATATAGCCATAGAAGCCCACCAGGACGATGAACATGCTCGGCGCCAGCACCAGTTTCGGTAGCCAGCGCTGCAGTGCATCGAACGGCGAGGCCTTGCTGAACACAGCAACAGAACTCATGGGAAGATCCCGTACGAGAGAAAATTTACGTTGGAAATGCTGACCCTTGCAGGCGTGAGACTGCTTGCGATAGCTGAGTGTCAGACTCTGGATGTATCAACTGATACACCGCTATCGCGAGCAGGCTCGCTCCTACAGGGGCCAAGCATTACTTGGCAGCTTTGACGGCCGTGCCCAATTGCTTGGCGGCAGTCGCCGGATCGGCTTTCGGGTCGTTGATGAAGTTGGTCACCACATCAAAGAACGCGCCCTGTACCGCCAGCGTGGTCGCCATGTTGTGCGCCATGCTCGGCTGCAGGCCGCCGGACTTGGCGTCCACCAGGAAGTCCTTGGCAGCGGTCTGGGCGCAGGAGTCGAAACCGTACTTGCCCATGTCGTTCAGCATGTCGATTCGAACCGGGATCGAGCCCTTGTTGATGCTGAAGACTTTCTGGAAGTTCTCACCCAGCACGACCTTGGCAATGTCCTGTTGAGCAGCAGCAGTGCCTTTGTCTTTCTGCTTGAACACAGCCAGGGAGTCGATGTTGTAGGTGAACGCCTTGTCGGTGCCCGGGAACGCTACGCACTCGTAGTCCTTGCCGGCGACTTTCTTGGCGGCTGTCCACTCGCTCTTGGCCCAGTCGCCCATGATCTGCATACCGGCCTTGCCGTTGATGACCTTGGCCGCTTCCAGGTTCCAGTCCTGGCCTTTGCCGTCGGCGTCCATGTAGGTCGCGACTTTCTTCAGCTCGGTCAGCGCCTTGACCATTTCAGGACCGGTCAATGCTGCGTTGTCCAGGTCGACCAGGGCTTTCTTGTAGCCGTCGACGCCCATGACCGACAGGACCACCGCTTCGAACACGGTGCTGTCCTGCCAAGGCTGGCCGCCGTGGGCAAGCGCAATGAAGCCCGCTGCCTTGAGCTTGTCACCGGCTGCGTAGAATTCCTGAAGGGTGGTTGGCGCTTTTTCGATGCCGGCTTTCTTGAAGACTTCCGGGTTGATCCACAGCCAGTTGACGCGGTGAATGTTCACCGGCACGGCCACGTAGTCACCTTCGTACTTCACGGTATCGGAGACTTTCTTGTCGAGCAGACTGTCCCACTTCTCGGTTTTGGCCGCGTCTTTCAAGACGTCGGTGTCGAGCAGACCGGTAGACGCCCATTCCTGGATGTCCGGGCCTTTGATCTGTGCGACGCCCGGTGGGTTGCCTGCAACGGCGCGGCTCTTCAGCACGGTCATGGCGGTCGCACCGCCACCACCGGCAACGGCGCCGTCCTTCCAGGTGAAACCGTCTTTTTCGACTTGGGCCTTGAGGACATCAACGGCCGCTTTTTCGCCACCGGAGGTCCACCAGTGAACGACTTCTACCGAACCTTTGGAATCGGCGGCAAGCGCACTGACAGGGAATGCAGAGATAGGGAGCAATGAGGCAAGAGAAATGACAGTAGCGAGGCGAGAAATCGCATTCATCTAGAATTACCTTTCTTGTTGTTATGCATGCAAGTCTGGTGCTTGCGCTGCATAGGATTTTAAACAGGAGTTATCCCCTCGCAGGTAACGAAGGGACGCTTGAATGTCACCACATGGTTACACAGGAGCGCTCTGGGACAACTGCCCCAAGGCCTTGGCCATGCTCGGCGCCAGTGGCAGGCGCGGGATCAGGACGGCTTGCCAGGCGTGATACAGATCCGGTTTACCGGCCCAGATATCGGCACTTGGACGGTTTTGCGGGTCGAGCTCATGGTGCCAACTGCCATCGCAGCGGTCGATGAAATGACTGTCACAGAAATCCCAGAACAGCCGGTACCAGGTTTCGTATTGCGTATCCCCAGTGCGTTTAAGCAACGCGCTGGCGGCGGCACTGGCTTCGCAATGGGTCCAGTGCAAGCGATGGCGAACCACCGCGCGATTGTCCCAGTCGAGGGTGTAGACAATCCCGGGCAGCCCGTCGACATCCCAGCCGTGACGGCAGTTGTGATCGAAGAGTTTTTGCGCGTCGGTGGCCAGCCAACCCGGCGTGAGCATGCCGGCTTGCACGCGTGCCGCTTCGAGGTGCAGCAACAGCCGCGCCCATTCGAAACCGTGGCCCGGCGTGGTGCCGTAAGGGCGGAAACCGTCGGCCGGGTTGTCGTGGTTGTACTCGCGCAGCGGCTGCCAATCGCGATCGAAATGCTCGACCACCAGGTAGTCGTTGGCAGCGGCATGACCATGAATGACGCGCTCGACGATGCGCTGAGCGCGGACCAGCCAGCGGTGGTCGTCGGTGACATCGGCCAGGGCGAGAAAGGCTTCGGTGGCGTGCATGTTGCTGTTGGCGCCGCGGTAGGCTTCTTCTCCGCTCCAGTCGCGAGCAAAGGATTCGCGCATCGCACCCTCCTCCTCGCTCCAGAAATGCGTGTCGATGATGTTGATCGCATCGTCGAGCAACGCCTGTGCACCGGGGCGCTGGGCGACGACCGCCGAACTGGCCGCGAGGGCCACGAAGGCATGCAGGTAAGCGGCCTTGCCGGTGTTGTCATCGTGATGATGGGCAGCGGCAAACCAGCCGCCGTGTTCGGCATCACGCAACGGGCCGCTGAGCGCCTGAATGCCGTGATCGACCAGCTCGGCAAACCCTGGCAAACCCTGAATATGCGCCATGGCGAAGCTGTGGGTCATGCGGGCGGTGTTCATGGTTTCGGCGTGGGCGTTGGCCGGGAGACGGCCCTTTTCATTGAGATTGCCGAAGCCTTCGGCAAGCTTTGAAGCCTTGGCAAATGCCAACAGGCGCAAGCCTTCGGCCGCGAGCCATTGTTGATGGGCAGGTGCATTCAGCCAACTGCTGAAGGCAGGTTGGAAGGTGTCCATGGGGTGCCTTTTTTGTTGTTTTGACTGAGGGCAGTCTAAACAACGGGCGGGGGCGGGCTTGTAACGAAGGGGGCGAGTTATGTCACCGGTTTGTGACATTTAGCTTGAGAGATTTGTTTAATGGTCTGACGTCTTCGCGAGCAGGCTCGCTCCCACATGGGTTCTGCGGTGCACACAAATTCCCTGTGGGAGCGAGCCTGCTCGCGAAGAACGATAACGCGGTCAATCTAGTCAACACTGCGAGGCAACTGCAACGTCACCCGCAACCCGCCTTCACGCAGGTTTTGCAGGCTGACTTCACCGCCATGGCTATGGGCAATGTTGCGCGCAATCCCCAACCCCAAGCCATATCCCTGCTGCTGCCCGGCCAACCGGAAGTGCGGTTCGAACACCTGCTCCATCCGTTGCTCCGGCACGCCTGGCCCTTCGTCATCGACATGCAGGATGAAGGCGCTCTCGTCGTCATCGATATGCAAATGCGCGTTCTGCCCATACTTCAATGCGTTGTCGATCAGGTTGCCGATGCAGCGCTTGAGCGCCAGCGGTTTGCCCGGGTACGCCGCCAGCGCCCGGCCCTGCTGGGTGACGCGACCATTACCGTTGGGCGCCAGGTACGGTTCCACCAGACAATCGAGCACATGGTTCAGATCCACCGGCTCGATGTTTTCGTGAATATCGGTGTCTTTCACGCATTGCAGCGCGCCCTTGACCAGCAATTCCAGCTCATCCAGATCGCGGCCGAACTTGGCTTGCAGCTGTTCGTCTTCAAGCAATTCGACCCGCAGCCTTAACCGGGTAATCGGCGTGCGCAGGTCATGGGAAATTGCGCTGAATAACTGGCTGCGTTCGGTCAGGTAACGGCTGATGCGCTCGCGCATCGCATTGAAAGCGCGGCCCACTTCGACCACTTCACTGCCGCCGCCTTCGGCCACCGGTTCGACTTCGGCACCGAGGGACATATCCCGCGCCGCCCGCGCCAGGCGTTTGAGCGGACGACTCTGCCAGTGCACCAACAGGCCGATGAACAACAGCAAAAAGCCACTGGTGAGCACAATGAACCAGACCTGCTGCGCCGGCAGGCCCTGTTCTTCAAGGCTGGTGTAGGGCTCGGGCAACAGCGAGGCGATGTACAGCCACTCGCCCGGCGCCATCTGGATTTGCGTGACCAGCACCGGCGGGTTCACCGGTTCCAGCGTCAGCGCGTAATGCGCCCATGAACGCGGCAACTCATCGAGTTTCAGCCCGCTGTTGAAGATCCGCAGGTCTTCGGGGCTGACGAAGGTCACCGAGATATCCGTGTCTTGGCCGAGGGACTCGCGCAATACCTGATCCACGGCCTTGAGCACGGCTTCCTTGCGCGGGGTGATCGGCAACACTTCCATGCCCAGCGGCTTGTCGTTGAGGGTCACCACGAAACGGGTGCCGCCCATGCTGCGCAATTGGTCGAGCACCAAGGGACGAAACGCCACCGGCAGCGAACGAAAATAACTGACGCTGGCCGTCATCGAATGGGCCAGGCTGCGGGCACTGGTGACCAGGCCTTCAAGTTGGGTGGCACGCAGTTGCGACACCCAGATCACGCTCGACAAGGTCTGCGCGAACAGCACCGCCAACAGGGTCAGCAGCAACATGCGCCCGAGCAGCGAACGCGGCATCGGCACGCGGGCGGCGAGCTTGCGCAACCACTCAGTGGCCATTGCTGGCAACCACATTGGCGGCCAGTTGGTAGCCGCTGCCACGCACGGTACGGATCAATCGCGGCGGTTTTTCGGTATCACGCAGGCGCTGACGCAAACGGCTGACCGCCATGTCGACGATGCGATCCAGCGGCATCAGATCGCGGCCACGGGTGGCGTTACCGATGGTGTCGCGGTCGAGGATTTCCTGCGGATGATCGAGGAACAGTTTCAGCAGCGCAAAATCGGCGCCGGAGAGAATCACTTCTTCGCCGTCAATGTGGAACAGCCGGTGGCTGACCATGTCCAGCCGCCAGTCGTCGAACGCCAGCACTTCACCGCCGGAACGTTCCTGACCGAACTGCGCGCGGCGCAACAAGGCCTTGATGCGCGCCTGCAATTCACGGGGGCTGAATGGTTTACCGAGGTAGTCGTCGGCGCCCAGTTCCAGGCCAATGACGCGGTCGGCCTCGTCGGAGCTGGCGGTGAGCATGATGATCGGCACCTGCGCCTGACGCGGGTGTTGGCGGATCCAGCGGCAAAGGCTGAAACCGTCTTCGTCGGGCAGCATCACGTCGAGGATCACCAGATCGCTCGGCGCTTCGTTCATCGCTTGGCGAAAGCCCGCGCCATCGGGCGTGGTGCGGACCTGGAAACCGGCGCGGGTCAGGTAGGTGTCCAGCAACTCGCGTATCTCTTGATCATCATCGACCAACAAAATCGACTTGTTGACTGAGCTCACGGGGCGGCGTCCTTGTTGTTTGAATTGGGCGGATTATGCCTGATCGCGGGTAAATCGTTGGTGCCTGTACGGACGCCTTCGCGGGCAAGCCTCGCTCCTGCAAGGTCAGAGCCGTTCGCGAATTCCGTGAACGACATAAAACCTGTAGGAGCGAGGCTTGCCCGCGAAGGGCGCGACTCGGTGTTAGGCCTGATCGAGCGCCACACCCGCACCCATCAACCCGGAATACGGCGCCGTCACCAGCCACACAGGGATGCCTTTGAAGTAATCGCTCATGCAGCCCTTGTCGGCGAAGCACCGGGCAAAGCCGCTTTCAACGAAGAAATCGGCAAACCGCGGAATCACTCCGCCGACGATATACACGCCACCGCGAGCTCCCGTGGTCAGCACGTTGTTGCCGGCGACACGACCGAGCCAGCAGCAGAACTGCTCCAGCACTTCCAGCGCAATCGGGTCACCCGCCAGACCGGCAGCGGTTATCGATTCCGGAGTATCGAGCACCGGCTCATGACCGTCCACCGCACAAATCGCCCGGTAGACCCGCGGCAAACCGCTGCCGCTCAAGGCCGTTTCAGCGCTGACATGCCCGATCTCATTGAAGATGTGTTGCCACAGTTGGGTTTCACGCAGACTGCTCAAGGGCAGATCGACGTGACCGCCCTCCCCTGGCAAGGCGGCAAAACGGCCTTCACCCAGGTCCAGCAAGGTGCCGACACCCAGCCCCGTGCCCGGACCGATCACCACGGCAGGCCGCAGCGGCTCAGGCGTGCCTTCGCAGACCACCCGAAACTCACCCGGCTGCAAACGGGTCATGCCCAGCGCCATCGCCGAAAAATCATTGACCAGCAACAACTGATCGACCTGCAATGCCTTGCAAAAATCTTTGCGACTGAGCCGCCAGTGATTATTGGTGAACTTGAATTCATCACCGCTCACCGGGCCGGCCACCGACAGGCATACCGAGCCGATCGAACCCGGCGCCAGGCCAAGCCCGCCCAGATAGAGGGCAATCGCCTCTTCCGGGCTGGCGTGGTCGGCCGTTGCCAGCACCTGGATCGCTTCCAGTTGCTGGTTTTTCCACAACGCGAAACGTGCGTTGGTCCCACCGATGTCACCGACCAAAGCCAGTTTCAATTAAGCGTCTCCAGGGCAGAAGTAAAGGCGCTGGCGCCCTGCTCTGCGGAGCTGAAGGCCATGCGCATGAAACCAAACAGTTCGCGACCGCTGCCAATGTTGTTGCCCAACAGGCCCTTGGCCGGGGTGCGCGCTGCAAATTCTTCGGCGTCCACCTTAAGCTCCAGGGTGCCTTTGACGCCATCGACGCGGATGATATCGCCCTCTTGCACCCGCGCAAGAGCACCGCCGACATAAGCTTCGGGACTGACATGAATCGCTGCCGGGATTTTCCCCGACGCGCCGGACATGCGCCCGTCGGTCACCAGCGCGACTTTGAAGCCGCGATCCTGCAGCACGCCGAGGAACGGCGTCATTTTGTGCAGCTCCGGCATGCCATTGGAGCGCGGGCCCTGGAAGCGCATCACCGCGACAAAATCCTTCTCCAGCAAACCGGCCTTGAACGCGTCGGCCAGGTCCTGCTGATCCTGGAACACCATGGCTGGCGCTTCGACGATCTGGTTTTCCAAGGCAACGGCGGAGACTTTCATCACGCCACGTCCGAGGTTGCCTTCCATCACCCGCAAGCCGCCCTCAGGCGAGAACGCACGCGCGACCGGGCGAAGAATGGTTTCGTCGAGGCTTTCGATCGGGCCTTCGCGCCAGACCAGCTCGCCGTTTTCGAGGAACGGCTCCATGGTGTAACGGCTCAAGCCGTGGCCCAGCACCGTGTTGACGTTTTCGTGCAGCAGCCCGGCTTCCAGCAGTTCGCGGATCAGGAATGACATGCCGCCCGCCGCCTGGAAATGGTTGATGTCGGCTTTGCCGTTCGGGTAGACGTGGCTCAGGGTCGGCACGACTTCGGAGAGGTCGGCCATGTCCTGCCAGGTCAGTTGAATGCCGGCCGCCATGGCGATAGCGGGCATGTGCAAGGTGTGGTTGGTCGATCCGCCGGTGGCGTGCAGCGCCACGATGGAGTTGACCAGCGAACGCTCGTCGACGATTTCGCCGATCGGCATAAAGTCACCGTTCTGCTTGGTCAGACGCGTCACCTGATGCGCCGCTTCGCGGGTCAGGGCATCGCGCAACGGGGTGTTCGGGTTGACGAACGAGGCGCCCGGCAAGTGCAGGCCCATGACTTCCATCAGCAACTGGTTGGTGTTGGCGGTGCCGTAAAAAGTGCAGGTACCCGGGCTGTGGTAGGACTTCATTTCCGATTCCAGCAGCTCTTCGCGACTGGCCTTGCCTTCGGCATAACGCTGACGCACGTCGGCTTTCTGCTTGTTGGAAATGCCCGAGACCATCGGCCCGCCCGGGACGAAGATCGTCGGCAGATGACCGAAACGCAGTGCGCCCATCATCAGGCCCGGGACGATCTTGTCGCAGATGCCGAGCATCAGCGCGCCATCGAACATGTTGTGGGACAGCGCCACGGCGGTGGACAGCGCAATCACCTCACGGCTCGGCAGGCTCAGCTCCATGCCCGGCTCACCTTGGGTCACGCCATCGCACATGGCCGGGGTGCCACCGGCGAACTGACCGACGGAGCCGATCTCGCGCAGGGCTTTTTTGATCTGTTCAGGAAAGACTTCGTAAGGCTGATGCGCCGAGAGCATGTCGTTATATGACGAAACAATCGCAATGTTGGCGGAGTTCATCATCCGCAGACTGTGCTTGTCTTCAGTGCCGCAACCGGCCACGCCGTGGGCGAAGTTGGCGCATTGCAGCTTGCCGCGCATCGGACCGTCGCTGGCTGCATCGCGAATAAGCGCAAGGTAAGCCTCACGGGTTGCGCGGCTACGGGCGATAAGCCGTTCGGTGACCTCAAGGACGCGGGGATGCATGTGTAGAACTCCAGGCTAACGGATGTGGCGACCTGATTGTCTATGCTGAGCAAGAGCCGGTGTCGATGGGATGACAGACGGTTTTCTTGATCGGTCGGACCAGTTGATTCAGGTCACTCGTTGTAGATTGAACAAAATATTGCCATTAAAAAGGCTTGTTTTCTATTTTTATGCGAATAATCTTGTAATTCCAACAACAAAACGACGGCGGCCCTGTTAAATGACTCTTCGAATCGCAATCAATGGTTTTGGCCGAATTGGCCGCAATGTCCTGCGCGCACTGTATACCCAAGGCTATCGCCAGGATCTGCAGATCGTTGCCATCAATGACCTTGGCGACAGCGCGATGAACGCTCATCTGCTCAAGTACGACACCGTTCACGGCACGTTCGACGCCGATGTCCAGCACGATCAAGAAAGCCTGACCGTCAACGGTGACCGTATTGCCGTCAGTGCCATCCGCAACCCGGCCGAGTTGCCTTGGGCCGCGGAAAAAATTGATGTGGTGTTCGAGTGCACCGGTCTGTTCACCGACCGTGCCAAAGCCGCCGCGCATATTACGGCCGGCGCGCGCAAAGTGATTATCTCGGCCCCGGCCAAAGGCGCCGACGCCACCGTGGTCTACGGGGTCAACCACGACATTCTGCGCCAATCGCACCAGATCATTTCCAACGCGTCGTGCACCACTAACTGCCTGGCCCCGGTGGCGCAGGTGCTGCACCGCGAACTGGGCATCGAAAGCGGTCTGATGACCACGATCCACGCCTACACCAACGACCAGAACCTGACCGATGTCTACCACACGGACCCGTACCGCGCCCGTTCGGCCACCCAGAACATGATCCCGAGCAAGACCGGCGCCGCTGAAGCGGTCGGCCTGGTGCTGCCGGAACTGGCCGGCAAACTGACCGGCATGGCGGTACGTGTTCCGGTGATCAACGTGTCGCTGGTGGACCTGACCGTGCAGCTCAAGCGTGAAGCATCGGCCGATGAAGTGAATGCACTGCTCAAAGAAGCCGCCCAGCACTCGAAGATTCTCGGCTACAACACCCTGCCGCTGGTCTCCAGCGACTTCAATCACAACCCGCTGTCGTCGATCTTCGACGCCAACCACACCAAGTCCAGCGGCAAGCTGCTCAAGGTACTGGCCTGGTACGACAACGAATGGGGCTTCTCCAACCGCATGCTCGATAACTGCCTGGCGCTGTGCAACGCTGAGTAACGGGGAGCTAAACCGATGATCGGTATCAGCTTCACGCAAAAGACCATGGCGGCGCGCAAGCGTATCGCCTTGGTCGCCCATGACCACTGCAAGGTATTTTTGCTGGACTGGGCCGAGCGGCAGAAGGACAAGCTTGCGCAACATGAACTGGTCGCCACCGGCACCACCGGGCTGTTGTTGCAACAACGCCTGGACCTGCCGGTGGAAAGCATGATCAGCGGCCCCTTGGGCGGCGACCAGCAACTCGGTGCGCGCATTGCCGAGCAGCGGGTCGACATGCTGGTGTTTTTCTGGGACCCGTTCGAACCGCAACCCCATGACCCGGACATCAAGGCGTTGCTGCGGGTCGCGGCGGTCTGGAACATTCCGGTGGCGTGCAACGAATGCAGCGCCGACTACCTGCTCAGCAGCCCGATGATGGAGCAGGCTCACGCCCACCGCATCCCCGATTACGCGACCTATCTGTTGGGTCGCGCCTGAACCGCTTTCGGATCCATCACTGATCCCTTGAACGGATAATGGACATCATCGTCCGTTCAAGAAGGATCAGGTACGCCAGCCTCAGAATCTCCCCGCGATTTCCCCCGTTTTAAGCCCTGTTTTCGGCAGATTTTTCCGCGCAAACGTTCAACCCCTACCGTTCGTCGGGGCCACCATCATGCATCCTCGTCCCACGCCGATGTGCATTGAATGGCGCTGAATGGACTTGGCGAACCGGGTCGACATCGACCCACAGCCAACACTTCATCCCTTCGCGAGTTCGCCCTATGTTCGACTCTCTCTCTATCCGTCTGAAAATCGTCTTGCTGTCCGGCCTGTGCCTGCTTGGCGTGGTCGCGTTGATCGTTGGTATGAACTTCTACCAGACCAACCAGAACGATGAGCTGGTCAGCGCCTCCAGCCGCAAGATGCTCACCACCAGCGTGCAGGACCTGCTCCAGGCCAAGGCCGCCGAGCAAGCGGTGCGGGTGCAGAAGACATTCGGTGAAAGCCTGTTGGTGGTGACTGCCCTGGCCGATCAGATCAAGGACATGCGCGCCATGGCCGCCAAGCGTTCGCTTGAGGCCGGGGCCCTGCGTGAGGAGTTGAACCAGAGCCTGAAAACCGCGTTTGAGCGCAACAGCAAAGTGCTGGGGATCTGGTTGGCGTTCGAGCCCAACGGCCTGGACGGCAAGGACAGCGAGTTCGCCAACGATGCGGCCCGCCAGTCCAACGAATCTGGGCGTTTTGCCAGTTACTGGAGCCGTGCCGGCGGGGCCGGGATCAACACGATCATGGTCGAAGACGACATGACCAAAACCACCCTGAGCCTCAGCGGCACGCCGTACAACAGCTGGTACACCTGCCCTCGCGACAGCAAACGCACCTGCTTGCTGGACCCGTATGCCGACACCGTCGGCGGCAAGGAAATGCTGATGACCACCATTTCCGTGCCGCTGCTGGTGGACGGCAAATCCATCGGCGTGGTCGGTATCGACATCGCCCTCGACGCCCTGCAAGCGGCCGCGGTCGATTCCCAGCGTGACCTGTTCAATAGCGCCGGGCACATGCTGATTGTCTCCGGCAGCGGTGTATTGGCTGGTTACAGCGTCGATGCGAGCAAGGTCGGCAAAGGCATTGATGCGACCCTCGGCGCTGACGGCAAGGACATCCTGCAACTGCTCAGCGGTGGCACGCCGAAGATCCTCGAACAAGGCGAAGTGATTCGTGCGGTGTACCCGGTCAGCCCGATCAGCGACTCCAAAGCCTGGGGCGTGGTGATTGACCTGCCCAAGCAAGTGCTGCTGGCCGATTCGGTCAAGCTGCAAGCGGTGCTCGATGAAGCCCAGCAAAGCGGCACGATCAAAGCGGTGCTGGTGGCTGTCGCGGCAGGCCTGGTCGGTCTGTTGCTGATCTGGCTCACCGCGTCCGGCGTGACCCGGCCGATCAACAGCGTCGCCGAGATGCTCAAGGCGATTGCCAGCGGCGACGGCGACCTGACCCAACGCCTGCACTACAGCAAAAAAGATGAACTGGGCGAACTGGTCAGCTGGTTCAACCGCTTCCTCGACAAGCTGCAACCGACCATCGCGCAGATCAAACAAAGCATCACCGACGCTCGTGGCACCGCCGACCAATCCTCGGAAATCGCCCGTCAGACCAGCGAAGGCATGCAGGTGCAGTTCCGCGAAATCGACCAGGTCGCCACAGCGTCAAACGAAATGAGCGCCACCGCCCACGAAGTCGCCAACAGTGCGTCGAACGCGGCCAACGCGGCTAAAGGTGCGGATCAATCGGCGCGCGATGGCATGTCGATCATCGAGCGCAGCACCCGCGACATCAATCAACTGGCCGACGAAGTCAGCAAGGCTGTGACTGAAGTCGAGGCGCTGGCGGTGAACAGCGAGCAGATCGGTTCGGTGCTGGAAGTGATCCGCAGCATTGCCGAACAGACCAACTTGCTCGCCCTCAACGCGGCGATCGAAGCGGCCCGTGCCGGCGAAAGTGGTCGCGGGTTTGCCGTGGTGGCCGACGAAGTGCGCAACCTGGCCAAACGCACCCAGGACTCGGTGGAAGAAATCCGCGTCGTGATCGAGCGCATCCAGACCGGCACACGCGGCGTGGTGGCCACCATGCATTCGAGCCAGACCCAGGCCCACAGCAACGCCGGACAGATCCAGCAAGCGGTCCAGGCCTTGAGCAAAATCAGCGACGCGGTCACCGTGATCAGCGACATGAACCTGCAAATCGCCAGCGCCGCCGAACAGCAAAGCGCGGTGGCCGAAGAGGTCAACCGTAACGTCTCGGCGATCCGCACCGTCACCGAAACCCTGACCGGCCAGGCCACCGAATCGGCGCAGATCAGCAGCCAGCTCAACTCGCTGACCACCCACCAGATGAAATTGATGGATCAGTTCCGGGTGTAACAGCCACAGCCCTGTAGGAGCGAGGCTTGCCCGCGAAGGGAGCGCTGCGGTTTTCAGATAGACCGCATTATCGTTCTTCGCGGGCAAGCCTCGCTCCTACAGGTTTCATCCGCTTCATCACCTGTTTGATCTATGCTCGGGCTCTCGTTCCGGAGGGCCTTCGATGACTGGTTTACTCACGTCCATTCAAGCCGCGCTTGGCTTGTCTCACACGCCAATTCCCTTTACGTCGAGCGGCGCCCTGCCCTCGGCGTTTGCCGTCACTGATCTGGCCTGTGCCAGCATCGCCGCCGCCGGTCAGGCAGTCAGCGAATTACTGCAACAACACACCGGTCGCTTGCCCAACCTTGAAGTCGACCGCCGCCTGGCCTCTTTCTGGTTCGCCACCTCGATCCGCCCCGTGGGCTGGAGCGTTCCGCCGCTGTGGGACCCGGTGGCCGGGGACTACGCGACCCAGGACGGCTGGATCCGCTTGCACACCAACGCGCCGCATCACCGCGCCGCCGCCGAAAGCGTGCTCGGCACTTGTGCCGACCGTGCGGCGATGGCGAGCAAGGTTGCGCAATGGGCGAAAACCGATCTGGAACAGGCCGTGGTCGATGCCGGCGGCTGCGCCGCCGAGATGCGCAACTGGGCACAATGGCAGGCGCATCCCCAGGGCCTGGCGGTGAACGCCGAGCCGTTGATTCAGTTCAGCGCCGGCAGCGGTCAACACGCGAAACCCTGGAAAGGTTCTGTGGCGCAACCGTTGGCAGGCATCAAGGTGCTGGACTTGACCCGCGTGTTGGCCGGTCCCGTCGCCAGTCGTTTTCTCGCCGGCCTCGGCGCCGATGTATTGCGCATCGACCCACCGACCTGGAACGAACCCGGCGTGGTGCCCGAAGTCACGTTGGGCAAACGCTGCGCACGGCTGGACCTGCACAACAACGATGATCGAGCGGTGTTCGAAAGCCTGCTCAAGGACGCCGATATCGTGCTCCACGGCTACCGCGCCGACGCACTGGAAAAGTTGGGTTACGGTGTCGCCGAGCGGGAAAAACTGGCGCCGGGCCTGATTGATGTGTGCCTCAACGCCTACGGTTGGAGCGGCCCGTGGCGTAACCGCCGTGGCTTCGACAGCCTGGTGCAGATGAGCAGCGGCATTGCCGACGCGGGCCGGCAGTGGAAGAAAGCGGACAAACCGACGCCGCTGCCCGTTCAGGCGCTGGATCATGCGACCGGGTATTTGATGGCGGCTGCGGCGATCACGTTATTGGGACGGGGTGGGTCGGCCAGGTTGTCGTTGGCGCGAACGGCGAAATTGTTGATTGAAAACGGTGCCGGGACGGATGAGGCGCTGCGAGCTGAAGATGAAAATGATCAGGGGATGTTGATCGAGCAAACGCCTTGGGGGCCGGCGCATCGGCTTCATATGCCTTTGAAAATCACCGGCACACCGTTGCAGTGGACACTTCCGGCTTCGGAATTGGGTGCCCATCGCGCGCAGTGGTGGTGACCGTCAGATAGCTATCGCGAGCAGGCTCGCTCCCACATTGGATCTGCGTCGAACACAAAACCTGTGGGAGCGAGCTTGCTCGCGATGGGGCCAGAACACTCAATACAAAACCGGTGCCAGCCGCCACCTCACAACGACAGCAACCCGCTGTACAACCCATACGCCGCCAGCCCCGCCCCGCTGATGACGCAGGTAAAAATCCCTTTCTCGAGATGGGTAAACAGCGGCTCGCCTTGCTCTCGCTTGGCCTTGGCAAACAAGATCACCCCCGGCGCATACAACAACGCCGACAGCAGCAGATATTTCACCCCGCCCGCATACAACAACCACACCGCGTAACCCAGGGCGATGCCGCCGATCATCAGGTCCTTGGTCCGCTCGGCCGATGCGTGCTCGTAGGTTTCGCCGCGTCCGCTCAACAGCACCGCATACGCTGCCGACCACAGATACGGCACCAGGATCATCGACGACGCGAGGTAGATCAGGCTGGTGTAAGTGCCTGCCGAAAACAGCGTGATCAGCAGAAAAATCTGGATCATTACGTTGGTCAGCCACAGCGCATTGACCGGTACATGGTTGGCGTTTTCCTTGGTCAGAAAGGCCGGCATGGTCTTGTCTTTAGCCGTGGCGAAAAGGATTTCGGCGCAAAGCAGCGCCCAGGACAACAATGCACCCAACAGCGAAATCGCCAGGCCGATGCTGATCAGCAGCGCCCCCCAAGGACCGACAATGTGCTCCAGCACCGCCGCCAGTGACGGGTTTTGCAGGGTGGCCAATTCCGGCTGGCTCATGATCCCCAGGGATAACACGTTCACCAGCACCAATAACGCCAACACGCCGAGAAAACCGATCACCGTTGCCCGGCCGACGTCCGAGCGTTTCTCCGCCCTGGCCGAGTACACACTGGCGCCTTCAATGCCAATGAACACGAACACGGTGACCAGCATCATGTTGCGCACCTGCTCCATGACACCGCCGAAATTCGGGTTGCTGCTTCCCCAGATATCGCGGGTGAAGACGTCCGCCTTGAAGGCCACGGCGGCGATGACGATGAACATGATCAGCGGCACGATCTTGGCCACGGTGGTCAGCTGGTTGATGAACGTCGCCTCCTTGATCCCGCGCAGCACCAGAAAATGCACGGCCCACAGCAGCACCGAGGCGCAACCGATGGCGATCGGCGTGTTGCCCTGGCCAAACACCGGAAAGAAATAACCGAGGGTACTGAACAGCAACACGAAATAACCGACGTTGCCCAGCCAGGCGCTGATCCAGTAACCCCAGGCGGATGAAAACCCCATGTAATCGCCGAACCCGGCCTTGGCGTAGGCGTACACCCCGGAATCGAGTTCGGGTTTGCGATTGGCCAGGGTCTGGAACACGAAGGCCAGGGTCAGCATGCCGACCGCAGTGATCGCCCAACCAATCAATATCGCCCCGGCATCGGCACGCGCCGCCATGTTTTGCGGCAAGGAAAAAATCCCGCCGCCGATCATCGAACCGACGACCAGGGCGATCAGCGCACTGAGGCGAAGCTTTTGCGTCGTTTGCACCATCTTGCGTCCCTTTTTTACGGCATGGCCATTGAGGCATAACTTTAACTAAATGGATAACGGGTTTAAGCGTTTATTAACTAACGGAAAATAACGCCTTCTATTTATAGCCGATAATTCTATGGGATCGGTGTGTAACAGTTTTGTATGTCAATTTTGATAAATCCATTCCACACCGAAAACAGATGACAAAATTGGCAGAAAGCCAAAACCGGACTAAGGTCAAAATTCAAAAGTGCTATGCATCATTCACGCCTGAACTGGCCGAAGCCTCTGGAAAGGGCTTTTCCAGCGATATCCTTATGCCCGTAAAAGTTTCATAAGTCTTTCATTAACAATGGAATGTGTCGATGTACTGATCTATGTCAGATGTCTGAATAGCTAACAGCATTAATCTGCTGTCTCTTTTCTCCTGCATTGGAGGTCATGCAATGTCTGAATCCCCCGGTAAACTGAAACTCGGCGCACTTGTGGCGCTGGTTGTCGGCTCAATGATTGGTGGCGGGATCTTCTCTTTACCGCAAAACATGGCCGCCAGTGCCGATGTCGGTGCCGTGCTGATCGGTTGGGCGATTACCGCGGTCGGCATGCTGACCCTGGCCTTCGTGTTCCAGACCCTCGCCAACCGCAAGCCTGACCTGGACGGCGGTGTCTACGCCTACGCCAAGGCCGGTTTCGGCGACTACATGGGGTTTTCATCCGCCTGGGGTTACTGGATCAGTGCGTGGCTGGGCAACGTCGGTTATTTCGTGTTGCTGTTCAGCACCCTCGGCTATTTCTTCCCGATCTTCGGCGAAGGCAACACCGTCGCTGCGGTGATCGGCGCGTCGGTGCTGCTCTGGGGCGTGCATTTCCTCGTGTTGCGCGGGATCAAGGAAGCGGCGTTCATCAACCTGGTGACCACCGTCGCCAAGGTCGTGCCACTGGTGCTGTTTGTGCTGATCGCGATTTTTGCCTTCAAACTGGACATCTTCACCGCCGACATCTGGGGCCTGAAAAACCCGGACCTGGGCAGTGTGATGAACCAGGTGCGCAACATGATGCTGGTCACCGTGTGGGTGTTCATCGGCATTGAAGGCGCGAGCATTTTCTCGGCCCGGGCAGAAAAACGCAGCGACGTCGGCAAGGCCACCGTGATCGGTTTTATCACAGTGTTGCTGTTTCTGGTGCTGGTGAACGTGCTGTCGCTGGGCATCATGACCCAACCGGAACTGGCCAAACTGCAGAACCCGTCGATGGCCGCGGTGCTGGAACACGTCGTCGGTCCATGGGGCGCCGTGCTGATCAGCGTCGGCCTGATCATCTCGCTGCTCGGGGCGCTGCTGTCGTGGGTGCTGTTGTGTGCGGAGATCATGTTCGCCGCCGCCAAGGACCACACCATGCCGGCGTTCCTGCGCAAGGAAAACGCCAAACAGGTACCGGTCAACGCCTTGTGGCTGACCAACGCAATGGTGCAGCTGTTCCTGGTCATCACCCTGTTTTCGGCCAGCACTTACCTGTCGCTGATCTACCTGGCCACCTCGATGATTCTGGTGCCGTATCTGTGGTCCGCGGCTTATGCCCTGCTGCTGGCGGTACGTGGCGAGAGCTATGAAAACGCTGCGGCCGAACGTCGCAAAGACCTGTTCATCGGTGCCGTCGCGTTGATTTACGCGGTCTGGCTGATCTATGCCGGCGGCGTCAAATACCTGCTGCTCTCCGCCCTGCTCTATGCCCCCGGCGCGATCTTGTTCGCCAAGGCCAAGATGGAGCTCAACAAACCGGTTTTCACCAACGTCGAGAAGCTGATTTTCGCCGCTGTTGTCGTCGGCGCCCTGGTGGCGGCCTACGGCCTGTATGACGGCTTCCTGACCCTGTAACACTCGACTCATTTGTCATCTGGAGGATCACTGTAATGACCACCGAAAAAGTTAAGTACGGCGTCCATTCCGAAGCCGGCAAACTGCGCAAAGTCATGGTTTGCTCCCCAGGCCTGGCCCACCAGCGGCTGACTCCGAACAACTGTGACGAACTGCTTTTCGATGATGTGCTGTGGGTGGCCCAGGCCAAGCGTGACCATTTCGACTTCGTCACCAAGATGCGCGAACGCAACGTCGATGTGCTGGAAATGCACAACCTGCTGACCGACATCGTTGCCATCCCCGAAGCCCTCGACTGGATTCTGGAACGCAAGGTCGCCGCCAACTCGGTCGGCCTCGGCCTGATCAACGAAGTGGGTTCGTGGCTGCGTAGCCTGGAACCGCGGCATATCGCCGAGTTCCTGATTGGCGGTGTCTCCGCCGATGACCTGCCGGACAGCTTCGGCGGCAAGACCATCCAGATGTTCCGCGACTTCCTCGGCCACTCCAGCTTCATTCTGCCGCCGCTGCCCAACACCCAGTTCACCCGCGACACCACTTGCTGGATCTACGGTGGCGTGACGCTGAACCCGATGTACTGGCCGGCGCGACGTCAGGAAACCCTGCTGACCACTGCCATTTACAAATTCCACCCACAGTTCACCAACGCCGATTTTGAAATCTGGTACGGCGACCCGGACCAGGATCACGGCAGCGCCACCCTGGAAGGCGGCGACGTGATGCCCATCGGCAACGGTGTGGTGTTGATCGGCATGGGCGAACGTTCGTCACGACAGGCCATCGGCCAACTGGCGGTGAACCTGTTCAAGCACAACGCCGTGGAGAAAGTCATCGTCGCCGGCCTGCCGAAGTCCCGCGCAGCGATGCACCTGGACACCGTGTTCAGCTTCTGCGACCGCGACCTGGTGACGATTTTCCCGGAAGTGGTAAACCAGATCGTAGCCTTCACCCTGCGCCCTGACGACAGCAAGCCGGGCGGCATCGACATCCGCCGCGAAGAAACCAACTTCCTCGACACCGTCGCCAAGGCCCTCAACCTCAAGGCGCTGCGCGTGGTGGAAACCGGCGGCAACAGCTTCGCTGCCGAACGCGAGCAATGGGACGATGGCAACAACGTGGTGGCCGTGGAGCCCGGCGTGGTGATCGGTTATGACCGCAACACCTACACCAACACCCTGCTGCGCAAGGCCGGTGTAGAAGTCATCACCATCAGCGCTGGCGAACTGGGGCGCGGCCGTGGCGGCGGCCACTGCATGACCTGCCCGATCATTCGTGACCCTATCGACTATTAATTTTTATGCCCTGCTTCGCGCTCATAAAGCGCGAAGCAGGCGGATAACCGAAACCCAAGGAGATCCAAAATGGCTTTCAATATGCGCAACCGCAGCCTGCTCTCGCTGATGCACCACACCACTCGCGAGCTCAACTACCTGCTAGACCTGTCCCGCGACCTCAAGCGCGCCAAATATACCGGCACCGAGCGTCCGCACCTGCAAGGCAAAAACATCGCGCTGATCTTCGAAAAAACCTCGACCCGCACCCGTTGCGCCTTCGAAGTCGCGGCCCATGACCAGGGCGCCCACGTCACCTACATCGACCCGGTGTCGTCGCAGATCGGCCACAAGGAAAGCATGAAAGACACCGCCCGCGTGCTGGGGCGGATGTTCGACGCCATCGAGTACCGGGGCTTCGAACAGGAAATCGTCGAAGAGCTGGCCAAGTTCGCCGGCGTACCGGTGTTCAACGGCCTGACCGCTGAATTCCACCCGACACAAATGATCGCCGACACCCTGACCATGCGTGAGCACAGCGACAAGCCGCTGCACGACATCAGCTACGCCTACCTGGGCGACGCCCGTTACAACATGGGCAACTCGCTGCTGATGATCGGCGCCAAACTCGGCATGGACGTGCGCATCGCCGCGCCCAAAGCCTTGTGGCCGCACGCTGATTTCATCGCCCAGTGCAAAGCCTTCGCTGAGGAAAGCGGCGCACGCATCACCATCACCGAAGACCCGAAAGTAGCGGTCAAGGGCGTGGACTTCATCCACACCGACATCTGGGTGTCGATGGGTGAGCCGGTAGAAGCGTGGGACGAGCGCATCGAGCAACTGCTGCCGTACCAGGTCAACGCCGCGATGATGAAAGCCTCCGGCAACCCGCGGGTGAAATTCATGCACTGCCTGCCGGCGTTCCACAACAGCGAAACCAAGGTCGGCAAGGACATCGCCGCACGCTATCCGCACCTGGCCAACGGCGTGGAGGTGACTGAAGAAGTCTTCGAATCGCCGGCCAACATCGCCTTCGAGCAAGCGGAAAACCGCATGCACACCATCAAGGCGATCCTGGTGTCGGCGTTGGCGGATATCTAACGGCCCACCCGGCTCTCCCGGCTGGAACAAAGCCCCTGTGGGAGCGGGCCTGCTCGCGATAGCGGAGTAACAGTCAACGTCTCTGTTGAGTGTTAAATAGTCATCGCGAGCACGCTCACTCCCACACTGATCGGGTTTCACCTGGGAGACCGAGTCACCTCATTTAGAAGGACTGCATTATGCGTATCGTCGTTGCTCTGGGCGGTAACGCCCTGCTCCGCCGTGGTGAACCCATGACCGCGGACAATCAACGCGCCAACATCCGGATCGCCACTGAACAGATCGCCAAGATTTATGCTGGCAACGAACTGGTGATCGCTCACGGCAATGGCCCGCAAGTCGGGTTGCTGTCGTTGCAGGCCGCCGCTTACACCTCGGTTTCGCCTTATCCGCTGGACGTACTCGGCGCCGAAACCGAAGGCATGATCGGCTACATCATCGAACAGGAACTGGGCAACCTGCTGGACTTCGAAGTGCCCTTCGCCACCTTGCTGACCCAGGTCGAAGTCGACGCCAACGACCCGGCGTTCCAGAACCCCACCAAACCCATCGGCCCGGTCTACGCCAAGGCCGAAGCGGAAAAACTTGCCGCCGAAAAAGGCTGGGCGATTGCCCCGGACGGCGACAAATACCGTCGCGTGGTGGCCAGCCCGAGACCGAAACGCATCTTCGAAATCCGCCCGATCAAATGGTTGCTGGAAAAAGGCAGCATCGTGATCTGCGCGGGCGGTGGCGGCATCCCGACGATGTACGGCGCCAGCGGCAAACTGCAAGGCGTGGAAGCAGTGATCGACAAAGATCTGTGCTCGGCGCTGCTGGCCGAACAGCTGGAAAGCGATCTGCTGGTGATCGCCACCGACGTCAACGCCGCCTGCATCGACTTCGGCAAACCGACCCAGAAAGCCATCGCCCGAGCCCACCCTGACGAAATGGAAAAACTCGGCTTCGCCGCCGGCTCCATGGGACCGAAGGTGCAGGCCGCCTGCGAGTTTGCCCGCCATACTGGAAAAACCGCGGTGATCGGTTCACTCTCGGACATCGAAGCGATCGTCCAGGGCACGGCCGGCACGCGCATCAGCACGGCGACACCTGGCATTACTTATTTATAAGGAGAAACGTCAATGGCAACGTTCGCCCCCGGTCACTTGCACATCGAGCGCCACGCGCTGACCTCGGATGATGTCAGCTACAACCTGCACTTCGACTATGAGGTCAGCAATAACGACAAAGGGGAAAAAGGCATCCAGTTCACCATGCATGGCAGCATTCAGGGAAAGGATATGAGCGAAACCTTCTTTCTACCCAAGGTTGAGGCCTACAACTTCGCCAACAACATAACGAATATCGCCGAGAAGTACGGTATTCCAAGGACACACAGCCAGATCGGCTCGGTTCACAAAAATTACGACGAGGTATTTGAAGACATTCGGAAGAAGCTGGATATGAAATCCGGCGACCCGGTAGATCTCAAAAACTTTGAGTAGCCTGCGTCCCCTTGTGGGAGCGGGCCTGCTCGCGATGACGGACTTTCATTCGCTATGGATGCCGACTGAAAGACTGCGGCCCCACGACCTGTAGGAGCGAGGCTTGCCCGCGAAGCTTTTAGCGGTCTTGATGGCCTCTTCGCGGGCAAGCCTCGTTCCTGCAGGTTGAACACGTGCATTTCACCTGAGACCCGCCCCAAGGCATACTTGCCCCCCCTCCGCTCGCCAGATTGAAAACCGCCCCATGCGTATCCACGTCAGCTTCATCGACCGCGTCGGCATTACCCAGGAAGTCCTGGCCCTGCTCGGTGGGCGTAATCTCAATCTGGATGCGGTGGAAATGGTCCCGCCCAACGTGTACATCGACGCTCCGACCCTGAGCCCGGAAGTGCTCGAAGAGCTGCGCGATGCGTTGCTCAGCGTGCGCGGCGTGCAAGCGATGACGGTGGTCGACATCCTTCCGGGGCAACGGCGGCACTTGCAGCTCGATGCGCTGCTCGCCGCCATGACCGACCCGGTGCTGGCCCTGGACAGTGACGGCAAAGTGCTGCTGGCCAACCCGGCGCTGATCGCGTTGTATGGTCGCGAACCGGCCGGTGAAAGCGTCGCCGATCTGTTTGCCGACCCGGCGCTGCTTGGCGTATTGCTCGAAAACGGCTTCCGCCTGCCGCTGCGCGAGATCACCGTCAACGGCCAGACCCTGCTGCTCGACGCCACCCCGATCACCGACGCCGGCGCCCTGCTGACCTTGTATCAACCGAACCGCATCGGCGAACGCCTCTCGGCGCTGCACCACGACCATGCCGAAGGTTTCGACGCGTTGCTCGGCGAGTCCCCGGCGATCCGTACCCTCAAGGCTCGCGCCCAGCGCGTGGCAGCACTGGATGCGCCGTTGCTGATCCAGGGCGAAACCGGAACCGGCAAAGAACTGGTGGCGCGGGCCTGCCACGCCATCAGCGCCCGGCACGGTTCGCCGTTCCTGGCGCTGAACTGCGCCGCATTGCCGGAGAACCTCGCCGAAAGCGAACTGTTCGGCTACGCCCCTGGCGCCTTTACCGGTGCGCAACGGGGCGGCAAACCGGGGCTGATGGAACTGGCCAACCAGGGCACGGTGTTTCTCGATGAAATCGGTGAAATGTCGCCGTACCTGCAGGCGAAGTTGCTGAGGTTCCTCAACGACGGCAGCTTCCGGCGAGTCGGGGGTGATCGCGAGGTAAAGGTCAATGTGCGAATCCTCAGCGCAACTCACCGCAACCTGGAAAAAATGGTCAGCGAAGGTTCGTTCCGCGAAGACTTGTTCTATCGCCTCAACGTCCTGAATGTCGAAGTCCCGCCCCTGCGCGAACGCGGTCAGGACATCCTGCTGCTGGCGCGCTATTTCATGCAGCAGGCCTGCGCACAGATCCAGCGCCCGGTCTGTCGTCTGGCGCCGGGGACTTATCCTGCACTGCTGGGTAACCGCTGGCCGGGCAACGTGCGGCAATTGCAGAACGTGATCTTCCGTGCGGCGGCGATTTGCGAAAGCAGCCTGGTGGACATCGGCGACCTCGACATCGCCGGCACCTCGGTGGCGCGCCAGAGTGACAGCGATGTCGATAGCCTGGAGCAGGCGATGGAAGAGTTCGAAAAGACGCTGCTGGAAAAACTCTACGTCAGCTACCCCTCTACCCGGCAACTGGCCAGCCGCCTGCAAACTTCCCACACGGCGATCGCCCATCGACTGCGCAAGTACGGCATTCCCAATAAGCCGTGAGGCCGGATATACAATCTCCCAACCGACACAAAACAACTGTAGGAGTGAGCCTGCTCGCGATAGCGGAGTGTCAGTCGCTGCATCTGTTGACTGACACACCGCTATCGCGAGCAGGCTCACTCCTACAGAGGTTTGTGTCTGGCCTGAAGACCTGTTTAAAAACGACCTCCATCTGTACTGAAAGCGCTACAGCGGAACGATATCGCTACACCCTCCCCTGATCACCGCAGTGCAAGGCTTTGATCCACTTAGGCTTTTTTCTTCGCCTCTTGCTGTAGCGATTTCGCTACAGCCATCAATCTACCGCACATCGCAATATCAACTAAGCGATTGATTTATAACGATAAAAAAACATTGGCCGCGAAATTGCTTAGTAACCCGCCATAAAGCAGGGCTTTAGCCCAAGCATTCCATCGCGTCCACCAGACAAGTCTGGCCCCCTTAGGAGTTTCCATGAGCGAGTTGCGTTTTACTGAAGATCACGAATGGCTGCGCACCGAAGCTGACGGCAGCGTCACTGTCGGCATCACCGCCTTCGCACAGAACGCCTTGGGCGACGTGGTTTTCGTACAACTGCCTGAGCTGCAGTCCTACGACAAAGGCGCCGAAGCCGCCACCGTGGAATCGGTAAAAGCCGCCAGCGGCGTGTACATGCCTTTGGACGGTGAAGTGGTCGAGACCAACCCGGCCCTCGAGAGCAGCCCTGAACTGGTCAACGAAGATCCGCTGGGCGAAGGCTGGTTCTTCCGCTTTAAGCCAACCGACGCTTCGGCTGTCGCCAAACTGCTGGATCAGGACGCTTACGACCGTCTGATCAAAGCCAACGCCGAAGCCTGAGGAGCGCTGACATGACTCAAGTCAACCTGACGACCGCCAACGAATTCATCGCCCGCCACATCGGCCCGCGTTCCGGCGACGAGCAAGCCATGCTCAACAGCCTCGGTTTTGACTCCCTGGAAGCCCTGAGCGCCAGCGTCATCCCGGAAAGCATCAAAGGCACCAGCGTCCTCGGTCTCGAAGACGGCCTGAGCGAAGCCGATGCCCTGGCCTTGATCAAGTCCATCGCCGGCAAAAACCAGCTGTTCAAGACCTTCATCGGCCAGGGTTACTACGGCACCCATACGCCGTCGCCGATCCTGCGCAACCTGCTGGAAAACCCGGCGTGGTACACCGCGTACACCCCGTACCAGCCAGAAATCTCCCAGGGTCGTCTCGAAGCGCTGCTGAACTTCCAGACCCTGATCAGCGACCTGACCGGCCTGCCGATTGCCAACGCATCCTTGCTCGACGAAGCCACCGCCGCCGCCGAAGCGATGACCTTTTGCAAACGCCTGAGCAAGAACAAGGGCAGCCACGCCTTCTTCGCGTCCGTGCATTGCCACCCGCAAACCCTCGACGTGCTGCGCACCCGTGCCGAGCCGCTGGGTATCGACGTGGTCGTTGGTGACGAGCAGGCACTGACTGACGTGACACCGTTCTTCGGCGCCTTGCTGCAATACCCGGCGAGCAACGGTGACGTCTTCGATTACCGCGAACTGACCGAACGCTTCCACGCCGCCAACGCGCTGGTCGCCGTCGCCGCCGACCTGTTGGCCCTGACCGTGCTGACCCCTCCGGGTGAGTTCGGCGCCGACGTGGCCATCGGCAGCGCGCAACGCTTCGGCGTGCCGCTGGGCTTCGGTGGCCCGCACGCGGCTTACTTCTCGACGAAAGATGCGTTCAAGCGCGACATGCCGGGCCGTCTGGTCGGTGTCTCCGTGGACCGTTTCGGCAAACCGGCCCTGCGCTTGGCGATGCAAACCCGCGAGCAGCACATCCGCCGCGAGAAGGCCACGTCGAACATCTGCACCGCGCAGGTTTTGTTGGCCAACATCGCCAGCATGTACGCCGTGTACCACGGCCCGAAAGGCCTGACGCAGATCGCCAACCGCATTCATCACCTGACCGCGATTCTGGCCAAGGGCTTGAGCGCACTGGGCCTGACGGTCGAGCAAGAAAGCTTCTTCGACACGTTGACCATTAAAACCGGCGCCAACACTGGCGCGTTGCACGACAAGGCTCGCGCCCAGCAGATCAACCTGCGCGTCGTGGATGCCGAGCGTCTGGGCCTGTCCCTCGACGAAACCACTTCGCAAGCCGACGTGGAAACCCTGTGGGGCCTGTTCGCCGACGCTAAGGCGCTGCCAGACTTCGCCGCCCTCGCCGGTTCCGTGGTCAGCACCCTCCCGGCCGCGCTGGTTCGCCAATCTCCGATCCTCAGCCACCCGGTGTTCAACCGTTATCACTCGGAAACCGAGCTGATGCGCTACCTGCGCAAGCTGGCCGACAAGGACCTGGCCCTGGATCGCACCATGATCCCGCTGGGTTCGTGCACCATGAAACTCAACGCCGCCAGCGAAATGATCCCGGTCACCTGGGCCGAGTTCGGTGCCCTGCACCCGTTCGCCCCGGCCGAGCAAAGCGCCGGTTACCAACAGCTGACCGACGAACTGGAAGCGATGCTCTGCGCCGCCACCGGTTACGACGCGATCTCCCTGCAACCGAACGCCGGTTCCCAAGGTGAATACGCCGGCCTGCTGGCAATTCGCGCCTATCACCAGAGCCGTGGCGAAGACCGTCGCGACATCTGCCTGATCCCGTCCTCTGCCCACGGCACCAACCCGGCCACCGCCAACATGGCCGGCATGCGCGTAGTCGTCACCGCGTGCGATGCCCGCGGCAACGTCGACATCGAAGACCTGCGCGCCAAGGCCATCGAGCACCGCGAACACCTCGCAGCATTGATGATCACTTACCCGTCGACCCACGGCGTGTTCGAAGAAGGCATCCGTGAAATCTGCGGCATCATTCATGACCACGGCGGCCAGGTGTACATCGACGGCGCCAACATGAACGCGATGGTCGGCCTCTGCGCCCCGGGCAAGTTCGGCGGCGACGTGAGCCACCTGAACCTGCACAAAACCTTCTGCATTCCCCACGGTGGTGGCGGCCCGGGCGTTGGCCCGATTGGCGTGAAATCGCACCTGACCCCGTTCCTGCCGGGTCACGGCACCATGGAGCGTAAAGAAGGCGCGGTCTGCGCGGCACCGTTCGGCAGCGCGAGCATTCTGCCAATCACCTGGATGTACATTCGGATGATGGGCGGCGCCGGCCTCAAGCGCGCTTCGCAGCTGGCGATCCTCAATGCCAACTACATTTCCCGTCGCCTCGAAGAGCACTACCCAGTGCTGTACACCGGCAGCAACGGTCTGGTGGCGCACGAATGCATCCTCGATTTGCGTCCGCTGAAAGACAGCAGCGGCATCAGCGTCGATGACGTCGCCAAGCGCCTGATCGACTTCGGTTTCCACGCCCCGACCATGTCCTTCCCGGTCGCCGGCACGCTGATGATCGAGCCGACCGAAAGCGAATCCAAGGAAGAACTGGACCGCTTCTGCGACGCCATGATCCGCATCCGCGAAGAAATTCGCGCGGTGGAAAACGGTACGCTGGACAAGGACGACAACCCGCTGAAAAACGCCCCGCACACCGCTGCGGAAATCGTTGGCGAGTGGACGCATCCGTACAGCCGTGAGCAAGCGGTATACCCGGTTGCGTCGCTGATCGAAGGCAAGTACTGGCCACCGGTCGGTCGCGTCGACAACGTGTTTGGCGATCGCAACCTGGTTTGCGCTTGCCCGTCGATCGAAAGCTACGCTTGATCCATAGGGGGCGGTTCACCGCCCTCACAAGGACACACCGGTTCTGTAGGAGCGAGGCTTGCCCGCGAAGAGGCCATCACGGCCGCTAAAAGCTTCGCGGGCAAGCCTCGCTCCTACAGGTCGTGTGGTGCTCCTCATAACAAGAAACCGGAGAACAACCATGTCGTTAAGCGTGTTCGACCTGTTCAAGATTGGCATCGGCCCTTCCAGCTCCCACACCGTCGGCCCGATGCGCGCTGCTGCGCGTTTTGCCGAAGGCTTGCGCCGTGAAGGGCTGCTGACTGCAACCGCCTGCGTCAAAGTCGAGCTCTACGGCTCGCTCGGCGCCACCGGTAAAGGCCACGGCAGCGACAAGGCCGTGTTGCTCGGCCTGGAAGGCGAACACCCGGACACCGTGAACACCGAAACCGTCGCCGCCCGTCTGCAAGATATTCGCGGCAATGGTCGCTTGAACCTGCTCGGCGAACACAGCATTGCGTTCAACGAGAAAGAACACCTGGCGATGATCCGCAAACCGCTGCCCTATCACCCCAACGGCATGATCTTTCGTGCGTTCGACGCGGCGGGCCTACAGGTCCGCAGCCGCGAGTACTACTCGGTCGGCGGCGGATTCGTGGTCGATGAAGACGCCGCTGGCGCCGACCGCATTGTCGAAGACGCCACGCCGCTGACCTTCCCGTTCAAAAGCGCCAAGGACCTGCTCAGTCATTGCGCCACGTACGGCTTGTCCATCAGCCAGTTGATGCTGACCAACGAAAGTGCCTGGCGCCCGGAAGCGGAAACCCGCGCCGGCCTCCTGAACATCTGGCAAGTGATGCAGGATTGCGTCGCCGCCGGTTGCCGCAATGAAGGAATTCTGCCCGGTGGCTTGAAGGTCAAACGTCGGGCCGCTGCGCTGCATCGGCAACTGTGCAAGAACCCGGAATCGGCGCTACGTGATCCGCTGTCGGTGCTGGACTGGGTCAACCTCTACGCTTTAGCGGTCAACGAAGAAAACGCCAACGGCGGGCGCGTCGTCACCGCGCCCACCAACGGAGCAGCGGGCATCGTCCCGGCGGTGCTGCATTACTACATGCGCTTCATTCCCGGCGCCAACGAAGACGGCGTCGTGCGCTTTCTGCTGACCGCCGCCGCCATCGGCATTCTCTATAAAGAAAACGCCTCGATCTCTGGCGCCGAAGTCGGTTGTCAGGGTGAAGTCGGCGTCGCCTGTTCCATGGCAGCCGGCGCGCTGTGCGAAGTGCTTGGCGGCACGGTGCAGCAAGTGGAAAACGCGGCGGAAATCGGCATGGAACACAACTTGGGCCTGACCTGCGACCCGATTGGCGGGCTGGTGCAAGTGCCTTGCATCGAGCGCAACGCCATGGGTTCGGTGAAAGCCATCAATGCCGTGCGCATGGCCCTGCGCGGCGACGGTCAGCACTTCGTCTCCCTCGACAAGGTCATCCGCACCATGCGCCAGACCGGCGCCGACATGAAAAGCAAATACAAGGAAACCGCCCGTGGCGGTTTGGCGGTCAACATTATCGAGTGCTGATGCCCACGCGCATCCGCACACTTTTTCAGGAGCTGAATATGTCCACCGAACAATTGCTGAAAACCCCGCTGCATGCACTGCACATCGAACTCGGCGCGCGCATGGTGCCGTTCGCCGGCTACGACATGCCGGTGCAATACCCGTTGGGCGTGATGAAAGAACACCAGCACACCCGTGATCAGGCCGGGCTGTTCGATGTCTCGCACATGGGCCAGATCCGCCTGACCGGCGCCAATGCCGCCAAGGCCCTGGAAACCCTGGTGCCGGTGGACATCATCGACCTGCCGGTGGGCATGCAGCGCTACGCGATGTTCACCAATGAAACCGGCGGAATCCTCGACGACCTGATGGTCGCCAACCTGGGTAACGACGAACTGTTCCTGGTGGTCAACGCCGCCTGCAAGGATCAGGACCTTGCGCATCTGCAAAAGCACATTGGCGACCAGTGCACAATCGAACCGCTGTTCGAAGAACGCGCGCTGCTGGCCCTGCAAGGCCCGGCCGCCGTGACCGTGCTCGCTCGTCTGGCGCCTGAAGTCGCGAAGATGACTTTCATGCAGTTCACCCGAGTGAAACTGCTGGGTGTCGAATGCTTTGTCAGCCGTTCGGGCTACACCGGTGAAGACGGCTTCGAAATCTCCGTACCGGCCGCCAACGCTGAAGCCTTGGCGCGCGCGCTGCTGGCTGAGCCTGAAGTGGCGGCCATCGGCCTCGGCGCTCGCGACTCCCTGCGCCTGGAAGCCGGCCTGTGCCTCTACGGCCACGACATGAACACCGAGACCACTCCGATCGAGGCCAGCCTGCTGTGGGCCATCTCCAAGCCACGTCGCGCCGATGGCGCACGGGCCGGCGGCTTCCCTGGCGCAGAGACTGTGTTCGCGCAACAACAAGCCGGCGTCAACCGCAAGCGTGTGGGCCTGTTGCCTCAGGAACGTACACCGGTGCGTGAAGGCGCGGAAATCGTCAACGAAGCAGGCGACATCATCGGCGCTGTGTGCAGCGGTGGTTTCGGCCCGACTCTGGGCGGACCGTTAGCCATGGGCTACCTCGACAGCGCTTATATCGCTATTGATACACCCGTATGGGCGATTGTTCGTGGGAAAAAGGTGCCTTTGCTTGTAAGCAAAATGCCATTTGTTCCACAACGCTACTATCGCGGCTGATTGACTGTTTCTATAAGTAACGCGGTTGCGTTAACAGTGCACTAATGTGTAACGCAACCGCCATAAAACAGTGCATGTCTTTGGCTCTAAGCTTCGTTTATGAACGTTGCTTATAACGTTCGAAAACAATTGAACAACCCGATCGAATAAGCCCGCACTAGTGGACACGCTATCGCCATCAACCTGAGCAAAACCGGGGCTCTCACAGGGCTTGTTTTTTCTCACGTAGTTGGCGTAGAGTTTGTTCACTGTGTTTGCATGGGTCGCTTGGAATCGTGACCTGGGCAGTAGCCTACAAGTTAGCTACATCCCGTTCGACGTCTTCTTACTCTCCTGCAACCAGCCCCAGTACTCTTTCATGAGAAGGAGACTGTCATTAATTTTTGCGTCAAAGGAAATAAGAAATGTCCCAACGTCAGAGCGGTACCGTCAAGTGGTTTAACGACGAGAAAGGTTTTGGTTTTATCACTCCAGAAAGCGGTCCGGATCTGTTCGTGCATTTCCGCGCTATTCAGGGCAACGGCTTCAAAAGCCTGAAAGAAGGCCAGAAAGTGACTTTCGTTGCTGTGCAAGGCCAGAAAGGCATGCAGGCTGACGAAGTACAAGCAGAAGCCTAATCTTCTGTAACGAAAAAGCCCCTGATGCTGACATCAGGGGCTTTTTTGTGCGCGTAAATCCGTAAAATAGCTTTTTTTCCGTCCAGAGGCTGTCATGTCGAAACACCTGCTCAACCCCCAGGGCGACTTTCCCGCCGCCACCCTGGGCCGTCGCCTGGCAGCGATGTTCTATGACTTCCTCTTGTGCACCGCCCTGCTGATCGTCACCAGCGGCATTTACAAGATGATCCAGATGGCGATCATCGGCGAAGACAAAATGCGCACATTGACCGAATCCGGCGCGCTGGACGGTGATCCGCTGCTATCGACGGTGTTGCTGTTTGTGTTGTTTGGTTTTTTTGCCAAGTTCTGGACCTGGTCCGGTCAGACGCTGGGTATGCAGGTGTGGTGCATTCGCGTGCAGAACGCGGATGGTTCGTCCATCAGCCTGTGGCAGGCGCTGCTGCGGTTTGTCGTGTCGATCGCATCGCTGTTGTGCGTTGGCCTTGGGTTCTTCTGGTCGCTGTTCGATAAACAGAAACGCAGCTGGCATGACATGTACTCGAACACGCAGCTCGTGCGCATTCCGAAGAAGAACAAGTAGCTGCGGGAAGCAAAAACCACTGTGGGAGCGAGCCTGCTCGCGATGGCGGTGCCTCAGTCAACATACATGTGACTGACGGACCGCCATCGCGAGCAGGCTCGCTCCCACAGTTTTTATCCCACAGTTTTTGCGAGTACTTAAGCGTTACCGGCCAGTTTCATCCGAGCAGCCTGGGTGAAGTCGAGCATCCGCTTCAACGGCCGAATCGCCTGCGGAATCAACGCCGGATCCACAAAGATCTCGTTCGTCCCCTCCTTCAAGCACTTCAGCGTGCGCTCAAGGGTGTTCATCGCCATCCACGGGCAATGTGCGCAACTGCGGCACGCTGCGCCGTTACCAGCCGTTGGGGCTTCGATGAAGACCTTGTCCGGGCACAGCTGCTGCATCTTGTAGAAGATGCCGCGATCGGTGGCGACGATCAGGGTCTTGTTCGGCAGGCTCTGTGCCGCCGCAATCAACTGACTGGTGGAACCGACGGCGTCCGCCAGCTCGATCACCGAGGTCGGCGACTCCGGGTGCACCAGAATCGCGGCGTCCGGGTACAGCGCCTTCATGTCTTCGAGCTGCTTGGACTTGAACTCTTCGTGAACGATGCAGGCACCGTCCCACAGCAGCATGTCCGCACCGGTCTGGCGCTGGATATAAGTGCCCAGATGCTTGTCCGGGCCCCAGATGATGGTTTCGCCGTTATCCATCAGGCTTTCGACGATCTCCAGCGCGCAGCTGGACGTTACCACCCAATCCGCCCGGGCTTTGACCGCCGCCGAGGTGTTGGCATACACCACCACCGTGCGTTCCGGATGCTGATCGCAGAACGCCGAGAACTCATCCACCGGGCAACCCAGGTCCAGCGAGCAGGTCGCTTCCAGGGTTGGCATGAGAATGCGTTTTTCAGGATTGAGGATTTTCGCGGTTTCGCCCATGAACTTCACACCGGCGACCAGCACAGTCTTGGCCGGGTGAGCACTGCCGAAGCGCGCCATCTCCAGTGAGTCGGAGACGCAACCACCGGTTTCTTCGGCCAGGGCCTGAATCACCGGATCGCAATAGAAGTGAGCAACCAGCACCGCGTCCTGAGCCTTGAGCTCGGCAGCGATGGCGGCACGGTAAAAAGCTTCCTCTTCAACGGTCAGCGGCTTGGGCTGCTTGGCGTCGAGGTGGGCTTGAACCAGAAGGCGTTCGGAAATTTGCGTCATGTTCGCAAGACCTGCAGGCGCTTTCGCGCGAAAGTCGAGTATACACCCGGCTCCAGACCCTTCAGGGTACCGCCGGGAGAGTGAGTATCATCAGGCACGGACAGCGGTGAAGCTGCGCAAGGCTACAGAATATCGCTCGGAGACAAAAGACCATTTCAACCAGAATCCGATATTTAACAGGGTGTTACTCAAATCCCGAAACACGTAAAAATTGCCAACACTGACAGTGTGCAATGCTGATCCGCCAAAACCCCCAGCTGCTTATTAAAAAACCAGGGGTGCAATAAGATAAAGCCACAGAGCAGAAGGTACGCATACGCAATCCCCACATAAAAATACAGCAACAGCAAACAAACAAACAAACAAACAAACAAACAAACAAACAAACAAAGCATGCGCCTCGTTTTGACATAGGCCGCAATAGCCAACATAACAAAAAAGTATGACAACTGAGATTCCGGCGTTCTCAATGCCGATTGTTAATATACCCAACCATAGCCCCAAAGCCATACTCTCTGGTCGGATGCGCTAGAAGCGGATTACCGAAATTAAAAAAATCGGAGCGAACAAAATGATAACACCATATATCAATGCACGCCCACATTCAACTTACAGCTCACGAAGAATAAAAACAATTAGAAAAAATGTGAGTGGCGTTAAAACAAAACCAAAAGAATATTGACTTCGCCCCCACTTAACCCCAAATACTGGAGGGTATACACAATCGCACCGGATGCCCAGCAACCGGGCACCGTCAACGACCCCAAAGCTCCTTAATAACTGAGGTAGGTTTCTTCATCCCAAGCGTTAACATAGATGAAATTTACAGACTCAAAGTAGGCGTAAATCATAGGGAAGGCGTAAGACAGATATGCCAACACCACAAAAAGCACGCTCAGCCCCCCCCCGGATACTTTCTTTGATGCCTGCTTCAATGCTACGAAAACATAATGCAAAAATCCCATATCAGGAAAGCAAACCTTAATACGCCAGTTTTGGAGACACTTACTTCAACATACTACTTACTTTTATCATAGGTGCCATATACCCGCCTCATTAACATAACCGTGCTGCACTCACTGTCGAGAAGATTACCCAACAGCTCGCGCCAAAACCTCCACCACTTTATCTTGCTGCTCGGACGTCAGGCCAACCCAAAGAGGCAAACGCAACAAGCACTCTGACAGTGCGTTGGTGACCTCCATGGAACCATGAACTCTTCCGTAGCGCTGCCCCGCCGGTGATGAGTGAAGAGGCACATAGTGGAATACGGCATAGACATCGTTACGCTTAAGCTCTTCCAGAACAGCTTGTCGATCAACACTTGGTGCCAGCAACACGTAATACATGTGCGCATTGTGCTGACAATCATCCGGGACGATTGGACGACGCAACAATCCCTTCCGCTCCAGTGGAGCAAGTGCAGTATGGTAATAGTCCCAGATCGCCAAACGTCGATTGGTGATGCTGGTAGCTTCTTCAAGTTGTGCCCAAAGAAATGCAGCGATCAACTCTCCAGGCAAAAAGGAAGAGCCTACTTCTTGCCAAGTATATTTATCTACCTGACCACGAAAGAAACGACTGCGATCAGTGCCTTTCTCTCGAATGATTTCTGCGCGTAACGACAGTTGCGGCTCATTTACCAAAAGAGCACCGCCCTCGCCCGAAATAACGTTCTTCGTTTCGTGAAAACTAAAAGCACCAAGATCACCGATGCTTCCAAGAGCCCGTCCTTTATAGGCAGACATCACACCTTGAGCAGCATCCTCAACGACTTTGAGTCCATGTTTACGAGCGATGTGCATGATCGTGTCCATCTCACAGGACACACCCGCATAATGAACAGGAACAATCGCCTTGGTGCGTGGAGTAATAGCCGCTTCAATCAGCGTTTCATCCAGATTCAATGTGTCTTTACGAATATCTACAAATACAGGAATAGCACCACGCAGCACAAAAGCATTGGCGGTTGAAACGAAGGTATAGGAAGGCAAAATCACTTCATCACCAGGTTGTACATCAAGTAACAACGCGGCCATTTCAAGTGCAGCGGTACAAGAGTGAGTAAGCAGCGCTGTATTACAGCCGGTGGCCTGTTCAATCCAATGATGACAGCGCTTGGTAAAAGATCCATCACCAGCCAGCATATTCCCGAACTTGGCCTCTGCTATGTAGTACAGCTCTTTACCCGTCATATAGGGACGATTGAATAGTATCTTTTCAGTGCTCATGCCTGCTCCGACTAGGTAAGTCTCTGCCACTTCCACTTTGTCTCAGTATGTCAGATGAGCCTGCCATTACGAACGGCCACGTCAAAAAATAGCCCAGCCATGGTCTGCATGGATTACGCGCCTGCCAAAGCCATGTACCACCGCCCGCATCGCGCCGCGCACTTTCTTCCGGACAAAAAAAAATCCGGAAATCCTCACTTGCGTGGGCCTTCCAGACTTTTAAAACTGCTACAAAAATGGTGGGTCGTGTGGGATTCGAACCTACGACCAATTGGTTAAAAGCCAACTGCTCTACCAACTGAGCTAACGACCCGCTGTGTGGTGGCGCGTATAATACTGATTTTTAAGGACTATTCAACACCTAATTTGAAATAAATCAAAAATAAGGTGTTGGGTCGCTCACGCCGGCCGCTGCAAAGCCTTCTGCACGCAGTCGGCAGCTGTCGCATTTACCGCACGCACGACCATTATCGTCCGCCTGATAGCAGGAAACGGTCAGCCCGTAATCGACCCCCAGCTTCACGCCTGCCTGGACGATCTGTGCCTTGCTGAGGTTCTGCAGTGGCGCCTGGATGCGGAAGCCATTGCCCTCTACACCGGCCTTTGTCGCCAGATTGGCCATGCGCTCGAAGGACTCGATGAATTCGGGACGGCAGTCCGGGTAACCGGAATAATCCACCGCGTTCACGCCGATGAAGATGTCGCGCGCGCCGAGCACTTCAGCCCAACCCAGCGCCAGAGACAGAAACACCGTGTTGCGCGCCGGCACATAAGTGACTGGAATGCCTTCCCCCAACTCTTCAGGAATGTCGATGCTGCTGTCGGTCAGTGCCGAGCCGCCCATACCGTTCAAATTGAGGCCGATCACCTTGTGCTCGACCACGCCCAGGTCGCGGGCGACTCGTTCTGCGGCGTGCAACTCTACTTGAGACCGCTGACCGTAATCGAAGCTCATGGTGTAGCAGCTGTAGCCTTCAGCACGGGCCATGGCCACGACCGTCGCGGAGTCGAGACCGCCGGATAGCAGGATGACCGCACGTTTTTCAGCAGTGTTCAGTTGTTCAGTCATCTCAGCGCCCCGGCTCGTCATTCCAAAGATATTTATGCAGCTGCAATTGCAGACGCACTGGCAGGTTGTCCGCCACCACCCAGTCAGCCAGATCCCGCGCATTCAGGTCATGGTGGCTTGGCGAAAACAGCACTTCGCCCGCACGCGTGTCCAGGCCGTACTGAATCAGCTTGGACACCGCCCAGTCGTAGTCTTCCCGCGAGCAGATGACAAACTTCACCTGGTCGTTGGGCGTGAGCAGTTCGATGTTTTCGTAGCGGTTGCGGTGTGCTTCTTTCGACCCTGGGGTTTTCAGGTCGACAACGCGACTGACCCGGGAATCTACCGCCGAGATATCGAGAGCACCACTGGTTTCCAGTGACACTTCGTAACCGGCGTCACACAACTGCTTGAGCAATGGGATGGCATTGGGTTGCGCCAGCGGCTCGCCACCGGTGACACAGACGTAACGCGGACGGAAACCGGCCACTTGCTCGAGGATGTCGTCGAGGGGGCGAATGGTGCCGCCGGTGAACGCGTAGGCGCTGTCGCAGTATTGGCAACGCAATGGGCAACCGGTCAGGCGCACAAAAACTGTGGGCAGCCCGGCAGTCCGCGTTTCACCCTGCAACGAGTAGAAAACTTCGGTGATTCTCAATGTGTCTTGCATAGTCGCCACGGGCATAACAGCTAAACAGGCTGTCCGCCTCCGTCAGGCACTTCAAGGAACCCCGCCAACGCGCAGATCCCAAAAAGCGTGTTTCAGAAAAAGGGCGTGAATTCTAACGAAAAAACCCGCGACAGGCGCGGGTTTCTTCAAAACGGGTCAAGCAGCCCTTACATTTTTTGCAGATCACGCTGGGCCAGCTGCGCAGCGGAAGTGCCCGGATACTGGGACACAACCTGTTGCAGAATGCCTTTGACCTTGTCGGTGTGACCGAGGCGGCGTTCTACATCAGCCAGCTTGTACAGCGAATCAGGCACTTTGGGGTGCTTGGGGTATAGCTGCGAAACCTTGGCAAATGCCTGACCTGCACCTTGCAGATCGCCTTTGGCCAAATTGACTTCGCCCAACCAGTATTGGGCATTGCCCGCGTACTGGCTGTTCGGGTACTTGCGCAGGAACGCGGCAAAAGCCTGACTGGCCTTGTCGAAGTCCTTGGCTTTGATCAGGTCGAAGGCTGCATCGTAATACAGTTTTTCCTTCGCCGGATCAGCCGGTTCGCTACCCGCAGCAGGTGCTTGAGCGGCGGCCGCTCCTGCACCTGCGCCAGCGGCGGCACCGGGGGCATTCAAACTGCCACCGGTGGAAGAATTATCAGGAGTCGCGGCTGGTGCAACGCCGGTTCCTATGCGCCGATCAAGATCCTGATATCGCTCCAGGCTCTCTTGCTTCATGCGCGCTACATCATTCTGCAGAACTTCGATCACACCCTGTTGGCGTGAAATCTGCTCCTGCATGGATTGCAATTGGTTGAACAGCTCGCCCTGTGCCGAGACAGGGGTCGAAACCCCTCCCCCGGCATAGGCGCCGTTCGTACCGTAACCCGCAGGCGGATTGCTACTCCCGCTATTGTTATAGCCGGAGTCGTTATCGACCACAGGAACCGCAGCCCACACCGCAAGCGGTGCGAGGCTGAGAGCCAAAACAGTTACAGCACGACGGCACGTTCGCATGACGAATTACTTACGCAGTTCGACGCGACGGTTTTGAGCCCAGGACTGCTCGTCGTTGCCGGTAGCAACTGGACGCTCTTCGCCGTAGGAAACCAGTTCCAGCTGAGCTGGGGAAACACCTTGCAGTACCAGGTAACGCTGAACGGCTTTCGCACGACGCTCGCCCAGTGCCATGTTGTACTCACGAGTACCACGTTCGTCGGTGTTGCCTTCCAGAACAACGCGAGCGCCGTTTGCTTTCAGGTCTTTGGCGTGAACGTCCAGAGCGCGCATGGCTTCTGGCTTCAGGTCCGAGCTGTCGTATTCGAAGTAGAAGGTAGTGATTGCGCGCAGAGCAGCTTCTTCGCTCAGGGAGCCATCAACGGCACCAGTGTTTGCGCCGTAACCAGCGTTTGGATCAACAGCGCCTTCACCGGCATTGTCGCCGCCTTTGGACGAGCAACCTACAGCTACAGCCATGGCCAGAGCCAGCGCAGCAAATTTACCAAACTTCAGCATTTCCATCGTGAAACTCCTAATGAACCCCAGTGTGTTAAGTAAAACGTGTAGCGCCGCGTCAGTTCAGGTAAGGGGACCAGGAAGGTTCTCTGACTTCGCCTTGTGCGGTAGGAAGCGGGAGCCTTACGCGTCCATTAATGGACACGAGCATCAAGACTCCCCGGCCCTGCTGGCGGGTGGCGTAGATTACCATGGTGCCGTTGGGCGCAACAGTAGGCGACTCGTCCAGAGTGCTATCAGTGAGGATCTTTACACTACCGCGCTGCAAATCCTGGGCCGCCACCTTGAAATTAGTGAAGCCATCCTGGCGGTGAATCATCACCAGGGTCTTTTCATCAGCCGAAAGTTTAGGGTTGGCGTTGTAGTTACCAATAAAGGTCACGCGTTCCGCACCGCCACCACCGACGCTGGTTTTGTAGATCTGTGGCTTGCCGCCACGGTCGGAGGTGAAGTAGATGGTCGAACCATCCTTGCCCCAGAACGGTTCGGTGTTGATACCGGGACCATTGGTGACGCGAGAGATCTGACGCGAGCCCAGGTTCATCACGTAGATGTCCGGGTTACCGTCTTTCGACAGTACGAATGCCAGGCGATTGCCATCCGGCGACCAGGCAGGCGCGCCATTGAGGCCTTCGAAGTTGGTGATCTGCTCACGGCGACCGGTGTCGATGTTCTGCATGAAGATACGCGGACGCTTCTGCTCGAACGAAACGTAAGCGATGCGCTTGCCGTCCGGTGCGAAACGCGGCGACAGGATCGGCTCGCGCGATTGCAGCAGAGTCACGGCGCGGGCACCGTCATAGTCCGAGCGTTGCAGCGTGTAGCGCGTGTTCTTCTCGGAGAAACGTTCGGCCGTCACGTACAGCAGGCGTGTCGAGAACGCACCTTTGATACCGGTGAGTTTTTCGAACGACTGATCGGCGATGTAGTGCGCCATGTCACGCAGTTGATCGACGCTTCCCGACACGCTGCCGGTCAGCACTTGCTGTTCGGTGGCGACGTTGAACAGAGCGTATTGAACCTGCAGGCGACCGCCCGCTGGAACGATGCTGCCGACCATAATGTACTGAGCGTTGATCGCCTTCCAGTCACGGAAAATGATTTCGCTGGCCTGGCTCGGCTGGCTGATCATGTTCTGCTTTGGAATCGGCGCGTAGTAACCCGAGTTGCGCAGGTCGTTGCCGATGATTTCGGCCATGTCATCCGGCAGCACGGTGCCGCCCTGGAAACCGAATGGCACTACGGCAATTGGAGTTGCCTGGGAGCTACCACTGCTGACCAGGATATTTTTTTCATCTGCGGTGGCCAGTCCTGCAAAGCAGAACATGACGACAAGCAGTCCTCGAAGAAGGTTTCTCACAAGGCTAGATCCTCAGGTGTGAATGTCATCTTGAATGAACGATAGGGTGCGAAATCAGCTGGCTTCAGACCCTGCATTTCGGTCAATCGACCAATATTTTTTACCGCCGCTACCGCTGAACTGTCGAACGGTACATCACCGCTGGACTTGGCAACCGATACGCCGGAGATTGTTCCATCAGGCAGCATGTTGATTTGCAGAATCACTTTCATGCCCTTGCGGGCCGACGGTGGCTGCGCCCAACCTTCGGAAGCACGCGAGCGAATCAAATCGTCGAAGTTACCCGCGACTTCATCACCCGTTTCATCCGCCAAGGCCTGCTGACGCTCCGTCGTGTCGGAAAGCAGATCGGCCAGGGCCTGAGCTTTTTTCTCATCGACGGATTTACGCGCCGCTTCCTGCGATTTTTTCTTCGCAGCATCGGCAGCAGCTTTCTTCTTCGCGTCTTCGGCGACTTTCTTCTTCGCCTCTTCAGCTTCGGATTTCTTCTTGGCGTCTTCCGCGGCTTTCTTCTTCGCGTCTTCGACAATCTTTTTCTTGGCTTCTTCAGCGGCCGCTTTCTTGGCCTCTTCTTCAGCCGCTTTCTTGGCTTCTTCTTCAGATTTCTTCTTGGCTATATCAGCCAATTGTTTCTCTTCGGCCTTTTTGGCTTCGGCGGTCTTCTTCGCTTCATCGGCTTTCTTGGCTTCATCAGCCTTTTTTGCCTCTTCCGCTTTCTTGGTCTCGTCGGCCTTCTTGGATTCTTCGGCTTTTTGAGCCGCATCTTCCTTCTTTTGTTCCGCGGCCTTGATCGCTTCCTGTTCGATCTTTTTCTGTTCCATCTGTTCGACTTCGGTCTGACGCGCGGCGGATTTCTTCGCCTCACCCGCAATCTTCTGATTGGTCTGGGTGGTCGCCTGACTTTTCGATTTCAGTTGGTACAAGGTCGCCTGGACAATCGGCTTGGCCGGCGGCAACTCCGGTGTGAAGGCGAAACTGACGAACAGCATGCCGAACACCAGCACGTGCAAGACAATCGCCAGGACACTAGGCCAGAAGTAGCTTTCCGAGGCGGACGGCTCTCGCATTTGCTGCATCAGGGTGCCTCGGTAATCAAGCCAACATTACCGACCCCGGCTTTCTGCAACCCGCCCATGGCGCCCATCACGGAACCGTAATCGACGGTCTTGTCACCGCGGATGAACACCTGGGTGCGCTTGCCGCCTTCAGTACCGGCGCGAATGATCTTGGTAACCGCGTCAGTCATCTGCGGCAAGGTCATGGCCTTGTCCTGTTGCTTTTCAGTGTCGACTTCGCTGCCAAGGTTCCAGTAGTAGGTCTTGTCAGCCTTGATCGAAATGGTCAGGACCTGGGTGTTGTTGTCCTGCGGCAAGGCTTCGCTGGAAACCTTGGGCAGATCAACTTTCACGCCCTGATTGAGCATCGGAGCGGTCACCATGAAGATGACCAGCAGCACCAGCATCACGTCGATGTAAGGCACCACGTTCATCTCGGCAACCGGCTTGCGCTTTTTGCGAGCTCGAGCGATTAAAGCCATTGGAAATTACCTGCTTATTCTTCGCTGGTGTGCACTTTGCGGTGCAGGATCGCCTGGAATTCATCGGCGAAGGTGTAGTAACGGCCCAGCAGGGTTTCACTGCGAGCAGCGAAACGGTTGTAAGCGATAACGGCCGGGATGGCTGCGAACAGGCCGATCGCGGTAGCAATCAGTGCTTCGGCGATACCCGGAGCCACGGTGGCCAGGGTCGCTTGCTGGGCAGTGGCCAGGCCACGGAAGGAGTTCATGATCCCCCAGACCGTACCGAACAGACCGATGTACGGGCTGACGGAACCGACGGTAGCGAGGAACGGCAGGCTCTGTTCGAGCTTTTCTTCTTCGCGGGAAATGGCGACGCGCATGGCACGGGCCACGCCTTCCATGACCGCTTCCGGGTCAACGCCTGGCTGCTGACGCAGACGGGAGAATTCCTTGAAACCGGCACGGAAGATCTGCTCGACGCCCGAATCCGGGTCCGGGTTGCTACCGGCCTGACGGTAGAGTTTGGACAGGTCGATGCCGGACCAGAAGCGCTCTTCAAAGCTCTCCAGGGCACGTCGACCGGCGCGCAGCAGGTTGCTGCGCTGAAAGATCATGATCCATGAGGTCACCGATGCGGCTACCAGGATCAGCATTACCAGTTGCACCACGATACTGGCATTGCTGACCAGGCTCCACATGGAGGAATGGTCGACGACGTTAGCTTCCACGCTTTATCTCCTGCTTTGAGTGTGTACCCGCGCCGCTCACGTCGGCAAAGGCCGCACGTAGAGCTTCGGGAATGGCCCGGGGTTTTAAACTTTCAGTGCGCACACAGGCCACCAGAAACTGCCCTTCGCAGAGCAGCGCATTATCCGTGGCTCGCCTGACCTGCTGTTTGAAGCGCAGGCTGACACGGTTCAATTCGATTACTTCAGCGCTTACCAGAAGCTCGTCGTCCAGTCGCGCCGGCGCGTGATAACGCGCTTCGCTGGAATGCACGACAAACAACAGGTCCTCGCCTGCCAGCTGGGACTGGGCAAAGCCCAGATCCCGGAGCCGCTCGGTTCGAGCCCGTTCCATAAACTTGAGGTAATTGACGTAATACACGATGCCGCCCGCATCGGTGTCCTCGTAATAAACGCGACAACGAAGTGCGAAAGGCTCAAGCCCGTTTTGCGCGCGCATACTCTAGTGCTTACTCCTCAGGTTGCCAATCCGGCCAGGCAACTGTTTTTCATTGATTCGCGGCTTTCTGGCAAAAGCACGGTCCTAGGACCGCGCAAATCCCGAATAAATCGGCCCGAAAGGTGATTAATCGTCTACCGCATCGAGGAACTCGTCTACAACGGGCATCTCGCCCAATCGTGACGGAATGTTTAAACCGAAGTGCAGATACGCGTGCCGAGTGACCACTCGCCCCCGCGGCGTGCGCATGATGTAGCCCTGCTGGATCAAATATGGCTCCAGCACGTCTTCAATGGTGTGACGCTCTTCGCTGATCGCCGCGGCCAGACTGTCCACACCCACCGGCCCACCGTCGAACTTCTCGATCATGGTCAACAGCAGGCGCCGGTCCTGGTGATCGAAGCCACGCTCGTCGACGTCCAGCAGGTTCAAGGCCAGGTCGGCGATCGGTTTGGTGATGTGGCCCTTGGCACGCACTTCGGCGAAATCCCGAACCCTGCGCAACAAACGGTTGGCGATCCGCGGCGTGCCACGGGCACGACGGGCGATCTCAAAGGCGCCCTCCGGGTCCAGCGGCAAGCCGAGGATGTTCGCCGAACGACTGACAATCGTCGCCAGGTCGGCGGTGTTGTAGAACTCCAGGCGCTGGACGATGCCAAAGCGGTCGCGTAACGGGTTGGTCAGCATGCCGGCCCGCGTCGTCGCCCCCACCAGGGTGAACGGCGGCAGATCCAGTTTGATCGAGCGCGCAGCCGGCCCTTCACCAATCATGATGTCGAGCTGGAAATCTTCCATGGCCGGGTACAGCACTTCCTCGACGATCGGCGAGAGCCGATGGATTTCATCGATAAACAGCACGTCGTGGGGTTCAAGATTGGTCAACAGCGCCGCCAGATCACCCGGGCGCTCAAGCACCGGGCCCGAAGTGCTCTTGATCGACACGCCCATTTCCTGGGCGATGATGTTGGCCAGGGTGGTTTTACCCAGACCCGGCGGGCCGAAAATCAGCGTGTGGTCCAGGGACTCGTTACGCCCGCGTGCGGCCTGGATGAACAACTCCATTTGCTCGCGAACGGTCGGCTGGCCAATGTACTCGGCCAGGCTGACGGGGCGAATCGCCCGGTCCTGGACTTCCTCGCGGTCGCGAGGGCCGGGCGTGGCGGCAATCAGACGATCAGCTTCAATCACTTAGATCATTCCCTTCAGGGCACGACGAATCATGTCTTCACTGCTCAAACCTTTCTCCTTGATCGCGGAAATCGCCTTGCTGGCTTCCTGCGGCTTGTAGCCCAGGGATATCAGCGCGCTGACCGCGTCATTTTCGGCGGTGGCAACCGGCGCCACATCAGGCCCGCCCGGCTGGTTCGGCACCAGGGCGAACATCGCCGGCACGGTTTCCCAAGCCTTGAAGCGGTCCTTGAGTTCCACCAGTAAACGCTCGGCCGTCTTTTTGCCCACGCCCGGCACCTTGGTCAGCGCCGAGGTGTCCTGGGATTGCACGCAACGGACCAGCTCATCCACTTCCAGGCTCGACATCAATGCCAGGGCCAATTTCGGCCCCACACCATTGAGACGGATCAACTCGCGAAAAAAGTCTCGCTCACGCTTGCCGAAGAAGCCATAGAGTAACTGCGCGTCTTCACGTACGACCAAATGGGTGTGCAAGGTCAGCGGTTCACCGACCGACGGCAAGCGATAGAGCGTGGTCATGGGCACTTCCAGCTCATACCCCAGACCGTTTACATCCAGAATCAGGTGCGGCGGCTGTTTCTCAGCCAGTGTGCCGCGCAAGCGTCCAATCACGTTTCAGATCCTTGAGCGTTGGCCAGATCAATGACTGGCGACTGACAGAACAAGGGGTTTGCGCCGACAACACAGGCGCAAAACCCTCATTCGCTAAAAATGATTGCTGATGCTATCAGAGACGCAGGCGCCCGCCACGACTGCGTGCCGTTCCCAGGCCATGGGGCAACAGGCTGGAACGGGTATGCGCGTGGCAAATGGCAATGGCCAGGGCATCCGAAGCATCGATTTGCGGCTTGCTGGTCAATTTCAGCATGTGCATGACCATCATCTGCACCTGCTCTTTATTGGCGGCACCGGTGCCGGTCACTGCTTGTTTGACCTGGGTTGCGGTGTACTCAGCGATTTCCAGGCTTTCTTCGGCACCCGCCACGATCGCGGCGCCCCGGGCCTGACCAAGCTTGAGGGCAGAGTCGGCATTGCGCGCCATAAAGACTTTTTCGATGCCCATGGTCACCGGGCCGTAGGTCTGGATGACTTCACGCACACCGCGATAAACGATTTGCAGACGCTCATGCAGTTCGCCGGACCCGGTGCGAATGCAGCCCGACGCCACATACACGCAACCACGCCCGGTATCGCGTACCACGCCATAACCGGTGATGCGCGAACCGGGGTCGATACCAAGAATTAAAGTCATAACGCCTGCAGCTCAAAAATGATGCCTGCCGGCAATTGCTTGCTCGGCGTAAAGGCAGAAGCCGGACATGCCTGGCGGTGAAACATCACCGCCTGCACTTCCGGCTTCAAGAGTATTGCAGATCAATCAACCCAGCTGTGCGGCCACCGACTCTGGAATATCCGCGTTGGAGTAGACGTTCTGCACGTCATCCAGGTCTTCAAGCATGTCGATCAGCTTGAGCACCTTCTCGGCGCCTTCCAGGTCCAGTTCAGCGCTGGTGGTCGGCAGCATCACGATTTCCGCATCATCACCTTTGAAACCTGCCGCTTCCAGCGCGTTACGCACGGAGTAGAAGCCGGCGAACGAGGTGAACACGTCAATCGAACCGTCTTCATGGGTGACCACGTCATCGGCGTCGGCTTCCATGGCCGCTTCCATCAGCGCGTCTTCATCGACACCTGGCGCGAAGGAAATCTGCCCCTTGCGCTCAAACAGATAAGCCACCGAACCGTCAGTCCCCAGGTTGCCACCGCACTTGCTGAACGCATGGCGAACAGCAGCTGCGGTGCGGTTACGGTTATCGGTCATGCACTCGACCATTACCGCCACGCCACCCGGGCCATAGCCTTCGTAGGTCAGTTCGACCATGTCGTCGGTATCGGCTGCACCGGCACCGCGGGCGACTGCGCGATCAATGATGTCGCGACTCATGTTCGCACCAAGCGCCTTGTCCAGCGCCAGGCGCAGGCGCGGGTTGGAACCCGGATCACCGCCGCCCTGACGGGCCGCAACGGTCAGCTCACGAATCCACTTGGTGAAAATCTTGCCCTTCTTGGCATCCTGACGTTCTTTGCGGTGCTTGATGTTCGCCCACTTGGAATGACCCGCCATATCTCGCTCCGAATTTCTCTTTGAAACATCGCCCGCCGCGCACGTTGTGTCGGCCAGCAACAAAAAATCTCGACCTAAAGAAAAGGCGCATCCCGGAAGGATGCGCCTTTGCGGTCAGCTTTACTCAGCCTTTGGTGTTTCGCGCAGACGAATGTGCAGTTCGCGCAATGCCTTGGCATCTACAGCACCCGGTGCCTGAGTCATGACGTCAGCCGCGCTCTGGGTTTTCGGGAAAGCGATCACTTCACGAATCGACTGGGCGCCGGTCATCAGCATGACCAGACGGTCCAGGCCGAAGGCCAGGCCACCGTGCGGCGGCGCGCCGTATTTCAGGGCGTCGAGCAGGAAGCCGAACTTCTCTTCCTGTTCCGCTTCATTGATACCCAACAGGCGGAACACGGTCTGCTGCATTTCCTTGCGGTGGATACGGATCGAACCGCCACCCAGCTCGGTGCCGTTCAGAACCATGTCGTAGGCACGGGACAGAGCGATCGCCGGGTTGGCTTCCAGTTCTTCCGGGGTGCACTTCGGCGCGGTGAACGGGTGGTGCAACGCGGTGAAGCTGCCGTCGTCGTTCTCTTCGAACATCGGGAAGTCGACAACCCACATCGGCGCCCACTTGCAGGTCAGCAGGTCCAGGTCGTTGCCGACCTTGATCCGCAGCGCGCCCAGGGCTTCGCTGACGATCTTGGCTTTGTCGGCGCCGAAGAACACGATGTCGCCATCGACCGCGCCAACACGATCGAGGATCACGTTGAGGTTGGCTTCAGGGATGTTCTTGACGATTGGCGACTGCAGGCCTTCAACACCTTTGGCGCGCTCGTTGACCTTGATGTACGCCAGGCCCTTGGCACCGTAGATGCCGACGAACTTGGTGTAGTCGTCGATCTGCTTGCGCGGCATGCTCGCAGCGCCTGGAACGCGCAGGGCGGCAATACGGCACTTCGGGTCGTTGGCCGGGCCGCTGAACACCTTGAAGTCGACGTCTTTCAGCTGGTCTTCAACGTCAACCAGTTCCAGCGGGTTGCGCAGGTCAGGCTTGTCGGAACCGTAACGACGCATGGCTTCTTCGAAGGTCATGTGCGGGAAGTCGCCGAACTCCAGGTCCAGCACTTCCTTGAACAGGTTGCGGATCATTTGTTCGGTGATGGCCATGATCTCTTTTTCATCGAGGAAGCTGGTCTCGATGTCGATCTGGGTGAATTCCGGCTGACGGTCGGCGCGCAGGTCTTCGTCGCGGAAGCACTTGGCAATCTGGTAGTAACGGTCGAAGCCGGCGACCATCAACAGTTGTTTGAACAGCTGCGGCGATTGCGGCAAGGCGAAGAAGCTACCGGCGTGGGTACGGCTCGGCACCAGGTAGTCGCGAGCGCCTTCTGGCGTGGCACGGGTCAGGATCGGCGTCTCGACGTCGAGGAAGCCGTTTTCGTCGAGGAAGCGACGGATGCTGGTGGTCATGCGCGAACGCAGACGCAGCTTCTCGAGCATTTCCGGGCGACGCAGGTCGAGGAAGCGATAGCGCAGGCGGGTTTCTTCACCGACGTCGGAGAACTCGTTCAGCGGGAACGGCGGGGTTTCCGACTCGTTCAGCACTTCCAGTTCATAGCCCAGCACTTCGATCATGCCCGACGCCATGTTGGCGTTGGTGGCACCTGCCGGACGCAGGCGAACCTTGCCGGTGATCTTCACGACGTATTCGCTGCGCACGCGATCGGCGGCGGCGAAGCTCTCGGCGCGGTCCGGGTCGAACACCACCTGGGCCAGACCATCACGATCACGAATATCGAGGAAAATCACCCCACCGTGGTCACGGCGACGGTGCACCCATCCGCAAAGGGTAATTTCCTGGCCTTCCAGGGCTTCGTTCAGTTGGCCGCAATAATGGCTGCGCATCATGGTAGTGGTTTCACTTCTCGTAATCGAAATTCGGTTGGAGGCCTTGCAGGTGTTGCAAGAGCTCGCGCGTGTCGTTCAACTCAGGTTCCAGACCTTAGTCAGCTTTGTCGCCGCCGGCCAGATTCTTCTTGGAACCGGTCTTGAAATCGGTTTCGTACCAGCCGGTGCCGCTCAGGCGGAAGCCCGGCATGGACAGCATCTTTTTAAGCTCTGGCGCCTGGCAGGCAGGGCAGTCGACCAGCGGTGCTGCGCTGATCTTTTGAATGGCTTCCAACTGATGACCACAGGAAGCACATTGATAGTCGTACATCGGCATGGGGGTTGTCTCGGCGATCAGATTGCTACCGCGCACGCTGGGTTTTGCGGCAAAGAGCGGGATTATATCCATTAAATGCAGCCTGTGCAGCCGTAAGACTGCACAGACTGACACTCTGTCCGATCACCTGCGTGGCTAGGGCATTGCGACGCTGCCCCCTTCTTTCAGGCTGTGCACGACGCAGACAACCCGCACCAGCCCGGTAAAGTTCTTGACCCCGCCATGACGCAAGTGCACTTCGCGATCCACATGGGACAGCAGCGCACTGACCGTACAACAATTGACCTTGGCCATATCGCCCAGAATATCCCAGTACACCTGCTCAAGCCGCAAGCAGGTGGCAAAGCCGTTCAACCGCACCGACCGGGATAAGGGCCGGGCCAGCCCCATATCAAATTCGCTGACAAATGGATCAATCCTTATCTCCTTGACCGGACTGACCCTCCCCTCGCTTCGCCTGTCTTCGTAATCCATATCGTTGACACTCCTTTGTCATCCTTGCCTTCTGTAAGAGCACTCTCCGTGGCCCTATAAAAGCGCAGGCGCAAAGGTATATCCAGATGACTTTATGACCATCGACGTAGGATAAGCCAACAACTGAAGGGCGATCATGGAGAGCGTCCTAGGCCGGCTATTTTCCTACGCCGCCAGACGATTTTTAACGAGCTTAAAAGCGATTTGAAGAAGGCAAAAGACCGCGAATAACACCCGACGGGCGTCATTCGCGTAGTGACGATATTACTGATCCAGCAGAGACCGCAGCATCCATGCGGTTTTTTCGTGGACTTGCATGCGCTGGGTCAGCAGGTCAGCCGTCGGCTCGTCGCTGACTTTTTCCAGCAGCGGAAAGATTCCGCGGGCGGTACGGGTGACCGCCTCTTGCCCATCGACAAGCTGCTTGATCATGTCTTCAGCGCTCGGCACACCAGCTTCTTCTTTAATAGAAGACAGCCGCTCATAAATCGAATAGGCGCCGGGGGCAGGAAACCCGAGGGCGCGAATGCGCTCGGCAATCGAATCGACGGCCAGGGCCAACTCGTTGTATTGCTCCTCGAACATCAGGTGCAGGGTCCGAAACATGGGACCGGTGACGTTCCAATGGAAGTTATGGGTTTTCAAATACAGCACATAAGTGTCCGACAGCAGACGCGAAAGCCCGTCAACGATGGACTTGCGGTCCTCTTCACTGATACCGATATCGATTGCCATGTTTTTCCCCTAAAGGTGATGAGTTCATCCAACAGGTGCAGGACCACTCTAGCAAGCCTGCCACCCCCTCGCCGCCCTGGATTGCGCAATGACCTGCGACAAATCGCCCCGCGAAGCACCGCTGGACTGCCTGATTTGAGTAGCTGCAGGCTTTGCTGTTAAATAGACCGTGTGTCGCGACCGCCTATTTTTCGGGGGCTGCGCATAGGCTGGTACCGGGTACGTGTCCAACGCCTCTTATTGTTCTGAAGCGAACCGTGCTCCATCAGCTCTTCCTTGTGATCCGTCTTAACGTGAGTTAATCAAAATGTTGAAAATCGTCCACCTGCTAATGGGCGCAGCAGCTTTGCTGCTGTCCTTCATCCCTAGCCTGCAACCCGAAGCTGCTCCTTACCTGCAACAACCCGCTGCGCTGTACCTGGCCTTTTTCGGCCTGCTTAACCTGACCCTCGCTCCGGTTATCCCTTACTGGAACAAAGGTCCTCGTCACCAACTGCAAAACCTGGTCAGCGCCCTGCTGGTCCTGGCCGTCGTCCTGCAAACCCTGACGTTGCTCGCGCCGATGCCTGTCATCGCCGGTCAACCTGCCGTCCTGTTCAGCCTGGTGGCTGCACTGATCGCCGTTCTCCTGCACCTGGCTATCAGCTTCTACAAATCCTCGCCGGCCGCCGCCTCGCCAAGCTACGACATGAGCAACCGCGATACCGGCACCGTCAAGTGGTTCAACACCTCCAAAGGCTTCGGCTTTATTTCCCGTGATTCCGGCGATGATATTTTCGTGCATTTCCGGGCCATTCGTGGCGAAGGTCACCGTGTTCTGGTTGAAGGCCAGCGCGTGGAGTTCTCTGTCATGAATCGTGACAAAGGGCTGCAAGCCGAAGATGTGATCGCTGCATTGCCGCGTCGCTGATTCAAGGCTAAAAAAAACCGCGAGCAGCTGAGCTGTTCGCGGTTTTTTATTGCCTGCGGTTTCAATAATGAGGCGGAGGTGCTTCTTCTTCGAAGGTTTCGAACTGCCCGGCCATTTCTTCCTGGCGCTTGAGCAATGCAGCCATCTGCAATTGCAGGCGTTCAACGGCGCGCTGCTGCGTTGCCAGCACATCACTCAATGACTGGATGGTGTCATCCTGAAACGCCAGTTGGCTCTCCAGATCGGTAACGCGATCTTCCAGGCTCATGATTCAACCCTCCAGAAACGTGAAATGTTCGGTTAACAGCAGACGCAGGCGCTCGCGAATGGCCGCAATTTGCGCTGCGCTGTAAGGCACGGCCGGGTGTTTGCCCCAGACCGGGGCTGGCCAGGCGGCGTCCTCACGCTTGCGCACAATGACATGCATGTGCAACTGACTGACGACATTACCCAGCGCCGCGACATTCAGCTTGTCGGCGTCGAACGAATCCTTGAGCAGTTCTGCCAGCGCGGTCGTTTCCTGCCACAGCTGCTGTTGATCTGCGACACCTAACTGAAATATCTCACTGATATCTTCACGGCGTGGCACCAGGATGAACCAGGGGTAGTTCGAATCATTGGATAACAGCAACCGGCAAAGCGGGAAATCGCCAATCGGTAGCGTGTCTTGTTGAAGTCGTGGATCTAAAGCGAACACCGCGCGCACTCCCGCCAGGTCATCATTTTTCAGCTTAGCGCCCATCCTGACAGGCTGCGCACCAAGCGACAGGACGCCAGCATACCCGTGAACGCCACTGCCTTCACGCCGCACGAGCGCCCCTAAATGGGCCTTTTTTGCTCACGGCGCACCATTACAGAACCGCAGACCACGCCAAAAATGCTGAAATGACTGATAACCAATGAAAAGTTCCAGATGAGTCCGTTACCGCACTGTTTGATATCAGCACAGTGATTAAGATTTTTTGCACCAAAACCGCACAGTGCGTCTACGCTGAGTGCGTCAGCATCCGAGAATTACTCAACGAGGGGTGAACCGGTAACATTTTTCGTTGTCACGCTTTCCGTTTCAGTGGTGCAACACCATGCAATGCACGGCGTCAAGCGTACAAAAAACACGCTTGAAGCCCCCGGTTTCATGAGGTTTTTATAGCGACAGGCAGGTTTCCAGAAAAAAACAGCTACAGAATTCTGGTTTGTGCACGCTTGTTGCATTCACACCCACATAGCTTTGGAAGCCTCCGCTGGAAGTGGAAGCCTCAAGGCCAATAAAAATAGCGGCAGGGTTGCCCAATGGAGATTCAAACGTTTCACCAGGGACTCTTTTTAGCGATGCACAAGCCTTGGAAAACAACGTTAAAGTTGCCAATCCGCTTGCGTCGAGGCAGTAAATTTGCGACATCTACCAAGCTGTTTGCGACAGGGTCGTAAAGAAGCTGAAAGGTTAGATACGCAAGTATCGCCAACATGGTCGGCGTGATATAAGTTTGCGCCGACACAAAAAGAAAGAGCCGCCCAGATAAAAAAACAGGTGGGACGGCAGTACTCTTCTAAAAACCAAAGGAGCAAATCACGATGCGCGTGATGAAGTGGAGCATGATCGCACTGGCTGTTTCGGCTAGTACCTCGCAGTTCGCAATGGCGTCTTCTCAAGAGGAATCCAAGGGCTTTTTTGAAGATCAGAGCCTGAATGTCAAAAGTCGCATGCTGTACATGAACCGCGATTTCAAGAACGGTGCCTCCAACAACCAAAGCACCGCAAATAAACAACGTATCACAGGCTACCGCGAAGAAACCGGCCTGGGCGTCCAAGCTGTTTATGAGTCGGGCTTCACCCAAGGTACTGTTGGTTTCGGTTTAGACGCCTTGGCCAATGGCATGATCAAACTGGACAGCGGTCCAGGCCGCACCGGTAACGGCATGTTCGGCAAGGACAGTGATGGCACGCCAGAAGACACCCAATCCAACGCTGGCGGCGCAGTTAAATTCCGCTTGTCCGACACTGTTCTGAAATACGGTAACCAATACGTTGCCAGCCCTGTCTTCTCTACTGACGACAGCCGTTTGCTGCCAGAAGTTGCTACCGGTACTTTGATCACCAGCAAAGAAATCAAAGGCCTTGAATTGAGTGCTGGTCATTTCACCGCGATGCGGGCGCAGAACCAAATGGGGCGCGATAGCCTTGGTCTGAAAGCCGCAGATATTGCCGGTGCAACCTACCAGTTCACCGACAATTTTGTTGCCGGCGTAGCTGCTTCCGATGTTGACGACCATTTCAAGAAGCAATACATCAACGCCAACTACACCCTGCCGATCAACGAAGATCAGTCCCTGAACTTCGACTTCAACGGCTATCGCTCCAAGAGCCAGGGTCAAGAGCTGAGCGGTGACGTTGACAACCGCATCTGGTCCCTCGCAGCGGCCTATAGCCTTGGCGCACATAAATTCACCTTGGCTCACCAGCGTTCGACCGGTGACACCGGTTATGTTTATGGCGTTGACGGCGGCGGTACTATCTTCCTCTCCAACTCCGTTCAATACTCCGACTTCAACGGTCAAGACGAGCGCTCCTGGCAGGCTCGCTATGACCTGAACATGAAGAGCTACGGCGTTCCTGGCTTGAGCTTCATGACTCGTTACATCCGTGGCGACAACATCACCACCGGTGACACTGAGTCCAAAGAACACGAATGGGACTTCGAGACCAAGTATGTTCTGCAAAGCGGCCCAGCCAAGGACCTGTCTTTCCGCGTACGTAACGCGGTCTATCGTGCAAACTCCGCATACGATAGCGACAAAGTTGACACCCGTCTGATCATTGAATATCCGCTGAGCATCTTGTAATTCAGCGCTAATTCGACAGCTACACAGCACGGCAACAAAAAAAACGCTCACCTGAATCAGGTGAGCGTTTTTTTGTGCCTGGTTTCCATACCGTCTTTTGATTGTTGCCAGTTCGATAGCAACCTAACAGTACAATACTGACAACCTCCAAGTGACAACGAAGACGTTATTGCGGCACAGTCTCCTGAACCACACGAATAACCCGCTGTGGAAACGGAATATCGATACCCGCCGCTTTCAAACGATCCCGGGACTGTTCATTGAACATGAACATCACATCCCAGTAATCCGCGGTCTTCACCCAAACACGCAGCGAAACAGTAATCGAACTGTCTCCCAGGGTCGAAATAACGGCTTGTGGTGCAGGTTCTGCCAGGATGCGTTCATCTTTGGCCAAATCCAGCAACACTTCACGGGCCTTCTGCAAGTCCGCTTCGTAGTCCACGCCCACATCAAATACAACTTTGCGGGTTGGCTGACGATTTGTATTGGTAATGATACCGTTCGACAAGTTGCCGTTAGGCACAATGATGGTCTTGTTATCGCCAGTGCGCAGTACGGTGTGGAAAATCTGGATACTGTCGACCGTACCGGCAACGCCTTGGGCTTCGATCCAGTCACCGATGCGGAACGGACGGAACAACAGAATCAGCACGCCGCCAGCGAAGTTCGCCAGACTGCCCTGCAAGGCCAGACCGATGGCCAGACCCGCCGCACCAATGGCCGCCACGAACGAAGTGGTTTCCACGCCGATCATTGATGCCACGCTGACTACCAGCAAAACCTTGAGAATAATGTTCGCCAGACTGCTGATGAAACCTTGCAGCGCGAGGTCGGCATTACGCAACGCCAGCAGGCCGCCAAGTTTTTGCGCCACCTTGCTGATCAACCACCATCCGACTGCCAGCGTGATGACTGCCAGCAGCACGCGGCTGCCGTACTCCATGATCATCGGGATCCAGGCTTGGGATGCCTTGACCAGGTTGTCCACTTCGGTATTCAAATCCATCTACTTTCTCCTGGGTTAAGCACAATCCGGGTGGGAGCGACGGTGCGGCGATCCGACCTGCTCGCGAAGAGGGCAGTCGACATCACCAATGAATGACCCACCGCTTTCGCGAGCAGGCTCGCTCCCACAGGGTTCCCGCATTGCTAGGTCAGTCGCGGAAGTTGTTGAACTGCAGCGGCATATCGAAAGTCTTGGCGCGCAGAGCTGCAATCGCCTCCTGCAAATCATCACGTTTCTTACCGGTGATGCGCACTTGCTCGCCCTGAATGGCGGCCTGAACCTTGAGCTTGGCGTCCTTGACGTGAGCGACGATTTTCTTCGCCAGCTCTTTGTCGATGCCCTCCTTGAGGACGGCTTCCTGTTTCATCAGCTTGCCCGACGCGTAGGCATCCTTGACTTCAAGGCACTGCACGTCGATCTTGCGCTTGACCAGGGCCAGCTTGAGGATCTCGATCATCGCCTCGAGCTGGAAGTCAGCCTCGGCGGTCAGGTTGACGGTCAGGTCCTTTTCCTTGAATTCAAAGGTGCCCTTGCCTTTCAGGTCATAACGGCGATCGAGTTCCTTGACGGCGTTCTCGACCGCGTTGGTGACTTCGTGTTTGTCCAGTTCGGATACCACGTCGAACGACGGCATGTAATCTCTCCAATAAAAGGCGCGCTCGATAGCGATGGCGCGCGCTTGGCTTGCGGTTAAAATCGGGCTCATTATAACGGGTCTTTTCCAACCGATACTGCGAGCCTCACATGCCTGTGCCAAACCGAGCAAAAAGCTGATGTCCACCACCTGGCATGTATTGGGCGCCGGCAGCCTCGGCACCTTGTGGGCCACCCGCCTGGCGCGGGCCGGGGTGCCGGTCCGGTTGATCCTGCGCGATGAGCAACGCTTGCAGGCATATCAGGCGGCCGGAGGGTTGACGCTGGTGGAACACGGCGAAGCCAGCACCTATGACATCCCCGGTGAAACACCCCACGGCAACGAGCCGATCCACCGTCTGCTGGTGGCGTGCAAAGCCTACGATGCCGAAAAGGCCGTGGCGCAACTGGCGCCGCGCCTGGCGCCTGATGCCGAACTGATCCTGTTGCAGAACGGCCTCGGCAGCCAGGACGCCGTCGCCGCGCAGGCTCCCCAAGCGCGTTGTGTATGCGCCTCAAGCACCGAAGGCGCGTTTCGCGATGGCGACTGGCGTGTGGTGTTCGCCGGTCACGGCTACACCTGGCTGGGAGATGCCGGTCATCCGGTCGCGCCGATCTGGCTGGACGACTTGACTGCCGCCGGTATTCCTCACGAATGGAGCACCGACATTCTCACGAGGCTGTGGCGCAAACTGGCGCTCAACTGTGCGATCAATCCGCTGACCGTGCTGCACGATTGCCGCAACGGCGGCTTGCAGGAACACCATTGCGAAGTCGCCACCCTTTGCGTCGAACTGACCGATTTGCTGGAACGCTGCGGTCAGCCGGCAGCCGCCGAGGACCTGCAACAGGAAGTCGAACGGGTGATCCATGCCACCGCGGCCAATTACTCCTCGATGCACCAGGACGTCGCAAGCCAGCGCCGAACCGAAATCAGCTATCTGCTGGGCTATGTCTGCAAAGTGGCCTCGCGGCACCAGTTGAACCTGCCCCACCTCAATCAATTACAGCAGCGGCTGATTGCCCATCTTCAAAGCCTTGGATTGCCCAGCGACTGAGCAGCGGCTACGCTGGCCACTTGTTCCTTTTCAGCGATGAACCTGATGCCATTGCGCCAGCGTCTCGAAAACCTTCCCGTCGGCCAGAAACTGCTGGCCGCCCTGCTCGTGCTGTTGATCACCATCCTGCTGGTCGCCAACCTGACCTTTATCAGCGCCGCGTATTACATCTCCCAGGAAAGCATGGCGCCCCAGGCCTTGCAGACCATCGGCCGACTGGTGTCCAACCCGAGCCTGGTGGCCGACGCCTTGAAGTCGCCGCAAAGCGCGGAACGCCTGCTCAACGAACTCAATAGCTATTCACCGCTGCGGGCGGCGGCCTTGTATGACGGCAAGGGTGAGCGATTGGCGCAATTGCAACATGGCGAGAAGCTGCAACTGCCAGAACGCTATCGGCATATCGAAGCCTGGCAGGCCACCGAGTTTCGCAGCAATCAGATCATCACCCTGCCCCGCCCTGGCACCGCGCCGGGCCACCTGTTGTTGGTGGCCAGCAGTGAACTGCCAATGGCGTTCTACACCGGAACCCTGACTGCCAGTCTCGGCATTCTGATCTTCAGTGTGCTGTTATGGCTGGTGATCGCCCGGCAGATCAAGCGCCTGATTACCCGGCCGATCCATCAGCTCGAAGAGCTGTCCCGGCAAGTGACCCGCGAAGAAAACTACGCCCTGCGCGCCTCCCGTGGCAACCACGACGAAATCGGCAGCCTCGCCGAGGCCTTCAACACCATGCTCTCGCGGATCGAAGCCCGGGAGCAGCAGCTCAAACGGGCCCGGGACGATTCCCAGGCGGCTTACGATCAGGCGCAAGGCCTGGCCGAAGAAACCCGCCACACCAATCGCAAGCTGGAACTCGAAGTCCAGGTGCGCAGCAAGATCGAGAAAAAACTTACCGGTTTCCAGAACTACCTCAACAGCATCATCGACTCCATGCCGTCGGCCCTGATCGCCCTTGATGAGCAGCTCTACGTGACCCAGTGGAATCAGGAAGCCAGTGCGCTGTCCGGCACACGTCTGGACGAAGCCTTGAACCAGCCGATCTTCCTCGCCTTCGAACCCTTGAAGCCATTTCTGCCGCAGCTCAAGCAAACCGTCGAGCAGCACACCGTGGCGAAGATCGAGCGCGTGACCTGGTTCAAGGACGATGAACCCAAGCATTACGCCCTGACCTTCTACCCGCTGATGGGCGGCGCCGGGCGCGGCGTGGTGATCCGGATCGATGACATCACCCAGCGTCTGTCGCTGGAAGAGATGATGGTGCAGTCAGAAAAAATGCTCTCGGTCGGTGGCCTCGCCGCGGGCATGGCCCACGAGATCAACAATCCGTTGGGCGCGATCCTGCACAACGTACAGAACATTCGGCGGCGCCTGTCACCTGACTTGCCGAAGAACCTCGAACAGGCTGAGCTAGCCGGTATTTCCCTGGACACGGTCAACAAATACCTGCAATTGCGCGAAGTACCGCAGTTGCTTGATGGCATTCAACAGGCTGGCGCCCGGGCCGCGAAAATTGTCACGCACATGCTCAGCTTCAGCCGCCGCAGCACCCGGCAAATGGCCCCGTGCGACCTGCCGGCGCTGATCGATCAGGCGGTGGAAATCGCCGGTAACGACTTCGACCTGGCCATCGGTTTCGACTTCAAGGGCCAGGCGATCATCCGTCAGTTCGACCCGGCGCTGGGCCCGGTGCCCGGCACGGCCAACGAACTGGAACAAGTGCTGCTCAATTTGTTGAAAAACGCCGCCCAGGCCATTCACCAACGTGAAGACGACAGTGAACCCGGGCGAATCATTCTGCGCACCCGGCTGAATCCGCCGTGGGCCGAAATCCAGGTCGAGGACAACGGCATCGGCATGAGCGAGAACGTGCGCAAACGCACCTTCGAGCCGTTCTTCACCACCAAGGAAATCGGTCAGGGCACAGGCCTTGGCTTGTCGGTCTCGTATTTCATCATCACCAATAACCACAAGGGGCAGATGGAGGTGCAATCGACGCCGGGCCAAGGCACCTGTTTCACTTTGCGTCTGCCGCTGGCGGGCTCCCCCGTCATCTCTCAAGAACTCAATCAGCTATCGAGGTAACCCATGGGCTTTCGCTTGTCGAAGATTTACACCCGCACCGGCGACAAAGGCGAAACCGGACTCGGCGATGGTCGCCGCGTGCCCAAGGACCATCCGCGGATCGAGGCCATTGGCGAAGTCGATACGCTGAACAGCCAAGTGGGCGTGCTGCTGGCCGGATTGGCCGCAGAAAGTGCTGCGAATCCGGGTTTGAACGAGGTGATTGAGGTTTTGGCGCCTTGCCAGCATCGGTTGTTCGACCTCGGCGGCGAGTTGGCGATGCCGGAGTATCAGGCGTTGAATGCAGCGGAAATCGAACGGTTGGAAACGGCGATCGATCTGTGGAATGAGGAGTTGGGGCCGCTGGAGAACTTCATTCTGCCGGGAGGTTCAGCGCTGATTGCCCAGGCCCATGTGTGCAGAAGCCTGGCGCGCAGCGCGGAGCGGCGGTGTCAGCAGTTGAATGCGATTGAACCGTTGGCCGGGGTTGGCTTGGCGTACATCAATCGGCTGTCGGATGTGTTGTTTGTGGTGGCGAGGGTGATTGCCAAGCGGCAGGGGGTTGCCGAGATTCTTTGGCAGGCGGCTGCTAAACCTCAGGAATAATTGGCGTATTCGAGGACGCTATCGCGAGCAGGCTCGCTCCCACAGTTGACCGAGTTCCTCCAGAAGGAATGCGATCAAAGGTGGGAGCGAGCCTGCTCGCGATGAGGCCGGTGGCTACATCACAGAATCAGGCCAGAACGCCCGAATCCCCGCCACTCCCTGCGCCCCCGCCTCCCAAGCCTTTTGCTGTTCCGCCGGGCCAACACCACCGAGCAAGAACACCGGTTTGCTGAAACCGTCGATCAACGCCGCCACCTGCTCCCAGCCCAACGGCAGCGCATCCGGATGAGTCTGGGTCGGCTGCACCGGTGACAAGGTCACAAAATCCACGCCCATCTGCTCGGCCAGCGCCAGCTCTTCAGCGTTGTGGCAAGACGCCGCCAACCAGCGCGACGCCGGTAACGGTCGACCCGCCGCTGCATATTTGCGCAACTGCGCTGACGTGATGTGCCAGCCGGCGGACGGGAAGTCACCCAGCCACTCGAACGGGCCCTTGATCATCAACTGCGCCTTGCCAGCACACAGCCCCGCCGCATCCACCGCCAGATCGCGGTATTTCGGATCGTAGCCGTTGGGTGCCCGCAGCTGGATCAGCTTGATGCCGCCAGCGATGGCTTTCTGGATTCCACGCAGCAAGGCCGGGGTTTCCAGGTCTTCAGGCGTAATCAAATACTGCGCAGGCAAACGTGCAGCCGCCACGATCGGCTGGTTGGCCGCCGGGAACTCATAGCTCAGCAGATCACGTTGGCCCACCCATTCCAAAGGCTGGCCTTCGGCGCCATGGGGCTCGCCGGTAAAGGACGAAACTTCCCAAACGTCCAGCAACACTTGCTTGTCCGGGTAATCGTGGCGGACTTTGATCAACGGTCGCGCGGCGCTGACCACAATGCCCAACTCTTCCTGGAGTTCGCGAGCCAATGCGCTTTCGACGGATTCGTCATCCTCGACCTTGCCCCCGGGGAATTCCCACAAGCCGCCCTGGTGCTGGGTGTCGGCACGGCGTGCGATAAGGATCTTGCCGCTGCTGTCGCGGATAACGGCGGCGGCTACGTGTACTCGTTTCACTGCCCAATCTCCTCCAGGCCAGCCTTCTGCCAGGCCTTGAACGATGGCCATTGATAGACGGTTTCAACGTAGGCTTCGTCCACCGCCGGCAATTTCACCTGATAGGTGCGCAGGCGCACGGCAATCGGGGCGAAGAAGGCATCGGCGAGGGTCGCGCCACCGAACAGGAACGGACCGGTTTCAGTGGCGACCGCACGGCATTCAGCCCACAACGCCAGCATGCGCTCGATGTCTGCCTGAACCTCAGGAGGCGTCGGCGATAGCGGTGCGTCGCGGCTCAGGTCGAACGGCATGTTGCCGCGCATGGCAAAGAACCCGGCGTGCATCTGCGCACAGGCCGAACGGGCCTGGGCACGGGCGGCGGTGTCTTTGGGCCAGAGGCCAGCGTCGGGGAACTGCTCGGCCAGGTATTCGGCAATCGCCAGAGAATCGGCGATGGTGCCGTGCACGGATTTCAGCAGCGGGACTTTGCCGGTCGGCGAATGCTTGAGCAGGCGTTCGCGGGTGTCCGGCTGGCCCAGCTTGATCAGTTCTTCGGTGTACGGGGCGCCAGTGAGGTCAAGGGCCAGTGCGCCGCGCAGGGACCAGGAGGAAAGCAGTTTGTCGCCGATGATCAGGTGGAGGCTCATGTTCGGGACCTTTTGAGAAGGGAAGCGGGCCAGCATTTGCAGTGTCTGGTCGGCCGTCTTCGCGGGCGATCCGACGTGCCCGCGAAAGCGATCTATCTTATGTGCGGTATTCGGCGTTGATCTTCACGTATTCGTGGGACAGGTCGGTGGTCCAGATGGTTTCGCTGCAATCGCCGCGACCCAGTTCGATACGGATGGTGATTTCTTCCTGCTGCATCACCGCCGCGCCCTGGGCTTCGGTGTAGGTCGCGGCGCGGGCGCCACGGCTGGCGATGCAGACTTCGCCGAGGAACACGTCGATCTTGCTGACGTCCAGGTTCGGTACGCCGGCACGGCCAACGGCAGCAAGGATGCGGCCCCAGTTCGGGTCGGACGCGAACAGCGCGGTCTTGATCAGCGGCGAGTGCGCCACGGTGTAACCGACGTCCAGGCATTCCTGATGATTGCCGCCGCCATTGACTTCAACGGTCACAAATTTGGTCGCGCCTTCGCCGTCACGCACGATGGCCTGGGCCACGTCCATGCACACTTCGAACACGGCTTGTTTCAGCTTGGCAAACAACTCGCCTTCGGCGCGGGTGATTTCCGGCAGCGCGGCCTGACCGGTGGCGATCAGCATGCAGCAGTCGTTGGTCGAGGTGTCGCCGTCGATGGTGATGCGGTTGAACGACTTGTTGGCACCGTCCAGCAGCAGATTCTGCAACACGTCGCGGGAAACTTTGGCGTCGGTGGCGATGTAGCCGAGCATGGTCGCCATGTTCGGACGGATCATGCCCGCGCCTTTGCTGATGCCGGTAACGGTAATAGTCACGCCGTCATGCTGGAACTGGCGGCTGGCGCCTTTGGGCAAGGTGTCGGTGGTCATGATGCCGGTGGCAGCGGCTTCCCAGTTATTCACTGACAGGTCGTCAAGGGCTGCTTGCAGCGCACCTTCGATTTTCTCGACTGGCAGCGGCTCACCGATCACACCGGTGGAATACGGCAGCACCAGGCTGGCGTCAACGCCGGTCAATTCAGCCAGTTTCGCGCAGGTGCGCTCGGCGGCGGCCAGGCCAGGTTCGCCCGTGCCGGCGTTGGCATTGCCGGTGTTGGTCAGCAGGTAACGTACCGGGCCTTGCACTCGTTGCTTGGCCAGAATCACCGGAGCGGCGCAAAAGGCGTTCAGGGTGAACACGCCCGCGACCGTGGAGCCTTCGGCGCAGCGCATGACCACAACATCCTTGCGCCCCGGGCGCTTGATGCCGGCCGAGGCGATACCGAGTTCAAAACCGGCAACCGGGTGCAACGTTGGCAAAGGACCAAGACCAACAGCCATGAATGCGCTCCTTAATAAATGATGTCAGCACCGCTCTCAGGAAGAACGGTGGTGTAAATGGCAAAACGCCGCGACGGCTGATGCCGGTCGCGGCGCGGGTATTTCAGCGTATGAAACGGGTTTACTGGATCTGCCCGTGGCAATGCTTGAATTTCTTGCCCGAACCGCAGTAGCACAGTTCGTTACGGCCCAGCTTCTGTTCGTTGCGAACCGGTGCAGTGGCGAGGGCGACATCGACCTCTTCACCGAGCAGTTCCGGTTGCTCAAGACCTGGCGCTTCGTCGTGCAGGAACTGCATGCGCGCCGCCAATGCCTCGGCTTCCTGACGCAGGCGTTGCTCTTCTGCTTCCGGATCTTCGCGGCGAACCTGAACGTGCGACAGCACACGGATCGAGTCGCGCTTGATCGAATCCAGCAGCTCGGAGAACAGCGTGTACGACTCGCGCTTGTACTCTTGCTTCGGGTTCTTCTGTGCATAACCACGCAAGTGGATGCCGTGACGCAGGTGATCCATGGTCGACAGGTGGTCTTTCCACAGGTCGTCGAGCACGCGCAGTACGATTTGCTTCTCGAAGGTGCGCAGTGCATCGGCACCGGCCTGATCTTCTTTCTCGTTGTAGGCAGCGATGAGCTCCTGCATCAGCTTCTCGCGCAGGGTTTCTTCGTACAGGTGATCGTCTTCGTCGAGCCATTTCTGGATCGGCAGCGCCACACCGAAGTCGCTCTGCAACGCAGCTTCCAGACCGGCCACGTCCCACTGCTCTGGCAGCGATTGCGGTGGAATGTGCGCACTGATGGTCGCGTTGAGCACGTCCTGACGGAAGTCGGCGATGGTTTCACCGATGTTGTCGGCGGCCAGCAACGTGTTACGCATGTGATAGATCACTTTACGCTGTTCGTTGTTGACGTCGTCGAACTCGAGCAGTTGCTTGCGAATGTCGAAGTTACGACCTTCAACCTTGCGCTGAGCCTTCTCGATGGCGTTGGTCACCATACGGTGCTCGATCGCTTCACCGGACTGCATGCCCAAGGCTTTCATGAAGTTCTTCACCCGGTCAGAGGCGAAGATGCGCATCAGGCTGTCTTCCAGCGACAGGTAGAAACGGCTGGAACCGGCGTCACCCTGACGACCGGCACGACCACGCAGCTGGTTGTCGATACGGCGCGATTCGTGACGCTCGGAAGCGATCACCTGCAAGCCACCCGACTCCAGCACTTGCTGGTGACGTTTCTGCCAGTCGGCCTTGATCTGGGCAATCTGCTCAGGGGTCGGATTTTCCAGGGTCGCAACTTCCACTTCCCAGTTGCCGCCCAACAGAATGTCGGTACCGCGACCGGCCATGTTGGTGGCGATGGTCAGCGCACCCGGGCGACCGGCCTGGGCAATGATCTCGGCTTCTTTTTCGTGGAACTTGGCGTTCAGGACCTTGTGTTCGATGCCTTCCTTCTGCAGCAACGCAGACATGTGCTCGGACGTTTCGATGGTTGCAGTCCCCACCAGCACCGGACGGCCCAGAGTCATGCATTCCTTGATGTCGTTGATGATCGCCGCGTATTTCTCTTCGGCGGTCAGGAACACCAGGTCGTTGTAATCTTTACGCGCCAGCGGTTTGTTCGGTGGAATGACCATCACCGACAGACCGTAGATCTGGTGGAATTCGAACGCTTCGGTGTCCGCAGTACCGGTCATGCCGGACAGCTTGTTGTACAGACGGAAGTAGTTCTGGAACGTGGTCGAGGCCAGGGTCTGGCTTTCGGCCTGGATGTTCAGGTTTTCCTTGGCTTCGATGGCCTGGTGCAGGCCTTCGGACAAACGGCGACCCGGCATGGTGCGGCCGGTGTGTTCGTCGACCAGGACGACCTGGCCATCCTGCACGATGTATTCGATGTTGCGATTGAACAGCTTATGAGCGCGCAGACCGGCATAAACGTGGGTCAGCAGGCCCAGGTTGTGCGCCGAATACAGGCTCTCGCCTTCAGCCAGCAGGCCGACGCGGGTCAACATGTCTTCGATGAACTGGTGACCGGCTTCGTTGAGCTCGACCTGACGGGTCTTCTCGTCAACGGTGTAATGGCCAGCCTTGGTGACTTCGCCTTCCACTTCTTCGACGTGCAATTCCAGCTGCGGGATCAGTTTGTTGATCTCGATGTACAGCTTGGAGCTGTCCTCGGCCTGACCGGAAATGATCAGCGGGGTACGGGCTTCGTCGATGAGGATGGAGTCGACTTCGTCGATCACGGCAAAATTGAGTTCGCGCTGGAATTTTTCTTCCATGCTGAACGCCATGTTGTCGCGCAGGTAGTCGAAACCGAATTCGTTGTTGGTGCCGTAGGTGATGTCGGCGGCGTAAGCAGCGCGCTTCTCTTCCGGCGGCTGGAATGGGGTGACCACACCGACCGTCATACCGAGGAATTCGTAGAGCGGACGCATCCAGTTGGCGTCACGACGGGCCAGGTAGTCGTTCACCGTCACAACGTGCACGCCCTTGCCGGACAGCGCGTTGAGGTAAACGCCCAGTGTTGCCACCAGGGTCTTGCCTTCACCGGTACGCATTTCCGCGATCTGGCCTTCATGCAAGGTCATGCCGCCAATCAGCTGGACATCGAAGTGGCGCATACCCATGACACGCTTACCGGCTTCGCGGGCGACCGCAAAGGCTTCTGGCAGCAGCTTGTCGAGGGTTTCCCCTTTGGCGATGCGGGCCTTGAACTCGTCTGTCTTGGCACGCAATTGATCGTCCGAAAGGGCCACCATTTGCTCTTCGAAGGCATTGACGAGTTGCACCGTCTTGAGCATGCGTTTGACTTCACGCTCGTTCTTGCTTCCAAAAAGTTTCTTTAACAAAGGCGCAAACATATCGGCAGGATCTTCCACACTAAAGGGATGGAGGGCGGCCCCGTGAGTCGCCCGTGCAGCCCTCATGGCCGCATGCGAACGAGCATTCTACCCGGAAACGATGGTGAGGAAAGTGGCGTTGTTCCACGATGCATGCACTGCGCTGTGACGGGGCTCACTTAAAATAAGGGCTTTTTGCGCAACTTCAAGCCATTCGCGGCAGAAGTTACTTGTTGATTTAATGGGTAAAGCGCTCGCAAAGCAATGGGTCGGGCGCATGTGATGCTTTCTGCTACCATGGCGGCTCTGTTACTTCAGGTGTCTGATCATGGCATTTCGCCCTCTCACGGCCAGAGCACCCGCCGTTCTGCTTCGCGAAGCCAAGCCGCTGAAAGCCATTTTTGGCCATGCTCAACGCCTGGGTCATCTGCAACGTCTGCTCGAAAGCCAGTTGCAGCCTGCTGCGCGCGAGCATTGCCATGTGGCCTCGTGGCGCGAAGGCAGTTTACTGCTGATCGTCACTGACGGTCATTGGGCCACCCGCCTGCGTTACCAGCAAAAACGCCTGCAACGCCAGTTACAGATGTTCGACGAGTTCGCCAGCCTGACGCGGATTCTGTTCAAAGTGCAGCCCCCCACCGTTCAGCAAGGGGCGGCGGGGCATACCATCAGTTTGTCGACGGATGCCGGCGCAACCATTCAGGCCACGGCCGATGGCATCAGCGATCCGAATCTGCGAGCGGCGCTGGAACGCCTTGCGGCCCACGCCAAACCCAAAACCTGAAATTGATGTTTCACCTGTAGGATCGCCGCACCGCTCGCTCCTACAGGGTTGTGTCCAGCCAGTGGTTGTCAGCGGCGTTTACTGCCACCGAGCAGCGAGCCCATCAGTCCGCGTACCAGCTGCCGGCCCAATTGATTGGCCGCCTGGCGCATCGCCGATTTCAGCGCCTGCCCCGCCGCCGTGCCGAGGAATTCCCCGGCCTTGTCGGTGAAACTCGGCTCTTCGGCGGCCGGTTTACCCGGAACGGCCTCAGGCTCCGGCGCCAACCCTTTACGACCCATCAATATTTCATACGCCGATTCCCGATCAACCGGCTTGTCATACCGCCCCTTGAACGGCGACCCGGCGATCAGCATCGTGCGCTCGGTTTCGGTCAACGGCCCGATCCGCGATTGCGGTGGGGCGACCAAGACACGCTGAACCATCTCCGGCGTGCCCTTGTCCTGCAAGGTGCCGACCAGCGCCTCGCCGATCCCCAGTTCGGTCAACACCGACAGGGCATCAAACGCCGGGTTCGGCCGGAAGCCCTCCGCCACCGCTCGCAGGGATTTCTGCTCCTTGGCGGTGAAGGCGCGCAAACCATGCTGGATACGCAGGCCGAGCTGAGCCAGCACGTCATCCGGCAAGTCGCCCGGTGATTGCGTGACGAAATACACGCCCACGCCTTTGGAACGAATCAGCCGCACCACCTGCTCCAGGCGATCCTGCAAAGCCTTGGGCGTGTCGGCGAACAATAAATGCGCTTCGTCGAAAAACAGTGCCAGCAGCGGTTTGTCCGAATCGCCACGCTCCGGCAGTTGCTCGAACAACTCGGCCAGCAACCACAGCAGGAATGTCGCATACACCTTCGGCGCTTCGTGGACCAGACGACTGGCATCCAGCAAATGAATGCGCCCACGGCCGTCAGCCGTCGGTTGCAGAATGTCTTCGAGTTGCAGCGCCGGTTCACCGAACAGCGCTTCGGCACCTTGTTGCTCCAGGGTCGCCAGACGCCGCAACAGCGCCTGACTGGAACCGGTGGTCATCAACGCCGCGTCGTCCCCCAGCAACTCAGGGTTGTCACGCAGGTGATTGAGCAGCGCCTTCAGATCCTTGAGGTCCAGCAGCAACAACCCTTCGCGGTCCGCGACCTTGAACGCGGCATACAGCGCCGACTGCTGGCTGTCGGTCAACTCCAGCAGGCTGCCGATCAGCAACGGCCCCATTTCGCTCAAGGTGGTGCGCAATGGATGACCGGACTCACCGTGAATGTCCCACAGGGTGACCGGGTAAGCCGCAGGCTTGTGGTTGAGCCACGGCATCCCGGCGATCCGCTCGGCGATTTTGCCTTGAGGGTTGCCGGCGGCACCCAGGCCACACAGGTCGCCCTTGATGTCTGCCGCGAACACCGCCACGCCCGCGTCGCTGAAGGCTTCGGCCAGTCGCTGCAACGTGACGGTTTTACCGGTCCCGGTAGCGCCCGCAACCAGGCCGTGACGGTTCGCCAGGCGCATGGCCTGGGAGATAGGCTGGCCGGCAAGGTCAGCGCCGATAACGAGTTGCGATGAGTCAGGCATTTTGTCACCCATGGTTAATCTTTGATCCTGCACGGCCGATACAAATAGTTGTGAGACCAATCCGAAAATAGCGTCGGTAATTCCCTAAGGAGAGGATGGAAATATCAGCTTTTTTTCAACATTGCCCATTTTGCGTGCCTTTATAAAAGCACGCTCAGGACATTAAGACCTTAGCGGAACCCCAAGCCATGAACAAAAACCTGCGTTTCAGCCATAAAATCTTGCTTGCCGCCGCCCTCATCGTCATTGCCGCCTTCGCCTCGTTCACACTGTACAACGACTACCTGCAGCGCAACGCCATTCGCGAAGACCTGGACAATTACCTCAACGAGATGGGAGACGTCACCGCCAGCAACATCCAGACCTGGCTGACTGGCCGTATCCTGCTGATCGACAACCTCGCTCAAAACATAGCCGTCAATCCTGAACAGGCCAACGTCGCGAGTCTGCTTGAGCAGAAAGCCCTGACGTCGACTTTCATGGCGTCCTACCTGGGCGACTCCACCGGCAGCTTCACGATTCGTCCCGACGCCAAAATGCCTGCCGGTTTCGATCCGCGGGTACGTCCTTGGTACAAAGGCGCCGAAAGCAGCAGCACGGCCACCGTGACCGAACCTTACATCGATGCGGCCACCGGCCAGACCATCATCTCCATCGCCACCGCCTCGAAAAAGGCCGGGCAAAGCGTGGGTGTGGTGGGCGGCGACTTGAGCCTGCAAACCCTGATCGACACCCTCAGCGCCCGTGATTTCGACGGCATGGGTTACGCCTTCCTGGTCAGCGCCGACGGCAAGATCCTGGTGCACCCGGACAAAGCCCTGGTGATGAAGTCCCTGAGCGAGGCGTACCCGAACAATACCCCGCGCATCAGCAGCGACTTCAGTGAAGTCGAAGTGGACGGCAAGACTCGCATCGTCACCTTCACGGCGATTAAAGGCCTGCCATCGGTCCACTGGTACATCGGCCTGTCGGTCGATAAAGACAAAGCTTTCTCGATGCTCAGCGAATTCCGCGCCTCGGCGGTCGTCGCGACGATCATTGCCGTGGCGATCATCATCGCGTTGCTCGGCATGTTGATCCGCATCCTGATCCAGCCGCTGCATGTCATGACCCGCGCCATGGAAGACATCGCCGACGGTGAAGGCGACCTGACCAAACGTCTGACCATCGTCAATAACGACGAATTCGGCGTTCTAGGCACAGCGTTCAACCGTTTTGTCGAACGTATTCACGGTTCGATCCGTGAAGTGTCCTCGGCCACCGGCCAGGTCAACGAAGTCGCGCTGCGTGTGGTCGCCGCGTCGAATTCGTCGATGTTCAACTCCGACCAGCAAGCCTCGCGCACCAGCAGCGTGGCCGCCGCGATCAACCAGCTCGGCGCCGCCGCTCAGGAAATCGCCCGCAACGCTGCACAGGCGTCCAGCCAGGCCAGCGATGCCCGCAGCCTCGCCGAAGATGGCCAGCAAGTGGTGGATCGCAGCATCAAAGCGATGAATCAGCTGTCGAGCATGCTCAGCGCTTCGAGCACCAACATCGAATCGCTGAACAGCAAAACCGTGAACATCGGGCAGATTCTCGAAGTGATCACCAGCATCTCCCAGCAAACCAACCTGCTGGCGCTCAACGCTGCCATCGAAGCGGCCCGCGCCGGTGAAGCCGGGCGTGGTTTTGCCGTGGTGGCTGACGAAGTACGCAACCTGGCGCACCGCACACAGGAATCGGCGCAACAGGTGCAGACCATGATCGAAGAGCTGCAAGTCGGCGCCCGTGAATCCGTCAGCACCATGAGCGACAGCCAGCGCCACAGCCAGGACAGCGTGGAAATCGCCAACCTGGCGGGCGAGCGCTTGAACAGCGTGACGTTGCGTATTGGTGAGATTGACGGGATGAACCAGTCGGTGGCGACCGCGACCGAGGAACAGACGGCGGTGGTGGAGTCGATCAACGTCGACATTACCGAGATCAACACGCTGAATCAGGAAGGCGTGGAGAACCTGCAATCGACGTTGCGGGCGTGTTCGGACCTGGAGCAGCAGGCGGCACGTCTTAAGCAGTTGGTGGGCAGTTTCCGTATTTGATGCGGCATTGAGGTCCTCTTTGCGGGCAAGCCTCGCTCCTACACGGATTAGCGTTAACGTGTAGGAGCGAGGCTTGCCCGCGAAGGCGTTTTGAAATACACCGCAAAAACCTCGCTGATCTGCGCGCCACAAAACCCCGACCGAACATCTATCCTTCATAAAGGTCAACCAAGGGAGAACAACGGACCGGAGGGATGCTCACTGTGCATATCGCGGACATCACCATGTTCTACGCCCCGGCCAGCGGTGGCGTGCGCACGTATCTGGATGCCAAGCACCGTCGCCTGAGCATCAAGCCAGGCATTCGCCACAGTTTGCTGATTCCAGGGGCACACCTGAGTGAGCATGACGGCGTCTACTCAGTTCCAGCCCCGGCCCTGCCTTTCGGCAAGGGTTATCGTTTTCCTCTCCGCTTGGCGCCATGGCGAAATGTCCTGCATGATTTGCAGCCTGACCTGATCGAAGTCGGCGACCCTTACCTCACCGCATGGGCAGCTCTGGATGCGCGCCGGCAACTGGATGTGCCGGTGATCGGCTTTTATCACTCGGACCTGCCACTGCTGGTCAGCAATCGAATGGGCAATTGGGTGACCCCGAATGTCGAGGCCTATGTCCGCAAGCTGTATGGCAACTTCGACCGGGTGCTGGCACCGAGTCAGGTCATGGCCGACAAGTTGATCGGTCTTGGCGTGAAGAATGTGTTTGTCCAGCCGTTGGGGGTCGACCTGCAAACGTTCAATCCCCAAGCAAGGGACAGCGGCTTGCGGGCCGAGTTAGGCATTGATGAAAACACCCATCTGCTGATTTTTGCCGGCCGTGGCTCCAAGGAAAAAAACCTGCCGGTCTTGCTCGGTTGCATGAAACGTCTGGGGCCTCGTTATCATTTGTTGCTAGTCGGTTCTTCCATGCCCGCTGTGGTGCCGGACAACGTGACTGTCGTCGATGAGTTCTGCCCGGCCACGCAAGTCGCGCGCTTGATGGCCAGCGCTGACGCGTTGCTGCATGCCGGCGATCAGGAAACCTTCGGCCTGGTGATCCTCGAAGCCATGGCCAGCGGTATTCCGGTGGTGGCGGTAGCCGCCGGGGCCTTTCAGGAAATCGTCACCGATCAATGCGGCTTGCTCTGCGCGCCGAACAATCCCCTGGCGATGGCCAATGCCGTCCGCGAGCTGTTCAGCCACGACAGCGCCGCCCTGGGTATGCGCGCCCGCAGCCATGTCGAACAGCATTACGCCTGGGACACCGTGGTCGACAGCCTGCTGGGGCACTATCACGCAGTGCTCGGCAGCCAATGGCCGCTGACCGCCAATGGTTGAGCCCATGAACCTGCCCAGCCTGGTACTCGTGCTGCATGACGTTGCGCCGCAGACCTGGGCCGATTACCAGCCTTTTGTCGAGGCTGTCGATGCCCTGGGCGAGGTGCCGATGACCTGGCTGGTGGTGCCCAACTTCCACAAGCACAACGACCTGGACGAGCATCCGGGATTTCGCCGCTGGCTGACCAGCCGAGTCGCCCGAGGTGACGAACTGGCATTGCACGGCTACTTTCATTGCGACGAAAGCCCTCCTCCCAGCAATCCCAGAGACTGGTTCATGCGCCGGATCTATACCCACGAAGGCGAGTTTTACAGCTTGTCGCAAGCCGCCGCCCTCGCCCGCCTGCGTGCCGGAATCGAAGTGTTCCATCGTTATCGCTGGCCACTGGAAGGCTTCGTCGCCCCGGCGTGGTTGATGAGCGAAGGCACTCGGCAGGCGTTACGCCAGTTACCGCTGCGCTACACCAGCGATTCACAGCATCTCTATCGGCTGCCGGACTTCAAGACCATCGATGCGCCGGGACTGGTCTGGAGTGCGCGCAGCGCCTGGCGCCGGGGGCTGTCGAAAATCATCAGCGACCAGCGTGAACAGCGCTGGCGGCACGCGCCGGTGATTCGCCTTGGACTGCACCCGGTGGACATGCGTCATGGATTTTCGCGCAACTATTGGCTGCAAACCCTCAAGCGCTTGCTCGATGAGGGGCGAGTGCCAATGACCAAGGCCCAGTGGCTCTCTTTTCACAGTGATCGTCTCGGTCGCGCCGCATGAGCCGGGGCATTCTGCTGTTTATCGCCCTGCTCGCCGCGGTGCTGATTCCATTGCTGCTGGGCGGCAACGAGACGTGGTCGCGGCTGCAAAATTTCCCCTTGAATGAATTGCTGATCATGTTCGGCATGATCTTGCTGTGCTGGGTGGTGAACACCCTGCGCTTGCGCCTGTTGCTGGGCGATCAGTGCGACAAGGTCGGCCGGGGCAAGAGTCTTGGCGTAGTGATGGCCGCCGAGTTCGCCTACTGCGCCACCCCAGGCGGCAGCGGCGGCCCGCTGACCATCATGGCGCTACTGGCGCGCAATGGCGTGCGCCCGGCACGGGGCAGCGCGGTGTTCGCCATGGACCAACTCAGCGATCTGCTGTTTTTCCTCTGCGCGCTGAGCGGGATTCTGATCTATGCGTTGTTCCAGCACCTCAGCGAACGCCTGGAATGGCTGCTGATCGTCAGCGCCGTCTCCATGTTTGGCGGGTTGCTCAGTTGCGTGGTGGTGGCGCGCTACCATCGACTGCTGATTCGCCTGAGCGGGCGACTGCTCGTTCGCCTCAACGTCAAAGGCACCACGCGCCTGCGCTGGGCACGCAAGCTCCTGCACTTCCTGGCGGCGTTCACTGACACGCTGAAGTTGCCCGTTCTGACGTTGATCAAGGTGTTTGCCCTGACCTGCGTGCATTGGCTCCTGCGGTATAGCGTGCTGTATCTGGCGTTGCGCGGGCTCGGGGCCGACTTGCAGTGGGCCTGGTGCTTTCTGATCCAGATGCTTTCACTGAGTGCAGGGCAATTCAGCCTGCTGCCGGGCGGTGCGGGGGCGGCGGAGTTGACTTCAGCGGCGCTGTTGGCGCCCATGGTGGGGAAATCCACCGCCGCGGCGGCGATTCTGATCTGGCGGACGGTGACGTATTACTTCTACCTGGTAGTGGGCGGCCCGGTGTTTCTGCTGATGCTGGGGCGGCCGCTGCTGAAGAAACTGATGAAGTTCAAGCAGGCTTAGGCTTGTCTTCGGGTTGCTGCTGCAACTGCTCCCACAACTCGGCGGCACCGGGAAACTCCGTGCCGTCTTCAGGGCTCATCTCATCCGGGTCGTAGCGACTCAAACAGCCCTCCCCCAACGTGGCGGGGGCCTTGGAAGTGGCTTTGTCGAGTGGATCGGCCATGGTCATGTCCTCAGTGCAGAAACGGCGAAGGGCCTGAAGCGATTGAACGCCCAGGCCCTTCGAATTTCAACCGTGATGTGCGGCGATCAGAACACTACGGTCTTGTTGCCATGCACCAGCACCCGGTCTTCCAGGTGATAACGCAGACCGCGGGCCAGCACCATTTTCTCGACGTCACGGCCGAAACGCACCATGTCTTCAATGCTGTCGCTGTGGCTGACGCGCACCACGTCCTGCTCGATGATCGGACCGGCGTCCAGCTCTTCGGTCACGTAGTGGCACGTCGCGCCAATCAACTTCACGCCACGCATCGAGGCCTGGTGATACGGCTTGGCGCCGACGAACGACGGCAGGAAGCTGTGGTGAATGTTGATGACCTTGTGCGCATATTCCCTGCACAACGCGGGCGGCAGGATTTGCATGTAACGGGCAAGTACCACCACTTCGGCATCGTGATGTTTGACCAGGCGCGAGACTTCGGCGAAGGCCGGCTCTTTGTCCTGTGGATTGACCGGCACGTGGTAATAAGGAATGCCGTGCCACTCGACCATGCTGCGCAAGTCGTCGTGGTTGGAAATCACACAGGAAATTTCGCAATCCAGTTCATCACTGTGCCAGCGGTGCAGCAAGTCGGCCAGACAGTGGGACTCACGGCTGGCCATCAACACAACGCGCTTTTTCTGCGCGGTGTCGGTAATGCGCCAGTTCATCGAGAACTCTTCGGCAATGGGTGCAAACGCTTCGCGAAAGGCCTCAATACCGAAAGGCAGCGAGTCGGCACGTATTTCGTGACGCATGAAGAACCAGCCATTCTGATTGTCCGAGTGATGGCTTGCTTCAGTGATCCAGCCGTTATGTGACGCCAGAAAGTTACTGACTTTAGCAACGATGCCGACGCGGTCCGGGCAAGCAATCACCAGCCGAAAAGTGCGCATGAGGGGGAAACTCCAGAACTTCGCAAAGGCCGCCATTCTAGCGATTGCGCAGCAAAACTGCAGTATCGATGACACATTGACCTGCACGCGGGTCAGTGGAACAGATTCCGGCAGCCCCTCACCACCCGCGCGATGGTGTTCTTGTAGTCAATCTTCAAGCGCTCAATTGTGAATATCTGTGATGACTGCATCACACTTTTAACTCTGCGTTGAATTGGCGTCCTATTCATCGCAACTAATTTAAATAAAAAGCCGGTTAAATGTTTACTTGATGAAACACCCTGACTATTATTGCGGCACTGTCACCCTGCCATCCAGCGCCCAACATAAGGTAGTCCTCATGTCCTTGATCAACGAATATCGCGCCACCGAAGAAGCTATCAAAGAGCTGCAAGCCCGTTTGAAGAACCTGTCCCAAGACGACAAACTGCAAACCGAGCTGGAATTCGAAGGCAAACTGCGCACCCTGATGGGCGAATACTCCAAGTCCCTGCGTGACATCATCGCGTTGCTGGACCCAGAGTCCAAGACCAAAGCACCACGTGGCGGCGCAGTAAAAACTACTGGCACCAAGCGTGCTCGCAAAGTTAAACAATACAAAAACCCGCACAACGGCGAAGTCATCGAAACCAAAGGTGGCAACCACAAGACTCTGAAAGAGTGGAAAGCCAAGTGGGGCGGTGACGTGGTTGAAGGCTGGGCTACCCTGCTGGGCTAAGCCCAATAGGTTGTCAAAGACTTATCCGTGACAAAAAATAACGCCAGCTGATGCTGGCGTTTTTTTATGCCCGGAATACAGCCCGGGCATTTTTCGTTTTCAAAGATTCAAACGTTTGCGTAATTCCTGGACATAATTCTGCCATTCACTCAGTACCTCTCGCTGAAACGTTGTAGCAGTAACGCTCAATTGGGCTGCGGCTTCTACGAAACTTTCAAGCGTATTGGGCGCCCCCCACTCCGGGGTCGACAAACGTTGCTGACAGAATGTTTGCCAGCGCTCTTGCTCCTCGGAATTCAACGTATCGGGGAAGTTGCGTGCGCGATAACGAAACAATAATTCAGGTAAACGTTCGTCATCGAAAGGCCATTGCTGTTGTGATAATTGGGCTGGGTCGGCGGCCCTGACTTGCTCACATAGACGACGATCCCGATCACCGATAAAACCATCGTATAACTGTTGTTCGGGGTCCCGGCTCGGAGTGAAATCTTCGCTGGCATAAATAGCCAACACTTTATCTCGCCAAACTTGTTGTGCGTCACTTAGCCGCAGTACGCGATCCTGATAAAGCGCCATGTCCAGCCCCAGGCGTTGCTGATCGTCAGGACGAAGTACCGACAGCGGCGCCACCACCGGGCACTTGTTGATATGAATGAGCTTGAGCGGCACCGGCAATTCGCCGTCGGCCAGGTCATCACGGCGGGTATACAGGCGCTGACGCAAGGTTTCTGCGTCCAGATCAAGCAACCCCTGGGGATCCAGATGCAGGTCACAGACAATCAGGGCGTTCTTGTTGCGTGGATGCCAGGCCAGTGGCAACACCACACCGACATAACTGCGAGCCGCCGAGAATCGTCCGGAAATGTGCACCATCGGCTGTAACAGCCGAATCTGATCCATCACCTTTTGTTTGCCGCGCAACTGGAACAACCAGTCATACAACTTCGGCTGCTTCTCGCGAATAAGCCGAGCCAGGGCGATGGTGGCGCGAACGTCCGACAGCGCCTCGTGGGCATTGCCGTGGTCAATGCCATTGGCGGCGGTCAGCCGTTCGAGTTTAAGCGTCACCCGCCCTTCATCATCGGTTGGCCAGACAAGGCCATCGGGGCGCAAGGCGTAGGCCGCACGTACCACATCAATCAGGTCCCAGCGGCTGTTGCCGCCCTGCCACTCGCGCGCATACGGGTCGAAAAAGTTTCGGTACAGGCTGTAACGGGTCATCTCGTCATCGAAGCGCAACGTGTTGTAACCCGCGCCGCAGGTCCCCGGTGCCGCCAGTTGAGCGTGCACCCGGGTCATGAAGTCGGCTTCGCTCAAACCGTGTTCGGCCAGCTGGCTGGGCGTAATACCGGTGATCGCGCAGGCTGCTGGATGCGGCAGGATGTCGTCGCTGGGCTGACAGAAGAGGTTGACCGGCTCGTCTATTTCATTGAGATCGAAGTCGGTGCGAATCCCCGCCACCTGGAGGGGGCGGTCGCATCGGGGATTGATGCCGGTGGTTTCGTAGTCGTACCAGAAGATCGAGGTCACGGGCTGTTCCTGAACTGAAGATCGGCAAAGTCTAGGCGTTCACATCCCGCCCCGGCCAGTAACTTGTCATTCAATCACTTCTGGTTTCGCAACGTGCAATACATAGTTATGTCGTTTTCCCCCGAGAGGCTGCTAGCATCGGACAGACATCGAATCCCGAACAGGCCACATCAAGGTTGCCCATGCTCGAGACCACAGCACTGCCAAGGAATGCGACGCTGCCCCCACCACTGGACACGCGGTATCAAGTCGAAACGCCCGAAGGCATCGACTTGCCACTGCGCCCGGCCGGGTTGATGGTTCGTGCGCTGGCGTTCTCCATCGACCTCGGGTTGCGCGGGCTGATACTCGGCGTGCTGTTTATCGTGTTGGCGTTTCTGGGAAAACTCGGTGCCGGGCTGGGCTCGATCCTGCTGTTCGGGGTCAGCTGGTGGTACATGGTGCTGTTCGAGGTCCTCAATCAGGGCCGTTCGCCGGGCAAACAATGGATGGGGTTGCGCGTGGTACATGACGACGGCACCCCGATCGGATGGTCCGCCTCGCTGTTGCGTAACCTGTTGCGATTCGTCGACCTGTTGCCGTTTGGCTACTTCCTCGGCGCCATCAGTTGCCTGCAACACCCCTCCTTCAAACGCCTCGGTGACCTGGCCGCCGGCACGCTGGTGATCTACCGCGAACAGCCATTGACCCGACCGCAACTGCCCGACGTCCAGCCTCGGCGCCCGGCCTTTGCCCTGACGCTACCCGAGCAACGTGCCGTCCTCGGGTTTGCCGAGCGCCAGGGCGAACTTTCCGAGGCGCGCAGCCATGAACTCGCGTCCATCCTTGCCCAACCCTTGCAGGTTCCCGCGCCACGCGCCGTGGCGGAACTTAACGCCATCGCTCGTGGTTTGTTGGGGCCCGCATGAAGCAAAGCCTTTTCGAAAATCGCCACAAGGCCGAATGGGCGCGGTTTTCCCTGGTGCTTGAACAACTGGAGCGCGGCAAGGACGCTTCCGGTATCGCCACTTTCCCGAAAGACTATCGACGGCTCTGCCAACAACTGGCACTGGCTCAGGAACGGGGCTACAGCAGCTTCCTGATCGACTCCTTGCAGCAGCAGGTGCTGCGCGGGCATCAACAGCTTTACCGGCATCGCAGTCGACTGGGCGCCAACATACTGAGCTTTATCCTTGCCGGCTTCCCGCGGCTGGTGCGCGAACAATGGCGCTTTGTGCTCGCCGCCAGTCTGATGTTTTTTGGCAGTCTGATCGGCTTTGCGCTGCTGGTGTATCTGTTCCCGGACCTGGTCTACAGCCTGATCCCGGCCGAGCAGGTCAGTGAGATGCAAAGCATGTACGACCCGGTCGCCGGCCATTTGGGCCGCTCGGCGGAACGCGCCGCCAGCGAAGACTGGGTGATGTTCGGTTACTACATCATGCACAACATCGGCATCGCCTTTCAGACCTTCGCCAGCGGGTTGCTGTTTGGTCTGGGCAGCGCATTTTTCCTGCTGTTCAATGGCTTGATGATCGGTGCGGTGGCGGGACACTTGACGCACATCGGTTTCGGGCAAACCTTCTGGTCCTTCGTGATTGGTCACGGCGCGTTCGAACTGAGCGCCATCGCCCTGGCCGGTGCCGCCGGCCTGCAACTGGGCTGGGCGTTGATCGCGCCGGGACGCCTGCCCCGCGCCGAAGCGTTGCGACTGGCAGCGCGCAAAAGCGTGTTGCTGATCTGCGGCGTCATGCTGTTTCTGCTGATTGCCGCGTTTATCGAAGCCTACTGGTCGTCGATGACCGCGCCGGCCCCCATGACCAAATACCTGGTCGGCGCGGCGCTCTGGTTGTTGGTGGCGACTTACTTGCTGTTTGCCGGACGGAACCGCCATGCGCCTGAGTGATGCCACGGTCGTCATCCGCCCGCGCAACTCCTGGGAAGCCATGGACCTGGGCGTGCTGCTGAGCCAGCGCCATCGACGGTTGCTGATGACCAGTTGGGCCATCATCACCTTGCCGATCTTCGCGCTGCTCAGCTTTTTCCTGTGGGATTCACCCTCCCTCGCCGTGTTTATCTTTTGGTGGTTGAAACCGGCATTCGAGCGCTTGCCGCTGTATATCCTGTCCAAAGCCATGTTCGGCGAAACGCCCACCTTGAAACAGGCGCTGCGCCAATGGCCGAACCTGCTCAAGCCACAACTGTTGGCCAGCCTGACCTGGCGACGCCTGAGCCTGAGCCGCAGCTTTCTGATGCCGGTGGTGCAACTCGAAGGCCTGGCGGGCGATGAACGACAGCAGCGCTTGCGGGTGTTGCTGCAGCGCAACGCCGGTGCAGCGCAGTGGTTGACGATCATTGGCGTGCACCTGGAAAGTGCGCTGTGGATTGGCCTGATGGTGCTGTTCTATATGTTCCTGCCACAGCAGGTTGAACTCGACTGGAGCTGGCAGACCTTGATCGACGTGGCCAGCCAGGACTGGCGCTGGCTGGAACACCTGACGAATTTCTTTTACGTGCTGGTGCTGATTGTCTGGGAACCGATCTACGTGGCCTGCGGTTTCAGCCTTTATCTGAATCGGCGCACGGTGCTGGAAGCCTGGGACATCGAACTGGTGTTCCGCCGATTGCGCCAACGCCTCAACACCACGGCGGTCACTCTGCTGCTGGCAGCGATAATGCTGGTGCCGACCACGCAAAACGTCTGGGCCGCCGAGCCGGTCATTACCCCGGACAGCCCACGTCTGCTGGACCAACCACTGACCAGCCAGGCCTCTAGGGACACCATCAAAACAATCCTCGATCAGCCCCCGTTCACGAACAAGGAAACGGTGACCCGCTATCGATTTGGCGAAGACAAACCCGACACCAAAACCCCGGACGACGGGAAAACACCCGAATGGCTGAAGGCTTTGGCCAGTCTGCTCGACAGCCAGCGTTTCGGCTTTATTGCCAACCTGATTGAAGTTCTGCTCTGGGCCGCCGTAATGAGCGCCATCGGCGTGTTGATCTGGCGTTACCGCGACTGGTTGCAGGCATTCGTCAGTCGTCGGCGGGTGTTGAACCGACGAGCCGCGCGTCCGTTACCGCAGCAAGCATTCGGCCTGGACCTGAGCCGCGAAACCCTGCCCGCCGACATTGCCGCCAGCGCTGAAAGTCTCTGGCAAACCAACCCGCGCGCGGCCCTCGGGTTGCTCTATCGCGCACTGCTCAGCCATTTGTTGCACGACCACAACATGGCACTGAAACCCGCCGACACCGAAGGCGAGGTGCTACAACGCGTCGAACAACTGCACCAACCGGCCTTGCTCGCTTTCAGCAAAACCTTGACCGGGCACTGGCAAAACATGGCCTACGGGCATCGATTGCCACCCGCGCATTTGCAACAGGAACTGTGTGACGGCTGGCGAACCTTGTTCGGCCCGGGAGCCGTCCGTTGAACCGGCGCTGGTGGCTTTCGGTCGGCGTGTTCATCACTGTACTGGTGGGCGCGCTGAGTGTTTATCTGTACCTGAAAGCCACGCCGTATCAGGCCGAAATCGATCACGGCCCCACGCCCGAAGCCCAGGCCAATCCCTATCTGGCCGCCGAGCATTTCCTGCGCAAACAGGGTCTGACCGTCGGCCATGCCAACAGTCTCGACGTTCTGCCCAGCCTCGACCCGCATCAGCACAGCCTGTTGTTGCTCGGTGATCGCTACAACATGACCCCACGCCAGATTGATCAAGTGATGAACTGGACCCGGGCCGGCGGGCGCCTGTTGTTTGTCGCCCAGTCGCTGTGGGATGAAAAGACCGGCCAGAGCAATGACCTGCTGCTCGATCGCGTGCAGGTGCATCAGTCGCTGAGCAAAGACCTCAAGGAGCCTCCACCGGACATCCTTGACGACCCGTTCCCCAAACTGACCAAGCTGTACCTGGAAGACGAGAACGCGCCGGCCTACGCCAGTTTCGATACGGCGTTCCACCTCGAAGACCCGAATAACCTCGCGCAAGCCTGGGCCAACAGCGGCAAGGCCACGCACATGATGCAGTTGAAACACGGGCTCGGCTCGATCATCGTCGTCACCGACGCCGACCTGTGGAAAACTCCGGACATTGCCCAATACGACAATGCCTGGCTGCTCTGGTACCTGACCGCCGACACGCGCGTGACCCTGCTGTTCAATACCGACCACGACAGTCTGCTGACCTTGCTGCTGCGCAACTTCCCTCAGGCGTTGGTCGCCCTCATCGCCCTGATCGGTCTTGCGCTCTGGCATGTCGGGGTACGCCAGGGTCCGCTGCTGGCACCGGCGTCTAAAGGTCGCCGGCAACTTCAGGAACACCTGCGCGCCAGCGCCGATTTCATGCTGCGCCGCAGCGGTCAGCACAGCCTGTTGCAAGCCTTGCAGCAAGACATCCTGCGCCGTGTCCGCCACCGACACCCCGGCTTTGAACAACTCGGCGTCGCCGAACAATGGCTGGTGCTCGCGCGCCTGACCGGCCAGCCCACACGCGCCATCAGCCAGGCGATGAGCCCGCGACCGAAACAGCGGCTGTCCAGCGCTGAGTTCAGTCGACAGGTCGCCCACCTGCAAACCTTGAGGAACACGCTATGAGTCAACAGATCGAGCCCGGCAGCGCGACCCACGCCGCCCAGCAACGCCAGCGCGCCAGTCAGTTGGCCCAGGCCGTGCGCAATGAGTTGCAAAAAGCCGTGATCGGACAGAACAGCGTGATTGACGACGTTCTCACTGCACTGATCGCCGGCGGCCACGTGTTGCTCGAAGGTGTGCCGGGGTTGGGCAAAACACTGCTGGTACGTGCCCTCGCCCGCTGCTTCGGCGGCGAATTTGCGCGCATCCAGTTCACCCCGGACCTGATGCCCAGCGACGTCACCGGGCACGCGGTCTACGACCTGAACACAGAGCAGTTCAAACTGCGCAAGGGTCCGATATTCACTAACTTGCTGCTGGCTGACGAGATCAACCGTGCGCCGGCGAAAACCCAGGCCGCGTTACTTGAGGCCATGCAGGAACGCCAGGTCACTCTGGAAGGCCGCGCCTTGGCCATCGTGCAACCGTTCATGGTGCTCGCCACGCAAAACCCGATCGAACAGGAAGGCACGTATCCACTGCCCGAAGCTGAACTCGACCGTTTCATGCTCAAGGTGCGCATGGATTACCCCGACGCCGATCAAGAGCTGAACATGGTCCGCCAGGTCAGCCGCTCGACCCGCGCCGACATGCTCGACGTGCAACCGCTGCGCACCGTGTTGCAAGCCAAGGACGTGATGGCCTTGCAGCGCATCGCCAGCGACCTGCCGCTGGACGATCAAGTCCTCGATTACGCCGTGCGCCTGGCCCGCACTACTCGCACCTGGCCAGGCCTGACCCTCGGCGCCGGGCCTCGCGCGTCCATTGCCCTGGTGCGTTGCGCCCGCGCCCGCGCGCTGCTGCGTGGCGGCGACTTCGTGATCCCGGATGACATCAAGGGTTGCGCCTTGTCGGTGCTGCGCCATCGCGTCCGGATCGCCCCCGAGTTCGACATCGAGGGGCTGGATGTCGATCAGGTGCTCAAGCAGTTGCTCGATCAAGTGCCGGCGCCGCGTCTGTGAAACCGTCGCGCCTGTTGCTGATCTGGCTCGCCATCTTGCTCGCCATCGGCATCGTGCTGGGCATGTTGCAGGCACTGGACATCGACATGCCCTCAACCCTGTTGTCGATCAACTGGGGATTGTTGCTGGCGCTGCTGGCCCTGGCCGTTCTCGACGCCGTTCGCCTCAAGCGTTTGCCCTCGCCACGCCTCCAACGCCAGATGCCCGGCAGCCTTGCACTCGGCCGTTGGAGCGAAGTGCGGCTGGAGGTCGAGCATGACTTTGATCAACCACTGAACATCCAGATCTTCGACCATGTTCCGGAAGGCCTGAGCTTCGAAAACCTCCCGCTGCTGGGAGCACTGCAACCCGGTCAACAGAGCCTTGTGGGCTATCGATTGCGTCCCCTCAAGCGCGGCCACTTCACCTTCGAACACTGCGAAATCAACCTGCCGAGTCCAATGGGCCTGTGGTCCGGCAAACGCCTGCTGAACGTGACCGACAGCACCCGCGTCTACCCCGACTTCGCCCGTCTCTATGGCGGTGAACTGCTGGCGGTGGACAACTGGCTCAGCCAGCTCGGCGTGCGCCAGCGCCAGCGTCGTGGCCTGGGCCTGGAATTCCATCAACTGCGCGAATTCCGTGAAGGCGACAGCCTGCGCCAGATCGACTGGAAAGCCACCGCCCGCCAACGTACACCGATCGCCCGTGAGTACCAGGACGAGCGCGACCAGCAAATCATCTTCATGCTCGATTGCGGCCGCCGGATGCGCAGCCAGGACGGCGAACTCGCCCATTTCGATCACGCACTCAATGCCTGCCTGTTGCTCAGCTACATCGCCCTGCGCCAGGGTGATGCCGTGGGCCTGAGCACGTTCGCCAGTGATCGCGCGCACTACCTCGCCCCGGTCAAAGGCACGGGGCAGCTCAATGTGTTGCTCAACACCGTCTATGACCTCGACAGCACCCAACGCCCCGCCGACTACCACGCTGCCGCCACCCAGCTACTGGCCCGCCAGAAACGCCGGGCGCTGGTGGTGCTGGTCACCAACCTGCGTGACGAAGACGACGACGAACTGCTCACCGCCGTCAAACGCCTGAGCAAACTGCATCGGGTGCTGGTGGCGAGTCTGCGCGAAGACGTGCTCGACGATTTGCGGCACGCGCCAGTGCAAACCTTGCCGGAGGCGCTGGCCTATTGCGGGACGGTGGATTACCTGAATGACCGGGCGCAACTCCATGAGCAGTTGAGTGCTCATGGAGTGCCGGTGGTGGATGCCCGGCCCTCAGAGTTGGGGGCCGGGTTGGTGACGCGGTATTTGGGGTGGAAGAAAGAAGGTGCTATGTAATAGCGATAAAAAAGGTGGCGATGTCCGGTCTCAGCAATGCAGCAAAGCTGAAGTTAATAATTTCAATGACAATCCGAAATACCAAATAGCTAGCAAGGAATAAATCATGGACGATAAATATCTATTCGCGTCAGTGCTAATCAAGATCAACCAGAACCAACTAGCGTTGGGTGCGGCTATGGATGAGCTCACTATCTGGGCTGAGAAGCAAGGTGCGAGCGATGTCGCTGGCCACATAAGAGATGCACTAGAAACGCTGGATCAAAATCAAGAGTTTATCTCGTTGGCTCTTCTCTCTGTGTCAACTGACTTCAAAGGAGAATAGGTATCCCCGCTTTATAGTCCCTTTACCCGAAGCGAAGAGTGACGGAGTGGAGAGACTCGCTTTGCTGTGGCCAATGGTCATGACCATTGGCCAAGCCTGCATTCACCCTGGTCCTACACGTATATACAAGAAGCCGTACAACGGCTACATAATCAGTTGCTTCTGCCTACAACCTGCGGTGCCCCCGACTGACTTCGGGCGAGAGTCACCCCGATTAAGGTTCTCCTATCGCTACTTATCAGCGATCCAATAAGGAGTTAACCCCATGTCGAAGGCTACACCTGCCCCTTCCGAGCCTACGTGCTCAGCCTATGCCACTTTCGATCCAAAAAAACTTCATACCGCCGCCCAAAAAGCGCTGAACCACCATCTCGCTCAAAAAAAAACCAAATCGTGCTTTGCTAACGAACGCACCACCGAGGAACGCGCCATGAAGATGTTCACCGTTGTCCCTGATGCCAACCCCGAAGCCTTGACCATCGAGACCTACGAAACATTCTCGACGGTCAGCATTCTGCTACTCGACCTGGCGGAAAGTCTGGACGACAAGCCGCGGCATCTGGCGATGGCGATTTATCGGATGAGTGAGTTGGGGTTGATGCTGGTGGAGCGGTCGCTGGATAACGAAAAGGCGATCAAGACGACCTGAGCTTGATTATCAGGCGCCTGAGCTGACGTCATCGCGAGCAGGCTCGCTCCTACAGGGGATTTTCAGTGACCACAAAATTTATGGACAGCCGATACCCCTGTGGGAGCGAGCCTGCTCGCGATGGCCATTGCCGATGCATCACAACACTCAGGCAGACGCCGGCATCGGCTGAAAACTGAAGTACTGCGTCAACGCCTCCACCAATTGCCCATACTCCGGCGGTGCCCGTTGCAGGCTGAACCCGGCGTCGTAATGGTGGGGGGTTTCGTCTTCGTGGCACCACAAACAACAGGCCGTCAGGTCAATGACCTGTTGGCAACCGTCGCTGGCGGGGATTTTCAAACGCAGGTCAAAGTCGACGCCCACCATCATGGGCAACTGGCTGATGAGCATCAGCCCGTCGGCGGACACATTGCCCAGAAAGCCGATGGGTTTGTCGGTGACGCTGTTGAATACTTTCAGAAAATACGGCAGTTGATGCCGCTCGATCCGGCGGTCGGTAAACATGCGCAGTTGGCCCAGCAAGGCCCTTAAGCAGGGCCGCACTAATGCTTCGGAACGTGCCGTTTTTGCTTTTGTTGAAAAGCCTGGCGCGCTCTCCCCGTTCCCGGTGCGTCAGTCCATGAATCCGCTGACGCTTACGGCTGCCGGTCACAGGTATGACCTCGGTCTAGAGACATGGCTCTAAAACCGATCCATTCGACTATAGCTCACCACCGCCGGGCGGCCAGCCTTTGCACGACAACGGCAATCAGAACCGCGTCGGGCGCACGGCGGCCGCGGCGCTGCGAGTCGGGTAATGTCCCAGGCTCTGCAAGGTTTCCAGACGGGCGCGGGCGCGGTAGGCGTATTCGCTTTGCGGGTAGGACGCCATGATGAACTGATAAGTCTGCGCCGCATCGATGAACAGCTTCTGCCGTTCCAGGCACTGGCCACGCATCATCGACACTTCCGGCCACACATAAGGCCGCGCACGGCTGGAGCGTTCGACTTTGGACAATTCGAGCATCACCTGCTCGCAATTGCCGCGATCGTAAGCGCTGTAGGCATTATTCAAATGATGGTTCATAGACCAACGGGCGCAACCCGTCACACTGAGGGCAAGGGCGGCAATGAGCACGAATCGCATGGGGGATCTCCTGTCTTGAGCTCTGTATCGACCCGTGAGCAGAAATCTTCAGGAATGTTCGGTTAAAGAAACAAACGAAAAAGTAGTGCAAACGAACAATGACTACACCCGCTGACCATAGTAGCCTCACTCAGCGCTTGAACTCAGGAGTCTTTGCATGTCCGTCCGTCGTACCAAAATCGTCGCTACCCTTGGCCCGGCCAGTAACTCGCCGGAAGTTCTCGAACAGCTGATTCTGGCTGGCCTGGACGTCGCCCGCCTGAACTTCTCCCACGGCACCCCCGACGAGCACAAGGCTCGCGCGAAGCTGGTGCGTGACCTCGCGGCCAAGCACGGTCGTTTCGTGGCCCTGCTGGGTGACCTGCAAGGCCCGAAAATCCGGATCGCCAAATTCGCCAACAAGAAGATCGAGCTGAAGATCGGTGATCAATTCACCTTCTCCACCAGCCATCCTCTGACCGAAGGCAACCAGCAAGTGGTCGGCATCGACTACCCGGATCTGGTCAAGGATTGCGGCGTGGGCGACGAGCTGCTGCTCGACGACGGCCGCGTGGTGATGCGCGTCGATACCGCCACCGCCACCGAACTGAACTGCACCGTACTGATCGGCGGCCCGCTGTCCGACCATAAAGGCATCAACCGTCGCGGCGGTGGCCTGACGGCGCCGGCCCTGACCGAGAAAGACAAGGCCGACATCAAGCTCGCCGCCGAGATGGAAGTGGACTACCTCGCCGTGTCCTTCCCGCGCGACGCTGCCGACATGGAATACGCCCGTCAACTGCGCGACGAGGCCGGCGGTACGGCCTGGCTGGTGGCGAAGATCGAACGCGCCGAAGCCGTGGCCGACGACGACACCCTCGATGCACTGATCAAAGCCTCCGACGCCGTCATGGTGGCCCGTGGTGACCTCGGTGTGGAAATCGGCGACGCCGAGCTGGTGGGCATTCAGAAGAAGATCATTCTGCACGCACGCCGCCACAACAAGGCTGTGATCGTGGCGACCCAGATGATGGAGTCGATGATCCAGAACCCGATGCCGACCCGCGCCGAAGTGTCCGACGTAGCCAACGCCGTGCTCGACTACACCGACGCCGTGATGCTCTCGGCGGAAAGTGCTGCCGGCCTGTACCCGCTGGAAGCCGTGCAAGCGATGGCGCGCATCTGCATCGGCGCGGAAAAGCATCCGACCAGCAAGACCTCCAGCCACCGCATCGGCAAAGTGTTCGAAAGCTGCGACCAGTCCATCGCCCTGGCGGCCATGTACACCGCCAACCACTTCCCGGGCGTGAAGGCGATCATCGCCCTGACCGAAAGTGGCTACACGCCGTTGATCATGTCGCGCATCCGTTCTTCGGTGCCGATCTACGCGTTCTCCCCGCACCGCGAAACCCAGGCCCGCGCGGCGATGTTCCGTGGCGTCTACACCGTTCCGTTCGACCCGGCATCGCTGCCGCCTGAGCAAGTCAGCCAGGCCGCGATCGACGAGTTGCTCAAGCGCGGCGTTGTCGAGAAAGGCGACTGGGTCATCCTGACCAAGGGCGACAGCTACCACACCATCGGCGGCACCAACGGGATGAAAATCCTGCACGTTGGCGATCCGATGGTCTGAGTGATCGGCTGCTGAAAAGCAAAAGCCCCGCCATGTGAATGGCGGGGCTTTTTTGTTGATCGCTCCCACGATCTGCGTGGGAACGATCGATGTCAGTGTCGGCTGATAAAAGCCGACAATGCCGCCATCGCCTCAGGCGAGCGCAACCTTTGGGTGAACAACGCGCCCTCTTCTTCGATCACTGTGCGCAGCTGCTCCCGGTCCGGCGCTTTCATCAATTGCTTGCTGATCCGCACCGCTTCCGGTGGCAATGACTCAAACCGCAACGCCATCTCCCGCGCCTTGGCCAACGCCGCTTCGCCACTGCCCAACGCTTCGGTGGCAATGCCCCACGCCGCAGCCTGCTCACCGCTAAACCCTTCACCCAACAGCAACAGCTCCGCTGCTTTGGCATGCCCGAGCAATCGCGGCAGGATCAGGCTCGAACCAAACTCCGGGCACAACCCGAGGTTCACGAACGGCATGCGCAACCGCGCATCACGGCTGACATACACCAGATCGCAATGCAGCAACAGCGTCGTGCCGATCCCCACCGCCGCGCCCGCCACGGCGGCGATCACCGGTTTGCGGCATTCCAGCAAGTTGAGCATGAAGTGGAACACCGGGCTGTCGAGGTTGCTCGGCGGTTGCTGGATGAAATCGGCGATGTCGTTGCCGGCAGTGAAGCACTCGGCGCTGCCGGTGATCAGCACGGCGTTGATGTCGGGGTCGGTGTCGGCCTGTTTCAGCGCGTCGGCCAAGTGGCTGTACATGGCGCGGGTCAGGGCGTTTTTCTTGTCGGGGCGGTTCAGGCGCAGGGTCAGCAGGCCGCGTTCGCGTTCAAGCTGGATGGCATCGGTCATGGCGAGTCTCGCGTCGTTAAACGATCAGCGCTCAACCACGGGGAACAAAGACATCCGCCAGCAGTTGGTTGCGCGGCAGTCCGGCCAGGTACAAACGCCGGGCAAAGGCGTCGACACTGTCGGGGGCTCCGCAGACTAAGGCCAGGGTTTGCCGGGAAACAAGCCGCAGTTGCGCCAACGCTTGCGGCAACTCGGCCGGGGTCCAGCATTCAATGCTGAGGTTTTCACGCACATCGGCCATGGCTTGCAGGGGCTTGGCCAGGTAATGCTCGCTGGCGTCATGGGCGAGGTGAATGACGCGGATGGCGCCTTGGTGATCCTGACGCAACGCTTCGCGCAACACACCGAACAACGGCCCCAGTCCCGTACCGGCCGCCATCAGCCACAGTGGTCGAGTGCTCCAGTCCGGGTCATATTGCAACGCTCCGCCACGCAGTTCGCCGAGGCGGATCGGGTCGCCGATTTTCAGCTGACGGGCCGCGTCGCTGAATTCACCCCGCTGTCGACAATCGAGGTGGAACTCCAAAAAGCGGTCCTCTTCCGGCAGGCTCGCCAAGGAGTAGGGCCGTGCCACGTTGCCCGCCCACAACACCAGATGCTGCCCGGCGCTGTAGCGTAACGGTCGCTCGGTGGTCAGGCGCAACCGCAATACGCTGGCGCTCAACCAATCAACGGCGACGACTTGCGCGGGGCGGCCGTCGACGTGTGGATCGAAGGCATGCACCTGCAAGTCCTCGACCACCTGGCACTGACACGCCAGACGCCAACCTTGCTGACGCTGTTCAGCGCTCAAGGCATCGGGACGGCTGTCGCTGGGCAAGCCTTGAACGCATTGCACCAGGCACGCATGGCAACTGCCGGCGCGACAACTGTAGGGCACGGCCACGCCGTTCTGATTCAGGGCATCGAGCAGGTTGCTGCCCGGGGCCACGGACCAATGGCGCTCGCCGACGCGCAACTCAGGCATCGACGTTCTCCCACGCCGCCGCGCAGCGATTGCGCCCGTCACGCTTGGCGCGGTAGAGCGCCTGGTCGGCGCGCTGCAGGGCGTCATCGAGATCATCGCCCAGCTCCAGCAACGTCATGCCGGCGGACAAGCTGAGGTGGGCGACGTTGAGTCCGATCAACTCGACATCGGTAAAGGCGATGCGCAGCCGCTCGCAACAAGAGGTCAGGCGTTCGGCGTTGCAGTCGGGCAGCAACACCACGAACTCCTCGCCACCATAACGGGCCAGCACATCGCCCTCTCGCAGGCAGGCGGTGGCCACGCCGGCAAAGGCTTGCAGCACCTGATCGCCAGCAGCGTGGCCATGAACGTCATTGATGCGTTTGAAGTGGTCGAGGTCGATCAACGCCAGGCCATGCACCACGCCCGCCTCCATCGCGTTCAGCTCGCGAGAAGCCAGGCGCAGGAAATGCCGGCGGTTGAACAGCCCGGTCAGTTCGTCGGTGGCGACCAGGTCTTCGAGCTGGCGCATCATCCCGCGCAGGGTGTCCTGGTGCGCCTGCAAGGCAAACCGTCGTTGGCGCATACGTTGACGCGAGGCCTGGACGTAACGGGCATAAAGCTCCAGCCACACCAACACGATAAACAGCACGCACACCTGCAACGCGGCCAGCGCCGGGTCGTGCAACTGGAAGTGGTAGCCCTCCCATAGCGTGATCGCACTGAAACTGAAAAACACCAACAGGGCACAGCGCACAAACGCACGGCGCGAAAGATGGAACAGCCCGAACAACATGATCAGCAGGTAGAACACCAGGAACGCGCCGCGCGCCTCATCCAGATTGGCAATCAGCCATGTCTGCCACCCCAGGCCCATCAACACTTGTGCTTCGGTCAGGCTCGGGTCGGAAAAGCGCAGGTTGCAGCCGCTGTAAAACACCGCGAACAACGTCCCCTGGGTGATCACCACCAGCGCGCTGCCGATGGCCACGCTGGTCAGCGGCTCATCGTAATGCCCGGTGAAAAACGCCATCCACAGCAAGACCAAAGCCAGGGCGTAGGTGCCGGCTGCGAGGGCGAAGCGTTTGAGCAAAAGCCGTTGGATGGCGTTATGGGTCAATCGTTGACTCACCGTGCGAAAGGAGGCTGATCGAGTGTCCTACTCTACAGACCGAATGCCACTTTAGTGGGGTGTCTGATAAATGACCATTCAATTTTCGGGGCAGAAAACTGGCGTCAAAAGCATGTCCCTGAATGACACAAAACCTGCGGTGAGGGAGCTTGCCTGTGGCGAGGGGATTTATCCCCGTTCGACTGCGAAGCAATCGCCCATCCGACACACGGGGTATACCTGTCTCACCGAGGTGTAGCTATCGGGGGCGGCTTCGCCACCCAACGGGGCGGGGCGACGTTTCGCTAAATCCCCACACCGCAGATAAATCCGCCTGCCGCAAGATTGACTTTCGGCGGGTGTGCCCGGAACCGAGGCGCGGTATACTGCCGCGCCTTTTTAGCGTCGCGCCAGCAGCCCCGGCGTGCCCTGACTCTTCGAGCCAGCTTCAAGTTGCAAGCTCCAAGCAGCAAGCTCAAAGCAGTACACACACTGCTCTTACTTGCCGCTTGTAGCTCAAAGCTTGAAGCTGGCTCGAAGAGCTATTGAATGTTCCCGTCTTTTAGAGGAGCGCGACTCATGACCGTGATCAAGCAAGACGACCTGATTCAGAGCGTTGCCGACGCCCTGCAGTTCATTTCCTATTACCACCCCGTTGACTTCATCCAGGCGATGCACGAGGCCTACCTGCGCGAAGAATCGCCGGCAGCTCGTGATTCGATGGCGCAAATCCTGATCAACTCGCGCATGTGTGCCACCGGCCACCGCCCGATCTGCCAGGACACCGGCATCGTCACCGTCTTCGTCCGCGTGGGCATGGACGTGCGTTGGGATGGCGCCACCATGGGCCTGGACGACATGATCAACGAAGGCGTGCGCCGGGCTTACAACCTGCCGGAAAACGTCCTGCGTGCCTCGATCCTCGCCGACCCGGCGGGCGCTCGTAAAAACACCAAGGACAACACCCCGGCCGTTATCCACTACTCCATCGTTCCGGGTAACACCGTGGAAGTGGACGTGGCAGCCAAGGGCGGCGGCTCCGAGAACAAGTCGAAAATGGCCATGCTCAACCCGTCCGACTCGATCGTCGACTGGGTATTGAAGACCGTTCCGGAAATGGGCGCCGGCTGGTGCCCACCGGGCATGCTCGGCATCGGCATCGGCGGCACCGCCGAGAAAGCCGCCGTGATGGCCAAGGAAGTGTTGATGGAATCCATCGACATTCACGAGCTGAAAAAGCGCGGCCCATCCAATCGCATCGAAGAGATGCGCCTGGAACTGTTCGAGAAGGTCAACCAACTGGGCATCGGCGCCCAGGGCCTCGGTGGCCTGACCACCGTACTCGACGTGAAGATCATGGATTACCCGACCCACGCCGCTTCGCTGCCGGTGTGCATGATCCCGAACTGCGCCGCCACCCGTCACGCGCACTTCGTATTGGATGGCTCCGGCCCGGCGACCCTGGAAGCGCCACCGCTGGACGCCTACCCGGAAATCGTCTGGGAAGCCGGCCCGTCGGCCCGTCGCGTCAACCTCGACACCCTGACCCCGGAAGACGTGCAGAGCTGGAAGCCGGGCGAAACCGTCCTGCTCAACGGCAAGATGCTCACCGGTCGCGACGCCGCGCACAAGCGCATGGTCGAGATGCTGAACAAAGGTGAAACCCTGCCGGTCGATCTGAAAGGTCGCTTCATCTACTACGTCGGCCCGGTTGATCCGGTGCGCGAAGAAGTGGTGGGCCCTGCCGGTCCGACCACCGCCACGCGGATGGACAAGTTCACCCGTCAGATCCTCGAGCAAACCGGCCTGTTGGGCATGATCGGCAAATCCGAGCGCGGCCCGACCGCGATCGAAGCGATCAAGGACCACAAAGCCGTGTACCTGATGGCAGTGGGCGGCGCGGCTTACCTGGTGGCGCAAGCGATCAAGAAATCCCGTGTCGTGGCATTCGCCGAACTGGGCATGGAAGCGATCTACGAGTTCGACGTCAAAGACATGCCGGTGACTGTTGCAGTAGACAGCAAGGGCGAGTCGGTACACATCACCGGTCCTGCCATCTGGCAGAAAAAGATCAGTGAAAGCTTGGCGGTCGAAGTGCAATAAGCGCGTCGACGACGAAAAAAAAGGCGACAGGAGCTATGCTCTTGCCGCCTTTTTTATTTGCTTTATATATCTATGTCAAAAGGCGGTGGATTTCAGCGTGGGAATGCTTAACACCGTCGTGATATGGTTCGCGCCCTCCGCACACTTGTGTAATCCCCGGCATGCTTGAGTCTTCTCGCTCTTTGCGCATAACTCTATACACCCTCCTTATCTTCGTCGGTGCCGCACTGGCGGCCGGAATTGCCCTGCGTCACACCGAACGCCAAGCGCTGGTCGAGGACGCTGCGCGGGCCAATCAGCAACTGGCGCTCTACGCCAATTCCCTGCACACCCTGATTGATCGCTACCGCGCCCTGCCCGCCGTGCTGGCGCTGGACCCGGAGTTGCGCGCCGCGCTCAACGGTCAGGTCACGGCGGAACAACAGGACGCGTTGAACCGCAAACTGGAAAAAATCAACGGCGCCGCGCAGTCCTCGACCCTGGAACTGCTCGACCGCACCGGCCTCGCCGTGGCGGCCAGCAATTGGCGTTTGCCCAGCAGTTACGTCGGCCACAACTATGGTTTTCGCCCCTACTTCAGCCAGACCCGCACCCAGGGCACCGGGCGCTTTTACGCGGTGGGGGTGACCAGCGGCATTCCGGGCTATTTCCTGTCCAGCGCGGTCACCAGCGACAGCGGCGAGTTCCTCGGCGCGATGGTGGTGAAGCTTGAGTTTCCGGAACTGGAACGCGAATGGCGTCAGGGCAGCGACACGCTGCTGGTCAGCGACGCACGCGGCATTATCTTCATCGCCAACCAGCCGGGCTGGCGCTACCGCTCGTTGAAACCCTTGAGCGACAGCGATCACGCCGAGCTCAAGGCCACCCGCCAATACGACAAACAACCGCTGACCCCGCTGGACTACCAATCGCTGCAGCGCTTTGACGACAACAGCGATCTGACGCGGGTCGTCGGGCCTGACGGCACGGCCAATTACCTCTGGGAATCGCTGCCGCTGAGCACGGAAGGCTGGACCCTGCACCTGCTGCGCCGCCCGCACGTCGCCTTCGAAGACAGCCGCAACGCCGCACTCGCCGCTGCCGGGCTGTGGCTGGCGCTGGTGTTTCTGTTGCTGTTCCTCAACCAGCGCTGGCGCCTGGCGAAAATGCGCCAGCGCAGCCGTGAAGAACTCGAACAATTGGTCGAAGAGCGCACCCGCGACCTGCGCACGGCTCAGGACGGTCTGGTGCAATCGGCCAAACTCGCGGCCCTCGGCCAGATGTCCGCCGCCCTCGCCCATGAAATCAACCAGCCACTGACCGCCCAGCGCATGCAACTGGCCACCTTGCGTCTGCTGCTCGATCACGGTCGGGTCGACGATGCCTACAAGGCGTTGAAACCGGTGGACGACATGCTGACGCGCATGGCCGCCCTCACCGGCCACCTGAAAACCTTCGCCCGCAAAAGCCCCAGCGGCTTGCGCGAACGTCTGGACCTGGCGGCGGTGGTGGACCAATCGCTGCAATTGCTCGACGCGCGCCTGCGTGATGAGCAGGTCAGCACCGTGCTGCACCTGACGCGCCCGGCGTGGGTGCGCGGCGATGCGATTCGTCTGGAACAGGTGTTGATCAATCTGCTGCGCAATGCCTTGGACGCGATGCAGGACAAACCCTGCAAACGCCTGGAAATCCGCCTCGAAGCCGACGAGCAACTCTGGCGCCTGACCGTCACCGACAATGGCGGCGGCATCGCCGAAGAGCATCTGCCGAACGTGTTCGATCCGTTCTTCACCACCAAACCGGTGGGTGATGGCCTGGGCCTTGGCTTGGCGGTATCGTTTGCCATCGTGCACGAATCGGGCGGTCGCCTGAGCGCCGACAATCATGCCAACGGCGCCGTGTTCACCGTGACTTTACCCATCGACCTGGAGGCCCACAGTCCATGCTGAATTCCGTGATGGTGGTCGACGACGAAAGCAGCATTCGCAGCGCCGTCGAGCAATGGCTGAGCCTGTCGGGTTTCGAGGTGCAACTGTTCAGCCGCGCCGATGAGTGCCTGGCGCAATTGCCGGGGCACTTCCCGGGCGTGATCCTCAGCGACGTGCGCATGCCCGGCATGACCGGCCTTGAGTTGCTGGCCGAGGTTCAGCGTCGTGATGCCGACTTGCCGGTGATTCTGCTGACCGGCCATGGCGATGTGCCGATGGCGGTCGAAGCCATGCGCGATGGTGCCTACGACTTTCTGGAAAAACCCTTTAGCCCGGAAACCCTGCTGAGCAGCTTGCGCAGGGCGCTGGACAAGCGCCGGCTGGTGCTGGAAAACCGCGCCTTGCATGAGTTGGCCGACAACCGCGCCAAACTCGACGCGACGCTACTGGGCGTGTCACGCGGCTTGCAGACGTTGCGCCGACAGGTGCTGGATCTGGCGACGCTGCCGGTCAACGTGTTGATCCGTGGTGAAACCGGCAGCGGCAAAGAGTTGGTCGCCCGCTGCCTGCACGACTTCGGGCCGCGCGCGGACAAACCGTTCGTGGCGCTCAATTGCGCGGCGATTCCCGAGCAGCTGTTCGAGGCGGAATTGTTCGGCCATGAGAGCGGCGCGTTCACCGGTGCCTCGGGTAAACGTATCGGCAAGCTTGAATACGCCGATGGCGGCACGCTGTTTCTCGATGAAATCGAAAGCATGCCCCTGGCCCAGCAGGTGAAATTGCTGCGGGTGTTGCAGGAGCAGAAGCTTGAGCGACTGGGGTCGAATCAGAGCATTCGCGTGGATCTGCGGATCATCGCCGCGACCAAGCCTGATCTGCTGGATGAGGCACGGGCCGGGCGTTTTCGCGAGGACCTTGCGTATCGCTTGAACGTCGCTGAGTTGCGCCTGCCGCCCTTGCGCGAGCGGCGTGAAGACATTCCGTTGCTGTTCGAGTCGTTTGCGCAGAAGGCCGCCGAGCGGTTGGGACGGACTTTTCCACCATTGAGCGGCCCGCAGTTGAGCCATCTGCTGAGCCACGACTGGCCGGGCAATGTGCGCGAATTGGCAAACGTGGCCGAACGTCAGGTGCTGGGGCTGGGCGAGCCGGAACCGGCCGGCATCGATCCCGGCCAGTCGCTGGCGGCGCAGGCCGAAGCGTTCGAAGCGCATTGCCTGCGCGCGGCGCTGACCCGGCACAAGGGCGACGTGAAAGCGGTACTTGAAGAACTGCAACTGCCGCGCCGGACCTTCAATGAAAAGATGCAGCGGCATGGGCTGACTCGGGAGATGTTCTCGTAGTGCCTGAACGGCCCCCTTCGCGGGCAAGCCTCGCTCCTACAGGGTTTGCGTCGTTTGCAATATTGTCGAGCAACACAAATACCGTAGGAGCGAGGCTTGCCCGCGAAAAGGCCAATGCAAGGGCGAGCCGGAACCGGCCGGCATCGATCCCGGCCAGTCGCTGGCGGCGCAGGCCGAAGCGTTCGAAGCGCATTGCCTGCGCGCGGCGCTGACCCGGCACAAGGGCGACGTGAAAGCGGTACTTGAAGAACTGCAACTGCCGCGCCGGACCTTCAATGAAAAAATGCAGCGGCATGGGTTGAGTCGGGAGATGTTCTCGTAGTGCCTGAACGGCCCCCTTCGCGGGCAAGCCTTGCTCCTACAGGGTTTGCGTCGTTTGCAATATTGTCGAGCAACACAAATACCGTAGGAGCGAGGCTTGCCCGCGAAAAGGCCAATGCAAGGGCGAGCCGGAACCGGTCGGCATCGATCCCGGCCAGTCGCTGGCGGCGCAGGCCGAAGCGTTCGAAGCGCATTACCTGCGCGCGGCGTTGACCCGGCACAAGGGCGACGTGAAAGCGGTACTTGAAGAACTGCAACTGCCGCGCCGGACCTTCAATGAAAAGATGCAGCGGCATGGGCTGACTCGGGAGATGTTCTCGTAGTGCCTGAACGGCCCCCTTCGCGGGCAAGCCTCGCTCCTACAGGGTTTGCGTCGTTTGCAATATTGTCGAGCAACACAAATACCGTAGGAGCGAGGCTTGCCCGCGAAGAGGCCAATGCAAGGGCGAGCCGGAACCGGTCGGCATCGATCCCGGCCAGTCGCTGGCGGCGCAGGCCGAAGCGTTCGAAGCGCATTGCCTGCGCGCGGCGCTGACCCGGCACAAGGGCGACGTGAAAGCGGTACTTGAAGAACTGCAACTGCCGCGCCGGACCTTCAATGAAAAGATGCAGCGGCATGGGCTGACTCGGGAGATGTTCTCGTAGTGCCTGAACGGCCCCCTTCGCGGGCAAGCCTCGCTCCTACAGGGTTTGCGTCGTTTGCAATATTGTCGAGCGACACAAATACCGTAGGAGCGAGGCTTGCCCGCGAAGAGGCCAATGCAAACAACGCACATCCACGAGCCTGATAAGCAATTTTCCGCTCACGCCCAGCCCGGCATAAGCGGATTTCCGCTCACCCAATCCCCGCAACCCCTCTAAACCAGCCCTCCTTGATCTGGCACACCTTCTGCTATAGCCCATGCAGGCTGCGTTTCAACGCGCTCCACAAAAACAATTAAACGAAGGATCCTTCAATGGATAACTCCAACGCCCTGCCCCTTGGGTCGGCTGCCGTGCCCGCCAAAGAAAGAACCACCGCCAGTCGCATCAAGTCGATCTTCAGCGGCTCTGTCGGCAACATGGTCGAGTGGTACGACTGGTACGTCTACGCTGCCTTCTCCCTGTATTTCGCCAAGGCCTTTTTTCCCAAAGGCGACACCACCGCACAACTGCTCAACACCGCCGCGATCTTCGCCGTGGGCTTCCTGATGCGCCCGATCGGTGGCTGGCTGATGGGCCTGTACGCCGACAAGGCCGGTCGCAAGAAAGCATTGATGGCTTCGGTGTACCTGATGTGTTTCGGCTCGCTGCTGATTGCCCTGAGCCCCGGTTATGAAACCATCGGCATCGGCGCACCGATCCTGCTGATTTTCGCCCGCCTGCTGCAAGGCCTGTCGGTCGGTGGCGAGTACGGCACCTCGGCCACCTACCTCAGCGAGATGGCGACCAAGGATCGTCGCGGCTTCTACTCCAGCTTCCAGTACGTGACCCTGATTTCGGGTCAGCTCATCGCCTTGGCGGTGTTGATCGTGCTGCAACAAGTCCTGACCACCGAAGAGCTGTACGCCTGGGGCTGGCGCATCCCGTTCGCCATCGGCGCGCTGTGTGCCGTGGTCGCGCTGTACCTGCGTCGTGGCATGGAAGAAACCGAGTCGTTCACCAAGAAAGAAAAGGCCAAGGAAAGCGCAATGCGCACCTTGATGCGCCACCCCAAGGAACTGATGACCGTGGTCGGCCTGACCATGGGCGGCACCCTGGCGTTCTACACCTACACCACGTACATGCAGAAATACCTGGTGAACACCGTCGGCATGAGCATCTCCGACTCCACCACCATTTCCGCCGCCACGCTGTTCCTGTTCATGTGCCTGCAACCGATCATCGGCGGCTTGTCGGATAAGGTCGGTCGTCGTCCGATCCTGATCGCCTTCGGCGTGCTCGGGACGTTGTTCACCGTGCCGATCCTGACCACCCTGCACACCATTCAATCCTGGTGGGGTGCGTTCTTCCTGATCATGGCGGCGCTGATCATCGTCAGCGGCTACACCTCGATCAACGCGGTGGTGAAGGCCGAACTGTTCCCGACCGAAATCCGTGCACTGGGCGTCGGCCTGCCGTATGCGCTGACCGTATCGATCTTCGGCGGCACCGCTGAATACATCGCACTGTGGTTCAAGAGCATCGGCATGGAAACCGGTTACTACTGGTACGTGACGGCGTGTATTGCCGTGTCGTTGCTGGTGTACATCACCATGAAAGACACCCGCAAGCATTCGCGGATCGAGACGGACTGAGTCAGCCCGCGCAATAAAAACAGGGGCAGACCTTAACGGGTCTGCCCCTTTTGTTTGCAACCGACACAAAACCCGTATTTGAATCTCATCGCTGGAAATTATCCGTTCGTCCTTGCACCATGACCGCCTCCCGATCCTCCCGGAATATATGCCATGCCCGACGACATCCACTTCTACGAACCCGCCAACGGCCACGGCCTGCCGCATGACCCGTTCAACGCCATCGTCGGCCCGCGCCCTATCGGCTGGATTTCCTCACAGGACGCCAACGGCCGCTTGAACCTGGCGCCTTACAGCTTCTTCAACGCCTTCAATTACATTCCGCCGATCATCGGGTTTTCCAGCGTCGGCCGTAAAGACAGCCTGAACAACATCGAGCAGACCGGCGAGTTCGCCTGGAACCTGGCCACCCGGCCACTGGCCGAGCAGATGAACCAGAGCTGCGCCATGGTCCCGCCCGAGGTCAACGAGTTCGAGCTGTCTGGCCTGACCCCGGTCGCCTCGAAAGTCATTCAAGTGCCACGGGTCGCCGAAAGCCCGGTGTCCTTCGAGTGCAAGGTCACGCAGATCATTCAGTTGCAGCGGGCGGACGGGAACGTGGTGCCGAGCTGGCTGATTCTGGGCGAAGTGGTCGCCGTGCATATCGCCAAGTGGCTGTTGAAAGACGGGGTGTACGACACCGCCGCGGCAGAACCGATTCTGCGCGGCGGCGGGCCAGCGGATTACTTTCAGCTGGGGCCAGAGGCATTGTTCAAAATGTGGCGCCCGGGGGCGGTCAAGTGATTACCAGAGCAGCCCGCCCTCTTCGTCGACGCCCTTGAGGTGAGTCAACTGCATCGCGGCGGCTTCGTCCGCCGAGGTAGCGGTGGTGAATGTCTGGTCTTCCAATAGTTTGTTGAAGCGCGGCGCACCGGAACCGCCGATGGCTTTGGTGGCTATCGCCGCGAAATAACCGCCACCCTCACGGGGCATTACAGCGGATACAGCTTCGAAATGATCAAAGGCTTTACGTGCCATGTCGCGGATCCTGGCTGATTGAGAATGCAGCCATTAAACCCTCAACCCGCCATTTTGTGTACCCACGACCCGGACTGCCCCCGCGCCTGGTCGGCCGACACGTCCTTGAAGGTATGAAAATCCAGGCTGTTGACCACCAACTCCTGCACCAGCTCGGCGAAAATCTCCATCGCCGGGGTGCCGAAATAGGCCGTCATCGCTTGCTGGTTCGTCCAGAAACCGGACACCAGCCACAACTCCGGATCGCATTGCGAATGCTGCAGGGAAAAACTCAGGCAACCCGGCGCGCTGCGGGACGGCTCGATCAAGGCGCTCAGGCGCGCACCGAGTTCTGCCGAACGCCCGGCGCGGGCACGAACAAAAGCCATGTGACTGACGGGGATCTGCGTAGACATGTTCAACCCTCCCAGGGAGTCGAGTGGCAGCCGGGGGACGGGCTGCGACAGGATCAAAGGTTAAGCGCGCAGGGGAAAGCGCGGTTAGTCGATTCCTGCCGGCTTGTTGCACAATCCTGCGCGGCGTTTCGATAAACCTGTAACAACCTGTAAAAGCGTTCGTACCAACAAAACTCGGCTTTCAAGCAAGTTTCCCTGAGTTGCAGCAGCCATAGAGGCACCGCTGATCCACTCGATGCAGAATCAGGCAAGCTTGAGGCAGGATGTGTCTACCGCTCTGTCTTGCACAAACTTAAGCTGGCCTCATTACCAACGCCTCAACGAGGATGCCCGGCATGTCGTCGTTCGATCACTTTCAAGCCCCGCTGGATGCCGACATGGAGAAACAGCGCGCTGAACTGGCCACTATCATCCGGCGCAACACCACGGACGATGGCACTTATGCCACTGCCGTCGGCTCGCTGTTCATGTCCAAACACTGCAAGTCCCATGAATTTGCCCCGGTGCTGGCGCAACCCGCGCTGTGCATCATGGCGCAGGGGCGAAAAGAGGTCAGGCTGGCCGACGAATACTTTAATTACGACCCGCTGAATTACCTGGTGGTGTCGGTTTCGATGCCGTTGAGCGGGCGGGTGGTGAACGTCACGTCGCAAGAACCGATTCTCGCGGTGCGACTGGATATTGATCCGGCTGAAATCACCGCGCTGATTGCCGACGCCGGCCCTTTGGGCGTACCGACCCGTCCCACCGGACGCGGCTTATATGTCGAACGGATCGATACGGCGATGCTCGACGCGGTGTTGCGTCTGGCGCGTTTGCTCGATACCCCGAAAGACATCGCCATGCTCGCACCGCTGGTTCGCCGGGAGATTCTTTATCGGTTGTTGCGCAGTCAGCAGGGCCATCGGCTGTATGAGATTGCGATTGCCAATAGCCAGAGCCACCGCATCAGCCAGGCGATCAAGTGGCTTAACGGCAACTATGAGCAACCGCTGCGCATCGATGATCTGGCGAAGGAAGTGAACCTGAGCGTCTCGACGTTGCATCACCGGTTCAAGGCGATGACGGCGATGAGTCCGCTGCAGTATCAGAAGCAACTGCGCTTGCAGGAAGCGCGGCGGTTGATGCTGGCCGAAGGGCTGGAGGCTTCGGCGGCGGGGTATCGGGTGGGGTATGAAAGCCCATCGCAATTCAGCCGGGAATATAGCCGGTTGTTTGGGGCACCGCCGTTAAGGGATCTGGCGCGGTTGCGGTTGTCGGTTTGATCTTGTTTTTGCGGTAATTTTGCCGGCCCCATCGCGAGCAGGCTCGCTCCCACATTTGATCTGGGGTGTTCACAAATTCTGTGTTCACAGGAGATCCACTGTGGGAGCGAGCCTGCTCGCGATGGGGCCAGTACAGCCAACCCAATTCTAGTGTCAGGCGCCGAGTACGCGGCACGCCTCAGCCGGCAAGGTCACCGACACCGGGTTGCCAATGCTCAACCCAAACCCCTGACACGGCGTGCTCAGCGCCGTAAATGAAACCCCGGAACACTCCACCGTCGTTTCAATCGTCGCGCCGATGTCGCGCACGAACGTCACCGTACCGAGCAACCGATTTCCCGCCGTGGCCTGCGGGTGCGACAGTTGCAGGTCTTCAGGACGAATCAGCATCTTCACCTTCTCCCCCACCACAATGCTGCTGCAAATCGGCACTTCCAGCGCGGCGCCCCCCGGCAACCCGACCTTGCCGTTGCCCAGCGCCGTGGCGGGGAAGATGTTGCCCGAGCCGATAAAGTCGGCGACAAATTCGTTGGCCGGGTGCCGGTAGATTTCAATCGGCGACCCCACCTGCTGCACCCGATGCTCACCCAGCACTACCACGATATCGGCCATGGTCATGGCTTCACGCTGGTCGTGGGTCACCATGATCGTGGTGATATTCAGGCGTTGCTGCAACTGACGGATTTCCACCTGCATCGATTCGCGCAACTTGGCGTCGAGCGCCGACAGCGGTTCATCCAGCAGGAGGATTTTCGGGTGGTTGGCAATCGCCCGGGCAATCGCCACGCGCTGGCGTTGACCGCCGGAGAGTTTGGCCACCGGGCGATCAATCATCTCGCTCAGCTGAATCAATTCCAGCAACTCCACCACCCGCGCCTGCTGATCAGCCTTGCTGACCCCGCGCAGTTTCAGCGGATAGGCGATGTTCTCCCCCACCGTCATGTGCGGGAACAGCGCCAGGGACTGGAACACCATGCCGAAGTTGCGCTGATGCGCCGGGGTGTGGCCGATGTCTTCACCGTCCAGGCGAATTTCGCCGCCGCTCAGGGTCTCAAGCCCGGCGATCATCCGCAGCAGGGTGGTTTTACCGCAGCCCGACGGGCCGAGGAAACACACCAGTTTGCCTTCCGGCAAATGCAGGTTTACATCCTTTACCGCGCAGGCCGAGCCGTAATGTTTCTCGACGTTTTCCAGAATCAGACCAGACATAAATCACCTCAAGAATCAGAACGAAACGCCACCTTCACCGACCAGCTTCTCCAGCGCCCAGATCAGGACGAAGTCGATCAGCACGATCAGCACGGCAAACGAAAATACGGTGGGGTCGAGCGACGACACGGTGCGGCTGTACATCCAGATCGGCACGGTCATCACATCGATGGTGTAGAGGAAATAGGTCACGGTGAATTCGTTGAACGAGACGATGAACGCCAGCAGCATGCCCGCCAGAATCCCCGACTTCATCAACGGCACCACCACATCGATGATCGCCCGCAGCGGTGAAGCGCCAAGCATTTGCGCGGCCTCTTCGACTTCGCTGCCGATGGAGAGCATCGCGGCGGTGCAGTTCTTCACCACGAACGGCAGGGCCAGGATCACGTGGGCAATCACCAGCCGCGAGGTGGTCATCTGGAACGGCAGGCTGTCGAACACCAGCAGCAATGCCAGGCCCAACACCACCATCGGAAACACCAGCGGCAGCGACATCAGTTGCAGCGCCACGGCCTTGCCACGGAACTCGCAACGGGTCAGCGCGTAAGCCGCCGGCACCGCCACAATGGTGGCGAAGACCATGGTCAGGCACGCCACCATCAGGCTGGTGGTCATGGCTTTGCCCAGGCTCAGCACATCGCTGGCATCAGGCGACACAAAGGTGTGCCAGGCCGCCTTGTACCATTGCAGGCTGTAACTGCTCGGCGGGAAGTCGAGGTTCGATGCGCCGCTGAACGACATGACGATCATGGTCAGGATCGGCAACACCGCCAGCAGCAGGATGAAGCCAGAGAGAATGCCGGCAAACTTGCCGGTCTCACCGGGCAGCAGCCCATAACGTTTCTTGGTCAACGTGCTCATTGGGAAGCCTCCAGCATGCGCCGACGACGGCCAGTGATGAATTCGGACAAGGTCATGATCGCCAGCGTGGTGACAATCAGCACCACACCGGCAGCGGACGCGGCGGGCCAGTTCATCAGCGGGGCGATCTGGTCATGCACCATCACCGCCAGCATCGGCACGCGCCGACCGCCGAGCAACAACGGCACCACAAAACTGCTGGCGTTGTAGGCAAACACCAACGTCGCGCCGGTGATGATCCCCGGCATGCTCATCGGCAGCACCACCTGGCGGAACACCTGGAAGCGACTTGCCCCCAGGGTGGCGGCGGCTTCTTCGTAAGTGCGGGCGACGCCGCGCATGGCGCTGGCAATCGGCAGCACGGCCAACGGGAACGCGGTTTGCACCAGGCCCATCAACACGCCGTTCTGGTTGTAGAGCAGCATGATCGGTCGCTTGATCAGGCCCAGGCCCATCAGTGCCTGATTGAGCATGCCGCCAGGGCCGAGAATCACCAGCCAGCCGTAGCTTTGCAGCAGCAGGTTGACCAGCAACGGCAGCAGCACCGCCGCGAGGAAGATCCGTCGCACGAACGGCGAGGTCAGGCGCGACATGGTGTAGGCCACCGGGATCGCCAGCAACACCGCGATCACCGCGCTGATCAGCGCCAGACGCAGGGTCAGCAGCAAGGATTTGAGGTAATAGGGTTCGAGCAATTGGGCATAACTGGCCAGGCTGAACCCGGTCCACTCTGCGCCTTTGGTGCCCACGCTCATGCGCAGTACCAGCAGGCTGGCGGCAATCAGCACGCCCAGAAACAGCATCGAGGGCGAGAGGAAAAACCACGCACGCGCCGTCGGCGAAACACCCCGATTGGCACGCACGGGAGCGGCGGCGACCGGATGAGTCAGAGGTTGGTGTTCCATAGCAAAGGTCTCGTCAATGGAAAGCAGCTGACAAACACAGGACCTCAGACCACTCCGCCCCCTTGTAGGAGTGAGCCTGCTCGCGATGGCGGTCTATCAGCCGACACAATCGTTGGATGTCGGTCCGCATTCGCGAGCAGGCTCGCTCCCACAGGGGATCTTCAGTGGTTGAAGATCTTGTGTTCGCCACTCAATCAGGAAGAAAAGATTTCCGTGTAACGACGAATCCATTGGTCATGCACGGAGGCCAGGAAGGCGTTGTCGTGCATGATCGCCTTCTCGGCAATCTGCTCCGGCGTGAGGATGTAAGGGCTCTTGCGCGCTTCGGCGGAGATGATCGCCTTGGCGTTGACCGGGCCGTTGTAGATGTCCTCGGCCATCTTGCCCTGCACCAGCGGGTCCAGAGAGTGGTTGATGAAGGCGTAGGTCAGGTCGGTATCGCCTGGACGGTTCTTCGGCATCACCGAGAGCATCAGGTCGGTGTAGAAACCTTCCTTCATCCCGAACGTAGCGCCCAGGCCGTAGGCCGGATCGCGGATCTGTTTCGGGAAGAACGCCGGTGCGTACAGGCCGCCCATGTCCAGGGAACCGGTGCGGAACAATTCGGCGATCTGGTTCGGGTTTTCACCCAGGGTGACCACACGGTCTTTCAGCTCGGCAAGTTTCTTGAAGCCCGGCTCAATGTTGTGCTCGTCACCCCCGGCCAGTTTGGCGGCGATGATGATCAGGTCCATCGCTTCGGTCCAGTTCGGCGGCGGCAGGAAGATGTTCGGCGACAGCTCGGCGTCCCACAGGGCGGCGTAACTGTCCGGTGCTTCCTTGATGGTGCGGGTGCTGTAGACGAGGCTGTTGCACCACAGCAGGTAACCGATGCCGTGACCGTTAGCGCCGGTACGGTATTTCTCCGGTACGTCGACCAGGTTGGGAATGCGGTTGAGGTCTGGTTTTTCCAGCAGATTGGCTGCTGCCAGACCTTCGGCGCCGACGCCGGCCAGGGTGATGATGTCGTACTGCGGACGATCACCGGCGGCCTTGAGTTTGGCGACCATTTCCGAGGTGCTGCCGGTGCGGTCAGCGATGACCTTGCAACCATATTTGTCTTCGAAGGTGGCCGCGATGTTACGCAGTGCAGCCAGGCCGGTGTCGTCGGACCAGGTCAACAGGCGCAGGGTCTTGCCCTGGAAGCGCGTGTCGCTGGCATTGGCCTTGACGAAGGGCAAACTCATGGCCGCCGCAGCTACGGACGCCACGCCCACGGTTTTGATGAATTGACGTCTGTTCAGATCATGTTCGCCCATTACGGACTCCCTTTGTTTTTGTAGGTATAAGGCAGGTCGAAACTGTTGCATCCGCGCAGCCGGATCAGCGTTTTCCCTCGTATTTTCGGGGGTTTGGCTGAACCAGTGAGTTCATCCTGAGGTCGTGCAAAACACCTGACTATCGATAAAAACTCATCGAAGCCATGACACCAGTGCATGCCTCGATACGAGGCATGCACTCACCTGTTTCGTGCCTTCAGACGGCGCGAATCACGTGTTTGATTTCCTGGAAAGCCTGCAAGCCCCACGGCCCCAATTCGCGGCCGATGCTGCTCTGTTTGTAGCCACCCCAAGCGGTCTGCGGGAAGATCACTTGCGGCGCGTTGATCCACACCAGCCCCGCCTGCAAGGCGTTGGCGACCCGATCCGCGGCTTCGTTGTCGCGAGTCACCACGCTGGCCACCAAACCAAACTGGCTGTCGTTGGCCAGGGCAATCGCTTCGGCTTCTGTGGCGAAACTGCGCACGCAGATCACCGGGCCGAAAATCTCTTCACACCACAACGCACTGCCCTGGGGCACTTCGGTGAAAATCGTCGGCTGCAAAAAATAGCCGCGGGGCAGGTCTGCAGGGCGATTACCGCCGCTAACCAGCTTGGCCCCGGCGCTCAAACCGCGATCGATGTGGCCCAGCACACGCTGGTATTGCGCCTGATTGACCAGCGCGCCCATTTCCACGTTCGGGTCGAACGGGTCGGCGACGCGAATGGCTTCGGCGCGGGCCTTCAATCGGATGAGGAACTCATCTGCCAATTCATCAGCGACCAGCACGCGGCTGGTGGCGGAGCACATTTGCCCGGCGTTGAAGAAACCGCCGCCACAGGCCACTTCCACCGCCAGTTCGATGTCGGCGTCAGCGAGCACCAGCAGCGAAGATTTGCCGCCCAGTTCCAGGCTCACGCCTTTGACGGTTTCCGCCGCACGTTGCATGACCTGCACACCGACCGCATTGCTGCCGGTGAAGGAAATTTTGGCGATGCGCGGGTCGGCCGACAGCGGCGCGCCGACGGCCAGGCCCGTGCCGCAGACCAGGTTGAACACGCCATCCGGCAAGCCGGCCTCAGCGACGATCGCCGCCAGTTCCAGCTCGGGCAACGGCGTGACTTCGGACGGTTTGAGCACCACGCAGCAACCGGCCGCCAGGGCTGGGGCGAGTTTCCAGGCCGTGGTGACCATCGGGAAATTCCACGGCACGATCAGGCCGACCACGCCGCACGGTTCACGGCGCACGCGAGCGCTGAAATCGTCGGTGGGCAGCTCGACGTTGCTGTCTTGTCTGGCATCGAGGCCTTCGGCGAGACCGGCGTAGTACTCGAACGTCGCGATCACGTCATCGACGTCGATGGCGGCCTCGAACAGCGGCTTGCCGTTGTTGCTCGACTGCAACTTCATCAAGTGGTCGCGCCCGGCCTGCACGCCGGCGGCGATTCTGCGCAGGATCGCGCCGCGTTCGGCACCGGTGGTTTTCGACCATTCGCCGAACGCCTGGGTGGCGGCGGTGACCGCTTGATCGACGGCTTTTTCATCGCCGCCATTCACGGTGGTCAACAGGGCTTCGGTCGCCGGGTTGATCACGCGCAGATGTTCGTTGCCAGCCGACCATTGGCCGTTGATGTACAGGCCGTCCAGAGTGGTAGGGAAACTCATTTCGACACCGCCTTCATCCACTGGGTCTGATCGATTTCAATCAGGGTCGGGCCCTGACGGTCGGCGGCGCTGCGCAAGGCGCTGCGCAGTTGTTCAACACCGTTGACCGCTTCCGCCGCACAGCCCAGCGCCTTGGCCACACCGATGAAGTCCGGGGTGTAGATGTCCACGCCCACCGGTTCGATGGCGCGGTTGACCATGTATTTCTTGATCTCTTCGTAGCCCTGGTTATTCCACAGCAGGACGATCACCGGGGTGCGCGCTTCAACGGCGCTGGCCAGTTCCGGCAGGGTGAATTGCAGGCCGCCGTCACCGATCAGGCACACCACCGGAGGACGCGCGCCGTTTTCAAGGCTGCCACCGAGCCAGGCGCCGATTGCCGCCGGCAAGGCGTAACCGAGGGTGCCGTAACCGGTGGACGAATTGAACCAGCGACGCGGGCGTTCCGGGTTGAAGGTCAGGTTGCCGGTGTACACCGGTTGGGTCGAATCGCCGACGAACACTGCGTCCGGCAATTCGTGCAACACGGTTTCGAGGAAGCGGGTCTGGGCCAGGGTCGGGGCGTCCCAGGTGGCGGCGAGGTCGTCACGCAGACGGGCAGCGCGGACTTGTCCCCAATCGTTGCGACGCTCGGCCAGCGAGTGCTTGGACAGTTCACTGAGCAAGGCTTGCGCGGCGTTACGCGAGTCCGCCACCAGGGCGACTTTCGGCGGGTAATTGCGCACGGTCTGGTCGGGGTCGATGTCCACGCGCAGCAGCACGCCGGGAATCTCGAAACCGCCGGCAAACGTGACGTCGTAATCGGTCTCGGCCAGTTCGGTGCCGATGGCCAGCACCACGTCGGCCTCGGCGACCAAGGCACGGGTCGCAACCAGGCTCTGGGTCGAACCGATCAGCAGCGGGTGACTGGATTCGAGCATGCCTTTGGCATTGATGGTCAGGGCCACGGGTGCGTCCAGCCGTTCGGCCAACTCGGTCAACTCGGCGGCGGCATCAATGGCACCGCCACCCGCGAGAATCAGTGGGCGCTTGGCGCCGGCCAGCAGCGCGGTCATGCGGCTGATGGCGCTTGGCGAGGCGCCAGCACGGTCGATGTTCACTGGCAGGCTGGCGAGCAGGTCGTCGGCTTCTTCGACCAGCACGTCCAGCGGAATTTCGATGTGAACCGGGCGTGGACGGCCGGCCTGGAACAGAGCAAAGGCGCGGGCCAATACGCCAGGCAATTCAGCTGCCGACATCAAGGTGTGGGAGAACGCCGCCACGCCGCCGACCAAGGCGCTCTGGTTCGGCAGCTCGTGGAGCTTGCCGCGACCACCGCCCAACTGGCTGCGCGATTGCACGCTGGAAATCACCAGCATCGGGATCGAATCGGCGTAGGCCTGGCCCATGGCGGTGGTGATGTTGGTCATGCCAGGGCCGGTAATGATGAAGCACACACCCGGTTTGCCACTGGTGCGCGCATAACCGTCGGCCATGAAACCGGCGCCCTGTTCGTGACGCGGCGTGACGTGGTTGATGCTCGAACGGGCCAGCCCGCGATACAGCTCCACGGTATGAACCCCGGGAATGCCGAACACCTGCTCGACCCCGTAATCTTCGAGTAACTTGACCAATACTTCGCCGCACGTCGCCATGTCTTTGCCCTTTTTGTTCGTTTGAGACGCCGGGCCTGCGCAGTGTTTATGATGCGTGGGCAGGTCCAGGGATGGCCTCATTGGAACGGGCGACACGTAGCCGCAACAATGGATAAAAAGTCATACTAGCCATGTCCTCACGTCATACCTTGGATCCAAATGAAACGATTGCCTCCCCTGCCGGCGCTGCACACTTTTCTGATTACCGCGCAGTGCTGCAACTTCACTCGGGCCGCCGAACAGCTCTACATCACCCAAGGCGCGGTGAGCCGGCAGATCGCCGGGCTGGAAGAACATCTGGGTTATGAGTTGTTTATCCGCCAGGCCCGGGGCTTGAGCCTGACCGCTGAAGGACGCGAGTGGCTGCCACGGGTGCAGCAGATTTTCGGCTTGATCGACGAGGCGGTGGAACAGATCGGCGAGAAGCGCGAAACCCTGCAACTCAAGGCCCCGACGTGCGTGATGCGCTGGTTGTTGCCGCGCCTGGTGCAGTGGCAAAGGGAGCGTCCGGATGTGCCGGTCGAACTGACCACCACGGTGAAACACGGCGTGGATTTTCATCGCGAGCAGTTCGATGCGGCGGTGATCTATGGCGTACCGCCGGAGACATCACTGGCGTCCCATCGGCTGTTCGATGAGCAACTGACGCCAGTCTGCTCCCGGCCGTACCTCGAGGGGCCGGTGCCGTTGCAGGCGCCGGAGGATCTGGAACAACACATGCTGTTGCACCCGACCCGCGATGAACGCGACTGGAAAGCCTGGCTGGCCAGCGCCGATATTCGCTTGAGCAATGTCGGCAAGGGCCAGCATTTCGAAACCCTGGACCTGGCGATGTCGATGGCGTCCCAAGGAACTGGCGTGGCGATTGGGGACTGGTCGTTGATTGGCGACGACCTGAGCGCTGGGCGACTGGTCATGCCGTTTGAATTGAAGGTGAAGACAGGGTTGGCGTATTACCTGGTGTTCCCGGAAAAACCCGGGCCTTCGCCGAAGTTGCGCGAGTTGTTGGGGTGGTTGGTGGAGCAGGCTCAGTCACGCTGAGCCCCGAAGACTTGGCGCATAACCCTGTGGGAGCGAGCCTGCTCGCGATAGCAGTGGGTCAGTCGGCATATTTGTTGAATGACCCACCGCTATCGCGAGCAGGCTCGCTCCCACAGGTTTTTCAGTGACTCAATAACCGACGGTGAACCGCTGCCGCGAATGCTTCGGCGCTTCCACTTCATCGATCAGCGCAATCGCGTAATCGGCGAACGAAATCCAGCTCCGCCCTTCGCTGCTCACCAGCAAATCATCCTTGCCCACCCGAAACGCCCCGGTGCGCTCACCTTCGACGAATTCCGCCGACGGGGACAGAAAGGTCCAGTCCAGATCCTGTTCCTCACGCAGGTTTTCCAGAAACAAAGCCCCAGCGCTCGCCTCAGCCTTGTACTCCTCAGGAAAGCCCTTGCTGTCGATCACTCGAGTGCCGTCCGGCAGCAACAGCGAACCCGCACCGCCCACCACCAGCAGGCGTTTCACCCCGGCCTTTTTCACCGGCCCGATCACCGCGCTGGCGGGAAGGGTCGCGAAGTGCGCCGCGCTGATGACCACGTCATGACCAGCGACGGCCGCCTGCAACGCTTGGGCATCAAGGGCATCGACGTTCCTGGTAACCACACCGGCACGCGGGCTGATCTTCGAGGTGTCGCGGGCAATGGCCGTGACGCTATGACCCCGACGCAGGGCTTCTTCCAGCAATTGGCTGCCGGCACGGCCGGTGGCACCGATGATTGCGATTTTGCTCATGACGTTCTCCAGTTGGCTTGAGTACACGCGTATTCGTTTGGCATCCAACATTGTGGCGAGGGAGCTTGCTCCCGTTCGGCTGCGCAGCAGTCGTAAAACCTGAGAGTGCGCTGTGGCTCAAACACTGCGTGGGAGCGCTTCGCACTGGAGCGCCAGCCCGGTCCAGCGGGAGCAAGCTCCCTCGCCACAGTTAATCCACTCGCCACATAAACTCATTCACCCCACTTCATCTCGCCCTTGGCGACTTTCGCGCTCAGCTCCAGCGAGCTGTCTTCGCCCAAAGTCGGGAAGCGTTTTTTCATGGCGGCGATCAGCGCGGCGGCGTCTTTGGCCTTTGGGGTTTCTTCGTCAAAGGCCTTGATGTAATCGGCAGTAAACTGCACCGCGGCCAGCGAACGGGCGCTCTCACCGAGGTAATGACCCGGCACGATGGTTTTCGGTTTCAAGGTTTCGATGGCATGTAGCGTAGCCAACCAATCGGTGTGGGATTGCGCGGTCTGGGTGTCGGCCATCCACACGTGGATGTTTTCGGCGACGACCACGCCACCGACCACGGCCTTGATCGACGGGATCCACACAAAGGTCCGGTCCGGCTGCTTGCCGTCCAGGCCCACCACCTGCAACTTCTGCCCTTCAAGCATCAGGCTGTCACCCTTGAGTACGCCCGGCACGATGGTTTTGGCCGGCACGTCGGCGCCCATTTTCGGGCCCCAGAACGCCAGTTTGCCGTCGACGGTGTGCTTGATGTGATCCACGGTCGGCTGCGAGGCCAGCACTTTGGCGTTCGGGAAGGCGGCGGTCAGGGTGTCGAGGCCGAAGTAGTAATCCGGGTCACCGTGGCTGATGTAGATGGTGGTCAGTTGCTTGCCGCTGGCGCGGATTTTCTCGACCACCTGTTCGGCCTGGGACTTGCCGAATTGCGCGTCGACCAGAATCGCTTCTTTCTCACCGCTGACCAGAACCGAGGTCACCGGGAAGATTGCCTTGTCGCCCGGGTTATATACGTCCAGGGTCAGGGTCGATGCCGCAGCCGCGTGGGCCGCGAAGCCAAGGGTGGCGGTGGCCAGCAAAAAGCGCTTGAGAGAGGTGAAGCCGATCATCTGTTGCTCCGTTGTCCAAATGCCGTGTCTGGCGATGGGGACAGAGCTTAGTTGCATGACTCAGTACAAAAAATGCGATGCTTGAACATAGTTTGTTTCTGAAAGCGGGCAAATCATGGATCGTCTACAAGCAATGCGAGTGTTCGTCTCAGTGGTCGACCTCGGCAGCCAGTCGGCCGCCGCCGATCATCTGGACCTGTCACGGCCGGTGGTATCGCGTTATCTGGCCGAGCTGGAAGATTGGGTCGGCGCGCGTTTGATGCACCGCACCACGCGCAAATTGAGCCTGACCGCCGCCGGCAGCGAGATTCTGCCCCGGTGTCGGCAGATGCTCGACCTGTCCACCGACATGCAAGCCGCTGTCAGCGAGCCGGACGAGGCGCCACGTGGCCTGCTGCGCATCAGCGTCAGCACCTCGTTCGGCCAGGCGCAATTGGCGGATGCCATGGCGGCTTTCGTCAAAAGGTACCCCGGTGTCAGCATCGACATGCAGATGCTGGACCGCACGGTGAACCTGGTGGATGAACGCATCGACCTGGCGATCCGCACCAGCAACGACCTTGACCCGAACCTGATCGCCCGGCGGCTGACCGTCTGCCGCTCGGTGATCTGCGCCTCCCCTGCTTACCTGAGCGAACACCCGACACCGCAGCGGGTCGAGGACTTGAGCCAGCACAACTGCCTGACCCACTCCTACTTCGGCAAAAGCCTCTGGCATTTCGAGGAGAACGGCGAGCCGGTGTCGGTGCCAGTGCAAGGCAACATCAGCGCCAACGAAGCCAGCACATTGCTGCGCGCAACCATGGCCGGTGCGGGGGTGGCAATGCTGCCCAGTTATCAGGCGGGTGTGCATATCCACAGCGGCGAGCTGATCCGCCTGCTGCCACACGCCGAGCCCCGGCAGATGAACGTGTACGCGGTGTACGCCTCACGCAAGCACATGCCGGCGGCGCTGCGCAGCATGCTGGATTTTCTGGTGCTCAGGTTTCCCGAAGAACCGGCATGGGATATCGGCCTGTAATCGCATCCATTTGTGGGAGCGAGCCTGCTCACGATGACGGTCTGAAATCTGACATCTTTGTTGCCTGGCACTCCGCTATCGCGATCAGGCTCGCTCCCACAGTTTGATTGGTGATACCGCAGCCTTTGCCCTCGACTCCACTCCCCTTGTGGGAGCGAGCCTGCTCGCGATGACGGTCCGACATTCAACATCTCTGTTGCCTGGCACTCCGCTATCGCGAGCAGGCTCGCTCCCACAGGGGGGTATCAGTGTTCTGAATGTCGGGGTACATACAAAAGCCCTGTCACTGGCAACTCACTCCCGCTGACCTATGCTCAAAGTAATACCGGAGGGTATTCGTTCAGAGGTCAACGCCATGAACACCAAAACAAGAAGATACCTCGCCATTTTCGTCACCTGCGCGGCGACGCTGGCGCTGTATGGCACCGCCGCCTGGCGTGTCGAGCAGTTGCGACAACTGCCCCGCGACTACGCGAGTTGTAACTTCGAGCGCTGCATTCCCCACAACGCGACCCTCAATGCCCTTCGGTAACGAAGGCGGTCAGGCCTCGTTGTCCTGATCGGCCTTCAAGCGGTCGCGAAAAGCCTTGGGCGAGATCCCTACCCGACGCCGGAACAGGCGTGTGAAGTTGGTCGGATCGGAAAACCCCAACACGTCGGACATTTCGTAAATGGTCATGCTGGTGTAGGTCAGCAAGCGCTTGGCTTCCAGCAACTGTCGCTCGTGCATGATCTGCAACGCCGGTTGCCCCGCCAGCTCACGACAGGTGCCGTTGAGGTGCGACACGGAGATCCCCAGCCGATGCGCCAGGTCCTCGACCTTGACGTGCTGACGGTAGGTCTCTTCCACCAGCTGGATAAAACCGTTGAGGTACTCCCGGGCACGGTGCGGACGCTGACTGGCAGCGCGGCGCGAAATCACCTGGCGGCTGACCCACACCATGATCACGCTGACCAGCGAATGCATGAGCATTTCACGCGCAGGCTGGTGCCCGGTGTATTCCTCTTGCAGCGCTGAAAACAGGCTGTTGAGGTAATCGCTGTCCTTGCCCGCCGGGTAACTTTCGGCTTGGGCCAACGCGTTCACCGAATTGCCCAGTTGCGCCTGAAGATGGGCAATCAATGGCGCGGCCAGGGTCACGACGAACCCTTCGACGTCCTCGGAAAACCGGTAACCATGCACCGATAACGGCGGCAGGATCAGGATCGCCGGTTCGGTCAGCTCCGTGTGTTTGCCTTCGATTTCAAGCTCTGCCTGACCTTTGAATACGAAGAGCAACTGGCACAAATCAGCGTGACGATGGGGTTTGATTTCCCATTGATGTTCGCGGCTGCGTTTGGAAATGGTTTCACAGTGCAGCAAGTCGGGGGTCGGCCAGTCCAGGCTTTCACCGTAGAGCTTGAACACTGGAATCGAAGGTAGGTCAGGCTTGTTCATCACTTCAATCCAGGCCTCAGAGGGTTACGGGCGATAATCGCACCGATTGGCAGAATGTACAGGTATCGGCTCAGTTTTCACCTTCAATTGACAGACCCGCAAGGGAAAAATGCAAGCACTCGATCCATAAAAATCATTCACCGGCCGTGGTCGCGTGAAGCTTGCGAGTCATAAAAACAATGAAAACGCTGAAAACCCAAATCGCCATCATTGGCGCCGGCCCCTCCGGTTTGCTGCTCGGCCAATTGCTGCATAACGCCGGAATCGACACCCTGATCCTTGAACGACAGACCCCCGACTATGTGCTCGGCCGAATCCGCGCCGGTGTCCTCGAACAAGGCATGGTAGAGCTTTTGCGTCAGGCCGGGGTGGGTCAGCGCATGGATGCCGAAGGGCTGGTCCATGGCGGTTTCGAGCTGGCCCTCGACGGACGCCGGGTACACATCGATCTGCAAGCCCTGACCGGTGGCAAAACCGTGATGATCTACGGTCAGACCGAAGTCACCCGGGACCTGATGGCCGCTCGTCGGGAGGCTGGCGCGCAGACGATTTACCAGGCCGGCAACGTCGTACCGCACGCAATGAAAACCGCAGAACCGTTCGTGACGTTTGAGAAGGATGGCGAGACCTGGCGCCTAGATTGCGACTACATCGCCGGGTGCGACGGTTTCCATGGCGTGGCGCGACAGTCGATTCCTGCCGAATGCCTGAAGGTCTTCGAGCGGGTCTATCCATTCGGCTGGCTCGGGATTCTCGCTGATACGCCGCCGGTCCATGACGAACTGGTCTACGCCCGCCACGAACGCGGTTTTGCCTTGTGCAGCATGCGTTCGGCAACCCGCACGCGTTACTACCTTCAGGTGCCGGCCGACGAGAAGGTCGAGGCCTGGTCGGATGAGCGCTTTTGGGAGGAGCTCAAATCGCGCCTGCCTGCGGCGCTGGCCGATACTCTTGTGACCGGGCCGTCCATCGAAAAAAGCATCGCGCCCCTGCGCAGTTTTGTGGTCGAACCGATGCAGTATGGGCGGATGTTCCTGGTCGGCGACGCGGCGCACATCGTCCCGCCCACTGGCGCCAAAGGCCTGAACCTGGCGGCCAGCGACGTCAGCACCTTGTTCACCATTTTGCAAAAGGTGTACACCGAGGGACGCCTCGATCTGCTGGAGAAATACTCTGAGATCTGCCTGCGCCGGGTCTGGAAAGCCGAACGGTTTTCCTGGTGGATGACGTCGATGCTGCACCGCTTCGATGATCACGACGCCTTCAGCCAGCGCATCTGCGAGTCAGAGCTGGACTACTTCGTACACTCCGAGGCCGGTCGAAAAACCATTGCAGAAAATTACGTCGGGCTTCCTTATGAGGCTATCGAATAGCCTCCTACCGACTTACACTGGCGAGCATCCCCGCTCGCCATTGCCTCGTGCGGGACACTCACTGCCCGCAGGTTCCACCGTGACCAATCTCAACCAGCCTGAAACGCCTAAACCGGCTATTCGCAGCGTGTTGATCGCCCTGATGCTGGCGATCTTTCTCGGCGCACTGGACCAGACCATCGTCGCCGTTTCCATGCCGGCCATCTCCGCGCAATTCAAGGACGTCAGCCTGCTGGCCTGGGTGATTTCCGGCTACATGGTGGCGATGACCGTGGCGGTGCCGATCTACGGCAAGCTCGGCGACCTGTACGGCCGACGCAAGTTGATGCTGTTCGGAATGGGGCTGTTCACCCTCGCCTCGCTGTTCTGCGGCATGGCCCAAAGCATGGAACAACTGGTGCTGGCGCGAATCATCCAGGGCATCGGTGCGGGCGGGATGATTTCGGTCAGCCAGGCGATCATCGGGGATATCGTCCCGCCCCGGGAGCGCGGTCGCTATCAGGGTTATTTCAGCAGCATGTACGCCGTGGCGAGTGTTGCCGGCCCGGTGCTCGGCGGTTACATGACCGAATACCTGTCGTGGCGCTGGGTATTTCTGATCAACCTGCCGCTGGGCATCGGAGCCTGGCTGGTGGCCAATCGCACACTGGTGGGTTTGCCCGTGCCACAACGCCAACCGATCATCGATTACCTCGGCACGTTGCTGATGATTATCGGTTTGACCGCCTTGCTGCTGGGCATCACGCAAGTTGGTCAGGGCCACTCATGGCGCAGCGCCGAAGTGCTGGGCCTGCTCGGGGGCGCGGTGCTGGTGCTGGCGCTGTTCGTCTGGCATGAGCGCCGGGCGCGGGAGCCGTTGCTGCCGATGCACCTGTTTGCCAACCGCAACGCGATCCTGTGCTGGTGCACGATTTTCTTCACCAGTTTCCAGGCCATCTCGCTGATCGTGCTGATGCCGCTGCGCTTCCAGAGCGTCACCGGCGCCGGGGCCGACAGCGCCGCGCTGCACCTGTTGCCGCTGGCCATGGGCTTGCCGATCGGGGCTTATTTCGCCGGACGCCGCACCTCGGTGACCGGGCGCTACAAACCGATGATCCTGGCAGGGGCGGTGCTGATGCCGATCTCGATTCTCGGCATGGCTTTCAGTCCGCCCCAGGCGTTCTTGCTCAGCAGTCTGTTTATGTTGCTCAGCGGCATTGCCAGCGGCATGCAATTCCCGACGTCATTGGTCGGGACGCAGAACTCGGTGGAACAGCGGGACATCGGCGTCGCCACCAGCACCACCAACCTGTTCCGCTCGCTGGGCGGCGCGGTGGGGGTGGCATTGATGTCGGCGCTGTTGCTGGCGCTGCTGCAGGATTCGAGCTTCGCCCACCTGGCCGGTTCGTCGATGATTGCCGAGGGCCGTTCAGGGAATGTGTTGCTGGACGGTTTGAACGCTGCACCGGGGGAGGCGCAGAACGCCTTGCGCGCCGAGTTGGCGCTGACGTTCAGGCATTTGCTGATGGTCAGTGCGGCGGTGTCGTTGCTGGGGTTGGCGGCGGCGGTTGCGATGCCGAACAGGGTGTTGCGGGGGCGTGAGGATAAAGTCCGATAGATAGACCGAGTCGCCCGCCATCGCGAGCAGGCTCGCTCCCACAATGGATCTTTGTCGTCCACAAATGCTGTGAACACTGGAGATCTACTGTGGGAGCGAGCCCGCTCGCGAAGGCGTCCTCACAGACACCGATGAATCAAGGGCTGTAATACCCGACCGCCACCAGAAAATGCCCGACCTTTTTCAGGTAGGCATGCTTGTCTTCAACCTTGCTGGTGACCGGGTTTTTCCAGCGGTATTCGTATTCGCCGTAATCCTGCTTGGCAATCAACGCCAGGATCGGCTCGCCCACCGGTTTGCCTTCCGGGTCCTTGATCTTGCCGAAGTCGGTATTGATCAGCCGCAGGTTGGTGCCGTGGGCCACGTAACGCTGGGTGTTGAGGTCAACGACGAACACGTACAGGTCATCCTGCAAGTAGCCGCCCTTGAGGGAGTTGATCGCAGTCAGCGTGCCCTTTTCGTCTTTGGCCAGATCCGTCGCCGCTTTGTTCAGCAAGGCCATCGCCTGTTCCGCCGACGCCCGTGGCAGGTAGTAACCCACGGCCAGAATCCGCTGGCCAACGCGCTGATAGAACACATGCTTGCGCTCGACCTTGCCGTCGGACCAGTTCTGCCAGCGATATTCAGCCTGCTGAATCCCATTGCCCTCCGGCACTTTCAAGGCGTCCTTGAAGGCCTTCTGCAAATCCGGTCCCAGGGTTTCGGTCACATCACGCCCGATCAAGGCCGAAGACGGCCCGCCACTGGCAAGCATCACGCCCTTGGTATCGACCACGAAGACGTAACGATCCTTGTCGACAAACTCGCCCTGACGGCTGAACGCCGCGAACGCCTTGTCGCCGTTGTCGTGGTAGTAGGCCAGGGCTTTTTCCAGCAAGGCTTTGGCCGCCTGGCTGTCATCCTTTTCCGCCGTAGCCGCCTGAACCTGCCCCAGACACAACAACAGCATCCACCCCAGCACGGCCCACTTGTGCAGAACCCCCATAGCGCATCCCCTCGTTCTTGTCGGTGTTTCAAGAGCGTAGACGGCTATGGGATATGTACGAATTTTCAGGCCCTTGTAGCAGCTGTCGAAGGTTTACTGCCTTGCGCGGAGTTGCTGCTGCAGATTCTGGATCTGCGCCTGAAGGGTGTTGATGTTGCGGGTGGTCTGGCCGCGGAAGGCATCGAACTCGGCGGTATTGGTGACGCCTTGCGCTGCTGCCGGGCGGTTGTCCTGCTGGCTTTTGAGCACGATCATGTCTTGTTCCAGTCGCTCGATGGCGGCGCTCGGGTTGCCCTGTTTTTTCAGCGCGACGATGTCGGCACCGAGGCTTTTGAGCTGGGCGTCGAATTTGCTGGTGTCGTCCGGGGCGCTTTTCAGCGCAGCCAACTCGGTGCTCAAGGCTTTGACCTGCGCCTGCAATTGCGTGTTGGCGGCCTGGTGTTCGGTGCTCTGGGCAGTCATCTGCGCCAGGCGCTTGTCCAGGTCGGTGGTTTGCGCGGTCATTTGTGCCAGACGCTTGTCCAGGTCGCTGGTCTGACCGACCACACCTTGCTGCTGCTTGCTTTGGTCCTGCAACTGGTTTTCCAGCTGCTTGATTTGCAACTTCAGGGCTTCGCTGTCGCTAGTGACGTTGGTCTGGCTGGCGACCACCTTGCCGGAAATGTCCTGCAAGCGTCCCGCCGCATCCTCACTGATCCGCGCGAAACTTTCCTGGGTGGCCACCAGTTGCTGTTCCATCAGCGAAATCTGCTGAAAGCTCCACCAGGCAAGGCCAGCGAATGCGAAGAACAAAGCGCCGACCAATGCCCAAAGAGGCCCGGTACTGGCGCTTTTGACCTTGACCACCGGTGCCGGGCGCGAATGCACGGAGGTGCGTTTCGAGGTCGGAAAATCATCGTCATCGGGGACGTCGGCGCGCAGGCTTGGAACATCATCGAAGTCGTCGTTGGCATCGTTACGCATGGACATTGAGTCAACCTTTGTGGAACGCGGTGATGGCTATAGGCAGCGAGTATAAACCCCACGGCCGCAGCGATTGACCCTCAACGCCAAACTCGGTTCAGTGCTGGCAGGTTTGTCACTGCAAAAGTCAGCGAATGTCCTGGGCTTTCCACCAGCCGCAGAATTCATCGAGGGCCGTCCAGAGACTGACTTTCGGATCGTAGTCCAGATAATGCCGGGCGCGGCTGATGTCCAGGGTGAAATTTTTGTTCATCACCTGCATGCCCAGCCGTGACAACGTCGGCTCGGGACGGCCCGGCCACAATTTACACACCCCTTCGTTGAGCGCGGCAACGCTGTAGGCCAGGCCGTAGGAACGGTAGCGCGTCACTTGTGGGACTTCCATCTTGCGCATGACGTAATTGACCACGTCCCACAACGGCACAGGCGTGCCGTTGCTGATGTTGTAGGCCTTGCCCAAGGCCGAGTCGCTGGCCAGCAAGCTGCTGAGCAATGCTTCATTGAGGTTTTGCACACTGGTGAAGTCGACCTTGTTCAGGCCGTTGCCGATGATCGCCAGGCGTCCCTTGCGCTGCATGTTCAGCAGCCGCGGGAAGATACTCATATCACCCGCCCCGGTGACGAAACGCGGGCGCAGGGCGAGGGTTTCGAGACCGAACTCCTGTGCGCCAAAGACCTTTTGCTCGGCGAGAAATTTGGTGGCGGCGTAGGGATGCTTGAAACGTTTAGGCACTTGTTCTTCGGTCAGCCCCAGATGATCACGGCCATCGAAGTAGATCGACGGTGACGACAAATGCACCAGGCGTCGGACCCGCTGTTTCAGGCAGGCCTCGACCACGTTTTCAGTGACCTGCACGTTGCCTTGATGAAAGTCCTGATAACGTCCCCACAAACCGACCGCGCCGGCGCAATGCACCACCGCTTCGACATCGGAACACAGCTCGCGCGCCAGTTCCGGGTCGCTCAAGTCGCCCGGGATAAACTCGGCGCCACGGCGCACCAGGTGTTCGACGCTTTCGGCCCGGCGACCATTGACCCGCACGTCCAGGCCCTGCTCCAGGGCGAAACGCGCAAAGCGTCCGCCAATGAAGCCGCTTGCGCCGGTAACCAGAATTTTCATGTAGAGCTCCAACAAATGCAGCGGTGAGCATCAAGCTACACGCAGCAAGTTAAAAACGGTCCGCAAGCGCTTCACTTGCGGCTTGCAGCTTGACGCTTATGGCTGCTTCCAGGGCACCAGCCATTGCTTCGACGAACGCACCAATTGATCGGTCAGCAACCCCAGCAGCTGACCGCCATTGCGCCAATGATGCCAGTACAGCGGCACATCGATGGGCTTATCTGCCAAAAGCTCCACCAATACACCGCGCTCCAGCTGCTCGCGCACCTGCAATTCGGGCACCAGGCCCCAGCCAAGCCCGGCTTCGGTCAGGCGGATAAAGCCTTCAGACGACGGGCATAAATGGTGTTCGAAACCGCCATCGACCCCGAGGGATGCGAGGTAACGATGCTGCAGGAAATCGTCCGGGCCGAAGACCAGCGCCGGGGTTTTCGCCAGCAGGTCAGCACGCACGCCTTCAGGAAAATGCCGGGCGATAAACGCCGGGCTGGCCAACGCGCGATAACGCATGGCGCCCAATAACACGCTACGTGCGCCAGCCACCGGGCGCTCGCTGGCGCAGATGCACGCGGCCACTTCGCCAGCGCGCATGCGTTTGAGGCCGACGGTCTGGTCTTCGACGACCAGGTCCAGCAGCAGGTGTTGCTCGGCGCAGAAATCACTGACGGCTGCGGCCCACCAAGTCGCCAGGCTGTCGGCGTTCAGGGCGATGCGCAGACGTTCCGGCAGACCTTCTTCGTCCAGCGCCGGTACCAGCGTCTGTAGATCCCGTTCCAGCAAACGCACCTGCTGGACATGGTTGAGCAGCCGCCGACCAATCTCGGTAGGCGCCGGTGGCGTGACCCGCACCAACACCGGCTGGCCGACCCGCGCCTCCAGCAACTTGATGCGCTGGGAAATCGCCGATTGCGACAAGCCCAGAACCTGCGCGGCACGTTCAAACCCGGCCTGCTCGACCACGGCGGCCAGGGCGGACAGCAATTTATAGTCGAACATCAGTTTTCCTAATGAGCGATCAGCATGATTGGTTTTTCTTATACCGCGTTGCACCGGAGAATAGCCAGTAAGCACTCTTGAACAGGATCACCGACATGGCTGGCGAAACTTCATTGGCAACCCTGCTGCGCAGCATGAGCCCGCACCTCAATGAGGGCGAATATGTATTTTGCACCCTGCGCGACGGCCAATTGCCCGCCGGCCTCGCGATCGTCGGCAGCTTTCGCGAGCAGGAGGGGCTGACCGTCATTCTCGAACGCTCCCTCGCCGAGCAGGCCGGTTTCAGCTTCGACTACGTCGCGGCCTGGATCACCTTGAACGTGCACTCAGCCCTCGAAGCCGTCGGCCTCACCGCCGCCTTCGCCACGGCATTGGGCCAGGCCGGCATCAGTTGCAACGTGATCGCCGGTTACTACCACGACCATTTATTCGTCGGTCAGGCCGATGCCCAACGCGCAATGCACGTGTTGCGCGACCTGGCAGCCAACGCGGAGTAAACCCTTATGTGGCAAAGCTATGTGAACGGCCTGCTGGTGGCCGCCGGGCTGATCATGGCGATCGGCACTCAGAACGCGTTTGTGCTGGCGCAGAGCCTTCGACGTGAACATCACCTGCCGGTGGCGGCGCTGTGCGTCACCTGCGACGCCTTGCTGGTGGCCGCCGGGGTATTCGGGCTGGCGACGGTGCTGGCGCAAAACCCGACCTTGTTGGCGGTCGCCCGCTGGGGTGGCGCGGTATTTCTGATTTGGTATGGCAGTCAGGCGCTGCGTCGGGCGTGCTCGAAACAAAGCCTGCAACAAGGTGAAAACCAGACGGTGCGCTCGCTACGTGCGGTGATGCTCAGCGCGTTGGCCGTCACCTTGCTCAACCCGCACGTTTATCTGGATACCGTGTTGTTGATCGGCTCCCTCGGCGCGCAGCAAACCGAGCCCGGCGCTTATGTCGTGGGGGCGGCCAGTGCGTCGTTGTTGTGGTTTTTCACTCTGGCACTCGGCGCGGCATGGTTGGCACCCTGGCTGGCACGGCCCAGCACCTGGCGGATTCTTGATCTGTTGGTGGCGGTGATGATGTTTGCCGTGGCGTTTCAATTAATCGTCGCCAGCTGATTATTCCAAAAGGCTCTGGAACCTCTATCCCACACAGTTGTTGCGTGGTTATGCCGCACCCCCGGTGCTATGATCCGATCCGATGCGCCGCAAAGAGTACAAACTCCCCGGCGCTTGTCTGGCCGCCCGTGATCGGCCTTGCGCTCACCGCAACTGACCTGATTAGGAGAATCATCATGGCTTTCGAATTGCCGCCGCTGCCTTACGCACACGATGCCCTGCAGCCGCACATTTCCAAGGAAACTCTGGAATACCACCACGACAAGCACCACAACACCTACGTCGTGAACCTGAACAACCTGGTGCCAGGCACCGAGTTCGAAGGCAAGACCCTGGAAGAAATCGTCAAGTCTTCCTCGGGCGGCATCTTCAACAACGCCGCTCAAGTCTGGAACCACACTTTCTACTGGAACTGCCTGGCGCCAAACGCCGGCGGTCAACCAACCGGCGCACTGGCTGAAGCCATCAACGCTTCCTTCGGTTCGTTCGACAAGTTCAAAGAAGAATTCAGCAAAACCTCCATCGGCACCTTCGGTTCCGGTTGGGGCTGGCTGGTGAAAAAAGCTGACGGTTCCCTGGCCCTGGCCAGCACCATCGGCGCCGGCAACCCGCTGACCAGCGGCGACACCCCGCTGCTGACCTGCGACGTCTGGGAACACGCTTACTACATCGACTACCGCAACGTTCGTCCGAAATACGTCGAAGCGTTCTGGAACCTGGTCAACTGGAAATTCGTGGCTGAGCAATTTGAAGGCAAAACCTTCAAGGCTTAAGCTCGACGCCAGACAAGAAACCCGGCTTTTATGCCGGGTTTTTTTTATGGACTTTGGAAGTATTCACTGCCGTATGTCGCTCTAAACATCGAATCAACTACCCGGCCGCCTTCGCGAGCAGGCTCGCTCCCACAGTGAACACACCCTTTATAAAACCCGCTCGATCTCCTGTGGGAGATTCTATGGTTGAGGGGAAACCCTCAACTCACCTTTGACTGATATTCGCTTTGCCCTTTCAGCAAGGCGAATGCCACCCGCGCAAGCTTGCGAGCCAGCATCACCAGCGCCTCAGTGGTGCTGAAGCCCCGGGCTCTTTGGGCTTCGTAAAACCCTTTCCAGGCTTTCGTACGGCTAGCCGACATCGCTGCATTGTGCAGAAGCCGGCGGGCCTCGGGGTCACCGCGCTTGGTCAAACTGCGGCGACCGTCCTTCTGTCCTGATTTAGACACCCGTAAATCCATGCCCAGGAAGGCGATAAACGCATCCGCGTTTCTAAAATGCCCGCGCTGAAATGCAGTTATCAAGCGAGCCCCAGTCAAAAATCCAATGCCTTCAACTTTCAGGCAACGTTTCAGTTGACCGAGTAAACCGGCTTCTTTGAGCTGATCGTTGATCGTCTTTTCGATCAGCGTTTCAAGCTGCTGCATGGACTTCACTTGTTCTGCAAAAGCCGCTTTCAGCAGCGGCTCATTCGACCAACTCTGCACCAGGCCAACCCTAGCCTGGACCAAGGCAGCCCGGCGGCGGAAGAGGCTCAGGAGCTGGCGGTACAGCGGTGATGGAGGGGTCCAAGGGCGCAACTCCTCGGCTTCGTTCTTCAGGTAACGGGCCAGCAACTTGGCGTCCAGCGCGTCGGTTTTGGCGCGGATCTTCACGCCTTCGCGATAATGTTTGAGTTCATAGCCTCCCACCATGTAAATCGCACATCCGGCCTCATAGGCCAGATCAGCAAAGTCCAGGTGATAGATGTTGGTCGCCTCAATGGCAATAGCCACCGTCCCCGGCAACGTATTCAGCCACTGCTTGATGGATGTTTTAGTGTTGGGAATCTCTTTAAGCAAATCGTTATCAGCCTGATAAATCACCAGTTCATTCTTGGCGACATCCACGCCCACGATCGGTTTTGATAGAGAGACCGGCATTGCCATAGGATTTTCTCCGAGATAAGGTTTGAGCACTTGAAGGGCTCACCCAGAGGCGCAGGCTTGTTCCTATCGTCGGTCTAGCCAGATGCATTCTTTATCGGCGCTTGGGTGAAAGGAGGAGGGGCGAAATCTCCCACAGTCTGTACTGCGTCAACAGTCAGAATCGAGCCTTGTCCCTCCTCCTCCCTTCAAGTCCTACCATACAAGCGAGCCTGCTCGCGAAGAACGATGACGGGGTCTCTGGAATGCTATGCCGGATCGACGTTATCAAGCGCCCGGTTCACCGCCAACTCCGCCAGCATGATGATCTGCTGGATTGCCAGCACGGTGTTGCGCTGCGGACCGATCAGGTTCGAGGCGAAATCGCTGGCCATGACGCTGGCCGAAGCCAGGGACTCGCAGGCTTGGGCCAGGAGGCTTTCAGTGTCCATGTCGGGGGCGATCATGAACATCGTGCTGGGGCGCCGGGGTTTTTCGAGGTATTGGTTTGGCGGGTCGAGGTAGTAGTCGAGGGCGCGTTTTATGGCTTCGTGGTCTTTGAGGAGCGTTTCGGCTTCGGTGGTGGGAGCGATGTTGACGGGTGGGTCGGGGATTAACTTATCCAAACTGAAATTCCTCTAATCAAACGGGAGCCATCACCCGTCGTTTCTCACGCGACGGAGGGGAGGCAGCTATGTGCGGAGTGAGAAACCGGTAGAGGAATAGACCCGGCCAGACCGAAGTCTGCCCGCACACAGCCGCCATAAAAAACTTGCTGGCAGCGGATAAGCTGGCGGCAATTATGGTGGTACTGGCGCTGTATTAAAACCTCTACGGGCTCTCACACCCGGTCGCTGAGTTTTCAGCGACAGCCAGAGGTTAGAGAACACGCTTCCTACCCGGCAACCTGAAAAATGCGTGGGAAAACGCTGAGTTTTTTACACATTGTTCAACACACAAAAATGGAACGCGGAGCGTCCCGGGCGACATTCCCACGCGGAGCATGGGAACGATCAATCGGGAGGCATCAGGAAGAGATTGGTTGGCTGTCAGGCCGCCTTCGCGAGCAGGCTCGCTCCTACAATGGAATGTGTGTACCTGCAAGAGATTGGTCGGCTGTCAGGCCGCCTTCGCGAGCAGGCTCGCTCCCACATTTGGATTGCGTACATCTGTCAGAGATTGGTCGGCTGTCAGGCCGCCTTCGCGGGCAAGCCTCGCTCCTACAAGAATTCAGCGTACAGCTTTTGATTCTCACCACTCATCAGGCCGAGCGTTAGCTCGCCTGCAGCTCTTGATCTTGATCCACCCGCCCCTTCGGGAGGCTGAGTGGAGGTGTTCATCCGGGGAGTGGCGCGCAGCGCCGTTCGACGCAGTCGAACACGCTGCATGTAGGTCGTCGCGAAGCAGACCGGAGGGCAGTGTCCCCGGATGGATACCGGAGCGAAGGTACGCCGAGCCTTAGCGAGGGGCCGGACGCTTGGGGCGAGACTTTTTGGTTCCTTTTGTGGCGTTTGACAAAAGGGACTCGCCGTAAGGGCGAAACCATAAGTGGCCGTTGCCGCAGAAACGGATATGTACCCGGTCAACCACAACATGGTCGGCCCGAAGGCCGCCATCGCGAGCAGCCTCACTCCCACAGTTGAAATGTGGACACCAGCAGAACCCAAGCCAATCTCCGACAATAAAACCAGCATTCAGCCCCTTGCCCCCCGCCACAGCAGGCTAACATCAACAAAAGGAAAAATAGTCCCAATCCCCCTCAAGTTGAAGGACCCAACTACCGACACAGTACTAATAGGGCAAATACTCAAAACAACAGCATTTCTGCCAAGCTGCAGGCAAAAAACCATGAGATTGAATGTCCCTTTGACTGCCATCACGGGATTGCCAATACTCATGGCAACTTGATGCTACCCGCACGGAACAAGGAATAACCCTTTGAAGCTGGAACTCAAGAACAGCTTGTCGGTGAAGTTGCTCCGGGTCGTGCTCCTGTCGGCATTGATCGTCGGCGTAGTCTTGAGCTGCGCGCAGATCGTTTTCGATGCCTATAAAACACGCCAGGCCGTGGCCAACGATGCACAACGCATCCTCGACATGTTCCGCGACCCCTCCACCCAGGCCGTCTACAGCCTGGATCGGGAAATGGGCATGCAGGTCATCGAAGGCCTGTTCCAGGACGAAGCCGTGCGCCAGGCCTCCATCGGCCATCCCAACGAAGCCATGCTCGCGCAAAAATCTCGTGAGTTGCACCATTCAAACAGCCGCTGGCTGACCGATCTCATTCTTGGCAAGGAACGCACCTTCACCACCCAACTGGTCGGCCGCGGCCCCTACAGCGAGTATTACGGCGATCTGAGCATCACCCTCGACACCGCCACCTACGGGCAGGGTTTCATCGTCAACTCGGTGATCATCTTCATTTCCGGCGTATTGCGCGCCCTCGCCATGGGCCTGGTGTTGTACCTGGTCTACCACTGGCTGCTGACCAAACCTCTGTCGCGCATCATCGAACACCTGACCGAAATCAATCCGGACCGCCCCAGCGAACACAAGATCCCACTGCTCAAGGGTCACGAAAAGAACGAACTGGGGATCTGGATCAACACCGCCAACCAGTTGCTCGAATCCATCGAACGCAACACCCACCTGCGCCACGAAGCGGAAAACAGCCTGCTGCGCATGGCCCAGTACGACTTCCTAACCGGTCTGCCGAACCGTCAGCAATTGCAGCAACAACTGGACAAGATCCTGGTTGACGCCGGCAAGTTGCAACGCCGGGTTGCGGTGCTGGTGGTGGGCCTGGACGACTTCAAAGGCATCAACGAACAGTTCAGCTATCAGACCGGCGACCAGTTGCTGCTGGCCCTGGCCGATCGTCTGCGCGCTCACAGCGGTCGCCTCGGCGCCCTCGCCCGTCTCGGTGGTGACCAGTTCGCCCTGGTCCAGGCCGATATCGAACAACCTTACGAAGCCGCCGAACTGGCGCAAAGCATTCTCGATGATCTGGAAGCGGCGTTTGCCCTCGATCATCAGGAAATCCGCCTGCGCGCGACCATCGGCATCACCCTGTTTCCCGAGGACGGCGACAGCACCGAGAAACTGCTGCAAAAAGCCGAGCAGACCATGACGCTGGCGAAAACCCGCTCGCGCAACCGTTATCAGTTCTACATCGCCAGCGTCGACACCGAGATGCGTCGCCGTCGGGAACTGGAAAAAGACCTGCGCGACGCCCTGCGGCGGGACCAGTTCTACCTCGTCTATCAACCGCAGATCAGCTACCGCGATCACCGGGTGGTGGGTGTCGAGGCACTGATTCGCTGGCAGCATCCCGAACACGGTCTGGTGCCGCCGGACCTGTTCATCCCGCTCGCCGAGCAGAACGGCACCATCATCGCCATTGGCGAATGGGTACTGGATCAAGCCTGCAAGCAATTGCGCGAATGGCACGATCAGGGTTTCCCGGATCTGCGCATGGCGGTGAACCTGTCGACCGTGCAACTGCACCACGCCGAATTGCCGCGAGTGGTCAACAACCTGCTGCAGATGTACCGCCTTCCCCCTCGCAGCCTGGAGCTGGAAGTCACCGAAACCGGCCTGATGGAAGACATCAGCACCGCCGCCCAGCATCTGTTGAGCCTGCGCCGCTCCGGCGCATTGATTGCGATCGACGATTTCGGCACGGGTTATTCGTCCTTGAGCTACCTGAAAAGCCTGCCGCTGGACAAGATCAAGATCGACAAGAGCTTCGTGCAGGACCTGCTCGATGACGACGACGATGCCACCATCGTTCGGGCGATCATCCAGCTGGGCAAGAGCCTGGGCATGCAGGTGATTGCCGAAGGCGTGGAAACCGCCGAGCAAGAGGCCTACATCATCTCCGAAGGCTGCCACGAAGGTCAGGGCTACCACTACAGCAAACCGCTGCCGGCACGGGAATTGAGCGCCTACCTGAAACAGGCGCAGCGCAGTAACGCAGCCATTTTGTAGAGATCAAACAATCGCAGCCTCGTTCCACTCAACAGCTGCTACGGGTCCGTGTGCTTGTAGCCGCTGTCGAGTGAAACGGGGCTGCGATGTTTTTGATCCACGACACAACGCTTGTACGAATAAGAAATATTTCCAGCTACAACCCTTTACAGATAATGCGAAAGATTTGCATTATGTCGCAGTTTTGCGCACCCGCTGCGCCATACCCCCCTCTCGAAGCAGGATGTTCGCCATGATTCGTATGCCTCTGGCTACCGCCAGTCTGTTGGCCATCGCTATTTCCCTCGCCGGTTGTGGCGAAGGTAAAGACAAGAACGCCGCTACGCCGACGCCGGCCGCCAGCACCGCTGCGGCTCCAGCTGCCGCCCCGGCCGCTACCAGCAAAGTCGACGAAGCCGCCGCCAAAGCCGTTGTCGCGCACTACGCCGACATCGTCTACGCCGTTTACAGCGATGCCGAATCCACCGCGAAAACCCTGCAAACCGCCGTCGACGCCTTCCTCGCCAAGCCGAACGCCGACACCCTGAAAGCCGCCAAGGCTGCCTGGGTGGCTGCCCGCGTTCCTTACCTGCAGAGCGAAGTGTTCCGCTTCGGCAACACCATCATCGACGATTGGGAAGGTCAGGTGAACGCCTGGCCACTGGACGAAGGCCTGATCGACTACGTCGACAAATCCTACGAGCACGCACTGGGTAACCCGGGCGCCACAGCCAACATCATCGCCAACACTCAGGTGCAGGTCGGCGAAGACAAGATCGACGTCAAAGACATCACCCCGGAAAAACTCGCCAGCCTGAACGAACTGGGCGGTTCGGAGGCCAACGTCGCCACCGGCTACCACGCCATCGAATTCCTGCTTTGGGGCCAGGACCTGAACGGCACCGGCCCTGGCGCCGGCAACCGTCCAGCCTCCGACTACCTGGAAGGCAAAGGCGCCACCGGCGGTCACAACGATCGTCGCCGCGCTTACCTGAAGTCCGTGACCCAGCTGCTGGTCAGCGACCTGGAAGAAATGGTCGGTAACTGGAAGCCGAACGTGGCCGACAACTACCGCGCCACCCTGGAAGCGGAACCGGTTGATTCGGGCCTGCGCAAAATGCTGTTCGGTATGGGCAGCCTGTCCCTGGGCGAACTGGCGGGCGAGCGCATGAAGGTTTCCCTGGAAGCCAACTCCCCTGAAGACGAACACGATTGCTTCAGCGACAACACCCATAACTCGCAGTTCTACGATGCCAAGGGTATCCGCAACGTGTACCTGGGCGAATACACCCGCGCAGACGGCACCAAAATGACCGGCGCCAGCCTGTCGTCCCTGGTGGCCAAAGCCGACCCGGCTGCCGACACCGCGCTGAAAGCCGACCTGGCCGCAACCGAAGCCAAGATGCAGGTCATCGTCGATCACGCCAACAAGGGTGAGCACTACGACCAGCTGATCGCCGCCGGTAACACCGCTGGCAACCAGATCGTGCGCGACGCCATCGCCGCCCTGGTCAAGCAGACCGGTTCGATCGAAGCCGCCGCTGGCAAACTGGGTATCAGCGACCTGAACCCGGACAACGCTGATCACGAATTCTGATCAACGCTGGCTGAGTGACTAAAGAGGCGACCTTCGGGTCGCCTTTTTCATGCCTGCCAGACACGGACCACTGTAGGAGCGAGCCTGCTTGTGATGGCGCCGTGTCAGCACCATCCATGTTGAATTCAATACCGACTTCGCGGGCAAGCCTCGCTCCTACAGGGTCTGCGCTGAACCCGTGGGAGCGAGCCTGCTCGCGAAGGCGCCGTGTCAGTCTCCCTCCATGTTGAATTCAATACCGACTTCGCGGGCAAGCCTCGCGCCTACAGGGGCTGCGCTGAACCCGTGGGAGCGAGCCTGCTCGCGAAGGCGCCGTGTCAGTCTCCCTCCATGTTGAATTCAATACCGCCTTCGCGGGCAAGCCTCGCTCCTACAGGGGCTGCGCTGAACCCGTGGGAGCGAGGCTGATTGCGATGGCGGCGCCTCGGTCCCCTGTGAAAACCTGCCCCACATCAACCAAACGATAATTCCTCTTATTCAAACTCCCTTGCCCTGTTAGACTTTGCGCCCTTGTTTTGCTCGTCTTGCAGGATGTCTGATGCCCTCGCTGCTTCTTCGCTTGTCCGCACTGTTTCTGGCCCTGGGCCTGAGTGCCTGCGATGACGCCCCGCGTTTTACCAAGGCCGAACCCGGTGAAGCCCGGTCCGGTGGCGCGGCGACTGTGCGCAAGACCGATCAAAATGCGTTCTCCCTGCCCTCCGCGAACCTGTCGCCGTCACGGCGCGTGGATTTCAGCGTCGGCAACAGTTTCTTCCGCAACCCTTGGGTGATCGCCCCTTCGACCACCACCGCCCGGGACGGCCTCGGTCCGCTGTTCAATACCAACGCCTGTCAGGGCTGTCACATCAAGGACGGTCGCGGTCATCCGCCGACGCCCGATGCGGCGAACGCGGTATCGATGCTGGTGCGCCTGTCGATCCCGAATGCACCGGCCTATGCCAACGTCATCGAGCAGCTCGGCGTGGTCCCGGAGCCGGTCTACGGCGGCCAGTTCCAGGACATGGCCATACCCGGCGTGCCCCCGGAAGGCAAAGTGCGGGTCGATTACACCCCCGTTCCGGTCCGCTTCAAGGACGGCACCGAAATCGAGTTGCGCAAGCCCAGCCTGAACATCACTCAACTGGGTTACGGCCCGATGCACCCCGACACCCGTTTCTCGGCACGCGTTGCCCCGCCAATGATTGGCCTGGGCTTGCTCGAAGCCATCCCCGACGAAGCGATCCTGGCCAACGCCGAGGCTCAGGCCAAGGACAAAAACGGCATCGCCGGGCGACCGAACCGGGTCTGGGACGACGTGCAGCAGAAGACCGTTCTCGGCCGCTTTGGCTGGAAGGCCGGGCAACCGAACCTCAATCAGCAGAACGTTCACGCGTTCTCCGGTGACATGGGCCTGACCACCAGCCTGCGCCCCTTCGACGACTGCACCGAGGCGCAAACAGTCTGCAAACAGGCGCCGACCGGCAACGGCCCGAATGGCGAGCCGGAAGTCAGCGATAACATCCTGCGCCTGGTGCTGTTCTACAGCCGCAACCTGGCTGTACCGGCTCGTCGCGACGTCAATGCGCCCGAAGTGCTGGCCGGCAAGAACCTGTTTTTCCAGGCCGGATGCCAGTCCTGTCACACACCGAAATACACCACCGCCGCCAACGCCGCCGAACCTGAACTGGCCAATCAAGTGATTCGCCCTTACAGCGATCTGCTGCTGCACGACATGGGCGACGGCCTGGCCGACAACCGCAGCGAATTCCAGGCCAGTGGCCGCGACTGGCGCACCCCGCCGTTGTGGGGCATCGGCCTGACACAAGCGGTCAGTGGCCACACCCAGTTCTTGCATGACGGCCGCGCGCGCAATCTGCTCGAAGCCGTGCTCTGGCATGGCGGCGAAGCGAAAGCGGCCCAGCAACAGGTTTTGTCTTTCAATGCCGAGCAGCGCGCTGCGTTGCTGGCGTTTTTGAATTCCCTTTAATACGTATTCCATAGCGGGAGCCCGACATGTTCCGTCCCAAATTGTTGTTCACCAGCCTCGCAGCACTCGCCCTCGGCGCTTGCTCGCCACAGGACCCGCAAGCCGTCACCTCGGCCGCCATCGCCAAATCGGTGATCCTGCCAACGTACACCCGCTGGGTTGAAGCCGACCGCCAATTGGCCGTCAGCGCCCTCGCCTACTGCGAAGGCAAGGAAAACCTCGACACCGCCCGCGCCGACTTCCTGCACGCGCAGAAAGCCTGGGCCGAGCTGCAACCGCTGCTGATCGGGCCGCTGGCCGAAGGCAATCGCGCCTGGCAGGTGCAGTTCTGGCCGGACAAGAAAAACCTGGTGGGCCGTCAGGTCGAGCAATTGGTCACCGCGCAGCCGCAGATCGATGCCGCCGCCCTGGCCAAGTCCAGCGTCGTGGTTCAAGGCCTCTCGGCCTATGAATACATCCTGTTCGACAGCAAGCCGGACGTGGCCAACGACGCGCAAAAAGCCAAGTACTGCCCACTGTTGAAGGCGATTGGCGAGCGTCAGAAACTGCTGGCCGAAGAGATTCTGCAAAGCTGGAACAACACCGACGGCATGCTCGCGCAGATGAGCAAGTTCCCGAACCAGCGCTACGCCGACTCCCACGAAGCCATCGCCGACCTGCTGCGCGTCCAGGTCACCGCCCTCGACACCTTGAAGAAAAAACTCGGTACGCCGATGGGCCGCCAGAGCAAGGGCGTGCCGCAACCGTTCCAGGCCGATGCCTGGCGCAGCCAGTCGTCCCTGGCCGGCCTTGAAGCCAGTCTCGCCGCCGCCAAAACCGTGTGGGAAGGCGTCGACAACAAAGGCCTGCGCGGCCTGTTGCCGAGTGAGCAAAAACCGTTGGCCGACAAGATCGACGCCGCTTACGCCGCGTCCCTGAAACTGTTCGCCAGCAACCAGCGTTCGCTGACCGAGATGCTCAACGACGATGCCGGCCGCCAGCAACTCAACGATCTCTACGACAGCCTCAACGTCGTCCATCGCCTGCACGAAGGCGAACTGGCCAAGGCGCTGGGCATCCAACTGGGCTTCAACGCCAACGACGGTGACTGATGAGGGCGAGTGCCATGCTGCGACGTCAGGCTCTGACTTTAGGTAGTTTGCTGCTGGGAGCAGTGACACTGGGCGGCTGGACGCTGTTCAAACAAAAGGACAAGAGCCCACTGCTGCTTTCGGCGCGGGACGATGGCGACGGCAAGCATTACGCCGTCGGTTATCGGCTGGACGGCACCCGGGTGTTCGCCACCCAGGTCGGGCAGCGTTGCCACGACATCATCAACCACCCGACGCTGCCGATTGCGCTGTTCGTCGCACGGCGTCCGGGCACCGAAAGCTATCTGATCGACCTGCGCGACGGCGCGCTCCTGCAAACCGTGGCCTCGCTGCCCAACCGGCATTTCTACGGGCACGCGGTGATTCACAAGAGCGGCGACTGGCTGTACGCCACCGAAAACGACACCTCCGATCCGGGTCGCGGACTGTTGGGTGTGTATAAGTTCGAAGGTGAACGGCTGGTGCACAGCGGCGAGATTTCCACCCATGGCATCGGCCCCCATCAGGTGTCGTGGATGCCAGACGGCGAGACGCTGGTGGTGGCCAACGGCGGCATTCGCACCGAGGCTGAGAGCCGGGTCGAGATGAACCTCAACGCCATGGAGCCGAGCCTGGTATTGATGCAACGCGACGGCACCCTGCTGAGCAAGGAAACCCTCGCCCAGCAGATGAACAGCGTGCGTCACCTGGGGATCGCCAGCGATGGCACCATCGTCGCCGGCCAGCAATTCATGGGGCCGTCCCACGAGTCCTCAGAGTTGCTGGCGATCAAGCGTCCGGGCCAACCGTTCGTGGCGTTTGCGGTGCCTGAACATCAGTTGCAGGCGATGGGGCATTACACCGCCAGCGTGGCGGTCCACAGTGACTTGCGATTGGTCGCGTTGACTGCGCCGCGCGGCAACCGCTTTTTCATCTGGGACCTGGACAGCGGTGAAGTGCGCCTGGATGCGCCGCTTCCCGATTGCGCCGGGGTTGGCGCCGTGGCCGACGGGTTTGTCGTGACCTCGGGTCAGGGCCGCTGCCGGTATTACGATTGCCGTCAGACAACGCTGGTTGCAAAACCATTGGAGCTTCCGGCGGGGCTTTGGGATAACCACCTTCACCTCATCTGAGCCCGTTTCCTGTGGCGAGGGAGCTTGCTCCCGCTGGGCTGCGAAGCGGCCCCAAAATGGGACTGCTGCGCAGTCCAGCGGGAGCAAGCTCCCTCGCCACAGGTTATTCATCGTTCGTTAGTCCCCTTGAGTGACAGGCGCTCGATGGCCTCGCCTGTAATTTCTTCCAGTTGGAATCACCCTGCGACTCAGATAATGTGCCCCACTGTCTCACCTGATTTTCTCCAAGGAAGTGGAAATATGCTGCGTCGCCGCATGCTGATCATGTTGGGTGTTGTTCTGCTGATCGTGCTGATCCTGGCCGGTTATAAAGCCTTCTCCATCTACACGATGATTCAAGGCTTTTCCGCGCCGAAACCGCCGATCAGTGTCGCCGCGACCACTGCCGTGGAACGTCCGTGGCAAGCTCGCCTGCCAAGCGTCGGCACCCTCAAGGCGCTGCAAGGCGTGGACCTGAGCCTGGAGACCGACGGCACCGTCATCGATTTGCAGTTCGAGTCAGGCCAGAAGGTCAAGGCCGGCCAACCGCTGCTTCTGCTTGATAGCGTGGTAGAAACCGCCCTGCTCGAAACCGCTCAAGCCGACCTGGGGTTGGCACAGCTCGATTACGGTCGCGGCAGCCAATTGGTGGGCAGCCAGGCCATTTCCAAAGGCGAGTTTGACCGGCTCTCGGCGATATTGAAAAAGAGCCGGGCCACGGTGAATCAGCTCAAGGCGGCGCTGGCCAAAAAACGGCTGCTCGCGCCGTTCAGCGGGACCATCGGTATTCGTCAGGTGGACATCGGTGACTATCTCGCCAGCGGCACCATGATCGCCACCCTGCAAGACCTCAGCAGCCTCTACGTCGACTTTTTCGTGCCCGAGCAGTCGGTGCCGAAGATCGGCGTCGGCCAGTCGGTGCAGATCATTGTCTCGGCCTACCCGACACAGACCTTCCCCGGCACCATCAGCGCGATCAACCCGAAAGTCGAAAACAGCACCCGCAATGTTCAGGTCCGCGCGACCCTGGCCAACCCCGACGGCAATCTGTTGCCGGGCATGTACGCCAGCCTGCAGGTGATGCTGCCCGACCCGCAGCCGCGCATCGTCGTGCCGCAAAGTGCGATCACGTACACGCTGTACGGCAACTCGCTCTACGTCGTCGCGCAGAAAAAAGCCGAAGACGGCAGCCTCGAAAAAGACGACAAGGGCCAGCCGATCCTGATCGCCGAACGGCGTTTCATCGAAACCGGCGAGCGCCGCGACGGGCTGGTGGTGATTACCAAAGGCTTGCAGAACGGCGAAAAAGTGGTCACGGCCGGTCAGATCAAACTGGACAACGGCGCACACATTGCCATCAGCGACGACAAGACCCTGACCGATAAGAACAGTCAGCCACGCACTGACTGATCAAGGAATCCTCATGGCTTTTACCGATCCGTTCATCCGCCGCCCGGTGCTCGCCACCGTGGTCAGCCTGTTGATTGTGCTGCTGGGCTTCCAGGCCTGGAGCAAGCTGCCGCTGCGCCAATACCCGCAAATGGAAAACGCCCTGATCACGGTCACCACGGCGTACCCCGGGGCCAACGCCGAAAACATCCAGGGCTACATCACCCAACCGATGCAGCAAAGCCTGGCCAGCGCCGAGGGCATCGACTACATGACCTCGGTCAGTCGCCAGAACTTCTCGGTGATCTCGATCTACGCGCGCATCGGCTCCAACAGCGACCGCCTGTTCACCGAGCTGCTGGCCAAGGCCAACGAGGTGAAGAACCGGCTGCCCCAGGACGCAGAAGACCCGGTGCTGAGCAAGGAAGCCGCCGACGCCTCGGCCCTCATGTACATCAGTTTCTTCAGCAAGGAGCTGAGCAACCCGCAGATTACCGATTACCTGTCGCGGGTCATCCAGCCAAAACTGGCGACCCTGCCGGGCATGGCCGAAGCCGAGATTCTCGGCAACCAGGTGTTCGCCATGCGCCTGTGGCTGGACCCGGTAAAGCTGGCCGGTTTCGGCCTGGCCGCCAGCGATGTGACCAACGCGGTGCGCCAGTACAACTTCCTCTCTGCGGCCGGTGAAGTGAAAGGCGAGTACGTCGTCACCAGCATCAATGCCAACACCGAACTCAAGTCCGCTGAAGCGTTCGCTGCGATTCCGCTCAAGGTCGAGGGTGACAGCCGGGTGCTGCTCAGCGATGTGGCGCGGGTTGAGATGGGCGCGGAAAACTACGACTCGATCAGTTCGTTCGGTGGCACTCCCTCGGTGTACATCGGCATCAAGGCCACGCCGGGCGCCAACCCGCTGGACGTGATCAAGGAAGTGCGCAAGATCATGCCGGAGCTGGAAGCCCAGTTGCCGCCGAACCTCAAAGGAGAAATCGCCTACGACGCCACGCTGTTCATCCAGGCCTCAATCGATGAAGTGGTGAAAACCCTCTTCGAAGCCGTGCTGATCGTGATCGTGGTGGTGTTTCTGTTTCTCGGGGCGCTGCGTTCGGTGGTGATCCCGGTGGTCACCATTCCGCTGTCGATGATCGGCGTGATGTTCTTCATGCAGATGATGGGCTACTCGATCAACCTGCTGACACTGCTGGCGATGGTGCTGGCGATCGGGTTGGTGGTGGACGATGCCATTGTGGTGGTGGAGAACATTCACCGACACATCGAGGAAGGCAAGAAGCCGCTGGATGCGGCCATCGAAGGTGCCCGGGAAATCGCCATGCCGGTGGTTTCGATGACCATCACCCTGGCGGCAGTGTATGCGCCCATCGGTTTTCTGACCGGGCTCACGGGGGCGCTGTTCAAGGAGTTCGCCCTGACGCTGGCCGGTGCGGTGGTGATTTCCGGCGTGGTCGCGTTGACCCTGTCGCCGATGATGTGTGCCTTGCTCCTGCGCCACGACGAAAATCCCAGCGGCCTCGCGCACCGCCTGGACCTGATTTTTGAAGGCCTCAAGCGCCGATACCAAAGCATGCTCCACGGCACCCTCAACACCCGGCCGGTGGTCCTGGTGTTTGCGGTGATTGTGCTGTGCCTGATTCCGGTGCTGCTCAAGTTCACCAAGTCGGAACTGGCGCCCGATGAAGATCAGGGCATCATTTTCATGCTGGCCAACGCCCCGCAACCGGCCAACCTCGATTACCTGAACACTTACACTGACGAATTCATCACGATCTTCAAGGAGTTTCCCGAGTACTACTCTTCGTTCCAGATCAATGGATTCAACGGCGTGCAATCGGGGATTGGCGGTTTCCTGCTCAAACCGTGGAACGAGCGCGACCGCACGCAGATGGCCATCCTGCCCGAGGTCCAGCGCAAACTGGAGGGCATTGCCGGACTGCAGGTCTTCGGCTTCAACCTGCCCTCGTTGCCCGGCACGGGTGAAGGGTTGCCGTTTCAGTTCGTCATCAACACGGCCAACGATTACGAAGCGCTGCTGCAAGTGATGGACCGGGTGAAAAAACGGGCGATGGAGTCCGGCAAGTTCGCCTTTGTCGATGTCGACCTGGCCTTCGACAAACCCGAAGTCGTCGTGGACATCGATCGCGCCAAGGCCGCGCAGATGGGCGTGTCCATGCAGGACCTGGGCGGAACACTGGCCACATTGCTGGGACAGGCGGAAATCAACCGCTTCACCATTGAGGGTCGTAGCTACAAGGTCATCGCTCAGGTCGAACGACCGTTCCGCGACAACCCGGACTGGTTGAACAACTACTACGTGAAAAACAACCAAGGCCAACTGCTGGCCCTGTCGACCCTGATCACCGTCAGCGATCGGGCGCGTCCACGGCAGTTGAACCAGTTCCAGCAGCTCAACTCGGCCATCCTGTCAGGTGTGCCGCTGGTCAGCATGGGTGAAGCCATCGATGTCGTGCGACAGATTACGCTGGAAGAAGCGCCGGCCGGTTTTGCCATGGATTACGCCGGCGCCTCGCGCCAATATGTCCAGGAAGGCAGCGCGCTGTGGGTGACCTTCGCCCTGGCGCTGGCGATCATTTTCCTGGTCCTCGCGGCCCAATTCGAAAGCTTCCGTGACCCGCTGGTGATTCTGGTGACAGTGCCGCTGTCGATCTGTGGCGCGTTGATTCCACTGTTCCTGGGTTGGTCGAGCATGAACATTTATACCCAAGTGGGCCTGGTGACCTTGATCGGCCTGATCACCAAGCACGGGATCCTGATCGTCGAGTTCGCCAACCAGCTGCGCAGAGAGAAAGGCCTGACACCTCGCGAAGCGGTGGAAGAAGCTGCTGCAATCCGGCTGCGCCCGGTGTTGATGACCACGGCGGCGATGGTATTCGGCATGGTGCCATTGATCATCGCCACGGGCGCGGGCGCGGTCAGCCGGTTTGATATCGGAATGGTGATCGCAACCGGAATGTCGATCGGCACGTTATTTACGCTGTTCGTGTTGCCGTGCATCTACACCCTGCTGGCCAAACCCGACGCAAAAGAACACTGATAATCCATGTGGGAGCGAGCCTGCTCGCGATGGCGGTGTGTCAGGCACCTCAATGTTGACTGTTCCGCCGTCATCGCGAGCAGGCTCGCTCCTACCTTGGGCCATGCACGGCTTGAAATTCGGCACAAAAAAAGGCCTCGCATTGGCGAGGCCTTTTATTTTGGCTTCAATCTGTTCAACTCTGCGGCCTCATTCCTTGAGAAAGTCCGAACATGAACAGCAATAAATCATGATCGGGTTGAGATGCCACAGATGCCTTGGCAACCCGTGGCAACGGACAGTGCGCGTCACCGTTCACTGAACTGAGAACTTGCGTGCGGGGCTGCTCCCACGCCGCCACCGCCAATGAAGCAACTGCCAAGGCTCCTATCAGAAACACACCTCGTGCAATTTCTAGTTTCATTGCTATAAACCTTTGATAGCGCTGCCAAACGCCGTCTCATAAAAGTAGACGAGTTTGCGCCAGTCCGCCGTGCTGAACGACGAGTGGCGACGAAGCTGCTTCATGTCGTGAGCCGCCGCCCGATAGGCGGTCAAGCGCTGCCGGCATTTCTCCAGGTCGATCAAGGCGATTTCGACCTTGGCCGACTCGCCTTCACCGGTCACCCGCACGAAAACGTGCTTGATATAGATGCAGCTGTGCTGCCAACGGCCCTTGTGCATGCGGGCCAGGTTTTCGGCCAGGTCCTTCAAGACTCGGTCATGCACCGCCTCGCCGTGACGCTCGCGACCGCCGCCGGCGTACCAGTGTTCGATTTCCTCGAAGCCGTCCAGCGACTTGGTCACCAGCAATGCGCGCCATTTGTGCACGGGGTCGCGCTGTGCGCCGCAGAAAACGATTTCCGGAACTCCCACCCCAAGCGCGCGCAGGCCAATGAGCGCATCACGCTCGCGCAACACGGTCGGACGACCGAAGGGGTGCAACCAGCTGCGATAGATATGCCCGGTCTGTCGCTTGGCGTAGAGCAGCTGACCATCGTTGCCCATGACCCGCTGCACGCCACTTTCTCCACCGCGACGGACGTTGGGTTCTTCTACCCATTCACCGCGCTGATTCCAGAAATAGTCGAAGCGGTCCTGAGAGGCGACGTCCGTCTCTGCTGCACATTGCACTGCCATCCTGTTACCTCTTGCGTAATACGTAAACTCGCCACATGGCATAGAGCGGTAAAAAGTCCAATCGTTCCTGAATACGGAACCCCGCTTGTTCAAACTCTTTTTCGACCGTGGCCGCCGGTAACACAAACCGGTTTTGGTAACCTTCCTGCCCACGCCGTTTCTCTGAGCGCTTGCGTTTCCAGGCCTTGAAATTGCCGTCCACCCACAAGGAAAGGATCACGCTGTCACGCGTGACTCGTTCAAATTCGCGCAGAATGGCCAGTCGATGCTCGGCTTCACCGATGTGATGCAGCAAACGCATGCAGAAAATGCTGTCGACAGCGTTGTCGGGCAAAGCAATGTCGAATGCGGAAGTGTGCAAGGGTTGTACCCGTTTCACCACGTCAGCCGGTTGCGCCTGGGTTGCAATCTTCAACATTGACTCGGAGTTGTCGGCCCCGATGATCGCTCGATTGGCTTTCTCCGCCAGCATTGGCCAAAAACGCCCTGCCCCGCACGGCAAATCGAGGACCAGCCCTGGCTCACCGACCAGCTTCAGCGCCTTTCGCGCCAACTGCACGTCACGCCAGTGGGATAGCTTACGACCAAGACCATCCTGGTGCTTCTGCAAATACCTTTGAGCGTGTTGATCGTCGTACTTCTCGGAAAAATCGAGTTTGATCGGGCCGTCCATCATTAAGGTCTCCTGAACTTCTGATGACGCCCACCTTAGGTAGCGTAGTGTCGGTGTCAGGTCATACCTTTGTGAAAAAATTGTTAAGGAAATGTTGAATCATTACAAGATTTTTCAAGTTGACCAGCATGGCTCGGAGCCCCGACTGCTCAAGCAACCGCTAGCTTTGGCTCAATTGCACCTGAAAACGACAGCCATTAGGTTCCATATTGGTCAAGCTGACGCTCCAGCCCTGGTTCTCGCAAATCCGCTGCACCAGCGACAACCCCAGTCCCAGGCCCTCGCCGCGCTTTTCACTGCCGCGCACGAAAGGTTCGAACATTGCCTCGCGTTTTTCCTCGGGAATGCCCACACCGCTGTCCTCGACCGTGAAACCCGTGGCCGTGAGGGTCAAGCGGATAAACCCGCGCTCGGTGTAATGCAGCGCGTTACGCAACAGGTTGCCCATGACGGCGTGCAAGAGGGTTGCGTTGTAACAGGTGTCCAGCGGATTGCCCGGTTCGAAGATCAGGCTCAGCCCCTTGGCTTCGATCGGTTCGCGCCACTGGTTGAGCAGCCCGTCGGCGACCTGGCTCAATGTCTGCTGCGGCGACATGCTCGCGTCTTCTCGCTGGGCCCGGGCCAACATCAGGAACGTTTGCACCAGCTCGCGCATCTCGGCGCACGCGCGGGCAATTCGCTCGACCTGGGCATGGCCACGCTGGTCGATACCGGGGTTTTCCAACAGCAGCTCACAGGAACTGGCCAGCACCATCAAGGGCGTGCGCAGTTCGTGGCTGACGTCACTGGTAAACAATCGCTCACGGGTCAATGCCTGGCGCAGCCGACCAAGGGTGGCGTCGAAGGCAACCGCGAGCTCGCCCACTTCGTCAGCGGCATAATCCGGTGCCAGGGGTGGCGCCAGCCCCAGCAATTGATCGCGATGACGCACCTGGCGGGCGAGTCGCACCACCGGCGCCATCACTTTGCGCGCCAGGACCCAACCGAGAAAGACTGCCAGCGCCAGGCTCAGTACGAAGCCCACCAGCACCACGGCAAACAGCACTCGCTCACGCTCTTCGAAATCGCTTTGATCCTGCAGCAGTACGTAATGCCGGCCATCGACCACTTCAACCATCGCGTGATACGACAGCTGCTCGCGAAAGACCTCGTGGAAACCGGGCTCCAGATGCCGTAAATCCTTGGGCAACTCGAAGTCCCCCGGCCCACCGCTGAAATAGAACAGCTGGTCCGGCTCGGGGCGATGGCTCCAGTCAGAGACGCTGTCCATCAGCAGGAGCCGTTGAAGATCGCCACCCAGCCCGGCTGAAATCAGCTTTTCTTCCACCAGGTGCACGGTCGCCACAATGCCCATGGCGAAGGCGCCTGCCACCAGTGCGCTCATCAGCGCAAAGGCGATGATGATCCGTTGAGCGAGGCTCTGCTTAAACTCCATCGCGACTCTCGGCCAAGCGATAACCCACACCGTGCACGGTTTGCAGCAAGGGCTTGGCGAAGGGCTTGTCGATCACCTGGCGCAGTTGATGGACGTGGCTGCGCAGGCTGTCGCTGTCCGGGCAGTCATCACCCCAGAGGGCTTCTTCGAGAATTTCGCGGCGCAGAACATGCGGGCTTTTCTGCATCAGCACGGCCAGCAACTTGAGGCCGACCGGGTTGAGCTTGAGCAGGCGACCTTCGCGGGTCACCTCCAGGGTATCGAGGTCGTAGCTCAGATCACCCACCTGCAAGGCGCGTCGACCGCCACCCTGGGCACGACGCATGACCGCTTCGATACGCGCCGCCAGTTCGGACAGGGCGAACGGTTTGATCAGGTAGTCATCGGCACCGGACTTGAAGCCTTGCAGCCGGTCATCCAGCTGATCGCGCGCGGTGAGCATGATCACCGGCGTGTCGCGGCGGGCGTCTTCGCGCAGGCGTTTGCACAGCGTATAGCCGTCAATGCCGGGCAACATGATGTCGAGCACGATCAAGTCATAGTGCTCGGTGGCCGCCAGGTGCAGGCCTGACAAACCGTCCTGCGCGCAATCCACGGTGTAGCCTTTGAGCCCCAGGTAATCGGCCAGATTGGCCAGGATATCGCGGTTGTCTTCAACCAATAGAATTCGCATGGGCACCTCCTCCGCACACAGTAACGGCCGTCATGGCCCGCGCAGCTTAAGGCCAAGTGTGGCTCAGGGCTAGGACTGCGTGCAGTTGTCAATCCGATAGAAAAACCGATGAAGGCTTAACAAGTTTTTCACTATCGATTCACACGCCAATGACAGCGCCGGGCTCAGACTCCGCGCGGATGCGCACTTCATACCCCTTCACCGACCAAGGAACTGCCATGGCTTCGACCGCTGCCCGCCCCGCTTCCAGACCGCTCAACTTTTGGGTGTGTCTGGGTGTGCCCGCTATCACAGCGATCAGTTTGGTGCTGCTTGAGCTGACGTCTCTGGACATGAACCTGGCCAAACTGTTCTACGACCCGGTCGCCGGGGAGTTCATCGGACGCCACAGTTACTTCCTTGAAGACATCCTGCATGACCGAGCCAAGCAATTGGTCATCGCCTTTTCGGTGTTTGCGATCATCGGCTTTATCGGCTCGTTTTTCATCGCCAGGCTCAAGCCGTTCAAACGCGAACTGGGTTGCCTGGTGATGTCGCTGGCGCTGGCGACCTCGTTCGTGACCCCAGTGAAAGCGGTGACGGCCGTGCAATGCCCGTGGAGCCTCGAGCAATTCGGCGGCCACGAAACCTACAGCGAACTGCTCAGCCCGCGTCCGCAAACCGACAAGCCTGGGCGTTGCTGGCCTGGGGGTCATGCGGCGACGGGGTTTACCTTGTTCGCGCTGTTTTTTGTGTTGCGTGACCGTCGCCCGCGTCTGGCGCGCCAGGCCTTTGTGTTTGCGTTTGCACTGGGGACGGTGTTTTCGGTGAGCCGGATGATGCAGGGGGCGCACTTCTTTTCGCATAACGTGTGGACGGCGATTTTCTGCTGGCTGATCTGTCTGGGGTCTTACTACTACATCCTGTATCGACCGGCGTCCAAGGCTGAGAAAGCGTCCGAAGCACAACCGGTTAGCGTATGAACTGACGCCTTCGCGGGCAAGCCTCGCTCCTACAGGGATTTCGCTGGACCTGTAGGAGCGAGGCTTGCCCGCGAAGAAGCCCTTAAAAACCACACAACTTTATGCCGGGCAATAAAAAACCCCGCCGGTTCATCACCGGCGGGGTTTTCATGTACGGGGTAAGGCTGGCTTACATCATGCCGCCCATGCCACCCATACCGCCCATGTCTGGCATGCCGCCACCCGCTGGGCCGTCTTCCTTGATCTCGGCGATCATGGCTTCGGTAGTGATCATCAGGCTGGCAATCGACGAAGCCGCTTGCAGAGCCGAACGAGTCACTTTAGCCGGGTCCAGGATACCCATTTCGATCATGTCGCCGTATTCGCCGGTCGCAGCGTTGTAACCGTAGTTACCCGAACCTTGCTTGACCTTGTCGACCACAACGCTTGGCTCGTCGCCGGAGTTGGCAACGATCTGGCGCAGTGGCGCTTCTACAGCGCGACGCAGCAACTGGATGCCAACGTTCTGGTCATCGTTGTCGCCTTTGAGCTCGGAGATTGCCTGCAGAGCGCGAACCAGTGCCACGCCGCCGCCAGGTACCACGCCTTCTTCAACGGCTGCACGGGTAGCGTGCAGGGCGTCTTCAACGCGGGCTTTCTTCTCTTTCATTTCAACTTCGGAACCAGCGCCAACCTTGATCACTGCAACGCCGCCGGACAGCTTGGCCAGACGCTCTTGCAGTTTTTCACGGTCGTAGTCGGACGAAGTGTCAGCCACTTGCTGACGGATCTGCAGAACGCGAGCCTGGATGTCAGCTTCAACGCCGGCGCCGTCGATCACGGTGGTGTTTTCTTTGGACAGGATCACGCGCTTGGCATTACCCAGGTGTTCCAGGGTAGTGCTTTCCAGGCTCAGGCCGATCTCTTCGGAGATAACGGTACCGCCAGTCAGAACAGCGATGTCCTGCAGCATGGCCTTGCGACGGTCGCCGAAGCCTGGAGCCTTGACGGCTGCAACTTTGACGATGCCACGCATGTTGTTCACAACCAGAGTCGCCAGGGCTTCGCCTTCAACGTCTTCGGCCACGATCAGCAGTGGACGGCCGGCTTTGGCAACGGCTTCCAGGACTGGCAGCATTTCGCGGATGTTGGAGATCTTTTTGTCGACCAGCAGGATCAGCGGACCGTCCAGCTCGGCAGTCATGGTCTCTGGCTTGTTGACGAAGTACGGGGACAGGTAGCCACGGTCGAACTGCATGCCTTCAACAACCGACAGTTCGTTTTCCAGGCCCGAGCCTTCTTCAACGGTGATCACGCCTTCTTTACCGACTTTTTCCATGGCTTCGGCAATGATGTCGCCGATGGAGCTGTCGGAGTTGGCCGAGATGGTGCCGACCTGAGCGATGGCCTTGGTGTCAGCGCAAGGCTTGGACAGGGCTTTCAGCTCTTTGACGATAGCGATGGTCGCTTTGTCGATGCCGCGTTTCAGGTCCATCGGGTTCATGCCGGCAGCGACGGCTTTCAGGCCTTCGTTGACGATCGACTGAGCCAGAACGGTAGCGGTGGTGGTGCCGTCGCCTGCGTCATCGTTGGCACGGGAGGCAACGTCTTTGACCAGCTGCGCGCCCATGTTTTCGAAGCGATCTTTCAGCTCGATTTCTTTGGCAACGGACACGCCGTCCTTGGTGATGGTCGGAGCGCCGAAGCTCTTCTCGATGATCACGTTACGGCCTTTAGGGCCCAGGGTCGCTTTTACTGCGTCAGCCAGGACGTTGACACCGGCGAGCATTTTCTTGCGGGCGGAATCGCCGAATTTAACTTCTTTAGCAGCCATGATCGATATTCCTTAAATACTTTGTAGTAACGGGAAAATGAGCGGGGAATCAGCCTTCGACAACAGCGAGGATTTCGCTCTCGCCGATGACCAGCAGGTCTTCGCCGTCAACTTTCACAGTGTTGCTGCCGGAGTAAGGGCCGAACACAACCTTGTCACCCACTTTCACGGACAGCGCACGCACTTCACCGTTGTCCAGGACTTTGCCCGGGCCTACAGCGAGGACTTCGCCCTGGTTTGGCTTTTCAGCAGCCGAACCTGGCAGGACGATACCGCCAGCGGTTTTCTTTTCTTCTTCGCTGCGACGGACGACGACGCGGTCATGCAGAGGACGAAGCTTCATTGTCGATCTCTCCTAATTGTGGTTTTCATCGGCCGGTGTATTCCCGGCGGGTTTAACAAATCCGGCGGTGCCGGGTGCGGTTCGTCAAGCGAACCGCGGAAGTCTGTCTGGCGTGATCGCCAGAAACCTTGCGGTGACCGTTACATAAGGGCGCATAAGCTTATTACAAGGGCGGGGATCGAAATTTTTTTGCATCAATGCCCCGAAAACGAACACGGCACCCGAAGGTGCCGTGCAGCTGAAACGCTTTACTTGGAATCGCGGTGTTCGAACTCGCCTTCGATTACGTTCGGCTCGCGGCCCAGCGGCTGCTGCGGAGCAGGACCGCCACGTGGTTGAAGATCATCGGCAAACGCCCGCTGGCGGATCGCTGCCTCTTCAGCGCGCTGGCGCATTTTATTGGCCAGCAGTCGACGGGAGATCGGCAGCAGCATGATCAGACCCAGCACGTCCGTGACGAAGCCCGGCAGAATCAACAGACCGCCCGCCAGGGCCAGCATCAAGCCTTCAAGCATGGTCTGGGCCGGCAACTCGCCGCGGTTCAGGCTTTCACGCGCACGCAACGCAGTGGCCAGACCGGCGATGCGCAGCACGAACACGCCGAGCATCGAGCCGAGAATGATCAGCAGCAGGGCCGGGAAAAACCCGATGGCCCCGCTGACCTTGACGAATACGAACAGCTCCAACACCGGAAACAGTACAAAGAGCAATAAAAAAGGGCGCATCAAATGGTTCCTCAACGCAAGAATGCCTTGCCAGTCTTCCCTAGATGACGTCGCCGTTTCGTGAATTCAAGCGTCAGCCACTTCATTTTTCGGCCAATGCTCGGCGTGAGCCAGGAAAACCAAGGCTTCGCGCACTTGTGTCGGCGTATTACAAGTTGCCTGGAACGGCAGCCAGTACAGGGCCTGGCCAATGCGTAGGTGCATGCCTTCGCTGTCGATACCCGCCAGTTGCGCCGGCTCGGTTTTCGGCAGCCCCGCCAAATCGACGTAATGGGCGATGGCTTTGGCGTGATCGGTGTTCATGTGCTCGACCATGCTCAGTTCGGCTTTGCCGGCGAACGGATTGGCCAGGGTCAGTTGGTCGACCCAGTGAATCGCACCGAAACCGCCGATGTAACGGTGACGCACAGGCTTGAGCACCCAGAAATCGAAATCGTGGGCCTTGTGGTAGCTCTGCGACTCCGGGAAATAGCGGTAGTAACGCTCGGCGGCCGCTTCGATCGCGGCCTCGTCTTCGAGCTTTTCTGCTTCGGCGAGATAAGTCAGGCGACCAACGGCTTGCACATCGTCGGCCTCACGTTCGCCCACAAAAAGCGAGCATTTCGGATCTTTCTGCAGGTTATGGGTGTGCTGGGCGATGCGGCTGATAAGGATCAGCGGCCGACCCTGCTCGTCCAGGCAATACGGAACCACGGAGCCAAACGGGAAACCGGGCATCGACTTGGAGTGCGTCGACAGCACCCCGCGGTATTCCTTGAGAAGCAATTCTCGGGCATTCTTGGCCGCTTCAACGCTCAATTTATGACTCCTTATATAGAATCCGTCGAAAAAACGGACAGGCGCCTGGGGATAAGTTCCAGTACGCCATCGGGGCAGTTCTCATGTGCAACCAGGCCACATCAGGTGCAGATCGAGAGGCCCTCTAGGAAGGAAACCACTCTGAACCTGCTATTGGGGCATGCGAATGCAACTCACTGACAAAGTAATCATTATCACTGGCGGTTGCCAGGGTTTAGGCCGTTCCATGGCCGAGTATTTCGCGGGTAAAGGCGCGAAGCTGGCGCTGGTGGACCTGAACCAGGAAAAGCTCGACGACACCGTCGCGGCGTGCAAAGCCAAGGGCGTAGAAGCTCGGGCTTACCTGTGCAACGTTGCCAACGAAGAGCAAGTGACGCACATGGTCGCCCAGGTGGCCGAAGATTTCGGCGCGATTCATGGATTGATCAACAACGCCGGCATCCTGCGCGACGGCCTGCTGCTGAAGGTCAAGGATGGCGAAATGACCAAGATGAGCCTGGCCCAATGGCAGGCGGTCATCGACGTCAACCTGACCGGCGTGTTCCTGTGCACCCGTGAAGTCGCGGCAAAAATGGTCGAGCTGAACAACAGCGGCGCGATCATCAATATCTCCTCGATCTCCCGCGCCGGCAACGTCGGCCAGACCAACTACTCCGCCGCCAAGGCTGGCGTGGCCGCGGCAACCGTGACCTGGGCCAAGGAACTGGCACGTTATGGCATTCGCGTGGCTGGCATTGCACCGGGCTTTATCGAAACCGAGATGACGTTGGGCATGAAGCCTGAAGCGCTGGAGAAGATGACGGCCGGGATTCCGCTCAAGCGCATGGGCAAACCGGAAGAGATCGCCCATTCGGCGGCGTACATTTTCGAGAACGACTACTACACCGGCCGGATTCTGGAAATGGATGGCGGGCTGCGGATCTAAGGCCTCATAGATCAATGTGGGCGCTAGCCTGCTAGCGATTGAGCGGGTTCAGCCAACTTATTTGTTGAATGTGAATCCGCTATCGCTAGCAGGCTAGCTCCCACAGTTAGTTGTGTTTCAGGCCATCAATCGTCGCTGATGGTGATGTTCGGCATCGCCGGCGACACCGCTTCCTGCAACACAATCCGCGCGCCGACGTGGCGGGCGAGTTCCTGGTACACCAGGGCAATCGGGCTGTCAGGTTCGGCGATCACCGTAGGCTTGCCGCCATCGGCCTGTTCGCGGATAGCCATTGCCAGCGGCAACGACGCCAGCAGTTCGACGCCATACTGGTTGGCCAGCTTCACCCCTCCGCCCTCACCAAACAGATGCTCGGCATGCCCGCAGTTGGAGCAGATGTGCACGGCCATGTTTTCCACCACACCGAGCACCGGGATGTTGACCTTGCGGAACATCTCCACGCCCTTGCGTGCGTCCAGCAATGCCAGATCTTGCGGCGTGGTAACGATCACCGCGCCAGCCACCGGGACTTTCTGCGCCAGAGTCAGCTGGATATCACCGGTGCCTGGTGGCATGTCGATGACCAGGTAATCCAGATCGCCCCAGGCGGTTTGCGTGACCAGTTGCAACAATGCGCCGGAAACCATCGGCCCACGCCAGACCATCGGCGTATTGTCGTCGGTCAGGAACGCCATCGACATCACTTCAACGCCATGGGATTCAATCGGCACGAACCATTTCTGATCCTTGACCTTCGGTCGGGTGCCTTCGGGGATGCCGAACATGATGCCCTGGCTCGGACCGTAGATGTCCGCGTCGAGAATCCCGACCTTGGCGCCTTCACGGGCCAGGGCCAGCGCGAGGTTGGCGGCGGTGGTGGACTTGCCCACGCCGCCCTTGCCGGACGCCACGGCGACCACGTTCTTGACGTTGGCCAGGCCCGGGATTTGCGCCTGGGCCTTGTGCGCGGCGATCACGCTGGTGATGTCAACGCGAGCGCTCGTCACGCCGTCGAGGCCTTCGATCGCCATTTGCAACATTTGCGACCAGCCACTCTTGAACAGACCGGCGGCGTAGCCCAGTTCCAGTTGCACGCTGACGCGATCGCCCTGGATGTCGATGCTGCGCACACACCCGGCGCTGACCGGGTCCTGGTTCAGATAAGGGTCGGTGTACTGGCGAAGGACGGCTTCCACCGCTGCGCGATTGACGGCGCTCATGGGCAACTCCGATAGCAAGACTGGAAAATCAGGGGGGTATCCTACGCCGGACATACATTTGTGGCGAGGGAGCTTGCTCCCGCTCGGCTGCGAAGCAGTCGCAATCAGGCAGACGCACTCCTTGCGCCGAAAACGGGTTGGAGGGTTTGGGGCGGCTTCGCCACCCAGCGGGAGCAAGCTCCCTCGCCACAGAAGCATTTTCACGCTCATACTGCCGGTGCACAGGTTTGGGCATTCGATGCAACCGGAAACAGGCTGACGGGGTGAAAAATATGCGCCAGCGCTTTATAGTGGCCGACCTCCGTTTCATCAAGTAGCCGAGCCCCATGTCCGAGCCACGCAAGATCCTCGTCACCAGCGCCCTGCCCTATGCCAATGGTTCGATCCATCTTGGCCACATGCTGGAATACATCCAGACCGATATGTGGGTGCGCTTCCAGAAGCACCGCGGCAACCAATGCATTTATGTCTGCGCCGACGACGCCCATGGTTCGGCCATCATGCTGCGCGCGGAAAAGGAAGGCATCACCCCGGAACAACTGATCGCCAACGTCCAGGCTGAACACAGCGCCGACTTTGCCGAGTTCCTGGTGGACTTCGACAACTTCCACTCCACTCACGCCGAAGAAAACCGTGAGCTGTCGAGCCAGATCTACCTCAAGCTGCGCGACGCCGGGCACATCGCCCAGCGCTCGATCACTCAGTACTTCGACCCCGAAAAGAAAATGTTCCTGGCCGACCGCTTCATCAAGGGCACCTGCCCGAAATGCGGCACTGAAGACCAGTACGGCGACAACTGCGAAAAATGCGGTGCAACCTACGCACCCACCGACCTGAAGGATCCGAAGTCGGCGATCTCTGGTGCCACTCCGGTGCTCAAGGATTCCCAGCACTTCTTCTTCAAGCTGCCGGATTTCCAGGAAATGCTGCAAGCCTGGACCCGCAGCGGCACCCTGCAAGAAGCCGTGGCGAACAAGATCGCCGAATGGCTGGATGCCGGCCTGCAACAGTGGGACATCTCCCGCGATGCGCCGTACTTCGGCTTCGAGATCCCCGACGAGCCAGGCAAATACTTTTACGTCTGGCTGGACGCGCCGATCGGCTACATGGCCAGCTTCAAGAACCTCTGCGCCCGCCGTCCGGAACTGGATTTCGACGCGTTCTGGGGTAAGGACTCCACCGCCGAGCTGTACCACTTCATCGGCAAGGACATCGTCAACTTCCACGCTCTGTTCTGGCCAGCGATGCTCGAAGGCGCCGGTTTCCGCAAGCCGACCGGCATCAACGTGCACGGCTACCTGACCGTCAACGGTCAGAAAATGTCCAAGTCCCGTGGCACCTTCATAAAGGCCCGGACTTACCTGGACCACCTGTCGCCGGAATACCTGCGCTACTACTACGCGGCGAAGCTGAGCCGTGGCGTCGATGACCTGGACCTGAACCTCGAAGATTTCGTGCAGAAGGTCAACTCCGACCTGGTCGGCAAAGTCGTCAACATCGCCAGCCGTTGCGCCGGTTTTATCCACAAGGGCAACGGCGGTGTGCTGGTGGCCGGCAACGCCGCACCGGAACTGACCGAAGCGTTCCTGGCCGCAGCGCCAAGCATTGCCGAGGCCTACGAGGCGCGCGACTTCGCCCGTGCCATGCGCGAGATCATGGGCCTGGCCGACCGTGCCAACGCCTGGATCGCCGACAAGGCACCGTGGTCGCTGAACAAACAGGAAGGCAAGCAGGACGAAGTCCAGGCCATCTGCGCCCTGGGCGTGAACCTGTTCCGCCAACTGGTGATATTCCTCAAACCGGTGCTGCCGCTGCTCGCCGCCGACGCCGAGGCGTTCCTCAACGTCGCGCCGCTGACCTGGAATGACCACGCGACCTTGCTCAGCAACCATCAACTGAACGAGTTCAAGCCGTTGATGACCCGTATCGACCCGGTAAAAGTCCAAGCCATGAGCGATGCATCGAAAGAAGACCTGACCGCCAGCGCAACCGACACCGGCAATGCCGCGCCGGCCGGCAATGGCGAACTGGCCAAGGATCCGCTGTCGCCCGAAATCGATTTCGACGCCTTCGCCGCGATCGACCTGCGCGTTGCCTTGATCGTCAAGGCCGAACACGTGGAAGGTGCCGACAAGCTGCTGCGCCTGACCCTCGACATCGGTGACGAGCAACGCAACGTGTTCTCCGGGATCAAGAGCGCTTACCCGGATCCGTCCAAGCTCAATGGCCGTCTGACCATGATGATCGCCAACCTCAAGCCGCGGAAAATGAAGTTCGGCATCTCCGAAGGCATGGTGATGGCAGCCGGCCCTGGTGGAGAAGAAATCTACCTGCTCAGCCCCGATAGCGGCGCCAAGCCGGGTCAGCGCATCAAGTAAGTTTCTGCGCTAAATCGATCCCACAGTCGTGCCTGGCGCGACTGTGGGATTTTCATATCAGGCCCCACCCTCCGTCCTTCCCGGATAATGCCTAAGCTTTTTAGAACGCTCTGTTAAAAAGCCCTCTTTCTACCGGCACAATCATGACCGAGATGCTGCTTACGCTTATCAGCGCCGCCCTGATCAACAACCTCGTGTTGCACTGGCCGCTGGGCGTCGATCCGCTGCTGGGCAGCGAGCGCGATCAGGTTCATGCATTGGGCATTGCGACGACGTGTCTGATGCTGATGGTCGGCATACTGGGCTACCCGGCTTATCACTGGCTGCTGGTGCCGCTGGAACTGACTTCGCTGCGTCTTTTCGTGTTCCTGCCATTGAGCGTATTGCTGATCGGTCCGCTGCTGAAAGCGCTTTCCCGGTTACTTCCAAAGCTTGCGTTTGATGGCCTCTGGCCGTTGCTGCTGGGCAACGCGGGTGTGCTGGGGCTGGCATTGCTCAACGCTCAGGACGACAAAGGATTCTTCCACGCCACCGCCCTGTGCCTCGGTGCAGGACTGGGGTTCTGGCTGGTGCTCAGCCTGTTCAGCGACTTGCGCCAGCGCACAATCGAAAATGATATTCCCCTGCCCTTTCGCGGCCTGCCGATCGAACTGATCGGTGCCGGACTGATCGCAGTGGCTTTTCTCGGATTCAGCGGGCTGATCAAAACATGAGTCTGATTCAACGCATCGACGCCCTCTTGCCGCAGACCCAATGCGGCAAGTGCGGCCACCCCGGATGCAAGCCTTACGCCGAAGGCATCGCCAGCGGCGAGCCGATCAACAAGTGCCCGCCAGGGGGCAGCGAAACCATCTCGGCGCTGGCCGAGTTGCTGCAAGTGCCGGTGCTGGAACTGGACGTCAGCCGCGGCTCGGCACCGGCGCAGATCGCTTACATCCGCGAAGCCGAATGCATCGGTTGCACCAAATGCATCCAGGCGTGTCCGGTGGATGCCATCGTCGGTGCTGCCAAATTGATGCACACGGTGATCATCGACGAATGCACCGGTTGCGACCTGTGTGTCGCGCCGTGCCCGGTGGATTGCATCGAAATGCGGCCACTGCCCTTGGCCACGGTGCTGCCGATTGTAGGTGGCCTGGCGTTCAGCCTTGAGGAACAACGGGCGCGCACCGCCAAACGCAATCATGCGCGGCGTCGCTTCGAACAGCGCAACGCCCGTTTGCGCCGCGAGGAAGAGCAGAAACTCGCCGAACGTCAGGCCCGCGCTCAACGCGCCACGCCGCAAAACGAAGTGCCGACGCTCGACCCGGTTCAGGCTGCGCTTGAGCGGGTGCGTGCGCAGAAAGCGGCAAACGCCGATGCGGCGTTGAAAAAAGCCAAGATCGACCTGGCGATGAGTCGTGCGCAACTGAACAAGTCGCTCAAGGCGTTCGGGCATCCGCCGACCTTCGAGCAGCAGTCGCAATTGATCGTGCTGCAACAGCAATTCGAGATGGCAGAGCAAGCCTTGGCCAAGCTGGAAAGCAGCGCGCCGCCCATCCCCGCACCGGCACCCGCCGCGCCAGCGAAGGATGCCGAGCTGAAACGGGCGAAGATCCAGCTGGCCATGCGCCGCGCCGAACTCAACAAGGCGCGAACCGGCGAAGCCGCAGCTGAACAGATTGCAGCGCTGGAACGCGCGGTGATGGACGCCGAGCGTCAGGTGGATGCCTATGTCGCCCCTTGAATCGGTGGACGAACGCCTTCAGCAGGCCATGAAGCTGGTGTTGCTGGCCACGGTGCCGGGCATGCTGGCGTTGTTCTGGTTGTATGGCTGGGGCGTGTTGATCAACCTGATTTTGACGGCTGTTACCGCATTGGCGGTTGAAGCTGCGGTGCTGCACCTGCGCAAGCAATCGATCAAGCCAACGTTGAGCGACGGCAGCGCGTTCGTCAGCGCGACGTTGCTGGCCTTGGCCTTGCCGCCTTATTGCCCGTGGTGGCTGACGGTCAGTGCGGCGGCATTCGCCCTGCTCGGTAAACACCTTTATGGCGGGGTTGGCAAAAATCCGTTCAACCCGGCGATGCTTGGTTTTGCCCTGGTGCTGGTTACGTTTCCCCAACAGATGATCCTCTGGCCGTCGGCCCACGGCATGAGTCTGCTCGGTGGCTTGCAACAGGTCTTCGGCTTCGGTCAGGCGCCAGATGCCTGGGCCCAGGCCACGGCGCTGGACAGCCTGCGAATCAACAAAAGCCTGACCATGGATGAACTCTTCGCGAGCAATCCGGCGTTCGGCCATTTCGGCGGACGCGGTGTGGAATGGGTCAACCTGGCCTTTCTCGCTGGCGGCGCGTTTCTTCTGCAACGGCGGGTGTTCACCTGGCATGCACCGGTCGGCATGCTTGCCAGTCTGTTCATCATCAGCCTGTTGTGCTGGAACGGTTCGGGCTCCGACTCCCATGGCTCGCCGCTGTTTCACCTGCTCACCGGCGCGACCATGCTGGGCGCGTTTTTTATTGCCACCGAGCCGGTGTCCGGCGCGAAAAGCCCCGGTGCCCGACTGTTGTTCGGTGCCGGCGTGGGATTACTCACCTACCTGATTCGTACTTGGGGCGGATACCCCGACGGTGTAGCGTTTGCCGTGTTGTTGATGAACCTTGGCGTCCCGGCGCTGGAGCGGTTAGTCGCGTCCAGGCAGGAGCAGATGGCCCCATGAACCGAGCGACGAGCGTTGTGATGCTGGTGTTGCTGGCCGGGTTGGGAATTGGCGTGACGTACGTCGTGCAGCACGCCAGCGAACCGCGTATCAGTGCGCAACAGCGCTTGATCGACAGCCGCAACCTGCTGGACCTGCTACCGCCAGACAGCTACGACAATCAGCCGTTGGACCAGCCACTCGCCCTCGAAAACATCCGGCTGCCCAACAGCACGCTGCTGGGCGGCTATTTGGCGACCAAGGCCAGCCAACCGAGCGCGGTGTTGCTGCGCAGCCAGACCTTGGGCTACGAGGGCTCCATCGAGCTGCTGATCGCCATCGGCGCCAACGGCAAGTTGCTGGGGGTCAAGACCCTCAAGCAATCGGAAACCCCAGCCCTGGGCGGCAAGATCGCCGACTGGCCCAATACCTGGCTTCAGGTGTTTACTGGCAAGTCGCGAAACGACCCCGGCGACACCGGCTGGGCCTTGAAAAAAGACCAGGGTCAATTCGATCAGATAGCGGGCGCGACCATTACTTCACGGGCGGTAATCAGCGCCGTTCATGACGCGTTGCGTTTCTTCGACGAACACCCGCAACAGCTAATCGGGAGCAGTGCGCATGAATAAAACATCGACACTGCGCAACTCTCTGATGCTTGCGCCTCTGATCGGCGCTACGCAGGCCTGGCCGACCGCTCTCGGCCTGTGGCTGATGTTCTTCTTAGTGATCAATGCATATGACCTCAGCATGGCCGCCTTGCGATCACGGCTGATCCCGTCCACCCGCTTGCTTGCCAGCATCCTGTTGGCCGCCACGTTGACCAGTTGCGCGGAACTGGCCGCGCAGGTCGGGTCACTTCAATGGCATCAGCACGCGGGGATCTATGCAGGATTGATCGCCTTGCAATGTGTGGTGCTGGAGCACAATGGTTTTTTCCAGGAACCGCGGCTTGATCGCCTGCGTTTGTGTGGCCTGTTTGGCGCGCTATTGGTGGGGCTAGGCCTGCTGCGCGAGGTGATCGGCAATGGCGGTCTGCACCTGGCCACGCTGGTCCCTGGCGGATTCATTCTCTTGGGACTGCTGATCGCCGCCTGGCAGGCCTGGCACCGACCGACTCCCTCACACTGACCGACTTCGAGGAAACGCACTGTCCATGAATGCCGCAAAACGTCTGGAAATTTTCCGCAGGTTTCACGAAGACAACCCGGAACCGAAGACCGAACTGGCCTATTCCTCGCCGTTCGAATTGCTGATTGCGGTCATTCTGTCCGCCCAGTCGACCGATGTCGGTGTGAACAAGGCCACCGCCAGACTCTATCCGGTGGCCAACACGCCGGCGGCGATCTATGCCTTGGGCGTCGAAGGGCTGTCGGAATACATCAAGACCATCGGCCTGTTCAACAGCAAAGCGAAAAACGTGATCGAAACCTGTCGTTTGCTGGTTGAGCGCCATGGTGGCGAGGTTCCGCAAACCCGAGAGGAACTGGAGGCGCTGCCCGGCGTCGGCCGCAAGACCGCCAACGTGGTGCTCAATACCGCTTTCCGGCAACTGACGATGGCCGTGGATACCCACATTTTCCGAGTCAGCAACCGCACGGGCATTGCACCGGGCAAAAACGTGGTCGAGGTGGAGATGAAGCTGATGAAGTTTGTCCCCAAGCAATACCTGCTCGATTCACACCATTGGCTGATCCTTCATGGACGCTACGTTTGCCTGGCCCGCAAGCCTCGTTGCGGGAGCTGCCGGATCGAAGACCTGTGCGAATACAAGCAAAAGACCTCGGACGATTGAGGCAGTATTAGTTTTATTGATCCATCGATTGAAAAAATCTTTTTTACCCGCCGGGAGTTTGTCGATATAAGGAGCGCCAAAGGCAGTCTTAGCCTGGAGTTAACCTTATGAGCACTGGCAAAGAGCAATTGGACGTAGAAGACGACTTCACACCTGTTGAGACCGATGACGCTGAACCGGTGGTTGAAGTGGCGAAGACCAACCTGAGCAAACGCCGCACCATCGACAATCTGCTGGAGGAGCGTCGACTGCAAAAGCAGTTGGCCGATTACGATTTTGACCTTTGACACCTGAAAGCCTCCCGAAACGGAGGCTTTTTACTGGGTGCTGCCCGCCCCCCGATGAACGCCCTTTCATCACGCCTCGTCAATCGCCAGTGCGCTCATACCAGTCCATTACGTTGAGCGAGTTCGATCAGATCAACCAATGAGCGAGCATTGAGCTTCAACAACAGGCGTGTCTTGTAAGTACTGACCGTTTTATTGCTGAGGAACATGCCATCGGCAATTTCCTTGTTTGTCTTTCCTCGAGCCAACTGTTGCAACACCATCATTTCGCGCCCGGACAGACGATCCACCATATCGGCTTCACTGGCATTCCCGAGACTGGAACGAACGGTATGCAGCGCTTGATTCGGAAAGTAGCTGTAGCCCGAAAGCACGGCCTTTATCGCACTGAGCAATTCAGTGAGATCCTGTTGTTTGCAGACATACCCAGCGGCCCCCGATTGCATGCAACGCATGGAAAAATGCCCGGGGGCCTGAGAGGTCAGGATCAGCACTTTAAGAGGCATCGCTGTTGTGGTCAGACGCGCAATGACTTCCAGCCCGTCCAGCTTCGGTATCCCAATATCCAGAATGACAATATCCGGCATAAGTTCGCGGGCAAGTTGTAACGCATCCACACCGTTATCTGTTTCTGCAATGACTTCGTAGCCATGACGTTCCATCAGCATACGTACCGCAAGACGAATGACGGGGTGATCATCCACGATCAGCACTTTATTCATGGGCAAGTCCAATTTCGCTGTTCGAATTTTTAGAGCCCGCACAATAGCCTAGTCGTTTCATCCGTGGCATGCCGCCCCCCTCGGCCACCCGCAGCGAAAGACATTCCCTACAAACAAGCAGGACATGTCTTACAAAAATCAGACGAATACTGTGTGTCTTAAATTTTATCGCCCCGGCGGCACGGTGCTTTCAAAATTGTTTTTGTATCGATTTACATCAGGAAATCAAAGAAACCAGAGGTTGACCGAAGGATCCGACAGACGCTGACGATTGAGCTACGCTAAAAAACAACCGATATTTTCAGGCGAACATTCACACTCGCTCGTTAAAAATCAAGACGTGACCACTAATCAAATTACAACAACCCTTACACCAGGCAACACTTCAGAAACAGCAATAAACGCCACACTTACCAAAACAACAATAACAAAAATACCCGAGGCGCAAATAATACAGCTACTATGACCCCCGTTAACAAACTCACTAAAAGGACACCACCAAAACAGCAGACCGCCTTCCCGACTCCGGCAACTTACCAACACCCGAAACCTCTCCATAAATTGATCGAGAACAGACAATCTTCCATGAGCAAACAACATGAACAAACTCAAAATAAGAATTTCCAACCCCATGACAATCATTGCGATATTTGCAACACTGTCTGAAACTTCGGCTGCTATCTCCCTTCCATTTCTCGACAATAAGGAACGAGAGATCTATATCTGGTTCCTTATCAGCTTTCCCTTTTATTTGCTCTTCCTATTCTTCGCCACACTCAACTTCAACTATCGATCGCTTTATGCGCCCTCTGATTTTGAGAAAGGCAAGCATTTCATCAAGGCCATGACCGATGCCGATCACGCGCAAGTCAATACACCCGAGCATTTGATTGAGCACCCCTTACGCTCATCGGTGTTGCTAAAGGATCTGCACATCGTCGATGCACGATGGATGAGCAACAAAATGGACTTCAACACTTTGATGGAAAAGATCCAGCAACCACAGGAAAACCCTGCGCGCGTGATCGTGTTCCTAACCTGTACTGATTCAGAGGCGTTACTGAAGGAAGGCGCACACAAGCATTCGAAACAAACAAAGAAACGCAACAGCACTACGTTCTGGGTTGCCTACAATTTGAGCTCACATGGCATGACGACGATGGCTTGAACGCCAATAGCAGAAGACCGATTGCGACGGGCAGTCGGAGAGTAAAGCAGACGAAAGCTTATTTGTAACAACAACAAGAAAGTTGATACATGATACCCGGTAGGAAAAATCCCTCTTTCAGAAATGTGGCCTTGTCACTGACAAGGCCACATTTCCATTACCGTCGTTGCAGCTTCAAAGATCTCAGAAAAGCTTCCGGCCTTTGTTTGCAGCAATGCGCATGCGCAAGGCGTTGAGCTTGATGAAGCCCGCTGCGTCGGCCTGGTTATAGGCGCCGCCGTCTTCTTCGAAGGTCGCGATGTTGGCATCGAACAACGATTCGTCGGACTTGCGACCGGTGACGATCACATTGCCCTTGTACAGCTTCAGGCGCACAACGCCGTTCACGTGTGCCTGGGACGCATCGATCATCTGCTGCAGCATCAGACGCTCAGGGCTCCACCAGTAACCGGTGTAGATCAGGCTGGCGTATTTAGGCATCAGCTCGTCTTTGAGGTGAGCCACTTCGCGGTCCAGAGTGATCGATTCGATCGCACGGTGAGCGCGCAGCATGATGGTGCCGCCAGGAGTTTCGTAGCAACCACGGGACTTCATGCCCACGTAACGGTTCTCGACGATGTCGAGACGGCCGATACCGTGTTCGCCACCGATACGGTTCAGGGTCGCCAGCACGGTGGCCGGGGTCATTTCGACGCCGTCCAGTGCCACGATGTCGCCGTTGCGGTAGGTCAGTTCCAGGTACTGCGCCTTGTCAGGAGCCTTCTCCGGGGAGACGGTCCATTTCCACATGTCTTCTTCGTGCTCGGTCCAGGTGTCTTCCAGCACGCCGCCTTCATAGGAAATGTGCAGCAGGTTGGCATCCATCGAGTACGGGGACTTTTTCTTGCCGTGGCGCTCGATCGGGATATTGTGCTTTTCAGCATAATCCATCAGCTTTTCACGGGAGAGCAGGTCCCATTCGCGCCAAGGGGCGATCACTTTCACGCCAGGCTTCAGTGCGTAGGCGCCCAGTTCGAAACGAACCTGGTCGTTACCCTTGCCGGTGGCGCCGTGGGAAATGGCGTCAGCGCCGGTTTCGTTGGCGATTTCGATCAGGCGTTTGGCGATCAACGGGCGAGCGATGGAAGTACCCAGCAGGTACTCGCCTTCGTAAACGGTGTTGGCGCGGAACATCGGGAAAACGAAATCGCGCACGAATTCTTCGCGCAGATCGTCGATGTAGATCTCTTTCACGCCCATGGCCTGAGCCTTGGCGCGTGCAGGTTCAACCTCTTCGCCCTGACCCAGGTCAGCGGTAAAGGTCACCACTTCACAGTTATAAGTATCCTGCAGCCACTTGAGGATCACCGAAGTGTCCAGGCCGCCGGAATACGCCAGAACGACCTTGTTTACGTCCGCCATGCCATCACTCCACGGGGTTCTACGGAAAGCCGTGAAGTCTACCGGTCATACGGAATAATTTACAGAGGCGCGACAGCTTATGACGACGAAGCGACAGATTCTGTCGAGCGAGCGACGAATTCAGCAAACTCAGGATGTCGCCGAAGAGCTTCCCGGCGTCGTGGTTTGAGGCGCGACTTTCTCGGTCGGTGCCACCCGCTCCAGGCGAACCGCAACCCGGCGATTCTTCGCGCGGTTGGTGGCGCTGGTGTTCGGCGCCACAGGGTAGCGCTCACCGTGGAAACGCAGGGTGATCTGCGATTCCTGGATGCCATTGGCCTTGAAATAGTCCATCACCGCCAACGCCCGGCGGCGTGACAGCTCGCGGTTGGTCAGGCGATTGCCGCTGTTGTCGGAGTGCCCGTCGAGTTCGATGTGATTGACCGTCGGATCCGCTTTCATGAACTCCAGCATCACCTGCAACTGCGCCTTGGCTTGCGAATCAAGATCAACGCCTTCACCCGGGAAACCGATCTCGGACTGTTTGACCTGCTCGAAATTCTTCGGCAGCAGTTTCGCCACGCAACCCTGGTAGTCGTTGAAGGCCTTGCTGAACTTGACCGGCAACAGGCGCACTTCAGAGACGCGGCCATCACCAGAGGAATGCCGGATGACCGGACTGCGGCCGTCCATCAACCCGCTGATCAGGCGACCGGCCTGAACTTGCGAACTGTTGAACAACACGTTGCCGCTGCCGATTCTCACCGATCCCAGATTGATGTCGCCACGTCCCGGTTGCCACGGCGCAGCCGCCGCCAGCAGGGTTGCTGAACCGCCACCGATCATCGCGTTGTAGGCTTTCAGACGAAACGTCGCCTGCTCGCCGGCTCGGCGCACGAATTCACCCGAACCGAAATCGGTAATCGGTTGAGTCAGGCGGCATTCGAACTTGTCACCTTCGACCGTCCACTCGATGCTCTCCAGACGTGTCTGGAAAGTGAGCGCCATCGCAGGGAGGCTGGCAAACACACTGAGCAAGGCTAAATAACGCTGGCGCACGGGAGGCTCCACTGGCTTCTACAACAAAAAGACCGACACACATATTTACGGCATACCTGTTGGATATCGGAAGCTTCCTGCAAAACTTGATAGCGAGTGCCTGAGAGAGTCTTTTCCGGTAGCATTCCCCAGAGTTTGACCCGCCTGGAATCCCCTCATGTCCGACCGCCTGACCCTGCTGCGTCCCGACGACTGGCATATTCATCTTCGCGATGGTGCTGTGTTGACCAATACCGTTGCGGATGTCGCGCGCACCTTTGGTCGCGCCATCATCATGCCCAACCTGGTACCTCCGGTGCGTAACGCCGCTGAAGCCGACGGCTATCGCCAGCGGATTCTCGCTGCACGTCCGGCCGGCAGTCGTTTCGAACCGTTGATGGTGCTGTACCTGACCGACCGCACCCAGCCCGACGAAATTCGCGAGGCCAAGGCCAGCGGTTTCGTTTACGCCGCCAAGCTGTACCCGGCCGGCGCGACCACCAACTCGGACTCGGGTGTCACCAGTATCGACAAGATCTTCCCTGCACTTGAGGCCATGGCCGACGTCGGGATGCCCTTGCTGATTCACGGTGAAGTCACCCGCGGCGATGTCGATGTGTTCGACCGCGAAAAAATCTTCATCGATGAGCATATGCGTCGTGTGGTCGAGCGTTTCCCGACGCTCAAAGTGGTGTTTGAACACATCACCACCGCGGACGCCGTGCAGTTCGTCAACGAGGCTTCGGCCAACGTTGGCGCGACCATCACCGTGCATCACCTGCTGTACAACCGCAATCACATGCTGGTGGGCGGGATTCGGCCGCACTTCTATTGCCTGCCGATCCTCAAGCGCAACACCCACCAGGAAGCCCTGCTCGACGCAGCCACCAGCGGCAGCAACAAGTTCTTCCTCGGCACCGACTCGGCGCCTCACGCCCAGCACGCCAAAGAAGCGGCCTGCGGCTGTGCCGGTTGCTACACCGCTTATGCGGCGATCGAGATGTACGCCGAAGCCTTTGAACAACGCAACGCGCTGGACAAGCTTGAAGCCTTCGCCAGCCTCAACGGCCCGCGCTTCTATGGCCTGCCGGTGAACACCGATCGCATCACCCTGGTCCGCGATGAGTGGACCGCCCCAACCAGCCTGCCATTTGGCGAGCTGACCGTAATCCCGCTGCGCGCCGGTGAAAAACTGCGCTGGCGCCTGCTGGAGGAACACGCGTGAGTGAAGACCATTTCGACGACGAACAGGACGGTCAAGGCGGCGGAGGTGGTTCGCGCCACCCCATGGCTGAGCGCTTCCGTGGGTACCTGCCAGTTGTTGTCGACGTTGAAACCGGTGGTTTCAACTCTGCCACTGACGCCCTGCTGGAAATCGCCGCGACCACGATCGCCATGGATGAAAAAGGCTTTGTGTATCCCGATCACACCTATTTCTTCCGCGTCGAACCTTTTGAAGGCGCGAACATTGAAGCCGCGGCGCTGGAATTCACCGGGATCAAACTCGATCACCCGCTGCGTATGGCGGTGAGCGAAGAAACGGCCCTGACCGATATCTTCCGTGGTATCCGCAAGGCCCTGAAAGCCAACGGCTGCAAACGGGCAATTCTGGTTGGGCACAACAGCAGCTTTGACCTGGGTTTCCTCAACGCCGCTGTCGCACGCCTGGACATGAAACGTAACCCGTTTCACCCATTCTCCAGTTTCGATACCGCGACCCTCGCTGGCCTGGCTTACGGTCAAACCGTACTGGCCAAGGCTTGCCAGGCGGCGGACATCGACTTCGACGGTCGTGAGGCTCACTCGGCGCGCTACGACACCGAAAAGACGGCCGAGCTTTTCTGCGGCATCGTCAATCGCTGGAAACAAATGGGCGGCTGGGAAGACTTCAACGACTGATCCCGGTCGCTGAATTTCTCCCGACCATAAAAAAACCGGCCTCAGTGGCCGGTTTTTTTATGCCTCGAACGTGCCTTACAGCGCAGCAGCGTTCTCGGTCAGGTAAGCCGCGACGCCTTCGGTCGAAGCAGTCATGCCTTTGTCGCCTTTTTTCCAGTTGGCAGGGCAGACTTCGCCGTGCTCTTCGTGGAATTGCAGCGCGTCGACCAGACGGATCAGCTCTTCCATGTTACGGCCCAGCGGCAGGTCGTTGATGATCTGCGAACGGACAACGCCTTTGTCGTCGATCAGGAACGCGCCACGGAAAGCCACGCCGCCTTCGGACTCAACGTCGTAGGCCTTGGCGATTTCGTGCTTCATGTCGGCAGCCATGGTGTAACGAACCTGGCCAATACCGCCATTGTTCACCGGGGTGTTGCGCCATGCGTTGTGGGTGAAGTGCGAATCGATCGACACCGCGACCACTTCAACGTTGCGCGCCTTGAAGTCAGCCATGCGGTTGTCCAGAGCGATCAGCTCGGACGGGCAAACGAAGGTGAAGTCCAGTGGGTAGAAGAACACCAGGCCGTATTTGCCTTTGATGGCCGAGGACAAGGTGTAGCTGTCAACGATTTCGCCATTGCCGAGGACGGCAGGTACGGTGAAGTCCGGGGCTTGTTTGCCTACGAGTACGCTCATTGAATATCTCCTGGTCTATATATCGTGAAGAACTGGGTTCGTGTCAGCCTGCCACCCTCAGGCGACAGCCCTGTGACACGCCCCCCTTCGCAAGGACCGACCATCATACACGGCGTTTTTGGGCTGTCCTCAACGGTTTTTCAACCGCGCGTCAAATTGGTCGTCGCGACAGGTGATGGCAGAAGCCCGGATGAAAACCGTTCGTCAGTCATACTCGCTTATAACGCGAAGCTTTCAGAAAGCACTTTGACAATCATTCTCGTTAACATTAAGATCCATCGCAACTGAGTCACCACCAGCGACGGTTCTTAGCTTATGTATGTCTGCCTCTGCACTGGCGTCACCGACGGTCAAATCCGCGATGCAATCTATGAAGGTTGCTGCAGCTACAAAGAAGTCCGCCAGGCCACTGGCGTAGCCAGCCAATGCGGTAAATGCGCCTGCCTTGCCAAGGAAGTGGTGCGTGAAACCCTGACCAAATTGCAATCGGCCCAGGCTGCGATTCCTTTCCCTGTAGAATTTACTGCCGCGTAACTACCCTATTCCAAAGAACCGGACTTGATGTCCGGTTTTTTTATGTCTGAAAATCAACTGCTTACGCTCCAGACGCGGAACACAAACATTCTTATTCCGATTAATTTTCATTTAAGTTTCAATAACTTAGGTTTGACAGTCTTAGTTGTGCGGCTCAAACTCCGCCTTATTGACAGCTAATACAGGGCAGGACCCCATCATGAAAGGCGACATTACAGTCATCCAGCATCTCAACAAGATCCTTGCCAATGAGCTGGTCGCGATCAATCAATATTTTCTGCATGCGCGCATGTACGAAGATTGGGGTCTGAACAAGCTCGGCAAGCACGAATACCACGAATCCATCGACGAGATGAAACACGCGGACAAGCTGATCAAGCGCATCCTGTTCCTCGAAGGCCTGCCGAACGTCCAGGACCTGGGCAAGCTGCAGATCGGCGAACACACCCAGGAGATGCTCGAATGCGATCTGCGTATTGAGAAAACTGGTCATGCCGACCTCAAGGTTGCCATCGCTCATTGCGAAACCGTGGGTGACTTCGGTAGCCGTGAATTGCTCGAAGATATCCTTGAGTCCGAAGAAGAACACATCGACTGGCTGGAAACTCAACTGGGCCTGATCGATAAAATCGGTCTTGAGAACTATCTGCAATCGCAGATGGGCGAAGAGTAAGTTAGCGCCCGCTAAACTCGAGACAATAAAAAGCCCCGCACTCTTTTATAGAGGCGGGGCTTTTTAATGCCCTTTGTCTCGTCCTGAACAAGGTTTGCACCTGTTTCAGGACGAAACATCTGCAGGAGCGAAGCTTGCTCGCGAAAGCGGTAGTCCAGTCAACTTATGTGCTGAATGTTGTACCGCTTTCGCGAGCAAGCTTCGCGCCTACAGGTACCGGGTCAGGCTTCGGTCTTGTTCGCAGCAGCCGCTTCAACGGCAGCCTTGATCGTGGCCTGCAGCGAACCATCAGCCGACATTTCAGTCATGATGTCGCTACCGCCGACCAGCTCACCACCGACCCACAGTTGCGGGAAGGTTGGCCAGTTGGCGTATTTTGGCAGGTTGGCGCGGATTTCCGGGTTCTGCAGGATGTCCACGTAAGCAAACTTTTCACCACATGCCATCACGGCCTGCGCGGCTTTCGCGGAGAAGCCACACTGCGGGGCATTCGGCGAACCTTTCATGTAAAGCAGAATGGTGTTGTTAGCAATCTGCTCTTTAATCGTTTCGATGATATCCATGGAGCACCTCGGCTGAACTTTCCGACTCAGAGGTCGGCACGGTGGCGCATTGTAACGGAAACCCGAGCGCCATGCTCGGTCTCCCCGACAGACACAATCAAGCCGCCGCCACCGTCACCGGAACACCGTTCAACGCAGCATTCCCCGACAACTCGTCGAGCTGACATTCATCGGTCAGGTCGTTGGCGCTGGAGCCCGGTTGACTACTGGCGATCGTCATCTGCACGCCGGGCCGTGCATGCCCCCAACCGTGAGGAAGACTGACCACGCCTTTCATCATGTCCAGGCTGGCGAGCACTTCCACTTCGATCACACCGACCCGCGAACTGACCCGCACGCGCTGCCCGTCACCGAGTCCACGACTGGCCAGGTCATCCGGGTGCATCAACAATTGATGGCGCGGCTTGCCCTTCACCAGACGGTGATAGTTGTGCATCCACGAGTTGTTGCTGCGCACATGGCGACGACCAATCATCAGCAATTCGTCGGCAGCCGGTGCTTGCAGCGCGGCGAAACGGGCAAGGTCAGCGAGAATCGCAGCCGGCGCGGCCTGGACTCGCTGGTTGGCGGTTTTCAGGCGTGGCGCCAGGTTCGATTTGAGCGCGCCCAGATCGACGCCGTGCGGGTGATCGAACAGCGTCGCCAACGAAAGCTTGTGCGCCGAGGCATCGCCATAAAGCCCCATCCGCAGCCCACGATCGATCATCTGCGCCGGTGCAATGGTCGGTTTCAGCTCCTTGCCGGTCTTCGCCGCAAAAGCCTGGGCCAGTCCGACAAAGATCTCCCAGTCATGCAATGCACCTTCGGGCTTGCCCAGGATCGCCCGGTTGAAACGGGTGACATTGCGCACCGCGAACATGTTGAACGTGGTGTCGTAGTGGTCGTTTTCCAGTGCCGAAGTCGACGGCAGGATCAGGTCGGCATAGCGCGTGGTTTCATTGATGTACAGGTCGATGCTGACCATGAACTCCAGACCGTCCAGCGCCTGTTCCAGTTGCCGGCCATTGGGTGTGGACAGCACCGGATTGCCGGCCACGGTGATCAGCGCACGAACCTGCCCTTCCCCGCCCGTCAGCATCTCTTCCGCCAGGGCCGACACCGGCAACTCACCGCCGTACTCGGGACGCCCGGACACCCGGCTCTGCCACAGATTGAAATGCCCACCCGACGTCGAAGCCACCAGATCCACCGCAGGTTCAGTGCACAAGGCACCGCCGACGCGGTCGAGGTTGCCGGTGACCAGGTTGATCAGTTGCACCAGCCAATGACACAGCGTGCCGAAGGCTTGGGTCGAGACGCCCATCCGGCCATAGCAGACCGCTGTCGGCGCCGCCGCGAAATCACGGGCCAACTGACGAATCTGTTCTGCCGGCACCGCGCACAAGGGGCTCATCGTGTCGGCAGTGAATGTGCTGATCTCCTGACGGACTTCATCCAGACCGTCGACCGGCAAATGGCTGTCGCGGGTCAGACCTTCTGCGAACAAGGTATTGAGCAACCCGAACAACAGCGCCGCATCGCCACCGGGGCGCACGAACAGATGCTGATCGGCTATCGCTGCCGTTTCGCTGCGGCGCGGATCGACCACCACCACTTTGCCGCCCCTGGCCTGAATCGCCTTCAGGCGCTTCTCCACATCGGGCACGGTCATGATGCTGCCGTTGGAGGCCAGGGGATTGCCCCCGAGGATCAACATGAAATCGGTGTGGTCGATGTCCGGAATCGGCAGCAGCAAGCCGTGGCCGTACATCAAATGGCTGGTCAAGTGATGAGGCAACTGATCGACCGAGGTCGCGGAAAACCGGTTGCGGGTTTTCAGCAGGCCCAGGAAATAATTGCTGTGGGTCATCAAGCCATAGTTGTGCACGCTGGGGTTGCCTTGATAAACCGCCACCGCATTCTGCCCGTGATGCTCCTGAATCGCCGCCAGGCGTTCAGCGACCAGGCTGAAGGCGTCTTCCCACTCGATAGGTTGCCATTCGCTGCCCACTCGCAGCATCGGCTGACGCAGGCGATCCGGATCGTTCTGGATGTCTTGCAGGGCAACCGCCTTGGGGCAGATGTGCCCACGACTGAACGTATCCAGCGGGTCACCCTTGATTGAGGTGATCTGCACGCCATTGCCTTCGACCTCGGAGGTCTCGATGGTCAGGCCGCAGATGGCTTCACACAGGTGGCAGGCACGGTGATGGAGAGTCTTGGTCATGGCCAGTCTCTGTTTTGTTCTGGGCGGGCAATATCAGCCGCGGGAACAAAACTATGGCGCCTGACCCGCGACTGCGCCAGCGACGTTCGTCTTGTGAATCGACGACCATCAGGCTAGCCGATGGCCGTGCACGATCAATTCGGCGGCAACCTGGGCGGCGGCGCCTGCAACTGGATCTCTTGAATGGTTTCGATCTGTTCCTGGGCGATATGTACGCCGGTGAGCTCGCCGATCAGTCGCCAGTGTTCGTCGAGCCCGGTACTAATGGTTGCCATGCGATCGATCATGCGTCGACCGGCTGCTTTGGTCACTTCGTCTTCACTGCGCATCAATTCGAAGGACATCGACGTCATGGAAGCGGTGAGGTGGGTCAAGGAGCGGGCCGTGAGGCCGAGTAAATCCATTAAAAGCTGTTCTTTCGATTCCATTCCGAAGGCTTCCTGCGTCACTCGTGAGTTAGTTATAACCCAGCACTTTGTATTAGCAAACGTTTCATCCAGAACACGGTGACAACCGGCGCCTTGAACAACAGACAAGACACGAAACGACCTCGTCAAAACCTGCGTTCGACCACACAGACAGGCTCACTGAGGCTGAGAAATCTTCGACGCCTTCTTTTTGAGCGGTGAGGCCAAGGCCGTCCAGATTCCGCCGACCGCCAGCCAAAGCATCACGCCGGACCCGATCAGGATGATAGCTTTCTGGTTTGCCAGGATGCCCAGCTGATGAGGCTCGGCTTGATAGACCTGCAACGCGATATCAATGACGCTCACCACTGTGAACCACGCGACCACCAGGGCAGCTCCATGCTTCAGGTCCGGCGTCGATCGCGCGAGTAGCGAAGCTCCCAGGTAGATTCCAATTGCGACCAATCCTCCCACTACCAAAAACTGGGTCGAATCAATCTGCAATCGCGTCATCCCTGAAATTCTTCACGCCGATAAAAGCGCCGACGATGGCGCCCACCACTGCGCTCGGAACGCCTGGATAAATCGTGCTTGCGATAATCGCGAAGCCCATGACCGTAGAAATGACAGCCATATCGAAGGCCGGCGAAACACGACGAAGGCGCGTCAGACCAGTGTGTCCGGGTTTATTGATCGCCATACAGCGCTCCCTCCCTGGGAGTGTTTGACTTTACGCAGTCGAGAATCCGCAATGAGGCGGATAATACCTGAGCGCAATCCGAAACCCGGCACCTGAAAACGTAACAGCAAACAACTCCGCGAGCTTGTAAGGGGCCCGGAGGGCGCTGTTCAGCGGGTCTTCCATTCTTCGCCGGATATCGAGCCAGATCACGGCAGTTATTGCAATCGAGCTTCGGCACCGTGTACAAATGCTGCTCACAAACTCGCAACGCGGATCGCGTTGTATCGCTTGAAACATGTTGGAAACCGTAAAAAAAGCCTCCTATTGGAAAAACGCGACATTTAATGTCAATATCGCGCCTCCCCCTATTTCGTCGCCCCGTGCGGCTTACGCCGCAGGTCTCGCCCGTTTTTCAGTTAAACAAGGCTTTGAGTATCTGCGGTCTGTTGCAAAAAGGTAGTCAATGATGAGCGCAAGGCACTTTCTCTCCCTGATGGATTGCACGCCCGAAGAGCTGGTCAGCGTGATCCGTCGAGGCGTTGAGCTCAAAGACCTGCGTAACCGCGGCGTACTGTTCGAGCCTCTGAAAAACCGCGTGCTCGGGATGATTTTCGAGAAGTCCTCGACCCGTACCCGCATTTCGTTCGAAGCCGGCATGATCCAGCTCGGCGGCCAGGCCATCTTCCTGTCGCCGCGCGACACGCAACTGGGCCGCGGCGAGCCGATCGGCGACTGCGCCATCGTGATGTCGAGCATGCTCGACGCCGTGATGATCCGCACCTTTGCCCACAGCACCCTGACCGAATTTGCCGCCAATTCCCGCGTTCCCGTGATCAACGGCCTGTCCGATGACCTGCATCCGTGCCAGTTGCTGGCCGACATGCAGACGTTCCTCGAACATCGCGGCTCGATTCAGGGTAAGACCGTGGCCTGGATCGGCGACGGCAACAACATGTGCAACAGCTATATAGAAGCGGCGATCCAGTTCGACTTCCAGTTGCGCATCGCCTGCCCTGAAGGGTTTGAACCCAACCCGCAGTTCGTGGCCATGGCCGGCGATCGCGTGACCATTGTCCGCGATCCGAAGGATGCCGTGCGCGGCGCCCATCTGGTGAGCACCGATGTCTGGACCTCCATGGGCCAGGAAGAAGAAACCGCCAAGCGCCTGAAGCTGTTCGCGCCGTTCCAGGTGACTCGCGCCCTGCTCGACCTGGCGGCCGAGGATGTGCTGTTCATGCACTGCCTGCCGGCCCACCGTGGCGAGGAAATCAGCCTCGACGTGCTTGATGACAAGCGCTCGGTCGCCTGGGACCAGGCGGAAAACCGCCTTCACGCACAAAAGGCCCTGCTCGAGTTCCTCGTCGAGCCGGCGTATCACCACGCATGAGCCCTCCATTACTGCTTAACCTGCGCAACCTCGCCTGCGGCTATCAAGACCAGCGCGTCGTGCAGAACCTCAACTTGCATTTGAATGCCGGTGACATCGGTTGCCTGCTGGGCTCCTCGGGCTGCGGCAAGACCACCACGCTACGGGCGATTGCCGGTTTCGAACCGGTGCAGGAAGGTGAAATCACCCTCGCAGGCGAGACCATCTCCCGCGCCGGTTTCACCCTTGCCCCGGAGAAACGCCGGATCGGCATGGTGTTCCAGGACTACGCGCTGTTTCCGCATTTGAGCGTGGCCGAGAACATCGCCTTCGGGATCCGCAAGCACCCGCAAAAGGATCGTGTCACCGAAGAGTTGCTGGAGCTGGTCAACCTGAAAAACCTCGGCAAGCGCTTTCCGCACGAGTTGTCCGGTGGTCAGCAGCAGCGTGTCGCACTGGCCCGCGCACTGGCACCGGAACCGCAATTGCTGTTGCTCGACGAACCATTCTCCAACCTCGATGGCGAACTGCGACGCAAGCTCAGCCATGAGGTGCGCGACATTCTCAAGGCCCGTGGCACCAGCGCGATTCTGGTGACCCACGACCAGGAAGAAGCCTTCGCAGTGAGCGATCATGTCGGGGTGTTCAAAGAAGGTCGGCTGGAACAATGGGACACGCCCTACAACCTGTATCACGAACCACTGACGCCGTTTGTGGCCAGCTTCATTGGCCAGGGTTATTTCATTCGCGGCCAGCTGAGCAGCCCCGAGTCGGTGCAGACCGAGTTGGGTGAGTTGCGCGGCAATCGTGCCTACACCTGGCCCGTGGGCGGTGCGGTGGATGTGTTGCTGCGTCCGGACGATATCGTTTATGCACCCGACAGCGGTTTAAAGGCGCGGATTGTCGGCAAGTCGTTCCAGGGGGCCTCGACGTTGTACCGTTTGCAGCTGCCGACCGGGGCGCAACTGGAGTCGATTTTCCCGAGCCATGCCGATCATCAAGTCGGTGCCGAAGTGGGTATTCGAGTCGCGGCTGAACACCTGGTGTTGTTCCAGGCATCGGGCAGCACGGCTGCGCAGATTCCAGTGGTAGAGTCCGGTGTCCGGCGCTACAGCACCGCCAGCTAATACACACGGACAAAAAATGTGGGAGCGTGGCTGCTCACTCCCACATCAAATTTGGGTTAACCGAGAATGAGTGTTCCGCTCGCAACCAGCGTCGCATTCCCGCCAATCTTCACCCGGTCCCCTTCCAGTCGGCAGAACAACGCCCCGCCTCGCTTCGAGCACTGATAAGCGCTGAGACTCGTCTTGCCCAACCGCTTCGACCAATACGGAATCAAGCTGCAATGGGTCGAACCGGTCACCGGGTCTTCATTGATGCCGATTGCCGGGGCAAAGTACCGGGACACGAAATCATGCTGACTCCCCTTGGCGGTGACGATTGCACCCGGCCACGGCAGCTTGGCCAGGGCGATCATGTCTGGCTGGCAGTTGAGCACGGCCTGCTCGGACTCCAACACCACGAACAACTCGTTGGAACCCAGAACATCGACCACTTCGACGCCCAAGGCGCGCTCGACATCCAGGGTCACGCCCACTTCAGATGGCACGACGGCCGGAAAATCCAGCCACAAGCGCCCGTCCTCGCGGCTTACGCTCAACGGGCCGGACTTGCAGATGAAGTCCAGGCGCTCGACCGGCTCCTTATAGATGTCAAACAACACATGCGCGCTGGCCAGGGTCGCATGGCCGCACAATGGCACTTCGGTCGTCGGGGTAAACCAGCGAATGTGCCAACCCTGCCCTTCACGCACCACGAAGGCGGTTTCGGCGAGGTTATGTTCGGCGGCAATCTTCTGCATCAACTCATCGGCTAGCCACGCCTCGAGCCGATACACCATGGCCGGGTTACCACTGAACGGACGATCACTGAACGCATCGACTTGATGAAATTCAAGCTGCATAACCTTCTCCCTGATTCAGGCGCGGCCGATATCGGCAAACTTGGCCTGAGTGTGTTCGGCCAGCACCGCCGGCGCCAATTCAACCTCAAGACCGCGCCGGCCGGCGCTGACGAAGATGGTCGCAAAGGGCTGAGCGGAGTTATCGATAAACGTGCGCAAGCGCTTCTTCTGCCCTAACGGACTGATCCCGCCCAACAGATAACCCGTCGCGCGCTGCGCAGCGGCAGGATCGGCCATTTCGGCTTTTTTCACGCCCGCCGCGTGAGCCAGATGCTTCAAGTCCAAAGTTCCGACGACCGGCACCACCGCTACCAGCAACTCACCTTTCTCACTGGCTGCCAGCAATGTCTTGAACACCTGCGCCGGGTCGAGTCCCAGCTTCTCCGCGGCCTCCAGCCCATAGGACGCAGCCTTTGGATCATGTTCATAACTGTGCACGCGATGTTCGGCTCGAACTTTTTTCAACAAATCCAATGCGGGGGTCATGGCAGCTCCAGAGTGGGCGGCAGTAGAAAAATCCTGCGCTGGATTCTAGGACATTGGTCGGCAAAAGGCTCTATTGCGCCACTGTTTCAGCGGCTTGACGGCACAGGCTGCCGTTCGTCCGTGCCTGGCCGGACGCGTGAACAATACGATCATTCACATGACTAATAGTTGAATTGTGACCGACAGTTCACTTTCGACCTTTGACAGCAGCGTTTCTTGTCTATATTTTTTCGAATCTGAATACTGTACGAATGTGTCATCGCAGCACCCCAGTAGCAGGCCGAGAACAGGATGGGGATTCTGCCTCGGTGGAAAACGCGCTTTGGCCATGATGAAAGAAGCGCCAGACAACAACAAAAACGAGGTTTTCAATGACAACTGCTTTACAACAACCGTCGCTCTCAAGCCAATGCATGGCCGAGTTTCTGGGCACTGCACTGCTTATCTTTTTCGGCACCGGTTGTGTTGCCGCTCTCAAGGTCGCGGGTGCCAGCTTTGGCCTGTGGGAAATCAGCATCATCTGGGGCGTCGGCGTGAGCATGGCGATCTACCTGACCGCCGGGGTTTCCGGGGCTCACCTCAATCCCGCCGTGAGCATCGCACTGAGCATTTTCGCCGACTTCGAAAAACGCAAACTGCCGTTCTATATCCTCGCTCAAATTGCTGGCGCGTTCTGCGGCGCATTTTTGGTCTACACGCTGTACAGCAATCTATTCTTCGATTTCGAACAAACTCACCATATGGTCCGTGGCACCCAGGCGAGCCTCGAATTGGCGTCGGTGTTCTCCACCTTCCCTAACCCGGCCCTGTCCACCGCCCAGGCTTTCCTGGTGGAAGTCATCATCACCGCCATCCTGATGGGCGTGATCATGTCCCTGACCGATGACAACAATGGCCTGCCAAAAGGGCCGCTGGCACCGCTGCTGATTGGCTTGCTGATCGCCGTGATTGGCAGCTCGATGGGCCCGCTGACCGGTTTCGCGATGAACCCGGCGCGTGATTTCGGTCCGAAGCTGATGACTTTCTTCACCGGCTGGGGTGAAATTTCCCTCACCGGCGGCCGCGATATCCCGTATTTCCTGATTCCGATTTTTGCACCGATTGTCGGTGCCTGCCTCGGCGCTGCCGCGTATCGCGGGCTGATTGCCCGTCATCTGCCCAGCGCCACACCTGCTACACAGGACGTAACACCGGCCATTGACGGCAAACCAAGAACTTCTTGATACCGTAGGCGCGTGATCCTGCCCATAAGATCACGCGCCGGACCTCTCTTCCTTTTTTCGTCCAAGGCAATCGACATGACCGACATTCAGAATAAGAACTACATCATTGCCCTCGATCAGGGTACGACCAGCTCCCGCGCGATCATTTTCGACCGCGACGCGAACGTGGTCTGCACCGCCCAGCGCGAATTCGTCCAGCATTACCCGCAAGCCGGTTGGGTCGAACACGACCCGATGGAAATCTTCGCCACCCAAAGCGCCGTGATGGTCGAAGCCCTGGCTCAAGCCGGCCTGCATCACGACCAGGTCGCGGCCATCGGCATCACCAACCAGCGCGAAACCACCGTGGTCTGGGACAAGACCACCGGCCGCCCGATCTACAACGCGATCGTCTGGCAGTGCCGCCGCAGCACCGAGATTTGCCAGCAGCTCAAACGCGACGGCCACGAGCAATACATCAGCGAGACCACCGGCCTGGTCACCGACCCGTACTTCTCCGGCACCAAGCTCAAGTGGATCCTCGACAACGTCGAAGGCAGCCGCGAGCGTGCGCGCAACGGCGAACTGCTGTTCGGCACCGTCGACAGCTGGCTGATCTGGAAATTTACCGGCGGCAAGGTCCACGTCACCGACTACACCAACGCCTCGCGCACCATGCTCTTCAACATCCACACGCTTGAGTGGGACACGAAGATGCTGGAGATACTGGATATTCCGCGCGAGATGCTGCCGGAAGTTAAATCTTCGTCCGAAATCTACGGCCACACCAAAAGCGGCATCGCCATCGGCGGCATCGCTGGCGACCAGCAGGCCGCCCTGTTCGGCCAGATGTGCGTCGAGCCGGGCCAGGCGAAAAACACCTACGGCACCGGCTGCTTCCTGCTGATGAACACGGGCGACAAAGCCGTGAAGTCCAAGCACGGCATGCTCACCACCATCGCCTGCGGCCCACGTGGCGAAGTGGCTTACGCGCTCGAAGGCGCAGTGTTCAACGGTGGTTCGACCGTTCAGTGGTTGCGTGACGAACTGAAGATCATCAACGACGCCCACGACACCGAATACTTCGCCAACAAGGTCAAGGACAGCAACGGCGTGTACCTGGTGCCAGCCTTCACCGGCCTCGGCGCGCCTTACTGGGACCCGTATGCCCGTGGCGCCCTGTTCGGTCTGACCCGCGGCGTGCGTGTGGATCACATTATTCGTGCAGCCCTGGAGTCGATTGCCTACCAGACCCGCGACGTGCTGGACGCCATGCAACAGGATTCCGGCGAACGTCTGAAATCCCTGCGCGTGGACGGCGGCGCGGTTGCGAACAACTTCCTGATGCAGTTCCAGGCCGACATCCTCGGCACTCAGGTCGAGCGTCCGCAAATGCGCGAAACCACTGCACTGGGCGCCGCTTACCTGGCCGGCCTGGCGTGTGGCTTCTGGGGCAGCCTGGATGAGCTACGCGGCAAGGCGGTGATCGAACGCGAATTCGAACCGACCCTGGACGAAACCGCCAAGGAAAAACTCTACGCCGGCTGGAAAAAAGCCGTCAGCCGCACCCGCGACTGGGAACCACATGAAGGCGCTGAATAAGCCAACCTGAGTACTCGTATCGGTATGTAACTGGTAGGGAGCAGATTCCTGCGGCATCATGGGCAAATTTTGCACGGCAGCCAAAGGAAGCCCCATGAATCTGCCTCCCCGTCAGCAGCAAATCCTCGAACTGGTCCGCGAACGCGGCTATGTCAGCATCGAGGAAATGGCTACGCTGTTCGTCGTTACACCGCAAACCATCCGCCGCGATATCAATCAGCTCGCGGAAGCCAATTTGTTGCGTCGCTACCATGGCGGCGCAGCCTACGATTCCAGTGTCGAGAACACCGCCTACGCCATGCGCGCCGACCAGATGCGCGATGAGAAGCAGCGTATCGGTGAAGCCATTGCGGCTCAGATCCCGGATCACGCCTCGCTGTTCATCAATATCGGGACTACCACCGAATCGATTGCCCGGGCGCTGCTCAACCACAACCACTTGAAAATCATCACCAACAACCTGCACGTGGCCTCGATGCTCAGCGCCAAGGACGACTTCGACGTTCTGCTGACGGGCGGCAATGTGCGGCGCGACGGTGGCGTGGTCGGCCAGGCGAGTGTCGATTTCATCAACCAGTTCAAAGTCGACTTTGCCTTGGTCGGCATCAGCGGTATCGATGAAGACGGCAGCCTGCTGGACTTCGATTATCAGGAAGTGCGGGTATCCCAGGCGATCATCGCCAACGCCCGGAAGGTCATTCTGGCGGCTGACTCCAGCAAATTCGGGCGCAACGCCATGATTCGCCTGGGGCCGATCAGCCTGATTGATTGCCTGGTCACCGACCAACAACCTTCGCCGGCGCTGGCGCAACTGCTGAGTCAGCACAAGATTCGGCTGGAAGTCGTTTAACCCTCTCCAAACAGCGCGCTCCCTTGTGGCGAGGGAGCTTGCTCCCGCTGGGCTGCGAAGCAGCCCTGAAACCGGTAATCGTTGTATTTCAGGAAGAGCGTGTCGTCTGATTTGCGTCTGCTGAGCAAGCTCCCTCGCCACAAAAGCCTCCACCCCCCTCATTTAATGTTCGTATATTTTCCTTTTTCGGTCCTTCGATCAGTATTTTCAATCGAAGTTGACTGGCTGTGGGCGGCTTTATGGGCTACCATTTTCGCAAATGAACATTAATGTTCGAATTCCAATACAGAAAATCAAAAGAGCCCGAGGCCAGCCGATGCCCACTTCTACCTTGCCTACGCCCCCTCTCGCTGAGGTCTACGACATCGCCGTCATCGGTGGTGGGATCAATGGCGTTGGGATCGCAGCGGATGCCGCCGGTCGCGGCCTTTCGGTGTTCCTTTGCGAAAAAGATGACCTGGCCAGCCACACTTCGTCGGCCAGCAGCAAGCTGATCCACGGCGGCTTGCGCTACCTCGAACATTACGAATTCCGCCTGGTACGCGAAGCCCTCGCCGAACGCGAAGTGCTGCTGGCCAAGGCGCCGCACATCGTCAAGCAGATGCGCTTCGTGTTGCCGCACCGTCCGCACCTGCGTCCAGCCTGGATGATCCGCGCCGGCCTGTTCCTGTATGACAACCTCGGCAAGCGGGAAAAACTCGAAGGCTCGAAAAGCCTGAAGTTCGGTCCGGACAGCCCGCTGAAAAGCGAAATCACCAAAGGCTTCGAATACTCCGATTGCTGGGTCGACGATGCGCGCCTGGTGGTGCTGAACGCCATGGCCGCCCGCGAGAAAGGCGCCCACGTTCACACCCAGACCCGCTGCGTCAGTGCCCGTCGTACCAAGGGCCTGTGGCATCTGCACCTGGAGCGCGCCGACGGCAGCCTGTTTTCGATCCGCGCCAAAGCGCTGGTGAACGCCGCCGGCCCTTGGGTCGCCAAGTTCATTCGTGATGACCTGAAGATGGAATCGCCCTACGGCATTCGCCTGATTCAGGGCAGCCACCTGATCGTGCCAAAACTGTATGAAGGCGAACACGCGCACATTCTGCAAAACGAAGATCAGCGCATCGTCTTCACCATTCCGTACCTCAATCACTTCACCCTGATCGGCACCACCGACCGCGAGTACACCGGCGATCCGGCCAAAGTGGCGATCACCGAAGGCGAAACCGATTACCTGCTGAAAGTGGTCAACGCCCACTTCAAGAAGCAGATCAGCCGCGACGATATCCTGCACAGCTATTCCGGTGTCCGTCCGCTGTGCAACGACGAATCCGACAACCCGTCAGCCGTCACCCGCGACTACACCCTGGCGCTCTCGGGCACTGGCGAAGAAGCGCCGTTGCTGTCGGTGTTCGGCGGCAAGTTGACCACCTACCGCAAACTGGCCGAGTCGGCGCTGGCACAATTGGCGCCGTACTTCACGCACATCAAGCCAAGCTGGACTGCCAGCGCCACCCTGCCGGGCGGCGAAGACATGACCACCCCGCAGGCGCTGAGCTCGCTGATTCGCGACAAGTTCGACTGGGTTCCGACTGAAATCTCACGCCGCTGGGCAACCACCTATGGCAGCCGCACCTGGCGCATGATGGAAGGCGTGCAGAACCTCAACGACCTGGGCGACCACATCGGCGGCGGTCTCTACACCCGCGAAGTCGATTACCTGTGCAGCGAAGAGTGGGCAACCACCGCCCATGACATTCTGTGGCGCCGCAGCAAATTGGGCTTGTTCACTACCCCGGCGGAACAGCAGAAACTGGTGGATTACCTGAGCAAGGTCGAGCAGAACCGCAGCAAGATCGAAGCGGCCTGATCGCCATCCGTTTAAATGAAAGCCCCTGAATCCGACGATTCAGGGGCTTTTTTGCAGGCGCTCATTGCGCCAGATGCAGCAACAGGAAATCAATGAACGCCCTCGTTTTGTGGGGCAAATGAGGGCTGTTGGGAAACACCACGTTGACGGACTGCGAAGGCAGCGAATAGTCGGGCAACAGGCGAATCAGCCGCTCGCTGGCGATGTCGTCCTTGACCATCCAGGCGGGCAGCACCGAGACGCCCAGCGACGACAACGTCATGGAGCGAATGGCCGTGGGAAGAGTTGGATTCAAACTGATTGATCCCGTTGATCTCGACAGCCCCTGATTGCGGATGACGCAACGTCCACTGGGTCGGTGCCTGCAGGTTGCTGTTGGCGATCCACGGCACCGAGTTCAGGTCCTGAGGCGTTTGCACCGGGTGACGGGCAAGAAACGTCTGCGTAGCCACCAGGACAATTTCATAATCCGCCAGCTTACGGCTCTTGAAAGCCGAGTCTGCCAAGTTGCCCAGACGAATAACCAGGTCTAACTTTTCCGCCACCAGATCATTGAGTGAAGAATTAAAGTCATAGCAAAGTTTTATTTCCGGATAGCGCTCTATAAATTGCGGTATCAACGGAAGGATATAAGCCTCGCCGTATTCTATGGTGGAACTGAACCGCAACTTGCCGGTGACACGATTATGACCTTTCAATACATTATCGAAGGCACTATCGATGTCCGCGACAATACCTTTGAACGATTCATAAAAATCCTGACCTATTTCCGTGAGGGAGATATTTCGGGTATTTCGAATCAACAACGTCGCGGACAGCACATCCTCCAGCGCCTTGACATGCAGGCTGGCCATGGCCTTGCTGATATTCAGGTAATTGGCGGCCTTGGTGTAAGAACCAAAATCGACCACCGCCAGAAATGTCTGTACCCGATTAAGATGAGTGTGCATAGCAATAGAGCTCACTGTTCAATCCCGTCAAACATTGTTTCAAGGATAGTCGTATCGACAGTTCAAGTCCATCGCCCCTATGCTTTGTGACAAAGGGGAAACAACATGACCTATCGCTACAAAGTTGCACTGATATTTCTCATCGGCTTTTTTATAGACTGCATTAACATCTTTATATCGGCGGTCGCACTACCGACTCTATCGGCGGCGCTGCACGTTAGTACTTCAGACGTTGCCTGGGTGGCTAACGCTTATATTCTGGGGCTGACACTGATCATCCCGGTCAGCACCTGGCTGGCCGGTCGTTTTGGCAGTCGGGAAATCCTCACCGCCTCGATGATCGTGTTCACAGCCTCCGTGTGGATGTGCGGGCTGGCCGACAGTTTCAACGAGCTGGTGATCTGGCGCTTCGTCCAGGGGATGGGCGGCGGTCTGTTGATTCCAGTCGGCCAGGCACTGACTTTCAACCTGTTCAAGGGTGAGCAGCGGGCGAAAATATCCACGTTGGTCATGGCTGTTGCTCTGATAGCGCCCGCCATTTCACCGACCATCGGCGGCATCATCGTCGACAGCAGTTCCTGGCGCTGGGTGTTCTACAGCAACATCCCGTTCTCGCTGATCGCGGCTTTGCTGTCCTGGTTCTGGATCAACGAAGCGCGGCCGACAAGTTTGCCCCGGCCCGACATCAAGGGTTTGCTGCTGGTCAGCGCCGCACTCGGCAGCCTGTTGATGGGCATGTCGTTGTATGGCGGCGACGCTCCGGCCTGGGTGGCCGCCCTCTTCGTCACGGCCGGCGTTACGTTTGTCCTGCTGTACGGGCTGCACTACCGCCGCTGCAAAAACCCGATCATTGAACTGAGCCTGCTCAAAAGCAAAAAACTCAGCACCTCCATCTTTATCTATTACGCGATTCCCGGTGTGTTCACGGGGGTCAACCTGATGAGCATCTTCTTCCTGCAAAACACCCTGCACTTCAGCGCCCGACTGACAGGGATGTTCATGATCCTCTACGCCATCGGCGCGTTCATCGCGATGCTGATCTGTGGCCGGACCTACAACCGGATGGGCGCCAAGCGGTTGTTTGCCCTCGGCATGCTGTTGCACAGCGCCGGCATCGCCACCCTGTTATTGGTCAACGATCCCTCGGACCTCTGGGTAATAGTCATCGCCTACAGCTTGATGGGGATTGGCGGTGGCATCGGTGCCAACACCGCACAAACCACATCGCTGATGGACTTCGAGGGCAATGACACGCACAAGGCCAGTGTCATCTGGAACATCAACCGACAGATGTCATTCAGCATCGGTGCCGCCCTGTTCCTGATGGTTTTCAACCTGCTCTTGAAGCACTTCGATACCACCCAGGCCTATCACGCGACCTTCGCCATCGCCTCGCTGGTGGGCCTGTTTCCACTCTTTCAACTGAGTCAGTTGAACACTCAAAAGGACTGTCATGCACAACGAAATAGTTGAACTGGCGCACCACAGCGTTCATCACGTGCACGAGTTGATTCAAACCCTGTTCTCCGATGCAAATGGTCAGGGACAGGCCATGCTCGAGCCGCTGATGTCGGCATTCGCCGAGGACTTCAGCATGGTCACCACCTCGGCCGCCATCGTCAGCCGGGCGACGGTCGAACAGATGTTCAAGGGTGCAATCGGCGCCAAGCCAGGTCTGGAGATCATCATCAGCGACCTGCAAACGGTCTGGCAGGAAGGCCACAGCGTGGCGATCCGCTACAAGGAAACCCATCGCCTCGACCAGCGCGAAAGCTCAAGGGTTTCGGTGGCGATCATTGGCCTGCATCACCACAACGCCCAGTGGATCTACCTGCATGAAACGCCGCTAAGCCAGGAAAGCTGATTTTTCGATGATCAGCTGGCAGCCCCAAACACTATTCGGTTTTCCGAACACGACCTGTCGGTCGATTCGGTTAACCGGATTATCCCCCACAAAAAAAGAACGCCATAAATATTTAATCCCTTTATAAATCAATAACTTGATTTAACTCGCCTGGCCTGGCACGAGTCATGCTCTACACTCTTGGACGAATGTCTCTTGTGCACCCACTTCAGGAGCCGTCAGGCATTCGAAGCACAAAAAGGGCCGATGAACTGGCTCCATAAAAAAAACAATGTCGAGGAAAATTTGATGCGCATCGTTCCCCATATCCTGGGCGCAGCCATTGCTGCCGCTCTGATTAGCACTCCAGTTTTCGCTGCCGAACTCACCGGCACACTGAAGAAGATCAAAGAGTCCGGTGTGATCACCCTCGGGCATCGTGACGCTTCCATCCCGTTTTCCTATATCGCTGATGCTTCCGGCAAACCGGTCGGCTACTCCCACGATATCCAGCTGAAAATCGTCGAAGCCATCAAGAAAGACCTGGACATGCCCAACCTCCAGGTCAAATACAACCTCGTGACCTCGCAAACCCGTATCCCGCTGGTGCAGAACGGCACCGTGGACGTCGAGTGCGGTTCCACCACCAACAACGTGGAGCGTCAGCAGCAAGTTGCCTTCTCCGTCGGCATTTTCGAAATCGGTACGCGTCTTCTCTCCAAGAAAGACTCCGCGTACAAGGACTTCGGCGACCTGAAAGGCAAAAACGTCGTGACTACCGCGGGCACCACGTCCGAGCGCATCCTCAAGTCGATGAACGCCGACAAGCAGATGGGCATGAACGTCATCTCCGCCAAAGACCATGGCGAATCCTTCCAGATGCTGGAAACCGGCCGCGCCGTGGCTTTCATGATGGACGACGCCTTGCTGGCCGGTGAAGCAGCCAAAGCCAAGAAGGCGGATGACTGGGCCGTGACCGGTACTCCACAGTCCTACGAGATCTACGGCTGCATGGTTCGCAAAGGCGACGAGCCGTTCAAGAAGGCGGTGGATGACGCCATCAAGGCGACCTACGCTTCGGGCGAGATCAACAAGATCTACGAAAAATGGTTCATGCAGCCAATCCCGCCTAAAGGCCTGAACCTGAACTTCCCGATGAGCGACGAGCTCAAGGCCCTGATCGCCAATCCGACCGATAAAGCGGCTGACGACAAGCCTGTAGAAAAAAAGTCCTGAATTCTGACTAACCTTATCTCCTGAGAGGGCCACTGCCCTTTCAGGGGATAGTCACTCCCTGCTGGCATTTTTGGAAACACTCGAACCGGTGGTTGTCGAGCCGTTCGTGTGTGCCTGACCATCAGAGTCGGGCGGGAACGGAGCTTCCCCAGGCGGGCACTTGTACATCGAACGATCTGAGGGGAGACCCTAATGAATTACAACTGGGACTGGAGCGTGTTCTTCAAGTCCACCGGCGTGGGCAGTGAGATTTATCTCGACTGGTACCTCTCCGGTTTGGGCTGGACCATTGCCATCGCCGTCGCCGCCTGGATCATCGCGCTGCTGTTGGGCTCGATTCTGGGTGTCATGCGCACCGTGCCGAATCGCATCGTATCGGGCATCGCGACCTGCTACGTCGAACTCTTCCGTAATGTGCCGCTGCTGGTTCAGCTGTTCATCTGGTACTTCCTGGTGCCCGATCTGCTGCCGCAAAACCTGCAGGACTGGTACAAACAGGACCTGAACCCGACCACCTCGGCTTTCCTCAGCGTCGTCGTTTGCCTGGGCCTGTTCACCGCTGCTCGTGTATGCGAACAAGTGCGTACCGGCATCCAGGCGCTGCCTCGTGGCCAGGAAGCCGCCGCTCGCGCCATGGGTTTCAAACTGCCGCAGATCTACTGGAACGTGCTGCTGCCCCAGGCCTACCGGATCATCATTCCGCCGCTGACCTCGGAATTCCTGAACGTGTTCAAGAACTCCTCCGTGGCGTCGCTGATCGGCCTGATGGAGTTGCTCGCGCAGACCAAACAGACCGCCGAGTTCTCCGCCAACCTGTTCGAAGCGTTCACCCTGGCCACCCTGATCTACTTCACCCTGAACATGAGCCTGATGCTGCTGATGCGTGGGGTCGAGAAGAAAGTCGCCGTACCGGGCCTGATCTCCGTAGGGGGTAAATGATGGAATTCGACTTCTCGGGTATCGTTCCGTCCCTGCCGGGCTTGTGGAACGGCATGGTCATGACCCTGCAACTGATGGCGCTGGGCGTCGTCGGCGGGATCATCCTCGGCACCATCCTTGCGCTGTGCCGTCTGTCCCACAGCAAACTGCTGTCGAACCTGGCTGGCGCCTACGTCAACTATTTCCGTTCGATCCCGCTGCTGCTGGTCATCACCTGGTTCTACCTGGCGGTGCCGTTCGTGCTGCGCTGGATCACCGGCGAAGACACCCCGATCGGCGCGTTCGCCTCCTGCATCGTGGCCTTCATGATGTTCGAAGCGGCGTACTTCTGCGAAATCGTCCGGGCCGGCGTGCAGTCGATTCCCAAGGGCCAGATGGGTGCTGCCCAGGCTTTGGGCATGACGTATGGCCAGATGATGCGTTTGATCATCCTGCCGCAAGCGTTCCGCAAGATGACCCCGCTGCTGCTGCAACAGAGCATCATCCTGTTCCAGGACACTTCGCTGGTCTACGCGGTCGGCCTGGTGGACTTCCTCAATGCTTCCCGTGCCAGTGGCGACATCATCGGTCGCTCCAATGAGTTCCTGATCTTTGCAGGTCTCACGTACTTCACAATCAGCTTTGCCGCCTCGCTGCTGGTCAAGCGTCTGCAAAAAAGGTTTGCCGTATGATCTCTATCAAGCAAGTCAACAAGTGGTATGGCGACTTCCAGGTACTGACTGATTGCAGCACCGAGGTCAAAAAAGGCGAAGTGATCGTGGTGTGCGGGCCGTCCGGTTCCGGCAAATCCACCCTGATCAAATGCGTCAACGCCCTGGAACCGTTCCAGAAAGGCGACGTGGTGGTCGATGGCACGTCCATCGCCGACCCGAAGACCAACCTGCCGAAACTGCGTTCGCGCGTCGGCATGGTGTTCCAGCATTTCGAACTGTTCCCGCACCTGACCATCACCGAAAACCTGACCATTGCGCAGATCAAGGTGTTGGGCCGCAGCAAGGAAGAAGCCACCAAGAAAGGCCTGCAACTGCTTGAGCGCGTTGGCCTCTCGGCTCACGCCCACAAGCACCCGGGCCAGCTCTCCGGTGGCCAGCAACAGCGTGTGGCAATTGCCCGTGCGCTGGCGATGGACCCGATCGTCATGCTGTTCGACGAACCGACCTCGGCGCTGGACCCTGAAATGGTCAACGAAGTGCTCGACGTGATGGTGCAACTGGCCCACGAAGGCATGACCATGATGTGCGTGACCCACGAAATGGGCTTTGCCCGCAAAGTGGCGGATCGCGTGATTTTCATGGACCAGGGCAAAATCATCGAAGACTGCAAGAAAGAGGACTTCTTCGGCGATATCACCCACCGCGCCGAGCGTACACAGCACTTCCTTAACAAGATTCTGCAGCACTAAGTTCTACCACCGCCCCCCTGTGGGAGCGAGCCTGCTCGCGAAGACGGCTTAACAGTCAACATCGACATTGGCTGATCCACCGCCTTCGCGAGCAGGCCCGCTCCCACAAGGGTCCGCGGCGATTTACAAGTAAGTGTTGTGGTTGACCCAAGGCATCTGTGATGAAATGCGACCCCACTCTCTATCGCGCTGCGCCGCCATCACTCGCCGTGAAACCCCGTCTGATTCGCCATCTGTTCCTGCCCCCCCTGGTCATCGCCCTGATGATCGGATTGGGTTACCTCGGCTTCTGGGTCAGTGAGCACTACGGGATTCGCAGCCTCAGCGAGAACGGCCAGCGTCAGCTCGAACTGCACGCCCGCGCCGTCGAGAGCGAGATCAGCAAGTACACCTACCTGCCCAGCCTGCTGGAACTTGAATCCAGTGTTTCAAAACTGCTGGCCGACCCGTCACCGGAACACCGGCAGACGGTCAATGATTACCTCGAAGGCCTGAACCGGCGCAGCCGCAGTCGGGCCATCTACGTGATGGACACCACCGGCCGCGTCATGGCCACCAGCAACTGGCGCGATGTCGACAGTTACCTGGGCGAAGACCTGTCCTTTCGCGCCTATTTCCAGAACGCCGTGCGCGGTCAACCGGGGCGCTTCTACGGGATCGGCAGCACCAACGGCGAACCCGGTTACTACCTGGCCCACGGCCTGGAAGAACACGGCAAGATCATCGGCGTCGCGGTGGTCAAAGTCCGCCTGGAAGCCATGGAAGAACGCTGGCAGCGTGCGCGCCTCGAAGCCTTTGTCAGCGACGAGAACGGCATCATCATTCTGTCCAGCGATCCGGCACGACGGCTCAAATCGGTGGTTCCGTTGAGCGAAGAAACCAAGGAAAAACTGGCCCGCAGCCTGCAGTACTACTGGTTCCCGCTGAACGAATTGCAGCCACTGGCCCGGGAAAAACTGGCCGAAGGTGAAGAAAAACTGACCTTCCCCGCCAACAGTGAAGTGGAGTCAGACGAAGAGGACATCAGCTACCTCTCGCAGACCCGCCCCCTGAGCGACACCCCGTGGAACTTCACCCTGCTCACGCCGCTCCAGGATTTGCGCCGTGAAGCGATCAATCAAGGGATTCTGGTGGCAGTGGCGTTTGCCCTGGTGGCGTTCCTGCTGATTGCCTGGAACGAGCGGCGCAAGGTGATCGCCACCCGCCTCGCCGCCCGTGAAGCCCTGCAGCAAGCCAACAATCAACTGGAGCGTCGGATTACCGAACGCACCACGGATCTGCGCGCCAGCAACGAACGCCTCAAGGGGCAGATCCGCGAACGGCGTCAGGCTGAAGAGACGTTGCGCCGCGCCCAGGATGAGCTGGTGCAGGCCGGAAAACTCGCCGCCATCGGCCAGATGTCGACCAGCATCGCCCACGAACTGAACCAGCCGCTGGCGGCGCTGCGCACCTTGTCCGGCAATACCGTGCGCTTTCTCGAGCGCGGTCAACTGGACGTGGCCAGCACCAACCTGAAGACCATCAACGAATTGATCGACCGCATGGGCCGGATCACCGCCAGCCTGCGCTCCTTCGCCCGTCGCGGTGACGACAAGGGCCAGGCGTGCCTTGGCAAAGCGGTAGATGCCGCGTTGCAACTGCTGGGAGGTCGCGTGGAAAGTGTCCATCTGCAACTGCATCGTGACTTCAAAGACGTGCAGGTGCAGATCGACCAGACCCGTCTCGAGCAGATCCTGGTCAACCTGATCGGCAATGCCCTCGATGCCATGCAGGCGCAACCGCTGCCCGAGCTGTGGCTGGAAGGCGAAGCATTTGATGGCAAATATCGCCTGCGCGTGCGCGACAACGGCCACGGTATCGACGCCGAAGCACGCAAGCATTTGTTCGAACCGTTCTTCACCACCAAACCCGGCGAACAAGGCCTGGGCCTGGGCCTGACACTTTCCGCCAGTCTGGCCGCCGCCACCGGCGGGCACCTGGGTGTCGAACACCCGGCCAGCGGTGGCACCACCTTCGTCCTCAGTTTACCGTTGGTAAGCCCCACTCACGCCGAGCCAATATGAACAACGACCTTAGTGTGCTGATCGTCGAAGACGACCCCCATGTGCTGCTCGGCTGCCAACAGGCGCTGACCCTGGAAGACATTCCCTGCGTGGGCGTGGGCAGCGCCGAAGAAGCGCTGGAGCGGGTTGGCGACAATTTTGCCGGCATCGTCATCAGCGACATCCGTCTGCCGGGCATCGACGGCCTGGAACTGCTGACCCGGCTCAAGGCGCGCGATCGCAGCTTGCCGGTGGTGCTGATCACCGGCCACGGCGACATCTCAATGGCCGTCGGCGCAATGCAGAAAGGCGCCTATGACTTCATGGAGAAACCTTTCTCCCCGGAACGCCTGGTGGACGTCGCCCGCCGCGCGCTGGAGCAACGCAGCCTGGCCCGGGAAGTGTCTTCGTTGCGCCGGCAACTGGCGGAGCGCGATTCCCTCGAAGGCCGCATCATCGGCCGCTCGCCGGCCATGCAGAACCTGCGCGAACTGATCGCCAACGTCGCCGATACCTCGGCCAACGTGCTGATCGAAGGCGAAACCGGCACCGGCAAGGAATTGGTTGCGCGCTGCCTGCACGACTTCAGTCGCCGCCACACCAAGCAATTCGTCGCGCTGAACTGCGGCGGCCTGCCGGAGAACCTGTTCGAAAGCGAGATCTTCGGCCATGAAGCCAACGCGTTCACCGGCGCCGGTAAACGACGGATCGGCAAGATCGAACACGCCGACGGCGGCACGCTGTTCCTGGATGAAGTCGAAAGCATGCCCCTGCCCTTGCAGATCAAACTGCTGCGGGTGTTGCAGGAGCGCACCCTCGAACGCCTGGGTTCGAACCAGAGCGTGGCCGTGGATTGCCGGGTGATTGCCGCGACCAAGTCCGACCTCGACGAGTCGAGCAAGGCCGGCGAGTTTCGTAGCGACCTGTATTACCGCTTGAACGTGGTGACCCTCGAATTGCCGCCGTTGCGCGAACGTCGCGAAGACATCCTGCAACTGTTCGAACACTTCCTGCAGCAGTCGTCCCTGCGCTTCGACCGCGCCGTGCCGGAACTGGACAACCAGACCCTGTCGAACCTGATGAGCCACGACTGGCCGGGCAACGTGCGCGAACTGCGCAACGTCGCCGAGCGTTTTGCCCTTGGCCTGCCGGCCTTCAAGAAATCCGGCACCAGTGGCAGTAATCAGGGTCTGGCCTTCGCCGAAGCAGTGGAAGCGTTCGAACGCAACCTGCTCAGCGACGCCTTGCAACGCAGCGGCGGCAACCTGACCCAGGCCAGCCTGGAACTGGGAATGGCCAAGACCACGCTGTTCGACAAAGTGAAGAAATACGGGCTGAGCCACTGATGGACCTGATCCTCAAAGCAGCGCTGGGGGCGGCGGTGGTCGTCATCCTCGCGGCACTGGCCAAGACCCGAAACTATTACATCGCAGGCCTGGTGCCGCTGTTTCCGACCTTTGCGCTGATTGCGCATTACATCGTCGGCAAGGGGCGTTCGCTGGAGGATTTAAAGACCACCATCGTGTTCGGGATGTGGTCGATCATTCCGTACTTCGTTTACCTGGCGACGTTGTACGTGATGGTCGACCGGATGCGGCTTGAAGCGTCGCTCGCCATCGCGGCAGTGGCGTGGCTGATGGCGGCCACCGTCCTCGTCACCGTCTGGGTCCGCCTCCACGCTTGACCATCCCCCCTGTAGCGAGGGAGCTTGCTCCCGCTGGGTTGCGAAGCAACCCCATTACCTGCAATCGAGTTTCAGCAGAGAAACCTCCTTGACCGCTTAGGGGCTGCATCGCAGCCCAGCGGGAGCAAGCTCCCTCGCCACAATGAATTTCAGTGCAGCAGACGGCTGGCCCGCCCCTTGCATTTACCCTCAAAAGCCCCCTCGGCCGGCGTTCATGATGGATGAAGCCGGTGTCTGGGAGGGTCTGCCAAGGGTGAATTGCGACCTTGAACATTTTAGATCTCGACCACAGCCTGACGGCCCAGGCGCCCATCTCGCGGCTGCTGGAAAGCGGCCGTGCCCAACGCCTCGACTTGCTCGACCTCGGTCCGAAACTGCGGCTGTGGTCCAGCGAACGGACCTGGCGGCGGTTCGCCGAACGCTTGCAGCAACGGCCCCGGCACAGCGGCCCGCAACCGGAAATCTTCTTCGTCGGTTCCGGTGATTACCACCATCTGACCCCGGCGTTTCTGACTGATTTGCCGGAGCCGGCAAGCCTGATCTACTTCGACAACCACCCCGACTGGGTCCGCTTCGCCCCCCGTCGGCATTGCGGTTCGTGGGTCAATCAGGCACTGAAACTGCCGAACATCCAGCGCATCGTCACCCTCGGCCCGTGCAGCGACGACCTGCAGAATCCACAGCTCAAGGGCGGCAATGTCCGGGCGCTCAAACGCGGCGTGTTGCAGCTGTTTCCGTGGCAGCGCCCGCCCTCGAAAGTGTGGGGCCGGGTCGGTGACGGCGCTGGCCATCGACAGCAGGAAAACCTGCTGCACTGGCGCAATCTGGCGGAGCTCGACTGGCCGGTGTTTCTCGAACAGATGATCGCCAGCCTGCCCACCCGCGCAGTGTGGATCACCCTCGACAAGGATGTATTGGCCTGCGAAGACGCGGCGACCAATTGGGACCAGGGCGGCATGCGCTTGAGCCACTTGCTGCAAGCCATCAGAGCCTTGGCGGCCAGCAAGCGAATCCTCGGCATCGACATCTGCGGTGAGTACGCCCGACCGGCCTTCAGCAACGCCCTCAAGCGCTGGGAAGCCAAATCGGACCAGCCCCCGGCCGAACGCTGGAGCGAAGCGGATCTGCTGCGCAACGCGACGACCAACCAGGCGTTGATCGATCTGTTCGAGGAGTTGTTTCCATGACCTTCACCGTGATTGTGCTGGTGGCGTTTTCCATTGTGCTGGACGTCATCGGCCAGCTCTGTTTCAAGCTTGGCCTGGATCGTTTACCGGCGCTCGAAGGCGGGTTTCGCCTGAATGCGTTCTGGGGCCAGGTATTCAACGCGCCGCTGCTGTGGTGCGGGATCGGCGCCTACGTAATCGAATTTTTCGTCTGGCTCGAAGCCCTGTCCCGGGCGCCGCTGAGCCTGTTGTTTCCAGCGGCGGCGCTGGCGTACTGCGGCGTGGTGCTGGCCGGCAAACTGATCCTCGGCGAGACCGTCAGCCGGCGGCGCTGGCTCGGCACTTTAGTGATTACGGCGGGCGTGATGCTCGTGTGTGTCACCCATGCATGAGGCAAAAGCGATGATCAGGAACAAGACCGACTGGCTGCATGAACGCCTCGGTACGGTGGTGCTGTGGGCGTTATTGATCGGTTTTGAAAGCGCCGGCCAGATCGCCACCAAGGTCGGTGGAGATCAGCTGGGGCAGATGGATTTCAACCTGCAATGGCTGCTGGCTGTGGCGGTCAATCCCGGGGTGTGGTTTGCGATTGCCTGCTACATCGGCGCGTTTTTCGTGTGGATGCTGATCTTGCGGCGCAGCAGTCTGTCCCTGGCGTTCCCGCTGAGTTCGCTGGTGTTTGTCGGGGTGTTGCTCGGTTCGTGGCTGGGGCTGGGCGAGCAGATCAGCGTGCTGCACTGGGTGGGGGTGGCGGTGATCATGGGGGGGATTGCGTTGCTGGCCGAAGGCGAAGAAACCTGAAAATCACCGCAATTCCTGTGGCGAGGGAGCTTGCTCCCGTTCGGCTGCGCAGCAGTCGTAAAACAGGCTGGCGAGGTATTTCTGGAAGAATGACTTGCCAAGTTTGGGGGCCGCTTCGCGACCCAGCGGGAGCAAGCTCCCTCGCCACAAGTGCTTAGTTGAATTTGTAGGCCAGTGCCGCCTGCACTTCCCCTTGGTTGGTCTCACCGAGCTCTTTGACAAGGCTGCTGTCCGCCGCAGAACCCGTCAGGTGAATCCAGCTCGCGCTGGTCAACAACGACCACTGCGGCGCCAGCGGAAACTCGAAACTCTGAGTCAACGCCACATTCTGCAAACCACCGCCCGCGTTGTACGGCCGAATCCCTGAGGCTTGTGATTCATTGGCACTGACGCCGAAGAACGTCTGACTCTGCCGCGCATCCGCAAAATGCGCGGTCAGACCGGAGCTGCCAATCACCCCGCCACCCAGTGGATAACCCACCTCCCCGCCAACACGCCCCAACACCCCGCCCTGGCCGCCGCGCCCTCCAACCGCTTGCCCGACCGAGGCAAACACCCGCCAGAAATCAGCCGGCGCGTACTGCACAAAACCGCCCACCTCGCCCATGTCCGGCACATCGCGCAACCCCTGCAGTTCGCCGTTGGACGTGCGCCCCGGCAGGTAATTCACGAACGGTCCGGCGCTGAAACCCTTGGTGTTCAACGCGTCCCAGGTCAGCCCGTCGTCCGTACTGAGGCTGACATTGCCCCAATCCAGATCGAGGTAAGGCACAGGCCGGGTTTCGTAGCGGCTACCGGTCGGATCGTGGGGCTGATAGCTGAGGCCCGCCCCCGCCTCACCGGTGATGCCGTCCGCTGAAACGCTGGCCGAAAGGCAAGTCAGCGCGGCAAATAGAACAACAGTAATCCTCGACATGAGGCCATTCCTTGAACTGGATGTGCGCGCATCAATCCCCGAATCGCCCCTCTCGCGCAAGCACTCATGTTGTTTGTAGCGACCTACAAAAATTGTAGCTTCACCGCCATCCACACCCGCCTGAACCCCAGCCCCGCTGGGCCAAACCCGGTTGGCACAGTCCCTGCTCTACCCCCTTGGCAAGCGCAAACAGCGCCTCCTGCCAAGATAGGTACAACAGATGATTGACTGGCATATCGTGTGTGATTTCGACGGGACCATCACCCGCACCGACGTGATCGACAGCATCCTCCAACGGTTCGCCGACCCGAGCTGGGAAGCGATCGAAAACGAGTGGCTGGCGGGTGACATCGGTTCCCGTGAATGCCTCAGCCGCCAGCTCTCGCTGGTCAAGGCCACACCGGGCGAACTGCTCGGGTTCTTCGACACCATCGAGATCGACCCGGACTTCCCTGACTTCGTCGACCACGTCATCGGCCTCGGCGCTTCGCTTGAAGTGGTCAGCGACGGCATCGAGCAAGGCATTGCACGGATCCTGGCGCGCCACTACGTCAGCCTTTTGCCGATCCTCGCCAACCGCCTGCGGCAGCTCGACCACCAGAGCTGGCGCATCGACTTCCCTCACGCAAGCGATGCCTGCCGCGCCGCGTCCGGCAACTGCAAATGCAAATCCACCCCCAGCGCCAAACGGGTGCTGGTGATCGGCGACGGTCAGTCCGACATGTGCGTGGCCGCCACCGCCGATTTCGTATTCGCCAAGGATCGCCTGGCCGAGCATTGCGAGCGCAACGGCATCGCCTACGCCCGCTTCGACAGCTTCGCCGATCTGCCTGCGTTGCTCGCCCTGCTGCCAAGCGCCAGCGCCGCCAACGCCACCTCTTTCAACGTAGAAACACAGGAACGCTTCCACCATGTCTGATATTCGAATCGCCACACCTGAAGACCAGGTCCTTCTGGATAAAGAAGCCAAGTACTGCTCCTACGGCGACACCGTTCACTACATCGATCCGCCGCGCATTTTCAGCCGCTGCGAAGGTTCCTACGTCTGGGACACCGAAGACCAGGCCTACCTCGACCTGCAAATGTGGTACTCGGCGGTCAACTTCGGTTATGCCAACCCGCGCCTGAACAATGCGCTGAAACAGCAAATAGACACCCTGCCGCAGATTGCCAGCCAGTACCTGCACAAGGGCAAGATCGAGCTCTCGGAAATGATCGCCGTGGACGCGAAAAAGAAGTTCGGCCTCGACGGCCGGGTGCACTTCAACGTCGGCGGTTCGCAGTCCATCGAGGACTCGCTGAAAGTCGTGCGTAACGCCACCAATGGCAAAAGCCTGATGTTCGCCTTCGAGGGCGGTTACCACGGTCGCACCCTCGGTGCGTCGTCGATCACCTCCAGCTACCGCTATCGCCGCCGCTACGGCCACTTCGGCGAGCGCGCCAATTTCATCCCGTTCCCGTATCACTTCCGTGGCCCGAAAGGCATGACCAAGGAAGAGTACGGCAGCCATTGCGTGCAGCAATTCGCCCGCCTGTTCGAGACCGAATACAACGGCGTCTGGGACCCGAAAGTCGGCCAGAGCGAATACGCCGCGTTCTACGTCGAGCCGATCCAGGGCACCGGCGGCTACGTGATTCCGCCGATGAATTTCTACAGCGAACTCAAGCATGTGCTGGACCAGCACGGCATTTTAATGGTGGTCGATGAAATCCAGATGGGCTTCTGGCGCACCGGCAAGCTGTGGTCGATTGAGCACTTCGATGTCAAACCGGACGTCATCGTCTTCGGTAAAGCCTTGACCAACGGTCTCAACCCATTGGGCGGCATCTGGGCCAGGGAAGAGCTGATCAACCCGAAAATCTTCCCGCCAGGCTCGACCCACTCGACCTTCGCCTCCAATCCGCTGGGCACGGCGGTCGGCCTGGAAATGTTCAAGATGACCAGCGAAGTCGATTACGGCAAGAGGGTCATGAACAAGGGCAAATACTTCCTCGAAGGCTTGAAAGACTTGCAGAAACGCTACCCGATCATCGGCGACGTCGATGGCCTGGGCCTGGCACTGCGTTGTGAAATCTGCGGGCCGGACGGCTTTACGCCAGACAAGGCAACGCTCGACTTCATGGTCGAAGAAGGCATGAAAGGTGACATCGAAATTGACGGCAAACGCCTGGGCCTGATCCTCGATGTGGGCGGTTACTACAAGAACGTGATCACCCTCGCGCCGTCGCTGGAAATCAGCTACCCGGAGATCGACCTCGGCATCGCGCTGCTCGACCGTCTGCTTGATCGGGCGATGAAACGATGAACCCCTCTTTTTCAAGGGCAGACGAGATCGACATGGGCGAAGGCAGCGCCGGTTTCGTTCTCGGCAACGGCGAGGTCGCGGTGTTGTTGATCCACGGCCTCACCGGCACGCCGACCGAATTGCGACGGGTCGCGATGGGCCTGGCCAAGGCCGGCTGCACGGTCTATGTGCCGACCCTGGCCGGCCACTGCGGGGACAACGCCGACCTGCAAGCCACCGGTTGGCACGACTGGTACGAGAGCGCGCGCAACACCTTCGTTGGTGTGCGACGCAAGCATGAGCATGTGTTCGTCGGTGGCTTGTCGATGGGCGCGGTGCTGGCGATGTACCTGGCGGCCGAGCATCCGGGGCAGATCAAAGGCTTGCTGCTGTATTCGACCACCCTGCGCTACGACGGCTGGAACATGCCTTGGGTCGCCAAACTGAGCAGCCTGGTGATGTCGATTCCGTTTGGCGTGCACCTGTGCCGCTTCAACGAAAAATCACCGTTCGGCATCAAGGACGAACGCTTGCGCGCCATTGTCGAACGGCAGATGAAGGCCGGTGAAAGCGCCAATGCCGGATTGCTGACCATGTCCGGCGTGAGTGTCCGGGAACTGCATCGATTGGTGGCCGCGGTGAAAAAGCGCATGCCGCAGATCACCACCCAGGCGCTGGTGCTGCACTCACGGGAAGACGACATCACCAGCCGCTGGAACGCCGACTATGTCGAACGCAAACTCGGCGGCCCGGTAGTGAAAGTCCTGCTCGACAATTGCTATCACATGATCACCGTCGACCTGCAATACCGTCGGGTCGTGGAGCTGAGCGCGGACTTCATCCAGCACCAGTTCATGCAACAAGTCACCGCCCCGCAACCCATGCGCCAGGACTATCGGCAACTGGCCTGAACACATTTGAAGAAGCTACGCATGCCCACCCTGTTACCCACCATGGCAGCCGTCCCCCAACCCCTGTAGGAGCGAGCCTGCTCGCGATGCACTCAAAAGCGCCGCGTTTCTCCTGTAACCCCACGTTATCGTTAACGACCATCGCGAGCAGGCTCGCTCCTACAAGGAAACGATGTGATCACTGCCCTTGCCTATTCAACCATCGAAGCCATCGACCGCAGTGCCTGGAATGCCTGTTTCCCCGGCGAACTGGAGGACTGGGATTATTACCGGGCCGTTGAACAGGCAGGCATTGCGGATTTCCGGTGGCGCTATCTGGCGCTGTACGAAGACAAGGTGTTGGTCGCGGCGGCAGTGGCATTCACCACCGCGTATTCGCTGGACACCACGGTTCAGGGACCGGGTAAACGCGTCACCGAACAGTTGCGCCGCTGGTGGCCGGGGCTGTTGGACGTCCGCTTGTACGCCCTCGGTTCGCCGGTGGCCGAGCAATGCCATGTGGGGACCACACGCCAGATCGACCCCGCACAGCGTCCGGCCTTGCTTGAGCAATTGTTAATCCTGGCGCGCAACGACGCCGACCAGGCCGGAATCGGACTGCTGGCAGTCAAGGACGCGTCCCATCGCGATCCACAGTGGTTGCAGGTGTGCCAGGCGGCCGGTCTGCAAAGCATGCCCAGCCTGCCCAGCGCCGAACTGCCGATCCGTTTTGGCTCCGTGGACGCTTACCTCGGCACGCTCGGCAAATCCACCCGTAAAGACCTGCGCCGCACGTTGCGCGGGCAAGGTCCGCGCATCGAATGGCGGCGCACTGTGGAAGACCTGCTCCCACACATGATGGCACTTTACGAAGCCACCCTTTCACGCAGCGACCTGACCTTTGAACGCTTGCCATCGGAGTACTTCCGCCAGGTCCTCGAATACCTCGATGAACGCGCCGCGTGCGTGCTGTACTGGGTCGGCGATGAGCTGGTAGCGTTCAACCTCGTGCTGCTGGACGAGCAACGCCTGGTCGACAAATTCTTCGCCCATGACCTGACCCGGACCCGCGAGCACAATCTGTACGTGCGCAGCTGGCTGGCCAATGTCGACTACTGTATTGAACACGGCATCCCGATCTACGCGTGCGGTCAGGCCGGCTATGCCAGTAAGCTGCGCCTGGGTTGCTCGTTCACCGGCAACACCGTGTTTTTCCGCCATCGCAACCGAGTGCTCGACAGTCTGTTGCGACTGGTGAAAATGTTCATTCGACCGGACCGCTCCGACCCTGCCATGGCTGCTGCATTAAGCGAAACTTCATGATCAAAAACCGCCCCGCCACCGCCCGACCTTTCGCCCTCTCCGGCTGGAGCCTGCAGCGCAAACTGGTGTTGGCGTTCTGGCTGGTCAGCGTGATTCCGACCATGATCGCCGCAGAACTGGCGGCCACCACCCTGTCGCAGATTTTCGACAGCAACGTGCGGATCTGGCTGCAGGAATCGACCCAGATCGTCGAGGACGAGATCACCGAGATCCGCCGGGATAACGCCCGGGCCGCGCAGTTGTTCCTGCGCTACACCCGCCCGCCGACGGACCGTTTGTCGAGCAAACACGACAAACTGACCACCGACATCGCCGATTCCATGGGTATCGACGTGGTGGCGCTGGTGCGCAACAGCGATCACAAAGTGGTGTTCAGCACCGCCGCCGATGACATCGTCCGGCAGATCAGCACCGAGTCCAAGGCGTTGTTGCAGACCCTGCAAGTCGGCGGCATCCCCACCGGCACGGTGGTCTCGACCTTCGAGACCGATCAGGACGGCGTCGACTACAAACTGGTGATCGCCACCTACCTGGACAGCAGTTTCCTCACCAGCGTCGCCGATGTGCACTCGCTCGACCTGCGCCTGTACCTGGCCAAGGCCGATGACTTCTCGGAGATCTTTTCCACCCAGCGCTTCGAAGATCACCCGGCGGCGGTACCGGAAAAAATCGAACAGACCCTGCGCAACACCAAGCAGCCGATTGAACAATTCACCAATCGCTACAGCGGCATCTACCGGCCGATCCTCAATGAAAGCGGTGAGCTGCAAGGCGTGATTTTCAGCGGTCTGCTGCGCCACACCAGCCTGGTCGGGCTGGTGAACCAGAGCAACCTGTTCATCCTGATTTTCCTGCTCAGCTCGGCGGCGTCCCTGGCGGTCGGCTGGATTGTTTCGCAACGCCTGACCAAGCCGTTGCGCGGGTTGTCCAAGGGCGTGCAAGCGGTGATTGCCGGGGATTACCGCCAACGCCTGGCGGTCACCGGCGGCGACGAACTGGCGGAATTGAGCAGCACCTTCAACCACATGAGCGAACGCCTCGGCGAGTTGCAGCACCTGGAATCGCAACTGCGCCGCCGCGACCGTCTGCATGCCCTGGGTGAAGTCGCCATGGGCCTGGCCCATGAAATCCGCAACCCGCTGGGCATCATCAAGACCGCCACGCAACTGCTGCACCGGCGCGCCGATTTGCCCGAGACCGACAAGCGTCACCTGGAATACGTGGTCAGCGAAGTCAGCCGCATCAACGACCTGATCACCGATTTTCTCGACTTCGCCAAACCCAGCGCGCCGATGCGTTCGACCCAGGCGGCGCGGCCGCTGGTGGATGACCTGGTCGGCTTCTGCGCCCCGGAGCTGGCCAGCCATAACATCGATGTGCACATCGACGATCAGGCCCCCGGCGCGACCCTTCATGTCGACGCGCGGCAACTCAAGCAGGCCGGCCTGAACCTGATCGTCAACGCCATCGACGCCATGCCCGACGGTGGACGGCTGACCGTGGCGATCAGCAGCGAATCGCCGTACACCGTAATCAGCATCAGCGACACCGGCCAGGGCATCGAACCGGATATGCTCGAACGGATCTTCACGCCGTTCGTCACCACCAAGGCTTCGGGTACCGGCCTGGGGCTGGCGAAGGTGTTCTCGATCATGGAAGGTCATGAAGGGCGCATCGAATGCGTCAGTGAAAAAGATGCCGGGACCACCTTCACGCTGTACATTCCGGCCAACGGTGAAGACTTCGACGAGGGCAGCGATGACACATAACGTACTGGTGGTGGACGACGAGCCCAAGCTCTGCGACCTGCTGGCATCGGCCCTGGGTCAGAACGGCATCCAGGTGTTCACCGCCGGCAACGGCTTGCACGCGCTCAAGGTGCTGGAGTGCGAGGACATCGACCTGGTGATCAGCGACTGGCGCATGCCCGGCATGGACGGCCCGCAGTTGCTGGCGGAAATCAAAAGCCGTTTTCCGCAGCTGCCGGTGATCGTCATGACCGCCTACAGCACGGTGAAAAACGCCGTGCAGTCGATGCGCAACGGCGCTTTCGACTACATCGCCAAGCCGTTCGACATCGACGAACTGGACATCACCGTCAGCAAGGCCCTGCAATTTCGCGACATCCTCAAAGACAACCAGCGCATGCGCGCCGAGCTCGATGAGCATCAGCAGATCGACAGCCTGATCGGCGACAGCCCGAGTTTTCGCCGGGTACTGCACGCCATCGATTCCGTGCGCGAAAGCAACGCGACGATTCTGCTGACCGGCGAAAGCGGCACCGGCAAGGAAATGGTCGCCCGGGCGATCCACAAACACGGTAACCGCGCTGACAAACCGTTTGTGGCGGTGAACTGTGCGGCGATCCCGGAAGGGTTGCTGGAAAGCGAAATGTTCGGTCACCGCAAAGGCGCGTTTACCGGCGCCGTGGCGGATCGCGTCGGGCGCTTCATGCAGGCTGACAAAGGCACGTTGTTCCTTGATGAAATCGGCGAAATGCCGCTGGCCTTGCAGGCGAAAATCCTCCGGGCCTTGCAGGAACGGGTGATCGAGCCGGTGGGCGATCCGCGCGAGCGCAAGGTCGATGTGCGGGTGATTGCCGCGACCAACAAGAACCTGCTGGACGCGGTGGCCAACAAGGAGTTTCGCGAGGACCTTTATTACCGCCTCAATGTGTTCCCGATTCCCTTGCCGGCCCTGCGCGAACGTGTGGAAGACATCGCGCCGCTGGCCCGGCATTTTGCTCACACCCTGGGCGCCACGGCAGGCAAGCGTTTTACCGGATTCAGCGCGGAAGCCTTGCAGGCCATGGCCCATTATTCGTGGCCAGGGAATATTCGTGAGCTGCAGAACTGCGTGGAACGAGCGACGATTGTCGCGTCGGGGGCGGTGATTGAAGAGGAAGATTTGCCGGCGTATCTGTTTGCCTCAAATGCCGGCACCAGCGGTGCGCTGGTCACCGAAGGCAGCGTGCCGGCGGATCTGGAAGCGGCGTTGGCGGAGGTCGAGAAGGCTTACATTCTGGCGGCGCTGGCGCAGAGCAATGGTGTACAGGCTGCGGCGGCGCAGTTGATCGGGATCTCCGAGCGCAGCTTCTGGTATCGCCTGAAGAAACTGGGCATCCACGTCGACAAAATCGTCAGGTAACCGCTCCCCCCTGTGGCGAGGGAGCTTGCTCCCGCTCGGCTGCGCAGCAGTCGTAAATCCAGCGAATGCGGTCTGCCTGGCTACAACGGTGCTGACATTGGGGCCGCTTCGCAGCCCAGCGGGAGCAAGCTCCCTCGCCACAGACGCACTCCCGGTAATTAGCTCACGGTCCCGCCCTTCGATTCGCTCATGATCTGCCGAATCGCCCCGACAAAGGTTTCGACCGGCTGCCCGCCCGTCACCGCGTACTGCCCGTTGAACACCACCGTCGGCACCGAACTCACCCCGCGCGCCAGCCACAACTTCTCTTCTTTGAGCACCTCTGTGGCGAATTCATCGGACGCCAGAATCGCCTCCGCCCGCTGCCGATCCAGCCCCACGCTTTCAGCCATCAGCGCCAACTGCTTGTGATCCGACGGATTGCCGCCCTCAGTGAAATACGCCTTGAACAGCGCTTCCTTCAGATTGAACTGCAACCCTTCCAACCCCGCCCAAAACAACAACCGATGCGCATCAAAGGTGTTGTAGATGCGGCTGTTGCCATCAGTGCGAAACGCGAACCCGACCTCGGCGCCACGGGCGCGGATCATCTCGCGGTTCTTCTGCGACTGCTCCGGGGTCGAGCCGTACTTTTCAGTGATGTGTTCGGTGATGTTCTGCCCTTCCGGCCCCATTTTCGGGTTCAGTTCGAACGGCTGGAAACGGATCTCTGCCTGGACCTCATCGCCCAGTAAATCCAGGGCCCGGGTCAGGCCATACAGACCGACCACGCACCATGGGCAGGACACGTCGCTGACGAAATCGATTTTCAGGGGGGTACTCATCATTCACCTCGCAGGCTTGGATCGCGCGGAAAGTTGGAACAATACACCCGAAGACTGGCGCGCGCAGGTCCCTTGTAGGAGTGAGCCTGCTCGCGATTGCGGTCTGACATTCAACATTGATGTTGACTGATACACCGCCATCGCGAGCAGGCTCACTCCTACAGGGATCGGGGGTGTTTGGGAGGGGGTGTTTAGTTCTGTTTAAGGTTACTTCCTGAAAGCTACAGCGCCTTGCGCCGTCGCCTACAACAACGTCAGAATCCGCTGGCTTGTGCGCCTGGGTGACCGTCGGTAACTTGGTTCGTGTCACTGATTCCCAGTGATCGGGTTTAGTAGCCCGGCTAATACGCTTACGGTTGCACAAGTGTCATCCAGTCAGGTTTTCACCTGCACTTGATGGTAGCTGTGCGCATGGCGCCCTCGGGCGCGCCGGGTTTTGGGCGTATTTACCGGTCTACTAACTTGCGCACAGCTGCCACCCCTCCGTTTAGTAGCGAGACAGGTTGCGGCTCTACTATTAGGAAAAATACCCCATGTTCAAAATTACTCCGAACCCACCGGAAACCGACGACGTCTCCCCCTACGAAACCCCAGACTCCAAAAAACTCAACGAAGCCGCCGACCGCGCCCTCGATTTCTACCTCAAACCGGTCATTCCCAAAGACACCCCACGCAAACCCAGCACCATCTACACCATCGCCCCCGACATCGATCAAGAAACCCTGCTGGCCAACGCCTGCGAATCCCTGGCGTCAGCGAGCGTGATGCTGAGTGATTTCGCCGGGTTGCTGGAAGGCCCGCAGCGCAACACTGTGCTCGGCATTCAGCAGTCCGTCATGCTGGGTGAACTGGCGGTGAACCGGATGCTGGATAACTTCGTTCCACCAAGCGCCGCGACCTGATTGGCTGACAAGGTTCCACTAACGAAGAAGATCCAACTGTGGGAGCGAGCCTGCTCGCGATGGCGGTGTGACATTCAGCATTGATGTTGACTGACACACAGCCATCGCGAGCAGGCTCGCTTGTATGGTAGGACTTGAAGGGAGGAGGAGGGACAAGGCTCGATTCTGACTGTTGACGCAGTACAGACTGTGGGAGATTTCGCCCCTCCTCCTTTCACCCAAGCGCCGATAAAGAATGCATCTGGCTAGACCGACGATAGGAACAAGCCTGCGCCTCTGGGTGAGCCCTTCAAGTGCTCAAACCTTATCTCGGAGGAAATCCTATGGCAATGCCGGTCTCTCTATCAAAACCGATCGTGGGCGTGGATGTCGCCAAGAATGAACTGGTGATTTATCAGGCTGATAACGATTTGCTTAAAGAGATTCCCAACACTAAAACATCCATCAAGCAGTGGCTGAATACGTTGCCGGGGACGGTGGCTATTGCCATTGAGGCGACCAACATCTATCACCTGGACTTTGCTGATCTGGCCTATGAGGCCGGATGTGCGATTTACATGGTGGGAGGCTATGAACTCAAACATTATCGCGAAGGCGTGAAAATCCGCGCCAAAACCGACGCGCTGGACGCCAAGTTGCTGGCCCGTTACCTGAAGAACGAAGCCGAGGAGTTGCGCCCTTGGACCCCTCCATCACCGCTGTACCGCCAGCTCCTGAGCCTCTTCCGCCGCCGGGCTGCCTTGGTCCAGGCTAGGGTTGGCCTGGTGCAGAGTTGGTCGAATGAGCCGCTGCTGAAAGCGGCTTTTGCAGAACAAGTGAAGTCCATGCAGCAGCTTGAAACGCTGATCGAAAAGACGATCAACGATCAGCTCAAAGAAGCCGGTTTACTCGGTCAACTGAAACGTTGCCTGAAAGTTGAAGGCATTGGATTTTTGACTGGGGCTCGCTTGATAACTGCATTTCAGCGCGGGGATTTTAGAAACGCGGATGCGTTTATCGCCTTCCTGGGCATGGATTTACGGGTGTCTAAATCAGGACAGAAGGACGGTCGCCGCAGTTTGACCAAGCGCGGTGACCCCGAGGCCCGCCGGCTTCTGCACAATGCAGCGATGTCGGCTAGCCGTACGAAAGCCTGGAAAGGGTTTTACGAAGCCCAAAGAGCCCGGGGCTTCAGCACCACTGAGGCGCTGGTGATGCTGGCTCGCAAGCTTGCGCGGGTGGCATTCGCCTTGCTGAAAGGGCAAAGCGAATATCAGTCAAAGGTCAGTTGAGGGTTTCCCCTCAACCATAGAATCTCCCACATTGGTACTGGGTACTACAGGAGGTTCGGAGTGGGCACCGGATCGATCTGTGCCCAATGCGAAGTGTCTTCGCGGTGGGCCTGCAGATACGGCAACACCGCCGCCAGCAACGGCGCCTTGAACGCTTCCTGGAATCGATGCGCCAACCCCGGAATCAGCTTCAACTGACTGCCACGAATATGCGCCGCCAGATGGACGCCATGCATCACCGGCAACAGCGGATCCGCCGTGCCGTGAACCACCAGCGTCGGCACGCGCAACTGATTAAGCAGCGCCACACGACTGCGCTCGGCGAGGATCGCCATGATCTGGCGCTTCACGCCCTCCGGGTTGAACGCCCGGTCATAGGACAACGCCGCCTGATGCAGCAACGCTTGCCGATCATCACTGACGGTCGGGCTGCCCAGCGCTGCCAGCAAATCGGCCTGCTGTTCCAGCGCCACTTCGCGATTCGGCGCGCTGCGCCGCGACAACAACTGCACCAACGCCGCACTCGGCGCCGGCAAGCCTTCGGCCCCGGAACTGGTCATGATCAGGGTCAGGCTCTCGACCCGTTGCGGCGCCATCGCCGCCATGTGCTGGGCAATCATCCCGCCCATGCTCGCGCCCAGGACGTGAAACTGCTCAACCTTCAACGCATCCATCAGGCCAAAGGCGTCGTCCGCCATGTCGGTCAAGGTGTACGGCGCCGCCACCGGCAGACCGAGTTTGTAGCGCAGCACTTCGAAGGTCAGGTTGGCGTCGGCGGGCGTTTGCCGCCAGGTCGAGAGGCCGACGTCGCGATTGTCATAACGAATCACCCTAAAACCCTGCTGACACAGCGCGACCACCACCTCGTCAGGCCAGTGAATCAACTGCCCGCCCAGGCCCATCACCAGCAACAACGCCGGGTCGGACGCACGGCCGATGCTCTGGTACGCCAGGCTCACCTGCGCCAGATCGGCCTGTTGGGTGGGAACATTGACATCGCAACGAGACGCCGCCAAAGACGGCAGGCCAAACAACAGCAAGGCCAGAAAAATGAATGCACGCATGAAAAAACACCGAAACGCAGAACCCCAGTAGAGCGCGAGTCTGATGAAGTTTGATCAAGCGCGCTGCCACAGTTACGTGACAGTTTGATGAAGATTGCCGAGCGGTCATTTTCGGGACCGCGTTATCGTTCATCGCGAGCAGGCTCACTCCCACAGGATCGATGTCGTACACAATATTTGTGATCGACCTAGATCCAATGTGGGAGCGAGCCTGCTCGCGATGGCGTCCGAACAGACGCTACATCGGCTAAGCCAACTGACTGCGCAACTGCCTTGCCGCCGCCACCATATTGACCAACGCCGCCTCGGTCTCCGGCCACGCCCGGGTCTTCAGCCCGCAATCCGGGTTCACCCACAACCGCTCGGCCGGAATGCGCTTCACGGCTTTACTCATCAACTTGACCATCTCAGCCGTGTCCGGCACCCGTGGCGAGTGGATGTCGTAGACGCCCGGCCCGATGTCGTTCGGGTAGTCGAACGCTTCGAAGGCTTCCAGCAATTCCATGTCCGATCGCGAGGTTTCGATGGTGATCACGTCGGCATCCATCGCCGCGATGGACTCGATCACGTCGTTGAATTCGCTGTAGCACATGTGGGTGTGGATCTGGGTTTCGTCGCGCACACCGGAAGCGCTCAAGCGGAAGGCTTCCACCGCCCAGTCCAGGTATTCCTGCCATTGCGCCCGACGCAGCGGCAAGCCTTCGCGGAACGCGGCTTCGTCGATCTGCACGATCTTGATGCCGGCACTTTCCAGGTCGACCACTTCATCACGCAGGGCCAACGCCAACTGCTGCGCCTGGATTTTGCGCGAGACGTCTTCGCGCGGGAACGACCACATCAGCATGGTCACGGGACCGGTGAGCATGCCTTTCATGACCTTGTCGGTCAGGCTTTGCGCATAGGTGATCCAGTCGACGGTCATGGCGTTCGGACGGCTCAGGTCGCCGTAGATGATCGCCGGTTTGACGCAGCGCGAACCGTAGCTCTGCACCCAGCCGAAACGGGTGAACAGGTAGCCGTCCAGTTGCTCGGCGAAGTACTCGACCATGTCGTTGCGCTCGGCTTCACCGTGCACCAGCACGTCCAGGCCCAGGCGTTCCTGGACTTGCACCGCGTGACGGATTTCGCTGTGCATGGCATCGGTGTAATCGTTGGCCGACAGCTTGCCTTGCTTGAACGCCTGGCGGGCCAGACGGATCGAACCGGTCTGCGGAAACGAGCCGATGGTGGTGGTCGGGAATGCCGGCAGTTTCAGCCGAGCGCGTTGCTGCTCGATGCGCTTGGCGAACGGCGAGTGACGTTGGCTGTCCGCTGCGCTGATCGCATTGATGCGTGCCTGCACGTGGGCTTTATGGATACGCGGCGACTCGGCGCGGCTCGTCTGAATCACTCGGCTCTGGGCCAGAGCCGCTTGTACTTTGGGTGATTGCGGGTCGTTCAGGGCATCGCGCAGTACGGCGATTTCACCGCACTTCTGCACGGCGAAGGCCAGCCAGCTTTTCAGTTCAGGATCGAGTTTGTCTTCCCGTTCCAGGTCCACCGGGCTGTGCAGCAGCGAGCAGGAACTGCTGACCCACAGGTTGTCGCCAAAGCGCTCTTGCGCCGGTTGCAGTTGCGCGAGCACTTGCTCCAGTTCGCAACGCCAGACGTTGCGACCGTTGACCAGGCCCACCGAAAGAATCTTGTAGGTCGGCAGACGGTCCAGCACCTGACCGAGTTGATCCGGCGCCCGCACCGCGTCGATGTGCAGGCCTTGCACCGGCAGGCCGACTGCCAGGCCGAGGTTGTCTTCCAGGCCACTGAAGTAGGTCGCCACGAGCTTTTTCAGCGGCGAGTATTGAAGGATGTGGTAAGCGCGCTCGAAAGCGTTTTTCCAGGCTTGTGGCAGGTCGAGGGTCAGGATCGGTTCGTCGATCTGCACCCATTCCACGCCTTGGGCGGCGAGGCGGCCGAGGATTTCACCGTAGATCGGCAGCAGGCGTTCGAGCAGGTCGAGCTTGTCGAAGTCGTTGCCTTTGGCCTTGCCCAGCCACAGGTACGTCAGCGGGCCGATGATGACGGGTTTGACGTTGTGGCCGAGGGCCTTGGCTTCGTCGACCTCGTCGAACAACTGTTCCCAGCTCAGTTTGAACTGTTGGTCAGCTGTGAATTCCGGGACCAGGTAGTGGTAGTTGGTGTCGAACCACTTGGTCAGCTCCTGGGCATATTGGGCCTGGGTGTGTTCGCCACCGCAGCAGGCCGCCGTGGCGCCTCGGGCCATGGCGAACAGGGTGTCGAGGGTCGGCAGGCCGCGCGCATCCTTGGCGCTGTCGAAACGCTCGGGGATCACGCCGAAGGTCAGGGAATGGGTCAGCACCTGGTCGTACCAGGCGAAGTCGCCGACGGGCAGCAGGTCGATGCCGGCGTCTTTCTGCAACTGCCAGTGGGTGGCGCGCAGTTGGCGGCCGACGCTTTTCAGCGCGTCCTGATCGAGGTCGCCCTTCCAGTAGGATTCGAGGGCTTTTTTCAGTTCGCGGTCAGCGCCGATGCGCGGAAAACCAAGTGTGTGGGCCAGAGCCATGGTGAATTTCTCCCTGTAAAAGATGGCGCTATTGTCGACAGCCAACCCAACATGAGACAAACTCAACCTTTTCGTGTTGATCACAAGTTTTCCTCATGGAGCCCCCGGTGCTTGAAATCCGCCACCTGAAGACCCTGCACGCCTTGCGCGAAGCCGACAGCCTGGTCGATGCCGCCGACCGTCTGCACCTGACCCAATCGGCCCTGTCCCACCAGTTCAAGGAACTGGAGGAGCGCATGGGCATGCCGTTGTTCGTGCGCAAGACCAAACCGGTGCGGTTCACCAGCGCCGGGTTGCGCCTGCTGCAACTGGCCGACGCCACCCTGCCGCTGCTGCGCGGTGCCGAACGCGATATCGCGCGGTTGGCGGGCGGCACCGCAGGCCGTTTGCACATGGCAATCGAGTGCCACAGTTGCTTCCAGTGGCTGATGCCGACCATCGATCAGTTCCGCGATGCCTGGCCGGAAGTCGAGCTGGACCTGGCTTCGGGCTTCTCCTTCGCCCCGCTGCCGGCCCTGGCCCGTGGCGATCTGGATTTGGTGGTGACCTCCGATCCGCTGGAACTGGCCGGGATCACCTACGTGCCGCTGTTCACCTATGAAGCGATGCTCGCGGTGGCCAATCAGCACCGTTTGGCGAACAAGGCCTACATCGTGCCGGAAGACCTGCTCACGGAAACGCTGATCACCTACCCGGTGGAACGCGACCGGCTGGACATCTTCACCCGTTTCCTGGAACCGGCCGACATCGAACCGGCGCAGGTCCGCACCTCGGAACTGACGGTGATGATGATGCAGTTGGTCGCCAGCGGACGCGGCGTCTGCGGCATGCCCCATTGGGCGCTGCATGAATACAGCTCGCGGGGTTACGTGAAGGCCAAGCGGCTGGGCGAGAAAGGATTGTTTGCGACGCTGTATGCGGGGATTCGTGCGGACATGCTGGATGCGCCGTACATGCGCGACTTCTTGCTGACGGCCAAGGACACATCGTTCTCGACACTCGACGGCGTCAGCGCAGTCCGCTGACACACCGCAACCGCTGTAGGAGCGAGACTTGCCCGCGAAAGCGGTGTATCAGCCAAGTAGATATCGACTGTCACGACGCCTTCGCGGGCAAGCCTCGCTCCTACAGGGGTTTGTGGTGGGTTTAGAGCTCGCGCCACATGTGGATTTTGTCGAAGTAGTCTTCGCCGACGCGCACCGCCATGGGTTCGAGGCCGAACTGTACGAAGCCGCAACGCTGGTACAGGTTGAACGCCGCCTCATTGCCGGCGGTGACGGTCAGCTGGATCAGCCGCAGGCCTTTATGGTTCTGCGCTTCATCCAGCGCGGCTTGCACCAGTTGCTGACCCAACCCGCGCTGCCGGACTTTGCCGGACACATACATGCCAAATAACGTCGCCTTGTGCCGGGCCTTTTCCCGGGGTTCGAAGGCCAGGCCGACGATGCCTGACAACGCGCCGTCCTCGAACGCCCCGAACACCACATCCAGCTTGCTGGTCAGGCGCGACTCCCACCAACTCAGCGGCATCGTCGCGCGTTCGCGCACACTCGAAGTGAAGGCCTGTGGATGCAGGTCGTAGGCTTCCAGCATCAGCGCCCGATAGTCCAGCGCATGGCTGGCATCCAGTCGTTCAATCCACATGATCAGGCCGTCCGTCGTTGCTCAAGCATCAGCCGTACCGCCAGCGCGGACAGGACAAACCCCATGAAATAACGCTGCAGCGCCAGCCAGGTCGGGTTGTTGACGAACCACGACGCGATGCCTGCCGCGAAGATCGCGATCAGCAGGTTGACGCAGAAACTGACGCTGATCTGGGTCAGGCCCAGCACGATGCTCTGGGTGAACACCGAGCCATGCTCAGGCGTGATGAACTGTGGAAACACCGACAGGTAAAACACCGCGATCTTCGGGTTCAGCGCGCTGGTGAGAAACCCCATGGTGATCAGTTTGCGCGACGAGTCCGGCGGCAACTGCTGCGCTTCGAAGGGTGAACGTGCGCCGGGTTTGACCGCCTGCCAGGCCAGCCACAACAGATACAGCGCGCCGGCCCATTTCAACACTTCGTAGGCCATCGGCACGGCCAGGAAGACCGCGGTCAAACCTGCCGCAGCGGCGAACAAGTGCACGAAGAATCCCGCCACCACGCCGAGCAACGAAGTCACGCCGGCCTTGCGCCCCTGGCAGATCGAACGGGAGATCAGATAGATCATGTTCGGCCCCGGCGTCAGCACCATCAGCAACGCGGCAGCGGCGAAAATCAGCAAGTCTTGAAGTGGGATCATGGGGCAGTCCTAGTCCGTGGATGATCAGGCGATTGCAGTCAGCGAAGCTCGATAAAACGGCAGGATCAGGTCCCGTGTCAATGGCGCCAACGAGAGATCGCCGTCGGTGGCCGGATCAATCCAGCGCACCTCTTCAATCTCCGCGGCGGGCGAGACGTCTGAATCGATGGTCAGCAGAAAGAGTTCAGCCTGGACGACAAAACCCGGCTCGTTGGCCGCCGGTGCCGAAAAGGGCCCCAGGTAGGTGGCGTGCGCGGGGTCGATGACCAGTCCAAGCTCTTCTTCCAGCTCACGGGCCAGGGCGTGAACCGGTTGTTCATGGGCCTCGATCTTGCCGCCGGGTTGCATGAAGGCTTCGGTGCCGCGTTTGCGGACCAACAGCGTGCGACCGTCAGGGCCGATCAGCAGGGCCGCGGCGATGCGGATGGTGCGGGGGGAAGGGGCGGATGAAAGCGTCATGGATCTGAGTGTGCCTTGAGTGAAAGGCGCAAAGGATCACATGGGTGTCGCGCCGGCGTCACGGGGGAAAATAGCGGTCTAGCCCTTTGTGGGAGCGAGCCTGCTCGCGATAGCGGTCTTTCAGTCGACATCCAGGGTGAATGTCAGGCCGTCTTCGCGAGCAGGCTCGCTCCCACAGGGGTCAGTGTTGAGTCTTCCAAAGGGGGATCAGGGCTGAGCTTGAACCACCAGCGGCGCTTCGAGGATTGCGGCTTCCACTTCCTCCGGCACTTTCACAAAAACGCTGTATTTCGCCCCTTCCATCGCTTCGAACGCGATCAGTTTCTCCACCAGCGGCCCGCTCAGCACCTTCCCCGCATTGAGCAACAGCATGCCGTTATCGGCATTGAGGTTGCGCGCCAGAATCATGCCGGTCGCCAGGTCCCGGGTCGTCAGTACCTTGACCGTCGGATCGGCCAGTGACACATCGCTCTGGTAGGCGGCGCAGACCTGAATGAAGTCCTCCACCAGATCAGGATCGTAGAGACGACCGGCGTACTGGCGGATATAGACCAGGGCTTCATCGCTGTTCATCTGGCGCTCAAGGATCAGCCCACGCTGCAACTCGATGAAATCCACCGCCAGTTTCAGCCACCGCGCCCCGAGCGGAATCGCCTCGCCCTTGAGCCGGTCGGGGAAACCGGTGCCATCCCAGCGCTCCTGATGGTGAAGGATCAGGCGCGCCGCATCCTTCATCGGATCGAGGGTCATCAGCAACGATTCGCTCTGCTTCGGATAACCGCGATAGCGTTCCTGATCGTTGTGGTGCAGCAAATCCGCAGGCGCGGTCATCATGCTGTCGGTCCAGCTCAGCTTGCCGATGTTGTAAAGCGCCGCGGCCATGGTCAGGTCGCGGGTACTGCCCTCGTCCAGGCCATGGAGTTTGCAGTACACCCGCACCAGTTCGATGATCTGCCGGTTCGTCTGCTTGGCCGGTGGCAAACGCAGGTTGGCCAGCAGCGAGAACACCTCGGTGCCGGTGACATAGCTGTGTTTGAGCTCTTCGTAGGCCAGGTCGAGCATGTCGGCCGTCTGCTGCAGCTCGGCGGTGCGGGACGCGACGTGTTTCTCCAGGGTCGCGTTGAGCAACCTCAATTCTTCGTTTTGCTCCCAGGTCTCCTGCACCAGATGCAGGCGTTCGCGCTCGGAACGCTGGTAGGCGAGGGATTGTCGCAACGTCAGCAGCAATTCCTCATCGTGCCAGGGTTTGCTGATGTATCGGTCAATCTGCCCGTCGTTGATTGCTTTGACGATCATCGTCAGGTCGGCATAACCGGTCAGCAAAATGCGCAGCGTGTCGGGATGGCGCTGGTGAATGTGCGCCAGCAGCGTGGCGCCGTCCATGTTAGGCATGCGCGCATCGCTCATCACCAGGTCGACGGGCTGTTTCGCCATGATATCCAGGGCTTGCTCCCCGCTGGTGGCCAGCAATACTTCGTAGGGCTGGCCGCGCAAGAGCCGGCGCAGACTGTTGAGGATAGACTCCTCGTCGTCGACCAGCAGAATCGTGGGTTTATCGGCAAAAGTAGTGGGGAGTTGCTCTTCCATGGCATTACCTCAAGCAAAACGGGCGTCGTCGCGTCAATCATCAGCCAGAACATTCCGTTTCTGGCGCTGCCTGAGCTACAGGCTAGATGATTTCCAGCGACGCCTCTGGAAATGATTCGTTTCAGGCGACCGGGCGAAGTGCTGCACAGGCGACTATGCTCAGTTCACTCGGATCCACTTTATGCGCTTGGCCACGTGATCAGGGAAAGGATGCCCCTATGAGCACACCGCACCACCACATTGCCACCGCTCCCGGCGTATGCCTATGAATACGCTGCTGGCACGAACCAACCGTCGGATACTTATCGTCGACGACACCGCGTCTATTCATGCGGACTTCATCAAGATCCTCAGCCAGCCATCGCCCGAAGACGACGACCTGATCAGCGCCGAAAAAGCCCTGTTCGGGACGCAAGCGACGGCAACCCTGCAAAGTTTCATGCTCGATTCGGCGTTTCAGGGGCTGGAAGCACTGGACAAGGTTGAACGAGCGCTGGCCAACGACCTGCCCTATGCGATGGCTTTCATCGACATGCGCATGCCGCCGGGCTGGGACGGCCTGGAAACCATCGAACGGCTGTGGCAGGTCGATCCCAAGCTGCAAGTGGCGCTCTGTACCGCTTATTCCGACTATTCCTGGGAAGACATCGATGAACGCCTGGAACTGGGCGATCGCCTGCTGATCCTGAAAAAACCATTCGATGCCATCGAAATCCGTCAGCTGGCCAGCGCCCTGACCGCCAAATGGCAAATGACCGAAGACGCCGAACTGAAGATGTCGTTGCTGGAACAGGCCGTGGAAGAACGCACCCGGGAGCTGTCCGACGCCAACATCATCGTGCAGAACAGCCCGACCATTCTGTATCGCCTGCGGGGCGAACCGTCGTTTCCGCTGATGTACATCTCCCACAACATCACCAAGTACGGTCATGTCGCGGCGAATCTGGTCGCCTCGGCCAACTGGGCCCGGGAGTTGATCCATCCCGACGACCAGCCGAAAGTCGACACGGCCATGGCCCGAGTGCTGGATCGCCATGCGGGCGGCGCGTCCATCGAGTTTCGGATGCGCACCGGCGACGGTGCCTGGCGCTGGGTCGAAAACCGCTATATTCCGGTGCGAGACGCCGAAGGACGTTTACTGGAAGTCGAAGGCATCATCATCGACGTCACTGAACGCAAGGTCGCCGAGGAGAAAATCGCCCTGCTGGCCCGCACCGACGGGCTGACGGGGCTGGCCAACCGTGCCACCTTGATCGAGCGCCTGCATCAGGCCTTCGCCGCTGCGCGCCGGGGTGCAACACCGTTCGCGATGTTCTACCTGGACCTTGACCACTTCAAACGCATCAACGATACCCTCGGTCATCCGGTGGGCGATCTGTTGCTGCAGGAAGTGGCCCGGCGCATCAAAGCCTGTGTGCGCGAAAACGACGTGGTCGCCCGCCTCGGCGGCGACGAGTTTGCCATCCTGCAACTGGACGTCAGCGACCCGACCCAGTCCGCGTCCCTGGCGGCCAAGGTCCGCGACGCATTGGTGCTGCCCTACTCCCTGGACGGCAATGACGTGCGGGTGTCGGTCAGCATCGGCATCAGTAGCTATTCGCCGCGCATCACCAGCGCCGACGGCTTGCTCAGCCAGGCTGACATGGCGCTGTATCGCTCCAAGGAAAAGGGCCGCAATCAGTATCACTTCCACTCCGAGGAGATCAATCAGGAGGTGGTCGAGCGCATGACCATCGCCAGCGAACTGCGCACGGCCATCGACCATGAAGAACTCGAACTCAGATACTGGCCGGAAGTCGACCTGAGCAGCGGCAAGATCCTCGGCATGGAAGCTCAGGTCTGCTGGAACCACCCCGAGCGCGGCCTGCTGGAAGCGTCGGCGTTCCTGCCGGCCGCGGAAAAAACCGGCGCCATCATCCCCCTCGGGCACTGGGTGCTGGATCGCGCCTGCCAGCAAATGCGTCTGTGGCGCGACGAAGGCATGGCGCCCCCGGTGATTGCCATCAAACTTTCCCTGGCCCAACTGAAAAGCGGGCCCGAACTGATCTATGACGTACTGCGCACCACCGCGCGCTGGGAATTGTGCGCCTGGGACCTGCGCTTCGATGTCACCGAAGCCACCCTGGCCCAGACCAAATGGACCCACAACGACGTGCTGCCACGCCTGCGCGAGCTGGGGGTGAAGATCGCCATCGACGACTTCGGCACCGAATACTCCTCGTTCGACTACCTCAAGACCTACCAGGTCAATCACCTGAAACTCGCCCAGGCTTTCATCGACACCGCTGCCCGCGACCCGGCAAGTGCCAACACGTTGCGCGCAATCATCAATTTCGCTCGAGAAGTAGGGATCGGAATCATCGCCGAAGGTGTCGAAACCCAGGAACAGCGTAGTTCGCTGATGGCCACAGGCTCGCCAATGAACGCACAGGGTTACTTTTTCAGTAAAGCGGTCAGCAGCCAACAAGCCGCCCAGTTGCTCAAAGCCGGCAGCATCGTGCCCGCAAGCCACGGACCGATCCTGGACAACCCGCACGCCACGGAGGACAAGTGATGAAAACGTCGTCCGTCCGGACCAACCGGCGCATCCTGATTATCGACGACACGCCTTCGATTCATGAGGATTTTCGCAAGATCCTCGGCCCTGACTCTGAAGATGAGCAGACCCTGGCCGGCACGGAAGAGGCGCTGTTCGGCACGCAACAACCGGCCCGGCTGACCTTCCAGCTCGATTCCGCCTACCAGGGCCAGGAAGCCCTTGAGCTGGTCCAGCGGGCCCAGGCCGAAGGTCGCCCCTACGCCATGGCGTTCACCGACATGCGCATGCCGCCGGGTTGGGACGGGCTGGAAACCATCGAACAGCTCTGGAAGATCGACCCGCACCTGCAAATCGCGCTGTGCACCGCCTATTCGGATTACAGCTGGGAGGACATGGCTGAACGGCTGGAGTTCGGCGACCAGTTACTGGTGTTGAAAAAACCCTTCGACAGTCTGGAAATCCGCCAGATGGCCAGCGCCCTGACCTGGAAATGGCAGATGACCCAGGACGCGGAGACAAAAGTGCAAAGCCTGGAGCAAACCATCGAGGCGCGGGTCCACGAACTGCTCAAGGTGTCCCACCTGTTGCAATACGACGTACTGACCGAGCTGCCCAACAGCACGTTGCTCGGAGATCGACTGAACCAGTCCCTGGCGTTGTCGCGCCGCCATGACAAGCAGCTGGCGGTGATGTTCCTGGGTCTTGATCGCTTCAAGCGCATCAACAATGCCCTGGGCCATCCGGCCGGTGACGAGATGCTCAAACGGGTCGGGCAAAACCTGGTGTCCACGGTGCGCGAATCCGATTCGGTGTTTCGCTACGGCGCTGATGAGTTCGTGGTGATCCTCGCTGACATCCGCCATCCCCAGCAGACCAAAGGCATCGCCGAAAAACTCTTGAACGCCATTGGCACGACCCAGCACATCGCCGGCCATGACCTGAGCGTAACCGCCAGCCTGGGCATCAGCATCTACCCCGATGATGGCTTCGATGCGATCGCGCTGATCAAGAAAGCCGAAACCGCGATGCGTCACGTCAAGGAAAGCGGCCCCAACGACTTCCGCTTTTTCATTGAAGAAATGAACCAGCGCGCCCGGGACCAGCAGACCATCGAGTCGGGCATTCGCCTGGCATTGGAGCGGGACGAATTTGTCCTGCATTACCAGCCCAAGCTCGACCTGGGCACCGGTGAGGTAGTCGGCGCAGAGGCCTTGATTCGCTGGCAGAAACCGGGGCATGGCTGGGTCTACCCGTCGGACTTCATTGGCGTGGCCGAAGACAGCGGCTTGATCGTACCGTTGAGCAAATGGGTGCTGGCCCAGGCCTGTCGGCAAGCCTGCGCCTGGCAGGCGGCGGGGCTGCCGAGGCTGTGCATGTCGGTGAATGTGTCGGCCATCGACTTTCGCCAACGAGGCTTTGTCGAAGGCATTGAACAGGTTCTGAAACAAACCGGTCTGGACCCGTCATTGCTGGAGCTGGAAATCACCGAAGGCGTGCTGATGCAGAACGTCGATGCCACGGTCACCGCCCTGAACCGGATCAAGGCCATGGGGGTGCGGCTTGCCATCGACGACTTCGGCACCGGTTATTCCAGCCTGAGTTACCTGCGGCGTTTTCCCATCGACGTGCTGAAAATCGATCAGTCGTTCATTCGTGGCCTGAGCCGTGACATCAACGACGCAGCGCTGGTCAGCGCCATCATCAGCCTGGGCAAGAGCCTGAAACTGACCATCATCGCCGAAGGGGTGGAAACCCTCGAACAACTGGATTTCCTCAAGGCCCATCAGTGCGAGGAAGGCCAGGGCTACTACTTCAGCAAAGCCGTGGCGCCGGATGACTTCGTGCACTACCTGACGTCGGTGAAATCCCCTCCCCCTGCCGCCACATGACCGATAAGCAGCGACACACGGGCTATCCGCCAAGGAATTACAGGATGTCGCCATTTCTCTACCGCTTGCTCTTGATGCCTCTGCTCGGAGTCTGTCTGACGGCCAGCGGCGCGCCACTGGACGAACCGCTCAAACCGCTGCCGGCCGTGCCGCAGCAAAACCCTCTGCGTGTCGAACTCGGTCGCCAGTTGTTCAACGAGCCACGTTTATCGGTCAACGGCAGCCTCTCGTGTGCCAGTTGCCATCGCCTGGAAAGCGGTGGCGCCGATAACAAGGCGTTTTCCATCGGTTTCAACGGCCAGCCAGTGGCAGTCAATACTCCGAGCGTGTTTAACGCCAGCCTGAACTTCCGGCAATTCTGGAACGGCCGCGCCGACACCCTTGAAACCCAGGTCCACGCCGTGGTGCAAAGCCCCAGTGAGATGGGCAGCAACTGGGAATACGTGGTGCAGACGCTGTCCGCCGACGCCGCTTATCGAACCGCTTTCGGCAACGCCTACCCGGATGGCGTGACCATGATCAATGTGCAAAACGCCCTGGCAACCTACGAGCGCACGTTGATCAGTGCCAACTCGCGTTTCGACCAATACTTGCTGGGCGACACCGACATTCTCACCCGCGAGGAGAAGTACGGTTACCAACGCTTCAAGGCGTACGGCTGTATCGCCTGCCATCAGGGAATCAATATCGGCGGCAACATGTTCCAGAAATTCGGGGTGATGGGCGATTACTTCAAGACACGAGGCAACCCGACCGACACCGACCTGGGCCGCTATCTGCTGACCAAGGACGAAGAGGACCGCTACGTGTTCAAGGTCCCGAGCCTGAGGAACGTCGCCGTGACCGCGCCGTACTTTCACGACGGCTCGGCCAAAACCCTCGAAGACGCCGTGGAGGTGATGTTCTCATTTCAACTGGGACGCATCCCCTCTGTCGAGGACAAGGTGCTGATCATCAAATTCCTCAAGACCCTGACCGGTGAATGGGAGGGCAAACCATTATGAAAATATCCCGCCGACGCAGTGTGGCACTCCTCGGTATCATGGCCCTGATACTGGCCTCGACACTGCTGTTTCTGTACCTCAAATCCAACTCCAATAAGACGTCGACCTACACCGAATCCCGGGATCTGATTTCCCGGATGAAACAGCTGAATGCGCAGTGGGAAACGGAAATCCTCAAGGCCAGGATTGCGATCAACCACAACTACGATCCGCTGGTCACACCGCTGACCGAGATGACGCGCCTGTGGGAACGGTTCGACACAATGTCGTCGAATCACAGCCGCAACACCTCGGCCGTCTGGTTGACCAGCCATGATGCGTACCTGAGCGCCTTCGAGGAAAAGATCCGGCTGGTTGAGCAGTTCAAGTCTCACAATGCTGTGTTGCGCAACTCACTGGCGTTTCTGCCGACCGCCGAAGACGACATTCAGGAACCCCTCGCCCAGTTGCAGGACGGCGACAAACTGCAACTGCAGAACATCGCCAACGACACCTATGACCTGGTACTCAGCACCATGGAGTTCGCCATGGTTACCTCTGACGACAAGGCCGCCGAAATCCTGGTGGGATTGAGCAAACTGAAAGTGAACAAACTGCGACTGCCGGAGGAGTTCCACAGTCCACTGGATGTGCTCAATAACCATATTGAGCTGATTCTGCGTGAGCAACCGGTGGTCAACCGCTTGCTGGAAAACATCGAGGCGATTCCCGTGGCCGAGCGGCTCGACGGCATCACCGATCTGCTGAACAACGATCAGCAGCGCACCGATGCGGTCGACCAGCGTTATCACTTTTACATGCTGGTGTTTTCGGTGCTGCTGGTGCTGTTGCTGGTGTACCTGGCGATTCACTTGATGCGCAGTTTCACCGTGATCAATCGCGTCAACAAGGCCCTGAAAACCGCCAATGATGACCTCGAAAAACGGGTCGAAGAACGCACCCGCGAACTCAAGGATACCCAGAGCGAACTGCTGGACACCGCGCGCCAGGCCGGCATGGCGGAAATCGCCACCAATGTGTTGCACAACGTCGGCAACGTACTCAACAGCGTGAACATCTCCGCCGACCTGGTCAGCCGCAAACTGCGCAGCAGCAAGGCCCAGGGGCTGGGCAAGGCGATGCAGCTGATTAACGAGCATCAAGGCGACCTCGGGGCCTTTCTGACCCAGGACGCGAAAGGCAAATTGCTGCCCGGCTATCTGAATCAACTGGTCGACGCCATCGCGCTCGAACAACAAAGCATGACCGACGAACTCGCCCAACTGACCAAAAGCGTCGACCACATCAAGGACATCGTCGCCACCCAGCAGTCCTACGCTGGCGCCAACAGCCTGATGGAACCGCTGCACATCAGTGAACTGCTGGAAGACGCCCTGCGCATGAACTCCGGTGCCCTGACCCGGCACCACGTCACCGTGGTCAAGGAGTACAACGAGGTGCCGCAGGTCATGGGCGACAAACACCGGTTGCTGCTGATCCTGATCAACCTCATCAGCAATGCCAAATACGCCATGTCCGACCTCAGTAATCGTCCGCGACAAATGACCCTGGGGGTGAAAATCGTCGAAGACTCCACCCTGCAAATCAGCGTCAAGGATGATGGCGAAGGCATCGCGCCGGAGAACATGACGCGCATCTTTGCCCACGGTTTTACCACCCGCAAGGAAGGCCACGGTTTTGGTCTGCACAGCTGCGCACTCGCGGCGATAGAGATGAACGGCCATCTCAGCGCCCACAGTGACGGGCCCGGCAAGGGCGCGCAGTTCACCTTGCAGATTCCGCTGAAAACCGTCCCGGAGGAGGCATGAGTGAGCATTCGAACCGACGCATTCTGTTGATCGACGACACACCGTCGATTCATGACGACTTTCGCAAGATCCTCACCCCGGTTCCGGTGGAGCACCTGGAACTGGACGAGATGGAAGCCACGCTGTTTGGCCGTGAAATCAAAACCACCACGGCCCTGTTCGAACTGGATTCGGCGTATGGCGGCCAGGAAGGCCTGGGCAAACTCACTCAGGCCTTGCAGGAAAGCCGGCCCTACGCCCTCGCGTTCGTCGACATGCGCATGCCTGAAGGCTGGGACGGCGCGCAAACCATCGAACATCTGTGGCAGGAAGATCCGCACCTGCAAGTGGTGGTGTGTACCGCGTATTCCGACTATTCCTGGGATGAGCTGTTGGACCGACTGCAAGCCCATGATCGGTTGCTGATCCTGAAAAAACCGTTCGACAACATCGAAGTCCAGCAGATGGCCAACACCCTGCTGACCAAATGGGAGATGACCGAACGCGCCTCCGTGCAGATGAGCCATCTGGAGCATCTGGTGGACCAGCGCACCACGCAGTTCAAACAGGCCAGCGAGGCGTTGCAGCGGGAAATCGACGAGCGCAAACAGCTTGAATCGCAACTGGTGCAATCGGAAAAACTCGCGTCCCTGGGGCAATTGGCGGCCGGCGTTGCCCATGAAATCAACAACCCCATCGGCTTTATTTCTTCCAACCTTGGCAGTCTTGATGGCTACTTCAAGCAACTGCAAGACATGCTCGATGCCTATCGCGAGGCCGAAGAGGCGATTGCTTCAAATGAGGTGATCGAGCGGCTTGGTCAGTTACGGGAACGCATCGAACTGGAATTTCTGCGCGAGGACATTCCATTGCTGATCAAGGAATCCAAGGAGGGCATCAACCGGGTGGGGCAGATCGTCAAGGACCTGAAGGACTTCTCCCGGGTGGATTCCAACCAGGAATGGCAGTGGACCAATCTGCAACAGGGCATCGAGTCGACCTTGAACATCGTCGCCAATGAACTCAAGTACAAGGCCGATGTGCTGAAGGAGTATCAGCCATTGCCCGACATCGAGTGCCTGCCATCGCAAATCAACCAGGTGATCATGAACCTGATCGTCAACGCGTCCCAGGCGATGGGCCCACAGCGGGGCACCATCACCCTGCGCACCGGGTTTGAGGGTGAACGGGTGTGGATTGAGGTGGCCGACACCGGCTCCGGTATTGCGCCGGACAGCCTGCAGAAAATCTTTGATCCGTTCTTCACCACCAAACCGGTGGGCCAGGGGACAGGGCTTGGGTTGTCCTTGTCCTATGGCATCGTTAAGAAGCACCGGGGGGATATTTCGGTGCGCAGTGAAGTGGGCGTGGGCAGCACGTTCCGAGTCGAACTGCCCGTGCACCAGACACACTCAGCCACCTGAACACCGTAATAGATGCAGGAGTGAGCCTGCTCGCAATGGCGGTATGTCAGTCGCCCTTGATGTTGACTGACATGGCCCTATCGCGAGCAGGCTCACTCCTACAGGGGGGGTGCAGCGTCCGAGGTCAGGTGGCTTCCTGGAAATCCATCTCCGGTGGCTGGCGGCGGAAGCCACCGGTCAGCACCGCCAGGTACACCACTCCAATCGCCAGCCAGCTCAGGCCCAGGTAGATCGCCAGGTGATCGAGGCTGACCATCAGCCACAAATCTGCCGCCAGGCCAATGAACGGGAATAACAGGAACAGCACGAACTCGCGCAGCCCTTTCTTTTCCCCTCCTATCCAGTAATGAAAGATCACCGACAAATTCACCAGACTGAACGCCAGGAACGCGCCGAAGTTGATGAACGAAGTCGAGGTGGTGACGTCCAGTTTCAGCGCCAGCAACGCGACCACGGCGCACAACAGGATGCTGTTGACCGGTGTGCCAAAGCGCTCATGCAAGCTGCCGAAAAATGATTTAGGCAGCACGCCGTCGCGGCCCATGGCGAACAACAGACGCGAACCACTGGCCTGAGCCGACAGGCCCGAGGCGAACTGGCCGACGATCAGGCCGATCAGGAAGATCGTCACGAACAGGTCGCCACCGATGTTGCGGGCGATTTCATAAGCGGCCGAGTCGACGCTGTCGAACTGGAACGAGGGATGGGCGATCTGCACGAAGTACGAGACGCTGACGAAGATCAGGCCGCCGATCAGGGTAATCAACATGATCGCCCGCGGGATGGTGCGGCGTGGGTCGCGGGTTTCTTCGGTCAGGGTGCTGACCGCGTCGAACCCGAGGAACGAGTAACAAGCGATGGCCGCGCCACTCATGATCAGCGGCATCTGCATGTCGCCGTTGAAGAACGGCTTGATCGACCACAACGGCGTGCTCGCATCGCCCCCGACGTAGTGGATGCACAGCGCGACGAAGGCGATCAGCACCAGGAACTGCACCAGCATCAGCAAGGCATTGATGCCGTTGGCCAGTTTCAGGCCGACGATGTTGATCGCGCTGGTGATGCCGATGAACGCCAGCACCCAGATCCACTGCGGCACGGCCGGGAACGCGGAATTGAGGTAGGCCGCACCGATCAGCCAGATCGCCATCGGCAGGAACAGATAGTCGAGCAGCACCGCCCAACCGGCGATGAACCCCAGCTTCGGGCTGATGGCCTTGCGGACATAGCTGTAGGCGGAACCGGCGACGGGGAATGCCGAGGCCATTCGGCCGTAGCTCATCGCGGTGAAAAACATCGCCACCAACGCCGCCAGATACGCGGCCGGGACCATGCCGGCGGTGGATTGAGCGAGGATGCCAAAGGTGCCGAGCACAATGATCGGCGTCATGTAGGCGATGCCGAACAGCACCACCGAACCCAATGACAGGGTGCGTTGCAAACGAGCCATGAGCGACTACTCCGAATTTATTAGATTTATGGCAGAGCCGAGTTCGGCGCTAAATTTCGGGTGTTTCGTTGTTGTTTTGGGTGATCGGTCAAACAGGTGTGTTGTCTGTCAGGACCTCTTCGCGAGCAGGCTCGCTCCCACAGGGGATCTGCAGTGGACACAAACTCAATGTGGGAGCGAGCCTGCTCGCGAAAGGGGCACTCGGAGCAATGCAACATCCGGATCAGCGCGAAGGAATCAGCAACTCCCGCACACCGGAAGCCTGCTCGACAATCTCACCCGGCAACTTCAGCCGCTGGTCATCCAGATACCGGTAATCCTTGCGTGCCGCCTCCAGCCGGCTGAAATCCAGCTCAACCGCAAACTGCCCTTCATCGCGTCCGGCCTCGAACAACAACGTGCCGAGCGGATCCACCAGCGCACTGCCACCGGCAAACACCAATCCGTCATCACTCTCTTTGACCCGATTGACCATCAGCGCAAAGGCCTGGTTTTCCTGGGCCCGGGCCATGATCGCGGTGCGGTGAGTGGGGCCGTAAGGGTCCATGTTGCCGTTGGTGACGATCAGCAATTCGGCGCCCAGTTGCGCCAGGGCGCGGGCAGTTTCCGGGAATTCGATGTCGTAGCAGATCAGCAGACCGACGCGCACGCCGTTCCACTCGCAAGTGGCGTAACGGTCGCCCGCCTCGAACACGCCGCGATCCGACGCCCACAGATGGGTCTTGCGGTATTTCAGGGCGATGCCTTCGGGGGTAATCAGCAGCGTGGTGTTGTAGAAGCGGCCGTTGTCGTTCTCGGCCATGCCGATCACCACGGCGATGTTGCGTTCGCGGGCAGCCGCCACGACGGCGCTGACCGTCGGCCCGTCCAGCGGTTCGGCGGTCTGGGCCACGGTGTCGGCAGTCGGAAAGCCCATCAGGTGGGTTTCCGGGAAGACGATCAGTTGCGTATCCGCGTGGCAGGCAGCGATGGCCGCCAGGGCCCGTTCGAGGTTGTACGCTGTGCCGTTGTCACGGCCCGCCAACTGGGCGAGTTCGACTTTCATGGGTATTCCTTGTTTTGGGCCGAGCGGCAGAAAGATTGCCCGGTCTGTGTCTGTGCGCCAGTATGCGCAGCAAGCCACCGGCCGGGGAATCACGCCGCTGGGGTAACCCGATAGGGGTAGAGGCATGACACTTTCGTTAGACGACATCGCGTGGCACCGCTCGGTCGGGCAACTGATCGACGCCCTCGACAAGCCCAACTTCTGGACGCAGCTGGTGCGCCTGCTGGATCAGTACGTGACCTTCGACAGTTGGGTGGCACTGCTTTTCAGCGCTGACCAGCACCCGCAGGTCTTCGCCGAGTGCCCGGGCGAGGACGGCAGCCCCGATCAGTTGTTTCAGGATTACCTGCGCGGGCTCTATCTGCTTGATCCGTTCTACATCGCCTGCCGCGAGCAATCGCGCACCGGCCTCTATCGGCTGTCGGAAGTGGCACCGGAGCACTTCGAGCTGACCGAGTATTACCAACGATACTTTCGTCTGAATGTGGTGGCCGACGAAATCCAGTTCAATTGCCAGCTCGAAGGGGACCGCACCTTGTGCCTGTCATTGGGCAGCAAGCAGCGTTTCAGCGGTCAGCAGATTGCCTTGCTGTCGCTGATCCAGCCGTGGGTGCTCGGCCTGTTGCGCCAGCGCCTGCCCTACGAAATCAACGAAGTCGTGGCTCTCGCACCAGCACCGATCCAGGGCGATTGGCGCGTGCAGCTGGAAGCCTCGGTGCAACAACTCAAGGGCGCGCAACTGACCGCCCGGGAACTGGATGTAGGGCGCTTGATGCTCAGCGGTTGCTCCAGTAAAGAAATCGCCCGTAAGCTGGAAATCTCTGTTGAAACCGTGAAAGTCCACAAGAAACACATGTACAGCAAGCTGGGGATCAAATCCCAGTCCGAGCTGTTTTCGATATTTCTCCAGGCGCAAAATGCCTGATTGCAACGCGGAGTGCTTTTTACTGTGGGAGCGAGCCTGCTCGCGATTGCGGTCTTTCATTCAGCATTGATGTCGACTGAACCACCGTAATCGCGAGCAGGCTCACTCCCACAGGGATCTGTGTGTATCCATGCACCTGCTGCGTTGAAATTATTGAGTCCGAACCAAGGAACCCGTATGAGCCTGTCACTCCTGAGCCGCTACGCCTTCTTTGCTGCCTGTGTGATTTTCACCCTCGCCAGCCTGCCTTTCCTGGAACACGACTGGCTCTGGCCAATCACCGCCGTGACGGGCGTCCTGAGTCTGGTGGGCCTGTTCGATCTGCTGCAAAGCCCTCACGCGGTGCGGCGCAACTACCCGATCCTGGGCAATATTCGCTATCTGGTGGAGGGCATTCGCCCGGAGATCCGCCAGTACCTGCTCGAATCCGACAGCGACGCCCTGCCCTTCTCCCGGGCCCAGCGCTCGCTGGTCTATTCCCGGGCCAAGAATGAAAGCGCCGACAAACCCTTCGGCACGCTGATCGATGTGTACCAATCGGGTTTCGAATTCATCGGCCACTCGATGCGCCCGGCGCCGTTAAGCGACCCGAGCAATTTCCGCGTCATCGTCGGCGGCCCACAGTGCACCCAGCCGTACTCGGCCTCGGTGTTCAACATCTCGGCCATGAGCTTCGGCTCGCTCAGCGCCAACGCCATTCGCGCATTGAACCAAGGCGCCAAACTCGGCAACTTCGCCCATGACACCGGCGAAGGCAGCATCAGTGCGTATCACCGGGAAAACGGCGGCGACCTGACCTGGGAACTGGGCAGTGGCTACTTTGGTTGCCGTACCGCTGATGGGCGCTTCGATCCTGAACGCTTCGCCGCACAAGCGCAGACGCCGCAAGTGCGGATGATCGAAATCAAGATGTCGCAAGGGGCCAAACCCGGGCATGGCGGCATCCTGCCCAAGCACAAAGTCACCAAGGAAATCGCCGAAACCCGCGGCATCCTGATGGGCGAAGATTGCATCTCGCCGTCTCGGCACAGCGCATTTTCCACGCCGATCGAACTGATGCAGTTCATCCAGCAGTTGCGTGAACTGTCCGGCGGCAAACCGGTGGGCTTCAAGTTCTGCCTCGGTCACCCTTGGGAATTCATGGGTATCGCCAAGGCCATGCTGGAAACCGGCATCCTCCCGGACTTCATCGTGGTCGACGGCAAAGAAGGCGGCACCGGCGCCGCGCCCGTAGAGTTCACCGACCACATCGGCGTGCCGATGCGCGAGGGCCTGCTGTTCGTGCACAACACCCTGGTGGGCCTGAACCTGCGGGACAAAATCAAACTCGGTGCCAGCGGCAAGATCGTCAGTGCCTTCGACATCGCCAGCGTCCTGGCCATCGGCGCCGACTGGGCCAACTCGGCGCGCGGCTTCATGTTTGCCATCGGCTGCATCCAGTCGCAGAGCTGCCACACCAACAAATGCCCGACCGGCGTCGCCACTCAAGACACCCTGCGCCAGCGTGCGCTGGTGGTTCCGGACAAAGCCCAGCGGGTCTACAACTTCCACCGCAACACACTCAAGGCCCTGGCGGAAATGCTCGCGGCGGCCGGCCTCGATCATCCGTCACAACTGTCGGCCAAGCATCTGGTACGGCGCATGTCGGCGACCGAGATCAAGTTGTTCTCGCAGTTGCATGTGTTCTTGAAGCCGGGGGAATTGCTCACCGGTGAAGTGAATGGCGAGTTTTATTCACGGATGTGGCAGATGGCGCGGGCGGACAGTTTTGAGCCTAATGAGGTGGTTGCTGCGTAAAGATCGCTCTGCATGCCAGCCTTACGGACAGGCTGGCATCAGCGACACGTTCACGCTTCGCGCTCGCCATACAGGACAAATCTCGAGAAGAAAAACCCGCAAACCAGACTCAACAGCGAGAACGACCCTACGGTCACCAGCCCGTGGATTTTCCAGACATCAGCGTAATGTCCGACAACGAAACTCATGCCCCCCATGAAAAACACATACAGCAGATAACGAAGTACCGACGCCCCGGCCTCAAACGTGTAGAGCGCATGCACATAGAATGAGAACGTCGCGGCCACACAAAACGCCGAAAAATTACTGGCGGCCTGACTCAGGTCGGCCGCGATGGTGAGTACGTAAAATATCTGCCAATGGATCAACGTATTGGCTACGCCAACAACCGCATACGTGGAGAACTCTTTCCATAAGGCTTTCATGTTCGGTCCTTGAACTGTCGTTGTTTCAGGTGCGGCTCAAACCTAAAGTCGAGGACAGGTGCGCGTCTACTGTAAGAACTAACAGGTAGCGCGGCATTCCAGACCAATGGTCACGGGGTTCACCACTGGAGAGAGCGGACCCGGGCGGGTTCTTTCATGACAATAAAGCCGTAGTCCCCCAGCAGATAAATCCGATAAAACAGACTGTCCACCAGCGGTGGATACCCCTGATAACCCACCAGCGTCGCGTTACGCCGTTCCTTTTCCCTGACCACATTAGTGATACCTGTTTTCGGCAGATTTTCCGCGAGCATGTAGAAATCGATGTTCAACAAGTAATGCAAAACCGGCATCTGCTTGAACGACCCGGCGGCCCCCACCAGCCAGTGATCGGAGTACGTCACCGACATATAAATGCGCTTGGCTTCGCGCAACGCCGGGCGCGAAGCAATGTCGGCACTCAAGGCGTACAGCGCATTCGTCGCGAAGGTTTTTTGTAACGTCAGCACCCGTCCATACGCGAAGGAAAGCGAAAGCATCGCCAACAATGGAACCAGCAACAGCAGCGGCAGCTTTCCGTGCACCGACGCCAGCGCCAGATGGCTCAGGTAGAACAGCAATACGAGCACGACAGCAAAGCCCATCAAGGTGCGGGCGCCTTCATTGAAGTCGCGGAAAAACAATGAGACGCCCGGCACCAGCACCATCAGGACGGGCAAGATCAACAGGCACAGCAGGCCGATCATGGTTTTGTTCAGCCCAGTACCGGCACGCTCCAGCACGCGCTGTCCCACGCGCACGGCACCGAACAGGGCGCACAGCAACAGCGCGGCGAATACCCAGGCAAAGCCGCCATGGAACAGCAGCACGATTTTTTCCAGCACCCAGCCCGCGCTGGTTTCAATTTGCTGCAACGGCGCCGCTGCCCCGTTCAACAATGAGGTGCGCTTCTGAGTCATGAAGGAATAGGCGGTGGCGTAATAGATCAACCCTGCCAGACCCACCTGTACAACTTTGCAGCCGATCAATCGCCACCACGCAGGCCATGCCAATGGGTCGTCCGTGCGCCGCAGCAACTCCATACAACACAGACCGAGAAACACATTAAAGCTGACCTGATAAAGCCCGATGGCCAAGGCGATCAGCGCGGCCGGTATCAGCAGGTGCTGAACGCGAGAAGGGCTTTGGAAGGTAATCGCGTAGATCACCGCCACCAGGCTGAGCGCCATGCTCGGTCCGTCGTATTGGTACGACAGGTTTTGCAGGAAGAACGGGTTGTACCAAAGCGGCAGCACCACCAGGCAATGGGCGAACGTCGGTTCGGGGAAATAGTGAAACGTCAGCCGGGTCAGGGCCCAGCTCATCGCCAGCGTGGCGATCAACAGCGGCAGCGGGAAGATGTTCGGCGCGGCGCCGCTGAAGGTCAGCAGGTTGTAGAACCACTGCGCGAACAGCCGGCCGTCCTCCGCCCAGCCGGTACCCGCGGCCAGGGCACGCCAGTTGTCATCGATGTAGGGATAATCCGCGAGGATCAGCGGCAGGATGTACACCAGCGTCGCGAAAAGAAACAACAACCAGACTTGACGGCCGGTGAGTTCTTTGTCGAGCCATTCGCTGATCTGCATGCCGGCGCCTCAAGGGAATTCCGCCTTCAATCAATAAAGCTTTGAACCTCGACGGTCGTCAGAGATCGCCGACCTGCGTGTCTTTTAGACAGGCGGTTGTCGCCTCGGCAGTGCACAGAGACACTCCGTAATATCCGCACTTTGCAATTGCCGCCGAATCCCTGCACCCTGCGCGCCGCCAATGTGCAGCGCGCAACCTTTTGTGTCGCCGGCGCTCCTACTTCAAACCCCGTTCCAGAGCCCGCAGCCATGACGACTGAACGCGATCACCGGATCGACTTTTTCCGAGGCCTGGCGCTGATCTTCATTTTCTGGGATCACGTGCCCCACAACCCGCTGGGTCAAATCACTCTGCGTAACGTCGGCTTCAGCGATGCCGCCGAAGTCTTCGTGTTCCTCGCCGGTTACGCGGCGGTCCTGGCCTACGGCAAGATCCTGGCCCGCGACGGTTACCTGATTGCCTGCGTGAAAATCCTGCGCCGCGCCTGGGTGCTGTATGTGGTGCATATTTTCCTGCTGGCGATGCTGATGGGCATCGTGTTCTTCGCCAACAGCCATGTGGAGACCCGAGATCTGGTGGAGGAGATGGGCATGCACCACTTCATCAGCAATCCGCAGCAAGCCTTGATCGATGAGTTGCTGTTGCGCTTCAAACCGAACCTGATGGACCCATTACCGCTCTACATCGTGCTGCTGGCCGGTTTGCCGCTGGTGCTGCCGATATTTGTGCGCAAACCATGGGTGGTGGTGGCGATGTCGTTTGCGGTGTACCTGACGGTGCCGTTGTTCGGCTGGAATCTGGCGGCCATCAAGGACGGCGTGTGGTACTTCAACCCCGTCGCTTGGCAACTGTTGTTCGTACTCGGCGGTGCCGCTGCGATTCACACGCAGCGCCCACGCTTGCCCGACAGGCGCCCGTTGCTGCGCCAGCCATTGTTTGTGAGTGCGGCGTTATACGCAGGCGTCGCCGGTGTACTGACCGTATTGTGGCGGTGGCCGCAACTGCATGATGCGATGGTTCCGACCAGCCTGAGCAATCTGTTGTACCCGATCAGCAAGACCGACCTGTCGCCGGTGCGACTGCTGCACTTCCTGGCGCTGGCGTATGTCACGGCGAAACTGTTGCCGGACACTGGCTGGACGCAGAACTGGCTAGCCCGGCAATGCAGTCGCATGGGCCGTTATTCGCTGGAAGTGTTCTGCCTCGGGGTGTTGCTCGCGCCGCTGGCAGACATGATCAATGCCCTGACCGACGATGCGTTTGCCATGCAAATCTTCACCGCGCTGGTGGGTGCAGGATTGATGGGGTTGTTGGGGGTTTGGCTGGATTTCAACAAGCGCCTGACCGCACCGATTCAACCGGTCGCCGTCCATTAAGAAACTCCGCGCCTTTGTGGCGAGCCAGCTCGCTCGCCACCGGAGATTTCGTCAGCCAATAAAAAGGCCCCGGCCAATGGACCGGGGCTTTTGCGTTTCAGGCGTTACGACTTACGCAGCCGAACGCACCGCACCCTGCGACACATTGGTCGGTTGCAGCTTGAACACGTAGAACAACACCGTCAGCAGCACCAGGAACGCCGGGCCGACGTACAGCGCCACGCGGGTTTCCGGGAAGTAAGCCATCAGGCCGACCACCAACACCAGGAACGCCAGCGCCAGGTACGAGCTGACCGGGTACAGCCACATCTTGTATTTCAGACCGGCACGTTCGCTGGCACTCAGGCCTTTGCGGAACTTGAGCTGGGCCAGCAGGATCATCACCCAGGTCCAGATCGCGCCGAAAGTGGCAATCGCCGTCACCCAGACGAAGACTTTTTCCGGGACCATGTAGTTGAGCAGCACGCCCAGCAACAGCACGAAGATCGACAACAGCAACGCGCGACGGGGCACGCCGTTGCTCGATGTGGTGGCAAAACCGGCCGGGGCCTGGCCATTCTGCGCCAGGCTGTAAAGCATGCGCCCGGTGCTGAAGATGCCACCATTGCAGGACGACAGCGCCGCGGTGATCACCACGAAGTTGATGATGCCGGCCGCGGTCTTGATCCCCAGGCGTTCGAACGTCATCACGAACGGACTGCCCTGGGTGCCGATTTCGTTCCACGGGTAGATCGACAGGATCACGAACAACGCGCCGACGTAGAACAGCAGAATCCGCCAGAACACCGAGCCGATCGCGTTGGGAATGGTCTTCTGCGGGTTCTTCGCTTCACCGGCGGTCAGGCCGATCATCTCGACACCGAGGTAGGCGAACATCACCATCTGCAGCGACATCAATACGCCTTGCACGCCGTTGGGCATGAAGCCGCCGTGGGCCCAGAGATTGGAAATCCCCAGCGCCACGCCGTCATTGCCGAAACCGAACGCGATCACGCCGATACCGCCGATCACCATCGCAATGATGGTGACGATCTTGATCAGGGCGAACCAGAACTCGAATTCACCGAAGGCTTTCACCGCGATCAGGTTGATCGAACCCATGCTGATCAACGCGGCGAGTGCCCAGATCCAGCGCGGCACATCAGGGAACCAGACGCCCATGTACACCGCCACGGCGGTGATTTCCGCGACACAGGTCACAAGCCACAGGAACCAGTAATTCCAGCCTGTCAGGAAGCCCGCCAAGGGGCCGAGGTAGTCTTGAGCGTAACGGCTGAAGGAGCCGGCGACCGGGTTGTGCACGGCCATCTCACCGAGGGCGCGCATGATCACCAGGATCGCCAGACCGCCGATGATGTAGGACAGCATGATGGCGGGGCCGGCCATTTCGATGGCCTTGGCCGAACCGAGGAACAGACCGACGCCGATACACGCTCCGAGCGCCATCAAGCGGATATGCCGTTCGCCGAGTTCGCGTTTAAGCGGGCCGCCCTGAGCGGTCTCGCCATGGGGCAGATGATTGCCGACTGGCATAGGGGTACAACCTCGTCTTGTTATTGGATATGACCACCGAGTAACAAAGCGCTGACCGGTAAGCCATTGCTTCTGAGAAACCGGGCCTGCTTCGTGAGCAAACCCGTCTTGCAGGACAACACCGGCAAGATCAGCGGGGCGTGCAGTATAAAAAGCTTCGTACAGGGTTTTTCACTCTATAAACCACAACATTCAGCCAGAACTCTCGGGAAAAGCCCGGTTAGCGGAGGGGCATTACCTGACTTTTGTAGGATCTTTCACCAACTGAAACGCCGCCGAGTATTGCACAGCATTGGTGCATCGTCATGCCCCTGGCCGGGCCTTATTTGCTATTCGACGTGTCTAGGAAGGGCATTTCAGGCAGGCACTAGCCTGTGGCGAGGGAGCTTGCTCCCGCTCGGCTGCGCAGCAGTCGCAAAACCTGTGATCGCGGTTCTACTGAAAGACCGAGATGGCAAATTCGGGTCTGCTTCGCAGCCCAGCGGGAGCAAGCTCCCTCGCCACAAAGCAGTGTTTACGAGTGAATCCTTCAAGAGTTCCGGAAATTTCAGTCAACAAATGCAGCTACATGTAGGCAGATCAGCGATTAGGGTTAGCGGGATCCACTCCAAAAGGAAGCAACGGAATGCATCCACACCCGAACTCACACCGGCTACGCCATGGACGTTTTTCAGAACAAGGTCGGGCCTATCTCCTCACCGCCGTTGTGCATCAACGACTTCCTCTGTTCGATGATTGGCAATTGGGACGCCTGCTAGTCGCCGAGTTGAGACGAGCTCATGATCAGGAGTGGGTCAACTCTATTGCCTGGGTGATCATGCCTGACCATTTCCACTGGTTGGTGCAGCTGGAGCAACGCTCTTTGATGCGGGTCATGCAAGCCATCAAATCCCGCAGTACGCTCACTATCAACCGGGCTTTGAACAGTGCAGGCGCATTCTGGCAAAGCGGCTTCCATGATCGAGCGATCCGCGACGGGGAAGAACTGCTGCCGTTTGCCCGTTACATCGTCGCAAATCCCTTGCGCGCAGGGCTTGTGGATAAAATCGGTGACTACCCTTTATGGGACGCCTGCTGGCTCTGAAACCCCAAATTGAAACTACCTGTCCCAATGTGGCGAGGGAGCTTGCTCCCGCTCGGCTGCGCAGCAGTCGCAAAACCTGTGATCGCGGTTCTGCTGAAAGACCGAGATGGCAAATTCGGGTCTGCTTCGCAGCCCAGCGGGAGCAAGCTCCCTCGCCACAGGGAATGGGGAATATTTGAGATCTGTGCGTCCACAATTTCTTCACCATCGCCAACCACCGACTAAGCTTCAGACAAGTCAGATCAATCTGCGTGAATGGATCAGTCGACTATGGGCGCGTTATGGCAAACCGATACGAGTAAAACTGTGGTCCCGACTGAACGTGTGGATGAAGCGCCTATTCCTGAAAAACCCCCTGGCAGTCGCACAAAGCATGGCTGGGGGGCGTTTTGGTTGTTGCTGATTATTATCCTGATTGTCTTGGGGCTTGCCGCTGCCAAGGAAATGCGTACCTCGAAGTTTCAATCCCGCGAGGTCAGCAAATTCGCCGCCTCCCTGAGTTACGAAATGAAACCCGGCCCCAGCGACGCGATTCGTTATCCAGGCGCAGGCCCTTTCGACTTGCGTCTGGGCTACAGCTCGCTGGGTGAGTTTCTGCCGCGATTGCTCAAGCGTGACTACGTCATTGCGTCGCAAACCCGCTTCTCTGAAAAGCTGATGAACTACACCGACAAGGGCTTTTTCGTGCCTTACGCGGAGAAAATACAGGCTGGACTGTCGATCACCGATTGCCGTGCGGCGCCGCTGTACCAGTACAAATACCCCCAACAACTGTATTCAAGCTTTGAGTCGATTCCGCCCGTGGTGGTCAGCAGCCTGCTGTTTATTGAAAACCGCTTTTTGCTCGATCCTCGTCAGCCCCTGGCCAACCCCGCCGTGGACTGGCCACGGTTCGGCATGGCGATCTGGTCCCAGGTTGCCAAGCTGCTGCATATACCAGGGCAGTCGGCGGGCGGCAGTACGCTGGCGACGCAACTGGAGAAATACCGGCACTCGCCCGATGGCCTGACGGTGTCAGGCGCGGAAAAGATCCGACAGATGATTTCCGCCACCGTGCGTGCTTATCAAGCGGGGCCGGAAACCTTGCAGGTCCGGCAAAATGTGGTGCGCGATTACCTCAATAGCGTGCCGCTGTCGGCGGTACCGGGACACGGTGAAGTGCATGGCATGGCCGAAGGGTTGCGCGTCTGGTATGGCGCCGACTTCAACAGGGCCAACGAACGGCTGGCCAGCACCGACACGGACCCCAAGAGCATGGCCGAAAAAGGCCTGGCGCTGCGTGAAATGCTCTCGCTGATGATCGCCCAGCGCCGCCCTTCTCATTACCTGACCAAGGGTCATGATGAACTGGCCGACCTCACCGACAGCCACATCCGCCTGCTGGCGGCGAATGGCGTGATCGACGCACCCTTCGCCGCCGCCGCCCTGGCCAGCCAGGTGACCTACCGCGACTGGCAGACCCAGCCGACCATCCAGCCGATTGAAACCAACAAAGGCATCAGCGTGGCGCGCAGCCGTCTGGGCGGGTTGCTCAATCGTCCGCTGTACGATCTCGACCGCCTCGACCTTTCCGCCACCAGCACCCTGCAAGGTGAATTGCAAAGCCAGGCTACCGAGTATCTCAAGCGCCTGGCCGACCCGGCGTTCGCCACACAAATCGGACTGATGGGCGAACGCTTGCTCACCCCCACCAGCACCACTCAGGTGCGCTACAGCTTCACATTGTTTGAGCTGACACCGGACGGCGCGCGTGTGCGGGTACAGACCGACAGCACCGACCAGCCGTTCGACATCAATGAAGGCAGCAAGCTGGAACTGGGCTCTACCGCGAAAATGCGCGTGCTCACCACCTACCTGCAAATCATGGCCGAACTGCACGATAAATATGCCGAAATGACCGTCCCGGAACTGAAGAAAGTCGACATCCCCGATCAGGATCGCCTGAGTCGCTGGGCCATCGACTACCTGATTGAGAACAAGGACCGCAACCTGCCGGCCATGCTCGGTGCCGCGCTGGATCGTAAATATTCGGCCAGCCCCGGCGAAGCCTTTTTCACCGGCGGCGGGCTGCACACCTTCGTCAACTTCCGCAAGGAAGACAACGGTCGCATTCCGACCCTGCGTGATGCGTTGCGTGAGTCGATCAACCTGCCGTTCATTCGCCTGATGCGTGACCTGGTGCGCTACACCACGTACTCCGGCCCCAACAACAGCGCCGAATTGCTCAAGGACGATCGCGACCCGCGGCGTCAGGAATACCTGGCCAGTTTCGCCGACCGCGAAGGGACTTCGTTCCTGCTCAAGTTCTGGAAGAAATACAAAAACAAGGACACCCAGGCGCGGCTCGACACCTTCCTGGACAGCATGCGTCCGACGCCGATTCGCCTGGCGGCGGTGCACCGCTATTTGCTGCCCCAGGCCAGCCAGGAAAGCTTCAATGCCTTCGTGCGCGCGCACCTCAAAGGCGCCAAGCTCACCGAAAAACTCACCGACGAACGCCTGCAACGGCTCTACGAAAATTACAGCCCCGGCGCCTACGACTTGCCGGATCAGGGTTTCATCGCCAAGGTTCACCCGCTGGACCTGTGGCTCATGGGCTACCTGCTGAACAACCCGGATGCCAAGTGGAGCCAGATCGTCAAAGCCAGCCAGTTCGAGCGTCAGGAAGTCTACAGCTGGCTGTTCAAGAGTCGTCACAAGGGCGCCCGCGACAGCCGTATTCGCACCATGCTGGAAATCGAAGCGTTCCTGGACATTCATCAGCGCTGGCAGAAAGTCGGTTACCCGTTCGATCACCTGGTACCGTCGCTGGCCACCGCCATCGGCAGTTCCGGCGATCGCCCGGCCGCCTTGGGCGAGTTGATCGGCACCATCCTCAACGATGGTGTGCGCATGCCGACATTGCGCATCGACACCCTGCATTTCGCGGCGAACACCCCGTACGAAACCAAACTGATCAATGACCCGGTCGCCGGCAAACGGGTAATGCCGTCCGAAGTGGCCACGGCCATGCGCGAGGCGTTGTCGCAGGTTGTGGATGCCGGTACAGCCAAACGGGTGTCCGGCAGTTTCATCACCCCCGATGGCAAACCCCTGGCGATGGGCGGCAAGACCGGGACCGGGGACAACCGCATCGAAGCCATTGGTTCCGGCGGGCGGATCCTGAGTTCGAAGTCGATCAACCGCACCGCCACTTTCGTGTTCTATATCGGTGACAGCCACTTCGGTACGTTGACTGCCTTCGTGCCCGGGCGCACCGCCGAGGCCTTCAAGTTCACCTCGGCGCTGCCCGTGCAAGTGCTCAAAGGCATGGCACCGATTCTCACGCCCTATCTGCAACCGGGTGCGCATACACAATGCCTGCCGGTGGAGGTCGCACGGCGCTGAAAAAAGGCGGTAATTACCTATTTTCGGCATTGGTAATTCCAATGTTTATGGGCGGCTGACACTGATTAAGCAGCGGTAATTCAGGCTTTTACTTTGAGCCTCGGGCGTTAGGCTGGTCATTCCACTTAACGCTCAAGGTTTATTAAAAGCATGACTGACTTACACGGACGTATATCAGCGCGACCGACACGGGGGGCGGATGACAATAAAGGTCGCCACTACGATTTCATCAAAAGCCGTATCCACCCCACGTTCAAGGACGCATCACTGCGACGGATCCGGGAACTGAGCCTCACGCAAACGGCTTCAGGGTATTGGGTACAGAGCACCAAGGGTTTCGATCACTCCCCGCTACAACACGCCAACCTCGACCTCTGGTCCGCTCAAAACACTGTCGACCGGGTCATGGACAAGGTCCAAGGTATTTACGAATTCGCCGAGCCGTTGCTGACCAGGGCGTTGCTGGAACAATTCGGTGTCGACGTCGATGTAAAGACCACTTACCTGCACCTTTATCTACCCAAACAGCTTCCCTGGTATGCCAGCAACCTCAACGGCGTGGTGACCCGCACCGTTTCGCTGCTGGACGCGGCCTTGCATAACTTCGCGAGCCGCGAAACCTGCGAGGCGGACTCGAACTTCATCAGCCAGCCCGATGCCCGCGGGCATTTCGACACCCTGGCGATCAAACGCAAAATGTCCATCGCCCAGTTCCAGACCCTGTGTCGCACGCTGGACATTGGCGCGCGCTACACGAAATACCTCGAAGAACAATTGCGGCCCAGGGATGGCCTCGCCCAAGTGGTTTTGAAACACAAGATCATCGAGAACGAGAAAGCCGCGTTTAAAGCCGCCGCCAGGCTGGCCGTCCTGAAGGGCGACATCGACGCCGATGCCGGTGACCTGATCCTGATGATGCTCGATGGCCAGCGCAACCTCACCCGCAAAGGCCGAATCATGCAGTTCGCCAAACTGTCCATGCTCGACAGCCTGCTGACCGGCATCGTCTTGATTACGCCGGATCTGAACCGGGTCCATAAGGTAGTGCCGATCTTCGCGTATGTCCCACAAGACCCCGAGCACCCGCTGAAAGAGTACCCCTCGACCCTCGCGCTGATGAAAGAACTGACGCGTCAGCTGCGCGACAACGCTGTCATCTCCTCCACCGGCATGACCTACCAGCAATTCTTCAGCCGGTTCGTCGATCAATCCGATCGGGGGCATTTTTTCGGCGGGCTGCAACAACGCCTGTTCCAAGTGAAATGGCATCGCAAAGAGCCGCTTGACCCGAGGCCGAGCTGGCGCGAAGAGGCTATCACTGCCCCTCGTCTGCAGTTCAACACCGCACCGATCAGCGGCGAACTCTGGCAGTACCTGTTCGAGCAAAAGCTCAACAAGGTCCTCAATGACGCCCGTCACATCGCCGTGTCCACCGCCGATGCCGATACCCATGCACGATGGGCCTGGTGGGAGAACTTCAAGAAAATCGTCTCGGACATCTTCAACATCGCCCTGATGGTCGTCACGCCGTTCGTGCCCGGACTGGGCCAGCTGATGATGGGCTACATGGCTTATCAGATGGCCAGCGACGCCATCGAAGGCCTCGTCGACATGACCCAGGGACTGTGGACTGAAGCCACCGAACACATTGTCGGCCTGGTCACCGATGTTCTTCAGCTGGAAGCGTTCGCCGCCGGTGCGCAGATCGGTGCGCTGGCACGCCTGAAACTGTCGCCGCTGATCGAAGGCATGAAACCGGTCACCCTGCCCAATGGCGAATCCCGGTTGTGGCACCCCGACCTCAAACCTTATGAATGGCCGGATGTGCAGTTATCGCCGGACTCCAGACCTGACGCGCTGGGGCTGCACGCTCACGAGGGCGAGGCTGTTCTGCCGCTGGATGACAAGCACTACGCCGTGCAAAAGGATCCGCAAACCGGCAACTACCGGGTCAAACACCCGCATCGCGACAATGCTTACCTGCCCGAGTTGAAACACAACGGCCTCGGCGCGTGGACCCATGAAGCCGAGAACCCGCGAGCCTGGGATCGTCCGACGTTGATGCGCCGTCTCGGCCACACCGTGGAGGGCTTCAGCGACGCGGAACTCGAAGCCGTTCGCATCGCCAGCGGTACCGACGACGGTGCGCTGCGCCGGATGTACGTCGACAACACGGCCCCGCCACCGTTACTCGATGACAGCCTCACCCGCTTGAACATCCAGCGCCAGACCCGCCAGGCCATCGAGCGAATTCGTTCAGGCCAGCCTCTGGATCCCTCCTCCTACTGGTTTGAACCGCTGGCGACTTACCTGGACGGCTGGCCCGCGGACAAAGCCCTGAAGGTCTACGAAAACGCCGACATGAGCGGCCGGTTCCGCCAGTACGGCAATGCCGACGCGACGGCCGAACAGACCCTCTCCACCAGTTTGTCCAACCTCATGAGCGAGCAATTTGCGCCAGACCTTGTCGAGTTTCTCAACGAAGAAGAACTGCACGCCGTGCTCGGTCGGTCCACCGCCCAACGTGAACGGGTGCAAGCCTTGCGCGATCGCCTGGCGGACGAAGCCGATCGGCTGACCCCAGATATCATCAATCAGCTTTACCAAGGGGCCCAGGCGTTCGACGATCCGCCGCTGCGACTCATGCGCCACACCTTTCCCGAGTTGCCGTCCCGTGCCGCCGCGACGCTGCTGAACACCACTGACGCTGCCGACCTCAAGCGCATGACCCAAACGCAACGACTGCCCTTGAGCCTCAAGAGCCGCGCCCGTGAGGCGGCCTTCGAAGCCCGGACCAACCACGCCTATGAAGGCTTCCAGGACGGCGCGCAGTGGGTGGCGCAAACCGAAAGCCTGGTGCTGAACGCCTTGAGGATTCATACCGACACGTTCGCGCAATTGCGCATCGAGGTTCGTGAAGGCAACGATGCCGGTCCCTTGCGTAGCCGTGTAGGGGCCGAAGACGCGTCGATGGTCCGGGTGCTGGTCAAGGACGATGGCAACCGGTTCGAAGTCTGGGACGGTGACAACCGAAAACTGCACGACGCCACTGACTTTTACGAAGCCGTTCTCAACGCCCTGCCGAAAAACAAACTGGCGCAGTTGGGTTATCGGCCAGGCCAGGGGGGGTTCTTCAAGCAATGGGTGATGGCCAAGACCGAGACACCGGCGCAGCGCCGCACGGCGCTCGCCGCCCCGCCGATCCGTCCGCTGGCTGACCATGAAGACATGATCCTGTTGCGCGGTCCCGGCTTCTCCACCGTCGCCCCCACGCTCACCCAACGGGTGCAGGACATTTACCCTCACTTCAACGACCGCGAGGTCAATACCTTCGTTCGATCCCTCGGTTCGCAGGAGCAAGGGCACCAGACACTGACCCGACTGGACCGCGAACTGGACGACCTGCGAGTGCTGTTGAATCGCTGGCGCTACCAGCAGCCGGATAGCTGGGGTCCGGATCAGCGCGGGTTCGTCAGCAGTGGCGGGTTGCACATTGCCGAACGCTTTATCGACTGTTTCAAACGCAAGCCCACGGTTTTTGGTGAACGCAGCATCACGGCCGACGGCGGGTATGCGCTGGACCTGTCCACAGAATTCCAGGTGCTCGACCTCGAACGCTGGTGGAAGGAACTGCCGGATATCAAACACTACCTCGATCAGATCAGCACCTTGAATCTGGACCGCACGACCTTTTCCGAAACCACCTCCGGCCTCTTGGGCGCCTTCCCTCATCTGCGACAACTGAGCGCCCGTAGCTGCGGCCTGACGCGACTTCCCGACACCATCGGCAAGATGCACCACCTGCGCACGTTGCGACTGATGAACAACGACATCACGTTGACCCCCTCCGCTGTCGAGCAACTGCGAAATCTGACCCGCCTGGAAACCCTCAGGCTCGATGACAACGCGAAGCTGGGCCTGCTCCCGGACGTCGGACGCATGCCCAGGCTGAGAATCCTGAGCTTGAGCAACACGGGCGCCACCACCTGGCCCGACGGCCTGTTCGGGCCCTCCAACAAACGTCGACCGCGCGGCTTCTTTCTGGATATGCAGGAGAACCCGATCAGGGTCATTCCGAAAGTCGTGCCCGGCTCGGAAGATGCCTTCCTCCTGGCCCGGACCCGCTTGTACGAAGAGCAGCTCTCGGACGCCAACCTGATCACCTTCAAGGCGTATCGACGGTCAGTCGGCCTCGCGCCCGAGCAGGTCTACATCGACGCGGCGCGTGACGCGATAGAACTGTGGCCGATGCAAGACGATTCGGTCTGGTGGAGTGCCGAGGTCTCAGGGCTGGGGACCTTCCGCGAGGAAGCCTGGCACGAATTGATGACCGAGCCCGGCGCCAAGGATTTCTTTGCATTGATCCAGAAGCAGACCCGTTCGGCCGATTACAAGGCCGGTGGTGAATTGCGCCAACAACTCAGCAGCCGGGTATGGCGCATGATTGAAGCCATCGACCTGGACACCGAGCTGCGCAAGGATCTGTTCGAAATGGCCAGGGCGCCTACCACCTGTGCCGATGCCGGGGCCCAGGTGTTCAACCACATGGGCATCAAGGTGCTCGCCTCCGAAGCCTATGCCTTGTCGACGTCCAACGCCGTACTTGAAAGCAAACTGGTGAACCTGGCCAGAGGTGCCGCTCGGCTCGCGCGCGTGGATGACATTGCCCGTGCCGATTTCGGCAGCCGCCCGGGCAATCCGGATGAGGTCGAGGTGTACCTTGCCTACGAAACCGGCCTGGCTCAACGCCTCGGTCTACCGTGGCAATCGGAGACGATGCTGTTTCGCACCATCGCCGGTGTGAACGCCAAAACCCTCGACACCGCCTTCGAGACGGTGATGTCGATGGAGGCCGGCGATGGGTTGGTCAACGACATGATCGAACAGCCGTTCTGGCAGAAATACCTGCAGGACACTTATCCGAACGAATTCCGGCGCAATACCCGGTTTTACGAAACCAAGAGCGACGTGCTCGATGAGTTACGCGAAGTCCAACACACCTGGGCCAGTTCCAAGGGCCAGCAAATTGCACAACGACGCGCCCTCAAACAGCGTCTGCAAGACCTCGCCCGGCGCCTGAATATCGATGACAGTGTGGTGTTGACGGACCAGGACATGACCGATGAGGTCTACGGCCAATTGCTGCACGACATGGGTTACGAAGAAAAAGAGCTGAGCAGAAAACTCACCCGCGCAGCGCTGCAAAAAGACGCACAGCCGTAATCGGCAACCCCTGATGCATCGGGTGATGTATCAGGGGTCACGCTTAACCCACTTCCGAATCCCAAACCACCGTGACAGTGCCCGAGTACGTTCTGGCGACACCGGGCTTGATCATTTCCTCGACCTCATCCTGCGCAATCTCGAAGTGCAACGTGCCCGGTTTGCGATCGACATAAAAGCGCGGCTGGAACAGCTCGGTACCACTGCCGTCGCGCCGTAACAGCCGACGGCTGACCGGTTGATCGGTGGCATCCACCAAGCCATTGGGCAGGGTCACGCTGACGTCGAGCGGCACGACATGGCCTGAAGCCGGGTCGCGCACCGAGCAGCGGTTGCCATCGGTGCTGTACTGGCAGTCCAGGCTCATCTTGAAGCGACTCGATGAAGACACATTGAACGTCTGATCACGAAACAGCCGTGTGGGCTTGCGCCCTTGGGTCAGCCAGGCTTGCCAGCCGCCCTGCGGCACCAGTTCAACGCGATTGCCACCGGGTGGAATCTCGACCTTGAGAGTGTGCCGAACATCCAGAGAGAAGTTGAGGGTCAGTTGGTTGTCACTGGGGATCATGACATCGCCCATGTCGAAGTCCTGACGCGGACCGACGGTGTACGGCATGGTGCCGGTGTATTTGCCCGTCTTCATGGTCAGGGGGTTAGGCGTGCGCAGCTCATAAGCGAACACGAAGTACAGGTAGCGAAAGGAAAGCGGAATATCGAACCTCGCCGTCTTGCTGCACACGCCCACTCCTCTGGCGACTCGCCAGAAACTGTTGTAGCCCGAGGGCCCTGCCGAGTGCCAACCCACACTTGAACAGGGTATAGGCGCATAGGCCCAACCGCCACCTACCCACAAGTCATCCCACCAACCTCCTCCGGTCAGTTCAGTGACAGGGCGAGGAATTGCGGCTTCGTGCCCGATCCCGCCGATACGAATGGAAAGCACCTCGGTATCACCCGACTCGTGGGTGACCACCACCTCTCTCCAGTCCGAGGGAACGCGGGCCATTCCTCCTTGCCGCGGGTCCGCATGGTTGGCCAGGATTGGCGCATTCGCCGTGAAGGAAATAGGCGCAATAAGGCTGAACAGCTTATAGGGCGCACAGGCCTGTGGAATCTGCCGGCAAAAACCTTCGGACGGGGTCATGTTGACGAACACGTTATTATTCGGATTCGAGGAATCCGGCTCGAATACCGCTTCGATGTCCATCACTGCGGCCTGTATGGGCAGGGCAAACACCGCACACAGCAGGCTGGCCGATGCAGCCCCCTTCAACGTCCGGGCTGATCGCTTATTCAATAAATTCATCATTTGGGCAACACCGCGTTGAAGACCATGTTGACGCTTCCAAAATAGTTGCCGGGTTTGTAAACCCCATCGGCGGGTGGCACAGGCAGCACTTCCAGTAAAACCCGCTTGCCCTGCGCGGCGTCGACCAGCGAAACCACCTCGCGGCTTTCCCCCTCGCTCAACAACTTTTCGTTGAACAGCACGCGCAATCCAATGTCATGGGCCTGCGTTCCGTTAGACAAGTAAGGCCGGCCCTCAAGGCGGGCTTCGATGGAGCCGGCTTCGCTCTTCACATCGAAATACTTGCGCAAGCCGCCCAGGGTCGAGGTCGTCAGATTCCATGGCAATGACTGTTCACGGTGAATCCAGCCGGGGTCTGCGGGAATGACGTAGAACGCCTGGCTCGGGATCGTCACGAATACTTCAAAGTGCTGCACTTCGCGGGCCGCGAACGCACCATGGCAGGCCATCGCCGACACCATCAGGACCGTCAGTTGTCTGAACATAGTCATCAGCCCTTCACATCGAGTTTCTTGCGGCTCTCGCCTTCAACCAGCGTGAAGCGGTACTCGCGGCCAGCCTGTTTCTCGAACTCGAAATGGCGGCCGGCCAGAACATGATGCTTGGTGGTCGGCTGGCAGTCCTGGTCGTTCTTGACCGAGCAATCCTTGAACTCATCGATCACCACCACGGTGTTGCCGGTATTGCGGATCCGGTACCTGGCCGCCTCGTTTTCGATCACGCTGACGTAACGCGGGTCCTTGGGGCGAACGAAAAACACCGCGCCATACCCGGCCAGCACCGTGACCCCGGCGGACAGGGCTTTCCTGTACTGCTCACGCTCCTCGCCGGAGACGGCGAATTCGTCTTCCTTCTCGGGCACCACCGGTATGAAACGCACACGGAAATAGCGCTCTTTATCGCGCTCGCCCATGTACAGCAACCGCGTGCCCTGCATGCCACTGGCGGGCACGATCAGTCGCGCCGGGCTGGCCATCAAGCCATCCCGGGAATTGCCCTCGGCATTGGATTTGAGCGGCACCTCCCGCGACTTGCCATCGGCGTCGTAGAGAATTTCAAGGATGTTGACCTTGACGAAAGCGGTGCTGTCGCCGCCGTTATAGACGCGTTTCAAAAAGGTACTTTTGTCGCCGTCCAGGTAGTCGTAGACCGTGCCGATATTGATGTTCGGCCCGGCGTGTGCCGTCTGGGTGAACAAACAAAAACCAATCAGTGCCAACCGACGTTTCATCGTCATTTACCTCATAAAAAAATGCGGGGTGCCGGGCATCAGCCTGCCGTCGGCGTCTCAAGCGTCAGGTCCGCCAGCGTGTCCGGCGTGCAACGCAAATCACCAATCATCAGCACGTTGTTTTCCGTGTGGCCACGGCTCGGGTCGAGGCGGAACTGGCACAGCAACTGGTTGCCGTGGCGCACTTCCAGGGTCGGTGAACCGGCGTTCATTTCCATGGAGAAGAAGCCGTCCACTTCACTGACCCCGCGACTGGCGTGGTTGATGATGTGATGGCCCTTGAGCGGGTTGCCCTGGGGGTCGATCAGGCGACCGAGGACAGTGAGGGTTCGCATCACGCGAATCTGGCGATAGTCCACGCCGCCCTTGTTCAGGTGATAACTGGAACGGGCCGGCTGGATGGTCGCGGCAGGCACGTGATTGCCTTCGAAATCGAAACTGACGGAGCTGCTTTTGTAAGCCGTGATCGGCACAAAATTGCGTCCGGGCTTGAGGACTGCGCTGCCGCCGCTCAGATCGTCGGCGCGTAAAGTGATGTCGTCGATGTCCGACTCGACATCGATGATCATGCCCGCGCCATTGCGGTGGTATTGGCTGGTCACGATCATCTTTTGCCCGCCGACCGCCACGGTGCTGTCGAGGTTGAGGCCGCCGGTGAGGTCGTTGTTGTAGGACGAGCGCTGGATAAATCCGTCGCCGTTGACCCGGTCCGATTGCATCGTCGCCAGCGCATTCAAACCGAGGCCATAGGTGTCGGTGATGGCCGTGGCGGAAACGCTTTGCAGCAGGTGGTCCTGCAAGTCTTTGCGGTAAGTGATCGAGGCATTGTTATCACGCCCGCCATCGCGATCGGTGCGGGTGCCGATGCTGCCGGAGAGCTGCTCTCCCGGGCCACCCAGCGCCACGCTCACGCTCAGGTCAAGGCCGCGATTTCGATCATTGCCCGAACTGAAGCTGCCCGGCCTGTCGAACAGCGACAGGCGCCAATTGGCGTCGCTGCCGAACAGTTGCGTGCGTTGAGTCCAGCCCAGATCCACGCCGACCCCTTCGGTGTTGCCTTCGCTGTGGGACACCCGGGCATTGACCGAACTTTTGCTGGTGAGGCGATGATTGAGTGACAAGGACGAGTTGCTGGTCTGGCCGATAAATACATTGCGCTGCCGCACGCGCGTGCCGTCGGGCAAGGTGTCGTAGAGCCGGGTGGTGTCGAGCCAGCTGCGGTTATGGCTGGCGACGAGGCTGCCGCTGCCGTAGGAATAAAGCCCCTGCACGTCGAAACCGGTGCCGTAGTCCTGAGTCTTGTAGACGTTGGCGAAGACGCTGGCGTTGTTGACGATGGCCCAGTCGACCGACGTGCCATATTGCAGGGTGTCTTTCACTTGCCGACCCGACAGGCCGAGGATCACCCGCGGGTGCAGCAGGAAGTTGAAGGCGGCGCCGGCAGTCATGTCGCCATCGGCCTGCTCATCCCAGTTGCTGAGCATTTTCGATTCACGCCCGGCAAACAGGTTGTAGCGCCAGCGCTCGTCATGATTGCGCCAGTTGTTGGGTTTGTAGACCAGCTCCTGCGTGCTGGAGGTGATCTGGCCGTCTTCGATCAGCCGCACTTCCACTTCATAGATGCCGCCGGGCAATGGCCGCGTATCGAGGGTCTGCAAACCAGCCGGTATCGCCTGAGTATTGATCAGCAAACCGTCGCGATAGATTTCCACCGAGCCCTGGCGATTGGCCGTGACGTAGATCGGGTAGACCGCCGGTTTCGGGTTATTGATGGCCAGGCTGTCGGAGCTGCCGTACATGACGCCGAGCGCGGTGTCAGGGCTGGCGCCGAAGGAGCGCGGCTGGCGCGTCAGGCCTTCCGAGGTGGGCGTGAACAAGCCCAGGCGCAGGAAGTTGCCTTCCAGTTCACGCTGGGTAAAGAGCTCATGCACGGCGTGATAGAGCTGATTGTCCACACCGCCCAGGCGGGACAACTGCATGTTCACCGCCTGGGTCCAGTTGCCCAGGCTGCTGCTCGCTTCCAGACCGTATCGACCACCGAGGTCCTGGTTCTGGCCGCCATTGAGGTTCAGCTGGTTGCGCACGATCAACCCGGTGCTGCCGTCTTCGGGCTGGTTGTAATAGCGCTGCACCTGATCATCGTGCTCGGCGTTTTCCGTAAGGATCGACACCAGCGAGTTTTCCAGGCTGTAGTGCACGGCCAGCAGTTGTTCGGGGCAATTGGCTTGGCAGGCGCCCAGCACCACGCCATGTTTGAGGTAGTTGGCCCAGATGTCGCGCTCGCTGGCTTTGATCGTGCTATCGCTGACATCGGTGAAGTCAACGAGGGTGATGCGATCGTCGCGGGTCAGCACAACCATCGCCTCACCGAGAAACTGCTGATCAAGTTCCACGCGCACCGCCAGCGGCACATCAAAGAAGTGCTCTTCGAACTCGCTCGGTAATCCCTTGGCTTGCGCAAGCAGACTTCGGGGTGTGTGGCCGTTGTCCGCTGGCGCAGCCAGGGCAGTCGCACAAAAACATAGGGCAAGCGCCGTCGCGATGGGAGTCATCGGGAACATGAACGAAATACTCTGAAGATAAATTCGTTGAAACCCGATCGACAGGCACAACCTCCCTGGCGATCGGTGAACGTTGCCAAGTAAGACAGAACTTACTTACAGCACGCGTTTGCTTCAGATGCGCGGAATGGCATCAAAGATGACGACCGGGTTGGCGGTGTAGATCCCCACCTGACTGTTGCCCGGCTTCTCTGCGGTAATCACCAGGTCGGCGCGCATGCCGCCGTTGGACTCGGTGTCGCCGACCACTTCCTGAGAATCAGCGGTCAACTCCGTGCCATTGAAGGTATAGGTCAGAGGAATGTTCAAGGCTGGATTACCGTTGAACAGCGGAGTAGGACCGCCCACGACATAAGCGCCGACCGAGCCGTTGGTGTGTTGAATATCATAGGTGCCACGGACTTCCGTCAGGGTGCCGGAGCCGACGACATACTGCATTTTCTCGTCTTTACCGAAGTCTTTGTCTACAGGCTGAGCGTGGAAGACCTTGCTCGGAATATCAGCGGTAATGTTGATGGAGGTGCGCGATTCTTCCGCCGCGAACGCCATCGAAGTGCTCAGGGCCAGGAGGGTCATGGGAACGGCGATTGCAAACGTCTTGAACATTATTGAGTACCTGTATTTTTTCAAAGGATTGGGCCGAGGAAAGTCTGGAAAGCCGACATCTCTCCATACGGTGATGGCGATTTCAATTAACTTTCGACGCCGAAGAATGATCGTCCAATCCCTTGAGAAAGTAAGTACGCAACTTCCCAAGAACATGTAGTAACAATGGCGTTCGAATAATAGGAAAAACATTGAAAAAACGCCAACTCGATTGTTTTACCCTCAGAGAAAGACTACACACAGTTCTAACTGGAAAAGCACACAGATACGAACTAGTTAAATTCCGTCAGACGAAGACTACTTATCTTGCGACAGTGGAATAATTATCAATCGATGAACTTTCTTGATTAGTTCAATTGCTCTAAAAGAGCAACCGATACCGCATTCCTCATCGCTGATCGCGTCTGGACCTCAAGCGGTGGCCGGGAACGACCGTTGGTCAAGAACGCTTGCGTCTGTCTAAAGATATATCTTAAGTTGTATCTAAACACGACGAGAGAAGACGCAGAAATGAGAGACCATCATTCCCATCGCGACCACAGCGACAGCCGCGACGGCTTCGAGAAACGCCCAGGCCCCGGCCGTGAACGCGGTGGCCGCGGCCCCCGGGTGTTCGCCCCCGGCGACCTGAAACTGCTGCTGTTGGCGTTGATCGCGGAGCAGCCCTGCCACGGCTATGACCTGATCCGCCAGATCGAAAGCATGTTCGACGGCGCCTACTGCCCCAGCCCCGGTGTGATCTACCCGACCCTGACCTTTCTCGAAGAAAGCGAAATGATCCTGGGCGATGCCGAGGGCGGCAAAAAACGCTACACCATCACCGACGCCGGACGTCTGTCCTTGACCGAACAGGCTATTGCACTGGACGGCGTGCGAATGCGCATCGAGGTCAGCAAGCGCTCGTTGCGCGGCCATGATCGCCCCGCCGAGATCCACGAGGCGGTGCACAACTTGCGTCACGCCCTGCAAATGCATCACGGCCGCTGGAGCCCGGAAGAAATCCTGCGGGTTCGCGACCTGCTCAACAACACCGCCAAAGCCATCGTCGATGGCCCTGCCGTTCAACCCGTCCAGGAGAAAGCCGAATGACTGAAGTTGTGCACACCATTCACCGTGTCATGCACGAGATCAAACGCCGTCGTCTGCAAGTGCTGCGGGTGGTTGACCTGACCCCGCGGATGCGTCGGATCACCCTGGGCGGACCGGAGCTGGCCGGCTTCGTCAGCCTGGGCACGGACGACCACGTCAAACTGCTGTTCCCGCAAAACGCGGCCGAACACGCCGCACTGGAAACCCTGGTGCTCGGCGCCGGCAAAGACAACGGGCCGATGCCGGCGATGCGCGACTACACGCCGCGTCGCTACGACCTCGACACCCTGGAACTGGACATCGATTTTGTCCTGCATGGCGACGGCCCCGCCTCGACCTGGGCCGAGCAGGCCACGCCCGGCCAGTTCCTGCACATCGGCGGGCCGCGTGGCTCGATGATCGTGCCGGACATGTTCGACAGCTATTTGCTGATCGGTGACGAAACCGCCCTGCCCGCCATCGCCCGCCGGCTCGAAGGTCTGGCGGCCAATCGTCGTGCACTGGTAATTGTGGAAGTGGAGAACGGCGCCGAGCAGCAACGCCTGGAAAGCGCCGCGCAGGTCAATGTGATCTGGGTCTTGCGCGAGGGTGGCAAAGACAACTTGCTGACCACCGTGAAGCAGCTGCAAGTGCCGAGCGGCAACCTGTATGCGTGGGTGGCGACCGAGACCAAGGTGTCACGGCAGATTCTTCGTGTGCTGCTTGATGAGCACGGTTTGAATGAACAATTCGTCAAGGCCGTGGGGTACTGGCGGGCGGAGGGCAGCGACGAGGAATAACTGCAACTCGATAGTGTGGCGAGGGAGCTTGCTCCCGTTCGGCTGCGAAGCAGTCGTAAAATCAGCCTGCGTGGTGACTCAGTTAAAACCCGGTTGCAGGTTTAAGCACTGCTGCGCAGCGCGGCGGGAGCAAGCTCCCTCGCCACAAAAGTCCTTCACATCACCTTCAGTATTCACCGACCGCGCCACCGGTCCAATGCGATCATTATTAGAGCAATCACCACAAACCCCGCCAACAATCCACCCGCATTCAAAAACACCTGTGGATAACCCAAGGTGCCGACGTCAATGAACGGATAGGGATAAACCGCCAACTCATGCCCCCTCAGCAATGAATAGGCGAAATACACCAGCGGATAGATCACCCACAACCCGAGATGCCGCAGGCGCAACGTGCCCTTGGGCACGCACCACCACCAATACGCCAGGAACAGCAGCGGCATGACGTCGTGCATCAACTCATCGGCCAGAAACTGCCAGCCTTCGGGATGCCACAAATGGCGCAACAACAGGCTGTACGCCAGACCGACGACCACGATGCTCACGGCAATGGCGCTACTGACCCACGGCTGCAAAAACCAGCGTCGCGCCGCCGACTCGCGAGAGGTCCACTCACATGTCAGCACCACCGCCACCAACGTATTGGTCAGCACGGTGAAATAGCTGAAAAAGCTCAGCAGCCCACCGATCAAGCTCGCTTCCAGTGTCCAGCGCGAGTACAGAATCAGGTACAGCTGAATGGCCAGTCCGGCCCAGCCCAGCACAGCGGCCACTGCCACAAAACGACGCCTCGCGGCAGAACCTGGCGTCGATAGAAAGCCCATGTTCAGAGCGGGCGCTTGGTGCGCATCAACTTCACATACAAGCGTTCGACCTTCTCCCGCGCCCATGGGGTTTTACGCAGGAAGGTCAGGCTCGACTTGATGCTCGGGTCACTCTTGAAACAGCGGATATCAATGCGCTCGGCCAGCCCCGACCATTCGTAATGTTCCACCAGGGCGTTGAGGATTTGCTCCAGCGTCACGCCGTGCAGCGGGTTGTTGTTCTGTTCGGTCATGCCGGGCCTTTGAGCGATGAAGGGGATTGGAAGCCGCGCACCTTAGCCGAGGGTGTCGCCGGGTGGAAGCGCTCTGTGCGCTCTCTGGTAAATGTAGGTGAACTTGAACCGATCGCTGTCCGGCACTGTTACCGAATACGAAATAATTCATGTCACGAAAAGCGCTTTCTCTATTTGTAACAGAACATTATCCTTGCGCCCGTCAAGCTGAAACGCTTCATCCAGGCGCGACATAGTGCCGCTTTCAGTTCACCCCCCAGAAAAGATCAAGAATTCCTTCTCTATGCCTGATTTCCCAACTCCGCGAGACAGCGCTGTCTGCATCGCTATTGCCAGTCGAAAAGCCCTGAACCTGATCGGTGGTTTCACTGCTTTTGGCCTGGCTACCTGCACCCAGGCCGCGCCCGCCTTCGATAGCGAATCGCCCTGGATGCTCGGTGACTGGAATGGCACGCGCACCGAACTTTCGGAAAAAGGCTACGACTTCAAAGTCGATTACACCGGCGAAATGGGCAGCAATCTGCACGGCGGCTACGACCACGATCGCACCGCACGCTACAGCGACCAGTTCGGTTTCGGCACGCACCTGGACTTGCAGAAAATCCTCGGCTGGGACGACGCTGAATTTCAGCTGACCGTCACCGAGCGCAATGGCAACAACATCAGCAACGACCGGATCAACGATCCGCGTGTCGGCGGTTTCACTTCGGCGCAGGAAGTCTGGGGCCGTGGGCAAACCTGGCGCCTGACGCAGATGTGGTACCAGCAGAAATTTTTCGACCAGAAACTCGACATCAAAGTCGGCCGTTTCGGCGAAGGCGAAGACTTCAACAGCTTCCCATGCGACTTCCAGAACCTGGCGTTTTGCGGCTCGCAGGTCGGTAACTGGGTCGGCGGCATCTGGTACAACTGGCCCGTCAGCCAGTGGGCAATGCGGGTGAAATATCACCTGACGCCGGAGCTCTACGCGCAAATCGGTGCGTATGAGCAAAACCCGTCGAACCTTGATCGCGGCAACGGCTTCAAGCTCAGCGGCAGCGGCACCCAGGGCGCGATTCTGCCGGTCGAACTGGTGTGGTCACCGACACTCAACGGCCTGCCGGGCGAATACCGCGCCGGTTATTACTACAGCAACGCCAAGGCCACGGATGCCTACAAGGACAGCAATGGTCAGCCGGCAGCCCTGAGCGGCGAGGCTTACCGCAGCGCATCGAGCAAGCACGGCGTGTGGCTGGGTGTGCAGCAGCAGATCACCAGCCGAGCCAGCGACAATTCGCGCGGCCTGAGCGTGTTCGCCAACGGCACAATGCACGACAAGAAGACCAACGCCATCGACAACTATGTCCAGGCCGGCGTCGTCTACAAAGGCCTGTTCGATGCGCGCGCCAAGGACGACATCGGCTTTGCCCTCGCCCGGGTTCACGTCAACCCGGCCTATCGCAAGAACGCCGAAGCGACCAACCAGGCCCGCGTCGTCTATGACTACGACGATCCCTCGTTCCTGCCGCCCCAGGACACCGAATACAGCGCCGAACTCTATTACGGCGTGCACGTCACGAACTGGCTGACCGTGCGCCCGAACCTGCAATACATCCGCCACCCCGGTGGCGTGGACAAGGTCGATGACGCGCTGATTGGCGGGATAAAAATCACCTCGTCCTTTTAAGACACACACAAAACCTGTGGGAGCGAGCCTGCTCGCGAAGGGCCGTCAGCCTGAACATCAATGCCGACTGTCCCATCGCTTTCGCGAGCAGGCTCGCTCCTGCAGGGAACGCACCAACCGAACCTTTTTTATCTGAACCATGCCCGCACAGGATCGTCATCTACAGTGAACTTGCGCGGGACTACTTGAAACGTCACGGAGAACCACACTATGAGCACTGATGGTGCTTTGAGTCGAAGCCGTCTACTGCCGACCCTGCTCGGCATTCTGCTTCTGCTAATGGGCCTGGCCATGCTGGCCGGCGGGATCAAGCTGAGCCTGCTCGGCGGCTCGTTGTATTACCTGCTGGCCGGTATCGGCCTGACGCTGACCGGCGTGCTGCTGATCCTGGCCCGCCGCGCTGCACTGGGCCTCTACGCACTGGTGCTGTTTGCCAGTACCGTGTGGGCCTTGTGGGAAGTCGGCTTCGATTGGTGGCAACTGGTGCCGCGTCTGGCGATGCTGTTTGCGCTGGGCCTCGTCATGTTGCTGCCGTGGTTCCGCCGTCCGTTGCTGATCACCGGCCCTGCGCCGATGGGCACTGGCGCACTGAGCGTGGCAGTGGTACTCGCGGGCGTTGCCGCACTGGCCAGCCAGTTCACCAACCCGGGTGAAATCAAAGGCGAACTGGACCGCGACAGCGTGCCCGGCATGACCAACACCGCCCCGGCCATGCCCGACGGTGACTGGAATTCCTACGGTCGTAGCGCTCATGGTGATCGTTACTCTCCACTGGCGCAGATCACCCCGCAGAACGTGAACAAGCTCGTTCCCGCCTGGACCTATCGCACCGGCGACCTGCCGGGGCCGAACGATCCGGGTGAAACCACCGCCGAAAACACCCCGCTGAAAGTCAACGGCATGCTCTACGTGTGCACGCCGCACAGCCAGGTGATCGCGCTGGACCCGGACACCGGCAAGGAAATCTGGCGTTTCGATCCGAAGCTCTCCACGCAAAACGCGGCGAACTTCAAGGGTTGGGCGCACATGACATGCCGTGGCGTGACCTATCACGATGACGCCGTCTACGCGTCCGAGCAAAGCCCGACCGGCACCGCCAGCCCTGCGCCGGTCAGCACCGTCTGCCCACGCCGGATCTTCCTGCCGACCGCCGACACCCGCCTGATCGCCCTCGACGCCGACACCGGCAAAATGTGCGAAGACTTCGGCGACAAAGGCCAGGTCGACTTGACTGCCAACATCGGCGGCTTCAATGCCGGCGGTTACTACTCCACCTCGCCTCCAGCGGTCACTAAAGACCTGGTGGTGATCGGCGGCCACGTCACCGACAACGTTTCCACCGACGAGCCCAGCGGCGTCATCCGCGCGTTCGACGTGCACACCGGCAAACTGGTGTGGAACTGGGACAGCGGCAACCCGGACGACACCACGCCGATTGCCGAAGGCCAGGTCTACACGCGCAACTCGCCGAACATGTGGTCCATGTTCGCCGTCGACGAAAAGCTCGGCATGCTTTACCTGCCGATGGGCAACCAGACCCCGGACCAGTTCGGTGGCGATCGCACCCCTGAGTCGGAACTGCACGCCGCCGGCCTGACCGCCCTCGACATCGCAACCGGCCAGGTGCGCTGGCACATGCAGTTCACCCACCATGACCTGTGGGACATGGACGTCGGTGGCCAGCCTACCCTGATGGACCTGAAAACCGCTGACGGCGTGAAGCCAGCGGTACTCGCTTCGACCAAGCAAGGCAGCATTTACGTGCTGGACCGCAGCACCGGCAAGCCGATTGTGCCGATCAACGAAGTGCCGGTGCCCCAAGGCGCTGTCGCTGGTGATCACACCTCGCCGACCCAACCCAAATCCGACCTCAACCTGATGCCGCCACCGCTGCAAGAGCGCGACATGTGGGGCGTGACCCCGTTCGACCAACTGATCTGCCGGATCGACTTCAAATCCATGCGCTACGACGGCCCGTTCACGCCGCCATCGCTGCAGGGTTCGATCGTTTATCCCGGCAACTTCGGCGTGTTCGACTGGGGCGGCATCGCGGTTGACCCGGTGCGTCAGATCGCTTTCGTGAACCCGAGCTACATGGCGTTCAAATCGAAAATGATCCCGGCCGCCGAAATCGCCGCCCAAGGCCCGCGTAAAAGCGAAACCGAAGGCGTGCAGCCGAACAAAGGCGCGCCTTACGGCGTCGTCCTCGAAGCCCTGCTCTCGCCAATGGGCCTGCCGTGCCAGGCACCGGCCTGGGGTTATGTGGCCGCGGTCGACCTGACCACCCAAAAAACCATCTGGAAACACAAAAACGGCACCGTGCGCGACAGCTCACCGGTTCCGATCCCGCTGAGCATGGGCGTGCCTAGCCTGGGCGGCACCTTCACCACCGCTGGCGGCGTCGGCTTCCTGAGCGGCACCCTCGACCAGTACCTGCGCGCCTACGACGTGAAAAACGGCAAGCAACTGTGGGAAGGCCGCCTGCCTGCCGGCGCTCAAACCACGCCAATGACCTACACCGGCAAGGACGGCAAGCAATACGTGCTCGTCGTTGCGGGCGGTCATGGGTCGCTGGGCACCAAGCAAGGTGACTATGTGATTGCGTACAAACTGTCCGAATAAGGTTTAGCGGCGGTTGAAGGAAAGGCGACTCCTGCGAGGGGGTCGCCTTTTTTTGCATCGCTGCACATCAAAATGTAGGAGTGAGCCTGCTCGCGATAGCGGACTGTCAGCCACCCAGGATGTTGAATGTTAAACAGCTATCGCGAGCAGGCTCGCTCCCACATTGGGTCGTGTCGGGCCTGAATTTTTTTGCCAGCGTCCTACAGCCGTGACTTTTATGGAGGAGGATTCCGACAAGTTCTGGCGGTTGTTGTGTCAGAAGCCCGTTCGATAGGCTTTCGGGGTCGCTGCAAATTCAGCGGCCGGGTTTGGTCGCCCGGGTTTAGAATGGCGCACTTTTCGTGCTTGCTTCATGGCGAGCTGTGCGTGGGAGGGCTCCGGCCCTGCCGGGTTCCATTCCCTGGTCGACCAACCTGCGTATGGTTCGCCACCCAACTGCTTGGTCGCAGTCGTGGCGAACTTCCAGTCCCCGAATGGAGCTTCACCATGTTCAAAGAAACCCCGAATCCCCCGCAAACCGACGACGTTTCCCCCTACGAATCCCTCGACTCCAAAAAACTCCACGATGCCGCCGAGCGCGCATTGGATCACTACCTCAACCCAGCAGCCCTCAAATCCCCTGCTACCCGCAAACCCAGCACGATGTTTTTGATTGCCCCGGATATCAAGGACGAAGACCTGCTGGCCCACACCTGCGAGTCATTGGCCCAGGCCAGCGTGATGGCGAGCGACTTCGCGGACTATCTGGAAGGCCCGCACCGGCACAAGGCGATGGCGATTCAGCAGATCGTGATGCTGGCGGAACTGGCGGCGAACCGGATGCTCGATAACGTCGCCGTACCCAAACCTGCGCCACACTGCTGATCCCCCGGTGTGAACTGTTTCCTGTGGGAGCGAGCCTGCTCGCGAAAGCGGTGAGTCAGACGACTTCAATGTCGAATGTTAAACAGCCTTCGCGAGCAGGCTCGCTCCCACATTGGGTCGTGTCGGGCCTGAATTTATTTGCCAGCGTCCTACAGCCGTGACTTTTATGGAGGAGGATTCCGACAAGTTCTGGCGGTTGTCTTGTCGGAAGCCAGGGGGATAGGCTTTCGGAGTCGCTGCACATCAGCGACCGGGCGTCGCGGCCTGAATCAGCTTACTTGGTGCATAATCACCCGCCTCAACCGACCAGCCTTCTGTGCGTGTCGTTTGGTCTTATGGTGGCTGTGCGCGGGATACCCTCGGGTATGCCGGGTTTCCAAGTAGCTCGGTCCGCGAACCTGCGTACAGCTGCCACCTACCATCGCGTCGCGGCGATCAGTGGCGGCTCCATTACTTACTTGGAGCTTCACCATGTTCAAAGAAACCCCGAATCCCCCGCAAACCGACGACGTTTCCCCCTACGAATCCCTCGACTCCAAAAAACTCCACGATGCCGCCGAGCGCGCATTGGATCACTACCTCAACCCAGCAGCCCTCAAATCCCCTGCTACCCGCAAACCCAGCACGATGTTTTTGATTGCTCCGGATATCAAGGACGAAGACCTGCTCGCCCACACCTGCGAGTCATTGGCCCAGGCCAGCGTGATGGCGAGCGACTTCACGGACTATCTGGAAGGCCCGCACCGGCACAAGGCAATGGCGATTCAGCAGATCGTGATGCTGGCCGAACTGGCGGCGAACCGGATGCTCGATAACGTCGCCATCACAAAACCTGCGCCACACAACTGATCCCCTGTAGGAGCGAGGCTTGCCCGCGAAGGCGGTGTGTCATTCAACATCAATGTCGTCTGACACTCCGCCATCGCGAGCAGGCTCACTCCTACAGTGGAATGTGTGTACCTGCAAGAGATTGGTCGGCTGTCAGGCCGCCTTCGCGAGCAGGCTCGCTCCCACATTTGGATTGCGTACATCTGTCAGAGATTGGTCGGCTGTCAGGCCGCCTTCGCGGGCAAGCCTCGCTCCTACAAGAATTCAGCGTACAGCTTTTGATTCTCACCACTCATCAGGCCGAGCGTTAGCTCGCCTGCAGCTCTTGATCTTGATCCACCCGCCCCTTTCGGGAGGCTGAGTGGAGGTGTTCATCCGGGGAGTGGCGCGCAGCGCCGTTCGACGCAGTCGAACACGCTGCATGTAGGTCGTCGCGAAGCAGACCGGAGGGCAGTGTCCCCGGATGGATACCGGAGCGAAGGTACGCCGAGCCTTAGCGAGGGGCCGGACGCTTGGGGCGAGACTTTTTGGTTCCTTTTGTGGCGTTTGACAAAAGGGACTCGCCGTAAGGGCGAAACCATAAGTGGCCGTTGCCGCAGAAACGGATATGTACCCAACCCCCAAGAACATGGTCGGCCCAAAGGCCGCCAAGTCAAAAGCACCTGTCCAAACCCTGAACACACACCCAGAAATATCCTGCCCCATTGAAACCACCCCCCACCTGCCCCATCTAAGACCCATACCCCATTGCGCAGGTGCCCCATGAGCGACCAGCAAGAATTCCCTGAAGACCCGAGCGAATACGCCGACCCAGAGAACGCCGAACACCATTCCACCGGCAAAGGCCTCGCCCTGCCCGGCCAGAACCTGCCGGACAAGGTCTACATCATCCCGATCCACAACCGCCCGTTCTTCCCGGCCCAAGTGCTGCCGGTCATCGTCAATGAAGAACCGTGGGCTGAAACGCTGGATCTTGTGAGTAAATCCGATCACCACTCCCTGGCCCTGTTCTACATGGACACGCCCCAGGAAGATCCGCGCCATTTCGACACCTCGGCCCTGCCGCTGTACGGCACCCTGGTCAAGGTGCACCACGCCAGTCGCGAAAACGGCAAACTGCAATTCGTCGCCCAAGGCCTGACCCGCGTGCGCATCCGCACCTGGCTCAAACACCATCGCCCGCCGTATCTGGTGGAAGTCGAATACCCGCACCAGCCCACCGAGCCGACCGACGAGGTCAAGGCCTACGGCATGGCGCTGATCAACGCGATCAAGGAACTGCTGCCGCTCAACCCGCTGTACAGCGAAGAGCTGAAAAACTACCTCAACCGCTTCAGCCCCAACGATCCCTCGCCGCTGACCGACTTCGCCGCCGCCCTGACCTCGGCCACCGGCAGCGAGCTGCAAGAAGTGCTCGACTGCGTGCCTATGCTCAAGCGCATGGAAAAAGTCCTGCCGATGCTGCGCAAGGAAGTCGAAGTTGCACGGCTGCAGAAAGAGATTTCCGCCGAAGTTAACCGCAAGATCGGCGAGCATCAGCGCGAATTCTTCCTCAAGGAACAACTCAAGGTCATCCAGCAAGAGCTGGGCCTGACCAAAGACGACCGCAGCGCCGACATCGAACAGTTCGAGCAGCGTCTGGAAGGCAAGGTGCTGTCGAGCCAGGCACAGAAACGCATCGAAGAGGAAATGAACAAGCTGTCGATCCTCGAAACCGGCTCGCCGGAATACGCCGTCACCCGCAACTACCTCGACTGGGCGACTTCAGTGCCGTGGGGCGTGTACGGCGAGGACAAACTCGACCTCAAGCACGCGCGCAAGGTCTTGGACAAACACCACGCCGGCCTCGACGACATCAAGGACCGCATCCTCGAATTCCTTGCGGTCGGTGCTTATAAAGGCGAGATCAGCGGCTCCATCGTCTTGCTGGTCGGCCCGCCGGGCGTGGGTAAAACCAGTGTCGGCAAATCCATCGCCGAATCCCTCGGCCGACCGTTCTACCGCTTCAGCCTCGGCGGCATGCGCGACGAAGCCGAGATCAAGGGCCACCGCCGCACCTACATCGGCGCGCAACCGGGCAAACTCGTGCAAGCGTTGAAAGACGTCGAAGTGATGAACCCGGTGATCATGCTCGACGAAATCGACAAGATGGGCCAAAGCTACCAGGGCGACCCGGCCTCGGCGCTGCTGGAAACGCTGGACCCGGAACAGAACGTCGAATTTCTCGACCACTATCTCGACCTGCGGATGGACCTGTCGAAAGTGCTGTTCATCTGCACCGCCAACACCCTGGATTCGATTCCCGGCCCATTGCTGGACCGGATGGAAGTGATTCGCCTGTCGGGTTACATCACCGAAGAAAAAATCGCCATCGCCAAGCGTCACCTGTGGCCCAAGCAGCTGGAAAAGGCCGGCGTGTCCAAAGGCAGCTTGAGCATCAGCGACAGCGCGCTCAAAGCCCTGATCGACGGTTATGCCCGTGAAGCCGGGGTGCGCCACTTGGAAAAACAGCTGGGCAAACTGGTGCGCAAAGCCGTGGTGAAGTTGATCGACGAGCCGAAAGCGGTGATCAAAATCGGGCCGAAAGACCTGGAAGCCTCGCTCGGCCATCCGGTGTTCCGCAACGAGCAAGTGCTGTCCGGCACCGGCGTGATCACCGGGCTGGCCTGGACCAGCATGGGCGGCGCAACATTGCCGATCGAAGCCACGCGCATCCACACGCTCAACCGTGGCTTCAAACTCACCGGGCAACTGGGCGACGTGATGAAAGAGTCGGCGGAAATCGCCTACAGCTATGTCAGCTCGAATCTGAAGTCGTTTGGCGGTGATCCGAAATTCTTCGACGAAGCCTTCGTCCACCTGCACGTCCCGGAAGGCGCCACCCCGAAAGACGGCCCGAGCGCCGGCGTGACCATGGCCAGCGCCCTGCTCTCGCTCGCCCGAAACCAGGCGCCGAAAAAAGGCATCGCCATGACCGGCGAACTCACGCTGACCGGGCATGTACTACCGATTGGCGGGGTGCGTGAGAAGGTGATTGCGGCGCGGCGCCAGAAAATCTTCGAATTGATCCTGCCGGAGCCGAACCGTGGCAGCTTTGACGAACTGCCGGACTATCTGAAGGAAGGGATTACCGTGCACTTTGCCAAGCGCTTTGCGGATGTGGCGAAGATTTTGTTCTGAATGAGTGTTCGCCATCATGCCTGCACTGCAGGTGTGCTGGCGAACCACTCTTATTCCTAATAAAGCTAAGTAACTGTCAGACATGACAGTTACCTCCTATTGAATTGCTCGCCAAACTTCCCACTCGAGAATGGCTCATCATCAAAAGGAATTAGCACATGACAGATAAAATCAGCCCCTCTACCGAAGAACTGTTCGCCTTGGATGGCAACATGAGGTTCATGGGGCCCGGTCGGCTTGAGTTCAGATCGAATGATCTGGAGATTCGACTTTTAATCCTGAACGAAACGACGATTGGTTTTTATCAGAACCGGAACCGTCCTGCCGAAAAGCACCTGTCGTTTACTTTCAGCAAAGACATTAAAAGTGGCACTCACGAACTTGCGCAAGCGGGCCCCTTCCTCGCGGCGAATTTCCATGAAGTGCTTAACAATCAACTGGGCATGCAATCCCCCGAGCATTACAAAGCAACCAAAGGCACGGTAAACCTGGTTCTTTTGGACAGCTCGCCTGATCAAACCAGTCATATTGTCACTGGTTTCAATCTAACTCTGGAATCGTCGACTACCGGTAAAAGCATTGATCTTTCCGGAGAATTTCAAAGCCACATGACTTACACCACGGCGAAATAGGCCTGACTGCACCTCTACGGGCGCTGAACAGGTACCAGAAGATCGCGCCCGTAGTCCCTTCCGTCACAATTTGTCTCATCTTCAGTTATGCTCGCCGTTCGTCGTGAATGCCGGAGCCACTGAACTTATGTCCCCCACTCGCCTGTTTGTCCCCCTCGCCCTCACCTTGCTGGCCGCTTGCGCCACGCAACCGAAACAGAACGTGACCGTGGAAAAACAAGGCGAATGCCCGGTGCAAATGCGCAATGGACAAAACCTCATCCTGACCCTGCCAAGCAACCCGACCACGGGTTATCGCTGGTCGATCCAGGATTCGGCTGGTGGCGTGCTGCATGCGCTCAGCCCCGAGGTGTACAGCAACCCTGAAGACGCCGGGATCGTCGGCAGCGCCGGGATTTCGACCTGGCGCTTCCAGGCATTTGCCACCGGTACAGGCCGCTTGCGCCTGACCTATTCACAGCCATGGGCCCCGGAAGTGCCGGCCGTGAAAACCTTCGATTGCGCGATTGCGGTCAACTGATCGTGGGCTGGCTGATTCTGGCGCTGATGGGCGCAGTGACCTTTCTGTATGGCTTGAGCGTGCACGCTGCGCTGCTGTGCCTGCTGGTCAAACCGTTGCCGGTCTTGGCGCTGCTCGGTTGGCTGCACGACGCACCGCCCACTGAGTATCGGCGCTGGATCAGCCTTGGATTGATTTTTTCCCTGCTCGGCGATGTGTTGCTGGCGTGGCCGGGGGATTTGTTTGTGTTTGGCCTTGGGGCATTTCTGGTCGCCCACCTGGCGTATCTGAAAGCTTACTTGAGCGATTGCCGGCGGTTGGCGTTGTTGCCCTTGGTGATTGCCTTGGGGGTTGGCGCGGTGCTGCTGGGGATTTTGATTTCCCACGGGCTGGGCCCACTGTTGATTCCGGTTATCGTCTACGGTTTGGCCATCAGTGCGATGCTCTGGCGGGCGCTGGCCCGGCTCGGGACCGACGTGCCGAAACGATCGGCGCTGCTGGCGGCGGGTGGCGCGGTGGCGTTTGTGTTTTCCGATAGCGTGATTGGCATCAGTCGCTTTGCGGTGCCATTCAATGCGGCGCCCTACGTGATCATTCTCAGTTACTGGCTGGGGCAATGGGGGATTGCGGCGTCTGCGTTTGGACCGAAACCGCGTTGAATTCGTCAGACAACCCGAGCATCCCCCCGTCAATTTGGCTAAAATGCCGGCCTTTTCCACCTACGCCGCTGGAACCGCCGTGAGCAAAGAACCCGATCGCCTTTTCGCCCAGCCTTTGGCCCAGGTGCCCGACTTCGCCTTTAACGAGGACGTGGTGCGGGTGTTCCCGGACATGATCAAGCGCTCGGTGCCGGGTTATCCGACCATCGTCGAGAACCTCGGCGTGCTCGCCGCGCAATTCGCCCAGCAAAACAGCGTGCTCTACGACCTCGGCTCGTCCCTGGGCGCCGTGACTCAAGCATTGCGCCGCCACGTGCGCACCGACGGTTGCCGCGTGATCGCTGTGGATAACTCCGCCGCGATGGTCGAGCGCTGCCGTGAATACCTCAACGGTCAAGACTCGATGTTCCAGGAGTTGCTGCCCGTGGAAGTGATCGAAGGTGACATCCTCGCCCTCGAATTCCAGCCCGCCTCGGTGGTGGCACTGAACTTCACTCTGCAATTCATCGCCCCGGACCAGCGCACCGCGTTGCTTTCGCGCATCCGCCAATCGCTGCTGCCTGGCGGTGCGTTGATCCTCTCGGAGAAGCTGCGCTTCAACGACCTCGAAGAACATGCGTTGCTCACTGATTTGCACGTCGCGTTCAAACGCGCCAACGGCTACAGCGAACTGGAAATCGCCCAGAAGCGCAGCGCCATCGAAAACGTCATGAAGCCCGACAGCCTCGAAGAACACCGCGAGCGCCTGTTGGCGGCCGGGTTCTCGAAAGTCGTGCCGTGGTTCCAGTGTCTTAACTTTGCCTCGTTGATTGCCTTGCCATGATTGATCTGTCCCCCCTCGCCCGCCGTCTGGCCGGCACGCCGCTGGCCGAATGGGCCAACACCCTGCAAGCGCAACTCGACAAGAAAATGGAAAAGGGCCACGGCGACCTGGAGCGCTGGCAAAGTGCGCTGGATGCGTTGCCTAAGATTCAGCCGAGTGAAGTCGACTTGTTGAACGGTCTGACACTGGACACCGATTGCGACCCTGAGACCCGCGCGCAAATGCGCACCGCGTTGATGGGGTTGTCGCCATGGCGCAAAGGACCGTTTGACCTGTTTGGTGTGCACGTCGACACGGAATGGCGTTCGGACTGGAAATGGTCGCGGGTCGCGCCGCACCTGGACCTCAAGGGCAAACGCATCCTCGATGTGGGTTGCGGCAATGGTTACTACATGTGGCGCATGCTCGGTGCTGGCGCCGACAGCGTGATCGGCGTCGACCCGAACTGGCTGTTCTTCTGCCAGTTCCAGGCGGTGCAGCGTTACTTGTCAGAACCCAATGCCTGGCACCTGCCGTTCCCTTTCGAAGACCTGCCACCGAACATGGAAGGCTTCGACACGGTGTTTTCCATGGGCGTGTTCTACCACCGCCGTTCGCCGATCGAGCATTTGCTGGCGCTGAAGGATTGCCTGGTCAAGGGCGGCGAGTTGGTGCTGGAGACGTTGGTGATCGAAGGCGATCAACAGCAGGTGCTGGTGCCGGAAGACCGTTATGCGCAGATGCGCAACGTGTGGTTCCTGCCGTCGGTGCCGGCGCTGGAGTTGTGGTTGCGACGTGCCGGGTTTACGGATGTTCGCTGCGTTGACGTCAGCGTGACCACGGTCGAGGAACAGCGCGGGACGGAGTGGATGAAGTATCAGTCGTTGAGCGACTTCCTGGATCCGGACGATCACAGCAAAACGATTGAAGGACTGCCGGCGCCGATGCGTGCCGTCATCGTGGCCCGTAAGTAAATCTATCAAACACCGCATAACCCTGTAGGAGTGAGCCTGCTCGCGATGGCGGTCTGACAGTCACATCAATATTGACTGTCAGACCGCCATCGCGAGCAGGCTCACTCCTACATTGGGCTTTGTGTTTATTCAGTAGGCTTTGCGCGTCTAGCCTTGAAAAACTCGCTGAGTACCGCCCCGCATTCCTCCGCCAACACCCCGCCCTCAAACAACACCCGGTGGTTCAAGAAGCCCTGGGTAAAAAACTGCCCCTGACTCTGCACAATCCCGGCCTTGGGCTCCAGCGCGCCATACACCACCCGCGCAATCCGTGAATGCACGATCAGCCCTGCGCACATGCTGCACGGTTCAAGGGTTACGTACAGCGTGCTGCCTGGCAGACGATAGTTGCTGGCGGCCAAGGCTGCGGCGCGGATTGCGACCATTTCGGCGTGGGCACTCGGGTCGTTGCCGCTGATCGGGCAATTGAATCCGCGACCGATGATCTCGCCGTTCTGCACCAACACGGCGCCCACGGGCACCTCACCCAGCGCCGCGCCTTGTGCGGCCAAGGCCAGGGCTTCGCGCATGAAGTCGCGGTCACGGCTGCGGTCGATGATCGCGGCGGGACGTATCTGACGCATCAAGCCACCTCGATAGCGGCCATCAGGCCGGTTTCCATGTGATCGATCACATGGCAATGGAACATCCACACGCCGGGGTTATCCGCCACCAGCGCCACTCGTGCGCGCTCGTTCTTGCCCAACAGGTAGGTGTCGGTGAAGTACGGGATCACCTTGTGCCGGTTCGAGGCGATGACCTTGAAGCTCATGCCGTGCAGGTGAATCGGGTGCTGATACTGAGTCATGTTCTTCAATTCGAAAATGTAGCTCTTGCCCTTTTCGAGCTTGGCAATCGGGCGGTCGGCGCAGGTCTTGTCCGTGATGTCCCAGGCCTTGCCGTTAATCTGCCACAGGCTCGGCGGCTTGCCGTTGTCGACGTTGACCGACACCGAGCCCACCCATTCGAAATTGAAGTTGAGTTTCTCGGCATTGGCCAGGTCGGGCTCGGCCACCGGGTTGGCCGGCAGGGCAGCGGGCCATTCGGTGGGTGCATCGGTGTTGGCCACCGAGCGCAACGTGCCCAGGCGAACCGGGCCGTTGCGCAGGGACAGTTCTTCACCGGCGGGCGGCGCCTTGATCGCCAGGCAGATACGCATGCCCGGGCCGAGCCAGTATTCCTTGCCCAGCGGGCGCGGCTCCACCGGATTGCCATCCAGCGCGTAGATCTGCGCTTCGACGCCAGGAATATTGAGGCGATAGGTCAGGGTGTTATCGAGGTTGAGCAGGCGCACGCGGGTGATTTGCCCGGCGGGCAAGTCGATCACCGCTTGCGAGACACCGTTGATGGTCGACAGCCGTCCCGCCGTGCCACCACGGGCGGCTTCGCGAGGAATGCTGAAGGCCACGAAAGCCCCCTCTTCATCGACGTGCCAGCTCTTGAGGCTCAGGGTTTTTTCGTATTTGAAACCGGTGGGCTCACGCTCTTCGACGATCAGCGGGCCGACAAGGCCGCGGCCGAGCTCTTCGCTGCTGTTCACGTGCGGGTGATACCAGTAACTGCCCGCGTCTGGCACACGGAATTTGTAGTCGAAGTACTCCCCAGGCAGCACCGGCAATTGCGAAACGTACGGGACACCGTCCATTTCCAGCGGCAGGCGGATGCCGTGCCAGTGAATGGTGGTCGCCACCGGCAGATGGTTGATGAAACGCACCCGCAACCATTCACCCTGACGAACCCGCAACTCGGTGCCCGGTGCCGAAGGGCCGAACGCCCAGGCTTCGGTCTTGTGCCCGGCGACCAGTTCGACGTCCAGCGGTGCGGCGATCAGCTCATAGTCATGACCGGCGTCAGCATCAGCCATCTTGCCCAGCCAGTACCGCGACGCGCCCCCCGCTCCGACACCAACGACAACAAGACCGGCCAGGCCACCGAGGATTTGGCGACGGGTAAAGGACATGAACTCAACTACCTCACGTATCAGCGACAGGCCCGAGGGCCTGTAAAAGGCGAATACGATACACCTGCGGATGAGAAACAGTAAGGGCGACCGAGGGCCGCACATCCCCCTGAAGGGAATCGGTTATGGCTGCAGGCCGGTAATCAGATGCACCACCCCGTCGTCCAGCATCATGACGCCCGGCACACCTGCCACACTCAATGCCTGCCGATCCATCCGCGCCACATCCCGCAACGCCACCCGGACCCGGGTCAACGCTACAGGCTGCTGAGACTTGAGGTTATCCACGCCACCCAGTGCGTCCACGACATTCGCTGGCAACCCGGACACCGGCTGAACAACTGCCTTCGGCTCCTCCGCCACCAGATCCGGCGTCAACGCTTTCCAGAACGCCCGCTGCATTTTCTCGAACATGTTCAGTTCTCCAGAACCAGTGAAGTATCGACCGTCGCCTCGTGATACAGGCGCAATGCCTCGCGTACCTGTCCGGCACTTTCCAGGCCCAGCACTTGCTGGGCAATGGCCTGACAGTCCATCAGGTCCAGCTCACGAACCGCTGCCTTGATCGACGGAATCAACGGCACACTCACCGACAGTTCATCCACCCCGAGCCCCAGCAACAGCGGAACGGCCAGCGTCTCGGAGGCCATGGCGCCGCACACACCAACCCATTTGCCGTGGGCGTGCGCGGCCTTTACGGTGCTGGCAATCAAGCGCAGCACCGCAGGATGAAAGCTGTCGGCCTGACTGGCCAGCCGCGGGTGATCGCGGTCCATGGCCAGGGTGTATTGCGTGAGGTCGTTGGTGCCAATGGAAAAGAAATCCACCTCGGGTGCAAACAGGTCCGCCATCAGTGCCGCCGCCGGCACTTCGATCATGATGCCCAGCCTGGGCAGTTCCGTGAGGCCCAAAACCAGCGCCTCTTCTTCGAGCAGTTGCCGAGCCAGGCGCAACTCCGCCAGCTGCGTAACCATCGGCAGCATGATGTGCAGGCGAGCGAGCCCGGCACTGCCAAGGATGGCCTTGAACTGATCGCGCAACAGCTGCGGGCGCTCCAGGCACAAACGAATCCCGCGCATGCCGAGGAAGGGGTTGGTTTCGCTGTCCATCGGCACGTAGGCCAGCGGTTTGTCACCGCCGACGTCCAGGGTGCGCACCACCAGATTGCGCGTCGGCCCGAGTACTTGGGCGATGGCGTTGTAGGTAGACGCCTGCTCGTCATGGCTCGGCGCATGGTTGCGATCCAGATAGAGAAACTCCGAACGGAGCAAACCGACGCCCTCGCCTCCCAGTGCCATGGCCTGCTCGGCTTCCGCCAGCGAAGCGATGTTGGCCGTCACTTCAAAATGGTGACCGTCGCGGGTGCAGGCGGCCAGTGTTGCGTGCGCCAACTCATGCTGCCGGCGTTGCTGTTGAAGCTGGCGCTTGGCTTGCAGCTGTTCGATGGCCTGCAGATCCGGATCCAGCTGCAATTCGCCCTTGTCGGCATCGAGCAACACCTGGGTTCCATTGACCAGCGCCATCACTTGTACCGGCAGTCCGCAGATCGCCGGCAAACCGAACGCCCGGGCGAGGATCGCGACGTGGCTGGTGGCACCGCCACCCACCGTGGCGAAACCCAGTACCTTGCGGGTATCGAGCCCGGCGGTCTGCGACGGCGTCAGTTGTTCGGCGATCAGGATCGCCCCTTCAGGCAGCTCCATCACCTGATCCCGTACGCCGAGGATCTGCTTGAGCACCCGCTGGCTCACATCGGCGAGGTCCGCAGCCCGCTCCGCGAGCAGGGAGTTACCCAGACTCTTGAACAAGGTGGCTGCTGACTCGGTGGCCGAGCGCCACGCAAACCCGGCGCTTTTGCCTTCATCGATCAGCACGTGAGCCACTTCCAGCAGACCAGGATCTTCGAGCAGCTCCTGATGCGCCTTGAAAATGTCGGCCTGCGCGTCGCTCTTGGCGTTGTCACGCAGCTGTTGCAGGGCCACCAGTGCTTCGGCCAGGGCACGGGACAGATGATCGCGTTCCACCTGCGGTGTTGAGCCGAGTTCATTCACTTCCAGGTTTTGTTCGGCGATCTGTACCACTTGGCCAAACGCCGACCCGGGTGATGCACAAACCCCGCGCAGCACCGTCAGCGATGAAGCTTCGACCGCATTTACCTCAACCTGCATCGGACCCGCGACCACTTCACCGCATCCAGTCAGCAGCAGTTCGGCCAGCGTCTTGATCGCCGCTTCCGCATCCGGACCGGCCGCGCTGACTTGCATGACATCACCGTGCGCCGTCTGCAACGCCATGATCGCCACCAGGGATTTCGCGTTCGCAGTCTCCTGCTTTTTATGCAGGTAGATGCTCGCCGAAAAAGCTTTTGCCGCCTGGGCGAATACCGCGGCTGGACGGGCGTGCAAGCCGTTGAGGTTGGCCAGCGTCACCGGTTTTGAAAACAGCGCTTCGGCCGCTTCGGTTAGCGGCGTATCGCTTGTCTGCTCGACAAGGTTCAGGCTCAGCAGCGGCTGGCCACTGTCTACCAGACCCGTTTCCGGCGCCAGCCAGGTGAACGATTCTCCACTGACCACCAGCATCAACGTCAGCAGGCTGCGGGCATTCAATGCAACAAAATCGGCATCGAACTCGATCAGCGCCTGCCCAACGTCAACCTGCTGGCCTTCCTCCACCAGCCGCGTAAACCCGTTTCCGGCCAGGTTCACCGTGTCGAGGCCGATGTGCATCAACACCTGCACACCCTTTTCGTCAGTGATGCTGACGGCATGCCCACTGGCCTGCACATTGCTGACAACCCCGGCCAGCGGCGCGCACAAGGTCGTTGAAGTCGGGTCGATGCACAGCCCGTCGCCGATGAGACGGCTGGAAAACACCGGGTCGGGCACGAGGTCCAGCGGCACCAATACGCCTGACAGGGGGGCGTGCAGTTGCAATTGTTGGGGTGTGGCCATGACGTCACCTGCTGTTTTGTTCTTTGAAGTGCCGATGGAGCGCGAGGCTCCGACAGCATCGCTTATTTCCACCAATACTCGACCTGCAATCCGACATTCGCACCGTGCCGCGCCGTGCCGAAGGCGCCGGTATCGGACAATGCCGAGCCCGCCGCCAGTTCATTGGCTGCCCGTTTGGCCGCCTCGTTCCAGCTGGCATAGGTGTAATACAGACGCACTTCGGGCCGCGCCCAGAATTCCGGACCTTTGGGCGACCATGTCGGGGCGAAGGTGAACTTGCTCAGCTTGCGCGTGCCGCCCGCAGCTTCGACCTGATCGTGGCCCAGTTCGGTCACCAGTTTGAACTGCTCGGTGATCGCGTACGCCGGACGAATTCCCAGGGAAATCCAGTTCTGATCGGCCCCGTCCGGGCGAATATCCTTCTGGTAAACCGCCTCGACTTGTCCGCCAAACCGTGGCGTCACTTGCCAGTCGAAGAACTCCACCACCCGGTAGCTTTTGTTGCTGTCGTCCAGCTTTACGTTGCCGGTATAGCCCAGCCCGGTGCCGGGGCCTTCGCCGTACTGGAAGGCCAGTTTGTTCTTGCCGCCCAGAAAACCTTTTTGCACATGCTGTGCGGTGATTGCCCAGCCGCGGTGTGCGTCGCGGCTGTCGGGTTTGTCGATGTAGCTCAGTCCGAGTTCCAGTTCACCACCGGGGTTGGTGTGGAAACCGGCGACGTTGAAATCGTGACGGTTGATGTAGTCCTTCTGATACAGGTTGTCCTTGCGCGAGAAGGCATAGCTGTATTTCAGATCGCCGATCAGCACATCCTCGATACCACCGCCCGTGGCGCTCTGGTTCCAGTAGTAGAAGTCGGAGATGTGGATGTCGTTTCGCTTGTAGTAACGCCGACCGGCCCACAGCGAACCGCCGTTGAGGCTCGGCATGTTCGACCACTGCGCGTACAACTGCGGCATGCGCACCGAGCCATTGTCGCCATTGAACGTCAGGTCCTTGTCGTACTGGTTATACAGAGAAGCCATGCCGTCGACGCTCAGCACCGAACCATCGTCCAGGCTGTACAGGTCCTGGCGAAGTTCAAGCTCACCGTACTGCTCACACTCGTTGCCCAAGCGGTATTTGGTCTGCGCGCCGGGCAGTTGGAAACACTGTTGTTTTCCACTGTTGACCGATGTCCCGACGCCGCTGCGCACGTAGCCGCCGAACTCCAGGGCCTGCGCTGACAACGGCAACGCCAGGCATAAGCTCGCGGCAGCAAGGCTGCGATTTAGTGTTGTTTTCAAGAACCACCCCATTATTTTTATTGTGTTGTTCCGCAAATTCGGCGCGCAAAACTCCCCCGCGCAGCGTTCTGCGTTTTTTTTGAAGTCGGTGTTTTTAGTGGTCGGTCAGTCGGTCAGGTGCAAAACGAACGACTCATAGGGCCTTAAAGAAATCTGCCGGTTTCGCGGCGGACAGTTCGGGTAATTGCTGATGACCAGGCGTTGAGTCATGGCTTCGCTGATCACGTCATCGGGCAGCTCGACGTCGCACGGCGTGCCATAGAAGTTGTTCAGTACCAGCAAACGCTCGCCTTGACCTTCACGCACATACGCCCAGATTTGCGGGTGCTCCGGCAACAATTGCCGATAGACGCCATCGGAAATCAGCGCTTCGCTACGGCGCAGGGCAATCAACTGACGGTAGTGATGCAGCACGGAGTCCGGATCGTCGAGCTGGGTGGCGACGTTGATCTGCGTCGCGTTGGCCGGCACGCCAATCCAGGGTTCTGCGGCGCTGAATCCTGCGTTCGGCTCGGTGTTCCAGTGCATCGGCGTACGGCCGTTGTCCCGGGATTTCTGCATGATCGCCGCCATGTTGTCGGCATCACTTGCACCGGCCTCCCGCTTGAGGCGAAAGATGTTGAGCGTCTCGACATCGCGGTACTGATCGATGTGATCAAACCCCGGATTGGTCATGCCCAGTTCTTCGCCCTGATACACAAACGGTGTGCCCTGAAGGAAGTGCAGCGCGGTGCCGAGCATCTTCGCCGAGATCACCCGAAACTCGCCGTCGTTGCCGAAACGCGACACCACCCGTGGCTGGTCGTGGTTACACCAGAACAACGCGTTCCAGCCACCGCCGGCCTGCATGCCGGTCTGCCAGTCCGAGAGAATGCGCTTGAGTTCGAGGAAGTCGAAGTCGGCGCGAATCCACTTCTGCAGGTTCGGGTAATCGACCTTCAGGTGATGAAAGTTGAAGGTCATCGACAGTTCTTTCGACTCTGGCTTCGAGTAGCGAATGCAGTGTTCCAGGCTGGTGGACGACATCTCGCCGACGTTGATCAGGTCGTGACCTTCGAAGACTTCGCGGTGCATTTGCTGCAAGTATTCATGCACGTTCGGGCCGTCGGTGTAGAAGCGTCGACCGTCGGTGTTGTCTTCTGGAAAGTCCGCTGGTTTGGAGATCAGGTTGATCACATCCAGACGGAAACCGCCCACGCCTTTATCGCGCCAGAAACGCATCATCTTGAAGACTTCGGCGCGTACGTTCGGGTTGTCCCAATTCAGGTCGGCCTGGGTGTGATCGAACAGGTGCAGGAAATACTGACCGGTCTGCGCTTCGTATTCCCAGGCCGAACCACCGAACTTGGATTCCCAGTTGTTGGGCTGATCGCGCCAGATGTAAAAGTCGCGGTACGGGTTGTCGAGGCTGCTACGGGCCTGCTGGAACCAGGCGTGTTCGATCGAGGTGTGGTTGACCACGATATCGAGCATCAGCTTGATCCCGCGCTTGCCCGCCTCGGCAATCAGCAACTCGCAATCGGCCATGGTTCCGTAGCTAGGGTCGATGGCGTAGTAATCGCTGATGTCGTAACCGTTGTCGCGCTGGGGCGAACGCAGGAACGGCGTGATCCACAGGCAATCGACACCCAGCCATTGCAGGTAATCGAGCTTGGCCACGACGCCGAGCAAATCTCCCGTGGGGTTGCCGGCGTGGCTGTGAAAACTCTTCGGGTAGATCTGATAGATCACCGAACGTTGCCAGTCTTGCATGGCGCTATTCCTTCAATAATTTTGTCCAGGCCTTGCTCGGGAATCCGGTCTGTCAGGCAACCCGATACCCTGGCCGGATAATCTTCATGCTCAACCCACAGGTCAGAACAAACGGCACGACCATCGCAATCACCATTCCAATCACAAACATCGGAATGAACTGCGGAATGATCGAGATGAAACCGGGCAAGCCGCCCACTCCGATGGCCGAGGCCTGGACCTTGTTCAGCGACAGGAAGATGCAACCCAGGGCCGAGCCGCACAGGGCCGCATAGAACGGAAACTTGTAGCGCAGGTTGACCCCGAACATGGCCGGTTCGGTGATGCCGAAATAGGCGGAAATCGCCGAGGTCGAGGCCATGCTTTTGTCGCGTACATTGCGGGTCATGTAGAACACCGCCAGTGCCGCGCTGCCCTGGGCAAGGTTGGACATGACGATCATCGGCCAGATGAACGTGCCGCCCTGGGTGGAGATCAGTTGCAAGTCGACCGCGAGGAACATGTGGTGCATGCCGGTGATCACCAGCGGCGCGTAGAGCAGCCCGAAAATCGCCCCGCCGACCATCGGCGCGAGGTCGAACAGCATGACCACGCCTTCGGTGATGAGAATCCCCAGATGCCGGGTCACCGGGCCGATCACGGCCAGTGCCAACACGCCGGTGACCACGATGGTGGTAATCGGCACCACCAGCAATTGCACGGCGTTCGGCACCCGCGCCCGCAGCCATTTTTCGATGACGCTCATGACATAGGCCGCCAGCAGGATCGGCAGGATTTGTCCCTGATAACCGACCTTCTCGATCTGGAACAACCCGAGAATGTCGAAGTACGGCAGGCTTTGCCCGTCCAGCCCGGCCACCGCTTTGCCGTAGTTCCAGGCGTTGAGCAGGTCCGGGTGAACCAGCATCAGGCCGAGCACGATGCCGAGAATTTCGCTGCCACCAAACCGCTTGGCCGCCGACCAGCCCACCAGTGCCGGCAAGAACACAAACGAGGTGTTGGCCATCAGGTTGATCAGGCTCCAGAGCCCGTCGAGTTTCGGGTAGGCATCCAGCAGGGTCTGGCCTTCGATGAACATCCCCTTGGCGCCGATCAGGTTGTTGATGCCCATCAACAGACCCGCAATGATCAACGCCGGCAGGATCGGCATGAACACGTCGGAAAACACCCGCACAAGACGCTGCATCGCGTTTATCTTGTCGGCGCTTTTTTGTTTAACGTCGGCGATGGTTGAGGCGGCTAGACCGGTTTGACGGCGCAGTTCGGCGTACACCTTTTCAACCTCGCCGGGGCCGATGACCACCTGGAACAGACCACCGGTGAAGAATGAGCCTTTCACCAGGTCAATCTGATTCAACGTGGCGCTGTCGACCAGGCTAGGGTCCTTGAGGGCCAGACGCAGACGTGTGACGCAGTGCGCGGCCTGCTCGAGGTTGTCGCTCCCACCGAGGCTTTGCAGCAGCTCGCTGGCGATGTTCGGATAGTCGTGGCTCATGCTTTTCTTCCGCTGTAGTTTTTTGTTTTTGGCAGCACGCCGAAGCGAAAAGTACTCGTCTGTACGAGTTAAAGCAACAACTCGTACAGACGAGTTTGATTTTGTTTACTACGACCCCGTCAATCGGCGACTTTTCCTACCTCCCGAAACGATGAAACCCAAAGCCGCATGGACAAACCCCTACCCTGCCCTTAAGGTTCGAAACCTTGAGTACATCGCGGCACAGAGCCATCCCCATGAGTAAATACAACCAGATCTACAGCGATCTGCTTGCCAGCATCACGACCGAACGTCTGGAACGCGGCGCCCGGTTGCCTTCCGAAACCGAATTGATGGACACCTATCAGGCCAGCCGCGGCACCGTGCGCAAGGCCATCGAGCAATTGCAGGAGCGCGGTTTCGCCCAGAAAGTCCACGGTAAAGGCACTTTCGTGTTGTCGACCAACCCGATCGAATTCCAGTTGGGCGGCATCGTCAGCTTCCAGGAGACCTATCCGCGACTGGGCAATGACGTCAGCACCGAGGTGGTCGAATTCACCCAAATCCCCCTCGAAGGCCCGCTGCTCGACCACATCAAGGCTGAAGAAGGCAGCCTGATCACGCGGATCAAGCGCGTGCGGCGGATTGACGGCAAACGCGTGATCCTCGACATCAACCATTTCGTCAGCGACGTGATTCCCGGCCTGAACCGCGACATCGCCGAGCAGTCGATCTATGCCTTCATCGAACAGACCCTGCAGCTGCAAATCGCCTACGCCCAGCGCACCATCGAAGCGGTCCCTCGAAGCAAGGACGACCAACACCACCTGGACCTCGACGGCCAGAGCCATGTGATCGTGGTCAGCAACCAGACGTTCCTGCAGGACGGTCGCCAATTCGAATACACCGAATCACGGCATACCCTCGACAAGTTCTACTTTTCGGATGTGGCACGGCGCTGACCCTACACGGTCACGAAAGGCATGTGGGCATAACTATGTAGTGCACTTGCCTTGAGCAAACGGGTCATCCTCACGGCCCATTTCTCAAGGAGCGAGATCATGCCTGCCGATCAAAGTACTGAAGCGTTACCCAATGCTGCCGACAGGGAGCAGCTGAAAACGATTGCCCCCGTCGTTGTCACAGCCTGTCCGGGGTTGAAGGAAGAAGCCCACGCGGTCGCCAGTGAAATCCTGAAAAAACACGGCATCACCGACAAGGACCCTGACCAGGTCTGGTGGCATCGGTTCGATAACGTCTCGGCCAGCAGCACCAAGGCCTTTCTGAGTTGGGAACACGCCCCCAAACCCTGTGAATCACTGACCCTGACGCAACTGGTGATCCAGGGATATCGCGTGACCGATCAAGACGACGCCCTCGAACTGAACAGTAACGGCGGGTTTTACACTGAAGACGCAAACGCCAGCATTTTCAATGAAACCAACGAGGTGCGGATGTACCCCAGCAAGGTCCTCACAGACCTGTGGGAGATGAACCTCAGTGAACGCTACCTGAATAAGCTGAACGCTTTCTGGACCACGCATTTCGATGACTTCCGGACCCTGGCCAAATCCAGCTACCTCAGCAAAGCGGTCGAGGCGCGGCAAAACGGTCAGCTGGAAGAGGACGATTTCCAGACCGTCGTAAGGGCCGTTGTCGCTGACGCAGCCTGGCCGATTACCCTGGCGACGCTGCAATCCCAAACCACGGCGCCTGCGGATCTTCGTGTCTGCGCCCTGGATGTCGCAGGGCACGTCGCCACCGATATTCTGCGCATCGTTGACCGCAACGGCCGACAGATCACTTATGTTCCCGGCGCCGCACAGGCCTTCCACGTGCATCCCACACAAACGGACATGCACTGGTGGATGTTGCTGCAAATGAATGAGGCGCAGCCGCGCACCGAGTTCATGACCCATTTCCCGCTGTCGGTTCGCAAGGAAGTCCATGACAACATCACTCCGCTGATGAACCAGCTGGTCGGCACCTGGGGAAAATACGACCATCACTTGATCAATCAGAAAAACATCACCATCAGTGGCGATGCCTTCACCTGGCAGAGCCGGGCAGTCCAGAGCACGATGCTGGAAGAGGCGGACCTGACGCTGGTGACCCACGGACAAATGCGCAAACAGCTCTGGCTGGGTTACCTGAGTGCCGGTCTGCATGTTTTTGGTCCCTTGGCGATGATGGGCTGGCCAATCGCGCTGCCGGTGATCGGTGCCAGCCTCGCCGCGATGGGCTTGAACATCGACAAGGCGGTGAATGGCAAAACGGCGGCGCAGCGCAAGGCCGGCGTCATTGGCGCGGTGCTCGATGGCATCAATGCGCTGTTCAACATTCCGCTGCTCAAGGAAGTCAACGTATTGGAAGACGTCGGGGCTGCGGCCGAGGCGGCTGAAGCGACCGAGATGGCGGATTTGAACAAGACCCTCAATCCGGAAGAAAGCGTCGTCACGCAAGACCCTCTGGCGCCCGGAGAGTCAGAGCAAGGGCCTGTGCAACCGGGTGTGTTGCCGACCCTGCCCGAGGAAACCGCCGAAGCTTTTGAAGTGCCGGAGCACTACCAAAGCAATGAAATCCTCGAAAACTACCCGATGGCCACGAGCGGAAAATTCCAGGGTATCTATACGCTGGACTCAAACCCTTCCACCGCCATCATGATGAACGATCAGGCTTATTACGTGCGCTACGAAGCCGACATCAACGGTGGCGGTACGTGGGCGATCATCGACCCCAGTCATCCGCAGGCGTCCACGGGATCGATTCCCGTGCGCCTGAATGACGAGGGCGAATGGGAGTTGGCACCCACAGCCGGATTGAAAGGCGGCGGCAAAGGCCTCAGCAAGCCTGCGCCCGTACCCGGTCCTTCCAGGCCGACGACTCACGCCCGGCCAAGGTCTGATTTTTTCAGTCATTTGACGCGATACGATGCACCCAATGGACGTTCGCTGAACTTCCTGGCCCTGGGAAAGCCGGAAACCCATATAAAAGTCGTGGCCATGCCTAACGGGTTCATCAGAGGAGTCTCCCCCTACGAAGAGTATGTCGCTGGGCGTCGAGCGGTGCTGATCAGGGATGCGATCGTATTCCAGACCCCGGAGGACTTTTTTGCCTCGTTGCCCGCCCGGCCGGTGCAGCCCGTGATCACACCCTCCACCACCGTGACGGAACTCATCGAGAACATTTTCAACACTGCGCCCGGCCTTGTCGTCGGTGAAAGTCAGGATCGCATTGCCAGCATGCGGTTCCTGATCGAAAACATGCAGACCCTGGCGAAACAAGGCGTCAAGACGATCTACATGCATCGCCTGCTCAACGACTTCAATCAGGTCGACCTGAACGAGTTCGCCGAAACCGGGGACATGCATGGGATGCTGGAGAAGTACCTGCAGAAACTGCCAGGTGATCCTGCCGGACAGTACACCCCTCTTGAAGTCGTCAAAGCGGCCCAGCAGAACGGCATTCGAATCCAGGCCACCGATTGCCTGGCGAGTTATCGCTACACAGATTCAAACTTCCGTGCCATCTCACGACAATCCGTCAAGACCTACCTCACCCATACCATCATGCAGGCCACTCAAGCCCGCAATGGCGGCGGAAAATGGCTGGCGCTCACCGACCAGGAGAGTACAAACACATTCAGGGGGATGGCCGGCATCAGCGAAACGGAGGGAGGTATCGGTCTACGCATCGAAGAAGTGGGCCCAGACCAGCCTATGCACCTGGGCATCGACCATGGCATCGAGGTCGGCCGTGATGTTTCGGAGGCCGGCGCTCAAATGCGCGGTGATTTCGACACCCTGTATGCCGACATCAGCTTGCAGATGCCGACTCCGGTCATTCAACGATCGTCTGAGCAAATCAATCAGCTGCTGTTCCGCCAGGGCATGTTCACCATTGAAAGGTCGGAAGACACGTTGACGCTGATCCATCGCAGCCGGTCGAATCAGATTGTGCGAACGATGATTGAGCGAACGGCGAATGGGGGCTTTCTGATCAACCGCCCTGCCTGGGCCGCCGTGCATCAGGTCACTTACGCGAATCTGATCAGCCTTGTCCACGCGCTCAATCGCATGGGCCTGATGCTTGAAGGGCGCCTGCCCACTGTAGCGGCCTGATCGCAAAAAGGCCCCGTGAACTCACGCTCACGGGGCCTTTCAGGTGTTACGGGCGATCAGTCAGACCGGGATCATTCCCACTCGATCGTCGCTGGCGGCTTGCTCGACACGTCGTAAGTCACGCGGGAGATGCCTTCGATTTCATTGATGATCCGGCCGCTGACGGTTTCCAGCAGTTCGTAAGGCAGGTGTGCCCAACGCGCGGTCATGAAGTCGATGGTTTCCACTGCACGCAGGGCCACGACCCAGGCGTAACGACGGCCATCACCAACCACGCCAACCGATTTCACCGGCTGGAACACCACGAAGGCCTGGCTGACTTTGTGGTACCAGTCGGCTTTGCGCAGTTCTTCGATGAAGATGTGGTCGGCGCGACGCAACAGGTCGGCGTATTCCTTCTTCACTTCACCGAGAATGCGCACGCCCAGGCCCGGGCCCGGGAACGGGTGACGGTAGACCATGTCGTACGGCAGGCCGAGTTCCAGACCCAGACGACGGACTTCGTCCTTGAACAGCTCGCGCAGGGGTTCAACCAGCTTGAGGTTCATTTCTTCCGGCAAGCCACCCACGTTGTGGTGCGACTTGATCACGTGGGCCTTGCCGCTTTTGGCGCCAGCCGACTCGATCACGTCCGGGTAGATGGTGCCTTGAGCGAGGTACTTGATGTTGTCCAGTTTGTTGGACTGGGCATCGAAGACGTCGATGAAGGTACGGCCGATGATCTTGCGCTTCTTCTCCGGGTCGGACTCGCCGGCCAGGTTGTTCAGGAACTGGTCTTCAGCGTTGGCGCGGATCACCTTGACGCCCATGTTCTCGGCGAACATGGCCATCACTTGCTCGCCTTCGTGCAGACGCAGCAGGCCGTTGTCGACGAAGACGCAGGTCAGCTGGTCGCCGATGGCTTTGTGCAGCAGCGCGGCAACCACCGAAGAGTCAACGCCGCCGGACAGGCCGAGCAGCACGTTGTCAGTGCCGACCTGGGCGCGGATATTGGCGATGGCGTCTTCCGCAATCTTCGACGGCGTCCACAGGGCTTCACAGCCGCAGATGTCGAGGATGAAGCGCGACAGGATGCGACCGCCCTGCTTGGTGTGGGTCACTTCCGGGTGGAACTGCACGCCGTAGTAGCCACGAGCATCGTCGAACATGCCGGCAATCGGGCAGCTCGGGGTGCTGGCCAGGATGTGGAATTCCTGCGGCATCTTGGTGACCTTGTCACCATGGCTCATCCACACGTCGAGACCGAACAGGCCGTCAGCGTCGATGTGGTCTTCGATGCCGTCGAGCAGGCGGCTCTTGCCGACCACGTCGACACGGGCATAACCGAACTCACGCAGTTCGGAACCTTCAACCTTGCCACCCAGCTGTTCAGCCATGGTCTGCATGCCGTAGCAGATACCGAAGACCGGAACGCCCAGGTCGAACACCGCCTGCGGGCAGCGAGGGCTGTCGGCTTCGTGCACGGACTCGGGGCCGCCGGCGAGAATGACGCCTTTTGGAGCGAATTCGCGAATCGCGTCTTCATCCATATCGAACGGATGCAGTTCGCAGTACACGCCGATTTCGCGCACGCGGCGGGCAATCAGCTGGGTGTACTGGGAACCGAAATCGAGGATCAGGATGCGGTGAGCGTGAATGTCGAGGGCCATGATTCAGTCTCGTCTAGTAATTCAGAAACAGTCGTGATTCAGAAACAACTCGGGGCTGAATAAAACAGCCCCGGTTACTTAACGTTTTGCTTGAAGCCTCAACCTACGCGGTAGTTTGGCGCTTCTTTGGTGATCTGTACGTCGTGGACGTGGGACTCGGCCATGCCAGCGCCGGTGATCCGCACGAACTCAGGCTTGGTGCGCATTTCTTCGATGTCGGCACTGCCGGTGTAACCCATCGAGGAACGCAGGCCGCCCATCAGTTGATGGATGATGGCGCTCAGGCTGCCCTTGTAAGGAACACGCCCTTCGATGCCTTCCGGAACCAGCTTCTCGGCACCCGCGGAGGAGTCCTGGAAGTAACGGTCGGAGGAACCCTGGGCCTGGGACATGGCGCCCAGCGAACCCATGCCACGGTAAGCCTTGTACGAACGACCCTGGAACAGTTCGATCTCGCCCGGGGCTTCTTCAGTACCGGCGAACATCGAGCCCATCATCACGCAGGAAGCACCGGCCACGATGGCCTTGGACAGGTCACCGGAGAAACGGATGCCGCCGTCGGCGATCAACGGAACGCCAGTGCCTTCAAGGGCAGCGGCGACGTTGGCGATGGCACTGATTTGCGGGACGCCGACACCGGCGACGATACGGGTGGTGCAGATCGAGCCAGGGCCGATACCGACCTTGACCGCATCAGCGCCGGCTTCGGCCAGGGCCTTGGCAGCAGCGCCGGTGGCGATGTTGCCGCCGATGACCTGCACTTCAGGGAAATTCTGTTTGACCCAGCGAACGCGGTCGATCACGCCTTTGGAGTGACCGTGTGCGGTGTCGACCACCACCACGTCAACGCCGGCATTGACCAGGGCCGCGACGCGGTCACCGGTGTCTTTACCGGTACCGACTGCTGCGCCAACACGCAGACGACCTTGATCGTCCTTGCTGGCCAGCGGGTACGCCTTGGCTTTTTCGATGTCGTTGACGGTCATCATGCCTTTGAGGGCAAATTTGTCGTCGACGATCAGCACGCGTTCGATGCGGTGTTTGTGCAACAGCTCGCGAACGTCGTTCTTGTCGGCGCCTTCCTTGACCGTGACCAGACGCTCTTTGGGCGTCATCACTTCGCGGACCGTGGCTTCCAGACGATTTTCGAAACGCACGTCACGGGAAGTGACGATGCCGACCAGGTCGCCATTGTGCAAAACCGGAACGCCGGAGATGTTGTGCAGACGGGTCAGTTCGAACAGTTCACGCACCGTGGCTTCAGCCTCGATGGTGATCGGGTCCTTGACCACGCCGGCCTCGTAACGCTTGACCTTGCGCACTTCGGCAGCTTGCTGCTCGATGGTCATGTTCTTGTGGATGATACCGATGCCACCTTCCTGAGCCATGGCGATTGCCAGACGGGCTTCAGTGACGGTGTCCATGGCGGCAGAAACCAGAGGAATATTCAGCTCGATGCCACGGGTAAGGCGGGTCTTGAGACTGACTTCGTTAGGAAGCACCTCGGAATAACCGGGCACTAGGAGAATGTCGTCGAATGTCAGAGCTTCTTGGCTGATACGCAGCATCGCGGGGGCTCCCGAGCGGGAAAATGGAAGCGCGCCATTATAGTCAGACACCCCCTCGTGTTCAATGTAAAACTCTTTCTATTATTAGCATTACTGATATACGGGGATTGTCGCTTCCTACAACTCGACTTTCACCCAACTGACGGGCTGATCCAGCCAATCGGCAAACTCATCGATAAAGCTCTGCTTGAACCCGGCTTCGGCCCAGTTGTTGAAAATGAACCCCAGGTTGGAAAAGCCGCATTCCTGCAGGAAAAGAAAGCCGTTGATGTCGTCTTCATGCCCGCATTCCGGGCAGGTGAAGTTATCGGTGCGCCCCGGCATCCAGTCTTCCAGGCTTTCGAACAGCGCTTCGCCGATTTCCTTGCGGCACTCGGCGCACCCCGCCTCTTCCAGGAACCCCTTGGCCGGCGTGTAGATGCAGCGCTTGGTGATGATCTCCAGGCCATTGATCGGCTCGCCGAACGGCAGCGCTTGTGGGTGCAACACCACGGCGCGGGCACCGTCGGCGATGGCGTGGCCCATGCGGTTACCGGTACGGCCACACGTGGTCAGCTCTTCCTTGATGATGTTCTTGCGCACCAGCCAGCGCACGACCGCCCGGGCCCGGGGTTCGTGTACCGGCAGTGTGGAGATTTTCGGGACGATGATGCTTTGCGAATTCATGGTGCAAGCCTACTGCGTCAATTGGATGTTTCTGCGGTGTTCTTACTGACGCCTTCGCGGGCAAGCCTCGCTTCTACCAGAAAAGTTTGCGAACGACTGTAGGAGCGAGGCTTGCCCGCGAAGGCATCGGAACGGCCGGCAGCTTAATCCCTGACGAAATCCGGTCAAGTACTCAAATAACGCCCGATCAAGGCAATCCCGCTCGCCAGCACCAACCAGGTCACCAGCCGCACAAACGCCTCGCGGGACAATCTCAGGGTCAATCTCCGCCCGACCCACAGCCCCACGGCCATGGCCGGCAATAGACACAGGGCCAATATCAATAAGGGTAGCTCGGCATAGGCACCTGCGACGGCAAACAGGCTCAAGCGCACCACGGTGCTGCAACTGATCAGCGCACTCTGGGTCGCCCGTGCCGCCTCTTTCGGCAACCGGCTGTTCAGATAGATCGCATATAAGAAGCCGCCACTGCCAAACAGCGCGCCGAACAGCCCACCCACAGTGCCCATCGGTACGGCCCAACCGGCGGACAATTGCGTCGGCCGGGTTTTGACCCACAGGCTGTAAATCGCATAGGCGCTGATGAACAGACCCATCAACAGCAATAACACATCGGATTTGAGGTTCAGCAGAAAGATCACCCCCAACGTGCAGCCCACCGCCATGCAGGGCAGCAGCCGCAGCAACTCGGGTTTCGCCACATCCCGCCGCGAAGGCAGCAGATTGCCAAACGCTGCGACGAAATCCAGCAGCACCAGCAACGGCACGATCTTCGACAGCGGCATGAACAGAATCAGAATCGGCCCCGCCACCAGCGCAGTGCCAAATCCGGCGATACCAAACACGATATAGGCCAGGGCAATGCCCAGCCCGATCACCAGCCAATCCGTGGCGCCGAATGGCCATGGGTTCAACAACTCAAGCACACTCATTCCCTCGTCTTCCCTGAATCCCGGGGCTGACTTTACTCCTTATGGGAGCGCGCAGGCCCGCTCTCACAAGGGATTTGTGCGCACTCATGGAGATTGTTCGACGAATGCCTTTATCATGCGCTCCATGATTAAAGATCCCTTTGCAAGACTCGGCCTGGACCGTGAAGTCCTGACTGTCAGCCAGCTCAACGGCCGCGCGCGGGTGTTGCTCGAAGACGTGTTCAGCAACATCTGGGTCGAAGGCGAAATCTCCAACCTCGCCCGGCCGGCGTCCGGCCACGTGTATTTCACCCTCAAGGACAGCGGCGCCCAGGTTCGTTGCGCGCTGTTTCGGCAGAACGCAGCACGAGTTCGCCAGGCGCTGAAGGACGGCCTGGCGGTCAAGGTGCGCGGCAAGGTTTCGCTGTTCGAGGGGCGTGGCGACTATCAGCTGATCCTCGACACCGTGGAGCCGGCCGGTGACGGTGCGCTGCGTCTGGCGTTCGATGCACTGAAGGAAAAACTCAGCGCCGAAGGCCTGTTCAGCGCCGAGCGCAAAGTGCCGTTGCCGGCGCATCCGCAGCGCATCGGCATTATCAGTTCGCCGACTGGCGCGGTGATTCGCGACATCATCAGCGTCTTTCGCCGCCGCGCACCGCAGGTTCAACTGACTCTGATCCCGACCGCCGTACAGGGCCGCGAAGCGACTGCGCAAATCGTCCGCGCCCTGAAACTGGCGGACGCTCGCGGTTTTGATGCGCTGATCCTCGCCCGTGGCGGCGGTTCGCTGGAAGACCTCTGGTGTTTCAACGAAGAAGCCGTGGCCCGCGCCGTGGATGCGTGCGTGACGCCGATTGTCAGCGCCGTCGGCCATGAAACCGATGTCTCGATCAGTGACTTCGTCGCCGACGTCCGCGCCCCGACGCCCTCCGCCGCCGCCGAATTGCTCGCGCCGGATTCCAGCGACCTGGTGCGCCGGGTCGAAAGCCTTCACCGGCGCCTGGTGATGCGCATCCGCGACCGCTTGATGCGTGACCGTCTGCGCCTGGAAGGCATGTCCCGTCGCCTGCGTCACCCTGGCGAACGTCTGCGCCAGCAAGCGCAGCGCCTGGACGATCTGGACATGCGCATGCGCCGCGCGTTCGAACGCAGCCTCAATACCCGTCGCGAACGCTTGATCCGTCTGGAAACCCGCCTCGCCGGGCAACACCCGGGACGGCAATTGGCAATGCTTCGTCAGCGCCTCGACAGCTTCGCCGAGCGCCTGCCGCGAGCCATGCGCGAAGGGCTCAAGTCCCGTCGCCTGCAATTGCAAAGTCAGGTGCAGACGCTGCAAGTGGTCAGCCCGCTGGCGACCCTGGCCCGTGGCTACAGCATTCTGCTGGATGAACGCGGCAACGCGATTCGCAGCGCCGAGCAAACCCATACCGGTCAGCGCCTGAAAGCCAAACTGGGCGAAGGCGAGCTGCACGTCCGGGTCGAAGACAATCACCTGACGCCTGTCACCCTTTCTTTACTGGATTGATCCATGCCGCGTTTTTTAGCTCCGCTGCTGTTGCTATGCCTGACCTTCAATGCCCACGCCGACAGCTACATCACCCGCCTGTTGAATAAACCGGTGCCGGGGGGCGTGGCCGTGGTGGACCTGGGTGCTTCTGCACAGGCGCCAAAAGCCAGTTACCAAGGCAAGTCGGTGCTGGTGGTCAAGGAACAGAACAATTGGCTGGCGATTGTCGGCGTGCCGTTGACGGTTAAACCGGGCACGCAGCAGGTCAGCAGCGGCGGTCGCACTCTGAGTTTCACGGTCGGCAACAAGAAGTATCCGGAACAGCACATCACCCTGAAGAACACGCAGCAGGTCAATCCGAACCCGGAGAACCTTAAGCGCATCGAAGGTGAACTGGCCGAGCAAATCGCCGCCTACCGCACGTTCAGTCCGAATACCCCGAGCAACCTGCTACTGGACAAACCAGTCAACGGGCCGCTGTCGAGCAAGTTCGGCGTTCGCCGATTCTTTAATGGCGAAGAGCGCAATCCCCACTCGGGCCTGGATTTCGCCGTGGGCGCCGGCACACCGATCAAGACTCCGGCGGCGGGCAAGGTGATCCTGATCGGCAACTACTTCTTTAATGGCAATACGGTGTTCGTCGACCATGGGCAGGGCTTTATCAGCATGTTCTGCCATATGTCGAAGATTGACGTGAAGGTGGGGCAGCAACTGGCGCGCGGCGGTGTAGTCGGGAAAGTCGGCGCCACCGGGCGGGCGACCGGGCCGCACATGCACTGGAATGTCAGCCTGAATGATGCGCGGGTGGATCCGGCGATTTTTATTGGTGCTTTCCAGCCCTGAATCTTCTTTGAGGCGACTGGCCCATTCGCAATCAGGCTCGCGATAGGGCCTTCACTGCCGCCGCTTATTCAGCGTCCAGATCCTCAATACCATGGACCTCCCGGTTCGCCAGACAATTGCTGATCCATGTTTGAGTGTCTTGTGAGAAGCCAGCCAATTCTTCAGCCGTGATCAACTCGCGGGCACACAACGCCAGCAAGTGAGAGCTGGCGTCATTGCGTGAGAACCTGAAAGCGCCAAATGCCCAATACAGCTCCTTTTGCCCGGCTTTGAGCAGCTCTTCGCTCACTTCAATTCGATCATAAGGCGCTTGGCTTCTATCCAGCACCGTGCGCTCGACTTCGTCCATGATCCGGTTACACATCCGCTCATGGGCCAACGGGCGCAACGCACTGTAAAGCTTCCAATCCGACTCGTTCATCGCTGACTCCTGCATTCCAGTCGTCTGGTTGAGGCTTTAAGAATAGCTGCCGTCGCCAAGACAAGGCTGCCAACTTTCAATTGCGCACCCTTCAAACCTCGCGCAAACATCAACACAATAACCCGGCCTGACCGCAATAAAATCGCGATAATCCCGACTATTCGAGTATTCCTCTCAATTTTTTTCGACTGCTTGCCATCCTCAATCACGGCGGTTAGGGTTGAAGGCATGAAAACCTCTCACACCCTCATTCAGCTTCGTCAGCACCGCAGCCTGTGCCTCGTCAGTGCACGACTGCCAGGCTGAATCGCGGTGCCTCGCCCCACGCTTTTCCCCAAGAACATTGATCCACCGGCAGGCCGCCTTTTTTCGGCCCACACAATAAGGATTTCCCGATGAGCATGCTCAAAGACCCGTCTTCGAAATACCGCGCGTTCCCGACCATCGACATCCCGGACCGTACCTGGCCATCGAAGACCATCACCGCAGCGCCGATCTGGTGCAGTTCCGACCTTCGTGACGGCAACCAGTCGCTGATCGAGCCAATGGACGCGGTCAAGAAGCTGCGTTTCTGGAAGACGTTGGTGCAAGTCGGTGTGAAAGAGATCGAAGCGTCGTTCCCGGCCGCTTCGCAAACCGACTTCGACTTCGTGCGTACCCTGATCGAAGGCAACCACATCCCGGACGACACCACCATCCAGGTGTTGACCCAGGGCCGTGAAGACCTGATCGAGCGCACTTTCGAATCCCTGCGCGGGGCGAAGAAAGCCATCGTTCACTTGTACAACGCGACCTCCCCGTCCTTCCGCCGCATTGTCTTCAACCAGGACAAGGAAGGTGTCAAGGCCATCGCCGTGAACGCCGCCAAGCTGTTCGTCAAATATGCCGCCCAGCAACCGGACACCCAGTGGACCTTCGAATACTCGCCGGAAACCTTCAGCGCGACCGAATTGGAGTTCGCCAAGGAAGTCTGTGACGCGGTCATCGAAGTCTGGAACCCGACGCCTGAGCACAAGGTGATCCTCAACCTGCCGGCCACCGTCGAATGCGCGACCCCGAACATCTATGCCGACCAGATCGAATGGTTCGGCCGTCACATCAACCGTCGTGACAGCGTGATCATCAGCCTGCACACCCACAACGACCGTGGTACGGGCGTGGCGGCCACCGAACTGGGCCTTATGGCCGGTGCTGACCGTGTCGAAGGCTGCCTGTTCGGTAACGGCGAGCGTACCGGTAACGTTGATCTCGTGACCGTGGCACTGAACCTCTACACCCAGGGCATTCACCCTGAGCTGGACTTCTCCGACATCGACGGCGTGCGCAAAGTCGTTGAAGAATGCAACCAGATCCAGGTGCACCCACGCCACCCCTACGTCGGCGACCTGGTTCACACCGCGTTCTCCGGCTCCCACCAGGATGCGATCCGCAAGGGCTTTGCCCAGCAGAAACCGGACGCCTTGTGGGAAGTGCCGTACTTGCCGATCGACCCGGCCGACATCGGCCGCAGCTACGAGGCGGTGATCCGCGTCAACAGCCAGTCGGGCAAGGGCGGTATCGCCTACTTGCTGGAACAGGAATACGGCATCAGCTTGCCGCGTCGCATGCAGATCGAGTTCAGCCAGGTGGTACAGCGTGAAACCGATCGCCTCGGCCTGGAGATGACCGCCCAACAGATCCACGCGTTGCTGCACAGCGAGTATTTGCAGGCCAACACCCCGTATGCGCTGGTCAGCCATCGCCTGCAGGAAGAAAACGGTCACAGTGCCGTGGAAGTGGAAGTCTCGGGCAAAGGCCAGGGCGAAACCAACCTGCACTGGCGCGGCAAGGGCAACGGCGCGCTGGAAGCCTTGGTGGCCGGCCTGCCGATCCCGGTGGAAATCATGGACTACAACGAACACGCAATCGGCGCGGGCACCAATGCCAAGGCAGCGGCTTACATCGAACTGCGTGTGAACGGTGAACGTGCGGTGCATGGCGTCGGTATCGATGAAAACATCACCACCGCGAGCTTCAAGGCCCTGTTCAGCGCGCTGAACCGCTCCCTGAGCCAGCCGGAAGCGAAAGCGGCGTAAGCGTTCGCGGCAATGCAAAAGGCCCCGAGGTGAAAACCTCGGGGCCTTTTTGTTTGCCTGGCATTTTTAGGGTGCCTGTCATGGCCTCTTCGCGAGCAGGCTCACTCCCACAGGAGGCTTCGGGTGCACACAAAATCTCTATTCACGCGATCCACTGTGGGAGTGAGCCTGCTCGCGATGAGGCCGGCTCAGGCTGCCGAGATATCAGGTGAACTCGAACGTATCAGCATCGAGATTCGCCGGAAACCGTGTGCGATAGGCTTGCAGATCCGCCGCATTCAGCACGACCTGAAACACACCATCGGCTTCGCCGGCACTGAGCAATGTCTCACCCTGGAAATCCAGCACTTGGCTATCACCGGTGTAAGCAAAGCCTTTGCCGTCGGTACCGATGCGATTGACCGCCGCCACGTAGCACAGGTTTTCAATCGCCCGCGCTGGCAGCAAACGGTTCCAATGCTGACGACGCGCGCCGGGCCAGTTGGCGGTGTAGAGCAGCAAGTCAGTGTCTTGTGCATCGCGACTCCAGACCGGGAATCGCAAGTCGTAGCAAATCAGCGGCCGCACACGCCAGCCCTTGAGCTCGAACTGCACCTGGCGCTCGCCCGGTGTGTAGTGGTTGTGCTCACCGGCCATGCGGAACAGGTGACGCTTGTCGTAGTGCCAGACTTCCCCGTCCGGCCGTGCCCACAACAGTCGATTGCGGTGGCTGCCATCAGCGGCCTGGACGATGACGCTGCCGGTGATCACCGCATCAAGTTTCGCCGCCTGGACGCGTAGCCATTTGCTGGTCGGACCGTTTTCCGCTTCGGCGAGGGTCTGCGATTCCATGGAAAAACCGGTGGTGAACATCTCCGGCAGAATGATCAGATCCGCCCCGCGAGCCTGCTCAAGCAATGGCTCGAAATGCTCCAGGTTGGCCTGACGGTCGTGCCAGGCCAGGGTGGTCTGGATCAGCGCGACGTTCAGATTGGGCAGTGCACTCAGATCACGCATAGTTTTGCCGCTGCTTCACGCAACGTCTCCTCGCGTTTGGCGAAGCACAAGCGCACCAGGCGCTGGCCTTCAGGTGGTGTCTGGTAGAAAACCGAGATCGGGATGCTCGCCACGCCATGTTCACGGGTCATCCACAGCGCCATTTCGACATCATTGAGGTCCGGGCGGATCTGCGAATAATCGACCAACTGAAAATACGTGCCGGTCACGCGCTTGAAGCTGAAACGCGACGACGCCAGCAGATCGCAGAACAGATCGCGCTTGGCCTGGTAGAAACCCGGCAGTTCTTCGACGTGTTCAGGATGTTCGGCCATGAAGTCGGCCAAGGCGTATTGCAGCGGGGTCACGCCGCAGAAACTGACGTACTGGTGAACCTTGCGCAGCTCGGCGGTGAGCGCCGGCGGTGCGACCACGTAGCCAGTTTTCCACCCGGTGACGTGATAGGTCTTGCCGAAAGAACTGACCACGAAGGCGCGCTGATACAGCTCTTCGTGATTCAGCACGCTGACGTGAGGCACGCCGTCGAAGACCAGGTGTTCGTAGACTTCGTCACTGACGATGTAGATGTCGCGATCCCGAATCAACGCTGCCAGCTGGTCCAGCTCAGCACGGCTGATCAGCGCGCCACTCGGGTTATGCGGAGCGTTCAGCACGATCATCCGCGTGCGCGGCGTAATCGCTTCGGCGAGTTTCTCGAAGTCGATGGAAAAATCATTCAGACCCAGTTGCACATGCACGCATCGCCCACCGGCCAGCTCCACCGACGGCTCGTAGCTGTCGTAGCACGGATCGAACACGATCACTTCATCGCCGCTGTGGATAACCGCTTGAATCGCACAGAAGATCGCTTGGGTGGCACCGGGAGTGACCGTCACTTCATGGTCGGCATCCACGCTGACGCCGTAGGTGCGGGCGATCTTCGCCGAAATCTGCTGACGCAGCGCCGGCAGGCCGGTCATCGGTGAATATTGGTTGTGGCCATTGGCAATGTGCCGACCGACCGCATCGCACAGAGCTTGCGGTGCATCGAAATCAGGAAACCCCTGGGACAGGTTGATCGCCCCGGTTTGCGCCGCGAGCTGAGACATCTGAGTGAAGATAGTGATGCCGACATTCGGCAGCTTACTGGTGATCATCGGTAGCCCCTTGCAGGTGAGCTGCAAGTTTCAAGCTGCAAGCTGCAAGTGGTCAAGCAACAAACCATCAGACACAAAAAAGGGCTCTGACTTGAGCCCTTTTCTGCAGTGACTTGAAGCGCGCAGCTTGAAACTTAAAGCTGCTTCTATTTCTTATCGCGGCGCTTTTTGTCGGCCTTTTTGTGGTGCGACATCATGCGACGCTTCTTGTTGACCTGACGGTCGGTCAGCGTGGTCTTTTTGCCTTCGAACGGGTTCTCGCCGCCCTTGAACTCGATGCGGATCGGCGTACCGACCAGCTTCAAGACACGACGGTAAGTGTTTTCCAGATAACGGACGTAAGACTTCGGCACCTTCTCGATCTGGTTACCGTGGATCACGATGATCGGCGGGTTCGCACCACCCAAGTGGGCATAACGCAGCTTGATCCGGCGGTTGTTGACCATCGGCGGCGCGTGCTCGCTGACCGCATCTTCCAGGATTGTGGTCAGGCGGTTGGTTGGCCAGCGGGTAACCGCGGACTTGAACGAGTTCTGTACGGAGGCATAGAGGTTGCCCACGCCCGTACCGTGCAGGGCCGAGATGAAGTGGATGTCGGCGTAGTCGACGAAGAACAGTCGACGTTGCAGCTCGACCTTCACGAAGTCACGCTCGCTCGGCGTCATGCCGTCCCACTTGTTGATCGCGATCACCAGCGCACGACCCGACTCAATGGCGAAGCCCAGCAGGTTGAGATCGTGATCGACCACACCCTCACGGGCGTCCATCACAAAGATCACCACGTTGGCGTCTTTGATCGCTTGCAGGGTTTTGACCACGGAGAACTTTTCGACTTCTTCGTGGATCTTGCCGCGCTTGCGCACACCGGCGGTGTCGATCAGCGTGTACTTCTCGTCGTTACGCTCGAACGGGATGTAGATGCTGTCACGAGTGGTACCAGGCTCGTCATAGACGATAACCCGGTCTTCACCGAGCATGCGATTGACCAGGGTCGACTTGCCGACGTTCGGGCGGCCGATGATGGCGATCTTGATCCCGTCTTTTTCGCTAGGGCCAGGAATGCGCTTGGCTTCCTCGCCTTCGGCAACGATCTCTTCCTCGCCTTCTTCCTGTTCGTCATCGTCTTTCGGGAAGTCGCTCAGGGCGATTTCCAGCATCTGGGTGATGCCACGACCGTGGGCGCCGGCGATCGGAATCGCGTGGCCCATGCCCAACGGGGCGAACTCGGCGCGGGCCATTTCAGGGTCGATGTTGTCGACCTTGTTGGCAACCACGTAGGAACGCTTGTTACGTTTGCGCAAATGCTCGGCGATCATCTGGTCGGCGGCGGTAAAACCGGCCTTGGCATCTACCAGGAACAGAACGACATCCGCTTCTTCAATGGCCAGCAACGACTGCTCGGCCATTTTTTCGTCCATACCGTGCTCGTCACCGGAGATACCGCCGGTGTCGACCAGAATGTAGGAACGCCCTTGCCACTTGGCCTCACCGTATTGGCGATCACGGGTCAGACCGGACAAGTCGCCGACGATGGCGTCGCGAGTCCTGGTCAGGCGGTTGAACAAGGTGGACTTGCCGACGTTCGGTCGGCCCACCAGGGCGATTACGGGAACCATGCGGCTCTCCACTTCGTTATTTCAGAAAATACAAAAGCCGCTGCGAGGCAGCGGCTGGTGCTCGGGGCAGCGCTTGAAGGCGCCGCAAGCCTTGCAGAACAAGGCCGCCTGGGGGTTAAACCCCAAGCATAGTCAAACCTTTACTTAATGGTCAGGGCTTCCAGTTTGCCACTGTTGCCATACACATAAATCGTGTCACCCACCACCAGCGGACGGGCACGCAGGCCGTCGCTGTCGATGCGCTCGCGGCCGACGAAACGACCGTCCACCTGGCTCAGCAGGTGCAGGTAGCCTTCCATATCGCCGACTGCAACGTAGCTGGAGAACACTTCCGGAGCCGACAGTTGACGACGAGCCAGCGAATCGTTGCTCCACAAGGCTGTGGTGGAACGTTCGTCGACGCCTTCAACGGTGCCCGAAGACAGGCTCACGTAAACGCTGCCAAAACCCTGCGCGACGCCGGCATAGCTGGAAGCATCACGCTGCCAGAGCTGACGACCGCTTTGCAGGTCCAGTGCCGCAACGCGACCCTGGTAGCTGGCGACGTACAGTGTTTCGCCGGACAGCAGCAGGCCACCGTCGATATCGACCACACGCTCCAGTTCCGAACGACCTTGTGGAATCGCGACCCGTTGTTCCCACACCGGCACGCCGTTGGAAATATCGAGAGCGACCACTTTACCGGTCGACAGGCCAGCCACCGCGAGGCGGTTGGTGACGATCGGTGCGCTGGTGCCGCGCAAGGTCAGGACCGCAGGCGTGCTGTCATACAACCAGCGCTGGGTGCCGGTGGCGGCATCCAGACCAATCAGACGGTCGTCCTGAGTCTGAACCACAACCACGTCACCGTTGTTGGCCGGCGGTGCGAGTACTTCGCTGGACACGCGAGCGCGCCATTTCTCTTCACCATTGATCGCATCCAGAGCAACGATTTCGCCCTTGATGGTGCCGAACATGACCAGACCGTAACCCACGCCAACGGCGCCGGAAACAGGCAGTTCAAGGTCCTTCTTCCATTTGACGTCGCCGTTGCTGCGATCCAGCGCCATCACCACACCGGTGACGTCGGCAGCATAGATGGTATCGCCTTCGATCGCCGGAACCAGCATGTTGTAGGTTTCGCCCTGACCGTCACCGATCGAACGACTCCACTGCTTTTGCAGAACCACTTCTTCTTTGAAGTCGGTCAACTCGGCCGGTGGCAATTCTTTTTTGCTGTTGCTGCTGCAACCCGCGGCCAAAATGGCCAGAGCCAGCAATGCTGCATGTTTCCAACGGATCACGTCACGCATCCCCTTTGGCCAGGTCGTCCAGCTTGATTTGTAGGCCACCGACCGCCGCTTCATCCGACAGTGCCGCCTTGGCTTTTTGATACGCCGTGTTTGCTTCGTCGGTACGACCCAACTGCACCAGCAGGTCGCCTTTGAGTTCTTCGCGCGTGGCCAGGAATGCCTTGTCAGCATCGCCTTCGAGCAGCTTCAGGGCCTCATCGACCTTGTTCTGCGCCGCCAGTACCTGCGCCAGACGCTGACGGGCGATTTCGCCCAGCGCCGGGTTGGCCGGTTTTGCCACGATGGCTTTCAGCTCGGTGGCCGCGTCGTCCAGCTTGCCGCTGTCGACCGCGACTTTCGCCACGAACAAGCTGCCGTACTGTGCATAGGCGCTACCGCCGAACTCGCTGTTGAGCTTGCCGGCCAGGTCCGAAACACGGGCGGCATCAGGCTTGCCGTCAGGCGTCAGCGTGGTTTCGAGCAATTGCTGATAGAGAATCGAGGCGCCTTGCGACTGATTGCTCTGATACTTCTGAAAGGCCTGCCAGCCGAACACGATGACCAGCGCCAACAGGCCGCCAGTGACCAGGGGCTTGCCGTTGCGTGTCCACCAGTCCTTCAAATCTGCCAGGTTTTCGTCTTCGGTACTCGACACCCCAATACTCCTTAATCGCTAAATCGGCTGTTTATGACAGCTTCAACCCTGCACGACGCAGGTGGCCAGGTGTGCAGCAAGCGCATCCCAGGCAATGCTTTGTTGTTCGCCCTGGCCACGCAGGGGTTTGAAACCTACCACTTGCTGGGCCATTTCGTCGTCACCGAGGATCAGCGCATACAGCGCGCCGCTCTTGTCGGCCTTCTTGAACTGGCTTTTGAAGCTGCCCGCGCCGGCATTGACTTGCAGGCGCAGGTTGGGCAATTGATCACGTACACGTTCACTCAGGGCCAGACCGGCCAGCTCGGCGGCTTCTCCGAAGGCGCAGAGGTAAACGTCGACCTGACGGGAGATCTCTTCCGGAATCTGTTCCAGGGTTTCAAGCAACAGCACCAGGCGCTCGATACCCATGGCGAAACCGACGCCCGGGGTTGGCTTGCCACCCATCTGCTCCACCAGACCGTCGTAACGACCACCGGCACACACGGTGCCCTGGGCGCCCAACTTGTCGGTGACCCATTCGAAAACGGTCTTGCTGTAGTAATCCAGTCCGCGAACCAGCTTCGGGTTGATCACGTAAGGAATGCCGGCGGTGTCCAGTCGAGCCTTCAGGCCCTCGAAGTGCACACGGGATTCTTCGTCCAGGTAGTCGGCCATTTTCGGCGCATCGACCAGCACGGCTTGCGTGTCGGCGTTCTTGGTATCGAGCACCCGCAAAGGGTTGGTTTTCAGACGGCGCTGGCTGTCTTCGTCCAGCTTGTCCAGGCGGGACGAGAGGAACTCGACCAGCGCTTCGCGATAACGAGCACGGGACTCGGCGGTGCCCAGGCTGTTGAGCTCAAGCTTGACCGCATCACGGATGCCCAGCTCGCCCCACAGGCGCCAGGTCAGCACGATCAGCTCGGCGTCGATGTCCGGACCGTCGAGGTTGAAGACCTCGCAACCGATCTGGTGGAACTGGCGATAACGGCCTTTTTGCGGACGTTCGTGACGGAACATCGGGCCGATGTACCAGAGTTTCTGCACCTGACCACCGCCGGTGATGCCGTGCTCGAGCACAGCACGCACGCAGGCCGCCGTGCCTTCAGGGCGCAGGGTCAGGGAATCGCCGTTGCGGTCGTCGAAGGTGTACATCTCTTTTTCGACGATGTCGGTCACTTCACCAATGGAGCGCTTGAACAGCTCGGTGAACTCGACGATCGGCATGCGGATCTGCTTGTAACCGTAGTTATCCAGCAGACGCGAGACGGTGCCCTCGAAATGACGCCACAGCGGGGTCTGTTCGGGCAGGATGTCGTTCATGCCACGTATGGCTTGCAGAGACTTGCTCACTATAAATCCTTAAATTCGTTCGATCAGCCGCGGGCGATGACTGCCGCGTCGGCTTCGACCTTTTCGGCCGCTTTCTGGCGGATCAAGCGTTCAAGCTCATCCACCAGATTGTCATTCGTCAGTTTCTGCGACGGCTTGCCGTCGATGTAAATCAGGTTCGGCGTGCCGCCGGTCAAGCCGATATGGGCTTCCTTGGCTTCACCCGGCCCGTTGACCACGCAACCGATGACCGCGACATCCAGCGGCACCAGCAGATCTTCGAGGCGCCCTTCCAGCTCGTTCATGGTTTTGACCACATCGAAATTCTGCCGCGAGCAGCTCGGGCAGGCGATGAAGTTGATGCCACGGGAACGCAGGTGCAGGGACTTGAGAATGTCGTAGCCGACTTTCACTTCCTCGACCGGGTCGGCCGCCAACGAGATGCGAATAGTATCGCCAATCCCTTCGGCGAGCAGCATACCGAGGCCCACGGCGGATTTCACCGTGCCTGAGCGCAAACCACCGGCTTCGGTGATGCCCAGGTGCAGCGGCTGGACGATTTCCTTGGCCAGCAGGCGGTAGGCGGCGACGGCCATGAACACGTCGGAGGCCTTCACGCTGACCTTGAAGTCCTGGAAATTCAGGCGTTCAAGGTGCTCGACGTGACGCAGGGCAGACTCGACCAGCGCCGCCGGGGTCGGCTCGCCGTATTTCTTTTGCAGGTCTTTTTCCAGGGAACCGGCGTTGACGCCGATGCGGATCGGGATCCCGCGATCACGGGCGGCATCGACCACCGCGCGCACGCGGTCTTCACGACCGATGTTGCCCGGGTTGATCCGCAGGCAATCAACGCCCAGTTCGGCGACGCGCAGCGCAATCTTGTAGTCGAAGTGGATGTCGGCAACCAACGGCACCTTGACCAATTGCTTGATCTTGCCGAAGGCTTCGGCGGCGTCCATGTCCGGCACGGAAATCCGCACGATATCGACACCAGCGGCTTCCAGACGATTGATCTGGGCCACGGTGGCGGCCACGTCATTGGTGTCGCTGTTCGTCATGCTCTGAACAGCGATGGGCGCATCGCCGCCGACGGGCACGTTACCGACCCAGATCTTGCGGGATTCGCGACGTTTGATTGGAGATTCGCCGTGCATGACTTATTGACCCAACTTCAGGCGAGCAGTCTCGCCACTGGTGAACGGAGCGACATCAACCGCCTGCCCGTTGTAGCTGACCTGCGCGCCACGGGCGAAGCCCAGACGCACGGCAAACGGCGGCTTGCCGCTGACGGAAACACTTTCGCCTTTACGCTTCAGACCGCTCAACAGCACTTTGCCGGTGCCATCGGTCACTTGCGTCCAGCAATCGGCGGTGAACTGCAGTTGAACCTGACCTTGGCCGGCAACCGGAGCTGCCGGTGCTGCCGGTGCTGGAGCGGGGATGGTCGGCGTCACCGAAGCGCTTGCAGGCGGAGTTGATACAACAGGAGCCGTCGGAGCCGGCGCTACGGGAGTCGCGACAACCGGAGCGCTGCTGTGCGCCGGTGCAGCAGGCGCTGGGACAACGGGCGCAGTCGGCGCGGCGGCAGGCGCAGTGGCTTCAGTCCCGGCCGGTGCTTCAGTGGAATTCTCGGCTTGCGGCAACGCCAGCGCGGTTGCCCCGTCAACCTGACTTTCCGCGACGGCCTGGTCTTCCGGCTCGTCCAGCGGATGGATCTGGGTGGTGCCATCAGCACCTTCGACTTCGACGTGTTCCGGGCTCGGGGTGATCAGGTCCTTGGTGCGCTGGGAGGTTTGATCCTGCCACCAGACAAAACCACCGCCAATCACTGCGATCAGCAACAGCAGGCTGACAATGCGCAAAATAGTGTGGGAAACCCGAACCGGTTCTTCGATACGCCCCAGGCTGTGGACGTTGCTGCCCTGGGAGTCGGTGCCGGTGGATTGGTCGAACTGCTGGACCAGAACGGTCTGGTCCATGCCCAACAATTTGGCATACGCGCGAATATAACCGCGAGCAAAGGTGTGCCCCGGCAGCTTGTCGAAAGCGCCGGCTTCCAGATTACTCAAGGAATTAACGGTGAGGTTGAGCTTGAGGGCCACTTCAGCCAGCGACCAGCCATTGCTTTCGCGGGCCTGGCGCAAAGTCTCACCGGGGTTAACGCGATTCGCTGCTACAACTTCGGGATGCGCCGCTTTCATCATTGCTCCGACAGGTATTGCTGATATTCCGGCGTACCGGGATAGAGTCGTTTTAGTTGCAGGCCAAAACTGGCGGCCTTGTCGCGATCTTCAAACACTTTTGCCAGCCGAACGCCGAGCAATAGACTACGTGCATTTTGCTCGGTGAGCAGGCTAAAACGATCGTAATAGTCACGCGCGGGCACATAATGCCTGTCTTCGAAGGACAACTCAGCCATTTCCAGCAATGCACGCGGTTGTTGGCGGTTCAAACGCAGGGCTTTTTCCAGTTGCTGCTGGGCCAGATCACGCTGACCCAGCTTCGAAGCGGTCATGCCCAGGTTCTCGAACACCCGCGAACGCTCAGGATACAGGGTATCGGCGGCGGCCTGTTCAAAGCGCTCGTAAGCCTCTTTGTAACGTTTTTCTTCGAAAAGAAAGCTGCCGTAGTTGTTCAGGATTCGAGCATCGTCGGGGCGGGAAGACAGCGCCTTGCGAAAGTGCTGGTCTGCCAGTTCAGGTTCCATTTCAGCCTGAAACACCAACCCTAGCGCCGCATTGGCATCCGGGTCCGAGTCATCCAGATCCAAGGCTTTCTTCAACGGCACTTTCGCCCGTTCGGTCATGCCTTGCTGCAAGTATCCCAAGCCCAGTTGCACATAGGCAGCACGCGCTTCATCGCGACCTTTGCTGGTTTTCATCGGGTTGAAATCGCCCGACAGGACGCAACCAGCACACAGGCTGGCCAACAGCAAAAGCAGCGCAAAGCGCAGGGACATAGAGATCCTCTCTTGATTTATTCCGCAGCGTTTTGAGCCATATCGTTCTCGGCGTTCAACTCACGCACGGCGATATAACGTTCGCTGCGACGGGTGCGATCCAGCACCTGCCCTACCAATTGGCCACACGCGGCATCGATGTCTTCACCGCGGGTGGTGCGCACGGTGACATTGAAGCCGGCATGGTGAAGCTGATCCTGGAAACGGCGAATCGCGTTGTTGCTCGGGCGCTCGTAACCGGAATGCGGGAACGGGTTAAACGGAATCAGGTTGATCTTGCACGGGATGTTCTTGAGCAACTCGATCATCTCAACGGCATGTTCAACCTTGTCGTTGATGTCCTTGAGCAAGGTGTACTCGATGGTCAGCACGCGCTTTTCGCCCAGGGACGACATGTAGCGCTGGCACGACTCGAGCAGCATCTTAAGCGGATATTTCTTGTTGATCGGCACCAATTGGTTACGCAATGCGTCGTTTGGTGCGTGCAGCGACAACGCCAGGGAGACGTCAATGTGCTTGGACAGCTCATCGATCATCGGCACCACGCCCGAAGTGGACAGGGTCACGCGGCGCTTGGAGATCCCGTAGCCCAGGTCATCCATCATCAGATGCATGGCGGCCACTACGTTGTCGAAGTTCAGCAGCGGCTCACCCATGCCCATCATCACGACGTTGGTGATGGCACGGTCGGCGGTCGCCGGGATGCTGCCGAACGATTTATTGGCAATCCACACCTGGCCGATGACTTCAGCGGCGGTGAGGTTGCTGTTGAAACCTTGCTTGCCGGTGGAGCAGAAACTGCAATCCAGGGCACAGCCTGCCTGGGACGAAACGCACAAAGTGCCGCGCTTGCCCTGGGGAATGTAAACGGTCTCGACGCAGCTGCCGGACGCCACGCGCACTACCCATTTACGGGTACCGTCGGTGGAGATGTCCTCGCTGACGACTTCAGGACCGCGAACTTCGGCAATAGCCTTGAGCTTGTCGCGCAAGGCCTTGCTGACGTTCGTCATGGCGTCGAAATCATCGACGCCAAGGTGGTGAATCCATTTCATTACCTGACCGGCACGGAAACGCTTCTCCCCGATTGAGTCGAAGAATTTTTCCATTTCCAGCTGAGTCAGACCCAGCAGGTTGGTTTTTACAGTCGATGTAGTCATGGATTCACCTTCACTCATAAGCCAATGCTTAGCGAGTGGTTACTTCAGTAGCTGCGAAGAAGTACGAGATTTCGCGAGCAGCAGCGGCTTCGGAGTCCGAACCGTGTACAGCGTTGGCATCGATGGAGTCAGCGAAGTCAGCACGGATGGTGCCGGCAGCAGCTTCTTTAGGGTTGGTAGCGCCCATCAGCTCACGGTTCAGAGCGATAGCGTTTTCGCCTTCCAGAACCTGAACGACAACTGGACCGGAGATCATGAAAGCAACCAGGTCGCCGAAGAAACCACGAGCGCTGTGCTCAGCGTAGAAGCCTTCAGCTTCGGCTTTGGACAGTTGCTTCATTTTCGAAGCTACAACCTTCAGGCCGGCTTTTTCGAAACGAGTGGTGATCTCGCCGATGACGTTTTTTGCAACAGCGTCAGGCTTGATGATGGAGAAAGTACGTTGAACAGCCATGGTGTAACTCCAGAAACGGTAATTTGCGAAAAATTAAACCCGCGAATTATACGCGGGTTCTTTGGTATTGCCTAACTGCATACGGCGCAGACTCAGTCTGCTTCTTCGATCCAGGCGGCCTGAATGGCTTCAAGTACCTTCTCGCCACCGCGGGTCGGATCATCACTGAACTCCGGCAATGCCAACACCCATTTGTGCAGATCGACGAAGTTCACATAACGCGGATCCACTTCCGGCCGGGATTCAGCCAGCTGGATCGCGATTTCCAGCACATCAACCCATTTCAGACTCATGACGTTTCCTTGAATCAGTGCGGCGCTTCGGCCGCATGGTTGAGCGAGTACTTCGGAATTTCGACGGTCAGGTCTTCAGTCCCGACTTTTGCCTGACAGGCCAAGCGTGAGTGGGGCTCCAGCCCCCAAGCCTTATCAAGATAGTCTTCTTCCAGCTCATCGGCCTCTTCCAGCGAGTCAAAGCCCTCGCGAATCAGGCAATGGCAGGTGGTGCAGGCGCAGACGCCGCCGCAAGCGCTTTCCATCTCGATATGGTGTTCGTGAGCCAGTTCGAGGATGGAGATGCCGGGTTCAGCCTCCACAACCATGCCGTCCGGGCAAAACTTCTCGTGTGGCAGAAAAATGACCTGCGGCATCGTTATTCCTCAATCTCATTCAGGTTGCGCCCCGCCAGCGCGGCTTTCACCGTTGAGTCCAGGCGGCGGGCAGCAAAAGCGTCGGTCACTTGCGACAGACGCTTGGTCTGCTGCTCGATGGCGAAACCATCGGTACCTTTCATCAGTTCGGTCAGTTCCTGCATCTGCAACTCGATGACCATGCGCTCTTCGGCGTCGAGCAAGCGCTCACCGTCGACATCAAGGGCAGCCTGCACCGCTTCGATCAGGCGCTGGGCGTCGACCTGCTGCTCACGCAACACACGGGCGACCTTGTCGTCGTTGGCGTGCTGGAACGATTCCTTGAGCATTTTGGCGATTTCGCCGTCGGTCAGACCGTAGGACGGCTTGACCTGAATGCTGGCCTCGACGCCTGAACCCAACTCGCGAGCGGAGACACTGAGCAGACCGTCGGCATCGACCTGGAACGTCACGCGGATTTTCGCGGCACCGGCGACCATGGCCGGAATGCCGCGCAATTCGAAGCGTGCCAGGGAACGGCAGTCGCTGATCAGCTCACGCTCGCCTTGCAGCACGTGAATCGCCATGGCCGACTGGCCGTCTTTGTAAGTCGTGAAGTCCTGGGCGCGGGCAACGGGGATGGTGGTGTTGCGTGGAATCACCTTCTCCATCAGGCCGCCCATGGTTTCCAAACCCAGGGACAACGGAATGACGTCGAGCAAGAGCAATTCGCCGCCATCGCGCTTGTTGCCAGCCAACGTATCGGCCTGGATCGCAGCCCCAATGGCCACCACTTGATCCGGATCGATTTCAGTCAGCGGCTGGCGACCAAAGGCTTCAGCGACGGCTTCACGAACGCGAGGCACGCGCGTCGAGCCGCCGACCATGACCACAGCGTGCACTTCGTCCAGCTCGATGCCGGAATCACGCACCGCGCGGCGGCAGGCTTTCAGGCTGCGGGCGACCATTGGCTCGATCAGCGCATCGAAGGCTTCGCGGGTCAGTTGCGCTTTCCAGTCGCCGTAAGCGACTTCAACCGTCGAGGCATTGGTCAGGGCTTCTTTGGCCGCACAAGCGGTTTGCAGCAGATGGCGCTGAGCACCCGGGTCGAGGTCGGCGGACAAGCCGGCGCTCTCGATGATCCAGCCAGCGATGGCGTGGTCAAAGTCATCGCCACCCAAGGCGCTATCGCCACCGGTAGCGAGGACTTCGAATACACCGCCCGTCAGGCGCAGGATCGAAATATCAAACGTACCGCCACCCAGGTCGTAAATCGCGACCAGGCCTTCGGCATGCTGATCCAGACCGTAAGCCACTGCGGCTGCGGTCGGTTCATTGAGCAAACGCAGCACGTTCAGACCGGCCAGCTTGGCCGCATCCTTGGTCGCTTGACGCTGAGCATCATCGAAATAGGCCGGAACGGTGATCACCGCGCCCACCAACTCGCCGCCCAATGCCGCTTCAGCACGCTGACGCAGCACCTTGAGGATATCGGCGGAGACTTCGACCGGGCTTTTCGGCCCCTGAATCGTGTCGATGAACGGCATGTGCGACTCGCCACCGACAAAGCGGTACGGCAGTTGGTCGCCCAATTGCTTGACGTCGGACAGACCACGACCCATCAAGCGCTTGACCGACAGCACGGTGTTCAAAGGATCGGTAGCGGCCGCCAGCTTGGCGGACTCGCCGACTTCGACGCGATCGGCGTGGTAGCGCACGGCGGACGGCAAGATGACCTGCCCTTCGGCGTCGGCCAGAGGCTCGGAAAGACCACTGCGCAACGCAGCGACCAGCGAATTGGTAGTGCCCAAGTCGATCCCCACAGCCAGACGACGCTGGTGCGGTTGAGGACTTTGGCCGGGTTCGGCGATCTGCAGTAGGGCCATCGTTATCAGGACTTATCTGTATATCAGGCGTGCGACCGGAGCGGCACTGGGTTAATCGTCGAGGCGCTCTTCTAACTGGCGCACTTCGTAGGTGAGCTTGTCGAGGAACTGCATGCGCCGCATCAGGCGTTCGGCCTGTTCACGTTGCGCTGCATCATCCCAACAGGCTGCGAAGCTTTCGTTCAGTTCATCCTGAGCCGTCTTCAGGCGACGCTTGAACACTGCAACACCCGCCAGGTCGGCGCTGTCTTGCAGGTCTTCGAGCTCTTCACGCAATTCCATCTGCTGCAGAAGGAATTCCGGATCATGCACCGTGACCTCCAGCGGCAGCTCGCCTCCATTCAAAGCGAGCAGGTATCGCGCGCGCTTTGGGGGACTTTTGAGCGTCTGATAGGCCTCGTTGAGGCTCGCGGATTGCTCCAGCGCCAGCCGCTGCTCGCGCTCGGAAGCGTCTGCAAAGCGGTCCGGATGAACACCGCGCGCCAACTCACGATAGCGCGTGGCCAACTGATCGAGATCCAGACGGAAGCTCGGCTGCAGTTCAAATAAAGCGAAATGACAAGGAGTACCCACGAGCAGCCTCAGATGTTGAAGCTTTCGCCGCAGCCACATTCACCGCGCACGTTGGGGTTGTTGAACTTGAAGCCTTCGTTCAACCCTTCCTTGACGAAATCGAGTTCGGTGCCGTCCAGGTAGGCCAGGCTTTTCGGGTCGATGATCACTTTCTCGCCGTGACTTTCGAACACCTGATCCTCTGCAACCACCTCGTCGACAAACTCCAGCACGTAGGCAAGGCCGGAACAACCTGTGGTGCGAACACCCAGGCGAATCCCCTCACCTTTGCCGCGCCCGTTAAGGGAGCGTCGCACGTGTTGAGCAGCCGCTTCTGTCATGCTGATAGCCATCGTTGACTCCTTACTCGTCGCTTAATGCTTAGATCAAGCCTTTCTTCTGCTTGTAGTCGCGAACGGCCGCTTTGATAGCGTCTTCAGCGAGTACGGAGCAGTGAATTTTTACCGGCGGCAGTGCCAGTTCTTCGGCCAGCTGAGTGTTCTTGATGGTCTCTGCTTCATCCAGAGTCTTGCCTTTCATCCACTCGGTCGCCAGGGAGCTGGAGGCGATCGCCGAACCGCAACCATAAGTCTTGAACTTGGCATCTTCGATGATGCCTTGCTCGTTGACCTTGATCTGCAGGCGCATCACGTCGCCGCACGCCGGAGCGCCGACCATGCCGGTGCCGACATCAGGGTCTTCCGCGTCCATCTTGCCGACGTTGCGCGGGTTTTCGTAGTGGTCGATGACCTTTTCGCTGTAAGCCATGATTCTTAATCCTCACTCATCAGAGAGTCGCTCTTGAGCCCTGAAAACCTTGGTTTTGCAGGGCCGGTTTGCGGCGACTTGAAATCAGTGTGCCGCCCACTCGATTTTCGAAATGTCGACACCGTCTTTGTACATGTCCCACAGCGGCGACAGGGTGCGCAGCTTGGTAACGGCCTCGCAGACTTTCTGCGCGGCGTAGTCGATTTCTTCTTCGGTGGTGAAACGGCCGAAGGTGAAACGGATCGAGCTATGGGCCAGTTCGTCGTTGCGGCCCAGGGCGCGCAGTACATACGAAGGCTCAAGCGATGCCGAGGTGCAGGCCGAACCGGACGAAACCGCCAGATCCTTGAGCGCCATGATCAGCGACTCGCCTTCAACGTAGTTGAAGCTCAGGTTCAGGTTGTGCGGTACGCGGGCGGTCATGCTGCCGTTGATGTACAGCTCTTCCAGGCCTTCGACCTGCTTGAAGAAACGGTCGCTCAGGGCTTTGATACGGATGTTCTCGGCCGCCATGTCTTCTTTGGCTACGCGGAACGCTTCACCCATGCCGACGATCTGGTGGGTCGCCAGGGTGCCGGAACGCATGCCACGCTCGTGACCGCCGCCGTGCATGGTCGCTTCGATGCGAACACGCGGCTTGCGGCTGACGTACAGCGCGCCGATGCCTTTAGGGCCGTAGGTTTTGTGGGCAGAGAACGACATCAGGTCGACTTTCAGCTTCTGCAAGTCAATCTCGACCTTGCCAGTGGACTGAGCGGCGTCGACGTGGAACAGAATTCCCTTGGAGCGGGTCAGTTCGCCGATGGCTGCGATGTCGTTGATGGTGCCGATTTCGTTGTTCACGTGCATGACCGAGACCAGGATGGTGTCGTCGCGCAGGGCGGCTTCGATCATCGCTGGCGTAACCAGGCCGTCAGTCTGAGGCTCGAGGTAGGTCACTTCGAAACCTTCACGCTCCAGTTGGCGCATGGTGTCGAGGACAGCCTTGTGCTCAATCTTGGTGGTGATCAGGTGTTTGCCTTTGGTCGCATAGAAATGCGCCGCACCCTTGATTGCCAGGTTGTCGGACTCGGTGGCACCGGAGGTCCAGACGATTTCACGCGGGTCGGCGTTAACCAGGTCAGCGACCTGACGACGAGCGTTTTCGACGGACTCTTCAGCTTTCCAGCCGAACACGTGGGAACGGGACGCCGGGTTACCGAAGTTTCCGTCGACCAGCAGGCATTCACTCATCTTTTGCGCAACACGCGGATCAACCGGGGTGGTCGCAGAGTAATCAAGGTAAATCGGCAATTTCATGGACTATCTCCTAATCAGGCTGGCTGGCGTACCGCTTTGCTCTCTGGCTGTCATTCGACGGCGGACGCTTCAATCTTGTCCAGGCGTGGCGCCTTGCTGTTGCAACGGCGCTGGTCCTGACGCTGGGCTACTTCTTGCACCTCACGGCGAGTTACAAGGTCAGCCAAGCTGATACCGCTCAGAAATTCGTGAATCTGCAGGCTCAGATCGCACCACAAGTGGTGGGTCAGGCAGGTGTCGCCTTGATGGCAATCACCTTGGCCTTGGCATTTGGTTGCATCGACCGATTCGTTCACCGCATCGATCACCTGGGCGACCTGGATGCCCTGCATGTCGCGGGACAGTTGGTAGCCACCGCCCGGGCCACGAACGCTGGAGACCAGATTGCTGCGGCGCAATTTGGCGAAAAGCTGTTCGAGGTAGGACAGGGAGATGCCTTGGCGCTCGGAGATATCGGCCAGGGACACCGGCCCGTGCTGCGCGTGCAACGCCAGGTCGAGCATGGCGGTTACGGCGTATCGGCCTTTTGTAGTCAGTCGCATGGACAATTACCACGGAGTTCGGAATGGGGCGAGTATGCAATTCCCGAGTATTTAAGTCAACTATAAGACCTAGTACTTTAGTCAGGATTACCCGCAAAAGAGCGCGCGCATCATAGCAAAGGCTGGCCGCGTACAGCCAGCAGTACCGCGTTATCGTTCTTCGCGGGCAAGTCTCGCTCCTACAGGGGTCGCGCCGAGGCTTGCCCGCGAAGGGGTCGGCGCGGTTTAGCTGGCCTGACTCTGATCCTTGTCCTTCACACAGGCAAAGTCTTCTTCGCGCAACTCAGGCAGATCTTTCGCACAGTAATTACTGCCCAGGTCCTTCAACGCTCCGCACATCCCCTCCAGACGGCCATCGACTGCCTGCAGGTGATCGAGCAATTGGTTGATAGCCCGCGCCACCGGGTCAGGCATGTCTTCGCCAACACCGTAGGCATCGAAACCGATCTTCTCGGCCATGGCCTTGCGCTTGGCGTCCTGCTCTTCATCAGACTTGACGATGATCCGCCCCGGAATCCCGACCACCGTGGCCCCGGCCGGAACCGCCTTGGTCACGACGGCGTTGGAACCGACCTTGGCACCCGCGCCCACCGTGAACGGACCGAGCACCTTGGCGCCCGCCCCGACCACCACGCCATCTTCCAGCGTCGGGTGACGCTTGCCCTTGTTCCAGCTGGTGCCACCCAACGTCACGCCCTGATAAAGGGTGACATCGTTGCCGATCTCGGCGGTCTCGCCAATGACGATGCCCATGCCATGGTCAATAAAGAAGCGACGACCGACCTTGGCGCCGGGATGAATCTCGATCCCGGTCAGCCAGCGACCGAAGTTAGAGACAACCCGCGCCAGCCACTTCCAACCCATACCCCACAGGGCCGATGACAGGCGATGGATCCAGATGGCGTGCATGCCGGGGTAGCAGGTCAGGACTTCAAAGGCGTTGCGCGCTGCCGGGTCACGATGGAAAACACTCTGGATATCTTCACGCAAACGCTCGAACATTTTTAATCCTTCCGCTTTAGAAGCTCGCCACGGGCCGCTTTCTGGGTTTCCGTGAGGATGCCACGCAATATATTCATTTCCGCCCGGCTGACCGAGCTGCGACCGTACAACCGGCGCAGGCGCGCCATCAAGTGCCGTGGTTTTTCCGGATCGAGGAATTCGATGGCCACCAGGGTTTGCTCCAGGTGCTCATAGAATCGCTCCAGCTCATCCATGGTCGCCAGCTCACCACTTTTGGTGGACGCCACCTCATCCTTCTCGACCTTGCTCGGCTGGCCTTGGGCCGCGAGCCAGGACATGCGCACTTCATAACTCAACACCTGCACCGCTGCCCCAAGGTTCAGCGAACTGAACTCAGGGTCTGATGGGATGTGCACGTGATAATGACATCGCTGCAGCTCTTCATTGGTCAGGCCGGAATCTTCACGACCAAAGACCAAGGCAATCTCGGCACCCGATGCCGCTTCCTCGACCACCTTCACACCGCATTCGCGGGGATCGAGCAACGGCCAGGGGATGCGACGGTCACGGGCGCTGGTGCCAAGCACCAGATTGCAGCCGACCAAGGCATCTTCCAAGGTGGCGACGACTTGCGCGTTTTCAAGGATGTCCCCGGCGCCGGAAGCACGGGCATCGGCCTCGTGATGCGGGAACAACCGCGGTTCGACCAGCACCAGCCGCGACAGGCCCATGTTCTTCATGGCACGCGCAGCCCCGCCGATGTTGCCGGGGTGGCTGGTATTGACCAGGACGACACGAATGTTATGCAGCACGGGAGGCGTTCTCGAACACAAATTTGGGAGCAGAATCTTACAGTTGATCCTACCGTTAAGCTATGAAAGCGAACACCAACCTTCACCTGTAGAAAAGTTCTGATAGAATGCCCGGCTTTCTTTAACAACCTTAGGTGACACATCCATGCAGCCCATGCTGAATATCGCGCTGCGCGCCGCCCGCAGCGCCAGTGAATTGATCTTCCGCTCCATCGAGCGCCTGGATACCATCAAGGTCGACGAAAAAGACGCCAAGGATTATGTATCCGAGGTGGATCGCGCCGCCGAACAGAAAATCATCGACGCGCTGCGCAAGGCCTACCCGAATCACTCGATCCTGGGTGAAGAAACCGGCATGCACGCCGGCACCGGGATCGAAGGCGAAGAATACCTGTGGATCATCGATCCGCTGGACGGCACCACCAACTTCCTGCGCGGCATTCCTCACTTCGCTGTCAGCATCGCCTGCAAATACCGCGGTCGCCTGGAACACGCTGTTGTTCTGGACCCGGTTCGCCAGGAAGAATTCACCGCCAGCCGTGGTCGAGGCGCTCAACTGAACGGTCGTCGCCTGCGCGTCAGCGGTCGCACCAGCCTGGACGGCGCCCTGCTGGGTACCGGCTTCCCGTTCCGTGACGACCAGATGGACAACCTCGACAACTACCTGGGCATGTTCCGCGCCCTGGTAGGCCAGACCGCCGGCATCCGCCGCGCAGGTTCGGCGAGCCTGGACCTGGCCTACGTGGCCGCCGGTCGTTTTGACGCCTTCTGGGAGTCGGGCCTGTCCGAGTGGGACATGGCGGCAGGCGCCCTGCTGATCCAGGAAGCCGGCGGCTTGGTGAGCGACTTCACCGGTGGCCACGACTTCCTTGAGAAAGGCCATGTCGTTGCAGGCAACACCAAGTGCTTCAAGGCAGTATTGACGGCGATCCAGCCGCACCTGCCGGCCTCGCTGAAACGCTAAGCGAACGCCCTCAAAAAAGCACCCTTCGGGGTGCTTTTTTTATGCCTGGAATTCGCTCTCAAGCACACCACCCATTCCCTGTGGGAGCGAGCCTGCTCGCGAAGGCGTCCTCACATCCAGCAATGGAGGTGGCTGATACACCGCTTTCGCGAGCAGGCTCGCTCCCACAAGGGACGGTGGTGAGGCACAAATCGTGGGCACAAAAAAAGCACCCATCCGGGTGCTTCTTTTTGAATCTGAATTGCAGTTTTTTAGTGAGCCTGTTCGTTCTGCGACAGGACCAGCTTGCCTTCCTTGTCGACCGGAATCTGGTTACCCGGATCACGATCCATCCGCACCTTGCCTTCCTTGCCATCCAACGAATAACGAACGTCGTAGCCTACAACCTTGTCGCTGATGTCATTCACTGTGTTACAGCGAGTCTGAGTCGTGGTGTAGGTGTCACGCTCTTGCATGCCTTCCTGAACCTTGTTGCCCGCATAACCACCACCGACAGCGCCTGCGACCGTGGCAATCTTCTTGCCGGTGCCGCCGCCGATCTGGTTACCCAGCAAACCACCGGCTAATGCACCGACCACCGTACCGGCGATCTGGTGTTGATCTTTCACCGGCGCTTGCCGGGTTACTGCTACATCCTTGCACACTTCACGTGGCGTCTTGATTTGTGTCTTGACCGGTTCAACGGCTAGCACTTGCGCATACTCAGGGCCGCTTTTAACCAGGCTGTAGGTGGCAACAGCACCCCCGGCTGTTACACCGACAGCACCCAATACCGCACCAACCAGCAACGACTTGTTCACATGAACCTCCTGACCATCACATGCGGGCAAAGCCCGCGCTTCTCCCAGCCTTGGAGCATAAAAAAAGGCGCGAGTTCAACTCGCGCCTTTTTGGGCTGACAGCTGGAGGAGCGATGGCCGTTATGGACGGTCGTCGACTTCCTTGTCAGTGGCCGCAGGAGGAATCAGGTCCTCGCTGCTCAGGTTCAGCCAGATCAGCACCACGTTCGCGATGTAGATCGACGAGTAAGTACCCGCCAGAACACCGATAAACAGGGCAATGGAGAAGCCGAACAGGTTGTCGCCACCGAAGAACAGCAGGGCCGCGATCGCCAGCAAGGTGGAGATCGACGTCGCCATGGTGCGCAGCAGGGTTTGCGTGGTCGAGATGTTGATGTTCTCGATCAGGCTGGCCTTGCGCAGTACACGGAAGTTCTCACGAACCCGGTCGAATACCACGATGGTGTCGTTGAGCGAGTAACCAATGATCGCCAGTACCGCCGCCAGCACCGTCAGGTCGAAGGTGATCTGGAAGAACGACAGGATACCGATGGTCACGATCACGTCGTGGATCAGCGAAACGATGGCACCGACCGCGAACTTCCACTGAAAGCGGAAAGCCAGGTAGATCAGGATACCGCCCAGCGCCATCAGCATGCCGAGGCCGCCCTGGTCGCGCAGTTCTTCACCCACCTGCGGGCCGACGAACTCGACGCGCTTGACCGTTGCCGGGTTGTCGCCGCCGACTTTCAGCAGCGCTTCTGCCACTTGATGGCCCAGCTGCGGGTCTTCACCCGGCATACGCACGAGCAAATCGGTAGTCGCACCGAAGCTCTGCACGATTGCCTCGTGATACCCCGAAGTGACCAGCTGCTCACGCACCTTGGTGACATCGGCCGGACGCTCGTAGGTCAGCTCGATGAGCGTACCGCCGGTGAAGTCCAGGCCCCAGTTCATGCCCTTGGTGGCGACGCTGAACAAAGCCAGCACGGTAAGGAACAATGTGACGCCGAACGCAACGTTGCGAACGCCCATGAAGTTGATTGTACGTAACATGGCAGCCCCTTAAATCCACAACTTCTTGAAGTCACGACCGCCGAAGATCAGGTTGACCATCGCGCGGGTCACCATGATGGCCGTGAACATCGAGGTAAAGATCCCGAGGGACATGGTCACTGCGAAGCCTTTGACTGGACCTGTGCCCATAGCAAAGAGAATCCCGCCGACCAGCAACGTTGTCAGGTTGGCGTCGAGAATCGCAGTAAATGCCCGGCCGAAGCCTTCGTTGATTGCCCGTTGTACGGTCATGCCCGCCGCGATCTCTTCACGAATCCGCGAGAAGATCAGAACGTTGGCGTCGACCGCCATACCCATGGTCAATACGATACCGGCGATACCCGGCAGGGTCAGCGTTGCACCCAGCAGCGACATCAAGGCCAGCAGCAGCACCATGTTCACCGACAGTGCGACGGTGGCGATGATGCCGAAGAAGCGGTAGATGGCGATGATGAACAGCGAGACAAACAGCATGCCCCACAGCGATGCATCGATACCTTTGGTGATGTTGTCGGCACCTAGGCTCGGGCCAATGGTGCGCTCTTCAGCGAAGTACATCGGTGCAGCCAGACCACCGGCACGCAACAGCAGCGCCAGTTCGGACGACTCGCCCTGACCGTTCAGGCCAGTGATGCGGAATTGAGCACCCAGCGGCGACTGGATGGTCGCCAGGCTGATGATCTTCTTCTCTTCTTTAAACGTCTGGACCGCAACGTCTTTCTCGACGCCGTTGACCATTTGCTTGGTGTACGTGGTGACCGGGCGCTGTTCGATGAAGATCACCGCCATGCTGCGACCGACGTTGCTGCGAGTCGCACGACTCATCAGCTCGCCACCGTGACCATCCAGACGGATGTTCACTTCTGGCGTGCCGTGCTCGCCGAAGCCAGCCTTGGCGTCAGTCACCTGGTCACCGGTGATGATCAGGCCACGCTCGATCTGTGCCGGTGGACGATTGCCTTCACGGAACTCGAAGCTTTCGGAAGTGGCTTTCGAAGCGCCCGGCTCAGCCGCCAGACGGAACTCAAGGTTGGCCGTCTTGCCGAGGATACGCTTGGCTTCTGCGGTGTCCTGCACGCCCGGCAGCTCAACCACGATGCGGTTGGCGCCCTGACGTTGAACGATCGGTTCGGCAACACCCAGCTCGTTGACGCGGTTACGTACCGTGGTCAAGTTCTGCTTGATGGAGTATTCACGGATTTCCGCCAGCTTGGCCGGGGTCATCGCCAGACGCAGCACCGCCTGACCATTGAGGTCGGCCGGAACAATGTCGAAATCGTTGAAGTTCTTGCGGATCAGTGCGCGGGCCTGTTCGCGGGAAGCTTCATCAGCGAAGCCCAGCTGAATGGCACCGTTGAGTTGCGGCAGGCTGCGATAGCGCAGTTTCTCTTTACGCAACAGGCTCTTTACATCGCCTTCGTACACTTTCAAGCGTGCGTCGAGGGCTTTGTCCATGTCCACTTCCAGCAGGAAGTGCACACCACCGGACAAGTCCAGACCCAGCTTCATCGGGTGCGCGCCGAGGCTGCGCAGCCATTGCGGGGTGGTTTGTGCCAGGTTCAGCGCTACGACGTAGTCATCACCCAGTGCCTTGCGCACGACGTCTTTGGCCGGCAGCTGATCTTCAGCCTTGGTCAGACGAATCAGACCGCCCTTGCCATTGGCCGCCAGCGTGGCTGCCTTGACGTTGATCCCGGATTCCTTGAGCGCAACGCTCACACGATCCAGATCAGCCTGAGTGACTTGCAGCGCAGTGCTTGCACCGCTGACCTGAATGGCCGGGTCATCAGGATATAAATTGGGAGCGGAATAAATCAGACCGACCGCCAGCACCGCCAGGATCAGAATGTATTTCCACAGAGGGTATTTGTTCAGCATCACGCCGCCCGCTTATGACGCGGGGCGCCTTGCGCGCCCCGTCGATTGAGTAGAAGTTGAAACTTAGATCGCTTTTAGCGTGCCTTTTGGCAGCGTGGCGGCAATGGCGCCTTTCTGGAACTTCATTTCGACGGTGTCGGAAACTTCCAGAACCACGAAATCATCAGCCACTTTAGTGATCTTGCCGGCGATGCCGCCGGTGGTCACAACTTCGTCGCCTTTCTGCAGGCTGCTCAGCAGGTTCTTCTGCTCTTTGGCGCGCTTGGCCTGTGGACGCCAGATCATCAGGTAGAAGATGACCAGGAAACCGACCAGGAAAATCCACTCGAAACCGCCACCCATTGGGCCGGCAGCTGCCGGTGCAGCAGCGTCAGCCATGGCATTAGAGATAAAAAAGCTCATTTAGCACTCCAGTTGCAAATGTTGAATCTTGGGGTCAGAAAACTCAGTCCAAAGGCGGAACAGGTAACCCGCGTTTGGCGTAGAAGGCATCGACAAAGGCGGCCAATGTACCCTGTTGAATAGCCTCGCGCAAACCAGCCATAAGCACTTGATAATGACGCAAGTTATGGATGGTATTGAGCATGCTCCCCAGCATTTCGCCGCACTTGTCCAGGTGATGCAGATAAGCGCGGGAGAAGTTCTGGCAGGTATAGCAATCGCAGGTCGGATCGAGCGGCGAATCATCATGGCGATGGAACGCGTTTCGGATCTTCAGCACGCCTGTATCAATGAACAGATGCCCATTGCGGGCATTACGGGTTGGCATCACGCAATCGAACATGTCCACACCGCGGCGCACACCCTCAACCAGATCTTCCGGTTTGCCAACGCCCATAAGGTAACGAGGTTTGTCAGCCGGCATTTGCCCCGGCAGGTAATCCAGCACCTTGATCATCTCGTGCTTGGGCTCGCCCACCGACAGACCGCCAATGGCCAGGCCATCGAAGCCGATCTTGTCGAGGCCTTCCAGGGAGCGCATGCGCAGATCCTGGTGCATGCCGCCCTGAACGATGCCGAACAGCGCCGCCGTGTTGTCGCCATGGGCTTCTTTCGAACGCTTGGCCCAACGCAACGACAGCTCCATGGAAATCCGTGCGACGTCTTCGTCGGCCGGGTACGGCGTGCACTCGTCGAAAATCATCACGATGTCCGAGCCCAGGTCACGCTGAACCTGCATCGACTCTTCCGGGCCCATGAACACTTTGGCGCCGTCGACCGGAGAAGCGAAGGTCACGCCCTCCTCCTTGATCTTGCGCATCGCGCCCAGGCTGAACACCTGGAAACCACCGGAGTCGGTCAGAATCGGGCCTTTCCACTGCATGAAATCGTGCAGGTCGCCGTGCTTCTTGATCACTTCGGTGCCAGGACGCAGCCACAAGTGGAAGGTGTTGCCCAGAATGATCTCCGCGCCGGTCGCGACGATATCCCGCGGCAGCATGCCCTTGACGGTGCCATACGTGCCCACCGGCATGAACGCCGGGGTCTCGACGGTACCGCGCGGGAAGGTCAAACGACCGCGACGAGCCTTGCCGTCGGTAGCAAGCAACTCAAACGACATACGACTTTGGCGACTCATTCTTTGTCCTCAGGGCCACGTGGTGCGGGGTTACGGGTGATAAACATCGCATCACCGTAGCTGAAAAAGCGGTATTCATGCTCAACAGCCGCTTTATAAGCGGCCATGGCTTCGGGATAACCGGCGAACGCCGAAACCAGCATCAACAGCGTGGATTCGGGCAAATGAAAGTTGGTGACCAGGGCATCGACCACATGAAACGGCCGGCCCGGGTAGATGAAGATGTCCGTGTCGCCACTGAACGGCTTGAGCACACCATCGCGCGCGGCGCTTTCCAGGGAACGCACGCTGGTGGTCCCCACCGCCACCACACGACCACCACGAGCGCGGCATGCAGCGACGGCATCGACCACGTCCTGGCCGACTTCCAGCCATTCGCTGTGCATGTGGTGATCTTCGATCTTCTCGACGCGCACCGGCTGGAACGTGCCCGCGCCGACGTGCAAGGTCACGAACGCCGTCTCGACGCCCTTGGCGGCAATCGCCTCCATCAGCGGCTGATCGAAATGCAGCCCCGCCGTCGGCGCCGCCACCGCGCCCAGGCGCTCGGCGTACACCGTCTGATAACGCTCACGGTCCGAGCCTTCATCCGGGCGGTCTATATAAGGAGGCAGCGGCATGTGCCCGACGCGGTCGAGCAGCGGCAACACCTCTTCGGCGAACCCCAGCTCGAACAACGCATCGTGCCGCGCCAACATCTCGGCCTCGCCACCGCCATCGATCAGGATCTTCGAACCCGGCTTCGGCGACTTGCTGGACCGCACATGCGCCAGCACGCGATGACTGTCGAGCACGCGCTCGACCAGAATTTCCAGCTTGCCGCCGGAAGCCTTCTGGCCAAACAGCCGCGCCGGAATCACCCGGGTATTGTTGAACACCATCAAATCGCCCGGGCGCAAATGCTCGAGCAAATCGGTGAATTGACGGTGTGCCAGGGCGCCGCTGACCCCATCAAGGGTCAACAGGCGACTGTTGCGACGCTCGGCCAAAGGGTGGCGAGCAATCAGCGAATCTGGGAGTTCGAAAGTAAAGTCAGCAACGCGCATGATGGGGTTCGTCTAGCAGGGGCCGGAAGTCTAGCCGAAATAGTGAAAATTCTCTATGTACCTGATTGACCGACGGTAATCTCATCTCTATACTTCGCCGCCATTGAGCCCTGATGGCGGAATTGGTAGACGCGGCGGATTCAAAATCCGTTTTCGAAAGGAGTGGGAGTTCGAGTCTCCCTCGGGGCACCAAAATTAAGAAAGGTCTTGCTTAGCAAGGCCTTTTTTTCGTCTGTAGGAAAGTGAGCTTGCTTACCGCTGTCGTGTAGCGGCTGCCGAAGGCTGCGAGCTTTTGATCTTCGTATTCTTGGCCGGTACGCCCCTTCTCAAGGATTCACCCCATGGAACTGCTGCTGGAAACCGTCGCCCTGTTCTGCCTCAAGCTTGCTTATGAGCGAGAGGGTGAAAGCCCGATTCTGCGGGATGATCCAATCATGAGTGATTATGAGCGCGAGGTTTTTGGGTTGTTGGTGCGTCGGGGAGATATTGAGGGGATTCAGTTTCGGGTGGCGCGCTGCGTTAGTTTGGCGATGGACGCTTTAGGCGGAATTCATACGCCACTGGGACGGGAGCTGCACAGGTTGTCAGCTGATTTCAGCACTGCGCAGTCGATGGATCAGCTTGAAGAGCCGCTCTTCGCGCTTAAGGATTATCTTAAAGACATTCAGTAATGATTGGGTTGGAGCCCCTTCACACCTACTGATACTGGCAGGGGTATGGTTGAAGTGAGAATGGACCTGCCACTTATCCATTGCCCCAACTGACAACAACGAAAGATTTTTTCGGCACCACAAGGACGTATCAATGCGGCAAATCGCCCTCAGCAACAAACCACTCAGAGGCATTCCCCGCCGCCTTCGCGCTCTGGAGCGCTGGGCCTCCAGCTTTCGCGATGAGTTTTACCCGCGATCCGCCCACATGGAGCGCTATACACACTGGAAGATCCCGGTGCATGCGGCCTTGGTTCAAGGTCCTCAAGCCAGGATCGAAGCTCAAGCCTTCTGCATTCAGCAACTGCTCGAAGCCGCTAGCCACCTGTCCAACGCTGCTGACCACTCACAAGGTTACTACCGGGTCGCTTGCCTGGTGGTGTGGCCATGGGTTCATCAGAGCGAGGTCACCGTCTTCTATGACAGGGACTATTATCTGGGTTTTCTTGGTGAAACAAACGCTCTAATGCCAGAGCGGATCAGTCAAGTTCTCGCGTTGCAGTCACCAGCAAATTTCATCGAGCACGGGCATGACGTAACTCAACCTGACGATGAAGTTGCAGTACAGTGGTGGTGCATTGGGGAACCGGCCTGACGGATTTGACGAGTAGGCTCGCGTCCACAGGGATCGTGGTGAGCTGACAGGCATTACTTAACCCGAGTGCGTGGATGATCAATCTGTTCCTTTTCCAAAACTCCTTTCATACCTGTGCATAGGCCTTATCAAAACTTTCAAAAGCTTGCTCGACCTTGTATCGAAGCATCAAAGACGCGGAAAGCTTCACCATGGCCTCGAAAAGTATATGCCCTGATGGAATCTCACACTGATCAACGCATCGACCGGAATTTTCGTCGGGTTCATACGCATAGACCTTGTAAAAAACACCTCGAGGCTCTCTACACAACCCGACATTGATGTGCGTAACAGAGCTTCCCCTACAAGTTGACTCAGGTAGTGAAAACTCCAATACATCCTCGAACGGAATGAACATAGCAGAAGCAGACATTACAAAAAGACTCGCGATATCCAGCGAGTCCTCTACAAACTCAAAGTCAGGGATTTTGTATTCATGTTCAAGAATATTCCGCACATCCACTATTTTGCGTAACAGACTTGGTGCCAACAGGCCAAGCGCTCGCAATCGCTCTAGTTTTTTCGGTACATTCCATCTAAGCGACTGGTAACCAAAAGAAATCAGTAGCTGATCTATCTGACAGATAATCGCGCGCTTTGAATTGGTCATTGCGTTAACAAGCGCAGACAGACCGCCCCGTTCAAAATCGTCTTCCGCCAAGTTCAAGAATTCGACAGGTGACGTTTTTAGCTCCGTCATCGTGAAGCTGCCACCAGCTAAATTTACCGCGCATTTGCTGATATTGAATTCATGAGCTTGGCAAAACTGTTTGAAATCCATTTTATGACCGGGTTGATTGGCAGCCCTAAGGGCCGCACAGCAGTTGTGGTTGCTGGCTTGCGTTTTTCGTGAGCTCGCTCCTACATTGCAGCGATGAACTCACGGGGCGGGCGGCCCGAATTCTTCCGGGGCTGTCCGCCGCTATAGCCAGGCAAAATGTTTGGAAGTCACTTTTGAGTAACAGGCAATTCACATTAGCGCTGAATCGCTTGGCATTTCAGTTCGAATTTCATTTAAACAAGCAGCACAAACCTGGCTTCAAGCTTGTGCAGCAACTCAAACGTATTCAAAAAAGAGACGTTAAGCTGCTCGCAAATATTAGGAATGATGAATTTTCGTCTTGCGTCGCGATTCAGCCTTTCGTGAGTTACTAACGTCGCACCTGTCGTCAAAGCCTTTGCAATTAGCCAAGGGTCCGCACCCGCTAAGAACTCTTCCATGGCACCTATCTTCATTCTCGGCGCCTGATCAGCCACAAGCCCTGCCACTTGAGCGAATGCTTCTTGCGTAGAGTCATCGGTGGTGTTGTGGAAGAAACCAGCGTTCTCCTTCGCCCAATCAGCGAGTTCGTCATTCCCTTTGGTCAACTCATCCATTACGGGGGCGATGCTAGATAAAGCTAACGCTTCATTTTTCAGCAATAACCATTGCCAAAACCCAGGACAGATAGTCATCCCGTAATATCGATTTTTTGCTTCGATCAGTGTATTAGCGTCTAGTAAATAATTCATTCCGTGATCTTACTGGCAAGCGTCCTTAACTTGGCAGGTTGCACGCCGAGCAAGTGTCCCGCCTCGCGCAGCAGCATCCGGCCACTCATTGCTTCAGTCAGCACTGCCTTGCTTAGGCGAGGGCTGTTTTTCGCGGTGGCGTTACGGTAATAGTCACCCGCTCCACCTTTTTCATCCTGGAAAGCCTTGAAGATCTTTAGATAGTAAGCGCTGTAATGAGCTTGGCTTATATATCCAAGATCCAATGCGCGGCGACCGATCGCCAATCTACTGATGTGAAACCGAGTGGCTAGCGGAGCTAAATTGTCTTCCCAGTTAACATCAGGGTTCCACAGGGCACGAAATTGCGCTTCGGGAGCCAGAAACTCACCTGCAACTGCATTGCAGAATCGCTCCTCATCTCGACCATTGGCGGTATTTCCGTCAGACACTCCACTGCTACCAATCCAGATATGGGCCAGTTCGTGAAGTAAGGTGAACAGTCTGGCGGTGGGAGCGTCGGAACTGTTGACGAATACCACGGGGGCGTAGGTATTACTGATGGCAAAACCCCGGAACTCGCTGACTTCAAGTTTGCGATGAGTATTTCCTAGCGCAATGCCACTGCGCATAACCAAAATGCCAGCCGCTTCTGCAGCTTCTATCAAGGCACGGCTGTATTTGTCGTAATCCAATCGAGCAGCGTCAGGGTTCACGCCGAGCGTCCGGCGAATATCGTCCACCACCTCTGCGACTCGAGATTGGCTGTTGAAGCGACCGACGAATGCCAGCGGCTGATGCTCCTGATATTGCAGATACTCCAGGTACCAGTCCTGCTTACGCATGGAGTCCCTGACAGTGTCCAACAATTCCAGGCTGGGACGTTGAGGCGCAATACCACCGACGGTCCGAAGATCAGGTAAAGGCAGTTGTTCGACAGGCGGGCGCGGAAGAAACAAGAAGCCAAAAGGGATGTGAGCGAGACTCGCCCACTTTTGAGCCTGAAGGAATGTTGGTTTGGTCTCGCCAGCCTCCCATTCCTCTACTCGATCAGGTTTCACTGGCAGCTTTTTAGCAACCTGCGCAGTGGAGAGACCTGCGCGCTCACGAGACCATGTGAGCAGGCTTGGATTGACTAAGGCGGCTTGGCTCATAGGGTCGCAGGCAAATCAGATGGGGCCAGCAAACGCTCGAGAGCATCCTTTGCAGATGCAGCCGAATGACGCGGGGTCCGGTTATCTGGCATTGCCTTTCTCCTTGGCTGTTTAAGGTCGGGTTGCAGCGACTACAGATTAGTAGAGAAGCAGAGCTACCGACGGCAGAAGCGCGGATTATGAGGTAAATCCGCAACGACCCGAAGCGCAAATATGTAACCTACAGACAGATGGTATTGAACTGTTTCAGCGCGTTTCATGACGCAAGTACGCCTTTACTTCCCTGCCCACCACCGAGCCCTCATCACCAGAATATCCACAGTGATTGACCACATAATCACCCACCGCTCTCGGAGGTTGCAGGAAAATGACCTGCACGATACCCTCCCACCGTCGCTGCCAATTCAGCGGCCGGGCTTGGTAACCCGAGGTAAATCACTGCGCAACAGTGCTATGCGTTCGCAGGCGCTTTTTTTTCGCCTGCGATCTGCGTTATGGCGGCTGTGCGTGGGACGTCTTCGGACGTGCCGGTTTCCTTGATTTCCCGGTTTACCAACCTGCGCACAGCTGCCACCCATTCGCTTGGTAACGAATTGTGGCGGCTCTTAAAAATTAAGGAGCTTCACAATGCGCTGTATGGATACGTACAAAATCTGGCTTTTCCCTCAACGCGACTCCCAGTTGCGTATCGCCCCACCATCCACCCTCTCCCACCGCCTCTCCCTCAATGGAGGTGGCCAATGACCGATCAATCCGAGCTGAAAACCATCGGCCTAACCCCTGCCATTTACTGCGCAGACCAACCGCTTTTCCACGTCACTCGCGGCGTTCCCCTCGGCGATGCATTAGCCATGGCTTCTGACTTTCTCTTCCTCGCCAAGAAGCTGAATGAAGATGTCGCCTACGCAACAGACACCGACCGCCATGCCTGGGCTGCGCATTATTTGACGGCGATGAGTAAGGCGGTGGTTGATGATGCGGTGAAGGTGCTGACGCGGGATCGGAAGGTTGCGCCGATGTCGAAGCAGGCAGCGGAGGTTGAAGAGTAGCTTCTGGTTTTTAGACGTCAGGCGTAACGCATGTAGGGGCGGGTTTGGTCGCGGGGTGGGGCATTCAGCGGGAATGGTGGTTGCCTTGAGTTTTTCGCGAGCAGGCTCGCTCCCACAAGGGGCGGTTAAGCCAATTTCCATGTTCCAGAAACAAGAAGGCCCGCACGTAATGCCGGACTGAGCCAGCACCAGAGGATCGGGCGCGATTGGGATTGATGCTGGCGGAGCCTGATGACTATGCCAACGTCGACGTCGCATGAAAAACTGGTTTGTGCCGACACCTAAGCGGGTGGGGGCTAAGGCTGGAGGTAGTGGCTAGCTTTAAGCGTTGATGGTGGCTGGTCTGGCGCTTTCGCGAGCAGGCTCGCTCCCACTTTGGATGTGTGTTTAGTCAGTTGGGGCCCCGAGGTTTCGGGGCTTTTTCGTTTTGGGGTTAGAGCAAGTGCTGGGAGATCAGTTTTGAGATTTCGACCATGGATGTCCTGCCGGTGAATTCGAATTTCACTTTTCCCAACGACGAGAAATAAACCTCCAGTTCGGAGTCCAGGTCGAACGTGCCAGAGGTTTCCACCGAGTACGCCACGATGTTTTTGTAGGGTAATGAGGTGAAGTCTTTTTTGCTGCCGGTGAGACCCTGGACGTTGACGGCGATGATGCGTTTGTTGGTGAACACCACGCCGTCGCGCATGGACTTATAAGCGTCGATGACGTGCTCGCCGTCGATCAAAAGGTCGGAAACGCGTGCGGCGTATTCGTCGTTTTGCTTGAGCTTGAAGAATCCTTTGTTGTTGAAATCAATCATCAGTCTTTCCCTGTTTTCAAATGAACATCGCGAGCAGGGCTTCATAGCGCATTTCCCACTACGCCGCCACGTCCCCTACTCCAGGTGGTCTGTCGCCCGCACCGCATTTTCAATCGCCCGAATGCTGATCGCCGCAAATATTGCCGTCATCAGCACCCCGTTAAACCCCAGCAAAATCGCCAGCACCCGTGAGACGGCCAGTTTCGGGACGAGATCGCCATAACCGATGGTCAGGCCGGTCACGAACGCGAAGTAGATACCGTCAAAAGGACCCCATCCTTCCAGATAGCTGATGATCAGACCGAACAGCACGATCAAAAACAGCAGGATGGAAAAAATCGGCCAGACAACGTGAAAGTAGAACCTGACGGCTTTATAGAATTCTCGACGGACGTGTGCTGCATGAGCGATGTTCATGTTATGGGCCCTTTGGGGGTTTGCCTGACCGGCAATCGAATGCTCGGCGCTTCAACACCCTTCAGCTTGGCACAAGCGAGGTGGATCGCCCGCTCATCGTACTCAAGGCGTATCTGAAAGATATTCGGTAAGCAAACGCTTGGCTTTGTGCTCTTCTAGACTTACTGGAGAGTCGTAGGCAGAACCGAACACGTCGCTTTGGTGCAGTTCGATCAATAGCAGCGTGGCAAGCTGCCCTTTATGCCCAATAGAGGTGCGGCGAAGACCGTATCGGGCACAACAAGATGCCCGCTCAGGGTGCCCTGGCCAACGGCCTGACAATGCCACGATACCGTGACGTGGTGTGAATGCCGCAGCCGACACTTTCGGACGACCGACAACCACCTGGTTTGTCCGTGACCGTGAGGAATGCTGTATGCCTGATGAGATGTTGCAATTGCCTATGGTCAACAGCGTGCTGGAGCGCCACAAAGGCTCTGCGGGTGCACTGTTGCCCATCCTTCATGAGATTCAGGCCGGTATCGGTTACATCCCCGATGCCGCCATCCCCGAGATTGCCCACGCGCTCAACCAGAGTCAGGCCGAGGTTCGCGGGGTGATCAGCTTTTACCATGACTTCCGTACCGCGCCGCCGGCCCGGCATATCCTGCGGTTGTGCCGGGCTGAGTCGTGCAAGAGTCGTGGCGCCGAGCAGCTCGCCGCGCAGTTGCGTGATCGCCTGCAACTGGATGATCACGGCAGCAGCGCCGACGGCAGCATCAGTTTGCGTCCGGTGTATTGCCTCGGTGCCTGCGCCTGTTCGCCGGCGCTGGAGCTGGATGGTCAGGTGCATGCGCGGCTCAGTGCCGAGCGTCTCGATGCTTTGCTCGACGCTTGCCGGGAGGACGCATGAGCCTCTATCTACCCTGTGATTCTCTTGCCCGTGCCGTGGGTGCCGATGCGGTGGCGTCTGCCCTTGCCGGTCAGGACCTGCAACGCACCAGCTCTCGCGGCCTGTATTGGCTGGAACCCTTGCTGGAAGTGGACACCCCGCAAGGCCGTATCGGCTTCGGCCCGCTGACCGCTAGCGATGTGCCGTCGGTGCTCGATGCGCTGCAAGGCGACCCGTCCTCGCACCCACTGGCCTTGGGCCTGGTGGAAGAATTGCCCTATCTGAAATCTCAACAACGCCTGTTGTTCGCTCGCGCCGGCATCACCCGGCCGTTGTCGCTGGACGATTACCGGGCCCACGGCGGTTTCGAAGGTTTAACGAGAGCCGTGACCGTTGGCGGTGATCAAACCGCAACGGAAGTGTTCGATTCAGGCCTGCGTGGCCGTGGCGGCGCAGCGTTCCCCGCCGGGATCAAATGGCGCACGGTACGCGCCACCCAGGCTGTGCAGAAATACATTGTGTGCAACGCCGACGAAGGCGACTCCGGCACATTCGCCGACCGCATGTTGATGGAAGGCGATCCCTTCCTGCTGATCGAAGGCATGGCCATTGCCGGCATCACCGTCGGCGCCAGCTACGGCTACATCTATGTGCGCTCGGAATACCCACAGGCCATCACCACGCTGAACGAGGCGCTGGAGATTGCCCGGTCCAACGGTTACCTCGGGGCCAATGTCGGCGGCAGCGGCTTGGCTTTTGATATGGAAGTGCGTGTCGGGGCCGGCGCTTACATCTGCGGTGAGGAAACCGCGTTGCTGGATTCGCTCGAAGGCAAACGCGGGGTCGTTCGCGCCAAGCCGCCGATTCCCGCGTTGAAGGGCCTGTTCGGCCTGCCGACGCTGGTGCACAACGTGCTGACCCTGGCCTCGGTGCCGCTGATTCTGGCCAAGGGTGCGCAGTTCTATCGCGATTACGGCATGGGCCGTTCCCTAGGCACGATGCCCTTCCAGTTGGCGGGCAATATTCTTCACGGTGGCCTGGTAGAACGGGCCTTTGGCCTGACGCTGCGCGAACTGGTGGAAGACTACGGCGGTGGCACCGCCAGTGGTCGACCGCTGAAAGCCGCACAGGTCGGCGGCCCGCTCGGCGCCTGGGTGCCGCCGTCGCAATTCGACACGCCGCTGGATTACGAAGCCTTCGCCGGTATCGGCGCGATGCTCGGTCACGGTGGTGTGGTGGTCGCGGACGACAGCCTGGACATGGCGCAAATGGCGCGTTTCGCCTTGCAGTTCTGCGCCGAGGAATCCTGCGGCAAATGCACGCCCTGCCGCATCGGCTCGACCCGCGGCGTGGAGGTGATCGACCGCCTGTTGGCCGCGCCGGACCAAAGTGGTCGCGATGAGCAGGTCATCATCCTCAAGGACCTGTGCGACACGATGCAATACGGTTCGCTGTGCGCCTTGGGCGGCATGGCCCCCTTTCCGGTGGTCAGCGCCCTCAAGTACTTCCCCGCCGACTTCGGTCTGCAATCTTCGGAGGCCGACCAATGATTACCCTCTTCGACCCGAAAACCGATATTGATCTGGGCACCCCGGCCCGCGACAGCGACGTGCAGATAACCCTGAGCATCGACGGGCGCAGCATCAGCGTGCCCGAAGGCACTTCGGTGATGCGCGCCGCCGCGTTGATGGGCACGACCATTCCGAAACTGTGTGCCACTGACAGCCTCGAAGCCTTCGGCTCCTGCCGCATGTGCCTGGTGGAGATCGACGGCATGCGCGGCTATCCCGCGTCTTGCACCACGCCGGTCACCGAAGGCATGACCGTGCACACCCAGACGCCGAAGCTCGCGACCCTGCGTCGCAATGTCATGGAGTTGTACATCTCCGATCACCCGCTGGACTGCCTGACCTGCTCGGCCAACGGCAACTGCGAGCTGCAAACCGTCGCCGGTCAGGTTGGCCTGCGGGAAGTGCGTTACGGCTATGAAGGTGACAACCATCTGGCCGACGTGAAGGACACGTCCAACCCTTACTTCGATTACGACCCGAGCAAGTGCATCGTCTGCAACCGCTGCGTGCGTGCCTGCGAAGAAACCCAGGGCACCTTTGCCCTGACGATTACCGGACGCGGTTTTGAATCACGGGTGGCGGCGGCCGGTGGCGATAACTTCCTCGACTCCGAATGCGTGTCCTGCGGCGCTTGTGTGCAGGCTTGCCCTACGGCGACGCTGATGGAAAAAAGCGTGGTCGAACTGGGTCAGCCGGAGCACAGCGTGATCACCACCTGCGCCTATTGCGGCGTGGGCTGCTCGTTCCGCGCCGAGATGAAAGGCGACCAGTTGGTGCGCATGGTTCCGGACAAGAACGGCCAGGCCAACCATGGCCACTCGTGCGTCAAAGGGCGCTTCGCCTGGGGCTACGCTACCCACCCGGATCGCATCACCAAACCGATGATCCGCAAACACATCAACGACCCGTGGCAGGAAGTCAGCTGGGATGAAGCGGTGACTTACGCCGCCAGCGAATTCCGTCGGTTGCAGCAAAAGTACGGCCGCGATTCCATTGGTGGCATCACCTCCAGCCGCTGCACCAACGAAGAAACCTATCTGGTGCAGAAACTGGTGCGCGCTGCGTTCGGCAACAACAACGTCGACACCTGTGCGCGGGTCTGCCACTCGCCGACCGGTTATGGGCTGAAACAAACCTTGGGCGAATCCGCCGGCACCCAGAGTTTCGACTCGGTGATGCAGGCCGACGTGATCCTGGTGATGGGCGCCAACCCCAGCGACGCCCACCCGGTGTTCGCCTCCCAACTCAAACGCCGCCTGCGTGAAGGCGCACGCCTGATCGTCATCGACCCACGGCGCATTGACCTGGTGGACGCGGTGCATGCCCGCGCCGAACTGCACCTGGCCCTGCGCCCGGGCACTAACGTCGCCATGCTCAATGCGTTGGCCCACGTCATCGTCACCGAAGGTTTGCTCGATCAGGCGTTTATCGACGCCCGTTGCGAGGGCAGCGATTTCGCTCGCTGGAGCGAGTTCGTCAGCCGTGCGGAACACTCGCCGGAAGTCCTCGGCCCGATCTGCGGCGTCGCCGCTGCCGATATCCGCGCCGCCGCTCGCCTGTATGCCGGTGCCGGCAATGCGGCGATCTACTACGGCCTGGGCATCACCGAACACAGCCAGGGCAGCACTGCGGTCATGGGCATCGCCAACCTCGCCATGGCCACCGGCAACATCGGCCGCGAAGGCGTGGGCGTGAACCCGCTGCGTGGGCAGAACAACGTCCAGGGCTCCTGCGACATGGGTTCGTTCCCCCACGAATTGCCCGGTTACCGGCACATCTCCAACGAAGTGGTACGGGCGCAGTTCGAACAGGCCTGGAACGTCACCTTGCAACCCGACCCGGGCCTGCGTATCCCGAATATGTTCGAGTCGGCGCTGGCCGGCAGTTTCAAAGGCCTGTATTGCCAAGGCGAAGACATCGCCCAGAGCGACCCGAACACCCAGCACGTCACCGCAGCCCTGTCGGCCATGGAATGCATCGTGGTGCAGGACATTTTCCTCAACGAAACCGCCAGGTTCGCTCACGTGTTCCTGCCGGGCAGCTCGTTCCTGGAAAAGGACGGCACCTTCACCAACGCCGAGCGGCGTATCTCGCGGGTCCGCAAGGTCATGGAACCGCTGGGCGGCAAGGCTGACTGGGAAGGCACAGTGGCGCTGGCCAACGCCTTGGGCTACCCGATGAACTACACGCATCCGTCGCAAATCATGGATGAAATCGCCAGCCTGACGCCGACGTTCACCAACGTCAGTTACGCCGCACTCGACAGCCACGGCAGCCTGCAATGGCCGTGCAACGCCGAGGCGCCGGACGGCACGCCGACCATGCACATCGATCAGTTCGTGCGCGGCAAAGGGCGCTTCATGCTCACCGGGTATGTGCCCACCGAGGAGAAGGTCAACAATCGTTATCCGCTGCTGCTGACCACCGGGCGCATCCTCAGTCAGTACAACGTCGGCGCTCAGACACGGCGAACCGAAAACGTCGCCTGGCACGATGAAGACCGCCTGGAAATCCACCCGACCGACGCCGAGAGCCGAGGCATCAACGAAGGCGACTGGGTCGGCATCGGCAGCCGCGCCGGTCAGACCGTACTGCGTGCGCGGGTCACCGAGCGGGTCGCGCCGGGCGTGGTGTACACGACGTTCCACTTCCCGGAATCGGGGGCCAACGTCATCACCACCGACAACTCCGACTGGGCTACCAACTGTCCGGAGTACAAGGTCACGGCCGTGGAAGTCAGCCGCGTCTACCACCCTTCCGAGTGGCAAAAACGCTATCAGGCCTTCAGTGATGAACAGGACCGTCTGCTCAAGGAACGCCGGCATGCCCGTGGCGCCAAAGCGGAGGTGCGCCGATGAGTACGGAGAACCTGATCAAGATGGTCAACCAGATCGCCCTGTACTTCGCCACCGAACCGGACCAGCAAGCGGCCGTGCTCGGTGTGCGTAATCACCTGCAGATGTACTGGACGCCGGGCATGCGCAAGGAATTGCTGGCCTGGCAGACAGAACATCACGGGGCGGATTTGCATCCGTTGGCGCAGGCGGCGGTCAGTGGTGCGGGGTGGGAGGCTTAGGTTCACACAAGCTCAAGATCGACCGAAAAACCTGTAGGAGTGAGCCTGCTCGCGATGGCGTCAGATCAGTCAGCAACAATGCTGAATGTACTGACGCCATCGCGAGCAGGCTCGCTCCTACAGGGGTTTTGTGAACTGACTGACATCCGGGATGAACCACGGGTTTTTCGGCGCCTTCGATCACTCAGCTCACAGCAAATGATTGGAAATCAAAGTCGATTACTCGAGCGTGGCGCGCTTCACCCAAGTACAGCGTCGAACGCCCTGGATATTCAGTGAGTGACGAAATGTGGGTTAAGCCGTTTTTCCTGCGTGGGCCGTCGTGGTCACCAGAATCCGCGCCCGCTTCGGACGTAATGGCCATAGGACATTATTTCAATTGCGCCCTCCGTACTGCCTCTGCTAGATTTCTCGACAGGCACGAATCTCAAAATAGTCGCCACTGATCCACGCACTTCGTTAAAAAACCACATAAAGGACTAACAATGGCTCGCAACAAAGCAAGGGACGACAAATTTTTCAATTGCGTACAAGAGTTTGAGGACGACTACGTTTCCAGCCACTACGGCACGAACAAGGGAACAGTAAAATCCTTCCTCAAAGACTCATGCAAAACAGGTGTTATCAATTACAGCACCCATGAGTCAGTCTACAAACTGATTGAGGAAAAACTGGGATACCCGGTTCCATCCTCACCAAAATAAACTTGTAGACATTTTAAAAATCGCACCTATAAAAAACCAAACTGCCAGTTTCAGTTCAATCACGTCAAGGATGAAAACAATGAAAAAGTATCTTCTGCTCGCCGGTGTACTTCTCGCAAGCCAAGCGCATAGCGCGCCAAGCTATGTTGTTGACCTTAAACTCATCACACCGAAGCGAACAACTTCAGACCGGATTGACTCTAACGCTCCGTACTATTCAAAAGAAGGTCAGACGCGTAATTACGTAGAACTTGTTTGCGAAGAGAATAAAAAAATCCTGCGTTCCACACCTGTATTTGATGGAACTACCATAGATGGACTATCAAAAGAAAACGAGCTTTCCATTATCATTGAAAGTTCGACCGTGATCGACAAAAGCGAAGAAATCGGCAAAATTAGCAAGTCCCAATGCATCACTATTCGCCCCGACATAAAAACAAATAAGCTCACCGCAAAAATCCCTTTGACGGCTACTGCAGAGTCTAAAAAGATCGATTTAGGCGACGGCTACAGCATCCAGTATGAAGTGCATCAAAAACACTAACCCGGGTTGAATAAACCCCGAGCTTTCGGGGCTTTCGGGGCTTTCAATGCTCAGTGCTTGGCGGGCGAACAACGCGGCAGCCACTGCATCCCCCTCCAACACAGTGGATCGTTTCCTGGGCAGGTCACCAAGGGATGGAATAAATAATGCTGTTCGACTGGCTGGTTATTTACGCTGCGTGGGCGGGAATGTGGGTTTGGGTGGTGCGCGCTCGCGGCACCATGAATGTGTGGCTTGCCAATCTCGCGGGCTTCGTAGGTGGCTGTATCGTCGCAATGATCGTGGAGTACCTGACTCGCGTCGCCAACGGGGATGCCCCACCGAACGCTCCCTATATGTTGTTCTCGATCATGGCCGCGCTTGGCACGTTAGTCGGAACATGGATGTGGCTCATCGCAAGGCTTCAACAGCCGGAAAACCTGTTCCTGCGCCATCTGTTCGCTGGGGCAGTCAGTCTCGTCACCGGCTCGATTGCGCTCAATTTGGCGTGGACGCATTTGGTTTCCGGATGATGAAGGCGCTGAAAAAGAAAACGGTATGTACAGCGATCATGCGAGCCAGTGCTGATCGACATTTGATGTTGGCTGATCTGCGCTATCGCGAGCAGGCTCGCTCCTACAGGGGGGGGTGTGTAACTGACTGACATCCGGGATGAGCCCCGAGTTTTTCGGGGCCTTCGATCACTCAGCTCAGAGCAAATGCTTGGAAATCAGTTTCGAAATTTCCACCATCGATGTCTTCCCGGTGAACTCGAACTTCACCTTCCCCAGCGACGAAAAATAAATCTCCAACTCCGAATCCAGGTCAAACGTCCCCGACGTTTCCACCGAATACGCCACGATGTTTTTGTACGGCAACGAGGTGAAGTCTTTCTTGCTGCCGGTAAGGCCCTGGACGTTGACCGCGATGATCCGCTTGTTGGTAAACACCACGCCATCTCGCATGGATTTGTAGGAGTCGATCACCTGTTCCCCGTCCAGTAGCAGCGCGGTGACGCGTTCGGCGTATTCGTCGTTTTGCTTGAGTTTGAAGAAGCCTTTGTTGTTGAAATCAATCATCTGTCATTCCCTGTTTTTCAAATGGACACCTGGGCCGGTTAAACGGGCAACACCACCAACGCCTCCAACCCGCCCTTCGACCGATTCCGCAGTTTCAATTCCCCGCCATGTTCCAACACTATCGCCCGCGCCGCCGATAATCCCAAGCCCACACCGCCGGTGCTCTTGTTGCGCGATCCTTCCATGCGAAAGAACGGCACAAACACTTGTTCAAGGCTGGCCTGCGGAATACCCGGCCCGCGATCCAGTACTTTGATCCGCACTTCCCCAGCATCAGCAATCAACTCAATCGCCGGCTCACTGCCGTACTTGATCGCGTTATCCAGCAGATTGGTCATCACCCGCTTAAGCCCCAGCGGCCGCCCGAAATACACCCACCGCGTCGGCCCGACGTAGGCGATCTCAACCCCCTGATCCCGGTAATCATCCAGCAACGTTTGCAGCAACTCGGCCAGATCGAACTGGGTCGCCGGTTCAAGCCGCGCATCATCCCGGAAGAATTCCAGCGCCGAGTTGATCATCGCCTGCATTTCATCCACATCACGAAACAGCCGCTGCTGTTGCTCGCTGTCTTCGATGAATTCCCCGCGCAAACGCATCCGCGTCAAGGGCGCGCGCAGGTCGTGGGAGATGGCGGCGAGCATTTGGGTGCGGTCGCGAATGAAGTGTTGCAGTTGGGCCTGCATGGCGTTGAACGCGAGGATCGCCTGGCGGATTTCCTGAGGGCCTAGCGGTTCGATCGGCGGGGCGCGGAAGTCCACGCCGAAACGTCGGGCGCCTTCGGCGAAGTGTTGCAAAGGTGTGGCGAGGCGGCGGGTGGCGATCAGCGCGACCAGGGCGGTGGAGATCAGCACCAGCAGGATGACGATCAGGTAGCGCGGCGCTTCGTCCAGGCCCCAGCTGCGCGAGGGGGCGGAGAACATGACCCAGGTCGCGTCCGGCAGCTGGATCAGCAGCGCATAACGGGCGTCCGCCGAGGGCTCCGTCCAGTCGGCCGGCTCGTAGGTCTGGATTCGTGCGGCAAACTTAAGCAACGGATGCAGGATGGTCGAGCCGATTTCGGAATCCAGGTCCTCCACCGTCGGCAGATTGAGCTCACGTCGATCAAGGTGCCAACTGACGATGAAGCCCTCATCGCTGACGGCGTGCGCCAGTTGGCTGCGCAGCGGCGCCGGGGCGGCCTGGATGATGCGGGTGATGGCGGCCATTTTGTCCAGCAACCCGGTTTCGGTCAGCGGTGGGCGCGCCCACACACCCGCCAGTTGGATAAACAGCCCGTTGAGCGCCAATGAAATCAGCATCGCCAGAATGATGGTCAAGGCGATCCAGCGCGCCACCGTGTCCCGGCGAATCCGCTTCAACCAGCTCATCGCCGGGTCACGCTGGGGGTGAACAGATAACCGCCATTGCGCACCGTGCGAATCATCGCCGGGCGTTTGGTGTCGGATTCGAGCTTGCGTCGCAGGCGGCTGACTTGCACATCGATGCTGCGATCAAACGCGTCATGGCAATGCCCACGCGCCAGGTCCAGCAACTGCTCGCGGGTGAGGATGCGTTGAGGGTGTTCGACGAAGACCAGCAGCAAGTCGAACTCACCGGCCGACAGCGGGATCATCACGTTGTCCGGCGAGCGCAGTTCACGGCGGGTGACGTCGAGGTGCCAGTCGGCGAAGTCGATCAGCGGCCGTGGGCGCTCCGTCACGACCGGCCGGCGTTCGTCCACGCGCCGCAGCACGGCGCGCACCCGGGCCAGCAGCTCGCGGGCGTCGAAAGGTTTGGTCAGGTAATCATCGGCGCCGAGTTCGAGGCCGACGACCCGGTCGCTGAGTTCGCCCATGGCGGTCAGCATGATCACCGGCATGGCGTAGCGAATCCGCAGTTGCTGACACAGGATCAATCCGCTGTCCCCCGGCAACATCACGTCAAGAATGATCAGGTCCGGCGGATGGCGCTCGATGGCCGCCCACAGCGACGCGCCGTCGGTGGCGACCTCGACGCTGTAGCCGTGCTGCACGAAGAATTTTTTCAGCAGATCGAGGACTTCAAGGTCGTCGTCCACAATTAAAAGGCTGTTCACCGAAGGTCACTTAAGGGGCGAATGGAGCCGCCATCTAAAACCATTCCCGGCAGCGCGTCATATATTTCAATCCTGCAATAAAGCGTCAGCACCGCAATAAACCAGACATCTTTGTGCAAGGCCTGGGGCTCAGCATCTCGGCGAATTCCTCCCGAGACTTGCGTCCATGTTGCCTTTCAAATGTGCTCCCTGGCTGGTCCGCAACACATCGATGGCCGTGCTGGCCGCCGGGCTGGCGGGTTGCAGCAGCCAACCGCCGGCGTCCGCCACCGTGACGTGTGCCGAAATCAGCTATTCGGTGTACGACCCGGCGGAACCGTTCAACCGCGGTGTCTTTGCCTTCAATCGGGTGGCCGATGACTATGCCCTGGCGCCGGTCGCCCGTGGCTATCGGTACTTGCCGGACTTTTTCCAGACCGGTGTGCACAACTTTGTCGCGAACTTTGGCGAGCCCAAGGTCTTTATCAACGACCTGCTGCAAGGCAACCCGATGCGCTCGGTCAATACGTTGGGACGTTTCGCGCTCAATACCACCGTGGGCGTGGTGGGCTTGATCGATGTGTCCGGCATGGCCGGCATCCCGCGTCACAAAGCAGATTTCGGCCAGACCTTCGGCGTGTGGGGCATCGGCAACGGTCCGATCGTCGAGCTGCCCTTGTTCGGCACCTCGAACAGCCGCGATGCAGCCGGGCGAGTGCTGAGTTTTGTGGTCGATCCGTTCGGCAGCAACAGCGATACCGTGGACACGCTGTCCACGATCAACACGGTCGGCGGCATCGTCGATGGTCGAGCCGAAGCATTACCGCTGACCGACAGCCTGCAAAAATTGCCGGATTACTACAGCGCCTTGCGCAACGTGGTCGCCGAGCATCGAGCCGCTTATGTGGAGGATGGCAAACAAGGCTCAGCGCAAACAACCCAACCTCAATGCGAAGGAGTACCGACCGATGGTTTCTGAAAGCAATCATTTGACGCTGCAACAGCGAGTGACCCGGCACGACGCGGTTAATGTGCACTGCCGGGAAATCACCCTGCGCCTGTCACCGGACTGCCGCCAACTGGTGCTCAGCCGCTACACCGAACACTACGGCCCGGCGGTGGTGCGCTGGATCGAGCGCAGTCATACGGTGTCGCTGAGCGAGCTGTTTCGCTGGCTGGTGGCCAACGGGGAAACCAGTGTCACGAGGGGGGACAGCCTTTCGCTGCCTTGATGAATCGCCCGTCTCACTTCAACACCACGCCACTGATTTGCTATCGTGCACGCCATCGCCCCACCTCAAAGAACAATGGACGCCATTGTTACCAAGGAAGAATGAATGGTTCTCGTCGCAATATTGGTGTTCTTGGCTGCGTCAGCGGGGATCTGGTTCTGGATAGTGAGGAACCGTGGCAGCTTGTATCTGTGGTTCGCCAACCTGGCAGGTGCTCTGGCCAGTTTGATTGTCGCGACGATCGTGCTGATGTTCATGAGCCCCGATGAGACAAAAACACGACCCGCTTACTTTCTCTATACGATCATGGCGACCTTTGGCGTCTTCTTCGGAACATGGCTCTTCACAGTCGCCAGGTTCAAGCAGGATGAGTATCCGGTCGGGCGCCATTTGATAGCCGGAGCTTGCAGCCTGGTGACGGCATTCCTGACGTTTGTGATATGCGCAGTGATCATTGATGGCAAATGAGCACTGCCCGGCTCGGCTTTACAATTTCAGCAGCAAGCCAGTAGCCATCAGATAATCCCGGGCGCTGCCTGCGCTATCATCGCGCGCTCTGTGCACCAAGAGTCTTGAACCTGCATGTCCATGTCTTCGCCATTCCCCGACAGCTATCGCTCTCTGCCACCGGTCCTCGCCGGCCCGCTGTTGCGGCGTCTGGAGCCCACGCGTCTGGTGCTCTGGCTGGTAGGAACCCGGGCATTGTCGCTGACCTTGCGCCTGCAAGGTGTCGGCGACATTCGCCTCGATGCCGGGCAATGCACGGTCATTCCGGTGGGCAAGCATGCCTTCGTCCACCTGATCGATGTACCACTGGCGACCGCCCTGCCCTGCGACACCCTGATCGACTATGACTTGCTGATAGATGACGCGGCGACCAGTATTGCCGACTGGGCGCCTCATCTGCTGTACGGCGAAGCCCGTTGCCCGAATTTTGTTTTGCGTTCGCGCATCGATCAGTTGATGCACGGTTCCTGCCGTAAACCTCACCACCCGGCAGCCGACGGTTTGCTGTGCGTCGATCGTTTTCTGGCGACAGAACATGCCGCGACGGAGCGCCCGGCCCTGCTGATGATGAGCGGCGATCAGGTGTACGCCGACGATGTCGCCGGTCCGATGTTGCGGGCGATCCATGCGCTGATCACTCAACTGGGGCTGTTCGAAGAACGCCTCGAAGGTGCGGTGGTCAGCGACAGCGCCAAACTCTACGAACACCCTGCCAGTTATTACCATCGTGCGGATTTGTTGCCGGCGCTTGAGAGCAACAAAACCTTGCGCGAGCGATTTTTCGGCGGAGCGCGCAAGCCGATTTTCACCAGCAGCAGCGCCGACAATCACCTGGTGACATTCGCTGAAGTCATGGCCATGTACCTGTTGGTCTGGTCGCCGACTCCCTGGACGCTGATCGCGCCACAACCGCCAGCGCTGACGCCCGAAAGACGCAAGCGTTATGCCCTTGAACAGACGCGTATCGATGACTTCAAGGGGGGCCTGGGGGATGTCGCGCGGGCCATGGCGCATCTGCCGTGCCTGATGATTTTCGACGACCATGACATTACCGATGACTGGAATCTGTCCGCGCAATGGGAGGAAACGGCCTACGGCCATCCGTTCTCCAAGCGCATCATCGGCAACGCGCTGCTCGCCTACATGCTGTGCCAGGGCTGGGGCAACAACCCGGATGCGTTCGGCGACGTGCTGGAAAAAGCCCGATTATTGAGTGCCACGGGGCACGACGATTATCTCGACAGCGACGTCCAGGACGCTCTGATCGATGAGCTGCTCGGCTTTCAACACTGGCATTACGTGCTGCCGACCACTCCGGCGCTGGTTGTCATCGACACCCGCACCCGACGCTGGCGCAGCGAGATGAATCTCAAGCAACCCTCGGGTCTGCTGGACTGGGAAGCGCTCAGCGAACTGCAACAGGAACTGCTCGATCACCCGTCGGCGATCATTGTTTCGCCAGCGCCGATCTTCGGCGTCAAACTGATCGAAACCGTGCAACGCGTCTTCAGCTGGTGCGGTTATCCGCTGCTGGTCGACGCGGAAAACTGGATGGCCCATCGCGGCGCGGCCCAGGTGATCCTGAACATTTTCCGACACTCGCGCACACCGGGTAACTACGTGGTGCTGTCGGGCGATGTGCATTATTCCTTCGTCTACGAAGTCCTGATCCGACACCGCCAGGCCGGTCCGAGGATCTGGCAGATCACCAGCAGCGGCATCAAAAACGAATTCCCGCCCACGCTGCTCGAATGGTTCGACCGCCTCAACCGCTGGCTCTACTCGCCGCGCTCGCCGCTCAATTGGCTGACCAAACGCCGTCGCATGCGCATCATCCCGCACATCCCTGAACATGCCGAAGCGGGTGAACGGCTGTGGAATTCGGCAGGGATCGGCCAAGTGTTCTTCAATGAAAAGGGACAGCCGCAGGAAATCTTTCAGCACAACTCAAACGGTGCACCGAAGACGCGGATGATTGCGCCCGACACAGACGACTGAACGTGTGAGCCACCATGAACCTCACCCGAACCCTGATCATCGGCAACTCTGGTGCGGGCAAAAGCTGGCTGGCTAAACGACTGGCCGAACACCTGCATGCGCCGTGGACTGATCTTGACCGCGTCCACTGGCTGTCGGATGAAAGCAGCATCGCCCGCTCTCGCTCCGAAGCATTGGGCATGGCGCGCGTGCTGGCCGATGAAGAGCGCTGGGTGATTGAGGGTGTTTACGGCTGGATCGTCAGCGAACTGATCAACCGTGCAACAGCGCTGGTCTGGCTGTGTGTTGACGACGAAAGCTGCGTCGCGAATATTCGTCAGCGAGAAAACCGGCAGGACAACGACGAATTGCTGATCGCGTTGCTGGAATGGGCCGGCAGTTATCGTGTTCGCAAAGACTCCAGCGGGTTTTCCGCACACCGGCAGCTGTTCGAAGGGTTCAGCGGTTCAAAAATCAGACTCAGGGATCGGAGTGAAATCGCGGCCTTCGTGAACACTCTTCCCGACTCATCTCACAGCGTTTGAAAAAGGATTGGTATGTTTGCACGGAGCAAGTTAGTCCCCGAACTGATGGTCACCGACATCAAGAAAAGCCTGCATTTCTGGACCTCGCTAATCGGTTTCAAGATTGCCTACGAGCGCCCTGAAGCGGGTTTCGCCTACCTCGATAACAACGGCGTGCAAATCATGCTGGAGCAATACGCTCCAGACGAAGGCCAGTGGATGACAGGAGCATTAGAAGCGCCGTTTGGCCGGGGCATCAACTTTCAGATCACTGTTGATTTTGTCGAGCCGATACTCAAGCGATTGGCGCATGTCGAATGGCCGCTGTTTCGTCCCTGCGCCGATGTCTGGTATCGCGCTGATGCGGTGGAGGTCGGGCAACGTGAATTTCTGGTTCAGGACCCGGATGGGTATCTGGTTCGGTTGGTGGAGAGTTTGGGGGAGCGGGTGTGTTTGTCCGTAGATCGGATCGCGGGCAAATCGGATTAGGATTACATCGGTCTCGGAAACGTCTTGAAGAAGCTTCGGCGATACTCAGTGCAAGCGTAGACACATCGTCTGCGTAACGACCACTCGGAAGTATCGCCTTGTCAACCTGTACTCATTTCTGTACGTTCTTTGCATCGAGCGAGGACTACAACATGCAAACTATCAACTACACCACCGCACGGGCCCATCTGGCCGAAACCATGGATAGGGTCAATGAAGACCGTGTGCCGTTGCTGGTTACTCGCCAGAAAGGCGAACCCGTAGTGATGATGTCTCTGGCGGAGTACAACGCTCTCGAAGAGACCGCCTATCTGCTGCGCTCCCCCGCCAATGCTGAGCGCCTGATCAAATCGATCAGCAACTTGCGTGCAGGGAAGACCCAATCCAGGCAACTCATCGAAGAATGAATATTGAGTTCACTCCCGAAGGTTGGGACGACTATTTGTGGTTCCAACAAAATGACAAGGCCGGACTCAAACGAATCAACCTGCTCATCACAGCTATCCAGCGTGAACCATTCGACGGGCTCGGAAAGCCTGAGCCGCTCAAACACAATTTGAGCGGCTTTTGGTCACGTCGAATTACTGCTGAGCATCGTTTGGTCTACGAGGTCGATGAAGGTGAGATTCGCGTCGTGATGTGTAGATATCACTACTGAACACGATCTCAGGATGTTCTCATCGCCCGACAAACCCCTCTGACAATCATCTCCACTTCCCGCTCATCAATCGTCAGCGGTGGCAGCAGGCGGATGGTCTTGCCCCGTGTCACGTTGATCAGCAAGCCGTGGTCGCGTGCCGCGATCAGGGTCAGGTCGCGGATCGGTTGCTTGAGCTCGATGCCGATCATCAAGCCTTGGCCACGAATCGCCAGGACGTTCGGGTCGTCGGCCAGTTCGGCGCGCAGTCTGGCCAGCAGGCGTTCCCCCTGAAGCCTGGCGTTTTCCAGCAGACCTTGTTCTTCGATGATGTCCAACACCGTGCAGCCGACCCGACACGCCAGCGGATTACCGCCGAAGGTGCTGCCATGGCTGCCGGGGGTGAACAGCTCGGCGGCTTTGCCCCGGGCCAGGCAGGCGCCAATGGGGATACCGTTGCCGAGGCCCTTGGCCAGGGTCATGACGTCCGGGACGATGCCTTCGTGTTGGAAGGCGAACCACTGGCCGGTACGACCGATGCCGGTCTGGATTTCGTCGAGCATCATCAGCCAGCCGCGCCGATTGCACAGTTCGCGCACGGCTTTCAGGTAGCCGGGGGGCGCCAGCTGGACGCCGCTTTCACCTTGAATCGGTTCCATCAGAATCGCCACGATGCGCGTGCCATGGGCTTGCCGCACTTTGTCCAGCGCGCTGAGGTCGCCGAAGGGCACTTTGACGAAGTCGCCGGGCAACTCGTTGAACCCCAGGCGCACGGCCGGGCCGTCGCTGGCGGATAAGGTGCCCAGCGTCCGGCCATGGAAGGCGTTTTCCATCACCACCACCAGCGGCTGCTCGACACCTTTACGCCAGCCATAAAGCCGTGCGAGTTTCAACGCGGTTTCATTGGCTTCGGCACCGGAATTGTTGAAGAACGCCCGCTCCATGCCCGACAACTGCGTCAGTTTCTGCGCCAACCGCTGCTGCCAGTCGATGCTGTAGAGGTTGGAGGTATGCAACAGCAGCCCGGCCTGCTCGCTGATCGCCGACACGATTTTGGGATGAGAGTGGCCGACATTGGTCACCGCCACACCCGCCACCGCATCCAGATACTCACGTCCCGCCTGATCCCAAAGTCGAGTGCCCAGGCCTTTGCTGAAACTCAGGGCCAGGGGTTGGTAAGTGGTCATCAGGCAAGCGGCGGTCATGACATCAAGCTCCATCAATTGTCGGTGTTTTTGCAGTATGGTTAGCCACCTGAGCTGGATAAACGCTGCAACACTTCAATCATCTTAAAGCTGAGCTTGATAATGGATTTATTCCAGGCAATGACGGTTTACGTCAAAGTGGTCGAAGCCGGGAGCATGACGGCCGCCGCACAGCAGTGCGAAATGTCCACTACCATGGTCGGCAATCACCTCCGCGCACTGGAGCAACGTCTGGGTGTGCGTTTGTTGAATCGGACGACGCGGCGCCAGCGTTTGACGGAGTTCGGCTCCGCCTATTACCAGCGCTGTCTGGAGGTGTTGGGATTGGTGGAGGATTCCGAGCGGCTGGCCGAACAAAGTCAGGACACACCGAGCGGGACCTTGCGCATCACGGCCCCGTTGACCTTCGGCACTGAAAAGCTTGCGCCGGCACTCAGCGAGTTCACCCTGCGTTACCCGCAAGTCAAGCTGGACGTGGTGCTCACCAACGGGCGGCCCGACCTTCTCGAAAACGGCCTCGACGTGGCGTTTCGCCTGGGCGCAATCGAACCGTCCAACCTGATCGCCCGCCCGCTCATCGACTACACGCTGACCATGTGCGCCTCGAAGTCTTATCTGGCACGCCGGGGCACACCGGAAAAACCCGAAGACTTGCAACAGCACGACTGCTTGTCCTTTGCCTACCCGGTCGGCGATGACTGGCAATCCGTGGAAAAGCAATGGCGGCTGAGCGGGCCGGAAGGCGAAGTCATGGTGGCCGTCAGAGGACCGATGCTGATCAACAGCTCGGCCGGGCTGCACCAGGCTGCTCGAACCGGGATGGGCATCGTGATGTTGCCCGATGCGCTGGTCGAGCAGGATTTGCTGAGCGGAAACCTGGTCGCGCTGATGCAAGACTATCGACTGCCCAGCCGGCCGATGCACCTGGTGTACGCCCAGGATCGCTACCGCTTGCCGAAATTGCGTCGCTTCGTCGACTTCGCCATGCAGATGTGGGCCAAACACTAGCCGGGGCAATACACCATGCACTAATCTCCCGGCTGACGGGTCACTTTGATATCAGTGCAAGGAGAGCGGTGATGGGTGAGGCATCAAATATCGAGCCGTTGAAATTCAATGTGTCGGATTTGAACGAGGACATGCTGCACACCATTCTGGAACTGGTCAGTGACGGCATTTGGGACTGGAATGCCAACACCGGGTTCGTCTACCGCAATCCCGGGTGGTACGTGATGCTCGGCTATGCTCCGCACTCCCTGGACAACACCGTGTTTACCTGGGAAAACGTGATGCACCCCGACGATTACCCGCGGGTGATGGCGTTGTTTGATGCGTACCTGAATCAACACACGGCGGGCTATCAAGCCGAGTATCGCTGCCGCAAGCAGGACGGCAGTTATATCTGGATCGAAGATCGCGGCTACGTGCTGGCACGCAATGCCGACGGATCGGTCGCGCGGATGGTCGGTGCGCACCGCAGCATCGAAGACAAGAAACGCCTCTTCGAGGAGATGGAGCGGCGCAATCAATCCCTTGAAGCCATCGTCGAAGAACGCACCCGTGAGTTGTCACGGGTCAATCAGCAGCTGCAAATTCAACTGGAAGAAAATCGCAAACTGGCGGAAACCGATGCGCTGACATCGATCGCCAATCGCTATCGCCTGGAAAAAACCCTGCCTCAGGAATGCGAGCGTGCCCAGCGCTTTCGCCAGCCGCTGTCATTGATCGCCATGGACATTGATGACTTCAAGAACATCAACGATCACTACGGCCATGCCCTGGGAGACGCGGCATTGGTGCATTTCGTCAAGACCGTGAACCGCTGCGTGCGCTACGGCGATCTACTGGCACGCTGGGGCGGTGACGAGTTCATCCTCATCCTGCCCAATACCTCGCTGGCCGACGCCCGATCCTTCGCCGAAAAGATCCGCCAAGGCCTCTCAAGCATGCCGCCTGTGGGTGAGTTCCATGTGACCATGAGTTTCGGGGTGGTCCAGCGCTTTGAAGAAGAGCAACAGACCGGCCTTCTGGCCAGGGCCGATCAGGCGCTGTATCGGTCGAAAGTGGCGGGCAAGAATGTGATTTCCGGGTGAGCGCCGTCCTGCATGTCCGCGATGTACTGCCCTCGGAAGCGGAATCCGTGCGGCTGTTTCTTGAGCAGAACGGATGGGCCCACCGCTTGGGATCAACTGAACATTTTGCGCAGTTGATCGCCAGCTCCCAACGTACCGCGCTTGCCGTGAAAGATGCCCAGATCGTCGGGTTTGCCCGTGGCATCACCGACAGCCTATCCAACGGTTATCTGTCTATGGTTGTCGTGTCCGGACAGCATCGACGTGAAGGCGTTGGCCGGGCGCTGGTCGAGCATGTCATGGGCGAGAACACCGACATCACCTGGGTTCTGCGCGCAGGCCGTGAAGGCGCTTCGGAGTTCTTCTCGCGCCTGGGTTTTGAACCGTCGAGCATCGCGATGGAGCGCCCGCGCAGTCGATAGCCAAAACGCCCTTCACATCCCCGCCTTCACCAGCACCGGTTTCTCCTGATACCGATCCGGGTACAGCTGCTTCAGCTGCGCGACTTTCGGCAGGTCGTTGATCACGATGTATGGATACGTCGGGTGCTCGGTCAGAAAGTCCTGATGTTCCTCTTCCGCCGGGTAGAAACCGTTGTAGGTTTCCAGCTTGGTGACAATGGGTTTGGTGAACGAATGGGCGGCGTCGAGCTGGGCAATGTAGGCCTGGGCGACGCGCTGCTGTTCCGTGTTCGCCGGGAAAATTGCCGACCGATACTGCGTGCCGCTGTCGGGGCCCTGGCGGTTCAACTCGGTGGGGTTGTGCGCCACTGAGAAATAGATTTGCAGCAAGGTGCCGTAGCTGACCTGCGACGGATCGAAAGTGACTTCGACCGATTCCGCATGACCGGTATCGCCGTCGCTGACACGCTCATACCGGGCGGTGCTGGCTTCACCGCCAGCGTAACCGGAGACGGCTTTTTTCACGCCTTTGACATGCTGGAACACCCCTTGGACGCCCCAGAAGCAACCGCCGGCGAAGACTGCGGTTTCGCTGTGGGCCTGGGTGGTTTCATCCAGGGCAGGCGGCGGGATAATGACTGCCTCTTCAGCAGCGCCGAAAGAAAACGCCGAGCATTGGCCAATGACGCCTGCAGCCGCCAAACCCAACAAGGTACGGCGCCAGGTAACCGGGATTTTCATGAGTCTGACTCCTGAACAAATGATAGGGCGATCAACCGAACGTAAACGCATACGCCGACACACCCGGATCGAGAAACTCGATGCTGAAAGTGCGGTCCGTCACGCCGCCGTTCTGGCGCACCAATTGATACAACCGTTGCTCGGTAACGCTGCCGCTGCCATCGGGGGCGACGTCGGTACCGTGGGCATCGCCGGGGGCTTTTCCGTCGATCAGCACTTTGAAGCGCACCGGTTTGCCGTCTGCGTCGGGGCCCAGTACCAGGTGCAAATCGCGCGCGTGGAAGCGGTAGACGATTCGGCTGGCCGGCGCGCTTGAAATCGCGCGCTCCGAACCGACGTTCCATTGACCGTCCAGGCCCCAATCGTTGAGTGCCAATTGCGTCGGCGTGCTGTACGCCGACACCTTGTCCGGCACCAGACCGGTTTGCGGCACGAAGTGCTCCGCACGCTGGTAGCCGACATAGGTTTCCGGCGACTGGACTTCATTCATGTCCGGGGCCAGTTGAACCCCGGTGGCATCGGCTGTGATCAGCCCATCGGCGACTTTTGAGGCGCCCGCTTCACGCAGCAGCTGCTGGATGACGCGTTCCGATTCGGCGTATTCGCCTTCACCGAAGTGGTGATAACGAATGCGCCCCTGCGCGTCGGCAAAATAGTGAGCCGGCCAGTATTCGTTGTTGAAGGCACGCCAGATCTTGTAGTCATTGTCGATCGCCACCGGGTAGTTGATGCCCAGGTCTTTCATGGCTTTGGTGACATTGCCCACATCCCGCTCGAACGCGAATTCAGGCGCATGAACACCGATCACCACCAGCCCCTGATCGCGGTACTTCTCGGCCCAGGCTTTGACATACGGCAAGGTGCGCAGGCAGTTGATGCAGGAGTAAGTCCAAAAATCCACCAGCACGACCTTGCCCTTCAATGCCTGTGCGGTCAGTGGAGGCGAATTGAGCCATTGCACGGCGCCATCCAGCGGCGGGAGGTTGCCCTCAATCGGCAATGCGCCTGGCGCTTTTGCTGACATTTTCATCGCCCCGCCAGCGGCCATCATCGCCCCGCTGTTGTTCGGTGATTTGCCGGCCAAACGGCCCACCAACGCCTGCTCGAGGCCGCCGGTGGAAGCCGTCGAAACCCGCGCCAGGATGCCAGTGTCCAGCCCGAGGGCAATCGCCGCCACACCGGCCAACATCGCCGCGCCCAAACCTCGACGGACCCATTCACCCGCGCCGATCGAGCGCTTCATCGCCGCGAAGACTTTACCGCCCAGCAACAACGCCACGGCGAGGGAAGTGGCGGCACCCGCGGCGTAAGCCAGCAACAGCAACGTGGTGGCGATGCTTACCCCTTGCAGCGCCGCCCCGGTCAGCAACAGGCCGAGAATCGGCCCGGCACACGGTGCCCAGAGCAGGCCCGTGGCGACGCCGATCAGGAACGAAGCGCCGGGACGCGGACGAGCATCGGCGCCCGCGGCTTCCGACAGTCGGCTGCCGGCCGCCACCAGTGGGCGCGTCAGGCGCTCGGCCAATCGAGGCAGCAGCAGCGTCAGCCCGAACAGTGCCACGAACAGCAACGCGAGCCAGCGACCGTACTGATTGACTTGCACCACCCAGCCGCCGCCCACCGCCGCCAATGAGGCGACGAGCGCGAAGGTCACCGCCATCCCCGCCAACAGTGGCAAGCCACTTTTCATAAACGGCTGCCCGGTGCGAGCGAAGACAAAGGGCAATACCGGCAGAATGCACGGGCTGACAATCGTCAGCACACCACCGAGATACGCGAGAACCAGAAGCCACATAGCATCGACCTGCAATAAATGAGTGAAAGGAAGTGCCCATGGGTCACGCCGCCCCGGGCTCGAAGGTCATCGCCAGACCGTTCATGCAGTAACGCAGGCCGGTCGGCTTGGGCCCATCGTCGAAGACGTGGCCCAGATGCCCCCCGCAACGCCGGCAGTGGACTGCTTCGCGCAGTACGCCGAAGGAACGGTCCTGACGGGTCGCCACCGCCTTGTCCAGTGGCGCCCAGAAGCTGGGCCAACCGGTGCGGCTGTCAAACTTCGTGTCGGATGAGAACAGCGGCAAATCACACCCGGCACAGGCGAAAATTCCCTCGCGATGCTCGTTGTTCAACGGGCTGCTGTAGGCCCGTTCGGTGCCTTCTTCGCGCAGGATTTCGTACTGCTCGGCACTGAGCATCGCGCGCCATTCGCTGTCACTGTGAGTCACCTCGAACACCTCCGACGCACTGGCCTCGCTGACCAGCGCCGAATGGGCGGCAAATTTTGGCAACACACCGATCACCAGGGCTGCAGCGCCCAGCCCGCCGCTCGCTACAAGAAACTGTCGCCGTGAAAACATGGCCATCTCCAAAATTCCAGGTGCCTGATAGGGAACACAGCCTAGGCTTGGGTTGATCGCCAAATCCTCACGGACAGTTAAACAATTCGTGATAACTCGCCCCGGGGAAAACCCGCACAATGTGCCCATTGCGCTACAAAGGATTGAGCTTTATGGAACAGACCAAACGTGTCCTGGTGGTCGAGGACGACCTGCACATCGCCGACCTTATCTGCCTGCATCTGCGCGATGAGCAGTTCGAGGTGGTGCACTGCGCCGACGGTGATGAGGGTATGCGACTGCTGCAGCAAGGAAGCTGGGACGCACTGATCCTCGACCTGATGTTGCCCGGCGTCGACGGCCTGGAAATCTGCCGTCGGGCGCGGGCCATGGCCCGCTACACACCGATCATCATCACCAGCGCCCGCTCCAGTGAAATGCACCGGATCCTGGGGCTGGAACTCGGTGCCGACGATTACCTGGCCAAGCCTTTTTCAATGCTTGAGCTGGTCGCCCGGGTCAAAGCCCTGCTACGACGTGTCGACGCCATGGCCCGCAACCTGAAAATGGACGCCGGCAGCCTGATCACCAACGGCCTGTCCATCGACCCGATCACCCGCGACGTGTCCCTCGACGGTCGTCGCCTGGACCTGACACCTCGGGAGTTCGACCTGCTGTATTTCTTCGTCCGCCAGCCTGGCAAGGTGTTCTCGAGGATGGACCTGCTCAACGCGGTCTGGGGCTACAGCCACGAAGGCTACGAACACACGGTCAACACCCACATCAATCGTCTGCGGGCCAAGATCGAAGCCGATCCGGCACAACCTGCGCGCATCCTCACGGTATGGGGTCGTGGCTATAAATTCGCGGCCAAGGAGGAGCAGCCATGAGGCTGACCCTGACACAGCGCCTGTCCCTGGTGTTCGCCATTCTGTTGCTGGTGTGCTGTGGCACCTCGGCCTGGATGCAAGTGCGCTCCAACAAAATGCACGAACTGGAGGTGGTTCAAGGGCTGTCGCGTGATCTCGCCCAGCACATCGCCCGCGACACTGTGCTGATGGACACCAATGGTCTGATGCCCAATGCCGTGCGCGAATTGTTCAGCAAACTCATGCTGGTCAATCCGAGTGTCGAGGTCTATCTGCTTGATAACGAGGGGCTCATTGTCGGCAGCGCCGCCCCCGAAGGCCGGATGCGTCGGGATCGGGTCGATCTGGCACCGATCCAGCGCTTGCTCAAGGGTGAGGCGCTGCCGGTTCTCGGCGACGACCCGCGCAGCGTCGACGGACGCAAGGTGTTCAGCGCAGCGCCGTTGCAGGTCAACGGCAAGCCGGAAGGTTACCTCTATGTGGTGTTGCTCAGTGAAGAACACGACCGCTTCGCCGAACGCGGTGCCACCAGCGCCGCGCTCAATACGGCGCTGCTGTCTATCGGTCTGGTGGCGTCGTTGTGCCTGATCGCCGGCCTTGCCGCATTTGCCCTGATCACCCGACCGTTGCGTCGATTGACCGATCGAGTCAGCCAGTTCGACATCGACGGAGTCCCCTCCACACCGCCCGCATCGGACCCGGTAGAAAAAGCATCGAGCCACGATGAAATAGCCGTACTCGACGCCGCTTTCCGCCAGATGCAAACCCGTCTCGGCGAACAATGGCGCTCGCTGACTCGCCAGGATCAGGAACGCCGTGAATTGGTGGCGAACATCTCCCACGACCTGCGCACACCGCTGGCCTCGCTGCACGGTTATCTGGAAACCCTGTCGCTCAAGGACGCCACGCTGTCCCCCGCCGACCGCCGTCGCTATCTGGGCATCGCCCTGGATCAAAGCCGCAAGGTTGGCGGCCTGGCGCAATCGCTGCTGGAACTGGTGCGGCTGGAACACGGTTTCGTGCAACCGGTGCTGGAGCGTTTCTCCCTGACCGATCTTGTGCAGGACATCTTCCAGAAGTTCGAACTCACCGCCGAAGCGCGCCAGATTGAACTCAAGGCCAACTTCGCGCCCAACGTCTCGGCCGTCTGCGCCGACCTGGGGCTGATCGAACGTGTGCTGACCAACCTGTTCGACAATGCCCTGCGCGATACCCCGCAAGGTGGAGAAATCGAACTGAGCCTGCGACCTCAAGGGCCCTTTATCGAAGTCACCGTCAGCGACACCGGCCCCGGCATCGCGCCCGAATTGCGCGAAGGTTTGTTTCTGCGTCCGTTCAACATTGGCGGTGCCCGGCGCGATGGCGGGCTGGGGCTGCGCATCGTGCATCGGATCCTGCAACTGCACGGTCGCGAGATTCAGTTGATCGACGTTCCGGGACGGGGGGCGACTTTCCGTTTCTCCTTGCCGGTGGATGAGCAAACGGCCGAAAAATGGGCCGTTCGCTCGATGAACCTGAATTCGATGGGGAAATAGCCCGGTTTCAGCGGTCACAGCTTTGAACCCGATACCCGATGCTGAGGCGAGAAAACGTTGATGACGGCCACGACGCCCTTGTATATCGGCTGCGCCGGATGGAGCCTGCCCCGTGAGCAATGGAGTGCTTTTCCCGACGAAGGCACTCACCTGCAACGGTACGCGGCACAGCTGATGTGCGCGGAAATCAACAGCTCGTTTTATCGACCACACCGCCCGGCAACCTATGCGCGATGGGCTGAAAGCGTGCCGGAGAATTTCAGGTTTTCAGTCAAAGTCCCCAAGCAGATCACCCACGAGGCTCGCTTGGTGAATGGTGAACAGTTGATCGATGACTTTATTGAGCAATGCATCCACCTGGGCCCGAAGCTTGGCTGCCTGCTGATCCAGCTTCCGCCCTCCTTGCCCTTCGACGTCAACACGGCCGAAACCTTTTTCGCCACCTTTCGTTCGCGCTACACAGGCTTCGCCGTGTTTGAACCCAGGCACGTCAGCTGGCAAACAGCCGAGGCGCAGGCGCTGCTGATGGAGCATCGAATAGGCCAAGTGGCAGCCGATCCTTCGCCACTGCCCAATGGCGATGTACCCGGTGCCTGGCCGGGCATCCGCTACTACCGATTGCACGGGTCGCCGCGAATCTACTATTCAAACTACGAGAAACCATGGCTTGAAGACCTGGCTCGAACGCTACACCCCCAAGCCGACGGCGTTCCCACCTGGTGCATCTTCGACAACACCGCCAGTGGTGCGGCGACCGCCAATGCGCTGGAGCTTCAGCGAATGACATCCCAGCGCCAAAAATGATGACCAACCGCCTGTTCATCCGTGACAACTCGGGTCAGGTCCAATAGATTAGGCGGCCTGAAAAGGCCCTGTGCTTTCTCGCCTAAACCCAAGTTAAAAGAAGTAGTGAAATTTCAATGTCCGATTCCAATACCGCTGAATCCGTAGTCACCTTGTCGTCCAAAGCGGAATACGAAAACTCCATCAATCTTTCACAGCATGTGCCACAGGCCAAGACCATCAGCGAGATGGTCCTGGACGCTTTTCAATCCACCCGGGAAAGCGACCAGATCCGCGAGCTGCGCGCCGCGATCCGCCAGGCGCACGACAGCTTCGACGACGATAAAGCCTATGAACTGATGGGCGAACTCAAACAACTGAAAGACGCTGAAGCGTCCGACATTGCCGCGCTGGAAGACCTGAGCAGCAAATTCCCGATCAGCCGTATTCTTTCCAGCTTCAAGGAAGACCCGGCGTTTCAGGAAATCGTCTATGGCCTGGCGTTGAAGGTGCTGAACCAGACTCACCAGGCCATCAGCAACCCAAGCACCGGCAAGAGCAAAGTGGCTCGCGCCAAGAAAGACCTCGAAGTGTTCACCATCAGCAAGGATGGCGTGAGCGTTACGCTGCCGCTGCGCACTCCACGTGCGAGCCTGAACGTTGATCGCAAAGCGCTGGAGTTCCTCGGTTTCACTTTCGTCGGCGAAGGTGAAGACGCGGCCATTGAAAACGAAACGTTCCTGGACAATACCGGGGCCGAACAAGCGGTCAACCGCAAGAACATCATCACTGCTATTCAACAACAAACCGCGTTCGACGGTTACAGCATCGCTGCGCAGTAACCGATCGACCTGAAAGCTTTCAGTCAGCAAGGAACCTGTGGCGAGGGAGCTTGCTCCCGCCGGGCTGCGTAGCGGCCCCAAAAAATGTGGCAACAATGCCGACTCTTGTGAGTGCTACCCACTCAAGCGGGAGCAAGCTCCCTCGCCGCAAAAGCAGGTATGCCCGAAAGAATTATCGCGCTGACGGATGCAGGGCCGCGATCATGTCCACTTCAATCGGCGCATTTTTCGGCAGCTGGTAAACACCGACGGTCGTTCGGGTGTGTTTACCGGCCTCACCCAATACATGCGTGAAGACGTCAGACGCTCCATTGGCAACCTCACTGAGGTCCACAAAATCGAACGTGGATTTCACGTAGACCGTGATGCGCAGCAATGCCTTGAGGTTATCCAGTGAGCCGATGGCCTCACGGATCAGGGCAAGCCCGCGTATCGCGCTGATACCGGCAGCCTCTTGGGCATCGGCCAGGTTGAGTTCCAGTCCCACTCGGCCGGGGTACTGGATTTTGCCGTTCATTCGCGGCACCAGCCCACTGACGTACAGTTCATCATCGTGCCGGACCACCGGGGCGTAATGCCCGCCGGCAGAATTCTCGTCGTAGATATCAAAGCCAAGTTCTTTCGCCATCGCGAGGAAGCGTTCGTCGCGACTCATTTGATTACTCATTAACCGACCCCCTCTTAATCAATCATGCATACGCGCAGATGATGGTAGAGAGAGATGCGTGTCTTGATCAGGGCAACTTCGTATAAGATCCAACAAACTTTACTGCCAGGGAGACCAGTAAAATGCAGCGCGCCGTCATCGCCGCCATCGAGTTCCAGCCCGGAGTGCCGCTGGTGCAGCAGATCGTCGATCAGCTGTCTTTGGCCATCAACCAGGGTGGCCTGCCGAACGGGGCCAAGTTGCCACCGATTCGCGAGCTGTCCGAGTTGATGAACGTCGGCAAATCTACCGTGGTCGATGCTCTCGACCGGTTGCGGGCCAAGGGGCTGGTGGTTTCACGCCAGGGTTCGGGGCATTACATTCACCGCCCAAGCATTCAATCCCAGCATGCAACTGGCCCGGACCTGCATCCCCAAGACACACTCAGCCGGGTCCGCCGCGCCTTGCTGCTGAACAACGGCGCGCTGCGCCCCGGCTGCGGATTTCTGCCCGCCTCGTGGCTGCCCGCCGACGAATTGCTCAAAGCCGTGCGCAGCACCCTTCGAGCGACCGCGCTGCGCATGGGCGAGTACGGTGAGGTCGGTGGTTACCTCCCGTTGCGCGAGGCGTTGCGCGTGAAGCTGTCGACCGTCGGCATCGAGGTGCCGGTGGAGCAGATCATCACCACCGCCAATACCGTGCAGGCCATCGACCTGCTGATGCGCCTGTTGATAAAACCCGGCGACACCGTGCTGCTCGACGATCCCTGCTACTTCAACATGCACACCAACCTGGCGCTGCACGGCGCCAAGGTCATCACCATCGCCCGCGATTGCGACGGGCTGGACCTGGAAGCGTTCGAGCAATTACTGATCGCCCATCGCCCAGTGCTGTATATGACCAACAGCACGCTGCACAACCCGACCGGACACTCGTTCTCCGCCGCCCAGGTTTATCGCTTGCTGGAGCTGAGTCACCGTTACGGCGTCCACATCCTCGAAGATGACTTGTATGGCGACATCCAGCAAAGACGCACCCCGCGCCTGGCCGCGAGCGGTCTGGACAATGTCAGTTACGTGTCCGGTTTCTCCAAGACCCTGACCGCCAACAGCCGGGTCAGCTACACCGCGCTATCGCCGCAACTGGCCGCACGCATGATCACCTTGAAGATGGCCTGCGGCGGCGTGACCTCGGAACTGGCGGAGCAGATCACCTGCACCATGCTCAGTAACGGCAGCTACGCCAAACACACCCGGCGCACGGTGGATCGCCTGTATGAGTCGAGCAGTCGCGTGACGAGATGGCTGGTAGAGGCGGGATGTTCGGTGTCATCGATAGCGGGTGAAGGGCTGTTCATCTGGACTCGGTTGCCCGAAGGACTGCACGCCGAAACCCTGGCCGGCAAAGGCCTCGAACACGACCTGGTGCTGGCGCCCGGCACCCTGTTGAGCAAAGCCGCCGATGCCAGCAGCTTCCTGCGTTTCAATGTTGCGCATAGCGATAGCCTGCAGGTGCGTGAGCAGTTTTTCCGGCTGCTCGATCGCTGAGTTTTTCTGATGCCATTTTGCTGTTCCAACAAAAAGCCCCGCTCTTCTCTCGAAGGCGGGGCTTTCAACCGGAGCTGCATCGGGTTCTTGTTTTGCAACTCAGGCTCAAGAAAATGTTGCGCGTTGCTCCGCCTCGTAATGTCGAGTCTGAAAAGGCATGAGGGTTTGAGCCTTTAGGCCAAGGCCTTCACTCAACCCCCAGGAGGCTGCCAGTTCATCACGGCGACGGCGAAGCGGCGCGGCTGGTTCTGGCTTCACGCCTTGCTTGAAAGTCGAGTAGGCAAAAAGCTCAAGGGCATTAAAGGTTTCCAGCACTCGGCTATCAGACACGCATGAAAAACGTGTAAAGCGTTCGAGCAGGTAGCCTGCGCGACGAACCTCGACCTCATCAGAATGCCGACTCAAAAAAGCCGTGACTTCACTTGAGAGGTTCGAGCTTGAGTACCAAACAGCTTTGGCAGCGCTCACAAGCGCAACGTCATCTGCTTGATTCAAAGGACTTTTGACCAGAGTGTCCAAAGCGGATGAGAGGACGTGGCCGCTAAGGGGCTTCGTCATCTGTATTCTCCAGATAGTTTTGCAGAATATTTTCGAGAACAGAGGTTGGTGATTCTTTATTGCCAACATATACATCAATAGCCTGCAACGCCAGTCGGCGGAGCTCAGTGGTGAGTATGAAACCACTTCTGAGCAGCGCCATGATATCGCCAATGTCCTGATCCGTAGCTATACCCAATTTAGAAATGGCAATGTCGATAGGCGATGCAATGTGAACATGCAGAGGAGACTCATTCGGAAACTCGGCAAGTGGAAGGCTTCGCTCCCAGTAATCCTCGTGAACAGGCCCAAAGCTTGTGTTGTATTGAAGGTCGTAGTTCAGTTCCATCAATCGACCGGATCGTTCATCGACAAACTCTTCCGGAACCTCTGCGAGCATGGTTTGAAGGTGGAGACCTTTTGGGACATTAGCCTCGTAAATTTCGGCATCGACATCCGTGGAAACACGGTGATTTGTATAGAGGTGAACCGCACACCCACCGAACACAATAATTTTGACCGCCCCAGTGTCTGCAGACTCAAGCACCAACTCAGCTTCGACAGATTTGAACATTGAAATCAAAGCCTGCCCTAACGCCGTGCTCGTATTAACACGGGGATTGATTACGTCCGGCAAATCCATATTCGAACCTCTAGCGACAAAACGCCAGGCAGCTGCTGCAGCTGATTTGGCAAAGCCCGAGGTTAGAAAGACGACTTCCGACCGACAACCTGAAAGGTTTGTAGGAAGATTCTTCCACATGGGTAAGCAGGAGCACTGGGCCTCGCATTAGTTGCGCGCCTACGAGACTTGGTGTGCCGAACGACTGAATCGCACCCAACAAAAAGCCCCGCTCTTCTCTCGAAGACGGGGCTTTTCTTTACAGCAGCTGGCGCTTAAGGCGCGTAAGTCAGCAACAACTCACTCGGCACTTTGAAGTCCAGCGACATCATCACGCTCAACGCGGTGATGGTGAAGATCGAGAACACGAACAGCTTGCGTGCCCAGACCGTGTCATCCACTGCCTTGTAGCCGGTCCAGGCCATGTACAACCAGTACATGCCCATGGCCGCGGCGACGGCGAGGTAGCTCATGCCGGCGTAGCCGCTGAAGGTCAGCATCAAGGTCGCCACGAGGAACGCCAGGATGTAGAGCAGGATGTGCCGCTTGGCCACTTGAATCCCGCGCTTCACGGGCAACACCGGAATCGATGCGGCCCGGTAATCGTTGAAGCGGAAGATCGCGATGGCGTAGGAATGCGGCATCTGCCACAGGCTGAACATCACCAGCAACGTCAGTGCGGCCATGTCGAAGTTGTTGGTCACGGCCACGTAGCCAATCACCGGCGGCATCGCACCCGACAGACTGCCCACCAGCGTGCCGTGAACCGACTTGCGCTTGAGGTACAGGCTGTAGAAGCCGACGTAGATGACGAAACCGATCACCGCGAACAGCGCGGCCAACGGGTTCGCCACCTTGTACAACAATGCAACGCCGGCCACACCGAGGACGGTCGCGAAGATCAGCGCCAGTTTCAGGGAGATCAGGCCCTGGACCAGTACGCGGTTCTTGGTGCGCTCCATCTTCAGGTCGATGTCGCGGTCGATGCAGTTGTTGAACACGCAACCGGAAGCCACCACCAGGGAGGTGCCGATCATTGCCGCCAGGAAGATGGCCAGATCGACATGCCCTTGAGAGGCCAGGAAAAATCCGCCTGCCACTGAAAGCACGTTACCGAAAATGATCCCCGGTTTGGTGATTTGGATAAAGTGCTTAAAGGACATCCGGACTTACCTCACTTCGCCATCATGAACGTGTGGATGCTGAACATGATCCACAGCGACAGGCCCACCAGCAGGACAATCACGATCGCGGCGAAAACAAATGCAATCACGTTGTTACGCTGCGCGGCCGAACGGTCCAGGTGCAGGAAGTACACCAGGTGCACCAGCACCTGGATCACGGCGAATGCCAGGACGATCATCAGGGTGATCGACTTCGGCAGCGTCGGGTACATCACCAGCGCAAACGGGATGACGGTCAGGATCACCGACAGGATGAAGCCGATCGCGTAGGACTTGACGCTGCCGTGGCCGGCGTCGTGGCTGTCATGGGCGTGTGTGTTAGCCATTTACATAGTCCCCATCAGGTAAACAACGGTGAATACGCAGATCCACACGACGTCCAGGAAGTGCCAGAACAGGCTCAGGCAGCTCAGGCGGGTCTTGTTGGTCGACGTCAGGCCATGCTTGTTGACCTGATACATCATGATCGCCATCCAGATCAGACCGCTGGTCACGTGCAGACCGTGGGTACCGACCAGGGTGAAGAACCCGGACAGGAAGCCACTGCGGCTAGGGCCGTAGCCTTCGGCGATCAACACGTGGAACTCGTTGATCTCCATGCCGATGAAGCCGGCACCGAACAGGAAAGTCATGGCCAACCAGCCCAGGACCTGCTTCTTGTTGCCCCGGTAGAACGCCAGCATGGCGAAGCCGTAGGTGATCGAACTGAACAACAGCAGAGCGGTTTCGCCCAGCACGTACGGCAGTTCGAAGATGTCGTGGCCCGACGGGCCACCGGCGACGTTGTTAACCAGTACCGCGTACACCGCGAAGATCGACGCAAACAGAATGCAGTCGGTCATCAGGTAGAGCCAGAAACCGTATACGGTCATCTCGCCCGAGTCGTGGTGATGGTCATCGTGCCCATGTCCATCGACATGGGTGTGTCCAGCATTGGTCACTAAGTTCGACATGGTTTAAGCCTGTTCCAACGAGGTTTCAACACGGGTGGCGGTGGCCGGGATTTTCCCTGCCGCGACCAGACGCTTGTGCTGCTCGGCTTCGATGCGTTCGATCACATCGACCGGCACCATGTAGCCTTGATCGTCACGTGCAGCGTGGATCACGAAGTAGATGACAGTGCCAGCCAGGCTCGCGATTGCCAGCCACCAGATGTGCCAGATCATCGCGAAACCGAACACGGTCAACAGCGCGCCCATCACCACGCCAGTGGCGGTGTTGTTCGGCATGTGGATCGGCTCGTACTTGGCCGGAGCGCGGTACGCAGTACCGTTTTCCTTGGCTTCGGTGAACGGGTCGATGCAGTCGGCTTTCGGCAGCACGGCAAAGTTGTAGAACGGTGGTGGCGACGAGGTCGACCATTCCAGAGTGTGGGCATTCCACGGATCACCGTGTTCGCACATGTTCTCTGGCTTGTTGCGGTCACGCACACTGACGTACAGCTGGATCAGTTGGCAGGCGATGCCGACAGCGATCATCACCGCACCGAACATGGCGACATACAGGTACGGCACCCACTCAGGGTTGGTGGTGGCGTTCAGACGACGGGTCATGCCCATGAAGCCCAGTGCATAGAGCGGCATGAACGCGACGAAGAAGCCGCTGATCCAGAACCAGAACGCTGCCTTGCCCCAGCCTTCGTGCAGCTTGAAGCCGAACGCTTTCGGGAAGTAGAAGGCGAAACCGGCGATGTAGCCGAATACCGCGCCGCCGATGATCACGTTATGGAAGTGCGCGATCACGAACAGGCTGTTGTGCAGTACGAAGTCAGCACCCGGGATGGCCAGCAATACGCCGGTCATGCCGCCGATGGCGAAGGTCACCATGAAGCCCAGGGTCCACAGAACCTGGCTGGTGAAACGCAGACGGCCCTGGTAAATGGTGAACAGCCAGTTGAATAGCTTCACCCCCGTCGGGATCGAAATCAGCATCGTCGCCAGGCCGAAGAAGGCGTTGACGTTGGCACCCGAACCCATGGTGAAGAAGTGGTGCAGCCAAACCATGAAGCCCAGTACCGAGATCGCGCCGGAAGCGTAGATCATCGAGTGGTGGCCAAACAGTTTCTTGCCGGTGAAGGCCGAGATGACTTCCGAGAAAATGCCGAATGCCGGCAGGATCAGGATGTACACCTCAGGGTGACCCCACGCCCAGAACAGGTTGACGTACATCATTGGATTGCCACCAAGTTCATTGGTGAAAATGTGGAAATCCATGTAACGGTCAAGCGTCAGCAGTGCCAGGGTAGCGGTCAGGATCGGGAACGAAGCCACGATCAGGACGTTGGCCCAGGTGCAGGTCCAGGTGAAGATCGGCATGTCCATCAGTTTCATGCCAGGGGTACGCATTTTCAGCACGGTGGCCAGGAAGTTGACCCCCGTCAGCGTTGTCCCCAGACCCGATAGCTGTAGCGCCCAGATGTAGTAATCCATCCCCACGCCCGGACTGTATTGCAGGCCCGACAGCGGCGGATAGGCAACCCAACCGGTCTTGGCGAATTCGCCGACGCCCAGGGACAGGTTGATCAGCACCACGCCGGACACCAGCAGCCAGAAGCTCAGGGAGTTCAGGAACGGGAAGGCAACGTCACGCGCGCCGATCTGCAGCGGCACTGCAAGGTTCATCAGGCCGGTGAAGAATGGCATCGCCATGAAGATGATCATGATCACACCGTGGGCGGTGAAGATCTGGTCATAGTGTTCAGGCGGCAGGTAGCCAGGCGAACCCTCGGTGGCCATTGCCAGCTGGGTACGCATCATGATGGCGTCGGCAAAACCGCGCAGCAGCATGACCATGGCGACGATGATGTACATCACGCCGATTTTCTTGTGGTCGACCGACGTCAGCCACTCGGTCCACAAGTAGGTCCACTTCTTGAAGTAGGTGATTGCAGCGAACAGTGCCAGACCACCGAGCGCGATCATGGCGATGGTTATCATCACGATCGGTTCGTGGAACGGGACCGCTTCCCAACTTAATTTACCAAACATCGTTTACTCCTCTGCCCCGGCAGCTGAATGCGAGTTCATGTCCATTCCTTGCGTAGCGGCCACTTCTTTCTCTTTCTTCTCGTGCTTCACCTTAGGACCCGGTTTCATGCCTTCGTACTTGTCGACGATGGTCTGGAACAGGTTCGGCGTCACCGAGGAGTAGAGCTCGACTGGGTTGTTCTGGCTCTGCTTGGCAAGGGCTGCGTACTCAACTTGTTCAAGCTGCTTAGGTGACTTTTTGACTTCACTTACCCAGGCGTCGAAATCTTCCTGGGAAGTTGCGATCGCTTTGAATTTCATACCGGTGAAACCCGCGCCGCTGTAGTTGGCGGAGATACCGTCCATTTCAGCGTTACGGTCAGCGATCAAGTGCAGCTTGGTCTGCATGCCCGCCATCGCGTAGATCTGGCCGCCCAGGCCCGGGATGAAGAACGAGTTCATCACGGCGTCGGAGGTGATCTTGAAGTTGATTGGCGTGTGCGCCGGGAACACGATCTTGTTGACCGTGGCAATGCCTTGTTCCGGGTAGATGAACAGCCACTTCCAGTCCAGCGCGACCACTTCGATGGTCACAGGCTTGACGTCGGATTGAATCGGACGGTACGGGTCCAATTCGTGGGTCGAAATGTAGGTGATGTAACCCAGGGCAACGATGATCAGGACCGGGATGGTCCAGACGGCCACTTCGATTTTGGTCGAGTGAGACCATTTCGGGGTGTAAATGGCGTCCTTGTTAGAGGCACGGTACTTCCAGGCGAACAGGAAGGTCATGACGATAACCGGCACCACGACCAACAGCATCAGCAGCGTGGCGGTGATGATCAGGTTTCGCTGTTCCAGGCCGACCTGGCCCGTGGGATTGAGCAAGGTCATGTTGCAGCCTGACAGCAACAACGTGCCGAGCAGCGGCAATAAGCCTAGTAGTCTGGGGTACCTGTTTTTACTCATCTCACGACCTCTAAAGCAGCTTGCGCAATGCAGTTGGGTTTTGATCGCCAACACTTCACCCTGCCAAGGGTTGGCATTTTTCTTGGATTGAATAAGGGCTGCCCGTCGCGCGTCAGACGCTGTTCGACAAATCCTGGGCTAGCGGTAAGTTCTTATTCGAATTCGTGGTCAAAGGCCTTGTTACAGACCAATTCCATTTGGTGCGGATAGTTGGAAGGCTCCGACACCTGGGAGTCGCACGAAGCGTTCAAGCCCCTCGACGCCCTGTTTTCCTGCTCAAGGTGAGCAGTGCCGGAATTCAGTGCGGGCGATTGTAGATACGTAGCGACTCATAAACCATGTCTCATCCCGAAATAATTTTTATCCATTCCAGCAACAATCATTAACGGATTTTGCAAAAGTGCGGCATCTTATCGAAATTAATTCTCAACAAAAACACCAAAATTTGTAGGTCTACAGGGCGCAGTTCAGACAGCTATCGGGGCTGACGCAGACACTTCGACGGTGCCCTAGCCCCTACAAGACAAGGGCTCTGGCGATTTGCCAGCCGCTGTTAAAACTGTCTGTTTGCGTGCGATGGCCAATAAATCGGCAGACGCCTGAGCAGGCCAATTTTGTTGCCAGGCCATACACCGATTCTGCCCGTTGAAATGCCTTGCGACAGTCACGCTGTGACAACATGTCGCACACGTGTCGCACCCTTTCTTGTCGCACATCACGGACTTTTTATTTGTCCCTTGAAATGCAAAACGCCCCGGCCCTCTTGATGAGGACCGGGGCGTTTTTTCACGTTATCCGCACGAGTGGCGGATGACCTCAGCGCAGTGCTTTGCGGTTACGCGAAGTGAGCAGCGGCACCAGCACCACGATCAGCACGAACGCCACCAGCGCCCACTGCGCCAGCGACAAACCGAGGATCGGCGGGTATGGCGTGGAGCAGAAACCGTCGACCTGAAAGCCCAGCGGGAAAATCTTCGCCAGCGGCAGGCCATCGACAATCGGTTGCAGCACATCGATGCCACAGCTGACCGCCGGGTAGAACTGGGTGTAGACGTGATGCCCGGCCACCGCGACGCCGGCCAGTGCGAAAATCACCACCAGGGTTTCAAACACCGTGATGCTGCGGCGGGTGCGCATCGCCGCGCCAATGAAGGCAAACAGCGCAATCAGCAACAGCGCGTAACGTTGCAGGATGCACAGCGGGCACGGCGCCTCGCCCAGCACAATTTGCATGTACAGCGCGCCACCGATCAGCGCCAGGCAGATGATACCCAGCAACACCAGATAGCGCCGTTCACGTCCCAACCGCATTGTTTCCTCGCTCATCGCGTTTCCCTTTTATGCTCGTGGATCAGCTCGCCGGCGGCTGCGCTTGCAGCTGCTGCATGAGGCTGATGTTGTCTTCGATATGCCAATTGGCCGCGATGCGACCGCTTTTGATCTGATAGATATCGGTTGCCCGGAAGTCTACACGCTGACCCTGACCTTTGAGAGCCTTGAACGGACCAGTGAAGTGACCGCGAAAGTGCAAATGCACTACCACCCGGTCGCCAGCAATGATCATTTGCTCGATCTCGCAGCTCAGGTCCGGCACCGCCGTGCGGAAAAACTTCGACGCCAGCAGCGGCCCGGTCGGCCCCTGGACCCGGCCTTCAGGCGGGGTCATGTCGATGAATTGCTCCGACAAGGCCGCCTTGGCCAACGCCTCCTCCCCGCTGTTCCAGAAACTACCGTAACGACGAGCTGCCAATTCCATCGCATCACGCTGCGCCTTGGGCAGGCTCTGATCAACGATCAAGGTCTGCGGCTGGAGCAAGGCGGATTCGGCGAACGCGAAAGGGCTGGCCAGTAACGCAGCCGATAGAACGAGACGGGAGAAGGTGAAGTGAGTCATGGGGCGATCCTGATCATGTAAACGAACGAGCGCCTATCATCAGCATCGGGGAATAAACGATAAACCGGTTAAGAACGGATTAACTTTTAAGGGATTTTTACGAATCGGGACCGCGGCGCGTCTATCGCGGGCAAGCCCCGCTCCTACAGATTTTGTGTTGTTCGCGCGATTGCGCAACGGTACAAAACCTGTAGGAGCGGGGCTTGCCCGCGAAGCAGGCGACTCGGTCTCCCGAGTCGCCGCAAACAGTTACTCCAACGCCGAAGCCGGCCCAAAGAACTCGTAACGGCTCTGCTTCTCCGGCACACCCAACGCCTTGAGGTGACGCTTGATTGCCGCCATGAACCCTTTCGGCCCCAGGAAGTAAGCATCCAGATCGCGCTGCTCCGGCAACCACTCGCCCAGTTGCTCGCGGCTCAACAGCCCGACCGTGTCGGCCGCCGGGCTCACGCCATCATCTTCGGCGTAGCAATAGAAGCGTTTGAGTTGCGGGTGACGCTCGGCCAAGCCATCGATCCAGTCGCGGAATGCATGAACGCTGCCGTTGCGCGCGCAGTGGATAAAGTGCACCGGCCGTTCGGTGGCCAGCGCCGCTTCCAGCATCGCCAGCGTCGGGGTGATGCCGACACCTCCGCTGATCAGCACCAGCGGTTTGTCACTGGCGGTCAGGGTGAACTCGCCCGATGGCGGGAACAGCTGGATGCTCGAACCAACGTGCAACTGATCGTGCAAGTGGTTGGAGGCGCGGCCACCGGTTTCACGCTTGACGCTGATGCGGTACTGGCCCTTGTTGGCCAACGCCGACAGCGAGTAGTTACGACGGATCTCTTCGCCATCGAGGATCAGTTTCATGCCGATGTACTGGCCCGGTTCCGCTGCCAGAATCGCGCCTTTGTCGGCAGGTTCGAAGTAGAACGAGGTGATTTCCGCGCTTTCCTCGACCTTGGCCGCCACGATGAATTCCCGCGCCCCGCGCCAGCCACCGGGTGCCTGTTCCTTTTGATCGTAGATGCTGGTTTCGGCGCCGATCAGGATGTCGGCCAACTGACCGTAGGCCGCGCCCCAGGCACTCATCACCTCAGGGGTGGCAATTTCTTCGCCCAGCACTTCGGAGATCGCACGCAGCAGGCAAGTGCCGACAATCGGGTAGTGCTCCGGCAGGATTTGCAGGGCCACGTGCTTGTTGATGATCTTGGCGACGAGGTCGCCCAACTGATCGAGCTGGTCGATGTGGCGCGCGTACATCAGAACACCGTTGGCCAGGGCGCGCGGCTGATCACCGCTGGCCTGGTGGGCCTGGTTGAACAGCGGGCGCACTTCCGGGTATTCCGAGAGCATCATGCGGTAGAAGTGAGTGATCAGCGCTTCGCCACCGCTTTCCAGCAACGGCACGGTGGATTTGACGATGGCACGGTCTTGAACGCTAAGCATAAAGTGACTCCTGGGCTACTTTGGATTGCTAACTGATGACCCTAGGGTTATCACTTTCCATGCCAACTATTTAACCCTTTAAAAACAATAACTTATAAACACAGTAGTCATATCGACACACGCTGGCTTATAGTCATCCCGACTACACGGAGTCACTATGACTGCAAAATCCTTGCTTACCGCCCTGCTACCGCTGGTCTCCGACCTGTCCCGCGAACTGCCCGAAGGCGAGCGTTATCGACGCCTGCTCGAAGCCATGCGCGCCCTGCTCCCCTGCGATGCCGCCGCCCTGCTGCGCCTGGATGGCGAGTGGCTGGTGCCGCTGGCCGTCGACGGGTTGAGCACCGACACCCTGGGCCGCCGTTTCAAAGTCAGCGAGCACCCGCGTTTCGAAGCGTTGCTCAGCAGCCACGGCCCGACGCGGTTCGCCGCCGACAGCGACTTGCCGGACCCTTACGACGGTCTGGTCGACGGCCTCGACGAGCATCTGGAAGTTCACGACTGCATGGGCTGCCCGTTGTTCATCGACGAGCGTCCCTGGGGCTTGCTGACCCTCGACGCCCTCGACCCGGAAAAATTTGAACCCATCGAACTGGACGCCCTGCAAGCCTTCGCCAGCCTCGCGGCGGCCACCGTCAACGCCGCCGAACGCATCGAACGCCTGGCCAATCGCGCCGAAGACGAGCATCAGCGCGCCGAGGTCTACCGCCAGGCCAGCGGCCAGCAAAACCGCGAGATGATCGGCCAGAGCAAGACGCATAAACGCCTGGTGGAAGAGATCAGCCTGGTGGGCGGCAGCGACCTGACCGTGCTGATCACCGGCGAAACCGGGGTCGGCAAGGAATTGGTCGCGCAGGCGATTCACGCCGCTTCGCCAAGGGCGGACAAACCGATCATCAGCCTCAACTGCGCCGCCCTGCCGGACACCCTGGTGGAGAGCGAATTGTTCGGCCATGTGCGCGGCGCCTTCACCGGCGCCACCAGCGATCGGCGCGGCAAGTTCGAACTGGCCAATGGCGGCACACTGTTTCTCGATGAAGTCGGCGAACTGTCGCTGACCGTGCAGGCCAAGTTGTTGCGGGTGCTGCAAAGCGGTCAATTGCAGCGCCTGGGGTCGGATAAGGAGCATCAGGTGGACGTGCGCCTGATCGCAGCAACCAACCGCGACCTGGCCGAAGAAGTGCGCAGCGGCCGCTACCGTGCCGACTTCTATCACCGCTTGAGCGTATACCCGCTGCTGGTACCGGCCCTGCGCGATCGCGGGCGCGATGTATTGCTGCTCAGTGGTTATTTCCTGGAACAGAACCGCTCGCGGATGGGCCTTAACAGCCTGCGCCTGAGCAGCGACGCGCAGGTGGCATTGCTGGCATACGACTGGCCGGGGAATGTGCGGGAGCTGGAGCATTTGATTGGTCGCAGTGCCTTGAAAGCGCTGGGTAACTGCAAGGTACGGCCGAAGATTCTGAGTTTGAGTGCGGCGGATCTGGATTTGCCCAATGGCAGCATCGAAGTGGTCGCCGAGCAACCGGCGGCGGCCCCAATGGCATTGGTGTCGGGGGATTTGCGAGAGGCTACCGAAAATTATCAGCGCCAATTGATCAGCGCTTGCCTGGAACGGCACCACGACAACTGGGCAAGCGCGGCGCGCGAGTTGGGCCTGGATCGGGCGAACCTCGGGCGGATGGCCAAGCGCCTAGGGATGAAATAACCCCCCCCGCTGTGGCGAGGGAGCTTGCTCCCGCTCGGCTGCGAAGCAGCCGCAAAACCTGAAAATGCGGATAGTCTGATAACACACATCACCTGATCGGGAGTGCTTCGCACTCCAGCGGGAGCAAGCTCCCTCGCCACAGGGTTCGCCGTTGGGCCGGGAATGGGTATTTAGCCTAAAGCCTGCCCCCAACAAGTCGATAACCCGGCATCAATAGTTTTTGGCGACTTTTTACTCGCCCATCACCTTTTTCCACAGAAGGTTTTTATGTCCACCACCAAAGCCCGCGCAGACTCACTTTCGCTTCTGCTGTTTACCTTGCGCAGCGGCAAGCTGATGGCAATCAACCTGCTGAAAGTCAGCGAAATCATCCCCTGCCCGCCGCTGACCAAGCTGCCGGAGTCGCACCCACACGTCAAAGGCATTGCCACCTTGCGCGGCGCCTCGTTGTCGGTAATCGACCTCAGCCGCGCCATCGGCGAGCGGCCACTGGAAGACCCGAATGGTGGCTGCCTGATCGTCACCGACGTCAGCCGCTCCAAACAGGGCCTGCACGTTCAGGCCGTGAGCAAGATCGTCCACTGCCTGACCACCGACATCCGCCCGCCGCCCTTCGGCTCCGGCGGCGTGCGCTCGTACATCACCGGCGTGACCTCGGTCGACGGCACCCTGGTGCAAGTGCTGGACATCGAAAAGGTCATCCACGGCATCGCCCCGGCGCAGATCGAAATGGCCCCGACCGAACTGAGCATGGAAGACGCCGAAGTGCTGGGTAACGCTCGGATCCTGGTGGTCGACGACAGCCAGGTCGCGCTGCAGCAATCGGTTCACACCTTGCGCAACCTCGGCCTGCAATGCCACACCGCCCGCAGCGCCAAGGAAGCCATCGACTGCCTGCTGGACCTGCAAGGCACGGCGCAGCAGATCAACCTGATCGTCTCGGACATCGAAATGTCGGAGATGGACGGCTACGCGTTCACCCGCACCCTGCGCGAGACGCCGGACTTCTCGCACCTTTATGTGTTGCTGCACACATCACTGGACAGCGCGATGAACAGTGAGAAAGCGCGTCTGGCCGGGGCCAACGCGGTGCTGACCAAGTTCTCCTCGCCAGAACTGACCCGGTGCCTGATCGAAGCGGCGAAGGCCGTCGCCGAACAAGGTCACTGAGTCATGACCGAACGCTTTTGCTTGCTGATGCGGCGCAACCTTGCCGAGACGGTGCCCGCAATCACGTGGCCGGTCGGCATTGAATTGATCGAGTACCGTCCCGAAGTCGCCCAAGCCGTCCATCACGTGATGGAACTGGGTCACCTGGAAGGCGGTGGTCGTGTGCCGGAATTGGCGATCTGGCAGCGACGTTTTGAAACCGATCCTGAATACGACCCCACGCTCTGCTTCATCGCTCAAGATGCCGAAGGGATCGTCGGCGTGGCGCAGTGCTGGACCAGCGCCTACATCAAGAAGTTGATGGTGCACCCACGGGCACAGCGACGCGGGCTTGGTCGCGCATTACTGCTCCACGCGTTCCAGGTGTTTCAGGCCCGCCGGGAAGGTTATGTGGATTTGAAAGTACTGGAAGACAACCTTCGGGCGCAGCGGCTGTATGAAAGCGCCGGGATGTATGTAGTCCGCCGAGAATTGGTCCCAGTCTGATACACCGCCATCGCGAGCAGGCTCGCTCCCACAATGTTTTTTGTCGTACACAAAATCGGTGTCTGGTGAAGATCTACTGTGGGAGCGAGCCTGCTCGCGATGGGGCCGACACATTCAACCCAATACCATCAGGCATACTCCCCCCCTCGGCCAACTCAATGCCCAAGGATGCCTGACTTATGAAAACCGCCACCCTGACCTTGCTCTGCCTTACCGCCCTCGCCCCCCAAGCCCACGCCTCCAGTCCCGACGCCTGGGCCGCCTACGACAAAGCCGTGCTCGCCAGCTGCACCAAAGCCAGCGGCCTGAAAAACGCCAAACCCGTCGGCACCGCCGCGCAGTTCGACGACCGAGTCGACTACACCGCGCTCCTGATGCAAGGCCAATACCCGCAAAAACACATGAAAGGCCAGCAAGGCACCGAACTGTGCCTCTACAACAAAAAGAGCAAAACCGCCTACGTGACCGAATGGGACTCCATCCGCCCCACCGCCAAAACCCAGTGACTGGCGCATAACTTGCTTCGACCCGAGCCTTCGCGGTGTCTTTCTGGCGCCGTTCCATGCCCTCGGAAGCGACCGGCCGCTCAATGAATACGACATTTTCCTGCGTAGGTTGCGGCAAATGCTGCAACGACCACCACGTGCCCCTGACCCTGGCCGAAGCCCGCATGTGGGCGGCCGACGGCGGTCAGGTGATCGTGCTGGTGGAAGGTTTCCTCGGCAACGGCCTGGGCCTTCCCGTGCAGCAACGCGAACACGCCGAACGTCGCTCAGCAGTGGTTCGAAGCGGCACGTCCGAGGCTTACGTGGCGATCACTTTTGCCGCCTACAACGTCGGTCCCTGCCGGAATCTTGACGAAGACAACCTCTGCCGAATCTACGAACGCCGCCCGCTGGTGTGCCGCATCTACCCGATGGAAATCAATCCGCACATTGCGCTGAACACCGCAGTGAAAGAATGCCCGCCCGAATCGTGGGAACAGGGACCGGACTTGATCATCGGGGGTAAGTTGGTGGATCAGGAACTCGCGGGATTGATCCAGCGTTCGCGCCAGGCGGATCGCGACGACATTCAGACCAAGGATGCGATTTGCGGGCTGCTGGGGATTCGGACGACAGCGTTGAAGGGGGATGGATTTACGGCTTATCTGCCGGATATGAAGGCGTTTGCCACCGTCATCGACCAGGTTGCCGCGCAGCCGCTGGCGGGCTCAGGCAGTGATTGGCAGTTTCATGTGTCAGGGGAAGACATCGCCGTGCAAGTGCAGGCGGCCGGGGCGATGGTGGCGACGGAAGCGCCGGTGAACTATGCGTTTATTTCGTTGCGGGTGGCTTGATTCCAGGGCTGTTCAACCTGTTATGGCCCCTTCGCGAGCAGGCTCGCTCCCACCATTGATCTGCGTCGTACACAAAATCTGTGTCCTGTTGAGATCTACTGTGGGAGCGAGCCTGCTCGCGAAGGCGATTGATCAGGCACTGCAGCGTTTGAAACTCAGCGCTTACCCATCGACCGACGAGTCCCTGGAGGCGCAGCCCCCGGCGTCTTGGTATGGCCATTCTTCGCGCCATTCTTGTACCAAGGCTGGCTGGCATTCTTCGCAGCGGCCAAATCACCCGGTTTGAACGGGAACTTGAACGCCGGGATCGCGGCTTTGGTTTCGCTGTCTGCGCTGGAGTCGACGCTGTCTGGCAGGTCTGCCGGGTCGTCGCTCAAAGCGTCGGCAACCGGCGGTTGTGTCGGGGAAGTCATGAAAGCTCCGGGGTGATGCAAAAAGTCGGGCCCGGTCAGCGAGCCGCGAAAGAGCGGCAGTATACCTGTGTCCAGAGCCGCAAGCTTCACGCCGCAAGCGAGTCCGTCGGGTTTTGTGCCAATCGCGAGCAACCCCCGCACCTGTGGGAGCGAGGCTTGCCCGCGAAGAACGATCACGCGGTCAATCAGACCGAACGCTATCTACCGGGAAACCTCAACCCTATCCAACACCCGATTCACCGCCAGCTCCGCCAGCATGATGACCTGCTGAATCGCCATCAGCGTATGCCGCTGCGGCCCCTCCAGACTCGTCGCAAAATCACTGCTCATCACACTCGCCGACGCCAACGACTCACAGGCATGGGCCAACAGACTTTCAGAATCAACATCAGGATCGACCACAAACATCGTGCTCGGCCGGCGCGGTTTTTCGATGTAGCGCTCGGGGGGATCGAGGTAGTAATCGAGCGCGCGCTTCATGGCTTCGTGGTCTTTGATGAGCGATTCGGCCTGGGTGGTTTCGTCGCGGGGTGTGGTGGTGTTGATGGGTGGATCGGGGATTAACTTATCCATGCAAACTCCTACTGAAATGGGTGCCACCATTCGCCGGATCTCACGCGGCGAAGAGGTGGCAGCTATGTGCAGTGTGAGATCACCGGTAGTAGGCACCCGGCCAGACCGAAGTCTGCCCGCACACAGCCGCCATAACGCATTTACAGGCAGCGGATAAGCTGGCGCCAATTATGGTGGCATTGGCGCTAGATGCATACTAGTTGCCGGGGATCTCACGCCCGGTCGCTGAATTTGCAGCGACAGCCAAAGGTTAGAGAACACGCTTCCTACCCGGCAACCTGAAAAATGCGTGGGAAAACGCTGTGTTTTTTAAACATCTTTCAACACACAAAAATGGAACGCGGAGCGTCCCGGGCGGCATTCCCACGCGGAGCGTAGGGAACGATCAATCGGGGGCAGTAGAGAGAAATTGGTCGGCTGGCAAGCCGCCATCGCGAGCAGGCTCACTCCTACAGTGGAACGATGCACGTCTGCAAGAAATTGGTCGGCTGGCAGGCCGCCTTCGCGGGCAAGCCTCGCTCCTACAGTGGAACGATGCACCTCCGCAAGAAATTGGTCGGCTGGCAGGTCGCCTTCGCGGGCAAGCCTCGCTCCTACAGTGGAACGATGCACGTCTGCAAGAAATTGGTCGGCTGGCAGGCCGCCTTCGCGGGCAAGCCTCGCTCCTACAGTGGAACGATGCACGTCCGCAAGAAATTGGTCGGCTGGCAGGCCGCCTTCGCGGGCAAGCCTCGCTCCTACAGTGGAACGATGCACGTCTGCAAGAAATTGGTCGGCTGGCAGGCCGCCTTCGCGGGCAAGCCTCGCTCCTACAGTGGAACGATGCACGTCTGCAAGTGATTGGTCGGCTGTCAGGCCGCCTTCGCGGGCAAGCCTCGCTCCTACAGTGGAACGATGCACGTCTGCAAGAAATTGGTAGGCTGGCAGGCCGCCTTCGCGGGCAAGCCTCGCTCCTACAGTGGAACGATGCACGTCTGCAAGAAATTGGTCGGCTGTCAGGCCGCCTTCGCGGGCAAGCCTCGCTCCTACAAGGGGTTCGGTGTACACGCTTCGCTTTTCACCACTCATTAGGCCGAGCGTTAGCTCGCCTGCTTTTGATCTTGATCTGCCCGCCCCTTCGGGAGGCTGAGTGGAGGCGTTCATCTGGGGGTGGGCGCGTAGCGCCGTGCGGCGAAGCCGCACACATCGAGAGGAGGTCGAAGCGAAGCCGACCGGAGGCGATGCCCCCAGATGAATGCCGGAGCGAGGGTACGCCGAGCCCAGGCGAGGGGCCGGACGCTGGGGCGAAGCCTTTTGCTTACTTTTCGGCGTTTGGAAAAGTGAGTCGCTGTAAGAGCGAAACCGCCAGCAACCGTTACCGCAGGAATGGATATGTACGCCATCAACAGCAGCATGGTCGGCTACCAGGCCGCCAAGCCCAAACTGACAGCGCCGTCAGTTAGCAGTCACCTTCCTGACCGCCGAACAGGTTTATAAAGGAAGGTATAAACCCGACCCGACTCCCGACCACCTAGCCCGGCGCCCCCACTCGCATGCGAACCCAGAAAAAAACCGCCTTGATCGCAGGCCTGCTGATCGCCCTGGCAGCGAGTGGCGCGTGGTACGCCACCAAACCCGCCACCGCCAAACTCGCCGCGCCCACAGCGATCCCGGTTCGAGTCGTCAGCGTCACCGAAAAAGACGTCCCCCGCTACGTCACCGGCATCGGCTCGGTCCTGTCCCTGCACAGCGTCGTAGTCCGCCCGCAAATCGACGGCATCCTCACCAAAATCCTGGTCAAAGAAGGCCAATTGGTGAAACAAGGCGACCTGCTCGCCACCATCGACGACCGCTCGATCCGCGCCAGCCTCGACCAGGCTCGGGCACAACTCGGCGAAAGCCAGGCGCAACTGCAAGTCGCGCTGGTCAACCTCAAGCGCTACAAACTGCTCAGCGTCGACGACGGCGTATCCAAGCAGACCTACGACCAGCAACAAGCCCTGGTCAACCAGCTCAAAGCCACCGCCCAAGGCAATCAGGCGTCAATCGACGCCGCTCAGGTGCAGCTTTCCTACACACAGATTCGCTCCCCGGTCACCGGCCGCGTCGGTATTCGCACGGTGGACGAAGGCAACTTCCTGCGCATGACCGACACCCTGGGCCTGTTCACCGTGACCCAGATTGACCCGATCGCCGTCGAGTTTTCCCTGCCGCAACAAATGCTGCCAACCCTGCAAGGCCTGATCGGCGACCCCGAGCGCGCACAAGTGAAGGCCTATATCGGCGCCGACACCGACGGCGAAACCGGCAACCTGCTGGGCGAAGGGCACCTGACCCTGATCGACAACCAGATCAACGCCAACACCGGGACCATCCGCGCCAAGGCGGAATTCAACAATCCCGGGCAGAAGCTCTGGCCGGGCCTGCTGGTGACGGTAAAAATTCAGACAGCCCTGGATAAAGATGCGCTGGTGGTCCCGCCCACTGTCGTACAGCGTGGCCTCGATCAACATTTCGTGTACCGCGTCAACGGCGACAAGGTCGAAACCGTCACCGTACAAATGGTCTACCAAGGCAGCGGCCAGGACATCATCAAAGGCGTAAAACCGGGTGACGTGCTGGTCAGCGACGGCCAGTCGCGGCTCAAACCCGGCTCGACCGTGCAGGTAATGACCGAGCCGCCGCAAGTGGTGCAATCGGAGTCGAAGCCATGAAGGGCCACGGTTCTGTCTCAGCCTGGTGCATCGATCATCCGGTGGCGACGATCCTGCTGACCTTTGCCCTGGTGTTGCTCGGCGTCATCGCCTTCCCGCGCCTGCCGATTGCGCCGCTGCCGGAAGCCGAATTCCCGACCATTCAAGTCGCCGCACAATTGCCCGGCGCCAGCCCCGAAACCATGGCGTCGTCGGTGGCCACGCCGCTTGAAGTGCAATTCAGCGCCATCCCCGGCGTGACCCAGATGACCTCGAGCAGCGCCTTGGGCTCGACCAACCTGACCCTGCAATTCACCCTCGACAAAAGCATCGACACCGCCGCCCAGGAAGTGCAGGCCGCAATCAACACCGCCGCCGGCAAGCTGCCCAAGGACATGCCGAACCTGCCGACGTGGCGCAAGGTCAACCCGGCCGATAGCCCGGTGCTGATTCTCAGCATCAACTCAACCTTGATGCCCGGCACCGAACTCAGTGACTTGGTGGAAACCCTGCTCTCGCGTCAGATCAGTCAGATCGACGGCGTAGGCCAAATCAACATCACCGGCCAGCAACGTCCGGCAATCCGTGTTCAAGTCTCGGCCGACAAACTCGCGGCCATCGGCCTGACCCTGGCGGACATTCGGCTGGCGATCCAGCAAACCAGCCTCAACCTGGCCAAAGGTGCGTTGTACGGTGAGTCGAGTATCTCGACACTGTCGACCAACGACCAATTGTTCCACCCCGAGGAATACAACCAGCTCATCGTTTCCTACAAGGACGGTGCCCCGGTTCACCTCAAGGATGTCGCTAAAGTCGTCAACGGTTCAGAAAATGCCTACGTTCAGGCGTGGGCCGGTGATCAACCCGGGGTGAACCTGGTGATTTCCCGGCAGCCGGGCGCCAACATCGTCGAAACCGTTGATCGCATCCAGGCCGCCCTGCCCGGCCTCGAAGCCATGCTGCCGGCCTCGGTGCAGGTCAAGGTGCTGGTCGACCGCACCCAGACCATCCGCGCCTCCCTGCATGAAGTGGAAATTACCCTGCTGATCGCGATCATGCTGGTGGTGGCGGTGATGGCGCTGTTCCTGCGCCAATGGTCGGCGACCCTGATTGTGTCCGCCGTACTGGGCGTGTCGCTGGTCGCCAGTTTCGCCCTGATGTACATCATGGGTTTCAGCCTGAACAACCTGACGCTGGTGGCAATCGTGGTGGCCGTGGGGTTTGTGGTCGACGATGCGATTGTGGTGGTGGAGAACATTCACCGCCACCTGGAGGCCGGCGACGGCATGCGCGAGGCGGCGATCAAGGGTGCCGGCGAGATCGGTTTTACCGTGGTTTCGATCAGCTTCTCGCTGGTGGCGGCGTTCATTCCGTTGCTGTTCATGGGTGGCGTGGTCGGGCGGCTGTTCAAGGAATTCGCCCTGACCGCCACTTCGACCATCATGATTTCGGTGGTGGTGTCGCTGACGCTGGCGCCGACCCTGGCCGCGCTGTTCATGCGCGCCCCGGTGCATCACGCCCACAGCAAACCCACGTTTGGCGAACGCTTGCTGACAGGTTATGAAAAACTGCTGCGCCGTGCCCTCGCCCACCAGAAACTGATGATCGGGGTTTTCTTTCTGTCACTGGGCCTGGCGGTGGCCGGTTACATCTTTATTCCCAAGGGGTTCTTCCCGGTGCAGGACACCGGTTTTGTCCTCGGCACCACCGAAGCCGCCGCCGATATTTCCTACGGCGACATGGTGAAAAAACACCTGGCGATGGCCGAAATCGTCGCCGCAGACCCAGCGGTTGCGGCGTTTTCCCACTCGGTCGGGGTCTCGGGCAGTAACCAGACCATCGCCAATGGCCGCTTCTGGATTTCCCTGAAAAAACGCGGCGACCGCGACGTCTCGGCCAGCCAGTTCATCGACCGGATCCGTCCGAAACTGATGAAAGTCCCGGGCATCGTGCTCTATCTGCGCGCCGGCCAGGACATCAACCTCAGCTCCGGCCCGAGTCGCGCCCAGTATCAATACGTGCTCAAGAGCAACGACGGCGCAACGCTCAGCACCTGGACCCAACGCCTGACCGAAAAACTGCGCGCCAACCCGGCGTTCCGCGACATTTCCAACGACCTGCAACTGGGCGGCAGCATCACCCACATCAGCATTGACCGCAGCGCCGCCGCGCGTTTCGGCCTGACCGCCAGTGATGTCGATGAAGCGCTGTACGATGCGTTCGGCCAACGGCAGATCAATGAATTCCAGACCCAGATCAACCAATACAACGTGATCCTGGAACTGGACACCCAGCAACGCGGCAAGGCCGCAAGCCTCAATTATTTCTACCTGCGCTCGCCGCTGAGCGGGGAAATGGTGCCGCTGTCGGCCCTGGCGACATTCGATGCGCCAACGGTTGGCCCGTTGTCTATTGCCCACGACGGCATGTTCCCGGCCGCCAACTTGTCGTTCAACCTGGCGCCCGGCGTGGCGTTGGGCGATGCGGTGATCATGCTCAATCAGGCCAAGGCCGACATCGGCATGCCGGCCGCCATGAGCGGCAACTTCCAGGGCGCGGCGCAAGCGTTCCAGAGTTCGCTGGCCAGCCAGCCGTGGTTGATCCTGGCGGCGCTGGTGGCGGTGTATATCATTCTCGGCGTGCTCTACGAGAGCTTCGTCCATCCGTTGACCATTATTTCAACGCTGCCATCGGCGGGGCTTGGCGCGGTGATCATGCTGTGGATCTGCGGCCAGGACTTTTCGATCATGGCGCTGATCGGGCTGGTGTTGCTGATCGGCATCGTCAAGAAAAACGGCATCCTGATGATCGACTTCGCTCTCGATGCCCAGCGCAATCGTGGCTTGCCACCGGAAGAGGCGATTTACCAGGCCTGTATCACGCGGTTCCGGCCGATCATCATGACCACCCTCGCCGCCCTGCTCGGCGCCCTGCCGTTGATGCTCGGCTACGGCACCGGCGCCGAACTGCGCCAGCCATTGGGCATCGCGGTGGTCGGCGGCTTGCTGGTGAGCCAGGCGCTGACGCTGTTTACCACTCCGGTCATATACTTGTGGCTTGAGCGGCTTTTCCATAAGCCCAAACCCGCACCGATGCCGGCGCTGGCAACCACAGACTGAGGCGGGGTCATGCGCGTTCTGATTATCGAAGACGAAGAAAAAACCGCGGACTATCTGCACCGCGGCCTGACGGAACAGGGTTACACCGTGGACTTGGCGCGCGACGGCGTCGAAGGCCTGCACCTGGCGCTGGAAAGCGACTACGCGGTGATCGTCCTCGACGTCATGCTGCCGGGCCTCGACGGCTTCGGTGTATTGCGCGCGCTGCGTGCGCGCAAGCAAACCCCGGTGATCATGCTCACCGCCCGCGAGCGGGTCGAAGACCGCATCAAAGGCTTGCGCGACGGGGCCGACGATTACCTCGGCAAGCCGTTTTCCTTCCTCGAACTGGTGGCGCGCCTGCAAGCGCTGACCCGGCGCAGCGGCGGCCACGAACCCGTGCAAGTGAGCATCGCCGACTTGTGGATCGATTTGATCAGCCGCAAGGCCACCCGCGCCGGCACCCGCCTGGACCTGACCGCCAAGGAGTTCTCGCTGCTCAGCGTTTTGGCCCGCCGGCAAGGTGAAATCCTCTCGAAAACGGCGATTGCCGAGATGGTCTGGGACATCAATTTCGACAGCGACGCCAACGTCGTAGAAGTCGCGATCAAACGCCTGCGGGCCAAGCTCGACGGGCCGTTCGACGAAAAACTGCTGCACACGATCCGGGGCATGGGTTATGTGCTGGAGAGCCGCGGTGTCCAGTAATTCGATTGCCCTGCGCCTGAGCGGGATGTTCACGCTGGTGGCGCTGCTGGTGTTCCTGTTGATCGGCTGGGCCTTGTACCAGCAGGTCGACAAAGGCCTGGGTTTGCTGCCCGAGGCGGAGCTGGACGCGCGTTACAGCGTGCTCGAATCCACCGTCGGGCGATATGGCACGCCGGAGCATTGGGTGAAGATCAACAACAAGCTCAAGTTGCTCGGCGAAGAAGACAAGCGCATCAGTTTCTGGATCATCAGCGGCGACCCTCATTACGAATACGGCAACCTGACACCGCAGATCCGCGCCTTTGCCGAAGGGCCCCTGGGGATGCGCGACATGACGTTGCCGGACCAGCCTTATCCGCTGAAAGTGCTGGTCAGCCAGTTCCCGGCCAAGGATCAACGGCCGCCGCTGCGTTTCATGATCGGTATCGACACCGAGACGTTTTTCCAGACCCAGCATCATTTGCTGATCGCGCTGATCAGCCTGGCAATTATCGGCGTGTTGCTGGCCTCGGCGCTGGGTTATTGGGTGGCGCGGATTGGCCTCAAACCCTTGATCAAGTTGTCGCAGGAAGCCCAACGCCTGGCGCCGCCGTTGCGTTCCGGGCGTTTGCGCTTATCGCCGCTGCCGCCGGAGCTCAATCAGTTCGTCAATTCGTTCAACTCCACACTGGAGCGGGTCGAGCAGGCCTATTCGCGGCTTGAGTCGTTCAACGCCGACGTCGCCCACGAACTGCGCTCGCCGCTGACCAACCTGATCGGCCAGACCCAGGTCGCGCTGACCCGTGGACGCTCGGCGGAACACTACTTCGAAGTGCTGCAATCGAACCTCGAAGAGCTGGAACGGCTGCGTTCGATCATCAATGACATGCTATTTCTTGCCAGCGCGGATCAGGGCAGCAAGGCGACCAAACTGACTTCCACCTCGCTGGCCGACGAAGTGGCCACGACTCTGGAATACCTGGATTTCATTCTTGAGGATGCGCAGGTTCAGGTGCAGGTCAGTGGAGATGCGCAGGTGCGGATCGAGATTGCGCATCTGCGCCGGGCGTTGATCAATTTGCTGAGTAACGCGGTGCAACACACCGGGCCCGGGCAGGTGATTGAGGTGCGGATAGAGGTCGAGGAGCACCAGGTGAGCATCGGCGTGGCCAACCCCGGGTCGCCGATTGCCAGCGAGCATTTGCCTCGATTGTTCGAGCGTTTTTATCGCGTCGACGCATCGCGCAGCAACAGCGGGAATAACCACGGGCTGGGGTTGGCGATCGTCAAGGCGATTGCGCTGATGCATGGCGGTGATGTGTTTGTGCGCAGTGATCACGGCATGAACACCTTCGGCATCCACCTCCCGGTCTAGACCCTTCCCTGTGGCGAGCGAGCTTGCTCGCGCTGGGCTGCGTAGCAGCCCCCCAATCAGCCGCTCAGGTTCCTCAGGAAAATCGGGGGGTTGTTTGCGACTGCTGCGCAGTCGAGCGCGAGCAAGCTCCCTCGCCACAAAAGCCATTTCCCGCCGCTGGCTACTGTTGCTTTTAGCGCAACAGTCCTTTCATGAATCCGCTCTTTTTCCCCTGTCCAATCCCCCTTATCTTTGCCGCACCAAACAGCACTTGCCAAGCAAGAAGGTTTTAAAGATGTCCAACACTATGGGTATTGCCAGCGCTTTCGTTTTGTCCTCTTTGTTCCTGTCTCCGTTCGCCGTGGCTGAAGAATCGCCGGCCTTCGTCGCGCACAATGCCGCACGCGCCGCTTCGTATGAAGAGCATCAGGGCGAAATGACAGCCAAGGCTAAAGAGGCTGCGCAAACCCCTCAAGCATCAATGTCTTCAAGCCAACCACGGGTTGAGAAAGACAGCTGATCCGACCCGTTTGCTCCTTTTCCCTCGACACTTTTCATCGGCTCTTCCCTTTGAAAAGTTGTCTTCAAAGCCGCTGCTATCAGCGGCTTTTTTTCGTTGTGGTTTAAACGCCGTCCAGTTCGTCTTCACTGACAAGAAACATTTTGCACTTCAAGAGTATGAAGTGTTTAGTTGACCAAGGAGCTTTACCGCAAGTGCGTTTCCCTCTCCGTTTCAACCCGTTGTTCATTGCAATCGCTGCAACGATGACCCCCGCCGCCTACGCCGCCGACGAATCCAGTCAGGAAGGTTTTGTCGAAGGTTCGAGCCTCAACCTTAATGTCCGTAACTACTACATGAACCGCAACCGCCTGCAGCAGGCGGACGACAACATAGAGTGGGGTCAGGGTTTCCTCGGTCTCTTTGAATCGGGTTTCACCCAGGGCACCGTCGGGTTCGGCGTTGATGCCCACGCCATGCTGGGGCTCAAGCTCGACGGCGGTGGCGGCACGGATGGTTCGAGCATCCTGCCGATCAGCGATGGCAATGGCAAAGCGCCTGGGTCGTTCTCAACGGCGGGTGGCACGCTGAAAATGCGTGCTTTTGATACCGAGTTGAAGGCCGGCGACCTGTTCCTCGCCAACCCGGTGATTGCCGGCGGCGAAACCCGCATGTTGCCGCAGACCTTTCGTGGGGTCAGCCTGACCAACCACAGCTTCGACGGCTTCCTGATCGAAGGTGGCCAGGCGAGCTTCACCAAGCCGTACAACCAGAGCGGTCACACCCGCATCGGCACCTCCTACGGCAGCCTGGCAGACGGTGACGACAGTCAGCACCTGAACTGGGCCGGTGTGGCGTGGAGCGGTCTGCCGGGGTTGACCAGCAGCCTGTACGCCTCCGAACTCAAGGACATCTGGAACCAGTACTACTACGACCTGGATTACACCTACGCGCTGAACGACCTGGTCAGCCTCAACCCGGGCCTGCATTTCTATCACACGCAAGACACCGGCGATGCGCTGCTGGGTAACATCGACAACAACGCCTACAGCCTGCATTTCACCGTCGGCGTGGGCTTTCACAGCGTTACGGCGGCGTATCAGCGAGTCAACGGCAACACGCCGTTCGACTACATCAGCCAGGGCGACAGCGTCTTCCTCGACAACTCCCAGCAGTATTCTGACTTCAACGGCCCGAACGAGCGCTCGTGGAAACTCAAGTACGCCTACGACTTTGCCGGTCTCGGCCTGCCCGGCCTGACCTCGGCGCTGTCCTACTCCCGAGGCGAACTGGACCTGACCAAAGTCGATCCGGACAGCCGCGGCTACGCCTCGTGGTACAGCGCCGACGGCAAAAACGCCAGGCACTGGGAGCGCGACATCGATCTCAAGTACGTGATCCAGGGCGGCAAGGCCAAGGATCTGGCGGTGCGCATGCAATGGGCCACCAACCGCGGCGGCAATGGCTATGGCGCGCTGGATCAGGACACCGATGAATACCGGGTGATCGTCGACTACCCGCTCAATGTCTTCTAAGCTTCACTAAGCAAAAGGCCAGCATTTTTTTGCTGGCCTTTTTTTTATCCGGCATTTATACAAGCGCTCTGGACGCGACCGGTTTCTGGAACTCTGCCCGATTCTTGTAAAAAACTTTTATAACGCCTTATTTGCAGAAGTCAGAACCATGAGTGTGAGCAATGAGAAATCTCAACATCCGATCAGCTCGACACGATCGGAGCAACTTCTGACTCTCGGCAGTGTGCTGTTGGTGATTGCGATATTCAGCATTGTGACCTTCCTGCTGATCCGTGAACGCGCCAACGCCGAGTTGTCCGCCGCTCGCGCCGCCAACAACATCGTGCAATTGATCGACGCCGATGTGCTGCGCAATGTCGAACTCTATGATATTTCCCTGCTGGGTTTGATCGCCGCCTCCCGGCGAGAAGATCTCAAGAGCGTTTCTCCCACCATTCGCCATCTGGCCTATTTCGACCGCGCCACCGCCGCGCCGTACAAGGGCGACATTTTGTTGCTCGACAACAAGGGCGACGTGATCGCCGACTCGGCGTCGGTGGAACCCAGGCAAGGCAACTACGCTGATCGCGAATACTTCCAGTCGCACGTGAACAACCCGGCCCCGGGCATGTTCATCAGCCCGCCCTTCCGGGCCAGGTCGGCCGAACACGACTGGCGTATCAGTTTCAGTCGACGGGTCAGCGGCTCCCAGGGTGAGTTTCTGGGGGTTGCCGAAGCCGCCATGCGCTTGAGTTACTTCGATCAGTTGTTCAACAGTTTGAGCATCGGCCGCGACAGCACGGTCAATCTGATCAGCAAGAACGGGATTCTCCTGGCCCAGCAACCACGCCTGGCCGAAGAGCTGATCGGCAAGGATTTCAGTAACCGCCCCAATTTCCAGCGCATCGTCAAAGAAGGCAACGGCAGCTTCACCAGCATGTCCGATCTATACCGTGACAAGCGCCTGTACACCTTCTCCAAGGTCGGAAATTTGCCGTTGATCGTCATCGTTGCACTGTCCAGTGATGAAGTCTTTTCGGCCTGGAAACGCACTGCGGTGGTGGTCAGCTCTGCAACCGCTGCCTTGTGCGTGAGCCTGCTGTGGCTGACGTGGGTGCTGCGCCGGGAATTGCGCCGGCGTCACAATGCCGAACACGAACTGGCGCAACTGGCCGCCACCGATGCGTTGACGGGGCTGGCCAACCGCCGAACGCTGGATCAGGCCCTGCGCCATGAATGGTTTCGCGCTCAACGTTCCGGCATGCCTTTGTCACTGATGATGATTGATGCCGACCATTTCAAAGCGTTCAACGACCGCCATGGCCATCAGGCCGGCGACGAAGCGCTGCGCTCGCTGGCCAACGTTATCAGCGCCCACGTGCGACGACCGGCGGACCTGGCTGCCCGTTATGGCGGCGAGGAGTTTTCGGTGATCCTGGCGGAAACCGATAGCGCCGGTGCGCAGCAGATTGCCGAAAATATCCGCAAGGCCGTTGAGCAGTTGCCGCTGGTTGAGGGAGCTGATGGGCCGATGACTGTCAGTATCGGGATCAGCACCTGGACGACAGCGACGGATATCAGCCTGGAGAGTTTGCTGTTTGCGGCGGACAAGGCGTTGTATCAGGCCAAGGAAAACGGACGGAATCGGGTGGTCGACACGGCTTGAAATCTGCGGTGTCGCTACTGGCCTCTTCGCGGGCAAGTCGGATCGCCGCACCGCCCGCTCCTACAATGGCGCTCGGTCTACCTCTTTCCCGCGGGCATAAAAAAAGGCCACCCGAAGGCAGCCTTTAAAAACTAGAGAGGTTTTTGACTTACACGGCCGCGACGGGACGCATGTAAGAGATCGGTGCAGTGCTGGCGTCTTCGAAAGTCACGACTTCCCAAGCATCTGTCTGCTCAATCAACTTGCGCAGCAGCTGGTTGTTCAATGCATGTCCGGACTTGAAGCCCTTGAACTCACCAATCAGGCTATTGCCCAGCAGGTAGAGGTCACCAATTGCATCGAGGATCTTGTGCTTCACGAATTCGTCTTCATAGCGAAGGCCGTCTTCGTTCAGTACACCATCCGCGTCGACCACAATAGCGTTTTCAACGCTGCCGCCGAGTGCGAGGTTGTGCTTGCGCAAGTACTCGATGTCACTCATGAAACCAAAGGTACGGGCGCGGCTGACTTCTTTTACGAACGAAGTACTGGAAAAATCCACGCTTGCACTTTGTGTGCGGTTACGGAAAACCGGGTGATCGAAATCGATCTCGAAACTCACCTTGAAGCCTTCGAAAGGGACGAAAGTGGCGCGCTTGTCGCCGTCTTCCACTGTCACTTCCCGCAGGATCCGGATGAACTTCTTCGGTGCGTCCTGTTCTTCCAGGCCGGCCGATTGAATCAGGAATACGAAAGGTCCAGCGCTACCATCCATGATCGGGACTTCGGACGCGGAGAGCTCGACGTAGGCGTTATCGATGCCCAGGCCAGCCATGGCCGAGAGCAAGTGCTCCACCGTATCCACTTTGGTGTCGCCACTGACCAATGTGGTCGACATCGTGGTTTCACCAACGTTTTCCGCGCGGGCAGGAATCTGCACCACAGGGTCGAGGTCGGCACGAACAAACACAATGCCGGTGTCGATAGGTGCAGGCTTGAGGGTCAGGTAAACCTTCTCCCCGGAGTGCAGGCCTACACCTGTAGCACGGATAATATTTTTCAGTGTGCGTTGTTTAATCATGGCTTGGGCCGCTTCAGCGCAAATTGCGAACTGGTATCAACAAAGGCTGGCGATAATAGCAGACCAGACCTTTGCTGAACACCAATCACCTTCATAGCCCTGATACATTCCATCAATCAGCCTGACGACGCAGGAAAGCCGGGATGTCCAGGTAATCCAGATCATCTTGCGGATTCATCTTCGCGGCAGTCGCAGCACCGGCCTGAGCCTGGTTGCGCATGACGGTCGGACGGTCCAGGTCACGGTAATTTACCGCCGGTTGTTCCTGACGAGCGGGCGCCGATTGTTGCGGCTGGGAGGCCATGGAGGTGTGAACGGTGTTGTCGATGACCTTCACAGGCTTCTCGATTTTCGCGCCCAGACCGGTGGCAACCACAGTCACGTGCAGTTCGTCGCGCATGTCCGGATCGATAACGGTACCGACCTTGACCATCGCGTGCTCGGAAGCGAAGGCTTCGATGATGCTACCCACGTCGGAGTACTCACCCAGGGACAGGTCAGGACCGGCGGTGATGTTCACCAGGATGCCGCGTGCACCTTGCAGGTTCACGTCTTCGAGCAACGGGTTGCGAATGGCCGCTTCAGTGGCCTCACGTGCACGGTTCGGACCGCTGGCACAGCCAGTGCCCATCATCGCCATGCCCATTTCGCTCATTACAGTCCGTACGTCGGCAAAGTCGACGTTGATCATGCCCGGACGCTTGATGATGTCGGAGATACCGCGAACGGCACCGGCCAGCACATCGTCGGCCTTGGCGAAAGCCGACAGCAGGCTGGCGTCTTTACCGAGGATGGTCAGCAGCTTCTCGTTGGGAATGGTGATCAACGAGTCGACGCTTTCAGACAGCAGACGGATACCTTCGTCGGCGATCTGCATACGCTTGCGGCCTTCGAACGGGAACGGACGAGTCACCACCGCAACGGTGAGAATCCCCATTTCCTTGGCCACTTCAGCAATGATCGGCGCAGCACCGGTACCGGTACCACCGCCCATGCCGGTGGTGATGAACACCATATTGGTGCCCTGCAGGACTTCGGCAATGCGCTCACGGTCTTCGAGAGCGGCCTGACGACCTACTTCAGGGTTGGCACCGGCGCCCAGACCTTTGGTAACGCCGGTACCCAATTGCAGGATGGTCCGCGCGCCGATGGATTTCAGCGCCTGGGCATCAGTGTTGGCGCAGATGAATTCAACGCCTTCAATGTTGCTCTTGACCATGTGGTTGACGGCGTTGCCGCCGCCTCCGCCAACACCGATAACTTTAATAACCGGGCTTGCGGGGATGTTGTCTACGAGTTCGAACATTTTCCCTCTCCTTTACGTTCTCTAGTTTTTTCGCCTACTGCTTTTACTGCTTGTCGCTTTTACTGCTTGCTCTTGCGGCTTGTAGCTTGCCGCTTGAATCTGCTTCGTCAGAAGTTGCCTTGTACCCAGCTCTTGATGCGATCGAGCAAGGCGGCTTTCGGTTCTTCATTGCTGTAGCTGTCGCGGCTGCTGATGCCCGAGAACGAAATCCCGTCGGACTGCTTCTGCAGGCCATACATCAACAGGCCTACGCCGGTGGAATAAATCGGGTTGCGGACCACGTCGTCCAGGCCCTTGACGCCATGGGGCACGCCCAGGCGGACCGGCATGTGGAAGATCTCTTCGGCCAGTTCGACCGCGCCTTCCATTTTCGAGGTACCGCCGGTCAGCACGATGCCGGCCGGGATCAGGTCTTCGTAGCCACTGCGGCGCAGTTCGGCCTGGATCAGCGTGAACAGCTCGTCGTAACGCGGCTCGACCACTTCGGCCAGGGCCTGGCGGGACAGCTCGCGCGGTGGACGGTCGCCAACACTTGGCACCTTGATGGTTTCACCGGCACCGGCCAGCTTGGCCAGGGCGCAGGCGTAGCGAATCTTGATTTCTTCGGCGTACTGGGTCGGGGTGCGCAACGCCATGGCGATGTCGTTGGTCACCTGGTCGCCCGCAATCGGGATCACCGCGGTGTGACGGATCGCGCCTTCGGTGAAGATCGCGATGTCGGTGGTGCCGCCGCCGATGTCCACCAGGCACACGCCCAGCTCTTTCTCGTCGTCGGTCAGGACCGAATAGGCCGACGCCAGTTGCTCGAGAATGATGTCGTCGATTTCCAGACCGCAGCGACGCACGCATTTTTCAATGTTCTGTGCGGCATTGACGGCGCAGGTCACCACGTGAACCTTGGCTTCCAGACGCACGCCCGACATGCCCAGCGGCTCACGAACGCCTTCCTGGTTATCGATCACGTAATCCTGCGGCAAGGTGTGCAGTACGCGCTGGTCAGCCGGGATCGCCACGGCCTGGGCGGCGTCGAGGACACGCTCAAGGTCGGCGGAGCTGACTTCGCGATCACGAATCGCCACGATGCCGTGGGAATTCAGGCTGCGGATGTGATTGCCGGCCACGCCGACGAACGCCGAGTGGATCCGGCAACCGGCCATCAGCTGCGCTTCTTCGATCGCGCGCTGGATCGATTGCACGGTGGACTCGATGTTCACCACCACGCCTTTCTTCAGGCCACGGGACGGATGAGTGCCGATCCCGACGATTTCGAGCGTGCCGTCGTCCGAGACCTCGCCGACCAGCGCCACCACCTTGGAGGTGCCGATATCGAGACCGACGATCATTTTGCCGCTTTGCACGTTTGCCATGGGTCCTGCCTCTTCTTAATTCTTCGCGACAGCGGGTTGGGCTGTCGTGGGCGCTACAGGTTCCCGCCAGCCAACAGCAAGGCCGTTGGCGTAGCGCAGATCGATGCGCGCAATGTTCGTAATCTGTTCTTTAAGCGTCTTGTCGTAGATGGCAATGAAGCGGCGCATCTTTTCCACCAGCTTGCCGCGTCCCAGCAGCAGTTCGATCCCCGGGCCCGCGCTGCCGGCGCCGGTGGTCAGGAACCAGCTGCCTCGTTCACGCAACTCCAGGCGTGCAATCGAGAAGCCCATCGGCCTGAGCATCTGGCTCAGCACCTGGTATTGCTGCATCACTTGCTGTTGCGCCCGTTGTGGGCCGAACAGCTGTGGCAAATGTTCGTAATTGGCCAGCTCACGCGGGGTGAACGCCTGGCCCTGGTTGTTCAACAGCGATTCATCGCCCCAACGGGCTATCGGCAGTTGTTCTTCCAGGCGGATCACTACTTGATCCGGCCACACCCGACGCACTTCGGCGTGGGCAATCCATGGCATCGTTTCAAGTTCGGTGCGCATGCTCGCAAGATCGATGGTGAAGAAGCTCGACGCCACATAAGGGGCGATTCGCTGCTGCACCGCTTGCTGGCTGATGTAACTCAAGTCACCCTGCACAGCGACTTTGGTGATCGGCCGGTCGGCGTAGGGCAGCAAACGCTGCGCGCCTTCGTAAGTGCCGAACCCCAGCGCAACCAACATCACCGGCCAGAACAGGCTTTTCAGAAAACCAAAATTGGCTTTCGGCAGGCGCGCAGACATCGGCTCTTTGGCCACCATTCGGCTCGCACCCCGTGGCACCGGCTTGCGGCCGGGTGCTGGAGGGGGCTGATGTCTCAGCTGTGCGCCTTGCATGGTCTTAACCCCGCGCCTCGATACTTGCGGCCAGAATCGCCAAAACCAGTTGCTGGAAATCCAGACCGGCGGCACGGGCCGCCATCGGCACCAGGCTGTGATCGGTCATGCCCGGTGCGGTGTTGACTTCGAGGAACCAGAACTGCCCGTCGGCGTCCTGCATCACGTCTGCCCTGCCCCAACCGGCGACACCCAGCGCCTCACAGGCTTTCGCCGTGAGGTCCATCAATTCTTTTTCCTTGGTGCTGTCCAGGCCACACGGGATCCGGTACTGAGTATCGGAAGCCACGTACTTGGCGTCGTAGTCGTAGAAGCTGTGCGTGGTGCCCAGGGCAATCGGTGGCAACACCTGGTCACGCAGGGTGGCGATGGTGAACTCCGGACCTTGAATCCATTGCTCGACCAACACTTGCGAATCGTAGGTACTGGCCGCTTTCCAGGCGTCGATCAATTCCGACGCGGACGTCACTTTGGCCATCCCGATACTTGAACCTTCATGGGCCGGTTTGACGATCAAAGGGAAGCCCAGTTCCGTCGCTGCCGAAATACAATCGGCCTCAGAGCTCAGTACCGCGTGACGTGGCGTCGGGATGCCGAGGCTGTGCCAGACCTGTTTGGTCCGCAGCTTGTCCATGGCCAGTGCCGAAGCCAGGATGCCGCTGCCGGTGTAGGGAATACCCAGGCATTCGAGCAGGCCCTGCATGCTGCCGTCTTCACCACCACGACCGTGGAGGATGACAAAGGCGCGGTCGATCTTTTCGTTCAGCAAACGCTGCAGAAGGTCATCGCCCACATCGAGGCCGAACGCATCCACACCGGCGCTCAGCAGCGCGTCGAGTACCGCGTTGCCCGACTTCAGGGACACCTCACGCTCGGCACTCTTGCCGCCGAACAGCACGGCGACGCGGCCGAAGTCTTTCGGCGCGACCGTGGAGACGAGGTTGGCGTAGGCAGCAGTCATTTCAACTTCCCCACAGTCGGCGCGGCAACAGCACCCGCAAATAGCGGACTGGCCAACAGTTTCGGGGCGAGACCACCGATATCACCGGCGCCCTGGCACAGCAGTATGTCGCCGGCACGCAGCAGCGGCTTGACCAGTGGCGCGAGGTCGACTCCGCGCTCGATGTAGATCGGGTCGAGCTGACCGCGCTGACGAATGCTGTTGCACAGCTTGCGGCTGTCGGCGCCCGGAATCGGTTCTTCACCGGCCGGGTAGACTTCCATCAGCAGCAAGACGTTGGCATCGGCCAGTACATTGACGAAATCGTCGTACAGGTCGCGGGTACGGCTGTAACGGTGCGGCTGGTAAACCATCACCAGACGACGCTCCGGCCAGCCACCGCGGACGGCCTGGATCACGGCCGCGACTTCGGTCGGGTGGTGACCGTAATCATCGACCAGCATGACGTTGCCGCCATCGACCGGCAGTTCGCCGTAGACCTGGAAGCGTCGACCGACACCCTGGAAGCCGGACAGGCCCTGGACGATGGCTTCATCGCTGACGCCCTCGTCGGTGGCGATGCAGATGGTGGCCAGCGCGTTCAGCACGTTGTGGTTACCCGGCATGTTCACCGAGACATCCAGCGGCTCGCGATCAGGGCGCAGTACGGTAAAGAAGGTCTGCATGCCTTGCTGGCGCACATTGATGGCGCGCACGTCGCAGTCATCGCCGAAGCCATAGGTGACCGTCGGGCGTTTCACCAGCGGCAGGATTTCACGCACCACCGGATCGTCCAGGCACACCACCGCCAGACCGTAGAACGGCAGGTTGTGGAGGAACTCGACGAAGGTTTTCTTCAGTTTGTTGAAGTCACCGTCATAGGTCGCCATGTGGTCGGCGTCGATGTTGGTGACCACGGCCACCAGCGGCTGCAAGTGCAGGAAACTGGCGTCGCTTTCGTCGGCTTCGGCGATCAGGTAGCGGCTGGTGCCAAGCTGGGCATTGGTGCCCGCGGCATTCAGGCGGCCACCAATGACGAACGTCGGGTCCAGGCCACCGGCCGCGAACACCGAAGCGATCAGGCTGGTGGTGGTGGTTTTGCCGTGCGTACCGGCGACGGCGATGCCGTGGCGATAGCGCATCAGCTCGGCCAGCATTTCTGCGCGTGGCACCACAGGGATGCGACGTTCCAGCGCGGTGGCGACTTCCGGGTTGGACGTGTTCACGGCGCTGGATACCACCAGCACGTCAGCGGCAGCGGCGTTTTCAGCACGGTGACCGATAAAGATGTGCGCGCCAAAAGACTCGAGACGCTCGGTCACGGGCGAAGCTTTCAGGTCGGAACCGGACACTTCATAGCCCAGGTTCAACAACACTTCGGCGATGCCGCACATGCCCACGCCGCCGATGCCGACGAAGTGGATGCGACGGATGCGGCGCATTTCCGGTTGCGGCATGGCTTTCTGTTTCTCAACCATGGGCCACCTCCAGGCAGGTATCGACCACGTTACGGGTGGCATCGGGTTTGGCCAGGCGGCGTGCCGCAGTGGCCATGTCGTTGAGTCGTTGTGGTTGCATCAGGACCTCTGTCAGGCGTGCGGCAAGATCCGCTGCGCCAGTCGTTCTTTGCGGCATCAGGAAGGCAGCGCCTTCACGGGCCAAATAATCGGCGTTGCGGGTCTGGTGATCGTCGATCGCGTGGGGCAATGGCACCAGTATCGAGGGCAGACCGGCGGCAGCCAGCTCACTGATGGTCAATGCGCCTGCGCGGCACACCACCAGGTCGGCCCAGCCATAGGCTTGGGCCATGTCTTTGATGAAAGGCTGCACTTGCGCCTCGACGCCAGCCGCGCGATAGCGCTCTGCAGTCACTTCATCGTGATTTTTGCCGGCCTGATGAAACACTTCCGGGCGCAGGTCGGGGGCGACTTGCGACAGGGCTTCAGGCAGCAACTTGTTCAACGGCTCTGCGCCCAGGCTTCCGCCCAGAATCAGCAAACGCGCCTTGCGACCCGCCAGGGCGGGGCGCTGTGTTTCGAGGAACAGCTCGGTGCGCACCGGGTTACCGGTGGTCCGACGGCTGTCCGACAGGGTAAAGGTGTCGGGGAACGCTTCACAGACTCGGGCGGCCAACGGCACCAGCAACCGATTGGCGGTACCGGCCACGGCGTTCTGTTCATGAACGATCACCGGCACGCCGGCCAGTTTGGCTGCAACGCCACCGGGGCCGGTCACATAACCACCGAAGCCGACCACGCACACCGGCCGCAGCTGACGAATGATCGCCCGCGCCTGCCAGACGGATTTGAGCACCATGAACGGTGCCTTGAGCAGGGACAACTTGCCCTTACCGCGCAGACCGGTGGCGTTGATCCGATGCAGCTCGATACCGGCCATCGGCACCAGGTCGTTCTCAATCCCGCGCGGGGTTCCGAGCCAGTGCACGGTGTAACCGCGGGCCTGGAATTCGCGGGCGCACGCCAGCGCCGGGAACACGTGGCCACCAGTACCGCCCGCCATGATCAAGACGTTAGCGCCCATGGGTCGGCTCCTCGGCGAAGTCGCTCTCATGGAACTCCATCTCTTCGCTGCCCAAGTGGGTTCGACTCTCCCACTCGATGCGCAACAACAAGCCGAGACAGGCACCGCAAATCACCAACGAACTGCCGCCATAACTGAGGAACGGCAGGGTCAGGCCTTTGGTCGGCAACAGGCCAACGTTCACCCCGATGTTGATCAGGAACTGGCCGATCCACAGGAACGACAGGCCATAAGCGATGTAGGCGGCGAAGAATTGCTTGGCCTTCTCGGCCCAATAGCCGATGTACATGCCACGCACGCAAACAAAGACGAACAACGCCACCGTGCACAAGGAACCCACGGCACCCAGCTCTTCGGCAAGGACTGAGAACACGAAGTCGGTGTGGGCTTCCGGCAGGTAGAACTGTTTCTGCACGCTGTTGCCCAGGCCAACGCCCAGCCATTCGCCGCGACCAAACGCGATCAACGCCTGCGACAACTGATAGCCGGCACCGAACTGGTCGGCCCATGGATCGGCAAAGTTGGTCAGACGCGCCATTCGATACGGCTGAACTTGAATCAACAGCACCACCGCCCCGACTGCCAGGACCACCATCAAGGAGAAACGGAACAGTCCGACCCCGCCGAGGAACAGCATCGCCGCCGCCGCGCCCATCATCACGACGGTGGCGCCGAAGTCCGGTTCCATCAGCAACAGACCGGCCATGGGCAGCAGCACGATGAACGGCTTGAAGAAGCCCATCCAGCTTTCCCGCACTTCTTTCTGGCGACGCACCAGATAACCGGCGAGGTAGATCACCACGAATACCTTGGCGATCTCGGATGGCTGGACGTTGAAGAAACTGAAACCGATCCAGCGCATCGAACCGTTCACTTCACGGCCGATCCCCGGGATGATCACCATCACCAGCAAACCGAATGCGCCGAGCAGCATCAGCCAGCCCAGGCGCTGCCAGGTGGCGATCGGAATCATCATGGTGACGACGCAGGCACCCAGGCCCAGCACGATGTAGATCAAGTGGCGAATCATGTAGTACAGGGCACTGCCCGACTGCACGGCCGCCACTTCGGTCGACGCCGAGGCAATCATCACCAGCCCGAGACCGATCAAGGCCAGGCAACCGGCGAGCATCGGGAAGTCGAGGTCGATCCCGCGTCCGGTGATGATCGGCGACGGATAAGGCTTGATGATGTTCATCAGGCTCATACCAGATCCTCCACGGCGCGGACGAACTGGTGACCACGGTCTTCGTAATTCTTGAACATGTCGAAACTGGCGCAGGCGGGCGACAGCAGCACGGCGTCACCCGGTTCGGCGACGGCGCGGCATTGGGCAACCGCTTCATCCAGCGAACTGACGCGAATCAGCGGCACGGCATCGCCGATGGCCTGGCCGATCAAGTCGGAGTCACGGCCCATCAGCACCACGGCGCGGCAATTGGCTGCCACCGGGTCACGCAAATCCTTGAACTCGGCACCCTTGCCATCGCCACCGGCGATCAGCACGAGTTTGCCGTCGATGTCCGCACCCAGGCCTTCGATGGCCGCCAGTGCGGCACCGACGTTGGTGGCTTTGGAATCGTTGTAATAGCTCACGCCGTCCAGCTCACGAACCCACTGGCAACGATGTTCCAACCCGGCGAAGGTGCGCAGGCTCGAGAGCATGGCGTCGAACGGCAGGCCGACGGCATGGCCCAGGGCCAATGCTGCCAACGCGTTGGACTGGTTGTGGGCGCCACGAATTTTCAACTCGCGCACCGGCATCAGGTTCTGGAATTCGAAGGCCAGGTACTTCTCGCCGTCTTCTTCGCGGATACCGAAAGCCTTGAAATCGGGCTTGCTCAAACCGAAGGTCCAGCAAGGCTGGCCCTCGCCCATCAGCGGACGGCTCAGGGCGTCCTGACGGTTGACCACAAACTGTTTCGCGCCACGGAAGATCCGGTGCTTGGCCAGGTGATAGGCCGGCAGACCGCTGTAGCGGTCCATGTGGTCTTCACTGACATTGAGCACGGTCGCCACTTCAGCGTTGAGTTGATCGGTGGTTTCGAGCTGGAAGCTCGACAACTCCATCACGTACAACTCGACGTCGTCGCTGAGCAAATCCAGCGCCGGCGTACCGAGGTTGCCACCGACAGCGACACGCTTGCCCGCCGCCACCGCCATCTCGCCGACCAGGGTGGTGACAGTGCTTTTCGCGTTGGAACCGCTGATGGCGACAATCGGCGCCTTCGCGTTACGCGCGAACAGCTCGATGTCACCGGACAATTTCACGCCACGGGCGGCGGCAGCCTGCAGGGCCGGAGTCGCCAGCGCCAGGCCGGGGCTCACGTAGAGTTCGTCGGCACGGCACAGGAACTCGACGTCCAGCTCGCCACAACGCACTTCCACGTGCGGATAGTCACGCTTGAGCGCGGCCAGTTCCGGTGGATTTTCCCGCGTATCGGCCACAGCAAACGACGTGCCCCGGTTCGCCAGGAAGCGAACCAGGGACATGCCGCTCTTGCCGAGGCCGACAACGATGCGGAAGTGGTCAGAAGCGATCAGAGACACTCGTTCTACCTCAGCTTCAGGGTGGCAAGGCCGACCAGTACGAGAATCACGGTGATGATCCAGAAACGGACGATCACACGCGGCTCGGGCCAGCCCTTGAGTTCAAAATGGTGGTGAATGGGTGCCATGCGAAACACACGGCGACCGGTCAGCTTGAAAGAAGCAACCTGGATAACCACGGACAGGGTTTCCATCACGAACACGCCGCCCATGATGAACAGGACGATTTCCTGACGGACGATCACCGCGATGGTGCCCAGGGCCGCGCCCAGAGCCAGCGCGCCGACGTCGCCCATGAAGACCTGCGCCGGATAGGTGTTGAACCAGAGGAAACCGAGGCCCGCACCGATCAAGGCACCGCAGAACACGATCAACTCACCGGCGCCCGGCACATACGGAATCAGCAGGTATTCAGCGAATTTCACGTTACCGGACAGGTAGCAGAAGATGCCAAGACCGCCGCCGACCATCACCGTCGGCATGATCGCCAGACCGTCGAGGCCGTCGGTCAGGTTGACCGCGTTGCTCGAGCCGACAATCACGAAATAGGTCAGAACGACGAAGCCTATGCCCAGCGGAATGCTGTAGTCCTTGAGCATCGGCAGGATCAGGGTCGTTTCCACCGGCGTCGCAGCGGTCATATAAAGGAAGATCGCCGCGCCCAGGCCGAACACGGACTGCCAGAAATATTTCCAGCGGCTCGGAAGGCCTTTGGAGTTTTTCTCGATCACTTTGCGATAGTCATCGACCCAGCCGATAGCGCCGAACAGCAACGTCACCAGCAACACGGTCCAGACATAACGGTTGCTCAGGTCAGCCCAGAGCAAGGTGCTGACGCCGATGGACGACAGGATCAGTGCACCGCCCATCGTCGGGGTGCCCGACTTGGACAAGTGCGATTGTGGACCGTCGTGGCGAACGGATTGACCGATCTGACGGTTCTGCAAAGTGCGGATCATCCACGGGCCATAGCACAGCGACAAAACCAGCGCGGTCAGCACACCGAGGATCCCGCGCAGGGTCAGGTACTGAAAGACCGCGAAGCCTTTGTAGAACTGTTGCAGATACTCCGCTAGCAGCAGCAGCATTAATGTTTCTCCGGACTGGACCCGCACAAAGCGGCGACGATGTTTTCCATCGCAGCGCTGCGCGAGCCCTTGATCAAAATGGTGGTGTTTGTGTCTTGCTCGGCGCCCAGGGCCTTGATCAGCTCAGCCTGAGTGCTGAAGTGAAAGGCCTGTGGACCGAAAGCGTTCACGGCGTGAGCCATCAGTGGCCCAACGGCGTAAAGCGCGGAAACCTTGCCGCGGGCGTACTCACCCACATCGCGGTGCCCCTGTTCTGCCCAATCGCCCAGTTCGCCGATATCTCCGAGCACCAGAACGGTGCGGCCGGAAAAGCCGGCGAGTATATCAACGGCGGCGCACATGGAGGTGGGGTTCGCGTTGTACGTGTCATCGATCACGCGCATGCCATTGCTGGCCAGTTGCGCGACGGTGCGGCCCTTGACCGGTTGCACCGCGCCGAGGCCGGTGGCGATGCCGAACAGCGACACGCCCAAGGCGTGTGCGGCAGCGGCGGCGGCCATGGCATTGGTAACGTTATGGGTGCCGAGCAGGTTCAGTTGAACGCGCTCCACACCTTCAGGACTGTGCAGGTTGAAGGCCGGGCAACCGCGCGCATCGCGATCCAGGTCGCTGGCATAGAAGTCGGCGCTTGGGTTGTTCAGGGCGAACGTCAGGACTTTGCGGCCGGCCGCACGGGCCTTCCAGATGCCGAACGCCTTGTCGTCAAGATTGAGCACAGCGACGCCATCGGCCTCCAGCCCTTCAATGATCTCGCCCTTGGCTTCAACGATTTTTTCCGGCCCGCCGAACTCGCCGACGTGGGCGGTCCCGGCGTTGTTGAGCACGGCCACGTGCGGCTTGGTCATGCCGACGGTGTAGGCAATTTCGCCGAGACGCGAAGCACCGAGTTCAATAACGGCGGAGGTATGTTCCGGCGCGAGTTCGAGCAGGGTCAGCGGGACGCCGAGGTCGTTGTTCAGGTTGCCACGGGTCGCCAGGACCGGACCGCGCGTGCGCAGGATGCTGGCGAGCATTTCCTTGACCGTGGTTTTGCCGCTGGAACCGGTGATCGCCGCGACCGGGTTAGTAAACGCGGCACGGTTCATCGCGCCCAGTTGGCCCAACGCCTGGCGGGTGTCCTTGACCAGCAATTGCGGCAGCGCGCTGTCGGCGACTTCGCGCTCGACCAGAGCGGCAACCGCGCCTTTGCTGGCGACGTCGTTCAAATAGTCATGACCGTCGAAGCGCGGACCGGCCAGGGCAATAAACAGTTGGCCCGGTTTGATCGCGCGGCTGTCGATGCTGACGCCATCGAACGTGGCATCGGCTGCGATCAATCGTGCATTCAGTGCGCCAGTCAGCTCACTCAGTTTCAACGCTTTAAGCATGGGCCACCTCCCATGCGGTCAAGGCGTGATCGGCCTCGACCAGATCGGAGAAAGCGTGACGCTCGCCGTTGATTTCCTGATAGTCCTCGTGACCTTTACCGGCCAGGACAATCACGTCATCCGCCGAAGCACTGGCGATCAACTGGGCAATCGCCTGCCCACGGCCAGCGACAAAGGTGACTTTATCCACAGCGGTGAAACCGGCGCGGATGTCATCGAAAATCAACGAAGGATCTTCGGTGCGAGGGTTGTCATCGGTGACCAGCACACCGTCGGCCAGACGTTCGACCACTTCGGCCATCAGCGGACGCTTGCCGCGATCGCGATCGCCGCCACAGCCAAACAGGCACAACAAACGGCCTTTGGCGTGTGGACGCAGGGCCATCAAGACTTTTTCCAGCGCGTCCGGGGTGTGGGCGTAATCGACGACCACCAGCGGCTGAGTGCCGCCGCCCAAGCGTTGCATGCGACCGGCCGGGCCTTCGAGTTTCGGCAGGACCTTGAGGATTTCGTCCAGCGCGTAGTCCAGGCCGAGCAAGGCGCCGACGGCGGCCAGCACGTTGCTCAGGTTGAAACGACCGAGCAAGGTGCTGCGCAAATGGTGTTCGCCCTGCGGCGTGACCAGCGTGGCGCGCACGCCTTCGTCATCGAACTGCGCTTCACGGCAATACAGGTAAGCGCTGGCATCTTCCAGGCTGTAGGTAATAAGGCGCGACTCACGTTTGTCCGCAGCCAGTTGGCGGCCGAACTCGTCGTCGAGATTGATCACCCGGCACTTCAAATCATTCCAGGCAAACAGCTTGGCCTTGGCTTCGCCGTAGGCTTGCATGGTGCCGTGGTAATCGAGGTGATCGCGGGACAGGTTGGTCATCACCGCCACATCGAATGCCAGCGCGGTCACGCGGCCTTGGTCCAGGCCGTGGGAAGACACTTCCATGGCGACGGCTTTGGCGCCGGCCTTTTTCAGGTCAGCCATGGTCGCTTGCACGGCGATCGGGTTCGGCGTGGTGTGCAGGCCACTTTCCAGTGCACCGTAGAAGCCGGTACCCAGGGTGCCGACAATGCCGCAATGCTGGCCGAGCAAATCCAGTGCTTGTGCAACCAATTGCGTGACGCTGGTCTTGCCGTTGGTGCCGGTCACGCCAACCAGGTCCAGGTGCCGGCTCGGGTCGCCATAAAAGCGACCGGCGATGTCCGACAGCTGCGCCGCCAGGCCTTTGACCGGAATCAGCGGCACGTCGGTGATCGGTAAAACGGTAGCGCCTTCGACTTCGTAAGCCACGGCAGCAGCACCGCGTTGCAAGGCATCGGCGATGTGCGCGCGCCCGTCGAGCTTGCCGCCGGGAACGGCGAGAAACAGATCGCCAGCCCGCACGTCACGGCTGTCCAGGGTCAGCTCGCGGATCAACAGATCGCGGCCGGCGTGGGCGAAAATCTTGTTCAGGCTCAAAGACATTAGCCGCGCCCTCCATTGGCTTTCAGTGGAACGACCGGTGTGGCGTTAGCGGTTTGCGTCGGTGGCAGGTTGTCCGGGGTGATGTTCATCAGGCGCAGCGTCCCGGACATCACTTTGCTGAACACCGGGGCCGATACCAGACCACCGTAGTAACCGGCTTTGGTCGGTTCATCGATCACCACCACGATTGCATAGCGCGGATCGCTCATCGGGCCGAAGCCGGCGAACAGCGATCGGTAGGAATTCTCGGCGTAGCCTTTGGTGCCCACCGACGTCTTGCGCGCAGTACCCGACTTGCCGCCCACGTGATACGCCGGCACTTGCGCACGGAATACACCGCGCGGGGCTTCGATCACCTGGGTCAGCATGGTCTGCATGGTTTTCGCGACGGCTTCCGGCAGCACTTGCGTGGTTTGCGCTGGTTTGTCGGTTTTGATCAGGGTCAGCGGTGCGAGACGACCGTTGTTGGCCAGGGCCGAGAAGGCGTGGACCAGCTGGATCGCGGTCACGGAAATACCGTAGCCGTAGGACAGCGTGGCGGTTTCAGCCTTGCGCCATTCGCGGTAGTTCGGCAGGTTGCCGACGCGTTCGCCCGGGAAGCCGAGACCGGTGTCTTGGCCGAGGCCGACTTTCTGCGCGAGGCGGAAGATGGTTTCGCCGCCGATATCGAACGCGACCTTACTCATGCCGACGTTACTGGAATTGATCAGGATGCCGGTCAGGTCAAGCACCGGGCCTTCGGACTTGGAGACGTCCTTGATGGTGTATTTACCAATCTGCAAAGTGCCCGGGTACACCTCGACGGTGTCGCTCGGTTTCCAGCGCCCGGTTTCGATCGCGGCACTCATGGAAATGGCTTTCATGGTCGAACCCGGCTCGAACACGTCGATCATGGCGCGGTTGCGCATCATCGCCGGTTGCAGGTTGCGACGGTTGTTCGGGTTGTAGGTCGGCTGGTTGACCATGGCGAGGATCTCACCGGTCTTCACGTCCATGATCACCAGGCTGCCGGCCTTGGCACCGTTCTCGATGATCGCGTTACGCAGCTCGCGGTTGGCCAGGTATTGCAGACGCAGGTCAATGGACAACGCCAAGGGCTTGCCGGCCTTGGCGTTTTTGGTGACCTGGACATCCTTGATAAGTCGGCCACGCCGATCCTTGATGACCTGTCGCTTGCCGGGGACGCCGGCCAGCCATTCGTCGTAGGCCAGTTCGACCCCTTCACGACCGTGGTCATCGATGTCGGTAAAGCCGACCATGTGCGCGGTGACTTCACCGGCCGGGTAGAAACGCCGGAACTCTTCGATGCCGTAGACACCCGGCACTTTCAGGTCGAGCACGGACTGGCCTTGCTCGGGAGTCAGCCCGCGCACCAGGTAGATGAATTCTTTGTTGGCCTGGGCTTCGAGACGCTCGGCCAGGGCTTTAGGGTCTTGGCCCAGCGCGGCCGCCAGGGCTGGCCATTTCTCTTTGGCCAGCTGCATTTCCTTGGCGTTCGCCCACAGTGTGGTGACCGGGGTACTCACGGCCAATGGCTCGCCGTTACGGTCGGTGATCAGACCACGGTGAGCCGGAATCGGAATGTGACGAACGCTGCGCGCATCGCCCTGACCTTTAAGGAAGGCACGGTCGACGACTTGCAGGTCGATGATGCGCCAGCAAATCGCCGCGACCATGATGCCGAGCAAGCCCAGCACCAGGCGGAAACGCCATGGGAACAGTGCGCCTTCGAGTTTCATCATGGCGCCACCATCTGCACTTCAGCGGCGCCGGGAATGCGCATCTTCAGTTGCTCGGTGGCCAGCACTTCGATACGGCTGTGCGCAGTCCAGGTGCTCTGCTCGAGAATCAACCGGCCCCACTCCGCCTGCGCCTTGTCGCGCACGCTCAACTCGGCGTACAGCGAGTTCAGCAACTGACGGTTCCAGTGGGCGCTGTACGACACGCCGATGGCCGACACGAGCACGCCAATAAACAGCAGCAGCATGAAAAAGCTTCCGCCGGGAAGAGGCTTGGCGAAAAGCTTGCTCACCGCAGCTTCTCCGCGACGCGCATGACAGCGCTCCGGGAACGTGGGTTGGCTTTGAGTTCGGCCTCGGAGGCGGACTGCGCTTTGCCATGGATTTTGATGATCGGTTCGAACGCGACGTGACGGACCGGCAGGTTGCGCGGCAGGTTGTCGGCTTCGCCTTTTACCAGCTTGCGCATGAACAGTTTGACGATGCGGTCTTCCAGCGAGTGGAAGCTGATGACGACCAGACGGCCGCCGATCTCCAGGCAGTCCAGCGCGGCTTCGAGGCCGGCTTCCAGGTCGCCCAGTTCGTTGTTGACGTGAATACGCAGGCCCTGGAACGCACGGGTGGCAGGGTTCTTGCCCTTTTCCCATGCCGGGTTGGCGACTTTCAGGACTTCAGCCAGGTCGGCCGTGCGCTCGAACGGCTTGATGTCGCGACGCTCGGCTACGGCACGGGCCATGCGGCCGGAGAAACGCTCTTCGCCGTATTCCTTGAATACGCGGGCGATTTCTTCCACCGGTGCGGTGTTGACGAATTCGGCAGCGCTGATCCCGCGGGACGGGTCCATGCGCATGTCCAGCGGGCCATCATTGAGGAAACTGAAGCCGCGCTCAGGGTCGTCGAGCTGTGGCGAAGACACGCCCAGGTCGAGCAACACGCCGCTGACCTTGCCGTGCAGGCCACGTTCGGCCACTTCCGAACCCAGCTCGGCAAAGCTGCGTTGTACAACGACAAAGCGGCCGTCTTCGGCCGCTAGCGTTTGCCCGGTGGCAATCGCTTGAGGATCTTTGTCGAATCCGAGGACCCGACCATCGGGGCCGAGCTGGCTGAGGATCAACCGACTGTGCCCGCCGCGCCCGAACGTACCGTCCAGATAGCAGCCATCAGGACGTACGGCGAGAGCCTCCACGGCTTCGTCAAGCAGTACGGTGATGTGGTTAAAGCCGCTATCAATAGTCACAGGATCAAATCACGCAGTTCATCAGGCATGGCGCCCGGTTGTTGAATAGCAGCCAGGTCAGCGGCAGAAACCGCATCCCAGGCATCCTCGTCCCACAATTGGAACTTGTTCAGTTGGCCTACCAACATCGCGCGCTTATCCAACCTGGCATATTCACGAAGACGCGGCGGAACCAGAAAACGACCACTGCCATCGAGCTCGAGGTCGACGGCATTACCAATCAGCAAACGTTGCAGGCGGCGGTTCTCTTCGCGAAGCGAAGGCAGTGCGCGCAGTTTGGTTTCGATAATTTCCCACTCATCGAGGGGGTAAACACACAAACACGGATCAACGGCATCAATTGTGACGATCAGTTGACCGGAACTACGCGAAACGAGCTCGTCACGGTACCGGCTCGGCATAGCGAGACGGCCCTTTGCGTCGAGACTGATAGCGTTAGCTCCGCGAAACACGTCAGCGTTTCTCCAAATATTAGCGTTTTACGCTCAAAAAACCCACTTCATGCCACTTTCCGCCACTTGCGCACACTATAGGAATGCGGCCACCGCACCGTCAAGGCGCGGTTTAAAGGAAAAGCCTTACAGAACTGAGATTTAGGAGGGTAAACGGAGGGGTAACGACAATCTGACGGCTGAATTTGCCCAATAACTTGAATCAGCACAGAAGGCTGCGTTCGAAAGTTAAAGTAGTTTGTTAAGAGTAAGATTTTTTCGGTATTACGAAAGTGTTCTGGCAACGATTCTGGAAGGAGGGAAAATGCTACTACCAGCGCCCTGCTTAAATGATTAAAGCAGGGAGGAGAAAAAGGTGGAGAGTCGATCTGTAAGCCGGGTTCTGTCTTGAACAGTCATTCGTCTACGATGGCCATCACTGGACATCTTTAGCAACCTACCCGGTCCCAGCGCGGGCCACGCCTTGGGACCCTATTTGGTCTTGCTCCAAGTGGGGTTTACCTAGCCACGAACTGTTGCCAGACGTGCGGTGCGCTCTTACCGCACCTTTTCACCCTTACCGGCGCCGAAGCGCTTAGGCGGTTATTTTCTGTGGCACTTTCCGTAGGCTCACGCCTCCCAGGCATTACCTGGCACTTCGCCCTATGGAGCCCGGACTTTCCTCCCCCCTAATTTTCATAGAGGGCAGCGACTGTCCAATCGACTCTCCGCCGCGAAGGTTAACGGCAGAGCGGCCGAAGAACAAGCGCTAAACGCCTTTGGCTGCTCCTGTGCGTCGGGTTTTTACTCGCCCTTCTGTTTATCCAGCGCCACCTGATAGAGCACATTCTTGCGCTCACCGGTAATTTGCGCCGCCAATGCCGCCGCACGCTTGAGCGGCATCTCTTCAAGCAACAGATTGAGGATGCGCATGGCCTCACTGCTGACCGCGTCCTCGGTCTCGGGTACAGACCAGCCCGCCACCAACACCACACACTCGCCACGCTGCTGATTGCTGTCCGACTCGACGAACTCACGCAGCTCGGCCAGCGGCAGGCCTTTGAGGGTTTCGAAGGTTTTGGTGATTTCACGGGCCAACAACGCCGGACGTTCAGGACCGAACACCAGCTCCATGTCTTGCAGGCACTCAAGGATGCGATGCGGCGCCTCATAGAAAATCAGTGTGCGCGGCTCTTCCTTGACCAGTTCAAGACGAGCACGACGACCAACGGCCTTGGCCGGCAGGAAGCCTTCGAAAATGAAACGGTCCGACGGCAGCCCCGCCGCCGACAATGCCGCGATCAATGCACAGGCACCCGGAACCGGCACCACATTGATCCCGGCGGCACGAGCCTGACGCACCAGGTGATAACCCGGATCGGAAATCAGCGGCGTGCCAGCATCGGAGATCAGCGCCACATCATCCCCCGCCAGCAATCGCGTAATAAAGCGGCTACCCTCGTCGCGCTCGTTGTGCTCATGGCACGCGGCCAGCGGCGTGGGAATGCCGAAATGCTGCATCAGGCGCTGTGAGTGACGGGTGTCTTCGGCGGCAATCAACGCGACGTCGCGCAGGATCTTCAGCGCACGCGCACTGATGTCGTCCAGGTTGCCGATGGGCGTCGCCACCACATAAAGCGAGCCAGCAGCGGAATTCAAAGCACCTGGAGCAGTCAAAGCGCACACCTCATGATCGGTAAAAGGCGACATTGTAGCGCGTAGCGGCGCTTGCGATCGCCCCGCCCTCCTCGGGTTTTTCAGGCGTTTGTGCAGCGCTGCAACATTTGTACGAGCTAAATTGATCGATTCACGCCAGTAACATCGCGCCCCGGCCAGTGCTTGGGTACAATTCCACGCTAATTTGATCGAGTATCAGGAACACTACATGATCGCTTGCCTGCGGCTGTTCACTGCCCTCTGCCTCGCTGCCTTGCTGGCGGCTTGCGCCAGCTCGCCCTCCTCCAGCCTTGGCGAACTTCCACGGACCCCTGACGCCAGTATCGAGCAGCTGCTCGAACAGGCCGCTCAAAGCAAGGACCCGGAAAAAGCTGCGTTGCTGCGCCTGAGCGCGGCCGACCTGGCCTATCGTCAGGGCAATGCCGGCCAGTCCGCGCAAATCCTGCAACAGGTTCCGGTGGAACAACTCAAGCCAGGCCAACAGGTCTTCGCCAGCACCCTGGCGGCTGAACTGGCCATGGCGCGCAATCAGCCCAAGGCAGCGTTGACTGCCTTGAGCCATCCGAGCCTGCAACGCCTGAGCGAGTTGCCGGTCGAGCAACAGGTTCGCACCGGCACTGTCCATGCTCGCGCCCTTGAGGCCGACGGACAGACGCTGGCCGCCGCACGGGAGCGCATTTTCATCGCACCCATGCTCGAAGGTGAAGCCGCCGCCAAAAACCACGAAGCGATCTGGACCCTGATCGCCTCGCTGCCAACCGATCAACTGCAGCCCACCACCAATGATGACCTCGGCGGCTGGATGGGCCTGGCACTGGCGGTGAAAACCGCCGGAACCCTGGAACAGCAGCAAGCCGCGATTGACAACTGGCGCGCCCAGAACCCTAAGCACCCGGCTGCCATTCAGTTGCCTCTGCCACTGACCAAGCTCAAGGAACTGGCCAGCCAGCCCCTGAGCAAGATCGCCCTGCTGCTGCCGCAAGACGGCCCGCTGGCGTCGGTCGGCAAAGCACTGCGCGAAGGCTTCATGGCTGCTCACTACCAGGCTCAACAAGCCGGGCAGAAGCCGCCTGCCATTGAGTTCTATGACAGCTCGAAACTGACTTCGATGGACGAGTTCTATCGCAAGGCCCAGGCCGATGGCGCGCAACTGGTGGTCGGTCCGCTGGAAAAGCCACTGGTCAAACAGCTCAGTGCTCGCCCGCAGCTGCCGATCACCACCCTGGCGCTGAACTACAGCGAAGGTGAACAAGGTCCGGCCCAGCTGTTCCAGTTTGGTCTGGCCGCTGAAGACGAAGCCCGTGAAGTGTCTCGTCGTGCTCGCGCCGACGGCCTGCATCGCGCCGCCATCATGGTGCCGAAAGGCGAATGGGGCGATCGCGTGTTGCGCGCATTCAGCCAGGACTGGCAAGCCAACGGCGGCAGCATTGTCGCGACCGAGCGCGTTGACCAACCGGTTCAACTGGCCCAGCAGATTGCCGACATGTTCCAGCTGCGCCAGAGCGAAGGTCGCGCCAAGAGCCTGCAAAGCACCGTCGGCTCGCAGATAGCAGCCCAGCCTTCGCGCCGTCAGGACATCGAGTTCATCTTCCTGGCTGCCACTCCGCAACAGGCCCAGCAGATCAAACCGACCTTGAACTTCCAGTACGCGGGCGATGTGCCGGTTTACGCCACCTCCCACGTATTCAGTGCCAGCGGCGACGTGAACCAGTACAACGACATGAACGGCATCCGCTTCTGCGAAACCCCATGGTTGCTGGACGCCAATGATCCGCTGCGCAAACAGGTCACCGCACAATGGCCGCAAGCCGCCGGCAGCCTCGGCCGCCTCTACGCAATGGGCGTTGACGCCTATCGCCTGGCACCGCGACTGGGGCAACTCAAGGCACTGCCGGACAGCCGTATTGAAGGTCAGTCGGGCAGCCTGGGCATGACTCAAAACCAGCGCGTGGTGCGCCAGTTGCCTTGGGCACAGTTCGTCAGCGGTCAGGTTCAACGCCTGCCGGATACCTCACGCTGATGCCTGACAGGTCACGCCAGCAAAGCGGTAAAGATGCCGAGCGCCATGCGCTCGAGCATCTTCAACAACAAGGTCTGCGCCTGCTGGCGCAGAACTGGTTGTGTAAACGCGGCGAGCTTGATCTGGTCATGCTTGATGGCGATACAGTAGTATTCGTTGAAGTCCGCTATAGAAAAAACACCCAGTGGGGTGGAGCGCTCGACAGCATCGATGGGCGCAAACGGCAGAAACTGATTTTCGCCGCGCAGTATTTTCTTCAGCGCGAGTCGCGTTGGGCCAATTCCCCCTGCCGCTTCGACGTGGTTGCCATCGACAGCAACCTCGATCAGTTGAACTGGTTGCAGAATGCCTTCGATAGCTGATCGCCTGCACCCCGAAGCGGACACCTTTACCCAACACTTTTGCTCTTTGCTTTGCGGGCTGCACATTCATGTGCCGAGTAGCCGCGCTAATTAAGGTCACACAGATGGACATGCAATCCCGAATTCGCCAGCTTTTTCAGGCCAGTATCGACACCAAGCAAATGGCGATGGACGTACTTGCACCGCACATCGAGCAAGCCAGCCAGGTAATGGTCAACGCCCTGCTCAATGAGGGCAAAATGCTTTCCTGCGGCAACGGCGGCTCCGCCGGTGATGCCCAGCACTTTTCGTCCGAGCTGCTCAACCGCTTCGAGCGCGAACGTCCGAGCCTGCCCGCCATTGCGCTGACCACCGACAGCTCGACGATCACCTCGATCGCCAATGACTACAGCTACAACGAAATTTTCTCCAAACAGATCCGCGCGCTGGGCCAACCGGGTGACGTATTGCTGGCGATTTCCACCAGCGGTAACTCGGCGAACATTATTCAAGCGATCCAGGCCGCACATGATCGCGAAATGATTGTCGTAGCATTGACTGGTCGCGATGGCGGCGGCATGGCGTCGTTGCTATTACCCGAGGACGTCGAGATTCGCGTACCGGCCAACGTCACCGCACGTATTCAGGAAGTCCACCTGCTGGCGATCCATTGCCTTTGCGATTTGATCGACAGCCAACTGTTCGGGAGTGAAGAATGACCCCTAATCGCCTAGGCCTTCTGGCCTTGACCCTGTGCCTCGGCATCAGCGGCTGCACTTCGGTGGTTAAAGCCAGCCGTGAAGCCCCCATTGAAGATGACCGCGGTACGCGCACCTTCGGCAGCAAGATCGATGACTCCCTGATCGACACCAAGGTCGGCGTAAACGTCGCCAAGGCCGATCCTGCCCTGGACAACGATTCGCACATCGTCGTCACCAGCTTCAACGGCGTCGTGCTGCTCGCCGGGCAAACACCGACTGCCGAACTCAAGGCCAAGGCCGAACAGGCTGCCGCCGCGGTCCAGCGCGTGAAGAAGGTGCATAACGAACTGCAGGTCCTGCCGCCCTCCGGTTTCCTTGCCCGTCAGAACGACACCTGGCTGACCTCCAAGATCAAAACCCAGATGCTCACCGACCCGAACATCCCGGGTTCGCGCATCAAGGTCGTCACCGAGAACGGCATCGTTTATCTGCTGGGCCTGCTGACCAAGCAGGAAGCGGCGCAGGCTACCAATCTGGTGCAAAGCGTTTCTGGCGTGCAGAAGATTGTGAAGTTGTTTGAGTACATTGACTGATATGGCTTATCGGCGATGGTGCTCTTAAAGACGCCTTCGCCGGCAAGCCTGGCGCCTACATGAAATAAAAAAGGGTGATCCTTGCGGATCACCCTTTTTTTATTTCACCACTTTCAAACTGGGTCGACCGCTGGGACGCGGTGGTTCGCTGTCGGGCGGCGGAATGTCATCATCCGGCTCGATATCTTCCACGTCTTCCATAGGCGATTCCAGATCGAACACCATGCCCTGACCATTCTCCCGGGCGTAAATACCCAGGATCGATGCGATAGGCACGTACAGAGTGTGCGGCACGCCACCGAAGCGCCCTTCGAAGCTGACCGCTTCGTTGTCCATGTGCAGATGACGCACGGCAGCCGGCGATACGTTCAGGACAATCTGTCCGTCACTGGCAAAACCCTGAGGCACCTGCACCGATGGATACTCGGAATTGACCAGCATGTGCGGGGTGCAATCGTTGTCCACAATCCACTCATAGAGCGCGCGGACCAGATAAGGTCGACTGGAGTTCATAGCGGCTCCTTAAGCCTTAGCGCATATCGCGTTCGACACCAGACAGACTCGCCTGGAAAGCCTCACGCGCAAACGAGCGCTCCATGTAATCAAGCAACGGCTTGGCAGGCCGCGGCAGTTCAATACCCAGAATCGGCAAACGCCAGAGTATTGGCAATAGGCAGCAATCCACCAGACTTTGTTCCTCGCTGAGGAAAAACGGCTTGTCGGCAAACAACGGCGACACGCCAGTCAGGCTTTCACGCAACTCTTTACGAGCCACGACGCGGGCGGCTTCCTTGGTCCGCGAATCCAGGATCAGATCCACCAGACCACACCAGTCACGCTGAATACGATGGATCAGCAGACGGCTGTTGGCACGCGCCACAGGATAAACCGGCAGCAAGGGCGGGTGCGGGTAACGCTCATCCAGATATTCCATCACCACGGTTGACTCCCACAACGCCAGGTCACGATCGACCAGGGTGGGCAGACTTCCGTAAGGGTTCACTTCAATCAGTTTAGGCGGCTGGCGACCAGCTTCCACGTAAATGATCTCTGCGCTGACACCCTTCTCTGCAAGTACGATGCGCACTCGGTGGGAATAGTGGTCGGCGGGGTCGGAGTAACAGGCCAACCGATTGGTCACGCCCATGGCGGTCCTCCTCGCTTGTTGAAATTATCGGAAGCGGAAAAACGCACGCGCCCAGAGGACGCCTCCCGTAACGTCTGGCTTGCCAGACTCGTTACACCTTCAGAGACGCCCCTGGGCGCGTGCGATTAACAGCAATTGCTTACAGCTTTATCAATGGACGTCTTTCCAGTATTCACGCTTGAGCAAGTAAGCGAATACGAAGAAGAACGCCAGGTACAGCAACACATAGGTACCGATGCGCTGATGCTCCAGCTTAACCGGGTTAGCCGAGTAAGCGAGGAAGGTTACCAGATTCTTGACCTTCTCATCGAACTGCTGTTCGGTCAGAGCACCGCTCTTCGGCACGATGGTCAGCTGATCGCACGCTTCATGTGTCAGCGCGTTACCGGTCAGCGGATCATATTGCTTCTTGCCGTCTTCGACGATCGGAACCTGCTTGCAACCGACAACCTGACGACCTTGCAGGCCAACCAGGACGTTAGGCATACCCACGTTCGGGAAAACCTTGTTGTTCACACCCCAAGGACGCGACGGATCTTCGTAGAAGGACTTCAGGTAACCATAAAGCCAGTCCGTACCACGAACACGCGCTACCAGAGTCAGGTCAGGCGGTGCGGCGCCAAACCAGGTCTTGGCGTCAGCCGGCTGCATGCCGATGCTCATGTGGTCGCCAATCTTGGCGCCAGTGAACACCAGCTTCGAGAGCATCAGGTCATGCGGGATGCCCAGATCATCGGCAACACGCTCGTAGCGCTGGAACTTGGCGCTGTGACAACCCATGCAATAGTTGGCGAACGTACGTGCGCCGTCCTGCATGGCCGCTTTGTCAGAAACGTCGATATCGACCTTTTCCAGTTCAGGAGCACCGGCCGTCGACGCGAAGGACAACACAGGCATGGCAGCAAGAATCAGTACAGCAAATAGCTTTTTCATCAGCCAGTCACCCTTTCCGGAACCGGTTTGGTCTTCTCGAGCCTGGTGTAGAACGGCATCAGAATGAAGTAGGCGAAGTACAGGAAGGTGCATACCTGCGACAGCAGCGTACGACCCGGCGTCGGAGCCAGAACACCCAGAATGCCGAGGATCACGAACGAGACGCAGAACACCACCAGCCAGATTTTGCTCAGCCAGCCTTTGTAGCGCATCGACTTGACGGGGCTGCGATCCAGCCACGGCAGGACGAACAGCACAGCGATGGCCGCGCCCATGGCGATAACGCCCAGGAGCTTGTCCGGAACCGCCCGCAGAATCGCGTAGAACGGTGTGAAGTACCAGACCGGAGCGATGTGCTCAGGGGTCTTGAAGGCGTTCGCCACTTCAAAGTTCGGCTTCTCGAGGAAGTAACCGCCCATTTCCGGGAAGAAGAACACGATCGAGCAGAAGATAAACAGGAACACCACCACGCCGACGATATCTTTCACGGTGTAGTACGGGTGGAAGGCAATGCCGTCCAGCGGTACGCCGTTTTCGTCTTTGTGTTTCTTGATGTCCACACCGTCCGGGTTGTTCGAACCGACTTCGTGCAGCGCCAGGACGTGCAGCACCACCAGACCGAGAATCACGATCGGCAGGGCAACAACGTGCAGGGCGAAGAAGCGGTTCAGGGTAATACCGGAAATCAGGTAGTCACCACGGATCCACTGGGTCAGGTCGTTGCCGATGACCGGGATCGCACCGAACAGCGAGATGATCACCTGGGCGCCCCAGTAGGACATCTGGCCCCACGGCAGCAGGTAGCCCATGAAGGCCTCAGCCATCAGCGCCAGGTAAATCAGCATGCCGAAGACCCACACCAGCTCACGCGGCTTCTGGTACGAACCGTAGAGCAAGCCACGGAACATGTGCAGATAAACCACGATAAAGAACATCGAAGCGCCGACGGCGTGCAACATACGCAGGATCGAGCCGTACTCGACGTCGCGCATGATGTATTCAACGGAAGCAAACGCTTCTTCCGCCGATGGCGTGTAACTCATGGTCAACCAGACACCGGTAACGATCTGGTTGACCAGAACGAGCAGCGCCAGGGAGCCAAAGAAATAGAAGAAGTTGAAGTTCTTCGGGGCGTAGTACTTGCTGAGATGGTCTTCCCACATTTTGGTCGCGGGAAAGCGTGCATCAACCCAATCCATGAACTTGCTCATCACGCTTTCTCCGTATCGACGCCAATGACAATGATGTCATCGGTCTCATAGGAATGCGGGGGAACTGGCAGGTTCAAAGGCGCAGGTTGCGACTTGTAGACGCGGCCAGCCAGATCGTAGTGGGAACCGTGGCAAGGGCAGAAATAACCACCTACCCAGTCCTTGCCCAGATCCGCAGGTGCCACTTCTGGACGGAAGGTCGGCGAGCAACCCAGGTGCGTGCAGATACCGATCAGCAGCAGAACTTCTGGCTTGATCGAACGCGTTTCCGGGTCGACATAGGTCGGTTGTGTCGAGTTCTTGGAGGTCGGGTCAGACAGCTGGCCCTCGATCTTTTTCAGATTCCCCAGGATTTCCTCGGTACGGCGGACAATGAACACCGGCTGACCGCGCCACTCAGCAATCATCTGCTGACCTGGTTCGATTTTGCTGACATTCACTTTCACCGGTGCACCTGCGGCTTTCGCCTTGGCACTGGGAAACCATGACCCCACGAACGGGACCGCAGCCCCCACCGCTCCTGCAGCACCCACCACGGATGTGGCTGCTACCAAGAAGCGACGCCGGCCTGCATTCACGCCGTCATTGCTCATTCAGTCCTCTCCCATCAGCTTTGTGGCCTGTTAAATCAGGCGTCTACTAAGTAAAAATCTGAACTTATAAAAATTTTGCCGAATGGTAATGAAAAGCCCCAATTCTGACAAGGTAATTACCGAGGGGCTTCACTGCCAAGCCTTGCAGTATAGGGCTTCTACGGCTGTGGCAAGTTGTCACAGCGCAATTCTTTGATAAATCGCGCCCATAAAAAAACGCCCAGCTTCGCGAGGAAACTGGGCGTTCTTTTTGAACGCGAAAGCGAATTAACGCTTCGAGTACTGCGGACGCTTACGCGCTTTACGCAGACCAACTTTCTTACGTTCAACTTCACGAGCATCGCGAGTAACGAAGCCAGCTTTGCGCAGAGCGCCACGCAGGGTTTCGTCGTACTGCATCAGAGCGCGAGTGATACCGTGACGGATTGCGCCAGCTTGACCACTTACACCGCCACCGATAACGGTGACGTAGATGTCGAACTTTTCAACTGTCTCGGTCAATTCCAGCGGCTGACGAACTACCATGCGGGCAGTTTCGCGACCGAAGAAATTATCCAGGGAGCGGTTGTTGATCGAGATGTTACCAGTACCCGGACGCAGGAAAACGCGTGCGGTTGCGGTCTTGCGACGGCCAGTGCCGTAATTTTGAGTCGCCGACATAATGAACTATTCCGTTAAAACTTCAGTTCTTGGGGCTGCTGAGCAGTATGAGGGTGTACAGCGCCCGCATAGACTTTCAGCTTACGATACATGTCGCGACCCAGCGGGTTCTTAGGCAGCATGCCTTTGACCGCGGTCTCGATCACGCGCTCAGGGGCTTTGGCGATCAGCTTTTCAAAGTTGATCGACTTGATGCCGCCCGGGAAACCGGAGTGGGAGTAGTAGATCTTGTCGGTGGTTTTAGCACCGGTTACACGAATCTGCTCGGCATTGATAACGACGATGTAATCGCCGGTGTCAACGTGAGGAGTGTACTCAGCTTTATGCTTGCCACGCAGACGGCTCGCGATTTCGGTGGCCAGACGACCCAGGGTCTGACCTGCAGCGTCGACGACAAACCAGTCGCGCTGTACTGTTTCCGGTTTAGCAGTAAAAGTTTTCATTCTTTATAGCCTCAGGGGCCGCCCTGTAAATTAGACGGCGGATCTTACTGAATAGTGCGTACTTTGACAAGTCAAAGGCAGCCGGATACAGACGCTTTCGGGGGCTCGGGTCGGCGCGTCCGTTCAACGGCAAGATTCTTCGGCGGCGGCGCATCACTTCCACTGCAGAAAGAGGTGCGCAATTATGCAGATTGCGAAAAATAATTCAACCTGCTTTTATGATTGTTTTGCCCAAGGAGCACCCGATGGACTATCGCCAGCTAGGCCGAACCAATCTGAACGTGAGTGCCATCTGCCTCGGAACCATGACCTGGGGCGAGCAAAACACTGAAGCTGAAGCCTTCGCCCAGATCGAACGGGCCAAGAACGCCGGGATCAATTTCATCGACACGGCCGAAATGTACCCGGTGCCGCCGAAGGCCGAAACCTACGCCACTACCGAACGCTACATCGGCAATTACTTCAAAAGTCGCGGTGATCGCTCCGACTGGATCCTCGCCAGCAAAATCGCCGGCCCCGGCAACACCATCGATTACATCCGCGATAAAAACCTGCGACACAACCGCCAGCACATCACTGAAGCCGTGGACGCCAGCCTCAAGCGCCTGCAAACCGACTACATCGACCTCTATCAGCTGCACTGGCCGGAACGCAGCACCAACTTCTTCGGCCAGCTCGGTTACAAACACCAGACCGAAGCCAACCTCACGCCGCTGGAGGACACCCTCGAAGCGCTGGACGAACAGGTCAAGGCCGGCAAGATCCGCCACATCGGCCTCTCCAACGAAACGCCATGGGGCACCATGCGCTTCCTCGCCCTGGCCGAAGCCCGTGGCTGGCCGCGCGCGGTGTCTATCCAGAACCCGTACAACCTGCTCAACCGCAGCTTCGAAGTCGGCCTGGCGGAAATCGCCATCCGCGAACAGTGCGGCCTGCTCGCCTATTCGCCGCTGGCGTTCGGTTTCCTGTCGGGCAAGTACGAAGGTGGCGCACGCCCACCAAAAGGCCGCCTGAGCCTCTACAGCCGCTTCAGCCGCTATTTCAACCCGCAGTCGGAAGCAGCGTGCAGCCGTTATGTCGCGCTGGCCCGGGAACACGGCCTGGACCCGGCGCAAATGGCGTTGGCGTTTGTCAATCAGCAGCCGTTTGTGACCAGCAACATCATCGGCGCCACAACCCTGGAGCAACTGGAGAGCAACATCGCCAGTTTCGAGCTGAAACTTTCCGATGAAGTGCTGGCGGGGATTGAGGCGATTCACAAGGATCACCCGAACCCGGCGCCTTGATCGACTCATAGTCCCCATCGCGAAAAGCTCACTCCCACAGGTTTTGCACAATCCCTGTAGGAGTGAGCCTGATCGCGATGAGGGCCTGACAGTCACCGCAAAATCAAAGCGACCGCGCAATAATCTCCTTCATGATTTCATTGGTCCCCGCATAAATCCGTTGCACCCGCGCATCGGCCCACGCTCGGGCGATCGGATATTCCCACATGAATCCGTAACCGCCATGCAACTGCACGCATTCGTCGAGCACCTTGCATTGCAGGTCAGTCCCCCAATACTTGGCCATCGCGGCGGTCGGCACATCCAGCTTGCCTTGCAGGTGCAGCTCCAGGCAGCGATCAACGAAGACCCGGCCGATCTGGATTTCAGTCGCCATCTCCGCCAGCTTGAAGCGAGTGTTCTGGAAATCGGCAATCGCCTTGCCGAACGCCTTGCGTTCACGGGTGTAATCGAGCGTCCATTTCAACGCAGCTTCGGCCGACGCCAGCCCGCCAATGGCGACGGTGAGGCGCTCCTGCGGCAACTCCTGCATCAGGTAAGCGAAGCCCATGCCCGCCTGCCCCAATAGATTCTCCTTCGGGACCCGCACGTCCTGGAAGAACAACTCCGACGTGTCCTGAGCCTTCATGCCGACCTTTTCCAGGCGCTTGCCCTTGTCGAAGCCCGGGGTGTTGGCCTCGACCAGAAACAGACTGGTGCCCTTCGCGCCGGCCTTCGGATCGGTCTTGGCCACGACAATCACCAGATCAGCCAAAAAGCCGTTGGTGATGAAGGTTTTCGATCCGTTGATCACGTACTCGTCGCCATCCAGCACGGCGGTGGTTTTCACCCCTTGCAAGTCGGAACCGGCGCCCGGTTCGGTCATGGCAATCGCGGTAACCATTTCGCCGGACACCAGTTTCGGCAGGTATTTGTGCTTCAGCGCTTCACTGCCGTAATGCAGGATGTACGGCGCCACAATGTCCGAATGCAGAGAAAAACCGATGCCAGTCAGGCCGAGACGACCGACCTCTTCGATCACGACAGCGCTGTAGAGAAAGTCCGCCCCCAGCCCACCGTATTCCTCCGGCAGGTGCGAACAAAGCATCCCCGCCTCCCCCGCCTTGTTCCAGAGTTTACGGTCGATGTAGCCTTGTTTTTCCCATTGCCCGTGGAACGGCACGGCCTTTTTTTCGAGGAACGTTCGCACGCTGTCGCGAAACAATTCGTGCTCGGAACTGAACAAGGTTCTGGGGATCATGCGGCACCTGTCATTAATTGTTGGAAGAAGTTGACCTTCAGAGACTAAGCCCCGCATCCGATACAGGACACTGGACACATCAGACAAAAAATAAGACGATCCAGCCGTCTGGTGACCACTTTCCCCTATAAGAATAAAGTTGAATTATGTCTAACCAAGTCTCCACGCCCTTGCGGCGCGTCAGCATCCTGGCTATCGACCGGGTTTTCGCTTCCACCCTCATGCAAGCCAAGGATTTCTTTCATCTGGCCAGCCTGCGATACGGCAAACAACTGGGCCAGGGCCTGACACCGGCGTTCGAAACCCGGCTGGTCAGCCCCGACGGCAAACCGGTGAACAGCTTCAGCGATGTGATCATGCCGGTGGACGGCGGCCTGGAAAATGCCGACGTCATTATCCTCCCCGCCTTCTGGGATGATTTCGATACCCTTTGCCAACGTTATCCACAGGTCCTGCCCTGGTTGCGTCAGCAACACGCTCGCGGCGCCGTGCTTTGCGGTGAGGCCACCGGGGTGTTCTGGCTTGCCGAGGCCGGCCTGCTCAACGGCAAGGAGGCGACCACCTATTGGCGCTTCTTCAACGCCTTCGCCGAGCGTTTCCCACAGGTTTATCTCAATCAGGACAAGCACCTGACGGACGCCGACAACCTGTATTGCGCAGGCGGCACCACCTCGGCATGCGACCTCTACATCTACCTGATCGAACGCTTCTGCGGCGCCAACGTCTCCCAGGCCGTGGCCCGGGACATTCTCTACGAAGTGCAGCGCAGCTATTCACCAGGACGCATCGGCTTCGGCGGACAGAAATTGCACCAGGACGTGATCATCCTGCAGATCCAGCACTGGCTCGAAGAACACTTCGCCGACAAATTCCGCTTCGAAGACGTCGCCCGCGAACACGGCATGAGCATCCGCAACTTCATGCGGCGCTTCCAGACCGCCACCGGCGACAAGCCCCTGCATTACCTGCAACGCCTGCGCATCGAAACCGCCAAGGGTTTGCTGTCGGGCAGCCGCAAGAGCATCAAGACCATCAGCTATGAAGTCGGTTATGACGATGCGAGCTTCTTTGCGCGGCTGTTCCGCCAGCACACTGAGTTGTCGCCGAATCAGTACCGGCAGCAGTTTCAGCAAGCCGCCTAAGCTGAAACCCAACACCCGTCCGATGTGGGAGCGAGCCTGCTCGCGAAAGCGATAAATCAGTCACATCAATGCTGGATGTGCCGCCGCCTTCGCGAGCAGGCTCGCTCCCACAGGAAATCTGCGGTGAACAAAAAAGGGCCTGCATGTGCAGGCCCTTTTTTTATTGTCCGAATCGTCTTACGGCTTGTGCGCCCGGGACAGGAATTCGTGCGACTGCATTTCCAGCAGACGGCTGAGCGTGCGCTGGAATTCGAAGTTCAGGCGACCGCCGGTGTAGAGGTCCTTGAGCTCGACTTCAGCCGAGATGATCAGCTTGACGTTACGGTCGTAGAACTCGTCGACCATGTTGATAAAGCGTCGGGCGATGTCGTCGGTGGTGACGCTCATCTGCTCGACACCGCTGAGCAACACGGCGTGGAAGATCTTGCCCAGCTCGATGTAATCGTTCTGGCTGCGCGGGCCGTCGCACAGTTCGCGGAAGTCGAACCAGGCCACGTCATCGCAGGTGCGCACGGCGCGAATTTCGCGGTTCTCGATCATCAGCACGTCATTCTCGATGGCGGCCGTGCATTCCGGAGTCAGGGCGCGGAAGCTTTTGCGCAGGCTTTCCTGAGCGGCTTCGTCCAGCGGGAAGTGGAACAGCTCGGCTTGCTCGAGGTGGCGCAGACGATAGTCGACGCCGCTGTCGACGTTGACGATGTCGGTGTTCTGTTTGATCAGCGCGATGGCCGGCAGGAAGCGCGCACGTTGCAGGCCATCCTTGTACAGACCGTCCGGCACGATGTTCGAGGTCGCAACCAGGGTCACGCCATTCTTGAACAGCTCTTCCATCAGCGTGCCGAGGATCATCGCGTCGGTAATGTCGGACACGAAGAACTCATCGAAACAGATCACCCGGGCTTCGTCAGAGAAGCGCTTGGCGATGATGGTCAGCGGGTTCTTCTCGCCGCCGAGGGTCTTCATCTCTTCGTGCACGCGCTTCATGAAGCGGTGGAAGTGAGTGCGGACCTTTTCCTTGAACGGCAGCGCTTCGAAGAAGGTGTCGACCAGGTAAGTCTTGCCGCGACCCACGCCACCCCAGAAATACAGGCCCTTGACCGGTGCCTGATCTTTCTTGCCAAACAGTTTGCCGAGCAGGCCCGGCTTGGTGTTCGACGCAGCGACCAGATCGTCGTACAGGCGCTGCAAATGACGCACGGCGGTTTCCTGCGCGGCGTCATGGAAGAATTCCGGGCGTTTCAGATCAGCTTGATATCGTTCTAGGGGCGTCATAATTCGTTAGCAAGGCAACAAAAACGGGCCGTCACTGTAGCGACGGCCCGTGGGAATGGCAATCGGCCCTTGGTCGGGTCGAGCCGTTGATTTATTCCTGAACCGGTGTCAGCGCAACCCGCAGGGCGTCGATGGCGACGTCGCGAGCGGCGTTGTCAGCAAAGGTCGGGCTGTCGGCCACGCACTCGCCTTCCAGCCAGACGCTGAAGCTCTGCTCTTCACTGCGCACATCCAACGGCTGGCCCGATTGCAGCTGCTTGGTCACTTGACCAGCGGTTTTGCCGTCGGCGAAGTTGCGCGACAACAGCAGTTGCTCGCCATCGGCCGCCAGCAGACGGAAGCGGAAACTGCTGTCTTCTTCGCGGAAGCTGACAAAACGCGCGGCTTTCGCAGCTTTCTTCTTGGTGGTGGCAGCGACCTGAGTCTGGGCGACGAAAGAGCGCAGGCCGACCGCTTCGCGCAGTTCGTGGAGGAACGGTGTAGCCACCGAACGCGCTTTTTTCGCGCCGAGTTGCAGCATGTCTTCCAGGTCCGCCGGGCGTTCGATCAGTTGGTGATAACGCTCGCGGGACTCGCCCAGCTCGCTATCGAGCAGTTGGAACAGGCGATTCTTCGCCTCGCCCCAACCCAGGCCCTGCAACAGTTCGCTGCGGAATTCATCGGACTGTGCCGGCGTGGCAAACGCCTGGAACAGGGTGAACAGGTGCGAGTTGTCCGGATCCTTGGCTTCGCCCGGCGCGCGGGAGTCGGTGACGATCCGCGAGATCGCGTCCTTCATTTCCTTGGCGCTGCTGAACAACGGAATGGTGTTGTCGTAGCTTTTCGACATCTTGCGACCGTCGAGGCCTGGCAGCGTGGCGACGCTTTCTTCGATCAGCGCCTCCGGCATGGTGAAGAACTCTTTGCCCTGGCCGAACAGGTGGTTGAAGCGCTGGCCGATGTCGCGGGCCATTTCCACATGCTGGATCTGGTCACGACCGACCGGCACCTTGTGGGCGTTGAACATCAGGATGTCCGCGGCCATCAGCACCGGATAGCTGTACAAGCCCATGGTGATGCCCGCATCCGGGTCTTCGCCGGTCTCGACATTCTTGTCCACCGAGGCCTTATAGGCATGGGCGCGGTTGAGCAGGCCCTTGGCGGCAACGCAAGTCAGCAGCCAGGTCAGCTCGGGGATTTCCGGGATGTCGGACTGGCGATAGAACGTCACACGATCCACATCCAGGCCACCGGCCAGCCAGGTCGCGGCGATTTCCAGACGCGAGCGCTGGATGCGCAGCGGGTCGTCGCATTTGATCAGGGCGTGGTAGTCGGCCAGGAAGTAGAACGAATCGGCATTGCTGTCACGGCTGGCCAGGATCGCCGGGCGGATGGCGCCGGCGTAGTTGCCCAGGTGCGGCGTGCCGGTAGTGGTGATGCCGGTGAGGATACGGGTACGAGTCGTCATGGGTAATCGCTTGTCAGACTGCAATCAATTCGAAAGGCGCGGCAGGATCAGATCCTTGAGATCGGTCAGCTTGCCATGAAAAAAGTGTCCGCATTCTGCCACTTTCAGCAGCTCATGGGGGCGTTCGAGCTTGTCGGACCATTCGTAAACAAGTGGCGGATCGATCACTTCGTCGGTTTCCGGCTGGATCAGGGTCAGTTCACCCTGCTGCGGCAGTTGATCCTGATCGCCCAGGCGCATGACAGCCGGCGCGACCATAAACAGATGCTTGAGCTGTTCGCCCTTGGCTTCCAGGCGTCCGCCGAGACTTGCTGCAACAAAACCACCAAAGGAGAAACCGAACAGGGTCAGCGGCAACTCGGGGTGTTTGGCCCGTAGCCATTCGGCAACGGCTTGGGCGTCGTCGACTTCGCCGGTGCCCATGTCGTGGGTGCCTTCGCTGGCACCGACGCCACGGTAGTTGAAGCGCAAAGTAATCAAACCGGCGTCGCGCGCGGTGCGCTGCAGGGTCGAGACGACTTTATTGAGCATGGTGCCGCCCTGCACCGGGTTCGGGTGGCAGATCAGCGCGATGCCGCGCGGCTGCTCATTATCAAGATAAAGGGCTTCCAGTTGGCCGACCGGGCCATCAATCACTACAGGGGTTTCGCGCATAAGCAAGGAAGGAACTCCGTGACCTCGAATCGGGTCGACTCGTCTAGCAAATTGTCTGTGCCAATCTATTGCGAGTGAATCGCGGTATACAGCGCAGGTTCGAGCCGTTAACGTAAAGCAAAGCCGTTTATAGAGGAAGGACTCGTGGAACACTCGCTCTTAGTTTGGTTGTTGCCGACTCTTGCCCTGGTTGTGGGTGTCGCCATTGGTTTCCTGATCGCTCGTTTGGTGCCGAATGCCGCGCCTAGCAGCACCCAACGTCAGCTGGATGACATTCAGGAACGTTTCGACAGTTATCAGAACGAGGTGGTCACCCACTTCAACAGCACTGCAAACCTGGTCAAGAAGCTGACGGCGAGCTATCAGGAAGTGCAGGATCACCTCGCCGAGGGTGCCAACCGCCTGGCCCTGGACGAGCAGACTCGTCAACGATTGCTGGCCGCCCTGCACGCCGATTCGGCACAGGCTCCACGGGAACGCCTGACGCCACCGCGCAATCAGGAACCGCCTCGCGACTACGCCCCCAAAGCTCCGAACGCGCCGGGCATGCTCGATGAGCATTACGGCCTGAAGAAGTAATCAGGTCTCGCGCGACACAAAAAACCTCGGACGAGTGATTGTCCGAGGTTTTTTTGTTTCTGATCGAGGATTTTTGGTGCCTGTCAGGGCCTCTTTGCGGGCCTGAACAGGCGACGCAAAAAAAGCCCGCCCGATCTGAGAATCGGACGGGCCCTGTTCAACCAGGCTGGGGATCAGCCAAGCACTTCGCTGGCCACCTGATCCACCGCGCTCTTGGTGATGTCGACGATCAGGTCGGCTTCTTCCTCGGTCAAAATCAACGGCGGCGCAAAGCCGAGAATGTCGCCGTGAGGCATCGCCCGGGCAATCATGCCGCGCTCGAGACAGGCCGCCGAAACTTTCGGGCCGACCTTCAAGGCGGCGTCGAACGGCGTGCGCTGCTCGCGATCGGCCATGAACTCGACGGCGGCAAGCATGCCGTCACCGCGCACTTCACCCACCAGCGGATGGCCTTCCAGGGTTTCGCGCAACCGGCGGTTCAGGTAGCTGCCTACTTTCTCGGCGTTGGTGGTGAGGTTTTCCCGCTCCAGAATATCGAGGTTGGCCAAGGCCGCGGCGGCGCAGATCGGGTGACCGGAGTATGTCCAGCCATGGCCCATCGCACCTTGTGATTCAGAGGCTTTTTCGATTACGTCCCATACTTTTTCGCCGACGATCACTGCCGACAACGGTGCATAGGCGCTGGTCAGGCCCTTGGCGGTGGTGATCAAGTCTGGCTGCATGCCGTAACGCTGGCTGCCCATCTTCGAACCCAGCCGACCGAATGCGCACACCACTTCATCGGCGATCAGCAACACGTCGTATTTGTTGAGCACCGCTTGAATCGCCGCCCAATAACCCGCCGGAGGAACGATGATGCCGCCGGTGCCCATCAACGGCTCGCCGATGAACGCGGCCACGGTGTCCGGCCCTTGGGCGAGGATCATTTTCTCCAGTTCGTCGGCGCAATAGCGCACGAACGCCGCTTCATCCATGCCGGCCGGCGCCTTGCGGTACCAGTGCGGGCAAACGGTGTGTTTGACGCCTTCGGCCGGCAGGTCGAAGTGCTGATGAAAAGTCGGCAGGCCGGTGAGGCTGCCGGTCATGATGCCCGAGCCGTGATAACCGCGATCGCGGGAGATGATTTTCTTCTTCTGCGGGCGACCCAATACGTTGTTGTAGTAACGCACCAGTTTGATCTGGGTCTCGTTGGCGTCAGACCCGGACAGACCGTAATAGACCTTTTTCATGCCCTGCGGCGCCCAGTCCATGATGCGGCTGGACAATTCGATGATCGCCTCGGTCGAATGCCCCACATAGGTGTGGTAATACGCCAGCTCCTTGGCCTGCTTGTAGATCGCATCGGCGACTTCGGTACGGCCGTAGCCGATGTTCACGCAGTACAGGCCGGCGAAGGCGTCGATGAAGTCGCGGCCCTCGTGGTCGCGGATGCGAATGCCCGACGCACTCTTGATGATGCGTCCCTTGAGCGCGCCGCTGGCGTGGTCATGGGCGTGGGTCGAGGGGTGCATGAAGTGCGCGCGGTCTTGTTCGAACAGGGTATCGAGCTCTTGGTTCATGACATGTCTCCTTAGAACTGGCCTTGATGGTGCAGGCAAAAGTATTTGGTTTCGACAAAGGCTTCGAAGCCCTCGGTGCCGCCTTCGCGGCCCAGACCCGAGGCTTTCATGCCACCGAACGGAATTGGATGGCCGGTGAACTTGACGCCGTTGACCGCGACCATGGCGTGGTCGAGGCGGCGAATCAGCGGGTAGATCAGGTCCAGGCGATTGGAACAAATGTAGGCGGCCAAACCGTATTCGGTGTCGTTGGCCATTTCGATGGCGTGCTCAAGGGTGTCAAAAGGCATCACCCCCGCAATCGGCGCGAAATTCTCTTCGCGATAGATGCGCATCTGCGGGGTGACATCCGCGAGCACCGTCGGCTGGTAGAACAATCCCCCCAGGGCGTGAGCCTCGCCGCCGACCAAGCGTTGCGCACCGAGTTGAAGGGCGTCAGCCACACGCTCGGCCGTCACCTCGAAAGCGGCCCGGTGCATCAACGGGCCGATGTCGACAGGTTGTTCTTGATCGCCCACCAGGGCCGGACCGACCCGCAGCTCGCGAACCGCAGCGGCAAAGCGCTGGAGGAATTCCGGGTAAATCGAGCGCTGCACCATGATCCGGTTGGCCGCGCAGCAATCCTGACCCGAGGTCTGGAATTTGGCTTCTACGGCGACTTTCACCGCCAGCGTCAGATCGGCATCGGCGCAGACGATGAACGGCGCATTGCCGCCCAGTTCCAGCGAGACTTTCTTCACGTCCTGCGCTGTCGCTTGCAGCACCAACTTGCCGACGCGGGTCGAGCCGGTGAAGCTGACCGAACGCACGCGGCTGTCCTGCACCAGGGTTTGCATGGTCATCTGCGGCTCGCCCAGCACCACGTTGAACACGCCCGCCGGGAAGCCCGCCTCCTCCGCCAGTTGCGCCAGCGCCAACGCTGAAAAAGGCGTTTCATGGGCCGGTTTGATCACCACGGTGCAGCCAGCGGCCAAGGCGGCGGCCGCTTTGCGGGTGATCATGGCCGACGGAAAATTCCACGGTGTCAGCAGTGCACAGACGCCGACCGGCTCCTTGAGAGTGCCCAGATGTGCACCAGGAATGTGGCTGGGAATGTTTTGCCCATAAAGACGCCGTGCTTCCTCGGCGAACCAGGGAATGAAACTCGCAGCGTAAGCGATTTCCCCACGAGACTCGGCCAGCGGCTTGCCTTGTTCCTGACTGAGGATGCGCGCCAGGTCTTCCTGATGCTCAAGGATCAACGCCGCCCAGCGCCGCAAAATCGTCCCACGCGCATCGAGGCTTTGTTCGCGCCAGCCGGCAAAAGCCCGGTGCGCGGCATCGACAGCCGCGACAATCTGCGGCTGATCGAGCATCGGCACGTGGCCGATCAATTTCAGGTCGGCAGGGTTATGCACGGCGACACTGTGACCACTGTCGCTGTGGACCCAATGCCCATCGACGTAACACAGTGCCTTGAACAGCAGCGGATGTTTGTATGTCATGGCGGTTACTCCAAACCGTGTGCGTGGAACCATGCTAGGGCAGCTCGGCTCGGGTTATTGGGTGTTTGGCGGGGCTTGGCAGGCGGTTTTTTCTGATTGAACAGCGCAAAACCGAAGATTTTGCGGTGACCCTTAACGAACACTGTTCTTTCAGTCAGACAAACAGTCATGTGGGAGCGAGCCAGCTCGCGAAAGCGGCGTGTCAGTCAACGTGAGCAAGCCCGCTCCCACACGGATCTGTCGTGTTCAGGGCTCTTGTGCCAGCTCCGCCGGCAAGGCGCCGGCGGTCTTGATGGTCTTGGTCACGATGTAGGTGAAGTAACGCTCGATGCCCAGATCGTCGAGCAGCAGCTGGTCGATAAACCGCTGGTAGTGATCGATGTCCGGCGCCTGGATCATCGCCATGTAATCCACCCCGCCACCGGTGGCGTAACAGAACGCCACTTCAGCCGCCTCGCACATGCGTTGCTCGAACCGGCGCATATCCTGTGCGGTGTGTCGGGCCAGGGTGATTTCGACCAGGACCTGCTGACTTTTGAATACCGCATTCCAGTCAATCTGCGCCCGGTAGCCCTTGATCAACCCAAGCGCTTCCAGTTTGCGCACGCGCTCCCAGGCCGGGGTCACCGATAGATTGATCGCGTCGGCCAGGCTCGACTTGGTGATCCGCCCGTCTTCGGCAAGGATTCGCAGGATTTTCAGGTCGTAGCGATCAAGCTTGTGCATGGGCCGAGGAACTCCTGTGCCATTGGGACCTTGTGGGAGCTGACGTGCCCGCTCCCACAAGGAATGTGTTACGCCAATACTTCGGCGATGACTGCCACGGTGTCACCGCACTGCACCAACCCGGGAAAATGCCGCGCCGCCAGCAAACCGCTGCGGGCCGCACGATACTCCACCGGGGCAACACCGCTGCGGGTGGCGTCATAAACCCGGGCAATCACCTCGCCCTTACTCACGTTGTCACCCAGATCGCGACACATTTCCAGCAAGCCGTCATGTTCGCTGGCAATGAAGCAATCAGCATCCGGCATGTCGAGCATGATCGACGCAGCGGTCTGGACCTCGCCTTCGAGAATCCCGGCATGCACCAGCAGATTGCGCACCCCGCGCTCGGCGATCGCCACACTGCGTGCGCTGGACGAACCACCGCCACCCAGTTCGGTGGTGACGAAAACTTTGCCCTGTCGCTCGGCGGCTGTGTCGTACATCGCCCCCGCATCCAGCTCCAGCATGCGCATGCTGTACGGGGCATTGAACGCGCGCATGCCGGCTTCGCATCGGGCCTGCTGGTGTTTATCGGGCAGCACATGACACGCGGCGAACGGCAGGAAATCCAGGGTGCGGCCGCCGGAATGAATGTCCAGCACGATATCGGCCAAAGGCAACAAGGTCCGGTTGAAGTAATCGGCGATTTTCTCGGTCACCGTGCCGTCCGGCTTGCCGGGAAAACTGCGATTCAGGTTGCCCTTGTCGATGGGCGACGTGCGCCGTCCGGCGTGGAACGCCGGGGTATTCATGAACGGGACGATGATCACCCGCCCGCTCACTTCACCAGCCGTCAGGCCCTGCGCCAGTTTGCTCAGCGCAACCGGGCCTTCGTATTCGTCGCCGTGGTTACCGCCGGTCAGCAGCGCCGTCGGTCCCTGACCACGCTGAATCACCGTCAGCGGAATCATCACCGCGCCCCAGGCCGAATCGTCCCGCGAATACGGCAGTTTGAGAAACCCGTGCTGCACGCCTTCGCGGGCGAAATCCACCGTGGCGCTGATCGGGTTATCAGGCAATTCGCTCATGGCTCAATCCTTCACGAACAGTTGGCGTGGCACGTTGCATAACGTTTCGACACCGGTCTCGGTGATCAAAATGCTCTCGGTGATTTCCAGCCCCCAATCGTCCATCCACAGGCCCGGCATGAAGTGGAAGGTCATGCCCGGTTGCAACACGCTGGTGTCGCCGGGACGCAAGCTCATGGTGCGCTCGCCCCAATCCGGCGGATAACTGATCCCGATCGGATAACCGCAACGGCTGTCCTTGTGGATGCCGAACTTCTCCAGCACTTTGAAAAACGCGACGGCAATGTCACCCGTGGTGTTCCCTGGCTTGGCCGCTTCGAGCCCGGCGGCGATGCCTTCGACCACGGCTTTTTCGCCGTCGAGGAAATGCTGCGGCGGTTTGCCCAGGTAAATGGTGCGCGACAACGGGCAGTGATATCGCTTGTAGCAACCGGCGATTTCGAAGAACGTGCCGGCGCCCTTCTCGAATGGCGTGTCGTCCCAGGTCAGGTGCGGCGCGCTGGCATCGGCGCCGGTCGGCAACAGCGGCACGATGGCCGGGTAATCACCGCCATGACCGTCGGCGCCGAGAATGCCGCTGCTGTAGATCTCGGCCACCAGTTCGTTTTTGCGCATGCCCGGCTCAATGCGTTCAAGGATCCGCGCGTGCATGTTTTCGACGATGCGCGCGGCGATGCGCATGTAGGCGATTTCCTGGGGCGACTTGATCGCCCGCTGCCAGTTCACCAGCCCGACCGCGTCGATCAGCGTGGCCTTTGGCAGGTGTTTCTTCAGCGACAGATAGGCGGCGGCGCTGAAGTAATAGTTGTCCATTTCCACGCCAATGGTCAGCGCGTCCCAGCCGCGAGCGCTGATGACTTCGCGCGACAGGTAATCCATTGGATGGCGTTCCCGGGACTGCACATAAATGTCCGGGTACCCGATGATGTTTTCATGCTGCATGAACACGGTGCGCTTGGCGCCGTTGGCATCTTGCCCGCGCCCGAACCAGACCGGCTCGCCGTCGAGCGCCAGCAACACACATTGATGGACGTAAAACGACCAACCGTCATAGCCGGTCAGCCAGGCCATGTTCGATGGATCAGTGACCAGCAGCAACTCGATGCCCTGAACCTGCATGGCCGCTCGAACCCTGGCCAGACGCTGGGCGTATTCCTCCCGTTCGAACGGGAGATTGACGACTATCTGAGACATGCACATGCCCTCTGATAAATGACGCACGGATGAAAAAACGGCTTAGCTGCCGAACTGGAAACCCTTGCCGGCCGAGCGCGCACGCTCGAAGGCCAGATTGGCGATGGCGGTGTCTTGAGCACCGGTACCGGTGAGGTCACACACGGTGATCTGTGCCGCATCGGTGCGGCCGGGACGTTGCCCGGCCAGCACCTGACCCAACTCGACCAGGCGCGATTCCTCGGCCATGACGCCGGCCGCCAAGGCGTGATGCAATTCACCGAGGAGGCGGGTCTGGCTCAAGCGATCAGCCACGTAGAGGTCGGCCTGCGCCAACGCCTGGGGCGAAATTTCGTTTTTGTGTTCGGCGTCGGAGCCCATGGCAGTGATGTGCAGGCCGGGATGCAAATGGCGCGTTTCAATCAAGGGTTCACGACTGGGCGTGCAAGTGATCGCAATGTCCGCGTCGGCCATGGCCTCTTCGATACTCGCGCAAGGCGTCACCGCCAGACCGCTGCTGCGCGCCAGTTCTGCGCTGAAGCTGTTTGCCTTGGCGCTGTCACGCGCCCAGACCCGCACCGATTTAATCGGACGCACCAGGCGCAAGGCCTGCAACTGCAGCGCGGCCTGCTCGCCGGCCCCGATCAGCGCAACGTTGCGACTGTCGGGCCGCGACAGGGCCCGCGCCGCCACCGCACCCGCCGCCGCAGTGCGCACGGCCGTCAGGTAACCGTTATCCAGCAACAAGGCCTCCAGCAAACCGGTGCGCGCCGACAACAGCATCATCATGCCGTTGAGGCTCGGCAGGCCGAGTGCCGGGTTATCGAAAAAGCCCGGACTGACCTTGATCGCAAAACGCTCCAGACCCGGCAGATACGCGGTCTTCACGTCCACTTCGCCGTTGTGCTCCGGGATGTCCAGACGCAGGATCGGCGGCATTGCCACGGCGGCCGTGGCCAGCAGCACAAAGGCTTGCTCGATGGCTTCGATACTCGGCAAATCCAGCGCCACACAGGCGCGCAAATCCGCTTCGCTCAATAAAGTAATGTCACTCATCAACGCAGCGCTCCAATCGGATGGTTATTGTTGTGGGGTTCACGCATCGGCTCCGGCGAGCACGCGTAAATGCTGATCGACATCGACGTTACGGCCGCTGACCACCACCACGATCGGCCCACGCGGCTCAATCAATCCGTCGAGCAACGCGGCAATACCGACCGCCGCCGCGCCTTCGAGCACCAGACGCTCTTCGCGGTAGGCATGGCGGATGGCATTGGCGATAGAGGCTTCGCTGAGCAAATGCAGGTGGTCGCACAGGTTGCGGGTCATGTTGAAGGTGTAACGATTGTCCAGACCGATGCCGCCGCCGAGCGAATCGGCCAGGGTCGGCAACTCCTCGACTTCGACCGGATGCCCGGCTTCAAGGCTGGCGTGCATCGCCGCGCCGCGCTGCATGCTGATGCCGTGAGTGACGATGTGTGGATTGGCGCTTTTGATCGCCAGTGCCACGCCGGCAAACAGACCGCCGCCGGATAACGGCACCAGCACTTGCGCCACCTCTGGCTGCTGCTCGAGGATTTCCAGCCCGAGGGTGCCTTGCCCCGCGATGATCGCCGGATGGTCGAAGGGCGGCAGCAATGTCGCGCCCTGCTCGCTGGCAATCCGTTCGGCTTCGCGCTGGGCATCGTCCTGAGAGTGACCGACGATGCACACCTCGGCCCCCAGATCCCGAATGGCCTGCACCTTGTTCGCCGGCACCAGGCGCGACAGGCAAATGGTCGCCCTCACACCTTGCCGGGACGCGGCATACGCCAGCGCCCGACCGTGATTGCCGGTCGAGGCGGCCACCACGCCACGGGCCTTTTGCTCGACATCAAGCTGCGCCACGGCATTGCTGGCGCCACGCAACTTGAAGCTGCCGGTCAGTTGCAGGGATTCGAGCTTGAGAAACACCGCCACACCCAAGCGCTGCGAGAGGCTGGGTGAATACTCCATGGGCGTGCGCCGAACCAACGATTCGATCCGCTGGCGAGCGAGGTAAATATCGTTCAATTGCAGTGCTGACATGACCGCATCCCAACCGAGGTGTTGGGCGCAGTCTAAGAGGGCTGGATTGTCGCGATGAATGTACTAGGGCAATTTAGCCGACAAACTTTTCGCGAACTTTTTCTCGCTCAAAAGTCATGGATCTGCGGGTACTGGCCGAAGATCTCGCGCATGCCGATCAGCGCAACACGCATTTCTTCATCACTGCATTCGGCGCCCACACAGACCCGCACCGCTCGCGGCCGAGGCGTGCCGCGCACGGTGAACGGGTCAGGTGAAGTGACGGCAATGTGTTTGTGGCGCAATGCCCGGACCAGGCTGTCGATTTCCCAATGGGGCGGAATTCCGATCCAGGCGTTCAAGGCATAGGGGTGCTGGGCGATCAGGTATTCGTCCAGATACTCAGTGACCAGCGCCTGGCGGCCCGCCAGGAGTTTGCGCTGCAGGCCCACCAGGGTGTCGGCGCGACCATCACGAATCCAGCGCGCCGCGATCTCGGACACCATGGGCGTGGCCATCCAGCTGTTGACCCGCAAGATACTCTCGGTGCGCAGCGCCAGCCGCTTGGGCACGACCAGATAACCGATGCGCAAACCGGTGAGCACCGACTTGGTCATGCTGGTGCAATAGAACGACAGCTCCGGCAGGTAATGACTGATCGGCGGCGCGCGTCGCTCATCGAGCAACGGGCCGTACACATCGTCTTCAATGATGTGCACACCGAAGCGCCGGGCGATCTCGGCGATTTCACGCCGGCGGCTATCCGGCATCAGGCTGGTGGTGGGGTTGTTCAGGTTCGGTGTACAGACCAGCGCGGTGATGCGCTCGTTACTGCACATGTCTTCAAAATGCTCGGGGTCAATGCCGTAACGGTCCATCTCCAGGCCTTTGAGGGTAAACCCCAGCACCTGGGAATTACCGATCACACCGTGGTCGGTGACGCCCTCGCACAGCACCACATCGTCCGGGCCGGCCAAGGAAGCCAGCGCGAGAAAGATGCCGTGGGCCGCGCCGTTGGTGATCAGGATGTCGTCACGCTCGACCCGTAACCCTTGTCGCCCGATCCAGTGCATGGCCGCTTCCCGGTGCGATTCGAACCCGGCAATCGGACGAAATGCATGAATCCACGGCTGATCCTCTTCGGTACTGAGTTCGCGGCAGGTCTCGCGCCAGAACTGGTCATGCTCACGGGTGTGCATGATCCGGGTGATGGAAAAATCCACCAGGGCCCGCTCGGGGCTGTCGAGAATATAGGTGGCGACCCGATCGCTCATGCGTCGCGACACAAAGCTGCCGCGCCCGACTTCGCAACGCACCAGACCCTGGCGCTCCAGCTCCTTATAGGCGTTGGTGACCGTCTGCACGCTGATGCCCATCGCATCGGCGACGTGCCGTTGCGGCGGCAGGCGCTGATCGTTGGCCAACACGCCTTGCTCGATGTCATCGGCGATGGCCTGCACCAGGATCTTGTATTTGGACTCACCGCTGCGAGCGACGTCCAATGCTGCTTTCCACTTATCCATCGGCGCTAAAACCCGCGTAGGTGCCAGTGCGCACAGCATCCCGCGAGAATACATGCAAAGCAATTGTCCTAGTGCAATGCCACGATGCCTGAGGCTTTTGTATGCTCGGTCCAAGGTCGATGCCCGGGCACGTTTCAAGCCCCTACAACAAAACCAATCGACCTGTATCGGAACTGCGTCCCGCGTCATGGATCAGTCCTTATACGTTTTGCTCTTGTCACACTGCCTCCTACCACAGAGCCGTCACAGACGGGTCCACAAGAAACAGGAGATTTTATCGATGAGCAATTTCCCCACCCGCACCCCCCATGTTTTGCGTCGTCTGTTCGTGGCGTGTGCCTTGTTCGGCCTGGCTGCCAGCGCCCACGCCGCCAATACGCTGGAAACCGTCAAACAGAACAGCAGCATTCGCATCGGTTACGCCAACGAAACCCCTTTCGCCTATACCGAAACCGACGGCAAGGTTACCGGCGAATCGCCGGAAATCGCCAAAGCGATCTTCGTGAAGATGGGCATCAAGAAAGTCGACGGCGTGTTGACCGAATGGGGCTCCTTGATCCCGGGACTGCGCGCGGGGCGATTCGACGTGATTGCCGCCGGCATGTACATCACCCCGGCTCGTTGCAAGCAGGTGCTGTTTACTGATCCGCAGTACCAGCTGCCGGACGCCCTGCTCACGGCCAAAGGCAACCCGAAGAACCTGCACAGCTATGAAGACATCGCCAAGAACCCTGATGTGAAGCTGGCGATCATGGCCGGCACGGTGAACCTGGCCTATGCGCGCGACTCCGGCGTGAAGGATGCGCAAATCCTTCAGGTGCCGGACACCACCGCGCAGCTGCAAGCCGTGCGCGCCGGCCGTGCCGACGCGGCAGTGGGCACGCAACTGACCATGAAAGGCCTGGCCGCCAAGGGCGGCGAGAAAGTCGAAGCCGTCACTGAGTTCAAGGACGATCCGTCGCACATCGGCTACGGCGCCCTCGCCTTCCGCCCGGAAGACAAGGACCTGCGTGATGCGGTCAACGCCGAGATGAAAAAGTGGCTGGGCTCCGAAGAGCACCTCAAGGCGGTCGCCCCTTTCGGCTTCGACAAATCCAACGTGACAAGCAAAACGGCTGCCGAGCTCTGCGCTCAATAGTCGAAACAGGCATGGCGCCACGGCGCGATGCCTATTTCCCCTGCTTACTCCGGATGGCCAGGTTGAATCATGGGTGAATTACTTCCGCTGTTGATACAAGGCGCCTGGGTAACCCTCCAGGTGACATTCTTCGGCTCGCTGCTGGCGATTGTCGCCGCCATTCTGGCGGCACTCGGGCGCATGTCGCCATGGCGGGCACTGCGCTGGTTTTCGATTGCTTACATTGAAGTGTTCCGCGGCACGTCGTTGCTGGTGCAATTGTTCTGGCTGTTTTTTGTGCTGCCGTTGCCGCCGTTCAATATTGAGCTGAGCCCCTACAGCGTGGCCATTGTCGGCCTCGGCCTGCACATCGGCGCTTACGGCGCCGAGGTGATGCGCGGCGCGATCAGCTCGGTCGCCAAAGGTCAGTACGAAGCGTCCACGGCGCTGAACTTCAGCGGCTACAAACGCTTTCGGCGGATCATCCTGCCGCAGGCCTTACTCGCGGCCATCCCACCCGGCACCAACCTGCTGATCGAATTGCTGAAAAACACCTCGCTGGTGTCGCTGATCACGTTGTCGGACCTGAGCTTTCGTGCCCGGCAACTCGATCAGGCAACCTTCCAGACCCTGGAAATCTTCAGCCTGGCGCTGGTGATCTACTTCGTCCTGGCGCAAGCCATCAATATCGGCATGCGCCAGATAGAGCGGCGTCTGGCTCGCGGGCGGATGCGTGGAGGTCTGTCATGACACTGTTCGACTGGACCTACGCCTGGCAAATCCTCCCCGATTTGCTGCGCGCTTCGCTCAACACCGTGGGGATTACCCTGATCGGTTTCCTGATCGCCATTGTCCTGGGGCTGTTCCTGGCGATTGGCCGACGCAGCCGCAGAGTCTGGTTGTCGTGGCCGGCAACCGGGGTGATCGAGTTCATCCGCAGCACGCCGCTGCTGATCCAGGTGTATTTCCTCTACTACGTGCTGCCCAATTACGGCGTCAGCATGACGGCCATGCAAGTCGGGATTCTCGGCATCGGCCTGCATTACGCCTGCTACATCGCCGAGGTGTATCGCGGTGGCCTCGACGCCGTGCCGCGAGCGCAATGGGAAGCGGTCACGGCGCTGAACATCGCGCCCTATAGCGCCTACCGCAACATCATCTTGCCCCAGGCCCTGCGGCCGATCCTGCCGCCATTGGGCAACTACCTGGTGGCGATGCTCAAGGACACACCGGTGCTGTCGGCGATTACCGTGGTGGAAATCATGCAACAGGCCAAAAACATCGGTTCCGAGAACTTCCGCTACCTGGAGCCGATCACCATGGTCGGTCTGTTTTTCCTCGCCCTGAGCATCGCCTTGGCTTATCTGGTACGGCGCCTTGAAGTGCGCCTGGAGCTACGCTAATGACTTCTCCACTCTCGACACCTACCGACCTTTCCCGGCGCAGCCATCCGTCACCGCTGCATCCGCAGGAGGCCACGGCCATGCATGAACCCAATCCGGTCAAGCCGATTGTCAGCTTCCAGGACGTCACCAAGAGTTACGGCAATTTCACCGTACTCGACCACCTGAACCTGGACGTTACGCCAGGGGAGAAAGTCGCGATCATCGGCCCCAGTGGCTCCGGCAAATCCACGCTGCTGCGGGTGTTGATGACGCTTGAGGGCATCGATGACGGACTGATCCGCATCGAGGATGACCTGCTGACCCACATGCCTAACCGCAATGGCGTGCTGGTACCGGCCAATGATCGGCATATCCGTCGCGTTCGCGGCAAGATCGGCATGGTGTTCCAGAGCTTCAACCTGTTCCCGCACATGACGGCGCTGCAAAACGTCATCGAAGCGCCGGTGCAGGTGCTCGGCATGAAACCGGCCGAAGCGCGGGAACGGGCGGCAGATTTGCTGGAACTGGTCGGGCTGGGCAGCAAACTGGGGCATTACCCTTCGCAACTGTCGGGCGGGCAGCAACAACGGGTCGCGATTGCCCGGGCATTGGCGATGCGGCCCAAGGTCATGCTGTTTGACGAAGTCACCTCGGCGCTCGACCCGGAATTGTGCGGCGAAGTGCTCAACGTGATCCGCAAACTCGGTGCCGAGCACAACCTGACCATGCTGATGGTCACACACCAGATGGGGTTTGCCCGGGAGTTCGCTGATCGCGTGTGCTTCTTCTACAAGGGCCAGATCCATGAACAAGGCACGCCGCAGCAGATCTTCGAGCACCCGCAACAGGAACGTACTTGCGCGTTTCTCAGCGCGGTAAAAGAAGCCAACTAGGAAAGTCGCGACAGGCCAAAACCAAATGTGGGAGCGAGCCTGCTCGCGAAAGGCGGCGTGTCAGCCCAACCTGATTGTTGTCTGACACGCCGCCTTCGCGAGCAGGCTCGCTCCCACAGTTTTTTATTGCGCAGATGTTACGGGTATTGCTGAACCGTACCTGGCTGTTGCTGACCACCGTACTGCTGACCCGGAATCGCCTTCAGGTTGACTTCAACGCGGCGGTTCTGCGCCCGGCCATTGACGTCGCCGTTGCTGGCAATCGGATTATCCGGCCCGGCACCGCGAGCCGACAGGTTGGCGCCGCTGACACCTTGCGAGGTCAGGTAGGTCGCCACGCTCTGCGCACGACGTTGCGACAGGTCCATGTTGTGCTGGCGGCTGCCGGTGCTATCTGTGTAGCCGACGATTTCGATCTGGTTCTGGCTGAACTCCTTCAGCGAGCCGGCCAGATTGTTCAGCGGCTGATAGAAGCTGGAGGCGATATTTGCCGAATCGGTGGCAAACGTGATGTTGCCCGGCATGATCAGTTTGATCTGGTCACCCTGACGCTGCACCTCGACACCGGTGTTGGCCATGCTGGCCCGCAGCTTTTTCTCTTGCTGGTCAGCGTAGTAACCGTAACCGGCAGCGGAAGCACCCACGACGGCAGCGCCAATCAGCGCGCCCTTGCCCCGGTTATCATGACCGATGGCGGCACCAGCCAAGGCGCCAGCCAGAGCGCCGAGGCCACCGTATTTAGCGGTTTTGCTCATGCCCGTGGAGCCACTGTCAGCCTGGCCCTGGTTGTCATAAGGGTTAGGCGAGGCGCAGCCAGACAGCAAGGCCACAGCCGTAGCGACAATAATCAAACGCTGCTTGGTGAACATGAAGAGCTCCTACTTTTTGCATTCTGGGGTGCAACGGACAAAGGCAATGGACCTTTGCGGGTGTTGGATCGTTTTGGCCGACGAAAATTCCGTCGATTGCCTTCAAGCCCGCACAAACGGGTTCTCGCGCATTTCATCGCCCAAGCGCGTGTCCGGACCATGCCCGGTCACCACCGTTGCTTCTTCGTCGAGCGTATAGAGTCGCTGCTTGATTGACCGCACGATGGTCGCTTGATCGCCACCCCACAAATCCGTACGCCCTACCCCGCGACGAAACAACGTGTCACCGGCAATCAGCAGCTTGGCCTCGGAAAACCAAAAGCTCATGGAACCCGGGGTATGACCCGGCGTGTGCAACGCCACGCCGCAACCGCAAGCCAGCTCTTCATCGTCGGCCAACCAGCGATCCGGCGACGGCACCGGCGTGTAGGGCACACCGAACATCTGGCACTGCATCTCCAGATTGTCCCAAAGGAACTGATCTTCTTTGTGCAGGTGCAGGGTCGCGCCGGTTTTCTCCTTGAGCTGACCGGAGGCCAGGAAGTGATCCAGGTGCGCATGGGTGTGGATGATGCTCACCACCTTCAGGCCCAAGGCATCGAGGCGCGCGAGGATCAGTTCGTGGTTGCCGCCCGGGTCGACCACGATGGCTTTTTTGGTGATCGGGTCGCCAATGATCGTGCAGTTGCACTGCAAAGGGCCGACGGGGAAGGTTTCGCGGATCAGGGTTGGAATTAAATTCATCCTAAACTCCAGGGCATGAAGTAGAAGCCTTATGTGCATATCCATACAGCAACAATAACAACCGACGGCACAGCAATATAAAACGACTATCACCCCATATATTCAGATCCTGAAGGAGCCAGTTCATATTTTCCAGGCACGAAGTCGTCATATCCAATACTGGCAGGCGAAGCCATTTTGTGAAGAACGAGATGACAAATACGCATACCTGGTCGCAAAACGACTGCGAAAGGAGCGTTATTATATACTTCAAGAGTAAATGCGCGAGCTTTATTGCCACCGTAACCAGGGGCAACATGCGTTGAAAGCAAAACATTCAACCCTAATCGTGCAAGTCCTGACAAATTAGAAAGAGAACCGCCTAATGCCTCACTAAGCCCCACTTTTTCAAGAGTGGCGACCAAAACAAATTCACTAGGCTTCAAAGTATATCCATCAACATCACAGATTTTTTTTCTTACTAGTTTCGGATAGGTTTCAGGCCGAGAGAAATCCACGGAACTCAATGAGACCTCATAAAAAAGCAAATCATTCGATAGATGCAAGCAAATAGAACCAGGCCTCACGGTTAGATTTTTTTCACTTTCAACGACTAACGATCCGTCTATAAGCGCCAACTGAAGATCTTTATCAGAAAGCATTTTACTTCCTCGTAGATTTAACCTTACTTGAAATAACCGATTTTGTACCTACAGGAACAAAATCCCGCCAATTCCTATCTGACGCAATCAACTCCCTAACGAGAGTACCTGTAACATTTTTTGTAGAATACTGACTTGATTCACTACGAACTATCTTAACTTCCATACCCGAGTCTTCGAACAGCTTTTTCTTATGAAGTTCCCAGTCACTAAACAACCTCATAAACTGCACGACTCCGCCATACTCACTGCGCAACTTACCTATGGACTCTTCTGGCTTATCTACATCAAAGGGAATAATCTCAAAGCGGTCTTCTTTAACTCCCCACTCCAAAAGAGAGAGCTTAATCATATCAGCACGCTCTTCAAAGGAGTATGGATTCCCCTCAACTGTTCCTCTATGGGGTAACAACTCACAATCAGTGATGCTTCCTATGTTTGGCTGCGTGATGCCTATCACACATTTTTCTGATTTAGACACCCCATACAGAACATATTCAAAGTGCTCATGATGAAATGGCTGAAATCTACCATGAACCATACCAATTTTAACCTGAGAAGAATCAGGACCTTTTTTTTCGAATGATGCTAACGCCATAGATCTTTGGCTCAAATTGAAATTTAAACCCCGCTCCCACAAGTCGTTGAACAGTTCAAAAAAATAAGGAGCCAATGAATCGGGACAATTCTTAGCATCGAATATCAACTGTGCATTTCTCCAGCCATCCGTACCAGGAGAGTAAACAGACATCGCAGTAACTGTATTATCCGAAATCAAAAGTCTCAAAGGGGGAGTTTTTGGATAAAGTCGAACTTCAAATTTATAACCTTTTAACTGAAGGTCGTGCAGCAGTTTTATGGTAGAAATAATTCTAGCCCTGTTCGTACTAGGACTATCCTTCCCCATCGAAAGACGCGACATATCATCGCTAAACGGATCCATAAGCATAATCCGTACAGCTTGCGAGTTTGAGTTCGACCTAAAAAAAATCCCAGTCTCCAATGCAACCTTTAAAAACTTTTCACCTGCAATACCCATGAACTGCATGCTGATTTTTGTTTGCAAGGCGATAGTTTCAGGCGGATTCTCAGAAAGTTTCTTAATAGATATCAGACCAATACTTGTAGAACCTATAATAACCTCTCGAAAATGGGAAAGGGCACCATCCAAACCGGCACTCCTAGCAAAAATAAATGAAAGTATTACGCCTGAAAAAAACAAAAACGCGGATACCCAATACGCAGGCAGATCAGAAATCTTAAAATAATAGCTAGCCACTGCGACAAAAAACATACAAATCATCAGTGCACCCCATAAAGGCCCTGAAGTCTTTGCCACCTTTACCAACCTTCGCCCGAAATCAAACATATGCCCCCCTATCATCAATTTTCCACCACAGGCAAATAAGCAACTTCCTGCTTGGCACCTTCAAACAACCTCAACAGCATGTTCGCCTTGCGCTATGAACTCTCCAATGAAGCTGAGATTCAGCCCCAAAATCCCAGCCTCAACAACAAAATCACCCTCACTATTTTCGTCGACAGCAATTAGCAATCCACCATTTGTTTGTGGATCACACATCAATAAATTCTCACCATCTAAAAATGGAGTAACCCGGCTGCCATAGCTCTCATAATTGCGACGAGCCCCAGAGGGAAGACATCCTTTTCTTAAATAGTATTCAATGCACTCCAATCGCGGCACAGCTGAGTATTTAATACGAGCGGTTAGCCTACTCCCTTCAGCCATTTCTATCAGGTGACCAAGCAATCCAAAGCCAGTAACATCAGTCATAGCCTTGACGCAATCCAACCTACCAAACCTTACACCTGCACTATTAAGCTGGCACATTAGATCACGCGCCGTTCCTTGATCCACAGAACGAAGAAGACCTAACTTTTCCGCAGTAGCAAGAACACCAACCCCTAACGGCTTACTTAGATAGATCCGACAACCTTCTTCCGCAGTATTGTTCCGCTTCATAAACTTTCGATGAACTGTTCCTGTTACACATAACCCGAAAATTGGTTCTAGAGAATCTATGCTATGTCCCCCCGCAAGCGATATTCCTGCCTCCGCACACATACTCCGCCCTCCCCAGATAACTTGCTGAGCCACTTCTGGTGGGAGATCATTAATAGGCCATCCAAGAATCGCTATTGCTACTAGTGGCTCGCCGCCCATAGCATAAATATCGCTGATAGCATTAGCTGCCGCAATCCGCCCAAAATCGAATGGGTCATCGACTATTGGCGTAAAAAAATCTGTACTAGTGACAATTCCGCGCTCTGCATCTAACCCAAACACCGCTGCATCATCTCGAGATTCATTCCCAACCCATAAATTTGAGTCAGAGCGACTTACGTTGCTGTCGGAAAGAATCTTTTCCAAAACTGCAGGGGAAATTTTACATCCGCAACCACCAGCACGACTGTATTGAGTAAGACGGTACTGCTTGTTCATAGTAGCCCTTCGGCATCTGATTCCGTTCATCGTCATCGTAACAGCTTGAGTCGAGAACTACCCCAGAACACCCAACTCCTTCGCCCGCGCCACCGCCTGCGTCCTTCGCTCAACCCCGAGTTTGCTGTTGATGTGACTGGCGTGGGTCTTGACCGTGTGCAGCGAGATGAACAGCTGATCGCTGATTTCCTGGTTCGAGCAACCTTGAGCGATCAGACGCAGAACGGCCAGTTCACGCGCGCTGAGCTGTTCTGTTGCGGGGGATACTTCCAGTGTGGGGCGAGCGGCCATGGCTGGTAGTTTTTCGGTCAGTTCCTGCGAAACGACTGTAGGAGCGCATAGTTGCAGTTGCCCGCGCAGCCAGTCCGGGTGTTCGGCCAGCAATCGGTCGAACGGTTGCAGGACGCCACCAGCTGACGCTTCCAGTGCCTGGGCAAACGCCTTGCGCGCCTCGGGCTCACGCCCGACCGAAAGCAACAGGGTGATTTTCTGCGTCAGCGCCATCACGCTGAGCATTTGCCGTCCCGATTTCTGCCCATGCTCAAGCAGCGCGTTCAAACGCCCCTCGGCCAGCATCGGCTGCCCCTGGATCACTTCCAGCAAGGCTTGCTGCAATTCGATATGCAGCGGCAGCTGTGGATGGAATTCCGGCGGCGCTGCCGCGTGCTCGCCGTTGTAGGTCTGTCCCAATCGCGCCAGCCAGGCTTCGGCCAGATCGGTACGGCCCTGGGCCAGCCAGAGCTCGCATTTGACCAGGGTAATCATCGCCAGGTAGTAGATCGGCGGCACGTCCCAGATGTGCATCAGGCGCTCGGCTTCGGCGAGTTCGGCGAAGGCTTTGGCGAACTCGCCGCTGCTGCCCTCGAGCCGGGCGATCACGCAGTGGCCGATCAACACGCTGATATCGCGACAGGCTCGGGCTTCATTCAAACCGGCTTGTAGACGCACCCGCGCGGCTTGCGGCTGCAAGCGCACGGCCAGCAAAAAGCCCTCGTACAAGGTCAGGCGTGCACGCACGGCGTAAAGCCGTTGCGGGGATAACCCTTGCAGGCGTTGCAGCCCCTGACGGACCTCCTGCAACGAGCGCAGAATTTCTCCGCGCGCTTGCAGAACACGTGCGCGGTCGTAATGGGCCAGCGCTTCGAACAGTGGGTTGCCGACCCGTTGCGCCAATTCCAGCGATTCGCGGTTCAAGCTGCGTGCACGCCACAGGTCGCCGTCGGCGATCGCCAGGTTGGACAGCGTCGAAAGACACATCAGCCGTTGCCCGTAGCGCTTGGCCGGCAGACTATCCAGCGCTTCGGTGCAGTAAAGTTGCGTGAGCGCGCGATTGCCTCGCCCCCGGGCGATGATGCCACTCAGGGCCAGCCATTGCGCTAGCATGGACTTCTGCGCAGTGGCCGACGGGGCTGGCAGGAAACGACTCAAGTGCGCCGCCAGCTCCTCCGCAGCGTCCAGCTGACAGGCCAGTCCCAACGCCCAGCTGTAGAGCACAATCAGGCGCGGCGTGCTGATCAGCAGGCTGTCGGGCAAGTCCATCTTCCAGCGCAGCAGCATGCCGACATTCTGTTCGGCGAGCAGTTGTTCTTCAGAGAGGTTTTGCACCAGGTTCGCTGCAACGTCCAGGTGTCCGGCGCGCAGTGCCTGCTCCACCGCTTCGTCGAGCAACCCCTGCGCATTGAACCAGCGACAGGCGCGCAGATGCAGGCTGGCGGCCGGCACGATTGACTGGGCGGCGGGCCGGGTACGCAGCAGGTCGGAAAACAAATGGTGATAGCGATACCAGTGCCCATGTTCGTCCAGCGGCACCAGAAACACTTGGTGCGCCTGAAGGAAACGCAGGATTTCGGCACTGTCATGGGCCTCGCGGACCGCGTCGCAGAGCTCGCTGCAAAAACGTTCCTGAGGCGCGGTGTCGTACAGGAACGACTGCACTTCGGCGGGCAGGCAATCGATGACTTCTTCGAGCAGGTAATCGCGAATCAGACCTTCTCCGCCGTGCAACGACTGCGGCAATGCACCGTCGGTACCGGCTTCGGACGCCGCCAGCAACCAGAAACGCAGGCCGGCGACCCAGCCTTCACTGCGTTGGATCAGGTTTTCCAGTGCCTCGCCACGCAATGAACTGCTGTGCCGATCGAGCAACGTGAGGGCTTCATCGTGGGTCAGTCGTAGGTCCTGCTCATGCAACTCAAGCAATTGCCGCGACAAGCGCAAACGCGCCAGATGCCAGTCCGGACGCTGTCGGCTGGTCACCATGACCAGCAAGCCATCGGGCAAATGATTGAGGAAAAACTGCAAGCAACGATCCAGCACAGGCCCCTGCGCCAGGTGATAGTCATCCAGCACCAGCAGCAAAGGTGTCATCGGCGAAAGGTGGATGGCCAGTTCATCGAGCAACCCGTCCAGCCATTCTTCGAAGGCGAAGGGCTGATGGCGCTGGCGCATTTTCAACAGACCCAGGGCCTGGCTGCCGAGCTTCGGAAAGTAATCCTGAAGACCTTCGAGCAACCGCTCGAGGAAACGCCCCGGATCGCTGTCTCGAGGACTCAACCCCAACCACAGACTGTGCCAATGGGCCGGCAGCCCCTGACAGAACTCCACCGCCAGTGAGCTCTTGCCGAACCCGGCGGGTGCACTGACCAGCAACAGCCTGCCACCGAGGCCAGCACTCAGGCGCTCGCACAGGCGAGGCCGCAGCACATGGCCGTCGGGCAACGGGGGCCGAAAAAAGCGCCCGTCCAGTGCCGCGACGGCAACGCTTGCAGGGCCCGGGAGTGGGGACAGATCAGTCATGGCCGGCTCTTGTTTGAATTGCGGGTGGCGGCGTTGCAGATGTCCGCAGACTATCGGTAAACGAAGAGGGAATGAAGGTTATTGCTACAAATGGCTACAAAAAGAATACAAGCAGAAGTTGCGGGGCTTGAGATGGCGTTTTCCTGACAGACCGTATCGCGTCTCCATCGCGAGCAGGCTCGCTCCCACAGTTGACGGCGTTCTCATGGAACAGCGCGCTACCTGTGGGAGTGAGCTTGCCCGCGATAGGCCGTCATCGACACTGAAGATCCACAGTGAGAAATCCGGGCAAAAAAAACGCCCCGAACCAGTCGGGGCGTTTTTCGAGGATGCGGCCTCTGTTCAGTGCAGGTTAACGAACCCCGTCCTGACGCAGCGCAGCGGGGGTGAAATCGCTGGTGGTCGCGGTGAAGCCGAAGTCATATGCCGACTTCTCTTCGTTCTTCATGCCCAGTGCCAGGTAACGGCCCGATTGCAGGTCGTACAAGGTTTCCAGGGCGTACCACGGCACTTGCTTGTCGTAGTAGTTCTCGGCGTGAGCTTCCGCCACTCGCCACAGTTGATTACGGCCGTCGTAGTGGTCGATCACCGCGGCTTGCCAGGTGTCTTCGTCGATGTAGAAGTCGCGCTTGGCGTAGATGTGACGCTGACCTTCCTTCAAGGTAGCCACCACATGCCAGACCCGGCGCAGCTCGTAGCGAGCCAGGTCCTGGTTGATGTGACCGGCCTTGATGATGTCGTCGTACTTCAGTTGCGGTGAATCGAGCTTGTAGCTGTCGGAGGCAATGTACATCTCTTTCTTGCCTTCGAGTTTCCAGTCGTAGCGATCCGGCGCACCGTTGTACATGTCCAGGTTGTCGGAGGTCCGCAGGCCGTCAGCCGCAGTACCCGGCCCGTCATAGGACACTTGTGGCGCACGACGCACGCGACGTTGACCGGCGTTGTAGACCCACGCCGAACGTGGCTCTTTAACCTGATCGAGGGTTTCGTGCACCAGCAGCACACCACCGGCCAGACGTGCCGGCGCAGTCACTTTCTGCTTGAAGTAGAACAGGATGTTGCCCGGATTCGCCGGATCGTAGTCCTTCATCTTGTCGCGGAACACGAACTGATCCTGGAAGTACACCAGGCTGTACGAACCGTTCGGTTGCGGCGTCGCCTGGGTCACCAGGCGGGTCACGCTGCCTCCGCGATAACGGGTGATGTGGTTCCAGATGACTTCAACGCCGGTCTTTGGAATCGGGAACGGTACGGCGGTTTCGAAGTTTTCCAGGCCGTTGCCGCCAGACACGAGGTTGGTGTTGGTGGCGTTTTTCTTGATGGAGGCGAACACGGCATCCGGCACGGTCGCGCCACGATGGGACGGGTAAACCGGCATCTTGAAGGTTTCCGGGTAGCGCTTGAACATCGCGTACTGGCCCGGAGCGAGCTTGTCTTTGTATTGGTCGACGTTCTGCGCAGTGATGGTGAACAGCGGTTTTTCACTGGCGAATGGGTCAGACAGGAAGCCTTTGCCGTCGACGGTGCCGGCGTTTTTCGCCATCGGTTTCCAGGCCGGGATCGAACCGTCAGCGTTGCCCGCCATCTCGGCGCCCATCGGCGTCAGGCTCTTGCCCAGTTTGTCCGCTTCGGCAGCAGGCACTGCCGCCATGACGCTGGTCGCCAGCAGCGAAAGCCCCAGAACTCCAGCGTGGAACAGACTCTTTGTTATTTTCATATGTGTGTTCGTCCTGAAAAAACAGTGCTTAGAAGTTCACGCCGAAGCTGAGCGCAACGAAGTCGCGGTCATCGACGGTGGTGTACTTGCCATCAAAGAAGTTGGTGTAGGCCAGGCTCGCGGTGTAGGTGTTCTGGTATTCGGCATCGACACCCAGGCTCACCGCTTTGCGACCTTCTTCGAAGTTGCCGCCAGGGCCTGGCGAGTAACCGTCCACGTCGTGGGACCAAGCCACGTTCGGCTTGAGGTTCACACCGGCGAACACGTCGTTGTATTCCCAGATGGCGCGACCACGGTAGCCCCACGAAGTCGACGTGGTGAAGCCGTCACTGTTGCAGTTGCGGCTGCGGTTGTTGGTTGGAGTGCCTGGGCCGGCACCGTTGATGGTGCTGGTGTTGAGGGCCACACACGTATTCGCCCCGCCAGTGGCTGGCAATGCACCCGGACCGTAGACCGGATCGCGGCCATAACGGAGGTCGGAAGTGCTTTCCAGGCCGCCGACGTGAGTCACGCCCACTTCGCCCACCAGGGTCAGACGGCTTGCGCCCATGACCTGGTCAAAGAAGTGCGTCAGGGTGGTCTGGAATTGGGTGATTTCTTTACGACGATAGCCGTGCAGGTCTTGACCCGGGCCGGCAGAGAGCAGCGAAGCGTTACCCAGGGCACCGCCCAGAGGTCGTACACCGGCGAACAGAATGTCGGTGGAGTTGAGCTGCACCGGTGCGTTCGGACGGTAGCTCAGTTCACCGCTCCACGCCGTACCGGTAGGCAGGGTGGTAGAGAAGCTCAGGCCGTAGAGGCGAATGTCTTCAGGGTATTCGATGAAGTATTTCGAATTACCTGCCACCAGCAGCGGCGCGAGTGCGGCGAACGGTCCTGGCAGAGAAGCCGCGGTGTTATAGACCGACTGCGGCGCACCCGTGGCGCTGAAGATCGGCGCACGGCTGTGGTAGTTCATGAAGTAGGCACCGAACTCGGTGTCCAGCGGCTCGAACATGTACTTGAGGGACGCGCCCCACTGGCCGCTGTCGCGAGCATCACGATCGCCGCCACGCTGGACCAGCACACCTTCCTCGTTGACATTGACGCCGTTGGCGGCCAATGGACCCAACGCCACGGCTGGAATCTGCGAACGCTTGTTCAGCACGCGAAGGTTATCGGTGCAACCATCGGCAACGATGTCCGGCTGCGAGAAGAACGTGCCGCAGTTATCGACAACGGTCTGGTCCCATTCCAGCTGGTAGAAGGCTTCTGCCGACAGGTTTTCGGTCAGGCTCTGGGACACATAGAACATGTTGACCGGGATCAGGCCTTCCTTGATCTCGGCACCCGGACGACGGAACGCAGACACGTCGATCGGGTTGATCGAGTTGATGCCGCCGCCGATGAAGGTACTTTCACCCCAGCTCACTACCTGCTTGCCCAGACGCACGGAACCCGGCTGATCGGCAACGGAGTAGTTGTGGTAGACGAAGGCGTCGAGGATTTGCCCGCCGGAGGACTTGGCGCCTTCCTTGCGGTTGTTGTCGCTGATGTCCTTGAACGGACGGCTTTCGTCCTTCAGTTCAAAGTCGTACCAGTATTTGCCACGGACGAAAACGCCAGTGTCGCCATATTTCAATTCAAGGTCATGGATGCCCTTGAAGATCTTCGAGAAGGTTTTCCCGCTTTCGAAGTTCAGGTGACCGTCATCAGAGGTCTGGGACAGGCCGCTGCCACCGTTGTTCACGCCAATGAGGTTCTTGTTGGGACTCTCGGTAGACCAGCTGGAACCGATCGAGAGGGAAGAATCGAACTGACCTTCGATTTCACCAACGTTGAAACTGACGCCGAATGCAGGCCCGGCGAGCGAAGAGGCGAGACTGACCGCCAGGGGCAATTTCGCCCGGCGCCAGAACGTGTTTACTGATGTCATCGACGCTACTCCATGTGCATTATTGTTATGGCAGTTAGCACTTCTAAAAACGTTGTGGATGACGGGGAGCCAAGGCGTCCCGAAGTCACTCCAAATTGCATCGCCCCGTTTTGTGCGTGCGCTCCGTTCTTAAAAATCCTTGAGCGGACTATAGCCAGCAGGTAGTAGAGCTTGATCCCTCTAAAGTGTGATTTGCAGCTGCCGGCCACTCTGGAACAGTCCTTTCGCCAGTCCGACACATGTCGGCATGCCAAGGATGGCTGAAAATTCGGATTTCACAAGCCAAGCGCTTGCTTGGTGGGGCTGGCGTGCCCTTTCGGGCACACCAGAAGGCGCTTAAAGCGTCGAGAGGAAGGTGCTGTTGTTGGCCTGCCATTCAGTGATGTCTAGGCGGATGCGCTTCTTGTCGAGTTTGCCGACACTGGTCTTGGGAATTTCAGTAACAAGGGCGATCTGGCTCGGGATCGCCCACTTGCTCAGGTGGCCCAACTCTACGAATGGCTTGAGGTGTTCCTTGAGCTCTTTAGCCCCGATCTCATGCCCTTCGCGGATCACCAGCAGCGCAAACGGGCGCTCGCCCCACTGTGGATCGGCGATGCCTACCACTGCTACTTCGCGTACCGCCACGTGACGGCTGATCAGATCTTCGAGGTCCAGGGACGAGATCCACTCGCCGCCGGTCTTGATCACGTCTTTGATGCGATCACGAATGTCGATCACGCCCATGCTGTCCAGCGTCGCCACGTCGCCGGTGTGCAGCCAGCCCCCGGCCCAGAGCTCGGCGCCCTTTTGCGGTTCGTTGAAGTAGCCCTCGGTGAGCCACGGCGCACGCAGCACCAGTTCGCCCTGAGTCTCGCCATCGGCGGGCAGGAAGTTGCCGTCGGTGTCGACGATCGCCGCCTCCACCAATGGCCCCGGTACGCCGGCCTTGATGCGATACGTGGTGCGTTCGTCTTCGGTGCCGGCCATCAGCTCATCGTTGAGGTGGGCACAGGACACCAACGGCCCGGTTTCCGACATGCCATAAGCGGCGGTCAGCTGAATGCCCTTGGCCTTGGCCGCTTCGTACAGTGCACGGTTCAGCGCACTGCCGCCGATGACGATTTTCCAGCCGCCGAAATCGGTGCTCTGCGCCGCCTTGGAATTGAGGACCATCTGCAGGATGGTCGGCACGCAGTGGGAAAAGGTGACCTTCTCCTTGCGCCACAGCTCCACCAGGTACTCCGGGTCGTAACGGCCGGGATAAACCTGCTTGAGCCCAAGCATGGTCGCCACATACGGCAAGCCCCAGGCATGCACGTGGAACATCGGCGTGATCGGCATGTACACGTCGTTGGTGCCCAGCAGCCTCACGCTGTCGATGGCGCCCATGATGGTCGACACGCCCATGGTGTGCAGCACCAGTTGCCGATGGGTGAAGTACACGCCTTTAGGGTTGCCGGTGGTGCCGGTGGTGTAGAACGTGGTCGCGACCGAGTTTTCGTCGAAATCCTGGAAGTCGTACTGCGTGCTCGCGGCCGCCAGCAACTGCTCGTACTCGCCTACCAGGTTCGGCAAGTCGGCGGTTTTTTCCGGCAGGTCTGTCAGAAGCAGGGTTTTCTCGACCGTGGTCAGGTGCCCGGCAATCGCCTGGTACAGCCCGACGAATTCGCTGTTGACCAGCACGAAGCGGTCCTCGGCGTGGTTCATGGTGTAGAGGATCTGTTCCGGTGACAGGCGCACGTTGATGGTGTGAATCACCGCGCCGATCATCGGGATGGCAAACATGCATTCCAGATACCGATGGCTATCCCAGTCCATCACAGCCACGGTATCGCCGGCCTTGACCCCGGCCGCCGTGAGCACGTTGGCCAGTCGCGCGACCCGCTCGATCAGGGTCGGATAGCTGTAACGCAACTGGTCGCGGTAAATGATCTCGCGAGTTTTCTCGTAACGAGCGCCGGACATCAGCAGCCGTTTGATCAGCAGCGGATACTGGTAAGCGCCTTCGGCTGGGGGGATAACGCGAGTCTGCAACATAAGAATCCCTTTTCTGACTGCACGGTGTTGGCTTCAAGAGGCAACCACTCTAGAACCCTTATACGCCGGCCAAATCAGCCAAAGGAATGATTTGCAGAGCCGTACAAATGCTAGCTTTGCGCCAGCATTTGCGGGAGTTCGTTATCCAGGGCGCTGCGCGATCAATGCATCTCGGTAAAAGCGAGTTTGACGCCGATGGCGATCAGCACCACACCCATGGTCCGGTCGAACCAATGGCCCATCCGCGCAAAACCGGCGCGCACGCGCTGCTGGCTGAACAGCCGCGCCACCAGGCAGAACCACACGGCCGTCGCCGCCGCGAGATAGAGCCCGTAGCCTGCCTGTACCGCCAACGGCGTGTGCGGGTTGATCACCACGGTGAACAGCGACAAAAAGAACAGCGTGGCTTTGGGGTTCAGGCCGTTGGTCACGAAACCTGAGGTGAAGGCACCGCGGGGTGTGCGCTCGCCGGCTTCCTTGTGCAAGTCGTCGGTGACGGCTTTAGCCGGTTGCGCGCGCAAGGCCTTGTAGCCGATGTACAGCAGATACGCGGCAGCCGCCCATTTCAAGGCGTTGAACAGCACGATCGACTGCGACACGATCAGGCCGATGCCGAGCAATGAATAGCCGACGTGCAGGAAAATCGCCGTACCGACGCCCAGCGCTGTCCAGGTCCCGGCGCGACGGCCATGAGTCACGCTTTCACGCACCACCACGGCGAAATCCGGGCCGGGGCTGGCGACGGCGAGCAAGTGAATCAGGGCAACGGTCAAGAACTCTGTCCAGTACATGGGGGCTCCTTTGGGGCGGATCGGTTTGATTGATCAATTCTGAAGCGAACTCAATCTCTGTGGCGAGGGAGCTTGCTCCCGTTCGACTGCGAAGCAGTCGTTAAAAAGGATGATGCGGTACTCCTGACAAACCACGCCCACATGGGTTGGAGCTGCTACGCAGCCCAGCGGGAGCAAGCTCCCTCGCCACAGGTTGTGTGTCAATCCAGCTATTGGGTAACCATTTGTTTCATCTGGTAGGCTCGGCAGATTACGCCTTCAGTTCACCGCACAAAAGGTACAGTTGATGACGAACTCTCGCCGCGCCGTTTTCCTCGACCACCCTTCCCTGGACCTGGGCGACCTCGATCTCAGCCCGTTGCGCGACTGCTTTGACGACTTGCAGCTGTTCGCACAGACCACGCAGGAGCAGGTGATCGAACGCCTCAAGGGCGCCACCGTGGCCATCAGCAACAAGATTCTGATCGACGCCAACGCCATCGCCGCCAGCCCTGATCTGAAGCTGATCCTGATCACCGCTACCGGCACCAACAACGTCGACCTCGCGGCCGCTCGTGCCCACGGCATCACGGTCTGCAACTGCCAGGGCTACGGCACACCGTCGGTGGCGCAGCACACGATCATGTTGCTGCTCAACCTGGCCACGCGCCTGGCGGACTATCAGAAAGCCGTGGGTGAAGGCCGCTGGCAGCAAGCGAAACAGTTCTGCCTGCTGGATTACCCGATTGTCGAACTCGAGGGCAAAACCCTCGGCCTGCTCGGCCATGGCGAACTGGGCGGCGCCGTCGCACGGCTGGCCGAAGCCTTCGGTATGCGCGTGTTGCTGGGGCAGATTCCGGGGCGCCCTGCCCGGCCGGATCGCTTGCCGCTGGATGAACTGTTGCCGCAAATCGATGCGCTGACCCTGCACTGCCCGCTCAACGAACACACCCGCCACTTCATTGGTGCCCGCGAACTGGCCTCGATGAAACCCGGCGCGTTCGTGGTCAACACCGCACGCGGTGGCTTGATCGATGAACAGGCACTGGCCGATGCCTTGCGCAACGGTCATCTGGGCGGCGCGGCGACCGATGTGCTGAGCGTCGAGCCACCGACCGCCGGCAATCCGTTGCTGGCCCACGATATTCCACGGCTGATCGTCACGCCGCACAACGCCTGGGGCAGTCGCGAGGCGCGGCAAAGGATCGTCGGTCAGTTGACCGAAAACGCGCAGGGATACTTCAGCGGTAAAGCGCTGCGGGTCGTCAGTTGATAGACTGCGGCACTTTTTTTCACAGGAGCAGTTATGGATCCGCGCAGTGAAGTACTGCTTCGTCAGGCCGACTTATTTCAGGGTTCGGTGCTGCTGGCCGGTTTGCCCGCCGACGACTTGCTCGGCCGTCTACCCGACGCCCATGGCTGGTGCTGGCATGCCGGTGATCAAGCGGCGCTGGAGGCGCGTTTTGCCGAGCGCAGCCATTTTGGTGTGACCGCACCCGAGCGTGAGTTCGAGACGGCGGTGGTGTTTTTACCCAAGTCCAAGGACCTGACCGATTACATTCTCAACGCCCTCGCCTCTCGCCTGGCCGGTCGCGAGTTGTACCTGGTGGGTGAAAAACGCAGCGGCATCGAAGGCGCGGCCAAGCAACTGAACCCCTTCGGAAAGCCACGCAAGCTCGACAGCGCGCGGCATTGCCAGCTTTGGCTGGTCACCGTGGCCAACGCGCCAGCCGCCAAGTCGCTTGAAAGCCTGGCCCAGACCTATGAATTGCCGCTGGCCGAAGGTCCACTGAAAGTCATCAGCCTGCCGGGCGTGTTCAGCCACGGCCGGCTGGATCGCGGCAGCGCATTGCTGCTGGAACACTTGGACAAGTTGCCGAGCGGCCACTTGCTCGACTTCGGTTGCGGTGCCGGTGTACTGGGTGCGGCGGTGAAACGTCGTTATCCGCACAATCAGGTGACGTTGCTTGACGTGGACGCCTTCGCTGCCGCCAGCAGCCGTATGACGCTGGCTGCCAATGGCCTGGAAGCGGACGTGATTACCGGTGACGGCATCGACGCGGCACCGATGGGTTTAAGTGCAATTCTGAGCAATCCACCGTTCCATGTCGGCGTCCACACCGACTACTTCGCCACCGAGAACTTGCTGCGAAAAGCGGCTAAACATCTGAAAAACGGCGGCGAACTACGCTTGGTTGCAAACAGCTTCCTGAAGTATCAGCCGCTGATCGAAGAGCACTTGGGCGTGTGCGCGATCAAGGCCGAAGGACAGGGCTTCAGAATTTATCGGGCCAAACGAGGCTGAAAAATAAGTGCTTGCCTAACGGGTTTTGCCTAGGCAGAATCCGCTCCGTCCTAGGGGAGTAGTCTCCCACGAGCGCCATGCTCGTCCGGCATACGTCAACATACTTGGTCAACAGACCATGGCGTATGCGACCCAAGCGTCCGCATCAGACGGATCGCAGGGTTTGACAAGACCTATGACACGAACACCTTACCCGGGGCGGGAAGGCTGTACGTGTCATAGCCGTGTCGACCCGCCCCTTAGGAAAATCCCTGATGCTGGACTCTTTGCTCGTTCCCACCGCAATCGTTGCCTTGGCCGAAATCGGCGACAAGACGCAACTGCTCGCGCTCATTCTCGCTGCCCGCTTTCGCAAACCCTGGCCGATCATCGCCGGCATCGTCGCCGCGACCCTGGCCAACCATGCGGCGGCCGGTGCGGTCGGCGCCTGGTTCGGCAGTTTCTTCTCGAATGCTGTGTTGCACTGGATCCTGGCGGCGAGCTTCGCCGCGACCGCACTGTGGACCCTGGTGCCGGACAAGATGGACGACGATGAAGCCAGCACCGCCCGCAAGTTCGGGCCGTTCCTGACCACGCTGATCGCGTTTTTCCTGGCAGAAATGGGCGACAAAACCCAGGTCGCCACGGTGATGCTCGCCGCGCAATACCCGGATTTGTGGCTGGTGATCATCGGCACCACCGCCGGGATGTTGATTGCCAACGTGCCGGTGGTACTGGCGGGTAACTTTGCGGCGGATAAATTGCCGCTCACCCTGATCCGTCGCCTGGCGGCGTCGGCGTTCTTTGTCCTGGCGATTGTGGCGGTGTACAAGGCGATGCAGAGCAGCGGGTGGGTTTGACGCCGTAGGTTGATAGACCGCGTTATCGTTCCTCGCGGGCTAGCCTCGCGCCTACAGATTTTGTGTCGTAATCGACCGAAAACCTGTAGGAGCGAGGCTAGCCCGCGAAGGCGTCAGCGGCATCACCGCCTGACCATCAGGATTTCGGCGCTTTCTCGTACAACGGCATCACCTTCGGAATCGCCGCCTGCAACGAAGCAATCCGGCTGGACGAAGCCGGGTGCGTACTCAAGAACTCAGGTGGAGCGCCTTCCGAGGCTTTGCTCATTTTGTTCCACAACGTGATCGCCGCATTCGGGTTGTAACCGGCGCGGGCCGCCAGCTCGAGGCCGATCAGGTCCGCCTCGTTTTCATTGCCACGGCTGTTGGGCAAGGTCATGCCGTATTTCGCCACGGTGTCCGCCAGGGCCAGGCTGTCCTGACCCAGACCGAGCAACGCACCTGCGCCTTGCTTGGCCATTTCGACACCGTATGCCTTGGACATCGCTTCACGACCATGCTCGCGCAGGGCATGGGCGATTTCATGGCCCATGATCGCGGCGATTTCATCGTCGGTGAGTTGCAGTTTGTCGATCAGCCCCGTGTAGAAAAAGATCTTGCCGCCAGGCCCGCAGTTGGCATTGAGTTCGTCGCTCTTGATCAGGTTGACTTCCCATTTCCACTGGGCCGAATCCGGACGAAACACCGGCGCCTGGGCAATCAGCCGATCGGCAATCAGCTGGACGCGTTTGGCGTCGTTACTGGTCTTGTCCAGCACACCCTTGGTGCTCGCCTCTCCGACAGTCTTCTGATAAGACTGCGCGTACATCTGGTTGACTTCGTCGGTGGACAACATGCTGAACATGTACTGCTTACGCTCTACGCCAACAGCCCCACCGCTGGTGGTATTGACCGACTGACAACCGGCAAGCAACAAACCTGCGCTCAGCGCACACACAACCAATGTCTTGTTCATCAAAAAACTCCCTGAAAACATGCCGGGTATCCTAGGCGGGTAACTGTATCCGCACCAGATACAACTGACGTGTAGACGCTCATTTCAGATAAAGCTCTCATTGCCGTAGGAAAAAATTCACATAACGGCGCTCGCCACGGCCGCCAACGCCCGGCAATGATTCATTTACGACATCAACCACTCCAAAACAGCCATTTCGCGCTGCCTCGCTCATGGCCCTCCAGCATCCTGCCGATACACCACCGCAGACGTCCTCTTGCGTGCGGAGCACCCATGAAATTCAAGTCGATCCAGTTTTCCGTGGCCGCCCTCGCCGGCGCCATCGTCCTTAGCGTAGTCGCCGCGCTGGTGCTGTACGCACTGTTTTCCGGCGCCCGGACGCAAGACATGGTCCAGGAGCGGACCCAGGCGCAATTCGAGCAAGTCATCGAGCAGCGCCTGACCTCTCTGGCGCAAACCCAGGTCAGCCAGATCCAGCGCGAACTCGAAGCGCCGCTGCTGATCGCTGGCGGCCTGGTGCGGGTCAACGCGCTGATCGGTACGCCGGGGGCCGATGGCCAGCCGACATTGAGTCTGAGCCGGGAGCAGTTGATCAGCCTGATCAAGGAAAACGTGGCCAAGAACCCGAAAATTCTCGGCACCTATATAGGCTGGGAAAAAGACGCGCTCGATCACAACGATGCGGCCTACGTCGACACCAAGGTGGTCGGCATCGACGCCAGCAACGGGCGCTTCCTGCCGTGGTGGTTTCGCAACGAGGACGGCACCCTGGGCCTGGACAAACTGGTGGACGTCGATGACCAGAAAACCCTGTCCACCGGCGTGCGTGCCAGCGAGTACTACCTGTGCTCGAAAGAAACCAAGAAGTCCTGCGTGATCGATCCGGCGCCCTACAAGGTCGGCGACAAGATCGTCATGCTCGCCTCCTTTATTGAACCGATCATGCTCAACGGCGCCTTCCAGGGCATCGTCGGCGCCGACCTGTCGGTGAACTTCATCCAGGAAATGTTGCTGGGGGCGAATCAGAAACTGTACAGCGGCGCAGGGGAAATGGCGCTGATCGGTGGTAATGGCCGGATCGTTGCCTACACCAAGGACCCGAGCAAATTCGGCGAAAAGGTCAGCGACATTCTCGACAGCAAGCAGATCGCCAACATGGCCCACCTCAAGAGCGGCGAAGTGACTTACACCGTCGACAAGGCCCAGGGCCGGATCGAGTTGTACCTGCCCTTCGGCATCGGCCAGACCGATGCGCGCTGGACCTTGATGCTGCAATTGCCGCTGAACGCCGTGATGGCCGACCTGCAAAAACTCCAGGGCGACCTGGACGCTCAGCGCAAATCCGACACCTTCGGCATGGCCATGGTCGGTTTGTTGATCGCCGGTATCGGTCTGCTGGTGATCTGGCTGGTGGGCCACGGCATCGCCCGCCCGCTCAAGCAAATGGTCGCGATGCTCGACGATATCGCCAAAGGCGAAGGCGACCTGACGCGCCGCCTGACCAGCGACCGCGCCGACGAACTGGGCTCGATTGCCAAAGGCTTCAATACGTTCCTCGCCAAGCTACAGGCGATGATCACCCAGGTCGTGACCTCGGTGCAGAGTGTCAGCGATTCATCGGAACACACCGCCGACATTGCCATCCGCACCAACATCGGTGTGCAGAAGCAAATGGCCGAGATCGATCAAGTGGCGACGGCGGTGCATGAAATGACCGCCACCGCCCAAGACGTGGCACGCAACGCCACCCAGGCCGCGCAAGCCGCCAGCCATGCCGATCAGGCAGCGGCCCAGGGTATGCAAATTGTTCGGGATACGTCGAATTCGATTGGCGTCCTGGCAATTGAAATCGGCAAGGCTGTGGGCGTGGTGCAAACCCTGGCCAAGGACAGCGAGAACATCAATGCGATCCTGACCGCCATTCGCGGGATCGCTGAACAAACCAATCTGCTGGCCTTGAATGCGGCCATTGAAGCGGCACGCGCGGGCGAACAGGGCCGCGGTTTTGCGGTGGTGGCCGATGAAGTGCGCAACCTGGCGCAGAAGACTCAGAAAGCCACTGAAGAAATCCAGACCATGATCCAGCAACTGCAACAAGGCACCCGCGATGTAGTGCGGGTCATGGAGGACAGCCAGAACCGCACAGACGAAAGCGTTCAACATGCGGCGAAAGCGGCCGAGGCCCTGGAGACCATTACTCAGGCGGTGTCGGTGATCAATGACATGAACACCCAGATTGCCAGTGCGGCCGAAGAGCAGAGCGCGGTGGCGGATGACATCAACCGTAACGTGATCAACATCGGGCAAGTGGCCAATGAAGTGGCCGGCGGGGCGGATGAATCCAGTGCGGCGAGTGCGGATCTGACCAAGTTGGCTGAGCAGCAGCGGCGGCTGATCAATCAGTTCAAGGTTTGATCCAAAAAACCCTTCGCGGGCAAGCCTCGCTCCTACAGAACACTGCGGTCCGTAGGAGCGAGGCTTGCCCGCGAAGGCGTCAGCACAGGCAACCTTTAACCAGGGGTCAGACACTCCGGCCCATTCAGCTTCGGATCATTCACCAGATTTGCCAATACCCGCTCGCGCAACGCCGCGGGTTCACTGGCCAGCAACCCTTGCAATACATGCAGCGGCGTCTCGGGATCAAGCCACGCCGCCTGCCCTGCCTCATCCAGAATCAATGGCCGACGCTGACTCGCGGCCGGCTGGGTGATCACCGCCGTGCTCAGCCACACCTGCTCCTGCACCGGATACGCTTCCCAGATCGCCGCAAAAAACAAGGTCGAGCCTTCTCCCGGCGTCAGCCAATACGGGCGCTTGCGGGTCGTGCCGCGCCATTCGTAGAAACCGTTGGCCGGCAGCAGGCAACGGCGTTCGCGCAGGGCCTGGCGAAACATCGGTTGTTCAGCGACGGTTTCGGCCCGGGCATGGGCCGGGGTGCGGGAAAGATCAGTCAGCCACGGCGGCGTCAGCCCCCAACGCGCCCGCGCCAACTCACGCTGAGCGTCTGCGCCGGCACGCAGCATCAGCACCGAATCATTGGGGGAAATATTCCACTGGGCCTGCTGATCGGCGGGGAAGCCAGGCAGGGCCGCGAAGGCGGGGTTCCAGCGAAACAGGGCATAACGTCCACACATGGGGCAACACGACTCTCAATAAAACGAACGCCAGCCTAACAGACCAGCGTGCCGGGAAAGCTGTCCGGTTCATCACCGGGCAGTGGCAGCGCGGCATTGTACGCGGTGATCAGCTCGCGGGCGTATTCGGCCTGGTCGTTGTCCACCGACAAACCCAGCAGGCCGTAGATCGGCAGTTCACCGGTCCCGCCGATCAAATCGCGGCCCACCAGATGCGCCTCAATGCCCTCGCTGGCCAGCATGCCTTGCAGCAACTCCCCTTCCATCAGGTTTTCCGGCTCGTAGATTCGCTGCATAGACGCCCCTTACTCGTTTTCGCTGAACACTTCGAGATGCCATTCCTCTCCGTCTACCTGCAACACAAACGTTATCGGCCGACAGCACACCTGACAGTCCTCGATATAGGTCTGATCGCCACCGGACAGGTCCACCGTCGTCTCGACCTCTTCACCACAATACGGACATTCGTACAACGCAGGTTCCAGCATCGCGGTCTCCCAAGTGACTTGTGCGTATAATCGCCGGTCTATTTGCAGGGCTATTTTTGTCTGGCTAACTTTTCAGACCGTGCCCCGTTGGTTTTCGATCAAAACCTTTACTTACCCTAGCCGTTTCTAACAAGAGAGCATGATGGGCGAATTCGATGCCATCCGACCTTACAATGACAGCGAAGTCCCTGCGGTGCTGGACCGACTGCTCGGCGACAAGGCGTTTCTAGATATCCTCATCCATTTCCGCTTCCCGCGTTTTGCCGGTGCCTTTGGCTGGGCGCTCAAACCTCTTATAGCTCATCGGCTGCGCCGTGAGTTCGCCAGCGTCACCTCGGTGGCGACGTTGCAGGATAAAGTCGAGATGTATGTCGACCACACCATCGAACGAGCCACGGACGGTGTGACGTACACCGGCGTCGAGCAGTTCAAGTCCGGCAGCGCCTACCTGTTCATCGCCAACCACCGTGACATCGTGATGGACCCGGCCTTCGTCAACTACGCCGTGTACCACGCCGGCCTGCCGACACCGCGCATCGCGATCGGCGACAACTTGCTGCAAAAGCCCTTTGTCAGCGATTTGATGCGCCTGAACAAGAGCTTCATCGTGCACCGTTCGATCACCGGGCGTCGCGAGAAGATGGCGGCGTATCAGCTGCTGTCCGCCTACATCAACCACTCGATCCGCAACGATTGCGCCTCCATCTGGATCGCCCAGGCCGAGGGCCGGGCCAAGGACGGTGATGACCGCACCGAGTCGGCGATCCTGAAGATGTTCCACATGAGCCGCAAGGACGAGCCGTTCGGCGAAGTCATCCGCTCGCTCAACGTCAGCCCGGTGTCGATCAGCTACGAATACGACCCGTGCGACCAGGCCAAGGCCCGCGAGTTGTTCATCCGTGCCACCACCGGCAGCTACACCAAAGTCCCGGGCGAGGACGACGTCAGCATCGCCAAGGGCATCACCGGCTACAAGGGCCGGGTGCACGTGAACTTCGCCGCGCCGATCACCGAACTGTTCGACGACACCAAGCAATTGGCGATCGAAATAGACCGGCAGATTCTCGGCGGCTACCGGTTATTCCCGGTGCATTACCTGGCTTACGCGCAGTGGAAAGACGCTGACCCGCAATTGCAGGTGCCAAAAGCTGCCGAGGTGTTTGCGGCCGACGAACTGGCCAAGGCCCAGGAAGAATGGCAACGCCGACTGGAAGCCTGCCCTGAGGAACATCGGCCGTATCTGGTGCTGCAATATGCGACGCCGGTGCGTAATCAGTATCGGGTCAAGGCTGGTTTGCCGCTGTAATTGACTGGATACGACAACGGCGCCTTCGAGGCGCCGTTTTTATTTGCCTCGACGCGGTAGGTGGGCGAGGCACTGTCCCCGTGGCGAGGGAGCTTGCTCCCGCCCGACTCAGCAGCAGTCGAAACATCGGTGCTCGCGGTTTGCCTGACGCTACAAGGATGGCTGGTTGTGGGGCCGTTTCGCAGCCCAGCGGGAGCAAGCTCCCTCGCCACAAGGTTCTGCGTCAAAGATTCAGAACCAGGTGCTGATCCAAGACACCAGCAACGCCAACCCCAGGCACGCGAAGCCGAAGCGGTAGAAGAAACGGTTCATGCGCAACGTCGCCCAATCCAGGGTGGGCTCTTCGTTCGGGCGGCTCTGGCGCTGGGCGACAAGGCTCGCCATGGCGCGTTGTTCACGGCGACGCGTGGCATGCAGCAGCCAACTACCCGGGAAGGCCAACAGCAAGGCCAGCAGGTTGATCAACTTGGCGGGATGGTGGGTGAACAGCGAAATCAAATGCAACGACATCACGGACCTCGGCAAAACAGGTGTGGCAGACGCCGAACCGACGACCGCGGCGCGAATTCTACCGAAAGCCTGTCCCCCTGCCCTGCCTTTCCGACAAATAACGAACCATCTGACCAAATGCTGCCCTGTGTCACGGCTCCGTCATCTGAATACGCCAGTCTGGCGGCCCTCGAAACCGACACGGATACCGTCATGCTGCACGCCGAAAACCAGGACCGCCTCTACCTCATCGCCCAGAGTGACGAACAACAAAACCTCGTAGGAAGCCTCGCCTTTAACGTTCAGGACCGCCATTGGCTGGTTTATTGCGCACTGGGCGGGCATCAGCATGCGGATTTGCCAGAGACGGATTTGCTGACCGGCGTGAGCGTGCTGGATTTCTATTCACAAGCGGCCTGACCCCACCAGCCTCGCGCCTGCTGGTGATCGGTAATCAGCAGGCATGAAAAAGCCCGGAGCCATTGCTGGCACCGGGCTTTTTTGAATCTCGCGAAAGTTACTCGCCGAGAATCTGACCAATCGTCGGGTCCTTGAACAGACGCGTCAACGCATCGCTCAACACGTCGCTGACCAGCTTGGTGTTGGTTTCCTGATTCGGCGCCATACCGAAACGCTGGTCCAGGGATGCGCCGTAACGGCCGCTGTAGCGACGGTTGGCGTTCTGCACATCCGAGCGGAAGGTTGCGCCGATGGTCGCTTCAGTCACGTACATGCCTTCTTTAGGCGACTGATACTTCAACTCGGCCAGGGTCACGGTCAATTGCGGGGCATTCAGCGCATTCGAGGTCGGGGTGAAGCCCAGCAACCGCACGGCCGCCTCGGCCTGTGCCTGCAATTTCGGCAGGATCTGCGCGCCCTGCACGGTGATCGCGCTGGTCTCGGGGTACAAACCACCACGGGTGCCCAGGGTCGGCGACGGACGACCATCCACCACACGCACCACCACCGGCTGACCGCGGCCGACCGGCGCCAGCTGAGCTGTCAGCTTGGGTTCAGGGTTCAGTTGTTGCGGGCTGTGGGCGCAGCCGACGAGGGTCAAACTGGTCACAGTGATCAAACCGAACAACAGGCGTTGCAACATGCTCTTCTCTCCAGAATCAGGCACAAACAGGCCCGCAGTATAGCCGTGCGCCACTGCAGCGAACTAGGGCGCTGCAATGATTGAAGTAATTTCCTACAAACCCATCAGAAACCCCCTCGTGTCACAGATCTGTCATCGCCCATACACTTTCACGTCACGGCTTGCTGGCAACCTTCTCGGCAGGTCACCCACAAGGTACTTTGTCATGCGTTATCTCATCTCGCTGTTCGCGCCACGCCCCTTGCACCGCAGTTTTGCCCTGCTCGACCGCAATGGTCATTGCCAGGCGTTCAAGCAGTGCAGCCTCCAGCCGATGGGCGATGGCTGGGTCGAAATCGAAGAAATCCGCCTCAACTGGTTGCACCATCCCCTGCCCCCGAGTGCCCGTGTCAGCCAGCGCCGGCCACGTGCACGGGTGCAACATCTGTTGACCACCTGACCAGACGCCTAATAAAAGTCATTAAACACGTCCATTTCCCTGCGTTTCTTAGATACAATCTCCCCCCGATTATAAGGACGTCTCCTGATCGGGCCTCGCAGCATCGTCAATGCTTCGGTATTGGCACCCCGCACCGCCCACAGAGAGCCGCCCACACAGATCGAGTGAAGCTGGCGCGCTTGCTGTTCCTTGAGCAAAAACCCCACTTTTCGCGAATCTGCAGAGCTGTCATTACGCTCGGTCACTGAGCTGTTTGCCCGTTTTGCCTGTCATGTACCCCATGACGGCAATCCATCCGGGCACGGTGCCAGGCTGGGACAGCCCTTTTTTGAGGTTCACGTCTTCAAAAGAGCGTGAAAAAAACGGGTTTTCACAACTTCACAAGAGTGTGGCGAGCAAATGAATAGTTTTGCGTCTGAACATGCACCATTAGCGTCTGAAACAGCCCAACGACACAGGACCGAGTACTCCTCGAACACCGGAGCCTGAAGCCTGTCCGCTACGGATTTGGTTGCACAAACGGATGTCTCGACCATAAGTCGAATTGCCAGCCGCGCGCTGAGATGAGTTCATGTAACTCTTTAGGCCCGGCCGCATGCATCCGTCGAAGTTGCGAAAAATTGCGAAGATTCGGACATGGCAACACTGACCACGGGTACCTGGGCATCACTGACACGCCCCGGAACGCCTGGCAGCCATGCCGACAATTTGGTGCTGCAGATTTTGGAGACGCGTTAAATGGCGCATAACGAAGCAGTCGACGTAGTACTGGTTGGGGCCGGCATCATGAGTGCCACCCTTGCCGTACTGCTCAAAGAACTCGACCCCGCGATCAAGCTGGAAGTCGTCGAGCTGATGGATTCCGGTGCTGCGGAGAGTTCCAACCCATGGAACAACGCCGGTACCGGTCACGCCGGGCTGTGTGAGCTCAATTACACGCCGCAGGCGGCCGACGGCAGCGTCGACATCAAGAAAGCCGTGCACATCAACACTCAGTTCGAAGTGTCGAAGCAGTTCTGGTCCTACCTGACCAAAAAAGGCACGTTCGGCTCCTGCAAGACGTTCATCAGCCCGGTGCCGCACCTCAGCTTCGTGCAGGGCAATGATGGCGTTTCCTTCCTCAAGGAACGCTTCAAGACCCTGAGCAAGCACCATGCCTTCTCGGACATGGAATACACCGAAGACAAGGCCACCATGGCCGACTGGATGCCGTTGATGATGCCGGGCCGGCCAGCCGACGAAGTCGTCGCAGCCACCCGCGTAATGAACGGCACCGACGTCAACTTCGGCGCCCTGACCAATCAATTGCTCAAGCACCTGACCAGCGCACCCGATGCCCAGGTCAAGTATTGCAAGCGCGTGACGGGCCTCAAGCGTAACGGCAGCGGCTGGACCGTCAGCATCAAGGACGTCAACAGCGGCAACACCCGTGAAGTCGACGCCAAATTCGTCTTCCTCGGTGCGGGCGGCGCGGCACTGCCACTGTTGCAGGCCTCGGGTATCGAAGAAAGCAAAGGCTTCGGCGGCTTCCCGATCAGTGGCCAGTGGCTGCGTTGCGACAATCCGGAAGTGGTCAAGCATCACCAGGCCAAGGTCTACAGCCAGGCTGCGGTGGGTTCTCCACCGATGTCGGTGCCGCACCTGGATACCCGCGTGGTCGATGGCAAGAAGTCGCTGCTGTTCGGACCTTATGCCGGTTTCACCACCAAGTTCCTCAAGCATGGCTCCTTCATGGACCTGCCGAAGTCGGTTCGCGCCGGCAACATCGGCCCGATGCTGGCCGTGGCGAAAAACAACATGGACCTGACCAAGTACCTGGTCAGCGAAGTGATGCAGTCGATGGAGCAGCGTCTGGACTCCCTGCGTCGCTTCTACCCTGAGGCGAAAGCCGAAGACTGGCGCCTGGAAGTGGCCGGCCAACGGGTGCAGATCATCAAGAAGGATCCGAAAAAAGGTGGCGTTCTGCAGTTCGGTACCGAACTGGTCGCGGCCAAGGACGGTTCCCTTGCCGCCCTGCTCGGCGCCTCCCCAGGCGCTTCGGTGACTGTTTCGATCATGCTTGAGCTGATTGAAAAATGCTTCCCGAACAAGGCATCCGGCGAATGGGCTGCCAAACTGGCGGAAATCTTCCCGGCCCGGGAAAAAGTTCTGGAAACCGACGCTGCGCTGTATCGCAAGATCAATGCGCACAACAACGTCGCCCTGGAACTGGTTGAAGCCAGTAACGAGACCGAAAGCTACGCTTGATTCGGCCCCAAGAAAAACGCCCCGTTCTCAGTGAGAGCGGGGCGTTTTTTTTAGGACGCTGAAATTATCTTTGTGGCGAGGGAGCTTGCTCCCGCTGGGCTGCGAAGCGGCCCCAAAGCTCTGCGAACGGCATAGATTTTGTGAGCGCTGCGCACTCAAGCGGGAGCAAGCTCCCTCGCCACATATTCCGGTGTGTCCGGGATCAGCCGCGCGCCTTGGCAATCAACTCGATGTACTCGGCGGCATTGCGCTGATCCTTGATCAGGGCGACGAAGTCATTGCCGTGCTCATCCTTGCCATCCAGGTCCAGGCCGGCTGCGACGAAGAATGTCAGAAAACGCTCGAAGTCATCGATGCGCAGGCCACGGTAGGCCTTGATCAGCTTATGCAGGGACGGCGAAGTGGCGTCGACCGGTTCGAAATCGAGAAACAACTTGATCTGCTCATCGCCGATCTCGTCACCAATCACTTGTTTCTTATCTTTACGCATTGCCGACTCCAGCTCGCAGACATTTCACGGGGCGGGCAGTTTACCCCTGCCCGGGCACAAGGCTCAACGCGGACGAACAGCGCCCGTGTGCAGATCGGCCCAGACATGGCCGTTGGCGTAGCTGAGGAACTGGCAATAGACCGTGCCATTGCGCAACAAATCGATCACCACCCGGTACTGCGCCATCGGGTAAAACAGCGTCAGGGTTTTGCTTTTTTCGTCATAGATCGGCTTTTTCAGGCTTTTGCTTTCGCCGTCGAAATTGACCAGCACCTGGTTGATGGTCGCGCCCTTGTTCAAGGATTTGCCCTTGAGGCGGATCATCATCGGAGACGTGACCGGAATCGGTTGTTGATTGGACTGACGCTGGCTGCCAACCACCACCGAATATTCGGTGACCTGCAACAACTGTTGCTGCTCGGGCTCCGCGTCACGCAGGGTCAGGTCGTCAGGCGGCAGAAACTGCGCGTGCATCGGCGCCGGGGCGGCCGCCAGAGGCAGGCTGAGGGTCAGCAACAGGACGGCGCAGCTGCGGATCAAAAGGCTCATGACGGGCTCCGAAGACGAGGCCAAGCACTCTAGCATGAGGATCAACCGCGCGAATTGGCGATATAGGTCAATACTTCGCAGTACGAGGTTGGCCATGCTGGACGAGCTTTCAGCCGTCGTTCAACAGTGCATCGTCTTCTAGGGAGTGTGCATGACGTTCTCCGTCCCCCCGTTGTTTGCGGCCTGGCGTCAGACCTGGCGCGCCGGCTACACCCTCAGGCGCTTACGCGGCGACATCAGTGCCGGGGTGACGGTAGGGATTATCGCCATCCCGTTGGCCATGGCCCTGGCGATTGCCGTAGGTGTACCGCCCCAGCAAGGGTTGTATACGGTACTGATCGCTGCGCCCCTGATCGCCCTGACGGGAGGTTCACGTTTCAATGTCAGTGGGCCGACCGCCGCGTTCGTGGTCATTCTGTTGCCCATCACCCAACAATATGGCCTGGGCGGCCTGCTGCTTTGCACCATGCTTGCCGGCGTCATTCTCATTGCCTTGGGGCTGATTCGAGCCGGGCGGTTGATTCAGTACATTCCGTACCCGGTCACCCTGGGCTTTACCGCCGGGATCGGCATTGTCATTGCCACCCTGCAATTGAAGGATTTGCTGGGCCTGACCACCGCCGGCCAGGCAGAACACTACATCGAACAACTGGGCGTATTGATTCTGGCGTTGCCCAGCGCCCGACTAGGGGACGGGATCATCGGCCTCACATGCCTGGCCGTTCTGATTGTCTGGCCACGGTGGGTGCCGAGGATTCCGGGGCATCTGGTGGCGCTGACAATCGGCGCGCTCCTGGGGGTGGCGCTGGAGCACGGCGGGCTGGCGGTGGCGACATTGGGTGAGCGCTTCAGCTATATGGTCGACGGCGTCAGCCATCCCGGCATTCCGCCGTTCCTGCCAAGCTTCGATTGGCCTTGGAATCTACCCGGCCCCGACGGCCAGCCGCTGCACCTGTCTTACGATTTGATCCGTCAGTTACTGGCGCCCGCGTTCGCCATTGCCATGCTCGGCGCCATCGAATCCTTGTTGTGTGCGGTGGTGGCGGATGGCATGACCGGCAGCAAACACGACCCCAACGCAGAACTGCTGGGCCAGGGCCTGGGCAACCTGATCGCCCCGTTGTTCGGTGGCATTACCGCCACGGCGGCCATTGCCCGAAGTGCCACCAACGTGCGCAGCGGCGCCTTTTCGCCACTGGCCGCCATTATTCATAGCGCCGTGGTGCTGATGGCAATACTCGTCCTGGCACCGCTTTTCAGCTACTTGCCGATGGCGGCACTGGCCGCGTTGCTGGTCATGGTGGCGTGGAACATGAGCGAGGCCCGGCACGTGCTCCATACCTTGCGCATCGCGCCTCGCAGCGATGTGCTGGTCTTGCTGACCTGCCTGAGCCTGACGGTGTTGTTCGACATGGTGATGGCCGTCGCCGTCGGCCTGCTGCTGGCCGCCGGGTTATTTATCAAGCGCATGAGCGATCTCACCGACACCGCCGAACTGCCTCGCGGCTTCCATCAAGCCTTGCAGGACATGCCGGAGCACGTTCGCTGCTACGCGATACGCGGGCCGCTGTTCTTTGGCGCGGCTGAAAAAGCGCTGGGGGTGCTACGCAAATTCAACCCGGAGGTCAAAGTGGTGATCGTCGAGATGAGCGCCGTGCCGATGCTGGACATGACGGCGCTGGCCGCCTTCGACAATATCCTGAGGGATTACCGCAAGGACGGCATCGGCCTGATTCTGGTGGCGACCGCTCCACGGGTGCGCCTGAAGCTCAGGCGCGCGGGCATCCATCGGGAACAGCGTCAGCTGGCCTACGTGAACAACCTGGAACAGGCCCGTCGCAAAAGCGAACGCTGGCTGGCCGAGGAAAATTGAGCGCACGGCTCAATCAAACTGTGCGCGCATCCACGCCTGATACTCGGCCACACCCGGCTCGCCTTCACGTGGTGCCCAGTGCGCCAGCTCACCCTCACCGACCGGCCGATAAGGCCCGGCCTTGCATTCGAACATCAGGCTATCGGCTTCCAGCACGACTAGGCCATGGAACACGCCTGTTGGCAGGTCCACGCCGACACAATCACCACCGGCGACGAGGACTTGCTTCGTCACGACCACGCCAGACTCATCAAAGATCAGCAAACCGAGCCGCCCTTTGAGGACCAGCAATGTTTCTGCCTTGTTGTCCCCCAAGTGTCGGTGAGGCGGGATATACGTGTTTGGCTGCAACCCCACCGCCATGCGATGGCAAGCCTCTTCCATCTGATGGAAGTTGTGATGCTGACGCCCGCGAGGACTCGCGGCCGCTTTCTCGGCCAATCCGGCGAACAACGTTTGATCAAGAAAGCTGGGCACGGTCATGTTCTTACATTCCTTTAACAGCAAAAATCCCGTTGGCGTTACGCCAGTAACCTTTGTAGTCCATGCCGTAACCGAAGATGTAACGGTCGATGCACGGCAGGCCGACGAAATCGGCTTTCAGGTCCGGGCGAGCCTTGCGGTCGTGGTCCTTGTCGATCAGCACGGCGGTGTGCACTTTGCGCGCGCCAGCGTGTTTGCAGTAATCGATGATCGCGCCCAGGGTGTGACCTTCATCGAGGATGTCGTCGATGATCAGCACGTCGCGGTCGAGGAACGAAACTTCCGGCTTGGCTTTCCAGAACAGGTCGCCGCCGCTGGTTTCGTTGCGATAACGGGTGGCGTGCAGGTAGGACGCTTCCAGCGGGAAGTGCAGATGGGTGAGCAGCTTGCCGGCGAAAATCAGGCCGCCGTTCATCACGCAGAACACCACCGGGTTAGTGTCAGCCAGCTGTTCATTGATGTGTGCACCGACGCGGGCGATGGCCGCCTCGACTTCAGCTTCGGTGTACAGGCAGTCAGCCTCTCGCATGATTTGACGGATATGCTCGAGATCAGCGGACATGGCGCTCTCCAGGGGGGACGGATTCGGGAAAAGCGGGCAAAGGTACGCATCCCGCACGGCCAGATCAAGCGTTTGTGGACTAACGTACTGTATGTCTATAGGACAACACCCTCGGATAGATTAATCTAGGCCGGTTTTTTTGCCCGCCGCCGGAGCCTTTCCCATGCCCATCCTCGAGATCCGCCATCCGCTGATCCGTCATAAACTCGGCCTCATGCGCCGCGCCGACATTAGCACGAAGAATTTCCGTGAGCTCGCTCAGGAAGTCGGTGCCCTGCTGACCTATGAAGCCACCAAAGACCTGCCGCTGGAAACCTACGACATCGAAGGTTGGTGCGGCACCGTGTCGGTGGAGAAAATCGCCGGCAAGAAAATCACCGTAGTGCCAATCCTACGCGCCGGCATCGGCATGCTCGAAGGCGTGCTGAGCCTGATCCCGGGTGCCAAGGTCAGCGCCGTCGGCGTGGCCCGCAACGAACAAACCCTGCAGGCCCACACCTACCTGGAAAAACTGGTTCCGGAAATCAACGAGCGCCTGGCAATGATCATCGACCCGATGCTCGCCACCGGCAGCTCCATGGTCGCCACCATCGACCTGCTGAAAAAGGCCGGTTGCCGCGACATCCGCGCCATGGTCCTGGTTGCCGCGCCGGAAGGCATCGCCGCTGTAGGCAAAGCGCACCCGGACGTGATGATCTACACCGCCTCCATTGATGAAAAACTCAACGAACACGGTTACATCATCCCAGGCTTGGGCGATGCCGGTGACAAGATCTTCGGTACCAAGCAGAAGGACGCTTGAGCATGCAGCAAGAGTTCAACGATCCGCTCTGGCGCACGGTTCTGTCTGGCGCACAGATGCTGTTCGTGGCCTTCGGCGCCCTGGTGTTGATGCCGCTGATTACCGGCCTTGACCCTAACGTGGCGCTGTTTACCGCAGGCCTGGGGACGATTCTGTTCCAGATCGTCACCGGGCGTCAGGTGCCGGTATTCCTCGCATCGAGCTTCGCTTTCATCACCCCGATCATTCTCGCCAAGGGCCAGTTCGGCCTCGCGGCGACCATGGGCGGCGTGATGGCGGCGGGTTTCGTCTACACCTTTCTCGGCCTTGCGGTGAAGATCAAAGGCACCGGTTTCATCGACCGTCTGCTACCACCGGTAGTGATTGGTCCGGTGATCATCTCGATCGGCCTGGCCATGGCGCCGATTGCCGCCAACATGGCGATGGGCAAGGCTGGCGACGGCACCGAGCTGATTCCCTATCAGACCGCCATGCTGATCTCGATGCCGGCGCTGCTCACCACGCTGATCGTCGCCGTGTTCGGTAAAGGCATCTTCCGCCTGGTGCCGATCATTTCCGGCGTGCTGGTCGGTTTTGCCATGGCGTTCTATTTCGGCGTCGTCGACACCGCGAAGATTGCCGCCGCACCGTGGTTTGCGATTCCGCACTTCACCGCGCCGGAATTCAACTGGCAGGCGATTCTGTTCATCGTTCCGGTAGCCCTGGCGCCAGCCATCGAGCATATCGGCGGGGTAATTGCCGTCGGCAGCGTGACCGGCCGCGATTACCTGAAGAAACCCGGCCTGCACCGCACCCTGCTCGGCGATGGCATTGCCACCACCGCTGCCGGTCTGTTCGGCGGCCCGCCCAACACCACCTACGCCGAAGTGACGGGCGCGGTGATGCTGACCAAGAACTACAACCCGAAAATCATGACCTGGGCGGCGATCTTTGCCATCAGCCTGGCGTTCGTCGGCAAGTTCGGCGCACTGCTGCAAAGCATCCCGGTGCCGGTAATGGGCGGGATTTTGTGCCTGTTGTTTGGCTCGATCGCTGCGGTGGGGATGAACACGCTGATTCGCCACAAGATCGACCTGGGCGAAGCGCGCAATCTGGTGATTGTGTCGGTGACGTTGGTGTTCGGGATTGGCGGTGTGCTGGTCGGCACTGGCACCGGCCCCGATGACTTCGGCCTCAAAGGCATTGCGTTGTGCGCGGTGGTGGCGATCGGGCTGAATCTGTTGCTGCCGGGCAATGACAGCTGGAAGCACAAGAAGGCGGATGAGCCGTTGTTGTAGTCAGCCTTGAGAATGCCTTCGCGGGCAAGCCTCGCTCCTACAAGTTGTGTGTCGCTCGACACAACGACGCAATTCTGTAGGAGCGAGGCTTGCCCGCGAAGCTTTTAAAGCGCCAACGGCGCCCTTTCACACAAGGCACTCAACGCCCGCGCCCACTGCGGATCATCGTTGAGACACGGCACCAGCACCAATTCCTCGCCCCCCGCCTCGCGGAACAATTCCTTCCCGCGATCACCGATTTCCTCAAGCGTCTCGATGCAATCAGCAACGAACGCCGGGCACATCACTAGCACCTTCTTCACGCCCATTCCCGCCAGCTCATCGAGGCGCGCTTCGGTGTAGGGTTCGATCCATTTCGCCCGGCCCAAACGCGACTGGAACGACACCGACCACTTGCCATCCGCCAGCCCCATGCGCTTGGCAAACTCGGAGGCAGTGCGCAGGCATTGGGCGCGGTAGCAGGTCGCCAATACTTCTGGCGAAGCGTTCTGGCAGCAATTATCGCTTTGGAAGCAATGGTGACCGGTAGGGTCGATCTTCTTCAGGTGCCGCTCCGGCAAACCATGGAAGCTCAGCAACAGGTGATCGTAATCCTGCTGCAAATAAGGTTTCGCGCTGGCGACCAATGCGTCGAGGTATTCCGGCTGATCGTAGAACGGCTGGAGAATCGAAAACTGCACATCGAGCCGCTTCTCACGCACCACCCGCTTGGCTTCTTCAATCACCGTGGTCACGGTGCTGTCGGCGAATTGTGGATAAAGCGGTGCGAGGGTGATTTTTTTGTGGCCCTGAGCCGCCAGCTCAACCAGTTTCGTCTCAATCGACGGCTCGCCGTAGCGCATCGCCAGCTCAACCGGCCCATGGTGCCATTGCGCAACCATGGCCTCGCGCAGGCGACGGCTGAGCACCACCAGCGGCGAGCCCTCCTCCCACCAGATCGACGCGTAGGCGTGGGCGGACTGCTCCGGACGCTTGATCAGGATCAGCGACACCAGCAAGCGTCGCACCGGCCATGGCAGGTCGATCACGTAGGGGTCCATCAGAAATTGATTGAGGTAACTGCGCACATCCACCACCGATGTAGAGGCAGGTGAACCCAGGTTAACCAGAAGCAATGCGTGATCGGTCATGCAACGTCCTATTTCAAAGGCGGCTGGACAGGTCGTCCAGGGCCGCGCGCAAATCGGTGAACTGGAACGTGAAACCCGCTTCCAGCAAGCGCGCCGGTACGGCCTTCTGGCCACCCAGCAACAACAGTGACAACTCGCCCAGACACACTTTCAAGGCCAGGGCCGGCATCGGCATGAACGCCGGCCGGTGCAGCACGCCGCCCAATGTTTTGGCGAACTCGCGGTTGCGCACCGGTTTTGGCGCGCAGGCATTATATGGACCGCTCGCGTCAATGCGATGCAGAAGAAAATCAATCAGGGCGATTTGATCGTTGATATGAATCCAGGGCATCCACTGCCGACCACTGCCCAAAGGCCCGCCCAGCCCCAGTTTGAATGGCAGCAACAGCCGCGACAAAAAGCCGCCCTCGGCAGACAGCACCAAACCGGTTCGAATCAGGATCACCCGAATACCCATGGCCTCGGCGCGCTGGGCGGTTTCTTCCCAGGCAATGCACAACTGACTGGCGAAATCATCGATGGACGGCGGAGACGCTTCGGTCAGTTCGCGCTCGCCACTGTCGCCGTACCAGCCGATGGCAGAACCCGAGATCAACACCTGCGGTTTCTGCGCGCGGGTCTCGAGCCAGGCCAGCAAGGTTTCGGTCAGGGTGATGCGACTCGCCCAGAGCAAGGCTTTGCGCCTGGACGTCCATGGCCGATCAGCAATGGGCGCGCCCGCCAAATTGATAATTGCGTCCACCGGTTCTTGCCCGAGGTCTTCGAACAACGCGACGCCGCGAACCTGGGCACCGCAGATTTTCGCGACTTTTTCCGGCGTGCGGCTCAAGACTGTCAGGCGATGTCCCTGACTCAACCAGTGTCGGCAGAGTTGACGTCCTATCAAACCAGTACCGCCGGTCAGCAATATGTGCATGACTTCTTCCTCGCGTGGCGTTTTACCCTGATCACTAGTCTATTTTTATAAGCAGGGATCTTTGGTATCGGGCAGTGTCTGTGTTTAACAATAGGCCAAGCTGTCAGATCGAGAACGCTAAAAGTTATACCAAAAAACAATATTGTACAGGTTTAAACCACGGCGTAGTCTGTACAGAAAGGTAAACGAGGCCCCTATGACTGTACCTATCGCAATCATCGGCACCGGCATCGCCGGGCTCTCAGCCGCTCAGGCCCTGACAGAAGTCGGGCACAGTGTTCAACTTTTCGATAAAAGCCGCGGCAGTGGCGGACGCATGTCGAGCAAGCGCAGTGATGCGGGTGCCTTGGACATGGGCGCGCAGTATTTCACTGCCCGCGACCGGCGCTTCGTCACCGAGGTCCAGCGTTGGCAATCCAACGGCTGGGTCGCCGAGTGGACGCCGCAGCTCTACACCTTCCACGGCGGCCAGCTCAACCTGTCGCCGGACGAACAGACACGCTGGGTCGGGACACCGCGCATGAGCGCCATCACCCGCGGCCTGCTCGGCGACCTGGAAGTGCATTTCGCCTGCCGGATCACCGAGGTCTATCGCGGTGAAGAACACTGGCACCTGCAAGACGCCGAAGGCTTCACCCATGGTCCGTTCAGTCACGTGGTGATCGCCACACCGGCGCCTCAAGCCACAGCACTGCTGGCCTCCGCGCCGAAACTCGCCGGGGCCGCCGCCGGGGTAAAAATGGAGCCAACGTGGGCGGTGGCGCTGGCGTTCGATACGCCGCTGGATACCCCCATGGAAGGTTGCTTCGTGCAGGACAGCCCGCTCGACTGGCTGGCGCGCAACCGCAGCAAACCCGGGCGCGACAACACCCTCGACACCTGGGTACTGCATGCGACGAGCGCCTGGAGCCGGCAACATATCGACCTGCCCAAGGAGGCGGTGATCGAGCAACTGCACGGTGCATTTGCCGAGCTGTTGCACAGCGCCATGCCCGCCCCGACCTTTAGCCTCGCGCACCGCTGGCTTTACGCGCGTCCCGCCAGCAGTCACGAATGGGGTGCCTTGGCCGATGCCGACCTGGGACTGTATGTATGCGGCGACTGGTGCCTGTCCGGGCGTGTCGAAGGCGCCTGGCTCAGCGGCCAGGAAGCTGCACGACGGTTACACGAGCACTTGCAGTGAATAGAATCAATCCGAGTAAATTGCTGCTGTCGAAATGGACAGCAGCCCACCCGCGAAACCGCGAGAAACATTTTCTGGTGACCGAACTGTTCCGCGATGAGGAAGGCACGGTGCTGGACGTCGAATTGCAGGCGGTGCTGACCCAACGCAGTGAGCGTCTCCCATGGCAATCGCTGAAAGCCAGCGACGACTGGATACTCGGCTGGAAATAGATCCTGCCCGCGGATGCGGTGTGTCAGCTACCCATGTGTCGCCTGATCCACCGCTATCGCGAGCAAGCCCTTTCCCACAAGGGAATGCACTCCCCTCCCGAAAACCTATACAAATAATTTGACTTGTACACCTTTGAATCTATGATGAAGACAAAGTTGTACAGAGTTACCGCTCTGTACAGGTCTGGATTCGAGGTGTTCCGATGCATGTACAGCCAGCGACTCTACCGAAAATCGCCATCAGCGCCTGCTTGATGGGAGCGGAGGTGCGTTTCAACGGTGGGCACAAGGAATCGCGCCTGTGCAGCCGAACCCTCACCGACTATTTCGAGTTCGTACCGGTGTGCCCGGAAGTCGCCATTGGCTTGGGCATTCCTCGCGAACCGATCCGCCTGATCGGCGACCCCGAAAATCCCGAAGCCGTTGGCACCGTCAACCCTGAGACTAACGTCACCCGGCAGCTCGCCGAGTACGGTCAGAAAATGGCTGCGGAGCTGGACGATATCTGCGGCTACATCTTTATGCAGAAATCCCCTTCCTGCGGCCTCGAGCGGGTCAAGGTCTACCAGGCCAACGGGTCGCCGGTGGACGGAGGTGGACGTGGTATCTACGCCCAGGCGTTCTGCGCCCTGCACCCCGACTTACCGGTGGAAGAAGATGGCCGCCTCAACGACCCGGTATTGCGCGAAAACTTCCTGACCCGCGTGTTCGCCTACAGCGCCTGGCAGCAGCTATTGCGAGAAGGAGTGACACGACGCGGCCTCATAGAATTTCACTCGCGCTACAAATACTTGCTGATGGCCCATAACCCGGTGCAATACAAAACCCTGGGCAACCTGCTGGGCAACATGGGCCAGACCGATCCTGCGGAACTCGGCCCGCGCTATTTCAGCGAACTGATGGCGGCATTGAAAAAATGCGCGACGCGGCGCACCCACACCAATGTCCTGCAGCACATCAGCGGTTATCTCAAGCAATTCATCAGCCCTGAAGACAAGCAGGAAATGCAGCACGTCATCGGCCAGTACCGGCACGGCATCGTGCCGTTGGTGGTGCCTCTGACGCTGCTCAAACACTATTTCCGTCAACACCCGGATCCGTATATCGCGCAGCAGGTTTACCTTCAGCCGCACCCGGAAAACCTCAGCCTGCGAAACGCCATCTAATGAAAAGCCCAATCGACACCAGCGCCAGCGAAGACCTTGGCGCCGACTTCAAGAAAGCCCTGGACGAAGGCTGGTTGCCGATTCGCGAAGTGGCGCGCCAGACCGGCGTGAACGCCGTGACCCTGCGTGCCTGGGAGCGACGCTACGGGCTGATCGTGCCCCAGCGCACGCCCAAGGGGCATCGCCTGTTCTCTGCCGAACACGTGCAACGGATTTTGACCATCCTCACCTGGCTCAATCGCGGCGTGGCCGTCAGTCAGGTCAAGCAGCTGCTCGACACGCCACAGGCCTTTACCGAAACCGTCGAAAACGATTGGCAAGTGCTGGGCCAGACATTGCTGCAAGCGGTGACCCAGCTCAATGAACGCACGCTGGATGACACCGTCAATCAAGCCATGGCGCTGTATCCGCCTCGTACCTTGTGCGAACAACTGCTGATGCCGTTGCTGGCGGAGCTGGAGCAACGCTGGCAGGGCCAGTTCGGCGCGCAGATGGAGCGGGTGTTTTTCTTTTCCTGGCTGCGTAGCAAATTCGGCGCACGCATCTACCATAACAACCGTCAGTTACGCACCGCGCCGTTGCTATTGATCAATCACTCGGACCAGCCACTGGAACCTTGCCTGTGGCTGACCGCGTGGCTGATCAGCAGCGCCGATTGCCCGGTGGAAGTCTTCGACTGGCCGCTGCCGCCAGGCGAACTCGCGCTGGCGGTCGATCACCTGCAAGCCCGCGGCGTACTGCTGTATTCCAGCAAAGCCATGAACATTTCGCAGCTGCCGAAACTTTTGAATGGCGTCAGTTGCCCAAAAATGATTGCCGGACCAACGGTATGCATTCACCACGCCGAGCTGTCCGCAAAAACGTCTGAGAGTGTTGATTTGTTCCTGGCCGAAGACCCGCTATCGGCTCACCAGGAACTGGTCAAGCGTGGGCTTATTTAATGGACACTTCCATGCATTTGATCTGGTTGCGTAGCGACTTGCGCCTGCACGACAACACCGCCCTGTCGGCTGCTGCCGCTCGCGGCCCGACGGTGGCCGTGTACCTGTTGAGCCCGGCGCAATGGCTGGAACACGATGACGCGCCGTGCAAAGTGGATTTCTGGCTGCGCAATCTGGGTGAACTGAGCGACGCGCTGGGCGAACTGAACATCCCCCTTCTGATTCGCCACGCCCCTCGCTGGGATGAAGCGCCGCAGGTTTTGCTCAAGCTGTGTCAGCAATTAAACGCGGAGGCGGTGCACGTCAACGAGGAATACGGGGTTCATGAAAGCCGTCGCGATACGGCAGTCGCCGAAACGCTCAAGGCCCATGGCATCGACTTCTTCAGCTACCTCGATCAGTTGTTGTTCAATCCGGGCACCGTGTTGACCAAGACTGGCACCTACTTCCAGGTCTTCAGCCAGTTCCGCAAAGTCTGTTACGAACGTCTGCACCGGTCGCTTCCGGGACGGGTGGCCAAACCGGCCGTACAGGATCCGTTGCCCATCAGCAGTGACGACATTCCATCGAGTGTTAAAGGGTTCGACATGCCCAGCGAGAGCTTGCGCCAGCTCTGGCCCGCCGGCGAAGCCGAAGCTCAACGCCGTCTCGACACCTTCGCCGACGCACAAATCGATTACTACAAAAGCGAGCGCGACTTCCCGGCCAAACCCGGCACCAGCCAGCTCTCGGCTTACCTCGCTGCCGGGGTGATTTCCCCGCGCCAGTGTTTGCACGCCGCCCTGCACAGTAATCAAGGCGAGTTCGAAAGCGGCAAGGTGGGCGCGGTCACCTGGATCAACGAGTTGCTGTGGCGCGAGTTCTACAAACACATTCTGGTGGGCTACCCACGGGTCTCGCGTCACCGTGCCTTCCGCCCGGAAACCGAAGCCCTAGCCTGGCGCGACGCCCCGGAAGAACTGCTGGCCTGGCAGCAAGCCCGTACCGGCCTGCCGATCATCGACGCAGCGATGCGTCAATTGCTCGAAACCGGCTGGATGCACAACCGCTTGCGCATGGTGGTGGCGATGTTCCTGACCAAGAACCTGCTGATCGACTGGCGCGAAGGCGAACGCTTTTTCATGCGCCACTTGATCGACGGCGACCTGGCGGCGAACAACGGTGGCTGGCAGTGGAGTTCGTCCACGGGCACTGACTCGGCCCCTTATTTCCGTATTTTCAATCCGCTGAGCCAATCGGAGAAATTCGACGCTGAAGGCGTGTTCATCAAGCACTGGCTGCCGGAACTGGCTGGGCTGAACAAAAAAGACGTGCACAACCCGGCGAACGTCGGCGGTCTGTTCGGCGTGGCGGATTATCCGTCGCCGATCGTCAACCTGAGCACTTCGCGCCAGCGAGCCTTGGCCGCGTTCAAGAACTTGCCCTCGCGACACGATGCCGGAGGCGCTCATGAGTGATTTCCTGCGGCAGTTTGCCCGGCAATTCGCGCAGCTGGATAAAAACAGTTTGCAACGCCTCGGCGAGCTGTACACCGAAGACGTGCACTTCACCGATCCGCTGCATGAAGTGCAAGGGCTCGGACAGTTGCGCAGCTACTTCACGGAGCTCTACGCCAACGTCACCGAACTGCGTTTTGATTTTCACGGTTTCGACCAGACCGGCGAAGGCCAAGGTTATCTGCGCTGGGTCATGAGTTACCGCCATCCGCGCCTGAGCGGCGGCCGGTTGATTCGTGTCGACGGCTGCTCGTACCTGCTCTGGCGCGACAAGGTTTATCGTCACCGGGATTACTTCGATGCCGGGGCACTGCTTTACGAACATTTACCCGTATTGGGTCGGGCGATTGCCTGGCTGAAAAGGAGAATGGGATGAGTCTTACACCTCCACGGCGATACTGGCTGACGGGTGCCAGCAGCGGCATCGGCGCCTCGCTGGCTGAAGAAATCCTCAAAACCGGTGCTCATCTGGCCGTGAGCTCGCGCTCTACAGCGGTGCTGAAAGTCTTGTCCCAGCGTTATCCGGGGCAAGTGCTGGTCGTGCCCGGCGATTTGACCAGCAGTCAGGCGGTGCGCGAAATCGGCGAACAGATCGCCCATGAATGGGGCTCGCTGGACACGGTGATCCTCAACGCCGGCACGTGCGAATACGTCGACGTCAAGCAGTTCGATTCCTCGATCGTCGAACACGTGGTGCGCACCAACCTGCTCGCGAGCGCCTATTGCATCGAGGCCGCGTTGCCCTTGTTGCGCAAGGGCACCGCGCCGCATCTGGTGGGCGTCGCCAGTTCGGTGACCTACCTGCCGCTGCCACGGGCCGAAGCCTATGGCGCGTCGAAGGCCGGGCTGCGTTATCTGTTCGAATCCCTGCGCATCGATCTTGCGCCGGAAGGCATCGAAGTCACGGTGGTCAGCCCGGGGTTTGTCGAGACCCCACTGACGGCGAAAAACGACTTCCCGATGCCGCTCAGTTGGCCAGTGGCGAAAGCCGCCCGGCACATCTTCGCCAAACTCAAGAACCGTCCCCTGGAGATCGCTTTTCCGGGATTGTTCATGGCGGCTCTCTGGCCCCTGTCGAAAATGCCCAATTGCGTGAAACTGGCCATCGGCAAACGCATGGTGCGCAGCAGCCCACCGATCAGGGACGTGCCGTGAACATTGCGATCATTGGCAGCGGAATCTCGGGGCTCACCAGCGCCTACCTGCTCAATCGCAGGCATGAGATCACCCTGTTCGAGGCCAGCGACTGGATCGGCGGGCACACCCATACCGTGGACGTGACCGTGGATGGCCAGCGCTACGCCGTGGACACCGGTTTCATTGTGTTCAACGACTGGACCTACCCGAATTTCATTCGCCTGCTCGGCCAGATCGGCGTGGTGTCGAAACCGACTGAAATGAGTTTTTCAGTGAAGGATCCGGACTCGGGCCTGGAATACAACGGCAATAACCTCAACAGCCTGTTTGCCCAACGGCGAAATCTGTTGTCACCCGGCTTCTGGGGCATGTTGCGCGACATCCAGCGCTTCAACAAAGAGGCGCAGCGTGACCTGGCCGAGGGTCGGATCGCCGCCGACACCACGCTGGACGACTATCTGAAAAACGGCCGCTATGGCGAACGCTTCATCCTGCATTACATCGTGCCGATGGGCGCAGCAATCTGGTCGATGTCCATGGCTGACATGCTCGGTTTCCCGCTGCAATCCTTCGTCAGGTTTTTCAAGAATCACGGCCTGCTGTCCATCAGCAATCGTCCGCAGTGGCGGGTGATCGAAGGTGGCTCGAGTGCTTACATCGAGCCATTGACGGCGACCTTCAAAGAGAAAATCCGTCTCGGCTGCCCGGTGACCCGGGTCGAGCGGGATGAGGAAGGCATCGTTATCCACAGCACCGCCGGAAGCGAGCGATTCGACAAAGTGGTGTTCGCCTGCCACAGCGATCAGGCCCTGAAACTGCTGGCCAAGCCGAGCGATGCCGAACAATCGATCCTCAGCGCCCTGCCCTACGCCGACAACGAAGTGGTGCTGCACACCGACACACGCCTGCTGCCTACTCGAAAACTTGCGTGGGCCAGCTGGAATTACCGCCTCGGTGGCCCGGGTCATACACGGGCCGCCGTTACCTACGACATGAATATCCTGCAAGGCATCCAGAGCGACACCACGTTCTGCATCAGCCTCAACCAGAGCGCAGGCATCGACCCGAGTAAAGTGCTCGCCAGATTCACTTACGCCCATCCGCAATTCAGCCTGGCGGCCGTTGCTGCGCAAAGCCGTTGGGAGGAACTGGACGGCGCGCAACACACTTATTATTGCGGCGCCTATTGGGCCAACGGTTTCCATGAAGACGGCGTGGTCAGCGCGTTGCGCGTTGCTCGCTCGTTTGGTGAAGTGTTGTGAACAGCGCCCTCTATAGCGGCTGGATCGCCCATCGGCGGTTCGCCCCAAAGCCTCATGCCTTCCGTTACCGGATCGGTCTGTTGTACCTGGACCTCGACGAACAGGAGGCCGTGTTCGACCTGTCGCCGTTCTCGGGCAACAGTCGCTTCGCACCGTTCTCGTTTCGCGAGAGCGATTACCTCAAAACCTATACCGGCAGCGGCATGCGCCTGATTGACGCGGTGCGCCAGCTCGTCGGCCAGGCCATCGGTCATGCGCCCCAAGGTTCGATCTGCCTGCTGACCCAGCCGCGCAGTTGGGGTTTGTCGTTCAACCCGGTGAGTTTTTTCTACTGCCATGAGGCTGATGGGCAACTGGCGGCGATTCTTTGCGAAGTCACCAACACCCCGTGGCGCGAGCGTTATCACTATGTATTGCCGGCCAAGGCCCCGGAGAATCTCGGCGATTTCCATCAACATTTTGCCGTGGCGAAGGCGTTTCACGTTTCGCCGTTTCTACCGCCGGACCTGGAATACCGCATGAGTTTCAGCCCCGCCGCGAAAAGGCTCGGCGTGCACATGGCGGACTGGCAGGGCGAGCTGAAGTTGTTCGACGCCACGCTCAGCTTGAAACGCCAGGCACTGGACCGTGCCAGCCTGCATCGTTACTTGCGGCGCTTTCCATGGATGACGGCGAAAACCTGCCTGGCGATCTATTGGCAGGCCCTGCGCCTGCTGCTCAAGCGCGCACCGATATTTGCTCATCAGGCTGCCGTTGGCAGCGTTCAAACCGCCATCGTTCCTCCCAAGGATCACCGTCATGAAATCCTCTAGCGCCTCGGCCAAAGTCAATCTGCTCAGCACCAACGGCCTGACCGGATCGTTGCTGCGCCGTGGTGTACTGCGGCAACTCACGCAGCTCAAACATGGACAACTGGTGGTCATCGAAAACGGCGAACGACAAGTTTTCGGGACCGCAGGCAGCCCATTGATCGGGGAGATCCATATCCTCGACGCGGCGGCGTGGGGGCTGGTGGCGGGTAACGGCTCGATCGGCGCTGGCGAAGCGTTTATCCACGGTTATTGGAGCTCGCCGGACTTGACCGCGGTGGTTCGCGTGTTCGTCAGTAACCTTGAGGTGCTGGATGCGCTGGAGGGTGGCCTGGCGAAACTCGGCCGCCCTTTCGTTCAAGCGCTGCACTGGCTCAATCGCAACACGCGCAAGGGTTCGCAGAAAAACATCGCCGCCCACTACGATCTGGGCAACGATCTGTTCGAACAGTTTCTCGATCCCACCATGATGTACTCCGCCGCACAGTTCCTGACGGACGAAGACAGCCTGGAACAGGCGCAGTTGAACAAGCTGGAACGGATCTGCCAGAAACTCGCGCTCAAACCCAGTGATCACTTGCTGGAAATCGGCACCGGCTGGGGCAGCATGGCGCTTTACGCGGCGCAGCATTACGGCTGCAAGGTCACCACCACCACGCTTTCAAAAGAACAGTACGCCTTCACTGCCCAACGCATTGAAGCCCTCGGCCTGCAAGACCAGGTCACGCTGCTGCTCAAGGATTACCGCGACCTCACCGGGCAGTACGACAAACTGGTGTCGATCGAGATGATCGAAGCGGTCGGCCATCGCTTCCTGCCGGTCTATTTCAAGCAATGCGCGCAGTTGCTCAAAAGCAACGGCTTGATGCTGTTGCAGGCCATCACCATCCGCGAACAGCGCTACGAACAGGCCAAGGGCAGCGTCGATTTCATTCAGCGTTACATTTTTCCTGGCGGTGCCCTGCCCTGTGTGCAGAAGATGCTGGAAGTCATCAGCCGCGACACCGACATGAATTTGCTGCACATGGAGGATTTCGGCCTGCACTACGCCCGAACCCTGCGCCTGTGGCATGAGAATTTTCGCCGAGCCCAGGGCCGCTTGAGCGAGTTGGGCTACGACGATTATTTCCTGCGGTTGTGGGAATTTTATCTGTGCTACTGCGAAGGGGGGTTTCTGGAGCGCACCATCGGCACCGCGCAAATGGTGCTGGCCAAACCGTCGGCAATGCCCGCGCCGCTGCTGGGGCGCTTCGATGCGTGAGCGCTTGGCCAATGCCGCACTGTTTCAGCTCGGCTGGTTTGCCTGTGTGATGGGCGGCGACAGTTTATGGTTGCTGGTGGCGTTGGCGGTACTGGTGATTCATCTGCTGTGGATAAGTCGCTGGGCGGATGAAGGCCGACTGATTCTCAGCGTTGTGCTGCTGGGCACCACCGTCGACAGTTCGTTGCGCTGGCTTGGTGTGTTCGATTTCGCCGACGTCGCGCCCTTGATCCCGCTGTGGCTGATGCTGTTGTGGGCGTTACTGGCAACCACGTTGCGCCACTGCCTGCAATGGACCGCCAAACCTTGGTGGCTCGGCAGCCTGCTGGGCGCCGTGGGTGGGCCGTTGTCGTATTACGCCGGTGGACAACTGGCCGGCGTGCAGTTTCCTTACGGTCAGATGCCCACGCTGCTGGGTATCGGCCTGCTCTGGGCCATGCTGTTCCCAACGCTGCATTTCATGGCGCAACGGCTGGCGGCGGACACCCGCAGCTAAGCGTCCGTCAGGCCTTTAACACAGCCAGGGCGCACTGCCTTACACTGCCCGCCATGAAAACCATTCCCCACACGCAAATCACCGAACCGGCCGTCACGTGCTCGACTTGCGCAGCCTGTTGCTGCCAGCTCGAAGTCATGCTGATCACCGACACGGGCGTGCCTGAACGTTTTATCGATACCGATGATTGGGGCGGGGAAGTCATGCTGCGTCTGGATGACGGCTGGTGCGCTGCGCTGGATCGCAACAGCATGATGTGCACCATCTACGAAAAACGCCCGCTGATCTGCCGGGAGTTCGAGATGGGCGCACCGGAGTGCCTCGAAGAGCGCCAGGGGATTACCACGGCGTATCGCTGAATTTGAAGTCGACGCAGATCCAGTGTGGGAGCGAGCCTGCTCGCGATGGCTTCCTGTCAGTCAACACTGTTGCTGAATGGCAGACCGCAATTGCGAGCAGGCTCGCTCCCACACTTAAAGGAGCGAGTCTCAGAGCGGCATCGTGTAATGCAACGCGTAACTTTCTACACCGTTGTTCGGGCTACTGAGCCCGGCATTGGAATAGTGCGTCGCACGAATGCCGACTTCATGTCCGCCGGTAAAGCGCAGGCCAAAACCGAACCGGTCTTCAAACTGAAAAGCACTGCCGAGTTGATTGTTTTCGACTTCGGTATTGGCGAATACCGCGACGCCGACCCCCAACTCCACATAAGGCTTGACGGTCTGGCCAGCAAATTCGTAAACCAACACCGGCGCGAACGACAGGCTGTGGTTGCTGGAAGTCTTGTCGCCGTCCCAATAGGTGTAGGCACCGCTCCAGTACCCCGTCAAACGACCGATATCACTCTGCAACCAGCTCTTGTCCCAATCGAATTGCATGCCCAATCGATAGGTCATGGTCGACTCGCTGGTCTGTCCGACCGCGAATTCCACACCTGCCGCCTGCGCGGTAAAACTGTGCCCCATCAGTGCGGCCGCAATCGCGGCCAAGCAGAATAGTCGCTTCACTAGAAACATCCTTTTCCGAACGATTTCATATGGTTTTTTTGTTGCTCACCGCTATAGAAGTCGACGATTAATCAGAAGTTCAGCCCAATTATTCGTTTTCGCCCACTTTTTTTTTAGTTATCTATCGAAGCTTTGCACAACACCGCCGCTGTTCCACAGCGTCGGCAAAATAGTCCTGAAATGCTCCGGATCGGCACTCGTCCAGAACTGCGCAGCACGTGCCGGCCCCTCGGCAAGTAACTCACGCTCGGCCAACAAACGCTGGAGTTGCCGCGCAACAGCGGCACCGGTGTCGATCAAGCTGATGTCTTCAGGGATCATCTGCTTAAGCAAAGGCTTTAGGAAGGGATAATGCGTGCAGCCCAGAATTATCGTGTCGCACCCGGCGCCGAGCAGCGGCCCGACGTACCCGGCCAGCAACTGACGCAATGCCTCGCTGTGCAGATCGCCGTTTTCAATCAGCTCCACCAGGCCAGGACACGGTTGAGTGATGACGCGAACATCGGTAGCGAACCGGTCGAGCAAGGCTGCAAACTTGGCGCTCTGCAACGTGCCGGTGGTCGCGAGCACACCGACCACACCACTGCGGGTGGCGGCAGCGGCAGGTTTGACGGCGGGCTCCATGCCGACGATGGGCCACGCAGGGAAATCGCGCCGCAAGTCCGCAACACCGGCGACGGTCGCCGTGTTGCAGGCCAGCACCAGGGCCTTGGCCCCCTGCTGCTGAAAGAATTCGGCCATCACGCTGCAACGCTGCTGGATGAATTCAGGGGTTTTTTCGCCGTAGGGAACATTGCCGCAATCGGCGACGTACAGCAGCGACTCGTTGGGCAGCAAACGCTGGATCTCGGCCAATACCGAAAGCCCGCCGACGCCGGAGTCGAACACGCCGATTGGCGCTTCACGCATGTGTCGAACCACAGACGCTGCAGCCCGGATCACGCTTGACCCGCAATTCACGGAAGCGCGAACCCAGGGCATCGATCAGCAACAGGCGCCCCACCAATGGCTCACCGAAACCCACCAGCAGTTTCAGGGCTTCCAGCGCCTGGAGGCTGCCCACCAGCCCAACCAGTGGACCGACAACGCCGGCCTCACTGCAGGTCAATTCGGCTTCGCTGCCGTGACCGTATAGACAGTGGTAGCACGGGCTTTCCGGGCGGCGCGGGTCAAACACCGACAACTGCCCTTCGAGGCGAATCGCCGCGCCGCTGACCAGCGGTTTGCCGGCAGTAACGCAGGCCGCGTTGACCGCTTCACGGGTCGAGAAATTATCGGAACAGTCCAGCACCAGATCCACCGCCGCCACGGCGGCCGCCAGGGAATCTTCGTCCAGTGCGGTGCGATGGGCGATCAGTTGGATCTCGGGATTGATCGCGCTCAGTCGGCGGATCGCTGAATCGACCTTGCTCGAGCCGACGCTGTCAGTGTCGTGAACGATCTGGCGTTGCAGATTGGTCAGGTCGACCGTATCGAAATCCGCCAGGTGCAGCTCGCCGACACCGGCCGCGGCCAGATACAGCGCCACCGGTGAGCCAAGACCGCCGAGACCGACGATCAATACGCTGCTTTCTTTCAGTCGCAACTGGCCGTCGATATCGACGTGTTGCAACAGAATCTGCCGGCTATAGCGCAACAATTCCTGATCATTCAGCACGGCAGGCGCCCCAGGCTGATACGTTCGTGACCGCCCAGATCGGTGCGGCTGTGGACTGCTTCAAAGCCGCGGCTCAGCAGCAAGTCGCGCACGGCTTCGGCTTGATCGTAACCGTGTTCGAGCATCAGCCAGCCACCGGCCTCCAGATAATCCGGCGCCTGGGCGACGATCAGGCGCAAATCATCGAGTCCGTCGATGCCAGCCACCAGAGCGCTGGCCGGTTCGAAGCGCACATCGCCTTCTACCAGATGCGGGTCGGCGGAGGCGATGTACGGCGGGTTGCTGATGATCAGATGAAAACGCTGACCTTCCAGGGCGCTGAACCAATGGCTGCTCAGCACCATGGCATTGTTCAAGTGCAGGCGCTGACGATTGCGTTCGGCCAGCGCCACGGCCTCAAGTATGCGATCCACCGCAGTGACTTTCCACGCCGGACGCTCGCTGGCCAAAGCCAGGGCAATGGCGCCGCTGCCGGTGCCAAGATCGAGCACTTGGGCCGGTGTGGCTGGCAGCAATTCCAGCGCCGCTTCCACCAGCAATTCGGTATCCGGGCGCGGGATCAGCGTGTGCGGCGCGACTTCCAGATCAAGCTTCCAGAACCCTTGCTGCCCCAGAATGTAGGCCACCGGCTCACCGCCGCGACGACGTAGCAGGTACTCGGCAAACTTCAGCGCGGCTTCGCTCGGCACAATGCGTTCCGGCCAGGTGTGCAGAAAGCTGCGGGACTTGCCCAAGGCCGCGGCCAGCAATAATTCGGCATCCAGACGCGCCGTGGGCGAGTCGGGCAAATCGGCGGCGCGCAACAAACTGGCAATGATCGTCATTTACTCACCTATCGCTGCCAATTGATCGGCCTGGAACTCGGCCAGTAACGGTTCAATCACGGCCTCGACGCCGCCCGCGAGGACTTCGTCGAGGGAATACAGCGTCAGGTTGACCCGGTGGTCGGTCACCCGGCCCTGGGCAAAGTTGTAGGTGCGGATGCGCTCGGAGCGATCCCCCGAACCGACCAGCAGCTTACGCTCGCTGGCGATGGCGTTCGCGGCGGCGCTGGTTTGTTGATCGTTGAGCTTGGCCGACAGCCAGGACATCGCCCGGGCACGGTTCTTGTGTTGCGAGCGTTCTTCCTGGCATTCGACGACGATACCGGACGGCAAGTGCGTGATGCGGATCGCCGAGTCGGTCTTGTTGACGTGCTGGCCGCCGGCCCCGGAGGAACGATAGGTATCGACCCGCAGATCCGCCGGGTTGATCTCGATCGTTTCCTGCTCATCCGGCTCAGGCAACACCGCCACGGTGCAGGCCGAGGTGTGGATGCGACCCTGGGATTCGGTGGCCGGAACCCGTTGCACGCGGTGCACGCCGGATTCGAACTTCAGTTTGCCGTAGACGTTTTCGCCTTCAACACGGGCGATGACTTCTTTATAGCCGCCGTGCTCACCGATGTTCTCCGAGAGAATTTCCACCCGCCAGCCACGCCGCTCGGCATAACGCGAATACATACGGAACAGGTCGCCGGAAAAAATCGCCGCTTCGTCACCGCCGGTGCCGGCACGAATTTCGAGGAACACGTTACGCCCGTCATTCGGGTCCTTGGGTAGCAGCATGCGTTGCAGGCTGGCTTCGATGTCGATCAGTTGCTCTTTGGCTTCGCGAACTTCTTCCACGGCCATTTCGCGCATGTCCGGGTCGCTGTCCTTGAGCAGTGCCTGGGCACCTTCGAGGTCGCCTTGCACTTTGAGCAGCTGTTTATAGGTGGCGACAATCGGTTCGACTTCCGCGTATTCCTTGGAATAGGTGCGGAATTTGTTTTGATCGGAAATGACTTCGCCATCGCCAAGCAGGGCGGTCAATTCCTCGAAACGGTCCTGGAGGATGTCCAGCTTATTGAGCAGTGACGCTTTCATTGCGGTTTCTTATCCGAAAAGCTATCCGATGAGCCCTCATTCAGGGCAAAGAGTTCCTGGGCCATGGCCAGCGCATCGAGGCGGCCTTCGGCAGAAAGCTTTTTCAACTGCACACTCGGGGCGTGCAAAAGTTTGTTGGTCAGGCCACGCGCCAATTGCACCAGCACCTCTTCGGGGCTGCTGCCATTGGCCAGCATGCGCTGGGCCTTCTGCAATTCTTCGTCGCGCATGCGCTCGCTTTGTTGGCGATAGGCCTTGAGCACATCCACCGCCGCCAGTTCACGCAGGCGGACCATGAAATCTTCGGCACCGACCAAGACCATATCTTCCGCCGCCTGGGCAGCGCCCTGCCGGCTCTTGAGGTTCTCGGCGACCACTTCGTGGAGATCGTCGACGCTATAGAGGTAAACGTCGTCCAACTCGCCGACTTCCGGCTCGATATCCCGAGGAACAGCGATGTCTACCATGAAGATCGGTTTGTGCTTGCGCAGTTTCAACGCGCTTTCCACGGCGCCTTTGCCAAGGATCGGCAACTGGCTGGCAGTGGAACTGATCACGATGTCGCTGCGCACCAGCTCTGCCGGGATGTCCGAGAGCAAAACGGCATGGGCACCAAACTGCTCGGCAAGGATGCTCGCGCGTTCCAGGGTTCGGTTGGCGACCACAATGCGCTTTACACCCAGTTCATGCAGGTGGCGGGCGACCAGGGTGATGGTCTCTCCGGCGCCGATCAGCAAGGCCTGGCTGCGCTGTAAATCGCTGAAAATCTGTTTCGCCAGGCTGACCGCGGCAAACGCCACGGACACCGGGTTCTCCCCGATGGCCGTGTCGGTGCGCACTTGCTTGGCGGCGTTGAACGTCGCTTGAAACAAGCGCCCGAGCAGCGGACCGATGGTGCCGGCCTCACGCGCCACGGCGTAGGCCGATTTCATCTGGCCGAGGATCTGCGGTTCGCCCAACACCAGCGAATCGAGCCCGGAAGCCACCCGCATCATGTGACGAACTGCCGCATCATCTTCGTGCACATAAGCGCTCGCACGCAGCTCTTCGAGGCTCAAATGATGATAATCGGCCAGCCAGCGCAAGATGATGTCAGCCGAAAGGTGATCCTGTTCTATATAGAGTTCACTGCGATTGCAGGTGGAGAGGATCGCAGCTTCGCGGCTGTCGGTAAGTCGGCAGAGCTGCTGCAAGGCCTCCACCAGCTGCTCAGGGGTAAAGGCCACGCGCTCGCGGACGTCTACTGAAGCAGTCTTGTGGTTGATACCGAGTGCAAGGAAGGCCATTCAAGGTCGCTGATGGTGACGTGAAGCCGGCAATTGTCCTACTTCGACAGAGCCAGAACAACTACCGCTGACTATTGTCCCAATGACCTGCCTCTATAAAGGCATCCATCGAGACTCGGTTATGTTTGGCCGAAGGCTTGTGTCATGATGATCCGACCGCAGGTTAGTCGTCCTCTTCCTATATGAATAGATCCTCCGCGTTGCTCCTCGCTTTTGTCTTCCTCAGCGGCTGCCAGGTCTTGGCACCCGTTTCGTCGGACGGTACGCCGCCGGTCGAAGACAGCACTCCGGCCCCTGAAAAGCCCAAGGTTTACAGCTCATTCAGTGAAGAAACCGTCTTCAGCCTGTTGAGCGCCGAACTGGCTGGCCAGCGCAATCGTTTCGACATTGCCCTGGACAACTACGTCACCCAGGCCATCAACACTCAGGATCCGGGCATCTCCGAGCGAGCCTTCCGCATTGCCGAATACCTTGGCGCCGATCAGGCTGCCCTGGATACCGCGCTGATCTGGGCAAAAAACGCCCCGGACGATCTCGAGGCGCAACGCGCGGCTGCCGTGCAGCTGGCGCGCGCCGGGCGTTATGACGACTCCATGGTCTATATGGAGAAAGTCCTGCTCGGCAAAGGCGACACGCATTTCGACTTTCTTGCTCTGTCCGCGGCCGATACCGACCAGGACACGCGCAACGGCCTGATGAAAAGTTTTGACCGCTTATTGCAGCGCCACCCGAACAACAACCAGTTGATTTTCGGCAAGGCTTTGCTGTTGCAACAGGACGGTGACGCCAAAGGCGCGCTGACCTTGCTTGAAGACAATCCGCCGGACGACGGCGAAATTGCCCCGATCCTGCTGCGCGCGCGCCTGTTGCAAGTGCTCAACCGTGGCGATGAAGCCTTGCCACTGCTGCAAAAAAGCATCAAGAAATACCCGGACGACAAACGCCTGCGCCTGACCTATGCACGCATGCTGGTTGAACAAGACCGCATGGACGACGCCAAGGTCGAGTTCTCAAGCCTGGTCCAGCAATACCCGGAAGACGACGAACTGCGTTATTCCCTGGCGCTGGTGTGCCTGGAAGCCAAGGCCTGGGACGAGGCCAAGGGTTATCTGGAAGACTTGGTCGCCCGGGAAAGCCACGTCGATTCGGCGCACCTGAACCTCGGCCGTATAGCTGAAGAGCGCAACGACCCACAAGGCGCACTGATCGAGTACGCCCAGGTCGGCCCCGGCAATGACTATCTGCCTGCGCAACTGCGCCAGACCGACATTCTGATCAACAACGGCAAGACCGCCGAAGCCCAAAGCCGTCTGGCTACGGAACGCGACGAGCAACCTGATTACGCGATCCAGTTGTACCTGATCGAAGCCGAGACCTTGTCTGCCAACAATCAGCCCGACAAGGCGTGGAAGGTTCTGCAAACCGCGCTGCAGAAGTACCCGGACGATTTGAACCTGCTTTACACCCGCGCCATGCAGGCGGAAAAACGCAATGACCTGGCGCAGATGGAAAAAGACCTGCGCCTGATCATCAAGCGCGACCCGGACAATGCAATGGCGTTGAACGCCCTCGGCTACACCCTGTCGGACCGCACGACGCGTTACGCCGAAGCCAAGGCCCTGATCGAACAAGCGCACCAGATCAACCCGGAAGACCCGGCGGTACTCGACAGCCTCGGCTGGGTGCACTTCCGCCTGGGCAATCTCGATGAAGCCGAGCGCTATCTGCGTCAGGCCCTGGATCGCTTTCCCGATCAGGAAGTTGCCGCTCACCTGGGCGAAGTCCTGTGGGCCAATGGCAAACAGCGGGAAGCCAGGCAAATCTGGAGCAAGTTCCTCAAGGAACAACCCGACAGCCCCATCCTGCGCAGCACCATCAAGCGCCTGACCGGATCAGAGACTCTTTAAGATTATGTTTTTGCGCCACCTTATTGTTTTCAGCTTCATCGCCCTGCTCGCCGGTTGCGCGGGCTTCGGCGCCCGCGAATCGGTCCAGGGCCAAGGCAACACGGCCCAATGGCGCGATTACAAACAGCAGCTGACCAGCCTTGATGGCTGGCAGATCAACGGCAAGATCGGTATTCGTGCGCCAAAAGACTCGGGCAGCGGCACGTTGTTCTGGCTGCAGCGACAGGATTACTACGACATTCGCCTCTCCGGCCCGCTGGGTCGCGGCGCGGCTCGTTTGACCGGCCGCCCGGGCAAAGTCTCGCTGGAAGTGGCCAATCAGGGCCGTTATGACGCCACGACCCCCGAAGCGCTGGTTGAAGAACAGCTCGGCTGGAAGCTGCCGGTGTCCAATCTGGCGTGGTGGGTTCGCGGGCTTCCGGCCCCGGACAGCAAAAGTCGCCTGACCCTGGACGCCGACAGTCGGCTGGCCAATCTCGAGCAGGACGGCTGGCAAGTCGAATACCTCAGTTACGCCGAGCAAAACGGCTACTGGCTGCCCGAGCGGATCAAACTGCACGGCACCGACCTTGATGTCACGCTGGTGATCAAGGAATGGCAACCACGCAAACTGGGGCAGTGAACATGACCGTTGCGCGCTTGACGCTGCCCTCCCCGGCCAAACTCAATCTGATGCTGCACATTCTCGGGCGCCGTGAAGACGGTTATCACGAGTTGCAGACGATTTTTCAGTTTCTCGATTACGGCGATGAAATCACGTTTGCCGTTCGTGACGACGGTGTGATTCGGTTGCACACCGAATTTGATGGCGTTCCTCACGACAGCAACCTGATCGTCAAAGCCGCGAAAAAACTTCAGGAGCAATCCGGTTGTTCGCTCGGCATCGATATCTGGATCGAAAAAATCCTGCCCATGGGCGGTGGAATCGGTGGCGGCAGTTCAAATGCCGCGACGACTTTGCTCGGCCTCAATCATCTCTGGCAACTGGGTTGGGATGAGGATCGACTGGCTGTGCTGGGCCTGACACTGGGCGCCGACGTCCCGGTTTTCGTGCGTGGGCACGCGGCTTTCGCCGAGGGCGTAGGGGAGAAACTCACCCCTGTAGACCCCGAAGAACCGTGGTATCTCGTGCTTGTGCCGCAAGTATCTGTAAGTACAGCAGAAATTTTTTCAGATCCGTTGTTGACACGTAACTCTTCTCCCATTAAAGTGCGCCCCGTTCCCAAGGGAAACAGTCGAAATGACTGCTTACCGGTGGTAGCAAGGCGTTATCCAGATGTACGTAACGCATTGAATTTGTTAGGTAAATTTACCGAAGCAAAACTCACCGGAACTGGAAGTTGTGTGTTTGGGGGCTTCCCAAGCAAAGCTGAAGCTGATAAAGTCTCGGCCCTTCTTACAGAGACCCTTACAGGGTTTGTAGCAAAAGGAAGCAACGTTTCGATGTTGCATCGCAAGCTGCAAAATCTGCTCTAAAGGAATCGATTACTGGGTAATCGTTGCAACAGATACAGGGGCGTCGCCAAGCGGTAAGGCAGCAGGTTTTGATCCTGCCATGCGTTGGTTCGAATCCAGCCGCCCCTGCCATTTTCCTATACTCATCCAGGTTACCCTCAGCCTTCAGGTACTGCGCGTGTCCAAGATGATGGTCTTTACGGGGAACGCTAACCCCGATCTGGCTCGGCGTGTTGTACGTCAGCTGCATATCCCTCTCGGTGACATCTCTGTCGGTAAGTTCTCCGACGGCGAAATTACTGCCGAGATCAATGAAAACGTCCGCGGTAAAGATGTTTTCATTATTCAGCCGACTTGCGCTCCGACCAACGATAACCTGATGGAACTGGTAGTGATGGCTGATGCCTTCCGCCGCTCCTCGGCTACTCGTATCACTGCTGTTATTCCTTACTTTGGTTATGCCCGTCAGGATCGCCGTCCGCGTTCCGCACGTGTGGCTATCAGCGCGAAAGTCGTTGCTGACATGCTTACCGTAGTCGGCATCGACCGTGTTCTCACGGTTGATCTGCATGCTGACCAAATCCAGGGTTTCTTCGATATTCCGGTAGATAACATCTACGGCTCCCCGGTTCTGGTGGATGACATTGAAGATCAGCGCTTCGAAAACCTGATGATCGTGTCCCCGGACATTGGCGGCGTCGTGCGTGCACGTGCTGTTGCCAAATCCCTGGGCGTGGATCTCGGGATCATCGACAAACGCCGTGAGAAAGCCAATCACTCTGAAGTGATGCATATCATCGGTGATGTCGAAGGGCGTACCTGTATTCTGGTCGATGACATGGTCGATACCGCCGGCACTCTGTGCCACGCGGCCAAGGCCCTGAAAGAGCATGGCGCCGCCAAGGTTTTCGCCTACTGCACACACCCTGTGCTGTCCGGTCGGGCGATCGAAAACATTGAAAATTCCATGCTGGACGAACTGGTGGTGACTAACACCATCCCGTTGTCCGCTGCTGCTCAAGCCTGCACGCGTATCCGTCAACTGGATATCGCGCCGGTCGTTGCCGAGGCGGTCCGCCGCATCAGCAATGAAGAATCGATCAGCGCGATGTTCCGTTAAGGGCCCTGCCCTTCTCGACTGTCTCGCTGACGAAAAGCGCCCCGCCCCGGCATTCCTGCCGGGGCGGGGCTTTTTTGCCCATATCGCCTTTAGCGCTGGTCGCAACCGCTGGGGCGAATGTGGTTATTTTGGAGATACAAAATGAACGAATTTACTCTGAATGCTGAAGTGCGTTCCGACCTGGGGAAAGGTGCGAGCCGCCGCCTGCGTCGTCTCGCAAGCCTGGTTCCAGCTGTAGTTTACGGTGGCGAAAAAGCCCCTGAATCCATCAGCATGCTGGCTAAAGAAGTTGCCAAACTGCTCGAAAACGAAGCGGCTTACAGCCACATCATCGAGCTGAACGTTGGCGGCACCAAGCAAAACGTAATCATCAAGGCTCTGCAGCGTCACCCGGCCAAAGGCCACGTACTGCACGCTGACTTCGTGCGCGTTGTAGCTGGCCAGAAACTGACCGCTATCGTGCCTGTACACTTTGTTGGCGAAGAAGCCCCGATCAAGAAAGGCGGCGAAGTTTCGCACGTTGTTTCGGAAATCGAAGTGACCTGCCTGCCAAAAGACCTGCCTGAATTCATCGAAGTCGACCTGGCTAACGCCGAAATCGGTTCGATCATTCACCTGTCCGACCTCAAAGCCCCTAAAGGCGTTGAGTTTGTTGCTCTGGCACACGGCGATGACAAGGCTGTTGCCAACGTCCACGCTCCACGTGTTGCTCCAGAAGCTACTGAAGAAGGCGCAGCAGAGTAATTCACTCTGTCATGCCGGAGTGATCAAGTAACATCGCGGACTGGAACGTAGCGAGAAAGCGGGCGAGAACGCGGAGTTTACATAATGGTAAATGAGCACTTTTCGTCCACTTTCGCCGCACACACTGATTGCGGCGATGTTATCCACCACTCCAAAGAAGGGCCCCTATCGTGACTGCCATCAAACTGATCGTTGGCCTGGGAAATCCAGGCGCTGAATACGAACAGACCCGGCATAACGCAGGGGCCCTTTTTGTTGAGCGCATCGCGAACGCGCAAGGCGTCAACCTTGTGGCCGATCGCAAATATTTCGGCCTGACCGGGCGCTATTCGCATCAGGGTCAGGATGTTCGTCTGCTGATTCCCACCACCTACATGAACCGCAGCGGCCAAGCCGTCGCGGCACTTGCCGGCTTCTTCCGCATTACGCCTGAAGAAATCCTGGTGGCGCATGACGAACTCGACCTGCCACCTGGCGTTGCCAAGCTCAAACAGGGCGGCGGCCATGGCGGTCACAACGGGTTGCGCGACATCATCGCGCAACTGGGCAATCAGAATACCTTTTACCGCTTGCGGCTTGGCATTGGCCACCCGGGCGTTGCCAGTATGGTTTCAAATTTCGTCCTGGGTCGTGCGCCACGCGCCGAACAGGAAAAACTCGATGCCAGCATCGACTTTGCCCTCGGCGTGCTGCCGGATATCCTCGCCGGTGAATGGAACCGCGCGATGAAAAACCTGCACAGCCAGAAGGCCTGACTCACTCCTCGGGGAAAACACCATGGGATTCAATTGCGGCATCGTCGGCCTGCCTAACGTCGGCAAGTCCACCCTATTCAACGCCCTGACCAAATCCGGGATCGCGGCCGAGAACTTCCCCTTCTGCACCATCGAGCCGAACACCGGTATCGTGCCGATGCCGGATCCACGCCTGGAAGCCCTGGCGGCCATTGTCAATCCAAAGCGCATCTTGCCAACCACCATGGAATTCGTCGACATCGCGGGCCTGGTGGCCGGCGCCTCGAAAGGTGAAGGCCTGGGCAACAAGTTCCTCGCCAACATCCGCGAGACCGATGCTATCGCTCACGTGGTCCGCTGCTTCGAAGACGAGAACGTGATTCACGTCTCCAACAGCGTCGACCCGAAACGCGACATCGAAATCATCGACCTGGAACTGATCTTCGCCGACCTCGACAGCTGCGAGAAGCAACTGCAGAAAGTTGCCCGTAACGCCAAGGGTGGTGACAAGGACGCCGTGGTCCAGAAAGGTCTGCTGGAGCAACTGATCGCTCACTTCACCCTCGGCAAGCCAGCGCGCACGCTGATGAAGAACATGGGCGCCGACGATAAAGCGGTGATTCGTGGCTTCCACCTGCTGACCACCAAGCCGGTCATGTACATCGCCAACGTCGCTGAAGACGGTTTCGAGAACAACCCGCTGCTGGACATCGTCAAGGCCATCGCCGAAGAAGAAGGCGCCATGGTGGTTCCGGTCTGCAACAAGATCGAAGCCGAAATCGCCGAACTCGAAGACGGCGAAGAGAAAGACATGTTCCTCGAAGCCCTGGGCCTCGAAGAGCCTGGCCTGAACCGCGTGATCCGCGCCGGCTACGAAATGCTGCACCTGCAGACCTACTTCACCGCCGGTGTCGAAGAAGTCCGCGCCTGGACCGTCCGCGTAGGTGCTACCGCGCCACAAGCCGCTGGCGTGATCCACACCGACTTCGAAAAAGGCTTCATCCGTGCCGAAGTCATCGCCTACGACGACTTCATCCAGTACAAGGGCGAAGCCGGCGCTAAAGAAGCCGGTAAATGGCGCCTGGAAGGCAAGGACTACATCGTTAAAGACGGCGACGTGATGCACTTCCGTTTCAACGTGTAAAAGCCGCCGCACAAGAAAAAGCCGCGTTTAATACGCGGCTTTTTTGTGCCTGAAATCCGGGCGAGACCTAATCCTGCAGGAGCGAGGCTTGCCCGCGAAGAACGATGACGCGGTGTTCCTGGCAAACCGCGTAATGGCCTTCGCGGGCAAGCCACGCTCCTACAGATGGAGCAGTGCTACGCCTTTTTGGTTCTTGGCAGGAAGATCGCCAGTACGCCAAACAATGGCAGGAACGAGCACAGAAAGTACACGTATTCGATGCCGTGGACATCCGCCAGATGCCCGAGCAACGCCGCGCCAATCCCGCCAAAACCGAACATCAATCCAAAGAACACCCCGGCAATCATCCCGACATTGCCCGGCACCAGTTCCTGTGCGTACACCACGATGGCCGAAAAGGCTGACGCGAGGATAAAGCCGATCAGCACGCTCAGAATGCTGGTCCAGAACAGATCAACGTGAGGCAGGATCAGCGTGAATGGCGCCACGCCAAGGATCGAGAACCAGATCACCGCCTTCCGCCCGATCTTGTCGCCAATCGGCCCACCGAAGAACGTCCCCGCCGCCACGGCGCCCAGGAACAGGAACAGATGCAGCTGCGAACTGGCCACCGACAGGTCGAACTTCTCGATCAGGTAGAAAGTGAAGTAGCTGGTGAAACTGGCCATGTAGAAATACTTGGAGAACACCAGCAGCCCGAGCACCACCAGCGCGCTGATCACCCGGCGTTTTGACAGGCCGTGCGTTGCCGCCTGACCTTGTTTGAGCTTGAACAGGTTTAAGTGGTTGGCGTACCAGCGGCTGATCCGATAGAGCACGAACAGCGCAAACACGGCGAACAATCCAAACCACGCCACATGGCCCTGGCCGAAGGGAATGATGATCGCCGCTGCCAGCAACGGGCCGAAGGCCGAGCCGGCATTGCCGCCGACCTGAAAGGTCGATTGCGCCAGACCGAATCGCCCGCCCGAGGCCAGTCGAGCCACGCGAGAAGCTTCCGGGTGAAAGGTCGACGAGCCGATGCCAATCAACCCCGCCGCCAGCAGAATCAGCGGAAAAGTACTGACCACCGACATCATCAAAATACCGATCAGCGTGCAGACGGTTCCCGCCGGTAGCAGCCAGGGCTTGGGATGGCGATCGGTGTGGTAACCGACCCATGGCTGCAACAGCGAAGCCGTCAGCTGGAACGTCAAAGTGATCAATCCAACCTGGGTAAATGTCAGGCCATAGTTGGCCTTCAACATCGGATAAATCGACGGTAGAACCGACTGGATCAGATCATTGATCAAATGCGCCAGCGCCACCGCGCCAATGATGCGCATGACCAGAGGGCTGCTTTGTGAAGTCGCGGGTGCCGACGTCGTGCCGGTCTGAACATTGCTGATAGCCATGAGAATTTCCGTACAGCAGATGGGTGCACGCAGGCAGGTGCGTCAATGTGCCATTTTTCAGTGCGGCAGCGCCATCCCCTTAGCCTGCTAACGACCTCGACACTCATCGCCAAGAAGGTGATAGCGCAACGCCATGGTCTGAATCTTGCCTTGTTAATCCGCTTAAACGCGGCCCCTTACAAAGGGGACCGAGAATGGGAAGTTTCGCTACAGAGTCGGCCTACAGAGCTGACAAGGGTGAACTTTCGAGGCCTTTTAAAAGGGCACAAGTCGCGGTCGCAACGGCCTCGACGCACGCCATTGGTGCGTGGTGTCCAGAGGAGTCATGGGGCATGCAGGCTTTTTTATCACCGGGGATCGGATTGCTGGGGCGTTTTGGCTTCGCACGCAAATTTCAGTTGTTGTTTCTGCTGTTTATCCTGCCGCTGGCAGGCAGCCTGGTGATGATTGGTCAGGACTATCGCGCCAAACTTAACCTGATCTCCGGCGAACGTGCCGGTGTTCGGCAACTGCTCGCCCTGGATGCGCTCGATAACCTGCTCGCTGCCCAACGCGACCGCGCCGCCCGCTGGCGCGCGACGGAAACCAATCGCCAGCCAACGCCTGCAACCCTTGCCGCGATGGCTGGGTTCGATGCGGTTCAACCCGCCGTCGCCCAAGCCACCTCGGACCTCGGTGATGCGCTGAAAACCGAAGGCGCCGAGGGCGAAACCCTGACCCGTTATCAGGCCCTGCAAACCGCCCTCAACGGCCTCGACTCGAAAAGCCTGAGCAGCGTTGGTTGGTGGCCGGATGGCTACGATCGTTTCACCAATGCCTTGAGTGCGCTGCAAGCCCTGCGCGAGCAGATCGCCATGGACAATCGCCTGACCCTCGCGCCGTGGCTGGAAACCTACTTGCTGACGCAAATCTCGACACAGCATGCGCCGGACCTGATTGAGCGGGTTGGCCGCCTGGCCAGCGTCGGTCAGGCATCGGTGGTGTCCGGGCAGTTCACCCTGCAAAGCCGGCTGCAATTGCGCGATTTGCGCAGTCGTATCGGCGATGCCCGGGAACAGCTGGCGAAAACCGCCAGCCTGCTGGAAGCACGCCTGCCCAGCGCGTTGCAAAGCTGGGCCGGGCAATACCACGACAGCCTCAAGCATCTCGATGCTGAACTGAAAGTCCTCGATGACGGCGTCTTCGGCGGCAGCATCAAGCTCAAGCCGGAAGAATTCGAACGCAGCCTCGACAGCCTGCTCACCGACCTCGCCTCGCTGCGCCAGCAGTCATTGGTTTCGCTGGATCAACGCCTGGATTACTACCATGGCTCGGCGATCAGCCAGTTTATTCTGGTGGCGACGATCTTTGGCTGCCTGCTGCTGGCCGCGCTGTACCTGTTCATCTGCTTGCAGGCCTCGATCCGTCGCAGCGCCAGCGGCATCACCCTGCTGGCCGAAGCATTGCGCGACGGCAACCTAAGCCTGCAAGTGCCGGTGCAGGGGCGCGACGAACTGGCGGCCATCAGCACCGCCCTGAATGTCGCCGTGGTGCAGCTGCGCAACAGTTTGCTGGGGGTCGATCACGAAACCTTGCAGGTGAGCAACGCGGTGCGCACCCTCAACCATCACTCCAGCGGCGCCTTGGGCGAAGTTGAAGCGCAGCAATTGCAGATCAGCCAGATCGCCGCTGCGGCCACGCAGTTGGCCGCGACCTCTCAGGGTGTCGCCCAGAGTTGCGAACAGGCGTCCGGCAGCGCTCAACACACCCAACGCATTGCGGCCGACAGCAGCCGCGACAGCCAACGCACCACGGCGAGCATTCAGCAGCTCAACCAGCGCTTGAACGACACGGCGGCGGCACTCGGCCGGGTCAGCGAACAAGGCCAGCAGATTCAATTGGTGGTCGACACCATTCGCGGCGTGGCCGAGCAGACTAATCTGCTGGCGCTCAACGCGGCGATCGAGGCGGCTCGCGCGGGCGAACAGGGTCGCGGCTTTGCGGTGGTGGCGGATGAAGTGCGCAGCCTCTCGCAACGCACTCAGTCCTCCACCGCGCAGATCGCCGGCACTGTCGACAGTCTGCGCAGCACGGTGAATGAGGCGGTCAGCCTGATGGAAGCGGCCTGTAGCCAAGCGCAAAGTGATGCTCAGTCGGTCACCGGCCTGGGCGAACGCCTCGGGGAAATTGCCCACGCGGTGCAAGGCGTTACCGACACCTTGGCGCAGATCGCCACGGCGGTTGAGGAACAGGCCAGCACCGCCGATGAAGTCAGCGGCAACATCCAGCAGGTCGATCAGGCCGCGGTAAGGTTGCTCGAAGGCGCGCGGGCGGTGAACCTGGCGGCGGACACCTTGAGCCAGGGCAGCAAGGCCTTGAGTGCCAATACCGGGAGATTTCAGCTCAGTTGACGCCCTCACCCGGCCCTAATATTCGGCTCAGGTGGATAAGCGGTTGAAAGCGTAGAGAAATATTTTGGATTTACGCTTGACGCATCTGCATTACCGGTGAATAATGCGCGCCACTTGGCTACATAGCTCAGTTGGTTAGAGCATAGCATTCATAATGCTGGGGTCCGGGGTTCAAGTCCCTGTGTAGCCACCAAGTACCGATTTACAGATGTCTCAGGATGTCTATAAATCAAAACAAGAAGCCCGCCTCGTGCGGGCTTTCTTGTTTCTGGCTGTTCCTCCTTGTATCCCCCTATACCTTCCCTCCTTGTATCCCTCTGTGTATCCTCGACAAATAATTGAACCGAAGGGATACAGGTCAAATGAAGCGTTCAGAGATAAAGCGCCGCCCCCTCTCCGACACCGCTTTGGCCGGGCTAGAGCCTGACGCCAAGGAGTATCGCGAGCTCGATGGGAACAGTCTTTATTTCCGCGTGAAAACTAACGGTCAAAAGTCCTGGCAGCTCCGATACAAGAAGCCCGACGGGGAATGGTCATGGCTCGGGCTGGGCGGTTATCCCGATGTGAGCGGGTCAGTGGCCAGGCAGAAAGCTGCCGAGCTGCGCGCCGACGCTGCTGATGGAAAGAACCCGATCGTCACAAAGCAGGCTCGCAAGAAAGCGGAAAGGAACACTGCCGCCGAAACATTCGAGCCGCTGGCAAGGGAGTGGTACACCTCACGACTCACCAACTGGGACGCAGGCACGTCGAAGCGAATCATGGGCGCCTTCGAGCGACATGTTTTTCCCGTGTTCGGTAAGCGCCCATATGCAGACATCACCCCGCTCGAATGGATGGAGTTTCTTCGGGGCATGGAGCAGCAGGGAATCCTTGAGCAGATGAGCCGGGTTCGCTCGTACTGCAGAGACGTCTACGACTTGGCTAGGGTGACCGGCCGCGCAACTCATAACCCGCTTGAAGGCCTTCAGAAATACCTCCAGTCGGGCAAGGCAGAGAACTACGCCCACGTGTCGCCTGACGAACTACCAGGACTGATCCGCGCCATAGCCGCTTACCCTCATGCCCACGACGTGCGCCTCGGCCTGCGCCTGCTGAGTCTCTTCGCCGTGCGACCCAGCGAGTTGCGCGAGGCACGCTGGTCAGAGTTCGATTTTGCCAAGAAGATTTGGACGATCCCCGTAGAGCGTAAAGGCCGCAAGAAAGGCCTTGAGCACCTAGTGCCGCTCTCTTCCCAAGCGATCGCCGCGCTGGAGGAATTGCGTCATTACACCGGCAGCTATCCCCTTCTCTTCCCGGGTCGTAGCGATCACACCAAGCCACGCAGCGACACGGTGTTCCTGATGGCACTGCGTCGGATGGGATACGAAGGTCGGCAAACTGGCCATGGGTTCCGGCATATCGCGTCAACGGTGCTCAACGAAAACGGGTTCGATGAGAACCATATCGAAGCTCAACTCTCACACAAGAAACCTGGTGTCGCTGGCGTCTACAACAAGGCCCAGTACCTGCCGCAGCGCACGACCATGATGCAGTGGTACGCCGATCACCTTGACACCTTAGCCGAGGACAACGTGGTATCGATTAAGCGGGCCTAATGCGGGCCTTCCATTGCGCGCATAGACAGATATAGACTGACAGCCATCACTGTTCGGATAGCCAGTAGCAAAGTATTTAAAGAGTTTCAGCCAGCCTAGCCCGACGGGGCGAAAATCGGACACCCATCCGCCTGGCTGGCTGATCTATTCAATGGGCAGCGCCTGGGGAGGCGTGAATGGAAAAGCTCTATAGATTCAAAGAGTTCCTCACATCAAAAGAAGCGAGCAATTGGCTTCAGTCATTGACCTCAACACCTATAAGTGCAGCGGACTTTGCGCAGCTATGGTACGACGGGCATTGTGATGTTTATCTGGACTGCTGTGGCGATGCGGGATACCTCAGCACGCCAGATGAGATAGAGAAAATCACTGATGTTATTGGGGCTGATATGGCCCGAGTAGATGAACCTTGGCGACTCTCAGAGATGGGGGCGATTGGTGTGGTTGGATCACTACGAAACAGAGGGGAAAAAGAGGTTCTTTGGTTCATAGATAGGCCACCAGATCAACGCATCCCAAAATTCAGACCAGCAGACATACAAGCCCTTGCCGATAAGATGAACGGTACGGTGCCGCAGCCAAGCGCCGGCGCTGCCGAGTTGGAAAACCTGCGTCTGCAACTAGAGCAGGAGCGCTCAGCTAGGGAGGCTGCCGAAGCTGAGCTTTCTAGGCGCTGCGCCGATGATGGGAAAAGGGCTCTGAATGACATCCGGCACATGCTGATGCATGACCACGCAGAGTTTTCAGCCATGCAAACGCGAGCAGAGCAGGCCGAAAAAATGGTGGTCGCCATGGATAGGCAACTGGCAGAACAAGCCGAAGCCAAGCGCCGAAATGATGAAGCATTTAATGCGATGGCAAAACAGATTAAGGATATACGCACAGTTAGGCCTGACCACCAACCCGAAGCCAATGCAGGCGGCCTGACCTTCCCGTACGCCACCAAAGAGCTTGAGGTCATGTGCAGAGTTGCCCAAGAGCATTGGTCGGGCCATACGCCAGACAAGCGACAACCCAAGCAGGACGCCATTCAGCGGGCAATTTGCAAGGAGCTTGGCCTGGACGTGCCAGCGACTAAAACACCACCCAACAAAGCAATCTATCTGGCAATGGCCATCAAGCCGGACGGCCTACCGAAAGCATGACAAAAGGATCTGACATGGTGTCATGACACTATGTCACCCCTATCTGACATATCGCCTGGCTCTATTAAATCTGTTCCGTCGCTAACAACAACGGGAAACAGATATGAACAACATCCGCTCAATCGAGTTCGCCAGCGCTCCACAGTTCGACCCGTCCACAGTCATCATTCGTATGCCCGAGCTGGAGACCATCACCGGCCTAGCCCGTGCCACTGTGTACAAACGGCTCAAGGATGATCCAGCCTTCCCCCGCCCGGTATCGCTGAGCAACAGCAAATCACGCGGATCTCCTGTTGGATTCGTGTTGGCGGAGGTTCAAGCCTGGGTTCGCCAGCGCATCGCACTTCGTGGGGAGGCTGCGTAAATGACAGACAAAAAAATGGCCGACCAACAGGCCAGCCACGAAAATACTCATGTAGAGAATACCAGCGGAAACGCACAACGTGTTCGCCTTTTGGCTCGCTTGAAAGTCGGGCCGATTGACACCTTCACCGCCATTCGCGAGTTGAACATCGTTCGCCCTGGTGCTCGCATCAACGAGTTGCGCGCCCTGGGCCACAAGATCCTCACACACCGCTTGACCTTGACCGATGATCAAGGTCGTAGTCACGGTCGCGTGGCGCTGTACTACCTCAGCTCCAATCCGCCTGCCGGGGTGACCGTATGAGCGCCCGCATTATTCCCTTCGCCTACGAAGGCCAGGCTGTGCGCTTCAATGCAGACGGCTGGATCAACGCCACTGAAGCTGCCGCGCGCTTTGCCAAGCTCCCACACGAATGGCTGCGCCTTCCCGAAACTGCTGCCTACCTGGAGGCCTTGGTTAAATGCGGGAAGATCCCGCAATTAGTCCGCACTCAGCGCGGACGCAACGGCGGCACCTGGCTCCATCCCAAGCTGGCAGTAGCCTTTGCCCGATGGCTTTCTGTCGACTTCGCCGTCTGGTGCGACGAGCAGGTAGACGCACTGCTGCGCGGCGAATCCAAGCCGTGGGCCAGTGCTCGCCGCGAGGCTGCGATCGGGCACAAAGCCGTCTGTGACGCCATCGCTTTCAACTGCGAAGCCCAAGGCAAGACGCCACAGCGGCACCACTTCATCAACGAGGCGCGGCTTATCAATGAGGCCATCACGGGGGCTTTCGCTGGCCGCAACCGTGACCTTCTGAGCGCTGAGGAGTTGGAGCTTGTCACCATGGTGGAGATTCGCGACGTACTACTCATGGGCCAGGGCCTGAGCTTTGCCGAGCGCAAGGCGGCATTGCTTCAATACGTCCGTCACCAGCAGAGCAAGCACCAACGGAGGATTGCTGCATGACCCTCATGCCTCGCGATCAATGGTCTATAACTTCTCTTGCCAGCAATCACGTCCGCCGGTATCGTTTGATTTGTCACATTGCTGACAACGACCTTGGCGGGTCGAATAGTAAAGGCGCAACAGCGCCCCCATTACGACTGCAGGCGCTTTTTTTACGCCCGCATTCTTGTGTTATGGCGGGTTGCGCAGGAGCACCTTCGGGTGCGTCGGGCTCCTTTACCCCGATCCGCCAATCCTGTGCGACTCGCCACCCTTCCCTGCTTGGCGGCAGAAAGGAGTGGCTCCAAAGTAAAGGAGCTACACCCATGAAACACGCCCTCATTCCGTCCGCAATCCGCGCTTTTGCTCACCGCCGTATGGCCCTGAGCGCTCTCCGCGCGAGCTCGTCCCTGTCTACTCGCCTCGCCCGCTACAACGCCAACATGGTCATCGCCCGCGCTCTTGAAGCTGATGGGGGTGTCGTATGAACACCCCTATCCTCATGCCCACCGCTCCCCAAACCGACGACCTGAGTGACGTGCAGGACATCCTCGTATTGCTGAGTCTCGCCCTTGCCCTCATTGCCTCGCCCACCACCCCCATCATCGTCGCGCGTGTCACCGCCGTCATGGCGCAGCACACGGCTATGGCCTGGGCAGAGCTCCTCGACGATCTGATCGCCGCGCAAGGAGGTGAGAAATGAGTCGCCTACTTTCGGAGTCAATCCACGATGAACGAGAACACGCATCTCTGTGGTGGGGCGTCCTCAATCAGCTCCGCATCTCCAACGAGCTGCCGGAGTGGGTTCGCACCAAGGGCATTGGTACCGATGCCGACTATGAAGAGTCGATGATCGAAAGAGGCATCGTCAATCAGGCCTTATTTGGCATCGACGAAATTCGACTGGGAGACGACCTCCAGCCATGTGCCTTTGAGTATCAGAGTCTCATTGACCTGATGGAGTTGGAGCGCACCCGTTATCTGACCTGGTGGACAATGCTCAATGAAATGAGAGCACGTAAACAGCTGCCGGAATGGGTTGTGACTAACCGCATAGGTCACGGCCCGGATCATGAGCGGTGGTCTGACAAAGCGACCAAGGTCAACCTGATGCTGTTTGGCCAACCTCATGTTCGCCACTTGGCGACGCAGCTTCGGGTACCTGAGGGGCCACGACCAGATTCTCGCCGGGCGCACAGCCTCGCTGACTCCCGTGAATTGCTGATTCGCTAAAGGTTTAAGCACATGAAAATTCAAAATGGCGCGCAAGCGTCAGCGGGATCGGCTTGCCCGAAGAAAGCCACTGAGCTGTTTTACGTGACTCACCCAAAGGCGCCCAAGGCGCTGCTGGGCCCATTCTTGACCGAGGCCGACGCCGAGTGTGGCCGCGTAGTTATGCGTAGTGATGACGCCCAGGTGACCGTGTGCTTGGTGGAATCAATCGACAAAATTACCCACTGGCACGCGCTGAATAATGGGCAAGTTTGTCGGGCCTTTGCTGGCGCTAATCGCGAGGGAGAGGCCTGATGAAAGACATTACGATTTTGTTCCATGAAGCCCTCCAGGCTAGCTATGGGCCACTCGACTGGATGCCAGTGCCGGATGGCGCAATTCATCGTTTCCGCGCGCCAGGCGACAAACCAAACAGCCTCAACGGTTGGTACGTTCTTTTTCTTGATGGCATCGCATCCGGGGCCTATGGGAGTTGGAAAGACGGCAGCTCCCACACGTGGTGCAGTCGAGAGCCAAAAGACGCACATGAAGCCGCGCGAGTGCGCGAACGAATCGAGCAAGCGCGCCGTCAGCGCGAGGCCGAACAGAATCAGCGCCAACAGCAGACCGCCGAGTGGGCCCAACGCTGGTGGGGGGATGCTCGCCGCGCCGACCCTGAACACGCCTATTTGATCGCCAAGAGCGTTCGCTCCCACGGTCTACGCCAGCGCCGTGACGAACTGCTGGTGCCGCTGTACTCCGGCGGCGTGCTGGTCAACCTTCAGCGGATCGCCTTGGACGGCAGCAAGCGTTTTCTGTTTGGGGGCCGAATCAAGGGCGCTTATTCGCCGCTGGGGCGTATGACGCCGGGCAAACCGCTTTGCATCTGCGAGGGCTGGGCCACGGGCGCAACGCTGCACGAAAGCGGCTACACGGTTGCCTGCGCCATGAATGCCGGAAACCTCAAGCCGGTGGCACTGGCGCTTCGGGCTGATCACCCCGACGCGGAAATCATCATTGCATCAGATGACGACCGCCAGACAGTAGGCAATCCCGGACGCACCGCTGCCAATGCCGCCGCTGCCGCTTGTGGTGGGCTGGTAACGTTTCCCGAGTGGCCCGCCGACGCTCCGCTAACCCTTACAGACTTTAACGACCTTGCAGCCTGGAGCCGCCACCATGCGCACGCCTGAAAACAACGTAATCAACTTGCGCCCCGAGGCGCCTACGGTCGAGCCTGAGCGCCCGTGCTGGGGTGTTTACGATCACTGGGTGACGAATGAGAAAGGCCGCAGGCTGCGCCCCGGCGTCTACTGGCATGGCTTTAAACGCTCCGCCACCGACGATGACAGCGACGACGACAAGACAGAACGCCCTATCTCTGACGAGTGGATCGCCACCCCCGTGACGGTCGTCGCTCGCACCACCAATAGCGATGACGGCAGCGAGGGGCGTTTCCTGCGCCTGGTCACCGAGAGCGGCACCAAGGAGTGGATCATTCCCATGGAGGTGTTCGGCGGTAGCGGAGAGGACGCCAGACGCCAGTTGTTCGGCATGGGCGTCATCATCGCCCTCAAGAAGCGGGGCCAGTTCATGGAGTACCTGTTGGAGCAACGCCCCGCCGAAGTGTTCGCCACAACCTGCCGCCCGGGCTGGCATGAGTCGGGCGCCTTTGTACTGCCAGGCCGCACCATTGGCAGCGATAAGGTGCGTTATCAGGCCAGCGGTAAAGGTCAGAACCTGTTCAGCCAGCGCGGTGATCTGGAGGGCTGGAAAACCGAAGTAGCCGCCAAGTGCGAGGGCAATCCGGTACTGACCCTAGCCATCGGTTGCGCACTGGCTGGCCCGCTGCTGAGTCTGGTCGGCGTGCTGGGTGGCGGCGTTCATCTGGTGGGCGACAGTTCGAGCGGCAAGTCACTTGCGCAACTGATCGGTTCTTCGGTATGGGGCGACCCGGGCGTTTTCGCCGCCAGCTGGGACATGACCAAGGGGGGGCTTGAGATCGAAGCGTCGAGCCGTAATGACACCATCCTCCCTCTGGACGAGATCAAACGCGCCGACCCCAAGCGCGTGCAGGAAATGGCCTACTCCCTCGCCAATGGGCAGGGCAAAGGCACCATGACCCGCGAGCGTGAAGGCCGGGCCAAGCTGAGCTGGCGCCTGCTGACGCTCTCCAGCGGTGAGCGCTCCCTATCCGAGCACGCCGCCATTTCCGGCAATGCCGCCCACGCTGGCGCCGAGTTGCGCATGGTGGACGTGAACGCAGGTAATCGCACCCACCGTGCCTTCGATGAATTGCACGGCCTGGCGGGCGCGGACTTCCACCGCCTGCTGACCGTTGCTGTCGGCACCCACCATGGGCACATCGGGCCAGCTTTCGTGGAAAAGCTACTCGCCCGCAATGATCGCCCAGGCCTGCTGGAAGATTTTGCCGGTATCCGCGCTAGCTTCACTGAGGACAACGCTCAAGCCGGACGTGTAGCGGATCGCTTCGCCGTTATTGCCTTGGCGGGGGAAATGGCCATTGCCTTCGGCCTGTTGCCCTGGACGCCTGGAAGCGCCCTTACTGACTGCCAGTTGCTTTATGGCGAGTGGTTGAGCCGGGTTGGCAGTGGTAATGCCGAAGACCGTCAGATCCTGTCCAGCATCCTGGACTTTATCGACAAGCACGGCAGTAGCCGGTTCTCCGATGTGGACGATCAAACGCCCGACACCAAGGTATTCAACCGCGCTGGGTACTGGGCGCTAGCAGCAGGCAAGCGGCTCTACTTGTTCAACAAGTCTGCGCTGATCGAGGCCGCGCACGGACACGGCCTGACTCGCATCATCAAAGCGCTTGAGGGCGCGAACGCTCTCGCAGACCGCAATAACGAACGCAAAACCAAAAACTACCGGCTCCCTGGTGGCGGGCAGGCTCGACTTTATGTGGTTGATCCAGATGCCTTAGACACCGAGGCGCAAAACGCATGATCACCATCAAAGCGCTGCTTATCGAGTTTGCCCAAGTTCACAGGAACTTAGAATTACTGGCAACGCTGGCAACACCGGCAACAGCCTTATGGAACGTGGCTGTCAGCCGTTGCCACCCTATAAAAAAAGTGGCAACAACTGGCAACACACACATCAGTTTCAATATAAGAGGCTGGCCAAATCATTCCACTTGGTTATCACCGTTGCCAGTAAAAAAGCGGTGGCAACAATTTGGAAGCACAGGCAACGCCTGGAAGCCGCGGTTTACGGGGACGTTGCCACTGTTGCCACTGTTGCCGGTGTTTTTGAAATCACAGGAACATTGGATCAGGAGCAATTCGGGCGAGGTGGTGCAATGAGCCTACTTTCTGGCCTGCTCGATCACATGCCGCTAGCCGTTATCGGTACTGACTCGCCAAGAGTGGATAGTCGACCTCGCCCACGCCTGGTGCTGGCCACTCGGGTCGAACGCCCTGCTCGGTTTATCACCGGCCCACACGCAAACGCCGCCACCGCTACGCCTGAGTGGCGCCACGTCCGTGACCTATACCTTAACCACATCATGGTGTGTAGAGCCTGCTACGCGCCCACAGGCCGCCATTGCACGGCTGGTTCTAATCTGCGAATGGACTACGAAAACACACCGATGGAAGCGCACTTCTAGGTGCGCGCGACAACGAGCAATGCCACCGGGGCATTCCGCCCCTACTCAGCCAAAGCCAGCCGCAAGCAGGCGCCCTGTAGGAAACACATATGACTATCCCATCAACGACCAATCACCTTTCGATTCCACTCGGCATCACCGACCCACTGCTACTGCGCGTACTGCGTGAGCACACCAATCAGGTTAATCAGCTCGCAGAAGGGCGCATAACAGCCTTTTACTCTGCGCTCACTGCTGCGCCATCCAGCGGCCCTTGGATGCAGGGCGACTCAGTGAAGAACTCGGCGCCGTCAGAGCTTGGCACCGCCGGCTCGAAATATGTCATCGAGGGTTGGGTCTGTGTCGTCTCGGGCACGCCCGGCACCTGGGTGCAAAAACGATTTCTGACGGGTAACTGATGATGTCTCATGGCGCGGAAAAGGCGAGCAAAGTGGCGCCCCAGGTGGTCAACGACCGGTGAGACCCAGCCAGAAGCCGTAGATAGCTGCTGCAATCACGATCGCAATGCCTTTCCAGATCATGAAGTCGATCATCGTAAAATTCGAGAAATCCACCAAGACCTCCGAGCCCGCCATGTGCGGGCTTTTTACTCGGATGACCAAGACATCGATCCCTCCTTCGATCAAAGCTTTCCACAACAGCGGGCACTACCTGCTCGGACGGCACCGAGTTAGTCATTGAGTCTAGTGGTTCCGCGGCGCCATGAAGGTCAATTAGGTTGACCTTTAATCAGACTGGTCACGCTTCGGTAACCAGTAAAGGTAACCACCTCTACTGGTTACTCTCCGTCGCCCGGTATCCACACTGGTATCCATGGTTCGGCCATTCCAGGGGCGGATACCGAAGATGGTGACCAAGCGCGGTGACCAGCATCAGTGACCACTTTCGCTTGGCGGCCCATCATCGAGACGGATACCGGCGCCGTGGTTAACACAGCGGTTAACAGGGAAATTCGAGTTTTCAGAGGCCATAAAAAGAGATAGCTCCGAAATCAGACCGGTCTAGCTGGCAACCTGTGACAAGGCAGGCTGTTACAGAGGGTGTTACAGCAAAACGTGCTGTTTCACGCAGCCCTTCACTCAGTGATTTCACGCACTTGGATTGTGTGAAATGCCCTCCCGGCCAGATATACACGCCATTGGTACGCAGCAAAAGTACGCATCTTGCTTTGCGTAACGGGCGCAAGATTGCGGCGTTCGCACAGAGGTTCGCACCATAAGTTCGCAGTGCTGGTGCGCGAACCTAGCTGGTGGTTGCCAGTGTGGTTGCCACGGTTGATTGCCACCTAGGAGCGGCAACCAGGCAAGGTTGCGAGAGCCATGGTTTCCAGCAAGGTTTCCACTGAACTGATGCTGTGACCATCGTACGCTCACTGCTTAATAGCGAACTTTTTGATGGTGGGAGCGATATCAAAACTGGGCGGTGGGCGCTTTCGAGCAATGGTAAGTCGGTGGCGCGCGGCTATAGAGCACGCCATCCTCGTAAAAACGATAGTCGCCGTTTAGCCGGCTCAAAGTGTGATGCTCCAACGTTGGCTTGCCAGTCACCGGATTTTGAACGCCAGAAGTCCATTTGACCTCGTCCTCGGTGACGGCTGCGACCAGTCCATTCGCGGCTTTCGAAGCAATATCCAGATGGATCGTTTGTGTAAAGCGCTGTCCGTCAATCACTGCCTCACAAAGCAAGACAAGCGGCCCAGAAGTGGGGACGGCGGCCGAAGAGGCAGAAGAGGCAGAAGAGGCAGAAGTGTTTGGTGCTGGCTCTTGCGAAGAAACTACCAGGCCTGCAGCCTTTATAACGGCGATTGCCTTTTCTAGAGGGATGGGCTTTTCAGCACCCAGTATGCAACTTTGAATGTCGTCAAATTTGTGGTCGCACCCGCTTAGGGCCAGCAACATACAGGCCCCTCCGAGAATAATTATTTTTCTCATGTGATCTCCATTGAAAAATTACGGGCGCAGACCCCACAACCTCCGCCTTTTAACATGTCCGGGGCAGTTGCCCCGGCCTTATTCGGGCCCGCTTTCAAAAGGCCTTTACTACCCATAAAAGGGATCTCCGTTACGGGGGCGCATAAGCAGTTGTTAGCAGGCTGTCGGGCTGATCAGGTGCCGGCGTTTTCAATGTCAGGTTTTGTCAGGTTCATGCGTGTAGAAAACGACACTCTGTGTAGGAATCAACACGGAGCGCCGAACACGAAAAGGTGAGATCTTTATGCTTAAAACCAAGGAAAAACAGGATCAGGGGAACTGCCAAGCGGCAATTGCCTGGCTATTTCACGGTTTGTTTTTACCCTTGCCTTTCCCGCGCTTTTTGGTTTTTGGCTTGCTGGGGGCTGAAGGGAACAAGCCGCGAATTACCCACAGCAAGGCTGCGAAAATATTAAGTGTTACCCCAGTGGTGACAACGGCGATTGTTTGATCAGAGAAAGCCGGCTGGTCGTAATACTTCGTCCAGCCGGCAAACAGCAGGAAGGTAGCCCATCCCCATAAACAGCCCACTACGATGTAACAAGCTTTGTCGGCGTATGACTCTCGAAGAAGTCGGTCGGACTTCAACGAATTGACTCTTTCTCTCCTCTCATCGTCCTTAACATGAGAGGGGTTCTCGTTTATCGGCTGTTCGTCTTCACCGCTGGGAGCTTCTGGAACATTCGATAGGTCGAGGGATAGTAGGCTGCGCTGGGGAGCTGGGTTCTCAGGCACGCATACGACTCTCAGGGTGAATATGTTGCGCCATCTGCTCCCAAGTGATCGCTGAGCCATCGGCCTCGCCATTCACTAGCCCTAGCTCCCATGCCGTACCTGGTTCATGGGTTAGGTAAGACAGCTGCGTACCGGACAGTCCACCGTATTTGCTGATGATCTGATCGATAAGCTTGTGCGTGTCCGCGTCTGATGCCGGAATGGAAGGGGTCACGAGCATAAGCTCGCCATCCTCATCAAGGTCAACATTACTGAGCGTGGATGCAATCGACTTGGCGCCATACGTCTTTAGCTCGTGATAGAGCGACGGAATCACTGGGCCATACTTCCAGCGAGCAAAGTTGTCATCGAAGAGAGGCGTGCTCTCTCCTTTGTTTCGCAGATGCCAAGACTGAGCAAAAAATAGAAGCTTTTGCAGCTTCATCGGCGTCAGATTGGGGATTTTCCCTCTCAGGCCTTGCTCAATGAAGGCGTTCGCTACCGCTAGAGCTGAGTAAGCCATGAGCACCTCCTCTTGGTTGACTGGTTTCCATCCTATAGATGGGGTGTCCCAGTCGGATTGTCAAATGAGCCGCCGATTATTACCACAAGCTAGGTTCTGTCAATGGTAATTCATCTATATCTGTGTCCAGTGTACAGCTACCTATTGCCAAGATATGTAAGCTTTGGGCCGTCGCTGCGTAGGTAACATCTCATCATCCGCTGACGTTAGCAGTCTGCCGGCCACTTTGCCTGGCGCAGCGGGATTTCCTCACTTCGACACTTCGACCTACATACCAGGAATTCCGGATATCTAATCCCCCCTGAATCGGGGTATTTGAATGTCCACCCAATGCCCTCGGGTCTAAGGGCATTGGGTGAGAACGCCTCAGTGTGGCGTTGTTGCCACGTCAGCCTCGGTCATTCGCCTGGTCAAATCGGCGAGCTGCTTGGCCAGCCGGTCAGCGCGTTCCTTTTCCCGCCCAGCTTTCAGCAGAGCTATCTCTAATGCCTGATCAACCTCGGCCAGACTGTTGGCTCGCTTTTCTAGTGTGACCTCCAGATCCTCAAGCGCCCGCTTGGCCTGCCGGAGTTCGACCGCGTGCCGATCCAACCCCGCCTGTCGCGCATGTAGCGCCTCAGCGGCTGAGCGCTGAATCTTTTCCTGTATGGTCGAAGTCTTGGCCTTAAGCAGCAGCGCCTTGAAGTTGGGCGTCTGTATCCCGATGACAGCAGCGGCCAGATCTGACCGTTCAATAACCGGTTCATCAGTAGCGAGCGCCTGGTAATACTGGCTGACCTTCTGGTGGGTGGCTTTCGATCCTTCGATGCCGCGCAGCAGCCCGTAAGGCTTCCCGCACCAATGATGGAAGTCGGTCTGCATCTTGCGCAGCTTGGCGGCACCGCCAAGGAAGTCACGCGCCGACAATCTTCCGTCCTTGGTCAGCGGCAGGACATACGCGATGAGGTGAGGTGTTCTCTCGTCCAGGTGAATGGTTGCGCTGACAATGTTCGCACCGCCGTGCCGAGCTTTTAGCCAAGCTATGGCCCGATCAAAGTAGCCGCCCGTGTCTGGAATCGTTCCGCCATGCCGGGCGAATGCCTCGGGGCTCGCGGTGATCAGATATTCAATGCAGAGCACCGCGCCTCTACGTCTGCGTTCCGGCAGCTTGGCCAAGAATGCGTTGGCTAGACCGGCAGCGGTCGACGCTCCACCAACGTGCACATTGGCCGCGCCATTGGAGTTCGGTGTGGACGTCTCTCGGAATGTGTGTCGGCCTGATCCAAAAATCCCGGCGACCGACTTCAGCTTTTTTGTTCTTAGTATCGTGTAAGGCATGGCAGCCTCCCCCGTGCTGAGTGTTCTCATCTTCAGCGTGCGGGTGGAGCGAAGGCCGGCGCAACTCACCCCAAGCGCAGCTTGTGTACTCACTACACAAACTGCGTTTGTTGTTCGCTTCCTTCGGAAGAAAAGCAGCTCCGTAGCTCACTGCCCCCAAACGACCAGCGTTGAATTAACGCCATGAGCGCCCCCGATTGAATAGCGCTGCTACGCTTTCGTTTTCTCGAATGGAGTCGATGCGATGCCCTACCCTGAATACTCTCTCCCTGATGTCCTGGAACGCATGTATCACAACCAGCTCGCCTTGGAGGCTGCGCTGATGGAGCTGACCTTGCTAGTCGAAAGCCAGGGTCATGCTGAGGTCGGGGACAATATTAGGACTGCCTTGGACGCGATCGGCGAAAACGCCGGGCATATCAATCAGGGGCTGGCCAGACTCAAGTCACAAGGCACTGCTTGAACCAACGTCAGCAGGGAGCGCGTATGGACGATGACTGCGAAGTGTTGTTTGTTGCCGACTTAGCAACGATGCTTGGCCGAACAGAGGCGTCGGTCAGAGAGGGAATGCGCCGGGGAGTGGACTGGCTGCCGAAGAGCTTCAGGATGGGCACCAGGCACTGCTGGCTGAAGGCGGATGTTTGGGAGTTCCTGCGCGCCTGCCGGGACGGCGAGAACAAGGCGCGGAAGGTCGGTAGACCGAGACAGGCACCGCCAACACTGAGAGATATCAGGAGATGACAGCGAGCATCGATCGCTTCATGCGCCTCGACGAGGTACTTCACATCACCGGCCTTGGTCGAAACACGGTTTATCGCCGGATCAGGGAGGGCACCTTTCCCAAACAGGTCAGGATAGGCCCCAACTCGGTGGCTTGGCGTCAGTCAGCAATCGCTAAGTGGATGTTCGATCTGAGCCCAAGCGACTGACGGATTTGACGGCTGGAATTTATCGGTTCGCGCGTGGGTTGACGACGTTGTTGCGAGGAGTAGACCGATGAATACCATTTTCCTTCTGATGGCTCAGTATGACGGCCAGGTCATTGTTCCATTGGATCGTGTTTGCGCCGACTACTTCACTCATCTCACACCTGAGAAGTTAAAAATGAAGGTGGCGGCCGGCCAGATTGACCTCGTAATTGTTCCCATTGAGCAGAGCCAGAAATCTGCGCGTGGAGTACACGTGAACGACCTAGCGGACTATCTGGACATTCAGCGCGATAAGGCCAAAACGGAGCATGATCGGCTGATGGGACGTCGACCCAAAACGCTGCCCCGTCAGTCGGTCAGCAAGGTGGAAATTGGGAATGATCGACCTGCTGAACCTGCTGAACAATCAATACAGTTCATTAGGCTGCCGGAAGTGAAACGGATTACAGGAATGAGCACTACCACGATTTATGAGATGGCCAATGCTGACCAATTCCCCAAACAGGTAAAGCTGGGTGGTCGGGCTGTGGCCTGGGTTAAGTCAGATGTGCTGGCCTGGTGCGCGGACAAGATCGAAAGGGCAAAAGAGTCGGATCTCTAGCCAATAGGTCAGTCGACCGAAATTGTGGAGTGCACGAGATGCGCTACTTGACCGTAAGGAAGTTTTCCAGCGAGTCGGGATACACAGAGGCAGCTATCCGATCAAAGATTGCTGACGGCACCTGGAGAAAAGATTACGTTTGGCGGAAGGCCCCTGATGGGCGCGTGCTGATCGACGTCGACGGCTACGAAGCTTGGGTGGAGGCGGGCAAACAATCAAAAGCCCACCGAGGAGGCAGGTTCCGGCCAGGTAAAAGCCCCGAGCCGCGGATGAGCATAGGGCCAGAACTTGGAAGTCCAAAGCCGCTGGTTTGATACCGTTCGTCGGAGCGAACCACCTTACCAAATGGTCACTTCCGAGCACCTTCTGGTGAGGCGGAAAATGGCAAAAATCGACCTAGCAACGAGCACCGTGTATCCCCACATGTATCCCAGCTAAAAATACGAACAATAAACCCCTTAAAATACATAACGTTAATGCTCAGGTTCAAATGTCTGTGTACCACCAAGTACTAAAAACGGCTTACCGAAAGGTAGGCCGTTTTTTTATGCCTCGCGAAAAGTGCCCCTAACAGCACTTCAAGAACGAACCGTCGGCAACGCCGATAACGCGCGCTCCCAAATCTGCCACGTCCGCAGCCAGACCATCGCCTGCCAGTCGCTGTCGGCAGGATAGAACTGCTCCAGCAGATTCAGCTTGATCTCGCGCCCCACCGCATCACTTGGATTGCCGTGCAGATGCAGCCAGTGGTCATCGCGCAAATGACGATGAACGTCCGGCCCCGGATACGTCCCGCACTCGATCACGAACGGCATCAGTTTGACCTGCGGCAGCGCATTGATCAGTGCCTGCGAGGTGTAGCCCGTCGCGGTGGCCGCCACGCCGGTTTCGCTCAAGGTGTCGGCACCGGTCAGCAACGTGTAGAGCCAGGGTCCATAAATGGCCTGCGCATCGGGTAGCGCCGGATAAGCCGCCTCGGTGATGGTCAGCAACATCGGATGACCGTACTCGCCAGCGCCGGTGTGCAAATCGAAACACATCGCGACCTCGGCGTGAGCAACATGCGTTTGCAGGATTTCGTGCAGCGTGCGGTTCGACCAGCTCGGCGCCAGGCCGCCATAAAACAGGCCATCGGGATGACTGTGCTGGCCGCCCTCGACGATCGACATCACCGCTGGCCAGCCGTGTTCGCGAATCTGTCCGTCGAGCAAGGCGTCGGCGCGCTCACGTTCGGGCCCCCGCAACTCAGTGAACGCATAGATGTCATGCAGCGCTGCGTAAGCCTGATTGTCCGGCAGCGGACGTTCGAAGTTCAGGTGATTGCGGTTCAGATCGATGTTGTCTTCGTTGACCCGACGCAGCCATGCGGTGCCCCAGGGATTGATCAGGTGGATCATCACCACCGCGACATCGGCCGGCAGTGAACGCTTGCCCAACTCCTGCATCCACTTGATCTGGCATCCCGAGCCATAGAAACCTTCCACCCCATGGGTGCCGCTCAACGCAATCAGCAATCGCTTGGCACCTGGATCACCCAACACCGCCACATCGGTGCTCAAGGGTTCACCGAAAGGTCCTTTGAGGGGATGCGGATATTCAGTCAACGTCGCTCCGGCCGCGGTCGCTGCGGCGAGGAATTGCTCACGCTGAGTGCGATAACTCGGCTGGGTGGGAAACTCGGTCTGCATGGCTGCCTCTTGTTGATTTTCTGACCCGTCTGATGCCCTCGACCCTACAGAAAATCCGTCAATTCATGAAGGGTAAAAGCGTCTTGGCTGTCATCCGTGGTTTGCACCACGCCCTGTCGGCCGATAAAGTCCCCTGATCTTTTCCCACGGACGGAGTGCCCAACGTGTTCTCAGCCTTCCGCTTGAGCCGCTATCGCCTGTCAGCCTTTTCGCTGATCGCCACCGCGCTGACCCTTGCAGCGTGCAACGCCCCGCCCACGTCGACATTGCCGATCGCGCCGGAAGTCGCCTCGGGTTATCGCACCGACCTGCAAACCCGGCACGCCTCGAAACACATGGCGGCGGCAGCCAACCCTCTGGCGGCCGAGGCCGGGCGCGAGATGCTGCGTCAGGGCGGCTCGGCGGTGGATGCCGCGATTGCCATGCAAGCGGTGTTGACGCTGGTGGAGCCTCAATCCTCGGGCATCGGCGGCGGCGCGTTCATTGTGTTGTGGGATGGCAAGAACGTGCGCACTTACGACGGTCGCGAAACCGCACCGGCCGGCGCCACGGAGAAGCTTTTCCTACAAGCCGACGGCAAACCGATGGCCTTCACCCAGGCGCAGATTGGGGGTCGCTCAGTGGGCACGCCCGGTGTGTTGCGAGCGCTTGAGCTGGCACATCAGAAACACGGTCGTCTGCCATGGGCGCAACTGTTCGAACCGGCCATCCGACTCGCGGAGCAAGGTTTCGCCATCTCGCCGCGCTTGCATCAGCTGATCGCTTCAGATTCCTCCATGCGTCGCTCGCCTGACATGATGGCGTACTTCCTGAATGCCGATGGCAGCCCGAAAGCCGCCGGCACTCAGCTGAAAAACCCGGCACTGGCCGCCGTACTCAAACGCATCGCCACAGAAGGTCCCGATGCGTTGTACAAAGGGCCGGTTGCGCAAGAAATCGTCGCCAAGGTTCAGGGCCACGCCAACCCTGGCACTCTGTCGCTGAACGATCTCCAAGGCTATACGGCCAAGGAACGCGCGCCGCTATGCACCGACTACAAACGCTGGCAGGTCTGCGGCATGCCGCCGCCGTCGTCGGGCGGGATCGCCGTGGCGCAGATCCTCGGCACACTCCAGGCGTTGGAAGTACGCGACCAGCGTTTTGCCTTGGCCTCAATGAAACCGGTCAAGACCGGCAAACCCGCCGGCACCGAGCCGACGCCAGAAGCCGTGCACCTGATTGCCGAAGCCGAGCGCCTGGCCTACGCCGACCGCGCGCTCTATCTGGCCGACGCCGACTTCGTTCCCGTCCCTGTCAAAGGCCTGGTGGACCCGAGCTATCTGGCCAGCCGCGCCGCCCTGATCGGTGACCGCAGCATGGGCACGGCCAAACCCGGCACCCCGCCGGGCATCAAGATCGCCTACGCACCGGACCGTTCACCGCTGCGCATCTCGACCTCGCAAGTGGTCGCGGTCGATGACGAAGGTGGCGCGGTGTCCATGACCACCACCGTCGAATCCGCGTTCGGTTCGCACGTGATGGTGCAGGGCTTCCTGCTCAACAACCAGATGACCGACTTCTCGTTCATCCCGGAAGAAAACGGGCAGAAAGTCGCCAACCGCGTCGAACCCGGCAAACGCCCCCGCTCGTCCATGGCCCCGACGCTGATCTTCGATCGCCAGAGCGGTGAATTCCTCGCCACCATCGGCTCGCCGGGCGGTTCGCAAATCATCGAATACGTCGCCAAATCCACCATCGGCCTGCTCGACTGGAACCTCGACCCGCAAGCCGCCATCAGCCTGCCCAACTTCGGCAGCCGCAACGGCCCGACGGAACTGGAAGAGGGGCAGTTCAGCGCCGGGCTGATGCAGGCGCTGAAGGACAAAGGGCACAGCGTGAGCGAGATCGACATGACCAGCGGCACCCAGGCGATTGTCCGGGTGAAGGATGCGCAGGGGAAGGCTTCGTTGGCGGGCGGGGCCGATCCTCGGCGTGAGGGGGCTGCGTTGGGGGATTGATTCCTACAGAGGGTGGAAAAGGCTTACCGGGAGGTAGGCCTTTTTTGTATGTAATGAGTCCTGTTCGGCTACCTCGCGCCGACTTTTCCTACCTGCACACCACTGCTTCTTCGATAGAGTTCAAAGATCATTTTTCGCATCAGTTCAGCCACCCGAAGCACCTAGGTACAAAGTCGAGTCCGCACCTCCCATCGGCCACACCTCCACAGACTTGCATCAGTCCCATCACGGGACTAGGATCACGCCATGAGAATTATCGCCATTAGTCAGCTTAAAAGTTTTTGGGAGCGCTACCCGGACGCAGAACAATCCTTACTAGCTTGGATTGACGAGGCAAGAAATGCCGAGTGGAAAACACCTGCGAACATAAAAGCGCACTTTGCTACCGCCAGCATTCTCAAGAGCCGTAGAGTCGTGTTCAACATCAAGGGTAATGACTTTCGGCTGGTAGTCGCTGTGGCTTATCGCTTCGGCGCCGTTTACATAAAATTTGTCGGCACTCACAAGCAGTACGACGCAATCGACGCCGATACCGTCGAGATGGAGTAACCAATGAACATTCGTCCGATTCACACCGACGAGGACTACCGCGCAGCCCTCAAGACTGTATCTGCCCTTTTCGACAATGAGCCAGAGCCTGGCACGCCTGAAGGGGATTATTTCGACATCATGATCACACTGATCGAAGCTTATGAATCGAAGCAGTTTCCAGTTGATCTGCCCAATCCAATCGATGCGATAAAATTTCGCATGGAACAATCAGGTCTGTCCGCAGCGGACCTTGCGCCTGCCATTGGCCGGACAAACCGGGTTTACGAAGTGCTTAATGGCAAGCGTGCGTTGACGCTCCCGATGATATGGAAACTACATGATCTGTTCGGAATACCAGCAGAGAGCCTGATTAAACCTATGAAACAAGCTTGATCAAACGTCGGTCGAAGCGTACTGGCCGACGCTGAAAATCTCCCCTCCCCGGCTCATCGGATATCACGCAGGCACACTACACGCTCACGTACACCCACGCTTCAATCCCGGATTGAAGGACTACGCTGACACGCTTGTAATCCGATACCTCATAACTGTCGGCGGCGGCTAGTTCCTCGGGTGTGATCTGGAACACCATGCCGGGAATCGGGACGCTGCTATCGCTTCCCGGACGAAGAATCGGATGGTGAGTCTTGCCGCTGGTGGCCAACACCTCTGGGTCGGTGATTTCGACCCAGGACTGCTCGTACCCCAGCATCGCATCGGCACTGCCGCTGAGCTCGCGCCCGAAGTTGGACAGTTGCACGACTTTGTCCTGCAAGGTGCCGTAGGAAAACAGGTACTCCGTTTTATCGCTCATCCATAAATCCTTGTTTGAATAGTCCCGAGTAGCTTATCGGGTGATCTTCAACGCTTGCCGTGCCTTGTGCTTCTCCAGCGCCAGATCGATCAAGCGGCTGACCAGCTCGCTGTAAGTCATGCCGGTGGCTTGCCAGAGCTTGGGGTACATGCTGATTCGGGTGAAGCCGGGCAGTGAGTTGATTTCGTTGATCAGCACTTCGCCGCTGTCGGTCAGGAACACATCGACCCGCGCCAGCCCGGAACAGCCGAGCACCTGAAACGCCTCGACAGCCAAGGCGCGGATGCGCTCACTGGCCTCGCTGCTGATGTTGGCCGGCACCACGACCTCTGCCGCTTGAGCGTCGATGTATTTGCTGTCGTAGGAATAGAAGCCGCTGCGCACCACGATCTCGCCACAACCGCTGGCGATGGCATCTTCGTTGCCCAGCACCGCGCACTCGATCTCGCGACCGTTGACGGCGGATTCGATCAATACTTTTTCATCGAAACCCAGGGCCAGTTCCACTGCCGCCGTGTACTCGGCTTCGTCACTGACCTTGCTGACGCCCACGGACGACCCCTGGTTCGCCGGCTTCACGAACAGCGGCAGACCGAGTTTGGCCTGGACCTCGGCGAACCCGGTGCGCTCGGCGCTGGCACGAGTCAGGGTCACGAAGGGCGTGACTGCAATCCCGGCGTCACGCAACAGCCGCTTGCTGATGTCCTTGTCCATGCACACCGCCGAGCCGAGCACATCGGAGCCGACAAAGGGTAAATCCGCCATGCGCAACAGGCCTTGCAGGCAACCGTCTTCACCCAGCGTGCCGTGCACGATCGGGAAGATCACATCGACGTGGCCCAGCATTTCCTGACTCGAGGTTTCGACCAATTGCTGGCTGGCCTTGCCCGGCACCACGGCCAGTTCCCGGTTGGACTGGTTGAGGGCGATCAGGGCCGGATTTTCCTGGTTGAGCAGGAAGTTCGATGGATCATTGAGGTGCCAATGGCCTTGCTTGTCGATACCGATCAGCACCGGTTCGAAGCGCGACCGATCCAGCGCATCGACGATGTTTTTCGCCGATTGCAGCGACACTTCGTGCTCCGCCGAACGACCACCAAAAATAATCCCTACCCGTAGTTTGCTCATACCAGACACCTCGACGAACGATCAAACGCACCCGCGCCTCGATGGCTTACAGGGTGCAGAGAATGCTCGATACCTTGCTACATTTGCATGCGGTTTTCTACCAGCCCCATGGGTTTTGTCGGCCAGCAGACAGGTGGCCGGTCCCTGGGTTACCGTGGTCGACATTGCGCTCAAGACAACGACACCATGGCCAAGCACACGCCTCCCATCGACTGGTTCCATCGCGCCCCCGACGTGGGCGGGGTTCAGCGTTTCGAGGCATTTTTTGCCGGCCACGGCTACGACCTTCACCGCCATGACACCTACGCAATCGGCCGGACCCTGGCCGGCGTGCAGAGTTTTCAATACCGCGGCGGCTGGCGCCACAGCCTGCCCGGCGGGACCCTGGTGCTGCACCCGGACGAAGTCCACGATGGCGAGGCTGGCACCGAGGCCGGCTTCAAGTACCGGATGATGTACATCGAGCCGGCGCTGATCCAGCAGATACTCGGCGGGCAACCGCTGCCGTTCATCAAGACCGGATTGTCGACCGACCCACGCCTGTTCGCCGCCACCGACGTGCTGCTGCGAAGCCTGGATTGCCCCCTCGATCCCTTGGAAGAGCAGGACGCGCTGTTCGATCTGGCGCAGGCATTGAGCACTGTCTCCGGCGCGCCCGGTAAACGCCAACGCTTCGACTACGTGGCGGCGGAGCGCGCGCGGGAGTTCATCCACAGCGCCCTGGATCGCACGGTGACACTGGAGGAACTGGCGCAGCACAGCGGTCGGGATCGCTGGAGTCTATCGAGGGATTTCCGCCTGTTGTTTGGCACCAGCCCTTATCGATACCTGACCATGCGTCGCCTGGACCTGGTCCGCGCCCTGCTGATCCAGGGCCAGTCTCTGGTCAGTGCCGCACTGATCGCCGGTTTCACCGACCAGAGCCACATGACCCGGCAATTCAGCAAGGCATACGGCCTGTCACCGGCCCGCTGGATGAAAATGCACCGCCGCTGAGCGCGCACAATCGTACAAGAAGCCCGCTGCCGTGCTGACTATCGTGGCTTCACGATCAACCACGAGAGCATTCTTCATGAACGCCTACCAAAGCCTGAACTTCGCTGAAAAAATCGCCCGGATCGACTCGCACTGGAGCCCTCGGGTCATCGCCGAGATGAACGACTACCAGTTCAAAGTGGTGAAACTGCTGGGGGATTTCATCTGGCACGATCACCTGGACACCGACGAGACCTTCATCGTGCTCGAGGGGCAGCTGCGCATCGACTTTCGCGATGGCCACGTCCTGCTGAACGCGGGCGAAATGTATGTGGTGCCGAAGGGTGTCGAGCACAAACCCTCTGCCGCGCAAGAAGTGAAACTGCTGCTGATCGAGCCCAAGGGTGTGCTGAATACAGGCAGCGAAGGCGGCGAACGCACGGCGCAGAATGACGTCTGGGTGTAAAAGGCAGCCGGTTTACGGCTGCAGAGTCTTGCCGTCCACCGGCTCGCCGATCGTCAGGAAATGCCCGCCCGCCACATGATGCAGGGTGCGTAGCGCATCGTGTCCCGCGAAGTGCCAACGGCCTTCACTGAACACGCGTTCATCGGCCTGGGCGGCAATCACCTCGGCCAGGAACAGGTCGTATTGCTGATGGTTGTTGGGCTCCGGCAGCAGTCGGCACTCCAGCCAGGCGACGCAACCTTCAAGCATCGGCGCATCGATCAGCTCGCCACTGAACGTCTGCAGGCCGTAGACCTGAAACTTGTCCAGGCCCTGGCCCTGAGTCAGCTCCAGGCCCGACGTCGAGCCCACAGTCTGGGCGATGTCGGCCTGGGCCGCGCAGGGAACGTTCAGCACGAAGGTGCCCGACGCTTCCAGCAGTTGTCGGGTCCAGGTGGACTTGTCCAGCACCACGGCGATTTTCGGCGGTTCGAAGTCCAAAGGCATGGCCCAAGCCGCGGCCATGATATTGCGCTGGCCTTCATGCGCCGCGCTGACCAGCACGGTCGGCCCGTGATTGAGCAAGCGATAAGCCTTGGACAAGGGAACCGGACGGCGGTGAGAAACGCTCATGAGGGCTGCTCCTGGGGAAAACGCCGATTGTAGCGATTTCCACCTAGAGGTCAGTTATCAAGTCGCCAGTTGATTGGCAAACTGCCCGACCGCGTTCACCACTTTCTGCGCGCCGTCCTGAATCTCGACGATCACCGTGCCCGCTTCCGCCGCCAGCGCCAGGCCTTGTTCAGCCTGAAGTTTGCCGTCGGTCATCAGGGCCACGGCATTGCGCGCCATGTCCTGGTTCTGGCGTACCACGCCAACGATTTCATCGGTGGCCTGGCTGGTACGGGACGCCAACTGCCGGACTTCATCCGCCACCACCGCAAAACCTCGCCCCTGTTCACCGGCGCGCGCCGCTTCGATGGCCGCGTTAAGCGCCAGCAGGTTGGTCTGTTCGGCAATGCCGCTGATGGTTTTGACGATGGTGCCAATCACCAGCGACTGCTCGTTCAACGCTTCGATGCCTTCGCCGGCGGTTTGCATGTGCCGGGCTAGGTCACGCATTACGTCCACCGCCTGAGTCACCACGGCGGTTCCACGCTGAGCGCTTTGATCGGTTTGCTGGGAGGTGCTGTAGGCGATGTTGGCCGCTTCGGCGACCGCCTGCTCCTGATTGACCTGATCGGTAATCACCGTGGCGAATTTCACCACTTTGTAGAGCGTGTTGTTGGCATCCACCACCGGGTTGTAGGACGCCTCCAGCCAGACCACACGACCGTGGTTGTCCACACGCTTGAAGCGGCCTGCCACGAATTCGCCGGCGTTCAGGCGGCGCCAGAAGTTCTGGTATTCCGCGCTGTTGTACTCTTCAGGCTCGCAGAACGTACGGTGATGTTTGCCCTTGATTTGCGCCAGGCTGTAACCCATGCCGCTGAGGAACCGCTCGTTGGCCGCCAACACATTGCCATTGAGATCGAACTCGATGACCGCCGTCGAACGCACCAGCGCGCCGATCAGGTTCTCATGCTCGCGGGACGCCTCGATGGTGCGGGTCAGGTCGCTGGAATAAATCGAGAAGTGCTTGATCCGCCCCTCCGAGGACAACACGGGCTGCACAATCGAACGCAACCAGGCTTCCTTGCCATTGCCCCGCAGCAAACGCACGGCGCCGGCAAAGTGCTCACGGCGGGTCAGCGCAGCCTTGAAGCGGAGGTGGAATTCGTCCGATTTCACATGGGGCGGGACGATGTCTTCAATGTGCCGGCCGATCAGGTCGCTGCTTTTGTAGAGCATCTCGCCGAGGAAGTTCTGGTTGACCAATTGAATCCGTCCATCAGGATCCAGGGTCAGGACCAGCATCTCGCTTTCCAGACTGTCCTTCACTTGCTGAAGGCTGGAGAGTTCTTCGCGAAGAGCCGACAGCTCCTGCTTCAAGCGTTTGTTGAACATGGAAAGCACCGATGGACAGGAATGGAAAGCGGCATGCAGCCTAGCCATCGGCCTTGCGGATATTTTCTGAAGAGTGTTTCAGGGTTGTCCTACAAAAATAGTTGCGGCACGCCTGCGTGACCTTGCGCTCATGCCGTGCCAGCGGCCGGGCAATGTTCAACCCGGGGCATCCGTGTACCGAAATAAGCAGCGCTGCTCACGCCCACCGCGCCCATCACCGCACTGAAGATCACGCAAATCCACGGACTCCACGGCATCAGACCGATCAGCAACAACGGTGTGACACTCGCCCACGCTGCGTAGGCAATGTTGTAGGTGAAGGAAATCCCCGAGACGCGAATTCGCGCGGGAAACAGGCTGATCATCACCGACGGCACCGCGCCGACGACCCCGCAACCGAGTCCGGCAATCGCGTAGGCCAAGCCGATCCATTGGCCCCCGGTGATCAGGCACGTATAAAGCACGCCGATGCCCAGCGGCAGCAGCAGGCTATAGAGCATGACCGTGCGCCAGGCGCCGATGCGATCGACGAGCAGCCCGGCGAGTACACAGCCGATGTTCAGGAACACAATGCCCAAGGCACTCAAGGCGAAGGTGTGGCTGGCAGTCATGCCGAAGGTTTTCTGCATCATGGTCGGGGTGATGACCACGAACACCACCACCGCCGACGTCAGTACGCAGGTGAGGAGCATCGCTGGCAATATCGCCAGGCGATGTTCGCGCAAGACCGTGCGTAGCGGCAGTTCGACAGCGGCCTCGCGCTTGGCCTGCATGGCCATGAACACAGGGGTTTCGCTAAGCCAGCGGCGCAGCCAGACGCCAATCACCCCGAACACGCCGCCCAGCAGGAACGGGTAACGCCAGGCGTAATCGAGGATTTCCGTCGGGGTGAACGCCTGCGCCAGAAAGGTCGCGGTCAGGGCGCCGATCAGGTAGCCAAAGGTCAGCCCGGCTTGCAAGAAGCCCAGGGCATAACCGCGATGCCCGGCCGGCGCGTGCTCGGCGACGAACACCCAGGCGCTCGGCACTTCACCGCCGACCGCAGCGCCCTGCAGGACCCGCAGGACCAACAGCAGCAGCGGTGCGAAATAGCCGATCTGGGCGTAGGTCGGCATGATGCCGATCAGCAGGCACGGCAGCGCCATCATCAGGATGCTCAGGCTGAAGACCTTCTTGCGCCCCAGCCGGTCGGCGAAATGCGCCATCAGAATGCCGCCCAATGGGCGCGCCAGATAACCCGTCACGAAAATCCCGAAGCTTTGCAGCAAGCGCAGCCACTCGGGCATTTCCGGTGGGAAAAACAGCTGGCTGAGGGTCAGCGCGAAAAAGACGAAAATGATGAAATCGTAGATTTCCAGGGCGCCGCCAAGGGCCGCCAGGCCAAGGGTCTTGTAGTCCGAGCGGCTGAACGGCGTCGGGCGCGAATCGGTATTGGCAGTCATGAAAAGAACTCTGGCACGGGCAAAAAACCAAGGCGCCCATGGTCTACGCAAACGCGTCCACCGACAACCCGTTAGACCAAAGTCTCAGACGGGTTAATCTTCGTCACAAAAAAATGACCGATTGAATTACTGTTGGCACCTGTCCAGACGGGCCTTTGCCGCCCCAAAGACCACAATAAACATAAAAATTCGAGGTACTCCCGTGGCCGCTGATATCGAAGATACCCGCTCCGCCCGCTTTGCCCTGCGCTGTTCAAGTTTTGCCGAACGCTGGTTCCCCGACTCGTGGGTGTTTGCCGCGCTGGCGGTGATCATCGTGGCCGTGGCGACCCTGTTCATGGGCGCCAAACCCACTGACGCGGCCATGGCTTTCGGTGATGGGTTCTGGAGCCTGATCCCGTTCACCATGCAGATGGCGTTCGTGGTCATCGGCGGTTATGTGGTCGCCAGCTCCCCGCCCGCGGTGAAACTCATCGACCGCCTGGCCCGGATCCCGAAAAACGGCCGCTCGGCCGTGGCCTGGGTCGCGTTGATTTCCATGGTGGCGTCGCTGCTGAACTGGGGCCTGTCGCTGGTGTTCGGCGGTCTGCTGGTGCGCGCCCTCGCTCGCCGCACCGACCTGAAAATGGATTACCGCGCCGCCGGTGCTGCCGCGTATCTGGGCCTTGGCGCCGTGTGGGCCTTGGGCCTGTCGTCGTCCGCCGCGCAATTACAGGCCAACCCGGCCAGCCTGCCACCCTCGATTCTGTCGATCACCGGCGTCATTCCGTTCACCCAGACCATTTTTCTCTGGCAGTCCGGCGTCATGTTGCTGGCACTGATCGTGATTTCGCTGATCATCGCCTACGCCACCGCGCCGGGGCCGAAAACAGCCCGCGACGCCGAAGCCTGCGGCATTGACCCGAGCTTCAACCTGCCACCGCTGCAACCGCGCACCCGCCCCGGCGAATGGCTGGAGCACAGCCCGCTGCTGACAATTTTGCTGGTGCTGCTGGCAGCGGGGTGGCTGTTCCACGAGTTTTCGACTAAACCGGCGATCAGCGCGATCTCGGGCCTGAACACTTACAACTTCCTGTTCATCATGCTCGGCGCGCTGCTGCACTGGCGCCCGCGCAGCTTCCTCGATGCCGTATCGCGAGCGGTGCCAACCACCACCGGCGTGCTAATCCAGTTTCCGCTCTACGGCTCGATCGCTGCGCTGATGACCACGGTCAAAGGCACTGACGCGCAGACCCTGGCCCACCACATCTCGACCTTCTTCGTCAGCATTGCGTCCCACGACACTTATGCGCTGCTGATGGGCGTTTACTCGGCGATTCTCGGTTTCTTCATTCCATCCGGCGGCGGCAAATGGATCATCGAAGCGCCTTATGTCATGCAGGTGGCCACCGACCTGAATTACCACCTGGGTTGGGCCGTGCAAATCTACAACGCGGCTGAAGCCCTGCCGAACCTGATTAACCCGTTCTACATGCTGCCGCTGCTGGGCGTGCTCGGGTTGAAGGCGCGGGACTTGATTGGCTTCTCGTTCGTGCAATTGCTGGTGCACACGCCGCTGGTGCTGTTTTTGCTGTGGGCGCTGGGGACGACGCTGACGTATACGCCGCCGGTGATGCCGTAAACGAAGTTGATTGCACCTGTGCAAAGCAGGTGCAATCAGATTTGATCGGAGGGTAAAACCTTCAACAACTCAGGCAAGGCCGTCTGAACGGTATCCCACACCACTTCGAGATTGATATCGAAATAGCCGTGAGCAATGCGGTTGCGCATACCTCGCATGCTGCGCCATGGCACTTGTGAATTTTCGCTCGCAAAATCCGCATAGCCATCCATTACTTTGGTGGCTGCTTCACCAATAATGATGAGGCTCATGATCACAGCTTGCTGGGTACGTTTGTCTTCGGAAAACTCTTCTTTACTCAAGCCTTCGACAAAAATCAGCGCATCGCTTGCGGCTTGCCGCATATGGTCAAGGTAATCTGCGAGACGGTTAACAGTCATACGGGACGAGCCTGTTCGAGTACCTGCTGACGAAACTTCAACGGAAGATCTCCCGGCGTCAGCAGATCAACACTGACCCCCAGCAAATCTTCGAGCTCGACTTGAAGCCCTCCGAGATCGAAAAGCGTGGCCCCTGGGAGAGCGTCCACCAGTAAATCAAGGTCACTCCCTTCTTTATCTGTCCCGAGTAACGCGGAACCAAATACACGAGGGTTGGACGTACGAAATCGACCGACGACCTCGCGGACGGCTGCTCGTTTTAGATCCAGTGCAGTAGAAGGTTTCATGGGTGACCTTTGCCAAGTCCAATACTGCGCCAGTCTAGCAGTGCTCGAGAACGGTAGACACTGCACCTCTTGTAACCCTCTGTCACATCCCACGCTTGCGGACCAAACCACGTCCCGCCGCAAATAATAGCTCAGTGCCACTACTTTCCTTTACCGTCCCGCTGCTCCGGTAATATCCTTGCGCGAATATTATCTGTATCAACTTTTTGCAGGCCGGAAAGGGAGTTCATCGCCATGATCGTAGGGATTGACCTGGGAACCACCAACAGCCTCGTTGCCGTCTGGCGCGGGGAGTCCAGCGAGTTGGTGCCCAATGCACTCGGCCAGTTCCTCACTCCCAGCGTGGTGGGTCTCGATGATCAGGGCCGGGTTCTGGTCGGTCAGGCTGCCCGCGAGCGCTTGCACACTCACCCGCGCCAGACCGCTTCGCTGTTCAAGCGGCACATGGGCAGCGCTACGGAAGTGCGTCTGGGAGACCGGTCATTCCGTCCCGAGGAGCTTTCGGCGCTGGTGCTCAAGAGCCTGAAGGAAGACGTCGAGCGGGCCTTCGGCGAAACCGTGCATGAAGCTGTGATCAGCGTGCCGGCCTACTTCAGCGATGCCCAGCGCAAGGCCACGCGCATTGCCGGTGAGCTGGCGGGTCTGAAGGTTGAAAAACTGATCAACGAGCCAACCGCTGCGGCGCTGGCGTATGGGCTGCATCAACGGGACAAGGAAACTTCGTTCCTGGTGTTCGACCTCGGCGGCGGCACCTTCGACGTGTCGATCCTGGAGCTCTTCGACGGGGTCATGGAAGTGCGCGCCAGCGCGGGCGACAACTTCCTGGGTGGTGAAGATTTCGACAGCGTGCTGCTTGAGCATTTCCTTGAGCATCATCGCAACACCGACAACTTTCCTGACCGCAACAGCATCATCCAGCCTTTGCGTCGCGAGGCCGAGCGCGTGCGCAAAGCCCTGGGCCAGGACAGCAGCGCCGAATTCAGCCTGCGGGTCGACGGCCAGCAATGGACGCAAACCATCACCCAAGCGCAATTGGCCACGCTCTACACGCCGCTGCTCGAACGCCTGCGCACACCGATCGAGCGGGCCCTGAGAGACGCGCGGATTCGGGTCAGTGATCTCGACGAAATCCTGCTGGTGGGCGGTACGACGCGCATGCCGCTGGTGCGCAAACTGGCGGCCGGCCTGTTTGGGCGTTTCCCTTCGATCAGTCTCGATCCGGACGAAGTCGTGGCCCACGGTGCGGCGATCCAGGCTGCCTTGAAAGCACGCTCCGCCGCGCTGGAAGAAGTGGTGCTGACCGACGTCTGTTCTTACACATTGGGCATCGAGACTTCGACCCAAATCGGCCAGCAGTACGAAAGCGGGCATTACTTGCCGATCATCGAGCGCAACAGCATCGTGCCGGTGAGCCGGGTCAAGACGGTGTACACATTGCAAGATAACCAAGAGCACGTGCTGCTGAAGATCTTTCAGGGCGAAAGCCGCCTGGTCAAAGACAACGTGGCATTGGGCGAACTGGACATCAAAGTGCCGAAACGCAAGGCCGGCGAAGTCGCCCTCGACGTGCGTTTCACCTACGACAACAACGGTTTGCTCGAAGCCCAGGTGGTCATTCCCCTGACGGGCGACAAGCATTCGCTGGTCATCGAAAACAACCCCGGCGTGCTCACACCCGAAGAGATTCAGGAACGCCTGGAGGGCCTGGCGCTGTTGAAGATTCATCCGCGCGATCAGCAGGTCAATACGGTGTTGACCGCACGTCTTGAGCGTCTCTATCAGGAAAGTCTGGGGCAGATGCGTGAACAGATTGCTCATTGGGCCAAACAGTTTCAGCACGTGCTTGATTCGCAGGATGAACGGCGGATCCGTGAAGCGCGCAGTGAACTGACCCAGCAACTGGGCACGCTGGACAACGGTCTCTGGCACTAAGGAGCAGCAATATGGATTGCTGGTCTGTGCTGGAACTGCCCGAAGACGCTGATGCGCGCACCCTCAAGCGAAGCTATGCAAGGCTGCTGAAAACCTTCCGGCCCGATGAAGATCCCGAAGGCTTTCAGCGCTTGCGTGAAGCCTATGAGCAGGCGCTGGGTGTTGCGCAATGGCGAGCCGAATACGCCGCCGAAGAACATGAAGTCGCAACGGTCGACATTGTCGAGAAGCCCAATCACACCGACCTCCAGGCAGGGTCCGATGTGCTCGGCGTGCGTCCGTTGAGCCTTCAAAATCCGCCTCCACTTCGGCCCTTAAACCTTGAAAGTCCGCCCCCTCTGCGCTCGCTGAACCTTGCACCGTCCAACCCCGAGCCCCTTCACGAACCGGTTGCAGCGCCGGACGAACTCGCGGCGCGCACCTTGCTCGACGGACTCTCCGAGCAGAATCTGTCCGAGCGCTGGGCCCAAGCGCAACAACAGCACTGCGCCAAAGCGTTTGAGCAGCGATTACTGGCGTTGTGCTTCGATCATCCGGGCTTGCGCAATTCGATTGCCGCCTGGGCGGTCCAGCACCTCGATTGGCTCGCGCCCTGGCAAAACGTCGAAATGACCGATTGGCAGCGAGACGCTCTCGCCAGCGGCTTGCTGCAGGATTATCGGCAGGTGTTGCAGGAGTTGCTCGAAGCCAGCAAGGAGCGGGAATTCCTGACACAGCTCAAAAGTTACACCGTACAACCCTGGCTGCAGGTGTTCGATCGACGTCAGGAGTGGCAGCGGATCCTCCTGCAATTGTTCAACGACACCGAATGGAGCCTGCCACTGTTCGATCGCGTCGGTCAGGTGTTTGGCTGGGACGATAAAAAAGGCATTCATCCTGAACCGATGTCGCTCTGGCAGGCACTGATTGAGCGCTGCAATCAGGAAAGCTTCTACGCAAGCCTGCAGGCCAAGGCCCAAGACAACCGGACCTGGGCCGCTGACGTTCAAGCCGCGCACTTGCTGATGAATCCGATGCAGCCTGGCCAACAAAAGAAAATGATCGACGGCTTTGGCCAGAACGAATGGCAGGCCTGTCATGACCTTGCGCAAACCCTCAAGTGGCGTTATCCGCAATTGCGTTTGCGGTTGCCCCACGCCGATGTTTTTCACTGGCGACGTTTCCTGCCGCGCCCCATCGCCGACGAAACCTGGGTGCGTGTCTGGGCGGGCATCGCACTGGCGCTGTTTTTGTTTTATTTCCCGACCGAATACAAATCCAAAGGCTTCAGCATCAGCATTCCAATGATATTTATCCCGTTGGCATTCGCCTGCGTGCCGGTCTGGTTCTTCCGTTTCGCCATGAGTTGGTGGGTGCCGATCATCTCGCATGTCGTTGTCCAGGACCTGTGGCTGACCGAAGGCCTGGTCCCCCGCCACTGGAACCCGGATACCCGTTGGTTGGTGATGCGACACGGTGTTCCGCAAGCCGTCCTCACGTTGCTGTTCGGGCTTCTGTTGGGTTGGCCGGGCATGGCGACTTATGTCGGTTTCATGCTGATCGGTCTCTTGCACAAACGCCGTATCGGTCAGCTCGATCCTGAACTGGCCGCTCGGCGTCCCTGGCTGACGGCGCTGCATTGGGCGCACTTCAGTCCGTTGCAGTTGGTGTTTTTGCTGGTGATGGTCGGCGTCATCTTCGTGTGTCGGATGTATTTTCCGGAATATCACCTGACTCATTTGATGTTCAGGTGAGCGATTGCCGGCCGATCTGCTTAAGTAACTATCGCCCGCGATCAACGCGGCCCACGCTGAAAAGGATCTGAGCATGTTCAAACTGACAGGACTTACCCTCGCGGCCCTTACCCTGAGCGCCGCCGCCCACGCCAATGTCGATCTGAAACTGGGCAGCACCGAACGCGTCACGCGGCTGTTCGCCTACCCCAACAACTGCAACGTCGTCTGCTTCCGCAACTGGACGCTTGAGCAAACCGTCGAGCACTACCTGACGCAAAGCGTACAGCGCGATGGCTACAGCACTGCGAAAGTGCGGGTCAAAACCGATAACGGTCAGCTCTACGCCGACATCAGCGGCGTGCCGAAGGGTTACGAAAAACCGTTGTCCGCGCTGCTCAATGCCGGTGATCTGGCCTACACGGGCGCCAAAAAGCTCAACGTTGATGGCAAGTGGGCTTACAGCTGGTATCTGTTCCTGCCACTGGGCATGGCCCTGGAAAACCGCAAGAGCGTCGAGCTGCTGCATTTCCCGCCGGATTACTCCCTGACACAGGCCCAGGATTACCTGCGCTCCGCCACCACGGATCGCTGGGCCACGCTGCTGACCGACAACGGTATCCCCGCCGATCAGACGCCGGGTTACCAGACCATCATTGATATCGCGCCGATTGCGGCGCCAGCCAGTGCAGGCAAGGATCTGGAAGGTGTCTACGACTACTTCAAGGACTACCAGACCACCATGGTCAAGGAAGTCAGCCAGAACGCCAGCGGTGCCACGTTGCCGATGGTCGCGTTTGGCGCACCGGTGCGTAACTGGATCAAGCAGCAATACGGGCCGACCGTGAATGTGCTGGGTCTGGCCACGATCAGCCCGAGCGCCGGGGTGAAGGTGCCGGTGCTGGGCTCCAACCACCCGAGCTACATCTGGTACGCCGCCAACCCAGAGAGCTACACCGGCGACGATGCTCAGGCCAAGGCCGATGCCGCGGGCCTGAAAGTCATGGGCCAGGATTTGAGCGCCGCCTGCTGGCAGGCCGGTATGGGCAGCAAACCCGGGACCGACCCGACCGCTCAGCTGAAAGGCTGCACACAGACGTGGCAAGTGACCCAGAAAGAAAAAACCTGCGAGCTGTTCTACACCTCGATCCGTAACCTGACGCCTGAACAAGCCGTGGCCAAATGCGCGACGACGCCGATCCAGTCCGAGCTCAAACAGCTGCAAGCCCCGGCACCTGTGACTGCGGCTCCGGCGCCTGCGCTGTAAACGCCCTTGCACGTTTGCGTGTGAGCGAAGGCTTACGCGCAAAAGCGCACTTTCCTTCTGTCAGTTCTGACAGTAGACCCGTCGTTTCATTTGCGAGATCTTGAGGTAACCCCCTGTGTTGCAGGGCTGACAGGACGTCAGTTGGGAAATCGCAACGCGCTGCCGACAAGGATCGTTATGAAACCTCATTCCCTGCACGGGCCCCTGGCGCAAGCTCCCGATGGATTCTATCCATTCCCGGAGCTACCGCCAGGCCTTGGATTTCCTTCCCGGGTCGATTTCGAGATTATCTACAACGCGAGTGGATTGGCCGCGGCCATCGTAGCCCTGCGCGAATTTCCACAGATCAGCCGAATCTGCCGCGTGTCGGGGCATCTCGTGCCTTATCGCCATCGACATACCCGGCAACTGGCGCCTGGTATCCACGTCTACGACCCACACTTCAGCGGGCTGCTGAGGCACTCCTGCGACCCCAATGTCTTTCTCGACATGAGCGAAATGTGGTTGTGGGCACTGACGGATATTAATAAAGGCGACAACTTGACGATGGATTACGCCACGACCGAAGACAAACTGCTGCGCCAGTTCGCCTGTCAGTGCGGGTCCCCGGAGTGTCGAGGCTGGATCTGCGGCTACGATGAACAGCCGAACGCCGACGGCCAGTTGTATTTCCACCACTGGCGTCGGCGCAGTCTCTGTTGAACCGTTTTACAGCGTTTCGACCGGACGCAGTCGGTACTGCGGCGGCAATTGCTCAAAACCGCTGATGGTCGTGTTCAGGCTTTTCCACCGGCCATCCTTGATGCCGTAGATGCAACCATGGATCGACAGGTTCTGCCCGCGATGCCAGGCGTTTTGCACAATGCTGGTATGGCCGACGTTGGCCACTTGCTGGATCACGTTGAGCTCGCAGAGACGGTCGACCCGTTCTTCTTCGGTCGGCAACCCGGCCAGTTCTTCACGCTTCTCGTAATAGAGATCACGGATCGAGCGCAGCCAGCCGTCGATCAGGCCCAGCTGGCGATCCTGCATCGAAGCGCGCACACCGCCGCAGCCGTAGTGGCCCGTGACGAGGATGTGTTTGACCTTGAGCACGTCGACCGCGTACTGAATCACCGACAGGCAGTTGAGGTCAGTGTGCAGCACCACGTTGGCCACGTTGCGGTGGACGAACAGGTCGCCGGGCAGCATGCCGACGATCTCGTTGGCAGGCACCCGGGCGTCGGAACAGCCAATCCACAAGTATTCCGGCGTCTGTTGGCGAGCCAGCTTGGAGAAGAAGTCCGGATCTTCCTGTTTGATCGCCTCGGCCCAGCGTTCGTTGTTATCAATCAGATCTTGTAATTCGTTCATGCTGTAAAGCCTCAAGAATGATGCGCTGGTTTGACAGACAACCGCCCGTCGGGGTCACGCGCTTGATGCAAGTAATGCCGGGTGGAATTCTCAGGAGTTCAGCGGGTCCACCCTAGTAAGGCCCACAGTATGAGGAATTGCCATGACTGATTCACGACGTCCGTACGATGCGGTGCAGCCCGAGCCCATCGACGACAACGAAGACCGCATGGGTTCGATGCATGAACTGGATTTCGACGAGGAAGAACCCAGCGCGAAAATAGGCGACGAACTGCCGGAAACCGAGCGCGAACGGCTGATGCCTCGGGAACGTGTGCGTGAAGCGGGCATGACGGGGGCCTCGACCGATGACCATGAGTCTACAGATGATGACATGAGCCCGGAAACGTTGATCCGTGAAGACGGTGCGCGGGATGCCCATGAGGCCGGTGAGGGCAATCAGGCGGATTGGGATTTGAGTATTGTCGATGAAGACGATATTGGCGGGGGCAATGGGCTGGATGAGGCGGAGATGGCGCGGCGGGATCCGATGGACGGTAATCGTTGATCGTAGATGTCAGTCAGGACGCCTTCGCGGGCAAGCCTCGCTCCTACGGGATGGGTAAGACACCAGTCCTGTAGGAGCGAGGCTTGCCCGCGAAGCTTCAAAAAGGCTCAGTCGACCAAAGTGCAGGCCATGACCACGGCATCTTCCCGCCCTCCCACCGCGGGGTAGTAATCCCGCCGCCGCCCAATCTCGTTAAACCCATAACGCTCATACAACTTGAACGCGCCACGGTTGCTGTCGCGCACTTCCAGAAAACATTCCCGCGCCTTGGCGTCATACGCCCGGGACATCAAATGCTCCAGCAGCGTCAAACCCAGCCCACGGCCCTGATTCTCGGGCTTGACGGTGATGTTGAGCAGATGCGCTTCATCCAGAATGATCTGCACCACGCCGTGACCGACCTGTTGCTGCCCTTCGAACATCAGCCAGATCTGGTACTTGCCCAGCCCATCCAGAAAAATCCCGCGGGTCCAGGGATGGCTGTACGCCGCGTATTCGATTTTCAGTACAGCGTCCAGGTCCGCCTCGGTCATCGGGCGGAACGATACAGCGTCACTCATTTGATTCTTTCCAGCGCGCCATCAGCCGACGCATGGCTTGCCAGACATCAGCCTTACGCTGTGGCTCTTCCATTAATAATTCCAGGCCCGGCAGGGCCCAGACCGAGCCCAGGCCTTCGACCTGGAGTTCACGGTTGAAGGATTCGGCGTTCGCCTCACCGGCAAAACGCACCGCTGGCAGGCCGATCAGCCACACGCAAACGCACGGAGCGTCTTCCAGCCGGGCCGAGAGAAAACCTTGCACGAAGTCCCGAGCGGCTTCCGGCCCCTGATCCATGGTGCCCCGGGCCAGCAGCGGCCAGCGCACCGGCTCGCCGATGATCTGCGGGCTGTCCGGCAGACCGGCGGCGCGCAGCATGTCTTTGAGCAGCAGATAGGCTGGATCGCGGGTCTGGAACGTTTCGCCTGTGGGTAACTCGACCAACAGCAGGCACCGACCAGCGCGCAGCAATTGCAGGGAAAAACGCGGTGGCGGCACTGGCACAGACTTGGCGACGACCGGCGCGGCTTCTTCTTCGACCTTGGCGTTCGTGCGGGTGCTGGCCAGCGATGGCCGCGGCACCTCGATCTTGACGCGCTCCGTCGGTGCCATCACCGGCGCAGCGACAGCGGCAGGTGCTGGCGCGGAGGCAGGCACCACCGGCGCGACGACCAACGGCTCCGGCATCTCCATCAGCTCGGGACGCGATGGCGCGGCAAAGGGCAATTCAGTGCGCGGCAGCCAGTTGACCACCTGCATGGCAGTCAAATAGGCGCGGCGACGGGACTCGATTAGCAAAGGTCGGCCACTTGTGGATAACTAAAGTGCGCTGATTCTACCGCCCTTCGCTCAAGATCGCCCGCGCTTGATCGATACTCTTTCCCTTAGAAACAGCTACAGCCCGTCCCGAGAGTGAATCGCATCGGTCCCGATGCAGTACAATCGCGGCTTTTAATCGCCAACCAGCCGGCCATTCCGATGATCGAACCCAAGCGCGTCTTGCGCGCCCTCGCTGAACACTGGGCACTTCTGGAGCCACTGTGCGAGCACTTCGACCAAGGCACATTGAGCCTCAACGAACTGCGTTCACAGTTGGCAGCCCAGCAACTCGACAGTACGCCGCAGGACATCACCAGCCTGCTGGACGTGTGGATCCGCCTCGACATTCTGGTTCCCGTGGCAAAAAGCCCGAACCGTTTCGAGCTCAATGCGCAGATCCACGACTTCCTCGCTTACCTGCGCCGTGAGCACCGTCTGGGCCTGTGCCTGGAAATCGAAGCCTATCTGCGCCACCTCGAACGTCTGGCCGGTTATATTCAGGACGCTTTCGACATTCGCGACGGCCACGATCTGGCGCGCCAATTGCGTTTGCTCGACATGCGCGTACGCGATGTATTGAAGAAACTCGCCAACGACGAACAGGCCCTGGTGGCCGTCGCCGAACGCGCCAAGACCAGCGACCGGCAGATCCCGCTGCGTCAGCGTTACGCCGAAGTACTGGCGACCTGGGACGAATACGTCGAGCCGATGATTCAGTTGGTGAACGCCGACGGCGCCTTCGAGCAAGGCGTGCGCAAGGTCGAGAACGTCCTGCTGCGCATGCTCACCGAACAACAGCGCCTCGGTCACCTGGTCGACGACGACATGCTGCTGCGTACTCACGCACGCATTCTCGAAATGCAGACCAGCGCCCAACTGACCCTGCGCCACGCCCGCGAATTGCTGCTGCCGTTGCGTGAAGAAGCCCGTCGACACAACGCCGTGACCCGAGGCGCTGCGCTGGCCTTGTCGGCCATTCGTCGCAAAGGCATCGATGCGGTGCCGCAAGCGGCGATGCCGATGTTCACCCGCCCGCAAAGCACCTTCCTCGGCAGCGCCAGTCAGGTCGAAGCCTACGTTTATGCGCTGGCCCGATTCGAGCCGAAACCGGCGCGCTTCCCCAAGGCCCACAAAACGCAGAAAGGCGAAGCGCCGCGCGCGCCACGCACGGTTCGGGAAATGCTCGAACGCTGCGAAGACGCCCTGCCGATGCCGGACCTGATGACCTGGCTGCTGGAGCAGGAGCCGGACGGCGCCACCGACGAATTGCTTTACTGGTTCTCGCGCCTGTCGCGGGAAAAACGCTTCACACGCGAGCGTCTGGAACGCCGCGATTACCACACTCACGAGCACCAGGTCAGCCTGCGCTCCTTCGCCCTGCTCTCGGCCCGCGACACCGCCGCCGAGGATTCTGCGAGCACCCCACATGCATCTTGATCTATCCGAACTGTCCCAACTGGCGCCGATCTTTCGCGAGCTGTTCAAGGGCTACCACGTCAGCCGCCGCGACCCGGAGCTGTACGCGCAACTGTCGAACTTCCAGGACCAGTACCGCACGCTGTTCAGGGCGCTGGGCTATGAGTTGGTCTGCGATACCCGTGGTTTCTATTACTTCGTGCCGGACCTTGCGGCGGCAGCGGTGAACAAGACTGCGCAACGTCTGGCGTTGTTCACCTTCATCCTCGTCGAGCACTTGGCGGATCAGGGCCGTGACCCGGTCGCCGTGCTCGACGGTGGCAGCCTCGGCCGCGATGAATTGCCGTCCTTGCTGGAAAAATACCGCGACCTGTTCATCCAGGCCGAAGTGCAGACCGTGGAAGAACTCGAAGAAAAAATCATGCGCCGCATGACCCAGCTCGGTTTTGCCGGCGAAGAAAACGGCATCTACCGCTTCCTGCCGCCGATGCATCGTTTCCTCGACGTTTGCCTGTCGGTTCAACAAGACCGCGATCTGGCGGCCAGCCTGCACAGCGTCTTACCGCTGCCGGTTCCGGTGCTGATCGATGACGACAGCGACGAAAAACTGCTGCAAACCGATGATCCGCTCGATCTGAGTGACTTCGAAGAAGAAAGCGAAGAAGACGCCATGGCCCGCGCCATTGCAGAAGAACAGGAGACCGACGCATGAGCAAGGAACGCTACGGCATTCGCCGCTTTGCCCTTTTGAACACCGCCGGTTACAGCCTCGGCCTGTTTCCACTGGAAGAACCGTTGTCGGTCTACGGCGCGAACAACCTCGGTAAATCCGCCTCGATCAACGCGTTGCAGTTTCCGATTCTGGCGCGCATGTCGGACATGAGTTTCGGCAAGTACAGCCTGGAACAATCCCGTCGTTTCTACTTCGCCTCGGACACCAGTTACATCCTGGTCGAAGTCTCGCTGCCCCATGGTCCGCACGTAATCGGCGTGGTCGGGCGCGGCCCGGGCGGTGGTTTCGGTCACCAGTTCTTTGCCTACGCCGGCAAACTGGACCTGGCGCATTACCAGAAGAACGACACCTGCCTGCGCCAGAAAGAGCTGTTCACCAACCTTGAGCGTGAGGACCTGAAAGCCTATGAACTCAAGCCGGATGAGCTGCGTCGCTTGCTGGTCGGCGGTCACACCTCAATCCCGCTGGACCTGACCCTGATCCCGCTGCGCTCCACCAGCGAGCAGAGCCTGAAGACCTTCCGCGCACTGTTCATCAACTTGCTGCACATGCGCGAAATCACCGCGGCCAAGCTCAAGCAACTGTTCCTCGATGCGTTTGAACACAGCTTGCGTTCCGGCAGCGTCGATTACATCGCCGCGTGCGAAGAAGCGTTCCGCGATGTACGCCGCATGGAGCAGGACTACAACTCGCTGGTCACCGCCGGCCCGTTGGTTGAAGCCCTCGCCGCTGGCGTGACCCAGCGCAATATTCTGCGCGGCAAGTTGCACCGGATCTCTCCGCTGCTCGATTCGTTGCTTGGCACTTGGTCGGATTACGCCAGTGCGCGCAAGGAAGAGCTGACGATTCAGGCCGAGCACTACCGCAACGAACAGGACGCGCTGCAAAACGATCAGCGTGGCGGCACTCAGGAGTTGATGCGCCTGGAGCGGGAAATCACCGGCATCCAGCGTTGGCTCGGCGAACTCTCGGCGTTGAAGAATCGCTTCGCGTTGGTCGATGACGTCAAAGTGCTGGAGCAGCAACTGCTCGCGGCCAAGGACGCGCACGATGAACTGGCCGGTGCGCTGGCCCAGTCGCGGCAGTTCTCTGCCGAAGACCTCGAAGAACGTCTGCGGGACCTGGAAAAACGCCTGAAATCGGTGAAACAGCAACTCGATCACGCCGACAACAACAGCTACGCCCGTCTGCGCGAAGAGTTCTCGCAGCAGGACGTTGAGCGTTTGATGCGTCTGTTCAACAGCGCGCTGTTCAGCCTGCCGCTGGGTGAGCATGGCATTACGCTGGATGAGGACGGTCAGTGGGTCAAATCCCTGGAGCTGATCCTCGACGGCTTCAAAGGCGAGCGTTTCGAAGTACCAGGCCTGGCCATCGACATCTCGCACATTGAGCCGCCAGCCCTGCAAGCCTTGGCCGACCGCGCGGCATTGCGCGATCAGAAAGACCGCCTGGAGAAAGAACTCAAGCAACTGAAAACCCAGGCTGCCGTGGTCGCCGACCGTGCAGCGAGCAAGACCCAGACCGAAGCGCTGTACCAGCAAGTGCTGGATGCGCAAAAAGCCCTGGAAGATTTCCGCCGTGCACAAACCCTGAGCGCCGAAGAAGGCGACAAGCTGGAGCAACTGGCGCAGATGGAAGCGGCGCAGGACGAATTGAAGCGTTCCAGCGATGCCTTCACCGAGCGCGTCCAGCAACTGTCCGCCAAGCTGCAACTGGTCGGCCGGCAGATCGGCGACATGGAAGCCAAGCAACGCACCCTAGACGACGCCCTGCGCCGCCGTCAGCTGTTGCCCGCAGACCTGCCGTTCGGTACGCCGTTCATGGACCCGATCGATGATTCCATGGACAACCTGCTGCCGCTGCTCAACGACTATCAGGACAGCTGGCAGGGTTTGCAGCGCAGCGATGGCCAGATCGAGGCGCTTTATGCGCAGGTTCGCCTCAAGGGCGTGGCCAAGTTCGACAGCGAAGACGATATGGAGCGTCGCCTGCAACTGCTGATCAACGCTTACGCGCACCGCACCGACGAAGCGCTGACCCTCGGCAAGGCGCGTCGTGCGGCGGTGACCGACATCGCCCGGACCCTGCGCAACATCCGCAGCGACTACGACAGCCTTGAGCATCAACTGGCGCTGTTCAACCGCGAGATCAACAAACGTCAGGTCTCCAACCTGCAGAGCTTCCGCATCGTGCTCGCGCCGAACAAGGAGGCCCTCAAGCACATCGACCAGATCATCCACAGCGCCGGTCAGTACGAGGAAGGCGAAACCCTTTCGGTCTTCGACCTGAGCCAAAGCGCCGATCAGGACAACAAGAACGAAGAAGCCAAGGAATACCTGGCGCGTCTGGTGGCGGCTAACCACAACCAGCTGGGCCTCAAGGACTTGTTCGAACTGGCGTTCGAGATCACCAAGGTCAATGGTCAACCGGTTATCCACACTGACATCGATGGCGCGGCCTCCAACGGCACCACGATGACCATCAAGGCGCTGACCAACATGTACTTGTTGCTGCACTTGATGGACCGTGATCAAGCCGGTCGCGTGCGCCTGCCGTACTACCTCGACGAGGCGGCGGACATCGACGAGAAGAACCAGGCTGCGCTGCTGGAAACCAGCCTGCAACTGGGCTTTGTGCCGATCCTGGCGAGTGTGAAGCCGCAGGTCTGTGCCAGTGTGGCGATTGACCTGGAAGGTGGCAGCGGGCCAAACGGGATCTACATCGATGAGGCGGACTGGAAGTACATCCGTCGTCATGATGAGGTGAAGGCTGTGGTCAGCGTTGAAGCAGATGAGCCGGAGCTGGACGCGGTTTGATTTGCGTTAATCGAAGGCATTAAAAAGGCCGCGATCCAATGGATCGCGGCCTTATTTTGGGCATATCTTTTTAGTGATTCAGTGTACTTGAGGGCCTCTTCGCGAGCAGGCTCGCTTGTATGGTAGGACTTGAAGGGAGGAGGAGGGACAAGGCTCGATTCTGACTGTTGACGCAGTACAGACTGTGGGAGATTTCGCCCCTCCTCCTTTCACCCAAGCGCCGATAAAGAATGCATCTGGCTAGACCGACGATAGGAACAAGCCTGCGCCTCTGGGTGAGCCCTTCAAGTGCTCAAACCTTATCTCGGAGGAAATCCTATGGCAATGCCGGTCTCTCTATCAAAACCGATCGTGGGCGTGGATGTCGCCAAGAATGAACTGGTGATTTATCAGGCTGATAACGATTTGCTTAAAGAGATTCCCAACACTAAAACATCCATCAAGCAGTGGCTGAATACGTTGCCGGGGACGGTGGCTATTGCCATTGAGGCGACCAACATCTATCACCTGGACTTTGCTGATCTGGCCTATGAGGCCGGATGTGCGATTTACATGGTGGGAGGCTATGAACTCAAACATTATCGCGAAGGCGTGAAAATCCGCGCCAAAACCGACGCGCTGGACGCCAAGTTGCTGGCCCGTTACCTGAAGAACGAAGCCGAGGAGTTGCGCCCTTGGACCCCTCCATCACCGCTGTACCGCCAGCTCCTGAGCCTCTTCCGCCGCCGGGCTGCCTTGGTCCAGGCTAGGGTTGGCCTGGTGCAGAGTTGGTCGAATGAGCCGCTGCTGAAAGCGGCTTTTGCAGAACAAGTGAAGTCCATGCAGCAGCTTGAAACGCTGATCGAAAAGACGATCAACGATCAGCTCAAAGAAGCCGGTTTACTCGGTCAACTGAAACGTTGCCTGAAAGTTGAAGGCATTGGATTTTTGACTGGGGCTCGCTTGATAACTGCATTTCAGCGCGGGGATTTTAGAAACGCGGATGCGTTTATCGCCTTCCTGGGCATGGATTTACGGGTGTCTAAATCAGGACAGAAGGACGGTCGCCGCAGTTTGACCAAGCGCGGTGACCCCGAGGCCCGCCGGCTTCTGCACAATGCAGCGATGTCGGCTAGCCGTACGAAAGCCTGGAAAGGGTTTTACGAAGCCCAAAGAGCCCGGGGCTTCAGCACCACTGAGGCGCTGGTGATGCTGGCTCGCAAGCTTGCGCGGGTGGCATTCGCCTTGCTGAAAGGGCAAAGCGAATATCAGTCAAAGGTCAGTTGAGGGTTTCCCCTCAACCATAGAATCTCCCACAGGGGGTTGGTGTCGATCACAAATTCCGTGGTCACAGCAAATCCCTTGTGGGAGCGAGCCTGCTCGCGATGGCGGCATCAGGGAAACCAATAGTCTATTTACCGAGTGAAATCTTCGGCGCCCAGGTCAGCCATTCATCTTCAAACTTGTCGAACAGCGGGAACGTCTGCTCAGGCCGCGCCGGATTGCCCATGCGATCACCCTCCGGCGTGGCGAAGGCGATACCGCCCTGAATCAGCGTTTCCAACGATTCGGTACGGACCGTCGCGCCTTTGAACAAGCCGTAGTCGAACCCGAAACCGCTGGTGTTCCAGAAACGCGTGCCGCTGCGCACCAATGGCGCGTATTTCGGCTCGATCAGAATGTGCACCAACACACGGTCAGCGGTCTGACCCAATTCATAGCCCGTCACCTTGCCCACGGTGACCTCGCGGTACGTTACCGGCACACCGGTTTTCAGTGAACCACGGCGAGCGGCGCTCAACACCAGACTCAAACCGGCTTCTTGCTTGGCCGATTCCGGTGGAGTGGCCAGGGCGACGAAGTTCTTCTGCGGCCCCAGATTCTTCGCTGCCGGCTGCACTTCGATGTATTGGCCAGTTACCAGCGTTTCCAGGTTGGAGGTCTTGATCAGGCCCAACTCAGGCTTGACCACCCAGAACTGACTGCCGACCCGGGCAATACGCTCCGGCACTTCGGTGATTCGTGCGGTGAGCATCACCGATTGCAGGTCATCACTGAGTTCGACATCTTCGATCTTGCCGACATCCAGGCCTTTGAATCTCACGGGAGTGCCACTGCGCAAGCCATCGGCGCGATCGACCTTGATCGTAACCACGGCGCCTTTCTGGTTGGCTTCCTCATGGCTGGCAAACAGGCGGAAACGCGGAATGCGTTTTTGCAACGGCGCCTTGGCTTCGGGGGTTTCGAAAGCGATGCCTCCGGCCATCAGGCTTTGCAACGATTCACTTTTGACCTGGATTCCACCGGTCAGTCCGCCTGTGAGCGTGATGCCGCTGGCATTCCAGAAGCGTGTCGAGGCATTGACCAGTCCTTCGTATTCCTTCTCGATGTGGACACCGATCACCAGTTGCTTCTTCTTTTTGGAGAACTGATAGCTCTGCACCGAACCAACCTTGACCTGCTTATAGAGAATCGGACTGCCGACTTCCAGCGAACCCAGGTTTTCGGTGAACAACACCAGGTGCAGACCGGGCGAACGCAGGTCCAACGGCGGCGCCTTGGGTCTGGCCACAAATTCACGTTGCGGCGCGGCCCCTTTGTCGCCCGGTCGCACAGCGATGTAGTTACCTTTGACCAAGGCCTCCAGCCCGGTGATGCCCGCAAGGGAAATCGACGGTTTGACCACCCAGAACTGAGTGCCTTCGACCAGGTAATCCTCGGCCAGTGGATCAAGTGTCAATTCGGCAGTGGCAGCATTCAGGTCCGGATCGACCTTCAGCGCTTTCAGGTTGCCGACCTGGATGCCTTTGTACATGACCGGAGTACGGCCGGCCTGCAGGCCTTCGAAATCGCTGAGTTTGACCTTGACCCGAATGCCGGCAGCGGCGGCATCGAAGTCCTCGTAGAGGCGAAACGGCAGGCTTGGATCGGTGGGCGGGCTGTCCTTGCGGTTCTCCGGCGTGGCGAAGGCGATACCGCCGGCGACGATGCTGGCGAGCGATTCGCTGCGCACTTTCACGCCGGACAGGTTGGCGTCGATGCTGATGCCGCTGGCGTTCCAGAAACGGGTGTGTTTGCGCACCAGATTGGCGTAGGTGGGCTCAATGAACACTTTGAGCTCGACTGTGCTTTGATCTTCCGACAGCAAGTAGCTTTTGACTTGGCCGACCTTGATCTGCTTGTAGAACACGGGGCTGCCGCGATTCAGTGAACCGAGACGATCAGCCTTGATGGTGAGGTGCAGGCCGGGCTGAGAGTCTGACAGCGGGGGCTCTTCAGCCAGGGCCTTGAACTTGCGGGTAGGCTCGCCCTCGCCGGGGCTGATGGCCACGTAGTTGCCGGACACCAGCGTTTCCAGTCCGGTGATACCAGCCAGGGTCACGCTCGGTTTGACCAGCCAGAAACGGGTGCTGGTCTTGAGGTATTGCTCCACGTCCTTGTTCATCTCGACGGTGGCGATCACACCTTTGGAACTGCCTTCATCATCGAGCTTAAGGGTTTTCACCTTGCCGACTGGCATGCCCTTATAGACGACTTCAGTCTTGTTGGCCTGAATGCCTTCACCGCTTTCGAAACGCACCTGTATCTCGATGCCAGTTTCGCTATAGGCACGCCAGCCGAGCCAGCCGCCGATGATCAGGGCGATCAGGGGCAGCACCCAGATGGCAGACCAGTTCGAAGCCGGTCGGGTTTTAGCTGTAGGCAAATCAGTCATGGTCGTCGTCCGACTCCGTGTTATCCCAAATCAGTCGGGGATCGAAAGTAACTGCGGCAAGCATCGTCAAAATCACCACACTGGCGAAAGCGATGGCGCCAAGATTGGCTTCGACGCTGGCAAGCCGTCCGAAATTCACGACCGCCACCAGGATGGCGATCACGAAGATGTCCAGCATCGACCAGCGGCCGATGAACTCGATAAAGCGGTACATCCAGATTCGTTGGCGTGCCGAGAGGGGCTGGCGGCGTTGTACTGAAAACAGCAGCAGTGCGATGCCCACCAGCTTGAACGTCGGCACCAGAATACTGGCGATAAAAACCACGGCGGCGATGGGAATCATGCCGTGCTGAACCAGCTGGATAACGCCCGACATGATGGTGCTGGGATCGCCCTGCCCTAATGAGCTGACAGTCATGATCGGCAGCACGTTGGCCGGAATGTAGAGAATCGCTGCGGTGACCAGCAGTGCCCAGGTCCGCATGACACTGTTCGGGCGACGGGCGTGCACCAGCGCACCGCAACGGGTGCAGGTTTGCTCGTCGGTGTCGGCTTCCTGCTTGTTCAATTCATGGCATTCGGCGCAAATCAGAATGCCTGCATCAATCGCCCGCATGGGCATCCTCTCCTGACAAAGCCTGCCAGATCTGATGAGGCGACATCACGACCTCCAACCAGACCTGGACCAACAACAAACTGATAAAGCAGGCCAAACCGAGACCTACTGTAATGGCTGCCATATCTGCCAGTTTTACGATCGCCACCAGTACGCCCATGAGGTAAACCTCGAGCATCCCCCAGTCCCTTAGATGGTGATAAATACGGTAGAGCAGCAAACCGTAGCTGCGTCCGATATCAAACCGGATGCTCAATAGCACGGCCAATTGGCAGAGCAACTTGAGCAACGGGATTCCCATGCTGCACAGGAACACAATCACCGAGACGCCTTGCATGCCGGTATCGAACAGACCGACAACGCCGGTCCAGACGGTGTCTTGCGACGATTGCCCGAGTAGATTGAGCTGCATGATGGGTAAAAAGTTCGCCGGGATGTACAACAACAGCGCGGCGATGACCAACGCGAGACTGCGCTGCACTACGTTGTGCCGATGGGCGTAGAGTTCGTAACCGCAGCGCGGGCACAGGGCTTTCTCGCCATGGGCAAGCTCAGGCTTGCGCATCAGCAAGTCACACTCATGGCAGGCCACCAAGTCGTCCAGCGGTAATTCTGACAGCCCGAGGGCGTCAACCGGATCTGGCATAAGGGCTCTGGCTCCGAAAAAAGTTGGACCTATTCTAGTGTCATGAGTCGAAAATAACTGTGCAAATTTGTGTTGTAGCTTGAGGAGAACTTTCCTGCGGACAAAACAAAACCCCTACCTGCATACGCAGATAGGGGTTTCGGAATTTAATCTTGACGATGACCTACTCTCACATGGGGAAACCCCACACTACCATCGGCGATGCATCGTTTCACTGCTGAGTTCGGGATGGGATCAGGTGGTTCCAATGCTCTATGGTCGTCAAGAAATTCGGTAGCCAGGTCGTTTGCCTTACGGCGCACGCTCCAGCGAATGGGTATGTGATAGATCTCGGTGTTTGTGAACAATCGAACTTTCGGTTCATTTCGTCTTCACACACCGCAATCTGGTGCCCTTTCAGGTCAGCAAATTGCTTGGGTGTTATATGGTCAAGCCTCACGGGCAATTAGTATTGGTTAGCTCAACGCCTCACAGCGCTTACACACCCAACCTATCAACGTCGTAGTCTTCGACGGCCCTTCAGGGGACTCAAGGTCCCAGTGAGATCTCATCTTGAGGCTAGTTTCCCGCTTAGATGCTTTCAGCGGTTATCTATTCCGAACATAGCTACCCGGCAATGCCACTGGCGTGACAACCGGAACACCAGAGGTTCGTCCACTCCGGTCCTCTCGTACTAGGAGCAGCCCCTCTCAAATCTCAAACGTCCACGGCAGATAGGGACCGAACTGTCTCACGACGTTCTAAACCCAGCTCGCGTACCACTTTAAATGGCGAACAGCCATACCCTTGGGACCGGCTTCAGCCCCAGGATGTGATGAGCCGACATCGAGGTGCCAAACACCGCCGTCGATATGAACTCTTGGGCGGTATCAGCCTGTTATCCCCGGAGTACCTTTTATCCGTTGAGCGATGGCCCTTCCATACAGAACCACCGGATCACTAAGACCTACTTTCGTACCTGCTCGACGTGTCTGTCTCGCAGTCAAGCGCGCTTTTGCCTTTATACTCTACGACCGATTTCCGACCGGTCTGAGCGCACCTTCGTACTCCTCCGTTACTCTTTAGGAGGAGACCGCCCCAGTCAAACTACCCACCATACACTGTCCTCGATCCGGATAACGGACCTGAGTTAGAACCTCAAAGTTGCCAGGGTGGTATTTCAAGGTTGGCTCCACGCGAACTGGCGTCCACGCTTCAAAGCCTCCCACCTATCCTACACAAGCAAATTCAAAGTCCAGTGCAAAGCTATAGTAAAGGTTCACGGGGTCTTTCCGTCTAGCCGCGGATACACTGCATCTTCACAGCGATTTCAATTTCACTGAGTCTCGGGTGGAGACAGCGCCGCCATCGTTACGCCATTCGTGCAGGTCGGAACTTACCCGACAAGGAATTTCGCTACCTTAGGACCGTTATAGTTACGGCCGCCGTTTACCGGGGCTTCGATCAAGAGCTTCGCGTTAGCTAACCCCATCAATTAACCTTCCGGCACCGGGCAGGCGTCACACCCTATACGTCCACTTTCGTGTTTGCAGAGTGCTGTGTTTTTAATAAACAGTCGCAGCGGCCTGGTATCTTCGACCGGCATGGGCTTACGCAGTAAATGCTTCACCCTCACCGGCGCACCTTCTCCCGAAGTTACGGTGCCATTTTGCCTAGTTCCTTCACCCGAGTTCTCTCAAGCGCCTTGGTATTCTCTACCCAACCACCTGTGTCGGTTTGGGGTACGGTTCCTGGTTACCTGAAGCTTAGAAGCTTTTCTTGGAAGCATGGCATCAACCACTTCGTGTTCTAAAAGAACACTCGTCATCAGCTCTCGGCCTTAGAATCCCGGATTTACCTAAGATTCCAGCCTACCACCTTAAACTTGGACAACCAACGCCAAGCTGGCCTAGCCTTCTCCGTCCCTCCATCGCAATAACCAGAAGTACAGGAATATTAACCTGTTTTCCATCGACTACGCTTTTCAGCCTCGCCTTAGGGACCGACTAACCCTGCGTCGATTAACGTTGCGCAGGAAACCTTGGTCTTTCGGCGTGGGTGTTTTTCACACCCATTGTCGTTACTCATGTCAGCATTCGCACTTCTGATACCTCCAGCAAGCTTCTCAACTCACCTTCACAGGCTTACAGAACGCTCCTCTACCGCATCACCTAAGTGATACCCGTAGCTTCGGTGTATGGTTTGAGCCCCGTTACATCTTCCGCGCAGGCCGACTCGACTAGTGAGCTATTACGCTTTCTTTAAAGGGTGGCTGCTTCTAAGCCAACCTCCTAGCTGTCTAAGCCTTCCCACATCGTTTCCCACTTAACCATAACTTTGGGACCTTAGCTGACGGTCTGGGTTGTTTCCCTTTTCACGACGGACGTTAGCACCCGCCGTGTGTCTCCCATGCTCGGCACTTGTAGGTATTCGGAGTTTGCATCGGTTTGGTAAGTCGGGATGACCCCCTAGCCGAAACAGTGCTCTACCCCCTACAGTGATACATGAGGCGCTACCTAAATAGCTTTCGAGGAGAACCAGCTATCTCCGAGCTTGATTAGCCTTTCACTCCGATCCACAGGTCATCCGCTAACTTTTCAACGGTAGTCGGTTCGGTCCTCCAGTTAGTGTTACCCAACCTTCAACCTGCCCATGGATAGATCGCCCGGTTTCGGGTCTATTCCCAGCGACTAGACGCCCTATTAAGACTCGCTTTCGCTACGCCTCCCCTATTCGGTTAAGCTCGCCACTGAAAATAAGTCGCTGACCCATTATACAAAAGGTACGCAGTCACCCAACAAAGTGGGCTCCCACTGCTTGTACGCATACGGTTTCAGGATCTATTTCACTCCCCTCTCCGGGGTTCTTTTCGCCTTTCCCTCACGGTACTAGTTCACTATCGGTCAGTCAGTAGTATTTAGCCTTGGAGGATGGTCCCCCCATATTCAGACAAAGTTTCTCGTGCTCCGTCCTACTCGATTTCATGACTAAGAGATTTTCGCGTACAGGGCTATCACCCACTATGGCCGCACTTTCCAGAGCGTTCCGCTAATCTCAAAGCCACTTAAGGGCTAGTCCCCGTTCGCTCGCCACTACTAAGGGAATCTCGGTTGATTTCTTTTCCTCAGGGTACTTAGATGTTTCAGTTCCCCTGGTTCGCCTCTTAAGCCTATGTATTCAGCTTAAGATAACCATCTTATGATGGCTGGGTTCCCCCATTCAGACATCTCCGGATCAAAGTCTGTTTGCCGACTCCCCGAAGCTTTTCGCAGGCTACCACGTCTTTCATCGCCTCTGACTGCCAAGGCATCCACCGTATGCGCTTCTTCACTTGACCATATAACCCCAAGCAATCTGGTTATACTGTGAAGACGACATTCGCCGAAAATTCGATAATACTCAATTAAGAGCAACTCACAAATTTTACCTTAGCCTGATCCGTTACCAGTGAAAGTAACGTTCAGTCTATCTTTCTATCACATACCCAAATTTTTAAAGAACGATCTAGCCAAAGACTAGAAATCAACATTCACCATCATCACAATGGAATGCTCATTTCTAAGCTTTCAACAAACAGAAGCAGTAGTGGTGGAGCCAAACGGGATCGAACCGTTGACCTCCTGCGTGCAAGGCAGGCGCTCTCCCAGCTGAGCTATGGCCCCGTATTTCTACAGGTTCCCACACAAAATTGGTGGGTCTGGGCAGATTCGAACTGCCGACCTCACCCTTATCAGGGGTGCGCTCTAACCAACTGAGCTACAGACCCAATTTCGGGCTGCTTCTTATCGTCTTCTTCAATGAATCAAGCAATTCGTGTGGGAACTTATGGAGCAGCTGATGTCGTCGATTAAGGAGGTGATCCAGCCGCAGGTTCCCCTACGGCTACCTTGTTACGACTTCACCCCAGTCATGAATCACACCGTGGTAACCGTCCTCCCGAAGGTTAGACTAGCTACTTCTGGTGCAACCCACTCCCATGGTGTGACGGGCGGTGTGTACAAGGCCCGGGAACGTATTCACCGCGACATTCTGATTCGCGATTACTAGCGATTCCGACTTCACGCAGTCGAGTTGCAGACTGCGATCCGGACTACGATCGGTTTTCTGGGATTAGCTCCACCTCGCGGCTTGGCAACCCTCTGTACCGACCATTGTAGCACGTGTGTAGCCCAGGCCGTAAGGGCCATGATGACTTGACGTCATCCCCACCTTCCTCCGGTTTGTCACCGGCAGTCTCCTTAGAGTGCCCACCATTACGTGCTGGTAACTAAGGACAAGGGTTGCGCTCGTTACGGGACTTAACCCAACATCTCACGACACGAGCTGACGACAGCCATGCAGCACCTGTCTCAATGTTCCCGAAGGCACCAATCCATCTCTGGAAAGTTCATTGGATGTCAAGGCCTGGTAAGGTTCTTCGCGTTGCTTCGAATTAAACCACATGCTCCACCGCTTGTGCGGGCCCCCGTCAATTCATTTGAGTTTTAACCTTGCGGCCGTACTCCCCAGGCGGTCAACTTAATGCGTTAGCTGCGCCACTAAGAGCTCAAGGCTCCCAACGGCTAGTTGACATCGTTTACGGCGTGGACTACCAGGGTATCTAATCCTGTTTGCTCCCCACGCTTTCGCACCTCAGTGTCAGTATCAGTCCAGGTGGTCGCCTTCGCCACTGGTGTTCCTTCCTATATCTACGCATTTCACCGCTACACAGGAAATTCCACCACCCTCTACCATACTCTAGCTTGTCAGTTTTGAATGCAGTTCCCAGGTTGAGCCCGGGGATTTCACATCCAACTTAACAAACCACCTACGCGCGCTTTACGCCCAGTAATTCCGATTAACGCTTGCACCCTCTGTATTACCGCGGCTGCTGGCACAGAGTTAGCCGGTGCTTATTCTGTCGGTAACGTCAAAACAGATACGTATTAGGTAACTGCCCTTCCTCCCAACTTAAAGTGCTTTACAATCCGAAGACCTTCTTCACACACGCGGCATGGCTGGATCAGGCTTTCGCCCATTGTCCAATATTCCCCACTGCTGCCTCCCGTAGGAGTCTGGACCGTGTCTCAGTTCCAGTGTGACTGATCATCCTCTCAGACCAGTTACGGATCGTCGCCTTGGTGAGCCATTACCTCACCAACTAGCTAATCCGACCTAGGCTCATCTGATAGCGCAAGGCCCGAAGGTCCCCTGCTTTCTCCCGTAGGACGTATGCGGTATTAGCGTCCGTTTCCGAGCGTTATCCCCCACTACCAGGCAGATTCCTAGGCATTACTCACCCGTCCGCCGCTCGCCACCAGGTACAAGTACCCGTGCTGCCGCTCGACTTGCATGTGTTAGGCCTGCCGCCAGCGTTCAATCTGAGCCATGATCAAACTCTTCAGTTCAAACATCTTTGGGTTTTTAAGAAACCCTAAACTTGGCTCAGCAATCGTTGGTTACATCTTTGATTTCTCGCGGAGTAACTTGTGATGCTGATAATCTTGTTGACTATCAGTCTGACTCCACAAGCACCCACACGAATTGCTTGATTCAGTTGTTAAAGAGCGGTTGGTTAAGATCTTTCGTCTCAACCGAGGCGCGCATTCTACAGCAGCCTCTGTTGCTGTCAAGCGGTTATTTTCAGAAGTTTTCAAAGTTTCCTTTGCAACTTCAACCACTTGCGCTTCCGATCTCTCGTTAGCGGGAGGCGAATTCTACAGCGTTACTCGCTGCTGTCAACACCTCTTTTTCTCCGCTTTCGACCGAGAAGATCGAACCGTCAATCAAGCCAAACAACCCCGCCTGATCAACTCCTTCTGGACTTCGATGACCTGAAGCAACTCGCTGTCGAAAACTGCGTAACTCTTTGTTTACCAAAGAGTTTTCCGTTTCGACTGCGCCGGAAGTGGGGCGAATTATAGACTTCCAGAATCTGCCGTCAACACCTATTTATGCTTTTCTTGCAGAAGGCGCTTTTTTGGCTATTAAACGCGGGATTCGACGGGCCACAGGCGGAATGCGCAACACTAATAACAGCGCACCTATAGAAGCATAGATCGCCCATTCCTTGAGATCGGCACGAACGATCCACAACATATGCAGCAATCCAAGCCCGAGAATGACATACACCAGCCGATGCAGCTTCTTCCAACGAACACCCAGCCGGCGCTGACTGTAACGATTAGAAGTCATCGCCAATGCCAATAAACAGAGAAAACCCAACGTCCCGACAATGATGTACGGCCGTTTGCGCAACTCGACACCCAGCTGCGACCAATCAAATCCAAGAATAAACGCCGTGTAGCCGCTCAGATGCAGAACCACATAAGCGAAACACCACAACCCCAGCTGCCGGCGCACAGCGATCCACCCCGCCCAACCGGTGAGTTTCTGCAGAGGCGTCATGCTTAACGTTATTAGCAGCAGGATAAGCGTCCCCAGCCCCAGCCGATCAACCAGGACCTTGCCCGGATCGGGCCCCAACACATCCTGCCAGGCCTGATACAACCAAAGCAGCGGCCAGACCGCCGCCGCTATAAAGACGCCAATTCGCCAAAACGGATAACGCATCAGTAGTTCTTCCCGCAGATCGAGCCCTGTATAGAGAGAAGCGACTTCATCCGAGTAGCCGTTGAACATCTGTGTGTCCCGAACATTGGGCTTGAACAGGCCGCTCGGCAAACGACGCTCACGAGCCTGAGTCCAGCGCGGGTGATCGACTGTAGGGTTCACGTTGGCGTAAAAGCCGTATTCATCCGCGGCAATGCTCTGCCAGGTGGTTTTCGGCTGTTCGCTGACCAGACTGATCCGCACGATGGATTTGACGCTCTTGAAGCCATACTTCCAGGGCACCACCAAACGCAGAGGCGCCCCGTTCTGATTCGGCAGTTCACGCCCATACATGCCCACCGCAAGAATGGCCAATGGATTCATCGCCTCATCCAGGCGCAAACCCTCTACATAGGGCCACTCGATCAAGGCAAAACCAGAGCGCTGCCCAGGCATGCTCTTGGGATCTTGCAGCGTTTCAAAGCGGATGAACTTGGCCTTCGATGTCGGCTCGACTTGCTTCAGCAACGCCGAAAGAGGAAAACCAATCCAGGGAATAACCATCGACCAGGCCTCAACACAGCGAAGACGATAAATACGCTCCTCCAGCTGATAGGGCTTCATGAAGTCTTCCAGCGCATACCGACCCGGCTTACCTACCTCTCCATCCACCACCACGGTCCAAGGCTCAGTCTTCAGCGAACCGGCATTGGCGGCAGGGTCACCTTTATCAGTGCCGAACTCGTAGAAGTTGTTGTAGTGGGTCGCATCCTTGAATGGCGTGATCGCCTCATCCTTGACGTTGACTGCCCCCCATTTAGTAGCAGGAAGCTTTTCGGCAAACCAGGAAGGCGCCTTGCCTGGTTCGACATCTGCGTAACGAGCGGCTTCGTCAGCACTGGCCCAGCGCGGCAGACTGCTCACGGCCAGACCGGCAACGGCTGCACCCAGTAGATTGCGTCGAGAAAGATAGAAGGATTCAGGCGTGACGTCCGACTCGTGACAGTCAGACGCTTTGGGGACTTTGATCAGCATGGCAACTCCGCAGCATTGGAGGACAGATGCACCAATAGACTGCGGAGTATGAGGGAAATTACATCACTCGGCGTTTTTGTGCCGACGAAGATGCAACAGGTATTGCACCGGACCAGACGCCGCGTAAGCGAGGAAAACCAGCAGTAGAATGCGCGGCGGATCACTGAAGACCACGGCAAACACCAGGACTACCGCGAGGATCGCGACAAAGGGCACTCGCCCCTTCAAGTCCAGCTCCTTGAAGCTGTTGTACTTGATATTGCTGACCATCAGCATGCCGGCGGCGGCCACCATCAGCGCAACCAGGAACGACATCTTGGAACCCTGAATGCCGTAGTCACTGAACGCCCAGACAATCCCCGCGACAACACCCGCCGCAGCCGGACTGGCCAGACCGATGAAGTAGCGTTTATCCGCGGTGCCGACTTGCGTATTGAAGCGTGCCAGGCGCAACGCTGCACCCGCGACATAGATGAAGGCAACCATCCAGCCGACCTTGCCCATGTCGCCCAACGCCCAGCCAAACGCCAGCAACGCCGGCGCGACACCAAAGGCGACCATGTCCGACAGCGAATCGTACTCGGCGCCGAAGGCACTCTGGGTATTGGTCATGCGGGCAACGCGACCATCAAGGCCGTCGAGCACCATGGCGACGAAAATCGCAATCGCGGCAAACGCAAAATACTTGCTCGCGCCAATCGAATCACCGGCACTCAACGCACTCTGGGCGCTCATCGAGCTGATGATGGAATAAAACCCTGCGAACAGGTTCGCGGTGGTGAACAGATTCGGCAGAAGATAGATACCACGATGCCGGACTTTACGACCTTCAGCGTCATGCCCTTCCTCGATGTGTTCATCGATGGGCAGCAGGCTTTCGGCGTCAGAAGCCTTGTTTGGCTCTTCGGGACGTTCGCTCATGGACATTACCTTGCAACGGGGTGGAAAGTTTCGACAGGTGTCTGGGACGACGGTTCGGCCGCAAACGATGCAGCTTTATACCAGAACCTTTCAGCCCAAACGAAAAAACGCGGCCTAAGCCGCGTTTTTCGTACAAGTGCGCGACTTAGTTTTTAGCTTTGTCGACGATCTTGTTGGCACCGATCCACGGCATCATGGAGCGCAGTTGCTCGCCGATGATTTCGATACCGTGAGCGGCGTTGTTACGACGCTTGGCGGTCATCGAAGGATAGCCGGTCGCGCCTTCGCTGATGAACATCTTGGCGTATTCGCCGTCCTGAATACGTTTCAGGGCGTTGCGCATAGCCTGACGGGACTCGGCGTTGATCACTTCCGGACCCGTCACGTACTCGCCGTATTCAGCATTGTTGGAGATCGAGTAGTTCATGTTGGCGATACCGCCTTCGTACATGAGGTCAACGATCAGCTTCAGTTCGTGCAGGCATTCGAAGTAGGCCATTTCCGGCGCGTAGCCAGCTTCAACCAGGGTTTCGAAACCGGCTTTGACCAGCTCAACGGTACCGCCGCACAGAACGGCTTGTTCGCCGAACAGGTCGGTTTCGGTCTCGTCCTTGAAGGTGGTTTCGATGATGCCGGTACGACCGCCACCGACGCCTGCGGCGTAGGACAGTGCAACGTTTTTGGCGTTGCCCGAAGCATCCTGATAGATAGCGATCAGGTCAGGGATACCGCCGCCTTTGACGAACTCGGAACGCACGGTGTGGCCCGGTGCTTTCGGCGCGATCATGATCACGTCGAGGTCAGCACGCGGAACAACCTGGTTGTAGTGGATCGCGAAGCCGTGGGAGAAGGCCAGGGTGGCGCCTTTCTTGATGTTCGGCTCGATTTCGTTTTTGTACAGGGCAGACTGGAACTCGTCCGGGGTCAGGATCATGACCAGGTCGGCAGCTGCAACAGCGGAAGCAACGTCGGTCACTTTCAGGCCGTGAGCTTCGGCTTTGGCAACAGTGGCCGAACCTTTGCGCAGACCGACAGTCACGTCAACGCCGGAGTCTTTCAGGTTGCACGCCTGAGCGTGGCCCTGGGAACCGTAACCGATGATGGCAACTTTCTTGCCCTGGATGATCGACAGGTCGCAGTCTTTTTCGTAATAAACTTTCATGAAATTCCCCTATATATCCAGGCCGTTCAGGCCGTTCGCTAATTTGGTTTAGATGCTGAGTACTTTGTCGCCGCGAGCGATACCGGTTACGCCGCTACGGACGGTTTCCAGGATCGAGGCGGTGCCAATGGACTGAATGAAGCTGTCGAGCTTGTCGCTGGTACCGGTCAATTGAACGGTATAAACGCTGGCGCTGACATCGACGATCTGTCCACGGTAAATATCGGTGGTGCGCTTGATCTCGGCGCGCTGGGCGCCGGTAGCCTTGACCTTGACCAGCATCAGTTCACGCTCGATGTGAGCGCTCTCCGACAGGTCGACCAGTTTGACCACTTCGATCAGCTTGTTCAGGTTTTTGGTGATCTGCTCGATGATTTCATCGTGGCCGACAGTGGTCAGCGTCAGACGCGACAAGGTCGGGTCTTCGGTAGGGGCCACGGTCAGGCTTTCGATGTTGTAGTTGCGCTGCGAGAACAGGCCGACTACACGAGACAGAGCGCCGGGTTCGTTTTCCAGAAGCAGGGAAATAATATGTCGCATGATTAAGTACGCTCCGTCTTGCTCAGCCACATATCGCGCATGGAGCCGTCTTTGATCTGCATCGGGTAGACGTGTTCAGCTGCGTCGACCTTGATGTCGATGAACACCAGACGATCCTTCATCGCGAAGGCTTGCTCCATCATCGGCTTCAAATCCTTCAAGTCCGTGATGCGCATGCCGACGTGACCGTAGGCTTCAGCCAACTTGACGAAGTCCGGCAACGATTCCATGTAGGAGTGCGAGTGACGCGCGCCGTAGCTCATGTCCTGCCACTGACGGACCATGCCGAGCACGCCGTTGTTGAGCAGGATGATCTTCACCGGCAGGTCATGTTGCAGGCAAGTGGACAGCTCCTGGATGTTCATCTGGATGCTGCCTTCACCGGTCACGCAAGCCACATCGGCTTCCGGGAAGCTCAGCTTGACGCCCATTGCTGCCGGGAAACCGAAGCCCATCGTGCCCAGGCCGCCGGAGTTGATCCAGCGATTAGGCTTGTTGAAGCGGTAGTATTGCGCCGCGAACATCTGGTGCTGACCCACGTCGGACGCAATGTAGGCATCGCCCTTGGTCACTTCGTGCAGGGTTTCGATAACGGTTTGCGGCTTGATGATGCTGCCGTCCCCTTTGTTGTAAGGGAACATGTCGCGATCACCGCGCCACTCTTCAACCTGCTTCCACCAGGCAGCCACCGAGTCCTTGTTCGGGGTCTCGCCGATTTCCTTGAAGGTAGCGACCATCTCGGTCAGTACGCTTTCCACCGGGCCTACGATTGGAACGTCGGCCTTGATGGTTTTGGAGATCGAAGCCGGGTCGATGTCGATGTGGATGATCTTGGCGCTTGGGCAGAACTTCGATGCACCGTTGATAACACGGTCATCGAAACGCGCGCCCACGGCCATGATCACGTCCGCATGGTGCATCGCCAGGTTGGCGGTGTAGCTGCCGTGCATACCGAGCATGCCGAGGAACTGACGGTCGCTGCCCGGATAGGCGCCGAGGCCCATCAAGGTATTGGTGACCGGCACGTTCAGCAGTTGCGCCAGTTCGGTCAATGGCGCGGAGCCGTTGCCCAGAATGACGCCGCCGCCGGCATAGATGATCGGCCGCTTGGCCGCCAACAGCATTTCCACCGCTTTGCGGATCTGGCCCGAATGGCCACGAACCGCTGGGCTGTAGGAGCGCAGCTTGGCTTTTTTCGGGAAGATATATTCGAACTTCTCGGCCGGGTTGGTCATGTCTTTCGGAATGTCGACAACGACAGGACCAGGACGACCCGATTGCGCGAGGTAGAAAGCCTTTTTCATGATCTCCGGGATTTCCGAAGCATGCTTGATCATGAAACTGTGTTTCACGATCGGCCGGGAGATACCGATCATATCGGTTTCCTGGAAGGCATCGGTCCCGACCATGGTGCTAGGCACCTGGGCGGTCAGGATCACCATCGGAATCGAGTCCATGTACGCGGTAGCAATGCCGGTAATGACGTTGGTCGCACCGGGACCGGAGGTCACCAGTACAACGCCTGCCTTGCCGGTGGCGCGCGCATAGCCGTCAGCCATGTGAGTGGCAGCCTGCTCATGACGAACGAGAATATGTTGAACGGCTGGTTCTTTGAACAGCGCGTCGTAGATATGCAATGCGGCACCACCTGGGTACCCATAGATATATTTAACGCCTTCGTCACGCAAAAAGCGGACGAGCATCTCACCGCCAGATAAAAGCTCCACGTTGCTCACCTCTAAAACGCCAGAATACCGCCCACATAAACGGGGACGGGTCTTAATAGGTTTACTTCTCAGCAGAGCATGAGCGACGGTGGTCGCCGACTACGTCAGCACTGACTGAGCAAGTATTGGGATCGTCCCAAGTGTTGCGGGCCTTTCCCACCCAGCGCGAGGTAACGCGTTGCGGGTGTAACAGGTCGGCGCGGATGTGCGCCTCATGATCTGCTGAGTGGGTCTGCTTCTGGCAGTCCCTCTACAGCGGACTTTGGATTCTTCTGTTTCGTCCTCTGCAAGTCAAGCCGTCTATGTGCTTTATTGAAGTAAGCACATGAGAAAGCAAGAAAAAACCGCTAAACCGCAACTGTGTTAGCTTCAATTGCGCAACTCTGGCAAGGAAATGGCATGCGAACGTTCTTAATGGTCACTTTGCTGATCAGCCCTTTGTGTATGGCCGCTCAGATCTATAAATGGGTCGACGCCCAAGGCGTTACCCACTTCGACGCGCAACCGCCTCAAGGCCAGGAGGCCACCACCGTGGTGACGCCCTCCCCGCCTGCTGGCAAACCCGCCGCACCAACGCGCAGCACGGCGATTAGCGATCAACAGGCCATCGACAACACAGTGAAAAAGCAGGTTGCCGAGCAGCAAGCCCAGCTAAAGGTATTCTGCGAGCAGGCGCGAACGAACCTGGCCCAGCTGCAGAACAATCCGCGATTGCGTGAGGACGTGGACGGTGAGAGGCGCCGCCTGACCGATGAACAACGTCAGGAGCGCACTACCGAAGCACAGAAACAGATTGCGGATAACTGCCAGTAGGCACTGGCAGTATCCGATTCAGCGAGAGGCGGTGATCAGCAGATCGAACTCTTTGAGCAAGACCTGCAACTGCCGGTCCCTGCCTTGGACATTGCGGGCGGCGAAGACCATTTCGGCCATCTCCTGAATCCCCGATGCGTTGGGCAGCGGTAGATCCTGTTCGAGGATGACCTTCATCTTCGGCAGGAAGATCCATTGCAGCCACTGCTCGAAATCGAGCGTATCGACCGAAAACGGTTCAACGCTGGATAACGCTTCAGCGGATGGCGAAACGTCATCCCACCAACCCTGAACCCGTAGCTCACGTTCGATCAACAGCAGTTGCTCGGCAATCTTGGGGAAGCGTGCGTCCATCACGACACAACCTTGGCCTTCTGACGGGCCAGTGCCGCACCTGCGGAATCACCCTGTTTCTCACGCGCCTGGGCGATCAGTTCCCACAGGCTGGCCTGAAGCGCCGGACGACCATTGGCGAACGTCAGGCCACGACGGGCGAACTGTTCAGCCTGTGGCGCATCGCCTTGGGCCATGCGCACCTGAGCCAGGCGATAAAGCACTTGCGGCTCACGCGGTGCAACTCGCTGGGCGCGCTCGAGGCTGGAGGACGCACCGTTGAGATCGCCGCCGGCCTGTTGCTGCTGAGCAGTGGTCAACAGCGCCAGCACCGGACCGTCCAGTTGCTCATCGGCAGACAATCCACCGGAGCTCGCCGAAGGAATCCCGCTCGGCGTCGACGGCATGCTGTAGCTGCCCTGATTGATCGGTGCCGACTGTACCGGCGAGGTGTCGATCGGCCCTGGGGTAATCGGGCCAGGCGTAATCGGACCGGTGCTGATCGGGGCCGACGCCACTGCGCCGCCACCTGGCACCATCACGACGACACCCGTGTCACCTTGCGGGATCGCTTGAGTCTGGGCTTGCACAGGACGTTTAGTCGTCGTCTTGCGGAATCCGCCATTTGCCGACACTCGCTCACTGTTGGAGACAGCACTGCCAGAGTCCACAACCGGAATCGAACCGCGTTGTACGGAGGAACAACCGCTGAGCAAAGCCACGGCGGTAACCGCTGGAATCAACCACTTGTTCACTTGAAACCCTCTTTGCTTAATTCATCCAGCCCTTGACCCAATCCATCACCGTTTCGCCGGATGCGGGACTGTCGCCACCGCAAGCCGCGCCGGGAGGCGGTTCGCTGCCGCGAATATACGGCATCTGCACGGCACCTGGGCAGCTGCCGTCGGAACCTTGCCCGGTCCGCGAATCGACCCAGGCCTGAACAACATTGTCCGGTTGCGGCATGTCCAGCGGCAATGGATCGGCCTTGCGCATGAAACTGGTCCAGACCTGCAATGCACCGGTGGCACCGGTGAACGGGGTCTTGCCGTTGTCATCGCGTCCCAGCCACACCACCGCCAGCAAGTCCTGGCTGAAACCGGCGAACCAGCTGTCTCGCGAGTCGTTACTGGTACCGGTTTTACCCGCCAGGGTCAGGGTTTTCGGCAGCACGTTGTAAACCGAACTGCCGGTACCTTCACGCATGACTCGCTGCATGGCGCTCTGGATCAGGTAGATGGAGGCCGGATCGAAACGCTGCTCGATCTGGAACGGATAACGCTTGAGCGGCTCGCCTTCGGCGGTCAATACGCTACGAATCCCGCGCATCGGCGTATTGAAGCCGCCGTTGGCCAGCGTCTGATACATGGTCGCCACTTCGATCGGAGTCAGACCACCGGCCCCCAGCAACATCGAAGGGAACGCCGGGAACTCGCGACTGACACCCAGGCGCGCCAATGTCTTCAGGACATTCGGCACGCCAACCGCCAACCCGAGGCGCGCCGTTGACAGGTTGTAGGAATGGGCCAGGCCTTGGTACAGGAAAACCGTACCGTGGGAACGGCGATCGTAATTCTGGGGTTTCCAGACCTGACCGTCCGCGCCTTTGACCGAGAAGGATTCGTCCGACAGCCAACTGGTCAGCGTGTACTGGCTCGGCTTCTCAAGGGCTGTCAGATAAACCGCAGGCTTGATCAACGAACCGATTGGTCGCACTGCATCCAGCGCCCGGTTGAAGCCGGCGAAACTTGCCTGACGGCTGCCGATCATGGCCTGGACTTCACCGGTTTCCGGGTTGGTCACGACCATCGCCGCCTCAACCTCATCGGAACCCTTGCGTCCGGACAAGCGTTTAAAGGTGTCGTTGACCGACGCTTCGGCTTTCATCTGCAGGATCGGGTCGAAACTGGTGAAGATCCGCAGGCCTTCTTCGGTCAAGTCTTCGTCGCGATAGTCTTCGCGCAGCTGACGTTTAACCAGGTCGAGGAAGCCCGGGAATGAACTGTCCGCCAGCTTGCCGCGCGTCGTCACGCCCAGTGGCATATTCTTCGCCGCTGCGACCTGCTCGGCGGTGGCGACGCCTTGTTGCTCAAGCACATCGAGCACCAGATTGCGCCGCTCCAGCGCCCGTTCCGGGTTGCGACGCGGATTGTAATAGGACGGCCCCTTGACCATCCCCACCAGCATGGCGACTTGATGCAGTTTCAGCTCGGACAATGGCTGCCCGAAGAAGAACTGGCTGGCCAGGCCGAAACCGTGCACCGCGCGCTGCCCATCCTGACCGACGAACACTTCATTGAGGTACGCCTCAAGAATTTCCCGTTTGTCGTAATGCAGCTCAAGCAGCATCGCCATCATGGCTTCGGTGAGTTTGCGGGTCAGGCTGCGTTCGCTGGTCAGGTAGAAATTCTTCACCAACTGCTGGGTCAGCGTACTGCCGCCCTGGGTCATCTTGCCGCCGGATGTGTTGACCCACACGGCGCGGGCAATCGACTTGGGCGACACGCCCCAGTGGCTATAGAAATCCCGGTCTTCCACGGCGACCAGGGTTTCCAGCAGGTACGGTGGGACCTGATCGATTTTGATCAGAATGCGGTCTTCAAGATTTTTCGGGTAAATGCCGCCGATCAGCAGAGGCTCCAGACGCACGACAGAAAGCTTCGAACCGTTGGTCGCCGAAAGGTCAGCCACGTAATCGCCGGAGAAACGCACGCGCACCGGCTGAGCTTTTTCCAGGCCTTCATAGAACTGGAAGCCACGGGTATTCAAGTCGACGGTGTTGCCGTTGACCGCCGCTGCGCCGGGGCCGTTGCTCACGGCTTCGCGGCGATAGCCCAAGGCGTCGAGCTCGGTAAGGAAGTCTTCCTTGCTCAGCTTCTGGCCGGTGAACAGCTCCAGCGGGCGCGCATACACCTTGGCCGGGATGGTCCAGCGCTTGCCGGAGAACTTCTCCTGGACCACGGCGTCGAGGTAAACCGCGAACCCGGCGAGCACCACGAGGCCGACCAGACTGAGTTTAAGGGCCCAGCCCAGCCAGGGGCTCAAGCCCCGGGAAGGTGGTTTTTTGGGGGTACGGGGGGATCGAGTACGAGTCATGGCGGCGGATTATACGCACTTTATTCATACTCAACAGGAGCCCTCCGAGGTTTGCGTCAGACGGACTTGCAGCCATAATGGCGGCCGTGAATTTTCCCCAGACTCTGAAGGATCGCCTGTGAGCCAGTCCCTGATCGCCGCCCTGCAAAACCCGGCCCTCTACCCGCATCCTGTCGATGGGTTCCAGGTCATCGAGACCCATATCTCCTGGGTCATCCTCACCGGTCCCTTTGCTTATAAAGTGAAGAAGCCCGTGAATTTCGGCTTCCTCGACTTCACCAGCCTCGACGCTCGCGAACATTTCTGCGGCGAAGAGCTGCGCCTCAACCAGCGCCTGACCCACGATTTGTACCTGGAAGTGTTGCCGATCACCGGCAGCGAAGCTGCGCCACAACTGGGCGGCGAAGGTCCGGTTGTCGATTTCGCACTGAAAATGCGTCAATTCCCACAAAGCCAGTTGCTCAGCACCCTGCAAGCCAATGGTGAGTTGACCACCGCGCACATCGACGAGATGGCCGCACAGATCGCCCAATTCCACCTCACTGCACCGAAAGTGCCTGGCGAACACGAAGCCGGCACCCCGGACAGCGTGATGGCACCGGTACGCCAGAACTTCGAACAGATCCGCCCGTTCCTCAGCGACAAGGCCGATCTGCTGCAACTTGATGCGTTGCAAGCCTGGGCCGAAAGCAGCTTCGAACGCCTGAAGCCGCTGTTCGCCCAGCGCAAGGCTGAAGGCTTCATCCGCGAATGCCACGGCGACATCCACCTGGGCAACGCCACCGTGATCGATGGCAAGGTCGTGATCTTCGACTGCATCGAGTTCAACGAACCGTTCCGCTTCACCGACGTTTATGCCGACACCGGTTTCCTGGCCATGGACCTGGAAGATCGCGGCCTGAAAAGCCTGGCGCGTCGTTTCATCAGCCAGTACCTGGAACTGACCGGCGACTATCAGGGCCTTGAGCTACTGAACTTCTACAAAGCGTACCGCGCACTGGTTCGCGCCAAGGTCAGCCTGTTCAGCATGCCGGCCGAAGCCGACCCGGTGCAACGCGCCACCACCCTGCGTCAGTACCGCAACTACGCCAACCTGGCAGAAAGCTACAGCACCATTCCTTCGCGGTTCATGGCGATTACCCACGGCGTTTCCGCTGTCGGCAAAAGCCACGTCGCCATGCGTCTGGTGGAAGCGCTGGGCGCCATTCGCCTGCGTTCGGATGTTGAACGCAAGCGTTTGTTCGGCGAGCAAACCGTACCGAATGACCCGCAGGCCGGCATTTATAGTGCCGATGCGAGCGCCGCCACCTACAACCGACTGCATGAGATTGCCGCGGTGATCCTGCACGCCGGTTTCCCGGTGGTCATCGATGCGACATACCTCAAGCGCGCTCAGCGCGACGGCGCGGCGAAAATCGCCGAAGCCACCGGGGCACCGTTCCTGATCCTCGATTGCAATGCACCACAAGCAGTCATCGAGAGCTGGCTGGCCTTGCGTCAGGCAGACCAGAAGGATCCGTCCGACGCCAACCTCGCCGTTATCGCCGCCCAGCAGGCGAGCCGTGAGCCCCTGACGCCAGCAGAAATTCTGTGCAGCAAACGCGTCCAGACCAATGAAAGCGGGACGCTCGACACCGTTGTTGCCCAGATTCGCCAGCGCATGCCGGGTCTGTAAAAACTATTTCAGCCGTGAAGCCATCGCCGGCTTCACGGCTGCCAAATAGTGGCACTATACTGGCGTCATAAAACCATCAGGTGATGCGACATGAGCCAGCCGAAACTTCTCGACACCCCGCTTTATGCCTTGCTGCACAAAGACGACATCGCAGGCTTTAATGCCGAGCGCGCCAGTCATGCCTCTGTCGACATGGTCGGCGGCGATTTTCGTGGTCTGGACCTGCGTGAGCTGAACGCCGATGGCGTCGATTTCACCGATGCCTATTTCCGCTCCGCTGATTTGCGTGGTATCGACTTCCGCAACTCCTGCCTGGAAGGCGCGAGCCTGGCTCACGCACAGATCTCCGGCACCTACTTTCCACCAGAGCTGAGTGCTGACGAGATCCTGATGTCGATGAATTTCGGTACTCGCTTGCGTTATCGCACCCGCTAAAAACGACGTTCTACCTGACAAGTCCAGCGCCCCCGCTTCGCGCTGGGCGCTGGGTTTTTTGTCGGGAAAGTTGATTCCTCCGCGCTTCCTCCGACTGCTCCCGCAGACCTTCACGCAGCTATCTGAGTCTTCCTCTTAGAAGCTTTTGCGTCGAAACCGACCAAACAATCACGCTTTTCCTACTGATGGCTACACTCCTGAGAGGCTCGCCCACGCACCGTTCGGCCGTCGCAAGGAGGCTTGATGAATGATGAACTGCAACACCTGAAGAATCTTGGCAAGACGTCGGCACAGTGGCTGCATGCCGTGGGCATCCACAGCGCGTCGGACTTGCGCCGCCTGGGAGCGGTGGATGCTTATCGGGCCGTGCGTACGCGCGGGTTCCGGGCGTCCAAGGTGTTGTTGTATGCGATCGAAGGCGCGCTGATGGACGTGCACTGGAACGACATTCCAGCTGATCGCAAAGAAGCCTTGAACAAACAACTGGAAGCCATTTCATCCCGTCACAAGAACTGAACAGGCAGATTCGCCTCAGGATTACCGACTCAGGCGCAATGATTACGGGCTTTCGCGCAAGGAAAAAGGGGATTGCAAAGAAATCAAAAAAACAGCGGTTGACTTGGTAATGAGAATCGCTATGATTATCACAACTGGTCGCGAGGCTGGTCGATATTTGAAAAGCCCTTGGTTCGGACTCTCAGATATCTCCTCATCAGGCTAATCACGGTTATTTGACCCGGCTCTTGCCGGGTCTTTTTTTGCCTGTGGAAAAGTCGTCTGTTTACTTGCCGAACTGCTTACGCATTTGGGCGCAGTAATCCTGAGCCGGCGTGGCAGGCGTGTACCAGACGTAATCAGCCATGGCCGACGTGACCTCACCCCCCTCCTCCGCCAGCATCAACACCGTCGGTGCTTCAGGCTCGCCAAGATCAAGGACGTGGATCGGCACGCCAACATCCTTGCGCGCGTGGTAAGCGCCGGCAAACAGCAGCGAAGGCGTCGGTGCCGACAACAAGCGCTCGGCCATCCGACGATCACGTTGTTGCTGGACCGCCAGCATCGCGGGCATCTGCGAGGTGGGCAGCAAGCCGCAATGGGAGTCGTTGATCTGCGCCAGCAACTCATCCTTGACCGACGGAGCATTGGAAAGCCGACCGTTTAATGTCGGGGGCTTGGCATAAACGGTACGGACTTCAAGAGTGTCCAGATTGGCCGCCAACAGCGGGTAGGGTTGAGTCAGCACAAAGCGCACGATCGGCCCGTACAGATTCCAGTCCCACCCCGGCTGCCAGTTCAACGCGCCGGGAAGATCTGCGGGTAGCGTCGAGGCACGGCGAATGTCATCGACGCGCGATTGTTGATCCGGCGTGAGCATTTCCAGCAACAGACTGCCTTGGGGTCGACGTTCGCCCAACGCCTGTAGCAACCACAATTGCAGTTGATGGTGACCCGAATTGTCGTGCTGCTCACCGACGATCAGCCGCGACGGCACGGCCAACCGTTCGACCAATTCCGCGGGTGTCAGGATCTGGCCACTGCGCAGGTCCTGAATATCACCGACGACCGGAGGCGGTGCCGAAACGTGCTGGCAGGCACTCAACAACACGACCGCCAGTAGCAAAATTCCTCGCATGCTCACCTCGATGTCATTCTCAGCGGGCGATGATCAGCGGATGACCACGCTCCGGATGCCGCTGCACCAGCACTTCCAGCCCGAACACCGCTTTGAGTGGTTCCGGGCGCAAGACGTGCTCAGGGGTGTCCAGCGCCACGGGCCGCCCACCTTCGAGCAGTAACAGGCGATCACAATAGCGCGCCGCGAGATTCAGATCATGCAGGATCACCAGCACCGCAGCGCCATGATCGGCGAACTCGCGCACTGCTTGCAGGGTGGTGTGCTGGTGCAGCGGGTCGAGCATCGAAGTTGGTTCATCGAGCAACAGCGTCTGCCCCACCTCCCCCGGCCAGAGCTGCGCCAGTACCCGCGCCAGGTGTACCCGCTGCCGCTCGCCGCCGGACAGCGCCAGATAGCTGCGGCCACTCAGGTGTCCCGCATCGGCAGCGTGCAAGGCGGCGGCGACGATCTCGTCATCCCGGACCCGCCCGCTTTGATAAGGCAAACGCCCCATGCCGACCACTTCTTCCACACGGAAGGCGAAGTCCAGGGTCGACACCTGCGGCAAGACCGCCAGTCGCTGGGCTCGCTGCGCGCCGGTCCAATGGCTCAATTCGCGCTCATCGAGCCAGACGCTGCCGTGGTCAGCCTTCAACTCGCCGCACAAGGCGCCGAGCAAGGTGCTTTTGCCCGCGCCGTTGGGGCCCAACACGCCGAGCACTTCGCCCGGCCTGAGCTCAAGCGTGATGTCCGTCAGTACGATTTTTGCGCCTCGACGGATTTGCAGGCTCTGGGTTCGCAACATCAGGCACGCCCTCTGAGCAGTAAATACAGAAAGAACGGCGCACCGATGAAGGCCGTGACAATTCCGATCGGCAACTCTGCTGGCGCCAGGGCCAGCCGTGCGACCAGGTCGGCAAACAGCAGGAGACTGGCACCCGCCAGCACCGAGGCCGGCAACAACACCCGATGATCAGGACCGGCCAGCAGGCGCACCAGATGCGGCACCACCAGACCGACAAACCCGATCATCCCCGCCGCCGCCACGGCCGCGCCAACCCCCAGCGCGGTGCAAAACACCAATTCGCGCTTGAGCCCTTCGACGTCAATGCCCAGGTGACCGGCCTCCGACTCGCCGAGCAGCAACGCATTCAAGGCCTTGGCCCGGCGCGGCAACCAGAGCGCCACACCGGCGCTCACCAGCAGCAACGGCCAGAGCCGTGAATAGCTGGCGCCGTTCAGGCTGCCCAGGTTCCAGAACGTGAGTGTGCGCAAGGTCGCGTCGTCGGCCAGATAGGTGAACAAACCGACCGCCGACCCCGCCAGCGCCGTTAACGCAATACCGGCCAGGAGCATGGTCGCGACGTTCGTCTGCCCGTTGCGCCGCCCCAGCCGATACACCAACGCCGTCACACCCAACCCGCCGAGAAATGCGCACACCGACAACAGATAAGGCCCGAACGATTCAGGCAGACCACCAAACACCGAACCACCGACAATCGCGATAGCGGCTCCCAGCGCAGCACCGCTGGACACCCCGACCAACCCCGGGTCAGCCAGCGGGTTACGAAACAATCCCTGCATCGCCACGCCGGACAACGCCAGTACGCCGCCCACTGCCAGGCCCAACAAGGTTCGAGGCAAGCGTATTTGCCCGAGGATCAGCTCGGCCTGCTCCAGCCCATCAGGGGTAATGGGCAGGCCGATCATGCGCAACGCCGCACGTAGGGTATCGAATAAAGGCAGGCTGACCGGCCCCAGCGCCAAGGACAGCCAGATCGCCACTAAACACAGCAGGCTCAGGCCAATGAACAACGCACGGGGTTTAACCAAAACGGTCATTGGGCCGCATTGCCTGGGAAGAAACCATCAGACAGCGTTTTCAACGCATCGGGCAAACGAGGCCCCAATCCACCTACCAACAAGGTCGGATCGAGCTCCATGACGCGCCCGTCCCTGGCCGCACGGGTCGAGGACAGAATCGGGTTTTCCTTGAACAACGCCGCGCGCGCGGCATCGCCGGTCATCGCTCGGTCAGCAAACACCAGCACGTCGGGGTCAAGACTGACCAGCGACTCAACGGAAAAGGGTTTGTAGCCAGTGTGCGTGGCCAGATTGTGCCCGCCGGCCTTTTGGATGAGCCAATCGGCGGCGGTGTCTTTGCCGGCGATAAGCGGCTTGCCGCCCGCATGGCCCAGCAGCAACAGCACGCCCGGCGATTTTTCCTTCAACTGCGCGCGAGTGACCCGGACCTTCTGCTGTTCGAGTTGCTGCTGGTAGGTCTGGAGCAATTGCGCAGCCCGGTCTTCAGCACCGAGCAACTTGCCCAGATGCGCCAGATTGCCCTGCAGCGTCGGCAGATCAGGCTGGGCCGAGAACAGTTCGACCTGCACGCCCGCGCTACGAACCTGCGACAGCACCGGCGGCGGCCCCATTTCTTCGGTGCCGACCAGGATCTGCGGGCGTAAGCTCAAGATGCCCTCCGCCGACAGTTGCCGCTGATAACCGATGCTCGGCAGCGCCTTCAACGAGACAGGATGCTGACTGGTGGTATCGACGCCGACCAGTTTTGACTCACCGCCCAGCGCGCTCACCCACTCCGACAAGGCGCCACCGGCACTGACCCAACGCTGTGGCAACTCGGCCGCTGCGGCGTGGTGGCTGACGAGGAGTCCAACACACAGCGCAACAACGCGGGTACTCAGGCGCATAAACAGCTTCCTTTTAAGTTTTCCCAGGCATCGAGATGACAGGCCAAGTATCCTCGGCATCCGGCACCTGCACCCGACGGGGCGAAGCGGCCATTTGATAATTGTTTGCATTTGAACGTCAAGCTCGGACATATCCGGTCACGAGCCGCCGAAACAGAGGATAGACATGAAGTTGATTTGTACAGGTGCCGAACTGGCTGACAACAGCAGTCGCGGATTCGACATCGACAGTCAGAAACTTTTTGCTGTGCGCCGGGGCGGCCAAGTGTACGTCTACATCAATCGCTGCCCGCACCGGGGTGTCGGGCTGGAATGGAAACCCGATCAGTTTCTCGACCCCAGCAACAGCCTGATCCAGTGTGCAACCCACGGCGCACTGTTCCTGATCGAAGACGGCGAATGCGTCGCCGGCCCGTGCGCCGGACAATCCCTCACCCCCGTTGCCTGCCGCGAAGACGAACAAGGTATCTGGATCAACCTTTAACTGTTCAGCAGCACCTCCAGGCGTCGATCGACCACCATCTCTTCATGGGTCAATCGCACGCCATAGGCCATTACCTCGACGCCGCATGCCACCGCCTCTCGCAATGCCACTGCGTAGGCCGAATCGATCTCTTCTGCCGGACGCACCGCTTCAATGCCGGTCAGGTTGACGCAATACAACTGCACCGCGCGAATCCCGTCCCGAGCCAAGTGAGCCAGTTCCCGCAAATGCTTGGCGCCCCGTTGCGTCACTGCATCGGGAAATGCCGCCACCGATGAACCGTCGAAGCCCAGGGTCACGCTTTTGACCTCTACATACGCCGGCCCGCCCGGGTAATCGAGACGGAAATCGATGCGGCTGCTTTCCTGTCCGTAGGCCACTTCGCGTTTCAATTCGGTAAAGCCGTTCAGCTCGGTAATCACCCCCGCCCGCAACGCCTCTTCGATCAACCCGTTGGCGCGCCCGGTGTTCACGCAAAACAACCGGCCTTGCGGGGTTTCGCCGACTTCCCAAGTGCCGGGCAATTTGCGCTTCGGGTCGTCGGAGCGGCTGAACCAGACCTGCCCACCTTCCACCTGGCAATTGAGCATCGAGCCGGTGTTCGGGCAGTGAATTGTCAGCAATTCGCCGCCAACGGTTTCGATATCGGCGAGAAAACGCTTGTAACGACGGATCAGGCGACCTTCTTCGAGGGGAGGATGAAAACGCATCAGCCTTGCCAGCTCCGCAATCCACGTGCGATCCGCTCGACCGCTTCTTCCAGGCGCGGCAGGCTTTGGGTGTAGGCAAAACGCACATGGTGCCCGGCCTGATAACGTCCAAAGTCCAGGCCCGGGGTAATTGCAACATGCTCGGTTTCGAGGAAATGTCGGCAGAATGCGAAGGCATCGCCGCCGAACTTGCTGATATCGGCGTACAAATAAAACGCGCCTTCCGGCTCGACGGCGATCCCGAAGCCCAGTTCTCTTAGGGCCGGCAACAGGAAATCCCGTCGACGACCGAATTCGGCACGACGCTCTTCCAGAATGCTGATCGTGGCCGGCTCGAAGCAGGCCAGTGCGGCGTGCTGGGCCATGCTCGGGGCGCTGATGTAGAGATTTTGCGCAAGTTTTTCCAGCTCGCCGACTGCCGCTTCAGGGGCGACCAGCCATCCCAGCCGCCATCCGGTCATGCCGAAATACTTGGAAAAACTATTAAGGACGAAGGCGCTGTCATCGACTTCCAGCACACTGGCGGCATCGGTGCCATACGTCAGGCCATGGTAGATCTCGTCCACCACCAGATGACCGTGTCGCTCCTTGATCGCAACCGACAAGCCCGCCAGTTCGTCACGGGTCAGGATGGTCCCGGTCGGGTTGGCGGGTGAGGCCACCAAGGCGCCGACGCTGTCTTGATCCCAATGGCGCGCCACCAGGTCCGGCGTCAGCTGATAGCGAACGTCCGGGCCGACCGGCACCAGTTGCGCGGCGCCTTCGACCAACCGCAGGAAATGCCGGTTGCAGGGATAACCCGGGTCCGCCAGCAGCCAATGTTTGCCCGGATCGACGAGCAAGGCGCTGGCCAGTAACAAGGCGCCGGAACCGCCAGGCGTGATGAGGATTCGCTGCGGGTCGATGTTCAACCCGTAACGCTGCTGATAAAAGCCCGAAATGGCCTCACGCAACTCGGGGATACCGCGCGCAGCGGTGTAACGGGTCTTCCCCGCCGTCAGTGCTGCCTGGCCGGCCTGGATGATCGGCTCGGCGGTGGTGAAGTCCGGCTCGCCGATTTCCAGGTGGATCACATCGTGACCCTCGGCTTGCAGTTCATTGGCCCGCGCCAGCAGCGCCATGACATGGAAAGGTTCGATCGCGCGACTGCGGGCACTGTAGGACTGAGCCATTAGCCTTCCTTACAACGGAGAAAAAAATCGATTCTACCCAAGCGTTGGAACGAGCGAGAACCTAAAGCGGTCAGACGCGTTATAACTTGGCCGTAAACGACTCAAGCGTGTACCTCAGGTTTGACTAAAATCAATAATTGATCAGGTCTCCATCGCCGCCAGACAAGGCTTTGCGATCATTTGCAAGCCCTTTGGGCCACTACCTCGACATCCGGGAGTAGCGCGGCCCGATTTGATCTGGTAAGTTCGCCCGCTTGCAGCCGCAGGGCCGGCAGGTGTCGGTGATGGAGCAATCCTGCGCAATGGATTACAAGAGTAGAGGCGGTCCATTTCATGCCCACCCAAGCAAAGCAGCAAAACCAGTCGATCAGCGGCTTCGAACCCTACAAAGAAGTTAAGGGCGAGGAGTACATGGGCAAGCCCATGCGCGCTCACTTCACCAAGATCCTGAATAAGTGGAAACAGGACTTGATGCAGGAAGTCGACCGCACGGTTGATCACATGAAAGACGAAGCGGCCAACTTCCCTGACCCGGCCGACCGTGCCAGCCAGGAAGAAGAGTTCAGCCTTGAACTGCGTGCCCGCGACCGCGAGCGCAAGTTGATCAAGAAGATCGACAAGACGCTGCAGCTGATCGAAGACGAAGAATATGGCTGGTGCGAGTCCTGCGGCGTCGAGATCGGCGTCAAGCGACTGGAAGCCCGCCCTACCGCCGACATGTGCGTTGACTGCAAGACCCTGGCGGAAATCAAGGAAAAGCAAGTCGGCAAGTAATGTCGCCTTGAACGAAGAACGGAGCGTGCGAACGCTCCGTTTTTGTTTCTGATATTTATTGCGTCTTCGGCATTGCCTTCGCGAGCAAGCTTCGCGCCTACAAAGGCTGGCACGATCTTCTGTAGGAGCGAAGCTTGCTCGCGACGGCGGCTTCAAGCCATGCTCGAAACGATTGGACAGCCTGACACCGCCTTATGACCGCCATTGCCTCCCCCACCTACATCGGCCGCTTCGCCCCCACGCCCAGCGGCCACCTGCATTTCGGTTCGCTGGTCGCAGCGCTGGCTTCGTACCTCGACGCGCGTGCGGTGGGCGGTCGCTGGTTGATGCGCATGGAAGACCTCGATCCACCACGGGAAGAACCCGGCGCCCAGGCAGCCATCTTGAAAGCCCTGGAAAGCTACGGTTTCGAGTGGGACGGGGAAGTGGTCCGCCAGAGCGATCGGCATGACGCCTACGCCTTAGTCCTCAATCGCCTGTTCAATCAAGGCCTCGCTTACGCCTGCACCTGCTCGCGCAAGCAATTGGAGCCGTATCACGGCATTTACCCGGGCCTGTGCCGCAACGCCGGCCATGGCACCGAAGATGCCGCGATTCGCTTGCGCGTTCCCGAACTGGAATACCACTTCATCGACAGGGTGCAAGGCGAATATCGCCAGCACCTGGGCCGGGACGTCGGCGATTTCGTGATCCGCCGCCGCGACGGGCTCTACGCCTATCAACTGGCGGTAGTGCTGGACGACGCCTGGCAAGGCATCACCGATATCGTCCGTGGCGCTGACCTGCTCGACTCCACGCCGCGCCAGCTTTACCTGCAAGAACTGCTCGGCCTGCCACAACCGCGTTATCTGCACATCCCGCTGATTACCCAGCCCGATGGCAATAAACTCGGCAAGTCCTACCGCTCACCGCCATTGACCGAAGATCAGGCAACCCCTCTGTTGCTGCGTGCGTTGCGCGCATTGGGGCAAAACCCCGGTGCTGAACTGGTTTACGCCACCCCCCGGGAAGTGCTGGATTGGGGCATCGCCCACTGGGATGCGCTATTAATCCCGCGCACACTGACCCTGCCCGAAGCGCAACTACAGTGATCACACTTGCAGTGGCGCGCCCATCCGTTACCATCGCCGCACGTTTTCGGGCACGCGCATAAAAAAGAGAGGCCGGGATGTACATCTATCGCTTGGTCCTGCTCCTGGTAGTGGGGATTTACCTGTTCTCCCCGGCCATCATGGATTGGTGGATCGACGCCACTGGCGCCTGGTATCGCCCTTATCTGCTCTGGCTGATTCTGATCGTCGTGACCTTCATCCTGCAGAGCCAAAAAGATGCCGATGAGCTTTAGCCTGACCCAGATGATCCTGATCAGCGCCGCGTACCTGGCGGTGCTGTTCGGCGTCGCCTGGATCAGCGAACGGGGCATGATCCCCCGGGCGATCATTCGCCACCCGCTGACCTACACCCTGTCGCTGGGGGTGTACGCCAGTGCCTGGGCGTTTTACGGCACGGTGGGCCTGGCCTATCAGTACGGCTACGGTTTTCTGTCCAGTTACCTCGGGGTCTCCGGGGCGTTTTTGCTGGCGCCGGTGTTGCTGTACCCGATCCTGAAAATCACCCGCACCTATCAACTGTCGTCGCTGGCCGACCTGTTTGCTTTCCGTTTCCGCAGTACGTGGGCCGGGGCGCTGACCACGATTTTCATGTTGATCGGCGTGCTGCCATTGCTGGCGTTGCAGATCCAGGCGGTGGCCGACTCCATCGGCATCCTGACCCGCGAGCCGGTGCAGCATCGCGTGGCCTTGAGCTTTTGCGCGCTGATTACCCTGTTCACGATCTTCTTCGGCTCGCGCCACATCGCCACCCGCGAGAAACATGAAGGCCTGGTGTTCGCGATTGCCTTCGAGTCGGTGATCAAGCTGATCGCCATTGGCGGTGTCGGCCTCTATGCCCTTTATGGCGTGTTCGACGGCCCGCAACAGCTGGAACTGTGGCTACTGCAAAACCAGACCGCCCTCGCTGCCTTGCACACGCCCTTGCAGGAAGGCCCGTGGCGAACGCTGCTGCTGGTGTTCTTCGCCTCGGCGATTGTGATGCCGCACATGTACCACATGACCTTTACCGAGAATCTCAACCCGCGCTCGCTGGTCAGCGCCAGCTGGGGTCTGCCGCTGTTCCTGCTGTTGATGAGCCTGGCGGTGCCGCTGATTCTCTGGGCCGGACTGAAACTCGGCGCCACCACCAACCCTGAATATTTCACCCTGGGCATCGGCATCGCCGCCAACAGCAAAGCCTTGGCGTTGTTGGCGTATGTCGGCGGGTTGTCGGCCGCGAGCGGACTGATCATCGTCACCACCCTGGCGCTGTCCGGGATGGCGCTGAACCATCTGGTGCTGCCGCTCTACCAGCCGCCGGCCGAAGGCAACATCTATCGCTGGTTGAAGTGGACCCGCCGGGCGCTGATCGTTGCGATCATCATGGCCGGTTACGGTTTCTACCTGTTGCTGGGCGCCGAACAGGACCTGGCCAACCTCGGCATCGTCGCGTTTGTGGCCACGCTGCAATTTCTTCCGGGGGTCCTGTCGGTCCTGTATTGGCCGACCGCCAACCGCCGCGGCTTCATCGCCGGTTTGCTGGCGGGGATCCTGGTGTGGCTGGTGACCATGCTGTTGCCGCTGGTCGGCAATCTGCAGGGCTTCTACATTCCGCTGTTGAACATGATCTACGTGCTGGACGACACCAGTTGGCACATGGCCGCGATCGCGTCCCTGGCCGCCAACGTGCTGATGTTCACCCTGATCTCGCTGTTCACCAACGCCAGCCCCGAAGAGGCCAGCGCCGCCGAAGCCTGCGCCGTGGACAACGTGCGTCGCCCGCAACGCCGTGAACTGCACGCCGCCTCGCCTCAGGAATTCGCCACGCAACTGGCTAAGCCTCTGGGCGCCAAGGCCGCACAGAAAGAAGTCGAGCAGGCCCTGCGTGATCTCTATCTGCCATTTGACGAGCGCCGGCCTTATGCCTTGCGCCGTTTGCGCGACCGGATCGAAGCCAACCTCTCCGGCCTGATGGGCCCGAGCGTGGCGCAGGACATGGTCGAGACCTTCCTGCCGTACAAGGCTGGCGGCGAAAACTACGTCACCGAAGACATCCACTTCATCGAAAGCCGTCTCGAGGACTACCACTCCCGCCTCACCGGCCTTGCCGCCGAACTCGATGCCCTGCGCCGCTATCACCGCCAGACCCTGCAGGAATTGCCGATGGGCGTTTGCTCGCTGGCCAAGGATCAGGAAATCCTCATGTGGAACAAAGCCATGGAGGAGCTGACCGGGATTGCCGCGCAGCGTGTGGTCGGTTCGCGCCTGAGCACCATCGCCGATCCGTGGAAAGAACTGCTGCAAGGCTTCATCAATCTGCCGGACGAGCATTTGCACAAACAGCACCTGGCCCTTGATGGCCAGACCCGCTGGCTGAACCTGCACAAAGCGGCCATTGATGAACCGCTCGCACCGGGTAACAGTGGCCTGGTGTTGCTGGTGGAAGATCTGACCGAAACCCAGATGCTCGAAGACAAACTGGTGCACTCCGAGCGCCTGGCCAGCATCGGGCGACTCGCGGCGGGTGTGGCCCATGAAATCGGCAACCCGATCACCGGCATCGCGTGCCTGGCGCAGAACCTGCGCGAAGAACGCGAAGACGATGGCGAACTGAAGGAAATCAGCGGCCAGATCCTCGAACAGACCAAACGCGTGTCGCGCATCGTCCAGTCGCTGATGAGCTTCGCCCACGCCGGCAGTCACCAGCACAGCGACGAGCCCGTCTGTCTGGCTGAAGTGGCTCAGGATGCCATCGGTTTGCTGGCCCTGAACCGACGCAATTTCGAAGTGCAGTTCTATAACCTGTGCGACCCCGATCATTGGGTCGAAGGCGATCCGCAACGCCTCGCCCAGGTATTGATCAACCTGCTCTCAAACGCCCGTGACGCCTCGCCTCCCGGCAGCGCGGTGCGGGTCAAGAGCGAAGCCGGCGAACACACGGTCGATCTGATCGTGGAAGACGAAGGCAGCGGTATTCCGAAGAACATCATGGACCGATTGTTCGAACCTTTCTTCACCACCAAGGATCCTGGCGAAGGCACCGGTCTGGGCCTTGCACTGGTCTATTCCATCGTTGAAGAGCATTATGGACAAATCACCATCGACAGCCCGGCTGATGTACAAAGCCAACGCGGCACCCGTATTCGGGTGACCTTGCCGCGTCATGTCGAAGCGACGTCCGCTGTGAACTGAGACCGTCGAGAGTATCGAATCAATGCCGCACATTTTGATCGTCGAAGACGAAACAATTATCCGCTCCGCCTTGCGCCGCCTGCTGGAACGTAACCAGTACCAGGTCAGCGAAGCCGGTTCAGTGCAGGAAGCACAAGAACGCTTCACCATTCCCACGTTCGACCTGATCGTCAGCGACTTGCGTCTGCCGGGCGCTCCGGGCACCGAGTTGATCAAACTCGGCCAGGGCACTCCGGTGCTGATCATGACCAGCTACGCCAGCCTGCGTTCGGCCGTCGACTCGATGAAGATGGGCGCGGTCGATTACATCGCCAAGCCTTTCGATCACGACGAAATGCTCCAGGCTGTCGCCCGTATCCTGCGTGACCGCCAATCGCTGCCGGCCGGCGGTGAACCTGCCACCGGCAAAGCGGCCAATGGCGCGGCGAAACCGGGTGTTGATAACAGCAACGGCGAAATCGGCATCATCGGTTCGTGCCCGCCGATGCAGGACCTGTACAGCAAGATCCGCAAAGTCGCGCCGACCGATTCCAATGTCCTGATCCAGGGTGAATCCGGTACCGGTAAAGAACTGGTGGCCCGCGCCCTGCACAACCTGTCCAAACGCGCCAAGGCACCGATGATTTCGGTGAACTGTGCAGCCATCCCGGAAAGCCTGATCGAGTCCGAACTGTTCGGCCACGAAAAAGGCGCGTTCACTGGCGCCAGCGCCGGGCGTGCCGGTCTGGTGGAAGCGGCGGACGGCGGCACCTTGTTCCTCGACGAAATCGGCGAACTGCCACTGGAAGCCCAGGCCCGCTTGCTGCGCGTGTTGCAGGAAGGCGAAATCCGCCGGGTCGGTTCGGTCCAGTCACAGAAAGTCGATGTGCGCCTGATCGCCGCGACTCACCGGGACCTCAAGAGCCTGGCGAAGATCGGTCAGTTCCGTGAAGACTTGTATTACCGCCTCCATGTGATCGCCCTGAAATTGCCGGCACTGCGCGAGCGCGGTGCCGACGTCAACGAGATCGCCAATGCCTTCCTGGCGCGACAGAGCGCGCGGGTCAACCGCACCGACCTGAAATTCGCGGCGGATGCCGAACAGGCGATCCGTCATTACTCCTGGCCGGGTAACGTTCGTGAACTGGAAAACGCGGTAGAGCGCGCCGTCATCCTGTGCGAGAGCCCGGAGATTTCCGCCGAGCTGCTGGGGATCGACATCGAACTGAGCGACCTGGAAGACGACGACTTCATTGGTCTGCCGCCGCAACAGGGCAACGGCGCCAGCAACAACAATCATGAGCCGACCGAAGACCTGTCGCTGGAAGACTACTTCCAGCACTTCGTGCTTGAGCACCAGGACCACATGACGGAAACCGAGCTGGCCCGCAAACTCGGGGTGAGTCGCAAGTGCCTGTGGGAACGTCGTCAGCGCCTGGGTATCCCGCGGCGCAAGACCGGGGTTGCCAGCGAGAGCTGAACCGCGCCTGTCTGATGTGCGGGTAACACATGACTTTGTGAAAAAACTGTTACCTCAGTCGTTTCACGTAACAGAAGCCGGGGCTTACGGTAACGAAGTCCCGGCTTTTTTTCGGCCTCGAAAACCCTGCCAGCCCGCCTAACCCCTTGTTTTGCTGGACCTCACAAAAGTTGGCACGCACCCTGCTATATGTTTAGTACAAGAACAATAACAAGCAATGCACAAGACAATAAAAATAAGACAAATCGACTCACGCACAATAAAAACAAGACGGCGAGAGGCGCAGCTAACTGATTCTTTTGGAGAGGCGTTGTATTTGGGGCTTGCCCCACGACCAGGCCGAGAATAATAAAAAACTGTCCCAAGACAGTGCCTGAACTGGTTGGATCGAACGATCACTGCAGCACAGCGACCAAAGCAATCCGTTTGCTCTTGGCTCCCGATTGGGAGGGCCATGAAGGAAACACTTCATGGCGAGGGCACTTAATAAAAACAAAAAGCCCGACTCAAAAATAAAAATAGAGCATGCAACTACTTTCTTGGGGAGCTTCGGCTCCCCTTGTAGTTTCTACGATTCGAAAAACCTACCCAAATCTGCTTTGTTCTCCGCTTGAAGCCTGCGGCTTACAGCTCATATCTGCTGTGTCCTACACCATCCCCTGACTAAATGCTAGAATCCCCGCCCATCATGCGGTCATTCTTCGTTATGGCCGAACATTCCTTCAAACAGTGCATCCCATGCTGAAGAAGTTGTTCCAGTCATTCCGTTCTCCCAAGCGTCATACGCAACACATTCGCAGTACGCCTGAAGTGCTCAACAGCGGCCAACATTCGCTGCAAAAGGCCCAATTCAGCCGTTACGCGGTGAACATCGTCGAACGCCTGCAGAACGCCGGTTACCAGGCCTACCTGGTCGGCGGCTGTGTGCGTGACATGCTCCTTGGCATCACGCCAAAAGATTTCGACGTCGCCACCAGTGCCACGCCTGAGCAGGTGCGGGCCGAATTCCGCAACGCGCGGATCATCGGTCGCCGCTTCAAGCTGGTGCATATCCACTTTGGCCGCGAAATCATCGAAGTCGCGACCTTCCGCGCCAATCACCCGCAAAACGACGAGGAAGAGGACAGCAACCAGTCTTCCCGTAACGAGAGCGGGCGCATCCTGCGCGACAACGTCTACGGCACGCTGGAAGAAGACGCGCAACGCCGCGACTTCACCATCAACGCCTTGTATTACGACCCGGTCAGCGAGCGCATTCTCGATTACGCCAATGGCGTACACGACATCCGCAATCACCTGATCCGCCTGATCGGCGACCCGAAGCAACGCTACCAGGAAGACCCGGTACGGATGCTGCGGGCCGTGCGTTTCGCCGCCAAGCTGAATTTCGGCATCGAAAAACACAGCGCCCTGCCGATCCGCGACCTGGCGCCGATGCTGCGCGAGATCCCATCAGCCCGTCTGTTCGAAGAAGTGCTCAAGCTGTTCCTCTCCGGCCATGCCGCGGACACCTTCGAGATGCTGGTCGACCTGCAGTTGTTCGATCCGCTGTTCCCGGCCAGTGCCGAGGCGCTGGAATACAACCCGACGTACACCCACACCTTGATCAGCGAAGCGTTGATCAACACCGACCTGCGGATCAAACAGAACAAACCGGTGACCCCGGCGTTCCTGTTTGCAGCCCTGCTGTGGCCTGCCCTGCCGGCCCGCGTCCTGCGCCTGCAAGAACGGGGCATGCCACCGATTCCGGCGATGCAGGAAGCCGCTCACGAGCTGATTGCCGAGCAGTGCCAGCGGATCGCGATTCCGAAACGCTTCACCATGCCGATCCGCGAGATCTGGGACATGCAGGAGCGGCTTCCTCGCCGCAGCGGCAAGCGTGCCGACCTGTTGCTGGACAACCCGCGGTTCCGTGCCGGTTACGACTTCCTGCTGCTGCGAGAAAGCGCTGGCGAGCAGACCGATGGCCTGGGCGAATGGTGGACCGACTATCAGGACGCCAATGACAGTGAGCGTCGGGACATGATCCGCGACCTCAGCGGCAAGGATGAAGGCACCGGCGCACCACGCAAACGGCGTCGCAGCGGTGGCGCCAAGCGCAAACGCGCGGCCGGCGCACCGAGTGCTACGGGCGAGTAATCCATGGAACGCATCTACATCGGCATGGGCAGCAATCTGGCTGACCCCGCCGAACAATTGCGCAGCGCCGTCGAGGCGCTGGCGCAGTTGCCGCAAACCCAACTGGTCAGGGTGTCCGGGTTTTATCAAAGCGACTCGCTTCTGCCCGGCCAGCCGCGTTACACCAACGCGGTCGCCGCCCTCGACAGCACGCTCCCGCCACTGGACCTGCTTGATGCGCTGCAAGCCATCGAGAACGGACAAGGCCGCGAGCGTCTTGAGCGTTGGGGTCCACGAACGCTGGACCTCGACATCGTGCTGTTTGGCGACAGGCTGATCGACGAACCGCGCCTCAAGGTGCCGCACTACCATATGCAGGAGCGGGCCTTCGTTCTGTATCCGCTGGCCGAACTGGCGCCTGCGGATTTGCGTCTGGCCGATGGCCGCAGCCTGAAGGCATTACTCGCAGCCTGTCCGTTCGTCGGCCTGGAACGCCTCCCTCCGAATTAATGCAAATCCCCTGTGGGAGTGAGCCTGCTCGCGATAGCGACTTAACATTCACCGAAGATGTTGACTGTCAGGACGCAATCGCGAGCAGGCTCACTCCCACATTGGTTTTTGTGTTGAACATAGAATCCGCTGCTGAATCGCATCAGTTACCCCGGTAACACCCCCCGCGTAACAATGCGGTAACACATGCAATTGACTTCCCGAGTTCTCCTCACGACTATAGGCGTCCCGCTGCCGCCAACACGGCGTTGAAGGGCGCAATCCAGGCCTTAAAAGCACGACATCAGAGCGTGCGCCTGTATTTAACGAAGAATCACGCGCGTTACTCGCAGTAGTTTCCAAGCGCCTGAATGAGGAACTTTTCATGCCAGCCATCACCCTGACCACTCTGCAAGGTTTGAAGCAAAAAGGTGAAAAAATCACCATGCTGACCTGCTATGACGCGACCTTCGCCCACGCCTGCAATCAGGCTGGCGTCGAAGTGCTGCTGGTGGGCGACTCCCTCGGCATGGTTTTGCAAGGTCACGACAGCACCCTGCCGGTGACCACCGCGGAAATGGCTTACCACGTGGCAGCCGTCAAACGCGGCAACGCCGATGCGCTGATCCTCGCCGACCTGCCGTTCATGGCCTACGCCACCACCGAACAAGCCATGAGCAACAGCGCCCTGTTGATGCAGGCCGGTGCGCACATGGTCAAGGTTGAAGGCGCATTGTGGCTCGCCGACTCGATCCGCCTGCTGGCCGAACGAGGCATCCCTGTGTGCGCGCACATGGGCCTGACACCGCAATCGGTGAACATGCTGGGCGGTTACAAAGTCCAGGGCCGCAGCGAGAACCAGGCGCGACAGATGCGCGCCGACGCGATCGCGCTGGAACAGGCCGGTGCCGCCATGCTGTTGCTTGAGTGCGTACCGAGCGAATTGGCCCAGGAAATTACCCAGGCAGTGGGCATTCCGGTGATCGGTATCGGTGCCGGCAGTGACACCGATGGCCAGGTCCTGGTCCTGCACGACATGCTCGGCCTGTCCATTACCGGTCGCGTACCTAAATTCGTAAAGAACTTCATGAACGGCCAGACCAGCATTCACGCAGCTCTGAGCGCCTACGTCAGTGAAGTCAAAGCCGCCTCTTTCCCTGGGATCGAACACGGATTCTCTGCATGAACACCGTAAAAACAGTACGCGAACTCCGGGCCGCCGTGGCCCGCGCCCGCAGCGAAGGCAAGCGCATCGGCTTCGTGCCGACCATGGGCAACCTGCACAGCGGTCATGTCGCGCTGATTACCAAAGCGACCCAACGGGCGGATTTCGTAGTCGCCAGCATTTTCGTCAACCCGTTGCAATTCGGCGCCGGCGAAGACCTCGACAAGTACCCGCGGACCCTGGCGGCTGACCAGGAGAAACTGCTCCAGGCCGGTTGCCACTTGCTGTTCGCGCCCACCGTCGAAGAAATGTACCCCGACGGCATGGCCGGCCAGACCCGCGTCAGCGTCCCGCAACTCTCCGAAGGCCTGTGCGGCGCCAGCCGTCCCGGGCATTTCGAAGGTGTCGCGACGGTCGTCAGCAAGCTGTTCAACATGGTCCAGCCGGACCTGGCGGTCTTCGGCCAGAAAGATTTCCAGCAACTGGCGGTGATCAAATCCCTGGTCCATGACCTGAACATGCCAGTGCAGATCATTGGCGAACCGACCGTTCGGGCAGCCGATGGCCTGGCGCTGTCGTCGCGCAATGGTTTCCTCAACGAAGAGCAGCGCGCCATTGCGCCGGTGGTGTATCGCGGCCTGTGCCAGATTGCCGAGGCGATCAAACAGGGCGAGCGGGATTTCCCGGCGCTGATCGACGCACAGATCAAGCAGCTTGAAGCAGCCGGGTTGCGCCCCGATTACCTGGAGATTCGTCACGCGCAAACCTTGCGCCCAGCGACTCCGGAAGATCGGGACCTGGTGATATTGGTTGCGGCGTTCCTGGGCACCACACGGTTGATCGACAACCTGCACCTGAACCTCGACGCCCCCGCCTAAGCACCGCCCCCCATGTAGGAGCGAAGCTTGCTCGCGAAGAGGCTGTCACATTCGACATTTGTGTCGACTGATACGCCGCGTTCGCGAGCAAGCTTCGCTCCGACAGAAAATTGCGTGGCTTCGCTCCCTTATTGCTGCCTTTTATGCCTTCGGGCAAACTGCCCGCCGTTCGATTCCGACCTGGGAAAACACTCATGCACGCCATCATGCTCAAAGCCAAGCTGCATCGCGCCGAAGTCACTCACGCCGTACTCGATTACGAAGGTTCCTGCGCCATCGACGGCGAATGGCTGGACTTGTCCGGCATCCGTGAGTACGAACAGATCCAGATTTATAACGTCGACAACGGCGAACGCTTCACCACCTACGCGATTCGTGGCGAAGAAGGCTCGCGGATGATCTCGGTCAACGGTGCTGCCGCGCACAAGGCCAAGGTCGGTGACCGTGTGATCATCTGCGCCTACGCCCATTACAGCGAAGCCGAGCTGCTCAACTTCAAACCGCGCATGCTTTACATGGCGCCTGGCAATGAACTGAGCCACACCAGCAATGCCATTCCGGTTCAGGTCGCCTGATCGAACCGACGCCCCCTCCCGTTTGTCGAACCGTTCCCTGCTTTGTGTATAAAAAAGTACCGGGAACGTGTTAGACAAAGTCAAGACAGATCGCAGCGCGAGGTTTACTGTATTCGCCCTGTGTCATTGAAATCGTGTCGACGCAGTTGACCGGACGCCTGCCTACGGCGCGCCGGGATTTTCAGTGTTCAAAAAAGCCGTTCAAGTAAAAAGGAAACCCGCAGCGATGGCGTACTACCGCACTCCTCACGACGTGACCGCTCTGCCCGCCTGGCAAGCGTTGAATGACCACCGCCAAGCCATGCAGGATTTCAGCATGCGCGAGGCCTTCAATGCCGATCCGCAGCGTTTTACTCAATTCACCCTCAGCAGCTGCGGCCTGTTTCTCGATTACTCGAAGAACCTGATCAACGCCGAGACCCGCAATCTGCTGGTGGGCCTGGCCAATGAAGTCGACCTCAAGGGCGCGATCAAATCGCTGTTCGACGGCGAAATCGTCAACTCGTCGGAAGGTCGTCCAGCCCTGCACACCGCACTGCGTCGCCCGGTTGGCGACAAGCTGTCGGTGAATGGCGTCAACGTGATGCCAGAAGTGCACAAAGTGCTGAACCAGATCACCGACCTCGTCGGCCGCATCCATGACGGTCTGTGGCGTGGCTACACCGAGAAGCCGATCACTGACGTGGTGAACATCGGCATCGGTGGCTCGTTCCTCGGCCCTGAGCTGGTGTCTGAAGCGCTGCTGTCCTACGCCCAGAAAGGCGTGCGTTGCCATTACCTGGCGAACATCGATGGCAGTGAGTTCCATGAACTGACCATGAAGCTGCGCGCTGAAACCACGCTGTTCATCGTGTCGTCGAAATCCTTCAACACCCTCGAAACCCTGAAAAATGCCCAGGCCGCTCGTGCCTGGTACCTGGCTCAGGGCGGTTCGGAAGCCGAGCTGTATCGTCACTTCATCGCCGTATCCAGTAACAACGCGGCGGCCGTGGCGTTCGGTATCCGCGAAGAAAACATCTTCCCGATGTGGGACTGGGTCGGCGGCCGTTACTCGCTGTGGTCGGCCATCGGCTTGCCAATCGCGCTGGCCATCGGCATGTCGAACTTCAAGGAACTGCTCTCCGGTGCCTACACCATGGACCAGCATTTCCAGAGCGCGCCATTCGAACAGAACATGCCGGTGCTGCTGGCGTTGCTCGGCGTGTGGTACGGCAACTTCTGGGGTGCGCAAAGCCACGCGATCCTGCCTTACGACCACTACCTGCGCAACATCACCAAGCACTTGCAACAGCTGGACATGGAATCCAACGGCAAGAGCGTGCGCCAGGACGGTACGCCAGTGTCCACCGATACCGGCCCGGTGATCTGGGGTGGCGTGGGTTGCAACGGTCAGCACGCGTATCACCAGTTGCTGCACCAAGGCACCCAACTGATTCCGGCCGACTTCATTGTGCCGATTGTCAGCTTCAACCCGGTCTCCGACCACCACCAGTGGCTGTACGCCAACTGCCTGTCGCAAAGCCAGGCGCTGATGCTCGGCAAGACCCTTGTCGAAGCCGAAGCCGAACTGCGTGACAAAGGCATGAGCGAAGAAGACGTGCATAAAATCGCGCCGCACAAGGTGATCCCGGGCAACCGTCCGAGCAACACCCTCGTGGTCGAGCGCATCAGCCCCCGTCGTCTCGGTGCGCTGGTGGCGATGTACGAACACAAAGTCTTCGTGCAAAGCGTGGTCTGGGGCATCAATGCCTTCGACCAGTGGGGCGTGGAGCTGGGCAAGGAGCTGGGCAAAGGCGTCTACAACCGCCTGGTCGGCAGCGAAGAAACCCCGGCTGACGATGCTTCCACCCAAGGCCTGATCAACTACTTCCGCGGTCGTCACCGCGGTTGATCTGGCGCCTGCCCACAGGGTTTGTGCCAAACACAAATGCTGTGGGCAACACCAATCCCTGTAGGAGTGAGCCTGCTCGCGATAGCGGTTTTTCATTCAACATCGATGTTGACTGACCCACCGCTATCGCGAGCAGGCTCACTCCTACAGTTGTTTTGTGTCTGGCTTGAACCCTTTCGCTACTCGGCGCATCTTTATTACTTGTCGCAAAACAAGAATAAGGAACCGTCATGTTCGATATCAGCACGTTCCCCAAAGCCGATGCCGTCCGCCGGGCTGCACACTTGAGTCAAGACGACTACCACCGCCTCTACCGTCAATCCATCGAGCACCCCAGTGAGTTCTGGGCCGAGCAGGCCACCCGCTTTCTCGACTGGAGCACGCCGTGGGACACCGTCCAGCGCTATAACCTGAAGACCGGCGAGGCCAGCTGGTTTACCGGTGGCAAGTTGAACGTCAGTTACAACTGCATCGACCGTCACCTGGAAAAACGCGGCGATCAGATCGCCATCCTCTGGGAAGGCGACGACCCCGCCGAATCCGCGCAGATCACCTACAAGAAACTCCATCACAACGTCTGTCGCCTGGCCAACGTGCTCAAAAGCCGTGGCGTGAAAAAGGGTGACCGCGTGTGCATCTACATGCCGATGATTCCCGAAGCGGCCTACGCCATGCTCGCCTGTACGCGGATTGGCGCGGTGCATTCGGTGGTGTTCGGCGGCTTCTCTCCAGACTCTGTGCGCGACCGGATTCTCGACGCCGACTGCCGCACGGTGATCACTGCCGATGAAGGCGTGCGCGGCGGCAAATTCGTGCCGCTCAAGCAGAAGGTCGACGAGGCGCTGCAAAGTTGCCCGAACGTCAGCACCGTCATCGTCGTCGAGCGCACCCAAGGCAAAGTGGACTGGGTTGAAGGTCGCGATCTCTGGTATCACCAGGCGCTACGCGACGTCAGCGACGATTGCCCGCCAGAGCCCATGGACGCCGAAGACCCGCTGTTCATCCTCTACACCTCCGGCAGCACCGGCAAACCCAAAGGCGTACTGCACACCACCGGCGGCTATCTGCTGCAAGCGGCGATGACCTTCAAGTACGTGCTCGACTACCGCGATGGTGAAGTCTTCTGGTGCACCGCCGACGTCGGCTGGGTCACCGGCCACAGTTACATCGTCTATGGCCCGCTCGCCAACGGCGCGACCACGCTGATCTTCGAAGGCGTGCCAAGTTACCCGAACAGTTCGCGCTTCTGGCAGGTGATCGACAAACACCACGTCAACATTTTCTACACCGCCCCGACTGCGCTGCGCTCGCTGATGCGTGAAGGCCCCGAGCCGTTGAAGGATACTTCTCGCCAGAGCCTCAGATTACTCGGCAGCGTCGGTGAGCCGATCAACCCCGAGGCGTGGGACTGGTACTTCAACGTCGTCGGCGAACAGCGGTGTCCGATCGTCGACACCTGGTGGCAGACCGAAACCGGCGGCATCATGCTCAGCCCGCTGGTCAGCGCGCAACGGATCAAGCCCGGCTGCGCCACCCAACCGATGTTCGGCGTGCAACCGGTGCTGCTGGATGAAACGGGCAAGGAAATCAAAGGCGCCGGCAGCGGCGTGCTGGCGATCAAATCCAGCTGGCCGGCGCAGATCCGCAGCGTCTATGGCGACCCGCAACGGATGGTCGACACCTACTTCAAGCCCTACCCCGGCTACTACTTCACCGGCGACGGCGCGCGGCGTGATGAGGATGGCGATTACTGGATCACCGGGCGCATCGACGACGTGATCAACGTCTCCGGGCACCGCATCGGCACTGCCGAGGTAGAAAGCGCGCTGGTGCTGCACGACAGCATCGCCGAAGCAGCGGTGGTCGGTTATCCCCACGACCTCAAGGGCCAGGGCATCTATGCCTTTGTCACGCCCATGAACGGCACCGAAGCCAATGACGAACTGAAGAAGGAACTGCTGGCTCACGTCAGCAAGGAGATTGGCAGTTTCGCCAAACCGGACTTGATCCAATGGGCCCCGGCCTTGCCGAAAACCCGTTCGGGCAAGATCATGCGGCGCATCCTGCGCAAGATCGCGTGCAACGAACTGGACAGTCTGGGGGACACCTCGACACTGGCCGATCCAAGCGTGGTGCAGGGGCTGATCGACAAACGTCTGAACCAGTAACGCACCTGACAGCATCGCGAGCAGGCTCGCTCCCACATTGGCTTTGTGCGAAACGCAAAACGCTCAGCCAACAATTAGCTCTGTGGGAGCGAGCCTGCTCGCGATGGCAACACCTCGACTTCCCGTCAATGCTGTTAAACTCCCGCGCCAAATTCCCTCCTGCAAGGCGCACAGCATGTCTTCCTTGAATCAGGCGCTGCGCGCCGCCCTCGATCATCGCCAGGACCTGCTCGCCGAGCTGCATCAGCAAGGCACCGATTGCTATCGCCTGTTCCACGGCAGCCAGGAAGGCGCCGGCGGCCTGACCATCGACCGCTACGGCCCGCAACTGCTGGTACAAAGCTTCCACCAGGCGCTGGAACGTGACGCACTGCTGCAACTGCACGAGACCGTCAATCAACACCTGGGCCTCGATACGCTGCTGGTCTACAACGACCGTTCCCGGGGCAACTCGCGTATCGACCGCGAAGACACCGTCTACCGCGCCGACGAGGCAGCCCTGCAAGACTTGATCGGCCACGAATGGGGCCTGAACTATCGGGTTCGCGGTCGTCATGCCGGCCAGGATCCGCTGCTGTTTCTCGACCTGCGCAACACGCGCGGCTGGGTCAAGGAGCACAGCAAAAACAAAAGCGTGCTCAACCTCTTCGCCTACACCTGTGGTGTCGGCCTGAGTGCTGCGGCCGGCGGGGCAAGTGAGGTGTGCAACCTGGATTTCGCCGAGGGCAATCTGGCGGTCGGCCGCGAGAACGGTCTGCTCAATCCGCAATTGCCTGCAATGGAGTTCATCCAGTCCGATTACTTCCCGGCCATCCGCCAACTGGCGGGGCTGCCGATCAGTCAGCGACGCGGGCAGAAACTGCCGAGTTACACGCGTCTCGACCAGCGTCAGTACGACCTGGTGCTGCTTGATCCACCCGCCTGGGCCAAGAGCGCGTTCGGCACGGTCGACCTGCTGCGCGACTACCAAAGCCTGCTCAAACCCGCGCTGCTGACCACCGCCGAGAACGGCGTGCTGATCTGCTGCAACAACCTGGCAAAGGTCAGCATGGACGATTGGCGCGAGCAGGTTTTACGTTGCGCAGAGAAGGCCGGGCGGCCGGTGCGTGAGTGGACCGTGATGAAGCCGGGCGGTGATTTCCCGTCGATGGATCAACAGCCGCCGCTGAAGACGTTGATTCTGCAACTCTGATCACGCAGGAAATTTCCTACGCAAATTTCTGAAAAACCAAAAGAGTGCGTTCACTTCGGAACCGGAATCGCGTGCCATACTCCAACGCACTCCGATTCAGACAGATGAAGCCACACATGCCCAAAGGATTGATTCGCGCTATTGGCGCATTGTTGACTGCTCTGGCCCTTTATAGCCTGCTGGGGTTTCTGATTTTGCCGGGCATCGCGTTGCGGGTCGCCAACCAGCAATTGGCCAATTACGCCACGATGCCCGCGACGATTTCCCGGATCGAACTCAACCCTTTCAGCCTGGAAGTGACCCTTTGGGGCCTGGTCATCGGCGAGCCGGGCAAAGAACAGGTCGGTTTCGAACGCCTGTACGCCAACCTGCAGATCGACAGCCTGTGGACCAAGGCGCTGCACCTGTCCGATATCGAAATGGACAAACCCAAGACCGAAATCCTTTTCGGCAAGGACGGCAAACTTAATCTGCTGGGCCTGTTCAAGATCCCCGCCAGCGAACCGACCCCGGCCGACCCGGATGCCAAGCCGTTCCCGTTGCGTATCGAGCGGATCAAACTGGCGGGCGGCAATGTGCACTTTCAGGATTTGCGCCCCAGCGAACCCATCGAATTCCTCTACGACAAACTCGACTTCGAGCTGAAGAACCTCAGCACGCTGCCGGAAGACAGTGCCGACATGACGTTGGTAGCCATCGGCCCGGGCGGTGGGCAGCTCGACTGGACCGGTAACTTCAGCCTGATCCCGATTGCCTCCGAAGGTAAGCTCAAGATCACCGACGGCAAGATGAAAGCCTTCTGGCCCTATGTGCGTGACGCGTTGCCCCTGGTGCTCGAAGACGGGGTCGTCAACCTGAGCACTGACTACAAGCTCAACTTGTCCAAGGAAACCGAGCTGCTGCTGAGCAACGTCGCCGTCAGCGTCGCGCCATTTGCCATCAAGGCCCCGGACGGTCGACCACTGGCCAAACTCGAGCGCCTGGACATCAGTGAAACCACGGTGGACCTGGCCAAACAGCAAGTGGTGGTCGGCAAGATCCGTAGCAATAAACTGGAAACCTGGGCCGCCCTGGAAGCCGACGGACAACTCGACTGGCAAAAGTTGTTCGCCAGCCAACCATCCAAAGCTGCAGTAAAAGCCAACGCCGAACCGGCGAAAACGCCGGCGGCAGCCGATTCGCCTGAAGCCGAACCCGCGCCACCGAGCAAACCGTGGCAAGTGCTGCTCAAAGACGTGCAACTGCGCAATTACCAGGTTCATCTGGCCGACCGCAAGGCACAACCGGCCGTGGCACTGGATGTCGGTCCGCTTAACCTCGATTTGCAGAATTTCGACAGCCTCAACGGCTCGCCTTTCAACCTCAAGCTCGACACCGGCGTGGGCAAACAGGGCAAGCTTATGGCCGACGGCGTGGTCAATCTGGCACCGGTCAGCGCCAAACTGAATGTGCAAACCAAAGACATCGACCTGCGTGTCGCCCAGTCCTACATCAACCCGTTCATTCGCCTGGAGCTGCGCAGCGGCATGCTCGGCAGTGATCTGGCGGTCGATCTGAAAAGCACCGAGCCATTGGCATTCAGCGTCACCGGTAAAGCGCAGGTCGATCAACTGCACACCCTCGACACCCTCAAGACCCGCGACTTCCTCAAGTGGCAGCAGCTGGTGCTCGAAGGTCTGAACTATCAGCATGGCGACAGCCTGTCGATCGACAAGGTCAACCTGTTCCAGCCTTACGTGCGTTTCATGATCAACGATGACCGCACCACCAACATCGATGACCTGCTGATCCCGCAACCGGCCGACACCGCAGCTGCCAAGACAGCCGTCAGCAAACCCGCCAGCAAGGACAAACCGCTGGGCATCCACATTGGCGGCATTGCGATCAATGACGGTTCGGCGAACTTCGCCGACTTCAGCCTGACCCCGAACTTCGCCACGGCGGTGCAACAACTCAACGGTCAGATCGGCACCATCGACAGCCGTCAGGCGAAACCGGCCAGCGTCGATATCAAAGGCAAGGTCGACCGTTACGCGCCCGTGACCATCAAGGGTTCGGTCAACCCTTTCGACCCGATGGCCAGCCTCGACATCGCCACCAGTTTCAAACGTGTGGAACTGACCACGCTGACGCCCTACTCCGGCAAGTTCGCCGGGTACCGCATCCGCAAGGGCCGGCTCAATCTCGACCTGCACTACATCATCGTCAAGGGCCAGCTCAGGGCCGAAAACAAAGTGGTGGTCGAGCAACTGCAACTGGGTGAAAAGGTCGACAGCCCGGACGCCGTGAGCCTGCCGCTGAAACTGGCGATCGCGTTGCTCAAGGACGTCGACGGCAAGATTTCAATTGAGCTGCCGGTGACCGGCGACCTGAACAACCCGCAGTTCAGCGTCATGCCGATTGTCTGGCAAACCCTGCGCAACCTGATCGTCAAAGCGGCTGCCGCACCGTTCAAAATGATAGGTGGGCTGGTCAGTGGCGGGGGTTCAGAAGATTTGGGCACTGTCTCGTTTGCGCCGGGCTCCAGTGAGCTGAGCAAGGACGCCGAGGGTTCGTTGATCAAACTGTCCCAGGCCCTCAAGGAACGTCCTGCCCTGCGCCTGGAAATCGAAGGCACCGCAGCCGCCAGCAGCGACGGTCCGCTGATTGCCGAGCAACGGCTTGAGCGCGAATACCAGTACAACTACTACAAAATGCTCCAGCGACGCGGTGACAAGGTTCCGGCCCAGGCTTCATTGCTGCAAGTGCCGGACGGCGAGAAAGGTCCGCTGCTGGAAGGGATCTACCGCACGCGCCTGAAGACCCAGCCACCGGCTGAGTGGAAGGATCTGGGCAAGGAAGAACGCACCGCAAAAATGCGCGCAGACGTGATCAAATTCTGGAGCACCAGCGACGTGTTGCTGCGCCAACTGGGTCAGGAACGCGCCAGCAGCATCAAGGATTACCTGGTGGACAAGGCCCAGATGGCCGATGACCGTGTCTACTTCATCGACGCCCAACTGGGCGAGGCGGAAAGTGACGGTCGGGTGGTAACGCCGATGCACCTGGATGCCGAGTGATGATCAGACGAGTGCTGATCAGCCTGACCCTGGCGCTGGCGGCCAGTCAGGCCTCGGCGGCCGATACACTGCGCTGTGGCAGTCAGTTGGTCAGCGTCGGGGACAGGTCCAGCGAAGTGCTGCAGAAGTGCGGTGAACCGGTCAGCCGCGATCTGCTGGGCTACAAGCGCAGCGCCAACCGACGGGAAGAGTTTCAGGTCGAAGAATGGACGTACGGGCCCAATGGCGGGATGTATCAATACCTGCGGTTTGAAGGTAATCGCCTGAAACAGATCACCAGCAAGCGCGGTAACTGAACCTCCGATCCGGAGTGGTTACATCACAAAATGTGGGAGCGAGCCTGCTCGCGATAGCGGTGTGTCATACAGCATTGATGTTGGCTGACACACCGCTATCGCGAGCAGGCTCACTCCCACATTGGTTTGTGCGACGCCCACAATAGAACAGGCCCCCGACACGAATGTCGGAGGCCTGTAATGGCCACATCCTTGTGGCCTTTCGCATGAACTCTCCAGATGCGGCTGGCGTATTGCTCGGCCCGCCTGCCGCGCCTTCTCCCAGTCCAGGCGAGAAGTCTTGCCTTACTCGGCTTTCAGGCCGTCAGCGGAGACCGCCTGGACGCCTTTGATTTTCTTGGCGATGGCCACGGCGGTGGTTTTCTGTGCTTCAGTCACTGCAACAGTGGACGACAGGGAAACAACACCTTTGTTGGTCTCAACCTTGATGTCGGTACCAGGAATGCCTTTTTCGGTTACCAGGTCTGCTTTGACTTTGGTGGTGATCCAGGTATCGGAGGTAGCTTCTTTGGCTTGGGTCACTTCACCGGCGGCCAGGACCATTGGAGCCTGAGTCGCTTGGGTTTGAGCGAATGCAGCGTTGGCCATGGTCAGGGTCAGCGCGGTAGCAGTAGCGGCAGCGATAGCGAACTTCTTCATACGAGTAACTCCTGTTTTTCTAGAAAGTCTGCTGCGTGTCTTGTCAGCAGGGTTACTGGGTATATTGCGAACGCTGTGCCAACTTTGAGACAGCCAATAAATCCTTATAAAACAACAACTTATAAAACAACCAGATTTTCGGAATCATGCAAAATGCATGACTTGGTGATTCTCTACATGCAAGTTGCGGGTTTTGACGTGGGCCTAAGGCCATGAATTGTCGAGAATTTCTTTCTTTAACGAGTTTTTCCCTTCAACAGACAAAAAAATGCCCCACCTCGTGAAAGGCGGGGCATTTGTTAACCGCGAGTATCAGACGCCTGTGCAGCCTTTAGGTGCGTACTCCTGAGCCACCGTGGTGGCGCAAGTCCAGCCAGTCAGAGAGCGCGTCAGGGTAATGGTTTTGCTCAAGACCGGACCTGGAGCGTTGAGGATCGTGCAACCGATGGTGCCGGTACCATCAGTCGCGACACCCGCTGCCGTGGTTGTGCAATTGGAAGTCGTGGCGGTTCCGCCCACTTTTGTCAGATCCGGATTGGTACCAGAGTTCATGAGGTCCTCAAACGGGACTTTCAACGCCGTGATCTCTGCCAGACCGGCCGTCACCTTGGCACGCGCTTGATACTTCGAATAAGCCGGCAACGCAAACGTCGCCAGAATCCCGATGATCGCCACCACGATCAGCAGCTCGATCAGGGTAAAACCTTTTTGAGTATTCATAGACAGGCTCCATGCATGAGTCGAAATCTCATGATCTGAATGAACTTCAGCACAGCCCGTGCCAAGCGCTGCGCCCCCAGTTGGCGGGGCGTGAAGCCAGATCAGGGACCTTTCCTACCCCCAGGATCCGCACTATCTGACACTATTTGTCACCTGACGGCCGCTGGTTTGGCTCAGCGCCTTGACTAGGCTATAAGTCATGAACTGTCTGCGTCCGGTATCCCCATGAATGACATCGCCCTAAGCGGTCTGGCCAAGCAACTGGTCATGGCCGAACTGCTCACTGAGCAAAGCGCGCAACAGGCGTATCTGCATGCCCAACGCAGCAAAATCTCCCTGGTCAGTTACCTGGTGCAGAACAAGCTGGTGAAGAGCCGGCAGGTTGCCGAGATTGCCTCGGAGCATTTCGGCATGGCGCTGCTCGACCTCAATTGCCTGGACAAGGAAGCCCAGCCTCGAGGGTTGGTCAGCGAGAAACTGATCCGTCAGCACCACGCCCTGCCCCTCTGGCGCCGTGGCAACAAACTGTTCGTGGGGGTTTCCGACCCGACCAATCATCAAGCCATCAATGACATCCAGTTCAGCACAGGTCTGAACACCGAAGCCATTCTGGTAGAGGACGATAAGCTCGGCGATGCCATCGAGAAGTTCTTCGACAGCCAAGCAACCGGCCTGGAAGACATGGCCGATGTTGACCTTGACGGGCTGGACATCGAGTCGGTCGACGACAACAAAAAGGACGCCATCGCCGGCCAGGATGCCGATGACGCGCCGGTGGTGCGCTTCGTCCACAAGATGTTGCTCGATGCGATCAAGAGCGGCTCTTCCGACCTGCATTTCGAGCCCTACGAAAAAACCTACCGGGTGCGGATGCGCACCGACGGCATGCTGCGAGAAGTCGCCAAGCCGCCGAGCCAACTGGCCAACCGCATTGCGGCGCGGCTGAAAGTCATGGCCAGCCTCGACATCTCCGAGCGGCGCAAACCCCAGGACGGACGGATCAAGATGCGCCTGTCCAAGACCAAGTCCATCGACTTCCGGGTCAACACCCTGCCGACCCTGTGGGGCGAGAAAGTGGTGATCCGGATCCTCGACCCGTCCAGCGCACAAATGGGCATCGACGCCCTCGGCTACGAGCCTGAACAGAAAGCCTTGTACATGGCTGCGCTGAAGCAGCCACAGGGCATGATCCTGGTCACCGGGCCGACCGGTTCGGGCAAGACCGTGTCGCTCTACACCGGGCTGAATATCCTCAACACCGTGGACATCAACATCTCCACCGCCGAAGACCCGGTGGAGATCAACATGGAAGGCATCAATCAGGTCAACGTCAATCCCAAGCAAGGGCTGGATTTCGCCCAGGCTCTGCGCTCGTTCCTGCGTCAGGACCCGGACGTGATCATGGTCGGTGAGATCCGCGACCTCGAAACCGCCGAAATCGCCATCAAGGCCGCCCAGACCGGGCACATGGTGCTTTCCACCCTGCACACCAACAGCGCCGCGGAAACCCTGACCCGCCTGCACAACATGGGCATTCAGGGCTTCAACATCGCCACCTCGGTCACCCTGATCATCGCCCAGCGGCTGGCGCGCAAACTGTGCAGCCATTGCAAGAAACCCATCGAGATTCCCCGCGAGGCGTTGCTCAAGGAAGGCTTCCCCGAGGAACGCATCGGCTCGTTCACGATCTATGAGCCGGTCGGTTGCGATCAGTGCAATGGCGGTTACAAGGGGCGAGTGGGGATTTATGAAGTGGTGAAAAACACACCGGACCTGCAACGGCTGATCATGGCCGAAGGCAATTCCCTGGAAATCGACATTCAGATGCGCAAGGACGGCTTTAATGACTTGCGCACCTCGGGCTTGATCAAGGCCATGCAAGGCGTCACCAGCCTTGAAGAAATCAACCGGGTCACCAAGGACTGAACATGGCGGTCAAAGCAGCAAAAATCAGCGTCTACGCCTGGGAAGGCACGGACAGGAAAGGATCAAAGATGACCGGCGAGTTGAGCGGTCTCAACCCGGCCTTGATCAAGGCTCAGTTGCGCAAGCAGGGGATCAACCCCGGCAAGGTGCGCAAGAAATCCGCCTCGATTTTCAGTTTCGGCAATCGGATCAAGGCTCAGGAAATCGCCCTGTTTACCCGGCAAATGGCAACGATGATGAAAGCCGGCGTGCCGCTGCTGCAATCGTTCGACATCATCGGTGAAGGCTTCGACAACCCGGCCATGCGCAAACTGGTGGACGAGGTGAAGCAGGAAGTCGCGGCGGGTAACAGCTTCGCTGCGTCCTTGCGTAAAAAACCGCAGTATTTCGACGAGCTGTACTGCAACCTCGTCGACGCAGGTGAGCAGGCTGGCGCTCTGGATACCCTGCTGGAACGGGTGGCGACCTATAAGGAAAAGAGCGAAAGCCTCAAGGCCAAGATCAAGAAAGCCATGACCTACCCGCTGGCCGTGGTCTTTGTGGCGATCATTGTCACCGGGATTCTGCTGATCAAGGTGGTGCCGCAGTTCGAGTCGGTGTTCAAGGGCTTTGGCGCCGAGTTGCCGGCCTTCACCGTGATGGTCATCGGCTTGTCGGAGTTCTTGCAGGCCTGGTGGTGGATGATGCTTGGCGCGTTGATCGCCGCGATCTTCGGTGTGCGCCACGCCTTTAAAACATCCGAGGCCTTTCGGGACCGCACGGACACCTGGCTGCTGAAGCTGCCGCTGATCGGCACCTTGATGTACAAGTCCGCCGTGGCCCGTTACGCCCGCACCCTGTCGACCACATTCGCCGCCGGCGTGCCGTTGGTCGAAGCCCTGGATTCAGTGGCGGGCGCGACTGGCAACATCGTGTTCAAACGGGCGGTGCTGCGCATCAAGCAGGACGTGTCGACCGGCATGCAGCTGAATTTCTCGATGCGCACCTCCGGCATCTTTCCCAGTATGGCGATCCAGCTGACCGCCATTGGCGAAGAATCCGGCGCTCTGGACGACATGCTCGATAAGGTCGCGAGCTTCTACGAGGACGAAGTGGACAATATGGTCGATAACCTCACCAGCCTGATGGAGCCGTTCATCATGGTGGTGCTGGGTGTTATTGTCGGTGGCCTGGTGGTTGCGATGTACCTGCCCATCTTCCAACTCGGCTCAGCGATCTGACATGCCCTTGAACGAAGTCCTGATCCTCTACCCGCTGGTGTTCGTGGTCATCGCCTTGGCAGTCGGCCTGCTGGTAGGCAGTTTCCTCAACGTGGTGGTCTGGCGCCTGCCGAAAATGCTCCAACGCGAATGGCGGCTGCAAGCCCATGACGTGTTGGGTGTTCCGCCCGAGGCACCGGGCACCGCCTACAACTTGATGCTGCCTCATTCCCACTGCCCGCAGTGCGACCATCGAATCCGCGCCTGGGAAAACATCCCGCTGCTCAGTTATCTGTTTTTACGGGGTCGATGCTCGAACTGCGCCGCGCCAATCAGCAAACGTTATCCGCTGACTGAACTGGCCTGCGGTCTGCTCTCGGGGTTTATCGCCTGGCATTTCGGCTTCGGCTGGCAGGCCTGCATGGTGCTGGTGCTGACCTGGGGCCTGCTGGCGATGAGTCTGATCGACGCTGAGCATCAACTGTTGCCGGATGTGCTGGTACTGCCATTGCTGTGGCTGGGGTTGATCGTCAACAGCTTCGGGCTGTTCGTGTCACTGCATGAGGCATTGTGGGGCGCAGTGGCCGGTTATATGACCTTGTGGTCGGTGTTCTGGCTGTTCAAGCTGCTCACCGGCAAGGACGGCATCGGCCATGGCGATTTCAAGTTACTGGCCCTGCTCGGGGCCTGGGGCGGCTGGCAGATATTGCCGTTGACCATTCTGCTGTCATCGCTCGTGGGGGCCATCATCGGGGTGATTTTGCTGCGACTGCGCAACGCGCAAACCTCGACTCCGATCCCCTTCGGACCCTTTCTGGCAATTGCCGGCTGGATTGCCTTGCTCTGGGGTGGTCAAATAACCGGCTTCTATTGGCAGTTTGTCGGTTTGAAATGAATACCCCTGTGGAAAAACCCTGGATTCTCGGCCTGACCGGCGGCATCGGCAGCGGCAAAAGCGCGGCTGCCCAGCACTTCATCGACCTGGGCGTGCACGTGGTGGACGCCGATCACGCAGCCCGTTGGGTGGTGGAGCCGGGGCGCCCGGCGCTGGCGAAAATCGCTGAACATTTCGGCCCCGGCGTATTGCAAGCCGACGGACAACTGGATCGCGCGGCGTTGCGCAAACTGATCTTTGAGGTGCCGGAGGAACGCCGCTGGCTCGAAGCGTTGCTGCATCCGCTGATCGCCAAGGAAATCACCGATCACCTGGCCAAGGCACAATCGCCTTACGCGATTCTGGTTTCGCCGTTGCTGATCGAGTCCGGGCAGTACGCCATGACCCAACGGGTCCTGGTGATCGATGCCCCGGAACAGCTACAGATCGAACGCACCTTGCAGCGTGACCAGACCAGCGAGCAACAGGTCCAGGCGATCCTCAAGGCGCAATCCAGCCGCCAGGACCGCTTGAGCCACGCCGACGATGTGGTGGTCAACGACCGCGACCTCGCCTGGCTGCACAGCGAGGTCGAACGCCTGCATCACTTTTACCTTACTTTGCGTGGAGGCCAGTCATGAGCCAGATCCCAACCGTCGAATGCCCAACTTGCGGCGCCCCCGTTGAATTTAGCCCGGAGAGCAAATTCCGGCCATTCTGTTCGGACCGTTGCAAACTGATCGACCTGGGCGCCTGGGCGTCGGAAGAACACAAGATTCCGGTCAGCCCGGACGCCGAAGACGAGATGTTCAGCGAAGACTTCGACCCGCGTCACTGACACTCAAGGCCGCATAAAGCCGTAGTCCTGGTCTTCATCGAGGTTTTCCGCCAGAAAGCGCAACTCGTCGGCCAGGTCTTCGGCACTGCGCACCGCTTTGCTCTGCTGCACCACCGCGCTGAGCAAGGCGCGCAGGCTCAATCCCGGATCAAACCCCACTTCCTGTGCACTATCCAGACTCTGACGCAGTTCCTGCCTTGCCCATTCGTACACACTCATATCGATGCTCCTGTAGGTTTTGTGGAGCATGAAAGCGTCAGCGTTTTATCGATTTGATGTGGATCAAGATTTGGGATCGTCGTCTTTCCAGGGCGCCGAAAGGTAGCGTGTGCGGTTGAAGGTCTCCAGCCATTCCGGACTGAACACCACCAGCGCGCTGACAATCATGCCGTTGATGAAGGCTTCGGGAAAAATCAGCAGCCACAGATAACCGACAAAATCCTCAAGCCAGTACGGCATCTCGAAACGTTCGTTGAACCACAACAGCCACAGCGCCAGTAATAGACACAGCAACGCTGACAACGCCGCGGCGAAGAAGCCGGAAACGAAGATATACACAAAGGGATTACGTGGCTGCGCGCGTTCGACCAGGATCGCACAGCATTCGGTCACCAGCACCGGCAGCACAATCAGCAGCGCACCGTTGACCCCGACGGCCGCCAGGTCCTGACGCCCGAGCAGCACCAGCCCGCATTGCGCCACCAAGGCACCGACGATCGCCAGTGGCCAGTCCAGCAGCAACGTCACAGCCGTCATGCCGATGAAGTGATACGACACGCCTGTATCGAAATCACGTCGCACCAGCCACAGCATGAACAGCGCGAACACTGTGCCAAACAGCAAATGCTGACGGCGGCTGTCGGTGAACAGCTCAACCCAAGGCGCACGCCAGAGGGCCCAGAGCAGCACGGACACATAAATCAGCCAGCCGACTGTCAGCGTTTGCTGGGACAGCAGCTCGGCACCGATCATGGTCCAGCCTTCTCCAGCGCCTCATGCAACTGCGCGGCCGTGGCATATTCGTGTTGCGCAACCAATTGGCCATCTTTGAGTTGCAGCCACAGCACTTTATCCACAGCCCCGGGATAACGCGGCGCCACACGCCCCTCGCGGTCCAACATGACCCGATAGGAGTAATCACGCATGGCCGGAACGGCAAACATCTTCGCGATCAGCCGTGGCATGCGCTGGATGTCCGCTAAAAACACAACGTGGCGCGCCTCCAGATAACCCTTGGGCTCGCCTTTCAGCGCAGCGTCAACCAGTTTGGCGGCGTCCATGCTTCGCGCCACCAGCAACGTCTGAGTCTGGTGATCGAGCGTATAGGCCTGGTCGAATTGATCGAGCAAGGTCCAGGGCGCGAGTCGCTCGCCCACCTCCACCGCCTGGGCCCATAAGGGCAGAAGCCCCAGTAGCAACACCGGCCAATATTTCACATTCACCCCCTTGTCGGATCAATTACACACAGTGGCCATCAGTCTACACCGCCCGATCCGACTGCCCAGTGACGTCCTTTACCGGTAAACGCTTTCTGCTTGTCGCATTTGAACGCTAAGCTTGGGCCTATGGATGACTCAGATTATTTACGCCTGCTGACCATCGCGGCCGAGCAAGCCAACGCCTTTCTGTCCAATGCCCGCAAATGGGAGCGTGAGCGTTGGGTTTGTCAGCGCCTGTTGCAAGGCCTGAACATTCCCTATCGCGCCGACGAGTTCGCGCCTGCCGGGGAGCCGCCGGACGTGCTGTTCCGCGACGCCAGTTTCGAGGTGTTCTTCGTCCTCGACGAGGGACGGCGTCTCAACGACGAATGGCGCGATGAACTGCAACGCCGGCGCAGCGCGTTTTCCCTGAGCCAACTGGTGCGTCGCGAGGCCAAGCCCCGACGCATTCCCGCCAATGAATTCCTGCTGAGACTGGCGCCGACCTTGCGTAAAAAAGCCCACAACTACAAAGAACGCGGCATGGACCTGGGGGAACTGGACATCATTGCGTTCGCCAGCCTCAAGCGTGAAGTACTGGACCTCAACAGCCATTTTCCGCCGCCGACCGAATATTTGCGCCAGGGCTGGCGCTCGCTGTCGTTGGTCGGTCCGACCTTCGCCCGAGTGCTGTTTGCACATCCGGACGCTCCGGACTTCCTGCGCAGTAACCTTGGCCGCAGCATCGTTTTCGACGTCGGGATCAGCCTGTGAGCCCATTGCAGGCATTAATCGCCGAAGTCCCGCAAGCCGGCCGCGTGCGCTGGATCGGCGTGCGCCCGGAGCCTCACGTGCCAATGATCGAACTGGATGCCGTTGAGGCGCGACTTGAAGCCGGCCTGACTGGCGATCGAGCCCGCCCGGGAGTCCGTAACGCACGGCAAGTGACGTTGATTCAGTGGGAGCATCTGGCGGTGATCAGTTCGCTGATGGGCCGCCCGCACGACAAACCGGTCTTGCCTGAAGATTTGCGGCGCAACCTCGTTATCAGTGGTATCAACCTGTTCAGCCTCAAGGGTCGTCGCTTCCGCATCGGCCAGGCGATTTTCGAAACCACCGGCTGGTGCCAGCCTTGCGCGCGCCTGCAAAACAACCTCGGCCCCGGAACGTTTCAGGCTGTGCGCGGACATGGCGGAATCACGGCCCGAGTGCTACAAGGTGGAATCATTCGCCTGGACGACAGGGTGAGCGTCGAGCCCATTCCCGACAGCGGCTATGCTCCGTTCAACGTTCGTTAATCAGCCTGTAGCTTCTACACCTTCAGCAACGTCTACCTGACGAGGCCCAATATGACCAGCCGCCTGAACCCCGACGACCAGAAGCATGTCGAAGAGTACCTGCACCTGTCCCAGCACCGAGTCGAGCGCCGGCCTTTCCGGCCGTGGATGCTCCTGGTGGTGGTGTTGGCAGTGACCATTGGTTTAGGCCTGTTGAGCCGATTTATCAGTTACCTGACGCTATGAGCTGCCTCGCGCTCGCTCGGTTGACTGCACCGATTTCTTTTAGCCTTGCGAGATATCCCTATGACTCATCGTATTGTCATCGTTGGCGGCGGCGCCGGCGGTCTGGAGTTGGCTACCCGTCTGGGTAAGACTCTGGGCAAACGTGGCACTGCCAGCGTGATGCTGGTCGACGCGAACCTGACCCACATCTGGAAGCCGTTGTTGCACGAAGTGGCGGCCGGGTCGCTGAACTCTTCCGAAGACGAACTCAACTATGTTGCCCAGGCGAAATGGAACCACTTCGAGTTCCAGCTGGGGCGCATGAGTGGCCTCGACCGCGAGCAGAAGAAAATCCAGCTGGCCGCCACTTACGACGAAGCCGGCCTGGAACTGGTACCGGCGCGTGAAGTGGCTTACGACTCGCTGGTGATTGCCGTCGGCAGTACCACCAACGATTTCGGCACGCAGGGCGCGGCGCAGCATTGCCTGTTTCTCGACACCCGCAAACAGGCCGAGCGTTTCCACCAGCAACTGCTCAATCACTACCTGCGCGCCCATGCCGGGCAGACCGACAAGGTCGAGCAGATCAGCGTCGCCATCGTTGGCGCGGGTGCCACCGGTGTCGAACTGGCAGCAGAACTGCACAACGCCGCCCACGAGCTGGCGGCCTATGGCCTGGACCGGATCAAACCGGAAAACATGCACATCACCCTGATCGAAGCCGGCCCACGAGTGCTGCCAGCCCTGCCGGAACGCATCGGCGGGCCTGTGCATAAAACCCTGGAGAAACTCGGGGTCAATGTGATGACCAACGCCGCCGTCAGCGAAGTGACCGCTGATAGCTTGATCACTGCCGATGGCAACGTGATCAACGCCAGCCTGAAAGTCTGGGCCGCCGGCATTCGTGCGCCGGGTTTCCTCAAAGACATCGATGGCCTGGAAACCAACCGCATCAACCAGCTGCAAGTGCTGCCGACTCTGCAAACCACCCGCGATGAAAACATCTTCGCCTTCGGTGACTGCGCGGCCTGCCCTCAACCGGGCACCGATCGTAACGTACCGCCGCGCGCGCAAGCCGCACATCAGCAGGCCTCGTTACTGGCAAAATCGCTGAAACTGCGGATCGAAGGCAAGGCGTTGCCGGAGTACAAATACACCGACTACGGCTCGCTGATCTCACTGTCGCGTTTTTCGGCTGTGGGTAACTTGATGGGCAACCTGACCGGAAGCGTGATGCTCGAAGGCTGGCTGGCGCGGATGTTTTACGTGTCGCTGTATCGCATGCACCAGATGGCGCTGTATGGCGCGTTTCGTACGGCGATGTTGATGCTCGGCAGCAAGATTGGGCGCGGGACTGAGCCGCGACTCAAACTGCATTAACATCTTCAGCGTCCATTAGGGCCTCTTCGCGGGCACGCTTCGCTCCTACAAGTTAACCACCGATCTGTAGGAGCGAGGCTTGCCCGCGAATGAGGCACCTCGGTCCACTTGTGTGTCCCACTGTATCTCCCCCCACGATTCCTCCCCTTCGCTTACAAACTCCCCCTTGCGCGACACAGTAGCGATACACCCCGCCCTTTAAATGGCCACATCCGAGCAAGGCAACTCGCCCGCTACGGTTATCGCCGCACTCACGTGGCGTCCTTTATCGAACGGTTGTGTCGTGCAACCCAGGAGTATTGAAATGTCCCGTACTACCAAAAACACTATTGGCCTGCTCGGCGCTGTTTTAGCCGGCGGCATGATGTTGTCCGGTTCCGTATTCGCTGCACAGCCGTTGACCCAAGGCTATTTGCTGGCCTCGGCCGAACAGGTGGTGAAAACCCCTGAAGGCAAATGTGGCGAAGGCAAGTGTGGCGATGCGTCGATGGCGAAGACCGATACCGATGGCGACGGCAAGGTCTCCCGCGCCGAATTCCAGAAAGTCGCGCCGAAGTCCAATTTCGACAAGATCGACACCAACCATGACGGCTTCATCGACGAGCAAGAGGCTTACGACAACGTAAAAGCCAACTTCGAAGCCAATGGCAAGAAAATGCCAAAAGGTCTGTTCGAACACCTGAAAGACCAAGACGGCGCTTAAGCCCTTCAGGAATCAAACCGCGTTTTTCTTTCGGGAAACGCGGTTTTTTTTCGGCTGGCGATTTACACCTGGAAGCGCTGCCCTGGAGTTATACGATAACTGAAGTGTTGTTTTTTGCAGACAAAAAAAATCCCCGTATCTTTCGATACGAGGATTTTTAATATGGTCGGGGTAAGGGGATTCGAACTCCTGACATCCTGCTCCCAAAGCAGGCGCGCTACCGGACTGCGCTATACCCCGGTAAAAAAAAGGCACCTTTTAAAGGCGCCTTCTGCGAACAGAGCTTTTGGCGTCTGATCTTAAGATCTGATCCCAGCGTTAACTGGTTTCAAAAATGGTGGGTCGTGTGGGATTCGAACCTACGACCAATTGGTTAAAAGCCAACTGCTCTACCAACTGAGCTAACGACCCAAAAATGGTCGGGGTAAGGGGATTCGAACTCCTGACATCCTGCTCCCAAAGCAGGCGCGCTACCGGACTGCGCTATACCCCGGTTTGAAATTGGCTCCGTGACCAGGACTCGAACCTGGGACCCAATGATTAACAGTCATTTGCTCTACCGACTGAGCTATCACGGAACTACATATTTCAATTACAACGTTTGACGCTTTGTTGCACTCTCTTCGACCCGTTCGCATCGCTGCGTTCGTGTGTCTGAGGCGCGCTATTCTACAATCTTAAGCACCTCTGTCAACCCCTTAAATTGCATTCAAGTTAATGATTTGCAACTTATTTCAGATTTCTGCTTGGGGAGCAGAAACCCTTACGGGCGACTTACTGCGGGGCGCACTTTACAAGCCTTTTCCTTTCAGTTCAACAACCTGACGAAAAAAAGGCCTCGCAATGCGAGGCCTTGTTTATTTCACCGCCGTGACGGGTCAGGCAAATACGATCTCGTCGTTCTCCACCTTGCCGACAGCCGTGTCGCCAGGCATGAATCGACCGGACAGAATCAGCTGTGCCAGCGGGTTCTCGATCCAGCGCTGAATCGCTCGTTTGAGCGGTCGTGCGCCGTACACCGGGTCGTAACCCACCGCGATCAGCTTGTCCATGGCCTCTGGACTCAGCTCCAGTTTCAACTCGCGCTCAGTCAGGCGACTGCGCAGACGACCCAACTGGATCTCGGTAATGCCCGCGATCTGATCCCGCGCCAACGGCTCGAAGATCACCACTTCGTCGACCCGGTTGATGAACTCCGGCCGGAAGTGCGTGGAAATCGCATCCATCACCGCCGCACGTTGCGCCTCCCGATCACCGACCAGTTCCTGGATCTGCACCGAGCCCAGGTTGGAGGTCATGACGATCACGGTGTTCTTGAAATCTACCGTGCGGCCATGGCTGTCGGTCAAGCGGCCATCTTCCAGCACTTGCAGCAAGATGTTGAACACATCCGGGTGGGCCTTCTCGACCTCGTCCAGGAGGATCACCGAGTAAGGCTTGCGACGCACCGCCTCAGTCAGGTAACCGCCCTCTTCATAGCCCACGTAGCCCGGTGGCGCACCGATCAGCCGGGCCACGGAATGTTTCTCCATGAACTCGGACATGTCGATCCGCACCATCGCCTCTTCCGTATCAAAGAGGAACTCGGCCAGCGCCTTGCACAGCTCGGTTTTACCGACACCGGTCGGGCCGAGGAACATGAACGAACCGCTCGGACGATTCGGGTCGGACAACCCGGCCCGGGAACGCCGCACCGCGTTGGAAACGGCGATCACCGCTTCGTCCTGACCAATCACACGCTGGTGCAACAGGCTTTCCATCTTCATCAGCTTGTCGCGCTCGCCTTCGAGCATTTTCGACACCGGAATGCCGGTCCACTTCGAGACGACTTCAGCGATTTCTTCTTCAGTCACCTTGCTGCGAAGCAACTGGTTTTCGCTTTTGCCATGCTGGTCGACCATTTGCAGGCTGCGCTCCAGGTCCGGGATCACCCCGTATTGCAGCTCGGCCATGCGGTTCAGGTCGCCTTTACGGCGCGCGGCTTCCAGTTCCTGACGGGACTGTTCGATTTTCTGCTGGATCTGCGCAGAACCCTGTACCTCGGCTTTTTCCGAGTTCCAGATTTCTTCGAGGTCCGAATACTCACGTTCGAGTCGAACGATTTCTTCCTGCAACTTCTCCAGACGTTTCTTCGCCGCGTCGTCGCTTTCTTTCTTCAGCGCCTGGGATTCCACCTTCAGCTGAATCAGACGGCGCTCCAGACGGTCGAGGACCTCCGGCTTGGAGTCGATCTCCATGCGGATACGGCTGGCCGCTTCGTCGATCAGGTCGATGGCCTTGTCCGGCAATTGACGGTCGGTAATGTAGCGATGGCTGAGCTTGGCCGCGGCAATGATGGCACCGTCGGTGATCGCGACTTTGTGGTGAACCTCATAACGCTCTTTGAGGCCCCGCAGAATCGCGATGGTGTCCTCTTCGCTCGGCTCGTCCACCAGGACTTTCTGGAAGCGTCGTTCGAGTGCCGCATCCTTCTCTATATATTGGCGGTACTCGTTCAGCGTGGTCGCACCAACGCAATGCAATTCGCCGCGTGCCAATGCAGGTTTGAGCATGTTGCCCGCGTCCATCGAGCCTTCGCCCTTACCGGCGCCGACCATGGTGTGCAGTTCGTCGATGAACAGAATGATCTGACCTTCCTGCTTCGACAGCTCGTTGAGCAGCGATTTCAGGCGTTCTTCGAACTCGCCGCGGTACTTGGCACCGGCAATCAGCGACCCCATGTCCAGGGACAGCAGGCGCTTGCCCTTGAGACCATCCGGCACTTCACCGTTGATGATGCGCTGGGCCAGGCCTTCGGCAATGGCGGTTTTACCCACGCCAGGCTCACCGATCAGCACCGGGTTGTTCTTGGTGCGACGTTGCAGGACCTGGATCGTCCGGCGAATTTCGTCGTCACGGCCGATCACCGGGTCGAGCTTGCCTTCTTCGGCACGCTTGGTCAGGTCGACGGTGTATTTATCCAGCGCCTGGCGCGACTCTTCGTGATTGGCGTCATTGACCGCTTCGCCGCCACGCAGGTTAGTGATCGCGTTTTCGAGGGCTTTTTTGCTGACGCCCTGACCGAGCAGCAATTTGCCGAGCTTGCTGTTCTCGTCCATCGCGGCGAGCAACACCAGTTCACTGGAAATGAACTGATCGCCCTTCTGCTGGGCCAGGCGATCGGCCTGGTTAAGCAGGCGCGCCAGATCCTGCGACATGTTCACGTCGCCGGTCGGGTTCTGGATTTTCGGGAGCTGGTCGAGCTCTTTGGTCAGCTCTTTACGCAAGCTGTTGACGTCAAAACCGACCTGCATCAGCAGCGGCTTGATCGAACCACCCTGCTGTTCAAGCATGGCCTGCATCAAGTGCGCCGGCTCGATGCCGGGATGGTCAAGGCCGACGGCCAGCGATTGGGCGTCGGATAGAGCTAACTGCAATTTGCTGGTTAAACGATCTATGCGCATGGGTCACCTTCCTTTTGAGCAGGCCGGACCTATAAAACATCCTGAATGAAGAAACCTGCCAGATACCTCATTAGATGTGGTCGATTCTGGGAGATTCAAGCGTCTTGGAATTGATGTAGATCAGAGAAGTCTAGCGTTCGTACCCCAGACAGGGCACTACAGCCAGATAAGAGAGGCAAACCGACCCGTGCGTGGATTGCGGCGGTAAGAAAAGAAGCGAGGATCGGTCACGGTGCAGAAACCGCCACCATAAACAGCAGTGACACCGCGCACAGCAAGGCGCAAACGCGCCAGTTCGTAGATGTCGGCCATGAACTTGCCAGCGTTTTGGCTGAGCACAAAGGCTTTGGCCGCTTCGGGCAGTTGCTGGACGAAGGTCTCGCGCACTTCCGGGCCGACTTCAAAGGCTTGCGGGCCAATGGCCGGGCCCAGCCAGACCAGCACGTCTTCTGGAGGCACCGCCAGGCTGTCGAGCGTCGCTTCGAGCACACCTGCCGCCAATCCACGCCAACCGGCATGGGCCGCCGCGACGCGAGTACCGGCACGGTCACAAAATAGCGCTGGCAGGCAATCGGCGGTCATTGCCGCGCAGGCAATGCCGGGGGTTGTCGTCCAACTGGCATCAGCGGTTGCCGTGATATTGGGGTCGGCATGGGCCACGGCAATGCCGTGAACCTGCTTTAACCAGGCCGGCTGAATAGAGAAATGATCGGTGAGGCGTCGGCGATTTTCGGCAACCGCTTCCGGGTTGTCGCCGACGTGATCGCCAAGGTTGAGGCTGTCGAACGGCGCCAGACTGACGCCGCCCGCACGGGTGGTAACGCAGGCTTTCACCCCGGCAGGCGCAGGCCAGTCGGGAATCAGCCAGTCACTCATCCGATGAACGCCTCGCGGTCTTGCTTGAGCAGCGTCAGTAACCAGACGAAATCATCCGGCAATGGCGATTCCCAGCTCATGCGTTTACCGGTGGTCGGGTGATCCAGCTCCAGGAACCGCGCATGCAGTGCCTGACGCGGGAACGCCTTCAACGATTCGACCATGGTCACACTGGCGGCCGGTGGAATGCGGAAGCGACCGCCGTAGGCAGGATCTCCGACCAACGGGTAGTTGATGTGGGCCATGTGCACGCGAATCTGGTGTGTACGACCGGTTTCCAGCTTCACCCGCACGTGCGTGTGAGAGCGGAAACGCTCAAGTACGCGGTAATGGCTGACGGCTTGCTTGCCCCCTTCCATCACGGCCATGCGCTGGCGTTGCTGGCCGTGACGACCGATCGGCGCATTGATCTTGCCGCCGGCCGTCACCACACCGATCACGATGCATTCGTAGATCCGGCTTACGCTACGGCTCTGCAATTGCGTGACAAGCTGTGTCTGCGCCTGAATGGTCTTGGCCACCACCATCAGACCGGTGGTGTCCTTGTCCAGGCGATGCACGATACCGGCGCGCGGCACATTGATAATGTCCGGCACGTGGTGCAGCAGGGCGTTGAGCAAGGTGCCATCCGCGTGACCGGCGGCAGGATGCACCACCAGGCCCGCAGGTTTGTTGATCACCAGGATGTCATCGTCTTCATAGACGATGTCCAGCTCGATGTCTTGAGCGATCCATTCGCCCTGAGCTTCCTGCTCGGCAGTCAGTTCAAGAATGGCGCCACCATGAACGATGTCTCGCGGGCGGATAACCGCCCCATCCACAGTCAGGCGGCCGTCTTTGATCCAGGCGGAAAGGCGCGAGCGCGAGTGCTCAGCGAATAATTGTGCGGCGACTTGATCGAGGCGTTGGCCGCCCAATTCGGACGGCACCTCTGCGCGAAGTTCAATTTTATCGGACATGCTCAGACTAGGCGTCGGCACAGCCTTTGGTTTCGGCTGCGCGCTTGTGGTTAAATACGGCGTCTTTTGCCCCGAGGCTATTCAACGGGGCGCTCATCATAACAGGACGGCCCCGCCCAAGACAGCGGCCGTCATAGGGACGCAAGCCGCCATGCAAGTGAAACACCTGCTGCTGATCGCCATCCTCGCATTGACCGCTGCTTGCTCATCGAAGGAAGTCGTAGACGAAAACCTTAGCGAAGTCGAGCTGTACCAGCAGGCTCAGACCGACCTGGACAACAATAGCTACACTGCCGCCACAGCCAAGCTGAAGGCGCTGGAGTCGCGTTATCCGTTCGGGCGCTACGCCGATCAGGCTCAACTCGAGCTGATCTACGCCAACTACAAGAACGCCGAGCCTGAGGCTGCGAAGTCTGCTGCCGAGCGTTTCATTCGTTTGCACCCACAGCATCCGAACGTGGATTACGCGTATTACCTCAAGGGCCTGACCTCCTTCGACCAGGACGTCGGCCTGTTGTCGCGCTTCCTGCCGCTGGACATGACCAAGCGTGACCCGGGTGCGGCCCGCGACTCGTACAACGAGTTCGCCCAGCTGACCAGCCGTTTCCCGAACAGCCGCTACTCGCCGGACGCCAAGCAGCGCATGATCTACCTGCGCAACCTGCTGGCGGCCTACGAGATTCACGTTGCCGACTACTACCTGACCCGTCAGGCCTATGTCGCCGCTGCAAACCGTGGCCGTTACGTAGTGGAAAACTTCCAGGAAACCCCTTCGGTCGGTGACGGCCTGGCGGTGATGACTGAAGCCTACCAACGTCTGCACCTGGACGACCTGGCAGCCACCAGCCTTGAAACCCTGAAGCTCAACTACCCGAACCACCCAAGCCTGGTAGACGGTCAGTTCAAGCCTTCGGTCGACGAAGCCGACAACCGTTCGTGGCTGAGCAAGGCCACCTTGGGCCTGATCGAATCCCGTCCTCCTCTGCCACCGGGCGAAACCCGCGCCAACCAGGACGTGCAGAAGCAGTTCCAGGATGCCAAGGACGCGATTCCGAACGATCTGAAGCCTAAAGATGCAGATGGCGACGTGATCGAAGAAGAGGAACACGAGTCCGAAGCCAACAGCGAAGACCGCTCGTGGTTCAGCTACATGACCTTCGGCGTGTTCGACTGACACATCGGGTTATGCAAAAAGGGAGACTCTTGAGTCTCCCTTTTTTATTGCGCTGTGCGCAGGTCAGGTCCTTGGCTAAACTGCCTGCTCATTAGCCAATAAAGCAGCTCACCATGCTTCGTTTACTGTTCTGGATCGCCCTGATTGCCGCTGCGGTATGGTTCTGGCGCAAGTTCAAGGCTTCGAATTCCACGCCCAGGTCCTCCGCCGAGCTGGATGCCGCACCGATGGTCCGCTGCGCGCATTGCGGCGTACACCTGCCCCGCGATCGCGCGCTGAGCCTTCAACAACAGTGGTATTGCAGCCAGGCTCACCTAGAGCAAGGCCCGGGCCCAAGTGGTCGCTGAGACGTCCACTCCCGGCGGCAAACAGGCACAGCGACTGCTGCGTCTTTACCATCTCTACCGTTTAAGCGTCGGCATCACCCTCGTACTGTTGATTTCCAGCAACATGGACAACCAGCTGCTGGCCTTCGCCCAGGATGACCTGCTGCGCAGTGGCAGTTGGTTGTACCTGGTGCTGAACATCCTGCTGGTGGTCTTTTGGCAAAACACCCGACGGCCGGCACAGCTTTTCAGCCTCGCATTGGTCGATGTCCTGCTGCTGTGCGGCCTGTTCTATGCCGCGGGCGGTGTGGCCAGCGCCATCGGCAACCTGCTCATTGTCTCGGTGGCCATCAGCAACACCCTGTTGCGCGGACGTATCGGCTTGTTGATCGCGGCGGTCGCCGCCCTTGGCATCGTCGGCCTTGGCTTCCTCCTGAGTTTCAGTCACCCGATCAGTCCCGGCGAGTACCTGCAAGTCGGCACTCTCGGCGCGCTGTGTTTTGCCGCGGCGTTGCTCGTGCAAGGTCTGATCAGGCGACTGGAAGTCAGCGAAAACCTCGCCGAACAGCGAGCCAGTGAAGTGCTTGGCCTGGAAGCGCTCAATGCGCTGATCCTGCACCGCATGCGCACGGGCATTCTGGTGCTGGACGACCAGCGGCGGGTGCGACTGGCCAATCAAAGCGCCTTGACCTTACTGGGGCAGAACGACCTCGATGGTCAGTTGATCGACGACTATTCGCCGGCCTTGGTCGAACGCCTTCAGCTGTGGTTCAACAATCCATCGCTGCGACCGCAAAGCCTGAAAATCGCCAGCAGTGGCATAGAACTGCAACCCAGCTTCATTGCGTTGGACCAAAGCCCGAACCACCACACCCTGGTATTTCTGGAGGACCTCGCCCAGATCGCTCAACAAGCGCAGCAACTGAAGCTCGCCGCACTCGGGCGCCTGACGGCGGGTATCGCCCATGAAATCCGCAATCCACTGGGCGCCGTTAGTCATGCCGCGCAGCTATTGCAGGAATCCGAGGAACTGAACGGCGCGGATCGGCGTCTGACGCAGATTATTCAAGACCACTCTCAGCGAATGAATCGGGTTATCGAAAACGTCCTGCAACTGTCCCGCCGCCAGCAAACCGTACCGCAACGGCTCGATCTGAAGCCGTGGCTGGAGCATTTCGTCGCCGAAACCCGTGAAGGCGCGACCGATCGCCAGTTGATTCACCTGCACATCGGCCCGGGCGACTTCAAAACCCTGATGGACCCGAATCAGCTGACTCAGATTCTCGACAATCTGTTGCGCAATGCCTGGCGCCATAGCGCCCTGAATCACGACCTGGCGCAGGCCTGGCTCGAGTTGTTTGTCGAGCCCGACAGCCAGTTGCCGACGCTCGAAGTCCGGGACAACGGCCCCGGCGTGGCGCCGGACCAACAAACGCATTTGTTCGAACCGTTCTTCACCACCAGTAGCCAGGGCACAGGCCTGGGGCTTTATCTGTCCCGTGAGCTGTGCGAAAGCAACCAGGCCCGCCTAGACTTCAAACCACGCCAAGGCGGCGGCTGCTTTCGCATCACTTTTGCTCACGGACGGAAACAAAGTTGAACATGAGCCCACGGCCAAAAGTCCTGATCGTCGACGACGAACCGGATATCCGCGAACTACTGGAAATCACCCTGGGACGGATGAAACTCGATACCTACAGTGCCCGCAACCTTGGCGAAGCCCAGGCCTTGTTGATGCGCGAGACATTCGATCTGTGCCTGACCGACATGCGCCTGCCCGACGGCACCGGCCTTGAGTTGGTGCAGTACATCCAGCAGCGTTACCCACACGTGCCGGTGGCGATGATCACCGCTTACGGCAGCCTCGAAACAGCGATCAACGCCCTCAAGGCAGGGGCTTTCGACTTCCTGACCAAGCCGGTTGACCTGACGCGCCTGCGCGAACTGGTCACCAGCGCCCTGCGCTTGCCGGCACCGGGTGGCGCCAGTACCGCCATCGATCGCCGGTTGCTGGGCGATTCACTGCCCATGCGCAACCTGCGCAAACAAATCGACAAACTCGCACGCAGTCAGGCCCCGGTGTACATCAGCGGCGAATCCGGCAGTGGCAAGGAATTGGTCGCCCGACTGATCCACGAGCAGGGCCCGCGGGCTAATCAACCGTTCGTCCCGGTCAACTGCGGGGCAATTCCGTCAGAGTTGATGGAGAGCGAATTCTTCGGCCATCGCAAAGGCAGTTTCAGCGGCGCCATCGAAGACAAACCAGGGCTGTTCCAGGCCGCCCACGGCGGCACACTGTTTCTCGACGAAGTGGCCGATCTGCCCTTGGCGATGCAGGTCAAACTGCTCCGAGCCATTCAGGAGAAAGCCATTCGCAGTGTCGGCGGTCAGCAAGAAATGGTGGTTGATGTCCGCATCCTTTGTGCCACCCACAAAGACCTCGATGCCGAAGTCACCGCCGAACGCTTTCGCCAGGATTTGTACTACCGGTTGAACGTGATCGAACTGCGCGTCCCCCCTTTGCGCGAGCGCCGCGACGACATCGAACCGCTGGCCAGCCATGTGCTCAAGCGCCTGGCGGCCGGCAGCGGTCAACCCGCCGCAAAACTCCATCCACTCGCCCTGGATGCGCTGAAAAGTTACCGTTTTCCGGGCAACGTACGGGAGCTGGAGAACGTGCTGGAGCGGGCTTACACCCTGTGCGAGGACAAACAGATTGAAGCCAGCGACCTGCGACTGGCCGAAGGTAACTGCACGGCAGAGAGCGGCGTGCCGGACCTGACGCAAATCGACAACCTGGAAGATTATCTGGAAAACGTCGAACGCAAACTCATCCTCCAGGCACTGGAGGAAACCCGCTGGAACCGCACGGCGGCGGCTCAGCGGTTGAATCTTTCATTCAGATCGATGCGATATCGGCTCAAGAAGTTGGGTCTGGATTGAGGGCCCCTTCGCGGGCAAGCCTCGCTCCTACAGGGAGTGTGTCGTTCGCAAATGTATTGAACGACTCAACCCTGTAGGAGCGAGGCTTGCCCGCGAAAGCGATCTGGCAGGCGATAAAGAATCTTGCTGTCAGATCCGCCCGGTCGGCGCATACGGCGCAGGATCAATAATCGGCGCCCTGCCCAACATCACATCCGCAAACAACTGACACGACGCCGGCGCCAGTACCAGCCCGTTACGGTAATGCCCGCAGTTGAGCCAAAGTCCATCGAACCCCGGCACTCGGCCAATGTAGGGAATACCCTCCGGCGAACCTGGGCGCAATCCAGCCCAATGCCCCACCACTTCGGCCTCTGCCAGCGCAGGAATCAACTCTACCGCTGATGCCTTCAGACTCTCAAGCGCCGAGTCGGTCGGCGTCTTGTCGTAGCCTTCATGCTCCAGCGTACTGCCTATCAGAATGTGTCCGTCGCGCCGGGGAATCGCATAACGCCCCTTGGCCAGCACCATGCTCGGCAGGAAGTCCGCCGCGCACTTGTACAGAATCATCTGCCCTTTGACCGGCTCGACCGGCAACTCAAGGTCCAGACTCTTGAGCAAGTCACCACTCCAGGCGCCAGCCGTCAGGACCACCTGATCACCGTGGACGGGGCCCACCGAAGTCTGCACGCCGACAACCCTGTCGCCTTCGCGAATAAACCCGCTGACTTCGCACTGCTCACGAATCGTCACGTTCGGCAGCGCCAACAATGCAGCCTTCAGGGACTTTACCAGCCGTGGATTACGCACGTTGGCCACATCAGCCATATAGATCGCCCGGGAAAACCCGGGGCCCAGCACTGGTACGGCATCGTGTGCCGCCGAGATATCCACAGCCCGCAACGGACGGTTTTCCCGCTCGGCCCAGGCCAACGCCTCGGCCTCGTCATCCAGATCCAGCCAGTACAGGCCGGTGGTATGCACTTCGGGATCAACCCCGGTTGCGGCGAACAGTCGCTCACCGAGCTGCGGATAAAAATCCTGGGACCAATGCGCCAGCGCGGTGACTGCCGGACTGTAGCGCCATGGATAGAGCGGGGAAACAATCCCGCCACCGGCCCATGACGATTCCTGCCCCACGCTCGAACGATCCAGCAACACAACACTTTGCACTTCAGATGCGAGATTGAACGCTGTCAGCAGCCCAATCACGCCGCCGCCGACAATCACCACTTGCTGTTGCCTGCTCATGTTCTGATCCAACCGGTAAATAGACAGAGGGCGCAAAAAAGGCGCCCGAAAAGGGAACTCAGCGACCCCAGCAATCTTTGGTCACCAACCCGGACGTCGCATTGACCATGCTTCTGACGCCGGTGTTGGTGAGGGTGAAATCCCCGCACTTGTCAGTCGCCATTGCAGCGCCGGTCTTGCGCGTTGCCGTCAGCAAAAAGGTTTGATCGGTCAGGGTCGGGGTGATGGTGTAAAAATCGTTGCCGGCGCTCAGTCCGGTGGCAGCGGTATAGACATTGTTCTTCGAGTAGAACCGCTCAAGGATCTGTGCCTGCTCGGAGAGCAGCCCGGCCACTTCGGTGCGGCGGCCCTTTTTCACGTACTCGGTGAGGCTCGGGGCACCAATGGTGATGACGATCCCGATGATCGCAATCACGATCATGATTTCGATCAGGGTGAAACCTCGGTTGGATCTACGCATTCCTTCACTCTCACTTACTGTATTTGTCGCCACATGATGCGACGGCTGCCGCCGCCGGATTTTTCCACCAGGGTGCTGATGCCGCCACTGGAATCGTTCACAACCTTGCGGGTCGCGCCGTTGACGATGGCGTTCAGGGTCGGGATGCCACCGGTAAAAATCACTCCGCTGGACACCGTGTCCGTGCTGTCGACCGTCCCGTCGTTATTGGTGTCGAGCACCGCATAATTGAGCATCTTACCGCTGAACGCATCCAGTTCGACCAGTTTGCCGGTACCAAAGCTGGCACACGGGTCAGTGGTGTCCACACTCGCCGTGGTAAAGACGATCCGTCCCAGCACCAGGCTGGCCTGATTGATCACCCGCTCCCCCGTCAACACGCTGTTGTACACCAGCGGCAAGTACCAGCCCTTCTCCCCCGGATAGGTCACGTCGTTCTGGCTGGTGGTGATGAACTGTCCGGTGCTGCCCGAGAACACACCGGTCACCGCTTGTGCCTGCAAACTGGACACGGTGATCTGACCCGCGCCGCCTTCCGCATCCCACACCGCGTAGAACGCCTGCAAATCCTTGTTGGTCTTGTCGGCAGTCTCGTTGAATTTGCCGGTGCCGAAAAACACTTCCTTGCCGCCCAATGAATTGTCCGCCAGTAACGGCTGCACAGTAATGGGCTGAGTGGCACCGCCCGCCGTGGTAAACAGCGGCTTGCCGGAGAATGCCACGCCCCAGGAGTCGGGGGCGGTAGCGCTCAAATCGAACTTCCATAACCGCCCTTTCAGGTCGCCACCATAGGCGGCCTGCACCACATTCTGCGAGTTGACCCTGAGCTTCACCGACGATAGGCCATTGTTGGTGTCGGCGCTGTCGACCACGATTTTCTTGATCAACGAGCCGTCACGAACGTCAACCACGTACAACGCCGCCACTCCGGAGTTACTGCCATAGCCGTTGGAAATGAACGCGGCCCAGCGACCGTCGGCCAAGCGTGCCACTTCCGGCCGTGCATAGGCATAACCCAGATCATTGAAAGCGTTCGCAGTACTGGCCGTGGCCGGCGCACTGATTTCCCACAGCGCCTTGAACACGTTGCCCGCTGACGCATCGAACAGCTGCAACGCATAAAAAGTCCTGCCGCCAGCCCCGGTTCCGCCAATGGCCAGGGTTTTCCAGACGCTGCTGAACTGGGCATCGAACACCCCGACCTGACCGTCGACCAGAAACTTGTGGCTCACACCGTTGATGTAGGTCGGGTCGGCGATGTAGCGCAGTGATGGCAACACGCTGGACGGCATGTAGGCATAACGCCGGGTGCCATTGGCCGAGTTGATGACATTCACAAACCCGTCGTTGGCATTCACCACCAGGCTGGGACTCATGGTGGCGGCTTTGGTGGTCAGGTAGGTGCTGTAAGTGGTGTCCCCCACCAGATCAGAGGCGGTCTTGTCCGTGGGTGACGCCAGTACGAGGGGTGAATTGATGATGTCGCCGAGCAGCACGCTACGCACCTTGAGCCCGGTTTTGTTGGTGCCCTTGCTCCACTCCACCAGATCGCTGCCGGTAATGCCGGTGGGCAGGCTTTGGCTGAGGGAGGTCTGTTGTGCCGGGGAAAAACTGGCATACGCCAAGGTGACTGCGGCGTTGGTCAGGGTGTTCCAGGACTGGTAAGTCGGCGCTGTGGCACCCGGGACGATCGTGGTGTCGGTGGTCCAGAGTGCCGCAGAGGTATTCACGATACCCGCCGAGGTGAAGCCAAAGGACTTGATCGTGCCGCGCCAGTCCTTGGGGTCATAAATGGTCTGAAAGTAACTCGAATTGCTGGCCAGGGTGGTGCCGCTGGTGACGCCGCTGCCACCGGAACCGGCCTTGGAGGTGATGTCGCTCAGCGCCGAGGACAGCGCACTGCTGAGTCCTGCGCTGTCGGTCGCCTGGTAGTACTTGCCCTGTCCGTAGTTGGCGGCGTCCGACAGCATTTGGTTCGCGGCGGTGAAGCCCACGGTATAGGTGTTGATGTTCTGCTTGGGAAAATCCCCAGCGTTCCAGCTTTTGCCTGCCAGATCGGTTCCCGTGGAACGCATGTCGATGTCGAAGCCAAACTTGGCGATGTCGTCCAGATACAGCGTGTCGCCTTCTCCATCACCATTGAGGTTGTCGCCATCGTTATTCACGCCATCCCAGTTTGGAAGGCGAGCGCCCGCCAGTGGGTCGGTGCCCGGAAAAGTCCGGTCAAAGGTCGGCAAGCCATCGGTGATCACCACGCCATAGTTTTTCTGGCAGCGATACTGGATCGGGCTGCTGTAAGTCGCCGGTGTCGAGTTGTAGACCGGCGCCAGGCCTCGAAAATAACGGTTTATTTCATAGTAGGTTTCCGCCAGCGGTGTATTGGCCACGGCACTCAAGCCGTTGATGGCAGAGATCAGGTTGTTGTAGTTGGTATCCGCCTGGGATTGGGTGACGCTGCCGCTCACCGCAGAGAGATCGCTGATCGATCGGGCGATGAAGCCACCACCACCGGAGTTGCTGGTTGTAGGCGGATTGAACGTCGCAAGACCGATACGCAGCGAGCGATTGCTGGAGACCAGGCTTGTGGAGACATCCTGGGCCACGCTGATCCGGTATTCATTGGGGATCGCGCTGGCGCCCGTGGTGAAATCCTTGCTCGAACCGTTGGCCACCCCCAGCAGATAAGCCAGGTAGTCGGCGGTGTAGCGCGTATTTTCATTACCCACCGGGTCCGGCAGCTTCAGGCAGATGGGCGTCAAGCCGAGAAAGCCGCGATAAAAACCGTACCAGTTGCCGTTGGTCGAGCAACCGCCGCGATTGAGGCTCGACAGCAAAATATTGGTATCACTCATGTTCAGGTTCTGACCGCTTAAACAGGAGGTGTTGGAACTGCAAATCGCGATCTGCCCATAGTTGGCCGCCGGATTGAACCCCGACGCCCAAATGATGTTGTTCATGCTCCCCGAGTCGTCGATCAGCAGCATGACGTTCGGAGGGACGGCTGCGCCGCTCAACAGCGGTGAATCCGACGGCGTGAAGGCATACGCCGGTGCGGACAGGTAAAGGCCCAATACAACGCCGCAAAACAGCTGCCACACGCCACGGCGCCCTTCAGTACTTCGCATAAATACTCTCCACGACGCTGCGCGAGTTGCCCGCGATGCCGACGGCGGTCACCCGGTAAAGCGTCGCCGAGGTGTTGCTCGGCACATTCACGGCGTTGACCGTAGTGCCGATATTCTGCACCCCGTAAAAGCCCTTTCCCGAGGCGATCCAGGTCACGCCGGGGGTCGAACCGGGGCCGGCGGCAGTGACCGTCAACGCGTCCGACGGTGGCGCGCACTGGCTGCAGACCGGCAATGAATAGCTGTCCAGCTGCACCGCGCTTTCTCCCACGCGTAATGCAGCTTCGGCGCCCTGGAACGACTGGTTGCGCAAGCTCACGCTGCCGGCCATTTTTTCCTGCAGCGTGGCGTTCTGCATCGATGAAAGACCGATCAAGGTCAGCAACAGCAGAAACACCAGGCTGACCAGCAGCGCCATACCCCGCTGGGCATGAAACTTCATGGAGGCCTCCTTCATGGCAACCTGTTGCGCAAGGCGGCAACCACGGTGAAGGTTTGATTTTTAACCCGACTGTTCGGGTCGTAGAGAGTCATCGTCAGGCGCACACTGCGAATTCGCGCGGGGTCGGACGGGTTGGCGCTGTAGCTGGAAGCGGCTACATCGGTGGCCGAATTGGCGAGGCCGAAGAGCACGCTGAAGGCACTGACGTTATCGACCAGTACGAACTGGGCCGGCGTGCCGGGACCGGAGCCCATCATGATTTTGTTATTGCTGAAGCTGTAGATCAGCCGCCGTATCGGAAACGCCAACTGCCCCGATGTCAGCGCCGGTGGATTCGTATACGCCGTCGCCGTATTTCGACAGTCGGAAACCACTGTCCAGGCTGGCGCCCCGCCACCCGCTCCCACATCGGCGGCCACCAGGGTCAATTTCTGGTTGGCATTATCCCAGCTGATCGGCGTTATCTGACTGGCAGCGAAGCTCCCCCCTGTACTTGAATCGGTGATCGTCCCCAGGCAGCCAAACATGCCGACCATGCGGATTTCCTGAATCATCTTGCTGAGCACAAAACGCGCATCTTCCTGCATGGCGGCGGCGGCGTTCTGGCTGATGTAGGTGTTCTTGGCGGCGATGAAGATCTGCGCCACGCCCAGCACCACAATCAAACTCAACGCGAGGGCAATCAACAACTCGATCAGCCCGAAACCTCTGCTGGACCGCCTCATGGAGTTGCCACCGGGTCGACCGTGGCGCGACTGGTCAAGACAAAGCTGCGGCGCGAGTTGGCGATATTGGCGGCGCGCGAGTCATCCCAGGTGATGGTGATGGTGTACACGCGCTGATTCAGCGTAATGGTGCCAGTGGCCGTCGCACCGCCGAAATTGACGATATTGGTGGTGAAGTCGTAGAGGTCCTGATCGCGGGCGACGTTCAGGTTGCCCGACGTCGGAGGCGTCACAGTGTAGTCGGCGCCGGAATTGGCGCGGATACGGTCCATCATGTCGTAGGCGATAAAACTCGCCTGGCTGGTCATCCGCGAGCTGTCGGTGTATTTCAGCGCATTGAGCTGAATCGCCGCCGCGCCCAGCAGCCCCACGGTCAGAATCACCAACGCGACCAGCACTTCAATCAGCGTCATGCCCTCCTGTGCATGTTTGCCCCGTTCCCTCATCCGCAACTTCCACCCAATAGAATTCGTCCGTTCAAACACACATTCAGCGTCCTGGTTTGCGCCCCCAATACATAGCTGATCACCACGGGTGTGGCTGGCGCTGACAAACCACCCAGATTGTTGAAATCGATGGCGGTCACTCCTGAGGGTAGCGTCAGACTCGCGCCGCTGCTCAGTGCTGGAACAACCCGCAATACATTGGCCGGGGTGTTCGTACTGTCATATACCGCCAAGTCACCGGTCCAGGCGCCACCAACAGCGATCGGACGAACCCGAATGGAGACGCCCCGGTCGATGGCCTCGAGTCGTGCGAAATTGAGTCCGCGTTGCAGGTCGCCGATTTCGGTGTCTGCCTTGGTGCCTTGCACCGACCGGGTGAACGCCGGTACGGCCAGGGTGATCAGGATCAAAAAGACCGCGAGCGAGACCAGCAGCTCGATCAGCGTGAAACCTTTTGTACGATGATCCATCGATGCCCTCCGTTGCCGTCGGCTATACCTGCTTCTACACGCTAGAACATTCGACCGCCCGGCGTGCGGTTGATTTGCCATTACTCGCGCACGGAATGCGCGGGCCGCAGCACTCCACGGAGGGAGATGACATGCATCAGCGAGGTTTCAGCCTGATCGAACTGCTCATGGGACTGACAATTGCCGGGATTGTTCTGCTGTTGGTCAGTCCGGCGTTCGCGGCCCTTACAGAATCGAATCATCGCGAGGCGGCGGCAAAGTCTCTTGCCAGTGGTATTCGCAGCGCCAGAAGCGAAGCTCTCGCGCGAAATCAGACCATCGTCATTCATGGCATCAACGACGACTGGGGTCAGGGCTGGCGCATCATTCTGGATATCAGCGGCAAAGGGCCGGAGGACAGCAGCAATCCGCTGCTGATTGAGCGCGTGAGTGGCGCTCGGGTGCCGATTGTTGGCAATTGGCCGGTCAGACGATACATCCGTTTCAGCCGTATCGGCGAGCCACAGATGCCTGGCCGGGCGTTTCAAGCGGGGACGCTGCACGTTTGCACAGTCCGCGAACCGGTTAGCCATCTTCAGGTGGTGCTGGCCGCGACCGGTCGCGTCAGCCTGCGCAGCGATAAGGCTGAGCAGGCGCTATGTCCGGGAGGAAAAAAGTTAAAGCAGGGAGCGCACGCGCAACTCTTTAGGCATGGAGAACGTGATGTTCTCCTCGCGACCCGCCAATTCATCGGCCCCGGTAGCACCCCAGGCCTGCAACTGCTGGATCACGCCACGCACCAACACTTCCGGTGCGGAGGCGCCAGCGGTGATGCCGATACGCTCGACACCGTCGAACCAGCTTTTTTGCAGGTCTTCGGCGCCGTCGATCAGATAAGCCGGGGTGGCCATGCGCTCGGCGAGTTCACGCAAGCGGTTGGAGTTGGAGCTGTTCGGGCTGCCCACCACCAAGACCACGTCACATTCGTCGGCCAGTTGTTTGACGGCGTCCTGACGGTTTTGCGTGGCGTAGCAGATGTCGTCCTTGCGCGGACCACCGATCGCCGGGAAGCGTGCACGCAGAGCATCGATCACGCGGCTGGTGTCGTCCATGGACAGTGTGGTCTGGGTGACGAACGCCAGTTTGTCGGGATTGACCACCTGCAGCGCGGCGACGTCTTTCTCGTCTTCAACCAGATAGATGGCACCACCGTTGCTGCCATCGTACTGGCCCATGGTGCCTTCGACTTCCGGGTGACCGGCGTGGCCGATGAGAATGCATTCACGGCCGTCACGGCTGTAACGCGCGACTTCGATGTGCACCTTGGTCACCAGCGGGCAGGTCGCGTCGAACACTTTCAGGCCACGGCCAGCGGCTTCGGTCCGCACAGCCTGGGAAACCCCGTGGGCACTGAAGATCACGATGACATCGTCCGGCACCTGATCCAGTTCTTCGACGAAGATCGCCCCGCGAGCACGCAGGTCCTCGACGACGAATTTGTTGTGGACCACTTCGTGGCGCACATAGATAGGCGGCCCGAAGACTTCCAGGGCGCGGTTGACGATTTCGATCGCCCGGTCCACGCCGGCGCAGAAGCCACGGGGGTTGGCGAGTTTGATTTGCATGCTGTGCCTCGTGTCTTGCGCGCAAGAAATTAGAACATTACATCCCTGTAGCAGCGAAGCTTGCTCGCGAAAGCGGTGTGTCAGTCGACATTGATGGTGAATGTGATGACGCCTTCGCGAGCAAGCTCTGCCCCTACATTGGACCGCATTCGGTCAGTTACAGCGATTTGACGCTGATGATTTCTACGTCAAAGGTCAATGTCTTGCCGGCCAGCGGGTGGTTGAAGTCGATGGTCACTTGCTCGTCATCGAATTCCTTCACCACGCCAGGCAGCTCAGTATTGGCCGCATCGTTGAAGATCACCAGCAAACCCGGCGAAAGCTCCATGTCCTTGAACTGCGAACGCGGGATGATCTGCACGTTTTGCGGGTTCGGCTGGCCAAACGCGTTTTCCGGCTGAATCGTCAGCGTGCGCTTGTCGCCTGCCTTGAAGCCGAACAGCGCTGCTTCGAAACCTGGCAACAGGTTGCCATCGCCGACCTGGAAGGTCGCCGGGGCTTTGTCGAAGGTGCTGTCGACGGTGTCGCCGTTCTCCAGGCGCAGTGCAAAGTGCAAAGTGACTTCCGTGTTCTGGCGGATGCGTTGCTCAGCCAATACCTGTTCAGTCATGAACGGCTTCTCCGGTCTTTTTACTTTTGAACATGTCCAGCGCGAGCATAACGGCGCCGACGCTGATGGCGCTGTCGGCAAAGTTGAACGCCGGGAAATACCAGCGGTTCTGCCAATGCACCAGAATGAAGTCGATCACATGGCCCAGGGCGATGCGGTCATACAGATTGCCCAGCGCCCCGCCCAGCACCAGCGCCAAAGCGACGGCCAGCCAGGTTTCGTTGCGCCCCAGACGCTTGAGCCACACCACCAGCACCGCACTGACCACCACGGCGATCAGGGCAAACAACCAGCGCTGCCAGCCGGAGCTGTCGGCCAGGAAGCTGAATGCCGCGCCGGTGTTGTAGGCCAGGGTCCAGCTGAAATAATCGGGAATCACCACGATTTGCTGGTACATCTTCAACGAGCCTTCGAAGTAGAACTTGCTGGCCTGGTCGATGACCAGGACCAGCAAGCTCAACCAGAGCCAGCTCAGCCGTCCGAAACGGCCAGCAGCGTTAGGCATAATGACGAACCTCGCCCGCACCGCTGATGTTGTCGACGCAACGACCGCAGATTTCCGGATGCTCCGGGTTCACGCCGACGTCTTCACGGCAGTGCCAGCAACGGGCGCACTTGGCGAAGGCCGACTTGACGATTTTCAGCTTCAGGCCGCTGACTTCGGTGACTACCGCGTCCGCAGGTGCCTGAACAAAAGGCGCCACGCTGGCGGTCGAGGTGATCAGCACGAAGCGCAGTTCGTTGCTCAGCTTGGCCAGGTCGGCGCTCAGCGCCTCTTCGGCGAACAGCGTCACTTCGGCTTGCAGGTTGCCACCGACGGCCTTGGCCGCGCGCTGGATTTCCATTTCCTTGTTGACCGCGACCTTCACCGCCATGATCCGCTCCCAGTAGGCGCGGCCCAGTTCGACGTTGTCCGGCAGTTCGGTCAGGCCTTCGTACCAGGTGTTGAGCATCACCGATTCGTTGCGCTCGCCCGGCAGGTATTCCCACAGCTCGTCGGCGGTGAAGGCGAGGATCGGCGCGATCCAGCGCACCAGCGCTTCGGAGATGTGGTACAGCGCGGTTTGCGCCGAACGGCGCGCCTTGCTGTTGGCGCCAGTGGTGTACTGACGGTCCTTGATGATGTCGAGGTAGAAACCACCCAGCTCTTGCACGCAGAAGTTGTGGATCTTGGAGTAGACGTTCCAGAAGCGGTATTCGCCGTAGTGCTCTTGCAACTCGCGTTGCAGCAGCAGGGTGCGGTCCACGGCCCAACGGTCCAGGGCGAGCATTTCCTCGGCCGGCAGGATGTCGGTGGCCGGGTTGAAACCGGTCAGGTTGGAGAGCAGGAAGCGCGCGGTGTTACGGATGCGCCGGTAGGCGTCCGCACTGCGTTGCAGAATCTGCTCGGAAACCGCCATTTCACCCGAGTAATCGGTGGAAGCCACCCACAGCCGCATGATGTCGGCGCCCAGGGTGTCGTTGACCTTTTGCGGCGCGATCACGTTGCCCAGCGACTTGGACATCTTGCGACCGGACTCATCGACGGTGAAACCGTGGGTCAGCAGCTCGCGGTACGGCGCATGGTTGTCGATGGCGCAACCAGTCAGCAAGGACGAGTGGAACCAGCCACGGTGTTGGTCCGAACCTTCCAGGTACAAGTCGGCGCGCGGGCCGGTCTCGTGGCCCATCGGGTGCGAACCGCGCAGGACGTGCCAGTGCGTGGTGCCCGAATCGAACCAGACGTCCAAGGTGTCGCTGATCTTGTCGTACAGCGGCGCCTCGTCACCCAGCAGTTCGGCAGCGTCCATCTTGAACCACGCTTCGATGCCTTCGACTTCAACACGCTTGGCGACTTCTTCCATCAGCTCGGCAGTGCGCGGGTGCAGCTCGCCGCTTTCCTTGTTCAGGAAGAACGGGATCGGCACGCCCCAGTTGCGCTGACGGGAGATGCACCAGTCTGGACGGTTGGCGATCATCGAGTGCAGACGTGCCTGGCCCCAGGCCGGGACGAACTGAGTCTCTTCGATGGCTTTCAGTGCGCGCTTGCGCAGGGTGTCGCCGCTGACAGGCTCTTTATCCATGCCGATGAACCACTGCGCGGTGGCGCGGTAGATCAGCGGGGTCTTGTGACGCCAGCAGTGCATGTAGCTGTGTTCGATGATGGTGGTGTGCAGCAGCGCACCGACTTCGGTCAGTTTGTCGACGATGGCCGGGTTGGCTTTCCAGATGAACTGGCCGCCGAAGAACTCCAGCGATGTCACGTAGACGCCGTTGCTCTGTACCGGGTTGAGGATGTCGTCGTTGACCATGCCGTACTTCTTGCAGGTCACGAAGTCGTCCACGCCATAGGCCGGGGCGGAGTGAACCACGCCGGTGCCAGCGCCCAGCTCAACGTAATCGGCCAGGTAAACCGGCGACAGGCGATCGTAGAACGGGTGACGGAAGTTGATCAGTTCCAGTTCTTTACCGGTGGTGGTCGCGATGACCGAGCCTTCCAGGCTGTAGCGGGCCAGGCACGACTCGACCAGCTCTTCAGCCAGCACCAGCAGTTTGTCGCCGACGTCGACCAGGGCGTAGTTGAATTCCGGGTGAACGTTCAGCGCCTGGTTGGCCGGGATGGTCCACGGGGTGGTGGTCCAGATCACGATCGAGGCAGGTTTGGCCAGGGACGCCAGACCGAAAGCGGCAGCCAGCTTGGCTTCGTCGGCAATCGGGAAGGCCACGTCGATAGTCGAGGACTTTTTGTTTTCGTACTCGACTTCCGCTTCAGCCAGGGCTGAACCGCAGTCGAAGCACCAGTTCACGGGTTTCAGGCCCTTGAACACGAAACCGCCCTTGACGATTTCGGCGAGCGCGCGGATTTCACCGGCCTCGTTCTTGAAGTCCATGGTCTTGTACGGGTTGGCGAAGTCGCCCAACACGCCCAGACGGATGAATTCGGATTTTTGCCCTTCGATCTGCTCGGTGGCGTAGGCGCGGCACAGTTCGCGGGTCTTGTCCGCGCCCAGGTTTTTGCCGTGGGTCACTTCGACTTTGTGTTCGATCGGCAGACCGTGGCAATCCCAGCCCGGAACATAAGGCGCGTCGAAACCCGACAGGGTTTTCGAGCGGATGATCATGTCCTTGAGAATCTTGTTCAGCGCATGACCGATGTGAATCGTGCCGTTGGCGTAAGGAGGACCATCATGAAGTACGAACTTCGGACGATCCTTGCCAATTTCGCGCAACTTACCGTACAGGCCAATGCTGTCCCAGCGCTGCAGAATCTGCGGTTCGCGCTGAGGCAGGCCGGCCTTCATTGGGAAGGCGGTGTCCGGAAGGTTTAGCGTGGCTTTATAGTCGGTCATTTAAGGCTCTTCATTAGCGATTGGCGCTAGGTGCGACAGGGCACGGGCGGCGGCAACATCCGCATTGATCGCCGTCTTAAGCGCCTCCAGAGAGGCGAAACGCTGCTCTTCACGCAGCTTGTGGTGGAAAACCACCGTCAAACGCCGGTCATACAGATCGCCGGCAAAATCTAAAAGGTGCACTTCGAGGTGGGCTTTGCCATCACCTTGTACCGTGGGCCGCACGCCAATGTTGGCGACGCCGGGCCAGGTCTTGCCGTCGATATCGACGTTGACCAGGTACACTCCGGTCAAGGGCACGCGACGACGCTTGAGTTGAATGTTGGCGGTGGGCGTACCCAGTTGGCGCGCCAGCTTCTGGCCATGCAGGACCCGCCCGGTGATCTGGAACGGACGCCCGAGCAGCCGCTCGGCCAAGGCAAAATCGGCAGCGGCCAGGGCATTGCGGACCTGCGTGCTGCTGACGCGAATGCCGTCCAGCTCGACGGTTTGCGCCGCTTCAACGGTAAAGCCCTGAACGATGCCAGCCTGCTGCAGGAAATCGAAATCCCCTACCCGGTCACAGCCGAACCGGAAGTCGTCACCGACCTCCAGGTGCTGGACGCCGAGACCGTCGACCAGAATGGCATCGACGAATTCACTGGCACTGAGCTTGCTCAGCCGGTGGTTGAAGGCCAGGCACAGGACCCGGTCGACACCTTCGTCGGCCAGCAGCTGCAGTTTGTCCCGCAGCCGGGCCAGACGGGCCGGGGCCGTGTCCGGGGCGAAGAACTCTCGCGGCTGTGGTTCGAAAATCACCACGCAGCTGGGCACGCCCAACTCGATAGCGCGCTCACGCAGCCTCGCCAGGATAGCCTGGTGGCCACGGTGAACACCGTCAAAGTTGCCAATAGTGGCGACACAGCCCCGATGCTGGGGGCGCAGGTTGTGGAGGCCTCGAACCAGCTGCATAACGCGCTTCTTGCTCATAAAGTGGTCGATTATAACCACACCCGGCGGCCGACGACAGGCAACACCGTAACCCAAAGTAATCGAGCCGACAAAACTGCCGGTTCGCCCATGTTTATCGAGGCCCAAGCCTCAGCTCAGCGCCTTGCGATTGAAGTCGCGCAAACGAAAGCCCATCAACAGCAGCATGCCGAAATAACTGATCACCCCGGCAGCGACCAACGCGCCCAGGCGCAGGAACCGCTCCAGCATATGCCCCTGATCCCAGGCCGGCATGAAGTGCATCCCGGCCAGCAGCACAGCAGACATCACCAACACCGCAATCACAAGCTTCAGACCGAATTTGGCCCAACCCGGTTGCGGTTGATACATCTGCTGCTTGCGCAGCTGATAGAACAATAGCCCGGCGTTGATGCAGGCACCGATGCTGATGGCCAGGGCCAGACCGGCGTGAGCCAGCGGGCCGATGAGCACGAGGTTGAATAGCTGAGTAACAATCAGGGTGAAAATCGCGATTTTTACCGGAGTGCGGATGTTTTGTTGCGCATAAAAGCCCGGCGCCAGCACTTTGATCACGATAATTCCGAGTAAACCGACTGAATAAGCGATCAACGCCCGCTGTGTCATGGAGGCATCAAACGCGCTGAATTGGCCGTACTGGAACAGCGAAACGGTCAGCGGCTCGGCCAGAATCCCCAGTGCCAGAGAACACGGCAACACCAGCACGAAGCACAGACGCAGGCCCCAATCGAGGATTCGCGAATATTCGTGGCGATCTTTGCTGGCGTAGGTCTTGGCCAGGGTCGGCAGCAGAATGGTGCCCAACGCTACGCCCAGTACGCCGGACGGCAACTCCATCAAACGGTCGGCGTAATACATCCACGACACGGAGCCGGCGACCAGGAACGAGGCGAAGATGGTGTTGATGATCAGGGAAATCTGGCTCACTGACACGCCGAGAATCGCCGGTAACATCTGCTTCATCACCCGCCAGACACCGCTGTCACGCAGATTCAGGCGTGGCAGCACGAGCATGCCGATCTTTTTCAGGTGGGGCAGCTGATAGAGCAACTGCGCCAGGCCACCCACCAGTACCGCCCAACCCAAGGCCATGACGGGAGGGTCGAAGTATGGCGTGAGGAATACCGAAAAGACGATCATGCTGACGTTGAGCAACGTCGGCACGAAAGCCGGCACCGAGAATCGGTTGTACGTATTGAGGACCGCACCGGCCAATGAAGACAGGGAGATCAGCAATATATAAGGAAAAGTCACGCGCAACAGATCGGTCGTCAGCTCGAATTTTTCCGGGGTATCGGTAAAACCCGGCGCAGTTGCCCAGATGACCCACGGCGCGGCGAGTATGCCCAGCGCGGTGACCAGGGCCAGTACCAGCGTCAGCAGGCCAGACACGTAAGCGATGAACGTTCGCGTCGCCTCCTCGCCCTTCTGGCTCTTGTATTCAGCAAGAATCGGCACGAATGCCTGGGAAAAGGCACCCTCGGCGAAGATTCTTCGCAGCAGATTGGGCAGTTTGAAGGCGATAAAGAAGGCGTCCGTCGCCATCCCGGCGCCAAATGTGCGTGCGATGAGGGTGTCACGAACGAACCCCAGAATCCGGGAAAGCATCGTGATAGAGCTGACGGCGGCCAACGATTTGAGCAGATTCATTGAAAGAGTTTGTGCCTGTCGATAAACAGCAGGCGAACAAAGCGCCTACTTATGCGATACTCCGCGCCGCAGCAGCACAGAGCCAAAGCTCGCGAGTTTACAGGTCAAGCGCCGGAAATAAATATCCCGCCTCTTTATACCTACCACTTAGCGGAACGTCTCAACCGCCCTTGACAAGACATCAACTCATCGGCATGATTCGCGGCCTATTTTGTTTGCTATTTCCTAAAAAGTCTTTCGAGGAGCTCGACGGTGGCCAACACACCTTCCGCCAAAAAACGTGCAAAACAGGCTGAGAAGCGTCGCAGCCACAACGCCAGCCTGCGTTCCATGGTTCGTACCTACATCAAGAATGTAGTTAAGGCCATCGACGCAAAAGACGCTGAAAAAGCTCAAGCAGCTTACGTTCTGGCTGTGCCAGTTATCGACCGTATGGCCGATAAAGGCATCATCCACAAGAACAAGGCAGCTCGTCATAAGAGCCGCCTGAACGGTCACGTCAAGGCTCTGAACCTTGCTGTAGCCGCATAAGCGATAAGCTTGTTGAAAAACCGACCTCAGGGTCGGTTTTTTATTGCCTGCGACTTGGTAAACGCCGCGCAAAAAAAATGTGGGAGTGGGTCTGCTCGCGATAGCGGTGCAACACTCAACATTGATGCCGACTGTTACACCGCTATCGCGAGCAGGCTCACTCCCACATTTCGATTTGCGCCAGCTTATTGGGCGTGCGTCCACGGCAGGATCGGGATCGCCGTCACCGCATTCTGCGGGCTGCCTTCGATCAAGCGATCGCTGTAGACCAGATACACCAGCGTATTGCGCTTCTTGTCGAGGAAGCGCACCACCTGCATGGTCTTGAACACCAGCGACGTGCGCTCCTTGAACACCTCATCGCCATCCTTCAGCTCACCCTTGAAGCTGATCGGACCTACCTGACGGCACGCGATAGACGCTTCAGCGCGATCTTCCGCCAAACCCAGCCCACCTTTCACACCGCCCGTCTTGGCCCGCGAGAGATAGCAAGTCACACCCTCGACCTTCGGATCATCAAACGCCTCGACGACGATACGGTCGTTCGGGCCGACGAACTTGAACACCGTCGACACTTGGCCAATCTCCTCAGCCGAAGCCAGCAGCGGCATTGCCAACAGCAGACCCAACAATCCTTTTGCCACACGCATTCAAATATTCCTTCAGACCAGAATCAGGTTATCGCGGTGAACCAGTTCCGGCTCCGCCATGTAACCCAACAGACCGACAATCGCCTCAGACGACTGACCGATGATTTTTTGTGCTTCCAGCGCGCTGTAGTTGGCCAGGCCACGGGCAATTTCACGACCGTCCGGCGCCACGCACACCACCATTTCACCGCGCCGGAAACTGCCTTGAACCAGTTTGACGCCAACCGGCAGCAAACTTTTGTTGCCTTGGGACAGCGCGGTCACTGCACCCGCATCCAGCACCAGGGTGCCACGGGTTTGCAGGTGACCGGCCAGCCATTGCTTGCGCGCCGCCAGCATGCCGCGCTCAGGCGACAACAAGGTGCCGATGCGCTCGCCCGCCTTCAGGCGATCCAGCACACGTTCAATGCGCCCACCGACGATGATGGTGTGCGCACCGGAACGCGCCGCCAGGCGTGCAGCACGTAATTTGGTCTGCATACCGCCACGACCCAACGCACCACCGGTACCGCCAGCGACGGCGTCCAGCGCCGGATCATCGGCGCGCGCCTCGTAAATCAGGTTGGCGTCGGGGTTGTTGCGCGGATCGGCGTCGAACATGCCGTCGCGATCGGTAAGGATCACCAGCAAGTCCGCCTCGACCAGATTGGCCACCAGCGCCGCCAGGGTGTCGTTGTCGCCGAAGCGGATCTCGTCGGTGACCACGGTGTCGTTTTCGTTGATCACCGGGATCACTTTCAGCTCGACCAACGCACGCAGGGTGCTGCGGGCATTCAGGTAACGCTTGCGGTCAGACAAGTCATCGTGCGTCAGGAGAATCTGCGCGGTATGCCGGCCATGCTCGGCAAAGCTCGACTCCCAGGCTTGCACCAGGCCCATCTGACCGATGGCGGCAGCGGCCTGCAGCTCGTGCATTGCACTGGGTCGCACGGTCCAGCCCAGGCGACTCATACCCGCCGCTACTGCCCCAGAGGACACCAGCACCAGTTCGACGCCCGCCTCATGCAAAGCCACCATCTGCTCGACCCAGACACTCATTGCCGCGCGATCCAGGCCCTTGCCGTCAGCCGTCAGCAAAGCGCTGCCGATCTTCACGACCCAACGCTGCGCACCTGTCACCTTGCTCCGCATCATCTTCAACCTTAGCTTGAGGGCAGCGCGACCCAGCGCCGCCCGTAACGTTATTCGTGACTACCGATTTCCAGATACTAAAACGCCGCTCGATTGAGCGGCGCTTAAGTTTACTGCAACGAATCAGTCACGCACGTAAATGATTTCCGGACCGTCTTCGTCATCCACATCTTCTTCGTCCCAGTCATCGTCGCCGATGTCATGGACCGACTTCACGCCGCTGCGACGCAGGGCACGCTGGTCATCCAGCGCTTGCAACTGGGCACGGGCTTCGTCTTCGATGCGCTGATCGAGCTCGGCCAGCTCTTCCTTGTAAACCGGGTCGTTAGCCAGACGGTCAGCACGATCTTCCATGTAACGCATGATGTCGTGGCACAGACGCTCGGTGCCCAGCTTGGAGATGGCGGAGATCACATAGACCGGACCGGTCCACTCCAGGCGATCAACGATTTCCTTGACGCGAGCGTCATGCTCTTCTTCAAGGATCTGGTCGCACTTGTTCAGCACCAACCAGCGATCACGCTCAGCCAGGGACGGACTGAACTTGGTCAGCTCGCTGACGATCACTTCAGCAGCATCCGGAGCGCTGGCGTCATCCAGCGGCGCCATATCCACGAGGTGCAACAGCAAACGGGTACGCGACAAGTGCTTGAGGAAGCGAATCCCCAGGCCAGCGCCATCGGAAGCACCTTCGATCAGGCCCGGAATGTCCGCGACCACGAAGCTCTTCCAGCGATCGACGCTGACCACACCCAGGTTCGGCACCAGCGTGGTGAACGGGTAGTCGGCGACTTTCGGCTTGGCGGCCGATACGGAGCGAATGAAGGTACTTTTACCGGCGTTCGGCAAACCCAGCAGACCGACGTCAGCCAATACTTTCATTTCCAGCTTGAGATCACGCGCCTCGCCCGGTTTACCCGGAGTGGTCTGGCGCGGAGCACGGTTGGTACTGGATTTGAAACGGGTGTTACCCAGACCGTGCCAGCCGCCATGAGCCACCAGCAGTTTCTGGCCAGCCTTGGTCAGGTCGCCGATCACTTCCTGAGTGGCGGAGTCGATGACGGTGGTGCCAACCGGAACACGCAGCACCAGCTCTTCACCTTTCTTGCCGGTGCAGTCGGTGCTGCCGCCGTTGGAACCGCGCTCGGCATCGAAGTGCCGGGTGTAACGGTAGTCCACCAGGGTATTGAGGTTTTCGTCGGCGATCATGTAGACCGAGCCGCCATCACCACCATCACCGCCGTTCGGGCCGCCGTTTTCAATGAATTTCTCGCGACGGAAGCTCATGCAACCGTTGCCGCCGTCACCGGCCTTTACTCGAATCGATACTTCGTCAACAAACTTCATAACAAAACGCCTCTCGTCATACGGACGAGCCGAAAAAATCTAGACATAAGACTCTTGCAAAAATGAGCGCAGCGACCTCAATCAACGACCGCAAATCCAGCGCTGGAGCCCATCACAAACAGCTTTGCAAGAGACTCACCCCACAAACGAAAAAGCCCCGTCGCGAGACAGGGCTTTTCCAGCAACTACGCAATTATGCCGCGACGACTTCAGTCTTCGGGACAATGCTCACGTAACGGCGGTTGAAAGCGCCTTTTACTTCGAACTTGATCACGCCGTCGATTTTAGCGAACAGAGTGTGATCTTTACCCATGCCAACACCGTAACCGGCGTGGAATTGGGTGCCGCGCTGACGCACGATGATGTTGCCCGGAATGATAACCTGGCCGCCATACATCTTCACGCCAAGGCGTTTGGCTTCTGAGTCGCGACCGTTACGGGTACTACCACCAGCTTTTTTGTGTGCCATGAGTCAATTCTCCTAGTGAGGAATTAGGCTGAAATTAAGCCTGAATACCGGTGATTTTGATCTCGGTGTACCACTGGCGGTGGCCCATACGCTTCATGTGGTGCTTACGACGACGGAACTTGATGATGCGGACTTTATCGTGACGACCTTGGGAGATCACTTCAGCCACAACGGTAGCGCCAGCAACAACTGGAGCGCCGATGTTCACGTCATCGCCATTGGCGACCAACAGAACGCGATCAAAAGTAACGGATTCGCCGGTAGCGATTTCCAGTTTTTCGATCTTCAGGTATTCACCTGGGGCGACCTTGTATTGCTTGCCACCAGTAACAATTACTGCGTACGACATGGTATTTCTCCGATAATCCTGCTCACCCAGCTCTTTATAAGAAGAGGTATTGGCTGGCATGGCTGCATAAGGCTGGAAGGCCTGTTTGCAATTGCGTAAGGCAGGTGCTGCCCAGGAAGTTCAGGGTGCGCGATTGTACGCAAGCTGCCGGGGCGATGCAAGAGGCCGTCCATCGTACCTTGACACCCGCCGACGTGGGTCCTAGCATGCCGCGCAACCCTTCTGGAGCAACTGTCGCTGATGCAACCCCAAGCTTTCTACCGCGCGGTGGCGGACGATTTTAGCGCCGTCGACGGCATCATCAAGAAGCAGCTGACTTCCCGAGTGCCGCTGGTATCGAAAATCGGCGATTACATTACCTCGGCTGGCGGTAAACGCCTGCGTCCCCTATTAGTGTTGCTGTGTGGCAAGGCTCTGGGTCGCGAAGGCGATGACCTGCGCCTGCTGGCCGCGACCATCGAGTTCCTGCACACCGCCACGCTGCTGCACGACGACGTGGTCGACATGTCCGGCATGCGCCGTGGCCGCTCGACCGCCAACGCCATGTGGGGCAACGCGCCAAGCGTGCTGGTGGGCGACTTCCTGTATTCGCGTTCCTTCGAAATGATGGTCGAACTGGGCTCCATGCCGGTGATGAAGATCCTTTCGCAAGCCACGCGCATCATCGCCGAAGGCGAAGTGTTGCAGCTGTCCAAAGTGCGCGATGCCAGCACCACCGAAGAAACCTACATGGAAGTCATCCGCGGCAAAACCGCGATGCTCTTCGAAGCCTCGACCCACAGTGCGGCAGCCCTCGCTGGTGCCACACCGGAACAGAGCGAAGCGCTACGCACCTTCGGCGATCATCTGGGCGTGGCCTTCCAACTCGTCGACGACCTGCTGGACTACCGTGGCGACGCGGAAACCCTGGGCAAGAACGTCGGTGACGACCTGGCCGAAGGCAAGCCGACCCTGCCGCTGATCTACACCATGCGCGAAGGCACGCCGGAGCAGGCTGCACTGGTGCGCAAGGCGATCCAGAAAGGCGGTATCGAAGACCTGGAAAGCATCCGCGAAGCCGTGGAAGCGTCCGGTTCGCTGGATTACACCGCGCAACTGGCCCGCGATTACGTAGCCCGTGCAATCAAATGCCTCGACGCGCTGCCCGCCAGCCAATACCGCGATGCATTGGTTGAGCTCAGTGAGTTTGCGGTCGCACGCACGCACTAACTGCACCGTAATACCCTGTGGGAGCGAGCCTGCTCGCGAAAGCAATCTGTCAGTCGAATGCTGACTGGCACACCGCTTTCGCGAGCTGGCTCGCTCCCACAGTTTTTGGCGTCGCCCCCTCCCAGCTAAAACCCTATATAATGTGCGCTTTTTAGCGATCCTGAATCCAAGGAGCTTTAGTGAGCACGTTGCCACCCTGCCCAAAATGCAATTCCGAATACACCTACGAAGACGGCGCTCAGCTGATCTGCCCCGAGTGCGCCCACGAGTGGTCCGCCAGCGGCGAAGCCGAAGCGGCGTCCGATGACACCGTGAAAAAAGATTCGGTCGGCAACGTCCTGCAGGACGGCGACACCATCACCGTGATCAAGGACCTGAAGGTCAAAGGCACGTCGCTGGTGGTCAAGGTCGGCACCAAGGTCAAGAACATCCGCCTGTGCGATGGCGATCACGACATCGACTGCAAGATCGACGGCATCGGCCCGATGAAGCTCAAGTCCGAGTTCGTCAGAAAAGTCTGATTCTGTTGTCTTCCATCCCGCGCCCTGCGTGGGATGGTGCTTCACCCGCCCCGCCTCTCCCCACATATCCTCGCAATAGCCAAACGCCAGCCGTTTTGACCTTACGCAATCTTTACCCGGAAAAAATCACAAACCGCCAATAGGTCCTTGCTATTTGATGAATAAGAATTATTCTCATTGAAACCCATCAATGGAGATGAGACCCATGACTTATTTGATCGATGCCTGGCTGGACCGCCCACACCCCTACCTCAGGATCCTGCATCGGGAAACCGGGGAAGTCTGTGCAGTGCTTGAAGAAGAAGCCTTGAACGAGCTGCAGGATCAGGGTGATCTGGACGTCAACGGCTTGAGTTCCTGCGAGCCGGTGGTGCTCAAGGAACTGGTGCGCAATCTGTTTCTGTTCTGCTACGCCCGGGCGTTGCGCCCGACGAGCGATCTGAACCACAAGATCGAAGTATGAGTAGCACTACAAACCCCGTAGAAGCGAGGCTTGCCTGCGAACCTGACAACTCGGTTCTGACTTGAAACCGAGGTGATGCATTCGCGAGCAAGCTTCACTCCTACAGAATCAAGAGCTTACAGAACGTCGAGCAGTTCGACGTCGAATACCAGAACGCTGTGCGGCGGAATGCTGCCAACGCCTTGAGCGCCGTAAGCCAGTTCGCTCGGCACGTACAGGCGCCATTTGCTACCGGCATTCATCAGTTGCAGGGCTTCGGTCCAGCCAGCGATCACGCCGCCAACCGGGAATTCTGCAGGCTGGCCACGATCGTAGGAGCTGTCGAACACAGTGCCGTCGATCAGGGTGCCGTGGTAGTGAGTGCGCACTTGATCTTCACGGGTTGGCTTGGCGCCTTCACCTTGAGTCAGCACTTCGAATTGCAGGCCCGAGGCCAGGGTGGTGATGCCGTCACGCTTGGCGTTTTCAGCCAGGAAAGCCAGGCCTTCGCCAGCGGCCGCTTCGGCTTTTGCAGCTGCTTCGGCCTGCATGATTTCGCGGATCACCTTGAAGCTGGCGGACATTTCTTCCTGACCTACACGGCTAGGCTTACCGGCGAACGCGTCGGTCAGGCCAGCCAGGATCGCGTCCAGGTTAACGCCCGGTGGCGGGTTGTCGCGCAGTTGGTCGCCCAGCTGACGGCCAATGCCGTAGCTGACGCGGGTTTCGTCGGTGGACAGATTTACTTCGGACATGACACTGCTCCGCTGTGCGGACGGCCCGGGAACTTGCCGTGCGTGCACAGCGCGTCCCGGAGCGCCCGGAACCAAAAGGGCCAGCAGACTAGCACAGATGCCGTTGCGCTGATCAGGGGGTCATTGCTACCAGCGAGAACTGAAGGCGATCGGCACCTTCAGGCCCTCTTCTGCATTGGCACCGAGTCCGCACATTTCATCATGGACCGACGTGTGCACAAGGTTGAAAGGCAAGGTGGGGAGTCGGTGCAGCACTTGACGCGCATGCTCCACCGAACGCAGGTGGAGCATATGGTCATGGGCATCACTTAACGGATACGCCGCCCCATGCATGCGCGCCTCCAGCAGGTAGATCCCGCCTTCCATAGAAATCAGGTTCAGCTCATCGACTTTCCCTGCGATGGCATATGCACGTAATTCAACAAGGTTCATGAATGCACCTCATACGGTGTCAAGCCAATATCAATACATGCATAGGCTTCGGCACCTCAAAGTACAAGCCACAAACGACACCGCCCGTCTGTTTGCACCTGACTGTAGGAGCGAGGCTTGCCCGCGAAGGCGGTGTGACGGGCAACAACTGTATCGACTGACACAGCCCCTTCGCGGGCAAGCCTCGCTCCTACAGGGCTTTGTGAGCGTCAGTGCTTGGTCAGCTTATCCAGATAACCCATGGCAAACGCCGACACGACGAACGTCATGTGAATAATCACGTACCACTTCAAATGCTCGGGATCGACGTTCTTGGCGTCCATGAAGATCCGCAGCAGGTGGATCGACGAAATCGCCACGATGGAGGCCGCCACTTTCATCTTCAGCGAAGACGAATCCATGGTGCCCAGCCAGTTGAGCTTTTCCTTGCTGTCGTCGATGTCCAGCTGGGAAACGAAGTTCTCGTAACCGGAGATCATCACCATCACCAGCAAGCCACCCACCAGTGCCATGTCGATCAGCGACAGCAGCACCAGGATCAGGTCCGACTCGGCCATCGAGAATACGTTGGGAATGACGTGGAAAACTTCCTGGAAGAATTTCAGCGCCAGCGCCAGTAGCCCAAGGGACAGACCGAAGTAGATCGGTGCCAGCAGCCAGCGGGAGGCATACATTGCATTTTCGATAAAGCGTTCCATTGAATCTCACACGTGATGTTGAAAATGGCCGCAAGTATACCAGCCCCCTGTCTATACCCTGAAGCAGCCAGAAACCTTCGGCAAATCCGCGACCTGCGCGTGTGCCACAAAGTTTTTCTGCTAGTGTCCAGACTATTGACAGCTCAGCGACATCGGACAGGAAGACTGGAAATGGATGTGCGATTACCAATAACGAGTGCCGGCATTTGCCTGGCTCTGCTGCTGGGCGGCTGCTCACCCAGCGATGAGAAGCGCCAGACTAGCCTCGAGGAAAAGACCGCGCAGTTCGAGAAGTCTCTGGATGCGATTGAGGATCCAAAGCTCAGGGATGCCGTTGCCGAACTCGGCGGTTCACTGCTGTTGCTCGAGCGTGCGCAACTCAAGCTCGACAGCAAACCCGTGGAAACCGAATACGGCGAAGACGTTCTCGCCGTGCTCAAGCACTACCCCACGCCTCAGGCTTTGGTCGACACCTACATCAACGGCCTGTTCGTGCTGCACAAGGATTCCAGTTCCGACTACCTGACCGACCTGCAACCGGTGTTCCCTTTCAACTTCAACATTCCGGCAGCGTTTCTCTTTCCCCATGGCCTGGAATGGCAGTCGGTGACCTTGAGCAACAAGCGCGTCATCGCGTTCCAGCCGGAATGGTCGGAAACCGATCCCGGCATTCAACTGAGCCCCTCCAGTTCCAACCTGACCAATCCGGATGATCTGACGGTGACCTATCCGTTCATCGACGGTCTGGACATGGACAACAAGAACCAGCCCCAACCGGTGAGCCTGCAAGGCAAGGTCGAGGTCATCGCCCCGCGCCGGCTCTACACCTTCGACCTGACGAAAAAAGACGTTGGCCAGACCCGCACCAACGACAACCTCAGCGTCACCTTGCTGAAACTGGGCAACAACTACGCCGAAATCGAATTCAACAACAGCGCACCACTGGCTCCTGAAGTCAGCGAAACACCGTTGAATCCGCTGATCGTCCAGGCCAGGGACATCACCGGGCAATTCCTCTCGCGATCGGGTTCGATCAACGAAACCGCTGCGCAAATTGCCTTCTATCAAAAACAACTGGCGAAAATTCAGCAGCAGAAAGCCTGGAGCGAGACTTTCGAAAAGCAGATCGACGAAGAACAGCGCACCTTCGAGGCGCAGCAGAAGAATCATTACACCAAAGTGTATTTCAACGGTCCGGTCGAAACCGTTGAAGTGAGCGTTCTGGATTTCTCGGCCGTCACGGTGACCCACAAGGACCTGAACCTGCCGGTGCGCCGCTTTGACTCACACACCACGGCAAAAACCATCCAGCCACTGACCCTACCGGTGGTGGCGTATGACGATCAGGCCCCGACCTGGCTCAAGGGCGCGACATTGAGTGAGGAACAGCTGAAGAAGGGCATCATCGTCAGTCAGTCGGTGGATGACCCCAGCGCCGCACGCATTGAATTCGACCACCCCAGAAGCTTCAATGACGAGATGCTCGGTACATCGTTCAGCGCTGGCGATAGCCCGGTCACGTTCTTTACGGAGGATGGCAGTGGCAAGCGCGATGGGCCGATCGAGCTGCCGCTTGAGGCTTACGAGGTCGATCCGCTACGTGGCGCCATCACCTATGACTTGAACCTGTTTCCGGAAACACCGGCCTATGCAGTGGGCTCCATGCCGCTGTTTCTGGCGACGGTGGCCAAACAAACGCTCGACGCCCATACGTTGCCCAAAGGCCTGGAACTCAAAGGCAATGCCTTGGTGGTTGATTTGAAGCTGTTTCCTGCCCAGGAGTGGCGTTTTTTCGCCAAGGACGACTCTGGAAACTATCTGAAAGAAATCCTTTCGGTCACTCACGACGCGAGCGCAGAAGGCCCGGCGCTATTTGCCGTGCATTACTTCTATGGCCAGCCAACTCGTCTGGAAACCTATCAGCGAACCGACCTCACCACGGTGCAATATGGTTTCGAGGTCAAACTGGCCAAGGCGGATTTGAGCCACCTTGATCAATAACCGGTTTCAGTGGCCGCGCCGAACTCAGCCATTGAGGTTGCGGCAACGGCCCCCGTTGATTTCCCGCAGCTGGGCTTGCAGGTGCAGGCACCAGATTTGTGGGTCATCGGCCAGTTCGTAGCCATGCAGCGTCAGGCTTTCAACAATCGTGTCGAGGATGGACTCCGCCACGAAAGGCCCATGAAACGGTCCCTGCGCCTTGATGGCGGAAGGTTGTTCGCCGGCCATTCCGGCGGCGAAGAGCAAGGTCCACATGCCCGTATCCCCCGCCAACGGACGGATGGCACACTCGATACGGGTCACAAGGCCCAGGCATTGACGGGTGAGGCAGAGGTTGCGCGACATGGCGGCGACCCTCGGTAGATCCGGTGTTCAGCCCCCACGGGAAGGCTGTCTCGATCCAGTGATTACTGTCGATATCCTTGAGCTGAGAATAGAAGAAAAGTCTGACTAGCACGTCAAGTCAGACCAGAAGGCGCCGAATGGTCATTGTGTGAATATTGACGTCAGAGTGATGGCACTTTCTTGAAGTGGACACATCCCAAATGTGGGACTGATCCTGCCCGCGATAGCGAACTTTCAGCCAACACATGTGTTGGATGAAAGTGCCACATCGCGAGCAGGCTCACTCCCACTGTGGATCGGGGTGATCCTCAGATCGGTCAGGCCGGTTTGGCCTCCACCAGGGCTTCCAGCGCCGCTTCTTTCTCGGCTTCCTTGAGGTCTTCTTCGCTAATCATTTCCGCGATCACGCGCAAGCGTTCCACCACCCGTGCGTTAACGCTGCCTTCGGGGAACTGGCCATCGGCATCCGGTGCACCGGCAGGCTCTCCGACCAACAGGCTCAACGCCTCGTCAGCCTGGCGCACGGCGTAGACATGGAACTGCCCCGCACGCACCGCCGAGAGCACCTTCTCGTCGAGCATCAGCGTGGCGACGTTGGCGTGAGGAATGATCGCCCCCTGCTCACCGGTCAGCCCACGGGCTTCGCAGAGTCGGAAGAAGCCTTCGATCTTCTCGTTGACCCCGCCTACCGCCTGCACTTCACCGAACTGGTTGATCGAGCCGGTGATCGCAAAGCATTGCTTGAGCGGCGTTTTCGACAGGGCCGAAATCAGCGTGCACGCCTCGCCCAGCGACGCACTGTCGCCATCGACGTAACCGTAGGACTGCTCCAGCGCGATACTCGCGGAAATCGCCAGCGGGAATTCCTGGGCGTAACGACTGCCCAGATACCCGGTGAGGATCATCACGCCCTTGGAGTGGATCGGCTGGCCGAGGTTGACCTCGCGCTCGATGTCGACGATGCCGCTGCCGCCCGGGTAGACCGTGGCGGAAATCCGCGCCGGCACACCGAACGCCGAGTCGCCGACTTCCAGCACGGTCAGCCCGTTGCACTTGCCGACGGCGGCGCCGTCCGTGTCGATCAGGATGATCCCGGCGAGCATGTCATCGAGAATCCGCGCAGAGACCCGCCCGGTACGGGTGGCCTTGGCCTTTAGCGCCCGTTCGATATGCCCGGCATCGGTCATCTCGTCCCCCGCCAGGTGACGAATGAAGTCCGCCTCGCTGACCAGCTGGAACAGATCACCGATGCGCGCCGACAAACGCCCCTGGTGTTCGGCCAGGCGCGCGCTGTAAGTCGCCAGGCGCGCCACGGCATCGGCCGTCAGCGGCGCCATGCCTTCTTCCGAGGTGCGGGTTTTGAGCAACTGGGCGAACTGCTCCAGGCTCTCGTCGACCATCGGGATGTCTTCGTCGAAATCCACCAGGACGCGGAACATCTCCTGGAAGTCCGGATCGAGGTCTTGCAGCGTGTAATACAGCTGACGCGCACCGATGATGACGACTTTGACCTGCAACGGAATGTGTTGCGGCGTCAGGGTCACGGTGGCCAGGCGGCCCAGCTCACCAAGCGGCGATTCCATCTTCAGCTTGCGCGATTGCAGGGCGCGCTTGAGCGCATCCCACACGAACGGCTCGCTGAGCATTTTTTCCGCTTCAAGGATCAGAAAACCGCCGTTGGCCCGGTGCAATGCGCCCGGCCGCAGTTGCCGATAGGTCGTGTACATCGCGCCCTGATCGGTGCTGTATTCAATGCGGCCAAACAGGTTTTCGTAAGTCGGGTGCGGCTCGAAGACCACCGGCGCACCGCCGCTGGACGAATGACCGACCACCAGGCTCGGGGCGTATTGCTCTTCCAGCAATTTGCGGGCGACGGCGTCGGTCTTGCTGTCGTCCACCAGTTGCTCGACCACGGTCTTGAGCAGGTAGACCTGCATGGCTTGCAGGTAACCGCAAACGGCGGCGTTCTCGGCGTATTTCTCCGACAACGGCGACAGCAACGGCTGCAAGGCCAACGTGATGGTTTCTTCGTTGAGGTGGCGCAGCTGATTGCTCGACTCGCGCTTCCATTGCGGCAGGCTGGCGAGCTCTTCGTTCAGTCGCTCCTCCAGACCGGAAATATCGTCGTGGAAACGCTCGCGATCGGCTTCCGGCAACTGGGCGAATTCCGCTTCGTCCAGGGCCTTGCCTTCGCTCATGGGCGTGAACGCGATGTTGCTGGCGTCGCGGTAAAGCGCGACCTCCTTCTCCAGCGCCAGGCGCTCGATCACGTCCAGTGCCTTGTCGTAGCGCTGGTTGAAGGCGCGGTCGATGGCGCTTTTTTTCTGCTGGTAGGACGGGTGCTCGAACACTGCCGGAAAAGTCGCCAGCAGGTTGTCGATCAAGCCGTTGATGTCACCGATGAAGGCGCCAGCAGTGCCCGATGGCAATTCCAGTGCACGAGGCTCGCGAGGCTCATCGAAATTATTGACGTAGACCCAGTCGGCCGGGGTCTGCAGGCGCTTGCCTTCGGCTTTCAGGTAGCGTTTGACGAACGAAAACCGGCCGGTGCCGGGCTCACCCATGACAAATACGTTGTAACCGGGGCGTGGCATGGCCACGCCGAACTGCAAGGCTTCGACCGCACGTTCCTGGCCAAGCACACCGCGAAAGGGCTCCAAATCATTGGTGGTAGAGAAGCTGAACTGTTCAGCGGAAAACGGACGGGTCAGCGCTTCAGGCGCTAGACGCAAGCTGGCAGCAACAGGATCAGGCATCGGGCTTCCTTACATCAGGCGGGGCAGATAGCGGCATTCTGGCGCTGCCCATACCTCACTTGCAAGGCGCGCCTCCAGCCAAAGCATAGACAAACCGTCATCTCCAGGCCGGCCGGGGACAAATCAATGATTTCAACGAATGTTTTGCAAAAAATCACGGAACCCCAGGAACGTGCCTAAACTCCAAACTGCGCGGCTGGATTAATAACTGGCCCACTGGCGCCGGATTGGGCCAGACCCCTTGTCCATTGGTATGCACATAAAGAGAACAAAGCTATGAAACGGATTCTTCTCGGTACTCTCTTCACCGCTGTATCCATCAACGCCATGGCCCAAGCGCCAGGCGGCCCGGATTGCGGTTGGGGCAACATGCTGTTCGAAGGTCAGCGTGGCACCCCGGCTCACTTCCTGGCATCCACCACCAACGGCACTTCCGGTAACGCAACGTTCGGTATGACTTCTGGTACCAACGGTTGCTCGACTAATGCGTCGCTGACTTATGGCGGCAAATCCTGGTTTGCCATGAATGGCATGATGAACGAGCTGTCCGAAGACATGGCCAAAGGTAACGGCGAAGCGCTGACGACCTATGCCGTGGTACTGGGCGTGGCGCCGGAAGACCGTGCGCACTTCGCCGCTGTGACTCACCAGCACTTCCAGCAGATCTTCAGCAAGGCTGACGTGACCGCTGACGACGTGCATACCAACACCCTGGCCGTTCTGAAGAACGATCCACGTCTGGCCAAGTACGCTACTCAAGCTTAAGCTCGACCCACCCGCTCCTTTCGGGGGGCGGGTTTTATTTTTTGGACCTGTCCCCCTTGGGTCTTTATTTTTTTTCGACTTAAGTTGCTCACTATGCTCAAACGCCTTGCCTGGCTGGCGCTCTGTGTCTGCGCCCCGCTGTCCGCCGCGCCACATGTCGACAATCAACGTTTGCAGCAACTGGCCAACGACCCTTTCTGGATTTCCCTGGGCCATTACGAAACCGCCAAGCTGGGCGGCTGGCGCAGCTATGTCAGCGACAAAAAGTTCTTTCTCGCACCCGACGGTAACGAACACCCCGACCGCGAACTGGCGGCCACCGTGCAGGCGCTGTACGCCCCGGCCAGTGCGGGCGAACAACATGCCCAATGTGTGTACCCGGCGCGCACCCGCTGGTTGAAAGCGCAGCTCAACCTGACTGATTTGCCGGCGCTCGATTGCACTGAGTTCAAGCAATGGTTCAAGGATGTCTCGCCCCATAGCGCGGTGATGATTTTCCCGGCGGCTTACCTGAACAGTCCGTCATCGATGTTCGGCCATACCTTGCTGCGCATCGACCAGGCCGATGTGCAGAGTGATCACACCGCGCTGCTCAGTTACGCGATCAACTTCGGCGCCTACATCGAAGGTTCGGATAACAGCATCCTCTACGCCTGGAAAGGCTTGATGGGCGGCTATCCGGGGCTGTTCGCGCTGGTGCCGTATCAGGAAAAACTCTCGGAATACCGCAGCCTCGAAAACCGGGACCTGTGGGAGTACCGGCTGAACCTGACGCAGGCAGAAACCGAGCGCATGGTCGAGCACGTCTGGGAGTTGAAGCAGATCCAGTTCGACTATTTCTTTTTCGACGAAAACTGCTCCTATCGCCTGCTTGAGCTGCTGCAGGTGGCGCGGCCAAGCCTGCGCCTGACCGAACAGTTCCCACTGACGGCCATTCCGACCGATACCGTCAAAGCGGTGAAAGAAGCCGGGCTGGTGGAATCCATTCAGTATCGTCCGTCCCGTGAACGGGAACTGCTGAGCCGCGCCGAGCCGTTGACTGACGAAGAACAGGAGTGGGTGCTGAAAGTCAGCGCCGACCAAAAGCAATTGCAGACACCGGCGTTCAAGGCTCAACCGCGCGACCGCCAGGCGCTGATCATCGATGCGTCTTACCGCCTCGAACGCTATCGCGCCAACGGTCAGGAGCGCGACCCTGAGAGGGCGCAACGCAGTTTCGAACTGCTGCGGGCGATCAACCAGAACCCCGCCCCTGAGCTGGACATCCCGAGGCCCGGCCTGCCCGAGGACGGTCATGAATCCCGCACCTGGCAGGCCGGCATCGGCACCCGGGGCGACAAGGCCTTTGGCGAATATGGCCTGCGCATGGCGTATCACGACCTCAACGATAACGCCGAGAGCTTCCCGCTCGGTGCGCAAATCGAAATCCTGCAGATGAAACTGCGCCAGTACGAAGGCAATGACTGGCAGTTCCAGCAACTGGACCTGGCGACCATTCGCTCCCTGACGCCGCGCAATGAGTTGTTGAAGCCATTATCGTGGCAAGTCACGGGCGGCCTGGAACGCGTGCCAGGCAAGCATGACGATGAAACGCTGGTCAGCCACGTCAACGGTGGTGGTGGCGGCACCTGGCAGTTGGGTGAAGACATGCTCGGCTTTGCACTGGGCACCGTGCGTGTCGAACACAACAACGACTTCGCGGGCTTTATCGCACCGGCGGCAGGTTTCAATAGCGGTCTGCTGTGGAAAAACCCACTGGGCAACTTCAGCCTGGAAACCAAGGGCGATTTCTTCACCAACGGCGAGGTGCGCCGCAGTGTGAGCCTCAACCAGCAGTGGGAACTGTCGCGCAACCTGGGCCTGCGCCTGAGTGCCCAGCGCGAATTCAGCCACCTCGCCTCGCCCGAGAACGAAGTGATGCTTGAGGTGAAGTGGTATCACTATTGACCTGACACCCCACCGTCCCTGTGGGGTGGCCAACAGATTAATCACACGCCTTTCACAACTGCCTCACGAATCCACTCCTAGACTTCACCCATAGGCCGTCCAACGGCACGGGAGTCGGAGATGTGGCGTTGCGCAGGTGTGCTGGGATTGTTGATGTTGATCGCGGGTTGCCAGACGACCCACGAGGATTTGATCGCCAAGGGTTATCCACCGGCGTTCGCCGATGGTTTCGATGACGGTTGCAGCAGTGGCCGACAAGCTGCCGGGGCAATCACCGGGGAATTTCGCAAGAACGTCCCGCGTTATCTCAAGGACAAGCAGTACGCCGAAGGCTGGAACGACGGTTTTCGCCAGTGCCAGGCCATGCGCGAAAGCGAGGATCGCGAGGACTATCGCAGCCACCACTGGGACGACCGCGACAAAGCCTGGCAGCAACAAAAGGACCAGGACGCCGCCCGTGCCTATCGCTCGCAATGAGTCGCGGACAGACATCCATCGAAACTAAAAGCCTGCAACCATGGCCCAAACCCTATAACGGGAGAAAACCATGAGTCGCGCTTTCGTCAATGAAGATAACGCCGCCGCGCAAGCCGATCAGCCGGTCGAACGGCAAGTCAGCACACAGCCCAATTACGTCACGCCCGCCGGGCTGGCGCAGCTTCAGGCGAAAGTCGCCGAAGTGCAAAACCTGCTCAATGGACAGAGTGCGAGAGGCGAACTCGCAGACAAACAGCGCCAGGCCGATCTGGAACGTGACTGGCGATATTTCAATCAACGCCTGCAAAGCGCTCAGTTAGTCGTACCGGCCTCCTCGACCGATAAAGTCCAGATTGGCGCGTGGGTAACGTTTGCCGATGAACAGGGCCACGAACAGCGCGTGCAGTTGGTGGGTGAGGATCAGGCGGATGCGGCGAGTGGGCTGATCAACTGGGGCTCGCCGCTGGGGCGGGCGTTGTTGGGCGCGCAGGTCGGGGATGAAGTGGTGTGGAAGCGGCCGGTGGGGGATTTGATGATTGAGGTGTTGAGCATAGAGATCGAGTGATCGTCAGGCCGTCATCGCTAGCAGGCTAGCTGCCACAGTGGATTTGTGCCGCTCACATATCCCCTGTGGGAGCCAGCCTGCTGGCGATGGCCGCGCCGCGGTGTCACTGAAACCCATAAAAAAACGGAGCCCCGAAGGCTCCGTTTTTTCATGCGACCCGCCCGATATCAGGCCAGTTTCTTGTGCCGTACACGATGCGGCTGGGAAGCCGCTTCGCCGAGGCGTTTCTTGCGATCGGCTTCGTACTCGGTGTAGTTACCTTCGAAGAACACCGCTTGCGAGTCGTCTTCGTAAGCCAGGATGTGCGTCGCGACGCGGTCAAGGAACCACCGATCGTGAGAGATCACAATGGCGGCGCCCGGGAAGTCCAGCAGGGCTTCTTCCAGGGAACGCAGGGTTTCAACGTCGAGGTCGTTGGACGGTTCGTCGAGCAGCAGGACGTTGCCGCCCTCTTTCAAGGTCAGGGCCAGGTGCAAGCGACCGCGCTCACCACCGGACAGGTCCTTGACGAACTTCTGCTGGTCGCCACCCTTGAAGTTGAAGCGACCGACGTAGGTGCGCGACGGGATCTCGTAGTTGCCGATGCGGATCTGATCGGAACCGTCGGAGATTTGCTGGAACACCGTCTTGCTGCCGTCCAGGTCTTCGCGGCTCTGATCGACGCACGCCAGTTGCACGGTTTCGCCGACTTCGATGCTGCCCGAATCCGGCGTTTCCTTGCCCATCAGCATGCGGAACAGGGTCGACTTACCGGCACCGTTACCGCCGATCACGCCAACGATGGCGCCTTTTGGCATGGAGAACGACAGGTTGTCGATCAACACGCGATCGCCGTAACCCTTGGAAACGTTCTTGAACTCGATGACCTTGTCACCCAGGCGTGGACCGGCCGGGATGTAGATCTCGTTGGTTTCGCTGCGCTTCTGGAATTCCTGCGACTGCATTTCTTCGAAGCGTTGCAGACGAGCCTTGGATTTGGACTGGCGGGCCTTGGCGCCTTTGCGCACCCACTCCAGTTCTTCCTTCATGGCTTTTTCGTGAGCCGACTGCTGCTTGGATTCGGCAGCCAGACGGTCGGACTTGGCTTCCAGCCAACCCGAATAGTTGCCCTCGTAAGGGATACCGGCGCCGCGGTCGAGCTCGAGGATCCAGCCGGCGACGTTGTCCAGGAAGTACCGGTCGTGCGTGATCGCGACTACGGTGCCCGGGAAGTCGTGCAGGAAGTGCTCCAGCCAGGCGACGGAATCGGCGTCCAGGTGGTTGGTCGGTTCGTCGAGCAGCAGCATGTCCGGAGCAGACAGCAGCAGGCGGCACAGGGCCACGCGACGCTTCTCACCACCGGAGAGGAATTCGATCTTGGCATCCCAGGCCGGCAGACGCAGCGCATCGGCGGCGACTTCCAGCTGGCGATCCAGGTTGTGACCGTCGCTGGCTTGCAGGATGGCTTCGAGCTTGGCCTGTTCGGCGGCCAGTTTGTCGAAGTCGGCATCTTCATCAGCGTAAGCGGCGTAGACCTCGTCCAGGCGAGCCTGGGCGTTCTTGATCACGCTGACCGCTTCCTCGACTACTTCACGCACGGTCTTGGTCGGGTCCAGGATCGGCTCTTGTGGCAGGTAGCCGATGTTCAGGTCCGGCATCGGACGCGCTTCGCCCTCGAACTCGGTGTCGACGCCCGCCATGATTTTCAACAGCGTGGACTTACCCGAACCGTTGAGGCCGAGCACGCCGATCTTGGCGCCGGGGAAGAAGGACAGCGAAATATTTTTCAGGATTTCCCGCTTCGGCGGAACAACTTTGCCCAGCCGATGCATGGTGAAGACGTATTGAGCCATGGAGAACCTTGGGTCAGTGACAGATGAATGATTGGAGCGCAGGCGATGCCTGGCCAGACTGTGCGCGTCGTCAGATTGATAATGTATCAATGCATGAGCGCTGAAAAAGTCTGAGTCTAGGAGCTGGAACGCTCCCGCGTAACCGGCAAAGCTACCTGAATGACAGATGGCAGTCCAGCCGGCAGGGGCTGGCACTTCGCCACAACACAAGGCATGCTAGCCGCCCTCCGGGCGTCCGGCTTATAGTGCACGTCGCGCCAGTCCAGCCAAACCGCAGGATTACAGTTTGTCCAATGTCTCTCCGCCTTCGTCCGTGAGCGCACCTCATCCTGCGCCCGGCGCGCCCCTGCGCGGATCCTTGAAGGGTGCGCTGGCGACACTCGTGCTGTTGTTGCTCGCCTTGCTGTTCTGGCAGCTGCTGGATCAGCTGCGCGAAACACAGAAGCACCAGCGGCAATACACCATCGACTACACCGCCGATCTGGCCGCGCAAGTCAGCCTGAACATGGCGCTCAACGCCCAGATTGCACTGAACCTGCTACCGATCGTCGAACAACCGCAAAGTGCCGACGAACAGCAGGCGCTACTGCGCAAACTGCAACAATCGCTGCCTGACCTGCGCAGCCTGGCGCTACTCAGTCCTTCCGGCAAAGTCCTCAGTGACAGCGCCGCCGACGCCCAGGATGCCGATTACCTGGGTGAACTGGTCCGGCGCAGCCGCGCCCAGGCCCACTATTTCAGCAATGCCGACGACGGTTCAGTGGTGCATCTGCTGCTGCATCAAGCCAGCGGCAGCAGTCGTGGCTACTGGGCCCTGCGCCTGACACCGACGTTTTTCTCGTCACTGACCAAACAAAACGAAGCCGGCATCCGTCCGCTGTGGCTGGTGGAAAACCGGGTCAATCACCAGATCATCAGCCGCGATGAAGCGTCGCCTTCGGTCAAACCGAGCGCGTTATCCCCCGACGATCTGGCCAAAAGTGTGCTGACAGTGCCCCTGAGCAGCAGCGACTGGCAACTGCGCGGACTGTTCGATCGCCAGCAAGTGCTCGAACAACTGTTGCCGGCATTCATCGGCAAATGCCTGCTGGGCCTGGCCTTCTCCCTGCTGCCGTTCATCGTGTTGCTGAACATTCGCCGCCGTCAGCGCCAGTTGCATGAAGGCCGTCGCCGCTATCACGATATTTTCGAAGGCACGGGTGTTGCCCTGTGCGTACTGGACGTCTCCGGGCTCAAGACCTTCTTCGACAAAGCCCAACTGCACAGCAGCGAGCAACTCAAGGCGTGGCTCGACATACCGGAGCAACGCCAGCAACTGCTCCAGGAACTGCGCATCACCGAGGTCAACCAGGTCGCCCTGCAATTGCTCAACGTCAACTCCTGCGCTCAGGCCTGGAAACTGTTGATTGACGGTTGCCCGCTGGACGGCACCGCCATCGGCCACCAAGTGATCGAAACGGTGTTCAACCAGCAGAGACAGCTCGAGCTGGAAATCAAACTCCAGGACCTCAATGGCCGCGACCAGCACCTGTGGCTGGTGCTGCGCCTGCCGGAAGATTACGCCGACTATAAAGCGGTGATCCTGAGCATCACCGACATTACCAGCCGTAAACTCATCGAGCTGTCGCTGCTGGAACGCGAAGGGTTCTGGTCCGATGTGGTGCGCACTGTGCCGGACCACCTGTACGTGCAGGACGTGATCAGCCAGCGGATGATTTTCAGTAACCACCACCTGGGCCAGACCCTCGGTTACAACCGTACCGAGTTGCACCAGATGGGCGAGTACTTCTGGGAAATCCTCCTGCACCCCGAAGATGCCGATGACTACCACCGCTCCCGCCAAGCCCAGCGCCACGGGGGTTACACCCAGTTGCTGCAATGCCAGTTGCGGTTCCGTCATCGCGACGGCAAGTGGCGGCGTTTCGACATTCGCGAACAGGCACTGGCGCGGGACAAACACGATCAAGTCACGCGGATCATCGGCGTGGCCAAGGACATCACCGAACAGATCGAAGCCAGTGAATCCCTGCGTGATAGCGAGCAGCGCTACCGGATGCTCGCCGAAAGCATCAGCGACGTGATTTTCTCCACCGACAGCAAAATGGCACTCAATTACGTCAGCCCGTCGGTGCATGCCGTGCTGGGCTACGACGCCGAGTGGATCTTCCAGAACGGCTGGCAATCGACCATCGCCAACCCGCAGCAACTGACCGGTATTTACGGCCTGATGGATCGGGTCAGCAAAGCGCTGGATAAACCCGAGCAACTGGCGCTGCTGCGCACTCAGGTGCAGACCCAACTGTTCCTGTTCGATTGCCTGCGGGCCGACGGGCGCAAGATCCCGATCGAGCTACGGCTGGTGCTGGTCTGGGACGAACACGGGGCCTTCGAAGGCGTACTCGGCGTCGGACGCGACATCAGCCAGCAACGCCGGGCCGAAAAAGACCTGCGCATGGCGGCCACGGTTTTCGAACATTCGACGTCGGCGATCCTGATCACCGACCCGGCCGGCTACATCGTCCAGGCCAACGAAGCGTTCAGTCGCGTCAGCGGTTATGCCGTGGAGCAGGTGCTGGACCAGCTGCCAAACATGCTGACCGTCGACGAGCAGCAGGAAGCCCATCTGCGTTATGTGCTCAAACAACTGCATCAGAACAGCACCTGGGAAGGCGAAGTCTGGCTCAAGCGGCGCAACGGCGAGCATTACCCGGCCTGGGTCGGCATCACGGCGGTGCTCGACGATGAAGGTGACCTGGCCAGTTACGTGTGCTTCTTCAGCGACATCAGCGAGCGCAAGGCCAGTGAGCAGCGGATTCACCGTCTCGCCTACTACGACGCCCTGACTCACCTGCCCAACCGCACGCTGTTCCAGGACCGCCTGCACACCGCGCTGCAATCGGCCGAGCGGCAGAAGTCCTGGGTCGTGCTGATGTTCCTCGACCTCGACCGTTTCAAGCCGATCAACGACTCTCTCGGCCACGCCGCCGGCGACCGCATGCTCAAGGAAATGGCCACGCGACTGCTCGGTTGCGTCGATGATGACGACACCGTGGCGCGCATGGGCGGCGATGAATTCACCTTGTTGCTGCAACCGCGGGCCAACCGTGAAGTCGCCTTGAACCGGGCGATCCATGTCGCCGAGCAGATCCTCGCCAGCCTGGTGAAACCGTTCGTGCTGGAAGGCCGCGAGTTCTTCGTCACCGCCAGTATCGGCATCGCGCTGAGCCCGCAGGATGGCAACGAACTCAGTCAGCTGATGAAAAACGCCGACACCGCGATGTACCACGCCAAGGAGCGCGGCAAGAACAACTTCCAGTTCTATCAGGCGGACATGAACGCCAGCGCCCTGGAGCGCCTGGAGCTGGAAAGCGACTTGCGCCATGCCCTGGAACAAGACGAATTCGTTCTGTACTACCAGCCGCAGTTCAGCGGCGACGGCAAACGCCTGACCGGCGCCGAAGCGCTGCTGCGCTGGCGTCATCCACGTCGCGGCCTGGTGCCGCCGGGGGATTTCATTCCGGTGCTCGAAGAGCTCGGGCTAGTGGTGGATGTCGGTGACTGGGTGATCAGCGAAGCCTGCCGTCAGCTCAAGACCTGGCATCAGGCCAAGGTGCGGGTGCCGAAGGTATCGGTGAACATTTCGGCCCGGCAATTCTCCGACGGCCAACTCGGGACGCGGATTGCCACCATCCTCAAGGAGACCGGCCTGCCGCCGGCGTGCCTGGAGCTGGAGCTGACCGAGAGTATCCTGATGCGCGAAGTCAGCGAAGCGATGCAGATCCTCGCCGGATTGAAAAACCTCGGCCTGAGTATTGCGGTCGATGACTTCGGCACCGGGTATTCCTCGCTCAACTACCTCAAGCAATTCCCGATCGACGTGCTGAAAATCGACCGCACCTTCGTAGATGGCCTGCCGTCGGGTGAACAGGATGCGCAGATTGCCCGGGCGATCATTGCGATGGCCCACAGCCTGAATCTGGCGGTGATCGCCGAAGGTGTGGAAACCCACGAGCAGCTCGATTTCCTGCGTGAGCATGGTTGCGATGAGGTTCAGGGGTATCTGTTCGGCCGGCCGATGCCGGCGAGCCGGTTTGAGGCGCAGTTCAGCAATGATGCGCTCTTCATGTTTGATTGATTGGAGCCAACAGCTCCAATCAATCAAACATGAAGAAAGCTGGAAGCTTCAAGTGGCAAGCTTCAAGCAGTGACCGGTCCGCTTTTGACTTGCCGCTTGAGGCTTATAGCCAGAAGCTGAATTCCTTTCGTCTGCGACATGATGTCCTTTCATATGCCATCTAAAAGCGGTTGAGTTAGAATGCCCCCCTTTTCTGCCCCGATCCTTGAGGACCGCCATGTTCAGCCGTGATTTGACTATTGCCAAGTACGACGCCGATCTTTTTGCCGCCATGGAGCAAGAAGCTCAGCGCCAGGAAGAACACATCGAGCTGATCGCTTCGGAAAACTACACCAGCCCAGCGGTGATGGAAGCTCAAGGCTCGGTACTGACCAACAAGTACGCCGAAGGCTACCCGGGCAAGCGCTACTACGGTGGTTGCGAGTTCGTCGACGTGGTTGAGCAACTGGCCATCGACCGCGCCAAAGAACTGTTCGGCGCCGATTACGCCAACGTTCAGCCACACGCCGGTTCCCAAGCCAACAGCGCCGTGTACCTGGCACTGCTGCAAGCGGGCGACACCATCCTGGGCATGAGCCTGGCCCACGGCGGTCACCTGACCCACGGCGCCAGCGTTTCCTCCTCCGGCAAGCTGTACAACGCCGTTCAATACGGCATCGACGCCAACGGCCTGATCGACTACGACGAAGTCGAGCGTCTGGCGGTTGAGCACAAGCCAAAAATGATCGTGGCCGGTTTCTCTGCCTACTCGCAGATCCTCGACTTCCCGCGTTTCCGCGAAATCGCTGACAAAGTCGGTGCCTACCTGTTCGTCGACATGGCCCACGTGGCCGGTCTGGTCGCCGCTGGCGTCTACCCGAACCCGGTTCCGTTCGCTGACGTCGTGACCACCACAACGCACAAGACCCTGCGCGGTCCACGTGGCGGCCTGATCCTGGCTCGCGCCAACGCCGACATCGAGAAGAAGCTGAACTCCGCGGTATTCCCGGGCGCCCAGGGTGGCCCGCTGGAGCACGTGATCGCCGCCAAAGCGATCTGCTTCAAGGAAGCGCTGCAGCCTGAGTTCAAGACCTACCAGCAACAAGTGGTGAAAAACGCCCAGGCCATGGCCGAAGTGTTTATCGAACGTGGTTTCGATGTGGTTTCCGGCGGGACCAAGAACCACCTGTTCCTGCTGTCGCTGATCAAGCAGGAAATCTCCGGTAAAGACGCCGACGCCGCTCTGGGCAAAGCGTTCATCACCGTGAACAAGAACTCCGTGCCAAACGACCCACGCTCCCCGTTCGTCACCTCCGGCCTGCGCTTCGGTACTCCGGCTGTGACCACTCGCGGCTTCAAGGAAGCAGAGTGCAAAGAACTGGCCGGCTGGATCTGCGACATCCTGGCTGACCTGAACAACGAAGCGGTGATCGACGCCGTTCGTGAGAAGGTCAAGGCCATCTGCAAGAAGCTGCCGGTGTACGGCGCTTAATTGCGGCGCTAAACCGCAGCCATAAAAACCGGCCACGTGATGGCCGGTTTTTTTTCGCCCTGGATTTGTAGGAGCCGGCACCACTGGTCAGACCGGTCATGCCAATTATGCAATTTCCGCTTGCGATCACCCAAAAACAGCGCCTAGACTGCGCCTGCACTGGACATACCGGTAAGACCACAATAATTAAGTCCTGAATCTGATGCGCTCACTCAAGCGCACGGCAGCCAGGACACCGACCAGGATTCCTCCCATGCTCAGATGGTGCTCGCGTTCAATCTTCCTCCAAGTGGTTCTCGGACTGGTGCTCGGCATCGTCTGCGGGCTGACCCTTCCTGAATACTCCGCCCAGCTCAAACCGCTCGGCGATGGCTTCATCAAACTGATCAAGATGCTCATCGGCCTGATTGTGTTCTGCGTAGTGGTCAGCGGCATCAGCGGTGCCGGCGACTTGAAGAAGGTCGGACGCATCGGCCTGAAATCGGTGATCTACTTCGAAATCCTGACCACCATCGCCCTGGTGATTGGTCTGGTGTTCGCATTCACCACCGGCATCGGCAGCGGCGCGAACATTCATCTGGATCAGCTTTCCGCTGCCGACATGGGCGACATCGCCCAGCGCGGCCAGCACATGCAAACCACCTCCCAGTTCTTGATGAACCTGATCCCCACCTCGGTCATCGGCGCCTTCGCGGAGAACAACATCCTGCAAGTCCTGCTGTTTTCAGTGCTGTTCGGCAGTGCGCTGAACCTGGTGGGCGAAGCAGCGTCGGGTATTTCCCGGCTGATCAATGAGCTGAGCCACGTAATCTTCCGCATCATGGGCATGATCGTGCGCCTGGCGCCGATCGGCGTGTTCGGCGCCATCGCCTTCACCACCAGCAAATATGGCCTGGATTCCCTGCAACACCTGGGCAGCCTGGTCGGCCTGTTTTACCTGACCTGCGTGGCGTTTGTGACATTGATTCTCGGCCTGGTGATGCGCCTTTCGGGCCTGAAGATGTGGCCGTTGCTCAAGTACCTGCGCGAAGAACTGCTGATCGTCATGGGCACCGCTTCGTCCGACGCCGTGCTGCCACAAATCATGCGCAAGCTTGAGCACCTGGGCATCGGCAGTTCGACGGTGGGGTTGGTGATTCCGACGGGGTACTCGTTCAACCTCGACGGGTTCTCGATCTACCTGACCCTCGCCATCGTCTTCATCGCCAACGCCACCGGCACGCCGCTGGCCATGACCGACTTGCTGACGATTCTGCTGGTCTCGCTGATTACCTCAAAAGGGGCCCACGGGATTCCCGGTTCGGCGCTGGTGATTCTGGCAGCGACACTCACGGCGATCCCGGCGATTCCGGTGGTCGGCCTGGTATTGGTGCTCGCGGTGGACTGGTTCATGGGCATCGGCCGGGCGCTGACCAACCTGATCGGCAACTGCGTCGCCACCGTGGCCATCGCCCGCTGGGAGAAGGACATCGATATTCAACGGGCGAACAAAGTGCTTTCCGGTCAGGTGGGGTATACCTTCCAGCCGAGAAAACCCGTCGCCCCGGCACATCAGCAGGAATTCTGAATAAACGCCGTGCCTGTCTTCGGGCAGGCACGGTCAACAACCGTTTTGGATGCTCATGGAGCGAACAGTGATTACCTCGTCGACCGTTGTGAACTCAGTCGTAGAAAAACTCCGGGCCGCTTTGGCCCGTGGTCAGTGGCGCTCCGGCGAAATGCTGCCTGGGCAGCGTGAGCTGGCCGAACAACTGGGCATCAGCCGCCCGAGCCTGCGTGAAGCGGTGATCGTGCTGGAAACCCTTGGCCTGGTGCGCTCGATGCCCGGCAAAGGCGTGGTGGTGCTGGACGCCCATCTCAGCGACAGCCAAAGCCACGACAGCGCGGTCGCCGGCGCCAGCCTGGAAGATGTCTTGCAACTGCGCTACACCCTCGAGCCGTTCATCGTCGGCCTGGTCGCGCAGTCGATCAGCAGCAAGGAGGTCGGGCAACTGCGCCTGACCTTGATGGACATGCGCGAAGCGCTGGAGGCCAACGACAGCGAGGCCGGGGTGAACGCCTACATCGCGTTCCACGAAGAACTGTTCACGCTGACCTCGAACCCGATTTTCCAGAGCGTGGTGCAGCAGACCAGCAATGCCCTCAAGCAAAGCGCCGAGGTGCTGCGCAACTCCCCCGAGCATCTGGCTGAGCGCCTTGAGGAGAACGAAGCCGTGGTGCGCGCGATTCGCAGCAAAAACAGCGCCCAGGCCAGTGCCGAGATGCGTCGGCACATCCTTCGGGAAGGCCAGCGGATGGGCATTGAACTGAATATTCCAGACGACAACTTCGGCAGTTAAAACTTCTTCGAACCGGAGACAGGCCATGAACAGCTTCGCTTCACCGCAAACACTCACTGCCCTGCCCCTTCCACCGCGGGCGGAAGATCTCTATTCGCGGATCTTCGACGCCATTCTCGAACAGCGCCTCAATGCGTCCAGCCGCTTTACCGAAGAAAGCCTGGCGCGGATGTTCAGCGTTCGACGCAGTGACATTCGTGGCGTGCTGACGCGTCTGTCTCATCAGCAAATCATCGTCCTTCGGGCGAACCATCGGCCCCGCGTTGCCACGCTCGATGCAGAACAGACTCGGCAGACGCTGCATGCCCGACGACTGACCGAGACCACCTTGGTGCGGCTGGTCTGCCGACAACCTCGTGCGCAACCCTTGAACCGCCTGCATGCCCTGCTTGAACGCGAACGCCACTGTACAGAGCGCGGCCCGGCGATCCGGTTGTCTGGGGAGTTTCATTTGCTGTTGGCGGAAATGGCGGGAAATGCACCATTGGCGCATTTTCTTGGCAGCCTGGTGCCGCTGACTTCATTGGCGATTGCGCAGTTTGATACGCAGATGGAGGCCCCTTGCGCGTGGCATAAGGACATCATCAATGCGCTGGAGCGTGGGGATGCGGTGACTGCCGAGGCTTTGCTAAACCGCCACCTCGATATTCTTGAACAGATGTTGCTAGATCCGGTACCCATCCCTGGCAAAAATCGTGTTGCCGGTTAGATCGCCTTCACGGGCAAGCCTCGCGCCTACAAGGGCTACGCAGAACCTGTAGGAACGAGGCTTGCCCGCGAAGGCGTCATCACCGATGAACACACTCTTTCAATCCGCCGCCACCCGCGCAAACCCCTCACGGATTTTCTCTTCCGGCAAATCATCGGCAATGAACACGATCACGCTTTCGCGCGCCTCGTCCTCTGCCCAATCCGTGTCCCAGTCGAATCCGTAAAGCTTCAACACGCCCTGAAACACCATGCGACGCGGCTCGCCAACGATGTTCAGTACACCCTTGTAGCGCAGCAATTGCTTGCCATGGTCTTCCAGCAGCTCGTTCATGAACTCGCTGAGCTTGTCGATATCCAGCGGCTTGTCGGTGCGCAGCACCAGGCTGGAGATCCGGTCGATGGAGGGCGCCTTGGTCACCGGACGCAGGCTGACGCCGCCGAGGTCGGCATTCAGGTTGAAACCGCGCACGTCGAGCAATTCGGCCAGGTCGATCTTGCCGTGTTCGACCACTCGAATCGGCGCGCGACGGTTGATGCGGGTCAGACGCTCACTCAACGCGGTAAACGTCGACTCGTCCACCAGATCGCGCTTGCTCACCAGCAAGCGGTCGGCAAAACCGATTTGCGCCTGGGCGATGGTTTGCGTCAGGTGAGTGTCGGCGTGCGCCGCGTCTACCAGGGTGATGATGCCGTCGAGGATGTAACGCTCGCGCAGCTCTTCATCGATGAAAAAGGTTTGCGCCACTGGCGCCGGGTCGGCCAGTCCGGTGCATTCGATCACCAGACGGTCAAAGGCGATTTCGCCGCTGTCCAGGCGTTCGAGCAGCAGGTACAAGGCCTTGGTCAGGTCGGTGTGGATGGTGCAGCAGACGCAGCCGTTGGACAGCGTCATCACTTGCACCGGTTCATCGCCCAACAACTGGGTGTCGATACCGGCGTCACTGAATTCGTTCTCGATCACCGCGATTTTCAAGCCGTGCTCGGCTTTGAGCAGGTGGCGCAGCAGCGTGGTTTTACCGGCGCCGAGGAAGCCGCTGAGGATGGTTACCGGGATGGGAGAGGACAACTGGAATCTCCTGTTTCACAAAATTAAAAAGCAACACAAAACAAATGTGGGAGCTAGCCTGCCAGCGATGGCGGACTGTCAATCAACAGTGATGTTGAATGTTCAGCCGCCATCGCTAGCAGGCTAGCTCCCACAAGGATTGCTGTTAACCCGACAACCGGGTCAACAGCACTTCGGCCCACCCTTGCCACCGTAACGAGCCTCTTGGCGTTCCCGGAAGAACATCTCGTAGCTCATCATCGGTTTGTCCGGGTGTTTGGTTTGCATATGCTCGACGTAGTTGTCGTAGTCGGGCATGCCGACCATCAGGCGCGCGGCCTGACCGAGGTATTTACCGAGGCGACTCAGGTCATTGAACATGGTGCAATCCTCGATTACGCATCCGGCACCGCCTGGAACGGTGCTTCTTTATCCGTGCGTCCTTTGCTGCCCCAGGCGGAGATACCGACCTTGAGCGCATAGAACAGGATGCTGAAGACCACGAACAGGAACAGCGCCGTCAGCGTTGCGTTGGTGTAAGCGTTGAAGATCACGTGCTGCATCTGAGTGATGTCCTTGGCCGGGGCGAGGATCTGACCGTTGGCCAGCGCATCGCTGTATTTTTTCGCCAGCGACAGGAAGCCGATCGCCGGGTTGGCGTCGAACAGCTTGATGAAACCGGCGGTGGTGGTGCAGATCAGCAGCCACACCGCTGGCAGCATGGTCACCCAGACGTAACGCTGGCGTTTCATTTTGATCAGCACAACGGTGCCGAGCATCAGCGCGATACCGGCCAGCATCTGGTTGGAGATACCGAACAACGGCCACAAGGTGTTGATGCCGCCCAGTGGATCTATGACGCCCTGGTACAACAACCAGCCCCACATCGCCACACAACCAGCGGTCGCGATCAGGTTGGCGGTCCAGGACTCGGTGCGTTTCAGCGCCGGCACGAAGGAACCGAGCAAGTCCTGCAGCATGAAACGCCCGGCACGGGTGCCGGCATCAACGGCCGTCAGGATGAACAGCGCTTCAAACAGAATTGCGAAGTGGTACCAGAACGCCATGGTGTTTTCACCCGGCAGGACACTGTGCAGGATCTGTGCGATACCGACCGCCAGGGTCGGCGCACCGCCGGCACGGGCCAGGATCGTGGTTTCACCGATGTCCTTGGCCACCGCTTGCAGCGCTTCCGGGGTGATTGCAAAGCCCCAGCTGCTGACGGTTTGGGCCACGGTCACCACATCGCTGCCGACGACTGCCGCCGGGCTGTTCATGGCGAAATACACACCTGGCTCGATCACCGAAGCCGCCACCATCGCCATGATGGCGACGAAGGATTCCATCAGCATGCCGCCGTAACCGATGTAACGGGCGTTGACTTCGTTATCCAGCAATTTCGGCGTGGTGCCGGAGGAGATCAGCGCGTGAAAACCCGAGACCGCGCCACAGGCGATGGTAATAAACAGGAACGGAAACAGACCGCCCTTCCACACAGGGCCAGTACCGTCGATGAACTGGGTCAGCGCCGGCATCTTCAGCTCAGGCATGGTGATCAGGATGCCGATCGCCAAGGCCACGATGGTGCCGATTTTCAGGAAGGTCGAGAGGTAGTCGCGCGGCGCCAGAATCAGCCAGACCGGCAGCGAGGCGGCTACAAAACCATAACCGACCAGCATCCACGTAATCTGTACGCCAGTGAAGGTAAAGGCTTTGGCCCAGACCGGATCGGCGGCAATCTGCCCACCGAGCCAGATCGAGCCCAGCAGCAACAGCACCCCGACCACGGAGATTTCGCCGATGCGGCCCGGGCGGATGTAGCGCATGTAAATGCCCATGAACATCGCGATCGGGATGGTCGCCATCACCGTGAATATGCCCCAAGGACTTTCGGCCAGAGCTTTCACGACAATCAATGCCAGCACCGCGAGGATGATGATCATGATCAGGAAGCAGCCAAACAGCGCAATGGTCCCGGGGATGCGGCCCATTTCTTCACGGACCATGTCGCCCAGGGAACGGCCGTTGCGGCGAGTGGACATGAACAGGACCATGAAGTCCTGAACCGCACCGGCCAGCACCACGCCGGCAATCAGCCACAGCGTACCGGGCAGATAGCCCATCTGTGCAGCCAATACCGGACCGACCAGCGGCCCCGCGCCAGCGATGGCGGCGAAGTGGTGACCAAAAAGAATGTGTTTGTTGGTGGGGACGTAGTCCAGACCATCATTGTTGAGCACGGCGGGGGTGGCCCGTCGCGGGTCGAGTTGCATCACATTGTTGGCGATGAACAGACTGTAGTAACGGTAGGCAACCAGATAAATGGCCACGGCTGCAACCACAATCCACAAGGCGTTGATCGCCTCGCCTCGACGCAATGCCACGACACCAAGGGCGCACGCTCCCACGATTGCCAGCAGCAGCCAGGGTAGATGGCGTAGCAGGCTATTATTATTTTTCATTTTATGATTCCAGCCAGGGTGGACAAGAAAGACAGCCACCCCGAGTTTAGCTCGCCTGACGGCAAAGGCCATACCCCGACATTGGTCTAGAGGACTGTCCTCACTGGCAGGCTTTGACCGTGGCAGTCTATAGTCAGCGAACATCAAGAGGATTGCGCCATGAGTGAGCTCCCCGCCGATCGCCGCCGCTTCAAACGTATTGCGTTCGATGCCAGAACAGAGCTGCGCCAGGGAGAGTTCATCTGGCCGGTAAAGCTGATCGACCTGTCACTCAAAGGGCTGCTGATCGAGAAGCCCGAGCCGTGGCTAGGTAATCCGGACAAGCATTTCCTGGTCGATATTCATCTTAACGAAGACGTCGAGATCAAGATGGATGTGATGTTGACCCACGATGATCATGGTCAACTCGGGTTCGTCTGCAAACACATCAGCCTGGAATCGATTGAACGCCTGCGGCGGTTGATCGAGTTCAACCTGGGGGATCCCAAGGAACTGGAGCGCGAATTGGGCGCGCTCATAGAAGTCTGAAGACTCGACACTGATCCAATGTGAAGCGAGCCTGCTCGCGATAGCGGAATGCCAGTCGACATAAATGTTGAATGTCAGATAGCTATCGCGAGCAGGCTCGCCCCACAGGATTGTGTGCTGCCTGCGACTACTCGAACAATGCGTCGAGGGCCTGCTCCAGACGGGTCACGGCAATAATCTGCAACCCCGGCGGCGCTTCCTTGGGCGCATTGCCCTTGGGCACGATGGCGCGTTTGAAGCCGTGCTTGGCGGCTTCCTTCAAGCGTTCCTGGCCACTCGGCACCGGGCGCACTTCGCCCGACAGCCCGACTTCACCGAACACCAGCAAATCATGGGGCAGCGGGCGGTTGCGCAAACTGGACATGACCGCCGCCATCAGCGCCAGGTCGGAGGCCGTTTCCAGCACCTTCACCCCACCGACCACGTTGAGGAAGACGTCCTGATCGTGGGTCGGAATCCCGCCGTGACGATGCAGTACCGCCAGCAACATCGCCAGACGATTCTGATCCAGCCCCAGCGTGACCCGGCGCGGGTTCGCCAAATGGCTGTCATCCACCAGCGCCTGGACTTCCACCAGCATCGGTCGCGTTCCTTCCCACGTCGCCATGACCACGCTGCCGGGAACTTCTTCTTGCGCACGAGTGAGAAAAATCGCTGACGGGTTGGAGACTTCTTTCAGGCCCTTGTCGGTCATGCCGAAAACGCCCAACTCGTTGACAGCGCCGAAACGGTTTTTCACCGCGCGCAACAGACGCAGCCGTCCATCGGATTCGCCTTCGAAATACAGCACCGTATCGACCATGTGCTCCAGCACGCGCGGCCCGGCCAAGGCACCTTCTTTTGTCACGTGGCCGACCAGGAAAATCGCCGTGCCGCTCTGCTTGGCATACCGCACCAGCAACGCGGCACTTTCCCTCACCTGCGACACGCCGCCCGGTGCCGATTGCAGTTGTTCGGTGAAGATGGTCTGAATGGAGTCGATCACCATGACCTTGGGCTTTTCGACCCGGGCGGTGGCAATGATGGTTTCGATGCAGGTTTCGGTCATCACCCGCAGCTGATCCTGCGGCAGGCCCAGACGTCGGGCGCGCATGGCCACCTGCTGCTGGGATTCTTCACCGGTGACGTACAGCGCCGGCATGACTTTGGCGAGGTTGCACAAGGTTTGCAGGAGAATGGTCGACTTGCCGATGCCCGGATCACCGCCGATCAGCACCACCGAACCATCCACCAGGCCACCGCCCAACACCCGATCGAGTTCACTGGACGCGGTGGAGAAGCGCGGAATCTCTTCGACGCTGACTTCGGCCAGGGTCTTGATCTGAGCCTGCTGGCCAGTCCAACCGGTGCGACCGCTGGGTGCTGCGGCGCCGCCGCTCTCGACCATGGTTTCGGTCAGCGTGTTCCAGGCCCCGCACTCGCCGCACTGGCCGGCCCACTTGGGGAAGGTTGAGCCGCACTCGGTGCAGCCGTACATGCGCTTGGCCTTGGCCATCTGAACTCCCGGCAAAAACCGTGATGATAGCTCAGCTGACGCGGATCAGCGCGGCACCGCTGTGCGGATTTCACCGTTGGCCAGACGCGCGGCGCTGTTGCCCAACGGATCTTCGGCATTCAGGTCGGCGCCCTTGGCCTTGAGCTCATCCAGCAATTCGACTCGCTTGAACAGTCCCGCGTACATCGCGGCCGTCTGGCCAGCGCCGTTACGTTGGTCGGGGCTGCAATGGGCGGCCAACAGGGTTTTGGCGATCTGGATTTCGCCCTTGAAAATGGCGCCCATCAGGGCGGTGTTGCCGCGCTGATCCTGCGCGCAGGCGTCGGCCCCGGCCGCGAGCAAACGGTCCACGGCGGCTGTCTGGCCATGATAGGCCGCAAGAATCAGCGCGGTGTAACCCTTGCTGTCGCGGGTATCGAGGGCGTAACCGGCCTCTATGAAGGTATCGAGCATCGGCACGTCGCCACGGCGGGCGGCGTCGAAGTAGTAATTTTTCAGTTGAACCTTCAGCGCTACGGGATCTTCGGCCGGCGCGCCGAATACGCTGAAACACACGCACGACAGAAACAGCGATAGGCAAAAACGCATGGCAATCTCCTTGGTCTGACGGGACCTCGTCAGAGGCCCCGCTTTTTCAGGCAAACGCGATCAGTCCGCCAGCTTGGCCGCCAGTGCCTTGACCCGGCCCAGATCACCCTTGGCCACCTTGGTCACGCCGCTCCCGTATTCCGGGTCAGCCTTATAAAGGAAGGACAGGATGATGTGCTTGCTCTCGTCATCGGTGGTGGCCAGTGAGCCGCCGAAGCTCTCGATCAGGTCCTTGCGTTCTTTCTTGCTGAACGAGCGATACAGATCGCCGGCCTGCTTGAAGTTCTGCTCACGCTGGATCTTCGCCTGCTGCGTGCTGCCCGACAGGGCCGACTGGCTGTAACGTGCGGTTTGCGACTCGTCACGAGGCAGCAAACGGCTCGGCTGATAATTCACGCCGCTGCTGCTATGGCCGATGTTCATCGCGCCATCCTGATTACCGTTGTTCACGGCGACCTTGGGTGCATTGATTGGCAATTGCAGTGCATTGGCGCCCAGGCGATACAGTTGAGTATCGGCATAAGAGAACACCCGACCTTGTAATAAGCGATCTTCGGAAGGTTCGATGCCTGGAACAAGATTGGCCGGTGCCATGGCAACTTGTTCTGTTTCCTGGAAGACATTTGCCGGATTTCGGTTCAACACCATTTGTCCAACTTTTCGTTCAGGAACTCCGGGCCAGATTTTGGTTGCGTCCAATGGATCGAAATCAAACTTGTACAAGTCTTTAGGATTTAACACCTGGACGTACAAGTCCCATTTTGGAAAGTTACCCTTGTTAATATGAGACACCAAATCATTAGTCATATGACTGTAGTCTCGACCTTGAACGTTGGTTACTGCTTTTGGATCGAGGTTATTAATGCCCTGCAGACTTTTCCAGTGAAACTTCACGTAGCGAACTTCACCCTTGGCATTAACTAACTTGTAAGCATGAACACCGTTACCGTCCATTTCCCGATAACTGGCGGGTGTACCGGAATTGGAATACAACTCCGTCAGCGTGCGAGTGGCCTCTGGAACATGGGAAAAGAAATCGAAGCGGCGGGCATCATCGTCCAGGTTGGTACGTGGGTCCGGCTTGAAGGCGTGGACCATGTCCGGGAATTTGATGGCATCACGAATGAAGAAGGTCGGAAAATTGTTGCCGACCAGGTCCCAGTTGCCGTCCGCCGTATAGAACTTGGTGGCAAAGCCACGGGGATCACGCAGGGTTTCTGGCGAATGGTTGCCGTGGACGACCGCCGAGAAACGCACAAACACCGGCGTGCTTTGACCGCCTGCGAATACCTTGGCCTTGGTCAAGTCACTCAGGTCGTCCGTCACGGTAAAGGTGCCGTGGGCACCGGTGCCGCGGGCATGCACGACGCGCTCGGGAATGCGCTCACGATCAAAGCGTTGGAGCTTCTGGATCAGTTGCACGTCCTGTAGCAGCACCGGGCCATTGGCACCGGCGGTTTGCGAGTTCTGGTTGTCGCCGACGGCAGCACCGTTATCGCGGGTCAGGGGGGCAGCGTGGACGGAGAAGGTCAGCAGGCTGGCGGTTAATACGCCAAGGGTACGCCGATGGGGGAAAGCCCCAAGGCCAAGGGTCGAAGTCATATCAGGTTCCTCTGTTTTCAAGGCGCACTCCAAGTGCGCTGCCCAGAGGCTAGTGGCCCGGAGCGCAGAACATAAATAGAAAGAACGTAATGCGATGATTCAGAGAATTGTGTGGCTAATCAGCCTGTTAGCGCGTAGTTCGCGCGCGATTGCTGGCACTTTGCAAACTAAATGCCTGCAAATGTGTCGATAAACACGGGCATTGTAAGAAGGCGTTTCGAGCAGGACAGGATTTGCTGATTTACACTGCGTTCACCAACCTCATCTGTAACAAGGAAATAACCTATGGGCGTGATAAGTGAGTTCAAGGCCTTCGCGGTCAAAGGTAATGTGGTCGACATGGCCGTCGGTATCATCATCGGCGCCGCGTTCGGCAAGATCGTTTCATCGTTTGTCGGTGACGTGGTGATGCCGCCAATCGGCCTGCTGATCGGTGGGGTGGACTTCAGTGACCTGGCGGTTACCCTCAAGGCAGCCAACGGCGATATCCCGGCGGTGGTGCTGGCCTACGGCAAGTTCATCCAGAGCCTGATCGACTTCATCATCGTCGCCTTCGCGATCTTCATGGGCGTCAAAGCCATCAACCGTCTGAAACGCGAGGAGGCCGTTGCGCCCACCCTGCCGCCGGTTCCAACCAAGGAAGAAGAGCTGTTGAGCGAGATCCGTGACCTGCTCAAGGCCCAGAACAATCAGCCCTGAAGGCTGGTTGCGTGCAAAAGAACGGCGCCTTCGGGGCGCCGTTTTTTTTACCAGAAGTTCTCCACCGCCACTTGGCCGGGTCGTCGACTGAGGCTCAAGTGCATGTCCCGCTGCTTGAGCAGCTTGCGTGTGTCATCGATCATCTGGGGGTTGCCGCAGAGCATGACCCGCGAGTGCTCGGGCGTCAGCGCCACCCCCGCCACCCGCTCCAGTTCTCCGTTGTCTATCAGCGTCGTGATTCGCCCGTTAAGGGCGCCGGGGTGCTCCTCGCGCGTGACGGTCGCGATGAACTGCAACTTGTGCGCGTATTCGGCCAGATAGTCGCGCTGCGCCAGCCCCGCGATCAGCGCCTGATAAGCCAGCTCGCGGGCTTCCCTTACGCTGTACACCAGGATGATCCGCTCGAATTTCTCCCACACCTCAAAGTCCTGCAGGATCGACAAAAATGGCGCCACGCCGGTGCCAGTGGATAGCAACCAGAGATCACGACCGTCGACGAAACGATCCAGCGTCAGGTAGCCGAAGGCCTGACGGTCCACCAACAGCGTATCGCCGACCTCCAGCCGACTCAGTTCGCTGGTGAACTCCCCGCCTGGCACCACGATGGAAAAGAACTCGAGAAATTCGTCATGGGGCGAGGAGACCATTGAATAGGCGCGCCATACCGTGCTGCCATCGGTCCGGGTAACGCCCAACCGGGCAAATTGCCCCGCCCGAAAACGAAAACCGGGGTCTCGGGTGGCCCGCAACGTGAACAGGTTGGGGGTCAACGGCTGAACGTCGGTCAGGGTCTGGCGAGTGAATTTTTCTGCGCTGGCGGTCATGGGGTGCTCCATTCAACAGATGCCCCAGTGTCCCGCAAAGCGAGTGATGTAAACACCGGTGATTTGTAGTGGCTTTAGACGAGGCACCCATGTCCTGGGGTTACTGATGCGATTGTAAGTGCCCCTCCTGTCACACTAACCAAAGGGTACAACACAAAATTCAATAGAAGCATTAGGTACCACATATAACGTTTGTTAATCCTGACTAAGAACCAGTTATTTACTTTTCAACCTTTTCAAGAGCAAAAAAATTGCAGCCTGTTCGTAGGAATACTCCTACACTCGTGACGTGCCGGATTTCGGATCCAATGTGCACCCCCCAGATACCCCGTATGGAGTTACGCCAATGGAAATGTGGAAGGAATCACGTTTAAGACAGATATCTGAAGCGAGAGACGTTGGAGATGCCTATGAGATATCACTGGATTTCGTCAAAAGCCTTGGCTTTAATTTTTGTGCATTTTCAATCACTTCTCACTTACGAGGCCCACACTTCGATAGAGTGAATTTCAACAACTACCCAAGTGGCTGGAACGCGGAATATGAACAAAATCACTTCAGAGAAATAGACCCAGTAGTAGCTCATTGCAATCATTCAACAATGCCCATTTTATGGGAAGAGAAGGTTTATTCGAATACACCAACGCTGTGGCAAGCACAGAAACAACTCGGTTTGCAGTATGGCTGGTCGCAATCGCTCCATGGCGACAACGGGCTGCGCAGCATGCTCAGCCTGGCAAGAAGCGACTGCCCCATCACCCCCTATGAATGGTATGAAAAACTGGGCTACACGATGTTCATCAGCAACCACCTGCATGGGCTCGTCGCTAAAAAATTGCCTGATCGCGTGAAGGATTACTGCAAACCGCATTTATCGGCACGCGAGATCGAGATATTGAAACTGTCAGCCGATGGCAAAACCGCCTACGAGATAGGCATCATCCTGTGCATCACTGAACGCACCACAAATTTTCATATTCACCGAGTGATAATGAAACTGGGCGTCAACAACAAGCTTGCGGCAGTGGTCGCAGCCACCAGGGCGTGCTTGATCTGAGCAGTACACCCCTAATAACCAGGAGGAAAAACCTGCGGGTAATCCAAAAGAAAAAAACGTACCATTTGCGGCTCCTCCAGAGTGTTGACGAATGCACCATTACGTCGCAGTCCACTCGGACGGCCCCGCCCGCTACAACGCTTCAGGCAGCGGGACACCACACCCGTTGACTACCCAGAGCCCCGCCTCATGCCCCTGCTCGAAACGCCCTTCGCCCAACTCGATCTGATCCGTCAGCCAGAACAGCAGAACGAACCACTGCAAGCTTTCGATGCCGCAGACGAGTACATGCTCAATTATCTGGCCGAGCAGCAACCGGCCGCGGACACCCGAGTGCTGGTGCTCAACGATAGCTTCGGCGCGTTGGCCGCGAGCCTGGCGGGGCACGTTGTGGTGACCAGCAGCGGCGACTCGTTTCTGGCCTTCCAGGGCCTGGAAAAGAATCTGATCCGCAACGGCCAGGCCTTCGATGCCGTGCCGAGCGTACCGGCCAACGAAGCCTTTGCGGGGCCGTTTGACCGCGTGTTGATCCGGGTGCCGAAAACCCTGGCCTTGCTGGAAGAGCAACTGATTCGCCTGCAAAGCCAACTGGCCCCGGGTGCTCAGGTGATTGCAGCAGCGATGGTCAAGCATCTGCCCCGTGCCGCCGGTGATCTGCTGGAGCGTTACATCGGCCCGGTGCAAGCCTCGTTGGCGGTGAAAAAAGCCCGGCTGCTGATCGCAACGCCTGAAGCCAAAAGCCCAGCCGTGTCCCCCTACCCTTCACGCTATCAACTCGACACACCGGCGATCGAACTGCTGAACCACGCCAATGTGTTCTGCCGCGAAGGGCTGGACATCGGCACTCGAGCATTTCTTCCACACTTGCCACAGAACCTCGGGACAGCGCGCGTTGCCGATCTCGGTTGTGGTAACGGCGTACTGGCAATCGCCAGCGCTCTGCAAAACCCTGAGGCCCATTACACGCTGGTGGACGAGTCATTCATGGCGGTGCAATCGGCCGCCGAAAACTGGCGCGCAGCACTGGGTGATCGTGACGTGATCGTCCGCGCCGACGATGGCCTGGCCGGACAAGAACCGCAATCGCTGGACGTGGTGCTGTGCAATCCACCGTTTCACCAGCAACAAGTCGTAGGCGACTTTCTCGCCTGGCGGATGTTCCAGCAAGCGCGCGAAGCTCTGGTAACCGGCGGTGCGCTGTACATCGTCGGCAACCGTCACCTGGGTTACCACAGCAAGCTCGCGCGGCTGTTCCGTGGCGTCGAGCAAGTGGCGGCCACGCCGAAATTCGTCATTCTCAAAGCCCGCAAATAATCGCAGGTAAAAAAACCCTCCGTGACAGGAGGGTTTGAATCCGTGCCGCAAGGCAACGGGGATGGGAATGTCGGGTGTTTCAGTGCGTGGACAGACCTGCGGCGTTCATGAACATGCGCATCAGGCTGGCCACGATAAACAGGGCCCCCACGCTACCGACCCAAATCAAGGCCAACCAACCGAGCCGCTGCCAAAGCGGTTTTTTCTCTGCCGCCTTGATTTCCTCCAGGGAATGTTTGCCAGCCATCATCTTGACCTCCTCTGAAACGGCGCAGGTTCAAGCCCTGCGCCATTGTCGTGTGCGCTAGTGATAACCGTCTTCGTGGGTCACCTTGCCGCGGAACACGTAGTAGCTCCAGAAGGTGTAACCCAGGATGAACGGGATGATGAACAGCGTACCGACCAGCATGAAGCCCTGGCTTTGCGGCGGTGCAGCAGCGTCCCAGATCGAGATCGAAGGCGGTACGATGTTGGGCCACAGGCTGATGCCCAGACCGCTGTAGCCGAGGAAGATCAGCACCAACGTCAGCAGGAATGGCGTGTAGTTCGCATTGCGGGCCACGGCGCGGATCAGACCGTACATGGTCACCAGCACCAGGATCGGTACCGGCAGGAACCAGAACAGGTTCGGCAGGGTAAACCAGCGAGCCGCGATCTCGGCATGGGCCAACGGGGTCCAGATACTGACGATACCGATCACCGCCAACACCACGAACGCCAACGGCCGCGCCAGATCATGCATCTGCTGCTGCAACTTGCCTTCGGTCTTCATGATCAGCCAGGTGCAACCCAGCAGCGCATAAGCCACCACCAGCGCGAGGCCGCAGAACAGGGTGAACGGTGTCAGCCAGTCCAGTGAACCACCGGCAAACTGGCGATTGACCACTGGCAACCCATCGATGAATGCCCCCAGGGCCACCCCCTGGAAGAAGGTTGCAGCAATCGAACCACCGATAAACGCCTTGTCCCACAGATGACGCTTGTGGTCCTTGGCCTTGAAGCGGAACTCAAACGCCACGCCCCGGAAAATCAGCCCGATCAGCATGAAAATCAGCGGCAGGTACAGCGCCGAGAGCACCACCGAATAGGCCAGCGGGAACGCGCCGAACAACGCCGCGCCACCCAGTACCAGCCAGGTTTCGTTGCCGTCCCAGACCGGGGCGACGGTGTTCATCATCACGTCACGGTCGGTCTTGCCCGGGATGAACGGGAAGAGAATCCCGATCCCCAGGTCGAAGCCGTCCATGACCACGTACATCATGATGCCGAAGATGATGATCACGGCCCAGATCAGCGGAAGATCAATACCCATGACTCAAATCTCCTTGGTCAGGCTGGGATCGTGGTCGTCGTCGGCGGAATCGTCGGCGGCGGACAGCGGACGAGCCGGCGTGCGCTTCTTGCCTGGACCACCTTCGGGCGTTTCCTTGCCTTCGTCGATCTTCGGCCCTTTGCGCACCAGGCGCATCATGTAGCCCAGACCGGCACCGAACAGCGCGAAATACACCACCACGAACAGGACCAGCGTGATGCTCATCTGCAGGAAGCTGTGATTGGAGGACGCGTCCGCCGTGCGCATCAGCCCATAGACCACCCACGGCTGACGGCCGATTTCAGTGGTGAACCAGCCCGCGAGGATTGCAATCAGGCCGGATGGGCCCATCCACAACGCCAGATATAGGAACGGACGCGAGGTGTACAACTTGTCACTCTTGCGCAGCCACAGGCTCCACAATCCTGTGAAGATCATCAGCATGCCCAGACCCACCATGATCCGGAACGACCAGAACACAATTGTGGAATTCGGCCGGTCTTCAGGCGGGAAGTCCTTGAGCGCCGGCACTTGCTTGTCCAGGGAATGGGTCAGGATCAGGCTGCCCAGGTAGGGAATTTCTACCGCGTATTTGGTCCGCTCTTCTTTCATGTCGGGCCAGCCGAACAGGATCAGCGGGGTCGGCTCATCGCCGTGATTTTCCCAGTGACCTTCGATCGCAGCGATTTTCGCCGGCTGGTGCTTGAGCGTGTTGAGCCCGTGAAAGTCACCGATGACCGCCTGAATCGGCGCCACGATCAATGCCATCCACATGGCCATCGAGAGCATGGTGCGGATCGCCGGGTTGTCCTTGCCGCGCAGCAAATGCCAGGCCGCGGAAGAGCCGACGAAGAAGGCAGTCGCGACGAACGCGGCCGTCGCCATGTGCATCAGACGGTAGGGGAATGAGGGGTTGAAGATCACGGCGAACCAGTCGGTGGGAATGACCTGGCCATTAATGATTTCGAATCCTTGCGGGGTCTGCATCCAACTGTTGGAGGCGAGAATCCAGAAGGTCGATATCAGCGTGCCGATGGCAACCATGACCGTGGCGAAGAAGTGCAGGTTGCGCCCGACCTTGTTCCAGCCGAACAGCATGACGCCGAGGAAACCGGCCTCAAGGAAGAACGCTGTGAGGACTTCGTACGTCAGCAACGGCCCGGTCACGGAACCGGCGAAATCCGAGAAGCGGCTCCAGTTGGTGCCGAACTGATACGCCATGACCAACCCGGACACCACACCCATGCCGAAGTTGACGGCAAAGATCTTCGACCAGAAATGGTACAGATCGCGGTAAGTGTCGTTGTTCGTCTTCAGCCACAAACCTTCGAGTACCGCCAGGTAACTCGCCAGGCCAATGGTGATAGCCGGGAACAGGATGTGGAACGAGATGGTGAACGCAAACTGAATTCGGGCGAGATCAAGCGCCTCCAAACCGAACATAAGTCTTCCTCTGTCAGGTAATACCGGCTGAAGGCTTGCGGCCTGCACCCACTGCCCCCACGGATATGGAGTGTGGCGAATTAGAATTCGTTCTTTTTTTACAAACGTCACAACGTAGGGAGTCTGGCCATCTGGCCACCGGATCATTTCCACAAGGGTCTTGATCTGGATCAAGCAATGGTTAAAAGAGTAGTCCCATTTTTGACGATGGACGGTGTGGTCTTTTGCCGCGTGACAGGTTGCCTCATAGCTCTACTCATGAACTGAAACACATTACCGGTGAGAGCGAGCCGGCTCGCGAAGCAGTGTGTCAGGCAGCAGAGGTGTCGACTGATACTCCATCATCACGAGCAGGCTCGCTCCCAAAGGGGAATGTCGGTGTTTTTGGAGATCGGTGTCTAGCTAACTAAATTTTCCCAGCCTGCAACTTCTGGTTACAGCTTGGTGATAATCTCGACCCTCACCTCGCTCAAGACCTGCCCTCAGATGCCCAGCCAAGCGCCCTTGCTGTTACGCCATCACCGCCCTTTTATCGCGTTCTGGCTGGCTCGGGTGTTTACCGCCAGCGGTTTTCAGATGCTCACCGTGGCCATCGGCTGGAATCTGTATCAACTGACCGGCAATGTGCTCGACCTGGGCTTGGTAGGGCTGGTGGAATTTGCTCCACGGGTTTTGTTCATGCTGCACACCGGGCACGTTGCGGACCGCTATGACCGGCGCAAGGTCGCGGCGATCTGCCAATCTCTGCAAGCGATGATTGCCCTCTCCCTGGCCATCGGCAGCGCAACCGACCATGTCACCCGCGAGATGATCTTCATCCTCGCCTTCCTGCTCGGCGCCGCACGCTCCTTCGAGATGCCGACCACCCAGGCCCTGCTGCCGAGCATCGTGCCCAGCGCGCTGTTCCCCCGCGCCGTCGCCGCCGCGCAGTCGGCTCAACAATCAGCCACCATCGTCGCCCCGGCCCTTGGCGGTTTGCTCTATGCCTTCGGCAGCGTCTGGGTATATGGCCCGACCGTGATCCTCTACCTCATTGCCTGCTTGTTGATGCTCAACCTGCCCGCCCGGCAAACACCGTTGAACAAGGGCAAGGCGACGCTGGACTCATTGCTCGCAGGCATCCGCTTCATTCGCAGTCGGCCGGACATTCTCGGGGCGATTTCCCTGGACCTGTTTGCGGTATTGCTCGGCGGGGCAACGGCACTGCTGCCGGTGTTCGCCAAGGACATCCTGTTGACTGGCCCCTGGGGCCTGGGTCTGTTGCGCTCAGCCCCGGCAGTCGGTGCGCTGCTGATGTCGCTGTACCTGGCGCGATTTGCCGTGGAGCGCAAAGTCGGGCGGGTGATGTTCACCGCCGTCGGTGTGTTCGGCGTCGCGACCATCGCGTTCGGCCTCTCGACTTCGTTCTGGTTTTCCCTAGCCGTGCTGGTGGTGTTGGGCGCAGCGGACATGATCAGCATGGTGATCCGCGCCTCCTTCGTGCAACTGGAAACCCCGGACGAAATGCGCGGCCGGGTCAGCGCCGTGAACGGTTTGTTCATCGGTGCTTCGAACCAGTTGGGCGAGTTCGAATCCGGCCTCACCGCCCATTGGTTCGGCACCGTGCCGGCGGTGGTCATGGGCGGTATCGGCACGCTGGTGGTGACCGGGGCGTGGATCAAATTGTTCCCGACCCTGGCCAACCGCGACCGTATGCATGTGCCAATCGAAGAAGCCAAGGCCTAGAGCAGTTTGTCCAGGGTGATGGGGAAATCCCTCACCCGTTTGCCAGTCGCGTGATAGATCGCATTGGCCACCGCTGCCGCCACGCCGACGATGCCGATCTCGCCCACGCCCTTGGAACCCAGGGCATTGACGATCTCGTCGTGTTCTTCGACAAACAGCACGTCAATGTCGCCGATATCAGCGTTTACCGGAATGTGGTATTCGGCCAGGCTGTGATTCATGTGACGACCCAGCGCATGGTCGGTCTGCGTCTCCTCGTGCAAGGCCATGCCGATGCCCCACACCACGCCACCGAGAATCTGGCTGCGGGCCATTTTCGGATTGACCACTCGACCCGCCGCAATCGCGCTGACCACCCGGTTCACCTTCACCGTGCCCAAGTCCTCATCCACCAGCACTTCGACGAACACCGCTGAATGGGTGGCGGTGGCGTAGGCTTCGCGCTTCTTGTCAGGCTCGGCATCAACCTGAACCTCGAGGGTGTCTTCTCCGCAGTCCCGGGCCAGGTCGGCCAGTTTTACCCGCGCATCGCCAAATGACAGATATCCGCCTTCAAAAGCCGCTTGTTCCGAGGTCACACCACTGAACGCGGGTGAGGTTTGCCGCGCAACGGCGAGCAGTTTTTCCTTTAAGGCTTCGCAAGCCTGCTGAACGGCCGTGCCGACCGACGACACCGTGAACGATCCGCCCTGCAATGGCGCAGTTGGCAATGAAGAGTCGCCAAGGATAAAAGTGACATCCTCTACCGAAACGCCTGAAGCCTGCGCGGCAATTTGTGTCATGACCGTGTAGGTGCCCGTGCCGATATCGGTGGTGGCGCTACTGACGGTCAGCTTGCCGTTGTGATCAAGCGAAGCCTTGGCGCTGGCCTTCTGCTGCATCGCTTCCCAGACACCGCCGGCCATGCCCCAGCCCACTAACTGTCGACCCTGACGCATGCTGCGCGGTTCGGGATCGCGCTGATCCCAGCCAAAACGTTTGGCACCTTGGGCGTAACATTCGCGCAAGGCTTTGCTGGAGTACGGTTTGTCTTCGTTCTGATTGCGCTCGGAATAATTGACCAACCGCAGCTGCACCGGATCGATGGCCAACGCACAGGCCAGTTCGTCCATCGCACATTCAAGGCCAATCAACCCCAGCGCCGCGCCTGGCGCTCGCATGTCGAGGGGCGTGAACACGTCCAGTGGCACAAGTTTGTAGGTCAACTGCACGTTGTCGCAGTGATAGAGCATGCCGCTCCACTCCACCACGTGCTCGGTGAAATCCTCGAAACGCGAGGTCTGGCCGATGGCGGTATGAGCCACCGCCAACAAGCGTCCATTGGCCGCAGCGCCCAATTGCAAACGTTGCAAAGTGCGCGGACGGTAGCCGAAGGTGAACATCTGCTGCCGAGTCAATGTCACTCGCACCGAACGCTTGAGGTGCAGCGCGGCCATCACGGCCAGCGCCAGTTGGTACTGCGGACGCAGGCCCGAGCCAAACGCACCGCCGACATACGCGGCGAAAATTCTGACCTGCTCTTTCTCAAGCCCGAACACCTTTTGCACGTATGACTGACAGTTCTGCGGCCCCTGAGTCTTGTCATGGATATGCAGACTGCCATCCGCCTGATAAAGCACTGTGCTGGCGTGCGGTTCCATCGGGTTGTGGTGTTCGATCGGCGTGCTGTAGTTCAGATCCAGACTCAGGGCGGCACCGGTAAATTCGGCCTGGAAGTTCCCACGAGGTTCAGGCAGTTCGGCGGGTGCCGGTTTGGCTTCGCCTTGCAGGCTCAACAGATCGGTCTGATGAGACTCGGTGTCGTATTCAATCCTTACCAGCGAACCGGCATAACGCGCCAACTCAAGGTTATCCGCAACGACGAGCGCCAGCGGCTGGCCGCTGTACAGGACCTTATCGTTGTACAACGGACGAAACGGCGATCCCTCAGCCGAGTCGGCGTCTTCGTAATCCTTGTCATAACTGGCGATTGTCGGACGCTGGAGGTGATCGATCACCGCGACAACACCGGGCAATGCCAGCGCCTCGGAGGCGTCAATTCTCAGCACGCGACCGCAGGCGATAGAACTTGAGACAACGCTGCCGTGGAGCAGGCCCTCCTCAGGAAACTCACCGGCGTAGCGGGCCTGGCCGGTAACTTTGAGAGGACCGTCGACCCGGTCCAGTGGTTGGCCCATGGGTAAGGTAAATGTGTTCATCAGGCTTGCCCTCCTCGCGCGGCATCGCTCAAGGCGCGAACAATTGCCTCTCGCGCCAGTTTGACCTTAAAGGCGTTATGTTCGAGCGGTTCGGCCTTTTGCAGGAGCATGTCGGCAGCGGCGCAGAAGGTTTCATGGTTGGCCGCCCTACCCTCCAGCCATTGCTCGACGGCATTGTCACGCCACGGTTTGTGCGCCACGCCACCGAGGACCAAACGCGCTTCGCGAATGGCCGGCCCGGACAGGTCCAGCGCTGCGGCGACCGACACCAGGGCGAAGGCGTAAGAGGCGCGATCGCGAATCTTCAAATAATGGCTGTACTCGGCAAAACCGGCGGCGGGCAACTCGACCGCGGTAATGAGTTCATCGTCGGCCAGTTGGTTATCGCGCTCAGGGGCATCGCCCGGCAATCGGTGGAAGTCGGCAAACGCAATGGTTCTGGCACCGTCGCGCCCCTGGACGTGGACGATTGCCTCCAACGCCGCCAACGCCACACACATGTCGGAAGGATGGGTGGCGACGCAATGCGTACTGGCGCCGAGGATCGCGTGAATCCGGTTGAGACCGTCCCGTGCAGGGCAACCACTGCCGGGCTCCCGCTTATTGCACGGCACGCTGGCGTCGTAGAAGTAATAGCAGCGAGTGCGTTGCAGAAGATTGCCGCCGGTGCTGGCCATGTTGCGCAATTGCGGCGAAGCACCTGCCAGGATCGCCTGGGATAACAGCGGGTAACGCTGTTCAATCAGCGGATGCCAGGCCAGATCGGCATTGCTGACTAAGGCGCCAATCATCACGCCGCCGCTGGCCGTTTCCTTGACCTCGCGTAGTGGCAAACCGGTGATATCGATCAAATGTTCGGGGCGAGTGAGGTTCTCTTTCATCAAATCCAGCAGATTCGTACCGCCGGCGATGAAGCGCGACGCCGGACTGGCGAGGTGCACGGCGTCCTGCACCGAATCGGGTTTGCTGTAGTGGAAAGGATTCATTGACCACCTCCTTGCCCAGGCTGGCGGCAGGAGGGAAGTACCTCTTCGATGGCATCGCGAATATTGTTGTAGGCACCGCAACGGCAGAGGTTTCCGCTCATCAGCTCCTGAATGTCCGCGCGGGAGTGCGCCCGCCCTTCATTCGCCAGACCGACCGCCGAACAGATCTGCCCCGGCGTGCAATAACCGCACTGAAAGGCATCGTGCTTGATGAAGGCTTGCTGCATGGGGTGCAACTCATCGCCGGTTGCCAGCCCTTCAATGGTGACCAGCTCTGCGCCGTCGCACATCACCGCCAGCGTCAGGCAGGCGTTCACCCGCTTGCCGTTGAGCAACACCGTGCAGGCGCCACACTGGCCGTGATCGCAACCTTTTTTGGTGCCGATCAGGTCCAATTGCTCGCGCAGCAGGTCCAAAAGCGTGGTCCAAGGTAAGACCTCCAGTTGACGCTCCTGACCGTTGAGGGTCAGGCGTAACGGGTGACGAACGAAGGACGGCTGCGCCGCCTCGGGGGTGGTCGCACTCATAAACACCTCACGGTTAGTCGTAATAAGCGGCGTTTTGGCAAACCGCCGTCATAAGGGGTACGACTTCGGGGTGGCGAGAGTGTTCAAGGAAACTGATGGGCGCGGAAAGACCAGTATTGGAGCGGGCGAAGTGTTCGCTTGGCTGTTACTAAAAGGTTCGCGCAACTTGAAACCACGGACAGTCAGACCACCAACTCAACCGCCACCGCAGCCCGAGCAGCTTTACCGCACAGTTGCTCCACCAGCGCCAGCGCAAACGGCAGCGCCGCCCCCGATCCCTGGGCAGTGATGCAGTTGCCGTCGACCACCACGGGCTGGTCGACAAAATTGCAGCCCGACAATTGATGGCTGGCCGATGGCAGGCAGGTCATGCGCCGCTGACGCAAGACGCCAAAGGCTTGCAACGCCAGCGCCGGGGATTCACCGATGCCGGCGAACAGGCGCCCGGCGGCGGCCTGGTCCTTGATCAACTGTTGCAGGGGTTGATGTGCGGCGAGGTGCTGGGAGCCCACCTCGCCTCCAGGCAATACGAGAAGGTCGAACGGCTGGGCCAGCAAGTCCACCAGCATTGCATCGGCGGTCAGGCGGGTACCGCGGGCACAAGTGATCATGCGTCGCCCCTCGATGCTCGCCGCCACCACTTCAACCTTGGCGCGGCGCAGTACATCGATCAGGGTGACGGTTTGCAGGTCGTCGATGCCCTCGGCGAGGGTAATCAAAGCTCTAAAGGTCATGGGCGCGGTCCACAGAATGATCTTTAAAGCGTAGTCAGCTTTCCTGACCCTTGTTCGAACGCAGCCGTTACTTGATGTAAAGCTGTGTCGACATCGTGTTGCGGGGCGCGTTGATGGACGTGTTGCTGAAGGTGAAGATGCCGTCCTGCTTGCCCTTCAGATCGAAGATGTACAGATAGCCGACGGTTGTTTCTCCGGATGCGCACTCCTTCAGGTTGCCGGTTTGATAGGCACACACCGCCGTCCGGGTGCCGTCTACGTTAAAACCATCCAGCGCGACGTGCGGACTAAGGCTGCCATATCCAATTTCCAGAACGTAGACCTTGATGTCCGGACCACTGTGGTCGCAGCTCGTCTGCTCCTGTTTCTCGACAATGTTTTCAAGACCACAGCCCGGCGATTGGACCTTGATCACTTTCACCTGGCTCAACGGAGCCGCCATCGCCGCCGAAGCAGTTTGCGCCCCCAGCCACAACGTCATCGCGACGCCCACCACCGCAATCCCACGCTTTTTAATGCACTTCATAACGCCCCCCCAAAACCAGCGCGCAGTATGGCTCACTTCGCTTTACGGCAAAACATCGACGACGATCGCAGCCATAAGCAGCCATAGCCCCACGCTGCTGGTATGATGCGCGGCTTTTTCCGGCCCACAGAAAATTACCAGGCGCTATCAGCGGTCTGTGCTTTGCTGTTGAGGTCGATACATTCACGGCGCCCGGCGCGCCACGGGGAGCAGACATGCTGGAAAGGCTGTTTCAACTCAAGGCACACAACACCAACGTGCGGACCGAGATTCTGGCGGGCGTCACGACCTTCTTGGCCATGGCCTACATTCTGTTCGTCAACCCGAGTATCCTCGGCGAGACCGGCATGGACAAGGGCGCGGTGTTTGTCGCGACCTGTCTGGCAGCAGCCATCGGCTCCACGGTGATGGGCCTGATCGCCAACTACCCGATCGCACTCGCGCCGGGCATGGGCCTGAACGCCTTCTTTACCTACACCGTGGTCCTGCACATGGGCCACACCTGGCAAGTGGCGCTGGGGGCGGTGTTCATCTCGGCGGTGCTGTTCTTCCTGTTGTCGATCTTCCGCATCCGCGAATGGATCATCAACAGCATCCCGCTGCCGCTACGCTCAGCGATTGCCGCCGGTATCGGCCTGTTCCTGGCGCTGATCGCCCTGCATAACGCCGGCATCGTAGTCAGCAACCCGGCGACCATGGTTGGCCTCGGTGATTTGAAGCAACCCGCTCCGATCCTCGCGACCCTCGGTTTTGCCCTGATCGTTGCCCTCGAAGCGCTCGCCGTGCGCGGTGCGGTGCTGATCGGCATTCTGGTCGTGACCATCGCGTCCATCGCATTGGGCTTCACGCCGTTCGGCGGCGTGATGTCGATGCCGCCGTCCCTGGCGCCGACCTTCCTGCAACTAGACATCAAAGGTGCGCTCGACATCGGCCTGGTCAGCGTGATTTTCGCTTTCCTGTTCGTCGACCTGTTCGATAACTCCGGCACCCTGATCGGCGTCGCCAAGCGCGCCGGCCTGATGGGCAAGGACGGCCATATGCCGAAAATGGGCCGCGCCCTGATCGCCGACAGCACCGCGGCCATGGCCGGTTCGCTGCTGGGCACCTCGACCACCACCAGCTACATCGAATCCGCCGCTGGCGTGAGTGCCGGTGGCCGTACCGGCCTCACGGCCGTCGTGGTGGCGATCCTGTTCCTGCTGGCGCTGTTCTTCTCGCCGTTGGCCGCCAGTGTTCCGGCGTTCGCCACCGCACCGGCGCTGCTGTTCGTCGCGGTGTTGATGACATCCGGCCTGGCCGAAATAGACTGGGATGACATCACCGTCGCCGCACCGGTCGTGGTCACTACGCTGGCCATGCCGTTTACGTACTCCATCGCCAACGGCATCGCCTTCGGTTTCATCTCCTGGACCGCGATCAAGTTGCTGTCCGGCCGCGGCCGTGAGCTGAACCCGGCGCTGGTGATTCTTTCGATTCTGTTTGTGATCAAGTTGGGTTGGTTCAACGCATGACTTTTGATTCCCAGGCCTACGCCGTTCAGCTCGAAGAAAAGGTCACGCGCCTGCGCGATCTGCTGGCCCCGTTCGATGCACCGGAACCTGCGGTGTTTGACTCGCCGTTGAAAAATTTCCGCCTGCGCGCCGAATTCCGCCTGTGGCGCGAAGGCGGCGATCGGCATTACGCGATGTTTTCCCAGGAAGACAAACGCACGCCGATCCTGATCGAAGCGTTCCCGATCGCCAGCCTGCGCATCAATGAACTGATGCCGCAGCTCAAGGCGGCCTGGAAGGCAAGTGCGGCGCTGAGCCACAAGCTGTTTCAGGTGGAGTTTCTGACCACCCTGGCCGGCGATGCGATGATCACCTTGTGCTATCACCGTCCACTGGATGAACACTGGCACGCGGCGGCATCGAAACTGGCCACCGACCTGAACGTCAGCGTTATCGGTCGTTCGAAAGGCAAACGCGAAGTGATTGGCCATGATTACGTGGTCGAGAAACTCGACGTCGGTGGCCGCACGTTCAGCTACCGCCAGCCCGAAGGTGCATTCACCCAGCCCAACGGCACCGTGAACCAGAAAATGCTCAACTGGGCTTACGACGCCCTCGGCGATCGCCCGGACGATTTGCTGGAGCTGTATTGCGGCAACGGCAACTTCACCCTGCCGCTGGCGACCCGTGTGCGCAAAGTGCTGGCCACGGAAATCAGCAAGACTTCGGTCAACGCCGCACTGAGCAACCTCAGCGAAAACGCTGTGGATAACGTCACCCTGGTGCGGTTGTCCGCAGAAGAGCTGACCGAAGCCCTGAATGAAGTTCGCCCGTTCCGTCGCCTGCAGGGGATCGACCTGAAGAGCTACGAATTCGGTAGCGTCTTCGTCGACCCGCCTCGCGCCGGCATGGACCCGGACACCTGCGAACTGACCCGGCGCTTCGACAACATCCTCTACATCTCCTGCAACCCGGAAACCCTGGCCGCCAACATCGCCCAGTTGCACGACACCCATCGCATCACCCAGTGCGCGATGTTCGACCAGTTTCCGTGGACACATCACATGGAATCCGGGGTGTTGCTGACCCGTCGTTGAAAGTCAGTCGCTTAGACAAATCAGCCGTCATCACGACGGCTTTTTTGTGGGTGCTCAATCGGTGACATCTGTCTTGCGCGGACGCCCGCCTTTTCGGCCATTGGCCCGCGCGGCCTCGGCTTTGGCGGCGCTGCTTTGGCGACCATTGCGCGAGGCGATGACCGAGGCAGCCATGTCCATCAACGGCTTGCTCGCCGAAATCATCCCAGCGATGGACACGTGCAGATCCTTGCCTTCATGGCACAGGGCGGTTCCGGAAAAGCCGACTTTGAGGTCTGCGAAATCCTCGACGTCAAAATCATCAAATTCCGGATAGTGCTGCACGGGCAGCAGCACGCCACTGCCATCAATGAAACTGACCGCCAGACAAGGCTCCACAAACCTCACCGAAGTCGCCTGCAATCCGCTCTTCTGGCGCACTTGCCCGCGCTGGATGGCTTCATCCAGCACGACCTCGGTGACAGGCCGATCGACCAGCATGCCTGCCTGTATCGTTTTCATAGTTGGATCTCCACACCCTCAGGAGCGCCGATCAGCGCCAACAGGGTCTTGTTCGTCTCGGGTTCATAGCAAGCCGAGCCAATCATCCAGGCCGTACTCGCAATCCTTTTTATCACCACGACTTCGCTGGCCTGCCAGTCCCAAATCTGATGATCAAGACAGACCGTGTGCAACTCGCCCCACCAGATGGCACGGGCGCGGCGCAAGTGGGCGGGTTGGCCGAGTGCGTGACGCAATCCTTCCAGCACGGCCACTGGCGGCCGATTTGAATGAGGAACCACATCCCACAGCTCGACGCTGTTGTGCCAAAAGCAGAATTTGAAGCGTGCGCTCCAGCTTCCGGCGTCCACATGTGCGTGAGGCGGACAGTGCTCATCACGCAAAATGATCACCATTGAAAACCCTTTGTAGCTGAATAACCGCATACCAACCCATCCGTTAGGTTAAGGAATCCGAAGACCCGACACTCCCTGGAAAACCGACGATTGGCGCGACGCCAAATCGCCTTTACGCCTCTGAGACTAGCGCCAAGCCTCGCCTTGGACCGGTGGATAACGGCGCAAAATAGTAAGCAATCCTTTCGCCGCGCCCACAAAAAAGCCGTCACGAGGACGGCTCTGCGGGCGTGTAACACCCTCATCCCGGCAGGTTTTTTCGATACTCGGTGGTGGTCATGCCGGCATAACCCCAGTTATCGGTGTCGACTTCTTCGATCACGATGTGGGTCAATTTCGGATCCTTGCCGAGGACTCGCTCCAAGGTGTCGGTAATCTCGGCGATGACTTGGGCTTTCTGCTCCCGGGTGACGCCGTCACGGGTAATACGCACGCTGACGAAAGGCATGATGCTGCTCCTGGCCGGTTATCAAAGAAGACGCCGGTCAAGTAAAGCACCGCCGGGCCGATTTCATCTACAGTGGCGAAATCCAGTCCCTCATTGACCCCCGGTGTCATCCATCATGCAGCGAGTATTCGACGATCTTCAGCTGGGCAGCATCGAACTGTTTTGCCTCGCCGCCGAGGCCGGCAGCTTTACGGCGGCCGCGTTGGTGGCGGGTGTCACACCGGCCGCCGTGAGTCGATCGGTGTCGCGCATGGAAGAACGTCTGGGCGTGCGGCTGTTTGCGCGTACCACCCGCAGCGTCAAGCTGACCGACAGCGGTCGGCGCTATTACGAAGAATGTCGTCAGGCCCTGGCGCAGTTGGTGGAGGCTCAGCGCGAGGTCATGGGCCAGCAACAGCAACCGTCCGGGACACTGCGCATCAGTATTCCCACGACGTATGCGCACCATCGGATCTTGCCGTTGTTGCCGGCATTCCGGGCGCGTTTTCCAGACGTGAAAGTCGAATCGCACATCAGCAATCGCAACATCGATTTTGTCGGCGAAGGCTATGACATGGCGATCCGCGTGCGGGCGATTCCGGATTCCGGCCTCATCGCCCGGCACCTTGAGGACGCCGCCCTGGTGATGATTGCCAGCCCCGATTACCTGAAGCGCGCGGGCACCCCGCAAAGCCTGGACGACCTTGCGCAGCACGAATGCATTCAATACGAATTGCCCAGCAGCGGTCGGCGCATTGCCTGGCTGTTCAACGACGACGGCGTCCCGCGGGAGATTCTTGCCGAGGGCAGCCTCAGTTGTTCTGACGACGTACTCGGCGGCGTGACCCTGGCCAAACACGGGGCGGGGCTTTTTCAAACCTACCGCTTCATCGTTGAAAACGAACTGGCCGATGGCTCATTGGTGGAAGTGCTCAAGCCGTATGGCGGACGCTCGCGCCCCTTCACCCTGCTCTATCCACAGACCCGTCACATGCCGCTTAGACTGCGGGCATTTATCGATTTCCTGGTCGAGCATCTGCCGCGATAAGTCGTGCGACTGTCCGATCACCGCACACAAAACCTCAATGAAACCGCTCTTCAATTGACCGAACTAACCAGCTAGTACAATTTATCTCCACAGGCTGATCACCCCAGCCCATTCCAAAAATAATATGTGGAGAGACTTCGATGTCCCCTATCGTTCTGGTGCTCAACGGCCCGAATCTGAACCTGCTTGGCACCCGCGAACCGGCGACTTATGGTCACGAAACCCTGGCCGATATCTCTGCCCTGTGCGGACGCGCCGCCGAAGAGTTCGGCCTGGCAGTGGAGTTTCGCCAAACCAACCATGAAGGCGAATTGCTCGACTGGATTCACGCGGCCCGTGGCCGTTGCGCCGGGATTGTCATCAACCCGGCGGCCTGGACGCACACGTCAGTCGCGATCCGCGATGCCTTGGTCGCCAGCGAATTGCCGGTGGTCGAAGTTCACCTGTCCAACGTTCACGCCCGCGAACCCTTCCGGCATCACTCCTTCGTTTCCGCCATTGCCACAGCGGTGATGGCCGGATTCGGCAGCCATGGTTATCGCCTGGCGCTGGATTACTTCAGCCAACGTTTGAAGGGGAAAGCGCCGTGACTCAGAACAACGCGGTACTGGCCGGGCTGATCGGCGCCGGCATCCAGGCTTCCCGTACTCCGGCACTGCACGAGCATGAAGGTGATGCCCAGGGTTTGCGTTATCTGTATCGCTTGATCGACCTCGATCAGTTGAAACTCGACAGCAGCGCCCTGCCCGATCTGTTGATGGCCGCCGAACGCATGAACTTCACCGGCCTGAATATCACCTTCCCGTGCAAGCAGGCGATCATCCCGTTGCTCGACGAATTGTCGCCGGAAGCTCGCGGCATCGGGGCGGTGAACACGGTCGTGCTGAAAGACGGCAAGCGCATCGGCCACAACACCGATTGCCTCGGTTTTGCCGAGGGTTTTCGCCGGGGCTTGAAGGACGTTGCCCGCGAGCGTGTGGTCCAGATGGGCGCTGGCGGGGCCGGGGCGGCAGTGGCCCATGCGCTGTTGAGCGAAGGCGTACAGCTGCTGAGTATTTTCGATGTGGAGATCAGCCGTGCGCAGTCCTTGGCGGACAATCTCAATCAACACTTCGGCGCTGGCCGGGCCGTGGCGGGGCATGATTTGCCGAGCACGTTGGGCCAGGCGAATGGGTTAGTGAACACCACGCCCATGGGCATGAAAAAACTGCCGGGCATGCCGGTTCCGGTGGAGTTGCTTCGGGCTGAGTTGTGGGTGGCGGAGATTGTTTATTTTCCGCTGGAAACCGAGTTGCTACGCAATGCCCGCGCCTTGGGTTGCCGAACGCTGGATGGCGGCAACATGGCGGTGTTTCAGGCGGTGAAGGCGTTTGAGTTGTTCAGTGGCGTGGTGCCGGATGCGCAGCGGATGTTGGCGCATTTTCAGAGCATGAATGGCTAAGGTTGAAAGTATGAGGGCTGCATCGCAGCCCAACGGGGCGATGCGGCGTGCCGACGCCCCCTCGCCACAGGTCAGGCCTGCAGGTATCGCAAAACCGACTCGCAAATCATTTCCCGATGACGCTGCTTGATGCTTTCGTCCGGCAAGTCGATCTGAAAAATCTCACCGAAGGTATGGCGGTTGGACACGCGATAAAAGCAAAACGAGCTGATCAGCAGATGCACATCCAGCGGCTCAAGCCCTGAACGGAACACGCCCTCTTCAGCCCCGCGACGCAAAATCACGCCCAGGGAATCGAGGATGGTGTTGTTCATCGCCTTGATCGCATCGGAACGCTTCACGTACTCCGCGTTGTGAATGTTCTCGATGCTGACGATGCGCACGAAATCGACGTTGCGGTCATGGTGGTCGAAGGTGAATTCCACCAGTCGCCGAATCGCCTCCACCGGCGCCAGTTCGGCCAGGTGCAGATGGTTTTCCGTGTTGCGGATGTCGCCGTAGAGTTTCTCCAGCACCTCGACGTACAGCTGTTCCTTACTGCCGAAGTAGTAATAAATCATGCGTTTGGAAGTGTGGATGCGCTCGGCGATGGCATCGACGCGAGCACCGGAAAGCCCTTGCTGGACGAATTCGACAATCGCCTCTTGAAGGATGTTCTCGCGGGTCTTTTCCGGGTTGTTCTTGCGACTCTTGCGCGGCCCGGCAATCGGTTCGGCGGGCACTACGGAGAGTTCTGAAGTTATCGTCATTGCGGGCTCACGGCCATCACTGCACAGGCTGGCGATTATGGGCCGCACCGCCCAGTGAAGGAAGCCGCGCGGCAGCGGTTTGTCGCCGTGTTTACGATTTTCCTACAACTTTGCCAGACGTACCGCACCACTTCGGGATTTGGCCATGGCCGCCAGGCGTACCGCCACATTGGCCGCACCGTAACCGGCGTAGTCATTTTTGCGCTGGATGATTTCAAAGAAGAACCGCCCTTCGAACGGCTCCGTGTACACATGGAACAGCTCGCCGCCCTGGGCATCGCGGTCATAAAGAACGTTGAAATACGCCAGTTCACTGAGGAATTCGTCGTCGAAATCGAACCGTGCAGCGAGGTCATCGTAATAGTTGAGCGGAATATCCAGCAGCGGCACGCCCGCCTCTTTGGCACGACTGACTTCGGCAAAGATGTCATCGCAATCAAACGCGATGTGATGCACGCCGGAGCCGCGATAACTCGACAGCGCGTGTGAGATCGCGGTGTTGCGGTTTTCGGAAATGTTCAGCGGCAGGCGAATCGAACTGTCACGACTGCGCAACGCTCGACTTTTCACCAAACCGTAAGGATCGGGCAGCACCACTTCGTCATCGGCTTCGAAATCCAGCAGGCTCTTATAGAACAGCACCCAACTGTCGAGGCTGTCGGCCGGCAATGCCATCGCCATGTGGTCGATGCGTTTGAGGCCACCACCGGCCACGGCAGCCGGTTGCAGATGGAAATCAGTGCCGTAGACATCGGCGTCCTGATCCACCAGATAAATCAGGCTGCCATCCGGTGCGCGCACGGCAGCGAGCTCAAGTTCATTGGGACCGACCAGTCCGCGATACGGTTGCCCCTTGTAGGCCACGGCCCGAGCGAGCGCACTGGCGCTGTCCTTGACCCGCACGGCGGTGGCGCACAGCGACGGACCGTGCGCTTCGAAAAAACTGTGGGCAAACGAGTAAGGCTCGGAATTGAGGATCAGGTTGATGTCACCTTGACGCAGCAGGCTCACGCTCTTGGAGCGATGTTGCCCGGCCTTGACGAAACCCAGTCGCTCCAGCCAATGGGAAAGCTTGGCGCCAAGGCTTTCGTCCACAGCGAATTCGAGAAACTCGATGCCGTTGTATTCGCTGGCCTTGGGCGTTTCGAACAGTATGTCGAGGCTGACCGCCGGTGTCGTTTCCTGTGCCAGACGCTGACGGGTTTTCTCCTCCAGATACAGCAACGAACGCAAACCGTCGGCGGCATTGGCCCGAGGCGGCGCGGCACGGAAACCGTCGTTGAAGATTTCCAGCGACAGCGGCCCGGTGTACCCACTCTTGATGATCGGAGCCAGGAAGCCCGGCAAATCGAATTCGCCCTGACCCGGGAAGCAGCGGAAATGCCGGCTCCACTCGAGCACGTCCATCGCCAGAATCGGTGCGTCGGCCATTTGTACGAAGAAGATTTTATCGCCAGGGATCTCGGCGATCGCACTCGGATCACCCTTGAGCGACAGCGTGTGAAAGCTGTCCAGCAGCACACCGAGGCTTGGGTGATCGGCCTGACGGACGATGTTCCACACCTGTTGCCAGGTGTTCACATGCCGGCCCCAGGCCAGCGCTTCGTAGCCGATCCGCAACCCGCGTGCGCCGGCGCGTTCGGCCAGCAGGCGCAAGTCGTCGATGAGGATATTTTCATCACCGATGGAATCGGCGGACGCGTTGCTGCACACCAGCACCAGGTCGGTGCCCAGTTCCTGCATCAGGTCGAACTTGCGCTCGGCCCGTTCCAGATTGCGATGCAAACGGTCGCGGCGGCAGCCTTCAAAGTCCCGAAAGGGTTGAAACAGTGTGATCGCGATCCCGAGATCGGCGCACATCTGCTTGATTTCCCGCGGGCTGCCGTCGTAATAGAGAAGGTCGTTTTCGAAGATCTCCACCCCGTCGAACCCGGCGGCGGCAATGGCTTCGAGTTTTTCCGGCAGGGTACCGCTCAAGGAAACGGTGGCAATGGAACGCTGCATATTTCGGCTCCCGGTGGTGGAGACAATCTTGTTAAAGGCGTCGCACCCTTTTTGCAGGAGCGAAGCTTGCTCGCGAAGGCGATCTTGAGGACGCCATCGCCGGCAAGCCTGGCTCCTGCAGGGATCGCGTTTCTCTCGGGGGAATTATTGGCTTGGCAGTCGAACACAGCAATTTAAAGTGTACTACCCAGTTAGTTTTGCGTGCGATTATCGAACACAATGGCCTTTGGCGAATTGACGATTTTTCGTCCACTGCCCAACATCGACGACACATTGAGCCCGGTCACACACATCGGTCTCGATGACCAAAGACTCAGAACACCACATAAAAATAATCGGTGGCCTACATGACTCCTTCTCAAAGCTCTCCCGTGGAGCGTTCCTCCATGACTCCTGCCAGCGGCGGTATCGGCGACAAGATTCGCGGCGCCATGGCGGTCGGCAAGACCCGTTGGGGCATGCTGGCACTGGTGTTTTTTGCCACCACGCTCAACTACATCGACCGCGCGGCACTGGGCGTCATGCAGCCTATCCTCGCCAAGGAAATGAGCTGGACGGCGATGGACTACGCCAACATCAACTTCTGGTTCCAGGTCGGCTACGCCATCGGTTTCGTGCTGCAAGGCCGGTTGATTGATCGGGTCGGCGTGAAGCGCGTGTTCTTCTGCGCAGTGTTGCTCTGGAGCCTGGCGACCGGCGCCCACGGCCTGGCCACGTCGGCGGTCGGCTTCATGGTCTGCCGGTTCATCCTCGGTTTGACCGAAGCCGCCAACTACCCGGCTTGCGTGAAAACCACGCGCTTGTGGTTCCCGGCCGGCGAGCGCGCCGTGGCCACCGGCATCTTCAACGCCGGCACCAATGTCGGCGCAATGTTCACGCCGATGCTGCTGCCGCTGATCCTGCACGTGTGGGGCTGGCAAGCCGCGTTCCTGTGCATGGCGTCACTGGGCGGGATCTGGTTGCTGTTCTGGGGTTTGAAGTACTTCAACCCGGAAGACCATCCGAGCGTCAAACAATCGGAACTGGACTACATCCAGAAGGAAGTCGAGCCGGAGCAGACCCGTGTACCGTTCTCGAAAATCCTGCGCATGCGTGGCACCTGGGCCTTCGCCCTCGCCTACTCCATCACCGCACCGGTGTTCTGGTTCTACCTGTACTGGCTGCCGCCGTTTCTCAATCAGCAATACAACCTGGGGATCAACGTGACCCAGATGGGTATCCCGCTGATCATCATCTACCTGACTGCAGACTTCGGCAGCGTCGGCGGCGGGATCCTGTCCTCGCTCCTGATCGGCCGCGGCATGAATCCGATCAAGGCGCGCCTGTTGTCCATGTTCCTGTTCGCCTGCTGCATCGTCGGCGTAATCATGGCGGCGGGTTCGAGCAGTCTGTGGGTCGCGGTGTTCGCCATCTCCCTGGCCATCGGTGCGCACCAGGCGTGGACCGCCAACATCTGGAGCCTGGTGATGGACTACACGCCTAAACACATGATGAGTACGGTATTTGGCTTCGGCGGCATGTGCGCAGCCATCGGCGGTATGTTCATGACTCAGTTGGTCGGCCACATCCTGACGGTCACCAACAACAACTACACCGTGCTGTTCACCCTGATTCCGGCGATGTACTTCATTGCCCTGACCTGGATGTACTTCATGGCACCGCGCAAGATTCCTACTGTCACCGAGTAAAGTCCCCTCCCTTGGCAGGCCTGGTTCCAGGCCTGCCTGTTTGATTTTCCTACCGACGACTCTGTTGCCACGCCGCCGCCAACCCGCTGCAGCAAATCACCGCGATCCCGATCACTGTGGTCAGGGTCGGTGTGTGGGAGAACAGCAGCCAGCCCAGCAAACCGGCAAAGACGATCTGGCAGTAACCGAACGGCGCCAACAACGCGGGCGCGGCGTGGCGGAAGGCCTGAGTCAGAAACAAATGCGCGGTCATCCCGCAGGTCCCCAGCGCCACCATCATGAAACCATGCCCCAGTGTCGGCACTTGCCAGAAGAACGGCACCAGCGCGCTCATCACCAGGGTGTTGCACAAGCCGGCGAAGAAGTTGCTGGTGGTCGGGCTGTCGATGTTGCTGAGCTTGCGAGTGAGCAACTGATAAAAGCAGAAAAACAGCGCTGAACAGAGCGGCAGCAACACCGCCGGCGTGAACAGATCGCCACCGGGGTGGACGATGATCAATACGCCGACAAACCCGCAAATCACCGCGATCCATTGGCCACGTGTCACGCGCTCCCCCAGCAGCGGCACCGAGAGCGCAGTCACCAGAACCGGCGCAAGAAAGTTGACCGCCGTCGCTTCAGCCAACGGGATGTACTGCAGGCCGGTGGTAAAAAACAAACTGGTGCCCAACAGGCACAACGCCCTCACCAACTGCAGCATCGGTCGTTTGGTCCGTAGGACGCGCAACCCGGACTGCGGCAGAAAAATCCCGGCCATCAACAAGGTGTGCACCACATAACGAGCCCAGACCACCATCACGATCGGATAGAAGCCCGAGAGGTATTTCGAAAAGGCGTCATGGCTGGAAAACAGGAAAGTGGCGACGACAATCAGCAAAATCCCTTTGAAGGGCTGGTTAACGCCGGAGAGCGGAGTGCTGGCGGTCATGGGTTTCCCTTGAGAAGTGAAACGTGTCTCGGGCGGCGAGTTCCAATAATTTAGAACCTGGTTCCAGATTCCAACACAAGCTTCAGCCGAAAGTGTTCGAATACCGCACAGTTTCACGATCAATAAAAATCAACCGTGGGAGTGAGCCTGCTCGCGATGGCGGACTGACATTCAACATTTGAGCTATTTGAAAGTTCACTTTCGCGAGCAGGCTCGCTCCCCGTAAATTAGCTGAACAACTCCGACGCCAGACTCGCCGCCGCCAATTCCTCGGTATACCTCAACAACAGCGGCGCCAATTCATGCAACCGCGCCCCCGGCATCCGCGCACTCGGTCCGGCGATGCTCAGCACACCGATCACACGACCCTCGCTCGGATGCCGCACCACCGCCGCGATCGCCGAGGTGCCCACCGCCGAGCTTTCCTCGACCCAGGCATAGCCCTGCTCCCGTGCCAAACGCAGACGTTCGAGCAGTTCAATGTTGGAACGCGGAGCATTCGGCCCGAGGTCTTTTGGCTGCTCGCCGCCCTGGCGCTCAACCAGCGATAACGCTTCGGCATCGCTCATGCACGCCAGCCACGCATGGCCCGATGCGGTATAGAACAACGGCGCATCGCGGCCCATTTCCGGGTCGTAGCGCAGGCCGGAACGGGCCCCCTGGGACTTGGCAATCCAGATCTGCCGCTCGCCTTCAATCACCCCCAGACGCACCAACTCCCCGGTGTCCTGGGCCAGGCGATCCAGCACTGGCTGAACGATATCGGCGCCGCTGCCCGACAAATAACGAAACCCCATCGCCACCAGTTTGGTGGACAAGTGATACCGCAGGTTCTCCGGATTCTGCCGCACATAACCCAACCTGATCAGCTCCGCGAGCAGGCGGTGAGTTGCGCTTTTCGGGATATCCAGTTGCTCCGCGAGCATCTGCATCGGCAAACCGCGAGGGTCACTGGTGAGGCTTTCGAGCACATTGAAGACACGTTCGATCTGACTGCCGGCCATGGGAGGTTCCACCTACAATTTGCCTGATTCTAGAAGATGAACCCTGTAATGCGAAATCTGGAACCCGATGCTCGACAGACCCGCGGGTCGCCCGTTCGATAAAAATCCGCGCCCTGACGGAATTCAATGGGTGATCCATGTTCCTACAGTCAGCGATTCTTCCGGCCAGTGAACGAAATGCCGGACAGCCGGACTGGCGCCGCCCCCCCACACCAGCAACACTCATCACCACGGACAATCAGAGGATTCCCACATGCTATGGAAAAAAGGCCGACGCAGCGACAACGTGGTCGACGCCCGTGGTGATGATGTCGGCAGCGGTGGCGGTGGGATGCGTTTTGGTGGCGGCAAAGGCCTGAGCCTGACCGCGATCATCCTGATTGTGGGGATCGGCTGGCTCACCGGCCAGGACCCGATGCAAATCCTCGGGCAACTGACCGGACAAATGACCGAGCAATCGGCACCGGCCACCAACCAGAGCCGCAAGGCGCCGCCGGCCAACGATGAAGGGGCCGAATTCGTGCGCTCGATCCTCGGCGATACCGAAGACACCTGGGGCCAGATTTTCCAGCAGGCCGGTCGGCAGTATAAAAACCCGACGCTGGTGCTGTTCAGCAACCGGGTTAATTCGGCCTGTGGTCTGGCGACATCGGCGACCGGACCGTTCTATTGCCCGGCCGACCAGAAGGTCTACCTGGACATGGCTTTTTTCCAGGAAATGTCGCAACGCTTTTCCGCGGCCGGTGACTTCGCCCAGGCCTACGTGATCGCTCATGAAGTCGGACACCACGTTCAGACATTGCTCGGCGTTTCCGCGAAAATTCAGACAGCTCGCCAGCAAGGCCGGCAGATGGAAGGTGATGGCGGCTTGTTGGTGCGTCAGGAGTTGCAGGCCGATTGCCTGGCCGGCGTCTGGGCCAACAATGCGCAGCAGCGTCTGAACTGGCTGGAACCGGGTGACATCGAAGAAGCCTTGAACGCGGCCAACGCCATCGGCGATGACCGTTTGCAACAACAAGGGCAGGGTCGGGTGGTACCTGACTCGTTTACCCATGGCACATCGGCGCAAAGGGTGCGCTGGTTCAAAACCGGATTTGCGCAAGGCCAGGTGGGCCAGTGCGATACCTTTGCGGCGAAAAACCTTTAAATGAATAAGTGGTTGTTGATGTTGTTGTTCACCTGCGCGAGCACCCAGGCTGCGGAGCATGGCGCCAAAGAGCTCAGCCCCGGGCGGTTGTTGTTGAAAGAAGGTGAGATGGCGGTGAGCCTCGGCCCGGCGCCCGCGAAAATCGAACGCGTGCTGATCATCATCCATGGTCGTCTGCGCAACGCTGAAACCTATCGCCAGAGCGCCGAGCGCGCAGCGGAACTGGCTGGGCAAAGTGCAAGCACCCTGGTGATCGCGCCGCAATTCCTCAACGAAACCGACATCGCACTTCATCCTGTGGCAGACACGGTGTTGCGCTGGCAGGGCAATGACTGGATGGCAGGAGGTTTATCCACCGCTCCTTTTGCGCTGAGTTCCTTTGCAGCCCTCGATCAAATCATCGAGCGAGTCGGCGACCATCGACAGTTTCCGGACGTGAAGGAAATCATCCTCGCAGGCCACTCCGGTGGCGCTCAGGTGGTGCAGCGATATGCGTTGCTGGCCCGCGAGCAACCGGCCTTGACGGCCGCCGGCGTGAAGCTTCGCTACGTGGTCGCCAACCCTTCGTCCTATGCGTATTTCAATGAGCAGCGGCCAGTGGCGTTCAACCATGCGGCGTGCCCCGGTTTCAATCGCTGGAAATACGGGCTGACGGATTTACCGGTGTATGCCAGTGGGCAAACGGCGCCACAGATTGAAGGAAATTACGTCAAACGGGACGTGACTTATCTGCTCGGGCAGCAAGACACCGACCCGCAGCATCCGGCGCTGGACAAAGGTTGCGAGGCCGAAGCCCAAGGAGCCTATCGTCTGGTTCGCGGGAAGAATTTTTTCAATTACCTGCTGCGTCGTAATCCGAAAGGGGTGAATCAGCGGCTGGTTGAAGTGCCGGGGGTCGGGCATAACGGGGATGGGATGCTGACGTCACCGGAGGGGCAGAAGGTATTGATTGGTCAGTGAGTTTGTATGGCCTGATCTGACATCTTCGCGGGCAAGCCTCGCTCCTACAAAGGCAGCGCGCCCCACTGTAGGAGCGAGGCTTGCCAGCGAAGGGGCCCTCAAGCCGAAAGCATCTCCCGCAACACCGCACAATCCGCCGCATGCCAATCCGTCAGCTCCGGCCAAGGGTTATCCGGCAGATTCACCAACACCGTCCGCGCCCCCGCCGCTCGGCCGCAATCCAGATCAAAGCGGTAATCACCGACCATCACCATCTCGCTCGCCGGCACGTGCCAGGCCTCGGCCAGTTTCAATAAACCGCCGGGATGCGGTTTAGGCGGTGCTTCATCACGCCCCAGCACATCCTCCACGGCAAAACAGTCAGCCAGGCCGATCGCTTCCAGGGTTACGTGCGCCAGCTCCCGGGCATTGCGCGTGAGAATGCCAAGACGATAACCGCGCCCGGCCAACTCTCGCACCAGCTCCACCGCACCCGGCGCCGGTTTCGAACCCAGCGCCAAGTCCCGTTCGTGCTCCAGCAGCCAAGCATGCTTGGCGGCCGCTTCATCGGCCGGCAGCGCCGCGAGGTGGGTCAGGATGTCGTCTTCAGCGGGAATCGCCAACGCCACGCGGATCGCCGCGAAGTCATGCACGGCCACCGTCAGGGTGCCGTCCATGTCGAACACCCAGTGCCGCACCTCGGCCAGGCTCATGCCCAATCCTTGCGATGACGGATCAAGCCTTCCTGAGTCACCGAAGCCACCAGTTGCCCGGCACGATTGAACACGCTGCCTCGGGTGAACCCGCGCGAGTTGCCGGCCCATGGGCTGTCCATTGCGTACAGCAACCAGTCATCGGCGCGCAGGTCCGCATGGAACCACAGCGCGTGATCGAGGCTGGCGACTTGCATGTCTTTCTGCCAGACCGATTTGCCATGGGGCTGCATCGAGGTGGTCAGCAGACCGAAGTCCGAGGCGTAGGCCAGCAGGTATTTGTGCAACGCCGGAGAGTCGGCCAAAGCACCGTCGGCGCGAAACCAGACGTACTTGACCGGATCGGACGGTTGCGGGTTGTAGGGATCTTTCTCGGTGATCGGTCGGAATTCGATCGGCTTGGGGCACAGAAATTTCTCGCGCATGTGCTCAGGGATCAGGTGCGCACGCTGCTGGGTGAGTTCCAGTTCCGAGGGCAGGTTTTCCGGGCCGACCACGGTCGGCATCTCGGCCTGATGCTCGAAGCCTTTTTCGTCGTACTGGAACGAGGCGCTGCAGGTAAAGATCGGGTTGCCTTTCTGGATCGCCGTCACCCGGCGGGTGCTGAAACTGCCGCCATCACGCACCCGGTCAACCTGATACACCACAGGCAACGCGGAATCGCCCGGGCGCAGGAAATAACCGTGCATCGAATGCACATGGCGCGCTTCTTCGACTGTCTGACTGGCCGCCGACAACGACTGACCGATCACCTGACCGCCGAACAACTGACGAAAACCCAGGTCCTGACTGCGGCCACGAAACAGGTTTTCTTCGATCGGTTCCAGGGTCAGCAAATCGACCAGATCATCCAACACTTGGCTCATTCAGACTCTCCTCACACAAAGCTTGCCGCGCAGTCTTGGCTGCGGCGGTCGATTCAGTTTATGGCCAGGGCCCATGGCAGCCATTGTAAACGTCCGTGACTGCTTATCCATGCAAGGTTTGCAGCCATTGTTCACGGGAGATGCGATACAGCACATGGTGACGCAGGGGATGATCAGCCGCGAGCTTGGGATGGTCAAAGTCATCGGCTGAATCATGGTGCATGCCGATCGCCTGCATGACTTTTTCCGAAGGCAGGTTGTCTTTGGCGGTAAACGACACGACTTCTTGCAGCGCCAACCGATCAAAGCCGCAGCGCAGAGCGGTCCACGCCGCCTCACTGGCATAACCCAAGCCCCAATGCTCGCGCGCCAGGCGCCAGCCGATTTCGGTCGCCGGGGTGAACGGCGCATCGAAACCAACCACACCGAGGCCGGTGAAACCGATGAATGCCCCGGTGTCCTTGCGCTCCAGCGCCCAGAGACCAAAGCCATGTTCGGCAAAATGCCCGCGAATCCGTCCGATCAGCGACGCACTTTCCAGACGACTTAAAGGCGCCGGAAAATATCGCATCACCTGTGGATCGGCGCACATCGCCGCAAACTCCGGCAAATCCTCATCGCGCCACTGCCGCAACAGCAGTCGTGCGCTCTCGAGTTCCAGTATCGGCTCCATCTTTCCTCCCCTTTCCATGCCGCAAGTCTACAACGCTGGTAGGATCCTTCACTCATTCCTACCTGAATTCGTTATGCCGCTGCCGCTGATCTACCACGAAGACTACAGCCCCGAATTCCCGGCGGATCACCGCTTCCCCATGGATAAATTTCGCCTGCTGCGCGATCACTTGGTGGACAGCGGCCTGACCCGGGACGCCGACCTGCTGCGCCCGGAGCTCTGCCCCCCGGAGATTCTCGCCCTCGCCCATGACGCTGCCTATATCGAACGCTACATGAGCGGCGAGTTGTCCCGCGAAGACCAGCGGCGCCTCGGCCTGCCCTGGAGCGAAGCGCTGGCCCGACGCACCGTGCGGGCGGTCGGCGGATCGTTGCTTGCGGCAGAACAGGCGCTGGAACATGGGCTGGCCTGTCATTTGGCCGGAGGCACCCATCACGCGCATTACGACTATCCGGCGGGTTTCTGCATCTTCAATGACCTGGCGGTGATCAGCCATTTCCTGCTGGAAAGCGGCCGTGTGAATCGGGTGCTGATCTTCGATTGCGACGTGCACCAGGGCGACGGGACTGCACGGATTCTGCACAACACCCCGGAGGCGGTGACTGTTTCCCTGCACTGCGAAAAGAATTTTCCTGCACGCAAGGCTGAAAGCGACTGGGACATCCCGCTGCCAAAAGGCATGGGCGATGCCGATTACCTGAAGGTGGTGGATGACGCGCTGAATTATTTGCTACCGCTCTACCAACCGGATCTGGTGTTGTATGACGCCGGCGTCGACGTGCACAAGGACGACGCCCTCGGTTACCTGAAGCTGACCGACGAAGGCGTGGCCGCTCGCGATGAAAGCGTGATGCGCCACTGCCTGGGTCGGGATATTCCTGTGGTAGGAGTGATTGGCGGCGGCTACAGCAAGGACCGCCAGGCCCTGGCGCGCCGCCACGGCATCCTGCATCACAGCGCGCAACGGGTCTGGCAGTCATCAGGGTGTCATTGAGGTGTGAGTCTTTACCCACAATGCCTGTGGAACTGCCTGTGGATAACCTGAGTGAAAGGGTCTGCAGGCCATGCTTCATATAGCATGCAGAGCACCGGTTGTTTTTTGATCACTATTTTATGAACACCCCGGAACCAATGTGGGAGCGAGCCTGCTCGCGATGAGTCCATCACATCCAACATCGATTTTGACTGACCCACGGCCATCGCGAGCAGGCTCACTCCCACAGGGATCTGTGCTGATAGAATGCCCGGCTTATTCCGCCGAACCGCAGCGCACTCCATGACCCAGCCCTCGACCTCCTCCCCTTCTCACGTCGCCATCATCGGCGGCGGCCCCGCCGGTCTGATGGCGGCCGAAGTGCTGAGCCAGGCCGGGATCAAGGTCGACCTGTACGACGGCATGCCGTCGGTGGGGCGAAAATTCCTGCTGGCCGGTGTCGGCGGCATGAACATCACCCATTCCGAAGCCTACCCGGCGTTTCTCTCGCGCTATGCCGAACGCGCGCCGCAGATTGCCCCGCTGCTTCGCTCATTCGGCGCTGATGCGTTGTGCCAGTGGATTCAAGACCTGGGCATCGAAACCTTCGTCGGCAGCTCCGGCCGGGTGTTTCCGACCGACATGAAAGCGGCCCCCCTGTTGCGCGCCTGGCTCAAGCGTCTGCGCGAGGCCGGCGTCGTTATCCACACCCGCCACCGCTGGCTCGGCTGGGATGACCACGGTGGGTTACGCATCGACAGCCCCGACGGCGAAACCATCATCAAGCCCGACGCCACCTTGCTGGCCCTCGGCGGAGGCAGCTGGTCACGCCTCGGTTCGGACGGCGCGTGGATGCTGCCATTGGAGCAGCGAAGCGTAGGACTGATGCCGTTGCAACCGAGCAATTGCGGCTTCGAGGTGCAGGCCTGGAGCGAGTTGATGGTCAGCAAATTTGCTGGCGCGCCGCTGAAGAACATCGCCATCGGTCTCAATGACGACGTGCCGCGCTTGGGCGAATGCGTGATCACCGCGACCGGGATCGAAGGCAGCTTGATCTACGCCCTCTCGGCACCGATTCGCGAGGCCATCAATCAGCACGGCTCCGCCACCGTTCATCTTGACCTGTTGCCGGGCCGGCCTGTGGATAAAGTTCAGGCGGCGCTGAGCAAACCCCGTGGCTCCCGCTCCATGTCCAAACACCTGCACAGCCAGCTCGGGATCGATGGGGTGAAAGCGGCGTTACTACGCGAACTCACACCGGCCGAAAGCTTTGCTGATCCGGCGTTGCTGGCCAGGGCGATCAAGGCGTTGCCCCTGATGCTGGTTAAAACCCGTCCACTGGACGAGGCCATCAGCAGCGCCGGAGGCGTGATGTTCGAGTCGATGGATGAACGGCTGATGCTCAAGCAATTGCCTGGGGTGTTCTGCGCGGGGGAAATGCTCGATTGGGAAGCGCCGACCGGTGGCTATCTGCTGACCGCGTGTTTCGCCAGTGGGCGTGCGGCGGGGTTGGGGATGGTGGAGTGGTTGAAGCGCAAGGCTTGAAGACCGAGTCGTGCCCATCGCGAGCAGGCTCACTCCCACACTGGATCTGTGTCGTTCACAAATCCCCTATGGGAGCGAGCCTGCTCGCGAAGGCGTCCTGACAGACGCCGAAGCTTTTTAAGGCTTACGCTTACGCGGCCCAGTGTTAAACACCGGCACTTTGCGCACAGGCTTGATCGAAGGCTCCGGCGCCGAAGCATCCCCACTCTCGACCCACTTACCCAGATTGCGTTTACCGCCACCGGAGGTCTTCGGTTTCTTCGGTTTTTTCGGCTTCTTGACGACCTGACCGCTGGCGTCGGTATCCGGCACCCGGTGCTCAGGTTCGAAGTCATGTTCCATCTGCCGTGGCAATGTCTGACGGGTCAACGTCTCGATGGCCGACAGCAGATTCACTTCATCGGCACACACCAGCGAAATGGCCTGCCCGCTTGCACCCGCGCGACCGGTACGACCGATCCGGTGAATGTAGTCCTCCGCCACGATCGGCAGGTCGAAGTTGACCACCAATGGCAAATCTTCGATATCCAGACCACGGGCCGCAACGTCGGTGGCCACAAGAATCTGCACTTCACTGGCCTTGAACCGGTCCAGCGCACGCTGACGGGTTGCCTGCGGTTTGTCGCCGTGGATGCCGTCGGCATTGATGCCCAGGCCCTGGAGTTTTTCCACCAGCGCGTCCACACCATTGCGGGTCTTGGCGAACACCAGCACCTGCTTCCACTTGCCCTTGCGCATCAAGTGAACGAACAGTTCAGGCTTGCGCTTCTTGTCCACCACCACGACCCACTGCTTGACGGTGCTGGCAGCGACGTTGCGCGGACTGACTTCGATGCTCAGCGGATCGTTGAGCATTTGTCCAGCCAGCAAGCGGATCGCGTCGGAGAACGTTGCGGAGAACAGCAGCGTCTGACGTTGCTTGGGCAGCACGCGGTAGATATTCCCCAGCTCCTCGGAGAAACCCAGATCAAGCATGCGATCGGCTTCATCCAGAATCAGGGTTTGCAGCTGATTGAACTTGAGGGCCTTCTGGCGATACAGATCGAGCAAACGACCCGGCGTCGCCACCAGCACGTCAACACCCTTGCGCAGCTTCATCATTTGCGGGTTGATGCTGACGCCGCCGTACACGGCATAAGTGCTCAACGGCAGGTTCTCGGCGTACTGGCGCACGGCTTCGTGAACCTGTTCGGCCAGTTCGCGGGTCGGCACCAGGATCAGTGCGCGCACCGAGTTAGACGCCACTTTCGGCCCTTCCATGGCCAACAATTGCAGGAGCGGCAGCGCGAAGCCGGCGGTCTTGCCAGTGCCGGTCTGGGCGGCGGCCATCAGGTCGCGACCGGCCAGCACCGCCGGAATGGCTTGCGCCTGAACCGGCGTCGGGGTCTGGTAGCCGAGCGTCTCGAGAGAGCGCAGCAAGGGTTCGATCAGGCCAAGGGTGGCGAAAGTCATGGGATTACCGTAGGAAAATTCAGCGCAGTTGTGCAAAACGAGTGTGCAATGGCGCGCAGTTTACCCTAATTCACACGGGATTCTGTCGGCACCGCTACGGCAGGTTGAACGGGAGTCCGACGCCACTGCGGCAATCCGATCAACACCACGGCACTGATAATCACCAACATGGCCAGCGCTTCTTCGATGCCAATGGTTTCGCCGGCAAATACGATCCCCAGCAACACCGCGACCGCAGGGTTGACGTAGGCATAACTGGTCGCCGCCGCCGGACGCACGTTTTTCAACAGGTACATGTAAGCGTTGAAGGCGATGATCGAACCGAAGAAGGTCAGGTAGGCCAGGGCTGCCCAGCCTTCGATCGGCGGCATCGCCTGCAGATGCTCGCCGCTCAGCGCGCTGCCGATCAGCAATGCCACGCCGCCCACCAGCATTTCCACGGCACTGGCCATGGCGCCCTGGGGCAATGGCAATTGTTTGCTCCAGACCGAGCCGAAGGCCCAGGACGCGGCCGCGAACACCAGCAACGCCGCACCCAGCGGGCTCGATTGCAGGTTTGAACCGAGGTTGAGCATGGCGATGCCGATCAGCCCGAGCACAATGCCGGCCCATTCGAGACGGGTATTGCGCGCGCCCCAGAAATAGCCGCAGAGCAAGGTAAACAGCGGCACTGTCGCCACCGCCAGTGCCGCAACACCGGAAGCGACACCTGTGTGTTCGGCCACACTGACCGCGCCGTTACCGCACGTCAGCAGCAAAATCCCGATGATCCCGGCGGCTTTCCACTGCGCCCAGGTCGGGGCCGGTGCCCCGCGCCAGCGCAGGAAGGCGTACATCAAACTCCCGGCGATCACGAAACGGATGCCGGCGAGCAGCAACGGCGGCCAGTACTCCACGCCGATGCGGATCACCAGGTAAGTCGAGCCCCAAATCACGTACAACGCGAAAAAAGCGGCGATCAACGGTAAGGGAAAACGACGTAAGCCAGGCATGGGCAGCTCGATGACAGGACAATGTGAACGGCTATTCTAGAAAGGCCAGCGGCTTAAAATAAGTTACAAAACCTGTTTATAGCGCCGGTACACTTTTCAAAACACGGAGATTGACGCTATAAGCCGTGTTTTCGAAAGTCAGTCATTTTTCAGGTATACGACAATGGATAAATACGACCGCATGCTGCTCAGCGCCCTGCTGGAAAACGGCCGTGCGTCCTACGCCGACCTGGCGCGCAAGGTCAACCTGTCCGCCCCGGCCGTGGCCGAGCGCGTGGCCAAACTCGAAGCCAGCGGGGTGATTACCGGTTACCAGGCGAAAGTCGACATGGCCAAGCTTGGGCTGCCGATCCAGTGCGTGATCGAGTTGCGTTTGAACCAGCATGGAAATCAAAAAGCCTACGACGACCTGATCAAAATCCCACAGCTAACTGAATGCCACCGGGTCACGGGTGATCCGTGCGTGATCATGCAGGCTGCGGTGGGTTCGATGCCGGAGCTGGAAGAGCTGATCAACCGGATCGCCAAGTTCGGGTTCAGCAAGACCTCGATTGTGCTGTCGAGCGCGATAGAGAAGCGCGTGCCGCTGGGGCAACTGGAAGGCAACAGCAAAGTCTGAAAACGGCGCAGTCCCTGTAGGACCGAGCCTGCTCGCGATAGCGGAGTATCAGTCGACATCAACGTTGAATGATAAATCGCTATCGCGAGCAGGCTCGCTCCCACAGGGGATTTGCGGTGTCTTCAGAACCCGCGATGGCGCTTGAGGTGTTCGTTGATCTTCGCCGCCGGCACTTTCTGCAAGCTGACCAGCAAATCATGGGACAACTCGCGCAACCCGTGCTTGTGCCGCAGCTCTTGCGCCAAGTGCGCCGTGAGGTTGGCTGCCATTTCGGCATCGGCCATGGCCCGGTGGGCCTTGCCGGTGTTGGGCAGGCTGGCGAAGGTGGTGAGGGTGCCGAGTTTGTGGTTGGGTGCGGCGGGCATCAGGCGGCGGGCCAGTAGCAGCGAGCAGGCGAAGTTCTGCAAGCGGGTGCGCTTGATGCGGCTGAGTTCGAAATCCCAGAACTTCTGGTCGAACGCGGCGTTGTGGGCCAGCAGCGGCGTGATCCCGACGAATTCGTTGACCTCGTTCATCACCTGCTCTGCCGAGGGCGCGGTGCGCAGCATGGCGTTGCTGATGCCGGTCAGTTGCTCGATGAACGCCGGCACGCGCACGCCGGCGTTCATCAGGCTCTGGTAACGCTCGACGATGCGCCCCTGTTCAAGGATCACCACGGCAATTTCCGTGGCCCGGCAGCTGCTGCTCGGGGAGATCCCGGTGGTTTCAAAGTCGATGACTGCTATGCGTTCCAAACCTGTTTCAACTCCGTAAAAATCAATTCTTGAGCAGCAACGCGCCTTCGATCGGCACGTAGCGGCTGGCGGCGCGGATCAGCGAGTTGGCCGTCAGGCCCGGCACGCCGTAAGCCACGGCTTGCACCCCGTGCTTGGTGATGATGCGTTCCAGCAGCATGTCGAAATCACCGTCGCCGGAAGCCAGCACCACTTCGTCGACATGATCGGCGGCGTCCATGATGTCGAGGGTGATGCCCACGTCCCAGTCGCCTTTGGCCGAGCCGTCGCTGCGCTGGATGTAGGGCTTGAGCTTCACGATGAAGCCGAGGTTGCGCAGGATCTGCTGGAATTGCTGCTGTTTGCTGTCGCCGCGATCGATCGCATAGGCATAGGCCTCGACGATCTCGCCCTGTTTGCTGATATCAGCCCACAGCGCGGCGTAGTTGAAGTGGCAACCATAGGCCTGACGCACGGTGTAATAGAGGTTTTGAACGTCGGCGAACACTGCGATTTTTTTCACCGTGCATCCTCTTTGGCGCAGTCGCGCGCAGGCTGGGTCAGGCACCAGGCCCGAAAAGTGGCCCAGTATGCCAGCCTGAAGGATTGTTCCGCGAATAATCGGCCCGAAGCCTCTTGGAGCCTCGGACGAATGGCAACCTGTGGCGAGGGCGCTTGCTCCCGCTGGGTCGCGCAGCGGCCCCAAAGAAGGACTGCTGCGCAGCCCAGCGGGAGCAAGCTCCCTCACCACGGGTTCAGTGTTACACCTGTAACGTTGAATCAGACGAAGGAATCGTCGTCGCCGCCAAAGAACGAAGAGCTGTCATCGCTGTAGTCGGCGTCGGTGAAGCCTCCCTGGTCGTTGGCGTTGTTGTCAGCCACGCGCTCGTCGTTGCCCCAGCCGTTGCCGCTGTCGCTCTGATCATTGACCTGAGCCGGTTCTTCCTTGATGACTTCGACGACTTCCTGCGGTTGCTGATTGCTGTGGAACAGGCTGCTGATGCCTTGCGCCAGCATCACGCCACCGGCCACACCGGCGGCGGTTTTCAGTGCGCCGCCAAGGAAACCACTGCTAATCCCGGGGGCTTGCTGCTGCGGCGCGTAATTCTGCTGTGGCGGTGCAGCACCGAAGTTCTGTTGCTGTGGCGGCTGCGAATTGAACGACGGCCGCCCCTGCTCACGCCATCCACCATTGGAGGACGGCGCGCTTTGCGTCGGTGCAGGCTGCGGATCACGGGAACCGCCACCGAAAATGCTCGACAGGAATCCACCGCTGGCAGGCGCCGACGGCTGCGCCTTGGCCGATTGCAGCTCGGCCTGCAATTGCTGAACTTGCTGAGCGAGTTGCTTGTTCTGCGCGTCGAGGCTTTTGATGGCCGCTTCCTGAACCAGAATCGCCTGGGTCATGAAATAACCTGCCGCCGGTTGGCGAGTCAGGTGCTCCTTGATCCGCGCTTCAGCCTGGGCGTCACGCGGGGCTGAGTCCGTTTCGGCTTGTTGCAACCGGGAAAACAGTCCATCGATCAGGGTTTGTTCTTCGCTGTTCATGGCGACCTCGTAGATTGCCGGAGAAATCGTTGACCTTTACCAAAGAGGATAAGGTGCTCGACCTTAATGGAGGCTGAAACAAGTTGTTTCAATGACCTTTACCGAACGTTTACGTTTGCGCCCCAAAGGGCTTCATCGGTTAAAGTGGGCCACTGCTTTCAACCTGCGATACCGACTGATGAATTCGTTCGATGTACTGCGTGACTCTCTGTATTTCTTCAAGCGCAATCTGGGCCAGATCGTGCGCCTGTGCCTGCCGCTGGTGATTTTCGAGGCGCTGCTGCAACAAGTGGTGGATCGCTCCACCGAGCCGGACAGTTTCCCCGGCATCAGCGTGATGGTCGGCTTGCTGGTCTATCCGCTGTACACCGCCGCACTGATCCTGTTTCTCGATGCCCGCAGCCGTGGCGAATCACCGAGCACCCGCGAGTTGCTGTCGAGGTCGGCCTATCTGTGGCCGCGCTTCGCCCTGCTCACCGCCCTCAACACCTTGCTGATCCTGATCGGCCTGTCGCTGTATTTCCTGCCGGGCATCTGGCTGATGGTGACCCTGGCGTTCGGCGAGTATCTGTTGGTGCTGCGCGGCCTGGCCCCGTTGGCGGCGATGAAGGAAAGCCTGCGTCTGACCCGCGGCCATTTCCTGCGCATCCTGGTGTGCATTCTGTGTGTGATGGGCCCGTTGTGGGTGCTCAAGGGCGCGACCCTTGCGATTTACCCGGATCCGCAGAACCCGGTGATTTCGCTGCTGATCGACAGCGCGCACAGCTTCCTGCAATTGTTCACCAGCGTGGTGCTGTTCCGCCTGTTCATGCTGATTGCCGATGCCCCCGAGAAAATTGACGGGCCGCTATGACCCATGGGCTTAAGCCCTACGCTCGGTTATGCTCGGGCTCATCTTTTGTAACGCTATAAGCCGAGCCATGACCCGTCTACTGCGCTACACCCTGCTGGGCCTGCTGATCACGGCGGGCCTGATTGCCTTGCTGATTTACAACCTGACCTGGCGTCCCGGTGCCAAAGAAGCAGCACCGGTCGGCTGCAACGCTCAGGCGCCCACGCTGGTCCCCGGCCAGGCCCTGAAAGTCATGACCTGGAACGTCCAGTACCTGGCGGGCAAGCGCTACGTGTTCTGGAATGACCTGGCCAAAGGCGACGACGAGAGCCCCACCGCCGAAGACATGGCCTTCAGCCTCGATGAGGTGGCACGGGTCATTCGTGACGAGCAACCGGACATTGTGCTGTTGCAGGAGCTGGATGACGGCGCCAAGGCCAGCGATTATCAAAACCAGTTCAAGTTGCTTCAGGAGCGGGTCGCCGACCTTTATCCGTGCAGCGCTCATGCCTTCGACTGGAAAGCTGACTTTGTGCCGCTGCCGCACATCTTCGGCAGTGTCGGCCGACAACTGGCAACCCTCAGCCGATACCAGATCGAACACGCCGAACGCCTGCAATTGCCGGTCGCGTCGGCCAACTTCATCAGCCGTCAGTTCACACCGAAAAACGCCTTGCTGGCGACTTACCTGCCATTGGGCGGCGGTGGGCAGATTGCGGTGCTCAATACCCATCTGGACCGCGTCATCCAGCCTGATGAAACCCTGCTGACCCAAGTGACCGCCGTGGCCAAGGTGCTCGACAAATATGAAAGCCATGGCACCCCGTGGTTGATCGGTGGCGACTTCAACCTGTTGCCGCTGGGCCAGTATCGACGCCTGCCCGACGAACAACGCACGCCCTACTCCGTCGACAGTGCCTTGCATGTGCTGTGGGACAAATACCCGATGATCCCGACCAACAACGAAGCCAGCGGGATCGACCGGGCGCGGTGGCTGACCCACTACCCGAATGATCCAGGCTTGAATGGCCCGGACCGGACGGTTGATTACCTGTTCTACAGCCCGCGGATCAAACGGGTCGAGGCGATGGTGAGGCAGGACGATACCTTGCGGATCTCCGATCATTTGCCGGTGATTGCGCGGTTCCTCCTGCCTGCGGCCCCATAGAGCCGGATCAACGCTCCCAGAGGGGATTTTGGCATGACGGTAAATCGGCTCAATGAACCTCTTCCAGATCGTCATGCAACAGCCCGAAGATCTTGCGTTTCATGTCGATGAACGAGCGCTCCATGACCATGTCCAGGTTACGCGGGCGTTCGATCGGCACGTCCAGGATCTGCTTGATCCGCCCTGGCCTGGCGCCCATCACGTACACCCGATCCCCCAACAGAATCGCCTCGTCGATGTCATGGGTCACGAACAGCACGGTCTTCTTGCTGTTGCCCCAGACCCGCAATAACAGCTGCTGCATTTGCAGGCGCGTCTGGCTGTCGAGCGCGCCGAAGGGTTCGTCCATCAAGAGGATTTGCGGGTCATTGGCCAAGGCCCGGGCAATCGCCACACGCTGCATCATGCCGCCGGACAACTGCTTGGCGTAGTTATCGGCGAACCCGGTCAGCCCCACTTCATTGACGTAGTAATCGACGATCTCCTTGCGCTGAGCGGCCGCCATGCCGCGCCGCTTGAGGCCGAACTCGACGTTCTGCCGCACGGTCAGCCACGGGAACAGCGTGTAGCTCTGGAACACCATACCCCGATCCGCACCCGGCCCCTGCACTTGCTGGCCGCCGACATAAATCTCGCCTTCCGTGGGCTCGTTCAGGCCGGCCGTGAGGTACAGCAGACTCGACTTGCCACAGCCCGACGGTCCGACCAGCACGGCGAATTGTTGATCCGGCACTTCGAACGACACCTGCTCCAGCGCGGTGAACATGCCGCCGCCAGGTTTCTGATAACGCAGACTGACCTTGTCCACCTGCAGCCGTGGCGCGGCTTGCACCGGGGCGGCCGTGGGTGTGATGAAACGCGGGTTGACGGCGCTTACTGAGCCCATGCGGCAATCCTCAGACGGAGAAAACGGAACAGTTGATCGGTGACCAGGCCCAGCAGGCCGATGATTGCGATGGCGAGGAAAATCACGTCCACTTGAAAACCGCGCATGGCTTTCAGGCTCAAGTAACCCAGGCCACTGGACGCGGCGACCAGCTCGGCGACCACCAGATAGGTCCAGGCCCAGCCCATGGTTACGCGCAACGTGTCGAGCACACCCGGCAACGACGCCGGGGCAATCACATGCAGCACCGCATCGCGGCGGGTCGAACCCAAGGTGTACGACGCGTTGATCAGGTCCTTGGAGATGCCCTTGGACACGTCGGCGATCATCACCAGTTGCTGGAAAAACACGCCAAAGATGATCACCGACACACGCTGTTCCAGACCGATGCCGATCCACAGAATGAACAGCGGCACGAACGAGGTCACCGGCAGGTAGCGGATGAAATTGACCATCGGTTCAAGGAACGCCTGGACGATGCGGAAGCTGCCCATCAGCAACCCCAACGGCACCGCCACCAGCGACGAGACAATGAAGCCGACCATCACCACTTCGAGGCTGGCCCACACATGCAGGCCAAGGGTGCCGTCGCGGCTCAGTCGCACGGCGGCTTCGGCCACCGCCCCCGGTGTCGGCAGGAACATGCCTGGCACCACGCCGCCATAGGACAACCCGGCCCACAGGCCGATCAACAACACCCAGGCCAGGCCGCTCGCGCTCCAGATCACCTGCACCGGCAGGCCGGTCTTGGGCGTGATGCAGCGGCTCAGCCATGAATTGCGCTTGAACATGCGGACCTCCTACAGCGGGCTGACGAAGCGGTTGTCGATCAGGTCGTCATTGCTGACGTTGTAGGGCTTGCCCTGCAATTCGCTGGCGGTTTCGTTGGCCAGTTTGATCAGTGGCTCGCTGTCGCCCGGCTTGCCCGGAGACCCCAAGAGTTTTTCGCTCATGGCCTGATCGTAGAAGCGCACGCCTTGCGCGGCGGCTTCCAGTTCCTTCGGATCGGCGAGGTAACCGCCGACGCCTTTGGCCATGATTTTGTAAGCTTCCTTCGGATGGTCCTTGGTGTACTGCACCGCTTTGTAGAGACCGGCGACCAAGGCCTTGACGTCTTCCGGTTGCTTCTCGATGACCGTGCAGTTGAGCGCGACCACGTCGACAATCACTCCCGGCGTGCTGCTGCTGTCGATCAGCACTTTGCCTTGTTGCTTGTTGCGGACCATCGACAGGTGCGGCTCCCAGGTCACGGCGGCCGGCACACGGCCGGCGATGAACGCGGTGGCAGCGTCATCGGCCGTCATGTTCTGCACGGTGATGTCGCTCATGCTCATGCCGTGTTTTTTCAGCAGGTACGACAGCCAGAACTGCGAGGTCGACCCTTCGTTCACCGCCACTGCCTTGCCTTTGAGCTCCTGCAAACTCTTGACGTCCTTGCCCACCAGAACACCGTCGCCACCATGGCTGTCATCGAGTGCGGCGACGGCCTTGAAGCAGAATTGCGGACGGTACTTGAGCACTTCGTCGATAGTCGACGCCGAGCCCGACAACTCGCCCGAAGCCTGGGCGGCCATGTACATCGAAGCTTCTTCAACGACGGGCAATTCGACGGTCAAACCGCCTTCCTTGAAGTAGCCCAGATCCTGGGCCAGGTAGAGCGTGCCGTAGCCGACCCACGTGGTGTGGCCGATGGACAGGGTGCCGGCCTGGGCGCTGGTGGCGACCGTGGCGGCGATGGCGGTGATGGCGGTGATCGCCAGTGGATGAGCGACGCGGTTAAGCAAGGACTTGATCATGGAGCACTCCCAAAGCTGTTGATTTAGTTTTGTCATGGGCAGTACGGCCAGTGGCCTTGGATCAGTTGCCACCGGTGGTCTCTGATGGACCTTTCGATGGTCAGCATTCGGCTGACTGGCGAAGTCGATGTTGGACCAGGGGCGGGATAAGGAAAATCAGGAAATATGTCGTTGGGAGTGATGAAAAAACTGGGTAGCGCGCGCCGTAAAAGGGCGGGGTTGGCGGGGATGCACGGGGGAGGTGCAAAACATGAAATGAGTGTTGAATCGACCACAGCATTCGCGGGCAAGCCTCGCTCCTGCAGGGTTTATGTCGGCCGCGGAATTGGGCACGACACATAACCTGCAGGAGCGAGGCTTGCCCGCGAAGAGGATCACAAGAGCGCTACAAGATCAAAGCCGGCCGTATTCCTGAGCAGTACGATCGACTGCTTTCAAGGTCTTGCCCACCAGCTCATCAATCTCCTCCCGGCTGGCAATCAACGCCGGCGCCATGATCATCCGCCCCAGCGTCGAACGAATAATCACCCCTTCCTCAAAGCCAATCGTGCGGCAACGCCAGGCAATGTCGTTCTCATTGGCAAAACGCTTGCGACTGCTTTTGTCCTCGGCCAATTGCAACGCCGCGACCATGCCGACACCCTGAATATCGCCCACCAACGGGTGATTGCCGAACACCTCGCGCAGGCACTGTTGCAGGTACGGTCCGATGTCATCCTTGACCCGCGTCACCACGCCCTCATCGCGCAACGCCGTGAGGTTGGCAATCGCCACCGCCGCCGCCACCGGGTGCCCGGAGTAAGTCAAACCGTGGGCAAATACCCCGCCCTGCTCCACCAACACCCGGGCCATTTTCTTCGACAGAATCAACCCGCCCATGGGGATGTAACCGGAGGTCAAACCCTTGGCGATCGACAGCGTGTCCGGCTCGAAACCGAAGTGCTCGTGAGCGAACCATTCGCCGGTACGACCGAAGCCGCCGATCACTTCGTCGGCGCACAACAGCACGTCATACTTGCGGCAGATCCGCTGAATTTCCGGCCAGTAACTCTCAGGCGGGAAGATCATCCCGCCGGCGCCCTGGAACGGTTCGGCGATAAACCCGGCGACCTTATCGGCGCCCAGTTCGAGAATCTTCGCTTCCAGTTGCTGCGCCGCCCGCACGCCGAATTCGGCCGGGGTCAGATTGCCCTCGTGGGCGAAAAAGTACGGCTCGTCGATGTGTTCGATATCGGGGATCATGCCGCCCATTTCATGCATGAACTTCATGCCGCCGAGCGCCGTCGCCGCCAGGGTCGAGCCGTGGTAACCGTTCCAGCGACCGATCATGATTTTCTTCTCGGGCTTGCCGAGGATCGTCCAGTAACGCCGCACAGTGCGGATCAGCACCTCGTTGGCTTCGGAACCGGAGTTGGTGTAGATCGCGTGGCTGTAGTGCCCCGGCAACAGGCTGAACAGCAGCTCCGAGAGTTCGATCACCTGCGGGTGAGTGGTGTGGAAAAACATGTTGTAGTACGGCAACTGCTCGAGCTGCCGGGTCGCCGCAGCCGCCAGATCCTTGCGGCCGTAACCGAGGTTGGTGCACCACAACCCGGACATGCCGTCGAGGTAACGCCGACCATCGTTGTCCCACAAGTGCAGGCGCTCGCCGCGGACCATCACCCGCGGCCCTTCGTCATTGAGCGCTTTTTGATCGACGAATGCGTGGATGTGGTGCGCAGCGTCGGCGGCCTGGTAGTCGCGGGTTTCACGTGGTGTGGTCATCGCCAGTTCTCCGTTTTGTTATGAGCGGCTGTTATGCGCGCAGCTGAAACCAGGTGGTCTTCAACTGGGTGTATTTATCGAATGAGTGCAGCGACAGGTCGCGACCGAATCCGGACTGTTTGCCGCCGCCAAAAGGCACGGTCACGTCCAGTGCATCGACGCTGTTGACCGACACCGTGCCCGCTCGCAATTGCCGCGCCACACGGTGGGCGCGGTTGAGGTCGTCGGTCCACAGCGAAGCCGCCAGGCCGTAGACGCTGTCGTTGGCCAGTTGCAAGGCGTGGGCCTCGTCGTCGAACGCCGTGACCGCCAGCACCGGGCCGAACACTTCCTCGCGAAACAGCGGCATGTCCGGGCTCACGCCGGTAAAAATCGTCGGCTGAATGAAGTTGTCGGAGCCGTTGAAGATCGACTGCCTGCCCCCGCACACCCTGGTCGCGCCCAGGCGTTCGGCCTGTTGGATGAACTTCATGATGCGCGCGGTCTGACGGCTGTCGACGATTGCCCCGGCGCTGCTCGACGGGTCCAGCGGATCACCCGGCTGCCAGCGCTCGGCCTGCACTTTCAGGCGCTCGACGAACTCATCATGAATCGAACGCTGCACCAGCAACCGTGAGTTGGCCGAGCAGACTTCACCCTGATTGAAGAAGATGCCGAACGCTGCTTTCTCGGCGGCCAGGTCCAGGTCCTGGCAATCGGCGAACACCAGATTGGCGCTCTTGCCGCCGCACTCCAGCCACACCTGTTTCAGGTTCGATTGCGCCGAATACTGCATGAAATACTTGCCGACTTCAGTGGAGCCGGTGAACACCAGGCAGTCGACATCCGGGTGCAGACCGAGGGCTTTGCCGGTCTGCTCGCCGAGGCCCGGCAGCACGTTGAGCACGCCCGGTGGTAGACCGGCTTCCAATGCAAGCTCAGCCAGACGCAGGGCGGAGAACGGTGATTGCTCGGCGGGCTTGAGGATCACCGAATTGCCTGCGGCCAAGGCTGGCGCGAGTTTCCACGCGGCCATGTCCAGCGGGAAATTCCACGGCACCACCGCAGCGACCACACCCAGTGCTTCGCGGGTGATGGTCGCCAGCACGTTTTGCGCACTGGGGGCGATCTGGTCGTAGAGTTTGTCGAGGCTTTCGGCGTACCAGCGAAACACCCCGGCGGCGCCCGGCACGTCGATGTTGTAGGCGTCCATCACCGGCTTGCCCATGTTCAGCGAGTCGAGCAGCGCCAGTTCTTCGCGGTGGGTCATGATCAGTTCCGCCAGACGCAGCAACACGTGCTTGCGCTCGCTCGGCGAACGCGCCGACCAGGTGCCGGCTTCGAATACCCGCCGCGCATTGAGTACCGCCGCGTCCACCTCTTCATCACCGCAAGCGGTCACGTTCGCCAGACGCTGGCCAGTGGCGGGGTCGATTGCTGTGAAGGTCTGACCCGACTGCGCCGAACGGGGTTTGCCGTCGATCAGGGCCTGGTCGGGAAACCGCAGCGCGGCGGCTTTGTTTTGCCAATATGCAAGCTCGAACACGTTCAGATGCTCCATGGGCTTTTCTTGTGTCTGAATGGTGGCCCAGGCCCGAGTCCAGTAAAAATAGTAAAAATGTCTTCGCAGACCATGAAAAAACTGGGCAGCCAATCTCCCCGGTGGCGCGGTATGTGGTTATTGTTCAGGCACAACAACACCGTCGTCAGAACGGATGCAGTCGGCGCGAAAATTGCCTGGATGTCGAGTCCATCCACCCCGAGGTTTGCCGTGGCTGCCTACAACCTGCGTCAATTGAAATACTTCATCACCACCGTCGAATGCGGCAGCGTCGCCGAGGCCTCGCGCAAGCTGTACATCGCCCAACCGGCGATCTCCACGGCGATCAAAGGCCTGGAAGACAGCTTCGGCGTGCAACTGCTGATCCGCCATCACGCTCAGGGCGTGTCCCTGACACCAAGCGGCGCACGCTTCTATCGCAAAGCCCAGGAACTGCTGCGCATGGCCAAGGAGTTCGAACAGAACGCCCTGGCCGACAACGACGTGGTGGCCGGGCAAATCGATATCGGCTGCTTCGAAACGGTCGCACCGCTGTACCTGCCGCAACTGATTGCCGGGTTTTCGGCGCTGTATCCGGGGGTGAAAATCCGCATCCGCGACGGCGAGCAGCAAGAGCTGGTGCAAGGCCTGACGTCGGGCACCTTCGACCTGGCGATCCTGTATGAGCACGAGCTCGATGCCACCATTCAGACCGAACCGCTGATGCCGGCGCAACGGCCATATGCGTTGCTGCCGGCGGACCATCGCTTCGCCCAGCTCAAGCAAGTGTCGCTACGTGATCTGTGCCTGGAACCGATGATTCTGCTGGACGTGCAACCGAGCCGGACCTACTTCGTCAGCCTGTTCGAAGAACTGAACCTGTCACCGAACATCGCCTTCAGCTCACCGTCGATCGAGATGGTGCGGGGGATGGTCGGGCAAGGGTTCGGCTTCTCGATCCTGGTGACGCGGCCGCATTCGGAATGCACTTACGACGGGAAGAAAGTGGTGTGCGTGGATATCGTCGAAGAGGTCACTGGTTCGGGATTGGTGGCGGCATGGTTGAAGCGCGGGCAACTGACCAAACCGGCGCAGTTGTTTGCCGATTATTGCCGGGAGCAACTCACTGCCAAGGCCGGGGCAAGCACATGAGCCAAGTGAAATCCTGTGGCGAGGGCGCTTGCTCCCGTTCGACTGCGCAGCAGTCGCATCTCCATTGCATGCGGTGTATCTGACACATTCAGGCGGCCGATTATGGGGCCGCTTCGTGGACCGACGGGAGCAAGCTCCCTCGCCACAGTTTTTGTGTTCTACCCCAAGAGTTACTTGCGGGGTTTGATCCGAGCGGTGGCTTCGGCCACCAACGGATCATCCGGCCAATAATGCTTCGGATACCGTCCCTTCAAATCCTTCTTCACCTCGGCGTAGGTACTGCGCCAGAAGTTCGCCAAGTCCTGAGTCACCTGCACCGGCCGCCGCGCCGGGGACAGCAGATGCAGCTTCACCACTTGCCGGCCCCCGGCAATGCGCGGGGTATCGGACAGGCCGAACAGCTCCTGTAAACGCACCGCCAGAATCGGCGGCTGTTCGCTGTAGTCCAGACGAATCGAAGAACCCGACGGCACACTCAGGTGATGCGGCGCCTGTTCATCCAGCCGTTGCGGCAGCGGCCAGGGCAGCAAGTTATGGACGATGCTCGACAGGTCCAGATTGGCGAAATGACTGAGGCGCGAGACTTTGCCCAGGTACGGCATCAGCCAGTGCTCAAGGTTTTTGAGCAGTGCGGCATCGCTGACATCCGGCCATTCACTTTCACCCTTACTGCCGAGGTCCAGCTGTCGCAGCAATGCCACGCGCGCCTGCCACTGACGCAGCTCCGGGGTCCACGGCAACAACTCCAGCCCCTTGCGGCGTACCAGATTGACCAGCGCCTGGCTGCGCGCTGTTTCGTCGAGGCCGGTCAGCGGTTCGCGGCTGAGGATCAATTCACCAACCTTGCGCTGACGCTCGGCGCGCAACACACCTTCGCGCTCATCCCAATCCAGTTGATCGACCACGCGCACTTGCTCGGCCAGTACGGAATCGAACAGCGCCGGATCAAAATCCGCCGCCAGATAAATCCGTTCCTCGCGCTGCCCCTGACGACTGCCCAGATCCGCAATCACCAACCACGCTTGCTTCATCAGACTGTCTGCTTCAGCGAACAACGCCGCACGGCCGTTGGCCAGGCGATATTCAGCGCCACCGGCGCGGCGTTGCTGGGCAACGCGGTCTGGATAGGCCAACGCCAACAGGGCGCCGAGCCAGCGTGGATGATCCGGATCGCTGACCGGCTCCGTCGCTTTGCCACGCAGGTAACCGCGATACTGCCGCGCCAGTTGCCGGGCACGTTGCACGCCACCCTGAGCACCGCGAGCCGCACGCTCTTCGCCGGACAACAGCACCAATCGGCTGTGCAGATCCGCTCCGGCGCCACGCAAGATGTCCCGCTCACCGAGCAATGCCGCGACATCGCAGGCCATGTCGGCCAAACCGAGCGCCTGACCGCGCAACAACAAATGGGCGATGCGCGGATGCGCCGGCAATTCGGCCATGGCCTGACCGTGACGGGTCAGCGCGTCGCCGTCCAATGCGCCCAGACGATCAAGCAGATCCTGAGCCTGTGCATAAGCGGCGGCGGGCGGCACGTCGAGCCACACCAATTGCGTCGGTGTCACGCCCCAGCGCCCGAGCTGCAAGGCCAGACCGGCAAGGTCGGCCGAGAGAATCTCCGCGCTGGCATAGGCTGCCAATTGCTCGTGCTGATCCTGCGACCACAACCGATAACACACGCCCGGCTCCAGGCGCCCTGCCCGGCCGGCACGTTGAGTGGCACTGGCTTTTGAAATTCGTTGGGTATCGAGCCTGGTCATGCCGCTGCCGGGATCGAAACGCGGCACCCGCGCCAGCCCGGCATCAATCACCACACGCACGCCGTCGATGGTCAGGCTGGTCTCGGCGATGTTGGTCGCCAGCACCACTTTGCGCTTGCCCGCCGGTGCCGGATCGATTGCCGCTCGTTGGGCGGCGAGGTCCAGCTCACCGTGCAACGGGCAGAGCAACACCTGTGTGCTCTCGCCCAACGCATCCGCCAATTGTTGATGCACGCGACGGATTTCCGCCTGCCCCGGCAGGAACACCAGCACGCTGCCGGTCTCATCATTCAAGGCTTCGAGAATCGTCTGCACCAGGCGCGGCTCGATGAATTCGCCGGGCTGGAACGGCCGACCCCAGCGCATCGCCACCGGGTACATACGGCCTTCACTGCGCAGGATCGGCGCGTCATCGAGCAACCCGGCCAGGCGTTCGCCTTCAAGCGTTGCAGACATCAAAAGGATTTTCAGCGGCTGGTCGTCGCGAAACAGCTCCCGGCCATTCAGGCTCAGGGCCAATGCCAGGTCCGCGTCGAGGCTGCGCTCGTGGAATTCGTCGAAAATCAGCAGGCCAACGCCGTCGAGTGCCGGGTCATCCTGCAAACGTCGGGTGAGAATGCCTTCAGTGACCACTTCAATACGGGTCTTGGGGCCGACTTTGCTGTCCAGCCGGATCCGGTAGCCAACGGTTTCACCGACCTTCTCGCCCAGCTCACTGGCCAAGCGCTCCGCCGCCGCCCGCGCCGCCAAACGGCGCGGCTCAAGCATCAGAATGGTCTGCCCGGCCAGCCACGGCTCGTTGAGCAAGGCCAGCGGAACACGGGTGGTTTTACCGGCGCCGGGCGGTGCTTCGAGCACGGCTTCGTGACGTGTAGCCAAGGCTTCACGCAGGGCGGGTAAAACTTCATCAATCGGCAAAGAAATCATGCTGGCTCCAAAACAGAGCGGCGAGTATAACGGCGAACTGCTCGGCGTTAATGACGGTCCTAATTCATACAGGCGTCCTTTCGTTTTGAAATTACCCAGGAGATTTCATATGCGTGTTCCCTTTCGCTTGATTGGCGGTGTATTGGTCGCGACGTTGCTGACCCAGGTGACGGCTTGCGGATCGATTTTCTACCCTGACCGTCGTGGTCAGATTGACGGCAAGATCGACCCGGCCATCGCCGCGCTCGATGCCGTGGGCCTGCTGTTCTACATCATCCCCGGCCTGATCGCGTTCGCCGTGGACTTCGCCACTGGCGCGATTTACTACGCGCCCGGTGAGACCGCACAGGTGGCCCCGGAAAAACTCAAGGAAGCGATCGGCGCCGACGGCAAAGTTGATAACCATAAGTTGCAGACTATTCTCGAAACCGAGTTGGGCCGCAGCTTCCCGCTGGATGACCCACGCCTGATTCAACACAAAGGCAGCACCCAGCAACTGGCCCTGTTCGGCCTGCAACCCGCCGCGTAATCCGTGCACGTAAAGGAATAGCCGCCCCTATGATTTCCAGCTCCGAACACGCCCGCCTGCTGCGGCTGGCGACTCGTGCCTCGGTGGCGGTGGCGTGTACGCTGATCGTCGCCAAAGCCATCGCCTGGTGGTTGAGCGGTTCGGTGAGCATGCTCGCCGGGTTGACCGACTCAGCGCTCGACGGCGTCACCTCCTTGCTCAATCTGCTGGCGGTGCATTACGCGTTGCGCCCGGCCGATGACGATCACCGTTACGGGCACGGCAAGGCCGAGTCGCTGGCGGGCATGGCTCAAGCGTTGTTCATTGGCGGCAGTGCGGTGCTGATTTCTTTGCAGGCGATCGAGCGGCTGAAACATCCGGAACCGGTGGGCGCGCCATGGATCAGCATCGGCGTGATTGTGTTCTCCCTGGCGCTGACCGTGGCGTTGCTGATGTTGCAACATCGGGTGGTCAAGGCCACCGGCTCCAACGCGGTGCGCGCCGACTCCCTGCACTACCGCTCGGACTTGCTGCTCAATGGCAGCATTCTGCTGGCGCTGGTGTTGGCCGGGTTTGGCTGGCATCAGGTCGACCCCTGGTTCGGCCTGGCAATCGCTGCGTACATCTTCTGGAGCGCGATTCAGATCGCCAAGGAAAGTTTTACGGTGCTGATGGATGAGGAACTGCCGCCGGAGGTGAGCCAGCACATGCTTGAGCTGGCCTGCGGCGTTCCGGGGGTGCTGGGCGCGCATGACCTGCGCACGCGGATTTCCGGCAACCAGTGGTTCGTGCAGTTGCACCTGGAATTGCCGGGGGACCTGACCCTGTCAGTCGCCCACGGCATCAGCGATCAGGCCGCCGATGCGATTCACGCCGCTTACCCGCGAGCCGAAGTGCTGGTGCACGCCGACCCGCAGGAAGTGGTACTGGCGGCAAAGACTCAGAAAGAAACCTGATAGCCGCGACTGCTCAGGCAGTTACCTTGAGCCTGGCGGTAGGCTTGCACCACTGACGGGTCTGGCTGGTAGGTGGCCGTCCGCGGATTGAAGCCACTTTGCTGCACCGCGTATTGATAACACTCGTAACCGTCCTGGTTGACCTGCTCCGGCGACTGGCCGTTGGCCGGATAGGCCTCCACGTCGTAGCTGTTGCTGACCGGCTGCGGCTGCATTTGCACCGGCGGCTCGACCACCACGTAGTCCTGAGTGTTTTCCTGATAGGCGTAATACGAACCGGCCGCCAGGAACAGCAGCGCCCCGCCGATCCACACCTCACGCGCGTAATCGGGCAAGTAGCTGACTCGAATCCCGCGAGGCGGTTGAACCACCACATAACGCGGGCCTTGTGGGCGATACCAGTAGCCGCCGGAATAGAAATAATCCCGACCACCGTAAGGCACGCGGTAGTCACGGTCCGGGAAGCGGTCGATCACATGACCCGGGCGATATTGCGGGCCGGGGCCCCAGCCATTACCGTGCCCATCCGGACGACCCGCCCAACGACGATCATCGGGACGCGGACCGTTGTTCTGCCATTGCTGGTTGTAATTGTTGCGCTGTGGATTGTCCTGATAGTAACCACGCTGTGGCTGCTGGGTCTGGCGCACCGCGTCGGGGCGACCCTGGATCGGCAGGTCATTGGCCGGGAGCTGCGGGGGTGGCGGCGGTGAGCGAACAGGATTGTTGTAGTCGGGCTGCGGACGGTTCTGCCACTGGCCGTTGTTCTGAGTCTGGCCGTTGTGCTCGAACTGGCGGCTGTTGTCGCCACGAATGATGTCGTTGTCCTGCGGGCGCGGCTGATTATTGCCGCCATGCCCCTGATTGTTGCCCTGATGGCCGTCCGTTCCACGTTGCCCGCCATCGGGGCCACGGTTTTGCTGATCATCGGCCAGCGATTGCGCAGTGACACTCACACACAGCAAACCAACACCGGCCAAACGCCAGATGCGCGACTTCATGCTTTTCCTCACTGCGGGTTAGAGCCTGTACGTAAGACTGGGAAAGTACAGGGCGGTTCTGCAACAGGTTATCAGTCGCGCAACTTATTTATTGAGGGCCGCTCTCAAATTCCAGGCAAAAGAAAAGGGAGACCCGTCGGCCTCCCTTAGAGAACTTCGTCCGTGCTCGACGCTTATTACGTCGGCTCACCTCACGCCGTCTTCTGGACAGTGTGTAGCTCGGAGGCCGGCACATCCCCTGTGGGGGTGGCGGCCGCCGCCGGCCTGATTCGGCGAGCGGCTATGGACTGTTTGTCCGAGCAGTGATTCTGGTGATAAGAATAGGCCGCGGGTGCCGGCAGAGGATTGCGAAGATTGCTCAATTAAACATCACTTGCGCAATTTTTAACCCTGGATAGATAATCTGCCGCAATAGTTATGACAAAGGCCTGATTGATGAGCAAACTCGACCGATACGACTTGAGCATTTTGGCGGAATTGCAGCGTGACGCGCGCATCTCCAACCAGGAGCTGGCCGAACGCATCGGCCTGTCGCCTTCGCCTTGCTCGCGCCGGGTCAAGCAACTGGAAGACGACGGCTACATCACCCGCCAGGTGGCGCTGCTGGACCGCAAGATGCTCGGCTTGAGCCTCACGGCTTACGTGCTGATCGGCATGGACCGCCATACGCCGGAGCGTTTCGAGAACTTTGAAGCCGCGATTCGAACGTTGCCCCAGGTGCTGGAATGCAGCTTGGTGACGGGGATGGATGCGGATTATCAACTCAAGGTTGTGGTGCCGGATATGGATCACTACCAGAAACTGCTGCTGGGGCATTTGACCCGGATTGAAGGGGTGACCAGCGTTCGTTCGAGTTTTGTGTTGAATCAGGTGCTCAATAGTACCGAGCTGCCGTTAACTCATCTGCGCAGCTGATGTCCCCATCGCGAGCAGGCTCACTCCTACAGTGGATCTCCTGAACACCGAAGATCCCTTGTAGGAGCCTGCTCGCGATAAGGCCGGCACAGGCGACGAATGACTGCGACACACTGCCGCAGGTCAATCCTCCAGCCCGTCCCCATGCCGTATACTCCAGCGCCTTTTAGCCCCGCCCGCGCTGGAGATATTCAATGGATCCTGCCGTACTCGAAGAGTGGATGATGACCGGACTGGTCAGCGTCCTGATCATTTTCATGGGTTTCATCGTCTGGGATCTGGCGAAAAAATCCAAGGCAGGACGTTTTGGCTCGTTCATTCTGTTCTTCGTACTGGGTCTGGGCGTGGCTGCGTTCGTGATCAAAAGCGTGGTCATCGGCCTGATCGAAACCGGCACGTTATAAGCGCGCCGGCACTTCCTTCCACTGGCCCTGATCGAGTCCTTCGATTGTCCAGTCGCCGATTCTGACCCGTACCAGGCGCAACGTCGGCAAGCCGACGGCCGCTGTCATGCGCCGCACCTGACGATTGCGCCCCTCGCGAATCACCAACTCCAGCCAACTGGTCGGCACGCTTTTGCGAAAGCGCACCGGCGGGTTGCGTGGCCACAGCTCGGGCTCCTCCAATTGCCGTGCCTCGGCCGGCAAGGTCATGCCGTCATTCAGTTCGACGCCGTCACGCAAACGCTGCAACTGCTCAGCGCTCGGCTCACCCTCCACCTGCACCCAATAGGTCTTGGCCAATTTGTGTTTCGGGTCGGCGATTCGCGCTTGCAGCTGGCCATCGTTGGTCAGCAGCAGTAATCCTTCGCTGTCGCGGTCCAGCCGTCCTGCCGGATAGATCCCCGGAATATCGATGTAATCCTTGAGCGTCGCCCGCCCTCCTTCGTCACTGAACTGGGTCAGCACATCGAAGGGTTTGTTGAACAGGATCAGCTTCGGCTCGGCCGGCGGCGCTTTGGCGACACGGCGCGGGGCTGGGGAGGATGGCGCAGGCTTCGCGCCAGGGCGGCGAGAAACGGGACGTTGTGGACGGGACATGGGAAAGAGGAGCATCTAACGGTCAGGGCTGCCAATGCTAGTGCCCTGACCGTCAAATGACCATCACGAATCAGCGGAACGGCGGCTCGTCGAAGCTGCGCAGTTTGCGCGAGTGCAACGAGTTGAGTTCGGTGCGCAACAGATCCACCGCCTCGATGCCGATCTTCAAGTGCTGGCTGACAGCGCGCTCATAGAAGGCGTTGGCCGAACCCGGCAGCTTGATTTCGCTGTGCAGCGGTTTGTCCGACACACAGAGCAACGTGCCATAGGGCACCCGCAGGCGATAGCCTTGGGCCGCGATGGTGCCGCTTTCCATGTCCACCGCCACGGCGCGGGACAAGTTGATCAGCGGACGCTCCTGGGCCCAGCGCAATTCCCAGTTACGGTCGTCGTAGGTCAGCACGGTGCCGGTGCGCAGGCGTTTTTTCAGCTCGTCGCCCTTTTCGCCGGTAATGTTGGCGGCCGCTTGCTGCAAGGCCATCTGCACTTCGGCCAGGGCCGGGATCGGAATGTTCGGCGGCACCACCCGGTCGAGAATCCCGTCACGACGCATGTAAGCGTGCGCCAGTACGTAGTCGCCAATGGTCTGCGACTGACGCAAGCCGCCGCAGTGACCGATCATCAACCAGCAATGTGGACGCAGCACCGCCAAATGGTCGGTGATGTTCTTGGCGTTGGACGGGCCGACGCCGATGTTCACCAGGGTCACGCCATGGCCATCGCTGGCAATCAGGTGATAGGCCGGCATCTGATAGCGGTGCCACACCACGCCCGCAGCAATCGCCGAGGCTTCGCCGTGGTCCATGCTCTTTTCGATGATCACGTTGCCGGGCAATACCATGCGCACGAAACGCGGGTCACTGCGCAACTGCTCCAAACCATGGACGATGAATTGGTCAACGTACCGGTGGTAGTTGGTCAGCAGAATCCACGGCTGCACATGACGCCAGTCGCTGCCGGTGTAATGCACCAGTCGACGCAGGGAGAAATCCACCCGCGCAGCATCGAACAGGGCCAGTGGCAGCGGATCGGTGTTCTCCCAGTCGTACAAGCCATCGGCAATGCCGTCGGTCGCGGCGGACAAGTCGGTGCTCGGGAACACCCGCGCCAGTACGGCAGCGGTGACGCCGGAGCCGGCCAGTTCATCGCCCTGCTCGACCACGTAAGGATAAGGAATATTTTGCTGGCTGATGCCGACTTCGACGGTCACGGTGAAGTCGTGCATCAACGGCACGAGTTGTTCCAGCAGGTATTTACGGAACGCCGCCGGATGGGTGACGGTGACACTGTAGGTCCCAGGCAGCTGAACCTTGGCGTAAGCGCGGGTGGTCTGTGGGACTTCGCCCTGGCAGTGGTAGGTCAGACGCAGTTCGGGATAACGAAACATCGCACGCTGTTCAGCGTCCGGCTCGACTCGGTCCTTGAGATAACGCTTGAGCGCCTGGTTCAGCGCGGTGGTTGCACGATTGTGCAAGAGCGCAAGCCGGTCCACGGCTTGCTCGGCGGTTTGAACGACAATAAAAGCTTCGGTCACGATCAGCATCCTGTGTTCTGACTTGCAGAGCTTCATCTTGCCTGCATCGTCGCTTCACGGGAACAGTGGCGTGTTGGCTATATGTCACTGATAGCCCCTGTAGGAGTGAGCCTGCTCGCGATAACGGCTTGTCAGTCACATAGATGTTGGATGTGCCAACGCTATCGCGAGCAGGCTCACTCCTACAGGGGTTTTGTGTGGTTCATGCCATCGTGGTCAAAAACCCTGCGGAGTCGAGCGGGCGACGATCGCCTCAACATCCAAACCACGCGGCAACGCGCCATAAACCCGACCGGCCGAGCCGAGGCGACTGGCGATGAACGCATCGCTGACTGCCGAGTTGCCGGCTTCCAGCAACAGTTTGGCCTGAAGCCCCAGCGCAATGTCTTCAGTGAGCTGCCGCGCACGGTATTGAATGTCGCTGGTGTCCTTGAACGCCGTCTGCAACTGGCTGATGTGCGCAGCCAGGCGCTTATCGCCCTGACCATCACCCAACTCGCTGAACAACACATCAAGCACACCTGGCTCCTTCGATAGCGCCCGCAGCACGTCCAGGCACTGCACGTTACCGGAACCTTCCCACGTCGAATTGACCGGCGCCTCACGGTACAGGCGCGGGAGGATGCTTTCCTCGACATAGCCCGCACCGCCCATGCATTCGGCGGCTTCGTTGATCATTGCCGGGGCGCGCTTGCAGATCCAGTACTTGCCCACCGCCGTTACCAACCGGGCGAATTTGGCTTCGTGGCTGTCATCCAGATGATCCAGCGCCTTGCCCATGCGCAGGCTCAAGGCCAGGGCCGCTTCGCTTTCCAGCGCCAGATCAGCGAGTACGTTTTGCATCAACGGCTGTTCGCTGAGCAACTTGCCGCCGACCATGCGATGTGCGCAGTGATGGCTGGCCTGGGTCAGCGCCTGACGCATCAGCGAGCTGGAACCGACCATGCAATCGAAGCGAGTCATCGCGACCATCTCAATGATGGTCGGAACCCCGCGCCCTTCTTCACCGACCATCCACGCCAGCGCGCCACGGAACTCCACTTCGCTGGAGGCATTGGAGCAATTGCCGAGTTTGTTCTTCAGGCGCTGGATGTAGAACTGATTGCGCGTGTCGTCCGGGCGATGGCGTGGCAGCAAGAAACAGGTCAAGCCCTTGTCCGTCTGCGCCAACGTCAGGAAGGCATCGCACATCGGCGCGGAACAGAACCACTTGTGTCCGACCAATTCATAAGCCTGGCCCGGGCCACTGGCGCCGACCGGGTAGGCCTTGGTGGTGTTGGCCCGCACGTCGGTGCCGCCCTGTTTCTCGGTCATCGCCATGCCGATGGTGACACCGGCCTTGTGGGCCATGCCGACATTGCGCGGGTCGTATTCGGTCGAGAGGATTTTCGGCAGCCACTGCTCGGCCAGGTCCGGTTGCAGGCGCATCGCCGGGACGCTTGCGAAGGTCATGGTCAACGGGCAACCGCTGCCGGCTTCGGCCTGGCTGTGCAGGTACGTCATCGACGCGCGAGCCACATGGGCGCCAGGTTGCGGATGTGCCCAGGGTAATGAGGTCAAGCCGTGCTCGACCGCCGTGCGCATCAACTGGTGATACGCCGGGTGAAATTCCACCAGGTCGATGCGATGCCCGTATCGGTCATGGCTGACGAACACCGGTTTGTTCTGATTGGCCAGGAACCCTGCTTCCATCAGCGGCCCGCCGGCCAATGCACCATAAGCGTCGATCCGCGACTCGGCCCAACCCGCCCCGAAACGCCGAGACCATTCTTGCAAAGGCAGGTCGATGCGATAGAGGTTGGCGCCGTCCAGCGACGGGGGCTGATTGGTGACTTCGTGGGTTTCGGCGAACTGATGCAGGTTCATGACGGGGCTCCTTTGGTCAGCCAAGGGATTCAGTTAAGCACCGCCTCTTGGCCGAACAAAGTGTCATACCCGCCTAAATGTCGGCGCTTTCGCCTTGCCCCGAACAGAGTACCCGGCGATAGAGCGCCGCTTGCAGATCCTCGAATTTCACCGGTTTGCTCAGGTGATCGATCAAGGCTCCCGTCGGGCAGCGCTCCCGGTCGGCGCTCACGGCAATCACGAACACCGGCAAGTCGGCACAGCCCGGCAAGCCGCGGATCTGGCAGCAAAAGGCGGTGCCATCCAGCGTCGGCAACTGACCATCGAGCAGGACCGCATCGAAGCTTTCACGCTGCAAGAGGTCGAGCGCGGCAGCGCCGCTGTCGGTGGCGCGCACCCGGAACCCGAGCTTGAGCAACATGCCACGCATCACCAATTGATTGATGCTGTTGTCATCCACCAGCAGCACCGTGCAGTCCTGTGGCAGTCGAAGACGCGGAAACTCGCGGGTCATCAGGGGCACTGCCGGCCGCTCGACCACAGGCAGTTCGAACTCGACGTCCAACTGGAAACGGCTGCCGCTGCCGGGCTCGGATCGATGGGTCAGGCGTCCGCCGAGCAATTCGACCAGTTGCCGACAGATCGCCAGGCCTACGCCCAGGCCGCCGTATTCACGGGTCATCGAGCCGTCGAGCTGGAAGAAGCGCTGATACAGCGTCGCCTCTCCCAGATCGGTGAAACCGATACCGGTGTCGATCACCGCAAACGACAGCGACACCCGGCCGTTTTCCACCGGTTTGCCCGTCACGCGCAGGGCCAGCCCGCCGACCCGGGTGAACTTGATGGCGTTATCCAGCAGGCATTCCAGGCATTGCGCCAACTTGGCGCTGTCACCGTTCAAGCGATCCGGCAGGCCCGGCATCACTTCGACTTTGAAGTCCAGGGACTTGCCTGAAGCATTGCCCTCGAATTGGGTGCGCAAGGTGTCGACCACGCCACGCAGACTGAACGTTGCCGGGATGACTTTAAGCTTGCCGGCCTGCAACTCGGTGAGGGTCAGGATGCCGTTGACCATGCGCATCATGTCCCGTGCGGAGCCGGCGGCGGTTTGCTGGTATTGCTCCAGTTCCGGGTCCATCTCGACGGTTTGCATCAACTCCAGCGAACCGATCACACCGTTCATGGGCGTGCGCAATTCGTGGGTCAGGGTGGCGAGGAATTCATCCTTGAGCTTGTTACTGTGGGCCAGTTGCTGGTTCAGCACCTCGAGTTTCTGACCGGCATCGAACAGCGTCTGCGCTTGCTGCTCGCGCATGGCGTTGATGCGGTCGGCCAAGGCGAGGGACAGCAGCGCCACTTCGATGGCCGAACCGATCTGGCTGGAATACATGGTCAGGAACACGTTCGGCAGGTATCCCAACACCATGAGGGTGTTGACGATGCCGCCGAGCAGGAAGGCCGACCAGGCAATGATGAAATATCGGGCCACCCGCAAGCCACCCAGCCAGGCGCATAGCCCGGCGATGAAAATCGCCACGGTGAAAACCAACGCCAAGGCTGTTGCCAGGCGCAAGGCCAAGGCGTAGCTGGTCATCAACGACAACCCGACCACGAGCGCACTGAACGCCACCAGCGCCAACAGTAAACGGTCGAGCCAGCGACTGTGGTTGGCCGTCTGCAAGAAGCTGCGGGCGAACTGGCTGCCGAACAGTCCAGCACAACCGATGAAGAATGGCGTCGCGGCGTTGGCCCACCACGGATTGTCCGGCCAGAAATACTCCACGGCTGCGCCGTTCACTGACAGTTGATACAGGCCGAAGGAAGCGATGTAGAAGATGTAATAGAGATAGCTGGTGTCGCGCACGCTGAGGTAGATGAACAGGTTGTAGACCAGCATCCCCAACAACACGCCATAAATCAGCCCCAGCACATAAAGGCGGACCGGCTGTTCTTCGAGGTAAGCGGTGCTCGACCACAAGGTGACGGGCGCCTGGATCGACCCTTCGCTTTGCAGGCGCAAGTACACGGTTTGCGCCTGGTCAGGCAGGAAATTGAGATCGAACAGGTAGTTGTTCTGGCGGAACTCGCGACTGGCAAACGGCAACGCATCGCCTGTTTGCCGGGCCAATCGAAAGTCACCGCCAGCATCGGGCAAGTAGAGATCGAGGTGATCGAGGGGCGGATAGGCCAGTTCCAGCAGCCAGGTCCGTTGCGCCGCCGGGTTCGACGGACGGTAATGCAGATCGATTTTCAGCCAGAACACCGAACGCGAGTAACCGGCGTTGAGGGTGGCTTTATCGTGGGGCTTGAAGTTACCGGCCGCGGCTTGCGCACGGACATCGGCGATGGTCGCCTGACCGCCCGCGTCTTCGTAGACCTGCAGGGTTCGGCCCAGGGGAAGGCTCTGGGTGAATTCATCGAATTCGACGGCGCTCGCCATGAGGGGCAAGCACAACAGCAACATCAGCAAATAGCGCATTTAAGCCCCAGCGTGGCCTGTCCGGTTATCTCAGGAAGCCCCTCATTCCCTTTGAGTAGACGTAAAACCGGTATTACCTGTTATTGGTTTGGATCCACTCTAGCATAGCCGCTGATGGCCATTGAGCACCATTGAAATTTTTCCTGCAATGGCTCTAGTACGGGCGTTCCAGCGGCACACTTCAGGAAAATCTGTTTATACGGTCAGCTTATGGCTATATGCAACACCTGAGGCGAGGGAGCTTGCTCACATGGAGGTGCGCAGCGCCCCACCCTTTGCATTCGGTCGGTAACATTGCGTCGCCAGATTCACCACGGCTTCGCAGCGGAACGGGGCAAGCCCCCTCACCACAATGTATCGGCAGACCTGGCGACCACTGCACCCGAAAATCGATGTTTGGTGGTAAGCTCGCGCACCATGAATATCTACAGCTCTCGCCCCGTTGTCCTCTGTCTCTCCGGCCACGACCCCAGTGGTGGCGCCGGCTTGCAGGCAGATATCGAAGCCCTGCTCGCCCAGGGTTGTCATGCGGCCCCGGCCGTCACCGCCCTGACCGTGCAAGACACGGTCAACGTCACTGACTTTCGCGTGCTCGACCGCGAGTGGGTGCTGGCCCAGGCCAACGCCGTGCTCAACGACTCCGAAGTCGCTGCCGTGAAACTGGGCATGCTCGGTTCCCTGGAGATGGTCGACACCGTGGTCGAACTGCTCTCGGCACACCCGCACTTGCCGGTGGTCTGCGACCCGGTGCTGCGCGCCGGTGGCGGCGGACGCCTGGGCAAGGATGAAGTCGGCTACGCCATGCGCGAACGCCTGCTGCCCCTGTCCATCATCGCCACCCCTAACCTGCCCGAAGCCCGGATCCTCGCCGAACTGCCCGAAGGCACCGCGGACGAGTGCGCTGAAAAACTCCTGCCGTTCGTCAAGCACCTGCTGATCACCGGCGGCCATGGCGACGAACACGAAATCCACAATCGCCTGTACAGCCGCGATGGTCACCGCGAAACCTTTACTTGCCAACGCTTGCCCGGCAGTTATCACGGCTCCGGTTGCACCTTGGCCAGTGCCCTGGCCGGTCGTCTGGCCCAGGGTGAAAATCTCGTCAGTGCCGTGCAGACCGCGCTTAACTACACGTGGCGTACCCTGCGGGATGCCGAGCAGTTGGGCAAAGGCCAGTTCGTGCCGCGTCGCCTGCCGCTGGATTTCTGTTCGTAACTTTCTATTCGCACTGCGGTGAGGCTTGTCCGATGAAACTACGTGGCCTGTACGCCATTACCGACAGCCAGTTGCTGGCCGGTAAATTTCTTTCGTACGTGGAGGCGGCGCTGGAAGGCGGCGTCACCCTGCTGCAATACCGCGACAAAAGCAGCGACGAGGCCCGACGTTTGCGTGAGGCCGAAGCCCTGCGCAATCTGTGCGACCGCTACAAGACTCAGCTGATTATCAATGACGACGCCGAACTGGCCGCTCGCCTGAATGTCGGCGTACACCTGGGCCAGACTGACGGCCCCTTGTCGCCGACCCGCGCCTTGCTCGGTCGCCAGGCAATCATCGGTTCGACCTGTCACGCGCAACTCGAACTCGCCGAGCAAGCAGCCAAGGAAGGCGCCAGTTACGTCGCCTTCGGCCGCTTCTTCAATTCCAATACCAAACCCGGCGCACCGACCTGCAGCCTCGAACTGCTGGACCAGGCCCGCAGCAAACTGCACCTGCCGATCTGCGCGATCGGCGGCATCACCCTCGACAACGCCGCCCCGCTGGTGGCCCACGGGGTCGACTTGCTGGCGGTGGTGCATGGCCTGTTTGGCGCCGAGAGCACGGCTGAAGTGACACGCCGTGCCCGCGCCTTTAACGAATTACTGAAAATCTGATTTGAGAGCCCGATCATGTCTCGTTCCGAAACCCTGTTTGCCAACGCCCAGAAACACATCCCCGGTGGCGTGAACTCGCCTGTTCGCGCGTTCAAAAGTGTGGGCGGCACGCCGCTGTTCTTCAAACACGCCGAAGGCGCCTACGTCACCGACGAAGACGACAAGCGTTACGTTGACTACGTCGGTTCCTGGGGCCCGATGATTCTCGGTCACAGCCACCCGGACGTACTGGATGCTGTGCGTAAACAACTGGAGCACGGCTTGTCCTACGGCGCCCCGACCGCGATGGAAACCGAGATGGCCGACCTGGTCTGCTCGATCGTGCCGTCGATGGAAATGGTGCGCATGGTCAGCTCCGGCACCGAAGCGACCATGAGTGCCATCCGTCTGGCCCGTGGTTTCACCGGTCGCGACAACATCATCAAGTTCGAAGGCTGCTATCACGGTCACTCCGACAGCCTGCTGGTCAAGGCCGGCTCCGGCGCGCTGACCCAAGGCGTGCCGAGCTCGGCCGGTGTGCCGGCGGATTTCGCCAAGCACACCCTGACTCTGCCGTTCAATGACATCGACGCGGTCGAAGCCATGCTCGCTGACGTCGGCCAGGACGTGGCCTGCATCATCGTCGAGCCGGTGGCCGGCAACATGAACTGCGTTCCGCCGGCGCCAGGTTTCCTCGAAGGCCTGCGGACCCTGTGCGACAAACACGGCGTAGTGCTGATTTTCGACGAAGTGATGACCGGTTTCCGAGTTGCCCTCGGCGGTGCACAAGCGCACTTCGGCGTGACGCCGGACCTGAGCACCTTTGGCAAGATCATCGGTGGCGGCATGCCGGTCGGCTGCTTCGGCGGCAAGCGCGAAATCATGTCGCACATCGCGCCACTGGGTCCGGTGTATCAGGCAGGCACCTTGTCGGGCAACCCATTGGCAATGGCGGCGGGCCTGACGACGTTGCGCCTGATCAGCCGTCCCGGTTTCCACGACGAGCTGACCGACTACACCAGCCGCTTGCTCGATGGCCTGCAACAGCGCGCCGATGCTGCTGGCATTCCGTTCGTGACCACGCAGGCTGGCGGTATGTTTGGCCTGTACTTCAGCGGTGCCGACGACATCGTGACTTTCGATGACGTGATGGCCAGCGACGCCAAGCTGTTCGGTCGTTTCTTCCACTTGATGCTCGAGGGCGGCGTGTACCTGGCGCCGAGCGCTTTCGAAGCCGGCTTCACCTCGATCGCTCATGGCGAAGCCGAGTTGAAACTGACGCTGGATGCCGCCGAGCGTGCCTTCGCCGCATTGAAATAACGCTGTGCCCGCTGACGCTGGCGATTGCCAGCGTCAGCTTTCACCTGGATTTACACCTTTATTCCTACGCTTCTGCTAATAATCCCCCGTCAATCGGGCGATATATTCCCCGTGCAGCAGAAAAACGAGTAAAGACTTTGTAAGGTTGGCCCTGCTTATTTCATAATGCGCGCTTATTGGATCCCCTCGATGGGTCCGCGCGCCCTTCAGAGGTAAGTCGATTCCCATGAACCGCACCGGCCGCGCCCTTGCACTGGGCTGCCTGTTGCTCCTTCAGCCCCTGCTCGCGCTCGCACAAGCAGGCGGCAACTCGTTGTTAATCCCAGCGATGGGTCGCTGCACCCTCAATACTCAGCCGCAAGACCTGACGCAAGCGCTCGCTGCCTGCCAGAAAGCGTCGGATGAAGGGGATGCACAAGCGCAATACGAGTTAGGTGAGTTCTACTACGACGGCAAAAACACCCCGCGCGACCTCAATAAGGCCCTGGGCTATTTTGAAAAAGCTTCGTTGCAAGGCCACGCCCAGGCGCAATTCAAACTCGGCACCATGTTCTTTCACGGCGAAGGCGTACCGGCCAATAACGTTCAGGCGTATATCGTGCTGAAAATGGCCGCGGTCAACGGTGCTGAAGAGGCACTGGATACGGCCGACGAAGTGGCCGAGAAGATGCCCCGCGAAGACCTTGAGATGGCGACTCAGGTGCTCGGGCAAATCTTCCGTAAATACCTGATGGAATTGCAGAGCGCCGATGGGCGTACGCCGTTTTCGCCGCTGCCCTGATTGACGCAGGCCCCTGTGGCGAGGGAGCTTGCTCCCGCTCGGCTGCGCAGCCGTCGTAACGTCAAACAATGCGGTGAATCAGAAAAACGGTGTTTGCAGAGTTTAGGGCCGCTTCGCGCCCCAGCGGGAGCAAGCTCCCTCGCCACAAACAACCCAGTTCATTTCAAAAGCTTTCCTGCTTACTTCTCAGGCATCGGCATCGGAAACGGCATGACATTGCCGACCGCGCCGCGGGCTTCGCTGATTTTCGGTGTGCCGAGGCGTTCCACTTCGTCGATGCGCACAATCGAATGCATCGGCACAAAACTGCGCACCACGCCTTCGAACTGAGCTTTCAACTTCTCTTCGCTCGGGTCGACGACCACTTGCGTGCGCTCGCCAAAGACGAACTCTTCCACTTCCAGGAAGCCCCACAGATCACTTTGATAGATCTGCTTGGCATACATTTCGTACACCTGGCCCTGGTTGAGGAAAATCACCTTGTAGATTGGGGCTTCACGTTTGGTCATGGTGGGCGGGCAACACATAGGGGATAAAAATGAGGGCGCGAACTATAGCATAGCCGCCGGACGCACAGCGGTAGGAACCTTGGGACATGTTCCCTATAATGCGCGGTTCTTTGAATCACGTGATGACACTGTCCATGGCCAAGAAGCTTTACATCGAAACCCACGGTTGCCAAATGAACGAGTACGACAGCTCGCGCATGGTCGATCTGCTGGGTGAACATCAGGCCCTGGAAGTGACCGCTCGCGCTGAAGACGCCGACGTGATCCTGCTCAACACCTGCTCCATTCGTGAACGCGCCCAGGACCGGGTGTACTCCCAGCTCGGCCGCTGGCGCGAACTGAAACTGGCCAACCCGGACATGGTGATCGCCGTCGGCGGCTGCGTGGCCAGCCAGGAAGGCGCGGCCATTCGCGATCGCGCGCCGTATGTGGACGTGGTGTTCGGCCCGCAAACCCTGCACCGCCTGCCGGAAATGATCGACGCCGCGCGCGCCACCAAGCTGCCGCAAGTCGACGTCTCGTTCCCGGAAATTGAAAAATTCGACCATCTGCCCGAGCCGCGCATCGATGGCCCGAGCGCTTATGTGTCGGTCATGGAAGGCTGCAGCAAATACTGCACCTTCTGCGTGGTGCCTTATACCCGCGGTGAAGAAGTCAGTCGGCCGTTTGATGACGTGATTGCCGAGATCATGCACCTGGCCGAAAACGGCGTGCGCGAAGTGACGCTGCTGGGCCAGAACGTCAACGGCTATCGCGGGACCACGCACGACGGACGTTTGGCCGATCTGGCCGAGCTGATTCGTGTGGTGGCCGCCGTCGATGGCATCGACCGGATTCGCTACACCACCTCGCACCCGCTGGAGTTCTCCGACAGCCTGATCCAGGCCCACGCCGACGTGCCGGAACTGGTAAAACACCTGCACTTGCCGGTGCAATCGGGCTCGGACCGCATTCTCTCGGCGATGAAACGCAATCACACCGCGCTGGAATACAAATCCAAACTGCGCAAGCTGCGGGCAGCTGTCCCAGGGATCTGCATCAGTTCGGACTTCATCGTCGGCTTCCCGGGCGAGACCGAGAAAGACTTCGAACAGACCATGAAGCTGATCGAAGACGTCGGTTTCGACTTCTCCTACTCGTTCGTCTACAGCCAGCGCCCTGGCACCCCGGCTGCGGATCTGGCCGACGAGACGCCGGAAGAACTGAAGAAAGAACGGTTGAACGCGCTGCAACATCGCTTGAACCAGCAAGGTTTCGAGATCAGCCGACAAATGGTCGGCTCGATCCAGCGGATTCTGGTCACGGATTATTCGAAAAAAGACCCCGGCGAACTGCAAGGCCGGACCGAGAATAACCGGATCGTCAACTTCCGCTGCGACAATCCGACCTTGATCGGCCAGTTCGCCGACGTGCACATCGACGCCGCACAGCCGCACTCGCTGCGGGGCTCGCTGATTTCGTAACACCGTAAAACCTGTAGGAACGAGGCTTGCCCGCGAAGGCGGACTGACACTCACCACATGAGTCGTCTGAAATACCGCCTTCGCGGGCAAGCTTCGCTCCTACCGGGCCGGTGTTTGGCGCTGGATTATTTAAGAGCTTTCGCACCCAGCCCACTGGCGTTATCCTTGATTTCATCTTAATTGCCCCAGGGCGGCTAAATACGACCTTGAACGCACCCATAGAACCACATCGTTTTATCCTCGAGCCCTTTGAGGCCCGTCGCTTCGCCAATCTGTGCGGGCAATTCGACGAGCATCTGCGCTTGATCGAACAGCGCCTGACCATCGAGATCCGCAACCGCGGAAACCAGTTCGAGCTGATCGGCGAGCCCAAACACACCACCTCCGCGGAAAATCTGATTCGTCGTCTGTATCGGGAAACCAAAGGTACAGAGCTGTCGCCGGACACGGTTCACCTGTTCCTGCAGGAATCGGCCGTCGAAGAGCTGGACAACGTCTCCCCGTCCGAACCCTCCGTCGCTCTGCGCACCAAAAAAGGCATGATTCGCCCTCGCGGCTTGAATCAGCTGCGCTACGTGAAGGAAATCCTCGGTAACGACATCAATTTCGGCATCGGCCCGGCCGGTACCGGCAAGACCTATCTGGCCGTTGCCTGCGCGGTAGACGCGCTGGAACGCGAGCAGATTCGCCGCATCCTGCTGGTGCGTCCGGCGGTTGAAGCGGGCGAGAAGCTTGGCTTCCTGCCCGGCGACCTGTCGCAAAAGATCGACCCATACCTGCGCCCGCTCTACGACGCACTCTACGAGATGCTCGGCTTCGAACACGTCGCCAAGCTCATCGAACGCCAGGTGATCGAAGTTGCGCCACTGGCCTACATGCGCGGTCGCACGCTCAACAACAGTTTCATCATCCTCGACGAAAGCCAAAACACCACCGTCGAGCAGATGAAGATGTTCCTGACCCGGATCGGCTTCGGCTCCACGGCCGTCATCACCGGTGACATCACCCAGGTCGACCTGCCGAAAGGCACCAAGTCCGGGCTGCACCATGTGATTGAAGTACTCAAAGACGTGCCGGGTATCAGCTTCACCCATTTCATGCCCAAGGACGTTGTGCGCCATCCATTGGTGCAACGCATCGTCGAAGCCTACGAGCGCTTCGAGAATCGCGCGGCAGACGAAACTCCAAAGGACAGTCGCCGCGATGCTTGAGCTTGATCTGCAACTGGCTACCGAGGCGCCTGCACCCAGCGAAGCCGAGTTCCGCCAATGGTGCGAACTGGCCCTGCGCCAGCGCACTGCCGACTCTGAAATGACCATTCGCCTGGTCGATGACGAAGAGGCCCGCGAGCTGAACCACACCTGGCGGCAAAAGAATTACGCCACCAACGTCCTGTCGTTTCCGGCCGATGTGCCTGACGAGTTTCTCGACATCCCGCTGCTGGGCGATCTGGTGATCTGCGTGGCCGTGGTCGAGCGCGAAGCCGCCGAACAGGGCAAGGAACTAAAGGCCCATTGGGCGCATCTGGTGATTCATGGCTGCTTGCATCTGCTGGGTTACGACCATATAGATGATGACGAAGCCGAAGAAATGGAAGCACTGGAACGAACGTTGCTTGCCGAGTTGGGCTTTCCCGACCCTTATGCGGACGACGAAACAGACACAACCCCTATCGTTACAACAAAGGATTCAGAGTAATCGCTATGAGCGAAGATCGATCGAGCAACGGGCAAAAGTCTTGGCTGGGTAAGCTCACCCAGGCTTTTGCCCACGAGCCGAAGAACCGCCAGGAGCTGCTGGAGCTGCTGCGCGACGCACACCAGAACAAACTGTTGGACAGCGAAGCGCTGGCCATCGTCGAAGGCGCCATCCAGGTCGCTGACCTGCAAGTACGGGACATCATGGTCCCGCGCTCGCAGATGATCAGCATCAAGGCGACCCAGACACCTCGCGAGTTCCTGCCTGCCGTGGTCGACTCGGCCCACTCCCGCTACCCGGTCATCGGCGAAAGCCACGATGATGTGATGGGCGTGTTGCTGGCCAAGGACTTGCTGCCGCTGATCCTCAAGGAGAACGGTGACAGCTTCAACATCAGGGACCTGCTGCGTCCGGCGACCTTCGTGCCCGAGTCCAAGCGCCTGAATGTGCTGCTGCGCGAGTTCCGCGCCAACCACAATCACATGGCCATCGTCATTGACGAATACGGCGGTGTGGCAGGCCTGGTGACCATTGAAGATGTGCTGGAACAGATCGTCGGCGACATCGAAGACGAGCACGACGTCGAAGAAGACAGCTACATCAAGCCGCTGCCCAGCGGTGACTTCCTGATCAAGGCCCTGACGCCGATCGAGAACTTCAACGAGTTCTTCGACAGCGAATTCTCCGACGACGAATTCGACACCGTTGGCGGCCTGGTGATGAGCGCGTTCGGGCACTTGCCAAAACGCAACGAAATCACTGAAATCGGCCCTTATCGCTTCCGCATCCTGAACGCCGACAGCCGTCGGATTCACTTGCTGCGCCTGACCCCTATCGCCCGATAAATCCAAGGATTGAAATGCATCGTATGACCCGCCCCGGCTGGCCCGGTAACCTGCTGGCCGTGGCGGCCGGTGCACTCACCACCCTGGCCCTGGCGCCGTTCGATATCTGGCCGTTGGCGTTGCTGGCGGTCGGGTTCTTCTATGCCGGTTTGCGCGAACTGAGTCCCCGCCAGGCCCTGGGCCGTGGCTGGTGTTTCGGTTTTGGCTTGTTTGGCGCGGGTACCAGCTGGATCTATTACAGCATTCACCACTTCGGCGGCGCGTCAGTGCTGCTGGCCGGTTTCCTGATGCTGATCTTCACGGCCGCGATTGCCTGGTTCTTCGCCCTGCCCGCCTGGATCTGGGCGCGCTGGCTGCGTCGCAACGAAGCGCCGCTGGCCGATGCCTTGGCGTTTGCCGCGCTGTGGGTTGGCCAGGAAGCTTTTCGTGGCTGGTTTCTCACCGGTTTCCCATGGCTCTATTCCGGTTACAGCCAGCTCGACGGCCCATTGGCCGGGCTCGCACCCGTCGGCGGAATGTGGCTGATTTCCTTCACCCTGGCCCTGACGGCGGCGCTGATCTATAACGCCATGCGCCTGGTGCGCACGGGCCGTAAAGGTTTCATCGCCGCTGGCGTATTGCTGCTGGTCGGCCCCTGGGTGGCCGGCATGGCGCTGAAGGAACACGCCTGGACCAGCCCGGCGGGCCCGGCGCTGAGCGTTGCCGCCCTTCAGGGCAATATCGAACAAAGCATGAAGTGGGACCCGGCGCAGCTCAACGCGCAGCTGGCGCTGTACCGCGACATGAGTTTCAGCTCCAAACGGGTCGACCTGCTGATCTGGCCGGAAACAGCCGTCCCGGTGCTCAAGGAGTCCGCCGAGGGCTACCTGAACATGATGGGGAATTTCGCCGCCGAGCGTAAATCTGCGCTGATTACCGGCGTACCGATCCGTCAGGAAGTCCGACACGAGAAGCGTTTCTTCAACGGCATCACCGTCCTCGGTGAAGGCGACGGCACTTATCTCAAGCAGAAGCTGGTGCCGTTTGGCGAATATGTTCCGTTGCAGGAAGTACTGCGTGGGCTGATCGCGTTCTTCGACCTGCCGATGTCCGACTTTGCCCGTGGCCCGGCTGACCAGCCGATGCTGCAAGCCAAGGGTTATCAGATCGCGCCGTTCATCTGCTACGAAGTGGTCTACCCGGAATTCGCCGCCAGCCTGGCGGCCCGCAGTGAATTGCTGCTGACCATCAGCAACGACACCTGGTTCGGCACCTCCATCGGCCCGCTGCAACATTTGCAGATGGCGCAGATGCGCGCACTGGAAGCGGGCCGCTGGATGATCCGCGCCACCAACAACGGCGTCACCGGCCTGATCAACCCGTTCGGGCAGATCACGGTGCAGATCCCGCAGTTCGAACGCGGCATCCTGTACGGCGAAGTCGTGCCGATGCACAACCTGACGCCTTACCTGCAATGGCGCTCGTGGCCGCTGATCATCGTTTGTGTGTTGTTGTTTGGCTGGGCACTGGTGGCGAACCGGATGGCCAAGACCGTCTGACTGTGGCGAGGGAGCTTGCTCCCGCTCGGCTGCATAGCAGCCGCAATACCGGTTAATGCGCTTTTTCAGCCAGAAATGGATTAGCCGGACTCAGGGCTGCTTCGCAGCCCGGCGGGAGCAAGCTCCCTCGCCACAGGTCATCAGTAAAACATTGAATACCCGATCTGCCCCACCGCCTCATTCAGCAACTGCCCGCTCTGCCAGATCGACTTGAATTCCGGCATCCAGCCGCCCAGTGGCCGGGCGTTGTCCACGCCTAAAAAGCCCACCGGTGCTGGCACCACTTCAAATCCCGCCTGCTGAAAGCTCCAGACTGATCGCGGCATGTGCCAGGCCTGCGTCACCACCACCACCCGTTTGATTCCCTGCGGCAGCAACACCTCGGCGCTGAACTGCGCGTTCTCCCACGTCGTGCGGCTGCGCCCTTCCTGCCAGCGCACGGTGACGCCAAAATCATCAAGCAATGAATCCGCCATCAACTTCGCTTCGGTCGGCGGCGTACCGTAATGCAGGCCGCCGCTGGTAAGAATGGGCAACCCGGAGGCCTTGGCCAGGCGTGCCGCATACCGTTCGCGCTCAAGACCTACGCCCGTCGGCTGATCAGCCCCCCAGGCAATATCGCCCCGCTCACGCCCCGAACCCAACACCACAATCGCATCCGCACGCTGACTCAGGGTGGCCCATTCCTCGCGTGCCAGTGGCGGCTCACTTTCCAGGGCCTTGGCGCCCCACTGCACCACCACCGGCAAACTCATTAACAGGAAGCCGCCGAACCCCAAGGCAAAGCACACACCCGCAAGCCGCGGCCTTGAGCGGCGCAACCACCACGCGAGCATCAACAGCAGCAAAAGAATGCCGGGAGGCAACAGAAGTTGTTTCACGAAATAACGAAAAGGCATCGAGCATCTCCATAAGATGCCCGAAGCCTAAGTGGGTTGACGCAATGCGACAACAAATGCGGAAGGACTATGCTTTAAAAAACATGGGTAATGGCTTGCAGCCGTTATTTGAATTGCAGAGACCGGACCTTTTCCGCGTCCCTGCCAGGTGCCTTGTCCTTGAGCCAGATGATCTTGGCCGAACGTGGTGCGTCGAGTTGCTTCACTGCTGCAGACAAGCATCCGTGCGTCTCACGTTCACTGCGATCCAGATAGGCTTTGACCAGTGCAAACTCTGCGGGGCTCAAACCACGCAGTTCCAGCTCCAGGGGACGCTCATCGCGTAGCCGGTCAGCGGTTTTTGCAGCGTCCAGGGCCATCCCCAGACGATCGATCAGTCTTTCGTACAGCTGCGGTTTCGTGACTTTTTGCTGTGACTCAACCATCCCTCACCTCATTGAAGATAAGACTCGCTCCCCATTTAGAGCTTAGCTTCCATGAACAAACCGGCTGGATGCCGCGACCAACGGCCCTCGCGGCAGTTTTCGCAAGACGCGCGGCAGTAATCAGGGTTTCCCTCGGTAGAGTGCGGTCATGTATGCTACGGCGCTTCCTGTAACTCCACTTCCAGCTCGTTCGGGCACTGAAACGTCGATTTGGCGTCGTCACCGTCCAGCGTTGCATTGAAGAGGATTAGGCCACCCCTATTCAGTTCAAAAGTAGCCATGCACGAACAATATCAGCCCCGTGAAATCGAAGCCGCCGCCCAATCGTTCTGGGACGAGCAAAAGTCCTTTGAAGTCAGTGAACAGCCAGGCAAGGAGACGTTCTACTGCCTGTCGATGTTCCCTTACCCCAGCGGCAAGCTACACATGGGGCACGTGCGCAACTACACCATCGGCGACGTGATCTCCCGCTACCAGCGCATGCAAGGCAAGAATGTCCTGCAACCCATGGGTTGGGACGCCTTCGGCATGCCGGCGGAAAACGCCGCGATGAAGAACAACGTAGCGCCCGCCAAGTGGACCTACGAAAACATCGCCTACATGAAAACCCAGCTGCGCAGCCTGGGTCTCGCGGTGGACTGGTCCCGCGAAGTGACCACCTGCAAGCCTGATTACTACCGCTGGGAACAATGGCTGTTCACTCGCCTGTTCGAAAAAGGCGTGATCTACAAGAAAAGCGGCACCGTGAACTGGGACCCGGTCGACCAGACCGTCCTGGCCAACGAACAGGTGATCGACGGTCGCGGCTGGCGTTCCGGCGCGCTGATCGAAAAGCGCGAAATCCCGATGTACTACTTCAAGATCACCGCCTACGCGGATGAGCTGCTGGAGAGCCTCGACGAACTGACGGGCTGGCCTGAACAGGTCAAGACCATGCAGCGCAACTGGATCGGCAAATCCCGCGGCATGGAAGTGCAGTTCCCGTACCACGTCGATTCCATCGGCGAAACCGGCGCGCTTAAAGTCTTCACCACCCGTCCAGACACCCTGATGGGCGCGACTTACGTCGCCGTGGCCGCCGAACACCCGCTGGCCACCCTGGCCGCGCAGAACAACCCTGAGCTGCAAGCGTTCATCGCTGAATGCAAAGGCGGCAGCGTTGCCGAAGCCGACGTCGCCACCCAAGAGAAAAAAGGCCTGCCGACCTCGCTGTTCGTCGAGCACCCGCTGACCGGTGAAAAACTCCCGGTGTGGGTCGCCAACTATGTGCTGATGCACTACGGCGATGGCGCGGTGATGGCGGTTCCGGCTCACGACGAACGTGATTTCGAGTTCGCCACCAAGTACAACCTGCCGATCAAGTCCGTGGTGCGCACCAGTGTAGGTGATACCAACCCGGCTCCATGGCAGGACGCTTACGGCGAGCACGGCACGCTGATCAACTCCGGCGAGTTCGACGGCCTCGACTTCGCTGGCGCGTTCGACGCCATTGAAGTTGCGCTGATCAAGAAAAACCTCGGCGCCTCGCGCACCCAGTTCCGCCTGCGCGACTGGGGCATCAGCCGTCAGCGCTACTGGGGCTGCCCGATCCCGATCATCCACTGCACCACCTGCGGTGATGTGCCGGTCCCGGAAGATCAACTGCCTGTGGTACTGCCGGAAGACGTGGTGCCGGACGGCGCGGGCTCGCCATTGGCGCGCATGCCTGAGTTCTACGAGTGCGCTTGCCCGAAATGTGGCGCACCGGCCAAGCGTGAAACCGACACCATGGACACCTTCGTCGAGTCCTCGTGGTACTACGCCCGTTACGCCTCGCCACACTATGAAGGCGGTCTGGTTGAAAAATCGGCGGCTGACCACTGGTTGCCGGTGGATCAGTACATCGGCGGTATCGAACATGCCATTCTTCACCTGCTGTACGCGCGTTTCTTCCACAAGTTGATGCGCGACGAAGGCCTGGTGAGCTCCAACGAGCCGTTCAAGAACCTGCTGACCCAGGGCATGGTGATCGCCGAGACTTACTACCGTCGTGAAGCCAACGGTGCTTACACCTGGTTCAACCCGGCGGACGTCGAACTCGAACGCGACAGCAAGGCCAAGGTCATCAGCGCCAAGCTGATTGCAGACGGTCTGCCGGTGGAAATCGGCGGCACCGAGAAGATGGCCAAGTCGAAGAACAACGGCGTCGACCCACAGTCGATGATCGACCAGTTCGGCGCCGACACCTGCCGTCTGTTCATGATGTTCGCCTCGCCCCCTGACATGAGCGCGGAATGGTCCGACTCTGGCGTCGAGGGTTCGCACCGTTTCCTCAAGCGCGTCTGGCGCCTGGCTCAAGCCCACGTCACTCAGGGTTTGCCGGGCAAACTGGACGTCGCCAGCCTGAACGACGAGCAGAAAGCCATTCGTCGTTCGATCCACCTGGCCATCAAGCAGGCCAGCCACGACGTCGGCCAGAACCACAAATTCAACACCGCCATCGCCCAAGTGATGACGCTGATGAACGTGCTGGAGAAAGCCGCACAAGGCACCGAACAGGATCGCGCACTGGTTCACGAAGGTCTGGAAGCCGTGACGTTGCTGCTGGCTCCGATCACCCCGCACATCAGCCACGAGCTGTGGCATCAACTGGGTCACGCTGGCCCGGTGATCGATGCCGGTTGGCCGGTGGTGGACGAAACCGCGCTGGTGCAGGACAGCCTGACGCTGGTCATCCAGGTCAACGGCAAGCTGCGCGGCCAGATCGAAATGCCGGCGACCGCGACTCGCGAAGAAGTCGAAGCCGCTGCCCGGGTCAACGAGAACGTGCTGCGCTTCGTCGACGGCCTGACTATTCGTAAAGTGATTGTAGTGCCCGGGAAACTGGTCAATATCGTCGCCAGCTAAAATTGGATCAGGCGCCAGGTGAGCCTGGCGCCGAGTAAAACCTTTCGGGCCGCACGATCGGCCCACATGGTTTCAAGGGGAGCAACAAGATGATCAAACGCAATTTGCTGGTGATGGGCCTCGCGGTCCTGTTGAGCGCCTGCGGGTTCCAGCTGCGCGGCACCGGCACCAATGAAATGGCGATCAGGGAGCTCGATCTGAGCGCCCGCAACGCCTACGGCGAAACCGTGACGCAATTGCGTCAGGTATTGCAAAGCAGCGGCGTCAAGGTTTACGCCGGAGCGCCGTACAAGCTTGTGTTGACGGATGAGCAGGAAAGCCAGCGCATCCTCAGCTACGCCGGTGCCGGCCGTACTGGCGAGTATCAGGTGAGCACCGTGCTGAGCTACGACATCCGGGGTGCGCAAGGCCTGCCGCTGCTGAGCGACAAGCTCGAAGTGCAGAAGATCTTCATCCACGACGGCAACAACCTGGTGGGTTCCGACCAGGAAGCGAATACGGCTCGCACAGAAACCCGTCGCGAGTTGGTTCAACGCATGATGCTGCGCCTGTCACAACTCACGCCGACTCAGTTGGATCAGTTGCAACAGACCGCCGACGCCAAGGCAAAAGCCGAAGCCCAGGCACTGGAAGCGGCGCAGAAAGCTGAAGCGGAAACCCCGCGTCAGTCGCCTATCGAAATCCCGCAGCAATAAGACTTACGGGGCGCCCAGGCGCCCCGTTCGCCCTTTCTTATGAAACTCGCCCCCGCCCAACTCGCCAAACACCTGCAAGGTGCCCTCGCGCCGGTCTACGTCATCAGCGGCGATGACCCGCTGCTGTGCCAGGAAGCCGCCGACGCCATTCGTGCCGCCGCTCGCCAACAGGGTTTTGACGAACGCCAGGTTTTCGCCGCCGACGCCAGTTTCGACTGGGGGACGTTGCTGCAAGCCGGTGCAAGCATGTCGCTGTTCGCTGAAAAGCGCCTGCTGGAGCTGCGCTTGCCCTCCGGTAAACCCGGCGACAAAGGTGCCGCTGCCTTCATCGAGTACTGCTCGCGCCCGGCGGAAGACACGGTGCTGCTGATCAGCCTGCCCAAACTGGATGGCAGTGCGCAGAAAACCAAGTGGGGCAAGGCGCTGGTCGAAGGGCAGCAGACGCAGTTCGTGCAGATCTGGCCGGTGGATGCCAACCAGTTGCCGAGCTGGATTCGTCAACGGCTATCCCAGGCCGGGCTTTCCGCCAGCCAGGACGCCGTGGAACTGATTGCCGCGCGGGTCGAAGGCAACCTGCTGGCCGCCGCCCAGGAAATCGAAAAGCTCAAGCTGATGGCCGAAGGTGGCCAGATCACCGTCGAAACCGTGCAAGCAGCAGTGGCCGACAGTGCGCGCTTCGATGTGTTTGGCCTGACCGACGCGATTCTCAACGGCGAAGCCGCCCATGCCCTGCGCATCCTTGAAGGGTTGCGGGGTGAAGGCGTCGAGCCACCGGTGATTCTCTGGGCGCTGGCCCGGGAGCTGCGTCTGCTGGCCAACCTTTCGCTGCAATACAGCCAGGGTGTACCGCTGGACAAAGCCTTCAGCCAGGCTCGACCGCCGGTCTGGGACAAGCGCAAACCGCTGATGAGCAAAGCCCTGCAACGCTATCCGGCACAACGCTGGGCGCAGTTGTTGCTGGAAGCGCAGCGGATTGATGCGCAGATCAAGGGTCAGGCTGCCGGGTCACCGTGGATGAGTTTGAGTCGGTTGTCGTTGTTGATGGCAGGCCAGAGATTGTCGCTACCCGCCGAGTGAGCTTTCCGAACGCATAACGGCCATTCGCGGGCAAGCCCCGCTCCTACAGGCCTCAGTCGGCCCATCATTATGTGTACGACTCCAACCTGTAGGAGCGAGGCTTGCCCGCGAACGCATCCGAAAGGTCCTACGCAATGTGGGGACTAGACAGAACCCCAACTTCAGCAGATTATTTCCCCCGCAAAACCCACTCAATCGAGAGATCTGATCATGAGCAAAAAGCCATCCAAGCATGGCCCCAACAAGGCCAAATCCATCATCGCCCAGCCACTGTTCCGCAGCCGTCAGGAACGAGCCGGCAAGGGCAAAGGCAGCTACCGCCGCGAAGCCTTCCAGTCTAATAGCTGGGAGGCTTCTTACTTTCTGGCGGCCTGAAAGGCAAGCCATCGCTCAACATGTTAAGGTCTGCACCTGATTCGTATTCCCTGGACCTGTGCATGCCCCTTTGTATTTCCCGTCGTTGGCCCCTGCGCCAACTGATCGCTGCCTCCAGCCTCATTTTGCTTGTCGCCTGCGCGGAAAAACCGACCGCCGCCGACGCCCAGCCGCTTCAGACCCTTCCCGTATCGACAGCCCCTGCGGTCATTCCGCCCGTGGTGCCGACCGGTGAAAACCTCGACCTCCAGCCCACCCAGACCTTCGCCGAATGGCAGGCGGGTTTCCGCAAAGACGCGCTAACCGCCGGCATCCGCGCCGATCTCTTCGACCGCGCCTTCGCCAATGTCAGCCTCGACACCAGCGTGATCCGCGCCGATCGCAGCCAACCCGAGTTCTCCCGCCCGGTGTGGGAATACCTCGACGGCGCCCTGTCGCCGCTGCGGGTACGCAAAGGTCAGGCGCTGGTCGGCCAATACGCTGACATTCTGCAAAGCATCGAGCAGCGCTACGGCGTTGATCGCCAGGCCTTGGTGTCGGTGTGGGGCATGGAGAGTAATTTCGGGCAGTTCCAGGGCAACAAGTCAGTGATCAACTCCCTGGCGACCCTGGCCTACGAAGGCCGGCGTCCGGGCTTTGCTCATGCGCAACTGATCGCCGCCCTGCAAATCCTGCAACAAGGCGATATCGAACCGGAGAAAATGCTCGGTTCCTGGGCCGGCGCCATGGGTCAGACCCAGTTCATCCCGACCACCTTCAACACCCACGCCGTGGATTTCGACGGTGACGGCCGCCGCGACATCTGGGGCAGCCCGGCCGATGCGCTGGCCTCGACGGCGCACTATCTGCAAAGCTCCGGCTGGCAGAAAGGTCAACCGTGGGGCTTTGAAGTGCAGCTACCAGGCAGTTTCAACTACGTCCTGGCCGACGGCACGATTCGCAAGAGCGTCGCCGAATGGCAACAGTTGGGGGTCTCGCTGCCTAATGGCGCCCAGGTTCCGGCAGGTTCCGAACACCTGTCCGCCGCCCTGCTGCTGCCGGCCGGTTATCGTGGCCCGGCGTTCCTGGTGCTCGACAACTTCCGCGCAATCCTCAAGTACAACAACTCGTCGTCTTATGCATTGGCGGTGAGCCTGTTGTCCGAGCGTTTCAGTGGCGGCGGCCTGATCAATGGCACGTGGCCAAAAGATGACTTGCCGTTGAGCCGCACTGAGCGAATCGAACTGCAAAGCCTGCTGAGTGCGCAGAATTACGATGCGGGCACGGCTGACGGGATCATCGGCGCGAACACTCGCAAAGCGATCCGCAGTGCCCAGCAGTCGTTTGGTTGGCCGGCGGATGGGTATCCGACGCACAAGTTGCTTGAAGGCCTGCGTAACCGCTAAAAAGCTTCGCGGGCAAGCCTCGCTCCTACGGGATCACACTATCCTGCAGGAGAGAGGTTTGCCCGCGAAGACTTACTGACAGGCGCTATCGCACTACCGCTTGACGACCACATCCTGTTCCAACACCAATTCCTTCTTCCCCGCATCCAGCCGAACCAGCGCGCCCATCGGCAACGTCAGGTTCGGATCGCAATGCCCGCTGCGCCACCCTGCCAATACCGGTATCCGCAACGGCTCGAACGTCTGCTTGAGCAACCGCTCCAGCGCAACCGTATCAACCCCCGCCACATCGCCCACCAGCACGCCGCGCAACTTGCCCAGCGTACCGGCCAGGCGCAGATGAGTCAGCAAGCGGTCGATGCGATACAGCGGTTCGTTGATGTCCTCAATGAAAAGAATGACGCCTTCAGCCTCCATCTCAAATGGCGTGCCCATGGTTGCGGCAATCATCGACAGATTGCCCCCCAGCAACCGCCCGTGAGCGATGCCGGGCTCGATCGTGGTCAGCGGCCAGGCCACCGGGTGCGAAAGCACACTGCCCGCCTTCACCTGCCCTCTGAGCATGTTGAAAAACGAAGACTCGGTCGGTTTTTGCTTCTCTCCCAGCAAATCGGCATTAAGCAGCGGACCATGAAAGGTCACAAAACCGGCGTAACGGCTGATCGCCACGTGCAGCGCAGTGATGTCGCTGTAGCCGATAAACGGCTTGGCGTTGTTTTGCAGCAATTCGAAATCGATGCGATCGAGCAGACGCGGCGTACCGTAACCGCCCCGCAGGCAAATGATCGCGTCGACTTCCGTGTCGGCGAACGCGGCGTGCAAGTCATTGAGCCGCACGTCGTCGCTGCCGGCCAGGTAGCCATCCTGTTCGTACACCCCGGGAAATATCCGCAGCGCATAACCGCGAGCGCGCATCCAGGCAACGGCTTTATCGGTGTCCAGCCCGGCAGGCCCGGCGGGCGCAATCACGCCGATCAGCCCTTCCGAGGGCAAGGCCGGAACGGCTGAGTGAGGAAACAGCGTGTGGGTCGGTCGAACAGTCATCCATGAATCTCCCTGCGTGAAAAGCTTCAGCACACAGTAGTCAGGAACGGGGACAAACAGAAGAGGATCAATCGCCCCGCAGGTTGCAGGAAAAGACGGTTGCGGCCGTAGGCACGGCCAACAAAAACGCCCGCAAGGCTGAAAAGCCTTACGGGCGCTTTATTACAGAGACGACATCAATTCAGCTTTGACCAGCTTCGCCTGCTCGTCGGCGTGGTACGAGGAACGCACCAACGGGCCGGAAGCGACGTTTTTGAAGCCCATTTTGTAGCCTTCCTCGGCGAACCAGGCAAAGGTATCCGGATGCACAAAACGCTCCACCGGCAAGTGACTGCGCGACGGTTGCAGGTACTGGCCGAGGGTCAGCATGTCGATGTCGTGTTCGCGCATGCGCTTCATGACTTCGATGACTTCTTCGTCGGTTTCGCCCAGGCCCAGCATCAGGCCGGACTTGGTCGGAATGTGCGGCATCATCTGCTTGAAGCGTTGCAGCAGGGTCAGCGACCACTGGTAATCCGAACCCGGACGCGCAGCCTTGTACAGGCGCGGCACGGTTTCCAGGTTGTGGTTGAACACATCCGGTGGCTCGGCGGCGGTGATTTCCAGCGCAACGTCCATACGGCCACGGTAGTCCGGGACCAGAGTTTCGAGCTGCACGTTCGGCGACAGTTTGCGGATCTCGCGGATGCAGTCGGCAAAGTGCTGGGCACCGCCGTCACGCAGGTCGTCGCGGTCGACCGAGGTGATCACCACGTACTTGAGTTTCAGGTCGGCGATGGCGATGGCCAGGCTTTCCGGCTCATTGACGTCCAGAGGCTTCGGACGACCGTGGCCAACGTCGCAGAACGGGCAGCGACGGGTGCAGATGTCGCCCATGATCATGAAGGTCGCGGTGCCGCCGGAGAAGCACTCGCCGAGGTTCGGGCAGGACGCCTCTTCGCACACGCTGTGCAGCTTGTGTTTGCGCAGCAGGGCCTTGATGCGGTCGACTTCCGGCGAAACCGGGATGCGCACGCGGATCCAGTCAGGTTTTTTCGGCAGTTCGGTGGTCGGAATGATCTTTACCGGGATACGTGCAACCTTCTCGGCGCCGCGCAGCTTGACGCCGGCTTCAACCTTGGCACGCGGGGCCGGACGCTCGGTAACATCCAGCGTCGGGATCATGGTTTGCACTGCATCAGTAGTCATATCAGTCGATTCCGCCCGTTAGGGTCGTCTGCTCAGCATAGTCGAGGTGTTTGACGAGCTGCGCGCGCAGCCGGGCACTTACCTCGGCAAATTCAATCGATCCTGCGTGATCGCTCAGCTGGGTCATCGCCAGCCCGGCGTAGCCGCAGGGATTAATCCGTCGAAACGGTTCCAGGTTCATGTCCACGTTCAGGGCCAGGCCATGAAAGGAACAACCGTGGCGGATCCGCAGACCCAGGGACGCGATTTTCGCTCCATTGACATAGACACCCGGCGCATCAGGCTTGGCCGCTGCGGTCACGCCATAGCTGGCCAGCAGCTCGATCAGGCAGTGTTCCATGCGGGTGACCAGGTCACGCACGCCGAAACCCAGTTTGCGCACGTCGAGCAACAGGTAGGCCACCAACTGGCCGGGACCGTGGTAAGTCACCTGACCACCGCGATCGACCTGCACCACCGGGATATCCCCCGGCAGCAGCAAGTGCTCGGCCTTGCCGGCCTGGCCCTGGGTGAACACCGGCGGGTGTTCGACCAGCCAGATCTCGTCCGCGGCATTGCTGCCGCGTTCGTTGGTGAAGCGTTGCATGGCATGCCAGACCGGCTCGTAAGCCATCTGGCCGAGCTCGCGAAAGCCCAGCGTGCCAGACATCACAGCACCATGTGCACGAAACCGGTAGCCCGCAGTTCGCTGTTGATGTCGTACAGCTGGTCTTGACCGGTGGCGATGATGTGCAACTGGATGGTGGTGTACTTGCCGTTGCTGCTCTGGCGTTCGTCCACCCTTTCATCGTTGATCGTTGCGTGCTTCTTAACGATATCGATGATCTTTTGCTTGATGTCCACAATGGTGTCGCCGATCACTTTGATCGGGTAATCATTGGAAGGAAATTCGATCTTTGGCGCCTTTACTTCGGTATCTGTCATGGCGTAACGGCCTCGTAAGCCGTGGCAACGGACATGGCCCCGCTCCGGATTGGAACGGGGCCATGCAAGTCCACACTAATTCAGTTGAACAAGCCGTAGAAGAATAGACGGATGCTATCCCACATGCGGCGGAAGATACCACCCTCCTCGACAGCGTCCAGGGCGATCAGGTCGGCGCTATGCACCACTTTGTCGTCCAGTTTCACTTCGACTTTACCGATTACGTCGCCCTTGGCGATAGGCGCAACCAGTTGCGGGTTCATGGTCATGCTGGCGGCGAGCTTTTTCAGCTGGCCTTTTGGCAGGGTCATGGTCAGGTCTTCAGCCAGGCCGGCCTTGACTTGATTGGTGCTGCCTTTCCAGACAGGGGCCTGAGCCAGCTCGGCGCCTTTCTGATAGAAGGTCTGGGTTTCGAAGAAGCGGAAACCGTAGGTCAGCAGCTTCTGGGTTTCAGAAGCACGGGCCACTTCGCTGTTGGTGCCGAACACCACGGCGATCAGGCGCATGCCATCACGTACAGCCGAAGACACCATGCAGTAGCCGGCTTCGTCGGTGTGACCGGTTTTCAGACCGTCGACAGTCTTGTCACGCCACAGCAGCAGGTTGCGGTTAGGCTGCTTGATGCCGTTCCAGAAGAACTCTTTCTGCGAGTAGATCGCATAGTGAGCCGGGTCTTCGTGGATGATCGCGCGAGCCAGCACCGCCATGTCGTGAGCCGACGAGTAGTGCTCAGGGTTCGGCAGACCGGTCGGGTTCATGAAGTGGCTGTTGGTCATGCCCAGATCGGCCACGGTTTTGTTCATCATGTCGGCGAATGCGTCTTCGCTGCCGGCGATGTGCTCGGCGAGCGCAACACTGGCGTCGTTACCCGACTGGATGATGATGCCGTGCAGCAGGTCGCTGACAGTGACTTGCGAACCCACCTTGATGAACATCCGCGAACCGCCGGTACGCCAGGCGTTTTCGCTGACGGTCACCGGATCGTTTTCACCGATCTGGCCACGACGGATTTCCAGGGTCGCGATGTACGCGGTCATCAGCTTGGTCAGGCTGGCCGGTGGCAGACGCTGGTCACCGTTGTTCTCGACCAGCACGTTGCCGCTGCTGGCGTCCATGAGTACGTAGGATTTAGCGGCCAGTTGTGGTGGCGACGGCATCATCTCGACCGCGAACGCGGCAGGCGAGAGGAGCAGCGGGACTAGCAGACACAGGCGTTTGGCAAAGGTGGTGATGTTCATCCGTCTCTCGAAATCGCTAATGGAAACTGCCCGAAGGCAAAACTAATCAGATGGCCTTCTAACGGGCCATCGCGTGTTCAGTTGCTCACTCAGAACCCTTGCCGGGCTTTTGTTCTTCAACGAGCCAACAACCAGGTCCACCCCCCAAACCGCAAGCGAACCGTCAATCAAGTACTACGTATTATTCGGCGGTGACCACGCTCGGCGAACCGAGATTGGCCAGGCGCACACTGTTCTGCACTTGCTGGATTTCACCCGGCGAACCGATCGGCCCCAGGCGCACCCGATGCAGCGTCTGTTGATTACGCACGATCGAGCTGATGAACACCGGAGCGCTCACCATCCCGCTGAGCTTCGATCTCAGGAGTTCTGCAGCGTCCGGGTTGGCGAACGCGCCCACCTGCAGATACTGGCCAGAGGCTGGTACAGAAGCGTTTTTTTTTGCATCAATCTGCACGGGCACCACGGCTGCCGCGTGTTGCTGCGGCGGTGGCGTCCATTGCTCGACGGTGCCCGCCGAAGCGGTAATCGTCGGCGCGGCATTTTGCGCTACCTGCGGTTCGTTGAGCATCAAAGGCGCCGGACGGCCCTTTTGTGCCCACCACTGTTGCGGATCGATACCCTCGACCTTCACCCGTGCGGTGCCGGTTTCGGCGTAACCGAGTTTTTTCGCGGCGGCGTAGGACAAGTCGATGATGCGGTCCGAGTAGAACGGCCCGCGGTCGTTGACCCGCAGGATCACGCTCTTGTGGTTGTCCAGGTTGGTCACCCGGACGTAACTCGGCAGTGGCAATGTCTTGTGGGCGGCACTCATGCCGTACAGGTCGTACACCTCGCCATTGGCGGTGTTCTGACCGTGGAATTTGGTGCCGTACCAGGACGCCGTGCCCGAGGCGACGTAGGTCTTGGATTCTTGCAGCGGAAAGTAAGTCTTGCCCAGCACGGTGTAAGGATTGGCTTTGTAAGGACCGGAGTGCAGGGTCGGCGTGGCATCCGGGATGCGCGATACGTCGACGTCCCACCATGGCGCGCCGTCTTTGTGCGCACGGTTGATGTCCAGGCCAGGCGTTGCGCGCACGGCCGTTGAAGTCTTTTGCGTCGGCGCGCGGCTGGTCGAACAACTGGCGACCAGCACCGCCAACGCGGCGAATGCCATCAGCTTCAGGGGTTTATTCATAGGCAATGCCCGCATTACTTGACGCCCCGTGCTTGGACCAGCTGTTCAGACAGTTGATGTACCGCCATGGCGTACATCACGCTGCGGTTATATCGCGTGATTGCGTAAAAATTCTTCAGGCCCATCCAGTACTCCGGGCCATTGTCACCTTCCAGGCGGAAAGCCGTGACCGGCATATCATCGCGCAGCGCATCATGACTCGACCAGCCCAAGGCTCGCAACTCCCCGACCGTTTTAGTCGGCTCGATGCCTGTCGTCAAACCTTCATCCACTTGCTCGCCACGCACATCGGCGCGACTGACCACCGGCTCGCCGGCGACCCAGCCGTGACGCTTGAAATAACTGGCGACGCTGCCGATGGCATCGTCCGGGTTGGTCCAGATATTAATGTGGCCGTCACCGTCGAAGTCCACCGCATAGGCGCGAAAGCTGCTCGGCATGAACTGCGGCAAACCCATGGCGCCTGCATAAGAGCCTTTGAGAGTCAGCGGATCGACCTGCTCCTCACGGGCCAGCAACAGGAACTCACGCAACTCCTTGCGGAAGAATTCGGCACGGGGAGGATAGTCGAAACCCAAGGTCGACAAAGCGTCGATTACCCGGAAATTGCCGGTATTGCGGCCGAAAAAGGTCTCAACCCCGATGATCGAGACGATAACCTGAGCCGGCACGCCATATTCCTGCTCGGCACGGGCCAGTACCGCTTCGTGCTGACGCCAGAAGTCCACACCACGGGCGATGCGCGCGTCGGTGATGAACATCGGGCGATATTCGTTCCACTGCTTGACCCGCTCGGCGGGTTTCGAGATCGCGTCCAGAATCGACTGCTTGCGCTCGGCTTCGCGGAACACGCCCATCAGCTGTTCACCGGCAAAACCGTAGTCGCGGGTCATTTCACCGACGAATTCGGCCACCTGGGGTGAACCTTCGTAATCGCCGGCCAACGCGTCCTGCGTTGTGCCAAGGATGCTTACCAGGCCGACCCATGGCGCGTATCGAGTCGCCCAGCCGCGCATTACTTGCATTGACATCTTCACCTTATTCAAACCTGTGCGATCCACTTACGATGGGTATGGATCGACATCAAAACCCCAAACGCTGACAGCAGCGTCACCAGCGAAGTTCCTCCGTAGCTAATGAACGGCAACGGCACCCCCACGACCGGCAACAGGCCACTGACCATACCGATGTTGACGAAAACGTAAACAAAAAACGTCATGGTCAGGCTGCCCGCGAGCAATTTGCCGAACAATGTCTGGGCCTGGGCGGTTATCACCAGCCCACGACCGATCAACAACAGGTAAATCAACAGCAGTGCGCAGATGCCCACCAGGCCGAATTCTTCGCCCATCACCGCAATAATGAAGTCGGTGTGGCTTTCCGGCAGGAAGTCCAAGTGCGACTGAGTGCCGAGCAGCCAGCCTTTGCCGAACACGCCGCCGGAACCGATGGCGGCTTTCGACTGAATGATGTTCCAGCCCGTGCCGAGCGGATCGCTCTCGGGATCAAGGAACGTCAGGACGCGCTGCTTCTGGTAGTCGTGCATCACGAAGTACCACATGGCCACAGACACCGGCACGGCGGCAGCAATCACGCTGAGAATCCAGCGCCAGCGCAACCCGCCCATGAACAAGACGAAGGCGCCACCGGCGAGAATCAACAGCGAAGTGCCGAGGTCCGGCTGACGCACGATCAGGATGAAGGGCAAGCCGATCAGGAACAGACTGACCCCCACATGCTTGAGCTGCGGCGGCAACGTGCGCTTGGACAAGTACCAGGCGATGGTCGCCGGCATCAGGATCTTCATGAACTCCGAAGGCTGGAAACGGATCACCCCCGGGATGTTGATCCAGCGCGTGGCGCCCATGGCGTTGTGGCCCATGACGTCCACCACCACCAGCAACAGCACGCCGATCACGTAACCGACCGGCACCCAACGCGCCATGAATCGCGGCTCGAACTGGGCGATGACGATCATCGACACCAGGCCGATGCCGAACGAAGTGGCTTGCTTGGCCAGCAGGTCCCAGCTCTTGCCGCTGGCCGAATACAGCACGAACAGACTGCCGGCGGCGAGGGTCAGCAGCAGGATCAGCAACGGGCCGTCGATGTGCATGCGTTGCAACAGCGTCGCACGGCGACGCATCACATCCTCACTGGAGAGAATGCGATCGAAATTACTCTTCACGGGCCGTAGCCTCCGCACTGATAGGGCTGGCGTATTCGGCCTTCAACCGACCGTCCTGGTCCAGAAGCCAGGCGTCCATGATCTGACGCACCACAGGCGCTGCGACGCCGGAACCGGACTCGCCGTTCTCGACCATCACCGACACCACGATTTGCGGGTTGTCAGCCGGTGCGAAGCCGACGAACAAGGCGTGGTCACGATGGCGCTCCTGAACCTTGGAGCGGTCGTACTTCTCGCCCTGCTTGATCGCGACCACCTGGGCCGTACCACTTTTGCCCGCGATGCGGTATTGCGCACCGATCGCCGCTTTGCGCGCCGTACCCCGGGCACCGTGCATCACCTGCTGCATGCCATGGTTGACCTTGGTCCAGTCGGACGGGTCGCGCAGGATGATGTCCGGCATCGGGTTGTCATCCTTCGGCCGCTCGCCTTCGACGGTCTTGGCCAGGTGCGGACGGTTCCAGACACCCTTGCTCGCGACCAGCGCTGTGGCTTGGGCCAATTGCAAGGGCGTTGATTGCATGTAGCCCTGACCAATCCCGAGAATCAGCGTTTCGCCCGGGAACCAGGCCTGACGCCGGGTTGCACGCTTCCACTCACGTGTTGGCATCAGCCCCGGCGACTCCTCGAACATGTCCAGCGAAACCTTCTGGCCGATACCGAACTTGCTCATATACGCCGACAGCCGATCGATCCCTAGTTTGTGAGCCAGATCGTAGAAATAGGTGTCGTTGGACCGCATGATCGCCGTGTCGAGGTCCACGTAGCCGTCACCGGTACGGTTCCAGTTACGGTATTTGTGGTCATAGTTGGGCAGCTGGTAGTAGCCGGGGTCGTACACCCGACTTGATGCAGTCACGACACCGGCATCCAGGCCGGCAATCGCCACCGCCGGCTTGATGGTCGAACCCGGCGGGTACAAACCGCGCAGCACGCGGTTGAACAGCGGCCGGTCGATGGAGTCGCGCAGCTCGGCATAGGCCTTGAAGCTGATGCCGGTGACGAACAGGTTCGGATCGAAACTCGGCGCACTGACCATCGCCAGCACCTCGCCGGTTTTCGGATCGAGAGCCACCACGGCGCCACGACGACCGCCAAGTGCGGCTTCGGCGGCTTCTTGCAATTTGATGTCCAGGCTCAGGACGATGTCCTTGCCGGGAATCGGATCGGTACGCTTGAGCACGCGCAATACGCGGCCGCGAGCGTTGGTTTCGACTTCTTCGTAGCCCACCTGACCGTGCAGCTCCGGCTCGTAGAAACGCTCGATGCCGGTTTTGCCGATGTGGTGCGTGCCGCTGTAATTGACCGGATCGAGAGACTTCAGCTCTTTCTCGTTGATCCGCCCCATGTAACCCACCGAGTGCGCAAAGTGCGGGCCCTGCGGGTAGTGACGCACCAACTGCGCGACCACTTCCACGCCCGGCAGACGGAACTGATTCACCGCGATACGGGCGATCTGTTCCTCAGACAGCTCGAACAGGATCGGCACCGGCTCGAACGGACGACGCCCCTGACGCATGCGCTTCTCGAAGATCACCCGGTCCTCGGGCGTCAGCTCCAGCACTTCGACGATCACGTCGAGCACTTGCTGCCAGTCACCGGACCGTTCGCGGGTCATGCTCAGGCTGAAGCTGGGCCGGTTATCGGCCACCACCACGCCATTGCGGTCGAAGATCAACCCGCGGGTCGGCGGAATCGGCTGTACGTGGACGCGGTTGTTTTCCGACAGGGTCGAGTGGTACTCGTACTGAATCACCTGGAGGAAATACAGCCGCGCGATCAGCACGCAGATCAGCAACACCACCGCAATAGCCCCGAACACGACGCGGCCACGCACCAGACGGGCGTCTTTTTCGTGGTCCTTGATGCGGATCGGCTGGGGCATGAGGGCAGAACTACTTGTGGTAAGGGTGGCCGGACAGAACTGTCCAGGCACGATACAGCTGTTCACCGATCAGAATCCGCACCAGCGGGTGCGGCAACGTCAACGGCGACAACGACCAGCGCTGATCGGCCCGCGCACAGACTTCCGGCGCCAGCCCTTCGGGGCCGCCGACCATGAAGTTCACCGTGCGCGAGTCCAGCCGCCAGCGATCGAGCTCGACCGCCAACTGCTCGGTGCTCCAGGGCTTGCCGTGGACTTCCAGGGTCACAACACGCTCATTCGGCCCGACCTTGGCCAGCATGGCTTCGCCTTCCTGACGGATGAAGCGCGCCACGTCGGCGTTCTTGCCACGGGTGTTGAGCGGTATTTCCACCAGTTCCAGCGCCAGCTCGGACGGAAGACGCTTGGCATATTCATGCCAGCCTTCTTCCACCCACTTGGGCATGCGGGAGCCGACGGCGATCAGTCGCAGTCGCACAGCGGTCCCTTATTGCTGGTCTTTGTTGAGCTTGACGAAGTGCTCATGGGTGTTTTCCGGGCTGTGGTGAGCCGCGTTCAGAGCACGGCTCTGCTCTGCACCGGACCACAGACGCTCGAGGTCGTAAAACTGACGAGCCGAGGCGGTCATCATGTGCACGATGACATCATCCATATCCAGCAGCACCCAGTCGCTGTCGCCCTTGCCTTCTTCACCCAGTGGCTTGACGCCCAGGGCTTTGACGGCTTCGCGAACCTTGTCCAGCATCGCGCCGATCTGGCGGTTGGAGGTACCGGTCGCGATGATCATGTAGTCAGTGATGCTCTGCTTTTCACGAACGTCGATGACCTGGATGTCCTGGCCCTTCACGTCTTCCAGGGCGGCTACGGCCACCTTGACCAGCTCGTCACCTTTCAGAGGTTCAGTGGTGAGAACCGGCTCAGGCAGCGGGGCGCTTTTGAACGTGCCTTTGCGCTTTACTTTAGTTACGTCTTTGTTCGTCATATAAAACTCGTTTTGCTCGTATGTTCGGGCGCTTCAATACACGTCATTACGTGCCTGGAAGCGTGCCCTCTTTTCAGTTCGACGCACGGTAGAGACCGTGCGCATCGATGTAGGCCAGGACCGCGTCGGGCACCAGGAAACGTACCGACTTACCGCTGGCCAGCAGTTGACGGATCTGGGTGGCGGATACCGCGAGCGGCGTCTGCCAGACGAATGCAATCTGTCCGCTCGGCCCTTTGAGGGCCAGCGGGTCGCTCACCGAGCGTGCCGCCAACAGATTGCGCAAGGCATCCGGCGGTTCGCTGTCGGCATCCGGGCGTTGCAGCACCAGGATGTGGCAATGCTGGAGCAACTCTTCCCAGCGGTGCCAAGTGGGCAGGCCGCAAAATGCGTCCCAGCCCAAAAGTAGAAAAACCTGGTCAGAGACGGCCAGTTCGGCGCGCATCAGTTCCAGGGTGTCGATGGTGTAGGACGGTTTGTCCCGCTGCAATTCGCGGGCGTCCACCACCAACGGCGCCACACCGGCCACCGCGCACTCGACCATCGCCAGACGGTCCTTTGCCGACACCTGCGGCGTACCGCGATGCGGCGGCCTGGCACTGGGTGTCAGGCGTAACTCATCGAGCGACAGCGACTCGGCGACTTCCAGCGCACCGCGCAAATGGCCGATGTGCACCGGGTCGAACGTCCCGCCCAGCACGCCAATGCGTCTTGGCGCAGGCTCGCTGGCAGTTTGCGGTGCTGACGGTTTGAGGTCGCCCAAGTCAGACCGACGCCTGGCCGCGCAACTGGCCATCACCGACCACGATGTACTTCTCGCAGGTCAGACCTTCGAGACCCACCGGGCCGCGGGCGTGCAGCTTATCAGTAGAAATGCCAATCTCGGCACCCAATCCGTATTCAAAGCCATCGGCGAAGCAGGTCGGCGTGTTGATCATCACCGATGACGAATCGACCTCCGCCACAAAACGCCGGGTGTCGGCGAGGTTTTCGCTGACGATCGAGTCGGTGTGATGCGAACCGTACTGATTGATGTGTTCGATCGCCTGGTCCAGCCCGTCAACGACGCGGATCGAAAGAATCGGCGCCAGGTATTCGGTGTTCCAGTCTTCTTCACTGGCCGCCACGGCATCGATGATCGCCCGGGTACGTTCGCAACCGCGCAGTTCGACGCCTTTTTCGCGGAACTGTGCAGCCATCGACGGCAGGAAATCCTTGGCAACGGCTTGATCCACCAGCAGCGTCTCCATCGCACCGCAGATGCCGTAACGGTAAGTCTTGGCATTGAAGGCGATGCGCTGGGCTTTCGGCAGATCGGCGTGGGCGCTGACGTAGACGTGGCAGATGCCGTCCAGGTGTTTGATCACCGGCACGCGGGCATCGCGGCTGACGCGTTCGATCAGGCCACGGCCACCACGGGGCACGATGACGTCGACGTATTCCGGCATGGTGATCAACGCGCCAACGGCCGCACGATCGGTGGTTTCGACCACTTGCACCACGGCAGCCGGCAGCTCGGCTTCGGCCAGGCCGCGCTGGATGCAGGCGGCAATGGCGCGATTGGAATTGATTGCCTCGGAACCGCCACGCAGGATCGTCGCGTTGCCCGACTTCAGGCAAAGGCTCGCGGCGTCGATGGTTACGTTCGGCCGGGATTCGTAGATGATCCCGATCACGCCCAACGGCACGCGCATCTTGCCGACCTGGATGCCCGACGGCCGATAGCTCATGTCGCGAATCGCGCCGACCGGGTCCGGCAGTGCCGCCACCTGACGCAAACCGACGATCATGCCGTCGATGCGCTCCGGGGTCAGCGCCAGACGCTCAAGCAATGCCGGCTCAAGACCATTGGCGCGGCCTGCGGCCAAATCCAGTTCATTGGCAGCCGTCAGCTCGGCGCGTGCAGCGTCCAGCGCATTGGCAGCCGCCTGCAACGCGCGGTTCTTCTGCGCAGTGCTGGCACGGCCAATGACGCGAGAAGCCTCGCGGGCGGCGCGACCCAGGCGGGTCATATAGTCAAGAACGGACTCAGTCATGGTCTGTGGGGGTCTTTGCTAAGGTCTTGGTAAAGAGTAAAGCGGCAGATTATAGCTGTCGCGTCCCGGGACTAACAGCGGTGACGGGCGGATGGTCGAAATGGAGGGCAATTTGCCGACGTTCAGCCGGGATTAAGCTGCACATTGTTATCATCACGACTCAATCAGCCTTGATAAACACCGTTCATCATGTCCAACCTGACTGTTCGAGCGTCCGCTGCACGCCTGCCCATGGGGCTCCCGGACGCATTTTTTGACCGCGATGCGCAAACCCTGGCCCGGGATTTACTGGGCAAGGTCATCCGTCACAGGGTCGGCGACCTGTGGCTGAGCGCCCGGATTATCGAAACCGAAGCCTATTACTGCGAAGAAAAAGGCAGCCACGCGTCCCTCGGCTACACAGAAAAGCGTAAGGCTTTGTTTCTGGATGGCGGGCACATCTATATGTATTACGCCCGCGGCGGTGATTCCCTGAACTTCAGCGCCCAGGGGCCGGGCAACGCGGTGCTGATCAAATCTGCCTATCCGTGGGTCGACGAGCTAAGCGGGCCAGCGAGCCTGGCGCAGATGCTGTTGAACAATCCCGACGCCCAGGGTCGTCCTCGCCCGACGCAAAAGCTCTGCGCCGGGCAGACGTTGTTGTGCAAGTCGCTGGGGTTGAAGGTGCCCGTCTGGGATGCCAAGCGTTTTGACCATGATGTGTTGCTGGTCGAAGACGTCGGCCCGGCGCCAGCTCAGATCATCCAGACCACGCGCCTGGGCATTCCCCACGGACGCGACGAACATTTGATGTATCGCTTCGTCGATGCGGCTTTCGCGCCATATTGCACGCGGAACCCGCTGCGACGGGGGCAGGTCGAAGGTCGCGATTATTTTTTGCTGACTTGAAGATGGAAAATCCCTGTGGGAGCGAGCCTGCTCGCGATAGCAAGTATCAGGCGACATCGGTTTCGAATGTCAGTCCGCTATCGCGAGCAGGTTCGCTCCTACAGGGGACTTGTGGTGCCTGGAAGGTTGCGTGCGCGCCTTTCGAGCCCAATTGAACATCAGAGGGAGTTGTTTTTATGGGCCCATGGCTCGATAGCGTGACCGGTTGGCTGGCGGCTAACCCGCAATGGCTGGCCGCGGCGGTGTTCATCGTGGCATTCGTGGAGTGCCTGGCGATTGCCGGGCTGATTGTGCCCGGCACGGTGTTGCTGTTCGCCGTGGCGGTACTGGCCGGCAGCGGGGCGCTGTCATTGAGCGAAACGCTATTGCTGGGGTTTACCGCTGGCGTGCTGGGCGACATCGTTTCGTACTTCATCGGTCGACATTTTCACCAGAATATCCGGCGCCTGCCGGGGTTACGCCACCATCCGGAATGGATCGCCGGCGCCGAGGCGTATTTCCAGCGATACGGTATTGCCAGCCTGTTGGTCGGACGTTTTATCGGCCCGCTACGCCCGATGCTGCCGATGGTTGCCGGGATGTTCGACATGCCGTTCCCGCGTTTCGCCGCTGTAAGTTTGCTGGCCGCCGCGGGCTGGAGCGTCGCTTACTTACTGCCTGGCTGGGCCACGGGCGCAGCGATTCGCTTGCCATTGCCCGACGGGTTCTGGCCTGAGGCAGGGATCGTCGCCGGCAGCATTGCGGTAATGATCGGCTTGAGCGTGACCAGCAGCCTGCGCCGCCATCGCCACGCCACCGCCTATATAGCCGGCCTCGGCCTGTTAATTCTGGCAGGGCTGTTTATCGGCTACCCGCACCTCACCGCGCTCGACCAAGGCGTGATGACCCTGGTGCAGGAACATCGCAGCCCGATGCTCGATGAACTGGCCGTCACCTTCACGCTGATCGGCGAATTCCGCAACATGCTGGTGTTCAGCGCCCTGCTGACCGGCTTGCTGTTGCTCACCCGGCAGTGGCGCCAGGCGATTTTCGCCGGTGGCACCCTGCTCTTCACCGCGCTCGGCAACACGTTCACCAAACAATTTTTCGCCCGCGTGCGCCCGGAAGTACTGAGCGATCCACTGACCAGCTACAGCATGCCCAGCGGCCATGCATCGGGCGCCTTCGCGTTGTTCCTGACCCTCGCCGTGCTGGCCGGTCGCGGTCAGCCGCCGCGGATGCGCCTGACCTGGTTGCTGCTGGGTTGTTTGCCGGCCCTGACAATCGCCCTGTCCCGGGTGTACCTGGGCGCACATTGGCCAACGGATATATTGGCCGGTGCGATGCTGGCGGCGTGCGTGTGTGCCGCCAGCTTGTGGCTGAGCCAGCGCCAGACACCGCTCAATGCCATGCCACCCAAGATCTGGTGGCTGGTATTGCCGGCGATGGTGGCGTTGTTCGGGTTCTTTGCATTGCGACATTTGCCGAATGCAATGTTGAGATATGCGTATTAGGCTGTTGCCTGATGAGGTACACGCCATCAGCTTGCAAAACTGATGGCGTTTTTTTATTTGCGCTCCTCACCCGGCTTATCAACAATCTTGATCACGAAGTTGACGGGATCATTGTTGAACGCATCATGCTTGGAGGTATTAGGATCAACATCTTTAAAATGCACTTTCCCCTTGTCGTTTGCCAGATAGAGCGGCCGACCATTAAGCTCACTCACGAGCTGCACATACCCTGGACCGGCAGCAAAATCATCAAAACTCGCTTGGTCCACCCCATGCTTACGTATCGAAAACCTGGCACCTTCCGAAGCGCTATTCATATATAGATGACGGGTTCCGACATTAACCGTCAAATGACCACCTTCATAGGCGCCTCGAATAACGGCCAGCACTTCATACTTGCCAGCCTTGGGCACAAACTTCAACAATAGAGGCTTATCATCCTCATGATCGGCGAGCGTCAGAATACTTGTGCTGTCGTCACTCGCCAATGCCACCTCCACGTCCAGGCGTTCGCGCCGGGTGATTCGCGGGTCACGCAGCCTAAGCTTCAGGCGCTGCTGGTTGAGCACCACCGGCGTGCCGTTGACGTAAAGGTTAGCGGTAAATGCACTGCTTTGATTTTCCAGGGACATCAATCACCTCAAGATGCTGTTCACTCAATTTTTTTTCAGCAAGACGCGCAAAACCCAGTCCGTTGCCGAATAGTTTATAAGTCGTGTACTAAAGAGCCGTCGGAGCGTTTGAAGTATCGACGGCAGTACCGGAGACTGGAAGTTTTACGCGCTTGCGCTTACGTCGAGCGACAACCATTGAATCGGCATAGTAAGCAGCGGCATCAATAATATTAGCCGTATTCGGATCGTTGCTCGCGTGCTTTAAAATATAGCGCCCGGCAATATCATCCCAGAACATCCATTCATCTTCATATAGCGTCATAACCACATCCATATAGTTAACCGTTATCCGCTCCATGCGAATAACTGCAAACTACTGACTGAGCTTTACGAAGACAATAGTGGCGAACCGAAGAACTTAATACAAAGTACAACTAGGCAAACAACTCACCTTGCAACTCGTCCAACAGCGCCTGGATCGCATCCAGCCGCTGCTGGGGATCATCGAGTTGCAGCAGGTCGATCTTGTCCACTTCGGCAAACGGCAGCAGATAGGCCAGCTGATTGGCCAGTGACTGTTGCCCGGTCGCTTCGGTGCCCATGTTCAAGGCTTCGACCATCGGGTGTTCGGCCAATGCCTTGAGCAGGGCGACCAGGTCCGCATCCTCATCCTGCAGCGGCTGTTCAGGTTCGTCTTCCAGCCACTCGACGTCAGCGACGGTCAATTGATCGCGCTGTACCTCGGTGCGCAACACATGAAAACGCCGTCCGCCCTGCACGCGAATGCCCAGCAGGCCATTGTCCTGTTGTTTGAAATCAGTGATCAACGCTTCGCAGCCGACCAGCGCATAGCCCGCAGGTGCGATGCCCACTTCTTCGCCGTCGAGAATGCACACAACGCCGAAGCCGACGCCCTTTTTCATGCAACTGCCGATCATGTCCAGGTAGCGCGCCTCGAAGATCTGCAAGTCGAGGATGCAGCCAGGAAACAGCACAGTGTTCAGCGGAAAAAGAGGCAAGTTCATAGACATATCCTTAAACCACCATCGACACCGCCAACGGCAGGAACACCGCCGTGGCCACGCCCATCAGACTCATCGCCAGCGCCGCGAAAGCGCCGCATTCTTCACTTTCCTGCAAGGCCACCGAGGTGCCGACCGCATGGGCGGTCATGCCCAGCGCCATGCCCCGGGCTTCAGGGCTGTGCACGCCCAGCCGGGTCAGCATACCCGGACCGAAGATCGCACCGATCACGCCGGTGATCAACACGAACACCGCGGCCAACGCCGCGACACCACCGATCTGCTCAGCCACCAACATGGCAATCGGCGACGTCACTGACTTCGGCGCCATCGTCATCAGGATCATGTGTTCGGCGCCAAACCACCAACCCAGCAACACGCCCATGCCCGTGGCAACCACGCCGCCTATCACCAGCGTAGTAAAAATCGGCCAGAACAACTGCCGAATGCGTCGCAGATTGAGATACAGCGGCACTGCCAGCGCAACGGTCGCAGGTCCGAGCAAGATGCTGAGGATCTCGGTGCTCTTGCGGTACTCGACAAACGTGATCCCACAGACCGTCAGCACACCGATCACCAACAGCATGGAGACCAGCACCGGTTGCAGAAAGATCCAGCGGGTTTTTTCAAAGGCTGCCAGCACCAGTTGATAAGCGCCCAACGTAATGCCGAGGCCGAACAACGGGTGATGAATCACCGAGTCCAGCGCACCCTGCCAATCGAGGATCATGAGCGATCTCCGCGATGGGCATGACGCTTGACCATGCGCTGCATCAGCACCCCGACAAACGCCATGGACAGCACCAGCGACAACACCAGCGCGCCGGCAATGGCCCAGAAGTCTGCGGCGATGTCCTTGGCGTAAACCATCACGCCCACGGCCGGCGGCACCAACAGCAAAGGCAAATAACGCAGCAGGCTGCTGGCGGCCAGGTTCAACGGCTCGCCGACTTGCCCGCGCGAAATCAGGTACACCAGCAACAGCAGCAGGCCGACAATCGGCCCGGGCAGTACCGGTAAAAACAAATGGTTGATGGCTGTGCCCAGCAATTGGAACAGCACCAGCCAGGTCAGGCCACGTAACAACATCCAGCATCTCCCGCACGCGCGCCCCACCAAAAAGGGGCCGGGCATTATAAGCACGTCAACGCTATGGATCGGCATTCGCCAAAAGCATGGTCAGTTGACCGGAGCAATTTGCCATGTTGATCTAAAGTGGTTCACAGGGAGGCCAAATCCCCCCACTCGAAAAACTATAAATCCGATGAAACCCAAGGAGAGTCTCAATGCCCTATGTTCCCGTTGCAGAGCTCAAAGATTATGTCGGCAAGGAACTCGGACGTTCCGAATGGCTCACCATCGATCAGGAGCGCATCAACCTGTTCGCAGAAGCCACAGGCGATTATCAGTTTATTCACGTCGACCCGGTCAAAGCCGCGCAAACGCCATTTGGCAGCACCATTGCACACGGATTCCTGTCACTGTCGCTGATCCCGAAACTGATGGAAGACATCCTGATCCTCCCTCAAGGGGCGAAGATGGTGGTCAACTATGGCCTGGACAGCGTGCGCTTCATCCAGCCAGTAAAGGTCAACTCCAGGGTTCGGCTCAAGGTCGACATGAACGAAGTCATCGAGAAAAAACCCGGCCAATGGCTGCTCAAAGCCACCGCCACGCTTGAAATCGAAGGCTCGGACAAACCGGCGTATATCGCCGAGCCGCTGTCCCTCTGTTTCGTCTGACACAGGTCTGATTGCGAAACAGCTCACGCTGTTTCGCGCCGTGTCTCTGCCGTGTCTCTATAAATGCGACACATAGCTGCGGCATACTCCGTCGCATAATTGCCCGGATCCCGCTATGCGCTCACTTGCACTCCTCGCCCTGACCCTGTTGCTCACCGCTTGCGGCGATGGCGAATCGCTGCTGCCCCCGGATGCCCGCTTGCCGGACGGCGGGCGCTATCGCGGTGATCTGGTCAACGGCTTGTTGCAAGGCCAGGGCCGCATCGACTACCCCAACGGCAGCTGGTACGCCGGCGAGTTCGACAAGGGGCAATGGCATGGCCAGGGCGAATGGCATGGCAGCAACGGCGAAGTCTATCGGGGCCAATTCAATCAAGGCCTGTTTGACGGCAAGGGCACACTGACCACCAGCGGCAGCAGCTACACCGGCGGATTCAAACTCGGCCGCCGTGACGGTGAAGGCACGCTAAAAGAAAACGCGATGACCTATCGCGGTGAATTCAAGGCCGATCAATATTCAGGGCTCGGGCGTCTCGAACTCGACGACGGCAGTTCCTACCAGGGCCAGTTCGCCAACGGCAAACCCAACGGTGAAGGCCAGCGCGGCGACGCCAGTGGCAATCAGTTCACCGGGCACTTCAAGGACGGTCAGCTGGAAGGCAACGGGACCTTCAACAGCGCCGACGGCGACATCTATGTCGGCGGCTTCAAGAACAATCAACTGCACGGCAAGGGCCGCTACGAAAACGCCGACGGCGATGTCTGGCTGGGCCAGTTCAAGGAAGGCTCGCTGAACGGCAAGGGCGAGTTGATCGGCGCTGACGGCAGTCATTACATCGGCCAGTTCAGCGACTGGCGCTTTACCGGCCAGGGTCGATTGAACCTGCCCGACGGCAGCTTCTACATCGGCCAGTTCGACAATGACAGCTACTCGGGGCGCGGCACCCTGGTGCTCACCGACGGCACAGTGCAAAGCGGAACGTGGGTCAATGGCCAGCGTGTTCGCGATGCCGACGGCAAGTTGCTGCCCGACACCCTGGAGCTCGGCTTGCTGGCCCAGGGCCGGTTACTCGATGACGCTCTGTCCAACGTGCCAGCCTCGACCCCGATGGTCGAGCTGTACACCTTGACCCTGGGCGGCGACGGCAAGCAGAGCGTGTTCCTGCGCGAGTCCGATTACGTCAGCAACATGCTCAGCAGCCGCTTCGGCGCCTTCGGCCAGATCCGCCTGGTGAACCATCGCGATCACCTCGTAGACCGGCCGATGGCCACCCGGGAAAACCTGCGCCGCGCCGCAATGACCCTGGCCGAACGCAGTGGCCCGGAAGACTTGATCTTCATCTACCTGACCAGCCATGGCAGCAGCGAACATGAACTGGTGCTCGACCAGCCGCGCATGGAACTGGCCGACCTGCCGGCCGACGAACTCGCCGCCGTGCTCACGCCCTTGAAGAACCGCGACAAGATTGTGGTGATTTCGTCCTGCTATTCCGGCGGCTTCATCCCCGCGCTCAAGGATGAACGCACGCTGATCATGACCGCCTCGCGCGCTGATCGGGTGTCCTTCGGTTGCTCGGAAGAAGCCAATTTCACCTACTTCGGCGACGCGCTGTTCGCCCAGGCGCTGAACCAGACCGACGACCTGGAACATGCCTTCAAGCTGGCCAAGGCCACGGTGGCAGAGCGTGAACTCGCTGACGGCTTCGAGGCCTCTGAACCGCAGCTCTGGGCGCCGAAAACGGTCCTCTCGCACTGGCAACTCTTGCGCAAACAGCAGGCACGAAAAGCGCTACAAAGTGTCTCTATCAGCAGCAAGGATGCAAAGAGCAACTAAGCTGAACAGTATCAAGGGGGAAACACTATGTACTTGACGCCTCAGCATGTACTGCTTGCCGGAGCTACCGGGTTGACCGGCGAACATCTGCTTGATCGCCTGCTCAATGAGCCAACGATTTCAAGGGTACTGGCCCCCTCACGCCGGCCACTGGCCGAGCATCCCCATCTGGAAAACCCGGTCGGCGACGCGGCGGCGTTTCTGCCGCAACTGAACGGTCGCGTCGACATCGCCTACTGCTGCCTCGGCACCACAATCAAGCAGGCTGGCTCCGAACAAGCCTTTCGTGCGGTCGACCTGGACATGGTGGTGGCGTTCGCCAAACGTGCACGTGAAATGGGTGCCCGGCACCTGATCGTGATCAGTGCCCTGGGGGCCGATCGCAGATCCTCGATTTTCTACAACCGGGTCAAAGGCGAGATGGAGTACGCATTGCGCGCGCAGGACTGGCCGCAGCTGACCATTTGCCGACCTTCGTTGTTGCTGGGCGATCGACTGGAACCGCGCACGGCCGAGCAACTCGTCGGGCCGTTGTCGCGCTTGATCCCTGGCAAGTACCGCGGCATCGAAGCCTGCCAACTGGCTCGCGCCATGTGGAGACTGGCGCTGGAAGAGCAGGATGGGGTACGGATTGTCGAATCGGATGAACTGCGCAAGCTAGGCAAATAATTCTTTGGTGTCTGAGAGGGCGCCTTCGCGGGCAAGCCTCGCTCCTACACAGGCAACGGAGAACCTGTAGGGCGAGGCTTGCCCGCGAAGGGCGCACACCGATTCAAAGCCGAACGCTACAACCCGCCCGTCGCCTGGAAACTCACCCCGATCACCGTCAGCAATGACAACGGCAATAACAGCGTGTCGAGCAACGCGCTGGCCGGCAGGTCGACGCCGGGGTAGCTCGGCGCTTCGGCGCCGAACCGGTCCATCGCGCAACAACCGCCATTCATGGCATACAAATCCAGGCGCGTCCCCGCGTACACCACTGGCGCCCCAGGCTTGGCCGCGTCCAGCGTACGCGCCGTGGCGCAGCCCCCCAATTGCAGGGCCAGCAGAACAATCAGCAGCTTATTCATCGCTGCTCAAATGGTGTTCGCCCCAGCGCGGCAGCATGTCTTGCGGGATGTTCAGCAGATTGAGAATCCGCGCCACGACAAAGTCGATCAAGTCATCGATCGTCTGCGGCTGATGATAAAAGCCCGGCGACGCCGGCAATATCGTCACGCCCATGTTCGACAGCTTGAGCATGTGTTCCAGATGAATGCTCGAATACGGCGCTTCACGCGGCACCAGAATCAGCTGGCGACGCTCTTTCAACGTCACGTCGGCAGCCCGCTCGATCAGGTTGTTGCAGGCACCGGTCGCGATCGCCGACAACGTCCCGGTGGAACACGGCACCACCACCATCGCCGCGGGCGCACCGGAACCCGAGGCCACTGGCGACATCCAGTCTTCCTTGCCGTACACCTTGATCTGCCCGGCGGCCGCACCGGTGTATTCAGTGAGGAAAGCCTGCATCGTCTGCGGTTTGGCCGGCAGCGTGACGTCAGTCTCGGTGGCCATCACCAGTTGCGCCGCCTTGGAGATCAGGAAATGCACCTCGCGGTCTTCGCGGATCAGGCAGTCGAGCAGACGTAAACCGTACTGGGCGCCCGAAGCGCCCGTCATCGCGAGGGTGATGCGTTCCGGGCCGTTGTTCATTGCAGCGCCTCGGCGAGTTTGCCGTGCAGGCCGCCGAAGCCGCCGTTGCTCATGATCACCACGTGGGTGCCGGGCTGGGCCTGGCTCTTCACGCGCTCGATGATGCCTTCCAGAGAGTCGCTGACGATCGACGGCACCGTGCACAACGCGGCGGTCGCGCCCAGGTCCCAACCGAGGTTGGCGGGGGCATACCAGATCACTTGATCGGCATCGACCACGCTTTCCGGCAAGCCGTCGCGGTGAGCGCCGAGCTTCATGGAGTTGGAGCGCGGCTCGATGATCGCAATCAACGGCGCATCACCGATGCGTTTGCGCAGGCCGTCGAGGGTCGTCGCAATGGCCGTCGGGTGGTGAGCGAAGTCGTCGTAGATGGTAATGCCGCGAACCTCGGCGACTTTCTCCATCCGGCGTTTCACGCTTTTAAAGGCGCTCAATGCAGCGATGCCCATCGACGGTACAACGCCGACGTGGCGAGCAGCCGCCAGGGTGGCCAGGGCGTTGGCGACGTTGTGCTGGCCGGTCATGTCCCAATCGACGACGCCTTGGGCGACGCCTTCGAACATCACTTCGAACCTGGAGCCGTCTTCGCTCAGCAGCTTGACCTGCCACTGACCGCCGGCACCGGTGGTTTGCACCGGAGTCCAGCAGCCCATCTCGATGACGCGCTGCAACGCTGGCTCGGTGGTCGGGTGAATCACCAGGCCTTCGCTCGGGATGGTTCGCACCAAGTGGTGGAACTGCCGCTCAATGGCGGGCAAATCCGGGAAGATGTCGGCGTGATCGTATTCCAGGTTGTTCAGAATGGCCGTGCGCGGGCGGTAGTGAACGAACTTGGAGCGCTTGTCGAAGAACGCGCTGTCGTACTCGTCGGCTTCGATGACGAAGAACGGTGTGTCACCCAGACGCGCCGACACCGAGAAGTTCTGCGGCACGCCGCCGATCAGGAAGCCCGGGCTCATGCCCGCGTGCTCCAGGACCCAGGCAAGCATGCTGCTGGTGGTGGTTTTACCATGGGTGCCGGCGACGGCCAGGACCCAGCGACCTTGCAGCACATGGTCGGCCAGCCATTGCGGGCCGGAGACGTAGGGCAGGCCTTTGTTCAACACGTATTCGACGGCCGGGTTGCCGCGCGACATGGCGTTGCCGATCACCACCAGATCCGGCGCCGGATCGAGCTGGGCGGGGTCGTAGCCTTGGGTCAACTCAATGCCCTGCGCTTCAAGCTGAGTGCTCATCGGCGGATAGACGTTGGCATCGGAGCCCGTCACGTGATGGCCCAGCTCTTTGGCCAGAACCGCCATCGAACCCATGAAAGTGCCGCAGATACCAAGAATATGAATATGCATAGTCGACCTCGTAAAACATGGCCGCAGGTTAGCGTAGGGTGGGAAAATTCGCACCTTTGTTTCGGGTCAACGCAAAACCCGCAGGAGCGAGGCTTGCCCGCGAAGGCCATAACACGATTCCGCCAGTACACCGCGTAATCGTTCTTCGCGGGCAAGCGTCACTCCTACAGTGTGACGGCGTGCCTAGCGGGCGATGCCGTGTTTGCGCAGTTTTCGATAGAGGGTGTTACGGCTGACGCCGAGCTGCTCGGCGGTATGGGTCATGTGCCAACGGGTCTGCTCCAGCGCATTGAGCAACGCCAGCCGCTCGGCATCGTCCAGCGGATGTTCGGAAGTCTCTTCAACGGCCACAACCGGCACCGGTCGAACCTGACGAATCATCACCGGCAAATCCTCCAGCCCGATCCGCCCGTCGTCACACAACGCTGCCAAGGTGCGCAGCACATTGCGCAACTGCCGCACGTTCCCCGGCCAGGCGAAACCCAGCAAGGCTTGCCGGGCCGGCTCATCGATCAGCACCGTCTCTGCGCCCGCTTCCTCGGCCAGCAGAAAATCAAGCAACTGCGATTTATCACTTCGCTCACGCAACGCCGGCAATGCGATCTCCAGCCCATTGAGCCGGTAATACAAATCCTCGCGAAAGCTGCCGTCCTGCACCCGCTCCAGTAAATGGCGGTGAGTGGCGCTGATGACCCGCACATTGACCGACTCCGGCTCGCCGCCAATCGGCACCACCTGACGATCTTCCAGCACCCTTAATAGCCGGGTTTGCAATGCCAACGGCATGTCGCCGATTTCATCGAGGAACAGTGTGCCGCCGTCCGCCTGCTGCAACTTGCCGCGCATGCCTTCCTTGCGCGCGCCGGTAAAGCTGCCGCCGCGATAACCAAACAGTTCGCTCTCGATCAGGCTTTCAGGGATCGCTGCGCAGTTAAGGGCGACGAAGGCCTTGTCGGCCCGCTGGCTGGCCTGATGCACGGCTTTGGCAAAGGCTTCTTTGCCGGAACCGGTTTCGCCATTGATCAACAGCGGCACGTCTCGCTCGAAAACTCTCAAGGATTTGCGGAAATCTTCCTGCAACGCGGCATCGCCCAGGCAGATGCCCGACAGGCGCGGACGCTCGGCAATTGTCGGACCTGGCACCACCGGCACCGGAATGCTGCGCGGCTGCCCGCGCAACACGGCAAACAGACTCCGCCCATCACGGGTGCGCAACGGCCAACTGGCGCTGGCGTTGACACTGGCGCGGCCGAGCAAGTCATCCAGCGAGCAATCGAAAAACGCCTCCACCGGCTTGCCCAGCAATCCACCGCGAATATGCCCCAGCAAGTTCAGCGCACTCTGGTTGACCGCGCTGATCCGCCCTTCCCCGTCGAACGCCAGCAAGCCTTCGCTGAACAGCCCGACGGATTCGGCTTGCAGGTGAAAGCGCAGCAACCATTGATTGTCGAAGTAGCGCAGGAAATAGCAGCTCTCGATCATCTTCGCCGAGAGATTGACCAGGGCCATGGTGTGGAACTGGCTTTGACGTGAGACTTCGTGACGCGCCGAGGACACATCGAGGACCGCCAGCAGCTCGCCGTGAGGGTCGAACACCGGGCTCGCCGAGCACGTCAGGCCGGTGTGGCGGCCGCGAAAGTGTTCATCCTGGTGAATGGTCAGCGACTGGCGCTCCACCAGGCAGGTGCCGATGCCGTTGGTGCCTTCGCAGGCTTCGCTCCAGTCGGCGCCAAGCCACAGGCCGGCGCGCTCGAAGATTTTCCGTTCGGCCGGTGCGGTGACGCAGTTGAGGATCACCCCACGGGCGTCGGTGAGCAGCACGGCGTGGCCGGCGCCGGAAAGTTGCTGATGCAGACTGGTCATTTCGCTGCCGGCAATGTGCAGCACTTGCTGCAAGCGTTCGCGGCTTTCCAGCACCCGGCCGTGTTCCAGCACCGTCGGCGCCATCGTCAGGGCCGGGTCGAGGTGATAATCCTCAAGGCAGCGCAGCCATGAACGGGCAATGGACGGGTCGCTGCCAGGACCGTGCAGGTGGGATTTGCCCTGGGTGACGGTCAAGACTTGTTGGGCATGGCGACTCAAATGGTTGTCGTGCATTTCTTATTGTTCTCTCCGAGAGCTGTGCTGAACCCCATCAAGGGCTGACACACATCTTGTGGCCCAGCATCCTCCAGCCATCGGCGCATTGCAATGCTGGCAAGACCGCCCGGTCACAAGCTGTGCCACAAGCGGTACAAAGTGTCACGAGGGCTGTACCGGAATCGTCACAGGCGCCATCCGCCTGTCCGACATAAACAACGCAAGACCTTGATTTGCCTGACCTGCAGGGCAGTGGCCCGACCTTTGCTCTACGCTTATAGCAAGCGCACATGCGCTCTCCCTTATAAGCACAAAAAGCCAAGGAGAAATCACCATGCGTTACGCTCACCCCGGTACTGAAGGCGCTATCGTTTCGTTCAAGAGCAAATACGGTAACTACATCGGCGGCGAGTTCGTCGCGCCTGTCAAAGGTCAGTACTTCACCAATACCTCGCCCGTGAATGGCCAACCAATTGCCGAATTCCCGCGCTCCACGGCCGAAGACATCGACAAAGCCCTGGACGCCGCCCACGCCGCTGCCGATGCCTGGGGCGCCACGTCCGCCCAGGCGCGCTCGCTGGTGCTGCTGAAAATCGCCGACCGCATTGAACAGAACCTGGAAATCCTGGCAATCACCGAATCCTGGGACAACGGCAAAGCCGTGCGTGAAACCCTCAACGCCGACATCCCGCTGGCCGCCGACCATTTCCGCTACTTCGCCGGTTGCATCCGCGCCCAGGAAGGCAGCGCCGCCGAGATCGATGGCAACACCGTGGCCTATCACATCCACGAACCGCTGGGCGTGGTCGGGCAGATCATCCCGTGGAACTTCCCGATCCTGATGGCCGTCTGGAAACTCGCCCCGGCCCTGGCCGCCGGTAACTGCGTGGTACTCAAGCCTGCCGAGCAAACCCCGCTGGGCATTACTGTGCTGATGGAGCTGATCGGCGACCTGCTGCCGCCCGGCGTGCTGAACGTCGTTCAAGGCTTTGGCAAAGAAGCCGGCGAAGCCCTGGCCACCAGCAAACGCATCGCCAAGATCGCCTTCACCGGCTCGACCCCGGTCGGCTCGCACATCATGAAATGCGCCGCCGAAAACATCATTCCGTCCACCGTGGAGCTGGGTGGCAAGTCGCCGAACATCTTCTTCGAAGACATCATGAAGGCCGAACCTTCCTTCATCGAAAAAGCCGCTGAAGGCCTGGTGCTGGCGTTCTTCAACCAGGGCGAAGTCTGCACCTGCCCTTCCCGCGCGCTGGTGCAGGAGTCGATCTACGACGACTTCATGAAAGTGGTGATGAAGAAAGTGCTGTCGATCAAACGTGGCGACCCGCTGGACACCGACACCATGGTTGGCGCCCAGGCGTCCGAGCAGCAATTCGACAAAATCCTGTCGTACCTGGAAATCGCCAAGGGCGAAGGCGCCGAGCTGCTGACCGGCGGCAAGGTGGAAAAACTCGAGGGCAACCTGGCGACCGGGTATTACATCCAGCCGACCCTGCTCAAGGGCACCAACAAAATGCGCGTGTTCCAGGAAGAAATCTTTGGCCCGGTGGTGAGCATCACCACCTTCAAGGACGAAGCCGAAGCCCTGGCCATCGCCAACGACACCGAGTTCGGCCTGGGTGCCGGCCTCTGGACCCGCGACATCAACCGCGCCTATCGCATGGGCCGCGCCATCAAGGCTGGTCGTGTGTGGACCAACTGCTACCACCTGTACCCGGCGCATGCCGCGTTCGGTGGTTACAAGAAGTCCGGCGTCGGCCGTGAAACCCACAAGATGATGCTCGATCACTATCAGCAGACCAAAAACCTGCTGGTGAGCTACGACATCAATCCGTTGGGCTTCTTCTAAACCGACTGTCGCAGGCAAGCCACTCTCCTTGTGGGAGTGAGCTTGCCTGCACATTGGGCCTTCGCTCCCACCCGGCAACCACGCCGGTCAAAAACAATAAGAACAGGTGAAACCTATGCCTAGCGATCAAGCCAGCGTGCAGCCGGCTACCTCCTCGGTCGACTTTGAAAAAGTCGGCTCCGACTATTTCCAACAACGGGAACTGAAAAAAGGTGCAGCAGGCTGGGTCCTGCTGGTGGGTCTGGGCGTGGCCTACGTCATCTCCGGCGATTACGCGGGTTGGAACTTCGGCCTGGCCCAGGGTGGCTGGGGCGGCATGTTTCTCGCCACGTTACTGATGGCGACCATGTACCTGTGCATGTGCTTCTCCTTGGCGGAACTGTCGTCGATGATCCCTACCGCGGGTGGCGGCTATGGTTTTGCCCGTAGCGCATTCGGACCGTGGGGCGGTTTTCTGACCGGCACCGCGATCCTGATCGAATACGCCATCGCTCCGGCGGCGATCGCGGTGTTTATCGGCGCCTATTGCGAGTCACTGTTCGGCATTGGTGGCTGGATGATTTACCTGGCGTTCTACATCATCTTTATCGCCATTCACATTTTCGGGGTCGGCGAAGCCCTGAAACTGATGTTCGCTATCACCGCCATCGCCGCGCTGGCATTGGGCGTGTTCCTGGTGTCGATGGTGCCGCACTTCGACGTCGCCAATCTCCTCGACATCCCGGTGACTGACGCCAAGGGCGCCAGCAGCTTCCTGCCTTTCGGCTACGTCGGCGTGTGGGCGGCAATTCCTTACGCGATCTGGTTCTTCCTCGCTGTCGAAGGCGTGCCGTTGGCAGCAGAAGAAACCAAAAACCCGAAACGCGACCTGCCCCGCGGCTTGATCGGCGCCATGCTGGTGCTGGTGAGCTTTGCCCTGCTGATTCTGGTCATCGGCCCGGGCGGTGCGGGCGCCAATGCACTGCTGACCTCGGGCAATCCGTTGGTCGAAGCATTGAGCAAGGCCTATGGCGGCTCGACCTGGATGGGCCACTTCGTCAATCTGGTGGGCCTGGCCGGGCTGATTGCCAGTTTCTTCTCGATCATCTACGCCTATTCGCGACAGATCTTCGCACTGTCCCGCGCCGGCTACCTGCCGCGCAAACTGTCAGAAACCAACAAGAGCAAGGCGCCCGTACTGGCTCTGATTATCCCCGGCATCATCGGATTCGGCTTGTCACTGACCGGTCAGGGTGACTTGCTGATTCTGGTAGCGGTGTTCGGTGCGACCATTTCCTACGTCCTGATGATGGCGGCGCACATCACACTGCGCATTCGACGCCCCAAAATGGATCGGCCCTATCGCACGCCCGGCGGTATTTTCACCTCCGGTGTAGCGTTGGTGCTGGCTTGCATCGCCGTAGTAGCGGGTTTTCTGGTAGACCCACGCGTAGTGATTGGCGCTGCGATCATCTATGGAGTGTTAATTGCTTACTTTGCTTTCTACAGTCGGCATCACTTGGTAGCAGGCACGCCCGAAGAAGAATTCGCGGCCATTCAGAACGCTGAAAAAGCCCTGCACTAACGGCCAGAAATTACGGCGCAGGCCCTGTCTGCGCCGTCACGGAGAATCTGTATGGCAAGTTTTGCTCACACGGTCGGCGCCCTGACCTTCCGTTTCGACAGCCTCAAGGACGTCATGGCCAAGGCCAGTCCGGCGCGCTCCGGGGATTTTCTGGCCGGCGTCGCCGCCCTCAACGATGGCGAGCGCGTAGCGGCGCAAATGGCCCTGGCTGACATTCCGCTGACTCACTTCCTGCAGGAAGTACTGACTCCCTATGAGGCTGATGAGGTCACCCGACTGATCATCGACACTCACGACAAACATGCGTTCATGGCCGTCAGCCACCTCACCGTCGGCGGCTTCCGCGACTGGCTGCTGAGCGACGCGGCCGACGAACAGAGCCTGCGCGCCCTGGCGCCCGGGCTGACCCCGGAGATGGTCGCCGCTGTCTCGAAGATCATGCGTGTGCAGGATCTGGTGCTGGTGGCGCAAAAGATTCGCGTGGTCACGAAATTCCGCGGCACGATGGGCTTGCGCGGGCGTTTATCCACGCGCCTGCAACCCAACCATCCCACCGACGAACCGGCCGGCATTGCGGCGAGCATTCTCGACGGCCTGCTGTATGGAAACGGGGACGCGATGATCGGCATCAATCCGGCCACCGACAGCATCGCGTCGATCTGCGCCATGCTGGAAATGCTCGACGCAATCATTCAGCGCTACGAAATCCCGACCCAGGCCTGTGTGCTGACCCACGTCACCACCTCCATCGAGGCGATCAATCGCGGGGTTCCGCTGGACCTGGTGTTCCAGTCGATCGCCGGCACCGAAGCGGCCAACGCCAGTTTCGGCATCAACCTGAATGTCCTGCAGGAAGGTTACGACGCCGGGCTGAGCCTGAATCGCGGCACCCTGGGCCAGAACCTGATGTATTTCGAGACCGGCCAGGGCAGTGCCCTGTCAGCCAACGCCCACCACGGCATCGATCAACAGACCTGCGAGACCCGTGCCTACGCTGTGGCGCGTCATTTCAAGCCGTTTTTGGTCAACACCGTCGTAGGATTTATCGGCCCGGAATACCTCTACAACGGTAAACAGATCATCCGCGCCGGCCTTGAAGATCACTTCTGCGGCAAGCTGCTCGGCGTACCGATGGGCTGCGACATCTGCTACACCAACCACGCCGAAGCCGATCAGGATGACATGGACACCCTGCTAACCCTGTTGGGCGTCGCCGGGATCAACTTCATCATGGGCATCCCCGGCTCCGATGACATCATGCTCAACTACCAGACCACCTCGTTCCACGACGCCCTTTACGCCCGCCAGACCCTGGGCCTGAAACCGGCGCCGGAGTTCGAACAATGGCTGGCGAGAATGGGCATCCTGACCCAGGCGGATGGCAAGATTCACTTCGGCGACAGCCTGCCGCCGGCCTTCCGTCAAGCCATGGCGCAATTGGGATGAGCGTTGAAATGGATAAACCACCTGTTGACCCAGAGAATCCGTTGCTGGAACTGCGTCGCCTGACCCCGGCGCGGATTGCCCTGGGCCGCACCGGCACCAGCATGCCGACCAGCGCGCAACTGGATTTCCAGTACGCCCACGCACAAGCCCGGGATGCGGTGCACTTGCCGTTCGATCATGCCGGGCTCAGCTCGCAACTGGCCGAGGTCGGGCGCGAGAGTTTGCTGCTGCACAGCGCCGCCACGAACCGGGACACTTACTTGCAGCGCCCTGATCTGGGGCGAAAGTTGAGCGATGAATCGGCGCAGACCCTGCGCGAATACGCGCAGGCGAACCCGGGTGGCGTGGATCTGGTGATCGTGGTCGCCGATGGCTTGTCGGCGCTGGCCGTTCATCGCCATACCTTGCCGTTTCTGGCGCGGATGCAGGAGCAAATCGAGGCTGAAGGCTGGTCCGTTTCACCGGTGGTGCTGGTGGAACAAGGGCGGGTCGCGGTGGCCGACGAGATTGGCGAACTGCTCGGCGCAAAAATGGTGGTGATCCTGATCGGTGAACGCCCGGGTCTCAGTTCGCCGGACAGTCTGGGTTTATATTTCACCTACAATCCAAAGGTCGGGCTGACGGACGCCTACCGCAATTGCATCTCCAATGTCCGGCTCGAGGGCCTGAGCTACGCAATGGCGGCACACCGCTTGCTGTACCTGATGCGCGAGGCTTGCCGCCGCCAGCTGTCGGGGGTCAATCTGAAGGACGAAGCCCAGGTTCAGACGCTGGAGTCGGACGCAGGTGCGGACATGAAAGGTAATTTCCTACTGAGCCCGCCGAATGCCTGAACCGTTTCCGCATTGCGTTTCTGTTCCGGTTTCAGGCAGGATCGATGCACGGCTGCCCGAGTGAAGAACCGTTCGCCGTCAGAGCACGTGAAGACAGCCACTTGAAGACGAGACCTATCGATGCGGATTATTCAAGCGACCCTCGAACACCTGGACCTGCTGACCCCGTTGTTCGTCAAATATCGCGAGTTTTATGGCTCCTTGGCTTATCCAGACTCCTCCCGGGCATTCCTTGAGAAACGTCTGCGCCGCAAGGAATCGGTGATCTATCTGGCGCTGGCCGATGACAAAGACAAGCTGATGGGTTTCTGTCAGTTGTACCCGAGCTTTTCCTCCCTTTCGCTCAAGCGCGTGTGGATCCTCAACGACATCTATGTCGCCGAAGACGCCCGCCGCCAGCTGGTGGCCGACAACCTGATTCGCACCGCGAAGAAAATGGCCAAGGAAACCAATGCCGTGCGCATGCGCGTTTCCACCAGCAGCAACAACGAAGTGGCGCAGAAAACCTACGAATCCATCGGGTTCAAGGAAGACACCGAGTTCAAGAACTACGTATTGCCGATCAGCGACGAGCTCTGATCCTGACTTCTGTGATGAGGGAGCGCGCTCGTTCATCACAGAAAGGGTTATTTATTGTCACCAGACTTCCGGCCGCGCCATAGACATCCCCCGCTACAATCTCGACGCGCGTTTCACCACTCAGCCCGTATAATGCCGGCCTTTTCGGCTTGTAAGAAAAACTACACTCGTCTGTAGGCTTTCGCGAAGTCATCCGCACAGGCCTGCTGAGTCCGGCCGTCACCACAGGTGCCCCTCCATGGATTTCAACCCGATCGACCTTATCCTGCATCTCGATGTTTACCTCGATTTGCTGGTGAACAACTACGGGCCATGGATCTACGCCATCCTGTTTCTGGTGATCTTCTGCGAAACCGGTCTGGTGGTGATGCCCTTCCTGCCGGGCGATTCGCTGCTGTTCATCGCGGGCGCCGTTGCGGCCGGCGGCGGCATGGACCCGGTGTTGCTGGGCGGTTTGCTGATGCTCGCAGCGATCCTCGGTGACAGCACCAACTATGTCATCGGCCGAACAGCGGGCGAACGCCTGTTCAGCAACCCGAACTCGAAAATCTTCCGTCGCGACTACCTGCAACAGACCCACGATTTCTATGACAAGCACGGTGGCAAGACCGTGACCTTGGCGCGCTTCCTGCCGATCATCCGCACCTTTGCGCCGTTCGTCGCCGGCGTCGCCAAAATGCCTTACCCGCGCTTCTTTGCCTTCAGTGTCCTCGGCACCATTCTGTGGGTCGGCGGTCTGGTGACCTTGGGTTACTTCTTCGGCAACGTGCCGTTCATCAAGAAAAACCTATCGCTGCTGGTGGTGGCCATCATCCTGCTGTCGCTGGTACCGATGATCATCGGCGTGGTCCGCAGCCGTTTCGGCAACGCCGCGTCCAAAACCCAATCGCGCTGACCCGCGATGTGGTCCCTGAGCGCCTGGCGTCGCCGGCGCATCCTGGCCAGACACCCGATTGCCGACGACGTGTGGCAGCGGGTGCGCCATCACTTGAGTTTTCTTGACGGCATCAGCGCCGCCGAAGACCAATGGCTGCGTGAAGCCTGCGTGCTGTTTCTGGAAGATAAACACCTGACCGCCCTGCCCGGCGTCGAACTCCATCAGGAACAACGCCTGTTGCTCGCCGCTCAAGCGCAACTGCCACTGCTGCACCTGGGCGATCTGAACTGGTATCAGGGTTTCCACGAAATCGTCCTCTACCCCGACGACTTCCTCAGCCCCCAACGGCATCGCGATGCCAGCGGTGTCGAACACGAGTGGGATGGCGAACACAGCGGCGAAGCCTGGCAGCAAGGCCCGATCATCCTTGCCTGGCCCGGCGTGATGGCCAGCGGCGGCTGGGAAGGCTACAACCTGGTGATCCACGAGCTCGCGCACAAACTCGACATGCTCAACGGCGACGCCAACGGCTTGCCGCCGCTGCACCCCGACATGCGGGTCAGCGAGTGGGCCAAGGTCATGCAACACGCCTACGACGACCTCAATCGGCACCTTGACCGCAATCCGGACGCCGAAACGGCCATCGATCCCTATGCGGCGGAAAACCCCGCCGAATTCTTCGCCGTCACCAGCGAATACTTCTTCAGCGCTCCGGATTTGCTGCACGAGGCGTATTCTCAGGTCTATGAGCAACTGAAGCTGTTTTACCGCCAGGACCCACTGGCCCGGCTACGGCAACTTCTGGCCGAGAACCCGGTCTATCAGGCACACGACTAGTGCCCAGCCTCACCGATACTGTTGCTCTTTGACGAGTGGTCGTTGTGGTCAGGCAAGGCGCCGCGACGAGTCATAGCTGGCTATGGCGAGGAGCGGCAACGCAGCATGACCGCAACGGACGCCGTCAAAAAGCAACAGTATCGGTGAGGCTGGGCACTCGGGTCTACACGACCTCTGGCACATAGCAACGGTGGCGGAATATGCCTATAATCGCCGCCACTTTTTGGTCAATCCGGCCAAGTGTTTTTGGTCAACTAACGGGGGCACCGCCCAATGAGCTACAGCAAGATTCCGGCTGGCAAAGACCTGCCGAACGACATCTACGTCGCGATCGAGATCCCGGCCAACCACGCGCCGATCAAGTACGAAATCGACAAAGACAGCGATTGCCTGTTCGTTGACCGTTTCATGGCCACCCCGATGTTCTACCCGGCCAACTACGGTTACATCCCGAACACCCTGGCCGACGACGGTGACCCCCTCGACGTGCTGGTCGTTACCCCTTACCCGGTAGCGCCAGGCTCGGTGATCCGCGCTCGTCCGGTCGGCATCCTGAACATGACCGACGACGGCGGCGGCGATGCCAAAGTCATCGCGGTTCCACACGACAAGCTGTCCCAGCTGTACGTCGACGTGAAGGAATACACCGACCTGCCCCCCCTGCTGATTCAGCAGATCGAGCACTTCTTCGCGAACTACAAAGATCTCGAAAAAGGCAAATGGGTGAAGATCGAAGGCTGGGCCGGTGCAGATGCCGCTCGCGACGCCATCACCAAGTCGGTTGCTGCCTACAAAGGCTGAGACGCCACTGGCCTCGCGCCTGTGACGACTTGAAAAAAACCCCGGTTGATCCGGGGTTTTTTGTGGGCGTCTATCAAGGGCCTTTTAAACGCAGCGTTTAATTTCAGAACGCTACGTTTTTTCTTGTTTAATTTGTTCCAAATACGTCTTACATCCGGTCGTAAACTTCCCTCGAAATTTGAACGGCTCGTTTATTCAAAGCCTGGCGCAGCAGCCGTAGACTCGTGTTTATGAAAAAGAACACTAGCGGCCCACGGTTTAAAGCGCTCCTCGAAAAAGCGAAAATAACGACGACAGGATTTGCCGCTTTCTTCGACACGGAGCCGCAAAATATCCATAACTGGTACACCCGCGGTGTGCCCGCCTACCGCATGGAAGAGGTCTCCAGATTACTCTCGGTAAACAGTGACTGGCTCAAAACAGGTGAAGGCCCACAAGACTCCAAACACCTGCGCCTTCTCGACGAGGCCGGCAACACCTTCGACGCCCAGGCCATTCGCGGCATCTACACGGTGGTCGAGCCCTCCGACGTCAAACTGCCCCTCTTCAAGGAACTCCCCATCGCCCCGGGGTCCTGTAAAACCCACGTCGCCGAAGACCCCGGCCAATTCATCCGTCTGCCCAAAAGCCACCTCGACTCCCTGGAAATCAAATACACGGATGTCTTCTGCGTCCACATGATCGGCAACGGCATGGGCGAGCGCATTGAGGACGGCTCCACCCTCGCCATCGACCGAGGACTGACCAAAGTGATTGACGGGGAAATCTATGCCATCGAGCACGACGGGATGCTGCGAATCAAATACCTGCACCGGATGCCGGGCAACGCCCTGCGGCTGCGCAGCTACAACAAAGCTGAACACCCGGATGAAATCTTCAATGCCGAGCAGATTGATAAGCAGAACATCAGGGTGTTGGGGTGGGTGTTCTGGTGGTCGACCCTGAACAAACGGCGGCCGGCGGTGCCATTTTTGTAGCACCGCGCCGTATTCATCGCGAGCGCTCCCACAGGCACTGCGCAATCCATGTGGGAGCGAGCCTGCTCGCGGTGAGGGCGGAACATTCACGCTAAAATTCCGGCCGGGTCACTTAATCCCGAACTCCAATAGCTCTAAGGCGCACACCACACTGGGAATTCCCCAAAAAAATCAGTATGCTGCGCCCCACATTTGCGCATCACCCCGCCCCGCGGCTCTGATCGCACCGACAAGGCAGATGACTTTCTCGCCGAGTCCCACAGCCGGACGCAAGATCCGGGTGTACGTTTTGAAGGCTGGTGAGGTTTACCAAAAATGAACCAAGCCAGTCCCCGAGAAGCCGGCCACAAGCCGGCTTTTTAATGCCCGGAAAAAGTAAATAGTGCAGCAAGCTGCTGCACAATTCCTCACGGATAACTAAACCCCTTAACCAACGTCAACTCCCCCACCGCCCGCATCGGCACCAGGAACGTCTCCATCTTCTCATTCGGCGTCCCTTCCTCCGTAATCACCGTCACCTGCGCCGTCGTCAGCGCTTGAACCGCCTCTTCCTGCCCGTCCTCATCACTCCGATACCCACCCCCGAAGTAATTCACATAGACGAGGTATTGGCCTTTGATTGGCGCCGGCATGGCGAAGATTTCCGGGCCGTATCCCGTCGTCACGTCGACATCGAGCGCAGCGCCATTGGGAACAGCGCGGTCGCCGTACCAGATGTGGGCGCCATCAGGCGTGATGAGGTGCAGGTCCAGATCCGTCCCATCGCTGTCCCACGCCAGCAGCACGCGCAACTTGGCCGGCGTAGCCCCACCACTGACATTAAGAAATTGCGTCCGAGCCCGTTGCTGCCCATCAGGGCTGCGAACTTCAACGCTGTTGCTGCCATTGGGAAACGAGAACGGTCGATCAAAACGCCCAGACGGATCAATCTTCAGCGGCATGCTGACGCCGTTGACGATCAACCGCCCAGGCTCACTGGACTTTGGCGTGGCTTTGATCTGCCCGGTGATACGGGCGGTATTGGCTTGGCCGACCGGCGTGTTCACCGAGGAGGCTGGATAGTTAACGGTTTGACGAAAGGTTTCACCTTCACCTTCGGACGCGCCAGTGCGCCAACCACCAACGGGCGTATTGAGTTTCACGCCACTCTCAGCCGCAAAAACTGCGGGCAATACACAAAAAGAACAAAGGAACAGGAAGACCTGTGGATAACGGAGTTTCATGGCCTATTCCAGCAAGAGGTGGCGGGCGAGCCCTTCGATGTAGGTTTCATCCTGGCCGTTGGGGTGTGCTTCGAAGGCCAGGTGCAGGTATTCGTGGGTCAGGTCGAGACGGTCTTGCAGTGACAGCACGCCGCGCACGTAAATGCGCTGGCGTTCGCGGTCGACGTAGGGGCGGCCGAAGGCCAGGCGGCAGACGGCGAAAGTGCTGACGTCGTTGTAGCCGACCTCGCTTTCCAACTGCGCACGCCAGCCGCGGCGTTGCTTTAGTAGCCAGTCTTGCGCGGCGGGCAGAGCTTCGCAGGAGGCGACGGGGTTGTCCCAGCGGCTGAGGCTGGCGCGTGGGTAGGCGTGCAGCAGGATGGCGTCGTAGCGCTGGCCAGCGTTGGCTTGTTCGATGGCGTGCTGCCAGGAGAGTTTGTCCGGACCGGGTTGGTCGGAGTGATAGGTGACGCTGGTGCCGGCGAGGACGAGGTCGCTGGTCCAGGCGGCGATGTGACGTGACTCGGCGGTGGCCGGGCGTGGGGCGACGCGTTGGCGGTTGCTGCTGTCGTCGATGCTCAGGCAGTCGCCATGACGGGTGGCGTTTTGCAGCAGATAGGTTCTGATCGCGATGGCCAGGGCTTTGGCGGCTTCAATGGGTTCGGGTTTGGCTTCCCTTTGCAGGACGCGGGCGACGTATTCTTCACGGTCGAGTCGAGCGACGAGTTTGCCCTTCAGCAAAAACAGTTCGCCGTCGCTGTGGATATCCAGTTGATTGCCATTGGCGAATTCGACGCGATAGTCGCCCAGCAGAGGCCCGGAAGAAACAACCCGATCCCCCGCAAGAACACGCTCGATCGGATAACGGGAAAACAGACCGACTTCGACGCAACGTCCCGCATCCAAAGGCCACTCAACCGGCAACACAGAAGCCAACACCCCACCGTAGTGACGCAAGACCATTTGACTGGTCCCCCGGCCGCCCGCCCAGATCGGCGTACCGTCCGCCGTCCATCCGGCAAACCCGCCCTGACGCGACGCAGGGTCCTGATCGCCCAACCAGCTCCAGGTTTTCACCCGCAACCGGCCACCGAGTTCGCCCACGACATTGCCGTCAGCGGCGCTTAGCACCACATCGAGCAACACACGCCGCGCCTGGTCCTGCGCCGGCATCACGGCCAGCACTTTCAGCAATTCAGCCACGGAAACTCGCGTAGAAGGCTGCAACGAAGGTAGGTTCAGCAACCATTCCGGCGCCTGCCGTGCTTGCCAATATTCCCGCCAGCCAGCCTCAGAAATACCCAACCGCGCAGGCTCAAAGTACAAGCCACATGACTTCACCAACGCCTGATCGCGCTCGATCTTGCCGCCAGCAGCGCAGCAATACACTTCCTCTTTCGACTGCCCGCGACACTCGTAAGCGGGCTCACGAGCGCCGGTGTCCACCAGCCAGCCGTACACAAACAATTTCCACAAACTACCGAGCGGTGCCTGCACATCAGCAGGCAATGGCTCACGTGAAATCACTTGAGTCTGGCTTAACGAAATCAACTCACCCTTGAAGCCCAGACGCAGCGGCTCCTCCTGCGCTGTCGCCAGCGCAGGGATCAAACACAGCAGCCACCAGACCTGCGGTCGGGTCATGTCAGTTGACCGTGACCTGGCCGAGGGCCGGTTTCTGTTCCTGGGCTTGATGCTGCGGCGCGTAGACCTGAGTGAAACGCACCGGCGGCAGGTTGAATTGGCCTTTCTGCGAGAAGCGCACCAGATGACGCAGGCGCAGCTCGCCGCTCAAGGCATCGACTGGAATCGCATAAGCCATCTGGCCCGGCTCGAAACGCGCTTTCTCCAGCGCGGTCGGCTCGGTGCCGGCCTTGCCCATGAGCTTGATGCCCCACGTCGTGCGTTCGACATCGGCGCCCGGTGGCAGCGGCACTTCGAGCATGCCGTAGCGCAGCGGTTTGGCGGCTTTGCTGGTGATGATCACTTCGTCCAGGTACAGGCTGTCGCTGGACAACGGCTGGGTGCCGACGGCTTCCAGTTTGAAGGTGAAGGCTTCGTCACCCGGCACCAGGCGCGACAGGCGACGGGTGATGGTCACGGCCATCGGATCGACCGGTGGTTGTTTGGTCTGGAAGCTCAATGCCGCTCGCAACGGACGTTCTTGCGTCCCGGTCAGCGACAACACCGCCGGTACGGGTGAAGCGCCCTGCCACGTCCAGTACATTTCACCGGTAGCACCGTGTTGTTTTTTCCAGCCTTCACCCGGCGCCAGTGCGATGGTGGGCGAGGCCTGCTCGATGCTGCGTTGCAACCAGGTCAGCGCCAGAGCGCGCTCCAGAGTCGATTGCTGCGGCAGCAAACGCTGCAACAACGCTTGCGCACGAGCCTGATCGAAGGGTTGTAGCGACAGGTTCAAGGCTTCGGCAAATGGCTGAGAACTGACCGCCAACCGCTGCTGGGCATCCGGCAGTTGACGATTGAATGCGTCCGGCAGAGTCACCTTCGATTGCTTCGCCAACGAGGCAGTCAGCGCACGAGCAGCCGCCAAGCCAAGCGCCGAATCAGGATCGCTCATGACAAGGCTGTCCTCGCCATCTTCCATCAGATTCGCCGCGCTGCCCTCGCCTGCTTTCGCCAGGTCATCCATCAACCCACTGAGCAAGGTGTTGACCGGCAATTGCATCTGCCTGGCGAACGAAAGAATCAGCGCCCGCTGCAGCAACGGCGTGTTTTTCGCCTGCTTGGAATACACCTCCAGCACCCGCTGCCAATGCTCCGGCGGCAGGCTCAGTTCCAGCGCTTTGCTGGCGTGCCAGTCGGCGTAATAGGCGTAGGCAGTGAGGAACGCATCCGGCTCGCCGGCCATGCCCCACCAGGTGAAACTCGCCGACGGCCCGGCCATTTGCACCAGGCGCAGACGGCTGTTTTGCATGATCAGGCGCAAGCGATCGCGGATCTGCGGGTTCGACGACAAGGTCGGGTACGCAATGCTCAATGGCAGCAAACGACTCGCGGTTTGTTCGACGCCACCGTACGGATAGCTCAGCAAATCATCGAGCGCCGAACGGAACAGCGCTTGCGGACTGTCATCCAGACGCAGACGAATATCCGTCGCGTCCGCCGGCAAGGTCAGCGGCGTATCACCGCTGGCCACGTCCAGGCTTTGGCTTTGCGTGACCTGCCAGCCTTCGCCGGTCGCGGTCAGGCGCACGGCGAGGGCGTCGGCGGTTTTGCCGTCCTGCACCAGTTCGGCGGTCCACTCGCCGGAGGTCAACGCGAACGCCGGCAGTGCGATGTAGTTGATGCCATTGTTCAGGGTCACCGGCACGCGCTGTTCGGCGCCGCCGTAATGGATCACCAACTCGGCCTTGACCGGTTTTTCCGCCTGACTGAAGGCGAACACACCGAGATCCGGTTTGTCGCCATTGCGGAATTGGGTCGGGCCGCTCCATTTCAAGTACAGCTGTTTCTCCGAGCGCAGGAATTGCTTCTTCTGCCCGACCTGGCCGTCATCGGCAATGGCTCGGGCAGTGATGCGCCAGCGGGTCAGCGAGTCCGGCATCTTGAAGGTGAAGCGGGTTTTGCCGTTGGCGTCGGTGATCAACTCAGGTTCCCACGCGGCGGTGTCGACGTCTTCCCGGCGCGGCCGTTCCAGCACTTTCACGCCACGCTCGCTGCGGTTGGCTTTACCCGGTGCACCGGGGCTGCCCGGCAACGCAACGTCGTAGCTGATGAACGACAAGCTGGCGCTGGTACGCACGTTGTTGCGGCGTGGGTGGTAGAAGAATTGGTCGATGGTCGGCGCGACTTCCGGTTGCAGCGCGTAGACCATTTCATCGACCACGCTGACCGTCAGGTGTGCCGGAATCGGCTTGCCGGCGAACTGGGTAGTCAGGTCCACCGACACGGTATCGCCCGGCTGATACGCCTCTTTATCGGTGGCAATGGCCACGTCGATCTGCGGCGCGATCACCTTGATGCCGGCGTTCTGGAAGCTGTACTGACCGCCCTTGGTGTACAGCACCGAGAAGGTCAGGTTCGGCGCGAAAGTGTCCTTCACCGGGATGCGCGCGCGGTATTGGGTGTCGCTGAGTTTTTCCATCTTCAGCCAGTCGCCGCCCTTGGACAGCAACGCTGTGGACTCGACCTTGTCACGCTCCAGCGACAGCAATGCATCGCTGACTGGCTCAGGGAAAGTGATCAGCGCCAAGGCTTCGTCGCCCGCCTTGTACTCGGGCTTGTCGAGGACGATTTCCACAGTGCCGGGCACGGCTTTGACGCCATCGCCGGTCACCGAATGGCCGGTGGCGCCGACGACTCGGCCATGGTCATCCTTCAACGTCAGGTTGTAGGTGCCTGGACGGTCGAAGGCCAAGGTGAAGCTTTTATCCGTCGTGGCGAGTTTGCCTTCGCCAGTGCTCTGATCCTCCAGACGTACCCAAACGTAGCTGCCCGGCGTGACGGCTTTGGCCTGCTCGCTGCCACCCTCATTCAAATAGCTGAACGCAACCTTGTCACCCACTGCGCTGAAGCGCTGCGGTGCACTCAAGCGGAAACTCGCGGCGCCACGGTCGATGAGGATTTCCTTGGTGGTCTTGACCCGGTACGCCGCGCCATCGCTGGCAAACACGGTGAGCATGTATCGGCTCGGTTTCTCGGCGGCCGGCAGGTCGAGGGTCGCGTTGCCTTTGCTGTCGGTGGTCAGTTCGGTGCTGGTCAGCTCCACCGGGAATTGCCCGAGGTATTGCAGTTCGTTGTCGACCATCGACAGTTGCTGGGCGCGCAGACTCAGGCTCAATTTTGCGTTCGCCACCGGTTTGCCGTCCGGGTACAGCAGCACCAGGCTGCCCTTGACCGGTTCGCCGGTGCGGTAATCCTGCTTGGCCAGGTTCAGCGAGATTTCGAAGTGCGGCTTGATGTATTCGGCTACGCGGAAAGCGCTGCTGTAGGCCTGGTCCTTGTAGCTGAAACGCAGTTCATAACCGCCGGCCACGGCGTTATCCGGCAACTGGAATCGGCCTTGGGTGCCAGCCTTGGAGTCAAGCTTCAGCGCCAGCGATTGCAGCGCCGTGCCGGTGGCATCGAGTACGGTCACGTTGACGTCGGCAGCGGTCGGTGCCACGGAATCCCGGGCGTTCTTGAACTCGCGACCGACGATTTTCAGCGACACCCAATCCCCCGGCCGATACAGCGGCCGGTCGGTGAAGGCATAGAGTTTGGTGTCGTAGATTTCGCTGTCGTAGTAGAAGTTCTCGGAGACAAACACCCCACCCTCTTCGTCCTCGCCAATCACGAACGAACGCTCGGGGCTGACGTGTTTCAGGCGCAGCAAACCATCGGCATCGGTGGCGCCGCTGCTCATCACGCCGAGGCCATCGGTCCACAGCACATTGACCTTCGGCACCGAACTGCCTTCGTGCTTGCGCGCAGCCCAGACCACCAGTTCATCACCGGCAATCTTGCTCACGGCCACAGTGTTGGAAACGAACACCATGGTGGTCGCACGGTACTTGCCGATCAGCGCTTCCACCAGGTACAGACCGGGTTTCAAATTGCCCAGCGGAATGTAAACGTTGCCCGGCGCGACGCTGACGAACTCACTGGAAGAACCGGCCAGATTCACACCGGTTGGCGGCTGGATCGGTTTGGCTTGCCACAGCGGATAACGGAACTGGCTGACCACCGGCAAACCCGGAATCAGCGCGAATTGCGGCTGAGCGTCGTAAGGCGTGGGCGCGGCAATCGCGCTGCCCATCTTCAGCTCCGGCACTTCCTCGGTGACTTGTTTGCGTGACTCGTAGGAAAACGCCCGCTGCATCACCCGACGGGATTTTCGATACCAGTTGTCCCACAGGTACGCGAGCGTATTCGACAGGCCTTCACCCTTGAACTGACCGTCGCTGACCACGCGGTGCAGGTTCTTCTGGCGCTTGAGGAAATCCAGCGGTTTGTCGATGCGGTACACGCGAATGTCGGCGCCGCCATAGGGCTCCATGCGGAAACGACGGTAATCGCGACCCGGCGCTTCGAGACGCACCATCGCCTGTTCGTCACTGGCGAAACTGCTGTCCGCCAGCAGGAAAAAGCTTTCACCGGCCACTGGCGTGTAGCCGCTCGGCTCGACGGTGTCTTCGGCGTTGACCGCCGAAAACGGCAGCACCAAAACCAACAGCAGAGGCAGGAAACGCAACATGCGGGCACCGATCATTGGGAGAGAAAGTTCAGTCGATAGACGCCGATGAAGTTGGGGTTGGCTGCGTCGGGTATCCATCGGGTGTCCTTCCATGTCATGAGTTGCTGCAGGCTCGCGGAACGCATGCCGTTGTCAGTGGGGGTGGTGGTGCCGGTGTGATAGGCAATGAAGCGGCCCATCCAGATCATCAGGTGCTGGTCGTCGCCCTGATCGAAAAACATCAGGTCGCCGGGTCGGGCTTGCGCCAGATCGCGACCGACCAGATGGCTGTTGAACTGAATCAACTTGATCGCGTTGACGTACGGCCCGACCTTGCCGCCGCCCTGCTGCCACTGCTGGGCGAGGCTGCGTTGGGCCTCGCTCAATTGCAGCTCCGGCGGCAGGTAGCGGTTGCTCAGGCCATTGCTGCGCAGCCATTTGTCGTCATGGACTTTCAGCGCTTCGTTGGCGGCGAAGCGCACCAGTCCGGCGCAGTCCTGCTGATACCAGCGCGGGCTGGGGCCTTGGGTCAGCTGCTCCTGGGCGATGCGCACGAACCAAGCGCGAAACACCTGGGACTGCTGCGGATCCAGCGCTGCGGCTTCTCCAGCAAACGCGCGACTGCCCAGCAACATCGCCAGCAGGCCGAGGCCTCGGATAAGTGCGGTCACAGCGCTTTCCACTCCAGCGGCAGCCACTGCCAATGGCCGTCAGGCTCGCTGCCTTCGGGCAAAGTCAGGGCGTACTTGCCATAGCCGCCAAGCTTGCGCAGTTTCGGGATCAAGTAGGTTTGCGCGGCGTTGTAGAACACCGGCTCCATGTCCTGCGGCAGGCTGTCGAGGGTTTCCTGCTGCATCAGTTGCGCCATGGATTCCGGGCCGAAGTAGACCGGCATCAGCAGGTCTTTCGGCACCACATCAGCCATCGGCGGGAAACGTTTGTCGAGGGTGCCGAGGGCCTTGTCCACGAGCTTGTCATCGAGGGAGAACAGCAACGTCGAACCGTGACGCGCCAGGCTGACTTTCATGAACGCCTTGCCGGTGATCGCGTCAGGGTTCTCGGCGTCCTTGGCTTTGTAGGGACCGAAGTTGGAGCTGACCTGGCGCTGCCACTGATGGCTTTGGCCTTCCTGTTTCTCGACCACCGGGAACGCGTGTTCTTCGACGTTGCCTTCATAGGCGCCAACCATCGAGCCGAACAGGTTGCCCAAGTCACCGTCGAGTTTGGCGCTGTCGTCGTCATTCAGGCTGGCCACCAGCAACGGCGTGTACAACCGCGAATCGGCGTACCAGCACAGCCCGGCGGCCCCGGCCATGTGTTCGGTCAGCGCCTGGGCGACGGATTCTTCGGCGCCGAGTTTCACCAGCAGCGGTTTCTGCTGTTCGGTGGCGAGCGGCAGGGCCACGCAAGCGCTGGCGCCCATTGGCATGGCTTGCCAGATCGGCTTGAAATCGAAGTCCGGCTGGTTGTCCAGTTCGTCCATGGCGAGGAAGCTGTGCCAGCCCTTGTCGTCCATGTCGAAGCGCAGGCCGGCGAAATTCGGGATGAAACGCTGGTAACCCATGGCCAGGACGCTCGCGTTGACCGACAGGCGTTGTTTCACCTCGGGCACGCGCGGTGGCAGGCCGAAGGCTTCGGGGAACAGTTTGTCACCGTTGAGCAACGCAGCGATGGACTGGGTCGAGACGCTGCCCGGTTCTTCCGAAGCTCCGCCTTCTGAATCGTAGAGTTTGGTCGGGTTGGACAGCACCACCAGTTTGTCGCCATGGGAGGCGAACAGCAGCGCCTTGCTGGCGTTGTAAGTGAGTTGATAAAGCGTCACATCGTCGGTGCCGACTTTCACTGTGGCGACGGTGGTCAGCTGCGAATCATCCAGCGCCACTTTCGCCAGCGGCTCCAGCACCTTGGCCAGCCCACCGCGATCCATCACCAACAAAAAGTCTTTCAGACGGCCGTCCGCCCCACGCCACAACGCCACATCCGCCGGTTGATCGAAGAGCTGCTCGATCAAACTGTCCTGCAACTTCAGGTCATGTTCGTAAATGATCCGCCGCAGACTGCCGATCAGGCCGAGGCGATCCGCATGCGCTTCGTAATAGAAGACGAAATCCTCGGTCAGGGTTTCCTTGAGGAATGGCACCGCCAACAAGTCTTTGGGCAATTGGCTCAGGGAATGGGTTTCGAGCAGACCGTCCGGGCGGCTCATGCCCAGCTTGTCGCTGGCCAGTTCGGCCGGTGGCGTCTTGGGTTTGTGCATGAACCAGCCCAAGCCGGCCGCGACGCCGGCGACCAGACACAGCCCGATCACAACGGCCGGCCAGCGGCGAGGAGTTTTGGCAGCTGGCGTTTCGGCGGCCGGAGAAACAGTGTTATCGCTCATGTTCACAAAACCCGATGTCATCCGTGGAGCGGGATGCTTAATAGTTGAAAGTCTTGACCAGCAGCAGGTCACCGATGGCCCGCAGGGGCACGATGAAGGTCTCGCGTTTTTCGTCGACGGTATTTTCGTTGAGCACCAGGTTGATCTGCGAGGTGATCACCTCGTTCTGGTTGCTGGTCTCCTCGAAGTTATAGCCGCCGCTGCCGAAGTTGCCCCAATAGTTCACGTAAACCAGATAGGTGCCATGCATCGGCGCGGTCATGGTGAACATTTCCGGGCCGGGGCCATCGACGCCGTCCGGATCCAACCCGCCGCCATTGCTCATCGCCGGGCGAGCCCAGAACGCGTGTTGGCCGTCGGGGGTAATGATGTGCAGATCGAGTTCGGCTTTCGGGTCATCCCAACCCAGCACCACGCGAATCCGCGCCGGGGTGCGCAGGTTGTTGGCTTCATAGAATTGAACGCGCTTGAGCGATTTGCCTTCAGAGCTGCGCACTTCGACGCTGTTGGAACCGGCGCCGAACGCATACGGCCGGGCGAATCGCCCCTGGTCGTCGGTGTACAGATTCAGGGGATTGCCGTTGACGGCCAGCGTATGAGGCCCGCGTTGCGTGCCGATGGCCTTGAGCTGGCCTTGGATCATCGTGCGATTGCGCTGCACGCCCCGGTCGATGGGCGGCGTCGGATAGGCGACTTGAGGATATTCGCTGCGGTCCAGCAGGCCGTTGAAGCGCCAGCCGCCGACCGGCTCCGACAACTCAGCCGTCGGCTCGGCCCAGGCAGCGGTCGCGCAGACCAACGCCATCAGCACCAGAAGAAATGAACGCATGTGACGCCTCCTGCCATGCATAACGAAACCTTGCACCCGATCCTCGGCGCGTTACAGATCCTGAAACTGCGTTTCGTCAGAAAGACCCGTGACTATTGGGTCGTAGAAGGCGCGAAGGTTAGCCATTTGGCGGTTTTTTAACAATCGGATACATCTATATTTGCGGTAGGAATCACGCTCATTTGGGTCCGTGAGCCGAATAGCGAGTTTATTCGGCTCACGAAATGAGCCGAATAATCCCCATCACTCACAGAAGCGACATTCCTTTGTGGCGAGGGAGCCTGCTCCCGCTCGGCTGCGCAGCAGTCGTAAATGGCTGAATGCGGTCTTCTTGAAAAAACCTGGGTAAATGGTTTTGGGGCTGCTGCGCGACCCAGCGGGAGCAAGCTCCCTCGCCACAAGGGGTGTTTTCAACTTGCGATCAAGGCTCAAAAACCCGCCCTCATTTGCCCATACCCCCCATGTCTGCTAGTGTCGCGCCGGTTTAACGTCAACCGGAAATAGCCGCCATGGCCCGCAAAAAAGCTGCACTGGATTTCGAACAATCCCTCGCTGACCTGCAAACGCTGGTTGAGCGACTGGAGAACGGCGAATTGTCGCTGGAAGACTCGCTGACGGCTTTCGAGCAGGGCATCGGTCTGACCCGCGATTGCCAGGCGGCGCTGGCCCAGGCCGAGCAAAAGGTTCAAGTGCTGCTCGAGCGTGATGGCGAGCTGGCCGAGGAACCCTTCGACGCGGATCAGCCGGAATGATTGCTGCGTATTCGGCGACCAGCCAGGCCCGCGTCAACGCTGCACTGGAAACCCTGTTCAACGCACCGAGCCCTGAGCTCGCGCGGTTGTACGAAGCCATGCGCTACAGCGTGATGAATGGTGGCAAACGGGTTCGCCCGCTCCTGGCCTACGCCGCGTGCGAAGCGCTCGGTGGCAAGGCTGAGCAAGCCAACGGCGCGGCCTGCGCGGTGGAGCTGATTCACGCGTATTCCCTGGTACACGACGACCTGCCAGCCATGGACGACGACGATCTGCGTCGCGGCCAGCCGACCACTCACAAAAAATTCGATGAAGCCTGCGCGATCCTTGCCGGTGATGGCTTGCAGAGCCTGGCGTTCAGCGCCCTGCTCGACCCGCGCCTGAGCACGTCGGACGCTGCTCTCACCTCCGACCACCTCCGCCTGCAGATGGTCAGCGCCCTGGCATTGGCGGCAGGCCCGGCCGGCATGGTCGGCGGTCAGGCCATCGACCTTGGTTCGGTCGGTCTGAAACTTGACCAAAAAGCCCTCGAAACCATGCACCGGCACAAGACCGGCGCGCTGATCGAGGTCAGCGTCAAACTCGGCGCCCTGGCCAGCGGCCGTGCCGAGAAGGACGAACTGAAGTCCTTGCAGACTTATGCACAGGCCATCGGCCTGGCGTTCCAGGTGCAGGACGACATTCTCGACGTCGAAAGCGATACCGAAACCCTCGGCAAACGCCAGGGTGCCGACATCGCGCGCGACAAACCGACCTACCCGGCCCTGCTCGGCCTCGACGCGGCCAAGGCCTACGCCCTGGAACTGCGCGATCAGGCCCTGCACGCACTGCGACCGTTTGACGCGGCAGCCGAGCCGTTGCGCGATCTGGCCCGCTACATCGTCGAGCGGCGCAGCTGACGGCGTATCCGCCAAGTTAAAAGCAACGCGTGGGCAGGGGGCGATGCATCAGGTAAACTGCCGCATCTTTTATACCTATAACGATTCGCCTGATGCCCACGACGTTTCATGAGATTCCCCGCAAGCGCCCGACCACGCCCCTGCTCGACCGTGCCAACACGCCGGACGGCCTGCGCCGGTTAGGCGAAGCCGAGCTGGAAACCCTGGCCGATGAGTTGCGCCTGGAATTGCTCTACACGGTCGGTCAGACCGGCGGGCATTTCGGTGCCGGCCTGGGCGTCATCGAGCTGACCATCGCGTTGCATTACGTCTTCGACACCCCGGACGACCGGCTGGTGTGGGACGTGGGTCATCAGGCCTATCCGCACAAAATCCTCACCGGCCGTCGCGAGCGCATGGGCACCCTGCGCCAAAAGGACGGCGTCGCCGCCTTCCCGCGTCGTTCCGAGAGCGAGTACGACACCTTTGGCGTAGGCCACTCCAGCACATCGATCAGCGCAGCGCTGGGCATGGCGATTGCCGCCCGCCTGCAGAACAGTGATCGCAAGGCCATTGCCGTGATCGGCGACGGCGCACTGACCGCGGGCATGGCCTTCGAGGCGCTGAACCATGCGCCGGAAGTGAACGCCAACATGCTGGTGATCCTCAACGACAACGACATGTCGATCTCGCGCAACGTCGGCGGGCTGTCGAACTACCTGGCGAAGATCCTTTCCAGTCGCACTTACGCCAGCATGCGTGAAGGCAGCAAAAAGGTCCTGTCGCGCCTGCCCGGCGCCTGGGAAATCGCCCGTCGCACCGAAGAATATGCCAAAGGCATGCTGGTTCCCGGCACGCTGTTCGAAGAGCTGGGCTGGAACTACATCGGCCCGATCGATGGCCACGACCTGCCGACCCTGATCGCCACCCTGCGCAACATGCGCGATCTGAAAGGCCCGCAGTTTCTGCACGTCGTCACCAAGAAAGGCAAAGGCTTTGCCCCGGCGGAAATCGACCCGATCGGTTACCACGCCATCACCAAGCTTGAGCCCGTTGATGCGCCGGCCGCTGCACCGAAGAAATCCGGTGGGCCGAAGTATTCCGGCGTGTTCGGCGAATGGCTATGCGACATGGCCGCCTCTGATCCGCGTTTGGTGGGCATCACCCCGGCGATGAAAGAAGGCTCCGACCTGGTGGCGTTCAGCGAGCGTTTCCCGCTGCGTTACTTCGACGTGGCGATTGCCGAGCAACACGCCGTGACCCTCGCCGCCGGCATGGCCTGCGAAGGCGCGAAACCTGTTGTGGCGATTTATTCGACCTTCCTGCAACGCGGTTACGATCAACTGATCCATGACGTCGCGGTACAAAACCTCGACGTGCTGTTCGCCATCGACCGCGCAGGGCTGGTGGGTGAAGACGGCCCGACCCATGCGGGCAGCTTCGACCTGTCGTTCCTGCGTTGCATCCCCGGCATGCTGGTGATGACCCCGAGCGACGAAAACGAATTGCGCAAAATGCTCACCACAGGTCACCTGTTCAACGGCCCGGCGGCGGTGCGTTATCCGCGCGGCACCGGCCCGAATGCAACGATCGAGAAAGACTTGCAACCGATTGAAATCGGCAAAGGCGTGGTTCGTCGCCAGGGCAGCAAAGTCGCCCTGCTGGTGTTCGGTGTGCAACTGGCCGAGGCGCTGAAAGTCGCCGAGACGCTGGATGCAACCGTGGTCGACATGCGTTTCGTCAAACCGCTGGATGAAGACCTGGTTCGCGACATTGCCGGCAGCCATGAGTTACTGGTGACGATCGAAGAGAACGCGATCATGGGCGGCGCCGGTGGCGCGGTCAGCGAGTTCCTGGCGCGTGAAAACATCCTCAAGTCGATGCTGCATCTGGGCTTGCCGGACAGTTACGTCGAGCACGCGAAGCCTGCGCAGATGCTGGCCGAGTGCGGGCTGGATGAGGCCGGGATCGAGGCTTCGGTTCGCCAGCGCCTGCAACTACTCAACATCTGAACAAATGCAAAACCCCTTGTGGGAGCGAGCCTGCTCGCGATAGCGGTCTGCCAGTCACCTCTTCTTTGACTGACACACCCTCATCGCGAGCAGGCTCGCTCCCACATTGGTTTTCTGTGCCTTTCAAAATTGTGTTCGCTTTAAAGCGCCAACGGATTACCGATGAAACTCTCCCCCCTCGCCCTGACGCTGACCCTGCTGCCGGCCGGCCAACTCCTGGCCGACACCTTCGAACGCGATCAAGCCCTGAAACTCCCCGAAGTGCTGATCAGCGCCAACCGTCAGGTCGAAGCGCGTAACGACAGCAGCGCCGCCAACACCGTTTTCACCCGCGACGACATCGACCGCCTGCAACCGGGCAGCGTCACGGACTTGCTGAGTCGTGTACCCGGCGTGCAAGTCGTGCAAACCGGCGGGCGCGGCAGTCTGCCGGGGATCTACATTCGCGGCACCCAGTCAGCGCAGAGCCTGGTGCTGGTGGACGGCCAACGCATCGGCAACTCAACCTCCGGCGACAGCAACCTGCAACACATCAACATCGACCAGGTCGAGCGCGTGGAAGTGCTGCGCGGCTCCCGTTCGGTGATTTATGGCAGTGATGCGATTGGCGGCGTGATCCAGATTTTCACTCGCCGTGGTGGCGAACAAGGCTTGCAACCACGTATGCACATGGGGTTTGGCAGCCATCAGACCTGGGAGCGCAGCCTCGGATTATCCGGTGGCGATGAGAAAACCCGCTTCAACCTCGGCGCCAGCCTCGATGAAACCGCCGGGATCAACCGCACCCACGAGTCCTATCCCAGCGACGGCGATCATGACGAATACCGCAACAAATCGGTCAGTCTGAGCCTGAGCCATGCCCTCACCGACGACATCGAAATCGGCGCCAACCTGCTGGATAACCGCGGCAAAAGCGAGTTCGACAATCCATTCGGGCGCTTCGACACGACGACCTTCGAATCGCTCCAGCAGCAGCCTTACAGCGACTTTGCCGTGAGCAGCATCAGCAGCTATGTCGATGCCCGGGTCAACGACATCTGGAAAACCCGCGTCGAATTCGGTCACAGCGAAAACCGCGAGAAGACCCTCGACAAACTCAGCGATGAACGCAGCGTGTTCAACACGTACCGTGATTCGGTGAACTGGCAGAACGACCTGACGCTCAATGAGCGCAACAGCCTGATTCTCGGCGGCGACTGGTACGAAGACCGGATCAACAGCAGCACCCCGTTCGACGAGGACAGCCGTTGGAACCGCGCAGCGTTTATCCAGCATCGCTACCAGGCGGACAGTTTCTCCACGGAACTGGGTCTGCGCCGGGACCAGAACCAGCAGTTTGGCGGCCAGAACAGCTGGAGCGGCACCTTCGCCCTGCCGCTGAACCCGGACAACGACGTATTGCTAACCTACAGCGAAGGTTTCCGCGCACCGACCTTCAATGACTTGTACTACCCGGACTTCAGCAACCCGGACCTCAAGCCTGAAACCTCGAAAAGCTACGAGCTGCAATGGCGCAGTCAGTTGACCGAGACCAGTCGTCTCGAAACTTCGCTTTATCGCACGGACCTTGAAGACGCGATTATTTTTGGCAGCAACTCACGGCCACAGAACGTGGCTTCGGCTCGGATCAACGGGTTCGAAGCGGCTCTGAAACAAGAACTGTTCGGCTGGCAGAGCAACCTCGGCGTGGCGATCATCGACCCGAGGGATCGCGACAGCGGCCATACCCTTGCCCGTCGTGCGCGGCGCACCTTGAGCCTGGACCTGGATCGTCAGTTCGACCGGTTCGGCCTCGGCGCCAGCTGGCAAGCGGTGAGCAGCAGCTATGACGACTTGAACAATCAACAGCCGTTGGGTGGCTATGCCCTGCTGGGGTTGCGCAGCAACTGGGAATTGAATCGCGAGGTCAAGCTTGAGCTGAAAGTCGATAACCTGCTGGACAAGGGCTATAGCCGGGCGTTGTACACCCATGATGGCAGTCAGTATGGGTATCGCGAGGAAGGTCGGACTTGGATGTTTGGGGTGACCTGGACGCCTGGACTCTGAATGTGCGGTGTTCGGGCGGGCCTCTTCGCGGGCAAGCCTCGCTCCTACAAGGATCACCCCGGACCTGTAGGAGCGAGGCTTGCCCGCGAAGGACGCACCTTGGTCTTAGCGGTCGGGCGCGATGACCTGGCAAAGTTTGGACGTCGCCTCGATCATCTGCCCACTCGGCCGCTCCAACCCCTTGTCCGTCACCAACAGCAACCGCCCCTGCGCCACCGCCGCCACCTGCGGCCAGGCTTTCCACGCCTCCAGCTGCGCCTGATCACTGGCCAGAATCACGTCGGGATTACGCTGCAACACCGCCTCGACGCTGACCTGCGGCGCCGGCAATGTCAGGTCGGCGAATACATTGCGCGCCCCGCACACCTCCAGCGCATCACTGATGATCTGCCCGCCGCCAACGGTGTACAGCGGCCGATCCCACACCTGATAAAACACCCGCAACGGTTGATCCCGGCGATATCGCTGGCGCAGCACATCCAGGCGCTGGCGTAATTGCGCGGCCAATGAAACGCCACGCTCAGGCCGACCGAGTTGCGTGGCAATCGATTCGATCTGCGCAGTCAGTTGTTCGAGGTTGTGGGGTTCGGCGACATACGTAGGGATGTTCAGGCGCTTGAGTTGTTCACGCTGGGCCGGGCCAACGCTGCCGGGCCAGAGCAGAAGTAAATCGGGTTTCAGGCTGAGCAACTGCTCCATATCCAACTGGCCATAGCGGCCAACCGATGGAAGCCCGTTGAGTTCGGCAGGACGTTCACCGGCATCCAGCACGCCGACCAGAAGGTCCGCGGAGCCCAGTTCGACAACGATTTCAGACAGAGACGGCGCGAGGCTGACAACGCGCTCAACAGCGCAGGCCATGCCGCTGCCGGCCAGCAGCATCAGCGCCAGCCAGAAGCGATACATCAGCCGAGTTGACGCGGGATACGGTAGAGGTAGAACAGCACGGTGGTCGACAGCGCCAGCAGCACCAACGGCACCGCTTCAAGGCCGACGAACACCGCCAACGCACCGATCCAGGCCGGCAGGCTCGCAACCAGCAACGCCGTGCGGCGCTTGGCGGCCAGGGTAATCCAGGCGGCGGGTTCTTCCGGGGTGTCGAGGGCTTTCTGGGTGGCGATCAATGCGTGCTTGTAGCCACCAAAAAACTTCAGGCTGACAAACATCGAGGCGACACCAGCGATGAAAAACGGCATCGCCAGCACCGGCAGGAGCGCCTCGCCCTGGCCGAACACGCCATTGATCACGAACAGGGGCAGCAGGGCCAGAGCCAGGTATTGCCACCAGTTGAAGGACAATCGCCGCCGTACTTGACCGCGCGTCACGCCCGGTCTGCCTCGCCCTGATGCTCGTTGCCCATCATGTGGTCGAGCTTGCTGGCCTTGGTGGCCAGGTAGAGTTTGTTGTGCGGATTGTGACCGGTGTGCAACGGCACACGCTCGGCGACCACGATGCCCATGTCGGTCAAGGCTTTGACCTTGCGCGGATTGTTGGTCATCAGGCGCAGGGATTTCACGCCCAGGTGTTCCAGCATCGGCAGGCACATGGCGTAGTCACGCTGGTCGGCGGCGAAGCCCAGACGTTCGTTGGCTTCAACGGTGTCGGCACCGCCATCCTGCAACTCATAGGCGCGGATCTTGTTCAGCAAGCCGATGCCACGGCCTTCCTGGCGCAGGTAAAGCAACACGCCACGACCTTCACGGGCGATGGCCTGCAAGGCGGCCTCAAGCTGCGAGCCGCAGTCGCAACGCTGGCTGAACAAGGCGTCGCCGGTCAGGCATTCGGAGTGCAACCGACCCAGTACCGGGGCACCGTCGGCGAACTCACCCAGGCTCAGCACCACGTGCTCGCGTCCGTTCTCTTCGTCGAGAAAGCCGTGCATGGTGAATTGCGCAAAAGGCGTTGGCAGCTTGGAAGCGGCGACAAAAACGACAGGCACCGGTGTGCTCCTGATCAATGAGTACTGGAGTTTCGCAGAGGCGGCATTGTAACAGCAGGTTCCTACAGACGCTTAGGCTGAATTATGGGGCATAACGATCAAAAAGTTAGATCTCAGGTCCGCCCAAGCACCCTGTGGGAGTGAGTCTGCTCGCGACAGCAGTGTGTCGGAACACCGATCTTTAACAGATAGTCGCCATCGCGAGCAGGCTCACGCCCACAGGAAATCATCAGTGCCACAGGGACTTGTGTTCATTTCGAATCGAACGGATAGGGTTGTTTCCAGCGTTCGAAGATCGGTTTCAACCGGCCGCTTTTCACCAGCAACTCCATGCGCTCATCGAACAGCGCCATCAACGTCCGAGCCTTGGGCGTATCGGCGAAGCACAGGTACAGCGGCAATTCCGCGATGTGGGTGCGACGAAACTTCGAAGGATCCTTGGCCCACTTGAGGACATAGTCGACTTCGGTCAGCGCATCGATGTAGTAGTCGGCGCGGTTGTGGGTCAGCATCGACAGAATCCCGGTGCGCCGGATGACTTCGTTATAGCGCTGCACGTTGGGCAGGTAATCCTGGTAGTCGTAGCCGCGGACCCAGGCCAGTCGATAGTTGCCCAGCGTCTCCAGGGTCGGTGCCGGATTGCTTGCCAGGCCCAGGGCGTAGATGTGATCGGTATCGAAGTTCCAGCGCGGATAAAGCAGATCGCTGTTTTCGTTGCGGTAGGAGCCGACACAGGCATCCACTTCGCGGAGTTGCGCCAGGCCTACGGATCGGGTGTAAGGCTCGGTGCGGATGTCCAGTTTGACACCGGCCGGCTCGAACACTTCCCGCAGTACGTCCCAACCCAGGCCATGACCGTCAGCGGCGGTGTAGTCTTCCCAGTCTTCGCTGGCCAGATGAATCACGGACGGCGTCGTCGTGGCATCGCCCGCTCGGACGATCGAGCAAAACATGGCGAACACCATCACAACCCACCAGCGCCGAGCCATCCCTAGTCCCCTGTCTCGCCCGTCAGGCGAAAATCCACACCAGCCCTTGCATGGCCAACCACGCAAACACGCCTGCCAATACGTCATCGAGCATGATCCCGACGCCACCGTGCACATGCCGGTCGATCCAGTGAATCGGCCAGGGCTTGAGAATGTCGAAGAAGCGGAACACCAGGAACCCCGCCAGCAACCAGTACCAGCCTTCCGGTACCAGCCACAGGGTGATCCACATCCCGACCATTTCGTCCCAGACGATGCCTTCGTGGTCGTGCACCCGCAAATCGTCGGCAACCTTGCCGCACAGCCAGAAGCCGAACAGCATGGTGATGCCGAGCATCAGCCAGTAACCCCAGTCGGGCAGCATCTGCCACAACGGGATAAAGGGTAGCGCAACTAACGAACCCCAGGTGCCCGGTGCCTTTGGCAAGGTGCCCGAGCCGAAGCCGAACGCCAGGAAATGCCAGGGATTGCGCCAGACCGAAGGCGGTACGAATTCCGCCGGGACCTGTTTGGGATGATCTGTCACGGTGTCTCCCGAAAATGTTGATAGCCCCGGGTTTGCGGGGTGATGTCCTGTCCATCGGCGTCCAGCAGTACCACGCCCTGCCCGGCCTCTACCCTGCCGATCACATGGATCGGCCAGCCGGCGGCCAGCAACGCGGGCAACTCGACGGACGGTAGGGTGAAGGCCAGCACGTAATCGTCCCCGCCGCTCAACGCTGCCGCTTCGGCGCCCGATTGGCCGAGGAAGGCCACTAAAGCGTTCGACAGCGGCAATCGGTCCCGTTCAACTTGAATGCCGACCTTCGACGCCAGGGCAATATGCCCGCAGTCAGCGAGCAGGCCGTCGGAGATATCCAGCGCCGACGTGGCTTTGCCGCGTAGCGCCTGGCCCAACGCCAGCTGCGGCCGCGGCGACCAGTAATGGGCCAGCAATGGATCAGCGATGGCGGCGTCAGCCGTCCGCTGCCCCAGCACCAGCGGCAAGGCACCCGCTGCATTACCCAACTCACCGCCCACGCAGAGCAAATCGCCGGGCTGCGCACCGCTGCGGGTCAACGCCTTGCCGGCCGGCACACGACCAAACACGGTCATGGTCAGGCTCAGCGGCCCACGCGTGGTATCACCGCCCACCAGCGCCACGCCACAGTGCTGCGCCATGACGTTCAAACCACGGGCGTAAGCGTCCAGCCAATCGGCGGTCACCGTCGGCAAGGTCAGGGCAAGGGTAAAGGCAACGGGGGTGGCGCCCATGGCGGCCAGATCACTGACGGCCACAGCCAGCGAACGCTGACCGAGCAGAAAAGGGTCGCAAGGCTCTGCGAAATGCACGCCGGTAACCAGCGTGTCGGTGGAAATGGCCAACTGCTCCCCGGGGGGAACAGCGAGCAAGGCGCAGTCATCACCGATCCCGAGGGCAACGCCTTCGCCGCCTTGCGCACAAGGCGCGGCGGCGAAGAAATTGCGGATCAGCTCAAACTCGCCCATGTGGCAGCTATCAAGCGCCGATTAGCGCTTGAACGCCTTCACTTCAGCTTCACGCAGACGCGGGGCCAGCTTGTCGAGTACGCCGTTGACGAATTTGTGGCCATCGGTGGAACCGAAGACTTTCGCCAGCTCGATACCTTCGTTGATCACAACGCGGTACGGCACGTCGACGCGCTTGAGCAGTTCCCAGGTCGACAGGCGCAGAACAGCCAGTTCAACCGGGTCCAGCTCTTCGATGGTGATGTCCAGGCACGGCGTCAGTGCAGCGTCGATTTCAGGCTTGTTGGCCGGAACGCCGTGCAGGATGTCGTGGAAGTACGCGGCATCGACATCGCTGAAATCGTTATCGACCCGAAACTGCGCTTCGATCTCGTTCAGCGACTGCTTGGCCATGTGCCATTGGTACAGCGCTTGGGTCGCGAGCTGACGGGCTTCGCGACGCTTGACGCTTTTCGATGGCTTGCCGGCATCCGCAGGCTTTGGATCGCGCGGGTTGAAACGATCACTTTCGTCGCTAATCACTTGGCCTCCAACTGCGCCAGCAGGCTGACCATTTCCAGAGCGGACAGGGCAGCTTCGGCGCCTTTGTTACCGGCCTTGGTGCCGGAACGTTCGATGGCTTGCTCGATGGAATCAACGGTCAGCACGCCAAATGCGACTGGAACGCCGAACTCCATGGACACCTGGGCCAGGCCCTTGGTGCATTCGCCCGCCACGTATTCGAAGTGCGGAGTACCGCCACGAATGACCGCGCCCAGGGCGATGATTGCCGCGTACTCGCCCTTCTGAGCGACTTTCTGCGCAACCAGCGGGATTTCGAAGGCGCCAGGCGCGCGGATGATGGTGATGTCGCTTTCGCTCACGCCGTGGCGAACCAGGGCATCAACTGCACCGCTGACCAGGCTTTCAACGACGAAGCTGTTGAAGCGGCCCACTACCAGAGCGTAGCGGCCTTTAGGGGCGATGAAGGTACCTTCGATGGTCTTCAGGGTCATTCGTTAGATCTCTTAAAGAGCCGGGACGCGTTTTCTACGCATCCCTCGGTGATGTGTTAGCCGCGAATCAAGGACTGGAAACAACCGGTCATTATTCGGAGGGCACGTATTCTACAACTTCCAGATCGAAACCGGATATCGCATTAAATTTCATTGGCGCAGACATCAAGCGCATTTTGCGCACGCCCAGGTCCCGAAGGATCTGCGAACCGGCACCGACGATGCTGTAGGTGGTCGGTTTTTTCACGATGGCCTGATCCGCGGTTTCACGGATGTGCGCCAGCAATACGTCGCCATCCAGCGGGTGACCGAGCAACAGCACCACGCCGCTGCCGGCCTCGGCCACCGCGGCCATGGCGGCGCGCAGGCTCCAGCGGCCCGGTTGCTTGACCATCAACAGGTCGCGCAGCGGGTCCATGTTGTGCACGCGAACCAGGGTCGGTTCTTCGGCGCACACGGTGCCCAGGGTCAGGGCCATGTGCACGTCACCTTCCACGGAATCACGATAGGTCACCAGGTTGAACTGGCCCAGTTCGCTGTCCAAAGGCTGCTCGGCAATCCGCTGAACGGTACGTTCGTGGATCATCCGGTAGTGAATCAGGTCGGCAATGGTGCCGATCTTTATGTTGTGTTCGGCCGCGAAGGCTTCGAGCTCGGTGCGACGGGACATGGTGCCGTCGTCGTTCATCACTTCGCAGATCACGCCGCTTGGCTCGAAACCGGCCATGCGCGCCAGGTCGCACGCCGCTTCGGTGTGGCCAGCGCGGGCCAGGGTACCGCCGGCCTGGGCCATCAGCGGGAAAATGTGGCCGGGGCTGACGATGTCTTCAGCCTTGGCGTCTTTCGCCGCAGCCGCTTGCACGGTGCGTGCGCGGTCGGCAGCGGAAATACCGGTGGTCACGCCTTCGGCCGCTTCGATGGACACGGTGAACTTGGTGCCGAAGCCGGAACCGTTGCGCGGCGCCATCAAGGGCAGCTTGAGCAGCTCGCAACGCTCGCGGCTCATCGGCATGCAGATCAGGCCACGGGCGTGCTTGGCCATGAAGTTGATGTGTTCGGCCTTGCAGCACTCGGCGGCCATGATCAGGTCGCCTTCGTTCTCGCGGTCTTCGTCATCCATGAGGATGACCATCTTGCCTTGGCGGATGTCTTCAACCAGTTCTTCGATGCTATTGAGCGCCACAAGGCACCCCCTTGGGTCAGGATTTGAGGTAGCCGTTGGCGGCCAGAAAGCTTTCGGTGATGTTTCCGGAGGTTGGCTCTGCGGCCTTGTCGCCCAGCAACAGGCGCTCCAGATAACGTGCCAGCAAGTCAACTTCAAGGTTTACCCGGCGACCTGGCTGGTATGACGCCATGATGGTTTCGCTCAGGGTGTGCGGAATGATCGTCAGCATGAACTCGGCGCCATCGACCGCGTTCACGGTCAGGCTGGTGCCGTCGACGGTGATCGAACCTTTATGGGCAATGTACTTGGCCAGGTCTTTCGGCGCACGGATGCGGAATTCCACGGCGCGCGCATTCTCGGTACGGGAAACCACTTCACCCACGCCATCGACGTGACCGCTGACCAGGTGCCCGCCGAGGCGAGTGGTCGGGGTCAGGGCTTTTTCCAGGTTCACCGGGCTGCCGCTTTTCAGGTCGTTCATGGCGGTGCAGTCGAGGGTTTCGCGACTGACGTCCGCCGCAAAACCGTTACCCGGCAGCTCAACCGCCGTCAGGCACACGCCGTTGACCGCGATGCTGTCGCCCAGTTTGACGTCGCTCAAATCGAGCTTGCCGGTTTCTACGTGGACCCGCACATCACCGCCTTTTGGGGTCAATGCACGAATACTGCCGATGGATTCGATGATGCCGGTAAACATGGAGTTCTCCTCGAGAACAGGGCCGTCGCTTGGCGCAGGCCGGGAATTATACGCTCGCCGCTGGCGCAGGAATGGCGATGACTCGCCAGTCATCGCCAACCGCGCGAATTTCGGTGATTTTGAGCTCAGGCGCATCCTTCATTTGCGCGATCGGCCAGTCCAGCAGCGGCCGAGCCGAGGAGCCGAGGAACTTGCCGGCGATGAAAATCTGGAATTCGTCCACCAGACCTTGCTGGGCAAAAGCCCCGGCCAGACGCGGGCCTGCCTCAACCAACACTTCGTTAACCCCGCGATTGGCCAGTTCGACCAGCAATTTGCGCAGGTCAACCAAACCATCGTCGCCCGCCACGATCAGGCATTCCGGGCCGTTCGCGTACTGCTCTTCAATCGCCATGCAGGTGGCGACCAATGCCGGACCGGCCTTGAAAAACGGTGCATCCAGCGGCACTCGCAGACGGCCGTCGATCAGCACGCGCAGCGGCGGACGGCTCATGGCCTGGGCCGTTTGTTCGGCATCCAGGCCCAGCTCATCGGCACGCACGGTCAAGCGGGCGTTGTCCGCCAGCACCGTGTCGGCGCCGGTCAGCACCACGCTGGCCTGCGCCCGCAGGCGTTGCACCGCCGAACGTGCGGCCGGGCCGGTGATCCATTGGCTCTCGCCGCTTTCCATTGCCGTGCGACCGTCCAGGCTCATGGCCAACTTGACCCGCACGAACGGCAAGCCGTGTTCCATGCGCTTCAGGAAGCCTTCATTAAGCTTGCGCGCCTCGCCTTCCAACACGCCACTTTCGATGGCGATGCCGGCCTGGGCCAGGCGCTGCATGCCGCGACCGGCCACCGACGGGTTCGGGTCCTGCATCGCTGCGACAACCCGCGCAAGGCCGGCATTGACCAGCGCGTCGGCGCAAGGCGGCGTATGGCCGTGGTGGCTGCACGGTTCGAGGGTCACGTAAGCGGTGGCACCTCGGGCCTTGTCGCCTGCGGCACGCAGGGCGTGGACTTCAGCGTGGGGCTCGCCAGTGCGCACATGCCAGCCTTCGCCGACAATCTGCCCGTCACGCACGATCACGCAGCCAACGCGAGGATTGGGGTGTGTCGTGTAATGGCCTTTGCGCGCCAGTTCCAGGGCGCGGGCCATGTAATGGGCGTCGAGGATGGCTTGTTCGGGGGACGTGGTCATTCTTTCACCGGCTCACGGGCCAGGCGATCGATCTCTTCCCGGAACTCGTTGAGGTCCTGGAAGCGCCGATACACGGAGGCGAAACGAATGTAGGCGACTTCGTCGAGCTTTTGCAGCTCGGCCATCACCAGTTCACCGACCACGAGGGATTTGACCTCGCGCTCGCCGGTGGCGCGCAGTTTGTGTTTGATATGCACCAGCGACGATTCGAGGCGCTCGACACTCACCGGGCGCTTCTCCAGCGCACGCTGCATGCCCGCGCGAAGTTTTTCTTCATCGAAGGGCTGACGGCTACCGTCGGTTTTGATCAGGCGCGGCAACACCAGTTCGGCGGTCTCGAACGTCGTGAAACGCTCGCCGCAGGCCAGGCATTCACGCCGGCGGCGCACCTGTTCGCCCTCGGCGACCAGACGCGAGTCGATGACCTTGGTGTCGTTGGCACCGCAGAAGGGACAGTGCATGGTGGCAGGCAACAAAAAAAGGGAGGGCCATGGTAGCGCATCCCCGTGGCAAGACAAGACATAGGGTTTACGGTATACAGACTGGCTATAGAGCTTGATCCATGGATTTCACCTTGCTGGAGCCGCAAATGTCCCTAAGACCACTCGTATTGCTCAGTGTTTTCAGCCTGCTGGTGGCCTGCAGCAGCGATGCGCCCAAGCCCCAGCCGCCAACACCAGGGCCCGCCCCACAGGCCGCGCAGAAAAAAGCCAAGGAGTCCGCCAACCTCGGCCCGCTGCCCGCCTATCAGCGTGAATTGAGCGGCACCCTGCAAGGCATACCGGCCGGCGCCGAAGTTGAACTGGCGCTGCTGGTGATCGATGCCCAGGACCGCCCGCAACAATTGCTCGCCAGTTCGAGCCTGATCGGCACCAATCAGCTTCTGCCGTTTCACCTGCGCTTCAACCCGGAATCGTTCCCTGCCGGCGTTCGCGTTGAATTGCGCGGTCGCGCCAGCCAGTCCGGCCAGTTGATTTTGCACCTGCCTTCGCAGGTCATTACCCAGCCGACGACCCAGGCCTTGGGTCAGCTGCAATTCGTCAAAGCCCCATGATTGCACCGCTCGACCTGCAACGGGCGTTGGGTGAATTGCTCGGTGATGCGCAGCTTGTGCCTGTTGCGTTGCCCGATACCGAGCTGAAACTCTGGCTGATCGACGGCGATAACATGGACCGCGCGTTCAGCCCGGAAGAAACCCGGCGGATTCTGCATGAACCGCCCTACTGGAGTTTCTGCTGGGCCAGCGGCCTGGCGGTTGCCCGCTATCTCGCCGCATTCCCTGAATGGGTCGAAGGCAAGCGGGTGCTGGATTTCGGTGCTGGCTCCGGGGTGGCGGGGATTGCGGCAGTAAAGGCCGGCGCGCTGGAAGTGGTGGCCTGTGACCTCGACCCGCTGGCGATTGCCGCGTGTCGGGCGAATGCTGAACTCAATGGCGTACACCTCAACTACTCGACGGATTTTTTCGCCGAAGCGGATCGGTTTGATCTGATTCTGGTGGCCGACGTTTTGTATGACCGGGCGAATCTGCCGTTGCTCAATGAGTTTTTGAGCCGGGGCCAGGAAGCGTTGGTGGCGGATTCGCGGGTAAGGGATTTCAGGCATCCGCTCTATCAACGTATCGAAATGCTGGAAGCGATGACCCTGCCGGATCTGGCCGAGCCTGAAGAGTTTCGGCATGTGAGCCTCTACCACGCGCGGCGCGGCTAAAAGCTTCGCGAGCAAGCTTCGCTCCCACAGGTTCGGCGTCGGTCTTCAAATCGGCGTGGGCCTGTAGGAACGAGCGGTGCGACGATCCGACTTGCCCGCGAAAGCGCCCTGTCAGACCGCCCACACTTTCAGCGATACCCTGCCAAGCCTTATAGTTGCCCCATTCACGCTTTTACGAGATCCCCCATGAGTCAGGAAACGCCGTACATCTTCGACGCCACGACCGCCGATTTCGACCAGTCGGTGATCGAGAACTCTTTCCACAAACCGGTGCTGGTGGATTTCTGGGCCGAATGGTGTGCGCCGTGCAAATCGCTGATGCCGCTGCTGCAAACCATTGCCGAGAGCTACCAGGGCGAATTGCTGCTGGCCAAGGTCAACTGCGATCTCGAACAGGACATCGTCGCCCGCTTCGGCATTCGCAGCCTGCCGACCGTGGTGTTGTTCAAGGACGGTCAGCCAGTGGACGGTTTTGCCGGTGCGCAGCCTGAGTCCGCCGTGCGGGCGATGCTTGAGCCTCATGTGCAAATGCCGCCCCCCGCAGCGGCCGATCCATTCGAACACGCCCAGGCCCTGTTCGACGACAGCCGTTTCGCCGATGCCGAAGCCGCGCTCAAAGTGCTGCTGGGCGAAGACAACACCAACGCTGCGGCCTTGATCCTCTACGCCCGTTGCCTGACGGAACGGGGCGAACTGGGCGAAGCGCAAACCGTGCTCGACGCAGTGAAAAGCGACGAGCACAAAGCGGCACTGGCCGGCGCCAAGGCGCAAATCCAGTTCCTTGGCCAAGCCAAGGATTTGCCGGATGCCGCAGACCTGAAAGCGCGCCTGGCGAAAAACCCGCAGGACGATGAAGCGGTGTATCAACTGGCGATCCAGCAACTGGCCCGCCAGCAGTACGACGCCGCGCTGGATGCGCTGCTGAAGCTGTTCGTCCGCAATCGCAGCTACAGCGAAGGCTTGCCGCACAAGACCTTGCTGCAGGTGTTCGAATTGCTGGGCAATGATCACCCGTTGGTGACCACCTACCGCCGCAAGTTGTTTGCTGCGCTTTATTAACCTGCGTTGATCCAGCTATAGAGCGGCGTATCCCCGCCGCTCGACACCTTCACATCCGCGCAATGACGCAAACGCACCAGCAAGCGCTTACCCGACGCCGCGCTGCCGGTCAGCCCTTCCAACTGATCCAGCAGATCCGGCCCGCTCAATTGCCCGGCCTTGCGCAGCAAATCCTTGGCGATTTGCCACAGCGCATCATCCTGATTCACCGGCTTGGCCGGGGCGTCACTGGCCTCAGGCTTGACCACCTGCAACTGCGCACCAAGCCGCGCCCAATCGCCGTCGTCCATCTCCAGCGTCAAATCCACCGGCCAGTCGCCGATGCTTCCGCGTATACGCAACATAAGTCTGCTCCTGCACATTTCTGACGAGCATGCTCCCATGTGACTTGCGCAACGCCAAGCAGACGGTCAAACTCCCCCGCACTTTCGTTATAAGATTACATAACAAACTCTTCATTTTACTTTCGGAGACCCGCCATGCGCCGTCTGCTGCTCGCTCTGCCGTTCGCCCTGTTGCCGCTGACCGTCGCCCACGCGGCTGAAGAACATGATCATGACCATGAACACGGCAGCCTCAGCGCCCACGAACATGGCGTCGGTCGCCTGAATGCAGCGCTGGACGGTCAGACCCTGGAGCTGGAACTGGAAAGCCCGGCGATGAACCTGGTGGGCTTCGAACACGCTGCCACCACTGACGCCGACAAGGCCAAAGTGGCCGCCGCTCGTGCGCAGCTTGAGAAACCGTTGGCACTGTTCAACCTGCCGAAAGCCGCCGGTTGCGTAGTGGCGACCAAGGAACTGGAAAGCCCGTTGTTCGGTGACAAGCCGGATGCTGATGACGATCACGATGCCAAAGACGAACATCATCACGACCACAGCGAAATCCACGCCCATTACCAATTCACCTGCTCAGCCCCGGGCGCGCTGAAAACCCTGGACCTGGCCAATATCTTCAACACTTTCCCAGCCACTCAGAAGATTCAGGTACAGCTGATCAGCCCGAGCGGGCAGCAAGGGGTTGAAGTGACGGCCAAGGCTGCCGCTCTCAAATTCTGAATTCACCACCGCCCCTGTAGGAGCGAGGCTTGCCCGCGAAGGCATCCTAATAGTCAACATCTCTGTTGAATGAGATGGCCTCTTCGCGGGCAAGCCTCGCGCCTACAGGGATCGGTGTTGGATGTGACATTGAGACAAGTACCCAAAACCCATGAAATCGGCGCTATGACCCAAGCACTCATCGAACTGTCCGACCTTGGCTTCAGCTGGCCCGGTCACCCGCCGCTGCTGGACATCCCGGCGTTTCGCCTGGAGCCCGGCGAAACCCTGTTCCTCAAAGGCCCCAGCGGTAGTGGCAAGACCACCCTGCTTGGCCTGCTTGGGGGCGTTCAGAAACCCGATCGCGGCAGCATTCGCCTGCTGGGCCAGGAGCTGACCGAACTCGGCGCCGGCGCGCGTGACCGCTTTCGCGTCGATCACACCGGCTATATCTTCCAGCAGTTCAACCTGCTGCCGTTTCTCTCGGTGCGCGAGAACGTCGAGCTGCCCTGCCACTTTTCCAAACTGCGCGCCGAGCGGGCGAAACAGCGCCACGGCAGCGTCGACCAGGCCGCCGCCACTTTGCTGGCTCACTTGGGCCTGAAGGATGAAAGCCTCCTGAGCCGCCGTGCCGATTCGCTGTCCATCGGCCAGCAGCAACGGGTCGCCGCCGCGCGCGCGTTGATTGGTCAGCCGGAGCTGGTGATCGCCGACGAACCGACCTCGGCCCTGGATTACGACGCTCGCGAAAACTTCATTCGCCTGCTGTTCGCCGAATGCCGTGAAGCCGGCTCGAGCCTGTTGTTTGTCAGCCACGATCAAAGCCTCGCGCCGCTGTTCGATCGCCACCTGTCGCTGGCCGAACTCAATCGCGCCGCCACCCCGTTCGAGGTCTGAGATGTATTTGTTTCGTCTAGCCCTGGCCAGCCTGGCTAACCGCCGCTTTACCGCGATCCTCACCGCGTTCGCCATTGCCCTGTCGGTCTGCCTGCTGTTGGCCGTGGAACGGGTGCGCACCGAAGCCAAGGCCAGTTTCGCCAGCACCATCAGCGGCACCGACCTGATCGTCGGCGCGCGTTCCGGTTCGGTGAACCTGTTGCTGTACTCGGTGTTCCGCATCGGCAACGCCACCAACAACATTCGTTGGGACAGCTTTGAACATTTCGCCAACAACCCGAAAGTGAAGTGGGCGATCCCGATGTCCCTCGGCGATTCCCATCGCGGATATCGGGTGATGGGCACCACCGAGGCGTACTTCGAGCATTACCAGTACGGCCATCAACAGCACCTCGAACTGGCCGACGGCCGCGCTTTCGCCAGCGATCCGTTCGAAGTGGTACTCGGCGCCGAAGTGGCCGATGCGCTGCATTACAAGCTCGGCGGCAAACTGGTGCTGGCCCATGGCGTGGCGGTGATCAGCCTGGTCAAACACGACGACAAACCATTCACCGTGGTCGGCATTCTCAAACGCACCGGCACCCCGGTGGACCGCACGCTGCACATCAGCCTCGGCGGCATGGAAGCGATTCACGTCGACTGGCACAACGGCGTGCCGGCCCAGGGCAAAGGCCGGATCAGCGCCGATCAGGCACGCAACATGGACCTGACGCCACAAGCGATCACCGCCTTCATGCTCGGCCTCAACAGCAAGATTTCGACGTTCGCCGTGCAGCGCGAGATCAACGAATTCCGTGGCGAGCCGATGTTGGCGATCCTCCCCGGTGTGGCGCTGCAAGAGCTGTGGAGTTTGATGAGCACGGCGGAAAAAGCCTTGTTCGTGGTGTCGCTGTTTGTGGTGCTGACCGGTTTGATCGGCATGCTCACGGCGATTCTCACCAGCCTCAACGAACGACGGCGCGAGATGGCTATTCTGCGCTCGGTCGGCGCCCGGCCCTGGCACATTGCGACTTTGCTGGTGCTGGAGGCGTTTGCCTTGGCACTGGCCGGCGTAATGGCCGGGCTGGGGCTTTTGTATGTGGGCATCGCCCTCGCCCAAGGCTATGTGCAAGCCAATTACGGTTTGTACCTGCCACTTGCCTGGCCCAGCGAGTATGAATGGACGCTGCTCGGTGGCATCCTGATCGCCGCGTTGCTGATGGGCAGCGTGCCGGCGTGGCGCGCGTATCGCCAATCCCTGGCCGATGGCCTGTCGATCCGACTATGAGGACGTTAATGATGCCCCGCGCTCTGCTTGCGCTGTTGATGCTGGTCGCCCTGCCGCTGTGGGCGGCCGAGCCGAAAGAGCTGACCTGGTCGGAAATGATCCCGCCGGACGCCGCACCGGAAGTACCGAACATGACACCGCTGCACGACCTGTCGCAGATGAGCAGCGCGCTGGAATCGGCGCCCGCCGCCAGACAAGACATGCCCAATGCACCTGTGGTGAAAAACCTCGACGGGCAGAACATTCGCTTGCCGGGTTACATCGTGCCGCTGGAAGTGAGCGAGGAAGGTCGCACCACGGAGTTTTTGCTGGTGCCGTATTTCGGCGCCTGCATCCATGTGCCGCCACCGCCGTCGAACCAGATCGTGCACGTGAAAAGCGAAGTGGGCGTGAAGCTGGATGAGCTGTATCAGCCGTACTGGATCGAGGGCGCGTTGCAGGTCAAAGCGTCGACCAGTGAGCTGGCGGACGCGGGGTATCAGATGGAGGCGGACAAGATTTACGTGTATGAATTGCCGGAGTGAATCCGGCGATTCTGTATTGCTTGATCGATAGCTATCGCGAGCAGGCTTGCTACCACAGGGGATCACCAAATCTCTGTGGGAGCGAGCCTGCTCGCGATGAGGCCATCTGCCGCACAACAAAAACAAGGCCATCACTGTTTCATTGAGCTGAGTCAAAAGACCGTATCAGACGCCTCCGTACCATTGGACATCGAATATTTTTAACGTCCTTTGGAGCTCCTATGCACAAGTCCTTGCTCAGCGCTTCGCTGTTTGCCGTCGCGCTCGCAGCCCCGCTCGCTTACGCCCACGAAGCCGGTGACATCCTGGTTCGTGCCGGTGCAATCACCGTCAACCCGAAAGCCGACAGCTCCAGCGTCAAGGTCGATCAAGGCCCTCTGGCCGGCGCCGACCTGGGTGGCAAGGCGACCATGAGCAGCGACACGCAACTGGGTCTGAACTTCGCTTACATGATCGACAGCCACTGGGGGATCGAACTGCTCGCCGCCTCGCCATTCGAGCATGACGTGAAGATCAAAGGCACCGCCCTGGGTGCAGCCAACGGCAAACTCGGCACCCTGAAACACCTGCCGCCAACCCTGAGCGTTGTGTACTACCCACTGGACGCGAAGTCTGTATTCCAGCCATATGTCGGCGCCGGCATCAACTACACCTGGATCTACGACGAGCACGTCGGCAGCGAAGCACAAGCCAACGGCTTCAGCAATTTCAAGGCGGATAACTCTTGGGGCATGGCGTTTCAGGTTGGTGCTGACTACATGATCACCGACAACATCATGCTCAACGCCCAGGTGCGCTACATCGACATCGACACCACGGCGACCGTGGAAAACAACGCCGTGGCGCCGGGTACTCGTGCCAAGGTCGATGTGGACGTCGACCCGTTCATTTACATGGTTGGCCTGGGTTACAAGTTCTAAACCCACACACACAAAAAAGGCGCCTCGAAAGGCGCCTTTTTCATGATCGTTCCCACGCTCCGTGGTGGGAACGATCTATCGTCCCAACAACCGCGCCAAACCAACATTCATCGGCGTCTGCTCAGGGTAAGTAAACCGCTCCAGCAACCGCCGATTGTTCGCTCGCGAGTGGCGGATGTCACCGGAACGTGCCGGGCCGTAACTCACCGGGGGCAATTGACCGACCACCACCTCCAGCGCCTCAAGCATTTGCTTGAGAGAAGTTGCCTGGTTCCAGCCAACATTGACCGCGCCGACTTCGACCTGCGGTTGCTCGATGGCTTGCACCAACAAATCCACCAAATCTTCAACGTAGACGAAATCGCGTGTCTGCTCGCCATCGCCAAACACGGTGATCGGCAGGCCTTTCTGCGCGCGTTCGCTGAAAATACTGATCACGCCGGAATACGGCGAGGATGGATCCTGACGCGGGCCGAAAATGTTGAAGAAGCGGAAAATCACCGGCTCCAGACCATGCTGGCGACGGTAGAAATCGAAGTAATACTCGCTGGCCAGTTTGTCCGACGCATACGGTGTCAATGGCGCCTTGGGCGTGTCTTCATCGATCGACTCGCCTTCGCCATTGTTGCCGTAGACCGCCGCGCTGGAGGCGTACAGCACTCGCTTGACGCCAGCCTGACGCATGGCTTCGCAGACATTCAGCGAGCCGATGAAATTGCTGCGGTGAGTCTTCACCGGATCGTCCACCGAGGCCTGCACTGACGCCACCGCGGCCAGATGCGCCACGGCGCTGCAACCGAGCATGGCCTGGGCCACCAGCGCAGCATCGGCGACGTCACCCACAACGAGTTCGACCTTGGGATTGTCCAGCGGCAGGTTGCTGCGTTTGCCGGTGGACAAGTCATCAAGAATTCGCACCGAATGGCCTTTGGCAAGCAAGGCATCGGTCAGGTGCGAGCCGATAAAACCGGCGCCGCCGGTGATTAAAACAGGGCCGTCAGCCATGGCGATAGAACCTATCCAGTAAGCCCGGGAGTGCCGCGCGCCAGGCGCGGGGCTTGATTCCGAAGGTGTGCAGTATTTTCTTGCAGGCCAGCACCGCGTGTTGCGGCTCTTCGGCGGCGTCCGGGCGCGCGGCGTGAGCCTGGGCGGTCGGCGCTTCGATGGCCAGCGGATGCAGGCTGCGGGCTTCGGTCAGGATCGCCTGCCCCAGCGCCAGCGGCGTGGTCGCCTCATGCCCGGCGTAATGATAGGTACCCCACAGCGGCGCCGCACAATCGAGCTGCTTGAGTACCGAAATGATCACCCGCGCCGCGTCGTCGACCGGTGTCGGGTTGCCCCGGCGGTCGTCGGCCATCAGCAATTCTTCAGGCTGTTCGGCGCGACCGAGGAAGCGCCCGAGTGTGCCGTCGGGGCTGTCATCGAGCAGCCAGCCGAAACGCAACAGCACGTGTTGCGGGCAGGTAGCGCGCACGCTTTGTTCGATCCGCCACAAGGCCTGACCGCGCAAGCCCAATGGCACCGGTTCGTCTTTTTCGCTGTAGGCGGTCGCCCGGGAGCCGTCGAACACGCGATAGCTCGACGGTTGCAGCAGCACGATGTTGTGATGCTGGCACAGTTCGGCCAGACGCTCGATCGCCCGCTCCTGCCCGGCCAGACGCTGTTCGCTAACCGTCTCCGCCTGAAACCAGTCGAAGTAGTAGGCGAGATTGATCAACGCGTCCGGGCGGGTGTCGTCGAGCAGTTGCGTCAGGCTCGCGGCATCCCAGCCGTCTTGCGGTGGGCGGGGGGCGAGGAAACCGATGTCTTCCTCCGCACCGAGGCGAATCAGCGCCTGCCCAAGGGCATTTCCGCCGCCCAGTAACATAAGGCGCATTCGCATAGAGTCAGCAGGCCCAGTCTGATTGGAACGATGGCTTTATCGACAGCGCCCGTGGGCGATGTCGTTGATAGTTGCCGGAATCGTTGCATTTTGCGGGTTTAGTGCGCAACCGTCATCCGTAAAGTGTAGATCCCCGGGATTTGTGGTGCCTGTCCCGACCCCATCGCGAGCAGGCTCGCTCCCACAGGGGGCTGCGGCGCACACAAATCCAATGTGGGAGCGAGCCTGCTCGCGATGAGGCCATTGGAAACAATGAAGGTCTTGAGCGGTACTTGCATCTTCAGTCCCCCACCCGCATAAATTACCCAATGAATCTGCCCATCCCCACGGACGCGGCCCTGGCAGGCTTCCACCCCGCCGTCAGCGCCTGGTTCAGCAATACCTTCCCGACGGTCACCGCCGCCCAGGCCCGGGCGTGGCCGTTGATCCGCCAGCACCGCTCGACCCTGATCGCCGCGCCCACCGGGTCCGGCAAAACCCTCACGGCCTTCCTCGCGGTCATTGACGACCTGGTCCATCGCGGCCTGGAAAATGAAGGCGGGTTGCCTGACGAAACCCTGGTGGTCTACGTCTCACCGCTCAAAGCCCTGTCCAACGACATCCAGATCAACCTGCAAAACCCGCTGGCCGGCATCACCGAGCAATTACGCGTCATGGGCCTGCCCGAATTGCAGATCAACACCGCCGTGCGCACCGGCGATACGCCGCAAAAAGACCGCTCGGCCATGCGCCGAACAGCGCCGCACATTCTGGTGACCACCCCGGAGTCCCTCTACGTGCTGCTTGGTTCCGATTCCGGCCGGCAGATGCTCGGTACCACGCGCACGGTGATCGTCGACGAAATCCACGCCATCGCCGCCAGCAAACGCGGCAGCCATCTGGCCTTGAGCCTCGAACGATTGCAGGCGCTGTGCGCGGTCCCGCTGATGCGGATAGGCCTGTCTGCCACGCAAAAACCCATCGAAGCGGTCTCGCGCTTCCTTGTGGGCCGTGACCGCGAGTGCGAAATCATCGACATCGGTCACGCCCGCCCGCGGGATCTGGACATCGAAGTGCCGCCAGTGCCGTTGTCCGCCGTGATGGCCAACGATGTCTGGGAACGGGTCTACGACCGCCTCGCTGCCCTTGCCCGCGAACATCGCACCACGCTGATTTTCGTCAACACCCGACGCCTGGCCGAGCGCCTGAGCCGGCACTTGAGCGAACGCCTCGGCAAGGAGGCCGTCGCCGCGCACCACGGCAGCCTGGCCAAGGAGTTTCGCCTCGACGCGGAACAGCGGCTCAAGCGCGGCGAGCTGCAAGTGCTGATCGCCACGGCCTCGCTGGAACTGGGGATCGACATTGGCGACGTCGACCTGGTGTGCCAGATCGCCTCGCCGCGCTCGATTGCCGGTTTTCTGCAACGGGTCGGCCGCTCCGGGCACCAGGTCGGCGGCACGCCCAAGGGCCGTTTGTTCGCCACCACCCGCGATGACTTGATCGAATGCGCCGCCCTGCTCGACTGCGTGCGCCGTGGCGAACTCGACACCCTGCAGATTCCCAAGGCGCCGCTGGATGTCTTGGCGCAGCAGATCATCGCCGAAGTCAGCTGCCAGGAATGGCAGGAGCAGGCCTTACTGGAGATGTTCCGCAAAGCCTCGCCCTACGCCGACCTCGACGAAAAGCATTACCAGGCGCTGCTGAATATGCTCGCCGAGGGCTACAACGGTCGCCAGGGGATTCGCAGCGCCTACCTGCACCGCGACGCCGTGACCCGCACGTTGCGCGGTCGTAGGGGCAGCAAACTGACGGCGGTGACCAGCGGCGGAACGATTCCGGACAATGCCGATTACAGCGTGCTGCTGGAGCCTCAGGGGCTGAACATCGGCAGCGTCAACGAAGACTTTGCCGTGGAAAGCATCGCCGGGGATATCTTCCAGTTGGGCAATACGTCGTACCGGATCCTGCGCGTCGAAACCGGCAAGGTCCGGGTCGAAGATGCTCAGGGCCAGCCGCCGACCATTCCGTTCTGGCTTGGGGAAGCACCGGGACGCAGCGCTGAATTGTCATTCGCCGTCGCGCGCCTGCAAGCGCAGCTCGATGACCTGCTCGGCGCCACACCGGGTAACTTGCAACCGGCCATCGACTGGCTGACCGACACCCTCGGCCTGAACCTCGCCAGCGCCGAGCAACTGGTGGATTACCTGGCCCGCGCACGCCTGACATTGGGCGCCCTGCCCTCGCAAGACACGCTGCTGATGGAACGGTTTTTCGACGAATCCGGCGGCACGCAACTGATCATCCACTCGCCGTTCGGCAGTCGCATCAACCGCGCCTGGGGCCTGGCCTTGCGCAAGCGGTTCTGCCGCACCTTCAACTTCGAATTGCAGGCCGCCGCCAGCGAAGACGCAATCGTGCTGTCGCTGTCCACCAGCCACAGCTTCGAACTCGACGACGTCTGGCGCTATGTTCACAGCAACACCGCCGAGCACCTGTTGATCCAGGCGATACTCGATGCGCCGCTGTTCGGCGTGCGCTGGCGCTGGAACGCCGGGGTCGCACTGGCGCTGCCGCGTTACACCGGAGGGCGCAAAGTCGCGCCGCAGATCCAGCGCATGAAAAGCGAAGACCTGATCGCCAGCGTGTTTCCCGATCAGATTGCCTGCGTGGAAAACCTCGCCGGTGAACGCGAAGTGCCCGAGCATCCGTTGGTGGAGCAAACCCTCGACGATTGCCTGCACGAGGCCATGGACAGCGAAGGCTGGCTGGCACTTTTGCGGCGTATGGAAAGCGGCGACGTCCGGCTGATCAGCCGCGATTTGCCGGCGCCCTCGCCGCTGGCAGCAGAAATCCTCAGCGCCCGCCCCTATACCTTTCTCGACGATGCGCCGCTGGAAGAACGCCGCACCCAAGCGGTGCTCAACCGGCGCTGGACCGACCCGCAGTCCACCGACGACCTCGGTGCGCTGGATGCCGAAGCGATTCAAGCGGTGCGCGACGAAGCCTGGCCAGCCCCGACGGGCGTCGATGAAATGCACGAAGCCTTGATGAGCCTGGCGTGCATCACTGATGCCGAGGCACAAGCCAATGCGCATTGGCTCGACTGGCTCAACGTCCTCGCTGCAAGCGGTCGCACCAGCCGTTTGCAGCTCAATGCCGGGCAATCGCTGTGGTTGGCGTTGGAGCGTCTGACCTGCCTGCGGGCGATTTATCCACAGGCAGATTGGCTGCCTCCGCTGGAGGCGCTACCGGGATTTGATGAGGTCTGGGAAACGGACGAAGCCGTGCTGGAAGTGATTCGCGCGCGGCTCAGTGCGTTTGGCCCACTGCCGTTGCAAGCGATTGCCGAACCTTTGGGATTGCCGGCCATTGAAGTCACCCAAGCGCTGGCGCAACTGGAGCGCGAAGGTTATGTGCTGCGTGGTCAATTCACCCCTGGCGCCATCGAGGACGAATGGTGTGAGCGGCACCTGTTGGCGCGGATTCACCGCTACACGGTCAAGCGCCTGCGGCGGGAAATCGAGCCGGTGGCGTTGCAGGATTTCATGCGCTTTCTGTTCGACTGGCAGCACTTGTCCGCCGCGACGCAAGGCCAGGGCAACGCGGTGCTGCCGGCCATCGTCGCGCAGTTCGAAGGCTATCCCGCTGCCGCTTCAGCCTGGGACAGCGACATTCTGCCGATGCGGATCAAAGGCTATTCGGCAAGTTGGCTGGACGACCTGTGCCGCAGCGGCAAGCTGGTCTGGACCCGCCTGACCGCACGCAACAAGACGGCCGGCACGGCGTTGCGCAGTACACCGATTCTGCTGCTACCGCGCAGCCAGGTCGGGTTGTGGAGCAGCCTGACCGAGCAGACCCCGGTCAACGAACTGTCGCCCAAGACGCAAAAGGTCTACGAAGCACTCAGCCAACATGGCGCGCTGTTTTTCGATGAGCTGATTCACGAGGCGCACCTGCTGCGCACCGAGCTGGAAATCGCCTTGCAGGAACTGGTCGGCGCCGGACTGGTGAACGCCGACAGTTTCGCCGGCCTGCGAGCGCTGATCACCCCGGCCAGCAAACGACAGAACCGCAGCAGCCGACGTGGGCGTGGAGCGTTTGTCGGCGGGATGGACGATGCCGGGCGCTGGGCCTTGCTGCGACGTGGTCCTACCGCGCCGGTTGTGGATAACAAGCGCCCGACGCCGACGCCGAGCGACACCCTGGAACACATCGCCATGACGTTGCTGAGACGCTACGGCGTGGTGTTCTGGCGCTTGCTGGAACGGGAAGCGGATTGGTTGCCGAGTTGGCGGGAATTGCTGCGCACATTCCATCGGCTGGAGGCGCGGGGGGAGATTCGCGGTGGGCGCTTTGTCAGTGGCTTGGCCGGGGAGCAGTTTGCGTTGCCTGAGGCGATACCGTTGCTGCGCGAAGTCCGGCGCCGGCCGCATGACGGGAGTTTGATCGCGGTGTGCGGGGTTGATCCGCTGAACCTTGCCGGGACGTTACTGCCCGGAGCGAAGGTGCCGGCGTTGGCGAGTAATCGGCTGGTGTATCGAGATGGGTTGCCGGCGGCGGCCGAGATTGCTGGCAAGCAGGTTTTCTGGGTCGAGCTGGATCAGCAATCGGCTGCTGAATTACACAGCAAGCTGATCCGCCACAATCCCCTGTAGGAGCGAGGCTTGCCCGCGAAGAACGAAGACACTGTTCTACTGATACACCGCGGTGCGCCCTTCGCGGGCAAGCCTCGCTCCTGCAAGGTTTGCGGTGTTATTGAGTACGCGGCTGATCCGGTAACAACACCGGCGAATTCTCCGGCGCCGGCCCGTCGTCTTCCTGCCCGGCCATCGCCTGCCTCGGCATCAAAACCTGCTGTGGATAAGTCTGCGCGAAATGCACGCACGGGCTGTTATCCACAAGCTTCTTCAACCGTTGGTTAAATGCCCGGCTCACCGCATATTGCCCCCCCGACACCGTGCGGAACTGCGCCGTCAGCACCACGCCGTTGAGGTCCATTTTGTCGACGCCAAACACATCCAGCGGCCCTTGCAGGTTGTACTTGAGAAACGCGTCCTCGCGGATCGAATCCCCCGCCTCACGGATCAGTTCGATCGCTTTGTCGACATCGGTGTCGTAGGTGAACTGCACCGAGAAAAACGCATAGGCAAACTGCCGCGATTGGTTGGTCACGGCCTTGATCTGCCCGAACGGCACCGAGTGCACGAAACCCTTGCCGTCCCGCAGGCGCAAGGTGCGGATGGTCAGGCCTTCGACCGTCCCGGCATGGCCGGAGTCGAGCACCACCCAGTCGCCGATCGACAGCGTGTCTTCGATGATGATGAACAACCCGGTGATCACGTCCTGCACCAATTGCTGCGAACCAAAACCGATGGCCAGGCCGACCACCCCGGCACCCGCCAGCAACGGCGCAACGTTGATCCCAAGGTTGGCCATGGTGGTAATTGCGCAGATCACCACCAGGATGATTTTGATCGCGTTGCGCAGCAGCGGCAGAATGGTTTTGACCCGCGTACTCGGCTGCGTCGTGCGTTTGTTGACCGGCGGTTTCAGCGCTTCCTGGATCGCCGTATCGAGCACCACCCACAGCAACCAGGTCACCAGAAAGATCAGCCCCATGCTGCTCAACGAATCACTGATTGCCCGCCCTACCTTGTTTTGTTCGGCGAATTCGAACAGCGACACGCCCCAGATCCGCCCAAGGATTTCGATGAAAGCCACGGCCATGATGATTCGTAGCAGCGCATGCAGCAGACTGAGAAAACGCTCCTTGTAAGCGCTGCTGCGCTGGATCGCTTCAACCTGGCGCGACTTGAACATGTGCTGGAAAATTGTGCTGAGAAACACCGTGGCGATCAGCAGGATAGTGGTGAACAACGCACAGCGCAGCGCCTTCTGATTGTCATCGCCGACGCCGAGCAGGTTGATCGCCGAAACCATCACCATCAGCAGGATCGGCCAGTACCAGAGCCCGGAAAAGATCCGCAGGGATTCCTGCAGCGACGGCTGTTTGAGGCGCTGGGCCAAGGGCCGGTTACGGATCAGATGCGCCACCGGGCGCCTCAATCGAATCACCAATAAGCCGAAGATGATCGAGACGAAAAAACCGGTGAGCACGGCAGCGCTGCTGGTGATGTTACCGCCCAGTTGCCGGGCGATCTGCGGGCTGGTCAGCGCATCGCTGAGCGCGGCAAGGAAACCGATCAGGAACAGCGGTCGTGGGCAGAAATCGCGGATGATCTGCACTGCCGTGCGCTTGTGGCCGGTGTTGAACATGACAATCACGCAGAGCAGCATCGAGGTCGAAAAAATGCCGCTGCTGGTGGCGTAGGCGAAACACAGCGCCAGCGCACGGCCCACCGAGGCAGGCAGGAAATGGCTGACGTAAAGGGTCAACGGCAAGCAGATCAGGGCCGGTAGCGTGTAAGGCAACACATAATTGAGCAGATCCTGACTGCGCTGGCGGGTTCGCAGAAAGCGGCCCTGGTTCAAGCGTTTGGCGAGTATCCCACCGAGCACGGTGAGCAAGGCAAAGCTGCCGAGCCAGACGCCGGACAACATCAGGAAGTCGCCAATCACGCTCCAGCCGGAACGGTTAGAAGGTCGATTGACCAGTTTGTCCACCTCATTCGCCGCCCGGTCCGCCCGCAGGCGCCAGGCATCGACCAGGTCTTCGTTGAGGTCGAGCTTGTCCTGAACGTCGTCGATGCTGGAGCTGATGGCCCCGAGCAGGCCGCCCTGGACCAACGGTTCAGGCGTAGCAGGCTCCTCGGCAGCGGCGGGAACACCCGGCAGCGTGACGGCTTCCAACTCGTTGCTGCCCAGAAACAGCAACGCCCCCAGCAGTATCGCGGTCTTGAACTTGAGCAAAACGGGAAGCTCCTTGGGAAGGGTCTGTAAGGAACTGATCGGGAAATGGCGGGCAAGTTCGGTTTTCACCCCGAGATAACGGCCAGCAAGTTCCCCTATGGCGAGGGAGCTTGTTCCCGCTGGGGTGCGAAGCGCCCCCCAAAAACCTGCAAACCTGGCTCCTCAGATACAGCATGCGATATGGCATTTGCGACTGCTGCGCAGCCGAGCGGGAGCAAGCTCCCTCGCCACAGGGTTTCATTTGCCCGCGAGATATTTGACCTGCACGCAAATATCAAATGCCCACCCCTCTATTTTTCCGCACAACCCAAACCCCGACACTGCGCTCCATCAATCAAACCCACCGGAGTTGCAGTCATGCCCATTGCCTTGCTCGCGCTGACCCTCAGCGCCTTCGCCATCGGGACGACCGAGTTCGTCATCGTTGGCCTGTTACCCACCATCGGCGCCGACCTCGGCGTCAGCCTGCCGTCCGCCGGCCTGCTGGTCAGTCTCTACGCCCTGGGCGTCGCCATTGGCGCCCCGGTGCTGACCGCCCTCACCGGCAAAGTCCCGCGCAAATTGCTGCTGTTGTCGCTGATGGTGCTGTTCACCCTTGGCAACCTGCTGGCCTGGAAAGCCCCCGGCTACGAATCACTGATCCTGGCGCGGATCGTCACCGGCCTCGCCCACGGGGTGTTTTTCTCGATTGGCTCGACCATCGCCACCAGCCTGGTGCCAAAGGAAAAAGCCGCCAGTGCGATCGCTATCATGTTCACCGGCCTGACCGTGGCGCTGGTCACCGGCGTACCGCTGGGAACCTTCATCGGTCAGCATTTCGGCTGGCGTGAAACCTTCCTCGCCGTGTCCGCCTTGGGCGTGATCGCCTTTATCGGCAGCCTGCTCTACGTGCCGAAAAACATCGCCCACAGCAAACCGGCTTCGCTGTTGCAGCAATTGCAGGTGCTCAAGCAGCCACGTCTGCTGCTGGTGTACGCCATGACCGCGGTCGGTTACGGCGGCTCGTTCATCGCTTTTACCTTCCTGGCGCCGATTCTCCAGGACATCTCCGGCTTCAGCGCCAGCACGGTCAGCCTGGTGTTGCTGGTCTACGGCATCTCGGTGGCGGTCGGCAACATCTGGGGCGGCAAACTGGCGGACAAGCGCGGCCCGATCAGCGCCCTGAAAATCATCTTCGCCTTGCTCGCGGCGGTGCTGTTCGTGTTGACCTTTACCGCTGGCAACCCATGGCTGGCGCTGGCTACCGTGCTGGTCTGGGGCGCAGTCGCGTTCGGTAACGTGCCGGGGCTGCAAGTCTATGTGGTGCGTCAAGCCGAACATCACACCCCGCATGCGGTGGACGTGGCGTCGGGGCTGAACATCGCGGCCTTCAACCTTGGCATTGCCGGTGGCGCGTGGGGTGGCGGCTTGATCGTGGCTCACATGGGCCTGATCCATACCGCCTGGATTGGCGGGCTGGTGGTGTTGGCGGCCTTGGCGCTGACAGCGTGGAGTGGACGTCTTGACCGACTCGGCCCGGTCTACGCCGAAAGCACGACCCGCATCGTCGCCGGACACTAACCCCACAGAAGGTCGGTATGGTTTTCCGGAACGCACACCGTCCGTAGCCCCGTCGAAACTTTCTCGGTTGCCCCACGGTCATCAAAAGACAGAGGCAACCGAGGACCATTAGACGGGAGGCGATATGGCGGCGATTCACATTGGTATTTCAGGCTGGCGCTACACACCCTGGCGGGGAGGTTTCTACCCGAAGGGGCTGACCCAGAAGCGCGAATTGCAATTTGCGTCCCGGGCGGTCAACAGCATCGAAATCAATGGATCGTTTTACGCCCTGCAACGGCCTGAGCGTTACGCCCAATGGTACGCCGAAACCCCGGCGGACTTCGTGTTCAGCGTCAAAGCCCCACGTTTCATCACCCACATCAAGCGTCTGCGGGACATTCATACACCGCTGGCGAATTTCTTTGCCTCCGGGATTCTGGAGCTGAAAGAGAAACTCGGCCCGATCCTCTGGCAGTTTCCGCCCAACTTCAAATTCGATGTCGAGTTGTTCGAAAGCTTCCTCAAGCAATTACCCCACGACACCCAGCAAGCAGCCGCCCTCGCCCGCCAGCACGATTCGCACCTGCACGGCCCCGCCAGCATGAAGGCGTACAAGAAAAAGCCCCTGCGCCACGCCGTTGAAATCAGAAACGAGAGCTTTATTGATCCAGCGTTCGTGCGCCTGCTCAAGCGCTACAACGTGGCCTTGGTTATCGCCGATACCGCCGGAAAATGGCCGTACCGCGAAGACGTCACCAGTGATTTCGTCTATCTGCGCCTGCACGGTGCCGAAGAACTCTATGCCAGCGGCTACACCCCTGAGGCGCTGGAACGCTGGGGCGAACGGATCGACGCCTGGAACCATGGCCAGCAACCGGCCGATCCGCAGCTGATTGCACCTGGGCAAAAGCCGAAAGCACGCAAGTCCCGGGAAGTGTTCTGCTATTTCGACAACGACATCAAAGTCCGCGCGCCTTTCGATGCGCGGCGTTTGCTTGAGCACTTCCACCTCGACAAAGACCTCGCCACCCGTCCCGGTGAACCGGTCGCCGAAGGAGTGCTGTCATGAGTATTTCCGAACCGGTCGGCAGTACCGACGAACAGCAACCCGTCATCACCGCCGTGCGCCGTTTCACCGTACTGACGGTCAACACCCACAAGGGGTTCACCGCGCTCAATCGGCGTTTCATCCTACCGGAATTGCGCGAAGCGGTACGCAGTGTGTCTGCCGATGTGGTGTTTTTGCAGGAAGTCCACGGCACCCACGAAGACCATCCGCAGCGGTACGACAACTGGCCGACGATGCCGCAGTACGAATTCCTCGCCGACACCCTGTGGCCACAATTTGCCTACGGCCGTAACGCGGTGTACCCGGCGGGTGATCACGGTAATGCGCTGCTGTCGAAGTTCCAGATCATTCGCCATGACAACCTCGACGTATCGATCAGCGGCCATGAGAACCGCGGCATCCTGCATTGCGTGCTGCGCCTGCCGGGCGATGGCCTGGAAGTGCACGCCATTTGCGTGCATCTGGGGCTGCGTGAGAGCCACCGCACGGAACAACTGAAGTTGCTGGCGCGACGCCTCGAAGACCTTCCGGTCGACGCCCCGGTGATTGTCGCCGGCGACTTCAACGACTGGCGCCAGCGTGCCGATGCGTTGCTCAAGCCCTGTGGCCTGCGCGAGGTATTCGCCGAGCACCACGGCAAACCGGCGCGCAGTTTTCCAGCGCGACTCCCAGCGCTACGCCTGGACCGCATCTATGTGCGCAACCTCAAGGCCAGCCGTCCGCAAGTGCTGGCGGCACGTCCCTGGTCACACCTTTCCGACCACGCACCGCTGTCGGTGGAGATCGAGCTATGAGCAGCGCCCCGATGGAAAAAGCCACCGTTGAACACGTGCCGACTACCCCGCCGGTGCGTGAGCCCGGCGTGGTCGACGTCGAATACGGCTGGCAGGGCAACAACCTCGTGGAAATGCTGGAAAACGGCGAAGCCTATTTCCCGCGAGTGTTCGAAGCCATGCGCCAGGCCAAGACTGAAATACTCCTGGAAACCTTCATTGTGTTCGAGGACAAGGTCGGCAACGAGCTGCAGCAAGTGCTGGTCGAAGCCGCGCAACGCGGTGTACGGGTCACCGTCAGCCTCGACGGGTTTGGCTGTGGCGAGTTGAGCAACGGCTATCTCGCAACGTTGAGCGAGGCCGGCGTTCGCCTGCAAATATTCGATCCGGCGCCCAAGCTTCTGGGGATCCGCACCAACTGGTTCCGACGTCTGCACCGCAAGATCGTGGTGGTGGACGGCACGATCGCGTTCATCGGCGGGATCAACTTTTCCGCCGACCATCTGGCCGATTTCGGCCCCGAGGCCAAGCAGGATTACTCGGTTGAAGTGCAAGGCCCGGCGGTGGCCGATATCCATCACTTCGCGCTGCTGCAATGTGGCCGCCCGGCCCGCGCCAAATACTGGTGGCAACGCCGCCGGCAGCGACGCTCGGAACTGGCCTTCAGCGACCACGACGGCCAGGTTCGCCTGGTGTACCGCGACAACGGTGACCACCGGACGGATATCGAAGAGGTTTACCTTCAGGTGCTGCGAAGCGCCCAACGCCGGGTCGTGATCGCCAACGCCTATTTCTTTCCGGGTTACCGCTTGCTGCGCGAAATCCGCAACGCCGCTCGTCGTGGCGTCGACGTGCGCCTGATTCTGCAGGGGCAACCGGACATGATGGTGGCCAAACTGGCTGCGCGCATGACCTACGACTATTTGCTCAAGTCGGGCGTGCAGATCTTCGAATATTGCGAACGCCCGCTGCACGGCAAAGTCGCGCTGGTGGATGAGGACTGGAGCACCGTCGGCTCAAGCAATCTCGACCCGTTAAGCCTGTCGATGAACCTGGAAGCCAACGTGTTGATCCGCGACCGAGCCTTCAACCAAGATCTGTTCGAACGGCTTGAGGTGCTGAGCAATAACCACTGCAAAGCCATGTCAGCGGACACGTCGCCGCGCGGAAGGATCTGGCACATGACCGTCGGCTTTCTGGTGTTTCACTTCCTGCGTCACTTCCCGGCATGGGCCGGTTGGCTGCCTGCGCATAAACCACGCCTGAAACCCTTCACCCATCCGGCCGGGAGTGACCACCATGAACCGCGTTGAAGCGCACTCGGCACCTCAAGACGGCAGCACAACACCTGTCCCGGAAAAGAAGACACGCTGGAGCCGCTGGAAAAAACCGCTGACGATGCTGTTTTTCCTGGCGCTGATCGTGCTGCTGACGATGCTTGCCCAGCGCATCGAATGGGACGAAGTGTTCCACACCCTGGCCAATTTCAAGGTGCGCACGCTGATCATTGCGTCCGGCCTGACGCTGGTGAGTTTTCTGGTGTATGCCTGTTTTGATCTGATCGGCCGCACCTACATCCGCCAGGACCTGACCTGGAAACAGATCCTGCCGGTGGGGATCATCAGCTACGCCTTCAACCTGAACCTGAGCGCGTGGGTCGGCGGGATTGCCATGCGTTATCGCCTGTATTCGCGGCTAGGGGTGAGCAAAAGCAACATCGCGAAAATCCTCGGGCTGAGCCTGGCGACCAACTGGTTCGGCTACATGGTGATTGCGGGCGCCGTGTTCAGCAGCGGACTGGTCAGAATGCCGCCGGGCTGGAAGTTGAGCAGCGGTGCCTTGCAAGTTGTGGGCGTGTTGTTACTCCTGGTGAGCGCGGGATATCTGGCGGCGTGCCAGTTCTCCAAACGTCGGGAATGGGCGATACGCGGGGTGGAAATCAACCTGCCGTCCTTGCGCATGGCGATGCTGCAACTGGCCCTCGGAGCGCTGAACTGGTCGCTGATGGCGGCGGTGATCTTCACGTTGCTGCCGAGCAAGCTGGATTACCCATTGGTGCTGGGCGTGTTGCTGATCAGTGCGATTGCCGGGGTGATCACGCACATTCCGGCCGGGTTGGGTGTGTTGGAGGCGGTGTTTGTGGCACTGCTGCAACATGAAGCGTCGCGGGGGAGCCTGGTGGCGGGGTTGCTGGCTTATCGGGCGATCTATTTCATCTTGCCGTTGCTGATTACGTTGGTGATGTATCTGGTGGTGGAGGCCAAGGCGAAGTCGCTGCGGATTGCCAAGAAACCTTCCTGAGATTGTTGGGGAGGCGGATGACGCTTTCGCGGGCAAGCCTTCGAAAGCGTCCGCAAACCCACCACTCATTTCGACTGAATAATGCTCAACCGCTCACCCACGACCATCTCGGTAATCCAGTCCACCAGGATCGAGGTGTAGGCCTGTTGTGAAACCGGCTCGCTCAACGCGTGATCGGCGCCGTCAATGATCCGGTGCGTCAGCGAATGCGTCTGCTGGCACGCAGCGCGGTAGCTCATGATCGTCGCGTGAGGCACATAGTCGTCGGTCTCGGACTCCACGAGCAGCACATCCCCGGTGAATTGCGAGCACGCATGCAGCGCACGATTGCTGTCGGCGCGTACCAGCGTGTTGCGGTAATCGCGCAAATCAGCCTTGTCCAGTTCACGCTTGGGCGTATGCCATTGATCGTCGCGATACAGCGCCGGCACCCGCAGCGCCAGCCAGCGCACCGGGCGCAATGAAGTCAGTATCGAGGCCAGATAACCGCCATAACTGGTGCCGACCACCGCAATGGCGGAGGTGTCGAGCGCCGGGTGGGCGAGCAAGCGGTCGTATGCCGCCAGCAGGTCGCGCAGGTTGTCTTCGCGCGTTACGCGAGTAAGCGGGATGCCGGTGCCGCCGGTGTGCCCGCGCAAGTCGAACGTCAGGCACACGCATCCCAGACCGGCGATGCCTTTGGCCCGCTCCAGGTCTCGCTCCTGGCTGCCGCCCCAACCGTGCACAAACAACACGCCGGGGACTTTCGATTTGGGGCTCAGAAAGGTCCCGCTCATCTGTTCATCGTCGATGTCGATCTGAATGGTTTCGCTTCTAGCCGTCATAGGATTTGACCGTCACGTACTTGAGAAGAAAGTCACTGTTTTCCGCGGGCCCCCGATACACCTCAATGGCGTCCGGCGGCAGCGGTTGGTCGATGTAGGTTTCCACTGAAGACACGCGAATCGCGCGCATCCCCGGGTTGTTGACGAAGCTCTGCAACGCGGCCACTTCGGCGCTGCTGGCACCGCCCATGCGCCAGGACTGTTCGAGCACGCCGCTGCGCTGTTTGCCACTGCTGTCCAGGCCTTGGGCGATGTCATAGTTGCGGCGCGAGGCGTAAAAACCGGGATAGGCCTCGTCCGCGGCGCTGTCGAACACTTGCGCTTGCCGGATCGCCAGTTGCACATCGTCAGGCAGGTCCAGTTTCAGCAGGTCTTCGTAATACCCCTGCACCACCAGCAGATTGGAACCTCCATAAACCTGCTCGCCCTGACCGTCTTCGGTCAAGTATTGATCACCGCAATAACTCAGCACCTTATCGCCGATAAAACTCTGGCCAACACTGTGGGTGACGACGTTGTCGAGATCCTGTTCAAGCACCACGCCTTCGCTGAACAGTGCCCTGGCATCGGGGCGAGCCAGAACTTCGTCGAACTGGTCGAGGCTTTTGATCACTTCCTGCCCACGTCCGGCGCAGGCATGAATCGGCTTGATGCGGATCGGGCCGGTGTAAAGCAAATGCTCTGCGGCCGGCCGCGCATCGTCGAGCGAGAACACGCTGAGGCCATCGAGCACGACGTTGCGCACACGTTCGGAAAACAACGGAGACCAGCCTTGCGGGGCGTGCGCATGTTGATTGCGCAACCCGTGGCTGATGGCTTTGGTGCAGATGAAATCGTGGTCGACGTAACCGCCCCACAGATCTTCCGGCCCGGTGACGCCCAATGCCCGGGCGGCAGCGACGCCGACCAGGGTCTGGGTCGGCAAGAGATAAAGATCTCGACCGTTGTGAAGTCCGGGGTCGTAGCTGCCACCGAACTTGAGCCCCAGAATGTGCGCCAGCCAACGGGCCAGCGCGTGATTGGTGTCGACTTCGTGCTGGGGCGCCTCGGGGCGGACCGAGTGGGCGACTACCAGTTTCTTGCGGTTTGTTGGGGTCATGCGTCCCCCTTCAATCGGCTTTTGATGAATGTAGTTGAAGGGGTGCAGAGATCAAGCCATCGAGGGTTGGATAGAAAAGGGTTTCAAATCAGGCAGTTGCTACGAAAGTGATGGCACTGAGCCTGTTTTATTCTGCACGAAGGGTTTTTCTACCCCTGCATTTTGCACGACCCAGGCCTTGCACTGAGCCAATGCGGGAGAGAGCCTGCTCGCGAATTCGGCGTAGGTCAGCCTGCATCTAAGTCACTGGCATTGCGCCTTCGCGAGCAGGTTCGCTCCCACATTTGGCTTGGCGGTGATCTGGCTACCGCGTGACAGCTGCACCCGGCGTCACGCCAAACCGCGCCCGGTAATCACTTGGCGCCAGCCCGGTGATTTTCTTGAAGGTCGCGCGAAACGCACTGGGGTCTTGATAACCCACGGTCCACGCAATGTGATCGATGGTGCCGTTGGTGAATTCAAGCATTTCCCGAGCCTTGCCAACCCGCAGATGCTGGCAGTACTCGGTGGGTTTCAACCCGGTCGCTGCGCGGAAACGGCGCAGGAACGTGCGCTCTTCCAGCCCCGCCCGCTCGGCCATCGCCGTCAGCGATACATCGGTGGCCCCGGTGCTTTGCAGCCAGTGCTGAACCTTGAGAATCGACGCATCGCCGTGGCTGAGAATCGGTGAAAAATTGCTGCCGCACTCACTCGCGCTGTCGCTGTGTTCCACCACCAGAAAACGCGCGGTGCCGGTGGCAATGCTCGGGCCGAGCAGGCGGTCGACCAGGCGCAATCCCAACTCGGACCAGGCCATCAACCCGGCGGTGGTGATCAGGTCGCCGTCGTCGACGATAGGGGTATCGGCCTTGAGCTTGATGGCCGGGTAACGCTCGGCGAAGGTTTTGGCCGAGGTCCAGTGGGTGGTGGCGCTGCGGCCGTCGAGCAAGCCGCTTTCCGCCAGTAGAATCGAGCCCACGCAGACGCCGCCGAGGGTCGCGCCCCGGGCGTGTTGCTGACGCATCCAGTGGATCAACGCCTGCGGTGCCTGACCTTCGGAAAATCCGGCAATCGATGGCGGAATCAACACCGCCACCAAGGCGCGCTCGGGCCCGGGATGACTGTCGTACACCCGCTCGGGCGCCTGCTCGCCATCAACTTGCCAATGGCTGACCCGCAGCAGCGGCAATTGCGCAGCCTGATGCTCGGCGGCAATCCGGTTCGCCACCCCGAACAGGTCCGTCAACCCGTGCACCGCCGCCATCTGCGCGCCGGGATAAATCAGCACGCCGAGTTCGACGATTGCCCTTTCTGCGTCCATTGTCAGTTTTCCCCCTTCTATTGTCGGTGCGGCCAATCCTCGGAAGGCCTGCCACGGACAATACTTCTTTCCACGCCCAACCCACACATTTCGAGGAATCAGGCATGGCCAAGCAAGCACTCATCGTAGTCGATATCCAAAACGACTACTTCCCTCAAGGCAAGTGGCCGCTGGTCGGCGCCGACGCTGCCGCCGACAACGCCGCCCGTCTGCTCAAAGCGTTTCGCGACGCGGGTGATTCGGTGGTGCACATCCGCCACGAATTCACCTCCGAAGAAGCCCCCTTCTTCACCCCGGGTTCCGAAGGCGCGAAGCTGCACCCCAAAGTTCTGAACCGTGCCGATGAGCCGGTGGTGCTCAAGCACTTCGTCAACTCGTTTCGTGAAACCGAACTGAAATCGATCCTCGACGAGCAAGGCATCAAGGAATTGGTGGTCGTTGGCAGCATGAGCCACATGTGTGTGGACGGCATCACCCGCGCCGCCGCGGACTTTGGCTACACCGTCACGGTGATCCACGACGCCTGCGCCTCACGCGATCTGGAATTCAACGGCGTTACGGTGCCCGCCGCCCACGTTCACGCCGCCTTCATGTCGGCCCTGGGTTTCGCCTATGCGAGCGTGATTTCCACTGATGAATTCCTGGCGGCTAACCACTAACCACATAACGTATTGATCAAATTCCAAAAAGGGCCCGCCGCGTTTTAGCGCTGCGGGCCTTTTTCATGGAGCGGAAAATGTATGACAAAAAATCTCACGCGTGAGCTATTGAGCGTGGCAAAAATTGCCTGTAGTGTTTCTCACGCGTGAGTTTTTCACAACGAGGTCAGCCCCATGAAAAGCAGCTCTCCATCGAGTCCTCCCACAGGGCCCGATACCGATTCGGCAAGCCGCAAGGGAGAGCGCTCCAAACCGTCCGCGAAAAAACCATCGAGCTTTTACATGAAGCAGATGCGCGCGGGCCTGGGTGCCGCCGGTTATGTGAAACACGAGACTTGGGTGCTTCCCGAAAACCGAAGCCTGCTCAAGCAGATGGAGAAACAGCTTCGCCAACCGATTCTGGCTGGCTCATTCATGTCGGAGAATTACATGAGCGCAGGTACAAACTGGAACATCGACCGCCTCTTCAGCGCCCTTCAAGCCCTGGACGAAGTGGTTTCAAACGACATCACGCTTTCTCTCGTTCAAGGCTCCGAGTCCAGCATCAAGCTGGAAATGAACGACTTCGGTGGCTTGCCGATTTACATCGCGGTGGTGGGCGAACAGATCATCGTCGACACCGTTCTGGTCGACATCGAGTCCATCAATGACGTACCGGCCTTCAATGACGCCGTGCTGCGCAGCCGGGAGATGTTCCCGCTGTCCTCGATCGGTATCGAGTCCATGCCGAACGGGCAGATTGTCTACAACATGTTCGGCGCTCTGAGCTCCGACTCCAGCCTGACGAACATCGTGACCGAGGTCAAAACCCTGGTCGACAACGTCCAGCGCGCCAGCGAAGCCTTCGAACGTTTCTTCAATTAATTATTCGGGAACAGGAAATATCCAATGACTCAGTCCATCTGGAGCAAATTGTTCACCGCGCTGCGTGGCGGTGCCAACGAAGTCGGCGAATCGATCGTCGACCAACAGGCCCTGCGCATCCTCGATCAGGAAATTCGCGATGCGGACAGCGCCCTGGCCAACGCCAAGCGTGAGCTCGTCACCATCATGGCCAAGCACAAACTGTCGGCTGACCGCGTCAGCGAGTACAACGCCAAGATCAAGGACCTGGAATCCAAGGCTCTGGCCGCCATCCAGGCCAACCGTGAAGACCTGGCCCTGGAAGTGGCCGAAGCCATTTCGACCCTGACCAACGAGCTGGACGTCGAGCAAAAGCAGGCCACCGAGTTTGGTGGTTACGCTGAAAACATGCGCAAAGACATCACCAAGGCTGAAAGCCGCATCAAAAGCCTGCGCCAGCAAGTGGACATGGCCAAGGCGCGCGAAAGCGTACAGAAAGCCCAGGTCAGCGCTTCGATTGCCAGTGGCGGCGCCAACGGCAAGCTGGAAACCGCCGTCGGTACGCTGAACCGTTTGCAGGCCAAGCAGCAGCAACGCGCCGCTGAACTGGAAGCCCAGGACCAATTGGCCGATGCGTCGACGGGCACTGACCTGGAACGCAAACTGCGCGATGCCGGCATCACCCCGGACGCAGGCAGCGCCAATGCGATCCTGGAGCGCCTGAAGCAAAAATCGGCCGAATAACCGACTCTCGAGTCGAACGCATAACCTGTGGGAACTAGCCTGCTAGCGATTGCGGTTTGTCAGAAAACATTGATGTCGACTGACACTCCCCCTTCGCGAGCCGGCTCGCTCCCACATGGAATGCGCTGAACTGACAGACATTCAACTGTCGAGGTCAAGGATGGATGCCCTGAAGGGTTTCAAGACAATCGCAGGCCTGGCGCTCTTCATGGTCGCGTTGCAACTGTTCAACGTCGCGACCGGCTACAGCCTCATGGCCTTCGGTTTGATCCCGAGAACCGTGCACGGTCTGCTCGGCATCATCACCTCGCCTTTCCTGCACGCTTCCTTTGCGCACCTGAGCGCGAACCTGATTGCCTTTTTGATTCTGGGTACCCTGGTCATCATCGAAGGACTCAACCGGTTCATTGCGGTCAGCGCGATCATTATTCTGCTGGGCGGCGCGCTGGTCTGGCTGTTCGGCTTTGCAGGCGTACACATCGGCGCCAGCGGCTGGGTGTTCGGACTGTGGGCATACCTCTTGTCCCGCGCCTGGTTCCACAGGAGCTGGGGCAACCTGATAACAGCCGGCGTCGTGGCCCTGCTCTACGGCGGTCTGATTTTTGGCTTCCTGCCTCGCCAGGGTGTTTCCTTCGAAGGCCATCTGTTTGGTGCACTCGCCGGATTTATTGCAGCCAAGGTACTTTTCTCGGCGCCGCGCAACAGGTTTAATGCCGCCGGTTGAACGCACTTGCGCAGTCAGACGCCGAGGCGATGACGTCGCCAGGAACAAGTACCCACGGAGTCAGGGACGAAATGTCGATTTTCCTTTTATTGCGCATGTATGCCTCGTCCCTCTTCCACCGTTTCGGCTGGGCAGGCCTGGTCATTGCCTTGGGCGTACACCTGACCACGGCGTATCTGGGCCTGGTGTTACTGGGCGAACAACACCTCACCGCGCCCGCCACGTTTACTTACTTCTATCTGACCACCACACTCACCGTCGGTTATGGCGATCTCGCGCCGCAGACAGCGGCGGGACGGATATTCGTGGCCACCTGGGTCATGCTCGGGGGCATTGCGCTGCTGACGGCAGCCATCGGCAAAACCACCAGCAGCGTCATCGATGCATGGAGAAAAGGCATGAAGGGCAAAGGCGATTTCACCGGCAAGGTCGGCCATACGGTTCTCATCGGCTGGGAAGGCGCGTCCAGCGAACGGGTCATTGAGTTGTTGCTCCAGGACGAAACCTCGAACGACAACCTGATCGTCATTTGCGATTGCACCCTTGAAGAAAACCCGATGCCGGGCAAAGCGAGCTTCATCAAAGGTGAAAGCCTGTCCTCCGTGGCCTTGTTGCTGCGCGCGGGCGTTCCCGGTGCCGAGCGCGTTCTGGTGCGAACCCATTCAGACGACCTGACCCTGGCCACCGTGCTGGCGGTCAATCAACTGCAGCCTGTCGGGCATGTGGTCGCCCACTTCAATGACAGTGAAATCGCTGCGCTCGCCAGCGCCTACGCGCCCAGCCTGGAATGCACTTCCAGCATGGCCATCGAGATGTTGGTGCGCGCCTCGCAGGATCCGGGCTCGTCAGTGGTCATCAATGAACTGCTGTGCGTGGGCCAGGGCGCCACTCAATACCTGATGAAACTGCCCGAGGCCTTTGAAGCGACGTTTGGCGATCTGTACACACGGATGAAAGAACATCACAACGCCACGCTCATCGGCTATCGCGCCAAAGGCGCCCGACAACCGTCGATCAACCCGCCCGGCGCCACACGCGTTGAGGGCGGCGAGCTCTTCTACATCGCCTCCACTCGCCTCAAGGAAATCTCCAATGGGATGGTTTAAACAGTTGATGGGGCTTGAGGCCCCGAACGCGACGACAGAGTCGAAATGGACCGCCAGCGAATCCCTGCCCGTCACCGGTCCGCTGGACCTGGCATTGGGCAAAGGCGTGATGTTCGACACCACCCTGAAATTGTTGCTCGACGGCAACACCACGGTGACCATCCCGGGCTCGCAGCAGATCTGGAGCAACGGCACCGTCGATCTCGGGCAGTCGACCTGGCTGTCACGCTACTACATGAACGAGGAAGACTACTGGCTGCAGGTGCATACCACCGGCGAAATCGCCGGGCAGGTTGAGTCGGTGATCCTGTTCAATTACCTCAGTTACATCACCATCAGCAGTGAAGCGGAGTTGCGCCGATTGGCCGGTCCGCAAAGCCTGATCGGGCTGCCGACCTACACCCACAACGGCGTCGAATACACCCGCGAATGGGGCACCGAGAATGGCCAGACAGAATTGGTAAGGCTGAGCGAACAGCTGAAAAACCCGGAGGAGTCCTACGGCATCGAGCACCGTTCGATGCTGTACGCCCGCGAAACCGGCCTGACCGACCGCCGGGAATTCCTGCTGTTTTCCGTCGAGGAAGACGCCGAAGGCACCATCAGCTTGAGCACGTCGCAGGGCATTTCGCTGTACACAACCGACCTGAATACGTTCTAAAAAAGGAAGCAGTCCATGCTAGAAGCACTCTCTATCTCCTTGAACAAAGCCGCCGTGTTCGGGTTTGTTTCGTACATCCTCGGCGCCGCGGTATTGTTCGCACTGTTCCAGTTCATCTACACCCGCATCACCCCGCACAAGGAATTCGAACTGATCCGGTCCGGCAACGTAGCCGCTGCGATCGCCCTCGGCGGGGCCATCATCGGTTTCGCCATTCCGGCGAGCAACGTGATTGCGTACTCGATCAGCATCCTCGACTTCGTTGTCTGGGCGGTCATTGCAGCCCTCGTTCAATTGCTGGCATTTCTGGTGACCAGCCTGGTGCTCAAAGGCACCTCCGAGCGCATCAAGAAAGGTGAAATCGCGGCGGGCATCTACGTGGCAGCCGTGGCCATCAGCGTCGGCATGTTGAACGCCGCGTGCATGACTCCTTCCCAGAACTGATTGCGCCCGGAGATCCCGATGAAACGAAGCAAGTACGTTCAGCTTTCGCTGGCAGCGTCGGTCGCCATGGCGATATCAGGCTGCGGACCGACGGAAAAAACCTACGCGGTGCAGAAGAAGTACAACTTCCAGTCCGTTCAGCAGTGTGCCGATGAAAAGCTCCCGGTGGACGTGTGCTCGGACGCCTACATGACGGCCATGGCCGAGCATCGCCGCATTGCGCCGGTGTACGACAGCCAGGCGGATTGCGATGCCGACTTCGTCGCCGACTGGTGCCAACAGGATTCCGCCGGCAAGTTCATCCCCAAGCTCGGCGGCTTCGAACTGACCGCTGATGGCCAGGTGACGCAATCCCAGGTGGACGCGGCCAAGGCTCAATTACCCGCCTCGGAAGCGGCAAACACGGGTGGCTCGGGCTTCTCCACCAGCAGCCTGCTGACCGGCCTGCTGATCGGCAACATGCTGAGCAGCAACCGCAACAGTTACTACTCCGAGCCGGTGTACCGCTATCGCGATGACCGCGGCAGCTACTCGAACTCGACGCTCAGCCAGCGGATTGCCAAGGGCTCGACGTTCACCAAGTCCAATCAGGCAAGGTACGGCAGCAGCAACTACGCCGACTCGGTTCGCTCTTCTACCAGCAAGCCGGTCTCCGTTGCCTCGTCCACCTCCCGTGGCGGCTTCGGCAGCAAGGCCAGCGCACGCAGCGGCTGGGGCGGCGGCGGATCGAGCAGTTAAGGAAACCGGGCCATGAAGAAGATCCATTGCGCAGAGCGTCCTGACTGGAAACAGACCGCCGAGAATCTCGGCTTTCTGTTCCACACCATCGACAACGAACCCTACTGGGATGAGAGCGCGTATTACCAGTTCTCGCTCAAGCAGATCGAGAACGATCTCGAAGACCCGACCACCGAGATCCATGGGATGTGCATGGACCTGGTGGCCCGCGTGGTTCAGAGCGAGGAGTTGCTGGAGCGCCTGAGCATTCCCGCGCCATTCTTCGACATGGTGCGCACCTCATGGCTCGAAGGTCACCCGCACCTGTACGGGCGCATGGATTTCTCCTACAACGGCACCGGGCCCGCCAAGTTGCTGGAACTCAATTACGACACGCCGACCAGTCTGTATGAGGCGGCGGCGTTTCAGTGGGGCTGGCTGGAGCAATGCATCGAACGCGGCTTGCTGCCCAAGCATGCCGACCAGTTCAACAGCATCGACACAAAACTGCATCAGGCCTTCGCTCAATTGCAGCTCAAGCAACCCTTCTATTTTGCCTCGATGAAAGACTCGGTCGAAGACAAGGGCACCACCGACTACCTGCGGCTGGTGGCGGAAAAGGTCGGCATCGAATCACGCCACATCGATATCGAAGACATCGGCCTGACCAGTGACGGACGTTTCGTCGACCTCGAAGATCGCTGGATCCCTCACCTGTTCAAGCTGCACGCCTGGGAGTTCATCTTCCACGAGCCCTTCGGTGCAGCGATTGCCCAGAGTGATACGCAATTTTTCGAACCGGCCTGGAAATCCATCATCTCCAACAAAGGCATCCTGCCGCTGTTGTGGGAATTCAACAAAGGTCACCCGAACCTGCTCGCGGCGCACCTGGATACCGAGCCGGGCAAAGCCGTACCAAAAGGCTGGGTGCGCAAGCCGTTCTTCTCCCGGGAAGGTGCCAATATCGAGCTGCAAACTGCTGACGGCCTGATCGTGAAAGAGGACGGCCCCTACACCGATGCGCCGTTTATCCTTCAGGAGTTCGCGCCGCTTCCGCAGTTCGGCGACAGCTTTACGTTGATTGGCTCCTGGGTAATCGGCGATCAGGCGGCGGGGATCGGTGTACGTGAGGACAACAGCTTGATCACCAAGGATTCGAGCCGGTTCTTGCCGCATCTGATACTCGACTGACCGCTCCATCGCCCACTAAAAAGGCCCGGTGAGGACATATCGACAGACGCCCGCAAGACTTATGGCTGAAATGCCGGATAATGGCGGCCATTCGTTTAGCCGTTATTCTGGTAATCCCCCATGGAAATCAAGGTCAACTTTCTCGACAACCTTCGACTTGAAGCCAAGTTCGACGACTTCACGGTGGTGGCCGATCAACCTATCCGCTACAAGGGCGATGGCTCGGCGCCGGGTCCGTTCGACTACTTCCTGGCGTCGTCGGCGTTATGTGCGGCGTATTTCGTGAAGTTGTACTGCGACACTCGCAGTATTCCCACCGAAAACATCCGCCTGTCGCAGAACAACATTGTTGACCCGGAAAACCGCTACAACCAGATTTTCAAGATCCAGGTCGAGTTGCCTGCGGACATCTCCGACAAGGACCGCCAGGGCATCCTGCGTTCCATCGACCGTTGCACCGTGAAAAAAGTGGTGCAAGCCGGGCCTGAGTTTGTGATCGAAGAGGTGGAAAACCTCGACGCCGATGCCCAGGCGTTGCTGATGCCTGCTTCTACCTCAGAGGCGAGCACCTATATCGCGGGCAAGGATCTGCCACTGGAGCAGACCATCGCCAATATGTCGGCCATTCTGGCGGACCTGGGCATGAAGATTGAAATCGCCTCGTGGCGCAATATCGTGCCCAACGTATGGTCGCTGCATATCCGCGATGCACACTCGCCGATGTGTTTTACCAACGGCAAGGGCGCAACCAAGGAAGGCGCACTGGCGTCGGCGTTGGGCGAGTTTATCGAGCGACTCAACTGCAACTTCTTCTACAACGACCAGTTCTGGGGCGAAGAGATCGCCAACGCGCCGTTTGTGCATTACCCGGACGAACGTTGGTTCAAGCCTGGCCGTAAAGATGAACTGCCGAGCGAAATACTCGACGCGCACTGCCTGAAGATTTACAACCGCGACGGCGAGTTGCGCGGTTCCCACCTGATCGACACCAACTCGGGCAATGAAGAACGCGGCATCTGCGCGCTGCCCTACGTGCGCCAGTCGGACGGCGAAGTGGTGTATTTCCCGTCCAACCTGATTGAAAACCTGTTCCTGAGCAACGGCATGAGTGCCGGTAACACGCTGGCCGAAGCCCAGGTGCAGTGCCTGTCGGAGATCTTCGAGCGCGCGGTAAAACGCGAAATCATCGAAGGTGAATTTGCCCTGCCGGATGTGCCCGCCGATGTGCTGGCGAAGTACCCGGGAATACAGGCCGGTATACAGGCGCTGGAAGAGCAAGGGTTCCCCGTATTGGTGAAGGATGCGTCCCTGGGGGGGAATTCCCGGTGATGTGCGTCACGTTGATGAACCCGCGTACCGGCGGCGTGTTCGCCTCGTTCGGCGCGCACCCGAGCCTGGAAGTGGCGCTGGAACGCAGCCTGACCGAATTGCTCCAGGGCCGAAGCTTCGAAGGCCTCAACGACTTGCCCCAGCCGACGTTTGAAGGTCATGCGGTGACCGAGCCGAATAACTTCGTCGAGCACTTCATCGATTCCAGCGGCGTGGTGTCGTGGCGCTTCTTCAGTTCCAAGTCGGACTACGAATTCGTAGAGTGGGACTTCTCCGGCCAGGGTGAAAACTCGAATGCCGAGGAAGCCGCGACCTTGTTCGGTATTCTCGAAGGCATGGGCAAGGAAGTGTACATGGCGGTCTACGAGCATATCGGCGCGACGGCATGCCGCATCCTGGTCCCGGACTATTCGGAAATCTATCCCGTGGACGACCTGATTTGGGATAACACCAACAAAGCGCTGTTCTTCCGCGCCGATATCCTGAACCTGCATCGCCTGGACGACGAAGAACTGCAAGCGCTGGCTGAGCGCCTGGTGGAAAGTGAGCTGGACGACTACACCGACATCACCTCCCTGATCGGCATCGAGTTTGACGACAATACCGCGTGGGGTCAGCTGACAATCCTGGAGTTGAAACTGCTGATTTATCTCGCCTTGCAGCAATTTGAAGAGGCCAAAGAGGCGGTGGAGATGTTCCTGCAGTACAACGACAACACGGTTGAGCGCGGCTTGTTCTACCAAGCTGTCAACGCGGTGCTGGAGATGAAGCTGGACGAAGACCTGGAGCTGGAAGACTACGAGGCCAATTTCCGTCGGATGTTTGGTAACGAACGGATGGATGCAGTGATCGGCTCGGTGGACGGCAGTGTACGCTTCCATGGTTTGACGCCGACCAGCACCAAACTGGAGGGGCTCGACAGGCACCTGCGGTTGATCGAAAGCTACAAGAAGCTGCACTCGGCACGGGCCAATGTGACCCCGTTGGCCGGTTAACAGCGGCAACAAAAAAGCGAAGCCATATGGCTTCGCTTTTTTTTGTCTACGGTTCTGAAAAACTGCGGATCAGAACGGGATATCGTCATCAAAGCTGTCGAAATCCGGAGCCGGTTGTGGCGCTGCCTGCTGTGGAGGCGGAGCCTGACGCGACTGCTGCGGTGCTGACTGCTGCGGGCGCGGAGCCTGCTGGCGTGGAGCCGGGGCGGACTGCTGGTAGTTATTGCCCCCGCCTTGTTGGTCGCCCTGCTGTGGACGGCCGCCGAGCAGTTGCATGGTGCCTTGCATGTCGACCACGATTTCGGTGGTGTAACGCTTGATACCGTCTTTTTCCCACTCGCGGGTCTGCAGCTTGCCTTCGATGTAGACCTGCGAACCTTTACGCAGGTATTCACCGGCGATCTCGGCCACCTTGCCGAACATCGAAACACGGTGCCATTCAGTCTTCTCGACCTTCTGACCGGTTTGCTTGTCGGTCCACTGTTCGCTGGTCGCCAGACTCAGGTTGGTCACGGCGTTACCGTTAGGCAAGTAGCGAACTTCGGGATCCTGGCCGCAAGTGCCGACCAATATGACTTTGTTAACCCCACGGGCCATAACGTTCTCCTAGGCTACGCACGCTGCCCCGGCCGGGTTGTTCACCAGGCGCTCAAGGGTGGTGCGATCCAATAGTTCTGTGTCCAATTTGATGTAAATCGCCGCTTCATCAGCAACGATTACCGCATCTGTTACCCCTACGACGGCCTTCAGGCGGTCAACCAACCCCGCTTCGCGGATCGCCTCGGGCGACAGCGGCAAGCGCAGACTCGTCACGTAGGGAGGTTCGCGCATGGTAACAGCAAAGGCCAGCCAAAGTGCAGCCAGGCCGGCGCATCCGAGGAATACGACCGACAAACCGCCGTGCTGGAACATCCAGCCGCCGAGGATCCCCCCCAGCGCCGAACCGAGGAACTGGCTGGTGGAATAAACCCCCATCGCCGTACCTTTGCCGCCCGCCGGTGAAACCTTGCTGATCAGCGATGGCAACGAAGCTTCCAGCAAATTGAAAGCGGTAAAGAACACCACCGTCCCGATCACCAGAGCCCGCAGGCTGTCGCCGAACTGCCAGAAGAATAGCTCAGTGAGCATCAGCGTCAGCACTGCGCCCAATAAAACTCGTTTCATTTTGCGTTTCTTCTCGCCGTAGATAATGAACGGGATCATGGCGAAGAAGGAGATCAGCAGCGCGGTGAGGTAGACCCACCAGTGCTGCTCTTTGGGCAGCCCGGCTTTTTCCACCAGGGCCAGGGGCAATGCAACGAAGCTCGACATCAACATCGCGTGCAACACAAAAATGCCAAGGTCCAGGCGCAGCAGGTCCGGGTGCTTTAGCGTCGGCATCAGCGCCGAACGGGCGACGCCGGACTCACGGTGCTGCAACGGTCCGGTGGAACGCGGCACCATGAACATGACGATCACGATGCCGAACAGCGCCATGCCGCCCGTGGCGAGGAACAACCCCGACAGGCCGAAGGCGCGGGTCAACAGCGGCCCGACAACCATGGCCACTGCGAAGGACAGACCAATCGTCATGCCGATCATGGCCATGGCTTTGGTCCGGTGCTGCTCGCGGGTCAGGTCTGAAAGCAACGCCATCACTGCGGCGGAAATAGCCCCGGCGCCTTGCAGGATGCGTCCGGCGATGACGCCCCAGATCGAATCGGCATTGGCTGCCAGCACGCTACCGAGGGCGAAGATGATCAGCCCGAGGTAAATCACCGGACGACGGCCGATGCGGTCGGAAATGAAGCCGAAAGGAATCTGAAAGATTGCCTGGGTCAGGCCGTAAGCGCCAATCGCCAGTCCGATGAGGGCCGGGGTCGCTCCTGCCAGATCCATCCCATAGGTCGCCAGTACCGGCAACACCATGAACATGCCAAGCATACGGAAGGCGAACACCAGGGCCAGCCCGCTTGCTGCGCGGGTCTCACTGCCACTCATGCGTTCGCTGTGGGGATCGTGCATGGAAAAACCTCATGTGAACCGGCGGCGATTCTACCAGTCCCATCGATTGACGGGGTATATCGCGACGCTTTGACGCGCTCCGCTGACAGACTCTTCATGTAAGACACAACTCCGCTCGTTTGATAGTGTGCATCCATCCAGTATTTGGCCGTATACTCCTACGTTTTCGACGCCCGCCAAGCGAGGCCACTTTGGACAAGATCCTGATTCGTGGGGCCCGAACCCACAACCTGAAGAACATCGACCTGACCCTGCCACGGGACAAACTGATCGTCATCACCGGCCTGTCCGGATCCGGCAAATCGTCCCTGGCGTTTGACACGCTGTATGCCGAAGGCCAACGCCGCTATGTCGAATCACTGTCGGCCTATGCCCGGCAGTTTTTGTCGATGATGGAAAAGCCTGACGTCGACACCATCGAAGGTTTGTCGCCAGCCATTTCCATCGAACAGAAATCGACCTCGCATAACCCGCGCTCGACGGTCGGCACCATCACCGAAATCTACGACTACCTGCGCCTGCTGTACGCACGCGTGGGTATTCCACGTTGCCCGGATCACGACATTCCGCTGGAAGCGCAAACCGTCAGCCAGATGGTCGACCTGGTCCTCGCGCAACCGGAGGGCAGCAAGCTGATGCTGCTGGCCCCGGTGATTCGCGAGCGCAAAGGCGAACACCTTTCGGTCTTCGAAGAACTGCGCGCCCAGGGCTTTGTCCGGGCCCGGGTCAACGGCAGGATCTGCGAACTGGATGAGCTGCCGAAGCTGGATAAGCAAAAGAAGCACTCGATTGATGTAATAGTCGACCGCTTCAAGGTCCGCGCCGATCTGCAGCAGCGCCTGGCCGAGTCGTTCGAAACCGCGCTGAAACTGGCGGACGGGATCGCACTGGTCGCGCCGATGGACGACGAGCCCGGCGAAGAGATCATCTTCTCCGCGCGCTTCGCCTGCCCGATTTGCGGCCATGCGATCAGCGAGCTGGAACCCAAGCTGTTCTCCTTCAACAACCCCGCCGGCGCTTGCCCGACCTGCGATGGCCTGGGGGTCAAGCAGTTCTTCGACATCAAGCGTCTGGTGAACGGCGAGTTGACGCTGGCCGAGGGCGCTATTCGCGGCTGGGACAGGCGCAACGTCTATTACTTCCAGATGCTCGGGTCGCTGGCTTCGCACTACAAGTTCAGCCTGGAAGTGCCGTTCAACGACCTTTCGGCGGATCAGCAGAAATTCATTCTGCATGGCAGCGGTTCGCAAAACGTCGACTTCAAATACCTGAACGACCGCGGCGATATCGTCAAACGCTCGCACCCGTTCGAAGGCATCGTGCCGAACCTGGAACGCCGCTATCGCGAAACCGAGTCGGCTTCAGTGCGTGAAGAGCTGGCCAAGTTCCTCAGCACCCAGCCCTGCCCGGACTGCCGTGGCACGCGCTTGCGTCGTGAGGCGCGGCACGTCTGGGTGGGCGAGAAGACGCTGCCGGCGGTGACCAATCTGCCGATTGGCGATGCTTGCGAGTATTTCGGCATACTGAAGCTCACGGGCCGTCGCGGTGAAATCGCCGACAAGATTCTCAAGGAGATCCGCGAGCGCCTGCAGTTCCTGGTCAACGTAGGCCTCGACTATCTTTCGCTGGATCGCAGTGCCGACACGTTGTCCGGCGGTGAAGCTCAGCGGATTCGCCTGGCCAGCCAGATTGGCGCCGGCCTGGTGGGGGTTCTGTACATCCTCGATGAGCCGTCGATCGGTCTGCATCAACGTGATAACGATCGGTTGCTCGGCACACTCAAGCACCTGCGCGACATCGGCAACACGGTGATCGTGGTCGAGCATGACGAAGACGCTATTCGCCTGGCCGACTACGTGGTGGACATCGGGCCGGGCGCGGGGGTCCACGGTGGGCATATTGTTGCCGAAGGGACGCCGGCCGAAGTGATGGCGCATCCTGATTCGTTGACCGGCAAGTACCTGTCGGGCCGAGTAAAGATTGCCGTTCCAGCCAAACGCACACCGCGCAACAAGAAGTTGTCACTGTCGCTCAAGGGCGCTCGCGGTAACAACTTGCGCAATGTCGACCTGGACATTCCGATAGGTCTGTTGACGTGCGTGACCGGTGTGTCCGGCTCGGGCAAATCGACGCTGATCAACAATACGCTGTTTCCCTTGAGCGCTACGGCACTCAACGGTGCAACGACGCTTGAGGCGGCCGCCCACGACAGCATCAAGGGACTGGAGCATCTGGATAAGGTCGTCGATATCGACCAGAGCCCTATCGGCCGAACGCCGCGCTCCAATCCGGCGACCTACACCGGGCTGTTCACGCCGATTCGCGAACTGTTCGCCGGCGTACCAGAATCACGCTCACGCGGTTATGGTCCGGGACGCTTCTCCTTCAACGTGAAGGGCGGACGCTGCGAAGCGTGTCAGGGCGATGGCCTGATCAAGGTGGAAATGCACTTCCTGCCGGACATCTATGTCCCGTGCGACGTCTGCAAGAGCAAGCGTTACAACCGCGAGACTCTGGAAATCAAGTACAAGGGCAAGAGCATCCACGAAACCCTCGAGATGACCATCGAGGAAGCGCGGGTGTTCTTTGACGCGGTTCCTGCGCTAGCGCGCAAGCTTCAGACATTGATGGACGTAGGTCTGTCCTACATCAAGCTGGGGCAATCGGCGACGACGTTGTCGGGCGGGGAAGCCCAAAGGGTGAAGCTCTCCCGTGAACTGTCCAAGCGCGATACCGGCAAGACGCTGTACATCCTCGACGAACCAACCACTGGCTTGCACTTCGCGGATATTCAGCAATTGCTCGACGTACTGCATCGACTGCGCGACCACGGCAACACTGTGGTGGTGATCGAGCACAACCTGGACGTGATCAAGACCGCCGACTGGTTGGTGGACCTGGGGCCGGAAGGCGGCTCCAAGGGCGGCCAGATCATTGCGGTTGGTACCCCGGAGGAAGTGTCCGAGATGAAGCAATCTCACACCGGCTTCTACCTCAAGCCGCTGCTGGCTCGCGACAAGGCCTGAATCGGGCCCACGAAAAAGCCCCTGTCACTTCATCGGTGACAGGGGCTTTTTTGTATAGGGAGCAATCAGGCGTGAGATTGCAGGTAGTTCTCAAGACCGATCAACTTGATCAGACCCATCTGCTTTTCAAGCCAGTAGGTGTGGTCTTCTTCAGTGTCATGCAATTGAACCCGCAGCATCTCGCGGCTGACATAGTCCTGGTGTTGCTCGCAGAGTTTGATGCCCTTGCAGAGCGCGGCGCGGACTTTATATTCAAGTCGCAGGTCAGCGGCGAGCATGTCCGGCACAGTGGTGCCAACATCAAGGTCGTCCGGACGCATGCGCGGCGTGCCTTCGAGCATCAGAATCCGACGCATCAGGGCATCAGCGTGCCCAGCCTCTTCTTCCATCTCGTGGTTGATGCGTTCGTAGAGCTTGGTGAAACCCCAGTCCTCATACATCCGCGAATGGACGAAATACTGATCACGCGCCGCCAGTTCGCCGGTCAGCAACGTGTTGAGGTAATCGATTACGTCTGGGTGCCCTTGCATCGCCCTACATCTCCCTGCATGAAAGTCTGTAGTTTGAACCAAGGCGACTGTTTGGTCACTCCGTTTACGCGATAAAAGCGAAGATATTCTGAGAAAAGTGGTTCAAATAACGCAAAAACCGCCCAAATGAGGGCGGTTCTGCTTCTCGTTTAGACTTCGTTAAGCTGTACACCCAACGCCTTTGCAATTGCTTCTCCATACGCCGGATCGGCCTTGAAGAAGTGCTGCAATTGACGATCAATCACATCACCGGAAACGCCGGCCATGGCTCCGGCAATGTTGTTGGTCAGCAGCGCTTTCTGCTCGTCACTCATGAGTCGGAACAGAGCACCGGCATGGCTGTAGTAGTCGGAGTCTTCACGATGATCGTAACGATCAGCGGCACCGCTCAATGCCAACGGTGGCTCAGCGTAGCGAGGCGCTTGTTTCGGCGAATCGACGTAGCTGTTCGGCTCATAGTTAGGTGCTGCACCGCCATTGCTGCCGAATGCCATCGAACCATCACGCTGATAGCTATTCACCGGGCTGCGGGGCGCATTCACCGGTAGTTGCTGATGATTGGTGCCAATGCGGTAGCGGTGCGCGTCGGCATAAGCGAACACGCGGCCCTGGAGCATGCGGTCCGGAGAAAGACCAACGCCCGGGACCATGTTGCTCGGGCCGAATGCCGCTTGCTCGACTTCGGCAAAGTAGTTTTGCGGATTGCGATTGAGCTCCAGCTCGCCGACTTCGATCAGCGGAAACTCTTTCTGCGACCAGGTTTTGGTCACATCGAACGGGTTCTCATAGTGCGCCGCGGCCTGAGCCTCGGTCATGATCTGAATGCACACACGCCATTTCGGGAAGTCACCGCGCTCAATCGCCCCGAACAGGTCACGCTGCGCGTAATCCGGATCGGTACCGGCCAAACGTGCCGCTTCTGCAGGCGCCAGGTTTTTGATGCCTTGCTGAGTCTTGTAGTGCCACTTCACCCAGTGCCGCTCGCCATTGGCGTTGATCAAGCTGTAGGTGTGGCTACCAAAGCCGTGCATGTGACGATAGCCGTCAGGAATGCCACGGTCGGAGAACAGAATAGTGACCTGGTGCAGCGCCTCAGGCGAGTGCGACCAGAAGTCCCACATCATCTGCGCACTTTTCAGATTGCTCTGCGGCAGACGCTTTTGGGTGTGGATAAAGTCCGGAAATTTCAACGGATCACGGATGAAGAACACGGGCGTGTTGTTGCCGACGATATCCCAGTTACCTTCCTCGGTGTAGAACTTCAGGGCAAAGCCACGCGGATCGCGCTCGGTATCGGCCGAACCCCGTTCGCCGCCAACCGTAGAAAAGCGCAGGAACGTCGGAGTTTGTTTGCCGACCGATTCAAACAGTTTGGCGCTGGTGTACGGGGTGATGTCGCGAGTGACAGTAAACGTGCCGTAAGCACCCGAGCCCTTGGCGTGTACACGGCGCTCAGGGATGTTCTCGCGATTGAAGTGGGCAAGCTTTTCGATCAGGTGAAAGTCGTCGAGCAGCAGCGGGCCACGAGGGCCGGCGGAACGGGAATTCTGGTTGTCGGCGACAGGAGCGCCACTGGCGGTGGTCAGCGTTTTATTTTGACTCATGCGATCTCTTCCTCTGTCAGTCTTTAACTGCCGGCTATCGGCTGAGGGGGAGTATTGATCAGGAACGTTACAGCTACAAATTCATTGCGTTGCGACTATCGATAGAAAATTACTAATTACCTTTCTATTCATGCATTGATGGCAATGCTTTTCGAGCGCGCACAAAAAACCGGGCACTAGGCCCGGTTCTTCGTTTCAGACTGACGTCTTACTCAGCGGATACAGCTTCACCACCGGCAGGACGATCAACCAACTCGACATACGCCATAGGCGCGTTGTCGCCAGTGCGGAAACCGCACTTGAGGATGCGCAGGTAGCCACCCTCACGGGTAGCGTAACGCTTGCCCAGGTCGTTGAAGAGCTTACCAACGATAGCTTTCGAACGAGTACGGTCGAAAGCCAGACGGCGGTTAGCCAGGCTGTCTGTCTTGGCCAAAGTGATCAGCGGCTCAGCAACGCGACGCAGTTCTTTAGCTTTTGGCAGTGTAGTTTTGATCAGCTCGTGCTCGAACAGCGACACCGCCATGTTTTGAAACATGGCCTTGCGGTGCGAGCTGGTGCGGCTCAGGTGACGACCACTTTTACGATGACGCATGGTTCATTCCTTACCAAACACAACGTTCGGTGATTACGACGATCAGGCAGTCGCCTTGTCGTCCTTCTTAAGACTTGCAGGCGGCCAGTTGTCGAGGCGCATGCCGAGGGACAGACCGCGGGAGGCCAGAACGTCCTTGATTTCAGTCAAGGATTTCTTGCCAAGGTTCGGAGTCTTCAACAGCTCTACTTCGGTACGCTGAATCAGGTCACCGATGTAGTAGATGTTTTCCGCCTTAAGGCAGTTAGCCGAACGTACAGTCAGTTCCAGATCGTCAACCGGGCGAAGCAGGATCGGATCGATCTCGTCTTCCTGCTCGATAACCACTGGCTCACTGTCACCTTTGAGGTCGACGAACGCAGCCAGCTGCTGTTGCAGAATGGTTGCAGCGCGGCGGATAGCCTCTTCAGGATCCAGGGTACCGTTGGTTTCCAGATCAATAACCAGCTTGTCCAGGTTAGTACGCTGCTCGACACGGGCGTTTTCCACCACGTATGCGATACGGCGAACCGGGCTGAACGAAGAGTCAAGCTGCAAGCGACCGATGCTGCGGCTTTCGTCTTCATCGCTCTGACGCGAGTCTGCCGGTTCATAACCACGACCACGAGCTACGGTGAGCTTCATGTTCAGGGCGCCGTTAGACGCCAGGTTAGCGATTACGTGATCGGGGTTAACGATCTCGACATCATGATCCAGCTGAATATCGGCAGCGGTAACCACCCCCGAACCCTTCTTCGACAAGGTCAGCGTAACTTCGTCACGACCGTGCAGCTTGATAGCCAGACCTTTAAGGTTCAACAGGATTTCAATTACGTCTTCCTGTACGCCTTCGATGGCGCTGTACTCATGGAGCACACCGTCAATCTCGGCCTCGACTACTGCACAGCCGGGCATTGAGGACAACAGGATGCGTCGCAGCGCGTTGCCCAGGGTGTGGCCGAAACCACGCTCGAGAGGCTCGAGAGTGATCTTGGCGCGGGTTGGACTGACAACCTGCACATCAATATGGCGGGGTGTCAGGAACTCATTTACCGAAATCTGCATGGATGCACCTATTTTCTAGCCCTTACTTGGAGTAGAGCTCGACAATCAGGCTTTCGTTGATGTCGGCGGACAGATCACTGCGAGCAGGAACGTTCTTGAAAACGCCCGACTTCTTCTCAGTGTCTACTTCTACCCATTCTACGCGGCCACGTTGGGCACACAGATCGAGAGCTTGGACAATGCGAAGTTGGTTCTTTGCTTTCTCGCGAATCGCGACCACGTCACCAGCACGAACCTGGTAGGACGGTACGTTTACGGTCTGACCGTTAACGCTGACGGATTTGTGCGATACCAGCTGACGGGATTCGGCACGAGTAGAGCCAAAACCCATACGGTATACAACGTTGTCCAGACGGCATTCGAGCAGTTGCAGCAGGTTTTCACCGGTTGCACCTTTCTTGCCAGCAGCTTCTTTGTAGTAGCCGCTGAATTGACGCTCGAGAACGCCGTAGATACGACGGACCTTCTGCTTTTCACGCAGTTGGGTGCCGTAATCGGACTGGCGACCGCGGCGTTGGCCGTGGATACCAGGTGCTGCTTCGATGTTGCACTTCGATTCGATCGCGCGCACGCCGCTCTTCAGAAAGAGATCGGTGCCTTCGCGACGAGCGAGTTTGCATTTTGGACCAATGTAACGAGCCATTCTTTACAATCTCCTGGATTACACGCGGCGCTTCTTCGGCGGACGGCACCCGTTGTGCGGGATTGGCGTCACGTCGGTGATGCTGGCGATCTTGTAGCCACAGCCGTTCAAAGCGCGGACTGCAGATTCACGACCTGGGCCTGGACCTTTGACGTTAACGTCGAGGTTTTTCAGACCGTATTCCAGCGCAGCTTGACCAGCACGTTCAGCAGCTACTTGAGCAGCAAACGGGGTGGACTTGCGGGAACCGCGGAAACCCGAACCACCGGAGGTAGCCCAGGAAAGAGCGTTGCCTTGACGGTCGGTGATGGTCACGATTGTGTTGTTAAAAGATGCATGGATGTGGGCGATGCCATCAACCACTGTCTTTTTAACTTTTTTACGAGGACGAGCAGCAGGTTTAGCCATGATTAATTTCCTGTCGATTCGCTGGGGCGATTACTTGCGGATCGGCTTACGCGGACCTTTACGGGTACGCGCGTTAGTCTTGGTACGCTGACCGCGCACTGGAAGACCACGACGATGACGCAGACCGCGATAGCAACCGAGGTCCATCAAACGCTTGATTTTCATGTTGATTTCGCGACGCAGGTCACCTTCAGTGGTGAACTTCGCCACTTCGCCACGCAGCTGTTCAATCTGCTCGTCGCTCAGATCCTTGATCTTTGCGGCTGGGTTTACCCCAGTCACTGCACAGATCTTCTGCGCAGTAGTGCGACCAACACCATAGATGTAGGTCAGCGAGATAACAGTATGCTTGTTATCTGGAATGTTAACGCCTGCAATACGGGCCATTCAGTGGGACTCCAATTGACAGCTACCTACGCCCCGGAAGCCAAGAAATAGGGCGCGAGATAATATCGCTGTAATAACAAATAATCAACCCGGTAGCGCACTAGCTACCGGGCTTGAAGCACAATCACACTCAGCCTTGGCGCTGTTTGTGACGCGGTTCCGCGCTGCAAATTACTCGAACAACACCTTCGCGGCGAATAATCTTGCAGTTGCGGCACAGCTTTTTCACCGATGCACGAACTTTCATCACCAACTCCTCGAACCTTATGGGTACTCAGCGCAACATGCCGCTGCCGTAACCCTTCAGGTTGGCTTTCTTCATCAGGGATTCGTACTGGTGCGAAACGAGGTGCGATTGTACTTGGGACATGAAGTCCATCACAACCACGACGACGATCAGCAACGAGGTCCCGCCAAGGTAGAACGGAACGTTTGCTGCAACCACCAGGAACTGGGGCAACAGGCATACGGCCGTCATATATAGAGCACCGAACAGGGTCAAACGAGTCAGAACGCCATCAATGTAGCGCGCAGACTGCTCACCTGGACGGATGCCCGGAATAAAGGCACCGGACTTCTTCAGGTTTTCCGCTACGTCTTTCGGATTGAACATCAACGCCGTATAGAAGAAGCAGAAGAAAATAATCCCTGCACTAAACAGCAGAATATTCAACGGCTGACCAGGAGCGATCGACTGCGAGATGTCCTGCAGCCAGCCCATACCTTCAGACTGACCGAACCAGGTACCCAACGAAGCCGGGAACAGCAAAATGCTGCTCGCGAAAATGGCCGGAATAACACCGGCCATGTTCACCTTCAACGGCAAGTGGCTAGTCTGCGCAGCAAAGACCTTACGACCCTGCTGACGCTTGGCGTAATGAACAGCAATACGACGCTGACCACGCTCAATGAACACCACAAAACCGATAATCGCTACTGCCAGCAAACCGATGGCAACCAAGGCAAAAATGTTGATATCACCCTGACGCGCAGACTCGAAAGACTGCCCGATCGCTCTCGGAAGACCGGCGACGATACCTGCGAAAATCAACATCGAGATACCGTTGCCAACACCACGCTCAGTAATCTGCTCACCCAGCCACATCATGAACATCGCACCAGCCACAAACGTGGATACCGCGACGAAATGGAAGCCAAAGTCACCAGTGAACGCAACGCCCTGCCCCGCCAGACCAATGGACATGCCAATTGCCTGAACGAGAGCGAGGACGACAGTGCCGTAGCGGGTGTACTGGGCAATCTTGCGACGCCCAGCTTCACCTTCCTTCTTCAACTGCTCCAGCTGCGGGCTGACGGCTGTCATCAGTTGCATGATGATCGATGCCGAAATGTACGGCATGATCCCCAGTGCAAAGATACTCATCCGCTCCAGCGCGCCGCCGGAAAACATGTTGAACAAGCTAAGAATGGTCCCCTCATTCTGTCGAAACAGGTCCGCGAGTCGGTCCGGGTTGATACCTGGAACCGGGATGTGTGCGCCTATTCGGTAGACGATAATCGCCAGGAACAGAAAACGCAGACGAGCCCAGAGTTCAGACATACCGCCTTTGCCGAGCGCAGAGAGAGCACCTTGCTTAGCCATTTATTCCTCGAACTTGCCGCCAGCTGCTTCGATAGCCGAACGCGCACCTTTGGTGGCGCCGATTCCCTTTCCGATGGTAACAGCGCGAGTAACTTCGCCGGACAGCATGATTTTCACACGCTGTACGTTGACGTTGATCACGTTGGCATCTTTCAGGGACTGCACAGTGACGATGTCGCCTTCCACTTTAGCCAGCTCGGACAGACGCACTTCTGCGCGGTCCATGGCCTTCAGGGAAACGAAACCGAACTTTGGCAGGCGACGATGCAGCGGCTGTTGACCGCCTTCAAAGCCTGGAGCAATGGTGCCACCGGAGCGGGAGGACTGACCTTTGTGGCCACGGCCACCGGTCTTGCCCAAACCACTACCGATACCACGGCCCGGACGATGCTTTTCGCGACGGGAACCCGGCGCTGGACTCAGATCATTGAGTTTCATCGATTAACCCTCGACACGCAGCATGTAGTAAGCCTTGTTGATCATCCCGCGATTCTCGGGAGTATCAAGTACTTCTACAGTGTGACCGATGCGACGCAGACCCAGACCCTTAACGCACAGTTTGTGGTTAGGGATGCGGCCGGTCATGCTTTTGATCAGCGTAACTTTAACGGTAGCCATGATCAGAAGATCTCCTTGACGCTTTTGCCACGCTTGGCGGCAATGGATTCAGGAGACTGCATAGCTTTCAAACCTTTGAAAGTGGCGTGAACCACGTTTACCGGGTTAGTCGAGCCGTAGCACTTGGCCAGAACGTTCTGAACGCCAGCAACTTCGAGGACAGCACGCATAGCGCCGCCAGCGATGATACCGGTACCTTCAGAAGCAGGCTGCATGTACACCTTCGAAGCGCCGTGACCGGACTTCATTGCGTACTGCAGAGTGGTGCCGTTCAGATCAACTTGGATCATGTTGCGACGAGCAGCTTCCATTGCCTTCTGGATCGCAGCAGGCACTTCACGTGACTTGCCACGGCCGAAGCCAACACGCCCTTTACCATCACCTACCACGGTCAACGCGGTGAAAGTGAAGATACGGCCGCCTTTAACGGTTTTGGCTACGCGGTTAACTTGAACCAGCTTCTCAATGTAGCCTTCGTCGCGCTTTTGGTCGTTATTTGACATAACTTAGAACTCCAGCCCAGCTTCACGAGCAGCATCAGCCAGCGCCTTGACGCGGCCGTGGTACTTGAAGCCAGAGCGGTCGAAAGCCACCTGCGAGACGCCAGCGGCTTTTGCACGCGTAGCGACCAGCTGGCCAACCTTAGTGGCCGCGTCGATGTTGCCAGTGGCGCCATCACGCAGTTCTTTATCCAAAGTCGAGGCAGATGCCAGGACTTTGTTGCCGTCGGCCGAAATGACCTGGGCGTAGATGTGCTGCGACGAGCGGAACACGCAGAGACGCACGACTTCGAGTTCGTGCATTTTCAGGCGTGCTTTGCGAGCGCGACGCAGTCGAGTAACTTTTTTGTCGGTCATTTGCTATGCCCTACTTCTTCTTGGCTTCTTTACGACGGACGACTTCGTCCGCGTAGCGCAC